>CAVZWS010000001.1:0-1032600 GCA_963779075.1 Bryobacterales bacterium
TTCTGAAGCGCGAAGTGTTCGACGAGAGAATCCAGCGTCTCTGTCATGTGCATATCACGAAGATTCCAGGACGAGACTCGCCCACGAAACATCGTGCGGTAATATTCTTCCGCGTTCTTCACCAGCCGGGCATTCTGTTCGGCGTAGAAAAAATCATCGGCTGCAACCCGTCCGTCTCGCCGCGCGTATTCGCGGGCACGCCTCTGCAAATCGATCAACTGGGAGATTGCTTCGGATTCACAGCTGTGGCTGAGCCCCAGACCAGCTGCATAGCCATACTCCTGAGGATCTTGACCAAAGTGATCGAAACACGCGTAGCGGTGGCGCGCACGCCGGGCTCCTTCCGGATGACTTTGTCGAGGTATTTCAGAACTGCCTCGATGGAGGCGTGCAGGCTATAGAGGTCGAGTCCATAGAAGCCCGTCTTGTCGGTTCCGGAGGGAAGTGAGTCGTTATGGGAGCGGAGCCAGCCAATAAAATCGAGAATGTCTGCGTTGCGCCACATCCAGGCGGGAAGCGCTTGAAGCCGGCGAGAGCCTCGACGGCATCAGCGTCGGCGCTTTGGCCACATACATACTGATTGACGCGGTATGCATCCGGCCAGTCTGCCTCCACCGCGACCGCGCTGAATCCTTTCTCCTGAATGAGGCGCTTGGTGATCTGGGCTCTTTGCCGATAGAACTCGTGGGTGCCATGAGATGCCTCGCCGAGGAGCACAAAGCGAGCGTCGCCGATCGAGTTGAGCAGCGGATCATAATCGGCGTCAGCTCCTGTGAGTGGATGAGCAGCATCGCGAACGAGGTCTGTAACTATGGTAAGAGTCGCATCGAGCATAATCGTACTCCTGTCCTTCTCATCCCAATAGCAACTTAGGAACCAAATGGCCTCTGAACTGCAACCACAGCAGATGTAGGGCGTCGGATGGATTTATGCACAATATTGAAATTGGACGCCGCCTGGAACAGGTTGCGGACCTCCTGGAAGCGCAGCGGGCAAATCCGTTCCGCGTTCAGGCGTATCGTCGCGCCGCGGAAAGTGTCCGACGTCTGCCAAAGCCTTTAGCCGAGGTCTGGGACGAGCAGGGTGATCGAGGCTTGCGCGCCGTGAGCTGGGTCGGTGAACGGCTGGCAACAGCACTGCGCACCTTGATAACCACCGGCCGTTTGCCGATGCTCGACCGTTTACGTGGTCAAACGGATCCAGTCGTCTTGCTCGAATCAGTCCCCGGAATCGGCCATGTGTTGGCCGAGCGCCTCCATGACGAGTTGGGAATCGACTCGCTTGAAGACCTGGAAGCGGCTGCGCACGATAACCGGCTCAGCGACTTGGCAGGCATCGGCAAGAAAAAGCTGGCCGGCATCGTCGATAGCTTGGCAATGCGCTTGGGACGTGTTCGTCGGGAAGGACATACCCATCATACAGATGAGCCATCCGTGGAAGAATTGCTTGACGTCGATCGGGAGTACCGGGAAAAAGCAAACGCAGACCAGCTCCCAAAGATCACGCCGCGGCGGTTTAACCCCAGCGGACAAGCATGGCTTCCAGTCCTACATACCCACCGTGGCGAGCGTAACTATACCGCACTCTACTCGAACACTGCACGCGCACACGAATTCGGGCGAATTCGTGACTGGGTAGTGTTGTACTACGACGGTGGGCAGGATGAGCAGCAGGTCACGGTTATTACATCAAGACGGGGAAGTCTATCCGGAAAAAGAATCGTGCGTGGCAGAGAGAGCGAATGCGAACAGCATTACCGAACTTACACGACCACGCCCGATGGTTGCGGGGAGATCAACTCCCCGAGATCAGCCCCTTCTTAGCCTTGCTCGCTCAAGTCTTTGCCAGCACCGCTGTTCCCGCACGGACTGAGAACCGCTTGTCCAATGCGTTTAGTTTCTCTGCGATTCCTGTGTACTCCAGTTCCGACATGGGCAGCATCGCCGTGCCAACGAATCCTTGGCGGCGCATCTCGATGGCCTTGTTCGCGACATGATCACGAACGGTATTCCAGAACGGCTGGGCAAAGCCGTCAATCGGCTCCGTCAGCTTTCCATCGTGGACACAGAATCCAGCGCAGCTGACCACTGGAGGTCCGTCGAAATAGCTTATACCGGTGTTGAGTGTCACCGGCATCAGGGGCATTTGATGCGAGCCGCGCATACACCCGGCCACGAAATGGCCGATGGCATAGGGCGCAAGCACTTCGCCGGTCGCCGGGAAGTTCATTTGCACGCGGACCAGCATCACCGGATCATCTTTGCCAGTGTACTTCCCGGCGATGTTGTGCAGGCGCGAAGTGGCGACGGCCACGGCCTGCTCCCCGCTCGCGCGTGACCACACAGATTCCACCACATAGCGTTCCGGGTCGCGCAGAAGCGCCGCGATATCGTACAACTCCTCTGGGGCATTCAGCTCAATTACGCGATCGCCGGCGGTGTTATTCACGTCCATGATCACGAAGCGGAATCCTTTGGACATCTTCGGTGAAAGAATCAAGCCCGGTGTGTTCATTACGTCGGCGAAAGCCAGATACAGTGGCAGGTTATAGGCGCCCGGGTCTGTCTTGTCGGCTGCGAAAAACAGGAAAGGCTCATTGGGTCTCTCTTCGATCTCCATTTCCGCGACAGCCGGGCCCATCCCTCTCACATTTCCGGAGAAGGAGTCTTTCAGCAAGTCTTGACCGGCTCCGTACAGGCCTTCTTTGCGCGCCGCGTCAGTCCCTACGCGAAACGCATCCCAGGCAAGTTTGTGAATCTGCTCGTCGCCTTCCCCGCGCTTGTGGGTCATGAGAATCGCGATGTCGTCGCCCGTATGACTGATGTAGTGATCGAGGATTAGGCCAGCTGCCCGTTCCTTAACCACGGCCTCGACAGTTTCCAGCAGGCGTTTTGAGGGAGCCACGTGGCCCCCGATGGATCCGATATCGGCTTTGATGACGCTCAGAGTCAGTTTCATTGAAGCAACCTCGGACATTACCTGTGCAATTAGCGCTCCATGGCACCTTGCGTGCATCAACGCAGGAGAGGACTTAATGGCCGCTAAACAATTTCAATTTCATGCGGATGCCCGTCAGAGTATCTTGCGAGGTGCTAGTATCCTTGCCGATGCCGTGCGAGTGACGCTGGGCCCTAAATCCAAATCAGTGCTGATCGAGAAGAAGTTCGGTCGGCCCCTAGTCTGCGACGACGGGGTCACGATCGCCAAGGAAGTGGAACTCAAGAATCCGGAAGAGAACCTCGGGGCCCAAATGGTCCGGGAAGCCGCCGAGCGGACCGGAGAAGCCGTTGGCGACGGCACTACAACTTCGACGCTTCTGGCACATGCGATTCTAGCCGAAGGAGTGCGAAATGTTGCGGCTGGCGCCAGCGCCGTCGATTTGAAGCGTGGGCTCACGCGCGGTCTCAAAGCTGCTGTCGAGTCCCTCCGGGCGCTGTCCCGCCCCGTGACCAGTAAGCGTGAAAAGGCGCAGGTGGCCACGATTTCTGCGCATAATAACTCAACCGTCGGCGACATGGTCGCCGAAGCCGTCGAGAAGGTCGGCGCCGAAGGGGCTATCACGGTAGAAGAATCCAAGACTACCGAAACAGTGCTTGAAATTGTCGAGGGCATGCAATTCGACCGCGGCTTTATCTCTCCGTATTTCGTTACAGACCCCGAAGGCATGGATGCGGCGCTGGATGAGCCTGTGATACTGCTTCACGAAAAGAAGATCAGCAACGTAAAGGACCTCCTGCCCCTTCTGGAGCAGATTGTGCGCGCTGGCAAACCGCTGTTGATCATCTCAGAAGACGTGGAGGCAGAGGCGCTCGCGACACTCGTCTTGAACAAGATTCGGGGAACTTTGCCCTGCGCGGCGGTCAAAGCGCCCGGATTTGGCGATCGGCGCAAGGCAATGCTACAAGACATTGCTATCCTGACCGGCGGTCAACTCATCGCCGAGGAACTGGGGATCAAGCTGGAGAATGTCACGATGGAGCAGCTCGGCAAAGCCAAGCGCGTGGTGATGGATAAGGACACCACAACCATCGTAGGTGGAATGGGCGCAAGATCCGCCATTGATGGGCGCTGCCGGGAACTTCGCAAGCAAATCGAAGAGACCACCTCCGACTACGACAAGGAGAAGTTGCAGGAGCGTCTGGCGAAGTTGACCGGTGGAGTCGCGGTGATCCGTGTCGGCGCTCCCTCCGAGGCTGAGACTAAGAAACTGAAAGAAGCCTTTGAAGACGCGATCAGCGCCACGAAAGCGGCCGTTGCTGAAGGCGTACTGCCGGGGGCCGGCCTGCCCCTTCTACGGGCGATTGATGCGGTTGAGGCTGAAGAAGCCAAGTGTGATGAGGACGAGAAAACCGGCCTACGCATCCTCAAGAAAGCTCTCGAAGCGCCCACGAGACAGATCGCTGAGAATTCCTCACTGGACGGTGGGGTCGTAGTCGACCGGATGCGATCCGGCAAGGGAAACTACGGTCTGGATGCTTCTACCGGGGAATATGTGGACTTGACCGAGGCGGGCATTATTGACGCTACCAAGGTTGTTAGGGTGGCGCTCGAAAATGCGGTGTCGGTGGCGAGTACGCTTCTCTTGACCGAGGCGACACTCACCGAAGAGCGTGAAAAGAAGGCGGAGCGAACACCCGCTCCCGAATTTGGCGAGGTTTAGGGGTGATTGCCCGGCCGGGTGTCAGACACTCAATCCGGCTCCCGGCTCAATGAACTCGTAACGCGAACGAATGACTTCCACGAGACTCGCCGCTACATCGAATATGCCGCCTCTGCGGTAATCATTCTCAACCTGTCTTACGGCGTTCGCCAGCGGATAGTCACCGAAAACATTTGCGATCCAACTCGAAAAGTCGCTGCGTCGCAAGTGCCCGTCGAAGGCGGCCGGCGGGAACTGCTCCAGAACACCCACGAACTCGCGGAGCGTCCGGGCGCGACGCCCAGTGGGTGAACCATCGCGCCAGAACACAAATGCGCGACCGTCCGGCACAGGGATGTCGATGTATTTAGACAGGTGACGGACGTGCGGCGTTAGCCGCGGAGATAACCGAATTCGACGGACGTCACCTTCGGCTTCCTCCGTGACAGGAAGCGCGACCGCCTCACCTATCACTAGGTTCCCCAACACTTTTCCCAGTTCGTCTTCGGTCGAATGGCTACCACATGAACGGCAAAGAGCAAAGAGTGCATCAACCTCGTGGGGATCGGACTCACGCGTTACGATCACGGTCTGACTGGCGGCCAGCAGGTCGCGGTGGAGCCTTGACGCTCTGTACGTAACCAGGATATATCCGCTCAAGTTGAGGTCTAGCAAGTCGCGAACGTCGGAGTCGTGCAGGAAATAATGGGCTTCGTCGACAACAATGTGATGTGGTAACCCGGTATGCCGCCGAAGCATCGCGAGCGCGGGCAGGACACTGCGCAGATACTCGATTTTTTCCTGATGTGGTGTGTGTGAGAGATCGATTACAATGCTGACATCGGCGTGCCTCAATGTCCGCACCAGATCCCGAGGTCGAGGAAGTGGATCCGCGCCGCCAAAAACAGCCACGCCCGGGAGCGCTTCGAGCGAGGTGTAGTCACCTTCCGGATCGAGGATGCAGACGCAGTAGCCATAGAGGATCAGTTGCTCACACAACAGCCCGGTGACCCACGACTTCCCGGACTTCGGATCGCCCGCCACCAGCACATTCCGCCCCCTTGCCGCTAGAGCCAGCGGCTTCCCATCCTCCGTGTGCCCGATCAACAGGCGACGTCGTGTCTTCATCGGCACGGGCACCCGGCCGCGTTTCGCGAGCCCACGTATGTAGGCACCCACCGCGTTCGGACCGTTGCCGGGAAGCACGTAGTCGGCGGATGCCTTCAGCGCTTCGCTGCCCCAGGCCACTGCTACCCCTACCTCACACACGCGGAGCAATTCGTGATCGTTCTCTGCGTCGCCGATGGCCACTGCGTTATGTTCCGATAGGCGGAGAATGGCGAGCGCTTCACGAAGGCCTGTCGCCTTGCTGATGGCTTGCGGCAACACCATCACTCGACCTCGGTTGAATGCAAGTACCAACGGCAATTCCAGACGCTGGAGGACAGCAAGAATCCGCGGACCTTCGCGCGTATCAGCCTCAACGATAGATCGTCCAATCACGCACGGAATGCCTTGTTGTCGCAGCTCAGCAAGCAGATTCGGTGGAGGCGGTTGTCCTAGCACCACTGAATATCCGCTGTCGGGAAACTCCACCACGGCGCCATTCTCTGCGACGACGGCGTCCAGAAAATGCAGGTCGTCCGCAACCCGGCGGAGATCTGCTAGAATTCGGCCTGTGACGAGCACGACGACGATGCCCTGAGTTCGAAGTTGGGCTATGGCACTGCGTACGTCTGGATCTAGGACGTCGTTCTGCGCTATCGTGCCGTCGTAGTCGAGAGCAAGCACTAAGAATTTCATAAGCCGATCATAGCCTCGCTGCACTGTTCGTCAGAAGGAATGGTGGAACACCTCTTCGCTCGTGCAAAAGCAGCGGTCGGGCAGCGAGAGACTTCCGGCCGCCAAGACTCCGTAAAGAAGACCACGTGTTACCATATGCCATCTGTTCTGGAAGCCCCTTCTAGAAGGCTTTCTGGTGCTGGAGCTTGCACGCCAATCGCCTATGTCGACATCGCTGGAAGACAGATGTTCTGGCGCGTTAAGTGCCGAGCGATGGGGATGTCTCAGATGACGCTACGCTTTCGACGCCCCAGCGTTCGTTCAAACCTGATCTCCACCATCGAGAATCGAGATGGTTTGGGCGATTTGACCCACTTCAGCCGCGAGTTGGCGCAGTACGAACGCTTTGAGGGATCGACATGAAGACGTCAGCGCTCTTCACCGATCTCTACGAACTAACTATGGCGCAGGCATATGCAGCCGAGCATATGAATCAAGTTGCGGTATTTGAGCTGACCTTTCGCCAGATGCCTGGGAACTGCAACTATATCGTCGCCGCTGGGATCGGTGATGTTCTCGACTTTCTGTCAAAATTCCGTTTTACTCGCGAAGATCTGGACTACCTACGTAGCCGCGGCGAGTTTTCGGAGGTCTTCCTTCAGCGACTCGAAGGTTTGCGGTTCACCGGCGATGTTTACTCATTAGCGGAAGGAACACTTGTTTTCCCGAACGAGCCTATTGTTCAGGTGATTGCTCCCATTCTAGAGGCGCAGCTGATGGAAACCTGGTGTTGAACCAGGTCCACCTTCAGAGCCTGGCAGTAGCAAAGGCCGCTCGCGTTGTCGGAGCAGCCACGGGTCGCAGTATTGTAGATTTCGGTTCGCGGCGCGCCCACGGTACGGATGCCGCTCTCAAAGTTGCCCGCTCTACCTACCTTGCAGGAGGAGCGGGAACATCCAACGTTCTGGCAGGTATGATGTATGGAATTCCCGTATTCGGCACGATGGCTCACAGTTATGTGCAGGCGCACGACAGTGAGGCCGCATCGTTTGAGGCGTTCGCAACACTGTACCCCGAGACCACGCTACTGGTGGACACGTATGACACTCTGGAAGGTGTCCGTAAAGTCATCGACCTTAGCCGAAAGCTGGGCGATCGGTTCCGCGTGCGCGCGGTGCGGCTTGATTCCGGTGATCTCGGTAGTCTGGCTTCGCAGGCGCGCAACATACTCGATGAGGCGGGCTTGAAGCGCGTGACGATCTTCGTGTCCAGTAGCCTGGATGAATACCAAATCGAGGATCTCGTCAGTGCTGGAGCTCCGATCGACGCGTTTGGTGTAGGGACAAAGCTAGCTGTTATTGAGGATGCTTCGCACCTCGATATGGCCTATAAGCTGGTGGAATACGACGGCAAAGGACGTCTGAAGCTTTCTACTAGCAAAGTGCTGCACCCGGGGCGTAAACAGGTGTTCCGTCAAGTTGAAGGGCACATGTTGCAGGATGTGATTGGCAGGTTTGACGAGGAACTGCCCGGCGAACGGCTGTTGCAACCTGTGATGAGACAGGGACATATGACCGGCCATATCGATCTCGAAGAATCCCGGCGGCGCCTCCAATCGGAGTTGCAGCGCCTGCCGGATCAATTTAGGAAGCTGCAGCCTTCGCTAGTTCCGTACTCGGTACGTTTCAGCGAGCGTTTGCAAGAGGATCTCGACAGGATCCGGAAAGAGCTCGCCCGTGGCACTTGATATGCAATGGCACTTCTTAGAGGAGCACAACTTATGAATCGCACTAACCCACATTCGTTTGGGCTCGTATTCGGTATCTTTCTAGCGGTTTGGCACGCCTTGTGGTCCCTGTTGGTTTGGCTCGGCGCGGCTCAACCGTTAATCGACTTCATCTTCCGTCTCCACATGACCAAGATCGCTGTATTCAATCTGGGGACTGCTGCTGCTCTCGTCGCGTTGACCGTCGTTAGCGGGTATGCAATGGGTTGGGTGGTGAGCTTCATCTGGAATCGCTTCGCGCCGGGCGAATCACGTGTCTGAGGGCATTCCATGCCTGAACTGAAGCGCGAAGAGATTGAGCGATATCT
Source organism: Bryobacterales bacterium (assembly GCA_963779075.1). Classification (GTDB taxonomy): domain Bacteria; phylum Acidobacteriota; class Terriglobia; order Bryobacterales; family Bryobacteraceae; genus Palsa-187. Next base: position 8,516 of record CAVZWS010000001.1, read on the forward strand.
CAAAGGCACAATTGGGACACAGGTGAGCGTGGTCAATCTAGTTGCCCTCGGAGCCAGCTCACCAGGCAAAGACATCAAGGGTTATGGGTATGGAACGCCCGTTCGTGTGGACTATTGTGTGGCTGGCCAGAAGCCTAAGGTTGCCGTTCTCCACACCATAAGTCCGGGTCCGTTTGGACACGAACACATGTCGGATCGCGCCCAAGAATTATTGTGGGAGAATCAGGCGTTCAATCACCTGCCCCGTCACGTTCGCTCGCTGGATGTATGCGGGTTTCGACGAGACGGCGGTCTGATTTCTGTCGGCAACGTGGAAGAGTTCTGTTTACTGACTGAGTATGCGGAAGGTGAGAGCTACGTCCGCGATCTGGAGCGGCTTCGCGAAAACGACACGCTCACGGAACTCGATCTCGCCCGTTGCGACGCTCTATGCGACTACCTCGTAGAGATTCACAAGGTCCGAGGAACCGATCCGGGGCTGTACACTCGGCGCATTCGTGAGCTGGTGGGACATGGCGAGTGCATCATGGGCATCACCGATTCGTATCCCAAACACCCGTTGATTTCAGCGGGTCTGCTTGAAAAGATCGAGCATCTCTGTGTCGCCTGGCGCTGGCGGTTGAAGGGCCTTACCCACCGGCTACGCCAAGTACACGGAGATTTTCATCCATGGAATATCTTGTTTCGATCAGCAGCGGAGTTTTCTCTGCTGGATCGTTCCCGGGGAGAGTACGGCGATCCGGCCGACGATGTCGCCTCCATGACCATGAACTATTTGTTCTTCTCTTTACAGCGGAGCGGAAGGCTCGAAGGGCCTCTGGAATCACTGTTCTTCCGCTTCTGGCAGCGCTACCTCGAAAAAAGCGAGGATCGCGAAATACTGAGCGTGGTTGCGCCGTTTCTCGCCTTCCGTGGACTCGTAATGGCCAGCCCACTCTGGTACCCTACGCTGCCGGACGCGGTGCGCCGAAGAATCCTGGCGTTTATTCTCGCAGTGCTGGACAGTGACAGTTTCGATCCCCAAAAGGCAAACAGCTATTGTGGAGTCTAGAACCGAGGATGCTTTCGCGATCTGGGTCACCGGTCTTCCGGCGTCTGGGAAATCGACTCTTGTGACTTCGCTGAAAGCTCAACTTGCGGATCGGGGAATAGACGTCGCGGTACTTGAATCCGATGTCCTGCGTCAAATCTTCACCCTTCATCCGCGGTATGACGAGCAGGAACGCGAAGCTTTCTACCGCCAGATGGTCTACATCGGAACGCTCCTCACGAGGCACGGAGTCCCGGTCATCTTCGACGCGACGGCAAACCGGCGCCGCTACAGAGACCAAGCACGGGAGCAAATCCCCCGGTTCATGGAGGTGTACGTCGACTGCCCATTAGAAGCCTGCATCGCAAGGGACCCGAAGGGAATCTATCACAGAGCCCGCGAAGGAGAGGCTAACACGGTGCCCGGAATTCAGTCAGCCTACGAACCGCCTGAGAAACCGGATGTAGTTGTGGATGGCGATCAAGACATGCCGGAGGCAGCAGCCCGGCGTGTGATTATGAAACTGGCCGAGAAGGGGTATCTTCGCAACGACCAGAGCCCTGACGTACTTGTTGGTGACTTGCCCAGGTGAATATCACTGTGGGTGGTCCGTCGAATCCAGATCGCATCATGTCCGACAGCTTGCACCCAAAGTGAATATCGCCCGCCGCGAAGATCCTCCAGCTTGTAGCGGCCAACTGCGTCCGATTGCGTACGGAAAGCAGCGCCACTGCTTACACTACGAGCTTCTACCGAGGCCTTCGCGACGGGTCCTATTTCGTTCGTAACGACTCCCTCAATAGATCCCGTCTCGAATTGCATCGCGAGCGGAATCGAAGCTAGCAACAGCAAGATCACTATTGCCAGACCGTACTTTTCGTTCGCAACGGCCTATCATCTTGGCTTATTCATTCGTGTCTCTCCTGCCGATAAAAACAGCTGCGACCTTTGGTCCAGGCGAAAGATTCACCGGGCTACGCTTTGGGCCTCCGCTTTCCCCATCGTTTTGGGAAATAATCAAGTTTCCCGCCGGCTTCATCGGCAGCTCGGCGCGCCTTCGCGACATGGTTGCAATCTGCTGCCGGTTGGTCCATTGGGACTCAGCTTGTTGACAGGTAGTCGCTGTCGATCCTACCAGTGAGATCGCCTACCTCGAGCCGAAATAGATGCACCGTTCGGCAACGAGTCGCCGATAGCTTCCGGTTGGTCGGCCATACTTCCACTACTTTTCTGCGGACCCTCAACTCTAGGCCAAATCCAGAATTTCAAAAAGTAGTAATGGGATGGTCCGCCGCCGCGACACTGCTCGGGGACTCACCACCGGGAAACGAGTTCGTCTCGTACCCGGCTACACCGCCCGTCGCCCTATTGGGCGAGCGACGGGCGGCTCCGCCGGGAACGAGACTCAGGGAAGACTTCTGCCACTTCGTTCTGGCAAAACGAAAGGTGGCAAGACATCACAAGGAGACATCCCATGCACATACACACGATTGGCATTGATCTCGGTAAGACGAGTTTTCACTTGGTAGGTTTGAGCGAGCGGGGAGAGGTGGTCGTGCGTAAACGCTTCTCGCGAGCGCAGCTGCTGCGGTTTACCGCGAACCGGAAGGTGCATGTGATTGGCATGGAATCTTGCGGAGGCGCACATTTTCTGGGCCGGGCCCTGCAGGAGCAAGGACACGAAGTGCGTCTGATTCCGGCCCAGTACGTGAAGCCCTACGTGAAGACCAACAAGAATGACTATGTCGATGCGGAGGCGATCGCGGAAGCGGTGGGCCGGCCGACGATGCGGTTTGTGCCGATTAAGAGCGATGACCAGTTGGATCTGCAGTCCCTGCATCGGGTGCGTGAACGGTGGGTCACACGGCGCACTGCGGTCATCAACCAGATTCGCGGCTTGCTGCTGGAGCGCGGGATCACGGTACGGAAGGGGCGACGCTATATCGAAGCAGCATTGCCTGGGATCCTGGAAGATGCAGATGCGAAGCTGTCGGGAACATTACGTTTGCTGCTGGCGCAACTGAAATTGGAACTGGACCAGTTGGCTCAACGGCTGGAGGAGGCCGAGGCACTGATCGAGCAGACCGTGCAGGAGAACGAAGCCTGCCAACGGCTGGTGAAGGTCCCGGGCATCGGACCGGTGACAGCAACCGCAGTAATCGCGGCGATTGGCAACGGAGCCGCGTTCCGCAAGGGGCGGGAGTTCGCAGCCTGGATGGGCGTGGTTCCTCGCGAGTACTCCACCGGCGGCAAGCAGAAGCTGCTGGGCATCAGCAAGCGAGGGAACCGTTATTTGCGAAAACTGTTTGTGCAATGTGCGCGTGCCGTCCTGCAGCAGAAAACCAAACAGACTCCCGGCCTGAAAGCGTGGCTCGAAAAACTCACGTCCCATACCCACCGCCACGCCGCCGCTGTCGCATTAGCCAATAAATTGGCGAGGATGGCCTGGGCGGTGCTGGCTACCGGGGAAGCTTATCGGCCTCCGCTACCGGCCGCTGCTTGAAACTGACTGACGGCAACTGAGAACTTTATGATTTCCTGCCAGGTTTGCAGACGAACCACGAGATGGCACAACGGTCAAATCCGGCGCTCTCGAAACCCGCACCCGTCCACAGTCTTCTATGACTGGAGTAGTAAATGGGAAGAGAGCGTAGCGCATTCCATCCTGGCCCGGAGTCCTTTCACTCCACCCAAGGCCGTATACATGAGCGCAGACCAACCCTGTCCCTCTCATTTTCGCTTGCAATTCGGCGGCGGACCATACATGTACGAGTGCGCCGTAAATACTGGCGCACACTATAGTCAGAACTCCGAAGTGCCGATGTCAAAGCATGCCCACCGTCGAAACAGCACAGCGCCGAAGGGCGAGCCGCAAAAAGAGTGGCGTTCAGGTCATCCGGGTAGAGATCAAAGACCGCATGGGAAATCCGAAGTGGGTGACCGCCGACCTTTTGGATTCTTCAGAGGCTGGAATTGCAATTTCGATTTTGACTCCGCTGGCCATCGGGTCCACAGTCTCTGTTCGTGGCAAGTTCGGTGAGAGTCGAAGCGAAATGGCAAGTCCGGCCACGGTCAAATGGTGTACTGAGAAGATCAACGGGAACCTCCACGCTGGTCTGGAATTTGGAGATCGCAGCTCCTCCACAGATAACAACTCGCAGTCAGCCAGCGGGAAGACCGACGACGATCTGGACTGCTACGAGGTCATGCAGTTAAGTCCAAACGCCGATGCGGACACGATACAGCGCGTATATCGAATTCTGGCGCAGCGCTATCACCCAGATTCCGCGGGAACTGGGAACCAGGAGATCTTTCTTAGACTGTGTGAGGCGCATCGGATCCTTAGCGATCCTGAAATGCGGGCCCAATACGATGTGCGCTATCGCGAGACCAAACAGCTCCACTGGAGAATCTTCGACCGGGCCGAGGTGGCGAAGGGGCCCGAGGCGGAACAGCGCAAGCGGCAAGGTATTCTAGAGTTGCTTTACGCAAAGACCGTCGAGGACTCCGGCGCATCGATGACGGTGTTTGAATTTGAGCAACTTCTTGGCTGCCCTCGCGAGCACCTGGAGTTTGCCTTGTGGTATTTGAAGGGAAAAGGCTACGTAAAGCGCGGCGACAACGGACGATTCAGCCTCACGGTTCCGGGCTCGGACGAGGTGGAAAGCCGCGCGCCCTCGCGGGAGCATCGAGACCAGAAGCTCCTCGAGCCTGGCAGCGCAGCCACGGATTGATAAGATGTCGTAGTTCACTCGCGCGGGTTTGAAGAAGTAGAGCAAAGAGCACACTGGTCGATTGATCCGGCGGTACGCGAAAATCCCACCCGAAATTCGCTGTTCGTCACTTGACCCGATAACTCAATATTATTGAACTGGATGGCTGGATTGTTTCTAGATGGTCGGCCACCCTTCCCCTACTCAGTCCTGATACGCCCGGGTTCGTAATTCCGCATTGCGCGAGCCTATCTTTCGTCTGAAGCATTGCCACGAAACTTGCGGCATGCGAAAATCTTACCTTGGATGAAAAGAGTCTCTTCCTCCGAGGACTCTTGCATCCCTGCGCTGGGGATCGGAGACCGCAATATTTCCTTCCCCGGCGCTTTAAGCTCGCGGGCTCTAGCCCAGGCGCACTCGCGGCGACTATCGCGCTACGTGGCCAGATTCGCAGCCCATCCCATCCAGATTCCCGGCAGGCGAGGCGAGCAAGCCTACGGAGCAGGAGACAATGCGGGAGTTTAACCGAACGGCCAAAGTCACCCGCCCCGCTTCAGGTCTTCCGGCACGATCCCGCGCTCCAGAAAGTCGTTGAGTCGTGTGTGCGCCTTCATCCTTTCCAGGCGTGCTGCGGACAGGTTACGCGAAGCATTGTGAATGCGTTGCACGCCATGCTGACCAGGGCCCTTGGGAATGCTGTTAGCGGTGGCATTGAATGCCATCGAGGCTGATTCAGCGCGCAAGGTCGCTTCGGCTAGATCGTGTAACAACTTTGCCCCTGCATCGCGCATCTCTGGCGGCATCTTGGCGCACTGAACGCAAACGGCTGCGCCGCCGTCGTAGAGTTCAGTATCCGTCTTGCAGTATGCGCACTCCGCCATGGACGCAGCCTAGGCCATAATGATATCCCAATGTGAGCGAATGGCCAATAGGTTTCCCCGGCCAAAAAGTCCCGCTGCGCTTAGCGAGGCGCAAAGTTCCCGGAGAGTGGCCAACCAGGCCCCAGTCGACGGGACGCGCGCGAATCGGGGACTGAGTCCGGATGCTAATCGTTTGCCGCCCGCAGAATCGCTGCTACGCTGCGGTCCACGTCTTCATCGCCCGTCGCCCAAGAAGATACGCTGATGCGCATTGCAGTGCGGCCTTGCCATTCGGTGGGGCCGCACCAACAGGTCCCGTCCTGCTGCACTCGCTCAATCACTTTCTTCGTTCGGGCGGCATCGCCGAAGGAGACTAAGACTTGGTTCAGCACCACATCATTTAGAATTTCACACCCGCCTCCCTGCAATTCAACCGCGAAACGGGTGGCCAGACGACAAGTTCGCTCAATCAGATCGCTTAGCCCAGTGCGGCCTAACGAACGCAATGCCGCCCAGACCTCGACGCCGCGGGCTCGCCTGGAAAGCTCTGGCGTATATTGGGACGGCTCGCGATGCTCTCCTTGGGGCAAATACGCCGCAGTCACGGACATGGCCCGTTTCAGCGCGACAGAGTCGCGGACAAACGCAAGGCCGCTGTCGTAAGGCACGTTGAGCCACTTGTGCGCATCCGTTGCCCAGGAGTCGGCGCCCCCCAGGCCTTCCGCCAGGTGTGCATATCGCGGACTCGCCGCTGCCCAGAGTCCGAAAGCGCCGTCGACGTGCACCCAGGCTCCGGCGGCGTGAGCGCGCCCACAAATTACCGCCGCAGGATCGAATGCGCCGGTATTCACGTTGCCGGCCTGCATGCACACAATCGTCGGTCCGCAGAGTGGCGGCATCTCGCCGGCCCGCATTCGCCCCTGCTCATCCACCGGCACTCGGACTACACGAGAACGGCCCAAGCCGAGCATCCCCAGCGCCTTGATTAGCGACGGATGCACTTCGTCTCCCACAACCACCGTTACAGGCGGTGCGCCAAATAGACCGTCCGCCTCCACGTCCCATCCGACGCGCTCTAACACGGCTTGCCGGGCGGCAGCCAGTGCCGTGAAGTTGGCCATGGTCGCGCCGGTGACGAAAGCCCCGCCCGATTCGGCTGGCAGTTTCAACACGTCGAGCAGCCAGCCCAGTGAGACTTCCTCAAGCACCGTCCCGATCGGTGACGCGGCGAAGAGACCCGGATTCTGGTCCCATGCGCCGGCCAGCCAGTTCGCAGCCAGCGCTGCCGGCAGCGAGCCGCCGATGACGAAGCCGAAGTATCGCGGCCCAGCCATTCCCACGGTCGCCGGTGAGCCAATGCGATCAAGCATCTCAAGGACGGCTGCGGGGTTTTGCGGGTCTTCCTGCAAAGGTTGGTTCAACTCGGCCAGCCGTGCAAGTGCCTCCGGGGTTGGCGCAACGCCACGTTCGTCCAGCGTCTCCAGGTAGCGTGCAGCTATTTCCGCCGTTTGGTTCAGCAAGTTTCGCATCTTTTCGATGCTAGCAACCTGTGAGGAGCATCGTCAGCACAGGCTTGTGGCTCGCCGGTGCGGTGCGAGTCCCCCGCCAATGCCGGGTGTAAAGACGGCGTTGCGATCATACAATAGTGGTTTGCCGGAAGCGCGCCAAGCTATGCCATTCAATCTCGAACTCTGGAAACAGTGGGAGGGCCAGTGTATCGATTCGGTGTTTCCGCTGGAGCTCTGTACGGGCGGAAGCAGCCGCGGCGCGGTCTTCGAAACCCAATTCCAGGGCCGGCGCGCAGCGATCAAGATTGTTCCCGGAACGCCTGAGTCGATCCATGAGCAGGTTGCGTCCTGGAAGAAGGCCGCTAGTCTTTCCCACCCGACGCTGGTGGAGATTCTTGCGCACGGAGAAACCGTACTGGGGGACATGCGTTGCGCCTACGTCGTTATGGAACGAGCCGACGAGAACCTCGCAGAAGTCCTGGCTGAACGATTACTCACTCCCGTCGAAACGCGAGACATGATTTCTCCGGTGCTTCGAGCTCTTCAGTATCTGCATGCGAAGGGCTTCGCGCACGGCAGATTGAAACCGTCGAACATCATGGCGTTGGGCGAACAGCTCAAGATTTCGAGCGATAGCCTGGTTCCGGGAGGGGATTCGTCCGCAGACTGCCACGCGATTGGAGTCCTGCTGGAAGAAGTGCTTGGCGCCGATCAGGATGCACGTCTGCCCGAGCCCTTCGCTGAGATAGCTAAGAACTGCTTGACGCCCGATCCAGCGCGCCGCTGGAGTATTGCGCGGATCGAGGCATGTTTGCGTGGCGAGCCGGAGCCGGCTACGCGTGCAATATCCCGAGCAAGGTGGTGGGGCGTTGCCGCCACCGCGGCAGTAATCCTGGGTGTGATTGCGACGTGGGCCGCGCACCACAATAACTCGAATAAAAGGGAGAGTGCGGCAGTGCCCCAAGCAAATGTAGCTTCCCTCCCTATTGCCCAGAACTCTGAGCCGGCAGCGGAAGCCAAGGCGGCTAAAGCAACGAAGCAAGCCCAGGCCAGCACGGCAGCCCAGGAAACTTCCGTAAGTCCGCCGCTTGGCGCCGCCGCGGGATCCGCGGACCAACGGCTGGCAACCCTAGACGGGATTACGCAGGTGTTACCTAAGATTCCACAAGCGGCCCTCGATACAATCACGGGGAGAGTGCGGATCAATGTCCGCGTCCGCGTTGATGGCGCTGGGCGGGTGAACCAAGCCGCCCTGGAACCTCCACCGGCGAGCAAGTATTTCACCGACCGCGTGCTTGTCGCAGCTCACGCCTGGAAGTTTCCGGTGGGCGCCCCACAGGACTGGTTGCTCCACTTTGAACTGATGCGCGAAAAGACTCGGGTTTCCGCCGCGAAGATCGTGAATTAATTAGGTAACTGAGCTCAATCGAATCGCTGGTCCAAGTGCGCGCGGTATAGTGAATCAGAAATTGGCCTTCTTGCCCCAGGCTCTTCTTTAAACCTGAAGCTGTGAAGGCTGAACGACGCGTCTCGTTCACGAGAAGTACCCCAATCCAGTGGATACATCATAGTTTTCTGGCTCAGTCGGGATGAACTTTTAGTGAACGACTGGCCGCAATAACGAAAAGGGGCTAGGTTCCCGTCGGAGGAGCGAGAATCCAACCCCTTCGGATACCTAGGCAAGCTCTTTTCGCGTCCGAGAAGGGTTAGCCAACAGTCGAGATCACATGGACTCGCCTGTGGTATCTGATCGAAGGATGCGCCTATTCTCGGGTGAAGTCAAGTGGGGCGTGCCAGACAGTGGGGCGTGCCAGACCGCCGCTCTTTCTAACCCCCGTTCGTCGGCTGCCAGGGCAGCGCCTTCAGGCCCGATTCCCACTGACAAGCCTTGGTGAGAAACGATGCCAAGGGCGCAGAAACCACACCATCGCCACCGCGACCAACCCAGTTCCGGCCGCTATCAGACGGCCTTTCTGCGGTTCCTGGAACCGGAGTGCTAGTGGCGTGGCGGTAAAGTCGAAGCCGCAAGAATCGCAACAAGGAGCCTCTGCATTAGTCGTCGAGCGGCAGTAACGACATCGCTTCCTCTTGCCCCAAGTAGCGACAGAACTGCCGAGCAGCTCTTTCATCGAAGCGGTTCCTCCCGAGTCAGCGACCAGCTCGTCAATAATGCGCTCCAATGGAGGCGAGAGCCGTCAGTCCCAACAAAGCATGTTCAACGCGAATGCCCACAAGCCAGCCGTCTTGCTCTTTCTCGCAATAAACCACCTCGCCCAGGAGGCGATTGTCGTCGTAGTCGATCGTCACGAGCGCGGCGGAGCGGAGAGGCTGGTCGAGCCGGATTTGAGTCCCGCCGTTGCTGACGTTTCGGATCTCACCGTGCAGAATCTCGCTAGCGGTTCCAAGTACGCTCACGGTGGCGGATTGATTAAATTGATGGCCCTGATCCTGTCTTTGATCTGCTTGATGATCGAGCGCGATTGGCGGATGATCCGCGGCCACGGTTTGCAGGCGCATGATGACATGTTCCGCGTTCCCGGCGGAGATAACCATAGATCGGGAGTCCTGATCGCGCTCAGGCGGTCGCCCTAGTTCTGCCATGCACAAACTCCTTTAAAACATAATGGCACGATTCTGTTTCGGTGGAAAGGCCACGACGAGTCGGGTGCCTCCTGACGAACTACGACCGCTTCCAATAGGACGCGAGATATGACAACGAACGCATCTCTCAGAGATCACTGCAGCGTTCCCGACATTGTCTTGCGCGGTCCTGATGCGGTTTGAAGCGGATGGGCGACGCTGCTAACTCTTGGGGGATCGGCGTCACTCCTTTTCCTTCGGGGCGAGGCGGGCAAGCCCAACGAGCAGGAAACAATGAGGAGTTTGACCGAACGGCCAAAGTCATCCGCTCCGGTTCAGGTCTTCCAGCACGATCCCGCGCTCCAGAAAGTCATTGAGTCGGCTCTGCGCCTTTGAACGCCACCGAAACTGATTCAGCGCGCAAAGTCGCTTCGGCTAGATTATGGAATACCTTTGCCCTTGCATCTCGCATCTCTGGCGGCATCTTGACGCACCGAACGCAAACGGTCGTGCCGCCGTCATGGAGTTTGGTATCCGTTTTGCAGTATGTGCACTCGGCCATCGATGTAGTCGTACGCCACAACGATACAAAGTGCGTGCGCGGTGACGAAGACGTGTAAGCTGGTTGTCGGGGTTTTCTAAACGGAGCACAATATGGCGCCTATCACGCGACGCGATTGCGCGAAGGGTCTACTCGGTCTTGCGGCACTGTCGCATGGCCCTGGCCACATGGATGGCGCGCAGGAAAGTGCAATTCCGCCGCAAGGGATTGGGCACCACTTCCGTCATCTGTCCTACAGCGACATCGGCGGACGTCCGGACAGCGTTCAGGTCATGCTCAACCGGCGGCATCTTTACGTCGGCCACATGTTTAGCAATGGCGTGACGATTCTGGATGCGGCGGATCCACGCAAGCTCAAGCCTGTAGGATTTTTCACGGGCGGAGACTCTACTCGAACCCATCACCTACAGGTTTCGGAGGACCTGCTTTTGCTGGCCAATGGGGCGAATATCGTGGCGATGCAGTCTTACGACAACATCCGCGGCTATTTCGAGAATGCGCTGGCCGATAGTATTACCAACCGTAAGAAGTTTCGCTCCGGCCTGAGCATTCACGATATTTCCCGTCCCGCAGAGATGAGGGAAATCGCCTTTCTCGAAATGCCGGGCCTGGGTATCAATCGCTTGTGGTGGGCCGGAGGACGCTACGCCGCGATTGCCGCGCATTTCGATGGTTTCACGGATCACTTTCTGTGCATGGTCGATCTGCAAAACATCACCAAGCCGGAAATTGTGGGGCGCTGGTGGATGCCCGGAATGAATCGCGCAGCCGGCGAGCCGTCGACACTGGCAGCGGGACGCCGCGTAGGGCTGCATCACATGATCACCGCCGGCAATCGGGGCTATGGAGCCTGGCGCGACGGTGGCTTCACGGTCCATGATCTCAGCGACCCAACCAAGCCGAAGCTGATTTCACATATCAATTGGAGTCCGCCGTTTCCAGGGGGCACACATACGCCGCTTCCCCTGCCCGGCCGGAAGCTGGCGGTTGTGGCCGACGAAGCGAACGCGGAGAAATGTGCGAAGGGGATGTTTTGCACTTTCGTAGTAGATCTGCGGGCTGAGGAAAACCCGGTATCGATTTCCACTTTGCCGGCGCCGAAGGAGCGGGACTTCTGCGGATTCGGAACTTTCGGCCCGCACAACCTGCACGAAAACCGGCCCGGTACGTTTCGCAGCGAAGAGACGATTTTCGCGACTTACAACGTGGCCGGCGTTCGGGTCTTCGATATCAGGGATGCATTCGCACCTAAGGAAATCGCTTACTGGGTTCCGCCGGCGCCCAAAAAACTGATCGATCCGCGTCCGAACGTTGCGCTGGCAGCGAAGGCTGCCGATATCCTGGTCACCACCGATGGACTGGTGTACGTGACGGATTGGAACGCGGGATTGAATGTATTGCAGTACGAAGGCTGACGACACTCGGCCTAAGGCGAGGTAGGCGCACACGACAAGTGGCAGGCAATAGCGGATGTTTGTCGCGTACACGGGCGGTCGGCAAGGGATCGCTTGATCAGCCGCTGGATGGCCTAACAGCCGACTAGCTTCCGGACGCCTGCGCTTTACAAGGTTGTTGTAGTCCCCCTATGCCGCGCTTCGGATCGCCGGGACAATAAAGTCCACGTGAATCTTAGGCGTATGCAGCAGCGTATTGTGAATCTGGCATTTGCGAACGGCATGGAGGAGTCCCTCTTGGCGGAGTGTGTCCCACAATGGCCGCTGGTGTTAGCGATCACATCTGGAGCATCCGCGAAATTCTGGAGGCCGCGTGACATGGTTTCCGCTTCGCCAGCGACCACCACCATGATCAACCACCGGCCATAGCCGGTTTGCGTATAATGGCGCAGTTGGAGTCATTATGAAAAGGCGACTTTTATTTTGGCTTACGCTCGGCGCGGTCTCCGCGCTTCCGATTCTCCTCAGCCAGCAAAAAGGCCCCGATACGCCCCGCACAAGAATTCCCGCCTGGGGGCAACTTAGACAGTTATCTATAAGAATTCCACTTGAACAATCAGGTGCGCCATTCACAGTCAACGGAATTGTTACGGATTCCACCAACGCCGAGGTTCGCGAATTTGACGATAGAGATGTGAACTCTCCACTCTTTTCCAAAGACCTATCCGCGCTGCCTCCTGGCATCTATCGCCTGAAAGTGACCATCACGGATAAGGATGGTGTGACGAAAGAATTAGATCGCTTTCCACCGCTTACCGTTTCTCAGAATTAGAGAACGAAACCCCTCAGCCGACATGGCCCACTACCGCTCCACAGTAACGGGCTTGGGAGCAACTCGGGATCGATACGGGACAGCCGACCGCGATGCCGGTGCACAAAGTGATCGTGCCGGCGGCGAAGGTCACGTCGCCCAGGAAGCAAGCGAAAGCCTCTGCTCGCCGGCAGAAGCGCTGACAACCACAGGACCATTTCGCCCAAGGGTACAGGGGCCGCACCTCGACCGCCGGGTCTACTCAAGCCCGGGCTGTCGCTTCCTTTACTGAAGCGGGTTCGGATCGCACCGTGATGGGCGCGCTCGGCGGCAAAGGGCCGGAAAATCCTAGCTGCCGCGTTTTAGTGCGGCGGCCAGCTTTTCAACCGAAAAATCCGGCTGCGCGCACAGCCCTATCAAGTTGCGTTCCCGTGCGGCGATTTCGGAAACGACCGCCGGCAACTCCGAGGCCTTCCCCTTAGGAATTGTCTGCACGCCGTGGCGATCGGCATGTACCAGATCGCCGGGCAGAATCTTTAGAGATCCGATTTCCACAGGTTCGCCCATCTCGACTATATGCGCGTAAGCGTGCGAAACACTGGTGTTTCCAGCGAAGCATTGGAAGCCTGCCGCGTCGAGCGCCGGCAGGTCTCGAACGGCTCCGTTGGTTACGTAGGCAACGCAGCCCAGAGCTTTCGAAATCTGTGCATGGATCTCCCCAAAAAATGCTCCTACTCCGGGCGCGCGATCCATGTCGGCCAGAACCACAACCTTAGGGCCGGGCACGCTGGCAACGTATTCCCACCATTCGACGTTCTGGTAATAGCAAAGCCCGGAGATCGGGGGAGCCGTGGTCCGGATCCGTCCGGTTATCGCATACCCGGCTACTGGAGGCATCGCCGGGAACATGCATTTGACCACATTTTGAATGAATCCCTCGTTGCGCATCCTGACGTTAAGGGTCTCAATCGCGTTTGAAACCGAACAGGTGTCGGTGTTTCGAAGGAAGTCGAGGATCTCTGGCGGTACCTGGTTTGCGCTTTCCATCCAAGTTTAGGATACGATCTTCCCGGGTGCATCCGCCTACTGCCTATACTGGATTCTCACGCCGCGCGACATTTTTGGCACTGAGAATGCCGACGGTATTCGATGGCCAAACGTATCGTAAGGACTTAGACTGAAATTGTAGGTGTTGTATGGGCCCTCTCTTTGGATTGAATGTTTTTAGACTCTTTCCAGCAACATTGATTTGCTCTATCGCCATGGCGGCGTCCCCGCCGACTACAGGATCAGCCCGGCCTGGGACCTTGAATGTAGTCACTGGCGAGGTTTCGTTAGATGGAGTCCCCCTAAACCCAATCAGCGCCGTTCCGGCAATCCTTGAAGGCGGCCGCATAATCAGGACCGGAGAGGGCATGGCGGAAATCCTGCTGAACCCGGGAAGTCTTCTGCGCCTTGGCAAGACGAGTGAATTGAAGCTGGCGATGGCGGGAACGCCGGGAATCAAAGCCGAGCTCCGAAGAGGGGAGGCGCTGCTGGAAGTTCTCGACGCAGGTGCACCTCTTACCATGGAACAAAGTGGTGTGACCGCTACCGTGGGCAAGCCGGGATTGTATGAGTTTAACCAAAAGCGGTCCCTGATCGCGGTTTACGCGGGTGAAGCGCGACTGAACAAGGAAGGCAAGCAACTGGTCGCCAACGCAGGCTTCGCCGTCAGGACGCGCGGCTTTCGTGTATCCCGGGCAAGCCCCGATCCCGGCGGGGGGCTGTTCTTGTGGAGCAGGAGCCGTTCCGAACAGCTCAGCAGCGAAAGTCGAGCATCCGCGCAAGAAAATTCCGGCGCCGTCCCAGTGCGCGGGCCGCAGTGGCATTGGGATCCATGGTCGGCCTCTTACACCTTTCTCTCGGCTTCGGGATTCGTGACAGGACCTTTCGGATGGCCCTACTTCTCACCCGGGTACGCGCCAGATTCCATCCCGGTGCATCGCGGCGACTCCTGGCTGTACGGACCGCCAGTATTCTCCAGCCCCGGTGTTTCCGGTGGTTCCGGCCCGGCAAGACCAGCCCGGCCCGAGCGTGGGAACGTTACGCCCACGGCTCCCTTGACGGCTCCCGGGGAGCCTCGATTCCCGAGCAATCGATAAACCGGCGTTAGCGCAAGGAACCGACGGTGTATTGCAACTGGGCGTAAGCGATTTGATAGTCGTAAGTCGCCGACACATTCTCAATTTGAGCCTGCGTCAGATTGAGTTGTGCCTGCGTGATCTCGACGATGGATGCCAGGCCCAGATTGTAACGGCCCTGCGCCAGTTCCAGCGCCAACTGCGCCTGCTTCATCAACTGTTCGGTCACGGGTATGCGCTGATACGCCGTGGACGCGGAAATCCAGGCAGAGCGCACGTCACGCTGAATCTGCTGCTGGAGATTACGAAGGCGCTCGCTGGTTGCCAGGGCGTCGTAATGAGCGGCTTCCCTCCGCGCCGAGTACAGATGTCCGTTCAAGATCGGGATCTCCACGTTCACGGCGGCCCCTTCGTACCCATACGGAGCGACCCGCGGATCCTGGTTCAGATAAGGCAGTCCACCGCCGATGGCTACCAAACTTACGCTCGGACGCGAGAGACCGGCTTCAGCCTTCTCAAACGACTGCGCTCCCTGTAACTGGAATCTCACGTTCCGCAGCTCCGGCCGGTTCTGAATCGCATCCGCAATCAAGGGGTCCGGACTCGCGGGCGGAGCCGCCGGGGGAGTAACGCTGGCCAACTGGTAGCGGACAACCTGTTCTTGTCCCAGCGAGCGCGCCAGATCGGCATAAGCTTGCTCCACCGCGTCCTGCGAGCGAATCAGAAGCAGCTTGGCCTCGGAAAGATTAACATTGGCGAAGCTGACGTCTAACGCAGATTTAAGGTTGGCATTCGCGAGAGCGGTGACTTGATCCGTCAGCGTCTGGCGGGCCCGTATGGTCTCATTCGCAACCGTGACGTACGCCTGCGCTTGCAGGACACCAAAATATCCCCGGTTGACTCCCAGCACCGTGTCATAAACCGTTGCCTGCGTGCTCTGGTCGGCCGCCTGAGCTTGGTATTGCGATTGCGCGACCAGATTTTTGGTTCTTCCGAAGTCGGTGACCAGTTGCGTGAGTTGAAGTCCCAGTCCGGCGCGGCTGAAGAGCTGCGATGCGGAAAGAGCGCCGGCGCCAAGACGGCTCTGACCAAGACCCTGCCCGCCGGTGATCTCGCCGTTGACCACGGGGTAGTATGGAGCTCTCGTTTCCGTGATCCGCTGTCCCGCAGATGCAGCCGTTTGCCGAGCCGCCGCAATCTGCGGGTGGTTTTGTATCGCCATAGCGGTGGCTTGGGGCAGAGTAAGAACTGCTTGACCCGGTGCCGCGGGGGCCGAGGGAAGAGTGGCCGGTGAAGTTTGGGGCACGGCGGGAGAAGCGGGAAGCTGAGACGGCGGCGTGGCGGGAGCCTGGGCCGCGTATGCCACGCTCCCGGCCGACAGAGTCAGGATGATGAAAACGTTTCTACGCATTTAGTGCTGCGGTCTCCCTGCGCTGATAGATCACAACGTAAGCGGCTGGAACGATAAAGATGGTCAAAAGAACGGAAGCGCTCAAACCGCCAATGATGGCTTGGGCCATCGGCGCATACTGCTCGGCGCCGGTACCCAGTTTGAGCGCCATCGGGATCATTCCCAGGATGGTGGCAAGCGACGTCATCAGAATCGGCCGCAAGCGAACCCGGCAGGACGTAATCACCGCATCGTTCACCGACATTCCTTCGCCACGCAGCCGGTGCGCGAAATCCACGATCAGAATGCTGTTGGAAGCCGCGATCCCTACCAACATCAGGACGCCCATCAAAGACATCACGTTCAACGTCGTCCCGGTCGCGACCAGAATCACCAGGACGCCGATCAGGCCCATGGGGATTGCGAGCATGATGAGCACCGGATCGATGAAGGACCGGAACTGGGCCACCAGGATCAGGTACAGAAGAACGAACGAAAGACTAAGCCCGATGGCGAAGCTCCTGAATGACTGCTGCATCCCAAGAACCATTCCGCGCAGGTTCACGCGCATGCTCGCCGGATGCGGAATGGTCGCCACCAGGTTCTGGATCGCCGTGGTGACTCGGCCCAGGTCTTCGGACTTGGTGGTGACATAAACGTCGGCAGTGCGCTGAATTTGATAGTGGTCTACCTGCGTCGGGCTTTGCAGATTTACCAGCTTCACCACCGTATCCAGAGTAGTGGGTTCCTTGAGGTTCGGCGCCCGCAGCGGAATATTCTTGAGATCCAGCGGCGTGTGAATCGCCGCCCCGCCGTTCTCATAATATTGAACCGTCAAAAAATAATTGTTACCGGTCTGCCGGTCAGACCAGTAGTTGGGGGCGATCATCGCGTTCGAATTCAACGCCGTGATCACATTGTCCACAATTTCTTTCTGGGTCAGGCCAAGTTCGGCGGCATGAACCCGATCGACTTCCATCCGCAGACCCGGATAATCCATGTCCTGCGGAATGTATACCTGGGACACATTGTCAAT
The DNA here is from genome assembly GCA_963779075.1 of Bryobacterales bacterium. Taxonomy (GTDB): domain Bacteria; phylum Acidobacteriota; class Terriglobia; order Bryobacterales; family Bryobacteraceae; genus Palsa-187. The sequence goes on from CAVZWS010000001.1 coordinate 25,523, forward strand.
TTTTGCGATGCGCGCCGCCAGTTGCTGGGCCAGCTTGAAATCGCCTGGAAGATCGGAACTCGTCACCTGAACGTCGATGGGGGCGGGCATGCCGGTGTTCAGCACGGCGTCCACCATCGATCCGCTTTGAACGAAGGTTCGGAGCTCCGGGAACTGCTGGTGAATCGCGGCCTGGATGCGGTCCATGTACTCAAAGCTGCTGGTCGTATGATCGTCATTCAACTGCGTCTGGATGGTAGCTTCGTAAGAGCCTGAGTTGGTGGTATAGAGAGACGAGAGATCGTTTACGACTCCTATATTGGAAACTGTGATGCGGAAATCGTGTGGCGAAATCGTGCGTTTAATAAGATTTTCCACTCGGGCGACGTATTCGTTCGTCAGCTCGATCCGGGAGCCGGTTGGCGCTTTCAGATTGATGGTAAATTGGCCGGCATCGGAGCGCGGGAAAAACGAAAGGCCGAGCAACGGAAAAAGCCCGAGGCTCAGGATAAACGCTCCCATCAGCAGGCACACGGTCAAGATCGGGAAACGCGTCGCGCGCCGCACCAGCTTTTCGTACACATTCAGCACGCTATTAAATCCACGATTAAAGGCAGCATTGAAGCGTCCGCCCCAGGAAAGTTTGCCGCATGCCCCGCCTCGCCGGGCTCTCCATGACCGTGCGGAACGGCCTTCAGAAAGCGGGAGCAGAACAGCGGAATAACCGTGATGGCGACAATGAAGGAAAGCACCAGCGCAACGCAAAATGACAGCGCCAGCGCCGAGAACAGAAATTTGCTGACACCAAAGAGCAGCGTGACTGGGAAAAAGTCGACTACGGCAACCAGCGTCGCGGCCAGCACGGCCAGCGTAACCTCCGAGGCACCCACCTCCGCGGCAACCGCCGGGGCCGCACCCATTTCCAGGTGCCGAAAAATGTTCTCAATCGAGATCACCGAATTGTCGATCACGCGGGAAAATGCCAGCGCAAGTCCGCCCAGGATCATCGTATTGATGGTGGCGTTCCCCAGGTTCAGAAAGATGAACGTCGCCAGCGCCGAGATGGGGATGGAGAGCAGCACGGCGGTAGTTGCACGGAAATTTCCGAGAAACAGAAGGATCAGGAGACTGGTCAGACCCAGCCCAATCAGGGTTTCGTGCAACACCGTATTAATCGCTTCCTTCACAAAGACCGATTGGTCGAAAAGAAGATCCGCACTCATTTGTTTTGGGATGTCGAACAAATGCCCAATCACGGCGCGGACACCGTTGACCACCTGAATGGTGTTGGTATCGCCGCCCTGTTTGAGAATGGGGATGTAGGAAGATTTCTGGCCGTCGACGCGCACGATATTGTACTGCGTGGCGCTCGAGTCTTCCGCGCTTCCTACGTCGCTGACGCGGACCCAGGAGCCCCCCACCGTTTTTAGAGGCACGTCATTCAGCTCGGCCATGCTATTAACCAGACTGTTGGAGTAGATGTAGTAGTCGAAAGGCCCCATTTTGACGTCGCCCGCCGGCAGAATCAGATTCTGATTATTCACGGCGTTGACGACGTCCATGACACTGAGATCGCGCGAGAGAAGCTTAAACGGATCGACATGGATCATGATCTGCCGGTACTTTCCGCCAAAGGTGGCGGGAATCGATACGCCGGGCACGGTCACAATTTGGTTACGGATGGCAAACTGAGCAAAATCGTGAAGCTGGGTCTCGGTAAGACCAGCGCCTTTCACGGCGACAAGCGATACCGGCAGACTCGACGCATCGGATTTCAATACGACGGGCGGCAGAGTTCCTGGGGGTAGGCGTTTTAAATCAGCCAACGCAAGGTTGGAGAGCTGCGTCACGTCGGCATCCGCGCTGGTGTTGGATTGAAAAAAAACGCGAATCATGCTGACGCCTAAGATGGAGTGCGACTCCATATGATCGATGCCGCTAGCCAGTGTGAAGAAGCGTTCCAGAGGCGCCGTGATATTCGCCTCAATGTCCTGCGGCGGCATTCCTGAATAGAAGGTGGCTACCACCACTTGGGGCAGATTGATGGCGGGGAACAGATCCACAGGCATACCCAAAACGGCAACTCCGCCAAGCACGATGACCACTAGACAGATGACGATGATGAAGTAGGGATTACGAATCGAAAAGGACGCCATAGGCTTTTAGTGTTGGGCGCTTCCTTCATACGAGACGGACTGCAGCGGTTTCGGTTTGACGGTCTGTCCCACCTTCAATCCACTGCGATCGCTTACGACCACCTGCTGGCCGTCCGCTAAGCCACTGGCGATGGCCACGTAATCCGGCATCTGAATGCCGAGCATGACCTGCTTGATCTGGATACGGTTGTCGGGGTCCACAATCATAACGGACGTCTGGTCGCCTTGACGATCGATGGCCTGCAAGGGCACAACCAGCGCCGCGGGATTGCTGCTCAGCGTGATGTCGGCTTCCGCGTATGTCCCCGGAATCAATTTCCCATTGACGTTTGGAATATCGACCTCGGTATGCATGGTGCGCGTCCCCTCGCTCACGTCAACGGAAAAACGCGCCACTTTGCCGCGAACCGTCAGGTCGTTCAATGCGGGGACGCGAACCGCGACCGGATCGCCGATATGGATATATTTCACATCCGACTCCGGGACCGGAATCACGAGTCTATACAGACTCTCGTCAGAGAGCCGGACCAAGGGCGTGGCTTGGACCGAGGTGGTTCCGGCCTGCATGAGGGCGCCGAGATTGGCATACCTCTGCGTCACCACGCCATCGAAGGGAGCCGTGATCTTCGAATAGTCGTAAAGCGCCTGATCGTGGCTAAGCTTGGCTTTGGCCACTATCAATTGGCTCTGAGCTCCCTGATAAGCGCCCTTAGCCGCTTCCATTTGAGATTCGGCCGCCAGATCCTTTCCTTCGGCATCATCCACTTCCTGTTGGGCTACCAAGCCGGCCTGCGCCTTGGCGACCCCCGCCAGACGCTGATACTGCAGATGCACCATGTTGTGCTGGGCTCTTGCGCGGCCCACTTCACTCTCGGTGCGCGCGACCTGATCCTGCTGGGCGCGAATGGCCGCCTTGTCCTCATCCAGCTGCGCTTGCAACTCGGGCACTTCGAGTACGGCCATAATCTGGCCTTTTCGCACGTGAGAGCCGTAATCTACATTAAGTTCCTTAACGTAGCCGGCTTCTTTGGCATAGACCTCGATTTCCTGGAAGGGTACCAGCTCCGAGCTGAGGGTCAGCCGTTGGGCCACAGGCCGCAGCTTTACGATTGCCGTTCCCACCACTTCCGCTTCCGAGCTTGGTGAGTCGTTGGTCTTTGCAGATACGTCTCGCCGGGTACACGATGAGCAGAGCCCGATTACTAGAAATAAGATCCCTCCCAACGGGATGAGTAGGCGCATGGAACATTTCAGCATACAGGAACTGGTAAAAACATGCTCATGAACTGTCCCCTGCTTATTTTTCGGAGCCCACTGCCGTCGATAAAATACGTCATAATCGAACTCTATAGGTTGGGGTGGATTGAGGGAATACAGTGGCTACAGGATTTCATCGTTGAATCCTTTTGAAGCCTTCCGGACAGCGGCAAAAAGCTGGTAACCCGTTTGTATTCCATCGCGGCGACGGCTCCGAGCACCCATTATAATAAGTAAGAGAGGGGCGGTGCTTTAAATGGAAAGATGGTCGTCGCTCACGCTGCGTCAGGGATCATCTCATCGCCAGACGAGATTTCTGCTCTTCGCCGGCTTCGGTGGACTTTTACTGCTGTTGGGCTTCTTTGGTCTGAGCGCAATATCTTTCCTGTCGCAGATCAAGGTTCGCGAGGAGAAGATCCGCCAGGATTACGTCTCTCGCGACGGTGTTTTGCAAAAACTGCGATCGAGTATCTACACCTCCGGCACGCATGTCCGCGATTTTTTGCTGGATTCGAGCGATGCGCGGGCGGCTGATGACCGGCGGCAATTTCTCGAAACCAAACTGCAGATCGAAAGCCAGATTGCCGGGTACCAGGCCCTGATTCCATCCACCGAGCGCGAGCCCTTTCGGGAACTCTCACAGAGTTTGGCTGCGTACCTGAACGCGATCATTCCGGTTTTAGACTGGACCGCCAGTGAACGCCATGCCCGTGCCTCTGCTTTCATGCAGGATGAGTTGCTGCCGCGCCGGATGAGCGCGCTCAGCCTGGCTGATCGCATTCAGCAAATCACCGAAAGTCAGTTGGAAGCCAGCAGCGCCGCGGTGAGCGTGATGCTTTCTTCATTCCGGATGAAGTTGCTGGTTCTCCTGGTGCTGACCGTAATGGGCGGCATCGCCCTCGCGGGAATTGCGCTGTGGTGGCTTTTGCGCCTGGAACATGAATCGCAGCTTCGCTTTACCGAAGTTGTCAGCACGCAACAGGAATTGAAGCGCCTTTCGGCGGAGCTGGTTTCCGCGCAGGAGAGTGAGCGCAGAAGAATCTCCCGCGAACTCCATGACGAGGTCGGGCAGGTTCTCTCGGCAATTATGCTGGGATTGGGGAATCTCCGCTCCGCGCTGCGGGATAAGAACACGGACGAAGCCCTGCGCCAGCTTCAGCAGGTGGAGGGCATGACGCAGCGCAATGCCAGCGTGGTGCGCAACATCTCCTTGCTGCTCCGGCCGACCATGCTGGACGATCTGGGCCTCCTGCCAGCTTTGCGATGGCTGGCCCGCGAAGTCTCGCGCAGCGGACCGATGGCAGTTGACCTCATGGCAGAGCCGTTCGTCGACGATCTCCCGGACGAGCATCGGACCTGCGTCTTCCGTATTGTTCAGGAAGCGATTCGCAACGCCGCCCGCCACTCCGGCGCGAGTCAGGTCCGCATTTACGTTGAAGAACGGGTTGAGGAGAACGGCGCGAGCTTGCGGCTATCGGTGCAGGATGACGGTAAGGGGTTCGATCCGTCACAGGATAGAGGTCTGGGGATTTTGGGCATGCAGGAGCGCGTACTTCGTTTGGGAGGCACCTTCGAGGTGAATTCCCGGCCAGGCAGGGGAACCATTATCACCTTCCGACTACCGTTGCCGCCCGGGCACCAATCCTTGCCAGCCAGCCGCGGACGCGGGGAGTCTGGCTTCGACAATGAGTTTCAGGAGATCAGGCCCTTTCGGACAGCATAAAGGATCAACTCCGCGAGGCTGTGCAGGTTTAGCTTTTGGAAAATATTGTTGCGATGCGTCTCGACGGTTGTGACGGAAATGTACAGGAGATCGGCGATCTCCCGATTGGTTTTCCCCGACGCCAGAACCCGAAAGATCTCTTTCTCTCGCCGGCTGAGCAGGTCATAGCTGTCCTCGACGCCGCGCCTCTGGGCTTCGACCACGTACTCCTCGACCAGCAATTTCTTAATGCTCGGACTGAAGTACGTTTTCCCCGCGGCAACGGCTCGAACCGCTTCTAAAACGTCGGCCTCGGGGGAAACCTTCAGCAGGTACCCGCGCGCTCCGGCCTTCAATGCCCGCAGAACATACGCTTCGTCGGAGTGCATGCTAAGCATGACGATACGGGCTGCGGGTATCTTTTGTATGATGGTCCGCGCGGCGTCGGGCCCGCTTAGCCTCGGCATGCCGACGTCAAGAAGGATCACATCGGGCTTGTGGCGGGCCGCCAACTCGATCGCTTCGTCGCCATTGGAAGCCTCGGCAACGACCTCGAATTCCCCGCTGCGCTCCAGCAAAATCCGCAAACCGCTGCGCACCAATGGATGATCGTCGGCGATCATCACACTCACGCGAGAGGCCATAGAGTTTTAGAATACAACTTGGCAAACTGGCACGCGTTAGACGCATCCTGGGTTTCAAATTGCTGCTGGCCGCCGCTGAAGCCCGGCCTCAGGGGAAGCGAAGAATACAGCGATCGCAGTATTCCCCGAATTCAAGCATTTCGTTACATTCAAGCCAGGTAGGTGGAGCGATGTTTATTTCGCTCCGGAAAGGTGCGACGGCACTCGTTCAAACTGCAATGCGGCTCCCAGGCTTTGGACGAAAGCACGGCGCTTCAGAGATTACCGCGCCAACGGTAGACTCACGAGTTGTGGCGGACGACGACTTGATCGTTCGCTTCGTTGTCATCACCGCGGACGAAGACTTTTACCTGCGCCTCCAGCAGCTTGCAGGCACGTACGGCTGGCGAATCGGGCGGGCGTCGTCAAACGATGAAGCGCGGGAGTTGATTAGCGCCCAACCGACTCCGCTAGTCATCTACGACAGTGATTCAAACGGCGGAGACTGGCGTGGTGCATTCAAAAGTATGAACCATTTGCCTGCGCATCCCTGCGTTTTGCTTGCGTCGCGGGTCGCAGACTACTATTTATTGCAAGAAGTCCTACGAAATCACGGGTACGACCTGCTTCCAAAATCTGCGCCGAACGAAAAACTGATTCATTGCTTGAAATTCGCGTGGTCTTGGGCGCAGGCCAGGGTTGATCGGGAGGACGCCAATCGAAAGTAGGTGAGCCACTAGGCCTCGATGTAAATTTGCGCCCCTAACGCTAAAAGCGGAGCGCAACCGGAGTTGCGGAAGTCGAAAGCGGTTGGAATTTAACCTGATGAGTATTCCGCGAGAGAGAGCCCTCAATGGCGGCTAGCAAAGTCAGTCTACCGAGCTTCGGTCAAACGAGTGCAGATCGAAGTTTCTTCAGTTCGCGCCTGGCGCTCCTTGTCGGATTTGGTGGTCTCTTACTGATTATGGCCCTAGCGGGAATAGACGCGCTGGGGGTGTTTCAACAATTCCGGCACAACGACGAACAGATCAGAGGCAGATATCTTTCTCAGAATCATGTTTTAAACGACATCCGGTCGGATGTTTACCTCTCCGGGACGTACGTGCGCGACTATCTTCTTGAGCCAGACCCCGTGAGAGCGGAAGTGTATCGAACCAGCTTGGAAGACGTTCGAAAGCACATGGAGTCCGCACTCGAATTCTACGGGCGCCAGACAAGCCCAACAGAGTCCCAACATTATTCGGCACTTCGCGCCGAGTTGCTGGACTACTGGGGAATCCTGGCTCCAATCTTTCATTGGAGTCCCGCGGAAATGCGTCGTTCCGGGTACGCCTTTTTGCGGGATGAGGTTTTCCCGCGGCGGCAAAATATGCTGGCGCTTGCGGATAGAATCGCCGCGATCAACGAACAACAGCTCACTCTAGGGAACAACCAGGTCGTTTCTCTGCTACTCCGCTTCCAAACGCGCGAGCTCGTGACTTTAGTGGTCGCGCTGGCACTCGGCTTCGCAATGGCTTCTTTCAGCACGCGAAGGATTCTGAAGCTTGAGAACCAGGCGCGCCTGCGGTATGAGGAAGTGGCCGATGCACGCAGTCAGCTCAAGGACCTCTCCGCTCGGCTGGTGCAGGCGCAGGAATCTGAGCGCCGCGCTCTTTCGCGAGAGTTGCATGATGAAGTGGGCCAATCTCTTTCGGCTGTCCTGGTTGAGTTGCGCAATCTTTCGGCTGGTCTTGGAGTCCGATCGGCGGATCAGTCGCGTAGCCATGTCGAAACCGTAAAGAGCTTGGTGGAAAGCGCCGTCCGGGTTGTCCGCAATATGGCTCTTCTACTGCGACCATCGATGCTGGACGACCTGGGTCTGATTCCAGCCTTGAAATGGCAAGCCCGGGAGTGCGCGAAGCGCACTGGCATGAGTGTGAGTGTGGCCACTGAACTCGAGTCCGACGACCTACCGGACGAATACAAGACCTGCATATATCGGGTGGTCCAGGAAGCGTTGCACAATTGTGAGCGCCACTCCCGCGCGACCACCATCCACATCCGAGTGGAAAAAACACCCGACCGCTTGAGGCTCATTATCCAAGACGATGGACAGGGCTTTGATGTCCGGCATACGAAAGGAGTGGGCTTAGTCGGCATCCAGGAGCGCGTGGCTCGGCTCGGAGGCAAGGCGAGCATTCACTCAAAAACCGGAGCCGGAACCGTCCTCTCCGTAGAATTGTTATTCACCGAAGAGCAGCGGAGCACAGAAACCCGTGGAACAAATTCACATCCTGTTAGCTGACGATCACACCGTAATGCGCCGAGGCTTGCGGCTTCTGCTGGAAACCCAGCCCGAATTCATCGTGGTTGCCGAAGCCGCGGATGGGCGGCAGGCAGTTGAGCAAGCCGAAGCGACTCAACCTGACGTCGCGGTCCTCGACCTAGCGATGCCTAATTTGAGTGGAATTGAAGCGGCGCAGCGCATCACGGCGGCCCTCCCCCATACCTCCGTCGTGATATTAAGCATGCACTCGGATGAGGGTTACGTTCTGCGAGCATTGAAGGCCGGGGCCAAAGGTTACTTGCTGAAGGACTCCCCCGAAGGTGATTTGATCGAGGCGATCAAAACCGTGCATCAAGGCAAGACTTTCTTCGGCCCGGAGATCAGCAAGATGCTGGTGGACGACTATGTCCGAGAAATCCGAGCCCGTGGCGTAGAAGACGCCTACGACTTGCTGACCTCGCGCGAACGCGAGATTTTACAGCTAGTGGCGGAACGCAAACTGAATAAGGAAATCGCAACGGCCCTGAATCTAAGTCCGTACACGGTTGAAACGCATCGGCGAAACCTCCAGGAGAAGCTCAATCTGCATAGTCTTGCTGAGTTGATATTGTACGCCGTGAGAAAAGGCATTATCTCCTGACGAAGCGGGTCACGCCGCCAGAACCTGCTCAAAGATGTCCGCCGCGTACGGCGCATGGAACAGGTTCACTAATATTCGCAGCCGATAGAAACGCCCTTCTCGGGGGAGATAAAGCGCAACACCGCCCGGATCGTGCGAAGGGTAGCGCGTTCCCGCAAGGGCCGGAGCAACACATCATAGCCTCCGTGCTGAAGTACACTCCGCCATAAGTCGTCGTTGCGCATGGGCGAAATCAACAGGATGCAGCTTCGCGGTGAACATGCCGCGAGCCGATCCATGACTTCCCGCCAGGGATAACCCGGCTGGTTACGATCGCATAGAATGATCTCGAAATAGCTCCGCGACGCGAGCGCGAACGCATCTCTCGGTGACTGACAGATGCGAAGATCCCAGTTATGTTCGTTCCGCGAGCTCTCCCAATAACAGGCGGTCGTCGATGGACATCGAGACCCCCAGCATCCTCAGGCGGCTCTCAAGAGCCGGCGGCATATCATCACTCTTCTTGAACCAACGAGGTATCCACATGGCTCACTTCCCAGCGCTTCCCGCAGGCACGGCCGGCTTGGGACTGCTGGTCCAGTAGGATATTGCCAGTCTTACAACTCGTTCCACCTTATCCGCCCGAAGCGGCTTGGGAAGAACATCGTATCCGCCCCGCCGGACGAGTTCCTGCCACAAGTAAACGTCGGCCACGCTAGACACTAGGATGACGCACGCGTGGTGCGGCGAAGACGCGAGTTTCTGGACGGCCGTCTTCCACTCCGTTCCAGGCCAATCGCGATCGAGCAGGACGACGGGTGCGGTCAATTGGTTCATCACCGTAAACGCTTCTTCACACGATTCAGCAAAGCGGACGTCCAACGGTTCCTGACCGAAAGCGTTTGCCAGGACGCTGCCGGTCCTGCTCATTGACCACCAGAGCTACAACTGCGAGGCGAAGGGGCAGGGGCAACCGATGGGGGATTACACCTGCGAACAATGAATGGACCATTTGCCACATGCGTGTTATTGGGCGCCCGCTACTCCTATGAGGTTTCGGCTCAAAGGAACGGAGAGCTTTGAGCAACCGCACTCTATATCTCCGAGTCCGAGTTTAACGTCGGCATGGAAACCGGGAAATACCAAGGCCATGGTATTCGCAACCGGAAACACTAGGTAGAGAATCATGCTCGATCTACCCACCGATTCTGCTGGGGGCATGGCCGGACGACTACCTTGCGGAGCCAGCAAAATAACCACATTCGGCGGTATGGTGCGGGCGGCCGCATTAAATTAACGTAAATCTGAGGATTGCGATATGACATTACCCCGCGATGAGATTGAACACTTCAGACGGGAACTGGAAGCCCAACGGCATGATCTGGTGTGCCACCGTGACGCGGAGGGTATTGCGATCCAACGCGTCGCTGATTCCATGGACCAATCGGTTCTGGCAAATGAACGTGATCTGGCCGTAGAGAACTGAATCGCGAAACTAATCTTCTCCATCAGGTAATGGACGCGCTGGATCGGATCGCGACCGGGGAATATGGAATCTGCTTGGAATGCGAGGAGCCAATCTCGGCAAGGCGGCTCGCTGCCCTGCCGTGGGCATCTCTATGTTTGTCCTGTCAAGAAGCTGCGGACCGTGAACTAGGAGAACCGGCCATCCCTCATCGAAAGCCCACCATACTGGAAGCTGCTTGATAACCCCGGATCTCACAAAGGACGCCGATATCTCCCTGGTACCGATTCTTGACTCCGGAAAATCAGGCTGGGGCTACTTGGAAGGTTTGTTTCTTTCGCAGTTGCGAAGCAGGTGCTGACGATATCCACTGATCCAGGCTTCGAAAGCCGTTTGCGGTTGCCCGCTTTCCTTTCGGTGGGGATGAGCGGGATTTCGGCTTCGCCTAAGAAGCAGACGCTTTAGCCAGACCCTCAATGTTTTCACTGCTGACCAGACCCCGTCCAATGCGACTTCAATCCAGATCGTGTTATTGCGGACATGACGCGTTCCGGTGTGCCCAGGTCGCTCCATCCAACATTGCCCAGCCGGAGTGCCGCCAATTGTCGGGTCGAGATCGACAAGACCTGCCGTGAAAAATCTCCTGGGCTGAAGGGCAGCATACGCTTCCTCTCCCTGGAGGCAAGCAGAGATCCGCGTTCGAGAGGCCGCTGCCGGACTCCAGAACTTCCATCATCCGCGGTACCGCGGCGTTTAGGATGTCAAGAAAGGCGGATGCGCGCCCGATCATCACAAATGTATTCCACAGACACCCATGTGCGAGGAGCGCTTGCGCAACCTGGGTCGAAGGCTTTTCCCAGAATCGGCGAACACTAACGAGTGAATTGGTTAAGGGGCATTCCAGATTTGCGCCAGGCTCGATCCATCCATACTCAACTTCGGGATGTTCCGCATCGGCCCCTAGGAGAACGATGGTTTCCAGGCGTCTACTCACAATCCTGAGAGCCAGGCGAACCGCGGCAATAAAGCGCATTTCTCTCCGAATAGTGGTGGTCGGTTGGAAAGAAGCCGACGATCGGGTCGCCCGCAAGGCGGGTAATCCGCAGAAGACTGCCGATGATGGCTGCCGTCGTGCCCTTGTTGGAAGGCTGAAACCACCACCTGCGAGGGCTGGACGTCGGCCAATTCTTCTGCGTAAAACCTCTCATGATGCTTCACAACGCTAAACAGTGTGCGTTCTGGGGATATAGCGGGAGCAAGCCTGGAGCGGGTTTGCGCCAGGAGTGTCCTGCCCCCGTACAACTGGCAAAACTGCTTGGGCCTGTCTTCGCCCGCGATCAACCGAGTGAAAGAACTCAATCTGGTCCCGTCGCCGCCCGCTAGGACGACTGCCCATGCTTGTTGATGATTCACGCTTTTCCTTTCGCGTTCGGACCTTCCGCTGCTGGATCATTAGCTCCACCATATTCCTCTTTCGAGGACCCTTCCATACCCGGCTCCAGGTAATTCACGGCTGAAGGATTCCGGTACTCGTCGTCACGGATGTCTACTGTTGAGGGGGCGTGGAAACTAGCGTGGACCTGCTATGTACGGGCAGCGGCGTTATGGCTTACGCTGCGTTCAACACCCAACAGGCGGATGCATCTCTCCCCTCCCTCCATCCGAATTGCATCCGCCGCCCAACCGGCTTTTAGTTCTCGGCACGAAGCTGCACAAGAAAGACGAGCCCTGATCGATAGCTACCTCGCTGGAGCGCATCGTTGAAGGGAGGGATCTCGGCTGCAACTTCTGCGCTCTAGCGATCCAGCTCAAAGGCCAGATATTGAAACCGGCCGTTGCGTTCGATCTGAAGTACGACGGGGTCGCCCGGCTTCATGCCGTCGAGCGACGATTGCAGCGTCTCAATGAAGGCGACCGGAAGAGCATTTACGGCATCAATGATATCGCCAGGTTGAAGATCGATGAATTGCGACTGCCCTTCGGGCGCTTTCGCCGCTACGATGAGCCCGTATTCGCGCCGCAGACCGGGGATCATGGAGGCGAGATCCTTGTCGATCTGGATGCATAGAACGCCTAACCGGGAGATCAGGTTCCTCTCAGGATGCGCGAGTCGGGCCAGCAGGCTGCCGGCATCCGCTCGCTCGCGGACGGCTAGGGAAAACGTAAATTCCTGTTGGCCGCGGAGGATTGCCAATTGAACCTTCTCGCCGGCCTGCCGCCGGAAGATGCGGTTTTCAAGTTGGCTCGCGGATCCGATTGCTTTCCCATCCAGGCTAACCAGCACGTCCCCTCTCCGCAAACCGGCGCTGTCCGCGGGACTTTCCGGTTCCACGTCGGCGATAACGACCCCGTGGTCGCGCGCGAGCGAAAGACCTTTGGCCATGACCGGCGTAATGTTTTGCGTGAAGATGCCAAGTTCGCCGCGCTTCACTTCGCCGTTCTTCCGCACTTGCAGATAGACGTCCCGGACGGTGTTTGCGGGAATCGCGAATCCCAGGCCTTCGTTCCCTCCGGACTGCGACAGTATGAAAGTGTTCAGCCCGGCGAGCAGCCCGTTCATGCTTACCAACGGGCCTCCGCTATTTCCGGGATTGATCGAAGCGTCCGTTTGCACATACACCATCGGATTCTGCTCGCCCAGCGAGCGCGCGGGAGCGCTGACAATGCCCAGTGACATGGAGTTGGCAAGCCCCATGGGGGCGCCGAGCGCGAGTACCAGATCTCCTTGCCGCAAACGATCCGAGTTCATGAATTTGAGCGCTGTCAGACCCTTCCGATCGACCTTAAGGACTGGCTAGATCGGATTCCGTGTCCACCCCGACGATTTTGGCTTCAGCGCTTTCAAGTTCGCCTAGCGCCATCTGCCGCCATCGTTTAGCGAAGGCGTACTGGCGAACGCCACTTTGATGCGCACAGCGCCGCTTACCACATGCGCATTGGTGACGATGTACCCGTCCGCATCGACGATCACGCCGGAGCCGATGGATTCTTGTCTCCCGAAAAGACTGACGGAATGACCGGTGGACTGGTCTAAAGGGCCGTAACCACTGACCGAGATCTGTACAACGGCCGGGGACACTCTGCGCGAGAGCGACCGAATCTCGCCGCTAAACTCGATCAGAGGGTTTGGTTTGGCTGGTGGATGCGCGACCTGTGCGGCGAACGCGGCCCCCGCCACTGACATGGTCCACATGATTGCCAAAGGAATTCTCATCTTGTCCTCCCGGTGATTGCGCTCACCCTTCGCCGGAGTCCTCTAGTGGAAGCGGCTGCCGCATTATGCGCCGTCAAGGTCGAAGCGAGAATTCCCGCCACGGCGGAATTTCGCATCGTCGCCTGGTCGCATTCTGCCAGCTAAAGCATACTGCCAATTCCGATTTGGCCCCATACAGGAGGTTCGGTATATTCAGGTGGCCATGAGAGGTAGTCAGGTTGCCGCACGCTGGATTCCAAAGTGAAGCATGTAATGCGTTCCCGATCAATGGGACAGACCGCCAAATAGAGGGACGGGCGTCGCAGTCTCGGAGAAGACTCCAGCGCCCGTCGTGTCGTAATGGGGAATTACCCAAAGTATATTCCGGCTCGTCGAACAAGCCCATACACGGAACCTGGTATTTCGCAGAACATCGCGCAGGTAAGCAGCGGCTATTGCTTTGAGATACCGACTCAGCATAGCGAAAAATACCAGGCGCTCTGGGCGCAGACTTACTGACTTGTAGGTATGTTTCTCAGTAATCGTTCGCTTGTATACTCGCGCCATGCTCAGGCGGAGTCCTACTGCATGCTCGTGCGCACGCGGCATCCCGTTCACTTTACTCGTCGCATTGCTCTTTTGTTGCTCAACTCTTCTCGCTCAACCAGGTGTGCCTGGCTCCCAGTCGCTACTTCCCGACTATACGCGAGGACCGGGTTGGTTTCCGGGCGTGATTAAGCCCTATAGGGAAAGGCCCGTTGCTCCCGCGGTCATGGAGAACTCGCCGCGGCTACATGACCTGATCCACAACGGAAAACTGGAGCTGTCGCTGGCGGACGCCTTGAGCCTTGCACTCGAAAACAATCTGGATATTGCGGTGCAGCGGTACCTGCATCCTGTGGCTGAGACCGATGTGCTGCGAACGCTTTCCGGGCAAGCGGCGCGCGGCATCGCGGGCGCGCTGCTGCCGAGTGGCTTGAGCCAGGGCGCGTTGGGCGTCGGCGTGAACCAGTTTCAAGGCGCGGGTGGCGTGGGTAGCGCGGGCGGCATCAGCGGTGGCGGCGGGGCGGTTCAGGTCCCGCAGGCCGGTTCGTTCGATCCGTCCGTGAGCTTCAATTCCAGTTGGGACCGCACCGTGGCTCCCCTCAACACCGTTCAGGTGGCTGGCGTGCCGCACGTCACCACCCTCTCCACCGCCTTTTCGGGCAGCTACACCCAGATGCTCCCGGATGGAACCAGCTTCTTATTCTCTTTGAATGGAATCCGTCAGGCGTCGACCCAGCAATTTTTGCTCTACAACCCAGCGGTCATCAGCCGTTTCGCGTTCGGCTTTAATCAGCCGCTGCTGAACGGATTTGGCACGTTGCCGAATAAGCGCTTTATGATCGTCGCCCGCAACAATCTCAAAACCTCCGACGAACTATACCGACTGCAAGTGACGACAATCGTTGTGCAGGTGGAAGACGCGTACTGGAATCTGGCAGCCGCCGGTGAAGCAGTAACGGCTGCCCAGCGCGGGATCGAAGCAGCGCAAGTGCTTCTGCAGGACACCCAACGCATGGTGACGATCGGAAACGCGGCAGTACTCGACGTCACGTCGGCACAATCGGCGGTCGCCGCGGCGGAGCGCGATTTGATCGTGGCCCGGACCAACGCTCAACTGCAAGAGGCTCAACTTAAGAGCATCCTGAGTAAGACCATAGACCCCGAACTGGATGCCGCGGAAATCTTGACTACCGATCAATTGCCTGAACCGAGCGACGCCGATATGCCGGATCTGCAGGCGGCGCTGCAGGTGGCCGTCAAATCGAGACCCGATCTGCATGTCTCTGAGCAGGGTCTCCAAAATCAGAACGTTACCGTGGGCTTTACCCGTAATGGCCTTTTACCCTCGGTAAACGCATTCGGACTCTATGCCAGCGCCGGCCTTGCGGGAAACAACGCGCTAGCGACTGCTGGAGTTGGGGAATCGCTAAATCAGGATCTGGTTGCCGCTTACCCGGAATACGCCAGCGGTTTAAGCGTTACGCTGCCGATACGGAATCGTTCGGCACAGGCGGACAACCTTCGCGCACGCCTCGAGCAGAGGCAGCTCCAGGTGAGCCTACAGCAGTTGCGCCAGCAGGTCGGTCTGGAGGTTCGGCAGGCGGTGATCGGTCTGGTTCAGGGCAAGGCGCAGGTGGAAGCCGCTCACGAAGCGGTGACGCTAGCCGATCAAACCTCCGACGCGGAGCGGAAGAAGTTATTGATCGGCATTTCGACGCCTTACACGGTAGTGCTGCGGGAGCGCGACGCCATTGTGGCCCGGCAAGTGGATATCGCCGCAGTGGCGGCTTACGCCCGAGCTCTGGTGGAAATGGACCGTTCGACTGGATCCATACTAGAGCGCAATGGCATCGACATCGAAGACGCGCTCAGCGGAGAAGTGACACGCCGGCCAACCCCGCCCTTCCGCTATCCCCGTTATCAGGGCGTGGGCCTTCCTCAACCGCAAGGGAACTAGCAGCGTGATGAGGGCTCGGAGCATTTCGCGACGCATGCTATCGGTGCGGCCTTACTATTTCTCGCTGGGATGCCGCTGCAGGGACAACCGGACCGGCCAGTCGGGTCCTATCGACACCCAGATTCTCAGCCGCGGCCCGTCGGCTTTGCGTTTTTGGAATCCCTACCGGCAGACGCCGCTTCCGCCGGTGAACACAGCAAACGGGCCATTACTGGAACAATCGATTCACGACGGAAAATTGGAATTGTCGTTGGCGGAGTTCCTGCGGTTAGTCGTGGAAAATGGGCTCGACGTCGAAACCGACCGCTACACTTACCTGCTGGCCCAAACCGATCTGCTGCGCGCCCGGTCGGGACAAGCAGCGCGCGGAATACCGCAAGCGCCGCTCCCTGCCGCTCTGTTCGCAGGGGCGATTGGCGCCGGTTTGGGAAACAGTGCCAATGTCTCTCCCGCCGGCACTGGCGCAGCCGCGATCTCCGCGGCGGCCAGACAAGTCGTAATCGGCCCACGAGGGAATTTCGACCCCACCATTTCGCTCAATTTCAGCTTCGACCGTGTCGTGAGTCCCCTTAATACGATACGTGTCGCGGGGACGCCGACTGTCACGGTGCCTTCGGCCGTTCTCCAGACCCGCTTTCAGCAGGAGATGCCGTGGGGAACCAGCTATAGCGTCAGTTTCAACATACAAAGGCAGAGCACCTCGCAGCTTTTCCTGTTGTTCAATCCGGCTTTTACTTCGTATCTTTCGTTCCAGATCTATCAGCCTCTCCTGAACGGCTTCGGACTGGCTTTGAACCGGCGGTTCATTTCAGTGGCTGAAAATGACCGCAAAATCAGCCGCGAGGTATTCAATCAAAATCTGCAGGCGATCGTTTCCAATGCGGCAAATCTGTACTGGGACTATGTCGCCCTGCGGAAAAAGGTGGAGGTGGCCGAACAGGCAGTGGCTGCTTCCCAAAAATTGTATGAGGACGACCAAAGAGGATTTGAGATCGGCATTCTCGCCCGCTTGGATGTCGTCCAGGCCCAAGCGCAACTGGCCGCCAATCGCCGCGATCTGGTAACCGCGCAAACCAATCTGCAGATGCAGGAGGTCCGGCTGAAAAGCATCATCAGCAAGTACATCGGTCCGGAGCTGGCGGACGCGCGCATCGTGCCGACTGAACCGCTGCCGGAACCAAACGACATTCAGATTCCGGCGCTGGCGGACGCCGTGAGAGACGCGTCCCAAGACCGGTCGTCTCTCCGCCTGATCCAATTAACCATGGATAATCAGCAGATTGCAGAGAAGTTTACGCGCAACAATCTGCTTCCCACCTTCAGCACGTTTGCCCAGTTCAATAGCTACTCCTTGGCGAGCGGTACCAACGCGATGTTCCGGCAAATGGCGGAATTTGTCTACCCGGAGTATGCGGCGGGGGTTTCCTTTACATTTACCGATACGCAACCGCGCCGCTCAGGCGGACGACGTGCGCGATCGTCTGGAATTACAGCAAACCCGAATGACGCTGCAACGGACGCGTCATCAAGCGGAACAGACAGCTCGCACCGCCGTCATTGGCCTGATCCAGTTCAGAGCTCAGGTGGAAGCGGATCAAAGAGCGGTGGAGAACAGCCAACAAGCGTTTCGCGGCGAGCAAATCCGATTGGCCAACGGTATTTCAACTCCTTATCGCGTGATTCTCGCGCAGCGCGATTTAGACGACGGCGCAAATGGTATCTGATCCAGGCTCAGGTCAATTACGCCAAGGCGCTGATTGCGCTGGAGCTTGCGGAAGGAACAATCCTCAACAAAAATGGCATCAACTTTGACCAGGCCTTTGCGGGAAGTCTCTGGAAAACCACCGGGAATCCTTAAACCTCTCACGCGGACAGCTACCGATACCGGGGTCCGCCGTCCGAAAAGTACCTAGCTGCGGGTATGGTGGAACGGCGAGTAATCCAGTAACGTAAAGGCGTGGAAGCCAAGAGCGGGAGTTGAAAGATGCACCCTTTATTATTGTTTTCGCTACCGATGGCTTGCGCGGCCGGAATCCTATTTTCCGGCTACAGGCGCCATGCAAGGCGCCAGCGCGACCTGCAGATACTACGCAACAGAATTATGTTTGGGATCTCTGCCAGGTACGTGGACGAGAGGAAGGAGGACCGGAGGAAACACGGGATCCCCGCGGGGCTGTCATCTGCGAGAATGGAGTCTATAGTCAAGTGGCGCCCTTTTTAGAGCCATAATTTGTAGAGTCATGCTCCTTGTGATCTAGGCGCCATGCACCGCCGCTCGAACACGGATGCTTAGTATAAGCCTTCCATCCTCGACATAGCGGGTGCTCTGAGTGAAACTTTATTGAGCGTTAAACAATCAATGTCAGTTGGATAAGACTCTATGTTGTTCATGATGCAACTTATCGCCTTGTTGTGTCTGTCGTCCGCATTCGCCTATGCAGGAACATGGTCTGGAACCTTGGTGGATTCCAAATGCTTCGACATCGCAGAGCGTAACGTGAACCCGACCGATACATTGACCTCCGTCGATCGTGATCAGAATCAGGAGATCCGCTTTTGCTCCCCGGGCGCAAAGACCAAAGTTTTCGCAGTTGTGCAGCACGATGGACTAAGCTTCAAGCTGGATTCCTTAGGAAACGCCAAAGCCATCGAAATCCTGCGGAAAACCGTCAAAAAATTCCCCTTGGCTATCGTCGTAACTGGCGAGATGAGTGGAAACACAATCAAGGTGAATTCCATTTCGATGGCTAGATAATCCGCGCGAAACCCCCGAGACGGCGGCGAGCGAGATATATTGTCAACGGACAGCTTTGAGCGGATCAATGAACCAGAACGCTGTAGAGCCCGCGGGCATCGCGTTGATCCCCTAGGAACCGAACCCTGTAACCACCATTTTCGGCACCCCGACCGCGCAGTCGCCGGAATCGGCGACTGAAAAGAAACGAGTTTTAGCAGGCGCGCCTGGACTCGTACCAGGGACCCTCTGCTTCGAAGTCTGAGGCTCCAACGGGTTGTTAGCCAAACGTGCAGCCCTGGACGGAGAGTCTGAGAAAGCTGCGCCCAACCTGCGTTGGCGCGGCATTCCGGACCGAGTGCGCCCAGTGGACTTGGACATCTGGAGAGAGGCGATTCCCCTACATATTCGCCATTCTAGGGCTTCGGGGCTCGTTGGGCGTCGATCAGAAGGCGGAAAGTTCTCGTAGGGAAGGGATCTGGCTCCCCAAGACGGACACAGATCCGAACCTGCGAATGGAGAATTTCAGTAGGGTGACTTTTTCCGGAGTGTTAACCAAGCGCGGAGTTTCGGAAATCCATTCGCTTGCACGCGAGTCCCGCGTGTGGATAGCGCTGTCGCATTGCTCCCCAAGAACCACAAGGTTTCCAACTACCTCTTCGCGACGTAAGCAATTGATTCTATGCCAGGGATGATTTGACGCCATGAGCTGGCTCCGCAGATCTCCTGTAGTGGGCGAGTTCTTCGCGGTAATGATGCTCATAAGAAATATCTTGCAACTAGTCTCTTCCAAAATCGCCACGTCTCTGCTAGACTGCTTTAGCTCGCCTGCGAAACAAACGGGTTTTCCGGGGCCTCCCGGGACCCTGTCCGTTTCCCATCATTAAGCTCCCAGCGGAGCTGATTCCCAAGTTGATTCGAGAGTTCGATCCTTGCCTCGTGCGCAGGTGTCGATCCTTAGTCCGACAAAGGAGCCCTCGTGGCGGAAACAGGACACGTGTATCTAGACGAGCTTCCGTTGATGGAGAGCGCCTTGCTCTCTACCGCGGCCCGCTCGCTGGTACAAATCGAGTTTGAGCCCAGACCGTTGATCCCGGAGCGCCCTCTGGGGACCGGCGAACAGTATCGTTTTCACTTCGATATGACGAAGTGCATCGGTTGCAAGTGCTGCGTAGTGGCTTGTAACGAGCAGAATGGCAATCCGGCCGCAATCAACTGGCGGCGGGTTGGCGAAGTGGAAGGCGGGCATTACCCACATACGCAGCGCCATCACCTCTCGATGGGCTGCAATCACTGTCTGGAGCCATCTTGCCTGATCGGCTGCCCGTAGAAGCTTATACCAAGGACCCAGCGACTGGCGTGGTTCTGCATAGCGCCGATACCTGCATCGGTTGCCAGTATTGCGTTTGGAATTGCTCTTACGGAGTGCCGCAATATAACGCCGAGCGTGGAGTCGTGGGCAAGTGCGACATGTGCCACAACCGGCTGGGTGACGGTGACGCTCCCGCGTGCGTCGGAGCCTGCCCGGAAGGGGCGATCGCGATCGAAATCGTGAATATCGCCGAGTGGCGCCGCGATTATCTATCCGCAGATGCACCCGGCTTGCCTTCGGCGGACGATAGCATCTCCACCACGCGTATCACGCTTCCGGATAATTTGATTCCCAGCACCGGGCGCGTGGATACGCAGCGCGTGGAGCCCGAGCATCCGCACTGGCCGCTGGTGTTCATGCTGGTGCTCACACAACTTTCCGTGGGCGCATTCGTAGTGCTGTGGCTGCTCGACATGCTGGGGCGGGGTACAGGACTGACGATCACCGCGCTGGCGTCGCTTACTCTCGCGGGCATAAGCCTCGGGGCCTCGACGCTGCACCTGGGGCGCCCGATTTATGCGTTTCGCGCGCTCAAAGGCCTGCGGCGATCGTGGTTGAGCCGCGAGGTGCTCACGCTCTCACTGTTCGCCGGCGCTGCTTCGGCCTTTGCCGGAATGTTGATGTTCGATGTTCCAGGCCGGAGCGCGAGTGGGTTTGTGCACTGCTTTGGCCGGACTCGCCGGCGTCACCAGTTCCGCGCGCATCTATGTTGTTCGGGCACGCCCGGCGTGGTTCAGCGCTTATACCCTGGTTGAATTCTATTCGACAGCTTTGCTCTTGGGCCCTCTGTTTGTGCAGATATTGCTGGTTCAGATTCTCGGCGGAGCAATTCCGTCTTGGGTCCGGCTGACCGCCGTGGCGGGTGCTTCGGTGCAGTTGATCGCACAAATGCTCAAGTTCCTGTGGCTTTCGCGCTCCGAAGTGTTTGAACTGCGGGCTTCGTCGCTATTGCTTTCGGGCCGCTTGCAGAATCTGTTTCTGACCCGGTTGGCCGTACTGGCCGTCGCCGGCGTGCTGCTGCCTCTGGTTGCGACACGAGGGTGGATGATCGCTGTAGCTTTCGCCATGGCACTAGCTGGGGAATGGCTCGGGCGCTACTTGTTCTTCGTGAGCGTGGTCCCAAAGAACATTGCCGCGGCCTTCACGTCCGGAGAAAGGGCAGCAGCATGAACTGGAAGCGCACGTTGGGCCTCGATAATCTGAGCGAAGAATACGGGTTCGCGCGCGATGAATCCACCGGCTACACTTCGGCCAAAAAGATTCCGGACCACTGGGTGCCCACTACCTGCGGCTATTGCTCAGTCGGTTGCGGCATTGAGATTGGCGTGAAGGATGGCCGCGCGGTCGCCTCCCGGCCGTTCGCCGCGCACCCTGTAAATCGCGGCAAGCTGTGTCCCAAGGGCCTTTCCGAACACTACACGTTGGAGTCCGAAAATCGCGCCCAGTACCCACTGCTGCGCCAGAACGGCAAGTTGATGCGCGTCGGTTGGGACGAAGCATTGTCCGTGATGGCCGAACGGTTCCGGGCGACGCAGAAGGCGTACGGGCCGGAAGCGTTGGGCGTGCTGAGCACCGGGCAGTTGGTCACCGAAGAATTCTATACGCTCGGCAAGCTGGTGCAACTCGGCTTCGGCACCAACAATTACGACGGCAATACCACGCTCTGTATGGCCAGCGCCGTCTCCGGCTACAAGGTTTCGTTCGGCAGCGATGGCCCTCCCGGCGCTTACGAAGATATGGAGCGCGCCGACGTGGTTCTGCTGATCGGCGCGAACCTCGCCGATAATCATCCGATCCTGTGCCAGTATCTGGAAGCGAACCACAACAAGACCCTGATCGTGGCGGATCCGCGCGTTTCGAAGACCGCCATGATGGCGGACATTCATCTGCCGCTGAAGCCGCGCTCGGACTTGGCGCTGCTCAACGGCATCGCCCACATTCTGATCCGCTACAACTTGATCGACCGTGAGTATGTCGACCAACACACCGCGGGCTTCGCTGAACTGGAGCGCTTCCTCGAAGCCTATACACCGGAACGCGTGGCCGAGACTCACCGGCTTAAGCCAGGAAACCATCTTCAAGACGGCGCTGTTGTATGGCCGCGCCAAAGCCGGTTTCATCGGCTGGACCATGGGCGTGAATCACAGCACCCTCGGCACCGCTACCGTAAACGCGATCTGCAATCTGGCGCTGCTCACCGGACACATCGGCCGCGCCGGCGCTTCGCCTTTTTCCATCACGGGCCAGTGCAACGCCATGGGGACGCGCGAAGCCGGCTTCGCTTCCAGTCTCCCGGGTTATCGCAAATTCGAAAACGCTCAGGACCGTGCGGACTTGGCGGCGATCTGGGGCATCGATGAATCGCGCATCCCGGTCAAACGTGGCCTGGCATATCCGGATATCGTCGAGGCAGCGGTGGCAAAAAAGATCCGCGCGCTGTGGATTATCGCGACCAATCCCTTGGTTTCCTACCCCAACCAAGACGTGCTGCGGCACGGGCTATCCAATCTCGACTTCCTGGTGGTCCAGGACGGCTACCATCCGACGCCCACCACCGAATTGGCCGACCTGGTGTTGCCCGCCGCGATTTGGGGCGAAAAGGAAGGCACCTATACCAACTCCGAACGCCGCGTGAGTAAAGTAAATCAAGGCTGTCGCGCCGCAAGGCGAAGCTCGCTCGGACTTCGACATCTTCCTCGCGCTCGCGGAGAAACTGGGATGCCGCGAAGAACTGTACCCAGGCTGGACGACAGTTGAAGACGCCTTCAACGAATGGCGCCGCGTCTCGCACGGAAGGCTGTGCGATTACTCCGGCATCAGCTACGCGTTGCTGGCCGAGCATGGCGCGGTTCAATGGCCGCTGACGGAAGGAGCAACTCCTCAAGCCACGTCGCGCCTCTACGCGGACGGCCAGTTCCAGACGCCGGATGGCCGCGCCAAGCTGGTGTGCACTGACTGGGCTCCGTTCCCCGAGCAGCCCACCGCGCCCTACCCGTTCGTACTCAATACTGGCAGGACCGTGGAACACTGGCACACGCGCACGAAAACCCGCGAGGTTCCGATTCTCGAACGGCTTTCGCCGCGGGCGTGGCTCGAAATGAATCCACGCGATGCGAAAAAGCTCGGACTGCGCAGCCACGATTCGGTGGACGTCGTCTCGCGCCGGGGCCGCGTGCGCGAGGTCGAATTGCGCCTCACCGAGATCACCGCGCCCGGCCAGGTGTTCATGCCTTTCCATTTCGCTGAAACCAACGTGAACGAGGTGACACAAGACGCCTTCGACCCCATCTCGCGCGAGCCCAATTACAAGCAGTGCGCGGTGCGGGTGGAACGCTCAGGAGCCAACGCATGAAGCAACAACTGGTGGTGGTCGGCAACGGCATGGCGGGAGTCTTCTGCGTCGAGCAGATTCTCAAGCAGCCGCATAATTTCGATATCACAATCTTTGGCGACGAGACCCACGTCAACTACAACCGCATCCTCTTGTCTCTGGTGCTCGCAGGCGAGAAATCCGCGGAGGAAATCGTCATCAACGATATCGACTGGTACCAGACCAACGATATTCGCGCACGCCTGGGTGTAAAGATCGCCAGCATCGACCGCGACAAAAAAGTTGTGATGGACGAAAACGGAGGCGTCACTGAATACGACAAGCTGATCTTGGCCACCGGCAGCAGCGCTTTCATCCCGCCCATCCCCGGCGTAGACAAGAAAAACGTGCATGTGTTCCGCACCTTGGACGATACCCGCGCGCTGCTTGAAAAAGCACAGCCGGGCTTGAAAGTTGCCGTGATCGGGGGCGGACTGCTGGGTCTGGAAGCTGCGCGTGGCCTGCAAGTACGGGGCTGCGAAGTGACCGTCGTGCACTTGATGGAAACGCTGATGGAGCGCCAGTTGGACGCGACCGGCGGCGATTACCTGAAGCGCAAGATCGAAAGCCTGGGCATTCGCGTGATGCTCCCGCAACAGACCGCGGCGTTGTTCGGCAACGGGCGCGTCGACGGCCTGCGCTTCGCCTCGGGCGAAGAACTCGAAGCCGATCTGGTGGTCATCGCCGCCGGCATCCGGCCCAACGCCGAACTAGGGCGCAAAGCCGGTCTCGAAGTTCGCCGCGGCATCGTCGTCAACGACTACATGGAGACCTCCGATCCTCACATCTATTCGGTCGGCGAATGCACCGAGCACCGCGGGCAAACCTTCGGACTGGTGGCGCCGCTGTTCGAACAGGGCCGCGTGCTGGCATCCACCATCACAGGAAACCGCGAAGCCGTTTTTACCGGCGCATCGCCCGCGGCCAAGCTCAAAATCATGGGAGTCGATATTTTCTCGGCCGGATCCATCGATGAGTCCGGACCGGGCGTGGAGACGGTGCGTTACGAAGATCCCTCGCTGGGCGTGTACAAGAAGCTGCTCCTCAAAGACAACCAGCTTCTCGGCGTGATCCTGGTGGGCGACATCGAAGACGAGCACACTTACATGGACTGGATGCGCAGCGGAACCGATCTGACACCGCACCGCCGCCAAATTCTGTTCCCGCCGCGCGAGGCGGACCCGGGCCTCGAAGTGGCCGCCATGCCCGATAGCGAGATCATCTGCGGCTGTAATGGCGTCCGCAAGGGCGATATCGTCCAAGCGATTCACGCCCACGGCATCACCACGCTGGCCGGACTCAAGGAACGCACGCGCGCCTCCACCAGTTGTGGAACCTGCACCGGGCTTTGTGAAAAGCTCCTGCGCGCCGTGACCCCCGATTTTCAGGAAGAGACCAGAACCACGTTGTGCTCCTGCGTGCCGTTCTCCTACGAACAATTGCGCGACATGATTCGTGGACAAAAGCTCAAGTCCGTCGAGGAAGTGCTGAACATCTACGGCAATCGCAAGGGCTGTGAAGTTTGTAAACCGGCGCTGAGCTATCTGCTCGACATGGTGTGGTGCGGAGATCACGAGGAAGACCGCTCCGCCCGCTTCATCAATGACCGCGTCCACGCCAATATTCAAAAGGACGGCACGTTCTCAGTTGTGCCGCGCATGCGCGGCGGCGTGACCACGCCCGATGAATTGCGGCGCATCGCCGATGTCGCCGACAAATATAAAGTGCCCATGGTGAAGGTCACCGGAAGCCAGCGCATCGATCTGCTGGGCATCAAGAAAGCCGATCTGCCTCAAGTATGGGCCGACCTGGGCATGCCTTCGGGACAGGCCTACACCAAAGGCGTTCGCATGGTGAAAACCTGCGTGGGCACCGAGTTCTGCCGCTTCGGTGTGCAGGATTCGACGCAGCGCCGGCATCGAACTGGAGCGTCGCCTGGAGAATCTGTTTACGCCGCACAAGTTCAAGATGGGCGTGGTGGGATGCCCGCGAAACTGCGCGGAAGCCACCGTCAAGGATTTGGGTCTTGTCGGACAGGACGGAAGCTGGCAGGTGGTGGTGGGAGGCGCCGCCGGCAAGTCCGTCCGCAAAGCCGATCTGCTGATTACCGTCGAGACCACCGAGCAGGCGATGGAAGCCAGTGATCTCTTCTTCCAGTATTACCGCGAAAACGCGAACTACCTGGAACGAAGCTACGATTTTGTCGAGCGCCTGGGCATCGAGAAGATTCGCAAGGAAACCGTGTACGCCCCCGAAGCAGACAAACAGAAACTGCTCGACCGCCTGGCCCGCTCGAAAGCGCTGGCGAAAGACGCGTGGCTCGAAGGGCAGGCGCCCGTGAGTCCCACTCAGTTCGTCCAAATTCAACCCTTGGAGGTTCAATCTGCATGAAAAGTGTTCGCGCATGGACACCCATCACGGAGGCAGAAAACATTCCATCCCGCGAAGGGCGGGCAGTGACCGTCGGCGATCAAGAAATCGCAATTTTTCATTTGGAAGATCGCTACCTGACCATCGGGAATAAGTGCCCGCACAAGGGCGGTCCTTTGTGCGACGGTATCGTGTCCGGCACCACGGTCGTATGCCCGCTCCATGGGCGGCGCTTCGACCTCGAAACAGGGATGCCTGTCCGAGCGTCCGAACCCTCGTGCGTCGCTACGTTTCCGACGCGCGTTGAAGACGGCGTCATTTTCGTCGATTTAGGAGGCGGCAGCAAAGGCCAAGAAGAAGCCGCGTAGTTTCGTTTTTCTGAAGTCCCCTCCATGTTTGAGGACACATCATTCAGCCGGGCGGATGCGAACGGGTGTCCCGAAATGCTCGATGAATCTCCCCGTACGAGCCGATTTGAATTGAATCCAAAAAATCCAAGGAGAACCGACTCAATGTTCCTTCGCAACAAGGCCACCCGCATCCGCCTGGCCGATTTTTCCAGTGCTCCGATGCGCGCCTTCCACATGTCGTGGTTGGCGTTTTTTCTGTGCTTCTTCGGATGGTTCGGCATCGCACCGCTGATGCCGGTCATCCGCCAGGAATTCCACCTAAGTAAGGCGCAGATCGGAAATCTCACCATCGCCTCGGTCGCCATCACAGTGCTGGTGCGTCTTTTCATCGGTTTGCTGTGCGACCGCATCGGCCCGCGCCGTGCCTACACGTGGCTGCTGATCGTGGGCTCTTTGCCCGTCATGGCAGTCGGCTTGGCGCATGACTACACCACATTTTTACTTTTTCGGCTCGCGATTGGCGCGATCGGAGCGTCCTTCGTCATCACGCAGTACCACACCTCGGTGATGTTCGCGCCGAATGTTGTCGGGACCGCGAATGCTACCGCCGCCGGCTGGGGCAACCTGGGCGGCGGCGTCACCCAAATGGTGATGCCGTTGTTGTTCACCGGATTCGTCGCTCTAGGCGCGGGCGCCTGGTGGGGTTGGCGCATGGCAATGTTCGTGCCGGGTGCCATGATGTTCCTGGCCGGCATCGCCTACTACAAACTGACGCAGGACACCGCCGACGGCGACTTCGCGGAGCTTCGCGCCAGAGGCGAACTCGCGAAACGTTCTGGCGCGGCCGGCTCCTTCGCGACTGCTTGCCGCGACCCGCGCGTGTGGGCGCTATTCATGATTTACGGCGCATGCTTCGGAATGGAGCTGACCATCGACAACATCGCGGCGCTGTATTTCACCGATACCTTTCACCTCGCGCTGACGGCCGCGGGCGTAGTGGCGGGCACTTTCGGCATGATGAACCTGTTTGCCCGCGCTTTGGGCGGCATCGTGAGCGATCGTTTTCATCAACGCTGGGGGCTACGCGGGCGCGCGATGCTCCTGGGAACCACGATTTTCGGGGAAGGGCTCGCGTTAATGCTGTTCTCGCAGATGCGCCTGCTGCCTTTGGCCATCGCCGCGATGATGTTGACCGGCCTGTTCATCAAGATGTCGAACGGCGCCACCTATTCATTAGTTCCCTTCGTCAACAAACGGGCTCTCGGCGCCGTGGCCGGGATTGTCGGTGCCGGCGGCAATGTTGGTTCCGTGCTGGCAGGATTCCTGTTCAAAGGCAGCATGCCCTGGACCCAGGCATTGCTGGTTCTGGGCGCAACGATTTCCGTGATTTCGGTTTTGGCGTTCGCGGTTCGCTTCTCAGCGGGCGAGGAACAGTCCGCGCGTACCGAGATCGAAGCTCGGCTCAGCGGCGAGTTGGCCACGGCCGCGGCAATGGGAGACTAACATGCGCCGCAAACTTCTACTCATTTTCCTCGCGTCAACAGTGGCGTTTGGACAGTCCGCGGACCAGCCCATGAAGCTGGGCGACGTCACCGTAACGGGAACCCTACGCTTGCGGGCCTATGGCTGGGATTGGTTCGAGCCCTCTTCGGGCAATAACGCTTATGGGTATTCGGGCAACCTTCTCCGTCGTGAATTTCGCCGAAAAGCTTAAAAATTGGGACTGGGACGCCGAACTGGCAGCTCCTTTCCTGCTCGGGATGCCGGACAACGCAACGGCGGCGGCTCCGCAGGGCGCGCTTGGACTCGGCTCAAACTACTACTCGGCGAACGGCAACAGCCGCTATAGTGCGATGGTCTTCGCGAAACAACTCTACGTCCGCTTCAAGGGTTTGGGCGCAAGCGAGGCCAACACACTGCAAGTGGGGCGCTTCGAATTTAACGATGGCTCCGAGCTCACGCCCAAGAACGCCACGCTGGCGGTACTCAAGCGCGATCGCATCAGCCAGCGGCTCATTGGTACCTTCGGATGGTCCGACGTCGGGCGCAGCTTCGACGGCTTGCATTATTCCTATTCCAAACCTACGAATGACTTCACCTTCGTCGCGGCGACGCCGACTCGCGGTGTTTTTCAGACCGACGGCTGGGGATGGAACCGCGTTGCATTCGGCTACGCTGCGTTCACCCACGAGTGGGGCAGCGGGAAACATGCCGCCGATACGCGTGTCTTCATGATCGACTACGACGATTGGCGGCCAGTCCTGAAGACCGATAATCGCCCTTTGGCGCTCCGCCGGGGCGACACCGAAAATATCCACATCCAAACCTTCGGCGCGCATAGTCTGCACGCCTTTACGACCACCGCGGGGACCTTCGATGCGCTCGCTTGGGGAGTCGGCCAGACCGGCCGCTGGGGAACGCAAACACAGCTAGCTTACGCTCTCGATTTCGAGGGCGGGTATCAGCCCGGTGCACTCCCCGGGCCTTTGGCGAAACTCAAGCCCTGGTTGCGCGGCGGCTTCACCATGGGTTCCGGAGATGGCAACCCGAACGATAACCGGCATAGGACTTTCTTTCAGATCTTGCCGACGCCCCGTCCCTACGCGCGCTTCCCGTTCTTCAACATGATGAACACGGAGGATAGCTTCGGGGCGCTGATCCTGAGACCGCATTCGAAGATTACGTTATCGAGTGAGTTCCACTCGCTTCGCCTGAGCAACGCGAACGATCTCTGGTATAGCGGCGGCGGTGTGTTTCAGCCGTGGACTTTCGGTTACGTCGGCCGCTCCACCAGCGGGCGTCGTTCGCTTGGCAATCTTTACGATACCAGCCTCGAGTACCGCGCAACCCGCCGCGCGACCTTCACGGGCTACGTCGGCTACACCCAGGGTCTGGCAACGATGGAACAAATTTATCCGCAGGGAAAAGATGGCAAATTCGGATATCTGGAGGCCCTGTTCAGGTTCTGAGAAACATGCTTCTTAGGCGCCACGTTGCGCCATACTGAAACTAAGCCTGTTCGTATTTTGATACATGCCCTTTGCAGGACTCCGCGTTCTCAGCCTCGAAAGCCGCCGCGCTAAAGAAATGGAAACCCTCATCCGTAGGGAAGGGGGTGATCCATTCGTCGCGCCTTCTGTTCAGGAACGCGCTCTGGATGACTCTGGCGAAGCTCTCCGCTTCGTTGAACGGCTGGAGGCCGGCGAATTCGAGATGGTCATCTGCATGACCGGGGCGGGACTCACATTTCTCCGTGATTTGGTTACTCCACACGCTTCTGTTTCACGGCTCGGCGCTGCGCTGGGCCGTGTTACCATCGTGTCGCGCGGGCCCAAACCACTGCCGGTTCTGCGCGAGTTAGGCGCACGCGCGCAAGTTGTGGTCCCGGAGCCCAATACGTGGAGGGAAATCGTCGACGCTGTGGCTGCCCGCCCCGAGAGACGGATCGCCGTGCAAGAGTACGGGCGTCCGAATTTGGAGATGAACGCGGCGCTCGAACAATTGGGGGCTTCCGTAACACCCATTGTGCTTTACCGGTGGGAACTTCCGGCGGATGTAGTGCCTCTTCAAACGGCAGCGCGCGCCTTGGCTAAGCGCGAATTCGACGCGATTTTATTCACATCATCAATCCAGCTTGACCATCTTATGATGATCGCCAGTGATCTCGGACTCCAATCCGATGTATTCACCGCGTTGTGCGAATACACAGCCATTGCGTCCGTCGGCCCC
This sequence comes from Bryobacterales bacterium, assembly GCA_963779075.1. GTDB lineage: Bacteria > Acidobacteriota > Terriglobia > Bryobacterales > Bryobacteraceae > Palsa-187. Next base: position 55,211 of record CAVZWS010000001.1, read on the forward strand.
GTAATGACTGCCGCCCTGGAGGCTGCTGGCATCCCGGTTGAAATCGTGCCTGCGCATCCCAAGATGGGCGCCCTCGTAAAAGCAGCATCGGAAATGACTGCTGCCGTCATCGTTCAGAAACGTGCGACGTTCGATTTCGTCAGTTCGCCCGAATCTGCTCGAATACCTTGAGCTCGCTCATGCCGAAGCAGGTATGCGGTCACGGTCAGCGGCCAACTTCCGGGGGCGATAACGGGAAATGCGATTGCCAAGCGTGAAATTCTGTTTGTGATGTGACCGTCCGGTTACGTCACAGCTTATGAATGAGATGACGTTTTTGGTGCTTCCGGTTGCAACGCTAGGATTTTGCGCTAGGTCCGTATTGCGGGAGGGCCCATCGGCTCGACGCGGAGTTTCATACCGTCGACCCCAACGACGCGCACCTCCCCGCCTTCTTCCACTGGCACGCTCGATACAGCGTCCCAGTGTTCGCCGTGGACGAAAACGGTTCCCGCCGGATCGAGCGTCGTGCGCGCCTGGGCGATCTGATTCACGAGTGCTTGTTGTCCCATACTGCTCGGATATGCACGGGCGCGAATCACCAGGGTCACCAAAAACATCGTAATGAGCGCGAAGGGCAGGCTCACCGCCAGGGCTGTGGAAAGGCGGATGCGCAACTCGGGTGGACCGTTGATCAAATACACCGCGCCCAGCACCATGGCTACCGCCCCGCCCGTTCCCAAGATCCCGTGCGAGGCGAATTTCGCTTCCAGGACGAACAGAGCCACGGCGAGAACCAACAGCGCGGCTCCCACCCAATTAATGGGCAACACGGCCAGTGAAGACAACCCCAGTAACAGCAGAATGCCGCCGGCTACTCCGGGAAAAATCAGACCCGGCGCCTGAAACTCGACGTAGATCCCCAACGCTCCGAGAACCAGGAGAATATAACCGGTATTGGGATCGGCGATCGCCCGAATGAGGCGCTCGCGCAACGAGGCGCGGTAGTCGACAATCTCGGCGGCACGCGTATGGAGCGTTTCGGTGTTGCCGTCAAAGCGTTTGATCTCGCGCCCATCGAGCTCGTCTAGAAGCCGCCGTTCATCCGGCGCGATCAAGTCGAGCAAGTGATTGTCCAGTGCTTCCCTCTCGGTAAACGCCTTGGCCTGCCGAACGGTCTGCTCCGCCAACTCCGCGTTCCGGCCGCGTTTCGTGACCAGGCTGCGCAGCCAGGCGGAAGTGTCGTTTTCGACTTTGCTGCGCATCACCGGATCCATCTGCTCTCCCAGCAGCACGGGCGAGGACGCGCCAGTGTTGGTGCCCGGTGCCATCGCGGCCACATCTGCCGCCTCTAGAATGAAAAACCCGGCGGAGGCAGCGCGCCCCCCACTCGGTGTCACGTAAGCAATCACGGGAACACGTGATGCGATGATACTCGAATTGATCTCGCGCGTCGCATCGAGCAAACCTCCCGGCGTATTGAGCCGCAGCAGAAGAGCGGCGGCGTTCTCGCGGCTTGCCTGATCGATCGCATTCCTGACGATCTCCACCGTGATCGGATGGACGACGCTGTCGACGTTGACGGCAATCACCTTCGGCGCTGCGACCGCCACAAAGGCCGCCAGCATCACGATGAGTATCAATTTCATAGGTGCACCCACCTCCAGCGTATCGCTGCCAAAGGGAAGCGATTACCTTGCTGCTGCCCGAGTACTAAGCCGACCCGCCGGGCTCTGGGCCGGCGAGTTTCTTCAGCACTTGTCCGAGAGATGATAGGAGGTCCATCGGGAGCGGAAACACTACCGTTGTATTTTTTTCCGAACCGATTTCGACCAGCGTTTGCAGGTAGCGAAGCTGGATGGCTCCCGGCTGTCGCGCCATCGTCTCGGCGGCCTTTTCCAGGTTCGCGGCTGCCGCAGCCTCACCTTCGGCATGAATGATCTTGGCCCGCCGCTCGCGCTCGGCCTCGGCTTGGCGGGCGATGGCGCGGATCATCTGCTCCGGCAAGTCCACCTGCTTGACTTCGACCATCGTCACCTTTATGCCCCACGGACCCGTATTTTGATCGAGCACAGACTGCAGCCGGACGTTAAGTTTCTCCCGCTGGCTAAGCAGTGCGTCCAGTTCCACCTCTCCGAGAACGCTGCGCAGGCTTGTCTGCGAGAGTTGGGAGGTGGCATACAGGTAGTTGGTAACTTCAATCACTGCTTTAGTGGGGTCAATCACGCGGAAATACACCACCGCATTGACCTTGACCGTCACGTTGTCGCGAGTGATCACATCTTGTGCTGGGACTTCCATTGCTTCGATCCGAAGCGATGTTCGCACCATGCGATCAATGGGCGCGAACACCAGGAAGATGCCCGGACCCTTCGGCTCAGGTAAGACGCGGCCAAGCCGAAAAATTACACCCCGCTCATATTCACGTAGGATTTTGATGGAAGAAAACAGATAGATGATGATGATCACTAACGGGATTATCCATAGCGGCAACGTCATTTTGCACCTCCCGTGAACAACGAACTGCTGACTGATTCTATCCCACTTGTGCCCAGCCCATAGCGTACTGCGCCCTGTCTTCAGCTTGGGATTGGGCGTGGCCAATCGAAATAAAGCACACCACGATGAAGCGTCCCGACTGTTCGTTCGAGGCTATGTCGGAAGTATTTCGGAGACCGAGATCGCAATGGTGCCGCCAAACGTTGTGATGTGACCGGTCCGTCACGTCACAATCTTGGGACCAGCATGATTGGCTAAGCGAGCGGCGTCCGTCCTGTTCCTCTGGCCGTGGGAAGCACGGCCGGCCTGCTCATGCTGAGTCGCAGTCCGGCCTGCTGGTCATCAAGGTGGTAGCATAATGCCCTTTGGCACCAAAGGTGATCATGTCGGTGGCCATCTGCGCGCCCGTGTCATCCCGAATCACCACCGGAACGTTCACCTACTACGCCGATGCTGGTACCCACCCAATCAAGTGCTCTTGCCGACTTGAGCCCGTTACAACTCCATCGCCGCCCGACAGAAGGCGAGCTCCAATTTATTGCGTCGAATCCTGAGGTTCTCGCAGATGATGATCCCTGATTGCGTTCAGCGGCGTGGAAAAGTCTTGGCCAAGTAGTCTATCACTCTCCGGATCTCATCGTCCGTTCCGACGGCGCCCTTATCCACCATGGCCGCCACTTCGTTCTCCCACCCAGCGCGATTCATCCCAAGTGTCGCGAATACGGTCGCCCCATGGCACGTGGTGCACATCTGCACGACAATTGCTTTTCCATCTCCATCGGGCAAAGATTCTTGGTTTCCGATGGCTGTCTGTCTTGAGCGTGAACTGACGGAACCATCCGCCTGAGTCCCCGATGCGGCTTCTTGCTTCTCAGACAAGGAGAAGGCGATGAGACCGTCGGCGGTTTTGTCCGCGGTGTTCGCGAGCATCCTGAAGCGATTCGTGCCGCCAGCGGCAATGACCACATATTGCTTGCCATCGCGGCCCAGATAGGTCATCGGGACCGAGTCACCGGTAGCCTCGAGCCTGGTCATCCAAAGTTCTTCGCCGGTTCGCGAATCAAACGCCCGAAACTTGGAGTCGGTCGTCGCCGCAATAAACACCAAGCCGCCAGCCGTCACGATCGATCCGCCCATGTTGGGCGCCCCGGCATTCTTAAGTCCCTGGGCTTCCAGTTCGTCGTAACTGCCAAGCGGTTTTCGCCAAACGATATCCCCGGTATTGGCATTCACAGCGCTGAGTTCGCCCCAGGGAGGTTGCTGGCACGGGTACTGATCCTGATCGATAAACCTCGTGTACCCGCCGTTGTTGCGATAGGGCATCGGCGCCCCGGCCGCCGACTTCACCATGTGACCGGTACCGCCGAGGCTGCTGGTGTTCACGTAGATGTAGCCGAGTTCCGGATCGAAAGAGACGCCGCCCCAGTTTCCACCGCCCATGGTTCCCGGCATCAGCAGCGAAGGCGTGATGCCGAATGGAGTGTAGGGCCCCTCGAACCGCAACCGGCTAAACCACTCGCTGCAAAACCGCTGTGATTCGGGCGTCCGTTTAGAGATGTCCTCCTTCGTCATGTTCATTCGAGCCAAAGGAGGCGGCTTAACAGGAAACGGCTCGGTTGGCCACGACTCCTCACCGGGCGTGTCGCTCTTGGGCACGGGACGCTCCTCAACCCCAAAAATGGGCTTGCCGGTAGTTCGATCGAGGATAAACAACAGGCCCATCTTCGTGATCTGCGCCAGGGCCGGGATGGTTTTACCGTCGCGCTTCACGTCGATCAACGCGGGCGGAGCGCTTATGTCGTAGTCCCAAAGATCATGGTGGACCATTTGGTAATACCAGCGCAGCTTGCCGGTCAGCGCGTCCAGAGCGACCACGCTATTCGCATACAGATTCGTTCCCTTGCGGTCTGCACCGTAAAAACTATCTGCCGCATTGCCGATCGGCAGGAAGACCAGCCCTCGCTCGCTATCAATTGTCGCGTTGCCCCACAGGCTAGGACCGGAGCGATCCTTCCATCCGTTCCGTCCCCAGGTTTCGTTGCCCGGTTCGCCAGGTCGCGGTACGGTGTGAAAAGTCCAGAGAAGTTTTCCGGTCCGCACGTCGAATCCTCGTGGATCACCACTCGGTCCGAGGGTAGGTCCTTCCTGCGTCGATGGGCCGACAATCACGACATCGCGATAGATCGCAGGCGGCGAGCTGATCCCATAAGCAGCTTTAGGGAAGTTGTCCGTGACACCGGCACGCAGATTGACGGCGCCGTTGTCCCCGAATCCGGCCACTGGCTTCCCCGTCTTAGCGTCCAGTGCTATCAGCCGCCCATCTCCAGTACCGAACAGTATCCGCGGCGGGTTCTGCCGATCGCCTGGCCAATACGAAACTCCACGATGTTCGCGGCCGTTGGACTTAGGGTTGTATCTCCAGATCTCTTTGCCGGTTTCCGGAACCAGGGCGACGATGTTCTGGTTCTGCGTCGAAAAGTACATGACGTTATGGACCAGGATTGGCGTCGTCTCAAACGATCGGCCCTGTTCTCCGGTGTGGTAGGTCCAGGCGCGCTGCAAACGAGTTACATTCGCTGTATTGATTTGAGCCAGCGGCGAATAGCGGGTCCCGCCGGGATCGCGCCCATATGCAGGCCAGTCCTCCTTTTGAGGAATCACCTGCGGGAAGACAGGCAGCAACGTCCCCGCGGTTACGAATGCAAGCAATAGACGCATGATGTTGATCAAAAATGCAATTTAACTGCGAACCGCATGTTCGCGCAGTTTTCGATTCCGAACTCACTAACGGGTTTGCGCCGACTGGGCCGGCGGATTCACCAATACCGGCTGGGTATAGGCGCCGTCGCCAGCCGAATCCCACACCGCGAACCGGACCCATTTCTTGCCGGTCGCATCAAAGGGAATCTTGAACTCATGCGATCCGAAAGGCGGCAGATCCGTAGCGGGAATAATCTGGCGGTCGACCTTTTTGCCATCGCTCCAGACCAGCTCGGCGAATTCCAACGGAAATGTCCATTCGACATTGGCCGAATAGACGCGCCGCGCACCCGTGCCTGAAACGCCATAGCTATGGAACAGTACCTCGCCGGTGGTGCCGTAGAAGTTGCCTGTACGCATTCCGTCCAGGACCGTACCCCAGCCCTCCTTGAAGGACGGCACGTGATCGAGTTTGATGTAGTTGACGGCCAGTAAAGGATAAGTCTCGTCATCCGGCCACTTGGTATACGTGTCTCCTTCAGCCAGCATGTACTTGGGCAGTGGAGCCCAGTTGCTCGAATCATCCATCACACCAAAACAACGAATTTCGCACAGCCGTTTCTGCGACAGATCCGCCGGCAGAGATTCCCAGGAGGCGCCGATATTCCGGTCGCTAAGAAAGAAATCCTGATCGCGGTACCCATCCGGATAGCCAGCCGTATTTTTGGTGCGGGGGTGGGTCGAGTACCAAATTCCATTTTCCTGGTTCAGCATCTGCATAACGTCATTCGCCGAGCCGAGGTGATACACCTTGCCGTAGGTAGGATCGTTCTCCATGAACTGCCGGTTGGCCGGCCGCGTTGGCGCGTGCGAATAATAAACCGGATGAGGCGTCAGCATCCACCAGTGACCTCCCAGGTAGGCGTTGGGCTCCTCGCCCGGAATGAACAGCAAATCGCGATCGGAAATACGAGCAGAGCCCTCAAAATAAACTTTCTGTTCCATGAACCTTTTTGGTCCAGGATCTCTCGGGTCGGAATCGTCATGAAAATCGCCTAGGTTCACGATATTGATTCCCAGAGCGTGGAACACATCCACCCAGGGCGGCCGGTAGTCCAGAGTATTCCGGTCTCGCAGTAGCTCGTTGAAATCCAGATGGAAGTGGCTGGCCATCACCTTGTAGCCGGGCACCGGCTTAAATACGTCATCGTGGGTGTAAGCCATAACCTCTTGCTGAGCCGCGCGATCGCCTTCCGGGCTCAAGTAAAAATAGACCGCCATGTGCTGCATGGTCCCAGCCGGCGCATTGTACAGAGCGTAGTTGTCCCAGTGCCCCTCCGATGTGGCGCTACGTCGTTTCCATTCAGTATCGGTGACTCCCCAGGGATGAAATCCCTCTCCTTTTTCGGGCTGCAATGCGCCGACGCTAAAAGCTCCGTCGCTGTCTTTGCGGTAATAAACGTAGCCCAGGTTGATTTCATCTTCTCGCGCGAAGAAAAACTTGTGCGGGGGCGGGAAAACGGCCAGCGATCCGGTGCCGGCATCCACGATGGCTAATCGGTTACGCGCGCGCAGGGCCACCGGCTCCGTATTGATCGAACCTCCGAACTCGTACTTCTGCCACGCGCGTGCCGAATCGCGCCACGCCACGGCCGGGTGCTTTGCGATGTCGAAGCCTTTTAGGCCGGCGCTGTAGATGTATGCCACGCTCGGCTCATTGGTTTTAGCGATAGCCTCCTGTCGCAGCAGGTTGGAGCCGCGGTAAACGGTGTATTGCAACTCGCCCGAGAAAATACCCATTTCCAGGCCGGAAAACGTGACTGCCAATCTGGCCCCCTCCGAGGTGACCTTGCAGCTGTTGGAATGAAAGCTGGCCGCCGAGCGCCGGACTTCACTCGGGTCGCGCGGCAGAGGATAAGAATCCCCTTTGCCGGGAACTCCGGGTACCACTAAAGGCGCGTCCCAGAACGTATTCCATTTTTCCTTGTCGTACAACTCCTGAGTCACTTCAATGTTAAGAAGCTTGAATTGAGCAGCCTGTGCCATCGACATGCGTCGCTTGCCGCTGGTCACGTGGAACTCCGGCTGAAGAGCGCTCCCGAGTACAAGCCACTGGCCTCCATTTTTTCGCACTGCCAATTCTTGCACTTGGGGCTGGCTATCCCGGATCGTAAAGCTGGCACGAAGCTGTTCGCTCCGTTCGCCCTGCCATGTCAGCTCAAGAATTCCTTCACGCTGTGTTGCCCGCAACCCGTCGGCGGGCTTGTATCCGCTGACATCGCAGGAAATGCCCTGACCGGCGGCGACGGCGGCATAAAGCATCGCTGGCCAGAGAACGATAGCGAGTTTCGACATGCAACTCCTCCTTCTAGGCGCCTAAACTGTAGCTCCAACAATATCGACATTAACGCGAGGGCACTGGAGCAGCACTACATCCATGGACCAGGACTACGTTTGCCATCGCCTCCAGCCCCCCTCTTACCAAGCGGCGGTCACTATGAATCATACCGGCTTTGGCGGAGCGCGTTGCGTGTGGTGCCCGAGCACGGCGCGCCCGATACCTCCTTACTGACGGCGACGGGTAGAGCAATCCGTCCGGCCCCCGTATTGTTGGCAACCCGGAAGCTAGTTTTCGCGGCTCAATCCACTCGGCCCAAAAGTCGGCGAGCCGTCGAAGCGACCTGAATACAGGCTCCGGGGGGCGGGTTAGTTGCGGTGTACCGGCCCGCCGTGATGTGACCGTGCGGCCACGTCACTTAAGTCCAGGACCCGCGGTTACGTGGCGCCAGAAGCCCCACGGCTGTTCCATCGCGAACGGGTTGCCAGGGCCGCCATTTAGCCCGTCCGTGGCGGAAGATAGGGCCCCGACAGACGTGCAATCGGAGCGTCGACCTGGCGCTGCAAAATGGATGCCAAAAACGCAGAACCAGGGTAACGTCGCCGTTAACCAAACGTGCAGCCCTCGACGGAGAGTCTGAGAAAGCCGAGCCAATTCTGCGTTGGCACAGCATTCCGGGCGAGTGCGCCAACTAGACCTCACATCTGGAGAGCGGCGGTTCCCGCCACATCTTGGCCATTCTATGGGGTTGGGTTTGCTGGCGGTCAATCAGAGCGCGGAGAGTTCTCGTAAAAATGAATTTGGCTCCTCGGGCTGGATTCGAACCAGCAACCCTTCGGTTAACAGCCGAATGCTCTACCATTGAGCTACCGAGGAATGATTTGACGCAGGCTCTATCATTAGAGCAAACGCTGTTGCGCGCTGTCAATTTTTACGGCGCCTCGATGCCGCAAGAACCCTTTATAGTTGCGGCGATACAACCTTGCGGCTTGCCTAAGCGGAAGCGATCTTGCGAAGCCGGATGGTCAGCCGGCTTTTATAACGAGCCGCCGTGTTCTTCTTGATGATGCCCCACTTTGCCGCGCGATCGATCAGAGAATAAGTCTTGGGCACCAGCTCCGTGGCTCCCTTGACATTCTTGGTCTCCAGCAGGCGCCGCATGGCCCGGATGCCATGACGCAAACGGGTCTTGCGAGTGCGGTTAATCAGAGTACGTCGTTCGGTCACGCGCACGCGTTTGAGCGCAGATACTGTATTTGCCATTCGAATCTTAAGAATACCGTAATCAGCCCGGCCTGGTCAAACCGCAGCTCCGGGGCGCATCCCCAAAACCATGTGCATTCTTCAGGTACAATAACCCTCTGAGGCTGAGCGCGGAAAGCGCCCCCAGGAGGTCACATGTCACTTGATCGGATGACTCGGCGCGATGCACTCTTTATGCTCGGCGCGACGGCGGCGATGCCGCAGGCTCGCGCTCAGGGGGGAGTCCTCCTCCACGCAACCCGTGTCGACCATTGTTCGCTCGCGGTCGGCGATATCGACAAGGCGATGATCTTCTACCGCCGTCTGTTCGGCAACGAAGTCTTGAAAGACAGCAAGACGCCGCGCCGCTATCTGCGCCTGGGGCCGTGCTACCTGTCCATCGCGCCTGCGCCCGCCGGGGAACCTAAGCGTATCGATCACTTCGCCATTGGTATCGAAAATTTCAACGCCGCCGCGCTCAAGAGCGCCATCGAGAAGACCGGATTAAAAGTGACCGGTGGCAACGACGGCCTCTTCGTTGTCGATCCCGACGGCATTCGGGTGCAGATCGTCGCTGCCGAGTCCTGGAAGCAGATCAAGAACGCCGCGCCCGATGCCGGGCCGAAACAGGAGCAGCTGTTTCATACTCGCGGCATGCACCACTTGGCGATCCAGGTCAGCGACATGGCTCGCTCGGCTGAGTTCTACGGCAAGTTGCTCGGCCAATCCACGCCGGGAAATGGCAATCCCCCGCAGCCGACCTTCCAGGCTGGCGAGACCCGCATCCTGCTCTACAACCCGGCGCCCACCAAGCCGCCCAAGATCGACCACTTCAGCGCGCTGGTCGATAATTTCGATGCGCCCGCAGCCCTGAAAGTCGTCCAAGGTCTCGGCGCTAACGCGAAGCTATCGGCGCAGGGAACGCTGAACGAATTTTTCGATCCCGATGGCATCCGACTTCAGGTGACATTCCCCGGACAAACCTACAACGCTCCCGCCAAGAAGTAGCGGGCGATCGCCGGCCGCGTTTATTTCGCCGCGCCACCACCCGCTGCCCGCTGCGTGGGTGCCGCGCCCGCCGCTATACGATATGCTTCTCCTATGAAACTCTGCCTCGCTGCATTGATTCTCCCCGCCGCGCTCTTCGCCCAGCCGAAGTCGCTCCTGATCGAGGACATGACCTGGACCGAGGTCCGCGATGCCATCGCCGCCGGAAAGACCACCGCCATTTACTACGCCGCGAGCATTGAAGAAAACGGGCCTGGGGTGGCGCTGGGCAAGCACCTGTTCATCGCGCATCATACGGCCCAGAAGATCGCCGAACAGCTCGGCAACGCTCTGGTGTATCCCACCATGCCCTTCGCGCCCAACGGCGATCCCGTTCTGAAAAATGGCCTCATGGAATTCCCCGGCACCATCAATGTTTCGGAGCAGGCGTTCGGCCTGATTGCCCATGATGTCGCGATGAGCGCGATTTCAGCGGGCTTCAAAAATGTAGTGCTCATGAGCGACCATGGCGGAGGCGGGCAGGAAGCGCTGAAGCGCGTGGCTGCCGATCTCGATGGACTGTATCAACCCAAAGGCGTTCGCGTGCTCTACATCCCCGACCTGTACTTCAAAGAAAAAGACGCGATGCGGAAATATCTGCCCGAACACGATCTCCCGGTCGACAACCATGCGGGTACGGACGACACCTCTGAGGTGATGTTCGTCGATCGAGATCACAAGTGGATTAGGCACAACAAGCTTGTGAATGACACCGGTAAGCTGGGAGTGAAGGGCGATCAGACCAAGGCCACCCCCGAAATGGGCGAGATCTTCATCAGCTACAAGATCAAGTACGCGGTGGATCAGATCCGCCAGTTGCTCAAGTAAGACCGCGCGCATTCACCGCGCGGCCCCGGCCTCGTTCTCCCGTATCGCCAGTCACTTGCCACTTCGCTCAACTCCGCCGCGGAGCGCCTCGGCCGTAATGTCGGATCGGAAGTGCCGGATTCTCCCATCGGAACACCGGCAGCGCAAGCGCGGCCGTCCTAGGAAACGCGTGCGAGTGCAAAGTGCGATGGGGCCTCCCGTTCGGAGGCTAATTCGGACGGTTCGGGAACTCGGTAAAACCGTGCGGCCGCACAATTAAATAGAGTAGGACAGGCCCATGGCCTGTCATTCCTAATAAGGAGACAGCAGAAAGAACCAGCGCGCTACAGTATATGCAAATCCCGCCCGGTCATTTGCTTAGGCGGTGTAACTCCAAACAAAGCTAGAAGCGTTGGCGCGATGTCCTGCAGCGCTCCGTTCGCCCGCAACGGCCGACGCGCCTCGTCCACCACGATGAACGGCACCGGATTGGTGGTGTGATACGTGTGCGGACCCTTCGTCACCGGGTCGATCATCATCTCGGCATTGCCATGATCGGCGGTGATGATCCAGCGTCCGCCCTTCTGCCGCAGCGCGTCGTAAATCTGGCCCAGGCAGGCATCCACCACCTCAACCGCCCTCACCGTGGGCTCCATCTTGCCCGAGTGACCCACCATATCGGCGTTGGCGAAATTCATCACGATCACATCGAAGTCGCGTTTCTCGATCGCGCCGGTTACCAGGCTGGCGATACCCCCAGCGCTCATCTCCGGTTTTAAGTCATACGTCGCAACCTTTGGAGAAGCCACCATTTCCCGTTCCTCGCCCGCGTACGGCTTCTCGTTGCCGCCATTAAAGAAGTAGGTGACGTGCGCGTACTTTTCGGTCTCCGCCACCCGGAGATTCTTCCAGTTCATCTCCGCCATCACGTTGGCCAGGATGTGCGTCGGCAGTTCCTTCGACAGCACAAACGCCGCCGTCTGCGCCTTGTCATACTGCGTCATGGTGGTAAAGTGCAGCTTCAAGGGTGACGACGTAAGTACCTGAGTCATCTCACGTCCGCGATCCGCCCGGTAATTGAAAAAGATGCAAGCGTCCTCTTCGCGGATGCGCCCGGTGGGTTCGTTTAGCTCTGTGGTGATGACAACCGGCTCGATGAATTCGTCGGTCACGCCCTTCTCGTAGGAGCGTTTGATAGCCGCCACCGGGTCCGTAGCCTTCTCGCCGACCCCGTCGACCATTGCGGTACGCGCTCGCTCGATGCGATCCCAGCGCTGGTCGCGGTCCATGGCGTAATAGCGCCCCGCCACCGTCGCGATGCGGCCGACGCCGATCCGCCGGATTTCCCGCTGTAACTGCTCGATGAAATCTGCGCCGCTTTCGGGAGGCGTATCGCGGCCGTCCATGAAGCAGTGAATGGCGACGTCGGTCACGCCCTCGCGCTTCGCCATCTCGATCAGCGCGTAGAGGTGCGTATTCATCGCATGCACGCCGCCGTCGCCCTGCAGTCCCATCAGGTGCAACCGTCGGGTCCGCGCATGCCGCATCGCCGCGAGCAGCGTCGGGTCCTTGAAGAACTCGCCCGACGCGATCATGTGGTCGATGCGCGTCACATCCATGTGGATCACGCGCCCCGCGCCGATGTTCAGATGCCCGACCTCGCTATTGCCCATCTGCCCGTCGGGCAAGCCAACGTACGGTCCGGAAGTATGTACCAGAGTGTTGGGGAACTCGCGCACGATGCGGTCGTAGTTGGGCTTGTGCGCCGCCGCGATGGCATTGCCTTCCGCCGCACCGGCGGGCGAGTAGCCCCACCCGTCGAGAATCGTGAGAATGACGGGACGCCCCGCCATTCCGCCCACGCCGCTCACTGCCGAAACGCCTTGCGCCCCGCGTACTTGGCAGCCGACCCCAATTCCTCTTCAATGCGCAGCAGTTGATTGTATTTCGCGATGCGATCCGTGCGGCTCGCCGAGCCAGTCTTGATTTGGCCCACGCCGGTGGCGACGGCCAGGTCGGCGATGAACGTGTCTTCGGTCTCGCCCGAGCGGTGCGAAATGATCGACGTGTAGCCCGCGTCCGTCGCCATCTTGATGGCGTCCAGCGTCTCGGTCAGCGTGCCGATCTGGTTGACCTTGATCAGAATCGAATTGGTGATGCCTTTCTCGATGCCCTGCGCGAGGCGCTCGGTGTTCGTGACGAACAGGTCGTCGCCCACCAGTTGAATCTTGTCGCCGAGCTCGACCGTCATGGTCTTCCAACCCGCCCAGTCGTCTTCAGCCATGCCGTCTTCAATCGAAATAATCGGATATTGCTTTACCCAATCGGCCCAGAACTTCACCATCTCATCTGAAGTCCGCTCGCTCTTATCGGATTTCTTGAAGACGTATTTCTTCTTGTCCTGATCGTAGAACTCGCTGGCCGCCGGGTCGAGCGCGATGCCGATCTGATCGCCGGGCGTGTAACCGGCTTTGGTGATCGCTTCCAACACCACTTCGAGCGCCTCCTGATTGCTCTTGAGGCTGGGTGCGAAGCCGCCTTCGTCGCCGCCCGCAGTCGAATAGCCGCGCTTCTTTAGCACGCTCTTCAGCGTGTGAAAAACCTCCGCGCCCCAGCGCAGCGCTTCGGAAAACTTGTCAGCGCCGTAGGGCACAATCATGAACTCCTGCGGGTCGACGGAATTGTCGGCGTGCGCTCCGCCGTTGAGGATGTTCATCATCGGTACTGGCAGCACGCACGCATTGACGCCGCCCAGATAGCGATAGAGCGGGGCATCGTGCGACACCGCCGCGGCGCGCGCCACCGCCATTGAAACCGCCAGCAGCGCGTTCGCTCCCAGCCGGCCCTTGTTCTCGGTGCCATCCAGCGCGATCATGTGGCGGTCGATCGCGATCTGCTGTTCCGCTTCCATGCCCGCGAGCGATGGCGCAATCTCTTTAGTGATGTTAGCCACTGCCTGGCGTGTGCCTTTGCCGAGGTAGCGCGATTTGTCTCCGTCGCGCAGTTCCACGGCTTCATGCTCGCCGGTCGAAGCGCCGGAGGGAACCGCCGCCCGGCCCATGCTGCCATCGCCCAAGTGCACGTCTGCTTCCACGGTGGGATTGCCGCGGCTGTCTAGAATTTCTCGTCCTGTGATGCGTGTGATTTCCATGATGTTTAGTGGGGTAAAATTTGGTGCGAACTTACAGGGTAAATGCAACACGCGTCTCGGGGCAAGCGAAGCGCTAGCTAGGCCAAGCCCTTCCAGATCGTGGCCAACTGGAGCACGAAACCTTCCACGGGTCCTTCACCAGCCAGTTTGCTGACTCCGCGATGCGTCTTCATTGGATGACCCTTGCGATAAACGTAAACCGTCTGGGCATCGCCGTCGATCAACCAGGCGAGTTGCGCGCCGTTGGCGATCCACTGCTCCATCTTCGCCTTGGCTTGCTTTAAGCGGTCGCTAGGCGACATGACTTCGATTACGAACTCGGGACACAGTTGAAGAAATTCTTTGCGCTTCTGTCGAGAAAGACCGCGCAAAGCAGAATTCGAGACCCACGCAGCGTCCGGAGAAAGTGCCGAACCATCTGCAAGAAAGTATTGCCCGCTGGAGTCGGACACGATGCCGCGGCCATCTTCCTCCGCCCAGTTAGCCAACTGAGCAATTACCTTCGAATTTCGATGAGACGACTCAAAGCCGGCTGGAGGCACAATCAGGATTTCTCCTTCCGCGGTCCGCTCCAGGCGCAGGTGGGGATTCGCCCGGCAAAAGGCAAGGTACTCGGCGTCGGAAAACTTCTCTCCGCCGTAATCCGAGAGCGTCACCGGAATAAGCTTCGGAAGTGCGACGACCTGCATACCTACCATCCTAGCGGACTCCCGCGCGCGCCCCGCCGTAGCGGCCGGCCGGTGAGGTCAATATCAAGCGCTCTTGCGTTTGGTTTTGGGCGGAGCTGCCTGCGCCTTCACAGATTTCCGGCGCAACAGCCGGTTCACGGAGCGAATCAAGTGAGAGACCTCATTGGCGCTCTTCTGAATGACGACATCGGCGCCGGTCGAAGCCTCATTCATGCCCAGCGTATCGACATAGCCCGAGATCAGCACGATGGGCAGGCCCGGCGTATGCTTTCGCAGGCGGCCGATCAGTTCCAGGCCATCCATGCGCGGCATTTTGTAGTCCGTCACCACCAGATCGAACGGGTCAGGGGAAGCGAATTGCTCCAGCGCGTCGGCGCCGCTGGTGCAGGTGACGATCGAATAGCCCAGTTCCTCGAGCACGCTCTTGCGAGCCGCCAGGCCGTTGGCATTGTCATCGACTAAAAGAATTCTGCGACGCGCGGATGAGGACGAAAAATTGCGGGAAATCATGTGCGGGAACAACGCGAATTTAGCAGACACCCTCAGGCGTGTCAATCGTTTTGTAACAAACTCAAAACGAGCGAGATTGAGTGCTTGACTTTCGCGCCACCACAGATCGCGTTGACTTTGTTGCCGCGCAGCATGCGATTCGGCTGCTCGCACGGAAGCCGCGCCGCTCTATTCCACTTCGCGGGGCGCAGTATAGCCGGTCTTCGCGACGATCTTGTACTTGATGGCCTTGCCTTTGTCGTCGTTGATGCGCACCGGCTCGTTGGTTTCCGGATTAATCAGTTGCACTTTAATGCGCCGTGGCTTGCCATCCCGCGCCTGGTTCGACGGATTGTAGGTGAGCACGTAATTGCTGCGCAAAGTCTGCTCGATGCTTTGGAAGATTCCGGGAAATTCCCCGTCAAAGCGCGGGAAGTAGCTCATGCCGCCGGTCTCCGCGGCGAAGGTGCGCATCTCGTTGTCGGCTTGCAAAAAGTCCATCCGCTCCAAGCTGCCCATATAACCGGCAGCGTCGGCCATCTCGCGGATGCTTTGCAGCAGGCCCACGGTATAGACCGGAACGCCAGCGTCCTGCAGCGCGCGGCGAGTCTTGTCGTAGGTCAATTTGCTGAGAGTATCGATGCCCGAGGCCAGCAGAACAATCGCCTTGCGTCCTTCGATGTCCTGCATGCGCTGGGCCGTCTCCACCAGCGCGTCGAACATGTTGGATTCCGAGAACCCGGCAATCCGCAGACGCGAGAGCGCTTCGGCAGTCTGCTGCCGGTCGGTGGTGAAGTCCGACAGAATCTCCGGGCGCAGGTCGTAGGCGATGACGGCCAGGTAGTCTTCCGGTTTCAAGGTTTGCGCGAAGCCGTAGGCGGCGGTGAGGGTCTGGAACCAGGCATACGAATAGAAGCTCTGGAAACGGTTGGAGAACTCGACCAGCAAGCAGATGGTCATGGGCGCTTCGCCCAGCGAGAAGCCCCCACCTGCTGCGGGACGCCGTCCTCCAGTATGCGGAAGTTTTGCTTCGGTATGTTGGGAATGAAATGGCCCTTATTATCGAGCACCGCGGTGTCCACCGACACCGTGATGGCGTCGGAGCGGAACGTCGGCACGCCATCCGGTAAAGCGCCGTCCTTGGGCTTGCCGAATTTGGAAGGAATCTTGGCTTTATCCGGCTCCGGGGCAGGCGCGCTCCCGCTGGCGCCAGGCTTGCGCGGCCGGGCGACTGTTGTGCTTGAATCCGAATTGGGACCTTGTTGGGCGCCCAGGTGTTCGCCGACGAACACCGTCAGTCCCAGCACCCCCAGCATCATGGCTACGAGAACTCGCAAGGTTTTCATGCCTAAATTATGACGCAAAATACTCGCGGTGGGTTGCGGGCACGGGTTGCATGCTGGCGGGCGTTCAAACGGCCGCGTTGGCGCCCGGCCGGAGGAAACTAATGGATCCGGCGGTCGCGGCCGGAACCTTGTTTGCGCATATACACCTGAAACTTCTTCTTAGCGCGCTCCAGCTTCCATTTGTGGTAAGAGTCTTGCAGCGCGCCGATGGGATCCGCGTTGCGCATGCGCGGAAGCTTTAAAAACACATAACCGAAGAGCATGCCTCCCAGATGCGCCACGTCGCTAACCGGGCTGGCCGGGTTGAACGAGTTGAAGAAGGCGATGGCTCCGATGATCATGACGAAATATTTCATCTTAAGCGGAATCAGGAAATAGAACAGCATCTGGCGATCCGGCCACATAACCGCGGAGGCCAACAGGATGCCGTAAATCGCACCGGATGATCCAATGGTGGCCACTTCCGGATTTCCGAATAGATAATTTCCAACGATCACGCAAAGCCCTGCGCCCGCGGCACAGAAGAAATAAAAGCGCAGGAAGCGCCTGGTCCCCCACAACCGCTCGAACTCCGTACCGAACATCCACAGGGCCAGCATATTGAACAGGATGTGCGCGATCCCGCCGTGAAGGAACGAATAGGTGACCAACTGCCAGACATAAAAATGGGTCACTACGTCCGATGGCCGCAGCGCCAGCAGATCGAACATGGCGCGCAGTCCGCGGCTCGAAAAAAAGTAGATGACGAAAATGGCGACGTTGGATACCAGCAGCGCGCGAATGCCCGGCGGCAGGCCGCTCGAAGAAAGGTAGCCGCGGGTGTAGGATCGTGTCCCGATTGCCATGTGCGAAGCCTATCGTCAGGATAACATCGGTGGCCGGCTTCAACGTTCCCGTTCTTGCCGGATGCGTGTATCCTAATTGCTGGAGGAAGTCATCTTGAGATTGAGTTTGCTCATGCTCGCGCTATGCGCCGCCCCCGTGTTTGCGGCCGACCCGTTGGCGGCCTTTTACGACGGCCAGCTGAAGGGTGTGGAACGCGATGTCACCAGCCTCGCCAATGCCATGCCCGCGAATAAATACGATTTCGCGCCCACCAACGGCTCCTTCACCGGAGTCCGCACGTTCGCGCAGCAGGTTAAACACCTGGCCACCGTTATGTACGGGGTCTCGGCCGCGGCCTTGAACCAGAAACCGCCGGTGGACATCGGGACGGGCGAGAACGGTCCGGACTCCGTGCGCACCAAGGAGCAGGTGCTCGAATATCTGAAAGGCGCCTTCGCATTCGCCCACAAGTCGATTGCGACGCTCACAGTGCAGAACCAGCTTGAAATGGTGAAGTCGCCGTTCGAGGGAAGCATGCCGCGAGTGCTCACGGCGAGTATGCCGACCTCTCATTCCTTCGATCACTACGGGCAAATGGTGGTTTACGCGCGCATGAACGGCGTGGTGCCACCGTCGAGCATGCCCGCGCCGCCGAAGTAGGCCTCGACCCGAGCTATTTCGAAATCGTCTCCAGCGCCAGCCGGCTGGTGCGCGGGCCCAGGAGTCCGATGGCTAGCACTACCATCGCCATCGATCCCGCGATGAATGTGAATACTCCGGGCACGCCGAAGTGATCCAGGAAGAACGCGATAGCGAACGCGCTGAAAACGCCGGAGAGCCGGCTCCACGAATACACGAATCCGATGGCCAGCGCGCGAATGCGCGTGGGATAAAGCTCTGCCTGATAGGCGTGGAATGAGAATGACAGGATGTTGTTGGCCATGGTCAGCAGGATTCCCAGGACAATCAGGAGCGGCGCCAGCGTCATCCGTCCGAAGAGTATGCCGAACACGCCCACGGCCGAGGCCGACGCGACGATCTGCCATTTGCGCTCGAAACGGTCTGCGAGCCGGTAAGCCAGCAGGGGTCCGAGAGGCGCTGCGATGGCGATCAGGAACGTGTATTCCAGGCTGTTGACTACCGAGATTCCGCGCCTGATCAGAAAAGTCGGGACCCAACTGGAGAAGCCGTAGTATCCAACGATCTGAAAAACGTTGAAGACGATTAGCATCACGGTACGCTGGCGATAAGGCGGCTTCCAGATCTCGGCGAAGTTCCCGCGGGGCGCGGGTTCCTCCGCTTGGGCCGGGTGCGCTAGCACGAGTCCCGATTCCATCGCAACCCGCGTCTCCAACCCCGCGACGATGGCTTGCGCCTCGCCGAGTTTGCCCCGCTGCGCCAGCCAGCGCGGACTCTCAGGAACGTCGCGGCGGATGCGCCACACGAGCACCGCTCCGGCGGCGCCTATTAGAACCACCCATCGCCATCCGTCGAAGCCCAAAGGCGAGCGCGGCACCAGAAGCCATGCGAGCAGCGCCACCATGGGTACCGCGGAAAATTGAATGGTCTGGTTCAGCGCGAAGGCGCGCCCACGCAATTCCTTGGGCACCAGTTCCGAGAGATACGCGTCGATGGTGACCAGTTCCACGCCGACGCCGATGCCGGAAAGGAAGCGCCACAGGTTCAATCCGAACACGTCGTTTTGAAACGCCATCACCACGCTGGCCGCCGAGTACCACAAGAGCGAAAACGTGAAGATGGTGCGCCGCCCGAAGCGATCCGCAACGAAGCCGAAGAGCGCCGTGCCTACGAATAGCCCCAAAAATAATGCCGCGACGAAGCTCGCCACGCCGGTGGTGCCAAACAGGCCTCGCGTCGAGGATGTCAGGATCCCGCTGCGCACCAGACCCGGCGCGATGTAGCCCGTGAAAAACAGATCGTAGAATTCGAAGAACCCGCCGAGAGAGAGCAACGCCACCAGCCGCCAAATAGTGCGCGTGGCCGGCAGGCGGTCAAGACGTGCGCTGATGGAACCTGCGGCGTGGATGGATTCGATGGGCACGGAATCCGGGTTACTTGTCGTCGCCGATACCGAACGCCAGCAGCACATTCCCCGCCATGCCACCGTTGCGAGGGTAGCCGGAGTTAATGAAGATCATGCCGCCGGAGATCACGGGTCCGGCGCCGTCGAGCGAGCCGCCTTTGGCCGCGACGCCATTGACCGCCCTGAACTCCCGTGCGGTGTCGAAGTCCCACAACACTTTTCCGTTCTCCGCATCGAAGGCGCGCATGTGGCCATCGAGCGAGCCGGAGAACACCACGCCGGGGATCATCGTGACCGCCGCTTCCTGCGCCGGGCTGCAGCCGGGCTTGGGCGGATCGCATGCCTGAGGCGGCGCGAACCACGCTTGCGATCCGTCGGCGAGGCGCAACGCCGTCAAGCCGCCGCCCGCGGCGGGATCGAAATTCGCATTCCCGACCAATGACGCCAGACGTTGGGCGGGGCTCTGCGGCGTCCGCTTGGCGTCGCCCATGGCGGCATAAACTTTCTGGCCGTCGCTGGCCATGCCCCACTGCAAGCCGCCGTTCAAGCCGCCCTTTCCGACGCGTTTCTGCCACAGGATTTTGCCTTCGTCCGCGGGGTCGAGCGCATAAACCATTCCGGATTTCTGGCCCGCCAGCAGCATCTCTTTGCCCTCCGGCGTGCGCACCAGCAGGGCGGACGAACCGAAGTCGTAATCCGGCCCGGAATCCTGCGGGCAATTGGCGGCGCTCTTGTCGACGCAGGTCGAGTTGTAAACATCGCCGGGCAGCACTTGGCGGGACCACCTGATTTTACCGGTCTTCATTTCGATCGCCACTACGGCGTCGCTGGTTTTGGTGTTGGGATGCGAATAGTTATCGCCGGTGGTCACATACAGCACGCCGCGCTTCGCATCGATGGTCGGAGTCGACCAGATGCCCGCGCCCGAAGGCCCATAAGTGGGCGTACCGATCTTAGTGACGCCGGTCTTCACTGGCGGGTCGACCATGAACGATCTCCACACCATCGAACCGTCGCTCACGCGTAGCGCCGTGAGGTTGCCGCGAAACGTGCAGCAGGCGTATTGGGCATCGAGCGAACGCGTTTCTTCCCACGAAGCCGCCGGAATGTAGACCACGCCATCGTGCTCGACCGGCGAACCGGTGAGGCGTGTGGCCTCGTGATCGGCGATGTGAGCGCGCCAGATCTGACGGCCGGTGACCGCGTCCAAGCCATAGACCCAGCCGATTTGATCGCCGAAAATCAGCACCGTCCGCGGACCGCTGCGGACCGCGAGGATGGCCGAGCGCACTGGACCGTTGGCTTCAAACGTCCAATGCGTGCAGCCGGTCTGGGCATCCAGCGCGTAGATCACGCCGCTGGCGCTGCCGGTGAATACCGTACCGTTGAAGACAGTGGGCGCTCCGAAAGCCATGATGTCGCCGGGGAATCCGAAAGCCCACTTGAGCTTCAGCTTGCTCAACTGGCCGATACGGAGGCCGGCCTTGTCGCCCGCTACGTAACGCGCGTTGTCATCCGCGGGGCTCCAGCTATTCCAGTTGCCCGCGCTCGCGCCCGCGATCGGACGCTTGCCGGCGGAACAGATATTCGCGGGCACCGCGAGTTGCCCACCCGCTACGCCCAGAAAGTTGGCGACGGCCTCGCGTTCATCACGCTTCAGCGGGTAAGCGATGCTCATCATCAGACCGAAGTCGAGGGTCCGCAGAATGCGCGCGGAGGAAAGCTTCTGCAACGCGTCGCGCGGCGGAATGCGGGGCGAGCTTTGGTCGTGACAGGCGGCGCAGCGCGCCTTGTAGACATCTTCGCCCGACGGCGTCGCAGCAGATAGCATGGCGGCGAACAGCAGGGCAAGGGAAACGGTAAAAGAATGCTTCATGGCGCTCACGACTAGTCTAATGAAAACCTCCATGCGATAATACCGGACATGCGGGGACTCTTGTTGATTTTGGCTCTGGCGCTGCCCCTGTCCTATCCGGCTTCGGCTGCCGATTTGACCAAGCTGAAGATCGTGGTGACGACCAGATCCGGCAGACCGATTGACCGCGCCGACGTAGTCGTGCGCTTCGGCGGCCGCTCGGTGGCGAAACTCGGGAAAATGGTTCGCACCACGTGGGAGATGCGTTCGTCGCAGGAAGGTGTCGCCGAAATTCCGGACATGCCCAAGGGCCAGGTTCGGATCCAGGTGATCGCCAAAGGTTACCAGACTTTCGGTGACACTTTTGATGTCAGCGAAGACGAGCGCACCATCGAAATCAAGCTGAACCCTCCGCAGAAGCAATACTCTTCGCACGACAAAGAGAATTGATCTGCGGTAGCTGACCCGTGCTACTGGTAGGTCACTTGGCGGCCGCCGTTCGAAAGATCCAGCACTAGCCGGCCGTCGGCTTGCGTCGTGCCTTCCCCCGAATAGCTGTCGTTTCCTTGCGTCAGTTTCAGGCCGGAAAGCTTCCAGTGCGGGCCGGCGGCCGTCATATTCATTTGAAAGCGCCCAGATGCCCGGCGGAATTCGGCATCGGGAGAAAAAGCAATGGAGCGGCCTTGCAGGGTTCCGTCGGCCTTTATGCTGGGCCACAGTGCCGGGCCGTTTCCTTCCGCCGATACCTTGCCCCTGAAATCTACTTTGCCGCCCTTGTAGGGCAGGTCGTCCAAATTGCCTTCGAAGCGATAAACCGGCGCGCGGCCCGCGAGATCCACGCGCAATTCGCCGGTGAGCGCCGCATCGGCAACCTTTCCCTGGATGGCGGATAGTGTCACCGACGCGCCGTCCCACACTAGCCGCGAGCTATCGATGCTAAGGCGGGTATCGGCCAGCGTCAACGCTCGGATCGAGAGAACGCCTTCGACATTTCGCAAGGTGAGCCAGTCAGGCGTGGCGCCCGCCGCGCCCAGGCGGAGGGTTCGTGCCAGCAGGCCGCCTTCCCGCGAGATGGTGGGCTGAAACAGGCGCTCCACTTCCTTGGCGTCGGCAGCGGCTACTTGCAGGCGGAAGGTCTGGGGCTGGGCTTTTTCCGAATCATCCTCTGCATCGACCTTCGAACCCCAGTGATACTCGCCGCCGAATGCAATGTTGCCTACCTTGGCGCGAATACGCGTCACGGCGACGCTTTGATCCTTCGCGCTGACGGCGGCGGACTGGATGCGCACCGGATACGCTAGTCCATCGATGTCGAGGTGCGTGTTTTGGATCTCGAAATCGTCCGACCAAGCCCCCTTTTTGGACGGCGGCTCCGGGTTTGCATAAGACAATGTCCCGCGCCATGTGCCATCGGCGATGCGGTCGAGCAACGGGATGGATCCGACGCCCAGCGGGGAGAGCGCGCGCAAATCGGCAACATTCATACGGCGCGTCATGATCTTGACTTCAACGCCGCCGCCTTCGCCCGCTTGATATACGGCTTCGACATCGGCGAAGTCCGCGCTGCCGACGTTTACCGTGTTGGGACCAGCCACGATGCTGTTCCCTTTGAGGAAAACCGTTGCCGTTGGGATTTTGAGCGGGGCCGCGCCGGCGATGTTCACAACAGCGTCGCGAACTTCGAGGTTGCCGCCCAGGCCCTCGGTATTTCGATAACGAACCGAGCCGGCCACCACTCCTTCGACGGCCATCTTTGCGGGCAACGGCGCACCCAGGTTCCGGGCGAGTTCGACACCCGATCCCAGCGGAGCGTCGTTGAAATCCGCCGATACTTCCCATTGCGGAGTGGTGAGCAGATCGCGGGTACTGGCGTGCAACTTGGTATTCAGGTCGGGAGGCGAAATGGAATCCAGTTCCAGCGTCTGCGCCGCCAGATCCAGCTTGCCTTTGTAGCCCACGCGCCATTCACCGGCGTTCTCGAGCAGAAGAGTGCCTTTGACGTCCAAGCTCGCCGGCGATCCGGAAACCTGGGCGTCGAGCGAAACCAGGCCCTTGAGAGCAGCGACGCCGGTATCGAACAGGCGCGCCACCGCGTCGAGCGCGCTGGGCTCGAGCTCTACTTGGAAGTTGAACTGCTGGCCTGCCGCGGACGGAGTTGCGGTTCCACGCACGTAGAAGTGCCCGAAGTTTTGGGCCCCTTGATCGGTTCGCGATGGCACTCCGGAAAAGCGCAGTTCCACGGCGCCGCCTTCGTCCGGCGCGACGTAAAGATCGGTGTCGTCGAAATACAGGACGGATTTGGTTTCGGCGAATTTGAAATTGACGCGCCCGCCGCGCATTTTGATGGCCGGCAGGGTGGTTGGGATCACGGGCAGCATTGGGCCGACAGGATTCGTCGCGACGGGTGAGGTCCGCATTTGGGGCGGGGAAGTGCCGCCACCGGAAGCCTGGCTCAATAGCATCTGAAAATTCCACGGCGCGCCGGTAGGTTTCACCAGATTGAAGGTGGCGTCGTTCAAGTCCAAGCTCGAAAATTCCAAGTGTCCGCGCAGCAGCGCCAACAGATTTATGCGGGCGTCCAACGTGTTGGCGTAGGCGAAAGGTTCAATACCCGCACGGCTGTCTTCATGAATGGTGACGCCGTCGAGCGACACGCCGGGGCCGGAGAAAAGCGTGAGCGAAACCTGATCCACTTCCACCTTGCGCCCCAGCCCGCGGGCCAGCGCGCGCTCGATGGGATTCTTCAGGAAATCGACCGGCGCATACGGCAACGCCGCGCCGATGACCGCGACCGCCAGCAGAACGATAATTGTGGCGCGCTTCATTTCGCGGCTTCCGACAGGCGGCGGTAGGCCTCGCGATCGTCGATGTCGGTCAGGATGCCGGGATCGTTCACATCGACGTAGACTGTCTGCGGGATGTGGCCGTGGATCACTTGGCTCGCCATCGAGTTGGGCGGCAGCGCGAGTAGTTCTTGCGCTATCGCGCGGGCGGCGAAAACGGGATGGCCACGTTTGAAGCCATTGGGAGTTTCGATTCTTGGGATCACCAGCAGCGTCGCCGCATCGCGCCGCCGGAATTCCTCCGCCAGGCGCTCGACGGTTTCGCTTTCCACCGCGGGCGAATCCACCGGCGTGAATAAAAATCCGTCGGTATCGGCGGGCAGCACGGCGAGTGCGGTTTGCAGGGAGCTTAACTGTCCGCGCTCAGGAGCGGGATTGATGGTGACGACGGCCGAGCCGGGAATGCCCGGCCGGATCTCAGCGGCATGATATCCCAGCACCACGATGACACGACCGCACACCGGCGACAGCACCCGCACCAGTCTTTGAATGAAACTCTCGCCGCGATATTCCAGCAGCGCCTTGGGGCTGCCGATACGGCTGGAGGCTCCGGCCGCCAGAATAATACCGGCGATCACTTCAATAGCGCCCGCAGGTTGTCGTGGGCGAATACGGATTTCGAAAGCGAGCGCCAGTCCACATTCGGCGCGCGGCGCATGGCGATCATTTCGCCTACCACCGAAATTGCGATTTCCTCGGGCGTTTCGGCGCCGATCTCCAGGCCCATCGGCGCGAAGATCTTTTCGAACAGGTGCCGCGGCAGGCCTTCTTTTTCGAGCTCCTTCACCACCGAAATCGTCTTGCGCTTGCTGCCAATCATGGCGACGTATTTCGCAGGCGTCTCCACTGCCCAACGCAGCACGCGCATATCGTCGCGATGCCCTCGGGTGACGATGATCAGGTAGCTGGTGGAGGTGATGGTCAGCTTGGGGAAGACGCTCTCGTATTCCTCGGCGTAGACTTCATCGGCTTCCGGGAAGCGCTCTTTGTTGGCGAAGGCCTCGCGGTCGTCAATGATGACGGTGGCGAACCCAGCCAGATTCGCGACCTTTGAAAGACTCTTCGATACATGGCCGCCGCCGAATATAAACGCGCGCGGCTGCGGCGTGACCGGCTCGACAAAAATGTTCAACTGGCCGCCGCAGATCAGGCCGTTGTCGTAGGCGGCATCCTCGCCCAGGCTGAAGTTGAGGTGGCGGGGCTTGTCGGTTTCGATGACCTCGCGAGCCGCGGTCCAGACCTCGGCTTCGACGCAACCGCCGCCCACCGTGCCGATCATGGAGCCATCCTCCCGCACCAGCAGTTTTGCGCTTTCATAGCTGGGGATGGAGCCGTTGACCTGCACTATGGTGGCCACAGCGCACTTTTGGCCCAGACGGCGAAGCCGCACGATTTCATCGTAAATATCCACTCGGATCAATTATATCTCGGTATATCTTGGGCGCGGCTGAGGCGCGTCGAGGTACTGGAGAGCGGCTGAGGGTACTATCACCCTCGCCTCGGCGGAAAGGGATACTATAGATCCTGTTCGAAAGATGTAGTCAGGAGGCAACAACAATGAATCTAGAATTTAACCAGGCAACGTCGGCGATGCGCCGGTTGCTAACGAAGGTTGCGGCGACGATGGGCTTAGCCGCAATCGTGGTGACTGGAATGTTGATTACTTCGTCCCGAGGATCGGCCGTCGACAACAGTGCCGCGCTGGATGAACAATTGAAAATTCAGATCGGCTTTCAGGTAAATCCTGTCTTTCTATATACAGGCGGTAAGGACCATGACCTGTTGGGATTGGGCAGCTACATCGTGAACGTCGTGGGCGATTGCAATGGTTGCCATAGTGCCGGTCCAGCGACGGAATTCATTGGGAACCCGGCGCTATTTGCTCCTCCCAGCCTGACAGCGCACCAGATTAAACAGGTCAATCCGGCCACCTTCCTGGGCGGCGGCCGGGATTTTGGTCCCTTTCCCGCCCCTAACAGCCCTCTGCACATTTTCAGCCGCAACTTGACGCCGAACAACACTGGGATGGCGGAAGGTGGCCACTCGTATTCCGAGTTCGTGCAGATCATGCGGACCGGTATTGATTTTGATGGAGTGCACCCAACTTGCGCTATGGGGACTACTCAAACCTCGAGTTGCGTGCCCTATCCGTTCGACGGTTCCCTACTCCAGGTCATGCGGTGGCCGGCGTTTCAAAACATGACGGATCGCGACCTCCGGGCGATATACGAATACCTCAGCGCGATCCCGTGTATCGACACCGTGGTGGACGGCCAGCCGCAACTCCGTAACACTTGCCCGGTTAGACACACGGTGCCTCAGCCGCTGCCTCAATAAAGTACGCCCGCGCGTCTCCACCGGGACAGTTTGCTAAACCCGACGCGTACGTTGTAACCTAAAATAACTATCGGATGTCGCTATCGAAAAGCGATATAAGCGCCCTAGCATACCGGGATCTGTACTCCGGCTTGGTTCGGCTCCATATTCTTCATCACGCGGTCGAGGGGCCGATCTTTGGACTCGAAATGGCTGAAGAATTGGCTCTGCACGGGTATCGGATCAGTCTCGGAACTCTCTACCCGCTGCTGCACGGCCTCGAAAAGAAGGGGTACCTGCGCTCGGCCGGGCAGCGGAAAGGGCGATCGATTCGGAAACTCTACCGCGTCACGCCCCTGGGACGGAAGGCTCTTAAGGCCATGAAAGTAAGAGTGAATGAATTATTTGGGGAGCTGCATGAGAAGCGCTGACCGCAGTCGCTCCGGAAGGGCGCTCGGAGTGCTGGCTCTGCTGGCTTTGGCTTCGACGACTGCGCTGGCTGGGCCGCCGTTTCAGACCGACGATCCGGAACCCATCGACTTTAGAAATTATGAGTTCTATACCTTTGCTTCGTCCGACGGCACGCCGCTCGAGACCGATACCATGGGTCCTGCGCTGGAGTTCAATTGGGGAGCTCTGCCCAACGTTCATCTGCACATCATCGTGCCGGCCGCCGCGATTTTTCCGGCCCACGACGCACGGGCGTTCGGTTTGGGCGACATGGAACTGGGAGTGAAACTCCGTTTTGTCCAGGAAGGCAAGCATCGACCCATGATCGGCACGTTTACGATGTTCGAGATTCCGACCGGTAATGCAGATCGCGGCTTGGGCGTGGGCAAGACCTGGTACAAAGTCCCAATTTGGGTGCAGAAAAGCTTCGGCCCATGGACTACTTACGGTGGCGCGGGAGTAACCGTGTTCAGCACTCCCGGCTATCGAAACTATCCGTTTGCGGGCTGGTTGGTGCAGCGGGATCTGGGGAAGAAACTGACCTTGGGCACGGAAGTGTTCTATCACGGGCCTGAGGGCACAGTGCCGCCGCAGACCAAGCCCGCGACGCTGCTGGATGTCGGCGGCTATTACAAGTTCCGAGACCCTGGGTTTCAGTTGCTGTTCTGCTACGGCCATACCGTCATCGGGCAAACCGAAAACTACGCCTACCTCGGTCTTTACTGGACTTGGGGAAAGAAAAAAGCGGATGCCGATAAGCCGGGCGATGCGGCCGGCGCCGCGTTTACCAACATGCCTCATGCCGGGTTTCCCGGAAATCTGTAAAGCGAGGCCGGTTGCCCGCATGGGCTGTGGGGCGAAGGCCTTAGGGCTGCCTAAGGGATTTCAATCACCGGTTACGACGATGGCAAGTGTTTCGCGTCCGATATGTCTGCTTAGCCGAGTTGAAGGAGACACTGACCGCCTTGCACAGCATCATCATATCTCTGGACCACGAATTGGGGCGTAGGCTCACGGCGGCGCTCGAAGCGACGGGACAAATCGAGGTTGCCCGGACGCTCGACCACTATCCCACGGCGATTGAGCTTGTGCGGACGCTGCGAGCATTGGCGACTGAGGTGGTTTTTATCGATTTTGCGTCGCTGAAACAGGGCCTCGAAATCGTGCACATCCTGGAGGCGGACGGGAGCCAGCGGCAAATCGTCGGCTTCCAGAGCCGTATCGACACCGCCGTACTTCGCGAGACGATGCGCGCCGGAGTCCGCGAATTTCTGACTGACCCGTTCGAGCCGCGGGCGGTGCTGGAAACCGTCGAGAGCGTTAAAAAGCTGCTAAACCAGAGGCCGGCGGTCTACGAATCCACCAATCAGATCTTTTCGTTTCTGCCTTCGAAGGCCGGGGTCGGCGCCTCCACCATCGCTGTAAACGTGAGCGGGGCGCTGGCCCGCCGGCCGAATACGCGGGTGCTGCTCTCGGATTTCGATTTGAGCTCGGGCATGCTGCGCTTCATGCTAAAACTGACCAATGAATTTTCGGTGCCGGATGCGATTTCCCGCGTGGCGGACATGGACGAAAATCTATGGCCTCAACTAGTGACACCGGTCTCTGGAATGGACGTGCTGCACGCCGGACGCCTCAATCCCAGCTACCGCATTGATCCCGCGCAGGTGGCCAACCTGGTGGCGTTCATGCGCCGAACTTATCAAGTGGTATGCTTCGATCTTTCCGGGAATCTGGAAAAGTATTCGATCGAGCTGATGCAGGAATCGAAACGCATTCTGCTGGTCTGCACGGCCGAGATCCCTTCGCTGCATCTGGCACGCGAAAAGATGGCGTTCCTTCGAGACATGGGTTTGAGCGGGCGGGTTTCGGTGGTTCTGAATCGAATGCGAAAGAACCCCCTGTTTTCCCAAACGCAGGTGGAGGAATTGCTGGGCCAGCCGGTGGCCCGGGTATTCGCCAACGATTACCTGGCGGTCAATCACGCCGTAGTAGAGGGGAAACTGCTCGACCCCGGCAGCGAACTGGGCCAAAGCTTCGCGGAATTTGCCGCCCAGTTAATAGACCAGCCGGAGGTAAAACAGGCAGTGTCCAAGCGCCGCTTCCTGGATTTTTTCAGGCGCCGGCGCCGACGCTCGTCACTCCGGGGCGGGACTGAGCCCCGGCGAAACACGGTGACCGCGAGCTATTGCGACCTGCGCCGCACGAGACTGCTTCGCGATTGCGCTATCGTGGGGTCAGATGGAGGCGGCGTTAGGGTGGGTTACGACGTACGGCTACGGGGCGCTGTTTGGACTCCTGATCCTGGGCATCGTGGGTCTACCAATTCCCGACGAGACGCTGCTGGTTTACTGCGGTTATCTGATCTCGCGCGGCACGCTGAACTTGACCGAGACCTATCTCGCCGCGTTGACAGGGAGTTGCTGCGGGATCACCATCAGCTACTTTATCGGGCGGACGGCAGGTCTGGCAGTGGTGCACCGCTTCGGCAGGTATCTCCGGATAGACCAGCGGCATTTGGACCGCGTTCACGGCTGGTTTGAACACAGCGGGCATTGGGCGCTGTTCGGCGGTTACTACATCGCGGGCGTCCGCCACTTAACGGCGATCATCGCAGGCGCTTCCAAGCTGGAATTCCACACCTTTGCGATCTATGCCTGGGGCGGCGCCGCGACCTGGGTGGCGGTTTTCCTCGCCCTAGGCTATGTGATTGGCGAACAGTGGCGGACGGTTGCCGAGTTGGTTCACCGGTATCTCATCTACGCCTCAGCCTTGGGGATCGCGTTGACGGTGCTAATTCTTGCCGGACGCCGCTGGATGCAGCGCCGGACGGGCGCTGGCGGCTCCTGACACATTCCCTGAGTCGGAATCTTAGCGCGCTTAAGGTTCCTGGACTCCTGAGAGTAGGGTGTGTGACTGACAGGCAATTACGAGTTCTGCGTGTAGATTAGAGGCATGTTCCACTGGATCTGCCCGGAGTGTGGCCGCGAGATCGCTCCCACAATACGGGAATGTCCGGTTTGCGATCCGGTTGCAGCCACGGTGGAAACCGCGCTCGCGGGTGAAGTGGAAGCGCCCGCGTGCGCAGGAAATGAAGTCGTGGCGCCGGCCATGAGCGTGTGCATACCGGCAGTGGGAACCCCGCGGGAGCCCAAGCCGTATCAGCCAATCGCGCCTTCGGTGGCGGCGACGACGGTGGTTGGACCCGGCCATGCCGCCCCTCCCGCCCTGGCGGAGCGCATTCAATCGGCGTCACCGGCGGCCGCCCTGAGTTCGAAGAGCCTCGCCCGGCAAGATGCCGGAGAGGATGCGCTGTTGCCGCAGTTTGGCGCTCCTGCCGGAGGTGGCGATCCGCTGGATCATCTATCTTCGATGCTGGATTCAATGCGGGACCCGAGTCCACCCGAGCCGCCGCCTTCGCGGGACGCGCTGCCGCTTCCGATGCGCGCGGCGTCCAACGTGCCTGCGTCGTTGCGGGCTTTTATCGCGGAACTGCGGCCGGCCGGAACCGAACCCCGCATTCCATTGACTCCGAATCAGCGGCGTCGAACCGCTCCGGAGCCACCGCGGCCTTTGAATCCCATACCACTGCCGCTGCGGTCTTCGTGGCAACCCCCCGCGCCGCCGCTCGGCGCAAAACTACTGGCTCTGCCGACACAGCCGCAGGACGTGGTTCGGCCGTCCACGCCTCCTTTGCAACCGGCGCCTCCGCTCGCGCCGCTTGGTAACTATTCCCCTTTAGAGGGGCGTCCACTGCGTCCGGCGGTCCCGGGGGTGCAGTTGCTCAAGAAAGAGTGCGGCCCGCGCACCACACTGCCGGGGCCGATGCTGACTCGCCGCCTGGTGAAGTTCCTGGACCGCGAGCTCAGCCCCATCCCGCCGGCGTTTCTGCTGGCCAAGAAACCCTTGATTCCGGGTTGGATGGCGACCGCGTTAATCCTTGGAACGTTGCTAGGCGCGGGCTTCACCAGCGTGATCTCGGTGATACGGCCGTCTGCCGATGCGAAGCCATCGGCGGTTGCGCAAACCAATACCCAAGCCCCGACGGTAGCCGCTCTGCCGGCTGCTGCGAGCGGCAATGTCTCGCCGCTGGCGAAGGCCATCGAAGTCACCGGCTTCCGCATCCAGATGGATCCGGCGAAAAAATCCGAGATTCAATACCTGGTGGTGAACCACACGCCCGCGCGTTTTTCGGGCGTAACGGTCTATGTAACGCTCTACACGGCGGACGCGAAGGCCGGACAGCCGCCGCTCTGCAAGTTCCAGTTCACTGCGCCTAATTTGGCGCCGTTCCAGGCGAAAGACATGACCAGCGCTATTGAGCGAGTGGCGCGCCCGGTATCGCTCCCGGACTGGCAGGACCTGCGGGCGACGGTCGAAATCGGCGAGTAGCAGCTGCGCTACGCACGCAGCGCTTTCCACAGCAGCAGAACCGCACCCGCTAGAAAGCCCAGCAGGGCTTGATATTCGCGGTTGTAGCGGTATAGACCCCAGCGGAAGCGTTTGGTGGAGTCTTCGGGCATGGGGTAGGGCAGACGTGGAATCAGCTTATGGACGCGTCGCACATATGTGGCGTAGGCCGGGAAGAGGCGGCCCAGATGCTGTTCTTCGAGATCCACTACCGGGAGGTAGATGAGGATGAAGACGGCGGCGAATAGAACTCCCAACTCCCAGCGTCGCGAGGCGATGACCAGGCCCGCTGCGGTGGTGAGCGTGCCGAGATACAGAGGATTGCGCACCCAGGCATACGGGCCGCTATCGGTGAGCGTACTGTCCTTTTCGAGGTGCCCGGCCGCCCAGCCGCGCAGGGCGAGTCCCAGGATGGACACCGGAATTCCGGCGGCAAGCGATGCCAGCGTGGGCGCGGAGAGCCACAGGAATGCGGCCACCAACACGAATCCACACGGCACGCGGAATTTAGCGACGGCATCGGCATAAGGCTTGGAAAATATCACGCGCGACAACCTGCGGAGCTGGCTTCGAGAGCGGCGGCGAGCGCATCGGCCACCATGTGCGGAGTGATCGCGAGCATGCTCGCGTGCGGCGCGGTTCGGCGCGAGTAATCAGCGGCGGCATCCGGGCTGCGCAGCACCCGAAAGGTTCCGCCATAAGGGCCGTTACGCGCGGGATCGGTGGGTCCATAGATGGCAACGCCGGGCTTCGCGAGCGCCGCGGCCAGGTGGAGCGGTCCGCTATCCACTCCTATTACGGCGTGTGCGCGTCGCGTGGCATCGATCAGACCGGGGAGTCCGGAAAGATGCACATGCGCGCCGCGAATTTGTTGTAGGACGGGCGCGGCGTCCGGCGGACCGTTCACCACCAGCGGCATATCGAGCAGTGCCGCGAGTTCGGCCCAGCGCTCCATCGGCCACTGCTTGGCGCCCCATCCGGCAAAAGGGCTGGTGAGAATAAATTTTCCAGCGGGGAGTGCGCCTTCGGGCTCGCCTGCGGGCAAGGGGAAGGTATGTAGAAGTTGCGATGCGCCGACTCCAGCGGCGAGTTCCAAATTGCGATCCACGACGTGTTGGGCGCGGGTCTCTATTTCACATGAGTAGAACAGCGCGGCAGGGCGCTCGCGGACGCGATTGCGGTCGAAGCCGGCGAGCTTCAGGGGCTTGACGGCCGCGGCCAGTGCGGCAGTTTGGATGAGTCCCTGGAAATCCACTGCGAGATCGACACGCCTGGCTCGCAGACGGCGGGCTTCGGTGAGCGACGCGGCGAGGGACCGTTCCACGGGGATGATTTCATCCACATAGGGATTGCCTTCGAGCAGGGGCACCCAGCGCGGACGGATCAACCAGGTCAAACGGCTATTCGGAATACTGTGCTTCAGGCTGGCGGCAGCGGGCAGCGTATGGATGACGTCGCCCATAGAGCTGAGGCGCACCACCAGTATCTGGAAAGGAGCGGCGCTATTAGTCAAATTACTATTTCAACACGACTTCACGAGATCGAGAGCGACTTTCGCGACGCGGTCCGCGCTGACGCGGGTCATGCAGCGGTGGTCAATGGGGCACTCGCGTTTGAGGCAGGGGCTGCAATCGACCGGCTCGCGCACTACGCGGGCGAGAGGGCCGGTGGGCCCCGTGGTTATGTCGTCGGTGGCCCCGAAGATGGCAACTGTGGGCACGCCCAGCGCCGAGGCAACATGCATGCCGCCCGAATCGTTGGTGAGATACACGCGGCAGGCAGCGGCGAGATCGATGTATTCCGCCAGCGTCGTCTCGCCGGCGAAGTTGTGCACCGGGACGGGGATCACGGCGGCGATGGCGGCGCACCAGGCGCGCTCGTCCTTTGATCCGAAGATTGCGACCGCGGCGTCCAGTTCTCGCGCGACGGTCGTGGCGGCTTCGGCAAAGCGCTCGGGGAGCCAGCGCTTGGCGGTGCCGTAGGCGGCGCCGGGGCTGATTCCGACGATGGTGCCGCCCATACCCAGTTCGTGGAAGCGTGCCAGGCCGGCCGCACGGGACTGAGGCGCGCCGTCGAGACGAATGCAATCGTTTTCGGGCAGGGAATCGAGAAAACCGGCGCGGTGCAGGAGTTCCAGATAGTAGAAGCGCTCGTGGCGCGGGATCTCACCCTTGCGCGGCACCGGGATCGCGCGCGTCAGCAGCGGACTGCGGCCATCGCGGGCGTATCCGATCCGTTCGGGAATACCGGCGAGATATGCTACGGCGGCGGCTTCAAAGGCGTTCTGTAGAAGAATCGCGCAGTCAAAGTTCTCGCGGGCGAGGGCGCGGCCGGCGGCCCATTTTTCGGCGAGAGTCCGGGCGGTGTAGGGGATCATGCGATCGCAAAACGGCTCACGCTGGTAAAGATCAGCGACCCAGGGCTTCGCCAGAATCGCAATTTCAGTATTGGGGAAGCGCTGGCGGAGCGCGCGCAACGCGGGCAGGGACATGACGGCGTCGCCCAGCCAGTTGGTGGCGCGGACCAGGATGCGATTGTACGGCACTCCTCTTAAGAGTAACGGTAAGCTGAATATATGCGCGACGTGCTGCTGGCGGTGGCGGGGCTATGCGGGGTTTACGCGGAGTTCATCTGGCCCGGCAAGGTGATTCCGGGAGCGGCGGGCGGCGTGTTGCTGATGCTGGGCATCGCGGGAATGATGAAGGGTCCGGTAGATATGCGAGCTGTGGCGCTGCTCGGCACGCCGTGCGCGCTCTTGACCATTGCGCTGCTGGCGATCGCGTGGCGAGCGCGGCGGAATAAGACAGCACTCTGATTCCGGGGGCCAATCTACATGCATTCCAAGACTCAAAGAATATTATCGAATTTTTGGGCGATGGCGTTTGGAACCTCCGTCCTGATGTTCCTTGCATCAAGCATCGAGTATTTGGGACCTGACTACATGAAATATGCGGCCATCATAACGTGCTTCGTTGTAGTGGGAACGGTGAGGTTCGTGGTGTCGGCGATCGAGTTATTCAAACGCGCCACTTTGGCTCGTATCTGGCTGGCCATCTGTTGCCTCGCGGGTCTGCCCGTTCTTGTCGGCGTGCTGCTGACTGTCACCGGTAAAGAGCCGAACATAGCCGGATTGGCTTTTGCTGGCTGGTGGATTTATTTTCTCGGCTCGTTGGGATCCGTGCTTTGGCTCTTAATTGCCCTGGCCGTGAGGAAATGGTCTTCGCGCTCTTCGGGGAGCTCCTCCTAGAGAGCGGGACGCGAAAGTTCAATGCTATTCCCGCAAGAATTCAATCCTGTGCTTCCGTATGGAGGGCCTCCGCCGGGCCCACGCAAAGATTCACGGGCCAGGCGATTGCGTGGCGCGTCCGGCGTAACAAGATGACATTCTGATAGCATCTTTCTAGATGCTTATTTCGTGCGAGACGCTGCCATGATCAATCTCTCCAAAGACATTCATCCGCTTACGAATTTCAAGCGCAACACGGCAGTCTTCGTGAAACGAATGAAGAGGAGCCGCCGGCCGTTCGTACTTACGGTCAAGGGTAAGGCGGAAATCGTGATTCAGGATGCTGGCTCGTATCAGACTTTGTTAGATCGCATCGACGAGCTTGAAGCCGTCGCCGCCATCCGACGCGGATTGAAGGATGTCGCAGAAGGCCGCGTCATGCCGCTGGACGAGGCTGTCAGGAGAATTCGCAAGCGGCATGGTCTTTGAAGTCCTCGTGGCGGACGAGGCTCTGGCGGACCTTGATGCCATCACCGGATTCATCCGGGATAACGGCAGCCCGCTAGAGGCCAATCGCTGGTTAGAAGCAATCGCAGGTCGAATCGCCAGCCTGCGATCGATGCCGCACCGATGTCCGATGGCTTTTGCGGCGTATGGACTCGGCTCGGATGTGTGGGTGTTGCACCACGGCAGCCGCAATCGCGCTTATCGGATTTATTTCACGATTGCCCGCCGGCCGAGGAAGGTTGTTCGCGTCCTGCACATTCGACATTGGGCGCGCCAGCCGCTTACTGCGGCGGACTTGCACGACCTGGTGTGAGTGTGAGTCTGACCCCATCTCCTGAATCGCGCTGGTATATTGGTTGCGTGAATCCAGCGACTAGCGCGAAAGCGTTCGGCTGCTTCGTGCTGCTGCTCGGTTCCGCGGCGTTCGCTCAGGAGTCCTATGAGCAACTCTTTCATCACTGGGATTACGACCAGCGCACACCTTTAAACATCAAACAAGCTAGTATTCAGCACTGCGAAGTTACCGTTTATGACATCTCTTACGCCAGTCCGGTTGGCGATCGAGGGCCGGCCGTGGGGCCGAACGGCGGAACGGTTACCGCGTACATGGTGGCCCCCGCCGGCAAGGGTCCGTTTCCCGCAGTGATTTACGGGCACTGGTGCATGCCCGGGTCGGAGAAGAAAAACCGCACCGAATTTCTGGACGAAGCGATTGTGCTGGCAAATTCCGGAGTTGTTTCGCTGCTTCCCGACCATGTAATTGTGCATCCCGGATTCAAGCCGGACGAAACACCTTTGAACGAGACTCAGATCGCTGTCGAGGTGCAGCAGAACGTGAATCTTCGCCGGGGCGCCGATCTCCTGCTAACGCGCAAGGACGTCGATCCCAAGCGGTTGGCTTACGTGGTCATAGTTGTGATGCCAGCGCCGGCGGGTTCCTAAGCGGTATCGATAAACGCTTTACAGCCTTCGTTATTATGGCAGGCGGGCTCTCCGATGAAGTGGATAAGACCACCAAGTCGTTTCAGGACTATCGACGGAAAGTGGGGCCGGAAAAGTTCGATGCATTTCTTGCTAAGTTCGCCTGGATGGATGCCGGAAAATATGTTTCCCACGCTGCGCCCGCATCTATGTTCTTGCAGTTCGCGACGGATGAGCCGTTTCTGAACGCAGACATGGCAAAGCGCTACTTCGAGATCGTCAGCGAGCCCAAGCGGCTTAAGATCTACCAGGCGCAACACGCCCTAAACGCCGAAGCCACGCGGGATCGGGTGGCCTTTCTCGCCCTGCAGCTATCCTTCAAAGCCCCAGACGCCAAGAGCGTGAGCAGCATTCCAGAGTTGTTTCAACCGCCATGGCCAAAGCGTTCCGATTAGCCTGGAAATCCTCAGTGCGCCGCCGTTCACTAGGGGCCCAAAAAGCGTGATACGCTCGGTTCTAATTGGAGGTGTGGCGTATGCTGCGCTTTTTCATTGGGATTGCGGCGTTTGGCACGGTGGTGATGGCGGCGGATGTCGCTACCGCGCCGGTCACGTTCAACAAAGACGTCCTGCCGGTACTGCAGAAGAACTGCCAGACGTGCCACCGGCCGGGCGAGATCGGTCCCATGGCACTGCTCACCTATGAAGGCACGCGGCCGTGGGCCAAGGCTATCAAGGCTGCGGTGTTGAGCCGCAAAATGCCGCCGTGGTTCGCCGATCCCAAGTACGGGCACTTCTCCAATGACCGCAGCTTAAGCCAGGCCGATATGAATACGCTGGCGTCGTGGGCCGACGCGGGCGCGCCGGAAGGAGATCCAAAGGACCGGCCCGCTGCCGTGCGATGGACCGAGGGCTGGAACATTCCCAAGCCCGATCTGGTTGTAGAAATGCCGACGGAGGTGGCAGTGCCGGCGAAGGGAACGGTCGAATACACCTATATGATCGTGCCGACAGGGTTCACCGAGGACCGCTGGGTTCAAGAGATGGAAGTGCGTCCCGGCAATCGCGCGGTGGTGCATCATGCCAACGTCTATATCCGGCGGGCGGGTTCGCCGTGGCTGCGGAAGTATCCGGTGGGCGTTGCGTTCGTGCCGGGTGAACAGAAATTCAGCTCGACCGCCGGGGCGCCTTTGCTGGACGAAAACGTGGGAGGATACACGCCGGGCAAGCAGACCGTTGTGCTGAATTCGAGTCAGGCGAAGCTGATCCCGGCCGGTTCGGACATCGTTTTCCAGATGCACTACACCGCGAACGGGACCGCGGGCACGGACCGCTCAAAGGTCGGGTTCGTTTTCGCGAAGAATGCGCCGGAGAGACGCGTGGCGCGCATTTATGCCGCCAATAATACCTTTGCGATTCCACCGGGAGCCGGCGATTACCGGGTGGAGGCTTCCACCACGCTCGCGGCCGATACTGAGCTGGTTTCGCTGAAGCCGCATATGCATCTGCGCGGCAAGTGGATGGAGTTTCGCGCGGTGTATCCCAGCGGCGAGAAGGAGATTCTGCTGCGCGTTCCCCAGTACAGCTTCAACTGGCAACTGGAATTCATACTGGACCGGCCCAAGCTGCTGCCGAAAGGGACGCGGCTGGAAGCAACGGCGGGATTCGACAATTCGCCCAACAACAAGTTCAATCCAGATCCCAGCAAGGAAGTTCGCTGGGGCGACCAGAGCTGGGAGGAAATGATGATCGGCTACTTCGAGATCGGGTTCAACCCAAAACTCGACCTGCCTGACATGATGGGCGGGAACCGGAGGCAATTGGAGTAAGCCATGAAGAGGATTCTGGTCTTGGCGGTGCTCAGCGCTGCACTTGCTTGGGCGCAAAGAATCACGGTCGAGTTCGATCAGGCCGCCGATTTTTCCAGGTATAAGACCTTCGCGATTCGCGACGGACAGTTGAATAGCAGGAATTCGGCGCTGAATAGCGAACTGGTGAAGAAGCGGATCGAGGCCGACATCGCGCGCGACTTGACGGCGCGGGGTTTGGAGATGACCACGGGCCGGTCGGATCTTAACGTGCGCTACCACTTTGGGTCGGTGCGCAAGGCGGAAATCGAGAGGTACCCGGCGGGATGGCGCGGATTCGGGACGCGGGTGGTGAGAGTGCCCTATACCGAAGGCACCCTGGTGATCGACTTGCGCGACCCGAGCACGCGATCGCTGGTATGGCGTGGCATCGCGAGCGAAGAGAAGAGCGAAGCCACTAAGATCGAAGGCAAGCTCGATGACATGGTACGGAAGGCGATCGAGAAATATCCGCCGAAGGCGAAATAAGGTCAAAGCGCGTCCTTCTCCATCTGCGCCGGAATGCGACAATAGGAAGTGGAAATGGTTTCCTATGGCATTTACTACGCGCTGGGGTTGGGCGCGGCGGGTGCGCTGATCACTTGGTTATTGAGCTGGCCGTTTGCCATTCCGTTCTACCTGCTGGCGGCGTTCTGCCTGAATTTTTTCCGTGACCCGAATCGTGTGGTCCCTTCCGGCCCCTACGCGGTGTCACCCGCCGACGGGAAAGTAGTGGCGATTAAGCCCGACGACGCCGGCGGCCTGCGCATCAGCATTTTTCTGAATGTGTTCGATGTGCACGTCAACCGCACTCCTATCGGTGGGAAGGTCGCGTCCGTAACTTATAAGAAGGGTCATTTTCTGGTGGCCAGTACGGAAGACGCGAGCGACGCCAACGAACAGAACGTGATCACCGTGGACGGCGTCATCGCGGGGCAGCCCACCCGCGTGGTGTTCAAGCAGATCGCGGGGCTGATCGCGCGCCGCATATTGTGTTACGTGCAGGCGGGAAGTGTAGTTGAAGCGGGTCAGCGCATCGGCCTCATGAAATTCGGCTCGCGCATGGATGTGTTTCTGGGACCCGAATGGGAAGTGCTGGTGAAAGCCGGCCAAAGGGTGGCTGGTGGATCGGGCATTCTAGCTCGCCTGAGAGGAAGTGTATGAGCAAGCAGAGCTGGCGCGATCGCCTGATTGATCCGCGATCGCCGGATCGCCGGCCGCGGCGCGCGGCCTATGCCTTGCCGACGCTGTTCACGGCCGGCAACGTGTTCCTGGGTTTTTATGCGCTGATCGAATCCTTCCAGGGCTCGATGGCGATGATCAGCGACGCGCCTGCGGCGCCGCATCATTTTCAAAACGCCGCGGTGGCGATTGGATGGTCGGTGTTTCTGGACGGGCTGGACGGGCGCATCGCGCGCCTCACCAATACGGTAAGCGAATTCGGCAAGGAAATGGATTCGCTCGCTGATTCGATCAGTTTCGGCATCGCGCCCGCCGTGCTGGCGTTCACCTGGGGCGTGCAGTTTGTCGACCCGTCGATTGACCCAAGGATTCTCGAATACCTGCACCGCACCGGGTACTTCGTCGCGTTCCTGTTTATGCTGTGCGGAGCCGCGCGCCTGGCCCGCTTCAATATCCAGAAGAACCCGGTGCCCAAGAATCCCGGGCGTCCGGACCGCAAGTACTTCGTAGGCCTGCCCATTCCCGCGGGAGCGTCCGCAGTGGTGGCGGTGGTCTACGCGGCGGGTAGCGAGCCCATCCATAACTGGATGCTGTCAACACTGTGGCTGGCGCTGCTGGGGTTGCTGTCGTTTCTTATGGTGAGCACCTGGCGTTATCCCAGTTTCAAGGATCTGAGCCTTACGCACCCGCGCTCACCGCTGAGCATCATTTTGATGGGCATACTCATTTTTCTGGTCTGGAATTTTTCACAGCCAGTGCTGCTGATCCTGGCCATCAGTTACGTAGGAGTCGGCGTCGCGATCCGCATCGGCGGGGCCGTGCGGCGGCGTTTGCGTCCGCAGCCGCCTCCTCACGAACCGGAGCATCAGATTGGCTGAGAAGGCAGCGCGCGTTCGCGTAGCCGTGGTAGGAGGCGACAGCCTGCTGGCCAAGGAAGTACGCGAACTTCTGGAGCACGGCAAACCTGCGCCGCACATCGAGCTGATCTCGGCCGCGGCGGAAAACGCCGCCATGCTGGGCGCCGATGACGAAGAGGTGTTGGCACTGGTCCCGCTGACGGCGGAGAGCCTGGCCGGATCGAAGGTGGCGTTCCTGGCGGGATCGGAAGCGTCGAGCCGGCGTGCGCTGAAGCTGAATCCGCCCGACGGACCCGTGCTGATCGACTTGAGCGGCGCGCTCGAAGAGCAGCCCCATGCGCGCTTGCGGGCTCCCACCGCTGAGCCTACACGTTCGCTGCCGGAGCCAGGACTGATTCCGGTGATCGTGCATCCGGCGGCCATCGCGTGCGCCATGCTGCTCGCCGGCCTTGCGAAAATCGGACCGGTGCGGAGATCCATCGTTCATGTGTTCGAGCCGGCGAGCGAGCGAGGCAAGAAGGGCCTGGACGAGCTGCGGCAGCAAACCGTGGGGGTGCTCACGTTCCAGAAACTGAAGATGGACGTGTTCGACGCGCAACTCGGCTTCAACCTGCTGGCGCGTTATGGCGAGGAGGCGCTGGAGCCCCTCGAAGGCGTGGAAGAGCGCATTCTGCGGCATGTGGCGTCGCTGCTGGCGTTGTATCCGTCGATCCCCATGCCATCGCTGCGCTTGATTCAGGCGCCGGTGTTTCACGGCCATAGTTTTTCGATCTGGGTGGAGTTTGACGAAATTCCTAACCTCAATAGGCTGACCGAAGGGCTGGCGTCCGCGGGGTTCGATGTGCGTTCCGACGACCCGCCCACCAACGTCAGCGTGGCTGGAATGAGTGGGCTAAGCGTGGGCGCGATCGGCGCCGATCCGAATCAGCCGCGCGCCTGCTGGATCTGGATGGTCTCGGACAATCTGCGGCTGGTGGCCGAAAACGCTCTGGCCGTGGCGAAAGGCTTTCTGCGATGAGGCTGGGCTGGATCTCTGCCACCGGCTTCCTGCTGCTGCTTTCCTCCTGTGGTTATCACACCGGGGGACACGGCGACCTGATTCCGAAAACCGTTCATACCATCGCGATTCCCGCGTTCAGCAACGTGACGACGCGCTACAAACTCACCGATCAACTGCCGGAGGCGATCACGCGCGAGTTTATTTCCCGCACGCGCTACCGCATTGTTACCGACACCAATACAGCGGACGCAATTCTGGATGGAGCGGTTCTGAACTACCTGTCGTTCCCCACCATTTTCGATCCGGCCACCGGCACTGCCAGCGCCGTCGAGGTGCATGTGGGCCTGCGGCTGACGTTGCGGGAACGCGCCACCGGTAAGATCCTGTACAGCCGTCCCGACTACGAAATTCGCGAGCGCTATGAAATTTCGATTGACCCCGCGGCGTATTTCGAGGAGAGCGATTCGGCGCTGGCGAGGGCCAGCCAGCAGACCGCGCAGCAGGTGGTGTCGTCCATTTTGGACGCCTTCTAGCACTCGCAACTTATGACGCCGGACCAATTTCTCCTGAGCTTGCAGAAAAGCGCCCCAGCTTCGGTATACCTGTTCCTTGGCCCGGAGCCATATCAGCGCGAGCGTTGCCGGCAAGCGTTGCTTGAGGCAGTGCTGGGTTCCGCCCCTGAGGACAGAGAGACCGGATTGACTCGGGTCGACTTGAGTGAAGTCCCGCTGGCTGCGGCGCTGGATGACGCTCGGGCGCTTTCGTTGTTTGCTTCGCGGCGGGTGATCTGGATCGGCAGCGCCGAGGCAGTTTTGCCGCGAGGGCGCGCGGCGGCCAGCACCGAATTCGACGAAAGCGGAGGTGCGGGAGAGACCGGCCAGCTTGCTGCCTATCTGCACGAGCCCACGATGGGTACCGTGGTGGTGCTCGAATCCAGCCGCTACGGTTTTGAGGGCGAGGACAAGGCCAAGCTCGAACGGGTCCAGAAATACTTCGGGATGATTCCGGCGCAAGTGGAGTTTCGCCCGTTCTCGCCGGAAGCGGTGCGCTCCCTGGCGCAAGGGCTGGCCAAGAAGGCCGGATTGCAATTGGGACTAGCCGAGCTGGCGATGCTGTTGGATGCCACCGGAGGCGACGCCTCGCGCATCGCGGTGGAGATCGAGAAGCTGTACTTGTTCACCGGCGGGGCGCGCAAAGTGACGGAGGACGATATCGCGGCGTTGGTACCGGACGCGCAGGCCACCACTATTTTTGCGCTGGTGGCGGCGCTGGGAAGAAGCGACCGCACACGGGCGCTGGAAATCCTGGACACTTTGGCGCGCGAAGGCGAATACATGCCGCTGGCGCTCACCTTCCTGGCGACGCAGTTTCGCACGGCGCTGGTGGCACGCGAAGCCGGCCTGCGCAACGCGGCGCAGATCCAGGCGCATTTCAATAAGCTGGGAGCGCGCATGTGGCCCGAACGAGCGCGGCAGATCGAGCAGACGGTGGGCGCGTTCTCGAAAAGCAAACTTGAGCGTGCAGTAGGGAAGCTATTTGAAGCGGACCGCGCCCTGCGCGACGCGCGGCCCGACGATCGCATCGTTATGGAAGAGCTGATCTTGACACTGACAGCGGCGTAATCCGCCTCAGTTCTTCATCCTTGACTCTTTCAGCCCGAACGATAAACCGGTTGGGAGCCGCGCCGACGAAGTAGAACGGATGACATGTCACCAGGGTCAGGGTTTCGCCGCCGGTCGAATCCAAGACTGAAACGTCCTGCGGAGTGACGACTTCGGTGGACACGACCCGGTAGCGATACTCGCCTTGCAATGTAGTGAGCGCAATCACATCGTCCATCTGGATATTTCGCAGCGGCCGGAAGAATGTGTCGCGATGCGCGGTGATGGCCACGTTGCCGTCTTGCCCCGGCAGCACTGTTCCGGGAACGTGGCCCGCCGCCCTGCGGAGGGTCTTTCCGTCGTCCCCTTCAACGACCATCACGGACAGGCCAAGGCGTGCGATTTCGATACGGCCGATGAGACCGTTGATCGCGGCGGCCCGTGGAATCTCCGGCGGTCTGAACAGCTTGGCTTGCAGCGGGGCGCCGCTTTGGGCGCGCTGCTCATCGAGCAGACGTTGAAGATCCCGACTCTCGCGGTCCTGGAACACGCGAGTATCCACGAGTACGAATGCACAATAACCCAGCATTGCCGCTGCGCCGGCGAAGAGCGCAACCTGCGACCATCTCAAGATTCCCTTCAGCGAGTTTTTCGGCACGACCACTTTCATTTGGCATCCTTGCTTGGCCGAAATGCTCCTCCGGCTCTGTAGCCGGTCCTGGCGCGCACCGATAGTTTCTCGTTCCCGTCGGTTCGCGCAGTGATCCGAACTTTGTGGTAAGCGCCGTCGCGCTGATCGTTCGGAGACGAGTAGCCTATGGTGTATTGGTCCCGAATGTCTCGGGCAATGCGTTCGCAAATCCCCACCGTTTCACTCAGGCGGGTGGGAAAGATTGCTTCGCCGCCCGTCTCCCGAGCCAGGCGCTGGAGCACTTTCGGATTCCGGTCGGGATCCTCCGGCTCGAAGATGCCGATGGTGTAAATCATGGCGCTTGATTGTTCCGCCATCTTCAACACTTCGTCGAGGCTGGCCTTGCTTGCGTTATCGCCGCCGTCGCTAATAACAATCAGAACTTTCTTGTCGCTGGTGCCTTGCTGCAGCCGCTTTAGTGCTTCGAGGATCGCGTCGTAGAGGGCCGTCGTACCAGTCGCCTGCGCGCCCCAGATCGCGTCTCCCAATTGTTCGGCGTTATCGCTGAAGCGTACTCCTCTGGGTAGTCCCAACGAGACAGCTTCGTTAAAGTTCACGACAAACATCTGATCGTTGGGGTTACTGGAATGGACAAAGGCCTGGGCTCCGGCGGTGACATCCGCGAGTTTTTCCCGCATGCTGCCGCTGTGGTCTATAACCAAGCCAACTGTGACAGGCGTGTCCTCGTGCCGGAACAGGTGGACCGGCTGGGGCCGGCCATCTTCGAACACTTCGAAATTCTGCTGGCCGAGCTGCTTGACCGCGTGACCCTCACGATCGCGCACCGTCGCCTGTAACACCACTAGGTCGACCTCCACGGAGATGCGAAAGTTTTCCTGATCGGGGCCGCTGTTGGGCGGTGCGACTTGGGCACCGGCAAATCGGCTGAGTACAAAAAGAAGGACCGGGAGCACAACCGCTTTCGCGGCCTTGTGCTCTCGGTCTAAGTTTGACGTCCTAGTCACGTGATCCCCTTCTGGCTTTCGGCCGTGGCCTAATCTGTGTCAGGCTCCAACAACGGGCGTATTATCCAGGAACCAAAGTGGCTCTACAGCGCGCGCACTCGCACCGCGTGGAGGGTCAAGCCCCCTGCCAGTGCAAGCAAACCGATCAGCCCGATCAACGGCAGCGGGCTTGCGCTCTTCGGTAGCTCTGGCGCAGGCTCGGCTTGCGCCACCAGCGTCTCAGCAGCCGGTGGAGGCGTCACTGCTTGTGCCATTTCCACCTCTTTTCCGGACGGTTCGACTGCCGTGACGGGTGCTTGCTTCAATTGCTCGATTACCCGCGGTTCTTCTGGTTTTGCAGCTTCCGCCGTTACCGTAGCCGGCATTTCGAGCACTGTTGTGTTCGTCGATTTCGCCATTTCGACGGCTTGCGCTTTGGGGTAGACGAATTCTTCGCCCCACAGTTTGCCAGGATAAAACCATGCCCGCAGCGCGGGCGGTTGGCCAGCCGGCCGCTCCCGGAACGTGATGACCGTGTTATTGGTCGGCGTCATCCGAACATTTGGGATAGCCAAGATGGTGGCATAGATAGTCGTTCCGTCCTTGCTAAAGATCTGAACGATATGACGGTTGCCCTGCGATGCGGCAATTTTGAACAGATAGGTACCCGCGGGCAACACGCCAAAGCCTGGCTGATGAACCGCTGGAATCTCTACAGGTCCGCTAAATGTGATTTCGGTCTTCTTATCAAAGGCGTCCGCATTAGCAATCGGTGAGAATGCAGCGCCCATGAGCGCAAGACCAAACATGGTTGGCAATGTTCTGGAGAATTTCATTTGATTCCCCTCCTTTACTAGACCCTTTAGTGAGTCGCTGTTGATCGCGTTTGGTGCTTACTCCTCGCGCTTTCACGCTTGCCTATATGCATTCTTAGGTCCA
This sequence comes from Bryobacterales bacterium, assembly GCA_963779075.1. Classification (GTDB taxonomy): domain Bacteria; phylum Acidobacteriota; class Terriglobia; order Bryobacterales; family Bryobacteraceae; genus Palsa-187. The sequence continues at coordinate 99,955 of CAVZWS010000001.1, forward strand.
CGGCAATACGGCGGCTCGAAACGTATTGATGTCAGCTATCTGTGCGGCGCCGCCTCGGTCGCGGTCTTATTACAGTGCCATGCGGGCACTGAGCGAATGTTGGGGGAAATAGCGCACTTTAGGTCCGGGGTTGTCGCATAACACTCAGCTTCGACAAACAGATTGCTTTGGAAAGCCAGGATCGCTTTTGCTGTATCGTCCAGAACATTTGGCGCAAACCGTGCTAAAGAGAAGATAGTCGCCGGAGACCCATTTGGGTAATGCGGCTGGCTAGAAGGAGTGAGAAATGAGATTCATTCTAGTGACCACTTTGGCGCTCACGCCATTGCTGGCTAAAGACAACGAGCCTGCAAAGCGGCTCGGCGAAGCGGCGGCGGTGTTCTCGGAAGTCATGGCAGCACCGGACAAGGGCATTCCGCAGGAGCTGCTGGAAAACGCGCACTGCATTGTGATCGTACCGGACCTCAAGACCGGCGCCTTCATCGTTGGCGGGAAATACGGGAAAGGTTATATGTCTTGCCGGAACAAACGCGGCCCAGGATGGTCCGCGCCGGCCACGGTCCGTATTGAGGGGGGGAGCGTGGGCTTCCAAATCGGCGGTTCTACGACCGACTTGATCATGTTGGTGATGAATGCGCGCGGAGCGGAGAAGCTGCTGGAGAGCAAGTTCACTCTAGGCGCGGAAGGCTCGGTTGCCGGAGGCCCGGTGGGGCGCACGGCGACCGCTCAAACCGACGCCCAAATGCACGCCGACATTCTTTCGTGGTCGCGATCGCAGGGGCTGTTTGCCGGCATTTCACTGCAAGGCGCAACTCTGCGGCAGGACCTGGACGATAACGCCACGCTGTACGGCAAGAAGCTGGAGAATCGGGAAATCGTTACCAAGGGAATTCGTCCGCCCAAGGCGGCTGCGAAACTCCTGGCTCTCTTGAACAAGTATTCGTTCCGCGAACGCAAGAGCTAGTTCAATCATCATTGAGGGTTTGCTGCATGACGGTGCGGCGACGAAGTTCGTGTGGATGTGGCTTCCAGGTAGCTTGTATGGCGCTGATGCTGCAGGCGCCGCCAGTTTGGGCGTGGCAGGCTGAGGCTTTGGCCGCGCCCGAACTGGACACTGGTTTTCGCCTGCTGTATGAACTGAAACCGGAGGAAGCGCGCGCGCAGTTTGCCGTATGGCGGGCTTCCCACCCGGAAGATCCCATGGGGAGTGCCGCGGAAGCCGCCAGCTATTTATTTGAGGAATGCTACCGCCAGGGCGTCTTGACGTCTGAGTACTTCTTAGACAAAAAGCGTTTCCTGGGAAAGATACCGATTGAGCCGGACCCGGAGTTGCGCGATGCCTTCTTCGCCGCTGATGCACGCGCGCGAACGTTGGCAGAGCTTCGATTGCAGGCTGAGCCAGATGACGTAAATGCCTTGTTCGCCATGACGCTTAGTTTGGGCTTGCAGGCCGACTATGCCAGTTTGATCGAAAAGCAACAGCTTGAAAGTCTCCGCATGATCCGGGATGCCGATAAGTTTGCCAAAAGGCTTCTAGTGGTCAATCCGGATGCCGCGGATGCCTACCTTACTCTGGGAGCCGCGAACTACATCATCGGAAGTCTGCCGGTGTTTAAGCGATTCTTCCTCCACTTCAAAGGGATCAGCGGCGATAAACGTGGCGGCCTCCAGCAACTTGAGATTGCCGCTTCGCGCGGCCGCTACCTGCGGCCGTTTGCCAAAATTCTCCTGGCGATGGCGGCGTTGCGCGAGAAGAAGACGGCACTCGCCCGCGTTCAATTGGCGGAGCTGGTCGCGGAGTTTCCGGAGAATCCGCTCTTTTTGAGGGAGCTAGCCAAGCTCGATAGCTCTCCTGACTCCGCCTTCCCTCTCTAGTTCTTTTCCTACCGAAATATCGCGATTGGCCAATAACGTGCTTGGATCGTATTGGGCCTTCGGACTTCAGGGTCCGACACCGAGAGGAGGCAGTATGAAACCGAGTACGAAGAGATCAAGTCGTGGGGAGCCTTCACGAAGTGAAGGGAAAAGTCCGAGAGAAAGTGGGCGAAATCACTAACAATCCCGCCTTGAGAGTAAAAGGCAAAGTCGAAAATATTGCCGGCAAGATCGAAAAGAAAATCGGGAAGTTTGAAAAAGTGCTGGAGAAGTAGATAAGCAGGTTCAAGAGGAGCGCGCGTGGGCCCAGTGAGGAGAAATCCGCAAATCCTGCGTGAAACTTCTCAAGGACGGAGGGGACCATGACCAAAACACTTGGAATTATTCTCATCGTGCTGGGCCTGTTCGGGCTCGCGTGGGGTGGGTTCACATATACGACCACGGAAAAGGTCGTCGATATCGGGCCGATTCACGCTACTCGCGAAAAGGAACATAACATACCGTTGCCTCCGATTGCAGGCGCGGTGGCACTCATTGGAGGCGTTGTTCTCCTGGTGGCAGGCGGAAAAGAATAACTTCCACCGCCCTGCCACGGAGTGTGATTTCAGAAGAAAGGAAGAAAGACAATGCTGCTACTCATCATAATTTTGATTCTGTTTTTTGGCGCTCGGTGGAGGCTACTACGGACATAGCCGCTGGGGTCCCGGCGGCGGAGCCGGCATAGGTCTTGGAACCGTATTGCTGATTCTCCTGATCGCCTACTTGCTCGGCGTGTTGCGCTGAAAGGTGTGGCTGCCGCGATGGTTGAGCTCTCAAACGTGCCACTAAAATAGGCGACGAAAGGAAACGATAGCCATGAATTGGGTGAAACTTGTAAGAGTATTCGGCGTGGCCGCGTTCCTGTGTTTCGGAACGATGGCTTCTATATACGCGCAGCATGACGATAAGCAGGGCGATAAGCAGGGTAGGCAGGACAAAGGCGGCCAACAGCAGCAGCATAGTCAGCAGCCTCAGCAACGTCAACAACAGCCGCAGCGTGCCCAGCAGCCTCAGCCCCAGCAACGTGTTCAGCAGCAACAGCAACAGCAGCAGCCGCAACGAGCACAGCAACCCCAACGCGTTCAGCAGCCCCAGCAACAGCCGGGGCAACAACAGCAACAGCGTGTTCAGCAACAACAGCAACAACCCCAGCGTGCACAGCAACAGCAGCAACGACAGCAGCCGCAGGCGCAACAACGTTCTATCCTCGGACAGCCGCAGCGCACACGGCAGCAAGCGCAAACCTGGCAGCAACAGCGGGGATGGTTACAGAAGGGGGGTTGGCAGGGACACGATAGCTGGCAGCAAAATCGCGCCCAACACTGGACTTCGGACCATCGCACTTGGTCCCAGCGCGGAGGGTACGGCGGTTACTTCATTCCGCAGCAGACCTTTGGTCTATATTTCGGCAGACAACATTTCTTTCGTATCCGCAGCCGCCCCACGATCTACATGGGATATCCGCGCTTCTATTACGGCGGATTTTCATTCCTGTTAGTGGACCCGTGGCCCGAATACTGGCCCGAAAACTGGTATGACGCCAATGACGTTTACATCGACTACGACGATGGCTACTACCTTTACAATCGCAATTATCCCGGCGTTGGGCTTGCGGTTACGATTGTGCTGTAGATAAGGTCGCCCCGAGGCTCGGGTGGCGGCCACCGCCCTCAGCGGGAAGGTGACGACGCCCGCTATCGGGTGCGCTTGGTCTTCTGGAACCTGCATCCGGCCTGGATTTCTTATTCAAAGCGCTGTTGCCGAGCGATGGAATTGCACGTGCATTCAGGTTAAATGATTGTTCAGTAAGGAGAAGGGTATGCGTCCTATCGCGAGGAGTGGAGTATTGATGGCGGCTTCGGCGGTGCTGCTTGCCGCGCAGATGGATCCGCCGGACCGGGTCGGCCGACTCAATTACATGGATGGTCCGGTATCATTTCAGCCAGCCGGCATGAATGATTGGGTGGATGCGGCGCCAAACCGGCCGCTTATCTCCGGTGACAACGTTTGGGTCGGCGCTCGGGGACGAGCGGAGCTTCACGTGGGATCGACAGCCTTACGGTTGGGCGCAAACACCGCTTTCCAGTTCCTGAACCTGGATGACCAGACGGTGCAGATCCGGCTTTCGGAAGGGACGCTCACGGTCCGGCTGCGAAATCTCGCGCAGAACCAGGTCTTCGAGGTCGATACGCCGAACCTGGCTTTCAACTTGCTGCGTCCCGGCGAGTACCGCATCGACGCCAATCCTGATTCGCAGACCACGATCATTACGGTTCGCGATGGAGAGGGTGAGGTGACGGGCGGAGGGCAGACGTTCCCGGTTTACGCGCGCCAACAGGCCGTCGTGAGAGGCGACGATCAAATCACCTACAGCCTCACGTGCCTCTCCTGGAGCCGATGAATGGGATCAGTGGTGCTCCTCGCGTGACCGCCGGGAAGACCAATCGCAGTCCGCACGTTACGTTTCCCGCGAAATCCCCGGCTACGACGACCTCGACCAATACGGCCGCTGGGGGAATCAGCCCGGCTATGGCCAGGTATGGATGCCGACTACAGTCGCAGCAGGCTGGGCGCCCTATCATGACGGGCATTGGGCCTGGATCGCCCCATGGGGTTGGACCTGGGTGGACGACGCACCGTGGGGATTCGCTCCCTACCACTATGGCCGCTGGGCTTCCTTTGGCGACCGTTGGGGCTGGATCCCGGGGCCGTATGGTGTGACTCCAGTCTATGCGCCCGCGCTGGTGGCGTGGATTGGCGGAGGGAGGGCTCGGGTTTCAGCCTGAGCTTTTCCATCGGCACTGCCGCGGCAATAGGATGGTTCCCCTTGGGCCCTCGTGAGCCCTATTTCCCGCCTTACCAGTCAAGCCAGGGATACTTCAGGCGGGTGAACAGCACCAACACGGTGATCAATAGCGCCGCCATCAATAACTATTACAACTACAGCCGGAATTCGAATGAAAGGGCGATTGCGAACGTCCCCTACGCGAACCGGCGGGTTCAGAATAGCGTCACGGCGGTTCCGCAAGACACTTTCGCCAGAGGGCGCCGGGTGAATCAAGATGCGCGATTCGGTACCGGCTGCTCAAGTGGCTTCGACGCAGGTGCTCGCCGCTCCGGCGATTGCGCCGCAAAGGGAGAGCGTTCTCGGAGCCAGGGCAGACACCGCCTCCCGGGCTGCACGTCCGCCGGCCAAGTGTTGAGCCGGCCGGTGGTGGCGCGCACCGCTCCGCCTCCGGCTCCGGTTCCCTTCGACCGGCAGCAGCCCGCGCTCGCCAAGAATCCCGGCCGCCCTCTTCCGGCGGAGACGGTCCAGCAGATGCGCCAGGGAGCGCTGGCGCCGAGTGCCCCGGTTCGTGTCGTGGATAGGGGCCGGGCGAAACGTGTTCAGCCGGTGGTGGGCGCCGCCCCGCAGAGCACGCCGCAACCGAATCTTGCCCCTCAACAACAGGACGTCCAACGGCAGCAGCAACAGAAACAGCAGCAGGACGCCCAACGGCAGCAGCAACAGAAGCAGCAGCAGGACGTCCAACGGCAGCAGCAACAGAAGCAGCAGCAGGACGCCCAACGGCAGCAGCAACAGAACAGCAGCAGGACGCCCAACAACAGCAGCAACAGAAGCAGCAGCAGGACGTCCAGCGGCAGCAGCAACAGAAGCAGCAGCAGGACGCCCAACGGCAGCAGCAACAGAAGCAGCAGCAGGACGCCCAACAGCAGCAGCAACAGAAGCAGCAGCAGGACGTCCAACGGCAGCAGCAACAGAAGCAGCAGCAGGACGCCCAACAGCAGCAGCAACAGAAACAGCAGCAGGACGCCCAGCGGCAGCAGCAACAGAAGCAGCAGCAGGACGCCCAACGGCAGCAGCAACAGAAGCAGCAGCAGGACGCCCAACAGCAGCAGCAACAGAAGCAGCAGCAGGACGCCCAACGGCAGCAGCAACAGAAGCAGCAGCAGGACGCCCAACAGCAGCAACAACAGAAGCAGCAGCAGGACGCCCAACGGCAGCAGCAACAGAAGCAGCAGCAGGACGTCCAACGGCAGCAGCAACAGAAACAGCAGCAGGACGCCCTACAGCAGCAGCAACAAAGACAGCAGCAACAGCCTCGGCCAGACGTGTCACAACCACAGGTGGCAAAGCCTGAGGCTCCGACGGCCGAACAGCCGCAGCGCCCGGACCGAGGGAAAAAGCAGAAAGCTCAAAACGAAAACGACAAGAAAGCGAACAACTGAGGCTGCTCCTCAAATGTGCGTGTTTATTACAGTGGAGCCAGTCGTTCGAAAGGGTGACTATAGTTGAGATATGAGCCCGCGCGACTTATGCTTCGGTGAGGATTGTCGAAGGCGAAGAGTGCTCCGGTTTTCCGGTGCCCTGCGCCTGGTTTTGACGGCTCTCCTGTCGTCTTCTTTCTGCTACGGCTACACTGTTCTGACTCATGAAGCCATCATTGATTCGGTGTGGGACGCCTCCCTCCAGAAGATGCTTCTCAAGCGCTTCCCCAATGCGACGCCAGAAGAACTGGAGATGGCGCACGGCTACGCCTACGGAGGCTGCATCATTCAGGACATGGGGTATTATCCGTTCAGTAGCCGCTTTTTCAGCGATCTCACACATTATGTCCGCAGCGGCGACTTTGTCACGGCGCTGATCCGTGAATCGCAGGACCTCAACGAATATGCGTTCGCTTTGGGTGCGCTGGAACATTACGCCGCCGATACCGAGGGGCACCGAATCGCCACCAACCGAGCCGTGCCGATTTTGTATCCCAATCTGCAGCGGAAATATGGAAGCGATGTGACGTATTGGGATAATCCAACCGCGCACGTCAGGACAGAGTTCGGTTTCGACGTCCTCCAGGTCGCATCGGGGCGTTATGCGCCGGACCGGTATCGGAGCTTTATCGGCTTTCAGGTATCCAGGGATGTGCTCGAACGCGCGTTTCGCGATACATATAGCGTCGAGATGAAGGACGTATTCGGCAGTCTGACGCTGGCGCTTGGGACCTATAGGTACGGTATCAGGTCGATCGTTCCGGGCATGACCCGAATCGCCTGGAGTCTTAAGCAGGACCAGCTCAAGAAAGAGATTCCCGGCATTACGCGCAAGAAGTTCCTCTACAACCTCTCGCGTTCGAGCTATGAAAAGGAGTGGGGAACGGAATACCGCAAGCCTGGCTGGGGCACTAGGATTCTGACATTCTTCTTTAGATGGCTTCCGGGAAAGGGTCCCTTCAGTGCGCTTAAGGTCCGCACGCCGACTCCGGAAGTGGAGAGATTGTTCATGGCCAGCTTCAACGCGACGGTGGACCGTTATAAGGCGCTGCTCGCGAATGTCGACGCTGGCGGCACTGATCTGGCAGACGAGAATCTGGATGTGGGGGGACCTACCGCCGCCGGCAAGTACAAGGGAACCGACGAAGCCTACGCAAAGCTGCTGGGGAAGCTGGCGGACCGTCAGTTCGCCGGGATGCAGCCCGACCTTCGCGAGAATGTCCTTGCCTACTATAAAGATCTAAAACCGTCCTCGCCTGCCAAGTCGACCAAGAAAGAGAAAGCGGAATTCACCAAGCTAGTGGATCAGCTTGATCGGCTGAAAGCAGTTCCGGAGGCTGTTGCCGCACCGCAAGCGCCCTGACTGAATCATGGCTTTTGTCTTGTTCGGTCAGCCGAGGCCCTAACTCCACTCAGAATTTCGGCAAGAACACGCTTCATAACAGCCACTTCATCGCGGACAGCTGCAAGCATCGCCGCGCGTGGTGTCTTGGGCTAGACTGACCGCCGGCAAAACTGATAGGAGCGCGAAAAGCGTCAACGCATCTAGGAATCGGCGCTCGTTGGTTCGCATGATGACTTTGCGTCCTGTGGCCACTGTGGTATTTGGATTTTTGTTAGAAAGGCTTCGGGCGCCGATTGACAGTACCTGGATTCAGGCGCATTTTTAGAAACAGGGAGCATGTATATGGCCGGAACGTGCGTGGCAGATCGGGCAGACGGTGGGGGCTGGGAAGCTGTTTGAAGCGGACCGCGCGCTGCACCCCGCGCGGCCCGATGACGCTGCTGGCCGCTAGTTCGACTTCAGCTCCGCGTAGGCCTGGCCCACAAAGCGGTCGTCCGTGGTACCGATTTCTTTTATGCGCGAGCTGAATTCAGCTGCGGGCTTCGCGGCCATCACTTCCTCCAGTGTCTTGCCCTGCTTCACCATGTCGCCGATCTTTTTGTGCAAGGCCACGACGACGTCTCGATGCGCCATCACCGCATTGCGATCGACCATGGGACCGTGTCCCGGAACCACTCGGGTATTGGGTCCGCACAAGGAAATCACGCGCGCCAGACCGGCTTCGAGGCCTAGCAATGAACCGCCGTTGGCGCGATCGACGTTGGGGAATTGAACCGATCGATAGAAGTCGCCGGTCATGATCACATCCGCATTCACGAATTGAATGATGCTATCGCCATCGGTATGGGCGCGCGGAATTGCATAGATATGGATCTCTTCGCCATCCATGTGCAGCGTCAGGCTGCCGGTATAGGTCATTAACGGGAGTCCGGCGGCGGGCATGGGCACGCCCGGCTGGCCATTGGGACCGGGATTCGGATGGGCCAGGCGGTGGCGCAGCTCGGGACGCGCGATGATGGTTGCGCCCATCTTTGCGAAATTCTCGTCGCCGCCGGTGTGATCGCCGTGCACGTGGGTATTAATCAGGAACTTGATCGGCTGGCCGCCGGAAATCTGCTTGATCGCCGCCGCGATCTTTTCGCTCAGGGGCGCAAACTGGCTGTCCACCATAAACACGCCCTCGGGACCGGTGAGCACGCCAATCGTGCCGCCCGCGCCGTCGAGCGTGTAAAGATTATCCGCCAGCTTGTTGGCTTTAATTTGTATTTTGGAATAGTCGGTTTGCGCCTGCGTGAACAAGGCCGTGGCGGCCAGTGCAGCTAGCGCGAGATAGCAGCGTGGAACTTTCATGATATGTCCTCCATCGTCCAGGTATCATATCAGGTCACACCGGCAGTTCACGCGGGCAGTTCAGGCCAGCAGTGCGGCGAGGGTGCAGCGGGCGCCGCACCGGAACCCGCGGCGTATCGTCCGTGAGCTTCACAATTTTTGGATTCGGCTTGTGGCGGGTGCTACACTCGGAAGTTCGGGCTGTGGCGCAGCCTGGCTAGCGCGCTTGCTTGGGGTGCAAGAGGTCCCGGGTTCAAATCCCGGCAGCCCGACCAAAGTCTATAAAGACTTAGAGCCAGCAGACCTTCCTAAAATCACCATTTGGCGTCCAGCTGGAGTCCAAATTGGACGCCGCAGTTCAGACACCAGGGCAGGAATCTCCGTATCTAGTGGGCCGTCATAGCGGTGTTTTTTCGTCATATATTTATGGCGAAGATGGAAGTCTTGCACCTGACCCCGACCGAACGCGGCGAGTTGCAGAGCTACTATGCGCATCCGCTGCGCCACGCTCGCTGGCAGATTCCGCTTCCGCAGTCTCCAGTGCCCGGCCTTTTTACATGAATCTCATACACCTGAAGGAAAGAGTACGGCTGTACGTCTAAACCAAACTCCTCAACAGGCATCAGTCTTAGCGAGTCGATAAGGTCCCGGTTTCCTACCATTTACCCACGACCGGTTTGTCTCCAGAAATTCCTCCGAAAGCAAACGCCAAGTCCTGGCCGGATCCAGTCCCGTCGAACGCGTGATTGCCGTTGGCGTCCAGAACCCAGAAGAATCCTTGTCGGAATACTCCCACTTTGCTGGTGCCGTCTCCGTTCCAATCGCCAACCACCGGAACGTCGCCAGCAATGCCTCCGTAGGCGAACGCTAGATCGCCACCCGCTCCGTTGATGTTATCGAGCGACCCATTGCCGTTGGCGTCCAGAATCCAGTAGAAGCCCAGCCGGAACAGGCCGATTTTGCTGGTCCCGGTGCCGGTCCAATCGCCGACTACAGGGACATCGCCCGCCAGACCTCCAAACGCATAAGTTTTGTCAACGCCTTGCTCGAATACGCCGTTGCCGTTATAGTCCAGAATCCAGAAAAACCCCTGTCGGAAAAGGCCCACTTTGGTCCGGCCATCGCCGTTCCAATCGCCAACCACCGGAATGTCTCCCGCCTGCGTGCCGACGCCCAGGTTGTACACGGCGTCGCCGCCATCGAATTGACCGTCCCCGTTTGAATCGAGAATAAACAGACCGTTACTCGGTCGGTATATCCCCGCCTTTGTGTGCCCGTCGCCATTCCAATCTCCCGTAATCGGTATATCGCCGGCTACACCTCCAAACGCGAATGCCATATCCGGCGGGCTATCCCACTGTTGGTTCCCGTCCACATCCTCTAGCCAATAGAAGCCCGAACGGAATATGCCAGCTTTGCTTATAACCGAGATCGGTGCTTGTTTTACGACAAAAGTTTCTCCAGCGAGTGTAATAGTCCCCGAGCGTGACACGCCTGTATTGTTAGCGGCGACTGAATATTGCACACTTCCCGCGCCAGAACCTGTCGCAGCCGAAGTAATTGTGAGCCAAGAGGAGTCACTGGCGGCTTGCCAGGCGAAGCCTGCAATTGCCGTTTGTATTACGACGCTTCGGGTTCCGCCCGCTGACGGCAAAGTAATTTCCGCGGGCATCAGGGTAACCGGAGCGATCACCGAAGAGGTCGCGCTGACGGTGTCACTGACTTCCGTGACAGAGGAACTAAAGTGAATCACAACCGGAACCAGCGCGTCCTCCATCACCTGGGCTTGAAACTGGGTTGGAATACCGAAGGTCCCACCTAAAGTTGGGTTCTGACTGGAGCGAATCACCAGATTGTTTTGCAGCGTGCCACCATTCAACTCGCCGATCCAGATACCCGAACGCCCGGAATCCGCGATGTAATTGTTCTGCACCGTAATGTTGGTATTTGCGGGCGATGAGGCGAAGCCGAAAGCCTGGTTGTTGGTGGAAACGACCTCGATGGCGCCGAGGCAGAATTGTATGCCGGTACCGCAAGGGGCTGGACCGAGGGTCGCCTCCAAGGCGTTATCGCTAATGATTACATCATGCGACGGCGGGTTCAAGTCTGCTGCGTCTACCGCGGCATCGGTGGTCTGATCAACGTGAATACCCGCCATGCTCGTCCGCCGTACCACGTTCCGATCGACCGTAACGCCTTCGACACCCTGAAGCAGGATTCCGTGGCCTCCGTAAGTGTCCTCGACCAACGAATCTTCGACAGTTGAACCTTGGCCGCGTGGCGCCGCGGAACCGAACACCATAAACGTGCCCGGAGCAATGACGGGCAAATCGCGATCGAACGTCACAGTGACGTTGCCTGTCGCGGAGTTGGGATTGTAAGGCGGATTTTGATCGACGATAATTCCCCCCGTGGATTCAAGCGTGGTTCCTGGATCTACAAAGTTCATCGCGGTTCCGTTGGGGTACGGGAACCCTTGGTCCGCGACGGTAAGCAGGCGCGAGCCCGACTGGCTGATGACTGTCGTTGGGCCAGTTTCCTCGAAAACGAGGGCGTCGTCCAGCGTTCGGGCCACATAGCAATTCAGGATGTGATTGTTTGGACCTGGGGGAAGGAAAGCGATGCCGCCTACGCCGCCGACCAGTCCGGACCCCGGCCGCGGCGCGAAGCGCATGTTCTGCAGGGTGCTGTTACTCGTTGAAATAAGCTGCACCCCCTGTGCCCCGTAGATGGCGATGTTCGAAAAAGTAAGCGAATCGCCAAAATATTCCCAGATAATCGGCCCTCCGCCGCGGGCGTAAACGACTACCGTGTCCCCGGGTTCGAGAGTTGAGAGCGTGGATGCCTGTGCCCACGGGGATTGGTCCTGAATGGTTAGCGCGTTGTTGGTGAAGGGGGCCTGCAACAGTGTCCGCGTAGTTCCCGGGACAATGGAGCCGTTGCGGAAGATGGCCGCCCAGTATCCCTGGATCGGACCTCCAAACGGGCTCGTTAGCGAATTGAATGTGGAGGGATCCGGCCAGCCGGCCAGTGTCTGGTACGTCAAAACCCGGTTGACAGTGTCTACTGACGTGAGTTGCACGTGCGTGTAGGGGGGATTGACGTAGTCGATTTGAAAGTTGGCCAGCGTGACGTTGGTGCAGAAACCAAGCGCCAAACCGTTCGGAACCAATGGGCCGTTGAAATAGAGCGTGGAGCCTGCCAGGTCAACCGTAAGATTACTCAACTGCCAAAAGAGAAGGACCGCATTAGATTGCGTATTCGTGAGCAGATAATACGCGCCCGTGTCGAGCGTCAATGTCTGCACAGGATTGCTCTGAACGTAGTTGATCGCCGCCTGAAAGAGCGGCCTGGCGTCTAGCAAAGGGGTATTCGGAGTCATATTCTGGCTTGCGATACCTAGCCTGACTAAATCATGGCTCATGTTCAATTGAGTCAAGGCGCGGGCATCCCGTGCGAAGGAAATTACGAAGGCAATGAGCAGGGCACCTCTGCTAATAGTTGAAATCATACGCAAAAACTCCGCTATCTTCCTGGCTAGGCTACGAGTATGTTAGCCTAGGAATCCACTTCGGAGTCGCCGATAGCGCTCCCGTAGTGACGCCGTTGTTGCCGATCCAGGTGAACAGATTGCCCGTCTGGCAATACCAATAATACATCCACCGCCTCTCCTAAATGAACCATGAGCACGGACCAGCGCCCACTGGTACGGTGTCAAAACGGCCAGCTTGGCCTATGATCCAGTTACTTGTTTTACGAGGCTGAAGAAAGCTCGTTTGCGATCGGTGTTGACGCCCCAGTTCACCGGCACAGTCTGATATCCATCTGCATAAGGATCAAAGTACCCCCAGGAGGCGTAAGAGCCGAGGGCTTTCATCATGTTATTGGCCGGTTTGTCGAAGTCGAAGTGATCGTCTTCGTTAAACAGAATAGGCATTGTCCGATAACCCTCGACCTTTCGCGTCTGCTCCACCATTTCGGCGATCCGGTTCGCATCAGTGACACCGTTGCCGTGGAGCAGTAGAAAATTCGAGGCTTGGACGACGTTCGCTGTGGGGATCCGGTTGCCGTTGAAGCTGGCTCCCGCGAGATACCGGCGGCTGCCTAGCCGAATTGATTTTACAAGCTCGATGAGTTCATGAATTCGCGGGGCTTTGAGGATGTCGCGGTCGTAGCCGCGATTGTCGCATTCGTTAGCCACCTCGATCAGGATGTTTCGATAATCCTTGCCGCCCAGCCACTCGATCGCATTGCGAACGCCAGCCTTAACAGCATCGTCGCTTTCGAGTCGCTGATCCTGCCCTGCGTAGAACAAGCTGACGATCTCCGCCATACCGAGCTCGTCCGCCCGGTCCAGTATGCATTCCAGCCGACTCATATAGTCGGGCCGCAGCGAGCCGTCGGACCGGAAGGCGCTGTTGTGCCATGGCTGGACCTTTGAGTATCCCTCGGGGCTGCCACCCTGGAGGTTGATGGTGAACGCCAGCAGTCCGAAGCTCCGCCACTCGGGCATCGCCGCTATGAACTCGCGCGTGTTTCGGTCGGGGTCCCATCTCTTGGTATCCGGATAGGCCCAGCGAGATCGTGTCTCAGGGTTGAGATCGTCGAAGATGCCCTGCACCATGCGCGAGTTCATAAGCAGGCCCTCGATCCGCATTCCGTTATATTGCCGTCCTGGGTAGGTCGGCTTGCCGTTGATCATGAAGCGGTCGCCGTCGATCGATACCGTTGTGCCGCGGCTGGCTGCGGGCAGAGCTGGGGCCGCCAGAAGAGCAAGAAAGCTGCGTCGATCCACCATATTTCGACCTCCCTGTCGCCCGTCTGGTGAGGCTCATGCAAGAGGGTCCGAACGGTCCCGACGGCCATCGACTATATACCCATATCACAAGCCGTCGCTCGTCGCGCAGCAGTCCGACCAGTTTTTTTCTGCTACCATCGCTCAGACCCCCGTGGTTACAGTCATGCGAAGGTCCTTTGGTTTTCTCCTGGCGACTTTATTGAGCGCGACTCTCGCTCTTGCTCAAAAGGCCGGTCCGTCTCGCGAACCCGCTCGTGAACCCGATGTTCCGTATGTCCCGACGACGGAAACCGCCGTTAAGGCCATGCTGGAACTCGCACAGGTCCGGAGTTCCGACATAGTTTACGATCTAGGCTGCGGTGACGGCCGGATCGTGATTGCCGCGGCCAAGAGCTACGGCGCACGCGGCGTGGGGATCGACATCGACCCGGTGCGCATTCGCGAGGCCAGGAAAAATGCCCGCCAGGCAGGGGTAGAAAGCCGTATCGAATTTCGGGAACAGGACTTGTTCCGAGCGAACTTCCGCGAGGCCACGGTAGTTACTCTGTTCCTGCTGCCGTCCATCAACCAGCGGCTGTTCCCGCAACTGCAAGCCTTGAAGCCGGGGACGCGCATCGTCTCCAACACATTCGAGATCGGCGACTGGAAACCCGTACGCGAAATCGCCGTCAAAGACGACCCTGACGACGACTACTATTTCGGCAGCCGCCGTCTCCTTCTCTGGATCGTTCCCGAACGCAAGTAACTGTGCAGGTAACTGCGAGTCGCAGCTAGTTTGGCGAACCGGTCAGGATCCGCTTCCCGCGCCGGCTTTTTGAGCGCGCATCTGCTCCATCATTATCTTCTTCATTTCCTGAGGCGTCGGCTCGGCCGTATGAGTCGCGATCATCCAGGTGTTGCCGTCCGGGTCCACGATAGTCCCGCAACGGTCGCCCCAAAACATGTCCATGACCGGACCCTTCTGCGTGGCTCCGAGCTTTACGGCTTTGGCAACCGTTTTATCTGCGTTCTCGGTAAAGAGGTAGAGAGTCACCGGCGAGGCTCCGATGGTCTTGGCGCTGCGGGCCCCCATTTGTTCCATCTCAGGCCCCAGCATCAGCGTGGTGCCCCGCAAGGTCAATTCGGCGTGTATAGGTTGGCCGCCGGGTCCATTCATGATTCCACGTTTGGCGAAGCCGAAGGCCTTCTGATAGAAGCTCGCGGCTGTCTTGATATTGCTCACCGTGAGCATGGTGCTCACCGCGCCATAGGTCTTCTTATTGAGGGGATCGATTTTTTTGGGCATACGCTCCTTTGTAAGCAGACTCATTCTATCGGAATCGCACCCACCAGTGACCAAGCTAGGGTTTCTGCGCTCGCGTGTACGTCCGCCGTCAGGCGCGTACGTACTTGTTGAACCAGCCAACGGTGCGCCGCCAGGCCAGGTCGGCCGCGGCTTTGTTGTAGCGCTCCGGCGTGGCATCGCAATTGAACCCGTGAACCGCGCCCGCGTAGATGTAGCCTTCGTGCGGAACGTTTATTTCCGTTAAGGCCTTGTCGTAGGCCGGCCAGGTCGACGCCAACCGCGTGTCGAGTTCCCCATGATGGACCAGAACCGCGCCTTTGATTTTGGGGATGTCTTCCTTGGAGGGAACCGCGCCGTAAAACGGAACCGCCGCGCCCAAATCGGCACCCAGCCGGACAGCCAAGGTATTCGAAATGCCGCCGCCGTAACAGAAACCGGTGACGCCTATTTTGCCTGTGCAGTCGGCGCGCGATTTGAGCCACATGGCGGAGGCCACAAAATCCTCGGCCATCTTTTTGCCGTCAATCTTGGCGAACATCTGGCCGCCGTGGAAGTCGTCGCCGGGAAAGCCCCCAAGAGACGTGAGTCCGTCCGGCGCAAACGCCATGAAGTTGGCGAGAGCGAGACGGCGCGCGATGTCCTCGATATGCGGATTCAAACCGCGATTTTCGTGGACCACAATAATGCCGGGCAATTTCGACGGAGTCTCAGACCGGGTATCGGCGCTGGCCGGCCGGACCAGATATCCTTTGATGCTTCCGTTCCCGTTCGGCGATGGAACGGTTTCGTAGCTGGCCTTGATCCGGTCGTCGGTCTTGGATACCTGCTGACCCAGGGCATAGTTCGGCATCAACGCTTCGATGAGCGTTGTCACCGCCAGACCGCCTACCGCAAATTTTTGCACACCGTCCATAAACGCACGGCGGCTGATCACGCCGTGAATAAACAGGTTATAAAGTTCTACCGCCTCGCTCGGAACTTGGGGTTTGGTTGGCTCCATGGGTGGGCTCCTTTCCAAAGAAGAATATCACGTTCCGGCGGGAAAATAGGGCCGGGAAGTCTACGGAACCACGGGCAGCCACACGGAGCTGGCGTGATCGCGCGAGCGGAGCACCGATTGCGTCGCCTTCACATAGTCCGCCGGCTTGGCGAAGAAAATGTTGGGGACGTAAGTCTGCGGGTTGCGATCGTAGAGCGGGAACCAGCTCGACTGGATCTGCACCATGATGCGGTGGCCCGGCTCGAATACGTGATTGGTAGTCGGGAGCGTGAAGCGGTAGCGTTCCGGCTGGCCGTTGGGGATGGCAGAGGGATGTTCGAAGCTCTGCCGGTAGCGTCCGCGGAAAATGTCCATCGAAACCGCGAGCTCATAGCCGCCCATTTCCGGCTGGCTGGGAACTTCGTCGGGGTAAACGTCGATCAGCTTCACCACCCAATCGGCGTCCGTGCCGGTGGTGGCCGCGAACAAATCGGCGACTGGCGCGCCGCTGATGCGCACGGACGCGGTGAGAACCGGCGTCTGGTAGGTGAGCACGTCGGTTCGATCGGCCACGCTGCGCTGATCGGTAACTAGCCACGTCTTCCAACGATCGGAGTCAGTGAAATGGACCGGCCGCGGTAGATATGGCACGGGCTTTGCGGGATCGGAGACGTAAGAGTCCGCAGCAGCTTCGCCGGTGTCTGGTTTGTCGAAGCCCAGGCCGAAGGCCGCCTCAAGGTAGAGCGGTTTGAGCGGCGCGGCGCATCCGTTCTCGCAAGCGAGCGGCCAATTCTTCAAGCGGTCCCAGTGATTCTCGCCGGTATTATAGATGAATACCGGAGGCGTATCCGCTTTGGGCGCGCTGGTTTTCAGGTACTGATCGAAGAATGGCTTCAGCACGTCGCGGCGGAACTGCAACGCGGTATCGCCGTCCCACTTCAGCGGCCCCAGATTGTAGGCATCGTAGTTCACTTGACTATGCCTCCACGGACCCATCACCAGATAATTGTGATCCGCCTGACCCTTGCTCTTGAGCGCCAGATAGCAGTGGATGGCGCCCCACATGTCTTCCTGATCCCACAAGCCTTGAATCCACATGGTGGGGACCTGGGCAGGATGCTGCGCTACCAATGTGTCGAGCGCCTGGCCTTGCCAGAACGGATCGTAGGCGGGATGCTCCATGAGTCGTCGCGCCCACGGCAGCCGATCAAGGCCGCGTGACTCAGCGTAGTCGCCGGCCGATCCTGCGCGGCGGAATTCCTCGTAGTCGTCATAGGCGCCACGGACGGTGGGATCGCCTGCATCGCGCTTGGTTGTCTGCTGGGAAAAGTAGTCCAGGTTGGTCTGGCGAAAAGCTCCGTAGTGGAACCAATCGTCGCCCATCCAACCATCCACCATGGGGCTCTCCGGCGCAGCCACTTTCAGAGCGGGATGCGGCGCCAGCAGCGCCATCACGACGGTGAATCCTTCGTAGGAGGAACCGATCATGCCTACCCGTCCGTTGGATTCGGGGGTGTTCTTCACCAGCCAATCGATGGTGTCGTAGGCGTCGGTGACGTGGTCGGTTGCGGTCGGGTTTAGCGGGCCGCGGACGGGCCGTGTCATCACGTATTCGCCCTCCGACCTATATTTGCCGCGCACGTCCTGGAACACGCGGATATAGCCGTCGGCGGCGAACACCTCGTCTCCTTGCGGGAGTGTCGCGAGCATATGGAGACTCGCGCTGCGTTCGGTGCGTTTGGCGGCGTTATAAGGAGTGCGCGTGAGCAGAATCGGCGCGTTGCGCGCGCCTTTAGGCACGATGATGGAGGTGTAGAGTTTCACACCGTCACGCATAGGGATCATGACTTCGCGGCGAATGTAGTCTGCGCCCGAGAGTGCGGTCTTGGGCGTACCGAGGATGTCGCCGCTGGCCGGGAAAACGACCGAATGACTGCCAGGCCCACTGGTGGAAGACGCTGCGGACGGGGCGCGGGCGGGCTGCTGAGCGAGGGCGTAACTGGCCGCCAGCAGACACCAGCCGGCCTGACTCAAAAACTGCCGCGCGCTGGAACGTCTCGGCAATCGCCACGCAGGCCACGCTGGGCGACGGAACCTTGGCATGGGTTTCATCCTCCGATTTTATCTTGGTTTTTTGAGAAACGGTCGCTCGGCGCACCCCAGCGGCCACAATTCATCGCGTGACCGATGTCAAAATAAATGCAGACGAAGAGATGACCTCTTCGTTTTGCGAAGGCCAGAACTCCGGTCACATTGGCCGCCGATTTCGCGTCATCTCACTAGACTAGTGTACTGAGTCAGAAGTCCGCATGCAAAAGCGGGCGATCTTTTTGAGGATGGAGTCGGCGTCGGCGGTCCAGGCGAAGGGCTGAGGGTTTTGATTGTGGAGGAGGAGATAGTCGCGGATGGCGGCCTCTAACTCGCGAACGCTGCCGAAGGTGCCGCGCCGGATACGCCTGTCGGTAAGCAGGCCGAAGAATCGTTGGACTTGATTGAGCCAACTGGCGCTGGTTGGGGTGAAGTGCACATGATAGCGGGGATGACGTGCAAACCAGCGCTTCACTTTGGGCATCTTGTGAGTGCCGTAGTTATCCATCACCAGGTGAATATCGAGTTGGTCAGGGACAGCTTCGTCGATTCGTTCCAAAAAGCGGAGGAACTCCTGATGGCGGTGACAAGACCCAATTACTTTCCCGGTAGCTACATCGAGAGCGGCGAACAGTGAAGTGGTTCCGTTACGGATGTAATCGTGAGTTTGACGAGCGGGCAGGCCGGGCCGTAACGGCAGTACAGGACGCGTTCGATCCAGGGCCTGGACTTGGCTCTTTTCATCCACACACAGCACCAGAGCCCGTTCCGGCGGGTTCAAATACAAGCCCACGATGTCCCGAACCTTCTCGACGAAGAACGGATCGGTGGACAGCTTGAAGGTCTCCACCCGGTGCGGCTGCAACGAGAACGCCCGCCAGATGCGGGATATTGCGGACTGCGACATTCCTGTCGCCTGTGCCATGGTTCGTGTCGACCAGTGCGTGCCCTGCGAAGGCGTCGTTTCTAATGTACGCGTGATAAGCGCCTCCACTTGCGCATCCGAAATCTTGCGCGGAGTGCCTGGCCGAGGTTCATCGGCCAATCCCTCCAGACCGCTGGAGCGAAATCGCTCCCGCCACTTGCACACCGTTTGATCGGTGATGCGCAGTTGACGAGCCACCTGTCGGTTCTCCATCCCGTCGGCGCAACCCAATATAATGCGTGCCCGCATCGAAACGCTGCGCAGTTTTAGGCCGCCGGGCCCACTCCTGCAGCTTGACGCGATCCTCTTCACTCACCACGATTGGCTTGGTTGGTCGACCCATGCTGGTTGGATTCCCAGCATAACAAGCAGGTTCCTATTATTTATACTAACTTCTGACTCGGGACACTAGGAGGCTGCTGAAAAACTCGCTGACCGGTCATGGACCGGTCCCACCACGCTTGGCAACCCGCTGATCCTTGGTGGGACAGGTCCATGACCTGTCGTTTTCGTAGCATGGGGGCGAGTTTTTCAGCAACCTTCTACGGAGGAGGACTATGCCCGAACATATCCGACTTTCGCTCATGGCAATCTCGTCGCTCATCGCGGCGGTCTGGATTCTCGCCGCGGCCCAGCCACCAGCGAGGCTACAAACGAACAGGAGCAGCGACAGCTCGGATGCTGGGAAGCGTCGCTGATCGAACGGGGCCGCTACATTGTGGAAGGGGTCGCCCTGTGCGAGCGGTGCAATACCGCTCGCCATCCGCGAGGTATTGGCGGAACACGGGGCATGACACGGCCAAGCTTCGCGTAACTTACTCGGAGGAGGGGACGGGACCGACAGATCGCGTCCCTTCCTCGGCAATGCGATTCAAGAAGCTGACTGGAGCAAGGGCCAAGGAGCCCTTTGAAGAACTACTACTTAACGTTGGCGACCGTGATGGTATCGCCCGTCATCTTACCGGTGATGGTTACCTGCTTACCGGCCAATGGCACGACCTTCGCCTGGTCGTCGAGTTTGTAGATTTTGCCCTCTTCGGTGACCAGAACGGCAGGAGATCCGCCCTTCATGCACGCCGTGGCGCAGTCCACGTTGCCCCTCATTCCGGACTTGGCGGCGCACTTCTCATCGATGATATAGCCTTTGAACTCTGCTGCCATTGCAACGGTCGAAAAGCCCGCTACCAATGCGAATGCCAGGATTGTTTTCTTCATGGTTTGTTCCTCTCACTGAATCGGATTTTCCATTCCAGCTTCCGCGTTACCAGCTCAGTATACACCCGCCGGTGTTTGAGGCGCACGGCGCTCGAAATACCACAACCGGCGTGATATACTGCACGCCGTGAAGAAACAGTCTTTCCTGCGATTTTGCCTGTGCGCGGTTTTATTGAGCGGCATCTGGATTGCTCGCACCCAGCAGCCGGTTCATGGAGATTTGAAGCTGAACAAGATCCGGGAAGATCTCTACGAGATCTCGCCGGTACCCGAAGTAAGCGGCGCCGGCGGAAATGTCACGGTAGTCCTCACGCGGGACGGCGTGATTCTGGTGGATGACAAGTACGACTGGGATCACGATGGCATTCTGGCCAAGGTAAAGACGCTCACCGACAAGCCGGTCCGCTACGTCATCAATACGCACCAGCACGGGGATCATACCGGTGGCAACGCGAAGATGCTGCCGATGGGCGCGCAGTTGATGATATCGAAGCAGGCTCGCCTGAACATGGTCCAGCTCAAAATGCCCGGCCTGCCGCAGATTTCATTTGAAAACTACCTTCAGGTATCTCTCGGCGATGAAACTGCTGAAGCGTTTCACTTCGGGCGATCCCATACCAATGGCGATTCCGTGGTTTTATTCAGAGCCCAGCGTGTGTTATCGACCGGCGATATGTGCGTGCGCGGAGACGAGTTTCCGCCGCTCATCGATTACTCGGCGGGCGGCAGCATCATGGAGTGGACGAAAACTCTGGATAGCGTCCTGAAGCTGGATTTCGACACTATCATTCCGGGACATGGCCCGGTCGGCACCAAACAAGATCTGGTGGATTTTCGAAACCTGTTGGAGAGAACTCGCAATCGGGTCCACGAGATGAATGCCGCCAATAAGAGCAAAGAAGAGATCGGAAACGTACTTCTGTCAGACTTCCACTGGACTCCGGCGCGCCTCAAAAGTTCACTGGACGGTCTGGTTGCGGAAATGCGTTAGGTCTGGCTGGTCCGGCGACGCACCATTTCTGCCACCGCTGCAGTCTGATCTGGTAGGGCATTCCTCCAGAGTGGCACCATAACATCGCGCCTTCGCGGCGGATCACACGCCGGAGGAGGCCGCCGCAGCGCACTTCGTCGCCACGCTGGGGGTCGATTCGCGGATCGCGGGTGAGGGAGACGGTTTGGGTTCCTCGCATGAGTGTCTCTGTGACAGCGCTATTTTTTGCGAATGACGATGCGTCCGTTGTAGGTGATGAACTGCATCTCCGGACCACCCCCATTGATGGTTCCGTACAAGGTGCGGTCTGTATGGGGCAGACCTGGCAGGCCGTTTTTCCCGCTACCGTCCTGGGCGATAGTGGTCGAACCCGTAGCAGAATCCACTTTCACATCGAAGTCCGTGTAGATTTCGCCGTGGTCGGTTTTCATCTTGAGGCGCGCTTTGAGGTCGGCAGGGAGGGTCACTTCGATGCTGCCATTCATGGACGAAAAGCTGGACGCTTTGGCGGCGGACACTTGCGCCAGCGATGCCGTAATGCGCCCGTTCATGGAGTGTGCCACCACGGGGCCGGAAGCGTCCTGGACATTGATGTGCCCGTTCATCGCGTCGATCGTCATCTCGCCGGAAATTCCCTCGACCGAGATGCTGCCGTTCATTGTTTTGAGATCGAGCGTAGTTTGCTTGGGAATTTTTATTTCGATATTGAGCCGGTCCCAAAAGCCTCCCTTGACGCGGACGACATTGTTCTCCTGGGTGGCCGCAATCGCGCCGGTGGGTTGATCCAGCCGATGCATGCCGGGAGGCAGGTCTCCTTGCCGCGCCTTGCTGCGAGGGCCGAGGCCGTGCCCCGAGTACTCGATGACGGCATCGCTACCGTCATAGCCCGTAATCTTCACAGAGCCTGCCGGTATGTCCACGACCAGACTCTTGGGACGAGAGGGGTCACTGAATGGCAGAGTGATCCGCTGCGGCGTAGGCGCTGGATCCTGTGCCGCGAGGGTCAACGTTACGGCCAAAAATGCGATCGATTTCAGAAAAGTAGATTTCATTGCAACCTCTCCACTGCCCAGGCCGCTCTTTCACGAACACCGGGGTTTAACGAATCGTTTCCTGCTACCTGCTTTAGCTCCGAGACAGCCGACGAGTCTTTCAGATCCACAACCAGATCGATCAGCGCGATTTGAACCAGCGGAGCCGATTGCGGAACGATGGCCCTGGCGATTTCGCTGCGTGCGGCCGATGTCATCGCGAAGGTGCGCAATGCATCGGCGGCGGCCAGGCGTACGTTGACATTCGGGTCGTGATTCACCGAATCGAGCAGGGCGTTTAAGACCTGGCCATCCGAGGATTCCACCTGATTCGCCCAACTGACGCCGCGCAGCCGATCGCTCGCCGATTGCTGGCGCAGCAGCGAAAGCGCAACCAGCTCCCGCATGCCGTTGACTTCTCCGCGAAGCTGCGCGATCTCCGTGCTCTCGCGGCCACCTTTCTGGGAGCTGACGGCGTATCCCAAACCTAGCCCGATCAACAGAGCCGCAGCGGCGACGCCCACCGGCAACCAGGCGAAGTTCGTCCAGAAGTTGACCTTCTGCCGTCCGCGCGAGGATGCCGCAGAGAAGCCTTCGCCGTACGCACTGAGAGCCGCGTAGAATTTGTCACGCATCTTCGGGAGGCGGCTCTTCGGCGGGCAGGGAATCGAGCTTGGTCCACAGACTCTCCAGTCCCGCAGCTTCCTGACGGCACGCGGCACAGTCCTCCAGATGGGTTTGAGTTCGTCCCTTTCCGGCGCCCGCAACATTCCGCACCAATCATCGGCAAAGCAAGCCTTCGCTTCATCGCAAGTCATATGCTTTTTCTCCCGCCAGCGTCGAATAAATCTCGGCCAGCGCGCGCATTGCGCGATAGACTCGAACCTTCACAGTGCCGACGCCGCAACCCAGCACTTCGGCAATCTCTTCATACTTCATTCCCTGAAACCGGCAGAACACCAGAATCTCGCGCTTTTCCGGAGGAAGCAGCTCCATCGCCTGCCTGACCCGCTTCAGATCCTGCGCGCGGACAGCCGAAGTCTCGGGATCAGGGTCGGAACTTACCGGCTCTCGGCTTTGCATCTTCAGCTCGTCGAGATCGATCACCTCTCCCCGCTTTTGGCGGATACGATCCACGTTCGCGTTCTTGGCAATCTGATACATCCAGGCCGTAAACGACTGCCGGGGATCATAGGTCGCGCGATAACGAAGAATCCGGAAGAAGACGTCCTGCACCAGATCCTCGGAAGTCTGCGGATCGCGAGTCATGGAAATGAAATAGCGATAGAGGGCTCGATGATGGCGCTCAAACAGGACGGCGAGCTTCGAGACGGTCCCCGCCGTCACCGCGCTCATCAAGGCGTTATCGCTGGTGTCCACAGTCTTCCTTAAGGCAATACTCGCCTTATAGGGGAAGGTTACATCTAATCCCATTTGTGGCCTCACTCCCATCGCAATGCCCGCATCGGATCGACGCGCGTGGCGCGGGCGGCCGGCACATACACGGCGATCAGCGCAATCAGCAGGATGCTTCCCGCCGCCGCCAGCATTGACGTGGGATCGCCGGGCGAGATTCCGTATAACTGGGTGCGCGCCAGCCGCGATAGAGCAAAGGCGGCAGGCAGCCCCGCCAGCAAGCCGAGGCCAACGATCAGCAGCGCTTCGCGCATCACCAGCCAGGCGACGTCGCTGCGCTGGGCGCCGAGGGCGGTGCGAATTCCAATCTCGCGAGTCCGGCGCGAGACCGAGTACGCGATCACGCCGTAGATCCCGATTCCGGCGAGGATGCCGGCGACCAGCCGAAGGCACTGGTGAGGCTGGCGACCAGGCGTTCGGTCGAAAGCGAGTTCTGCATCTGTTCCTGAAGCGTCCGCATGCTAAATACCGGGAGATTTGGATCCAGCCGGTTCAGGAGCTGACGGATGGTGGAAAACATTTGCTCGGGGGCGCTCGCCGTCCGAATGTACGCCGTCATTCCAAGGGCGAACTCCATCTGCTGATAGGGACGGAAGACTCCCAGCGGCATCTCCGCGCGCATATTTTCGTATTTGGTGTCGCGAACCATGCCGATGATTTCGATATCTGTCTTGGTGCCGGGATCGCCTCCCATGCCGATGTGGCGTCCTATGGGGCTCTTTCCCTGGAAATACCGCTTGGCGAACTTCTCATTGACGATGGCGACCTTCCCGGTATCCTTGCCGTCGGTGTAGCGGAAATCGCGGCCTTCGAGAAGAGGCACGCCGAGCGTGTCGAAATAGCCGGGAGCAAGGAAGTTCATATGCGGATCGACCCATTCGCCAGCCGCTGCCTGATACCCATCGACCGTAACCCAGCTGTCCCACTCGCTTTCATCCAGAACGCGCATGACGGCGAGGCTGGACGACTGAACTCCGGGTATTTGATCGAGTTGCTCTTTGAGCTGGCGGTAGAACGCAATGGTTCGTTCCGGCGTGTACCCGCTGCGCGACGGATCGAGAGAAAAAGCCAGAACGTTTTCGGTTCGGAAGCCGGGGTCGAGGTCTTTCAGCGTTTTGAGGCTGCGGATGAACAGTCCGGCGGCGATCAGGAGAACCACGGAAAGCATCACCTGCGCGGCGATCAGCGCCTTGCGAAGGTTGAGCGAGCCTCCGCTGACGATCGAAGCAGCCTGGTCTTTGAGTGTGGGAGCGATGTCGGTTCGCGTGATTTGAAGGGCGGGAATCAGGCCGAAGACGACACCGCACACGGTCGAGATGGCGGCGGTAAAAGCCAAAATACGCCAATCCGGAGTACTGGAAATCACCAGTGGATTCGCGCCTGCAGGCATGTTCCCCAGCAACATTTTGTCGAGCTCGATGGCGAGAGCCAGGCCCACCACGCCGCCGGCCAAAGCCAGCAAAACGCTTTCGATCAGGAGTTGAATGACCAAATGCTTCGGCGTGGCTCCTAACGCGATCCGCACTGCGACTTCCTTCTGCCGCGTGGACGCGCGCGCAATCAGCAGATTCGTAACATTCGCGCAGGCGATGAGTAAGACCAGTCCCACGATCACCATGAGCACGATCAGCGCGGTCGAAAACTTGTCTCGCGTTAGCGATCGTCCGGTGGATGCTGGCAACAGGTCAAGCCACATGCGCAGAAAGTGTTGTTTGGTGACCTCGGAGGCTTTCGCAAATGCCTGCTCTTGCACTTCCATTTCAAGCATCTGGTGAAACAGCGGCTGGAGGCCGGCTTTCGCTTGTTTCTCCGAGACGCCGGGTTTTAGACGCCCATACGCCGCCACCCAGCGTCCGCGCCGGTCCTCAAGAGTGTAGCCACCTGATTTTGTAGCTGGTAGGGTCCAACTGCCGCTTCATCATCATCGGAATGCGAATTTGCGGTGAGTATAACGGGTCCATTCCATTGAAGCCGGCTTGACTCACGCCGACCACCGTCATCGGAAATCCATTCACCAGCAGTTTTACGCCGAGGACGCTGGGGTCTCCGCCGAAGCGTTCGATCCAATACTGGTAACTAAGAACGGCAATGGGGTGGCCATCGGGGATGCGGTCATCGTCGGGAGTGAACACGCGGCCGAGAGCGGCTCCGACGCCGAGCACCGGGAAAATACGTGCCCGATACCAGTTCGCCTTGGACGCGGTCGGTTTTGCCTCCGATGCTGACGTTAATAGTGTTGCCCCAACTGCAAAACATGCCGCTGAAGATAGGGTTGTGATCGCGAAAATCCGCGTACATGGGGTAGGACAACTTATTCTGTCCGTTATTCGATCCGTAGTGATCTCCGCGGCCCCAAAGTTGGACCAGTTGTTCGGGATGTCTTCACCGGCAAGAGGCGCAGCAGAACCTGATCGATCAACGTGAAGATGGCGGTATTGGCGCCAATCCCCAGGGCCAGCGATAAGACGGCGATGATGGTGAAGGTCGGCGACTTGGTTAGCGAGCGGAGGGCGAACCGGACGTCGTGAGCGAAACGCGCCATGTTCGTAATACGGTGGCATCGGCAAAAGGTTCCACGGAATCGGATCTAAATTCGAGCGGTTACTTCCCGTTGAACTGCTGGACCCTCCGTGTTAGCGTGGTATCGCTTCTATTGATGGAGGATTGATGAAAGTACGCGCTCTTTTCCTGACATTCGTAATAGTTTTGGTGGTGCTCTATTTCCAGACGCCGCGTGGCCGGGCGGAGACATCACCCTCGGCCGCGCTTTCCGGGGTTGTCAGTTCGGCAGAGGAAGGGCCGATGGAAGGGGTCCTGATCGGCGCCAAAAAAGTGGGTTCCACGATCACCATCACCGTGGTCAGCGATGAGCACGGCCGGTATCGGTTCCCCGCGTCGAAGCTGACGCCGGGGCAGTATGCATTGCGCATTCGGGCCGTGGGCTACGATCTGGCGAGCCCGAGCACGGTGGAAGTCACCGCCAGCCAGACGACTGCCGATCTGAAACTTCGCAAGGCGGCCGATCCTGCCTCGCAGCTCTCGAACGCGGAATGGTTTGCAAGCCTGCCGGGCACCGAGCAGCAAAAGGCCTCGATCAAGAACTGCACGCACTGCCATACGCTCGAACGCATCATGCGCACTCGCGCCGATGTGGATGGCCTGACAAAGATCGTCGAGCGCATGTCCACTTATCCGCAACTATCGTTCCCCATGATGCCGCAGAAATTGGTGGCGGCGCGGGTGGGCGGCGGCGAGGATCCGCTGGAGCAGAAGCTGGACGGCTGGCGGAAGCAGGCGCAGTATCTGAGCACCGTCAATCTGAGTACCACCGACCAGTGGAAGTATTCGTTCAAGATGCATCCGCGTCCCAAGGGAAGAGCGACGCAGGTTATTTACACCGAATACGATCTGCCGCAGCGCACGCGGCAGCCGCACGATGTCGTGGTGGATTCAGAGGGCAACGCCTGGTACGCCAGCTTCGGCGAACAGATCCTCGGCAAGATCGATACCCGGACCGGCAGGGCAACCGAATACCAGATTCCCCGTCTAAAGGCGAACCTTCCTACAGGCGAGCTGGCGCTGCGCCTCGACAAAGATCAAAACTTGTGGATGGGCATGCAGTTCCAGGGCGGGATCGCAAAATTTGACAAAAAGACTGAGAAATTCCAGACCTGGAGCCTTCCGCCGGAAATCAACGGCGATTACGTCCAGGTCAATCAGGTGAGTCCGGAACACATGCAAGTGGATGGCAAGGTGTGGTTGCAGGACGCGGGCACCTACACGGTGCTGCGGCTGGATCTGAAGACCGGCAAGTTCGAGGTTTTCACGCCATACGCGATTCCGCGGCCCAATATTTACGATGTAATTTCCGATGCGCAGAACAACGCTTATTTCACGGTAATGGGGAAAGAACACATCGGACGGATCGATGCCAAGACCGGAAAGATCACTTTGATGGAGACGCCAACTGCAGGCTCGGGACCGCGCCGCGGCATGATCGACAACCAGGGGCGCCTGTGGTTCGGCGAAAACCGCGCGGATCGCATCGGGATGCTGGATACCAAGACGGAGCAGTTCAAAGAGTGGAAGGCTCCGACTCCGGGGTCATGGCCCTACGACGTGACTGCTGATAAAAATGGCGAGGCCTGGGGCGGCGGGGAGTTTACGGATATCGTGGATCGCCTGAATCCCGAGACCGGCGAATTCGTGGAGTATCTGCTGCCAAGGTTCACGAATATCCGCAGGGCCTTCGTCGACAACTCCACCACGCCGGTCACGTTCTGGGTGGGCAACAATCACGGGGCGTCGATCGTAAAAGTGGAACCGCTGAACTGAATATCTACTGGATCGCCAAGCGTTTTTGAATTTGCTCCAGCGGCACGCCTTTGGTCTCGGGAACCATCACGATTACCCAGATGAGTTGTAGAACCATCATGGCCGCGAAGAACAGGAACACGTAGCCCGGTGGGAATGCCGAGACCATCTTGGGGAAGAACGTGGTCAGCAGGGCCGCGAAGATCCAGTGGGTGGAGCTTCCGAGCGTCTGGCCCTCGGCGCGATGGCGGTTCGGGAAAATTTCAGAGATGAAAACCCAGATCACCGCCCCCTGACCGACGGCGTGAGCTGCGATGAAGGCAAAGATGCACGCCGGCACAATGCTGTAGTGATTCGTAAAGAACGCCCAAGCCGTCAGCCCCAACGAACCGATGTAGCCGAATGAGCCGATGAACAGCAAGGTGCGGCGGCCCAGCCGGTCGATCAGCCAAAGGCCCACGAAAGTGAAGATGAGGTTGGTTACGCCGATGCCGACCGATTGCAGCAATGCAGCCTTCGCCGCGAGTCCGGTCAACTCGAAAATGCGCGGCGCAAAGTAGAGAATCGCGTTGATCCCGGAAAGCTGATTAAAGAACGCGATCAGGAAGGCCAGCACGATGGGAGTGCGAAGCTCCCGGGTCCAGAATCGCCCTTTTGAGATTTTCTGACTTGAAGCGGCGAGGATCGCGTCGGCGTCGCTCGCGATCTGAGCTTCGGAGGCTTGGGGCTCGATGAGCCGGAGCACCTTGATGCCGGCCTCCCGGTCATTCTTTTTGCCGAGCAGCCAGCGGGGGCTTTCGGGCAGACCGAGGCATAGCGCGGCGTATGCGAGCGATGGAAACGCGGCCACGCCCAGCATCCAGCGCCAGGCATTTTCGCCCATTCCGGCCAGCAGAGCGTTGGACAAGAATGCCATGAGAATTCCGAAGACGATGTTGAATTGAAACATTCCGGCCAGGCGCCCGCGGTACTTGGGCGGTGCGATTTCGGAGATGTAGAGCGGCGCAGCCACCGTCGAGATGCCGATACCCAAGCCGCCGATGACGCGCGCGGCGATGAAGACGACCGGGTCATTTGCAAGGGCTGATCCGATGGCGCCAACGATATAAAGGATGCCGATAAACAGCAGTGTGGGCTTGCGTCCGAAGCGATCTGTGGGCCAACCGCCAATCAGCGAACCCAATACCGTGCCGTAAAGGGCCGAAGCCATCACAATGCCGTGGACTCCGGCTCCCAAGCCCCAATGCGCCTGAATGCTTTGTTCCGCTCCAGAGATAACCACCGTATCGAATCCGAATAAAAATCCCGCGAGGGCGGATGTGATGGACCAGAGGAGAATGCGGCCGTTCATTAGATCAGCTAAGTGTACCCGATGCGGGGCGCACACATAGTAGGATGGTTCAGTTAAGACAACCATGCCACGAAATATAAACCTATGTTTGCTTCTGTGCGTCACTTGGGCGGCGGCCCAGCCTGTGGTGCTGAAAACTTCGACGATCCTGGACGGCAAGGGCAAGATTCTAAGAAACCAGAACATCGTCATCGAAGACGGAAAGATCTCGCGGATTTCCGGCGGTGGCGAGAAGGCGAGCTACGATCTTACGGGGTTGACGGTGATGCCCGGTTGGATCGACACCCACGTCCATATCGGCTTCCATTTCGATGCGAACAACCGTGCGGAAGAAGGGGGCGCTGGCAGTAAGGAGACTCCGGTACTCAGCGCATTGTATGACGCAGCAAACGCCTACGCGACCTTGATGGGCGGTTTCACAACCATTCAGAGCGTCGGCGCGGAGGCAGACGGACCCGTTCGCGATCTGATCAATTCCGGCCAATTGCCGGGCCCGCGAATCATTACGTCGCTTACGGGCGATTTACGCCGACACCGGTACTCCCGAGCAGATCCGTGCGTTCGTCAGGAAAGCGAAAGCCGATGGCGCCGACGTGGTCAAGCTGTTTGCGACGGCGTCGATCCGCGACGGTGGGGCGCAGACCATGTCGGACGACCAGATTCGCGCGGCCTGTGGCGAGGCGACGGCCGTAGGTTTGCGGTCGGTGGTTCACGCGCACGCCTCCAGCGGAGCCAGAGCCGCGGTACTGGCCGGCTGCAGCTCGATCGAACACGGCGTCCTACTGGATGATGAAACCCTGAAATTGATCGCTGACCACGGCGTGTACTTCGATCCCAATTTCTTGGTATTTCATAACTACCTTGGAGAACAAACCAAAGTTCCTGGGCATAGGGAACTACACCGAAGAAGGCTTCGCTTACATGCAGAAGGCCATCCCTCAGATGGCGGATGTGCTGAAACGCGCCATGGCGTTGCACATGAAAATCGTGCTGGGGACCGATGCGGTAGCTGGTTCTCATGGCCGCAACTCTGAGGAGTTTATCTATCGAGTCAAGGATGGGGGCCAGCCGCCCATGGACGCGATCATCAGCGGAACCTCGGTCGCGGCTGAATCGCTGCGGCTGGGCGACAAGATCGGTTCCATCGCACCGAACATGGCGGCGGATATCGTAGCGGTTGACGGTGATCCGCTCAAGGACATCACCGCAGTCCGGCGCGTGGTGTTTGTCATGAGAAATGGCAAGGTCTACAAGAACGTCGCCCGCATGGCTACCGAAATAGCCCCATGGATCTGGGTCTTAAGGACAAGGTCGTACTGATCACGGGAGGCGCGTCGGGAATCGGCGCCGCGATTGTGCGCGCCGCGGTGAGCGAAGGTGCGGCCGCTGTCGTCGCGGATCGCTCAGCGGAGCAAGAAGTTGACCGAGCAGCAAGGTTTTCGTGGTCGCGGGCGACTTGACGTCGGCGGAGAATTGCAAAAACGCCGTGGATAAGACGCTCCAACACTTCGGGAGGCTGGACGCATTGGTCAACAACGCCGGTGTGAATGATCGCGTGGGCCTGGAACACGGGAATCCGGCGGACTACGTCGCGTCACTGCAACGGAACTTGCTGCACTATTACAACATGGCGCACTACGCATTGCCGGCGCTGAAAGAATCTCGCGGATCGGTAGTGAACATTGCCTCGAAGACGGCGATCACGGGGCAGGGAGACACGTCGGGTTATGCGTCGGCGAAGGGCGCAATTCTCGCTTTGACGCGCGAATGGGCGGTGGAACTCGCGCCTTATGGCATCCGCAGTAACGCCGTCGTTCCCGCGGAAGTGATGACGCCTCTCTATCGAAGATGGCTACGAACGTTCCCAGATCCCGAAGAGAAGCTGGCCGGCATCGTCTCGCGGATTCCTTTGGGTAAGACGAATGACGACGCCGGATGAGATCGCATCCATGGTGACGTTTCTGATTTCCAGTAAGGCGAGCCACATCACCGGCCAGCATCTGTTCGTCGACGGCGGGTACGTGCATCTGGATCGTGCGATGCTCATGACAACGGCGAACACTTGGTAACCCGGGGGGGCCGCCGAATCCGTTCCACTGACCGAGCGGAAGTACATTCTGCCACTGGTGCTGATCAGCAGCCTGTTCTTCCTGTGGGCGCTGGGAGTCAATCTCAACGACGTCTTGATTCCCCATCTGAAGAAAGCGTTCCGGTTGACGGATCTGCAATCGTCCTTGATTCAAACCGCATTCTTTGGAGGCTATTTCCTCGCCGCGCTTCCGGCAGGGCGGCTGATGGAGCGAATCGGTTATAAGAAAGGAATTCTGACTGGCCTGGCTCTGTGCGCGACCGGCGCATTGTTGTTCATCCCGGCGGCCTCCATTCTGGTCTACTGGTTCTTTCTGCTCGCGCTGTTCGTGATGGCTTGCGGGCAAAGCTTTCTCGAAGTCGCGGCGAATCCTTACGTCACTGTGCTGGGCCCGGCAGGATCGGCCGAGCGGCGATTGAATCTGGCGCAGTCCTTCAACTCGGTGGGCGCCGTGGTGACGCCGGTCATAGGCGCTGCGTTCATTCTTACGAATACGGAGTCGCAGTCGGCGCAAATGGCCGAGGCGAGCACGGTGAGAATCCCGTACCTGATCATCGCTTCTATTTTTCTCGCGGTGGCGGCGATGATTTACTTTACGAAACTGCCGGAAGTGCAGGACGACGCTCCTGAACCGCAGAAATTGAGCGAAGTCTGGAAGCATCCGTATCTGGTGCGCGGAGTGCTGGCGCAGTTTTTCTATGTGGGCGCGCAAGTCGGGGTCGCGAGCTTCATCATCCGGCTGACCGAGTATCTGGCGCCCGGCACGGCTGACAAAGCCGCGGCCGGTTACTTCAAGTGGCACCTGCTCGGATTCATGATCGGACGATTCGCGGGTTCGGCCATGATGAAGTACATTCCGGCGTCGCGGCTGCTGGCGGCATTCGCCGTGGCCTGTCTGATCTGCGTCACGGTGGCTCTGGTGACAACCGGAAGCATTCCGATTTACGCGGTAGTGCTGATCGGCTTCTTCCACTCGATCATGTTCCCAACCATCTTCGCGCTCAGCATCAAAGGCCTCGGTGCGTATACCAAGCTGGGGTCGTCATTGCTGGTGATGTCGATCATCGGCGGAGCGGTACTGCCGGTGACCATGGGATATGTTTCGGACGCCACCAACATCCAGCGCGCGCTGATCGTCCCGCTGGTATGCTACGTCTACATCCTGAGTTTCGCCGTAAGGAGGCATGAGGCATGAAGCGGCGTTACTGCCTGACGCTGGACTTGAAGGACGATCCGGAATTGATCCGCGAGTATCGGCGGCATCATCAGGCGGTGTGGCCGGAGGTTACGGATAGCCTACGGCAGGCGGGGATTCTTGATCTGGAGCTATATCTACTGGATACGCGCCTGGTGATGATCCTGGAAGTCGACGAGCGATTTTCGTTTGAGGAGAAAGCCAGGCTCGACCGCGACAATCCCAAGGTGCAGGAGTGGGAACAGCTCATGTGGAATTTCCAGAAGCCATTGCCTCGGGCGAAGCCGGGCGAGAAATGGATCCTCATGGAAAAGATCTACAGGTTCGAGGCGGAGGCGTGAAGCGGAGATGTGGGACATGAAGGCGCTAATTTCTCGTGTCGCATGGCCGATTTGTTACAGGGTTATGCGTTCGTGGCCTTTCTCCTCTGTATTCTTTGGTTTGATGTGCCGGCATTAAGCACGGTAGCTGACGAGCCGGGTGGCTGCAAATACCATCTGCTGCATTTGCGCTCGATATCCCGCCGCCGTCGATTGCACCGGACGGTAAGCGCGATTTGTTTGTTTTCATGTTTGTCGTCTGAGGGGGGCCAATATGTCATGGACTCCTTTAGCTGATCGCCATGGCGCAGAACGCCAAAGACGACATCAACGAGCTTGGCCGAGGTGAAGAACCAAAGCAAGTCACCTCCGTCCCTCCCGTTGGGTTAAAGTAGCGATATTGTGAGATCACAAACCGTTCAGCAACTCGCGCAGCAGGCTATTGGCCTCCCAGACTTTTACCCGTGGAACCAGCGTTCCGCGGCGGCCCTTTGGACGGGCTGCGGAAAGTGTTTCGCTGCTGTGTCTGGGCGGCTGGCACGCGGTCGCGAAATCGGTGTTCGAGAAAACCGACGAGCGCGAATCCATCCGCCTGATGCATGCCGCCATCGATCTGGGCGTCGATTTTTTCGATAATGCCTGGGAATATCACGATGGCTATGCGGAGGAGGCGATGGGCCGCGCGCTGGCGATCGATGGTAAGCGCAAGCAGGTGTTCCTGATGACCAAGAATTGCGAGCGCGACTATGACGGGTCGCTGCGCAATCTGGAGCAGAGCCTGCGCCGGTTCCAGACCGACTACCTGGATTTATGGCAGTTCCATGAATTCTCGTACGATAACGATCCTGAGTGGTTGTTCGAACGCGGCGCGGTGCGGGCGGCGGTGGAAGCTCAGCAGGCCGGGAAGGTGCGGTACATCGGGTTCACGGGACATAAGGACCCGCGGATTCACCTGAAGGCGCTCGGGATGCCGCACGCGTGGGACGCCTGCCAGATGCCGATCAACGTAATGGACTCGCAATACCGCAGCTTTTTGAATCAGGTGGTGCCGGTGTGCCATGAAAAGCGCGTGGCGGCGATCGGCATGAAGAGCTTCGGGGGCGGGTGGCCGCGCGGGCGCGTTCTGGAGAACATGAATGTCGGTGCGGCGGACCTGCTGGGATTTGCGCTCAGCCAACCCGTGACCAGCCAGGTGGTGGGTATCACGACGATGGAGCAGTTGCAGTTCGCGGTGGAAGTGGCGCGCACGATCCCGATGGCGGAAGAAGCCCAGGGCACGCTTATGCAGCGGGTCCGCGTGGAGGCGGGTGACGGGCGCTATGAAAGTTTCAAGTCGACCAACGAGCACGACGGGCCGCATCACCGGCGGCAGCATGAATTTGCGCTAGCGCGCCCTTGAGTCCCGGCGGGCACGCCGCGATACCCTCATGGTACGAGCAACACGGAGCTGGACGTGACCCTCGCCTCAAGCGCGCGATGTGCATCGGCTGCCTCGGCCAGGGCGAAGCGGCGTGGCTCCGCAACTTGCAGAATACCGTGGGACAAGGCGGCGAATAACTCGGCCACCAGCGCTTCGAACTCACCCCGGGTAGTGATGTAGTGGAACAATATCGGCCGGGTGAGGCTATTCGAGCGCGCACTGAGATCGGAAACCGAAAGGGGGCTACCGGACCGGACGACTGACCGAAGTTGATGATATGTCCGCGCAGCGCGAGCGCGGCCAGCGAGCCGGCAAATGTGTCGCGGCCGACAGAGTCGTAAGCCACATCCACGCCGCGTCCGCCGGTAATCTCTTTCGTACGGGATAGGAAGTCCTCTTGGCGGTAGAGGATTGTGTGCGCGCAGCCGCACTTCCTGGCGACGGCCGCCTTTTCGGAGCTTCCTACGGTACCAATCACGGTCGCGCCGAGATGCGAGGCCCACTGGCAAAGGAGCTGACCTACTCCGCCGGCCGCCGCGTGGACCAAGATCGTCTGTCCCGGCAGGATTCGATGTGTCCGCAGCACTAAAAATGCGGCAGTCAGGCCTTTCACAAACACAGCGGCCGCTGTGTCTTCAGGCATGTCGTCCGGTAGTTTGACGACCAGCGCGGCCGGCAGCAGGCGTGATTCGGCATAGCTGCCGTAGCTTGCGGTCACATACCCGATACGATCGCCTGAAGCGAAGCTGGTAACTCCCGGGCCGACCGCCTCGACGACGCCCGCACCCTCGATGCCGGGAATGCCGGGCAGGGCGAGCGTCTTGTAAAGTCCAGACCGCACGTAGCAGTCGTGAAAATTGACTCCGATGGCGGTTTGGCGGACGCGCAGTTCGCCCGCGGCTGGGTCGCCCACGGCAACATCTTCGATCCGTAGAACCTCTGGCCCGCCGTGTGCGCGGATGACAATGGCTTTCGTCATGATGTCGATTTCCGTATCCATTTTACGGAAGGCTGTTGATGATTGACGCTCCGAGCGTTGCACCGTGAGATTCGAAGACGTTCCAGCGGCAATCCGCCGGACAGTCCTCTGTTCCGGTTCAGCGTGAAATGGAGTAGAGGCGTTTTCCGTTAGTGTAAATTCCGCCCTTCGGGCGGGGATTTTCAAGGCATCTGGGTCTTTCGATCCGATGATGGATGAACGAAGCGCGAGAAGTTGGTTCCCGCGCCTCTGGTCATCGTCTCGATGAGCCCACCAGGCTTATCCCTCGGCATGGTTGCATCCCTGCAGAGCCCGCTTCCGTTTCCCCTGGCAAAATCATTGTAACTCCGTGTTTCATGCGGCCTGCTGGCGGCGCAGTTGACGCTGTGCGCGCGCCGCTTCCAACTTCCCGTCGCGCTCGACGTGGATCTCAGTCTGCCGGCCCGCGAGCATGTCCGCCGGAGTCACGAATCCGATGGCGCTGTGCAACCGCACCTGGTTGTAGTGATCCACGTACTGCTGGATCAGGCGGCGAGCATCTTCCGGAGACAGCGGCGTTCCCGGCCGGATGCATTCACTTTTCAGCGATTTATGCCAGCGCTCCAGTTTCCCGTTCGACTGCGGATAGTACGGCGAAGTCCGCACGTGCGTCATGCCAGAGATGCGGATGAACTCCTTGAAGTCCTTGGCGAGAAACTGCGGCCCGTTGTCGGAAATGATCCGCGGCTTGGCTTCCGGATACTGCTCCTTGGCCCGCTCCAGAATGATCTCGATGTCGGTCTCTCTCATCGACTCGCGCAAATCCCAGTGCACGATGAAGCGGCTGTAGCCGTCCAACACGCTGCACAAATAGTAGAAGGTCCCGCTGATGTTGATGTAGCAAATATCGATGTGCCAATGCCCATGCGCTTGTAACGGCTGTTCGAACCCCGTCCCTTTCTTCGACGGCTTGCCCTTCCATCTCGACAACAGCCCCGCTTGTCCCAGCACCCGCCACACGCTGGACGGGCTGACCGCAACCACGTCTTGATCCAGCATCATAAACGTCAGCCGACGGTAACCTTCCAGCGGATTCTTCAGATGAAAATCGACGATCGCCTCCTTCTCCCACTGCTCCAGCCAAAAGTCCCGGGGAACCCATCCGTTGTGCTCATTCCTTTGTCCGTATCGCTCCCGCCAGTCATAGAACTTGCTGGCTTGGATGCTGAGCCACTCGATGAACCGTCCGGCGCCGATCCCGGCCTTCTCGGACCAGCGCCGGACAAAATCCACGATCTGATCCCGCACGTCGTGCGGAACCCAGACTCCAGTCAGAGTTCCCCAA
Source organism: Bryobacterales bacterium (assembly GCA_963779075.1). Taxonomy (GTDB): domain Bacteria; phylum Acidobacteriota; class Terriglobia; order Bryobacterales; family Bryobacteraceae; genus Palsa-187. The sequence continues at coordinate 136,532 of CAVZWS010000001.1, forward strand.
GACTTTTTTTTAGCGCGAGATGCTCCGCCATCAGCTCCGCCAGAACCTCATCCTTGGTCTGAATCTTTTTCTCCAGATACTCGATGCGTTCCTGCTCGGCCTGGTGGTTGGGTCTGCTCTTGTGGTGGAAGGCCGCTGGCCCGTTCTCGAAGACTCTTCTGCCAGCGGTACAACACGGTCGGCTGTAGCCCCAGTTCGTCACACAGCGACGAAACCGGCTCCTTGTCCAATAAATGCCGCCTCAGGATGGCGACTTTTCTTCTGCGGTGTAGTGCTTCCTTGGTTTCTTCAAGCGTTCTCTCCGTTATCTTAACGGTTGAACGCCCTCTCCATTTCCAGCTGAGGCGGGACACCTCTTGGAGGCCGCGGCGCAGCGCGAAGACAGCCGCTATCAGGAGTCGGCGAACAAGCTGAAGAAAAAGCGCTGAGAGCGTACCCCCCCGAGGCCCGTGAAGCTACCTTCGGTGGTCTGCCCCCGGTATGGCTCTAATCCTACCTCCAACGGTGACGCTATTCACCGATGGCCCCGCGATTTTGGCCCAGGCACGCAACAAAGGGAACCGCGCTTTCCTCTGTTCGGCTCCTGGTACGGCCTCTCCGCAGATATAACATGCCAAATCAGTTTTCGTAATGATCCCGAAACAAGAGTTGCATCTTGCCATGACCTATTGGAAGCTACCGCCCTAAGTTTGTCTATGGAACCCATGTACCGTTGTTCCGAAGGTACGTTCGTCACTCGGCCTTAGTGTTTCACCTGAGGACGTAGATGTCTTCGCGCAGCCAAAAGAACAGTGCTCGAAACAAGCGGATAAGTCGTACGAGGTTTGGAACGTGTCACGACCCGCGCTGCCCTATGTCGACGATCCGCCGAGCACGGGTATGAGCGCGCTCAACCTGCCTGGAATGTTTGGCCCCAGGGAGAGGAGGCTCATCCGTGAAGGAATCGCATAAATATCGCGACGACCAATCCAGCGGCTATCGCAATGATCCGGCCCTTCCATGACGCCTGGAACTGGCGCACTTGCGGTGTGACCGAAAAGTCGCGCCCGCAAGCATCACAACATCGGGCATTGGCCGGTGTTATTGAACGACATTCGGAGCATTGAGTTTTCACAACCCTATTCTGCTTCGTGCTCCAGCTGTCTAGGGAGGCCCATCTGTCCCAGCGAAAGGTACCATAAGTACCATCCCGACCCTGGTTATAGGGGTAAGACGAGAACGTCATTCTCGGTTCGCACAACATGACTGTGGATAGATCTTAGGCGAGGCGGGGGTTGCTGCCAAAAAGAAAGGGCCGGGATTTTCATCCCGGCCCACTTAACTACTTTATTTACTGTGGTGCGGAGGAGGGTGGTGCGGGGCACTTTCACCGGGGATGGCGACCAACTAACCATAAGCTATCCGGCCATGCTTAGCCGCATTGGGGACGGTCGCTATAATCATCAAGATGCCAGCCGACAATCCACTGCAACCTGCCGGAGAGTTAACACTCGCCGACGTCATCAGGTTTCATTATTTCCACTATCTCCGCCGTTTTGGCCGTTGCCGGTGTTCGGTCTGCTATTTTCATTTCTCGGCTTCGCCGCTGTTCTATCTACAGGTGATCCCGAAAGACTTAAGAATCCCGGCACCTTCTACGTGATCCTGTTTTTCCTGGTGTTGTTGCCGTTTGGAACCACGTATCTGAGCGCGCGGAGACAGTATGCGACACTCAGGTATCTCAGGGAACCGATGCGATACCACTTCGCGAGTGATCAGATCCGTCTTGAAGGATCGAATTTCTCTAGCGAAATGACGTGGCCGCTTGTGCAAGGTGTCTACGAAACGAAACGCGCGTTCTTGATTTACCAGACAGCTCAGTCCGCCTGGATTCTACCAAAACGCTTCTTCTGGGGAGAAGACGATGAGATTGAACGCTGGCGGCGGTTTGTCACCCGGCATCTGACCAAGCCGAAGCTCTTTCGCAGACCCGAACTGCTCGGTGCTTGGTTTTAGTTCACAGTTCAGTGGTCGTAAGTATTGAGCTTCGTTCGCTCCGGCGTGCCCGCATTCCTCGTCAACAGGCTCGACAGTTCTTTCGAGGTTGCGCTGGGTGGGTCCAAGCGACAAGAAACGGAGTTTACCTGGTACCTGAGGTCATGAAATCGGCGGACGAATATGTGAAGTGGTACGCGGCTAGGCCCGTGACGAGCTTTCATATAGACCGCTGATAGCTTAGTGGCGGAGGGGATCGAACTTTACTGGCGGGCAGTCGGACGCGAGCCCACATTTACAAAAGCTCTGGCGGTACGGATAGTACACGTCTGCGAGAGATTGCCTTGCAATTGTGATCTGAATCTCGTACAGTGGCCGAGCCTACGTCGAATTGGAGTCAAGCCGTGAGTTTTTCCCGATTGTCGTGTCTGCTCGCAATTACTTTTTTCGCTAATACAATTCTGAGTGCTGGCACGATCGCAATCGACTTCGCAACCGTGCCCGGCAACGACGGGGACTTATTTTCTACGTTCTCAGGAAAGGGATTCGAGGTAATACCAATTGGCGGAACGTGGAGCGTGAGTAAATCTGTAGGAAATCCCGCTCCCGCCATCTACACCCAGAGTTTCGGGGTGATTCAGGTTGCCAGCGGACCATTCTTTTTTAATAGCGTTGATGTCGAAAACGCCGGAGGACTGGTCACAATCATAGGGTATTACAACGGTTTCCAGGATTTTAGGGGATCTTTCGTGGGCCCGAATATGTTCCAAACGGTGGACAGCCCAACCGGACGTCAAATATTTGACTACCTGCTAATCGGCATCAATACTGCGAATGGCGGTACTGGTTACGTCGACAATATCGTACTCACGCCCGTATTGCCTTTTACGGAAGTACCAGAGCCAACTTCGGTAATCTTAGTGTCAACCGCGCTACTAGCTGTGGCACTCCGGGCGCGAATGGCTCGCTGACCGGCAGGACATTTTTCATCGGAAACTCCCACACCCCGATCCATAACGCCATCGGCGAGTGTGCAGTGTGGCGGGCCGCTCGATTACAGGACGCAAGAAGTCGCACACCGGCGGGAGCATGGGGCGGATGATTAGGGACGTGCGAGCCGGAAAAACACCGTCGGCGTGGAAACCGGTATCACCGAGGTAGCCCCACCATTCCATGCGAATAATACCGTCTTAAGATTGGGACCAGTCGGCACCTCGGTCTCCTTGTGAGTGTGTGGCGGCACGTCCCGGCTGTTACGGGCGCAAGACCGCTTACGAGAATACACGAGGACTGGGCGCATGTTCACAGCCGGAATTTTATCACCGGCCCCGGATTGTCCACGGCGCGTTCAGTTACAAAAAGGGTTACAGTGCGTAAAAGAAAGGGCCAAGATTTTCATCCTGGCCCCGTTAACTGTTGAATCTATGGTGCGGAGGAGGGGACTTGAACCCCTACGAGATTGCTCCCGCTAGCACCTCAAGCTAGTGCGTCTGCCAATTCCGCCACCTCCGCAGGTGGAAACTCATGCCGGATTCCGGAAAGCCGGTCCGGTTACTTTTTCTGGCTCGGATTCTGTGGTGGCGGCTGATTGACCGGAACATGGATGGTCTGGGGAGCGCCTTCCTTGCCGTTAACGCTGGGGGTCACCGTCATCGGAATCGTGCCCGGAAGTGCGCCGGCCTTTTGCTGGGTCACCGGGACGACTTTCTGGAAGAGCGCCGGCGAGGCCTTGCCGGCGCGGGTCGACAGAATCGAGAGCGTCAGCGAAGTCACCATAAACAGAGCCGCTGCTATGGTGGTGGCCTTCGACAATACCGTCGCCGAACCGCGCGGACCGAATACCGTCTGCGATCCCATGCCGCCAAACGCGCCCGCCAGATCGGCCGCCTTGCCGCTTTGCAGCAGCACGACGATCGCCAGAAACAAACACACAACCACGTGCACAATTGTAATTAGAATGACCATACGGCGATCCCGGGAAAGAAAATCTATACCCCATCGTAACACGGGATCAGCCGCGCCGGAGTGCGCCGCCGTCCCGGGGAATGCGGCTTCGAAACGGCATCATTTATATGCCGCAACGCCCGTGACACGCTCCCCGATCACCAGCGCATGTATATGATCGGTGCCTTCGTAGGTCTTGACGGTTTCCAGATTGCACATGTGGCGCATGATCGGGTATTCGTCCATGATGCCGTTGGCGCCGAGCAGGTCGCGAGCCGCGCGGGCGCAATCGAGCGCCATGGCCGCATTATTGCGCTTCAGCATCGATATGTGCGCCGCATCCGCTTGCCCTCGATCCTTGAGCCTGCCGACGTGAAGCGCCAGTAATTGCGCCTTAGTGATCTCGGTGATCATGCCGGCAAGCTTCTCCTGCACCAACTGGTGCGAGGCGATGGGCCGCCCCTCAAACTGCTTGCGCAGGACGGAATAGGAGCGCGCCGTCTCGTAACAATCCATGGCCGCGCCGATCACTCCCCAGCCGATTCCATAGCGCGCCTGCGTCAGACAAGATAGCGGGGCGCGCAGTCCCTGCGCTTGCGGAAGCAAGGCGCTATCGGGCACGCGGCAATTGTGGAACGCGAGACTCGAAGTTACCGATGCCCGCATCGACAACTTCCCGTGTATCTCGGAGGCCGTGAATCCAGGAGTCCCGCGCTCCACCAGAAATCCGCGAATGCCGTCCTCGGCGCGGGCCCACACCACCGCGATATCCGCCACGCTGCCGTTGGTGATCCAGGTCTTCTCGCCGTCGAGGACCCATTCCGCGCCCTCGCGCCGCGCGCTGGTCAGCATACCCGCGGGGTTCGAGCCAAAGCCCGGCTCAGTGAGTCCGAAGCAACCGACGGCCTCGCCGGTTTGCAGCTTCGGAAGCCAGCGCCGCTTCTGTTCATCACTGCCGAAAGTCAGGATCGGATACATCACCAGCGCACTTTGCACGCTGACGAAACTGCGCAGGCCGGAGTCGCCGCGCTCGATCTCCTGCATCACCAGCCCGTATTCCACATTGTTCATTCCGGCGCAGCCATAACCTTCGAGGTTCGCGCCCAGGAAGCCCAGGCGCCCCAACTCCGGGATGAGCTCCGACGGGAAGCGCGCATCGCGGAAGCAATCGCGGATGAGCGGCAGCACCCGCTCATCGACGAACTGGCGAGCGGTTTGCCGCACCAGCAGCTCCTGCTCAGAGAATTGCGAGTCGATCAGCAAGTAGTCAACGCCGGGGAATCGGGGCATGCGGGTTTATTTTAGCGCGCGGCCCGGTGCCGCGGACCGGGACTTAGGTCCGAGCGGACTCGGTACGCGTCTTACGAACACAACCGGCGGGATGGGCGAAATTTTCTTGCGGGCGTGGTATCGTACCGAAGAGAGCAAAGCTATCTCATAAGGAGGGAAGCATGACTCGTATTTCGGCGCTGCGGCGCTTGTCACTGGTTGCATTGGTGGCGGGTTCGTTCGTGTGGCTCGGTGCAGTGAAGGCCGACATCGATCCGTCAATCGCAAGTTTCGTGTACCTGAAAGACATTCAATGGAAGGAAAACGCGAATGGCTCTGCGGCGTCGTTTCTCGTTTCAGGCGATCCCACCAAAGAGGGCAGCCTTTACGTGCAGCTCATGAAGTGGCATCCACATCACAACAGCACGCCCCACTTTCACCCGCACGACCGCTTCATAACCGTTCTTTCGGGAACCTGGTGGGTAGGCACCGGCGCCAACTACGATATGAATACGACCACGCCGATGCATGCGGGCGCAGTAGTCACGCACTATGCCAATAAAATCCACTACGATGGCGCCAAGGATGAAGAGGCCGTGCTCGAGATCGTTGGGATTGGAACCGCAGCATCAAAACCCGCCCCCGGCTTTAAGAAAGAGTAACAAGCTAAGGTTTCAGAACTCTTGCCTTTTTCGCGGGCCGGTGACGCCCGCGTTGGAGCAGCAGTTAATCGCGGATGCACAATCTCCGCTGCCCTACATTCGGGACATTGCAATCGATACGCTGGGCTACGTCGGCCCCCCGGCCGCGCTCCCCGTCCTTTTGGGAGTCTTGGACAATGGATCTGAACCAAAGAGCAAAGTGATTTTGTCCATCGTGAACGGCCGGCGGTGGATTCTAAAGGACGGGGACTACGCGACCCTCTTGAAGGACTGCTCCGGTACGGATCTGTGTCCCGAAATTGCGCGCGTGCAGCGGGAATTTACGCAGCCCTATTACGTTGGCCCGTTCGATGACTTTGATGGCCATTACGGGTTACTCGTCGCGCATCACCAATTAGTCGCGTCGTCCGATCTGGATGAAATCCTGGCGCAGATGCCAGCGGGCGCATCCTTTCGCTGGGAGGGGCACACTAATCCTCTTATCCCGCGCGAGCGAGACTTGTACGATCGAGTGCAGGCCCTCCTGGCGAAGCACAGGATGACATTAGTGAACTGAAACGTCCTCGAAGCATTGGCGATTGAGACACGCGCGCTCGAACGCGCTAAATCTCAGACCTACGGAGTGGTTTGCACAGCTTCCCGGTAAGTTTGAACGCCGGCATCCACGGCGGCTGTCAAGTTTTCCGCGTTCTGCTTCATCGCTTTCTTTCCCCGATTAATCGCTTGCGATGCGGTATCGCGCGCGTCAGAAGCACGAGACGCCAGATAATCGGTGCCCTCCTCGGCCTTCGAATGCAAGAACTTCCGCGTCTCCGGACCGGATTTCGGAGCAAGCAATACGGCCGCCGCTACGCCCAATGCGGCTCCTATTCCAAAATAAGTGAATTCGTTTGTGCTCATTTGTTTTATTCCTCTTCACTCGATGTGCACTTCGGGGGCCATCTCCACTTTTGGGGGCGGACGGCTGCTTGCCGCCTGCAGCGGGTAGAATGGCACTGAATCTGCACTCCGACGGGTGTTAGGTGAGCGTAGACGCTTTCCTTTAGCTTGTGAGGAGAAATCAAATGCTCGGTTACGGAGTCGTTGGAACCATCGTTGTGATTGTGTTGGTGGTGTGGCTGGTGCGCGGGCTTTAAGTGATCAACTGCATGCGATCCGTGATATTGGTTTTCTGTGGAACTCTGCTGCTCGGGAGCGCCGGTGCGTTCTTGCTCTACGTTTCCATCCTGTCGATCCTGACGGTAGTTGTGATTCTTATGGCAGCGATGCTTATGTTCCTGCTTGGAGTGCAGGTCGAGAAGCAGCGGCGTCGAGTTCCGGAAATTTTTTCCGAAGAGACGATCCCTGAGATGTAGGAAGCGCGCGGACGCTCGACGAGTAGCCTGCGAGCCTGAAGTTCTTTGCGACCATCCCTAGTCATCTTGACCGGCAGCGGTCAGAAACCGTCAAAGATTCATACTGCGCTCTCGAACCGCCACGGCGCACCGCATAGGCGGGGTGCCGATCACTCCCCAAGATTTTTGCGAAAATTGAAGCTTGATCTTGAAACGATTTTGCGACACGATCATCGGGGTTGCCGCCGCGACAATGGCGCTTGCTCTTTGCCGGTCCCGGCCGCGGCGCAGTCCTCCGCTTATCAAGTCCCGCGGACCAAAGATGGCAGGCCGGATCTGAGCGGAATCTGGCAGGCGCTCAATACCGCCAACTGGGATCTTCAGGCGCACGCGGCGCAGGCCGGCCACGTGGTTGCGCTGGGCGCGCAAGGCGCGGAACCTGGGGGCATCGGCGTCATTGAGGGCGGCGAGATTCCTTATTTGCCGGCGGCGCTGGCGCAGAAAAAAGCCAACTACGAAAAGCGTTTTACGGACGATCCGGAAATAAAGTGTTACATGCCGGGAGTGCCGCGGGCCACCTATTTGCCGTTTCCCTTTCAAATTCTGCAGAGCCAGAAAGTGATCCAGATCTCCTATGAATTCGCGGCCAGCGCGAGGACGATTTTCATGGAGAATATGCCGCCGGCTCCGATCGATTCCTGGATGGGGCAGTCGGTAGGACATTGGGAGGGCGACACTCTAGTGGTGGATGTGACCGGACTCCTCGATCAAACTTGGTTCGACCGGGCAGGGGATTTCCACAGCGACGCGTTGCACGTCGTCGAGAGGTACACGCCAGTCAGCCACGACGTGCTCCAGTACGAAGCGACCATCGAAGACCCGAAGGTTTATTCGCGCCCGTGGAAGATCGGGATGCCGCTTTACCGCCACGTGGAGAAAGACGCCAGGCTAATGGAATTCCGCTGCGCGCAGTTCGTCGAAGAACTTCTGTACGGCCAGTACCGCAAGACGCCCGCGGAGTCGAAGTAGCGCGCGGCGAAGGAGTCTTATGAGATTTCGCATTTTGGTTTCGCTTGCCGCGTTGATGATCGCTGCGATTGGCGCAGCGTCCGCGCAAACCGCAGCCAAAACCTCGCCCTCCGCGGCGAAGAAGGCGTGGACTGCACCGCGCACGCCGGACGGCCAGCCGGATCTGCAAGGAATCTGGAACAGCGCCACCGGCACACCCGTGGAACGGCCCGATGAACTCAAGGGGAAGGAATTCTTCACCGAGCAAGAGGCGCGCGACTGGGAAAAAACCATGCAGGCGCGCAACAGGAAAGACGACAAGACCGGGAGATCCAGGTGTCCCCGGCACTTACAACGACGCCTTTTGGGAGATTGGGAGCCAAGCCGGTCAAGACCCTCCGAACCTCCATCGTCATCGATCCGCCGGATGGGAAAATACCGGCGCTGACACCCGCGGCGGCGGCCGCTCGACAGCAGAAGATCGACAGGATTTTTCATCCCGATGGACCGGAAGACCTGGGGCTCGGCGATCAGTGCCTCATGTTTTCGACCGGGGCGCCGCCGATGCTTCCTTACACCTACAACAGTAACTACCGCATCGTACAGACCAAGGATTACGTGGCGATCTACGTCGAGATGGTGCATGACACGCGCATCATTCCTTTGGACCGCCGCAAGCATCTCCCTTCCAGCGTGCGCCTGTGGTACGGCGACTCGATTGGCCATTGGGAAGGCGACACACTGGTGGTCGACACGACGAACTTCATCGAGAAGAGCCAGTTTTATTTTCAGCTTCCCTATCAAGTCACCACCGGACCTTTTGCCGACGAGAACATGCACGTCGTCGAGCGCTTCCGCCGACTGGACGCCGATACCATCCTTTACCAATTCGATGTTGACGATCCGACAGCCTATGTCAGGCCGTGGAAAGGCGAGTATACGATGTCGGCCGCGCCCGGCCCGATCTATGAATACGCCTGCCATGAGGGCAACTACGGTTTGCCGGATGTGCTCAAAGGCGTGCGTGCCCAGGAGAAAGCCGCGGCTGGCGCCAAAGCGTCCGTAGACTCGGCAGCGGAACTTAGTTCTTGGGCGCCTTAATCCGGCCTTCCCACAGGCTCTTGTTATTCTCCTCGCAGGAGAACTCCATGATTTCCCAATCCGGCCGCAGCGTGAAGATGCGGGTATTTTTCCACGGCTTGGTATAAGTCTTGGGATCGTCAATCGTGATCTCAAGCGCCAGATGGCCCAGATCCTTGCGCGTCCAGCGCTGCGTGACATGCAACTGGTCGCTTTGCGGATGGCCCGCCGAATCCACCTTGGTCTTGCCGTTGAAATTCACGGTATCGATAACCAGCGTGTCGCCTTCCCAATGCCCGACGGAGTCGCCCGCCCAGGTAGGAATCTGCTTGCGGTGCGGACGCCCGTCGATGGGAACCACCTGAAACCAGTTATCGGTTTCAAAATCGAAAGAGACGTACTTGTCGTTCTGCACCAGCTGAACGGGAAACGGTGCGTTGATGGAACGGACCAAGCCGTGAGGCAGGCAGGCTCCCGTGGCATCGCCGTCTTCGGCGTTGTAGTTCTTCCACTCGGCGAGGCCCCAGGCCGTAAACGGAAGTTCCCCGGCGCCGACTTGGTCGCGACCGCTCTTGGTCATGTCGCCGACGAAGGGATGGTCCCACACGCCGCTAAGGTCGGGTTTGCCGTCGGCCATCCGCGGGACCGGGCCCACCGGAGGTTTGAAGCCGTCGCTTTGCGCGAATGCGGGAAGCGCAGGCAGCGCCAATGCGAGCAAGGCAGCGATAAGAGAAAATCGAAGAGCGGTAGCGCGAGCCCATTGGAAGAATCCTCAGAGACGTTTCTACTTGTAGTCGTTATTAGAAGAGCCCGCAAAGACGCTCTTGCCGTCGGGCATCTTCACGGAACGCGTGTTGCACGTCTTCGAGCCATCTTTGGCGAGCCAGCCATCGAGCGAAACCTGGTCGCCTGCCTTGAGCGAATCCTTGCTCCAGCCGGCCCTGGTGAGCGTGTTGGGCGCACCGCCTTCACACTGCCACTTCACCACGTTGCCGGAGTCGTCCTTCACATCGAGATACATCCAGATGTGAGGGTTGGTCCACTCCACTTTGGTTATCGTGCCTTCGAGTTTGACGGACTTTTTGCCATCGAACTCCGCCGCGAAGGAGTGATGCGCCAGCGCAGGAATAGCCGCCATACACGCAGCGGCAGCAATCATAGCCATCTTCATTTCCCTGAACCTCCAACGTAACGACTTTATCATCATAATGCTAGTGTACTGAGTCAGAAGTCCGCATGCAAAAGCGGGCGATCTTTTTGAGGATGGAGTCGGCGTCGGCGGTCCAGGCGAAGGGCTGAGGGTTTTGATTGTGGAGGAGGAGATAGTCGCGGATGGCGGCCTCTAACTCGCGAACGCTGCCGAAGGTGCCGCGCCGGATACGCCTGTCGGTAAGCAGGCCGAAGAATCGTTGGACTTGATTGAGCCAACTGGCGCTGGTTGGGGTGAAGTGCACATGATAGCGGGGATGACGTGCAAACCAGCGCTTCACTTTGGGCATCTTGTGAGTGCCGTAGTTATCCATCACCAGGTGAATATCGAGTTGGTCAGGGACAGCTTCGTCGATTCGTTCCAAAAAGCGGAGGAACTCCTGATGGCGGTGACAAGACCCAATTACTTTCCCGGTAGCTACATCGAGAGCGGCGAACAGTGAAGTGGTTCCGTTACGGATGTAATCGTAAGTTTGACGAGCGGGCAGGCCGGGCCGTAACGGCAGTACAGGACGCGTTCGATCCAGGGCCTGGACTTGGCTCTTTTCATCCACACACAGCACCAGAGCCCGTTCCGGCGGGTTCAAATACAAGCCCACGATGTCCCGAACCTTCTCGACGAAGAACGGATCGGTGGACAGCTTGAAGGTCTCCACCCGGTGCGGCTGCAACGAGAACGCCCGCCAGATGCGGGATATTGCGGACTGCGACATTCCTGTCGCCTGTGCCATGGTTCGTGTCGACCAGTGCGTGCCCTGCGAAGGCGTCGTTTCTAATGTACGCGTGATAAGCGCCTCCACTTGCGCATCCGAAATCTTGCGCGGAGTGCCTGGCCGAGGTTCATCGGCCAATCCCTCCAGACCGCTGGAGCGAAATCGCTCCCGCCACTTGCACACCGTTTGATCGGTGATGCGCAGTTGACGAGCCACCTGTCGGTTCTCCATCCCGTCGGCGCAACCCAATATAATGCGTGCCCGCATCGATAAACGCTGCGCAGTTTTAGGCCGCCGGGCCCACTCCTGCAGCTTGACGCGATCCTCTTCACTCACCACGATTGGCTTGGTTGGTCGACCCATGCTGGTTGGATTCCCAGCATAACAAGCAGGTTCCTATTATTTATACTAACTTCTGACTCGGGACACTAGCGGCGGGCGACAGGAATCCAGCCCAGAGCGTTCCACCCCTAGCGGATGTAGAATAAACCTGATACAGGACACGGTTTTTGTGTTCTGGCCAGGTAGCTTCCATTTAGGAGGGACCATGCTGATCCGCTATTCCGCGAGCGTCGTTCTCGGTGCGTGCCTCTTCGCGGCAACCGCTGCCGCCGAGACAGACTCGAAAGTCGATTTCGGCCGCGATGTCCTGCCGTTGATCCGGCAAAACTGCATCACCTGTCACGGCCCCAAGGTGCAGATGAACAACTTCCGGCTGGATCGCCGGAGCACGGCCATGCGGGGAGGCACGCGCTCGGTGATCGTGCCCGGCAGCTCGGCCTCCAGCCGGCTCTACCTGCGTCTGAGCGGCAACCAGTTCGGAAAGCAAATGCCGCCGACCGGAGCTTTGAGTCCGGAACAAGTGGCGGTGTTCAAGAGCTGGATCGATCAGGGCGCGGAGTGGCCAGACGCTTTGGCTAACGACGTCGATCCGCCTCCTGCCGATGCGAAGGCTGTGCGCATGGTCATGGCACTGCGAACCGGCGATGCCGCGACTTTCAATAAATTCGTCGCGGATGACTCGAAGTCTCTCAACCTGCGCGGTCCGAACGGCTCGACGCCCTTCATGTTCGCGGCTCTCTACTCCGATGCCGCGACTGTCAGCCAGCTGCTCGACAAGGGTGCCGACCCGAATCAGCGCAATGACTCGAACGCCACCGCTCTGATGTGGGCGGCGAACGATCTCGAAAAGACGAAGGTTCTGGTGGCGCATGGCGCTCAAGTGAATGCCCGCTCCAACGACGGCAGTTCAGCGCTGGCCATCGCGGCAACCAAGGCCGGAGCTGCGCCCATCGTGAAATTTCTGCTGGAACACGGCGCGAATCCGGATCCGGCTGGCCCCACCGATACCGCCGCACTCCATCAGGCCGCCGCAGCCGGGGATGCAGAGGTCATGCAACTTCTGATCGACCATGGCGCGCACCCCAAAGCCGCGGGTGAGGATACGTTGGCGGCCTCGATCGAAACGAATTGCAAGAAATGCATTGAGCTGGTGGAGAAGAGTTTCGATGCCAAGGCCTATAGCACCGCGCTGGTCGATCTCTCCATCCACAGTGAGCATTACGACGGGATCAAGTTTGCCATCGAGCATGGCGCAAACGTGAAGGCGGCCGACGTTGAGGGCCGCACGCCGCTGCTGTTCGCCGCCAATTCCGATTTGCTTCCCTTGAACACCGTCAAGTTGCTGATCGATCAGGGAGCCGACGTCAACGCCAAGAACATTTACGGCAATACGCCGCTGTATTTGGCCAAGCTGCACGGCGATACGCCGATTGTCGATCTTCTGCTCAAGTCCGGCGCCAAGCCGGAGCCGATCGCCGATCCAGCCCTGAAATTTCAAAAAGCGAATACCATTCAGAGCGCCGTCGAACGCGCCGTCCCTCGCCTGCAGCGCGCAGACATCAGCTTTTTGCAGCAGTCGGGCTGTGTGTCCTGCCATAACGAAGCGTTAACCGACATGACGCTTTCGACCGTCCGCAAAGCCGGATTTAAAGTGGACGAGCAGATGGCGGCCAAAGAAGTGAGCGGCGTGGCGCAGTTCTTCGAACTATGGCGCGACCGGCTGTATCAGGGCAACGCGCCGGGCGGCGTCGCTTACTCGCTGGTTGGGCTGCACGCCGAGCACTACCCGGCGGATCTGGTCACCGATGCGGTCGCTCGCTACATCGCAATGAAGCAATTCCCCGACGGCCACTGGGGATACGGTTGCGGCGGATCGCGCGCTCCGCTGTGCGGCGCGGAAATCTCGAATACGGCGCTATCGATGCGAGCCTTGCAGTTTTACGCGCCCGTCACCAGCCGCGCCGAGTACGACAAAGCGATTCAAATGGCGGGGGCATGGCTGGTGGAGGCGCCGTCGAAAACCAACGAAGATCGCACCTATAAAGTGTTCGGCCTGGCTTGGGCCGAGTGCGGACAAGCGCGCTCTTCAGCAGGCGATGAAGGAACTGCTGGCCACGCAGCGCGCCGATGGCGGGTGGTCCGACATTGCCACCATGAACAGCACGGCTTACGCGACCGGCGAGGCCATGGTGGCGCTGCACGAAGCTGGTTTGCCGGTGACGGATTCCGCCTATCAGCGCGGCGTTAAATATTGCTGTCCACGCAGCTCGAAGACGGCTCGTGGTACATCAAGACGCATTCGCAGGCGGTGCAGCCGTATTTCGATGTCGGCTTCCCGCACGGCGAGGATCAGTGGATCTCGGCCTGCGGCACCAGTTGGGCGACCATGGCCCTGGCGCTGGCTTCGCCCGAAACACATCCGGTTACCGCGCAGGTGGTGCGGTAAATATGAAGCGCCTTTTCGGTATGGGTCTGGTGCTTTGCGCACTGCCGGCCTTCGGCCATCATGCATTCTCCGCCGAATTCGATATCGACAAACCGATGACCATCAAGGGAACGCTTACCAAGCTCGAATGGGTGAATCCGCACGGCTGGATTTACATGGATGCGAAGGGACGATGACGGCAAGGTGGTCAACTGGGCGGTGGAATTCGGCGCGCCAAACACCTTGCTCCGGCGGGGATTGCGCAAGTCGGATTTCCCGGTGGGCGTTGAGGTGACGGTGAAGGGATACCGCGCCAAGGACGGAGGGCGAAACATAGACCGGGACCAGCGTCACGCTGCCGGATGGGCGAAGTCTGTACACGGGGTCGTCGGCAAGCGGCCAGCCGACGGAATAGAGCGGCAGTGAGAACGTTGCCGTGTCATTTCGCGTTGGCGTTTGTGGCGGCTGGCGTTACGTGCGCGATTGCGGCTGGGCAATCGGCGATTCCGCGAACGGCGGAGGGGCGGCCGGATCTGTCGGGGATCTGGCAGGTGATGAATACCGCGGAGTGGGATATCCAGGATCACCAGGCGAGACCGGATGCGCCGGCGGGGCTGGGCGTGGTCGAAGGCGATCAGATTCCGTATCAGCCTTGGGCGGCGGCGAAGAAAAAAGAGAATTTCGAAAAGCGCGCGACCGCCGATCCGCTCGCGAAGTGCTACTTGCCGGGCGTGCCGCGGATCACCTATACGCCGCTGCCGTTTCAGATTTTTCAAACGCCAAAGCAGGTCACCATCTTCTATCAATATGCGCACGCGGTCCGGCATATCTTCGCGAATGGGAGCAAGCATCCGGACGGGCATATCGACTGGTGGCTGGGCGATTCGCGGGCGCAGTGGCAGGGAGACACCCTGGTGGTGGACGTGACGGACTTCAACGATCTGACGTGGTTCGACCGGGCAGGGGACTTCCATAGCGATGAGTTGCACGTGGTGGAGCGGTATACGCCGGCGGATGCGGATCACATCAACTATGAAGTCAGCGTTGAGGACCCGAAGGTTTTCACGCGGCCGTGGAAGATGAGCATGATCCTCTACCGTCACAAGGAAAAGAATTTTCAATTGCTGGAGCACGAATGCTACGGCTTCGAATATGAGCCGTATTATCCGTAATTGAGGCCAACGTGAATACACGATCTCTACTTGCAACAGTCTTGGCCGGCGCATTTGCGGTGGTGGCAGTGGTGGCGGCAGCGCGGGCGCAGAATGCGGCGGTAGACAAGGCCATCGCTGACGAAGAGTCCGCGGCAGACGCGAAGACGGCGACGCCGTGGGTACCGTCGCGATTACCCGACGGACAGCCGGACGTGCAAGGTTTCTGGTCGGCGGAAGTGAGCGGAACTTATTCGCTGTTGAATCCCCGAGAAAGGCGGCATCCGGCTGCAAAGAGCAGTTGCTCGAGAAGTGCCGGCAAGAAGCCGCCGACCAAGCCCACACGGATCGTCGATCCGCCGGACGGGCAGGTGCCGTATCAGCCGTGGGCGCGCGCCAAGCAGCAGGAGATTCAAGCCAACATCGATAATCCGACGGCGCAGAGGCATATCGATCCACAGGCGCGCTGCTTGCCGAACGGACCATTGCGGTCGCCGCTGTGGTCGACATACGAGATCATGCAGTCCCCCGGATACTTGGTGTTCTCCTACGAGACGACGCACATGTATCGCATCGTCCCGCTGGACGGACGGCCGCATCCCAGCCAGAACGTCAAGCTATGGATGGGCGATTCGCGAGGCCACTGGGAAGGCAATACGCTGGTCGTCGACGTGATGAATAACAATTCGAAGTCGCGCTTCTCCACCGAGGGCGATTTCGCGAGCGACAAATTGCACATGGTGGAGCGGTACACTTTCCTCGACGCGAAAACCATGGAATACCGCGTTACCATCGAAGACCCCACCGTGTATACGCGGCCGTGGACCATTCAGGCGCGGATGATTCGTATCCACACCAAAGATCCGGATTACGAGGTATGGGAAGATGCGTGCCACGAGGGCGAGAAGCATGGGCTGATGGAGCCGGCGCCGCCAGAAAAAAATAGCGACAAGAAATAGAGTCTATCTCAGCCGGCCCGCGGCCTGGATGTTCATTTCCACTTTGTCGCTGACCCGGAGCAGAAAATTACTCGGGTTTTTCATGCCCCACTGAACGTAGGGGATCGTGAAGCCGGTGGAGGAAGCCACTTCGCTGCCGTTGACGTCGGCGCGAAAATGAAAGGTCATCTCATGATTCACGCCATGGATCTGGAACACGCCGTGAACATCGAGTTCGGATGCGCCGCGCGGCGCCAGTTCGCCGCTGACGCGGTCCGCGGTGAAAACCGCTTCCGGGTAGCGCGCACTCTCCAGGATTTCCTTGTGCATACGCTTGTCGCGCGTCCCGCTGCCCGAGTTCCCGCTGGCGACATCCACTACAATGTCTCCCGAAGCCTTGCCGGTGAAGGAGTCGAACGTGATGGACCCGCGCTTCAGCTTGAAGCTGCCATGGACTGTATGCAGAACATCCGCCAGGGTGAAGTTGATGGTGGTGCGGGCCGGGATCAAGTTCGACAGTGCTCTCCGCGGCAGCCAGCGGAAGAGTGCAGAGCAGGCAGAATAAGAGGCGCGGCTTCATAAACACTCCCTCATGTGAATAGCAGACGGCGGCCGAGCGGGAGCATCGATAGGCGGATAAAGTCGGCGCTGCTGGCCCCACCCACGTGCATTGCCAGTTGTGTGGCGAAGATTCCCGGATTGTCCGAAAGCGCGCGCAGCACGCGCCGACGCAGCCACGCAGAACGATCCAGCGATAACATCAATGCGGCCATGAAAGCGGGACGCCGCGCCAACCGGCGATGTGCCGCCGCATACGCACTCAGATCGCCGGCCTCCAACGCTTTGGCCAGCGCCATGCCCTGCTCAAAACCGAGCCGCAGCCCTTCGCCCGTGATCGCGTCTACCGACCCTGAGGCATCGCCAACCAGCGCAACATTGTTGCGAGAGACCCGCGCCAGCCGCCGGGTAGCTGACACGGCGCCGCGTTCCGGCGTGGTCACGGGCACGGCCTTTAGTCTTTCGAAAAGCTCGCGGTGCTGCGGCAGTGCGTGCTCCAACCGCAAATGCGAATCGCGCGAGATCACAGCCACGCAGATTTCCCGGGGACCGATCGGCGTGACATAGATCTGTGAGCCCGAGCCCCAATAGATTTCGACGCAATCGGCCCACGGCGCAATTTGATAATGACGGCGAAACCCGTACCGAAGTGACGTGTGCCGCATGCCCTCCAATCCCGCCCATTCCCGAACACGCGACTTCTCGCCGTCGGCGCCGATCACCCATTTGCATTCGACCGGGCCGCTATCCAGAAGCACGCCGGCTTCGGTTAGACCCTTCACAGGACTTCCCCACAGCAAAGTGGCTCCCGCTTCCTCAGCGCGATCGATCAGCGCTTGGTGTAGATGGGTCCGGCGTATCCCGACGCCCGTCCCGGTAGGAAAACTGGCATCGACCGCGGTGCATGGACCCAGGAAACGAATCCCTCGAAACGGAAAACAAGTATCGGGACGGAGCGCGATACCCAGACGTGCAAGCGATGACAGAGCATCCGGCATCAGTCCTTCGCCGCAGGCTTTGTCGATAGGTGGCAGCGCAGGGTCCGCCACCGTCACGCTAAAGCCGCGTTCGCGCAGCGCGATGGCGGTCGCCAGCCCGATGGGGCCCCCACCCACAATAAATGCGTCGGTATTTTTGGGAATAGATGTCATAGAAAATAAAGCGTGAAAGGAAGCCCGCGCGGCGCTAGATGTTCCCTACTCGGCGCGCCAGGCCCAGAGCCTCGGTCCAGAAGGTTGCGGAGGTGTGCATCAGATCCGCCACCGCGGTCATCGCGCGCACGAACTCATCGGCCTGCTCCTCATCCACTACCAATGGCGGAGCCGCCTTGAGCACCATAAAATGATTGCCGCAGATCTGCGTGAGGATGCCGTGGTCGCGGAATAGCCGCATCACCACCAACTGACCGAACATCGCGGGATGGATGTTGCGGAAACCCTCGAAGGGCACGCGCAGGCGGAGCTTGCGTGGCGCTTTGAACGCAATCCCGTTCAGCAATCCCAGCCCGCGAATCTCATCCACCATTTCATAGCCCGCGAGCGCCTCGCGCAGCCGTCCGCGCAAATAGTCGCCTAGCGAGGCCGCGCGTTCGCCGAGGTGCTCGCGCTCCAGGATATCCAGCGTAGCGAGTCCCGCACGCATCGCCAGATTGTTTTCGCTAAAGGTCGAGGTGTGGACGATGGCCCGTTTCAAAGAGCTATATACGGAATCGTAAATCGAGTCCGACATCAGTACCGCGCCGCAAGGAATCAGTCCGCCGCTGAGGGCCTTGGCGAGTACCACTATGTCGGGCTCCAAGCCATAGTGATGGGCGGCCAGGAAACGTCCCGTGCGGAACATGCCGGTTTGCACCTCGTCCAGCACAAACAACGTTCCGTAGCGGCGGCACACTGCTTGCGCGCCCTCCAGATATCCCGGCGGAGGCAGGCGAATTCCAGCTTCCGACTGTATTGGTTCCACGATAAATGCGGCGATCTCTCTGTGCTGGAGTTTGGCCTCAAGCGCCGGCAAGTCGCCAAAGGGAACGGCCTCGGTGTCCGGCAACAGCGGTCCGAATCCATCGCGCCAGAAGGCGTCATCCATCAAGGAGAGCGCGCCGCACGTCAGCCCATGGAAAGCGCCGCTCGCGTAAATCAAACCCGTCCGTCCTGTATTTGCGCGCGCGAATTTAATCGCGGCCTCCACGCCCTCGCTCCCGGAGCTGCAGAAAAACACTTTATCGAGGCGCCCGCCCGCCAGGCTGCAAAGCCGCTGGGCCAACTCGCCAGCCAGGTCGGACACGTGGCTCTGCAGCATGGCCGGACCTTCGCGGCCTAATTCCCGCTGCAGGGCGGACACGATCGCAGGATGGTTGTGCCCCGTATTAAGGACGCAATAGCCGGAAAGAAAATCGAGGAAGCGCCGGCCATCCTCGGCGTGCAATTCAACGCCCGAGCAGCGCCGGTAGCGCACATTCATCTGTAGCGCATCGAGCAGCCGCACCCACTGCGGATTTACATGTTCCTGATACTGAAGGTCCGAAACCGCATCGTCTTGCTCGAACCGCGCAATCTTACCCACAGTGGACACCGCTAAAGTGGACGCCGTCGGGCAACCCCGGGTTCCTGCGAAAGAGGGTGCGTCGGCGGGAGCGACGGCCGCTAATCGAGCTGTGCTTCCTTGAGCCACGCGACCAGAGCGCCGGTCCAGGCCGCCGAGGTTTTGCCGGACTTCTGAATTCCGAACCCATGGCCGCCCGACGAATAGATGTGCAGTTCCGCGGGGACCTTGGCGGCGCGCAGCGCGGCGAAGAAACGTCCGGCATTTTCGGCGGCATTGACGGTGGTATCGTCATCGGCCGCCACCAGGAATGTTCGCGGCATTGCGGAGGTGACGTTGAGCGCTGCGGGTATC
This sequence comes from Bryobacterales bacterium, assembly GCA_963779075.1. Taxonomy (GTDB): domain Bacteria; phylum Acidobacteriota; class Terriglobia; order Bryobacterales; family Bryobacteraceae; genus Palsa-187. The sequence goes on from CAVZWS010000001.1 coordinate 156,031, forward strand.
GCAGGATAACCCAGCACCAGGAAATCCGGACGGCTATCGGGAGGCGCGATCATTCCCATCATCGCCGCCAGGTGGCCTCCGGCCGAGAATCCCATCATCCCGATGGCGCCGGGCTTCAGGTTCCACTTGGATGCATTTTCGCGCATGAGCCGCATGGCCGCTTCGGCATCCTCCAGCGCAACATGAATCCGGTCCGCGACTTCATGAATATCGCCTTGCGAGCTCCCGCGCATACTGCCCGGCAAGCGGTATTTCAGGACCACTGCCGCGATGCCGATGCTGTTCAGCCAGCGCGCGATATCATGACCTTCTTTGTCGATGGCCAGATGCTGATATCCGCCGCCGGGGCAGATCACGATGCCGGTTCCGTTGGCTTTATCCTTCGCCGGCAAATACACCGTGATGGTGGGCTGCACGACGTTGGTAATCGCACGGTCGATAACGCCACCTTTGCCGCGCTCCTCGATTTTCTCCGCGGGAGCCGGCGGGATCGACAGGATTCTTAAGAGGGAGTGAAATTGTCTCTTGCGCCAGCAGGGGCAAAGTGAGGAACAACACGGGCCAAAGTTTCATGTGTACAAGGATACTGCCAATCGCCGGTCCCGCGTTGCGCAGGTTAGAAATGCCGCGAGGATAACGTGAGGTCCGACAACGCGCCGACGCGCACCGGATCGTTCACATAAAATCCTGCGGCGTATTCGACGCCAATCGACAAGCCCAGGTGGCGCGCGGCGGAGAGGCGCAGATCGACATAGCCGCGGGTTTGCATCTGGCCGGCGTGGCAGAGCATGGCGGCTTCCCAATCTTTCACGATCTCGCTGACGTCGATGACGATGTCGGGCGGCCCGAATTCTTTGGTAATGGTGTAGAAATACAGCGCGGAAATGGTGTGCGCCGCGGTGCCCTTTAGCGAAAATCCTTTGAGGAATTCCAGGCCGCCGTAGCGCGCAAAGCGGCAGGCGTCGCGGACCAGTTGGCCGACGATGGCATGGTCGGGATGCTGATTCTCGCCGGTGTGCGGCGCGAGCACGATGGCGGGCTGCGCTTTGCGGATCTCGACGGCCAGCTTGAAAGCGTTTTCGGGGGAGCGGAGGAGGTGGCAGTCGCCTCCGAAATCCAGGAAGTCGATGTCGGCGCCGATGAGCTTCGCGGCGGCGCGAGCTTCGGATTCGCGCGCCTCCGGAGTGCCGTTGGATCCGGCCTCGCCGCGCGAGAGCACCAGCAGCTTGACATGGTTGCCCTTGCGAACTTCCTGAATCAGGGCGTGGGCGCAGCCGAACTCGATGTCATCGGGGTGCGCGCCGACTGCGAGAATATTCATGGCTTCAGTCTCATAAGATCATGCCCACTTGGCGGCGAGCTGCGCGAAGGTGCGGACGCAGACGCCGGTGGGTCCTTTGGCGAGGTTGGGCGCGGATTCATCCAGCCATCCGGTGCCGGCGATATCCAGGTGCACCCACGGCGTGTCTTCGGCGAACTCGCGCAGGAACCAGGCGGCGGTGATGGCGCCGCCCCAGCGCGGCCCGATGTTGGCGAGGTCGGCGAAGGCGCTCTTGAGCAACTCGCGGTAGTCGTCATCGAGCGGCATCGGCCACATGTTTTCGCCTTCTTCTTTGGCGGCGGCGAGGACGCGGGCCAGCATTTCCTGGTTATTGGTGAAGGCTCCGGTGTGGACGTGGCCCAGCGCGACGACGATGGCGCCGGTGAGCGTGGCGGCGTCGACCAGATGCGTGCAGCCGAGCCGCTTCGCGTAGGTGATCGCGTCGTTCAGGATCAGGCGGCCCTCGGCGTCGGTATTCAACACTTCAATGGTCTTGCCGGAAAGGGATTTGACGATGTCGCCGGGGCGCTGGGCGCGGCCGCTGACCATATTCTCGACCGATGGCACGATGCCGGTGACGGGGACATTGGGCTTCAACTGCGCGATGGCGCGCATGGCTCCGATCACGGCGGCGGCGCCGCACATGTCGTACTTCATCTTTTCCATGTCCTGGGCGGGCTTGATGGAGATGCCGCCGCTGTCGAAGGTGACGCCCTTGCCGATCAGCGCCAGGTGGTCGCCGGCTTTCCCGTCGCTCTTTGCTCCGGCGGGCTGATACTTCAGGATGATCATGACGGGCGGCTCGTCGCTGCCTTGCGCGACACCGAGCAAGGAGCCCATGCCGAGCTGTTTCATGCGCTCGCGATCGAGCACTTCGATATCGAGGTGGAAGTCGCGGGCCATTTGCTGCGCCTGTTGCGCGATGATGGTCGGCGTCATGAGGTTGGCGGGCTGGTTGCCGAGATCGCGCGCGAAATTTTGCGCTTCGGCGAGGATCACGCCGCGCTGCAATCCCGCTTCGAGTTCGGCTAAATGCGCGGGCGCCACCAGCGCAAACGATTCGAGCGGCTTGGCTTCGCTCGACGGCTTGTTCATGATCGGCTCGTAGTTGCCCAGGATCGCACCTTCAACGGCGGCTTCGGCGGTAATCGTGTCGTTGTCGCCGGATAACATCCACGCCAGTTTCTTCACACCCTTTTGCTTGACGGCTCGAACCACCGTCCCGACGGCCTTGCGCAGCACCGCGGCATCGAACTTATCTTTTTTGCCGCCGCCGACGGCGATCAGGCGCTTGGCCTTGAGGCCTTGCGGCTGGTGCAGCGTCGCCATCTCGCCCGGCTTTCCGGTGAACTCGCCGGACGTGCGCATTTCGTCGAGCCAGGTTTTGGCTTGCGGCAGGCCTTCGCCATCCTCAAACAGCACTACTGCCACGGCGTCGGCTTCGACTTCATTTAATGCTTGATATATGAGCTTGGTTTCCATGAGTCTCTTATTCTTTACGCTTTCTCTGCCAGTCATTTCTTTGGCGCTGCGGCGCACGCCTGCGCGGGCCTCGTCCTTCATCTCGCGCTCGCGCTCGCTTTCGCGCTTGTCGTGGAGCTTCTTGCCCTGCCGACGGCCAACTCCACCTTAATCAGGCCGTGTTTCAAATATAGCTTGGTCGGAACCAGCGTGAGTCCTTTTTCGCGGATCGTGCGCTGCATTTTTAGAATTTCCTGGCGATGTAGCAGCAGCTTGCGCTTGCGGACCGGCTCGTGATTCATGATGTTGCCGTGGGAGTACTGCCCGATGTGCGCGTTGCACAGCCAAGCCTCATTGCCGCTGACTTCGCCGTAGGCGTCCTTGAGCTGGATCTTGCCGTCGCGGGCCGATTTGACCTCGGTGCCGCTAAGTACTAGTCCAGCCTCGATGCGGTCCGACAACATATAGTTGTGGCCGGCCGACCGGTTATCGCTCAGGATTTTGAATTTTTCTTCCACAGATGGACCCGAACGGCGTCATAATTAGTGATGCCGAAGTTCCAGTGTAGCATGCCGGTAATGACGGTTCGCCGGTAAGATAATGAAGCCAAAACACTTAGTCGCCATTTTTCTGACGATTTTCATCCTCTTGGTCTCTGGCGTCGAGGCCAAAACCCGCAAAGGGGAGAAGCTTCTCAAGGAGGGCCAGGCGGCCGAGGCGCGGGGAGATTGGGACAAGGCGCTCGAGTTGTACGAACAGGCGGTCGATACCGACCCTGGCGATATCGCCTATCTGGTGCCCATGCGCAAAGCCCGTTTTGAAGCCGGGCAAGTGCACGTCAAGGCCGGCCAAAAGCTGCGTACCGAGGGCAAACTGGAGGATGCCGTCCAGGAATTCCAAAGAGCGCTCATCGCCGATCCGTCCTCGGCCATCGCGCTGCAGGAGATCAAGCGCATTCAGGAGATGCTGCGGGCTCCTGCCAAGACCGCCGCGAAAGCCGATGAACGGGGCCTGACTCCCGCTGAACTAAGCCGGCGCCGGTCCGATGAGCGTGTGGATTCGATGCTGGGACCGCCGGAGCTCAAACCCATGACCGCCGTGATTCCGGTCTTGAAGATGAACAACCAGCCGCCCAAGGTGCTGTATGAGACGGTGGCGAAACTCGCCGGCGTCAACGTGGTGTTCGATTCTCAATACCAAGCCCCCACGCGTAATTTCAACGTGGACCTGAGCAACGCCACCGCCGACCAGGCCTTCGATTACCTGGCGACGCTGACCCACACCTTCTGGAAGGCGATCACGCCCAACACCATATTCGTGGCCGAAGACAGTGTCAACAAACGCCGCGATTATGAAGACGACGTGGTGAAGGTGTTCTACGTGACCAATGCAACTACGGTGCAGGAGTTCCAGGAGATCGCGACGGCCATTCGCACGGTGGCGGAAATTCGACGGGTGTTCACCTACAATGCGCAGCGAGCCATGATTGTGCGCGATACGGTGGATAAAGTCGCACTGGCCGAAAAGCTGGTGCATGATCTGGACAAGCCGAAGTCCGAAGTGGTGGTGGATGTAATGGTCATGCAGGTGAACAGCGAGCGCACGCGGGATTTGGCGGCGACCATCGCCTCCGCCGGAACGGCCGGGTTAAACATTCCTATCAATTTTGCGCCTGCTGGAACTACCACTACCACCACGACCGGCTCGAACGGGACTCCCACGCCAACCACTACCGGCAACACCGTCACGCTGGCCCAACTGGGGCGCATCTCCACCGGGGACTTTTCGACGACGCTGCCGGGCGGGCTGCTGCAAGCCATGCTGAGCGATAGCCGCACCAGAGTGCTGAACCAGCCGCAGGTGCGTGCGTCCGATGGCCAGAAGGTAACGCTGAAGATCGGCAGCCGCATCCCCTACGCGACGGGCAGCTTCGGATCCACCCTCGGTGGAGTGGGAGCAGGCGTCAGCCCCCTGGTATCGACGCAATTCAACTACGCCGACGTAGGCGTCACCATCGATATGACGCCGCAGGTACATTCGACCGAGGAAGTAACGCTCCACATCGAAGTCACCGTCTCGAGCGTGCAGCAGTACATCAATATCGGCGGAATTTCGCAGCCTATCATTCAGCAGAGCGCCAACGTCGCCGATATCCGCTTGCGCGAGGGCGAGGTCAATATTTTGGGCGGTTTGAGCCAGTCGCAGGACACCAATCTGGTGAATGGGATTCCGGGCCTGGTGAACATCCCGGTGCTGGGCCACACGTTATTCGGAAGCGATCACACTGACAAGGTTCGCGCGGAACTGATGATCGCCCTGGTCCCGCACATCGTACGTACGCCGGGTTACACGGCCGAGAACCTGCGCGGCATTTACGCGGGGACCGATCAGGTGGTGAAGATCAATTACGCCCCAAAGGACGAGGAGATGTCCGGGTCGATTCTGGATCCAACGGGAGCGCGGCCAGCCGTGGCGGGTGCGGCTGCACCGGCAGCTGCCCCCCCAGCGGAGAGTCTCCCAATCGTGCCTGGAACGGTTCGCGTGTCTCCGCCGGGTTCGTCGCCCGCGGCGGCAGCGCCGGTTCCTGCAAGGGCAACGCCGATGCCGATGCTCCCGGCCGCAACTCCGGTGGCAGCTCCGGCGGCAGCTCCGGCGGCAACTCCGGCGGCAACTCCGGCGGCAACTCCGGCGGCAGGTCCGGCGGCAGGTCCGGCGGCAGGTCCAGCGGCAACTCCGGCGAAAGCCTCGGCAGCGGCCCCCGGTCCCGCCGCGCGCGTGAGCTTTAGTCCCTCTACTTTGCAGGCTGCCGATGGAGCCACTGTGAAGGTAAATGTTCAAGTGGAAAACGGCGCCGCGCTGAGCTCTCTCGCTCCGCTGCGCATTAAATACGATCCTGCTCTGCTGCGGCTAGAGGATATCGCGCCCGGCGACATTTTTTCGCGGGGGGGAGGCGGCTCTACCTCCACCAAGGATATTCAGAATGATGCCGGTGAGGCGTCGATCACCATTCAGCGGCTGCCGGGCGCGCCGGCCGTGAACGGTCCGGGCACGCTGGCAGTGCTCACCTTCACGGCGATCGGTTCGGGACAGGCTCCGGTAACGATCGAGGAGGCGGCGCTGAAGGACTCGCAATCGCAGCCAATCGCCGCGAGCACTGCAGCGTTGGGAGTGAAAATTCAATAGCCGTGAACCCCAATCCTCAATCAGACCGCGCCAACCCGCTCCCGCCGGCCCGGCGTGGGCGTGGCAACACGCGCCACAACCAGCGCGGCCTGACGCTGGTGGAGTTGATTGTCGCATTCACGATTATGGCGCTGCTGACCACCATGGCGGTGCCCCTGGCGCGCTACAAAGTCCGGCGCGATAAGGAACGGCAACTGACCTACGCGCTGCGCGAAATCCGCAAGGCCATCGACGATTATAAAGACGCGTCGCTGGCGGGCAAGATCGAAGTTAAGCTGGGCACCGAAGGTTATCCGGAGACTATGGACCAACTGGTCAAGGGCGTCAAACTGTTGCAGGACGCGCAAGGCAAGAAGATCAGGTTCCTGCGGCGGGTGCCGCTCGATCCCATGACCAATTCTTACGACTGGGGTTTCCGCAGCATGCAGGATGATCCCGCCTCGCAGAGCTGGGGACGGCAGAACATTTTCGACGTCTACACCAAGAGCACCGACCGCGCGCGCGACGGAACGGCCTATGCGGAGTGGTGACGCGAAAGCGCAGATGAGCGCGAACGCCGAAGACATCGGGCGAGGGCACAACTCGCGTGGCTACACACTGATCGAGCTGATCATTGTTATGGCGATCATCTCGATTCTGCTCGCGACCGCCGTTCCGATGTACCAGAAGTCGCTGGTGCGCACCAAAGAGAGTCTGCTCAAGAACAATCTGTTCACTCTGCGGACGGTGATCGACGAGTACACCTTCGACAAACAGAAGGCCCCGCAGACGCTGCAGGATCTGGTAGACCAGGGCTATCTGCGCGGCGTTCCGCTCGACCCCATGACAGGCAGCAGCGATACCTGGCGCGTCATCATGGAGGACTCAGTCTCCACGGTAGACCAAACCCAGCCGGGCATTTACGACGTGCGTAGCGGGTCCGACCTGAAGAGCCTGGAAGGCCCTCCCTATTCGGAGTGGTGAGCGCGAACCGCGTCCCTCAGCGGCGGCCGTGCAGATTGGAACGGTAATACGGGCGAACCTCAGGGCGCCGCTTCCAATCCGTCATGGAACGCCACAAGCGAACCAGCCAAGTCCACATAGCTGAATCCTCCCACTGGAACCTATCACAAATGGGCGATGGCGTCACCGGGGTGGGATAATGGATCATGGTTTGAAAACGGCTAAAGATCCCAAGTCTCATGTCTGGGGGCAACTCCGACCCCAAGATATAGCGGCCTTTCTGATTCAGCCCCAAGGTGCGGTAGCCATAGTCCTTTACTTTCCCGCCGATTCAGTTTAGGATTGGGTTGTCCCCCCGAGATGCGTCTCTAATAAATGGAGGGCTAGGTTTTGCTCCAGCTTAAACGCGTCGATATCCAAGGCTTTAAGTCGTTCTACGATCGCACCGAAATGCGCTTCCACGGCTCCGGCGTAACTGCGGTCGTGGGTCCTAACGGCTGCGGAAAATCCAACCTGAGCGATGCCATCAGTTGGGTGCTGGGCGAACAGAGCGCCAAGAGCCTGCGCGGCTCCCGCATGGAAGATGTCATTTTCGCCGGCACTCGCGATCGCAAGCCCCTGGGGATGGCGCAGGTCACGCTGACCATGTGCGGACCCGGCTGCAGCGCATCGAGTTCCGGATCTCGCGCAGAACGGTCACGCGAATGGCCATGCCAATGGCGAACGGTCACGCCGCCGCACAAGCCTTCCGAAATCACCATCACGCGCCGCCTCTACCGCTCGGGCGAAAGCGAATATTTGATCGACGGCAAAGCCGCGCGCCTGCGCGACATTCAGGAACTCTTCATGGGTACCGGACTCGGGCCCGAGAGCTACGCCATCATCGAGCAGGGACGCATCGGCCAGATTCTTTCCAACAAGCCGGCCGACCGCCGCGCCGTGATCGAAGAAGCCGCTGGCATCGGCAAATACAAAACCCGCAAGCGCCTGGCCGAGGCGAAGCTCGAAAGCGCCAAACAAAACCTGTCGCGCGTGTTCGACATTCTCGAAGAAGTGGGACGCCAGGCGAATTCGCTCAAGCGCCAGGCCTCCAAGGCCAAGCGCTATGAAGAGCTGCGCAGCCGATATGCTGGGCCATCTGCGGCGCGCGGTCGCGGGCCGCTTCCGCATGCTGGAGAGCGACGCCGCCAAACTCGCGCTCGACCTGAATCTCGCGCAGACGAATTTCCAGAACCTTTCGGCCGAGGTCCAGAGCAAGGAGCAGGAATACACGCGCACGCAGGAATCCTGCTATCAGGTTGACGCCGCGCTCACCGAATCGCGCGCCCGCGTTGCCGAGCTGAATCTGGAAGCCGAGCGCACGCGCAGCCGTCTGGCGCTGCAAGCCAAGCAAATCGGCGCCATCGAGGAGCGCATGACCGCGGGTGAGGTGGAAACGCGAACTCTCGACGAGCGCCAGCAGCGTGAATCCGCCGAGCTCGCCGCGCACCAGGAATCCATCGCCGCCATCGAACGCGATGCCGCCGCCGCCCGCGAGCGCCTGGAAACCAAGTCGCAAGAGCGCGACGCCCTCCAGAATCATCTTCGCGAACGCGAACGGTCGCTCGAATCCGCCCGCCAGCAGGTATTGCGGCTGTTGAGTGAAGCGTCCGCGCTGCGCAATCAACTGGCGCAGGCCGACGAATATCTGGCCGCGATGGAACGCGATACCGCCCGCGCCCGCAAAGAAGAGGAGGGAGCGGCGCGGCAGACATCGCCCGCCTGGATCTAAGCCGAGCCGAGCTGTCCTCGCGGCTTTCCGCGCGGCAATGGAACTCGAATCCCTGACGGATCGCCGCCGCCGCGTGGAAGAAGAATCGAAAGACCGCCAGCAGCGCACCGTCGAGACGCGCCAGAAATTGAACGCCCTGCGCGATTCGCTCTCCAAGCAGAAGGCCCGCAAGGAATCGCTCGAAGGCATCTTGTCGCACCGCGCCTACACCACCGAATCGGTAAAGCGCCTGTTCGACCGCCCCACCGAAGGCTTCCGGCCGCTGGGCGTGCTGGCCGATTTCGTCGAAGTGACGAATCCCGAATGGGAGCGCGCCTCCGAAGAATTTCTGCACGAAGAATTGGAATACGTTGTCGTCCAGGATTGGCAGGGCGCCGAGCGCGGCATCGAAGTCCTGCGCGCCGCCGCCGATGGCCGCGCGACCTTCCTGGTTCATCCCGAATCGGGCGCATCGGCGGACGCGCCGGATCTTTCCTCCGAGCCCGCGGTGTCCGGCACTTTGCGCGATACGCTGCGCCTGACCAACGGTTTCGCCGCCGCGCCGCAAGGGTCTGCTGCCGCGCCTGGCGCGCTGCTTCCTGGTATCCGATCATTCGGCCGCGCCGCGCTTGGCTGAAGCGCATCCCGATTGCTATTTCCTGCTGCCCGACGGCGCCAGCTATCACGGCCACACCATCACCGGCGGGCAAGAAGAGCTCCGGCGGCCCGCTGGCTCTGAAGCGCGAACTGCGCGAGCTCACCACGCAGGTTGAAATTCGCGATCGCGAAGCCGATGAGCTGACTTCCGAGCTGGAAGACTCTGGAGCGCGGCTCGGCGCTCTTGTCGGAAGAGCTGGAGCAGGTTCGCGCGCTCCAGCAGGCGCAGGAGAAAGACGCCCTGGCGCTGGATCACGAACAGCGCAAGCTCGCCGAGGAATATGCCCGCGCCGGTTCACGCTTCTCGACGGCGCGTCTGGAACTGGAGCGCCTCGCGCGTCAGGACGAACAAGCCCGCGCCCAGCGCGAGCGCAATCAGGCACTGGTGGCGGAGAAGGAACAAGCCCGCTTCGATCAGGAAAAGGCCGTCGAGATCGCGCGCGGCGAGTTCGACGGATTGCAAGGCGCAGGTCCACGCGATCGGCGAAGAGTATTCGCGTCTTGCGCGCCGACCTCGCCGGCCTCGACGAGCGGTGCCCGCTCGGAGAAAACCGCCGCTGCGCGTATCGAATGCCAGATTGTTCAGCTCACCGCCCGCCGCGAGCAACTGTCGCGCGATCTCGAACGCATGGGCGTGGAACGCGCGCGTCTGCTCACCGACAATATCGAACTGGATCAACGCGCGCAGCAACTGCTGGAGCACACCTCCGAAGCCGCCTCGCGTGTCGAACTGCTCACCGCGCAGGAAGCCGGAGGCCGCGAAGCGCTGGCGGCGCTCGATGAAGCGCTTGAAGTCTCTGCGCATCGACACCCAGACCGCGCAGGAGCAGCGCTCGCACGTCGAGCTGGAACTGGTGCGCAAGCAGTCCGAGCTGAAATATCTCGACGAAACCAGCCGCAAGGAATTGAGCGCCGCGGCGAGCGAGATCGCAGCCGCGCAGGAGCCGGAAGCGGAAGGCGCTGAGCCGGTCAACGTCGAAGAATCCGAGCAGCGCTATCAGGAAGTCCGTGCCCGCATCGAAGCGCTGGGCCCGGTGAATCCGCAGGCGCTCGAAGAGTATCACGAGGCGCAGCAGCGCTACGAGTTCCTGAACACGCAGCGACAGGACCTGCTCGATTCCATCCGCGATACCGAGAAAGCCATCCAGGAGCTCGACACCGAATCGCGCCGCCGCTTCAAGGAAGCCTTCGAAAGCATCAACGCCCACTTCAAGGAAATGTTCCAGACGCTGTTCGGCGGCGGCCAGGGCGAGATGCGCCTCACCGACGAAGCTAACCTGGCCGAGAGCGGCATCGACATCATGGCGTCGCCCCCCGGCAAGCGCCTGCAGCACGTCGCGCTGCTCTCGGGCGGCGAGAAATCGCTGACCGCGATGGCGCTGCTTGATGGCGATCTTCCGCTACACGCCCAGCCCGTTCTGCATTCTGGACGAGGTGGACGCGCCGCTCGACGAGCCCAACATCCAGCGCCTCACGCGCCTGATCAAGGAAATGTCGCACGACACGCAGTTCATCGTCATCACGCACGCCAAGCGGACCATGGAAGCCGCGCAGGCGCTCTACGGCGTGACGATGCAGGAGCCCGGGGTATCGAAACTGGTGAGCGTGAAGTTCGATCCGCTCCCCACGGCAGCGGCGCCTCCCAGCGCGACCGCGGCGTTAGCGGCGGTTTGAGATGCAGACAGTTGAATAAAAGGAGATCCAGTAATGCTCGGTTATCAGTCCGAGATTCAGGGTGTCGAGTGACCCTTAGTAGAGCCTCTTGAAGGCGCAGTTGAAACTCGTCAGGAACGTGGATCGTCGTGGAATCCAAGTATTCCCAGGCGTCGCACCAGATCCTGATGTTGTGGCAGATCGCCACCAATGCGGCCCTTGTCGTCATAGATCGCGCGCCAGTGATCGGGCCTTCCGATACCGGTCCTGCTCGTAGGTGCGCCCGCTCCATAGGTACTGCGCGCCGGGCACCTGGAAACGATCGTCCTAAATCGTAAATGGTATGGAAGATCGGATCGCTGTTGTCGATGTCGACGATCTCGCGGTCCGGAAAGACTTTCTTGATCCCTTCGAGAAAGATCTGCCATCAAGGTACTGTGGAAATCGTCCACCATCAGAAACCCGCCGCGCAAGAGAAATTCACGCAGCTGCGCCGCCTGCTGATCGGAGGATCGACCAAGTCCCACTTCCACGGCATACATCGCCGGCCAGTTGTAAACGTCGTCGGTGCCGTCGAGATCCACCACCTGTTCACCGAGCGCGTGTCGATACGGCTCAAGACGGCGGATGCCTTGCAGAAGGTGGCGGTCGGAACGCGGATAATCGGTGGTCCAGTTGGAGTCGCCTCCGCGGAAGCCGCGATAAATGCCAGGCAACGCGGAGACGCGCACGGGTCCATTCAGCGATCGGGCGGTTCCAGACGCGGCCGCACCAGGGAAATCAGTGTATTCGCGGCCTGGATATTCCTTGAAGGCGCGTTGCGCAGCAGCACACTCCACGCGCCGAATACGGCCACGCATCGTTACCCTATACATTCCCAGCGCCGACGCACCTACCAAATATACTCTTTGGCTTCCGCCCGCCGCTCGTAGCTATCCAGCACATGCACCACGCGCAGCTTCTTGAGCTTCGTGGGCGATAGCTGCCCGATCGGCACATACAGGATCTTGCGATTGAGGTGCGCGGCGATCGACCGGAAAATCGAACGCGGCGGCTTGGCGGCGACATACACCACGAAGCGCTCCACCGAATAATCCAGCGCGGCCATCAACAGCCGCTCCGGCTTCGATTCGGCGAATTCGTAATCCGGGTCCGACCACACGTCGAACAACCGGCGCGGCGGCAGCGTCATCAGCAGGCCGCCGTACTCCGCCCGCCCGATGCCGGGTCCGACGATGTTATCGAACGGGTGCGTGGAGTAAAACGCCATGTCGGATTCGTTCTGGTGCTCGCCCAGCCAGGTGGTCAGGTAGGTGTAGCGGTCGTCGCGATCTTCGTCGAAGATGACCACGACGGAGCCCACTTCGCCCGCCAGGCGGTTCGCGGTCCGCACGAAGATTTTGTGGCGGTGCCAGTTGCGAATGGTCTCGCGAATGTCGATGCCGTCCAGGATCGAAGTGGTGAACGGCTCCACGCGCGCACGCTCCTCGGAGAGCATGGCCTTGGCCTTTTGCTTGACGAAGCGGCCATATTCTTCGATCACCAAGATCCTCGGGCGGGTAAGAACAGATGGCCTCGCCGGTGGTTTGCTGCGCCCATTCGCCGGCAAATTGTTCGCGCTTGCGCGGCTTCAGGCCCGCCGGTTTCAGGCGTTGCTTGGGGCGGGGAAGCCGGCGGCGGATGCGCAGTCTCTTGGTGTTGATCCAGATTTCGCTGGCGTTCAGGCGCACGGTTTCGAGATCCGACGTCTCGTGCTGCGCCAGATAGCGATTGGCCATCTGCCACACTTCCCAGCCGTAGTTGTCATCCACGACGGAGCGCGCCGCCACCGCCAGGTCGTAGACGCTGGCCATCAGATCGCCGCTGATGTGCGCCAGATTGCGGGTAAAGCGCGCAATCATGCGGCGCTGCCAGTGCGCCAGCTTTTCGCCGGTTGACGAAGTGTACTTCCCCTCGGCTTCGCGCAGCAAATCCAGTTGCACGCGCGGGCGGTCGAGCACCTGTCATCATTGCCCATCGTCAGGAACGGAACTCATGCCCAGCCGGAAGAATTCGTAGCGCTCCTGGAGATAGGGAAACTCGATCGTGATCTCGGCCAGGCAGTCGGGATGCGGATTCAATAGATCCGGTTCATACTTCTTGCCCTTGGGCGGCGGCGGCTGCGGAGTCTCCATCGCATCCAGCAGCGGATCCAGCATGTTGAGCGCGACCACCGCCACCACGTTCGCCTCGGGATCGGCGCCCTGCAGCTTCCACGCCATGGCGGAGGCGTGCGCCGTCACCTCTTCCGTGCGCATCTGCGGATACACGCGGTACGCCTCGATGTATGGATCGAGACCGATGCGCCGGATCGCGTAGGTGTCGGGATAGGTATCCGGCAGATGCGGACGCTCCGCCGAATCCGGCTCCAGGAAGATTACCTGCGCGCCGATTTCTTCGGCGGTTCGCAGCGCCTCGATGAAGGGATCGCAGGGCTCGACGGGAACGAAGATCGCCCGGTCTTCGCCATCTTCGTCGTGATAGAGAATCACCGACATTTCCGGCAGCCGCGCCAGCGCGCGCTGGTAGGAGGGCGCGAGGAATCCGGGGAGCTCCACCGCGACCACGCCGGGTTTGACGGCGAGCAGCAGCTTGCGCAGTTCGAGCGCGAATTCCAGCTTGCCCGGCACCACCGGGAAATAGCGGACCTTGCCGCGGTCGAGACCGCCGGCGCCGGATTTGATCTCAGCTTCGAGCGACATACCGCAGGGCCTCTTCGCCGAGGGTCTGCACGATCGCGATCTTGAGAGTCTCGGCGCGGTTGAGCGGGGCGTTGCCCAGATCCGCCTCGCTGCGCATCAGCTTCATGGCGAAGCGCGCGATGTTGATGCCGTCGCGCGCGGTGTAGCGCTCGTCGGCGGCATGCGCCTGCTGCAGAAAATCGGTGACGTAGTTGAGGATGTGGTCGTCGCCAAACGGCAGGTTCTCGCGCAGGATCGCGAACTCTTCGTGGCGCTCCGGGAAATCGATCAGGATCATGGGCTGCAGGCGCGAGTGAATATACTCGGGAAGATCGAAGGTGCTGGCGTCGTCGTTCATGGTCGCCACCACGCGGAATAGAGGGTGCGCCTTGATCTTGATCCCGGCGACGATGGATTCCACGTAGCGGCGGTTGTCGAGCAGCGGAGCGAGGCTGGCCCAGCTCTTCTCGCTCATGCGATTGCCTTCGTCGAGGATCACGATGCCGCCGCGCAGCATGGCGGTCACCAGCGGCGAGGCGACGTAGCGCAGCCGCGCTTCGCCCTCGATCACCGGCGTGACGAGCAGATCCTCGGGCCGGGTATCGGCGGTCGCCTGCATGATGTAGACTTCGCGGTCCAGGCGCTTGGCCGCCGCATAGGCGAGAGTGGTCTTGCCCACGCCCGGCTTGCCCAGCAGGCGCGGATTCATCGGCAGGTCCTGAGCGTCGATCACCAGCCAGGCGGCCAGCAACTGGCGCATCACTTCTTCCTGCCCCACCCAGGTAATCGACAGTTCGTCGGGGTGGGCCAGATGCAGCGGAACGCCTTCGATCTCAACGATCATATTGCTTCAATGTAGCAGAGCGATTCGTAATTTCCAGGCGGCGCTCGGCAGCGCGAACGCAGCAACCGATAATGAAGCTATGCCTGAGCCGAAACTTCCGCCGCCGGACCCGGATCCACAAGATCCTTGGCCCGACCCCTCGCCGGTGCCCGAGCCGGAAGAAACCGAGCCCGACGTGATCGATACGCCGCTGGACCCGCTTCCGGCTTAGGCGTTGAAGCTGAGGGTATACTGGGGTTACTGAGCTCTCTTGAAAAGGGAAACGAATACCGCGTTGCCGAGAATATGCCCGTCCATCGCCTTCATGGCATCCGCTCGGGTGGCATCGGCTCCCAGATCGAGTTTACTGTCGAGCGCATACAGCTCAAACGTATAGTGATGGTTCAATCCCGGAGGCGCGCACGGTCCGAAGTAGCCATCAAAGCCGCGAATGTTCTTGAGGTTTTTCGCGCCGTCCGCCTGCTCGCCGTTCTTGACGCCTTCGGGCAATTCCTTGGCGTTGGCCGGAATATTGTAGATGAACCAATGCGTGACATCGTAGATGCTCTTCTGCGGATGCGGCTCAGGATCGTGCAACAGTATGGCGAAACTCTGCGTTCCCGCAGGCGCGTTCATCCACTCAATCTTCGGCGAGACGCCGGAGGGCGCATTGCTGCAGGAATACTTTATCGGCAGTTCGGCGCCATCTTTCAGGTCGGGGATCATGATCATGAACGGCGGCGGGGCCGCTTTCTTGGCTTGGGCAAAGACGCCGGCAGCGCCTGCCAGCAATAGCGTGCTCACCAAAAACATCCTCATACTTAAATACTCCTCTTCTGAAATCGTACTCTTTGAACCACTATAAGCTCCCTTGGGCGAAAGTTCCAAATGATCGGGAGCTCACGCCGCCAATCGACGGTTCGCATTGATTCGGCTGCCCAGCGACGCTCTTTGGAAACCATTTCCCGTTAGTATATTCAGAAACCATGGCCGATCTGTATAGCGATGGGCAATCGGCACGAGCGCGCGCAAAATCTCCTTCGAGGCATGGCGCACGATCAAGCCAGCAGTGCCCCCGGAGTCCTGCTAACCGGCATGCCCGGCGATGGCGTGTCCGGTCTCACGGCTGTTCGCAGGCGGGGCGGATATGCCATCTTCGAGGACCAGTCGAGTGCGGGAGCCTGCGGGATAAGGGCCGCGGGAATTTATGCAAGCGCGCGTCTGGAGCCTTTGCGGCAGCCCGCGATCGCCCCCGGGGTATTGGATTTGGCGTCATGCAGAGCTTGGTGAAAATCCAGTCCGCGATGAGTCGCGTTTGCCGGATTGTGGTGGTGGAGGATTCCGAGACCCAGGCCCTCAAGATGCAGTTGCTGTTGGAGGAACAAGGCTGGGAAGTTTCCATCGCCGGCTCCGCCGAGGCGGCGCTCGCAGCCTTGGCCGACCCATTTCCCGACCTGATCGATAGTCGACTATAGCCTGCCCGGAATGCGCGGGGACGATTTCTGCCGGCGCATTCGAATGAAGCTAGGGCACCCGGGGAATACCCGCTGCTGATCATGACCGGTTCGGCCCCCGAAATAGACGGAGATACCAGAGCCTGGACAGCGGCGCGGACAGTTACATTGCCAAGTCCGAGAACACCGGAAATTCTGCTCTTGCGCATCCGCGCCCTATTACGCAAAGGCGCTGAGCAGGATACGGTCATTGTATCCTCAGGACTCAGGTTTCCGCAGCGCCTCCATTTTGATCATCGACGACAGCCCCACTTACCTGGCGGCGCTCAGTCAGGAAATGCGAAATCAAGGCTATCGGGTAAAGAGCGCGCCTAACGGACCGGACGGATTGAAGTGAGCTGCAAAGCCCAGAGTTTCGATTGCGTTCTGGTGGATCTGGTGATGCCTTACATGACCGGCTTCGAGGTGTGCCGGCGGATTACGGCGATGCGCTCCAGCATGGAAAACGTTCCGGCGGTCATCCTGCTTACCGGCAGCACCAGCAGGGACGATATGAATCGTGGGCTGGAAGCCGGCGCCGATGACTTCGTGGCGAAGTCCAGCGACTTGGCGGTGCTGCGAGCCCGCGTTCAGGCACTGCTGCGCCGCCGGTTCTACCAGGAAGAAACCCGCCGCATCGTGGGGGAGCTCAAGACCAAGGAACTCGAGACGCTAAGCGCACTTGCCGGGCGCGAGGCGGCGGAGACGCGCGCCGCAATCGCGGAGAAATTGGTCCAGGCCAATCACGATCTGGAAGAAGCGAACCGGAAACTAAAAGAGACCCAGGCGCAGTTGATCCAGCACGAAAAAATGGCTTCCCTGGGCCAGCTGGTGGCGGGAATCGCCCATGAGATCAACAATCCCCTGGCCTTCGTCGTGAATAATTTATTCATCGCCGAGAGCGGCCTGGATTTCCTGGCTCCCGAACTGGAACCGCATCTTACGCAGCCGTTGCTCAGGAAATTGGGGAACGTGCGCGACCGTCTGGGGGAAATGAGAGAAGGGCTGGCCCGCGTCAAAAACGCTGGTGCTGGATCTGCGAAAATTTTCGCGCCTGGATGAAGGAGAGTTCCAGACCGTCGACATCGTCGAGGCGATGGATACGGTTCTGCTCTTGCTGAAACACAAGATGAACAACCGTATCCAGGTGGAAAAGCGCTATGACCCGGCGCGCCTGCTGCATTGCTCGGCGGGACGAATCAACCAGGTGCTGATGAACTTGACCGCCAACGCCGTCGACGCCATTGCGGGAGAAGGAAAGATCGTCATTACAACGAGCCAGACTCCCGAGCTTTTCATCATTTCAATACGTGACACCGGGGCAGGTATCCCTGAAAGCATCCACGGCAAGATTTTCGATCCGTTCTTTACCACCAAGCCAGTTGGCCAGGGTACCGGACTGGGGCTGGCCATCTCTTACGGAATAGTGCAGGACCACCGTGGCTCGATCGAGGTTCAGAGCGAGGAAGGCCGGGGCTCGGAGTTCATTGTGAAGATCCCGCTGGATTTGGAAGTGCCGAGGGCAAAATGAAGCAGAAACTGTTAGTGCTGGACGACGAGTTGCTGATCCTTAAGTCGCTGGAGAATCTCTTTGAAGACGATTACGAAGTATATGTTACCGATAACCCGGAAGAGGCTCTGCTGCTGGCGGGCGAGCACGACATCGCCGTAATTTTGTGTGATGAGCGCATGCCCGGTGTCGCCGGGCATGAGTTTCTGCGCCGGGTGCGAGAGATTTCCAACGCCGCCCGCGTCATGATGTCCGGGTACGCCGACATCACCGCGCTCACCGAGGCGGTGAATAAGCGGGCAGATCTTCTCTTATATCGCCAAACCGTGGGAGCCTCCCGAGCTGAAGGCTCATATCAAAGCTGCCGCGGCGCATTTCAAACTGGTCCAGGAAGCGGAGCAGGGGCGTGAATTGCTGAGCGCCCTTATGGAAAATAGTCCCGACCTGATTTTCTTCAAGGATTCGAGTTTGCGCTTCACGCGGGTGAACCATTCCCTGGCGGAATTCATGGGAGCAAAGAACCCCGCGGAGTGTGTTGGGAAAACCGACGCGGACTATTTCGAAGCCGAAGACGTTCTGCGCTGGCGTGGCGAGGAACAAGAAGTACTGCGGTCAGGCAGGCCCCAAATCGATCGAGTGGAGCGATTTAAGCGGCCCAACGACGGCCTGTGCTGGCTTTCTACCACGAAAATCCCGATGTTCGATGGCGGCCCGGAGGTTTTGGGAGTCGCGGGCATCTCCCGCGACATAACAGCGTTGAAGGCTAGCGAAGAAATGCTGCGGGAACAGAGTGAGCACAACCGCATGATCCTGGAAACGGCCTACGACGCGTTCATCGGCATGGAGCCAAACGGTACCATCACGGCCTGGAATCCTCAGGCCGAATTGACCTTCGGTTGGACGGCCGCGGAAGCCATAGGCCGCACCCTATGCGATACCGTCGTGGCTCCGGCATACCGCGCTGCCCACGCGAATGGCGTCGAGCAGTTCCTGACCACCCCCGAGGGATCCCTGTTGAATCGGCCGATCGACCTGATCGGGTTGCACCGCGACGGCCACGAGTTTCCGGCGGAAGCGACGGTTTGGCCAGTCCGAACGGGCGGCCTCTGCAGCTTCAACGCGTTTGTGCGTGACGTCAGCGAGCGATTGCTGGCGGAAGACGCGCGCAAGAAAGAGGCGACCCTGGTTCAATTGCTGCACTCGGTGACGGTGGCCGCAAACCGGTCCTCCAGCATCGAACACACTGCTGAGACCTGCCTTCGCCTGATCTGTTCCTACACCGGGTGGCAAGTGGGCCATGTTTATCTGAGGATCAAAAGACTCATCGGGCGATTTGGTTTCGCCGAACATTTGGTGCGAGGAAGAGGGGGAGCGATTCGCGGCCTTTCACGACGTCACCCGTCGCTCGGACAGCAGCGCAACCGGACTGCCCGGCCGAATTTTGGCTTCCGGAAAGCCTCAATGGATTGCCAATTTAGCCGATGAAGCTTCCCCGCCGGATCGCACGACGCTCCGATCGAACTGTGTCCGATCGGACCAGGTCCGCGCTGGAGGCAGGGCTGCGATCGGGATTCGGGTTCCCCATCGTGGTGGAAGGGCGAATCATCGGGATTCTGGAATTCTACTCTCTGTATACCGTACAGCCCGATGAAGGGCTCTTGAACATGCTGGAGCACATTGGCTCACAGCTCGGGCAAGTGGTCAGACGCCAGCGTGCCGAAGAGGAGTTGCACCGCGCCAAAGCGTCCGCGGAATCCGCGAATCGCGCCAAGAGCGACTTCCTGACCACCATGAGCCACGAGATGCGGACTCCGATGAACGCGATTTTGGGAATGGCCGACCTGCTCTCGGAGAGTCCGCTCCAGGAGGAGCAGCGAGGTTACGTTGAAATCTTCCAAAAGGCGGGAGCGAATCTGCTGGCGCTGATCAACGATAGCCTGGATCTCGCAAAGGTAGAGTCGGGGCGCTTCGAGTTGGAATCGATTGGCTTCGATCTGCGCGCGCTGCTCGAAAAAATAATCGAAATGATGACATCGCGGGCCCAGGATCGCGGCCTGCAGTTGACTCTGGAGATCTCGCCGGAAGTGCCCTCGGGCTTGGTGGGGGATCCCAATCGTCTGCGGCAGATCTTGCTCAATCTGGTCGGCAATGCTCTGAAATTCACGGAACGAGGCTCGGTCACCTTGCGTGTGGAGCTTGATCCCGGAGAAGCTCCGGGTTGGTTGCGATTCAGCGTCATCGATACCGGAATCGGCATCGCGGCGGAAAAATCGGAAATGATCTTCGACCGCTTCACTCAAGCCGATTCCTCCACGACGCGCCAGTACGGTGGGACGGGCCTGGGATTGGCCATCAGCAAGGGCTTGGCGGAGCTCATGGGCGGACGGCTCGGTTGCGTCAGCGAATTGGGGAAGGGAAGCACATTCTATCTGGCGGAGCCATTTGTAAGTCGCAGCGAGACGGCAATCCCCCGCTGAGCGCCAATCCCGAGGCCCCCGCAGTTCAGCCGGAAAAAACGCGTGGGCACGAAGGCATCTCCCGCGTCCTTCTAGCCGAAGATTCCGAGTACAACGTTCTCTTGATAAAGGCTTATCTCAAGAATTCCGGCATCGATCTGGAGGTGGCCGAGAACGGCAAGATCGCTGTCGAGAAAGTGATTTCCAACCGGCCCGATCTCATCCTCATGGACCTGCAAATGCCTGTGATGGATGGCCTCGAAGCGACGCGTGCCATTCGCCAAGCGGAAGCAAGAACCGGGGCGCGGCCCATTCCCATTCTGGCTCTGACCGCGGACGCCGGGCAAGAAGCGGTGTCCAGGAGCCTCTCGGCTGGTTGCTCGGAGCACCTGAGTAAGCCGATCAAGCGGACGACCCTGCTGGAGGCCATTGCCCGCCACATCCACGGCATCATCCGCATCACGCCTCCCGAGGGCATTGAAGGTCTGGTCCCCAACTACCTGGCGAGTATCCGCCGCGACATGGCCACCATGATGACGGCATCGGCGAGCAAGACTGCGAAATTGCGGGACGGCTGGGACATCAGTTCAAGGGAACCGGTCACGGGTTACGGTTTTCCGGAAATTGCGCAAGCTGGGAGCCGCTATTGAGCTCGCCGCCCGGGGCGCGAACGAGGGTGAAATTCGCAGGCAAATCCTGTCCCTGGCCGCTTATCTCGACCGCGTCGAAGTTGTGGCGTAGGTTTTCTAGCGAGCTCGCGAATTACAACCAACAACTCCACGGGCCAAGCGGGAACGCGCGCGTAGTAAGCTTTTATACGGTGGCAGGGAGAACCGGAATATGAGCTCATATCGAAAACCATGGAGGCAGGTCTGCCTCGCGGGCTTGATCGCCGCAACCGCGCAAACGTTACTACGGCACAGACTGAATCTTCGGGCGGCCCTGGCGCCCAGCGGCAGCCCGCCAAGATATTTTATGCACCGAAGCCCATCCAGCCCATGCCGTATCTGGCCCCTATGAATCCATTGGTGCGCCTGGCCGATTTGAAAGCCAGGCACGCGGGCCAGGCGAATTGGAGCGAACTGGTGGTCTATGACAAGAACAATCGCGCGGAAGTGATTTCGGCGGCGCCGGGATCGAAAGTGCCGCGTCACCTGCACTCGGACGCTCCCGAATACTGGGTGGTGCAGGAGGGCAGGATTCGTTTCGAGATCGAAGATCCTCCGGGAAAATTTAAGTACTTTGAGGCCGCTAAAGGCGATCTGGTTTTGGCTGCCCGAGCGGCATTTGCATTCGCTCGAAGTGCTCGGATCCGAGCCGGCTATACGCTTTCAGGTGACACTGCCCGACACCACTACCGTCTACGAAACCAGACCGGAGCATGCCGAGAAGGGCATGGAATACGAGCCTGTGACTTTATCCACCGGCAATAATCCCGACGAAGTACCGAGCGACGGCAAGCCCGATCGTTTGTTTTTCAATCTCGACGAGTTGCAGAAAGGAGCATCCGGGGAAGCGCTCATGGAGCGATCTAGCGGTCCGCAAGAACCGCGCGCATGCGAACATCATCTGCGGTTACGGCGCGGACGTGAAGCACCGGCCCGGCGATCTCGGCCACTATCACACTGACTTCGCCGAAATGTGGGTCATCATGCGCGGCCAGCAATCGTACGACATCGAAGGGCTCGCTCCTTTTACCGCGGGCATGGGGGACGTCGTCTACGCGCCGGCTAAACGGTGGCATCGACCGGAACCCACGGGCGAGGGATTTTCGTGCCGTCTTGCCATGACGCCCTATCCCGCCGGGAACCACCTGTATCAGCCCAGGGAAAAATAAGCGCAGCCAAAAGTCAGTGGTCCAGCTTACCCACATCAAGCTACAATGCTGGGTTGGCATGATGAAGCTGCGTTCAAAACCCACCCTATCCGCCGCGGCGGGCCTTCTGCTTTCCGCCGGATTCCTGGCCGCACAGACCGCAACCTTACAGGGCCATCCCGAAGATTATTCGCGCGCCGATATCGAATACGGCGCGCGCCTTTACTCCGAAAACTGCGACCGTTGTCATGGCCCCAGCGGCACCGGCGTCAGCGGCGTGGATTTCAAGAGCGGTAAATTCCGCCACGCCGCGACCGACCGCCAGCTAACCGCCGTGATCACCAGCGGATTTCCCGAAGCCGGCATGCCGCCATTCAAACTGGACGATGCCGATCTCGCGGGCTTGGTCGCGTACCTTCGCAACATGAATACGCTGGATCGCGGATCGCTAAAGCCGGGCGACGCCGCTCGCGGACAGGCTGTATTCGAAGGTAAAGGCGCCTGCCTGAATTGCCACCGCGTCAACGGCAAAGGCTCGCGAAAAGCCCCCGACCTGAGCGACGTCGGTTCGGTTCGCAGCGCCGGCTCTATCGAACGCTCACTGGTTGAGCCGAATGTCCAGATGATGCCGATCAATCGTCCGGTTCACATCGTTACGCGTGACGGCAAAACCATCGACGGACGGCGCGTGAACGAAGACACCTACACAGTTCAAATCGCCGATCAGGAGGGGCGCTTGTTGTCTCTTCAAAAATCGGATCTGCGCGAATTCACGGTCTCCACGAAATCCAACATGCCCTCCTTTAAGGGCGAGCTCACGTCGGCCGAAATGTCGGATCTGGTGTCGTACCTGCTTACTCTGAAGGGGCAATAAATACCATGAAACGATATCGCATCATTCGCTCTAACTCTGCTCACACTGCTGCCCCATGGCTTGAACGCCCAGAACCCCGTCACGTACGAGCGGCTCGCCAACGCCGCGAAGGAACCGCAGAACTACCTGATGTATGGCGGCGATTATTTCAGCAACCGGTTTAGTCCGCTCACTCAGATCACGCCCGCGAACGCGAAAAACCTCAGTCTTTCGTGGGTGTATCAGTCGGCGGTCTCAGGCAGTTGGGAATCGACGCCGCTGGTGGTCGACGGAATCATGTACGTGACCCAGCGGCCTAACGACGTGGTCGCGCTCGACGCCGTCACTGGCCGCGTCTTCTGGATCTATCATTACAACAACGATCCTAAAGTGACGGTCTGCTGCGGCGCGAACAATCGCGGCGTAGCGATTCTGGGTGACACGCTCTACATGGGTACGCTCGACGCGCACCTGGTTGCTATCGATACCAAGAGCGGTCATCCACTCTGGAAATCCGATGTTGCGGAGAGCGCGGCCGGTTACTCCATCACCATGGCGCCGCTTGCCGTCAAGGATGAGGTGATTGTCGGCGTCGGTGGCGGAGAATACGGCATCCGCGGTTTCATCGCGGCGTTCGATGCGCACACCGGCAAGCAGCGTTGGAAGTTCTATACCATCCCCGCGCCCGGCGAGCCGGGTTCCGAGACGTGGGGCAACTGCAAGGCCGCTACAGCGTATTGCGATCCCGAAGCGTGGAAGCACGGTTCTGGTTCGGCTTGGGTCACGGGCTCGTTCGACCCCAGCCTCAACATGATCTATTGGGGAATCGGCAATGTTGGTCCGGATTACAACGGCGATCAGCGGCCCGGCGACAACCTTTACACCTGCTCCGTGATTGCGCTGGATGCCGACACCGGCAAGCTCAAGTGGCACTATCAGTTCACGCCTCACGACGAATACGACTACGACTCCGTCCAGGTCCCGGTACTGGCCGACATCACGTGGAAGGGCGCGCCGCTCAAAGCCATGCTGTGGGCGAATCGCAACGGCAATTTCTATGTGCTCGACCGCGCCACCGGAAAGTTTCTGCTGGGCAAGCCCTTCGTGAAAGTAAATTGGATGAACGGCTTCGACGATAGCGGGAAGCCCATCCAGACACCCCAGCCTCCGGGTATGCCGACGTATCCGGCGGTGCAGGGCGGGACCAACTGGTATTCGCCGTCCTACAGCCCGCGCACGCGGCTCATGTATGTTTCCGCCTGGGAAGATGAGGGAGAGATTTTCGGAGGAGTCCCGGTCGAGTACAAAGAAGGTCTGAATTTTGGAGGCGGCAACCTCTCGCTGTTCGTGCCGCGGGCCGACGCTCCCACCAAAGCGATTCCGAACGCGCCTACCATTCCCAACCTGCGTCGCGGCCCCATCAATAATTGGACCGATGCCGGCGGCCATGGCGCGGTGCTCGCGATCGATCCCATCACCGGCACCGTGAAGTGGCGCTTCCGCATGACCGACGTCACCGACAGCGGGATCGTGAGCACCGCGAGCGACTTGATCTTTACCGGCGGTCGGGAAGGTTATCTGCAGGCGATCGATGCGCGCACCGGCACGCTCATCTGGAAGCAGAATCTGGGAGCGCAGATGATCAACAATCCCATCACCTATTCGGTGAACGGCAAGCAGTACGTCGCGGCGATGGCGGGGCTGTCGCTGTTCACATTCGCGCTGCCGAACTGACGGGATTCGCGTCCCGGCGATCCCGTCAAGCCTGACCTATAATAGCCGGAGGTGAACTCCATGCTGACAATTTCATTCCCGCGCGCGCTTCACTGCGCCTTGATCGCATGCCTCGTCTCGGCCTTTCCGGCCCTCGCGCAGACCGGCGCCAAGAACGGAGAATGGCGCAGCTACGGCGGCGACACCGCGAACACTCGCTACTCGCCGCTCGATCAGATCAACGGATCGAATTTCAATAAGCTGCAGCTCGCGTGGCATTTCAATACCGCTAACCTCGGTCCGCGCCCGGAATACAACCTGGAAGGGACGCCGCTGATGGCGAACGGCATCCTCTACGCCACGGCCGGCACGCGCCGCGCGGTGGTGGCGCTGGACGCCGCTACCGGCGAAGAGCTCTGGGTGCACAGCGAGAACGAAGGCCAGCGTGGCCGCAGCGCCCCTCGCCAACTCTCGGGCCGCGGCCTCTCCTATTGGACCGATGGGACCGAAGAACGAGTCTTCTACGTCACGCCCGGCTATCGTCTGGTCGCGCTGAACGCGAAGACCGGCGCGCGCATCGCCGCCTTCGGCAAAGACGGCATGGTGGATCTGAAAGAAGACGACGACCAGGTCATCGATCCCGATCACCGGCGAAGTGGGTCTGCACTCAGCGCCCGTGGTGGCGAACGACACCATCATCGTCGGCGCAGCGCATCGTTCCGGCGGCGTGCCGCGCGGCAAGACCAACGTCAAGGGTTACGTGCGCGCTTTCGATGTGCGCACCGGCAAGCGTCTGTGGATTTTCCATACCATCCCGAAGCCCGGCGAGTTCGGTTACAACACCTGGGAAAACGATTCGGCGGATTACACCGGCAATGCCGGCTCATGGGGGCAGATCAGCGTCGACGAGCAACTCGGCATGGCGTATCTCCCAATCGAATTGCCTACCGGCGATTACTACGGCGGCCATCGTCCCGGCAACGGGTTGTTCGGCGAGAGCATCGTCGCGGTGGATCTCAAGACCGGCGTTCGCAAGTGGCATTACCAGTTGGTACATCACGGTATTTGGGACATGGACATCCCGTGCGCGCCCATGCTAGTGGACCTCACGGTAAACGGCCGCCCCGTGAAGGCGCTGGCGCAGCCGACCAAACAGGCTTACCTCTATATGTTCGATCGGGTCACCGGCCAGCCCATTTTCCCGATAGAAGAACGGCCGGTCGAGCAATCGACCGTGCCTGACGAAAAGACCAGCCCGACACAGCCGTTCCCCACCAAGCCGCCGGCTTACGACCGGCAAGGCTTCTCGATGAACGACCTGATCGACTTCACACCGGAGTTGAACGCGCAAGCCAAAGAAATCGTCTCGCACTTCAAGATTGGACCCATCTTCACGCCTCCGGTGGTGAGCCAGAGACCGGGCCCCCTCGGCACGCTGGCTTTCGCGACAGCCGGAGGGGGAACCAACTGGTCGGGTGGGTCGCTCGATCCTGAGACCGGAATCGCGTACGTGCCATCGCAAAGATCGCTGAGCAATCTGGGGCTGGTGCCTTCCGATCCGAAGACCAACGATTTCCGCTATCGTGCAGGGCAACGCAATCGCAGGCGCGCGGACTACAGCCGGTGCAGGGGCCGACGGTGGTGCGGTGCCGGCTGGCGCGGAGGCCGCCGCCCGAATGCAGTGCGCCTGAGCGTGCAGGAACTGCCGCTGTTCAAGCCGCCTTACGGACAGATCAGCGCCATCGATATGAACAAGGGCGAGATTCTGTGGCAAGTGGCGCGCGGCGAAACTCCGGATTTGGTGCGCAATCATCCGGCGCTCAAGGGTCTCACCATTCCGCGAACCGGCCGCGCAGGAATCGCCGGCCTCATCGTAACCAAGACGCTGGTGATCGGCGGCGAACCCGGCACTATCACGATGCCCGATGGCAAGAAGGGCGCGTATCTGCGCGCTTACGACAAGAAGACCGGGCAGGACGCGGGCGCGGTAGCGATGCCGGCCGGGCAGACCGGTTCGCCCATGACGTACATGCTGAACGGCAGGCAGTACATCGTAGTGGCGGTCGGCGCCGCCGGTTTCCCCGCCGAATATCTGGCGTACAGGCTGCCGAACTGACTTCGTTCCAAGCCATCATTATCGGCGGAGGCCACAACGGGCTGGTGACGGCCGCGTATCTTGCACGGTCCGGTGTCCGGGTCTTAGTCTAGAGGCCCGCGAGCTGGTAGGCGGCTGCGCCGTCACGGAAGAAATCTGGCCGGGCTACCGCGTTTCCACGGCATCCTACCTCTCCAGCCTGATGCAGGAAAAAGTCGTGCGCGATCTGGAACTGGAGCGCTTCGGCTATCGCGTCGATGCGAAGGACCCGGCCTTCTTCTCGCCATTCCCCGATGGGCGTCACCTGTTCATGTGGCAGGATCGCACGAAGACGCTGGCCGAGATCGCCAAATTCTCGCAGCATGATGCCGAAGCGTTTCCCGCGCTACGAAGCGCATCTCGAAAAACTTGGGATGGTGGCGGAATCTCTGCTGCTGACTACGCCGCCGGACTTCCCGCCGCAAGGCATCGGCGATTTTATCGATTACCTAAAGCTCATGGGCAAGCTGCGCGGCCTGTCGCGCACCGAGATCGTCGGGCTAGTGAAAGTCTTCACGCAAAGCGCCGCGGATTTTCTGGACGACTGGTTTGAATGTGAAGAAATCAAGGTCACGCTGGCGACCGACGGCGTGATCGGAGCCAACGGCGGTCCGCGCTCGCCGGGGACGGCTTACATTCTGCTGCACCACTGCATGGGCGGCGTCAACGGCCATCGCGGATTGTGGGGCTTCGTGCGCGGCGGGATGGGCGCGGTGTCGAACGCCATCGCCGATTCGGCGCGCGCAAGCGGCGCGGTGATCCGTACCAATGCGCCAGTCGAGAAAGATCATCGTCAAGAACGGGCGCGCCGCGGGAGTCGTACTTACCGGCGGCGAAGAGATTCTGGCTCCCATCGTCGCGAGCAATCTAGACCCTCGGCGCACCTTCCTGCATCTTGGTAGAGGAAGCCGCTTTGCCAGCGGATTTCGTCGCCGGTATGCGGCGCTTCCGCTCCGAAGGGACATCGCTCAAGATGAATCTGGCGCTGAGTGGACTGCCGGAGTTCACGGCGTTCCCCGGCGCTCCGGGTCCGCAGCATCGCGCGACCATGCACCTGTGCCCATCGATCGAATACGTCGAGCGCGCCTGGGACGACGCCAAGTACGGCCGCCCGTCGCGTTCACCGCTGATCGAGATGACCATCCCCACCATGTACGACGCGTCGCTGGCTCCGCCCGGCCATCACATCATGGGAATCTTTTTGCAGTACGCGCCCTACACGCTTAAAGGCGCCGATTGGGATGCCGAACGTGAACCCTACGCCGACCGCGTGCTCGATGTGATCCAGGAATACTGTCCGAACATCCGCGACATCGTGGTCGAACGGCAGACGCTGACACCACTCGATCTGGAGCGCCGCTTCGGCCTCACCGGCGGCAATATATTTCACGGCGAGATGTCGCTGGATCAGATGTTCGTGATGCGGCCGCTGGCGGGTTGGGCGAAGTACCGCACGCCCATCAAGGGGCTGTATTTGTGTGGCTCCGGAGCGCATCCGGGCGGCGGCGTCATGGGCGCACCAGGTCACAATGCCGCGCGCGAAATTCTCAAGGATCTTTGAACCATAATATGCCGTTGCGCCTGATGCCGACTCGCCACTCTCCGTTTTACAGCCCGTTTCTGGCGCTGCACGCGGCGGGGTTCCTGCGGGAAGAAGGGATCGAGTCCACGCTGCGTCTGCCGGCGGAAGGCGAGAGTACGGCTGCTGCGTTCCGGCGCGGAGAAGTGGACGTGATCCAAAGTGCTGTCTCCGCTGCCTGGACCGCAATCGAAAAGGGCGTGTCCGATTTTCCTATTCACATCGCGCAAATTAACCAGTGCGATGGATTCGTCATCGTTGCCCGCGAGGCGGACCCAAGCTTTACGTGGCAGAAACTGGACGGCAAGACATTGATCGCCGACCACGGGCATCAGCCACTGGCGTTGCTGCGCTGGGCCGCGCACCAGAACGGCAGCGATCTGTCGCGAACGAACCTGGCGAACCTCGGTTCGCCGCCAGCGATGGAAGCAGCGTTTCGCGCCGGCCAAAGCGACTACGTCCACTTGCAAGGCGGCATTCCGCAGCAGATGGAACTGGAAGGAGCGGGACATATCGTTGCCTACGTCGGCCAGGGCCTCGCGCCACTGGCGTTCTCGAGCGTCGCGGCTCCGCGCGCGTTTGTCGAAAGCCATCAGTTCCAGCCGTTTCTCCGTGCCTTCGCGAAAGCCAAGGCCTGGGCGCGAGCGACTTCCCCGCTTGCGGTCGCCCAAACCTTAATCCCGTTATTCCCGGCCCTCCGCACGGAAGCGTTGACCGCCGCCATCGCGGCGTGCCAGAACCTGGGATGCTGGAACGGAGGCGCCGCCATCCCTAGCGCCGATTATCACGAAGCGGAAAGAGCGTTTCTGTGGGCCGGCGGTATTCAACGCGCCCACGCGTACGAAGAGGTGTGCCATGCTTGGGATGTATGAGCCGCCAACCCGACAGCGCGCCTCCGAAGAGTACCGATAAGCCGCTCAAGCCTTCCACTGAAGCGCAGAAACGTCGGCCTCAGATGACTCGCAAGGCTTTCGGTGAGCTGCTCAAAAAGGCGTTTACGAAACCTGATTCGAAATCCACCTAGACTCGCGGCCGTCCCGGATCAGTGCCGCGCTTTCCGATACTGCTCGATCCTTGTTACTCTAGTTTCCGATGACTCCCGCTCATTCTGGATTCGGACGAAACTACGGCCGCTCGCTGGTGATATCGCAGCAGGGAATCGTGGCCACCAGCCATACCCTCGCGTCACAAGCTGGAGCGCAGATTCTGGCGAACGGCGGCTCGGCGGTCGATGCCGCGATTGCCGCGAACGCAGTGCTCGGCGTGGTAGAACCCATGATGGACGGCATCGGCGGCGACCTGTTCGTTCTTTACTGGGATGCCGAGGCCAAGGAACTGTCGGGCCTGAACGCCTCCGGACCCGCGCCGTGCGGCCTCTCGCCGGCCTTTCTCGCGGGCCGCGGCGAGGCCACCATGCCGCCGGCGGGAATCCACGCCGTCACCGTTCCTGGCGCGGTCGACGGCTGGGCGCAACTGCATAAGCGTTTTGGAAATTTGCCGTGGGATCGGTTGTTCGCATCCGCAATTGCTTATGCGGACCAAGGCTTTCCGGTTACCGAAGTGATCGAAGAGCAATGGACCTCGCCGATTTCCTACGAACGATTGCTGAGCCACGCCGAATCCTCGCGAGTGTTCCTTAGCGGCGGAAAGCCGCCGCGCGTGGGCGAGCTCTTTCGCAATCCCGACCTCGCCGCCGCCTACAGCAGCCTGGCCTCTGCTGGGTCGCGGACCTTCTACGAGGGCGAGATCGCGGCCGCCATTCTCAAGACTTCCAGGAGTCTGGGCGGCACGATGAACGCCGAAGACCTGTCCGGATTCTCGGCCGAGTGGGTCGAACCCATTTCAATCGATTACCGTGGCTGGCGCGTCTTCGAATTGCCGCCGAACGGGCAGGGAATGGCCGCGCTCGAGATGCTGAACATCATGGAAACCTCGCCGGCGGCGGGCGAAAGCCCGTCGAATGCCGCCGAGTTGCACAAGCGCATCGAGGCCATGAAACTCGCCTACTCCGACGTGTGGCGCTACAATGGTGATCCGCGACATTCGAAGATCCCAGTGGAGACGCTGCTCTCGAAGGAGCATGCCCGCCAGCGCGCCTCATTGATTGACCCGCGCCGAGCCAACGGACAGGTGCCCGCCGCGCAGATCAACGCGAGCGACACCACCTATCTCACGGTGGTCGACCGCGCAGGAAATATTGCGAGTTGGATTCAGAGCGTCTACAGCAATTTCGGTTCGGGGATCACGGTCGAAGGCATGGGCTTCACGCTGCAGAATCGCGGCGCCGGGTTTACGCTCGACCCCGCGCATCCCAACGTGCTGGCAGGCGGCAAGCGCCCGTATCACACCATCATTCCGGGTTTCATGCAGCGCGGCAGCTTGCACATCGGCTTCGGCATTATGGGCGGCCCCAATCAACCGCTCGCGCACGCGCAGTTTGTTTCGAATGTCGTCGATTACGGGATGAACCTGCAGCAGGCGCTCGAAACCCCACGCTTCACCAAGTTCGCGCCTTCCGGATGCGACGTTTTAATCGAGTCGCGCGTGCCCGCCGCCGCCCTGCGGGAACTAACGGAAATGGGGCACGAGGTGGCCGTGCGCCGCGAGTACACGCAAGAAATGGGCCGGGGCCAAGCCATCCTGCACGATTCGGAGACCGGCACTAACTACGCCGCCTCCGATCCGCGTGCCGATGGCGCCGCGACTCCGGAGCCCATTGTGTCGTAGTGTAACTAGTCGATGAAGCTGTACGCGGGCAGCGTCAGGAAGTCCGAGAAGTCCGCGCTAGTCATCATCTGGCGGAAGATCTGCGAGGCTTTGGCGAACTCGCCGCTAGTTGCTCCGCGCTTGGCGAGCAAGTCGTCCACGACGCCGTTGACCATTGCAGCCGTCACCGGACGCCCGTCGTCGAGTTTGGCTCCCCACTTGACCCACTGCCACACCTGCGCGCGGCAGATCTCGGCGGTGGCCGCGTCTTCCATCAGGTTATAAATCGGCACGCAGCCCACGCCGCGCAGCCATGCTTCGAGGTACTGCAAGCCCACGTCGATGTTCCAGCGCAGACCCGCTTCAGTAATGGTGCCATCCGCCGGCGTCAGCAGATCCTTGGCCGTAATGTGCACCGGCGCGCGCTTTATTGAAATCTGATTCGGTGTCGGCATTCCTTCGTCGAAAACCTTCTTGGCGATCGGCACCAGGCCCGGGTGAGCCACCCAGGTACCGTCGTGACCGGCCTTCACTTCGCGAAGCTTGTCGAGGCGAACTTTTTCCAGCGCCTCTTCGTTCGCCACCGGATCGTTCTTAATCGGCACCTGCGCCGCCATGCCGCCCATGGCATGAATGTTGCGGCGATGGCACGTCTGGATCAGAAGGTCCACGTAGGACTTCAGGAAATGCCGCGTCATCGTGACCTCGGCGCGGTTGGGCAACACGAATTCCTTGTGATTGCGGAACTTCTTGATGAAGCTAAAAATGTAATCCCAGCGTCCGCAGTTCAGTCCCGCGGAGTGATCTTTCAGCTCATAAAGGATCTCGTCCATCTCGAATGACGCGAGGATGGTCTCGATCAGCACCGTGGCGCGGATGGTCCCGCGCGGCACACCCAGCGCATCCTGCGCGAAGTTGAAGACATCATTCCACAGGCGCGCTTCCAGATGGCTCTCCAGCTTCGGCAGGTAGAAGTACGGGCCGGAGCCGTTCGCAATCTGCTGCTTGGCATTGTGGAAGAAGAACAAACCGAAATCGAACAGAGAGCCAGAAATCGGTTTCCCACCCAGCAGCACGTGCTTTTCATCCAGATGCCAGCCGCGGGGGCGGACCAGCAGCGTCGCAATCTTGTCGTTGAGTTTGTACTTCTTGCCTTCCGGACTGGTGAACTCAATCGTCCGCCGAATGGCGTCGCGCAGATTGACCTGGCCGTCGAGATTGTTGGTCCAGGTGGGCGAATTGGCGTCTTCGAAATCCGCCATGAAAACATTGGCTCCGCAATTGAGCGCGTTGATGACCATCTTGCGGTCCACCGGTCCGGTGATCTCCACGCGGCGATCCATGAGATCGGCCGGAATGGGAGCAACGGTCCATTCGCTTGTCCGGATCTCGGCGGTCTCCGTAAGGAAATCCGGGTAATGGCCGGCGTCGATCTCGGCCTGGCGCACTTGCCTGCGGGCAAGCAGATCCTTTCGCCGGGCGTCGAATTGAGCCGCGAGGCTGGCGACAAAGCGCTGCGCTTCCGGAGTCAGAATCTCGGCATACGCGGGACTGACGGGAGCATTAATCTGGAGTTCTAATCCTTGAACCTGAGTAGTGCTGGGCATATATTTATTATCCTCTCGCGGCTTGTCCCTGGGCTTCCACAGCGTCAAGGGTGCCGGTCCGGGGTTTATGCGGCAACGGCATCTTGATCAATCCGGCCGCCATCAAGGCCGCGACAAAAGTCATGACTGCGCCGCCGTAGAAAACCACGCTCCAGGAGCCGGTTTTCTCAAACAATATGGGCGCCAGGTATCCGCCCACAATAGCGGCGACACCTTTGGTGCTATACAAAAAGCCGTAGTTCGCGCTGGCGTTGCGCGACCCGAAAAGGTCTGCCGTCAGGGACGGGAACAGCGAGTAGATCTCGCCCCAACTGAAATACACAATCGCCAGACATACGATGAAGGACGTGTCCGATCCGGGCGCCAGCAGCGGAACGCTCACGAGCGCGGCAGATTGAATCAGAAATGCAATCACCATGGTGCGTTCACGCCCGATGTGATCGGAAACCCAGCCCCAGGACAAGCGCGAGGCTCCATTGGCGATCGGATTCATGGAGGCGGCGAAAATGAGTGCGGCGGCAGTGATCTTGAAAGTGTCGGCTAGTTTCGCCAAATTCGCGGTCACCATCAGCCCGCCGACGCCCATGACGAACATCATCAGATAGAGGATGTAGAAGTGCGAAGTCCGCAGCATCTGCCCAGGCGTAAAATCCTCGCCGCGGCTGCGGATTTGCGGCTTGGCCGGAGCGGCGGCAACTTCGCCCGTCTTCGGGCTGCGCAGGAATTGCGCGGCGCACATGATCAAAAATCCCTGCGCCACGACCGGTGTACATAAATGTGGTTTTGTACCCGTCGGACTTCAGCAAGTGCGCGATCAGCGGAATGAAGAGCGCCGTCCCCGAACCGAACGCCGCAGCCGTAATGCCGGCGGCCAAGCCGCGCTTATCGGGAAACCATTTGAGGGCAACGCCCATCGATCCGCAATAGACCAACGCCGCGCCCACTCCGGCAGCGGCATAGAAAGTGTAAAGCTCCGGCAGGCTGCTAGCTTGGCTCATCATGGCCCAGCCGCCGCCGCACAGCAGTCCGCCCAACGTCATCATGAAGCGGGGGCCAATCCTATCGATCAACCATCCCGATACAGGCATCAACCAGGTTTGGCAAACGATAAATATCGAGAAGGCAAGCCCCACATCGGACAGCTTCCAGTGCTGTTCGGGATGCCCGGCGATCAGGGGTTTGACGAACAATGTCCAGGCGTATTGAAAGTTCGCGATCATGATCATCGCGACCGCCGCCGATGCTAAACGAAACCAACGATTCACTTCGAACCTCCTACAGAGAGGGCATGAGAGCTTAACAGCCTCGTACAAGCATATACCGTTCGCGTGTAGGGCATGGGAACTCCCAGACGCTCGCCTAATTCGACGACCGCGCCCACCACCGCTTCGAGTTCCATCGGCCGGCCGGATTCCAAATCCTGCAGCATCGAAGTCTTATGCTCGCCGACTTTTTCCGCGCCGGCGATGCGCTGATCGACCGAAATCGGCATCTCGATTCCCATCTTCGCGGCCACCGCCTCCACTTCCAGCATGATGCTGCGAACCACATGGCGCACCTCGGGATCGCGCGCCATTTGCGCCAGCGTCGTGCGCGTCAACGCGCTGATCGGATTGAAGGCGACATTGCCCAGGATCTTCACCCAGATCTCGGTGCGAATCTTCTGCGTCACCGGGCAGCGAATTCCGGCTTTGATCAGCGCCTCGGAGATAGCCTTGCAGCGATCCGAACGCGTGCCATCGGGCTCGCCCAGTGACAAGCGATTTCCCTCGGTGTGATGGATCACTCCGGGCTCGACAAGCTCGGTGGCGAAATACGCAATGGAGGCCACCACGTTCTTCGCCGGGATCGCCGCCGCGATCGCGCCGCCAGGATCGACGCGTTCCAGGTGGAGTCCGGTAAGTTCGCCGGCGTGTGCCTGAAAATACCACCAGGGAACGCCGTTCTGCGTGCTGACGACTGTCGTGTTCTCGCCGATCAAGGGCTGGACTTGCGGCGCGAGCAGCGTCAAGCCGTTGGCTTTCACGCCGAGGAAGATCACGTCCATCGGCCCAGCTTCCTTGAGGTCGCCGACGATACGCGGATGCACTTCAAATTCGCCCTCGTCGCCGATCACTCGCAGACCGCGCTCCTGCATCGCGCGTAGATGCGGGCCGCGCGCGTAAAGCGTGACATCCTGGCCGGCGTGGGCCATGCGGGCGCCCAGATATCCACCGATGGCGCCCGCCCCTGCGATCAGAAACTTCATTGCCCGCCTGCGAGCGCCTTCCCCACCGCGCCGCGCTGGATCTTGCCGGTGGCGGTTCGCGGGATGGACTCGACCACAAACAATTTCTTCGGCATCTTGAAATCGGCCAGGCGTTCCTTGCAGAAGGCCAGGATGGCTGCTTCGGTCGTCGGCTCCCGCAGCACCACGGCAGCGTTGACTTCCTCGCCCCACATTGGATGAGGAACGCCGAACGCCAGCGCTTCGGCGACATTCGGATGCGCCAGCAAGACTTCATCGATCTCGCGCGGCCCGATCTTTTCGCCGCCGCGGTTGATCAGTTCTTTCAAGCGGCCGGTGAGCGTCAGATAGCCGTCGGCATCGAGAAACCCCTGATCGCCGGTACGGAACCAGCCGTTGGTGAAGGATTTCGCCGTGGCCTCGGGATTGTTCTCGTATTCGGAGACCACGTTCGGACCCTTAATTGCACACTTCGCCGCGCTCTCCTGCGGGCAGTTCATTGCCGGCGTCATCCAGGATTCCAATCTTGACTCCGGTGCCCGGGTCCGACCGAACCGGGCTTTCGCGCATGCGGCGGATGCGGATTGGAACTCATCTGATGCGAGGCTTCCGTCATGCCGTAGGCCTCGAGCACCGGAGCGCCGAACAGCTCCTCCATCTTCGCCATCATTTCCGGGAGGCAGCGCCGCGCTGCAGGAGCGAATGAAGCGCAGACCTTCACGGCCGGCCGGCGGCTCTTTGGCGCGCGAGAGCAGCAGGTTGTGGATCGTGGGAACGGCCGAGTACCAGGTAGCGCCGGAATCGGCCACCGTCCGCCAGAACGACAGCGGATTGAATTTGTTGGGCACCGCCACGGTGCCGCCGGATCGCAGCGTGGAAAGCGTCGAGGCCACCAGTCCGTGAACGTGGAACAGAGGCATCACGCACAGCGAGACGTCCTTCGGCGTCAGGCTGTAGTGCTCGACGATGTTCGCCGTCGATGCCGTGATGTTGCGATGCCGGATGGGCACGCGCTTGGGGCGGCCCGTGCTTCCGCTGGTGTGCAGCACCAGGGCCACGTCGTCGGGAGCAGGCGCCGCGGCTTTCTTCCCGCTGGGCGCGTCGAGGATCCGCACGACGCCGTTCGCGTCCATTTCGAGCGTGTACACCGGAATGCCGAGTCCCGCGGCGGCCTTGCGCGCGGCGTCGGCCCCTTCGGCCATCGCCAACACAACCTTCGCGCCGGTGTCTTCCAGATAGAACGCAAACTCCTCTTCGCGGTAGCCGGGATTCAGCGGCGCAGCCGTGCCCGCGATCGATCCGGCCAGGAAGCTGACGATCGCCGGCAGTCCGTTCGGCAGCACCGTGGCCACGCGATCGCCGCGCCCGATTCCCATCGACGCCAGCGCATCCGCCATGGCCGTGACCTGCTTACGCAGCGAATCATAGGTGACGCGGATTCCGGAATCGGTGAGCAGAAGCGCGGTGTTCCCGGCTGGTGCGACTTGGATCAGTTCGAGAAGAGTGTGCGGTTGAGACATAAATACAATCTTAAGCCAGAAGCGCGGCGGCGCGAAGTCCGCGACTATCTTGACTGCTGCCTGGTCCCGCTTGCCGCACCGCTCCGCGTGGGGAGCCGATGAATGACTTTTCCGAAATGCTGGCGCGCCAGATCAAGCTCGTACGCCGTCTGGAGATTCATCCAGAAATCGGCCGACATGCCGAAGTACTGACCTAGCCGCAGTGCCGTATCCGCTGTGATGCTCCGCTTGCCCGCCAGAAGCTGATACAGGCGATTGGGCGGCACTTCGATAACATCGGCGAGTTTCTTGGCGGTGAGGCCGGTTTCTTCCAGCTCATCGCCGAGAATTTCGCCCGGGTGAATAGGTGTGCGGGCCATAATTTTCCTCTATTGCTCCTTAGTGATAGTCTACGATCTCGACATTCGACGGTCCGCGTGTATCTTTGGGCCACTCAAAACAAATCCGCCACTGTTCGTTGATCCGAATGGAATACTGACCCTTGCGGTTTCCCTTCAAGGCTTCCAGGCGGTTGGAGTTAAGCGTGGCAAGATCTCCTAACGAAGTAGCCGCATCCAGAATCCGCAGGCGCTTCTCCGCTTGGTGCCGGAACGGCTCCCATCTGCGTACCCGTTCGCCGTCCGCCAATGCCGCCGTATCCTTGTCGGCCGTACCGGGGCGATCCCCCTGCCCACGATGCCTTAAAAAAATAAGTGCTTGACTGTACTATCTAACTAGTACACTATATCTCTAAGATGACCACCGCTCCCAAGCGACGGAGCCCTCGCCCATTCGCGCTGGATTTGCGCAGTGGCGTCCCGATTTACCGCCAAATTATGGACCAGGTGGCGGGCGCGATCGCTACCGGGGCGCTCGCCGTGGGCGATCAGCTTCCCACGGTTCGTCAATTGGCAGTCGATCTGGCCATTAATCCAAACACAGTGATACGAGCGTATCGTGAGCTCGAACTACAAGGAGCGCTCGAAACCCAGCAGGGTACCGGGACCTTCATCAGCCATCAAAAAAACAACCTCAGCGGCAGCGAGAGGCAGCGCCGATTGATTCAGCTCGCCGGCGAATTCGCGGCCCGCGCCGGTTCCGAAGGCATTACGGTCGAGGAGTTGATCCGGCAGCTCCAAGATCTTCAAAAGGATGCTGGAAAGCGAAAGGGGTAGAAACGTATGTGGCAAGATCGCAAACAGAATCATGTAAGCGGCGTCGCGATGGCGCTGTTCGCTATCTCGGTGGCAATCGGATTAGGGCTGACGGTTCTGATCGGCCGCCGAGAGCCGTTCTTCGGCGGACTGCTGATTGGTCTCTATTTCCTGTTTTCGATCAAGGTGGCGGACCAGTGGGAGAAAGTTGCGGTGTTGCGGCTGGGCCGTTACGTCGGACTTCGCGGGCCCGGCTGGTTCCATGTGATTCCGATCGTGGACACACTGAGCCGCTACGTCGATCAGCGAATTCGCGTGGCCAGCGTGACGGCGGAATCCACCCTCACGCGCGATACGGTGCCGGTCAATGTGGATGCCATCGTATTCTGGCTGGTATGGAACGCCGAAAAATCGATTCTCGAAGTCGAGGATTTCGTTCAGGCCATCACCATGAGCGCCCAAACCGGCTTGCGCGAATCGATCGGGCGTCACGAGCTGGCGCAAATGATCACGGAGCGCGAATCGCTCGGGCGAGAGCTGCAGCGTATCCTCGACGAGAAGACCAACCCGTGGGGCATCACGGTGCAGTCGGTGGAGATTCGCGATGTGCGCATCCCGCCCGCGTTAGAGGACGCGATGTCGCGCCAGGCCCAGGCCGAGCGTGAGCGTCAGGCCCGCAACATCCTGGGGCAGGCAGAGACGGAAATTGCTGAAAAATTCTCGACGGCTGCATTGACGTATCAGAACAACCCGGTCGCGTTGCATTTGCGTGCGATGAACATGTTGTATGAGGCGATAAAGGAGAGGGGCGCGATGGTTATCGTGCCGTCGTCGGTGGTTGAGACGATGGGCTTAGGAGGCACGCTGGCGACAGCCGCCCTGGGGGGCGCGAAACCGGAGTAAGGAAATGAACCCAACACCATCAGCCGCCGTAAAATCCTCGCTCCGTTTCCTCGCCGTCGCTTTGCTGGCGGAAGCAACCGGAATTGCTCAAACGTCCGCGTGGCAAGATCCGTCAAAACATCAAGTACAGTTCGTTGGTGTAGAAAAGGACGTACGGCTAGAGGTGCTCGACTGGGGTGGAACCGGGCGATCCATCGTGCTGCTGGCTGGCTCGGGCAACACTGCCCATGTCTTCGACGACATCGCCCCGAAGTTCGCCACGTTCGGTCACGTGTATGGCATCACGCGCCGTGGATTCGGCGCGTCCAGTCGCCCTGCCGCTGGTTATGAGGATCAGCGTCTGGCGGATGACGTTCTTCAGGTTCTCGACTCGCTTCATATTCAATCGCCGGTGTTGATCGGTCACTCCATGGCTGGTGGTGAGTTGACTACGTTAGGAGCCCAACATTCCCGCCGATTGGCAGGCTTGGTGTATCTGGATGCGCTGGGCGATCCAAGAGATTGGTCGGGCCGTGATCCGGCGTATATGGAACTTTACGGAAAATTGCCCGCTGCGATTCGGGCCGCACTTCCTCAGTCAGACGAGGAATCGAAGTCATTTACGGCATACCGCGATTGGCAGAAGCGGAACGGGCAATTCACATTTCCCGAATCCGAGTTGCGGAACATTTACGAAACGAACCCCGACGGGACAAAGGGCGGATACCAACGGCACACCCGGTATCTCGAAGATGATCGGCGAAGGACAGAAGAAGCGGGACTACTCGACGATCCGGGTTCCGGTGCTGGCATTTTTTGAATATCCACGGTCAGCGAACGACATCTTGAGAGGTCGGTACGTACCGCAGGACGCGGAGGAGCGCGCAGCTATGGAGGCGTTCAATCAAGCAACCGCGGTCTTTGTCGATAGGTGGACCAAGAATCTCAAGGCCGGAGTCCCCAAAGCGCAGATCATCGATCTCCCGGGAGCCGGCCACTACGTATTCCTCACCCGGGAGGCCGAAGTTCTAAAAGGAGTGACGGAGTTTGTGTCTAGGTTGCCTTAGCTAGCTACTGAACCTCTCCCAGCGGCCGAATCCAGATGTTGCGAAAACGCACCGGGTTGTGGTGATCCTGCAGTTCCAGTGGAGCCTTTGGTCCATGCACCACCAGCTTGGGCACTGCGCGATGCACTGTGGCTCCCAGAATCTGCGTGTGATTCTGCACGACCACGCCGTTGTGAAAGGTGGTGACGAATCCGGGAACGTCGATCTTGCCGTCTTTGAAGCGCGGCGCGGTGTAGACGATGTCATACGTCTGCCACTCGCCCGGCGGCCGGCACGCGTTCACCAGTGGCGGCGATTGCCCGTAGACCGCCCCCGCCTGCCCGTCGGCGTAAGTCAGATTATGGTAGCAGTCGAGCACCTGCGTTTCATACAGCCCCATTAAAAAGATGCCGCTATTGCCGCGCCCCTGGCTGTCGCCTTTCGGCGGCGAGGGAGCCATCCACTCAATATGAAGCTGGCTATCGCCGAATTCCGCCCGCGTGATGATGTCGCCGGCGCCCGGCACCACCTCCAGGTATCCGCTTTCCACTTTCCACTTGGCGGGCTCGCCCTTGGCCGTGCGCCAGGCGTCGAGGTTCTTTCCGTCGAAGAGCACCACCGCGTCGGAAGGCGGCTTGCCCGGAAGCTCCGGCGTGCTGAACGTACCCGCCGTAATGACGGGCGGACGCGGACGCGCGTCGTCATGCACCCGC
The DNA here is from genome assembly GCA_963779075.1 of Bryobacterales bacterium. Taxonomy (GTDB): domain Bacteria; phylum Acidobacteriota; class Terriglobia; order Bryobacterales; family Bryobacteraceae; genus Palsa-187. The sequence goes on from CAVZWS010000001.1 coordinate 195,929, forward strand.
CACTTGCTTCCGGGAATCAATGGCGTGTCCGTGTATCCAGTAGGAGCCTTGGCGGGCAGTGGGGGCGCCGTTTGCGCCGGAAGCGCGATTGCCATTGCTGCGGCGGCGATTACTAGCTGGAACTTCATGGTCCCTCCTGACGGTTAATAAATCATTGTAATTCCACGGAACTTCCGCAACCCCGCCCCCGTATTGTGCAATGAGGGGGAGCAAATGTACTGCACGAACTGCGGAACGCAGATTGGCGACAGCGACAAATTCTGTCGCGAGTGCGCCCACGAAACCAAGGTCGGGCGCGATGCCAATCGCCAGAGCGATTCCGGATATAGCGCAGCGCGGCGGCTCTACCGCGTGACTTCCGAGAGGAGAATCGCCGGCGTCTGCTCGGGTCTTGCCCGATACTTCGAGGTCGATGTGACGCTGGTTCGATTGCTGGTGGTTGCCGGCACTCTTTGCAGCGGTGGCCTAGGTTTGCTGGCCTACATCGCAGCTTGGATTGTCATGCCGCGCGAAAGCTACGATTCCGCCGGTTCGCTCATCCGCCGGCGCATCGACCCAGACGGCCGCCTAAGACCGCCCCTTACAGCCCGGCTGCGCGAGCCGCGACCTGCGTAACGCTGGACCAATCCATCTCGCCTTGCCCCCGCGCCAGGGCGGCGATGAACTGATCGCGGACCACGCTCGCCAGCGGCATCGGCGCCGTGCATTCCTCGGACGCTGCCAGCATCAGGCGAACGTCCTTAAGACCCAGCCGCAAGGCGAATCCTGCCGGTTCGAATTTCTCTTCCATGATCGCCCGTCCATAGTTGGTAATGACCGGAGAGCCAAAAAGCGCGGTCATGATTTCCAGGAACATCTCCGGCTGCACCTTCGCCTTGCGCAGCGTAGCCGTGGCTTCGCCGAATGCTTCAATCGCACTGACGATCATAAAATTGCCGCACAGCTTGGCGATGTTCGCTTGCCAGGGTTCGGCGCCCACCACGAAAGTCTGGCGGCCGATGGCGTCGAGCAGCGGACGGCAGCGCTCGATCACGCCGCTCGGTCCGGCAGCCAGCACCAGCAGCTTCTTGGCTTCCGCAGCCTCTGGACGCCCAAAAACCGGCGCGCTCACGAAACCCTGCTCGCGCTGCGCGTGTTCGGCGCTCAACCGCCGCGCCAACGCTGTGCTGATCGTGCTGTGCGAAATATGAACACACTCTTCCTGCATGGCCGCCGCGACGCCGTCTTTCCCGAAGACGACTTGCTCTAGTGCGTGATCGTCCGCGACCATCGTCATTACAACCTCTGCGTCGCGGCACGCTTCCGCGGGGGAACTGGCCACCCGCGCGCCTTCGCCTGCCAGCGCCTGCGCCTTTTCGCGGCTGCGATTGTATACCGCCAAGTTGTGTCCCGCACGAAGCAAGTTGTGCGCGATGCCCGTGCCCATTCTTCCGAGTCCGATGAAAGCCAAGTTCATATTGCCCAGCATAGCCAACCCGGCCTAGGAGGTTGCTGAAAGACTCGCTGACCGGTCATGGACCGGTCCCACCGCGCTTGGCAACCCGCTGATCCTTGGTGGGACAGGTCCATGACCTGTCGTTTTCCTAGCATGGGCGGCGAATTTTTCAGTAGCCTCCTAGTGTCCTGTCTCTGAAGTCCACGCACAAAAGCGTGCGACGCTGGCAAGGATCTCGTCGGCAGACTTGGTCCAGACGAATGGCTTGGGTGCTTCGTTGGTGATGGAGAGATATTGTTTGATGGCAGTCTCCAGTTCGCCAACGTTGCGGTGAACGCCGCGACGAATCTGTTTTTGTGTCAGTGCCGCAAACCAGCGTTCGACTAAGTTGATCCAGGAGGCGCTGGTGGGTGTGAAGTGCAGATGAAAGCGTGGACGTTTGGCGAGCCAACGGTGGATCAAAGCAGTCTTATGGGTGCCGTAGTTGTCCAGAATCAGATGCACGTCTAAGTGATAGGGTACGGCTTGCTCGATGGTATCGAGAAACTTCCGGAATTCCGTGCTGCGATGCCGACGGTGGCATTCGCCAATGACCTTGCCGGTCTTGACGTCGAAGGCTGCGAACAGAGAGGTCGTGCCATGGCGCGCGTAGTCGTGGGTGCGCCGTTCCACTTGCCCAGGCCGCATGGGGAGCAGCGGCTGCGTCCGGTCCAGAGCCTGAATCTGAGACTTCTCGTCCACACACAGAACGAGAGCGCGGTCGGGTGGATTCAGGTAGAGCCCCACGATATCGCGCACTTTCTCGATGAAGAGCGGATCTTTCGATAACTTGAACGTCTCGCTGCGGTGCGGCTGGAGAGCGAAGGCCCGCCAGATGCGGTTCACGGTGCTCCGGCTCAGTCCGGATGCGGCGGCCAGCGACCGCGTGGACCAGTGCGTGGCGTCTTTGGGGGTCGATTCCAGCGTCATCGTCAGCACGCGCTCCACTGCGGCATCGCTCACCTTGCGCGGCGTGCCGGGGCGCGGCTCGTCCAGCAATCCCTCCAGCCGCCGGTCGACAAAACGTTGCCGCCATTTACACACGGTTTGGATTCTTACACGAACCTGCTGGGCGACACGCGTATTGGTGTTGCCTTCCCCGCACAGCAGAATCATACGCGCTCGCAAGGCTAGAGCTTGCGCCGACTTGGGGCGCCGCGCCCAACTCTGCAACGTCTCGCGCTCCGCTTCGGTCAAACTCAGCGGTGGAAGGGGACGACCGGTTCGCATCTTCTCTCTATTCCTTGTACAGGAGACGCACCCCGGTCGCTACTTGTTACGTGGACTTCAGAGACAGAACACTAGCCTGACGACCATTGCTAGGGAAAGATCTTCACCACGAGGCGCAATTTTTACGACCATTGGTAGTCAAGTGGCGACATACGGTCAATTCTGCATGCCTTCGTTTCCGTTGCGCCGCCGCCAAGCGGACAACTCGCCGCGCAAAGCCTTGCAATATTGCGTCGTTGAGGCGAATTTCCGGCCCGAACGTGGATTTGGAAGCTGCTGTGCTCTATCCAAGCGGAACAGGAGAACTAACGATGCGTAAATCATTCGTAATTATGTTGGCGATAGCCGGCACCATGACCAGCACGGTCCTCGCGGAAGACCGGGAGGCCAAAGTTGCAGACCGGCTCGATGCCTCGGTCGACACCCTCGCGGACATGACCCATGCCGCCGACAACGGCATCCCCCAAGAGTTGATGGAAAACGCGCACTGCGTGATTGTCATACCGGGCATGAAGAAAGCCGGATTCATTTTCGGAGCGAAGTACGGACGCGGTTTCGCGTCGTGCCGCCGTCCCAACAATAGGGGCTGGAGTGCACCGGCCGCGATGCGCGTCGAAGGCGGAAGCGTCGGATTTCAGATTGGCGCTTCGGAAACAGATGTGGTCCTGCTGGTCATGAATGACCGGGGTATGAAGCACCTCTTGTCGGATAAGTTTACGATCGGCGGAGATGCAACGGCTGCGGCGGGCCCGGTCGGCCGCGGTGCCAGCGCCCAGACGGACGCCATGATGCACGCGGAAATGCTCTCCTATTCCCGTTCACGCGGGCTGTTTGCCGGCATTTCGCTCGAAGGCGCCACGCTTCGCCCGGACGAAGATGCCAACCGGGAACTGTACGGCCGCCGCACCACGAATCGTCAGATATTGACCGGCAACTTCAAGACTCCAGCAGCCGCGGAGAAATTCCGGCACGCGTTGGGTAGCCAATCGCCTCACCGCCAGTAGTTGCAGTTTTCGGATCCACGAGAAGGGACCGCGCGCGAGCCGGTCCCCGAGCTCCAGTCATGTTCGCCCGGCGATCTTGCCGCGAGAGGAGTACACCACCATGCATGAAACCAATCGCAGAGCGGCGGAACAGCACGAACTGGCGGCGCACGCTCATCGGACCGCCGCCGAACACAACGAAAAAGGCGACAACGATACCGGTAACTGGCATGCGGAACGCGCCCTGGAGTATTCCGACCGCGCCTACAAGCTTGCCCAAGAAGCCCACACCAAATCCGGTCAGATTGTGACCCTTTAATTTCTTGTCTACCCGATATGTCTACTCGATATAACAACGGATCGCATTACGAAAATCATCAGCGGGCCGCCGAGCTGCACGACCTCGCCGCCCACTCCCACCGCTCCGGTGAAGAACACGGGAAGCAGGAACACCTCAGCGGACACGAACATTCCCGCCAAGCCCTCGAGCACTCGGAACAGGCGCACCAGATGACTCAGTCGATGTCTGGACACGGCGCCGCAACCTTCGGACATGATGAAATCGCCGCTCTGGCCCATGCACTCTGGCAAGCCCGGGGGTGTCCTGAAGGATCGCCGGAGGTAGATTGGCTTTGTGCCGCTGAAAAATTGCGATCCCGCTCCTCCTCACATTGAGCCCGTAATATACCTAGATCTGGTAATCCACCGCCGCCCCTTCCGCACGAAAAGACCACAACGCCATTCGGGAGCGGTCTGGTGAACCTGCCATTGCGCGTGGCCTTATTCGCCGATTCGTTTTACGAAGCCAACGGAGTTGCCACCCTTAGCCGCGAGTTCACAGCTTTCGCGGAACACCGGCGGCTTCCATTCTGCTGTGTCCGCGCCGGGACCGGGAGGCGAGCTATTTGCCCGAATTCATCAACCACGTCCGTCACTACGCCGGTGACGACTTTGGAGCTGAAGCGAAGCTGGGCGTCCTTCCCGCTGGATAAAGATCTGTACTGCGACCCCCTGCTCAGCCGCTACCGCAACTGGGTAATCGATCACCTCATAACCTTCCGGCCGGACCTGATTCATATCACGGGCCCAGGGGATTTTGGAGTGCTCGGCTTCTGGATAGCCCACTCCCTTAGGATCCCGTTGGTGGCGTCCTGGCACACGAATCTACATGAGTACGCTGCCAAGCGTATACAGGAAACGCTTTCGTTTTTGCCTCGCGGCTTGCGCGCCAGCATTGGCCGGACGGCGGAAGAACTGAGTCTGAATGCCGCGATGCGATTCTATCGCCTGCCGCATTTTGTGCTCGCGCCGAATCCAGACATGGTGGAGCAACTGCGCAGTCGCACCCACCACCCCGCCTTTCTTATGGCGCACGGTGTCGATAGCGCGCGCTTTACGCCGGCCCGGCGCACAAGGACAAACGGTCTGTTCACGATCGGCTATGTGGGCCGCCTCACTCCGGAGAAAAACGTGGAATGGTTTTGCGAACTGGAGCGCAGAGTCGCAGCCGGAGAGCGGAACTTTCGTTTGTTGCTCATAGGGGATGGAAGTCAACGCGAGTGGCTGAAAAGGAATCTTCAATTCGCTGAACTCCCCGGCGTTTTGCGCGGTGAAAGTCTAGCCGCGGCATACGCTGACATGGATGTTTTTGTTTTCCCCTCCCGCACCGATACCTTTGGCCTGGTCATTTTGGAAGCGATGGCGTCTGGAGTGCCAGTGGTGGTTACCCCGGAGACTGGAGCCCGCGTGCAAGTGCAGGACGGAGTCGCCGGATTCCTGTCGGATGATTTCGCCGCTAGCGTGTTGCGGTTCATGCGAGACCCGGCCTTGCGGCAGCGCATGTCCGTCGAGGCGCGGCGGTTCGCTTGTACCAAGAGCTGGGCATCGGTTTTCGAAGAACTTTATCGGACTTATGATGCCGCTCTTAATACCGAGGAAGTCCGCAGCCGGATCAGGACCAAAGGCTGATCAAATCAGGTATGCGCCGTTACTGGGCATGCCAGGTCATCTCCACTTTCACGGGTATTTCGTTCTTAACGGGAATCGCCAGCAGCGACGGCGGGTCAATCTTGAAATCGGACAGCGTTGCCGGAATGGTTCCCGATATCTTGATCTGCTTGCCTTGCGTCACCAGTTGAAATGGCACCTGTTTGTACTCGGCAGTCTGTCCGGCAAACGTGATCTGCAGGTCAGCCTGGATGGTTGCCGATCCGGCGAGAGACTCGGGCAGACGGGTGCGCACGCTAACTAAAGGAAACTGTGCGCCGCGAGTCACCTGAAGCATGTGAAGATCGCGGTTACTGTCACCCGAATCGAATGACTTCACGGGCACCGCGATCAGGAAATCGCATTGCCCGGCGTGGCAAACACCTTTGCCTCGCGCCGCATGACTCACGCCGTCGGTCTGGTGCAGCGCATGCGACACATGATAGGAGAGAGTCGATTGGTCCAGAACCCACTGGCTGTCCGCTTGGGCAAATAAGCAAGGAGCCAGCAAGCAAAAAGAGCCGAAAGCATGCCGCCGATTCATATTCGTAAATTCTCAGAACTTGATCGCCACGGAGAGGAAGGCCAGCCCGAACGACGTGTACGTGACAGCGGCCACAGCTGAATGCGCCTTGGCAATCCCATGCACCTTTTCACCGTTTTGTTCCTGAGCCAGGGCCATGGCTCCCAGGATGGGGGTCAGGATCATTCCGGGGCCATGAACCCAAGCGAGAGCTTTGTGCAGACGAATAGGCCCGCGCACCGGGGTCCCTGGAATCCTGGGGGCGCGAATCGCATAATAGGCGGCCATGAAGTACATATCCGCCGTCACGGATCCCAGGGCGCCGTGAATATCGCGGCCCGTCGCGGTGTTGTTCTTGCCTCCGGCCAGGCCGGAAACCGCGATCGTAGCGGCCATGGCCCCGAGTGTAATCAGCCCGTAGCGTTGATGCATCTTGAGCATGTGGGAGCGCCTGTCGAGCCGCGCCTGATCCTGGGCATTTCCCTGCGTCTGGTCGGGTGGAAACAAATCTCCCAAATCCGGCGCTGTCGAATTCCCGGCGGGAGGCTGGGTTTTCTGGGCGCCTCCCTGGGCCTGGGCTAAGAGGACCAGGTCTGATGAAAAAGGCGCTTTCTCAAGCGGCAGAGGTTCGGAATCCGGCATGGACATCCCGGACGAAAACTCTTCCTGTACAGCGCGCTCGACGGCGCGTTCGAGCGATGCCTCTGCGACATTGGGGGAAGCGGTTTGCGCGAGCGATAAGAGCGGAGTCAACAACAGACCCAACCCGCTGAGTGCGACTATTTTCTCGCGAATAATAGGCATTGCCGTGAGACGGAATTGTCGGGGAATTGGTTTCCCATAAATGCCGCGCGCGGCCGCTTTTTCAGTTGAGGTCGCGCGAAACCATCAGCTTCAGCGTCACTTTATCGGAGGCACTGGTCAGGCCAAATCCGATGCCCGTTTCGATATTGATCACCTTGCCTGGAGTGATTCACCACTGCCCAGATTTGGTGCGATTGCTCCCTGCCCGGGTAGAATTGGCGCAGTTCCCCGTAGTCCGCGTACTCTTCAATCGCCCCCGCCCACTTGGGAGAGAAATTGTAGGCGACCCGCATCGACGGCGCGAAGTCAAGACTCTTGAATCCGCCCGTGTAGGACGTGTCCATGATCGGATTAACGATGATGTCGATAGGCTTCAAGTGCCATCCCACGATCGGCCGGACCTCGGAGGTATAGTGCCTGGGATCCCACTGCGGCCGGTTCACGCTAAATTCGAAATTTACGCCGTAGAAAAATTTGTGATCGTCCGCGTGGGGTCTTACAAATAGCCAGCGCAGCTTGAAGCCGTTGTAGTTCGCTCCATCGTTCGGCGAGAAACTGTACAGCGGCAGATACAGCCCCTGCTCGAACCAATCGGTCACGCCGTAGGCCCATTCGGCGACGCCCACCAGCGCGTGGTTGGATGCGACGGCGCCGGGAAATGCCGGCTCCTTCAGCCCTTTGGCCGTGAAATTATTGTGGAGCATCAGATTGAACTTGCCGCGCTCGGCAATAGCGGCGTCATAAACCTGGATCTCGTCGGTTTGCGCCAAGGCCACCATCGGTGCCGCGGTCAGCGCCAGCGCTATCCACCACGAGCGCGCATGTGGTGCGCGCTGGAAATATTTCCGCGTTGAGTTCATTCAGATTTGTTGGCCTTGTTCTCAGTTGAGCCGGCATTCGAGTATTGACCTCCGGCTTCAAGCCAGTATACTTCAGGCCCATGCTTCCCTTCGATGCCGCCGTTACTCCGTGCTGCCTCCACCCGCGCGGGAGTATACTGTCTGGACAGCGCAGCCGCGCGTGGAGGCTTCAAATGAGACTTTTTACTAGGTGCGCGACCGTGCTTCTTGCCCTATGGCTCGCGCCCGCCGTTTTCAGCGACGACGGCAACCACCTTCTGCGCCTGGATCACTACGTCGAAGTTCATTCGGCGGTCCCCGCCATCGCCGGACAAACCACGCAGATCTATGTTCGGGAAGTGGTGGAGGCGGCCACCGTCCTGCGCGGCGGGCCCGCGCCCGATCGCGTGGCGCTCTTCATCCACGGAGCCGGTACTCCCGCCGAAGTTTCCTTCGACGTTCCATACCAGGACTACAGTTGGATGGCTTACCTCGCGCATGCCGGCTTCGATGTTTTCTCCATGGATATGACCGGCTACGGGCGTTCCACACGACCGCCCGCGATGAATGATCCCTGCAATCTTTCGCGCGAGCAGCAGGCGGCCTTCGTGCCGGCGCTGATCCCGCCGTATGCGCCGCAACCTACGCGCAGCAGATGACTACTCTTGCCTCGGACTGGCACGATATCGACGCGGTGGTGGATCGGGTCCGCGCTCTGCGCCACGTGGACAAACTGAACTTGCTCGCGTGGTCGTTGGGCGGCCCGCGCTCGGCGGGATACGCGGCGCAGCATACCGATAAAGTCGCGAAATTGGTGTTGCTGGCTCCGGCATACAATCGAGCCGCGAAAGCCGATCCTCCCGCGCAGGTGCCCGCTAAGGGCGTAGCCATGAACACGCAATCCCGAGACGAATTCATCGCCAATTGGGATCGCCAGGTGGGATGCCCCGGCCAATACGAAGCCGGCGCCCGCGACTCCGTCTGGTCGGAAATGATTCATTCCGATCCAGTCGGCGCCACCTGGGGTACGGGAGTGCGGCGCGCCCCGCAAGTCACATCCTGGGGATGGACTACCGCGGTCGTCGCCAAGACCCAGATCCCCACGTTGATGGTTTCCGGCGCGAACGACAAGCAGGTCAATCCGGAGCGTGTGCGGGAAATGTACACGGATCTCGGCTCGCCTAAAAAAGTGTTCATCGATCTCGCGTGTTCTTCCCACAACGCCATGTGGGAAAAGAACCACCTGCTGTTGTTCAAGGCGTCGCTCGAGTGGCTAACGCAAGGCTCGGTCGAAGGCAAGCAGGAAGGGATGCTGCGGCTGGGATACTGATTTCGCCGCGCCACGCATGACCCGGCGTCTCACCGCGCCCAAACGTATCGCGGCGCCCGCGGGCGCTATTTCTTCTTGCCCTTTTCCGCGGCGCGCGAGGCCGTCGATGGCGGCACAATCCCGCTGGCTCGCAGATACCCCACCAGGTTTCCGTAGATCTCGTTGCTATGCACGATCACATGCAAATAGGCGTAGCTAACTTTTGGTGACGCTGCCGCCTTTTGGTCGTCCATGGTTTGCAGCACGGCGGCGCAATAGTCGAACGAATCTTTCAGTGCCTTGCTGACCTCAGCCTTCTCCTTCAAACTCGCGGCCTGCCGCTCGCCGGGCTGCGTCGGCTCGCCCCTCAGCACCGCACAATCCCGGTAGTTCCTCTCGATCGAATGTACCAGCCACTCGGCGAAGGTCCGCTGGCCCGGGCGTCAGCCGGAAGCTGTATTTCTCGGCCGGCATTACCTCGGCGCTGGCCTCGATACTGGCGCGGACAACGTCGAAATAGCGTTCTCTCGCGGCAGTGGTGATATTATTCTCGGCATGCAACCCGGCTGAAGCCATCAAGCAGCAGAATACGACGGGGATTTTCATAAGAGTGATCCGGACCCTTTCAATCAACTGCCTATACTAACAAAGCCACCGGGGTAGCAGCCCCGGCGAATGTGCTACAAGTAACACGGGTCCGGAGTTCCTTATCATTACTGTAGGGGGGCCGGGGCCATGGATGATGCCAGAGACTAACGCCACGCCGAAGCCTCCTCCGCAATCCGACTGGCCGAAGATGTTGGCGCTGCTGCGCCCCCATTGGAAGACCTTAACCATCGCTCTGCTGGCGGTGCTGGTCGAAACCAGCGCCGATCTGCTCGATCCTTGGCCGCTCAAAATCATCGTCGACAATCTGCTGCAATCCAAACCCCTGCCGCGATGGCTGGCCGGCATCGTAAGCCACATGGCGGGACACGACAAACTTGCGATTTTGAATTTCGCCGTGCTGGCGGTGGCGGTGATCGCCGTTGTGGGCGCGATCGGCTCTTACACCGAAAAGTACCTCACCACCAGCGTCGGCCAATGGGTGATGCACGACATGCGGCGGACGCTTTACCAGCACATCCATCACCTGTCTTTGGCGGAGCACGACGAAAAAAGAACCGGCGATCTGATCAGCCGGGTTACCAGCGATATCGAGGCCGTTCAGGACTTCATCACTTCCGCGCTGCTGGGCATGCTGGTCAGCATGCTCACGCTGGCGGGCATGGTCGCCGTGATGTTCTACATCAATTGGCGCTTCACCCTGATCGCGCTCTCCATCGTGCCGGTGCTCTTCGTGGTGGTATTTTTCTTCACCAAGCGCATCAAGAAGACCTCGCGTGAGGTGCGCCAGAAGCAAGGCGAGCTGCTCACCATCGTTCAGGAAGTGTTCTCTTCCATTCGCGTGGTGAAAGCGTTTGCGCGCGAGGACTACGAGCAGCAGCGCTTCGAAGAGCAGAGCCTGGAGAACGTCGAAACCGCCTTGCACGCGCGCGCCATCAAGGCCAAGCTGTCGCCCGTCGTCGATGTGCTGGCGGCCATCGGCACCTGCCTGGTTCTGGGATATGGAGGGCGGCTGGCGCTGGCCGGCCAGCTCTCGACAGGCGTGCTGATTGTCTTCCTGTTGTATCTCGGCAAGATGTACAAGCCTATTCGCGATCTCTCCAAGATGACCGACACCGTCTCCAAGGCGGCCATCAGCTACGAACGCATTCAGGACGTGCTGAACACCGTGAGCCGCGTGCGCGATCTGCCGCGCGCCCGCCGCGCCCCGCGCTTCAAAGGCAAAATCGAATTCGATCGAGTGAGTTTCAGCTACAGCCCGGAGCAGCAGATTTTGACCGATGTAAGTTTTGCGATCGAGCCCGGGTCAGGTGGCCGCGTTCGTCGGTCCCAGCGGGGCGGGGAAGTCCACCATCGTGAGCCTGATTCCCCGCTTTTACGATCCAACTGCCGGCGCACGTCAAAATCGACGGCGCCGATATTCGCGGCTACAGGCTGCAATCCCTGCGCGAGCAGATGAGTTTCGTGCTGCAGGATACGGTGCTGTTCCGCGCTCCCATCTGGCAGAATATCGCCTATGGCAAGCCGGAAGCCCAGCGCGCCGAAATCATACGGGCTGCGGAGATGGCCAATGCCCACGAGTTCATCGAGAAGATGCCGGAAGGCTACGACACCATGGTGGGCGAACGCGGCGTCTCGCTTTCGGGAGGCCAGCGCCAGCGCATCGCGATTGCGCGCGCCGTCATTCGCAACACGCCGATTCTCTTGCTGGACGAACCCACCACGGGTCTGGATGCCGCCTCCGAACTAGCGGTCTTCGAGGCGCTCGGCCGCTTGATGGAGGGCAAGACCTGTGTGGTGATCGCTCACCACCTGGCCACCATACAGCGGGCGGACATTATATTCGTGGTGCAGGATTCTCAGATAGCGGAGCGCGGCACCCATGCGGAATTGCTTGCCGCCGGAGGTCTGTATGCCGAGCTCCATGGATTGCAACTGGGCAACGTAGAGGAACCGGCGGCCGACAAGTAGCGCACACTGGCCGAACGTCGCTCGCCTAAGGCGCGCGGCTCAGATCCAGCCGGTTTAAGTCCAACCGGGTCAAATCCCTAATCCGTTGCTTGACCACCGTGGCGTTATCCTCGACGTCTTTGTCGGAGTACCCGGCTGCGCGAAAACAATCCCGGATCTGATCGTCGGAGAGTGGCTCGAGTAATTTGCCCAGCCAAATGGCGTCCGCCAGCGGAATGTTTTTCACCACGTCTTGCATATGGGTGCGTTTGGCGTAGTTGGGAACGTCAACCGCAGTAAGAAATAAGGGCCGGCTGCTCAGGAAGAAATCCACATGGTCGGCTGTCACTTTTTGAATGAACTCCGATTTGCTATAGTCCTGCGGATTGCTTTTGGAGCGCGTGAGGGGGTTTCCCGTTTCGCCGAAGGTCGCGCCCAGATCGGTGACGACGATAGCGAGGGCTTTCGCCCTTCTCCTGGTAGATGGATTGTTGATTTCCTTCAAATCCCAATTATTGATGAGCGCCATCATGATCCTCAGACCGTTTAACTCTTTTGTTCCGGTGAAAGGATTCTTAAACCAGCTCCAGTTTCCTTCCTTCTTTTCGCCTTTCATGTATCGCTCCAGCCGGACGCCCTGAACGCTGCCATCCGCCGAGACGAACTGGCTGCCTCGCTTCAGCTTGGGCATGTTTTCGACGCGTAGCTCCGGCAGATAGTAATCCTCGTCGGTGAAATAACCCGCCGCCCACACCAAGCCGCGTCGCGGCCGTTTCGGACTTCACTTCTTCGCCGAGCTTGGCTTTCCAGCGGACGCCTTGCTCATCGCGCACGATGAACTTGGGCGAGGTGCCGCCCATGTCCTCTTTGACGAACGTGAACTTGCCCGCGGGCTGGTGCTCTTTGCCGCCCGCTCCTCCGATCAGATCGAGCGCACGAACGTCGCCCGCGGTCCGTCCACAGAACCGGGGATTGAATTGGCTTTTCTTCTGCCGCGGTTGCTCTGACCTGCAGGCTAACGGCGGCGGCGATCGAGGACATAAGCGGTGCAAAGTCTGTGGTTGGGAGTCATAGGCCTCGCTATGCAGAGAGGCACGTCTATGACCATTAGAGCCCGGCCAGCTCTGCATCCAGCACTGTCCTTGGTGCTCGACGGGCCTGGGGTCCGACCGAATGTGGTCAGATGACCTGTGTATGGTCAACTTTAATGGCAAGTTGCACTTGCGGCCCTCCGCCCGGGCCGCGTTGGCGGGCATCGGCCGGAGCGGCCATCCAACTGGCACGCGGCGTGCATCCATGAATGGAGGCCCAGTGAAGAGTACCGCGAAAACGCAGAGAAGAGATGTCGCGAAGGCGCGAGGTTCGGTAAAAGATACCGCGAAGTCGACAAGAAAGAGCGAAGGAGACAGAACGAGTCCTGAAGCTACTGGTACAGCCTCACGATGGCATTGAGCCTCTTCTATCGGCGATCAGGAAAGCCAAGAAGAGTATCGACATCCTGATTTTCCGCCTGGATTGGAAGGAACTCGAGAACGCCTTGAAGGCCGCTTCGGGTCGCGGCCTTGCTGTTCGCGCCCTGATCGCCCACACAAATCGCGGCGGCGAATCGAAGCTGCGCGCTCTCGAGATGCGGTTCCTCGAGGCTGGGATCACGGTGGGGCGAACTGCGGACGATCTGATTCGTTACCACGGCAAGATGATGATCGTCGACCGGCGCACTCTGCTCCTGCTGTCGTTCAACTTTGTTCACATGGATATCGAGCACAGCCGCGGCTTCGGTCTGATTGTCACGAATTCCAAAATCGTTCAAGAGGCAACCAGACTTTTCGATGCCGACCTCAACCGGCAAGCCTATACCGGCGGCCTCAAGACATTCATCGTAAGTCCCGTCAATGCCCGCAATGAACTTTCGGCCTTTATCAAGAAAGCCCGGAAGCAACTGTGGATTTACGATCCCAAGATCGGCGACAAACCGATCCTGAAGCTTCTCGAAGAGCGGGCCAAGGCCGGTCTGGACATCAAGATCATCGGAAGCCTGGGCGTCCGCGGCTCGAATCTGTGGGTGACCCCACTCACCAGCATGCGTTTGCATACGCGCACTATTATTCGTGACGGCCAGCCAGGCATTTATTGGCAGCCAGAGCTTGCGCCAGCCCGAATTGGATTTACGTCGCGAAATTGGAATGATCGTTGGCGACGCGGCAGTCGTGAAAAGATTGCTGGCCACTTTTGAGAGCGACTGGGCCTCTACCGGTTTCGACGAGACTCGTGAGACCGTGAAAGCCAATACCGAGGAGGCAGAGCCGAAACCCACGGCTAAAGCCACCCGGGCGCTCGCGAAAGAGATGCCGCCGCTAAAAATCACCCTCAAGAAGGCCATCAAGCAAGCAGTAGCAAAAGCCGGCCAAGACTCTCTGGCTCATGGGAACCTTAAATCCACGGTAAAGAGTATTGTCAAAACCGCCATGAAAGAAGCCGTTGCGGAGATGGCTCTACGAGGGCTCGGAGAAATAACGCATGCAAATCGGGAGCCTTACTTTCGCGCGCCGTCATCCGTTGTTGCAAACCGCGAGCCTGTTGCTTGCGTTGTCGGTCGTCGGCGCCGCAGAGACCCCGCCTCTAAACAAACAGCCGCCGGGCTTCGACGATTTCACGCAGCGTGTGCAGCAGTACATGAAATTGCGGAAAACGTTGCCCAATGAACGCACTGCCAAACGCCAGAAACAGATTGTCGATCGCCGGCATTCGATCGCCGAGGCCATCCGGGAGGCGCGCCCCGCGGCCAAACAAGGCGACATCTTCACGCCGGAGAGCACACCGGAATTCCTCAGGGTAATTCGTGGCACGTTGCGAGGAGCCAGCGCGGCCAACGTCCGCAAGACCATTCGTCAGGGAGAGCCCGTGACTGGCGTGCATTTGACCGTCAATGGCCCCTATCCTGAACACTTGCCGAGAACCACAGTGCCTCCCACCTTGCTGCTGCGCCTGCCGCGTTTGCCCGACAAGCTGGCGTACCGGATCGTCGGCCACGATTTCGTCTTGCAGGACACCGAAGCCCGGCTGGTGGTTGATCTCATCCCCGGAGCACTACCTTAAACAAGATAATTTATGCGGCAAATGCAGCGTCTGGCCTTCCTGCTTCTAATCGTCTTGAGCCGCCCCGCAACGCTGCTATGGGCGCAGGACACTACGCTGCCGCTCAAGTCCGGTTCGGTCCGTTTCGCGGTCATTGGAGACATGGGGACCGGAGACGCTCCTCAGTACCAGGTCGCGCAACGCATGCTGGAGTTTCACCAGAAATTCCCCTTCAATTTTGTGATCATGCTGGGCGACAACATCTACGGCGGCAAGACCCCGGCGGACTTGCAGAAGAAGTTCGAGATCCCCTACAAGCCTCTGCTCGATGCCGGCGTCCAGTTTTATGCCTCGCTCGGGAATCATGACGATACCAATGAGCGCTTCTATAAATTCTTCAACATGAACGGCCAGCCATACTATTCGTTCAAGAAAGGCAATGTTCACTTCTTCGCGCTCGACAGCGATTATCTCGATCCCAAACAATTGGACTGGCTCGAAAAAGAACTTGCCAATGCGGGAACCGACTGGAAGATCTGTTTTTTTCATCATCCTTTGTATTCATCCGGCGCTTTTCACGGCTCCTCGACGGAGCTCCGCACCGTGCTGGAACCGATATTTCTGAAGTATGGAGTGCAAGTGGTGTTCTCGGGGCACGAGCATGTATACGAGCGAGTCAAGCCGCAAAAAGGAATCTACTATTTCACTGAAGGCGCTTCTGGCGAACTGCGCTACGGCAACCTTCGGAAAACGGACTTAACGGCGGTGGGATTCGACAAGGACCGCTCGTTCTTGTCAGTCGAGATCAGCGGCGATGATTTGAGTTTTCAGGCCATCTCGCGAACTGGCGTCACTGTCGACTCGGGCAGCTTTCACCGGCCTGGCGCCGCCCAGGCCTCACCTTGAAGCTTCACTTCTTCTGGGTCACTGCGTATAAATTCTTGGTGGCCTTGCGGTACCCGCGGCGCGCTTCCTTCTCTTTCTCAGCGGCGGCGTGATACTGCTTGTCGGTCTGTTTGGAGGGCCGGTTGACCGCCGCCAGAAGAGCCGCTTTTTTCTGCTGAATGGACTCCAGATAGGCGTTTAGCGAGGTATCGAAATCGCGTCTGGGCTTGATCTTGGTGGGGGGCATAACTGGGACTGTAACACAGATGTATCACGTTAGCTCTCTAGCGGCTTTAGTTCTCCCAGCATCGTCGGGATCAGCTCCGACACGGTCGGATGAATGTGCATGGCGCGTTGGATCAGCGTATACGGCTTCTTTGCGTACATCACGTCGAGGATCGAGTGAATCGCTTCATCGCCGCCGGTGCCTAAAATCGCCGCGCCCAGGATTTCGTGCGTGTTCGCGTCCACCAGGATTTTCATGAAGCCCTGCGTCTCGCCTTTCTCCACGGCTCGTCCGACTTTGGTCATCGGACGCTTGCCGATCAGCGCCTTCCGCCCCGTCTTGCGAACCTGCGCCTCCGTCATGCCGGCGCGCCCCAGCGGCGGATCGATATAGAGCGCGTAAGCCGCGATGCGGTCGCTCACCCGCCGCGGATCGTTATCCAGAAGATTGGCGCCGACGATCTCCGCATCGTTCCAGGACGTGTGGGTAAATCCGCCCTTCCCATTGCAATCGCCCACCGCCCAAATGCCAGGGACGTTGGTGCGCAGTTGATCGTCGACCCCGATATAGCCGTGCTCGTCCACCGTGATGCCGGCTTTCTCCAGGCCCAGGTCATCCGTATTGGGGCGGCGTCCCACGGCCAGTAACACATGCGTGCCGCTGACCTCCTCAGGCGGGTCGGCGCAATCCACCCGCGCCACAATCTCTTCCGCCTCCTTCCTGAAGCCGATGCATTTCGCATTGAGCCGCACATGGATGCCTTCGTTCTCCACGATTTCCCGCACGGCTGCCGAGACATCTTCATCCTCGCGCTGCACCAGCCGGGGACCCATCTCGATGATCGGTGACCTCGCTCCCAAATCGCCGGAACATCTGTCCGAACTCCAGCCCGATATAACTGCCGCCGACGATAATCAAATGCCTGGGAAGAAAGTCGACGCCCATCATGGAACTGTTGGTCAGATAGTCGATCTGCTCCACTCCCGGCATCTCCGGCACGATCGCTCGTGCGCCCACATTGATGAAAATCCGGTCCGCGGTGAGCCGCTCCCCGCCCACGCTGACCTCGCGCGGCGATTCGAAACGGGCATGCCCTTCGTAAACCGTGCAGTTCTCCAGCTTCTTCAGCGAGCTTTCGAGTCCGGTTCTCGACTGCCCCGATATCTCGTCTTTCCTGGCCTTGACCTGCCGCATATCGACGCTCACGGCGCCGTCGATGCTCACGCCGAAGTCCGCCGCGCGCCGCGCCATGTGAGCGGCATAGGCGCTCGCGACCATGGTTTTGGTGGGGATGCAGCCGGTGTTGACACAGGTGCCGCCAAACAGCTTGCGCTCGATAATCGCGACCTTCATGCCGGATGCCGTCAGCCGTCTGGTAAGGAATGGACCCGCTTGGCCGGTACCGATCACGATGGCGTCGAATAGCGGTGCTCATGCGACGATCCAAGATCGCGCCGCCAGATGGCGATAACGTCTTCGAGAACCGCGATCGGAAGATCCTTGCCTCCAATCGCCTTCACCAGCCGCGCACGGAACTCGTAGCCGCCCAGCGTTCCCGCAACGCCGCCCAGCGCGCCCGCGATCAGGCCTCCGATCAGTCCTCCACTCGCTGCACCGATCGCGGCCCCGCTCAGCGCTCCTGTGCCGATTCGTCCGACGAAGGGCGCCGAGTTTTCCGGCTCGGAGTTGTTCGGCAGCTTATCGGCGACCAATTCGCCGAGCGCCAGCGCCGTAAAATGTAAGACGTAATACGGAAAGCCTAGAAATGCGAGCGGGGTGTTTTCCAGATGCAGCCATCCCAGCCGCGCAGCCCAACTCACTGCGGCCGGCGCGGTCATCGAACGCAATCCCGCGATCACGCCAATGAGAAAGGCCAGAACGTAGGGAGACATAATCCAACCATTTGAGCACAGGGCCAATGCGCTCTCGACGGGGCCGCAGCGCTGTTAAAGCCACGGCGCCTGCCGCGTCAGCGATGGCCCGCCGCAGAGAACTGCCACGCCCAGCGTTGCGGTGCTGCCCCGCGCCTACCGCGCAGCGTTAGGAAGCTCTGCAAGTCCGCTTCCTCCACGGCCGGCTCGCCGGGTGCGACGTGGTTCAGCCGGCCCTCCTTCATCCATTGCTCCAGCCGGCCCACCAGATAGAAGAGGTGGTCGAACGACTCCACGATAAACAGCAGCGGCTGGTAGCGGTCGATCTCAAAGCTTTGGTTGATGGCCCACTCGAGTTGCATCGGATAACGCTGGACTTCCGGCGATTCGATGGCGTGCTCAATCTCGCCATAAGAGCTTAGTAGACCCGCTCCCGTAAACTTTTAATCCATCAGATGAAGACATCAACCCGAACTCGATGGTAAACCAGAAGAAACGAGCCATTGCCTTGATGATATTGGTGACGGTGTGCACGCGCTCTGCCGGGTCTTGGATATCGGCCGCCAGGGCCGCCGCCGTGTGCGCGCATTCGCCGAATCGCACCAGCGCCTCGGCAAAGTGTTTATCGGTATGCATCGGCACGTGTCCCGCCACGTCGTGGAAAATATCGGGCTCCGGCAGGTAGTCCAGGTGATCCCCGCGCCGGATCGTAATGGTCGTCGGGAACTCGCGATTGCGCAGGCTGTCGAAAAACAGGAAGGTGGGCACATAGCCGCTGACCGCTTTGGCCTGAAACCCGGTGAGCGGCTGCAGGAAGCGATTGACGTCCTCCAGGCGCGGCACCCGGTCGTGGTCCAAGATTGAGGGCGTCCAGCCCGGCGCGGAAATGCCGGTTCGCGTAGCGCTCCCAGCGCGGCAGCATGCGGCGGTACAAAGTGCTCCACGCCCGATGGTTCTGTTCTGAGTAAAGCTCGTAGGGTTGATGGATGTAGAGCCGCCCATCGTGGCGAGCCTGCTCAATGAAAGGCGCCTCGGTGGTGGTAAGACCCGGCATGACCATCCCTTCCACTTTGATCATACCGCCGGCGAGGCAATCGTTCACTCTCTGAATCCGCAGGCCAGAATCCGGCCCGACTCAGGCGATTTTCTAGGTGCCCATAAGCGGAATCCCTCGTTTCCGCTCGCGCCGCCACTTGCTAGCCTGCAAATAGAGGTATTTCATGCGCATACTGGCGTCTTTTCTATTGATTAACACCATTGCCTTCGCCCAAAACCTGACTGAATTCGGCGCCGTCGCCGCCGGAAGCACCGTGGGAGGAGCCAGCGGTAAGGCGGTCAGCAACGGCATCACCGCCATCTTCGGCAAACGTGGACCAGCAGACCGCCAAAACCGCCGCCAAGGAAACCAAGAGCGAGAAGGAACCGCAAGCCGAGGCCTTGAAGGTCACGCCCGGAGCGCCTCAAGCCGACCCTAGCGGCGTACCCCTTCCCCCACCGCCTCCGGGCAAGCGCATCGCAACCGCCCCAATTCCAGTCGCGCAATTCGTCGTGCCTAAGGAAGTCGCTCGTATCGGTTCGTGGGCCGACGTGGCGCCGGCTCTCCCGCCCCCACCGGTGATGTCGCCAGAGGACCTGCGGAACGTCTCCGTGGGTATGACGCGTGCGGACGTGCTCAAATATGGCGCGCCCTCTTCCAAAATCACCATGTTCGAAGATGGCCACGTGGTCGAGCAGTACAGCTATCACCAAAATGGCCAGAAATTCGGCGGCGATCAAGCTGACTGACGGAGTGGTTTCGAGCGTCCAGTAGCGTCGGTTCGTTGCCGGCGGGCGCTAAACTAAAGGCATGTCCGCCCAAGCGCGTTGAAGTGTTCCGCCGCCAAGCGGGAGCCTATTGGTTGCTCTCGGAAACCGTCGGTCTCGAAGCCGTCTGCCATTTCGAAAGCTTGGACTGCGCTGTCCCGCTTTCCGAGATCTACGCAAGGTTACCTTTAGTCCGGACGGCCCCTCGCATCTATTCGGCCCGCCGGTCAACCAATGATCGCGCACGCATGCGAAGCATGCGAACATGAAGCGTGAAGCTTGGTATCGATTTTGGCACCACGCGCATCGTCGTGGCCGCCGTCGATCGAGGGAACTATCCTCTGGTTCACTTCGAAACCCCGGACGGCGTCTATGATGAATGGTTTCCTTCGCTCGTGTCTCGATTCGCCCCGCAAACGGCGGCACGCAGCGCGCCGAGCGCCGCTATGGCTGGGACGCGTGGCAAGGGCAAAGCGAGCCCGGCTGGATCAATCTTCGTTCCATAAAGCGCTACCTGGAACTCGCCGGGCCGGAAACGCGCATCTCATTCCACGGCGCTCAGGTTCCGATGACGGAGCTGCTCACCGGTTTACTGTCCTCGCTGCGCAGCGCGCTGGCCGCTCAATTCGGCGCGAAAGAGCCATTCGAAGCCATGCTGGGCGTGCCCGCGAACGCCAACACCAACCAGCGATTTCTCACCGTCGACGCCTTCCGCCGCGCCGGCTTCTCGGTGCTGGGGCTTCTCAATGAACCCTCAGCCGCGTCCATCGAATTCGGCCACCGTCATAAAGCCAAGGGCCGCATTCTGGTGTACGATCTCGGCGGCGGCACCTTCGACGTCTCGTTGGTGTCGATGGCGGATGGAACTCACACCGTCCTGGCCTCCGAAGGCATCTCGAATCTAGGCGGCGACGATTTCGATATCGTGCTGGCGGAGCTGGCCGCGGGCAGGGAAGTGCTGCACTCGCTCACGCTCGCCGAAATGTTCCGGCTCGACGAGGAGTGCCGCCGTCAGAAAGAGGCGCTGCATCCGAATTCGCGCAAGATCGTGATCGACCTGGATGTCGCGCGTGAGGGGCTGGGCCAGGCCGTTGTGACCGGTGGCCGAGTTCTACGAGCATTGCCGTCCGCTGCTCGACGAATCGCTTGCCCTGACTTTGAAACTGGCGCGCGAGCGAAAATATCGAAGCCCTTTACGTCACCGGCGGCGGCAGCGAACTCCCGCTGGTGACGCGCCTGCTGCGCGAAGAATTCGGACGCAAGGTGATGCGCAGCGAGTACACGCGCTCGGCCACCGCCATCGGTCTCGCCATTCAGGCGGACTCCGCTTCCGGCTACAAGCTGCGCGAGATGTTCACCCGCGATTTCGGCGTATGGCGCGAAGGCCAAGGCGGCGAGCGCATGATCTTCGATCCGATTTTCTCGCGCGGAACACGCCTGCCCTCGGCCGGCGATCCGCCGCTGTCTGTCAGCCGGGTCTATCGGCCGGTCCACAACATTGGCGACTTCCGCTACATCGAAGCCAGCCACCTGGGCAACCACGGCGAGCCGGCCGGAGACATCGCGGTGTGGGACGAGATTCTGTTCCCCTTCGATCCCGCGCTCCGTCACACCACTTCGCTCGAAGGTCTTCCGGTGTTGCGTTCGGATGCCGTGGCCGCGGAGGAAATCGAAGAGAGCTACGCGTGCGATGCCGCGGGAGTCGTCAAGGTCACCATCCGCAACCTGACGTCGAGCTACTCCCGCGAGTTCCGTCTCGGCCGCTGGAGCGGGAAGGCCGCGGTGGTTGCGCCCTCCGCCGGGAAGCGCGCGCGCAGAGCCGCGACGTAGAGCAAAGCCACCCGCGACACGCTACTCTCGTAGAGATGCAAGTGCCAATCAAGCGCGCGATAGAGCGCGTTCCCGGCGGAATGATGATCGTTCCGCTCGTTCTCGGAGCGGTTATCGTCACCTTCGCGCCCGCGACTGCCGGCTTCTTTGGATCCTTCACCGGCGCTCTCTTTACCGGTTCCTTGCCGATTCTGGCGGTGTTCTATGTGTGCCTCGGCGCGACCATCCCCTTCGAGGCTCTTCCCCGCATCGCAAAACGCGGCGGTGCATTGCTCGCGACAAAAATCATCGTGGGAATTCTAGCGGGGCTGCGTGTTGGGCCACCTGCTGGGTGAGCGGCCCATCTCGCAGGGATGGTTCGCGGGCATTTCCACACTCGCGGTGGTCGCGGCCATCAACGATACCAACGGCGGCCTCTACATGGCGCTCATGGAACAATGCGGCCGCGCCGAAGACGCGGGAGCATACGCGCTCATGTCGCTCGAAAGCGGCCCCTTCCTGACCATGCTTACTTTGGGAGTGGCTGGATTGTCGGCCTTTCCCTGGCAGACTCTGGTGGGCGCGATTCTTCCGCTGGTGCTGGGACTCATGCTGGGCAATCTGGATCACGAGCTGCGCGTTTTTCTAGGACGCGCCGCCCCAACTTTAATTCCGTTCTTCGGGTTCGCGCTCGGCGCCACGCTGGATTTGCACCGCGTGTGGCAGGCCGGCATGCTGGGCGTGGCCTTGGGCTTATGTGTGGTGGCCATTTCCGGAGCCGCTTTGCTGATCGCCGATCGCCTCACCGGAGGCACCGGAACCGCCGGACTCGCGGCCGCCACCACTGCCGGGAATGCCGCAGCCGTCCCCGCGATTGTGGCTTCAGCGAATCCGGCATACGCGGAAGCCGCTGCGTCGGCTACGGTTTTAGTGGCGGCCAGCGTCATTGTCACGGCGCTCTGCGCCCCCCTGCTGACGATATGGTGGGCCGGACGAACGTCGTCCATAGAGCGATCATGAGCAGCGCTACTCAGATCGTAATGATCGCCGACGATCTCTCCGGCGCGGCCGATTGCGCCGTGAGTTGCGCTGTTCAAGGTCTGCGCACGGTGGTTCAAATGTCCGAGACGCTGCACATCCGGATAGCTGCGCAGGTGCTCGCAATCGACGCCGCTACCCGCAGCATGCCCGCCGACCGCGCCGCCGCCACCGTCGGGCGCATCGTTGCAAGCGTACGAACACGCACCCGGCCGCGTGCTTTTCAAAAAAGTGGATTCCCTTCTGCGGGGCCACGTCGGTGCCGAACTAGCCGCGATGCGCTGCGGCCGGACTCCGGCGGTCGTCGTGATGGCGCCCGCGCTGCCTGCGCAGGGGCGCACCACCATCGACGGATGCCAGTGGCTGAACGGCCAGCGATTGGCGAACGCGGAAGCGCCGCGGCTGCTGGAATCCGCCGGACTCACGTCCGCGCAAATCAATCTTGCTCTGATTCGTGGCGGACCGCGGCAATTGGCAATCAGAATGGCCGAACTTGCGCGGCAGCACGACGCGCTTGGTTTGCGATGCTGAAACCGAAGCGGACCTGCAAGCCGTCGCCGCAGCCATCGCCGCCTTGCCGCGACGCGGGGTGGGACGGCTCGATTATTTGGGCGGGCTCCTCTGGGCTGGCGCGGCACATTCCCGAAGCGATGGGCATCGCGCGGCGCTTCCGGCCCGATCGAAGATCCGCGTTTCCGCGGTCCCATCCTGCTGGTTGTCGGGAGCCGCTCCCGCTTTAGCGCACGAGCAGGCTCGCGAAGCAGGGCACGCCGCTCGGATGACGACTGTGCTCCTGGCGCCGGAGACGCTGCGCGAGGGCTGCGGCCCCGCACTCGGCAACGCGCTTGATTCCGGGAACGATGTCATGGTCGTGATCGAGCCGAGTGACGCGGGAAACGACTGAAGATCCTCGCCTCTGCGCAGCGCTGGCGTCCTGGGTTTTACCGCATCATGGACAAAGTGGGCGCGCTCATCGCGACCGGCGGAGAGACGGCCCGCGCCGTTCTAGCGATGTCGGATATCACAGGCCTTCGCCTTTTGCGAGAGGTGGAGCCCGGCGTTCCGCTGGCGGTTTCCACCGGAGCGCGACAGATACCCGTGATCACGAAATCCGGGTCTTTCGGCAGCCGCGCCACCCTCGCCCATTGTGTGCAGGTGCTTCGAGGGCTGAAACTGGAATAAAGAATGCCTGGACCTCGAATCGCAATCACCATGGGCGACGCCGCCGGCGTGGGCCCCGAAATCATCATGAAGAGTCTGGGGCATCGCGATCTGTATGCCCGTTGCCGTCCGCTTGTGATCGGCGACGCCGAACGCTTGCGCGCCGCCGGACGTCTGGTCGGAAGTGAACTCCAAGTGGCTTCGATCGCGAACCACGAGCCGGATCTCACACATGTGGGCGAGCGGCCCGGCACCGTCGATTGCATCGATCTCGCGCTCATCCCGCCGGATCTCCCCTGGGGAAAGCTGTCGGCGCTCGCGGGAGACGCGGCCTTTCGCTACATTCAGACCGCCACGGAATTGGCCATGGCCGGGAAGGTCGCGGCCATCTGCACGGCTCCCATCAACAAGGAAGCTCTGCACGCAGGCGGGCACATTTATCCGGGGCACACCGAACTCCTCGCCGCACTGACCGGCACTCCGGAGGTCTCGATGATGCTCACCGCGCCCAATCTGCGCGTGATCCACGTCACCACCCACATGGGACTTCTCGACGCCATCGACCGCATCGAGCCCGGCTTGGTTGGC
The DNA here is from genome assembly GCA_963779075.1 of Bryobacterales bacterium. Classification (GTDB taxonomy): domain Bacteria; phylum Acidobacteriota; class Terriglobia; order Bryobacterales; family Bryobacteraceae; genus Palsa-187. Next base: position 220,089 of record CAVZWS010000001.1, read on the forward strand.
CGCACCATCGCGCGCGGCCACGAAGTATTGGTCAAGGCCGGCATTCCGCGGCAGAAAATCGGCGTGTGCGGAATCAATCCGCATGCCGGTGAGAACGGATTGTTCGGCCGGGGCGAGGAGGAATCCAAGATCATTCCAGCCGTCGAAGCGTGCCGCGCCAAGGGCTGGGATATCGAAGGGCCCTTGCCTGCCGACACGCTGTTCTACCGCGCCGGCCGTGGCGATTTCGATATGGTGGTGGCGATGTATCACGATCAGGGGCACGGCCCGGTGAAGGTGCTCGGCCTCGAAGCCGGCGTGAACATCACCATCGGGCTGCCGGTAATCCGGACATCGGTCGATCACGGAACCGCCTTCGACATCGCGGGCACCGGCAAGGCCGACGAACGGAGTTTGCTCGAAGCGCTGCGCCAAGCGATCGCCCTGGCGCCCGCCGATCAAGGGGAACGCGCAATGAAAATGCCGGCATTATTTGATCTCGACCGGCCAGGTGGCCGTGGTTACCGGCGGCAATCGTGGAATCGGCCGCGGGATCGCCCTCGGATTGGCCGAAGCCGGAGCCGCCGTCGCAGTCTTTGGACGAAACGAGGAGAAGAACCAGCAGGTACTCTCCGAATTGAAGGCTATCGGCGTTCCTGCAAATGCCGTGAAGGTTGACATGACCAATCGCGCCGCATTGGAGCCCGCACTGAACACGGTCGAGAGCGAACTCGGCAGCGTGAGCATACTCGTGAATAATGCCGGAAACGTGTCGTTGAGCGGCGGTGTGCTGAACGAAAGACCTGAAGATTGGGACTGCGTGATCGAGACGCAACTGAACTCGGTCTTCCTTCTCTCGAAGCTCGCCGCCCGATCGATGATCGGTCATAAGCGCGGAAAGATTATCAACATTGGCAGCATGTACTCGTACTTTGGATCAGGGCTGATCCCCTCCTACAGCGCTGCGAAAGGTGCGATCGTGCAACTGACCAAGTCAATGGCGATCGAGCTCGCTCCGCACAACATTCAAGTCAATGCGATCGCGCCGGGATGGATTGAAACTGACATGACGGCACCGGTACATACGATGCCCTTGAACGACGAGATTCTCGCGCGGACTCCCGCCGGCCGATGGGGTCAACCGGAGGAAATCGCAGGAACCGCCGTGTACCTGGCTTCGCACGCTTCGGACTTCGTTACCGGCGCCACGATTCGCGTCGATGGCGGTTACGCGATCCGATAAATAGGGACGGAGCCTGATTATTGCCCCACATCGGCACACAACATTCCCACCTCGGGTCAATAATCAGGCTCCGTCCCTATTTATCACGGCATCAAAGCGACTCTCTCCAGACCCGCGCCCTTCGCAATGTCGATCACCTCGGCGACCTATTGGAAATTCAAGTCCTTGTCGGCGCGCACAAAGATGACATGATCGGGAGCGTTTTTAAAAACAGTTCTCAGGCGGGAGTCGAGATCCTCCAACGCGACGGATTCTTGATTGAGGCGCACAGTCCGATTTCCGAGCACCGTGACGACAACGTCATCCCGGGGTATAGACGCCTTTTGATCTGACGATTCCGGAGCCGAAGCTTTCAGGCCGTGTGAAAGATTGGGCTGGACCAACAAGAAGATGATGATCAGAACCAGCAGGACGTCGATCAACGGAGTCACATTCATTTCTGCTTTTTGATGGAAGCCTCCGCCAACCGACATCGACATTTGTTGTCTGCTCCTTGGCTTCTTGGACACTAACAGCCAAGGGAAAGTTCCATCCGAAACCGGCGTCCGCCGCGACGCGATGCCTCATAATTGAAAAGTGATCATCGATCCCCAGGCGGTTCCCGTCTCCATCGCTTATCAACTTCTCACCACCACGGTCATTCCACGCCCGATAGGCTTCATTTCCTCACTTTCCCCCGAAGGTGTCGCCAACCTGGCGCCCTTCAGCTTTTTTAACGCCGTTTGTGGCGAGCCGCCCATGATCATGTTCAGCGCGTCCAACCGGCGTCCACTCAAAGACACGCTGCGCAACGTCCGAACCATGCGCGAATTCGTGGTCAATATCGTCAGCGAAGAGATCGCCGGACAGATGAATTTGACCTCCGGCGATTACGCGCCCGACATCAGTGAATTCGACGTCTCCGGACTCACTCCCGTCCCCAGCGACATCGTCCGGCCTCCGCGCGTGCTCGAATCGCCGGTCAACATGGAGTGCAGAGTCCACGACATTCTCGAAGTCAGCGCCAAGCCCATGGGTGGCAGCATCGTGATCGGCGAAGTGATCCGCTTTCACGTCCGGGATAGTATCATTGACAAAGACATGTTCATCGATCCCGACAAACTCAAGCCCGTCGCGCGCCTGGGCGGCCCCTCCTATAGCCGCATCCGCGATCGCTTTGACATGCTCCGGCCGGTGGTCAAAAGATAGCGGAATGGCTCTCTTAAAAACTCCTTTGAACGCCGTGCATCGCAGCATGGGCGCGAAGATGGTCGACTTCGGCGGCTGGGACATGCCGGTCGAATACTCGGGCGTCATCGATGAGCATCGCGCCGTGCGCGAGCGCGTGGGTCTGTTCGACGTCAGCCACATGGGCGAGATCGAAGTGCGCGGCCCGCAGGCGCTGGATCTGGTTCAGCACGTCACGGTAAACGACGCGTCCAAACTCAAGCTTGGGCAAGCCCAATATTCCGCGCTGCTCTACGAAACCGGCGGTTTCGTCGACGACATCCTGGTCCACAAAGTCGCCGACGAACACTATTTCCTGTGCGTCAACGCCTCCAATCAAGACAAGGATTACGAACACATAGCCGCCAACAATCGTTTCGACGCCACCGTCGAAAACGCCGGGCCGCGTTACGCGCAGCTCGCCGTGCAAGGACCGCTCGCCACCGGCGTCGTACAAAAATTCACAGACATTAACCTGACGCCCGTCAAGCGTTACCATTTCGTCGACGGTCATTTCTCCGGAGTGCCCGCGCGCATCGCCCGCACCGGTTACACCGGTGAGGACGGCTGGGAAATTTACGTCGCACCCGAACACGCCGTGCGCTTGTGGAATGAAATCCTTGCCGCCGGCGCCGATTTCGGAATGATCGCGTGCGGCCTGGGCGCTCGCAATACTCTGCGCATGGAGTCGGCCATGCCGCTCTACGGGCACGAAATCGACGCGACCATCACACCTTGGGAAGCGGCCCTTGACTGGATTGTTAAACTGGAAAAGGGTGACTTCCTGGGCCGCGAGGCTTTAGTGAAGCAAAAGCAACAGGGGATTACTCGCAAGCTGATCGGATTCGAAGTGAAGGGCCGTGGGATCGCCCGCGATGGCTATGAGATCCTGACAGGTGGCACGGGAACGGGTTGGGTGACCAGCGGCGGACCGGCGCCTGCATTAAACAAAAACCTCGGAATGTGTTATCTTCCACTGCATCTGGCGGAGCCCGGCAACGCCATCGAAATTTCGGTGCGGGGCCGCCCCGTCGAAGCCGTCACTATCCCAATGCCTTTTTACAAGCGAGCGAGGTAGGAAATGTATCCGGAAAACTTTCGTTACACCAAAGAGCACGAATGGGTCCACGTTGAAAATGGGGTCGGCACCATCGGCATCACCGACCACGCGCAGCATGAGCTGGGCGATATCGTCTACGTCGAAGTCCCCAAAGTCGGCACCCATGTCGAGCAGGGTAAGAGCTTCGCGGTAGTCGAATCCGTCAAGGCCGCCAGCGAGATTTACGCGCCGGTGTCGGGCGAAGTGGTGGAAGCGAACGATGCTCTCACCGCCACGCCGGAGCTGTTGAATTCAGATCCGCATGTCGCAGGGTGGATTGCTAAAATAAAATTGTCCGTCCCGGAAGAAATCGATCGGCTCCTTTCCCCAACCGATTACCAAGCCTATCTGGGAGAAGGGTAATGATCGTTGCGCTATCTACCTAAGTCAGACGCAGAGCGTCGCGAGATGCTCGACACCGTTGGTCTTTCCAAAATCGAAGACCTGGTGGCACACCTGCCCGCAGCCGTTCGTTACGATAAGCCGTTAGCCATCGCGCCGGGCCGCAGTGAATATGACATTCTGGATTATTTCAAGGCCCGCGGCGCGGAAAATGCCGCTGCCGGCGGGAATGGTTACGCGTGCTTTCTGGGCGCGGGCGTCTATAATCACTACCGCCCCGTAATGGTCGATACCGTCGTTTCGCGCGGCGAATTTTTGACATCGTACACGCCGTATCAGGCAGAAATTTCGCAAGGCACGCTGACCGCGATCTTCGAATTTCAAAGTATGATCTGCCAGTTGACGGGCATGGATGTAGCCAACGCCTCCATGTACGACGCGTCCACAGCAGTGCCCGAAGCAGCCATGATGGCGATCCGCGCGACAGGCCGCAGCCATATCCTCACCGCGCGCAGCGTGCATCCCGAATATCGCGAAGTGTTGCACACGTACACGCAGCACCAGGGCATTCCGCTCGATGAGTTCGGCTACAACGCTGAGTCGGGCTTGCTTGATATCGAAGACCTATCGCGCGCCATCACCAAGGACACCGCCGCCGTCATTATTCAGACTCCCAACTTCTTTGGGATTGTCGAAAACATCAAGCAGGCCGCAGCGGTCGCGCATGAACACGGCGCATTGCTTGTCGTCGTATTTTCGGAAGCCGTATCGCTGGGATTGCTGGAACCGCCGCGCGATGCCGATATCGTCGCCGGCGAATTGCAATCTTTCGCCATTCCTCCCAGCTACGGCGGTCCGTTCGCCGGCGTGATCGCCTGCAAAGAAAAATGGATTCGGCAAATCCCGGGTCGCCTGGCCGGTGAGACCAAAGACGCCAACGGCAACCGCGCCTTCTGCCTGACCCTCGCGACCCGCGAGCAGCACATCCGCCGTGAGAAGGCGACTTCCAATATATGCACCAATCAGGCCCTGATCGCGCTGATGGCGACCGTGTTTCTCGCGGTCTACGGTAAGCAGGGCCTGCGCGAACTGGCGGTGCAGAATCTTTCCAAAGCGCACTACCTGGCCGGGAAGCTAAAGCCACATTTCAGCGGACCATTCTTCAACGAATTCGTGGCGCAAGCCGGTTCGAAGACCGTGGCCGAAATTAATCAGGCACTCGAAGCGAAGAAAATCATCGGCGGCCTACCGCTCGAGAAGTTTTACCCCGAACTCAAGAACACCATGCTATTGTGTTGCACCGAAATGAGCAGGAAACCGCAGATGGACCTGGTGGCGGAGGCCTGCGCATGATTAAGAAGGTCAGAACCCACCCCACGCAGAACGAGCAACTGCTGTTCGAGATCAGTTCGCCCGGCAAGAACGGATATCAGCTTCCCGACCTCGACGTTCCAACCATTGACGCCGTTGAAGCGTTGGGAGCAGGGAACACACGTACTGAGATCGAAGACTTCCCGGAAGTCAGCGAAGTGGACGTCATCCGTCACTTCACGCGCCTCTCCACCTGGAATTTCGCCATCGACCTCGGCTTGTATCCGCTGGGCTCCTGCACCATGAAGTACAATCCGCGCATCAACGAGCAGGCCGCGCGCGTCGACGGCATGGCGTGGATTCATCCGTATCAGCCCGACTCGCTCTCGCAAGGCGCGATGCAGGTTTGTGCCGAGCTGGAGCGCTGCCTGCTCGACATCACTGGCATGGATGCGATCACGCTCCAGCCCGCAGCCGGAGCGCATGGCGAGTTCACCGGTATTCTATTGATTCACGCCGCCCTCGCCGCTCAGGGCAACCCGCGCAAAAAGCTTCTGATTCCCGATTCAGCCCACGGCACTAACCCGGCCACCGCGCACATGGCCGGCTACGCGGTCGAAAACATCGCGTCCAACTCACGCGGCATGGTGGATACCGAAGCCCTGGCGCGCGCCGTCACCGAAGATGTCGCCGGGATCATGATCACCAACCCCAGCACCATCGGCGTGTTCGAGGAAAACATCGCCCAGGTTGCGGATATCATGCACTCGAAAGGCGCTCTGCTCTATATGGACGGCGCCAACATGAATGCGCTGGCTGGAATTTCGCGTCCAGGGGACTTCGGCGTCGACGTCATGCACCTGAACCTGCACAAGACGTTTTCTACCCCGCACGGCGGCGGCGGACCGGGCGCCGGCCCCGTGGCCGTGAAGCAGCATCTGGAGCCGTTTCTGCCCATACCGCGCCTCGTGCGCATCGGCGATAAGTGGTCCTGGAATTATGACCGGCCGCAATCCGTCGGCCGCGTGCGTGCGTTCTACGGCAACTTCGGAGTGCTGGTGCGCGCGCTCGCCTACATCATGGCGCATGGCGGCAACGGCCTCCCGCGAGCCACCTACGATGCGCTTCTCAATGCCAACTACATCCGCAAACTACTCGAACCCTATTACGATCTGCCCTATCGTGAGCCCAGCATGCACGAATGCGTGTTCAGCGACGCGCGGCAGTCGAAGCTAGGCGTCGATACCATGAGCATCGCCAAGCGCCTGATCGATTACGGCTTCCACCCTTACACGGTGGCGTTTCCGTTGATCGTCAAAGGAGCGCTGATGATCGAGCCAACCGAGACCGAGAGCAAGCGCGAACTCGACCTCTTCGCCGATGCCATGATTTCCATCGCCAAGGAAGTCGAAGAGGCGCCGGATCTGGTCAGGACCGCGCCCCACACCACGCGCACCGCCAAGGTGGACGAGGTTGCCGCCGCCCGCAAGCCGATCGTTCGCTGGAAGCGGTCGTAGGATCTATCGCGGGGTTCATTTCCCGCCTTCTTTAACGTACGTGCGGATCACCTTGTCCACGTAATCCTGGGTCTCCGTGTATGGCGGCATCCCGCGATAGCGGTCCACCGCGCCCGCGCCGGCGTTATAGGCCGAGAGGGCCTTTACCACATCGCCATCGTATTTGATCAGCAATTCGCGCAAGAGCCGGGCGCCCGCGTCGATATTCTGCGCGGTGTCGTGTGGATCGGCCTCCAGCGCCCGGGCGGTAGCTGGCATCAGTTGCATCACGCCGAGCGCGCCTTTAGGCGATACCGCCTCCGGCCGCAGGTTCGATTCCACTCGTGCCACGCTCTCAACGAGAGACGGCGGCAATCCCGTACGGCGAGCCGCATCGCGAACCAACGTCCGCGCATCGCGCACCGGCAAAGGCGGGTCTACCTTGGGCGGAGCCGGCGGCAGCGCGGCGTATACTTCGGCTTCGAACGAGACCACGGCCGCGGCCGGCAGCTCGGTCACGCCGTCTCTCGTGTACAAAAGGACGCTGGAACCCGCAATCTCATGCCGCTCGGCATGAATGCGGAAGCCGTTTGAAAGCACGGCGTCCTCGCCTCCGGAAACCGGAAGGGCTGCCGTGAGCGCGATCAACAACCATCTGCTGAAGAGTTTTGACACCAATCGTTACCAGTTTAGACGCTCGGCGACGACCGCGCGTGCAGGCGATACGCAGGCATTGTGCATATCATTTTAACGCCTCGCGACCGCCAACAGCCCCACGCCGAGCGCCAGCAGAATCCACATGAGCTGGAACAGAAGCCTGCTCCGCTGCCCCGCGTTCTTGAATTCGCGCCACACGAACAAGCCCCACGCCACGGCCAGAACCGGGCCGCCCTGGCTTAAAGCGTAACTGGGCATGGCAGCGGTTTGAGCAGCCGAAGGCGCGCCGAGCGCCAGCATTCCTGCCAGGAACGCTGCGCCGGCCACGACGCCTCCTAAGAAACCCAGCGAATGCTGCTTGCCGTTGCCTTTGAAATAGTCGGACATCCCGATCGGATCGCCCGCCACGGGGAAGGTAAGAAAGAATGGGTCCAGGATCGCTGTGGATATGACAATGCCTGCGGCAAACAGCAGGGCCAAGCCATAGGGCGCCACTCCGTTCTCTCCTTCGCGCCCCACGTCGAGGAGCGGCCGGAACAGACCTAGCGCGATGCCGCCCGCGATGCCCAGCGTGACCGCCAGCGCCGTGCCACGCGAGCGCGAAGCTTTGGCGTGCTTGACCCGCGGGTCCAGTTGCGGAGCGTCCTTCCTTGCGGCTTGAGCCTGCGCGATCAAGTATTTGCTGTAGGCAGACGCGCCGATCACCAGCGCCGCCAGCAGCAGCGCCGCTCCACAGAGCGAAAGCAGGAAGCCGCCCGGCGCCTCGAAGATGAGAGACCAGGCGGTGGAAACCACCAGCGCGGCTGCGAACGTTATGGTGAACGCTATCGACAGCCCAGCAACCGCGATGGTCGCCGCCAGCAGCATGTTTCCAAGGTTGAAAACTGCCCCGGCCGCGATCACATAAACCATATTTCGATACCCGGTGATCAGGAAATTGTCCTGGAAGGTCAGCTCGCCCGAGTTTAAGGAGCCGCCGGTGAACGCAGCCACCACGGCCAGCACCGCGAATCCTATTGCGAAATCGTAATAGTAAAGCTCGAAGCGCCATTTCCCGGCCAGCTTTAGCGTGTTGGCCCAGGAGCCCCAGCAAATCAGCGAAATGACCAAAAGCGCGAGCGTGGCTTCTTGAGAAGCGGGAAGGATCATAGAATTCGCGGCCGGCGCGGGCTTCTGCATCGCCCCGCCGTTTCTGCATTATAACGGCGATCGGCAGGTTCGCGCGCAGCAACCATGCGCCCGACTACGCTTGCGGATCCCACTCCTTCGCTAATGGCTCCCGCTCTCGGCGGCAGGGTCCACTTTCAACGGGAAGTGCGCGCCCTCGGGCATCGGCACCAGCATCTGTTCCTTGCGGTAGATCAGCGTGGAGGTATTGTAGCTGGCGATCTCGAATCCGTGGCCGTGGGTGATGGCATCGGTGGGACACGCCTCCACGCAATACCCGCAGAAGATGCAGCGGTTGTAATCGATGTTGTAGACCTTGGCGTAGCGCTCGCCGCCGCTGATGCGCAGCTCCGCCGTGTTCTCGGCCGCTTCGATATAGATGCACTGCGCCGGGCACGCGGCCGCGCACAGAAAACACGCGACGCACTTCTCGAGGCCGTTCTCATCGCGCTGCAGCTCGTGGACTCCGCGAAAACGTTCCTGAAACTTCGCGGGCGCGTCCGGGTAATCCTCGGTGATGGTCGGGTTGAGCATCTCGCCGAAGGTGATGCCCATGCCTTTGACGATGGCGGCGGCGCCGCCAAGCACTTCCGAAATCTTGGCCATGGATACCTTCAGCTTAACCCATTGGACGCTCCGCAGCGCCGTGCCGGGCTAAAAGCGCGGCTTTAAACCACCGCTTCCTGCTTCTTCGCAGTCTGCTGACTAAGATGCTGATCGAGGACTCCCAGGAATTTCGCCAGCCATGCCGCATGGGCGGGCCATGCCGGCGCCGTGACCAATGCGCCGTCGGCGATGGCTTCGGTCATAGCGATCGACGCATAGGTGCCGCCCGCGCTTTCGATATCCGGGGCGCAGGCCGGATACGCGCTGATGCGCTTCCCCTGCACCACACCGGCTGCCGTGAGCAACTGGGCGGCATGGCAGATGGCTGCGATGGGCTTCTTCTCGCGCGCGAAGTGGCGCACGGCGTCGAGCACCTGGTGGTTCAGCCGCAAATATTCGGGCGCCCGTCCGCCTGGAAGTACCAGGGCGTCATAGCCTTCCGGCAGCACATCGGCGAAGGACGCGTTCAGCGTGAAGTTGTGCCCCGGTTTTTCGCTGTAGGTCTGGTCACCTTCGAAGTCGTGAATCGCAGTGCGAACATGTTGCCCGGCCTTTTTCTCGGGGCACACGGCGTGGACGATGTGTCCCACCATTTGCAATGCCTGGAAAGGCACCATCACTTCGTAGTCTTCCACGTAGTCGCCCACAATCATCAGAATTTTCGCATGGGGCATGGCGCACTCCTCTCGTCCATATTCTCGCGGCGCCTGACACGGCCGTGTTGACCACTGTATCATCACGAAATGACCGCAGCGGAGCTCGAACAATCCTGGCAAACCGATTCTCGATGGGCGGGCATTCGGCGGCCCTACAAGGGCGGTGACGTGGTCCGTCTGCGCGGCTCCATTCAGGTTGAACACACGCTCGCCCGCATCGGCGCGGAGCGGCTGTGGAACCTGCTGCACTCCGAACCTTACGTTCCTGCGCTCGGGACCTTAACCGGCAACCAAGCGGTGGAGCAAATCCAGGCGGGACTGAAGGCCATCTATATTTCGGGCTGGCAAATCGCGGCTGATGGAAATCTTGCGGGACAAATGTATCCCGATCAGAGCCTGTATCCGGCCAACAGCGTGCCGGCCGTAGTGCGCGGCATCAACGCGGCGCTGGCGCGCGCCGATCAGATCCAGACCCGTGAGGCTGCGGGCGACGTTCATTGGTTCGCTCCCATTGTGGCCGACGCCGAGGCCGGCTTCGGTGGTCCGCTCAACGCCTTCGAGCTGATGAAGTGGATGATCGATGCGGGCGCGGCTGGCGTCCATTTTGAAGATCAACCGGTGGCCAAGCGCGGCAGCCACGGAGCGGCGCTGGTGTCGGTTGCGGAGGCCGTCGAGAAGTTGGTAGCGGCCCGCCTGGCCGCCGACGTGTGTGCAGTTCCGTCGCTGATTATCGCGCGCACCGACGCCGAAGCCGCCCGCTCTCTCATCGGACGCCCCGATGAGCGTGACCGTCCATTCCTCACCGGGGAAGATTCAGGCGGAGGCGACCTCGCATACCAGGGCGGCCTGGAAGCAGCCATCGCGCGCGCCTGCGCCTACGCGCCGTATGCCGATCTTCTGTGGTACGAAACGGCACGGCCGGATCTCGAAGAAGCCCGCAAATTCGCGGAGGGCGTTCACCGCGAATTTCCCGACAAGATGTTGGCCTATAACTGCCCGCCGTCCTTCAACTGGAAGCGCAAGCTCGACGAGCCCACCATCCAGAGCTTCCAGCGCGAGCTAGGCGCAATGGGATACAAGTTTCAGTTCGTGACGCTCGCCGGTTTCCATGCCCTCAACCACTCCATGTTCACGCTCGCCAAAGAATACGCGACCGACGGCATGATGGCCTACGCGAAATTGCAGGAGCAGGAATTCCAGTCCGCCAAAGCGCACCGCTTCCCGGCGATCAAGCATCAGCGTTTCGTCGGCAACGGCTATTTCGACGACGTGATGAACACCGTGTTGAGGGGGCTGTCTGCGGCGGAAGCGGCACCGGGGCCGGGCGAACAAGAGTAGCTCTGCCGATTGTATTCGGGGCGCGCCCGCTTGCCGAGCCCCGATGGGGAGGGGAAACGTCTCCGGATGGAAGTACTATTGCGAAGGCTGGACGCTCAGCTCCGGAACGTAGTTGTAGATCAACCACTCGCTGGAACTCATCGAGTTGAGTTTCGCTGCCATCTTTGCCAGGTTGTCTTGGCCCATCGCCTTAACCAGCGGAGACGGTCCGTCCAGATCGGACCATTTGTTGAGTGGCACTCGGATAGTGAACTGGCTACGCGATCCGCCGTACTCCACCCGGCGGGCTAGCACGCCGGGCTGTCCCATCTTTTTCCACGCCGGCACGAGTTCGTCTTTCACCGTGGCCATCCACTGCTGGATCATATCCGGGTGAACATTCGCGCGAACCATCGTCACAGTCTTTGGTTGGGGCGTTCCCGGAGGACTAAAGCCCAGGTCTGGCTGTGTTCTCTCATAGGTCGTCCGCACGCTCTCAACACATTGGTTCCGGCGGTCGGCCATGCGCGCTAGTTCCGCTTCCGTAGCGCCCTTGGCGTAAAACGACTTGTCATCGAGGGCCGCGTAGTTGGGCATTGTAGCGATCACCAAGAACTCAAAGGGATTGCCGGCCGCGTTCCGATATACGACGCGGATCGTTCCGCCGCCTTTCTTGAACGCCGCTGAGTACTGTTTTTCGACGTCCATGAACTCCCCAACGCGGTCAGGTTTCACCTGTACTCTGGCGACGCTGAGCAATACCGGCGGCGTCTGAGCGACCACGGATAATGTGGTACTGACGACGCAGAACAACACGCTTAGCATTTGGATTTTTCGCATTAGATTGTCTCCGTTCTTGGTTCGGCACCGGAATGCAGGTCGGTGTCTGGGTAAGCGAAGGTTAGCGGGACGCGCAGCGAAATATCGCGCCGCCTGATAAACCCGGATTTGCGATTTGTTCCGGGGGGCAACTTACGCTATCACAATTACGAGTCGTCCGCTTTTCGACCCGATAGAGTTCAGCGCCCCACACGGGAGACGACGTGGCGGGTCACAGCCCTAGTAGGCGACGGACTTCTTCCAGGGGCACATCGCCACCCTGTTCTGCGCGGGCCAGATCCAGTTTGGCCGCCGTCTCGGTGTCGATAATCTCCTCCTCGCCAAGCTCGGCAAGAAAAGAAATCGCCACCCCCACCTCAGTCCCAGGAAGCGCATCCACAAGCGCGTGGAGGCGGTTGCGGTCTGAACGCATGCTCCGATTATAGGTTCGCCGTCACCGTCTACGAACCTGGGGGAGCGACTGAAGAAACCTAGACCGGAACGCCAGCCAACCTGGCAATGGCTAACGCGTTGCTCTCTCTTGTGACTCCGAGCTTAAGCCGGTAGTCGAAATCCATGGGGTCGCGTTCGTCTCCGGAACCCATGTGCACGTTGACTCCACACATCCCGTCCGCGCTTGCGATTTCGGTGAGCGCGAGATCGTGTGTCGACAGCGCTCCGATTGCCCCTTTCTCCACGAGCGTTCGTACGACCGCTTCCGCCGCTATGCGCCGGTCGCGCGAATTCGTCCCGCTGAAGATCTCATCCACGAGGAACAAGACTGACTTGTTTTCCACCGCGGACTCGATTGCCTGGCGCAGCCGGTCTACTTCGGCCAGGAACTTTGACTTACCGTTCAGCAAAGAGTCCACGATGGACATTGACGCAACGACCGACAAGCCAGACAGTCGCAGATAACCCGCGCGAACCGGGGCGCCCGCAAACGCGAGCACCGCATTCAATCCGATCGCGCGCAAGAGTGTGCTCTTCCCTGACATGTTCGAACCGCTGATCAGATAGAACGGGACGCTCGAGTTCAGTTCGACATCGTTTTTTATGCAGGAACTGTGCGATAGCAGCGGGTGACCCATCGCTCGCGCTTCAAAGCACGCGCCGCTGTCGGCAAATTCGGGAAACACATTGTCTGGATTTTCGAAACCGTAGGCCGCGAGTGCATTCAAAGCTTCGAACTCCGCCCATGCTTCCAGCCATATTCTGAGCAATTCGGCGTGCTCTCTTCGCCACTGTTCAACCGCCATGCACAGTTGCGTGCCAATGAAGAACAGGCGCGAGGGCCCGTAGAACCATTCCTTGTCACGTTGCGCGAGAGCATCTAGCAGACGCTCCAGTTTGCGAATTGAGTCTGCGCTATTCCGCACTTCTCCGGCGAGATGCATCAATTTGGACGATTGAAACTGCTCCGTCTCCATGAGGCTGAGTCCCTCCCGTAACACGCGAGTTTCGAGAGAGACAGGACGCGCCCACTCACACATTTGATTTACGCGTCTCCTAAAGAAGAGTCCGGCTGCGGCGTGGAAGGCGATCAGGGGGGACATCCAGATTGCCGCGGTACTCCACGGAATGAGCGCGGTTAGTCCGGCAAGGAGAATCCCGGCAAGCAGGACGGAACCCACTAAAGCCAATATCGGGAGGGACCGAGCGAACGAAAACCGTGGGGTCCCGAGCCATTCTTCGAAGGTGTTCCACTTTGATTCGAAAAACTCAAACTCCCCGAGCGTGGCGATTCGCTCACGGAGGTCCATCCTCCCCCGCAGTTCCCGAACAGCATCTTGTCGCAACCGCGGTTGTTCGAGGGGCGCTGCCTCAAGTAGGTACTTAGCTAGTCCGCGCTGTCCAATCGAGGTTCGAGCGATGCATAACAACTCGAACAGAGATCCCTCGCCCAAAACATGCAAATCCGCAGCATACGCGTGGCCGTGTTGGCCGAACTCCTCGCCCGTTGCTCCGGACCCGGCCCAGTTTCCTTTGACGCGCTGCACGGAGCGCTCATAAAAGCGACTTAGCCGCCACAATCGATATCTCGTTTGACGATGCTGTTGCAGACGCCACCCGGAAACCGCCCCGATCAGAGCTGGAAGGGACGGCCAAAGATAAGACACCTGCATGCGAATCGCATATAGGCTGAGAACCAGAAACAGACCGATGGCAATCGCGAGTATGGCAGCGGTCAGCGCGTGGGGCAGCCGTAATTGAACGATGCTCAAATGCAAATCGCTCAGTCTGTTTTCATATTGGATGAGAACTTCATGAACGGACATTTTGTTTATGATACGACCTTGACGCCTAATGCAGCTCCAGTATGCGGTTCGCTTCGCTGTTCGTCACGAACAACACGCCCTTCGCGAACAAGACTCCGTGAGGCCGCGAGAGCTTGCAGGTCAAAGGGTCCGCCTCGGGGCCGTCGCCGCGCATGCCGGTCCCGAGCACCGTCAATATAATTCCGGTCTTGAGATTGATGCGCCGAATCACGTGATTCTCGGTATCCGCCAGGTAAAGGTTGTCGCGTCCATCATACGCCAAGCCCTTGGGTCCGCCCAACGTCGCGTCTAATGCCGGACCGCCATCGCCGCTGTAGCCCGCCTTCCCGGTCCCAGCCACGCGATGCAGCGTTTGGGTTTTCGCGTCGATCCGGTAAATGGCGTTGCCTTCGCGCAGCGCCAGATACAAATCGCCATTACGAGCCATCGCCAGCGTGCGCGGACCCTTGAGCGGCGTTCCGTGGACCGGAGCTCCTTCGGGCGTCGCAGCTGCTTGACCGGTCCCGGCGTACGTTTCGATAATTCCAGTATCGAGATGCAGCCGCCGGATGCGCTGATTGCCGATATCGCAAATCAAAAGAGTCCCGTCGCGGTCGAATAAAATGCTGTGTGGCTGGTTCAATTGGGCCTTGCCGCCCGGCCCGCCGTCGCCGCTGAAACCCCTAGCGCCGGTCCCCGCTACCGTCGAGATGATTCCGGTCTTCATATCCACTTTGCGGATGACATGGTTGTCGCGCTCCGCAATGTAGAGATCGCCCTTCGCGTCGAAACGCACTTCATGGGGCATGTTCAGCGACGCATCCTTGGCGGGGCCGCCGTCTCCCTGATAACCCTTCTGGCCGTTCCCTGCGACGGTCGTGAGTGTCTTGGTCTTGAGATCCAGCCGCCGAATCCGCTGGTTGTCCAGATCGCAGAAGTAGAGCCCGCCATCGGGCCCCATCGCCATGCCGTACGGGTTGTTCACTTGGTTGTCCGAGAACCCCGGTTGGCCCGTACCGACAAGCGCAATCACGGACGCCGGCGCAGCGAGTCCGCTGGCAACCATTCCGATAACAGCAGTTCCAATCGAGAGCGACCTGAGAGTCTTCATGTGACCTTCCTTTTTTTCCGCGGCGGCCCTTTTCCCGCCGACCGCTTCCGTACGGACCGCTACGAATTTTACCAGATGGCGGCGCGTTGGCGGCCCGCTTCCCGGCGCACCGCCCTCGCCGAGCCAAAACTGTGATATATTCCCTCACGGCACGCCAATTTATGGAGGCTTTATGACCAAAAGAGAATTTCTCGCCGCCAGCGCCGGAGCCGCCTTGGCTCTGACGAAAGCAGGTTCGGCGTTCGCGCAGCAGGCAGCCGCCGCCGCGCCGCGGGCCGCCGCGAAAATCCCATCGCGCACGGCGAAAACCACCAAGCTCTTCAAGAGTCCGCCGGGATTC
This sequence comes from Bryobacterales bacterium, assembly GCA_963779075.1. Classification (GTDB taxonomy): domain Bacteria; phylum Acidobacteriota; class Terriglobia; order Bryobacterales; family Bryobacteraceae; genus Palsa-187. Next base: position 235,696 of record CAVZWS010000001.1, read on the forward strand.
CCTAACGGAATTGCGGTGACGCCGGAGGGCTTGTGGATTGCCCAACAAAAAGAATCGGGCGCGGCCGCCGCCACCTATCACGTGCCGGAGCCGAAAGACCTTTCCGAAGCCGCTTGGTTGGTCGATTGGAAAGGCAAGCTGCTCAAGACCGTGACCACCCCCTCGCGAAACACTAGTGGGTTGGCGGTGGGCGGAGGCTACGTTTGGATGTGCGCGAACGCGCTGCCGGAGGGAATTTTCCAGGTGGATATGAATTCTAAACTGGTCAGCCACCGTCAGATTCCGCTCGGTCCGGCCGATAACGGCGGCGGCTGCCACGGCGCGTTCTGGCATGAGGGCAAATTGTGGATCGCGTCTTTGCGGCTGCGCGGGATTCTGCGCGTGGATCCCACCACCTGGGAGCCGGAATTTTTCATCCCGTTCTATGCGGTGGAAGGAAGGCCGCGCTACCACGGCATCGCCTGGGATGACGGCACCATCTGGCTGGTAACCGGCAACGACAGTCACAATTATGCGGAAGGCCGCGCCGGCCTGGTCAGGTATGAGGCCGCCACCGGCAAGGTGCTGGAGACCGCGGACTTCGCCCCCGGTTCCGCCGACCCCCATGGGCTTGCCATGCACGACGGCGCGCTGGTCAGCTGCGATGCCGGCATTCACCCCGGTTGGCCGCCGAACGACAGCCCTACCAGCGGCTGGATCTTTAAGATCGAGTTGGTCTGATTTTTTCCGATGGGCGCGGCCGGCCTAGCCGCCGGGCTGCGTCCACAAAGCTTTACCGCTCAGGTCTTCCCGAAGACCCCTATTATCTCTTGTAATTCCCATCACATAGCTAACTTCAATGAACTTGCTTTGAACACCCTAGCGGTTTCCAAGAGCTTTACTGCATGGCTCCAAAGGACTTACTCGAATCAGGCCGATTATGATCGCTAATGTAAGACGGCGAATGATCGCTTCTTACAAAGGAATCGGCTATCATGATCCACTTGATCGAATCGGTCCTGAACGGCGTGGTCCTCTTCGTGGGCCCCTTGATGCTGGTTGGCGCGATTGGCAGTGGATTGGCGATGCTGCAGCGGGGCTACGACTCCCTATTGGAGCACCAGCGGCCCGCGATGCCGAAACGGCCACCGGGGCCTTCGCTGCAACGGTTCTAACTAGAGGGAAAAGGGCTGGCTAGGAATCCGGGACTCACTGCCCGTTTCTGGTGAGGACGAGGGGCTGAGAAGACATTCTTCTCAGCCCCTTAATTCGTTAGGCGACGATTTGCGGGATGAGTTCCCCGGCCACGTCGGTTAACCGCATGTTGCGGCCATTGTAAAAATACGTGAGCCGTTTGTGGTCCATGCCAATCAGGTTGAGCATGCTTGCGTGCAAATCGTGCGCCGTGACAATCTGTTGTTCGGCTTTCCAGCCGAATTCATCCGAAGCGCCGATGGATTGTCCGCCCTTGATTTTAGCGCCCGCCATCCAGACGGTCAGGGCTCCCGGATTGTGGTCCCGGCCGACGCCCTTCTGCGATAACGGCATCCGGCCAAACTCGGATTGCCAGGTCACCAGCGTTTCGTCCAGCAGTCCGCGCCGCTTCAGATCGGTGATCAGGCCGGCGATCGGTTTGTCCACCTCGGCCGCATGCTGGCCATGGTTGGACACGATATTGCTATGGGCGTCCCAGGTGTCCACGTTCTGATTCACCACCGCGCCATTCCACAGCTGAACCATGCGCACTCCGCGCTCGATCAGCCGCCGGGCCATCAGGCACTGCCGGCCGAACGGCTCACTGATCTTCTCATTCAGCCCATACAGGCGCTTGGTTTCTTCGCTCTCGGAGTCGATGTCGACGGCTTCCGGAGCGCAATCCTGCATGCGGAACCCGAGCTCATAGGAACTAATGCGAGCCGTCAGCTCGCTGATCCCAGGGTGCGCCTCGACGTAGTTCTCGTTCATGCGAGCCAGTTGATCGAGCTCGGCACGCTGCTGGTCCAGATCCAAAGATCCTGACGGAGGATGCAGGTCCAAAACCGCGTCGCCGGTCGCGTGGAACATGGTTCCCTGATAGGCTGCCGGAAGGAAGCCGGAGCTCCACTGCGAGGAACCGGTGAAGGGCCCGCCGCGCGGGTCCTGAATCACGACGAACGCGGGAAGGCTTTGATTCTGGCTGCCGAGACCATACGTTATCCAAGAACCGGCGCTGGGGAAGCCCGCGATAATCGAGCCGGTATTCCACTCGTAGGTGGATAAAGTGTGATCCACTGACCGGCCCTGCGCCGAGTGAATGAAGGCCAGCTCGTCGACGATGCCGCCAATATTCGGGAAGAGATCCGACACCCACTTGCCGGATTGTCCATATTGCTTGAATGCGTACGGGCTCTTCATCAACGGCCCGGGATAGCCCTGGCGCACGGTGGCGCCGTCCAGCGGCTTGCCATGATACTTGGTCAGCATCGGCTTGTAGTCGAAGGTGTCTACATGGCTAACGCCACCGCACATGAACAGCGAAATTACCGATTTTGCCCGAGCCGGGAAATGCGACGGCTTCGGCAGGAACGGAGAATCGGTGACGCCCGCGGAGCCCACACACGACTTCTCGCCGGTGTTTGCCGGAGGGGGCGCGCCCAGGAGGCGGTCCTGTCCCAGCAAATAGGCAAGAGCGAGACCGCCAATACCTTCGGTGGTGCGATACAGAAGGTCGCGCCGGGAAATGAAACGCTGATTGTTTCTTCCGTTACATTCTTTCATGGTCGGCTCCTAATTGATATACACGAACTCGTTGGAGTTCATCACCACATGGGCAAACTCGGCCAACGGGGTTAGCCAGAGCTTGGTTGATTCATCGCGCGAACCGCCTTGATTCGTGGACAAACGTTTCTGCATGAACTCCTGGCCTTGCTGGAGCTCTTTCGCGCTCGCTTGGCGGCTGTAAGCGATACGGTAGAGGAGTTTGATCTGCGCCACCGGGTCGCTTCCCGCTTCCTTCTCGATGCGAGCCGCCAGATCCTGCGCTTGAACCAGGAAGGTCTCGTTGTTGAACAAGGTCAATGCCTGGGTAGCGACAGTCGTTACTTCACGGCGCTCGCAGCTCAAGCTCGCGTTGGGCTGATCGAACACATCAAACATCGGGTATTTCAAATTGCGCTTGATGTTCGCGTAGATACTGCGTCTATAGGTGGAAGCGTCGTCCTTGGTCACTAACCACGTGCCCCGTATGGACGCGCCGCTAACGATGTTCTTCGGAACCGGCGGGTAGAACGATGGGCCGCCCATTTCCGGATTCAGATCGCCGCTGGCGGAAAGAACCGCATCGCGAATGATTTCGGCTTCCATGCGCTTCACCGGGAATCTCCACATGAACTGATCGGTGGGATCCTTGGCCAGGCTGTTGGCGTCGTAGAACGTCGAAGCCATTTTATAGGTCTCCGAGTTCATGATTTCGCGCTGCATCTGCTTAATGCTCCAGCCCTTCTGCACGAACTCCGTGGCCAGCCAGTCCAACAATTCCTGATTCGAAGGCTGTGTTCCCATCTTTCCGAAATTGTTGGGAGTGGTCACGATGCCCTGGCCGAAATGCTGATACCAGAGGCGGTTGACCATCACCCGCGCCGTCAGGGGATTGTCCTCGGAAGTGATGAACTTCGCGAAGGCCAGGCGGCGGCCGCTGGTCGGATATTGACTGTGCTCCGGCGGAGTAATTTTCGCGGGCTCTTTGCTAAGCACAGTAAGGAAGCCCGGTTCGATCACCGGCGCCTTCATTTCGTCCGCGAACGCACCCAGCCCGGTGCTGGCAAAATACATCGGAGGCGGATCGTAATGCTCGCCGGCTTTCGGCAGGAACTTGCCCTTAAAGCCGAAATCTTCGTAGGTAATGCCGCCGAAGGTTCCGGGTTGGAACGGCGGATGCGGCGTAAAGCGGAAGTCCCCATCGCGCATTCCCATGGCGGTAGGAGGCTTCTCCGGCATCTGTTTCTTCAGCGCGGCGATCTGATCTTCCAGACCCTTGCGCGTCTGTTCGTCCGCGTCGCTTACCTTGATGACAGCTGGCTTATAGCCGGCGGCATCGTCGTCGGCGAACCGGACGGTCGAGACCTGAGCCACCAGCAATTTCTGTCCCGCCGTGCGCTTGTCTTCGGGAGTCGCGAAGGCGTCCTGAATATCCTGCGGGAATTTCGCCAGGGTCTTCTTGAACAGCTCTTTCTTGTAGGGCTCTTCGATGACCGAGATCTGCTTGTTGAGATCTTTGATCTTCGCGTTCAGATCGTTCGCGGTCTTCTCATACGCATTCCACTGATCGGCCGGCACCAGCGGGTGATCGTATTCAACGGCGCTGTTGAAGATCGCGATGGTCTTGTAGTAATCCTTGCGCGTAATCGGATCGAACTTATGATCGTGGCAGCGGGCGCAGTTGATGGTGAGAGCCTGGAAGCCCTGCATCGCGGTGCGCGCCATGTCGTCCATGTAGTCGAACCGATAGTTGGGATTTTCCAGATCGCGGTCGAAAACCCTGGGTCCAAGACGGACAAAGCCGGTGGCGGTCAGGGCATCGAACGACGGATTCTCCAATTCGTCTCCGGCCAATTGCTCGGTGACAAACTGGTTGTAAGGCTTGTCTTCGTTGAACGCCTTGATCACGTAGTCGCGATAGCGCCAGGAGTCCTTGAAATCGTAGTCGTATTCATAACCCGTGCCATCGGCGTAACGAGCCACATCCAGCCACATGCGAGCCCAGCGCTCACCGTAATGCTTGGAGTTCAGAAGTTTGTCCACCAGCTTCTCGTAGGCCTGCGGGTCGGTGTCCTTCACAAAAGCGTCGACTTCGGCTGGCGGAGGCAGGAGCCCGATGAGATCCAGATAGACTCGACGGATCAGGATGTTGCGATCCGCGATCGGTGCAGCCTTCAAACCCTTTTCGTCGCGCTTCGCAGCGACCAGGGCGTCGATGGGATTCTTGCTCCAGCGAGCGTCAGCCACCTGCGGCGTTGCCGGGCGAACCGGCTTCTTGAAGGCCCACCACTGACGGTCGGCATCCGTGATTCTTCTTTCGCTATAGCTCCCGTAAACCAGCAGCGTGCCGTCGCTGGTCTTGTTGTCCGCCGTAGCAGCAGCCACGGCAGGCGCGGCCTTCGGAGCCTCGAACGCAGGAGCGCCGGCGTTGATCCAATCTTTTACTGTAGCGATCTCATCGGCACTGAGCCTTGGCATCGGCGCCATCGGCATGGCTGGCAGCATTTCGCCGGTGATGCGTTTATAGATCAAGCTGTCGGCGGCGTTGCCCGGGACGATGCCTGCGCCATGATCGCCACCCTTGACGATGGAATCGCGAGTGACCATGCTCAGGTGCGACATTTGCGCGGTGTCGCCGTGGCACTGCTGGCACTTGGCGAGAACGGCGCCCACATTGGGAGCTGGCTTCTGGCCTAGGACCGCCGATCCCGGCATCAATAGAGATAGCACCGCCAGCGCCCCTAACGGCAGGGCCGCAATCCAGTTTCGGGTAGTTCTACGGGGGGACTGCATGCGCATCTCATTCTCCTCTTAACGGTTGACATCCGCGCCGGACTTTGACCCTGCGCTTAGAGCTTATCCAGTTGAAAGCATACACAATTAGTGGGTCGGGCACAAGGCCATCACGGCTTAGGTGTCACGGCTTAGGCCGGCGGAGGAGTGCCGGCCGGCTGCGAGACCCGAACCCAGTGCTTTCGTAAATGCAGTAATCTAAGGCAAAATGACTATGCCCCTAGCCGCGCCGCCAGCTCCCTTATCGGGCCTGAGTTCAGTCGAAGCACGCCAGCGACTGGAACTGCACGGTTTTAACGAACCGGAGGCTGCGCCCCGAACATCCGGGCTCATGGCGCTTCTCGGGCGCTTGCGCAACCCGCTCGTCATCATCCTCTTGCTCGCTGCGGCAGCCTCGGCCTCGCTTGGAGAAGTGGTGAACGCCATCATCATCGCGGTGATGGTAGTGGCCGGGGTCCTGATCGACTTCCTGCAAACTTACCGGTCGCAGCGCGCCGCCGACAAACTGCGGGAACAAGTGACCGTGACCGCCAGTGTGCTGCGCGACGGCGCCTGGACCGAAATTCCGCGCCGCGAAGTGGTCGCCGGAGATGTGGTGCGGATTTCCGCAGGCGATTTGGTTCCAGCCGACGGGCGTCTAGTCGAAGCCAACCAACTGCACTTGCTGGAGGCGGCGCTCACCGGCGAATCGCTGCCGGTGGAGAAGGCCGCGCCGGCCCAAATTTTCCTGGGCACATCGGTGGTCAGCGGCACCGGCATTGCCGAGGTCACCGCTACCGGCCCCGCCACGCAGTTCGGCGCGATCGCTCTGGCGCTGGCGGCGCGCCCCACAGCCACTGCATTTGAGCGCGGGATTCGCGATTTCGGCGCCCTGATCATGCGGATGGTGGTTTTCCTGGTGCTGTTCGTGGTGCTGGCTGGAGCGGTGGAACATCATCCGCCTTTTGAGTCGCTGTTGTTTGCGATCGCGCTGGCGGTCGGGCTCACCCCGGAATTCCTCCCGATGATTACGTCTGTGACGCTCGCGAAGGGCGCGATCCGAATGGCGCGTCATAAGGTGATCGTCAAACGCCTGGCCGCCATTCAGAATTTCGGCAGCATCGACGTGCTGTGCAGCGACAAGACTGGAACCCTCACCAGCGGCGAGATGACCGTGGCAGAGACGGTCGACGCTTCCGGACAGGCTTCTGCGCAGACGCTGCTGCTGGCGTCCGTAAATAGCGCTCTGCAGACGGGAATCCGCAGCCCGCTGGACACCGCCATCTTGCGCAATCCTGCGCCCGAGGTTTCCGCGTACACCAAAGTGGCCGAGATTCCTTTCGATTTCGAACGGCGGCGGTTGTCGGTGATCGTCGAACACGAGGGCAAGCGTCTGGTGATCGCCAAAGGCGCGCCCGAAAACATTCTGGCGGTGCTCGCTGGAAGCCCGCCGGCCGCTCACCAGGTTTCCGAGCGCATGCAGGCGGAAGGATTCCGTGTGCTGGCCGTGGCCTTCAAGGAGATCGGTGCTCAATCGCGCTATAGTATCGAGGACGAGACCGGCCTCGCGCTCGCGGGTTTCGTGGCTTTCTCTGACCCGCCGCGGCCCGGCACTCCGGCCGCGCTCGCCGCCTTGCGCCGCGATGGTATCGAGGTAAAGATTCTTTCCGGCGACAACGAAAAAGTGGCGCAGCACGTGTGTGACGGCGTCGGACTGGCCAGCACAGGTTGCATCACCGGCGCGGAAATTGAGAAGCTAAGCGATTCCGCGCTCGATTACCAGGCCGAGCGCACTACCATTTTTGCGCGCGTCTCGCCGGCGCAAAAAACCCGCATCCTGCTTTCGCTGCGCCGCCGCGGGCATATCGTCGGATATCTTGGCGACGGCATCAACGACGCCCCCTCACTCCGGGCGGCCGATGTCGGTATCTCGGTCGCATCGGCCGTCGACGTAGCGCGTGAAGCTGCTGATATCATCCTGCTCGAGCGCAGTTTGACGGTCTTGCATGCCGGCGTGCTCGAAGGCCGCAAGGCCTTCGGCAACGTCATGAAGTATCTGCTGATGGGCACCAGCTCCAACTTCGGCAATATGCTGAGCATGGCGGCGGCTTCCATGTTTCTGCCATTTTTGCCCATGCTGCCCACGCAGATTCTGCTGAACAACCTGCTGTACGATTTGGCGCAAGTGACCATTCCCACCGACCGCGTGGACAGCAGCTTCCTGCGCAAGCCGCAGCGCTGGAATATCCGCCTCGTGCGTAATTTCATGCTGACCATCGGACCCATCAGCTCGCTTTACGACTTCCTCACGTTCTGGATTCTGTTGCGCTGGTTTCACGCCAATGAGGCCTTCTTCCACACCGGCTGGTTTGTGGAGTCTCTGGTTACCCAGACGCTGGTCCTGTTCGTGATTCGCACCATGCAAAGCCCGTTGACGAGCCGCCCCAGCCCTGCCTTGGCCGGCACCACCATCGCAGTGGCCCTGGCCGCGGTGGCGCTTCCTTATACTCCTCTGGCGGAGCCGCTGGGCTTCGTGCCGCTCCCGGCAAGCTTTCTGGCGTTCACCGCGGCTGCCACGATTACCTATCTGGGATTGGTGGAGCTGGTCAAGCGGCTGGTGTTCGCACCGGCGGTAGCGCCGCGTCCGCCGCGTCCGTTGGCCCTCGGCTCAGACGCGGGCACGAAACCTTAGCGCGATTTTCGGAACGCGACTTCGGCCACCAGCGGCAGATGATCCGAAGCCATCAGCGAAAGCCGGTTGCGGTGGAAGCGAGCGGCGTCGATCCGCAACTCGTGGTCCAGGTAAATGTGATCCAGATGCACCAGCGGCAGCAGCGCCGGGTAAGCGCGAGTGCGCGGCAGATGCAAGGCCAGATCCGTGAGGTGAAACTCGCTCGACAGAGTTTTCGTCACTAGCCCGTGGTTCCAGTCGTTGAAATCCCCCATGACGATACGATGGCCCGGGACATCCAGCGCCTTCAGCAGGTGTTCGTCGATCAGGCGGGCTTGCGCGCGGCGTTCGCGAACCGCAGTGCCCAGGTGGACATTAAAAACGTGTAGAATTTCATCGCCTACGCGGATGTCGGAACGCAACGCCCCGCGAGGTTCGCGCCCGGCGACGCTCAGGTCGACGTGGCGGCACATCTCGAATTTCCACCTGCTCAGGGTCACATTGCCATACACTGCGCCGCGGTGCCGGCGCGTCTCGCCGACGCTGTGGAAGTATCCTAACTGCTCGGCGAGATAGCACGCCTGGTGCTCTTCGGGAGAGCGGTCCTCATGATTGATCACTTCCTGCAGCGCGATGATATCGGCGTCCAACTCGCGCAGCACGCCCAGAATACGCTCGATGCGCACGCGGCCGTCCATGCCGCGGCCTTTGTGGATGTTATACGTGGCGATCCGGAAATTGCGCATGAACCTCAAGCCTGATCGGCCGCCAGTGACGCAAACTGTTCCGTGAATTTCGACCACAGGCCGCGCCGCCGCCACTGCTCCAGATCAATCCGGTCGCAGCGCTCAAGATCGGTTGCGAAAATGCCTCGGAGTTCTTTGGCGATGGTCCGGTCATGGAAGCACAGATTAATCTCCTCGTTCATGGAGAACGAGCGGTTGTCGAAATTGGCGGTTCCGATGGTGGCCCATACACCGTCGACCAGCATGGTTTTCTGATGCAGCATAGTGGGGCGGAATTCGTAGATCTCGGCGCCGGCTTCGAGCAAATGTCCGTAGAGGCGGACAGTGTTCTGGCGCGCCCACCACAGGTCCATATGTTCGCCGGCCAGCATCAGTTTCACCGCGACGCCGCGCCGCCGTGCCGCCGCCAGCATGTCGATCACGCGGGCGTCCGGGATGAAATAGGGGTTGGCGATGAGCAGCTCCCGTTTGGCGCACTGCACCGCAGCCAGGTACATCGTGCCGACCGAACCCAAGCCCAGTGATGGCGAGCTGAGAATGGTCTGCACCTTCACTCCGCCGTCTTCGCCCTGCTCGGAACGCGGCTCGGGGAAAAAACGCTCGCCACTGAGGATCTCGCCGGTGGTCTCCAGCCAGTTGATCGCAAATCCGCTCTGTTGCGCCAGTGCGGCCGGGCCTGTGATAGCCACTTGGATATCGCGCCACTCGCTCGCGTCCGCTGCCGAACCCAGCCAGTGATCGGCGATCCCGGCGCCGCCGTTGAACGCGATCCGGCCGTCGATGATCAGCGATTTTCGGTGGTCCCGCCGGTTCGCGCGGTGCAGCGTGTACCAGTGAATGGGACGAAACCAGGCGAGCTGGCATCCGCTCGCCGCGAGGATGCGGAAGATCTCTTTTCCCAGCGTGGCCGAGCCAATGGCGTCCAGCAGCAGTTTGACCTGCACTCCCTGGCGCGACTTTTCGGCCAGCGCCTCCGCGAAGCGGCGTCCCACCTGTCCATCCCAGAAGATGTAGTGCTCCATCGTAATCGACCACTGGGCGGATTCAATGGCGTCGAGCATCGCCGGATAGAATTCATCCCCGTTGTTGTAGATCGCCACATGGTTGCCGGAGATAAACGGCATTCCGGTAACGCCCTCGATGGTGTTTTGGAATTCCTCCGAGTCCACGTCGAGATCCGCTTCGAGCGGATAAACTCCGGGATGGGTTTCCGCGGACGTATGGTACTGGAAGAAAGCCACCGCCCCCACAACGATGGCGTAAGGCCATAGGCCGGCCCACTGCAGCGCAAGGGCCGCCGCGAACCAGGCCCACCAGGCGCGCAGCACGTGCCGCACACGCTCCGGGAAACTCTACCGCGCCGAAACGTTTCGGGCGTGGGCGGGGAGGCGCCAGGCGATACAGCTGGTCCCGTGGAACTCGCCTCTTTAACCATTTTCGAGTCTCGGACGGCGTGCGGGCCGCCGGCGAGCTCGAAACTTCGCTGCTGGGCGAGGACATCGTTTCATTCTAGCGGCCGCACGTGCGGTTCTCAGAGTCGACCACCGGGCCTGCCCCCCGCGCGGGGCGTCCGATCCAGGTAATATAAGAACTCAAACCCCTTTCATGGCCCCTATTGTTAAGCTGGTCGCCGTCGATGACACCGCTTCGAGCCTGGAGCTTGTGGCGGAGTCCCTGCAGCAGGAAGGGCTCGCAATCTACACCTCCACCGATCCGGAAGAAGGACTGGACCTGGTGTTTCGCGAGCATCCGCAAATCGTCTTGCTGGATCTGGTGATGCCCAAGATGAGCGGGCTAGAAATGCTGGAACGGATCATTGCCTTCGACCCAGCCATCGATGTGATTCTGATGACCGCGCATTACACCAGCGAAACGGCGGTGGAAGCGATTCAGAAAGGCGCTTGCGATTATCTGAATAAGCCGATTTCGATACCGGCTTTGCGCAGCCGCGTGGAGCGCCTGCTGGCGGATGCACGGCAGCGGCAACGAGCACTGGAACTTGACCGCGAGCTGCTCGAGACCTCCCGCTTCGAAGGCATGATCGGCCGCAGCCCTTTCATGTGGGATTTATTCGCGCGGATTCGCCGGGTTGCCCGCCACTATCGCTCCGCTTTGATCACCGGCCCCACCGGCACCGGCAAGGATCTGGTGGCGCGCGCGCTGCATAACCTTAGTCCGGTCGCGAACGGCCGTTTCGTCACATGTAATTGCTCGGCGGTGGTCGAAACATTGTTCGAGAGTGAACTTTTCGGGTACGTGAAGGGAGCCTTCACCGGCGCTACCGCGGATAAGATGGGGCTGTTCGAATTCGCCCACGGCGGCACCCTGTTTTTGGATGAAATCGGGGACATGCCGCTCGCCACGCAAGCAAAACTTCTGCGCGTACTGCAGAACCAGGAAGTGACGCGCGTCGGGTCGGTGACCCCGCGCAAAGTGGATGTGCGGGTGGTGGCGGCGACCAATCGCGACGTACGGGAGATGATCGCCGAGAAACAGTTTCGTGAGGATCTGTACTACCGTCTGGCGATGGTCGAGTTGAAGACTCCCTCGCTGGCGGAGCGCAAGGAAGACCTGCCGCTTCTCGAAAAGTTTTTTCTGGAGCGTTTCGCGGCCCAATTCGACAAGCCCATTCACGGGCTCACGCGGCGCGCGCAGATTGTTCTTTCGCGCCATTCCTGGCCGGGCAATGTTCGCGAACTCGAAAATGTGCTGGGCCACGCGGCCATGATGACGCTGAGCGATACTCTGGACGTCGAAGACCTGCCGGAGTCGATCCGGCGGCCGGAACACTGGAAGGCGGAAGCGGCAGCCGCATCGCTCGGGCCCGACGCGTCGGCTTCGCTCGAAGATCATGAGCGCGAACTGCTGACCGACGCCCTCGAGCGCGCCGCCGGAAATCAGTCCGAAGCCGCGCGCATTCTGCGCATCAGCCGCGACCGCATGCGCTACAAGATGGGCAAATACAACCTGCGCTAAGCGGCGGTATTGCGCTTGCCCTCGCGATGTATACTGGCTCAATTGACTTCGCCTGAAGCACCGCCCCGCCGCCGATCGTCAGGCGTCGTAGTCATGGGTGTCGCGGGCAGCGGCAAATCCACTCTAGGGCGGGAGGTCGCGGAGCGCATGGGCTGGCCGATGATTGAAGGCGACGATTTTCATAGCGACGAAAACAGAGCCCGGATGCGCGCGGGTATTCCGCTAAGCGATGCCGACCGCGAAGGCTGGTTGCGCAATCTGGCGCGAGAGATGCAGCAGCGCCCCGGATGGCGCGGTCCTCACCTGCTCGGCCTTAAAGCGCACCTACCGTGACTTATTGCGCAGCGCCTCGTCGGGACTGCCTTTTGTTTTTTTGGATATCTCGGAGGACGAGGCACTGTGGCGTGTGCGCGCTCGCGGCCAGCACTTTTTCCCGCCGGAACTCATGCAGAGCCAGTTTGCAACGCTGGAGCCTCCGCTAGATGAGCCCGGCGTTCTGCGATTGGATGCGGGACTTCCTCTTCAAAATTTGGTGGATCAAACGGTCGCGTGGCTCACCGTGAATTCCGGGTCTCCCGTATGACCAGCGCGGGAATTCCGAAGCTGCGCTGGCGCATCGGCAGCTTGCTTGGCGCAGGCGTGCTGATCAACTATTTCGACCGCATCAGTTTGTCTGTGGCCGGCCCGCAATTACAACTGACGCTGGGCCTCAGCTCGGCCGAACTCGGCTGGCTGTTCAGCGGATTCTTCTGGACCTACGCACTATCGCAGATTCCGGCGGGAATGATTTTGGACCGCTGGGGCGTGACCCGTGTAGGGCGCTGGAGCGCGTTCCTGTGGGGCGCGGCGTCCGCCATCACAGCAGTATCGAGCGGGTTCGCCGGCATTTTCGCCGCGCGGGCGTTGCTCGGGATCGCCGAGGCCCCCAGTTTCCCGGCCAATTCCAAAGCGACAGGCTACTGGTTTCCGCGCCAGGAGCGGGCGTCCTCGACGGCGTTATTCGATGCCGCCGCAAAATTTTCCAACGTGATTGGCGTTCCGCTGGTGGCGCTGGCGGTCGTGCATTTCGGCTGGCGCTGGGGTTTTGGGCTGGTGGCGACATTCAGCTTTATTTATTTCGCTGCGTTCTACGTTATTTATCGCGATCCGAGCGCGCATCCGCAGTTATCAACGCGAGAGCGCGAGTACATCGCCGCAGGTGGTGGATCGCCAGAAGGACAGATCTCCACCAGCCCTGCCGGGATGCTGGGCCATCTGCTGCGCAGCCGCAAAGTGTGGGGCTTGTCGATCGGGTTCGCGGCCTACGGGTATTGTTTCTACCTGTTCCTTACGTGGCTGCCTGGCTACCTGGTTCAGACCATGCACATGAGCATTCTGAAGTCGGCGACATTCGCGACCATCCCCTGGATGTGCGCGACGGTGTCCGACTTGGCGGTGGGAGGGTGGCTGATCGATCATCTGATTGCGCGAGGCCACGATGAAACGCGCGTGCGCAAAACTGTTCTCCTGGTGGGGATGTGCGGCGGACTGGCGGTGTTCGGCGCCACCACCACCACCGACCCGGTGACTGCGATTGCGTGGATTTCAGTCGCCTTGAGCGGACTCGCGGCGGCCGCGCCCGTAGGCTGGTCATTACCTTCGCTGATTGCTCCGCGCGGCGGAGTCGGCACGGTGGGCAGCATCATGAATTTCGCCAACAACGTGATGGGTGCGGTGGCGCCCATCGTCACTGGCATGATCGTGGGCAGTACGCATTCCTTTACCAATGCGTTCCTGGTAGCAGGCGCAGTCCTACTGACCGGCGTTGCCTCCTTTGTTTTCCTGCTGGGCCGCATCGAGCCGGTGCCCGAACCGTTGGGCACATCACCATTGCCGGCCGCGCTTCCGGGTGCGCGTTAGGTTTGGGGAGCTCCGTCCTAGGAAGCCGAGGCGTGTGCCTGTATCGCTGCCGCGTTGATAATGTCGTTAGACACACTCCAGATGGTAACGACCGAAGAGCCACTCACCAGGAAGAGACCCGCCGCGGCAAGCACGACGAATGCGAGCATAAGGGCGTATTCCGTCAGATCCTGCCCCTCCTGGTTTGTCCAGAAGCGATGCATCATTTTCCTCACGAAAGTCCCAATCCTTTCTCTGTCCGCTCTCTATCCGCAGCCCGGGTTCTCGCTGGAGCCTCAATTGCCCTAAGGCATTGGGCTTCGACCCGGTATTTTTAACGAGTATAACCTTAGACGGTATCGAAAGATAGTCCCTCAGTAGCCTGAATGGTTCTAGAAATGCTATGAGTACCAGTTGGGATTCTGGTAATAAAGGCGGGATAGATGCGACTCGGGGCGATTACGCCTTGCGCTGGAACATGTCGAACGGCTCGAAATTGCCGTTTAGAAGCTCGCGCGTATCGGGGTGCCCCAGCCAGCCGGCGATCATCGTCGCGTAAACCCGCCGGAAATCTGTGGTGTGGAGCAGGTTATCGCCTTCGTCGAGTTTTGCGAGGCTGGGGATCTGGCCGTAGTGACCGCCCTTCACCCGATTGCCGGCAACGAACATGAGATTCGCGGCGCCGTGATCGGTGCCCAGGCTGACGTTTTCCGGAACGCGGCGGCCGAACTCCGAGAAGGCCATGAGAACGACGTCATCGGCACGGCCGATGCGTTGGAGGTCCTTCATGAAGGCGGAGACGGAATCGGACGCGTAAGTCAAGAGGCGCTGGTGGACGTCGTTCTGAAATACGTGCGTGTCGAATGCATTGTTGCGATAGGCCGTGTAGTACAGGCGCGTGGGCATGCCGGCTTCGATGAGCGCGGCGACTTTGGGCAGGTCCAGGCCGACGATGCCGTAATCGACGGGCGAATGGTATTTAGACCAGGCTTCCTGCACCAGCGCCGATGCGCTCTTGGCGCTGCGGTTGGTCTCGAGCAGGAATTCGCGCGCTGGATTCGAAACCTTGCCGTTGTCGGGAGTGGCCTTGAAGACTGCATTTTCGTCGAAGAAACTTTCGCGGGAGAACTTGTTGGGATCGTCGAAGACCACCGGGACGTGGCGGCGGCTGCGCACGGCGAGCGACTGGTGCGTATCGATGTTGACGATGAAATTCGGCGGCGCTTCGGGCGCGATGGTATCGGCCAGGCGGCCCACCCAACCGTATTGCTCGCCACTATTGGGCGCGGCAGTTTGCCAGTAGGCCATCGACGAGAAGTGCGAGAACGAGGGGTTTTCGTAACCGCAGCCGTGGACGATGGCGAGCTTGCCATCCTTATATAGGCGCTCGAAGCCGACCATGCCGCGATTGAAGCCGAAGTGGTCGTCGATGGGGCGGAGGCTTTTCTTGGGGAGACCGATCTTGGGGCGGTGCTTGTAATACGCGTCGTCTCCGTAGGGAACCAGAGTGTTAAGACCGTCGTTACCGCCGGAGAGTTCGAGCACCACCAGGATCTTGCCGTTCGATTCCGCTTCCGCGGCGAGGGCGGCGGCTGCGCGGCCGAAGACGCCGACGCGAAGCGCCGTGCCCGCGGTCATGCTCAGGCCGGAGAGGCCGGCTTTCAAAATGTCTCGACGATTCAGTTTCATAGTTCTAACCTCGGCGTTCAATTTCAGCTTAGCTGATACTCGGGTTGGCTCATGATTAAGTGCAGAACCAGGCGCAACGGTTCTTCGAGATAAGTACGCGCCCGCGAGATGTCGGAGGTGCCCAGCTCGCGATCGAGGAAGGCGACCAGCTCATGGCGCACGTCGTCGCTAGGCGGGACGCGCATGAAGCGGCGAATCAAGTAATCGACCACCTGCGTTGTGTTCTGCGGATTTTCCGCCAGCACCATCTTGGCGAGATGAAGCTGCGCGGTGTCGCGCGGTATCGGCTTCACTCTTTCGAGGGCCAACTGCGAGCCGCGGAAACTGCCGTAGCGGGTGTTGAAGTCCTCATCGCGATCGGCGGCCATGTTCGATTCCGCCATCTCACCGCTCTTGGTGTCGGGGATGGTTGCGGTGGTGATGTCCATGCCCTCGCGAATCCGGTTGGCGACGCGGCGGACTTCTTCGCTCGCCGCCACGCGATCGGGCGCGACGAAATTGATGTCGGGGAAGAGCACGTCGCGCGCGAAGTTGCCGCGCTCGAGCAGCAAGCCGGGAGTGATCCAACTGCGGCCTCCGGCCCATCCTGCAACCGTGGGCGGCGAGAAGAGGCGCTGGCCCAGAGCGGCGGTGGCGGAATTGAAATCCGGCTCGCCGGGAATGTTTTCTAGGCCCAGCTTCTTATAAGTGGATACGGCGAGCTCGACCGGGCTCTTGATGTGCGTGCCGACGGAAGCGGGGCTGTAGAAATCGCGCGACAGGAACATGGCTTCGAGCAGCGGAGCGATTTCGTAATGCGAATCGCGGAGGACGGTGCCCAGCTTCTTTTGGTATTCGGGCGACAGATTTTCGCGGACGAAGAAACGGTAGAGTTTGCCGGCGATGTAATCGGCAGTCACGGGTTGCTGCATGATGATGTCGATGATTTGGACGCCATCGAAATTGCCGGTCTTGCCCAGAAATGTCTTCACGCCGTCGTCATGCTGGTCTTTGTTGACGACGAATTTGAGATCCACGTTATTCCAGCCGGTGAAGGCGCGGGCGGCCTCGCGGATATCCTTTTCGGTGTAGTTACCCACGCCCATGGTGAACATTTCCATGATTTCGCGCGCGAAATTTTCGTTGGGCGCGCCTTTGACGTTGACGCCGGCGTCGAGGAAGGTGAGCATGCCGGGGTCCTGCGCCATCGAGACCATGAGGTCACGGAAATTGCCGGTGCCGTGGTTTTCGTAGAGCTGCAATTCGGCCAGGAGCTTGCGATAGTCGCGAACCTTGGGCTCATTGGTGGCGTAATGACCGTGCCAGAAGAGCGCCATTTTTTCCTGCAGCGGACGCGGGCTGGTGAGCATGCGATTCGCCCACCAATAGGCAACCCGGTTAGTTTCGAGAACGCTGGCGCGAAGCCAGTAGAAAAATTCGTCGACGATGGGCTGGAGGCGGCGATTGCCGGTGGGCTTCACCTTGATGCCGAGCGCTTCGCCGTTCTTCTTGGCCATATCGGTGACGGCGGGGCGGCTGGGAGGAAACGGTTCGAGGCCGGGGTCGCGAATGCCGGATTCTTCGAAGGCCGGCATATGGCTGACATCGGTGCCTTCGTAACGGACCAGGCGCGCGATGGCCTGCTGCGGTGTCATCTTGGCGAGCGCGTCGATCTCAGCCGGCGTGCCGCCGAATCCGGCGCGTTCCAGCAGGTGCGCGGCGAAATCGCGATTCCAGTCTTTGGCGCCGATGGGCGTGAGATCGTTCTGCCAGGCGGCGGGTCCGGCGGTCTGGGCGGGCAGGGGAGCGGGAGAGATCGCAATCGCTACGGCGAAGGCTAGGATTACAGCCAGGGAATCCACTCTGCGCATGTGTTCCAACTCCTTAAAATTGTGCTATAGAAGATGTTCCCACGAATTCGGGAGGGACGCCACTGCGGGATGGCGTAGTGGCTCGCGAGAACCTAGCCCCAGATATGTGGGACCGGGGTGCCTCAAGCGGCAAGGCGTTCAGTGATGGCGCGTTCGATGTATGGTGCGGCGTGACCCGGGAAGTTGTCGTCAGAGCCGTCAGCGCAGCTTTGGAGGGCCACCATCAATCCGGTATTCCCGGACTGAATTAGATCCAAGATGTGGATTCCCTTGTTGGCATATCGTTCCGCAATCGACACGACCAAGTGCAAATTGGCTTCCAGGAGACGTTTGCCGGCGGATTCCGCGTGCTGATCGGGGGCTCGAAGATGCTGAATACAGTGAAGCTCCTCATCGCGGCTCAACGGCGGGACCTTTTCAACTGTGTCTAGATAGAGTCCCAGGGGGTCATCAACAAACTTCAGACCGTCATCCGGCGGGTGTACTTCTTTGCCGTTGACTCGCTTGGGGTCCATACTACTTTTCTACACCTAAAGTGTCAGCCGGCCAAGGACAATGTGGACTGCGGCGCGCGTTCGTCAGCCTGCTTCTTTTCCGCGGCTACGCCGAGGCGTGCCGTGAAGTGAAACGAACTGCCAATTCCGGGTTCGCTTTCCAGCCAGATGCGACCGCCAAGCAGCTCTACCAGGCGGCGCGAGATGGTGAGTCCCAGGCCGGTTCCGCCATATTTGCGAGTGATGGAGTTGTCGGCTTGGGTGAAGGAAGAAAAGATTTCCTTTTGTTTGTCCGGGGGAATGCCGATCCCGGTATCTGTGACCGAGAACCTTACAGTTGTATGCTCCGCGTCCTGAGCTTCTCGTTCAACCGATAATGTGACTCCGCCGGTGCTGGTGAATTTGAGGGCGTTTCCAATGAGGTTCACGATAATTTGGCGCAGCCGAACCGGGTCGGCCGAGACTAGATCGACGACTTGCGAATCCACCTGCAGGACAAGATCCAAACCCTTTTCTTGCGCTGGACGCCTGAGCGTCTTCACCGTCTTTCCCAAGGTTTCGCGGAGACTGAAGGTAACGTTCTCCAGATCCAGTTTTCCCGCTTCAATCTTTGAAAAATCGAGAATGTCGTTGATTAACGTCAGCAGTCCCTCGCCCGACACCCTCGCGGTTTCGAGATAATCACGCTGGTCGGCATCCAGAGTGGTATCGAGCGTCAGCGCGACCATGCCGAGAATGCCGTTCATGGGCGTCCGAATCTCATGACTCATGTTTGCGAGGAACGTGCTCTTGGCGCGATTCGCGGCCTGCGCTGCCTCCTCGGCCTGCCGGCGCTCTACCATTTCTTCCTGCAGTCTCCGATTCACGAGTCGTAGTTCCTCGCGTTGAAAATGTGCCTTAAGGGCAAGATGAACGATTACTCCAAAGAGGACCGCGCTCGATATTCCCCCCCACAACGTCAGGTTGGTCAAGAAATCGGGTTTGTGTTGGTTCCGGGCCGCGAACGCTTGCCACAGTCCGATTCGGAGGGTTGCGACAAAAGCGCCGGCGCCGACGGATATCCACAAGGACTCGCCTAGGCCTAGCTGAGGCACGTCAAGAGCCAGTGCCGCAAGGCCGATTCCCAGGAGCACGAAGCCAACTCCGGTGTGAAGCGCCACGCGGTTTAGATCGCCCCACGCAAAGGCGTCACCTGTTCCAGAGAGCACGGCGATGCTGCACGCCGCGCCGACTGCGGCAACCAGCAATCCGGCAACGCCCAGCAGACGGGATCTTCTGGCGATCCGGCGGTGTTGCGCCAATATTGTGACTAGGGCGAATACGGCGAAACAGAGAGCCGTGGTCGGCGACATACGCCCGCGGTAAGGCGTGAGTGTGGTGACGAAGGCGACGCTGAGAAATTCGTCGATCCCCAAGTTTGCATGCAACAAGTATTCAAGTATGGAAGCGAGCGATATCGCCGCCGCAAGAGCGGAGGCGATCACTGAGAGTCGCGGTCTGCCGATTACGATACCAAGGAGGGCGATCCCGCTCAGCAGAAAACTAAGCGCAGTGTTGGGCTGCATGGGAGCGAAATTCGGCGCGATTTGGATGAGAAAAGTAGAATGGATCGCCCAGCCCATCAATACGATTGACCCAAGCAGGATGACGAGTGCGCCGCAAACTGCCGCAGTCATTCCCGGCCAAGACAGACGGGCAGCGCTTACACGGGCTTGCATGAGATTCTCAAGTCTTGATATCGGCCTATCTAACACAAAACTTTAGTATTTCTGTGGCTTGCCGGACCTTGGGAGCGGCGCTGATGGCGCTGCCCTTCAGCGATGGAGGGTTGGGGAAGGCGCCTACTCGAAAGACACTTCGGCTGTGCGGGGGCTGTACGGCGTGGAATTTCGAATCGTCTCGCGGTGGGCTGCCTGTATAAACAGCCCACCGGAGTGGCGCGGAAACAGGCGGCTGAGGGTCTTAGAAAAGGTTCCGAATCAACCATCCATTGCTCTCTCCTATTTCCTTTTGCAGTGACCTTGCGCCGCTCTCGCGACGCTCGTATCAACCAGAGAATCGATTCTCTTCCCTGTCCCGCCCTCTTCTCAATGTTTCCGGGGCGGCAAGCCCGCTTGACTTGAGATCGCTCTTCTCGAGCGATGCCCAAGTTGCACGGACGCGGATTCCACCAAACAACAATGATCGGCCTGGCCAGGCTCAACTGCTGGTTGGATTATGGACGCGGCGACGACAGGGGTGGTCGGAAGTTGGAGCGGGAAGTAATTGAAAAGGGCGGGAATGAAGGGGAGGGAGCGTGCGTGATTGCAAAAACCCCACTTGTAAATGACCATCTCTCCTCTTTGTTAAACTAAAAACTAATCCGACCACCCCTTTCGGAAGGAGCTTTTCATGGTCACCATCACAGTCAACGGAGTCCGGCGGGAGGTGCAAGCCCCCACCGACACCCCGCTCCTCTACGTCTTGCGCAACGATCTTGAGCTGTCCGGACCGCAGTTCGGCTGTGGCCTAGCCCAGTGCGGAGCCTGCTCGGTCCTGCTCGGCGGCAAGGAAATCCGTTCCTGCGTCACGCCGCTCTCGGCCGCCACGAAGGCGGAAATCACCACTCTCGAAGGGCTCCCCGCGCGCTGGGCCAAACAGAAAGGCTTGCCCGCGGCTGATGCCGAAAAGACGCTCCATCCCGTGCAACAGGCATGGATCGAGGAGCAGACGCCACTCTGCGGATTCTGCCAGAACGGCATGATGATCAAAGCCACCGAACTGCTGGAGAGCGTCGCGACCCCCACCGTCGCCCAGATTAAAGCTGCCTTTACGACCTCCGGTCCTTCAGCGCATCTTTGCCGCTGCGGAAGCTACACCGCGATCATCGAGGCCGTCCAGCGCGCCTCCACCGTCATGGCGAAAGGAGGCAAGGCATGAACCTGCGAAAAAATAACGCCAGACTCATCTCCGAGAAACATCAGGTAGCGACAAATCACGTCTCAGAAGAAAACGAAATTAATGTCTTCGGAGCCGCCCTCTCCCGCCGCAACTTCGTCAAAGCCGGCGGAGCCCTGTTCGTCGGGTTCGGCGTTCTCGCCGCCGACGGCGTGAAGAATGTCGCCCAAGCCGCCCCCACCCGCAATACCCTCGACGCCACGCTTCCCGAATCCTGGATCGAAATTCATCCCGACAACACCATCCTCATCCGCACCGGCAAAAGCGACTTCGGTCAAAGCACCGCTTTCACCGCCTACCGCCAGATTGTCGCCGAAGAATTGAACACCACCTTTGAAGCCGTCACCACGGTGGTGATGGGCGACACGGATCGCACTCCCGACGGCAGCGGAGCCTTCGATTTCCTCGGCAGCGGAATGCCGAACATCCGCAAAGCCGCGGCGTATACTCATCAGGCCTTGCTCGATCTAGCCGCGCAGCGCCTCGGCGTCGCGAAGTCCGACCTCTCCGTCAAGGACGGCATCGTTTCAGGCGGTGGCAAGAGCATGTCCTATGGAGATCTGGTCAAGGGCCAGCACTTGAAGCTCACCATCCCCGTCAAGGGCGACCTCACTACCATCATGGGACTCACCGTCGACGGCAACCCGCCCCTCAAGCCTGTCAGCGAATACACCGTCATCGGCAAGTCGTTCAAGAATTCCGTCACCGCCTCCAAAGTCGCCGCCAAGGAAAAGTGGGCGGTCGACGTGCGCCTGCCCGACATGCTCCACGCCCGCATGGTCCATCCCAAAACTCTCGGCTCCACGCTGGTCTCCGCGGGCGCCGTCGACAAAACCACGTTCCCCAACGCGCAAGTCATCGTGAAGGGCAATCTCGTCGGAGTCGTCGCGCCCACCGAATGGGAAGCCATCCGCGCCGCGCAGCAAGTCGCCGGTGACACCACTTGGAAGGATTGGAAAGGCCTCCCCGGCAACGCGCGCCTCTTCGACTACCTGAAGCAGGACGCCGATTGGAAATCTACGCCGGTCACCAAGAGCGACAAGTCGCAGGGCGATATCCCGCCCGCCATGGCCGCCGCCGCGAAGAAACTCACCGCCAGCTACCAGCTTCCCTACATGAAGCACGCGCCCATGGGACCCACCATGGCCCTCGCCGACGCCCGCAAGGACGGCACAGTTTTCATCTACACTCACAACCAGAATCCGCAAGCCCTGCGCGGAGAGATCGCGCAGATGCTCTCCACCACCCTGATAACGTCGTCGTGCGCACCTTCGCGGGACCCGGCCACTATGGCCGATCCAACGGCGGCAATGCCGGTGCCGAAGACGAAGCCGTGATTCTTTCGCAAGCCGTAGGCAAGCCCGTGCGCGTGCAATGGATGCGCCCGGAAGACTTCCAGTGGTCCACGCAATCCCCCGCCGCGCTGTCCGATGTCCAGATCGGTTTGGATAAGAACGGCAAGATGATCGCCTACCAAGTCGATCACTATATGCCCGCGATGCAGGACGATCGCCCCATCGGAGCCGTGCTCGCCGGACTGCCCACCATGGCCGCCCCCAGCGAGAAAGGTGATTTCGTCAGCAATACCCGCAACGATAATTCCGATCCGTGGATCTACGACGGCGTCGCCACGCTGCTCGAAAACGGCCATGGCACCTATCAAGTCGGACAGAAAAGTTCGCCCCTCAACGTGGGACTCCGCGACCACAGCATGCGCACGCCCGGACAGTTCCAGCAGAACTTCCCGCGCGAGCTAGCCGTCAGTGAAGCCGCGGCCCTGGCCGGCGCGGACGCCATTCAATTCCGTATCGATCACTCCAAAGAAGAGCGCGTGATCGGCGTACTGAAATCCGTGCGCGACGCATCCGCCTGGGAGACGCGCCCCTCGCCGCATCCCGCCGCCAAAGCCTCCGGCGCGACCCTCGTGCGTGGACAAGGCGTGTCGGTGATGTTCCGCTCCGAGACCTATTGGGCTTGCGTGGCCCAAGTCGCCGTGAATCCCGCCACCGGTGCAATCACGGTCGAGAAGGTCACCGTCGCCGTCGATCCCGGCATCGTCGTCAACCCGCTGCAGTTGAAGCGCCAGGTGGAAGGCGGCACTATGATGGGAGTCAGCATCGCGCTCTACGAAGAACTGATGTTCGACGAGAGCGGCGTCACCACCCGCGACTGGCGCACGTATCCGGTCCTGAAGATGGCCGACATTCCCGAAGTCAAGGTAGTGCTGCTGAACCGTCCGGAAACTGGCAAGTACGGCGGCGGATCGGAAGCCGCCAACGCCCTCGCTGCACCAGCCATCGCCGCCGCATTTTTCGACGCAACCGGCAAGAACGCCCGCCGGCTTCCCTTGAAGCCCGCTTACATTCAGTCGCTGCTCAAAGCCTGAGCGCGAATGCAAACAGCAGCCATCGGTTACCGAGTAGCCGATTTCCTTAAGCAGCATCCGCCCTTCAACAGCATCGAAGAGCCGGACCTGCTGTCCCTCGTCTCGCACGGCCGCGTCAAATTTCACGAGAGCGACGAGTTCTTATGCTGGCAAAACGGCGCTTACACGCCGTTCATCTTCGTGATTCAGCAAAGCTCCGTCTCCCTCTTGGAAGAAGCCGACGGCAAGGAACATCTGCGCGACGTCCGCGGACCCGGCGACATCATCGGCATCGAGCGCTTCCTCGGCTCGCAATCTTACCCGTATTCGGCCAAGTCCAACAGCGACGTAGTGATCTACGCGCTCCAGGCCGCCGATTTCGGACCGCTACTCGCGAAGTATCCGCAAGCCAAGCGCTACGTCGACGCCCACTCAACCGCCGGTGGAGTCTATCACGACGCGGCGCGCCAAGGCGTTCATGAAAAGTTCGTAGCGGACCTCGCGCGCCACTCCGCGCCGTCAGCATGCACTCCCCACACCACCATCGCCGAAGCCGCGCAGTTCATGCGGACCGCGAATACTGATGCCATCGCCGTCGGACTCCACGGCCTCTTGACCACGCGGGATATCGTTAGCTGGGCAGCGGACAGCGGGTCACCCTCGCAAACTGTCGAGCACATCATGGGACCGCCACCACCCACCGTTGCGCCCCAAACTTCCGTGAGCGATTGCGTGCTCGCCATGAGCCAAGCGAATTCGAACTACCTTGCATTGATTGCCGATAGAACTCTGCTCCGCCTGATCTCAGCGTCTGATTTGCAGCCCGCGTTCGGCGACAACCCCCTCGCCATCCTGCACGAAATCGCACACGCCTCCGGCCTCGAGGCGTTGCGTACACTGCACCATCGCGCTCGCGCCTTCCTCCTGGAGCAACTCACCGAGCCAGCCGCCGTCGATTGGCTCGCCGCCTTCGCCGATCGCATCAACATCAGCCTCGCGAAGCGTCTCACCGAGTTGGCCGGCACGGCGAGCGATCAATGGACTTGGTGCTTCTGGGGCGCCGCCGGCCGCTGCGAATTGTTAGCCCCAGCGGAGCCCGAAATAGCGCTGCTCTGTCGCGATGCCTCCGATGTGACGCGCGGACACCACGCCCTCCAGTGTCTCCGCGCCGATCTCGCCGAATGCGGCTACCTTCCCCACGGGGCCCCCGATTTTGACGGCGAAATTCTGTGCGCCACCGTCGCCACGTGGCAAGACCGCTTCGCGGAATGGATTCGCCAACCCATCTGGACTCAGATGTACCGCGCCCGCCCGCTCATCGATCTCCGTCCCGCCTGGGGCGACGCCGAACCCTGGCAGCGCCTCGAGGAATCCGTACGTGAAGTCATCCGCACCGAGCCCTGGTTCCAAAAGGTTCTGGCGAACGACTGCATGTCGGAACTTCCTCCACTGACATTCTTTCAGGACGCCGTCGTCGACGAAAGCGGCGAACGCACCGAAGTCTTCGCCCTCCAACTTCGCGCCGTCGGACCCATCGTCGAAGTGGGCCGCGTCTTTGGCATCGCGAACCAGCGCGTGCTCGGGTCGTCCACATTGGAGCGCCTCGAACTCGCCCGCTCCCGCATGCCCGCGAATGAAAGCATCTTCCGTGAAGCCATCGAAACCCTGCGCGTCCTCCTCTACCTGCAAGCCCGCACCGGACTGCGTCTCAACAACAGCGGAGCCGACGTTCTCCCCTCGCAGCTAAGCCGCCTCGACCGCCAGGCGCTCAAAAGCGGCTTCCGTGCGATCCACAATTTACTCGCATTCACGTTCAACCGTCTGGCAGCGGAGGCGCCGTCGGCCTCGTGAGCTCCGCAAGCCCCGCGTTTCTCCCCGCGTACCTGCGGCACTTCGATCGCACCTTCATGGACGAAACGCCTGCCGACGCGGTCCGTTTCGTGGTGCTCGATTTCGAAACCACCGGCCTCGACCCGCGCAAGGATCGCCCGATCACCATCGGCGCAGTGGCCGTGATCGGCGGCGAGATCCTCCTCGATGACGTGTTCGACGCGCTGCTCGAAGTGAGCTACAATTCATCGGCCGTGATGGTTCACGGCATAACCCGCCAGGAGAGTCTGAGCGGCGTCACCGAATCCGAAGCACTCAAACGTTTCCTCGCCTACTTGAAAGACGGCGTCATCGTCGGCCATCACATCGGTCACGACGTAGCGACGCTCAACGCCGGCTACCAGCGCCATTGGGGATTCTCGCTCCAGAATCGCAGCCTCGACACCATGGAGCTTGCCCTCAACCTGGAGCGCGATGGCGCCTTCCCCGGCAGTGACGCTTTCACCGATTTCTCGCTGGACGGACTGTGCAGCTTGTTCGGCGTCATCCCTCACGACCGCCACACCGCCTCCGGCGACGCCTTTATGACCGCGCAAGTCTTCCTCCGGCTCCTCCGCCTCGCCTCCCGCCACGGCCGCTCGACTTCTGGGAAAGCTCATGGAACCGTTTCAGCCCACGGCAAGTGCGTGAATTTGGCCCATAAGGTCAAGCGCTGCGTATTTTGGCTCAAGAAGGGAGCCGGGCATCGCAGCGCTCCGCAATCTCAACAGAGCTGATACATCAGGATCTCGTCGATAATTGATCTTGGCATGACTCGTGCTCATAGAAATAGTGTCAAAGGAGGAAGGAGATCGTATGTTTCTGACACTTTTTATGATTTTGCTCGTAATGTGGCTGCTCGGATTCTTCGCGTTCCACGTTGCCGGCGGATTGATTCACTTTCTGTTGGTAATAGCGGTGATATTCTTGCTAGTGCACTTCTTCAGAGGTCATAGCGCGGCTTGAAGGAGTCCCGTGAAGACGACGAAAGAAGGAGTCGAGTGATGAAAGGCTTTGTGCAGGACATCGAGGGTCTGTCCATCAAGAACCATGAGTTTCGCCGTGTGCTGTATACCGCAAAACATTGCCAACTCGTCGTGATGGCGTTACAACCCAAGGAAGAGATCGGCGCGGAAGTCCACAAGCTCGACCAGTTCTTTCGCGTGGAGCAGGGGACCGGCGAGGCGGTTCTCGATGGCGTTCGTACCGCGATCCGCACCGGCTTCGCGGTACTCGTCCCGGCCGGGACGAATCACAACATCATCAATACCGGCAGTGTTCCCCTGAAGCTCTATACGCTCTACGCGCCGCCCAATCATCGGGACGGCGTCGTCCACCATACCCGCGCCGACGCGGAGGCCGACACCGAACACTTCGACGGTAAGACTACGGAATAGACAGCGGGGGCCGGGCTCGCTCGTTCCGGAAGGACCACGCGGAAGAACATCGCCAGCTCCCCGCTCTGATTCTGCCTTGTAAAGGGATATGGGATCCTGGGGGAAAATTTATGTTTGATAGACGCAACATTTTACGGGTAGCTGAATATGTTCACGAAAATCACATCCCAATCTCGGATCACGACGCCGTCGAAAGCGCACTTGTAAGAATTGTCCCTGAGGCGTATGACATGGCCGACGATGAGCGCCACGAACTTGTTGCGCAGATCGTTGTTGCGTGTGAGACCAGGCGGCCCGCCGCAGACTAAATGAAGTGGCTATGAGCACACCCCACGAACCATATCCAGGCCCACCGCCGGCTCCTATGCCAGAGCCCGAAAGACTGCCCGAACCGGACGAAGGGAAACCGCCAGCCGCGCCGCGCTTCCGGCCGTGAATTGCGATCCCGCACAATTGTCCTTCTTTTCCGGCGACCGATTTGCCAGTCCGCGCGCATGGCTGTAGAACTGGTTGCTGATCCCGGCCGCGATTCCTTCTGGATACGTGAAATAATGCGTCGAAGCAGTAAGCTGGAAGCACATAAAGACGATGCATTCGGGCAGCACACTCGCAGAGCCTCCGATGAACAAACTCGATCTAAACCTGCTAAAGCAATCCATTGCACTCGCTAAACCTTATTGGTTTTCCGAAGAGAATAGGAAAGCTCGCTGGCTGCTGGTACTGCTGGTCTTGCTCTTGATCGGAGACACCGAGTTTAATGTCTTGTTCAATCAACAATCCGGTGAATTTACTTCGGCTTTGGCGGCTCGCGATACCGCCCGTTTCTGGCATTCGGTCCGCATATTCTTCGGTTTGCTCTTGGCGGCTGTGCCGATCTATGCCTACTACTACTACGTGCGCGACACGCTTGCGCTCAACTGGCGTCGCTGGTTGACCGATCGGATTCTGAAACGCTACTTCAAGAATCACGCGTTCTATAAGCTTCTCGCCAAGCCGGAGATAGACAACCCCGACCAGCGAATCTCCCAGGACATCGCCTCCTTCACGCAACAGTCGCTGAGCTTTCTACTCATATTCGGAGGTGGAGTCATTCAGTTGCTAGCGTTCGGCCGCGTATTGTGGTCCATCTCAGGTTACCTGGTATTGTTTGTGGTCCTCTACGCGATAACGGTCACGCTCATCACGTTCGGAGTTTTCAGTGGAAAACTGGTTTCATTAAATTTCAACCAGCGCAGGCGGGAAGCTGACTTCCGCTTCGGTCTCGTACGCATCCGTGAGAACGCGGAGTCTATCGCGCTGTACCACGGTGAGCGGCAAGAGCAAGCCCAGGTCCAGCGCCTCTTCGGCCATCTGTTCGCAAATTTTACCAACCTGATTCGCTGGCAATTGCGTTTGAACTTCTTCCAATATCCGCAGAGCCTGCTTCTGCTGATGCTGCCAAGTATGGTCATCGCGCGGCGCGTGCTTTCAGGCGAACTCGAAGTGGGGCGCATCGTCCAGGCCGAGGGAGCGTTTGCAGCCATAATGAGCGCCCTCACAATACTCGTGGACAACGTGGAGAATCTGAGTCTTTTCGCCGCCGGCGTCGGTCGCGTGGACGCTCTCGCTCACAGCCTCGCGCCCGCGAAACTTTCCACGGATCCCGAACACCGAAAGATTGTTACGCGAGAGGACGAGCATCTTCGTATCGATGACATCACGTTGCAGACCCCAAACTACGAAAGAACACTGGTGAGGGAACTCACTGTTTCAGTGCCGCCCGGGGAAGGACTTATGATCGTGGGCACCAGCGGCCTCGGCAAGAGCTCTCTGCTTCGTATGATCGCCGGCCTTTGGGACGCGGGGACCGGCACCATCGAGCGGCCTAAACTTGACGATATTCTCTTCCTTCCGCAGGACGCCTACATGATTATCGGCAGCCTCCGCGGTCAGCTCCTCTATCCGAACCTCGAGCGAAGTGTATCCGACGCAGAGCTTCGCGAGGTGCTTGACCGCGTGAATCTGCCAGACCTGGTTTACCGCTGTGGCGGCTTTGACGTCGAGTTCGACTTCGAAAAGATTCTGTCAGTGGGCGAGCGCCAGCGTTTGGCCTTTGCAAGAGTTCTATTGAAGCACCCGCGCTACGTGCTCTTGGATGAAGCCACCAGTGCGCTGGATCCCGAAAACGAATCTTCGCTTTACCGGCAATTGATCGCAACCTCCACCACGTTTGTAAGCGTGAGCCATCATTCGGCTTTGGTTAAGTACCACTCACAGGTTCTCCAGCTGACGGCTGACGGCGGCTGGCGCCTGCAGCCGGCAGCGGAGTTTCGATTTACCCAAGACCTTGCATGAACCGGGAATGGCCCAGCAAAACGGGCGCTGGGGATGGCGGTCCAAACGCTCCGCGCGTAAGCTTCTGGCGAAGTCGGTTCCCGTATAATACAGCCTTAAGTGACCAACATCACTGAAGCGCAGCCCGTGGCCAGCGACGAGGAGTCACCGTTTAGTCGCCGGGTCTTCGACGTGTTGTTTCAGTTGGGCAAGCAGTATCGGCGGCAATTTCTGATCGTCGGTTTGTTTGCCTTTCTATACACCGGCTTGGATTTGCTGCAGCCGCTGGTTTATAAACGGGCGATTAACGACGTCGCGGGATTGTTTGTGGAAGAGACCAGTTCGACGGCGCATGGGGTTGGGTTCGTGGCATCCCGCTCACCGGAGCAGACCCTGCGGACGCTGATTGAATCCGTGGTGATGTTGTTCTTTATAGGGCTGGGCTCCTACTATTTCAACCTGCGCGCGAGTTACTACGGGGCGCGCGTCGCGAGTTATATGGAGTCGAAGCTGATCGTCGATACCTTCGGCCATGTGCTGCGGCTGCCGCTCACGTTCTTCAACCGGCAGGCCAGCGCGGGATTGGCCAAGAGGATCGACCAATGCGATCAGGTTGCGCCGGTGGTGCACGCTTTCTCGCAGGAGATCGCGCCTGAGGCGATGCGCCTGGTAGGCATCTGCGCGATCATGCTCACGCAGAATTGGGAGATGGCACTGATTTCGGTGTGCCTGCTGCCTCCTTATATGTGGATCGCGCGGCGCAGTGCGTTGCGGTTGCGGTCGAACCTCGACCCTTACTACGAGCTGTGGGAGGACATCTCGGCGCGCATCGCCGACGCCATAGGGGCGGTGAAGACGGTGAAACTGTCGGGTGCCGAGGCGCGGGAAGAAGAACGGCTGCGGGGGGAATCGATTCGCGCATACGATGTTTACCTGGATCGCATCAGAACCTCCCAGCGTTACTACATCTCGCAAAGCGCGCTGAGCAATTTGAGCAAATCGCTGGTGCTGGGGTATGGAGGATGGCTGGTCCTGCGGCATCGGCTGACGCCGGGCGACGTGGTGATGTTTGCGGCGTATCTGGACCGTTTGTATTCGCCGATCGATTCGCTGAACGGGTTGGCGGTTAGCTTGCAGCAGAACTTAACCTCCTTGAGGAGAGCCGTGAAGCTGAGGGAGGCGGGGCCGGTGGAGGCGCCGGGACGTCCTTTAGAAGAGGGGCGAGGGCGGGTGGAGTTTCGCGATGTGCACTTCGGATATGTGCAGGGCAGGGAAGTGCTGCGGGGGTTGAATCTGACACTGGAGCCGGGAAAGATCACTGCTCTGGCAGGACCGTCTGGTGCGGGGAAGACCACCGCGGCGGATCTGTTGCTCAAATTGTTCGAGCCTTGGTCGGGCGAGATTCTGCTGGACCGGCAGCCGTTGAGTAAAGCGGGATGCTCCGCTGTGCGGGCAGTGATCGGCGTGGTGGCCGCGGATGGCACGGTGTTCCGCGGGACGCTGGCGGAGAACATCCGCTACAAGAGGCCGCAGGCGTCGGACGAGGAGGTGCTCACCGCGGCGCTGGCGGCGGATTTGGGCCGGGCGCTCGAACGATTGCCGGAGGGCTTAGCGACAGAGGTCGGCGAGAGGGGCGTGGGCTTGTCGATGGGCGAGCGGCAACGGCTGCAGATCGCCCGAATGCTGGTGGACCGGCCTCGGCTGCTGGTGTTGGATGAAGCGACGGCGAACTTGGACTATGCGACCGAGATGGAGGTGCGCGCCGCTTTGGAAAAAATCTCACCCAGGCCGACCATGCTGATCATCGCCCATCGCTACACCATGATGAAGAACGCGGACTACGTGTATGTGATTAATGAAGGCGCGGTGGTGGAGCACGGGCCGCCCGAGCAGTTGATGGTGGGGAATGGGTGGTTCGCGGAGTTGGCGCGGCAGTCGGGAGAGAGTCCGGAAGTCACAGGCTGACCGCGTGCCTTTCGTTTGTGCTTAGCTGAAGGTTTGAAGAAAATGATGAACCATCTTCTACCAACCGGCTCCCATTCCTGTCGGTGTGAGAAAGTCCGGCATGCGCCTAAGCTGGTCGTGCTCACGGGAGGACCCGGCGGCGGAAAGACGGCCGTGCTTGAAATGGCCCGACGCTACTTTTGCCAGCATGTTGCCATCGCACCTGAGTCCGCCAGTATCGTTTTCGGCGGCGGCTTTCCTAGGTCGGATACGCCAAAAGGCCGCCGCGCTGCGCAACGAGCTATTTTTCACGTGCAAAGGGCCTTGGAAACCATCGCGCTCGAAGGTGGCCAGTCGGCCGTGATCCTGTGTGATCGGGGAACTCTCGACGGACTCGCCTATTGGCCCGGTTCACGCCAGAACTTTTTTGACGAATTTGGCATCAATTTCGAGGAAGAATTGTCCCGCTACTCAGCGGTCGTCCACGTTGAAGTCCCGGCGTTGGCGTGGGGCTACGAGAAGAATCGGATCCGCAAGGAAAGCGTATCGCAGGCGCGGAAAATCGACCAGCGCATCGCCCAGGCGTGGAGGGGGCATCCGCGAATCATGACGGTGGGCGCCGAGGCTGGCTTTCTGGACAAGCTGGCTTACGCGATCGAACTCCTGCGCGGTGAACTTCCGCCGTGTTGCCAGACACACCTGCACGCGGTTTCGGAAAAGACGAGCTAAGGCTCAAAAGGAACGAAACGTCTGGGCCGCCGCCGCGTCGACCGGCCACCTCGATTGGCCCTCCGCCAAGCGCGCCCAATACTCGTCCGCTGCAAGCCGACTCTCAACAACTGCGCCTGCTGCTGTACGCGGCGATCTACAGGGAACAGTCTGCTCATCGGCACCGTCACAAGGGACCGACTCAAGAAAGTCCAGTCGGCGCATCTGCGTTTGGAGTCCACGGGTCCGGGTCGCCGCCTTACGCCTGGGGCGGGAGCCCCAGCAGCTTCGTGCCGTTGTCCCACCGAATCTTGCGGAAAACCTCCGGTTTTGACATCCGCTGGGCTGCCGCCAGCGTCTCGCGCGCGATGCACTTCCCGTGGAGACGTGACGAGGGGTTTGTGGTACCGCCTCCACGCCCGTCGGAGCATGAGCAGTCACAGCCGAACAGCAGTTTATCCTGATGCCGGGCCAGGAACCCCGCAGTGAAGTCGGGGTCGCGGTTGAGGAAATTGTTGCATGAGTTCGCCGACATGTCGGCCCAGAGGTTCGGATAGTCCGACAGCCACTTATCGCTAATTCCGCCGGGCTTGATCGGACCGCTCGGGTACGCGGTGTCGGTCGCGTAGTCTGAGCTCACGTTGGCCCAAAAGGTGTCCGCATGGGCGATGAACTTGGTCCTGGGAAACGCTTTTAGCATCGTGTCGAAACGTTTGAATCCTCCGTTAAAGACAGCGTTGCCGGAAGGTTGTGGCACTTCCCCGAAGTGGATTTGAATGGGCACGTTCAAGTCCGCTGCCAGCGCATACATGCGCTTCATCTCGGGGCCATCGCACGCG
Source organism: Bryobacterales bacterium (assembly GCA_963779075.1). GTDB lineage: Bacteria > Acidobacteriota > Terriglobia > Bryobacterales > Bryobacteraceae > Palsa-187. Next base: position 267,859 of record CAVZWS010000001.1, read on the forward strand.
ACCTGATTCTTGATCTCGCCCAATCCGAGAGCGCCTTCCTTAACGGCTTTCGTCAGCAGAGCGGCGGATTCCGGATTCGCCGGGTCGGCACTGACGAACCACACGAACCGCCCCGGATACTTTTCAGCCAGCGCTTTCGACCGGTCCACCGACTGCACGCGTGTGAGCAGGACAGCCCTGCTGACGCCGCTGCCATTTATATGGGCGAGGTTCGATTCGCCGTCGGCCCTGAGATGGAGATGGATGTCGAGCACTGGACCGCCCCATTCATTCCTCTGCTGCGCCATGACCGAAGCCGTCGAGGCGGCCATTGCGGCATTGATGAACTGTCTTCGGTTGATCATAGGTTCCTTCACGGCTAGTGTACTCCTGTTCGCATCCGAGGCATTTGGCTGACGGGCCCGCGAGGATTTGCGATTCTGCACTCCGAGACTCCCTCAGCCACACTGCGCTGGGAAGCCCAATCTCAAGACCATTGCCCTGCGCCTGCACTAGCGGCCGTAGACGCGCAGCTCCTTGCCGTCGGCCAGTACGACGCGCTCAAGCCTGATGATCTTCTCACCGTTGGCAAACTGATAGCCGATGCCCGTGATCGCGTCGCCGGGCTTCACTGTCGTCTTGGTCCACCCGTTAGCCACCATTCGGATGATCGCGGGACCACCGATCTGCCATCTCTCCGTCCGGCCGTCATTGGCCTGAACCTCAATTGTCATCATCGGGTGCGGATTGGCCCACTTGAACTCAATTACCGTGCCCTTCACCGTAACCAGCCGGTCATAGCTGATCGGCCATGAATGATGCGCCGCTAGCGGCATTACCGAAGAGACTAGCATAAAGGTGACGAATGCTGGAACGCATAAGGTCTTCATCGTTGCTCCCTCCCTGCGAGCCATTCTAGAGCAAAATCGCAATTGTTGAGGACTGCGGCTCCGGCGCGCTGAGGCCGCCTACGGCGAGCGCGGCGGCGAGCATGGACAAGCGCACCGCGCAGCGCGACGGGAACTGGCCTGAGTTGACGGTATGGTCGGTAAGCTGATAGTCGGGGAAGGCCGCCCCTGGTATCATGTCAGATCGCATGTGAAATCCTCCATACTAAGGATGAGAAACATGAAGAAATCGGGCGCGAGCGAAAGCCAGTCGGCAGCGGAGCTCATCTCGAAAAAAATCGCCGAACTCGGGGACTGGCACGGCGAAACTCTCAGCCGAATGCGCAAGCTCATCCAGCAAGCAGACCCGGATGTCGTCGAGGAATGGAAGTGGATGGGCACTCCGGTTTGGTCCCACGACGGCATCATTTGCACTGGCGAATCCTACAAGAATGTCGTGAAGCTTACCTTCGCCAAGGGCGCGTCTCTGAAAGACCCGGCCCGCCTCTTCAACTCGAGTCTCGACGGAAACGTACGCCGCGCGATCGACATCCACCAAGGAGAAAAAGTTGACGCGTCCGCCTTCAAGGTGCTCATTCGCCAAGCGGTCGCCCTCAACAGTTCCGGCAAGTCGAAACCTTTGAAAAAAGCGAAGTCCTAAAGGATTCCGCCGCTTGAACAGGTCCGGCATCGGGGTGGCGCTGAATGCCCCCACCGCCGGCGCTAAGTAATGGATTGAGATAACCGCAGCTGAACGGCGAACCGCGGTACTAGTAGTTTCAGTTTGCATCCGGCGGGAGCAGCCTTGTGGGGTCTGGGATAAAATGAGGAGCGTTGACGATTCTCATAGGAGAATTCCTGATGAAACTTTTTAGGAATACGTTGCTTCTCGTTCTATTGCCGATGTTTCCGGCTGTGCGGGCACAAAGCTCGCCGGTGAGTTTTTCCGGCCTTAAGACCGCCACCATTTATGTCTCCGCGGCTAACGGCAATGATAGCTGGAGCGGCCGTCTCCCCTGGCCTAATGGCAGCCGGACGGATGGCCCGCTGGCCACGTTTGAGCAGGCGCGTAAGACGGTATTATCGGTCAACAAGACCGGACTGAGTGAGGTACGCGTCCAGTTCCGCGAAGGCGTCTACTACCTTGGCGCCACCGAGACTCTAACACAAGCCGACTCGGGCACGGCGCAAACGCAGATTGTTTATGAAAATTTCCCTGGCGAATATCCTGTCTTCAGTGGAGGCCGCCGCGTAACCAACTGGACCAGAGCCAGCGGCAACATGTGGACGGCGCCATTGCCAGCCGGCGCGCTATATTTCGAGGATCTCTTCTATAACGGTGTCAGACACCCGCGTCCGCGTCTGGGCGGATATTTAGGCACCTATTACCGGATGTCGACGGTCTACGTAGACGATACCGAGGCCGCGAAATCGGAGAACCAGAATTGTTCGATTTACGTCGAGGGCAAGGGCTGGGAGTGTTTCGACCGGTTTGCGTATGACAGTACGACTCCCATTTCATCGTCGTGGAAAAACCTGAATCCACCGCCGGGCGCGAATTCTCATTGCGATCCATCCACCGGCAGTATCGCACCCGTCGGCGACATTGCGGTTCTCGACTTTGAACAATTCTCGGTATCCAAGCTTCTCGTTAGCTGCGTCGATACTCAGCACGCGATCGTTTATATGACCGGCCCCACGCCGATGCCTGCAAAACACGCCACCGAGGTAGGTTTCATTCAAGATCACCGGTATCTGGTGGAGAATGTGGAAGACGCCCTCACGCAGCCGGGGCAATGGTTCCTGGATCGATCGACGTATCCCTGGGTGGTGAAATACTTGGCCGGCAGCGCGTTCGAGAATCCAAATTACGATACAGTGATCATTCCGCAGCTCCCTCAGATTCTCCTGGCATCAAATCTACGCTACGTGACCTTTCGGGGTTTGACGTTTGAGCACGGTAATTTTACAGTTCCGGCGCCGCTCGGTTATGTATCGAACGAACTCGAGCCTAACATCGGGGCGACGGTTTCGATCCAGAACTCGCAATTCATCACCTTTGATTCCAGTGTTGTGACGCATACCTCAGGTGTGGGCCTGGACATCATTTCCTGCAACCAGAGTGGTTCGCCATCCTGGTGCCTAGCGGGTAGCATCAACCCCAACGCCGTAACGGCGAACATCGTGGTGAAGAATAGCGCTTTTTTCGATTTAGGCGTGCACGGCGTGCGTGTTGGCGTACCGGGATTGCCGCAGGATAGCGATGCCAACGTGCCCTATTCCATCACGATCGAAAACAACGTGATCGAGGGCTATGGTCGAGTCATACCGTCGGCTTTTGGTATCGGGTCGGGAGTGGGACACGATAATCTGTTTACGCACAACGATGTCTACGATGGTTACCATTGTGCCATTTCCATCTCGGAGAATCTCCCGGACAATGTGGCGCCGGGCGGACACGGAGATTTTAACAACACGATTTCCTTTAACCACGTCTTCAATCTGCTGCAGGGAATCATGAACGATGGCGGCTCGATCCGGATTCAGGGAGGAAACTCCGTCTCCGACGCGGTTGGCAACAAAATCTTGAATAACAAAATACACGACGTCACCGACGCCTCGATTCAAGATCCCGACGGCTACGGCGGCCACGGAATCTACCTGGACAACCAAACGGGTCAGGTGGACGTAGAGAATAATCTGGTATATCGCGTTTCCGCTTCGGGAATTTATGCCGCGCACGGACCCGCCAAGCATGGCGAGGCCAGCACTATCACGAACAATATTTTCGCGTTTGCCCGGGCGTCGATGGTTCAGGAAGGTTTTCCCTACGAAAACGGCGATTGGGGAGCCCAGGCGCATCGTTCCATGATCCTGAGCAATAACATTTTCTATTTCGACCGAAATGAGAATTCTCCGCTCCAGCCATTCCGCGTACAAGCCGGGTGTACCTACGCGGACATGTTCGCCTATTCGGATTACCAAGACTTCACCAGTAATCTCTACTGGCGCACGGATGGCACTTTTGCGAGCGAACCCCACGCGTTTCACCAGCAGTTAGCTCCGAGCGGCCCTAACGTGCCTAACGCACCCTGTTCTGCGAGCAAAAGCGATTGGACGTTCTACCTGTTTTCCCAGTGGATGACGCAAGCGGGCGAGGATGCACACAGCATCATTCAGAATCCTGGTTTCCTGTTCCCCGTATATCCGTTGGATATCTACTGGATGCCCAAAGGCTCGCCCGGAGCCGGTTTCGTCCCGTTTGATCCGAATGAAGCCGGACGAACCTTTCCCAAATTCATTCCGCCTCCCGTGGCTCCCGGGTTCCCGACCATGCACTTCAATCCCGTGACCGATTACTAGGCCTGGCGGACCAGTGGATAGTGTCCGCCGTGCAATGCCGTGTGAGGATTCCGCCGCTTAACACTCAAATGAGGCGTGACACAATGTTGACGGGATACCGCAAATCCGGAGCGAAATTTCTACTCCTGATCTCGAGAAGTAATCCGCAGAACGACGTTACCGAAAGCCCCACGTTCCACCCGGACCCGGAGTGCCTTATTGACCAGAGATTGGTCCAAGCCGGAAAGCAGTTCCGCGGCGCCTCCCCATTGGTCGAAGGCAAAAGCGTAATAATCTCCCGGCCGGACATTCGCAATCTGAAATCGCCCCAGGTCTCCACACCGTGTTGTCTGGACGAACTGCGGTTCCTGCAGGCTGCCGTCCTGTGGTGCCAGGACCACCGTCCCGCTCCCACAATCTTCTACCATGCCGCGAACGCCGCCGCCCTCAGACTCGAACTGGATCTCCACGGGAAGGGTGCCGGATAGCAGTTCTACATATTGACCCAGCAGTTCACGATTTCCCACGCGGACGGAGTTGAGAAAATAAGGCGGTCCGGGTGAGACGGCGACGATCTTGTACTTGCCCGGGTAAACATTGTTGATTCTGAAATTGCCGTTCGAATCTGTGGTGGTCTGACTTAAGCCTTCCGAACCGGCAACCAATGGTTTGAGGAAGATTGCAACCGCCTTCTGTTCCGCTTTTGCGCCCTCTGCCGGGACCAGCGCGACGCTGCCCGTCAACGCGAATGGCGGCATGAGGCGCAGATCCAACTGATCCAGGTCGTAGCCCGTCACTTGTACCACCGACGAGGCTCGGAGCTTCGGGTTGCCGTCCTCGGTCTCGGCAAACATTCGCCATTCCCCCTCGGGGAGCGACGGGAATTCGAAACTGCCGTCCTCCTTCGACACCACGCGGATGTGATCCGAGAGGGTTTCGTCAGTTCGCTCCGCCTGCACCGGTACCTTCGCCGCCGGATTTCCGCTATTGTCAAACACCATCCCACGAACGCGAACCAAACGAGCGGCTCGGAGCGTGATGTTACTCCCCCACACATCGGAGCCCGCTTGCACCGATATCCTGACCGCCAGATACCGGTCGAGCACACCCGGATAGTAAGTGTGGGCCCAGCCTAGGCGTTCGCCCTCCGCCTCGGCAGGCGGCGGCAGCCCGATCGGGGACCGCGCGCTTAAAACATAACGGCCCGGAGCCGCCCGGAATAGAAAATTGCCCTCAGCGTCGCTGCTGGTGGTTTGGCCTGTGCGGTCCCCATCCAATAGCAACTCAGCACCGGAAACGGGCCGTCCGAGTCCGTCGAGAACGCGTCCCGCAACTCGGCTCCGAGGCGTCAGCCGGCCTCGCAGGTGGACCGCATCGGATCCGACTTCGAACGTTCGTGACGACGCTTCTTCAGGGGAAGGAAAGAATTCAGGCTTTCGGAAACTGGCGGTATAAACGCCGGCTTTTACCGGCTGGATTTGAAAAATCCCTTGATCGTCGGTAGTGGCTTGGTAGACAGGCTTTCCCGCTTGCTCGACCGAGACCTTAGCTCCCCCTAAGGGCAAACCGGTAACGGAATCTACCACCGTGCCTTCGATGCTTTGGGAAAAAAGCGCCGAACTTGCAATCAGGAATCCGCAAAGCAGCCACATGATCCGCCCCCAAAACGACATTGCCCAGAACGACAATGCCCAAAAAACAATGGAGGAGCGAAGAAATCATCACTCCCCCATTGTTGTTCAGAACTGGAAAGCAAACTGCAACCTACTCGGGTCCGCCGCCGACGGCCGGACATGTACCCGTCTCCGTGCCGTCGCTCGTGACGCCTTCAGCCGGCGTCATCCCATCCGAGAGGAAAGGACTGTGGCCCAGATGGCCCGGTTCAGCAGCCACGTCGATGCTGAGAATCAAGACCTTGGAAGTGGCAGGGTCGCCGGTCCACCGGCCCGGTGGGTAATGACACCAATAAACTTTGTGGTCCGGACCCGGCGTCGCCGAAACCAGCAACGCGAATACCGCCAACATTAAGAGACTTCGCTTGAGTTTCATCTTAAGAATACTCCTGGCAATTGAATTCAGCTCCCTGACGGGGCTAGCTTTCTCTCTATCTATATCGGGACCAAGCTTCGAAGTAAATAGAGCGAAAGAACTAAAGGGCTCTTAGACATACGCTGCCCTGCGGGGGTAGGGGTCCTGCTCGCGATCGTGAGTGTGGCGCCGGGTTTCAGCTGCCCGAAGCATCCGCGTTCCATGATCCAGGACCTGAAGATGTTCGCGAATCGCCGCGACCTCCCGCGCCTCGCCCGCGAAGGCGACCCCACCGGCTACAGCGCCTATGTGCCGGAACTCCCCGCCATTCTCCTCACCGGCGATCCATCCAAGAGCTGACCGCCCAATCCGCCGCAGCTTCGTTACAATCCGCTTGGATCAAGACCGCCTACCCATTAACAGATAAACCAGCAGGACCACCAGAAGAAGCCCGCCGATACCACCACCTACTAGCGGGCCGCCATAATAATATCCTCCGCCACCGCCCAGCAGAAGCAGCAGTAGCAGTACGATCAAGAGTGTGCTCATGGAGCCAAAGCATATCATGAGGTCTCGCGGGGCGCAGCCCATCCGAGCGAACCGTCGTTAGTTTCCGAAGCGGACCGCTTTCGGTACCTCATGAAATGTCCGCTTTCCCCCTTGAGCAAAAAACTCTTCGATAAGCTTCGCCGTATCCTCAGGAAGCTCTTGATGCGCCAGATGTCCGGCCTCCACAAAAACCACGGGCCGGGCGCCGGGCAATGCCCGATGCAGGAGCTCCGCCTGATCCGGCGAAAGCAGCGAGTCGTGTGAGCCCCACACAATCAACGCTGGTATCTTAATTTCCGGAATGCGAGCGCTCAATTCGACAGCCTCCGGAGTGCGTATCTGTTGGATGGTTCTGAGCAGCGAATCATGTCCGCCCTCTACGTTAATGAATTGCGCGAATCGGCAGACCTGCTCGTTGGTGACGCGGTCGCGGCGATACATTCCGCTTTGCAGGGCGGACCTTGCCAGAGATCGCGCCGGAACCAGATGGAGCACCAGATGGCTTAAAATCGGCACTCTGAGAATGTTCAGCGATAGCGGTAAATGAACGATCTGCGGGAATCCCAGCGCATCGATCAATATTAAGGAATCCACCAAAGCCTTTCGGCGATCCAACAGCAGCACTGCCGTGGCGATCGCAATCGATCCCCCAAAGGAATGACCCATGAGCGTGATCTTCCTCCCAGGGTTTTCGTCATGAACGAACTGCAGGAAGGCCGCAACCGCCTCGGACTGCTCCTTTAACGTGTAGCCGAAATGGCGCGGGTGAGCGGAGAGACCAAACCCTGGAAGATCGATCGCATAAAACCGGTGATCGGCGGACAAGAACGGTTCTATCCCGTCCCAGGTATTCAGGGAGCCGCCAAACCCGTGCAGAGCGACAATAACGCTGTCGCCCGTTCCCGTCAATCGGTAGTTGATGTAAACGCCTTGCGGCAACGGAAATGTATTCTCACGGACCCGCTCCGGCGGACAGGCGGCTTGAATGGGCCCGAAACCTGCGCCAAGCACCGCCAGACAACAGGCATATCGGATATGTTCGCTCCACCTCAAACCAGTGACGTTAATGATAACGTCTCAAGCGATGCTGCGGATTCGACATACACCGCCGTCGTCGAGCTCCGCTTGCCTGTACGAAGGCCCTGGCGATGTTCACAATCCAAATATCGCGCGTTCTGGCCGGTGCAACCGTCTAGTGTACTGAGTCAGAAGTCCGCATGCAAAAGCGGGCGATCTTTTTGAGGATGGAGTCGGCGTCGGCGGTCCAGGCGAAGGGCTGAGGGTTTTGATTGTGGAGGAGGAGATAGTCGCGGATGGCGGCCTCTAACTCGCGAACGCTGCCGAAGGTGCCGCGCCGGATACGCCTGTCGGTAAGCAGGCCGAAGAATCGTTGGACTTGATTGAGCCAACTGGCGCTGGTTGGGGTGAAGTGCACATGATAGCGGGGATGACGTGCAAACCAGCGCTTCACTTTGGGCATCTTGTGAGTGCCGTAGTTATCCATCACCAGGTGAATATCGAGTTGGTCAGGGACAGCTTCGTCGATTCGTTCCAAAAAGCGGAGGAACTCCTGATGGCGGTGACAAGACCCAATTACTTTCCCGGTAGCTACATCGAGAGCGGCGAACAGTGAAGTGGTTCCGTTACGGATGTAATCGTGAGTTTGACGAGCGGGCAGGCCGGGCCGTAACGGCAGTACAGGACGCGTTCGATCCAGGGCCTGGACTTGGCTCTTTTCATCCACACACAGCACCAGAGCCCGTTCCGGCGGGTTCAAATACAAGCCCACGATGTCCCGAACCTTCTCGACGAAGAACGGATCGGTGGACAGCTTGAAGGTCTCCACCCGGTGCGGCTGCAACGAGAACGCCCGCCAGATGCGGGATATTGCGGACTGCGACATTCCTGTCGCCTGTGCCATGGTTCGTGTCGACCAGTGCGTGCCCTGCGAAGGCGTCGTTTCTAATGTACGCGTGATAAGCGCCTCCACTTGCGCATCCGAAATCTTGCGCGGAGTGCCTGGCCGAGGTTCATCGGCCAATCCCTCCAGACCGCTGGAGCGAAATCGCTCCCGCCACTTGCACACCGTTTGATCGGTGATGCGCAGTTGACGAGCCACCTGTCGGTTCTCCATCCCGTCGGCGCAACCCAATATAATGCGTGCCCGCATCGAAACGCTGCGCAGTTTTAGGCCGCCGGGCCCACTCCTGCAGCTTGACGCGATCCTCTTCACTCACCACGATTGGCTTGGTTGGTCGACCCATGCTGGTTGGATTCCCAGCATAACAAGCAGGTTCCTATTATTTATACTAACTTCTGACTCGGGACACTAGCAGCTTGCTGAAAACTCTTCGGTGATGTAGCCTCAACCGAGACAGGGGATGAGTCCCAGCGTTAGAGGCGGGACACATCGGGCGCGAATGCCTTCTATCCTATTGCTTTAGCTCGTGGGGCCAACCCAATGCCATCCACTGCCCCCAGCCAGTCCCCTTATCCTCACCGATAATCTCGACCGTCAGCCCGTGGCCTGCCGGCAGATTCGGATCCCAAGCCCACCAAGCTGTGTTTTTGGGCATTGGATCGATCCTTGCCAGCGCCTGCTTGGTCGCAGCATCGAGCACCGTTACCGACAACCCGCGGGTATCCGGACCGGACGTCAGAGGAATTGCCATCCGGTGACTTCCATCCAGGTGGAATGGACCAAGCCGGATCGTTCCAGTTCCAGCATCGGGGGGATAGGAACCAAAGAATCGTCCGCTCAATGCGGGCGTACCTGGACCTCCCGGGCCTTTGTAGTAACCATCCGGATTCCAAGAGCCGGCAATTCCCACACCAGCCTCTGGAAGTTGGCTGCCCAGTTCTTTCACCGACAGGGTTTCTAGAAAGGGTAGCTTCCGGGTTGCGACGGAGCATAGGGAACGCTCATCGGCTTCCAGCACATAGGCGGTGATCGGCCGTGGCTGGCCGCCAACGTAGCCAATCCACGTTGCCCCCTGGGTAGCGTCCGAAGTGGTTTGCGTCGGCGCGACGCCTGCCACCATCCCTCGGTCGTCAGCGAGAATAACGAACTTCGGTGGTCGTCGAGCCTTAGCATCCCAAGCTTGGCCGGAGAGAATCCAGCCCGGCCTGAACGAGGCAACTGTGCTCAGGCCGTAGAACTGCCCCTGACAGGCACTCTGATCCGGGTCGACAATAAACTGCGATTTCAAGGGAACACCAGGCCACCTGCTCCAGTCCTCGGCAAAGATGCTCAGCCGATTTTTTTTAAGGTAATCCACAGCGTCCATCGCCAGATCCGCTGGCTGGAACATCGCCACCCATATGTCAGGGTCCGCGACATCATCGACCACAGCAGCCTCGCTGCGACGTTCCAAATCCGCAAAATGCAGAACCAGGTTGCGTACCTCAGTTTGTGGCAACACGATGCCAACGTATATTGAGATAGCCAGGGCGCCGTACAAGGCTAGGCGGTTCCAGCGTATGACAACCGGCCATGCCGCCAATAATCCACTTATCCAAAGCAGATACATCGGCGTGGTGTACCGCGATTGATACGCCTCCGTCAGGGGGCCCACCGAGCGGCCCGCCACGATCGACCCACAGGAGACGGCCAGGAATAGACCGTAAAAGACCAGCATTGCGCGCGCGCTGTTATATCTTTCCCGGCGGCGCAAGAACATCGCAAATCCACCCGCGAACAACAATGCCAGCACTGCCCCTGGAATAAACCGGAAATATTCCAGATGGGAGGTTGCGGCGCTGTCTGCAAATTTGGCGGGCGCGAACGCCGGAGCTCCCAGATAAGCGAGTCCAAAAACCGCGGCCTGGTATAGATCGTGTATCGTCGGCTGCATTCCGGTAAGGGCCGGGTGCCAGCCCCAAAAGAACGAGGTCACGACCAATGCGCCGACTGCAGCAAGCGCCGTAACGCTTCCCTTGGACATTGCGAGCCACCAGGACGCCAACAACATAACAGGCCATATCAGCACCCCATTCGCCATCGAGTAGGTTGCCACAATCGCCAGCAACATACCACCGGCCAACCAACCCGGAGAACCGGCACGGTCTTCCGTGGCCTTCCTCATTGCGAAGAGAGCGCCCGCAGCTGCACAGTAGACCATCGGAAACTGTACCTGAAATGGCTCAACCAGATTGATCCATTGCTGGCTCGAGAACACGCAGGCGGCGACGAACGCCCCCTGGATTAACCTTTCGTTCTTGTCCTGAGGGTAGGCGCTGCCGGACAGCAGCCACAGAATGGACCCGGTAATAGCCTGGAGACAAAACGACCACACCAACGTGAACTTTCCCTGCGCATGGAACGCTAGGTGGTCGACGGCAAATAGGAGCTTCGGAAACACCAGACGGTGGTCCGCCTGCTCCTGATAGAACCACCCCAGGCTATAGCGATCCCGCATAAACGTGTACCACCGCGTCCAATCGTCCCATATGGGGATCGATACCCAACCCGCTCTAGCAAAGCCGACAGTAGTTACGAAAACCCATAGGGCCAGTCCGGCTGCAATCCAAGCCAGAATCGGTTCCAGGCCCGATGGAAACCGGCGCTGAGAAGCGGCCGGTCGTTCGGGACGAATCATCACCTGATGCTATCACGCTACCTGAAACACTACCAACACATCACGAAACCACTTCCTGGGGAATCGGAGACATTCTCGCGTTATTAGGTGACAGTTCTTTCCACTTTCGATTAATTCGGCGAGATGTCCACAAACAAAAAGCGGCCACCATCAGCGTGCCGTTCGCCAGATGGACGCGTCCGAAAAATTTTGGTGTAATCCCACAGATTTATTCCCACAATGGTCCGGCAGGACCTTCGATCCGGCAGATGGATTGTGCACACCGGCATTCGTGGTTCGGAGTTGATCGCTTCCTGGAGGGACGATATCCTGACGGAGACGAATTCGAGGCGGAGGCCTCTGCGTGCTCGCACCTAGGGTCTGTCGCCCGACGGCCCTCAATCCGCTCAACCGAAGGGTTTGCACCGACAGCTCTATCTCAAAGTGCATCATTCTCGAAGTGCTTGGAGCGGAAGCTTGCGTGGGGATCAGGCCATCTTACGGCCTGCCTTTGAACTGCGTCCGAGGCTTAGCCCGGCGCAAATGCTAGAATGTGTTGGGCGATTACCTTGGATTATGAGCAAAATGCGAGTCTTGGTGACGGGATCCTGCGGATTGATCGGGTCCGAAGTATGTCTGCATTTCCATCAAGCTGGATACGAAGTATGGGGGGTGGACAACAACCAGCGTGCCGTTTTCTTTGGCCGCGAGGGAGATACTTCCTGGTCGCTCCAGCGATTGCAACGGGACATCCCCGGCTACCAGCATCACGAACTTGATATTCGCTACCGCGAAGGAATTCTCGGCTTGGTGGAAGGCGCCAGGCCGGCAGTGATTGTGCATACCGCCGCTCAACCCTCGCACGACTTGGCCGCGCAGATCCCATTCGACGATTTTGATACGAATGCCACGGGCACGTTGAATCTCCTGGAAGCTGCCCGCCGCTCGGCTCCGGAATCACCGTTCATCTTCACTTCTACGAACAAAGTGTATGGCGATCGCCCCAACACCCTGAGCTTAGTGGAGAAGGAAACCCGTTGGGACTTCGCCGATCCACTATACCGATTGGGTATTCCAGAAGACTTTCCGATCGATCAGTCACTGCATTCCCTATTCGGCGCGTCCAAAGTAGCCGCCGACGTCTTAGTACAGGAGTATGGCCGCTATTTCGGTATGCCCACGTGTGTCTTGCGAGGTGGCTGTCTGACCGGGCCGAATCATTCCGGCGTGGAACTACACGGGTTCCTCAGTTATCTGATCCGGTGTAACCTCACTAGCCGGGAGTACAAGGTGCTTGGCTACAAAGGGAAACAGGTTCGCGATAACATTCACTCTGAGGATGTGGCCCGCTTCATGCTGGCGTTCGCCCAGAAGCCCCGATGCGGCGAGGTGTATAACATCGGCGGCGGCGGCGGCAATTCCTGCTCGATTCTGGAGGCCTTCGCGCTCGCGGCCGAGCTTACGGGGCGCCAGCAAGTGTGGAGTTACGTTGAGGGCAATCGCATCGGCGACCATATGTGTTACTACAGCAATCTGACCAAGATGAAGACTCACTATCCGGACTGGGACATCACAAAAGATCTGAAACAGACCATGGCCGAGATCGTTGCCTCGTGGTCCTCGCGGCTGGCGAGCCGTGCCCTCGGATGAAGGTTCTCATTTCAGGCGCGTGCGGTTTTGTAGGCAGCCACATCGCGCAGTATTTATTGGAATCCCACGAGGGCATCGCCATCATGGGCCTCGATAACTTGGCGCGATCCGGTAGCGAGACAAATCGGGTTTCGCTGAAGCGTCTGGGCGTGCAGCTTCTCCATGGCGACATCCGGATGCCGAGCGACCTCGAAACGCTGCCTCTCGCCGACTGGGTGATCGATGCCGCCGCGCAACCCAGCGTTCTGGCTGGCCGCGATGGGAAAACCAGCAGCCGACAACTGCTCGAGCACAACTTGCTGGGCAGTATCAACATGCTGGAATACTGTCGCGCGGCCCACGCCGGCTTGATCCTGTTGAGCACCAGCCGGGTGTATTCGATCCCCGGCTTGGCGCAGTTGCCGTTGCGCTCCGAGTCTGCCGCGTTTGTTCTCGATCAGGATCAGCCCTTGCCCGCGGCGGTCAGCCCGGCAGGCGTCACGGAAGGATTTAGTACGGTAGCTCCCATTTCGCTTTATGGCGCCACCAAACTTGCCTCCGAATGCTTGGCCCAGGAGTACGCCAGCGGATTTCAAGTTCCCGTCTGGATTAATCGCTGCGGCGTGCTGGCGGGAGCCGGGCAATTTGGCACCGCCGAACAGGGCATCTTTTCCTATTGGTTGCATGCGCACGCTACACGGCGTCCCTTGAAATACCTCGGCTACGGTGGCCACGGATTCCAGGTGCGAGATGCCCTGCATCCGCGCGACCTGGCGCGCCTGGTGGATTTCCAGTTGCGCTGCAGCGCGCCCGGCCTGCTCCTTAACGTCTCCGGCGGCCAGGCCAACTCCATGTCGCTGGCGCAGTTGACGGCCTGGTGCGACGACCGCTTCGGCCCGCACGCTCCGCTTGCAGATGGCAGCGAACGCCCGTACGACATTCCCTGGCTCATCCTCGATTCCAGCAGGGCGCTGGCGGCGACGGGATGGAAGCCGCAAATCGATCTCTCTCAAATTCTGGACGAGATCGCCGCGCACGCCGCTTCGCATCCCGACTGGCTCACGTGGTGTGGCGTATGAGGTATGCTCCATGAGTGCCACGCTGCCCGCCAGGCCCGAACTAAATCTGTTATCGGTGGTCATTCCGGCTCGTGACGAGGAGGGCTGTATCGCTTCCACCGTTGAGCATTTGCACCTGGAGTTGCAACTAAACGGGATCGAGCACGAAATCATCGTTGTGGACGATGGCAGTACGGATCGAACAGCTGCGATCGTCTCGGCGCTAGCCGAGCGCATTCAGGGCACACGTTTGGTCCAGCACACACCACCGCACGGCTTCGGTCGCGCCATCATTTACGGATTGCAGCAGATGCGCGGCGATGCGGTGGTGATCATGATGGCCGACGAGTCGGACGATTGCCGCGACGTGGTGCGCTATTGGAACACGCTGAACCAAGGCTGGGATGCGGTGTTCGGTTCGCGTTTCTTAAAGGGTGGCGGAGTCATCGACTATCCCTGGTTGAAACTGCGGCTGAATCGCCTAGCCAATAGTTTTATCCGCCTGTTGTTTCGCATCTCGCTTAATGACACGACCAACGCCTTCAAGGCTTATCGCCGCACCGTCATAGAGGGCTGCCAGCCGCTGCTTTCGGCGCACTTTAACCTTACCGTGGAGCTTCCCCTAAAGACCATTATCCGCGGTTACTCGTGGACGGTAATACCGATTACCTGGCGTAACCGCCGCACGGGCGTGGCCAAGTTGAAAATCCAGGAAATGGGCAGCCGCTATTTGTTCATCTGTTTCTACCTGTGGTTGGAGAAGCATCTCAGTCGGGGAGACTACAAGAAGGGAGTCGCTGAAGGTCAAAATGCGGATGAGGGGGCAAAAGTGCGCTACTAACTAAACCGCGATTACTGACCATGGTCCGCCTGACCATCGGGCGTCGGTGCTTCGGCGCGCTTAGGGCTCGCTGAGCGAACTGATGGAAAGGTGCTGCGGCCTAGTCATAGCTGATCTTATCTTCATTATCCGCAAAACGCGAGAATGGTATTCTGAAAGCTCACCCGCTGGGGCCCGAGTGGCGCGGGTGTTCTTTTTCTATGTCGAGCGCAGACTTTTTTTTCGTCTTGGAAAATCTTGTCGTGAGAGATTTCAAGATCCGCTACCGGAACATGTCGCTTGGGATCGTATGGAGCCTGCTTAACCCTCTAATCATGATGGGTGTTCTGGTGCTTGTGTTCACGTTCGCTTTCCCCGACCGGTCACGGCATGCATTTCCAGTCTTCATCTTATGCGGACTGGTGCCGTTCAACGTTTTTACGATTGCGTGGAGCGCCGGAATGACCTGTGTGGTTGAAAACGCGGGGATGGTGAAACGAGTACCGCTGCCTCGGATTCTATTGCCTTTGGCTAGCGTTCTTTCCAACTGTGTTCACATGTTCATTCAAATCGGGCTGTTGCTCGCCTTTGCCCTGGCTTTTGGGTTCGGAGTGAATCGATATTGGACTTGGCTCCCGGTGGTGTGGCTCTTTGAAATCTTGTTCGTCACCGGAGTTGTCTTGGCAAGTTGCGCACTGGATGTATACGTGCGCGATTTGCGCTATGTCGTGGATTCTATCATCAGGGTCATTTTCTGGATGGTGCCGATTTTCTATACGGTAGAGAATGTGCCCATCCGTTATCGCGGAGCATATGAATTCAATCCCATTGCCGCGCTTACGCATGCACTGCGGCGAATTCTTATGGAGGCAGCGGCGCCTCCCGCAGAAGTCTTGTGGAAGTTAAGCATCAGTTCCTTAGTAGCTCTGGTAGCAGGTTGGCTGATCTTTCGCAGGCTACAACCGGATTTTTACAATCATCTGTGATGGAACGAGTCAGCTTTCGCAACGTTTCGAAGCAATTTTCCTACAACGCCGGGCGGCATCTGCTGCGCGGCCACCTCCGGGAGTGGTTTCGTCCGGTTGCCACTCGAACTTTTTTTGCCCTGCGCGACGTCTCGTTCACGGTTCGCGACGGCGACGGCCTCGCCGTAATCGGTGCCAATGGCGCCGGCAAAAGCACGCTGCTCAATGTGGCCACACAATTATGTCGTCCGGACGAGGGGACAGCAAAGTTGAACGGCCGCGTGGCTCCACTGTTGGAGCTCGGGTCGGGCTTCCATAGCGATCTTACTGGCGAGGAAAATCTGCGTATTAACGCTTCTATTTTGGGTCTCTCGCGAAAGAGGACCAAGGAAATGTTCAACGCGATCGTTGATTTTTCCGGCCTGGCCGAGTATATGGATCAACCATTGCGCACGTATTCATCCGGGATGGTGATGCGCCTGGCATTCTCGGTCGCCATGCATGCAGATCCTGACATCCTAATGATCGATGAAGTGATTGCAGTCGGCGACCAAGGCTTTCAGGCCAAGTGCTTTGAACGATTACTGGACTTTCGCAAAGCTGGCAAAACGATGCTATGCGCCAGCCACTCACCCGCCGTTCTGCGCGAAATGTGCAATCAAGCAATTTGGCTTGATAAGGGGCACATAGTTGCGAAGGGACCGTTAGACGAAGTCCTTGAACTCTACCAGAGCGATACCCCGGCATTGCAGTTATCTCATTAATACGAGAGGCCTGCTCCGCTCAACGGCCGGCTCAGGCGGGCCGCGCGGGAGAAAGAGCGCCAGACGCTGGCGATCCTCAGGAAGTTCGGTGTATAGGCGCGAATTGCCTCAGCCCATGCGTAAGAGGACTTCGCCCTAATATGGGATAAGGTTGGGGGTGACCGCCTGTTCCGCTCAGGATTGAGGTTCTGGGCGTTTTCGGCCGATAGTACATCCCTTACGTTTAACGAATCGGCGATTCCTCGGAGGTTATGATGCGTTACGAAAGTAAAACAACGCTGGCCGCACTCTCGGCCTTGTTTTGTTCGGCCGTGTTCTGCCAAGCACAAGCCCTGTCCGTAACGAATTACCAGTTGGTGGGCACG
Source organism: Bryobacterales bacterium (assembly GCA_963779075.1). GTDB lineage: Bacteria > Acidobacteriota > Terriglobia > Bryobacterales > Bryobacteraceae > Palsa-187. Next base: position 284,822 of record CAVZWS010000001.1, read on the forward strand.
CAGGTCATCACGTCGAATCTGTCGAGAGCGACTTACCACGCTGATCTTGTGAACCTTCTGTCGGCCGCGCCCTCCGTCACTGCCACGGTGACGAGCGTAGACCCCTATAGCATTCGTGTGGTTCCGGGACAGGACACATTGACGTACGCACCTGTGCCTGCCAATAGCCATGTCGCAAGCGCTGACACGTTTACGATCTTGGTCGCCCCCTCGGTTCCAGTCGATTTCTCCAAACTGCAATGGACCTTCCAGAGCAACGCGGGAGCTCTAACCGCAAACGCCGGACCGAACCAAACCGCCAAAGTGGGCGCGTTGGTCACCTTGGATGGCAGTGGGTCAATCAACCCCAGCGGCATGGGCACGCTGTCCTATAGTTGGAGGTTCACATCGAGGCCTCTGGGAAGCTCGGCCGTGCTTTTTAATAACACGCTGGTCAATCCGATGTTTGTGGTCGACGTCGCAGGTACTTACGTGATTACCCTGACGGTCAGCAATGGCGGGGCAACCTCTAGTGCGAGCGTGACGGTCACTACTGGCAATTCACCACCGGTTGCGAAGGCCGGCCCCAATCAGACCGTTTCCGTGGGCTCCACCGTAAAACTCGACGGCAGCGGATCGTCCGACATCGATGGCGACCCGCTAACATACGGTTGGACGCTGACCACCAAGCCGTCAGGCAGCGCTGCAATTTTGGCCGGAGCCAATACCGTTTCGCCCACGTTTGTCGTGGATAAGCCCGGTATGTATACGGCGCAACTGACCGTCAGCGACGGCGCCAGCAGCAGTTCCACGACCGTAACGATTACGACCGCGAACACTCCGCCAGTGGCTCGGGCCGGCTCCAGTCAGAGCGTTAATGTTGGCACCCTCGTTCATTTGGACGGCTCGGGCTCGACGGATGTGGACGGAAACCCGCTGACGTACCGTTGGAGTCTGCTTAGCAAGCCGGCAGGCAGCACGGCCGTGCTGAGCAATCCTGGTATCGTCAATCCAACGCTCAAGGTCGATCTAGCGGGAACATATGTAGCCCAATTGATCGTCAATGACGGCTTCGTTGACAGCGCCCCTTCGACAGTCACGATCACAACCGGCACGATCCAGGCGCCGACAGCCAACGCAGGCCCCAATCAGACGGTACAACAGCATACCGTGGTACAACTGAACGGCAGCGGGACTGACCCCCAGGGTCTGCAACTTACTTACCTCTGGGCCCTCCTTAGCAAACCCACCGGCAGCACAGCCGTCTTATCGAGCACGACGATCATGAGTCCGAGTTTTAGCGCCGACTTGCCTGGCACCTACGTCGCGCAGCTCATCGTCAACAACGGTCAATTGAACAGCGCACCGTCGACCGTAACAATCAGCACAACGACGTGTTCGCAGCCAACGGCAAATCCGGGGCCGAATCAAAACGTAGGTGTGGGCGCCAGGGTGACACTGAATGGGAGCGGCTCAGGGGATGCATGCCACGATCCGCTGACGTATGCGTGGTCGTTCACGACTCGTCCGGCCGGTAGTGCCGCCACGCTCTCTGGAGCAAATTCGCAGTCGCCGGTATTTGTGGCCGATCTAGCGGGAGTTTATGTAGTGCAGCTAATCGTGAACAACGGCTTCACGAGCAGTACTCCCGCGACCTTGACGATTACGGCGTCCGGCGCGTCGTCAGCAGCGATCCTTCTGACCAACGCGACGGTGGCCCCGGGCCAGTCGGCGCCATTCCAAGTGACGTTGGCGGCGGCGGCGCTGTCGGGCGGTGTTTTTGTCATGCTTAGCAGTACAGATACCTCTATCGTGACCGTGGCGCCTGCGAATATTTTCATGCCGGAGGGCGCCACGGTGAGCAACCGGGCGCCGACGGTCACCGGAATTGGCGTTGGTTCGGCAAGCATCACCGCCACGGCATACGGCTTAACGCCAGCGAGCGCGCTGGTGCAGGTAGGATCGGGTAGCGGCGGGGGAGGGGGAGGCTCGGCGATGAGTTTCTCGCCGGGGACCTTAACGATCAACAGTGGCGCCACGCAGAACCTCGCGTTGAACCTATCGGGGCCGGCTCCGGCCGGCGGGCTAACCGCCAGCCTGAACTCCAATAACCCGAGTGTCTCCACCGTGCCCTTGTCCGTGACGTTCGCAGCGGGTTCGACGAACGTGAGCGTGCCGGTCAACGGTGTGGGGCCTGGATCGGCCACGATCACAGCCAGCGCACCAACCTTCGGAAATGCTTCGGCAGTCGTGACGGTTTCTTCTTCGCAGAATGTATCCGTGACGTGGTACGGAGCCTGTTGGGAAAATGCCACCATTTTCGGCTATACGGGTAATTATCAAGCCGTCGACTTTGCCCTCGTCACCCCCGCGCCGGTCACTGTGCAGGGTACTCTATTTTTCACGCCGAACTGCAATGCCAGCCAGGGTATGGACAACATGAACGACTTCGGCACGCTAACTGGATCCACGCACATGATTCAGGGGTTCACCCACCATCCTGACCAAATACCTTCTTCCGCAGTCTATTGGATCGGGCCGCGCACTGCAGACGGTCAGTGTGCCCCGGGGAGTCCGTGTTCGGGATGTTTGAACTACACCGCCTCCACCATTTCTTGTAGTCTTGCGCCCTAACAGCTGCATGGCTTTTTGCCGCGGAACTGACGTTGACATGAGCCCGTTAGACCGTCCGAAATGGAATACGATTTTGGCCGAACGAAATGTGTTCCTCGGCGTGCTTGCCCCGCTGTTCCGATCGAAGAACAGCTTGGACGTTACTCCTTCACGACAGCAGTGAGTGTCGTGGAGTTGCGGGGCGTCGTATAACCCTCAGGAGTAGTCACCGAGAGCACTGTCGAACCCACGGACAACGCGGTGAACTGTGCCATTGCTTGGTCGGAACCGCCCATGATGGTCACCGAATCCGGAATCGATTCCGACTACTGGATTGGAATTCTGCAGACTCACCTTCAACGAGATGCCGGCGCGCAGCGACTGTATCGTAATGTCCGCCCCCCGATGAGTTTTGGGAACAAGGTAGGCGGTATAGACTACAATCGGAGTCGTTTTGCCCGAGGTTAAGTTTCCAAAGAACCCATGCGGGAATTCCGGTGCTTCCGGTCGTAATACCTCAGCTTCGTCCGGAGCTCCCGCTGGACCTGTAAGCAAGATGCCCGATGGCGTCAACGCGATCGTTGCTGTAGCGCTGCGGTATTTGGGAGCGTTGGCACTATAGCTTACGGTGCCCGAATCGGCGAGAGCCTGTAAATAGTATGAACCGTTCGACGCGCCAGACTCGATCGTGACAGTGATGGACTTGGATCCCTGAACGGTTGCCGATCCAGAAAGTAGAAGGCGGCTTGGATCGTCGCTGGTCAAAGTGACGGCCACCCCGCCCTGAGGCGCAGGTGCGCCCAATAGCACCGTGCCTGCCATCTGTAGGTTCTCACCTAGATTGATTTTGTCTGTAATCGCCAGCCTGGGCGAATTAACGGTTACGTTCATTCGGGCGAATTGGGCGGGAGCATTGAATCCGGCTGGCGTATCAACAAGCAGGGTGGTATTGCCCTCGCTGAGGGGTTGGAATTCGCTCCTGGCACTAACGGATCCTCCGGTGATGACTACCGGCGAACTAGTGATCGTGCCTACTGCCGTATTCGAGCTACTGATCTGTACGGTTGCAGATAAACCGCCGCGCACCTGTTGGACAGCCGTGAAATTCCCTGAAGAATCGAGCTGCGCGGAGTAGACGGTGATGGACGAAGGCCATATTCTGGAAGTTGTTACCAGCGGATTTCCCAATTTCGCCGGGCCGGCGATTACGATACCCGATCGTACTAGGGTGACTGCCCCAGTCGCATTCCCATAGCCGGCAGCGCTGGCCGTGTACGTGACCACGCCGCTATCGGTGAGCCCCTGCACATAAAACTCTGGACTCACACGGCGGCCGCCCGTCACCCTTACACTGATCGACGCGGATCCAATGGCATCCGGCGCCGGCGAAAGTAGTACCCGGCTTGGATCGCCGCTGGTTAGGGTGATGAGCAATCCGCTGCTCGGCGCTTCTACATCCAGCTTGACAACCGCCTCGGCTTCCAGATTCTGACCAACTGCCACGTTAGTGAGAACGAGCCCTGCCGCGCTGAGCGTTTTAGGGCCAACCAGAATCATAAGAGCAAACAAATGCGATAGATGCACGGCTCGCATAAAGATCTTCTCCTAATCGTTAATCCGACGGGAGTCTCCGGGGTTACTCTGGCAAGACTCCCAAGCCTTCTAAACTTCGAGTCCCGAATGATACTTCCGCGAAGATGGCGAAAAGCGAAGTCGCCGGCCCGGGTGGAACATCAAGCCGGCGTTGCAAGCAACCAACTGAGCCTTGCGCGCTGGAGGAAAAATCTCGTTGTCAAATTTCTCCTCGCCGTCTCCTACTTAGAAGCTGAAGCCGCCTTGAGTTCGTCGTCTATAACGGTGTGGAACTGTTCAGAAGTTAGACTGCCGCTAAAGAAGATCCCATTGATAAAGAAGCTGGGCGTGCCCTGGAGCTGAAAGGTTTGCGCTTCCGCCAGTTGGGCTTTGACGGCCTTCTCCTGCTCTCCTGAGGTCAAGCACTTGTCAAAGGCCTGGGTGTCGAGTTTGAGAGTGGCGGCACCTTCCTTCAACTGTGGAATCTCTAGTGCTTTCGACGCAAAGAGAAGATCGTGATACTCCCAATACTTTCCCTGCGCTCCCGCGCAACGCGCGGCTTCTCCGGCTTTCTGGGCGTGCGGGTGCATCGGCAAAGGCGCGTCCTTGTAAGCGAAGGCCACCTTCCCTTTGTATTCGGTCTCCAATTTGTCCAGCACCGGTTGGATTTGCTGGCAGTACGGACATTCGTAATCCGCATACTCAATAATCGTGACGGGAGCATCCTGGGGCCCACGCAGCGGGGTGTCTTTCAGCGATATCGACGCCCGCGGGGGGGACATCCGAATGGCTATTTTGGCCTGGTCATGCAGAGTTTTCAAGTACTCTGCTTTGGCCTTATCCAGGCGCTTCTGGCGGATATGGCTGAGGATCTGCGGGCGAACGGCTTCGTACGGCTCAGTGGTATCCACACCTTCGTAATACACCCGCAGAGCATCTTCGGGCGGGTCCTTTGCGATCACATTGTTCACGTGCCGCTCCAGCAACTCGGCTACGGTCACGTGTTCGGCGGCGGCCTGCTGCTCCAAGAGGTAACTATCGACGTACTCCTCGGCAGCCTTGCGTGCGCTTTGATAAAAAGTATTGCGGGCTTGGAACAGAGCAGCCGGACGCTTCTGTTCGAACTCACTGAAGGTAAATTTCTTGCCGTTGATTTCCAAAACCACTGCGCTGTTGCTGGATGGCTCGTCCGCAAAGGCAGCAGCGAATGGACTCGCCGACAAGAATCCAAAAATCAAGATGAACTTCGTCATTGATAACCTCTCGCTCTCTAAAGAATTCGGGTAACGGGTATTCCCGGTTACCCACACATCAACCTGCTCGCGACTATTACTGCGCTGCTGCCAAACCACCGAAAGCGGCAAGACTTGCAGATGCCGAAGCCGCTGCCGTTGGTCTGAATGAACCCGCAAAGGGTGGTGATGCGGGTTAACTCCGCAGCGCTCAGAGTTGACGGCGTGAAGGCGGTCTCCGTCACTCCGTAGGTAGTCGCCGGGCTCCCAGGCGTAACCGGCAGAGCATGGATGGTGGTTCCCCACGCGGCCAGACCCGTCGCAACGGTTCTAGCGCCCCCGGTGAGACGCATTGCAGGCGGGCGGCTCGGGTCGTGGCCAGCAGCTTAACCACGATGGACGTCGGCACACCGGGCGTGAGGGTGTTGCTGATCAAGTCATTGCGAGCCGAAAGGGAAACCAACCCGTCCGGCGTGATCGGGCAGGTGCAGCAAGAAATCAGCTGTTCATCCGGCGAGAAGGTGTACACGTTCATGCAGATGTTCCCGTTTTGAGTCGGAAACGCAACCGTGGAACTGGCTCCCGTGTTGGTGGCGTTGATCACCGAATCCCCAACGGGCAAGTTAGATGCATACCGCACCTGGAAAGGCCCGTCTTGGGCCTGGGCGAACGCGGCCACGGAACACAACATCATGGCCGCGAAAATCGATAAATAGCGCAATTTCATTTGAGAGAATCCTCCGAGTCTCAGCATACTAGGGTAAAGTACTTACTGCAATCCTTACGATGGAGTAGCCAAAAGGATTAGCCATCGTTACATGCGTGACCTAAGCTAGAGCAGCCACCTTGGCAACTCAGCTTCGTCAGAACGGCGGCTCTCTACGAAAAACTTGGATCAAAGACTACCGTAGTCTTTAGAGCCGCCGCTCCGCCCACCACTTTCCTTTCAGCTCTACTTAGAAGCTGAAGCCGCCTCGAGTTCGTCGTCAATAACGGTGTGGAACTGTTCAGAAGTGAGACTGCCGCTAAAGAAGATCCCGTTGATAAAGAAGCTTGGCGTGCCCTGGAGCTGAAAGGTTTGCGCTTCCGCCAGTTGGGCTTTGACGGCCTTCTCCTGCTCTCCCGAGGTCAAGCACTTGTCAAAGGCCTGGGTATCGAGTTTGAGAGTGGCGGCACCCTCCTTCAACTGTGGAATCTCTAGCGCTTTCGTCGCAAAGAGAAGATCGTGATACTCCCAATACTTTCCCTGCGCTCCCGCGCAACGCGCGGCTTCTCCGGCTTTCTGGGCGTGCGGGTGCATCGGCAAAGGCGCGTCCTTGTAAGCGAAGGCCACCTTCCCTTTGTATTCGGTCTCCAGTTTGTCCAGCACCGGTTGGATTTGCTGGCAGTACGGACATTCGTAGTCCGCATACTCAATAATCGTGACGGGAGCATCCTGGGGCCCACGCAGCGGGGTGTCTTTCAGCGATATCGACGCCCGCGGGGGGGACATCCGAATGGCTATTTTGGCCTGGTCATGCAGAGTTTTCAAGTACTCGGCCTTGGCCTTATCCAGGCGCTTCTGGCGGATATGGCTGAGGATCTGCGGGCGAACGGCTTCGTACGGCTCCGTGGTATCCACACCTTCGTAATACACCCGCAGAGCATCTTCGGGCGGGTCCTTTGCGATTACATTGTTCACGTGCCGCTCCAGCAACTCAGCTACGGTCACGTGTTCGGCGGCGGCCTGCTGCTCCAAGAGGTAACTATCGACGTACTCCTCGGCAGCCTTGCGTGCGCTTTGATAAAAAGTATTGCGGGCCTGGAACAGAGCAGCCGGACGCTTCTGTTCGAACTCACTGAAGGTAAATTTCTTGCCGTTGATTTCCAAAACCACTGCGCTGTTGCTGGATGGCTCGTCCGCAAAGGCTGCGGCGAATGGACTCGCCGACAACAATCCAAAAATCAAGATGTACTTCGTCATTAATGACCTCTCGCTCTCTTTAAGATATATTAACCTGCTCCCGTTACGACTGCCAGTTAATTACTGTTGCACCGCTCCCAAACCACCGAACCGGCAAGACTTGCAGATGCCGAAACCGCTGCCGTTGATCTGAATGAACCCGCAAAGCGTGGTGATGCGCGCTAATTCTGCGGTGCTCAAAGTTGCATTCGTGAAAGCCGTCTCCGTCACTCCGTACGTAGTAGCCGGGCTCCCCGGCGTAATCGGCAGCGCGTGGATGCTGGTTCCCCAGGCCGCCAGGCCCGGTACTAACTGGTTGCCATCCATCCCCACCGTAGATGCGTTGCAGGAAGCCGCGGTGGTACCTGACGACCCCAGCAGCTTGATCACAATGGACGTCGGCACACCGGGCGTGAGGGTGTTGCTGATCAAGTCATTGCGAGCCGATAGGGAAACCAACCCGTCGGGCGTAACCAGGCAACTGCAGCACGAAATCAGTTGTTCATCTGGGGAGAAGGTGTACACGTTCACGCAGAGGTTACCGTTTTGAGTCGGGAACGGATTCGTGGAATTGGCTCCCGTGTTGGAGAGGTTGATCACCGAATCTCCAATGGGCAAGTTAGATGCATACCGCACCTGGAACGACCCATCTTGGGCTTGGGCGAGCGCGGCGACGGAACACAACATGCTGGCAGCGAAAATCGATAAAAAGCTTAATTTCATTAGAAAACCTCCAAGCAAAGATACCGTGACACGTAAGACCACGCAATCGAACTGAAGTACTACCAGTACTGAACCGGCGATCGCCAATATGCGAACGGAGAACCCGCCAATTTTGTGTGTGGAGGGCAGCCCGGTGGGTGTTCGACGCGCCCTGCCCTTGCATTAAGAACCCCATCCTCCTCTCATAGGGCGGCTGTTTATGGGACAGCGTTTCAATGATTAGACGTGATAAACTCAAAAGTGCACTGGTGAAGTTCCCTCCGATTCTACGCTCTCTAGCGGCGCTGCTTGCGGGCGCGGTCATTATATCGCCAGCAACGGCGCAGGCACAGCTTCAACAGAAGACCGAGATGTACAGCCCCGGACCACAGAGTGGCGACCGGGCACCGGATTTCGGCCTGAAGCTAGGAGGCAAAACAGAGACGTCCAATGCCAGCAATAAGATATCAACTCGCCACCTAGAGATCACCACCTCCACCAGTGATCTGACCATCGCGGCCGGTAACCGCTTTTCGGTGGCAGTCGATATCGAGCCGCATTCCAACATTCACATCTACGCGCCGGGCGCCAAGGGGTATCGTGAGATCTCGCTGTCGATTGAACCGAATTCTCAGATACGGGTTCTACCCTTGCAATATCCGGTTTCGGAGATCTCTTTCTTTACGATTCTGAATCAGCGTATGCCAGTATTTCAGAAGCCATTCCGATTGGTGCAGGAACTCATCCTTGAGGGCGCGCCGGGAGCACAGTCCGCGCCTCGCGAAAAAGATAGTGTGACCATCCGGGGCACGCTGGAATATCAAGCCTGTGACGACAAGATGTGCTTTTTCCCCGTTTCGGTTCCCCTGACATGGACGATGATGTTGCGGCAGCATGTCCCTCAGGAGACGAATCGGCCGTAACGTTCGCCGCCGCCCTTACAGTCCTGCGGCTAACCAGGCATCCTACGTTCCCCCAGGACCTATGGGATATCTAAGCCACGATCGAGTGTCTGTGACAAAGGGAGCAAGCTGGAGGATACGGCCCACTAAGAACTCGCAACAGCTTTTCGACGCACCTAGGGTCGCCGGTTCGTGCGCAAAACACCATTCGGGGCCAAAGTAATCGAGGGCGTTTGGAAGACACACGCGGTTCGAGTATTAGGCGCCAGCCACAAAAAGAGCGGGCCGTTCTCACCTGGTGGAAAAAGTGCGACGGCCCAGAAAGACCAATTTTCGGAGTGTTCAGTCCGCAGTCGGGGGTTTCAGGAAACTAAAAGAAGAACCTGGCTATTGATAACCTCTCGCTCTCAAGAGAATTCGGGTAACCGGGTATTCCCGGTTACCCGACACATCAACCTGTCCGCTACTATTTACTGTTCCGTGGCTGCCAAGCCACCAAACCGGCAAGACTTGCAGATGCCGAAGCCGCTACCGTTGGTCTGAATGAACCCGCAAAGCGTGGTGATGCGCTTATATTCCGCTTCGCTCAGAGTTGCATTCGTGAAGGCGGTCTCGGTCACTCCGTAGGTAGTCGCCGGGGTTCCAGGCGTAACCGGAAGAGCATGGATGGTAGTTCCCCACGCGGCCAGACCCGGAGCTGGGCTCCCCGGTGCAGCCGCATTGCAGGTGGGGTTCACTTGTGGGGTTGCCAGCAGTTTAACCACGATGGACGTCGGCACACCGGGCGTGAGGGTATTGCTGATCAAGTCATTGCGAGCCGACAGGGAAACCAGCCCGTCGGGCGTGATCGGGCAGGCGCAGCAAGAAATCAGTTGTTCATCTGGCGAGAAGGTGTACACGTTCATGCAGATGTTCCCGTTTTGAGTCGGAAACGCATTCGTGGAAATGGCTCCCGTGTTGGTGGCGTTGATCACCGAATCCCCAACCGGCAAGTTAGATGCATACCGCACCTGAAACGGCCCATCTTGTGCCTGGGCGAGCGCGACCACGGAAGAAAACGTGATGGCCGCGAAAATCGATAAATAGCGTAGTTTCATTTGAGAAACCTCCGGGATTTAGGATACTAGGGTGAAGTGCTTAGTTACAATCCTCAAGATGGAGTAGCCAAAAGGATTAGCCATGGTTACATGCGTGTGCACCGTGGCAACTCTGTTTCGTCGCGTGCTCCGGATAACGGCGCGAATACATGAAGAAGCAGCGGAAGCACTACACCCGGGCGAGAAGGGCCGTCTCACTCAATTGCAAAAGGTGTGACCGCCTGGAAATAAGAATTTTCGGAGTGTTCAGTCTGCAGTCGGAGGGTTGGAAACGAAAGAAGAGCTTGATCATCGCTCTCAAAAAAATTCGGGTAACCGGGCTTTCCCGGTTACCCGACACATCGGACTGTCCGCGACTATTACTGTTCCGTGGCTGCCAAACCACCAAACCGGCAAGACTTGCAGATGCCGAAGCCGCTGCCGTTGGTCTGAATGAAACCGCAAAGCTGGGTGATGCGGGTCAATTCCGCAACGCTCAAAGTCGCATTGGCGAAGGCGGTCTCCGTCACTCCGTAAGTAGTCGCCGGGCTCCCAGGAGTAACCGGAAGCTCATGGATGGTAGTTCCCCAGGCGGCCATACCCGTGACTAAGACATTATTCCCCTGCCCCACTGTGGATGCATTGCAGGCGGGCGTTCCGGACGAGGCCAGCAGTTTAGTCACGATCGACGTCGGTACGCCGGGCGTAAGGGTGTTGCTGATCAAGTCATTGCGAGCCGAAAGCGAAACCAACCCATCGGGCGTGACCGGACAAGAGCAGCAAGAGATCAGCTGTTCATCCGGCGAGAAGGTGTACACGTTCACGCAGATGTTCCCGTTTTGAGTCGGAAACGCAACCGAGGAACTGGCTCCCGTATTGGTGACGTTGATCACCGAATCCCCAACCGGCAAGTTGGACGCATACCGCACCTGGAAAGGTGAATCACCGGCCGCGGCCTGAACCGCGAACATGGGCACCGAACCCAACATGATGGCGGCGGAAATCGATAAATAGCTTAGTTTCATTTGAGAGAAACCCTCCGGCCTCCAAGATACTAGGGTGAAGCGCTTAGTTACAATCCCCAAAATGGAGCAGCCAAAAGGATTAGCCCAAGAAACTGCGTTCGCTCCTCTCGAGCTGAAGCGATCTAAGCGCACGATTCCTGGCGTGATGGACTCCCTTATTAAAATGGCGGCAGACGAGAAGTCCGTAACTACGCCGACGGATCTTCGTGAACGTGCATTCGGTTCGACTCGAGAACACTCTTGAACGGCGTGGGACCGGTACTGGTGGAGCGACAGCAACCGGGGCGTCCTGGCTGGCGCGGCGATCCATTCGTACCCTGTAGCCCTTTTGGCTACGCTATTTGGGCGAATAGACAAAGGCGCCGATTGGTGGTAATCTTCCTCCACGATCCGTAAGATTGCTGTGCCCTTGAGCAGTAGCTAACGTGCAGGCGGATGTCGGAGGAAGTATGGAGACGCTGTCCTTGTTTTTCGCCAGTGCTTTTCTCTTCGCGCCGGCCTCTTGCCGTTTCGGTGGTTTGGAGGCCGTGAAAACCGTAGTAGTTGCGGGCAGATTGAGTCCCAAGTGATTACTGCGGCGGCGACGGGCAACGGAGGAGCTCATGATGAAACGATTACTCTTGTTGGCGGCATTTATGCCGCTCGCATTCGCTGATGTTTTAACTACGCCAACCAGCTTTGGCGGTCCGTACTGCTTATCCCCGACCTTTGGCGCCGCAGCTTGCGCTATTACCACCCAGTATCAGAACGGCGGTGTGGTATTTCTAAACGGTGCGGCCACGGGAGCGGCAACCTTCAGTGATGGTAGCGTACTCTTTTCGTGGGGCGGAATCAATAGCGCGGGCATTGTCGATCTGCTATCGCCAGTCGACGTTCAAATCGTTGTCCCGGGTACGACAACTCAGGCCGCGACCTCCAAGGTTTCTGTTGAGGCAGGATTCGCGAGTGCCGGGAACCTGCTACTGTCCGTGTTTGACTCCTCCCACCATCTGATTACCACGCGAGTGAACGGTCTGGACGGCCTCGGGCCCGATGGCCGCAGTCTCATCACGATTTCCGCGCCTGGGATCGCATTCTTCGAGGTTTCGACTTCCAATGGAGATACCTTCGGACTAAACCAGATCACGATCGGAGAGGTGGGCTCAACTGCGCCACCGCCACTGCCGCCGCCGCTGCCGACGCCACCGACGTCCATGTGCAATCCGTCCACTCTAAATTTCGGGAATGGGGCATACCCGGATACGTTTCAAGTGAAATATATTTCTAACCTGAATATCGGCGATTCGTACGTGAATATGACGAACGCCGGAACCAGCTCCACCACAGCGTTTCCTACCCAAAACGGCAACATATGCGCGAACGTGTTTACGTTTTCGCCGGATGAACAACTGGTGTCTTGCTGCAGTTGCCTGGTGACGCCGGACGCGCTCATTTCGCTTTCGGCTAAAAATGACTTGATCAACAATACTCTGACTCCCGCTGTGCCGACGTCACTGGTCGTCAAGCTGGTTGCCTCCTCCGCGTCTGCCCCGGGAACCCTGGTGCCTGGATTGAGTGCGTGGGGCACTACGCTTCACGCGACGCCGGCAACCGGATCGACACCTGCCGGTACGTATGCAACCGCCGAGACCTCCTTCACGCGGGGAACCTTGAGCGCTGCGGAATTAACGCGCATCTCGACTCTGTGCGGGTTCATTCAGAGCAACGGCAGCGGCTTCGGCATCTGCCGGTCTTGCCGGTTCGGCGGTTTGGCAGCCACGGAATAGTAATAGTTTCCGACAGATTGAGCGCCGAGTTAACCGAATGTCTGGAAGCTCGCGTTTTCGCGCTGGAGGTTCGCCGCTGAAGCATCAGGGCGGTGGCCATGACTACCAGGAATCTCTATCGGCGTCTGGAACGGCTCGAAGCCTGCCTCGCACCGCCCGACGAGGAACCGGGGTTGACGACTTTGCTCGCAAGTGCCAATATACAAGGCGGTTAGCTTTGAAACGCACCTGGTCCCGTAAGCCAGTCCTAGGTATTTTTCCCTTGTCGGGTACCCCAAATGGGGGTAAAATTAAAGCCTGCCTTAAAAACGCGACCCCGAGGTAATGATTTATGCGAGTTCGGAGGAAACGCAGCGAGTCCGGCAGTTCCATTGTCGAAATGGCCTTGTTGGCGCCGTGGATTTTTTTCCTGTTTGTCGGAGTCTTCGATCTGGGATTCTACTTGTACGCGGCAAGTTGCGCGCAGAGTGCAGCACGCATAGCGGCGATTCAGACGGCTACGAATCCAGGGCTCTCGTCCAGCCAGCTTCAGACCATGGCTTGCAATGCGGCGATGCTGGAAATGATCCGGGTGCCAAACACCCATAGCATCACGGGCTGCGGCGTTGCGCCTTTGACTGTAACGCAGCAGACACTCTGTATTCAGGCGAATCAACCATCCTCGATCGCTTGCGTTGCACCCAGCTGCGCCGATTGTGGGGTGGATAACACCGCGGTATCCACCTTGGTTACTGTGACGTATCAATCCGGCCTGTTCGTCCCGATTCCGGGGTTGCTAACAAACCAGCTAAATTTAACCCGAACCTCGGAAACCAGAATGGTGATCCCATGAGGAAGCCCGGGCAAGTCGGTCAGAGCTTGGTCGAATTCACCTTCGTGGGGATTCCCGTGATGTTCACTCTGATCTGCATTTTCGAAATCTCGCGCGGGATGTGGATTTACGGCACATTGAACCACGCTGCGAAGGAAGCTGTAAGATACGCCATCGTTCACGGACAGAATTGCGGCATTAATGGAAATAGCTGCCAAGTGAAACTCGGTCCCGCGACCAACAATTGCAATAACGCGAGTTCGACAATGACTATAGCCGAGGTGATTCAGTGCGCGGGAATTGGTTTGGACCCTGCCAAGACGCAAGTGCAGTTCACTTCAACTCAAGGCACTACTCCCTGGTACCCTCTAAATGCCGTTCCCGCGACGCGGTGGCCGCCGGACGGCGGGAACGCATCGGGCCAGCCTATCACGATAGACCTGCAAACTCCGTTCAACACCGCTCTCGCAATGTTCTGGCCTGGATCGTCGCCAGTGCGTTTTGCCTCGGGAATCTTACCCGCCAGTTCCAGTGATCTAATCCAGTATTGAGGCAACTATGAGCAAGCGAAAAAAGACGTCGGGTGGACAAGCGATTGTGATGGTGTCGCTTGCGCTCATGTCCATGGCGGGGATGATGGGTCTGGCCATCGATCTAGGGTGGTCCTTCTTCACGCAAAAGGCGGCTCAAGCGGCCGCGGACGACGCGGCGCTCGCTGCGGCGCAGCGGGCTTACGTGACTATTATGCAGGAATGGAATTATGTCAGCTTCTTTGCCTTCTGCAGCGATAGTGGCGACGTAGCCTGTAGGCCGACTGCGGTACCTTGCGATCCGGCCAACGCTGGCCTGCATAATCTTCAGAGTGGCTGCCTTTACGCGAAAAACGATGGATTCGTTCCCGGGGGCCACGGAGGACGCCAGAATGTTCTCATCGAGGCGAATATGCCGAGCCTGGCGCTCCCCGACTCCATACCGACCCCACCCGGCTCTCCGAAGGATATGGTTTATTGGGTGACAGTCCGGACGTATGAGAGCATACCGCAGTTGTTTTCATTCGTAAACGGAAAGTCGAACGGCGCCATTGCTGCGGTGGCAACGGCGGCTATCGCAAGCAAAGTATTCGGCGGCTCGTTCTACGGCATGAATCGTCAAGGCGACTGCTTCACTGCGAATGGCACTTCTTACTGTGGAGTGGACTTCGTCGGAAGCGGCGGTTCGGCGGCTTGCCCGAGTGGACCATCGGCTTTCCTTTGCGCTCCCGGAGGCGCTTTCATTGCCTCCGCGTGTAATGGTGGATCCATCGCGAACCAGTGCGCTGGCAATTCCAATTATGCTGGCACGGGATCCATGAACGGCGGCCCGGCTATCAACATCCCGGTCGCCAATGCCTTAGACCCCAGTGGCACTTGGACGCCTGCCCCAACTGTCAGCCCCGGAGGGGGATACCAAGATCCGACACAGGGTGAACAGCAACCACCCCTCGCCGCGTCGACCGCAACAAAGTCGTGTGGAGTAAGATCGATTCCGAACAATGCGACTCTGGGACCCTTTCAGTATTACCACTACACTTTCACAAGGTTTGGTTTGCCCGATCCCGATGGGGTTCAGATCACATTGCCTTCGAATACCACTTTCGCCGCAAACGGCACCTGTCCAGGCGTAGTGTCATCGACCGGAACAGACCAATCAAGCAGCGCGTTCCCGCTATATGTTTTCTATGGCGGACTCAACACCGGCCCGAACACCATCACTTTTGGCGCTGGCCAGTACGTGATGGCTGGGGTAAAGGGCTCGAATGGCGTAGTATTCAATGCCGACCAAGCGAACCTTGTTACAGCCGGGGCGAATGGAGACAACTACGCAGGAACAGGAAACCTTTTCATCGTAACCGACCAGAACTACCCTGGTATGCAGAATGGCAGCAACCAGTTGAGCAGCGTCCCCAATAATACCGACTTGATACCGCTTCTCCAGTTCGGCAGTACCTCCCTTAAAGGCGGCAGCGGCACTACGGATCTATTTGGCATGGCCGCCAACAGTACGACCGGGACGAGCAATCTGCCAACCAATTTGAACGGCTATGGTGGAACCCTTTTCTGGCAAGATCGGGCGAATTCCACCGTGACATACGATGCGAACGGAAAGGTGACCAGCCAGACTAATTCGAACTGTCCTTACGCTACCTGCACGTCCCCCGAATTGTGGCTCGACAATCTTCAGAATCTGCACGGGTTAGTCTATCAACCACGCGGAGCGTGGACGAGAGTGTCGGGCGCCCTTTCTACATCGCCACTTCAACTGCTAACCGGAGCGATCGTCGGGAGCGGTGCTGGCTCGGTTCAACTGACATCGCCCACCCGTCCGGCTATCCGTTACCTTCCCGTGCTCATCCAATAGCGCCTGCTGCTGCTCCTGCGCTTCAACGCCTAGCGAGTCACACGGCAAAGAGCTATTTCGCCAGCGCCGGAAGCGTCGTGTACGTTTGTGTTTGTGGGATACGGATTCCTAGTGCACCGATCTGCGCTCCAGCCGGCGCATCGAATTGGATGGTGCCGCGCACATCTTTCGTATTCGCGAACTTGTCCGTCACCAGCGTGAATGCATAGTGGCCGTTCGGGTTCAAGGTAATCGTGTCGGTTGCGATCGGATTTCCGGTTTCGTTGCGCACTGTGACCGGAATGGTCACCGGTTGTGACGATACCGCATTCACTGCCACGCCGGTCGCGGTGCCGTTGGTGTTATCGAAAGCCAGGATGTAGGAGTTGGCGTTGCGGCTCTCCAGCGGCACCACGGCCTCCTGGTCGTTGTGGCGGAAGATCACAAACCCACCGACGTGTCCCGTGGTGCTGAGCTGCGCGGAGCCGGTGCAAACTATCTGGACGCCCGCGCTCATGCACACAGCCTGGCTGGTTACCACCAACAGGCTCGCTCCGGCTGGCAGTGTTTGGGTGACCGAGGGAGCCGTCGTGGGCGCGATTTTGCCTTGCGGAAACGAGAGCGGCAAAGGCAAAGGAGCGCCCGTTTGATCGGCGAAGAAACTGAGTGTGGTTTGCGCTGCGCTGGTTCCCGTGTTGACCAGGACGAAGGTGGTTTGCCAGCCGTCGCCGCCCGAAGCCAGATGCGCGATGCTGCCGCCTCGGGTGCCCACATTGGCCAAAGCTGGAATTGTGGTGAGCGCGTTATTAGGCGGCGTAAAGCGGAGTCCCAGCACGCTGATCTGGCCGCTGGACGGCGTATCGAATTCGATGGTGCCGCGTACGTTCACCGTGACCGGGAATTGGTCGGCCAACCCGAACTGGAAGTGGTTGCCAGCCACCAGTTGCGGAAGCTGCCCGGAACCGATCTGCACGCCGTTATCGTCGCGGATCACCACTTGCACGGTGACTGCTTGCGCGGAAATGTTGGCCAAAGCAATACCCAGTACCAAGTTGTTGGTGTTGTCAAAAGGCAACAAATAAGAGCTCGCGTTACGCGTTTCCATCGGCACCACGGCTTCCTGCTGAGTCTGAATCTGATGAAAAATGGCGAAACCGTCCACCGCGCCGGTGGCCGCCAGTTGGGCTGAGCCCACCAGAACCGGCGGAGTTTGCGAGCCTGCCGAATTCACGATCAAGGAAGCATTGGCGACCAATGTGCGGTCGAATGAGGTAGCCAACACAGGCCCGGCCGCCTCAGACTGCTGCGGAAACGCGAGTGGCAGTAAGAGTGGACCGCTGCCGTTCGGGTCCGAGCAATAGGTGAGATGATCGTCGCCGAAAAAGCTCAGGCGCGCGGTTGCCGAGGCCTGGCCTTTATTGACTAATGTGAACGTGGTGGTCCAGTTCTCCTCCGCCGCAACCTGAGCCATCGAGCCGATGAAGTTCAGGCCAGGGCTGGCTCCTGCCTGTTGCTCGAGGTTGAAGGAAAGGCCCGCCACGGTAAGCGTCGCCGAACGGGCCGCTCCAGTGTTGGAATTGACCAAGTAGCTTAGCGAGCCATTCCCACTGCCCGAGGGAGAGCTGGTAAAGAAAACCCAACTCGGAGCGCCAGATGCGGTCCAGGCACATCCCTGCTTTGCCGTGACGTTGATGATCGCGGATCCACCCGCCGGCGAGAACGCTTGGCCGCTGGCGTTAAGCGCGTACGTGCATCCGCCCTGGGTTACGACGAGGGTCGTTTTTGCCGAGTGGCTCAGTGCTCCGTTCGTGCCCGTAACCGTCAGGGTATAACTGCCCGTCGCCGCAGTCCCGGTCGAAACGCTGAAGTTAGTTGCTGACGACGTCGGATTCGGGGTTGGACCGTTTAAGATAGCGCCCGGCGGGAGTCCGCTTACGCTCAGCGTTACGGCGCCTGTGAAGCCGTTTATGGGAAACACCCCCACGTTGTAGTCCCCGGTCGTGGCACCCCCAGCCGCCGTTTGTGAATCTGGGAAGATCGACAAGCTGTAGTCGGGAGAGGTTGAGTAACTCATTACGCAAGAGTCGGAGGCGTTTGAGAAGAACTGCTGCAGCAGATAGTCGAAGCCGCCCAAAGTCACGTTCGCCATGCTGCCATTGGGCGCAGCGAAGGTGGCTCCATAAGTAGACGCGCATTTGTCGGCGACTTCCTGTTTGTCCACATCATACCAGGCATCGTTTTGCGGGTCGGTCACCGCTTCGGAGAGCTCGTGGGCAACTATCGACGCCATGGCATCCACGGGAGGGTCATTGTTGGGGCTACTGATCGTCTGCTCCGCGCATTGGTGGAGGTTAGGACCAGCTGCGTCTCCGACGAACGCGTAGTTTATCGTCGTATTGTTTAGAAAGAACGAGTTGTGAAACCCGCAGAAAGTGGTGAGAAATCCGCCCTGACTACCAGTCTCGGTCACGCCCGGAGCCGTCAGCACGAAGTACACCCCGTTCGCGTCCAGAGGAAAGCTATTGTGTCCAATCGCGGTCTGCACGATAGCCGAAACGTCATTATCAGTCAGCGCTAACGGGTTCGCGGCCACGTAGGTGGAGTTGGTGCTGCCGCTTAAAACCACCGAGTTGGAAATGTTGCCGCTCGGGTTAGTTTGCGAGTATTGGGTAAGGATGTTGTAGTACGGAGAGCCCACAAGGTTGTTCGCCAGCGTGTTCAGGATTAGCGCCGCATTCGGATCGACGCTCCAGTCCCCATACCAGATGTAATAGATATGCGTCTGCCCCAGGATTACCGGACCGCCATGGTAGTTAAGCAGGAAGGGCGCGCTGCTGTTGCTCGGCCCCGCTGCGCCCGACACACCGTTAGGCCGCTCAGCCCGAAGGCGTGTCCTGGACCTCACTGGGTCTTGAGCCAATAGTAAAGTTGCGGCAGCCAGAGCGGCGGCGATAATACCAAAACGCGATCTCATGATTCCTTTTCGAGCGCCGCAATGCCAACGCAAGTGAC
Source organism: Bryobacterales bacterium (assembly GCA_963779075.1). GTDB lineage: Bacteria > Acidobacteriota > Terriglobia > Bryobacterales > Bryobacteraceae > Palsa-187. Next base: position 303,830 of record CAVZWS010000001.1, read on the forward strand.
ATTTTCCCGACCGGTCGAATAGCAGGGCGCCTCCAGCATCGTTGGAATTCTAGCTGGCCATACCTTTCCGTATGAAGCGGCGCGATCTCCTCCGATATCTCATTATCAACGATTGTATATGTGACGCAGCTTACGCTGAACACGTATTTGCACGACTGAACCTGCTTCTGGTAACAGTACTTGCGTACTGGTGTGCGCTCCGAATCTTGTTGACGACTATGTTGCTATTTTCGTTGCTCCTAAGCCAGGCAGCTTCCCACAGCCCATCAGTCGCACCAGCTGCCATAGCGGGCGTGAAGCGCAGCGGGCCGGCGGATTTCAAGGCGTGCAAAGGCAGGCGTCGGCAGGAGCAGGCGGCGCTTAGAGATTCTCCGACAACGTAGCGACAATGCTAATTGCCCCCACGCCCTCAATGCGCCCGGTGTCGTAGAGTCTACGCGGACTGGCAGAGCGCCAAGGACTTTGGTTGGCACTTCTACGAGTAGCGTGAGACGTCCAAGTGACGGTGGGGATGCGATAGGGGACTCAATCGGTCCTACGGTTGTACGGTTCCCAAACCACCGAACCGGCAAGACTTGCAGATGCCGAAGCCGCTGCCGTCGGTCTGAATGAATCCGCACAGCGTGGTTATACGATAAAGCTCCGCGCGGCTCAACGTTGCCGACGTAAAGGCTGTTTCTGTCATCCCGTACGTCGTTGCGGGAGTTCCAGACGTGACAGGCAGAGCATGGATTGTCGTTCCGAAGGCGGCCATACCCGGGACTAGCAAGTTTCCGGCGGTGCCCACGGTAGATGCATTGCAAACAGTTGCATTGGACGCTACCAGCTTGACTACGATCGAAGTTGGGACACCGGGCGTCAGGGTATTGCTGATCAAGTCGTTGCGAGCCGAAAGGGATACCAGCCCGTTGGGTGTCACCTTGCATGTGCAGCAAGAGATCAACTGCTCGTCGGGCGAGAACGTGTATACGTTCGCGCAGATGTTGCCGTTTTGAGTCGGAAATGCGCCAGTCGAGCTGGTGCCTGTGTTGGTGATGTTTACGACAGAATCTCCTATCGCCAAGTTAGAGGAGTAGCGGACCTGGAATTCGTCCGGATCGCCGACTACGAGGTTATCGAGCCCAAACCTGGTACCCTCGCCTTGAGCTGCGGCCGTGAAAGAAACCACGGCCTTCGCGATAAGCCCGACGTTCGCCACGTCGAATTGACCATTTGCAAACGACCCAAGAGTCTGGGCGCTCGCGAAGAAAGTTCCAAGCGGATTATTCCCGGCGTCGAAGAGTTGCACCTGAACCGCGTTGGCGATGGCAGTAGTAGTAGACAAAGCGAAGCCGAACCGGATGCTCTCAATCGGGAAGGCAAACGTCATCGTGATGATATCGGTCGCAGGCCCCTCAATTACCGGATCTTGCGTGTACAACAACAGGCCCCCATTAGGAGAGTCGTAATTAGCGCCAGCCGTGTCGGCAAACGTGACGCCCTTGACAGTCAGACCGTTGATGGGCTGAAACCCGACCTCATCCATCGTCAGGGTTTGCACGTTAGGTGCTGTGTTCTGCGCCTGAGCCACGCTCAAGCCCAGAGTAAGAAGGGCAACGCAGCAAGCCGCGGAAATGGATAAATGGCATAGTTTCATTTTAAAAACCTCCGGCTCCCTTGAGGCTACTAGAGTAAAGTACTTAGTACAATCATCCAAAAGGATTAGTTTCCCGCGCCAAGAACAAGAAGAAGTGGGCGTCAGCCCCCCAGGAATGCGTCCGTCAATCCCTGAACCTCGGGCAGGCGCGGCACTCACGTTAATCGCAGAGTCACACCCGCAGGACCGTCCGTTGTGCCCCCCGGGCGGGCCATAGGCGGACCATGCGGCGAATTGAATTCATGGAGCTGGCGGAGGGAATTGAACCCCCGACCCTCTGATTACAAATCAGATGCTCTACCTGCTGAGCTACGCCAGCCTGCTTGCTTGATATTAACATGCAGGCCCCGCGTCACAGTTCCAAATTGCCGCGATATAAACATATCCCGCAGCGTGAATTTGCACGTCACTTCCACCTGACCGACCCAGGTGACAAACGTCACTTGCTTATCTTCCGGCGCTTGGGGGCACGACAGCGCTAGCAGCGAACGGGATCTAAATCAAGGGGAATTGCGGCAGCTTATGCCGCGCTCTCTAACTCCCGTTCGGTGGCTTCAAATACATCCATCCGCAGGTAGCCCGTTCACGAGAAACACCCCTCCCGCAATCTAGGTAAACCATCTGCGAGAGGACGGCCTATCCAATCCGATGCCAAGCCTCCGATGGACTGGAAGTCCGAGCAAAAGATTGACGAAGAAAAACAGCAAAGACGAGCTACGCACAACGACCTTCATGGGGGAGGAATCCTTCGCTCAGCCAGCATATCAGAATGAACCTCAGGACACATCGCCCGGTTGAACCGGAATCTTCCTTGAGAATATTCGCTCCTGTTCGTCACAATTCCAAATTGCCGTGATAGAGCATGTCCCGCAGCGTGAATTTGCACTTCACTTCCAGCGGACCCACCTTGGTGACGAACGTCACTTGCTTATCTTCCAGCGTGAGCGGCAGCGCTCGCGAAAAGTAATACAAAGTTCCCGAGGGCGAGAGCGGCGTGCGCGGCGCGATCTTCACCCGTTGCAGTTCGAGCGGATCATCCTTGCGCTCCAGCCGGGTGCTTTCCTTTAGGATATCCAGTTTTCGTTGGCGTTCGGCCGGCGTCGTCGTCGTCCGATGGCACGCTCGCTGCTGGGATGTCGCCCACCATGGCGATGATGTAATTCTTATCCGCGTCGGCCGATTTTGCAGCCTTCATGGCGTCTCGAACCGGCAACGCGGACTCCCATCGAACGGTCGCCCCTCCATCCTTTCAAGCCGCGCACCGACGGGAGAGACTTTCCGTCCGGGGTGTCGTACTCGGGCCCGTAAATTCCTCCTGCAAACGGCGCGGACGAAATTCCCTTATGCGTCGCGCTGTCGAAGATGGATGCATCCTTGGCCCATGGCGACCTAGTCAGCATCTGCTGAATTTCATCAGCGGTCCAGTCCGAAGGCTTTTTATCGTTCCAGAAATCCTTGGCCCAGCCGTAGGCGGCAGCAGCGAATCCCAAGCCGCTTACGAAGGCTCTTCGGCTGAGATGAGTTTTCATCGCTGATTCGACGTCGACTGCGATCCACGGGTTACCCCACCGGCGTCGCACGCGGGCACCTACTTGAAAATATCTCTGAGGCGGCCAAAAAAGCTCCGTGATTTCTTGGCTGGCTCCGGCTGCGGAGGCGTGGCCGGAGTGATCGAAATGCTGGTCACGGGCGCAGGCGTGGCCGCGGATCTTCCGTTTTCCGCCACCATTGGATTCCGCTCCGTTGCCGCGGGCGCTACCGGGTCCCATCCCGCCACCTGCGTACGGGCGCCGCCATGCAGCTTGCAAGCTTCGACGGGCTGCGTGCCCGCGATAAACACTTCGCTCCGCACCTTGGGACAACCCGGCGTCGCCAGCAGTCCGGTGTCCGCGTCGATGTCGGCCGTCACCACGCCTTCGGGCGCTTCGAACTCGTGCACGTTGCGATATTGGCGGTGCTGGTGCGCCCGCTTCATGAACTCGGTCCAGATGGGCAGGGCGCTGCGCGCGCCCTCCAGCTTGAAGTCGCGATTATCGTCGAAGCCCACCCACACCACGCAGATCAGCTTGGATGTGAAGCCGGCAAACCAGCCATCGCGCGACGTTCCGGTCTTGCCGGCCGCCGGCAGCACGAATCCGCGCCCGCGCACGCCCGCCCCTGTGCCGGTTCGCAGACACTTCCTCCATCATGTTCACCATCAAGTACGCGACCCGCGGATCGATGGCCGGTTTATCCTGCGGCTGATTCTGGTAAACCGTGCGGCCTTGCTGGTCGCGGATGGAATCGATGTAACCGGGCTTCTTCAAAATCCCGCCATTGGGAAACACAGTGTAGGCGCCCGCGATCTCAATCGGCATCACTTCGTAAGCGCCTAAAGCGATGGCCGGCGTGGGCTGGATATCCAGATTCAGGCCCACGGCGCGCGCCGTCGCCGCCACTTTGTCGTAACCGACCATCTCAGCGACCTTCACCGCCGGAATGTTCATCGAATGCGCCAGCGCCTGCCGTAAGGTCACGGTGCCGGAGTATTTATTCTCGAAATCCGCCGGCTCGTACGGCTTGTCGTCGAACATGAAGGTGGTGGGCTCGTCGACCACGGTGGTGGCCGGCGTGATCACCTGGCCGCCTTCCTTAAGCGCCTCGCTGAACGCCGCCGTATAGACGAACGGCTTGAACGACGAACCCGGCTGCCGCTTGGCGACGCGTGGTTGAGCTGGCTGGTCCCGTAGCTGCGCCCGCCCACCAGCGCTTTCACCTTGCCGGTTTCCGCGTCCAGCACCACCAGCGCCACCTGCGCCAGCGGCATTTCATCGGTGCCGTATTTCTTGCTGCGCCGCTTCCACTGGGCGTCGGTTTCCTGAATTCCGATGCGCACCGCCTCCACCGCATCGCGCTGCAGGTTCATATCCAGCGTGGTGTAGACGCGGTACGAATTGTTCTGCAAATCGTAATCCTGAAAACGATTCTGCATGGTATCGTTCACCAGATCCACGAAATACGGAGCGTCCGTCGATTCCGACGCCCCTTGCACCACATGCAGCGGCGAAACGGCCGCGTCTTGAAACTCCTGCTCGGTCAGATAGCCGTTCTCGCGCATGGCCTTGAGAACCACGTTGCGGCGGTTGCGCGCGCGATCGGGATAGTGGAACGGATTGCGGCCCACCGGCGCCTGTATCAGCCCGGCCAGCAGCGCGGCATCGGCCGCGTTCACGTCGGCCAGATCTTTGCCCAGGTATACGTTCGCGGCTTCGCCAAAACCATGGATGGCGAAGCTGCCCTGGTGGCCCAGATCGATGGCGTTGGCGTAATCCTCGAAGATCTGTTCTTTGGTGAGCTGCTGCTCCAGGTGCATCGTGATCAGGGTCTCGGGAATCTTGCGGCGCCATCCGCGCTCCGGACCCAGCCACAGGGTTCGCGCCAGTTGCTGCGTGATGGTCGATGCGCCCTGCATCCCGCGGCGGCCCTCCACATCCACCACAATCGCGCGCGCGATGCCGACCGGATCGAACCCGGCGTGCTGGAAGAAGTGCTTGTCTTCGGCCGAGAGCACCGCGTTCACCATCACCTTCGGAATATCGGCGAAGCGCACCAGGCGCCGCTTCTCGCGCTTCTGGTCGAACAGGTTGGTGATGGGCTCCGGCTCCAGATCGTACTCGGTGCGCTCGGTGTGATCGCGCAGCGAAATAATCTGCGTGACTTTGCCGCGATCGATCTTGATCACCGCGCCTTCGTTATCGTAGGCGTCCGGCCCCGGATTGATCTCCACCGCATCCGGCCGCACGTGATACCAGCCCAAGCGGTTGCGGTTCGATTCCGTATAGCCGGTGCGCCGCAAATAATCGGCGATTTCATCCGGCTCGGTCTGATCTCCCAGCATGACCGGCTGCGGAGCGGCGTATAGCATGGAGGTGTTGGCGAACGGGCCGTTGCGCAACTTATCCTCGATGATCTTCGCGTACTTGTGGTAGTAGAACGTGAAGACGCCCACCGACACCGAGCTCAGCACCAGGAACGCAACCAGGAACGCGCGGCCCCACGGATTCGTCAGGAAACGAACCAGCAGTGAGCGCTTTAAAGGCGGGGGCTTATTGGCCACGGAGGTATCCGGTCATCGCGTCTTCGGTCATCGCTTGGTTTCTTCGAGGGAGTACAGTTCTTTCCAGATGTCTTCGTTGGGCTTCCAGTCGGGATTCTGGTGGCCGGTGATTTGCAGCTCGTCCACTTTTAGCGTACCGTGCCCGTAGAGGCAAATGTACTCGGTCTTGGGCGCGCCGAAGAGCACGTGGGTCCAGGAACCGGTGTGCACCGGCATCCGCAAACGGCGCAGGCAGGTGCGGCAGCGGTAGCGCTGGTCGAACACGATCAGCCACAGCAATCCGGCCCCGAACAACCAGAAGACCAGCATGATGAAGGTGTAGCCGAGATCGGTGACAAACGGATCGCCCACGCGCATGTACATGAAAGTTTCCGGCGCCGGCATCACCGCCGCCATCAGCCGGCGCGTGCCCCAGAGGATTCCCGCGGCAGCCACCAGCTTCGCAACCAGGTAGGCCCAGTACCTCATACGTCCTTCTCTAAGTGTGGCACATTCGCGCTTCAGGATCTAAGTCAACTTATAAGACGTTGCTGGCGGTCAAGTGTTCCACGAAGAGTCCGGATTAGGACTCCGTGGAGGCGGCCATTCTTTCCCAGTCGGCCAACGTCAGGCCGAACTCGGCTAGAACCTGCTCGTGCGGGATCGGCTGATTGTGCCGAAGCCATTCGTCTGCTTCAGCAACCGCTTTGCGTTCCGCATCGCTCAGTCTATTGCCGCCCATCCTCAAGCCCCGTGATGCGGTTCTCGCGCGCATGAGCGATCCGCGCGAGGCTGTCGACGCTTTCGATCACGTGCGCCAGCAGAACTTCGTTCTTCTGTTGCATATGAGCGACTAGTTCCACGGTCTGCGTCAGCGCCTCGTGGCGTTCAGTCAGCTTTTCAAGACGTTGATCGATGTCCATCTCTCCAACAGCATATCCGAAGCCGGATTCTTCTCAGAAGAACCGCGCATCCCCTAAAGGCCCGTTCGGTCCTTGTCTGGCACCCTCGAACTCCACATCGGCCCATCCCAATCACGTTGGTGGTTTTCAACCAGTCCATGCGTCCTCTCGGCATCATAACTCCTTGTGAATCAGTATCCTCCGTTTGGCACCAAGCTTGCCACAGGAGAGTCGGATCGTGGATGCCATGAGACGGCTCATTACACCCGTCGCTCTTCTGACGCTCAGCCTGACGGCTGGGTTTCTGGCATGGGCGCAGCCGTTTCCGCAGGGGCAATATCCCCCGCCGCAGGGGCAACAGGGCCCCCCGCCTCAGGGTCAGGGCCAAGATGACCCCGCCGATGCCGCCGAGCATGGCGTCGGCCGCCTGAGCTTGATCAACGGATCGGTCAGCCTCACGCGCGGCGATTCGGGCGAGTCCATCCCCGCCAGCATCAACGAACCGCTGGTTACCACCGACCGCGTGATTACCGGCCAAGGTTCGCGCGCCGAAATTCAGTTCGACCCTGGCAGCATGATTCGCCTCGCTTCCAACACCGAGGTCCGCATGGGCGACCTCCAATATCATCACTACCTGGTGCAAATCAGTCAGGGAACCACTCTCTTCCGCGTGCTGCAAGACACCGATGCGCGCATCGAAATCAGCACGCCCAGCGTTTCCGTGGCTCCGCTGCGGGCCGGCATCTATCGCGTGACCGTTCGCCCCGATGGGTCGAGCGAGATCACTGTGCGGGCGGGTGAAGCCGAGCTGAATTCTCCCTCCGGTTCGGAGCGCCTGCCCGCGGGCCAGACCATGTACTCGCGCGGCCCAGTCGACAACCCCGAGTTCCGGAGTGCCGCCGCTATTCCTTATGATGAGTGGGATCGTTGGAACGCCGATCGCGATCGCTTTTTCGAGCGCGCACCGGATGTCTCGCGCTACGCCGGTCCGGATATCGAGGGCGCGCAGGAACTTTCCAACTACGGCCGCTGGGTATGGGACCCGCAGTACGGAAACGTCTGGACGCCGAGCAACGAACCGCCTGATTGGGCGCCTTATCGTGACGGCCGCTGGGACGACGTCGATTACTACGGATGGAGCTGGGTCGGCAATGAGCCTTGGGGCTGGGCGCCGTATCACTACGGCAACTGGTATCGCGCGTCGTTCGGATGGGCCTGGTATCCGGGAGCGATCGGGCCGCGCCATTATTGGAGGCCCGCCATGGTCGGCTTCTTCGGATTCGGGGAGCCCGGCTTCGGCGTCAGCCTGGGCTTCGGATACGGCAATGTCGGATGGGTGCCCCTCGCACCGTTCGAACGCTATCGTCCGTGGTACGGCGCGCGGCTTTACCGGTGGCCGAAACGTAGCCATCGTCAACAACACCAACATTACGAATGTTTACCGGAATGCCCGTTTCAACGGAGCGGTCACCGGCCTGCGGGCAGCGGACTTCGGACGCGTCGGCGTGGGCCGCAATGCTTTCGTGCGCCCCAATTCGGCGGACCTCGCTCGCGCCGGTGTGGTGAGCGGCGGAACGCCATTCGCCCCCGCGCGAAACTCCTCCGCACGAAGCTATGGCGCTGCCGGTGCGAGCACGGTTTAACAATCCCAGATCGAGTGATCGTTCGGGTAATGTCGTTCGGCTTGACCGCTCGACGAATAACGGCGGCTGGCGACATCTCGAATCGCAACCGGGTGCGCCCGCCGTGGGAGGCAACCGGCCCGACGTCCGCACGTTCTCGTCCCAGCGTTCAGCGCCGCAGCCGGTGCGTATCAGCCCTCCGATCGTAAACAACCGATTTGAGTCGCAGTCTCAATGGCAGAGAGTTCGGAAGTTTCGGCGGACCCCGGCCCGGCAGTTTTGGCGCGCCTCCCCCGCAGCAGGGCACCGGCGTACGGCGCGCCTCGTGGAAATCCCGGATATAGCCGCTCTCCGCAAGGCGGCGGAGGAGGTGGCTATCGCGGCGCTCCGCCATCTGGCGGTGGACCGCGTGGAGGCGGCGGTGCGCCACACGGTGGTGGCGGTGGAGCCCACAGCGGCGGCCACGGCCGATAGCTAACCAATAATGATCTTCCCTCGGCCCGGTAGAGCAACACTTTCTACCGGGCCTCTTTTCATTTTCGCCCGAGATGCGGTTCTCGCCACTGTCAACGGCTTCCAGGCTACCGGCATCCCCCTCCTGCGCTTCTGATATAACTAAAGGTCGAATTGGCGAGGAGATCTCCATGAAGACTAGCGCCCTGCTTGCCCTTGTTTTCGGAGCGGCCCTGATCCGCGCCGCCGATTATCCGGCCCCGGTCGAAGGCGACTGGGTGGTCCGCGACTTCCGCTTTCACACCGGCGAAACACTGCCCGAACTGCGTCTGCACTACATCACAGTGGGGGCGCGCACTGGCGAGCCGGTATCTGATTCTGCATGGCACCAACGGCACCGGCCGAGCATTTCTGCGCCCGGATTTTGCCGGCGAGCTTTTCGGACCGGGCCAGCCGCTCGACGCCGCCACCCACTTCATCATTCTGCCGGATGCCATCGGGGCGGGGAAATCGTCCAAGCCTTCCGACGGATTGCGCACGCGTTTTCCGCAGTACGACTATGACGACATGGTGCAAGCGCAGTATCGCCTGGTGAAAGAGCATCTGGGCGTCGGGCACTTGCGGTTAGTGATGGGCACCTCCATGGGAGGCATGTTGGTCTGGGTCTGGGGCGAGAAGTATCCGGACTTCATGGACGCGCTGGTGCCCACTGCCGCTCAACCCACCGCGGTCGCGGGCCGCAACTGGATGATGCGCCGTATGATCGTCGACCTCATCCATAACGATCCGGAATGGAATGGCGGCAATTACACTCAGCAGCCGCGCAGCTTGAAGCTGGCGCAGGTGTACTTCGGCGTTGCCACCAGTGGCGGAACCCAGGCGATCTACCGGGCGGCGCCCACGCGCGAGAAAGCCGATCAGATCCTGGACCAGCGGCTGGCGCAAGACTCGAATGCCGACGCCAACGATGTGATCTATCAGATGGAAGCTTCGCGCGACTACGATCCCGCGCCCCGCCTCGAAACCATTCAGGCGCGCGTTCTGGCCATGAACTCGGCCGACGACGAACGCAATCCAGCGGAACTCGGCATCATGGAGCGCGAAATCAAACGCGTAAAGCAGGGCCGCTACGTGCTGATTCCTACCGGTCCCGAAACGCGCGGCCACGGCACCATGGGCATCGCGAAATTGTGGAAACAGTATTTGGCGGAGTTCCTGCAACCGCCGGTGCAGGCGTCCAAGTAATTTAAGCCACCGCCACCATGATTCGCGGCCGGGCGGAGTTTACTTCGCGGCGCGGCGGAAGCGGCTCTTCCACCAGCGCGACCATCGTTTCAGCTAGCGTTTCGGCCAGCGCGGCGGACGCTTCCTGATAATGAGCCGCGAAGCGCCGATGCATCGGCGCGCACGCGCTGTTGGGATAAATTTGCACGAACAACTGAGCGATCATCTTGCCGGGCAGCCCTTTGCAAACAGCGGCTAAATGCCGCGCGGTTTCGGCGGTGCAACTCTCGCAGGTGAGTCCGACCTCGGTACAGATATGGGGGATATTGTCGTTGCTCAGCGGGTTCATGTAGAAACTATTATGCCCTCGACCTATTCCTAGGCCTAGGGAATCTAAGTGGGTTGGTACAACCTCTTTTGCGGGTATTGCGTAAAGGGGACAGGCGACATTTCCGCCACCACTCGGCAGTGGGCAAGGAGTTCGCGGGCGGTGGAAATGTCGTCTATCGCCTTTTACGGCGGGAGGCTTCCCCTCCGCTGCTATCCTGAAGCTTCCTATGGATCAAAACCAATTGCGCGCGATCCTCGAGGAAGTGCGCGCCGGAGCCGTGGACATCGACGCCGCGCTCGATCGCCTGCGTCACCTGCCCTTCGAAGATCTGGGCTTCGCGAAAGTCGATCACCATCGCGCGCTGCGTCATGGCATGCCCGAAGTAATCTTCGGTCCCGGCAAGACCGCCGATCAAATCTCATCGATCGCCGCGGCCCTGTTGGCGAAAGCGCGCAATGTTCTGGTGACTCGCATCCCTCCTGAGGTCGCCGAGCGCCTGCAGCAGGAGCACCCCGAAGCCGAATACTTCACGGCCTCCCGGTCGCTGCGCGTGTGGCGCGACCGCACTCTCCACGGCAAGGGTAAGATCGCCGTCGTCTGCGCCGGAACCAGCGACCTTCCAGTGGCCGAAGAAGCGCAGGTTACCGCCGAAGCGATGGGCAACGAAGTCGATGCGATTCACGACATCGGCGTGGCCGGCATTCATCGCTTGATGCATCATCGCGAACGCCTGGCCGAAGCCCGCGTGGTGATCGTATGCGCCGGAATGGAAGGCGCGCTGCCCAGCGTAGTGGGCGGGCTGGTAATGGCGCCGGTGATCGCGGTGCCCACCAGCGTCGGTTACGGAGCCAGTTTTCAGGGGCTGGCGGCCCTGCTCGGCATGCTGAATAGCTGCGCCAGCAACGTCACGGTGGTGAATATCGACAACGGTTTCGGAGCTGGTTACGCCGCGAGTCTGATGAACCGCTTGTGAAACTAAGCCGCGCCTGCCACGCGGGCCCGCAGTTCCTCGCCCGAAACAAAAAACGCGAAGACGGGTTTTTGCATGGCGTTGTCCCAGCGGTTCACGCTCCAGTGGATTCGCAGGTAGCGCATCTCGGGCTGGCTGGATAAATCCACCAGCAAGGAATAGGTTCCGCAGTAGGATTTTTTGGGAAACGCAGCCAAACGTTGCCAGATCGAGCCATCGCGAGAGCCTTGGATCGAGACCTCCAGCGTTTCGCGTTCTAGAACGCGAGTGATTCCCAGGGTGAGCATCAGCACTCTTCCCGTGGATGCCTCGAGCGCGATTTCAGGGCTGTGGCCGTCTTCGCGAACCACCGTCTCGGGGAAAACAAATACCGGAGTCATGGCAGCCTCCTTCTCAGCGCGGGCTGAAAAATGATCTGCTTCAGCGTCGCACGTTTTTTCCCGGAAGGGAAGCAGTAGGAAACCATAAAAATATCGGCCCGCGGAAAGTGGTGAACTCAAATGTGATAAAACTCAGGACGCGGCCTTACGGCGCACGAAAGTTGACCGAAAATGAATCCAACGCAAGCTGTGGACCTCTCGACGGATGTAATGAAAATGCCATTAATACGCGAGCTGCGCGTACGAGCGGTGCGCGTTCCGCTGCCCGATCCGCATCGTACTGCCAGCGGCGTAATTACCGAGTCGCCTCTGGTGCTGATAGACGCGATCACCGAGGAAGGCGTCACCGGCCACGCGATCGTGTTCACATATACACCCGCCGCGCTGCGACCCACCGCGGAATTGATCGCCAATATCGAGCCGCTGGTGAAGGGCGAGCTGCTCGCTCCCTCCTTGATCGCGGATAAACTGGCCGCGCGCTTTCGCTTGCTGGGCACGCAGGGTTTGGTCGGCATGGCGCTGGGCGGCATCGACATGGCTCTGTGGGATGCGCTCGCCCGCGTTCACGGAGTCCCGCTCGCTCGTCTGTTCGGCGCGGCCGCCAAGCCAATCCCCGCTTATGGCGCGGTGGGGCACGACGGACCCGCCGGCTCCGCCCGCACCGCGGAAGATTGGGTCAAGCGCGGCTTCGGAGGCGTGAAGGCGAAGATCGGTTATCCCACCGTCGCGGAAGATATTGAAGTGGTGCGCTCCATGCGCAGCGCCATAGGGCGCGACATCGCGATCATGGTCGATTACAACCAGTGCCTGACGCCGGCCGCGGCCATTCAGCGCTTGCACGCGCTCGAAGAATGCGAACTCACCTGGGTGGAAGAGCCCACGCTGGCGCATGATTATCAAGGCCACGCGCAAATCGCCCGTGAAATCCGGACGCCGATTCAGTGCGGAGAAAACTGGTGGGGTCCTCTCGATATGCGGCATTCGCTGGAGGCCCACGCTTCGGATTACGTCATGCCCGAAGTGATGAAGATGTATGGTGTCACCGGCTGGCGCCGCGGCGCGGCGATGGCGGAGGCGCAAGGCGTACCCATTTCATCTCATCTCTGGCCGGAGGTCAGCGCGCAACTCCTGAGCGCTACGCCGCTGGCTCACTGGCTCGAATATGCGAACTGGTGGAACCCGATCCTGGCCGAGCCTCTGCGTGTCGAAGGCGGCTTGGCGCTGCCCTCGGAATCGCCCGGCAGCGGCGTGACGTGGAACGAGCAGGCGGTCAGTAAATATTTGGCATGAGGGCTAATTTTCCGATAGCCGTCATCCAGACTTAGTCGCACCAAGACCGATTGGCTTTCTTGATCGGAATGGTATGCTAATTTCCGAACATGCTGTGATCCAAGGAGCGCTCCATGACTGCACCCGATCGAGATTTCCCGGTTTCCAGGACTCGCGGTGTCATTTCTAAATCGGCTCTGATCGGGCTCGCCGTTATCGCCTTGGGCTCCTTTCTCATGTGGTTTCTTGCGTGCCCCTGTGGACGCATCCCTGGCGGCTACCTGTTGGGCAAAGTTGTTGAGGAGCCTGTCAAAGACTGGTCTTTCGCCAACCAGGTTCCCCTGTGCCAGATCCAGATCAGCGCCATACTGCCCCACTCCCTGAATCTCAATTGCATGGCCACATCCCCGGGCAACCTTTATCTCAGTTGTTCAAATTGTGGATCCAAATATTGGTCCCGTGCTGTGCTGAAAAATCCACGTTCGCGCTTGAGGATGAACGGTAACGTGTACCCGGTAGACCTAACGCGGGTCACCGACCCGATGGAAATGGATCAGGCCTGGGAAGCACGTGTAAAGAAATTGCAGGTGGTGGCAACGCCGGCAAACCCGGCGGTGCCGTTGGGTACGCCGCGACCGGACGGTTGGTGGACGTTCAGGATTGAATCGCGTTAGCCGGAAGGACCCGATCTCATTCACGCCATCCTCTGGGCGGAACTTTCCACCTGGCTCTGTTTGTCGGCTACACCAGTTCGCCAATCCGCATTTTGATGTCGAGCTTCCCGCGCAGCGTGTTCATCATGATGCATCCGCGATCGGCGATCTCCACCAGTTTTTCGAACTGCTCACGATCGGAATACTTCGCCGTGACGTTAATCTCAACCGCCGTGAAGCGGGCAGGGGATTCGGCGAGCACCCCGATCACTTCCGTCTGCGCGCCGGAAACGTCGGCTTACCGGGCTCTGATCGCCGCCAGCAGGTTGCTCATGAAGCAGCCGCCGATCGCCGCCAGGAACAGCTCGCCGCCCATCGGGCCTTGATCGTCGCCGCCCTTCGCCGCCGGCCTGTCGATCGAAAGTTTATGCTGCCGAATGGCCGCTTCCGAAGTGCAAGCCGAAGTCTGGCGAATCGCAATCTTGATCTCGTTTGCCATGCTGCCTCAAAGTTAGCAGAATCGGCGTCACGCATCCGGCGCCGGCGACACATCTACCGAAACGCTGATGACGTGCTCGCCGCCGCCCAGCGCGACACCCTTTACCGGCGTCACGTCGTAGTAATCGCGGCCCCACGCCAGCGTGACATGGCGGCCGCCGGGCATGGTGTTATTGGTGGGGTCGAAGCCCTGCCATCCCAGCACCGGGCACCACACGGAAACCCAAGCGTGCGACGCTTCCGCGCCTGTCAGATTCACGTCGTTGCGCAGGTACCCGCTGATATAGCGGGCAGGCAGATCCAGCGAACGCAGGCAGGCGATCATCAGGTGCGCGAAATCCTGGCACACGCCATGACGCGATTCGAGCACTTCGTCAATCGGCGTCGAAATGGTAGTCGCGCGCTTGTCGTATTTAAAGTCTTCAAAAATCCGCCGTGAGAGATCGTTGGCTGCATCCAGTATCGGGCGGCCAGGCGTGAAAGACGGAGCGGCGTAGTCGGCGAAGGATTTTCCCACTTTCACCAGCGGCGATTCGAACACAAACTGCGAAGCCTCAAAATCGTCCTTGAACGCGCGCTCGCGCACCTGTTCCCAGGGCGGCGATATTTGCAGCTGCGGAGAGCTCGAAGGCGCCAGGTCCAACAGGCAGCGCGAACTAATGGTGAGCTCCCGATGCGGCTGGCTGATCGAGAACATGGTCACCGGGTTTCCGAAATAGTCCGTGCCGCTGGTTGAAAAATCGGGCGCGGGGTCGATGTTCAGATCGTAATCCAGCACCGTCTGCCCCGGGCACGGCCGCGGCGTCAGATGCGCCTCGGAGTGGCAGGTGGAGACGACGTCGCTATATAAGTAGCGCGTGGTGTGACTGACCTGGAGCTTCATGGTTTTCAGGATGCCGTCAACTGCCGCGATTGCGGGGAATGGCTGAAGTAGGCCCGGGTCAGAGTTTCGGAAAGCTTGACCAGATCTTTGATCGAGCCGCGCGAACAGTGGTTCCAGGGCAGGGGAGCCGGCGGCGCCGTCCCGCACCAGTTCCCGCACATCGGCGAGTTGCACGCCCGTCAGCAGCGCCAGCGCCATGCGCGCCTCGGCCGGACGCCGGATCGAAGTATGGCTGGCGGGAAGCTGGTCGATGTCTTCCTTCAGCCGCGCCAGTTGAAACGCGATGGACCGCGGGTTGGCCTCGTCCGCCAGCAGCAGGTCCAGCACCAGATCGGTCTGCAGCGAAGTCAGATAGCGCGAGCGATAAGTGATGGAGCTATCCGCGATTTCGAGCACGGCTTCGAGAACCCCAATATCCGGCGGCGCCTCACCAGCCAGACTGTTGCGCAGCAGTTCCGCCATTTGCAGCGCCCGCTCCAGGCGCCGTCCGATGTCGAGAAAACGCCAGCCGTCGCCGCGGGTCATGCCTTCCATCACCAGGCCGGCGAATGCGGAAAGTGTGATGATGGCGTGATTCAAACGGTCCTGCGCCGCTCCCACCTGCATCATCTCGGCCGAAGCGTGCGCCGAAAATTGCTGATCGAGCTGATTCAAAATCAACCATGCATCCACCGAAATGCGATCGCGCAGCAGCCCCGCCACCTGGCGCACCTGGTGAATGCTCGACGCCAAACCGGCCGGATCGTACATCATCGCCATCAAGTCGTATTCCGGCGTGTTGTCTCCGCTTCGCTCAGGCAGGAATCCCGTAGCCTGCAAAACATGCAAGCCCAGGTTCAAGCCCGCGGCGCGCGCGCTGTCGCCTTCCTGGAATACGCGGCCCAGCGTGGCGCGGGTCAGGCGCACCACTGCTTCCACACGCTCCGTGTAACGGCCCAACCAGAACAGGTTGTCGGCCACGCGGCTGGGCAGATCGAAGGTTGCGCGGCTGACTTCCAATGGGTGTGCGGGTGGGCGCAGCAGGCTGAACTCCGGCGCCGGTCCGTCGCCCAGCACCCAGGTGTCCTTGCTGCCGCCGCCGCGCTGCATCGAGACCACCATGTTGCTCAGCGATGCCGAAATACGGCTTAGGCCGCCCGGCATCACCAGATAGCTGGAGCCGGTGCTCACCGCAAAAACTCGCATGACGAGATGCCGCGGTTGCAGCGCTCCGTCTTCCCACACGGGAACCGTCGAGAGATCCACATGCTCTTGCGCCACGTAACGGCCCGGCCGCGCGCGCATTTTGGCGATCAGCCGCTCGCGTTCCGCGGCGCTCAGTTCCTCGCCGAAGATCGGATCCCCGCCAGTGCCGGGGAAGGACGGCTTGATCACCAGTTCTTTAAGGTGCTCGGTCGCGTAGCTCAGGGGCTTCTCCTGGCCGCACCACCAGGTGGCTACGGTCGGCATTTTCAAATCCTCGCCCAGCAACTGCTTACACAGGCCGGGCAGAAAAGCCGCGTACGCCGGAGACTCGGCGAGTCCCGATCCCAGCGCGTTCGCCACCGACACGGTTCCCGAGCGCACCGCCTGCACCAGGCCCGGAACGCCCAGCATGGAGTCCGCGCGCAGCTCCAGCGGATCGCAAAAGGAATCATCCTGCCGCCGCACAATCACGTCCACCGGCAACAGCCCGCCCAGCGTTTTCAAAAACACGTGGTTCTCGCGCACCGTGAGATCCGCGCCTTCGACCAAGGTATAGCCCAGGTAGCGCGCCAGGAACGCGTGCTCAAAATAGGTCTCGTTGTAAGGCCCGGGCGTGAGCACCACGATGCGTGGATTCTCCCGGTTCACCGGCACCATACGCTGCAGCGCGTTGCGGTAAGCCTGAAAATAATTAGCCAGGCGGCGCACGTGAGAGGCGCGGAATACATCCGGCATCACGCGCGTGCTCACCAGCCGGTTTTCGAGCGCGTAGCCCGCTCCCGACGGCGCTTGCGTGCGATCCGCCAGCACCCACCACTGCCCGTCGGGCGAGCGCGCCAGATCCGCCGAATACATGTGCAGGAAGACGCCGCCCTGCGGCATGATGTCCCAACAGGACCGCAGGAACGCCGGATTCGGGAACACCAGCTCGCGCGGAAGCAGGTCCTCGCGTAGCAGCCGTTGGGGCCCATAGAGATCCGCCAGGATGGTGTTGAACAGCATCGCCCGCTGCGTGATCCCGGCTTCGATGGATTTCCACTCTTCCGGATCCATCACCAGCGGAATCGGATCCAGTTGCCAGGGACGCGCGTTATTTTGCGGGTCGCTGTAGATGTTGTAGGTGATGCCGTTGTCGTGAATCAGGCGGCGCCCGTCGTGCCAGCGGCGTGCCAGGCCTTTGTGCCCCATGCTCGACAGCGATTCGGTCAGCTTCCGCCAATGCGGACGAACGTCTCCGTTAGCGCCCAGAACCTCGTCGTAAAAGCCCTCGCTCGCGGCATAGGGCCACGCCGGATCGAGCTTTGCCTGGGCCTCGGTCTTCGAGCGATTCATTGCAACATTTCCACCGCTAGACGTTTCATCCAGTGTGCCACAACTTAGAATCCGCCAGCCCTCTAAAATCCTCCCGCCGCGAAATATCCCGGCTTGGTCTCGGGCGCGGGACGCCGCAGATCCAGCGTGAGCGGGAAATCCGCATCTTCTTCGGCGGAGGGCACGGTCATGGGCCCCGGCGTATGGCCGAACTCGAAGAATCGCGAAGCGCGCCGCGCCTCGGCTTCGTTGGCGTTCACCGGGAACGTCTCGAAAGTACGGCCGCCCGGATGCGAGACGTGATACGCGCAACCGCCCATCGATCGCCCCGTCCAGGTGTCCACGATGTCGAAGATCAACGGCGCATGCACCGGAATCGTTGGATGCAGGCACGACGGCGGCTGCCACGCCCGGTATTTGACGCCCGCCACGTACTCCGCTCTGCCGGCCCGTGAAGTGGAGCGGAAGCCGACGCTTGTTGCAGGTCACGATGTAACGCGAACTCGTCAAGCCCTTCACCTTCACTTCGACTCGCTCGACCGAAGAATCCACGTAGCGCGCCGTGCCTCCGGGAGCGCCTTCCTCGCCCAGCACGTACCAGGGTTCCGTGGCCTGGCGGATTTCAAGATGGATGCCGGCATGATGCGCGCGCCCTAGCATCGGATAGCGGAACTCGAAATGTGGCGCGAACCATTCGGCCTCGAACGGATAACCCGCGCGCTTCAGATCGTCGAGCACCTCCCCGAAATCCCTGCCGATAAAGTGCGGCAGCATGAAGCGGTCATGCAGTTGCGTCCCCCACGCGATGGGCTGCTGCGTGTAAGGCTCCTTCCAGAACCAGGCGATCAGCGCGCGCACCAGCAATTGCTGCGTCAAACTCATGCGCGAGTGCGGAGGCATTTCAAACCCGCGCAATTCGAGCAGGCCCAGCCTGCCCGTGGCCGAATCGGGCGAGTACAGTTTGTCGATGCAGAATTCGCTGCGATGGGTGTTGCCCGTCAGATCCACCAGCAAGTGGCGGAAGATGCGGTCGACCAGCCACGGCGGGCACTCGCCTTCGCCGGGATTCGGAATCAACCCGAAGGCGATTTTCAATTCATACAAACTATCGGCCCGCGTCTCGTCGATACGCGGCGCCTGGCTGGTGGGTCCGATGAAGATGGTGGAAAACAGATACGACAGCGCCGGATGATTCAGCCAGTAGCCGATCATGCTGCGCAATAAATCGGGACGTCTCAGGAAGGGACTATCGGCAGGCGTCGCCCCGCCCAGCACGAAATGATTGCCGCCGCCGGTGCCGGTGTGCCGTCCGTCCAGCATGAATTTCTCCGTGCCCAGCCGCATCCGATGCGCTTCCTCGTAAACAGCAGTGGTGTTATCTACCAGCTCCCGCCAATTCTTGGCCGGATGAACATTCACCTCGATGACCCCTGGATCTGGAGTCACTTTGATGTGCTCGATACGGGCGTCATGCGGAGGCGTGTAGCCTTCCATCACCACCGGCAGGTTGAGCTGCGCCGCGGCGTCTTCGAGCGCGGCCAATAGCGTCACATAATCTTCCGCCCCATCCACCGGCGGCATGAAAATGTGCAGACGCCCTCCGCGCGGCTCGACACACAGCGCCCGGCGCACGATCCAGGGTGCGGATTCGCCCACTTTCGGTTTACGGTCGCGCTCGGTTCCCTTCCGCGATGACGTCGGCGGGGAGCCAATCGCGACTCCTCGCTCGGGAACCGGCAGCGGTTCGCGCAGAACCGCCGGATCTGGCTCATGAATCTCAGGCACGTCCTTCGGATCGACCCAGGGCAGACTCGGCAGCGGCAGGCGCAGGCCCACCGGGGAATCGCCAGGCAGCAAATAAAGCTTCTCGCCGCGCAGCATCCACAATCCGGTTTGCCATTCCGCCGCGGACTTTCCCGCGCCGCGCTGCAGCGGCAGCACCATGCCCACCGGCGTATCCAGCCCTTGCTCGAACACGCGGCGGATGCGCTCGCGCTCCAAGCGGGTCCGCCAGTTGATTCTTCGCCGGCTCGACATTGATCGGGAGCTGGCGCTCCTGATGCAGATGGTAGAACTGATTTTCGAAGGCCGGCATGACGTAGCCGGGATCGAGACCCAAGCGCGTCGCCAGCGTCTTCGCGAATTGCCCGGCTTCCGCCACGCCGAAGTTGTACTCGACTTCATCGCGCGCCAGCAGCTCGCGATTCTTCCACAGCGGCACGCCATCGGTCCGCCAATAACAAGCCAGCGCCCAGCGCGGCAAAGGCTCGCCCGGATACCATTTGCCTTGCCCGTAATGCAGTAAACCTCCACTCGCGAAACGCTCGGCCAGACGGTCGAGCAAACGCCCCGCCAGCAGCCGCTTCTCAGGACCCAGCGCCGCGGTGTTCCACTCCTCGCCCTCCATGTTGTCGATCGACACGAAAGTCGGCTCGCCGCCCATCGTCAAACGGATGTCGCCGCTACAGATCTCCCGGTCCACCTGACCGCCCAGCGCCAGAATGCGCTCCCATTGCTGATCCGTATAAGGCAGCGTGACGCGCGGATCTTCGAGCACCCGCCACACCGCCATCTCATGCCCGAAGCTCACTTCGCAAGGGTCCACTGCGCCTGAAACCGGCGCGGCCGAGGACGGCTCCGGCGTAGCCGCGAGCGGGATGTGCCCTTCGCCCGCGAACAATCCCGAGGTCGGGTCCATGCCCACCCAGCCCGCGCCCGGCAGATACACTTCGGTCCATGCGTGCAGGTCGGTGAAGTCGCTTTCCGGACCCGGCGCGCCGTCGAGTGACTTGATGTCGGGCTTGAGCTGAATCAGAAAGCCGGACACGAAGCGCGCCGCCAATCCCAAGTGCCGCAGCAGCTCCACCAGCAGCCACGCGGAGTCGCGGCAGGAACCGCTCTGCAGCTTCAACGTGTCTTCGCTCGATTGGACTCCGGGCTCCATCCGGATCACATACTTGATCGCCTGTTGCAGCTTTTGATTGATGCCGACCAGGAAATCGATCATCGCCTGCGGGCTGCGGTCGATCGACTTGAGCAGCGCGGCAACCTCGGGTCCGGGCGGTCCTACAGCCAGGAACGGAGTCAGTTCGCGCTCCAGCCCCGCCTCGTAGCGGAAGGGAAATTTTTCGGCGTAAGGCTCCAGGAAGAAGTCGAAGGGATTGATGACGGTCAACTCCGCCACCAGGTCCACTTCCACCGTGAAGTTCCGAACGCGCTCCGGAAAAACCACCCGCGCCAGATAATTGCTATGCGGGTCCTGCTGCCAGTTCAGGAAGTGGCCCTTGGGTTCAATCGTGAGAGAGTACGCTGTCACCGGTGTGCGGCTATGGGGTGCCGGCCGCAAGCGGATAACCTGGGGAGAAAGTTGAACCAGGCGATCGTAGGTATAACTGGTCTTGTGGTGCAGCGCTACGCGGATGGGCATGCCGGAATCAGTCCGCGTGGGCCCCGGCCGCCTGGCTCTGCGGCAGCGGTGTTGCAAAATCGTTGAGGATGCACGCGTCGACTTTATTCATTTTCTCCTGTAAAGAATCCAGGTATTCGTGCAGGCCGCCAGCCAGGATGCGCTCCACCGGAGTGAAATCCAGCTCCGCCCGCAGCAGGCCCATCACTTGTTCGGAGGCGTGCGCGTAAGATCCGAGGGGGCTGCCGGTAATCGCGTGCAGGGATTCGTCGGCGCTGTGGACGCAAAAGCGGATGGAGCGCGGAAATTCGCGGTCCATGAGCAGAAAGTCGACGATCTCACTGGGCACGATCCGTCCGTGCTTTTTGCGGTACATGCTGAATCCACTAACCGATTTCAGAACCGCCGACCAGTGGATGTCGTCATAGGGCGTCCCCACCACGCGTGTCGACGGCAGCAGGATAAAGTATTTGACGTCGAGAATACGCGATGTCTTGTCGGCGCGCTCCAGCTTCCTTCCTAGCCGGGCGAAGTGCCACGCTTCACCGTGCGACATGGTGGCGTCCGTGATGCCCTGGAATAGGTGGCAGCCCAGCCGGATCGACCGCAGAATCTCGTGTAACTGGCGCGGGTCCGGCACGCGCCGCTGCATTTGCATGTCGAGGTACATGCTGTTGACTTGGGTCCACATCTCCGAAGAGATCGCTTCCCGGACGGAACGCGCATTTTCGCGCGCCGCCCGCAGGCACGAAGCGATGGAGTTGGTGTTCGATACATCGTAGGTCAGAAATTCGATGACGTTGGCCTGAGTCGCTTCGCCAAAGCGTTTCTTGAATTCGGCGGTGTCGCCGCTGGTGTCGATCAGCGGCTGCCACTGCTGGTTAGGCTCCATCGGCAGATCCAGCTGCAGGTTCAGATTCACGCCGATATAGCGGGCGACGTTTTCGGCGCGTTCAATATACCGCGCCATCCAATAGACGGAATCCGCCACGCGGCTCAGCAGAGGCGGGGTCTCGGGCATTAGAGTACCTCTCCTGCGGCAGCCGCCAGAACCCAGGTATCCTTGCTCCCGCCGCCTTGCGACGAATTCACCACCAGCGAGCCGCGGCGCAGCGCCACGCGCGTCAGCCCGCCCGGCAGCACCTTGATGTCCTTGCCGTAGAGAATATACGGCCGCAAGTCGACATGGCGGCCTTCGAAGTGATCGTCGATAACCGTCGGCACGCGCGACAACGCCAGCGTCGGCTGAGCGATATAGTTGCGCGGATTCGCGGCAATCCGCGCGGCGAACTCCTGGCGCTCCTCGGCGGTCGAGTGCGGGCCCACCAGCATTCCATAGCCGCCCGCTTCATTCGCCGCTTTCACCACCAGCTTGTCGAGATTCTCCAGCACATGTTGGCGATCCTTATCGCGCCAGCAGAGAAACGTCGGCACGTTGTATAAGATCGCCTCTTCGCCCAAGTAGTAACGAATCATGTCGGGAACGTAGGCATAGACCACCTTATCGTCGGCTACCCCGTTACCCGGCGCATTCGCCAGCGCCACCTTGCCCGCGCGATAGGCGTCCAGCAGTCCCGGCACGCCCAGCAGCGAATCTTCGCGAAAAGCCGTCGGGTCCATGAAGTCGTCATCGATGCGGCGATAGATCACGTCTACCCGGCGCAGGCCTTTGGTGGTGCGCATCCATACGGTGTCGTCCTGCACCGCGAGATCCCGCCCTTCGACAAGTTGAATTCCCATCTGCTGCGCCAGGAAACTGTGTTCGAAGTAGGCGGAATTGTACATGCCCGGCGTCAGCAGGACCACGGTTGGCTTGTCGGCGGCTCCCGGCGGCGCGATCGATTCCAGCATCTCCAGCAGATTGCTGGGATAGTCGTCCACCGGACGCACTCGCAAGCCTTCAAACACCTGCGGGAAAGTGCGCTTCATCAGATCGCGGTTTTCGAGCACGTACGATACGCCTGAAGGCACGCGCAGGTTATCTTCTAGCACGTAGATATTGCCGTCGCTGTGGCGCACCAGGTCGGTGCCCGTAATGTGGCACCAGATCCGCCGCGGCGGATTGATGCCGGCGCACTGCGGGCGGTAAAAAGTGGCCGAGTAGATGACCTCTTCCGGAATGATCTTGTCCTTCAGGATTTTTTGATCGTGGTAGATGTCGTCGATGAACTCGTTGAGCGCGTGAATGCGCTGTTTGAGGCCGCGCTCGATCCACTCCCACTCCTCGGCGCGCACGATGCGTGGAATCAGATCGAAAGGGAAAATGCGCTCGGCGCCGGCGGAGTCTCCATAAACGTTGAAGGTGATCCCCATCTGCAGCAGCAGGCGCTCGGCCGCTCGCTGGCACTGCAGCAGTTGCCCTTCTTCCAGAGATTCGATGGTGTCCAGCAACAGGCGCGCCTCGGGACGCA
Source organism: Bryobacterales bacterium (assembly GCA_963779075.1). GTDB lineage: Bacteria > Acidobacteriota > Terriglobia > Bryobacterales > Bryobacteraceae > Palsa-187. The sequence goes on from CAVZWS010000001.1 coordinate 327,039, forward strand.
CCACTCCCGCATCGTCGAACATCTCATCCCGGAACCCTTGGGTTTGATAAGCATCAAACCGCATTTAAGGACCTCCTCTTTACGGTCCGCTCGAGGCCACTCGGCGCTCACGGCCGGAAAACAGGAGGCCGGCCGCGGCTGATTGGCGTGGTGAAAGCGTCCGCCCTAGTACCGCGTCGTGCGGACAAAACAGGGTCCTTCCGTCTGCTTGGACTGGAGTTCACATTATAACCGATGAAGTGTCTCAAGCTGAAGCCGGTTACGGTTCTTCGGCGCTTAGGAGGTTGCTGAAAAACTCACTGACCGGTCATGGACCGGTCCCACCGCGCTTGGCAACCCGCTGATCCTTTCGTGGGAGAGGTCCATGACCTGTCGTTTTCGTAGCATGGGCGGCGAGTTTTTCAGCAGCCTCTTAGGGCTGCGCCGACGGGTCGTCCGCTAAAACACTATCCGCGTTGAAACCTTTTCCATTTCGCTTCCCTCTAAATGTTTTAGGCTGTGTGAGCCTCTCCCACGCCCGTTTGGGTGGAGGCATAAGCATGAATCGAAGGCGTTCGGGAATTTTACTCATCGGTTTATGGCTGGGGACCTCGGCCGCGCGCGCGGACTTGGCGCTTTTGCTCGAAGAGCCATTTGGTCAATTCGGCGGCATGACTCCCACCGGACACGCGGCAATCTATCTCTCGCGAGTGTGTGCCGCCTCTCCCGTTTCCTTGCGCCGCTGCAACCAGGGAGAACTGGGAGCCGTAATCAGCCGCTATCATCGCGTCGGAGGATATGACTGGGTCGCGATTCCCGTGATCCCGTACCTATACGCCGTGGATCGAGCCGAACAAATTCCGCAGGAAGTTGGAGATGGCGATGTCTCATCCCTGCGCGACAACTATCGGCGGCGGCACCTCACAAAGATGGTGCCGGATACCAGCGATGGAATGGCGCCCGAGGGAGATTGGATTCAACTGGTCGGCGCCGCCTATGACCGGACCATTTATACCTATGAAATTCGCACTTCCGAAGATCAGGACGACGAAGTTTATCCAAATGTTGAATTCCGAGGTGAACAAGACCAGCTTCCGTCTCCTGTCTCACAATTGCGCCGATTTCGTGCGGGAGGCTATTAATTTCTACTATCCGAAGGCCGTTCATCGCAGCTTATTCGCCGACGCGGGCATCATGACTCCTAAACAGGCGGTCAAGTCTCTGGCGCGCTATGCCAAGCGGCATCCCGCCCTGCAGCTGTCGGGTTTCGAAATCCCCCAGGTCCCGGGAACGGTGGAACGCAGCCGCCCGGTGCGGGGGGTGCTGGAAGCCTTGGTCAAGTCTAAGAAATACATTTTGCCGCTCGCCCCTCTGGCGTTCATGCATCCCTATTTTGGCGGAAGCCTGGTGGTCGCCTGGATACAGGGCGGCCACTTTAATCCGCGCAGTATCGTCGGCAATGCGAATTCCGAAGCGGAACCCGGAATCATCGCCCGGTTTCTGCAATCACCAGAAATTGACTCGCCGGCGCTCGTTCCGCCGATTGACCCAAGCGCCGCCGGCGCGCATCCTGCCGTCACGAACCAGTGATCGATGCATATTGGCGGCGCCTTGGCCGAATCAATTTGAAGAAATCGGAAAAATATTCCTAGCCCGGCGCATAAATGCCTTGCAATTTCGCATCGAGCGGAGACACAAGTATCCCTGCGTAATCATCGCGAGAATAGAGAGAAGCATCAAGCGCCAAAAGGCAGTATCGCCCGCTTCAAACCGGACGCCACTCGGTGCGCCATTCCGAGCGTGGCGGAAGAATTATTAAAGAAGTTACAGTTTCTGGAGGATGCGCCTGTAATCTTAGCGCTCATAGAATCGTCTATGAAAGAACAGTTTCGCGGGGGTCCTATGCATCAAACACTAAATGCCGGACATGTGGAGGATAGAAAACTTTCATGAACATTCTTGTGCTGGGTGGGGATGGCTACTGTGGTTGGGCGACGGCTTTATACTTGTCTGCCAAAGGGCATAAAGTATCCACTGTAGACAACTTCGTGCGGCGGCAGTGGGACCATGAACTCGGCGTTCAGACCCTGACACCAATCCGGCCACTTGCCGAACGGCTAAAGGCCTGGGGCGATCTCACTGGCAAGAACATCGAACTGCTGGTCGGTGATGTGACCGACTACGACTTCCTCGCGTCCGCAATCCAAACCAGCCAACCCGATGCCGTGATCCATTTCGCCGAGCAGAGGTCCGCGCCGTACTCGATGATCGACCGCAAGCATGCGGTTTCGACCCAGGTCAACAACGTCGTCGGCACTTTGAATCTGCTCTTCGCCATCCGCGAGCTGCGGCCCGACTGTCACCTGATCAAGCTCGGAACTATGGGCGAGTACGGGACCCCGAATATCGACATCGAGGAAGGCTACATCCAGATCGAACACAACGGCCGCAAGGATGTGCTCCCGTTTCCCAAGCAGCCGCCTTCTTTTTATCATTTGTCCAAGGTTCACGACAGCCACAACATCCTGTTCGCTTGCAAGATCTGGAATCTGCGCGCGACCGATCTCAATCAGGGCGTGGTGTACGGAACCTTGACCGACGAAGTGGAGCTCGACGAGGCGCTCATCAACCGTTTCGATTACGACGAAGTATTCGGCACGGTCCTGAATCGCTTCTGCGCCCAGGCAGCCGTGGGACACCCGCTCACAGTCTACGGCAAGGGCGGGCAGACGCGCGGTTTTCTGGATATTCGCGACACGGTGCGGTGCATCGAGCTTTCCTGCATGAATCCGGCGGCACGCGGCGAATGCCGCGTGTACAACCAATTCACCGAGCAGTTTTCGGTGCTGGAGCTGGCGCGCATGGTGCAAGCTGCGGCGCGCAAGATGGGCATGCCGGTCGAAATCGACTTCTTGCCGCCCCCTCGCGTCGAGTCCGAGTCGCACTATTACAATGCCAAACATTCCAAGCTGATCGATCTCGGCTTGCAACCCCACCATCTTTCCGATTCGCTGCTCGATTCGCTTATGAACATCGCGATCAAATACAATGACCGCATCGATTCCTCGCTGTTCCTGCCGCAGGTGGAATGGCGTAATCCGCGCAACCAGCGGCGTCAAGGAGTGCGTTCGCTGGCTGCCGTCTCTTCGGGTGAAAGCGCCGTTTAGGCGCAGATTCTCTACAATCCAACGCTAGCCAGGAGCGTCGGCCAATGAAGATACTCTCCATCCTTTCGTCGTACTGGTTTCTTGGAGTGGCAGCGATTCCGTTCATCTATTATCTGATCGTCATCTTTAGTTCGTGGCGATATTTTCGCGCCGCCAAACGTTCCGCCGTGCAGCGTCCGGCTTTCTTTCCCCCGGTCAGCATCCTAAAACCGATGCGGGGCCAAGACCCCGGCGCCTACGAAAACCTCGCCAGCTTTTGCCGCCAGGACTATCCGCAATACGAGATTCTCCTGTGTGTCGATCCTGACGACCAGACCGTGCTGCCGATCGTCGAGCGGCTGCGCCGGAATTTTCCGGAACGGACGATTCGCATACTCTATGGCTCGGGCCGCATCGCAACCAATGACAAGGTTGCCAAGCTGGCGCGTCTGGTAAGCGAGGCGCAGCATGAATTCGTGGTGATCAGCGACAGTGACGTCCGCGTCCGGCCCGACTACCTGCGCCAGGTCACCGCGCCGCTGGCTCGTCCCAACGTAGGGGCTGTAACTTGTTTTTATGTCTCGGTGGAGGATAAATCCTTCACCGATCGTCTGCAGAACGTCGGCATGATGTCAGATTTTTATCCCGGCATCCTGGTTGCCTGGCAGTTGGACGGAATCAAGTTTGCGTTGGGCCCCACCATCGCCACCACGCGAACCCGCCTCGCCGCATTCGGCGGCTATGCCGCGATTGAAAACCGTCCCGCCGATGACCTGCTCGTCGGCCGCTTAATTGCCGAACAAGACTATGAGGTGGTCCTGCTGCCTTACACGATCCAAACCGTCGCCGACTATGGATCGTTTCGCGAGCTGCTGCACAAGCGCTTGCGCTGGATCGTGGTGATGCGCAATCTGCGCCCCGCCGGCCACTTCGGTTTGATCTTCACACTCGGGCTTGCCTGGACCCTGGCTGCGATTGCGTCTCATCCCACCGCGCCGGTAATAACGGGCTTTCTCGGTGCGTATCTGCTTTTGCGGGTCGTGATGACCGCGATCATCGCCGGTTGGGGTCTGAATCAGCCGGGCTCTCTGAAAAACGTCTGGCTGATTCCGCTCTGGGACGCGGTGGCGTGCGCCATCTGGCTGGTCAGCTTTTCGCGCAACAGCATTCGCTGGCGCGGGGCCGACTATTACATTCGCGAAGGCCAATTGGTTCCGGTTGCCCCGTCGCCGCAAGACCACCGGGCGGCCGCGTAACCCCGCTTGCAATCTAGCGCGCCAGCAGCACAATGCCGGCCAATACCACGAGTGCCCCGGCGGCTCGCCTCGCGCCGACCTGTTCCTTCAATACGAACTTCGCCAGGATAGTCTCGACGATAAAACTCCCGGCCGAAGCCGGCACTGCGAAGCTCAACGGCGCGGTCTGAACCAGAGCCATAAAGCTGAAGAACGAAACCGCCAGGCACGCGATGGAAAGAATCAGATAGCGCCGCCGCGCGATAGTCTTGAGCAAACTCGCGAGTCCGCGCCCATCCACCGGCTGCGGCTCCAGCCGTTTCATCTCGTAGCTCTGCAGTAGATCGCTGGCGGCCGTCGCCGCGATCACAATCGACAACAACAACCAGGTCATTTCGATTCGCCCCGCCCCTTGGCGATATCCGATGTGGTATCTTGCGGCGTCGAACCCACCAGCGCCACTCCAATGAAGATCAGCGCCGTCCCCGCCCACCGCTCCGGAGTCACGTCCTCGTGAAGAATAAACTTTCCCAGCAGGGCGGCGAACACGTATCCGACCGCGGTGAGCGGCAAGACGAAGCTCAAATCCGCCACGCCCAGCACCGCCATGCGCAGCAGCATCGCCAGAATCAGCATCGCAATGCCCACAGTAACCAATGGGCTCACCATTGCCCGCAAATAGACCAGCGGATTCGCCGCCAGTGTTTCGGGAAAATGCTTGGTGCCCCAGGCCAGCGACAAATTTCCAAACGCGCGCAGTAATACAAAAACGCCCAGCAGTGAATAGGTTCGATAGGCCATGCGGCGATACGTGCTCTCTGTAAGCGCGGGCTGTCTACTGCGCCGCGCTCGTGGTAGCACCAGCCCCCGCAAGCTTGATGGGCTGCACCATGGCGCCGTTTCCGGCTGAATCCCAGGCGGCGAAGCGCACCCACTTTTTGCCGACCGCCGTAAACGGAATCTGAAAGCGGTGGCTCCCGAAGGCGGGGAGGCCGGTGGCGGAGATGATCTGCCGGTCCGTGTGCTGCCCGTCGCCCCAGACCACTTCGACGAACTCCAGCGGAAACGTCCACTGCACGTCCGCCACAATAGTCCGATGGCCGCCCGCACCTTCGACTGAATAGGAAGAAATCAACACTTCGCCCGACGTCACAAAGTACTCGCCGCGCGCCATCGCGTTCACGATCGGACCCCACTCTCCCGGCGGCGGCAGCGTGTCAATCTTCACGTAGTTGACGGGATTGTTCGCGTAGACATCGTCGCCATCTCCCTGCTCATAAACTTCCGAGATGGCTTGGATGTATTTGGGCGGCGTCGGCTTGTCGGCCACCCAGTTGTTCATATCATCTAGCAGCGGCAGGCACCGGTATTCGCATAACCGTTGTTCCGATCCATCCAGCCCCATGCCCCAGCGAAATCCAATCCCGCGATAGTTCGCGTCCAGAAAGTGAGGCGTGTCTTTAATGCCATCCGGAAAACCCGCCGACCCTTTGGAGTGCGGATGCGGCATGTAGATCAGCATGTTTTCGCGATGCGCCATTTCCATCATGTCGGCGGTGTTGCCCAGATGATAGATCTTGCCGTGCTCGGGATCGCTCTCAACCAGCGGCTGTCCCGAGGCGCGCCCTTGAGACCAGAAGGTTGGGTGCGATACCAACACATCCGAATGTCCGCCCAGCGCCCGCGAGACGTCGCCGCGCATCATTTCCGCGTTCGGCATGACCACGAAGTCTCGATTCGACTGCAACCGCGCGGTCTCGTAATAATTCGCCATCGCCTGGAAAGAATCGGCGCTCGCCTTGCCCTTGCTTGCGCCGCTGCCGCGTTCCTCCTCGCCCTCGCTCGGTCCTGTATCGCCGCCTAAAGCCGCGCCCAATCCGCGAGTCCACTGAAACCATTTCGGATCGTCCACTCCGGCTGAGCCTGGAACATAGCCCCCTCCGTCAATCGGAGCGACAATCTTGATACCCGCCGCCTTCATCACTTCCAGATCGGGAACTTTCGCGCCCGGTCCGCCCGCTTGCCGCGCGCGCCTGACCAGGCCCATGTGAAAGTGCGTCGCCATGACCTGATACCCCGGCAGCGGCTTGAAGCGATCTCCGCGCGTGAACGCAAGAGCCAAATCAATGGCGCGGGGAGCCGCCTCCGAACTCACGTAGAAATACACCGGCATCCGCTGCCACGTTCCGGGACGCGCGCTCAGCAGCGCGAAGTTCTGACTGCGATCCTCGGAGCCGCGATCTTCCTGCGCCACGCTTTCTTCGCGCTCGGCTTGTCGGATGCCGAATGAGTAGGACTTCTTGCTGTCCTTGCGGTACCAGTTGTAGCCCAAGTTGTAATCGACCTCGCGCGCCCAGAAATAGGTGTGTGGCGGCGGAAATGTCGCGATCGACCCACCGGGCACTTCGGCAGCCAGCAGGCGATTGTTCGCCTTCACCGTGACGATGTCAGCGGCGACCGTGTCACCTAAGCCGTGTTCCTGCGACGAATTTTTGAGATCGCGCCAGGCTATTTTCGTCGCCGGTTGCAGATCCACTCCCTTAACGCCGGCGTCATACTTATAGGCCACCGACGGTTCGGCGGTCTTCGCAATGATTTCTTGACGAATCAGGTTGGTTCCCTTATACACCGTGTATTGCAGGCGTCCGGCGAACACGCCGAGTTGCACTCCGGGGAACGACACCTCGATGCGCGCGCCGTTGGTCGCGATCTCGCAGCTTTGCGCATGATACACCGCCGCATCCCGTCTGACCTCCTCCGGCTTGCGCGGCAGCCCCGGCTGATTGAGAACGCCCCGCTGCGGCGGAGTCGTATTATTGTGCGCCGATTCGCCTCCAGGAATGTTCAAAGGCGCATCCCAGAACGCCTCCCACTTTTCCCGGTCGACCACTTCTTGCGTGATCTTCACACCCAGCCCTGCCAGCGGATCGAGCTGCTGATTGGTGATCCGCCGCAGACCCGACACCACTCGAAAATCGGGCGTGGCGTGGCTCAGCAGAGTGGTCCACGTTCCGCCCTGGCGTTTAATATCTAGCTCCTGAATGGTCGGAGTGCCGCTATTAATCGTCAGCCGGAGCCGTAGTTCCTGATGGTTGTCTCCATCCCAAGTGACGGTCGCGGCGTTATCCACAACCACGGCGATCAGGCCCGGCGACGCTTTGTAGTGGGCCACCGTGCACGTCAACGGATCCGCATACAGCGCGGACGCAATGACGAATAGGTACGCAAATTTACGCGGCATCACGTACTATTGTGCACCCTGTCGTACTTCAGGTCGTGCCGCAGGTCCCAGTACCACTTTGCCCGGCAGCGCGTTGGTCATCTTGCCCTCATCGATCACCGGCACGCCATTCACCAGCACGAAATGCATTCCGTCGGAAAGCTGGTTGGGATTGTCGAAGGTGGCAACGTCGCGAATCGTGTCCGGATCGAAGACCACGATATCGGCCCACATCCCTTGCTTCAAAACACCGCGGTCCGCCATCCGCATCTTCTGCGCCGAGAGAGCGCTGAATTTGCGGATGGCATCTTCGAGTGTGAGCGTCTTGTCTTCGCGCACATACTTTCGCAGTACATGCGGAAAGGTTCCGTAAGCCCGTGGATGCGGATGCTCTTTCCCCAGGAGGCCGTCTGGCGCCGCGCCCTGCGAGTCGTTGCATATTGAAACCCACGGCTGCCGCAGCGCCAGCTCGACATCCGGCTCCGCCATCGTGAACATTGCCACGGAGGTGAACGCCGAGTCCTCAATCAGCAGATCGAACACGGTATCGATCGGATCCTTGCCCCACAGCTTCGCGATTTCCGCGATGGTCTTGCCTTGAATCGGCAGCAGCTTCGGGTTCTGCACGGCGCCGATGATAATCGAGCCCGGCCCTGTCACCTGCTGCCATTCGTTATTCCAATCGCCGGTCGTGCTCTCCATCTCTTTGCGAATCCGCGCGCGCGCGGCCGGGTCCTTCAGCCGCTCGATCAGACTCCGGTCGCCGCCGTCATGTGCCCACGGCGGAATGATAGCCGAAAAAGTATTGAAGCTGGCGGTGTAGGCGTAGGTATCCGCGCCGATATCCACTCCCGATTTCCGCGCCTGCTCGATGCGAGCCACGATCTCCGGCATTCGTCCCCAGTTGGCTTTACCGGCGGCCTTCAGGTGCCAGATCTCCACCGGAAGATGACCTTCGCGCCCAATCTGAATCGCCTCGTCGAGCGCGGGCAGAACACCATCGCCCTCGTCCCGAATATGGGAGGCATAGATTCCACCCAGCTTGCCCGCCTCGGCTGCCAGCGCGATCAGCTCCTCCGTTTTCGCGTACATCGCCGGCGCATATTGGAGCGACGTCGATACCCCCACCGCCCCGTCGTGCATGGCTTCGCGCACCAGGGCTTTCATGCGTTCGAGTTCGGCAGCCGTCGGCGCGCGGTTGTCGTCGCCAATCACCACCCGCCGGACTTGCGTTGCCCCGACATACGTCGCCAGATTGATCCCCATCCCTTGCTTGCGCAGCCTCGCAAAATACTCGCGCAGAGTTCGCCAGGTAGGTTGAATTCCATAATGCTCATACGTGACGCGATCCGACTTCACCAGGTCATCGGTGATCGGGTGCGATCGTGCTGCCTTCGCCAGTGATCTCGGTGGTGATGCCCTGATAAATCTTGGAGGGAAGGCGCGGGTCCACCAGAATCGTCAATTCCGATTGCCCCAACGTGTCGATGAATCCCGGTGCCACCACCATCCCACGCGCGTCGATGGTACGTTTCGCAGAAGCCCCATCGAGTTTTCCTAGCGCGGCGATTCTTCCTCCGCGAATCGCGATATTCCCCGAGTACCACGGCGATCCCGTGCCGTCGATGATGTGACCGTTGCGAATGACTACGTCGTAAGGAACGGCTTGGGAGTGCGCGGCAGGAGCCAGCAACAAAAACGCGAGCAGAAACCGCATACAGGCAGTATAGGCCGATTCTACTTGGTAGCTCCAAGCCCCCGGCGGCTCGCAGAATAGAGCGCCATCGAGGCCACCAACAGATTGGCGACGACCACCGGCAATGCGTGAATCACCACTCCATAGATCACCCACAGAATTGCCGCTCCGCCCTGCACCCGGCGCAGCGCGACGGGATGCTTGAATAGATACGAACTCGCGAATACCGCCGTCGCCACCCAGCCAATCCAACTGACACTCATTGGACTCCCGCCTCTGTGCCAGCCGCAGGCGAGCTCACGCTCGAAATTCGCAGAGAATCGGTGCGGACCTTATCCCACTCCTGCAATAGCAATCCGTGCGACTCGAATAATGTGCGTATCCGCGTGGAATCCCATCCCAGAATATCTTCCAGAATCGGAATTAGCACGCTTAAGGCGTCATCGCTCAGGATGGTTCGCCGCGCAATCTGCGTGATGTATTTGTTCTCCGATACCGCGATGGTCAGCCCATCCAGACGGTTCACATGCAGCATCACGTGAACATCGGAGCTCCCGTCGCCGACATACACGATTCGATTGTGGCCAATCGGAAGCTGCGAGCGCAGCTCTTCCAGCACCGCGACTTTGCCGTAGCCCGCCGGAACACGGACGATCGACTCGATCTCGCCCGTCGCTTCGTCATACCGGAAGCGAGTTCCAAAAATATGATCTTCCGGCACAATTCCCGCCAGTGCCGACTTGATCACTTCTTCCGGCGCCGCCGAAACTACGTAATAGGAAAAATGGTGCCCGTCCAAATCGGCGAGCATGCGCGACAACAGATGAATGTTCTGCTTCAGACGAATGCGCTTGCCCGCCTCGATCAGATGATGTTTCCGCACGCGCCGGAATTCCGGATCGTGCTGCAGCAGGTAAGCCAGCTCACCGCCTTGCTGGACCAGGTGAATCTGCGACAACCCATTGATCTTGGCCAGAAATCCGGATATGCCCAGCATCTCGCTCAGCACCAATCCCGAATCGTGAAAGCTTAAGGTCTGGTCGAAATCACTGATCAGCAGGTACTGCTTCAAACTTGGTTCTTTGTCCTGTAACATTTGTCCGTCTCCTCGTTCTATGGATAGAGTAGCGATGTAACGTGACAATTCGTCTACTAATTGTTTTAAGGAAAGCGGCAGACGTTGCCGGCCGTGGGATTCCCGTTCGTGGGACTACTGCTTGTTTGGATGCATTTCTTGCGCCCGCTGTTGCTTCAAAATCACAAGCATCCTGAATTGAGCGAGTTAGCCAAGCTCTTCGAAAGCTTCGCGTGCAGTATCATGACTCAATGGGATTTTGCATCCGTCTATCTCTCATCGGCCAAATCATGCGGCTCCTTTATGCTTCTCTGCTTCTCGCGGCCACAGCGTCCGCCGCGGACGTAACCGTGTTCGTCGGCACGTACACCAACGCTCAGAGCAAGGGCATCTACAGCCTGCAATTCGACGAGACGTCCGGCAAGCTCTCGGTGCCTACGCTCGCCGCCGAATCGGAAAGCCCTTCATTCCTGGCGATGCACCCCGCCGGCCGCTACCTGTACGCGGCGAATGAACATCCTTCCGGTCCCGCCAACGCGCCCGGCACCGTCAGCGCCTTCGCGGTGGATGGCAGCAAACTTAAGTTGATCAACATCGTGTCTTCGCGCGGCGCGGGTCCGTGCCACGTCGCAGTCGATCGCACCGGACACTGGTTATTTGCCGCCAACTATGCCGGCGGAAGCATCGCGGCGTTTCCCATTCAGGCCAACGGCGCGCTGGGCGAGGCTTCGAGTTTCTTTCAACACACACTGACCAGCGTGGAGCCGCGCCAAAAAGAGCCGCACGCGCATATGGTGGTTCTGTCGCCCGACAATCGTTTTCTCCTCGTTGCCGATCTCGGCGGCGACCGTGTGTTCGTCTACCGCTTTGACGAACGCTCGGGCAAATTAATGCTGAACGTTCCTCCCGGCGGAATCCTGCCGCCCGGCTCCGGCCCGCGCCACATCGCATTCTCGCGCGATGGAAAACTGCTCTACGTGCTCAGCGAGCTGAAGGATACAGTCACCACCTTCCGCTGGGAGGCAAGCAAAGGTGCGCTCGAAAGCACGGATACTCTCTCTGCGCTGCCCACCGGATATACCGGCCCCAAGAGCGGTGCGGAGATCGCAGTGCATCCCACCGGAAAGTTTCTCTACACCTCCAACCGCGGCCACGATAGCATCGCGATGTTCGCCATCGGCGCGGATGGCAAGCTGACGGCATCCGGACACCAGCCCACCAGAGGCAAGACGCCGCGCAATTTCGCCATCGATCCGAGCGGCAAATTCCTGCTGGCAGCGAATCAGGATTCGTCCACCATCGCCGTCTTCCGCATCGACGAGAATACCGGAAAGCTCGCTCCCGTTGGCGATCCCGTGGCGGTTCCAACGCCGGTCTCCATCTTATTCGCGCCGCGAAAGTAGAGCCCGTGATACGATTCACGGCATGGCTAGAAAGCGCCGCGTAACCCGCACCCAGGTAACCGCAAGTCTGCCCAACTCCGTCGAGCTGACCAAGCGCAATAGCAGCAATTCCATGACCCTCGAAATCCGCACCGGCGACGACCTTCTCGGGACCCTCTTCATGGGGCGGGGAAGCGTCGAATGGTGGCCCAGCGGCAACCGGGTCCACGCGCTCAAGAAATCCTGGAAGAGTTTCGCGGCCATGCTCGACGAACATATGTAAGATGTGCAGTCACGCGGCCGCCCGCGCCTCGATCTCCCGCGTCTGCTTCACATCGCAGTTCGACGCACGCCTCTCGCGCCAACCGCCGCGTAGCGTATGGACGTGAGAGTCGGGTCCGCCCACTGGGGAGCCCGGCCGCAAGTGTGCGGGAGTCTCGAGCTCCCCCGTCGTTGCAAGATCAGTGGGAGGTCGCGGAGTCACCGCGAACTCCGTCCCCCTCGGTAACGGCCGTACGGGTCGTGGGCCACGGGATGTGGTCTCAGGGGTTAATGCCGGCTTAGGGCGCGCCCATTAGTAATTGAGGTAAAAGGAAACGAACTGGCAAAGTTCAGAGTAAGCGTAGCAAGCGTCAATCCAGCACCAAGCGCATTTCGTTAGTTGGTTGGAAGCCCACCGATTCGTAGAGGTGGCGTCCTTCTTTACTGGCATGCAGGATAACTACGTCTATGCGATTCGCACGGCACCAGACCAGGGCCGCATTCATCAGAAGTCGCGCCAGCCCTCGCCTGCGATGCGCTGCTTCCGTGTACACATTGACAATATTGCCGCGCCGCGAGCCGCCGCCGAGCACATGCGGAGGCCAATCCATAAGCCATAGCCCTAAACCCGCGACCACCGATCCATCGGCAGCCATCGCCAGCCAGCCTAGATACTCGCCGGAAGCCATCCTCGATTCCAGCCATGGCCTGAACTCCACCATCATCCCGTCCAGTTTCTGCCGATCGTGATTGCCGATATCGAGGAACATCCGGTACCGATGCCCGGCGATGGTTCCGGCGTCCCCCAGCGTGGCGAGTCGAATCGAGTACACGAGTCAGTCTCCCAGCGCCGCCAACTCCTGCAGATCAAGCCGGCCCGTGTAGATGGCCATGCCCAGCGCGGCGTGGACGTTCATCGCCTGCAGCGCGCGGATTTCTTCCATCGTCGTGATGCCGCCGGCCGCCGTGATCTCGTGCTGCGTAGCCGCGCGCAGACGCCGGAACCAGTCGAGGTCCGTCCCCTGCATCATGCCCTCTTTGTCCACATAGGTGCACAGGAAGCCGCCGCAGAAGGGCTCCAGCCGCTGAATTACTTCCTCGGCCGTGAAGTCGGTCGCCTCCTGCCAGCCCTTGACCACGATCTTTCCGTGTTTCGAATCGAGTGCAATCAGAATCCGCTCCGGCCCCACCGCCGCCGCAATCTCTTCGATCACCGGAGTGAATGCCGCAGTGCCGACGACAATTCGATACGCCCCTTGCTCCAGCAGCCGCCGCGCGCGATCCGCCGTGCGCACGCCGCCGCCGATACGGCACTTTGCGCGGGATGCCAGTAACTCGACCAGCGCCGAGTTCTCGCCGCGACCCATCGCCGCATCGAGATCGATCACCTGGATTTCAGGGAACGCCGCGAACCGCCGCAGCATTTCGAGCGGAGCGTCGCCCTCCAGCACTTTATCGCGCCCCTGGATCAGTTGCACTACCTTGCCGTCCATCAGGTCGATGCAGGGAAGAATCACCGGCGCACCTCAACTCCATGCTCGAGCCAGAAATGTTTTAAGGTCACCCACCGTGTACGTCCCGTAGTGAAATACCGATGCCGCCAGCGCCGCGTCGGCTCCGGCACAGCCCGCGAGCACCTCGACAAAATCCTCCGGTTTACCGGCGCCCCCTGATGCGATCACCGGAATGTGCGTAGCCTCACGCACCGCCGTGGTGAGCGCACAATCGAACCCGGTCTGCACGCCATCGGTGTCCATCGATGTGAGCAGGATTTCGCCCGCGCCCAACGCCTCGCCGCGCGCGGCCCATTCAACGGCGTCGATCCCTTCGTCATGACGGCCGCCTTTGGTGAACACATTCCACCCGCTATCGGCGCGCCTGCGAGCGTCAATTGCCAGCACCACCGCCTGCGCGCCGAACTCCTGCGACAGTTCGCCGATCAATTCCGGACGCCGCACCGCCGCCGTGTTGACGCTGACCTTGTCCGCGCCGGCGTGCAGAATCTTGCGCGCATCGTCCACGGTTCGAATGCCGCCTCCGACCGTCAACGGAATGAAGACCTCACGCGCGGTGCGCGCCACGACGTCAACCATGGTGTCGCGGTCATCGCTCGACGCCGTGATGTCCAGAAACACCAGTTCGTCCGCGCCCTGCTGGTTATAACGCGCGGCGAGCTCCACCGGATCGCCGGCATCGCGCAGGTTGACGAAGTTCACGCCCTTGACCACGCGCCCGCCAGTCACGTCCAGACACGGAATGATTCTTTTTGCGAGCACGCCTAACTCTCCACGAAATTGCGCACGATCTTCAATCCCAGGTCGCCCGACTTCTCAGGATGAAACTGCACGCCGCAGACATTGTCCTGCTCCAGCACGGCCGTATATGGAACCGAATACTCGCAGATCGCCGCTGTCGCCGGGACCACCGGGGCATAGTAGCTGTGCGCGAAATAGACGTACGGTTTGTCGCCGGTATCGCGCAGCAGTTTCGACTCGCGCACGCGCTCCAGTTGATTCCAGCCCATGTGCGGGATGCGCATGTCGCCCTGAAAACGCTTGACCTCGCCGGGATAGATTCCCAGGCCGCGCTCCTCTGGAGCTTCCTCACCCGACGTAAACAGCGCCTGCAGCCCCAGACAGATTCCGAGGAACGGAACGCCGCCGCGGATACTTTCGACCAGCGCCCCGCGCACATCGAGTTCATCCAGCGCGCGCATCATCTGCCCATAGTGGCCGACGCCCGGCAGAATGAGCTTGGTGGCTTTGCGAATGCCCGCCGCGTCGCGAATCAGCTCGTATTCCGCACCGATCGCGCCCAGAGTATTTTGCACTGAGCGCAAGTTTCCGGCGCCGTAGTCGAAAATCGAAATCAAAGCAGGCCTTTCGTCGATGGCAACTGATCTTTCAAGCGCTGATCTGTCGAACACGCATACCGCATGGCCCGTGCGAAGCACTTAAAGATCGCTTCAATCTTGTGATGATTCGACCGTCCATATAAAACCTTCGCGTGCAGATTCGCGCCCGCATGATTCACGAATCCGCCAAAGAAGTCTTCGACCAGTTCGGTCTGCAGATCCCCCACGAGTCGGACCCGCACGCTGTCCTGATACACCAGCGCCGGGCGCCCGCCGAGATCCACCGCCACCACCGCCAGCGTCTCGTCCATCGGTAGCACGAAGTAGCCCGCGCGATTGATTCCCTTGCGGTCCCCGAGCGCCTTCGCGAATAACTGCCCGAGAGCGATGCCGACGTCTTCGACCGTGTGATGCTGGTCGACATCCAGGTCACCCGTAGCTTTCAGCTTTAGATCAAAGCCACCATGTTTCGCGAACAACTCCAGCATGTGATCGAAGAAACGGATGCCGGTTGAGACCTGATAGGTTCCCTGACCGTCGATAATGAGGCTTCCGCGGATCTGCGTTTCTTTCGTGATGCGCTCGACCGTCGCCTTGCGGATTTTCATAGCGCTCCCTCAATCTCATTGATGTTTTCGAGAATCGCCACCGCATTCTCCCGTTGAAACAGCCGAATCAACTCATCGCGCTTGGTATGCGTATGCGCCGCGATTCCAATGAACGGCACTGCGGCCGCGCGGGCGCAGCGCGCATCGTCCACGGTGTCGCCGACGTACCACAGTTTCGCGTCGGGTTTCCGCCGTTGGATCGTCAGCAGCCCCTCGGGCGCCGGTTTCGCGGCGCTCACGTCATCGGCGCAAATCATAGGATCGAACTTCACGCACGGAGCAAAGCGCCGCAGTGTTATATCGGCCTCATAGCGCAGGCGGCCGGTGAATAAGGACAACCCGTAGCACTCACCCAAGCGTTCGAGTAGGCCCGGTTGCGGGAACCAGCTTTCACGAGTTACCAGGCCGTCACCGTTCTCGCCCAGAAAATATTCGTTGAACTTCTCGATCACAGTGTCGTAATCGATATGCATCCCGAAGTCCGCCGCGATCTTCTGCGATAGCGCCCAATCGTTGTTCCAGCCGCCCTGGTTCTTGTAATCCTGGATAGCGTCGCGGCTCACCGTCTTGCCCGTAAAAAATCTCACCGTCTCAACGATGGACTCACGATAGGACTCGGTCACCTCCGCCAGAACGCCGTCCATGTCAAACACGATTACCGAGTCCACAAGTCCTCCAGTT
The DNA here is from genome assembly GCA_963779075.1 of Bryobacterales bacterium. Taxonomy (GTDB): domain Bacteria; phylum Acidobacteriota; class Terriglobia; order Bryobacterales; family Bryobacteraceae; genus Palsa-187. The sequence continues at coordinate 343,176 of CAVZWS010000001.1, forward strand.
CGCCGAGGAAGCGCTCGATCTGCGCGCGGCTGCCGATAGTGACTCTCACGCACCCGGGAATTTCGTAACTGCGGTCGCGTACCAGGACGCCGCGATCGCGCAACGCATCACGAATAGGAAACGGCGCGGTCTCCTGCGCGGAACAGCACAAAATTCGCCTGGCTGAAATAGAACGGGATGCCCAACTTGCGTAATCCTTCGTAAACCATCTCGCGCGCCGCCAGCACTTCCTTTACATAGTTCGCGACATATTCGCGATCTTGTATCGCCGCGCGCGCCGCCAGCGCCGCCAGCATATTCACGCTATAAGGCGATTGCGCCTTGTGCATCCAGCGAACATTCTCGACTGATGAAAACAGACAACCGCAGCGCATCGCGGCCATCCCGAAGACTTTCGAGAACGTCCGGCTGACAAATAGATTCGGATACTGGCGCACCAATGGCAGCGCAGTCACGCCGCAGAATTCGAAATAAGCTTCGTCGATCAGCACGGCAGCGTTGGGCGCGGCGTCGAGAATGCGGCGGATCGCGTCCAGACTGATGCCGGTGCCGGTCGGGTTGTTGGGATTCGCAATCAGAATCGCCTTCGTGGCTGGGAGAATCGCCGCGATAAACTCTTCGAGCGGAAACGACAGATCTTCCGGAACATAGTCGATCTCGCGGACGCTTGCGCCGGCTAGTTCCGCGTAGAACTTGTACATCGCGTACGACGGCTTTAGCAGCAGGACATCATCGCCGTCGTCGACAAACGTATTGATCAGCACCTGAATGGCTTCGTCGGTCCCGTTTGAGAGCAGTAACTCGCCGGGCGCGACCGCGAAGTAGGCAGCCAGCTCGCGCATGGCGTCGACATATTCCGGATACACGGTTAACGCGTCCGCTGACAGGCTTTGCTTCAGATATTCGATGACCTTCGGCGAACAGCCAACAGTGTTCTCGTTGAAATCCAAGCGCAGCTTGCCTTGCCGCCCTCCGGTGGGCGGATGATACGGCGCCATCTTCTGCACGGCAGGGCGCGGCGTCAGGCCTTTAGACATTGCTTCCCTCGGCGCGCACCTCGGCCGAACGTGCGTGCGCTTCCAACCCTTCAGCCCGCGCCAGCGCAGCGATAGCGGGCGTCAGTTTCGCGAGTGCTTCAAGGCTGAGCTCTTGCACCGCGATCACTTTCACGAAATCAGCGGCCGAAAGCCCACCACGCTGCCGCGCGGCGCCCGAAGTCGGCAACACATGATTGGGACCAGAAGCATAATCGCCCGCTGACTCCGGACTCGCCGCGCCCACAAAGACCGCTCCCGCGTGGCGGATCTTCGCGAGCAGGCTTCCGTCATGCAGCGCCAAGTGCTCCGGCGCAAGCGCATTGGACATCTCGACGGCTTGCTCCAAGCTATCGAGCACCACGATCGCGCCGTTATTCTCGATAGACGGCCGTGCCACTGCGGCAGTCGGCAGCGTCGCGAGTTGCGCGTCGACTTCTTTGGCGACGGCCTCTGCGAGACTTCGAGAGGTGGTGAGCAGGATGGCCGACGCGTCGACATCGTGCTCGGCCTGCGCCAGCAAATCCGCTGCGATCCAGCGCGGGTCGCCATCGGCCGCGATGATGACGATCTCGGTCGGCCCCGCCACGAAGTCGATCCCGGTTTCGCCTGCGATCAGCTTCTTGGCGGCTGCAACATATATATTGCCGGGACCGACGATGCGATCGACCTTCGGCACCGTCTCGGTTCCATACGCCAGCGCGGCGATGGCCTGCGCGCCTCCCATGCGGAACATATGCGTGACACCCAGCCATTGCGCGATGCCCATAATCTCCGGGCTGGGATTCGGGCACGCCACGCAGATGGTCGCGACACCAGCCACCTGCGCCGGGATCACCGTCATCAGCAGACGTGGAGGGCAGGGGATAGCGGCCTGCGGGAACGTAGGCGCCCATGGCGTCGAGCGGGCGCACGATCTGTCCCAGCCTGCGGCCATCCGGGAAATCGGTGAACCACTCGCGCGGCAGTTGCAGTTCGGCGTATTCGCGGATATTCTTCGCCGCAGTCTCGACCGCTTTCGCAAACGCCGGTTGCAAGTTTCCACGAACTTCCATGCGGACGCTCGAGCCTTCGAAGCCGTCGAACTTGCGCGCGTATTCGAGCAGCGCCGCGTCGCCACGCTCGCGCACCGCAGCCAGAATCGGCGCGACGATACGCTCGGCCTCTTCGAGGCGCACGGTCTTGCGCTCGATGAGCGACGGGGCTTCCTTAGCTGTGAGTATCCGAATCATCACATTATGATTTTGTTCAGCGGATATTCGACGATGCCCTGCGCGCCCGCCGCTTTGAGCCGTGGAATAATCGTGCGCACGGTGGATTCTTCAAGAATGGTGTTCACGGCCAGCCAGCCGTCTTCGCTCAGCGTCGAAATCGTCGGGCGCTTGAGCGCGGGCAGCACCGCCAGCACCGCATCCAGGTTGACCTTCTCCACATTGAGCATCAGGCCGACTTTGCCCAGCGCATTGATGGCGCCCTTCGAGCAGCATCTCGCATGTCTTCCAGTTTCTGGCGTTTTTCCGGGTCCTTCCAGGAAGTAACGTTGGCGATCAACTGGGTGTTGGATTCAAGCACGGTCTCGATAATGCGCAGCTTGTTGGCGCGCAGCGAAGAGCCGGTCTCGGTCACTTCGACGATGGCGTCGGCGAGCTCCGGCGGCTTCACCTCGGTCGCGCCCCAACTGAATTCGACCTTCGCGGTGACGCCGTTGCGTTCCAGATAACGCTTGGTCGCCGCCACCAGTTCCGTCGCGATGATCTTGCCTTCAGATCCTTCACCGATTTGTAGGGCGACGCCTCCGGCACCGCCAGCACCCAGCGCACTTTGCCGAAGCTCTGCTTGGCGTAGATGAGGTCGGCGACGTTTTCGACGTGCGCTTCGTTCTCCTCCACCCAGTCGCGGCCAGTGAGTCCGGCATCCAGCACGCCGTCTTCGACGTAGCGCGCCATCTCCTGCGCGCGGATCAGCATGCACTCGATTTCAGGATCGTCAATCGCCGGAAAATACGAGCGGCTGCTGGTGGTGATCTGGAATCCGGCGCGGCGGAACAGATCCACCGTGGCGTTCTCCAGACTGCCTTTGGGAATTCCAAGTTTGAGTTTCATGATTTGTAGACCGCGGCCGGATCGTAGGTCCGTTCCTCGCTAACCTTCCACTCGCCGTTTTCGAGCCGGCGGAAGAAGCAGCTCTGATAGCCTTCGTGGCAGACGCCGGGACCTAGCGCCTCCACTTTGACCAGCACGGTGTCGAGGTCGCAGTCGGTCGAAATATCCTTGACCACCAGGCGATGGCCGGAGCTTTCGCCCTTGAGCCACAGCTTGTTGCGCGAGCGGCTATAGAATGTTGCGAAGCCGGTCTCGACCGTCTTGCGGAAGGCCTCTTCATTCATGAAGCCGACCATCAGGACGCGGCCGGTCTGCGTGATCCTGGATCACCGCCGGGAGCAGTCCGTCAAGTTTTTTGAAATCGAGTGTCATATGTTTAACCCCAAAAAGAAAGCCCGCCAGGATCAACCGGCGGGCTCTCGAAACGATCTGAAATCGGTTTGTGATTACGAATGAGCCCGTCGCGGCATGGGATGCCCGTGGTGATGATGGGGTCCGTGATGATGGCGGCGAGCGACGAACATGAAACACCAATATAGCACAGGTGGCCGTCGTGCGACTAGGCTATTCTGCAAGGCTCAAGCTTTTGAACTCGCGTTCCCGCGCGGCCACTTTGCGCAGCAACGGCGTAATGGTCAAGCCCTGCACAAAAATGGAGGATGCGACCACCGCAAAACTCACGGTAATGATCTCGTCGGCGGAGCGGCAACTCGGCAGGGAGTCCCAACGCGAGCGCGAGCGCCAGTGCTCCACGCAATCCGCCCCAAAACAATAGATTTTGGTGTTCCCATTCGACGCGCAGCGCGGACCGCGAAAACAGCCAGCAGATCGGATAGACCGCGAGAGCGCGGCCGAGAATCACGATGACGATGGCGGCTGGTGGCCGGGAGCCATACCGGCGAAAACTTCTGTTGCGCCAGGTGCAATCCCAGCAGCAGGAAGATGAGAGAGTTGGCCACGAACGCGGCGTATTCCCAGAAGGCTTCGACTGCCCCGCGACCTTCGGCGGTGATCGCGCCTAGCGGGCCGATATTGCCAAGCATGATCGCGGCGGTCACGGTGGCGAGGATTCCGGAGAGATGGAAGTGTTCCGCCAACAGAAAAGAACCATAGGCGGCGACGGTGGTGAAAGTGAGTTCGATGAGACGATCTTCAGTGCTGCCGTGCCAGCAACAAGATACAGCCTGCGACCAGCGCGCCGGATAAGATGCCGCCTCCCACGACGACCACCAGAGTTCGCGCGATTTCGAACGCCGAGGAATGTTGGCCGAGAGCCAAGGCAACAGCGATGCCGAAGGCGACCGCCGCGGTTCCGTCGTTGAACAGGCTCTCGGCTTCCATCAGAATGCGCAGGCGGCCGTGGATTCCACATTCCTTGAAAGCGGCGATCACCGACACCGGATCGGTAGCGGCGATGAGTACGCCAAAGACCAGAGCCGCGAGCCAGGGCCAGCCAGCGGCGTAATGCATTCCCACGGTGGTGAGCGCCGCGGCTAGCAGAACGCCTGCGGTCGCTAGCAGCAGAATCACCGGAAGGTCGCGCCGCAGTGGTTTCCAGGAAAGCTGGAAAGCGGCTTCAAACACCAGCGGCGGGAGCAATGTGTCGAAGATCAGCTCGCGAGTGAGCGGCAGGCCGGCTGAATACGGCACGAAGGCGAGAGCGATGCCGGCGAGAACCAAGCCGACGTTATAAGGGATGCGCAGGCGTCTGGCGAGCACTCCCACGATCGCGGCGACTAGGAGCAGGAACTCCGCGATTTCGATGGTATGTCCCAAAGCAGGCTCACGCGCCCAATTTTTATCGGATCAGTGCTTGATCCAGGTCGGCGATGATGTCCTCGATCGCCTCAATGCCGGTCGAGATGCGCACCAGATTGTCGCGGATTCCGCCGCGTTCGCGATGCTTGGGCGAAATATCACGGTGCGAGGACATGGCCGGGTAGAGCATCATCGTATGCACGTCTCCGAGCGAAGTGGCGCACACGATCATCTGCAGCTTTTCCATGAAGGTGAAGACTTCCGCTTTGCCGGCGTCCTTCAGTTCAATCGTCACCATCGCGCCGAACAGATCCGGCGGCAGCAGGCGCTTCACATTCGCAGCGTCGGGATGCGACGGGATCGCCCGGAAAATGAACCCGCTCGATTCTGGGATGCGTAGCGAGCCACGACGCCAGCCGGCAGGCATTGGCGCACTGCTTCTCCATGCGCAGCGCCAGCGTCTTGATGCCGCGCATCGTCAAGTACGCTTCAAAGGGGCCCAGGTTAGGTCCGAGAGTGCGCAGCAGCGTGTTCAACGTCTCAAAATTCTCGGCGTCGGAAATCACCAGGCCGCCGAGCACGTCGCCATGCCCCGCCAGATATTTGGTTGCGCTGTGGATCACAATGCTGGCGCCGAGTTCGAGCGGCCGCATCAGCATCGGAGTTGCGAAAGTGTTGTCCACGATCAGCGGCGCCCCGACCGCGCGAGCCATTGTGGCGATCTTATCGAGCGCGCAAACGCGTAGCAAGGGATTGGTGATGGATTCGATCACCACCGCGCCCGGTTTGGCCGCTTTGATCGCGGCTTCAAACGCCGGCAGATCGGAGGCATCGGCAAAAGTGGTCTCGACGCCCAGCGCGCTGAAGACCGTCATCAACATGTTGGTGGTGGCGCCGTAAAGCACGTGGCCCGCGACCACCCGCTTGGGACGATCGACCAGCGCCGCCAGCACCGCCAGATGCATCGCCATCATGCCCGAGGAGCAAGCCAGCGTGGCGTGGCCCCCTTCGAGTTCATTCACCAATTCCTGCAGCGCGCTCACCGTCGGATTGTCGTAACGCGCGTAGGCGGGACCTTGTTCTTCGCGCCCGAAAACGCGGTCAAGCTGATCCATCGATTCGTAGGCGTAACTCGACGCGGTATAAATCGGCGTCGTGACCGGAATGAAATTGCCGGCCTTCTTGCGGTCGCCTACGTGAACGGTTTTGCTTTCGAACTTCATGCTCGCTTCCAGCGGACCCCCTCTTTTGTGTCTTCGAGGATGATGCCCTGGTCCGCGAGACCGGCGCGGATCTGGTCGGCACGCGCGAAATCGCGGGCTTTCTTGGCGGCAATGCGCTCGGCGATCAGGCCGTCGATCTCGGCATCCGACAGGCCGCCTTCCTTGGCGGACGGCTCCAGCACGTCGAAGATCGAGTCGAATCGCCGCAGGAATTCCAGCGCCGCGATGGCGTTGCCGGCCAGGAACTCCCCCGCATCCATCGCGCTATTGGTATCGCGAATATATTCGAATACGGCGGCCAGCGCTTCGGCGGTATTAAGGTCATCATCCAGCGCCTCGTCGAAGGCTGCATGAGCTGCACGCGTCCGCGACTCCAAATCGCGGGTTACTGCCGTCGGGGAACTTGGCGGTTTCCAGGCGCAGCTTGTAATTGCGCAGGCGGTCGATGGAAGTCGCCGCGGCTTTCAATCCATCGAAGGTGAAGTTCAGCTTCTTGCGATACGGCACCGACGCCAGCAGGTAGCGAATCGCTTCCGGCGTGTAGCCTTCCTTAAGAAGATCGCGCAGCGTGTGAAAGTTGCCGAGCGACTTCGACATCTTCTGCGCATCGATACTGAGGTGTTCCGCGTGCAGCCAGAAGCGCGCGAAAGGCTTGCCGCTGATGGCCTCCGATTGCGCGATTTCGTTCTCGTGATGCGGGAACGTCAGGTCCACGCCGCCGGTGTGGATGTCGAGCGTCTCGCCCAGATACTTCATGGCCATCACGGAGCACTCGATGTGCCAGCCGGGCCGGCCCTCGCCCAGCGGAGTCTGCCACGCAGGCTCTTCGTCTTTCTTGGCCTTCCATAGAACGAAGTCGCGCGCGTCGGCTTTATCGTATTCGTCCATGTCGACGCGGGCGCCCGAGCGAATACCGCTGAAATCGTTGTGCGAGAGCTTGCCGTATCCGGGAAACTTGGCGATGCGGTAGTAAACCGAACCGTCGCTGATATAGGTGTAGCCGCGCTCTTCGAGCTTCTGAATGGCGCTCACCATATCGTGGATGTGATCGGTGGCCTTCACGATGTGTTCGGGGCGCTGCAGGCGCAGGGTCGCGGTGTCTTCGAGGAACGCCGCGGTGTATTGGGCGGTGTACTCGTAGATGGTCTGATGCGCGGCCGCGGCGTGGCGGATGATCTTGTCTTCGATGTCGGTGATGTTCATCACGTGATCCAGCTCGAAGCCACGCGCCGCGAGCCAGCGCCGCAGGATGTCCTGAAAAGTGAACGTCCGCAGGTTGCCGATGTGGACGTAGTTGTAGACCGTGGGCCCGCACGTGTACATGCGCACCACGTTGTCGTGCAGCGGGGCGAAGGGCTCCACTTTTTGAGTGAGGGTATTGTAGAAACGCAGGGCCATAAGGAGACGATTCCTTCCATCGTAGCAGCCCGTGGCGCGGGTTTGTCTTGAAATGGAGTTAGGCCTCTGCGACAATGGAAGCGAGTTATGAAGTCACCAGTTCGCTCCGTCTTCGACTTGAGCCCAGCCGAAAAGCTGCAATTGGTCGAAGACTTGTGGGATGACCTGGCGGCTACCCCCGATGAAGTGCCGATTCACGACTGGCAGATCAAAGAGCTCGCCCGCAGGGAGACCAACCTGCAGCGCAACCCGGATTCCGTCACGGACTGGGAGAGCGTGAAGCGCCATGTGCGCGGCCTGAATGGCCGCTAGACGCGTTCCACTCTCGAAGTCAAACAAGAGATAGCTGAGGCCCACTTGTGGTACCAGAGCCAGCGTTCTGGTCTCGGAGAAGAATTCGTCCGCTCTGTCGAGGATTGTCTTGATACCGATTCGGCGCCGTCCAAAGCTAAGCGCGCCTGTGTATCAGGACTACCGGCGAGCAACGGTCCGACGATTTCCGTATTGCGTCGTCTACGAATTCGAGAAAGCAACTGTGACGGTCTACTCGGTTATTCATACGGCGCGCCATCCGGCAAAATGGCGCGCGTCTTCCTTGAACATACGGTCTACTTCGGCGCACCTGGGCTTCCACCAATACGCACCATGCGCATGCCGTCGAATTTGAAATCGACGCGGTAGGGCTTGGTCGGAGGAATGACGCGGACTCCGTTGAGGCAGGTCTTAACCTGCGTAGGCGTCATAGTTCGCTGACCTCGGCGTGTGAACACTGACAATTCAAGCAACGTACCGTCAGTTGCATTGTGAAAATCGACTCGCTCTATGAACTGCCGCGTGAGCGAAAATGGCTTTGATTCGTCTTCATCGTTGTAGGCGCATGCGCCGCTATTATCACCGACAGCGAAGAAGGAGGCTCCGTCATTTGCCAACAAGGCCTTTCGGGGCGCGAGCAAGTCCTCTATGTAGAGGGCGGTTTCAACCATGCCTTGCCCGCCATAAGCACCGAGGCAGATTAGAATCTCGCGTTCACTTTGGAGCTTCGCTCGATGGCAATTGTCGGTTGGAACTCCTGCCTTGTACCACAGCATGTTCCATTTCCCCGATTGCGTGCTGAGCAAGACCGTGCCACCAAAGTTTTCTTCATGTGCTTCGCACCACGCCATCGAAAGCACAGCGTCGTCACTTTTAGGAGACAGAAAGTGCCCCCGCAAAACCCGCTGCAGGCTCCAGTTATCCGTCCCGCCGCGACCTGGGCAGACGTTGCACTCGATATCCTTCCCGGCCACCACATGGCCGGGACACACAGCTTCCAGCAATTCGGCGCCGCCTGCCTGCTTCGGATCTTGAGTGTCGTCAGGGAACACCGGCTTGGGCGCGCCGGCAGGCTGCGCCCACGCAAGAGCGGTCAGCAGAAAAAGCAGTAACCACACGCAGTCGATCTTACAATAGTTCACAGTGTTCAGTTTTGAAATTCAGGCCACCTGTCCGCATACCGGGGCGCGGGCGGGGATTTTGCATACCGCTCATGGCGACATCGAAACGCCCGTCTTCATGCCGGTGGGGACGCAGGCCACCGTCAAAGGCCTGCTGCCGCGCGATCTGATCAAGGACCTCGACGCCAAGATCATTCTCGGCAACACCTATCATCTCTATCTGCGGCCGGGGCACGAGACCATCCGCCGGCTCGGCGGCCTGCACAAGTTCATGAACTGGCCGCGGGCCATCCTCACCGATTCCGGCGGCTTCCAGGTCTTCAGCTTGAGCGGGCTGCGCAAGATCACCGAAGAGGGCGTGATGTTCCAGTCGCATCTCAACGGTGACCGCCACATGTTCACGCCCGAGTCGACCATCGACGTCCAACTCGCCCTCGGCAGCGACATCATGATGGTGCTCGACGAGTGCCTCGAATTTCCGGCGACGCACGAGGCCGCGCGCGTGTCGATGGAACGTACGATCCGCTGGGCCCGGGCGGCCTATGCGCACTACCGCGAACATGGTGACGACGGCCAGCGTGCCTGCTTCCCCATCGTCCAAGGATTCGATGTATCCCGATCTCCGCCGCGCCTGCGCCGAGCAACTCCTCGAACTTAACGCCGACGGCTATGCGATCGGCGGCCTCTCCGTGGGCGAGCCGCGGGCCCTTAGTTTAGAGATGACCGAACTCACCACGCCGCTGCTCCCGGCGGACCGCCCCCGCTATGTTATGGGCGTCGGGATGCCGGAAGAGCTTCCCGAATACGTCGCGCGCGGCGTCGACATGATGGATTGCGTACTACCGTCGCGCAACGCTCGTAACGGGTACTTGTTCACTACTTTCGGCCGAGTGGTCATCAAACAGGCCCAGTATAAAGAGGATGCGCGGCCCGTCGATGAGGCTTGTCCTTGTTATACTTGCCGCAATTTTTCGCGCGCCTATCTGCGCCATCTTTTCCTCGCCGGCGAGATGACTTTCTCCACTCTGGCCACTCTGCATAATTTGCAGCGCTACCTTGACATCATGCGGGAGATCAGGCAGGCTATACTATTCGGGAAGGTCCCTGAGTACCTTAAGGCCGCCCGCCAGAACCAGGTAGAAACATCCGGCTAGGTCCAAGATCGTTGTAAATTCCAAATGAGTTTTCTCGGCTTCATTATTCTTGTGCAAACGGCCTCCAGCCCGGTGGCCAGTTTTTTGCCGCTGATTGCTATCGTGGCGATCTTCTACTTCCTGGTCTTCATGCCCATGCAGAAGCAGAAGAAGCAGCAGGCGCAGATGCTGGCGGATCTGCAGACCGGCGCGGAAGTGCTCACTACTGGCGGCATCATCGGCACTATCGTCAGCATTACAGGGGACCTGCTGATCTTGCGGGTGAAGCCTGATAATATCAAGTTGCAGCTTTCGCGAGCCTCCGTGGCCAGCCTGGTCAAGCAGGAGTCCGCGATCGAGGAAAAGAAGTAAATCACGGGCTGACCTCATATGACAAGCAATCTCAAAATCAAGATCCTGGTGATCGTCGTCGTCATTCTGGCGTGTATCTACGGCATCGTCGGCCTGCCGACCTCGACTGCGCAGTTGGTCGACAACTGGCATAAGAATATCCATCTGGGGCTGGATCTTAAGGGCGGAAGCCAGTTGGTGCTGCAGGTTCAGATCCAGGACGCCTTCAAGGCGGAAGCCGATACCGTGATTCAGCGCCTGAAGGATCAGTTGGGTGCCAAGGGAATTGCGCTACGCGGACATGAGCCGCAACGATCCGCCCACCATCCAGGCCGCCGACACGATCGCGATCGATATCAAAGGCGTGCCGGCCACTTCGGCGGGCGACTTCCGGGCGATCGTTAACGATAATTACAGCGGCATCTGGAACCTGATATCGGTCAATCCGACCGATTACCGGCTCACCATGAAGACCACCGAGGCGCTCAAGCTACGCGCGGACACGCTCGTCGCAGAGCATGAACACGATTGAGAAAAAGATCAATGCTCTGGGCTTGGCGGAATCGAGCGTACAGCAGCGCGGCGGGAGCACCACCGAGTCGGAGCTGCTGGTGCAATTGCCGGGCGTCGACGATCCGGCGCGGGTGAAGCAGATCCTGAAGACCGCGGCGATTCTCGAGTTATATCAGGTGATCGACGGGCCGTTTGCGTCGCGCGAAGAGGCGCAGGCCAAGCACGGCGGCGTGCTGCCGTTGAACAGCCAGATTCTGGGCGGCGCGGCCGCGCGGCGGCGCTCCAGCGGAAGTTTACATTTTGTCGCGGACGCCGGTGGTGACCGGGCGCGATTTACGCGATGCCAGCCCCGGGCAGGATCAGAACGGGCGCTGGGAGACGCGGTTTGTCCTCACCCAGGACGCCGCCAAGCGCTTCGAGCGCTTCACTGGCGCGAATATCGGGAAGCAACTGGCCATCGTGCTCGACAAGAACGTGCTGAGCGCGCCGACCATTCAGGCCAAGATCAGCGATAACGGCGTCATCACTGGCATTGGCACGCATGACGACGCAGCCGACCTGGCGTTGAATCTGCGCGCGGGCTCGCTGCCGGCGGGCGTCGAATATCTGGAAGAGCGCACGGTCGGGCCGTCGCTGGGCGCGGACTCCATACGGGCTGGACTGTATGCGGGCATCGCCGGCGTGATCGCCGTGGTGCTGGTGATGCTGGTTTATTACAAGAAGAGCGGCATCAATGCCACCTTGGCGCTGATCTTGAATGCCGTGATTTTGGTCGCGGCGCTGAGCTATTTCGATGCGGTTCTGACACTGCCTGGAATCGCAGGCGTGATTCTGACGATTGGCATGGCGGTCGACTCCAACGTGCTGATTTTCGAGCGCATTCGGGAAGAGTTGCGCACCGGCAAGTCGGTGATTGCGGCGGTGGACGCGGGGTTCGGCAAGGCCTTCCTGACGATCATCGATACTCACGTCACCACCGTGGTTTCGTGCGCGTTTTTATTTCTGTTCGGTACCGGCCCGGTGAAGGGATTTGCCGTGACACTGGTGATCGGTTTGATCGCAAATGTGTTTACCGCCGTGTTCGTTTCCCGTACGATTTTTGACTGGGAATTGGGACGGCAGCGCAATGTAGAGGCGTTGAGTATTTAGGCGCTTTGAAGTTTTAGGGAATTGTGGTAAGTTGGAAAGCCGTTGCGGTTGGCGCAGGAACTTTTTGCGCTCGCACGGTGTCTATTGAAGGCGAGCGAAGAAGTCTCCGCCGGTAACCGGTTCGATGGAATTATTTAAGAATACAAATTTCGATTTCCTCGGTAAGAAGTGGCCGTTCATCATTGGCTCCCTGGTTCTGACGGCTGCCGGATTGATTAGTCTGGCGGTGCATGGCGGGCCGAACTACGGTATCGACTTTAAAGGCGGGGCGCTCATCTACCTTCGTTTCAATCAGGAGCCGCCGGTACAGAAGATCCGCTCGGCCCTCGAAAGCAAGGTCACCGGCGAAGTCTCGGTGCAGCAGATCACCGGGCAGCCGGAAGTTCTGGTGGGAACCGAGATCCGCGACGAAAAAGAGTTGAACGCCAACCGTCAGATCATTGAAGATACCTTGCGGGCGACCTTTAGCGCTCCGGACGGCAAGCTGGATTTGAATAACTCCGCCGCCGATCAACTGGCGGAGAAGTTGCGCGAGCCGCTGCTGCAAGCCGGTGTGGCGCTCTCCGAGCAGGAATTGCAGGATGTGGTGAAGAATATTGAGGCCTTCCGAGCCTCCAAGGGCGGGCTCTTGAGTTCGCTCGACCAGCTTGCGGGCGTGCAGGGCGTCACGCCGCAGGTTCTGGCAGCCGTCAAGCAGCAGTGCGCGCTCGGTCCGTTTACGATTCTGTCGGCTGAAGTGGTAGGGCCGAAGATCGGCAAGGATCTGCAGCGGCAGGCGATTCTAGCTACCCTGTACGCGCTGGGAGGAATGCTGGTGTATATCGCCTTCCGGTTCGAGTGGATCTATGGCGTAGCGGCAGTGGTAGCGGTATTCCACGACACCATCATTACTATTGGGTTGTTCTCTCTGTTCAATAAACAGATTTCGCTCACCGTGGTGGCGGCGCTGCTGACGCTGGTGGGTTATTCGATGAACGATACCATCGTGGTATTCGATCGCATTCGCGAAAATTTGAAGCTGGTGCGGCGCGAGTCGCTGACCAATATCATCAACCTGAGCGTGAATCAGACCTTGAGCCGGACCATCATGTCGAGCGGTCTGACTTTCTTGACCGCCATGGCGCTATTCTTGTTCGGCGGCCAGGTGTTGAACAGCTTCTCGTTTGCTTTGGTAGTGGGAATTTTGGTGGGAACGTACTCCTCGATTTTCATTGCGAGTCCAATCCTGGTATTCTGGCAGAACTTCCTCGATTCGAGAGGATCGAAGGCCCCGGTGCCTCCGGCCAGGCCGGTAAGAGAAGTTCCGCAGCGGACGGCGGGAAATCGCAAGGCGGTGCGGGGATGAGCAGCGGCGTGGAAAGGAACGAATTCTATGGCAATGTTTGATCAAACCTTCGTCGACGGCGAAGGGAAGACTAATAAAGGCTGGACGGTGGTGGTCTCGTTCGGATTGCAGTTTCTGCTCACCGGCATCCTGATCTTGATCCCGTTGATTTATACTGACGTGCTGCCGCAGGCGCAGTTGACCAGTATGCTGACCGCTCCGCCTCCGCCGCCTCCTCCGCCCCCGCCGCCGCCCCCTACGCCGGTAGTGAAGATAAAAGTGGTTCCGCGCCAGTTCGATGCCGGCCGGCTGATGGCGCCGCGTGAAGTTCCCAAAAATGTCGCGATCATCGTGGAGGATCCGAACGCCGCCTTGCCCAGCGCGTCGCAGGTTGGCAACGGCATTCCCAACGGCATTCCGGGCGGGCTGGGTGGGTTGGGCGGCATCGGCGTGGCGCCTCCCCCGCCTCCTCCGCCTCCTCCGGTGAAGGCTGTTCAGACGGGGCCCGCTGCGGGTCGGCGGCAACGTGCAGGCGGCCAACCTGGTCAAAAAGATTACGCCGGCGTATCCGACGCTGGCCAAGTCGGCTCGTATTCAAGGGACGGTGCGGTTCACGGCCATCATCGGCAAGGATGGCACCATCCAAAATCTTCAATTGGTAAGCGGTCATCCGATGCTGGTTGCGGCGGCGACCGAGGCGGTGAAGCAGTGGGTGTACAAACCGACCTTGCTTAACGGCGAGCCGGTAGAAGTGATCACTCAGATTGACGTAAATTTCACTCTGAGCCAATAAATCCGAAGCGGGCATCTCCGGGTGCCCGCTTTCAATTTCAACTCGCAGGAGAAAATCATGGTATTACAGTTGCAAGTTTGGGCATTGATGCTGCTTCAAGAAGGCGGCGGAGTATAGTTTCGATCCTCGCTCCATGTGGAATCAGATGGGCTTGCTCGCCAAGCTCGTCGTGATCACTCTGTTCATCATGTCGGCGTGGTCGATTGGCGTCATGATCGATCGTGTGATCGCCTATAGCGGCGCGCGCGGTCAGTCACGGCAGTTTGCACCGGCAGTGGCCGGAGCGTTGCGCGAAGGCAAGCTGGATGAAGCCATCAAGATTGCCGACCGTTATCCCAAGAGCCACCTGGCCAAGGTGGTGGTGGCCGGATTGCAGGAATTCCGCGCTCATCAGATGAGCTCGGATATTTCGGGTGAAGAGATCGAGGCTTCCAAGCGCGCTCTCGAACGCGCCGAAGCCATCGTGCACGCCGAGCTGAAGCGCGGCATTTCGAGCCTGGCAACCATCGGTTCGACCGGCCCCTTCGTGGGACTGTTCGGAACGGTCGTCGGCATCATCAACGCGTTCAAGGGCATTTCGTCGGAGAAGTCGACGGGTCTGGGCGCGGTGGCGGGCGGTATTTCCGAAGCCCTGGTGACCACCGCCGTGGGTCTGTTCGTCGCCATTCCCGCGGTCTGGATGTACAACTACTTCTCGGGCCGCATCGAGGCGTTCGACGTCGAGATGGGGAACTCCAGCTCCGAGCTGGTGGACTACTTCCTCAAGCGCACCCAAAAAGCCAGCGCCGGGAAGTAAGTTAGCGGTAGTCTTTGCGAGTTGAAATTCGGCGGGCGCCGCCGGGCTCAAGGGAGCGGGCGGCGCACGCCGGGGAGTTATCCCGCTGGGCAATTTGCCAGCGTGGCAGGCAAGAAGGAGCAATTTTATGAAACCGCCAAAGGCACCCGAAGTCACGTCCGATATCAACGTCACTCCGATGGTGGACGTCATGCTGGTTCTGCTGATCATCTTCATGGTGATCACGCCCATGTTGACCAAGGGCGCGGCCGTGGTCATGGTGAAGGCCAAGAACCCGATCGCCATGAAGGACGCCGACAAGGAAGACGCCATTCTGGTCGCCATCACGCGCAACGGGGAAGTGTTTCTAAGCCCCGGTAATAAGCGCATCTCGGTGGAGGAGCTGCCCGGCAAGGTCCGCGATTTGCAGACCAACAAGCTGGATAAGACGGTTTACCTCAAGGCGGATATGCGCGCCAAGTACGAGAAGGTGGAGGACGTGGTCGACAACCTTCGCGCGGCGGGCGTGGATCAGTTGGGTTTGTTGACGGAACTGGCCGGCGCCGACAAGAAAAAGCCGGCAGGCCAATAAGTTTTAGATCGTTCGCAAGTAATAAGGAGAATTTCTATGGCGATGGCAGTGGGTGGGGCAGGTGGCGGTCCGAAGTCCGACATCAACATGACTCCTCTGATTGACGTGCTATTGGTGCTTTTGATTATCTTCATGGTGATTACGCCGCTGACGCCGCATGGCCTGGAGGCTCTCGCGCCCCAGCCGCCGCCGCCGAACGCGCCGCCGCCGCCGCCCGGACAGGACCGCACTGTGGTGATCGTCATCGACAAGGACAAGTCGATGAAGCTCAACCAGGATCCGATCCAGGAGAACCAACTGGGAGACCGGCTGATGGAAGTCTTCAAGACCCGCGCGGAACGAGTGGTATTCGTGAAGGGCGATCCGGACCTGGATTTCCAGACGGTAGCGCATGCCATCGACATCGCGAAGGGCGCGAACATGGATAAGGTCGGTTTGATGACGCCCAAGGCCGAAGCCGGCCAGTAAGCGAAAAGGGAGAATCAAGTCAATGTTACGGAAAGTTACTCTCCTCGGGGCCGCCTTGGCGGTGGGCGCGCTGACTCTGCTGGGCACCGGGTGCAATCAACTGAAGTCGCGCGACGACTTGAATAAAGGCGTGTCTGCGTACAAGAACGCGAAGTACTCCGACGCAGTGAGCTACTTCCAGGAAGCCATCGACCTGGATCCCAAAAATCCCAATGCCCGGGTGTATTTGGCCACCGCGTATATGATGCAGTGGATTCCCGGCGCCGTATCGCCGGAAAACGTGCAGTTCGCCACCAAAGCCAAGGATGAATTCGGCAAAGTTCTCAATCAGGACGCCAATAATTCCGTGGCGCTGGCATCGCTCGCATCGTTGGCGTTTAACGAAGCCGATCCTCTTCCGCTGGATCAGAAGATGGCCAAGCTGGACGAAGCCGCCGGCTGGTATACCAAATTGGTCACTGCGGATCCGAAGAACCGCGATGGCTATTACAGTCTGGGAGCGATCGCGCAGAAGAAGTTTTATCCGGCCCTGATGACGGCCCGCGTCGATGCCAACATGAAGCCGGATGAGCCGGGTCCGCTGAAGGATAAGAAGGCCAAGGCTGAACTATCCGCCAAGTATTGCCGGTGATCGACGAAGGGGTTAAGAATCTTCAGAAAGCCCTGGACATCGATCCCGAGAGCGACGACGCTATGGCCTATATGAACCTGCTGATCCGCGAACGGGCCGACCTAGCCGACGACAAGGACGCCTACAAGAAGCAAGTGGATGAGGCCGATTCCTGGCTCCAGAAGGCGCTTGATACCAAGAAAGCCAAGCAGGAGAAGGCGGAAAAGAAGAACGCCGGCGGCATCACTCAGGAAAATTAACGCGCACGCCAGCCTGACGCCTAAGAGCCTCTGGCTGGCGCGCTTGGTTGCATTAGAAGTTTCTCTACAGTTTCTGCAGGAAGCGCTGGTGAACGCGAGAGTCGCCGGTCAGTTCCGGATGAAACGTCGTCACCATGTTGCGGCCCTGCTCCACCCACACCGGGTCGCCGTTATACTGCGCCAGCACACTGCTCCCCGGGCCTAGGCGGCGGATGATCGGCGCGCGGATGAACACCGCCTCCAGGTTGCCGCCCTCCGGCATGGGAATGCTGGCGATGCGGCTGTCGATCTGGCGGCCATAGGCGTTGCGCTCGACCGTGAGATCCATCAGACCGAGGCTTGGCTGCGCGGGATGCGTCACTTCGCGGGCCAGCAGGATCGCTCCGGCGCAACTGCCATAGACCGGCTTGTGCTTGCTGAAACGCTTGAGCGGTTCGGTCAGCCCTTCCTCATCCAGCAGCTTCAGCATGGTGGTGCTTTCGCCGCCGGGAATGATCAGGCCGTCGCACGCTCCAAATCGGCGAGCGTGCGCACTTCGATGGCGCGGCCGCCGGCCCGCTCTACTGCTTTCTTGTGCGCTTCGAAGTCGCCTTGCAGCGCCAGAATTCCAGCGGTTTTCTGCGCGTTACCAGCCACGCGTCTGGAGTAGTTCGCTTTCGGGAAGCTTGGAAATGTCCAGGCCGCGCATGGCTTCGCCCAACTCCTCGCTGGCTTCGAGCAGCTTGACGGGGTCTTTGTAGTATGTCGCCGCCTTGACGATGGCGCGGGCGCGCTTATCCGGGTCTTCCGATTTGAAGATGCCGCTGCCTACAAACACCGCCTCGGCGCCCAGTTGCATCACCAGCGCGGCGTCCGCGGGAGTGGCAATTCCTCCCGCTGAGAAATTCGGCACCGGCAGCTTGCCGTTCGCGGCCACCCACTCGACCAGTTCGAGCGGCGCGCCCAGGTTCTTCGACTCATGCACCAGCTCCTCGCGGCCCAGCACCGTGAGCTGTTTCATTTCCTTGACGATAGTGCGGATGTGACGCACCGCCTCGACGATATTGCCCGAGCCCGCTTCGCCTTTGGTGCGAATCATGGCCGCGCCCTCGGCAATCCGCCGCAGCGCTTCGCCCAAATTGCGCGCGCCGCACACGAACGGCACTTTGTAGTCGCGTTTATCGATGTGGTGCTCTTCGTCGGCCGGAGTCAGCACTTCGCTTTCGTCGATATAATCCACGCCTAGTGCTTCGAGCACGCGGGCTTCGGTGAAGTGGCCGATGCGGGCCTTCGCCATCACTGGAATCGACACCGTCTTCATGATGTCGCGGATGATACTGATGGAGGCCATGCGCGCCACGCCGCCTTCTTTGCGGATATCGGAGGGCACGCGCTCCAGCGCCATCACCGCGCAGGCGCCGGCTTTCTCGGCAATCAGGGCTTGTTCGACGTTGGTGACGTCCATGATGACGCCGCCTTTCAGCATCTCGGCCAAGCCAACCTTGAGGCGGAATTCTTCGGAGAGGTACATGTCTATTACCAGTATGGCGGCTTCCGGGCAGGAATTTCAAACGGCCGCCGGCGCAGGGCTCCGGGCTCGAATCGGGCCGCGAATTGCTTAGCGATTTCGGCCGGTTGTTGCTACCATAAGAGATTCCATGCTTCGCTTTGAAACCGCAGGAGAATCTCACGGGGAGTGCCTCGTCGCCACCTTGACTGGTCTGCCCGCGGGAGTCCCCATTTCCGTGGCGACGCTCGACCGGGAACTGTGGCGGCGCCAGCAGGGCTTCGGGCGCGGCGGGCGCATGAAGATCGAGACCGATCACGCCCACATCGTCAGCGGCGTCCGTCATTCGCAAACCATTGGCTCGCCGATCGCGATCCTGATCGAGAACAAGGACTGGAAGAACTGGACCGAAGCGCTGCCCGTCGAGGACATGGAGGGCTCTGAGAGCCCACAAGAAACCGGTCACGCGGCCGCGCCCCGGTCATGCGGATCTGGCGGGGGCGATCAAGTACAATTTCCAAGACGCGCGGTATATTTTGGAGCGCGCCAGCGCGCGCGAGACGGCCGGGCGCGTCGCGGTGGGGGCGCTGGCGAAGGCGTACCTGGCGGAATTCGGCATTGGCGTGCTGAGCCACGTGATCGCGGTGGGCGAAGCTCGGTTGGAACGGCCCGCCGCCTGGGAAGAATTGGTCGCGCTCAGCCAGCGCGAAGAAGTTCTGTTGGGTTGCGTCGATGCCGAGGCCGAGCAGCGCATGAAGGCGGTGGTGGATCAAGCTTATAAGACCGGCGACACCGTCGGCGGCGTCTTCGAAGTGGTCGCGCGCGGCGTGCCGCCCGGCCTCGGGTCGCATATCGCCTGGGACACGCGCCTGGATGGAAAGCTCGCGCAGGCCATCGTTTCGATGCAGGCGGTGAAGGGCGTGGAGGTCGGTTTCGCCGCCGAAGGCGCGGCGGCGTTCGGGTCCAAGGTGCAGGATACGATCGGCTACGATCGCGAGCAGCGCCAGTTCACGCGCGGCGCCAATCGCGCCGGGGGCCTGGAAGGCGGCATGACCAACGGCCAGGACGTGCTGGTGCGCGGCATGCTGAAGCCCATCTCGACGCTGCGCCGTCCGCTCGAAAGCGTGGACCTGGACACGCGCGAATCGGCGCTGGCGGCCTACGAGCGCAGCGACGTGGCGGTGGTGCCGGCGGCCGGAGTCATCGGCGAGGCGATGGTGGCGCTGGTGCTGGCGGGCGCGATGATCGAAAAATTCGGCGGCGATTCGCTGGGCGAAGCCAAACGCAACTATCAGGGATATTTGGAGCAGGTGAAGGAACTTCTAGGGCGGCTTAACAGGGATGATTCATCCGATCGTAAAGTACGGACAGCCGGTACTCGAGAAACGCGGCGAGGACATTACGGAATTCGATACGCGCGGAATTGCATCAGCTGATCGAGGACATGTTCGAATCGATGTACGCGGCGAAGGGTGTCGGCTTGGCGGCGCCGCAGATCGGCGTCGGGAAGCGCCTCGCGGTGATCGACATCACTACCGGCGAAGACCCGGCGCAGAAAATCGTGCTGATCAACCCGGAGATTGTGAAGACCGAGGGCTCGCAAAAGAGCGAAGAGGGCTGCCTAAGCCTGCCGACTTTTCGCGAGCAGGTGGTGCGTCCGCTCAAGGTAACCGTCGTCGCCCAAGACGCCAAGGGCAAACAATTCGAGATGGCGGGCGACGATCTTCTGGCGCGCGCCCTTCTGCACGAGACCGATCACCTCAACGGCAAGCTGTACATCAGCCACATCAGCGCCCTGAAGCGCGACTTGATCCGCCGCAAGGTTCGCAAGCTGCAAAAAGCCGGCGAGTGGGAATAGAAAAGCTGTGAAGCTGGTGTTTATGGGCACGCCCGCTTTTGCCGTTCCCAGCCTGGAACGCACCGTCGAAGCGGGTCACGACGTGGTTGCTGTCTTCACCCAACCAGATCGTCCCAAGGGCCGCGGGCAGAAGGACGCTATGTCTCCGGTGAAGGAAGCGGCGCTGCGGCTGGGGCTGGCATGGTGCATCAGCCCGAGCGCGTGCGGCGTCCCGAAGTGGTCGAGCAACTGCGCGCGATGGCGCCGGAGGCGATGGTGGTGGTCGGCTACGGGCAGATCATCCCCAAGGCGATTCTGGACATCGCACCGTTGGGCATCATCAACGTGCACGCGTCACTGCTGCCGAAGTATCGCGGCGCTGCGCCCATTCAGTGGGCTATCGCGCGGGGCGAGACTTCGACCGGCGTTACCACTATGCGTATCAATGAAGGCCTCGACACCGGCGACATGCTGCTCAAGTGGGAGACCGCCATCGGTCCCGAGGAAAATGCCGTCGAGTTGGGTAGGCGCCTGGCAGTGGCGGGAGCGGACTTGCTGGTGCGCACGCTTGCCGAACTCCCCGCGATCCAGCCTCAGCCGCAGGACGATTCGCAGGCCACCTATGCGCCCATACTGAAGAAGGAAGATGGCAAGATCGATTGGACGCTTTCCGCTCGCGAAATCCTGAACCGGATTCGGGGCTTTGAGCCGTGGCCCGGCGGTTACGGCTTTCTCCGCGGACAGCGGTTGCAGATCTGGAGCGCGGCGGTTGCGGATCAACAGTTATCTCCGGGAGCCTTACGCGCCGTGAATCGTAAGCTCTATGCGGGATGCGGTCGCGAGGAATCGATCGAGTTGCGGGAGGTTCAGTTGGAAGGAAAGAAGCGCATGCCGGCTGCGGCGTTTATGAACGGGTTTCCACTGAGTGGCGATGGTGACGAGGTGCTGTTGTGAATCTGCCGTTAGGGTTTCGTTACGCGGCGGCTTACGCGGGCCTGCGCAAGATCAAGAAAGACGACTTGGCGCTGATCGTATCGGACACGCCCGCGGCGGCAGCAGCCGTATTCACGCGGAATCGCGTGGTGGCGGCGCCGGTGGTTCTGGCGCGCAAGAATCTGCGGGTCTCACGGGGCAACGCATCGGCGTTCCTGGTGAACGCCGGCAATGCCAACTGCGCCACGCGGACCGGAGACCAGGTGGCTCTCGCGACCGTCCGCGCAGCTGCCAAGGCGCTGGGTGTCAAGCCCGAATATATCTTGCCCGCATCCACTGGCGTGATCGGCGTCGAGATGGACGGCGGGAAAATCGTGGCAGCGCTGCCTGGGTTGGTGGCCGGTCTCGATCCATCGCAATTCGACGCGGCCGCTGGGGCCATTTTGACCACCGATCTCGTGCCCAAGACCGCGTTCGCGGAGATCAAGAGCGGCCGTAAGGTGGCGCGCATCGCGGCGATGACCAAAGGCTCCGGCATGATCCAGCCCAACATGGCGACCACGCTGGGCTTCGTTGTCACGGACGCCGTGGTCTCACCGGCGGCGCTGCGCTCTGCCCTCAAGCGCGCGATCGATCGCAGCTACAACCGCATTTCTGTGGATGGCGACACCTCCACCAACGACACGGTCGCGGTGCTCGCGAATGGAGCGTCGGGCGTCAAGCCCTCGGCCAAGGTCTTCGAGGCGGCGCTGACCAGCGTACTGGAATCTTTGGCCCAGCAAATTGCCCGCGATGGCGAGGGCGCTCGTAAGCTCGTCACCATTGACGTTGAAGGCGCGTCGAACGAAAAGGCCGCCGAAAAGATCGCGCGCTCCATCGCAAATTCGCCGCTGGTGAAAACGGCGATTGCGGGCTCCGATCCCAACTGGGGCCGCATCCTCTGCGCCGCGGGTTATGCGGGAGTGGCGTTCGATCCTCGCAAAGCGGATATCGACATGCAGGGTGTTCCGGTGTGTCGCGGAGGCCTAGACGCCGACTTCGACGAAGTCGAATTGAAGCGCAAGCTCGACCAGCCCGATTGCTCCATCCGATTCGCCATCCGCGGTGGTGGCCGTGGGCGCGCACGCTTCTGGACTTGCGATTTCACCGAGGGCTACATCCGCATAAACGCCAGTTACCGAACATGATGCTGCGCACCGCGCTCCTGCTACTCATTTCGACGCTCGCTGTGGCGGATACCGCAGCGGATGTGCTGAACGTCTTTACCTCAGCTGCCGAGGGGTTGATCGATGACGATGCCGCGTCGTTTCTGGATCAGTTCGACCGCAATATGCCCGGCTACGCGGCGTTGCAGAACAATGTCGAAGGCTTGCTCGCCGCTTATGATGTTGGCTCGACCATCGAAGAGATCACCGATGGAGGCGACGACCGCAAACGAACTGTTGAACTCGATTGGCTTTTGATCCTCCAGCAAAAAGGCGCAACCAACAGCCCGCAGCAGACGCGGCGGCAAGTCGTCAAGTGCACCGTGGAGCGGCGCGGCAAACAGTGGAAGATCACGGCGCTAGAGCCTATGGACATCTTCCGCTATTAGAAATAGGGACGGAGCCTGATTATTGTTCCAAATCGGTCGGAAGTGTGCCGTGCCGGGACAATAATCAGGCTCCGTCCCTATTTTTAGAGCGAAACTTCCATCGGCATGGCCAGCGGCGGCTCGATCAAGAAGTTGAGTTTTTCCATGCGCTCCAGAGCCGAGCGGATTGCAGACTCGCTCGCCGGTTCTACCGTGATCACGAACGGCAAATTTGCAGCGTCTTCATCCGGCAGTTGCAGCACCGCCTCGATCGAAATCTTCTCCGCCGCCAATGCCGCCGCGAGTTCGGCGATGATCCCCGGGCGGTCCTTTACGCGGAACCGCAGATAGTACGCCGAGCGATTCAGCGCGATCGGAATCGGGCAATATTCGCCCAGCCGCGCATGCGCGAAGGGAGATACCCGCTCCGGGCTGCCGGACCGGATCTCGCGCGCCACGCGCATCAAGTCGCTGACCACCGCAACCCCGGTCGGGTGGGCGCCCGCGCCGCGGCCGTAGTAGAAAGTATCCGCACCGTATTTTCCGCGCACCCAGACCGCGTTGTAAGCGCCGCGCACGCTCGCCAGAATGGTCGATTGCGGGATCAGCGAGGGACGCACCGACAGCAGCAGGCCTTCGGGCGTCTGGCGCGCCAGGCACACCAGGCGAATGGTGTGATGCAGCATGTGTGCGTAGCCAAAATCGATTGGCTCAATGCGGCGAATTCCCTCAGTGAAAATGTCCGATGGCACGATGCGCTCGCCAAACGCCAGCGCGGATAGGATCGCCAGCTTGGAGCGCGCGTCCAGGCCGTCGACATCGGCGGAAGGATCGGCCTCCGCATAGCCCGCAGCTTGTGCCTCCTCCAGGACCTTCGCGAAATCCGCGCCGCGCTGCTCGATCTCGGTGAGGATGTAGTTGCAGGTCCCGTTCAGAATCCCGTAGAGCGTGGTGACGCGATCGCCCGAGATGCCTTCGCGCAACACGGCGTGAATCGGAATGCCGCCGGCGACGCTGGCCTCCATCGCCAGATTGATGCCCGACGCGATGGCCCGATCCCACAGCTCGGCGCCGTGCAGCGCCATCAATTCCTTATTGGCCGTCACCACCGATTTGCCCGCGGCGGCCGCAGCCTCGATCACTTCCCGGGCAACCGTGGTTCCGCCAATCAGTTCAGCGACAATCTGGATGTCGGGATGCTCCACCACCTCCCGCCAATTCGCGGTCCGCAGCGGAGAACCCAGCGCGGCCGGAAGCTTCTTAGTGCTCGCATGGCGGCTGCACACTGCGGCGACGCGTAGCGGGAAACCCAGCTTGAGCGCGATTTGTTCGGCGTTTTCCGCGAGGATATCGAGCGTACCGGAGCCGACGTTGCCGAGTCCGACGACTCCAAGATTCACTGGCTGCATAAGGGGTTCTTTCTATTTGACCACTAAGCGGAAATCCATCACCAGCACGAGCGCGTCGGGCTGCACCCGAACGTCGCGCAGATCGAAGCTGGCCAGCTCCCGCTGGTAGAGAGGTTTGGGCGAAGCCTGCGCCGGCGGTTGCTCCAGCAGGCGGCGCGCCTGATCGCGAACTTCGATTTTGAAATCGCGGGAGAAGCTGTCGATCAGCGCCAGGCGGACACGGCGGATGTAAAACGAATCGCGTGGCGTGGAAACGCTGACATCCTTGAAAGCCAGCGCGCCGTTCTTCACGATGGGCGACGCGATCATCGTGAAATCGAAGGAGTCGCCGAGGCCCACGCAGGCCCCCATCATATCGAGCGCGGTGCGCCCGCTGAAACGCGCCGAAACGCGCAAGCGCCTATCGACGGCGCCCACCTGAGGCGATTCCAGATAGGCGAACTTGCATCGCGTGGACTTGCTGCCGCGAACGTACAGGCGGCCGTCCTGCGAAAACAATTGATCGGCAATCACACGCTCGATCGCGGCATAACGCAGCTCCAATTCCGCGTCCCATGCGGGAATGCCAGACATCAAAAGTAGCATCACACCGGCGCGAATGCGAGTCATGCGGTTTGTATTATTGTAGGGGATGCGCCGCGCGTTTCTTGGGCGCAATTGACGAGCGGTGTGTTACGCTGGAGCGTTTACCCCACTATGGCTGTGACTCGCGAGAAGTCTCAATTGATGAGCGCGTCCGAAATCGACCGCACTCTGGTTCGCCTGGCGCATGAAATTCTGGAGCGCACGGAAGACCTGAGTAAGTTGGCTTTTATCGGCATCCGCCGCCGCGGCGTGCCCTTGGCGCAGCGTCTGGCGCAGAAGATCGAAGCGCTGGAGCGCCGCACCATACCGGTGGGTATTCTTGACATTAGTTTGTACCGTGACGACCTGTCAACAGTCTCGCAGCAGCCGGTCCTGAACTCGACGGACATTCCGTTTTCCGTCACAGGCATGGATGTGATCCTGATGGACGACGTGCTTTACACCGGCCGTACGGTTCGCGCGTCGCTCGATGCGCTGTTCGATCAGGGACGCCCGGCGCGCGTCCAGCTCCTGGTTCTGATCGATCGCGGCTGGCGGGAATTACCGGTGGAGGCCCGCTACATTGGCCGCACGGTGCAGACTGCAGCCAACGAAATTATTGAAGTGAAGTTTCAGGAAATAGACGGCATGGAGAAGGTGCTTTTAGTGGAAAGAGTCGATTAGAGAGGCGCCATGAAGGGCCTTCTGGGCATCGAGGAGTTGACGCGCGAAGAGGTGCAGGCGATCCTGGACCGGGCGCGGCATTTCCAGGTGGGCCCCGGGCAGCGTTTCCGCAAATTCGATTTGCTGAAGGGGCGCATGGTGGTGAATCTGTTCTTTGAGAACTCCACCCGCACGCGCACCAGCTTCGAACTCGCGGCGAAAGGCTTGGGCGCGGACGCGGTCTCCATCACGGCGCAGGCGTCCAGCGTTTCCAAGGGCGAATCTCTGGTGGATACGTTAAACACGCTGGGTGCGATGCGGCCGGATGCCATTATCATGCGGCATTCGGCCTCGGGTGCGCCACACTTTCTGCAGCGCCATCTGGGGATTCCCATCATCAACGCAGGCGACGGCACGCACGAGCATCCCACCCAGGCGCTGCTCGACGCTCGAACCATTCTCGATCGCGGCAAATCGCTGGAAGGGTTGCGGGTGGCGATTATCGGCGACATCGCGCACAGCCGGGTGGCGCGCTCGAATGTGTATTTACTTTCCAAGTACGGTGCCGATATTGTGCTGTGCGGACCGGCCTCGCTGCTGCCAGTGGAGCTGAAGCAGCTCGCTCCCGGCGTGACGCTGACCACCGATATGGATGAAGCGATTCGCGATGCCGACGTGATCATGATGCTGCGCGTTCAGTTGGAACGGCAGCACGAGGCGGCGTTTCCCGCCGGTGAATATTTTCCGTTCTACGGGCTGCGGCTGGAGCACCTGAAGCTCGCCAAGCCGGACGTAATCGTAATGCATCCGGGACCGATCAATCGCGGCCGCGAGATCTCTTCGGAAGTTGCGGATTCGCAGCGCTCGGCGATTCTGAATCAGGTGGAGAACGGGATTTCGGTGCGCATGGCCGTGCTCGAACGAGTCTTAGGTGGAGACGCAAATGCCGGCGCTGCTCATTAAGAACGGCCGTGTGATCGATCCCGCGTCGGGCCATGATGCCGTGGCCGATGTATGGATTGAGGACGGACTCATTAAGGGCGTGGGCGCCAACCTGTCGTCCGCAGGAGCGGAAGTGTTCGATGCCACCGGATTGATCGTCGCGCCCGGCTTCATCGACATGCACGTGCATCTGCGCGAGCCGGGGTTTGAACACTCGGAGACCATTGAAAGCGGTGCGCGGGCGGCGGCGGCGGGCGGGTTCACATCCATCTGTCCCATGCCCAATACCGCGCCGGTGAATGACAGTCCCACTGTTACGACTTACATCATCGAAAAGGCACGACGGCACGCGGTAGTGAACGTGTTTCCTATCGGCGCCATTACGCGCGGCAGCCTGGGCGAGGAACTGGCGGCGATCGGGTCCATGCGCCAGGCCGGCGCCGTGGCTATCTCCGATGACGGCCGGCCGGTGATGAACGCTCAACTGATGCGGCGCGCCATGGAGTTTGCGCGCAGCTTCAAGATGCCGGTGATCAATCACTGCGAGGATCTGCACCTCAGCGCCGGCGGCGATATGCATGAGGGCGCGGAATCCGTTCGCCTGGGACTGCGCGGGATTCCTGGCGCTTCGGAAGATGTGATGGTGGCGCGCGATATTCTGCTCGCCGAGGTCACCGGTGCGCGCTATCACGTGGCGCATATCTCTTCCCGGCACTCGGTCGAAATGGTCGCGTTCGCGAAACTCAAAGGGCTTCCGGTTACATCGGAAGCGACGCCGCATCATTTAACTCTGACCGACGCCGGTATGATCCCGTACGACAGCAACTACAAGATGAAACCGCCGCTGCGCTCGGCTGGCGACGTGAACGCGGTTGTCGAGGGCGTGGTGAACGGAGCCATCGATGCGATCGCCACGGATCATGCGCCGCATGCGGGCAGCGAAAAAATGCAGGAGTTCGAGAAGTGCCCGTTCGGCATCATCGGCCTGGAAACGGCACTGGGTGTCGCGCTCGAACATCTGGTTCATAGCGGGAAGATCAATATCACACGCCTGATCGAAATGTTCACGGTCAACCCTGCGCGGATACTAAGCATCCAGCGCGGCACGCTCGCTGCCGGTGCCGCCGCCGATATCACGATCTTTTCCACTGACCGGCAGTGGGCTTACGACGTGAATAAGTCTTTTTCCAAGAGCCGCAACTCTCCGTTCGATGGCGTCTCCTTCCGCGGCGGTCCGGTGGCAACGATCGTCAGCGGCAAGATCGTCTGGCAGGCGTGAGCGGCGATTCCCGGCCGCTCCCGTAAATATGGGAACATGGTGTTATGAAGACCACCGTGGAAATTCCCGACCCGGTATTGCGCAAGGCTAAGGCCCAAGCCGCCGAGCGCGGGATTCCCTTGCGGCAATTCGTGACCGAAGCTGTGCAAGAAAAACTGACGGCCGCCAAGCCGGCGGATAAACCGTGGATGAAAGCCCTTGGGGGATTGCGTCATTTGCACGCGGACAATGTGCGAATCCAGAAGTTGATCGATGACGAGTTCGAGAAGATCGAGCCTGAGGATTGGGATTGATCATCGATACCAACGCGCTTTCGGCGATTGCCGATGAGGAGCCTGGTATGGGCGACGTTTTGGAGGGGGCCACGTTAGCGGCGATTCCTGTGATCGTATTGGGTGAATATGGGTTTGGTATTGCGCAGTCTACCCGCCGGAATCACCATCAGAAATGGTTGCGTGAGAACATCCCCGGATTCCGTATCCTCGACATCACTCGAGAGACCGCCGAACAGTACGCCGGGCTACGCTTGGAACTAAAACGTGCGGGAACGCCGATTCCTTCGAATGATTTGTGGATCGCCGCGCTTTGCCGCGAGCACGGCTTTCCGGTGCTGAGCCGCGATCGTCATTTCGATCGCGTTCGCGGATTGCGCCGTCTTGAGTGGTGAACCCTCAGCCTCTGGCCGTGCGGCACTCATCGCAGGGACAGATCCGGCGGAAGTGGTCGAACGAATAGATCCCTGTCTTGTGTCCGTCCGACCAATCGATGCGAATTGCATAGCCGCCCACGGCTTCCACTTCATTCATTCGCAGCTTAGGTTTATACATCGGAAATAGCTCGCCGCCCTCGTAGTTGGATTTCTGCGGAGGCGTGCCGTGGGCTCCGGTGCAAGTGGCGCAAGGGCATTCGTCACGCAGGTAGGCTACGCCATATTCGCTATGATGCTGGTCTTTCCAGTCGATCTTAATGCCTTTGGACTTGGAAATCGCGATGTGCTCGGGCTCGTTGGACGGGTTACTCACTGATTGATTCTCTCGATGTCGCGGACGCCTGAGATCCGGCGCAGGGCGGAAACCACGCGCTCCAGTTGCTTCTTATCGCGAACCTCGACGGTGATATCGATGATCGCGCCGTCGGTGGCGCGTTCGTCATCGCCACGGGCTTCCAGGCTGCGGATATTGATCTGCTCGCCAAATAGGGCCTGCGTAAGCTGGTTCAGGATGCCGGGCCGATCCTCAGTATGGATCAGAAGTTTCACCTGAAACGTCTCGCTGGCGGCGCGCGCCCACTCGACGTCGATCTTCCGCTCCACTTCATACATCAGGTTCTGGACGTTGGTGCAACTGAGCGAATGCACCGCCACTCCCTTGCCCCGAGTGACGTAGCCGACGATGGCTTCGCCGCGAATTGGATTGCAGCATTTCGCGCGATAGACCAAAAGGTCGTCAATGCCCTTGACCTTGATGATTAAGTCCTGATCGCTGCCCGGCTGCCGTTGCGCCGGAGCGGCTCCCGCAGCCGGTTCGGCGACGGGAGTGGCCTGCGGCGTCTCCGGAGTCACCTGGTCAGGCGCCAGTTTCTGCAACACCTGGCGCGCGGAATATTTGCCGTAGCCCAGCGCCGCGTGCAGATCCTCGATCTTACTGACGCCGTAGTCCGACGCTACCGCATCCATCTGGGCTTCCGTAATCCGGCTCAGAGCTACGCCGAACCGCCGTGCCTCGCGCTCCAGATATTTTTCGCCAATCTCGATGGCCTTCACCCGCTCGGTGGTGTTGATGACGTGCTTGATCTTATTGCGCGCGCGCGACGTCTTGACCAGCGCCAGCCAGTCTTTGCTCGGCAAGTGACCGGATTGAGTGAGAATCTCCACCACGTCGCCGTTGCGCAGCCCGTACTTGAGCTGAACGATGCGGCCATTCACTTTCGCGCCCGTGCAGGTGTTGCCGACATCGGAGTGGATGGCGTACGCGAAATCGATCGGCGTAGCGTCGCGGGGTAGCGTGATCACACGCCCCTTGGGTGTAAAGGTATATACTTCTTCTGGATACAGGTCAACCTTCAAGGTCGACATGAACTCGCCCGGGTCGTGCATCTCGCGCTGCCATTCCACTAATTGGCGCAGCCACGTGATGCGCTGGTCGTCCTCCGCGCCGCGCCGCCCCTCCTTGTATTTCCAGTGCGCGGCGATGCCTTCCTCCGCCACGCGGTGCATTTCCTCGGTGCGAATCTGCACCTCGAAATGACGGCCGCCCGGGCCCATCACGCTGGTATGCAGCGACTGATACAAGTTCGGCCGCGGTATGGCGATGAAATCCTTGATGCGCCCTGGAATGGGATGCCACTCGTTGTGGATCACGCCCAACGCGGCGTAACAGTTCTTCACCGAATCGGTGACGATGCGTACGGCGAGAAGATCGTAAACCTGATCCAGGCCGATCTTCTGACGTTTCAGTTTCTGGAATACCGAATAGGCGCGCTTCAGGCGGCCCTCCACGCGGGCCGGAATCCCTTCGCGAGCCAGCAACTGCTCCACCGTGTGCTTGATCTCTTTGAGGAATCCCTCATTCTCAGCGTGCGCGGCTTCGAACTCCTTGAGCAGTCCCGTCGAGGCTTCCGGCTCCAGGATGCGGAACGCCAGATCCTCCAGTTCAGCGCGGATTTTGCCCATGCCCAGGCGATGCGCGATGGGCGCATAAATCTCCATGGTCTCGGCCGCAATACGCTCCTGCCTTTCGGGCGAGAGCGACTCTATCGTACGCATGTTGTGCAAGCGGTCGGCCAGCTTCACCATGATGACCCGGATATCGTTCACCATGGCGAGCAGCATCTTGCGTACGCTCTCGGCCTGGCGCTCTTCGCGCGAGGCGAGATTCAGCTTGCTCAGTTTAGTAACGCCATCGACCACGCGCGCAACATCGACCCCAAACTCTTTTTTCACTTCGGCGAGGGTGGCGGTGGTGTCCTCCACCACATCGTGGAGCAGGCCGGTTTCCAGGCACACCAAGTCCATGTGCATGTCGGCCAGTTGCAGGGTCACCATGAGCGGATGGACCATGAAGGCCTCGCCCGAAACGCGCCTCTGGCCCAAGTGGCGCGCGGCCGCGAACTCGAAAGCTTTGCGAAGCGCCGTCAGGTCTTCGTTGGGCCGCAGCGCATGCACCCGCCGCTCCAGCTCGGCGTAAAGCGGGCCGACCTGATCCGCCACCGCAGTCTCGGTTTCCCCTTCGGCCGCAGCGTCTCCCTGGCTGGCGGGAACCACGGGGATATCCACGGCCTGGGTCGAATCGGGCATTCCTAAGACTAGTGTAACGGACGGCGTCAAATGAAAGCGCCGCTCCCAGCGTGCCGGAACGGCGCCAAAACATTGTCCAGCCGGCGGCTTGCGGCTAGTTGGTTGCCTACTTCAGCTTTGAAAAGTCGGTGGGATCCATGAAGGTGGAATCCACCTTCTCGACGATCTTGCCATCCATTTCCGAGGCCTTGGATACCTTCTGCCATTCGGGATCGTTGCGGAAGGCGTCCCAGTTTTTGGTGGCGGCTTCGCGGCTGGGGTGGGCCAGGATGTAGATCAACTCGTTGTCTTTTAGCGGCGCGTCTTCGGGCGTCCAGTAACCTACGCTTTTCATGTCATGCCGGTTGAAGATGGTGATGGTGTGGTCGCGGAAGCGCGACAGCAGCGCCGGTAATCGGCCGGGGAGCGTGTGATACATGCGAAGTTCGAAGACTTGCTTGCTTTGGGCTTCGACCTTCGGGAGAGCCACGAAGCGGGCGGTAAGCCAGGAACCTGCCGCAAAGGACAGGGCGGCAAATGCGAAAACACGGAACCAGGTGAGTTTCATAGTTCCTGATTGTAACAAGTCGGCCGCAGCGTTGCAGCCATTCAGGCCGCGCGATTGGGGTGCAGCTAAACGAGGCGAGGGTACCCGACGCTGGTAGATCCGGTCAGACTTTTTGGACTCGCCGGAGCATATATTGATCCGGCTTCAAGGATCCGTCGCGCAGTTTTTTCCAATCGTCCTGCACATGGATCAGGCGCCCGCTGATGTGATTCGACTGTTCGGAAGCCAGGAACAATGCCAGCTCGATTTGCTTCTCGGCCGTGGTGCCGCCGGTGAGGCGGACCTGCTGGGCCTCTTCGAGTTCACGCCAGCCAGCGCGCTCCCCAGCCGTGAGAATCTGATCCGTCATATGCGTGTAGCTGATACCCGGCGCCATGCAATTGATCTGCACGTTGTGATCGCGCACCTCCTCGGCGACGCTCTCGGCAAAACTGACCACGGCGGCCTTGGTGGCGGCGTAAATTGCCAGGTTAGGCCGGGCCTGCGAGCCGGCGCCGCTGGTGAGTACGATGATCTTGCCACTGCGCCGATGGATCATACCAGGCAGCACCGCGCGGCATGCGTTCATCACGCCCACTAGATTGGTGTCGAGCACCTCGCTCCACATCTTCGGATTGGTATCCACAAAAGGGCCGATGGGACCCTGGATCGCCGCCGCGCAAACTAATACCTGCACCGGGCTGCCGAATTGAACCCGCATACGCTCGACCGCGGCCGACACCTGTTCGTAGTCCGACACGTCCGCACGGATACGCAGGGCGTTGCCTCCGGTGTGTTCGATTTCCAGCTGGCACAGGTCGAGTTCGGGCTTGCTGCGCGCCAGCAAACCCACGCGAGCGCCGTTGTTGGCGAACCCCATCGCCAGGCGTTTGCCGATGCCGCGCCCAGCCCCGCTCACCAGCACAGGGACAGTTTTGAAAGAGTGCACAACATCACGGTAGTACAAATTCGAGCGGAAGGACACTCGGCGGATGGGCGGAATGCTAACGGGCAGGTCTGAACGCCGGGGGGCAGGGCATCGCGCCTGGCCGTACGCTATGCCGGCTCGAGTTCGGGCTCCAGAAGACGGGCCTGCGCTTCGATGTGAACCGTGTCGCCGTTGTCGAGCAAATAGCGTCCGCTTATCCGCGAGGCTACCTGCGCGGCTCGCGCTCGCGCCAAGTCGGGCGATCCCAGGAAGAGCACCGCGAATGACTTCTGTCCCCAGCGGCCTACCCGGTCACGATGGCGGAATTGCGATGAGAGTTTGACCGCCGCCATGCGCAAGATTTGGTCGCCGAGAGGTCCTTCCAGATGGAACAGCAAAAGCGAAAAAACCGCGCCGTGCATAGTGTGGGCTTCGATCTGGCGTTCCAGTTCCTGGCGGTTGATCACGCCAGTGACGGCATCGATGCTGGCCAAGCCCGCGAGACGTTGGTCGAGCTCCGCCATCTGTTCGCGCATCTTAGTAGCCATGGAGGCCGATTCATGGCTCATGCCGTCAACCAGGCCGCGAAGCGCGGCAGCTTGCAGCGCCATGACTTCAGAAAAACTTGTGGCATCCTCCGGATAGGCCGCTTTCTCCATTTCCCCCGCGAATTTCCGCAGCCGGCTGCCGTAGAAATCCTGACGCAGAGTGAGATCTTCAACGATATCGCCGATAGCCAAGACTCCGCGCTCTAACTCCAGGCTGCGCTTAATGCGGACTTGCTTGGCGACGGTTGCATAATCTTTCAAATCTTCTTGCAAGATTTGAGCGCTCTCCGCGATCGCTTCCCGTGTAGCATCAAAGGATACTCGCGACAGCAAGCTGTCAATGCGCTTGCGATAGGGGCTGCCCACATCCGGGAAGGTCTGTTCGAGACAGTCCGCGGTAACGGCCATGGTGGACAGATAGGCAGCAACCGCGTTGGCGAGTTCACCTAGAAGATCGCGTTCCATCGCGGGGCCCATATACCTACATTCTGCCTCCTAAAACATTACCAGGGAATCGGGCGAATACTTTAGTTCCAGTACCAAAATACCAAGAGCTATGGTTCGGGCTGGATCTCGTAAGTAGTTACAATTTGGGCGGTTGAACGCACGGTTGCCACGGCGCTACAGTACTTGTCCGTAGAAAGAGCTATCGCCCTCTCCACGGATTCGGCCGATATATGGCGTCCGCGGATCACGTGTTTGAGATCGAAGCGCTGGAAGGCGCGGGGATGCTCTTCGCGACGCTCCGTCCGGATCTCGACATGGTATGCGGTCACTTGCTCGCGCTTCTTCTGGAGGATGGAAATGACGTCGGCCGCCGTACAGCTTCCCAGACCGGTGATGAATAACTCCAGCGGCCCGGGCGCCGCTCTGCGGCCTCCCTTCACATCGACCGCGATGGCGTGGCCGCTGGCAGTGGTGGCGATAAAGAATTCGTCACCGGCGTACTGGATGATGGTGGGGGGCGCGGGATTCATGCTTTCACCAATAGCACACGTTACACTGTAAACTTGCGATGACCGAGACCCTGACGCTTGCGCACATTCAGAATGCCCGGCAGCGCATCGCGCCTTGCGTTCGCCGCACTCCGCTCACGGCCAGCGCGGTTTTAAGCGAGCGTCTGAAGACCAACGTTTACGTGAAGCTGGAGTTGTTTCAGAAGACCGGCTCCTTCAAAGTACGCGGGGCTTTCAACAAGACTTTAGGACTGAAGTGCCGAGGAGCGGGGACAAGGGTTGGTGGCGGTGAGCGGAGGGAACCACGCGCAGGCAGTGGCGTACGCGGCCCGGACCCTGGGCTTGAAATCCGTTATCCTGATGCCCGAATCGACGCCGGCAAACTACGTCGACGCCACGCGCGGCTACGGCGCGGAGATCAAGTTCGCCGCCAATGTCGGCGCGGCCTTCGCCGAGGTGGCGGAATATGAGCGCCAGGGATGGGCCTACATTCATCCCTTCGACGACCCCGTCGTGATCGCGGGGCAGGGCACCATCGGTCTCGAAATCCTGGACGACGTGCCGCAGGTCACCGACATCATTGTGAGCGTCGGCGGCGGCGGATTGATCGGCGGAATCGCCACGGCGGTGCGCTCACTCAAACCGACGGTGCGCGTGTGGGGAGTGGAGACGGAGGGCGCGGACTGCATGTCGAAATCGCTTGCCGCGGGACAGGATCGTTACGCTCGAAGCCATCACCTCCATCGCCCGCACGCTGGGCGCGCCGGCGCCTTCCGAAATGACGCTGGCGATGGCGAAGAGCCTGCTCGAAAGCGTCACCGTGGTGAGCGACGCCGAAGCCCTGGCGGCGCTGCGCTTTCTGCTGGAGCGTTTGAAGGTGCTGACCGAACCGGCCGCGTCCTGCACGCTGGCGGCCGCCGATCGCCTGAAGGATCAATTCTCCAAGGAGCGCCACGTAGTGCTCTTGTTGTGCGGCGGCAACATGCCGTTCGAGGATCTAGCCCGGCTGCCGGGTGCCCAAGCCCAATAGCACGCATCCGGCGAGGATCAGCGCCAGGCCCACAAACTTGCCGCGCGTGAAGGGCTCCTTGAAAAACAGCCGGGACCACACCATGGTCCAGATATAACCCGTCGAGACCATCGGAAACAGGATGCTCAGCTCGCCGTTCTTCAATCCGATGATGAAGAATACCGACGACAACAGGTAGCCCCCGATACCCGCCGCGAGCGGCCAGTTCGTGAACAGCGATCGCAGGTTCTTCTGCACCCGTCTGGAGCCGGCCTTGAGTCCCAGGGCGCTAAAGCTGCCGATAAACGATCCAAACGTCACCAGTGCTATGGAGGAAGGGGGCGTGGTCATTTGTGGGCGCCGCTTCCCAGTACGGCAACGCCGGCCATGATGGCGCAGATGCCGGTGACTTTGTACACATTCATAATCTCGCCGAAGACCACCACCGAGAGCACCGCCACCCACACATAGCTGAGCGAGATCAGCGGATAGAGCACCGAGAGTTCCCCATGACGGAGCGCAATTACCATCAGCGCTGCGCCAATTCCATACAGCGCCAGGCCGCCGAGCAATGGAAAGTTGGTCACGAGCCCCGCAAAAGAGGGGTGTAGTTTGAGTTGAATGGTCCCGAACTTCAGCAGCACCTGCGCGGCCGCGGAAAACAGCGTGAACACCACGATCATCAGCAGCGAGCGGCGCTTTTGCCCGGTGGTGGATAGCAGTCACGGAAACTTCATTCAGAATAACGGAATCCGGCGGATGAGGTGAGGTGATGGTGGGCACGGTGGTATGAGAGACGGTCTCGCATTAGATCGGCGAGAGTTACGAAGTTCTTTACTCGCCGCTTTGCTGCAGCAGCTTAGCGACCAGCGCGGTCCAACCGGTCTGATGGCTGGCGCCCAGTCCCGCGCCGTTGTCGCCATGGAAGTATTCATAGAACAGAGGATAGTCGCGGAAGTGCGGATCGGTCTGGAACTTCTCGTTTCCACCGAACGTCGGGCGCCGGCCTTGATCGTCTCGTAGGAACAGCCGCGACAGGCGGCGCGAGAGCTGGGCCGCCACCTCCCCCAGATGCATGTGCTGACCGGAGCCGGTGGGAAATTCCACTTTAAACTCCTCGCCGAAATAAAAATGGAAACGCTGCAGTGATTCGATCAGCAGATAGTTGATGGGGAACCACACCGGGCCGCGCCAGTTGGAATTGCCTCCGAACAGGCCGGTTTGCGACTCGGCCGGTTCGTAGGCGACGCGATACGTTTGTCCGTCAACCTGAAGCTGGTAAGGATGGTCCTGGTGAAATTTGGAGACTGAACGGATGCCGTGGGGCGAAAGGAACTCGGCCTCATTCAGCAGTTTTTCGAGTATGCAACGGAGGCGTCCCGCCCCTACCAGGCTCAATAGATGGCGGTCCTCGATGCCGTGGCGCATGAGCGGCGCCAGATTCTGACAGAGATCGGGCCGGTTCGCGATGAACCAGTTCATGCGCTTTTCGAAGCCCGGCAGGGATTCGATGAGAGAGGATGCCATGGTGTCCACTGCAAACAGCGGGATGATACCGACGGCGGAGCGCACGCGCATGGGGATAGATTGCCCATCGGGCAGACTCAGGCGGTCGTAGAAGAATTCGTCTTCCCGGTCCCATAACCCTTCACCGCCGAGGCCGTTGATGGCATGCGCGATATACAGGAAATGCTCGAAGAACTTGTTGGCGATGTCCTCATAAAGCATGTTGACATTCGACGCCAGCTCCAGCGAAATGCGCAGCATATTCAGGCAATACATGGCCATCCAACTGGTGCCGTCGGATTGCTCGATCACGCCCCCGCCGGGCAGCGGCTTAGAGCGGTCAAACACGCCGATATTATCCAGTCCTAGAAAGCCGCCTTCAAAAATGTTGTTCCCTTCGGAATCCTTGCGGTTCACCCACCAGGTGAAGTTCATCAGCAGTTTGTGGAAGACGGTTTCAAGAAATTCATAATCCGGACGGCCGGTGAGTTTTTTGTCGATGGTAAATACGCGCCAGCAGGCCCAGGCGTGGACCGGCGGGTTCACATCGCCGAAGGCCCATTCGTAAGCCGGGATCTGTCCGTTGGGATGCATGTACCATTCGCGCAGAAAAAGTTTGAGCTGCGCCTTGGCGTTGTCGGGGTCGACCAGCGCCAGAGGGATCATGTGGAACGCCAGGTCCCAGGCTGCGTACCACGGGTATTCCCATGTATCCGGCATCGAAATGACATCCTCGTTATAGATGTGCACCCAGCCGGAGTCGCGTCCCGTCAGGCGCGAGGCGGGTGGCTGGGGCTGGCCGGGATCGCCCTTGAGCCAGTCCGCGACGACGAAGTGGTAATACTGTTTGGACCAGAGCAGTCCCGCGAGAGCCTGGCGCTGCACGCGCTTGCCGTCTGCCGAGAGCGTGTCGGGCGCGAAGGAATAGAATTCGTCGGCCTCGGCGATTCGCTCGGCGAATACGCCGTCTATGTCGTGAACCAGACGCGACGCCTCGGTGCGCAGCGTGAGCCGCAGGCGGATGGTCTGGGTTTGTCCGGGCGCCAGGTTCAACTGGTACCACGCACATGCTTTGGTGCCGCGTTCCGATGGATTCACGGCGTCTTCCTCACCATGAATCACGCGCCGATGAAAGGCGTCTTTCCCGAAGCCAGGTACGCCGGGTGTGCCATCCCAATTCCATAGGGCTCTGGTGTCGGTATCGTTTTCGGTGAACAGTAGCTGCGGGAAACCATCCATGCTCAATTGATAAGCGCCCAGTTCAGGTTCCAGGATCTCGATGCTGGGAGACGCCGTGGAAGGCGGCGAGCGGAACAGCACGGGCTTCTCCGTGATCTTTCCCCAGGACCACCGATTGCGGAACCACAGAGTGGGCAAGAGATGCAGCGGTGCGGCGTCCGGTCCGCGGTTGGTTACCGAAATGCGGATCAGAATATCGTTCACTTCGGCCTTGGCGTACTCGACGAATACGTCGAAGTAACGGTCCTGATCGAAGACCCCGGTGTCGATCAGCTCAAACTCGGGATCGGCGCGTCCGCGACGCTGATTTTCCTCGAGCAGGCGCGCGTAGGGAAACTCAGCCTGCGGATACTTGTACAGGCACTTCATGTAGCTGTAGGTGGGAGTGGAGTCCAGGTAGTAATAGCACTCCTTCACGTCTTCGCCATGGTTGCCCTGGTCGCCGCTTAAGCCGTATAGGCGTTCCTTCAGGATGTGATCGCGGCCGTTCCACAGCGCCAACGCGAAGCACAGACGCTGGTGGTTATCGCAAATTCCGGCTAGGCCGTCTTCGCCCCAGCGGTAGGCGCGCAGATGCGAGTGCTCGAACGGGAAATATTCCCAGGCGCGGCCGTCGGCGCTGTAATCTTCACGGACGCTGCCCCACTCGCGCTCGGAAAGATACGGTCCCCAGCGTTTCCAATACTGCTCGTGACGGGCGTCGGCGATCAAGCGAAGCTGCTCCGCGTTCATAGGTTGATTCTAGCTGGTGGGGGCGGAATCCTTCAGATGCGAAAGGCGCCTCGCACCAATTGAAGCTGCGGCCGGGCGGAAAGAATGACGGTGACGACATCGCAGCGGACACGGTCCAACGGCGTATCGGTCTTGCGGGCGTAGGCGCGGGCGACGCGGCGGAGGTGGGTCCGCTTGTCATCGCCAATAGCACGCTCCGGAGGCCCGAACTCGTCGCTTTGCCGCGACTTCACTTCGACGATGACCAGCGTCTCGCCCTCCCAGGCGATCAGATCGGCTTCGCCATCGCCCGCGGGCAGGCGGTAGTTGCGGGCCACAATGATGTAGCCGGAGCGGCGCAGAAAGCGGTGGGCCAGATCTTCGCCGCGGCGGCCCAGAGCCAGATTCGGGTTCCAGCTCCGTCGGCGCGCGAGATGGCGGAGCCAGTCGGAGAAAACACTAATCATACAATCGTGAGTGTCTCGAACCCGCTGAATGTTGCACTATAATCGGTTTGATCTACTCGACAACCCATGGCTTTCACCTCCGGTGACCGGCTCGGTGCCTGCGAAATCCTTGCTCTCATCGGCAACGGTGGCATGGGGGAGGTGTATCGCGCCACCGATACCACGCTGAAGCGCGACGTTGCACTGAAAATTTTGCCGGCCGCTTTCGCCAGAGATGCCGATCGCATGGCGCGATTCCAGCGCGAAGCTGAGGTGCTGGCGTCGCTGAATCATCCAAACATTGCGGCCATCTATGGGCTTGCCCAGGCCGACGGTGCACGGGCGCTGGTGATGGAGTTGGTGGAGGGCGAATCGCCCAAGGGGCCGATGGCGTTTGACGACGCGTGGCACATCGCTTCCCAGATCGCCGCGGCGCTGGAGTATGCGCACGAGAAGGGCGTGATCCATCGGGATCTCAAACCCGCCAACGTAATGGTGACGACGGAAGGCGTGGTCAAGCTGCTCGACTTCGGACTCGCAAAAGCGTTTACGAATCAGAGGGAGGCAACCGGAAGTTCGGAAAACTCGCCGACACTGACCATCGGCGCGACCGAAGTGGGCGTCATTCTGGGCACTGCCGCGTACATGGCTCCCGAACAGGCGCGCGGCAAAACAGTGGACAAGCGCGCCGACATCTGGGCCTTCGGCGTGGTGCTGTACGAACTGATCACCGGAGAACGGTTGTTCAAAGGCGAGGACGTAACCGAGACATTGGCGTCGGTGGTGAAGGACGAACCGGATTTGGACGGTGTGCCGCCGAACGTCCGGCGCCTCCTCCGAGCCTGTCTG
Organism: Bryobacterales bacterium; assembly: GCA_963779075.1. GTDB lineage: Bacteria > Acidobacteriota > Terriglobia > Bryobacterales > Bryobacteraceae > Palsa-187. The sequence continues at coordinate 382,791 of CAVZWS010000001.1, forward strand.
CAAAAGGACCCGAAAAAACGCCTCCGCGATATTGGGGACGCCTTCCGGCTTCTCGAAACACCGCAGCAGGAGACCGCGCCGCCTGCAAAGCGAAGGCTGCTTGTGCCGTGGATTGCGGCTGCAGTGCTGGCGGCCGGCTTTGCGGCGTCTTCCTGGCTCGCGTGGAGCGCGCTGCGGCCCCAGGAAAAATCGGCTCTTCGCCTCGACCTCGACTTGGGGCCCGATCGCACGATGCGTAACGTATTCGGTCCGGATGTCGTCCTTTCGCAGGATGGCAAGCGGTTGGCCTACTTGTATCAAGACAGCCTCTTCACCCGGCGGCTTGATCAGACCGAAGGCACCGAGATCTCGGGGACCCAAGGGGCCCAAAGTCCGTTCTTCTCCCCGGACGGCCAGTGGATCGGGTTTGTTGCGGGAGGAAAGCTAAAAAAGATTTCGCTGGCGGGCGGTGCGGCTGTAACGCTATCCGACTCTGCATTCGCTTACGGTGGCAGTTGGGGGGAAGATGGCTACATCGTAGCAGCACTCAATCTGTCGGCCGGATTGTTCAGGATTCCCGCCGACGGAGGCATGGCTACGCCGCTCACAGAACTCGGTCGAAGGGAACGCACCCATCGGTGGCCCCAGATTCTCCCGGGAGGGAAGACAGTCGTGTTCACTTCGAACGCCAGCGCTGTTGGCGGGTTCGACGACGCCGTCATTGAGGCCGTCTCGCTCGCTGATGGCCGCCGGAAGACGCTCCTCAAGGGAGGTACCTTTGGCCGGTATCTTCCAACTTCAAAGGGTTCCGGCGACTTGATCTATGTGAGCCGGGGAACGCTATTCGCAGTGCCATTCGACTCCACCGTGCTGGAGGTTCGCGGCCCCGCCGTCCCCATCCTGGAGCACGTGAGCTACAGTTCAATCACCGGGACGGCGAAGCTGGATGCTTCGCCAAGCGGGACCCTGGTATACGAGAACGGTGAATCCGACGCCGGGCTGGTCACCTTGCAGTGGCTGGAGGAGGGTGGGAAAACCCGGCCGCTCCTGGCAAAACCACGCGACTATGGCCGCCCGAGCTTTTCCCCGGATGGGCGGCGGCTAGCGATGGAAATTCTCGATGGGTCGAACCGGGACATCTGGGTTCAGGACCTGGAGCGTGACACGGCGACGCGGCTGACATTCGGCGGCAACGCGGTTGGTCCGATGTGGACTCCCGACGGGCGCTCGATCGTGTTCCAGGATCCGGAGGGCCTGTCCTGGACGCGCGCCGATGGAGGTGGCCAGCCGCAACCGCTCCTGCGGACAAAGGGAACCGCATGGCCCTGGTCCTTCGCGCCCGACGGAAAACGTCTTGCGTACTTTGAGCTGGGGAAGGCCGGCTATGGCCTATGGACCGTGCCGATTGAGGGAGACAGCGCCGCGCTGCGGGTTGGGAAGCCGGAGGCCCTCCTGCAAACGTCCTTCGATGTGCGATGCCCCACGTTCTCTCCAGACGGGCGGTGGCTGGCTTATACGTCGAACGAGTCAGGCCAATACGAGATCTATGTGCGGGCGTTTCCAGAAGCGGCATCCGGTGGGGGAAAGTGGCAGATTTCGAGCGGTAGCGGAACCTACCCGATGTGGTCGCGCAGAGGACGGCAACTGTTCTTCGAGACCCTGGACAATCGCGCAATGGTGGCCGCCTACACCGTGCAAGGCAATTCGTTCGCGGCGGACAAGCCGCGCACGTGGTCCGAGAGGCAGATCTTCGATACCACGAACTCCAGCCGGAATATCGACCTGGCACCCGATGGGAAGCGATTCGCCGTGGTTATGCCGGTTGAACATCAGGGTTTGAAGAAGAGCCGCATCACATTTATCGAGAATTTCGGCGACGAACTACGGCGGCGCGTAAAACCATGACACTCCGCAAGTGTCGTTGGATCTAGCGGATGGTTCGCAATCTCCATTCGATCACCTTGCCGCGCACGATGTAGCACAGATAGTATTCCCAGAAGCGGCGGAAGCGCGGCCAGGCGTTGACGGCGAGCTCAAAGCCCAGGTATCGCCACAGGGCCAGCAGTTTGACGTGCACCGAAAGCTCTTCGAAGCGCGCGCCGGAATAGTAGGCGTAGCCGCCGTGCTTCTCACCAAAATAGCGCAGCGAGAAACTGTTAAGGTGCCAGCGGTGAGTGGGATCGCAAAAGGAACTGAAGTCGGTGTAATGCGGCGTGACGATCAGCGCTTCGCCGCCGGGACGCAGCAGGCGGTGAAATTCCTCCATGGTCTTGATTACGTCGGAGACGTGCTCGATCACGTGAATGGCTTGCAGTCTATCGAAAGTTGCGTCGCGGAAAGGGTAGGGGAAGCGGTCAAGGTCGCAGAGCACATCGGCGCGGGTGGCGGGATTGCGGTCGATGCCGATGGACCCTGGGAGTTTGTTGATGCCGCAGCCGACGTCGAGTATGCGCACAGAATGTGATTGTAGCGTTTAGCTGACCGGTCATGGACCGGTCCCACTCACCACCACTCATCACCAGTGCCTACCAGCAATCACCAGGAACCACCAGTAGGACAGGTCCATGACCTGTCGTTTTCAGGCCGCGGCGCCGCCCAGACAGGCGGCGAGGATGTCGACGGCGCAGTCGGCCTGCTCGCGGGTGAGCACCAGCGGCGGCGAGATGCGGATAGTATTGGGGCCAGCGCCCAGCACCAGCAAGCCGCGCTCGAAACACATCTGGACGATGCGGTCGCGCAGCGCCGGCGCGCGCTCCTTGGTGGTCTGATCCTTCACCAGTTCGATACCGATCATCAGTCCCAGGCCGCGGACGTCGCCGACGTTGGGGAAATGCTGGGAGAATTCGCTCAGCCGCGCTTTCATGTGCGCGCCGACGGTGGCGGCGTTGTCGATGAGTCCCTGCTCCAATAGCTCAATGGTGGCGAGCGATGCCTCCACCGCCACCGGGTTCCCGCCGAACGTCGAGGCGTGGGAGCCGGGCGGCCAATCCATGATGTCCGCGCGTGCGATAGTGGCGCTGAGCGGCAGTCCGCTGGCGATGCCTTTAGCGAGCGCGACAATATCGGGAACCACATCGAAGTGCTCCGATGCGAACATCTTGCCGGTGCGCCCCATCCCGCACTGGACCTCGTCGAAAATCAGCAGGATCCCGTAGCGGTCGGCGATGCGGCGTAATTCGGTCAGGAACTTCTTGGGCGGGACTAAGTAGCCGCCTTCGCCCTGGATTGGCTCGACGACAATCGCGGCGACCTCTTCGGGTGGAAGAACGGTGCGGAAAAGCGGGTCCTCGATGGCTTGGGCGCATTCAACGGCGCAGGAGTCGACGGTCTTGCCGTAGGGGCAGCGGTAGCAATCGGCGTAGGGCACGTGATGGACGCCGGGCATCACCGGGAAGAAGTTCTTGCGCTGGCCGCTGCGGCTGCCGGTCAGAGCGAGCGACCCCATGGTACGGCCATGGAATGAGCCATAGAAGGCTACGAACTGCTTGCGTCCGGTGTGGTAGCGCGCCAGCTTGATGGCGGCTTCGATCGCTTCGGTACCGGAATTGCCGAAGTAGACTTTGCGGGGCACGCCACCGGGTGTAATGGCGGCAAGCTTCTGGGCCAAATCCACCATGTTCTGGTAATAGAAGTCCGTGCCCGACATATGGATCAGGCGGGCGGCTTGGCGCTGAATGGCCTCAACCACATTTGGATGGCAGTGGCCGGTGGCGACCACGGCGATACCGGCACTGCAGTCCAGAAAGCGATTGCCGTCAATGTCTTCGACAATCGCTCCTTCGCCGCGGGAGACGACCAACGGATAGGAACGGGTATAGGAAGGGGAGATGAACTGGGCGTCCCGCTCGATGATTGCCCTGGCCTTAGGGCCCGGAAGTGGGGTTACGAGGTTTGGCAGTCCACTTGCCATGGCTAAATGCATGATATCACTGAATTGGCGGGCTGAAGCGTTAATCAGTTGATAATAAGACACTAAGATTATTGCATCCTAAGGCACTCATGTGTTATCTTATGCATAACGACAGGCGTATATGGACTTCAATCGATTCACTGAAAAACTGCAAGAAGGCTTCCGGTCGGCCCAAAGTATTGCTTCGGCCAGGGGGCAGCAACAGATTGACATAGAGCATCTTCTCCTCGCGCTGGTCGACCAGGAAGGGGGCTTAGCGCAGTCTCTGTTTGCCAAGGCGGAGGTGGCTCCGGCGTTGGTGCGTCAGAAGCTGGTGGAGGCTTTGGACAAGCTGCCGAAGGTCTCAGGGTCGGCGCCGGGCGTCGATCAGTTGTATCTGACCAAGCGGCTGCAGAGCTTGCTCGATCGGGCGGAGGCCGAGGCCAAGCGCCTTAAGGACGACTACATTTCAGTGGAGCACGTTGTGCTGGCGGCGGCCAATGAGAAAGTCTTCCGCGATCTGGGGCTCACCGAGCAGCAGATCATGCAGACACTGCAAACCATCCGCGGCGGGCAGCGCGTGACTACGCAGAATCCGGAGGCGACCTACGAGTCTCTCGAAAAATACGGCAGTGACTTGACCAAGCTGGCGGCGCAGGGCAAGCTCGACCCGGTGATCGGGCGGGATGAAGAGATCCGGCGCGTGGTTCAAGTTTTGTCGCGGCGGACGAAGAACAATCCGGTGCTGATTGGCGAGCCGGGAGTGGGGAAGACAGCTATCGTCGAGGGCTTAGCCCGGCGAATCGTGCGCGGCGACGTGCCGGAGGGTTTGAAGAATAAGAGAATCGTTTCACTCGACATGGGCGCGCTGGTGGCTGGCGCGAAGTTCCGCGGCGAGTTCGAAGAGCGGTTGAAGGCTGTGCTGAAGGAAGTGCAGTCGGCCGAAGGCAATATCATACTGTTCATCGACGAGCTGCATACGGTGGTGGGGGCGGGGAAGGCCGAGGGCTCGATGGACGCCGGCAACCTGCTGAAGCCCATGCTCGCCCGCGGCGAACTGCATTGCATCGGCGCGACGACCCTCGACGAATACCGCAAGAATATTGAGAAAGACAAAGCTTTAGAACGGCGCTTTCAGACGGTGCTGGTGGACCAGCCGTCGGTCGAAGACACCATTTCGATCCTGCGCGGACTGCGGGAGCGCTACGAACTGCACCACGGCGTGCGCATCAAGGATTCGGCGATGGTCGCGGCCGCGGTGCTGAGCAATCGCTACATCGCGGACCGATTTTTACCCGACAAAGCTATCGATCTGATCGACGAAGCGGCGGCCAAGACGAGGACTGAGATTGACTCGATGCCGGCCGAACTGGACGAGATCACGCGGCGAATGATGCAGCTGGAGATCGAGCGTGAGGCGCTGAAGAAGGAAACCGACAAGGCGTCGCGGGAGCGGTTGAGCAAGCTGGAAAAAGAGCTGGCGGATCTCAAGACTAGCTCGGCCAGTTTGCGCGCTCAGTGGCAGGCAGATCAGGAAGCGCTCAAAAAGCAGCGCGAAATCCGCGAACAGATCGAGCAGACCAAAGTCGATATCGAGCAGGCCGAGCGAGCCTACGACTTGAACAAAGCGGCCGAATTGAAGTATGGCAAGCTGACCAGCCTGGAAAAGCAGCTCGAAGCCGGCAAGACATCGACGGCGCTGCTGAAAGAGGAAGTGGACGAAGAAGACATCGCCCAAGTGGTGAGCCGCTGGACGGGCATTCCTCTATCCAAGCTGATGGAAGGCGAAGTCCAGAAACTGACCCATTTGCCGGAAGAGCTGCATCTGCGCATCATCGGCCAAGACGAAGCCGTGGAAGCGGTTTCAGACGCAGTGTTACGCGCGCGCGGCGGATTGAAAGATCCCAAGCGGCCGGTGGGTAGCTTCTTGTTCCTCGGTCCGACGGGTGTCGGCAAGACCGAACTGGCGCGGGCCTTGGCGCAATTTCTGTTCGACGACGAGCGGGCCATGATCCGCATCGATATGTCGGAGTATCAGGAAAAGCATACGGTTTCGCGGCTGGTGGGCGCGCCTCCGGGATACGTGGGCTACGACGAAGGCGGGCAATTGACGGAAGCGGTGCGGCGGCGGCCCTACTCGGTGGTGCTGCTGGACGAGATCGAGAAGGCGCATCACGATGTGTTCCATGTGCTGCTGCAGGTGCTGGATGACGGGCGGCTGACCGATGGGCAGGGGCGCACGGTGGATTTCAAGAACACTATCGTGATCATGACCTCGAACGCTCCCAAGGATCAGTTGCGCAACATCTTCAGGCCGGAGTTTCTGAATCGAGTGGACGAGATCATCACTTTCCACAGCCTGACCGATGAGCAGCTCAAGAAGATTGTGCTGATTCAACTGGAAGGATTGCGGACGCGGCTGGCCGAGCGGCATATCGGCATCGAACTATCGGATGCGGCAGTGGAGCATCTGGTGAAGGTGGGCTACGACCCGACCTTCGGAGCGCGGCCGCTGAAGCGGGCCATCCAGAAGGAAGTGGAAACCCCGCTGGCGCGGCGGCTGGTGGGCGGCGAGATCCGCGACGGCCAGAAAGTGCACGTGGATCTGGGCAAGGATCATGAACTTACCTTCGGAATAGAATCGGTGGCGCACGCTGAAGCATCTTAAGTGAAGAAGAGGAGATCAATATGAGCGAGCTAGAAAAGATTCGTATTCTGCCGTTGTTGCCGCTGAAGAATTCCGTGTTGTTCCCGGGGCTGCTGATGCCGCTTTCCGTGGGACGCACCTCCTCTCTGGCCGCCGTCGAGGCAGCCGTCGCCACCGAGGATAAAGAAATTATTGTGGTGGCGCAACGCGACGCCTCCGCCGATACGCCCGGCGCGGCGGACCTGTTCACCATCGGAACGCGCGCGGCGATCCGCAAAGTGGCGCGGCCCAAGGAAGATCACATCGACATATTGGCGTTCGGGCTCGAACGAGTTGTGATCGTCAAGGTAAACGAGGAAGGCGGGCATTTTTCGGCGCGCTATCATCCTCTGCCGGCTCCCGACGACTCCAGCCGCGAAACCGAAGCTCTAACGCTGTCTATCGTCGAGATGGGCAGCAAGTTCATGGGGCTGATTCAATCGCCGCAAGCTTCTCCGCAGGAGCTGGCGCGGTTGTTCACGTTCCAGGAAGATCCGCTGCGGCTGGCTTATACCGTGGCGTCGCTGATGAACTTGGAAGCGGTGAGGGAACAAGCTCTGCTTGAGGCCACCACGCGCGTCGAGGCGCTGCGGCTGGTGCACGGCTGGCTGTCGCACGAAGTCGAGGTGCTGGAGCTGCGCAACAAGATCACCGAGGATGCGCGCGGCGAGATGTCGCGGGAGCAGAAAGAGTACATCCTGCGGCAGCAGAAGAAAGCGATCGAACAGGAATTAGGCGAGAAGAATCCCGATCAGGCAGAGGTCGAGCAGCTTCGCGAGAAGTTGACGGCGGCCGATCTGCCGGAAGATGTCCGCAAAGAAGCCGAGCGCGAGTTAGGGCGGCTGGAGAAACTGCCGCCATCGCAGCCGGAACATAACGTGATCCGGACGTGGCTTGAGTATGTGATCGAGCTGCCGTGGAATAAGCGCAGCGAGGACAGCCTCGACCTGGCCAAGGCGCGGCAGGTGCTGGACGAGGATCACTTCGGCATCACCAAAGTGAAGGAGCGCATACTGGAGCACCTGGCGGTGCTGAAGCTGAATCCGGAAGCCAAGGCTCCAATTCTGTGCTTCGTTGGAGCGCCGGGCGTGGGCAAAACTTCGCTGGGGCAATCCATTGCGCGCGCGCTGGGACGCAAGTTCGAGCGCATGAGCCTGGGCGGGTTGCACGATGAAGCCGAACTGCGCGGGCATCGCCGGACATATATTGGGGCGTTGCCGGGGCGCTTACTCCAGGCCATGCGGCGCGCCGGATTCGCCAATCCGGTGCTGATGCTGGACGAAGTCGACAAGCTGGGGCGCGACTTCCGCGGCGATCCGGCGGCGGCGTTGCTCGAGATACTCGACCCTGAGCAGAACAAATCATTCCGCGACAACTATCTCGACTTGCCGTTCGATTTGTCGAAAGTGATGTTCGTGACGACGGCGAATACTCTGGATACGATCCCGGCGCCGCTGCTGGATCGCATGGAGATCCTGCGGCTATCGGGCTATAGCGAAGAAGAGAAGTCGCAGATCGCGCGGCGGTATCTGATTCCGCGGCAACTCAAGCAAACTGGCTTGACGGAAGAGCGGGTGCAGATTACAGAACCGGCGTTGAAGAAGGTGATCTCCGCTTACACGCGCGAAGCGGGCGTGCGGCGGCTGGAGCAAGCCATCGGACGGCTGACGCGCAAGGTTGCGCTGAAGGTCGGCGAGGGCGAAGCTGGGCCGTTTGAGATCCGGGTGGAGGAGATCGAGGACTTGCTGGGTCCGGAACCTTTCTCTCCTGAGCAAGCGCGGCGCGAATTTCCCGCAGGCGTGGCGACGGGCCTGGCGTGGACGGAGTCCGGCGGAGATGTCCTCTACATCGAGGCGACGTTGCTTCCCGACGGCAAGGAAGTCACCATCACTGGCCAGCTCGGCGAGGTGATGCAGGAGTCCGCCAAGACGGCTCGCAGTTATGTCTGGAGCCACGCGGCGGCGCTGGGAATCGATCCCGCGAAGTTCATGAACTCGGGACTGCATATTCACGTTCCGGCGGGTGCGATTCCGAAGGACGGCCCGTCGGCCGGCGTTACGATGACGACGGCGCTGGCTTCGCTCTATGCCGGTAAACCGGCGCGCAGCGACACGGCGATGACCGGTGAAGTTACACTGACTGGCTTGGTGCTGCCCATCGGCGGCGTCAAGGAAAAGGTGCTCGCAGCGAGGCGCGTGGGCATCAAGCGGGTGGTTCTACCCCGCGGCAATCAGAAGGATCTGCGCGATCTGCCAGACGAAGTCCGCAAGGAAATGGAGTTCATCTTCGCGGATCGCGTGGAGGACGTGCTGCGGGCGGTGGTGCCGGGGCTGGTGATGGCTCCGGCGCTGGCGGCGTAAGAGTAGGACAGGTCCATGACCTGTCGTTTGTAAAAAAAATGACAGGCCATGGGCCTGTCCTACTGAATGAATTGTTAAGATGGCGTCATGAAGACGCTACGTTTGCTTACCGCGCTGGTGGCGTACACGGCGGGCTTATTCGCGGCCGAACCGACGGTCGCGGAGGCCAAGACGTTCCTCGAGAACGCCGAGAAAAGGCTGTTCGATTTAAGTCTCGAATCGAACCAAGCAAGCTGGATTCAATCCACCTACATTACCGATGATACGGAAGCCGTCGCGGCTCGGGCCAACGAGCGTAACATCGCGGAGGCGGTCCGCCTGGCTAAGAGCGCAGTGCGTTTCAACAAGCTCACTCTTCCCCCGGATATGCGGCGGAAGATGCAGCTGCTGAAAGTCGGCCTAGTGCTGGCGGCTCCGACGAATCCGGCGGAAAGCGCCGAGGTCACGCGCCTCGCGGCATCTCTCGAAGGGACCTACGGCAAGGGCAAATATTGTCCGGAAACGCAAGCTGGCGTTGCGAAGCCGTGCATGGACATCGAAGCCATCACGCGCGTGATGGCGGCCAGCAACGATCCGGTCGAGCTCCTCGACGCCTGGCGCGGTTGGCACCGCATTTCGCCGCCCATGCGTAAAGACTTCCAGCGCTTCGTGGAGCTGTCAAACAAGGGTGCGCGTGAGCTGGGGTTCAAGGATACCGGGGCGATGTGGCGGTCGAAGTACGATATGCCCGCTGACGATTTCGCCCGGGAAGTCGACCGGCTTTGGGAGCAGGTGAAGCCGCTGTACGTTTCGCTCCACAGCTATGTGCGCTGGAAATTGCGCGAGAAATACGGCGATGTGGTGCCGGCCAACGGTCCGATTCCGGCGCACCTGCTGGGTAATATTTGGGCGCAGGATTGGTCCAACGAATACAAGCTGCTGGCGCCGGCCGACGCGGACAAGGGTTACGATCTCACGGAGATTCTGAAAAAGCGCGACACCAAGCCCGTCGATATGGTGCATTACGGCGAGAACTTTTTCAAGTCGCTGGGATTCGCGCCGCTGCCGCCGACGTTCTGGGAGCGGTCCATGTTTACCAAGCCGCGCGACCGCGACGTGGTGTGCCACGCCAGCGCTTGGGATATCGATTCGCTGGAAGACGTGCGCATCAAGATGTGCATCGACACTACCGAGGAAGACTTCACCGCGATTCATCATGAATTGGGGCACAACTTCTATCAACGGGCGTACGACAAGCAGCCGTTCATTTTTCGCGATAGCGCGAACGACGGATTTCACGAGGCCATCGGCGATACCATCGCGCTTTCGGTGACCCCGGAGTACCTAGTGAAGATCGGGTTGCTGGACAAGGCCCCGGATGCCTCCAAAGATATCGGTCTGCTGCTGGCACGGGCGCTGGATAAAGTTGCGTTCCTGCCGTTCGGGCTGATGATCGATCAATGGCGCTGGAAAATATTCTCGGGCGAGATTCCACCGGATCAATACAACAAAGGGTGGTGGGATTTGCGCTTGAAGTACCAGGGAGTGGCGCCGCCAGTGGCGCGGAGCGAGAGCGATTTCGATCCGGGCGCAAAATATCACGTCGCGGCCGATGTGCCGTACACTCGCTATTTTTTGGCCTACATCATGCAGTTTCAATTTCACCGCGCACTGGCGAAGGCGGCGGGCTGTCCGGCGGCGGGGAGCAGCACGCCGCTGCATCGTTGTTCGATTTACGACAACAAGGAAGCGGGACGGCGCTTGAACGCCATGCTTGCAATGGGCCAGAGCAAGCCGTGGCAGGACGCCATGTTTGAGCTGACAGGACAGCGAAATCTCGACGCCACCGCGATTCTGGACTACTTCGCGCCGCTCAAGAAATGGCTCGACGAGCAGAATAAGGGCAAACCGGCCGGCTGGTGAGCGAAAATAGAAGTATCCAACATGACAGGTTCCGAAGTTCGCCAGAAGTTTCTTGACTATTTCTCTGCCCGCGGGCATCGCGTGGTGCGCAGCTCCTCGCTGGTACCGGCCAATGACCCGACGCTGCTCTTCACCAACGCCGGGATGAATCAGTTCAAAGACGTCTTCCTGGGGCAGGAGCAGCGGGATTACTCACGCGCGGCTTCGTCGCAGAAGTGCGTGCGGGCGGGCGGAAAACACAACGATCTGGATAACGTCGGCTACACGCGGCGGCATCACACCTTCTTCGAGATGCTGGGCAATTTTTCGTTTGGCGATTATTTCAAGAAAGACGCCATCGCCTATGCGTGGGAACTGATCACTAAGGAGTACGGACTCCCTAAGGACAAACTCTATGTCACCGTCTTTCGCGAAGACGACGACGCGGAGGATTTGTGGCAGAAGGTGGCGGGCGTTCCGAAGGATCGCATTTTCCGCTTGGGCGAAAAGGACAACTTCTGGCAGATGGGCGAGACGGGGCCGTGCGGTCCGTGCTCGGAGATTCACTACGATTTTGGAACGGAGGCGGGAGCGGGCAGTTTTCCGGACGATCCCGGCGAGCGCTTCGTCGAGATCTGGAACCTGGTGTTCATGCAGTACGATCGGGATGCGCAGGGCACGCTGAATCCGCTGCCGCGGCCGTCGATCGATACCGGCATGGGTCTGGAGCGTATCGCGGCGGTGAAGCAAGGCGTGTTGTCGAACTACGATACCGACCTGATCAAGCCCATCGTGCTGCGGGCGGGCGAGCTGATCGGCAAAGTGTTTGGGGAGGATCCGGCCATCGACACGGCGATGCGCATCAACGCGGATCACGCGCGGGCGACGGCGTTTCTGATTCACGATGGCGCGCTGCCATCGAATGAAGGTCGCGGCTATGTGCTGCGCAAGATCATGCGGCGTGCGATGCGGAATGGGCGGATGGCGGGCGCGACCGATCCGTATCTCTACAAGTTGACCGGCTTCGTTGCGGAGCATATGCGCGATGCCTACCCAGAGATGATGGAGAGCGTGGCGCGAGTGGCTCGCGTCGTGAAAGACGAAGAGCATCGCTACGCCACTACCTTCCAAGTGGCGGAGCGAATCTTTCAGGACGAAGCGAAGTCGGCTGGGGGCTGCGGCAAGCGGAGTGTTGCCGGGCGCGGCAGCCTTTAAGCTGTACGACACCTATGGGCTGGCGCTCGACGAGCAGGAAGACATGGCGCGCGAGTTCGGTTTGTCGATCGACCGCGAAGGCTTCACGGCGGAGATGGAGAAACAGCGGACGCGCGCGCGGGCTAGTTGGAAGGGCGCGGACAAGGCACAGGCGCGTCCCGAGATTCAAGCGCTGCCCAAGACCGAGTTCGTCGGACGCGAGACGCTGGAGGCTCCGGCGAAAGTGGTGGCCGCGCTTGACGGAGAAATCGCGCTGGATCGCACGCCGTTTTATGCGGAAGCCGGCGGACAGGTCGGTGACACAGGCGTGCTGGTTTCGGCCGCGACTGGAGACACCGTTGCGGTGGTGGAATCGGCATACAATGGCGCTTCGGGCAAGACTGTTCACAAGGTCAAGCTGCTGAGTCCGGTGAAGGTGGGCGACGAAGTGATCGCCAAGGTGGATGTGTCTTCCCGGGAATCCACGATGCGCAATCATACCGGCACGCATCTACTGCATGCGGCTCTGCGCCGAGTCTTGGGGACGCATGTGAAGCAGGCCGGAAGCGTGGTCGAGCCATCTCGCCTGCGTTTCGATTTCACGCACTATACGGCGATGGACCGGCATGAGATCGCTGAAGTCGAACGGCTGATGACGCAGGAGATCCTGGCGAATCGCGTCGTGCATACGGACGTCATGGACCTGGATCAGGCGCTCTCGACCGGAGCCATGGCGCTCTTTGGCGAGAAGTATGGCGAGCACGTGCGGGTGGTGTCGATCGACAGCTTCAGTAAGGAACTGTGCGGCGGCACGCACGTGTCGCGGACCGGCGATATCGGCATCTGCAAGATTGTTTATGAGGGCAGCATCTCGGCGGGAGTCCGGCGGATCGAGGCCGTCACTGGCGAAGAAGCGCTGCGCAGGTTTCAATCGACGCAAACTCAGCTCGCCGGGGTCGCGAGTCTGGTGCGGGCTTCGGACGGCGATTTACTGGAGCAGTTGGATAAACTCGTCGCCAAGGAGAAGTCGCTGGAGCACGAAGTGCAGCAGCTCAAAACCAAGATGGCGCAGGCGCAGGCGGGCGATCTCGAAAGCCAGATGCGCGAGATCAAGGGCGTAAAGGTGCTCGCGGCCCGCGTCGACGGCTTTGACCGGCCGCAGTTGCGCACCTTGGTGGACTCGCTGCGCAATAAATGGAAGACGGCCGTGGTGGTGCTGGGAGCGGCGGAAGATTCCAACGTTTCGATCGTCTCGGGCGTCACGAAAGACCTGACGGCGAAAGTTCACGCGGGCAAATTGGTGGGCGCCATCGCGCAGGCGGTGGGCGGCAAAGGCGGTGGGCGTCCCGACATGGCGGAGGCAGGCGGCAAGGACGCGGCGGCGCTGGATGGCGCGCTGGCAGACGTGTATAAGAGCGTCGAGGGGATGCTTTAGGCCGTGCCGGAACTTACTTCCGTGCTCGACGCGGTCATCGTTGGCGCGGGTCCCACAGGGCTGGCCTGCGGCATCGAGCTGAAGCGGCGCGGGCTCAACGCGGTTCTAATCGATAAGGGCTGCGTGGTGAACTCGCTTTATCACTACCCCACAAACATGGTGTTCTTCACCACACCGGAGCTGCTTGAGATCGGCGACATTCCGATGACCTCGCTCAACGAAAAGCCGGTGCGCGGGGAAGCGCTCAAATACTATCGGCGCGTGGCCGCGCATTACGGGCTCGACATCCGCCAATATCAGCACGTGGAAAAGATCACGGGTGAAGACGGGTGCTTCATCACGCACGCTGTCGATCGCCTGGGGTGCCCCCGGCAATATGAGTCGCGCAAAGTCATCTTGTCGATGGGTTACTACGACGTCCCGAACCAGCTCAACATTCCGGGCGAGGACCTGCCCAAGGTCATCCATTATTACAAGGAAGCCCACCCGTATTACGATTCCGACGTGCTGGTGATCGGCGCGAAGAACTCCGCCGCCATTGGTGCGCTGGAGTTGTGGTGGTCCGGTGCGCGCGTGACGCTGGTGCATCGCGGCCCGGGGATTCACGACAACGTGAAGTACTGGATCAAACCGAATATCGAGAATCGGATCAAGAACGGCGAGATCCCGGCGTATTTCAATGCGACAGTCGCGGAGATCCGCGAAGACTCGGTGCGGTTAAACACGCCCAAAGGCGAGGTCACGCTGAAGAACGATTTTGTTTTTGCGATGACCGGCTATCGTCCGGACACGAAATTTCTGGATGCGCACGGCATCCATTTCGATCCGGCGTCGGGACGGCCTTACACGGATCCGGAGACGCTCGAAAGCGACCGCAAAGGGATGTATCTGGCGGGAGTGCTGGTTGCAGGCATGCACACCAATGAGATTTTCATCGAGAACGGCCGCTTCCACGGCAAGAAAATCGCCGAGGCTATTGCCGCGCTGACCTAAGTGGCCGGGTGGGGGTGAGCCGCCCGCGGGCCGAATCTTAGTTGGTCTTGGCGACGCTGCCCTTGGCAACGGTCTTCGCGGAGGACTTAGCGGGTGCGCCGCTGGATGACGTGGCGCTTGCCTTCACCAGCTTGTCGAGGAAGTTGCGCAGGTAGGTTTCGTCCTGCAATTCCGGAGTGCCGGTAGGCGCGCTCTGCGCCACGATGTTGCCCTTTTTATCGATGATGGCGACTTCCGGAACGACCCAGCGGTCCAGGACGGAGAGGCCCAGGTAGCTGACGACCTGATCGCGAGTGGCGTAGCCAACCGGGAATCCGATGTTGAACTCCTTGACGAACTGAGCCGCCATGGCTCCATTAGCATCGTTAAAAACCGTACCTAGCATCACGACACCGCGCCCGGCGAATTCCTTCTGCAGGGTGGTAAGCATCTGCGCTTCGCGTTGGCAGTGGGGACACGTGGTGAACATGAACGGCATCACCACAATTTTGCCGCGGAGGCTGGAAAGCAGGATTTGCTTGCCGGAGGGATCGGTGACGGTAAATTCCGGAGACTTGCGGGGCACCGGAGGAGTGGCAAAAGCCGAAACGGTGAGTGCCACAAACGAGGTAGCGGCCAGGACTCGCATAGCAAGGTTTCGCATACGTTCAGTTTACCTCAGACCTTCCACGGATTGGACGGACTCGCCGGAGATACGTACCGCGAAGCGTCCCGAATCGCCAGCGCCGGAGACCTCCGTGGCGGTCGCCGAGGTCACCTCCATTTTCTTCCATTTTCCGTTGAGCACACGCTGGTAGAGCACGAAGTAGGCGCGGGCGGATTCGGGCGAGTCCCATTGCGAGACGTAGGAGAGCACCGGATAGCTGTCTTTCTTCTGTTCGTAGAGGCGGAAGGAGCCGCCGCGCCAATGGCGTGCCATCTCCGTGCCTTCGCGCTCGCCGACGTATTGGCGCAACAGCACGGCATGGTCGAATTCGCCCACTGCGCCCTCCATGACGCCGCGGAACTGGCCGGCCTGCTGCTTGCCCACGATCTTCTCGATGTCCAGCGGCTCGACGGAGACCGGCGCGGTCTTATCGAAGTAGTCCGTGGGATGAAGAATCTGCTGCGTGCTGCTCGGCGCCTGCGCGAAGACTGCTTCAAACGCATCGCGGCCCATCTTGCGGTAGACCGCATCCTGGAAGCGGGCTCCTTGGTTGTAGGGGAACAACAGCGATTCGCGCATATACAACGGGGTTTTATCGAGCACGGGAAATTCGGGGTTGTCGCTGTCTTCCTGGGTTAACTGGTCGAGCAGCCGGAGCGGGACTTCGCCCTTGCCTCCCGCGCGCTTGGCTTCATAGGCCCAGGTGAGCCAAGTGGCCTGACCTTCCATGACGGCTTCACGGGCGGTGGACGCGTCGGAGTCGGGCGAGCCCTGGTTCAGGTACTTGCCGAGCGGGTGCTGCTGGTCGGCGAGGGCGTGGGCCAGCTCGTGGACCAGCGCCATCTGCTGCTCTTCGCCCGCCGGAGTGGAATCGATGATGTAGAGGCGCTTCTTCTTATAGTCGTAAAAGGCGGCAGCCTGCTCGCCCAGCAGGTTTTCGGTCTCGCGGCCCAGGTTAAAATCCTGCGGAACCAGGCCGAACATTTTGAGCGCCAGCTCTTCGGCGCGGGTTTCCCTGTCGTGGGAGCTGTCCTTGATATGGGACGAAAGATAGCGCCGGAACTTGTCCTTGCTGAGGACCTCCGAGGGGACCTTTCGCTTCACGGGCCAGCCTGTGATTTCCGCCAGGGTCGACACCATCTGATTCATCTCGGAGAAAACGGCGGGCGGGGTAATGGCGGGCGCGGGCTCCGCGAAGGCAGCGGCTGCGAACGGCAACACGGCGACGAACAGGCGGCGGAGCATTAGAGTACCAGCGGAAGTCACCAGCGTAGCACGCTGCCAATTGTGGTTTACGGGCAGAGGCGGCTTAATGCCGTGTGATCACGACGCTTCGCCAGCCCACGTTACCGGCGGCGTCGACGGCGCGAACCGTCACCGAATTATTGCCCACTAGCAACGGGATCGCGGCCGACCACGCAGTGGTTCCCGCAGCCACCCCGGCGGTTCCGAAGTTGGTGGCCCAGGAGACAAGCGTCACTCCGACATTGTCGCCGGCAGTGCCGGCAATGGTGACGGAGGTTGCGGTGGTGGACATGGTTCCAGTGGAGGGCGCGGTGATGGTCAACGCCGGCGCCGTAGTGTCCGAGCGTCCGCCACCGGAACCGCCTCCGGAACCAGTGGTGGTGACGGATTGCCGCGTGATGGATATCGATTTCGAGATGCGGCTGGCGGCGGTGGATGCCGTGATAGTGATGGTATTCGCGCCAGTTACCAGCGGAACGGTAACGATGTTCCAGGCGGATGCGGGTCCTGGCGCTATCCCGAAAGCTCCGCCGCTCGCGGACCAAGTCACGGTGATGACGCCGGTCCCGCCGGCCGCCGATCCTGACAAAGTGACGCTCGATGCGGTAGTCGTGGAAGCGACTGCGTTCACCATCAGCGCCAGAGCGGCGGGCGTCGTGGGCGCGACGGTGGTGGTCGAAGTTTGCGCCGCATACAGCGTGAGGATCGCAGCGACGTCGGGCGCGGCCAAAGTCGTGACCATCTTGTAATAGGGATACATGACGGCAGTGGGATCGTCGGAATGTCCCAAGCCGAGCGCGTGACCGAGTTCGTGCAGCGCGACGCTGAACACATCGGTGTTGACGCCGATATGCCAGCTCTCGGAGTCGTCAAAATGCATATCGCCGGCCAGCGGCTCGGGATTGGGCGGCGCCGGGTAGAACGTGTGGGCCACAACGCCCCCGGGGCCGTCAAAGGGGTAGCCGTCGCCGTGGTCATAGGGGGCAAACAGAACGTTCACGGTGGCGGAGCCGAAGGGGTTGACGCCGGGCTGCCAGGCGATCGCGGCCACCTTGGACCATTCCGCCATTGCACGCTCTATCTCGGACTGCGCGGCAGCGGATCCAAGCTGCGTGGTCATCCTGCTAAAGCCGTAGCTGATCGTAGCTGCGCCCAGGCCGGGGCCGTCCCAGCCATTGCCAAAGGTCGGAATGGATTGCCCGGCGGGACCGTTCGTGGTGAGCGCGGCGGCATAGTAGCGGGCCGGGATATTAAGAATCAGCTCGCGGGATGCGGGAAAAACATAGGCCACTTCGTCCAGCAGGGTCAGGGCGGAGAGTGCTGTTGCCGCTTGGTTCGGTTCAACATGAAACATCAAGTGGGACGGATTGAGGTCGGGATTATCCAGCGGGATGACTCCCATATTGAGAAGCGTGCCGCGCGCGCGGTTCATATCGGTATCGGAGTGGAATTCCACAATGAAATATCCAGTTGACGGAGCACTCCGCCCACGGTTGGACCGCTTCCCAGGCAGCGGCGCGATCATTGTCGCAATCAGAGGACTAATCTTATTCCTTGGACTAATGGGTGCGGCATAGTTGACCCCCAGCGCGGCGACGTCCGTCGGCTGCGCAACTATGACGAGCAAGCCGTTATCCGGCACATCGCCAAGCACCTGAACGCCGTTTCGTGTGAGATCCCTCACCATAACGGCCGTGGGGTGCCGCGGAAAATGGAGCAACAGGTGCCCAGCGCCGTCAGGATTGGGACTAGCGATTTCGGTGACGGTCGCTGCCGGATCGGTTTCCACGTCCCCGGTTTTCAGATGGATCACAGATTGGCCTGAGGAAAATGCTGCGAAAAGATAGCAGATCGGAAAATACCGTAATGCTCGAACCATATCACCCTCATCGTCTTCCGATGAGAGAGTCGCTCCCGAAATAGTACTGACTTGCTATAAGGCTTTGCGGGGATTATGCAGTTGACAAAGCATTAGACTTACGATAAGCTAGATGCATGGCACGACACGGACTCAGCTTAATAGACATTCAGAAATCCTTTGGCACTGAAGATCAGTGTTTGGCCTATCTCGAAGCCGCCCGTTGGCCGGAAGGCGTGACCTGCCTGCGGTGCGGCAACGACAAGGTTTCCACATTTAAAACCAACGAAACCACCCGCGAGATTAAGAACCGCAAAGGCGAAGTGAAAGAGGTTCGCGTTCCGGCCCGTCGCCTGTACCAGTGCAACACCGAAGGTTGCCGCCTACAATTCAGTGCGACCACCGGAACAATATTCTCAGATACACATTTGCCGCTGTCCAAGTGGTTCATGGCGATTGGTCTTATTGCGAATGCCAAGAAGGGCGTTTCCGCGAAGCAGATGGAGCGCGATCTAGGGGTAAACTACCGAACCGCTTGGCACTTGAACCACCGCATCCGCGAAGCCATGCAAGAGGATCGCGGCCTGTTCTCCGGCACCGTTGAAATTGACGCCACGTTTATAGGTGGCCGCTACGACCCGCGCCGCAAGCGTGCGCCCTACGACAAGCAGGCGGTCGCTGGCGTGCTGCAACGCGCTACAGAGGGCACCACGTCGAAGGTAAAGGCGTTCCCGGTCAAGAGAGAAATAAAGCCCGTCATGTGGGGCGTGATCCGTGACCATGTGCAACTGGACTCCACGATCTACACCGACGAAGCCCGCACCTACAGCGGCCTGAAGAAAGAAGGATTGAAGCACGAAATAATCTCCCACACGCGCGGCGAATACGTTCGGGGCAATGTCCACAGCAATGGCATCGAGAACTTCTGGAGCCTGTTCAAGCGCGGCGTGATAGGTTCATTCCATCAAGTCGCAGTGAAGCACTTGCATCGCTATCTGAACGATTTTCATTCCGCTTTAATTCGCGCGACTCGCAAGACATGTTTGGCCGGATCGTGGCCAACCTTGCGATAGGGGCCGCGCTGCGCTACGCGGTGCTTACTGCGCCTTCCGCTTCGCCAGAGCCTTCCGAGCCTTCCGCTTCGGAGTAACGGGCTTCGGCGGGGTGGCTATTAGCTTCCCTAGGATCGCGTCGAACTCGGAGCGATCCACCTTTAGGTTTCTCGCTGCTTCGGTGGTGCGCGGCCTCATGAGACAAGTTCCATAGAATCAATTACATCCTCACGAGGAAAGCCGATCCCTTCCGGCTCTCTACCCTCTCGAATAGAACTTTGATACTCATCTTCCGAGCAGATAACAACGACACTACCCTTGTCAGAAACCACTCTCCGCTCTGCCAACCCTCCACCATATAGTCTGGCCTTAACTATCTGTCCTTTCAGCATATTGTAGCCATCCTCCCCCAATAGAATGGGGGATTATTGGTGGGCGCGCAAGGATAATCCCTCGAAAATCTTAAGTTGTAACAAAAGATCCTTGCATCGTAACTTTTGACATGATATGGTGATTTAGGTGTTGCCGCCAGTAACACCGGAACGGAGCACGAAAGTTATGGAAAACGAAAATGTCACTAAGGCAACCCCGGTTTATGTCCCTTACGCGACCCTCTTATCGGCGCTTGACGCACTTCGGCAACACGGAATCCCGGCCACGGGGAAGATCGACAAGTCAATCTGGGACTCCCAGTCGGGAACCATTCAAGCGCAGTTGTTGCTGGGGTTCAAATTCCTAGGCCTGATTGACGAGCAGAAAAAAGTGTTACCGGCGCTGCCGCCATTGGTGGATGCCAATCCCACGGATCGGAAGCCGCTACTGAAGAAGATCATTGAAGAAAAATATCGGCCTATTGTTTCCTTGGATCTCACCACAATTAGCCAGGGCCAACTGGACGAAGCATTCCGAAAGTTCGACATCAACGGTTCCACGCTAGTCCGCGCCACACGTTTCTTTATTAAGGCCTGCACTGAGTTAGGCATTCCCATCGCAAAGCGCTTCGTGGAACGGTCCCGCCCAACGGGACCCCGTAAAAAGAAATCTCCCAACGGCCCCAAGAAAGCCGAGGAGGGGACTCCCAACGAACAGCAGGGTATACAGCAGATCAAAGGAACATGGGAGGAACAGTTACTCGGAAAATTCCCGCCCTTTGACCCCAACTGGCCTGATGAACTCAAGACCAAATGGTTCCAAGGATTCGAGCGCCTGATGGGAGCCAAGCGCGCATAATGATCAGAATAGAGGCCACTACCATGATCAGGAGGGTTATAGCCTGCGGTGCTCAAGTTCACCGGGCCGCAGGCCTTAACGACAAAACGAAAGAGCCAGTTCGCCGACTTTCGACGGCTGACGAGCTGGCTCCTGGTGGACCGTTTACATTTTGGAAGGCGCTTGGCTGGTGCCAATAAGGGGACTTATAGCCCTGACCATTCCCTCGCCGGAATTCGGTTCAATCCCGACGCCTTCCGTTTATAACCACCATTGTAACCCGGTTAGCTTATTTTGGAGCACAAATTATGTCTGCTGGCCCTGCGCCTTCTTCGGCACCAAAGCCTCTCTTTATTTGGTTCTCTAGTGGAATTGATCAGACCAGCGTCGATACGCTGATCAACACGCTAACAAACGCATACGTACAGGGGATACGAGAGGTCCATCTACTGCTATCAACGTCCGGTGGCGGGATCATGCAAGGAATGACCCTGTTTAACTATCTGTGTGGCATGCCAATCCAACTGACAACACATAACGTTGGAAATGTAGACTCTGTTGGGAACGTTATTTTTCTGGCTGGGCACAGAAGGTTTGCCTGTGCTCACTCGACTTTCATGTTTCACGGTGTTGCCTTCAACACGACTGCGGCCGGTTCATTCGGCGAGAAGCATCTGTCGGAGTTGTTAATCAATGTCAGAAGTGATCAGCGCAGGATAGCCAATCTCATAGTCGAACGAAGCCGCCTAACCGAACAGGAAGTTAGTGCCATGTTCGATTTGGCTGCTACTAAGAGCGCCGCCGAGGCTCAGGCATGCGGCATCATTCACGAGATTAAGGATGTGAGTATTCCCGCCAATGCCATCGTAGTGTCGTTGACTGCCCCCACACCACAAAACGCCGGGCGTTAGTCCTACAAGGGGAGATTCCCAAGCGGCGATTAGGTTGCCGCCTTCGTGGAGGGGTGGACCAGCCCAAAAAAACCCCGCATCTTCCGATTCCGGGAGCGCTGCACATCCGGCGTCCCCGGCGCGATCAGGGCCGGATCGTCCAGCCCGTTGTCCTTCGCCCACACAATCAGCGCCGCACGCTTGTTTAAGCCCGTCCTGCGGTAGATCAGCTTGACGTAGTTGTAGACTGCCACTGGCTTGACGTTCAATTCCGCCGCAATCTCCTTCGTCTTGGCTCCGTTCGCCAGTAGCGCAATCACCCGCAGTTCCCGCCGTGAAAATCCCGCCATGCCGCTGATGTTCATGGCGGGATTTTAGCGCGAAACCGCCCGGCCTGTCGAATTTATCTTGCCCTGAAGTGCTTTGCTTTGTCAACTGCATATTACCGGGCTTTGCCTATCCCATGCGTATTGCACTCGTCATTTCACTTTTGGCACTGGCCCTGAACGGCCAGCCTCCGGGCTATGTCATCAGCACGGTGGCGGGAAGCGGTTGGATCGGCGACGGCGGTCCGGCCACCCAGTCAATCTTGCGGCAACCAGGTGGCGTCGCGGCGGATGGCAACGGCAATATCTACATTGCGGAAACCAGTGGCCACCGCGTGCGCAAGATGGATCGCTCAGGTGCGATCACGACGCTCGCTGGCACGGGAGTGGCAGGTTTCAGCGGCGATAGCGGGCCGGCCGCGCAGGCCCAATTGGCGTCTCCCTATGGCGTGGCTGCCGACATTCTCGGCAACATCTATATTGCCGACTTGGGTAACGCCCGCGTGCGCCGCGTGGGACTGGACGGTACCATCGCTACCGTCGCGGGCGGCGGCACGCTCGACCCTGGTCCCGCGAATGAGGGGATGCCCGCCGTGTCCATGCGTCTGCTGACTCCACGAAATCTCGTGGCGGACGATCAGCGCAATCTTTACATTTCCGATTTCGCCGGCCACCGTGTGTTCCAGCTCTCCGCCGATGGCCTGTTTACCACTGTTGCGGGCACTGGCGCGCCCGGATATCTTGGCGACGGCGGTCCGGCGGCTGCGGCCCAACTCGCTTTCCCGGCGGGCTTGACGATGGGGTTCGACGGGTCGCTATATATTGCCGACAGCGCGAACCACGCGGTGCGACGCATTTTGAATGGCGTCATCACTACGTTCGCTTCAGCGGGAACGCCAGTGGGGCTGGCGCTGGATGTTTTAACAACCTTGTATGTCGCCGACGCGGAGGACGGGCACAGTGCTGCGGTTTCCGGTCAAGCGGGGCTTTGCCGCCTCTGAACATACCCGCCGAGCGATGTGGCGCGCGCGCCGGATCTGAGCCTGTATTTTGCGCAAAGCGCCGCCGGTATCGTGCAGCGCATCCCGCTCTCCGGAGCGATTGCACTAGCCGCCGGTGGGGCGGACCCGGCGCGTGGAGATGGCGGCGCAGCCACCGTCGCACTGCTGAATCATCCGAGCGGAGTAGCGCGCGGACGTTTCCGGCAACCTGTATATCGCCGACCGCGACAATCATCGAGTGCGGCGCGTCGGCGTCCGACGGCACTATCACTCCCATCGCGCCCACTATTGCTTGGTCCGCGCCCAGCGGAGTCAGCGTCGATGCAGCGGGCAACATTTATGTCGTCGACACCGGTCTTAAGCAAGTAGTGCGAATCACACCTGCGGGAACGATGCAGCCCATTGCCGCCGAATCTGCTGACCGCGCCGGTCGCCGCCGTGGCGGACGCGTTGGGCAATATCTATATCGCAGACGCGGGTGCAGGCAAGATTCGCGCGGTGGACGCGGCGGGCGCGGTCTCCACGCTGGTCGCGAACTTGGCGGGGCCGCACGGGCTGGCGCTCGACGGCGCGGGCCACCTGTTCTTCACCGAGCAGGACGCAGCGCGCGTGCAGCGTCTCGACTTGGTTTCAGGCAGCGTGACCCAACTCGGCGCTGGCGCGTGGAGCATTCCGCGCGGCATCGCGGTGGACGCGGCGGGCGACGTGTTTGTCGCCGATACGGGACTGCAGCAGATTATGCGGTGTCGATTCCGCGGGCGAAGTGACGGTCGTCGCGGGAACTGGCGTTCCCGGTTTCTCCGGCGACGGCGGCGTCGCGGACAGCGCTCAGTTGAATTTCCCGTGGGATGTCGCGACAGGCCCGGGCGGCGTGCTGTACGTCGCCGATCTGGAGAATGATCGCGTCCGGCTCCTGACGCCGCAAACCACGCCACCGCCGGCGTCGACGATTTCAGTATTGAACGGAGCCAGCCTCGTGCCTGGACCGGTGGCTCCGGGCATGCTGCTGGTAATCCGCGGAACCGGAATTCCCGCCGCGGATGCGGCCAACACCATCATCCTGATCAACTCGATTCTGGTTCCGATACTTGGCCATGGACGACACCCAGATTCAGGTGCAGGCGCCGCCGACGCTGGCGACTCCCGACGACGCCCAGATCGTAATCGTGCATCAAGGCAGTATTTCCGCCACGGTCAACGTCGCTACCGCGGCAGCCGCGCCGGCGCTGTTCCCGATAGATCCGCAAGCCGTCAATGCGGCCCCCGGTGCGGTGGTCACCTTATATGGAACCGGCCTCGGCCTTGGCGATTTGCCGGTGACCGCCGCCATCGGCGGAGTAGACGCAGGGGTGGTGTCGCTCGACCCATCGCCGGGCTACACCGGCTTATTTCGAATCAATCTGAGCGTGCCCGCTGCGGCGACGCCCGGATTCGCCGGCGTCGATCGTCACAGTAGGCGGCGCGGCCAGTCAGGCGGGTTTAAGCCTCACCGTTTTGCCGCAGTGATTACCACGCCGTGACTACCAAGGCATTTGGCGCTTAGTGAACTTGCGGCCGATTTCCGCCGTCTCCTGGTTCGCCGGCCCGACCATGACGCCTTCCTTAATCATGTCGATCACGTCGTTGGCGGCAAACGAATTCAGGAAGAAAATCTTGTTGGCCTTGCAGGCCGCGAAAACCTTGGCCCGCGCCGCTTGCATCCGCGGATCCTTCACGCGTGTCTCTCCCGCGGACTCCCAGCGACAGAGCCATGTCGCCCGGACCCCACTCGGCGAAAGCGATGCCGGGAATCTTCAGAGTTTCCTCGACGTTCGCCAGCGCGTACTTGTCCTCGATCTTCACGCCCAGCAGCAGTTCGCCGTTGGGATTCAGAGGCCACGCGTCGGCTTTATCCAGATACTCTTCGCCCGAGATGCCCCAGATCTTCGCCGCCGTCGGAGTCCCGTGGGCTCCGCGCCGGCCTTCTTTAAGGCCCTTATCCAATCCCTGTTTGTGGAGCGGGAAACGCACGGCTTCGATAAACGCCCGCACGCCCGCCGGCGAATCCGCGTGGGTCAGCAGGACGCCGTGGACGCCGGTCGCCAGCACCTGCTGAAACATCCAGGCGTTGGCGCGCACCGACGCTTCGTCGAGCCCGTTCACCGGCACGTTGACGATCACCGCCGGCGTGCGATGTCCGCTCTTCGTCGGACCGCCCGCCACCAGCCCTTGCATGTATTCGGCCAGGCCTTTGACGTCGAAAGGCGCGTGCTCCATGTCGTAGCTGATGTAATCGGCATAGGTCTGGGCGTCTTTCTTGCCCTGCTCGAAACTTCCGTTGGTGCCGGAATGCGAGCCGGTGTAGTAGATCGGCTGCCCCTGTTCCAAGAGCTCGATCGCGCGGTTGATGTGCTTGGTCTTGGGCAGCTCAGCGGCGGCAATGAAGGCTACGCTGGCAACCAGACCCAAACCGGCCAGCATCGCGGCCAGCCTGACTTTCGTGCTTCCCATCGACATAGGTGGAGTTCTCCTTTTGAACAGTGAACCAGTTTAATCGAAATTTTGGCCGGGCGTAAGGGGGCGGAGTGAGTATGCTGGTGGGCTTCGAAAAGCCGCTTCAGAAAACGACGCGGGGAGGCGGATGCGTCCTTTCGACTATGAGAGCTTTGAATGTCTTGCCGTCCCAGTACACACCACTCTCACCGGCGACGGTTGTCTATCAATATTAAGGCACTGCGGTCACAAAATGGCGCGCCGTTGCTTGTACTGATGGCAAGTAGACAAGGACAATTAGGACGCGAGCCACATCACAGTGCCTACGCGTTAACAGGTAGCGTCCTTACAGTGCGTTGATTGTGATTTGCCGGTTCGCCCCGGCCTGAGCCATTAGCGGATGTTCTTCTCGCCTTCGTGAAGTGAATCTCCCAGTTATCGCATTCTAAACAGGACATAGGTTTCTGTGAGTGAACCGGAGGTAATTAAAAGTGACCAGAGCGCGAACGACCGCTATGTCGGAAGTTACCAACTCAATTGATTTGATAGTGCGGTGGCTTTGCCCGGTTCAGTGCTCCACATCGATTGAAGCTGGGCGAATCCTTTGAACGTCCTACCATTGGCCCCGATATAGCGCCCGTCCGACGCATACATCTTGGCGATCGCCGTGCCCTCATGCGCATTTCTTAACTCTGCGAGATTTTGAATAAAGGATCGAAGAGCCGATTCCTCAGAAGCTTTCGTCTGGGCGTATCCGGTCCCGATGCTGACGGCGCAAGCCAAGGCCAAGGCAAATGGAGTTTTCATGGAAATCCTCCGTATACGCCTTCGATTATGTCACGCTGCCATTACCAATAGCCGGTGGTAACCGATTCGCCGAATGGTAACGCTATACTAGAGATGTCTGCCCCGCGCGCGGTCCGACTCTGTAGATCCCAAGCATGCTATCTCTCAACAATATTTCTATGCGCTACGGCGCTCGCATCCTGTTTGAGGATGTGACGACCACCTTCCAGGACGGCCGACGTTATGCCATCACCGGGCCGAATGGCGCGGGTAAGTCCACGCTCATGAAGATCATCACGGGCGAGATCGAACCCACGAAAGGCTCCGTCACGCGGCCCAAGAAAATGGGCGTGCTGAGCCAGGATCAGTTTGCGTTCGACGCCTTCCGCGTGGTCGATGCCGTCATCATGGGCAACAAGCTGCTGTGGTCCGCGCTCGAAGAACGCGAGGCGCTGTATTCGAAGGACCCCGAACTCCTCACTGACGAAGACGGCATGCGTCTGGGCGAGCTTGAAGGCATCGTCGGCGATGAGGGCGGCTACACCGCGGAGACCGACGCCGCGGTGCTGCTCGACGGCCTGGATATTCCCGAGTCTCTGCACGACCGCAAGATGGGCGAGTTGCAAGGCGGACAGAAAGTGCGGGTGTTGTTGGCCCAGGCGCTGTTCGGGACTCCCGGTGTGCTGCTGCTCGACGAGCCTACCAACAATCTGGATCTCGATTCAGTCCACTGGCTGCAGGATTACCTGATCCGCTACCAGGGCTGCCTGATCGTCATCTCGCATGACCGCCACTTCCTCAACGAAGTCTGCACCCACATCGCCGATATCGACTACGAGACCATCATCACCTATACCGGCGGCTACGACGATATGGTCTTGCAGAAGACCCAGATCCGCTCCCGCATCGAATCGCAGAACGCCCAGCGCGAGAAGAAGATCGAGCAGTTGAACGAGTTCATCCAGCGCTTCGCCGCCGGCACGCGCTCTTCGCAGGTGACTTCGCGCCGCAAGGAAGTCGAGCGCTTGCAGACTTCGGATCTGGCCCGCTCCAATATCGCGCGCCCCTTCATCCGCTTTGAAATGAAGCGCCCGTCGGGCCGCCATCCGCTCGAAATCAAGGGCCTGTCGAAGGCTTACGACGATATCAAGGTCGTCACGAATTTCACAGCCAGCATCAGCCGCGGCGAGAAGATCGCGCTGATGGGCCGCAACGGGGCGGGGAAGACTACCATGCTGCGTTCGATCGTTGAGCCGGGCTTCGCGGACGCGGGCACCGCCGAGTGGGGGCATGAAGTGTCGGTCGGCTACTTCGCGCAGGATCATCGCGAATCGATTCCCAACGGTTACACGCTGCTCGAATTCCTGCACGGCTTCGATGAGCAGGCGGCGCAGGAAGAGTTGCGCGGGCTGCTGGGACAGATGCTGTTTTCAGGCGACGACGCGCTAAAGAAGACCGACGCGCTTTCCGGAGGCGAGGCCGCGCGCATCATCTTTTGCAAGCTGATGCTCGAGAAACCCAACTTCCTGGTGCTGGACGAGCCCACCAATCACCTGGATCTCGAATCCATCAACGCGCTCAACATCGCGCTGCAAAAATATGACGGCACCGTGTTGCTGGTCACCCACGATCACGACGTGATCGACGAAGTCGCGACGCGCATCTGGCACTTCGATCACGGGAAGATTGAAGATTTCAAGGGTCCCTACGAAGAGTACATGAGCCACGCGAAGCAGGCCGTGGGGCAGCGTTAAACTCGAATCGATCCGTCTCAAAGAGCGACGTTGGCAGACGCATTGTCGAATGACGCTGAACAGCTTGCCTCGACTCAGCGGATTGTCGAGAGGGATCGGGACCGTAGCCGTTCCATGGTAGTTCGCCGCTGCATGTGTGTGACACCCGGCGGGGCCGTAGGCTGCTGCGCCGTCAGGGCGTAATAATCCCTTTGCGCACCGTACCCTCCGCCAGCAAAGCCAAAAACCCCCTCTCCGAACCTGCGCTTTAGCCCGGAGAGAGGATGCTTGGGAGAAACCATCAACGGGCCGCGGTGATGTGAGCCCGGCGGTTCTTCTGCCAGCAAGCTTCGGTCTGATCCGTGCAGATGGGGCGGTCCTTGCCGTAACTGATCACCGTCAGCTGAACGTCGGGAATACCCATGGTCGTAAGAAACTCCTCCGCCGCGCGCGCCCGCTTGTCGCCCAGGGCCACATTGTATTCCTCCGAGCCGCGCTCATCGGCGTGACCCTCGATCACCAGTTTTTGACTGGGATAGCTGGCCAGGATCCCGCGGATAACGCCGACGTCGTCCTTAAGGACCGTGGTGGCGTCGGAACGGATGGTGGCTTTGTCGTAATCAAACAGCGCGTCTTCCAGCCGGGCGAGCCGCTCATTGAGTGTCGCGCGCTCCTGCGGAGTCATGGTTGCCGGGCGGGTCGACCGCGCCGTCTGGCTGGGCGTCACGCTCACCGGGGCAGGTCTGGGGGTAGCCCTCGCGGGCGCCGGTGCAGCCGCTACCGCCGGAGTCGGGGGGGCTGGCTTGGAAGCTACGGGAACGGTTTTATGGCACGCGGCGATGGATAGAATCCCCACCAAGCCGAAAGCTCTTAGAATTCGCTGCTTTATCATTTTCTCAAGCTCCTTTTAAACCTGGTTGTCCGACGGTCACGCCTGATCTCGATGGAAGCGCCGGCGGCCCAAGCTATTTTATCTATATCCCATCAGACATGAACGGAGCGGGTTGTACCATCCTGTAAAGGCACTAAAAATGCAGGCCCCTCCCGCGGGTGGTAAATGGCCAAGAATGCGGCTCAGGCCCGAGCCTGCTCAGAATCCTGCACAACAAAAGTAGCTTCCGTGCCCAAAGCGACGTAACGCTTCCATGAGTTCGCTCCATAGGCCAGTGCGAAGCCACAGATCTCCAAAAAACTGCAGCACATCTATCCCCGCGGGCGCGAGGACTTCATCGGGGATGAAGCCAGCATCTCGCAGTGCCCCTTCGGCGCCCTTCGCCGAATCGAAAGAAGGGAGACTCGCGAGCCATGGCCGTGCCAGGCATAGGTAATTCGCAAGGATTCTATGAAGACGCGGGCAGATCCAGGCGGTAGCCGACCCATGGTTCCGTCAAGATGAAAGCGGGTTCCTCCGGCTTACGCTCAATCTTGCGACGCAACTGCTTGATGAAGACGCGCAGGTATTCTACTTCGTCGCCATAGTCCGGTCCCCAGACCGCCTGCAACAGCTCGCGATGCGGGATGGCGCGATTGGGATGGAGGATCAGATAGCGAAGCAGGTCGAATTCTTTGGGCGTGAGACGAAGCTCCTGCCCGCCGGCCGTGACTTTGCGAGACTGAAAATCAATCTGCGCGGCTCCTAAGGTAACTTGCTGGGCTCCGGTTTCCGCCACCATCGGCGCGCGGCGGAGAGCAGCGCGAATGCGGGCCAGCAATTCCGCAGTGCTGAAGGGTTTGGTGATGAAGTCATCGGCACCGGCGTCAAGTGCGGCCACCTTGTCCTCCTCGCTGTTGCGAACCGTCAGCATCATGATGACGATATCGGAGGTGGCGCGGACGGTGCGGCACGTCTGAAATCCGCCCATGCCGGGCATATTCATATCAAGCAGCATCAGGTCATAGCGGCTGTGGCGGAGCTCCAGTTCGGCTTCCTCGCCGGTCCGTACATCCTTAACTTCGTAACCTTCGCCGCTCAGGGCGATCTTCAGAACACGGCGGATCTGCGGGTCATCATCAACGATCAAAATGCGGCCTGCGCTCACTGTATCTCCTCTGTAACGGGCAAAGCGATCTGGAAGACCGCCCCTCCGTCCGCGCGGTTCTCCGCCCAGATTTTGCCTCCGTGCGCATCGACGACGGTACGGGCGATCGCCAGGCCTAGACCGGCACCGGAGATCTGGCCCCGCGACTGCCGCCCGCGATAAAACTTCTCAAAAACGTGGGGCAGCTCGGCTTCCGGAATCCCCTGGCCGCGATCGCGGACGGCCAGGAACACTTGACCGTCCGCGCACCGCGCCGCAATTTCCACGACCGAATTCACGCCGGAATACTTGATGGCATTGTCCACTAGCTGGCGCAGGGCCAGTGCGATAAGTTCCGGATCGACGCGGAGAGGCGGAAGGCCACTAGGAACGTCCACGACAACGTTGCGCTCCGCCAGCGCGGAGCGTTTCTGGCGCAGCACGTTCTCCACCAGAGCGGCCGCTGGGATTCGCTCCGGCCGAAGACGAATTGTGCCGGCCTCGATTCTCGACATCTGGATCGCGTCGGAGACCAAGCTGCTGAGACGTTGCGTTTCTTCGTCCACCAGATGCAGCAGTTCGGCCCGTTGTTCCGGAGTCGGCGGGTGATCGGCGAGCATGACGCTGGTAGCGGCCTTGATCGTGGTCAGAGGAGTTTGAAATTCGTGTGCGATAGCATCCAGCAGGATGGATTTTAGTTCATCGCTCTGGCGCGCCACTTCCGCTTTGGTAGACGCTTCCTGGGCGCG
Organism: Bryobacterales bacterium; assembly: GCA_963779075.1. Classification (GTDB taxonomy): domain Bacteria; phylum Acidobacteriota; class Terriglobia; order Bryobacterales; family Bryobacteraceae; genus Palsa-187. The sequence continues at coordinate 413,193 of CAVZWS010000001.1, forward strand.
GGCCCGTTCAAGTCCGATCGCGGCCAGATTGGCGAGACTCTGTAAGGCGGAGTCCGACAGATCCACTCCGCTCATGCCGACGCTGCCGATAGGTTCGCCGCCCAAGCGGATCGGGGCGATCCAGATTCGATCCTTGTGAAATTGCGTGCCTTCGACGGCGGCCTGATGGAACTGGTCGTCAAGCCCGGGGAACTCCTCGGGACCCGCGCGGTAGTACGCCTGGTCGGCGCGCGCATAGAGAACCACTGCGGGCGCCGCGAAGACCTGCGCAATATGGTTAGCGACCTGTTTGGCCACGGATTGCGCCGGTTCGATGAGAAGGATCGCGCGGCTGAGTGCGTATAGCTGTTCCACCTCCTGCTGTCTTTCCAGGACCTCCAGCGCCCTGCGTTTGACCTGCGCCGAAAGCCGGCTTGCCGTGATGGCCGTGATGAGAAAGGCTAAGAGAGCCACCCAGTTCTGCGGGTCTGCGACGGTGAAAGTTCCGACGGGAGGAAAGAAGAAATAATTGAAACAGAGGACGGCCACAACGGACGCGACAATTGCTTCTGTCAGGCCCCAGCTGGTAGCGAAAAAAAGAATCGCGATGAGGTACAGGAATCCCTGGGTAGTCGCATTAATCGGAAGGACTCTGTACCCCAGGAACGTAATGCCAGCCACGATGGCGGCTCCAGCCACTACGCGCCGGATCATCCCCATAGGGCCGCTCATGCTCTTCGCCACGATTCCCAAATGTTAGCAGGAGGCGATGGAAGGCGGATCTATGCAGGATAGAACTTCAAGACGAGGCTCAGGGTCCTTGCCGCCCTCAGTTATATGTGCTCAAACTTGGCGAAGGCCGCCTGTGCCCGCAAGCGGCCTAGCTCCCTCTTTCAGAAATTCAAGCGTGCGGTGAGCTGCATGGTACGTGCAGTCGCCTGCGTAAGTTGGCCGAAATTGCCGTTGCCGAGCCCGGTGACCAGTCCGTACAAATTCGTGTGATTCAGCGTGTTGAACGTGTCGGCACGCAAGCGCAAGCGGAATCTTTCGGTTATCGCGAACGCCTTGGAGAGGCTGGCATCGAAGTTCACCAGCCCAGGAGCGCGGACCGCGTTATAGCTCAAATTGCCGCCGGTAATCTGTCTGCCGCTAGCCTTCTGGATCGCGATCGTGACGAAAGCGGCCGGGTTAAGGTATTGGTGGAGTCCAGGAGTCTGGAAACCACTCAGATAGGTGGGTACCGATGCGCATCCGCATGCATTCGGCCGGTCGGTGCCATTGGCAGAAAGACTATTGGTGACATTGGCCGGCAATCCGGTCTGGGCGCTGAAGATCCCGCTTATCGACCAGCCGTTCAGCAGCAAGTTCGACAGATGGCCGTTGGTGTGCGTCCACTTTGTTATCGGCAACTCATACATTGCCGTCGTCACCGACCGCAAGCTAACGTCGTTGACCGCGGGACCCCAATCGGCGTTACGGTTGTAAATATCCTGGGGGGCGCCTTGCAAAAGCAGGTCGGCACTGCCCACCGCGGAATCCCTGGCCCACGTAAAGGCGCTTGAGAAGGTTAACCCATTGGACAGCGCCTTCCGGAGAGTGACCTGCAGGGATGCATATTTGCTCATGCCGTAAGGCGCCAATAACCCCTGCTGACCTATGTTAGGAGCGGGGGCAATGCCAGTAACTCGATCCGGTTGATTAACCGTCTCGGAGACAGCTTCGTTGTGTCCCTTGTTGCCGTTGTAGTCGGCTTCCAAAGTCATTCGCCAGGGCAGAGCCTGCTGGATTCCGAACATCCATTGGAGACTATACGGATTCGGATAATGCAGATCTTCTGCACTCTGAACCGGGATAAGGCTGGAAACAACACCCGATGTTTGCAGCGTTGTCAGTTCCGTAAGGTAGTTATTCGCGTTAAACGGATATTTCAGTCCGGATTTAGCGGTCTGAGCCGTGTTCAACGAATACGCGAATGGAACCGTGGGGCCGAGCATGTACACTTCTTTAACGGTCGAGTAAAAGGTGGGGGCCATCGACATCTTTGCAAAGCCCGCGCGCAGAACGGTTTTTCCCTTTCCGGAAATGTTGTAAGCCAAACCAACTCGAGGCTGGTATCCGCCATAGTCCGGATTGAAGTACTTGTTTATGACCGGGCCGAACCCGGGGCCGAATTCCGGATGAGCCGGATCCAGGTAGCGATTGTACTCGCGATTCTTCACCTCGACCGGGACTGTGAAGTAGTCATATCGTATGCCGAGATTCAGGGTAAGGTTCGTGGTCACCTTCACGTCGTCCTGTATATAGCCGCCGTACTGAAACCTGGTGTTCTTAAAGGCGGGTGAGCCATCCGGCAGGGTCCTCAATGTCGGATCTCCATGAAGCTGGATCTGCACCGTATTGGGCGTGTCAGCCAGGAACTGAGTGAGGTTACTATACGAGATTGTAGTGGGTGCGTATTGAATTTGAAAGGCGATCGAGCGCTCGACGATACCGCCGAACTGAATGCTCTGTCTCCCGTGGACATAGGAGACGGCTTCCTGGATGGTAGTGAAGCTTCCCCAGTCCCATTCTTCCTTGGACCCGGAGGAGCTCCAGCCAAAGTTAAAGTTTCCGAAGTTTGGATCTGCCAGTAACTTGTCCAGCCGGTACATGTTAATGCGGTTATAGGCCACGCGCGTATCCTCGGTCAAGGTTGCCGAAGTGTGGGTGTAAGCTACGCTAGTGTCGTCTCCGGCGTCCTCGTAAGTCCGGGGATTGCCGGGGAGGAGAGCGGGTGAAAACGCATAGGGGTGGGAGGACACGTAGCGGGCCGCAATAATATTGTTGGAGTTGACATAGTAGTCGCCCCGGATCACGGCGTTGTGATCCCTTTGCGTGTTGGTCCCCGCGCCAAAGAAATTGGCGTTTGTGGCTGTGGGATTGTTGGCAGGTTGCGCCACCGTGGGGAACAACGCGAAGAGAGGCGAATATACGGCGGGCGCGATGCTGCGCAGATAAGGTGTGGGGACAGTGCCGTTGATGGGCTTGGCGGTGGCCAGGGACGCCTGCTCATAGGAGCCGAAAAAGAACAGCTTGTTCTCTGAGCACGGGGCCCCCGAGTGATCCGCCCCAATCGTTGAACACGGTGTTCGGCCGGTAGTTCAAGAATTGGTTCCGCGCGTCATAGACGCTCACTTCGTTTACCTCGTGCACACTCCCGTGAAACGCATTGGTGCCGCTCTTGGTGATGATATTGAGGCTGGCGGCCATGGCATTGCCGACGATGGCGGGAGGAGTACCCTTGGCGACGCTCAATTCCTGAATCGCATCGTTATTCACTGCGTTGATGAGAGAGACTCCCTGATAGGGATTGTAGCCCGGGAAATTCACGTTGTTTCCGGCATTGGTGCCATCCACCATGAAGTTGTAGCCGGCCGACGGGAGGCCGTTGACGGTTTCACCGCTGCCATAGGGAAGGGTGCTATTCAAGCTGAGTGTTACGGGCGGCTTCAGCGTGCCCGCAGTATCCGCTAATAGATTGGACCAGTCGAGATGGGCGACGGGCAGATCGTGCACCTGCGCGTCATCGAGAGTCGCGACCTGTTGCGCTTCGGTTGTGTCGAGCGCTGCGACGTTGGCAGAAACCTCGACGCTGGTGGTTTGCTGCTGCACCGAGAGCTGGATCGGAAGATCGAGAACCGAGCCGGAGACCAGATCGATGCCCGAGCGGGTCCCGGTTTCGAATCCTTTTTGCGAAACCGTCAAGCGATAGTTGCCCACTGGGACGAAGTCGAAGGAAAATCGGCCAGAGGAATCAGAGACGCCAGTCCGCGAAGCGCCGCGGGTTACGTTGTCTAAAGTTAAAGTGGCGCCCGGGATAGCCGCGCCGGTTGCGTCGGTTACCGTTCCCCTCACGGTAGCGGTAGTGAGCTGACCGTAAGCTTGCGACATCATGCAGACCGCTGCCAATGCGCACAGTAAAAGTTGTCTCAGTATTCTCATGTGACCCACTCCCCTTAATTAAGGACATGAAATGTCCAAAATCCTCCCGGATAAACTACTCCTGTCAATTTTGAAAGTCAAGGGGCGGTGTCCGGCGAAAAATTCGATGAGCGGCATAAGCCATGTGGTCCTTCTAAGTGGTGTTTAACCCGCATCGTCGTGCAAACCAAAGGACCACTCAAAGGACCACCCCTTGACACCGGCGCTGGCTGTGGGGAACATCGTTAGGAGCAATCTCACGCATGACCAAACGCTTGCTGGCCGTGGCAGGATTCTGCGTGGTGATCATTGCCGCGAAGCTATCTGTATCTTCGGGCGGATGAGGTCCAGAAGGCGAAGCCGGCGGCGCGGTCGCGAGGCATTGCTTTGCAATCGCAGTCCGCCGTTGCCCGCGCCATCGGACACGCTGGCGGCGAAGGCCGTCATTAATAAGTACTGCGTCACCTGCCACAACGCAAAATTAAAGACCGCTGGGCTTCTGCTCGATACCCTCGACGTCCAGCACGTCGGCGATCATGCGGAAGTTGTGGGAAAAAGTCGCGCGCAAGTTTCGCACGGGCGAGATGCCGCCGCCTGGAATGCCGCGTCCGGATAAAGCCACCTATGCGGAGGTGACCACGCAACTGGAGACGGCCCTTGACGCCGCCAGCGCTGCCAATCCCAACCCGGGGCGCGTCGCGGTACATAGGTTGAATCGCGCGGAGTACACCGCCGCCATACGGGACTTGCTGGGACTAGAGGTCGATGGGCGGGCGCTGCTCTCGGCCGATGACGCGGATCAAGAAGGATTCGACAACGTCGCGAGTGTGCTGTCGGTTTCGCCGGTGCTGCTGGAGAACTACCTGTCCGCGGCGCGTACGATCAGCCGCCTCGCGGTTGGCGACCCCACGCTTCATCCGGTGGTGGACACGTTCAAATTTTCAAAGTTGCTGTTTCAGGATGACCAGATGAGCGACGACCTGCCGTTTGGATCGCAGGGCGGCGCGCTGATTCGCTATCACTTTCCGCTGGATGCCGAGTACACCATCAAAGTTCAGTTGCGGCGGGAAGAGTACGACTACATCGTCGGGATTGGCGAGCCCCATCAGATCGACATCCGGTTGGATGGCGTCCGTATCAAGCGCTTCACGGTGGGCGGCGAAGCGAAGGGCTATACGAACCCCGAGAGTTTCGCCGGGAATACGCAGGGAGGCCCTGAGTTCGAGGTCTACATGCACACTGCCGATGCGGGACTCGAAGTGCGCATCCCGGTTAAGGCCGGCGAGCATGAAGTTGGGGTTTCGTTCGTCAGCCGGCACTGGGAGCCGGAAGGCATCCTGCAACCGCCCGAGACGGGTTTTGGCCGCACCACCAATGAGTATTATCACGGCAATCCCGCGGTGGAGTTTGTTCTTATCGGCGGTCCTTACGGCAAGGGCGCGCCCGGCGATTCGCTGAGCCGCCGCAAGATCTTTGTCTGTACTCCGAAGGACGCCGCTTCCGAAGAGCCATGCGCGCGCAAGATCTTGTCGACGCTCGCGACGCGCGCTTACCGCCGGCCGGTTACCGAAGAAGATGTGCAGACGCTGATGAGCTTTTACCGCGCGGGCCGTGCGGACCAGAGTTTCGATAACGGCATCCAGCAAGGGATCGAACGCATTCTGGCCGCACCCAGCTTTTTATTCCGCATCGAGCGCGTGCCGGCCAATTTGCCGGCCGGGTCGACCTATCGTCTGAGCGATCTGGATCTGGCGTCGCGATTGTCGTTCTTTCTTTGGAGCAGCATCCCCGACGACGAGCTTCTGAATGCTGCCATTCGCGGAAAGCTGAAAGATCCGAAGGTTCTGGAGCAACAGGTGCGGCGCATGCTGCGCGATCCGCGATCGCGGGCCCTGGTGGACGAATTCGCCAACCGCTGGCTGGAATTGAGCAAGCTTCCCGGCGTTGTTCCGGACGACGACCTCTATAAGGAGTTCGACGAGAACCTGCGCGATGCCATGGCGAAGGAGACGCAGATTTTCATCGCCAGCCAAATGCAAGAGGACCGCAGTGTGACGGAATTGTTGACCGCCGACTATACATATGTGAATGAACGGCTGGCCAAGCACTACGGCATTCCCAATATTTACGGGGACCGCTTTCGGAGGGTGACATTTACGCGACGGCGTGCGCGGAGGGCTGCTCGGGCAGGCCAGCATACTGGCGGTGACATCCTATCCCAATCGGACTTCCGTCACGATCCGCGGCCGGTGGCTGCTGGCGAATCTGTTGGGATCTCCGCCGCCGCCTCCGCCGCCGGACGTGCCGGCGCTCAAGGATGCGGGAATGGACGGCGCGCCTCGCGCGCTCCGCGAACGCATGGAGCTGCATCGCAAGAACGCGGTCTGCGCGTCGTGCCATCAGCGGATGGATCCGCTGGGGTTCGCGCTGGAGAATTTCGACGCGCTCGGAAAATGGCGCACGGAAAGCGACGGCGCGCCGATTGATGCTTCCGCATCCTTGCCGGATGGGACTCGCTTCAACGGGGTCGCCGGCCTGCGCACGCTGCTGGCGAGCCACAAAGAAGATTTTGTCCGCACGCTCACCGGGAAACTGATGGCGTATGCGGTGGGCCGCGGCATCGAATACACGGATCTGCCCGCGATCCGCAAAATCGCCCGCGATGCGGCGCAGAACGATTACCGCTGGTCATCGATCGTATTGGGAATCGTCAACAGCCCGCCCTTTAGCATGGGCATCGTGGGGAGCCCGCGCGAGCAACCGGTGAGTCTGGCTCAAGCGCGCTCCCAGGGGCAAGAGAAATGAGGAGGCTTGGAAAATGATCGTCTTTAAGAAAGCGATTCCACGCCGCGCGGTTTTGCGCGGGATCGGCGCCACGCTCGCGCTGCCGCTGCTGGACAGCATGGTGCCCGGCTTTCTCGGCCTTGGCGGCAACGCCCGCCAAGCCCGTCAACCGCTTCGGCGTGGTCTACGTGCCGAACGGCATGATCATGCAGAACTATCTGCCGGCGACTGAAGGCGCCGGCCTACGAGCTGACGCCGACGCTCAGCGCGCTCGCGCCATTTCGGGATCAGGTGCAGGTGCTGAGCGGGCTGAATTGCATCCCGACGCCGGGGCGGCCGGGCGGTGCGCACGCCAAAGCCTCCACGCGATTTCTGACGGACATTTCGCCGCCCACCAGCGAGACCTGGCTCGACGCCGGCATATCCATGGATCAGATCCTCGCGCAGGAGACCGGCAAGCACACGCAATTGGCGTCGCTCGAATTGGCCATAGAATCTGGCGAAACGGCGGGCGCCTGCGACACCGGTTATGCCTGCCCCTACACCAACACCATCTCGCTGGAAAAGCGCCAACACGCCGTTGCCGACGCAGAACAATCCGCGCCTGCTTTTCGAGCGCCTGTTCGGCGATAGCACCAGCACGGACCCGAAAGAGCGGCTGAGCCGCATGCGGCAGCAGCAGAGCGTTCTCGATTCCGTGACGCAGGAGGTCGCGCATCTTGAAGGCGCGCTCCCGCAAAGTGACCGGACCAAGCTCACCGAGTATCTCGAAGCCATTCGCGGCGTGGAGCGGCGGATTCAGATCGCCGAAGAACAAGGCAACCAGCAAGTGCCGCTGATCAATCACCCGGTGGGAATCCCGGCCGATTGGGAAACCCACGTCAAGTTGATGTTCGATTTGCAGGTGCTGGCCTACCAAACCGATCTCACCCGCGTCATCACCATGATGCTGGGCCACGAGCACAGCGGCATGACCTATCCGCAGATCGGCGTGCCGGATGCGCATCACCCCATTTCACACCACCAGCATGAACCCGAAAAGATGGCCAAGGTGTCTAAGATCAATGCGTATCACGTGAAGATGTTTGCGTACCTGCTGGAAAAACTGCGGGCGACGCCGGACGGAGACGGCACGCTGCTGGATCACATGACTTTGATTTACGGGGCCGGTATCGCCGACAGCAACACCCACGCTCCGGTTAACATCCCCTTCGTTTTGGCCGGTGGCGGCGCGGGCAATCTCAAAGGCGGGCGCCACACCCACTTCAAGGATATGCCGCTGGCGAACCTGCACCTGACGCTGCTGGATCAGTTGGGAGTGCATATCGATAAGATCGGCGATAGCACGGGAAGGGTCGATCCTCAGACGCTTTCCCTGAGTTAGATACGACTTAAAGAAGATGCGATTCCGATCTCAAGAGCGTGACAAGGATCTGCTGCCTGACGGCTGCCACGTCCGGTCTCTGTCTCGCTGTTTCCAGCGACCTGCGTCTGATACAGGCCGTGAAAAGGCAGAACGTAGAATCGGTGCGGGTATTACTGAAGCAGCACGTCGACGTGAATGCGGCGCAAGGTGACGGTACGACAGCACTGCATTGGGCCGCCGACCTCGACAATCTCGCCATCGCCGATCTGTTGATTCGCGCCGGGGCGCGGTCGAATGCCGCCAACGACCTCGGTGCGACGCCGCTCTACCTGGCGTGCGGGAACCGGAGCGTGTCGATGGTGGATCGGTTACTCGTGGCTGGGGCGAACCCGAATGCCAAGCTGCTCAACGGTGAGACGGTGCTGATGACCTGCGCGCGCACCGGCGAACCGAAGACCGTGAAGGCTCTTCTGGTCCATGGCGCCGACGCAAAGGCCAAGGAGCCGGAGCACGATCAAACGGCGCTGATGTGGGCGGCCGCGCAGAGCCATCCGGAAGCCGTCGGGATGCTCATTGAATTCGGCGCGGACGTTCGGGCGCGGTCGCGTATCTACTCTCAAACCGTGGTCGGCGAACAGACACAACGAGCGGGCAGGGAAGAGCTCAACTACACGGTGCAGCGGGGAGGCAGTGACGCCGCTTGCTATTTGCGGCGCGGAATGGTGACGCTGAATCCGCCAGGCTCCTGCTGGCGGCAGGTGCGGATGCCAACGATTCGCTGCCCGATGGCACCAGCGCCTTGGTGCTGGCAGCCCACAGTGGGCAGGGAAATGTCGCGGTCGCGCTGCTCGAGAAAGGCGCGGATCCGAATGCCATGGGCAGCGGCTATACTGCGATGCACGCCGCGGTTCTCAGGAGCGACCTGAATCTGGTGAAGGCGCTGCTGGCCCACGGCGCCGATCCGAATATACGGATGACGAAGGGCACTCCGGTGCGCCGCGACACGACTGATTTTAATCTCCTGGCTCCGCTGATCGGCTCGACTCCTTATCTGCTGGCGGCGAAATTTCTGGAGCCCGAGATCATGCAGGCTCTGGTAGCGGCGGGCGCGGATCCGAAAATCACGATGCCGAACGGCGCCACGCCGCTCATGCTCGCGGTGGGCATGGGTATCGAGCTTCGAGGAGAGCCGCCGAGGTATCAACGTGATCGATTTCGGAAAGGTAGAGCCGGAAAGCCAGGTTCTCGAAGCTGTAAAAACCGCGTTCAACTTAAGCGGCGACGTTAACGCGGCGAATCAGGCGGGCGACACCGCGCTGCATGCCGCGGCTTCCTGGGGACACGAAACAGTAGTTCAGTTTTTGGCGGATCACGGGGCTCAGGTTAACGCGAAAAACAAGAGCGGGCTCACGCCTTTGGCGGCGCTGTCGGCGCCAGCGAAAAGAAAGTACCAGCTTGCGGCTGCCGCAAGTGGCGGAGATTCTGCCAGCGAGGACCCAGCCGAGGCCGCACGCCTGCGGACGGCGGCGTTGCTCCGCAAATTAGGCGCGACCGAGTAAACGGCGGCGTTTGCCACGCGCATTACTTTACTCTTTGCTTGCCCGCAGCGGCTGTGATAGCTTTAGGCCCTGGAGGTTTGCGGATGCAATATCAGCGAGCGGTTGGTCGTTGTTCGTGTTGCTTGCGACTGGCGCGCAAGCGCAATGGTTGAACTTTCCCACTCCAGGAACGCCCCGCACGCCCGACGGCAAGCCCGACCTCTCCGCCCCAACGCCGCACACCGCTGACGGCAAGCCGGATCTTTCCGGGGTCTGGATGCACGAAACCACCTACGGTCGCGGAAGTGAAGCGCATCTTCGGCAATACCTTCGATGCGGAGATTCAATTGGCCCCGCCGGGAATGGAGATTGGAACGCAACATAAGTATGCGTTTAATATTTTCGCGGACTCCAAGCCCGAAGAAGTGCCGCTGCGGCCCAAAGCTGCGGAAGCTCTCCGCCGGCAATTGGCAGACCGCACCTCGGGCGCCAGCGTTTGCACGAGCGCTTTCGGCATTCCCGTCGCCGGTCTGCTCTCTGAACCGATCAAGATCGTTCAGGCGCCAAGGCTGACGATGGTCTTGTATGAAGTCGACAACTTGCATCGCCAAATCTTCACCGATGGCCGCGGGCTTCCGAAGGAAATTAATTTACCTGCGTACCTGGGTTACTCGGTCTGGGCATTGGGAGCGCGACACCTTCGTCGTGGAAACCGCCGGCTTCAACGACAAAACTGTGCTCGATTTGATGGGCCATCCACATGGTGAAGCTCTGCATATAACCGAGCGCTTCCGCCGCACCGACTTCGGACATATGGAGGTCGAAATGACCTTTGACGATCCGGAGACATACACCAAACCCTTTACCATCAAGATCCCCCACCACCTTCTGGCCGACGCCGACATTTTCGAGATGTACTGCAACGAAAACGAGAAGGACCAAGCGCACCTCGGCAAGTGACGGAGCTGAAGCGCGCAGTAGCTAGCCCGACGCTTTGCCTCGGCGGCGCGGGGTTGTATCATGGGCAGCTATGAGAATCATCGGTGTGTTCTGGCTGGTGGCAGCCGCAGTGTGCGCGGCGCAACCTGTTCTGAAGAATCCGTTCGCGAATGACCCTCGCGCGGCGGAAGAAGGCCGCATCGCATTCCGCGGGAGCTGTGCCCTCTGTCATGGGATCCACGCGGAGGGAGGCCGCGGCCCGGATCTGACGCTAGGGACCTACTCGGTGGGCGATACCGACGCAGACTTATTTAAGGTCATTTCCGGCGGCGCGGCGGGTACGGAAATGCCGGCATTCGGCGCTAGCTTCGAGAGTGACGATCTGTGGCGGCTCGTGACCTACCTCCGATCGCTGGCGGGCAAGGGCAAAGTTGCCGCCACGGGAGACAGTCATGCCGGGAACGACTTGTTTTGGAACAAGGGAAAATGCGGGCAATGTCACATGATCGGCGGCAAGGGAGGAAGGCTGGGCCCAGACCTGACTTCCGTGGGCCGCAAGCGCAGCCTGGCATATCTGAAGGAATCGATCCTCGATCCCAATGCAGACATCACGCCGGGTTATAACACGCTCACCGTGGTCACCAAGGACGGCAAAACCATTGTTGGCGTCCAACGCGGCTTCGACGATTTTTCGGCGCAATTGATGGACCCAGCTGAAAACTTCCTCTCTTTCGAGAAGAGCGATGTTACCTCGGTGAAGCGCGAAATTCGTTCGCTGATGCCGGCCAGCTATCGGAACTCATTCAACCAGAAGGAACTGAACGACCTGCTGGCATATCTGCAGAGTCTGCGCGGATCGAGGGAGGACGGAAAATGAAACGCTGGCTAGTGATACTCGCGACCATGGGCGCGCTCGGCGCCGCCGATATTACGCAGGACAAGCTGCGTCAATCGCAGAGCGACGATGCCAACTGGCTGATGTATGGGAAGAACTATTCCGGGTGGCGCTATAGCGCGCTCCGCCAGATCAATACTGCCACGGTCAAAGACCTCACGCCGCAATGGATCTTCCAGAGCGGAACGCTAGGAAAGCTCGAAAGCACTCCGCTGGTTTTCGACGGAATGATGTATGCGACGGGTCCGACCAATCATGCCTATGGACTGGATCTGGCCACAGGGCGGCCAGTGTGGCATTACGCCAAGCCGCTGCCGCCAGGTGTGAGCATCTGTTGCGGCCAGGTGAATCGTGGCTTTGCGGCCCTCGGAAATAAGCTCTTCAAGGTGAATCTCGAATCCAAGCTGGTGGCGCTGGATGCCAAGACCGGGAATCTCCTGTGGGAAACCGAGATCGATGACATCAAGAAGGGATATAGCGCCACCGTCGCGCCGCTGATCGTGAAAAATCTGGTCGTGGTGGGTATCGCCGGCGCGGAATATGGCATCCGTGGCTTTATCGACGCCTACGACGCCGATACCGGCAAACGCGTATGGCGATTCTGGACGGTGCCCGAGCCAGGCGAGCCGGGAGGCGATAGTTGGGCTTCAGGCGCGGACGCCTGGAAGCGCGGCGGCGGCTCGACGTGGGTCACGGGGACGTACGATCCCGAACTGAACCTGATTTACTGGGGCACTGGAAATCCGGGACCCGACTGGAATGGCGATGTCAGGCCCGGCGACAATCTCTACACGTGCAGCATCGTGGCCCTGGATGCCGACACCGGAAAGTTGAAGTGGCATTTCCAGATGACTCCACACGATCTGCATGACTGGGATTCCATTAGCGATCCGGTGCTGGTGGACCTGATGGTGAAAGGGCAAAAAGTGAAAGCTGTGATTCAGGCGAATCGCAACGGCTTTTTCTACGCGCTGGACCGGGCCAGCGGCAAGCTCATCGTGGCCAAGCCGTATACCAAGGTGACTTGGGCCGACGCGATCCGTCCCGACGGGCGGCCGAACCTGATTTCTGGCCAGGAACCGACCGAGGAAGGGAACAAGGCGTGCCCTGGGGCCGGGGGCGGTCATAACTGGCAAGCCAGCGCCTACAGTCCGCAGACCAGTTGGTATTATTTCCCCACTACAGAAGGCTGCCAGACCTACTACAAGACCGCGCAAGAGTATCGCGAAGGGTTCCTCTATACGGGGAGCACGGGAACTCCAATCGCGCTCGATCCAACCACGGGGGCGGTACAGGCCGTCGATCCGGCAACCGGCGAAACCAAATGGAAATTCGAAATGGTGAGCCCTCCGTCCAGCGGCTTGCTGGCTACGGCCGGGGGCTTGATCTTCAGCGGGAACCGGGAAGGTTACCTGATGGCGCTGGATGCTCGAACCGGGAAGCCATTGTGGAAGTTCCGGACCGGTGGAGTGGTGATTGCGCCTCCCATCACGTATTTGCTCAACGGGAAACAATATATCGCGGTCGCGGCAGGCGATTCCTTGATCACGTTCGCGCTGCGTTAGGCGACCATCAATAAGCAGCCTCTTGGCGGTCATCTAACGCAAACCCGTTTTTGGTAGACATGAGACTATCCTTCATGAGTTGGGCGTTGTACACGCTGATTGCGTGAAATACGCAGGCAGCGTGTTAAAATGACAGAGCCTGCCGAGAGTTTTCCCCGGTCGTCTAATGGTAGGACAGCGGCCTTTGGAGCCGTGAATCGTGGTTCGAATCCATGCCGGGGAGCCACTGCTTCTGTTTCAATAGTTCATAAAGATATTTTCGTTTCACTGTACGAATTTTGTACCAACCCTGGTCGCGCGTAACTCACTGATAGACCAATGAGTAGCACGCAGGGCATGGATTTGAAAAGAGTCATCGTGGAAAGACCTCGCGGCAGGCCGCGACCAGCAGAAATGCAGCCACGCCGACAAGAATGATGGTTGCGCCCGAGGGAGATCCAGGAGATATGAGAGGATCAGCCCAATCACTATGAACGTCTCGCCCGCGATCACGCTCCCGACAATCACGGCCTTGAATGAAGGGGCCAGCAGTTTGGCAATCGTTGGCGGGATGATCAACAGGGCGCTGACCAGAACGATGCCGAGTAGTTTCACGCCGAGCACGATCGTGACGGACACGAGGACGTAGAACAACAGATCCAACAACTCTGTACGTACTCCATATAGCCAGGCGCTGTCCTTGTCGAGCGCCAGCAGCGTGAGTTGTCTCAGCAGCTTCAGCAGGACAAGAAAAATGAAAACGGAGAACACCACGATGATCCCGAGGTCCTGCGAACTGACCGACAGGATGCTGCCGAACAGAAAACTTAGGAGCTCAGGCTGATACCCGCGTTTCAGGCTAATCAGAACGATCCCAAGTGCGAGACCGCCGGTGAAGAGAACACCAATGATCGCATCGGAAGAAATCGTTGTCTTGCGCTCCAGGAGAAATACGGCGGCGCCGAACAGTACCCCGACGCCCAATGCCGCCACGAACGGACTGATGCCCGCCAGGATGCCAATGGCTACGCCGGCCAATGCGGCATGCGCAATGCCATCTCCGAAAAATGACATCCGGCGGAGCGTGACGAAAACCCCCAGAAACGGGACGATCAATCCAAGCGCGACTCCCGCCACCAGCGCCCTCTGCATAAACGGCAGGCCGAACATCGCAAGCGCTTCCATTTCTATCTTCCCGGGTGTTTGTGTTGGTACAAGCCAACGTCCTTCCCGTATAACCGCTTTAAGGTGTCCGGGGTCAACACGTGCTCCGGCTTTCCCTGGCAGATCAGCTTGTGATTCAAGCAGAGCACCAGATCCGCAAAATTGGCGACGACATCCAGTTCATGGGACACCATCACAATCGTGCAGCCGTGTTCGCGGTGCAGGTGCAAGACGAGTTCGTAGAAGGTCTGCTCTCCGGCAACATCAATGCCGGCCGCAGGCTCGTCGAAGAACAGAATCTTCGGGTCTCCCAGCATGGAACGCTCGATCAGCACGCGCTGCAACTGTCCGCCGGAGAGAGAGCCCAGCTTCATGCGGAGCGTCTCCGCGATATCCAGATGGCCCAGATACTGTGCAATTTTCTCTTGCGAAGAGTCCGGATGCGATAGCTGGAGGAACTCCAGGACAGTGATCGGAAAGCTCTTGTCAAACGTGAAACGCTGCGGCACATACGCTACTTCCCCGCGTGCCTGCTGCGGCGTCTTTCCCAAAACCCTGACCATTCCCGTCTGGGGAGAGAGAAATCCCAGAAGCACCTTTAGAAGCGTGGTCTTTCCGCAGCCGTTCGGCCCAATGATTGCCGCAATGCTACCCTGCGGAATTGACAAAGAAACGTCCTGAAGGATGGGTTCATCGGAACCATAAGAAAACCACAATCCTTCGGCTTGAACGGCGTCCGGGTCATTCATGGTCTTGTTGCCGCTTCTGGAATGCTTGCCGAACGGAGTTGGCATTGAACGCCATCAGTTCAAGATATGTTGCTCGCCCCTCCGTTCCGCCGAGTGGGTCCAACTCCGCGATACCGACGTTATTATCCTTGGCAAAACTCTCCAGTACGCTGGTGGAGAACTGAGACTCAATGAAAACGATACGGATGTGTTCGGTTCTTATTCTTCGCTGAAGCTCGGCCAGGTATCGGGGCGTGGGCTCTTCACCGGCTGCGGGCTCAAACGTTCCTGCGATCTTCAGCCCAAAATCCTCCGCAAAGTAGAACCATGCGTCGTGGAAAGTGAGAATTGGCAAGCCGCGTACGGGGGCCAGCGCGTCTTTCAACTTGCGCTCCTCTGCCGCAAGCTTCTCCTTATAGATTTGCGCATTCTCGCGATAGGTCCCTGCGTGCGCAGGATCCATCTCGGACAGTCCGTGTGCGATATTGTCTGCGATCTTGCGGGCGTTGTCGAAGTGAAGCCAGTAATGAGGATCTGTCGAGCCGTCCTCAAATGTGCGGAGAGCAATTCCGTGATCCACGATGAGCACTCGCGCACCTTTGACGACGGTTGTCACTTGCGTCACCCAGTCATCAAGCCCGCGGCCGATTGCAAAAACCGCTTTCACGTCCTGTAGCGCTTCAAGCTGCCTCGGAGAAAATTCAAAAAAATGAGGAGATGCACCCGGCGGCACGATGAGCATCACCGTCGCATCATCTCCTGCGACATTGCGCGCGATATCGTACAAGGGATAAATCGTACCCGCTACTGTGAGCTTCCCCATTCCCGGCCGAAGCGGAAGCTTTCCGGCTTGAAAGTGAACAATGCTTGCAATGCTGAGGATGAGCGCGACTAACGCAAAAAGAAACAAGTAAGGGCCGACCGATCGTTTCATCGCAAGAATCCCCAGTCTGCGGCGTTCGCCGCGCGTCCAACGAAGGTATGCGCCAGTTGGAATCCGCTCGTGTCCAAACGGACGCGCCGCGATAAGAGTCAGCCCTTTGTCTTCGGCGCCTCTTTGGCCACTGCCTTCATCTGCTGCCCACAACAGATCTCTGAATGTGAAGCGGGATTACCTTGCGAACAGGGGCAGGCTTTCTCGTAGACGAGCACCGCACCACATTTCTCGCAGACGTAACGATCTCCAACGTTTCGAGCCATTCCAACCTCCTTACAAACCCTTGGCCGCGATGCTGCGGCAATCCAACACCGGCCTGCTGTTAGGCAAGCAATTGTTATTCCACTTATCAAAGGCCGTCATCATCGCTCCTCCAGTATGGCGCTCCGTCCCCGGATCGTGATATTACGCACCAGCCTGCTGGAACTGCGCCATTGCGCCCACGAGCAATCCGAAGCTGGCTTAGCCCGGGTTTGCGGCCCGATGCTGGATTTAGCTCTCCTCCACCGCACAAGCGGGCATCTTCTCTTTCAGCTGGTGTTTGCGAGCCGGGGTGAGCAAAACCGGCGTCTTCCATCCTTGCCTGGCGTAACGATCCTCCTTCTTGATCAGCAACCAAGCCCTCTTCCGGCTTGGCCCATGAAGCTTTACCAGTGCAAAGGCGCCTTTCAACAGTTTCCCGCGAAGCTCAAATTTCAGATTTCCCTTCGCCAGGGCTGCCGCCGGCGTCTCATCGTCAACGGTTGCGAAGCACCCTTTGTCCCAGATGAGCACTGGTCCCGCGCCGTAGGTTCCCTCCGGAATAATTCCTTCGTACGTTGCGTGTTCCATGTCGTGATCCGGCACCTGGATTGCGAGCCGCCGTTGAGCCGGATCAAGAGAAGGCCCCTTCGGCACTGCCCATGACTTCAAGACGCCGTCGATCTCCAAACGGAAGTCCCAGTGAAGCCGCGTCGCATGATGCTCCTGGACTACAAAGATGTGGCTGGCCTTCATGTCCGTCTTCTGCTTTGAAGTTATCTCATGGCGACCCGGCAAACAATAGCGTGTAGAAGTCAATCTCCTGCCTCACTCGACCCACGGAAGAGAGCGGCATTCCTCATCCGCCAGGCTATTGTCATTTCCCAAGATACGGCGAAGAGTATTTCAAGCAGCTCACGGCAGAGCAGTCTGATCACCAGAGTTATCAAAGGTTACCGGCCCGGCGCGGTGAATAGCAGAAAACTCGCGATCGCAACGAGGCGCTGGACTGCCGTGTGTATGCGCGTGCCGCTGCTGCTGTGCATGGAGTGGATCTCGCCAGCGACGCGGACTGGAACAGGCTTCTGAACGATTGACTGAGATGGTGATGCAGGCCAAGGACCCGAACCGGGCGTCTGCTCAGCCGGGTGCGCCCCGACCGCGAGTAGTTCTCTCTCCCTACCTTAACAGCGACACAACCCGAGACTCCCGATCTGCGCGATGGAGGTCATCCGCAGACTTGCCTCGATGACGGACGAAGCGTTTGCGTCGGAGCAGGTACCCGTCAAGCACCTGCGCGCTTACAGCAGGTTTCGCGGAAAATACGGCCAAGCCTGCAGAACGCCGAGGCCAAAGGTGGCGCTGCGAATGCCACCCCCAGGAGCAGCACAGAGCGGTGCGGGCACTCGGGTGTAATCGTGCGATGACCTTCGGACGGTACTCGCGGCCAATCTCGGTATCGGCTGAGCCGGCGGGGTCGACTTGCCGCAACTTGCGATATTCCACGCGCAGGCGTAGGTCGTCTGAGTCGGCTATTTCTGGTAGTGTCGGGCGTTGCCATCCCAACTGATGTCCATGGTCAGTACCGCCGACCCGGATAGGGCCGCCATGACTGCCAGTCCCCAGCCGCCGACGAAAGCGGCGTGTGCCCGTCGCGTTACCGCCGCTAGACTCGCAGCTACCTTCTCGCGATTCTTCATGAATTCGGGATCGGCGGACGGATCCGCGGCCGTTGAGGCGTCGATCGCCGCGATCAACAGCGCCAATTGCTTGCTGATCTCCAACATCGAATCGGCCCACCATCGCACATCGATCCAGTCTGTCCCCACTGCACCAATTTGAGTCGGGCCGAGCACCGTTAATCCGGGAATGGTTTTAAAACTGGCTACGGCGCCGGTGTCGTCCATGGCAGCCCAGATTCGATCGTTGGCGAGCACGCTTCGCCGGATTTCCCCGGCTGGATCCGCCGGATCGATCAAAGCCAGCATGGTTGTACGGCCGATGCGCTCAAACTCTGCCTGGCTGCGTATGGTCCACTTGGCAGGGTCGGCGAAAAACAAACCGAGTGCGGCGTCGCTGTCGTATTTGGCGGTCGCGCTTATCCTTGCGTGACCGAACCAGGGACTTTCGGCCAGAGTCTGGCTCCAATCCGTCGATTGAAGCAGGCCAAGCTGAACGCCCATCCGGATCGCGTCGGTCATTTCCTGCCGTGACAATTTCGGCTCGTAGAGAAAATACGATTGTGACGCCGAGATGGTTGCCTTTAATTTTCCGTTCGCGGCGGCCGAATAGGTAACCGTCGCCAGAAACGCGTCAGCCAAGGCGGACCGGAGCTTGTCCGGGTCGGCCGCGTAGGGAATCTGCACCGTGGCGATTCGGCTGGCACTGGCTTTGTCGGTGACGATTACCGCGCCGTTCTCGTCGTGCAGTATAGTGCAGGAACTCACGAAGTCCGCTACCGATTCGGCATTGTAAACACCCAGGAGATTGATGATGGTCTTGTGTTGAAATTCGTGGGTTGCTCTCACGACGTTGCGAAGCGCCCGGGCGTTGGGAAGCTGATCAAGCTGCGTCCAGTCGCCGCGCAAAGCTGCTCCGATTGCGGTGTCGGTCTGCGCCGCATCGCCGCCGGAGAGATCGATCGAATACAGCACAGCTGCCTCGTGGGCTTGTGACGCGGAGCAGGCCAGATTCAGCGCGATGGAGACACTGCGATTGAGACTTTCGCACAGGACGGTGTTAAACACCGCGGCATCGGCCGAAGGAATCCCGAAGATTTCTGCGTCGGCTCCTGCAAACGCCGCTCCCAAGACAGTCGCCAGCAGATCCTTCGTCTTGTGATCTGCTTGTATCCCGGCGTTCGCGGTGATCGCGGCGGTCAACGTGGTTCCCTTCTTTTTATAAACTCCCAGGCGCAGTTCGGTGTCGCTTAGTTTGTGCGAGCGCACCACAAAATCTCCAGACACCGCAATCTGTCCGGAGACCTCCACGGTGGCGGCCGGATTTACTTCGATTTTGTAATTAAACGGAAGATTGGCCGATGCGAGCGCATTGACGGTGACAGGCAGCGAGTAGGAGCCGGTGAATGTCACTGTGCCGCCGATAGCGGTAGTGTTTACGGTTCCAGCTTTTTGTTTCCGGATGGCCGCGACGCTCGAGGCAGCCGAATAGTTCTGGATCGCCGCGCCGATGCAATCCTTGAGCAGAGGGAAAGAGCCAGACGTGGCCTTCACCAGAGTATAGGTTGCCAGGTCTACCGCTCCTGAAGCCCCCACTCCGACGCCAAAACCGTCTATCACCGCTGATACCGCGCCACCCAGCGTTCCGTCGATCTCCACGCCGACCCAGCATTCGCCAGCGGCGATAGGAATGGCAGGCGAGACACCGTCGTCGGGGAAAAGCGTCTGATCCGCGGACCTGATCACGGATAACGCGCCGCTCGCGCTCGCGTTGAGCGCAAAAATGGCGGCGCCGTCCACCAGCAGAGAGGGTTCGGCGAAGGCCGCTCCGAATGTTCCTTTGCTGAAATTGATCTGATCGATAGGCGAGGTGAAATCACCCACCAGAGACGCGGCGGCGAGCACTACTTTGGTTCCTCGCGCTCTGGCGAATGGTGAATCGTCGCGTACCGTCAGATCCGCCGTCAGTCCGGTTTTGTCCGTGATCGTGATATTCGCCATGAACTCTCCTTATGGCGCGAGATGATCGTTGGCGCAGCGCAATCCAGCGGTTTCGACGCCTTCATCGTTGGGCTGCTCGGCTCGATGGGAGACGCGAATCGAAGATAACTCGGCGTCCCAAAATCCTCCCCGCGAAACAGCCGAAGCATTGCCGGCAAGAGGTTGATCGACGTGTGGCCCTACCGCATCGGCTTCCACGTCGTACTTGTTATAGTAGCGGTCCAACACCCATTCTGAAACGTTGCCAAGAACGTCATACAGCCCGAACTGATTGGGCTCTTTCATACCTACCGGATGCGGGAGTCCACCGCTGTTCTTGGCATACCACGCGATCTTGGAAGGAACATCATAATAAGCTTCCTGAGTGCCACCTCGCGCGGCGTATTCCCACTCAGCTTCCGTAGGCAGGCGTCCTCCTGTCGCGCCGCAATAGGCTTTGGCTTCCGGCCAACTCAATCACAATCCGATCCGGCTCGCACGCAGGAAATTCTAAACGACTTTCTCGGCATGCTGGTGGACCAAGTTCTAGGTCGCGGCGGAATTGTCAATAAGTTTGTTGGAGATGCCGTCTTTGCTTTCTTCCAGGGCAAGGATGCATCTGGTTCGGCCGTCCGTTGCGCCTTTGACATGTTGGACCGCTTCGATAGCCTGCAGCGCCGCTGGCAGGATGAGAGCAATGAGGATCTGAGTTTCATTGATATTGGCATCGGGATCGCCACCGGAACAGCTGCGGTGGGCAGCTTTGGTAGCGCGGAAGTCAAGAATTTTACAGCGATCGGAACAGTGGTGAATCTCGCTTCGGCCTTCGAGCAAGCTGCGCGCAACGGACGCCGGGTTTTGGTGGACAACGCTACATGGGCCGCGGCCCGAGACATTGTCATGGAATCAGAAGGCCCGCTCCCGTTTACACTGGGGAAGCCCGAACAGGGCGTTAAGATTAATTACCAACACTATTACCTGAAACGCCTCACTCCAGATCGCCCGACACGTGTTTTTCTCAGCCACAACCAACGGGATCGCGAGTTCGTTGAACTGCGGATTCGGGAACCGTTGGCGTCCCGGGGCGTTGAGACTTGGTACGCCGAACAGGACATCGTTCCTGGTGATGACTACATCCGAAGAATTCAGGACGGCCTTCTCAAGTGCGATTGGATGTTGGTGGTTTTGACCGAGCACGCAACGGCTAGCGACTGGGTGAGGGCTGAAGTGAACACGGCATTGAAGGACCCTCGCTTCCGGGGCCGGGTGCTGCCCGTGAGAGTGGATGAAGCCCTGCCGGCTCAAGTCAGCACAGCCTTTGGTTCCTTGCACGCTCTAGACATCCGCACCGCGCCAAATGCCGGGGATGCTATCTATCGGTTCCTGCTGGAGCGTGAGCGCGAACTCCGTACTGCCATGCCCTGAAGGAGTTTAGTTTGCTCTGGATAATGCCGGCCGGAACAGCAACCGCCCTTTCGGCATCGCCGCGCTACCATGCGAAGGCAGGGGCAATCCACAGGCTTAGACAATCTGGCTCAGATCATGAAGCGCGCCGGAAGTATCGTGTGTTCAGCAGAGAGGAGGCGTCTCTGGCGTCCACTTGCTGAACAGGCTGCGAGCCCGAAAATGCGTAACTCATCCCGCTGGCGAGTCCGCGTACTTGGATCGGCGAGGTTTCCAGATAGCGCACGCTGACCGAAGACTGCGGCATGGATGCTGGCGCCTGGTCTTGAGGCGGGACACTTCGAGTTTGCGGAGGGGCGGGTTGATACTCCGCGGCTCTCGAAGCAGCCAGCGGCGCCGACGGCTGAGTTCGGACGGTCTGGGCGGGGCTATTGGAGAAGGTGCGCTGGGGGAGGCTCGGCGCCGTCCTCTGTGCCTGACTGTTCCACAACTCCGCGCGTTTCTGACCGCAACACATGGTGGTTATCTCCCTCCGCAGGCTGCATCGATTGAATTACGACCGGTTGCTGTCCCCAACGTTCGAGCAGACAAGCGCCACCGGAAAGCGCCAGCCAGCAGAATAGCCACTCCAGCGGCCTTCGCGAAACAAAGAGAGCAGCCAGAGCAGCGATCCACAGACTGAGGCAGTTAAAGCAGTCCATCAGCTTGCCGACGATGCTCTGGCCCAACAGCACGCGAAATCGAACAATGATGTCGACCGGACCGTCTTCGCTCGCCAACAGGTGTGTCACCCGCCAGGTTGCGAGAACGGCCAGAACAAACCTCCAAATCATGTTAGCGTCGCTTGGCCTTTGACTCGGCAGCTCCAAGCACGGTAGTCCCGTGCCCGCAGATGCAGAAGGTTTTCTGATTGTCCTCACCACGCCGGTCGAAGAGACCGGTGGTTAGCGCCGGTCTGGTGACCAGCGATGCGATGTAGGAGCAGTTGGTCCAGCTGGTCGTGTCCTCGACGATGGTGCCGAAGCCCCCGCGAGTATTCACAGTTACTGGCGGAGGTCCGGCGCTGGAAACCGTGGGTTTAATGTCACCCGGCGCCGATGTGCTGCAGCCGGTGATACTAAGAGACCACTCGCCAGCATCCATCTCCTCGTGGTCAACCGTGAACTGCACGGTCAGAGTTGTATCGATCGGTGTACAGCAAGAGAGAGGACCGCTGAATTCCTGGATCCAGAGATTGTTGACCTCAACCCAGTTATTGATATGGATCTTGCACAGAGAATTGGAGTAATCGATAGAGCTGACGCCCACGCGAGTGGCCTGGAAAATAATCGCCAAGTCCGTGCCAGCGCCTTGACCGGCGCCTGTTACTGCGCTCCCAGCCGGTGCGCCACCTGGCGAATTCGAGTCATTGAAACATGGGGTGGGACTGGGGTTGGGAAGCGGGGGGCAGCCGCCAGCAACGACTTGGGTCGTATCGAAGTTGACAAGCTTCTGGAAGCCTCCGCTGATGTTCGCCGTGTCAATTTGAATCCATCCGGTAGTGATATCCGGAGGCAGATAGTGTTTCGGCCCGACCCATGGCGCTCCGAATAACGGCATGACGGGGTCCGTGCCGTAACCGACAACGATCGGCTCGAAGGTCGAAACGAGCGGGCCCGCGACACCGAAATTGTTCTGCGGCCAACTGATAATGCGTTGCCCAACTACGAGCTCTGTGCCGGCCAGAGGGCCGGTGATCGGTTTCGGATCGATCCACACCTCGGCACCGGCAATGGCCGGCGCGGCAGTCGTGCCGTCCTGGCCACGTGTGACAGTCCACGTGCTGGCGGCGACGGCGGTTACTGTCATCGTTTCGCCACTCTGGCCGTCGACGCACACCGAGATGTTGAATGGAGTTGGTGGAGGACTGCCGCCCGTCACACCGATCGAACCTTGCGCGGCAGTGATATTGGCGGACAAAGTTGTCTTGCCGTTCGAGTAAAGGAAGCGGTACTGCATGGGCGTGCCCAGCGAAGTTGGCGAAAAGGACGGGCACCAGCCTCCCAGTTGCAATTCATTGAAGAAGGCGTAATCCGGTCCGCCGCCCCAAGGCATATCGAGGGTGGGCGCGAGGGCTGTATTGGTTTTGCCCGACGCGGGGTCGATCTGCGTGTAAATGTCGAAATTTCCAACCGTGGTGAACCAGGGCTGAAGCACCGGCGGAGGGCAGATGCAGATACAGAATTCGCGGCAAATCGCCCAGGAAACCCATCCGCACACCTGCCAGCAATAAGGACCGAGACCCCAGCGGGCAATGATCTCGCCGTACGCTTTGGCGTCGCGCTTTTGCACCGCAGTCACCAGATCACTCAGTCCGCGGGGCTTGGTTGCGAACGGCCGGATTGCCAGCGCAAACTTCCGCGCCTCTTCGATGGCATCCGCGCCGAGGAGAATCGGCGGGCGAATCTCGCACAGATCCCGGCACACCCAGGCGCGGCGCCAGGTGCAAATGAGCCAGCAAATGATCTCGCAGTGGGGCTGAAAACCGGCTTCATTAATCCGGGATCGAATGGTTATGCAGTCGAGATTTACCGCAGCCTTGCTGATCGCCTGAAAGGCGTTCTCATCCTGCAGCAAGGCCGCGACGGACGTGCTGGCGGCACGTACTTCGCTCACTGCTTCCGCCAGACGAACTCGTTCCGGCGAGCAGACAACCTCGCAAACGCGGCGGTAGCTAATGTAATAGACCCAGTGGCAGATCAGATAGCAGAATTCGTTGAGCTTGAGTTCGGCAATGGCAGCCCGGTAGTCCTCGCCATCGCCGCACGCCACCGCATCGACGACTCGCCGCAGGAGCGTTTCATTTGACGCGAGTTGCACAACCGCCCGGGCGAACTGCGGAAGATCGGGAACCTGCACCTTTTCTTGCGGTACGCCACATAGCTCGATGCACCTGAAGACTCCCAATTTGACGCGCACCCACTCGCAGATCAATTCGCAATAGGGGAGCATCTGTACCCGTTCCAGCACCCAGCGAAAAGCGTCGGGGTCCTTTGACTCGAAGGCAGCCACTACGGCAGCGAATGCGCCGCTTTCCTGGGCGAGGTGTCCAACGGCGCCGGCCTGCGAGGCTAACCGGCTGACGGCGTCTTCATACGAGATCACATTGCTCATCATGTCCCTCCGAACTTGATTCAATCGCAATGCAGAACACAAGATTCTGCCGGTCCCCTCGTTCGAGACTCACCGACGCTTTGCGCTCGGCCTTGCGGAGGTATAGTGTTAGCCCGCCCGAGATCGTTTCACGCGGCAATCGCCGCCGGTGAGAGATGCTCCCTTCTTCCGCCCTCAACCGTTTCCGTTCGAAACAGACCTGGACAGGTGAACGACAGCGAATCTGCTGGGACCGAATTGGAGGTATAAATGCAAGGCTGGAGTCCTCAAAGTTTTAGGTCGCCGGAGTAGTAGAGGGGATATCTTCAGACGCGCGTGCCGTCAGCGTCTTGAGGCGGCGGTTGAAATTGCTCGCAACGCGATACTGCGGGCCTGCCACTCGGGGGCAGAGGAAGGGGGAAGCTTCAGATCCGGGTGTCGCGCCTAAGGTGTTTCACCTATATGACGTTTAAGATCTTAAGACGTTCTTACGTGTAATTTTGGTTCTTCCGAGTAGAATTTTCGGTAGTAAGTACAAATGTACTAGTACTAATCCTTGATTGGTCCTGGATCGGCGGCTAGAATACAGAAGCCACAGGAGTTTCATGCGTGGAGTACCAACTGTTCGATGGAGAATACGTTAGGCGGCTCACGGCGGGGGATGTAGAGACGGAACGCCACTTTGTGGCGTACTTCAGCGAGCTACTGCTCATAAAGCTGCGAAGAGCATTGCTATCGCATCAAGCCGTAGAGGACGTCCGCCAGGAGACGTTCCTCCGCGTGTTTTCGGTTCTTCGGAATAAGGACGGAGTCGAGCATCCGGAGAAATTTGGGGCATTCGTCAATGGGGTGTGCTCGAACGTCCTCGCAGAGTACTACCGATCGTCGTCGCGTCACACGTCTGGCCGTCAGCAGACACTCGATACACCCGACGTGGGGACAGATCCGGAAACCGGACTTGTGAACGAGGAGCGCAAACACAAGGTTCGTGTGATTCTTGAATCGCTGCCGCAAAAGGACCGGCAAATTCTTCGTCTGCTCTTCTTCGACGAACTAGAAAAGGACGAGGTCTGCCGCATCTACCGTGTGGATCGTGACTATTTACGTGTCTTACTGCATAGAGCCAAGAACCGGTTTCGGGCAGGTTTATCGCGGAGTCAAGTAGCCACAGCTGTTCCGGTTCAGCGTGAAATGGAGTAGAGGCGTTTTCCGTTAGTGTAAATTCCGCCCTTCGGGCGGGGATTTTCAAGGCATCTGGGTCTTTCGATCCGATGATGGATGAACGAAGCGCGAGAAGTTGGTTCCCGCGCCTCTGGTCATCGTCTCGATGAGCCCACCAGGCTTATCCCTCGGCATGGTTGCATCCCTGCAGAGCCCGCTTCCGTTTCCCCTGGCAAAATCATTGTAACTCCGTGTTTCATGCGGCCTGCTGGCGGCGCAGTTGACGCTGTGCGCGCGCCGCTTCCAACTTCCCGTCGCGCTCGACGTGGATCTCAGTCTGCCGGCCCGCGAGCATGTCCGCCGGAGTCACGAATCCGATGGCGCTGTGCAACCGCACCTGGTTGTAGTGATCCACGTACTGCTGGATCAGGCGGCGAGCATCTTCCGGAGACAGCGGCGTTCCCGGCCGGATGCATTCACTTTTCAGCGATTTATGCCAGCGCTCCAGTTTCCCGTTCGACTGCGGATAGTACGGCGAAGTCCGCACGTGCGTCATGCCAGAGATGCGGATGAACTCCTTGAAGTCCTTGGCGAGAAACTGCGGCCCGTTGTCGGAAATGATCCGCGGCTTGGCTTCCGGATACTGCTCCTTGGCCCGCTCCAGAATGATCTCGATGTCGGTCTCTCTCATCGACTCGCGCAAATCCCAGTGCACGATGAAGCGGCTGTAGCCGTCCAACACGCTGCACAAATAGTAGAAGGTCCCGCTGATGTTGATGTAGCAAATATCGATGTGCCAATGCCCATGCGCTTGTAACGGCTGTTCGAACCCCGTCCCTTTCTTCGACGGCTTGCCCTTCCATCTCGACAACAGCCCCGCTTGTCCCAGCACCCGCCACACGCTGGACGGGCTGACCGCAACCACGTCTTGATCCAGCATCATAAACGTCAGCCGACGGTAACCTTCCAGCGGATTCTTCAGATGAAAATCGACGATCGCCTCCTTCTCCCACTGCTCCAGCCAAAAGTCCCGGGGAACCCATCCGTTGTGCTCATTCCTTTGTCCGTATCGCTCCCGCCAGTCATAGAACTTGCTGGCTTGGATGCTGAGCCACTCGATGAACCGTCCGGCGCCGATCCCGGCCTTCTCGGACCAGCGCCGGACAAAATCCACGATCTGATCCCGCACGTCGTGCGGAACCCAGACTCCAGTCAGAGTTCCCCAAGACTTTTTTTTAGCGCGAGATGCTCCGCCATCAGCTCCGCCAGAACCTCATCCTTGGTCTGAATCTTTTTCTCCAGATACTCGATGCGTTCCTGCTCGGCCTGGTGGTTGGGTCTGCTCTTGTGGTGGAAGGCCGCTGGCCCGTTCTCGAAGAACTCCTTCTGCCAGCGGTACAACACGGTCGGCTGTAGCCCCAGTTCGTCACACAGCGACGAAACCGGCTCCTTGTCCAATAAATGCCGCCTCAGGATGGCGACTTTCTCTTCTGCGGTGTAGTGCTTCCTTGGTTTCTTCAAGCGTTCTCTCCGTTATCTTAACGGTTGAACGCCCTCTCCATTTCCAGCTGAGGCGGGACACAGCCAAACCGTAGCGTCCCCTCGGTAGCGTCCCCCCTTGGTGTGCGAGTACCGCCGCCATCCGCGTATTATCCTGTAACGATAGAAGTCGAATTGTCAGGATTTGAACAGGAGACCTGTGGAGCACCAAACGGCCGTCGAGCTCCGGTTCGCCGAACGCTACCTCCTGGGCGAGCTGTCACCTGACGAGGCCGCCGGCTTCGAAGCTCACTTTTTCGAGTGTGCCTTGTGCGCGGACGAAGTGCGCCAGGGGGCACATCTTGTGGCGAATCTCAAGGCAGTCCTGCAGGAGGGAATTCACGAGCAAACGATCCCTCCTGGCCATGGGCCCACAGAAATCCGTCTGAGAGACCGGTTCTTCGATCTTACGCTTGCGCTTGAGCCGTTGGAAACAGCACTGCGCGTCGCCTGCGAGTTTCATTTCGCAGCATCGCCCGCGCCCCTGGTGATGGCTGCGTTCGCAAGCGATGGTTCAGTCCGCCTGCGGTTGCCGACCGATTGTTTTCCGCCCGGGGCTTGCACAGTCGTGCTGCGTGACGAGGACTCGCAACGTGAGATTGGACAGCGCCAATTGCTTATCGCTAAACCAATTTAGCCGGGCTAATCTTGCGTTGCGGCGAAGAGAACGCGGAAGCTTTTGCGCCCAAGAGCGTCACGCGGCGGGCACGTTTATCCGTCTACGAATCCGGCAAGTGCGCCACGGAGGTGACGCGCGCAGGCAGAGTGACCTCCGTCTCTCCCGCGCCGCGATGCCCGATGGCGATCGCATACATCACGCCTGCCTTGCGCGGATCCAGGCCCAAGAGATTATTGAAATACGCATCTCGAAACCCGCCCAGACACAAAGTCCCGAGCCCTTGCTCCGCCGCCAGCAGACATACGTTCTGCGCAACGTGACCCGCCTCTAGAAGAATGTACCGGTAACCTCGCGGACCATATTTCTTCATGGTTCTGGGAAACACCGCCGCGAGAAACATCAGGACGTTCGCGCCGAGAATATAGTACTGCTCCTGCAGATTGGGCAGCAAATCGGAAAGCTTAATGCCGGACTGGAGACATTCCAACCGGTGGTGCCAGCCCGAGTAGTGATACAACCCGTCGGGAAGCCCCGTCACTTCCTGGCTGATGGCGTAGAGTTCGAGCGGATACAGCGCGCCCGCCGACGGGACAGGAATTTCGTGAAGCGACCCGACCGCATCCTCACGCAGCCCCAGCACTCCGTATGCCTGCTGCAACAAGGTACCGAATCGCTCCAGAGTCATCGCCGCCCCAGTGAACGCACGGCAGGAGTGGCGGAGCCGGATGAGGTCGAACAAGGGGGTGGAGGGGGCCGCGGGCAATTGCACGATGTTTTGCGCGTTCTCAAAATTCTGAGGCTCGTGCGGGACCCGAGGCGCGTCGTAGGCCTGCTTGTTCATCCATGGTTCCGAATTCAGGTGGAACAGAATCGCGAGCTGACTGGCCTGCTCGAACGGAATCGTGCTCATAACTTATGCGATGGGATGGGGACACGGATTTAGCCCCGCTTCAGTTCGTACTTCGGTTCCGTAGCCGAGCTTTTGTGGCAGCTCGTAAAGACGCCGGCCGCCCAGCCGCTGCTCGTCGTGGCCGAATGCGATGGGCTGAAGGTGGGTCGCCAATGTGCGGACTACCCGGATCGGAAGATCGTTCAGGTCCGGCGTCGTCACATCAATATAAAGCGCCCGGCTGCCGATGCCCGCAAGCGCCGCACCCATCTTCTCCAGATCGCCCTCCTCCGAGCCACTGCCGAGATTCGGAAGGGTGCCGACGTGCACGCGACTCGAACTCTCCAGCAGAAAATCCAATTCGTGAAGGTGATCCTGCCTCACGAAGTAGAGCGCGTGCTCATCCAGCGTGTGGACATCGGAATACGCCATTGCCTTCTCCGCGTCTCCGGAGAGGAACTTCTTCCGTTCTGCGGGACGAACCTGGCAAACTTCAAACAGAGCCTTGCGAAGCGCAATTTCCGCATCGAGATCGCAGCCTAACCCAACCACGGCCGCAGGACCGTTGCCGGTTCGATCCACTCCAATCGCCATCACCGCGTAGACCGGCAGATCCGTGGCGAGCAAGAAGGCTCGCGCCTGCACGCCATAGCGCGCGTAATGGTTCTTTACGATGCCGCAGGGTCCACCTAACCCGGAATAGTCGAGCTCCGGCACCGGCAAGCGGTTCAGCCAGGTGATGGTGAATGCATCGCGCTCTACGATTTCCAGCAGTCCCCTGAGAATCGCGTATTTCAAATCGGGGCCCGCGGCGGACCCGCTGGAGGTTGGCGGACATAGGAAGTCGGCTGGCTTTTGCCCTGTGAAGTTTAAATACACCAAACCCGCCGGCACCCACACCGGCGCATCCGTGCCCAGTTCGCGAACCTGGAACCAGGCAATCTCGGCATCCGGGGTCCAACGCGCATAACGGAACCCCGCACGCGCATATTGGGCTTCCGAGTAAAGCACGAAATCTGGCGGCGGGATAGCGCAATCCAGATCGCCGATTTTCGCCCGCCGCACCAGACGGGTCCGCGCGTGGGACGCGCAATAGTGCTCCACAGCCTCGCCGATGGCGCCGATCTGGGCGTTTGTCTCCGTGAGACCTTTGCCGCAGGCGCCGCGTTCCAGCTCGCTGCCCTTCTTGAAATCGAAGTTGGATAGCATCGCGTCGTAAATGATGGGAATCGGCGGCTCGTCGGCAGAAGTCGCCCTGCGGTGCATACGGCGGAGGATGCCTGTCTTGGGACTTACAAGTTCCGAAAGCGCTACAAGCTGAGTATCGTGCGCGGTCATAGGCTGGCCGAGTCCTCCCAGTCTGCGAAACAGGCCGGGCACCAGGGCTTGCGAAGAACCAGATGAGACTTGATGCTGATGTCGAGAAGATTCAAAACGAAAATTCGCCCCCGGGCGGTCATAGAGGGCAATGAAGTGAGCGCCTTCATCACTTCCATCCCCGCCATCTGCGCTGCAATATTCACTCCGAACGAAAGGTTCGCATGCCGCGGGCTGTCATCCTGCCGCCGTCGATCGAGAAAACTCTGGAACGCGAATTCCGCCTCCGGATTTTCCGAGCACGCCACCGATCGCATTTTGTAACAGAGATAGCAAGCAGTGCGGTGCGGATCGACCGTGGGACCCAGGATTACTTCCGCTCCCGATGCTTCCACCGAAGTGAACGGGATCCCTAATGCCAGGCACACCCGATTGACTCTGTAAGCCAGCCCCGACTGGCCGGCGTCCAGGCAATTCACAACGAAGTGGGATCCTTCGATCACTTCCCGGACAGCGTCGTCCATACCGAGAGGTTCCGGGTGCGAGCGGAAACTCGTACGCAGCCCCAAAGCCTCGACCCGCCTCGCAAGCAATTCTGCTCTCAATTTTCCTGTCGCGTTCGCAGGGAAAACCGGCGAAAAGTAGGTATCAGCCGAGGTCACCGGATTCGAATCGACGCAATCCAGAAAACCCAGGCCCGTGGCGGCCAATCCAAGAGCGCACGAAGCCCCAGCGCCACCCAGCCCAAAGACGGTGACTCTTGATTTCATGAGCCGCTTCTGAAGCTCCTCCGGCTCGGCCGAAACATCGCGAAAGAAATTTGTCTGCGGACGCAGGAAATCGCTCCATTCGGCCGGAACCTCCGAAACACCCAGATCCTCCAGCATGCCCTGACTGCCCAGCATCTCCAGGCAAGCATACAGATCCTGGGCGGCAAACAGGTCCGCGGTTTCCTTCTGGACCTCCTCCACCGTGCGCGTGCCGTCCAATAGTGGAACCACATTCTGGACGAATTCGCGGAAGGAGCGGCCGCGCATCCGCACACGCCTATGGCCGGAGACGAAGTGCAGGGTCTCGTCGCCGTCCTGATCCGGTGGATCAGAATACACGTAATAGTGACTCGGGATTCGCAGTTTTTGGGACATAAGAGACAGTGGGTGCAGGTGCGTCGAAGAAGTCGACGGGCCGGTTTCGAAGGATACCAAGCGCCAGCAAGTGACCGTCCCGACTGGCTACGAGCTTCGATTCCACCAGGCGCGCCAGGGACGCTTGCAGTTCCGCTTCCGAATGAACGTCGCGCATACGACGGACAATCCCCGCGGCGGACTGGACGGAATCGCACGCCAGGTAAACATCCGCGTCGCAGCCGGTCAAGAGATGCAAAGGAGCAACCGCGCAAGCGCGCGTATCCTCTATTTGCACCTTGCCACCTTCTCGAATTGTGGCGTTCAGCACCGGACGGCTCTCGCCAAAACGGGCGTTGCGCCAAGTCTGGACTTCTATTTGCGCCTGGAGGAGATACTTGTCCGGTTCCCGTCCGTCCTGGTAGTCGAAATCGAAAAAGTATGCCAACCGGGCGAGTTCGCGGCGTCCTAACGGAAACACGTAATAGTAAGAGCGCGAAGGCCGGACGCGTTGCAAGCCGGACTCCCCGGATCGAACAAATAACGGACTGAAGCGATCCAACCGGATCGGCGAGCAGCCGGTGGGGGGCTCCAGATGAGTCAGCAGGGGGACCAAGCCCGCCATCCAAGCATACTCATCCGGATTTTCGCCCGGGAATCCACCTAGGATATTCCACGCCGGAAGGATACCCACCTCTTCGCTCCATCGAAGCAATTGAATATTCTGGAAGCCGCTCACGCCTTTGCGCATCAGAGTCAGCACGGAGTCGCTGAAACTTTCGATTCCCGGCTGGATACAACGCACGCCTCCGTCGTACATGGCCTTCAGATGCTGGTATTTCAGGTTGGACTTCACCTCATAGAACATCTCCAGATCCAAGCCGCGGCGCTTGAGCTCGGGAAAGACTTCGGTGGTATAGCGGAGGTCAAGAATATTGTCGACGCTATCGACCTTGGCAACGCCGTAGGTTTGACGAAGGTAGACTAGCTCGTCCAACACCCGGCGCGGCGATTTACTGCGAAAGCCCATCGTATCGCCGTTCAATCCGCAGAAGGTGCAATGGTGTTTCGCTCCCCACCAGCAGCCCCGGGAAGTTTCGATCAGCACGCTTGGCGAGATCTCGGTCTTAATCGGGGAAACGGCGAGTTGTTCGAAGTAATCCGAATAGTCGGGGATAGGCAGGTTGTCCATCTCCTCCACGACCGGAGCAAAGCTGAGTTCATGCGCCTCGTCCTTCCCCACCAGCCCCGGGAGCGAGCGAGCTTCGCCCGTTCGCAGGAACCGCTCCACGAACTGAGGGAAAGCCATATCCCCTTCGCGCGTGCACACGAAATCGATCCACGGAAAGGAATTCAGGAGTTGAAGACCCATCACTCCTTCGCAGTTCGCCCCTCCGAAGACCACCAGCGGCGGATTCGGCAATTCCTTCAGCCGTTTCGCGAGGATCAGGCAGGCACAGGTCTGATGAAACGTGGTGGTGAACCCCACCAGTTTCGGGTTCAGTGAAGCGATGCGCGCCACCGCGCCCTCGATAAAGGCGTCGCGCGCGGCACGGGCTCCGTCGATTCCGGTCATGATTTCGGGATCGGTAACGGGAGCCAGGATCTCCCTGGCGAACTCGTGCGGCGGAGGGATTTGCCCCGCAAACAGCAAATCCGCGAAGAACCATTCACCTGCCAAGGTATCGGAGGATACGTTGTGGCAGAAGTGATGATAGAGCCGCTGCCCGATCGTTGCGGCAAAATCGAGATTCAAATACTGGACGCTGGCGGAGCACAGCCCGGCTATTTCAGCCTTTAACAGACTGACGCCAATGGACGGTCTGGCAACATCGGCAAACGGCACCACTGCAAACACTACGTCCATGTCTGTGCTTCCGCTTCGCGTCCCGAAAATAAAAGCGATTTACGAACCAAAACCGCCGAACCCGCCGCCAAACCCGCCGCCACCTCCTTGAATACAGGCGCAAGGCCCGCAAGTGCATTCGTAACAGGGACCGCACGGGCAGATACAGATAACACGGATGATACAGATGCGATGAATGGGGCTGATACCGCGGCTGATGGGAATCTGGGGCGAAACTTGGGCACCCATGGCGCCCCCGCCCATGGCGGTAGCAACCTTGGTGTAAGCCTTCATCTCTTCCTCGGTGATGTGCATTTGAGAGAGCTTGTCTTCAATTTCGGCAAGCCGCATCTCGATCGTTTTGTCTGGCTTTTGATCGGCCATCTTATTCCTCCTTGGATGGCGGTCCGCTTAGTATCGGGCGCCAAGTGTTCAGGGGGCCTTCGCCCTTTCTGTTCGCTTTAGTAGTGCGGCGGCTTGCCAAAGCGTTTCATCTGGTGCCTCAGTTTCAATTCTGTCCGCAACAGCTTACTGAAAGGACCTGATAACACGTATCATCAGACGCTTGCAGGCTCGGCCATGCTGGCACTCTTACGATCTGCGCGTTACACGGCAAACATCCTTATATAGAATCAAAAACTTATATAGTAGAGCGGTGGTTGAATATCATGGTTGTTGGGGAGCCACTAAGAGCTTGCTGAAAAACGGGCCAGCGCGGCGTTTGGACTGATGGAAGAGGCTTAAATCAACGGAGAAGCGGGGAAGGATAGGGTGCCGCAGGCCGTTGGCGAAGTCGAATCGAGCCGTGGGATGCCGGTTTCAGCATGGCGCCGCCTGCAACTTCGGAATGCGCCAGATGTTGAACGCCGCTGCCGTAAAAGTGAACAGCCACCACAGCTTTTCCCGGCCTCGCAACTTGACCTTGCGGAGCGGGCCGACGGACTTCATCCAGCCGAACGGTTTCTCGACCCAGTAGCGCTTGGCTTGACTGATCTGATAGCTCTGGTGGCGTGTGGTTCTTCCGTCGATGGCGCTCCGGCGGTTACGCTCGTTTTGCGCCACGTGGGGCGTGATCTTCAGCTCGCGCAGTGCTCCCACGAAGTCTTGCGTGTCGTAAGCCTTGTCCGCGGCCAGTGTCATGGGCTTGCTACTCTTGCGCCGTTTCTGGTGAGCCATCAGCAGCGCGGCATCCCGCTCGGCGTACCCGTCAGCCTGTGTCAGATAGGTCCCCACGATCAACCCGTTGCGATGCTCCACCAGCGTGTGACCCAGGTAGCTCAGCCGCGCCTCGCTGCCCGAACTCTTGCGGACTGGTGCGTCTGATTGCTGCGCTTGTGACCGTGAAAGTTTTCGCCGTCTGGCGGACCGTCCTCTTTACGCTGAAAACTCTTTTGGGAGGCCCACGCTTCGATCAGCGTCCCATCCACCGTGAAGTGTTCGTCGGAGATGAATGGCTGGGCCGCTTTCAGCACGCGCCGAAAGAAGGCTTCCGCCACCTCCTGGTTCAGCAGCCGATCCCGATTCTTGGTGAACACGGTGGCGTCCCACACTCGCTCGTCCATCCCCATGCCCACGAACCAGCGGAACAGCAGGTTGTAATCCAACTGCTCCATCAGCAACCGTTCACTGCGGATGGAATAGAAAACCTGCAACAGCAGCGCACGCAACAGCCGCTCCGGTGCGATCGACGGACGCCCGGTGTCGGCGTACAGCTTCGCGAACTGCCGGGACATGTCCCGCAAAACTTCATCCACTAGCGTCCGGATCTTGCGCAAAGGATGGTCCGCCGGCACCCGCTCCTCCGGCGAAATGTAACTGAAGATCGCGTCTTGCTTCTCGTCAGGTCCTCTCATATATATCAAGACGACCCAGAAATGTTTGAGGCTACACCGCGAAAGAGTTTTTCAGCAAGCTCCTAATCGCTCGAACTGTCGCTGCCCGTTATTTAACGGAACACTGCCAGTTTCACGCGTTCAGGCCGGTCATTTGTTCTAAACAGAGTCTAAAAGCCGACTCCTACCAGCACGGTGGCTTGATTGCGGTTGGAATGCAGGCCGCCAAAAGGGCTGGAAAAGCTCTGGAAGGCCCAGCCGTTGTAGCGGATCTCTGGCGTCACGCGGACCGAGCCCAAGTGGAGCGAAACTCCGGCGCCCAATACGATGCCGTAGTTATTGTTGTGGTTGAGCTCCGCGACGTTCTTTACCGATAAGTGGCTGAGGGCGACGCCACCTTCGATATAGGGCGAAATGGGACCACCGAACAAGCTTTTTTTAGCCAGCACGGGGAACTCCCAGGCGTTTGTCGACACGGACGGCGCCTGCGGGAGCGCCTGGCGGAATGAGTAACTCCGGTAAAGCGCGTCTATCTCGACTGCGAACCCCGACGGCAGGCGGAATTCAGCGTAGGGACCAATGGTGTAGCGGTGCGTGCTCTGGAAGTAATCGATCGCGCCGCCAGGTGTGGTCGACAGGGCATCGTTCAAAGGCACGCCCGCTTTGAGGCCGAAGCCGAAGGGCGACTGCGCCAGCGCTGCAGCAGTCGCCATTAGAAATAGTATGAGTTTTTTCTTCACTTCTACTAGTGTAAGATTCGCACGCGGGGTCCTGGGTACGTGGCAGTCGGCTTAGAATCCAATTCCAAGCATCACCGCGGCGACATTGCGATTCGACTGGAGCAAGGTGCCGGGGCTGTCAAAGTGGCGCGAAGTCCAGCCCGTGTAGCGAATTTCCGGGGTGACGTGCATCGGACCCAACTTGAAATCGACTCCGCCGCCTACGACCAAACCCCAGGTGTTTCGATCGTTCAACTCCCTCACGTCGCCCACGCTGAGATGGCTAAAAGCCGCGCCGGCTTCGAGATAAGGCTTGATCGGGCCAGGAAGAAATCTATATTTGACCACCAGCGGAAATTGCCAGTCGTGTGAGTTTTGATCCAGGGTGGGAGCAGGAACTACTTGGCGGTACTCATAGGTTTGATAAAGGGCGTCAAGCTCGATGCCGAAGCCGGCCGGGAGACGCAGTTCCACGTACGGCCCCACGATGTAGCGATGGGTGTCGGCGATGTAATCCACGGGATTGGTGGACCGAACGACGAATGCGTCGTTCAACGGCACGCCGCCTTTCACGCCGATGCCGATGGGCGAAGAACCCTCCGACTGTGCGAAAACAGAAACCGCGAGACATGTAGCGAGCAAAGACCCTCGAACCAGATTGCGCATGTGATATCACTCCTATTGGTGGGATCGTCCAGGAGCGAAATTGTTTCGAGGCGCAGCTGTCAGGGCAGCGGCGGAGCGCTAACGACGGTTGCTATTGGCGCTCATTTCTGTTCGCGTGCGGCGCGCGTGGCTAACTCATCGCAGCGGTTGTTGTCCTCATGATTGGCGTGGCCCTTGGTCCAGGTCCACTGGATGTCATGGCCGGCGGCGGCCTTCTCCAGTTCCATCCACAAGTCTTGGTTTACAACCGGCTTCTTCGCGGCGGTCTTCCAGCCGTTGCGTTTCCAGCCGTGGATCCAGGTGGTAATGCCATTTTTCAGATATTCGGAATCGGTGACTACCTCCACTTTGCAGTGCTCCTTGAGCGAGCGCAGACCTTCGATCGCGGCGGTGAGTTCCATGCGATTGTTGGTGGTGTGCGCCGCCGATCCAGACATCTCGCGCGCATGTTTCCCGAAGCGCAGAACATACGCCCACCCGCCGGGACCGGGATTGCCCAGGCAGGCGCCATCCGTAATCAAGTGCACCTGTTTCATGTTCCTCTATCATAGGAGCAGTGGACGATCCCAGAAAGAAATCCGCGCCACTTCCGGGACCAGCGAAAGCCTCTAGTAATCCTCTGATACCGATTCCAATGACCGCCGAGGATGTGGCGCGGGAGCGGCGCAAGAGGCTACTGAAGTGGCTACCTGCCGTACTGGTGGTGATCTTGGCGGGTTGGATGGTCTACAAGCGCATAAACGACCCGCGCAATGCACGCGAAGCGTTTGCCGCCGGTATGAGCCTGGTGAAGGCCACCCGCTATGACCAGGCCATTCTCAATTTCAATCGCACTGTGGATTTGCAGCCGGACTTCGCGGAAGCCTATCGCATGCGTGGCCGCGCCTATGTGGCGCAATCGAATCCGGATCTGGCGATCCGCGATTTTACGCGGCTGGCCGAGTTGCTGCCCGGAGACAAGCTGGCGCTGGTAGAGCGGGGATTTGCGCGCCTGGACAAGAAAGATTACGCCAACGCCATTGCAGACGCCAGCCACGCCATCGCGCTCGATCCAAAACTGGCGCGAGCCTACAACCTCCGTGGCACCGCGAGGAGGGAGGCGGGAGACCTGCGTGAGGCGCTCGCAGACTTCAGCAAGGCCGTGGAACTCGAACCCAACCTGGATAATTATTTCCAGAGGGCGTCCACCTATCAGCGAATCGGCGATCACGCGAGGGCGATCGCGGACTTCAGCAAAGCGCTCGAAGATGATCCCTACCAGCCCCACATTTACTACGCGCGCGCTGCGTCTAAAACTGCGATGGGCGATGCGGCTGGCGCCAAGGCGGATATCGCCATAGGCCAAAAGATTGACAAATTCTAAAGCCTATAGCGCGGCTTTTGTGCTATCGACGGTGATGCTAACCGCCGCCGATCAAGCATGGAAGAACAAGCAATATCCGGAATGGACGGAGGATGACGCCAGGGAGGTAATGACCAATTCTCCGTGGGCGAAGTCAGTGGTTGCGACTCCGGTTAAGCCTAGTGGCAAAGCGGGGGAGCCGGAGACCCATCGAGGACGGATCGGAATCGGCGGTTTTGGAATCGGCCGCTCGGGAGGCGGACGGCATGGCGGTAACGATGAAGGCAAAGCAGCGACTCCCGACCAGCCGGCTACGCTGACGCTGCGCTGGGAGAGCGCCCAGCCGATGCGGGAAGCCGAACTCAAAGCCCGCGATATCGGCGCTCCGGACGTGGGGGACGACTTCTACGCGATTGCCGTCTACGGGATTCCGCGCGGCGCGATCACCGACGATTCCAAAGAGCGCCAGGACGAGCTGAAGCGACTGGCCGCCCTTAAACGTGAGGGAAAGAAGGATCTGAAGCCCACCAGAGTGGACATCCTGCTGCGGGAGAGCGGACCGTTGGTGGTGTATTTATTTTCGAAGTCGGCGGAGCTCAACTGGCGGGATCACGGCATCACCTTTGAGGCCCAAATTGCCCGGCTGAAATTCTCCCAGGCGTTTAGTACCGACGACATGACGTTCCACAGCAAGCTGGAACTTTAGTCCGCGCGCCGCGTTTACGCGGGTGAGCTTCGCGATCTGCATTACCATCCCAGCCGCCCTGATATGCTGTGGAGATGTCAGGAGACAACTTAAATATGAGATTCACGCGAAGATTTTGTTTCAGCGCCATCGCATTCGTAGCCGCCGTCAGCACCGTCGCGGCACAGGAAAAGGGCAAGGCGATGCCGATGCCCGGATTCACTCTTACCACCACTTCGTTCCAGGACGGCGGCGAGATTCCGCCCAAATACACGCAGTCCAGCCCGAATCCGATTTCGCCGAACCTGGCATGGAGCCACGTTCCGGCAAACACCGCCGCTTTTGTTTTGATCATGCATGATCCGGAAGCGGTGGACAACAAGATGACCGAGGATCACCTGCATTGGATGCTGCTCAATATCCCGGCGACGGTGCATGAGCTTCCCGAAGGCGTGCCTGCCACACCCACTCTGGCTGACGGCACCGTTCAGTGTAAGAACGTCGGCGGGACCGTCGGTTACCGGGGACCGGGCGCAGGCGCCCAAGGCCCGCATCATCACTACACTCTGGAAATGTTCGCGCTCGACACCAAGCTCGGTTTGGGCCCGGATGCTACTCGCACTGAAGCGCTCAAGGCGATGGAAGGGCACATCCTGGGTAAAGCGGTGGTGGTGGGACGCTTCCACCGATAAGCATCTTGACCTGGTTCTAGGCGGGTTCCGCGCGCGGGGCCCGCTTCGTTCCCGCACGTTGCTTGGCTTCTTCCTTCCACAAACGTATCCCGCCGATAAACGCATTTCGGTTGTCACCCAACTCGGCATCCGGCGGAAGATCTTTCAGATGCCTGGAATTTCCTCCGCCGAGCACCACGTAGTCGGCCTCCAGCGCGTCTTTGAGGCGTTTCACGACGTCGGCCACATAGCGCCGCCATCTCTTCTTTCCCAAACGCTTTAGAGTGCGGTCGCCGACGTAGTCCTCGTAGGTCTTCCCGTTCTTGTAGGGGAGGTGCGCCAGTTCCATGGGCTGGAGGATTCCGTCAACGATCATAGCCGAGCCCAAACCCGCGCCGAAGCCTAGAAAGAGCATGCGGCCCTTTTTGTAGCTTCCGAGCGCCTGCATGGCAGCGTCGTTGACCATCTTGACCGGACGTCCAAAAGACTTCGCGAAATTAAATCTCAGCCAGCCGCCGCCAAGATTGTATGGCTCGTGGGCCGGATGCCCGTGGATTACAATTCCCGGGTAACCGATCGAAACGGCGTCATATTTCCAGTCCTTGACCATACGTTTAACATCGCGCACCATGCGGGCCGCGGTCATGGTGGGGCCGGAGACCACCTTGCGCTCATCGCGGTTTCCGCTGACGCGCACCTTGACGTGGGTTCCTCCAACATCGATCACCAGAATATGGAGTTTCGGCTT
The DNA here is from genome assembly GCA_963779075.1 of Bryobacterales bacterium. Classification (GTDB taxonomy): domain Bacteria; phylum Acidobacteriota; class Terriglobia; order Bryobacterales; family Bryobacteraceae; genus Palsa-187. Next base: position 452,620 of record CAVZWS010000001.1, read on the forward strand.
AGCGGTTTTCATAGGGTCTTACTGGAACGCATCATACCTGCAAAACGTCGCCCTCGCGCGCCACGATCTGGTACAGCACCGGATTGACGAAGAATCCGAGCAGCAGCCGTGAGATCAAACCCGCTACTACCACGATAGCGAACGGCTTCTGGGTGTCGCTTCCCACGCCCGTGGCCATCGCGGCAGGCAGCAGGCCCAAGCAGGCCACTAGGGCCGTCATCATGATGGGCCGCAAACGAAGCAGGGAAGCTTCGAGCGTGGCGTCCTTAATGCTACGGCCTTCGTTGCGAAGCTTATTGATATAACTCACTAAGATCACCGCGGTTTGTACTGAAACACCCAATACCGCCAGCAGTCCAAGCACACTGGATACGCTGAAGGGCGTATGCGTAAGTTTAAGCCCAATCAGCGCGCCGACTGGCCCTGTGAGCACTACGCCGATTGCAATGGCCACCGGGAATTTAATATTTCCATACAGCGCGAACAGGATCATAAAGATCAACAAAGCCGCAAGCGGTCCGATGATCACAAGCTGCGACTTGGCTTCCACCAGTTCGCTGTATTCGCCGCCCCAATCCAGGCGGTAGCCCTCCGGCAAACGAACCGTCTTAGCCACGGCGGCCTGACCGGCGTTGATCACGCCTTCGAGGTCCCTCCCCACCACCGAGAATTGGATTCCGATATAGCGCGAGTTGTTCTCGCGATAGATAAAGGAAGCGCCACTGGTTTGGCTGATCGCGGCGAGCTCGGATAACGGGAATCTGCTGGCCCGCCGGCGCCGGCACCAGCAGGTTGCCGATCTCACGGGCCCCTGAGCGAAACTGAGGATCTGCGCGCACCACCAAGTCGAAAAGCTTTTCGCCCTGGATGACTTGGGTGGCGGTCTGGCCGCCGATAGCCGCTTCCACCACCGTTCCCACGTCATCCACATTGATTCCATAGCGCGCGATCTTAGCGCGGTCGGGAGTGATGGTCAGACTGGGCTGACCGAGTTCGCGCACTACGGTGAGTTCCGCGAAGCCTGGCGTGCGATCCAATGCGCGTCGGATATCGAGAGCTTTGGTCTCCAGCACGTTAAGGTCGGGGCCGAAGATCTTGACCGCCAGAGCGCTCTTCAACCCGGTGAGCGCTTCATCGACGGCATCCTCGGCGGGCTGCGTGTAGTTGAAGATTACTCCTGGAAACGCCGCCAGTTTCTTCTGCAGATCCGCGATGAGATCCGCCTTGCTATGAATGGAACTCTGGGTCCAGGCTTTATCGGTGTAAGGACGCAGCCCGACATAGAACTCGCAATTGAAAAAACCGGTGGGATCGGTGCCGTCGTCAGGACGCCCGAGTTCCGAACCAACCACGGTCACCTGCGGATAGGTCTTGAGGATATCGCGGATCTTGGGAGCAAACTTGTCCGCTTCCTCAAACGAGATGGTGTAGGGCATGGTGGCGCGCACCCACAAAGCTCCTTCGTCCAAGTGCGGCAGGAACTCGACGCCAATGTCAGGAATCAGCAGCAGCGATGCGCCGAAAATCAGCGTCGCACCAATAAGCGTGAACGCCGGGAAGCGGAGGCAGCCCCGGAGCAGCTTGCCGTAGACCTTGCGGATCCATTCGAAAACCGGATTGCGTTTATCCTTGATGCCCTTCAGCGTGAAGGACGCCAGCACAGGCACCAATGTGAGCGTGAGAATCAGCGCGCCGATCAGCGCAAAAGCCATGGTATTGGCCATGGGACGGAAGAGCAGCCCGGCCGGTCCGCCCAGGGCGTAAATCGGAAGATAACCGGCGATGATCACGGCGACAGAGTAGAAAATGGGGCGGTCGACATCACGCGTCGCGGCCAGGATCATTTCGCGAAGATCGAAAGTCTGGCCGTGACGGGCGCCCAGCTCACGGTGAATGTTCTCCACCATGACGATGGTGCCGTCAATGATGATGCCGAAATCGATTGCTCCGATCGAGAGCAGATTCGCCGCGTCGCCGCGGGCATGCAGAAAGACGAACGCGAACAGCAGCGCCAGCGGAACCGTGAGCGCCGTAATCAGGGCGGCGCGCACGCTTCCCAAAAAGAAGATGAGCACTACCAGCACCAGCAACATTCCGCGCATCAGATTGCCTTCTACGGTGTCGGTGGTGACGCGCACCAAGTCGCTGCGATCGTAGTACGGGCGGACTTTCACGTCCGGCGGCAGGATCGACCGGTTGAGTTCGTCGGTCTTCTGCTCGACGCCCTTGAGCACATTCTGAGTTTGCTCGCCGCGGCGCATGAGGATGACGCCCTCGACGGCGTCGTCATTCTTTTCGAATCCGAAAATCCCAGCCGGGGGGCATGGCCGATCTCCACGTGGCCAATGTCCTTGACGCGCACTGGAGTGCCGTTCGCGCTGCCCACCACCACCTCGCCGATATCTTCGGTGTTTCGCAGCAGACCGATGCCGCGAACATAGTTGAATTGCTGCCCGATGGAATAAAAGCCGCCGCCGGTGTTGGAGTTATTCGCCGTGAGCGCGGTGACCACTTGCGCCACCGGGATGTGATAAGTTATACAGCCGCGCGGGGTCGAGCAGAACTTGATACTGCATGGTGGTGCCGCCAAACCCGGAATCGTCGGCAACACCCGGCACGCTGCGGTAAGCCCGTTCGACGATCCAATCCTCGTAGGTTTTCAATTCCTGCGGCGTGCGGTCCGGGCTTTCGAGGACGTAGCGGTACACCAGACCGCTCGGGCTGAAGTACGGCGACATACTGGCCGTCACGCCGGAGGGAAGCGAGGCGTCGCCAATTCTTTCAAAGGCCAATTGGCGCGCAAAATAGCCGTCGGTGCCTTCATCGAAAGTCAGGATGACGTCGGACAGGCCGTAGAGAGAAATGGAGCGCAGTACGTGCAGATTGGGCGTGCCATTCATCGCCAGTTCGAGCGGGAGCGTGGTTAACCGCTCCACTTCTTCGGCGGCGTGACCGGGCCACTGCGTGATGAACTCGACCATGGGGGGCGAAAGATCCGGATAGGCGTCCACTGGCATGCGCTGAAATGAGTAAGCGCCGGCCACGATCAGAAGCATCACCAGCACCAGAATCAGGAACCGCTGCCGTAACGCGGATTGGACAATATTATGGATCATGAATACTCTAGCCGCCGCTCAATGTTGCAGAGAGTTTTGGAACTGCACGAAGAGGCTGCCGTCGCCCACCACGCGCTCGCCATCGTTGAGGCCGCTGGTAATCTGAGTGTGGCCGCCTGACGAATCGCCAAGGGTTACCAGACGGCGTGCGAATTGATTCGACTCCGGTTTGCACGTAGACGAATGGCATATTCTCGTCATCGCGCAGCACCGCCGCGTCGGGCACCAGCAGCGCGTTCGCAACGGCTCCCGCCCGGACGGTCGCCGTGACGTACATATCTTTCTTGAGTTTGTGGCCGGCGTTTTCGGTGACGATTCGGGCTTGCAGGGTGCGCGTGGTGGGATCGAGCGCCGGCGCGAGGTAGGAAATGCGTCCGCGGAAGACTTCGGGGTAAGCATCGGTGGTGATATCGACCGCGTCGCCGATGCGCACGCTGCCCAAATCGCTCTGATACACGTTGACCAGAACCCAAACCGTGCTGGTGTCGGAGATGGTGAAGCATTGCGTCGCGCCGGCCTGCAACAATTGTCCCGGCCCCACCAGCCGCTCGACGATCTCGCCCGCCACGGGCGCGAGCAGGGGAATCTGCAAGCGTGCCCGCTGCCTTCGCCGTCGCTTCGGGGTCGGATATGCCCAGGGCGCGCAGCGCGTCGGTGCTCGATTCGACATCCGACTGCGCTTGGGAGCGATCCGATTCAGCCTGCTGCTCATCGCGTTCGGCGATGGCTTTGTGGGCCAGAAGATCGACCGCACGGTTGATAGTTCTTGTCGGCGAGCGCATAGGCCTCTTTGGCCTTGAGATACGCGGACCGGGCCGCCGAGTAATCCGGACTATTGACATCGAGCAGCGTTTGTCCGGCGCGAACGTAGTCTCCGGGCGTCACTAATATGTCCCGCACCGGGCCTCCCACGGCGGAGAACACCGGTGTGGTGGTGAATGCGTTATAGGCGACGGCTCCGGTAAGACGCAATACTCGTGGCAGGCTTCCTTTCGCAACCGGCGAGATCTGCAAGTGCGCCATCTGGTCGGAGGGAAGAGTGAACAGGTTTGCGGTGTCGGCTTTGGTTTCTCCCGTGGTGAAAGAGGTCATTTGCGACTCACGCTGGCCGCGCGAGCCACAGCCGGAGAGCGCGAGCACGGCTGCACCAGCCAAAAGACTCAATGCGCAGATCCTCATGGAAGGCTCCTGGTTCCGACCGCTTCTCGCAGCTGTTCGAGCGTGACCATATAATTGGCGAGCGCCTGACGGTAGGCAAGTTGGTTGGCGCGATAACTCCGTTCAGCGTCCAGAAAATCCAGCAGGCTGGCTGCGCCGCGCTGATAAGCGTACTGGCTGATGTCGCGCGATTGCGTGGACTGGTCCAGATAACCGGAGCGGTAAAGTCCAATAATCTGATCGTTGGTGTGAACTCCTTCGTAGGCGTTCACGACGTCCGACAGAACCTGCTCGTTGGCCTCCGCTGCGAGCTCCTGCGACTGCGTGATGGCCGCCTGGGTGCGAGCGATTTCGCCCTGGTTGCGGTCGAAAATAGGGATCTGCATATTGAAGAAAAAAGCTCCGGAATTGATGTCGGCGACGTGGCTGTAGTTAAAGCTCACGTCCAGATCGCGCTTGCCATTGGCTACCGCGAGCGACTCCTGGCTGCGAGCGGCTGTAATACTCTGACGCGCGGCTTTCAGGTCGGGCCGCGAATTGATCGCCAGCATCTTCAGGGCTTCGAGATCGCCATGCACCGGCTGGTAATCGAGCGTCCCATCCACGTCGTAATCTTGCGGGACCGACTCGAATCCCACCAACTGGCGCAAAGCCGCCAGAGCCTGCACTTTCGCCAGCTTGGCCGACGATACGTCGGTTTGGAATTGCAGCAGTTGCAGCTTAATTTTTAGCGCATCGCCTTCGCTGATGGCGCCGGCGCGGACTTGTGTCTCGCTCAGGTCAACCGTTTGCTGGAAGCTGGCGAGATCCTGTTGCGCAAGCTCAATCATGGACTGCGCCAGCAGCACGGCCACAAATTGCTGGGCGACGTTAAAAGTGAGCGTCCGCTGGTTTTCGGACACCTGCGAGCGCGAGACCGTGGTCTGATCCTGCGCCGCCTGCAGCCGGTGCTGGCGCTTCTGTCCGCGCTCGAAAGTGTAGCCGATGCCCAGGTCGAACTGAGCGCTGTTATTGATGTAGGACCAATTGAACTGGTTGAGGTTGAAGAGCGGCAGGAACTGCGAGTCCCAGGAAAGCGTGGGATTGGGCCGCAGATTGGCGGTAATTTCCTGGGCCTGGTTTTGGCGAATGGTGGAGCGGGCCGCTTCGAGCGCATGGTTGTGCTGAAGAGCGAACTGGATGGCCTGGTCGAGAGTGATGCGTACCGCCGCGCCGCTGGCCGGGGCCGGTTGCTGAGCGAGCGCCGGGCCGGCAGCCGAACTCAGCGCAGATAGAAGTAACAACCACGGCACTTTACCGTTATGGCGCTGCAAAATCTAAATCTCCTGATGCACGGAAACCCACGTAGATAAGTGCCCCGCTTGCCAAGGCAAGCCAGGACAAAAACAGTTGAGTGGGGACTAGGCGGGCGGGGCGCGGGAGTGGCCGAGGGCCACTAGCGTTTCCCGGTAGCCGAAACATTTATGAGTGGCGATGTGCCACTCCGAGGCAACCGGCGCCAGGACGCCTAGGGCTTGAGCCGGGTTCGCCCAAGCCATGTGCGCCAAATGACAGAAGGCACAGCAATGGGTGAGGTCTTCGTTAGAGTGATGGGAGGAAAGCGGTATTGCCTGGAGCGAGAGCGTAGCCGCAATCAGCAGCAGAATCGCAAGCCACCGTACGCTTGGGCGGTAAAATGTCACAGGCGTTTGAATTATACCTCGGTTCGCGCTGGAGGGGGTCGAATGGCGTCGCAACCCGCCAACCATACACGCAGCCTATCGGCAGTTCGGCTGAGTAACTCTAGCGCCGCTTGGTCCGGATCACGATTGGCGTGCCGGTGAAATCGAAGCGCTCGCGCAGGCGGTTGGCTAGATAGCGCTCGGCGGAGAAGTGCAGCTTACCCGCCTTGTCGGTGAACGCCACGAAGGTGGGAGGCCGCACGTTGGCCTGCGTCATGTAGTAAATCTTCATGTCGTATTCCCATTCGAGTGACGCCACGAAGCGGTTCAGTTCGCCGGTGGTGATGCGCCGCGAGGCCGCCTCATAAGCCTTCTTGATCAGCGGCAACAGCGCTCGCGTGCCGATGCGCTTTTCGGCGGATACAAAGGCAATCGGCGCGTATTCCAGGAACTTCAGGTTGTCGCGGATCTGTTCGATGAACTTGCTCTTGTTCTTGTCCTTCGAGGCATCCCACTTATTCACCACCAGAATGATGGCGCGGCCCTCTTCATGGGCGTAGCCGGCGATGGTGGCGTCGAGCGCCAGCACGCCTTCGGTCGCATCCATCACCAGCAGAGCGACGTGCGACATGCGCAAGATGGCGGCGCGCCATCACCACGCTCAGCTTCTCCGCCATTAGCTTGGTCTTGCCCTTGCGGCGGATTCCGGCGGTGTCGACGAATACGTATTCGGTGCCGGCGTCGGTGATCTTTTCGTCGACCGCGTCGCGGGTGGTGCCGGCTACCGGCGAGACAATGGCGCGCTCAGTGCCGGTCAGCGCATTCAGCAATGTCGATTTGCCCACATTCGGCCGGCCGATGATGGCGATCTTGATGGGCAGCGTGCGCTCTTCTTCCGGCTCGGGCTCGGGACCCGCGTCCTGGCCCCGCACTTTCTTGCGCGTCACCGGTTCGGCCGTGAACCTCTCGGTCACGTGGTCCAGCAGGTCTTCGAATCCCAGACGGTGCTCCGCCGAAACCGGGAACAAATGTTTGAAGCCGAGCGAATGAAATTCGTGCGTCAGCGCTTCGCGCTTGGGGCTATCGATCTTGTTCACCGCCACCGAGACCGGCTTCCCCAGCTTATGCAGCATACGCGCCAGGTCGCGATCGACGCCCGTAATTTCGCTGCGTCCGTCGATCAGAAAGATCACATGCGAGGCTTCCTCGAACGCCATCCGCGCCTGTTTCAGAATCTGCGTGGGGATCATCTCTTCGTCGTTGAGGATGATGCCGCCGGTATCGATCAGATCGAATTTACGCCCGCGGTAAGTGGCTTCGCCATAGATGCGGTCCCGCGTGATGCCGGGCTCGTCGCCCACGATGGAGCGCCGCTGGCCAATGATCGCGTTAAACAATGTGGACTTGCCGACGTTGGGCCGTCCGACAATGACCACTGAGGGGAGTGAAGACACTGCTTCCTATCATCGCTTAGCGCGTGAAGATTCGTTGCGCGAAACTAGCGGATGGCGGGCGCAACTCGCAGCCGTCCGTCGGTGGTGCGGTCGACGAAATAGCGCTTCACCCCATCGCCGTCGATCACTGCGATACCGAAGTCTGTTGCCGCCATGAGTTTTCCACCCGAATTAACGAACTGGACTCCAACATCCGGTAACTCAAAACAGCGCACAGCACCGGATTGCCGGTCATAGCGAAGCAGGCCTCCGCTCGCTCCTCCATATTCTCCGCTCGCGACCAGCGCCATCCATACCGCTTCAGCTTCAACATCAATCGCCGACACCGACCATCCTGCTATTTCGGGAGGCGTGAACAAATGGTACCTGCGATCAGTCGCGGAGAAATAGCCGAAGCCCCCGACGCCGTTTGTTCCTTCGCCGTCATAGAACGTCTTGCCGAACCAGAGTTTGTCTTCATCCAGTTTCCATGGACCTATGTGCTCGTCGATATTGGTTTGCTCGCGGACGTAGCCGTCTTTTACCTTCGTCGGACGCGCAGCCGCAAATTCGTCATAAGTAGATTGCGGCAGTGGATACGAGTGGATCTTGTTTCCAGACTCTTCCTCAAGCGCAAGGTGGGGCACGGCGCCTTTCCTCGCTGTCAGTCGGAACGAACCAGAAGGCCCGAAGTGAAGAGGTCGAAACGGCTCCGGTTGGATGTACAAGACACGGTCGATGCCCGCGGTTCCTTCCGAGACCGGGACGCGTCGAAACCATTCCGCCGATTCTGCGTTGCTCAACACTCGAAATTCCGGGTCCTGCCCGAACGTAAACCTCACGGCGACCAGTCCCTTACTGTCACTGCCGAGAAATACGGCGCCGGCGCCGTTCGGGAAGATGCGGTGCATTGCGAACGGCTGATAGGAGAACTGCTCCAACAGCTTCTTCGCCCGCACATCGTAAACCCATTTCTGGTTAACATAGCGTCCGACTTTCTCGGCTTCACAAGATATGACAGCATCGGTGACGCTGACTCGCTCTATGCGCATCGCGCACTCCTCAACTCCGGATTTCGTCCCGAGCGAATAGACCCGCGCGGGGCGAGTCTTTTCTTGAAGGAACAAGCCAATCTTTTCGTTTTCGTTCCACCAAGTCGGGGAGTTTTGCTCGATCGTAATCACCTTCGAACTTCCGATCGCGATGACAAGGTCAAGATCTTCCGTCACGCCAGTTCGTTGCAAGAGTGCAAAATGGGCCAGTGCCGTGTCCGCCTGCTTGAAAGCTGTGAAGATAGCGGAATCCGCGAGCGTGGCCGCTTGCATCGACGCAGCGAATAATAGAAGGGTCACTGCCGGAGCCATGCCAGTGACAGTTTATCCCCTAAGCCACTCCGACGTCGAAACGGCGATATAGTAATGCTCATGCTTACTCGACGAACTGCGATTTTGGCGCCTTTGGCGGCAGCGGCGATCCCGGCCGTTCCTGCGCGCGCGGCCGGCGGCAAGATGTCGCTCAGTCTGCACCAGACCACATCGCTGGGGGCGGGGTTCCGCAAGTCGCTCGAAGGATGGTCGCGCGCGGGCATCAGGAATGTCGAAATCAACGATCTCATGCTGGATGAGTTCCTCAAGACCGACACGCTGGCCGCCGCTCGAACCCTGCTGAAGGATCTGGGCCTGACCGTGGTTTCGAGCTCGGCCAGGCAAGTTGACCTGTATATTCCGGGCGCGACGCAGGTCACCGCGCTTGAAGGGTGGAAGAAGCGGTGCGAGTTATTCGCCTCGCTCGGAGCGCAGCGGATCTATAGCCCTGCCGTCACCACCCGCAAAGTCACGGCCGAAGACTACAAGGGTGCGCCCGACTGCATTCGTCAGGCCGGAGACGTCGCTAAACAGAATGGCATCCCCGCGATGATCGAGTTCACTCGCATCTCGACTTTTATTGCTACCTTGCCCACCGCGCTTAAGTTGATCCGGGAAGCGGCTCATCCCAACGTGCATCCCATGCTCGATTGCTATCACTTCTGGTCCGGACTGAGTAAGTTCGAGGATCTGGACATGATTCGTCCCGGCGAGGTCGCGCATATGCACTTCCAGGACATGCCCGACATGCCCCGCGAACTGATGGACAACACTACTCGCCTGATTCCGGGCGACGGAGTGTCGCCGCTGGTGCAAATTTTGCGCAAGATGTCGGAGAAGGGCTACACCGGGGCGCTTTCGGTGGAGTTGTTCCTGCCCGAATTCCAGCAAGCCGATCCTTATGAGATGGCGAAACGCATTCAAGAGAAGTCTGAAGCCGTGATGCGTAAAGCGAAAGTGATTTAGGCGTGAAAACCGCAACGATCGTCTTTAGTTTGGTGGCTTGTGCGGCGGCGTTCGCGCAGAAGCCATCCAATCCGGCGCTGCTGGTTCCGCAGGCCGCGCCCGAGCTGGACTACGTGGCGGTCCCCAACCCTCTTCCGCTTCCGGAGGGGATCAAGATCGGTGCGCCGTCGGCTATCCGATACGACGCGCAAGGCCACATGTTCCTGCTGAATCGCGGGCCGCAGGCGCTGGTGGAGTTCGACCAGAACGGGAAGTTTATTCGAATCTTTGGCGACGGATTGCTCAAGCGAGCCCACGGTTTGCGCATCGACGATGCCGGCAATCTGTGGGTCACCGACGGACTTGCGCACGTCGTGATGAAACTGAACCGGCAAGGCGAAATTCTGCTGACGCTCGGCACGAAGGGCGAGGCGGGCAAGTGGGACGAGGCGACGGGATCGCGCCACTTTAATCAGCCCAATGACTTAGCCTTCGGCCGCAACGGCGACATATTTGTGGTCCAGGGGCACACGCCGGAAGGTGACGGCGGAGACCCGCGCGTCCTCAAGTTCGATAAGAACGGGAAATTTATCAAGACCTGGGGCGGCAGAGGGGCTGAGCCCGGTCAGTTCACCGAAGCCCACGGGATCGCGCTGGATGCGCAAGGCCAGTTGTGGGTGACGGACCGCGAGAATCAAAGAATTCAGATCTTCGACCAGGACGGAAAGTATATCGGTGAGCATAAGTATGGCGGCCTGCCGAGCAGCCTGATCATCGGAGACAAATATATTTGGGTCGCCAACGGTTTTGCGGGCCAGCTTCTGCAACTGGATCTGAACGGCAAAGTTCTCGCGGCGATTGGCAAGCTGGGCAAGGGAGTCGGCGAATTTACTGAAGCTCATTCGGTTACCGTGAGTCCGGCGGGAGAGATCTGGGTGGGCGACTCCGTCGGCAACGCGGTGCAGAAGTTCGTGAAGAAGTAGGTGGCTGCGATACCCGCCAAGCACTATTGACACCCATTGGTATCGGAGCGAGAATGCAATCGAAAAGAGTTCGGATTCAAAAGTTTAAAACCGCCGCGCCGGCCGCGGCTTCAAACAGGAGGTGACGACATAGAACCCGACCAGATAAGGGGCGGCGCAAGCTGAGCGGTTTTGAAATCGGAGCGTGGCTGAATCCCAACAACAGGTTGCAATTCATGCACCTGAGCGCGCGGTTCGCGCAGTGGACGCCAAAACGAGTCGCCCGGAACTAGCCGCCCCCAACCATTTTTCCTGCCTTTTCCCCCGCCTTCCTCCGTGTTTTTGGAGTCTCCGCCACCTGCCGGGCGCTTGACAAACGGCTAAACCCAATCCTAGCATTGAGTTTGGAGCGCAGGAGGCGGATTTGATCAAACTCGACATCATCAATGAAGTAGTCAATCGGACGGGTATCACCAAGACTAAGGCCGAGATGGCCGTTGAAACCGTCTTTGAAAGTATGAAGCGCTCCCTGGAGCGCGGTGAGCGCATCGAACTGCGAGGCTTCGGCATCTTCAACGTGCGGCCTCGCAAAACGGGTATCGGACGCAATCCGCGCACGGGGGCGGAAGTCGCGATCCCGCCGGGTAAGGCGGTCCGCTTTAAGCCCGGTAAGGAATTGCAGGCGCTCGAATAAATTCCCACGTGTCGACGAACGGCTATCCGCGGCCGGGCGAGGCTTTCGAAAGCAACCTCTTCGAAGACCTGCACGAGTCGGATCTAGACACGCCGCGTCCTCGCCAGCGCTACTGGCTGCACGCCCTCTTGTTTCTGCTTACGCTGCTGAGCGCCACGGTAGTGGGCGCGGGCCTCCAGGAAAGTTTCGCCGCCAACCGTCCCACCAATTTTGACGCCGACCTCTACGGCTATGTGCGCATGTGGCACGATCCCTGGTTTCTGCTGCACGGGCTGCCGTTCTCGCTCACGCTGCTGACCATCCTGATGGCCCACGAGATGGGCCACTATCTGACGGCGCGCTACTATCGCGTGGACGTTTCGCTGCCGTACTTTCTGCCTGCGCCGACGCTGATCGGCACCATGGGCGCATTCATCCGCATCCGTTCGGCCATCTATTCGAAACGCGCTTTATTCGATATCGGGGTAGCCGGGCCGCTGGCGGGTTTTGTAACGCTGCTCGTGCCGCTGGCGGTGGGCTTGTCGCTGTCGCGGGTCGCGCCTGGAGTGGTTCATCGGGGCGATTTGATTTTTGGCAACCCGTTATTGCTGCGGTTATTCGAACTGGTTCGGTTTCCGGGCGTGCCCGCTGGAGATATCTACCTGCATCCGGTGGCGCGCGCGGCGTGGGTGGGCTTGCTCGCCACGGCGCTGAACCTGCTGCCCATCGGCCAACTGGATGGCGGGCACATTCTTTACTCTTTCGTGGGCGAGAAAATGCGCTGGCTGTCGCGAATCTTTGTGGCTGCTGCTGGTTCCGATGGGGTTCTACTTTGCCTATAGCTGGTTGTTGTGGGCCGCGCTGCTATTCTTCTTCGGGATGCGCCATCCGGTCATTTACGATCCCTACCCGATCGGGCGGACGCGGAGCCTGGCTGGGAATCGCCGCGCTGCTGATTCTGATCCTGTCGTTCACTCTGTCGCCGGTCCGGGCCAACGGTTTGTGAAGATCTCGGCCACCATCATCACTTATAACGAGGAGCGGAATCTGCCGCGCGCGCTGGAGAGTCTGCGCTGCGCCGATGAGATCGTGGTGATCGACAGCGGTTCGACTGACCGCACGGTGGAGATCGCGAAAAATCTGGGTGCCCGGGTGGTCGAGACGGTGTGGCTGGGCTATGCCAAGCAGAAGAATTTCGCCGCCGAGCAGGCCGCCCACGACTGGATTCTCTCGCTGGACGCGGATGAATCGCTGAGCGAGGCGCTGGAGGCCGAGATCTGGCGCGTGAAGAAGCACGGGCCGCAATACGACGCTTACACCATGCCGCGGCAGGCCCGCTATCTGGGCCGCTGGATCCGGCACTCGGGCTGGTATCCGGACCGCAAGGTGCGGCTCTACGATCGCCGCAAGGCCAAATGGGTGGGCGATTACGTTCACGAATCGGTGAAGGCGGAGGGCACCGTCGGGCATCTGGATTCGAACCTGCTGCACTTTACCTGCGATTCATTGTCGGAGCATTTGAAGACCATGGATCGCTACACGACGCTCGCCGCCGCGCAGTTGATCGACGCGGGAGAGAAGGTGACGTGGGGGCGCCTGATCTTCGAGCCGCCGTGGACGTTCTTCCGCACCTACTTCGTGAATCTCGGATTCTTGGACGGCGTCGAAGGCCTGGCCATCGCCAACCTGGCGGCGCTGTATAACTTTCTCAAGTACGCCAAGGTGCGTTTCATGAGTCCCGGGAGATAGCGTGCGAACATTGCACGTCGATAGCGGGCGCGAAATGCGCGGAGGGCAGTGGCAGGCGTTGTATCTAGTCGAACGGTTGACGGATGCGGTTCTGCTGGCGCGCGCGGGATCGCCCTTGTTCGAGGAAGCCGCCCGGCGCAAGCTGGACGTTCGGGTGCTCACGTTTCGCGCGCTGACCGCTGGCGGCGAAGCAAACCGATCTGGTGCACGTCCACGATGCGCGCTCCCATACTTTGGCGGCGATTGCGGGCGGCGCTCCGCTGGTGGTGTCGCGGCGGGTGGCGTTTCCGGTGAAGCGCGGCTTCTTCTCGCTGTGGAAGTACGCGGGCGCGGCGCTGTATATCGCGGTGTCCAAATATGTTGCCGCGCGGCTGATGGACGCGGGAATCCGCGGCGCAAAGATACGCGTGGTGCATGATGGCGTCCCGATACCCGAGCCTGCGCTGCCCCCAGGCTGGCCGCGTGGTCGCGCTGGCGTCCAAGCCCGTGGAGATTCCCGGCATTTCTGTCGATCTGACTACTGACTTGTGGCGGGATTTGTCGACAGCCAGCGTGTTCGTCTATAAAAGCGATATGGAGGGTCTGGGGTCGGGCGTGCTGGCGGCCATGGCGGCTGGCGTTCCGGTAGTTGCGTCGAGCGTCGGCGGACTACCCGAGGTAGTGGAATCGGGCAAGACCGGATTCCTGGTCAGCGATGGCGATTTTCTGACACCAGTCCGGCGGTTGCTTGAAGATGCCGCGTTGGCGGCGCGAATGTCGCAAGCCGCTCGCGAGCGAGTGCTACAGCAGTTCTCAGTCGAAAGAATGGTGGAGAAAACCGTGGGTGCCTATCGTGAGGTCTTAGGATGATTTTTGCGCTGCTCGCGTTCCTGGCCGGGCTCCTGATCGGCAGTTTCCTGAATGTGTGCGTTTACAGGCTTCCACGGGACCTCTCGGTGGTTACGCCGGCGCGCTCGTTCTGCCCCGCGTGCGAGAAGACCATCGCCTGGTACGACAACATTCCGGTGGTCAGTTTCCTAGTGCTGGGTGGGCGCTGCCGCCATTGCAAGGCGCGCATTCCGGTGCGCTATTTGCTAGTGGAAATCGCCACTGGCGCCGCCTTCGCAATGTGCGTGGCTAGGTTAGGATTAACCCTTCCGGCGCTGAAGTATTGCGTATACTCGGCGATTATGATCGCGCTGATCGCCTCGGACCTGGAAGAACGCATCCTGCCGGATGAGTTCACACTGGGCGGCACGCTAGTGGGCCTGGCGTTCTCGCTGTTCGTGCCGCTGGAATATTATTTCGTCTCGATGTTTATTCCTTATTCTTGGGGCGAGCGTTGGCAGTCCTTCGCTGAATCGGCATTCGCGGCCGCGGTAGGCAGCAGCTCTATCTGGCTGGTCGGCTGGCTGTACCAGAAGTTCCGGCACCGCGAAGGACTGGGTTTCGGCGACGTCAAGATGATCGCGATGATCGGCGCATTCGTGGGTCTGCGACTGTCGCTGATGACGCTGATTCTGGCGTCCATTGCGGGCTCATTCCTGGGGCTGGCCTACATCAAACTGACCAAGAAAGACGCTTCGACGTATGAACTGCCGTTCGGCAGCTTCCTGGGAGCAACGGCGCTGACGATAGCGCTGTGGAGCAACGTGATTTTGGCTGGGAAGTAACGCTACCGCGGAGGCCGCAGCAGAACTTTCAGGACTCCCTTAGTCGCGGCGCGTGCGAAAGCTTCGGGCGCGCGATCCAGCGGGAATTCGTCCGAGATCAGATCCGCGACATTCACCTTGCCTGAAGCGAGCAGGCGGATCGCAGGCTCGAAGCGGCCGCAGCGCGATCCGGCCAGCGTGATTTCGTTGACGATCACGGCAGCGGTGTCGATCGTCACCAGCCCGTGTACCGTCGATTTCATGATGACGGTGCCACGCGGTTCACACATCGTCACGGCGGCGCGCAGGCCTTGAGCGGAACCGGTGGCGTCCACTACCCAGCGGTAGGCGCGCTCGGGCAATTTCTTCGGCAGGAGCTCGGTGGTGACTCCGGACTTTTCGACGAGGCGCATCTTCTCGCGATGACGGCCGAACAGGTGAACGCGCGCTCCATGGGCTTGCAGAACCTGGGCGATCAGCAGCCCTAACTTTCCATCGCCGAGCAGTGCGACGCGATCGCCCTTGGGGATCTTCACCTGATCCAGAATCTCGCAGGCCGCGGCTACGGGTTCGATGAATACGGCGTGCTCGGAAGAGATCGAATCGGGCACCCGGTGTAAGTTATGGATCGGCAGCGTGAGGAATTCGCGGAAGGCTCCCGGGTGTTTGACGATGCCGAGAACGCTGCGCGTCGGGCAATGGCGTCCGAGGCCGCGAGCGCACCATTCGCAATGACCGCAGGCGAGATTGATTTCGCCGGCCACGCGCTTCCCCACCCACTTTGGTTCGGCTGGACTGTCTACGACCTCACCGACGAATTCGTGACCCGGCGTGCCCGAGAAGCCGTAGTATCCACGTTGCAGCTCGAGGTCGGTGGAGCAGATGCCGGCGGCCAGCAGGCGAATGCGGGCGAAGCCTTCGGGGACGCGGGGCAGCGGCTGGCGGCGCACTTCGACGCGGCCGGATGCAAGATGAACGGAAAGCATGCTGGTCTACACTTAAAGAATATGTCTTCCAGCGTGCGGGCCGAATTGGTCTGCTTTGAGGCGTCCTGCCGCGAGCGGTTCGCCATTACCGAGGTTCTGTATAACTGTCCGAAATGCGGTGGGCTGATGGAAGCCGTCTACAGCGGTACGCGGCCCAGCGCCGGCGAGTTGCGCGATCTGTTCCGGCAGCGCCGCTTGAGCAACGCGCCTCTCGATACCAGCGGAGTCTGGCGCTATCGCGAGCTGTTTCCTTTCCTCAACGACTATGCGAACGTGGTGACGCTGCGGGAAGGGAACACGCCGCTATTGGACGCTCCGCTCGCGGCGCAATATGGCGGGCTCGACAAGATCACTTTCAAGCATCAGGGATTCAATCCGACGGGATCGTTCAAAGACAACGGCATGACCTGCGGAGCGTCGCAGGCGCGGCGCCTGGGGATGAAGCGCGTGGCTTGCGTTTCCACCGGTAACACCTCCGCTTCCATGGCCGCTTACGCAGCGGCGGCTGGGCTGGAGGCGCTGATCTTCCTGCCGCACGGCAACATTTCTTTCGGGAAACTGGCGCAGGCGCTGGAATACGGCGCGCGCACGCTCGAAGTGGAAGCGAACTTCGATCAGATTCTGGCGCTGGTGCGGGTGCTGGCCGAGCGGCTGGGGATCTATCTGCTGAATTCCATGAATCCATTTCGCGTCGAGGGCCAGAAGAGCATCGTCTTCGAAATGCTGGATCAGCGCGACTGGAATCCGCCGGATTGGATCGTGCTCCCCGGCGGCAATCTCGGCAACACTTCTGCGTTCGGGAAAGCTCTGCGGGAGGCGCGCGAACTGGGGCTGATCGCGAAAATGCCGCGCTTGGCGGTGATCCAGGCGGAGGGCGCCGCGCCGTTCTACGAAATGTTCCACAAGGGCGGCGAGCTGCATCCCGTGACGAATCCCGAGACACTGGCGACGGCGATTCGTATCGGCGATCCAGTCTCCTGGCCCAAGGCTTTGCACGAGGTTCGTTCGTCGTGCGGGACGGTAGAAAAAGTCACGGAGCAGGAAATCGCCGACGCCAAAGCCATGATCGGCCGCGCGGGCATTGGTTGCGAGCCGGCTTCCGCGGCCACGCTAGCGGGCATTCGAAAGCTGACGGCGGCGGGGATGATCCGTAAGGACGACGATGTGGTGGCGGCGCTGACCGGCAACGTCCTCAAGGACCCGGATTACATTTACAAGTACCACACAGGAAAATTGGAGACTCCCAGCGGCGCAAAGATTCGTTCCACCTTCGGCAACCAGCCCATCGTAGTCCCCAACGACGCCGACCGCATCGCCGCGCTTTTGCAGTAAGGCTGGGTATAATCGGATCTGTGAAAAAATGCGCGCTGGCGGTGGCTGTCCTGGTCCTGGCGGCCTGCTCCAAGAACATCCAGAATCCGGAAGCGGTGAAGGAGGGAGTGATCGACTACCTCAAGCAGCGCGCGCCCACCATGGGCCTGGATATGAGTGCGATGGACGTCAACGTCGGGTCCATCTCCTTTGAGAAGGACATCGCGCGGGCCAGCGTATCTTTCGTTCCCAAGGGCATGCCGCCAGGGAGCGGTGGCATGTCGATGGATTACGTGCTGGAACGCAAAGGCGACAAGTGGGCGGTCAAGGGGCGTCAGGTGAGCCCCGGCAATTCGCATGGCGACCAAGCCCTGCCGGGGTCAATGCCGCCTGGGTCGCTGCCGCCAGGGTCGCTGCCTCCGGGACATCCTCCCACGGATCGAGGCAATGAAGACGGTCGCGGTGCTGGGCGGAGGTCCGGCGGGTTCGTTTGCGGCGGAGCGGCTGGCGAGCGCCGGGCTGCGGACCATCATCTTCGACGAGAAGCTGGCGTGGGAGAAGCCCTGCGGCGGCGGACTCACATATAAGGCTTATCAACAGTATCCGTTCCTGATCGACAACGACACGCCCAAGAAGTTGATATCACGACACCACTCTGGCGGCGCCGAATGCCGGTGAAGTGAAGATGCCGCTGTCGCGGCCGCTGGTGATTTATTCGCGGCTGGACTTGAACCGGATGCTGCTGATGCGCGCCGAAAAAGCCGGAGCCGCCATCGAAAAGACGCGCGTGCTGAGTATCGAGCGCCGCGAGCGCGGCTGGCGCTTGCGCACACAAGGCGGAATGGCCGAAGCGGATTTTTGCATCGTTGCCACCGGCGCGCGCAATCCTCTGCGCGAAGTGGGCACGGAGTGGAGCGCGAAAGATACCATGAGAGCGCTGGGCTATTATGTGCCGGGATCGCGCGATCAAATCGATATTCAATTTCTGCCGCAGCTCGAAGGATACATCTGGGTGTTTCCGCGCTGCGGACATCTTTCGGTGGGCATCTGCGGCAAGGGCGAGCCGGCGCAGGCTCTGAGGGTCCGGCTGGAACGTTATATGGACGAGCGCGGCATGGCTTGGCGCGGGTCCAAGTTTTATAGCCACATGCTGCCGTCGCTCGAATCGCCGGGATGGAAGAACAATCGCGTGGCCGGCGACGGCTGGATGGCGGTGGGCGACGCCGGCGGACTGGTCGATCCCATCACCGGTGAAGGTTTGTATTACGCCATGCGCTCGGGCGACCTGGCGAGCCGCGTAGTGCTGGACGATGCCCACGGAATCGTGGAAAAAGCCGCGGCGTATCGTGCGATCCTGGCGCGAGAGTTTGCGGTGGATCTGGAGTTCGCGTCTACGCTTGCGCGGCGTTTGTTCCTGGGCACTTTCATGTTCAATTCGGTGCCTGCGCGGATGATCCAATTCATGCGCCGCAGTCCGCGCTTCCGCGATTTGATGCAGGATTTGTTCGCGGGCACGCAGCCGTACGTCGAATTGCGCGGCCGTCTGCTGCGAAACCTCAGCGGCACGCTGCAGGAAGTGCTGACGAATCTGGTGCTGAACCGTGTGGTCCCGGAGAGCTCGCGCGCCGGTTTATGAAGACATCGCGATCGGAAGCGCTGTTTGTGCGGGCGCAGGCGCTCATTCCGGGTGGCGTGAATTCGCCGGTGCGGGCGTTCCGCAGCGTCGGCGGCGTGCCGCGATTCATCGAGCGGGGCGAAGGCTCGCGCATCTTCGACGTCGACGGCAATTCCTATATCGATTACGTGGGCTCGTGGGGACCGCTGCTGTTGGGGCATCGTCCGCAGCCGGTGATCGAAGCGCTGCGCGAGGCTCTGGAGCGCGGTACCAGTTTTGGCGCGCCTACCGAAGGCGAAGTCGAGCTGGCGGAGCTGATCTCGCAGGTTATGCCGTCGATGGAGATGCTGCGCCTGGTGAACTCCGGCACCGAGGCGACCATGAGTGCGCTGCGGGTCGCTCGCGGATTCACGGGCCGCGACCTCACGATCAAATTTGAAGGCTGCTACCACGGGCACGTCGATTCGCTGTTGGTGAAAGCCGGGTCGGGCATGGCGACGCTGGGGATCGCGGACACGGCGGGCGTTCCCAAGGGGTTTGCGGAAACGACACTGGCGCTGCCTTACAATTCGATCGCGGCTGTCGAGCAGGCGTTCGCGGAACGCGGCGGACAGATCGCGGCGGTGATCGTGGAGCCGGTGGTCGGCAACATGGGCTGTGTTCCGCCCGCGCCGGGATTTCTCGAAGCGTTGCGGGAACTCACGACGCGCCACGGCGCGCTGCTGATCTTCGACGAAGTGATGACGGGTTTCCGCGTGGCGCTCGGCGGCGCGCAGCAGCGTTTTGGAATCACGCCGGATTTGACGACGCTCGGCAAGATTATCGGCGGCGGATTGCCGATCGCGGCGTATGGGGGACGGGCCGACATCATGCGCAAAGTCGCGCCGCTCGGTCCGGTGTATCAGGCGGGAACGCTTTCGGGGAATCCGCTCTCGGTGGCGGCCGGGACTGGCGATGCTGCGTTATCTTGGTTGCTCATCCGGAAGTATACGAGCAACTGGAAGCGCGTGCGGCGCAGCTTACTGCGTGGGCTCCGCCGGGCATCACCATCAATCGCGTGGGCGCTATGTTCACGCTTTTCTTTTCTCGCGATCCGGTTACCGATTGGGACTCGGCGAAGAAGTGCGACACCGCCCGCTTCGGCCAGTTCTTCCACTTCATGCTGGAGCGCGGCGTGTATCTGGCGCCCTCGCAGTTCGAAGCGGCGTTCCTCTCGACCGCGCACAGCGAGGAAGATATTCGCTACACGGTAGCGGCGGCGCGCGAATTCTTCGGCGCCTAGTAGAGATCCAATTCCACGGGAGCTCCGGCGCTGCAACCGAGGAGAGCTCGCGGCCGAGCTTTGGTTGGCGGCAATTTCGAGATATCCTGAGCTGCCGACGATCACGAACAAGTCGCCCACGGCAGTATCCGCGTAGGTCAGCGCCAGCCGATGGATGCGCTGGGTTCCGGCGCGCATTTCAAACGGGCGTGCGTTTACGCCGGTAAATTCGCGAGCCGCGAAGTTCGTAATGAGGTTGCCGAAGCGATCGACTTTCAGGATCGTCCCGCGCCACGCGTCTTTGCCGGCAGGCGAAGGCCGCGTGATCCCGATGCGAATGTAGTCGTGGATCAGTTTTCCGAAGGCCGCGGCCTGCGCACCCTTCGCCAAATGTGCTGCGGCGGGAGCGAATACGTCGCGTCCGTGGAACGTGCGGCTGATCTCGCGGCGCATGAATTGCGGATTCGAGATCACGCGGACCTTGTGCGGCGCTGCGTCGAACACCATCGAGAGCACTCCGTTATCGGGCGCGATGAAGAAGTGGCCGCCGGCTTCGGCGAGGATCGGGCCGCCGCGCGCTGCCGACGCCGGGGTCGACTACCACTACATGAATGGTGCGCTTGGGGAAGTAGGGCCACGCTTCGGCGATGACGAAGGCCGCTTCAGTCACATTGTAGGGCGTCGATGTCATGGGTGATATCGATGACGCGCGCCGTGGCGTGCGATTCCGGCGACGATGCCTTTCATGGTCCCCACAAAGTGGTCAGAAAGCCCAAAATCCGTGGTAAAAGTGATCAGCCGATTCGCCATGTGCTGATAAGATTGTAATGAACTCCGTGACCCGCTATTACTTCGATCACAACGCCACCACGCCGGTATCGCCCGAAGTATTTCAGGCGATGGCTCCGCTGATGACCACTGTGTTCGGAAACGCGTCGAGCATCCATCAGTTTGGGCAGGAAGCCCGCGGTGAACTGGACCACGCGCGGCGCTCGGTGGCGGCTATGTTGGGCGCGAAGGCGGAGGAAATTGTTTTCACGGGCGGTGGTACGGAAGCCGACA
This sequence comes from Bryobacterales bacterium, assembly GCA_963779075.1. Taxonomy (GTDB): domain Bacteria; phylum Acidobacteriota; class Terriglobia; order Bryobacterales; family Bryobacteraceae; genus Palsa-187. The sequence continues at coordinate 473,547 of CAVZWS010000001.1, forward strand.
ATATGGCGATTTTTGGCGCGGGTGGCCACGTCGTCACGACCACGGTCGAGCATCCGGCCGTATTGCAAGCCGCGCAGCAGTTGCCTGCTGTGACGTTCGTGTCGGTGGACAGCCGCGGTGTGGTTGACCCGCAGGCCGTGCGAGCGGCGATCCGTCCGGACACCAAACTGATCAGCGTCATGCACGTGAACAATGAACTGGGCGTGATTCAGCCGCTGCGCGAGATTGCGGAGATCGCTCGCGAGGCCGGAGTCCTGTTCCATTCCGACGGCGTGCAGGCCATGGGCAAGATTCCGGTGAACGTCGGCGAGCTCGGCGTGGATTTGTATTCGATCAGCGCTCACAAGATTTACGGGCCTAAGGGAATGGGCGCGCTCTACGTTCGCAAGGGCGCGGAACTGCGGCCCTTGCTTTACGGCGGTCCGCACGAGCGCAAGATGCGCGCGGGCACGGAGAATGTTGCGGGCGCGGTGGGCTTCGGGCGCGCGGCCGAGTGGGTGATCGAAGAGAGCGGGGCTGAAGCGGCGCGGCAGTCCGTTCTGCGCGATCGTCTGGAGCAGGGAATTCTCGCGCGTGTCGCGGGCGCGCACGTGAACGGCGCGGGCGCGCCGCGTGTCGGTAACACTTCGAACATCCGTTTCGACGGCATCGATAGCGAGCCGCTTGCTGATTGCGCTCGACCTCAAGGGTTTCGCGGTATCCAGCGGATCGGCGTGCTCGAGCGGCGCGACCGAGCCGTCGCACGTGCTGGCGGCCGATCGGGCTCACGCGCGAACAGGCGCGGTCGAGCGTGCGTTTTTCGCTGGGGCGGTCGAATACGGAAGAGCAGATCGACGCGTTGATCGATGCCGTGGTCCAGGTAGTAGTCGCGCTTGAGAAAGCTGGCGCCGGCTTATGTCTGAACACACCGTCGCCGTCGCCATGTCGGGGGGCGTGGATAGCTCGGTAGTCGCGGGCATGCTCAATCGCGCGGGCGAGCGCGTCATCGGCATGACCATGCAGCTGTGGAACCAGAAGCGCCTGCCGGATATTGCTACGGATAAGCCCACGGGCCGCTGCTGCTCGCTCGACGACGTGTATGATGCGCGCCACGTCGCGCAGCATCTGGGCATCCCGTATTACGTGGTGAATTTCGAGCAGCGCTTTGAGGCGCAGGTGGTGAAGCCGTTCATCGATGAATATCTGGCCGGCCGCACGCCCATCCCGTGCACGCTGTGCAACAACTTCATCAAGTTCGACCAGTTTCTCGAAATGGCGGAGGGCATCGGCGCGCGCGAGATCGCTACCGGGCACTACGCGCGGATCGACTGGAACGGCGAGAGCGGACGCTGGGAAATGCGCCGCAGCGTGGATCGTAGCAAGGACCAGACTTATTTTCTGTGCGGTCTCAAGCAGGATCAACTGGCTCGCACGCGATTTCCGCTGGGCGGCATGGAGAAGACGCAGGTGCGGGAACTGGCGCGTGAGCTGGGCATTCCCACCGCCGCCAAGCCCGATAGCCAGGAAATTTGCTTCGTCCCCAACGGCGATTACGCGGGGTTCATCGATAGCTATTTTAAGGAGCAGGGAATCGCGCAGGCGGAAACGCAAGGCGAGATTGTGACTGCCGATGGCCGCGTCGTGGGCGAGCACGCGGGCGTTCATCACTTCACCGTGGGCCAGCGGCGCGGGTTGGGCGTGGCGGCCGGTGAGCCGCTCTACGTGATTGCGACGGAGCCTGCCTCCAAGCGCGTGGTGATCGGCCGCAACGACGATCTGCTGCGCGGGTCGATGCACGTCCGCGAGGTCAACTGGATTTCGATTGCCGCGCCCGCCGCTCCTTTGCGGGCGGAGGTGAAGATACGCAACAAGCACGCCGCCGCGCCGGCCACGCTGCATCCGGAGTCGAGTGACGGAACGCGCATCGAAGTCCGCTTCGACGAACCGCAGCGCGCGGTTACTCCCGGCCAGGGCGCAGTATTTTATTCCGGCGATCTGGTGCTCGGCGGCGGCTGGATTGAGTGAGTGAGCCGGCGTGAAGACCGTCGAATACTGGCTTGCGCGCTTCGTGCTGGCGACGCTTTCGGTCACCTCGCTTTCGACGGCCAATGCTCTCGCCCGCAGCTACGTCAGGTTACTCGATCTGGCGTTGCCGCGCCTCCGCCGCACGGCGCTTAAGAATCTGGAGATGGCCGGATTCGCGGGCCGCGAGCGCATCACTACTGGTGTGTTCGACTCGGTTGCGCGGCTGGTTGTGAGCTTCGCCCGCTTCCCGCAAATTACTCGCGACAATGTCGCGGAATGGATTCGCTACGAAGGTCTGGAAAACTTTCAGCAGGCGCACGGCGCGCGGGAAAGGCGTGCTGGTGGCGACGGGACACTTCGGCAATTGGGAGCTGAGCGCGTTCGCACATGCCTACCTGGTCGCGCCTATGCACATTGTCGTCCGGCCCATCGATAATCCGCGGATTGACGCGCTGGTTGAATCCCGGCGCGAGCTTTCGGGCAACCGTGCCATCGCGAAGAAGGACGCGGCGCGCGGCATCCTGCGGGCGCTGGAGGCGGGCGACGCGGTAGGTGTCCTGATCGATCAAAACACCACGCCCGATCAAGGCGTGTTTATCGACTTTTTTGGCGTTAAGGCCTGCGCCGGCAGCGCGTTTGTGAAACTGGCGCACCATAGCGGCGCGGCGGTGGTTCCAGGGTATGCGTTGTGGTCGGATAAAGAGCGGCGCTACGTGTTGCACTTTGAGCCCGCGGTGGAAATGACCGGCGACGTGCAGCAGGATACGCAGCAGGTACATGCGCGACTGGAAGCCGCGATCCGCAAAAATCCAGACCAGTGGTTGTGGATCCATCGCCGCTGGAAGACGCGGCCGCCGGGGGAAGGGCCGATCTATTGATGACGATCAAACGAGTTTGCGTGTTTTGCGGATCGAGTCCTGGAGCGCGTCCGGCTTACGCAGCGGCGGCTGCTGCGCTGGCGCGTTGCCTGGTGGCGCGCGGAATCACCATCGTCTACGGCGGCGGAAACGTGGGATTGATGGGAGTGCTGGCGGACACGGCTCGCGCGGCTGGAGGCGAGATCATCGGCGTCATCCCGCATTCGCTGGTCGCCAAAGAAGTGGCGCATACGGAACTGCCCGATCTGCGGATCGTAGAATCCATGCATGAGCGCAAGGCGATGATGGCCGACCTGGCGGATGCGTTTATCGCCATGCCGGGCGGCTATGGCACTTTCGAGGAGTTCTGCGAAATTCTGACTTGGACTCAACTCGGCCTGCAACGCAAACCCTGCGGCATTCTGAACGTCGAGGGCTACTACAACCATCTATTGCAGATGTTCGACCACGCGGTGGCGGAGCAGTTCGTCAAGCCCGTGCATCGCGAAATGTTCATCGCGGACGCAGATCCGGTGACGTTGGTCGAGCGCCTGCTGGTCTATCAGGCGCCGTTCGTCGACAAATGGCTCGGCCGCGAGGAGACTTGAAACCGGTTGCTACTCTTTCGGCGACGACGAGATCGTCTCGAGAAACAGAGCGAGAATCAAAAATCCTGCCAGGGTGGCCGAGACGATCATAAGCTTATGGATTCATCATGAGCTAAAACGGTTCATCCAAGTGTGAAATCGCCGTGAAAAATTTGTGAAGTTCCTGCGGGGCCGGGAACGCCGAGGCTTTCCGCGGGCCGATTCTGCATAATAGTTCTCTGGAGATCGCGTGAAAGCTTTAGTGAAGGCAAAAGCCGAGACCGGACTGTGGATCGAGGACATCCCCGCGCCGTCGATAGGTATAAACGACGTTCTGATTCGGGTCCACCGCACCGGCATTTGCGGCACCGACGTTCACATCTACGATTGGGACGAGTGGGCGCGCCAGACCATCCCGATGCCGATGGCCATCGGCCATGAATTCGTCGGCGAGATCGTGGAAGTCGGCTCCAACGTCATCGACTTTCACCCCGGCGAACTGGTCTCAGGCGAAGGCCACGTGGTGTGCGGCCGCTGCCGCAACTGCATGGCGGGGCGTCGCCACCTGTGCGCGCATACATCGGGCGTGGGCGTGAACCGGCCGGGTTGTTTCGCCGAATTCATTGCTTTGCCGATGACCAATATCTGGCGTCACGATCCGCGCGTCGATCGCGACGTCGCGGCCATTTTCGATCCCTTCGGCAATGCGGTGCACACCGCGCTGGCCTTCGACGTTCTGGGTGAAGACGTGCTGATCACCGGCGCCGGGCCCATCGGAATCATGGCGGCCGCGGTGGTCCGCCACGCCGGCGCGCGCTACGTGGTGATCACGGACGTCAACGAATACCGGCTGGATCTGGCGCGCAAGGTGGGCGTGAATCTGGCGCTGAACGTGAAAGAAACCTCTATTGAGGATGCGCAGAAGACGCTGGGCATGCAGGAAGGATTCGACGTCGGCCTGGAGATGTCGGGCAACGCCAGCGCTTTCCGCGACATGATCCACAATCTGTCGCACGGCGCGAAGATCGCAATGCTCGGCATCCCCGCCGGAGAGATGGCGATCAACTGGCGCGAAGTGATTTTCAACATGCTCACCATCAAGGGCATCTACGGCCGCGAGATGTATGAGACCTGGTACAAGATGACGGTGCTGCTGCAATCCGGCCTGGACATTGCGGCCGGTGATCACGCACCGCTTCAGCTACCGGGATTTCGAAGAGGGCTTTCGCGTGATGCGCTCGGGGCAGAGCGGCAAAGTGATTCTCAATTGGGAGGAGCTGATCTAAGCGATGCTGGCGACATATCAGGCGTTCGTGGAATCGCAACTCGAGGAAATTCGCGGGGCGGGATTGTGGAAGCCGGAGCGAGTGCTCCATTCCGCGCAGCGCCCCGACGCCGAATTGCAGGGCGGCGACAAAGTGCTGGTGTTGTGCGCGAATAATTACCTGGGCCTGGCCGACGACCCGCGCATCATCGCCGCTGCACGCAATGCGCTCGACCGCTGGGGCTACGGCATGGCTTCCGTCCGCTTCATCTGCGGCACGCAGGAGCAGCACAAGCAGTTGGAGCACGAAATCGCCAGCTTTCTGGGCACGGAAGATACAATCCTTTATTCCTCCTGCTTCGATGCCAACGGCGGGCTGTTTGAAACGCTGCTCGGCGCCGAGGACGCGGTCATCTCGGACGAACTCAATCACGCGTCGATCATCGACGGCATCCGGTTGTGCAAGGCGCAGCGCTTCCGCTACAAGAATCGCGACATGGCGGATTTGGAACAGCAGCTCAAGGCAGCGCAGGGCGCGCGTTTCCGCATGATCGCTACCGACGGCGTGTTTTCGATGGACGGCTACATCGCGCCGCTGCGCGAGATATGCGATCTGGCGGAGAAATATCACGCGATGGTGATGGTGGACGATTCGCACGCGGTGGGCTTCGTCGGCGAGACCGGACGCGGTTCGCACGAGCACGCGGGGGTGATGGGCCGCGTGGATATCTTCACCGGCACGCTCGGGAAGGCGCTAGGCGGGGCCAGCGGCGGCTATATCAGCGGCGCGAAATCGCTCGTCGCTCTGCTGCGCCAGCGTTCCCGGCCGTACTTGTTTTCCAACTCCTTGCCGCCGTCGATTGTGGCTGCGTCGCTCGAAGCTCTGAAGATCCTGACCGCATCCAACGAACTCCCGGAGCGCCTGCGCAAGAACACGGCGTTCTTCCGCAAGAAGGCGACCGACTTGGGTTTGCAGATTCTACCCGGCGAGCATCCCATCGTCCCCGTGATGGTCGGCGATGCCGCCAAAGCCGCGCGCATGGCCGAGTATCTGCTTCAGAAAGGCATCTACGTGATCGGATTCTCGTATCCGGTGGTGCCGATGGGTAAGGCGCGCATTCGGACGCAGGTTTCCGCCGCTCACACCACCGACCAGCTCGGCTGGGCCGCGGAAATGTTCGCGGAAGCCGCCGCGAAGGTTGAGTAGTTACTTCTTAAATTTCACGAATCCGAAGGTCAGCTTCTTTTCGACGCCGTCCACGCGGTCCAGCCGCACGATCACCTGATCGCCAATCGAGAATTGCCGCCGGTGGCGCACGCCCATGATCTTGCGAATGTTCTCTTTGTACTCGAAGCGGTCGCCAGGAAGCGTATCGAGCGGCACCAAGTCCTTCGATGAACATATCCTGCAACTCGACGAAGAATCCGAAGCGCGTGGTTGAAATGATCAGGGCGTCGAATTCGTCGCCGACGCGATCGATCATGAACTTTACCTTCTTCCACTCGACTAGTTCGCGCTCGGCTTCGGCCGCGCGGCGCTCGGCTTCGGATGACTGATCGGCAATCGCATGCAGGTCGGCCTCGATACTGCTTGCCGTCCAGATGCGCGCCTAGAATCCGGTGGACGATCAGATCCGGGTAGCGCCGGATGGGCGACGTGAAGTGCGTGTAGCTGGTGGCGGCCAGCGCGAAGTGGCCGACATTCAGGTCGCTATAGCGCGCCTGCTTGAGCGAGCGCAGCATCAGGTAGCTCAGGATGCGCTCCTCGGGTTTGCCCTCGATCTTGGCGACGAGTTTCTGATAATTGCGCGAAGTGAGCAGCGGGTTGTCGAGCGCCACTACTTCGGCTTTGAACTTCTTCACGGGCGCGGCGCCGGGCGTGAGCGAGTAGCCGAACTGCGTCGCGATTTCCTCGAATTCGATCACGCGCTTGGGATCGGGACGGTCGTGGATGCGAAAGATCATCGGCTCGCCCGCCGCTTCGATGTGCGCGGCCACGGCTTCGTTCGCCGCCAGCATGAACTCCTCGATTAGGCGGTGCGCGATATTGCGCGGCGCGCGCGTCACGGCGGTCATCGCGCCGAACTCGTCGAATTCAAGCAGCGGTTCGGGCAGATCGAAATCGATCGAGCCGCGGCGCTGGCGCTTCTTATTCAACAGCAGCGCCAAGTCGCGCATCATCTTGAACCGCGGCACGAGTGGCGCGTAGCGCACGTTCAGCTCTGCATCCCCTTCGAGAACCTTGTGCACGGCGGTATACGTCATGCGCTCGGCGCTGCGGATCACGCCGCGCGTGAAGTCCTGCGCCACCACGTCGCCATGGTTGTCGATTTCGAGCAGCGCGCTCATCACCAGGCGATCCTCGTGCGGGCGCAGCGAGCACTGATCGGTGGATAGCTCCACGGGAAGCATGGGCACCGCGCGATCCGGGAAGTAAACACTGGTCCCGCGCAGCAGAGCTTCGCGGTCGATCGGGCTGCCGGGGCGCACGTAATAACTCACGTCGGCGATGTGCACGTGCAGCGCCCAGTGGCCGTTGGGGAGCCGCTCCACCCACACCGCGTCGTCGAAATCGCGCGCGGTTTCGCCGTCGATGGTGACAATATCGTACTCGCGGAAATCGCGCCGCTTGGCGATTTCGTCCTCCGGGATCGGCCCGGGGATAGTCCGCGCCTGCTCCAGCACGTCGTCAGGAAACTGATGCGGAATGTGATGCGCGCGGATCAGAATCTCCACGTCGATGCCGAAATCGTCCGGCCGCCCCAGGATCTCGATGACGCGGCCCGCCGGCCGGTCGCCGTCGTCGCCATAATCGACGATCTCGGCGGTGACGATCATGCCGTCCAGGTCTTCTTCCGAATGCACTTCCACCGGGCGCGCGCCCACGCGGTCGACGGACGCACCTCCGGCCGGGATCGCCATGCCCTCCGGAATTTCGATCCACTGGCGAATGCGCTCGTCATGCGGGATCACATAATTGCCGCGCCGGCGCACGCGGAACTCGCCCACGATGCTGCTGTGCGCCCGCTTCACCACTTCGACGATCTCGCCGTGCGCGCGCCCGTCGCGTTCCAGACGCTTGATGCGGAGCGCCACGCGATCGCCGTGCATCGCGCGGTCGGCTTCTTCTTTGCCCAGGTAAATATCGCCCTTCAATCCCGGCACCGGCTCTTCCGGCGTGACGAAACCGTAGCCGTCGCGATGCACGCTCAGCCGCCCGTGAATCAGGCGCGGCGATTTCTTCTTTTGCGAGTGTCCCCTTTGCAGATGGCCCTTCGGATGTGGCGGCACGATTCATTTTATAGTGAGAAGGCATATGGACCTGAAGACCGTCCGCCTGGTGATCCCCGAAAACGGCAATATCATCGTCGGCCACAGCCACTTCATCAAGACCGTCGAGGATCTCTACGAGGCCATCGTCAACACCGTGCCGCAGATGAAATTCGGCATCGCCTTCAACGAAGCCTCCGGCGACTGCCTCATCCGCGTGGATGGCAACGATCCCGAGCTCGAAGGCATCGCCACGGAAAACGCGCAAGCCATCGCCGCCGGGCACACCTTCGTGATCGCCCTGCGCAACGGCTACCCGATCAACATTCTGGGCCGCATTCGCGAAATCCCCGAAGTCTGCAAGATCTTCTGCGCCACCGCGAACCCGGTCGAAGTGATCCTCGCCGAGAGCGAGCAGGGGCGGGGAATCCTGGGCGTGATCGACGGCAGCTCGCCCAAGGGAATCGAATCCGCGAACGACCGCGAATGGCGGCACGGCCTGCTCCGCAAGATCGGGTACAAGCGGTAAACCGCTCGCTAAAGCCAGCAAAAGGGCAGTTTTTGCGCTCGCTTCGGCTGTTTTCATCCGCTTCGCGTCGACCCGTTTTTACCTTTGACTCCCTGGATTTTTGGTGGCATACTACTGCCGTATTGGAGTGTCAGGTTTGAGTCTCCGTCCGCTTTTCGGTCCCGTCGTTCCGTCCCGCCGGTGTCTCTCTGCTGCAGCCTCCACTTACAAGGAGGAGCGTAACGTGAAGAAGCTTTTTGTGGGAAATCTTCCTTACACCGCGAATGAAACCGACGTGCAGAACTTCTTTGCCGATCACGGAGTTACCGTCGATTCCATCACCGTCATGCGGGACCGGTTCACCGGGCAGGCGCGCGGCTTCGGCTTCGCGGAAATCAACGACGATACGGCGGCTGCGCAGGCCGTCGAGGCGTGTCACGGCAAAGAACTCATGGGCCGGACATCTGGTGGTAAACGAGGCCCGCCCGATGGCTCCGCGCGAAGGCGGCGCTGGCGGCGGACGTCCCCAGCGGCGCGAACGCTACTGATCCCTCGACGACCAGTCTGAATACTTGGCCGGTGCGCCGGTGGTGTGGCCGGTCTGTCCCCTATGATGGTTGGGATGACTCAAAAGGCACACTGGCTGGCCGCCGCCCGTAGCGCCATGCAGACCGAAGCCGAGGCGGTCCTGGCCGCGTCCGAACGCCTGGGCGATAGCCTCTTGAGCGCGGTGGATTTGATCGTTGGCCACCTGGAAGTGGTCCGGCAAAGTAGTGGTTACCGGGATGGGCAAGTCCGGGCATGCGGCTCGCAAGATCGCCGCTACACTGCAAAGCACCGGCACTCCGGCGGTGTTCCTGCATCCCACCGAAGCCGGCCATGGCGATCTGGGCATTTGCCAGCCCGGCGATTGCGTAGTCATGATTTCCAAGAGCGGCTCTACTGCGGAGTTGCTGGATCTGGTCGCGCCGCTGCGCGGATTCGGCGCGCGCTTCATCGGGATTCTGGGCAACCTGCGCTCGCCGCTGGCCGCTGAAATGGACGTGGTGCTCGACGCCTCCGTGCAGCGCGAGGCCGATCCCGATGGTTACACGCCGACTGCCAGCACCATGGTGGCGCTCGCGCTAGGGCACGCGCTGGCGGTTGCGCTGATGCAGGCGCGCGGCTTCACCGCCGAGCACTTTAGACGCTACCATCCCGCCGGCCAACTGGGCCACAACCTGCGGCTGCGGGTACGCGACGTCATGCACGCGGGTGACGAGGTGGCCTGGGTGAAGGCGGACGATTCGCTGAAACACGTCGTCATCGAAATGTCGCAGCGGCCGTTGGGCGCCGCCTGCGTGATCGCCGAGGACCGCCGGCTGCTCGGCCTCATCACCGACGGCGATGTGCGCCGCGCGCTGCGCAACCACGATGACATCCGCCCGCTGCGCGCCTCCGCGGTGATGACGGCTTCGCCGGTGCATATCGGCCCCGACGCTCTGGTACATGAAGCCTTGCGCTGATGGAGGATCGGCCCTCGCAGATTTACGTTCTGCCGGTGCTCGATGCCGATACCCGGCGTCTGCCTTGGCCTGCTGCGCCTGCACGATATTTATCAGGCGCGCGCGGTGGATTGAGCCGCGCCCTAAAGTTCCTCGTCCCGTTCAGCCGATAGCTGGCAGAGGTATTCCCATGCGTATCGTGTGCTCTTTTGTTATTGACTTCGGTGGCGGCGCTGGCCGGCGCGGGAGGCGGACCGGCCGTTTATGTAGTCGGGAACCTTGACGGCGTTTCGCCGGGCGATGAAGGAATGTTCGTGCTGGATCATGATGCCGCGGTTTTCCGCTCCGGCAAAACTGTGCTGTCGCTTCCTTACAGCGACATCCATAACGTCGAATTAGGCACCAGGGTCATGCCTCCGGCGGACGCGCCGCTTTACAAAGTCTGGCGCTTGCACAAGCGCTTCCTGACTGAGCGCCCCATGCATCAGATGGTTAACTTCGAGTTCGCGGATAAAGACGGGAACGACCAGACCATGACGCTGGAGTTCGAGGAGGCTGCGGCCAACCAGACGCTGGTCGAGATCGAAATTCGGCAGGGCAAACGCGACGCCGCCGAAACACGCCACTAACGGCGATTCCTGGTGGGGCGACAGCGCCTGGAAGACCAGCCGCAATAACAACACGGTGACTCCGGAATCGCTCGGGTCTTCGGCCGGCAAGTAGCGATATTGCGAGCCATCGCGCAGAAGAACCATATAGCGGTTATGTTATTCTGAGACCGGTTCCGCGCGCCCATGCGTTTTCGTACTGTACTGGCTATCGCTTTAACGGGGTTGGCCGCCCTCGGCGTGCTGTGGGGGCAAAAGCCGTTCCGCGAGTGGCCCGCCATCGAGTACGAAAGTTTTCCGATTCCTCCCGACGCCAATCGTCCCGCGGAGTGGACTCGCGCCCGCCTGCGCTATCCCGACATCACCGGCTACTCCTTGCGCGGCAGCGGCCGTTACTTCGGCTTCGCCGGCTACTGGACCATGGACTACCCGCGTTCTGACCGGCACCTGCTTACAAGGCGTGAGACGCCTGACGCGCATCGATTCGCGGTCGACCGAGCAGGTGGTGGAACTCGACGGCACGGGTGAAGTGAACAACTGGCCCATGCTGTATGGGGTCGAGGTGGGCCACTGGCTGCTGCCCGAAGACCAGGCCCAGCAGTTGCGCGATTACCTGCTGCGCGGCGGGTTCTTCATGGTCGACGATTTTCACGGCACGGAGGCCTACCGGGGCGTGCGCGAGTGGGATACCTTCGTCGACAGCATGAGCCGGGTGTTCCCCGACCGTCCGATCGAAGACATTCCCGACAACGACCCCATCTTCCATACGATTTACGATCTGCAGGAGCGCTTCCAGGTTCCCGGCGAGCAGTTTCTCGAGACCGGCTTAACGTATGAGGCGGGCGCGACCGGCATCCAGCCGCACTGGCGCTGCATCCGCGACGACAAGGGCCGCATCATCGTCGCGATCTGCCACAACATGGATCTGGGCGATGCTTGGGAGCACTCCGACAACCCGCTGTATCCCGAGAAATACGCGTCGCTCGCCTACCGCATCGCGATGAATTATTTCATCTACGATTTGACGCATTGATGTTCACCTCCAAAGAACGAGATAGTGAGACGGGCTGATTTCCTTTGGCTTCCGGTGTTTCTTGACACGCAAGGTAGACGATCGGCCTTGACGAAGTATTTGCAGCTCGTCGGTCGAGATATGTAGCCCGCGATGCCGAGTCGGACGACGTATGATGGAGAATATGGCGCAAGTCCACATGACCGAAGCCGAATTGGCGCGGGACCTCCACGCCGTGCTTGAGAAAGTACGGCAAGGTGTCGAAATCGTGGTGGACCGGAACGACCAGCCCGTCGCCGTCATCAAGCCAGCGCAACCGGTCCGGCGCACTCTCTCCGATCTCATTCGGCTGGCAGAGCAACGTGAGAAGGAGCGGGGCTACGCCGTCACGCTCGATCCGGACTTCGCGGCCGACGTTGAAGAAATCGTACGGGCTCGAAAGCCCTGGACTCCGCGTCCATGGGACTGATCCCGTGGGATTGATTTTGGATACCAGCACGCTGGTGACCGCCGAACGCCGGGGACACAACGTCCGCGACATCTGCTCAGCTTCGTGCCGCCCACGGTGAGGTCGAAACCGGTTTGGCGGCGGTGACCGTCGTCGAACTGGCCCACGGCATCGAGCGGGCCAAGCTCGATACACAGCGGCAGCGGCGCCAGGCTTTCCTCGATGACCTGATCGCCGACATGACGATTCATCCGCTCACCGCCGAAATCGCCCGGCTGGCCGGAAAGCTCTCCGGGCAGGAGGCCGAGCGTGGCATCACGCTCCCCTTCGAGGATCTCCTGATCGGCGCGACCGCCCTACATCTTGGTTTCGAGGTGGTCACGGGGAACGTTCGACACTTCGAAATGATTCCGAATCTCGTGGTGAAACAACTCTAGCAAGGCGCATCGAGCGCCGACCAAACTCAAAGGTCAGAGTTTCTGAGGCTTACTTCCACAACGAAGTGCCTATCGTCCTCGTTGCCGGCGTCGCGGATCTCGCGCTTGGCGTTCTCACGGCGGATGCGGTTGGATTCCTTCTTGGCTTCCCACTTATAGCCCCAGTAAGCTCCCTCGCCGCGCTTGGGACCGCAATGCTCTGTTTTCTTGGGTTCGTAACCCATCCGCGGCTGGCCTCCCTGCTGGCGCTTCTTAGCGAGTTCCACCACCATTCTACTTCCGCCTCGAGTCGCACCCAATTAGCTCCCTTCGGCAGTCGTCCATTTTCAATCCCTGTGCTATCCTGAAGCCGTTCTTAAAGAGTCTTAATGCGTCTTCGCTCGCTGCTTTGGCTGTTTTTGGGTGCAATCGCCGGATGGGGCGTGCTGCGGGCGCAAAAACCTTTCAAGGCCTACATGGGCGTCGAGTACGAGAATTTCGTGCTCCCCGAAGACTGGCAGAAACCCGCTGAGTGGACCCGAGCGCGGTTAATTTATCCCTCCTTTTCCTCGGTTCACGGGGTTCGCGATGGCTTCCATCGTTGGACCATCGATTATCCCCGTTCGGACCGCCACTTGCTCCAAGGGATCCGCCGGTTGACCCGCATCGACACCCGCTCGGTGGAGCAAAGCGTGGAGCCGGATGGCGACGATGAGATCTATAACTGGCCTTCTATGTACGCCGTCGAGGTCGGCTATTGGAACCTCACCGACCGGCAAGCCAGCCAGTTGCGCGAATTTCTGCTGCGCGGCGGCTTCCTGATGGTGGACGATTTTCACGGCACCGTCGAGTGGAACAACTTCGCGGCCGGCATGACGAAAATCTTTCCTGATAGGGATATCGTGGATATTGATAACAAAGACCCCATCTTCCACGTCGTATATGATCTGGACGATCGTTTTCAGGTGCCGGGCATGCAGTACATCTTCACCAGATCTTTGCACGAATACGACGGGTTCCAGGCCAAGTGGCGCGGTGTCTACGACGATAAGGGAAGAGTGATGGTGGCCATCTGTCATAATATGGATCTCGGTGACGCCTGGGAGAACTCGGACGATCCCAGGTACCCCGAAAAGTTTGCGGCGCTGGCATACCGCATCGCTGTGAATTATTGGACCTATGATTTGACGCACTAGACGCACCATACAACAGCCCATGTTTGAATTCCTGTTCAAGTATCCGGAGGCGGTCTTCTCGCGCGGCACCTTTGTGCTGTTGGGAGGCTGGCCCATATGGCTGCTGGTGCTGGCGATCCTCGCGGCCGCGGCCGGGCTGGGCTGGGTGGTGTGGCGACGTGCGGGTTCCGGACGCGTGGCGGGTGCAAGATCGGCTGCCGTATGGCTGCTCCAGACGCTGCTCGCGTCGGTGTTGCTGCTGATGCTATGGCACCCGGCATTGAGCGTGGCGACTTTGCGTCCGCAACAGAATATTGTCGCGGTGGTGGTCGACGATTCCTCCAGCATGGCGCAGGCGGATGAGGCTGGCGGAGCTACCCGGCGGGCGGCGGCTGTCAATGTGCTCAACTCCGGCCTTATCAATTCATTAAAAGAAAAATTTCAAGTCCGTCTTTATCGGATGGGCGATCACCTGGATCGCTTTGACAAGCCGGAAGAGCTCACGTCGTCAATCCCCGCGACACACATCGGGGATGCTTTGAAGCAGGTGGTGGCCGACGCGGCCAGCTTGCCCATCGGCGCGGTCGTGCTGGTGAGTGACGGCGCCGACAATTCCGGCGGCGTGGATCTTGAAACGGTGTCCGAAATCCGCCGCCAGCGGATTCCCATTCATACGATTGGTTTCGGCAAAGAGCACGCCGAGCACGATGTCGAAATCAGCGACGTTCAGGTGCCGGCTCGCGCTCTTCCCGATTCGCGCCTCTCGGCCATCGTCAGCTTTCATCAGAACGGCTACGCCGGGCAAAAAGCCAAGCTGACCGTCAAGGAAGGCTCGAAGATCGTGGCGCAGCAGATCGTCACGCTGAAGAAAGACGGGCAGGAGCAGAGTGAGACGCTTCTCTTTAATGCCGGCACCGCGGGCGTGAAGTCGATCGAGACTTCCATCGATCCGCTGCCGGGTGAGGAAAGCGCCAAGAATAACCTGGTCACGCGGCTCGTCAACGTAGATGCGCGCAAGCCCCGAATCCTTTACTTTGAAGGGGAGCCGCGCTGGGAGTTCAAGTTCCTGCGCCGCGCCGTCGAAGACGACCGCACCATCGATTTGGTCACCATTCTGCGCACCACGCAGAACAAGATTTACCGCCAGGGCATCGCGAACCCCGACGAACTGAAAGATGGCTTTCCCACCAAGGTGGAAGAATTGTTTGGCTTCGACGGCCTCATCATCGGCAGCGTCGATGCCCCCTACCTGACTCCCGGCCAGCAGACGCTGATCAAAGATTTCGCCGACCGTCGTGGCGGCGGCATTCTGTTTCTCGGCGGCAAGGACGCGCTGTCGGATGGTGGCTGGAAGCAGTCGGCCGATGTGGAACTCCTGCCGACCATTCTTCCCGATCGCAAGGATACTTTCGTCCGCGTGGGCGCCACGGTGGAGCTGACCGCTCCCGGCCGCGACAGCCTGATCACGCGCCTGGTAGAAGATCCGGCCAAGAACGTCGAGCGCTGGAAGGCACTTCCCTACCTGATGAATTTTCAGGACGTCGGCCAGCCCAAACCCGGCGCCGTGGTGCTGGTGGACGCCAAGCCCACCACCGGCGGTCGCGTGCCCATGCTGGTCACGCAGAATTTTGGCCGCGGCCGGACCGCGATTTTCGCCACCGGTGGAAGCTGGCGCTGGCGGATGTTGCAGCCGCTGACCGATAAGAGCCACGAGATGTTCTACCAGCAGTTATTGCGCTGGCTGGTGTCGGATACGCCGCGCAAGGTGATTACATCGACGCCCAAGCAGTTGGTCTCCGACGATTCTCACGTCAGCCTGCGCGCTGAAGTGCGCGATCGCACGTACCTGCCGGCCTCCGACGCCAAGACCGAGGCGCACATCCTTGGACCGGACGGCATCGCCGAAGCCGTTGAGATGCGGCCCGACCCGATCGAGGCCGGCGTCTATACCGCGGATTGGACCACGCCCAAGCCCGGATCGTATTTGGTCGAAGTCGTCGCGAACCGCGGAGGCGAAGAGCTGGGCCGCGACACCATGACGATCCGCCGTGAAGACGGCGTGGCCGAGAACTTCCACATCCAGCAGAATCGCGAATTGCTGGAGAAACTATCGTCGGAAACCGGCGGCCGATACTATACTCCGCAAGATGCGTCAAAATTGGGTAAGGACATCAGCTACTCGGATGCCGGCATCACGGTGCGCGAGACCCGCGACCTGTGGGACATGCCAATCGTATTCTTGCTGCTGCTGAGCCTGCGCGCGGGAGAATGGTTGCTGCGTAGAAAGTGGGGTGTGATTTGAAGAGGCTATCGTATGTTGCCCTGCTCCTCGGCGCGGCCGGAGCGCTGCAGGCCGAGACCTTCTATCTCACCATCGCCGGCCTCGGCGGCGAAGCGGAATATGAGCAGCGCTTCACCGGCTGGGCTTCGGACCTGGACAAGATCCTGAAGAGTGAACCGTCTTCGCAGGTAATCACGCTATCCGGCCCCCAAGCCACGCGCGCCAATATCGAAGCGAAGCTGGGCGACCTGGCCAAGCAGACCAAGGCCGACGATCATCTGGTGCTGTTGCTGATCGGCCACGGCAGCTTCGACGAAGCGGATTACAAGTTCAATATTCCTGGTCCCGACATCACTGCGACCGAACTGGCTTCGCTGCTGGACAAGATCCCGGCGCAGCAGGCGGTCATCGATATGACCAGCGCCAGCGGCGGCGCCCTCCCCACGCTGCAAAAGCCCCGCCGCATTGTGGTCGTCGCGACCAAATCCGGCACCGAGAAGAACGCCACGGTATTCCCGCGCTACTTCATTGAAGGCCTGCGCGATCCAGCCGCGGACGCCGACAAGAACGAAGTAATCACCGTGCTCGAAGCTTTTCGCTACGCCGAGGCGAAGACCGCGAAATTCTACGACGAACTCAAGCGGCTCTCCACTGAGCATCCTTTGATTGAAGACGCCGGGAAGGGCGAAGGCGTCAAGGCGCCCACCGTCGAGAACGGTGAAGGCCTGCTGGCAGGCAGATTCGCGCTACTGCACACCGGCTCGGCCGTGACGATGGCCAAAGATCCGGAAAAGCAAAAGCTGCTCAAGCAGAAAGAAGACGTCGAAACGAAGATCGACGAGCTGAAATATCGCAAGGCGTCGCTGCCGGTGGAGGAATACCGCCAACAGTTGGCGAAGCTCTTGCTGGACCTGGCGAAAACGCAGGAGGAACTGGACAAATGAAGCGCATCGTTATCCGCCGCCACATTCGTCTGCTGCCACTGGCTCTCCTGAGCGGACTGCCGCTTTTGGCGCAGGCTCCCGCCACTCCCAAAGAAGCGCTGCAATGCGAGGCGTTGCGACACAAGGGTGATCCGGCCTCGCGCGACTGCTACCAGCGGCTCACGCGCTCCTCCGATCCGGCGATCGCAGCCGAGGGCTTCTGGGGCGTAGGCGATTACCGTTCCGCCAACGATTCCTTCCGCGCCGCCGTCAAGCTTCGGGATACCGATCCTGCGCCGCGTGTACGCTGGGGACGCATGTACCTGGATCATTGGCAGGCCTCCGAAGCCAGCGGGCTGTTTGCGGAAGCTCTGAAGATCAATGAAAATTACGCCCCCGCGCTGCTGGGCATGGCCCTGGTAGCCGGAGAGCAGTTCGAAGGCGCTGCCATCAAGAGCGCCGAGAAGGCGCTGGCCGCCGATCCAAAACTGTACGAAGCCGATGAAGTGATCGCCCGCGTGCATCTCGAAGACGGCGACCCCAAGAAAGCCGCCGAAGCGGCCAACGCCGCGCTGAAGATTTATCCCGAGGCGCTCGACGCCATGGCGCTGCTGGGCACCATCGACCTATTGAACGACAAGACCGATTCGCCCTGGATGACGCAGGCACTGAAGATCAACCCGCATTACGGTGAAGCCTACGCCATCGCGGGCCATTTCTTCATCATCAACCGCCGCTATGACGAAGGAATCGCGACATACCGTAAGGCGCTCGATCTGGATCCTAGCCTTAACGAAACACGCTCCGACATGGGCGTCAATCTGATGCGCCTGGGAAACGAAGACGAAGCTCGCAAGCAACTGGAGCAGGTGTATAACGCCGGTTATCAAAGCCCGGAGACCGTCAATTCGCTGCGCCTGCTGGATAGTTATAAAAACTACGACACCTTCAAGACGCCCACTACCATTCTGCGTCTGAACAAGAAAGAATCGGAGTTGCTGCGGCCGTATTTTCAGGCAGAGTTCGACCGCGCGCTGGCCACTTACGAATCGAAGTATCACTACAAGCTCAAGCAGCCGGTGCAGATCGAAGTCTATCCCGACCACGAAGATTTCGCCGTGCGTACGCTGGGCATGCCGGGACTCGGCGCGTTGGGTGTGACCTTCGGCTACGTGGTTGCGATGGATTCACCCAGCGCACGCAAACCCGGTCAGTGGCATTGGGCCAGCACCATGTGGCACGAACTGAGTCACGTTTATTCGCTCGAGATGACGAACTTTCGCGTTCCCCGCTGGTTCTCCGAAGGCCTCGCAGTGTATGAGGAAACCGCCGCGGCGCCGGATTGGGGCGACCGCCTGGACCCTGGCGCCATCGAAGCCATCAAAGAGAAGAAGCTGCTGCCCATTGCGGATCTGGACCGCGGATTCATGCACCCCACGTACGGCAATCAAGTGATTGTGTCCTATTTTCAGGGCGGTAAGATATGCAACTTCATCGCGGAGAAGTGGGGCTATGAGAAGCTGATAGCCATGTTGCACGACTTCGGTAACAAAATGACGACGCCCGAAGTGATCCAGGAAGAATTCCAGATGAAGCCGGAGGAGTTCGACAAACAATTCCTGGCTTGGCTGGAACCGCAAACCGAGAAGGCCGTAAAAAATTACGATGAGTGGCGCAAGCGCGTCCGCGTCGTTGCGGGATTCGTGAAGGACAAAAAGTGGGACGATGCCATCCGCGAAGGCGAAGCCATTCGCGACATGTACACCGACTACGTGGAAATGGGCAGCGTGTATGAAGCCCTCGCGCAGGCTTGGTTGGGGAAAGGCGACAAGGCCAAAGCCACGGCGGAGCTGGAGCTTTACTCCAAGGTAGGCGGGCGCGATCCGCGAATCGCTCAAGGAGCTTTCCAAACTGCTTGAGGACCAGGGCCGCAAGCAGGAGGCCGCCGCCGTACTGGAGCGCCTGAACTTGATTTATCTCGAGGACGACCAGGCGCACAGCCGCTTAGGCGCGTTGAGTCTGGATCTCGGCCACCCCAAGATCGCCGAACGCGAGTATCAGGCGGTGCTGGATCTGAAGCCGGCCGATCCGGCGGCCGCGCACCTGGGTCTGGCGCTGGCGTATAAAATGGAGAACCGCCCGGATCAGGCGCGCGATGAGGTGATCTCGTCGTTGGAAGCCGCGCCCAACTTTAAACCGGCGCAAAAACTTTTGTTAGAACTGAGTGGGAAAGAATAAAACTGAATGTCCACACCCGCAGAGAACATGACTGACGCCGCCGGTTTGCAGGAACGGATTGCGCGTTTCCAGAAGGCCCAGGAGGCCATCGTTTCCCAAGTTCGCAGGGTGATCGTGGGACAGGAGGAGGTGATCGATCAGGTGATGGTCGCGTTGTTTGTCGGCGGACACTGCCTGATTACCGGCTTGCCCGGCACCGCGAAGACCTTGCTGGTGCGTACGCTCGCGCAGGCGCTCGGTCTCGAATTCCGCCGCATTCAATTTACGCCCGATCTGATGCCTTCCGACATCACCGGCACCGACATCATCGAAGAAGATCCCACCACCGGACGCCGCACTTGGACTTTCGTGCCGGGTCCGATTTTCTCGAATGTCTTGCTGGCCGACGAAATCAACCGCACGCCGCCCAAGACCCAATCGGCGCTGCTCGAAGCGATGCAGGAACGCTCCTGTACGGTGCGCGGCAATCAGTACACCATCCGTCCGCCGTTCTTCGTGCTGGCGACGCAGAATCCTATCGAGCTCGAAGGCACCTATCCGCTGCCCGAAGCCCAGCTCGACCGCTTCATCTTTAACGTACTGCTGGATTACCTCTCGGCCGACCACGAAATCAAGGTGCTGGATCTCACCACCACCACTCACATCGCGACAAGCCGAGCCGGTCACGAACGCCGAAGAGATTCTGGACTTCCAGCAAGTGGTCCGCATGGTGCCGATTGCCGATTCCATTGCGCGCTACGCCGTGAACCTGGTGCGTGCCACTCGCGCCACCGACCCGTCGGCGCCCGATTTCGTCAAGAAGTACGTCAACTTCGGCGCCAGCGTCCGCGCCGCGCAATTTTTAGTATTGGCGGCCAAAGCCCGGGCGCTGATGAAGCGCCGTTATCACGTGACCTACGAAGATATCACCGTGCTGATGAAGCCCATTCTGCGGCATCGCATTCTGCTGAACTTCCAGGCCGAATCCGACCATCTGACGCAGGACGACATCTTGAGCAAGTTGCTGGAGGCCATGCCCGCGCCTCGAGAATAGGCGCGGCCTTCCGCCATGCTCCAGCGTTTTCTAGATCCGACGGTTCTCGCTGGAATCTCCGGCCTGGACCTGGTGGCCCGCACCGTGGTCGACGGGTTCGTCGCCGGCCTGCATCGCTCGCCCGATTTCGGCTTCAGCCAGGAGTTTGCCGAATACCGCGCCTACACGCCGGGCGACGATCTGCGCCACGTCGACTGGAACGTTTTTGCGCGCACCGAGCGGGCCTATCTCAAGCGCTATCGCGGCGAGACGAACTGCCAGTTGACGATTCTGCTGGATTGCAGCCGGTCGATGAAATTCACGTCGCACAAGATCGACAAGCTGGAATACGCGCGCTATCTCACGGCCTCCATGGCCTACCTGGCGAAGATGCAGCGCGACGCGGCGGGCCTGATCGTTTTCGATGACGAAGTGCGGAATTTCATTCCTCCCTCCACGCGCCAGGGACAACTCGCGCGCCTGCTGCACGCGGTGGAAAAAGCCGAAGTCGGCAATCGTACCGACTACGAGAAGCCGTTTTCGCATGTGCGCGAATTTCTGCATCGGCGCGGGCTGATTGCCGTGATCTCGGATTTCTGGGAGTCGCCCGAGAACGTAGTGAATACCATCGCGCCCCTGCGCTTTCACGGAAATGAAGTGGTGCTGTTCCATGTGCTCGATCCGGAAGAGATCCGGCCCCGAAATTCCGCGACCCTGCGCTGCTCGAAGATCTGGAATCCGGCGCCACTCTCGAAGTTTCGCCGGAGTACGCGGCGCAAGGAATACCCGGCCAAGATCGACGCGCATCTGGAAGACATACGGTCGAGAGCCAAAGGCGCGGGCCTGGATTATTTCTTGATCGATACCAGCCGTCCCCTGGATGCAGCGCTGCGCGAGTATCTGGCGATTCGTAAAGGTCGGATGTAATGGGTTTTTTCACGCCCTGGTTTTTGGCTGGCGCTGTAGCGGTGGGGTTGCCCATCTGGCTGCACCTTCTCAAGCGCCACAAGACCGACCCCAAGCTGTTTCCGTCGCTGATGTTCTTCGAGTTTCGCGAGACAAGTTCGGTGAAGCATCGCCGGCTGGATCATATATTGCTGTTCGTTCTGCGCACGTTGATGATCTTGCTGCTGGCTCTGCTGTTCGCCAGCCCCTTCATCCGCCGCTCCGCCGCCGTGTCCAATGGCAAGAAGCTGACGGTAGTGGCCATCGATCGCTCCTTCAGCATGCGCGACGGTGACCGGCTGGATCGCGCGAAGAATCAGGCCATGCAGGTGCTCGGCAGTCTCCGGCCGGGCGACCAGGCCCAAGTGATCGCCCTCGCCGGACAAGTCCAGGCCCTGACCCAAGTCACGACCGATTCTGCCGCGCTGCGCGCCGCCGTGGCAGCCGTCGAGCCTGGCGACAGCCGCGCGTCGTTTGGTGAATTGGCGCGCTACCTGCGCACCCTCAGCGAAGCCCAGAAGATGCCGATCGAAGTTCATCTCGCCAGCGACTTGCAGAAATCCGCCATGCCGCCGGGCTTCGCCGACCTGCGCCTGGCGCCCGCGACCACACTGGTGTTTCATTCCGTCGGGGGCGCGGCTAAGAATTGGACCGTCGAAAATGTAGTCTCGCCCCGCCGCGTCTTCGATCCCAAGCGCGTCAAAATCCAAGCTACCGTCGCCGGCTTCGGCACGCCCGCTGCGAAACGCACTGTGACGCTACTGCTGAACGGCCGCGAGCTCCAGAGCAAAAGCGTGGACGTGCCCGAGAATGGACGCGTGCCAGTCGAGTTTCTAGGTCTTGACGCGCCTTACGGTTTCAGTAAAGGCGAAGTGCGCATTGATGCATCCGATTCCCTGCCGGGCGACGACCATTATTATTTCTCGACCGAGCGCGCCGATCCGCGCAAGGTTCTGTTTATCGACGACGGACGCCGCCCGCGCGCCGAAACCTACTTCCGCACCGCGCTGGATGCCTCCGGCGATGGCGGATTCCAATTGGAATCGCTGCACCCCGATTTAGCGGCTAACGCGAATCTTTCGACCTTCGCTTTCGTGGTGTTGAACGATCTCTCCAGCGTTCCCCAGAATCTGGAAAGCTCTCTGAACCATTACGTGAACGCCGGCGGTTCCGCGCTGGTGGTGCTGGGCCCCGGCTCCGCGGTATTGCCGCGCGTGCCGGTACTCGATGAAAGCATCCAGGCTTCGAGTTACGCGGGACGCGAGGGCGGCTTGTTCCTTACGGTGACGGATATCGACTCCGGCCATCCGGCGCTGCGCAGTGTCGATCGCTTCAACGGCGTCAAGTTTTATCAAGCCATCCACGTCGGCACTGCGAAATCGCGGGTGCTGGCGAAGCTGAACGACGGCACGCCGCTGGTCCTCGAACGCGCCATCGGCGAAGGCAAAGTGCTGGCCTTCACGTCTACCTTCGACAATGTCCTGAACGATCTGCCGATTCACGCCTCGTGGGTGCCGTTCGTGGCGCAGTCTGCGCTCTATCTGGGTGGCGGCGGAGCAGAACAGCCGGTGAATCTCCCGGTCGATTCTTATGTGGAGCTGCGCGCCGGAGACGGCAAGGGCGCGGCTGCCGAAGTGCTGGGCCCCGACGGCAAGCGCATGTTGTCCCTCGAAGAGTCGACCAAGGCCCACAACTTCGCGCTGGATCGCGAAGGCTTTTTCGAGATCAAGACCGCGGCGGGCCGCCGCAGCCTGGTGGCGGTTCACGCGGATCGCAGGGAATCCGACCTGGCGCCGATTCCGGCCGAGACGCTGGACCTGTGGAAGGGAACCGGCAGCAGCGATCCGACGCCGGGCGGCGGTGGTCCGGGCGCCGCGGGCGGGGCCGAGGAACCGTGGGGTCTGTGGCCCTATATTTTATTGTTATTGTTAGGAGTAGCGGTAGCCGAATCGGTGGTCGCGGATGGATTCTTGCGCGCCTCGGCCCCGCAGCGGGAAGCGTTGAAACGGGAGGCGGCATGAACACGCGCGACCAACTGAATCAGTATCTCCAGGGTCTCGAGAAGCGCATGCGCTGGCTGGCGGTGTCCAAAGGGCGCCGCGGTCGCCGCGGGCGTGGCGCTGGGAGCAACCCTCGCGCTGGTGCTGATCACCAACGCGCTGGCTTTTTCCTCCACCAGCATGACCGTCGCGCGCGTGGTGCTGTTTGTCGCGCTAGCTGCCGCTGTGGGTTTCGCGCTGGTGATCCCGCTGATGCATCTGAACCGCCGCAAGGCCGCCGGCCGCGCGGAAACTTCATTCCCTGAATTCCAGGAACGCCTGCTCACCTATGTGGAACGCAGCGAAAAGCGCGATCCCATGCTGGACCTGCTGGCCATGGACACGATGTCGGTGGCCGAGCGCACCCAGCCCGAACTGGTCGCGCCTCGCAAGTCGATTTTCGCGCTGGCGACTTCCGCGGGTGCTGCGGGGGCGGTGTTGTTGTGGCTGATCCTGGCGGGTCCGGGATTCCTCGGCTACGGCGCATCCTTGCTGTGGGCCGGAGCGCCCAAAGCCGGCAGCGTGAAGTTCTACGACATCACCGTGCAGCCCGGGAATAAGCTGATCCGCCGCAGGTCGGATCAGGTGATCACCGCGCAGCTCACTTTTGAAGCGCCCCAGGTCCGCCTGTTCGCTAAATACGCGAGCACCGCTAAGTGGGAAGAAGCGCAGATGGTGCCGCGCAACGGCACCTCTTATGAGTTTCTATTTGCAGGCGTGCCGGAGCCGGTCGAATACTACGTCGAAGCCTCCGGCGTGAAGTCGCAGACCTACAAGCTCGACGTAGTCGATCTGCCCGGCATCAAGCATATAAAGGTCACCTATCACTACCCCAGTTGGTTGGGATCGAAAGCTGTCGTTGAGGATCCCGGAGGCGATCTGCGCGCGGTTGCAGGCACCATTGCCGAACTCACCGTGACTACCGACCGTCCGCTTAGCAACGGCCTCATCGAGGTGGACGATGGATCGCATATCGCCCTCGAATCGAACAGTGATGTCACGCTCACCGCGAAGGTCCCCATACAGAAGGATGGCGTGTTTCATTTCGCGGCCAAGGAGCAGGGTGAAAGCGTTCGCTTGAGCGAGGATTATTTCATCGAAGCCCGCGTGGATGGCGCGCCCACCGTGAAGATCGTGCATCCCGGTTCGGATGCCCGCGTCAACCCCATCGAGGAAGTGGGCGTAACTGTCGAAGCCAATGACGACTTCGCGCTGCAGGGCGTCGAGCTGCACTATTCCGTCAACGGCGGCGCGGAAAAAGTTGTTCCCATACCCAATTCCAAGGGCGTGCAGAATGCCTCCGGCAAGACGCTGATCGCGCTCGAAGACTATAAGATGGAGCCGGGCGACGTGATCGCGCTTGTACGCCACAGCCAAGGACGCGCACGTCACTTCGCGCACCGACATGTTGTTCGTTCAGGCTGAGCCGTTTGAACGCAACTATTCGCAATCGCAGCAGAGCGGCGGCATGGGGGGCGGCGGAGGCGGAGACGACGGCAGTGAAATTTCCCAGCGGCAGAAGGAAATCATTGCCGCTACCTGGAACGAGCTTCGCGGCAACGCCAAGGATAAGGCCGCCGAGAACGCGCGGTTTCTTGCTGAAGTGCAGACTAAGTTAAAAGAACAGGCGCAGTCCCTGGCGCAACGTTCGCGCAGCCGCCAGTTGGCGGGAGCCAATCAGGAGTTCCAAAATTTCGTGAAGGATCTGGAAGCCGCCGCGGCCGAAATGGATCCGGCGTCAGAGAAGCTTAAAGGCCAGAACTGGAAGGACGCGCTAGTCCCCGAGCAGAAGGCTTTGCAGCACCTGCTGCGGGCTGAAGCCACCTTCCGCGACATTCAGGTCGCCTTTGGCAGCGGTGGCGGCGGAGGTGGCGGGCAGAACGCCGGCCGCGATCTCTCCAGCATGTTCGACCTGGAGTTGGATCGCGAAAAGAATCAGTATGAGACCGGCCAGAATGGCGGCAATTCCGCCGAGCAGCGCCAGAAAGAAGCCGATGAAGCGCTGCAGCGGCTGAGCGATCTCGCGCGGCGGCAGAAAGAGCTCGCCGAACAGCAGAATCAGAACAAGCAACAATCCTTCGAACAGCGCTGGCAGCAGGAAATGTTGCGCCGCGAAGCGGAAGAGCTGCGCAAGCAGATGGAGCAATTGTCGAAGAGCGGCCAAGGTCAGCAAGGGCAAGGCAAGCAGTCGTCTTCATCCGGCCAGCAACAAAGCCAGTCGGGAGAGGCCTCCGGGCAGTCCGGACAGCAAAGCAGCCAGCAGAGCCGCAATCAGCAGCGCCAGCAAAATCAGCAGAACCAGCAGCAACTGCAGCAGGCTCTGGATCGCGTCAATCAGGCGCTGAACGATATGCGCTCGGCCCAGCAGTCAGCCCAACAATCCGGCGAGCAGGGGTCAGCGGGCACCCAGGCCGAAGCGCGCCGCGCCGCCGAACGTCTGGCGGAAGCGCAACGCATGATGAACGGCATGCGCCAGCAGCAGGCATCCTCGCAAGTCGACGATTTGGCGCAGCGCGCCGAAGGTCTCAAGGATGAGCAGAAGGACTTCGAGCAGCGCTTGCGGCAAACCTTTGGCGATGGGGCGCAGCAGGGCGGTAGAAATGGCTCCCAGGTCCGCCAACTTGCCGAAGAGAAGGACAAGATGGCCCAGGCGGTCGACCAGCTCGAACGCGACATGCAGAAGGCCGCGCGCGATCTCGCCGGCACGCAGCCGTCGGCCTCGGCGCGCGTGCGCGATGGCTTGAGCGATATCCAGCAGAACGAAACCAAACTGCGCATGCAATACTCCGCGCGTTACATTCGTGAAGGTCAGGGCCAGCTTGATGGTGCCGCGCGAAGCGCCCATCACCCAGTCGCTCGAGCAATTGAGCCGCGATCTGAAAGCCGCGCAGGCGGCGGTAAATCCCAACGCGCAGCAGGGCGATGGCAAGGGTGGGGGGCTGGAGCAGGAATTGGCGCGCCTGGAGCGCCTCCGCGAGCAGATGCAGCAGATGGCGCAACAGCGAGGCCTGGGCCAGCAGAATGGCCCAGACGGCCAGGGTAAGGATGGTCAGGGTAAGGATGGCCAGGGTAAGCAGGGCGGCCAAGGCAAGCAGGGCGGCCAGGGCACAGAATGGCCAGGGTCAACAGGGCAGTCAAGGCCAGCAGGGTAACGCGCGGGGCGGCGGCGGTCCGCAGGGTGGCTCTCCGCAGAATGGAGTCGGCAGCTACGGTGGGCGCATGAACGGCGGCTATGGCAGCTTGGGCCGTTTCCAGCCCGAAGGGATTTACGAGCCTAACGGCACCGCTCCCATCGAGCCCGGCAACCTGGTGCGCGATGCCCAGGCGCAGATGAATGACCTGCGCGATCGCGTCCAGGGCGACCCGGATCTGAGCAAAGAGGTCCAGGACCTGAGCCGCGATCTTTCGCGCCTTAGCGTAGGCAGCACGGCGTCGGCGGAGCTCGAAGCCCGCATCGCCCGCGAGATTCTGCCGAAGCTCGAAGCGCTCGAAGTCCAGTTGCGCCGTTCTTCAGCGGACCTGGACTCGGGCCAGGTGCGCAGCGGCGCCGGCGACCGTGTGGCGCCCGGTTATACCGACGCGGTGGCTGAATACTTCCGCAAGTTGAGCAAGGGAAGATAAAGTCAAGACAGGCCGGAATTTACCGGTTCGGCCGGACGTAACTGCCGGGAGAGTTGTGATGCGCCTCGCAATCGTATCTGACGTCCACGGCAACCTAACGGCGTTTGAAGCAGTTCTGGCGGATTTGCGGCAAACCGCTCCGGACTTGATCCTCCACGGTGGCGATCTGGCTGACAGCGGAGCAAGTCCCGCGGAGATCGTGGATCGTGTTCGCGATTTGGGCTGGCAAGGCGTGATGGGGAATACCGATGAAATGCTCGCCCGACCCGATTCGCTCGAAGAGTTTGCGATTCAGTCCCCCCAGGTGCAACCCTTTTTGACTGCAATTCAGGAGATGGCGGTGGCGACTCGCGAGAAGCTGGGAGAAGAGAGGCTTGCGTGGCTGCGCCGCCTTCCTCCTATTCAGGTTCGTGGTCCTATGGCGCTCATTCACGCCAGCCCCGAGGACCTTTGGCGCGCGCCCACGTCGAAGGTGAGTGATGCTGAACGGGAATTGGTTTACGGACCGCTCGGCCAGCAGGTCGCTGTCTATGGACATATTCATTGTTCATATATTCGGACGGTTTCAGCCATGACCATTGCGAACGCGGGCAGCGTGAGTCTCTCTTACGATGGTGATCGCCGCGCTGCTTACCTCTTGCTGGATGAGTCAAGGCCAGTCATAAGGCGCGTGGAGTATGACGTGGACAGAGAACTTAAGACGCTTTCGGGTTGCGGCCTCCCCCACGCCGATTGGGTTGCGAAGATCCTCGATACTGCACGTCCCCAGATGCCCTGAGGGGTCTTCGCGAACTCCGTAGTGCGTGTGGACTTGACCTTCGTACCTATGACCGGAGCTGCAAATCTCCCGCACCTGCTATCCTGGGACTTCGTACCCGATCCGAGAGGCAGGTGAATTACGATTGGCTGAAGTACACGTCCAGGATGGAGAAACCCTGGAGAGCGCGCTCCGGCGTTTTAAGCGCAAGGTGCAGACTGAGGACATCATCAAGGAAATCAAGCGGCATTCGTTCTACTTGAAACCGGGTGAGAAGAAGCGCACCAAGGAAGCGCTGGCGCGCAAACGCAACCGTAAAAAGCGGACTCGCGATACCGAGTAGTCCGTTCCTTCACATACTTAAGAAAACAGGGCAGGCCGGATTTATCGGACCTGCCCTTTTTCACTAGCGGATCACTGCTTCGGTAATGCCGGATCGATCGGCCCGGCCACGGTCACGGTGGTTTGGGCTGTGGCGGTCTGACCATCCGACCCGGTGGCCGTGCACGTGTAAGTGGTCGTCTGGATCACGTGGACCGACGCCACCGCGTCATTGGTGTTACTGAAGTCGACCCCGGCAATTCGGATGTGTGCGGCGCCCGCCGTCTCGCAGACCAGAACGCTTACGGCGCCCGAAGCGACCGTAGAAGGCGTTGCGGTGAACGACAGGATCTTCACCGATCCCATCACCGTCAGCGTGGTGGTCGCGGTCACCGTTCCGTTGGCATTAGAAGCCGTGATCGTATAATTGGTGGTCGCCGCCGGCGAAATCGAGTGCGAGCCGGTAAGGCCCACAGTCCCGATTGAGTTGTCGATGGTCACTGTGGTGGCGTTTTGCACCACCCATTGAAGCGACGAACTCTGCCCGAAGTCGATCGTTGCCGGATTCGGCGCGAAGCTGACGATCACCGGCAGGCCGCCTCCCGAATTGACGGTAACGGTCGCTTGCGCGGTGGCCGTTTGCGAGCCATGCGTTGCCGTCAGGATGTAGGTGGTAGTGGCCGCCGGCGTCACCGCTTGCGAACCGCTAAGCGCCACGGAGCCCAAACTGGTGATGACGACGTTGTCGGCATTCGTCACCTGCCAGCTCAATGTGGACGACTGTCCGGCGTTGATGCTGGTTGGATTCGCCGTGAAGTTGACGATCAGGGGCGCCGAAGACGCCGGAGTCCCCGCGGTAATGCTCACTCGCGCGATGCCCAGCGCGCCATAAGAGTCCTTTACCGTCAGACGGAAGCTGTAATTCTGCCCCGTAGCGGCGGCGAAAGTGGTTACCTTGGCGGTGGGCGCTGAAAGCCCTACGCCGGGCCCCGACTCCTGCGCCCACTGGAACGTGATGGGATCGCCATCAGGATCGTAGGAAGCCGACCCGTCCAGCGTCACGGTTTGCGCGCCCGGCAGGATCTGGTTCGGTCCGGCGTCGGCGACCGGCGCCGCGTTGCCCTTGCGCACCGTCCGCGTCAACACTTCATAACGCAGGCGTGGGATCTGCGCCGGAACCGGGTGCTTGGATTCCAGGTAATCCGTTGGCCGGAGCGTATTGCCGAATTGCACGCCGGCCACCACGCGTCCGTTATTGCCGGGGCCGAGCAGCGTCTCGTTCATGCCCCCTTCGAGCGTAAACGCGATCTTATTGGTCACCGGGAAGATCAGCCGCAGCGTGCCGCCGACACGGTCCCCGGCGGTGGTGCTGCGCAAATATCCAAGATTCCCTTCGGCGTAGTTCTTGCCGAACAACGCGAATGTACCGCTCATCCCGGCCTGATCCACCACGCGCAGGTAACGTTCGACGAACAAATTGTTCAGCAACGCGCCGGAGGGAGTCATCACATTGGCGCTGTTCACCAGCGCGTCGTCGAGGAACGCTTTGGTTCCGAAAACGCCGATTTTGCCCCATTTGAACAGGTATTCCATGGTCAGCGCGCCTTGGCCCAAAGTGCCGCCGGTTTGATCGCCGGTCAGATTGACATGCTTGAAGCTTCCGAACAAGCCCGCCTGGAAACGGTTGATACGGTCCACCAGCCCGAAGTCGAACTGGCCCTCGCGCTGGCCTGTGCTGTAGAAGTATTCACCTTCGGACTGGAACGCGTAGTTGTTCCCGAACGGCGCGAAGTAGCGGCCCTTGCCGGTGAAGCTCGCATTGCCGTCACTATTTGCACCGACGTTCATGCCCAATAGCTGGAACTTCGGCAACTGCTTCTTCGCCATGGCGTCGGTTACGGCAGTGGCCACCTCACTGGTAGTCGGCGGCGCTGGAGGTGCGGGCGGAGGCGGCTGGTTTATGCGCCCTGCCATGCTGTCTTGATTCTGCCGCAAACGCGCGACCTCATCCGCCAGCTTCTTATTCTGGTCCGCCAGATCCATCAACATGCGCTCGATGGCGTCGAGTTTATCCAGGCGCTTGAGCACTTCGCTGCAGCAATCCGCGAGGCCCGTCCCGGCAGCCGGCTGCATCGCGCGAATCGCATCGCCCGCGCCCCCCGCGCCCACCGTGCGGCCCTGATCGTCGAGGACCGTGAGCGCCACGCGGCGGTTCATCCAGCGCGCTTCGTCGGTGCGCACATACGCGTCCTTCTGCCCGGCGTATTTCGGATCCAGCTTGCCGCGCGAACTCACATCGATCTGCGCTGGGCGCGCGCCATACTTCACCAGGAAGTCGCGCACGGCGCTCGCTCGCGCCAACCCCAGCTTGTTGTTGTAGCTGGTGTCGCCGATGGTGTCGGTGTGCCCTTCAATTCTTACTTTGTAACCGGAGTTCTTCTGCAGCAACTCACTCAGTCGCAGCAAGCTGGGAAACCCGTCGACCAGGACGGAGGAATTGTAGTCGAAATTGATCTCTTCCCAGTCGTCCTTGGTGGCTTGGGTGTCAATCCCTTGCCCGAAAAGACTGACAGCGAGCATCGGCAGCGCCAAAAAAACGGCTAATCGTTGAAGCATAGGTATCCCTCCTGTTACCTTCGGTAGAACCAATCGGTGTTGCGTGACCTTACGGAATGCGAACCACCCCAGCCATTCATATCGACCTTCATCTGCAAATAACGGTCGAATCTCCAGAATGCACCGACGCTTTAGAGATAAAAGATTGCATGAACATGTTTCGTCATACTTCGATGATTTCGATAGCGGTGGCCGGAATTCCCCGGCTCCGGATTGCCCCTCGGCCATTCCAACCCCGATAATGAATGCGGGCCTGCCGGACGGGCAGCCGCTGGCCTGCGCGGGGAAACCCAAGCGGGCGGGAGGAAAGTCCGGTCTCCATAGGGCAACATGCCGGCTAACGGCCGGGGGGGCTCGCTCAAAGCGGGCTTTACGGATAGTGCCACAGAAAACGATACCGCCGGGCAGGCGACTGTCAGGTAAGGGTGAAAAGGTGCGGTAAGAGCGCACCGCGGCCGCAGCAATGCGGCTGGCAGGGCAAACCCCATGCGGAGCAAGACCAAATAGGGGAGCAGGAGCGGTCCGCTCCGTTACGACTTCCGGGTAGGTCGCTGGAGCCGGGGAGAGATCCCCGGCCAAGAGGAATGGCTGCCGCTCTTCGGTGACGAAGGGTACAGAAACCGGCTTATAGTCCGGCAGGCCCGTTTTATAGTTCCGCTTCCGAACGCGATTCAAAACTTGGTGCAGGTGTGGAACGACTTTGGCGATGGAGGAGGAAATGACGCCGGCAGAACAGCGCAAGTTGGAGATGATTGAACATATTGTCCATGACTGGGGGAAGCTGGTCGAGATCTACACGACGCCGGAGCACAGGCCGGCACCGTTGAACCACGCTGTGGAGCGGGCGTTTTTGGTCGAGTGCCGCAAGTTTGCCAATTTCTTTCAGAACAACCGAGGTCCTATGAAGGACCCGCTGCAGCGCGATGCCGTGGCTAAGGACTATGTGGGCAAGCGTTTCCGACCAAAGCTAGACGTGTGGGAGAAGTGGCACCACCACATGAATCGCCAGCTCATGCATTTGAGCTTTGGCCGCGTGGATAATACTGAACCTTGGGATGGCCGTGCTAACCAACCCATCTTCGAGGAGCTCTGCACAGCATGGAACGAATTCCTTGCATGCGTAGATCCGAAATTTCAAGCTGAGTTTGACGCGCGGAGGAATGCTGTCCAGCTCAGGGCAGCGTTCGCAATTCAGGGAATTTGATGCCGCTCGAACACTATCCACAAGCCGGTTTTGAACTGCTCGATGACCGGGTTCCTATCTGGCGTTTTATGAAGATGAAGACGTTCACGCGGTTCGTCGAGTCTGGCAGCCTCTACTTCTGTCGGTCGGATCTCCTTGGGGATGAGCACGAAGGCCTACCGCTGGAACAGTTCGTTCGCGACGTGGTCACCAATATGGGGCCTGGTCATGCATTTGACGACACTTGGCAGAACCTGAAGAACGACAGGCGAGGTAGTTTCATTTCTTGCTGGACTCTCGACGAGTCGTTGCATCTGTGGGAGAAGTTTGCACGTGAGGGAGTCACCGTAAAATCTGAATGCGGGTTGTTGAAGGCAGCTCTGAACGTCATACCCGCGCGGGCGATGGTGGGCCACGTTCGGTATAGCCTCAAGCACGAGGGATTCAACATCCTTCGCTTCATCACCACGAAGCGGCCGGAATTCGTCCGCGAGAAAGAAGTGAGAGCGCTTGTGTGGGATTTGGAGCACAGTCCATCGAATCCTTACCCGCACGTTATGCCGCACGGCTTGTCGTATCCAGTAGATCTGAAAGCGCTCGTGCAAACCGTAATTGTCTCGCCTTACGCTCCAGCCAATGTTTTGGACGACGTTCAGACTTTGCTGAGCGTCCATGGCTACACGATTCCGGTCGTTAAGTCAGGTTTCACCGGCTACGGCTACATGTTGCCGACGGTTGACGATATTGCGCGGTACTCAGACGAGTAAGAGAACTCGTTAGCCTGTATCCTTTGCCAGAATGGCCACTGTTTGCGTCATCACTAAGAAGGAGCGGAAGGCAGAGGCGCAGTCGCGCTATGCTACGCATACTGCACGGCAATGAAGGGTACAGAAACCGGCTTATAGTCCGGCAGGCCTGTTTATTGCGAGTTTCAATTTAGCTGAGGCGCGATAGGGACTGTCATCCAGGAGCGACCAAGAATTGGGGCATTATTCATTGTGGCGCAAAAGACTTTTGCTAGATGCGACGGCGCTAAGCCAGTTGTAGCCGTTTCAGCTTTATGCGATCGCGGCGGACTTGCGCGAGTTCGTACTGAGCCTGTTGCACAAGCCCGCCGTCTTCGGTGCCAAACACCTTGGACAGCCTCACGGCCATTTCGGGAGATATGCCGCGCTTCCCGTTTACCAGTTCAGAAAGCGTGTTGCGCGTAACGCCAAGGGCCTCGGCCGCTTCCGTAATCGTCAAGCCCAAAGGCTCGATGCACTGGCGCAACACAACGCCTCCGGGGTGTGGAAGATCTTTCATGGTCATGGGCTGGTTCCTTTCAGTGGTAATCGACATAATCAACATCCTCCGGCTTCTCTCAAGTTCTAACGGCCAAAATTTCGATCTGCGGAAAGGTAGGTGCGTTTCTTGAGAAATCCCTGAGAGTCATTATGATGGGCTTAGAACCGGCCGAAAACGGCGGGCCGGAGGACCCGTTTCCATGGCAAGGGTGCGGAAAGTTCGAACGCCGCGCCTGGCAGCGCGCTAGCCACCGGCAATCGGAAATTGCCCATGCCAGCGCTGCCAACGGCGACGCCAGCGCTTCCACCCGGGACCTAGCATACACGACTTTGCCGATTCGACGACCACCTTCTACAATGAAGGTGATGAAAAGTCAGCAATCTAAGACCTTCTCCTATTCGGTCTTCTACGAAAAGGCTCCTGAAGGCGGATATGTGGCATTCGTTCCGGCATTGCCAGGCTGCCACACACAAGGTGAAACCATGGAAGAGACGGAGCGCAACGTCAAAGAGGCCATCGCGGTTTATCTGGAGAGCCTGGCAGCCCACGGAGATGCCATTCCCGTTGAAGGGCCCTCGTTCCAGGGACGAGTGACAGTTCCCGCCTGATGAATGTCTAAGCTGCCGTCCCTGACCGCGCGACAAGCTGTCCGGGCGTTAAAGCGCTCGGGATTCGTTGAGGATCGGCAAAAAGGCAGCCACTTGATATTGATCCAACCCGCCACAAGAGCAAGAACCGTGGTTCCAATTCACCGAGGGAAGACCATTAGGGAAGCCTTGCTCCGAGGCATCCTTAGGGATGCAAACTTGTCGACGGACGAGTTTATGGAGTTACTGTAACTCACACCGCCGCCGGATTCGCGACGTCGGTGGTGGGCGCTGTCATACTCTTGGTGATGCTGCGGTTCGTAAGCTAGCGAACCTCGGCGCCTGAATCTTCGTTTCTTTAGTTATGGCGGAATGGCTGAGCACGCTCGGAGTGGCGATGGGATCGGCGTGGCTTTCAGGAATCAACCTCTACGCCACGGCGGCGACTCTGGGATTGTTGCAGCGCTTCGGCCTGGTGCACCTGCCGGGCGAACTGGGTGTGCTCGCTAATGGGTGGGTGATCGGTGTGGCTGCAGGTATGTATGTTGTAGAGTTTATCGCCGACAAGATTCCGGCCGTCGACAGCGTTTGGGACGCCATCCACACCTTTATCCGCGTTCCGGCTGGAGCGGTCATGGCTTCAGCCGCGTTTTCACATGCCGACCCCGCAGTGCGGATCATCGCCCTCCTGGTGGGCGGAGGCGTGGCCTTCAGTTCGCACGGCACCAAGGCCGCCATGCGCGCGACGGCGAATCTGAGCCCCGAACCTTTTTCGAACATCGCCCTGAGCCTGGCGGAAGATGCGGTCGCAGTCGGGTCGAGCTTCCTGATCGCTTGGTTTCCGGTGGTGATGCTGGGGATCGTAATTCTGTTTCTGGTGGCGTTCTTTTGGCTGACACCGAAGATCTTGCGCGCCATGAAACGCCGTTTTGGCGTTGCCCGAGCGCCAACTTCTGCCGGAGGTTGAAGCATACACACAAGGTGGTGCACCACCCGTTGCCTTACCGTAGGTTGTTGCGTATTCTCAAAGCATGGAACTGCTTACGCCCGATGAGATTGTCCGTTTGTCGCCGCCCGAGCGCCTGGCGCTGATTGCGCAGCTTTGGGACAGTCTCGAACAGGAGCAACTTCCCTTGACCGATGCGCAGCAGGCCGAACTTGAACGCCGCCTCACCTCGCTCGATCAAGACCGCCGCGAAGGTGTAACCTGGGCTGCATTGAAGGCTGAGCTAGAACAGCGTTCCCCGTAGTATTCACGATTACTTTCACTCGGGCCGCACGAGCGGAGGTGATCGAAGCGCAGGACGGTATGAAGGCGAAGCCGCTGGTCTAGGCCAACAATTCCGCGGGGCGATTGACTCTCTGACCGGGCGCTTGGGCTCCAATCCGCAACAATTGCCGATCGTCTTCAAAAACGTGCGCCGCGCTCTTTTGCGCCGGTTTCCGTACTCATTGTTTTTCGTCGTTGAAGGTGACACCTTGCTTGTGACCGCGTGTTTCCATGCCAGCCGCGATCCAGTGCGGTGGCGAGAGCGTACTTGATTTTTCTCACACCGGCGGCGAACCCACCCGCGCCAGTGGTATTCTGACATCGCACGTGTTTCGAGGTCACCATCGCAAAGTCCGGCTGCTGTTCGGGATATCCGATATTCTCTTAACCGGCCTCGCCTTTCTACTGGCTTACCGCGTGCGCGTTCTTCTGGATCACGTTCCCCTGGAGCATGATTTTCATTTAGCCGCGCCGGTACAGGTGCTATTGCTGGGTGGGTCCATGATCGTGTGGGTCGCGATCGGCACATGGTGGCAGATCTATGACCGCATTGACGCCGCCCATCCCCGCATTATCCTGCGCGACACCTTCCGCCAGTGCCTGCTGGGCGCCGTCGCCATCGTGCTGTTTGAATTTGCGCTGCGCCTGGACTTGAGCCGCTCTTTCCTTGCCATGTTCGCCGGGTTCAACTGGGCCCTGCTGTGCGTGTTCCGTCTGAACGCCAGCCGCATCCTGGGCATGATGCGCCGCGAGTTCGGGGTCCCCAGTTATGTCATGGTGGTCGGGCTCGGCGAAGCCGCCCTTCGCATGGGGCGCCAGATCGAAGACGCCGCCCCCTTCGGCATCCAGCTCAGCGCCTTCTTGGCGGAGCCGGGCGAGGCCGCGCCCGAGGAAGTGGAACTCGCCGCCAAATATCCGGTGCGGCCCTTCGCGCAGCTCCCCGACCTGCTGCGGAAGCACGTGATCGACGAAATCATATTCGCGGTCGACAGCCGCCGCCTCGCCGAGCTCGAAGAAGTGTTCCTGCTGTGCGATGAAGAAGGTATCCGCACCCGCGTGGCCGTCGATTTTTTCCCGCATATCAACAGCCAGGTTTATCTCGACCGTTTGGGTGCTTCGCCGCTGCTGACATTTTCGGCGACGCCCCATGATGAAATCCGCCTTCTCGTCAAGCGCGCCACCGATATTCTGCTGGCCGGAGCCGCCCTGATTCTGGTATTCCCCATCATGCTGCTCGTCGCGCTGCTGATCCGCTTGACCTCGCCCGGTCCCGTCATCTTTCGTCAGATCCGCTGCGGTTTGAATGGCCGGCGTTTCGTGTTCTATAAGTTCCGCTCCATGTGCGAGGATGCCGAGGCCCAACGCGCCGCGCTCGAGCACCTTAATTCCAAGAGCACCGCTTTCAAGATCCACGATGACCCGCGCCTCACCTCCGTCGGCCGCTGGCTGCGCAAGTTCTCCATCGACGAATGGCCGCAGTTGTGGAACGTTCTCAAAGGCGACATGAGCCTGGTGGGTCCGCGCCCGCCGCTGCCGGAGGAAGTGGAACAATATAAGCGATGGCAACGCCGCCGTCTGCGCATGCGGCCCGGGCTTACCTGCCTGTGGGTGCTCAGCGGCCGCGATCGGATCGACTTTGACACCTGGATGCGAATGGACATGCAATATATCGACACGTGGTCGCTGGGGCTCGACTGGAAGATTATGCTGCGGACCATTCCGCAAGTTCTGAGCGGCAGGGGAGCTCACTGACATGCATCTGGTGCCCACGCAAGCCGAAGTAATGGAGCTGCTGCGGCAGACCGGAGGACTGCGTAAAGGACATTTCGAATATCCCAACGGCCTCCACACCGATGAGTATTTACAGGTGGCGCTCACCATGCGGCATTACCAATCCGCCAAGATCTTGAGCGTGGGGCTGAGCCGCTTGATCCGCGCGCATGCCGATCTGCGCGCCATGATTCCGGAGCTATCGATCGTCGCGCCTGCCACCGGTGGCCTGCCGGTGGCCTACGGCGTGTGCGAAGCCCTACGCGCTCATCAGGTTTACTGGGCCGAGCGCGATGGCGCAGGCGACTCGATGCGCTTCCGTCAGTTTCTGGAGATCACGCCCGGCGAGAAGGTTCTGCTGGTGGATGACATTCTCCGCACAGGCTCGAAAATGACGGATCTCAAGAAGTTGGTCGAAGACCGCGGCGGGGATGTGGTCGCCATTGCCGTCTTGATCCACCAGCCCGAGCCAGGCGCAGCGACCTTCGGTGCTTTGCCCTTTTATTCTCTGGCACACCTCGACGCGACTTACTACAAAGACGCGAAGTCCTGCGAACTCTGCGAGCAGGGCATGCCGGTGGAGAAGACTTGGGTGTAGCCGGCGGCGCATCGAGCGCCTGGTAGCCGGCCGGAGCTTTCCAAAAAAACAGCCGATATCCCGGTTATGATGGCTCTAGGGTTGCAACGCGGAATCAGCAGGCGCTCCTTCATTGCCACGCCCGTCGTGCTTGCCGCCTCGCGCGTCCTTAGCGCAGCGGACCGCAAACCCAATATCGTCCTGATCGACGGCGGCGCCTGGAGGGCGCAGGCCGTTCCGTGGGCCGGCGATCCGGACGTGATCGCCCCCAACCTTGCCCGGTTTGCTGCTCAAGCTACGACGTTTTCGCGGGCCTACGCCTGCTATTCGCGTTTCGACCGGCCGCGTCAGTGTTTGCTCAAGGGGGTGTTCCCTCACGCCTTAACCGGCCTGAACATATCTGTGGCCTCCGACGATGTGCCGCCTCTCAATGATCTTCCTACGCTCGCCACCGTGCTGCGCGGCGCCGGTTACCGCATTGGAACATTCAAGACACGCGATGCGGATCAAATCATCCCCTTCGTTCACTCGCCCGACCCCGAGCCGTTCTTCCTCGATTGGAGCATGGAGAACATTGGCAACGGCCTGATGGAGCGCGAGAACCCAGGCCTGATTCATGTGCGTGAAAACGTTCCGAAGGAAGAGCAATCGCGGGCCCGCGAGGATCTGGCGGTGTTCTATGCCCGCGCCCGCACCCGCGACCGCGACATCGGCGTGGTGCTGGAAGCACTTGACCGCCCGTTGCGCGGCAACGCTAATGGCATCGCCACAGACACCATCGTCATCTTCACCTCCAATCACGGCGAGCAATTTGGTTCCCACACGGGCCAGGGCGATGACTACGTCTACGAAGAATCGATTCGCATTCCGTTGGCGATCCGATATCCCCGCGTGCTCGGCGGCGCCGCGCAGAACGACATGCTTGTTTCGCAGGTCGACATCATGCCGACGCTGCTCAAGTGGTGCGGGGCCGCCATTCCTGAGTCGGTCCAGGGCCGCGATCTTTCGGCGCTGCTCGCGGGCCATCCTGGCGAACGCCCTGACGCCGTCTACGCCGAAGGCCGCCTCGCCCGCAAAGACGAATGGCGCATGCTGGTGCGGGGCTACGACAAGCTGGTGGTCGACCTGGAAGGCACGGTTACACACCTCTTCAACTTGGCGGACGATCCATACGAGCTGACCAACCTCGCCAGCGTTTCCGCCCAGCAATTGAAGCGCGATTCGCTGCTCGCGATCCAGCACCAATGGATGAAAAAGCTAGGCGATGGCGTCGATGCGTCGGGGTTGCGGAAACGCTAGAGACAAGGTTTACGGGAGGCGCCCTATATTCCGAGTTGCATACTTACTGGTGACGATTTGCACGATCGCGCCGGGCTTCCAGAAGGAAGCCAATTCGGCCGATTCCACGCGGGAGAAAGATGTTTACGCGATCTACTCGCTCTTGTTGTCGAATCCTCAGACCAGCCATGGGCCGGACCACAACGAGCGGTATCTTATCGCCGCGACCACGGTTCCGGGCATCCCGGAACAGCCGTGTGTGAGCCCGCCGAAGGAGCGTCAGGCTGATTTCAAGGATGTGCTGGTGGACTACGAACGCCGCAAGTCCGCCATGCGGGAACTCAAACCGGCGTTCGCAATCGGCAAGCCTTACGTATTGCTGAACGCGAACGAAGTCAGCGAGTTCATAAGAGAGCGTTCTTTGTCCCGCCCCGGCAAGATCGTTCCGAACCCGCGGTTTCAGGGCGTGACGGATCTGTTTAGACTCTCCGATGTGTACTTCAATCCACCGGGAACCTTGGCGTTGACCGCCATTTCGGCATATTGCGGCAGCCTCTGTGGGTTTCATCAGTGGAAAGTATTCGAGAAGCGGGCGCCGGGCAAATGGGAAGAACTTCCGTGGGACGCCTGCTATACCATCGCTGGAATCTCAGACGCGCAGGGTTCGCGGAAGCGCTAGAGGACCGGCAAGCCGAATGAAAAAACTACTCATCGCGTTCCTGAGTGTTTACGCGGCGGCACAGACCCAATCGGCCGGCGTCGAGTGGGGCGCGTACTCCGGCAACACGCAGGAAGGCATGCGCGAGTTTGCAGAAAAGCTAGGCAGGACGCCGCCCTGGCAGATGATCTTCATCAACGTGACCGACGGGTTTCCGAGGGGCTTCGCCGGCAATCTTGCCATCTTCCTTGAAATTCCGGTGGATGATGACGCGATTCTAGACGGCTCGCAGGATGCAGACTTGAAGTTCTTCGCGCAAGGCGCCGCGAAGTACAGCGGGCAAATCATCCTGGCCTTGAACGAAGAGGTAAACGGCAATTCGAATATGTGGTCCGGGGCGGTAAGGGATAACTCGCCGGACAAAGCGATTGCGGCTTTTCAGCATGAAGAGAACATCATCAAGCCGATCGCGCCCAACCTTAAATTCGCCTACAGCGTGAGCCGTCGTTCTGTTCCCGAGAGCGCCGCCAATTCGCTCACTAGCTATTATCCGGGGGACAATTTCGTCGACGTAATCGGAGTGAACGGAACTAACCTCGGTACCGATACCTGGGATCAGGTCTTTGGCAGCGCGCTCCAAACCCTAAGCCAATATCACAAGCCGCTGTGGATTCTCTCCGAAGCCACGGTTCAGAACAAGGCTCAGTTCATCGCAGACACGTTTGCAGGGGCGAAAAAATACCATCTGGCGGGATTCCTGTATTTCAACCAGAACGGCGGCGATGGCGACTGGCTATTGGACGCGCCGGCGATGGCGGCGTTAAAGCGCTTGACCGAATAGAAGAGCTACAGCCGCACGTTTCGCAGCCGCAGTGCGTTCCCAACTACCGATACCGAACTGAAGCTCATCGCGGCGGCGGCGATCATCGGGCTTAGCAGGATTCCGAAGAACGGGTACAAGACTCCGGCGGCGACGGGAACGCCCAGTGAATTGTAGACGAACGCCCAGAACAGATTCTGTTTGATGTTGCGCATGGTCGCGCGGCTCAGCGCCCGCGCGCGCACGATTCCGCGCAGATCGCCTTTTACCAGCGTCACGCCTGCGCTCTCCATGGCGACATCGGTTCCGGTGCCCATCGCGATTCCTACCTGCGCCTGCGCCAGCGCCGGAGCGTCGTTGATCCCGTCGCCGGCCATTGCCACAAAGCGGCCCTCCTGCTGTAGCCGCTTTACGTGAGCAATCTTGTCTTGCGGCAGCACTTCGGCGATCACTTCGTCGATCCCAGCGATTTCGCTACTGCTTCCGCCTTGGTGCGGCTGTCGCCGGTCAGCATCACGATGCGGATGCCTTCCTCGTGCAGTTTGCGAATCGCCTCGGGAGTAGTTTCTTTAATAGGATCGGCCACGGTGATCAAGCCCGCGAACTTGCCGCTCACCGCGACGAACATCACAGCGTCAACGTTCGGCGGCCACGGCGGTAAGGTCAACGCCCGAATCTTCCATCAGCTTGCGGTTTCCCACGATGACTTTCACGCCGTCAACGGTAGCGCGGACGCCCATTCCCGTTACTGACTCAAAATCATTAGCGGTTGCCAGCGTCAGTCCGCGCGCTTCGGCTCCCCGCACAATGGCGCTCGCCAGCGGATGTTCGCTCCCGCGCTCCAGACTGGCGGCGAGCCGCAGCAGCCCGGGTTCATCGTAGCCGGCAGCCGGCTTCACGCTCACCAACTTGGGTTTTCCTTCCGTCAGCGTGCCGGTCTTATCGACCACCAAGGTATCTACCTTGCGCAGCACCTCGATCGCTTCGGCATTCTTGAACAGGATGCCGCTGGTTGCGCCCTTGCCCATCGCGACCATGATCGACATGGGAGTCGCCAGGCCTAGTGCGCACGGGCACGCAATGATCAGGACCGCCACAGCGTTGACCAGCGCGTACGCCAGGCGAGGCTGCGGCCCAGCCAACGCCCACACGGCGAATGTGACCGCCGCCGCGCCTACCACGATGGGCACAAAGTACCCGGCCACTACATCGGCAAACTTTTGAATCGGTGCGCGGCTGCGCTGTGCCTCGGAAACCATGCGCACGATCTGCGCCAGCAGCGTTTCCGAGCCGACCCGTTCCGCTCGCATGATGAGTGAGCCCGTGCCGTTCACGGTAGCGCCGGTGAGCTCGCGCGCCCGCTTGTTTTTCGACGGGGATCGCTTCGCCCGAGATCATGGATTCGTCAACCGAACTGGCGCCTTCGAGCACCACGCCATCCACCGGAATCTTCTCGCCCGGACGGACCCGCAGCCGGTCGCCGACATGCACCTGCTCTAGCGGAACATCCGCCTCCGAGCCATCTTCGCCGACTCGCCGCGCGGTCTTGGGCGCCAGGCCCAGGAGTGCCTGAATCGCCGCGCCCGTCTGGCTACGTGCTTTCAGTTCCAGCACTTGTCCCAGCAAGACCAGCGTCACGATCACGGCGGCAGCCTCGAAGTACACGGGAACGTGGCCCGCGTTACTACCAAACGAACCCAAGAACAGACCCGGGAAGAAAGCCGCCGCCAAGCTGTAGAAATACGCGACTCCGGTGCCCATTCCGATCAGCGTGAACATATTCAGATTGCGGCTGAGGATCGATTCCCATGCGCGCACGAAAAACGGCCATCCACCCCACAGCACCACCGGCGTGGCCAACGCCATTTCGAATAGGGCGCGGCTGTGGTTCATGCTCATTCCCATGGCGGAGATGAAAATCGGAACGGTCAAAGCCAGACACACCCAAAAGCGCCGCCGCATATCGATCAGCTCGGGGTTCTCGACCTTCCGTCGATCGACGGGACCATCGGCTCCAACGCCATGCCGCAGACGGACAGCTTCCGGGCTTATCGCGGATGATCTCGCGGATGCATCGGGCAGGTATATTTGCTGGCCGCCAGTGGCGGCGCAGTTTGGAACGTCTGCGGAGCAAGATATTTGGCCGGGTCGGCGTGGAACTTCGCGGCGCATCCCGGGCTGCAGAAATAATACGTCTGCTCTTGGTAGGTTTCCTTGCCGGCCGCGGATTCGGGCTTCACATTCATACCGCAAACCGGATCTTTAAACGTCACTTCCTTGGCCGCCGCTTGCCCGATCTGAACCAGGCTTGGCGCATTGATCTGAATCGGTTTGGGCGCGAGGTATTTCGCGGGATCAGCGCGGAATTTCGCCGCGCAGCCCTTACAGCAGAAGTAATAAGTTTGTCCGGCGTGCGTTTCGCTGGCCGCCGCGGAGTCGGGCTGCACCTTCATCCCGCAGACAGGATCTATCATGAACTATTTCGCGCTATCTGGAAGCTTCTCGCCGGGCCGCATGAGCGTGGGGGCCTTCTTTTTGGGCGGAGCAGTCTTCTTCTCCTCAGCTTTGCGCTCCTTTACCTCGGCGGGTGTCATAGTGGCCAGGCGCTCTTCTTTCTCCTTGGCCTCTTTCGCCGCCACCGATGCCGCGCGGCCCGGCAGGTCGGCCTGGTTCAGTTCGAGGCTGTCCTGGGTGGTGTCAATGGCATCGTTAAGCGCAAATTCATAGCGCGCGAGGTCCTTCGGTTTCGCTTCCCGAATCTTTTGCAGGCGTGTCACCATGTCTTTCTCGGAGACGGTTAAGGCAGTGACGCCGGCGTCAATTGAAATCTTCCGCCGTAGCGCGTCGTCAGCTACGGCGTCCATCGCGTCGATGATGTGGCCGTAGTCTTCCAGCAAATCGTGTATGAAAGCCGCTCGCCCGGCTTTATTGCTGGCGATCATCTGCTCGATCTCATCCAGCCGCAGCAGGGCCCATTTCGAGTAGAGCCCCAGGCGCTCGTTTGGCTCCTGCACTTCGCGCAACTGGTCGGTTTCGTCGGGCGTCAGAAAATCGCGCTGCTGAGCCGCCAGCGGCAACATCAGAAGCGACGCCATCAATGTGAGGATTAGATTTCGCATGGCCGGGTCTCCTGGGTTTACCTTTTGGGCGTTACTTCTTCTTTGCCATGATGTCCTGCAAGAGGTTCTCGTGGATCGCAGTCACGCGCTCTCGCAGCTTATCGACGAGCGAGCGGTCTTCGAAATTCATTCCCTCGGCCATTCCTTCAATCCGCCGCAACATCTGACGGGTCGCCAGTTCTGTCCGTTTGAAGAATTTCGGATCGCGCCGCGCTTCCTTGCCGGTTTGTTTCAGCGAATCGTAGGCCAGAGTCACCGCCTCGCCCACTTCGTCCAGTGACGTTCGGGTTTTATCCAGATCATTAGCCTTGTACGCGGTGCGCGCCGCGTCCAGCGCGGAATTGGCACACTCGATCGCCAATTGGTTGCGCTTTTCGAGATTGGGCTCTTGTTGAACCGAGGCCAGGTCGATCGCCCACAGGCTTGCGGCAGAGAACGACCAGAGTAGCGCAAGCCCGATATTCATTCGCCGCATTCGCCCGGTCATTTACCGCTTCTCCTCAATTCCATTGCCAGCGTCCGCGACCGCTGCCGCGCCTGAAATTCCTGATCCGGAAATTTGCCGCCGCTGGTTGCCAGGAACTTAGTGTAATTCTCCAGGGCTTCCGGGCGTTGGTGCAAGCGGTCATGCGCCAGCGCGCGGAAGAAGAAATTCCCGGGGATCTCGGCGTTCAATGCTCGAATGCGGTCGAAGGCAGTCAGCGCCTGTGGGTACTCTTGGGCGATCACCAACGCACTGGCGAGTTCGTTCAGTGCCACGACCGACTTGGGATCGATGGCCGCAGCCGCGCTGAATTCCGCCGCCGCCTCGGGAAACTTGCGCTGATCGCGCAGCACACGGCCATAGAACAGGCGCAAGTCGAAGTCGTTGGGCGACAACTGCACTGCCGGCTGCAGCAAGGCTTGCGCTTTATCCAACTGTTTATTTTCGACGTAAACCCTCGCGAGCGCCATCCGACGGGTGCCGGTCGGCATCTTTTCCATTAGCGTTTCCATGGCTGGAATCGCTTCCGCCAGATTGCCGGAGGCCGCCAACAGCAAGCCCAGCCGCTCCAGCGCTTCGGGATTGTCGGGGAATAAACGATACAGCGGAATCGCTTCGGCGGCGCGTCCCGTGGATTCGTATAACTCAGCCAGCGCAATGAACCCGGCACGGTAGGAGCGGTCCAGTACAAACGCCTGTTGCACGTGCGGAGCGGCATCGTCGGCGCGCTTTTGCCGGATTAAAGACATCGCCAGCCCAGATTCCGCCGCGGCCGATCGCGAGTCTAGCGC
This sequence comes from Bryobacterales bacterium, assembly GCA_963779075.1. Lineage (GTDB taxonomy): Bacteria > Acidobacteriota > Terriglobia > Bryobacterales > Bryobacteraceae > Palsa-187. The sequence continues at coordinate 517,757 of CAVZWS010000001.1, forward strand.
CACCGCCTTTTGATAGGCGGCTTCCGCTTCGGGGAAACGGTCCGTGTTGTAGAGCGCTTGCGCCAGCCCCAGTGCGGGACGGAACTCCTTGGGGCGCTGTTCGGCCGCGGCTCTAAACTGGTCCACGGCTTCTGCCGGATGGTTGGCGCGCATCAGCGACAGTCCCAGATTTAATTCGGCCTCGTACAAGCCTGGGCGAAGTTCCAGCGCGGTTTTGTATTGCGGAATGGCATCGCCGTCGCGGCCGAGCAGGCTGTAGGCCAGCGCGAGTTGAAAATGCGCCGCGTAGTCTTTTGGATCGGCTGCGGCGGCCTGACTGAACAATTCCAGGGCGCGGTCATACTGCTTAGCGTCAAGAGCCTTGTTGCCATCATCCAGAAGGTTCGCGGATTGCGCCAACAACGCCAGGTACAGAATCCACATACGCCTGCTTTGATTTTACTTCGCCCGATTTTCCCGCGGGGTTTACTTGGTCAGGTACACGCTGAAGCGCGTGGCGTCGCGAAAGCCCATGCGCCGGTAGAGTGCATAGCCCGCCTCGGTCGATTGCAGCACAATGCGCTCCAGGCCGGTCCGGCGCTGCATTTCCGCCAGGGCCGCGCGCATAGTGGCTTCGCCGTAGCCCAGCCGCCGGTACGCCGGATGGGTAGCCAACGAGTAGACTCCCAACACTTCCGCTGCGGCAACCACCGCGCAAATCGACACTACGCGGCCTGCCGCCAGCGCCACGAAGCCATGGTACTCCCCATGCCATGCGTTATCTTGCGAGTAAATCGCTTGTGCGACGGTGAAGGGAATCTCAAAGCAGATCGAGGTAATTTCGGTGAACGCGTTTTGCGACGCTTTATCGCTCACCGGCAGTACGTCCACCGGGGGCAGGGAGCCAGCGGGCGGCAATAATGCGGTGGCAATCATCCCGGGCGGGTGCGAGATGGCGCGCAACCCGAAGTCGGCCAGCGCCTGCCGCGCGCGCCGCCGGGTGGCATAGTCCAACAGATCGTCGCATAACCACAGCGACCATCGCCCGGTCTTGGGCTTGAAATACTGCCCGATCTCAACCAGACGCTGCTCCAAAGTCATACCTGCTTGAGAGACGCGGCCGTCCAGCATCGCGATGTTGAAGACTCCGTACTCGAGTCCCGAATACATAGCGATGCCTCCGGGCAGGGGAGCGATCTCCCCCGTGCCGGTGGCGTAGCCGAAAAAGCGCATGGCGGCGCGCAGGTTGTCGTCGATGACCGCGAAGTCATTCATGCTGTTCTGGTTTGCTGTCATCTTCTGCCGTCATCTGATGCCTTCACAACAACGTCATGGGATCGACGTCGATCACCAGCGCCGTGGCGCTCCATTTTTCGGCTGCGGTGAAGCGCCGCAGGTCGCCCAGGACCTGATTCAGGCGTTTGCGCGTGGCCGCTTTGAGCAGCATTTGAAAACGATATTCGTTCTTGATGCGCGCGAGCGCCGCCGCCGCCGGCCCCATCACTCGCACGCCTTCGGGAGCCGGCTGCAGCAGCCGTCCCAATGCGGCGCTGCGGGAAAGTGCTTCCTCTTCGTTGCGACCTTGCACAATGACATTCGCCAGTGCGGTAAAGGGCGGGTAACTGAGCGCCCGGCGGAACTGTAGTTCTTTTTGATAGAAGGCACGGTAATCCTGCGCTGCGGCGCACTGGATGGCGTAATGATCGGGGTTGATGGTCTGGATCAGCACGATTCCCGGAGTCTCGCCGCGGCCGGCGCGTCCGCCCGCCTGCGTGAGCAACTGGAAGGTGCGTTCAGCGGCGCGGAAATCCGGCAGTCCGAGGCCTATATCGGCGCTCACGATGCCCACCAGCGTGACGTTCGGAATGTCGTGGCCCTTGGCGATCATCTGCGTCCCTACCAGGATGTCGTAGTCGCCGTCGCGAAAGCCAGCGAGAATCGTCTCGTAATCCCGCTTGCCGTTGATCGCGTCACGGTCCAGCCGTGCGATGCGGGCCTTGGGAAACGCGCCGTTTAATTCGGCTTCGACTCGCTCCGAGCCCAGCCCCATGAACTGAATGTATTCACTGTCGCACTTCGGGCAGCGCTCCGGGACACGCTCGGAATAGTTGCAGTAGTGGCACAACATGCGCCGGTCGCGGCGGTGAAAGGTCAGCGTGACAGAGCAGTTGGCGCACTCGACGCGCGCGCCGCACGCGCGGCAGGCGACGAAACTGGAGAATCCGCGCCGGTTGAGCAGCAGCATGGATTGCTCGCCGTTTTCGAGGCGCGCCGTTACCGCGTCGATCAGCGCGCGCGAAAAGGTGGCGTGCTTGCGGGTCTCCAAAAACTCCTGGCGCATATCGATCAAGTGCACATCCGGCATAGGACGGCGCTCGATGCGCTGCGGCAATTCGAGCAAAGTGTACTTGCCCGATTCGCTGTTGTAGCGCGATTCCAGACTGGGCGTCGCGGAGCCGAGAACCACCACAGCCCGGGCGTGCAGCGCGCGCATCACCGCCACATCGCGGCCATGATAGCGCGGCGTCTCCTGTTGCTTATAGCTCTGGTCGTGCTCTTCGTCGACGATGATGAGGCCGAGATTGCTCACCGGCGCGAACACTCCGGAGCGCGTGGCCACCACCACAGCCGCTTCGCCCGAGCGGATACGCCGCCATTCCTGGGCGCGCTCGCTGTCCTGAAACGCCGAGTGCAAGATCGCCACGCGTCCCGGGAACCGCTGGTAGAACTGGCCGGCGACCGCGGGCGTGAGCCCGATCTCCGGAACCAGCATCAGCGCGCTGCGGCCCAATGCCAGCGCGGCCTCGATGGCTTTGAGATAAACCTCGGTCTTGCCCGATCCGGTGACGCCCTGCAACAGAAACGTGTGGTAGTGTTTGCGGTCAAGAGCGCCGCGGATACAGTCGAACGCCGCTTGCTGGTGCGGATTCAAGGCGTGCGGCGTGCGAATTGGCCCGTGGACTTCGGCCATCGGCTCGATCGTCAGACGCACCAATTCGCGGCGCGCCAGCGCTCGGGCGGCTGTGCTGGCTTTGGCGACGAAGGCTTCGAGATCCGCCACGTTGTGCGATCCGGGATGCAGTTCCAGATAGGAAAGCAGCTCGCGCTCGGCTTTGGGGAGCTTCTCCGCTCGCGCCACAAACTCGATCCGCAGCCGCGCCGCCGAGGCACGCAGGGGATCGCGCTCCGCGGCCACGTCTTCTGCCACAACGAATCCCTTCTTCTCGAGCGCCTTCAAAACGGTCGCGGCGTTCTGAATTTTCTGTTTGAGGTAGGACGCCGATAGCGGGCGGGTGTCTAGCAGGCGCAGGGCCGTCGCCGCCGGATCGTCGTCACCATCCGAGTCCAGGTGCAACTGCCGTGCGACATCGCGCCCCGATGTGGTTAGCGAATAGACTTTGCCCCGGCGGATCTCGCCCGCCAGCGGCGTCATGGCGCGCAGGGTCTCACCCAGCGGAGCACAGTAAAATTCGGCGACCCACTTTCCTAGTTGAAGTAACTCGTCACCCAGGGCAGGTTCTTCGTCCAGCAAACGCAGGATCTCGCGCGCCGGACCGTGCGGCGGATCGGTGTGGGTCTTTAGGACCAGGCCCGTGAGGGTACGGGTTCCCAGTGGCGCCAGCACCCGGCAGCCGGCCTGCACCCGGTGGCGTAAGGTTTCAGGCATGCGGTAGGTGAACGCCTGGTCGAGCGGTACCGGCAAGCTGACATCACAAAAAAGGGGATCGCCGGGCACCTTCTTACTTTCGCATGGCCGGGGCACAGCAACCCGCCCTGTTTGGCGGGATGACACCCGATCTGCCCGATTGGTCGCGCGCGGCCCGCCAGTCCTGTATAATCAACTTCTTGTGGAGGCGTTTGAAACATGCGATTGGCTGTGATCGGTTTACTGGCGTTCAGTGGTTTGGTCTGGTCGGCCGACCTCAACGATTCTTACAAGGCGCTCAAGGACGCCTTCGAAAAGAAGGACTACGCTCAAGTGAAAACCTTGGCGGCGGAGACGGCGAAAGAGGCCGAAGCTCTTGCCAAGGAAAAACAGCCCGCCGATGCGGGTGAGGTGGAAGGCTGGAAAAGCCGGCAGCAGTTCGCCAAGGAAGTCCAGGATTACGTCGAATATTCCCTTGCGGTTTCGGCCACCCAGGCGGGGGATCCGGCGATCACTATCGATTTGACAGAGGTGCTGATCGCGCAGGATCCCAAGAGCGAGCAGATCGACATCGCTACCGCGCAGTATTTGGCGGCGCTGAGCAAGCAGAGTCCGGCTAAAGCCAACGCGGCGGCCAGCAAGATCCTGGTGGGGCGTCCGGAAAACGAATATGCGCTGGATGCAGTGGCGCGGAATTGGAGCGCTCCCGGCCCAGCCCTGACGGCAGCCAATCGCCTGATCGGAGTGATGGGGAGGAAGAAAAAGCCGGAAGGAATGAGCGACGCCGACTGGCAGAAAGTCCGGAATGACATGTTGGGGAACGCGTATATGTCCGCCGGAATTATTCAAGCCGGGCAGAACCGCTATGCCGACGCGGATCGTAACTTGAAGGCCGCGTTGCCTCTGGTGGGCGGCGGTTCGACCAGCTACATTTACTACTACCTGGGCGTTGCCAACTATCAGATGGGCAAGCTGACCACCGATAAGGCTAAGATGGCGACCGGCCTGCAGTACACCGAGAAGGCAGCCGGCATCGCCGGCCCCATGCAAACCCAGGCATCGAACAACGCCGCGATCATGAAACGCGAGATGGGCGGCCGCTAGCGCTCACCTCTCGTCCGCACCTGGGCCTCGTCGGCGCTGTCTCTTGGGTGCCTCGGCGCGGGTTCCCGCCAACTGTTCCGCGATTATAGTCTTGCGCCAAGCTGTCTCCCCTGAAGGACACATCGTCTCATGTGCCTCTCGGGTTCTGGAGCGAAGCCCCTGATTCTGCACCACAGCGATGCTTGGCACGCCGCTTGCAATCTAGAAGGCGTGATAGCATCACAATCCATTTCCCCAGTAGATTGGGCGGTGAGGGCGGAGGCGCCAGCCGCTGCGGTCTATTCCTTTGTGCCAGCTGGCGGCGCGGATGGCGCCCGTAGCGTGTCGCGTCAGGCCGTCGGCAAGCTCTCGGAGGCTGTGCGAGATTTCCTGGCCGATGCGGGCGACCACCGCACCGTCCGGCTGGCCAATTTTTTGAGCGCTGAAAAGGATCCGATGCCATCGATCACATGCATGGATCTGGCGGATGCCGGCCCAGCGGAAGCCCGCGAAGCGATCAGAGTTTCCGAAGCCATCTTCGTAGTATCCGCGACCGACCGCGTGTCGATTGAGGATGCGTGCGCTCAGGCAGCATGGCTCCAATACGTGCTTCGCTCGCTGCAACGGGAGGAGCCGTGCGGGTTGCTGTTAGTGCCCGCGCCCGGCGGCATCACGACGGCCGAAGCCGAGCAGCGAACCGGATTGCCGGTGTGCGGCGTATTCAGAAGCACGGACCATACCGCTCAGTTGGCGCGCTGCCTCGCACAAGATTAAAGCGGCAGACAGCCGCTGGTCCGCAAGATCCAACTGCAGTTCCGCAGCCAAGCCCTAGGCCGGCGCGCTGCTGTCCTTGCGGCTCAATTCTTCCGAGAGAATGATGGCGTCCGCCAGGTCCTTCATGGGGCGCCGCAAACGGCGGCTTTCATTGCGCATGCGCAGATAAGCCTCTTCTTCCGATAGCGCGTGGCGCTTCTGCAGGATGCCTTTGGCACGCTCCACCGACTTGCGGGTCTCCAGTTGCCGCTTCATCTCCGCGGTTTCCTCGGAGAGGCGCGCATTCTCCTCTTCCAGCATGCTCTTGGCGATCGCGCTGCCCATCTGCTCGCCGATGAAGGAGATGGTCGCGATCTCTTCAGGCTCGTGCTCATGCTTATCGCGATGATGAATATTGATGACGCCGATGGCCTTGCCTTTCGTCACCAAAGGCACCGAAAGAAATGCCTGATAAGTATCTTCCACGAGGGTCGGGAAAATCTTCGAGCGCGGGTCGGAAGCAGCCTTCGAACTCAACGCTACCGGCGACTGGTGTTCCGCCACCCATCCCGTCACGCCCTCGCCCATCTTCACGCGTAAATTCCCTAAATCCGAAACGTGCGGCAGGAGCGACGCCCGCAGCACAAACTCACCCGTGTCCGCTTCCGCCAGATAAACCAGGCAGGCGTCGCAACTGGTCACTCGAGCCGCCAGTCCGACGATCTCACCCAACATCTCATCTAAAGAAAGCGGGGAACTTACAATCCCGCTAACGCGGTGCAACACGGACGCGTTGGAACTCTCCGATGCCATTTCAGTGACCGCCATGCTTTGAGCGTAAGGCGTCCTGCGGTTTAGAATCCAATCAAAACTTTTGATCGGGTGGATTCAGTGTATATTACCCAGACTCCCATGGACATAGGATGGATTTCAAACCCATGCATTTTGCGCGGACATTCCTGGTCTGGTCGCACGATGCTGCGGTCGCATATAATCAAGGCAGTATGAGACAAGCATGGGTGGCGTCCCGCGCCGGCGATCCGATTCGCACGCAGATTTATTACGCCCGGCAGGGGCGGATCACGGAAGAAATGCAGTACGTGGCGAAGCGCGAACGCCTGGAGCCCGAGCTTGTCCGGTCGGAAGTGGCTCGCGGACGGATGATTATCCCCGCCAACATCAACCACACGAATCTGGAGCCCATGTGCATCGGCGTGGAGTCGCTTTGCAAGATCAATGCCAACATCGGCAACTCCTCCACCACGTCCGATATTGAAGCGGAACTCGCCAAATTGCGCTACTCGGTGCGCTACGGAGCCGATACCGTGATGGATTTATCCACTGGCGGCGACATCCCGCGCATCCGCAAAGCCATCATCGAGGAATCGCCGGTGCCTATCGGCACGGTGCCGATTTACGAGGCGCTGGCGCGCGTGCGCCGCGTGGAGGACCTGAACATCCAGGTGATGCTCGAAGTGATCGAGGAGCAGGCCCAGCAGGGTGTGGATTATATGACCATCCACGCGGGCGTCCTGGTGCAATACATTCCGCTGACGACTCGCCGCGTTACCGGTATCGTCAGCCGGGGCGGCGCGATTCTGGCGGAGTGGATGGTCAAGAACCATCGCCAGAATCTGCTCTACGAATATTTCGAAGACATCTGCAAGATCTTCCAGAAGTACGACGTGAGTTTCTCCCTGGGTGACGGGCTGCGTCCCGGATCGCTGGCCGATGCCAGCGACGCAGCTCAGTTCGCCGAACTGAAGACGCTGGGTGAGCTGACCAAGATCGCCTGGAAGCATGATGTTCAAGTGATGATCGAGGGTCCTGGTCATATCCCATTGGATCAAATACAGATGCAGGTCGAAAAAGAGAAAGAAATGTGCTACGAAGCGCCTTTCTATACTCTCGGGCCGCTGGTGACCGATTTCGCGCCCGGCTACGACCACATCACATCCGCCATCGGCGCGGCGATGATCGGCTGGCACGGTGCGTCGATGCTGTGCTACGTGACGCCTAAGGAGCACTTGGGACTGCCCAATCTCGAAGACGTCAAGCAGGGTTTGATCGCTTATAAGATCGCGGCGCACGCGGCCGATATCGCGCGCCATCGTCCCGGCGCGCGCGATCGCGACGACGAGCTATCCCGCGCCCGTTTTGCTTTCGATTGGAAGAAGCAGTTCGAGCTTTCGCTCGACCCCGAGACCGCCCGCGCCTACCACGACGAGACCTTGCCGGAAGAAGGATTCAAGGACGCCGCCTTCTGCTCGATGTGCGGGCCGAAGTTCTGTTCCATGAATCATTCCGTGAAGACGCAGGAGTTCACGGCAGCCGACGCCGAGGCCGTGCTGGCGCAGATCGCCAGCGCGCCGAACTGATCCACTACTGTCCAGCCTTTATGCGTGGTCCGCTCGCAAGGTGCTCTAATTGTTTTTTCGAATAGAGGAAGAGATTATGATTTTGACACGGCGGGATTTTGGCAAACTTGCTTTGGCAGGCGTTCCGAGCTTGGCTGGGCTGAACTCGACGCGCCATGGCGCAAACGGCGGGTAAGCCCAATCGATCTTATATCAATGGTGTGCAGTTTGGTCTGCAGCCCTTCTGCTATCACGATCTTGCGATGAATCGGGAGAACCGTCCGATTTTGATCCAGCGGCTGGTGCAGAATGGCCTCGGCATGGTCGAGCTGCATGCGGTCTGGTATGAGCCCAATTTTGCTGGTCCCGGCGTGAGCGCGGAAGAGGCGCGCGAGAAGTTGCGAAACTGGCGGTTGAACCCCCCTGCGGGCTACTTCCGCGACATCAAGAAGGAATTTGACGACAACGGGATTACCATTTGCACGGTCTACGTGAACGTAGGCGACAGCTTCACCGATGCGGAGATCGATGCGACGTTCGAAGGGGCCAAGGCGATTGGAGCGAAGGGCATCGTTGGCTCCTACGGATTGGCCGTGGCGCATCGGCTGAGTGCTTTCCCGGGTAAGCACGGGATGTATGCGAGTCTGCATAACCACGACAATCTGTCGGACCCGGATGCGTTCAGCAACGAGGCGAGTATTGTGAAGGGCCTTGGCGTATTCGCCCGACTTCACGGCGACTCTGGACGTTCGCCACTTCACGGCCGGAAATGGCGACTGCCTGGGGTTCCTCGAAAGACACCATGCGCGCGTGTCCGCCGTTCATCTTGGGGACCGCCGGAAGAACAACGGGCGCAGCACGCCGTTCGGCGAGGGCGACGCGCCGATTATCGAGATTCTGCGGCTGATCCGCGACAACCAGTGGCCCATCACCGCGCTTCTGGAGTTCGAGCACGGAACCCTGCGCACGGCAGTCGACGAAGTGCAGTTGATGTTTGACTATTGCAAGCGGGCCTTGGCCTAGGAAGAAAGAAGATGCAGCATCAGCCAATACCTCTACTTGCTTTTTTGCGGACTGATCTTAGCGGCGGGTTCTGCCGCAGCCCAGGCGCCGGCGAGACCCGGCTATGACATCAACTATATCGGCCCTCCGATGGCGGATCCGGTCATGCAGCACAGCAAAGAGACGTACGTATTGTTCGGATGCAGCTACTGCCATGGCCTGTATCTAGTGGCGCGCGGCGAGGCCACGGATCTGATGCACTCGCGCTTGGTCGGTAGCGATGACAACGGCAACGTGATCGGCCCGCTGTTGCGCCGCGGAATTCCGCAGACTGCGAAGTTGTCTCCGATGCCGCAATTTTCCGATTTGAGCGACCAGCAGATCGCGGATTTGGTGCGATGGATACATTATGGACGCCAACAGGGGCGCTACAAGGAAGTGATGGAAGCCAAGGACCCCGGTCCGGGACAGGCCGCGGCGGGGAAAGCGTATTTTGAGCAGAAATGCAGTTCGTGCCATGCCACGGTGGCATTGGCGGCATTGCCAAGAAGTACGATGCTGCTGCTTTGAAGGCACAGATCCTGAAACCTCAGGCACTGGAGGCTGCGCCGTCGTGGAAGTTGACCGGCTGAATGATACCAAGACTGCCGCTGCCCGCCAACGGCACGGCGCGCTCCTGGAAAATTACTCTGCTGGAGATGTGGCTAATCTGATGGCTTATCTGCAGAGCATGAAATAGGCGACTGGGGCTAGAATTAAATCAGGGAGCGAGTATCCATGGAAATCGATAAATCATCCTTTGTCGCGAGCCTGGGCGGCCGCGCCGCGGTGGATTCCATGAACCCCGAAGCCAAAGCGGACGCGATCGAAGATTTCATGATGAAGGGGTTGAACGAGCAGAAGTTCGGCCTCGCTCTGAAAGGTTTGAATGAGCCGGGGATCGTGCTGGATGCCTCGGGCAAGTATCCGACCATGGCTGAAGTGGAAGCGCAGATTGAAACCCGTTCCTATCGCCGTGGCGTGGGCAACCTGTTTCTATCGCACAGCGGCAATGTGAAGAAGCTTCCTGCGATGCCGGCCCAGCCGACGCTGGCCGATTACTTCAAGCACCGCTTCACTTTCACCGGCAATCACGTGCTGCAAAGCGCGAATCTGGCGATGAAGAATGGGCTGTCGGAAGAGATTGTACTGGCCTGCCTGCTCCACGACACGATTCAGGAATTGATCAAAGTCGACCACGGCTGGTGGAGCGCGCAGCTTTACGAGCCGTATGTTTCCGAGAAAGTCGCTTTCGCCATCCGCTATCATCAGGCTCTGCGATTTTACGAGGACAAGCAGTATGGCTACGAGTACCCGGAAATCTATCGCATGTTTTTTGGCGAGGATTATAAACCGGAGCCTTACATCGAAGCCGCCTACCAGATGGTTCGCAATCACAAGTGGTATTTCGAAACCCGCATGGTGACGGTGAACGATCTGTATTCGTTTGAGCCCGGGCGTGAATCCGCAGCTTGAGGAATTCACCGACATCATCGGACGCCACTTCAAGCAGCCGAAAGAGGGCTTGGGATTCGACAATAGTCCCGTGGCGCATATGTGGCGCTCGATTGCTACGCCGGATCGGCCGCTCTAATAATTACTCGCGCGCGCTGCTTCACTCTGATGCCGGTCTCGATTCCCTCCGGTAGCGTGAGCACCATGGTGCCTCCGCTGTCGGTCTCTCCTTCGCGCAATTCCTGGTCGTCGATCTCGACGTCGTAATGGGCGTGCGGCGTGAGATTCAGCACGAACACTGCCTCGGAGTCGGCACGAAAACGGGTGGCGTCTTTGGCGCGCGCGCTTAGGATGACGGCTTCGCCCACATGCACCGGCTCGGTGGCGGCGCCGGCCTTCAGCGTCTCGATCTTGCCGTCGTTGAAAACTTGCAGGTGTCCGTCGAAGTAGCCCAGCCAGGTTGCGTCCTCGTCCCAACTGGTACGCGCGAAGAAGTGGCCGCTGAGCGCATCGTGATACACCAGCGGCATCCGAAAATAACTCAAGCCCGGCTGATACGGATTGGCCCACAGAAATTCATACGGGACGCCGAAGCCGCCGCGCATCAGGAAGCGGTCCTGCATCAGCCATCCTTGCAGGTATTGGTTTTCGAGGGCGTTGCTGTCGTAGGCCACCATGGCGAACTCGGCGGCGCGCGATAAGGCCGCATCGGTGAGGTCGGGCTCGCCGTCGCGGATATAGACCGGTATGCGGAAGTCGTTTTCGGGGGTCGGATAGGGGGCGGGGTAGTGGCCTTCCAGGTGATCGGTCGGGAGCGACTTGAAATAATCCGGCGCGTCTTCGCGCAAGTCGATGTTCAGGCTGTCGCGCACGGCGTGCAGCAATTCCATGCAGCGCATAAGTCTGATCCCGCGGAATGGCGGGCGTCCCGGCCTTGAGCTTCTTGGCGATATCGCCGCGCCACCATTGCTCCACCAGGGGCTTCAGCACGGACTCGCCGCGATCGGGAAGGCGATCCGCCAGCGCGATCGCCGCGAACACCCGCGAGCGCTGTTGCCGCATGTCGGTTTGAGCCTGTCGCCGACAGCCCGCGCTGTAGCTTCGCGGCCAAGCTCGTACTCTGCTCGGCGGTCATCGCGGGGCCGCACCAATCGAAGACCAGAGCGATCTGCCGCAGGTCGGTACCGTTCGCGCCTAGCGCCCAGTCGACTGCCTTCTTGCCCCACGATACGTCTCCGGTGGCCCGGTAGTAGAGGGCCCAGGCGAATCCCGGTTCGGGCAGGACGGCCCCGCCCGAAATCAGCGCATCCAGCACGTTCCAGCGCAGCGAATCGCGTTGGCGCTCGCGTTGCAGCAGGCGCAGGCGCTGGGGAGTCAGCAACAGCCGCGGCGCGTCGGTATACACCCGAAACTCATCGCTTTGGGCGAAAAGGGGGGCCGCGAGCAGCAGGATGAGCGAGTGGAATCCGCACCAAGGCCCAATTGTGTCATAGCGACACACCCCTGGGGCAGCCCCACCCAATGCCGAGCGCCAGGAAGGGCTTTATGTGCTTGAAACCACACGGTAGCGGCGCTGGCGATATGCGTGCTACCCTACAAAACGAATTGATGCAGTAACTCTTGAACACCTGCCCTCTGCTTGCAACGGGTGCAGACGAGAGATAAGCGGTATTTTTGCTGTGTGCTTGCGGGAAGTAGTTGTCCGAAAGTTTCCGCCGCTTGTTTGATCGTCTGGGCAAGTTGCAACAGAGGGGTTTTTTGTTTTCTACCCCTCGTTGTACCATCCCTCGTACCAAAACTTTCCTGTTCAGTACTATCCTAAAATCGGCGCTCTAGCCTATTGGTACTAAGGTCTATTCATGCGGCAAAGTAGACCTTGCCGATGAGCGACCTCACTCTGCCACTCCGTTATACGCTTGGCTGGATTTACTTCCCCAAGCGGCGTTTTCGCGTATTACTGCGAAGGTCGATTCGTGCGGCGCGCCGGACCTTTTCCGCGAACGACGTTAAACTCGTCTGCCGCTACACCCGCCATTGGATTCACTATGGCCTCTTCGCGCATATTGTCATCTGCACCGTGATCGGCGCGGTGGAAGGTCTTTTCGGCCACTGATCTGCGATCCTCAAGTGAGGATGTCTCCCATTGAGATACTAGGATTTCTCACCGGCGTGGTCAACGTGTGGCTGCTGGCCCGGCAGAACATCTGGAACTGGCCGGTCGGGCTGGCCAATAACGCTTTCTATGTTGCGGTATTCGTCACGGCGGGCCTCTATGGCGATGCTGGGTTGCAGCTGGTTTACATCACGCTGGGGATCTATGGGTGGTGGACCTGGGCGCATCCCGGAGCGCGTCCCGAGATGAGCGTTACGCGAACCCAGCGTAGTACTTGGACCTGGCTGACGCCTGCGACCATCGCTGCGGCCTTCGCACTCGCTCTCTTCCTGCGCCGCTTCACCGATTCCACCGTGCCCGGCTGGGACGGCTTCACCACGGCTCTTTCACTCGCCGCCATATATGGCCAGGCGAAGAAATATCTGGAATCCTGGTGGATCTGGATCGTGGCCGACGTGATTTACATCCCGCTCTACATCTATAAACACCTGTGGCTGACCTCCGGTCTGTACTTCGTATTTTTCCTGCTGTGCCTGATGGGACTGCGGGAGTGGAGCAAGGCGTTGCGGGCGCAGAGTGAGCTGGTGGCGGCATAGGCAATGCTACGATTGGACTCAAGTCGCTGTGCAAATTCACGTGGAGTTATTGCCTGAGGGTGTTTTTCTAGCAACCTCTGAACAACTGCCCGGGCTAGTTGCGCAAGGCCGAACCGTGGCCGAGACTTTGGAGATTGCCCGCGACGTCGCCCGCCGATTGATTGAGGCGCGGCGCGAGCGCGAGGGCGCCCTATCCCTGCCGCCAGTGGCGGGAAATCAAGACTTCACAATCGTGGTGGCCGCTTGAGTGGGTCGGCTCTCGGGATTCCGCGCGCTGCGAAGGCAGCGTGAGCCGGCAGCGGCGTAGGCAATGCTACGATTGGACGCAGACAGCCGACTCCGCATATGGAAATTCAGTTTACAACTCGTATTTTCAAAGACGGGCGGACCTACGTGGCGCCCGCGATCGAACTGGATATTTCGTCCTGCGCCGGGTCACAGGACAAGGCGATCCGCAATCTAAAAGAGGCTGTGCGACTGTTTCTGGAAGAAGCCGAGAAGATGGGCACGTTGGAACAGATCCTCGAAGAAGCCGGCTACAGCAAGGGCAGACAAAAAGTTCGCCCCTCCAAAAGTCATCATCGTACAGCGTATGTCACTCCCGCTTCCGCTGACGCATGCCTAAGCTGAGGCCTGTTTCCTGCAAGCAGCTTGTCAAGGTTTTCGAGGCGGCGGGTTTTGTTTGTGTCCGCATCGAAGGCGACCACATGGTAATGGCTAAACCCGGCGTCATCCGGCCAGTAGTGATTCCGATATTCATTATCAAAAACAATCTGCGAACCGCTGGGATGTCTCGGGAGCGGTATTTCGAACTGCTCGGTGAGTGATTGCGGCGAAGTTGGGGCGCCTAACAGGGGCGGGCCAAAGGTTTCGGCCTGCGGCGCCGCTAATGAATCGTGCGCGTCTTGCGATTCATGTAGTCCATCAACAGATACTGCCCGAGCGTGTAGGGCGTCGTGAAGTACGCCTTTCCGCGGCAGAGCTCGGTCACCTTCTGGATGAAGTTCACCAGCCCGTAATCGCTCGCGAGCATGAAGGTGTTGATCAGAATCCCCTGGCGCTTGCAGCGGCTGACTTCCTCCAGCGTGCGGCTGATCACCAGCGGGTCGAGGCCAAACGCGTTCTTATAAATGCGCCCGTCTTCCAGCGTCAGCGCGCTGGGCTTGCCGTCCGTGATCATGATGATCTGCTTCATGTCTTTCTTTTCTTGCGCCAGCAGCCGCTGCGCAAGAATCAGGCCGTCGCGCGTGTTGGTGTAATAGGGGCCCACCTGCACGCGCGCCAGATCCTCAATGCGCAGTTCCTCGGCCGAATCGTGGAACAGCACGCAGCGCAGCGAATCGCCAGGGTATTGCGTGCGGATCAGATGCGCCAACGCCATCGCCACTTTCTTCGCGGGCGTGAAGCGGTCTTCACCATAGAGGATCATGCTGTGGCTGCAGTCGAGCATCAACACCGTAGCACACGAACTCTGATACTCGGATTGGTGCACGTGGAGGTCGCGATACTCCAGGTTGATCGGCAGCTTCAGCCCCTCACGGCTGAGCGCGGAGAACAGCGTGGTGTTCACGTCCAGGTTCATCGAATCGCCGAATTCGTACACCTTCGAGGCGCCGCTCGCCTCGACACCCGTGGCCATGTCGCGCGTGTCGTGCGCGCCGAAGCTCGAACGCCCCAGGGACCCCAGCAGATCTTTCAGCGTCTTGTAGCCCAGGAAGTCGATGCTCTTGTCGGTGATCTGGACTTCAACTTCTCCATCGCCTTCCCCGCCCGGTCCGCCATTCTGCGGCTCGGTGTTGATGTAGCCTTCGTCCACCAGCTTCTGCACCAAGCGGTTCAGAAGCTGATCGATCTCCTCGCCCGACATGTTCTCCAGTTGCTTGCGGATCTGCTCGGCGCGCTCCGGGTCGAACATCTCGCCGTTCAAAATCGCATTTTCGAGCGCGCGCTTCAGGTCTTCGAGCGTGTGCTGATTGAACTCGCTGAAGCGCATGTACGGGTTATCAAACCCGCTGTTGAGAAAGAAATCCGCCAGGGCTTTGAGCAGATCTTCAGTGCTGAGGCCGAAGTCCTCCCCGGTGTAGCGCCCATAGCGAATGGACTTCACTGATATTGCCTTTTGGGTTTCGCTTTGCCCTCTTCGGGTGGCTCGCGGCGGCGTTCGCCGGCCGTGAAGCCCGTCTCTTCATTGCGGCTGATGCGCTTATGCGCATACAGGCCTTCCAGAATAAATTCGCCGGCAGCGGCTCGCACCGCGTCCGGTTCGCTCGCACCCAAGCCCAGGCGTTTGGTCTTTTCCATCAGGCCCTGAATTCCCGACAACTGTTGGACCATTTGCGCCGAAGTCACTCCTTCATCCAGCTTCAACGTTCCGCCCAGCTCGAACCATTGGACCACGTTGTTGAGATTCTCGCCTTCGAAATAGGTATTGAAGACTTTGCCGACGGCCAAGCGAATCAATTCGCGCGCCACCGCGTCACCGCCCTTCAGTTCACCCTCGTATTCCAGCTCCAGCTTCCCGGTGATCGAGGGCAGCCCGGCATACACGTCCAGCACGCGCGGCACCGCGACCGATTCGCCCGCCATCAGCGCGCGGCGCTCGGCATTCGAAGTCACATTTTCGAGCACCGATATCGGCAGGCGCTGGCTCACGCCCGAGCGTTTATCCACGCGCTTGTCTTCCCGCGCCGAGAAGGCGATCTGTTCGATGACCTCGCGAATGTAATCCGGAATGCGCAACTCCGCCGGCGACTTCCGCTCGGTCCACGATTCCTGCTCTGTGATTTCGATCCCGTGTTCGAGCGTGGCCGGATAGTGCGTGCGGATTTCGCTGCCGATGCGGTCCTTGAGGGGCGTGATGATCTTGCCGCGCGCGGTGTAATCTTCCGGGTTAGCCGTGAACGCGAGCATCAGGTCGAGCGGCAGGCGCACCGGATAGCCCTTAATCTGCACGTCGCCTTCCTGCATGATGTTGAACAGCCCCACCTGGATCTTGCCCGCCAGATCCGGCAGTTCGTTGATGGCG
Organism: Bryobacterales bacterium; assembly: GCA_963779075.1. Taxonomy (GTDB): domain Bacteria; phylum Acidobacteriota; class Terriglobia; order Bryobacterales; family Bryobacteraceae; genus Palsa-187. The sequence continues at coordinate 533,805 of CAVZWS010000001.1, forward strand.
AAGATGCCGCGGTTGGCGCGCGGCAGCAGTCCGTAGTGCACCGTCAATTCGCTGCCCATGGTCTCGCCGGTGCGCGCGGCCTTGATGGGATCGATGTCGCCGATCATGTCTGCGATGGTCACGTCCGGCGTCGCGAGCTTCTCCACGTAGCGTTCTTCGCGGCCCAGCCATGCGATGGGCGTGGCATCGCCGCGCTCATGCACCAGCGTCCGGCAAGGCTTGCAGATGGGCGAGAACGGATGGTCGTGGATCTCGCATCCCGCGATGTAGGGCACGTACTCATCGAGCAGCGTCGTGAGCATGCGGATCAAGCGAGTCTTGGCCTGCCCGCGCAAGCCGAGCAGGATGAAGTTGTGCTTGGAGAGCACCGCGTTCACCACCTGCGGCGCCACCGTGTCTTCGTAGCCCACGATGCCGGGAAAGAGCGCCTGCTTTTTTTCCAGCTTGCAGATTAGGTTCTCGCGCAGTTCGTCTTTAACACTGCGCGTATCTTGATATTTGTTGGAAGCACGAAGACTGCCAAGGGTATGAGGAAGACCGGAAGGATAAGTCATGAGGCCGTAGGTCCTACCCGGATTGTATCAGGGTGCCGAACCGCGATTTATTCGCGCGGTTCCGGCAGGCCGTAGCGCGCGCGATCGCGTTCCAGAAACTCTTCCCATGTGGTGAAGATTTCCGCATGGATACCGGCGGCGCGGCCGCCTTCCACGTTCTCCGGACGATCGTCCAGGAACAATGCTTCGACGGGTTCGACGCCCAGGCCGCGGATCGCGTCGTGGTAAATCTCGGCCTCGGGCTTGATCACGCCGAGCTCATAGGAGAACGTCACCTGGTCAAAGTGATCGAGGAAACCCTGCTCGGCGCGCAGTCTTTCGCCGAGCGTACGCGGCAGGTTCGAAAGGATACTGGTCTTGAGGCCCGCGCGTCGCAGGTCCTTTGTCCAATTCAGCACGCGCATATCGAAGACGGTCCAGAAATCGATCTCGCGCCGTATCATTTCGTTCAGCAGCGCATCGTCGAAATCGCGACCGATGTATTCGGCGAATTCTTTCCAGTATTCCCGGGCATCGATCCCGCGATCGTACTCGCGGCGTTTCCGCCAGAAGGCGTCCAGGAATTCATCGACGGTGATATCCGCACAGCGCAGCGGCCTCACTGATTTGCTGCTCAGTGGGCGGGCGGCAGATCACGTTGCCATAGTCAAAAATAACCGCGCGCAACTTCATCCGCGGTCGCCGTGCGCACCTGTAATCTGCATGCACTTTCAAGTTAGCATGGCGCCGCGGCTACCAGCCCATACGCTGGCGCGTCGCGACAATCTGCGCCACGTGATGCCGGCAATGCCAGCCATAGCCTGCCAGCATGCTCTTCAGCTTAAGAACACCGATCTCGGGATGACGGATCGATTTCTCGAAGTCCGCGTCTGTCATGTTATTCAGTACCAGACTCCAGCGGCGATGCAGTGCGTCGGCCAGATCCAGCGACATGTCGATGGGCCCGGTGAGGGAATCCGGCGTCTCAGCCCATAGCTTTTCATCGTAAGGCTTGATGGTGGGCTGATCCTCCGTCAGCGCCAGCTTGAAGCGCACGTAGCTGTTCATGTGGCTTTCGGGGAGGTGATGCACGATCTGGCGAATGGTCCAGCCGCCTTCGCGATAGGGAATATCGAGATGCTGCGGCGCCAGCCCCGCCACGGCCTGCGCGCAATTTCGCGGGCATTTCGGAGATGTCGCGAAGATGCTGCCGCTTTTCTTCGGCGCTCAACTCCGCGGACCAGACGCACGGTCCCACCGGATAGCGAACGTCGTCATTCATGCTGCGATTCCTTGTCCGATTCTTCTCCATGTTTCGCGCGGTCTTTCCCCGGCAGATTCTCGGGATTTTCATGCACTCTAGCACGAAACGCCGCGCTCAGGCCCGCGGCAAGCGAAACCGTCGTGTCGCCATACTTCTCGCGCATCTTATCCACCGCCGCCAGCGTATTTCGCCAGCGCTCGGTCTTGTCTTCATCGAGCAAGTTGGTCTGCCCCTCGCCGCTTTCGAGCGACTGCGCGTAGACGCCCAGCAGGCGGATCGGCTTGCGCGGTCCAGTTCTTGTGAAACAGATCGCGAACCGCGGCGGCGAACTCGGTATCGATCTGCGTGGCGTGATCCAGCGTGCGCGCGCGCGTGAACGTGGAGAAGTCCGTAGTAGCGCAGCTTGATCTGCACCGTGCGCGCGTGCAAATGGTGATCCCGCAGGCGGCGCGAGACCATCTCCGAGAGGCGCACCAGCATAGCTTCGAGCGCATTCGCGTCGGCCGTGTCGACCGAGAACGTGTGCTCGTGGCTGATGGATTTCGGATCGTCGCCCTCGCCGATTTCGCCGTCAAACCAGCCGCCGGCGTCCTCGCCGCGAGCCTTCCCGGCCAGCGCCAGTCCCCATTTCCCGAAGCGTTCTTCGAGGAACGACTGCTCCAGCCGCGCCAGATCGCCGATCTTGCGGATGCCGCAGTCATGCAGGTTTCGCTCCGTCACTTTGCCGACGCCCGGGATCTTGCGCACGTCGAGCGGCGCCAGAAAGCGCGCCTCGCATCCAGGGAAGATCCACAGAATGCCGTGGGGCTTGGCTTGATCCGATGCGATCTTGGCGACCAAGCGCGACGACGCCGCGCCGATGGAGCAGTTCAACTTGGTCGCGCCGTGCACGGCATTGTGCAGCGCGTGCGCCGCGGCCAGCGGAGGCCCCAGCAGCCTTTCGGTGCCGGTCAGATCCAGATAGGCTTCATCGATCGATGCCATCTCGACCCGCGGCGAGAACTTCTGCAGCACCTCGTAGACTTTGCCCGAGTATTCGACGTAGCGCTCGCGATGGCCTTCGACGAAGATCGCCTGCGGGCACAATTTGTATGCGGTCCGCAGCGGCATGGCCGAATGTACTCCGAACTTGCGGGCCGCATAGGATGCGGCCGAAACCACGCCGCGCTCATTGGCCTTGCCGCCCACGACGACCGGTTTGCCTTTGAGCGACGGATCGAACAACTCTTCCACCGAGACGAAGAACGCGTCCATGTCGAGGTGAAAGTACGTTCTCATGGCTTTCGCGCGATGATGACTCGCGGGATCCCGGCAAGGTCATTCACGATTTCGACGCCGGTCCAATCGGCGCACATCTCCCGCACCGCAGCGGCGTCGCCGAGTTCCATCATAAGCCAGCCGCCGGGCCGCAGCAGCCGCGCCGCTTCAGGAATCAGCCGCCGATAGATCGCGAGCCCGTCTTCGCCGCCGAAGAGCGCCAGCGCAGGCTCGTAGTCGCGGACTTCAGGCGGCAGCGTGGCCCGATCGCGCGCTGCGATATACGGCGGATTCGAAACCACCAGGTCGAATGAGCCATCCGCGAAGGCCGCACCCAGATCGCAGGCGGCGAACCAGACCGGCGCGTTCAAGGTCTGCGCGTTCTGCTGCGCGATCCGCAGCGCGGTCAGCGAAATGTCCGTCGCCAGCAAACGGCGCTTTGGTTTCGAGCGCCAGCGTCACCGCAATGGCGCCCGAGCCAGTGCCGATGTCCAAGATCGTTCTCGGCGCTCCGAGCTAGAGCCGCCTCTATGAGGTGCTCGGTCTCGGGGCGGGGAATCAGCACATCCGGCGTCACCCGAAACTCGCGGCCGTAAAACTCCTGGCGGCCGGTGATGTACTGCGTGGGCTCGCCTTTAATCCGCTGGTGCAGGTAACGGCCGTAGTGGATCCACCACAGCTCGATCAGCTCGTCGTTGCCATGCGCGTAGAGCCACGCGCGATCGTGACCGGTGGCGCGCATCAGCAGGACTTCGGCGGTTAGCCGCGCTGCGCTGATCTTCGCGTCTTCGAGAAGTTGCTGACCTTGGCTAAGGGCCGTGCGGACGGTCATGGTCGGTTGCCAGCCGGGAACCGGCCTGGACCTAAGCCGCCTGCTCGGCGCCTCTGTTCTTTGAGCTTTTCCGTTTGGAAGTGGGTGGTAAGCGCTTCGACGAACGGCTCCAGCTTGCCTTCCATCACCTGGTCCAGTTGATGCAGCGTGAAGCCGATGCGGTGATCCGTCACGCGGTTCTGCGGGAAGTTGTAGGTGCGGATCTTCTCGCTGCGGTCGCCGGAGCCCACCATGCTGCGCCGCTCCGCGCCGATTTTTTCCTGCTGCTTCTCCAGTTCCATTTCGTAGAGCCGCGAACGCAGCACGCGCATGGCCTTGGCGCGATTCTTGATCTGCGATTTTTCGTCCTGGCAGGAAACGATGGTGCCCGTCGGCAGGTGCGTGATGCGCACCGCCGAATAGGTGGTGTTGACGCTCTGGCCGCCCGGTCCCGAGGAGCAGAAGGTGTCGATGCGGATGTCCTTCGCGTCGACGTTGATTTCCACTTCGTCGGCTTCCGGCAGCACTGCCACCGTCACCGCCGAGGTGTGCACGCGGCCCTGCGTCTCGGTGGCCGGAACGCGCTGCACGCGATGCACGCCGGCTTCGTACTTGAGCTGGCTGTAGACCTTGTCGCCGCTGATCAGCGCCGTCACTTCCTTCAAGCCGCCTACCGACGATTCGCTCGACGACGTGACTTCCACTTTCCAGCCGCGCGTTTCCGCGAAACGCGAGTACATGCGGAAAATCTCGTCGGCAAACAGCGTAGCCTCGTCGCCGCCCGTGCCGGCGCGGATTTCGAGCACCACGTCTTTCTCGTCCAGCGGGTCCTTGGGCAGCAGCAGGATCTTCAGGTCGTCTTCGATGCGCGTGATCTCCGGCTCCAGGCGCGCCACTTCTTCTTCCGCCATGCCGCGCAATTCGGGATCGGATTCCGTCAGCATGGGCCGCGCTTCCGCCAGATTCCGGGTGGCGGTCTTCCACTCGCGGTACTTGCTCACGATTTCGGCCAGTTCGTTGTGTGCCTTGCTGACCTTGCGATACTGCGCCGAATCGCTGATGACCTGCCGGATCGGCCATCTGGCCGTTCAGGTCTTCGAACTTGCGTTCGATGTCATCGAGTTTTTGCTGGTATTGCATCGGTCGGCTCCGTCCCGGCGTGCTTAAGCGATAACCAGTTCGCCGCCCTGCTTGGCTTCGAGCGCCATCGCGCCTTCCAGAGCATGGATGGCCACGGTGACTTCGCGGTCGTCCGGCGGCTTGGTGGTGATGCGTTGCAGCCACAGCCCGGGAGCGGTGAGCAGGCCCATCGCGGTCCCCTGGCGCTTGGCCGCGAAGCGGATCAATTCATAGCTGAGCCCCGTGATCAGCGGCAGCAGCGCGATGCGCGCCAGGAATTTCGCCGTGAAGGAATCGAACGGCAGCAGTGCGTAGACGATCATCGAGATCACCATCACCACCAGCAGAAAACTGGTTCCGCAGCGCGGATGAAAGGTCACGAACTTCTGCGCGTTATCGATGGTCAGCGGCTCGCGCGATTCGAAGTTGAAGACCACTTTGTGCTCCGCGCCGTGGTATTCAAACACGCGGCGAATTTCTTTCAGGCGCGAGATCAAGAACAGAAACGCCAGGAAGATCGCCATGCGGATGACGCCGTCCGTCATGTTGGTGGCGAACCGCCCGGAGAGCGACGGCACCGCATTGCCCAGGCTGGTGGCCAGGAACAGCGGAACGAACTTGTAGAGGAAAATGAAGAAGCCGAGAGAGAACACCAGGTTCGCCGTCATCAGCCAGGAGGAGAGTTCGGCCGGCTTGCCGCCCTCTTTCGCCGTGCCGTCGTCAAGCGCCGCGTTGGCCGAAAACTTGAGCGCGCGATAACCCAGCGTCATGGCCTGCCCCAGCATCCCCAGCCCGCGCAGAATCGGCTTCTTGAACAGCGGGTACTTTTCCGACATCCGCTCGATAGGCTGCTCTTCGGTGACGATCTCGCCCGAAGGCTTCCGCACCGCCACGCAATAGCTGTGCGGCGCGCGCATCATCACGCCTTCCATCACGGCCTGCCCGCCGACGAGCGTTTCTTCGCCGCTCTCCAACACCGGCATCATCTGCAGGTGCGCGGACATCCGAAGGAATCGAACGATTCTCATGTCACCCCAGTTCATAGTCTCCCCAGCCTTATTATAGCGTGAGAGCCCCCGAAGGCTTGGCTGTGGGGCATCGGTGCGATATCACCCTGGCGGCTCTGGCGCCCAAACACGCCAGAGCGCGCCGCCAGGGAGCCGGGCGATCATTCAAGCGCGAATATCATAAAGTAGATCGCCTGGAATGCGACTGCTGTAAACGCGATCCCACTTACTGAGGCGATCATGGTTTCGCGCAAGCCCCGAAGTAGCAATGGCTTAACTCCAGCTAATTTATTAATCGTTGTAAACATGGTTTTGTCCCTTTCAATTTGGTTAGTTTTCGATTATTCGTGGGCATCCCGAGGCCAGCCGTGAAGCAGGCTGGCGCCCGGGATGCCGGTTTGGCGCTTACGAACCGAGCGCGTTGGTGCGCTCCTGTAAGCGTTCGAGTTTGTCCTGCGTGTCGGCCATTTCCAGATGCAGATTGACGGCCTCCTTCACTTGAAGGGATCGATCAGAAATACCCCGGAGATGATCCGCGTAGTCCGGGTGCCACAGGGTGTTTCGGCGTTCGTTCAGATGCTCGATGGCCGCTTGGGTGTGCGCGGCCAGCATCACGGCCGGGGACACTACGGAATCGATCGCCTGCTGCTGCCACGGAGTCACCAGGTGGCGGATCGCTTGAAGCCGATTCAGCTTTTCGCCCATGGTGTTGATGTGATGCTTTACCATCGTTATCCGATCGGCATGGCTTTCCCGGCTAAGAACACCGCGCGAATACGATTCCAAGATCGTGGCGTCGCGGGTCAAAAGAGTCGCGGTGAATTGGACTTCCTTGAGAAGACTGGAAGCTTCCGCAGGGAAGTTCCGGTCTTCCGTTTGGCACGTTGCCGCGCTGGCGGAAACGCCTCGCGGAGCTGCGGATAACGCTCCTGCCGCCATGACCCCGGCCGAGTACCAGACACATAATTTTAGTGACACTTCTCGATTTCATATTGAATCTCCTTAGAATTTAAATTGAAAATTGGACTGCAACTATTCCGGACGCGCACCAAGGCGCTCCGCTGAAAGTATTGAATTGTTGGCGTCTGTTAGGAGATGGGCGGCGCGCGTGGCTGTTGCGGAACAGCGGCGCGATTGGCCGCTCGCGGATCGAACGGTACCAGCAGTCGCTCCGGCAAAACTCAGCCGGTGCGAAAACGAAGTGATCCGGCTATCAGCGACGAAGTTGTTCGCCGGGCGGCGGTTCTTGACAAGCGCGACTCTAAATGCAGTCACCGGCAGACGGGTCAAGGCCGCATGCCCGCGAAGGTCCGAAGATCGAACCGACGCGTTGTCGAGGTGCTGCTGTTGCAACACCAAAACGCCGGCGTTTGCCCCCGCAAAGCTAAACAGGGCAACGGTTACGGCCCCCAGAATGGCTTTTGCGTTCTTTGGCAGCTTCTGCATTCTAGCGGAATAGACGAAGCTGCCGGGTGAAAAGGTTCAAGAAAAATGGAAGAAACTTAATGATTCGCCGAGATGCGTTGCCGCCGCGGTTCCGCAGACCGGCGCAGCTAAATTGTCGTAGACTCAACTTAAATCCTTATCGTCGAGTCGCCGAGGGCAATTTTGGAGGGTACATGAATACGCATCCTGCTCGTCGCAGGCGTGTCCGACCCGGTTTATCGCCGGGCCATCGAGTTCTTGCTCCGCACGCAACAGGAAGATGGCACCTGGCATGTGGCCACGCGAGCGTTGGGCTTCCAGCCTTATTTCCAGAGCGGCTTCCCCTACGAACACGACCAATGGATCTCGCAGGCGGGGACGGCGATGGCTTCGATCGCTCTTTCATTCGCGGCCAAGTAACGCGGCCCAGCAACTGGGGCGTGCCGGAGCCTCCGTTGAGATAGAATCGTCTGGACCGGCACGAAAGGATGTTCCTAATGTTCCGTCTTCTCAGCAGCGTTTTCCTGATCTACCTGATGACTGGCTTCGACCCGGCAATCGCGCAAACTCCGCCTCCGCGCGCCCGACGCCGCCGACGCGCGATCCGCACACTCCCGGTTATGTCACCGCGAAAGAATTGCCTGACGGGGCCAACGCTCCCGCCGACGCCGATGGAAATTTCATCATCGGTCCAACGCACAACCCCGCGCCGGAGATGACCGTCCAGGAAGGCGTGCCGCAGGGAACCATCTACAACTTCACGATGAATTCGGCGGACAGCAAACTTTATCCCGGCATTGCGCGCGAGCCCGGCACCTTCGGCACGGCCGATCCCAACGATCCCGCCAAGCTGATCGTGACCACCAGCCATCCCGGCGCCCTACACGCGCCGCGTCGCCGTGTATGTCCCGAAGCAATACGTGCCCGGCACCGCTGCGCCGTTCATTGTCGGAGCGGACGGACCCGATCCGCTGTTGTTCACGGCGCTGGACAATCTGATCGCCCAGAAACGAGTGCCGGCGATGATTGCCATTTCCATCAGCAACGGCAGCGGCGACGCCCAAGGCAGCGAGCGTGGTTTGGAATACGACACCATGTCCGGGCGCTACGCGGAGTTCGTCGAAACCGAAGTGCTGCCGCTGGTGGAAAAGCAATACAACGTGAAATTGACGAAAGATCCCGAGGGCCGCGCGACCATGGGCGGCAGCTCCGGCGGTTCCTGCGCCTTGATCATGGCGTGGTATCACCCGGAACTCTATCACCGCGTTCTAACCTACTCAGGCACCTACGTGAACCAGCAATGGCCGCCGAATCCTGAGACCCCCGGCGGCGCATGGGAATTTCATGAACACCTGATTCCGGGCAGTCCCGCCAAGCCGATTCGGCTGTGGATGGAAGTGGGCGACCGGGATCTGTTCAGTCCGAATATCATGCGCGACAACATGCACGACTGGGTCGTGGCGAACGAGAACATGGCGAAGGTGCTCGCGGCCAAGGGCTACCACTATCAATTTGTATTTGCGCGTAACGCCGGGCACACCGACCGCACCGTGAAACAGCAAACGCTGCCCGAGGCTCTGGAATATTTATGGCAGGGATATGGGAAGCCGAAGCCAAGGAAATGATCTGATCGGGCAAGAAGCAATGATCACTATCCTGGGTGCGGGCGGCCCCATTGGCGATGAGCTCGCGAAGATCCTGGCAGCGAGCCATGAGCCTTTCCGTCTGGTAAGCCGCAATCCGAAACCAGTTGCGGTAGCGGAAGTATTCGCTGCGGACCTGGCCGATCGAGAGCAGACCATCCGGGCGGTGGCAGGGTCGAGCGTGGTGCACTTGCTGGTGGGCCTCAAGTACGACCTTCGGGTCTGGCAGGAGCTCTGGCCGCGAATCATGGCCAATACCATCGAAGCCTGCAAACGAGCGCAGGCGAAGCTGATCTTCTTCGACAACGTCTACATGTATGGGAAGGTGGATGGCGCGATGACGGAGGAAACTCCGTACGCTCCGTGCTCCAAGAAGGGTGAGATCCGCGCAAGGATTGCCACGACTCTGCATGAACGAAGTCAAGGCCGGCAGTCTGAGCGCAATGATCGCCCGTGCGGCGGATTTCTACGGGCCCGATACCGAACATGGTGTGCCGAACATTCTGGTTTTTGAACCCTTCGCGAAGGAGAAAGACGGCGTCGTGGTTGGTCAACGCCGCGGTGCCTCACTCCCTGACGTTTACCCCGGATGCGGCGCGCGGCGTGGCGATGCTGGCCGAGCGGGAGTCGGCATGGAACCAGGTGTGGCATCTGCCCACAGCGCCCGATCCGCCAACCGGCAGAGAGCTCATCGAGATGGCCGCTAAGGAATTTGGAGTGGCTCCCAAATACCGCGTGTTGAGCCGGCCGATGCTGCGGGTGGCCGGATGGTTCAAGCCGGTGATCGGCGAGTCGTACGAAATGCTCTATCAGAGCGATTCTCCCTACCTGTTTGACTCGACAAAGTTCGCCAAGGAATTCGGCTTCGCCGGAACTCCTTATCCGGAAGGAATCCGAATCGTCGCGGACTCCTATAAGCGGAAGCCGTGAAGCTCTTACTCCACGCCCGCGATGCAATCGATCTCGACCCTGACGTCTTTCGGCAGCCGCGCCACTTCTACGGTTGCGCGTGCCGGTGCGTTGCTCGCGAAATACCGTCCGTAGACCTCGTTCATGATCGCGAACTCGCCCATGTCCTTCAAGTACACGGTAGTCTTGACCACCCGCTCCAATGACGACCCAGCGGCTTCCAGCACGCTCTTCAGATTCTCGATGACGCGCTCGGTTTGGACGCCGATCCCGCCCTCGACGATCTGATTGGTTGCCGGATCCAGCGGTATTTGCCCGCTCAGGAACGCCCAGCCATTCGAGATCACGGCTTGCGAATAGGGTCCGATGGCTTTCGGCGCCCGCTCCGTCGAAATGATTTTTTTCATATGCCTCTTGAGAATCGTAGCGTGCCGGTGAGATCGGCCGCTTGCGACACCTTTTCCCGCTCCAGGAACTGGTCCAGCTCGCGGGCGATCCTCAGCGGGGCTTGCGGGTCCCAGAAGTTGGCCGTGCCGACTTCGACGGCGCTCGCTCCCGCGATCAGGAACTCGGCCGCATCGGTGCCAGTGGCGATTCCGCCCAGCCCCACAATCGGAATCTTTACCGCTTGCGCCGCTTCGTAGACCATGCGCAAGGCGATGGGTTTGATGGCCGGTCCCGAGAGGCCGCCGAAACCGTTGCCCAGCCGCGGCGTGCGCGTGCGCGCATCGATCGCCAGCGCCACAAACGTATTCACTAGCGATAATGCGTCCGCCCCCGCCTCCGCGGCGGCTTTCGCCACCTCCTGAATGCGCGTCACGTTGGGGGACAACTTCACCAGCAGCGGCCGCCGCCTGCCGGTCGTCGAAATAGCCGCGCGCGCCGCCGCTACCACTTCGCTGAGCAGTCCGGGGTCGCAGGCGAACACCATTCCGCCATGCTTGGTATTAGGGCAGGAGACGTTCAGCTCATAGCCCGCCACTCCTTCGGCGTCCTCCAGAACTTTCACGACCTCGACATAATCTTCCACCGCGTAGCCGAATACGTTGGCGAATACTGGCGTCGGAATCGTGCGCAGCGCCGGCAGCTTGTCGCTTACGAAAGCTCTCACGCCGATGTTCTGCAGCCCCACGGAGTTCATCATCCCGGCTTCGGTCTCGTATAGGCGAGGCGCGGGATTGCCCTCCATCGGTTCGCGCGAGAGTCCTTTGGTGATGATGCCGCCCAGCTCGGCGAGGTCGACGACATCCCGCAGCTCGACGCCGTAAGCGAAGGTGCCCGAGGCCGCGAGCACTGGTGTCTTCAGTGGAATTCCGCACAGCGATGTGGCGAGTCTCGAAGACACTCGTCACAGCATAGCAGCCGGTTGCGGATCTAGCGTCGGCCCCTCGGCATAAGGTGTGAGTAGCGCATAGAGAGCTAGGTTACCAGACCCGCGCCATCAGCCCGACACCGGCGGCCACCAGCGCTGCGCCAGTGACGTGACCGAGCCGTTCCCCGCGCGGCAGGGTTTTCTCGGCCATCACGAAGAGCGCAATCACGGCTACCCAGAGCAAATTCATTACGCCAGTCACGAAGAGCAGGGCCATTAATACCCAGCAACACCCTACGCAGTACGAACCATGCCGGAGTCCCATGATGAAGGCGCCGGTCCTGCCGTCGCGCCATTCGCTCATAAGGAAGGAGAGCGGTGACCGGCAACCCTTCAAGCACATGTGCTTGAGCGGCGTCCATTGGAAGATGCCCGCGGCGACCAGCAGGCCGCCGTTCAGGACCGGGCTGGTGGCAGCCATCCCAGGCGAGAGGAGTGCGGCCTTGTGCAACCCCCACTGAGCCAGCGTCGCCACGGCTGAATACGCGGTCCAGATCGCGAGGTATCCAGCGAGAAAGATGCCGACCGGCACAAACTGTCGGCCGGCCGTTTGGCGGCGTTGGTTCACGCTGACAAAGGCGAGTACCATCGGTGCAGCGGAGGGCACCATCATTGCGACCATCATCACAGCCCACATCACGAAGAGCAGGAAGACGGCCGGGGCCCCCCATTCCTGTGGCCCAGGCATATCCATACCGGGCATATTCATACCACTCATGTCCATACCGGGCATGGCCGCCCGCGAGTAAAACAGGTACCACCAGGCGACTAGCACCATTACGGCGAGACACCCGCCTACGATCAGCCGTTCTCTTCGAAGGATGGTCTCCACTGATCGTCTCCAAAATGGATCGACTCCAAGAAAGATCTATCCGTTCGTCCAATCGAAGTTATAAAGGATCCAGTTGGATTTCTCAGCCCCCACCGACAGTCCGCTCGCATTGGCCCGGAACGTCCCCTGACCACACTGCCCCTTCTTCCATATAAATCCGTCCGGAAGATCGATGTTGGCGAAGTGGTCCTCACCGGTGACGGGATTCTTAAACGTGTCACCGAGGCCTTCGCCGACGCCCTCGGCTTTGAACACGCTCTTGGGGCCGCTCCCCTCGATCGTAATCCTGGCCTTCACCAGTCCAGTCACTTCAAAGGTGGTACCGAGAATCTCCCAGGGCATGCCCCCGAGTTTCCCGGTGAAGATTTGAGCCATCGCTTCGATTTGCTTCTCGGTCGCGGACGGCTCCACGACGAAGACGCACTGGCCGTGACCTTCATGAATGGCTTTCGGCCAGGCGACAATCGCCGCACACTTTACCCCCGAGAGATCGACGCCGTCGCACGAGCCGCTCTCGATGGCCATGCCCACGAAGGCGCGGCAGCTACCGTCCTTCGAGCTTGGGAAGCCGCCAAAGTTGCAGCCGCAGCCGAAGTCACAATTGCAAAATTCGTAACCCGTGCCCTTAAGCGCCCAGCTCGTGGCCGTTGCCGTAGTCATGTCCCCTCCTTAGGTGATTCTCACCCGTACCGCGCTGTCTCGCCCATTCTATCCAGGAAAGCAGAGAGATTGCAGGTCAGTTCGCGGCCGAACCCGGCAATCCCGGCACAAGTTCCGAGAGCTAGCACTCTTTGTCCTCGGCATAGCGGAACAATCGAACTCTCCACAACGTAGCTGAGATGGATGATTGTAGGTCGGCGAATCTTGCCCCTTTCGGTGTTGGTTTGGTCCAGTGTGGCCAATGCGCTGGGCGCCATAGACGCAACGCAGAGCCAGGCTATGATCGATTTCCTGGATAGCTGCCACGCGGGAACAGTGTCGCCAGCGGGCATTGAACAAGTCATGGGACTTCCCGGTACGCAGCTCGTGATTGCTCAGCAAAATATTTCGCGCAGAATTACAGTGGCACAGTATCGGGCGATTCTGGTTTCCGCGTGCAAAGGAGAGATTGCCCGCCTGCAACCTTCGGAACCCGGGGCACGTGCCGAGAAAGGTCTCGAAGGGCTCACAGAAGATGTCGCTCCGTCCCTGCTTTGGGGGCGCGATCACGTGGCCTTCTTGCGGCAGCGATTGGCGGCGGTTAAGGGGACCCAAGATTTGGGCGAAATCGTTCCCATTGCCTTGCGGAATCTCCCCGAAAAGGTCGAGCTTGCTCCCATGCTGTACTTCGTGATGGGAGGCCGTGCGGGTGCGGCTGCCATCGATGACGCAATCTATATCGACTTGCTTTCCGATGCGTGGCGCACGCGGGGGAAGAACACGCCGATGACTCCCCGGCAAATCATTGAGTTCTTCGCCCACGAGACCCATCACCTGGGCTACGGGCAGATTCTCGAGCGCCGGAAGCAATCGCTACGCTTGGCTGGTGGTGGGGAGCAGGCCTGGAACTTTCTGGCTTCTCTGCTGATGGAAGGAAGCGCCACGCTGCTGGTCAGCGCCCATGGGAGTTGGGCGGAACTGGAGAAGCAGGATCATATCCACGCTGACCTTTCACGGCTTCCGCAGTTGCTTCCGAAAGCGCAAAGTCTCTTGCGGCGAGCTATGAACGATAAAATGAGCGAGCAAGAGCATCAGGCCGCGGTGTCGGATTTCTTCGGAGAGGGATATCACGCCACCGGGGCATGGCTGCTGAATGTCATCCAGGAAGTGCAGGGGAAACGCGGAGTTCTAAGGGTGATGGGTGACCCCGGCAAGCTCCTGACTGTTTACAACCGATGCGCCGCGAAGCTAGATCATCCGTTTCGGTTCAATCCCGGTCTAGCTAAGGAATTGGAACATCGGCTAGGCCGCTTGGATTACTCCCGGTAACGCCTCTCGCGTCACCCAATCCCCGTTCCCTCACGTGATACGGAGCGACCGGGAGTAATGTTGTCGCCGAAAACCTACGCGCCGGCTACCATGCCAACCTCAGGCCCAAGCGGAAGGTGCGTTCATCCAGGCCGTCCCGGCCGGTATTCCGAATATCGGTCACTTGCATGAAGGAGCTGTTGCTGACCGACGCCTGAGTCGAATTTGGATTGGCATGATGCGGCGTGTTGGTTGCGTTAAACGCCTCGGCGCGGAATTTCAATTGGAATCGTTCTGTCAACTTGAAATTGCGGTCCAGGCCAAGGTCTAAGTTGGCGACTCCGGGTCCATACAGACTGTCATACCCGCAGTTGCCGAGCGTCCCGTTCTTTGGCACAGCAAAGCTGCTCTTGCTGTAATATTGCAGGTTATCCCCAATCTTTTGCGGCGTCCCGAGACAGTCCGCGCGCTGGGTGGATGCAGCGGCGTTCAGCGAGGTGTTGGCGGCGGATGGAGTAAAAGGCTGGCCGGTGTACATGCTAACAATACCGCTCAACTGCCATCCACCCGCGACTTTCCCGGCAAATCCGTCTTGAAGCCAGCGCTTTCCCTTGCCGAAAGGACTCTCCAGAATCCAGGTTACATTCAAATTGTGGCGGATGTCGCGGCTCAGAGCACCGTAATTCTGATCGTAAAGCGATGGGATTGCGATCAGCGGCGTGGCTCCTGAACTTTCCCCGGTGTACCCGCGGCCGTGAGCATAAGTATACCCGGCGGAAATGTGGAAACCGTTTGCGAGCCGATGTTCGACGCGGGCCTGAAGAGAATCGTACTTAGCGGTCCCAAGTGTGGCTAGCAGGTAGGTCGGGGCCGTGCGGCCAAACTTTTTATTCAGGATTTCCCCCGCTGTGCCTGTGCCGATTGGCGACCAGTTTTGATCCAGCTCAGCCAGTTGATCCACGGATCGAGTGGCTACGTAGCCAGCCGACGCGATCCAGCCTTTGAACTGTTTCTCCACCGTGAAATTCCACGACTGGATGTAGCCCCGCACCAGGTTGTTGTTGTCGAACGTGATCAAGCTCTGGTTGTTGGGTACCGGGATAACCCCTTTGCTCAAGTCGGGCAGAACCGGGATCGGGAATCCCTGACGCAACGTCAAGGCGTACCCGAAGGCGGGCGAGTTGAAAACCTGCTGGCTGAGGTCGGGATAATTGAGCCGCTGGAAGTTCGCAAGGTTGCTGGGATCGTTGGTCATGCCATAACCGGCGCGGATGACCATGGTGTCATTCAGGCGGTACGCGATTCCGGCGCGGGGAGTCGGGCGGCCTTTTCCCTTGTCAACACCGCAATCGATAGGATTCGACCCAAGACCGCACAGCACCATCGTGTTGTTGCTGAAATCGTACATTTCGAGACCGCGGCCTACGCGGCGCGGAATCGGGAAGATCTCCCAGCGAAGGCCGTAGTTCAGGGTCAGCTTCGGCGTGATCTGCCAGCGATCGCGGGCATAAAAGCTATAGGCCCGCATGCGCTGCTGGATCTCTTCCGGAAACTGGCGAGTCTTGCCCGCATTGGTCGGCAATCCCAGCAGGAAAGATGCGAAAGCGTTATAGTCGTTGCCGGCAGGTCCGCCTTTGAGCTGAGTGCTTCCCTGCGAGAACTGGAAACCGCCTTGGGCGGCGGTATACGAGTTGGCGCCCTGAGGCTGGCTCTCGTTAATATCCTGCAGGTTTATGTCGGTTCCGAAGCGCAGGTTGTGGCTGCCCTTATTCCAGCTAAGATTGGCCATGTAGTCTCGAACTGGATCGCGGTAACCGTGGGGTTCGAAATTGTTGGCGGCGCCTATCTGACCGAAACCGTCGATCAAAATAAGGGGCCATCCAAGCTCGCGTTTGTCGGCACTCTGGAGTCCGGGGACCTGGAGCACGGTCCAGCCTAGATTTTCCGAGCCGCGAGGCGGGATGTCGTTGAAATCCTCGCGGAAGTAACCGTAGGCCCCATCCAGGACCAGTGACGGGGTTACCACGTACGTCGCCGAGATGGTTCCCTGGAACAAATGGCCTTGGACGAAGCCGGCTCCGGTGTTGGCCCGGCTAATGGGAAGACCGCCCAACTGGCCGAAGACGCCGTTGGTATTCGCGTTGTGATCCAACATTCCAAAGCGGACAAAAGTGCTCAGCTTGTCGGTCGGGTTCCAATTCCATTTTTCGTCATATTGCCGGCGCCACTGGTAATTGGGTGCCGACGTCACGAAGTTCCGGGTCAGCCCTAACGCTCCCGCGCCAGGCTGATTGGGAGCCCATCCTCCTGCCAGGCTCAAGAAGTTCTTCACGCCTTGGTCGATTCGACTCGGATCGATGATGTTGCCTGGAAACTGCGTGCGGCCGGTGCCATCCGGGTTCCCGGTCAAGGGATCGAAGATCGGTGTTGGAGAGCCAGTAAGAATACCGGCCTTCATGGCCGCCG
The DNA here is from genome assembly GCA_963779075.1 of Bryobacterales bacterium. GTDB lineage: Bacteria > Acidobacteriota > Terriglobia > Bryobacterales > Bryobacteraceae > Palsa-187. The sequence goes on from CAVZWS010000001.1 coordinate 550,390, forward strand.
TCGGCACCTGCGCCGTCTGGGAAACGCTTTCAGAATAGCCGGTGTTTTCAAAGCTCAAGAAGTAGAACATCTTGTCCTTCTTGATCGGTCCTCCCAGCGTGGCGCCCATTTGATTATTGATGTATTTCGGCTTAGGCTGCGTGCGATCGGCCGCCCATTGGTACGCCTTAAGGTGCTGGTCGGTATGGAACCACAGGCCAGAGCCGTGAATGGCGTTGGACCCGGACTTGATGGTGAGACTGACGGCCGCGCCGCCGGCCAAACCTTGTTCGGCGTCGAACGCGTTGGTGACGACGTTCACTTCCTGGATGGCTTCGAGAGCCGGCAGATAAGTCAGGTTGCTGTCAATGATGCCGCCGCTCGCCACGCCGTCGATGCGCGTACTGTTGATGTTGGTCGGCGTGCCGTTGGCCGAGAAATTTACCGACCGGCTGGGGTTGGCTGCAAACGAGTTCCCATTCTGCGCGGGCGAGACGCCGGGAAGCGTCGCCACCACCAATTGATAATTTCGGCCGACGACCGGAATGTTCGTCAGAGTGGTCCCGCTCACGTCGGAGCGGATCTCGGAGCGGTCGGCTTGGAGCGCCTGCGCGGAAGCCTCTACCGTCAAGGTTTCGGTAACTTGACCTACCGTTAGTGTCACATTCACGCGACGGATCGTATTCGGAGTAACGCCAACCCCGGTTTGCGCGTAATTCTGGAAGCCCGGCGCAGTCACGGCGATGGTGTAGGTTTCCGGAGGCAGGCCTGGAAGATCGAAAGATCCCGCCGAGTTGGTCACCGCTTCGCGGGTGAAATTGGTCTGCTGGCTGGTGGCGACAACCTTTGCGCCGACCACGGCTGCCTGGCTCGAATCCGTCACATCGCCAACAATCGTGCCCTGCAGGAGTTGGGCGCGTGCTCCAGATCCTGCTACCACTGAAAACACAATAAAAACAGCCACCCAACGAATAACAAAGTTCACCCGTGTCATCCCCGGTCTCCTTGAATCTTGATTTAATCCACCCATACTTGGCTTCCGGTTCACCCGACCGAGCAGTCAAGTTATTTTCGAGTTACCCAACCAACCAAGACCAGCACGATCCGCGATGGAAAGTGCTAACAAAACTGAATGAATACTACTCCACGGATTCATTTGTGTCAAGAGGAAAGACGACAGGAAGGCCTGTAGAACGCCGCTGGAAACCCGCGCCGAGACGATTGATAAGTCATGCAAGTAGAGCCGAAGCGGTTTCGAATGCCGGCTGCATCGCGCGCGTCCGCCGGTGTACGATCCGCCGGTGTACGATATCGATATGCGAAAGCCACTATCCAAGCTGCTGCCGATACTGCTGATCGCCGTGGCCGCCCCGGCGCAAAACCGGATTTCCCCCGAACGGGCCGCCGGCATCAAAGCGGATCTGGCGGGCCAGATCGATGCCATGAAGAAGCAAGCGCAGGTGATGTCGGACACTGTCTTCAGCTTTGGCGAGCTGGGCTTTCAGGAGTTTGAAACCTCCAAATATCTCACCGGTATTCTGGAGAAGGAAGGCTTCAAAATCGAGCGCGGAGTGGCGGGAATCCCCACGGCGTTTGTTGCCTCCTGGGGGCAGGGCAAGCCAGTTATCGCGCTGGGCTCGGATATCGATGATATCCCGCAGGCCTCGCAAAAGCCCGGCATCCCGTATCACGCGCCCATGATCGAAGGCGCGCCGGGGCATGGCGAAGGCCACAACTCAGGGATGCCGCTGAACATCATCGCGGCCCTCGCGGTGAAGAAGGTGATGGAGCGCGAGCATCTCACAGGCACGCTCAAGCTGTGGCCTGGAATCGCGGAAGAGCTGCTGGGGACGAAAGCGTATTATGTGCGCGCGGGACTGTTCAAGGACGTCGACATCGTGTTGTTTGCGCACGTGGGAGATAACCTCCGCGTGACCGCGGGGCCGGGAAATCAGACTGGCTTGGTGTCGATCGAATATACCTTCAAGGGCGAGACCGCGCACGCAGCCGGAGCTCCCTGGCGCGGACGTAGCGCGCTCGACGCGGTGGAGTTGATGGACGTCGGCTGGAACTTCCGCCGCGAGCACATCCGCGTGGGCAGCCGCGTACATTATGTGATCACCAACGGCGGCGACCAGCCCAACGTGGTTCCCGCCAACGCGAGCGTCTGGTATTACTACCGCGAGGCCGATTACCAGCACGTCATGAATTTATGGAAGATCGGCGACGACATGGCGCAAGCGGCGGCCCTGATGACGGGTACGACCGTGACCTCGCGCCTGCTGGGTGCGGCCTGGCCCGGCCACTTCAGCGTGCCCATCGCCGAGGATATGTACGAAAACATCACCAAGGTTGGCTTGCCGCAATGGTCCGCGCAGGACCAGGCGCTGGCCAAGGCGCTGCAGCACGACCTGAAAGTTCCCGAGCGCGGCTTGGCCCTTAAGATCCCGGAACTGAAAAAGCCGCAGCCGCCGTCCGATGACGACGATAACGGTGTTGGGGGCGTCGGCGGCGGTTCGGACGACATTGGCGACATCTCCTGGGTGGTGCCGACGGTCACGCTCAACTATCCGTCCAACATCCCCGGCGGTCCTGGCCACAACTGGGCCAATGCTATCTCGATGGCCACGCCGATCGCGCACAAGGGCGTGGTCGCGGGCGCCAAGGTGCAGGCCATGACCATTCTGGATATTCTGACGCGCCCGGAATTGGTCGACAAAGCCTGGGATTATTTCCGCAACGTGCAGACGAAAGACACAAAATACCAGACTTTCTTGCGTCCGGATGACAAGCCGGCGATCTGGCTCAATCAGAAAACGATGGAACTATACCGGCCGCAGATGAAGGCGCTGTATTATGACCCGTCGAAGTACGATACATACCTCGATCAATTGGGAATCAAGTACGGCGAATGGAAGTAGCGTTCGCCGGCTTAGGTCTCGGCTTCAGCCTCTTCGCGATGCTGCTGCACGAAACTTAAGATGTCGAAATGCTTGATCTCGCGGCCTGGGAAAAAGCTGTTGACGGCGTCGGTCTCCTGGGCGAATACCTCGAAGATCGTGTGCAGCCGGGTCAGCGCTAGCAATTCCACGTTGCGCTTATTGAGGTTCAGCAGCTTCAACGAGCCGCCGGTCTTTTTCACCTGGGTGTAGCTGATCACCAGGTTGCCCAGCCCGGTCGAATCGATGTAGTCGACGTTTGCCAGGTCGAGCACAATCTGGTTGCGCCCCTCCGCCAGCAGTTGGGTGATCTTCTCCCGCACCGGCGTCACTTCCCCTACCGTGATGCGTCCCTTCAAAGCCAAAACCGTTACGCCTTCAACTTGGTGCTCTCCGATTTCCAAGGCCATGGCTCTAGTTTATATGCACGCGGTCCGATTTTCAGTTGAGGCTGGTTTTTGCCGGCTTTATACGGCTGTAGTGGCGGGTTCGGGAGCGGTTTCCTGCGCGGCCATCGCGGCCGGCAGGCGAACGATAAACTTGCTGCCTTCGCCGGGATTGCTCTCCACATGGATGGTGCCGTCGTGCGCGGAAACGATCCACGCCACGAAGCTCAGGCCCAGGCCCAGCCCCTGCGTGTAGTTGGTCTGCGCGTTGCGGACGCGATAGAAGCGGTCGAAAATGTGCGGCAGATTCTCGGCGGGGATGCCCACGCCGTTATCCTCGCACTTCCAGGCGGATCCATCCTTCTTCAGGATCCCGGTGCACGCTTACGTGCACCTTGCCGCCCTTGGGCGTGTACTTCAGGGCGTTGGACAGCAGATTCGAAATCATGCGCTCCACTTGCGTGCGGTCGGCGTTCGCCATCCAGCCCGGTTCCAGCGTGGCCGTCAGCTTCACGTTCTTTTCGTCGGCTGGGATCTGGAACTGATCGACTACGTCGGCCGTCACCTCGCCCAGATCGAGGCGCGACTTCTGCAGCACCAGTTGTCCCGACTCGGCTTGCGACAGCAGCAGCAGCGCGCGCACGATACTCGAAAGGTTTTCGACGTCTTCGAGCGCGTTGACCATGGCGTCGCGGAATTGGTCCGGCTTCTCCGCCGTGAATAGCGCCACTTCCAGCTGCCCGCGGATGGCGGTAAGCGGCGTGCGCAACTCATGCGAGACGTCGGTGGAAAATTGCCGGATCTGGTCGAAGGATTCGCTCAGCCGCCCGGTCATCCGGTTGAAGCTGTCGATCAGGTTATCCAGCTCGTCGTTGGCGTTGCGCCGCGGGATGCGCAGCGAAAGATTGGAGCCGGTGATTTCCTGCGCGGTTGCGGCTACCAGGTTGAGCGGCCGGATGGCGCGGCCTGCCAGCGCCCAGCCCAGCAGGCCGGCGATAAAGATCAATCCCGGCAGTATCAGAAAATAGTTTTTCGTGAAGTTGGCGACGGTGCGTTCGTTGCCCTGGATCGAACGGCCTAGCGCGAAGAAGTATGGGCGCCCTTTGTCGCCGCGCAGGTAGCCGGCTTTGATCATGTAGGGGACGCCGTCGGCATCCCGGCGCACATGGATCTCCGGCAGGGGCAGGTTCAGAATGCGGGCTGATCTCTTGCGGCGAATCGATGCCGATCGAGTCGTAGGTCTGCGAATGCTCCAGCACCTTGCCGTTATAGTCGGCGAGGATATAGACGTGGCGCAGGCGCTCCACGATGTACGCTTCCTCGGGATCGGTGGGATCGGCGATCCACACCGGCTTACCGCCTTCGATGTGCAGGTAGCCCTTGGCGGCGCCCCATTCTTCTTCCAGGGCAGCGCGCGAGTCATCGTCCATCCCGAGCTGCAAAGTTTTCTGGAACAGCAGCCCGATGCCGACCAGCAGCACGCTGAAGAACAGAACGTAGCTTAGGGTCAGGCGGAAACGCAGACTGCGCAGGAAACCGGTTCGCGTCTTCGGATTCCGTGCTTCGCGCTTCCTGCCTGGCATGGCTTAGATCGCTTTCTCCGCCGGCCTCTCGGCCGAATCCAGCATGTAGCCGATACCGCGCACCGTCTGAATCATCTTATCCGGCCACTTCTCGTCGATCTTGCTGCGCAGATGGCGGATGTAGACATCCACGATGTTGGTGAGGCCGTCGTAATCCATGTCCCAGACATGTTCCACAATCATTGTACGGCTAAGCGGGCGGCCGCGGTTGCGCATCAGGTATTCGAGGATGCTGAATTCCTTGGGCGCGAGTTCGATGTTTTCGCCGGCGCGCGTGACCTTGCGGCGGATGCAGTCGAGCGATAGGTCGCCTACCTGCAAGCGTTCCGGCGTGGGCTGGCCGCGGCGCAGCAGAACCCGCACGCGGGCCAACAATTCGACATACGCGAAGGGCTTGACGAGATAGTCGTCGGCGCCGGTTTCAAGTCCCTTCACGCGGTCATCGACGGCATCGCGCGCGCTCAGAATCAACACCGGCGGGCTGGTTTTGCGAGTGCGGATTTTCTTGAGCACCGCCATGCCGTCCATATCCGGCAGGCCTAAATCCAGAATGATGAGATCGTATTCGGTGGCGTGCACCATTTCGAGGGCCGTGGCGCCGTCGCCGGCTACGTCTACCGTGTAGCCGCCGCTCTCGAGGCCGCGCGACAAAAAGTCCGCGATACGTTTTTCGTCCTCGACCACCAGGATCCTCATACTTTGAGTTTACATCGGCCATGCGGCGGTGGATTAGCATGCGAGTAGTGCCGCCGGGAGGCGGTATGATCGTTGACTGCCTATGGAAACGATTTGGGAAAACATCATCTGGCGCCAATTCGGGGCCGCCATCGATATGCTCGAAAACGCCATGCGCGCTTGCCCCGACGAGCTGTGGAGTGACCCGTCAAAACCGCCGGAATGGATCAGCAAAAGCGTCCCCGGCTTCTGGTATGTGGCCTATCACACCCTTTTCTTCCTCGATTACGACTTATCTGAATCGGAAAAAGAGTTCGGTCCCCCGGCGCCTTTCACGCTCGACGAACTAGATCCCGCAGGCCTGCTGCCCGAGCGCGCCTACACAAAAGAGGAGCTTCTTACCTATCTCGCACACGGCCGCGAAAAATGCCGCAGATTCATCGAATCCCTCACCGACGATACGGCTCGCAAACGTTGCGTGTTCGAGCAGCGCGATATGTCCGTCGCTGAGCTGCTGCTTTACAATATGCGCCACGTCCAGCACCATACTGGGCAACTGAATCTGATGCTGCGGCAGACAACCGACTCGGCCCCGCGATGGGTGGCGCAAGCGAAGGCTTAGTCGATATTCAGCAGCTTCGCGACTACGTGAGTATCCTGCTCGATCTTCTTTTGCAGCATGGTAATCGCGTAGATCAACTGCTCGGGGCGCGGCGGGCAGCCGGGAACGTAGACGTCGACCGGAATCACCTGGTTCACCGGCACCAGCGCGTAGTTCGAAAACACGCCGGTGGAGGTGGCGCAGGCGCCCATCGAGATCACCCACTTGGGCTCGGGCATCTGCTCGTACAGGCGGCGGATCACCGGCGCCATTTTGTTGGAGACGCGGCCGGCGATGATCATCAGGTCGGACTGGCGCGGCGAACCGCGCATCACCTCCGCGCCGAAGCGCGAAATGTCGAAGCGCGAACCGATCATCGACATCATTTCAATCGCGCAGCAGGCCAGACCGAAGCTCATCGGCCAGATTGCGTTCTTGCGGCCCCAGTTGACCACGCTGCCGAGCGTCGTCATGATGATCGACTCGCCGAATTCGTCGGCCTCCGGCTCCTGATCGGCGCGCGCGAATAGCTCGGGGGGCTGGCTTAGATGAAAGTCGGTGTCGGTCAGGGCCACGGCTTCATTATCTCACGGGCAACTCAATATCGCGGCTACACTAAAAGTTCCATGAATTACCAAGAGCTTCTGGCCCGTGCCGCGCAAGCTTACGGCATCGAATTGCGCTACACCGACACCTGGGGCCGCGAGCATGAGACGTCGCCGGAAGTGCTTACGCGCGCTGCTGGCGTCATTGGGATTTTCCGCCGGGAGCGCCGAGGAAATCGAGCGCGGATTGGCCGCCCGCGAAGCCGCGCGATGGCGTCAGCCGATCGATCCGACTCTGGTGGTTCGCGAGGACCTGGATCATCTCCGCGTGCACATCCCGGCCAGCCGCAACGGCGCGTCGATGAAGGTCGAGATCGAATGGGAACACGGCGAGTTGCAACATCACTGGTTTTGGATGGCGGAATTGCCGACGCTCGAAACCGCGAGCGTCGAAGGCCACGAATGGCTGGCCAAGCGCGTGCCGCTGCCGGAATTGCGTTTGGGTTACCACCACCTCCGTCTGCTGTGGGTGCATGAGCCGCAGCTCGAAACCTTCGCCGAAGCGCGCTTCATCGTTTGTCCCAGCGCACGCCAAGGCTGCGGTGCAACGCGGCGCCGGGTTGGCGGTGAGTCTCTACGGTCTGCGCTCGGGCCGCAACTGGGGATGCGGAGACTTCACCGATCTGGAGGCGCTGATCGATGCCTTCGCGCCGGCCGGAGCTGCGTTCATTGCGCTGAATCCGCTGCATGCGATCGCCAATCGCCAGCCTTATAACACCAGCCCCTACCTGCCGCAGTGCGCGTTCTTCCGCAACTTCATTTATCTGGACGTGGAGCGAATCGGCGATGCACATCTTGGACGACGACATGCGGCGGGAGATTGAGGAGCTGCGCGCCAGTGAGTTTGTCGAATACGAGCGCGTGGCGCGACTGAAACTGGCGGCGCTGTGGCACATCTTCGAGCAGTTCCTTGCGGGCCGCGGTCCGGCGCATTTGGAACAGGATCAATTTGACGCGTATATCGCATCGCAAGGGCAGTTGCTGCGGGATTACGCCACTTTCTGCGCGCTCGACGAAGAGATGCATCGCCGCGATCCCAACGTCTGGCTGTGGACTGAATGGCCGGAAGAGTATCGCAGATCCTCGCTCCACCGCGACCGGCGAGTTCGCCGAAAAACATGGGGACCGCATTTTGTTCTTTAAGTTTCTGCAATGGCAAATTCAGTTGCAGGCCGCCGCGGCGCACGCGCGGGCTCTGGCCGCCGGGATGAGCATTGGCCTGTATCACGATCTGGCGCTGGCCACCGATCAATATGGCGCCGATTTGTGGGCTCTGCGGCCGTTTTTCGCCACGGGTTCCCGTGTGGGCGCGCCTCCCGACGAACTGGCGCCCAGCGGGCAGGACTGGGGTTTCCCTCCGCCCCATCGCGAAGCGCACCGCGATAACGGCTATCAGTTGTTCGCGCAATCCATCCGCAATGCCGCGGCGTGCGGGGGCGCGCTGCGCATCGATCACGTGATGCGCTTCCTGCGCTTGTACACAATTCCGCAAGGCTTCGAGACCAGCCAGGGCACTTACGTGCAGGATTACGCGCAGGACCTGCTGGGCATTTTGGCGCTGGAAAGCGTGCGCGGCAATTTCATCGTGATCGGCGAGGATCTGGGAACGGTCACTGGCGAGGCGCGCGCGGCGCTGGCGGAGGCCGGGGTCCTGAGCTACCGCGTGTTGTGGTTTGAGCGCGATGGGGCGGGGAACTTCCGGCCGCCGGATAGCTATCCGGAACGCGCGCTGGTGTGCTCCACCACTCACGATTTGCCTACGCTCGCCGGGTTCGCCGCGGCTCGCGATCTGGAAGCGCGCAAAGTCGCGGGATTGGCGGATGAAGCTGAATATCAGCAGCAGATGGCCCATCGCGCGAGCGAGGTGAGGCGCCTGGAGGAGGCGCTCCATGCCGCAGGATTCGCCGGAGATCCGCTCGGATTCTTATTGTCCACGCCGTGCGTGCTGGCGGTGATCAATCAGGAAGATCTCTCGGGCGAGACGGACCAGCAAAACCTGCCCGGCAGCACCTGGCAATATCCCAACTGGCGGCGTAAGATGCTGGTGACAGTGGAAGATATCGCTCCCCTAGCCAAGCATTTCGCCGAAGCGCTGAGGCGCAGCCGGCGCTTACCGACCCAATAAAGGCCCCGCTCTTCTATATTCAGTTGCAATATTTATACAACTGGTATTGACAAGGAACCAGCGTTTCGGTATCCTCGCTTAGCAGATGCAAGTCAGTTGCAAAAATGTCAAAATATGGCATGTTTCTATATGAATTCGAGAATCAAATATTGCAAGATGCTTGCAATACAGGCGTTAGCCCGCATTCTGCCGGCTATTTTCGGCGCCCTCTTTTTTCAGGCTTACGCCTGCGCAGGGGAGGGCCCGTTCTTTGTTACTTACTCGCACCAGATGGAGGAGCCGGGCAACCTAGAGATTACGACCAAAAATATTACCGGCAAGCCCGGCGCCGGCAACCGGTTTCTGGGTTCGGCCCTGGAATTTGAATACGGGTTGAAGGGTTGGTGGACCACAGAATTGTATCTCGATGGGCAGGCCACGGGAGGAGACAGCACCCTCTTCACCGGCTATCGCTGGGAAAACCGTTTCCGGATGCTGCCGCACGAACACTGGATCAATCCGGTGCTGTATGTGGAGTTTGAAAACATAAACGGGGCGGATAAAACGTTGCTTGAAGTGGTCGGGACCGATGGAAAAGACGACCTGACTGGTTTGAACGCGGAGTCCCGAATGGAGAAGAAGCGTGAGATCGAGGCCAAGCTGATTCTAGGCAGCTATTTCAAAGGCTGGACCATCGCTGAAAACTTCATCGCCGAGAAAAATGTGCGTCATGAGCCGTTTGAGTTCGGATACGCGGTGGGAGTCAGCCGCCCGCTCGCCTTGACGGCGAGGCCGGAGCGCTGCAATTTCTGTGCGGAGAACTTTCAGGCGGGCGTAGAGGTATACGGCGGCCTGGGAACACATGCGGATTTCGGGCTGACGGACACCTCGCATTACGTCGCGCCCACCATGGCATGGACACTCGCGAACGGAGTCAGGTTCAGCGCCTCTCCCACCTTTGGGCTGACGGAGACCAGCGCGCGTTTTCTGATGCGCTTCGGGGTGTCCTACGAGATCGACCAGTTTGGCCGCGCGGCGAGCCGCTTATTTCGCGGCGCTGGAGGTGTCCGGTGAAGATGCGCAGCAAACGAATGTGTGGTGCGTGCCTGTTGCTGACAATCGCGTGTGCGCGGGGTGAAGACCTGATGGAGCATGCGCAGCGAGTGGCTGCGGCGATGAGCAATCCGCTGGAGGGACAGGACCGGGCGCGGCGCGCGGGGGCAAAGTTATTCGCCCGCGAATGCGCCTCATGCCATGGCGGCAACGGCGTTGGCGGCCTCGGAAAAGCCCCGCCTCTCAGGCAAGAAGAAGTCTACGACGCTCCGCCGGGAGCGTTGTTCTGGATCTTGCGGAACGGATCGCTGCATCGCGGCATGCCGTCCTTCGCCCATCTGCCAGAGGCTCAGCGCTGGCAAATTATCACCTGGCTTCGGAGGCCTTAACCAGAATGAAACTCAGAACGAAATTCAGTAAAGCTATTGTGGCGGGTGTTCTCACCGCGATGTTTCCTGTAGCTCACGCACAGCACAAGGCGGCCGATCCCGGAGTCCGTGGCGGACCACCTTCAGCGGGCGGACCGATCGATGGTCTTTCTGCAGATCAGAAGACTCTTTTTGACTTTGTTACAGGCGAGTTCGCGCAAGTTCATTCCGTCACCGGCAACATTCCCGGCGAGGAGGGCAACGGTCTGGGTCCCACCTTCAATCTGAACGGGTGCGGAGGCTGCCATAGTTTTCCAGCGTTGGGAGGCACGAGCCCGAGGATCAATCCACAGATCGCCGCGGCCAGCTTGGACGGTGCACGCAACGCGATTCCGGTGTTCCTCTCCCTGCAAGGACCGGTTCGCGAGGCGCGGTTCATTCGAAATCCCGACGGCTCGGCCGACGGTGGTGTGCACGGGCTGTTCACAATCCGGGGACGGGTGGACGCCGCGGGGTGCAACCTCCGCCAACCGGATTTCGACAATGAGTTCGCCACCAATAATGTCGCTCTGCGGATTCCAACCCCAATGTTCGGCAGCGGCTTGATAGACAACATCGCGGAAGAGACGATCTTGGCGAACAAGGCTGCGAATCGGGCTCTCAAAGCGGTGTTAGGAATTTCGGGGCGCGAAAACAGGAACCCGAACGATGGGACCATCACGCGATTCGGATGGAAGGCCCAGAATAAGTCGCTGCTGATGTTCTCGGGCGAAGCCTACAACGTAGAAATGGGAGTCACCAACGAGCTGTTTCAGAATGAACGTAGCCTGACCCGCGGGTGCGCATTCAATAACACACCCGAAGACCACCTGGTATTCGAAGCGTCGCCGGATTCGGGCGGAGGCGCCAGCGGGCTGCAAAACTTCGCCACCTTCATGAGGCTGCTTGCCCCTCCCGAGCCGGTTGGCGAGACCGCACCGGTGATCCACGGGAAAGCCATCTTCTCCGCGGTTGGCTGCGCCCTCTGCCACACCCCCACTCTCATGACGGCGGCGTCCGACCTGGATGGCCTGGACCAAAAACCGGCGGATCTTTATTCGGACTTGCTGATTCACAACATGGGGAGCGGCCTTTCCGACGGAGTCCGGCAGGGCCTGGCGGGACCCGACGAATTTCGTACCTCCCCCCTGTGGGGCCTTGGCCAGCGGCTGTTTTTTCTGCATGATGGCCGGACCTCCGATCTGCTGACCGCGATTCGGGCCCATCGAAGCCACAACTCGGAGGCAAATGCCGTGATCGGGTACTTCGAGTCGCTCAGCGACCAGCAAGTTCAGGATCTGTTGAGCTTTCTGCGTTCTCTCTAGCGGTGGATGGAGCGCGTCGCCTACATGAAGTAGTCTTTGACTTTGCCCAGAATGCCCTTCTCGCTAGGCTCGTTTTCGGCGGGGAGAAGTTCGCGAAGCTGCTCGAAGAGCTTGCGCTGTTCGCGCGAGAGTTTCGTCGGGATGCGCACGTCGAGATGCACGAACATGTCGCCGCGGCCGCTGCCGTTGACGTGCGGCACGCCCAGGCCCTTGATGCGCAGGCGCTGGCCGGCCTGCGAGCCTTCGGGAATCTTGACGGTCTGCAAACCGTCCGGCGTTAGAATATCCACCAACGCGCCCAGCGCGGCTTGCGCGGCGTTGATGGGCACGGTGCAATGCAGATCATCCTCATGACGCTCGAAAATGGGGTGAGGCTTCACCTTGAGCACCACGTAGAGATCGCCGGTCCCGCCGCCGTTCACGCCGGGCTGCCCTTCCTGCGAGAGGCGGAGCTGAGTGCCGTCGTCGACTCCCGCCGGAATGTTCACCTTGAGCTTGCGCTCGCGCTTCAGATAGCCTTCGCCTTTACATTCCTTGCACGGACGGCGAATGATCTGGCCGCGCCCTGCGCACTGGCTGCAAGTCCGGCGCACGGAAAGAAACGCCTGCTGATAAATCACTTCGCCCTTGCCGCGGCAGATGGGGCAAGTGGTGAGCCCGTCCTCGGGCTCCGCTCCTTTGCCATGGCAGCGGCCGCATTCTTCCAGGCGTGGAACCTGAATGTCGATCGAAATGCCGCGCATGGAGTCTTCGAAATTGATCTCCAGGTCGTAGCGAACGTCATCGCCCCGTTGGGCGCGCTCGCGGCGCTGCTGAGACCGGCCGCCGCCGCCGAACACGTCGCCGAATCCGAAAACATCGCTCAAGATGTCGGCGAGATCGGGGAAGCCCGCGGAGGGATCGAATCCGTTGCCCGCCGCGCCGGTCACGCCCTTATGGCCGAAGCGATCGTAGGCGGCGCGCTTCTGGGCGTCGCTCAGGACGCTATAGGCCTCGGCGGCCTCCTTGAATTTCTCTTCCGCGTCGTGGTTGCCGGGATTGCGATCGGGATGGTATTCCAGCGCTAGCTTGCGATAGGAGGCCTTGAGTACGGTCTCCTCGCAATCGCGCGTGACCCCGAGGACTTCGTAATAATCGCGTTTGGTTACGCTCACTTCTTACACCTTGGCCGCATTCGAATCCGCTTACTTGGAACCGCGCTCGACCGCGACCTTCACCATGGCGGGACGCAGCAGGCGGTTCTTGAAATTGTAGCCTCTTTGATACTCATCGAGCACCGTGTGATCGGCGGCCTCGTCGGTCTCCACCATTTCCACGGCGTGGTGAACATGCGGATCAAAAGGCTGCCCTGCGGATACAATCGGCTCTAATCCTAATTTCTTCAGGGAGTCATAAAACCGCTGGTAGATCATCTCCATGCCCTTGCTGTATTCCTTGTCCGACGACTCGCTCTTGATGGCCCGTTCGAAGTCGTCCAGGATGGGCAGCAGGGCGCGCACCGCTTCGGTGCTGGCATATTCGGCGAACTCGACCCGTTCTTTCTCGGCGCGCTTGCGGGAGTTCTGGAATTCCGCTTGGGCGCGCAGGAAACGGTCGTGCAACTCGGCTTTTTCGCCTGCCAGTTGATCCCGCTCGGCGGTGAGCGCAGCGATGGGATCGTGGGGATCGCCAGCCGCAGCAGTCTCCGTCGCGGGCGACTCTGGCTCGTCTTTAGTGATGCTATCGCTACTCATTTTCTTTCCATTCCGCACAATTCCAGCGTAACATTGCTTCGCACTCACGGACCGAGTTGTGGTTGCCAGGGCGCGGGCGAAACCAATTACGAGGTGACGAACGCCTGACCCACATTCTGCACCGCCGACATCACGCGTCCATAGTTCATGCGCATGGGGCCAAGCACCGCGATGACGGCGGAGATTCCGCTGGCGAGCTGCACCGGGACGCCAATGAGCGAGAGCTCTCCCATCGACGGATGCGTGGAGGCAAGCCCCACATGGACGCCGATCTCGCCGGGCGGCTGTTCGAGGAAACGGTCCACCAGTTCGAGGACGCGCTTCTTTTCTTCCAGCGCGCGGAATAGCTCGCGGGTCTTTTCCTTAGTGAGGTGCAGGTCGAGCCCCACCAGATTGCTGGCGCCTTCCATGTGGACTTCAGGGGCGGAGCCGACATCCAGCAGGCCTTTCGAATACAGAATGGTCAGCTTGCGCAGAATTTCGTCGTAAGTGGCGCTGGCGTGTTCCAGGCGCGCGGAGAGTTCCCTGCGCACCTGCTCCAGAGTCCAGCCCGCGAAGTTGCGGTTCACATAGTCGCGGATGGTGGAGAGCTCGTCGCCTGTGACCAATTCGTCCAGCGTCACCACGCGGTTGTGGACTTCGTGATCGCGCGTGACCACCACCATCAGCACACGGCGGTCCTGCAACGAAACCAGCTCGATATGTTCGAGCGCGGGGCTGATCTGGCGAATGGCGGCGGCGATGCCAAAGCCGCGGGTCATGTCCATCAGCATGCGCGACGTGTATTCGACGCGTTGCTCCACCGTTTCGAGGCGGCCGAATTCGGCGCGCAGGCGATCGATTTCGGCAGCGGCCATGCGGCGCAGAGTCAAGGACTGCACGTAGCTGCGGAAAGCCTTCTCGGTGGGAATGCGGCCGGCCGAGGTATGCGGCTGATGCAGGTAGCCCTCTTCATCCAGGTCCGCCATGACGTTGCGGACGGAGGCGGCGCTGAGGGTGTCGCCGCGGCGGCGTGCGATGGAGCGCGAGGCGACCGGCTCGCCAGTCTCTATGTAAGCAGCGACGATTTCGTGAAGCAGCTCGCGGCTACGCGGAAGCATGGGGACAGCCTAACTCCTGTATTTAGTTTAGCGGCAAGGAGATAGCGGGGTCAAGCGGAGGGAGGCAGGTCGGTTGTGAGATGACCCTGGTTAGTCTACTTTTCGGGTTGATCTGGGGTTGGGTCGGGTTCGCTTCGCGGTATCATGCTGGTAATGCAGCTTGAGGCCAAGTTCAAAACCGCCAGGACGAGTCACTTTCTTCACCAAGGCGACGCCCGTTGTTTGGATTTTATTCCAGATGAATCCGTCCATTTGGTCGTTACCTCGCCCCCCTACTGGACACTGAAGGAATACCCGGACCATAGGAACCAACTCGGTGCGGTCGAAGCTTATGAGCAGTTCCATGACGAACTCGAGAAGGTCTGGAAACACTGCTTTCGTGTTCTTGTACCCGGTGGGCGGATCGCTTGCGTCGTTGGAGACGTTTGCATAGCCCGCCGCAAGAACAACGGTCGCCACATGGTCATGCCGCTCCACGCAGACATCAGCGTTCGAGCCCGTAAGGTTGGGCTCGATTATCTAACGCCGATTCTCTGGCATAAAATCGCCAACGCAAACTATGAAGTGGAGAACGGATCATCCTTCCTGGGAAAGCCCTACGAACCGAACGCGATTCTCAAAAACGACATGGAGTACATCCTGATGCTGCGAAAGCCCGGAGGTTACCGGAAACCCACCGAGCAACAACGGGAACAGTCCAAACTAGGCAAAGACGAGTACGCCAAATGGTTCCGCTCTTTTTGGTCCGACGTGACGGGAGAATCGACGCGATATCACCCGGCACCGTTCCCCGTGGAGATTGCCTATCGGCTCGTTAGGATGTTCTCGTTCGTGGACGACACAGTGCTTGATCCGTTCATGGGAACCGCTTCCACCCTTGTGGCGGCTTCTAGGTGCGACCGGAACAGCATTGGGGTGGAGGTTGATCCAGGTTATTTTCGGCAAGCGGAAGTTCGCATGGAGGCCGAAGTAGCCACGCTGATCGACTCCCGTCACGCTATCGCGGTGGGCTGAATCGTTCGCGATAGAGACGCACGATTCGTTGAATAAATACCTCGTAGCGGATTTGACTTTCCTCTGCATGGTGAGCAACTAGAGTGGCCGGGAGCACGCCGTCATAATTAACCACAATCACGGCCAAGGCCTCAGGTTGATCATTTGGTTCTTCCGGTGATTCCCGAAGCGGGAGCTTATCAAAGATTCTCACAGTATCCGCTACCACCTTCTCCATCTTGAACTTGGGTCGCACTAGACCCTTGGCAAACCCATCTGGATTAGAATACGCGTGCGAAGTATTCACAATGACTATGGCTCCGGCGATGCATTCCTTCCGGTGGTTGTGCATGTGGTTGCAGTAGGCGATGATGTCTCCGTACCGGTTCTTTCGGGCTTTGCCGTGCGCCGTCATAATGGTCTTGTGCTCGACGGATATGCAGACTGCCTTCGTTGCGCTCTCCCTAATCACTAGGTCGATTGAGCGCTCAGCTACCCTGGTCATCACGCCTGGATTTTGAACCACGGCCAGCGCGTTCAATTGAATCGCAGCATCGATCTCAGGGCAGCTTTGCCGCAGATCGGCTACCACGAATTCAGACAGTGCGTTGGAATTAGTCTGGGAGCGCGGATTAAAGCCCAGGTGGGCATTTGTCCAATCGACGTAGGCTTGCGGGGCGATCAATCGCTGAATTTTATCACACAGTTCATCGGGATTGGCTTTACAATCAGCTTCACATCCATTGCTTCAAAATGGAGTGGGCGAGAGATTGCTCTAGGTTCACTGAAGGAGACATCAATGGCAGCAACCGATATTCTGCAGCAGATTGCGGAATCGTTGGGATCGAGCGCCACTGTGAAGGCGGTGTTCGGGGAGCCGGTTCACGCCGCGGGGCGCACCGTGATTCCGGTGGCCAAAGTCGCGTATGGATTCGGCGGCGTCGCGTGCTCGTGCTAAGAAGATTGACCGTGGCGAAAAGATTCAACCTGAAATGCGGTTGATGTTTGAAGATCCCGCTGACTTAATTCGAGCTTTGAGCACTGAGCGTATCCAGCTGATTCTCGCCGCCCGTTTGAAGCCAGGACCTGTTTCCGATCTCGCACTTTTCTTGAAACGTGACTTATCAGCCGTAAAGCGTGATGTGAAGATCCTGACAAACAGGGGTCTGCTGACACTTCATGATGAGGCGAATCCAGGCCATGGACGCCGGAAGATTGTTCAGCCACTCGCCGAGAGGTATGAATTGGTCGCCACCATCTAGGCGAGGAACGACACCGCGGATGCGTCGGGTCGGATCGGAATATTTCCACTGGATCTGCCCGAGTTGCTCCATGATACGGCCGACTCGGGCTAACGAGCCGTATGGCTACCTTCTCGGCTCATACCGCATTGCCACCGCCCCGAGCCGAACTCCAGCCGGCCCACGAGCCTCAAGTCAATGCGCTTCGATAGTCCCGCGAACAACGTCGGCCCGTGCCCGGCCAGCCTGGGGTGCACCACGAACTCGTACTCATCGATCAATCCCATCTCGGCCGGCCCCAGCGCGAGCTTTACGCCTCCCACGAGCAGCCCCTTACCCGGCTCCCGCTTGAGCTGCTGAACGGCCGTCCCTAGATCCCCGCTCACGAGCTCTGCGTTCCAATCGACCCGGTCCAGGGTGCTCGACACGACGTACTTCTTTGCCGCGTCGATCGTCCGGGCGAAGGGTTCCATCCAATCAGGACTCGCTCCTGTCCGCGCCGGCGGCCGGAACGCTGCCTCCATCATTTCGTAAGTCACACGGCCAAAGAGGAGGGCATCGGCTTGGTCGAGGTTCTCGACCGAGTGACGATGCAAGTCTTCGGCCGGTAACATCACACGATGATCGCAGCACCCGTCCAATGTGATGTTGATGGAATACCGAAGGGGCCGCATTACGGAAGAATACCGCCGATGGGGTGGATTCGCAATGTTAGCCCTATGGACGATCCGTCCGCATGAAAGTCGGCGCACTTCACATACTTCTCGGCCTGGGTCGCTTTTTGAATTAACGCCGAGGCTATCGGTCTAACGTAAAAAAACAGGCCCATTTATTGCGCCAGAATGGAGTGGGCGACCGATTGCTTTAGCTTTATCGAAGGAGACATCTATGGCAGCAACCGATATTCTGCAGCAGATTGGGGAATCGTTGGGATCAAGCGCCACCGTGAAGGCGGTGTTCGGGGAGCCGGTTCACGCCGCGGGGCGTACCGTGATTCCGGTGGCCAAAGTCGCGTACGGATTCGGCGGCGGCTTCGGAACTGGGCACGGAAAAACCGAATCCGATAAAGGCCGGCACGGGGAAGGCGGCGGCGGAGGGGGCGGCGTCCGCGCGTATCCCGCGGGGGCGCTCGAAATCACGGAAGAGGGCACGCGCTTCATCGCTTTCCCCGACATGCGCTTGATGGCCGGCGCTTTTGCGGCAGGCGTGTTCTGGGGCGGGCTGCTCCTATGGAGACGGCGGCGATCGTAAGCGCACCGTCCCGCTGCGCGCCGGCTGTTAAAGCGCGGCGATGCCGGCTGCGGAGACCTGCTCGTCTTCGCTCGACTTGACGCCGGAGACGCCGACGCCGCCGACACATTCGCCCTGATAGAAGATCGGCAGTCCGCCCTGCACGGGCGCACGATTCGGGAACGTTCCGAGCGCAGGGCGATCCTTCACCATGTCTTCGAGCGCCTTGCTGGGCATGCGGCCCAGTGCGGCGGCACGGGCCTTCAGGATCGCGATGTCGGGCGACTGTGCGGTGGCGGTGTCGAGACGCTCCAGAGCCAGCAGGATTCCGGAGTCGTCCACCACGGCGATGGTGACGGCCCATTTGTTCTTCGTGGCCTCGGCTTTCGCGGCGGCAATGACGCGATTGGCGTCGTCTAGAGAGAGACAGTTCTTTGTGCGCATAAGTTGTTAGTCTACCCTAGGCCAGAGCCGCGTTGAGAATTTCCTGAATCAGCGCGTCGTAGGTGACGCCGGCGTTGAACGCGGCCTGCGCGAAATCTTCATCGGCGGCCAGCGACGGGTTGGGGTTGGCCTCGATCACGAAGACCTCGCCTTTGGGCGAGATGCGGACGTCGATGCGGCCGAAGCCCTGAATCTTGAGCAGGCGGTAAACCTTCTTGGCGAGCTGCGCGAGCTGCTGCGGCATGCGGTCGGGCAGAGGTTTGGCGGGTCCGTTGGTGATGCCCCACTTCTGACGGTATTTCTCATTCCACTTGGCATGGTAAGTGGCGAATTTGGGCGTGTCTTCGGGCACCTGCTCGAAGAAAATCTCGCGCGGCGGAAACACCGTGAGGCGATGGTTGCCCAGGACGCTGAGGTACAGCTCGCGGCCGTCGATGTATTCCTCAATCAAGACATCGCAGTTGAATTTCTGGTGGATGTAGCGGATGCGTTCGATGGCTTCGGCTTCATCGCGCGCAAAGGAAGCTTTGCTGATGCCGTCGGAGGATTCCTCACCCACCGGCTTTACGAATGCCGGATAGTTGAAGCGAGCCAGGTGGCGCAGCGGATGCGCATGGTTCGAGACCACGAAGTTGGGCGAGTGGACGCGGTGGTAGGCCAGCACTTTCTTAGCAAGAACCTTGTCCTTGCAGAGCAGCAGGGCGTCGGGACCGGAGCCGGTGTAGCGCACCTTCATGAGATCCAACAGGGCCGGGATATTGGGCTCATGCGAGCGGTCGTGATGAAACGATTCCGAGAGATTGAAGACCAGGTCGGGCGCGTAGGTGGTCAGTTTTTCTACGATGGCGGGGACGTTGTCGAAGACCGCGAGAGTTTCGACGTCGTGGCCCAGGCGCTTCAGGCATTCGAGCACGCAGGCTTCGGTGGGTTTGTCCTGTTCCTTGAGCGACTCGGGGGAAAATTCCTGACCGGGATCGACGGCGTGCGCGAGATCGAAGAGGGCCAGGATCTTCATGCTAGACGGACCTCTTGAAGCGGCCGGTGTAGAGATGGTTGGTGACCATCGCGGCGAGGTAGGAGGCGATGTCGAAATGCAGGCGCGCGGGTTCGGCGTGGGTTTTCAGCTTCAGTTCCTGGCAGCGATGGATGAGTTTTTGCACCAGCATGTTGACAGTGTATTTGCGCTGGCCGGTCCATTGCACGATCGACGCGATCAGGGCAGCTCGGTGCTGGCGCATGAAACGGGCGGCGGTTTCTTTGGGTGCAGCGCCATCGGGCTCGCCGTGGCCGAAAATCGAGCGCAAATCGGCATCGTAGAAATCCGGGAAATCTTCGGCGTAGAGTTTGCGGCGCGTCGTGTAATGGCGGGCGAGCGTAGAGCGCAGCTTGCGGGCGTCGGAGATGCGTCGGCCGCGCTTGACTGGCGGCTTGGTGACGGCGATCTCTTGCATAAGGGTCTCGACGTATTCCAGCTTTTCGAGCGCCTTCCAGCCGCGGTAGCGCTGGCGCCAGTCGTCTGGAGGCGACGAAAGCCACACCGCGAAAGTTTCGGCGAAGTCCTCGTCGGGGTGCGCCTGCGCATACCAATTGGGCAGGTGGCGGACGAAGCTGCGGCTGTAAGGACGCGGCGTGTAGGTTTCGGGCGTGTACTCGGTCTCGGGGCTGCCGAAGATGCTTTGCCAGGCGGGGCGCGCGGAAAACTGATAGGCGTGATCGATGGCGTGGCCGCATTCATGGCGCAGCAGCATCTCGCACCATTCGGCGGTGCCGCCTTCCACTTCGAGCATCAGACGGAGTTCCAGCGCCTTGAGGCGCGGGTGCGCGAGATAAAACGGGATGGCGATGGCGCAGGCGCCCTCGGGTGAGAACCATTCGTCGCCGAGATAGCAATCGGGGCGCAGGGCGACGCCGCGGAGGGCAAGGTCGTCGTGAAACTCGCGGAGGCGCGGTTCGAGTTCGGAGCCTTCGATGCGCACGCCGAGATCGCAGATGCGGACCGCCAGGAGTTCTTCGTCCTTGAGCGTGGCCCATGCCTGAGGAGCCGTAGGAGCCGGAGGGGCTGCGGGCGCGGCAGGCGGCGGGGACGCGAGGGCGGATGACTCCGCCGCGATTTCCATTCCTATATCGTAACGTTGGGTGAGGGCGATTTTTCTGGCGAAACCCAATTTGAGTATTCGGAGTCTATAGGAATGGGCTTAGATTCGATGGCGTTCACCGTCCGGGCAGCTGCTGCGTTCTGTTTAGCATCCATGCTGAGCTATGCAGAAAGCTGGACGGGAGCCTTGGTGGATTCCAACTGCTATGAGTATAGAGAACGTAACGTGAACCCCACCGATACAATGACCTATGTCGATCGCGATACGAGGGAGGAGATCCACTATTGCTCGCCGAATGCAAAGACCAAGACTTTTACGATTGTGCTTCGGGAAGGGCCAAGTTTCCGATTGGATCCTTCGGGGAACACGGAAGCGGCGCGATTGGTGCGCAATACCGGCAAGCGATCTCTCTTCATAGTCGCTGTAACTGGAGAGCTCAGCAAAAGCACGATCAAGGTGGACTCGATTTCTATTGCTCCGTAGCCGGGCGTAATTATCGAGGACTAGCGTCAGTTGCGAGCGAGCGAAAGCGCGCGGAACGTATTCACGAACTCGATCGCGGCGATGTTCCCGCGCGTGCCCGGGTACGCGATTCCCTGCTGAATGGTGTAGCCGAACTTGACTAACTGATGCGTATTCGCGCGGAAGCCGGCGGCGAATTCGTAGGTTTGAGATCCCGGGGCTGCGCTGAAGCGCTCGTATCCTATGCGGGCCGCCGCATACCAGCGGGGAGTCAGCGTTCGCCGCACCTCGACGTATCCCATGTTTTGCGTGAAAGTGGGAATCACGCGGTAGTCCATCTGAAAATGTTGCAGCTCTCCCCACGCGTTCCAGTGTCCCGAGCCCCACTCGACATCCAGCCCGTAGCCGCTGGCCGGCAAATCGCGAGGGTTGGCCTCTCCGGGAAAGAAGTAAGGATATTGGCGATCCAGGTACGGACCGTAGTAAGCGGAACCGCCCACGCGAAAGCCTTGGCGAATGGTGTAGCCGAGCCCTCCGGCCCAGTTGCCGTATTGGTCGTTCTCAAATATATTCCGCCGATTCGCCGGAGAAGAGTTTACGAACTGGGCTCGCGCATCCAGCTTGCCCGCGGTGGCGTCCACTTGGGCGCCCACCAGGCCTTGGAAGGTTACCGGCTTGTAGTAATAACCATAAGCCGAGGGGACTCCAATGAGCGGGTTGTCCGCGGAATCATAACGCTGCAGAAACGCGCCGAATGCCGAGGATAGCTGCCCCACGCGAACCACCAGCGAACGATTGTGGTCCCAGAAGCGCGTGTAACCCAGGTTCAATTGCAATAGGTCGCCCTTTACGCCGTAGCCCTGGGTCCCGAATTCCTCTTCGAAATAAGGACGTGAGTGCACTTGAAGTGCACCCGATATCGTCCAATGCGAGTTGAGTTTCCAAGTGGGATACAGGATCGCGCGGAAGCCGCCGGTTGCGTCGGATCCATAGCGTGGCGGCTCCGCAAGTTCTGGCGAGTAAGATGAAACGGCGCTCAATGTGGTTCGCAGTTCGAATCCCGAATCTGCTTCCTGGGCGCATGCCGAGGCTGAAACAAGCAGCAAAAATGCGAAGGCTCTCATGACGCCTCCTTTTGGCGCGCATCTACTTGGCCGGTGACTTCCCGCCCCCCTGTCACTCCGGCCGTCACCGCCTGGCTGGGTTCATCTATTTCGCTTCGTACTGCTTCCGAAA
Organism: Bryobacterales bacterium; assembly: GCA_963779075.1. GTDB lineage: Bacteria > Acidobacteriota > Terriglobia > Bryobacterales > Bryobacteraceae > Palsa-187. The sequence continues at coordinate 572,582 of CAVZWS010000001.1, forward strand.
GACTTCGCAACGACTGGGTTCCGGCGAAGGCAGCCTGCCGCTTGCGTTGCTCTCCTAGCAGCGCGAACGCCTCCACCACCAGCGGGTCCATTTCAGAGCCGGACACGCTCCTAAGGACGGCAATCGCATCCGCGTGACTCTTGCCCCGGCGGTAAGGCCGGTCGGAAGTCATGGCGTCGTAAGCGTCCGCCACTTTGACGATACGGGCGTGGAGCGGTGTTTCCTCGCCCTTCAAACCATGCGGATAACCCGTGCCATTCAAATTTTCGTGATGCAATTCCACGATGCCTAGATAGGCTTCCAGGCCCTGGACGTTCTCAAGAATTCGTTTGCCAATGACAGGATGCTGCTGGATCAACTCGGTTTCCTCCGGCGTCAGACGGCCGGGCTTCTGCAGGACCAAATCCGAAATTCCGATCTTGCCAAGGTCATGCAGTAAGGCGCCCACGCGGATGATTTCCAGTTCGTCCTCCGTGAGGTTCATGGCTTTGGCGATGGCGCAAGAATACTCGCTCACGCGCCGGCTGTGGCCCGCGGTGTAGGAATCGCGGGCATCCAGGGCCTGCGCTAACGAGCCAACGAACTGGACGTAGGCGCGAGTGAGACGCTCGCGGCTCTCGCGCACCGCCCTCGCGGCGTTGTTAAAGCCCTGCGTTAGATCGCGAATCTCTTGTGCGCCGCCGCGGCTTTCAGGAAATTCGGGCAACTCTCCGGTGGCGGCGCTGAGACGTAAATGGGTCACGACATCCACTAGGGGCCGGGCGATGGAACGCGAGGACAGCGCGCTGATTCCCAGCATCGCGGCCAGGGCCATGAAGCCGGCCACCAGAAACAGCTTTCGCAAGACGGTTTGCAGCGGCGCACTGGCGGCGTCCACGTTTTGGAGGCTTCGCAATGCATACCCGTCGTCACCGCTTCCGGCGGGCCGTCCCAGGGGAAGCGAGAGATATTGCTGATCCTGGATGCGAAGCTCGCAATCCGCGGCGGGAGAACATGCCGCCAGCGCCCGTTCAATCTGAGCCGGCGCCAGGTCTCTCATCTGTGCCGCGACCACCGTGCCCTTTTGCAGCAGAACGGCGGGAACGCCGAAGCGCGAGATATCAAAACGGCCGCCGACGGTGAGCGTCGCAACCTGCGCGTCGGCTTCGCGGATAGGAACGGAAGTGACTTCGTAGAGCCGGCCATCCGCCGAGAAAAAGCCTTGCTCGGGCGGGTGCAAGCGCGTGAGATTGACCGGAGCGAACCCGCCGGCGTAGCGGACCACGGCTGCCAGCGGCTCTCCGCGGGCGCCGGACACCATAATGAAATCGAAGCTGAGCGAGTCGCAGATTTCGCTGAGCTGATCCTGCACCGTATTGCGCGCCTGTTGGGTGTCGCTCCCTTCGGACGCCAACAGTTGCAAGCCCGCCTTGAGACTTGGGTTTTCGCCGATGCCTTCCAATAGCTTTCGATTTCGGCCCTCGTTGCGGGCCTGTTCATGGGCCAATGCTATTTCTTTGTCTCGTACCGAAGCCCGCAAGCCGTCGCGAACGGTCTGCATCACCGACGCTCGTATCGCCCAAAAACTGACCGCCAGAAGCACGGCGAAGGGTATGAACGAACTGAGGAAGGTGCGCGTAGCGAACCGCATGTTCACCTGTGCGCGATGTGGCTGGCGTCAGTGGGCTCGGCGTAGGGGAGCGTAAAACTCACCGCGGCGTCCTGTTTTTCACCGATGGTCACGGTCTTGCGGAAAGTCCCAGCGGTTTTGTGCCAGGCCACGACGGTATACGTTCCGGTTGGGACGTCTTTGAGCGAAAAGACGCCGTTTCTATCGACGACTACTGCCCATCGGCTCGGTGCCACCACGATGCTCGCTGCCATATTCGAATGCAGGTGGCAGTAGACGGCCACCACTCCGGGCGTAGGAAATATGACCTGGCGGCTTTGTCCCTCCGAATAATTGCCTAAGTCGAAGCTCTTGGCTTTGGAGAGAGAAAAAACATTATGGAAAATCGGATCGAAATTCGGGAAGGATACGGTGGCGCCGGCAGGAATCACCACCAAATCCGGTACAAACCGCCGGTCTCTCTGCTCGATGGACGCTTTGGCGAATTCCGTAACGGGGGATTTCGGGCCGCCTTCCAGATACACCGCCACGTGTGAACGCTCGAACGCCAGTGGGTCGGCCTCGCCGTCCGTTCCCAGTTCCACGGCCACGCCCCGCTGATACATTCCCACGGAGGCGGTGACATTGCGGCGGGATAGCTTCCTGTCGATAATGATGGTTCCGTGGATATCCGCGCCGGCCAGCGCCGTAGTGGCAGCAAGAACGCACGATCCTAACTTAATCCACATACTAAGTTGTTAAATCGGCCTTTTGCTACGTAATGATTAGAGGTGCTGAGTAAGGTCTTTCACTTAGAGTCTTGGGTTGTGGCCGGCTGGCGCATGAGCGTGGAGCGCCTGTGTTTTAATCGCCTGTGATCTAATCGAATGATGAAGGACATGCCGGGGGCCCGCGGACCGTTCCCGGCACTTTATGTCGCCGCAGAGGTTAGGACTTAGCTAGAAATGATGTCAAATGAGGAGACCGTCGAGGTCTTGATCGAGGCTTGGAAGTTGATGGTGGGGCGGCTTCCTGGGGCGGCGATTGGACTTTCGAAGCGCGTCGCGACCATGTTCGCGCACGTTCCCGTTCCATTTCTGAATCTGTCGATGCCGGATTGTCCGCCGGCCAATGTGGAAGCGTTGCGCGGCGCGCTTGTTGTGGTGCGGGAGCGAGCGAAGACCTAGCGGGGCATTAGGAAATAGTGGATAACGAATAGTCGACTTCGAACATGCGGTAGACCGCCTCTCTCATGCCACAGCGCTGGTAAGCCGCTTGCGCGCGCTGGTTGTGGGCTTCAACATAGAGGCGCAGACCACAGACGCCGCCGCTCTCGCGTGCGAGAGATTCGACGCGCGAGTAGAGGGCTTTGAAGACGCCGCGTCCGCGCGACTCGGGAAGCGTATAGACGCTTTGAATCCACCAGAACGCGCCGTTGCGCCAGTCCGACCACTCGTAGGTGATCATCATCTGGCCGGAGGGCTGGCCGTCGATCTCGGCGATCAGGTAGAATCCGCGCGCGGGATCGTCGAAAACTGCGCAGACTCCGGCACGGAGGGTGTGAGTATCCAAGGTGCGGCCTTCGGTTTCGAGGGCCATGCTGGCGTTGCCGCTAACCAGAAATTCGGCGTCTTCGAGGGTGGCGGGGCGGATGAGGATCTCAGGCATGCTTCGACTTTATAGCAGACGTGAGGGTGCCAGATTGTGAGCTTCTCACCAGGGGACGTGCTCAAGACGGAGCCCGGGCCCTTTAGGCCTTGATGCAGTGGTCAAAACATTTTGGTAGAGTTCTGTTTACAACGCATGTCTGCGGAAATGGACAAAATCGGCATTTGGTCGGAGGTAAAGCTGTCCATAATACGCGAATACATGCCCGTATACTCGAGGCTGATCAAAGATCACGGTCTGTATCACATTTATATCGACGGTTTCGCCGGATACGGGCTTCATGAGTCGAAAACCTCGGGTGAAATCGTTCCGGGTAGTCCCTTGAATGCACTCAATACGGTTCCGCCATTCCGCGAATACCACTTCATCGAACTTGCCCCGTCGAGGGCTGAGCAGTTGCAGACTTACGAAAGAGGACGGAGCGACGTGCATGTTCACGAAGGCGACTGCAACGAAGTTCTCCTGAAGCTGTTGCCGACGGCAAAACGCGAGCAGTATCGCCGTGCACTCTGTCTACTGGACCCATACGGCATCGACATTGCATGGGATGTGGTCGCAACCATTGGTAGGATGAAATCTGTGGAGATCTTCCTCAACTTTATGGTGATGGACATGAACATGAATGTCTTGCTCCATCACCCGGAGAATGCCCTGCCGAGCCAAGTCGAGCGTATGAACAGGTTTTGGGGTGACGAATCTTGGCGTCAAGCCACGTACGCGCTTCAGAGAAATCTATTCGATAAGGACGATCAGGTCAAACTTGGGCAATAACTAACTTGACATACCAAGCGTTTTAGGGCATACTTGGTTCATGGCAGCCGAACCAAAGACTCTCCAGGAAGCAATCGTATATTTCGCGGATTTCGAGAATTGCAAAGCGTTCATGATCGGCCTTCGTTGGCCGGATGGAAAAGTGAAGTGCCCGCGCTGCGGAGCGGAGAAAGTAACCTATCTCGCCAAGGCCCGCGTGTGGAAATGCTACGCGAAGCATGAGAGCCCCACCTTCACCCTTAAGACCGGGACCATCTTTGAGGATTCACCCATCGCGCTTGAAAAGTGGCTTCCCGCTGTTTGGCTTATCGTGACTTGCAAAAATGGCATCAGTAGCTATGAGATTTCGCGGGACCTTGGAATTTCCCAAAAGTCTGCTTGGCACATGGCGCACCGTATTCGCTTCGCGCTTCATAACGGATCGTTCGACAAGATGCTTTCCGGCCATGTGGAAGTGGACGAAACTTTCATCGGCGGCAAGGCCCGCAACATGCACGTCGAAAAGCGGGCGCGTCGGATCACCAGCCGTGGGAGCCATGATAAGGTTCCGGTTGTCGGAATCCTGGAACGTGGCGGCAAGGTTCGTACCACCGTGGTTCCCAATCGGAAGAAGAAGGCATTGCAGGCGGAAGTCAGAAAGCATGTTGAGGCGGGGTCCGCGCTCTATAGCGATGCGCTGCTTTCCTATGAAGGACTGGCGGGAGACTTCGCGCATCAGGTTGTGGATCACGCGGTAGAGTACGTGGACGGCAACGTACACACTAACGGCCTTGAAAACTATTGGAGCCTATTGAAGCGGACCATCAGTGGCACTTACGTTTCAGTGGAACCGTATCACTTGTTCCGGTATCTCGATGAGCAAGCCTACCGCTTTAACAATCGGAAGGGCATGAACGATTTCGACCGCTTCCGGCTGGCGATGACTCAGGTTGTCGGCAAGCGGCTCACTTGGGATAACCTCACTGGAAAAGGTTTGGACTTACAAACGCGGCTCCCTCAGTGAGAAGGAAGCGAAACGGCAGAAACGCGGCAGGCGAAAAACTCAGGAGCACTGACCGCTTTCGTCATGTTCGACGAAAGCAGTTTCAATTGCAAAATATCTCGCCCAGCACCCTCTGAGCGTGATTGCCTCATCCGAGGCATTGGTGGCTAGTTTCTCATACAATCCTTCAATTACAGCGCAGCAGTAGTTCATGGCTTGCCCCTTTTTATTTTCTTTTTCGGAACCCACTTCTTGAACGGGCTAGGTGGCATTGCACTCTTGGGAACAGTAAGAATCGTTTTCATCGCTTCGCGGAATCGAGCGAACGCTTCCGGCCCTTCAATCATTTGCGGGGCTTCCGATTTCATATGGTTATCGTACATCAATCTGGAAGCTCTCTCATTTTCTTGACTAACCCAGCAAGTTTCTCTTCGGTTGGAACCTTGATGTCATGGTTGACGCGAGTCATTATGGCCTTCATGGATGCGCGGAATCTCCGTTGGCCCTTTTCGAGATCGCTGTATATCTTGCAAGTCTCATACGCTACGAAGTCAGCCGCCTGGAGAGCCGCCACTTGTGAGTCATCGGCAAAAGAGAGCGCCCCCAATGCCTTCGCTTCAAATGGAACCATGCGTACAAAATCATATGCCCTTTGAAAGTCTTTTCGATGGGGGTTACCTCGGTCGAATACAAAATCTACAGGCTTTTCCAGCGGGCGGGAACTTGCCCATACCTGAGTGCCGAGAAGCGACATTACGCTGGCTGTTGAATATTCATTAACGTAGAAATTTGAAATAAACTCGTCTTGCGCGATGGTTCGAGCGAACGCGCCCCGGTCAATAACAATCCCTATAGCGGTCATATTGCGCCTAGCCAGTATGTCGATCACGCGCTCCAGGAACTGTCGCCGCTTTACCTCATCACCTTTCCATGTTTGAAATTCTCCGTTGCTATGGGCGTAGTCCTTCATGTGGAGGGCGCCGATTTTGTACTTATCGAGCAGTCTGCTCCAATCTTCATCGAACTTTACCCAGTGGTCTATGGTTGTTACGAGCCCAGCCACGGCACACGCTTGTGAGCTAATGCTTTCGTCGAAATATGCAGTTGCGATTGCCACGGGAATACTGGCTTCCCTCGAACGTGGGTGCAGCGATTTGGCGATATGGCGAATGGCGGAATACATCAAGCCTGATCCGTTGCAGAGTCGTGATACACTACGACCACGCAAAGCGAAAAAGGCGTTTGCGGTGTCCTACCACCACGGAGCCAAGCTAAGCGATTGTTCTGCCCTCATCGGACGCGGCCAGCGCCCGCGCTGTACACTGTTCCCCTTGATAGTATCACCAGGAGAATAAGCCATGTCTGACCAGGATGACTTTCAAAAACAGAAAGAACTCATCGCCGATGCGGACGATGAAACCGTTACCGCCATGCTAGAGTTTGGGAAAGTTGTCTTTGCGGAAGTACTTCAAAGGTCGTCCCAGATCGACGCCAAACTCTCATCATATATAGCCTACGGAACCGGGCTAATCGCACTGTTGAGTTTTAGCTTTACCAAAACCAACAAACCCGTGTTGATGTTCGTTGGCTTGATCGCCACGCTTATCCCCGTCTGTCTGGCGGTTGGATTCTCCGCATACGGGCTTAGGGCTCGAATCCATGCGGTCCCAGGGGATGCCGTATGGATTAACAAATTCAATAAAGAGCAATCCCTGCGCAAATCATATGTAATCGCGCTCCTGCGCTCTAGGCAACTTCAGCGGACCCAGAATCTAGAAAAGGCCGCCGCAATGAGGCAGGCGGAGAATGCGCTCATGATCGGAGGCGTGCCCGCCATTGCGATCCTTATTTACCTGATTTTTTCATAGGTGGGAACAAGCTCTTATATTCCGTTTCCAGATTGGGGTCGCGCAGTATTTTGTCTCGATCCGAATCCTGGTCGCTCTGTGAGTCGCCTTGATTGGAGCCTGACTGCTGATCTTGGTTCTGATCGTCCTGGGCCATCCCAAAAGTCTAGCACCTTTGGTATGTCAAGTTGATTATCGCCCAAACTTGCGGACTCCAACACCAGGATTACCGAGGCCTATCGGACCAGACTGCGGGACGTCGCAGGATTTGAATTCGTAGCTGAGCCACTGCCATTCCTTAACGAGCAAGGAGCTACGGTCTACTACCTGTTTTTCGCATCCCCGAACAAGACCGGACATAACATAGTCGTCGATATCTTTAACAAATATCGCAAGGTGCAGAACCTCTAAATGGCAAATAGTTCACACATTGAATGGACGGATGCCACCTGGAATCCTGTCACGGGCTGCACGAAGATCAGCCCGGGATGCAAGCATTGCTACGCGGAAAGAATGTCGCGCCGCCTTCAGGCTATGGGTCAGGACAATTATGCGAACGGCTTCAGGCTGACTCTTCAGCCGCAGATGCTTCAACTTCCGCTGACATGGCGTAGATCCCGGCGTATTTTCGTCAATTCGATGAGTGATCTTTTCCACGATGACGTTCCATTGGAGTACATCCAGCGCGTCTTCGATGTGATGGGCAATGCCTCCTGGCATCAATACCAGGTCCTGACCAAGCGGTCCAGGCGCCTAGCAAAGCTAGATCGAGTTCTGAACTGGCACCCGTCGATCTGGATGGGAGTCAGCGTGGAAAACGAGCGTTACACCTATAGGATCGACGATCTCCGTGGAACGGGCGCGCAGGTAAAGTTTTTGTCCTTGGAGCCTCTCCTGGGCCCATTGCGCAACCTTGATCTGAGTGGTATTGACTGGGTAATCGTCGGAGGGGAATCGGGTCCCAATGCCCGCTCCATGAACCCAACGTGGGTCCAGGAAATTAGGGATCAATGCATCGCCTCCGGCGTCGCCTTCTTCTTTAAGCAATGGGGAGGCGTCTTCAAGAAACGTACCGGCCGCCTGTTGGACGACCGCACCTGGGACGAAATGCCGGAAAACTGTGGAGCGTTGAACCCTAGACGCACTAATGAACTTGTGATCGTCGCGTAATTTGTGCGCCTTCAGCGGCTAGCGAACCAACCGTGAAGACGGTCCCCCAGTGCCCAGTATCCCGACAGGTGAGAGCTGACATTTCCTTCACCCTTACGCGTAAATTCCCGGCGCTTCGTGGCCGAGGGTCTGGACGTACTCGTCATACGAGCCCGGATAGACGCGAGGATCGCGATCCCGGCCGCTTTCGCCGCCCAACTCTAGCACCCGTGAGCCCAGGCCCCGCAGGAACATGCGGTCGTGCGAGACGAAGATCATGGTGCCTTCGAAATCCTTGAGCGCATCGACCAACATTTCCTTAGTGGCCAGGTCCAGGTGATTGGTGGGCTCGTCAAGCACCAGGAAATTGGGCGGATTGTAGAGCAGCCGCGCCATGGCGAGGCGCGATTTCTCGCCGCCCGAGAGCGAGCGAATCTTCTTGTCCACGTCCTCGCCTGAAAACTGAAACGCGCCTGCTAGCGTGCGCAGCGATCCCAGGCCGTCCTGCGGAAAATCCATTTGCAGTTGCTCGATCACCGTGAGATCGGGATCCAGCACATCCAGCGATTGCTGCGCGAAGTAGCCCATGTTGAGGCTGGCGCCGAGGCGCACCGTTCCCGAGTCAGGCGCTGCCGCACCGGCGATCATCTTGAGCAGCGTGGTCTTGCCCGCGCCGTTGCGACCCATCACGGCCCAGCGCTCGCCGCGTCGGATGGTGAGATCGAATCCTTCATAGATCACGCGCGCGCCGTAGCGCTTGTGCAGGTTCTCGAGCACGGCCACCTGGTCGCCCGAGCGCGGCGGGGTGCGAAATTCGAACTTGACCACCTGGCGGCGCTTGGGCAACTCGATCTTTTCGATCTTGTCGAGAGCCTTGATGCGGCTCTGCACTTGCGCGGCTTTGGCGGCGTGGGTGCGGAAGCGGTCAATAAAGCGCTGTTCCTTGGCGAGCATGGACTGCTGGCGCGCGAAGGCTGCCTGCTGATTGGTCTCGCGAATGGCGCGCTCGCGCTCGTAGAAATCGTAATTGCCCGAGTAGACGATGATCTCGCCGGCGTCAATTTCGGCGATTTTCGAAACGATGCGGTTCATGAATTCGCGATCGTGCGAGGTCATCAGCAAGGCGCCGGGATAGGACTTGAGGAACTGTTCGAGCCAGATGATGGATTCGAGGTCAAGGTGGTTCGTCGGCTCATCCATTAGCAGCACGTCGGGGCGTCCGAGCAGCACGCGCGCCAGCGCCACACGCATTTTCCAGCCGCCGGAAAGCGCGCCGACATCGCCATCGATCTGATCGTCGGCAAAGCCCAGGCCGTGCAGCACTTCGCGGGCCTGCGCTTCGAGCGTGTAGCCGCCGAGGTGCTCGTATTCCTCCTGCACTTCGCCGAACCGCGAGAGAGTGCGATCCATATGGGCGGCTTGCGCGGGGTCTTCCATGGCGTGCTGCAAGGCTTCTAGTTCGTGATGCAGATCGCCCACGCGGCCGCTGCCGGCAATCGCTTCATCCAGGACCGAGCGGCCCTGCATCTCTTCGACGTCCTGGCGGAAGTAGCCGATGGTGAGCTTCTTGGGCAGCGAGACGGAACCTTCGTCGGGCTCCTCTTCTCCCACCACCATGCGGAAGAGCGTGGTTTTGCCGGAGCCGTTGGGTCCCACCAAGCCGACCTTCTCGCCGGGATTCAACTGGAAGGATGCCTCGACGAAGACTAATTGCTTGCCATACTGCTTGTTGATATTCGAAAAAGAAATCATGGGGAGAGAGCGCGGTCTGAAACTCCAAGTTAGCAGAGGGTCAAAATCGGCGGCCTCGGCGGGATGTGAGCGAGGGCTCTAGGCGTTGCGGGCGCGAGCCATCAATGGTGCGCCTCAGTCACTTGGTAGTTTCGAACGGATCAGCGACTCCACCTGGCCCCAAACACTGGGATCGCACTCAATCTTGATATGCGGCGACATAAACATCTGGGCGTACCACGGAAACCCGTCGCAGTTGACCCGTTTGGTCTTATAATCCACTCGATAATTTCCCAGAATCTCCGTTCTCGAACCATCGGTGGCCTGGATCTCGCGGCGGCCGTGAAGCAGACCATTTAGCTGATAGAAATTGACGGCCTGCCCTACGTTCGCGGGAATCCATCTGTCGTCTTCGCCTAATTTCGTGACGCTGTCCACCTGAATGGTGAGCAGCACCGGAATCCGATCCTGGCCGAGCGTGCGCGCCAGGGTTATGCCCTCCGAAGCGCCCCAACTGTGGCCGTAAATGACGATGCGAGCCGTGCGTTTTTCCCGATCCGACAGCTCTCCGTCGCGGTCGGCGTCCAGCATTTCGAGAACCTCGCGGTGAGCCTGGCGGCCCTGGCGATTCTCGAAAATCTTCACCTGTATGCGGGCAGGATATTGGTCCCGCAGGTGAGCGGCGAGCTGGACTTCCTGATGAACCGTGTCGTTGCGCCGCACGAATCCCCCGACAAATCCAATCACGACGACTCGCGGCGAGGCAACGGGTGTGGTTTTTTCGGCGCCGTCGGCCGGGGCGATGGCATTCGATACCAGGAAGCCCAATATCAGGAAAAAATGGGTAAGCATCCAGGCGGGTAACAACCGCGGGATGAACGAAAAATAATTAGCAAACATCTCGTGATACAGGTGCAATCTTACCACCGTCTAGCGTGCATATTAGTTGGGTCTTCGGCCGTCCATCCGCCGCTTGGCCCTGGCGATAATTCACGGCGGAGTAACTTGAAGCAGCCGGATGACATCTTTTCGAGATAGAGGATGGATCATCTCATGACGAAGCAACTCATCTTACCCGCCCTTCTCCTGCTGGGAACTTCCGGCGCGGCGCTGGCGGCGGATATCAACGGCAAATGGACGGCCGAGGTCGAAGGAAGAAATGGAACCGTAACCCAAACTCTGGTGTTGAATGCCTCCGGGAGCAACCTGACCGGCATCCTTCGAGGGCGGCCGCGGCGGTGCGGCGGATATTTCCGACGGCAAGATTGACGGCAACAACGTGTCGTTCAAAGTAATTCGCGAGTTCAACGGCAACCAGTTCACACAGCAGTACAAGGGCACGCTCTCGGACGCCGGCGAGTTGAACCTGGCGGTCTCGATGGGTGGCGGAGGCCGTCGTGGCGGCGTTGGCGGCGGAGGTTTCGGTGGTCAGGGCGGCCGCGGTGGCCGGGGCGGCCAGCGAAACCTGGTTTTCAAGAAAGCAATGAATTGATGGGCCGCAACCACGCTTGACGCATTTGCGTCATTATTAAGCTAGTGCGCCTTGCGTTTCTTTTGCCGATTTTCCTCTTCGCCTTCCTGGCCAATGCGCAGCAGCCTCAGCAGCCGGCTCCACAATCTGCCGGCGGCCCCCCTGCGGATCAAAAGGCGATTTTTCAGCGCGGCCTCGAAATGTATAAGGCAAAAAGTTACGCCAACGCCTTGCGCGCGTTTCGCGAAGCCGCGGAGGCCGGCAATGTGGAGGCCATGATGTACGTGGGCACGATGCAGGCTTCGGGGCAGGGTACTCCGGCGAGCCCCGTGCAGGCCATGGTCTGGTTCACCAAAGCCGCTAATGCCGGTGATGGCCAGGCGATGTGCAACATCGGCATCCTTTACTACCGTGGAGTGGGCGGCGTCGCGCAGAGATACGACTTGGCTCTGCGCTGGTTCCGCCAGGGTTCGTTAGCCTACAATGCGCAGGCGATGTTTAACGCCGGCGTGCTGTATCGGGATGGCCTGGGCGTGCCCGTGGACTTCAGCGCCGCGATGGATTGGTTCCTGAAAGCCGCGGCGGGCGAGAACAATCTCGCGATGAACAGCATCGGTGTGATGTATCAGAAGGGCCAAGGCGTTCCGGTCGATTACCGGGAAGCGATGCGCTGGTACAAGAAGGCCGTGGAGTTCGGCAACACGACTGCGCCGTATAATATCGGCGTCCTCTATGAACGCGGGCTGGGAGTGCCAGTCGATCGCGAGGAGGCGCACCAATGGTACGCGAAGGCTGTGGCGAGTGCGCAGTCCGACGATCAGCCGGACGGCGTACAATAATTCGCCCGGGCCACAACGCCATTGCGGCGCTGACCCCGGATACGTTGGCGCGGACACCGGCCTAGACGCATGTTCACTGAGTGGCGCCGGCGTCCGCGTTGATTTGTGGTTAAGCGTGTGCTGCTTTGGCGGACGTATCGTAGATCTGTGAGCGCGTTTTCCCGGTCGCGTCCACATCAAATTCGAACATCGCGGCAATCGCATTCAGCTTCGCGAGTTTCGTGGACGTGGTCGAATAGCTGAGCACACCGCTATAGTGCACGGCCCCAGCCTCGACGAAGCGCCCTACGCCCATTCCCCGCCAGGTCACGAATTCACCGTCCAGGGTCGCGAATACTCCCTCGCCGATGCCTTCCAGGCTGCCGTCGGGCTTGGTGGTGGCGGTGTAGGTCCCCATGTTCATGCCATCGACACCCAGCAATCTTGAGGTCTCTTCAAAAGACACTTCGACCCTGAAGGTCGGCTGTGTGGAAAGCACCTTTCGCATGCCGCGTTGCCCATTGCCTTCGCCAATTTTTTCACCAGACATATGTTTTTCTCCTTTTCCTGAACTTGTTGTCTTGCAACTCCAAATGTCACTACGAATATGCTCGCGTTTTGGATTGCACTTGCCGCGAGCGCGGGCTCATAAGGTATATCAGTGCAGAACGACGGGTGCAAACGGTCCCCTGAAGTAACGCCGGTATAATGTTGTTACCGCATGATTAAGAATCGAAGTAAGAACCGGCCACGGCTCCTGCTGTGGGCCCTGGCGGCTGCCGTCACCGCCGCGCCCGCGTGGGCGCAACATGAGATCGCCATTGCTGTGGATGTCGAAAGTGGTCTGCACGTATATCGTGCCTATTGTTTTACCTGCCATGGCTCGGAGGGCGCATCGGTGCCCGGAGTCGACTTCCGCCGCGGCGAGTTTCGTCACGGCTCCACGCGACAGGAACTGATGGCGACCATTCGCAACGGCATTCCCGGCACCGCCATGCCGGCCAACAATCTCGACCAGGACGACCTCCGCAGGGTAATGGCGTACATCACATCGCTGCACGATTTCCAGGCAAGCTCAGTCAAGTTAGGCGACGCTACCCGCGGCTCGGAGCTGTTCCATGGGAAGGGCCAGTGCCTGACCTGCCATCGCGTCGAAACCCAGGGCTCGCGCGTGGGTCCGGATCTCAGCGAGATCGGCGCCACTCGTTCGGCGGATTTTCTGCAACGGACGCTTCTCGATCCGACCGGCGCCATGCTGCCGCAGGACCGCTTCGTGCGCGGCGTGACCAAAGATGGAAAAGTGATCACCGGCCGGCGCTTGAACGAGAACACCGATACTGTGCAAATGATCGACGAGCACGAAAACCTGGTATCGCTTGTGAAGGCCGAGCTGCGCGAGTATTCGAGCCTGAAGACTTCGCCCATGCCTTCTTATAAAGACAAGTTCAGCGCCGATGAGATGGCCGATATTCTGGCGTATCTGGTTTCCTTGAAAGGGTCGAATTAATGATGAGCCTCCGTAACGTTCGCTCTGCTCTCTCTGTTGCCCGCGTGTTTGAGCGCGCAGGTCACCTTTGACCGCTTGCTCCACGCCGATAAGGAGCCGCAGAACTGGCTGACGTATTCGGGCACCTATGCCAGCAATCGCCACAGCTCGCTCTCGCAGATCAATACGGGCAACGCGAAAAACATGGAGCTGAAATGGATCTTCCAGGTCCAGAACACGCCCTTCGAAACCACACCGCTGGTGTCAACGGCATCATGTACCTGACCCAGCCGCCCAACGACGTGGTAGCGCTTGACGCCAAGACTGGAGCCATCTTCTGGGTCTACGAATATCGCGCCAAGCCCGGCCGCCTGTGCTGCGCCGCGGTCAATCGCGGACTCGCCATTCTGGGCGACACGCTCTACATGGCTACCGTGGATGCGCACCTGGTCGCCATCGATTCGAAGACCGGCCGCCCCATCTGGAACGTGCAGGTGGCCGACCCGCAGGATGGCTACTCGATGACCATGGCTCCGTTGGTCATCAAGGATAAAGTTCTGGTGGGCACGGCAGGAGGCGAGATGGGGATTCGCGGCCGCATCGTCGCCTACGATGCCGCAACCGGCAAGGAGGCCTGGCGGTTTTATACCGTTCCCGGGCCGGGCGAGCCGGGTCACGAAAGCTGGATGGGGGACTCGTGGCAGCACGGCGGTGGATCGGTGTGGTTGACGGGTTCCTATGACCCCGAATTGAATCTCACGTATTGGGGTGTGGGCAATCCGTGGCCGGATTTCGACGACAGCGTGCGCACCGGCGACAATCTCTACACCACTTCTGTAGTGGCGCTCGATCCCGACACCGGCAAGCTTAAATGGCATTATCAGTTCACGCCCGGCGATCATTCCGACTACGACTCGGTGCAAATCCCTGTGCTGGTCAATGCAAACTGGCGTGGGGCGCCGCGCAAGCTGATGCTGTGGGCCAATCGCAACGGATTTTACTATGCGCTCGACCGCACTACCGGGCAGTTTCTGGCCGGCAAACCGTTCGTCAAAGAAAACTGGGCGAGCGGACTGGATGACGCGGCCGTCCCATCAAGATTGCCAAGAAGAGCGACGACGACGTGACCTATCCGGGCATTCAGGGCGGGACGAACTGGTATTCACCGTCTTATAGCCAGAGGACCGGCCTGTTCTATGTGGGCGCGTGGGACAACTATTACTCCACGTTCACCAAGAGTTCGGAGACTCCGCTGCCGTGGCGGCGCGGGGCCATCAATACTTGGACCGACGATGCGGGCCACGGGTCCATTATGGCGATCGATCCGGCCACTGGCGACAAGAAGTGGGAATTCAAGATGTATGACGTGACCGACAGCGGCATCCTGACGACTGACGGTGACGTTCTCTTCTCCGGCGGCCGCGAAGGCAACTTTTATGCACTGGACGCGCGGTCGGGCGCGATGCTGTGGAAGACTTCAACTCGGCGGAGACGTGGCTTCGGGTCCGATCACCTATCAGATCGATGGCAAGCAATACGTCGCGGTCGCTGCGGGGCATGGGCTGTTTGTGTTTGCGGATTCGGTGAATCGGAGCATCCTCGATCCGGGTGGCCCGCAAACGCGGATGATCGCTTTGCTTCGTGAACCGCTTGCATCCTTCGTAAGCAAGCCCGCGCCCCATGAGGCCGGAATATCGCGAGCCGCTCCGCGATTTTCCCGCAGGTCAGATTCTGAGACAGCTTGCCAATGGGCTCCTCCGTCTAGCGTGTAGTACAGATTGGGTGAGGGCTCCCCAAGACCCAAGCTTTTTTCCGGTCAACCAAATGAATGCTCTCAAGATAAAATTCCGGCCCAGGCAGTGGAATAGTGTGCCAATGCAACCCGCCATCGCGGGTTTCCAGCAATCTGCCGCGATCCTCCCCCACCCAGCCAAAATTTTTGTCGATGAATTGAATGCCGAAAAGCCGCGGTTGAGGCACGGGGTCCCACCATAGAAGGTTCCACGTGCAGCCTCCGTCCTCGGTCTTTGCGATCCCTTGGTCAATGGGTCTTCTCTGGTCATCGTAACTTTGCAATCGTGATCCAGCCGCTGCGCTCGTCGACCAGCGAAATCGAACTGAAGGGCGCGCCGTCTGGCAACTTCCAGTCGGAACCGCATTGAGTCCAAGTCATTCCAAGATCCTTGGAGACATAGTTCCTCACAGAACGACCATCACTAACCGCCACCCATCCATGATTTCCGTAGAAGCCCGGCATATGAAAGTGACCGTCAAATATCGGCGACCACGTTAGTCCAGCATCGCTCGTCACCCATACACGTCCGAGGCCGTTTAGCCAACCTCGATTCTCGGTTACAAATCGTGCCTGTTGAATGCCAGGCGGAATAGTGTCTTCAAATAGGTGTGTACTTGAAGGGGGGAAGCGACCGACCCACGAAACGCCTCCGTCTGCCGTGTAACTCAACCCAACCCAAATGTGTTGGCGATCAATTACAGATATGGGACCGACTTCCGGTCCCGGCGCCGGGTGAGTCGCAAATTGAACCGTTTCGGGCACAGGCGGATTGTCTTGGCCGAGACAAGCTATTGCCACTGCTAATGCAGCTAGCAATTTGTTCGCTCGGCTTGTCACAGCGGCACCCGGATCTCCAAACTCGATCCGTGCCCCGGCCGCGAGTCCAGCATCAGTTCGCCGCCGAGCATGCGCACGCGCCGCTTGATGCTCACCGGACCCGTCCGCAGCAGCTCAAGTTCCTCCAGCGAAAACACGCCGCTGAAGGGAAAGCCGCCGCCGTTGTCTTCGGCGCGCACTTCCAGCTTCCCGCCGTTCTTGCCCAGCGTGAGCGCCACGCGCGAGGCGCCGGAGTGCTTATGAATGTTGTTCAGCGTTTCGCGCACGATCTGCAGCAGCTCCAGCGACACCTCGGTCTGCGCGGGATCGTTAAACTCAGCGCTGGTGAAGGTCGCCGCGATGCCGGTGTCGCGCTGGAACTGCTCCGTCATGCGGCTCAGCGACGCGCTGAGGGACACGCCATCCTCCACCGGACGCATGCTGCGCACGAAGCTCCGCAGCTCGGTCACCTGATCGCGGCACAGCTCCTGTAACTGGCGCAGTTCGTTGGTGGCGGCGTCGATGTCGCGGGCCAGCAGCTTGCGCACGATCTCCAGCCGCATCTGAAAGCTGATGAAACTTTGCAGCGGGCCATCGTGGAAATCCGCCGCGATGCGCTCGCGCTCGGCTTCGCGCGCGCCTTCGGACTGCGCGCGGATGATCATGTTGTAGCGCAGAGTGTTGGACATCCGCCGCTCCAGGTAGCGCTTGTAGAGCGAGAAGGCGACGGCCATGGCGGCAGCGGCCCAATCCGCCCAGATCAAACCTGCGCCCGGCGCCGTCAGCAGCAGCGATCAGGATCATCGCGCCCGCGGCTACCGCCAATACGGTGGCGAATTGCTGCATTACCACGGCGGACACCAGCAGGAATCCGTACGCCAGCGCGGAAGCCCAGTCGACCGGCAGCAGCCACTTGCAGAAGGTGAAGAATGCGAAGTCAATCACCAGCGCTACCACCGCGCGCGGAGCCGCATCGAACTTGGTCTCGAACAGCGCGCCTACCGAGAAGATGGCGTAGGCAATCAGGAATGCCAGCGAGGAGGAAATCCGCGCGCGCCCGTGAACGGATACCAGGCCAGGCAGGAGAGCGCCAGGACCACTCGTGCAACGCGTATGGCGGCACGGCCCTGATAGGGAATCATGACGTTACCGCCGGTAGAGGTAGAGGCGATGGCTGCGGCCTTCGCCGTCGTCGTCGATATCGACGACCTTGGCCGCGGTCCACTGGGGAAATTCGAAGTCGTGCGCCACAATGCGCGCGCCCTTCTTGAGCTGTTTCTCGAAAATCGGAGTTATTTTCTGGATCGCCACGGGCAGTAAATAGATCGTCAGCAGGTCGTAGGAAGAATAGTCCTGCTGCAGCAGGTCGCCATGGACGATGCGCGCGCGGGATTCCAGGCCCAGGGTCTTGATGCGCAGCGCGCTCTGTTTATAGAGAGTGTCGTCCAGTTCCACTCCGGTGGCGTCGGCGTGATATTTGCGCGCGGCCATGATGACGATGCGGCCGTCGCCCGAGCCCAGGTCGTACATCTTCTCGCCCGCCTTGAGCTCGCCCAGTTGCAGCATTTTGTCGACGATGGATTGCGGAGTCGGGAAATACGGCGCGATTTTAGCGTCGTCGGCTGGTCGATCCTTGTCCGGTTGGGCTTTATCCTGTGCCCGCAGGCCGAGCAGCAGCGCTCGCGGGCGCGGCCAGCAGCAGCCATGTGGCGTTCCGGCGCATTAAGGCTCAATATACACCCGCACGCGATTGCTCGAAGCACCATCCACGTCCAGGTACAATTCCGCGGGCCCGTAATTGCTGATCTTGGGCACGATGATTTCGACCAGATAGAAGCCCACATATCCCGGCGCGAGTTCGGCGCGCGTCACTTCCACCGGCGCGCGGTCCAGGTAAACGTGAACATTGCCCGCCACGCAGCGGCGGATTCTCGAGCGGCGCGGGAACGCCCGTGGGCCACGCTGGCGTGACCCGTCCCAACCCGGTCGCCAGGATCTGAATCCGAGTGCCGGAGTGCGCCACCGTCATCGCATCCAGCATCACGCCCTTATCGGCATCCAGCAGCATCGGCGAGCCGTCGCGCGCCACGAAGATCGCCGGCGCGGCGGCGGCCAGCGGTAGGGACGGCAAATTTACCGGAGTGCCTGCGAAACTCGCGGCCAGCGGCAACGCAGCGCCGCGCGCTTCAAAAGGAATCTGGATTTGCGATTCACTGCCGGTCGAAGCCAGCAGCGGTGCGGTAATGCCTCCGGCTTGAACGCTCTCCACCTGCGCACCCAGGATACTCACCAGCGAACCCGGCGCCACCGCACGCTTGATCATATCCGCCGCGCTCACCACGCTGGGATCGCGCAGCCGGTGCGGAGCCAGCGCCGCATAGACGCCATAACCGTCGATGGCGGTCCACAGCAGATTCCCCTGCGCGTCCAGCTTCACATCCATGGCGGCGGCGCCGTCCGGCAAGCCCGCGAGAGCCGTCCAGTTTTGCACCGCTCCCAGAGCATTCAAATCCGCGTAGGCCAGGAACACGCCGCGATCGGTGGCGGCATACAACGCGCCGCTCGCGGGATCGGCCGCGACTCCATGTACCGCCGCATCCGGCAGATTGGCAGTGAAGTTGTCCCAGAACGCGCCGCCGTTGACGGTGTGCAGGACGTGCACCGGCGCGCTCGCGCGCAGCGGATCGGCAGGGGCCGCGCCCAGCGCCGCCAAGGCCACGCGCGGATCTTGTGGATCGACCCAGAAGCGTTCGACCGGTCCTGACGCCAGCGGGTCCAGCACTCGGAGAAAAAGTTTGCCAGCTCAGACCGCGATCCGCCGAAACCAGGATCGCGCCGTCCTGCATGCCGCTATAGATGAAGTCGCCCGCGATGGCGAGGGCCGTCACATTCGCGCCGCGGATAGACGGAGAGCGCCAGCCGCAATTGGGTTTCCTGTATCAGGTCGGCGTTGCTCGCCGGGATCCAGGCCTGCTTGTTGCCCGGGGGCCACGCGGCAGCGGTGTCGTTTCCAGCGCGATGCGCGCGCCTTGATCGCCCACTGGAAGATCCAGCAGCCGGGTTACCGGCAAGTTGGGCAAGGTCTTCGTTCAGTCCGCTCCAGGAGCGCCCTCCGTCCACCGATCGAAATACGCCCGCCGCGCCTGCCGTCACGATTTCATCGCTGTTGCCGGGAGCGATGGCCAGATCCGCTACCCCTCCACCAATCAACGACGTTCCGCGATAGACGGTCGCGTTCTCCCAATGCGACTCCGCCATCCTCTGAGCGATAGACGTATTCGCCGAACGCATACACCCGGCTCGCCGTCTCCGGCGAATGCGCGGGTCTGCGCTCCCGGCTCCGGCAGACTTGCCAACCGCTGCGTTGATCCCGGCGGGAGGCGCCTGCGCGTTGCTTGCCTGCCAGCTCTCCAGATCGGCCGTCTGGTATACGCGGCCGGACCCGGTCTGGACAAAAAGCATCCCGCCCGGCCCATACCAGACTCGCTTGCAGGGACCCGACGCCGCTCCGGCCAGCGCCTCATCGAGCACCAAGTTGCCGATGTGCCGCCAGTCGGGGTCAGTTGGCCGCCGCCGCTGGCGGGGCCGACTGGGCGGACGCCAGGGGAGGGGCCGCCTGGGCGTGCGCACAGCCACGGCGCCAGAATGACGAGTAGTACTGTGGCTAAGCGCCACGGTGCTGTGGACAACTTATACATCTCAACTCCGTCCATTGTATCCCGATATATCGGCAGAAATGCTCCGAACCTTCTGATTACAGAGGAAATTTTGAAAGCAAATCGCTTGCGGACCCCCACTTGCCATGAAGTTTAGTGCTAAACTGTCCGAAATAGTATTTTATGCTGCGCGATCGTGTATCCCGGCCGAACGGTAGTGCTGTCGCTGCTGCTTGCAGCGGTTGCGGCGGTGTGCCCGGCGCAGTTCACTTCCTTTTGACACAGGTAATTACGCGGCGAAAGTCATCTCGCAAACCGGGCAAGTTTCGGTCCTCAAGGACACCCAGCCGTGGGCGCTTTCCGTCGGCGATTCCGTGCAGGTTCGCGACTTGATCCTGACCGGACCCGACGGCCACGCGCTGCTGCAGGTTTCCGACGGCAGTACTTTTGAGGTATTTCCGAACTCCCGCGTGGTGTTCCGCAAGAACCCGCCCAACTGGAAGGACTTCCTCGACGTCCTGGTGGGCCGCGTCCGCGTTCACATCGAGCACTTCGGCAGCGTGCCCAATCCGAATCGCGTGCTCACGCCGACCGCGGTGATTTCGGTGCGCGGCACCACCTTCGACATCACCGTCGACGACGACGATGAAACCACGCTGGTCGAAGTGGAAGACGGCCAAGTGGAAGTGCAGCACGCTCTGCTGCCGCGCGGAAATTCCAAGCTGCTGAATCCCGGCGAGTCGTTGCGGGTGTATCGTAACGAGCCCATCGCCGCGCGTGGCATAGACAAGGGCAACCTGGCGCGGATCGTATTGCGCTCCGATGGCGAACGCGGCCATCACCATGGCGACGCGCATGCCGGGTTCGGGAGGCGGCGTCGGCGGCGGTGGTTCCGCCGGCGGCGTGGGCGATACCCAGAAAGTGCCTCCGCCACCTCCTCCGCCCCCGGCTCCGCCATCGGCTCCCTCGCTTTAAGCGAGCCGCGGCTCTTCAGACGAACCGCTGCGCAGTCTCCTCGTGCGAAACTAGCGGTTAGGTATGAAGTATCTGCTGCCATTTTTCATTCTGCCGCTGGCGCTCGCGCTGCCCGCCCGCGCCCAAGGTGTTTCCGCGCCGTGGGACATCTCGCAGACCCTCACCTCGCTGGCGGCGCAATCGCAACGGCTCCTGCCCATCCTGGAACAATTGACGCCGGAGAAATGGGAAGCCAAGGGCGCGCCCGCCGCTTACACAGCCCAGTGGCGCAACGCGCGCAGCGAAGTGGGCTACTTGCTGGGCGCGGCCGAAGCCATGAAGAAGCAGCCGGAGAAGCTCACGCTGGGGCTGGAAACGCTCTTCCGCTTGCAGGCTGTCGAAGCTCAAGTGAATTCGTTGATCGATGGCGTGCGGCGCTATCAGAATCCCGCCGTGGGCGACCTGCTGGTGAGCGTGGTATCCGCCAACTCCGCCAATCGCGATCAGTTGCGGCAATATATCACCGACCTGGCGCAGACTAAGGAAGAGGAATTTCAGGTGGTGGATCGCGAAGCGCAGCGCTGCCGCGGGACGCTGATGCGCCAGCCGCCGGCGCGTCCAGCCTGCTGCCGCTCCCAAACCCGCGCCGCCACCCGCGCCACTCCCCCATCGCAGAATGCGAAGTAGGCGAGAGAAAACCCATGACTGAAACCACTACTTTCCAGTGCAGCATCTGCGACGAGCCATCCACCGAAATTTGCGTCTATTGCACCAAGGACACCTGCACCAATCACCTGTGTGAAAAGTGCAAACGCTGCAGCGACTGCTGCCAGTGCGAATTCCGGCGCAACAACGATTAAGAGCCGCGGCGCCGTGATCTACATAAAGTGATCTACCTCAAGAGCACCCCGGCCGGCATCGCAGCCATCGCAATATCGACAATACTGGTTTTGGGATTTCTAGTAAGCAGGACCTGGCACCCCGGCTGGGGCACTCCCCAACCTTTTGATCTTCGCGGTGGGTCTCTACTGGGAGTTTCGAAGAATATCGAAACGGCGTTCGCCCTCTATAAGCTCAGTGGCATCGCCGCCCGCCTCACACGCTAAAATTGGTCGAAATGCAATTCCTCGCCGAAAGCCTTGTCGAACTCATCACCCAGACCTCCACCAACCTGCCGCCCGATGTGCGCGAAGCCATGAGCCGCGCGCTGGGGACGGAGCTGCCCAACACTCAGTCCTCGCAGGCGCTGAACGTGATCGCATCGAATATCGATATGGCGGCCGAGGACCAAGGTCCCATCTGCCAGGACACCGGCATGCCCACCTTCGTCGTGCATACGCCGGTGGGCGTCAACCAGATTGTGCTTAGGAGCGCGATTCAGGAAGCTGTGGCTGAAGCGACGCGCCGCGGCAAGCTGCGCCCCAATTCCGTCGATTCGCTCACCGGCAAGAACAGCGGCAACAACCTAGGCGTCGAGACCCCCGTCATTCACTTCGAGCAGTGGGCCGAGGATCAGATCGAAGTGAAGCTTATCCTCAAGGGCGGCGGCTGCGAGAACAAGAACATCCAGTATTCGCTGCCTGCCGAATTGGAGCACATGGGCAAAGCCGGCCGCAACCTCGAAGGTGTGCGCAAGTGCATTCTGCACGCCGTGTGGCAGGCACAGGGGCAAGGCTGCGCGCCGGGTGCGGTTGGCGTGTGCATTGGCAGCGACCGCGCGCACGGTTACGTGCTCGCCAAGGATCAGTTGTTTCGCACCCTCGACGATGTGAATCCGCATCCCGATCTGGCGCGGCTCGAAAGCGAAATCGTGGAGGAGGCCAACCGCCTGGGCATCGGTGCGATGGGCTTCGGCGGCAAGGTGTCGCTGATCGGATGCAAGATTGGCGCCGCCAACCGGTTGCCGGCCAGTTTCTATGTGTCGGTGGCCTATGAGTGCTGGGCCTTCCGGCGCTTGGGAGTCAGGCTCGATGCCGCGAGCGGCGCGATCACCGCGTGGTTATATCGCGATCCTTCGCGGCCCGTCGAAAAGATGACCCAAGGTGCTGGCTTCCCGCTCACCGGACGCGAAATCATTCTGCGGCCGCCCATCAGCGAGGAGCAGGTCCGCGCGCTCAAAGTGGGCGACGTGGTGCTCATCACGGGTGAGTGCTACACCGGGCGCGACGCCGTGCATGCGCACCTAATGAACAATCCGCTGCCCGAAGGCGTCGATCTGCGCGGCGCGCTGCTCTACCACTGCGGTCCCGTAATGCTCAAGAGCGGAGAGCGCTGGACCGTCAAAGCCGCCGGACCCACCACCAGCAGCCGTGAAGAGCCGTATCAAGCCGACATCATCCGCAAATTCGGCGTGCGCGCGGTGATGGGCAAGGGCGGCATGGGGAAGAAAACCCTGGCGGCGCTCCAGGAGTACGGCGCCGTGTATCTCAACGGCATCGGCGGCGCAGCCCAGTATTACGCGCGCGCCATTGACCAGGTATTGGGCGTAAGCCTGCTTGAATTCGGCATCCCCGAAGCCATGTGGAAGCTGCATGTGCACGATTTCATGGCCATCGTGACCATGGATGCGCATGGCAACAGCCTGCACGCGGAGTTGGAGCGCGAAACCGGCCAGAACCTCGAATCGTTACAGACTCCGGCGGCTATTTCTTCGCGCTGACAGCTTCGATTCTGGTCAGGTAGAGCACGAAAGGCGTTACCTCGAACGGCATCTTTTCGCGCGGCGAAAGTAGGGCGAGCGGCCGGGTCTTTACCAGCGCCAGTCGATTGGTCCAGGGATCCAATTTGATGCGCGAGCCCAACGGTAACGCCGCAATCTGGTCGAGCTTATCGGCTTCGATCGCCGGCGCCGCTTCTGCGAAACTGGCGAGACGCGCCAGAGTCGCCGTATCGGCCACCTGATCGCCCATGCTCGCCTGTAACAAACGCGGCATTGCAGCCCGGTGCTCGGCCAGCGCCTTGAGGAACAGCCCCGCGTTGCCCAGGCTTGAATACGGCGACGCGCGCATCATCGCAATGGCCTTCTCGGAAGCGGCCTGCATCTCTTCGGCCGGCCGCTCAAAGCGGTAGCGCTGCAGCAGCTCGAAATCGCTCAACATAGTTTGGTTGCTGAAGGCGAACTGAGTTTGCGTGACGTGTCCCAGTACGATGTGCGCCAGCTCGCCCGCAAGCGTCAGCGCCAGGCTCCCTTCGTCCGGCAGAACATCAATAAGGCCGCGGCTGATGACGATGGTGTGGCCCATGGTGAAAGTTTCGAAGGGCGTGGTCAGCAGCACGCGGCAATGGACTTCGATATCCAGCTTGGACGACACGATTAGATTGCTGACCACAGTATTGAGAACTTCCTCCACTGGCCCGGGCGGCGCCAGCAATCCGCCCTTTTCGAGGCGCGCCAGCAGATTCTGTTCCGCTTGCCGCTCCCACAAACGTTGGCTTTCAAGCGGCGAAATGTCTTTCGGCGCGTCCCGATCCTCGACTGCGGAAGCGCTCTCGATCAGGATGCTGGTCAATTCGCCGACTTTGCGCGAGGGTGTCGCGGCATAATCCCAAAAGCGTGTTTGCGCCTTGAAATGCGGCATGGCGCCGTCTAAACGCCGGCCCGGTGAAGCTTGTTCCTCAACATATATTTGTGCAGGAATCCACAGCGACTCCGCGGCGTTGACGCGCCAGCTATCGAAATGAAAGTAACGCTCGGCGATGGCGCCCTTGGTGGGTGGGGGCTGCACGTAGTTGTAGTAGTAGTAGCTGTCGCTCAGCTCTTTGTGGACCTCGTTGAGTACCAGTCCCACCACCTTCGCGCGCAACCGGTTCAAAGTCGCCAGTACACTCGCTACCGCCCGGCGATTGGTCCGGCCGGCCCGCGCCACCACGATTACGCCATCCACCGCTGTCGCCATTTGCAGCGGTTCGGCGAAGCCCAGCAGCGGAGGAGCATCCAGAATGACAAGGTCGTACTCGGTGGAAGCTTCTTCCAGCAATTCACTGAGTCCTCGACCGATTAGATCCGAAGCCCGCCGCGAAGGTGGACCCGCCGGCAGAATGTACAAATCCGGTAGCGCCTCGGTTTGAACCAGAGCCTCGCGCCAGGACATTTCGCCCAGTAGGGCGTTCGACAAACCTACCACGCTAGGCAAGTTGAAGTTGCGATGGACGCTGGGCCGCCGCAGGTCGCCGTCGATCAGCAGGGTGCGCTTGCCTTGCTCCGCATGCGCCGCCGCCAGATTCGCCGCCGTGGTGGTCTTACCGTCGCCCGGAGCCGCGCTGGTCACCAGCAACGAACGGTAATGCCGGTCGAAGTTGCCGAGCAGAATGGAATTGCGCAGCGCACGCACGGCTTCCCCAAACCCCGACAGATCGGGCTGCAAATCGCGCCCGGTCCCATCCTTCAGCGCCGCCAGCGACCCAGCGCGCTGGTCCTTCATAAGCGGCAAGCTGCCGATGACCTCGGCGTGCAGCATGCGCTGCCACCTGCTCCGGATCGCGCACCGTTCTATCCAGCAGATCGCTCAACACTGCCGCCCCTACCGCCAGCAGCGACGAAAGCAGGAAGGCCAGCAGAACATTCAAGACATGGTTCGGATACACCGGTTTCAACGCGGGCCGCGCTGCGTCTGCGATGCGTATGGCACCGTTCTGGAACCCGGCGTTAATTCCAGCTTCGCGAATTTTCCGCACCAGTTCCTCGTACAGGGTTTTATCGGCGTCGGCCTCCCGCTTCACCGCCTGATATTCAAAAGACCGCGCGTTCATGCGGTCAAACTCCGTCTTGGCGACCCTCACGGCATCGCCCACCATTGCCTCGTGGCCCTGGGCTTCGTGATAGCCGATGGCCGTCTGCTCGACAATCTGTTGCCGTGTGGCTTCAATCGCCGCGTTCACCTGCGTCACCTGCGCTTCGGCTTTGCGAAATTCGGGATGGTTCGAGCCATAATGCGACTTCACTTCCGCAAAATGTTCCGCCGCCTCGTTGCGATGCTCGTCCAGCTTGCGCAGCGCCTCGCCCTGTGGTGACGCCAGCGCGGCCTCCAGCGATCCCCCGCTTGCCGATTGATATTCCGCCTGCCGCTTCAAGCGATCGGACTGCGCATTCGTAAACTCCGTATTGAGCTGCAACAGGCGCGCCGAAAGGATGTTGGTTTTCTCATCGGGATTGATCACATCCAGCTCCCGCTCAAAATCGTTCAGCGCGCGGCTGGAGCGCTCCATTTTGGCCTTCAGCTCCTCGATCTGCTGCTCCATGAACTTGGCCACGGCCGCCGAGCTGCGCAGGCGAATCTCGTAGCTGTGCTCCAGATACGATTGCGTGATGGCGTTGGCCGCGTCGGCCGCCAGTTGCGGATCCGCAGACCGGTAACCGATCTGCATCAGATAAGTGTTGGGGGGCCGCGTCACCTTCAATCGCTTCAGCATTACCGGAGCCGCTTCCTCGCGCGGCGACAACGCCGCCGGCTGCCCCTCCTGCTGGCGCAACTGGAACCGGTCATCCACCGGCCTCAGCACGGCGTCGGATTCCACTAGCTTGATCTGCGTCGCCATGAATTGATCGGAATCGTTTAGCGCGCTGCGATTGGCGTCGTCCCCCACCACCCCGGCCGGGGATTGGCGGTCGATATCCACCGTTGCCGTCGATTCATAAATCGGCGTCAGCCGCGAGGACAGCACCAAAGTAGCCAACATCGCCCCGGCCACCGCGCCCGAGATCCGCCAGCGATAACGCCGCAGAACCCAGAAGTATTGCGCCAGTGGGAGCTTAGCCTCTTCCGCATCCTCATCGGCTTCTTGATACGGAGGCGCTAGATACAAAGGTGCTCCGCTCCTGCCTGCGTCCACTCCACCGTAAAGTCTTTCGGGCTCGTTGCGATTCATCAGATCCTAGTGCAGTCCCAAAATCAAAACACCGGAGGCCGTGCTTGCGGCGAAACCGAGGGCCTTTTCGAGGATGCCCAAACTGTTGCGCCGCGCCCGGTTATCGGGAATAAAAAGGATGTCATTGGCGGATAGCGCCACGTCCGGCGCGCTGCGTTCCATGATCTTGCTTAACGCCACGGGAATTTCGTTCCGCCCGATGCGCGCGCGCGCCCCCGCTGCTTGGCACCCGCCGCACTGCGCCAACTCCGGATCGGAAAAATGTAAGCGTCCTTGGTGGCGAAAGGCGCCAGCCCCTCGGCCAAAGCCACCGCCTTCAGTACCGTGGTATCGCCCGTGCCATCCATCCGGAATGCTCCAGGGTGCTTTACGTTCCCGGCCACGAACACACGCCCGGCCTGAGGGACGCGGATTTCCTCGCCGCCCTCGAGCGTCACGTTCCACTCAGGGTCCGCCGCGTCGATCAGTTTCTTCACGGGAATGCGTTCCACTTGCACCGCGCTTCCGGTGCCGGCCGTGCGTGTCAGCAGAATCTCCGGTCCCGCGTCTTCGCTCAATCCTTGGGCGCGGGTCAGCGCTTCGAGCAGCGTGGTCTTGCCCAGCGCCTGAAACGTCAGCGGCGACCTCACGGCGCCCATCACACTGATAGGCCGGCTATGATATTCGGCGATCGTAACCGTGACTGCCGGGTCCACCAGAATCTGTTCTTGCGCCAGCGCCGCCGCGATCCGCGTCTCCACTTCCGCGGGCATCAGTCCCTGAGCGTCGATATTTTCCCGCAGCATCGGCAGCCGGATCAATCCCTCGGGACTCACCCGCACCGTTCTACTCAGTTCCGGTGCGCCGTAGACCGATATCGCCAGCAAATCGGCGGGGCCAATGGCTTGGGCCGGCAGATTTGCCCCCACGCTCTCGACTTGTGCCGCCAGCCGCGATCGCGAGTGCGATCATCCACAAGAATCTGATCGCCACCTAAACCACCGCCCAACGCGCCTGGACCGGCGTCACCATATCCGCTTCCACTTCCACCGCGAGCGACCGCCGCAGCATCTCGATTCCGATCACCAGTTGCAGGCGGTCTCTCTCCTCCCGCAGCAGCGTGCCTTCGATGCCGCGCAACGGCCCGCGCTCCACCCGCAGTCGATCACCTGGTTTTAAATATGGCCATGGCCGCACCGGCAGCCTAGACGCCATCACTGTGCGAATCGCCGCAATCTCGCCCTCGGAAATTTCTGCGGGCTGACCGCCGAATTCGACCACCTTCGCCACGCCAGGGGCATCAATCACCTTGATCCGCTCGGTGAATGCGAATCGGCAAAACACGTATCCCGAAAACAGGGGCAGGTCTATTTCTTTCACTCGATCCGACCAGCGCCGCCGCGCGCGATAGGTAGGCGCCAGCGCCTCGAAGCCCTTGAATTCGAGCGCCGACCGCGCCGCCGCCTCATGCTGATGTTTCACCGTCAACGCGTACCACGGGCATAGCTCTCGCATTGTGACTCCCAGTGGGGGAATTTCCCGATGCCAATTCGTACATCACTCTTGTGCCGGCCCGGACTGATTTATCTCAACCGAGCTGGCACAACTGCGATCCCCAGCAGTATCGGCGCACGTAGGGTGATGTAATAGCGATTTGAACTTAAGAATAGAGTGAGGGCTGCAAGGGAATAGATCGGGTTACGGAGTTACACTACGTGGAAACAGAATGTCGCATTGCGAGCAGCGATTCTTTGGCTAGCCCAATAAACTGAATGGCCTGCTCACGGGTTACGGAGGGGGACCCGTCGAGAAACTGTTCGAGCGTAGCATTTCCCTCAATGTGGTCGATCAGAGTCTGGACGGTTACGAGAGTGCCTCGGAAACAAAGGTCCCGCTCATGCGGCCGGGAGCGGCCCACACGATTTGGTCCAACCGCGACTGCTGTTCCGCCGTTCGCAATTTCAACTTACGCCGCAGCCTCTCGAAGTCTTCGTCATCGAGCTCCGCATGAAAACCGACGCCGCTCCGGCGCAGGAGGTCGAGGAACTCGATCCGCGTTAGCTCCAGCATCTCAGCCGCTCGCCGGTGGTTACTCGCTGCTCGGAGTAAAGCTTCAGCGCAGTTTGCTCCTTGACGGAACGCGCGAGTTCGCCTTCGGCGCTCTGGTCCACCGCGCCTTCGGGAAGCTCAAGCTCGTACGCTAACTTCATAGGGTGTTACCCGCGCTTCTGTTCTACCGCCCGCGAAATGCGGACCACTTTCACCACCAAAATTGACCGCTTGCCGCTTTCCCGATTCGCGAACGGTTGTGGACGGAGGCCCAGGATTTGGGGTGTCGCTTGGCTAAATCCCCTCAGGACGCTCTTGGCGATCTGTAAGCTGTTGATAAGAAATAGCAACTTTTGGGCACCGAGTTGCATCAACCAAGACAGAGGCTTTTATGAGTACATCGGAAGCTCCCGAGGGCGTGGATATCAAGACTCTGAGGCTCGGTTCGTTGATTGATGTAGAGACGAAGAGCCGTCACTACCACATCGAATGCCTTGGTGGGAATGCGATCCGCATATCCGGTCATCCTGAGTACTGTCCGCAGCCTATGCCGGCGCAACTCCACGGTTCCATAGATAAGGAAGGCGAGTTGGAGTGGGGCTTGATCGAGCCCGGAATGAAGCTGATGTTCTTCCTGAACGGCGACCGCCCTGTGAAGACTTCTCGGATTATTAGCGTTAAAGTCGGCCAACCTAATGCTGTTCAGCCCAAGTCATCTCCGAGCGTTCACTGAGATCCAAACGGATGGAGCGTGCCTGCTCATTGCCTGCGCTTCGGTGGGCTGATCTAGGTTAAGTCGTGAGCAGCGATCGCACTTGGTTTACCAAGTCCACCCCCGCTTGGCCTGCCTCCGCCGTAGAAAAATCGGACGGTAGATGCAGAACCTGGACGTTGGGACCGCTCTGACGGAATTTCTCAAGCGCCGCCGCAGCCATCGGCATTCCCAGCATTCCCGCACCACAAATCACCATTTGGGGCCTCAGAGCACTCATCAGGATCTTGCCGTCCACCAGGTTCGCCGCCGTGTGGACTTCATAACCCGAGCGTGTCAATAGGACTCTCACATAGGCCAATAGATCTTTGGAAGCGTCGATGCAAACGATTCTGGTGCGGGATGCTTCAGCGGCCTCATGCGGAGATCGCCCGTAACATGCTTCTATCGCTTCGCTCTCCGTGGAATGCGTGGGAAGCACGCTCAGCAATTTCGTTACTTCCAGAACCTGGAGAACAGCGGGGGACACCTGACAAAGTTGTAAACTACCGCCAGCGGCTCGCAGCACACCGAACGCACGAACCAAAGCGCCCAAACCCGAACTGTCTATGTAAGCCACCTCCGCCAAATGCAGGACGACCTTCTTCCTGATCTCAGCGTGCTTGTCCATCTCGGCCTGAAGAGCGTTGACCTCGGCACCGGCGACGATGCGGCCTTGGCACCGAATCACGACCACATGTTCCATCAGTTGGCTGTGCAGAGTTAATCGCATCGCGGCCTCAGTGAGTCGTCCTCAATAGATTTCGTCGCGGCGGCCGAACGTGATTCCCCTTCTCGCCTCGCGAACTCCGTCAAGTATACACCCGCCACTTCGGGGCGATCCGCAAGAAATAGCTTCCGTATCGCCGACCATCCGGACGCGATCCCGTCAACACACTCCAGTGCGCCGTAGTTATTTGCCAGTAGGGACCCGTCGCTGCAGTTCGTCGGCAAAGTTTTCGAGGAAAACCACGTCGTGCTCCTCCTTGGGTGCATCATCGGTCCCTACAGGCGTAAGCACGGCCACGCGCTTGCCATCCGGAGCCAAATCCCAATCCGTTCCGCCGAGCTTGGCGAGCCAAACTCGCGGTCTATCGGCGACGAACGTGTCGCCTTTGACCGTATAACTCGCCGCCATGATCTGGTCTCCCAACTGGTAAATCAGCTCGTGAGCAGTCCGCGACCAGTGCGGCATACTGCCCCCGTTATTAGAGACCTGCCACTTTCCGCCTTGCGCTGACGCGGGCGATGAAAATCTCCGGACGTAGACTTCATCCT
This sequence comes from Bryobacterales bacterium, assembly GCA_963779075.1. Taxonomy (GTDB): domain Bacteria; phylum Acidobacteriota; class Terriglobia; order Bryobacterales; family Bryobacteraceae; genus Palsa-187. Next base: position 603,236 of record CAVZWS010000001.1, read on the forward strand.
TACCAGATTCGTTCGATTGGTAAGCCAGCCAGCGTCCGTCGGGCGAGAATCTGGGATTTCGATCGGAGGAGCTACTCTTGATAAATTGCTCCGGTTTCCCAGCTTTCAACTGGCCAGCCGTCTCGTCCAACGGTACTGTCCAAATTTGATAACCTGGGGTGCCAATATAGGCCAGCCTCTTGCCATCGAGCGTAAATGAAAATGGAAACTGACTCAAATTACTTTGCGTCAACGCTTGCGGCAGGCTTGCTCCATCTGCGCGGGCCTGGAAAATGCCATTGCCGAGAAACGAGAAAACAACGTGTTGACCATCGGGGCTCCAAATCGGATTGTCATAAGCAGCTCCACCGAAAGTCAAGCGGTTCATTGCGTCACGCTGTTGATCATAGACCCACAGATCCCGACTTCCTCCCTCGTTGACCGTCAGCGCCACCCGCTTGCCGTCAGGAGAAAGGCTTAGATCCTGGTATACGCCGGGCTTGACGCCCAGTGCTTCCTTCTTTCCGCTTGGATCGATCCACTGCACTGTCATTTCGGATTTTCCACCACGGTCTCTGCGGTAGACCAACGTGCCGGTGCGCGAGAAGTCAAACTGACCGGCGCCGTTCGTGCTGGTATAGGCTACGTCGTCCAGAACTGGTACGGCTGTCCCATGCGTCTCCAGCTTGCCCAGATCAAATGGAATCGCGAACAGTGTTGCCTTATTGACGTACACCAAATGGCCCGTCGAACCGGATCTTGCCACAAAGTGGGGAGAATTTCCGCCTCGAGCTACTATCTTCCTGTGGCGGTCTGCCAGGGTGAGAACCTCGATGGTGAATTGATCTACATCCGCTCCTTTCGAAGCCGCAAAGAGGATGGCTTTGCCTCCCGGCAAAACCTGCGGGTTAGCGAGAGCGCGTTCTCCGTTTTCTAATCCTGCGACTGTTTCGGGCGGCCCTTCACCCGCTGGAATCCGCAGCAAACCCTTGGTAAAGGGTAAACTCACGAAAATGGAACCGTCCTCACTCCAACTCGCGCCCGCGAAGCTGGACACGTCCGCGAGCGGGACAATCGCGCCGCCTTCCACGGAGATTTTACTTAGCTTGTTGTTGTAGGAGTAGAATCCGATCCATTGCCCGTCCGGTGAGAAGAACGCTCGAAACGTCCCCTGTGTTCCCGGGAGTTCAGTAGCTCTCGGTTGGTCCAGCCGCCGGGTGAACAGCTTTGGAGGCGTGCCGCTGGCGTATGCCAGCCGTGTTCCGTCGGGGGAGATGACGACACTGCTTCCGCCGCCGCCGATTGTACCTGGTAAGGAAACATCACCGCCCAAATCGACGTCTAGGCGTATCAAGGGGCGATCGAGGGAATTTGTGCGACGCCATGGCGCCCAAATTGCCAGTGCCGCGATGACGGCCAGAACGGCCGTGGCAGCCCAGGGTAATCTTCCGGAGTGCCACGCTGTTGCCGTTGTGGGAACAGTCTCCTCCGGCTCTTTGCTCATCTTTTGAATAGCGATGCGCGCCTCGCCGATATCGCGCAAGCGGGTTTTCACGTCGCGATCAAGACAGCGCTTCAGCAGATCGCGGATCACACGTGGCGTGGCTACGGGCAGTTTTTCGAAGTCGATCGGCGCTCGCAACACGTCGGCCAGAATGTGCGCGATGCTATCGCCGGTGAACAGCCGCTCCCCGGTGAGCATCTCATACAACACCACGCCGAAAGCCCAAATGTCGGCGCGCTTATCCACCGCTTGTCCAGCGGCTTGCTCGGGCGCCATGTAGCCCGCGGTGCCGAGGATCATGCCGGCCTCTGTCGCTCGCATAGTTAACGTCGGAGAGTTTTCCGGATTGCCGCTGCTGCTAGCGGCAGGCTGCATCACGGCGGCGAGCCCGAAGTCGAGCACCTTCACCGTACCCGCCGGTATGACCATGATGTTCGCCGGCTTCAGATCGCGATGAATGATGTTTTTGTCGTGTGCCGCTTCGAGGGCTTCGGCGATTTGCCTGGCGTAGTTGAGAGCCGTCTCAAGCGGGAGCTTCCCCATGAGCGTCCCGCCCGAAACCAACTCCATGACTAAAGCGCGGCCCGTGCTGGATTCTTCGATGCCGTATATTTGCGCGATGTTCGGATGATTCAGCGACGCGAGAACCTTCGCTTCGCGCTCAAACCGAGCGAGTCGCTCGGGATCTTGTGCCAGCGCTGAGGGAAGAACTTTGATCGCTACTTCACGATCCAGCTTGGTATCTTTGGCGCGATACACCTCTCCCATCCCGCCTTTGCCCAGGAGAGTGAGAATTTCGTAAGGCCCGAGTTTATCGCCGGCAGAAAGCGGCATGGGAACGATTCTGCTAAGTGTACCTAATTCTGCACGCCGGCCCTCACCGCCAGATCTGATACCACTTCTTCTGCGGAATCTCCGCCTCCATATACGGCAGATTCACCGCATGCCCATTGAGCGTAGCGCGAGGGTTATCGATACACAGCGCATCGGCCATCGGCTGGCCGTAGTTCTTCACCAGCCACGCGTGCGCTTCGTTCATCGTCGGAGGCCGATGCTTCAGGTCGTGGCCGTCGCTGGCGATGAAGTGCACCAGCCGCCGGTCGAGTAGCGCGCGCGCAAATTCAGCAGCCTTCTTGCCGAACCTGCCCAGCAGGCTCTGCCCGGTCACCTGCACATAAGCGCCGGATTCCACCCACGCCGCGATCTCCTCGATGCGCATCGGCAGCAATTGATTGCGCTCGGGATGCGTAATGATCGGCATCATTCCCGCCTCCTGCAGGCGCCCGAAAATCTCCGCCGTGTTGCGGAAGATCATGAGCTCGGAAAACTCCACCAGCAGGTAGCGATCCTGATTGATGGTGTACTTGCGCGGATGCGTAATCGCGTCCTGGATATTCTCGTAGCTCAGGTGGAAATCGCACCCGGTGTAGAGGCGCAGCGCGCCGCCGATCCCGGCCTCCAGTTCCTTCAGGCGCGTCGCGAATCACCAGCGGTTCGAACTTGTAATCGCGGTTCGCGTGCGGCGTGCACACCAGTTCGGTGGTGCCTGCGGCGGCGGCCATCTTGAGCATCTCGATCGACTGCTCCAGCGTCTTCGAACCGTCGTCTATGCCATATAAAACATGGCTGTGAATATCGACCAAGTACAATCTTAACCAGGATGGTGCTCACTCTACCACACGCGCTTGGAACAGATCGTCCGCGATCTGCGTGCGGCCGGATTTCAGGCGGTCGTGGTGGGCGGGTCGGTGCGCGACGCCCTGCTCGGCCTCACTCCTAAGGATTTCGACATCGAAGTCTACGGCATGTCTTACGATCATCTGGCCGATTTCCTCGCCTGCTCGCGGCCGCGTGGATCTGGTCGGGAAAAGCTTTGGCGTGGTGAAATTCACCGCGTCCGGATCTGACACCTGTGACTTTAGCATTCCCCGCCGCGACAGCAAGACCGGCCCCGGCCATCGCGATTTTCGCGCCGAGTTTGACGAATTCATCACGCCGCGCGAAGCCGCCTCCCGCCGCGACTTCACCATCAACGCCATGAGCTTCGACCCCATCGCCGGCGAAGTGTGGGATTTCTTCGGCGGCCAGGTGGATCTCAACAACCGTATCCTGCGCGCCACCAGCGACGCCTTTTCCGAGGACCCACTGCGCGTCCTGCGCGGCATGCAGTTCGCCTGCCGCTTCAATCTGACGGTGGACCCGATGACCGCAGCCATGTCGCGCTCCATCGCCCGCGAGTATGGGACCCTCGCGCGCGAGCGCATCGCCGAAGAGTTCATGAAGTGGGCGGTGAAGAGCGCGCACCCCGGCCGCATCGGCGAATATCTGCAGGCCACCGGCTGGATCGGCCACTTTCCGGAAATCGAAAATCTCTTCGGCGTGCCGCAGGATCCCAGAGTGGCATCCCGAAGGCGACGTCGGCGTCCACACCATGCACGTCTTGAACCAGGCCGCGCGCATTGCCGAGCGCGATGCTGCTCGTCGCGGACGACCGCGCCGTTCTCTTGTTCGCTTCGCTCGCCCACGACTTCGCCAAGCCCGCCACCACCGAGCTGCGCGAGCGCGAAGGCCGCGTCCCGCTGGACCTCATGGGGTCACGAGCCGGCCGGCGGCCCCATGGCGCGCGCCTTCCTCGAACGCATCGGCATCAAGAGCGCGATTGTCGATCAGGTCGTCCCGCTGGTGGAGAATCATCTCGCGCATCACAGCATCGGTCCGGACGTGACTCCCCGAGCCGTCCGCCGTCTGGCGATGCGCGTGGCGCCGGCGTCCATCGGGCAACTGGTTCGCTTGATCGAAGCTGACGCCTCCGGCCGACCGCCGCTTGAGCCGGGAGTCCCTCCCGCCGCCGCGCGCATTCTCGCCGCCGCCGAATCCGAAGCGGTCGAGTCGCGTCCCCAGCCGCCGCTGATCCTCGGCCGGCATGTATTGCCCTATTTCGACGATCGCCCCGGCGTCCACATCGGCGAAGTGACCAACGCCGCCTACGAAGCCCAAGCCGACGGCGCATTTTCGAGCCAGGAAGAAGCGCTCCGCTGGCTCGACCAATATATGGCGCAGCGGGGTCCATCGCTAGATCCCCGCGCGACTGGAAGATAGTAGAATTCAAGCATGGGCGCAAAGACGCTGTTGACCGTCGAACACCTCGAGCGGCTCCCGGAGACCTGTGACGTCTCCTACGAGCTCGACCAAGGAGAACTGGTTGAGGTGTCTTCCGCAAGCTATTTGCACAACCGCATTCGCGACCGGCTGCTCCACCGATTGATGAATTATCTGGACACGCACCCAAGGACAAGGGCATCGAAGTGTCGCCGAGCAATGGTTCCGTCTGAAGTGAGGACACTGTTCGCGCTCCCGACGTTGCGCTGATCGCTCCATCTCAACTTGCGTTGCTGGAACCCGAACGCCGCATCCAGCCGTTCTCGCCCGCGCTCGCCATCGAAATCACCTCGCCGTCGAATACCTTCGACGAACTGGCGCGCAAGACTCAGCCAGTATCTGGAAGCAGGCACTCGCGCGTATGGATTTTCGTTACCGCCATGCGCGAGATTCACGTCTATAGCGCCACCGCCCATCCCGTCATTTTGACGGCTGACGATTTGCTCGAAGACGCCGCGCTGCTGCCCGGATTCTCCGCCCGTGTGGAGGAGTTATTCGCAGTTTGATCCGGCCCTCGTGCCTCGCCTGCTTTTGCTGCTGCTGTGCGCGGCATTTCTGTGCCTATCCCCGGCCTTCGCTCAGAAACGGCCCTTCGACGTCGAAACTCTGCTACGCATCCAGCGCATCGGCGAGCCGGCGCTTTCTCCCGACGGCAAACTGGTGGCCTACACCGTCACCACGCCGGATCTCGCCAATAACACGCGCCCCAAACAAATCTATATCGTGCCCGATCAAGGCGGTGTTCCGCGCCAACTCACGCGCGATGGCGACGATAACGAGCGTCCGCGTTGGTCGCCCGATTCGCGGCAGATCTATTTCATTTCCAACCGCGGCGGCTCGTCGCAAATTTGGGTGATGGATGCCGATGGCGCGCATCCGCGCCTGATCACTCGCCTCGCCACTGAAGCCGGCGGCCTGCTGGTTTCGGCCGATGGCAAGAAGCTGGTGTTCCAGTCAAACGTGTATCCCGAATGCGGTCTTCTCGGCCGGCGGCGCATTCGATAACGCCTGCAACCAGCGCAATCTCGACGCCGATGCCAAGGCGCCCTCGAAAGCCCGCATCTATACTTCTTTGCTCTTTCGCCACTGGACCGAATGGCAGACCCGCCGCCGCCAGCACCTCCTCGTCGCGAACACCGACGGCACCGAGGTCCGCGATCTGACTCCCGGCAAGTACGACGTTCCGCCGTTCTCTCTCGGTGGCCCCGACGGTTACGCGATCTCGCCCGATTCAATGGAGCTGGCCTTCGTCATGAACGTCGATTCCAACCCGGCTGCCAGCACCAACTCCGACATTTATACCGTGCCGCTCGACGGCGGCGAGGCCCGCAAAATCACCATCAGCCCCGGCGGCGACGACAGCCCTCTCTATTCGCCCGACGGCAAGTATCTGGCGTTCCGCTCGCAGCAGCGCGCCGGTTACGAAAGCGACCGCTGGCGTCTGTATGGTTCTCGAACGCGCTACCGGCAAGACCACGAATCTCACCGAGACGCTGGATCGCTGGGTCGGAAGCTTCACCTGGTCGTCCGATTCGACGCGCCTGTTCTTCACCACCGAGGACCGCGGCCGCACCGGCCTGCAAATGATCGCTGCCACCGGCGGCGGATTGCGCAGCATCATCAGCGGCCAGTCCACCCTCGACGACGTGCAGTTCACCTCCGACGGCCGCACCATGATTTATACCGAGGAAAGCGGCTCGCGCCCGCTGGAGATTTTTCGCGCCACTTCGGGAGGCGGCGCCGGTGTCGCCCTCACCCACATGAACGATGCGCTGCTGGCCGGCGTCACACTGACGCCGCTCGAAGAAATGTGGGTCGACAGCTCCGACAAATCCCGCGTTCGATTCCTTCATCGTCAAGCCGCCCAACTTCAACCCCGCGCGGAAATACCCGGTGATATTCCTGATTCATGGAGGCCCGCAAGGCGCCTGGGGCGAGTCCTGGACCTACCGCTGGAACGCCCAGGTCTTCGCCTCGGCGGGCTACGTGATAGTGCAGCCTAATCCTCGTGGATCAACCGGTTACGGACAGAAATTCATCGATGAGATTAATGGCGATTGGGGCGGCAAGCCCTATGACGACATCATGGCGGTGGTCGACGCCGTCGGTGCCGAACCTTATATAGATAACCAACGCATGGCGGTGGCCGGCGCCTCCTACGGCGGCTACATGGTGAACTGGATCAACGGCCACACTAATCGCTTCAAGGCCATCGTCTCCCACGGCAGCGTGTTCGACCTGGCAAGCTGGCAGCGCGAAACCGACGAGCAGTGGTTCCCGCTATGGGAGATGAAGGGAACGCCTGCCGATAACCCCGAGTTGTATGTAAGGTTCTCTCCTTCTACCTACGCGAAGGACTTCAAGACACCCACCCTGGTAATCCACGGCGAGCAGGATTTCCGCGACGTCACCGGCCAGGGTGTGCAACTCTTCACCGTTCTGCAACAGGAGAACGTGCCGTCGAAACTCCTGCTCTTCCCCGACGAAGGCCACTGGATTCTGAAGCCGCAAAACAGCTTGCTGTGGTACCATACCGTCCTCGACTGGATCGGCGAGTGGACCAAAAAGTAGCGGCGGCACCTTCCAAGCTGCGCGCATTCCCGCCCGCGCTTTAATCGAGTAAACTGGGCTGAACATTTCAAAATGTCCCTCTCTGCGAGCGACAAACTCGGCCCCTATGAGATTCTTGGTCTCATCGGCAAGGGCGGCATGGGCGAGGTGTACCGCGCGCGCGACCCCAAACTGAAGCGCGATGTCGCGATCAAGGTATTGCCCGAAGTATTCGCGCGCGATCATGAGCGCATGGCCCGCTTCCAGCGCGAGGCGGAAGTGCTCGCCTCGCTCAATCATCCGAATATTGCCGCGATCTACGGACTAGAAGACCGCGCTCTGGTGATGGAACTGGTCGAGGGCGAATCGCCCAAGGGACCGCTGGCTTTCGACGACGCCTGGCACATCGCCTCCCAGATCGCCGCCGCGTTGGAATACGCGCACGACAAGGGCGTGGTCCATCGTGATCTGAAGCCCGCCAATATCAAGATCACGCCGGAGGGCGTCGTCAAGCTTCTGGATTTCGGTCTGGCGAAGGCCTTCGCCAATCGAGGCGATGCGCGGAGTTCTGCCGGGGACAGTCCGGAGAACTCGCCAACGCTGACGATTGGCGCGACCGAGGTGGGCGTCATTCTTGGCACGGCCGCGTACATGCCTCCCGAGCAGGCCAGGGGCAAAGCAGTCGATAAGCGCGCCGACATCTGGGCTTTCGGCGTGGTGCTCTATGAGCTGCTGACTGGCGAGCGGCTGTTCAAAGGCGAGGACACTGCCGAGACTCTGGCCGCCGTCATCCACAAGCAGCCGGATTTCGCGCGCGCTCCGGCAAAGGCGCGGCGGTTGCTGCGGGCGTGCCTGGAGAAAGATCCGAAGCAGCGGTTGCGGGACATAGGAGATGCGAAGCGACTACTAGGAGAAGATGCCGCGGCTACTGCTCCCTCGGCCTCACGATTCGGAAAGTGGATCGGAGTGGCAGCGGTGCTGTTCGCAGCCACGGCGTTGGCCCTTGGTTTTGGGCTGTACCGTGCGACCCGGCCAGCGGAGTTGAAGCCCCTGGTGCGCCTCGATGCGTATCTAGGGGCCGGTGTATCGGTCGAAAGTCAAGGACTGGCCCTCGCGCCGGACGGCACTCGCCTGGTTTATGTCTCGCAAAATCGCCTTTTCGTGCGTCGGCTCGATCAGCCTAGAGCCAGCGAACTTCCGGGGACAGAGGGAGCCTTTGCTCCCTTTTTCTCGCCAGATGGCCAGTGGGTGGCATTTTTTACGGCAGGAAATCTTAAAAAGATTACAGTGGAGGGAGGTGCGGTAGAGGTTCTGTGCGATGCGCCCGACAGCCGGGGTGGAAGCTGGGGCGAGGACGGCACGATTATTGCCTCCCTTTCACGAAAATTGTGGCGAATCCCTTCAGCGGGTGGCATGCCCATCGCGATAACGGAGCTTTGGGCAAGACCAAGTAACCTATCACTGGCCGCAAATTCTTCCAGGGGGCAAGGCGGTATTATCCACTGTTTTCACGCTTGGCGACGCTCAAACCGCTCCAGCGTTGGATCGGGACGCCAATATCGAAGTCATGTCTCTGAGAGATCACCGCAGTAAAACGCTGGTGCAGCGTGGCGCGTATGGACGCTACTTACCGAGCGGCCATCTGGTTTATGTTCGGGCTGGAACACTTTTTGCCGTTCCGTTCAAACTGGACACGCTGGAGTTGAGTGGCTCGCCTACTCCCTTGCCGGAGCACGTACCCTCTTCGTCGGTCAATGGACTCGCACAGATTGCTTTCTCTAGCACCGGAACCATGGTGTTTCGAAGCAGCGAGGGTGCAAGCCAGCGCACCGTGCAATGGCTGGACAGTACGGGACTGATGCAGCCACTACTTGCCGTGCCCGGTGATTACGGTCATCCCAGTCTTTCACCAGACCAAGAGCGGCTTGCGATCGATGTGAGGGAAGGGCCAAATCAGAACATCTCGGTGTACGAACGGAAGCGGGATACCCTGACGCCCCTGGCTTCCGGCGTCGGATATCATAGCCCCATTTGGAGTCCCGACGGACGTTATATCGTGTTTGGATCACCCACTGGATTGTTCTGGATCCGCGCGGACGGAGATGGCTCAGCCCAACCGCTGATTACAAATAAGAATTATAGCGACCCGTGGTCCTTCGCGCCCGACGGTAAGCAGCTGGCATATCAGATTTTGACGAATCGAACTAGCTCCGGCAACAGACTTGACATCTTGACCGCGCCAATAGACGTTGATGCTACCGGTCTGCGGGCCGGCAAGCCGGCGACGTTTATCCAGGGCGCGCTGCATCCGTCAATCTCTCCCGATGGCCGATGGCTAGGTTACACTTCGTCTGAAAGAGGAACTAGCCAAGTGTATGTGCGGTCTTTTCTGAGCGATCCGTCTGTACCAAGAATCAACTTGAAAATTTCGGGAAGCGTCGGCACTTATCTGCAATGGTCGCGCACTAAGCCGCAGCTGTTCTTTTTGGTTCCCAAGGACAATCAAATCATGGTGGTGAATTACTCGGCAAAGGGAGATTCGTTTATAGCAGGCAAGCCGCAGGTGTGGTCCGAGACACGGATAGCACAAATTGGTGTTCGGCAATGGGATCTTGCATCTGACGGGAAACGCATCGTCGCGGTGATGCCAGCCAATCTGGGCACGGAGACTCCGCCAGACCACGTCACTTTCCTCATGAACTTCTTCGACGAACTGCGGCGGAAGGTCCCGGTAGGTAAATGACGCCACTTGTGCGATCTAAGCTGCTGCTGCTCCCCGACGAAGGCTACGCGATTCTGAAGCCTCAAAACAGCTTGCTCTGGTACCACACCGTCCTCGACTGGATCGGTGAGTGGACCTAGAAATAGCGGCGGCGCATTCAAAGCTGCGCACATTCCCGCCCGCGCTTCAATCGAGTAAACTAGGCTGAATATCTCAATGTCACTCTCTGCGAGCGACAAACTCGGCCCCTATGAGATTCTTGGTCTCATCGGCAAGGGTGGCATGGGTGAGGTCTATCGCGCCCGCGATACCATGCTGAAGCGCGACGTGGCCTTGAAGGTCCTGCCGGCTAGTTTCGCCCGCGATCCCGATCGCATGGCCCGTTTCCAGCGCGAGGCGGAAGTGCTGGCTTCGCTCAACCATCCCAACATTGCCGCGATCTACGGCATCGAACAATCTAACGGAGTCCATGCGTTGATCATGGAACTGGTCGAGGGCGATTCGCCCAAGGGTCCGCTGCCGTTCGATGAGGCCTGGCACATCGCGCTGCAAATCGCCGCCGCGCTCGAATATGCGCACGACAGGGGCGTGGTCCACCGCGATCTGAAACCCGCCAACATCAAGATCACCCCGGAGGGTGTCGTCAAGCTTCTCGATTTCGGCCTGGCGAAGGCCTTCTCCAATAAAGCAGACGCGACCCCGGCTTCCGCGGAGAACAGTCCCGAGAACTCGCCGACGCTGACCATCGGAGCCACCGAGGTGGGCGTGATTCTGGGTACAGCGGCGTACATGCCTCCCGAGCAAGCCAAGGGCAAAACGGTCGACAAGCGCGCCGACATATGGTCCTTCGGAGTGGTGCTCTATGAGCTGCTGACCGGCGAGCGCCTATTTAACGGTGAAGACGTTTCCGAGACTTTGGCGCAGGTGCTCACCAAGGAACCGGATCTCGTCAAAGTGCCTGCGAAAGTGCGGAAGTTGCTTTCCCGCTGCTTGCAGAAGGAACCCAAGAAACGCCTGCGTGACATCGGTGACGTAGCGTACCTGTTCGACGACGCCCCTGCGACGGCTCCATCAACGCCTTGGCATAGGTCGTGGTTGCCCTGGTACGTCGCCGCATTCCTTCTTCTCGCGCTCATGCCCACGAATATTATTCACTTTCGTGAGACCACGCCCTCGCAGCAAACGCTGCGCTATACGATTGCGGCGCCGGGAAACGGCTCGGTTCACAGCTTCGCAATCTCCCCCGACGGCCGCACTATCGTGATCGCGACTTCCGGCATCGGAAAACGGCAGCTCTGGCTGCGGGCATTGGATGCGCTTCAGGCTCAGCCCCTACCGGGAACCGAGGACGCCATATATCCCTTTTGGTCCCCTGATAGCCGCCAAATCGGATTCTTCACGCAGGGCAAGCTCAAGAAGATAGCCGCCAGCGGCGGTCCGGCCCAGTCGCTTTGCAACGCCGAAGACGGCCGCGGGGCATCGTGGAACCAGGACGACGTGATCGTGTTTTCTCCGGGGAACGCAATCCAGCGCGTCCCAGCGGCGGGCGGCGTTCCTGCCGATGTGATCAAAACGAGGGGCACCTATAGGTTTCCTGTGTTTCTACCCGATGGCCGCCATTTTTTGTATACGGTGTTCGGCGCTGGCCCCGAGAAGAATGGCGTCTATTTCAATTCGCTGGACGGCAAAGAAAACCGGCGGATTCTGGCGGATACATCGGGCGTAGTGTTCAAAGCGGGCCACCTCCTGTTCCTTCGCGAGAACACCGTGATGACCCAGGCGTTCGATGCCAGGAGCGCGCAACTCTCGGGCGAAGCGGCTCCCATTGCCGAGGGAGTTTCCTTATCAACCTACGGCTTCTTTACTCCGGTAAGCGCCTCCGAAAACGGCGTACTGTTGTATGCGAGCGGCGGCCTGGGGGCTAACCAGATCACCTGGTTCGATCGCAGCGGGAAAATTCTCGGTCCGGCAGAAGCGCTCGGCAATGTATTCGCTCCTTCGATTTCTCCTGATGAAAATATGATCGCGTTCGCGCGAACTGAGGGCAAGTCTGATATCTGGATTCGGGATGTGAAGCACGGCAGGGACAGACGCTTTACGTCTGGCGATGCTTCGGGGAACTTCGTTCCCTTCTGGTCGCCGCAACCTATCGACCGAATCATATTCCGTTCAGATCGAGACGGCCGTAGTGATCTCTACCAAAAGGCGGTAAGTGGGTCGAGTCAGGATGATGAGCGGTTGGTCTCGACCGCCAACAGCAAGACGGTCAACCAATGGTCCCGGTATGGTGTCGTTTACTCCGAGAATGATCCGAAGACCAAGTGGGACGTTTGGGTTTTCTCGGTCAGTGACGGAAAGCGGATTCGTTTCGCGGGCTCTGCCTTCAACGAGCTTCAGGGCCAGTTGTCACCAGACGGCCATTGGATGGCGTACGTCTCAGACGAGACGGGACACCGCGAGGTATACGTCCGGCCATATCCCGCCTCCGACGGTATTTGGCCGATTTCGAAGGCTGGCGGCGAGCAGCCGCGCTGGCGGGGCGACAGCAAGGAGCTTTTCTTTGTGGCTGGTGACGGACAGATAACAGCGGTGGACGTGAAGAAAGCAGTGGTTGCGCCAAAGCCGTCTTTCGAAGCGGACGTTCCCGTTCCGCTGTTTGAATCGCGGATCACATCAGGGTCCGCAGCCATCGAACCGTTCCAGTATGACGTCACAGCGGATGGGCGGCGTTTCCTGGTCGATACTATCAGCGACCCGGCGTCTGCGCCACCGCTGACTGTAGTGACGAATTGGAACGCCGCCTTGAAGAAATGACCCCGCTTCACTTCACCGCAACATCCATCAGTTCTATCCAGTATTGAAACGATTGCATCAGGAACCCGCAGAACACCAGCCAGATTCCGAACACTCCCAAGCGCCGAACCGGAAGATTGTCGGCGTAATATTCGATGTATGGGTTGACCATCGTACCCACCGCCGTCACCAATCCCGTCACCAATCCCAATCGAATCGCGAGAGTCCACGGGTGATCCACATGCTGAACCAGACCGCTACATACCAGCACCGATGCCATATAGCCGATAACGCGGACCAACGTTCTCCAAAGCTGCCGCCGCGATAGCCGGGGTCGCCGGGCTGCCAGGTAATCCATGTTAGGCCGCACCTCTCCTGCATAGGCGACGATTTGTCCCATCGTGATCAGAGCCGCGAAAGTCGCCGCGTAGGGAAAACCCAGCATCCGGTAGAGTCCCGCCCCGAAAGCAACACCCCGGATCGCGCTGAACAGGGCTTCCCAGGGCAGGGAATAGTGATCGTTCCGGCTGCCCATTCGATGCAGCTCGATCGCTACCGTGATGCCGGTAGCCGCCCCCGAGACCACTCCGAAGAACAAACCCAGGCCCAGGCCGAAGCCGATTCCGAACACAATCGAGTAGGTGACGATCCTGGTGAGAAGCCGCAAAGGGCCGTGTTGCCCGCCCAATAAATCGTAGGCCAGATACAAAACGCCCAGCACATCCAGGGAAATGCCGCTGATGCTAACCGCTGCGATTATGTAGTGGTCCATCGGAGCGGCGATACTCAAGAAATTATTTAACTACGACGGTCTTTTCCGCTTCGATCGTCACCGTCTTGGTGATGGGCGCGCCAGTTGTGGGGACCACTCTTACCTCGTAGGTGCCAGGATTGAGCAGCAGTGCCTGCGCGAAGTTGCTGAACTCATCCACGTGTCCCATGTAGCGGTCGTTCACATACAGCGCTGCAAAGTGGTCTGCGTTTTCGATGCGCAGCTTGCCGAAAGGAGGCTTGGCCGGAGGCAGCGCAACCATGGTCTCTTTCATCACCGTCGTCTTACCGGCGGTGATGGTTACTTTCTTTACGATCTCCTGATACCGCGGATCGGCCAGCTTGACTTCGTGCTCCCCGGCCGCGACGTCATACTTCCGCGCGATCTTGAAATTGGCCGCCGGACCCACGTACTTCCCGTCGATGAACACTCCCGCGCGTCCCGGGTCCACCTCCGTCTTGAGCTTTCCGTTATCCGCCGCCGCACAAGTCAACGACGCCAGCATGAATGCCGCTAAAATTCGCATGAGACTGCCTCTTTCTTGTCCTCTTATCTATTTATACACTGTCAGTACAAAGTTCCGAGCGTAGCTTGATCAACTGCGCTGCGCAGGAGTGAAGAGGTCCATCTAAACCGCCGCAGCCGCGCTAAGACAAAGTCGCTGATCGATCACTTCGTTGCCGTACGGTTCAATTTCCGGCGTGAGAAATGTCTTTGGAAGCTCGTCTTCACCAACCAATGTGAAATTCGAAAATCGTTTGTACCACTTGCCGGGCGGCACTTCGATATCAGATTCAAGCCAGTGTTTCAGTTCCATAAAATCGCGAGTCGAAATCCGACCTTCGCGAAAGCGTTCAAGCAGGTGATCCAGAATGCCTGACGGAGGAGGTTCAGCAGAATTGGAAGGTGGGCCAAATCTTCACCTTGGCGGAAGTCTATCCATTTGAAAAGCATTTCCGGAATCTCTTATCCATCGAACCCACACACACCGAATAAACTGCGGTAAACGATGCAGGCCTTCGCGATGGGGAAATTGTTAAGTTCATTGATGACATGGGCACCCACCGAAGAATTTGAAGTAGTCCTCTACCCGCCTTACACCTCCTAGCTCGCCCCTCTCCCGCTGTGCTATATTCGATTGTGCCGCTCAGCATTCTTGGCGTGATTCCAGCCAGGTACGCATCTTCCAGATTCCCCGGCAAAGCCCTCGTCTCTATCGCCGGGAAAACCATGCTGCAACACGTTTGGGAGCGTGCCTCGCAGGCGCGCTATCTCACCAGCATCGTGATTGCCACCGATGACCCGCGCATTCGCGACGCCGCTCAGGACTTCCGCGCGCGGGTCGTCATGACCCGCCCCGATCACGTCTCCGGCACCGATCGCGTCGCCGAAGCCGCCTCGGCCTCCACCGCTCAGGTCATCGTCAACATTCAAGGTGACGAGCCGATGCTCGACCCCGCCGCCATCGACGCCGCCGTGCTGGGGCTGCTCGAACACGACGACATCCCCATGGGCACTCTCAAGAAACGTATCGAAGACCGCGCCGAAATCGCCGATCCCAACGTCGTCAAGGTCGTCACCGATCACGAAGGCAACGCGCTCTACTTCTCGCGCTCGCCCCTACCTTATATACGCGAATCGTCTGACACGCTGCCGGCCCACTTCAAGCACATCGGCCTCTACGTCTACCGGCGCGATTTTCTGCTGGCCTACTCCGACCTCCCCATCGGCCCGCTCGAACAAGCCGAACGACTCGAACAGTTGCGCGCTCTCGAAAACGGCTTCAAAATCCGCGTGATCGAAACCGAGTACGAATCACTCGGCGTCGACACGCCCGAAGATTGGCACAGAGTCTCGGCTCTCTACGGAAAAATGGTGGTGACGGAATAATGGCGAAATATATATTCGTAACTGGTGGCGTGGTTTCCTCTCTAGGGAAGGGCATCGCGGCCGCGAGCATCGGTTGCCTGCTCGAAAGCCGCGGCCTCAAAGTGACGCTGCAGAAGTTCGACCCATATCTCAACGTCGATCCCGGCACCATGAGCCCCTTCCAGCACGGCGAGGTCTTCGTCACCGACGATGGGGCTGAAACCGATCTCGACCTCGGCCACTACGAGCGCTTCACCCACTCGCCGCTCTCGCAGGCCAACAACCTTACCAGCGGACGCATCTACGAACAGATCATCTCGCGCGAGCGCCGTGGCGATTACCTGGGCAAAACCGTGCAAGTGATCCCGCACGTGACGAATGAAATCAAAGCCGCCGCTCGCCGAGTCGCCACCGCGCCCGATGGGACTCCAGTGGACGTCGTGATCGTCGAAATCGGCGGCACCGTCGGTGACATCGAATCGCTGCCGTTTCTCGAAGCCATTCGCCAGTTGCGCCATGAGCTAGGCCGCGACAATACACTATTTGTTCATGTAACCCTGGTCCCGTGGATAGCGGCCGCGCAGGAGCTCAAGACCAAACCCACCCAGCACAGCGTCAAAGAACTGCGAGCCATTGGTATTCAGCCCGATATCCTGCTGTGCCGCAGCGAGCGCCCGTTGCCTCCCGATATGAAGGAGAAAATCGCGCTCTTCTGCGACGTCGATCCCCTTGCGGTCATCACCGCGCGCGATGTCGAAAGCGTGTACGAATGTCCGCTGGTGTTTGCCGAACAGGGCGTCGATGATATTGCTCTGCGTCTGCTGGCGCTCGATGCGCCTCCCCGCGATCTCACTCGCTGGCGCGAAATGGTGGGCCGCATGAAGCACCCCGCACGCGAAGTTTCCATCGGTCTGGTCGGCAAGTACGTCGAATATGAGGATTCCTACAAGAGCCTCAAAGAAGCCCTGCTCCATGGGGGTTTGGCTCACGATGCCAGGGTTAATATAACGTGGATCGAAGCCGAACGTCTGGAGTGGCCGCAGTGCATGGCCCAGCTCGAATCCTTCGACGGCATCCTCGTACCGGGCGGCTTCGGCAAGCGCGGCATCGAAGGAATGCTGGTAGCCATCCGCTACGCGCGCGAAGCCAAGGTCCCCTACTTCGGAATCTGCCTGGGCATGCAGACTCTGGTGATCGAGTTCGCCCGTAACGTGTGCGGACTCGCCAACGCCAACTCCACCGAATTCGATCAAGCCGCACCCGACCGCGTCATCTATAAGCTGCGCGAGTTGAAAGGCGTCGACGAGCTCGGCGGCACCATGCGTCTCGGAGCCTATCCCTGCAAGCTCGCCGAAGGCAGCTACGCGCGCGCCGCCTATGGACAGGCCGAAATCAGCGAGCGCCATCGCCACCGCTACGAGTTCAACCGCGAGTACGAAGCCATCCTCAAGCAGCACGGCCTGCGCCTCACCGGCGAAACCCCCGACGGCATTTACGTCGAAATCTGCGAACTCGCCGGCCACCCCTGGTATCTCGGCTGCCAGTTCCATCCCGAGTTCAAATCCAAGCCGCTCGAGCCGCACCCCTTGTTCGAAGCCTTCATTGGAGCCGCGCTGGAGCATCGCAAACGCCGCCTGGAAGGCATCCGCGAGCCTCTGTCAGACCTCCATCGCGAAGCGTCCACGGTCCGCTCGTGATCATCGAAGTCGATCCCCAAATTCAAATCGGCGAGGGCCAGCCGCTGGCGCTCATAGCCGGTCCTTGCGTCATCGAAAGCGAAGAGCACGTCCACTTTCTCGCAACTGAGATCCGCAAAATCGCCGGACCGTTCATCTTCAAAGCATCTTTCGATAAAGCGAACCGCTCCAGCACCGCTTCCTATCGCGGCCCCGGCCTCAAAGAAGGCCTGCGCATTTTGAAAAGCGTCCACGACGCCGGCACTCCCGTGCTGACCGACATCCACGAGCCCGCCCAAGCCGAGCTCGCCGCCGAGTCCGTCGACATTCTGCAAATTCCCGCCTTCCTCTGTCGCCAGACCGATCTTCTGGTCGCTGCCGGACGCACCGGCCGCATCGTGAATATCAAGAAGGGTCAATTCGTCGCGCCACACGACATCCAGCACGCCGCTGAAAAGGTCGCTGCCACCGGCAACAACAAAATTCTGATCACCGAGCGCGGCAGTTCTTTTGGCTACAACAATCTGGTGGTCGACATGCGCGCCCTCGCTATTATGCGCGGCTTCGGTTGGCCCATTGTGTTCGACGCCACCCACAGCGTGCAGCTCCCGGGAGCCGCCGGAACCGTTTCCGGAGGGCAGCCGCAGTTCATCGCCCCGCTCTCCCGCGCCGCCGTGGCCGCCGGTTGTGACGCCGTATTCGTTGAAGTCCACGAAGCGCCCGAGCGCGCACTATCCGATGGCGCCAATGCCTTGCGCCTGGATCTGCTCGGCCCCCTGTGGTCGAAATTGCGCGCCATTCACGAAATGGTTCAGGTGGAGTAACGTTTGCCCGCAAGCAACCATATAGGTGTGCTGCTGGTGTTCGTCGCTCTGTGTAGCGCCTGCTCTTCGCGTACTCAACTACGAGTCGAAAATCGACTGAATCAGTTACGGCGAGGCCAATACCTTCGCGAAGACTACCATTCGCGCATTATGCGAGACTCTCTCTTTGCTAAAAGCAACCAGGCCCGACGCAGATCCCCAACTGATCATCTTGGATTCGGAAGGACGGTGCCTACCTTATGCCAATTCATAACTTCCACGAGGTGAAACGGTGTCTCTTACGCCGAAGTGACAACTGACGCGCCTCACACAGGTAGCATGTAAACGATCCGGTCGCACGAGCTTGCCGCCTCCTGACTGCATTGTGATGCAAAATGCATCATAATGAATGCATGCCCACCCTCCAGGTCCGCGACGTCCCCGAGCACATCTACCGCCGCCTCGCCGACCTGGCTGAGAAGGAGCGCCGCAGCCTCGCCCAGCAAACCCTCGTCGTCCTCGCCAAAGGACTCGAAGTCGACATCGATCCCAAAGCCCGCCGCCGCGAAGCCCTGCGCCGAGCCTCTCTGATCGACCGTAATCTGACCAAGCATTTGCCCAGCGCCGTAAAGATAATCCGTGAGGATCGCGACCGGTGAAGGTCGTCCTCGACGCGAACTGCGCGATTGAAATCGCCCTCAACAAGAAAGAAAGCGAGCGACTGAAAGCCCTGCTCGACGAATCCGACCAAGTGCTCGCGCCGGACCTACTGGTTCCGGAGTTCGTCAACGCCCTTTGGAAATACCACCAATTCGATCAACTGAGCCTGGAGCTTGCGACGAAGCCTTGACAGTCCTGCTCAATTTGGTCGAAACTTTTATTCCCTCGACCCAAATCTACCGTGACGCCTTCGCCCTCAGCCATGCCCAGAAGACCCGCGCCGCTTACGATATATTCTATCTCGCGCTTGCCCTACGCGAGAACGCCGTGCTGCTAACCCTGGACGGCACCCTCAAAAAGGAAGCCCGCCGCGCTGGCGTCCGGGTCGGTTGACCACCCTGCGCCTGAAGACTCTCTTGCACGCCAGCGAGCCCATCCGCGTCTAGAATATAGATATGCGTGACTCCGCCGTTACCCGCAAGCGCCGCCGCCTTGGCTTCTCGCTGATCGAGCTCCTGATCGTAATCGCCATCATCCTGGTGATCGTGACCATCGCCGTCCCGCAGTACAACAAGCAGATGATGTCGGCCCACGAAACCGCGGCGATCCAGGCCATCCAGACCATCCATGCCGTAGAAACACAATATTACTCGCAGTTTGGCCGCTATGCCGTCAGTCTGGCGGAATTGGGTCCGCCCGCCAGTGGCGCCGAGGGCCCGGCTGCGGCCGGCCTGATTTCAAAGGATCTCGCCGAAGGCAAGAAAAGTGGCTATATCTTCACCGTCACAGCCTCGCCCACGGGCTACGCCGTCTCGGCCGTCCCCGAAGCCTTCAATAGCTCCGGCCGGCGAACGTTCTATTCCGACCAGACTTTGATCGTCCGCAATAACTGGTCGCAGGAACCCGCGAACGTCAGCAGCCCCGAACTCAAATAGCAACCCGCCGGCCCATGGCCACCATCTCGTTGGCGCCTTCGTCGGGGACCGCGAAATTGGCTCGGCACTACCCAGCTTTTTGGCCGGCACTTTTTGCGGAGTTACCCGCCTCGGCCCAGCGCGACGCCTGCGATAACGCCGAAAGCTGGTCCTGCAGGTAGGCTGCCTCCTTGTGCTGGCGGAGCAGGTCGAAGAGGAACACCCGGTGCTTCAAATTACTGATTAAGTCCTCCGCATGCTCCGACTTAACCGATTCCCATACCTTCGCGGCCTTTGCCAGCTCCCGCAAGGCCTCATGGTAATGCCCAGTGTCCTCCTCCAATTGCCCCAACGCTTCGTAGCCCTTGGCCAGGCGTGCGCCGCCGCTGCCCTTGAAGGTTGCCACCGCTTCCATCAGCAGTTCGCGTGCCCGCGAATAGCGCTGCCAACCCATGTAACGCATTGCCAGGTCCCACTGTGCTTCCGCGATGGCATCCAGATCCATTCCCACTGCGCGCAACTTCTGCGCCAGCACCCGCTCCAACTGCGATGCGGCGGCGTCGACGTCGCCCGATGCCTCAAACGATGCAGTCAGTATCTGCAAGTCCGCGGCCGCTTCCGGCGATTCCAGGCCATGCTCCTTCTCGTGGACTCGAATCGCGCGCCGTAAGCAGCGCTGCGCTTCCGCGTGATTTCCCAGCGCGTGATGCACCGCGCCTAGATCGCTCAACCGGTGCGCCGTCTCCGCATGGCTCTCGCCCAAAACCTGTTCGTGAATGGCAGCGCTTTCGGCCAGCAGTTGCACTGCCTCGATCAGGTCGCCGTTCTGTTGCTTCAGTAATCCCAACCGCTGCAGCCGGCGAGCCGCCAGCATAGGGTCCCGGCGCTTCAACGTCGCCTCCAGAGCCCCGGCCTTTTGCAGCAGGTGTTCCACTTCATCCGCCTGGCCGCAATCCGCGGCGATCGCCGCTAGCTCGTCGAGTACCTGTATCAGCAGCTCGCGCTCATGGGCGCGCGAAGCCAGCTCCAACGCCGATCGAACGGTTTCGTCCGCCTCCCCCAATTTGCGGAAGTCTTGGTCGCCACGATACTGTTTTCGCTGGGCCTCCGCCAGTTCCAACCGCAGCAGGATTCGTTGCGCCACCGGTTCCTGCCGCCGCTCGCTCTCGACGATGGCTTGGGCCAAGTGCAGCTCGGCGCCTTGGTAGTCCGATTCCTCGAACAGTTGCTCGCCCGTTCGACGCTCCGCGCCGTGCATCTGGTCTCCCGCAAGACCGATCAGAGACCGAAGATTTCCAAACATAGGCGTTCTCCGACGAACGAGTCTCTATCGGTCGACTAAGGCTAAAGCTTTAGCCCCTCCCGGGGAAAAGTTTGGGGCCCGGCGCTTCATCAGCCCAGCGACCGTCAACCATTTGCCGCGAATGGGCTCAAATGTAACGAAATAGACGCAATGTAGTCCAAGACTTTTGGGCGCAATTCGTGGAACCATGGTTCCCGCGCCCAGCGGCAACCACCCGCGGTCAGCGGCGATGGCGAAGGAAACGTTGGAGAAACAGACCATCGCGATGGCTCCGAGAGCGAATTTTGTGGGGTTTGCATAGCCCGGTGCGGAAGAGATGGGACGGGCCAGAAACTCGATCCTGTGCTGGCGTGTCACTTGGGACTGGACCCACAGAGTAGGGGCGGGGAAGTTGTCGATCACTGCCGCTCGACTACCAGCACCATGAAGGTACCGGGTTTGGGGCGGGTGCGGGCTCGCTTGCCGTTCGCTGCGGGCACCGATTCCATCTCAGAAGTTGAGAGGAAGAGTTTCTTGGATTTCGGATCGAGGGCCATGGTCTTGGCGCCGGGCAGGGTTTGAATCTCGCCCAGCGACTCGTAGTCGGTCGGGCTCTTCTGACGGATTACGGAGACGGTGCCGTCGCCGTTGGAGCAAAACACCAATTGGTTTTCGGCGTCGAAGGCCACGGCGTCGACGCGGGCGCCGATGGGCAGGGTGGCGATCACTTTGCCGGTGGTCGCGTCCATCACAGCCATCACCTTGCTGCGGCATCCGATGAACAGCCGTGAATTCTTGGCATCGATGGCGAGTCCGGTGGGCGTCTCGCATCCTGTGATCGGATATATGTGCTTTACGGCGAGGGTTTGTGGATCGAAGCTTACCACGGTGGACTCCTTCTCCAGATTGACGAAGCCTGCGCCACGGCCGTCGACGACAGCGGCTTCGGCCCCGCCGCCTAAGGGCACCTGGCCGATGACGGTTTCTTTCTCCGGATCGATGGCGGTGATGACGGCGGCGTCACCGTGGGACACCAGTATGCGGTTGGTGTGCGGGTCGTAGAACACAAAGTCGGGGTCGGCGGGAACCGGGATCTTCTTCAGGGTATTGAAAGTGGCGGTGTCGAACACGGAGACTGTGGCCTCTTTGCCATTGGTGGTGAAGCCGCGATGCAACGCGGGCACGATCGCGATGCCGTGAACACCCGGCGTGTCTTCCACCTTCCCCAGAATTTCGCCAGAGCCGGCATCGAGCACATTTACTTCTATTCCGTGCGAAATATACAAACGATTTGAAGAAGTGTCAAAAGCGATGTAGTCAAATCCGGAGTCACCCGGGACCGGATAATGCCTGGTTACTTTGAATCCGGGCGCTTCGGCGGCGCTGCAGATGGTAACCAGTGCGAGGCCCAGCGCAGCGCCAATCAAATTGTGTGAAAAAGACATGCTCCATCTTTGCCGCCAAGTGTGAATTGAGCTTTACATTTCCGCGACAGAAGTCTCACTGATATTTCGCAATCACTTTGTGCCGTAATTGTCATCGTTGATTCATCAATTGCAGGCTAGAATCACACATTCCCACGCAGGATTGTGGTGGATCGACGATCCACCTGGAGGCTACCAATGTGTACAAAATTAATGTTTGCGGCTTGTGTACTCAGCGCATCCCTTTATGCTCAGGATCGTGCGGCTATTAACGGGTCCGTGAAAGATCCTTCGGGAGCGGTGGTTCCCGACGCACATGTGGAGTTGAAGTCCGCTGCTACCGGATTTCACCGCGCGGTTCAGACTAACTCGCAAGGTCTTTTCGAGATTGCGCCCTTGGGGGTGGGAACTTACACCATCGCTGTCAGCAAAACGGGGTTCAAATCCGTGACAGTCGAGGACTTCGATCTGCAGTACGCCGAGACGCGGACGATTGACACCAAGCTCGAAGTGGGCACGCTGGCGGATACGGTCCTAGTCGAAGCCACGGTCGAGGCGGTGAACCGCACGAACGCGGAGGTCGGGGCCGTCATCGATTCGTCGCAGATCAAGGAAATTCCGGTGAGCGGCCGCAATTGGGCGAGCCTGACTCTGCTGGCGCCGGGCGCCATCAACTACGGCGACGGCGCGCAGCGCAGCATCCGGTTTTCGGGACACTCGCTCGACGACAGCAATTTCACTTTCGACGGCGTCGACACGAGCGGAGTTCAGGAGCAGACGCAGAAAGCCGATACACGTCTAAACATCGCGCTCGACTCGATTTCTGAATTCCGTGTGAGTACGGCAAATTACACCGCCGAGACCGGGTCGGCGGGAGGAGCGCAGATCAACGTGGTTTCGAAATCCGGCACGAACGCACTTCATGGAAGCGGATTTTATGCGGTGCGCAACGATGCGCTGGATGCACGCTCGCCGTTCGATGGCGATACGCTGCCGTCGTTTACTTTGAACCAATTTGGGGCCAGTCTGGGCGGCGCGATCGTAAAGGACAAGGCATTTTACTATGCCAACTATGAGGGTCTGCGCCAGAGCCTGGGGCAAACTTTCATCAATTTCGTGCCCAACGCCGCTTTCCGCGCGATGGTGCTGGCCAAGTCTCCTGCGCTGAAGCCGATCATAGACGCTTATCCGGTGGGGCAGATTCCGATCGACGACGTAACCGATCAGCTCACCAAGGTTGTGAGCGACACCATCCGTGAAGACGCCGGTATGTTGCGCTTCGATTACCGCTTCAACGATGCCAATTCCGCGTACTTCCGCTACAACATCGACAACGCTTATATCGACAATCCCCAGGACGCTCTGGGCGATCACAACGTGATTCCGCATGTTCCTACGAACATCGTGCTCCAGTTCCAGCGCATCATCTCTCCGTCCATGATCAACGAAGTGAAGGTTGGCTTGAATCGCGCAAATTACCACAACTGGACCTACGGAACCGCTCCAGTGGCGGTCAGTCCGGGAGCGTTTGACGGCCTTAGCGATACGGCGCTGGATACCGAGGTGGGTACGTCGATATCGGGGATCGACAACCTGACTAAGGTACTTGGCAGACATACGCTGAAATTCGGGGTCGAGATCCGCCGCATTCGCCTGAACAATTCGGGCAACACGCTGACCACTTCGACGCTCGACTACGCGACCAACGAGGACTTCATTAATAATGTTGCGGATCAGGCGACTTATAACCAGGGCGAGGGCGTGGTGGGAACGCGGCGCACCTTCTCCATGGGGTATGCGCAGGATGAGTTCCGCGTGACTCCAAATATCACGCTGAATATCGGGTTGCGCTACGAATACTACTCGGTGGCGCACGAGATTCTGAACCGCTCAGCCGTGGTCGATATTGCGGGCTGCGGAGGTTTCTGTCCAAAGGGCACGCCATATTACGCTCCGAACACCAAGGACTTCGCGCCGCGCATTGGGATCGCGTGGGCGCCGGCTGCGCTGCACGGGAAGACGACGATCCGGTCGGGTTTCGGCATTTATTACGGCGGCAACCAGAACGACGATTTCAGCGATCCGGCGGAGAGCGCGGTGCCGCGCTACTCGCTCACATCGGACGATTTCCCGGCGCTGGCTTATCCCGCTGGTGGCGTTTCTAGAATCCCAAGAATCAGCTATTCAGCCCTAAGGCGATCGCCCGCAATCGCAAGGATCTCTCGTACAACAACTGGGATTTCCTGGTGCAGCAGCAGTTGCCCGACAGACTGGTTGCTGCAGGTTGGCTACACCGGCGGCGAAGGGCACCATTTGTTCGACAAATATACCGTCAACACAATCAATCCGCTCACCGGCAAGCGTCCCTTGGCGGCCTTCGGACCGTTCGGCTTGAAGACGAACGACGGGAACAACAATTTCAATGCGCTTGCAAGTTTCGATGCACCGCCGCTTCGTGCATGGATTGCTGTTCCAGGCCAACTACATGTGGTCGCATGGTATCACGGACGCGTCGATCGGCTCCGGTGAAGCCGTGACTTTTCAGAACATGGCTTGCCGCGCCTGCGACCGTAGCAGCAGCAACATCGATGTGCGCCATAACCTGACGGTGAACGCGATTTACGAGCTGCCCTTCGGCCAGGGCCAACAATTTCTGACCAGCGGCGTTCCCGCAAAGATTTTCGGAGGGTGGGAACTGGCCGGCATCGCTTACGCGCGCACGGGTCTGCCGGTGAACATCACGCATGTCGCGGAAAGCGAACCAGCTTCCAGATGGCAATACATCTGCTCAGCGCCCCAATCTGGTTCCCGGCGTGGACATCTATGCGGCCAATCAGAGCATCAACAACTGGTTCAATCCGGCGGCATTCACGGCTCCGGCGAACGGGACCTGGGGCAATCTCGGGAGATACATTGCCAACGGGCCTGGGATGTTTGAGATTGACAGCTCGTTGCAAAAACGCTTCAGGATCACCGAGCGCCTAGCTCTGAACTTCCGGGCGGCGGCATACAACCTGTTCAATCACCCGGTGTTTTCGACTCCGTCGGGGAGCATTGGATCGCTCACTGGCAGTTCGCCCATCAGCGGCAGTTTCGGGCGCATCACTAGTATCATTAACGAAGGGGCGGTTGGAACGGGCGCGCCGCGCCGCATTGAATTCATGTTCCGGGCGGATTTCTAGATAGATGAAGAGCCTTCTTATTCTGTTGCTGGCGGGGGGCGCTTCGCTCCTCGCCGCCGATACACAGGCGGACAAGGCGCCGGAGAAAATTGCCGGCGGACCGTTCGTGGTGAATGCGACTTCGAGAACCGCGACGGTGGCGTGGATCGTCCAAACGGACGAGCTGACGCTGCAGGGGCCGGGCGGCGCCAAGCAACGGACGTCACCCTCCCTGCACGTCGAAAAGACGACGCTCACCGGGCTGAAGCCGAATACGCATTACGATTACGCGGTGGCAGGGCAGGAGGCGGGCAAGGGATCTTTCAAGACGGCGCCTTTGAGTAACGATCCCGCGCCTTACCAGTTTGTGGTGTATGGCGATACCAGGACGCGGCATGACGTACACCGCAGGGTGATGGAAGCGATCGGCAAGCTGGCAACGCCCGATTTCGTGCTGCATACCGGAGATCTGGTGGCAGACGGCAACGACAGTTCCTTGTGGCCGGTGTTTTTCGACATCGAGCGCGATGTGCTGCGGCACACGGCGTTTTTTCCCAGCTTGGGAAATCATGAACGGAATGCAGATTATTTTCGCGAGATTTTCCAGGAAGACAAACCGTACTACTCGTTCAATTGGGGCAACGGGCACTTCATCGTAATGAATAGCGATATCGCTAATTTCGGGGCTAGCGAGCGCGCGAGGGACGCCTACTGGAATGAGCAAGTCCGCTGGCTGGAGGACGATCTGCAAGCGCATCAAAGTGCGGATTACCGCTTCGTGATCGCACATCATCCGCCTGTCACGGCGGTCACGCGTCGGCAGGGCGACAATCCGCACATGACGGCGCTCGTGCCGATGTTCGAAAAGTATCATGTGTCCGCGGCGTTCTTCGGCCACGATCACAACTACCAGCACTACTTGAAGAATGGTATCCACTACGTGGTCACTGGCGGGGGCGGAGCTCCGCTTTACGACGTGGACAAGCCGGCGGAGGGCATCACGGTGAAGGTGGCCAAGACGGAGAACTTCGTCGCCGTAAGAATAGACGGGAAAACAGCGCACGTCGAGGCCATTGCCGTAGACGGCACGAAGCTGGATCAAATCGACATTCACGGGGGAAACTGATTCCCGCCGGCCGACATTAGGTTGCTTTAACGCGGTGGGTACGGCGCAGCTTTAACACCAGGATCACTAGAACCTGCAGATCGGTCACGCCGTTGGCGAGCATGATGGGCCGGGAGTTCCGCAGACATCCGTATACGAACCAGAGACTGACTCCGGTGCCGAAGAGCGCGAGCATCAGCCCGGAGAGCGAGTGACCCCCGGCACGCCAGGTGCGGATTACTTGCGGCAGAAAGGCGACAGTCGTCAACATGCCCGCACAGTAACCGATCACCTCGGATTGATCGCTTAGCCAAGTCATAGTGGATACTTCATTATTGCTGAGCTGTTGCGGCTGCCGCCGGTCTGATATGTTCGTATGGATGTCACGCACACACCTGCACTGTTCCATCGAGCTTGTGATCGCTTTCGCGGTTTTAGGCGCCGGGTCGGCGGCGGCGCAGAATCCGCTATTCACGGAGAAGTGCTCGGTCTGTCATGGGGCGGAGGCGAAGGGCGGGGACCGCGGGCCGGCGCTCGCGAATAATCGGCGGCTGGGCACCCGTTCGGTGGAGGATGATCGCCGCGATCGTCAAGAATGGAACTCCGGGCGGCATGCCGGCGTTTCCGCTGCCGGAGAACCAGATCAGGCAGCTCGCAAGTTCGTGCATTCGCTCAATGCCACTGCGTTCGAACTGAAGCCTGACGGCGATGTGGCGGCGGGCGAGGGGTTTTTCTTCGGCCAAGGGCAAGTGCGGCTCGTGCCACGCCGCGAATGGCAGGGGAAACAGCTCAGGAGGTCCCGATCTTTCGAATGTCGGGCGGCAGATGACGCTGGCGGAGCTGGAGACGGCGCTTAGCGATCCTTCGGCGCGCATCGCCGACGGTTATGGCGTGGCGAATGTGACGCTGAACAATGGCAGCGTCCTGAAGGGATTTGCGCGAAGCCGCAGCATTGCATGATGTGCTGCTGCAAACATTCGATGGCAAATTGCATTCGCTTGAACGAAGGCGAATACCGGCAGGTGAAACTCGAACCCGGCTCGCTGATGCCAGCGCTGCAGGCGAGCGCGAATGAAAAGCGCGATCTGATCGCGTGGCTGAGCCGCCTGGGCGGAGAGGCGAACGGGACGGTTAGCGGCAGTGCAGCAGGGCGCCGCGGAATTCACTTCCATTCTGCATCCGAAACGCGGAGAATGGCCCACGTATTACGGCAACCTCAGCGGGAATCGTTACACGACGGTGGACCAAATCACGCCTGCCAACGTTGCCAAACTGCAAATGCAGTGGGTGTATCCCATTCAATATTCGCCGCTGGAAACGACGCCGCTGGTGGTGGATGGCGTGATGTACGTGACCGGTCCCAATCAAGTGTTTGCAATTGACGGCCGGACGCGGCGACGAGATGTGGCGCTACGGGCGGCCGCGCACTCCTCCGGGGACGGTTTCGGCGGATGCGGCGCTGGGTGCGAATCGTGGAGTGGCGTTGAGCGGGGATCGCGTGTTCTTCACGACCGATGACGCGCACATGCTGTGCTTGAACCGTTTGACCGGCGCGCTGCAGTGGGACGTCTACATGCCGGAGACCCCGCAACACTACGGAACCACTTCCGCGCCGCTGGTGGTGAACGATCTGGTGATTTCAGGCGTGGGTGGAGGGGATGAGGGGATTCGCGGATTCATCGGCGCCTGGAATGTTGCGACCGGAAAACTCGCGTGGCGATTCTGGACGGTGCCGAAGCCGGGCGAAAAAGGTTCAGAAACGTGGAAAGGCGATGCTATCGATGTTGGCGGCGGCTCCACATGGCTGACCGGCACATACGACGAAGAGACGGGCCTGCTGTACTGGCCGACGGGCAATCCATTTCCGGACACCGATGGGACCGAGCGCGTGGGCGACAATCTGTACACCAATTGCGATCTGGCGTTGGATCCGAAGACTGGCGAACTGCGCTGGTATTTCCAATTTACGCCGCATGATCTGCACGATTGGGATGCGGTGCAGCCTCCGGTTCTGGTGGACGCGACTTTCAACGGGCGCACGCGAAAGCTGCTGCTGCACGCGAATCGCAACGGCTATTTCTATGTGCTGGATCGGACGAACGGCGAGTTACTGCTATCCAAGCCGTTCGTGAAGAAGCTGACCTGGTCGGATGCAATCGATTCGACAGGCCGGCCGAAGGTCACATCGAACAATGAGACGACGCCAGGCGGAGTGAAAACCTGCCCAGCCGTGCGCGGCGCGACGAATTGGTATTCGACCGCTTTCAATCCGCAAACCAAACTGTATTACGTGATGGTGGTGGAAGATTGCAGCAATTACCGGCAAGCCAAGCAAGGTGGATTCGGCTTTCTCGACGACCCGCGCGATCCGGCCATGAAGTATTTGCGCGCGCTGGATATCGAGACGGGCAAGGTCGCGTGGGAAATTCCGCAGGTTGGGCCAGTCGAGCACAATTACTCAGGCGTTCTGGCGACGTCGAGCGGCCTGGTATTTTACGGTGAAAGCAGCGGGGCCTTCGCCGCCGTGGATGCGAAGAACGGGAAGGCCCTATGGCATTTCGGCGCGGGCAGCATCATCAAAGCGTCGCCGATTACTTACACGGTTGCGGGACGGCAATATGTTGCGATCGCGTCGGGAGCGAACATCATTGCCTTCGCTTTGCCGTAATCAAAGGGGACACACACATGAGACTCATCTGGCTGGCTGGGATTTTCTCGGTATGCGTGGCGTTGGGGCAACAGGCGCCGCTGCCGATTCAAGATTTGCAGATACTCCGGTTGTGGCCTGGCGCCGCACCGGGAGCACAAGGGACTGGGGAGAACGATATCCCACAAATGACCGCATATCTTCCGCGTTCAACCGCGGCTGACATGACAGCCGTGATCGTGCTTCCCGGCGGAGGATACCGTGCGCTTTCCATGAATAGCGAAGGCCGTCAAGTGGCGAATTACTTGAACTCGATGGGAATCGCCGCATTCGTTTTGCAATACCGGTTGGGGCCGCGCTATCACCACCCGGTTGAGATCGAAGACGCGCAGCGCGCCATCCGAATGGTGCGGTCCCACTCGAACGAATGGCACATCGCGCAGAATCGCATCGGCGTTATGGGCTTCTCCGCGGGTGGACACCTGGCGGCGACGGCTTCGACGCGCTTCGATTCCGGCAAGCCCAATGCAAGCGACGGCGTGGACCGCGTGAGCAGCCGTCCGGACTTCTCCATCTTGTGCTATCCGGTAATCTCGTTGACCGAAGCGTGGACTCACCAGGGCTCGAAGCTGAACCTGCTAGGGTGAGAATCCGGCGCCGGAGCTGGCGAAGACCCTGTCCATGGAAAACGCGGTGACAGCGCAAACTCCGCCGACGTTTATCTTTCAGACCAACGCCGATACCACCGTTCCTGCCGAGAATAGCGTTTACTACTATCTCGCGCTGCGGAAGGCAGGAGTGTCGGCGGAGTTGCACGTTTTTGAAAACGGTCCGCATGGGGTTGGCCTAGCAATGTACGATCCAGCGCTGAGCGAGTGGCCAAAGTTGCTGGTCAACTGGCTGCGGGTGCATGGGTTTATACGGTAGGTGTCGGCTATTCAAGGGCCCGATCTCACGGATTATTGTTGACGCCCTATTGGAGCCATTGCGGAACTTTTGGCGCAAAATCGGTGTCATTCATTACCGCGGAGACTGCTATGACTCAATTAAAGCGCCTCGCCGGTTTGATCATCACAGGTTGCGCGCTTTCTGCGCAAAACGTCACCGTTATGCCTGGCGAATGGAGCGCACATGGAATCGAGATTACGCCCTATTCCTCTCCCGGTTTTGCGAGCAAAGCGGCGGCGTTGGCTCCGACATCTGTCGACGTCACGCCGCTTTATCCGTTCTCATTCTTTCTAACAAACAATACGGGGCACGCGATCGTCGCGCACTCGCCCCTTTGGACCGTGATGAATGCCAATGGAATTGTGACCCGGCAGGGCAGACTCGCTGGGTCTTTGCGATCACCAGGAATCAGCCACTTCTCAATTCCGAATGGCACCGATAAGTTAGTAGCCGTCGTAACCGAGGATTCCCCCGCCGCCTCGGCTAATCCAAATGCCTTGTCTTTCATCCAGGATGCCATTGGCCATGCCCGGAACGCGTTTCCGCGCAACGGCAACGTCATTAGTTAGCCTGGAGGCGGTAGTGCTAGACGACGGCCTTGCGCTCGGGCCGGACTCTACTAAAGCAATCCCGTGTCTGCGCGCCGAAGGGGATGGATTAAAGAACCTTGCGTCAGACGTGCTGACTGCTTTCAACAGTGGCGGGAAGCAAGCGGCGGTCGATCTTCTGAGTGGCATAGTGGCCGGCCCTTTCCCAAGTGCGTTAGCCGCGTCTCCGCGGACGACGCCTATGCAGCGTTTGTTGCAAACACGCGCTATGTGCGGGCGAGGATTGGCTGAGCATGGCTAAAGGGAACACTCCCTTGTTAGAGAGACTCGCTAACCAGCAAGCGAATGAGACGTACCTAGCTGTTCACTGGTGAAAAGGATTGCGAAACGCTCGACAGACGGCAAGAGGCCTTCCCTCCGAAACAGAATAGTGCCATCATGTTTTGAAGCAATTATACTGTTGAATCTGCCCTAACGTGATGATCGTCATATTCGGCTTCATCGCCGCGATTGCCGGTTCACTGCTCATCGGCTATTCCTTTGGGCTGAGAGCCGGAAAGCGGAAGCATGTAGTCAAGGATATGCGAATCTTCGAATTGGAAGCAGCTCAAAGCGTGGATCGCTCCATGGACCCCGCAGCGGATCGGGAGGAGGTTCCACTTACGGAACCTGCCACGGATCACGAACGGGCAATCGCCGAAGCGGTTGACGAGAAGTTTCTGGGAAATCCAGGCACTCGCCAGTCAACCATCCGGGACTATTTGGACATCTCAGCGTCGATGGATTTTGTAATGTCAGCCTCAGACAGTCAATTCTTGGTAGACTACCTCCGCTGGCGGCTCACTCACCCGATCAGGCCCTCAAAGTCAAAGGGAGCAAAGGGAGCCAGCGCTTGACTCGGGCGTCTGTCCTTATTACACTTCGTTCAGCGCTGAGGAGCGTGTGACTACAATGAAATTGACCATAAAACCCAGTTTGACGCATCTCTTAGTCTTGCTGGCTGTGCCATTGGCGGCGAGCTCGGTTCGGATCATCCAGACCAACAGCGCCGGGGACGATGTCTCCGTCATCGATCCCAATACTAATAAGGTGGTGGGGGTCATCCATGGTATTGAAGTAAACCACGGAGCCGCGGCTGACGGAAGCCATCTCTACATCAGCAATGAAGGGGAGAGCACGCTGGATGTGGTGGACGCCAAAACTTTAAAGGTCACGAAGAGCATCCCGCTCAGCGGCCACCCCAACAACATCGCTATTAGTAAGGATAAGCGGAGGGTGTATGTCTCCATTGCCAGGGCGCCGGGCGCGGTGGATGTTATCGACACGGCTTCGCTTGAGGATGTGAAGAGTATCCCGGTGAAGGGTGCCGTGCATAATACCTATGTCACGCCGGACGGCAAGTTCGTGGTGAGCGGCTCCATCGCGAGCAAGACGATCACCGTGATTGACCAAAAGACCGAGACGCCGGTTTGGTCGCTGACGCTGGACTTAGGAATTCGCCCCATGGCGTTCGCCACCAATCCCGATGGAAGCACCAAGTGGATCTTCGTCCAGCTTTCCGACTTCAACGGCTTTGCGGTAGTGGATTTCGATACCCACAAGGAGATCAAGCGGATCACGAACCCCGCTCTTGCTCCGGGCAAGACGGCGGTCCACGTGGGTGGGAACGCGTCTCACGGAATGGCGGTCACGGCCGATGGCAAGACGCTGGTGGTGAATAGCGGAGAAAACAGCGCGCTGTATGCGTATTCGCTGCCGGACTTGAAGGTGCTGGGCGGCGCGGATGTGGGGAAAGCTCCGGACTGGGTCACGCTGACGCCGGACGGTAAGACTGCGTATGTGGCGAATGCTGCGTCGAATTCGGTATCGGTGGTTGACATAAAGACCATGAAAGAGACGACGCGCATTCCGGTGGGCGAGGTTCCGAAGCGTAACATCACAGCCGTATTCCCGTAAGGGGGATGTTTTCGTAGCGGGGTTACGGGTGTCATTGCGTGAGCCTAAGACGAGACTTTCTCAAACAAGCCGCGATACTCGCCGCCGCCCCATTTACCGGTGAGGTGATCGGGAGGGCGCAGACTAAGGCGAAGCGCCTCGACGAATTCGATCCGGCCAATACCAAGATCGCGCACCGTGTCAGCTCGCGACTGAGCGATGACGACATACTATTTCTGAAGCAGATCGGGATGCGGTGGGCGCGTGTGGAATTTGGCGAAGAGGAAGTTCCGTTCGAAAAGCTGCGCGCGATTCATGAGCGGTTCGCCAAACAGGGGATCGGCATCTATTCCGGCGTGCAGTCGGCGTACCGGTCGTTGAATGTGCAGCTCGGCCGGCCGGGACGCGACAAGGATATTGAAACCTATTGCACATTTCTACGGGATTGCGGGCGCCTGGGGATTCCGGTGGCGTCTTACGATTTTCATCCCGGCAATACCTACACGACGAACATCGTCGAGCGGCGCGGGTACAAGGCTCGCGAATTCGACGTCAGCGATTTTCGCAATAAAGTGGAAAAGCAGATGTTCGATCGCGAGTATTCGGCCGAGGAAATGTGGGCCAACTACACTTACTTCTTCAAGGCGGTGCTGCCCGCTGCGGAGGAAGCCAAGGTGACGCTGGCTCTGCATCCAGACGATCCGCCGCTGGCGAAGATGAATGGCGTCGCCAAGCTATTCACGAATTACGAGGGCTATCATCGGGCGGAGCAACTTTCCAACGGCAGCCGCTATTGGGGGTTGACGTTCTGCGCCGGCACATGGTCGGAAGGCGGCGATAAGATGGGCAAGAGCGTGTTCGAGATGATCCAGGATTTCGGACGCCGGGGCAAGTTGATTGAAGTGCATTTCCGCAATGTGACTTCGCCCTTGCCGCATTTCGTCGAGACTTTTCCGGATGATGGCTACATGGACATGTACCAGGTGATGAAGGCGCTGCGCGAAGTACGTTTTACGGGAGCGGCGGAGCCGGACCACGTTCCGGAACTGATCGGCGAATCGGGAATGCGGCGTGCCGGCACGGCTTACATCATTGCGTATATGCGATCGCTGTTGCGGCGCGCGAATGAAGAAGTCGGGTAGTTTTAGGCACCGGTGACTTGTTTCACCTTGGCAGCGAACTGTTTCTTATCCTCTGTATTGAGCTGCCAATTTACGGGCGGACTCTGAAAGCCGTCAACGTAGTTGTTTTCGCCCTGATCGTAGTAGCCCCATGAAACATATTCTTCGACCGCGGTGAGGAGATGA
Organism: Bryobacterales bacterium; assembly: GCA_963779075.1. GTDB lineage: Bacteria > Acidobacteriota > Terriglobia > Bryobacterales > Bryobacteraceae > Palsa-187. The sequence goes on from CAVZWS010000001.1 coordinate 636,994, forward strand.
TTGGTGGGCTCGGTGAAATGGAAGTTCGGATCTTCGTTGAGAGCACCGGCATGGTGCGATAGGTGGGCAGGGCGCGCGTAGCGCAGATCATTCGCTTTAGTAAATCCGCAACATTCGGGCCGTTTCCGTGGATCAAGATGAAGTCGGATGACGCCACGACATTTGCGGTGACTGGCGTTTCGAGGTTGCCCGATGCGATTGTGCCGGCCGCGTTTCGGCCACCCCAACTGGTGCCGGCAAGCAGACGTTTGCCGCTCCGGCGCATACTTTTAACCAGCTCGATCAGATCGGGGATCCGGGGCGGCTTCAAAATGTCATGATGATACGGAAGATTGCATTCGTTGGCGACCTCCACCAGGACGTTGCGGTAACCGCTATCCGGTAGCCAATTCGCGCATTGACAACACCAAGCCGCACCGCTGCCTCGTCTCGCACGTGTTGATCCTGTCCAAAGTAAAAATATCCGAGGATCACTACCATACCCAACTCGTCAGCGTAATCTAGTATCCGGGCAAGACGAGCCCTATATGCGGGTCGGAGGTTGCCATGCGACCCTCCGGCTGCATTGGCGTGTCCCACGCCAGGACCTGGAGGCCGCCCTGCAAATTAATCGTGAAGGCCAGCACACCGTTTTGCCGCCATTCGCGTAGCGCAGCCAGGAATTCCGCAGTGTTCCGCTCGGGATCCCACTTTTCGGTGTCGGGATAGACCCACAAGTTTCGTGTCGCAGGATTGAGCCTTCCGCTTTTCGGCCTTGGTATGTTCGGTGACGATAAAGTCGGACGGCCGTTTATAATCCGTCGTTACGAATCGCAACTTCAGTTCTGCGGCCCCGCTTCGCGGCCTGAAGGACCGCAACCATCGGGGCCAAAGACAAGAACATTCTTCGATTCATATGGAATGTTCCTCCGGCGAGGCCTTTCACGCTACCTGGCCTGATAGGTCTGGCTGAACGCGTTGCGGGTGTTGGTCACTGTAAACTTACCGTTCGATTCAATCACTACTTTGATCGCATGGCCCTGGCATTGCTCCGAAGGTTCCAGGTTGGCGATCATGTCTTCCTTGGTGTTGTGGTCCTTGTCGTTGAACAACGACAGATGCCCCTGCCAGATTCCCTCGATTCCAGGAATCTTGGCGAGTTTCTCAAATTTTTCTGGACCATCGAAGCCCTTGCGCGGACCGTTGTTGACGACGACAACCTGAGGCTGGATCGCCATCACGTGGGGCGGCGCTCCCGAGACGTTGTGCCAGAATCCATGGTGCGTGACCTGGTAAAGACTGACTGTGCCGAGTTTATTCACGGGGCAGGCGAGCGCCATTTCTTTATCCCAAGTGAGATCGCCGACGTCGAGGAATTTGAATTTCCCATAGCTGAGCAGTAGGCCGGCGGAACGCGAATTCTCGCTCTTATCCGGATCCTTCTGCTCGGCGTTATCGCAAAAGGGATTAGGTCCGCCGCCACCGTTGCTAGGCTTTGCCAGAACCTCGCCGTTTGCGGAGACTACCTGGACGCGCACGCCCTTCAAGGGAACTACGTCTCCCGGCTTCACGATCATGCGCTTACCCGACGAGGCGGCGAGATAATTCTTCCAGCGCTCGTCAAAATTCGGGTTCTGAAACCAGGCGGTATCCATATCGCCGTGATCGACGAATTTGCCGATGCTGGTCACCTTGGCCAAGGTGGCCACGCCGCCGGCGTGATCGGTGTCATAGTGCGTGATAAACAGGTAGTCGAGTTTCTTCAGGCCGGCGAGCTGCATGGCCGCATAGATCCGCTTGGTGTCCCGCTCGGCGTTGGGCGGGGCGTTGCCGGTATCGATCAGCATCGATTCGCCCGTCGGCGAAATGACGAGGGTGGCTCCGCCGCCTTCCACGTCGATGAAGTAAATCTGTAAGGCGGGCGCGGCTTTCGCTGAAACCTGCGCTAGAGAGAGCAGGCACGCGAGGGTGGAGATCTTCAACCAATAGGCGGCCTTCGCGACAGACAATCTTCTTTGCGACACGTTTCCTCCAAGCGAATTGTATCAAACGCGGTTCACTCGACGATGTGGCGATCGCATTCCGCGATGGCGGACTCGGCCCGCTTCAGGAGACGTGCGGTTTCGGGAGTCTGCGGCTGCCAGTGCTTCCAGCGAGCGAGATTCTTCTGGAAGAGGAGCCGGGCCCAGCCATAGTGGCGGTTGGCGAGGAGCATGCGGCCGTAGAGATCGTCCAGATCGGAGGCCGCGACGGTTGCTTCCAATGTTGGATTGGGGACAGCCAGTAAGCGGGCCACGAGGGGTTGTCCTTTTTCGATGAGCGCGGCGGCCTGATCGGCTTTGCCACCGGCAAATGCGCTATCGGCTTCGCGGTTCATCGCCGTCAACTGCTCGACGGCATCGCGATACCAGGCTTCTTTGGTCGCATCGCGCGGCGGCGCGGGCGTCTGTTCGCAACTCGCGAGAAACGCCACGGCGAGGATGACCAGAGGACGCATTCGATCAGGGAGTTAATCCCAGAACTTTCGCGGGGTTTACTTTCGCCATCTGGTCGATCTGCGCGACGGTAAGGCCCTGCTGCACGAAATATTGATAGAGCGCGAGCAGGCCATCGGGATGCAGAGGATTGTTGGCCTGTCCTAAATCGCTTGACAGGATGCAGTGGTCGGGACCCACGGCTCGAATGGCTTTGAGATGCGCCTGGGACTCGGCCGATCCGGGCTTCACGTAGACGAACTCGAGATAGGCGCCCAACTGCGCGGCTTCCTGCATTTGGGGAATAGACATGTCGACTAGCTTACTGTTGGCGTGGGTGACGACCATGCTCTTCACGCCCTGACGCTTACCCTCACGGACCAGCATTAAGCATTCGGCCGGCGAGGAATGGCCGCACTCCAATACCAAGTTATGCTGCGCTATGATCCCGATCACCTTTACCACTTCCGGCAGCAGCTTTCCGTCCTTGGCGACGGGGGCGAACGGGCGATGCTGGGGAGCGGCGTTGTGCTCGGAGTCGAAGGTTGGCATCCACACCACGCGTCCGTAGCCGCCCTTCACTTTGGTCATCCATTCGACTGCCGCCGGATTGACGCCGCCATTAGTGAGGTCGAGTGAGATGCCGCCGAAGACCTCAATGCCGGGCACCTCCTTGCGAACGATGTAGGCGAGGGAGGCTGTCGGCTCGTAGTGGTTCTTCAGCACGATGGCGCGCATGCCGCGGCTCTTGGCCAGTTTCGCGAGATCGATGGCGTCAATCGAGCGGGGTGTGCCGTCGGGATCGGAATGCGCGTGAATATCGATGGCGCCGGTCAGCGTTTGCGCGCGCGCTGGCGGCAGCGGGGTGAACCAGGCCAGAGTAAGCAGCAGAGCGCAGGTGCTGGACTTGATTTGCATCCGAGATCCTCCCTCGAAACACTATCACGAAAGGGCGGGGAGATGCTTCGGGACGCCTGCCCAGGTAGCTCGCTGCGAACATTTGGTGCATAATTGAGGACGGATTATTATGAACATCAAACGTAGAAGTTTTCTGGGGGTCGCGGCGGCGGCCGGCGTGGCAGGTATCATTCCAAGAATGTTGCGCGCGCAGGAAGAGTCCCGGGCCAAGCTTGAAGCGCCGACTTACAAGGCCAAGGTCGAGAAACTCTTCAAGAGTCCCGACCGGTATCCGAATGCCCTCGAGGCGATGCCGGATGGCTTGTGGGTGGGCGATCAGGTTTCAGAACGTGTCAACAAGCTCGATTGGCAGACCGGGAAGGTCATGGAAGATTTCGTGGCTCAGGCGCACAACACTAGCGGCCTTGCGGTGGGCGGCGGTTTTTTGTGGATCGGCTGCAACGGCGCGGGCACAGCCGCCGCAAAACGTTCGTTCGATCGTCCGTTCGACCGCAAATATGGCGAGGTGGTCAAATGCGAAATGAAAACAGGCAAGCAGGTGTGGGGCTATAAGTCGCCATGGGGCAGCACCCACGGTACCACCTACGTGAAGGAGACCGACAAGCTTTGGGTTCTGGCGCCGTCACAGAAACTGGCGCTCGAAACGGATCCTAAAGACGGGCTGCGAATGCTGCGGATGGTCTCACTTAATATGGATACGCCGCACGGCGTCGCGTGGTACGGCGGAAAACTGTGGGTGCTGGCCGCGGGCAATCGGGTGCTTCACAAGATCGACGCCGATTCGGGCAAGATCCTGGAGATTTATACGATTGCGCCGACCGATCCCGATCCGCACGGCATGTGCATCAAGGATGATTACGTGTACTACTGCGATGCGGGGCTGGGTGGCGGCCGCACGCCGAGTCCAGGTACGGCGCCGCAGTTCATTTGCCGGTTCCCGCTGAGTAAGGGCTAGCGGCTTCGAGTTTCTCAAAACTGGAGTTGGAGCGTGAACTGGAAGCTCCGCCCGTCATTCAGGGTGTTGGTGATCTTGCCGAAGGCCGGGGAGCTGAGGTCGCTGCCTGGCTCGGCGAATTGAGGCGTGTTGAAGAAGTTGATCGAGTCGGCACGGAACGTCAGATTCATTTCGGAATGTAGCGGCCAGGAGCGCGCGAGCGAAGCATTCATGTTACGAATGCCGCCGCGGCGAAAGGTATTGAATCCCAGATTACCGCGTGCATCCGTCGGCTGGATGAGACCGAAAGCGGACCGTGGCAGCAATAGCTGCGACGCGTCGGGATTGCCGATGGAGTGGCCGAGAATCGCAGCGTTGAGCAAATTCGGTCGGTCGCCATTGCTGCCGTCGACATTTCCCGAGCCGGGCCCATCGGAGCCAGAAATGACAGTGAAGGGCAGTCCGGTCTTGACCAGGAACACACCGGAGATGCGCCAACCCCCGGCCGTTCGGCGCAGGAATCGATTCGGGGCACTGGGGATCGCATACTGAAAACGCACCGTCGCGGCGTGGGATTGATCAAACGCGCTCACGGCTTTTAGATCCTGCTCGACCGGATCTTGCGACTGGCTATAACCCTGCCGTGCTTCGTCGCCTGCAGCCATATTGGTGTAGTTGCTTCCGCTATCGAGCGCTTTGCTGAACCAGTACGAAGCGTCGAACAGCAGTCCGTGCCAGGAAGGCGCCTTCAGGTCGACTCGCGCGGCGTCGAAGTAGGCGTTCGAAGCGTTGCGTACCTGGCGGAGTTCGAAATAGCGCGGATCGGGACGCCTCTGGGTAACGGTCGCCGTGGTCTGAGGAACGCCCGGAACCGGCACCGCGCGATTGTTGAACCACATCATAAAGAGCTTGTGAGTACGGCTCCCGATATAGCTCAACTGCACTTTCCAGGGGCGGTTTGGCAGCGGATCCCAAGTGAAGCTGTATTCGTGTGAATAGGGTGCTACGAGATTATTCGGGACGTCGAATTGAGTGTGACGCGCGCCGGGTCCCAGATAGGTGCCGGCCAACGGATTCAGGAGCTGGGGCGCGGGCACTTCGGCCTTTAGAAACCCAGGAGGATCCCAGCGCAGTTGCTGCAACGTCTGCGGATAGATTTCGCCATACTGTAGCCCGTAGCCGGCGCGAAGGATGCCGCCGTGAGGAAGCAGCCAAGCCAGGCCAAACTGAGGCGCGAAATTATTGCAGTCGCATTGGTAGTTTGTGGGCGTCACGTGACTTGCGTCGGTCGGGCCGGTAACGGGTTGATAGCGCAAGCCGGCGCTGATCGTGAAGTTCGAACGGACCTTCCAGTTGTCGCCAACGAAGTATTGCTGTTCCCACTGGCGAAAGGCGCGATTGCCATCGCCCAGGCCGACGCTGAAACGGCTGGGAATACCTAGGCGGAAATTCGTGATGGCGTCGCGGCCGAAATCGCTCTTGAAATAATAATTGCCACGATCGCTGGATGCTTCGTGGCCGTCGGTCTGATCGCGATCCCATTCGGAGCCGGCGGTAAGGGAATGATGCCCCACCTGGCGGCGATAGATCGCAGCATAGCGAAAGCGATTCACGATGCGATCTATTGGAACCGTCGCGCCCGGTCCAAGGCTCTGATAAGAGGTGCCGATAATTACTTGCGGTCCGACGGCGTTGGGCTCCGGGACCAGCAGTGAGTGGACGCGGTCAAAACCGAAGGTGACGTCGAGCGCGGAGACTGGATCGAATGGGTGGTCCCAGGTGGCGCGGCCGGAGTGGGACTTGGTATTGGTGTCCGGATTCTGACCGGCCACCAACTCGAATGCATTGACCTGCTGATTGGTGAAAGTGTGGCTGAGAAACAGGCGGTCGCGCGCGCCCAGGTCCTGATCCAGGCGAATGGTGGAAGCGTCGGTATTGATGGACTGGGGTGAGTTGATATTGAGCGCCCTCGGATCGACGTCCGTACGATTTGGCGGAAGCGTGGGATACGCGTCGATCCAGTGCTGGATCAATTTGTAGATATTGGGGTCGGTTGCGAGGGGCGTGCGTTCACTTGCGAGCGGAACCAGGACATTGCCGTTCACATTACCCCGCAGCTTCTGGCTGGAGCCGCTGAGCCCGAGATGCGCGCCGCGCCATACGCCCATGCCCGCAGCGAAACCGTAGTCGTTCTCGTGGCCGGGCTTGACGCCTCCCACTTGAAAGAAAGAGCGCGCGCTGAAGATGCTGTCGCTGCGAGTAAAAAAGATTCCAGCGTGAAAATCGCGCGAATGCCTGGCCGGGTCAAGCTGGATCGGCCCGACGGGTTTATTGCCGAATTCGGTTCCGAAATAGCGCAGCTCCGGGCGGAATTCGGAGGTTGCGGTGGCACTGGTGCCGAGCCGGGCGTTGAGATCCTTGAGCGCGTTGTTGTCGATCAGATTGAATTGGATGTTCTCGTTGCGGCGGCTTTCGCCGGCCTGCACGTCGGTCTGGCCGAGGAGGTTGAGCTCCGTGCGCTTTTCCTCGGCGATGGGCGCGGGTGCGGCTTCTTCTTTGCGCGCAGGGACGTCCGGTTCTTGTGCCGCCGGGACGTCGGGCGCTTTAGGCGGCGAGACATTGGATGCCGGTTCTTGGGCTAGGCACGCGACCGCGACTGTCAGAAATAGTGCCCACAGATTTGTCGGGATTGCTCGGCGCAACACTCAGTATATTACGCAGCGGCACGCGCCTTCGATCGATGGGGCTTCATGCAAGTCGCAGCTCAAGATACCGCCTAGCGCATAGCCTGAACCGGTGACGGCAGCCAGCGCGGTATTCTGTATCACGTATATGCGCACTCTGATGGTGCTGGCCGTGTCGGCGGTATGCGTCGGCTGTGGCCAGAGTTCCGACGCCGGCGTTCCCGAGTATGGATACGAAGTGGTCCATGTGTACCCTCATGACCGTACAGCCTTCACTGAAGGGCTCTTCTACTTCAACGGTTTTCTCTACGAAAGCACCGGCTTGGAGATGCATTCTTCCATTCGCAAAGTAAACTTGGAAACCGGCGAGATACTGCAGCAACGCCCATTACCTGACACCTATTTCGGTGAAGGAATTGTGAAGTGGAAGGATAAGCTGTATCAGCTCACCTACAAGACCGAAATCGGGTTCATATACGACTTCAACACCTTCGAGAAGATGGGTGAGTTCCAATATAAAGGCGAAGGATGGGCCTTAACGACAGACGGCACGAATATCTACATGGACGACAAAACGTCCCAAATTCGTATCTGGAACCCCGAAACGCTCCAGGAGACCGGCCGCATCAATGTTACCGATGCGGGCTATCCAGTGGAGCAGGTCAACGAACTGGAATGGGTGAAGGGCGAGATTTACGCCAATGTCTGGCAGACCGATCGGATTGCGCGCATTGATCCTAAAACCGGGAAAGTGGTCGGCTGGATCGATCTCACCGGCCTGCTGAATCCCTCCGATATTGTTCAGCAGCCCCATGCACCCGATGTGCTTAACGGCATCGCATACGACGCCGAGCACGATCGCCTGTTCGTGACCGGCAAGTTCTGGCCCAAACTTTTCGAGATCAAATTGGTGAAAAGAAATAGCCGGTAGTTCTCAGGGCTAAAAGGCCCCGATTTTCAGGACCAGTTGTCCGACTCCACGGCCCAGTCGTTTCCGCCATCGCCCGCAGACCGGAATCTATTCGTACCGCAGCGCGTGGATAGGATCGACCCGACTCGCGCGCGTCGCCGGCAACCATGTGGCAACAAACGCAACACCCGCCAGTATCACTGGAACCACAAAAAAGACCAGCGGATCCCACGCCTTCACGCCAAACAGAAAACTGGCGATGAAGCGTGTCAGCCCGAAAGCCGTGGCGAGCCCGCAAACTATTCCTGCCAGAGCCAGCCGCATGCCCTGCAATACCACCGTGTTTCGGATGTGGTTCGATTCCGCTCCCAGCGCCAGCCGGATTCCTATTTCCTGGGTGCGCTGGGCCACCGAGTACGCCATCAATCCGTAAATCCCGATAGCCGCCAGCAACAACGCCGAGAATCCGAAAATCGTAAGCACCAGCATATTGAAGTTCTCGGTGGCCGTCGAACGTGATCGGATTTCTTCCATGGTGCGTATGCGCGCCACTGGTAGTCCTCCACTTGCCTGGCGCAGCTCGTTTTGAATCGCCGAACTTAACGACTGCGGGGTGACAATTTGCTTCGCCCGAGTCCGGATCACCCACGCCAAAAGGTCGCCTCCCGTGACTGAAGGCGCGTACAGGTTGGGGCGCGGGTCACGATTGAGGAGGTCATCGTGCACATCGCCGACCACGCCAATAATCTGGCGCCGAGTCTCATCGCCGCTTATTATGATCTGGTCCCGCAACGGGTCGCTATTCGGCCAGAACCGCTTCGCCAGCGTTTGATTGATGATGACCACAGGCGGCCCGCTTTCGTCCGCCACTGCAAATAAACGGCCACGGAGGACGGGAATCTTGAAGGTTTCGAAGTACCCTGCTGAAACCCGCGTCGATCCCGCGATGCGCTCAGATGCCGGCCCTTCGGGCCGTCCCGCAATTTGGAAGCCTACCTGCCAACGGTCCTCCAGAGGCACACAGCAGGTAGTTGCGGCTGCCTCGACGCCTGGGAGCGCACGGATGCGGCGAAGTCCCTCGTGAATCACGTGCGCCACGCTCGCCGGATTTGCGAACTGGGGACCCGTCAGCGACATGCGCATGGTCAAAACACGATGCGCATCGAAGCCGGGATTCACTTGCCGGATCGCGACGAAGCTTCGGATCAGCAACGCCGCCCCAATCAACAGCACCACGGCCAGCGCTATCTCGATGGTTACCAGGAGCGAGCGCGTCTGGTTGTGCTGGAAGCCTGTGGCGCCGCGATTGCTGCTCTCTTTCAAGGTGCTGCTCAAATCCGCGCGGGACGATTCGAGAGCCGGCACGAGACCGAACACAATGCCAGTCAAAATCGATAACCCCATCGTAAATCCCAAGACTCGCCAATCGAGGCCCACATTCGAGCCACCGGTCCCTATGCGCGGGATGTTGCCGGGGATGACGCCCAGAAGGGCGCGGATGCCGGCATAGCCCACCGCCAGACCCAAAACGCCGCCGGTCAGCGACAGCATCGCGCTCTCCGTCAGAAGTTGGCGGACGATGCGTCCTCTGTCAGCGCCCACGACCGCCCGGATGGCAATCTCGCGCTTTCGGACCGTCGCGCGCGCCAACAGCAGGTTGGCGACATTCGCGCAGGCGATGAGCAGCACCAAACCGACCGCCGCCAAAAGAATCAGCAGGGAATTCCGCACGCCGCGCACGATGGTGTCTTGCAAAGTCTGTACGCCAAACCCCCGCCCTGGATCATCGTCGCCCGGCCACTTGCGCGCGTACCCCCGATAGCTGGCTTGCAATTGTGCATTCGCGGCAGCCAGGGTGACTCCGGGTTTCAAGCGCCCGGCGACATTGAAGAAATGGTCATGACTCGCGCTGTTGGGATCAATCTGAAACGGAAGATAGACATCCGGCGGCTCGTTGACTTCGATGTCGCCGGATAACGTGGATCGTTCCGTGATCTGGCCATGTTGGAGAAGGGGGCCTACCACGCCGACGATTTCGTGGCGCTCGCCGTTGAGGGTCATTCGCCTGCCAATCACATGGGGATCGCCGCCGAATTGCCGCTGCCAGAAGGCGTAGGTAAGCACGACGGTTCTGGGTGCGTTCGGCAGATCGTCCTCGGCAGTGAACGTGCGGCCCAGCGCCGCAATTTCTCCGCACAGCTGAAAAAAGTTTGCGCTGGCGTGCATGATTGGGATCTGCTCCGGGAACGATTCGCCGGTCCAATTGGCGAAACTGAAGTCGTACGCGGAAATATCCTGGAAGGCTTGGTCCTGCTGCAGCCACCAATTGAATTCCGTGGGCGCGGTGCTGCCGAAGCGCACGTCGCGAACGGTGTTTTGGAACATCACGATCCGCTCGGGTTCGCGATAGGGTAACGGTTTCAAAAGGACCGTGTCGACCACCGAGAAAAGCGCGGTATTGGTTGCGATGCCGAGCGTCACTGCGGCGATTGCTGCGATCGTGAAATTCGGTGTCTGGAGGAACATGCGGGCGGAGTGCTTCAGATCCGTCAGAAAGACATCCATGACGTGTAGGCTAAAGGGCGCCGATTATGGTTTCCACGGGGCCCGTAGTTGCCAGCTTAGATAAGCGACTTTCCTCGATCCCGGCAATGCGACCGATTATCATTCTGGCTGTATAAGCGTGTCCCGCGTAGTGCCATTGCGCCATCTCCAGCAGGTTATCCAGGGCATCTAACTTTAGCTGCTTCAATAGGTTCGGATCCCTTCCTTTCGAAAGAGTCTCGAGGAGAAACGCCGCCTTATTGTGATCGGTCCACGTGGGGGATGCCAGCAGCTTGATGAATGCTGATGGCTGAATCTGGCGAGCAAGTTCCGGCTTCGCCATGGCGAGCACGCCCAAAGCCCGCACCGCATTGTTGCGCACCTCAAAATCAGGGTCGAGATTAGCCTTGACCAGGGCCGCGATCTGTTGATTCGACTGCCGAGCATATCCCAACGCAGTCGCAGCAATCGCACGATGCCGCGCATCTGAAGAGGAGTCGAGCACGCGCAGCAACAGTGCTTCATTCTGTAAGGAATACTCTCGAAGTGCTAGCTGCTTAGCACGCACAATGGGATCGTATGAAAGGGAATATCCTTGTGAGTCGTCCTCATTAGCTCGGTTATTCCCCATAATATTCGCGCGCACGGCCGCATCCCTTTCCTCGTCCAACTTCAAGACCGCGGGCGGCAGCCGACTGTCTCCACTCGGAGCTGGGTTAAATTCCAAAGGCAGGCTGGATTTTCCGGGCAGGCCAATGTAGATGGTCCAGTTCCTTTCGCTGTCGCAACAACCTAGACCGATGTCTGTTGGACTACGACCAATCACTTGTTGGACACTTTCGCGGATCGCCCGTTTGCATTCGTCTGTCGAACGGGTGCCCGGAAACGCTTCCCGTTCACGCAGCGGCAGCGCAGCTCGGATCGGTGCCAGATCGATGCCTTTGTAGCCCAAAAAGTCGATCGAGCCCACCAAGTGTTTGTTCTCGGGCTGGCCGACCAGGATATTTGAAAGTGAAACTACGACCAAGAAAACACAAGGGATATTTCATTCTATGCATTACCTTGCAGATTGCCTGGATGGCTCCGCGCAATTTCGGTGCGTCAGGCTAGACCTCCGGGATGTTTCAGGTAGCGCTCGATGAGCGCATCCGCGGCCCAGGTAGTTGTGGCCAGGATCGTGAGCGTGGGATTATGCGAAGCGTTCTGCGGCATGCACGAAGCGCCCAGCACCCACAAATTCTGCACGTCCCAGTGCTGTTGATAGCGGTTGACGACGCTGGATTCAGGAGACAGGCCCATCACGGTGCCGCCCTGGATATGCGTACTCTGGTAACCGACGACGTTATAGGGGGCGCGGCCTCCGAGGGGCTCGGCCTGGACGGCGCCCATCGCCGACGCGATCTTGAGTCCGATCTCCTTGGCGTATTCCGACTGCCGGTATTCATGATCGGTCCAATCGAGCGTGAAGCGGAGCAGGGGATCGCCGAACTTGTCGGTATAGGTCGGGTCGAGATTCATGAAGTTTTGGCGGTAGGAAAGATGTTCGCCGGAAAGTGCGATGACGGCATTGCGATCGCGCCATTTGAGGGCGGCAGCTTTCCAGCCCGATCCCCAATTCGTATTCGCGGAGCCCTGCGGAGAGGCGTCGAAGGTATCGATGGGGCGGTTACCGTTCGAAAGCACGCCAATCATGCCCATCCGCAGCAGGCCTTCCGAGCCAGTGAGTCCATGATCGCCATCGAATTCGGAGATGCGCATGGCGAGGGTGCCGGTGCCCATAAAAGCGTTCAGCGGCTGGTTGAGAAAGACGCGCACATTACCATCTACCTGGTGCGTGAGATTCTTACCCAGCGTTCCTTTTCCAGCGGCGGCATCGTAGGGCGTGCCAATCTTTGAGAGATACAGGAGCCGGGTATTGTTCAAGGTGAAGGTTGCGAGCACCACGATTGACGCGGGCTGGAACATTTCGTTGCCCTGCGCGTCGACGTACTGAACTCCGGTGGCCTTACCGTCCTTGTGCACGATGCGGCGTACCCAGCAGCCAGTTCGGAGCTCGAAATTCTTGTGCCGCTGAAGAACGGGGAGCAGCGTGTTGGTAGGCTGCGATTTCGCACCGATCATGCAGCCGAAGCGCTCGCAGTAACCGCAGTAGGCGCAGCCGGGGCGAGTGATGCCGTCCGGGTTCTTATAGGTTTCACTCAGATTTGCCGCGGGAGCGGTGTGCGGACGATAGCCCAACTTTTTTGCGCCTGCTTCAAATAGTGCCGAAAGGTGGGAGTTTTTCAGCGGCGCGAGAGGGTATTCATGGCGGCGCGGGCCCTCAAAAGGATTGCCGCCTTCTACGATTTTGCCATTGAGATTGCCGGCCTTTCCGCCGACGCCCATCATCTGCTCGGCACGCCAATAGTGGGGCTCAAGATCGTCATAAGTCACGCCCCAATCCTGGACGGCGAGGTCTTGGGGGAGCTTTGCGGCTCCGTGCCGCTCCGTCAAGTGAGTGCGCAGAGTAAAGAGGCTGGGAAGAAATCGCCAGGATGCGCCGTTCCAGTGTTCGCCCGCGCCGCCGACTCCAGTGCCAGGCAGAAACGATCCGTATTGCCGCACGGGGGCTGCCGAGGCGCGCATCGAATGGCGGTGCGTAATGGTCTCGTCGGCGATGTTTTGCATCATGCGAAGGCGGACGGCATAGTCGAGCTCGTCCATGTCATGGGCATAGTCGGCGGTCTTGCGCGGGCCGCCACGTTCGAGGATCGCGACCGTCAAGCCGGTGCGAGTGGCGATCTCTTTCGCCATCATCAGGCCGGTCCAGCCGCCGCCGACGATGGCTACGTCGACTGGTTTGAGATTTTCCATAATATGCGCTCCAAATCCCTTAGCTTAGAATATCGCCGAAGCGATGTAGGCGAAATACCAGAGGACAGCTTGGTCCAGCCGCGATTTGACAGGCTGCGCGTCAACGTACGATGTGGGTAATTAGTTTTGGTTTCTGGGGATACCCAGTTGTTGGCATAGAGCCGGTGGATCTGTGTCATTCGAAGGGCGTCCGCACGATGGGCGGCATCGCCGTTCTCAAAGGGTCTGAGAGCACCACGTGGCCTTAAGAAAAAAAGGCAGAACAACGGTGTAAAATGACTAAGCTAAGAAATCTAGCCGCTCGCAAAATCAAGGATGGTGCACGATGACACGACGCGAAGCATTAGTGATCCTAAACGCACTGGCGGGGACGCTGGGACGAGCGGCCGAACGGCTTCCCGCCAACAAGAACGTGAAGTGGGGACTGGGGTCGAACCTATGGAATTCCTTCAAGGGATCGAAGTTCACCGACATCCTCGACGTGATGCGCGACACTGGGTTTATCGGCCTTCGGTTGACGCAGTTTCCAAAGATTCTGGAAACCTACAGCATCACCACTGAACAAATGGAAAAGGAGGTCTCCAAGCGCGGCCTTCACGTGGTGACGATTTCGTTCAATGGCCCGGCGCAGGATGCATCCAAACGCAAGGAGGTCCTGGACAACGCGAAGGTCGCGATGACCTTCCTCAAGAAGTTCGGCGCTGAGCGACTGGTAGTATTCTCGCCGTCACGGAATGCGGGCGCGGCGCCGGACGCTTTCAAAACCATGTGCGAGTGTTATAACCAACTGGGGGAAATGGCGGGCGAAATGGGCTTCAAGGCGGGTCTTCACAACCACATGGGTCAGATGGTGCAGAACGAAGACGAGCTCGACCGTTGCATGCAGATGACCGATCCCAAGTTGTTCTGGCTCTCGCCCGATACGGCGCACCTTCACCTGGCCGGCATGGACTCCGCGAAGATCCTGGACCGCTACAAGAACAGGCTGATGCTGGCGGACTACAAAGACGCCAAGCGCGGAGCAGGTAACTTCCTCCAGAACATCTTCGACCTGGGCGATGGCGATGTGGACTTTCCTGCCTGCCATCGTGTGCTGAAGGCGGCTTCGTTCAAGAACTGGCTGATCGTAGATCTGGACATTGCCCGCCAAGGCCCGCGTGTCAGCTACGAACGGTGCGGAGCGTATGTAGTCAAGACGCTGGAACCAATTTATGTCTGACGTTTCGCGTCGAACCTTCGTCAAAACAACCGTCGGAACAACGCTCGCTGCGGCCAGACTCGCAGCCGCCGACTATCGCATCATCGATCCCCACGTTCACGTGTGGAAACACGATCCCGAATTTCCGTTCGCGCAGGGGCAGAATGTTCCCGCGCGCGACGCCACGCCGGAAACGCTGCTGGGCCTGATGAAAAGCAACGGGGTTTCAAAGACCGTCCTCATTCAGGTGATTCACTACCGTTACGACAACCGTTTTCTGGCGCACACGCTGAAGCAGTATCCGAAGACCTTCAAGGGTGTGTGCCGCGTGGACCCACTAGCGCCCGCTGCGCCAGACCACCTGTCGCAGCTCACCGAGCAAGGATTCAGCGGAGTGCGCCTGTCTCCGGGGGCCGGCCCAGTGGGAGATTGGATTACGGGACCGCTGATGCCGCCGCTCTGGAAGCGCTGCTCCGAATTGAAAGTGCCGATGACGGTGCTCGCTCCGGTGGTGCGCATGCCGGAGGTAGCTCAGTTAATGGAGAAGCTTCCGGAGATGACGGTCGTGATAGACCACATGGCCGATTGCCCCGTCAGTCAGCCGCAGGAACTCGAAAAGCTGATTGCCCTGCGGCGCTTTCCCAACGTGTTTGTGAAGATCTCACATACGTGGTCGCTTTCGCGCCAGCCGTATCCGTGGCTGGACTCGCAAGAACTGGTGAAGCGGCTGTACGCCGCCTTCGGGCCGCAACGGTTGATGTGGGCGACTGACTGGCCGATCATCGAGAGCGTCGCGAAATATCGGCAGGCGCTTACTGTTGTCCGCGACGACATGAAATTTCTAAATGCCGACGATAAGAGCTGGATGCTCAGCAAGACCATCGAGCGCGTCTGGCCCTTCCCGGCATAAGTTGCGTATTGTTCAACTAGCGGCGAGCGTGCAGGCAAGCCGGTCATCGACAGGTTCATCCTCGACGACGTTTCCCGCAAGAGCTTCGGGAACAAGCTACCGTTGTGACTTAACGGAGCCCGTCCATGACCGCTGCCGGGCTGTTCGGAATCACGCTTTCTCCGCGAGTCCCTGGTAGGTATAGGTCATCGGACGAGGACCAGGGAGATATTCCGTTTTCAGCTCGGTGACGCGGAAACCAGCGCCCTCGATCAGCTCCACTATCTTACGATTTAGGTTGCACCCTCCGCCAATTCGGTTCCAGACGGGATTGAGCCGGTTCTGCCAAACCACGACTCCTGCATCCTCCGAGTGGCCATGTTCGACAAAAATGAAGCGACCCTCGGGTTTCAGAACGCGTCTCATCTCCCGGAGCGCGCGGGGCGCATCCCGAATAGTGCACAAGGTCCAAGTGGATAGCACGGTATCCACGCTGGACTCCGTGAGCGGCAATCTTTCCTCCGCGGATTGCGACAGGAATTCCACGGAACGCTCCACGCTCAGTCGACTTCGCGCCATTCGCTGCATTTCCAGAGACGGTTCAACGCCATAGATGTGCCGCACATCAGCTGAATAGAACGGCAAATTCAGACCCGATCCCATGCCAACCTCAAGCACATCGCCGCTAGCTTGGGAAACCCAGAACGCGCGCAGAGCTACCAGGTCCTTGTTTCGCATTGCCAGATCAAGGACGCGCGGCAAAACATACTTCGCGTAAATGCCCAGGCTCACGCCTCCAAGAAAACATTTTAACCGGGAATTAATCTCGAGCGGTTAGAGCACATTGTGGCCGTGGGCTTCTTGCCTACCAATAGTGGTAACGGGATTATTCAAGTATTGAAAACGCTTTAGCTGGGATAAGCCAGCACCTCATGGCGCCTTCTTCCCGCGGTCAGCCACAGCAGTAACGCGAATGCAAAGCCCAGCGTGCTCATAATGCCGAAGAAGATCATCATTGGCTGGTAGCCGGCTGGGTTCAGGGCACTCGCGCCGGCACTGTCGTTGAGCCACCCGGCCACCAGGTTGGCGCCAGCAATGCCGGCGTTCTGTACCACCCACATCAAGCCAATTGCCGTACCGAAGCGCGCGGGGGATACCAGCTTGCTCGTTAGCGGCCACATAACGGCCGGCACCAGAGAGAAGCTCACGCCGATCAGCGCGGTGGCTATCCAGAGGCTCCAGTGAGTCACCGCCATGATTGCGATCGAAATAGGAAGTAGCAGTGCGCCGAATGCCAGCATCGGAGCGTAACGCCCAATCCTGTCGCACAACCACCCGAACGCCGGCGTGGCGAATATCGCGGCTAGAAAAACATAGCTGTTCATGGCCCCGGCCGTCGCGAGGGTGAGACCGTGCGCATGTTGGAAATACTTGATGGAGAACGTGCTGCGGAATGCCAGGATTACCGCGTACCAGAGCACGCATAGGATGAGCAGGAACCAATAGGCGTTTCCGAAACGCAGTAGATCGCGGAGCACGAAGCGCTGGGACCCCGGGGGCTCCACCGCCGCGGCATTGCCGCGCACTCGGCGATCGATCCACCAGTAGACGACTGCGGCGGCGAAAGACGTTGCTGCAAAACACGCTGCGATGATAAGCGGCGGTTGCCAGCCTTGGGCGTAGGCTTGCGCGAACCACGACGGCGACATGTCTGCTGAGAATGATCCCGCGCGGCTGATTGCGAGGTTCAAGCCCATCGCTAAGGCTATGTTGCGGCCGGTGAAATACTGCGCGATCGCCGCGAGCGTAGAAATGTTGAACGTCTCCGCGCCAATGCCAAATAGCAGCCGGCCGGCGGCCATCCCGGCGAAGCCAGGGCTCAATGCGGTGAGCGCAGCTCCGGCGAGACACACCGCTGTGGTCCAAAGCATCGCGCGTGCCGCGCCGAAGCGATCGACGAGCACGCCCCCCACCAGGACGAGCACAACGTTCGGCAGGCTGTAGATCGCGTTGAGCATGCCGATCTGCGTGTCGCTGAAATCGTGTTGGCGATGGAGCAAGTCGGCGATCGGGCCGATCGAGTAGTAGACGTAAAAATTCCCGTACGACGCGGCAGTAACAAGCGCGAATATCAACCAAGCGAGGCTCCGGCTCGGGCTGCCCTTAATGGACGGGAAAACCATGGGCCGAGTCTAGCACCTTGGCAAGCGGCTTCTGCAGCGCTCCTGAATTTGTGCTGTAGGACTAATGGTATGGTCCAGTGAGATCGCGGACAATCGGGCCCTTGCTGGCCCGGACCGTGGCGAAAACCTGCACGACTTTGACATCAGCGGCCAAGCGGAACTGGCGATAGTGTTCGACATCGGGAAGCGAATGGTTGACCCACTTTACGAGATTCCGATTTCCCGGCCACGCGGCGGTTCAGGTTGGATACGATTTGCCCCATGGGCAAGGGCCAAGTCCGATTTGATGGCAGGATTCTCAAACATGCTTTCACTGAGGCAGCACGTGAAATAAGTGCAGCACTGGACCATCGGTCGCGTTTGAGGCTAAAAGTCGAGGGTTCTTGATTTGCTCTCGGTCCGAGCACGGCCGTTCTTTCGTCCTGATCGGTGACATGGGATAAAACACAATCATATAAATTATCACCGAACTTCAGGCGGACATGCGGATCACGCATGACATTCATAACCCAACTCTTGCCTTGCGGAAAAGGCACTCCCGCCGCGAACATCGAGGTCAAATAGAGCTGATCGTTATGAACGATGAATCCCGTCGTTACCGAATGAGGAATCATGTACCAGGTTCGCGTCTGCACTTTGTCGGTCTTATATTGGGAAACAAACGACCAGTCCGTGACCGGGGTCGTGACAACCTTTCCACTAAGCCATAACCCAGGATAATTTCCGGGACCGGGTGTGTCCCCGATAGGGTTAAGGCCGGTGATCCGCAGCACTACCAACACCAAAACCAAACAAACCAGGATTGCCCCTGCAATTTTCGCTAACGTCTTCATAATGGGCTCCTAAACGTAAGAGCCGGGATGTCCGTTTTGGCATCCCGGTTCGCGAATCAGTATACACCCATTCGCCTTTCACGCACGCTCCAGGCAGTGCGCCGCATCTGTGTCCCTGTAGCGTAGCGCACTACCCACGCTCCAGCGGCGATGGAACGGGCGATGGGAATGCCTCCTTCGGGATCAGTAGCCCGTCGCGGGCATCGTTGCGTGGCTTGGCGTGGACGCAAATATTGGTATTCGTTCGATCGGCAAGCGTTCCTCGGCGTCCGGATGTTCGAAGACCTTGCGAATTTTATAGGACGTGGCACGCTCCGCCGGGATGCGCCCGATGGTTCGGATCAGGGCGCGGAATTCTCCGGGAGAGACGTACTCGCCGAAATTTGCTCCCGCCGCCTTGGAGATGCTCTCTTCCATCAAAGTGCCGCCGAAATCGTTGGCTCCGGCTTCGAGACAGGCCAGGGATTCTTCAAACCCCAGCTTGACCCACGAAACTTGAATATTGGGGATGTAGCCGTTCAGCAAGACGCGCGACAGCGCATGAACGATCAGATCCTCGTGGACCGAACGACCCGCGCGAGCGCCTCCCTTCTGGAACAGCTTGGTTTGGGAATGGATGAAACCCAGCGGAACAAACTCGGTAAATCCGTGAGTTTCCTTTTGAATCTCGCGCAGCAGAAGCAGATGCCGTACCCAATGTTCCGGCAGTTCGGTATGGCCGTACATCATGGTGGATGTGGAAGGGATGCCCAGCCCATGAGCCGTCCGCACGACGTCAATCCACTGCCGCACTTTCAGCTTGTTGGGGCTTAAAGACTTGCGGACCTGATCGTCAAGAATCTCCGCCGCGGTTCCCGGAATGCTATCCAAGCCCGCGTCTTTCAACATCAGCATGTACTCGCGAAGCGGCAGGCGCGTCTTTTCCACGCCGTAAGTGATCTCCATGGGCGAATAGGCATGCACGTGAAGATCGGGCAAGCGCGCTTTGATGGCGCGCAGCAGTTGGACGTAGTAATAGCCGTCGAGATCTTTCGGCAGGCCGCCTTGAATGCACACCTCGGTGGCGCCGAGTTCAACCGCTTCTACGGATTTCGCCACCAGCGTATCGGTCGAGTGAAAATAAGCGTCCGGCGAATCCGGCCCCCGGCTGAACCCGCAAAACGCGCAGCCAACAATGCAGACGTTGGTGAAGTTCAAGTTCCTGTTCACCACGTAGGTGATGCGGTCCCCGACGACGCGCCGGCGAATCTCGTCGGCAACCTTCACCAGCGCCAGGAGGTCATTCCCCTCGACGTTAGCCAAGGTCAGGCCCTCTTCGAATCCAAGGTCCCTTCCGGAAAGCGCCTTCTCCAGAGGATCGGCAACGTTAGGACTTGCCGCGGCAAGGGCTCGCTCCCAGGGAATATCCCGCCATTCAAGACTTGCCGGTTTCAGCATGCTTTAGCCTCTCCCTCACGAGCATAGCCGTTTTCGGCTTGCAGTTTCCCCACGTGCGGTTGAAGGCGGGCATTCACGAATTCCGGCCTGGAGGAAAATTCCGGATAGATTGCCAGCCGCTCGCGCAAGACGAATCCCGCGCCGGCGGATCTCGCCGCCAAGGACGAGATTTGCGGCCATGCGGCTTCCGGATTAATGAAGTCCTTGGTAACCGGAGAAATTCCGCCCCAATCGTTGATGCCCGCCTGCAGTAAATCGGGATAGTCTTCCGAAAGCAAATTGGGCGGAGACTGAATATTCATTTCCCCTCCGAAAAGCAAGCGGGCGACCGCGATAGTGCGTTCCAGGTCCTCGGTGGAAGGCTCCGGCGCAAGAGCCATGCGGATATCCGTCTTGGCGCGGAACGGTTGCACGATTACTTCCTGGATATGGCCGTATTTCTGGTGGGCAGAGCGAATCGCCAGGAGCGCGTCCACGCGTTCTTCCAGCGTTTCGCCGATTCCGATCAGAATGCCCGTTGTGAAGGCCATCGACAACTGCCCCGCGTTCTCAATGGTTCGAAGGCGGAGAGAGGGAACTTTGTCCGGCGCCTTCCAGTGGGCGCCTCCGGCCCGCAGCAGCCGCGGGCTGGCACTTTCGAGCATCAACCCCACGCTGACGTTGGTCTCCCGCAGACGGCGAAGATCTTCCGCGCCCATCAGACCCGGATTGGAATGCGGCAAGAGCCCGGTCTGCTCCAATACCAGCTCACTCATCGCCGCCAGGTATTCGAGCGTGCGGTCAAAGCCCAGCTTTTTCAGAAATGCTTTCGCTTCCGGGAAGACGCGCTCGGGCTGGTCGCCCAGACTGAACAAAGCCTCTTTGCATCCTGCGCGGCGCCCCGCTTCGGCTACGGCGAGAACTTCTTCCGGCAGCATGTAGGCCGCTACGCCGGCTTGCGGGTCGGACCGGAAAGTGCAATAGCCACAATAATCGCGGCAAAGGTGGGTGAGCGGAATAAAGACTTTCTTCGAATAGCTGACGAAGCGACCTTTAGAACGGTCCCGCACGGCAGCCGCTGTCTCGAGCAGCGCCTGAAGCGGACCTTCCTCCATTAAGGAAAGCGCATCTTCGCGCGATAGGCCCCGCCCCTCAATTCCACGTTCGAGAGCGGCATCCACCCCGCAGGGGATCGCCATTTCTGACATTAGCGCGCCTTCTCCAGGGCTTCCAGTTCCAGCCTGTACCCCAGTGTAAGCTTGGTGTCATGTGGTGTCAACGAACGGTCGCAGATGCGGACCTCCGATGGCTAATGCACTGACGGCGGTTCGCCTGCTTCTCGTGCTTCCGTTCGGGTTTTTCATGGCGAAAGGAGACGAGCGCTCCGCGATTTTCGCTCTCGCCGCGTGGGTGATGGCCGTGATCACCGATTTATTGGATGGCCCCATCGCACGACGGCGAGGAACGGTGACTGCATGGAGCGGCACGTTCGATCACACCAGCGATTTTCTGTTCGTCACTTCCGGACTGTTTGGAGGAGCCCTGCGCGGCGCGTTCCCGTGGATCCTGCCCGTGCTGATCATGGCGGCCTTTGCCCAGTATTTTATCGATTCCTACTGGATTCACCGGCGGCGCAAGCTCCGCGGGAGCAAGCTAGGCCGCTACAACGGAATACTTTACTTCGTGCCCACCATCATGGACAGCCTGATCCGAATGGGAGTTCTCTTTCTGCAGCCCTTGCTCACGATTCTGGTCTGGTTGCTGGTCCTGAGCACCCTGGTGTCGATGGGACAGCGGCTGATGTTGCGGAGCTCACCCGAACAGCTCGCGAGTGGCCCGCCGGAGAAATAGCAGCCCCACCGCGGCGTTGAAGAAGATGAAGAAATTGTGCATCACGAAGCCGAAGGCGGTCATCTGGCCGGGCCTGTCGGGAAAGAGCAAAACCCAAAATAGAATCGCGACCGAGTGCATCGGTCCGGGCGTTGCCGCGCCAAAAAATATCACCGGCAGATAGCCCAGCATCTCTTCAAACCCTACCGAGCCTCCAAAGAGCCTCAAGGCCAGGGTATAGACGACAACGCCTGAAAGGACGAGCGGCGCGCGCAAACCGACGACCACCGCGTAGTGCCACACTTTGGCGAGTCGGAACGCCCGGAAAATGGGACGGTCGCGCAGGGCCATCCCCGAGCCCGATTCTTCCGCTGAAGAACAGAGTGAACCACCACGAAGAACACGGCAGCGCCCAAGGCAATCCATGGAATGACATGGAAGGCAGGCGGGAAACTATCCCAACGCAATAGCACGCCAACCGTCGCCCACAGGATCAGGCTGTAAATCTCGCAAAACATAACCAGTAACATGCTGGATCCGACTTCCCAGCCCGGCACCCCGTCGCGGCGATTCAGATAGACCGCGATGGCGCCCTTGCTGACCTGTTCGTTTACCAGGGAAAGAATATAGGCACTCGCGCGAATGGGCAGGATATCGGCATAGCCGATCTTGGCGTTGAACCAGTTGATTACTTTCCAGACCACCAGGCTGTCGAGTATCAGATAAAGGATGCAGTACGGGATCATGAGCGCCAGCCAGTAGTACCAGTTCACGTTCTCAAAGCTTTTTGCCAGGTAGGGGAGCAGCGAGGTGCCCTCGGCCGCCGCCGCATGGTTGAGACGGTTGTAGAGATACGCGAAGCAAGCGATCGTGATCAGAAACGGCAGGAGCCGCTGCCAAGGCTTGGCTTTTCGTGCGCCTGCGGCCTGGGGGACGCGCCGTGGAGTGGCTCGCCTCGTTCATTTTTTTCGCTCCTGTCCTAAGCTGTTTTGGATCATCTCGTCGATGCCGGTCAGGCGGATTCCCAATTCACTGGCGGCAGGTTGCGGGTCCAGCCGCGTGTCAGCCGTGATCACTTCGAGAACGGCCACCGAAAATCCGGGACCGGTGACGCGTCCTCGAAGTGTCAGCCCCCATCGAAGCAATTTCTTGGGGATGGAACCGATCTGCACCGAGCGGTCCAGCAGGTGCGCGGCCCGCTCGAACCAACTCTCGTTCCGGCAGCGAAATGGGACCGACCAGTTCCAGAGTGCGATTGCCCGCGACCGAAGGCTGGGTGGCGGCAATGGCCGCCCGCGCCAGGTCGTCCACGTAGAGAGGTTGTTGAAAATGGCGGCCGCCGCCGATTAGCTTGGCTTTGCGCCCGCTCGCATTCCGCGCTAGCGCAGCGCCGCCTTCGGTTTCGGGCCCGAGCAGCAGCGGAGCACGCAATATCGTATAGCGCAGGCCGGAGGCGCGCACCAGAGCTTCCGCCTGCCCTTTGGTGCGGTAGTAACCGTTGGAGGATGTCTCATCGGCCCCCGTGGCGCTGATCAAGACCAATTTTTCCACTCCGCATCGCTTCGCGGCTTCGATGACACTGCGAGCCGACTCCACATTCGCTTGTGCATACGACGAATCCGGCCGCTCGAAGAGAATTCCCGCCAGGTGGATGATCGCGGAAGCTCCCCGAAATGCCGCATCCAGACTGTCGGGATCGCCGTACGAGATTTGGGCCAGGCTGCTCCCCTGGCCAAGCAGCGGCTTAATCTCTTCCGCCGCGCGCTCGGAGCGGACTGCGGCAACCAGCGTGTACGGACGCTGCTTGTCCCGATCCGCAGCGCAGAATGGCTTGGCCGACGGCGCTATTGGCGCCGGTGATGACGATTTTCATGCCTTCCATTCCTGCCGGTTCACCGCCGGCATCAGATGCGCGCCCAAAGTATGCAGGTTTGGGAATTGGCTCCGGCAACGTCTTTGAATGAAGCGATCCCTAAACTGCGTGATCTCCTAATTATCCATTACGTGAAAAATCATGAACTTCCCGCCCGGCGGTATCTTCTGCTGCGGATATTTTTTCCTTTTCATTTGGTAGACGCCGTCATACTCGGTTGGATCGGTCACTAAGGATAACCTGCGATCATACACGTTATTTCCTATCTTGATACGCACGTGAGGATCCCGGGCTACGTTGGTGTTCCAACTCCTGCCTTGAGGATAGGTGAGTCCCGCACGATAGAGAGAAGTCAGGTATAGCTGCCCATTATAGGAGACACAGTTTGTCGTCACCGAGTGTGGAAGCAGATACGCGGTGTTGGTTTGAATTTTCACGGTTTCGATCGGGTCGGTGAACGACCAGTCGGTAACCGGAGTGGTTACGAGATTCCCCTTGAGCCATAAGCCGGGCATTCTGCCGTGAGGTTCAAAGCCGATGACGGAGAGCACGAGCAACAACAGCACCAAACAAACCAAAATTACTCCCAGAACCTTCAATAGCGTCCTCATGCTATCTCCTAAATGGCGGCGGCTTTGGCCCCGCGTCCGAAGATTATATTACATCGAAGAGAGTGTGGGATAAACTTTTGGTCACCTCCAAGCGGAGAAGGCTTCCACATTGCTCACGTGAGGCGGCTGTTGCGTATGAAGTCTTTGAGCAGGAGAAGTAATGTCCTCATGACACCAATGCGCTTCACCCGCAACAACGTCATTACCGAAGGCTTCTACAACAAAATGGAGCTCATCAATCGCCAAGCCTACGGCCTCCACACATGCGCAGGCCGGTAATTGCCGCGTTGGGTCACCACAACCGAGGAAGCATCGCCAACTCAACTTCCCTCAAAAGCAGGATCGGAGGTAAATGATATTGTGGCTGGACACGTGCAAAAGGTGTCTGTGCAGGCATGACCGGGAAGTCTGACTCCTCGATGGCTCGGGTTGAAACACCGTAAGGAAAACGTGAACAAGAATATCGAACTACTTGGAGAGTTCGCCGCGTACTGCGCTCAGCACCCCGAGCAGAGATTTTGGGAGGCACTCCGAAACTGGGCAGGCGTGTCTTATATGTACATAGCTGATCAGCCAGACGGACCATTCACAGACACGCTCGACCTAGATGCGAAAACGCCGGAGCCTCCGGGTGAACCAATTGAATCATGGGATGAGCGATTCTGAAGCCTTCCTGACCGATGTGGCCTATGCGACGCTATCCGGGTTTGGATCAATTCCTAAAACGCGGCGGCGCAGGCTGTGAGATGAAGCCTCACACCCTCGCGCGTTAGAAACAAGATAGAGGGAACTGCGCCAACCGCGTGCGACGGATGCAGAAGGCGAAGATCATCGACGCCAGCTTCCACATATTGCGCCACACGCACGCATCGCATTTGCTTAGCCGTGTGGTTCCGCTTGCTGCTGTTTCTGCGCGTTTGGGACATGCGGGCCCGAGTATCACTGCTCGAATTTACTCACGCGCAATTCCAACCGATGACGTTCGCGCGGCTCAGGAATGGGATGGCGTGATCAATGAAATTCGCGCGGTCGAAGAGTTAGACGCCGTGATCGGACTGTCGGTTCAGTGAGCCATCGCTTCGATCGGACTGCCGGCCACACTTCTCGAAACCAGTGGAAAGAGTCCGATGCTAACGATAAAGGCAACCTTTATTTCACCTGTGTCGTTAGCGTTGCTCCTTTGGGGATCACAAATGTTGCGATCGCTTTTATCGGAGTGTTTCCCTTGTTAATGCCTTCGTGAACCTTGCCGGGTTCGACGACAACGGAATCTCCGGGCTTGTAGTCGGTGGACGGCTTTCCCTCGTAATCCAGGGTGAGTGTGCCCTCTTCCACATGGATCAGCAGAAGGCCCGGATGCGTGTGGCGGCCTTCGCGGGCTCCGACCGGGAGATCCACGCGAACAAGCATGGCTTCGAAGCCCGGGGCCGGCGCGTCATGCCGCAGCAGGACGGTACGTTTCACCTGCGGACTCGCTTGCGCGAACGTTCTCGGGGCAGTTGAAAGCGTGACTAAAGCAGCGGCGAAAAACACCGCTCGGCGAATAGAGGGGGCGGTCATCGAGGTCAGGAAAAATCGCATGGCTTACATTCTACTGCATTGGTTTCTGACGGCTTCCCGGAGCGGATCCGTTGCACCGGGCGACGAACGAGATCGCGGTTCCGAACGGCAAGGTTGGGCAGTTCACTTCGTTGGTTTACCAACAAACTGTCAAGGTGGATTTACTTCCGCGCGGGCCCCCGGATCGGGAACTTTACAATAACCCCGTCTTTACAACCGTCGTTGGAAACTGCGCAACTTTCGATTCGCTGACAATACTCCCCTGGTCCCCCTGGCCATGATTTTCGATTACCGCGGTAGCGCGCTTGGCCAGTTCAGAATTACCAAGGGGTTCGCGTTGAGCGCCTCGCCTACCAATTCGCCGATCAGAAAGCGTTGTCCGTCCGCGGCAATATCGTAGCCTCCGAGCTGATGCCCTCCCGCGAGCGTCCGCGTTTTGAACAACGCCTTGAGTACGCCGAATTCGAGTTCGGCGCCGGAGCGCTTCACCGCCACCGACATCATCTCGTCCTTCGGAGAGAGATAGAACAGCTCCGCGCCATCCCGTCTCCAAATGGGCTGGAAGCCCCCTGGGGCGAGATGCGCTTCCGGTCGGCGCCGGCGTGTCCATCAGGCGTGAAGGAGCGAACGTATACCTCCTGACTTCCCGATTCGTCGGAGGTGTAAGCGAACCAGCGCCCGTCGGGCTAGAACCGGGCTAATTCCTCCTCGGCCTGTGAATCCAACAGGGGGAACGCCTTTTGGTCTCCGAATAGCGGCAAGGTCCAGATATCGCTGCGGGTGTTTTTCCCCCGCCTCCAGAACAGAAGGAATCGCCCGTCCGGCGACCAGTCGCTCGGCCCGCTGACGCCATCGGCCAACTTGATCGCCTCGCCCACGCCGTTTGCTGCGATAACGCGAATGCCGTCGCCCAACAGAATCACCCGGGCGCCGTCGGGCGACCAAATGGGGATTTGCCCATTCATCAGCCGCACGGGAACATCTCGCGTAACATCCGTGACCCAGATCGCGTTGTCGCGCTTGAAAGCCACCGGCATAAAAGCGTTATCGGTTCCCGGCAAGGGCATGGCGTCGGAGGAATCGAGCGAGCGAACCCAGAGCAGGTGATGGCCCTCGCGGTCGCGCGCGGTGAAAGCCACGCTGCGGCCATCCGGAGAGATCACGATATCGTGCTGCCCCACATCGTTGAACGACGCTCCGGTCGGCGCCGTGAAAGAGAGCCGAAGCGGGCCGGAGACCTCAGCCGGTCTTCGCAAGTACAAAAGCGCGCCCGTCAGCAAGGCCGTGGCCAGGGCAAGCGAAATCGAAGGCCATAGCCATTGGAGCACCCGGGTTGTCGCCCCGGCAGCTGTTTGAGAAGCTCCCGCCGAAGGATGGTTGAGGTACTCTTGAATCGCGATCCGCGCCTCGCCGATCGACTGCAAGCGCATCTTGATGTTGCGATCGAGGCATCGCTGTACCAACTCTCTTATCAGCGCGGGCGTCGACACTGGCAAACGGTCGAAAGGAATGTCGGCGCGCAGCACATCCGCGAGAGTGTGAGAAACGGTCTCGCCTGCACACAGGCGCTCGCCCGTGAGCGTCTCGTACAAAACGACGCCGAAGCTCCAAATGTCACTGCGCCGATCGACCACCTTGCCCGCGGCCTGTTCGGGACTCGTGAGGTCCGATTAGCTCGCCTGTAGAAAGGGGCATACAAGAGGATCCAGCTTAGTGTATCGGATCGCACCTTGATTGCGAGTGGATGGCGCGCAAACCGGAAGGTGGGCCCTTTGGCATCAATCTAAACAAAACCGCGCAAACGGAGAAGTGCCAGGGTTCGGCCCCAGGCTACCGATAATGATGATTATCGGGACCTATACGAGTAGCGTTACGGAGACGGGAGATCACCCCAAAAAGCCGCGTGTTCATTTTCCCAAGTGAGCGCGATCCCTCTCGTTTTCGAGGCACACGTATTCAAGCAGGTCGCTGTCGGGGACCAACTCCAGCGCGGTCTTAAGACCGAACGGCTTGGCGTAGTACTTCGGATCGTTGAACGTGAACTCCAGATCCATGTGGCCGAAATCGAGGCGGCGATACCGCTCGGTAATCCGCATCTGCTCGCTGCGTGGGTGGCCGAATCCGTCGAGCCACCCATCCTTTAGGTAGGCCCGCCGTCTCGACAACCAGCGTGTCGCCCTCCCACTTGCCGATCGAATACCCCATCCACGAAGGATCGGTATCCTTGGGCAAAGGGCCACTGGTCCGGAATGCCCTGCAGGCGCTTGAGTGCCGCTACTCCTTCAGGCCGCAAAGGCACTTCTTCCGGCTTAAGGCCCGCAAATACGTTGATAACGTTCTTGGTGAAATCCTGCGGATCGATTTGAAGCCGGGAAAGTCGTCCCCGAACAAGGTCGCGATTTCCCGCTCCGGAGTGCGAGCGGCTTGCCAGACCCCAGAGAGATCCGGCTTGCCCTGGAGCCGGGTAACCGGTGCCGCCGACACACCGGTAGTGTGCCTCAAAGCCAGACTCGGACCCTTAGGCGTTTAGATGTGAGTTGGTCACAGATTCCTCGCGCTATGGTCCAGTCGGAAGTCCAATTGACGGTATTTTTGCCTCCATGGTATTCACGCAAAATCAACTCGCAACCACAAATCCATATTCTGCGTTTCTCATAGCCTAGTTCACATTGCCCGTGACTGATCCTAGGTTGATCGGGAGACTCGGCGCCGGTGAGTAGCCCGCCGGGCTGACTACCGAGATGGTCGCTTGTCCCACAGCCTTCGGAGTGAACGCCAAGTCCGCGTGATCTGAGCCGGCGGTAATGGTCGCCGTGGGCGAGATCGTGGCTACCGCGGAATTGCTGTTGTTAAGAGATACTGATAGCGACAGGCCACCGGCCAACTGCTCAGTCTTAACGAAACTGCCGCTGTTATCCAGCTGGGCCATGGAAACCGTGAGGTTAGTGGGAGGGTCCGAGATCATTGTAGAAAATGGGAACGATCCCAAGGGGCCAGAAATTATGACCGCGGACCGCGTCACCGATACCGTTCCCGTCCGGCTCTGGAATCCTGTAGAAGTGGCCGTGTAGGTCGCCGTACCCGGGCTACCGAACGCTTGCAGATAGAACGGAGCGTTGTTGCCGCCAGCCGGTATGGTGACTAGCAGGGAGCTGGATCCTGCACCGATAGCCGAGTAGGAGAACAGCAGCTGGCTCGGGCTGTTGCTGGTCAGCAATACGGACTGGCCACCAGCGGGTGCGATTTGGCCGATCACTACGCTGCCCGGCAACTCAAGATTTGCGCCGATGGTCACGTTGTCGGTCACCGAAATACCCGGCGGGCTGACGGTTGCTGTCAGCGTTCTAAATTGTGCCGCAGTGCTGAATCCAGCTGGCGTACCGACCGACAGGATGCTTGAACCCGTGCTTGCGGGTTGGAATTGAGTGGTGGCGTTGAGAGCTCCGCCGGCGATGTTGACCGGTGAAGTTGTGATTGTTCCCACCGCTGTGTTCCCGCTGGTAACGTTGACGTTTACGGTCACACCTCCGCGTACTTGCTGTGCGGCGGCAAAATTCAAGCCCGCATCGAGCTGCGCCGCGTAAACTGTCAATGTCGCTGGCAGTTGGGCAATGGACATCGTAAAATTCGTACCAAGTCCTGCCGGACCCTCCAAAACAAAGCCCGATGGTGCAAGCGTCACTGTTCCTGTGGCTGTCCCAAAGCCAGCCCCCGTGCTGGCAGTGTAGGTAGCCGATCCACTGCTACCGAGGCCGTGAACGAAGAAATCCTGGGTATGGTTCAAACCCTGTGGGATGAACATCGAGATCGATCCAGACCCAGCGTCCGTGGCATTCAAAGAGAGCAGAAGCTTGCTTGTATTGTCGCTCGAAATGTCGACTACTAGTCCTCCGCTCGGAGCCGTTCCATTCAGGTTGACTCTGGCGGTGGTTTCCAGATCCTTCCCGACCGTCGCATTTGTTGGCGCCAGGCCGGTAGGAATAACGTTGGCGGTCACAATATTTAGATTGTTGGCGGGCTTACTGAACCCGGCCGGAACTACAGCCGTCAGAGTTGTGCCGCCAGTATCTATCGCATCGAACTCTGCCGTCTGGCTAGTGACTCCGCCCGTGAAGTTCAGGGGAGAAGTCGCGATTGTACCGACGCTCGTATTGGAGCTGGTCACAGGCACGCTTACTGAAACGCCCTGGCCCAATGGCTGAACTTCGACAAAATTGAGTGAAGAATCGAGCCGCCAGACCGTTACCGTTACAGCAGTACTGCCTCCTTTAGCTATAGAGAAACTGGGCGTGCCGATTCCGTCCGGTCCGGCCAGAAGAAAGCCGGAAGGAGTCATCGTAATCGTGCCGGGGACGGAAATGTAATTCATCGCACTTGCGGTCAAAGTCGCTGTGCCGCTCGAAAGCAGGCCGAGCGCAACGACCGCGGTTGTGGCCGCGCCTTCAGGAATCAAGAACGTCACCGATCCGGTGCGGGCACTAACCAGACTTGCCGCGACCAGTAGTTTGGAGACATCACTACTCGTCACGACGACCGTCACTCCACCGGGGCCTGCCGGCTTTGAAAGATTGATCGTGACAATGGTCTCCAATCGCTGGCCAACGGAAGCATCGCTTACGGCAATCGTATCCGAAATCGGCGTGTTTTCCAGGGAGAAGCTGGTCGAAAACGCCCCCGTCGCTGTAGCCTTAACGATGTAAGTGCCGACTATATCGTTGGCGATGAAAGTGGCCGATGTGGCCACGCCGGAAGCATTCGTGACGGCAAAATTCGTGCCATCGAAACTGCCACTGGCTCCCGTCGGCGGCGCAGTAAATCTTACGGTCACACCCGGTACCGGATTGCCGAATGCGTCCTGCACCAGCACGGTCAATGGAACGGCAAACGCCGAATTGATTTCAGCGCTCTTCCCCGACCCGGCCACCACGGTGAGAAGCGACGCAGCGCCCGCTGTATTCGTCAGCGAGAAAGCGGCGGCTGTTCCCACCCGGGGCGCCGATACCGTCACCGAATAAAGTCCGGCCGTACCGTTGGCCGTGAAGGTAGGCGACGTCGCTATACCTGAAGCATTGGTCGTTGCCGTACCCGTAGTCCCTCCGCCAGCGAAGGTTCCGCTGGCTCCCGAGGTTGGTGCGGCGAACGTCACTAGCACCCCGGCCAGCGGGTTCCCGGTTAAATCCGTTAACGTCGCTGTAAGAGGCGCCGCGAACGTCGTGTTGATCGAAGCGCTTTGCGGCGTTCCGCTGGTCGCGGTGATTATCGCCGAGCGACCATTTGCCTACCACCGGCTTGTCACCGGAAATTCCTCCAAAAGCAAAGGCGAGATCCAGGCCTGGTCCCGTACCGTCGAACGTGTGATTGCCGTTCGCGTCCAGCACCCAGAAGAATCCCTGCCGGAAAACTCCCACTTTGCTGGTGCCACTGCCGTTCCAATCACCGACCAACGGAACGTCGCCCGCAATGCCTCCGTAGGCGAACGCTAGATCGCCGCCCGCTCCGTTGACGTTGTCGAGCGACCCGTTGCCGTTGGCGTCCAGAATCCAGTAGAAGCCCAGCCGGAATAGCCCAATCTTGCTGGTGCCCGTACCGGTCCAGTCCCCCACTACCGGAATATCGCCCGCGACCCCGCCAAACGCGTAGGTAGCATCAACACCCTGCTCAAAGGTGCCGTTGCCGTTGGTATCGAGAATCCAAAAGAACCCCTGCCGGAATAGGCCCACTTTGGTGCGGCCATCGCCGTTCCAGTCGCCCACCACTGGCTTGTCGGTTGGATCGATGCCTACTCCAAGGTTGTACACGGCATCGCCGGCGTCAAACTGCTGGTCTCCATTGGTATCGAGAATGAACAGCCCGTTGCTCGGACGGTAAACCCCCACTTTTGTCCGCCCATCCCCGTTCCAATCTCCGGTGATCGGAATATCTCCCGGAACCCCTCCAAACGCGAATGCCTGATCGGGTGGTTGGTTGAACTGCTGGTTTCCATCCACATCCTCCAGCCAGTAAAACCCTGAGCGAAATACTCCGACGCTGGTCGGTCCAAGGTTAGCTGCAGATAGCGGCGCCGAATTGGAAACAACGGCCGACGCCGCTTTCGCCGCCGAATTTCCCGTAGTCCCATCCGTATCCGTCAGTGAAAACAAAACTGCAGACACTTGCGGTTGGACACATTCGCTGAACTTGAACGTACCGATGCGCGTGTTGGACCCGGAGTTTTGGTTCACGAACCAGAACGTGCAGTCGTCGGCAGGATCGAGGTGAACCGAACTGTAATCGCTCCATCGGGTATAAGTTGCCGGCGCGCCGACTCCATTTACGTTGCCGGCCTCGATTTCCATTGTGCCCGCTGGGTCCGCCGGCGTCCGCCCTGTATAACGCAACGACGGATAGAGGATGCTGCCGGAAGCACTGTAACCTAACGCGATGTCGCCTGCGCTGTCAATGGCTGCGCTTCCCATCCAGCGGTGAATGCCGTCGCCGGGAGCGAGCGTGCCTTGCTGAAATAGGCTGAAACTTCCAGTTGTCGACACCGGCGCCCGGAGTTCATACCATCGCACCCCTGCAGTGCCGTCAACGGAAACCGAGTGAGTCACCACCATCGACTCATGATCTCCATACATCCGGAATCCGAGGCGGTAGGTCAGGCGGTCACTGAGCGAGTCGAGGAGCACATTCGTCCCTGGCTGGGGAACGGATGACGCGGGACTGAATGAGTCGACCTGGATATTTGAAAAAGGACTTAGCGTAGCGGCGGCAGTGGCAAAATTGAAATACATCTGGTACATTCCCAGGCTGCCGTCGGTCGAGTAGAGATCCGCGAAATAGGCCGGGGTTCCGTCAAGCGGTGGAGTGGCGCCCTCTAGATCGGCGGGTAAATAGCTAGCGCCGTTGACGCCCGTGAAGCACAAGCCTATCGGATTCGCGGCACCGGCGAGCATGCCCGCGCGATCGTAGGCGCAGATTTCGGCGCCGCTGAACGAGGAGCCATTTGCGAACAAGTTGTACGCCGCAAGGTAAGCACTATTGGTCGCGGTGGGCCACACTCCGAACTTGGGATGATCGTTTAGATTGGACGCGAACGAATAGGAGTAAAGATCGTAGGCGCCAGTGGGATCGCCGGTTTTGGATACCGCGATACACTCCGCGTGGACATCCGACAGGCTCGCCATCTGCGTGATGATCCAGCGATCTGCCGCCCGATCGTACTGAACGGCGGGAGTACCGCCGTTGTTGGCTGCGCAGGGTCCGCCCAACCCGCCCCAGAGGGACGTCAGCGAATTGGGCCCCAGCAGAGGAGTCCCGCTCTTGCTATAGATCGTATAGAGATTACTCACAGTCTGCACGATATGATTGGGACCTACCGCAAGGTTATTGTCCGATGGACCGTAACTGCCATCGGGCAGCCGCATGCCGTCAAAGTCGGTCCCCACAGAGACGCTCATCCTCTGGATCGAGCCAGTCTGCAGCGCGGCAACGGGCTTGGTTTCACTCCCGCCATTGTTTTCGCTCTTGGACTGGAGTGGCAGCGGAAGATTTGGAGTCCTCGTGGGTCCATACACCGGAACAGCGCTGCCGTCGAAGCTCGACCGAGGTAGGGATTCGCCGTGGTTCGCTGGATGCACTACTTTCAGCGTCTGCGCCCCAGCGGGGATGCTCCCTAATGCGAAACAAACACAGGCGGCGATCATCATAAAAATAATATTGCTGCGGTTTATGTTGGTCATGTTCTCCGCCCCTTTGAGACTCATCACGGTCAGCAAATTCCGATGACATCGCTTCCGGAGCCAAAGCGCGCGGACAGAAAAACAGGGATGCTTAGGCATCGCATGTGGCGTGTCACTCTAACGCTATGCGCCAGACCAGGGGCCAGTACGAAACGCGATCAAGGTAAGCACGATCAAAAGCGAAAACCATCTCAACTTCGGCTCGAACTCCTGGTTCGAGACTGCCTCAGAAAATGACCTGTAAGAATCGCTATGCTGCTAGGTCAATCACGACCAATACAGCATTGGCAGCGTCCAGATTATGACCGAAACCGCCGGATCGAGCCACTCCCAAGACTAAGTAAAAGTTCTAGTACGCTCATTCTTGGGCCTAATCGCCACGAGGGGGTGATCCGTCATCTTCTCGTTCCGATGCCCCCGATATGCGACGCGCGCGACGAAGAGGTGAGGTAAGGAGCACTGCTGGCTTGGTTAACAATCGGCAAGCCGGTGCCGTACTTGCAAACTCCATTTGACGAGATGGCCGCGCGCTTCTCCCCGGATGGGAGATGGATAGCGTACCAATCTAATGAGTCTGGCCGGTTCCAGGTCAACGTTCAGACGCTTCCATCCAGCGGGGCAATGTACCAAATTTCGACCTCGGGCGGCACTTTCCCGCGCTGGCGGCGTGACGGGAAAGAGTTGTTCTACGTCTCCGCCGACCAGAAGCTGATGGCCACGCCGGTCACACTGGGCTGTCGCACACCAAAGCCGGTCGGCGCGCGGCAAGTTCGAGGAAGAGGTTATTGGCACAGCGCCCGTCCTTCCGGCCGAGCGCACGCCAGCGGGCTTCCTACGTACGGTCTTCAGGACTGCACCTGATCAAACGCGCTATGAGGAAATGGCCAGCGCCTGCGCCATCCTGGCCCGAAAGCTCTGCCAGTAAGAACCAAAAATGTGTGAGCAAGTGTGAGTAGAAACGCTCTAAGTTATTTAAAAATTGGTAGCGCTAACGGGAATCGAACCCGTATTTAAGCCTTGAGAGGGCTCCGTCCTAACCGTTAGACGATAGCGCCAAAACTCGATTATACGTCACCGGCTCTGAACGTTGTTTGCCGGGAGAGCTGCACTAGTTGCTTTGCCTACTGAATCTGCGTCAGAGCCCCGCTCTCCATCCGCTTCAACTGCCCGCAGGCGGCGTAGACATCCAGCCCGCGCGGCTTGCGGATGAAACACGGCAGCGAGCGGCGGATGATCGCCTGGAAAGACGCGACGCGCGCGGGATCGGGAGTCTCAAAGGGAATCCCCGGACCCGGGTTCAGCGCGATCAGATTCACCTTGGCGTTCAGGCGCGCCAGCAACTGGACCACGCGGCGCGCATCGGCGTCGGTGTCGTTCACGCCCTTGAGCAGCACATATTCAAAGGTCAGCTTTTCCCAAGGCCGCAGCGGATAGGCGCGGCAAGCCTCCATCAAATCCTTGAGATGATATTTGCGCGTGATCGGCATCAGCGCCTGCCGTTGCTCTTCGTTCGACGCATTGAGCGAAATCGCCAGCTTCGGCCGCAGCGCCGCTTGCCCCAGTTCGGCGATCTTGGGAATGATGCCGGAGGTCGAGAGCGTGATGCGGCGCGGAGAAAGCGCCATGCCTGCGGGATCCATCAGCAGGCGCGAGGCCTTGAGCACATTCGCCAGGTTGAGCAGCGGCTCGCCTTGGCCCATCATCACAATATTGAGACGCTCGACAGGGACAGTCCCGGCGGCCACCAACACTTGGCCGACGATTTCGCCCGCCGTCAGGTGGCGCTCCAGTCCCATCAGCGCCGTCAGGCAGAATTTGCAATCGACGGGGCAGCCGACCTGGCTCGAAATACAGATGGTCGCGCGATCGGCGCCTTCTTCAGCGGGCATCCAGACCGTCTCGACCGTCTTGCCATCGCTCAGCTTCAGCAGGTAGCGGCAGGTGCCATCGGTGGAATGATAGCGGCGTTCCACGGCTGGCAATCCCATCGGGAACTCCTCGGCCAGGCGTTCTCGTAATTGTTTTGGGAGGTTGGAAATTCCGCCGACATCCGCGACCCGCTGCCGGTAGACCGCATCATATAACTGCGCTGCCCGGAACGCGGGAGGGGCGTCAGAAAGCGCGCCCAGGGCCGCCTGAATATCGGCAAGTTCCATGCCTACAATAGGTTGCCGCACGATCTCAGTGTAGCATTCGTCGAGCGCGGTACAATAAAAGTGTCCAGACACCCATGACCAGCCGCAGCCGGAGCCCCCACAAAATCCGTGATATCGAGCGCACCGTGCTCCCCAACGGGGTTCGCGTCGTCACAGAACGCATGCCGCACGTTCGCAGCATCTCCGTCGGCGTGTGGATCGGCACGGGGTCCCGCGAGGAGACGCGCGAAGAGACCGGCATCTCGCATTTCATCGAGCACATGCTGTTCAAGGGGACCAAGAACCGGTCGGCTGAACAGATCGCGCGCTCGGTGGATTCCATCGGCGGCGGTCTGGATGCGTTCACCTCCAAGGAACTGGTCAGCTACAACGTCAAGGTGCTCGACGAGCATTTGCCGCACGCGTTCGGCATTGTCTCCGATCTGGTGCGGAATCCTTTGTTTGAGAAGGGTGATATCGAGAAGGAAAAGGGCGTCATCCTCGAAGAACTCAAGATGGATGTGGACAATCCCGAGTACCTCATCCATGAGATCTTCGCCAGCAACTTCTGGAAGGGACATTCGCTGGGGCGGCCGATCCTCGGTACGCGGCAGACCATCCGCAGCTTCGACCGCGACAGCGTAGAGCGTTACTACCGGCGCTACTACACGCCGAAGAACATACTGATCACCGCGGCGGGCAGCCTGACGCATAAGAAACTTGTGCAGTTGGCGGAGTAACATTTGGGCGAGCTCAAGGGACGTGCGCTACCCAAGGCCGACGGCCGGCCGCAGCCGCATGCGCCGCTGGTCTTTCGTGAGAAGAGTTCGCTAGAACAAGTGCACCTATATTTAGGTGTTCCCTCGATCGCCATGCCACATCGGGAGCGCTTCGCTTGCTACATTCTGAACGCGATTCTCGGCGGCGGGATGAGCTCGCGTTTGTTCCAGAACATCCGCGAGAAGCAGGCGCTGGCGTACACGGTTTACTCGGAACTCACCATGTATCACGATGCGGGTTGCATGATGGTTTACGCCGGGACGTCGCCGAAGTCGGCCGGAAAGGTGATCGATTCCATCGTGCATGAGATGCGCGAAATCACCGACCATCTGGTGACGCCCGAGGAACTGCGCCGCGCGAAGGATCATCTGAAGGGCTCGTTCGTGCTGGGTCTCGAATCCACGTCCAGCCGCATGGGCAACCTGGCGCGCCAGGAACTGTATTTCCAGCGGTTCTTTTCGCTGGACGAGATGCTGGAGAGCATCGAGAAAGTCACGGCGGACGAAGTGCAGAAACTGGCCCAACAGTTCTTCGATCCGCAGCAGACGGCGGTTGCCATGCTGGGGCGCCTCGAAGGGTTCCGCGTCCGCCGCCAGGATCTTAAGGGCTGAGATCCGGCCCACTTCGATTGAATGAAGAATCTCCATAAGCTCGCCCCGTGGGTAGTGCCGTACTCGCGCTGGCGGCGCTGCCGGCGTGGGGCCTGGATACCAAAGCACTCAAACCCACCGGCTACGTGAACGACTTTTCCAGCACGCTCGGATGCATCGAGCAAGCAGACGCTCGAAGCCTACTGCGCGAATCTGGAGCGCGTGACCGGCGTTCAAATGGCAATCGTGCTGGTGCCCACGCTCGACGGCGAACCCATAGAGGATGCGGCCAACCGTCTGTATCGCGAGTGGGGCATCGGCAAAAAGGGCAAGGACGAGGGGATTCTGATCATGCTCGCGGTCAAGGACCGCAAGAGCCGAGCGGAGATCGGTTACGGCGTCGAGCCCATCATCAGCGACGGCGCCGCCGGCGGTATTCTGCGCCAGATCCGGCCGATCCTGCAGCAGGGCAACTACGGCGGAGCGCTGCTGGCTGCGGCCGAGCAGATGGGCGCCATGATCGCGCAATCGAAGGGCGTGGAACTGGGCGGCCCGGAGCCGTTGCGTGGAAGCGGCCGCGTGGTGCGCGGACCCTCGATTCCGTTTCCGCTGATCCTGCTGGGGCTGTTCTTCCTGCTGTGGCTGCTGGGGCGCGGCGGCAGGGGCGGCAGCGGCACTGGCTTCCTGACGGGAATGATTCTCGGTAACATGATGGGCGGCCGCGGGCGGCTGGGGCGGAGGCGGCTTCGGCGGCTACGATGGCGGTGGCGGCGGCGGATTCGGCGGTTTTGGCGGCGGCGATTCGGGCGGCGGAGGAGCATCCGGCGGCTGGTAGCATTGCCGGCAATCCATATGGAAGAACTCAAAGAACTGGTCGACAAATTGACGCACGCCTATCAGGACCGCTTGGTCTCGGTGGTGCTCTACGGGTCGGGCGCGGCCGGCAATCATGACGCGAATTTTTCGGATCTCAACGTACTGTGCGTGCTGAAGCAGATCACGCCGCGCGAGTTGGGCGAGGGCGAACCAATCCTGCGCTGGTGGCGCGGACAGGGGAATCCTTCGCCGCTGCTGATGACCGAGGAGGAGGCTCACAACTCCGCCGACAGCTTCCCGATTGAGTTCCGCGATATGCAGGATCACCGCAAGGTGCTGCACGGCGTCGACGTCATCGCCCACCTGCACGTCGACACCAAACATTACCGCACGCAAGTTGAGCATGAACTTCGGGCCAAGCTTTTTCGTTTAAGACAGCAGGGGGCGCAAGTTCTTTCGGACCCGGCGGCGCTGCTCAAATTGTGCGTGGACTCGGTGGCCACCTTCTGCACCCTGGGGCGGCATGCGCTGGCGGCGGGAGGGATCGAGGTTACGGGCGGGCGGCGTGACGCGGTCCACCGGATGCGGGAGAAGCTGGCGGCGCCATCGAGTCCGTTGGATCTGCTGTTGGATCTCCGCGAAGGCAAAACCGGCGCGGATCACGTCCTGGAAACGCACGACTCCGTGGAGTTGTTCGCGCAATATCTGGAATTCATTCGCAGGATGGTCGAATATGTCGACCGGATGGAGGATCACAAATGAAAGTGTTATTAGGCGTACTCGCCGTGATTGTGCTGCTGGTGCTGGTGGTGGGCGGAAGCCTGGTGGGCTCGCGCAACGAGCTAGTGGTCGAGAAGAACGCCGTCGACGGCGCTTGGGCGCAAGTGGACGTGGCGTTGCAGCGCCGCGCCGATTTGATTCCGAACCTGGTGGAGACGGTGAAAGGTTTTGCCAAGCAGGAATTGGCTGTGATGAAAGAGGTGACGGATGCGCGCGCGGCCCTGGGTGGCGCCCGCACGCCGGCGGAAAAGATCGCGGCCAATGGGCAGATCGATTCGGCATTGTCGCGCTTGCTGGTGGTGGTGGAAAACTATCCTAACCTGAAGTCCAACGAAAACTTCCTGCGCTTGCAGGATGAGCTGGCGGGTACCGAGAACCGCATCGCGGTCGAGCGCCGCAAGTATAACGAAGTCATGCAGCAATATAACACCGACATCGAGATATTCCCCAAGAATATTGCCGCGTCGATGTTCGGCTTCCATCGCAACGACGCCTACTTCAAGGCGGAAGGCGCCGCCCGCGAAGCACCCAAAGTGGCGTTCTAACGGCAGGCTGCAGTTCGCCGAGTTCGCAGTTTGGTGCCGATGCTCCCAGCGGCGGGGCGCAGCAGGACAAGACAGTGGAATAGGCCGATGAACTGGTGGCCAGCGCATCAAACGCCTAGCGGAGGTGTCTGCCAGCGAGCGTCAGAAGCTGGAAGCCGAGTTGGATAGGAATGACAACGTTTCAACGGAAGATCCGCGCGTTGCTACCGGTCGTTCTTCGATCGGCTCCTGTCGGCTTAGGTGTGCCTATTCCGGCGGCTCTTCTTCGCCGATTTCTTCCAGGCGTCCGGCTTCGGCGGCGTAGCGCTTCAGAACTCGGATGGAGCTGCCCGCGCTGAAGCCGGCGGTCCGCAGACGGCGGAATGCGGATGCCAGATGTTTCTCTTCCTGGAGCAGCGCGCCTAGATCTCTGCCGCGGAACTTGCGTGCGAGGAACTGCTCTATGAGAGCAGTCTCGTCGGTACCCGAATACACGGCTTCGGCGGTCTTCTTGGCTAGCTCGGGGGCTACGCGCCGCGCCATGAGGTCGCGCACGACTTTGGCCTTGCCAACGCCATCGTTGTCGCGCCGCCAGTTGGCGAAGGACTCGGCGAAACGCTGGTCGTTCAGGTAGCCATTTTCTTTCAGACGGCGGATAACCTCATCTACATCGCCGCGCTGCGCTGCCCGGCGAGTCAGCTTCTGGCGCAGCTCGGAGGTGGTTTGCGCGCGCGCTGTGAGGACTCGCGCCGAGTAGGCCAGGAGTCCTTCGATATCCAGAGGCGCCGGCGGTTTGCGGGATTTTGAGGACCGCGCGAACGGCATGCGGCCATTGTAGCGGAGTGGGTGTGCGTGGAGGCGCGCGCCTGAATTGGAAGACGTCCCAGGAATAGAAAAGGCCCCGCAGAACGGGGCCCTCTCATTAAATTGTTGGAATCTCGCGCTCGGCGGAGAGCGTTTAGGGGCGATTGACGTTCTCGGCCTGCAGGCCTTTGGGCCCGGTTTTCACCTCGAATTCCACTTCGGCGCCCTCCTCCAGGGTCCGGTATCCGGACATCTGCACGGCCGAAAAGTGGACGAACACATCTTCGCCGCTGGAGCGCTGGATAAATCCATAGCCCTTGGCGGCGTTAAACCATTTCACAACACCTTTTTCTCTCACTGAAAATCTCCTGTTCCATTCCCGGCAGGCCGGGACGCATAAATCAACTGCATCTTTTTGGCGCGCAGACCGCCAAGCGGGAAGCCCTCCGAGGGCGCCTCATCCCCACTCCTGCCCGTTGGTGCGCGTCAAAACTCCGGTCATTGTCGCATGTAATCTATTCTTCCGCAAGAGATTTCCTAAAGAGATTTCGTGACAGCGAAACCTGCCTCGGAGGCTACCCGAATTGAAGAGAATCCGAGAGCCGCGGGCGTCGTCACTCCGGCTGAAAATCATAACGTCCGAGTACCGCAGGTCCTTTTACGGAGCATGTGCTGGTCCATTTCGGGTTATTGAAACAGTACCCATTCGTTTATCTTTCGATAGCCTCCCGAGTATGCTGCTCCAAGGGTTATGAGATTTCTTTTGGCAGCGACCATTTGGACCTTGGCCATTCTTGCGCCCTGGTTTTTCCTGGTCTGCGGTTCGGAGATAGGGAGAACATTCGGCGATCTGCTACCGTAGCGATAGCGATTGGGGTGCCGGTGCCGCCGCCTTTACTGTATTGGCGTGGATGGTGACCGTATCCGCCACATCACGAGCATAGCCACCGGCAAAGGTGGTTGCGATGGGAGCCTGGTGCTCACGTGCGAGGTCGAACACCAGCCGGTCGCGCGCCTTCAGTCCTTCGATGGTTAGGGCCAATCCGCCGAGCTGGTCGTTGCGATACGGGTCGGCGCCAGCAACGTACATCACCAGTTGCGGGCGGAACTCATCCATCGCCTGCTTGCAGGCGGCTTCCAGCCGCTGGCAATACTCGTCGTCGCCCACGCCGTTCTCCAGATGAATGTCCACGTCGGACGGCGGCTTGAACTGCGGGTAGTTGTGATACTGGTGAATCGAGAGCGTGAACACCGAGGGATCATCGGCGAAGATCGTGGCGGTTCCGTTGCCGTGATGAACGTCGGTGTCCACCACCATGGCTCGCTCCACTAGTCTATCTTTCTGCACGCGCCGGATGGCCACCGCGACGTCGTGAATTGCGCAGAAGCCCTCGCCGTGGCCGGGATAGGCGTGATGAAAGCCGCCTCCGATATTGCACGCAACGCCATCGCGCAGCGCCCACCTCGCCGCTAAGATCGATCCGCCGGCCGCGAGCAGAAACGCGTCCACCATCTTTTTCGAGTAGGGAATTTCGAGCATGGCGAGTTCGGCGCCGCCCAGCGTTCCTTCGCGGAGGCGCGTGATCCAGCCCGACTCGTGCACCAGCAGCAGATCTTCATCGGTGGCCGGCTCCGGTTGGATGAAGTCGTCCGGCTCCGCGAATTTCTCGGTCAGCAGGCGCTCCCGCACCATCCGGTACTTTTGCGAGGGAAACACGTGACCCCCCAGGTTCAGGTCGTAACCCACGTGATAGATCAGCTTAGAAGGAAGCATGGATCTCGTGCCGGGCGCAGCGTCAACGGCTCACAAACAAATTCGAATAAGAAACCTGCTGGCCGTTCCTCGCTAAGATCGTGCGGATTCCGAACGGAGTGGAGTCGGTTCATGGGGCGATCCCAGGAGGTTGCTGAAAAACTCGTTGACCGGTCATGGACCGGTCCCACCACGCTTGGCAACCCGCTGATCCTTGGTGGGACAGGTCCATGACCTGTCGTTTCCGTAGCATGACGGCGAGTTTTTCAGCAGCCTCCTAGGCGTCCCGGAACCAACCCGGCCTGTTGGTCGCAAGCCGGAGAAATCCCTTCGGGGCGGAAAGGAGGCGACTGTGATCAGCGTTATTGTCACGATCACTGCCGTGATCATCATCACGGTTTGGGTTACCATCCGCGTTAGGCGGAGGTGATCGACGATCGGAGCCGGATTTCCGGCTCCGATCCTCCCTAAGTATACGCTCCCTAAGCCTAGCTTGCGACGCTCAAGCGCGCCGCCTAGGGCGGCCTTGCTACACTCAAGTTAGATGGATTCTCGCCGCAAATTCCTGGGCAAAGTCGCCACCGGATTGGCCGGGACCCTGGCAGCCGTGCCCGCGCGAGCACTGGGCTCGAATGACCGGTTGCGGGTCGGCATCATCGGCGTGGGCGACCGCGGCCTGGAACTGCTGAATCAAATCCGGGTATGCGATAACGCGGAAGTCGTGGCTTTCGCGGATGTCTACACCAAGCGCCTGGAAAAGGCCGCGAGTTTCGCGCCGAATGCGGCGATATTTGCGGACTATCGGCGCGTGCTGGACGACTCCTCCATCGACGCCATCGTGATCGCCACGCCCCCGCATCTGCACGCCGAACAGTTCTCCGCCGCGCTCGATGCCGGCAAGCACGTGTATCAGGAAAAGACGCTGGCGAACACGCTGGATCGCGCGAAGAGCATGCGCGCGGCGTTTGCTCGGGACCGCGGCAAGCACGTGGTCCAAGTGGGCCATCAGGCGTGCTCGTTCGGGCATCTCGCCGACGTCGAGCAGTTCCTGATGCCGGCCGACCGCATGGGGCAAATCAGTGCGTTGGTGATGCGCAACTATCGCAATACTCCGCGCGGCAAAGCCCAATGGGCGCGCCCGGCTCTGCTCAACGCGCGATGTGAATCCGCAGAATGTCGCGTGGGATTCATTTGCTGACGACACTGAATTCGACGCCAACCGTTTCATCCACTGGCGTTACTTTTGGGAGTATTCGGGCGGCAACGTGTCTGAAAATATGAGCCAGCAACTGGCGTTCTGGTATAAGGCTCTTCACTTGCAGATTCCGCGCTCGGCGGCCATGAGCGGCGGAATTTATTTGTGGAACGATGGGCGCGAAGTGCCGGACACCATGGACGTCACGCTGGATCAGCCGGAGCAGATGCTGGTGAGCTGGTCATCGGGCTTCGGCAATAACCAGTTGGGCGTGACCGAGGATCTGCTCGGTTCGAACGGCACCGTCTCGCGCGGGAACCATGTGCGCTACGTGCCACAGAAGGTGAACCGGCCCGACGATACCGAACGCATGGGCCGGAGCGGCCATGTGCCGCACGCCCATATGGAAAATTTTTTCGACGCGATCCGCACCAGCCGCGAACCGAACTGCCCCTTCGAAGTCGGCTATCGAGTGACAGTCGCGTGCATCATGGCGATCGAGAGTTATCGCGCGGGCCGCACCGTCCGCTGGAATGCGGAAACGGAAGAGATCGTTTAGCTCGCCAGCCGGCTCATCGGGGATCACATGGACTTCGGATATACGCTGGAACAGCAGCACCTGCGTAAGACTGTCCGCGCCTTTTGTGAAGCGGAGATCCGACCCCATGTGATGGAGTGGGACGAATCGCAGACCTTCCCGGATAAGGTATTCCGCAAGTTAGGCGAGTTGGGTGTGCTAGGTGCCGTATTTCCGGAAGAGTTGGGCGGATCAGGCTACAGCTATGTCGATTATTCACTGGTGATCGAGGAACTGGCGCGCGTCGATCCGTCGGTGGCGCTGTGCGCCGCGGCGCACGTTTCGCTCTGCATGAATCACATTTATCTCGCCGGCAGCGCAGAGCAGAAGCAGCGCTATCTTCCGAAGTTGGCGTCGGGTGAATGGATCGGCTCGTGGGCGTTGACAGAACCGGAATCGGGTTCCGATGCGGGCGGCACGCATACTCGCGCGGTGCGTGACGGCGACTCCTGGACCATCAACGGCAGCAAGACCTTCACCACTAACGGTCAGGTAGCCGACGTGTGCGTTGTAATGGCGGTTACCGATCGCGCGGCGTCTTCGCATGGGATTTCCGCGTTCCTGGTGGAAAAGGGCACGCCGGGATTTCGTCCGGGCAAGAAAGAAAACAAGTTGGGCATGCGCTGTTCGCCCACCAACGAAATGATCCTCACCGATTGCCGCGTCGCGGCTTCTCAACTGTGCGGCAACCAGGGCGAAGGATTCGTGGATGCGCTGCGCGTTCTCGACGGCGGCAGGATTTCGATTGCGGCGCTCGCGGTCGGCATCGCGCAGGGCGCGTATGAAGCGGCGCTGCGCTATTCCAAACAGCGCAAGCAATTCGGCCGCTTCATTTCCGAGTTCCAGGCGATTCAGCACAAGCTGGCCGACATGGCGACGGATATCGACGCGTCCCGTTTGCTGACGCAGCGCGCGGCGTGGATGAAGGACAGAGGCCAGAACGTGAACAAGGAATCTGCGATGGCCAAGTTGTTCGCCTCGGAGACGGCGGTGCGCGTGGCCGACGAAGCGGTGCAAGTTCACGGTGGCTACGGCTTCCTGAAGGATTACCCGGTGGAAAAGTTTTACCGCGATGTCAAACTGTGCACCATCGGCGAGGGGACCAGCGAAATCCAGCGGCTGGTGATCGCGCGCCAGCTTCTCAACACCGAGCGGCAGCATGGCTGAGCTGGCGGACGATGTTCTGCGGGGCGACCTGCGCGCTCTGGCTCGAGCGGCC
The DNA here is from genome assembly GCA_963779075.1 of Bryobacterales bacterium. Taxonomy (GTDB): domain Bacteria; phylum Acidobacteriota; class Terriglobia; order Bryobacterales; family Bryobacteraceae; genus Palsa-187. Next base: position 681,577 of record CAVZWS010000001.1, read on the forward strand.
ACACTCATTGAAGATCAGGATCAATCCGCCGCCAAGCTGTTGACTGAAATACGGGCGCATGCCGGACGCGCGCTCGTTCTGGGTATCACCGGAGCGCCGGGCGCGGGTAAGAGTACATTGTGCGATCGCATGATTTCATTACTGCGCGCAGAGGGCAAGACGGTAGGCGTGATCGCGGTCGACCCCTCGAGTCCAGTTACCGGCGGAGCGATTTTAGGCGATCGCATCCGCATGCAGCAGCACCATGCCGACCCCGGCGTGTTCATCCGCTCGATGGCTACGCGCGGAATCCCCGGCGGAATCGCGCGCGCCACTGCCGATCTTGCGACATTGCTGGATGCCGCGGGCCGCGACATCGTGATCATCGAAACGGTGGGCATCGGACAAAGCGAAGTGGAAATCGCCAGGCTCGCGCAGGTCACCATCCTGGTAATGGTTCCCGGCGCCGGCGACGGCGTGCAAGCGATGAAGGCCGGTGTGCTCGAAGTCGCCGACATCTTCGTCATCAATAAGGCAGACCTGCCGGGCACGGACAAGATCGAGCAGGAATTGCATTCGATCGCAGACGAAAGGCCGGTGTTGCGTACCGTGGCGACCGAAGGGCAGGGAATCGCTGAAGTCCTCCAGGCCGCGCGAAATTGCCAGCGCGCGGTGCATTTGCCGGCGGAAACCGGCGCTAGCATCGACCATCTGGGGATCGCGGTGCGCTCACTCGACGAAGCGCTCAAATTTTACGAAGCGCAGTTGGGTTTGCGCGTCAGCATCCGGGAAACGGTAGCGCAGGAAAAAGTGAATGTCGCGATGCTTCCGGTTGGTGAGATCCAGAATCGAGCTTCTGGAGGCTACCGAGCCGGATACCGTCATCGCCAGGTTTATTGAGAAGCGGGGCGATGGGCTGCATCATGTTGCGCTGAAAGTTCCGGATTTGCTAAATACGGTGGAGCGCCTGCGTGCGGCCGGCGCCCGCATCCTGAACGAACCGCGTACCGGAGCCGGCGGCCATCTCTACGCTTTTGTGCACCCGGCATCGACTGGCGGCGTATTATTAGAACTCATACAAGCATGAACCCAACCATTGGAATCATCGGCGGCAGCGGATTGTATTCGATGCCCGGATTTGAAGCACAGGAAGAGCGCACTCTGGAAACGCCATGGGGACCGCCCTCGGACGTGTATGTTGTCGGGAAACTGGCGGGCAAGGAAGTCGCGTTTCTGGCACGGCACGGTCGGGGTCATCGTCTCTCGCCGTCGGAGCTGAATTTCCGCGCCAACATTTACGGGATGAAAATGCTAGGCGTGGAGCGCATTCTATCGTTGAGCGCAGTGGGCTCGCTAAAGGAAGAGCATCAGCCGCTGGATTTCGTGATCCCGGATCAATTTGTCGATCGTACGCGCGGCCGCGCATCGACGTTTTTCGGCGAGGGGTTGGTCGCGCACATCAGCTTCGCGCACCCCATCTGTTCGCAGTTGGCGCACGTCGCGCACCGCGCCGCGAAGACTTCGGGCGTCGCCGCCAAGCTGGGCGGAACGTATCTGTGCATGGAAGGGCCGGCCTTCTCGACGCTGGCCGAATCGAATCTGTACCGCAGTTGGGGCATGGATGTGATTGGCATGACCAACCTGCAGGAAGCAAAACTCGCGCGCGAAGCCGAGCTGTGCTACACCACCATCGCGATGGTGACGGATTACGATTGCTGGCATCCGGATCACGATGCGGTCACGGTCAACGACATCATTGCGAACCTGACGCAGAACGCGGCCAATGCCGCCAAGCTGGTGGCGGAAGCCGTCCGCAGCATGCCCGAGCGCGAATGCAAGTGTGGATCGGCGCTGGCGCATGCGCTGATCACCGACCGCAAGGCGATCCCCGCGGCCACCCGCAAAAAGCTGGAGCTACTGGTTGGGAAATACCTGTAACGAGCTACTCGAATATTGTCTGCGTGGCGAGCCATGGCCCGATAGTCTTCTGGAGCAGGCCCTTGCAATCGATGACGGACGCGCATTCTTGTCCATCGTGGTCGAACGTTTGGGCGACTTGTTCGAGCCGCGGCTCTGCGAGTCCTATGATCGATTATTCAAGCAAGTGATCCTGCGCACCGCGCCTGGCTTGGCCTCGCGATTGCGTAACCCAAACGAGCGCGCGGTTGCGCCCGATTCGGTGAGCCGGGTCTATGTGCTTTCGCGGGTGACACTGGGTGCCGACGTGGCCGTGACCAGCGTCATGCTGGATGCCGCCAAGCGCCGCTACCCCAACGCAGAAATCGTTTTTGTGGGACCGCTAAAGTCGTATGAATTATTTGAAGCCGATCCACGGATCAAGCACCTGCCTGCTCCATATGCGCGTTCGGGCGCGCTGCGAGACCGCTTGCAGGCATCGGCAAATTTGTGGCTCGAAGACGGAATCGTGATCGATCCGGATTCGCGGCTGTCGCAACTCGGCCTGATCTCGGTATGCGAAGAACGCAATTACTTCTACTTTCCGAGCCGGGCATATGGAGGCAATGGTGATGAGCCACTCGCGAGGCTCGCCGCGCGTTGGGCGAGAGAAGTCTTCGGCGTGGATGGTGCCAAACCCTACGTGGCGCCCCTGAACCCGCCTTCCGCTGAACCACCCGCAGATATAACGGTGAGCCTGGGCGTTGGCGAAAATGCCGCGAAGCGTCTCGACGATGTGCAAGAGCGCGAACTGCTGCGAGCCTTGGCCGCAAACCGGTGCGTCGATTCTAGTCGACAAGGGCGGGAGTACCGAAGAGCGTGAGCGCGTCGAACGCGCGCTGCTTCCCGGAATGCGCACTCACGACGGAGCGTTCGCGCCATTCGCCGCGGAGATCCCAAATCAAAACTATTCGTGGGTTACGATTCCGCGGGTGGGCACGTCGCATCGGCTTGTGGAGTGCCGCTCATCAGCATCGCCAAAGGATTCGTGAGCGAGCGCATGGCCGCGCGCTGGCGGCCCGATGGAATTGTTCTGAGCGAAAGTGAAGTAGGACAGGTCCATGACCTGTCGCAAAAAATATTGACAGGCCATGGGCCTGTCCTACACCGCTGACACCCGCGCGCTGGACCAGTGCCAATCTTCAGGCGCCGCAACTAGCCCTGCCTCCACCGGGTTTGCTTCTATGTAGCGAATAATCCGGTTTCTCTCCTGAGTGTCGCGGACCCAACGGTCGAACGACTCGTCCTGCCAGAAACGCTGTCCCGGCCGCTCCAGCAGCCGGTTAGCGCGCCGCGCGCTGGCGCTTTTAATCACCAGCATCACGTGCGAAAGTTCCTCATAAGGGAACAGCAGCGCGTGAATGTGATTAGGCATGACTACCCAGGCAGAGAGCTTGCAAAGACCCCATCCACGCTCAGCTTCGAGTAGTGTCTCCTCGACACAGGTAGCGATGCGGGGATTCATCATCCAATGTGGACCTAAGCCGCCTCTCTCCATTTCGCGATCCACGGCCACGAAGTCAGCGCCGGTGACAATTGGTGTTGCGCGGCGGGGAAGGGAGCCATGGAGCCTCCACGTAACAAAGAACTCGACTCCGTCTGGATGCCAATGCGGCAAATGCCGCCGGTAACTACGCACAAACCATAGTTGTCCCCCAGCGACTTTATTCTCACCGCACCGTAGGACAGGCCCATGGCCTGTCAAAAAAAGCGGACGACAGGCCATGGGCCTGTCCTACTTAATACTTAATCGGCTTGGCGTCACGCCACAGGCGCTCGAGATCGTAATAGGCGCGCGTCTTTTCGGAAAAAATGTTGACTACGTAGTCGCCATAGTCCATCAGGATCCATTCTGCGTTGGTATAACCTTCCACGCTCGACGGAATGTCGCCGTGCTTCTTCAGCTCCACTTCAATCTCATTGGATATCGCCTGGTTCTGCCTGGAATTCGCGCCGCTGCAGATGATCAGCGTATCGGTGAACGTAGTCACGTCGCGCAAATCCAGCACGCGGATATCTTGCGCTTGTTTGGATTCGGCGGCATGGACGGCGGTGAGCCAGAGCGGGTCGGGTTCTTGCGGTGCTGTTTGCTTGAGTAGCTTTTTGGTCCGTGCCAGGTGTAAAGGTGCTCCTGCTCGTATTGTACAATCTCGCTAATGCCCTCGTTCAGAGTGTTGGTTTCCGCCGAGCAGATTGAGAAGCGTATTGCTGAGATGGGGGCTGAAATCGACCGCGACTATCCGGGCGGCGAGCCGGTGTACCTGATTGCGGTTCTGAAAGGCGCGTTCATCTTCATGGCTGACCTGGCGCGCGCCATGAAGACCCCTGCGCGCATCGAGTTCATCGGCATTTCCAGTTACGGCAAGGGCAAGACCAGCTCCGGGCAAGTACAGTTGACCAAGGATCTGGACGCGCCGATCGAAGGGCATCACGTGATTATTGTCGAGGATATTCTCGACACCGGCATTACGCTGAACTATCTGACGACACTGATGGCGCAGCGCAAGCCCAAGTCGCTGCGGATCGTGACCTTGCTCGATAAGCCCGAGCGCCGCCAGAGCCCCGTGAAGGCGAATTATATAGGGTTCACGATCCCTGATGAGTTTGTGGTCGGCTACGGACTGGATTATGCGGAGGACTACCGCAATCTCAAAGACGTCTGCGTCATGGGCGAATAAGGCGCGGCACTAATTCTTTACCGCTCCCAACAGCGGCTTGATGGTGCGAAACACCGTGTTGGAAACGATCTCCGCGCCTTCGGCTGTAGGGTGGATGCCGTCGCGCTGAAAGTAGCGCATATCCTGGGTGGCGATGTCACGCAGCAAAAAAGGAATCAGCGAAAGTTTGTATTTCGCGGCGAGACCGCTATAGATTGCCTCGAAGCCGTGAATATAATCCGGGCCATAGTTGGGAGGCAGCGTCATTCCGGCCAGCACCACCCGCGCGCCTACGCGCTCGAACGCCGCGATGATCTGATCCAGATTTTCGCGGGTCATAGCTAGCGGCAGTCCGCGCAGGCCATCGTTGCCGCCGAGTTCCAGCAGCACCATGCGCCGGCCGCAGCGCCGTGCCGGTATTCACGCGCGCGAGACCGCCTGAGGTGGTGTCGCCGCTGATTCCCAGATTCACCACGCGCCATGCGTAGCCCTGCGCGTCCAGCTTGCGCTGCAGGTCATCCGGGTAACTCTGCCCGCGCGGCACGCCATAGCCGGCGCTCAAACTATCGCCGAACACCACCAGGACTTTCCTCGTATCTTCTTTCGGGAGCGTTTGAACTGCGGCCTGAGCCGGTGGCGCGGCCCACGCGTTGATGCTTAAGAATAGTGCAATAAAAATCGAATACAGCATATGCTGCCATCATAATAGAAGGTGAGTATGCCGATCCTCGAGGCCACCGGAATTACCAAAACCATCGACACTGGAACCCATCGCGTGGAGATTCTGCGCGGCGTCGATCTGGAACTGCCGGCTGGGCAATTCGTCGCCATTATGGGTGCGTCGGGCAGCGGCAAGAGCACGCTGCTAGGGCTGCTGGCGGGACTGGATACGCCGACGGCGGGCAAGGTGATTATCGACGGCGTCGACATCACGGGACTGAATGAAGACGCGCTGGCCTTGGTTCGCGGGCGAAAAATCGGCTTCGTGTTTCAGTCCTATCAATTGATCCCTACCTTGACCGCGGAAGAGAACGTGCTTCTGCCGCATGAACTCTCCGGCGGCGACGTCGCGGCAGGGATGACCCGTGCGCGCGAATTGCTCACGAACGTCGGCCTCGCAGACCGCATGGATCACTACCCGGTGCAGCTTTCCGGGGGCGAGCAGCAGCGTGTGGCGCTGGCGCGCGCCTTCATGTGCAAGCCTCCCATCCTGATGGCCGATGAGCCTACCGGGAATCTGGATAGCGTCAATGGCGCCCATGTGCTGGATCTGCTGATCTCGCTCAACCAGCGCGAGGGCACAACCCTGGTGCTGGTGACGCACGATCGTACGCTCGCGTCGCGGGCCGACCGCATCGTAACGCTGAGCGACGGCCAAGTGGTGGCTGACGAAATGCAGCCCGCCGGAGCTGTTCCCCCGATGAGGGTTGGATGAGGCTATCCTACCGCACCGCGGGACGGATCGCCTGGCGTGAGACCCGTTCCTCGATGACGAAGTTTTTGTTCGTGGTGCTGGCGGTCGCGGCCGGTGTGGGCGCCCTGGCCGGAGTGCAGGGATTCAGCGCGAGTTTCCGCGGGACGCTGCTGGACGAATCGCGCACCGTGATGGCCGCCGATTTGACCGCGCGCCAGTTTGTGCCGGCCAGCGACCGCGAAATCGCCGCACTGGATGCGCTGGCCAAGCGAGGTGTAGAGCACACGCTGATGACCGAGACCATCTCGATGGCGTCCTCGGCCCAGGCCGCGCCCAATTCAGATGCCGCCACGCCGGTGCTGGTGTCGATCAAAGCCGTGGACCCGTCGAAGTATCCGTACTACGGCGCCGTCAAACTGGATCCTCCCATGGCGTTGCAGGACGCGCTCATGCCGGATACCGTCGCCGTGGCGCAGGACGTCCTGCTGCGGCTGAACGCGAAAGTCGGTGATCGCCTGCGGATTGGAACGGAAGCTTTCCGTATCTCGGCCGTGGTGCTGAATGAGCCGGACCGGATGTCGGGCACCCTGAGCGTGGGCTTGCGCATGATGATGTCGCGCGCGGCGTTCGAGCGTACCGGCCTGATGGGATTCGGCAGCCGTGGAGCGTATCGCTATTTGTTCAAGATGAGTCCGCTGTCGCCGCCGGTGGCGGAAGTGCGCGGCGCATTGCGCGAAGCTTTGCCCGAGGCGCTGATTGCGGACTTCCGTGAGTCGAATCCGATTATCATGCGCGGCCTGGACCGCTCGACCACGTTCTTAAGTCTGGTGAGCCTGATCGCGATGATCGTGGGCGCGCTAGGGCGTGGCGATGGCGATGCACGCGCACCTCCAGCAGAAGATGGACAACATCGCGGTGATGAAATCGCTGGGTGCGACCTCCCGCGACATCATCGGCATTTATGTTCTCCAGACCCTGTTGCTGGGGCTGGTGGGCGGCCTGGCCGGAGTGGTAGTGGGCCGCATCGTGGAGCGTACGCTTCCATTGCTGATTGCGCGTTTCTTCCACATGGACATCAAGCTCGGGTGGAACCTCGCCGCCTCGGCGCAGGGGATTGCCGTGGGGCTGCTGACCACTCTGCTGTTCACGTTGCCTCCGCTGCTGGCGATTCGCAAGGTGCGGCCGGCGCTGATCCTGCGGCGCGACATGCCGGAGGCGAAGCTGAGCTGGCGCAAGCGGCTCGCGGACGCGCGCTTAAGCCTCGCGGCGGGCGGCCTGATTCTGCTGGGAATCGGCGGGATCGCGGCGTGGCTCGCGGATTCGCCGCGGGTCGGTGGATATTTTGCCGGCGGTCTGACCGTTGCGCTGATCCTGCTGGCGGTGGTGGCGAGCGTATTCCTGCGACTGATCCGCGTAGCGCTGCAGCGGACGCCGTGGCGGATTCCCACGCTCGCGCGGCAGGGATTCGCCAACCTTTATCGACAGGGCAATCAGGCGCAGGCCATTCTGGTGGCTCTGGGACTGGGCGTGATGTTCACGCTCACCGTGTACCTGGTGCAGCACTCGCTGGTAGGTGAGATCGTACAAAGCGCCCCGCCGGATGCGCCCAACGTGTTTCTGATCGGGATCACGCCGGAGCAGGTGGGTCCGCTGAAGACGCTGATCGCGAAACAAAAAGGCGTGGTGGCGCAGCCCGAGTTTATGCCCAGCGTCGCGGTGCGCATCGAGAAGGTGGACGGCGTGCCGCTGGAGGAACTGCGCGCGACTGGCCTGGCGCGGCGCTTCCGCGGAAGCCGCTCGGTGATGTGGGCGGACGAGAAGCCCAGCTCATTGACCGTCACGCAAGGCAAATGGTGGGCGCCAGACGAAACGCAGCCGGTAGTTTCGATCGAGCAGGAAGCCGCCCGAACACTGGGGGCGAAGCTGGACGACACCATCGAATTGTCGGGAGCGGGGCGCAGCTTCGCTGCACGCATCGTGGCGCTGCATCGCGTGGACCAGATGAGCGTGGGCTCGGCCAACCAGTTCGTGTTCAATCCGCAGGCGCTAACAGGTTTGCCGGCGACCTTCTACGGCGGCGTGCGAATGCGGCCTGCCGACGTGGGGGCGCTGGAGCGCGCGGCCTACCAGGCCTTCCCGACGGTGACTGTGATCAACGTGGCGGAAGCCTTGGCGATCGTGCAGCAGGTGGTGGATCAAGTAGCGCTCGTGATCCGTTTTCTGTCGGGGTTTGCGATTCTGGCCGGAGCGATCATCCTGGCGGCGAGCGTGGCGGGTACGCGCTTCCGGCGCGTGCGCGAAGTCGTGATCCTCAAAACGCTGGGCGCGACGCGGCGCAGCGCGGGCCGGATTTTCTCGGTGGAGTTCCTGACGCTGGGCGTGGTGGCGGGACTGATAGGCGCTCTGCTGGCAAGCGTGTTTTCGCGACTCCTGCTCAATCGCCTGCTGGACGCCAAGTTCGCCTTTGACTGGCGCGCGACGGTAGTCGCGGTAGTACTGACGGCCGTGCTGGCGCAAGCGTCGGGATGGCTCGCGAGTTTCCGCATACTGCGCCAGAAGCCGCTGGAAGTGCTGCGGGAGGAGTAGGGGCGCCTCAGTAGTGGAAGCGGCACGCAAGGATGCGGATCTTGGCATCGAACACTTGATAGACCAGACGGTGCTCCTGATCGATGCGGCGTGACCAGCATCCGGCCAACGCGTTTTTCAGCGGTTCGGGCTTTCCAACGCCTACGGATGGTTCACGCAATACTTCCCGAATCATTCTGACGATGCGCTCGGTTTGCTTCCGGTCCGTCGCGATCCACCACGCCAAGTCTTCGAAGGCGTCAGGGTCGAATTCCAAGCTTCTCAAGCGCTTCCTCGAAGGAAATTCCCTCTTCGCGGCTCTTGGCCCGCAGGAGGCGTTCCTTCATCTTCGCGCTTCGGAGAAGATAGGCGGTTTCACGTTCGGACTCGATTTCGCGCCACAATTCGATGGGCACGACGACGCTCACCGGCTGTCCGGTTTCATCGGATACGTATTGGACTTCGATGTCAGCCACGCAACCCCAGTTTAGCTCGGCTTAGGCTCCGACGTCATCGCCAGTCTCTACCATATCAGCTAATACCTGAAGGGCTATCGCCTTGGCCTTGCGCACTGCGGCATCTTCAGTATCCATCACGCCCGGAAGATCGGGCACCGAGGCCAAAACCCGGCCATCGTCTTCGCGATCGATCTCGATACGGAGTGGCTCCATCGAAACCATAGCCGACTTCAGCGTAACTGAACGCCAGCATGGTTGCTGTTGATCTGCTCCCGCCGGAGTAGGAGAATAGCAACAGAGGCGTTATGACTATCACCCTTCGGCCCGACCAGGAGCAGCTTCTGCTGGACATCATGCGCACGGGCAGCTACGAGAACGCCGAAGAGGCGATTGGTTCCGCTCTGGAGATTCTACATTCGCAAAGCGAGTGGCTCTCTGAGAACGGCAGTCTGGTGGACGCAAAGATCCGGGAAGGAATCGCGCAATTGGATCGTGGCGAGGGCATCCCCGAATCGGAACTCGCTGCATATCTGGCCCGCCTGAAAGCACAGCCGGAGTGAGCCGGTACGTTCTCGCGCCCGCCGCGGCGAACGATCTCATAGAAATTTGGCGCTACATTCGGAAACAGCGTTCCGAGCCGATGGCGGATCGTGTCGAAGAAGTGATCCTCGAAAAGTTTGCTGCGCTTGCCGGTGATCCCGGCATAGGTCACCGGCGCTCCGACCTGACGGCCGCAGATGTGCGGTTCTTCCCGGTCTACTCGTACCTAATCGTTTACCGGCCATCGACGAAGCCCTTGCAGATTGTCGCCGTGCTTCACGGCGCGAGAGACGTGTTAGCACTTCTGAAGAAGCGGGTCTAAGGGCTAGAAATCGATCCCCTGCAATATCTCACTGGGCTTCTTATCGAAAGCCTTAGAGATCGCCAGCAGGCTCTCGATGCTGGGCAGGTTGGTCCCGCGCTCGATGGCGCTGATCTGAGACACGCTGAGCTTGGTCTGTGTGGCCAGGTCCTTGAGGGACCAGTCGCGTTCGACGCGCAGCATCTTGATCGAATGCCCCAGGCGCTCGCGCAGGCGGTCCTGCGGGGATTTGCCAAGTCCGAACGCCACGACCGCGTTCTTCAACACCTGCCTGAGCTGCGTCAGCGAGAAGGGTTTCGCCAGGTAGTCGAAGACTTTCAACTTGAAAGTCGTGCGCATGTCTTCGAGCGACGGGTAGCCCGTAATGATGATCACGCACAGCCCCGGCCAGCGCGTGATGAGTTGCTCCAGCACTTTGTCGCCGCTGGCGTCGCCCATCTTCATGTCCAGCAAAACGATGTCGGGCAGGCTCTCCTCGCAGCTTTCAAACAGCTCGCGGGCGTTGCCGAAGGCGCGCACCGAGTAGATGCTCTCGTCCGATCAGAAAGTCTTCGAGATACGTGCGGAAATCGGCGTCGTCGTCGAGGATGGCGATCGATGCAATGGTTCCTTGGATGGTTTCAGGCATGGGATGGCTTCCGGCATGAAAAGAGGCGTTTAGCTTAGATTACACGACCCTTCCACTCAAAGTGGCGGTTGGTCACAGCGCCGACGGCTCCATGGAACAAACTCGGCAGGATGGCATAGATGCCGATGGGCGCCAGGATCGCGCGCGCCCAGCCATACCACCCGCCGAGCAATACGCTGGGCACGACTAGCCACGCGAGCGCGGCCGCCATCTGATCCCTCGCGATCAGGAAAACCAGCGCCGGCAACCACAGCGCCCATGCCGCAGCGGTGAGCGCCACCCACGCGCCCCTCCACCATCTCGCCAGGATAAAGCGGCTGGCATTGCGCGCGAAGTCGGCAGGATGAATGCGCACGCTGCCCAGGCCATTGGGCGCCCGCGCTACTGCGAAATTCAAGCGATGCCGCTGGGCCAAGGCCGCCATCTTCACGTCTTCGCACACATAGCCGAGCACGGCCCTGTGTCCGCCCACAAACTCGTAGGCATCGCGCTTCACCAGCACGCACTGGCCGTTGAATGCGGAGGCAGGGTCCGCGCGCGGATTGATTCCGCAGAAATATAACGCCACGCCATAGGGCGCAATCGCGGATTCCGCAGAGCGTCCGGAACTCGGGCCGCAGATAGACCGAAAGAAAGGCGATTTGGCCGGCTTCGGCTGCGGCGACCATCGCATTGACGGCCCCGGCTTGAATCGGGTATCGGCGTCGGCAAACAGAATCCAGCGCGACGTCAGCAACCGCGCGCCTTCCATGCAGGCGTTGGATTTGCCTACCGCGCCATCGGCGGGCGGAGGCGCCGAAAGGACTCCGGCCCCGGCTTCGCGCGCCTCGCCGGCGGTCTTGTCATCCGAAAAATCGTCTACTACGATGACCGAATCCGGGGGCAAACTCCGCACCGCGAGGCCGATGTTTCCTTCCTCATTGCGGGCCGGGATCACTACCATACAGTCGGGCGGCGAGGCTGAGGAACCGCCTTCGGAATCGGGAAGCGGCCGGATCTCCGGCAAAGCCAGGTAGTGGCGGCGAGAGCGCCAAAGCAAGGCAACCAGCACCAAGCCGAGCGCCAAGGCGACCCAGACGCTGATGTCCAAGTTGATCGTATTCAAAATTTTAGGCGATCATAACACGTCCACCAGCAGAGTCGTTCAAAGCAGCTATCTGTAGATAACTATTTTTAATATAAAATGGCTCTTGCATTTGCATACTTTTACCTGTATGCTCATAAACAAGAGACGAGATGAACTCACGGATCCCAATCAGGCTCTCCGCAAGCGCGTCGCGCTCTCTTCGTAATTATTTTGGTTGTTCAGGCGGTAGTACTTATTATTGGGGTCGGTGTAACCGGCCTCGCCTGAACGGCCTGATTCTTAAAGAAGGATCTTGGCCACTGGGCGAGGGAACAACCCTCGAACGGTGGCTTTTGTGTTTTAGGGCGGTTTTACAGGGCGCTTGGTTGTTTGATTTAAGGCCGCTTGGGTTCGTTTGGTTGTGGAGCAATTTCCGGGAAGGAAAGCAAAACGAGTATGTCGACAAATCTGATGAACGGCGCGCAGGTGGTTCTCGAATGCTTAACGCGAGAAAAGGTTGAGGTTATCTTCGGGTATCCGGGCGGCGTGACACTGCCGTTCTACGACGCCATCTACGATTCGCCGATCAAGCATGTGCTGGTGCGGCACGAGCAGAACGCCGCCTTCGCGGCGCAAGGCTACGCCAGGACCACCGGCAAGGTGGGCGTGTGCTGCGCGACTTCCGGTCCTGGAGCCACCAACCTGGTGACGGGTCTGGTGGACGCCATGATGGATTCGATTCCCATCGTCGCCATCACCGGCCAGGTCAGCAGCAAGCTGATCGGCAGCGACGCCTTTCAGGAAGCCGATACCTTCGGCATCACGCGCTCCGGCACCAAGCACAACTTCCTGGTCAAGACCCTGGCCGAACTGCCGCGCGCGATTCACGAAGCGTTTCACATCGCCTCCAGCGGACGCCCCGGGCCGGTGCTGGTCGACATCACGAAGGACGCGTTCCAGGCCAACGGCCATTACGCCCCGGTGAGCTCGATTCATCTGCCGGGCTATCGCGTTTACACCGAAGGCCACGCCGGGCAGATCCGGCGCGCCGCGCAGGCCATGTGGGAAGCCAAGCGTCCCATGGTGTATGCGGGCGGCGGCATCATCCACGCCGGCGCGCACGATGAATTGCGCCAATTGGTGGAGATGATCGACTCTCCCGCCGTCACCACCTTGATGGCGCTGGGCGGATTGCCCGCGAATCATCCGAATTTCATCAGCATGCCCGGAATGCACGGCAGCTACGCGGCCAACATGGGCATGACCGAGACCGACCTTCTGATCGCCCTCGGCTCGCGCTTCGACGATCGCGTGACCGGACGCCTCGCGGCCTTCGCGCCGCACGCCAAAGTGATCCACGTGGATATCGATCCCGCCGAAGTCGGCAAGATCCGCACGCCCGATGTGCCGATCGTGGGCGACGTGAAGAAAGTGTCTGCAAAAGATTCTGGAAGAGCTGGAAGCGACGGCGCCGGCGAAATGAAGAGCAAGAACGCCACGGCCCGCGCCGCCTGGTGGGGACAGATCAAGGAATGGCAGCGCGAGCATCCGCTGGAGCCGGTGTTCTCCACCGACGAGATCAAGCCGCAGCACTTGATGGCCGAGATCGATCGCCTCTCGGGCGGCGAAGCCATCGTGTGCAGCGACGTCGGCCAGCACCAGATGTGGGCCGCGCAGTTGATCAAGTTCAATCACCCGCGCCTGTGGATCAACTCCGGCGGGTTGGGATCGATGGGCTTCGGACTGCCCGCGGCATTAGGCGCGCAGTATGCGCGTCCCGACAAGCTGGTGTTCGCCATCTGCGGCGACGGCGGATTCCAGATGTCGATTCCCGAACTCGCGACCATCGCCAATCACGGACTGCCGGTGAAGATCATCGTGATGAACAACGGCTACCTCGGCATGGTGCGTCAATGGCAGGAGCTGTTCTATAACAACCGCCTGTGCCAGGTGCAGCTCGATACGTTCCCGGACCCGGAAAAGCTGGCGGGCGCGTACGGTTTTCAGGGCAGCACGGTCGAAAGCCCCAGCCAGTTGCGAGCGGCGCTCGAAGCAGCCGTGAAGGAGCCGGGGCCGTACCTGCTGAATGTGCGGGTCACGCCGTTTCGAAAACGTGTATCCGATGGTGCCGGCCGGAGGCGCGGTCAACGAAATGGTGCTGGGCCCGCCGCAGCCCGTGGAGGTCGCGTAATTTTATGTTGCAGTTGATTTCATTACTGATGGAAAACAAGCCGGGCGCGCTGATGCGGGTCACCGGCCTGCTGAGTTCGCGCGGTTACAACATCGAGAGCCTGACGGTCGCGCGCACGCTCGATCCGGAGCTCTCGCGCATGAGCATCGTGGTTGATATCGAGCCTAACCAACGCGCCCAGGTGATCAAGCAGATGAACAAGCTGATCAATGTGCTGCAGGCCACCGATTCGACCGAAGGCCCGGCGGTACGTCGGGAGCTAGTTCTGTTGCGCGTCCGCGCCAGCATGCAGAATCGCACGGCGATCCTCAAGGAAGCTGAGATTTTCGGCGCGCGCGCCGTGGATTCATCGGTCGAAGGTTTCGCGCTCGAAGCCACCGGCGATCCCGAAAAGCTGGATGAGTTTATCGACGTCATGCGCAGCTATGGCGAGATCGAAGTGACACGCTCCGGCCTGGTCGTGGTTTCGCTGGATAACAAGAAGCTCAAGCTGGCGCCGCCGGTGAGCAAAGAAGAAGTTTCGCAAGCAGTTTAACGTCTAATTTCAATACGGAGTTTTCAAAGAATGGCTAACAGGTATTACGAACAAGACGGCAATCTGGGATTGCTGAAGGGCAAGACCGTCGCGATTATCGGCTACGGCAGCCAGGGACACGCGCACGCGTTGAATCTGCGCGATTCCGGCGTGAGCGTGATCGTCGGTCTGTATCCGGGCAGCAAGAGCTGGGCCAAGGCCGAATCCGCCGGCTTGCGCGTGATGACCACCGCCGAGGCCGCCAAGGCAGCCGACGTCATGATGGTCCTGGTTTCGGATCACTTGCAGGCGGATATATACGAGAAAGACATCAAGCCTGGCCTCACCGCCGGCAAGACGCTGATGTTCGCTCACGGCTTCTCGATTCACTTCAAGACCATCGTGCCGCCGGCCGACGTGGACGTCAGCATGATCGCGCCCAAGGCCCCGGGCCATCGCGTGCGCGAACTGTACACCGAAGGCGTGGGCGTGCCGGCGCTGGTGGCCGTGCATCAGAACGCGTCGGGAAAGGCTCTGGAGCAAGGACTGGCTTACGCGCTGGCGCTGGGCTGCCTAAAGGCCGGCGTGATCGAGACCAGCTTCCGCGAAGAGACCGAAAGCGATCTGTTCGGCGAGCAGGCCGTCCTGTGCGGCGGCGCAAGCGAGCTGATCCGGGCGGGTTTTGAAACCTTGGTCGACGCCGGGTATGCCCCCGAAATCGCTTACTTCGAGTGCCTACATGAATTGAAGCTGATTGTCGATCTAATTTACGAAGGCGGCCTCAGCTACATGCGTTATTCGATTTCGGATACCGCGGAATATGGCGACTACACTCGCGGCCCGCGCGTCGATCAACGAGCAGACACGCGCTGAGATGAAGAAGATTCTGTCGGAGATTCAATCCGGCGAATTCGCCAAGGCTTGGATCGCCGAGAACAAGAGCGGCCGCCACAAGTTCCTGGCCATGCGCGAAGCGGCGCAGCACCAGAAGCTGGAAACCGTCGGCGCCGAGCTGCGCAAGATGATGCCGTTCCTGAAAAAGAAGAAGGACGTAGGAGTACCGGCGGCCACGTAAAGTGCTACGCCTGCGCCCCTAGGAGGGGTCAAGTTCATGCGCGTTTTTACTTTCGATACGACGTTGCGCGACGGCACCCAGGGCGAGGCCGTCAGTCTTTCGGCTGACGACAAAGTCCTGGTGGCCCATAGGCTGGACGAGTTGGGGATTGATTACATTGAGGGCGGCTGGCCCGGATCGAACCCCAAGGACAAAGACTTCTTTGCCCGCGCCAAGTCGATTAAGTTCAAGCATGCGCGGCTGACGGCGTTCGGCGCCACGCGCATGGCGCGCAACCCGGTGGAAGAAGATTCGAGCGTCAACGCGCTGATCGAGGCGGACACGCCAGTGGTCTGCATCTTCGGCAAGACCTGGGAGCTGCATGTTCGCAAGGCGCTCGGCATCACCGAAGAGGAAAACCTGAAGCTGATCTCCGATACCGTGCGCTACCTAAAAGCCCACGGCAAAGAAGTGATCTACGACGCCGAGCATTTTTTCGATGGCTACAAGCATAGCCGCGACTTCGCGTTTCGCACGCTCGAAGCCGCGCACAAAGCCGGCGCCGACACGATGACGCTGTGCGACACCAACGGCGGGACCATGACGGATCAGCTCGCCCAAATCTGCGCCGACGTGCGGAAGAGCTTCGATGGGATACTGGGCATCCACACTCATAACGATTGCGAGCTCGCGGTGGCCAATGCGTTGGCCGCGGTGGAGCAGGGTATTCAGCATGTGCAAGGGCTGCTTCAACGGCTACGGCGAACGCTGCGGCAACGCCAATTTGACCACCATCATCGCCAACCTCGAATTGAAGATGGGACACACCACCATCGGCAAAGAGCGGCTGACTCAATTGACATCGGCGGCGCGCTTTATCGCGGAGCTGGCGAACCTTCCGCTGCGCGGGGATCAGGCCTATGTGGGCCACAGCGCTTTCGCGCACAAGGGTGGCGTACACGTGAACGCGGTGCTTAAAGATTCGAGCACCTACGAACACATCAGCCCGAAAGCGGTCGGCAACCGGCAGCGCGTGCTGCTCAGCGATCTTTCGGGGAAGGGAAGCATCCTTTATAAGCTCAAGCAGCATGGCCTCGAAGACCGCCTGGACGATGCCGCGCGCCGCCATCTGCTGGATCGCATCAAGCAGATGGAATTCCAGGGCTACGAACTCGAAGCGGCCGAGGGCACTTTCGAGCTGTTGGTCCGCGAGGCGCTGCGGCCCGGGCTGAACCTATTCGAAGTGGTGAGTTACGAAGTGATCACGAAGGCCGCGAACTCGACCGCGAACGTTACGCTGAAGGCGCAGGAAAATGTGCTGACCGCCTCCGCGAGCGGCAACGGTCCGGTGAACGCGCTGGACGTAGCGCTGCGGCAGTGTCTCTCGACGCTCTACCCGGCCATCGCCAGCGTCGAGCTGACGGATTATAAAGTCCGCGTGCTGGATAACAAGAAGGGCACCGCGGCGCGCGTGCGAGTGCTGATCGAGTGGTCGGATCACAAACGCAGTTGGGCTACCGTGGGTGTATCGGAGAACGTCATCGAGGCCAGTTGGTTCGCGCTGGTGGACGCGATGCGCCTGGAACTGATGCGTCTGCACGAAGACGATCCCAGTGTCCAGAAGGCCGTCGAGGACTACTGTTGGGGCGTTTGATCAGCAGGGGTTTTAGGCCAAAACCCTAAGGGTCGACTAAGGCGTTTGCCTCGTAGTAATTCCATCTCTGTACGCCGTAGTATTGGGCTATGGCGTGGTCCGACAACGTGCGATGTCTTTACTGCGACGGGAAACTGCCGCTTTATCGCAAAATTACCAGCGGCCAGTTCTGTTCCGCGGTTCACCGTAAGGCGTACTGGCAGGATCAGGAGCGGCTGGCAGTGGAACGGCTGCATCAGACGCACGATTCGTTGCGTGCCTATCGCTCACCGGAAGCGCTGGAAGCGATTCTCGGGAAACCGGCGGCCAGCGAACCCGTCAGTGCTGACAAGTATTACCTCGCGGGTCAACCAGCGGAGGTCGGAGTCGAACCTCAACGCCGAGGAAATCGCACGATCTGCCTCGAACACCGGCAACGTCAAGTTCCCCGGATTTCTAACTGAAGAAAAGCCTGCCTTCCGCGCGTGGAACAAACTTCTGGCGGCCTGGGATAGTGAATTCGCCCACTGGCCGATGAGTGCCCTTCGCTTGCCTTCGTCTCTTCTGAGCGCGAGGAACCGGCGCTACCTGCACGCCAACGGCATGGCGGTACCACTATTCGAGGCTCATGGGTTGGCGGCGCAAATCCGCGCCGCAGCGGAGAAAGCCGCACCCGTCGAGTTCATCGCGAAACTGATCGCGCATGTTCCGTTCGCTATCGCGCCCGAGACGGAAGAGCTGAGCCACGCGTTCCTCGATTCGCTGAAAGCCGCCGAAGTTGTGGCCGAGCCGACCGGTCGCCGAAGAGAAGCGCCGATTCCCATTTGCGGAGCAGATGGCCGCGCTACGCGAAGATCTCGACTCAGTCCGCACCGATCGTTCTCCGCTGCAGCGCTCCGGAGCCGCAGCAGCGTGTGGAAATCGCAGACTCCGCGCTGCGACGCCGGCTTCGCCAGCCCGGTCGTTGCGGCAGTCACGCGCCTGGCCGTTGCGCCCGTTACACGGATGCAGCCGTTGGCGATGACCAACGCGCCGCGAGCGTTGGCCGCGCGTGCGGGGGCGGCTGGAGATGCGAAAGCTGGGGAACTGCGAGGATACGCTCAGCCCATGGAGTTGAAGGCGGCAACCGGCGCGCCTTCCATGAAATTTGCGCTGACAGCCGCGGCGCCCGAGATGCAGCTGGCGCCGGGCAACGGTTATGCGGTGCTAAACGGCACGGGAGCCCCGCCGGCGAAATGGAACGCGGCGAGCGACCCATCAGCCCGGGCGCTGGAGCTGCAAAGCGAAACCTCCAGGCCCTTCGCTGCAGCTCCAGTCGCAATCCTTGGAATTGGGCTTGCGGCCGCTCCCGGTTGCCGCTACGATGTTCACAGCCAGCCGGGCCCCATTCAGCAGGCTGGTGCGGCGCAGCGTTCGGGAGTCGGCAATGAGATCTCGATCGTTCCAGCGCCGGTAAAGCAACTGGCCACCCAATCACTCGCATTGGGTCTAGGCATCGCCGGGCCTTGCCAATATCCGGTTCAGAGTGCGGCGGGAAACACGCTGCCGGCAGGCTCGGCCGAAGCATTGGCCGCTGCGCAACGATCTCCGAATCGTGGCTGTGCCGGATGGCCAGGTCAAAAAACCGCTGAATCTGGCGATGGCGGGGATTCGGCCTTTGGCCTTTGCGGCGACACCGTGCGCGCCATCCGCGCCACGGCCTGAGACCGGAGCCGTCGCTCACATCTACGCCGAGAATGCGCCGATGAACCCGGTGGGAAAGTGGGAGCCGCTCGATGGCTCGGCCACACCGCTGCGGCAGGGATTCCTGGCAGGCTGGACGCAAACCTTCGCCAACGCGCAGGACGGAAAGCCTGCATGGACTCACGCTGCGGATTTCTGGCAACACGCCCCGCGGGATCTGAAACTGCTGGCGATTGCGATTCCGATTTTTCTGGGATTGGCGCTGCGTCCGTCGCTGCCCAAGGTTCGAGTCACGGCGCCGGCTTCGACCGAAGGTATTTCGAAGAATCTGGGCGATGGACTCCGGGCACAATTCGTGAATGTGCGCAACAGCGTGGCGGAGCGCGCCGCGGTGGCGCTGAACGAAGACTTCCGCTCCGGTCTGGACGATTGGCAAACCCGCGGCGATCTTTCGACCGGCTGGTCTTTCGACGAAAACGGTTTCGTCAAACCAGGAACACTGGCCCTTTACCGGCCATCCCTGGGATTGCGCGATTACGACATGGAGTTTCTGGGCCTCATCGACAAGAAAGCCCTGAGCTGGGTGGTCCGCGCGAAGGACTTCGATAACTACTACGTGGTGAAGCTGGTGATGACCAAGTCGGGTCCGCTTCCAACCATGGGGATCACTCGCTATGCAGTGATCGACGGCAAAGCCCAAACCCGCGTGGATACGGTGGCGTCCATCAACGCCCGTCCCGACATGCTCTATCGCGTGACCCTGAATGTGCATGACGACACCTTCCTGCTGTCGATGCAAGACACGGTGGTCGACAATTGGACCGAGCCGCGGCTGAAGAGCGGCGGCGTCGGGTTCTTCGCCGCGCACGGCGAAGAAGCCGGGTGCGCTGGCTGCAGGTCACACATCAATACGATATGCTGGGACGCCTCTGCGCGTACCTGGCGCCCTACAACATTCCAACAACCAACGGGAGCTGGTAATTATGAGTGCAGCACGCAAGACCGAACCGAAAGCGGCGGCGCAGCCCAATGACGGCGGCAAGACAGTCTCTCCCGCGCTAGCGCGGGCGGTGTCGTTGCACCTTGAAGGCAAACACAAAGATGCGCTGAAGGAACTGAACACGGCGCTGGAAAACGGCGAAGAGAGCGCGGAGATTTATGCCGCCAAGGGGCACCTCCAGTACGAGCTGGAGCAGTATGAAGACGCCATCAAGAGCTATGAAAAGCTGCTGACGCTGGCGCCGCGGCACACCACCGCCCACTTCAACCTGGGTATCTGCTGCGAGAAGCTTGGCCGCTGGAACGAAGCCACCGAAGCGTTCCAGAAGGCGCTGGACGCCGATCCCAATCGCAACGAAGCGCAATTGGGCCTGGGAATCTGCCTGTTGCACCAGGAAAAGCCGGAGCCGGCCATCATCTGCTTCGATCGCGTGCTGGCGCGCACGCCGGCCCACGAGACGGCGCTTTTCGGTAAGGCGGTCGCGCTCCAATTGCTGTGGAAGTTCGATGAAGCCACGGTGCTCTATCTGCAACTGTTGGGAAAGAACCCGCAGTCCGAGGAATGCCTGGTGAACCTGGTCACCATCGGCATGGCCCGCAAGGACCACGATGCCATCCAGAAATACTCCGAACTGCTGCTGGCGCTGCGTCCGCATTCGCAGACCGCGTTGGAGGGGCTGGCGACCTGCGCGTTCCAGTCAGGCGATTTCGAGGCCGCCGCGCAACTGTGCGCCAAGCTGGTGGAGTTCACGCCGGATCACTTTGAACGCTGGTTCAATCTGGGCGTGGCCGAGCAGAAGCGCAATCATTTGCCGGAAGCCGCCAAGGCCTATGGCGAAGCGGTGCGCATTCGTCCGGACGCCAAGCAGGCGCATGTGAATTTGGGAATCGTGAAGCAGGAGTCGGGCGACCTAAAAGGCGCGCGGGAAGGGTATGAACGGGCTCTGCAGATCGCTCCCGATCAGGGCGATGTGATCTATAATCTGGCGAGCGTCATCGAGCAGCAAGGCGAAAAGGAAGAGGCCGAGAGGCTGTACGTGAAGCTACTCTCGCGCAATCCCGATTGGGAAGACGCGTGGTTCCGGCTGGGCTATCTTCGCCTGGCGCGCAACGACTTCCGCGGCGGAGCCGAGGCCTTCCAGTCCTGTGTCCGCAAACGCGCGGCGTGGCCTGAGGCCCAGCTCAATTTAGGCCTGTGTGCTTGGAATCTGGGAGACCGCGACGGCGCCGCCAAGGCGTTTGAGGCGGTGCTCGCATCCGATCCGAAGTCTATCGACGCTCTGCGCGGCTTGGCCGCTTTGGCGGTGGAGCGCGAGGATCTGGATAAGGCGCTTGACCTGCAAGCGAAGCTCATCGAGGCCGGCGAGCGGACTCCAGAATTGTTCTATAACACTGGCCTGCTGCTGCAGAAATCCGGCCAGGTGGAGGACGCCGTCCGCCTCTACCAGGAAGCTCTTTCGGACCGTCCCAACTTCCCGGAAGCGCTGCTCAACCTGGGCCATGCGCTGAAGGCGCAGGGTAAGCCGGACGAGGCCCGTGAATTCTGGCGTCAGGCGCTGGAACAAAAGCCGGAACTCGCCGCCGGATACTTCGGCCAGTAACGGCCCCACCATCTCGAACGTCTCATTCGGCAGAGCGTCGCCGCCCATGGAGATCGCGCTGCCGTGTGGGTATACTCAAAATAGATGGAATACGCGAATTCTTTGTTGAATCTCGCATGGCTGGCGTTGTGCGTCACCGCCTTCACTTGGTTCCTGCTGTCCACCAGGCACCGCGGGGTGTCCAGCCGCCGGCTGGTAATGGGCCGCGGTCTAGCCTTGGCCCTGGCCTTGGTTTCGTTGTTTCCCTGCGTCTCCGCTAGCGACGATTCCGTGCGGCTGGCGCTGCTGAACGCGCAAGCCTCGGCGGACAGATCCGGACATTCTTCCTGGAGCGCTCAGCATTCCAGCACTGAAATGCTGGCGATTCTGGTCGGTCTCCTGGAGGTGCTGGAGTCGGCTCAGATCAGCGCTGTGCTGGCGCTAGCGATCGCTCTATGCGTGTTCTCACTGGCCTTGGCTATTCATCCGGATAGCTTAGACCGTTTTCTCCCGTCTTGCGCCGGCCGCGCGCCTCCGGCTTCCCTCGCAGCTTCGCTCTAACTTTTCCAAACATCCAAAAAGTGATTTAGGAGGGAAGAATGCCACGCCTTTTGGGGCGGGCGCTCGCCGGTTTTCTGTTGATCGTCTCGGCGGCGCACGCCCAGACCGTATTGACATGGGAGCAGGTTCGCGAGCGTTTCCGAGCGCAAAATCCGAACTTGGCCGCGAGCCGGGTGGGGGTCGATGAATCCAAGGCGCAGGAGATCACGGCGTATTTGCGTCCGAACCCGGATCTGACCGTGTCGACGGATGGAACGCAACTCACTCCCTATCGGGGAGTTTACCGTCCCTTCGCCGGGACCCAGTTTTCGCCCAGCGTCAGCTATCTGCATGAGCGCGAGCACAAGCGGGAATTGCGGCGCGACAGCGCGCGCGGCGCCACCGCCATTGCATCCTCCACGCTCGAAGATCAGGACCGAACGCTGCTCTTCAATCTGCGCAGCGCGTTTGTGAACATCCTGCATGCCAAGGAAATCTTGCGCGTGGCGCAGGACAATCTCGCATACTACGACCGCGTGCTCGAAGTGAATCGCACGCGCCAGCAGGCCGGCGATATTTCCGAGGTAGACCTGGGACGTCTGGAACTGCAGCGTGTGCAGTATGAATCCGATTTACAGAACGCCGATGTGAGCCTGCGAACCGCTAAAATCCAGCTCTTGAGTTTGCTGAACGAACGCACGCCTATCGAGAAGTTCGACGTGAATGGAAATTTCGAGTTTAACGAGCAGATCATGCCGCTCGAGGAGTTCCGCGCGATGGCGCTGGACGCGCGGCCCGACCTGCGGGCTGCATTGCAAGCGGTCGACAAAGCAAAAACCGACCATCAGCTCGCGGTGGCGAACGGATCCGCCGATCCGACATTCAGCGGATGGTGGACGCATAATCCTTCCTTCAACAACCCGTATGACTTCAATACGATTGGGGCCAGTGTCAGCATCCCGCTGCGCATTCACGATAAAAATCAGGGAGAGAAGATGCGCACCGAGCTCGATATCGCTCGTAATGAAGCTATGGCCGACGCCAATCGCGCACAGGTGTTCAGCGACGTTGACTCGGCCTACGCGACCATCGCGAGCAATGTCGCGTTATTGCGGCCGTATAAAGATAAATACTTAGCGCAAGCCGCCAAGGTGCGGAACACGATTTCTTTCGCGTATCAAAACGGCGGCGCGTCGCTGCTGGATTTCCTGAGCGCGCAGAACGATTACCGAAATATTCAACTGAGCTATCTGAATCTGGTGGGCTCGTACATGACCGCCGCCGGCCAAATGAATCTGGCCGTGGGCAAGGAGGTGATTCCGTGAGGCCAGATCGTCTTACGTATCTCGCTGTGATCGGGCTAGTGGCCATAACGGGCTGCAGCAACCAGAAGGTCGATGCGGTTTCAAACATCGCGCCGGCGGTCACGGTGGAGCAGGCACCCGATCCCAATTTAATTACTCCCGACAAGCCCGAGCGGTTCCATCTGGTAACTGCCACTAGCCGCGCCGAAGTGAGCGAGGTGATCGCCAATGGCTCGGTGGCGCCGGATGTCAGCCGGACGGTACCGGTGAATGCGCTCTCGGCTGGACGCGTGATCGACATTCACGCGCGCCTGGGCGATGACGTCCAAAAAGGGCAACTGCTGTTGACCATCAACAGCTCGGACATGTCGCAGGCATTTTCGGATTACAAGAAGTTTCAGGCCGACGAAGCGCTTGCCAAGACCCAGTCAGAACGTGCGCAGCTCCTGTCTTCTCACGGCGCGCTGGCCCAGAAAGATCTGGAAGTCGCGGTAGAAAGCTATGAAAAAGGCAAAGTGGATACGCAAACCGCTTTGGATCATATTCGCATCCTGGGCGGAGATCCGCAGCGCCCCTCGGCTGTCATTGAAGTGCGGGCGCCGGTCTCCGGCACCATCGTGGAACAAAATGTGACGGCGGCGGCGGGCGTCAAGTCGCTGGATAGCTCGCCGAACCTGTTCACCATTGCCGATTTGTCACAGGTCTGGGTCATTTGCGACGTCTACGAAAACGATCTCGCGCAGGTGCATGTCGGAGATCGGGCGCAGATCGAATTGAATGCGTATCCGGGCCGCAAGCTGAGCGGGCGCATCACGAACATCGGAAAGCTGCTGGATCCCACGACGCGCAGCGCCAAAGTGCGAATCGAATTACCGAACGACCACGGCCTGCTGCGCCCCAATATGTTTGCGACGGTGCACTTCCAGTCACAGGGCTCGCAGATGCGAATCGTGGTTCCGGCAAACGCGGTATTGCGATTGCAGGATCGCGATTGGGTTTTCGTAAAGGCCGATGGAAATCAGTTTCGCCGCAAGGAAGTCCACGCGGGCGCGATCAACAGTGACGGAACCGAGCAAATATTTAGCGGCCTGAGTGCCGGGGAGCAGGTAGTGAGTGACGCTCTGTTATTCGATCGCGAAGCCAAGAAGGAGTAGTCAGTGATTCAGGCGTCCGTCGATTTTGCGCTGCGCAATCGCTTCCTGGTTCTGTGTGTCGGAATCGTGCTGTTGATTTGGGGCGCCTTTTCGTTCAAGAGTCTGCCGGTGGAGGCGTATCCCGACGTTGCCAACAACTACGTCCAGGTGATCACCCAATGGCCCGGCCGCGCCGCGGAAGAGGTGGAGCAGCAAGTCTCTATTCCCATCGAGGCACAGATGAACGGCCTCCCGCAGTTGACGGCGCTGCGCTCGGTTTCGTTGTTCGGGCTTTCCAGCGTAATGATGGTGTTCGACGATGGTTCGAGCAATGACCTGAACCGGCAGAAAGTCCTCGAAAAGCTCTCGCAATTGAACCTGCCGGCTGGTCTTCAGCCCACCATCGGGCCCGACTACAGCCCCGTCGGCCAGATCTATTTCTTTACGCTCGAAAGCACCAATCCGTCCTACGACGTGATGAATCTGAAGTCGCTGCAAGATTGGGTTCTGACCAAACAGTTGAAGTCCGTGCCGGACGTGATCGACGTGGCGGTCTTCGGCGGCACTACTCGCGAATACCAGGTGAATATCGATCCCAACAAACTCATCGCCTACGGATTAAACATCGGCCAGGTGGAGCAGGCGCTGGCCAACAACAACACCAACGCCGGCGGCAGCTTCATCGAGCGCGGCGAGCAGGCGATTAACGTGCGCGCGGTGGGATTGGTCGAAAACTCGCATGATATGGGCGACATTGTCCTCAAGACCCAGGGCGGAATCCCGGTGCGGGTCCGGGACGTCGGAATAGCAGAACAGGGACCGAAGATCCGTTTGGGACAGGTGGGAAAAGCGATCCATCCGGAGCCCGGCAAAGTGATCGACAATCCCGACGTTGTTTCGGGGATCGTTTTGCTGCGCAAAGGAGCTGACGCCGACGCCGTGCTGGTGGCGCTGCACGAGAAAGTCGATTTCCTCAACCATCACTTCTTGCCGCCGGGAGTCAAGATCGTTCCGCATCTGGATCGCAGCGATCTGATGCATCTGACGACTCACACGGTGCTGCACAACCTGACCGAAGGCATCATTCTGGTGTCCGTCATCCTATTTGTGTTCTTGGGGAATCTGCGCGGGGCGCTGATCGTGACGCTTACCATTCCGTTCTCCCTGTTGTTCGCGGCGATTTGTCTGGACCTGCGTCACATTCCTGCGAATCTGCTGTCGTTGGGCGCGCTGGATTTCGGCATGATCGTCGAAGGCGCGGTGGTGATGGTGGAGAACATCGTGCGGCTGTTGAGTCAGCCGGCGAATCTCGGCGAAGAAGAGGAAAGTGTCGCGCACAAGATTCGCCGGGCCGCGCGCGAAGTCCAACGCCCGGTATTCTTTTCGATCGCCATCATCATCACTGCGTATCTCCCCATCTTTACGCTGCAACGCGTGGAAGGCCGGCTGTTTCGGCCGATGGCGTGGACGGTGGCATTCGCGCTGTTAGGAGCGCTGCTGTTTTCGATGTTCCTGACGCCGGTTCTGGCGAGTCTCGTGTATCCCAAGGGAACCAAAGAGTGGCACAACCCGCTGATGGAATTGCTCACGCGCATGTACGCGTGGGGGCTCGACTTGGCGATTCGATGGCGCTGGATCACGGCGGGCCTGGCTTTGGCTAGTCTGGGTGGCGTGTTGTTGCTGGCGCGCGACATCGGCTCGGAATTCCTGCCGCACCTGGATGAAGGCGCCATCTGGGCTCGCGGATCGCTCGCGCCCAGCACCGGCCCCACCGAAGGGACTCGGATCATGAACCAAGCGCGGGTAATGTTCGCAAAGTTTCCAGAGGTGACGCAGGTGGTGAGCCAGGTGGGCCGCCCGGACGATGGCACCGACACCACCGGCTTCTTCAATACCGAATACTTTGTCGATCTAAAGCCGAAAGACCAGTGGCGTCCGCTATTTCACCAGGACAAAGACAAGCTGATTGAGTCGCTAGGCAAGGAAGCCGAGCAATTTCCCGGAGTCACCTGGAATTTTTCGCAGCCGATTTCCGACAACATGGAGGAAGCCGTCAGCGGCGTGAAGGGTGAACTGGCTGTCAAGATTTATGGCACCGATCTGCCGCTGCTGGAACAGAAGGGCGACGAGATTGTCGCAGCGATGAGCAAGATCCGCGGCGTTGAAGGACTGGGTTTGTTCCGCGTGATCGGCCAGCCTAACTTGAATCTGGTGATCGATCGCACCAAGGCGGATCGCTTCGGTATCAATGTCTCGGACATTCAGGACGCGATCGAAACCGCGGTGGGCGGCAAGGCCGTCTCGCAGGTGCTCAAGGGCGAGGAACGCTATGACTTAGTAGTGCGCTATCAGCCGCAATATCGCAGCACTATCGAGCAGATTGAGAACATACGGCTGCTGGCGCCATCCGGCGAACGCGTGTCCTTGGGCCAGCTCTGCACCATCAGCATGAAAGACGGGGCTTCCGAAGTGTATAGGGAAGGGAACTCGCGTTATGTCGCCATCAAGTACGGCGTTCGCGGCCGCGATTTGGGAAGCACGGTGGAGGAAGCCATCAAGACGGTGGAAACCAAGGTCAAATTACCGCCTGGATACCGGCTGGAATGGGCCGGCGAGTATGAATCGCAGAAGCGTTCGGCGCGCAGGTTGGCGGTGATCATTCCACTCACGCTGCTGCTGATTTTCTTGATCCTCTACTCCATGTTTTCCAGCATGAAGTGGGCTTCGCTGGTGCTGATGAACGTCGCGATGGCGCCGGTGGGCGGAATCCTCGCGATGTACTTCACGCACACCAACTTCAGCGTGTCCTCAGGCGTCGGTTTCCTGGCGCTGTTTGGCGTCTCGGTACAAACCGGCGTGATTCTGGTGGAGTATATGAATCAGTTGCGCGCTCGCGGATATCCGGCACTGCAAGCGGCGCGTGACGGCGCCATTCAGCGCTTTCGCCCGATTCTCATGACCATGCTGGTGGCGTCGCTCGGCCTCGTGCCGGCGGCGACCTCGCACGGGATTGGCTCGGACTCGCAGCGACCTTTCGCGATCGTGATCGTGGGCGGGCTGATGGCGGTCCTAATGATGAGCATCTTCCTGCTGCCATCGCTCTATGTGTGGTTCGCGCGCGATAGCGACCGGCTGCCGGAGGCCGATCGCGTAACCTCTGCCCAGGAGTGACCGTCGTCGCGGGGCACGAGGCACGGGTTTGGTTGCTCTTAGGTTCGCCGGTTGATACACTGCTCCGATTAGGAGAGTTCATGGCGAAATACATGTATCAAGCCAGTTACACGCTGGAAGGTGTGCGCGGATTGCTGAAAGAAACGGCCTCGGGACGCCGTAAGGCCATCGAATCCGCGATTGCAGCGCTGGGTGGAAAGGTAGAGTCGTTTTACTACTGCTTCGGGAAAGACGATGTCGTCCTCATTATGGATCTTCCAAATAACGTATCCGCGGCCGGCTTGGGAATGACGGTGGCCGCCAGCGGCATGGTGCGCGGGAGGATTACGCCTTTACTTACAGTTGAGGAAGCCGATAAAGCCCTCGGTGTTAAGGTCGGCTACCGGCCTCCTGGTCAGCCCTAGGAAGTTATCCAGAGACTGCCAACCAGGGTCCGAATCACTTGATCGGGGCGAGACCAGGTTGCGGCCGAGGCTGTGCCATGAGCGATGCCAGCAGCCATCGCCGGACGATACTCAAGTAGCGCCGGCCGGAGCTGCGCTCATGTGTGGAGTACGCGCAGTGTCGTATAGAGGTTCCAGACGATCACTGCCGCATACCAATAATTGATCCAGAGAATCAATTTCCTCCTGCGCAGCAATAGGCAGGTGAACGCGAGACCTGCGGCCAAAATCTTTGACAGCACCAATCCGGTGAAAGGTCCCCAGTGAACCATCAGCCGCACGAAGGGGCTGGCCTCCCTGTTGCCCAGGTTGAAGCCGATCAGCGTGGTTAGAATGTCCAGCACTTGCAGGTATAGGAACACTTCAATGAGATGCCGGCCAGCATGGTTCAGAGCCGAAGTGGTCACCTCACTATTTTGCCGGAAACCAGAACGATTCCCGAGCGGTGGCCGCGGCGATTGTATTTGCCAGGCCATCTCAAATTCCCGCGGCTGCGCCGGGGTATTGTGTCACCTTCTCGCGGCACAGGATGTGGTCCAGATGATGCTGCATGTGCAGTACGTAATCTTCAATCAGGAATCGTAACGTGACGGGATCGGCGGAACCGATACGGCATGACACCGTGAGGCGCTCTTCGGGAATCCGTTTGACCAAACGCAGCAACAATTCATTGTGCTGCCGCCAGGTATCGAGGAGCGATAACCAGGGCATCTCGTGATAGCCGTGGGCCCGAACCCAGCCGTCCTGCTCGTAGGTGGGTCCGCTGAACTCGGTTTGGAGCGAGGCTGCCGCGAAGCGCACATGATTATTGACGGCCGAGTCGATCAGGTGGCCCAGCTCTTCCTTGCGCGACCAGGAATCGGCGCCTGCCGGGCGCATGGCCGCTTGCTCGTTGGTCAGGACACGCAGGTTGACGTATTCATAGGAGAGGACTTGCTCGAAGGATTTTGCCAGACTTTCAGGCATGTCCCATTTTGCCACGCGCCGGGTACAATCCGCGTTGCCCAGAGCGCGTGTTTTACGCGTCCTCCCTCCGCCGTAACCTATAAGAATGAAACTTCGCGATTTGGCGTTGTCCCTGGGCTGCGAGATCCTCACGCGCGCCCGCGACGGAGGCGGCCTCGAAGGCAACATTGACGGCGGTCTTGAAATTACGGGCGTGGCTGGCATGGAACAAGCGGCGCAGGATCAGCTCACATTCCTCGCCAATCCCAAGTACGCGCACAAGGTAAAGCAAACGCGCGCCGGCGCTATTCTGGTCACCAAACCGATGGATGGGATTGCGCCTGCGCAATTGATCTCCGCCAATCCCTATCTCGACTTCGCGCGCGCGCTGGAACTGTTCTATCGTCCTCCGCGGCCGCCGGCGGGGATTCACTCGACGGCGTCGATCGCTGCATCGGCGCGCATCGGCGAAAACGCTGCTATCGGCCCCTACGTTGTAGTCGGCGAGAACGCCACGCTGGGCCGCAATGCAGTGCTGCAGCCGCACGTTGTGGTTTACGACGGCGCTGTCATAGGCGACGATTTTTACGCCCATTCCCACGCGGTGGTGCGTGAGTTCTGCCGCATCGGGAATCGCGTCATGCTGCAGAATGGCGTAGTGGTCGGCGGCGACGGTTTCGGTTTCGCGAAGCGCTCAGACGGTACGCATTATAAGATCGTCCAAAGCGGCATTACGGTGATCGAAGACGACGTCGAGATCCAGACTCTCACGTCGGTCGATCGCGCGACGATGGGTGAGACCCGCGTGAAACGCGGCGCGAAGATCGACAGCCTGGTCCAGGTGGGGCATGCTTGCGTGGTCGGCGAGGACAACATTATTTGCGCGCAGACTGGACTTGCCGGATCCAGCGTGCTCGAGAAGAATGTCTTACTTGCGGGACAAGTAGGCATTTCGGGGCACTTGACGATACACGACGATGCGGTGGTTTATGCGCAGAGCGGCGTGGGCGGCGATGTCGCTTCGGGGTCAGTGATCAGCGGCTCACCGGCGTTCGACGCCCGCGAATGGTTGCGCGCCATCACAGCGTTTCAGAAGCTGCCGGAAATCCTGAAGACGGTGCGACAATTGGAGCGTCGCATCCGCACTACGGAAGAGCCGGCGAAAAACTAATATGCCCAGACATCAAGATTATGAAGGGCACTTGCCCCTGGCGTACCGTAACCCAGAGTTCGTCGATGGGCCGGACGGCCGCTCGATGCGAATTCTCAGTGAATATCTCTATCCGCTCGCGCACTTTCGAAGAGCGCGGGTTCACGACACAGTGGTCTTTTTCGGTTCGGCCCGGTTGATGGAAATGGGTCCGTTGGGCCGCTACTACAACGAAGCAAGGGAACTGGCGCGCCGTCTGACGGCCTGGTCTGACGGACTGCCGGATTCCACGCGCCGTTTCGTGGTGTGCAGCGGCGGCGGTCCTGGCATCATGGAAGCGGCCAACCGTGGCGCCTGCGACGCCGGAGGCAAGACCGTGGGACTGAACATCGGCCTTCCCTTTGAACAGCGCCCCAATCCGTTCGTCACGCCGGAACTCAACTTCGAATTTCACTATTTCTTCATGCGCAAGTTCTGGTTCGCCTATCTGGCCAAGGCGCTTGTCGTCTTCCCGGGCGGCTTCGGAACCCTCGACGAATTAACGGAGATCCTCACCCTGGTGCAGACCCAGAAGCTTATGAAGCGGATGGTGGTGATCCTCTACGGGACTTCGTTCTGGAAAGAGGTAATCAACTTCGACGCTCTGGTGCGCCATGGAATGATTTCGGCGGACGATTTGAACTTGTTCCAGTTTGCCGATGACGTCGACACGGCGTTTCAGGAACTGGAATCCGGATTGACCAGGTACTATTTGCAGGACGAACAGGACCTGCCGGGCATCGCCAAATCGCAGGTGTAGGGCCGATGCTCTCCCGCCTGCACTCGATTCGCCGGGCCATTGGATGGGTGGGGCTGGTATTCCTGCTATTGCTTACCGCCCGATTTGTCTCGGCACGGCTGGGGCTGCAAGAATCTCAGCTTTTGAATCTGGCCGTGTACGTGGCGGGCGTCTGGCTAGCATTCCGCCTGATGCGTCTCGCCGTGCGCCGGGGCATCTGGCGGCTGCGCAACCGTCTGCTGGCGGCCTACTTGTTCATGGCGGTGGTTCCGATTCTGCTGATCGGCACGTTGGCGGTGCTCGCGGCGCGGGCCGTAGTCAGCCAATTGGCGGTGTATCTGGTTACAAGCGAACTCGACCGCCGCATTGAAAACCTCCGGCTACTGGGCGAGAGCCTCGCCAAGTCCAGCGCCGCGGATCGCCGCATCGACCCGGTTTATCGCAATCGCTATCCCGGCATCGCCGTGCTGCTGCGCGAATCCGGCCGCGAAACTCGCTACCCGCCCGGCGTTGTGCTGCCAGCGCCCACGCCAGGCTGGGGGAATGTCCAAGGCGTCATCCGGCGAGGTGACCAATATTTCTTGTGGAGCCATGAGCAGACTCCGAGCGGGGATGTCACCAGTACCACACCTCTGACTCCCGAGTTTCTGAGCGCGCTCGCGCCCCCGATCGGACAGATCGGCTTCGGAACGCTGCCTGGAGTTCCAGGCCAGAGATTGTCGCTGCCGCCGCAGGGGAGTGTCCCCGCCAGTCGCCTGCCCGCGCCGATCGATTTCTTCGATCCGGAGGTGCGCTGGTTCGCAGCCGTGCCGGCGTTGGATTGGGATCATCCCGCCGCGCGCGCAACGGCTCTCATTGTCGCGGTCCGATCGCGGGCATCCGTGATGGTGGCGGCCATGTACGATCCCAACGCGGATCTGGCACAGAGCCTGCTGCTGGTAATGCTGGCACTGGTCGCGGGACTGTTTGTGGTTGTCGAGCTCGTTGCCTTAGTGATTGGCGTGCGTCTTACCCGCTCTATGACCGGCGCGGTTCACCGTTTGTATCAAGGCACGCAGAGAGCCATCGAGGGCGATTTTTCGTATCGTATCCCGGTCCGCGGGCACGACCAGCTCGCCGAGCTCAGCCACTCCTTCAACCGCATGACCGGAAGCATTCAGCATCTGCTCACGGTAGCCAAGGAGAAGGAACGCCTGCAATCCGAGATGGAGATCGCGAGTGAGGTTCAAAACCGGCTTTATCCGCGCGGACCTCTGACGACATCCTGCTTGCAGGTGACCGGAGTGTGCCGTCCGGCCCGCGTCGTTTCGGGGGACTATTTTGACTATGAACCGCTGCATGGCGGTCGAGTGCTGCTGGCGATGGGCGACGTAGCGGGGAAGGGAATTTCGGCGGCGCTGCTGATGGCTTCGCTGCAGAGTTCCTTGCGCACGCAACTGGCCGGGGCGGAGGTATCGGTTTCGCAATTGGTCGACCGCGTGAACCAGCAGTTGCACGTTTCCACGACGCCGGAGAAATTTGCAAGCTTCTGCGCCGGAATATTCGATGAAACAGACGGCGTGCTCACCTACACGAATGCCGGTCATCT
Source organism: Bryobacterales bacterium (assembly GCA_963779075.1). GTDB lineage: Bacteria > Acidobacteriota > Terriglobia > Bryobacterales > Bryobacteraceae > Palsa-187. The sequence goes on from CAVZWS010000001.1 coordinate 713,868, forward strand.
GCCGCCGCTATTGGTGCGCCAAGGCTCGGTAGAGCGCCTGGATGTGAACGGAATGGTGGTCGGCGCATTTCCTGTGACGTGCTACACCGAGAGCCGGCTGGAGCTTCGCCCCGGGGACCTGCTGGTGTTCTTCACGGATGGCGTCAGCGAGCCCGAAAACGCCTACGGTGAGATGTTCGGGGAGGACCGTTTGGCCGAACTGGTTTGCCGGCATGCGCACCTGGACGAGGACCAGATTGTGGACGCGGTCTGGAAAGGCGTGCGCGAATGGTCAGGCGACGGCGAACTGGCCGACGATATGACCCTGCTGCTGGCAAGAAGGCTCTGAACTTCCGGACCGCACCGTCCGATGGGTGTATGTGTAACAAATGCCTCCGCTGGGGCCTCATTTCCAGTAGTGGTCGAGCAGTATTCCGCGCAGCCGTGAGATGGCGATGACCAGCCGAAAGCTGGCGTAGGGTAGGATAACATCGTGGGACCGGAAAACCAGAATCCACTCAATGAACTGCAACTTCTAGAGCAGCAGGTCGACCAGATTACGGAACTGGCGGATCTTAAGCCAATTTTCTTCCGGGTGGACGAATTGGCAAAAGAGTATCCGGGCGATTTCGAAGTCCAGCTTGCCGCCAGTGAAGTCAAGCAGCGGGTAGTAACGCGCGGCACCGTCCTGAAGCAGTTGGGCCAGACCATGCAGGGCGCTGTTCCGGTTATGGCCGACTTCGCTCCGCCGTTACCTTCGCCGCCCTTGCCCTCGTCGACGCCTCCACCTTTGCCGGTTCCTCCTCCCGATGTTCTGGCGAGCCCGTCAGCCCTCCCGACCGCCTCGTCGACCTTCCAGGCACCACCGGTTTTGGGGGACCAACCTGCTCCGCCGCTGCAAGTCTCTGCGCCGCCCGCGCTGCCGGGAACGGGCAAGGCTTGGAAGAGTGCGCTGTTGATTGGAGCGGTCTGCGGTATACTGATCGCCGGCGCAGTATTGGGAGTTCTGGTAAAGCGGGCCCGCGTGGCGCGTGCGACTGCGGCGGTCGTGGTTCGCGTGACCACCACCCCCCCCGGCGCAGCGATCCGCGTGAACGGCGAAGCGAAGTGCAACTCCGATTGCTCCGTGCCGCTGCCGCCCGGCGAGTATCAGGTGACGGCGTTTCTGGACGGATACCAACCGTCGGCTACCACCCTAAAGGTTACGGCTTCCCAGGCTGCGTCTGTCGCAATAAAGCTGGAACCGCAGCCGCAGATGCTGCGTATTCTTACGGATTTGCCGCAGGGGCAAGTGGTCTTGGACGACCGGCCGCCAACGGAACTGCAAGACGGCCAGTTCGTCATTAATAACGTGCAGCCCGGAAAACACACGGTGAAAGTTTCATCCAACGGCGCGGAGGCTTTGTTCCCGGTAGAGATCGCCGCTGCTCGGCAACCTGCCGTGGCCGGACCAATGAGCGCGCGAAACTTGATTGCCGTTCTGGTATCGAGCATGGGCAACAACGCGCGTGTGGTGACCAATAATCCCGCGAAATTGGCGCTCAATGGCCAGCCGCAGGCGGATGCGAATCCGGCGGGTGTGGACTTGTCCGGCTTTCGGCCAGGAGTGAATCAAATCGCGGTGGGAGAGGGAAAGGATCAACACGTCCTTGCCGAAAGCTACGGTCCTGCGCCAATGTTGACTGCGTTCCTGAAATCCGATCTCAACATTGGGACGCTCATCGTTTCTACCGCCGAAGACAACGTGCGTGTGTATCTTAATGGCAAGGAATATCCGCGAAAGACCCAGCGGGGTCAATTGAGAATCCCCACGCTGGGAAATGTGAACGTGCGCGTGGCGAAGGACGGATTCGAGCTGACGGCTCCGCAAACCGCTGAGGTCAAGAAGGGCTCGGAGGTTCGCCTGGAATTCAAGATGCAGCCGGTGCCGCAGGTTGCGACGCTGCAAATCCGTGAAGCGACGCCGGGGGCCGAAGTTCTGTTGGATCAGAAGTCTCTTGGCCTGGTAGGCGACGACGGCTCCTTCGCCGCGAACAGCGTGCCTCCCGGCGACCACACCATCGAGTTGCGCAAGGATCAGTTTCTGCCTAAGCGGATACAGCGCCAGTTCGTGGCGGGACGCGCTGTGGCGGTGCAGGGAGGCGAAGCAGTACTGGCTGCGGCGATTGGAACTGTGAAGTTGAGCCGCACGCCGGCCGACGCCCAAGTGGTCTACCGGCGCGCCGACGAAACCCAAGGCCACGAGCTACGTGGAAATCAAACCGACCTGCCCGCCGGCAGCTACGTGTTTACCGCGCGCGCCGCTGGTTACACGGACAAGACCGAGCGCCTGCAAGTGGCCGCGGGCGAGACCGCCTCGCTGCAGCTTGCGTTGGCGAAAGTGGTGGCCGCCGCTCCACCTCCACCCAAGATTTTCGGCATGGCCGATTTCGAGGACGCCAATGCCTGGAGCAAGCAGGGCGACTTGTGGGTACACAAGGGCGAAGGCGTCATTCCTTTCAAATTGCCTACCAACGGGACCTTCACCTTTACTGTCCGCCTGCTTCGTGGCGGCAGTCTGTTCCGTGGCGGCCGTATCCGCTGGGCGGTTCAGTATGTGGACGCTAAGAACTATGACCTGTTTGAGTTGGACCGCAAGGTTCTTTCTTCCAAGGTGATTGAAGGCGGCAAGACTTACGACCGCGGAAAGTTCGAGCATGGTCTGAACGACAAAGATATGTCGTATACCGTTCAGGTGGATGTGGCGCCGGGACAATTGGTGCATCGTGTCCGGAACGGCGACAACTGGCTGGTCCTGGATACCTGGAAGGAGCCCGGCCGAAAATTCAATCAGGGCAAATTTGTATTCCTGACGCAGGGCAGCGACCAGATCGGCCTCTCCGACTTCCAGTTCGTTCCGCGGTAGGGCCGGCGCGGCCAGACTTTCGCATGTACAATCCTCCCCACTTTCAGGAACAGCGGCCCGAGGTGCTTCATCAATTGATTCGCGCGCATTCCCTGGCTGCGCTGGTCACGCTGGGGCCTGAGGGATTGGTCGCGAATCACGTTCCGCTGATTCTCGATCCCGACACTGGGCCTCTGGGAACTTTGCGCGGGCACCTCTCACGCATGAACCCCCAATGGCGCGATTCACTTTCGGACACTCCGGCGCTTGCGATTTTTCAAGGGCCCGCGGCCTACATCACGCCCTCCTGGTATCCCAGCAAGGAGGCCGGTGGGAAAGTGGTGCCCACCTACAACTACATGGTGGTCCACGCGCACGGGCCTCTTCAGACTTACGAAGATCCGCGCCTGCTGGAGCGCAATGTCCGCGCTCTAACGGAATTGCACGAGGCGCGGTTCACCCAACCCTGGAGCGTCGACGACGCGCCTACGGATTACGTTCAGGGTCTGTTGAAGGGCATTGTCGGCATCGAAATTCCCATCGCGCGACTGGAAGGAAAATGGAAGCTCAGCCAGAATCGGCCCGCCGAAGATCGGCAAGGCGCGGTCGACGGCTTACGGCAGGCGGGCGATCCTTTGAGTGCGGCGATGGCGGATTGGGTTGCGTCCCGCAAGCCTTAGCGCGGCGGGCGGGAGCGCGTCAGCGGCGGTATCATGTTTTCATGCCGAAGGGGACGCTGATTGGTGGAACGGCGGGGTTGCTTGCCACAGGGGGACTGCTGGCTTATGCCGTGCGCGGTCGCTCCTCTAACGTTTTCGGAGCTTCGGTGTATCACGGAAACCGGGCTCGCCCTGCTATCGCGCTCACTTTCGACGACGGCCCCAGTGAGTCCACTCCCGCGCTGCTAAAAATCCTGGCGTATCATGACGTTACGGCTACTTTCTTCATGTGTGGCGTGAACGTGGAGCGCCTGCCCTCGATTGCCCGAAGCGTCGCCGCCGCCGGCCATGAAATCGGCAATCATACCGATTCCCATCCACGCCTGGATTTTTGCTCGCGCGATTTCATCTACCGCGAACTGGCTTCGGCGCAAGAGAAGATTCGTCCGCCATACCGGCGAGACGCCACGCCTGTTTCGCGCGCCTTATGGGGTACGATGGTTTGGATTGAAAAGCGCACAAGAGCGTCTGGGGTTACTCGGCGTGATGTGGGGCACCATTGGCCGCGATTGGAAGTGGCCGGCGCCGCGCGTCGCCAAGCTGTTCCTCGACCGCGCTCGCAATGGTCATATTTTTTGTCTGCACGATGGACGGACTACCGAGCCGGCCCCCGACATCGCCACAACACTTGCTGCCGTCGACACGATGATTCCCGCATTGAAGGAGCGCGGACTGCGGTTTGAAACCGTCAGTCAGATTCTATGCCCGCTGAGCTAGCCGCCCGCGCGATCCAGGTGATTGCCAAGACCCAGCACCTGCCGCCGGAATCCATCACCATCGACCAGACTTTCGCGGAGCTGAAATTCGATTCGCTCGACGGCATGAATATCCTGTTCGCCATCGAGAACGAATTCGACATCTCCATTCCCGACGACCAGGCGTGTGCAGATCAAGTCGGTGCGCGAAATGGTGGAGGGGATCGAAAAGCTGGTCGCCGCCAAAGAAGCCGCATTCAAGGATGACGCGCCGGGTCGCGGTGACGGGGATCGGTGTCATTGCAGCCCCCGGGGTCGACTCGCGCGGCCTTTTGGGAATCGCTGCGCAATGGGCGCAGCGCCATCCGGCCGATGACGCTGGTGCCGGAAGGGGCGCTGCGGTTTCCAAACGCGGCCGAAGTGCCGGACTACCGCGCGTCCGATTACATGGACGAGAAGGAAGCCGATCTTCTCGATCGCTTCGCGCAATTCGCACTGATAGCCGCGCGCGAGGCGGTGGACTGGATCGCGCGCTGAACATCACGCCGGAACTGAGGGCCCGCATGGCGATCGTCACCGGCACATCTACCGGCGGGCAGACCAGCGAGGACCGCGAGTTCCATAGCCTCTATGCCCAAGGTTCTTCGCGCATTCATCCTTTGACCATCGCCCGCACGATGAGCAATGCGGGCGCCAGCCGCATCGCGCGCGAGTATGGAATCATGGGGCCGTCCTATACCGTTTCCACCGCCTGCGCTTCCGCCAGCCACGCGATCGGCCAAGCGTTTTGGATGGTGCGTAACGGCGTGGTGGACGCGGCCATCGCGGGTGGATCGGAAGCACCCTTCTCATTGGGATTCCTGAAGGCCTGGGAGGCCATGCGCATCGTCGCGCCGGATACCTGCCGTCCGTTTTCGCGCGATCGTAAAGGCTTGATCCTGGGCGAAGGCGCGGCCATGCTGCTTATGGAACCGCTTGGATACGCCCAGGCACGCGGCGCCAAAATATGGGGCGAGATCGCGGGCTTCGGCATGTCCTCGGACGCTTATCATTTGACGCAGCCGCTGGCTGAAGGAGCGGCGCGCGCCATGCGATCGGCGCTGGAGGACGCGGCCGTCGATCCCGCCGCGATCGGCTATATCAACGCGCACGGCACCGGCACACTGGCCAACGACGTCACCGAAACGCAAGCCATTCGCGAAGTTTTCGGGGCTCACGCAGATAAATTGCAGGTGAGTTCCACCAAGTCCATGCACGGACATGCGCTCGGCGCAGCGGGAGCGCTGGAAGCGGCGGCGACGCTCATGGCTCTCGACGACGGGCTGATTCCGCCCACCGCCAATTTTACGGAAGCCGATCCGGATTGCGCGCTGGACGTGGTTCCCAATACCGCGCGCGCGGCCAGCATCGAATGGGCGCTCTCCAACTCCTTCGCCTTCGGTGGATTGAACGCGGTGTTAGTGTTTCGCCGCGGTTCACGCTAAGCCGCAGCCTGCTTCGCCTGCGCCAGCGCGGCCTCAACCTCAGCCTGGTAGCGCGCCAGCAGCTCTTCGCTCGCGGCCTCGAAGCGCATCACCAAAACCGGCTGCGTGTTGGACGCGCGCAGCAGTCCCCAGCCTTGGTCAAACAGAACGCGGACGCCATCGACGTCGATGACTTCGTGCGTTTTGCGAAACTGTTCGGCGACTCGCGCCACCACCGCGAACTTGGTTTCGTCGGAGCAATCCACGCGGATTTCGGGCGTCGAAATCAGCTTCGGCAGCCCGTCTAGCTGCGCCGAAAGAGGCTTGCCGGATTTCGCAACGATCTCGATCAGGCGGCAGGCCGCATACAGAGCATCATCATAGCCGAAGTAGCGATCGGCGAAAAACATGTGGCCGGACATTTCGCCCGCGAGTTCCGCATGCTCTTCTTTCATCTTCGCTTTGATCAGCGAATGGCCGGTCTTGTACATGATCGGATTGCCGCCCAGCCGCTTCAATTCGTCATACAGAAGCTGCGAGCACTTCACTTCGCCGATAAAGGTGGCGCCCGGTTTGCGGGTCAGGATCTCGCGAGCGTAGATCAGCAATAGCAGGTCGCCATAAATCACTTCGCCGTTTTCATCCACCGCGCCAATGCGGTCCGAATCGCCGTCGAACGCGATGCCCATCTCAGCTTTCTGCGCCAACACCGCCTCGCGCAAATCTTTGAGGTTGGCGGGAACCGTGGGATCGGGATGATGGTTCGGGAACCGGCCGTCCATTTCATAGAACAGCTCCGTGACTTCGACGTTCAGCCGCTTCAAGAAGCTGATGGATCACCGGACCCGCCGTCCCGTTACCCGCATCCAGCACCACCTTGACGCGGCGGCCGAAATTGAATTGCGGCGAGAGTTCATCCAGGTAAGCCGGGATCACGTCCATCGAATGGTGCGTGCCGTGGCCGGTGGCGAAATCGCGGGCCTCGATCAGGCGGCGGATGTCTTGAATGGTCTCACCATGCAGCGAGCCGCGCGCCGCACACGCTCTTGAAGCCGTTAAATTCGCTGGGATTATGGCTGCCGGTGATCATGATGGCGCCGTCGGCCTCCAGATGCACCGCCGAAAAATACAGCAGCGGCGTGGGGACCACGCCGATATCGGTTACCTCGCAACCCGTCGATTGCAAACCTTCGAGCAGCGCGTCATGCAAGCGCGGCGAACTCAGGCGGCAATCGCGGCCCAGATTGATGCGCGGTCCCGCTCTGGCGCAGCATGTAGGTTCCCAGCGCGCGGCCCAGATCGGCGACATCGGCGACTCAAGAGTTCAGTTTCAGCAATGCCGCGAATGTCATACTCGCGGAAAATGGTGGGTTTCAGCATTCATTTGACGGTAACAAACTCGACGCGCAAAGCGCCGTATGCGCGTCTAGGGGATCTACCGGATTCGGTGTTACTTCTTCGCGGCGGCTGCTTGGCGATCACCAGGTCCTTGATCTTGTCGTAGGTAGCCTGGGGAACAATGCTTTTGGAAACCAATTGGTCCTTGCGCTGATACGGCCGGCCCGCGACGATCTTTTTCGAATACACATCCCCGATGCCCGGCAAAGCTTTAAGCTGGTCGACGGTCGCGCTATTCAGATCCAGCAGGGTCACCCGATTTGGCAGCCGCTTTGGCTGGCGCCGCGAGATTTCGCCGGGGCCTTGTCCGTGCTCTTGGTCTGAGCCCCCGTCGGCACAGCCAGAAAAACCGCGACCAGACAAGCGAGCAGCGAGAGCAGTACTTTGTGATTTTGCATTCCCTCAGTGTACATCGCCAAGCGTCGGATACGCGCGGGATGACTGGTGAGTCTATTTCCGCTTCTTGGCTGGGCCTGCGCCGGATGCCGCCACCAGAGTCCGTAGGCGCGCTCTCGCTTTTGCTGCATTGGCGTGGTTCGGATACTGTTTCAGGAACGCCCGGTATGCCGCGATTGCCTTCTTGTCACTCTTGGCCTTTTGGTACTCGACGCCCTTCATATACATCGCGTCGGCCGCCTTGGCGACTGTCCGGATACCGCTCCGCCACCGCCTCAAACACTTGCGCAGCGTCATCATACTGTTCGCCATGATCGTAAATGAGGCCCATATAATATTGCGCTTCAGCCGCGTTGGTGTCCTGCGGAAAATATTTTGTGAAATCGGCGAACTCGCTCAGCGCCTGTTTGTCTTTCGCTCCCGTGTAGTCGCGCACGGCCTTTTTCCACAGACTCTCCGCCGTAACGCCGGGTGGTGCGGCAGAGGCCGAAGGCGCTGGAGAATCGGTTGCTCCGGGCGGTGGAGGCGCCGCTGCAGGCGTACTCAGCGTGCGGACCGCGCTCGAAATATCCGCCAGTTTATTGTCCAGATTCGCCATCCGCCGCGTGAGGTCCGCCAGGGTCTCGCGCGCGGCTCGCAGATCGTCGCCGGATTGATCCACCTTTGTGCCTAGCGCCGCGATAGGCGCTTCCACTCGCGCTTGTTGCTCGTTGAGCCGATCGCTGAGGGTGCGCTGTAACGCTACTGCGGCGGATGAAACTTTGCTGGATTCGTCCAGCGCCTGCTTGATCAAGTTTTCCAGCGTGGCGATCTTCTGATCCTGCCCGGCTTGCAGTTGTTTTATCTGATCCTGCAACTGCGCCACGTCGCGCTGGATGGAAAGAATGTCGTCCCGCTTCTGGGCCATCGCGAGCGTGGAACTCAGCCCCAGTCCCAGCACGACCGCATGGAAGGTGTAATTGCATAGAGTGTGTTTCACGTTCTTCTCCTTCCAATTTTAAATACTGCCCACGTCGGCGCGGGCTAACGCGTCATTCGCGCGCGGTCGCGGCCTTCGCCTTCGCATCCAGGTAGGCCTGGCGGCAATCCTGAATCAGCTTGCGCGCATGGATCGGTCCGCGCCATCCGTCGATACGCGTTTGCTTGCCCTCCAGCTCCTTATAGATGGTGAAGAAATGCTCGATCTCGCGCCGCATGTGCGGCCATACCTGATCCACGGTTGCGATCTCCTGATAGCGCGGACTGCTCTTGGGCACCGCTAGAATCTTTTGATCGCGCTCGGAGGAATCGACCAGATCCAGCACGCCCAGCGGGCGCACTTCGATCAGGCATCCGGTGAAGCTTGGCTCCGACATCATGGTCAGCACATCCAGCGGATCGCCATCGTCGGCGATGGTGCCTGGGACGAACCCATAATCGCCCGGATAATGCAGCGGCGAATACAGCGGCCGGTCCAGGCGGAACACGCCCAGCTTCCCGTCGTATTCGTACTTATTGGCCGAGTTCTTCGGGATCTCCACGATCATCCGAATCACTTCCGGACTCTCCGGTCCGGGATCTAAATCGTACAGATTCGTCATGTAAATCCACTGTAGCAGGCGGGGCGGCCGCTCTATCCACTTATAATAGTGATTTGGAACTCGAAAAAACCCTGCTGCGCAAGGTGGGCGAGGCCGTCACGCGCTTCAAGATGATCCGCGATGGCGATCGCGTGGCCGTCGCGCTTTCCGGCGGAAAAGATTCGGTCACCATGCTCGAAGCGCTGCTTCTGTTAAAGGAGCGCGCTCCGATCGACTTCACGGTTTGCGCGTTCACAGTGGAGCAAGGGAAATTTCTGCGCCCGATTCAACCGTTTGGCGAGTATCTGAAAGCCCGCGGCGTGGATTGGACCTATCACACCGACAACCCTTCGATCCGCTTGATCGACGAACAGCCGGATCACGGTTGCGATCTGTGCAGCCGCTATCGCCGCCGCGCGGTGTATCAGATTGTGCGCGGCCTGGGCGCTAACGTCATCGCCTTCGGCCACACCGCCGATGATTTCTGCGAATCGTTCCTGCGCAACGCGCTCTTCACCGGGCGCATCAGTGCGCTGCCGCCCATCACCTACTCGCGCCAGCGCGATTTCCGGCTGATTCGGCCGCTGGTGTTTGTCACTGAAGACCTCACGACGCGCTTTGCCGCATCCCTGGGCGCGCCGGTGATTCCGTGTGGCTGCTCCCAGCGCACCGGCACCGTCCGCCGGACGCTGCGCGACATGTTCGGCGAACTCGAAAAAGAGCATCCGCATCTCAAAGAGACGCTGCTCTCCGCCATGGGCAACATCCAGACCGGCCGCTTGCTCGATCCGCGATTTCTGGACCTCGACGGCGCAACCGAAACCATTGAGTCAGAGGCTGCCAGCCCCTTCGCCATCGTCGACTAACGCAGGTAGTCTTCCAACTGCACCCGGGCGTCAGTCTTTGAATCGCGATACTTCACGATCACCGGCGTGTAGAGCGAAATTCCCCATTCCTGGCCTTTGCCTTTGTGGATCGCCCGCGAGCCGGCCACCACTACCGCGCCTTCGGGAATCACCAGCGGGTCGTCATCGCTCGCGGTCAGCACTTCGCCGCGCACCACATCGTAGACAGGAGTGGAACGCGTCAAAATCACGCCGCTGCCCAGCACCGCGCGCTCCTTGACGATGGTGCCCTCGTAGATTCCGCAGTTCCCGCCCACCATCACGTTGTTTTCGACGATGACCGGCATCGCGCCCACCGGCTCCAGCACTCCGCCGATCTGCGCCGCCGCCGAAATATGGCAATTCTCGCCGATCTGCGCGCAGCTTCCCGACCAGAGCGTGGGAATCGATCATGGTATTGTCGCCCACATATGCGCCGACGTTGACGAACATCGGAGGCATGCAGGTCACGCCGCGCCCAATAAAACAGCCGTCGCGAATGCTGGACCCTCCGGGCACGATCCGCACGCCGTCATCCGCGCTGAACTGCCGCACCGGGTAGGTGGCCTTGTCGAAGAACGGCTGCCGTGAGCGGTCGATCGACATATCCACGATCATGCCCATGCGGAACCCCAGCAGGATTCCCTTCTTTACCCACGGCGTCACGCGCCAGCCGTTTTTCGCAGATGCATCAGGTTGCGCCGCACGCACCTCTCCCAGATTCAGCTTGCGCTTGAACTGATAGAAGAGGTCAAAATGTTCCGGCGTGTAAGTAGGTGGTTTGTGGTCGAATAGCTGTTCGATCTCAGTTTGCATTTCTGTTCCCGGCCCTCGCGAACGCTCCTGCGAGCAGTCCTACCTGCTTCAGCACTGCTTCGATCCGCGACTGAGTCTGCGGCAGCGGTGGGCACATCGGCAAGCGGTAGACCGGCTCGCACAAGCCCATCATTGCCATGGCGGCCTTCACGGGAATCGGATTCGACTCCGCGAAATTCACTTCCATCAGCGGCGAACCATTGGCGCTGTATCGCACGCGCACCTGCGAAATCGCCGGCTACGGCGAGCCGCGCAAGCTTGGTCATCTCTCCTGGAATCTGGTTCGAGACCACCGAAATCACTCCGCGTCCGCCCAACGCGCACAGCGGGATGGTGGTGGTATCGTCGCCGGATAATATGTCGAAGGTATCGGGGAGGTTGTGGCACACTGCCGCGATCTGGCTGATGTTGCCCGAGGCTTCCTTCACTCCGCAAATATTCTCGATCTCCGACGAGGCGCTTGAGAGTCGCGGTTTCCACATTGACGCCGGTACGCCCCGGAACGTTATAGACGACGATAGGCAGCGGCACTGCATCGGCGATGGCTTTGTAGTGGCGATACAAACCTTCTTGCGTGACCTTGTTGTAATAGGGCGTGACGGAAAGCAGCCCGTCGACGCCCAGGAGTTGCAGTTCCTTGGCGAGTTCAATCACTTCGGCGGTGTTGTAGCCGCCGCAACCGGCCAGCACCGGCACTTTGCGCCCGGCCTTGCGAGCTTCTTCCACCGCGATCAGGACTACGTGCAGATGCTCTTCGCGCGTCAGCGTAGGGCTCTCGCCAGTAGTTCCGCAGGGCACCAGAAAGTCGATGCCTTCACGAATCTGGCGCTGGATCAATCGCCGCGTCGCCGCCTCATCCAAAGACAAATCCGGTTTGAACGGAGTCACTAGCGCTGTGCCGCATCCTGTGAACATAAATCACCTCCCGGAAAATAAAACGTCGCTGAACTCGAACACGCCCTGCTTGCCCACGACCCATTGTGCCGCTTTCAGCGCCCCGCGTGCGAACCCTTCGCGCGATCGCGCGGTATGCCGCAACGTGATGGTATCCGCAGCCGAATCGAAGCCAATCTCATGCGTCCCCGGATGCCGCCCGGCACGGTTGGAACTCACGTCGATGTTGCGAGCGAAGCCAGCCGCCCTCATTTCGTCCAGCAGCTTGATCATGGTGCCCGATGGCGCGTCTTTCTTGGTGTCGTGATGAATTTCCCAGGCCCACGCGCCGTATTCTTTCTCATCCGCCAGCAGCCGGGCGGCCTCGCGAACCACGCGCAGGAATACATTCACTCCCACCGAGAAGTTGGGACTCCACACCAGCCCGCTGCCATTCGTCTCCACGGCCGCACGCACCTGGTCCATGTGCTTCAACCAACCTGTGGTACCCACCACCACCGGCAGCTTCATCGGCAGCCAGTTTTTCGATATTGCCGGGTACCGCCTCAGGCGCCGTGAACTCAATCGCCACATCCGCACCCGCCGCCTTCGCGAAATCGTCACCGATATCGAGGGTGACGATCGACGTGAACCCATACTCCGGCGCGAGCTGCTCGATCAGCCGTCCCATCTTCCCGTAACCGATGATCGCGAGTTTCATTCAAACGCCGCCGGGTCGGGATTCGTGAAAAACTCCTGGTGCAGCGATTCTACCGCGCTCTTCAGGTCCGCCGCCGCCACCACCAGGCTGATATTCAGCAGCGATGCGCCCTGCGAAATCATGCGAACGTTGATGTCTTTCAGCGCAGCGAAAGCGCGCGAGGCCACTCCCGGCGTGTGCCGGATGTTGTCGCCCACCATGCACACGATGGCCTGGCTATCCTCCACCGCCACCTCCGCGAACTCTTCGATCTCTTTCGTAATGGCCGCCAGGGAACACGTATTGTCGATAGTCAGCGACACGCTCACTTCCGAGGTCGCCAGCATGTCGACCGGCGTCTCATAACGATCGAAGATCTCAAAGATGCGCTTGAGGAAACCGTGCGCCATCAGCATGCGCGTCGAAACAATGTTGACCAGCGTAATATTGCGCTTGCAAGCAATCGAGCGAATGGGACTGCTCGACCGCGGAGCCTCCGCCGTGATCAGCGTCCCCTCCACCTGCGGCCGCCGCGAATTCAGAATCCGCACCGGGATGTTCTTCTCGATGGCCGGCAGCACCGTGGCCGGATGCAATACCTTCGCGCCGAAGTACGCCAACTCCGCGGCCTCCGCGAAGGAGCACTGCTTCACGCGGTAGCCACCCGGGAGGATAGTGGGGTCCGAGGTCAGCATGCCGTCGACATCGGTCCAGATCTGGATCTCCTCCGCGCCAATTCCCGCGCCGACAATCGACGCCGTGTAATCCGATCCACCGCGCCCCAAGGTGCTGGTGACACCATCTTCCGTCGATGCGATGAATCCACCCATGACCACTACGTGCTTCGCCGCGAGCGCTGGAACAGTGCCGCACAGCCGCTTGTAAGTTTCCGTGAAATTGGGTGCGGCTTGCGTATGGCGGCGATCCGTCACGATCACCGAGCGCGAATCTAAATGTGCGGCGTCGATTCCCAGGCTGCGAAAACGCGCCGTGACGATGATGCTCGAAAGCCTCTCGCCAAACGCCGAAACCGCATCGGTCGCGCGCGGCGTCATTTCGCCCATTACGGCGATTCCTTTCACCAATTCCGTCAGTTCTTGAAAGTGTGCGTCAATCTGATCCTCAACGCCCAAGCCTTCCGACTCTCTCCAATGGAACTCGCACAGCCCATCTAGCAATCCGAGCGCCTGGTCGCGCTGTCCCCGCACCGCCGCATCGGCAATCGCCAGCAGCTTATTGGTGGTCTTGCCCATTGCCGACACCACCACTACGGGCCGCCGTGCGATACGCTCCCGCACGATGTCCGCGATGCGTTCGATAGCCTCGGCCGATTCGACGGAGGTGCCGCCGAATTTCATCACGATCATTGGCTAGCGTTCCCTCACTGTGACTTTATGCAGCAGCCCCTTCGCAATCATTACCTCGGCGATCTGAACCGCATTCAGCGCCGCACCCTTCAGTAATTGATCGCCCGCCACAAACATCGCAATCGACTTCCCACTAGGGTCGCTCGTGTCTTGGCGAATGCGGCCCACCAGAACATCGCCTTGACCGGACGCATCTTTGGGCATCGGGAAATAATTCTTTACCGGATCGTCGATGAGCTTGACGCCCGGCGCCGCCGCCAGAATCTCGCGCACCTCGTTTGGAGTAATCGGCCGCTCGCACTCGATGGTCAGAGCCTCGGAATGTGCCCGCAGCACCGGCACGCGTACGCAGGTCGCACTGATCCGAATGTCAGCGTCGCCAAAAATCTTCTTGGTCTCCTGGACCATCTTGGTTTCTTCTTCGTTGTAGCCGGTCGCCGGATCGATCTTCGAGTTGTGGCTGAACAAATTAAACGCGTAGGGATGGGGCAGCACCGTGTTCGCATATTCGCGATCCTCCAAATGCGCCCGCGTCGATTCGCGCAGCTCTTCCATCGCCGCCGCACCCGCGCCCGAAGCCGCCTGATAAGTCGCCGCAATCAGCCGTTTGATGCGATTCTTCTTGTAAATCGGCCACAGTGGGACGATCGCAATAATAGTCGAGCAATTCGGATTGGCGATGATGCCGTCGTGCCCCGCAATGGCTTCCGGATTGATCTCCGGAATTACCAGCGGCACCTTCGGGTCCATGCGGAAGGCGGAGGAGTTATCCACCAGCACCGCGCCTGCACGCGCAGCGATCGGCGCGTATTTCTTCGAGATCGAACCGCCCGCGCTGAAGAACGCGATATCGACGTTTTCGAAGCTGTCCTCGGTAAGCTCTTCCACCAGCAGGTCACGCCCGTTGAACCGCATCGTCTTGCCCGCCGACCGCGCCGACGCCAGCAGCAATAGCTTCGAAATCGGAAAATGCCGCTCCTCTAACAGACGCAGAAACTCGACGCCCACGGCTCCCGTGGCGCCCGCAATCGCGACTCTATATTGCTCACTCATGACTCACTCCGTAACAACTGTTTCGCTATCGTTTGATAGGTTTCAATCGCCGCCAAAAGTTCACGCTTTGCAATGCGCTCCTGGTCGGTGTGCGCGACGTGAATACTTCCTGGCCCGAACAAGTACGGCGTGCCCCAGGACCCGTTAAACGCCGGGATGTCCGTGGTATATGCGACCACCGTGGTCTCCAGACCCTCGATCGACCCCATATGAACCGCCGGGATGCACAGGATCTCCTTCGCCTCGGCCTTCCCGGCGACGGCCTCGTCCACTGCACGCCGCGTGGCCGCGCCATCATCCACCAGGCGAATGAAGACTTCGGCCATAGCATGATCCGGGATCACATTCGGCGCGCGCCCACCTTTGATGGTACCGATATTCAGCGTGCTCGCTCCCAAGATCGGATCGGCCGGCAGTGGAATCTTGCGCAGGCGCTCCAGCGCATCCAATAACTTCTCGATTGCCGATTCGCCCAGGTGCGGATACGCCGAGTGCGCCATGCGTCCCTGCGCCACAACCTCGAAGCGCAAAGCGCCTTTCGATCCCAGCACCAGCTTGCTCTCGGTCGGTTCGCCGTTAACTAAAAACTTACTACCGCGAGTATCGCGCGATGCAGCGAAAGCACCCGCGCTATTGCGTTCCTCGCCCACCACGAATAGCAGCGCGATCCGACGCTCGCCGGCCGCCAGCAGCGCCTCCACCGCAAAAATCATCGAAGCGATGATGCCTTTGGTGTCGCACGCGCCGCGCCCCCAGATGAACTCGTCGTCCTCGCGCGAGGCGAAAAACGGAGGCACGGTGTCGATGTGCGTGGAAAACGTCAACACCGGCGCATCCCAATACGCCAGCACGTTGTAGCGGTGCGGCTCCACCTCCAACCGCTCCACGTGGCCGCCGGTGCGCGCCGCCAGCGCGCACAGATACTCCGCCAGAAACACGCCCACCAGCTCTTCATTCGGCGTTACCGAATCGATATCAATCAGCGCCCGCGTCAGCTCGAATGCATTCATAAAGGTACCGGCACAACGTTTGGGGAAGGGAGGAGGCGGGGTGTGCGGCGCCCGGCTAGGCCGGACCTGTATTCATACTTCTGCCGTTTTCCCGATAGCGCTCCACCCGGCCCGTCACACTTCTACGTTCCGAATGACAGTGGGCCGGTGTTAACCAGACCCCCCAACCGCCGCGCGCCGAATCCTTCGACACCCGCGCTGCGATTTCGGCAAGGCTGCCCCCTTCACCAGGCGCTCCGGGATTCGCCGGAATCACGCGCCGGGCTACTCATGGCCCTCGCTCCTCTACCAAGATCTCCTTCAGAATAACACGGCGCGACACCGCCGCGTCATATCGCACTGGAAGAGAACTCGATCGGCCACTTCAAAAGTATTGAGTTACTGGGCCAAGCGAAGAAAAGCGTACATTCAGATAGAAAGTTCTGCGAACGGCGGATCAGACGCTCGCCTGGCTTCTGCTTTATTTCTTCAGCCCCGCCTGCCAGTTCAGGACCATCGTGATGGGCGGGGGCTTTTCGCCGCCGGACGGCAATCCGATTAGAAAACGCTGGCCGTCCGCGCCCGGCTGATAGGGCCAGGAAAACCCATTGCCGAATCCGTAGGAATCGCCGATATCGAACAGAACCTGGGGAGCGCCGGGCTCAAACGCTCCCGCAGAGGCCCCATTGCGCACACCGGCGGATACGATCGGGACCGCCATGAATTTGCCGTCCGAAGCGATAAAGAATAATTCCTTGCCGTCGCTCCTCCATCGCGGATAGCTACCTCCGGCGATGGAAAGCTGCCACTTCGCTGCGGTGGTGGGGATGGGCTGGACGTAAACCTGATCCTGGCCGGATTCATTAGACACATACGCGATCCACTTGCCATCGGGAGAAAACTGGCCAAAATCCTCATTTGAAGCTGGGGTTTGCGTAAATGGGATTGGCTTGTGATCGCCTTCCAGCGGCAACAGCCACAGATCTCCGTCCGCCGAATACAGAAGCCATTTCCCGTCCGGGGACCAATCGCGGGGGTAGACTAAGCTGCTGTTACGCAGCAGGAGTTCCTCCTTCCCCGCCATGTTCCATGGCTTGCGGCGAATCTCATAAGAAGCTACCCCCGCGAAATTGGCTGTCGCATAAGCAAGCTGGTTTCCGTCGGGTGACCATACCGAAATACCCCAGCCCGGGGCCGGGCCGTATGTAAATCTCGAGGGAGTACCACGGATCGTCTCCAGCCGCCAGATATCGATCTGTGTGACGCCTTTTTCGATGGCACCAAGGGAAACGGCAAGCCGCGTCTGGTCAGGTGCGAGGGTAAATGCGAAGAGTTGAAGAGCCTTCGACATGGCGTCCAGCCGCTTCCCCGTCCGGTCAAACCAGGACAGCTCCGAGTTTCTCCTCTTTTCACCAACCCGGTAAGCCATCGTTCCATTCGCCGATACCGAAAACGCAAAGCCGGCGGTATTCCCTGCTGAAATCACCTGCTGGACCACGGGAAACATTTCACCCGTGATCCGCAGCGTGCCGGCATCGAAGGGTTGTGCCATCAGGGTGCGTTCCCGGACGAACAGGAGATAGCCGCCGCCGTTGGGAGCGGGGCCAGGCGCGTATCCGGGATTGCTCACATCTGGCGCGATGCGGACCGGCTCGCCACCGTCGAGCGATCCGGCGTAAATCCCCGCGGTTTCCGGTTTACCGGCCAGGTACACAAACAGGAAGTGGCGGCCATCGGGCAAAAACACCGGATACCGATGAGCGTCTCCGCCTGGGCCGGAAGAAATCCCCGGCAGCTTTGTAACGGAAGTCACTGCGCCCCCGGCAGCCGAGACCCGCTGGAGTCCACCATGTAGGCCGCCGGCAAAGACGATCCCGTCCGCGCTCCACGCTGCGCCGCGGCCTTCGGGCGCGTCGCAGAGGGTCTGCACGACGCCGCCATCGAGGGCCACCTTCTTTAACTTGCCCTGCGCGAAGAAACCGACCGAAGCGCTGTCCGGCGACCAGAATGGGTAGCTGGGGTCTTCCACGCCATCCACGGCCTTTGCTTCAAGGGAACTGAGAGGGCGAATCCACAACTTCCGTTGCGCAACCATGGCCAGGTAACGTCCATCCGGGGAAAGCTGGAACGTCCCCTTGAATCCGTCCGGCACATCGAGTTGAAAGCGGGCGCTGATTGGAGTCTGCGGCGGCTGCTCGCGAAAATGAAGGATATTCGCGGGCATGAGCGCGAGCAGCAGGAATGCAGCGATACACCAGGGCAGCCACGATCGATGCCGGGGCGGCGGCGGAGCGGCGACAGCCGCGTCATCGATGAGATACGCTGCTTCCCCAATGTCACGCAGGCGTTTCTTCGGGTCCTTTTCCAAGCACCGCGAAAGCAACTTCCGCGCCTTCGGCGGCACCTTGGCGAGATCCGGTTCCTTGGTAAGCACCTGCGCCAGCGTGTCGGATACGTCTTCACCGTTGAACAGGCGCTCTCCCGTAAGCAACTCGTAGAACACCACGCCGAACGACCATATGTCCGCGCGCTTATCCACCGCCTTCCCCTTGGCCTGCTCGGGAGGCATGTACGCCGCAGTGCCGAGAATCACTCCGACCTCGGTGGCTCCAATGGTTAGCGTCGGTGAGTTCTCCGGACTATCGGAAGCCGAAGCCTCTCTCCGATTCGTGAACGCCTTCGCGAGCCCGAAGTCCAGCAGTTTAACCACACCCTCTGGCGTGACCATGATATTGGCCGGCTTCAGGTCGCGATGGATGATCCCCTTGTCGTGGGCGTATTCAAGTGCAGACGCAATCTGAGATGCGATCTTCCAGGCATCGTCAAACGGCAGCGGTCCCTTAGGCGATGCGCCTTCGACCAGTTCCATGACCAGCGCACGCTCTTCGACGCCATAGATGGCCGCTATGTTGGCGTGGTTGAGGGAAGCCAGCACCTCAGCTTCGCGTTGAAAGCGCGCCATGCGCTCAGCGTCGCGAGCGAACGTTTCCGGCAGCACTTTGATTGCTACATCGCGCTTCAGCCTGGTGTCGCGTCCACGGTAGACCTCTCCCATCCCGCCCTTGCCCAGCAAAGATAGGATTTCGTAGTGCCCGAGTTTGTCGCCGACGGAGAGCGGCATGTGAGTGGCGTAGTTAATTTTAGACGATTAAAACGGATTGTGCCCGCATGACGGCGCATCCTTTCACTAACCAACGATCCTAACAGGAGCGGCCAGCGGAGCCAAAGAATCTACCCGACAGCGACGTTCTGGAGACTGTTTGCAATGAAAACGAAAAGGACCGGGCTCACCTCAAGTAGTTGCTAGGCCGCCAAACCCTATCTCCCCGCCGGCCGCCGGATCGCGTCCAGCAGTTCCTGATATTGCGGATCGCGAGTACTACGCGAGGACGCGGCGAAATTAGACAGCACGCGGCGTGCGATGCGGCGGTCCTCGGAATCGTCCGCCGCCTTCGATTGCGCCAGCAGCGTAGTCACGCGCTCTTTCAATTTCGCGAAGCTCGCCCCGTTGTACCAGCGGTCGCGAAGCTCAAAGAGTTCGCCCTGCACTTGCAATTCACGCTCCTCGTTCTTGGATTCCTCGCTCAAGGCGTTTCGAACGTCCTGCTGCTTCAGCAGCCGGGCGGCGCGATCCGCGAACTTGCTGACGTTCTCGAGACCTTCAAAATCGGCAATCAGATGAATCAGCGCGTGCAGCGTTTCCGTGTTGTCCTTGAGCGCGTCGATCCGATCCGCCCGCGTCGCGAACCACGAGTCCAGCAGCGCCGTGTCACGCGGCCGCAAGCCGGATTTCATGGCCTGCAATTCCATCCACTCCACCGCCTGCATAGCCAATTCCGCAGGCAACCAGGTGTGCGCGCCCTCGAAGTACAGCACCCTGTGCGCGCTCGTCATGCGGCGATCCAGTTGGTACATCTCCAGGTGATTGAAATCGTCCGTGCCGGCCGATCCGAATACCGGGAACGGAAGCCGCGCTATGAACTCGTCCGGGAAGCCAGCGCTCGAAGCAAACACTCCCGCGATTTGTCTGGACTCGAGCGCGATCTTCATCGCCACGCGCGCCCCTCCGGACATGCCTGCCGTATACACGCGCTTGGGGTCGATGGAAAATCGCGCCTTCACGTCCGCCGTCATGGCTTTCGCCGCTTGCATGCTCACTTCCCAGGGACCGTTGCGCGAGTTGAGCGAACCCGCCACGATGTAGCCGTACTTTTCGGCGGCTTGCTGATAGCGCTCCACCGGCACTCGCCCGCGAGCCCCCCCGTCGAATGCGAGAATCACGTTCCATTGCCGGGAAGGCGTGTAGTTGGAAGGCAGATACAGTGCATAGTGCTGGGTATCGTCCGAGATGCACTCTACGCTGTCGATAATCTGGCCCGTGGGAAGATCGGCGGCGCGGGCCGCTGCGGCGGCTATCAGCAGCGCGATGACTTTCTTCCCCATGCACTGAAATAATAGCGCGGGCATGGGGCGATAGCGAACCCCGCTTGGGGATATACGAAGGGCGAAGCGTTGTCGTTGCATCTAGCGCGCATTGACCGCGGGGTCAATTGCACTCTTGACCCGTAGCGATTTCCATTCTGTGGGCTAAACAGGGAGACTCCGGTCTGCGCGCGAAGCGGCACTGAAGAGACTTCGGATCGGCCCTGACGTGCGGCGGAGTGTGCCTAGGGGCGCCCATCCCCGATCGCCAGCCACGACTTCGCGCATTCCTCCACCACAGTGAGATAATTCCGGACTTCAGCTTTACCCACCACCCAAGGGTTTGGTTCTCCAGGCTTCCGCGCCTTCGTCCGCTCAAACCTCGCCAGCGCATCGTTGTATTCGGTGTGGTTGCCGATAATGACATCGGCGCCCGAGCCGTCCACGATATCCAGGAAGCGGCCCGCATTCGAAATATAGGACAGCAGCATTTCCCTCGATGTATTCCCGCTCAAGGCCGTGCCACCCCATTCCATTGCCAGGTGCGGCTCGCCGTGATCCTTCACCGGAACCAGTACAGAAAGGGTCCCGGCAGTGTGACCGGGCGTGATGTAGATCGTAATGGTGGTATCGCCGAGAGTCAGTTTCTGCCCATCCGTGGCATCCATGTCATGCCGCGGCGGATCGGCTTCCCGCGCCGACAGTTCCCAGTCTTTGGGGCCCATGATGATCCGCGGATGGTAAGTATCCTGCAAGAATTTAACACTGCCATCGTGATCGCCATGCGCGTGACTGACGACGATGTACTTGATATTGGCCGGATCGAGGCCCACCTTCTTCAGTCCATCCACAATTTCGTCTTGCCCGGCGTAACCGAACAGCGTATCGATTAAAATAATCCCCTCTGAAGTATTCACCGCCCACGCGCTGTTCATCTTGGTGGTCAGCAAATAAAGGTTGTCGAATACCTGCCCGCCTTCGGCATACCAGGTTTCCCGCGGCGGCGTGGGGCGTGGACCGGCAGCGCCCCGGCCTCCACCACCGCCCGCCGGAGCGCCGGCGGTTCTCGGTGGACCTCCGCCAGGCGGGTTGGATGTCGGCAGAGGGAAAATGCTAGCCGGGCAGGCCAGGTGCGCGGCTCCCGCGTTATTTGAGTTCAGCAAAGCCGTGGCGGCCGCCTTGTGAGCCGAACCGGTATCGGCGGATTGCCCAAGCGCGGCAGCGCCCAAGAAAAGTGGAAACAGAACCACGACGGTCTTTCGCATAGCACGCTAGTTTATCGCATATCGCCCGTGCCATTAGCCATCCGGATTCCAGCGCCGCCCTACCAGTTGGTGAACGAACCATCGGGCCGTTGATTCATCAACATGCCCGCGCGATAAGTGCTGTATTCACCGATTCGCGTCAGTTTACTCACATCGACCTCGACCCCTAGGCCGGGCCGGTCGTTAGGCCACAGCTTTCCTTCCTTGAAGTCGTACATGCGCGTTAGGTAGGGCCAGGTTCGACTGCCATCGCCCAGCATCTCCATCAATGCCGTAATCGAGGTGGCGGAGAGACACTGCACGAGCGCGGCCTCGGCGATGGGGCCCGTGAAGTGCGGGATTATGCCGACGTAGTGTGTCTCCGCCATCGCGATGATCTTCATGAACTCGCTGATGCCGCCCACGTTGGGCAGGGTCACCCGGGCGTAGTCGATCAATTGCTTCTCGATCAGAGTGTTGATGTCCCATTTGTAGCCGAACTGCTCACCCACCGCGATTGGCACCCGGGTGCGTTCGCGGATGGTCTCGTAGGACAGAACACCCTCACTGCGGATGAGATCCTCGCAGAAGTAGGGATGGAGGGGCTCCAGCAGCGTGGCAAGGTTGATCGCGTCGGGCGGATCGAGCTCGGTGTGGAAGTCGATCGCCCACCCGCCGTCGCCCGCGCCCTTGTGCAGCAGCACACAGTCCTCATGCATCTGCTGGACCAGCTTGAAGCGATCCACCACGCGCTGGCGCGGGTTGTCGGTAGCATAGCGATAGGTGCGGAAGCCCGCATCCATACAGGCGCGGGCCGCATCCTCCAACGTGCCGCTGCGCGGCCTCGGAAACGCAGTGGAGTAGCACTCCACGTAGTTGCGCGACTTGCCGCCCAACAACTGCCACACCGGCACGTCCAGTGCCTTTGCCTTGAGGTCCCACAGCGCCAGATCCAGCGCGCCCAACGAATGCAGTTTTTCGCGGCCGGCCGGATAGAAATACCCGCGCATCATACGCTGCCACAGGTTATCGATCCGGTACGGATCCAGGCCGATCAGCATGCTGGCGCATTCTTCCATCGTCCTGGGCTCGCCGCCCTCGCCGATGCCGATGCGCCCCCGTTCGGTCTCGATGATCACGACATTGCTCGACTGGTTGACCATCGGCTGACCCTGCCGCCCCTGGGCATCGCCGGGATTACTGAAGTAGCGGACGATCTTAACCTTGTCCTCTGGCAGCGCGAAAGCATCCGCCGAGGGAGCAATCCACAGACCCGCACCCAGCGCGCCAACACTCCTCAAGAAGCTGCGCCGATCCCGCTGACGCGTTGGTTCTCTGCGGCTCGATTGCGTTCGTTCCTCTAGACTCGGGATGGATTGCCCGTTCTGGTTGCGCTTGATCATGGGGTTGGTCATAGGATCCTCCTATCGAATTCGCGTAAGTGATTTGGTGCAGATCCTATACTATCTAGGCGAGGCCAGCTGCGCTGGAAGTCGCGTTTCGCTCTCTGTAAACCACCAGCTCATGGTCGCTATCCACAGCGTCACGGCGCTCCATGGACGGCGAGCGGGGAACGGCTCGAAAGTCGGGCGCTAGAATCGGCTGGGAGCCGCCGTCTCAGTCTTGGCCGTCCTACGTCCAATAAGGTTCGTCGGCTGGGACGAATTGAATCGGAACCCCTTTGATGAAGGTCTGCATCCACTTGCCCAGATCTTCCATGCCAGCCTGTTCCGACACCACGTGTCCGAGCATGATCAGGCCTTTCGGAATACCCAGCGACGCGGCGTCCGCCACGTACTGGACGTTATCGAAGAGTCCGTCGACTTCCTGCTGTTCGCCGCCGACCACGATGTCGGTGTCTACAGTCATCCTAGGCGTAGCATAGCCGGGCCCCAAAAGGACTTTGCTAACGTTCGCCTTCGGCTCGCCCACACAGCGCACAGCTCTTGCCCCACTGCGACGCTTCGCCTGGGAAGCGAACTCGCCCAGAGTGGTTCTTGGGATGGGGAGGGCGCCGGGATGCATTCCCGCGTTCTCTCCGCCTTTAACGCCAACCGATCGCAGCGATCCGACCACCGTATAGTCCGGTTCCATGGCGTGCATGTGGTCGTGGAACCGCCAGATGACCATGCCGTTCTCCCGCATGTAGCCGGTCTTTGCCTGATAGAGGGGATCGTTGAGCAGATCCTTCGTATCATCTCGATCGTTCCAAAACGTTGGTTCATGCGAGATGACCATGTTCAGTCCCGCTTCATTCGCTCGTTTCAGCATGCCGAAGGTCACCATCATTGTGGTGGCGATGCCTTTAATTGGAGTATCGGGATCACCAAACTTGAACGTATCCCGATAGGATTGCTCCCTCCACGGCACGCCGATTTTTTGCTTGATTTGTTCAACGACCTCGCGCCCCGTCATTAGACAGCCCTCCAGTAGAGGTCCCCGGCGGAGATCCATCGCACCGGAGCTTCTGTGACCACCGTTTTGAGCCATTCAGCGCAGACGCGCATTCCCGGGTCTACTGAAACGACGCGGCCAACGGTTACCAAGCCGCGCCTTTCGCCAGCAGTGAACACGTCAGCGGCATAGAATGTGTTTTCCCACTCGCGAACCTCTCCGGTGATCGTCAGGTCCGCCTCTCGGTAGCGTTTCCTCATCACGTCAGAGGTCGTGAATCCGGGCAATAGCAGCACTCGCTTGACTGTCGCGGTGCGGTCGCCGGCGGCGCGCAGCCCGCCGCGAAGCTTCAGTTTCTCGCGGATATGTGCGACCGTCTCCTCTGCGGTGGCGGAAGGGATGTCGTAAAGTCCATCGTCTGGACGGACCCGATTCTTCCTCCAGCCGAGCGCCTCAGCAAGCCCTGCAGTCATGTCAGAACTTCTGCGAGACAGCCAGTTGTCATGGAGTCGAAAAACCACCAAGCCGTTCTTGTCAATGAACTCCTTCTTGGCCAAGTAGACCGGATCGTCGGCGCTGAGGCCGGGAGAATCGCCTGGCCTTCCGCCAGGGCCGCCCGCGGGCCGGGGCGGGGCAGGTCCATCTTGCCGGCCGAAGAATGTCGGTTCGTGAGTGAAGATGAAATTGTCGCCGTTACGGACAGCCTGCTTCAATACATCCATTGTGGCCATCGCTGTCGTGGCAATGCCCTTGACTGGCATGTTTTGGTCTCCAGCCTTGAAGCCGTCGAGGCCATCGGCCACCCACTGGCCACCAAGGGCCGTCTGCACGCGCTGCACGACCTCCTTGGCCGTTGGCCTGTCCGCGCCTATCAATGGAAACTGGGCGGTGGCGGTCACTCCGGCGACCTGCACGAACTGGCGTCGCGAAATATCCGGAATCTTCATGTGGATCTCACGCTCCTCTGGCAGAATAGCGGATGGCGGGTTCCAGGGGAAGCTTCTTCGCTCAGAACCTCTACCCCAGCGGGGCGCCGCTGTGAGTATAGAATGTACCCATGCGACGACGCCGTTTCACGAGCCTCTTGTTATCTGCACCGGCTCTTCTTCGGGCTCAATCTGCGAACCGAGTAGTGATCGATACCGCTCGAGTCCGGTCGGTGATCGATCGGCGGCTTTTCGGCAGCTTCATCGAACACCTGGGACGCGCCGTCTACGGGGGCATTTATGAGCCTGGATCGCCTCTGGCGGACGCGGAGGGTTACCGCAAAGACGTGGCCGCCGAAGTCAAATCGATGGGCGTGCCTATCATACGTTACCCGGGCGGTAACTTCGTTTCGGGCTATAACTGGCTGGACGGTGTCGGTCCTCGCGCAAAACGTCCTCGCGTTCTGGACCGAGCATGGAACTCGATCGAGACGAATCAGTTCGGCACCAACGATTTTCTCGCCTGGTGCAAAATGGTTGGCGCCGCTGCCCTGATGGGCACCAACCTGGGATCGGGCACTCCCGAAACCACGGCGGCCCTGGTCGAGTACTGCAATTTCCCAAGCGGCACCAAGTGGAGCGACCTTCGCCGCGAGCACGGATTCGAACAGCCGCACAATGTCCGTTCCTGGTGCCTCGGAAACGAAATGGACGGGCCCTGGCAAATCGGCCATATGACCGCGCGCGAGTACGGCCACAAGGCGATCGACACCGCGCGGCAAATGCGGACGATCGACCCTTCGCTCGAACTGATCGCGTGTGGATCCTCGGGCCCCGAGATGCCGACGTTTCTCGAATGGGATCGAGAGGTGCTTGAGGAATGCTACCCGCTGGTCGATGCGATCAGCCTGCATCGTTACTACGGCAACTCGGCGGCAGGCGAGACCCGCGGCGACTCGCGAAAGTATCTAGCGATGAATCTCGCCATGGAGCAACAGATCGATCAGGTAGCGGGCGTCTGCGACTACGTGCAGAAACGCAGCCGTTCCTCCAAGCGCCTGTGGCTTTCCTTCGATGAGTGGAACGTCTGGTACCGCCAGCGCGACGGTAACGGCCATGGGCAAATCGCTCCCCGCTTATTGGAAGAAGAATACAATCTGGAGGACGCGCTCCTGGTAGGCGGCTTGATCAATACGCTGATTCGCCGCTCGGATCGCGTGCGGGTGGCGTGTCTGGCGCAATTGGTGAATGTAATCGCACCCATCGTGACCAATGAGCAGGGGCTGATCCGCCAGACGATATATTATCCGTATTTGTGGGCGCTGCAACATGGCAAAGGGCAGGCTCTGGACTTGGCAGTGCAATCGAACGCGGTGGATCAGATTGCCGACGTTGATGTGAGCGCCACCTTCGATCCGGCTACACGTGACTATGCTCTATTCCTGCTGAATCGCAATTTGGCTCGCGAACAGGAAGTGAATCTGTTCTTCCACGACGACGCGCCTTCCCGCGTGATCGGCTTTGACACACTGACGGGCGGAGACTTGAAAGCTTCCAATACGATTGCGAATCCGGATCGAATCAATCCTGCGCAGCTTGAGATCCCGAAACCTGGGTCTCGAATGATGGTCAGGTTACCAGGACAGTCCTATTCGCTGCTACGGGTTCGCGCGTAGGATTGCCGCCAGCCTCCGCGAAACACAGACCCGCCCCGGCGCACCAACTCCTTTCAAGAAGCTGCGTCGGTCCCACGGACGTGTCTCTTTTCTGCGGCTCGACCGCCTCGTTCCTCCAGGTCCGTGAGCGACCGCCCGCTCTGGTTGTGCTTGATTGAGGGGTTGGTCATATCTATTTCGCGTAAGTGAACTCGTGCAGATCCTAGGCGAGGCGAGATGCGCTGGAAGTCGCGTCTCTCTCCGTAAACCACCAGTGAAGATGCGTAGCATAGTGCGCGCGTGGGCAGATCAGCGGCGCTTTCACGGCGAGGCCGCCCTCCCGGTCCATCCACAACTCAGCGCCCGCGAACCCTGGCCTTAGTCCGTATCCGTTCATAGCGCAGCCCGACCGATCCATTCGAGTAGGACTTGCATTCTGCCAGCTTGAAGTCGCGCTGCGGGAACTTGCCCGGGAAGGCGGGGATGCCATCGCCTAACAGCAGGGGACCAACGCCGATGAAGAGTTCGTCGATCAAATCCTCTTGCAGGAAACTGCGAGCCAATTCGCCGCCGCCTCCTAGATAGATGTCTTTCCCCGAGCGGCGTTTTAGCTTTTTCACGAAGGTTGTCAGAGATCCACTCACCACTTCGAATCCCTCGCGTTTGTCCGGCCTCCATCGCCGGGAAATTACGTAGCTGGCCATGCCCGGCATGTCGGGAATCTCTCCGCTCTCGCGCATTTTCACCCAGCCAGCGGCAGTCTTCCGGCCCATGATCGTCGTATCGATCCTGGAAAAGAAGTCCGCCATCACGGATTCGCCTTCCTTGTCCAGGACCAGAAAATCGATCGCACCATTCCGCCGCGCAATGTAGCCGTCGATGCTGATTCCGAATCCCAGGATGACTTTTCGTCGCATGCCGCGATTGTAAATGCGCGTTCACGCACCGTCAATGGTGCCGCGACGCCTGCGGCGTGCGCGGTTGGATACAGGACGCGGCGTCCCGCCTCGTCATTGGATTGCAACGCAAAGCGAGCGGCATTCGGGCTTACAGGGAAGCCAGGCCGAAATGCTTCAAGCTGCTTTGCAGCGTCCGCAGATCGGCGCGAATGTTCTGGCGCAGAAGTTCCTGATAGTTCTCTCGCAAATCTTTGATTTCCCCCCGGCGATAGAGTTCTTCCGAGATCCCTATGCAGCCGACTACCGCCAACCCTTCCTCAATGGCGAGCCGCCGTCCTCTCCATTCGTGCATGAGCGTGAGATCGGCATGCAGTTCCTTCGCAAGAAGAACAGCGCTCACCTCACCGGCGCCCAGGCCGATCTTCGTGGTCGTTTTCGCCAAGTCTTCCACATTCTGAACTGCCGTTACATGAATCCAATCCGCTTTGCCGACAGCCGCCGCGCCGGGCATTCCTGCCCCGGCAATCACCACCTCGTTGTAAACCTCAGTGGAGGAGTAGGTCGAGGTGCCCGAGCCGGGAGAGAGTAATCAGCGGGGAGGCGTTCGAGACGACTTTCACTTCTGAAAGCGCTGCATCGTCTGCCGGTCCGCTTCGAGTTCAGCCGTGCTGTAGTGGAGCGGCACTTGGCGCTGTCCGGCGAACTCCATGAAGGCTTCGACGGGGGTTTCGGATAATTCAGCCGCCCGGCCCAGTGATATCTTGTCTTCTCGGAACAGTTCCAATGCAAGCAAACGGGCCGCGTCGGCAGACGGGTTCGATCGGTTCAATTGAGCCGCTCAACCAAGTCCTCCGAAAGCTGCACTTGCACGTTCTTCATACCCTAAGCACCGAGACACCCCGAAACAAGCTTTCCTTGCTTTGGCGCAAATCGAGCAAGGAATTGGCGCGGCAATCTGCCGCTCACTTATCACGTTGGGCCATGGACTTATGTCAAAATACTCGATGCGGCATCGTGCCAGGATCCAGCATGAATTCAAATCGACGAACTTTTCTTCTCTTCACGGGAGCGGCCGCGGTAAGCCGTCTCGGGTACGGCCAGTACGTGCTTCCGCCTCAACCGCTGCCCAGCGAGCGGTTCCCTCCCTCGCCCGCACAGCTCGCCGAGATCCGGCGAAAAACTGCGCTTCTTGAAACCGGCCTCCAGGACCTTCGCAAGAAAAATATCGCGGACGAGTTATTGGTAGAAGCCGAGATTTTTCACAAAGCTTCGGTATGGATCGAGCGTTTCAGCGAGTATTTTCGCAAAGAGTCGGCCGATCAGACGCTGGCCGTGCTGGACCTGGGCCTCGCCCGCGCCGCGGAACTCGCTGCCGGCACGTCGTCGTGGACCACCGCGACCGGACGCGTCATTCGCGCCTTCCGTTCGCGAGTGGATGGCAGCGCCCAGCCTTACATCGCGACCATTCCAGCCTCCTACAACCGAAGCCGGCCGGGACGCATGGACGTTCTTCTTCACGGAACCAATCGCAGAATGGTGGAGGTGCAATTTCTCTCGGCAACCCACATCACCAACGACGAGCCGCAGCCCGTGCCGGCGCCCGACTTTCTCCAGATCGAAGTTTTCGGACGCACCAATGTTGCCTACCGATGGGCCGGTGAAACCGATGCGTTCGAATGCGTCGAAGCCGCCCGCAAGAATTACCCGGTGGACGAAAATCGCATCACCTTGCGAGGCTTCTCGATGGGCGGCTCCGGGACGTGGCATCTCGGCTTACAGCACCCCGATGAATGGGCGGCGATTGAACCCGGCGCCGGCTTCAACGACACGCAGCAGTACGGCCGCATGCCCAACCTGCCGGCGCATGAATTGAAGACCCTGCATATTTACGACTCGAAAGACTACGCGCTGAACTGCTTTCAACTTCCCACGGCCGCCTATACGGGCGAAATCGATGGCCAGCTTCCAAATCTCGCCAACATTCGCGAGGAATTGGCTAAATCGGGCATCACGTTCCAACCCGCGGGGCTCGATTGGGTCACGAAAGACGTGCCAATGATGATGATCGTGGGTCCGAAGACTCCACACGCGTGGGAACCGGAGAGCAGGAAGCGCTGTAACGCATTCATGGATGCGGCAGCGAAAAGAGGCCGCATCGAGCCGGACCACATCCGTTTCGTGACCTATACCACGCGCTTCCACCGCTGCTTCTGGGTGACTGTCGACGGCCTCGAAAAGCATTACGAGCGCGCCGAGGTGGACGCCACGCGCTCACGCACGGGCGGAACAATGCAAGTACGCACCAAGAACGTAAGCGTGCTGGTGCTGTATGCATCGGGCATCAAGAAAATCGAGATCGACGGGCAGACCATCGCATCTTCCGGAGCAAACGACCTGCGCCTGACCCGGCGCGGCGGAGTATGGAAGGAAGGCGCCGACAACAGCGGCGGCAACAACGGCCTTCGCAAGCGCCACGGCTTGCAGGGTCCCATCGACGACGCATTCATGGACTCGTTCCTGTGCGTTCGTCCTACCGGCCGCACCGGCAACGATCTTGTGGGCCGCTATGCGCAGGAAATCCTGGATCGCTTCGCCAACGATTTTGCGAAATATTTCCGCGGCCAGATCCGAATCAAAGACGATACGGAGGTGACGCCCGCGGATATGGCGCAAAGCCATCTGATCGTTTTCGGAGATCCGCAAAGCAATCAAATCCTCAATCGCTTGGCCGGCAGATTGCCGGTTCGATGGGACGCCGGTCAGCTTTCCGTGGGCCGCAAGACGTTCGATGCGGAGCGGCACACGCTGGTGATGGTCTACCCCAATCCGCTAGAGCCGCACCGCTATGTGGTATTGAATAGCGGCCACTCCTTCCACGCAAACGAACTGGCGGCGACCAATGCTACGCTGTTTCCGCGATTCGGCGATTACGCGGTACTGCATCTGCGCCAGCCGATCGGCACGCCGGTCGAAAGCGAGGTTTTGATGACCGGCTATTTCGACGAGGAATGGAAACTTCCAGAGGCGTGAGACCAGTCCTCTTTCGGGACCTTCACTGTAAGGAACGATCTACCTCGGCAGCCGGAATCGCGGTCATATTCAAATTCACGTGCGCGCTTGGCGGGATTGTCACCGCGACTGCCTGACTGCCGAATGGCTTGCGAAACTCAGGATCTTGTGGCGCGCCGTCAGGCACGTTTTCCCAGGCAAAAATCTTGTATTGGCCGGGAGGCAAATCCGCGATCTTGAACTGGCCCTTCTCGCTGGAAAAAGTGGATCGATTGAAGTCCGGCCGGTTGGCGTGGTCGCCGTCCGGGATCGCGTCCACGTGCGCACGCAGGACAAGTTCACCTTTCGAGTTCTTGACGACTCCCTCTAGTTCACCGATATCGGCGCCGAGCACCACGGTTAACGGTTCCAGCTTCTCCGCGGCGTCGATGCGCGGCTGGGCCAGCACCTGGTCCCCCATCCGAACCGTTTTCAAGTAAACACCAGGGACGCGATTGATTGAGATATCGTAGGCCACTGGTGCGGCTGCTTCGAAGGTGAAGGATGCATCCGGCTTGATGCCGGTGCTGGCGTTGTATTGCGGTATCTCGCGAAACTCGGATAACAGACGGATGTTGAGTTTCGCCAAGCCGGGAATAGTTCCACCTTCGACGCGTACGGTGCCTGTGATCGTCGCGCTGGGAACAAAATCGAGTGTTCCACCATCGACTTCCGCGTTGGTGACTTCGACGTGCCGCCGGGCGTAGCTTCGGCTTTTGTCGGCTTGCAGGCTGGTGAAAAGGGCTTCGTAAGAGCCAGGGGGAACATTGCCGAAAAAAACTTCGTTTCGTGAGGTCCCCCCCTCAGTTGGAAGCAAACCCTGGCTGTTGAACAGATGAGACTCAGTTGGAGAGAGTCTCATGCCGGGCGGGACTTTGAATCGGACGGTGTACGCGCCGCTCGACTGAAGCCGTATGTCAAAGCCGCGCGTTTGGTCGCCGGCCCGCAATTCAATGGGCGCAGCGCGGCTCGAATCTGCGGTTCCGGGATAGTAAGTAACTGTTGCTTGGTCCAGTATTTCGAGGGAAGCGACTTTGCGTCCGGTGGCTTTCAGGTAGTAAATCCCGGCGCGAAGCCCGAAGAGGCGAAAGTCACCGCGGTCGCCGGAACTGACCGTAGCTACGGATCGCAATTGCTTCTTGCCGCTGACGTACACGTAGTGAAGCGCGCCCACTGTTGCGCCACGTGCCGGTTCGCCTTCCGAGTCGACAATCTGTCCGGCGATAACGCCGAGCGGAGCAACGCGCAGGTTCAAGTCGTTCAGCGATTGTCCGGCATCGATCTTGACAGTCGGTCCGGGCGCACCGGCGGCGCCAGTGGATTCTAGGGTGAAACCGGCGCGCTCGACTGCGATGGTATATTCCCCGGGCTCAATAGCATAGATCGAGAAGTGTCCTTGAGCGTCAGTTTCATCGCCATAGCTCCAGGCGCGCTCCGGGTCGTGCGCACGCAAAATCACGGCGGCTTTCGCGACTCCGTCACTTGTGAGTGAATCGACGATGCGGCCCGCGACGCGAGCGGCGGCCGTACTTGACGGAGTGGACGCCGCAGGGGGTGCGGAGGCCTGCTGGGCGAGGAGAATTGCGATGAAGATCGAAATCACGGCAGCTTGCTCCGCTCGCGAGTGATATCGTCGGCCTTAATCACATTCACTTGCACCGAAGTTTTGCTGTTGGGTCCCACTGTCACGGCCGCGCTCTTGCCGTCGAACAGATTGCGGAACTCGGCGGATCGAAAGCTCTGGTCCAGATCGATTTCCCAGGCGTATACGCGGTAGTCGCCGGGCGCCACGTCTTTGATGTGGAAATTGCCGGTGGCATCGGTGGTGGCGCGTTTCAAAAGGTCCGAGCGGCCGGCGTACTCATCGGAGCGCGCGACGGTGACTTCTGTTCCGGCGGCGGGCTGTCCCTCGGCCGTCTGGACTTTGCCCTCGATGGTGCCTCCGTCTGACGCGAGAACGATGTTTAAGGGTGCGTCCGCGCCATTCGAAAGGTCGATATCGCCGTCCTTGTTTTCGCGATCGCCGAGGCGGATGGATTTTACATGGTAGCCTTCGGGCGGAAATCGGAGATCCAGATGGCAGACCTTCATGGGCACGGAGGCGATATGGAAGGTGCCGTCGGCGGCCGACATGCCGCCCATGGTAAAACCGCTGTTGGACGGTTCGAGAACGACGTAAATGTTCAGTTTGTCGGGTCGCGGACCTTCGACTGAGATAGTTCCGGAAACATCTATTTTGGGATCGTTCGTGAAGACCAGGTCATTTATGTCGGCGTCGGCCACATGGATGGATTGGGCAGGATAGGGAGTTTCGCCTTTCCCAATACGTAAATGGTTGTACCTGACGTCGTACAAGCCATTGGCTACACCAGGAATATCGAAGCTGCCGTCCGTCTGCAGCCCCATCTGGTAGATGCCGCCAGAACGCGTTCCGGGCGCCTCCACCATCAGCTGGTCGAGCGTTTGCGGCTGACCGCCGGTTTGTCCGGCCACATGCCCGCGAATGTGATAGGCGGGTACTTTGCGCAGATGGAAATCGAGATTACCGACATGCGCGTCCGGCGCGACATCGATGGGCGTGGCCTCGGAGATCTGGCGCACATTGGGATAGAAGATGATGGGATAGGCTTCCTCCGGCCGCGTCCAGCGCGTATGCGCGGGGATGTTTCGGCGCCGCGGTGGGGCCACTTGGAGATAGTAGCGGCCGGGCCTGACATTGAGGATCTCGAATTCGCCGAGGTCGTTGGTCTGCTCCTGAGCGGTTAAACCGAGCCGCCTTCGCCCGGATTCATAGGAGTAGCGCAACACAACCACGCCGGCGCTGGGGATGGGAGCGCCGTCTTCATCTTGCACATGGCCGCTGAGCACCGAGAGCGGAACCAGCTTTACGACGACACCCGAGACGTGCTGCTCTTCGGCAACCTGGAGGGGCGCGGGAATTCCATAGCCGCCCTGCGGGTTCATGTAGCCGTCGCGCTGCGCCCCGACTGCGTAGAGGCCCGGCTCGACGCTACCGAAATGAAACCGGCCGCTTGCGTCGCTCTGGACGGCGAGGTTATGAGCCGTGCCACCAGGTTTGGGCTGGCTGTCTAGTCTGACGGAAGCTTTCCTGACGGGCTCACCCGTCGCGAAGTTGACCACTGTGCCTTCGACGCTTCCGGGTTTGGACTCAGGCGCTTGTCCGCGCAACAGTAGGGCGACTAGCGTCAAAGGAGACAGGATTGTCGCGAGCCTCATTAAGGTCGCCTCTTTGAAACTACTCTAGCTGAAGGCCGCCGTGAACAGAAGGCAGTCAGAAATACCACTCTACTTGTCTACTTGATGTTCGCGAGTCCTTCCGTCATTTCAATATTCGTGCCCCAGGGATCTTTCATAAACGCGATCGCAATCCCGAGTTGCGGCACCTTGGTGTAGGGACGGTCCAGTTTGATGCCCTGCGCTTCGAGCTTCTTCGTGAATGCCTCCAGATCCTTGACCTCGAATCCGATATGATCGATCGCCCGGCCTGTCGTGCCGACAGTCGGCGTCGGCGACGGCGTGAAGTTCAGGGCCACGCCGGGCAGCCGGTCCTGCACGAACGCGGACGCTGGGTTAGGCGGAACCATGGTTGCGCCGAACGTCTTCGCGTACCACGCCTGCATGTCCTTGTTCATCTGCCCGAAGAAGTGGATGTGATTCAGCTGAGCCGGCACCGTCTGCGATTTCACTTCGACAAGTTCTACTTTGACATCGTCGGGACCCAGCGCAAACGCGACGCGCGTCGTTGCATTAGCGGTCGCGATATCATCGGTGACTTTCACGTTCGCAGCAACCTGTTCGGCGGTGATCATTTTGAAGCCGTTCGCCTTGATCTTCGGCACGAGCGAGCTGAGATCGGGAACGGAAAAGCCGAAGTGGTTAACCGTTGACCCAATCGAGCCGCCGGTCGGCTCCTGCATCGGATGAAAAAAGATCAGGATATTCGGGAACTTGATGATCTCCTGCTGACGGTCACCGGAACCAATCTTGGCCAGAGTCCCGCCCAGCGTGTCGACGTAAAACTTCTTCTGGGCGGCCATGTTGGTCGTATTCAGATGGGTGTGCCCGTACACGATCGGACCTTCTCCGGCAACAAGAATCTGGGCATCGGCAACCGCCGGCGCGAATAGCAGGATGGTCAGCCCGATTCCGGTCAGCAAACGTTTCATGAACATCTCCTCGCAGCCAAGTCTACACGATTTCGCTTCCATGCTTCACGAAGGATAGGGGCCCGGCAGACCTCAGTCACTTGTATGCTCGGCTGCTTGACCTTCTCTCTAACATCATATATAAATATAGAGAGATTAAGGAAATGGGCGCCAAATATAGAATTCGTCCAGTACATAGAGAAGAATACTGCGATGAAGGCACGGCGGCAAGCGACCCGGTTCTAGCGATGCTGGGAGTTGGCAGGCAACTATGGGAGCTAGAGCCGGGGGACAGCTTTGTAGAACGTCTTAGGTCGGAGGATCTGCCCGTGCTGCCGGCCAGTCCCTCCCCCGTTCCCGCGGTAAATCTGCCGCAAGTAGTTTGGCAACGCATTGTCCGCCACCAGGGAGAGCAGTTTCAAACCGTGAGAGGATTGCCATTTACCTTCGAAGTGGAGGGGGCCGGGATTTGGTTTTTCCGCGATGGGAAGCGCGTCAATCGCAAGTTAACTCGGACGCAATTTGAAGTTGCGTTGTCTCGTTGTCCGCTGGCACGCACCACCGAGATCAGTGACCTGATGGACTACCCATACGCATTCGCTGTGCTGATGGACAGACGCATACGGGGCCAGGACTGGTGATCGGATGGCGAGAGTTTTTTGGGACACCAATCTTTTTATTTATTTGTTCGAGAAGAATGCTGAGTGGTCACCCCGCGTCGTGGAACTCCGCCGCAGGATGGTGGCCCGTGGGGATGAGTTGCTAACCAGCTACCTTACGGTCGGCGAGGTGATCACCAAGCCAAAACAACTGAACAACGCCATGCTCGAAAGGAGTTACCTCAACTTTTTCTCGGGTGGTTCCGTGGAACTGGTTGGCTTCAGCCTGGACGCGGCCCAGCGGTATGGAGACATTCGAAGTCGTGAACGCATCCGGCCAGCCGACGCGATCCAGTTGGCTTGCGCTTCCGCAGCGAGGACTGATCTGTTTGTGACTAACGACAACAGGCTCTCAGGGCTCGTCGTTTCCGGTGTTACATTCGTTACGGGTATCGAGCGCGTTCCGTACTGAACTCCCCGATGTCAGGCGCTTTCATTGGATCGTTCGGGTGTGTGATTTAGCGAGTCGTCTCGTCGCGATCATAGTTTTCCGATCGAGTAAACTAGGCTAAATCACGCAGGCGCCGCTCGAAGATGGGAGAACGGTCTGGACGAAATGAAAACTTATTGGGTTGTCTTATTGTCGCTTTTATCGATTCCGGGCGGAGCCGTAGCGCAGGATCTGGCGGCGGGTGCGAAGCAGTTTGCCGCTCTTTGCTCCGGCTGCCATGGATCGGATGGCGGCGGCGGTGAGCATGGCCCAAACATCGTCGACCTTGGCAGGCGCGGCCCTGGCCGAGGCGGACGTGAGAATCTCACCGAAGTGATTAAGAACGGAACGGAAAGCGGAATGCCCGCGTTTTCGCTTCCCGAAAACCAAATCGCCACGCTCGTCGCCTATGTCCGGGATCTGCGCGCCCCCGCCGCCGAACGTCCAGCGCAGGGCAACGCCCAGAATGGCGCGCGTTTCTTAGCTGGAAAAGGCGATTGCATGCGCTGCCACATGGTGAACGGGAGCGGCGGAACACTCGGTCCGGATTTGTCGAATATCGGCCGCGAGCGGAGAGTGCAGCAGATCGAGCAGGCGCTGCGCAAACCCGGTTCGTCGGGGATGCCCGGGTATCAGGCTGTGTCCGTAAAATTGCTCGATGGAAGCACGGTGCGCGGCGTGGCGCGGAACGAAAGCACGTTCGATTTGCAGGTTCAGACGTTCGACGGCGAGCTGCGCTCGTTCGCCAAGAGCCAGATCGCGGGGCTCACGCGCGATTCGAAATCGTTGATGCCCGCCGTGACCGCACCGGATGAAGAGATGCGGGATTTGCTCGCCTATCTGAGCCGGCTCACTCGCGACAACAAGGGCGCGTCCGGAAATTGCTCAGGGCCCATCAACCGGCGGTGGCTTGTCCTTCGAGCAAGTCATTCATCCCAAACCGGGCGACTGGCCCACTTATCACGGAAACATCGGCGGCAACCGGCACTCTCCGTTGTCTGAGATCAACACATCGAACGTGGCGAAACTCGCCGCGAAATGGATGTTTCCCATTGCGGGCGGGCAACGCCTGGAGGTGACTCCGATCGTCGTGGACGGAGTGATGTACGTGACGATGGCGAACGAGGCTTACGCCTTGGATGCCCAGAACGGGCGGGAAATCTGGCACTATTCGCGTCCGCTCACACCCGATGTTGTGGGCGACGCGGCGTCGAAAATCAACCGCGGCGTGGCGGTGCTGGGCGATAAAGTTTTCATGCTCACCGATGACGCCCATATGATCGCGCTCAGCCGCACTGGCGGCCAACTGCTTTGGGACACGGAAATGGCCGACTATAAGCAGCACTACGGCGGGACTTCCGCGCCCTTGGTGGTGAAGGATCTGGTGCTGGCTGGAACTTCCGGCGGCGACGAAGGTGCTCGCGGATTCCTCGACGCCTTCAACGTCAACACCGGCAAGCGTGCCTGGCGATTCTGGATGATGCCCGCCAAGGGTGAGCCGCTTTCGGAAACATGGGTTGGGCGAGCGATCGAACACGGCTGCGTCACCGCGTGGCTCACCGGAACCTACGATCCGGAAACGGACCTCATCTATTGGCCCACCGGCAACCCTTGCCCCGACTTCAACGGCGACGAACGCAAAGGCGACAACCTTTACTCGAGCTCCGTGGTTGCGCTTGAACCGGCTACCGGCAAGCTCCGCTGGTATTTCCAATTCTCCCCGCACGATCTGCACGATTGGGACGCCACCGAAACCCCGATGCTGGTCAACGCCGATTGGCACGGCAAGCCGCGCAAGTTGTTGCTGCAGGCCAACCGCAATGGGTTCTTCTACGTCCTCGATCGCGTGACCGGCGAATTTCTGCTCGGCCAACCGTTCGCAAAGAAGATCACCTGGGCGAGCGGCATTGACGCGAAGGGCAGGCCGATTCTGGTTCCGGGACAGGAACCATCGGTGGAGGGAACCAAGACGTGTCCTGCTACTTCGGGCGCGACCAACTGGATGTCGACGGCCTACAGTTCGGCCACGGGGCTGTACTACGTGATGGCGCGGGAGTCTTGCGCGATTTTTACGAAGTCGGACGCGTGGTGGGAACCGGGCAAGTCGTTTTATGGAGGCGGCGCGCGGCTGGATCCGGCCGAACCGCCGCAAAAGTTCCTGCGGGCGATCGATATCCAGACCGGGAAGATCGCGTGGGAGATTCCGCAGATCGGCGCGGGCATCAACGTGGGGCGGATTGATCAGCACCGCCGGCGGCCTGGTTTTCTATTGCGACGATAGCGGAGCATTCGCCGCGATCGACGCTCGGAACGGGAAGCCGTTGTGGAACTTCCATACGAACCAGCCTTGGCACGCGTCGCCCATGACTTATATGGTGGATGGCAAGCAATACATGGCCGTGGCGGCAGGGTCGAATATTATAGCGTTTGCGTTGCCGTAAGGGCACGAAGACGGAAGCCGGCACGAATGCCGGCTTGGCAGGCCAAAGGCCTGCTCCACATTGAGTTACTTCTTACGGGCGGGAACAAATGCGAATGTCCACATGGCTATTCCTGCACCTTGACCAATAAATAGCGGTAAAAACCGAAAGGCTTCGGGTATTCAGTATGCCAGTGGGGCGTTCCCGAAGGAACCAACAGCCAGTCGCCCTTCGTCATATGGTCGGCCCGTCCTTGTTCGACTTTCGCGCCGGCCATCCGATGATCTCCGCTCTCTTTCATACCAACAACCTTGCCGCCGGTCACTACGGTAACGGCGCCGTCGATACAGTAGAAAATATCGATAGAGGTCGGATGGACTTCCGGATCGGCGCCGTAGTTGGCCGGCTGATCTGGGCCTGTGCGATAGCCGCCGGAGAGTCTCAATTTCGGAGCTGAGAAAATCTCTCCCTTGCTATTCAGTGCGGCCGCAACCTTGTCATGATCGACGTAGGTAACGTCCGTGCCGGCGCCGCCCGCGGGAGTCGTCAACTTGACCACGTGATAGCTGATCGATTTCGGAACCTCCTTGAACCAGTGCGGTGAGCCTGCGGGAATAACCATAATGTCGCCCTTGGTCAGGTGAAAAGTCTTTCCACCTTCGATGTCGTATTCATGATTCGCCGCCGCGTTCTTCGCCTTTACTCTGGTTCCTCCGGCGACGAGCGTCGCCTCGCCATCGGAGACATAGAAGATGTCGGTCTCTTTTTCATGCACTTCAACGAACCCGGCTTTATCGCGGTGCGAACCCGAAACTTTGATAGCAGCCGGTGTGTTCGGATTGTCGATCAACGGCCCGCCTTTGGCCAGCGCCGCAGCCACTTTCTCGTGATTGGCGTAGACGCCGGCCGCCACAACGCCGCCGGAAGCAGCGTTCTGAGCAGCCGATACGGCTGAAAACGTCAAAATAAGAAGTGCAATTCCCAATGTCGGTGATGTTCTCAGAAGTCTGCCTCCTCGTTCCTGTTTCCTAAGTTTCCCAGAATACACCCATCCGTAACCAATGTGGGCGGCCAAGGTGTTTAAGCGGGAATGAGTCGCAATGCTCCGATGATCATGCAAGAGGAACAAATGCGTGAAGCTCTGAATAAGCGCTGGCAGGCGTCGGCAGCGCGATCCGCTGAACCCACTGGCTCCGCCAGGCAATGACTGATACCCACCAGCTCGCGAATTGAGCCAAAATGGGATTTATAAGTGGGTTTTCCCACATTGTTATCCCACTACGACAACGAAGCTCACCCTCGACCGTGCCGGACGCGTTCTCATTCCGAAGACCCTCCGCAAAGAGCTTCACCTCGGCCCCGGCGATTCTTTGCAGCTCAACAGCGAAGGCGAAGAAATCACCCTCCGCCCCGTTCGACCCAAGGCCCTCCTCAAGAAGGAGCAGGGCGTGTGGGTTTATCAGGGCGAAGCAACGCACGCTTCCATCCCTGACCTGATTGATCGCGAACGGGAAAAGCGCACCCGCGAGCTGATGGGATGAAGGAATTCTTCGACACGTCCGTCCTCATCGGTGCGTTCTGGCGCGGCCATCCGCATCACCAGCCGAGTCTCAAGCGTTTAAGCGCCGCCAACAAGCGGAAGTCGGCTTGCGCGATGCACACGCTCGCCGAAGTTTACGCCATCATGACCGCCCTGCCCGTCAAGGACGTGATCCCGCCCGATCAGGCGCTGCTGTTCGTTCAGGAAGTGCGCGATCGCCTCACCGTCGTCGCGCTGACCGAAGAAGAATACTACACGACCATCGAACAAGCCGCCGCCCTCCACTTCACCACCGGCCGGATTTATGATGCACTCTTGTTGCGCTGCGCGGCAAAGGTGAAAGCGGAGACAATCTACACTTGGAACCTCAAGCACTTTCGCGCAATCCGCCCCGCCCTAGCCAGCCGGATTCAAACGCCTTAAAGCCATTCACCGAACCGCACTCTTGACCCGTAGCGATTTCCCTCCCGTGGGTTTTCGCGGAGACTCAGGTCTGGGCACGAAACGGT
This sequence comes from Bryobacterales bacterium, assembly GCA_963779075.1. Taxonomy (GTDB): domain Bacteria; phylum Acidobacteriota; class Terriglobia; order Bryobacterales; family Bryobacteraceae; genus Palsa-187. The sequence goes on from CAVZWS010000001.1 coordinate 753,955, forward strand.
AGGGGAAGAGAACTTGATCGGCCACTTCGACGGTTTGCCGACTTCTCGTCAAAGTGAGGTGGTTCCGCAAAAAAGTAACTTCCGGATTTCCGACAATCCGCCCGCTGGTCCCGGTAAACACTACGGCGTTACTCGGGAGAATCGTCTGATCCTTCCGCTATGAATCTGTTCTAGAGGCGCTCCGGCCACTCGGTGGAGAAGTAGCGTTCGGGTGTCGGCGTGGTCACGTGGCGAGCGGTCGCGCCCTGCGTGCGGCCACTCAGTGAGTGGCGGGCAGTCCAACGACGATGAGAACCGCGTAGTCCTGCTTGCGGCAGCCGTTCACGACGGGCATGGCCGCCCCTGGATTCACCGGAAAGCCCGTGGTCCGAACGTTCGCGGGCGAGCACGAGTTGTTAGCCGTCGCCGGCATATAGCGTGCGGAGCGGCATCCGAGATGGGTGACATCGTAGAGGGTCGCGCCGTCGGCGAGTTCCCACCGCTGATTGCCGTCCTTGTCCTTGGGCTGAATTGTCAGCGCGGTCGTCACCTTGCGGTCGCCCGTGACGAGGTATTTCCCAGGGGGCAGCGGAAAGGTCGGCTTCTCCATGATCAAGCCGTGTTCCTCGAGCCACCAGTCCGCAGCGTCGAATTTCCACTGTGACGGGGCCACCCCGCCGGCCGCCTTCAATTGATCGTAGCGGTCCAGCTTGCAACCGCGCGGGCCCGGGTCCTGGCTCCAAAGGCCCCATGATTGTGCGCCGTTGCCGGAGGTGGCCCCGGGGTCTCCTAGCGCCGCGATGTACTGCGGCTCGATGCGCCTGAACTTCGAGAGGTCTACGCCTGACGCGTGAACCGGCTGCTGCAGGCCGGCCGCCAACATGAGGGATCCCATGGACAGGAGCCAGCGGCTCACGGACGGCACCAGGTGGCGGACATTCATGCGATTGCTCCTCTTGGACGACCTGATAACATCCTACACCCACGCGCGCCCCGGAGCTGGCCTCCTCGTGGTGGATCTCTACCTCGGCACGGCCTCAGGACTCCTCGCGTCACGGTGCCGCACCTCGCTGATGTAGCGCGCTTGGAATACCAGCTCGATGGCTCTCGGCACGCGGTATCCCCACGGTAGGCGGTCGGACTCCGGGCGCCGATGAACGAGAGATAGGTTCGGGCGGTCACGGACGGCGTATGTCACTTCGGTGGTTTGCCGACTACTCAGGCCAGTGAATCCCGTCCAACTTCCCGGAACTGTACGCATTGATGTCGCGGGCCTCCGATTCGGAAGGTCAGAATAATAAACCGACGATGAACTCGGCTTGGTTCGGAGCGAGGCGCAGCAACCCACACGCGCTCGAAATGTTGGCGGTCCATCGCGTGTAGCGGAATTCCGGCAGCATGCGAAGATGACCTCGGCCAATTTCAATGCCGGTCACAACTGTCAGACCGGGGTAGAACCGTTTGTTGAGATCAGGGGGCCTAGTTGTATCAATCGGGCTTGTCGAAAACATGGTCGGAGGAGGGGCGGCCAGGTCGCCCCTGGTCTGTTCGCCCTGCTCACGCACCGGTCCGAAATGGCGGAGCACGCCACCCCCTGCCACATAGGGACGGACTACATGGCCAAAGCGGTACTTGGCAATTATCGGAAAATCCCACGAGCTGCCTTTCACGTCAAATACAGAGAGGACGAAGGGTCCCACGCCGGAGAATTGAAAAACATTCCCTGTATAACCTACCCGATGGTACAGGGCGTCAACTTCGAACCCGAACGTGTTCGTCAGCCGCCACTCACCGGAGGCTCCAAACGTGTAGCGCCGGGTTGCGGAGGAGTAGGTGCCATGGCCATGCAAATTCCCAAATGCCCCAGTCTCAAAATATTGTGTAAAAGGAACCCCGAGTTTCAATCCGGCATGAAAACTCTGACCCCACAGCGGTAGCGCAAGCGCGAATACGAGTAGGCCTTGGCGTCGCATATTTTTCCAAACAAATCCAGAATCTCCATCCAATCAGAAATCCCGGAACGCGGGCAGCACGATTATTGACCCACATCGCAAGTGTAATAATCCACTCCCAGACACGTGGTTGACTGCTAACGTCTGGCTGGGAGTAAGTGGGTAACGCGGCTCACCTCCGGATCATTCGATGGCGACTGGGCGAGGACCAGAACAGAGGCACGGGTTGCGAGGATGGCAATCGAGTAGTGGAGAAATTGCGGCAACTTCCCCTCCTTCGAGAAAGAAGAATGTAATCCGTATCATGAATATACCAACTCACGGATTCTCAGGTCCTTGACGGATGTCTTGCCACTTGGCCGTGTAACGCGCAAACCGCTGAAATAAGGTTCCGTTCTGTGGCTATTAGCCGAACTCCTAATAAACGCCCTTCGTCCTTCTGGCGTTCCCTTGGACGAAAACTCGCCATTCCATCCCGTCGAAAGTGCGTTCCCCTCTTCCTCCGCGTTACCTTGCAGGCGTGAGAGTCCATCCCACCCACCGGGGGCCAAGGACCACGTGAGCGGAATTCTAGGCCCTTTCGCGAAGCGTAGCAGCGGTGAGGTAGTAGCGGAGAACTGGAACTCCGTCCCGCTCGGTAGGTGGTCTCTCCCAGTTCGCCGGGCTTGCGAAATGAGCGCACAGCTTCTTAACAGCGTTGTGTGTCACTCACAGCAGGCTTCACGGGTCAATGCCGCCATGAGAGGGCCCTCAAAGGAAGCTGGAAAGAAAGAAGGAAGACCGGTTCGCAGACAGAAGAAGAATCAGCATTGCCCGGCGCAAGCGTTGATAGCTTGCGCCGGATTTTAGATTGCAGAGTGCTTAGTGCAGCATCAACTTCTGCACGCGCAAATTGCCGACTTCGCCCACGTAGAGCGTATTGGCATTGCGGCAGTCGATCGCGGCCATTGTTCCGAACTCCTTCGGCAACTTGCCGGCTTTGCCGAACTTGCCGACCACGGTTCCGTCCAGTTGCATTTTGTAGATTTCACCGTTGTGGTCAATATCGTTTGGCGGGTTGGTATTCGAGACGTAAAGAAATGGACTCGCTCCCTTGGTTATGCATAGCGCCTCCGCACCCTCTACATTGGAGAAGGCAGTCTTGAAGTTGCCGTCGTTATCGAAAACTTCGACGCGCTTGTTTCCGGTGTCGGATGCGTACACGTTGCCTTGCGCATCGACTGCGATGCTGCGGACAACGGCGAACTCGCCGTTTGCGGTTCCCCGCTTACCCCAAGACTTGATGAATTTGCCGTCTTTGTCGAACTTCGCGATGCGCGCATTGCCCAGGCCGTCGGCGACGAAAATATCGCCGGCGGCATCCCAAGCCACATCAGTCGGGCGTGAGAACAGGTCTTGCGGCCGCCCCGCGCCGTCGTTTTTCGGCTCACGCGCCGGAACGCTAACGTTCTCGGCTTTTCGCCCGAGTAACATGAGCAGCTTGCCCTGCGGATTGAATTTCATGACCATCTCGGTCATCTGATCCACCACCCAGATGTTATCGGCGGGATCGATGCGCACCTGGGCGGCGAACATGAAACCGTAGGAGTCCTTGCCGATTTCGCGGATGTACTTGCCGGTCGGGTCGAACTCGAATAGGCGCGAGCCGCCGTGGGCGAACGGCCGCGCGGTGCCGATCGTGATCGTGGGATGGCCGGTCCGAGTGTAGACAAAAATATTGCCGTCGCGAATTGGTCGCCACACCGGCCACTTCGCCGAGATAGGTCCCAGCCGGAAGTTGCAGTGCGTTGGGGACGGAATCAAACTTAATTTCAGGCGCGTCCTTCTGGGCATATAGCGGAGCGCCGGCGATCAGGGCCGCAGCCAACAGAGCTTGCTTTAGGTTTTTCATAAATGTTCTCCTCGATCTGACGGCTGCCTAGTTCGCGCCCGCGCCCGCAGACTTGGCGCTGGCGGATTTGGCGGGGGTGCTTGGCTTGAATACGAATTTCTGCACGCGCCAGGATTCGATTTCGCCAAAGACAAGCTCGTTCGGATTGCGGCAATCCAGCGTGTGAACTACCTGGAATCCGGGGGGCAGCTTTCCGGGATGACCAAACTTGCCGAGCACCGTTCCGTCCAACTCCGTCTTGTAGATTTCTCCGGTGGTGTCCCAGGTTCCCGGCCCGTTCCCGTTCGGGTTCGAGTTCGACAGGAACGCGTATTGATGAGGACCGGATGAGATGCAGGCCGTCCAGGCGGTACCCAGGTTCGTAATCTCCTTGATCGGCTTCAGATCGTTGTCGAGTAACACATAGCGGTTGTTGCCGCGGTCGGCACCCACACATGGCCTTCGCCGTCCACTTGCAATGCATGGGGGAGATTAAATTCGCCCATGGCCTTTCCCACCTTTTCGCTGCCGACCTGCGCCACGAAGCGGCCGTTCTTGTCGTATTTCACTACCCGGTTGTTGCAATAGCCGTCGGAGATGAAGATGTTGCCCTGCGGGTCCCAGCCCACGTCCGTCGGGCGGCAGAAAATATATTTCTCCGCCGGCTTATTCGGGCCGACCGGGTACGCCAGCGCGCCTTCGAGCGCCGGGGGGCGGCGGCCGAGGACCATCAGTACTTTTCCGTCAGGGCTGAACTTCGTGACCATGTTGGTGCCCTCATCGACAGCCCAAATGTTGTCGTCCTTATCGACGCGCACCGAGTGTGCGAATTCGAAGCCGTAATAGCCGCCGCCGATTTCTTTGATGAAGTTGCCGGCTTGATCGAATTCAAACAGCCGGGTGTTGGCGCTGCGGTGATAGACGAAGACATGCCCCTTGGAGTTGGTGGCCACCGCGACGGACTCGCCGAGGTACTCGCCCGTGGGAAGTTTCAAAAAGTTCGGCACCGCCGTGTACGTCATCTCCGGCACACCTTCGACGGTCGCCTTCTTCTGTCCAAATGCAGGCGCGGCGACGATCATCGCCAGCCCGAATGAACAAGTCAAAATTCGTTTCATGGGAGTCTCCTTGAACTTTCCAATCCGACCACCTATTCTAGGTCAAATCGGGGAAGGTGTGGGGCGGGTGCAGGAAGCCACGCGCTCGGCTGCTTTTTTGACCATGGCCAGCGCTACTCTGCGGATCAAAATAATGCCGGGCGAGAGGCACGCCCAGTAGATCCGGAATTTGGCTCGCGCGGCAGGATCGGTAGTTGTCACACGTGTATCGGTACGGGCGATGGATTCAGTCGCGCTGATTGGGTCCGACCGCAGCGTCCAGATGATTTTTACGAAGCCCGGCTCGTTAAAATCCGCGAACTCGTCGGGCCGAAGGGGACGGAACACGACGTTTGGCTCCCACGGCATCGTCACCGCGCCCATGACCACTTCGCGGCCAGGGATTTGCGCTAACATCCTCCAGCCCAGAGCCTCGGCCCAGGAAAGGAGTGGCATCGGCAAGGCCGGTTGCGACTGCTGGCACCCCAGCATGAATTCGCGGGTCTTGAATAGTCCACAGATAATCTTTGACTGCTGCAGATCCAAACTTGCCGCCGCTTCGAAAGTTATGCCCGCCGGGGCGGTGACACGAGCCGTATGCCGCTCGACCACTTCGTACTCCGGCATGAACCGATCCAGCAATAAATCAGACTCGTCCGCGTCAAATCCATGTCTTTGCCGTCCGTGCCGTCCGTAGCGAATCCAGGCGACGGCAGCATACGCAGCCCACGATGAAACAGCTATGCCTAGACCGGCGGCCAGCCAGCGAGCGAGCGGCGGGACCCGCGAAGCCGTGGGCACGGAATGGTTCCTGTCTGTCACAGCAAAACAACTGCACCCGGATAACCAACCAACCCTGCCCAGCCGGGTCCTCATCCAAGCGATGACTGTAGCAATTGGAGGGATGGTCACCGGGTTGCTTGCGATCATGTCATGAAACCCATCCTAGTCATCTACGCCACCCGCGAGGGGCACACCCGGCACATTGCAGAACACGTGGGCGCCCTGCTGGGCGCTCACCAACGCACTTTCGAACTAGTGGACGCGGCTCACTTGCCGCAAGGATTCTCGCTAGTGAAGTACTGCGCAACCATCGTCAGCGCCTCCCTGCACGCCGGCAAACATGAAGCGGAGATGGTGCAGTTCGTAAGACGGCACCTGAAAGAACTGCAACAAATACCGGCGGTTTTTATCTCCGTCAGCCTCTCCGAGAGAACCGTCGAGGACCCGCAAGCTCCGGCGGAGAAACGCGCCCAGGCGGAAGCAGATGTCAAGAGAACGATGGACAGCTTTCTGGCGGAAACGGGTTGGCACCCATCGAATGTCGCGGCCGTCGCCGGAGCGCTTCTGTACAGCAAATACAACTTCGTGGTCCGCTTCATCATGAAGCGCATCGCGAAGAAGGCGGGTGGACCTGTGGACACCTCGCGCGATTACGAGTTCACGGATTGGACTAAGCTTGACTCCCTGATAGAGGATTTCGTCGAGAGCGTCTCCACATCGGGGTCTCCCGACGGTCTCATGAAACACATGAAATGACGCCGTCGCCGGACCGCCCTCCCAAAGATAGCTAGGTGACCTTATGCCCCAGCTGGAATCGCACCAGAATCTCCGTTTTCACTTCTACGGGAACGCCATTCAGGAGCGTGGGCTGGTAAGTCCAATGCCGGACTGCGTCCAGGGCGGCGTCCACTAACAGCGGGTGGCCGCTGACTACCGTTAGACTCTTTATCTTGCCGTCGGCGCTGATGATGGCCTTCAACTGGACATTGCCTTCGATGCGGCCCTGACGGGCGAGCGCGGGGTAAACTGGCTGGACCTGCTTCAAGATCAGGCCAGCTTGGACCTCCCCTCCAACCGTAATTTGTGCCGGCGCGGCAGGAGGGGCGGCAGCCTTGGGTGGCGGTGGTGGAGGCGGCGGAGCCACCGGGAGTGCACCGCTGAAAAAGCCGGTCCCAGTGCCGGGCAAAGCCGGGCCGGGGATTCCGCCGGGCACGCCTCCCGCCATAGCTTCTAATCCGATAGCAGGGGCTTCGCTAATGATCGCCACAACTTTCGGTACGACTACCGGGCTCACTAGAGCATCGGCATTGAATTTTCGCGGTGTCGGCGCCGAGCGGGGAATCGCCTTGGCCAACATTGGCGGTGGAGGGGCCGGAGGCGCGGTAGGAACCGGCGCGAGCATCAGCGCCCTCAACAACCCACGCGTCGGCAGCTCTTCCACGAAAAACATTGGAACCAGCACCAAGCTGGTGACCAGGATCGCCTCGCCGAACGCGGCAACCAAAACCGTCACGGGGCGGCGAGTCTTACCAGTGGGAACGAAGCTGTATTCAAACATGGGCCACTTCCTTTCGGGGCGCGGCATGGCAAAGGTTACGCCGGACGCGCCCGTCTGAGCGAAAAGCGCCAAATGCGCTCTCAAATTTGGGTGCTACCGCACAGGCGCCCGGTAATGCTGCGACGCGCGGCCCGAATCCCAACCCCGCATTTTCAACAATCGGCGGTTGTTTCGAGGGTTTCATTGCTTACCAACCGCCCTTCTTGTTGCACGGAAGGCGCCAACGCCGGGCTCGGCTGTCCGGCCGTCCTTCAGCGATAATGATTTCAGGTGACCTCCTCTCCAAATATCTACATTGCCGATGTGGGAATCGTGACGCGATTTTGGAGCCGGCTGCGCGCCGCCTTCCAGGCAACTTACGAAGATGGCTGCTTCGGCACTGCGAAGGGCGCGGCGTATTCCTCGTTGCTGGCCTTCTTCCCGGTGCTCACCACACTCGCGGCCGTGCTGGTGCAAGCCAACGCCGATGCGGTCGCGCGCACCACCGCGCGTCTGCTGTATGACGTGATCCCGCCCGGCACCGAAGACGTCGTGCGCGCGCTGTTCACGGTAAAAGGCCGCCGTCCCACAACCTTGCTGGTGGGGGCCGTGGTGCTCTCCGTATGGGCCAGCTCGGGCGTGATGATGAGTCTGATGGAGGGCTTCCACGCCGTTTACCGCATTCCCAGCGGGCGCTCCTTCATCAAAGAGCGCGCGGTCGCGATGTGGCTGGTGCTGGTCGCCGCGATTCCTATGCTGGGAGCTTCGGCGCTCATCGTGCTCGGCAACCGCGCCCGCCAATCGTTCGTTTATTGGCTGGGAGTGACGCGGGGCGACGATCTGCGAGGCTGGGTGGCTCTCGGCGGCCAGATCTTCAGCTTTGCAATCGCCTTGATCGCCATCGTCGTCATCATGGCGCTGGTCTATTACGTCGGACCCAATCGCAAGCAAGTCTTCCGGCGTGTGTTCCCCGGCGCGGTTCTGGCAACAGTTTTGTGGCTGCTCTCTACTTTGGCCGCGGGATGGTACCTTCGCGATATCGCCAACTACAATGTGCTCTACGGCGGCGTCGGCGCTGGGCTCGCGTTGCTGATCTGGAGCTATATTCTATGCGTCATCACTCTGTTCGGTTGCGCCTATAATGCCGTCGGCGAACGCAGCTAGCAGCAGTTCGCTAGGATGAAAACAATGCCGAACCCGCTTTCTCCCGAGGAAATTCGCCGGGTCGACGCACATTGGCGCGCCGCGAATTATCTCTCCGTCGGACAAATCTATCTTTACGCGAACCCTCTGTTGACCGAGCCGCTGAGCATCGATCACATCAAGCCTCGCCTGTTGGGGCACTGGGGAACTACGCCGGGCCTCAATTTTATTTACACCCATGCCAATCGCCTGATCCAAAAATACGACCTGAACATGATTTACATCTGCGGGCCGGGACACGGCGGTCCTGGCATGGTCGCCAACACGTGGCTCGAAGGCAGCTACACCGAGCGCTATCCCAACATCACGCGCGATGCCGAAGGCATGCTGCGCCTGTTCACGCAATTTTCGTTTCCCGGCGGGATTCCGAGCCACGACGCTCCGGAAACTCCCGGCTCCATAAACGAGGGCGGGGAACTGGGGTACTCACTGCTGCACGCCTACGGCGCGGTGTTCGACAACCCGGATTTGTTGGCGCTTTGCGTCATCGGCGACGGCGAAGCTGAGACCGGAGCTCTCGCCGCCAGTTGGCATTCCAATAAATTTCTGGATCCGGTGTGCGACGGCGCCGTCATCCCGATCCTGCATCTGAACGGGTATAAGATCGCCGGCCCTACTGTGCTGGCGCGTATACCGCGTGAAGAGTTGACGCAATTCCTCGCCGGTTGCGGCTATCGTCCGTACTACATCGAGGGTCATGAGCCGGAGCCAATGCACCAGGCCATGGCCTCAACGCTCGAAACCGTGATCCTCGAAATCCGCGCCATCCAGAAGGACGCGCGCGAGAATGGATTCCGTCAGCGTCCGGTTTGGCCAGTCATCGTCATGATTTCGCCCAAAGGCTGGACCGGCCCCAAAGTGGTCGACGGCGTCCAGATCGAAGGCACCTTCCGCGCGCATCAGGTGCCGCTCGATCAGTTGGCGGAAAAGCCCGCGCATATCAAGATTCTGGAAGACTGGATGAAGAGCTACCGGCCCGAGGAGCTTTTCGACGACCTCGGCGCACCGGTGCCCGAAGTCATCGCGGCGGCGCCTGCGGGCTTGCGGCGCATGGGGATGAACCCGCACGCTAACGGCGGATTGCTGCTCAAGGATCTGCAGCTTCCCGATTTTCGCGACTACGCCGTGGGCGTTGCGAAGCCCGGCGCCACGGTAGCTGAAGCCACCCGCGTGCTTGGGAACATGCTGCGCGATGTGATGCGCAGCAGCATGCAGGAAGGTTGCGGCGCGAAAAACTTCCGCGTGTTCGGACCGGATGAAACCGCATCGAACCGCCTGAATGCGCTCTTCGATGTCACCAATCGAACCTCCACCGCCGTCATTTTTCCCAACGACGATCACATCGCGCCCGACGGCCGCGTCATGGAAGTCTTGAGCGAGCACCTGTGCCAGGGCTGGCTCGAAGGCTACCTGCTCACTGGCCGCCACGGCTTGTTCTCCTGCTACGAGGCGTTCATTCACATCATCGATTCCATGTTCAATCAGCATGCGAAGTGGCTGAAGGTGACGCGCGGCATCCCTTGGCGCGCGCCCATCGCGTCGCTCAACTATCTGCTCACTTCGCACGTGTGGCGTCAGGATCATAACGGATTCAGCCATCAGGACCCCGGTTTCATCGATCACGTAGTGAACAAGAAAGCCGACGTCGTGCGCGTCTATTTGCCTCCGGACGCCAACTGTCTGTTATCGGTGGCGGATCATTGCCTGCGCAGCCGCAGCTACGTGAATGTCGTCGTGATCGGCAAGCAGCCCTCGCCGCAGTGGCTGGATATGGACGCCGCCATCGCGCACTGTACAGCCGGATTGGGCGTCTGGCAGTGGGCCAGTAACGATCAGGGCGGGGAACCTGACGTAGTCATGGCGTGCTGCGGCGATGTCCCGACGCTCGAAACGCTGGCCGCCGTCGATCTGCTCCGCAAGCATTTACCGGATTTGAAAATTCGCGTGGTCAATGTGGTTGACCTGATGGCCCTGCAGCCCGCGATCGAACATCCTCACGGCTTTTCCGACGAAGCGTTCGATGCGGTCTTCACCAAGGACAAGCCGATCATATTCGCCTTTCACGGCTATCCCTGGCTGATCCATCGGCTCACCTACCGCCGTGCGAATCACGACAACCTGCACGTCCGCGGCTACAAAGAAGAAGGCACCACCACGACGCCTTTCGATATGACGGTGATGAACGACCTCGACCGTTTCCATCTGGCCGGCGACGTGGTCACCCGCGTTCCGGGCCTCGCAAGCAAGGCGGAACACGTGAAATTGGCGCTGCGCAACCACCTGATCGAACACAAGCTCTACGTGGCGCGCTACGGCATTGATATGCCGGAAATCCGCGACTGGCAGTGGCCGTCCGCATGAAGATCCTGGTGGTGAACGCGGGGTCCAGCAGCCTGAAGTGCTGGTATCACGATCTCCGCGGTGATGCGCTGGATGCCCCGCCTGCGCAACCGCTATGGAGTAAGCACATCGACTGGAATGAGAAGACCGATATCGACGCCACGTTTGCGTCCGCGCTGCAGTCGCTTCCAGGGCCGGTGGAACTGGTCGGTCATCGAATTGTCCATGGCGGAAGATTTCGCGGCGCGACGATACTGACGCCGGAAGTCCGCGCAGCCATCACCGAAGAGACCGCCATTGCACCCGCGCACAATCGCATCGCCCTAAAGGCCGTTGATATTCTGCAACGCCGCTTCGGAGCGAACCTGACACAGATTGCCGTGTTCGATACTGGCTTTCACGCGGCGATGCCGCCGGAAGCATACGTTTATCCCGGCCCTTATGCGTGGTTTGAAGCCGGTATTCGGCGTTACGGATTCCACGGGATCAGCCACGGTTACGCGGCCCGCCGCGCCGCGCAAATTGTTGGGCGCGATCCGGCTACCCTGCGCATGATCACTTGTCATCTGGGAAGCGGTGCGTCCCTCGCCGCCGTGCGCGGTGGCAAGAGCATCGACACCACCATGGGGTTCACGCCATTGGAGGGGCTCATGATGGGCTCGCGCAGCGGATCGGTCGATCCGGGCATTGTGATTTACTTGCTGCGCGAGCATAACTACACTGCGGATCAGCTCGAAGAAATTCTGTACCAGCAATCGGGCCTGCTGGGCGTGTCCGGAATTTCTTCCGACATGCGCGAGATTCTGGCGGCGATCGATCGCGGCGATACGCGCGCCCAGTTGGCGTTCGACATTTACGCTCATCGCTTGCTGCGCGAGATCGGTTCCATGCTGGCAGTCCTGGGCGGCGCCGATGCTCTGGTGTTCACTGGCGGCGTCGGTGAAAACTGTGCGCCTTTACGCGACCGCGCCGTGCAACAGCTTAAATTTCTGCCAAACCTGCGAGTGCTGGTGATCCATGCCGAGGAAGAGTGGGAGATCGCGCGCCAGTGTTATGAGTTGCGGAGTGGCGTTCCTCCTTAGGGCAACAATATCGTTGACAATTCACTCATAGGTTCTATGCCCATTCTTCGACCACGATCTGGTGGGTATCTTGATACAGGATCTTCCCCGGATTGGCTGACCGAAGCATACGTACTGGAACGCCGTGCTCCCTTAAGAGTTGGGCTATCTCCCACATTCGTGTGATCGGCTCACCCGCACTGTCTCTGAACCAACTGACCGCATCTTTAGGCCAGTTGCTCGACGAAAATGGAGGGCAGGGGAGGTTGGCGTTGAACCACTCATACATTTCCTCTAGCCTGGAGATCTGGTCTTGAGCAGCCCGCCTTTGTCGCGCAGAAGCCGCGCCTCTGTGATGATTCCGGTAAGGGATCGATGGTCCTCCGCGTCCGCTCCAACTACGAACCGAATAAACATCAAACTACCGCGCGAAGTGAGTCAGGACGGTCTGTTGCTCTACTTAGGAACCGTAACCGTCTGCGCGCCGTCGACGTAACCGATATATTGAGCGCCTTGCGCGGCGGCAATATCCTTCGATCCTGTCTTCTGGCCAGTGTCGACGGGCCGCTGCGTAATGCCATCGTTTTTTGCTGAGGGGAGAGCGCGCACGCTGATCGGGCGTCCTGACGCGCTGCGCGCCTGCGTGAGCTTAAAACTGAGTTTGGTTCCGCCGATTCCAAAGATCTTCCCCTTCTTGGGTGTGTCCGAAATCTCGCCTTGCACCGGCGAACCCTTGGCGAGAATAGTGACGTCGTTCAATTTAAAATCCTCTGCAACCGTGAAGCGAATGGGCCGCCCGACTTCGGCATCCGCCGGAATATCCGCAGCCAGCGTCATGCGGAAGGGCGCGGCGTCGGGCACTGGCACGCTCACGGTCTGGGGGGCCGCCGCTACCGGCGCCGGCACAGGAGTTGGCGGCAAAGTCACAGCCGGATTCGCGGCGATCGGCACGGGAGTCGGCGCCGGGGCTACGACCGGAACCGGAGGCGTGTTGGTCGCAGTCGTAACCGGGGTACTCTGCTTGGTGTTCTGCTTGGCATTCTGCGGCGTGGTTGTGGTGTTGCGCGGCGGCGGCGCCAGGGGAACCCGTTTCGGATTTCGCATCTGCTCGATGATCAGCGGCGTGACACCGGCCTTCGACAGGCGAATCACTTCCGGAGTCGATAAGTCGAAGTTGGTCTTATCCGCCGAACGTATCTGGCTCAGGATCAGATCGGACGGCACCTTCTGGTTCACCATGTCGAGGACGCTGTCATTGGTGAGCGTGGTGTCAGGCGGCGGAGGTGGCGGCGGGGCCGGCGCGGGCTCTACCACCGGCGCCGGTGGAGGCGTCTGCGCGGCTAACTGGGCGGCGGCTCTTTCCGCGGCGCGCTTCTTCATCGTCCACCACGCGCCGCCTCCGCCCGCCAGCAGAATCACCAGCAGAGCGGCGATTCCCATGATCGCCTTGGAATTTGAAGCGGGCCGCACCGCAGGGGGCGCGGCGGCCGCTACGGCAGAAGCTTGCGACCCCGGCGCCTTCGACGCCGGGCCCCCACTCATGGAAGCGGAAGGCGGCGGTAGCGGCGCTGTCAGCCGAGTCGTATATAACGACCCCGAATCCGACTCGCGCTTCAGCATCGAGAGCGCGCTCTGGACTTCCTTCATGCTCTGCCAGCGGTCGTCCGGCATCTTCCGCAGGCAGCGCCGAATAACGTCTTCGAGCTGCGGCGGCACATCCGGCGCCACTTCCGACATGGGCTTGGCTTCGTCGCGTAAAATCGCCGAAAGCGTCGACAGGCTGGATTCGCCCTCGAACGCGCGCACGCCCGTCGCCATCTCATACAGCACCGCGCCGAACGAGAAAATATCGGAGCGCGTATCTACCTTCTTGCCTTGCGCCTGCTCCGGCGACATGTAGCTGACGGTGCCCAGGATGGACCCCTCCACCGTCATCGGCGCGTTGGCGATCGTGCGCGTGCGGTCGTCGCCGGTAGTGTCCGGCACCACACCGCGGTCGGTGAGCTTTGCCAGGCCGAAGTCGAGAACCTTGACCAGCCCGGATTCCGTCACCATCGCATTGGCTGGTTTCAGGTCGCGATGCACGATGCCCGCGGCGTGGGCGGCGCTCAGCGCATCGGCCATCTGAAGCGCATACTTGATCAGCAGAGGAACGCGCAATCCGCCCTTGGGGATAAGGTCGTTCAGGGTCTTGCCCTGCACATACTCCATCACCATGAATTCGGTGTCGCCGTCGGAGATGACGTCGTGAATGGTGATGATGCTGGGATGATTGAGTCCCGACGCCGCTTGCGCTTCCTGCAGGAAACGCCGCCGCCGCTCGGGGTCGCCGGATTTCGCGCTGGGCAGTACCTTGATGGCCACCGTGCGGTTCAAGCGCGTGTCCAGGGCTTTATAGATCTCACCCATGCCGCCCGCGCCCAACTTCTCGAGCAATTGATATTGCTGAATCGTCCGCCCTACCATACCGCCTCCGGGAAGCTTCCAGTTTGCCACAGTTGGAAGCCGATGGGGAGAGGTGCAAGATCTCTCAACCGAAAGATAGGAAATACGCTCTTGAGAGAGGGGACGCGGCTTAAAATGAGGCGGCGGGCCGGGGCACCTCGCGACCTATTTTGGGGCGTCGGGGGCGCTGAAAGCGTCACCGATCTCAAAAGGCCGGCGGACTGATTTCGGAGACTCGATCGTCGGTTAGCTTTATGATGCCGGAGACTGTTCCCGACCCTGGAACGTCGCCTTTATAAAACAGTGTCTGATAATCGATGACAGATTCCACCGATGTCGGCTCACCCAGAATGTCCTCCACCTCTGCGCGCGACAGGCCTTTCCGGATCTGGGTCCATGCAAGTGGATTTTGCCATCGTGCGGCCGGCGTGAAAATAGTCTTGGCTATCTCATGTGCCGTCGGCTTTTCGTTAATCACGGAGGACGCGGACTGAAGCGACTTAACGGTTTTCTCCAGCTCCGCAATCTGGCGAGCCTGTTCTTTGACCATGCGCTTCAGAAGGCCGATATCGGTCTCCGCGGCTTCTAGCCGGTGATCCCTGCTCTGACTAGAACTGGTCTGGCCAAAGCAGGGCGGCGAGATCGCCAAACCAAGAAGGCCGAGCACTCCGGTGGCGATCATTCGGCGCATGATGCAACCTTCGCGCTTTAGTGAAATATCCCCAGCATCCAGGCGATCAGGAGGATCAACAATATGGTCCCCAAGCCTATGCCCGCGCCCCCACCGGCGCCCCAACGCGAATGGCCGTAATATCCGAAGCCACCGCCAAATAGCAGAATTAGAACGATAAGTAGTATCAGCATTTTCGATTGACCTTTTGTGGCTGCCGCGAGGCAGCTACTTCTCGAATACCTTCTTGATTTGGCCGACTTTATTTTGAATCTTGCCGCCGACCTTTTCGCCGGTTCCTTCGGCTTCGAGATTCGGGTCGTTGGTCATCTGCCCGACTTTCTCCTTGAGCTTGCCTTTGGCCTCGTGGATCTTCCCTTGGACTTGATCTTTTGTGCTTTCTTTCATGATGTTTCTTTCTCCTTGGTGTCTGTCTTAGTTCGTTGTGAAATCGCCGGCCAGATGCTCGATGCCGGCCGCGCCGTAATACCTGGCAGCCAGCGGCCTCAGCGGCTGCAAGATAGTCCAGGCTTCCTGTTTGCTCTCTTCGGTGAGGCAATGTACCGCGACAAATCCCGCCCCATGCTGCGCCCGCTCGAGATCGGAATCGTGAGTCTTCTGTTCGGTAGCGAAAAACCGCGATAGCGCCTGCATCACGAAATTCCCCGGGCCGGTTTCTTCTTTAGCCAAATCCAGGAACTCCTGGCCGGCCACCGAGATCGCCTCATCTTCGGCAAACCCCGCAAGCCATAGGGCCTTCACCCCCTGTTGCGCCGCTCTCGAGTCGCGGAAAACTGCAATCAAATAATGCTTTGGATAAAAAACGCCCAGTTGTGTATCGGATTCCTTAAAAAACCCAGTTAATAAGCTCATAGCCACCTCTCCACGCTCAACCGCTCCATTCGAGACTCCGGATTCGCCCGGGACTGAGGGCCGGCCGGCTCCATCGCCAATAGCGCTTTAGCGCTGCGCAGCAAGTCCGACTGCCGGAACGGCTTGGCCAGGAAACCGCGTCTCCCCATCGCCAGATCCGCCCGCAGGTCGTGCCCGGGCATAGAGCCTGAAACATACAAGACGCGCAGTTCGCGGTTGGGCCTGCAGCATTCATACGCGAGTTCGAGTCCCGTCATCCCCGGCATCCTGTAATCCGTTACCAGCAAGTCAACCGGCGGTTCCGCGCCGTAGCAAAGCGTCAAGGCGTCGGCGCCGTTGTTCGCCACGAGAACACGGAAGCCGCCCTTTCGAGGGTTTTAAACATCAGGAGTGTCAAGATATCCTGGTCGTCCACTACCAGCACCGTCGCCGCGGGGATTCGTCTTGAGTTCATATGACACTCCCTAACCAAATACGGTCACCAGCGCTACCCGTGCGACGCCATACTCCTCGGCGGCCCAGGCCAGCTCATCCTTATCGCACCTCTTTGCCGGATTTCTCGGGCCGCAGGTTTTCGCTAAGGTTGTCGAGAATTTTCTTCATATCGTCGGCGTGCTCTTCCTCTTTGGCCATAATTTTCTCCAGCATCCTTCGGGTGGTCGGGTCGTCGGTCCCCAGATAGCGGATGATTTCGTTATAGGATTCCACCGCCACCCGCTCCGCCACCAGGTCTTCGCGGACCATATCCAGTAAGGTCTTGCCCTCGGAATACTCCGAATGGCTGCGGGAGGTCATCCCGTCAGGGTTGAAGTTAGGTTCGCCTCCCAATTGCGTGATCCGCTCGGCCACCAGATCGGCGTGCCCCTGCTCTTCTTTGGCGTGCTCGAGGAACTCCGCGGCTACCGATTGCGCATGGATGCCGGTCGCCATATAGTAGTGGCGTTTATAGCGCAGGACGCACACGATTTCGGTTGCCAGAACATCATTCAGAATCCGTAAAACTGTCTCCCGGTCAGCGGTATAGGCGCTGGTAACGGCACCCTCTTCCATATGCCGACGGGCCCGCCTGCGCAGTTCCTGGATGTCGGAAACAAACGGTTGATGTTCTTCTTTAACAGTTGGCTGGTTCACTCTGCTTCCTATCTGGCACGGAGACTTTGCCCGTCCGCTAAATAACCTCGCACGCATGGGGCCATCCATCGCGGACCAGGCGCAGACCAGGCGCCGATCGGGACGGCCGCCCCAGATTGTAAAACCTTCGCGTAAAAACCGCCGCCAAGCCCCGCGGAAATATCGCCGCGGCTGGCTGAGCCCGGTGTACACTTTGAAGATTGGAGGTTTCCACATGAAACGCGCCCTCCGCTGGCTTGCAATAGCCATGGCCCTCCTCTTGTTGATTGCACTCGCCCTTCCTTTTCTGATCGATGCCAACCAGTTCCGGCCGCGCCTCGAAGCAGCCCTTACACAGGCGCTGAAGCGCGAAGTCAGGCTGGGCGATCTGAAACTCTCGATCTTCTCGGGAGGCGTTGCCGCTAGCCGACCTTTCTATCGCCGACGACCCTTCATTCAGCAAGACTCCGTTCATCCAGGCCAAGTCACTGAAAGTGGGTGTGGAACTCCTGCCCCTGATCTTTTCGAAAAAGCTCAACGTAACGGGAATTGAGATCGACGGTCCGGAAATCGACTTGATTCAATCCGATACCGGCAACTGGAACTTCGCCAGTTTAGGAGCGAAGAGTTCAACTCCCGCGCCCAACGCCTCCCCTGCGCCGACCGCCTCCCCCGCGCCAACCGCCACGGACAGTCCTGTGCAAAATTTGACCGTCAAACTGGTAAGGATTACTAGCGGGACGCTATCCATAAGGATGGCGGGAGAAGCCGGCCGAAGGTGCTCGATAAGATGAATATCGAGGTAAAGGATTTCGCGCCGGACGTGTCCTTCCCGGTATCGCTCTCCGCGGATATTCAAGGCGGCGGCGATGTGAAACTCGACGGCAAGGCTGGCCCCATCGATACCACCGACACTTCCGAAACCCCCTTTGATGTAACCCTCAAGCTGAATAAACTCGACATTGCCAAGGCGGGCTTCGTGCGTCCGTCTACCGGCTTCGGAGGGCTGTTATCGATCGACGGGAACGCCGCCTCCACCGGCCGCGAGCTGCGCCTGAAGGGCGCCATCCAGGCCGCGCAGCTCAAGCTGGCTAAGAACGGCAAGCCGGCCGCGAAAACTGTTGGCTTCGATTTTGCGATCAACCATAACTTGCGCCAGCGCTCCGGGGCGCTCACCCGCGGCGAGGTCGAGATCGGAAAAGCCAAGGCGGAACTCACGGGAACTTATAGTGAAGCCAGCGACGCTACGGTTCTTCACATGAAGCTGGCCGCGCCGGCGATGGAAGTCGAAGAACTGGACGCGATGTTGCCCGCGCTGGATATTGTGCTGCCACAGGGATCGTCGCTTCGGGGTGGAACCGCCTCGGCGAACGTCACCGTCGATGGCCCCAGCGACAAGCTGGTGGCGGACGGCACGCTAGCGCTGCAGAAGACCCGGCTCGCGGGCTTCGACCTCGGCAGCCGCATGAACACCGTCGCCAGGCTGACCGGCATCAAGATCAGTCCCGATACCGATTTCGATAACATCGGCGCCAGCGTGCATTCGGATGCGGGCGGCATGAAGGTGGAGAAGATCTCGGTGATTGCTCCCGCCATCGGTGAATTGACGGGCGCGGGCACCATCAGCCCGGCCAATGCGCTGGACTTCAAGATGCGCGTCAAGCTTCACACTGGCGCGTTGTTGGACATGGTGAATCCCTCCGGCAATACCTCGGTTCCGTTTTTCATTCAGGGTACGTCGTCGCAACCTAAGTTCGTGCCCGACGTCAAAGGCTTGGTGGGCGGCATCGCCGCGCAGAAGCTGGCGCCGCTGACCAAAACCGACATCGGCAAACAAGCCACCGGGATCATGGATATGTTCATGAAAAAGAAACCGAACTAAGGACAACTTGGGCACCAACGTCACACCCCCGCCGTCCGCTTACGATACGATTCGATCGCAAAAGACTCTGTTGGGGCATCCCGCGGGCTTGTTCGTATTGTTCTTTACCGAAATGTGGGAGCGCTTCTCCTACTACGGCATGCGCGCGCTGCTGGTCCTCTACATGGTGGATTACCTGATCAAGAACGTGCGCGCGGGCACCGTCCATGTCCTGGGTTTCCTGCCACTCCAGCGCGGCATCGAAGCGGTCCGTGGCCCACTTAACGTGCAGCCGATGGCATCGGAGCTTTACGGCATTTACACGGCGCTGGTGTATCTTACGCCGTTGTTCGGTGGCATGATCGCGGACCGGTTGCTGGGACAGCGCAAGACGGTGGTGATTGGCGCTGTCCTGATGGCCATCGGTCAATTTTTTCTTGCGGCCGAATCGATGTTTCTGGTGGGACTCTTTTTCCTGATCGTGGGCAACGGCTGTTTCAAACCTAATCTCGCGACGCAGGTTGGCGGCCTCTATCCGCCGGGCGATCCGCGCATGGACCGCGCCTACAGCATCTACTACATGGGCGTGAACCTGGGCGGATTCCTGGCGCCGCTGGTGTGCGGCACTCTGGGACAGAAGCTAGGTTGGGCGTACGGTTTTTCGGCTGCCGGCGTGGGCATGGTTTGCGGGCTCATCTTTTATCTATGGGGCCAGAAATTTCTCGCCGATGATAATCTAACGCGCGGCAAGAAAGTGCAGGTGGAAAAAGTTCCGCTCGCCTCCCGTGAATGGAAAGTGATCATCGCCCTTATGGTGCTGGTGATCGTAAACGCCTTTTTCTGGGCGGTCTATGAGCAGCAGGGCAATACGCTCCAGATCTTCGCGGACCGCAATGCCGACTGGCACGTTTTCGGATGGGACATGCCCTCCACCTGGTTTCAGTCGGTGAACTCGATGTTTATTTTCGCGCTGACGCCGCTCCTGATCCCCTTCTGGGGCTGGCAATCGCGGCGCGGCAAGGAGCCGGGCAGCATCACGAAAATGGCGATGGGGTGCACGATGCTGGGCCTGTCATTCCTGCCCCTCGTCTATATCGCGCACGGCCTTGGTGAGACCCAGAGGATCAGTTTCCTGTGGCTGGTGGGCGCGACGTTTATCCTTACTATAGGGGAACTGTATCTCTCACCCATCGGGCAGTCGCTAGTGGCGCAGGTGGCGCCGCCGAGCCTGGTGAGCATGCTGATGGGCATGTGGTTTCTCTCGAACTTCATCGGCAACTATCTCACTGGATATATAGGCACATTCTATGAAAAAATGCCTCGGGATATATTTTTCGTGATGCTGGGCGGAATCGCGTTGGCCGCGGGCGCTGCGCTCTTCGCGCTGGGCAAGCCGCTGAGAAATGCTATGGGGAGGAAAGTGTGAATCAGGAGACGCATGGCTGACTGGAAAGAACACGGAATTCGCATTGTGCGTGCGGGCGAGCTCGATAGCAATACGCCGCAGACGCCGGGCATGTCGCGCGCGGCGGCCATCACGCACGCCACCACTGGAGCAAGCAAGCTGTGGGCGGGCACGGTAACCGTCGCGCCCGCGGCACGCACCGGCGCGCATCATCACGGCGAGCTCGAGACGGTCCTCTATATCGTTCGCGGACGCGCGCGCTTTCGCTGGGGCGATCATTTGGAATATGTGGAGGAGGCCGGTCCCGGCGACTTCATCTACGTGCCTCCGTATGTGCCGCACCAGGAGATGAACGCACGCGCCGATGAGCCGGTGGAGGCGGTCGTGGTGCGCAGCGGCCAGGAACCCATCGTGGTCAACCTTGATATTGCCAGCGCCGAACCCGCGCCCCCCGCGGGCGGAGATCCGTTTCACTCGAACGGTGCATGACCACGCATAGAATCGCCGTCATCCCCGGCGACGGCATCGGCAGCGAAGTGGTCCCCGAGGGGATTCGTGTACTCGATGCGGCGGCGCGCCGTTTCGCGATCGATCTGCGCTATGACGGCTTCGACTTCGCGAGCTGCGATTACTACGCCCGGCATGGCCAGATGATGCCGGACGATTGGAAAGAGCAAATCGGAGGCCACGATGCGATCTTTTTCGGGGCGGTGGGCTGGCCGGAGAAGGTGCCGGACCACATCTCGCTATGGGGCTCGCTGCTGCTCTTCCGCAGGGAGTTCGATCAGTACGTGAACCTGCGGCCGGTGCGGTTGATGCCGGGGGTCGCCAGCCCGCTGGCGAATCGGCGGCCTGGCGATATCGATTTCTATGTGGTGCGCGAGAATACCGAGGGCGAATATTCCTCGGTGGGCGGCAAGATGTTCGCCGGCACGGAGCGCGAGATCGTGATGCAGGAATCCATCTTCAGCCGCGTCGGCGTCGACCGCGTCCTGCGCTACGCTTTCGAACTGGCGCGGCGGCGCCCAAAGAAGCACTTGACCGCGGCGACGAAATCGAATGGCATCTTCATATCGATGCCTTATTGGGATGAGCGGGTCGCGGAGATGGCGCGCAGTTACCCCGACGTCAAGGTGGACAAATTCCACATCGATATCCTGACTGCCCATTTCGTCCGCCATCCCGACTGGTTCGATGTCGTGGTGGCGTCGAATCTGTTCGGCGACATCTTGAGCGACCTGGGTCCTGCCTGCACCGGCACCATCGGCATAGCGCCTTCGGCCAATATCAATCCCGAGCGCAAGTTCCCGTCGCTGTTTGAGCCGGTTCACGGCTCCGCGCCCGACATCGCGGGGCAGGGCATCGCGAACCCGATCGGCCAGATCTGGTCCGGTGCCATGATGCTGGATCACCTGGGCCATGCGGCCGCTCACGACGCTATCGTGCGCGCGATTGAAAAGGTGACGGCCGAAGGTCCACGCACTCCGGACATGGGCGGGAAGGCGTCAACTTCCGATGTGGGCAAAGCCGTGGCGGAAGCGCTAAGCGAACTTTCGTGACGGCCAGGTATGCGGCCGCTCGAGGGCTTATACTCCGTCGATTTGAGCTGCCCGCGCACCGTAATCATCGCAGCAGCGCCGCTCGGCAGTGCGCTAAATCACGCGGCTTACGAATGCCTTCAGCAAGAAATGGGAGAATCACCGGGCGGCGGTTGCTGTCTGGTATTGCTGGTATAACTTCGGGCGTGTCCACAAAACGCTCCGCATGACGCCCGCGATGGCAGCGGGGATCGCGGATCACATCTGGAGCGTGAGGGAACTATTGGAAGCGGCGTAGCGTAGAAGTAGGCGAGGTCAATCGTATATGCAAAGGTTCGGACCTTGCGCAGGGTCACGAATTTGCCCGCTTTGCGGGGCGGAACTTCTCTCGGAGGAGGTCCGATATGGTGAATTCAATTGCAACCACTGCGGCAAACTTTTGAAGCCGCGTTACTTTCCAGGATACGTGTGGGTCCGCGCTTTGTGTTGTTTTGCCGTAGGAGCATCTTGGGCTTGGCACGGCGGATTCGCTGACTCATCTGTCATCTTCGTGATGGGGTTTTATGCGCTACCGGTTGCGTTCACATGGGATTTTATTGTCAACGCATTCTGCTTACCCAAGCAACTTGAGCCTATTGGCCCATACCTCCCGTCAATGATCTCGGGCCGCTGAAGCAGGGACACACAAGTAGCGTACTACCCGTTAGTTCAGGGCGCACCCACGAAATTGTTATACTGAGTCGAGTTCAATGGATAAGAATCAAATTCTCGTCCTGGCGCTTGCCAACGTGCCGACGATCATTACTGTGCTGATCGGTATTCTTCTCAACACTGGGCGTCTCAGTGATCTAAACTCTCGTTTCGCCGGCATGGAGAGCCGCTTGGCAAATCTGGAGCACAAGTTCGACACCCGATTTGACCTGCTGCTGAGCAAGGTTATCGGCCTGGACAATCGGCTCACGCGCATCGAAGCTCAGCGTCATTGATTCGCTTTCGTAGAGTTTTCAACCAGCGCTTGAGCAGCCCCGTTCCAAGCGAATATTCAACGAGGCGGCTGCGCCGAATCCGAACCGAAGAACACTCTCGCCGCCCCCTGCATGCGCGGACGCAAGGGGCGGAGCGTAATCGCGGGGAAGGAGGGGTATGTGGCGCGCGGCTGGACTGCTGATCTTGATGGCCGGAACGCTCCATGGGCAAACGCTTGCGGATGCGATGTTGAGGGCTCACAACTCCATTCGGCGGACGGTGGGCGTGCCGCCCCTGGTCTGGTCCGAACACCTCGCCGACTTCGCACAGGAGTGGGCTGACTATCTGGCGGCGCACCGGCACTTTTTTCATCGCCGCAACTCACCCTACGGAGAGAATCTTTTTGAGATTACTGGCGGTACGGCCTCGCCCGCGGAGGTAGTGAACGATTGGGCCTCGGAATCCAGAAACTACCAATACCGTTCCAACGCCTGCCACGGCATGTGCGGCCACTATACGCAAATCGTCTGGCGCGACACCAAGCGAGTAGGATGCGCAGCCGCCCGCAGCGGCCGAACCGAAGTATGGGTTTGCAACTACGATCCGCCCGGCAATTTTATCGGCAAGCGGCCTTACTGAGGCTGCTCCTTCGGCCCCATCTGCATCACCTTCAGGCGCTGCGCTTGGGCGCATTCGCCGGTGACTGTGAAATAGCGGGCGACCGCTTCTTTGCCGATCTCATAAGGATGCGGGTCGCCGGGTTTGCGTGCGGCCAGCAACTTGATCTTGGTGGTGGCGTAATCGAACTCCGAGTGATTGCTCATCAGGATGGTCGCGTTTGCGGCCGCGGCTGCTGCGGCCATTTTCTTCTGCGACTGTATATAGATGTCGAAGTTCGGCACCGTGCTCGGAAAATTAAACGCCGTGCCGCCGGCATAAGCCACATACAGCGTTCGTCCGCGGTCCTTCACCGGGAAAATCATCGATAGAGTCCCTGGAGTGTGTCCCGGCGTCGTCAAGATCGTCACCGTAGTGTCGCCCAGCGTGAGCTTTTGTCCGTCATCGGCGACGATATCGCGCTTCGGTTTGCCTTCAGGATAACCGTTGACCGACTTCTCAATCGAATCCCAGTCCGGCCCGCCCATGACGATGTGTGACTTGAAACGATCCTGCATCAGTTTCGCTCCACCCACATGATCGCCGTGCGCGTGCGTGATGATCACATATTTCACCTTGGCGGGATCGAGGCCCAGTTTCTTTAGGCCACCGACAATCTCTTCCTCGGAGTTGTAGGTGTACAGCGTGTCGATCAAAATGATGCCGTCGCTGGTGGTGAGAGCCCAGGAGGAATGGATTTTCGAGCCCACGAAATAGAGATTATCGAAGACCTTGGCCGGTTCGGTGAACCAGGTTTCGCGGGCCGGCGGTTTTCCAGGCGCTGCGTCGCGAATGCCAGTGATAAACGCAGGGGCGACACACAAACGCGCCAACGTGCCGGTGAAATCAAACCCCGCGGCGTTGCGGGCGGCGGTTAGATGAGCGTCGATTTCATTCTGAGCATTTTGGGCAAAGGCGACGCTCGAGATCAGGGAGAGCACAACAAGGCCACAAGTCTTCATCGCCGGAAGTTTACAGGATCGGTTTGCTAAAGGCAAGGAATAGGTGAGCGCTCAAAGTTGGAGAACCTCTGCGCGGCGGCAGGGGGGATTGGATAACAATACGGGGCGGCTGGAAGCCGCCCCGCATGCGAGGGTAGTGTTCTAGGTTCGAACCGGCCTTGCTCAGCAATGGCTTCTCACGGCTTACTATAAATTGCCGTGAATTGATCGTGAGTAATGCCTGTCACTACACCCTCCGGGGGGTTAACCAAGACCGTATTGCGAGGCCCGAATATGTTAGTCAGCAGTCCGCCCACATTAATCGCGCGAAGCGTAAAACCAGGGTTTAGCGGAACTCCAGGGGGATCATCCGTCTGGATGGTGTGGATAGATCCAACCTGCCAAAAAATCGGCCTGTCACCCGCTGTCACCCTAACGCCGTCCACCACCAGCGTCAGCCCCTCGGGTACGGTGTGAACGTCTACCTCAATGACACATGGCACTTGGCCTGCGCCCGAAACGGCGCCCGAGAAATCAGTGAACTTGGAGGTCGCTGCGGAACCACCGCCGGATACTGTGGCCACGTCATCATACTCAGTTAAGTGGGCCGTAAAGGCGTCTTCCACGAGCACTTTGAGAACGATTGGCGGATAAGAGTGGCCGGCTGCCAGAACGTCAGTCCGGGTGCAGCTCGCACTGCCCAGGGTGGCACTACAGTTCCAACCGTTGGGGGCGACGGTGACGCCGCCACAATTGCCGGCACCGAATACGCAAAAGCCGTTGGCCGCCAGCACGGTTCCTGCCTTCGATAAGCCCACGGGGAAAGTATTCGACACTGTGACCGGGGTTCCATCCGTGTCGTCGGGGCCGTTGTTGAAGGCCCAGATGGTGATTGTATCTACGCAAACGCCCGGGCCTTTCCAGGAAGTTTGATTCGTGAATTGCGGACTGAATAAACTGCACACCTTGACCGGGAGCGAGGTGAACGTGCCCTGTCCCGCCACTGTCAAGCTAAGGTTAGGCGCCGCCATCGCTGCGATAGCGGACATCGCAAGAATGACCGCCACCAAGAGCACACGGCGAGTGATCGAAATTCGACAGGTTGTGGACCTGTCCATGGAAGTAAGCATGTATTCTCCTTAAGGCACTATGTTTGGTTGTTGGCCCTTTTTTAAACCGCAATATGACGCCCCGTTACTAGCTGGGCTGTAAGCGGCAAAAGTACTATTACCACTCGCGCTACAACGTGTCAATAGAACTGTCAATAAAAAAGTAGAAAAGTTGCGAACATTTTCTCGAATGCTCAGCCGATTTACTTGATCGGGAAACGAGAAACTGGTTATGAACGTACTAGAAGTACTTCGAGTTTGGGGACCTAGTGGAACTGGGGAGTGTCGGATGGGTTAATGTTCGGTTTGTGATTCATGGCATCGCGCGGACGGACCGTTCCATCCTTGAAAATGTGCAGGCTATCTTCGAAAATGTCTCTCGGAGCCCACCGCTCTTTTTCGATATTGGTCATAAGCTGTCCTTCAAAGTTGTGGAGAATAAGAATCATGGAATGTTTCCGACTGGGGTCTGCGGCCTCAGGCTTCATCGAGAGAACCTTCTCGACGCCACTTATTTGTTTTGAACAACGTTGACTCGATGTTCAATCGGCAGTGCACGCGTTGCTCACGTGAACCTTTCACAACGTTGATTTTGCCACTTGACCGGCGCAACGCTTTTCTCGGATAAGTGGCGGCAGAAAGAAATCGCTACTCAAGATGCGGGGGTAGCAGTTTTCCCGTCGGTAAAGCTATACCCTAAGACTGGTGCGGGGTATAGCTATACCGACGGGAAAACTGCTACACCCCATTTCGTGATTGAAACACCTCTGCCTTGTCTTTGGCTGACCGATGGGATCGCCGACTTAACGGGAACGCCCAGAAACTCTGTCATCTGGGGAGTGTGGTCACCAACTCGGTTAAATGGTGAGGACTCAAATATAGGGCAAACTCGGATTGAGGACTTTTTTTTTTCATAAGGGGAAGACGCCGTGAGGGCCCTCGTGGCGATTCTTCAGGAAAGCCGCTTCTGTTTTCGAACCTACTCTGAACGATAAGACAATTCGTATGGGAACGCATCAAGATACGAAAAGGTCGAACGAGAATACGGCCAATCCCCCAAACAGTGGATCGTAAGTTCACGATGATGCAAGCGGCACGTTGTTTTACCGGGCCGGTTCCATGCCGGCGCCACGAGGAATATTAATAGTCGCTCAACGTCATCGATCAGCTGTGGTGTAACGCGCCGTGTTGTATATAAACTTGCTATCAGCGGACTGATTCTAATGCCTTCCCGCTCCGCTTTGATGAGGTTGTTGTCCTTCGAGCGGCATTCCAAGCGGCTCTTCAGGCTCTGCCGGTTGGCTTTCCCTATATAGAGGATCGTTCTGGTGCTCCGCTATCCACCTCTCGATTTGACGAATCTGGTAGAAAGCTTATCATTTTCAGGTGAGCATAAACCTACCTTGAACCCGTGAACGGGCTTCGCCATTGCCGTATGGGATGCGGCCTGACCATTCTTCCAGCGGATGTGGCGAACCGTCCCAGGTGCGATAGCTGCTCGATCCTGCTCGAACCCGAGTTCAACGATAAGACCTTGTGCCGCTGCGGGAAATACCACAACGCCCCGAGCATCCAGGACCCCCACTATTGCCCGGCCATGTATGGGTGAGGACGTGCTAACGGGTACGCCGGCGGGAAAGCCGGTGAAGGTTGAGCGATCAGAAACAGATGCACAAGATGAGGGCACGGATTGAAGTTATCGGGGACTTTGAGGACCTTAAGAAACTCGACACAGTTCTTAAAGAATTAAGCAGGACATATGGTATATTACTTGACTTCAGTGCCTCAAGTTAAGCGAGCGTAGTTTAATGGTAAAACACTCGGCTGTTATCTGAGCGGGCCGAGTAACCGATGAGAGTGCGGGTTCGAATCCCGTCGCTCGCGCCATAAGGCTTAAGGCCCGCTCTTCTAAAAGAAAGCCCACTGGGAACGGTGGGCTTTTGGTTTTTGTTTTTGAGATAATGAGTAAGCGATGCTCACCGAAACCTTAGAAGGCAAAGGGACATTACGTAGCGCTCACGGGTTCAACCAATACGAAGTGAGCTACCACTTCGATATCACGACGAGAGTCATCGATCGCCCTGGCTTCCCGCGAGTCGAAGCGGAGAAACATAGCACCGGCACAGTAAAATCATTAAAGGGTGAAGTCATTCCGCTCGGTTACTATGATCTGCATACGCCAGATGAAATCCTTCACGTTAAGAATATAGGAAGCTGGCATATCATCATGCCCTAGGCCGCTTCACACTTTCTTCTTGAAAGCGGGATCTATGGAATTGTTACAAATCCATCGCCTACACGTTTGAAGAACTGATTGTCCTTAAAATCAGCATCAGGCTCGTTCAGGTATGGCAGCGGCACGCCGTCGGCATAGATACGGCCTTTGTCCTCAGTCAGAGAGTGAATGATAGTCGTGTCGGTTTTATCCGGGAAATAAGATGCACTCAGTTGCTGGTTATTTAGATTGCCCAGAGGTTCACCCCAAAAGAAAACGACCATATTATGGATGTTGAAAAATGAACCGGCCGGTTGGGCGAACACCCGATATTGAAGTTGGAGAGTCTGGCTTATTGGCGTATTCGACAGCAGGAAAACAACAATGGCGCGATTTCCTCCTGCTGCCGGGGGCCTTGTTACGACTCGGTTCGTCGGTTGTTGCCCCACGACGAAGCTGTCCGTCGTGTGGGAACTGAATACCTGTTTTACAAATTCCTCTGAGCTTGAGATTGTCTTTTGCTGGTCACGGATTCGATCGATCGCATCCTTGAGCTGGTTTTGCATTGCATTCATTTGGGGCTGCAGCTTGCCAGCATCAGCGAGTTGCTGCCGGGTGCCGTCCACTTCTTGTTTCAGCTTCCCCGATTGGTTGGAGAGATCGATTTTTGCTTTTGCCGCAAGCTCGGTGAATGACTTTGATTGTCGGGACGATTCCGCCGCAGAATCTGAAATAGCTTTGCTCGCTTTTCTAGCGGATTCCGCCATATCTTTGCGCGCTACTGCCGAGTCATCCGACAAACTCTTCTTCGCGGCATTCACGCTTGACCACCAATCCGATGCTTTCCATATGCCGAGCCCAGCGGCGACCGCAATCACAATTCCGATGACGGTGCTTACGATTCTTACCCAGTTGAAAACACGCTCGAAGACCCGCATCAGCCGAATCGACGTTTTGGTGATCGACGACTGGGCTATGGCATCTCTGAGTGAACCTGAGCGCCGCGACTTCTGGGAGATTTGTGAGGATCGTTATCAGGTGCGCTCCACCATCCTCACATCGCAACTGCCAGTTTCGCGCTGGCACGAGCAGATCGGCGATCCGACGCTCGCCGACGGAATCCTCGACCGGCTGGTCCACAATGCACACCGGATCGAGATGCGCGGTGACTCAATGCGCAAGAATCGCCCGAAACCTGGCCCTTGATTGCAATAGTATTAGGTGGGTGCGTTGCGCTGTATGTTCAAGAGAGTTGCTGAAGGGCCTAAAGATAGGTGTGCGGCTGAGGCTGAACTGGCCCATGAGTTTCCGGGGTTGTATGCATTCTTTGTCGAGCATCCGGCTAGTCGTCCACAAGACGACGAGATCTGGACCCGGGTACTCCGGGTTGCTCGAAACTCCGCACCGGTGCTCGCAGATCTTCGCGAACGAGGGCTCAATCTCGTAAGGCTGGACCAGTACACCCCTCCAGGAACAGACCGGCGCCCTTTGTATCAAACCGTAATCGACTGGTTGCCAAGAATCCAAGATCCTCTAACCCTGACTGTTTGTCTCGGCCGCCTGACGGAGCCAGGAGCACGGGCCCTAGTGCGGAAGAACCGCGAAGTGTTATTGAGCTTAACCAGGCAGTGGCACGAACGACTGCGCGAAGGCGATCACGAGCAAACCCTCTCGGTCCTCTCGCAGTGTCTTATGAAGGCCGTGCTCGAACGTGACATCCCCGAGGTCCTAGGCTGGGCGAGGGACCGCCTGCTTCCGCGGGGTGCACGCGCGAACTACGTCTTGGATCTGCAACGCTTTGCTAAAAAGCCGGGTCGCACCCGCGATGCGCTTATCGAACTCCTCACCGACAGTGAGGTTGGTAGCGCTGCAGTTTGGGCCATTGCAGGAGCAGCGAAAGCAGACGCCTTGGCACTCTTACGGGAATTACGAGTTTCAAGCCCGCACGAGCCGGTCAGAACCGCCGCCAAAGCCGTTGTCAAAAAGATTGAAGCGCGATCCGGTCAAGTTACGTTGCCCAAGGCAAGCCCAACCATGCTTCCACAGGGATATCGCTCAACATCCATCGAGTTCGACACCGACCGGTTTCCCGAATTACTATCGCTACTCGAACGAGAGATGAAAGGGCAGTTGAAACCAGGAGTCACCGAACAACTGGTACGGTCTGCGGCTCAGATACGCCGCGACCGTCGAAGATTCCACATTGTGCAAATCGTTTTTGGGGATCGAAGTACTAGCCAGCTTGGATTCGAACTGTACGCAGAGGACGAGGACGTCATCGTTGTAGGAATACACTTCGGCCAAGAGTTCCAAGATGCTATCGGCGCTGGGTTAAATCAATTTCTCGATGATGCCTCGGAGCGGCGCGAGTAGCCTTCGTGTCTCCATTTGCGAGAAGATCCGCTTGACGGCAACTTCCCTTTGATGCAACGGAGCGCTCCTCGCGCTCCGGGTCTCTCCAGCGCTGGGCGGGGACAAGGGCTGCCGCCCCTTTCCCCGCACCCCTTTCTCTGCCAGAAGCATCCATCCTCCGCTGCGCTCCGGACAGGTTTCTCTTGACGAAGCCGAACACTTCCTGCACAATCGAGGTGCCAGCGTCGCTACGCTCCGATGGTGTTCGGGTTCATCCCGGAATGCCGTTCGGAATCATCTCGGATTAGCGTTCGGCTTCGCCGGAATCCCCAAGTACCTCGGTTCGTTGCTGAACGACATCTATACCGAACGGGCCAAGCCCCTGGAAGTCCAATAACTGCTTGAATGCCTCGGTGGCCGAGCAGTCTACTTAGGGTGGAGCGAATGTGGTTCCTTCTTGGATGCTGGTCAGGACCTCGCGTACCTCATGCGGGATTTCCGCTGCTCTGAAGGCGCGCGCAAGCGTGACGCCACCGATGCTTATTCCATAGTCTGTCTGTGCCCAACTGCTGAGGCGGGAGAGGAGGGTCTTGCCGCTGACTACGCTGAGTTTGTGCGTTTCCCAGGTATCTTTGAGTTCCCTTCTTGCCGCTTTGTTCGCACCGCTGAGCCCGAGAGCGCGGTCGTTGTTGAGGATAACGGCTGCCATTGCGTCGAGTACAGTGTCTTTTTCTTCATCGCACGCGACGATCAAGAACGCATTGACCTCTTCTGGTGTCGGTGGCGTCTTCTTTGTGCGCTCTTTGATTGTGCGGGCAATGACAGTGGGATCGAGGAGATAGTTTTCGATTTCCTTGCGTTTCCAAATATGCAAGTTGAGCCCGTTTTCCTCTGCCTGGGCATATCGGTGATTCTTCTCGGTGTTGTTATGGTAGTCGCTGTCGAGGAGGCAGTACGTGGTGATGCGATCGCCAACGGCGTTCTTAAAACCCATGTTGCTGCCGATGGCATGTGCCCAGCCGTCCCATCCTCCGATGCTGAGGTTGGGGATGGCGTCGAGCGGTATCTCTGCGTTGGGGTATTGGGTGTTATGCAGATGCTTGAGGAAGCCGAGGTCGTCGCCTTCGACGAGGAGAACTCGTTTAGCGTTCCAGAGTCGGGCGAGGTGGACGTTGTGTATCCCGCCTAGGCGGTCGACTAGGATTTGGACGCCTGGTTCGGTATTCGCATATTGCGAACGGACTCGTCGGTTATTGATGATGAGAATGTCGCTTGGGTCGGCTTCGGCCATGATTTCGACACTGTGGGTGGCGATGATTGCTTGTGTGAATCGTGCTTTGACGAGCCGGTAGAGTTTCCTCTGGAGGTCCGGGTGCATGTATACATCCGGTTCGTCGAGGACGACGGTGCTCACGGCCGGGGTTTTTGCAAGGAACCACATGGTTTGCAGCCACATTTGAACGCCGTGACCCATCCAGCCGACTTCTGCCGTGAAGTCCCCGTCTGTGATGAGGAGGGCGAGCGTATCTCGGTCTATCGGTTGTACGCGTAAGCCGTGCCAGGTGTTTTCGGCGAGAGTCTTGAAGTCCACGAAGCGGTCGGGGCTACGGTGGATTTGATTGCGGAAGTGTCGGCTTGAGAGGCGCGTGTAATAGTTGTCGTTGATGTGTTTTTCGGTGAGATGAGCCTCCTCATTTTGGAGTGGTCCAACTTGGGGCAGAATGTGTACGTGCGGGATCTTGAGGGCTAGAAACGCGTGTTTAGTCGTGATCCATTCTTTCTTGTTGTGCACGGTTGCGTGAACACCGTCTTTGTGGAGGTATGCCGTAACGACAGATGCGTTTTCAAACGTTGCAGTGAGGATAGCTGGTGGATCGCCGTATCGGTGAAAAGCGGTTTGGAGATTTAAGTCGAGATGGGCAATGCTGGGGACGATGCACTGGTGGAACTTGGGGATGCCCAATGATGTTGGTGGCTTCGAGAAAGTGGCGTTCTGCCTGTTGACGACAGCGGCCACTAGGTGGAGAGCCTCGACGATTGTGCTCTTGCCGGCGTTATTCTTCCCAACGACGACGGTCTGGTCGTGAAAGGTTACCGTATGGTCGTGGAAACACCGGAAGTTT
Source organism: Bryobacterales bacterium (assembly GCA_963779075.1). Lineage (GTDB taxonomy): Bacteria > Acidobacteriota > Terriglobia > Bryobacterales > Bryobacteraceae > Palsa-187. Next base: position 786,042 of record CAVZWS010000001.1, read on the forward strand.
TGGAGTCGTAGGGTCCTCAACATGGAAGGTCGCTATGCTCCAGAGATTGTGCTGCTTAGTTTCCAGGAGCTGGTCGTACCCTATCATTGTAGACTCAGGTCCGTAGACTGATAGTCGACCACTCCGCCTAACGTTTCATGCGTGATTGAGGGCGCGGTCGCTGATTTCCGCCGCCGTGACCGCCAGGGAGCATGCGGGAAGGACTTAGGGTAAGTGTAACCGAAAGGGCCGCCTGCAAGCATTTTAGCGTGGAACAACGAGCGCGCTTGCCGTTGCGAATGGACTCGATCGTGTGTTGGCTCAAGCCAGTCCTGCGCATCGTTTCGCGCATACCGCGCTTGGCTATTTCATCTAGGAGTTGTTGGTCTGCAATAGCCATGCGTCCTACCGGCTGTTCGTAGTCTAAGACTTGGAAATCCAGCATGCTCATGTCGTCGCCAGCTTCCCAGCGACGGTCCGTTTCTTTGCCCACGGGAACGATTCGACTGGCTTCGATCGATGCTCTTTTCAGCAATCCCCGCGTATCAGCGGCACAGGGGCTCCCATCGGGGGCTAGTGATTTCGATTCCGGGTGCGAGCAGTACAGCCGCAGGATCGTGCGAAAGGATTCAGGCACAACGGCATCCTGCTTCTCATTCGGCGTCATAGCCATCTGATGTTGCAACCCGTCACAGAGGTTGATGCCGCTAAGGGTCTTCCACGTAGCACGATCAGAAGCATACGGAACGACGTACTTGAAATTCGATCGATTGTACCCTCCCGGATAACCCCCAAGCTCGGAAATGAGCGGCAGAAGGAAGAAGCCGAAGGGTGACAACCAGTCCGGACGGCGATTACGCATAACTCGAGGAGAATTGAGCGTCATCCGCATCATCGCGGGAAGATCAAGCCACGATGGTTCCTTCGTGGGTAAACCAAGTTCCTTCCGAAGTAGCCAATCCCATGCTTCAACTGTCCAGTCCAGCTCGTCTGAGTGTCCAGTTCGGTCCTTCGGTGGGCAGAGAAAGCCCAGTCCATGGCCGCTGGCCTTAACGATTTGAATGTCGCGAATCTTCGTTTCATACAACACATACCGCTTCGCCGAGATTGCGTACCCGAAAAGCTGGCGCTGCGGTTTTGCGGGATCGGAATCTTTATAGTTGATGTCCTCGATCTTGAGCAGGTCTGGTACCAAGGACGAATTGTACGGATTTAGCTGATTGAACCGCTTCGTGATTTCCCTGATCTGTTGCCAGGAGAGGGCTTTGATTGCTTCCTTACCGCCCGGTAGTCTGTGGCCGCCGCCTGGACAGTCGACGAGTCCACCATGCTGGGTGCCGACGATACAAAGCGAATCCGTGTCACAAAACAAGTAACTCCCGCCTGCCTCCGTAACGAGCCGCTCGGCGATCGCTAGCAGGAGCCGCCCGCCCGCAGTGATAAGGGAGGCAACTGGAGGGAAATACCACTCGCCTGGCTTCTCGATCACCGGATAGGTGTCCTGCTTACAGACTGGATCTGAGAAGACTTGTACCAGTGCTGGTTTCTTGGGCCTTTCCGGGTTGACCTCGACGTAGGTGCCGTAACTGCCCGAGTTCGCTGCAACTTTTAGGAATCGTCCGAGGGATTTGTTCGTCCGCTTATGGACGCTCCGCTGTTCCACCAAGTGGCAGAAGAGGTCATCCGTGTTCGGATCAACTGCAACCAGCCTGGCAAGATTCGTGCTCTTTAGGCCGTCCTGCCGTCCATGCGCGACCATCCGGATAGCCCTGACGATCTTCGGCACCTTCCGGGCCAGCAAGACGTCTCCAACCACGTCGGGACCTGCGTACCAGATCGATTTATTGGAGGTCAGATAGTTGAGCCCGATATTGGTGGTGCGCCCGTTGAACAATGTCCGTACTGGCAAGATGTCATCTTCCGGTTCGATGAGCGCAAAGAACGACAGCCGTTTCCAGAACGCTGGGTTGAGTGTATCCTCCAGGGTGAGATCCCGAAGCATACGCGACGCTTCCTTTGTGCAGTCTTCGAAACGAACGCCCTTGGCGGTAAGAACATCCCAATTGCCGAGCAAGGCGTTAACACTGGGATACTGGCTGGTGTAATCGACCAGTACGATCGGGACGGGTACCTTGCGAATGCGGCATTCGGCTCGACCGCCGTAATAACCTTGCATGGCGATTCCCAAGTCCTGATTGCTCACGTCAAACTTGAGCCGAGGCGCCACCAAACCCATGCTCTTGAGATAGCTCTTGGCGATCGATGCGGGCGAATACGCCTGATCTGGCTGTAGGGCGATGGGGTGCTGATCGAATTCTTTCTTAACGAAATTCAATAAGTCCGCCGTGGCCCGCACATCTTCCCTGCAGTAGTCGATTTCCTCGGTGGTGGCGCTCCCGGTTAACTTATGATCCAGCTTTCCTTTGATACCACTGTCACGGCACCATTTTTCCAGCTTGTGAACTTCGTTCCGCAGCGCCCAGCCCAGGGTACTGAGATCAAGAAATCGCGTACTTCGAGGCCACTCCTCGCGGTGCAAGATACTACTAAGCCTGATGAACACGGAGTGGGTGCCTTTGGCGTCGACGACAATTCGTGGACGTTCCGGATACGGCTCCAGTTCGCCGGTCTTGCGGTTCTTCCGAAGTGACAGAGTAAGCGACCATTCGCCTTTTTTAGGCGACCCCGCATCGGATAGCGATACGTGATAAATCAAACGGCAAATTGAAACCAACAACCATCGCGTCATCGCGGATCGCTTTCCAGAATACCCGTTCCACGAATTCGGACCGGGTATACGCCTTGAGTTGCAGGCGCGGTGGAAATGTCCGGATACTCAATCTGGGGAACATGCCTCGGATCAGCTATGTAGGATTCGATAATTTTCCGGTGCTCGCTGGCTTAAATCGTCAGCGCCAAAGATACCTTCGTCAACGCAGCGGTATCCTTCCTTGGTTATTTCGCATATCCGGAAGGCTCCGATTGTTAATTTCTGGGCTGTATCAAGCGTACACTCGGTGTCGAATACCAGCACACGCTTGGGCCACTTCGGGCCCTGATCTACGCGTGCCTTGTCGGCTTAGTGGACGTTACAGTATGTGCACGTACAAAAATATCGCGTGAGATCACTCATAGTTATTTCCTTCTCTCTTGTGGACCTTGAATTTCGGCTGGTGGTCATGGGCATTCCGCAACTGCTCCACGCATCATCCAAAGCCGCCACCTAGGCATACCTCTTAATGCCCGGATCATCCTGATCAAAGGGTCGGCAGTATATCTCAGATCAATTCCGAGCTATTCCGGACGAGTTCATGGAATTGATCATGATGTGGACGGCAAAACGGCATCGTGATCCAAGCCAAATGATTTCGACCGCCGATATGATTACCCTCGACGGTTCTTGGAGAACCGCACAGGACACACTGCGCCCGGCATTTGCCAAGTCCACTCATTTACCCGTGGCGATCGAGGAATAGAGTTCGCTGAAATCAATTGCACCGGCGCTTTCCAAGGTGGCAAGCTCGCGTTCATCCGTGATAAGCAACTCGCCTCCGACCTTCTGGCTCCTTGAAGGCCGCGAGTTCTGCGCTGGCTCCCGAGTCACCGCGCCGCCATTTTGTTAGAGCCTTGGTTATATCGATTTAGTAGTTTTCTCTCGGCTGATCCGCGCACCGTCGCCACCACCAACCCGCGATCCGTAAGAACATTCATGTTCGCGGTTAGCCGGTCGGACTTGGTTGGTATCCAACGTTTGCCGAGGTTACTTTGGCGCAATTGGGCACCGACGATACTTGCGCACAGTCGCAGGCTTAACATGCTCAGCGCGGCCGCTTTGGAGAGCGACTCGCCCCGGCGCATCCGAGCCAGTACGTGCGAATGCCCTGGATTCGGGCATCATCCGTCAGCTTCTCGCGTTGATTGGACTTATGTGCGCGCATCTTGCTCCTCTTCATGAGAAGTTTACCCAACGTATCTCCTTGATAGCTATGACAAGTTATAACTGCGATAATAAAAGTGTTCGCATATGTTAGACAAGCGCAAGGTTAACAGGACGATCACCCTTGATGCACGCATCAAGAAGCTCAAATTTGGTAAAGGGAACGTTTCCAACGCGATGGACCTTGTCCGGTGGGAGATCATTCAGATGCTCGATTTCCTCAACGGCAAAGCCATCCCTGAGCGCGATCGTCTTCTTGGGATTCTCAACGAAATGAAGGAGCTAGCAACCTCTCCAGTATTCACAGAAAAAATTAGCGGTCCTATCATGATCGGATCGTCATTGAACCCTGAACTGGCCGAAGTGGCGCCCGAAAAATACGCGCGCGCAGTTGAACTTTTGGGTGCCGTGCAGAGCAGCTGAATGAAGAATTAGCCCGTTACCGCTTTACGCCCGTCATTCAGGGATTTGGCCCGGCGCCGTTCACGGTGGGCTGGCATAGAGATTGGCGGAGCGAAATCGAAAACATGAAGCCCCCAGACCGGCTTGAGGAAGGGCAGTATCTGGAACTCATTCTTAATATCGCGAAGGCCGGGCAGCTGGGGCGGTTGCGAAAGTGTGGTCGATGCGAAAAATGGATGTTCGCCATGCGATCCGGTCAACAGTTCTGCTCATTCAAGTGTCAACAGAAAAAGTACACGCAAACGGACTCGTTCAAAGCAAATAGGCGCTTATACATGCAAAAGCGCTACCGGGAACTTTATGCCAAACCAACCAAATAGCTCCGTCTTAGCTTCGACGGGCAGCCAGATTCATCGCATCGTGCCTCAGCGCGGCGTCGTTACCTTATTCGGGTACGGAATCCAGGTGCGCGTAGATCGTGGTCATCTAATTCTGCAAGACGGAATCGGACCGGATCGCCGCCATGCGCGCCTTCCAAAAGTTGGAAGTGGACTGGAAAGACTTGTGACGATTGGCAACGACGGAAGCGTGTCGCTCGCCGCATTGCGTTGGTTGGCCGATAAGAAGGCGGCTTTCGTGATGCTGGATCGCGATGGGTCCGTTCTTTGTACGACCGGACCTGTCACCGGTTCTGACGCCCGCCTGCGTCGAGCCCAAGCGTGCGCACTGCAAACAGATTTAGGATTTCAGATCGCCCGTGAATTGATCCGTCTGAAACTAGAGGGACAACAGACAGTGGCTCGTGAACGGCTGAAGATCGCGGAATCAGCTGATGCCGTAGAACTCATTCACAGCCAACTGCCAACAATCGCATCGATCGACGCTGTGCGCATATGTGAAGCCCGCGCAGCTGCGGCCTACTGGCATGCGTGGCGAGCAGTACGTGTGGCGTTTCCTAAAAAGCATCTACGCCGGACGCCCGAACACTGGCTGTCGTTCGGTTCGCGTACCTCTCCGCTGTCGGGTTTTAGTCCCAGACTTGCGGTCAATCCTATCAATGCAATTTTGAACTACCTCTATGCCATTCTCGAATCAGAAGCTCGCCTTGCGATAGCAGCAATGGGTTTAGACCCTGGTATGGGGGTCATACATCTCGACAGTGGACGGCGCGATAGTCTTGCTTGCGACTTAATGGAAGCGGTCCGCCCAGAAGTTGATGCCTTCGTGCTCGATTGGGTTGCGCGCGCGCCATTCAGCCGCGACTGGTTTTTCGAGGAGCGAAATGGGAATTGCCGGTTGATGGGGCAATTTGCGGGGACACTTTCCGAGACTGCTCCGAGATGGCGTCAGGCAGTGGCCCCGTTGGCGGAATGGCTAGCTCTGGTGTTTTGGGATCAATCGCCAAAGATGGCAGGTCACCGCGCGCCTGCAAATCGCCTCACGCAAGGTCGAAAGCGCAGCGTCCAGGGCGGAAAACCGACATTGCCAGCGCTGCGAGCCTCCCCGCCGCACAATCTCTGCCGCACTTGCGGAGCTCCGATCATGCACAAGGGGACATTATGTCGCTTGTGCTGTGCCGAAACTTCGAAGGCCCAATATGCGACGGTGGCTGCTTTAGGTCGCAAAGCCGCTTTAACGCCGGAGTCACAGGCGCGCCGAATTCGAACACAACGGCGAAATGCCCGTGCACAGCACGGATGGATAGCCGCAAATCAGCCGGTCTGGTTGGATCAGCGCACGTATGTGCGATCGAATTCAGCCATTGCTTTCAACTTTGACCGCCTCAGCGATCGCAACGGCAATCCAGGTTTCGCTCGGTTACGCGGATTCGATCCGAAAAGGCAAAGTCCATCCTCATGCACGTCATTGGCAAAGACTGGCCGAACTTGTTGGCGTCCAGCCAACACACTAGTTGCATCACTTGTCCCTACGCCTGAATGAACATAGCGACGGATTATCGGAAGGGGAACAGAATGATTCCAGGGAAATGGCCGATCTGGGAGAAGAACAGCGGCGGCCACTTGTCCGGTTTGAGCGTTACACGGCCAAGTGGCTGGGGCACTATTTAGGGTATGATCGCACCAAGCAGAACCTTTTCGACCGGGAGGCATCGATTTCATGCGATTTGCTCGGCTGATCGCAGTACTCGCGAGCGCTCTCACTGCATCTGGGTTTCAAGTGCCGACTCCCAGAGTGCTTGGAACCGTAACTGGTCGCGTAACAGAATCTTCTAGTGATTCGGACAAGGGTATCCGGAAAGCGCTGGTCGTTCTCCAGCGCGGTCAGGTAACCGGAATCGGAACCTACAGCGACGACAAGGGTAACTATCGCCTGGAGGCGGCCTGGAGCATACATCCTAACGGTCGAACGCGACGGTTACGTGGTCTCCTCGCGGACGCCACCCAAAACTATCGTGGTGCAAGCGCGGCAGACTCTTTCGGATGTCAATCTCGAACTGCTTCGCACTGGCGCTATTTCGGGGCGTGTCGTAGATCCCGACGGTGATCCGATGCCTCGGGTCAATGTACAGCTTCGTTCCGTCCGTGCAAGGAAACCCTCCTCTCTTAGCGCCGTCACCGATGATCGCGGCGTATACCGCATTTTTCAGATACCACCGGGCAAATACTACCTTTCAGCCATCTATCAGCCGCCATTCCAGCTTAGGCAAATCCAAATGCAGCCTTCGGATAGCTCGATAGAGGAAAGCTATGTCACCACGTATTTTCCGGGGACTTTCGACTCCACTCAGGCCAGATCGATCGAAGTACCTGCAAGCGCAGACCTCGCCGGGCTCGATCTCCAGATCCAGCGGGTGCACGCTGTCCACATTCGCGGCCGGGTCAGCGGTATCGCAGCAGGGCCGTTTCCGGCACTAATCATGCTCCAACCGCAGGGGTTCGGCTTTGGTGCGACGCGCGACCTCGATGTCCGAAACCCGAACGGAGAATTCGATTTGAGCGGGATACCGCCGGGAAAGTACGAACTGTCAGCAAGTGCTATTGATCTAACCAACAGGGGAGCTGGTCCTTCCGCACATCAGAAGATCGAAGTCGGGCAGACAGATGTGGAAGGTATCGCATTGACACTAGTAGCACCGCAAGCCATCAAGGGCTTAGTGTCAGTACCAGAAGGCCGAAAAATCCCGCAGGGGCTGTTCGTGATTCTGTCGGATCGCGCAAGGACCAACAACCAAGCGGGCGGGCTTGGCCAAATCGCTTCGGATGGAGCCTTCACGATGGACACCGTGCAGGCCGGTGAATATGACGTTGCACTCGGCAGCACCGGCCCCGGCGACGATCTCTATGTCAGCGCTATCCGCAGGGACGATGAAGACGTGCTCGCTCATGGTCTTCATGCGACTGGCGCGAGCAATGAGGCCCTCGAAATCGTTCTTAAGGCAAACGCTGGCATGGTCAAAGTGGTGGCGCGCACGCCCAAAGGAGAGCCGTTTCCGGAGGCAATTGTCACCCTGCTGCCTGACGAACCGCGCCGAGAGCAATTAGCGTTATACGGAAATTGCGTTACGGATGCCCGTGGAGCGTGCACATTGCATGGCATCGCACCTGGCGAATACCACGCCATGGCCTTGTCTAAAGACGCGGGAATCGATTTTCGTGATCCGAGCATCATCAAGGAGTTTGAGAAACAGGCCAAAGCTGTAAAAGTGACTGAAGGAGACCTCCAAAGCTTGGAAATCGAAGTGGTGCCGGACGACGAGTAAGTTGCTTGCACGACCAAAAGCTCTTGGACAGTTGAAATATTTCACCTTGACGATATGTCGGCAAACCACCGAAGTGAAACACGCCAGTGGTCATCGGTGGCACATCGATGGTTTCAGCGTTACACGGCCAAGTGGAATTGCCAGATTAGTTCAGGCAGCAGTTTTGCGGAAAGCACAGTGAATGAAATCGCGTCCGAAGAAAAAGATCAGAACGAGAGACCATGCGAGATAAGAGCAAGTAATCATAATCAACGGCAGAACAGTGAACCAAAGATTTAGCCCGAAGCAGCCCATTCCGGGACTAAAAGAGCGCGGCCATTTTAGGTAACTGATGCCCACGCCGTACAAACCCCACATAAGGCCGAACGCGACTATCACAAAATCTACCACCATTCTGCCCGGACGCCACCAAGAGAGCACAGTTCCGCGCTGTCGCCAGGAACGGACGTTCAGGGCGATCCAGTACCAGAAGAGGCCCACTACCGCGATCAGCGTGAAAACACTCCACGAATATGGCAAATAGCGCTCCCAAATGATACGAGGTAGATTCACCGGCAAGTTGATCGCAACTAAGAGGCTAAAAGCTGGGCTCGGCCCGGCCATGTCGCAAACGCGGTTAGCGGCCCGCGACAGCGAATGGTCCCACCACAGCAGGCCTGCGGTGAGTATCATCTGGCCAAGTGGCAACGCGTATTTGATTTTCATCTAGTTCACAAACATGGTACTTCGATAATACCGACACCACCAGCTCACACGAAGTTCCGTACAACTCGCTATCGCCCCCTCCACTTTCACCTTCACTTTCACTTTCACTTGGACGTATAGTCGCCAAACCACCGAAGTGAAATCGGCTTGATGTTTCGCCCAGCCACTTGTACGGTTTCAGCGTTTCCCGTCAAGTTGACGTGACCGCCGACATCACCGCACTGCGGGGAGGAGCGAACTGCCTGCCTGGAGTCATACATTCTGCGGTCTAAGACGAATCCAAATCGACCGCTAGCACCTCGATTGGTTCGCTCGTTGCAGCGTCTTCATCCAAGCTGTTCCTCAACTGCCGTCAGTGAAACGGGATCCGGCGCACAGTTGGGGTTGAAGAAGTACCTATGGTCAGCTCCGCGATTTCGCCATCTTCGATGTGGACGCGAACGCCTCCCGAAAGAGCTTGGAGAAATGCTGGGTTCCGGAACTCAACGTCCTCAAACTTAGGAAAGGTATAGATCGTATAGTCGCCGGGCGTAAGATTAGCGAACTGAAACATGTCCTGGTCCGGTAGCGTTCCGAAAAACCGGTGCACGCGCTGCAATTCGGGACCATTCGCGGCGGGAAAATCCGGCACTAGTAGAACCGCGTCGAACGGCAGCGCAGGTTCTTTGAATGTGGCCTGAAGGTTTCCCCCACCGAACGTGTAGTTAATTTCGATGGATGGAGGCGGTGCGTCGGTCGGTATCGTGAGGACAGGATTTCGCAGCAAATCTACTCCGCCGAAAGACGCGGATTGAACGTACGCGCCGAAGCACAGAAAGTGTACCTGATACTCACCGGGGAGCACGCCTTCGAAGGCGAATGCGCCATCCATCTGCTCCAGGGTAAACTGGCCACCCGGTTGCCATCGTGGACCATATGCAGCACCCGGGAGTGGGGGCCAGTCTTGGCTCAAATTCACGTTACAAGGGTTATCAGGCCGTAGCGCGTCTGCGCGACCGCCCACCGAGCGCATAACGCCCAGCACCGTCCGGGGCATCAGCATAGCGATGGAGACGCCACTGACGTCTGTGCTGCCGACGCTCACCTTTACGTCAACTCGCATCTTGTCCTGTGTAGCACGCAATCTATACGCGCCCGGAGGCACATCCAGAATCGTAAACTCCCCGGTATTGGAATCGAACAGGACGGGACTCCGATCGGTACGATAGGGTCCGCCCAGCAATTCAAGATTCACGGCTTCAGGAGCCAGATAGCCCTGCACCTTACCTTGGATTTTGAATACCGGATGCGGCGGGGCAGGAATAAGGTCAATCTGAACCGCAGCGTCCGGCGAAGCCCCAGGAAGAGTAATGCTTCCACGGTAGAGCACAAATCCGGGCTTCTGAGCTTCGTAACCATAAAGGCCCGCGGGCAGGCCTTCGAAGCGGAACCCGCCCCCTGGTGCGGATAGCACCTCTTGGGCGTGAGGGTCCCAAGGCACACCAGAAAAGGGGTCGTTTATCTGACTGGTGGTTGGCATCATTACTATTGACACCATAGCGTCGTGCACCGGCTCCCCGGTCCGAGAATTCCTTACGGTTCCGTAGATGGAATATTCTTGCTTCCCCTGTCCGAACGCGATGCTGTTCAGCAACATCACAAGCGCGACTAGACGGGTATTCGACACACGTACACCTCTCCTCGATCGTTCATATCGTCCGTGGTGAAGTGCTACTTTATGGGCCGATCGGAATCGGTCCTTTTTAGCTGATTCGTCTTTGCCAGGTACGAATTTATCCGACTGGGCGCCGATAGTCCGGCCTTAGAACCACTTTGCCGGTTTGTCGCCAAACCGTCGAAGTGACTGGGAGATCAAGTGAAGTCGTTATCGTCCAGTCTGGCGCAATTGAGCAGAGTTGATTGCCTGCGAGACGGACGTGTAGCAAGCAACAGCGAGCTGAATAACACCGGCTTACCTTCTGGCAACAATGAAATGTGTTCGGCGGCCCAGGGGTGGTCCCTTTTTCCCGCCCCTATCCGCCATCCCCTAAAATTGGTGCGCTGGATGCTCGGGGCGTTGTGGTATTTCCCGCAGCGGCACAAGGTCTTATCGTTGAACTCGGGTTCGAGCAGGATCGAGCAGCTATCGCACCTGGGACGGTTCGCCACATCCGCTGGAAGAATGGTCAGGCCGCATCCCATACGGCAATGGCGAAGCCCGTTCACGGGTTCAAGGTAGGTTTATGCTCACCTGAAAATGATAAGCTTTCTACCAGATTCGTCAAATCGAGAGGTGGATAGCGGAGCACCAGAACGATCCTCTATATAGGGAAAGCCAACCGGCAGAGCCTGAAGAGCCGCTTGGAATGCCGCTCGAAGGACAACAACCTCATCAAAGCGGAGCGGGAAGGCATTAGAATCAGTCCGCTGATAGCAAGTTTATATACAACACGGCGCGTTACACCACAGCTGATCGATGACGTTGAGCGACTATTAATATTCCTCGTGGCGCCGGCATGGAACCGGCCCGGTAAAACAACGTGCCGCTTGCATCATCGTGAACTTACGATCCACTGTTTGGGGGATTGGCCGTATTCTCGTTCGACCTTTTCGTATCTTGATGCGTTCCCATACGAATTGTCTTATCGTTCAGAGTAGGTTCGAAAACAGAAGCGGCTTTCCTGAAGAATCGCCACGAGGGCCCTCACGGCGTCTTCCCCTTATGAAAAAAAAAAGTCCTCAATCCGAGTTTGCCCTATATTTGAGTCCTCACCATTTAACCGAGTTGGTGACCACACTCCCCAGATGACAGAGTTTCTGGGCGTTCCCGTTAAGTCGGCGATCCCATCGGTCAGCCAAAGACAAGGCAGAGGTGTTTCAATCACGAAATGGGGTGTAGCAGTTTTCCCGTCGGTATAGCTATACCCCTAAGACTGGTGCGGATAAGAGGACTTGAACCTCCACTCCCTTGCGAGAACATGGACCTGAACCATGCGCGTCTGCCAATTCCGCCATATCCGCCGTCTTGGTGACGTAATATACTGATGTGTTCCTCGCCCGCGACTTCCGCTATGCACTTCGCGCACTATGACAAAGTCCCGGCTTTTCATTGATCTCGATTGCCGTTTTGGCTCTCGGGATCGGAGCCAATACTGCCATTTTCAGTGTTGTTTACGCGGTGATTCTAAAACCTCTGCCATATCCAGAGGCGTCGCAATTAGTATTTGTCTGGCAGCGTTTCCCCACTATGCCGGCGCCTTTCAGCGAGCGAATGGATGTGGCGCGGCGGAACTACCTAGAGTGGCAGCGGCAGAATACTGTTTTTCAGGAAATGGGAGCATTCCGCACCGTATCCCTGGATGAGACACGTGGCGACTTCAGCCAGAGGGTCTCCACCTCCTATGTCTCGGCGAGCCTGTTCCATCTCCTCGGCATCCAACCGCAAGTGGGCCGCGTGTTCGCCCGAGACGAAGAACGACCGGGCCGTAATCGTGTTGCCATTCTTACTGACCGGTATTTCGATCGCACTTTTCACCGCGATCGGAATACGTTGGGCAAATCGGTGACATTGGATGGAAGAGTCTACACAATCATTGGTGTGTTGCCTGCGAGTTTTGAAATGCCGCACACGTTCTTCGATAATCCACAGCCTGACCTAATTGTGCCCTTGCCGGATTCAACGCTCAAGGCAGAGGACAATCCGTTACAGGTCGTCGTCGTGGCGCGGCTTCATCGCGGCGTGTCGCTGCAGCAGGCACGGATCGAAATGGCGGGAATTGCTGAGCGTCTGAAAAGCACGGATCGAGAATTTTACGAAACGGGAGGGACATCGGTTTTCTCCTTTTCAGTCGAGGCCACGCACCCGCGCCTGCACCAGGCTCTCTATCTCTTGCTGGCGGCGGCCACCTTCCTGTTGCTAATTGCTTGCGCGAATCTGGCAAATCTAACTCTAAGCCGTGCCGCCTTACGTTCTCGGGAAATTATGGTGCGTGTTGCGCTGGGTGCTACGCGCGGTCGCATTCTCACCCAGTTGGTATCCGAATCGCTGCTGGTCAGTCTTGTGGGCGCTGCGTTCGGGGTCATGCTGGCACAATGGTCACTCCACCTCATCCTCGCATTCAAACCGCCAGATATCCACCAGCCAGAGCTAATCGTCATCAACCTCCCCGTTTTGTTGTTCGCCGCCAGTGCAGCGGTTCTAACAACTTGTCTTTTTGGGCTTTGGCCTGCTCTTGCGGTTTCGCGCGTCGACATCAGCTCTCGTTTGAAAGCTGGCGGAGGCTGGGGTGCGTCGGCAGCCCGGCTGCGCGGCCGGCAATTTTTTGATCGTGTTCGAAGTAGCACTGGCGTTGATTCTGCTAATTGGTGCTGGGCTGATGATTCGCAGCCTGCAAGAACTAGCCTCAGTGGGAGTCGGCTTCGACATCACTCACCTAGCTACCCTCGATGTTCGCATTTCAGAGAAACGCAATCCCGATTTCTCTTCGCGGGCAGGGCTTGTACGTCGGTTGATCGCACAGACACAATCCGTCCCGGGAGTCGTGGATGCCGCTGTCGCGAACTCCATGCCGCTGCACTCGCTCGCAGTGGCGGTATTCCACATTCCCAGCCAACCGGAATTGGAGCGAGACTCGGCTCCCATTGCAGATCTTGCAAGGGTAAGTCCTGGATTCTTTCAGGTAATCAGACTTCGGTTGGCCGCCGGGCGTTGGTTGACGGATGCCGACTTGACTTCAAACGGGAGCCCCAAGGAGGTAGCAATGGTTAACCAGGCATTCGCGCGCAAATATTTTCCGCGCCAAAACCCTCTTAACCAGCGATTACAGAGCGGGGACCGCAAGGAAAACTTCGAAATCGTTGGCGTCGTAGAAGACTTTCGGCCGATGGGTGCAGAAAATGGAGTATGCGCGGAAATCTTTCGGCCCTCCATGGAATTTACCGACGCCACTCTTGTAGTGCGAAGCCGGGGCAAACCACAATTAATTGCGAAGTCTCTACTGGAAGTCGCGCGGTCGATCACACCTGACCTGCCGGCAACAAGGTTAAAACACTAGAGGAAGATGCGGAACAGTGGACCGCCCAAAGGAAATTCAACACGGTCCTGTTGTGGATATTCGCTGGCCTTGCGTTAGTGCTCGCGCTGATGGGAATCTACGGCGTGCTCTCGAACTTAGTGGCCTCTCGCTCCCGCGAAATCGGGATTCGCATGGCGGTTGGAGCTACATCTCCCGCGATTGGAAGACTGGTGGTGAGCCAAACCATAGTTCCAGTGGTGATCGGCTTGATGATTGGCCTTGTCGCCTCCGTAGCGCTCAACCGAGTCATGGAATCGCTGTTATTTCAGGTTCAAGCGCGCGACCCGCTCACGCTGACCTTGGCGGTTGCCACTATCTTAGTCACGTCCATAGCAGCTCTTTGGCTACCACTGCGACGCGCTACCGCCGTGGACTGTGTCGTGTCGCTGCGGGATGAATAGACTTCACGCGAAAAATTAGTAATACCTGGCCGTCTAGCGCACTTCTCGGACGAGTGCTCTACAAGGGCGAGTGCAGCACTTTTCCCCTCGGTATAGCTAAACCGAATTACTGGTGCGGATAAGAGGACTTGAACCTCCACTCCCTTGCGAGAACATGGACCTGAACCATGCGCGTCTGCCAATTCCGCCATATCCGCATATGTTGGTGGGCCTTTCTATTTTCTAACGCGCGTTGCCCGGTGTCAAATTTTTCCGGCTCATGTTGCCGTACGCAGTTCCATAATCAGGCGCATCACCAGCCCTTCAATCTGTGTGGCGACGGTGCGATAGTAAGATTCCGTTTGCCCAATCGGGTCGGGGACGGTCCATTCGATGACGCGCGCGCCGGGCAGTCCCACGGGAACTCCGCTCATGTTTACCACCACGTCAAAATGCTGGCGGCGCATCAGGTCCAGGCCCTTCGGAAAATGATCGTCGATATTCAGATTGAGTTCTCCGAGCGTCTGTTTCGTGAGCGGCGCGATGTAAGTGGCCGGGCTGACGCCCGCGCTTTGCACATCCATGATGTCGCCCCCGTAGGCTCGCGCGAATGCTTCCGCCATCTGGCTGCGGCAGGAGTTGCCGATACATACGAACAGCACTCGCTTTTTCGCGGGCACCGTTTTAGGCGATGGTGCTTGAGGGGGTGGTGATGAAGAGGGTTTCTTCGGCGCGGCCGCGTCAATCCGGCTCGGGCCGCGCAGCCGATGACGCGTGCCCCTTACGCCACCGGTTGGGTTCTTATCGTCTGCGTCCGGTACCATTCGAGGGTTCGCTTCAAGCCTTCTTCAATCGTAAAACGAGGGGCGTGCCCCAGTTCCGCAACGGCGCGGGTGGTGTCCGCCATGGAATGCCGCACATCGCCTTCGCGCGGCGGGCCGAAGTTGGGCGGGATCTTCACGCCTTCCATATTCTGCAGAGTTTCCCAGATGAACTTGAGCGTGAAGCGGCCTCCGTTGCCGGCGTTATACATCTTGCCCGCAACCCCCGGCGCGAGCGATGCCTTCAGGCACAGCGCGGCTACGTCTTCCACATAGGTGAAGTCGCGCGATTGTTCGCCATCGCCGAAAATGGTCGGCGTGGTCCGCGCCAGCAGATGTTTCATAAACAGGCTGAGCACGCCGGAGTAAGCGCTGGTCGGGTCCTGCCGAGGTCCGTAGACATTGAAGAAGCGCAGCGCCACGGTCTCCAATCCGAAACAGGAATGGAAGACGGACGCGTATTGCTCGCCTACCAGTTTCTGCACCGCGTAGGGCGATTTCGGCCGCGGCGCCATGCTCTCGACCTTGGGCAGCGTCTCGCTGTCGCCGTAGGCAGAAGACGACGCTGCATACACCATCCGGCGCACGCCGCCCAGGGCCGCCGCGCGAAATACGTTGAATGTGCCATCGATATTGACTTCGTGCGAAGGCACCGGATCGTCAATCGAACGCGGTACCGACGGAATTGCCGCTAAATGGTATACCGTATCCGCCCCATGAATCACCGGCATGAGAGACGCGCCGTCGCGAATGTCCAAGCGATGAAACTTGATGCGGTCCCTCACCTCTTGGAGATTGTGCTCGTATCCCGTGAGCAGGTTGTCGATCACTTCCACTTCGCCGTCCGCCTGATTCAAAAGCGTCCGGACCAGGGTTGAGCCAATGAACCCGGCCCCTCCGGTAACAATGTGTCTTTTCATATTTTTTTTGCCACTGCCACCAGCGACAGTCCCGGCCAGGGCAGCAGCCCGTCGACGCGCCGCCAGAACCATACGGTTTTGTCGAACAATTTGAGGGCCGGACGGCTGATGGCTTTGCGTCCGAGCACTTTTCCGAACATCCACCAGGAGAGCGTGCCGATCTTATTCAGTTGATACATCTGCTCGATATGAAAACCGGTTTGCCCCAGCATCTCGCCGAGTTCCTCGCGCGAGAACCTGCGCAGTTGACCCATGCCTTGGTCGAGTGACCCATACAGCCCTTTGCCTTGCGGAACCAGCACTAATACCGATCCCCCGGGAGCCAGACAAGTCCTCAGCGATGTCAAAACTCTCAGGGGATCTTTGACCGACTCCAGCACGTTCACGCATAACGCGGTGTCGAATTGACCCTCCCCGGGAACGTAATCCGCAGGCTCCTCCGGATGCAGTTCGCAGACCGTCACGTTAGGTGTTCGGAGAAAGCGGTTTCGCAGCGCGTGCAGGTAAAGAGCGTCGCCCTCCCCTGCCACGTAGTGCAACTTACGCGCCATAAGACGGCCGGTGAGATTTCCCAGGCCCGCGCCGATCTCCAGTACGCGATCGCCCAGGTGCGGCCGCAATATGCGTGTAACCCAGCTTATATACTGCGGCGTCCCAGTCAAGCTGTTGAGTAGACCGCGGCCGTAGGTGGGCTCATACAAGTCGTCCACCACCCAGAAATACAGAATGACACCCAGCGCCTTGACTCCGTCTTTCCAGCCGATTTTCTTGCCTTCCTCGTAGGTGCGCCCGTGATAGCTGATCGGCACCTCATACACCCGCAGCTTGCGCTTCGAGCACTTCATGGTGATCTCCGGCTCGAAGCCGAAGCGGTTCGAACGGATCGGGATGCTCTTCAGCAGATCCGTGCGGAAAACTTTGTAGCACGTCTCCATATCGGAGACATTCAGATTGCTGAAGACGTTGGATAGTAGTGTCAGGCCCTTGTTCATCACGGTATGCCAGTAGGGAAGCAGCCGGGTTTGATTGCTCACCAGATAGCGCGAACCAAACACGGCGTCGGCATTGCCATCCACTAGCGGCCGCAGCAGGCGCATGTACTCGGAGGGGTCGTATTCCAGATCGGCATCCTGCACCAAGCAGAAATCGCCCTGCGCTTTTTGGATGGCGGTTCGCACGGCTGCGCCTTTGCCTTGATTGACGGGCTGGCGAAACAGGCGGATGCGAGGTTCGCTCGACGCCATGCGGTCCAGGATCTCCGAGGTGCCATCAGTCGAACAGTCGTCGACGATCACTAACTCGCGCTCCATATTCTCGGGTAGCGGCGCGCTCAGGACCAGGGACAGGCTCCTCTCAACAACGGTGCGCTCGTTGTAAACAGGGATCAGAATGGAGAGAAGCATCCGTTTCCAACAGTATAATTGGAAGTGCTTTCCCAATCACACATGACTCTGCACACTCCAGTACTAGAAACCAACGTCCCCGGCCTGAAGCTGCGCGGCCGCGGCAAAGTTCGTGACATTTATGAAGATCCGCGCCACCCTGCGCGATTGTTAATCGTCGCGACCGACCGCATTTCCGCGTTCGATTACATCCTGGCCAGCGGAATCCCTGAAAAGGGACGCGTACTGACGCAGATGAGCCTCTTCTGGTTCGACCTGCTGCGCGACACTGTGCCCAATCATCTGCTCAGCACCGATATGTCGGGTCTTCCCGCTGAGCTCGACGGCCGCTCCATGTGGGTGAAGCGCGCGGATATGTTCGATGTCGAATGCGTGGCGCGCGGCTATCTGTCAGGCTCGGGCTGGAAAGAGTACCAGCAGACGGGAGCGGTGTGCGGCATCCAGCTTCCTCCCGGACTGCGTGAGAGCGACGCACTTCCCGAGCCGATCTTTACACCGGCCACCAAGGCGCAGACCGGCCACGACGAAAACATTTCGTTCGAGCGCATGGTCTCCATAGTCGGTGAGGAACTCTCCACCCGTCTGCGCGATCTAACGCTTAAGATCTACAAGCAGGCCGCCGAGTACGCCCGGCCGCGCGGCATTATATTGGCCGACACCAAATTTGAATTCGGTATGATCGACGGGGTCATGACTCTGGCCGACGAAGTGCTAACTCCGGATTCTTCGCGCTTCTGGCCGGTGGATACCTACAAGCCCGGCGGCCCGCAGCCTTCCTACGACAAGCAGTATGTGCGCGATTATCTCGAATCCATCCACTGGAACAAGCAGCCGCCCGCGCCGGCTTTGCCTGACGAAGTGGCCCGCCGCACGAGCGAAAAATACCAAGACGCTTACCGCGCGCTTTCTGGCCGCGCGCTCAGTTCAGCATCCGCGTGAGCCTGCTCGACCTCTTGGTGGTGATCGTTGTCGGCTTGTCGGTCGCG
This sequence comes from Bryobacterales bacterium, assembly GCA_963779075.1. Classification (GTDB taxonomy): domain Bacteria; phylum Acidobacteriota; class Terriglobia; order Bryobacterales; family Bryobacteraceae; genus Palsa-187. The sequence goes on from CAVZWS010000001.1 coordinate 804,350, forward strand.
GCCGGCTTCGTCGCCGGTTTCGCCCGGGTGGGCATTGGATTTCTGGCAGCGATTTTGGGCGTGGTGTTCGGTTTCTGGTTCTACGGCATCCCGGCCGGCTGGGTGCATCGCTACCTGCATTCCGTTGCGGCGTCGAATTTGATCGGATTCCTGCTGGTGTTCTGGGTGATCCTGGCTATCGGCGCGCTCTTCGCCAAAATGACGTCGAAGCTGTTCAAGTGGACCGGGCTCTCCTGGCTCGACCGCTTGCTGGGGGGAGCCTTCGGTCTGGTGCGCGGCGCGTTGATTGCTGTCGTCATGATCGCCGTGCTGCTGGCCTTCACTCCCAAGCCCATGCCGAATTGGATGGTGAAGTCGCAGGTGCTGCCCTACGCGATGGAGGCCTCGAACACCATCGCTTCGCTTGCCCCAAGCGCCATCAAAAATGCATTTCGGGAAAGCATGCTGGAACTCCGCCGCTTGTGGAGCCAGCAACTGATCGAGAGCCGCGAAAAACTCAGAGCACTGGAGCGCGGAGTCGCCCAGCCGGAGCCGAAAGATAAACCCGTCTTAAAAGAGAAAAACGAAAAGTGAGAGATCTTCTAATCTTCGACCTGGATGGTACTCTGATCGACTCCAAAGAAGATTTGGTCAACTCCATCAACGCGATGCTCGCCTGGAAGCATCGCGGCCCTCTGCCTCACGACGTAGTCGCGTCCTACATCGGCAATGGCGCTCCGATGCTGGTGAAGCGCGCCCTTCCCGGTCTCAACGAAGACGACCACCTGGCAGCGCTACAATTTTTCCTGGATTATTATCGCGAGCACATGCTCGACGCGACGGTTCTCTATCCTGGCGTGCGCGAAGCTCTCGACCGCTTGCATGGCGAGGGCGTCCCATTGGCCGTGCTCACTAATAAGCCGGTGCGTTTCAGCGTGCAATTGATAGCCGGACTCGGTCTCGCCGGACACTTTTTCCAGATCTACGGCGGCAACAGCTTTGAAGAAAAGAAACCCCACCCCATCGGCATCGAACGTCTCGTCACCGAATCCGGCGCGGATCGCGAGCGCACCGTGATGGTGGGCGATAGCGCCGTGGATGTCCTCACCGCGAGGGCCGCTTCGGTCAAAGCCTGCGGCGTGTCTTGGGGGTTTCAGCCCGAGACCTTCGCTGCAGCGCCTCCGGATTTCATCGTGGACGATCTGCGCGTGCTGGCGGAAATGGTGCTCGAACGCGCCTAGTGCGTTTGCGCTAAACTCCCGTCATATGAAGAGGCAATCGCACTGGCTTGAGCCCGCCGCCGCCATTTTTCTGCTGAGTTCTTGCGCCTTGGGGCAGGAGAAGGCCATCGTCCTCAGGGCCGCGCGCATGTTCGACGGACATGAAATGCGAACACCCGGCTTGGTGGTTGTGTCCGGCTCGCGAATTCTTGGCGTCGGCCCCGGCGCTCCAACTCCCGCGGGAGCGCAAGTCATCGACTTCGGCGACGCCACGCTCTCGCCGGGTTTCATCGACGCGCACACGCATCTTTCTTATATGTACAACGCCGATTACCGGCAAAATGAACTCGATGAGCTGCAAAAAACCATTCCCGAGCAGACGCTGCGCGCCACCGAAAACTTGAAGAAGACTCTCGCGGCAGGAATCACTACCGTGCGCGACGTGGGTAGCGGCGATTTCATGGATATCGGTCTGCGCAACGCCGCCGCCGCAGGCATCATTCCCGGACCTCGCATGCTGGTGGCGGTCCACGCGATTGGTTCCACCGGCGGTCATTGTGACGGCCAGAACGGCTTCCGCGCAGGCTTGTTCGGGCGCGAAACCGGACCCGAGGACGGCGTCATCAACAACCCGGACGAGGCGCGCCGCGCAGTGCGCTACAACGTCAAGTATGGCGCCGACGTGATAAAGATGTGCGTCACCGGCGGCGTGCTCTCGCGTACGGACGCAGTAGACGTTCCGCAGCTCACCCAGGAAGAGGCCAATGCCATCGTGGATGAAGCGCATACGCTACGCAAGAAAACGGCGGCGCATGCCCACGGAGCTGAAGGCGCCAAGCGAGCCATTCGCGCGGGCATCGATTCCATCGAGCACGGTGCGTTTCTGGATGACGAGGCGCTCGACATGATGAAGGCGCGAGGGACGTACTACATTCCCACTTTGATGGCGGTCGAAGGAGGCAAGGAGATCCTGGCCAAGGGCGGATATCCGCCTACCGTGGCAGCCAAGATGACGGCCGCGAGCGAGTCCATCAATCAGGTAGTCCGGAAGGCGATCGCGAAAGGTGTTCGCATCGGCATGGGAACCGACGCCGCGGTTTATCCGCACGGTCGCAATACAGAGGAGTTTCACCTGCTGGCGGCGCTGGGCATGAGCCCACTGGATGCGCTCCGCGCCGGAACTTCGGTGGACGCCGAGCTGCTGGGAATGCAAGCCAGTATCGGCACACTGGAGGCGGGGAAATTCGCCGACGTCATCGCGATGCCCGGCGACCCGACGCAAAACATCCGCCAAACCGAAAGGGTGTTCTTCGTGATGAAGGACGGCGTCATCTATCGCAATAATGGGCGCAATGATGGGCGCAACGACGCGCCTGGTCAGTAACTCGCGGTCTTTCAGTTATTTGGTTTTAGATGCCGTGGTTGTGGCGCCGAGCTCAACGGTGTGGGCAACCAGCTTCTCGTTGACTTCCACCGCGTGAATCACGATGCGGTCGCCGACTTTCACGTCGGTCTTCTGAGCCGGCATCTTTGCGCGCGCGTAAGTCGTCTTGGCGTCGAAACCAACTTCAACAATTTTGCCGGCGGTGGTCTTGACGGTCACAGAGGTGTCCGAAATCTTGGTTACTGTCCCGATGACGTGTTCCTCGCCGCCGTGCGCGGAAACGATAGCGGGCAGCAACGCAACGGCCAACACCGCGAGAAGCGCGATCTGGATCTTGAGTCTAGTGGTGGTGATGCTCAGTGTGTTCATGCGATTGGTCTCCATTCAAAAAATCTCTCTCTTCCTGCTCTTCTTTTAGTTCATCCGGACTCTTCGGATTCAGCGATTGCATTTCCCGTTCCTCCTCCGCAGTCAACTGCGGCAGGTGGCGGATGAAACGGACGAGTTTCCATGAATCCTCTTCGTCGTGCTGCGAACCGCTGCCCCAGGCGGGCATGCCGGTCATTCGAATGCCGTTTTGGATAATAAAAAACAACTCGCCATCGGTCATCTGTTGGGTTTCCGGCAGGCGCATGTCGGGAGCCGGCGGATACATGTGCTTTCCCATTTCAACATCTCCGCTCCCGTTGTTGGAATGACAGGCGGCGCAATGATCGGCCCAGTGCGTCCGCGCGTCTGCCTGCACCTGGGGGAATCGGGAACCGGATTCTCGCGATTCCGCGCGTCCTTAGGCACGGCTAGAGTCCGTGCCTGGCGCGCCACCCATTTCTCGAGCGTGCCGGGCTGTTCACGAGCGCTCAGACCATGTGTGCCCAGCAAGAGGAAGGCGCCCACCCCGAGCAGCAGCGCGACGGCCAAAAGCGCGCCAGCAAGAATCAGGCCGAGCTTATACATACTCACCCATTACTGATCGATGGGCTCGATCGAGCTAACCTTGACGGTCTTGGTTTTCTCGTCGTACGTGCCGACCACTTTGACCCTTTGGGCCGCGAACTTCGCCGGTGTCTTCTGGTCGCTAAGCTTCAAGACGGTTTGACCGTCGAACAGCGCATATTGGCCGGACCCTTTCACGCAAAGTTTGACGCACGCGGCGTCGGATTGCGCCTTCATCATAGCGTGGCTCGCACCACAGAGCGTGTCCGTGATGACGCCCATAAAAGTTCGGGGAGCATCCGCGGCGCCGAGCGCACCCGCCAATGCGAGCGTCAGAGAAAATAGTTTCATGTTGGTTAGTCTCCTCATCTTTCGGCCGGCCGCAGCCGGAATCGTACAAAAATGTTTCCTCCGACGGGATGGTCGCCATAGTAGGGCTTGATGGCGCTCGGCAGCGAGTAGCTACTGAAGTTTGCTCCGATGCCGGTTTCGACGAATCGAAACAGATTGATATCGCGTGTGTAGCCGATGGTGTAGGCGCCAACCCGGAAGGTGCTGCCCGACAGGGTGTCAAGGCGCGCTTCGATATCCGGTTCCCCGGCGAAAAGCTCGTCTTTGTCCACCAGCTCAATCCGTCCGGTAATAAAGTTCCCATGCCTGAACGGAAGAACGGACTCGGCCAGGTACGAATTCATATTGCGATGGGTCGCGGTACTGTGATTCCGTCCCCATACCAAGCTCGACGACCAGCTTCCGCCTGCCATCGGCTTACTGTATTCGAGAGATGCCGTCGCGCGCACCTGGTCACCCGCCTCCAGCGGCTCGGGATGAGCGATCCTCCCCACCGAAACTTGCGCCGCCCAGTTCTTTGTGGGAAAAATCCAGAAGCGGGTGGCCCAGGAATTGATGGGTCCGCTTTGAATGATCCACCGATTTTCGCCCGGTTCGGAGCCGTAGAAGCCGCTCGCTTCCAGTCTCACCTTCTGGTGCGAGATGCCAACCGTCAGAACTTCGTCGGCGATATGCGAGGCATCCTGCCAGTGATGAGATATTGTCGCTTGCGGCAGCTCCATCGCCGAAGCCCGGTGCGGAAAGGCGACCGGGCCTAACGCCGGGTCGCCGACCGGTGCGAAGTAAACATCGGCCGTAGTGTTCTCGCCGAGCTGATAAGCGTAATGGAATCCGACGCCCATGATGAAATTGTGCGGATGCTGCGCGTCCACCAGCGGTTTCCCGTAAGCGGTCTCCCCGGTTTGGAACAGCAAAGGATAGCGTTCGCCCGTGATGGTTGCCGGATCCAGACTGAGCATGAGATTGAACTCGAACGATCCCTTTTCGCCGACTCGGTGTTCGGCAGCAGCCATGAACCAGTTCGGCGAATAAAGCTTGTCGCCGCCGCGCGGCCCCGATTGTTGGGTGTCCACCAAGAATCCGGCGCCCATGAACATGGTGTTCCAGGAGCCGAAGTGCGTCATCACCATCGGCATCGGCCAGGAAGCGGGATTGGACGAGGTCCCCGAAGCCAGGTTCATGAGGTACATGCTAGCGGGATTCATGTCGACCATGTTCATAGCTCCCATCGCGTGCGGCGGCGAACTTCCATGGTCCATGCCCGGCATTTCGGGCATCGGGGGCATGGGCTGGTTTTGGCCGCTGACGCGGACGACAGAGACGGCCAGAACCAATCCGGTCACAATAAATTGCCTTCCAAACATAAGACCTCTTCGGGCGCGCAGTTTTCGCGAGCACTGCCGCAATTCTGATGAGCAGGGGAATTTACGAGAGTCGAAAGGAGGTCAGATTCTTAGAACCAGCAGAGACGTGGTTCTTAGCTTCGGTGGCGAGAGGATGGGGATGTGCGGAGTTCCCGCGATGAGATCCGGTTGCGATTCGAAAACGGCGGGCGCCGGCGCTGCGGCAACTAAGGGATTGGAAACGGAATCCTGCGATATCGACGACTCGCTTGGACTAAGAAGCTGGAATTCGTGGCCGCAGGGCGCCGGACTTTGGTGGCTGGGAGTCTGGCCGTGATGATGACAAGGCGGCATGTTCCCGGCGGGCATGCCGATTGCAGCATCGGCCGGATTACAGCTTGCGAAAGCACACGAGGCCGCGCATTCCGCAGCGCTAAAAACCAGCGCTACGATAAGCAACGCGACGAGCCTATAAGGCGTTCTCATCCTCTATGCCGATCGTAACACGCGACGTTGTCGACGCAGCCACCTCGCGCCGACCATCTCCGCAAAGGTACGATGGAGGTGGAGGAATGGCCGAGTGGTTTAAGGCGGCGGTCTTGAAAACCGTTGACGGGGAAACTCGTCCGGGGGTTCGAATCCCTCTTCCTCCGCCACCTATCAAATGTGTTGCGTGGATTCCTCATGCGCTCACTCAACCCAAAATTTGGTTTGCCAATCCCTTGCGAATCCAGGCGTCTGATTCCTGTCCTGGATCGCCAAACGAAGTGACAAAGCCTGATTCATGCCTGCTTTAAGAGCCGCGTGGCATGGAGCCGCCAGCATAGCCAAGAGACTAGCCGATCTGCTGCGAAGCGGCCGAGGCACAACGCTCGCCGAAATCGCGAAAGAAGGCAGCGACCAGAGTCCCGTCAAGGGGAGTGGCGCTCCTCCTTTCGATCATTAGTTACCCTGCGTGGAAGCGACTGCCATCACGGACCCGACCTTCGAAAAAATCGTGCTGATGCTGGATGCAATTCCCGGCATAAGGGCGCCCGCGGCAACGGCCACGAAGCCGGCCATCAGAGCGTATTCAATGAGGTCTTGACCGCGGGTGTCTTTCAAGGATCTTAGTTTCAAAATTAAGTTCTGCATGACTTGAAGATACAGCGGGCAAATACCCTAGCCAATAGACCTTAGCGCCCGAAAAGCCCAGTACTTCCATTTTCCCGATCTTCCAAAGCCAAAGCCGCCAGTACTCGGACGCTGCCGAAAATGGCCGGAAAACAAGCAAAATCAGAGGCAATGGACCTTTAAAAGACAGGAGGGATGAACCGAAAAGACCGGTCGCAAGGTATTCCAAAGACCAAGGGCGGAAGCGCGGGCCGGGTAAAAGCTCTTGAGCGTCCGTCGTGCCCCGATTCAAACCATGATTTCTCTGCCGGAGCTACGCCAGAGTTACTTGGACTGGACGCGTTTTTGTGACTGACGCCCCTTTGTCTTCTTGGCGCGGGGAAACTAATCCTTTTGGATACTCCATTTTAAGGATTGCTGTCAGTACTTCACTCCAGTAAACTGGCATGGAGGTTTTCCAAATGAAACTCCGCTATTTGTCGATCTTCTGTGCCGTCGTGTTGGGTTCGGTGGTCGCGCTCGCTGACGGTCTAGCGGACCCTTCGGTTTACCAGGTGGCGTATGCCTCGAACTTAAACGTCGGGGATTCCTACGTGAACCTCACCAACGTTGGGGCGCCTCAGTTAACCATTATTCAAGGCGGTGCGCCAGCACTCACAAACGGTAAGATGTGCGTGAATGTGTACACCTTCTCACCAGATGAACAAATGATTTCTTGCTGCAGTTGCCCGGTCACGCCGGACGCGCTGGTGTCCCTTTCGGCTCGCAACGACTTGATCAGCAACACTCTCACGCCCGCAGTGCCAACGTCCATCGTGATTAAGCTGCTGGGGTCGGCGGGGCCCGTCTGCAATGCATCCACGGTGGGGAACAATAATAACCCATTAGCGGCGGGTTTGGCCGCTTGGTCGACCACGATCCATGCCCTGCCGGTTACGCCTGGAAGCCCGGCGACTACTTACGGAAGTACGGAAACGGCCTTCACGCAGTCAACTTTGAGCGCTGCGGAACTGCGGCGCCTCACGACCCTGTGCTTGGGCATTCAGATCGACGGCAGCGGCTTCGGCATCTGCAGGTCTTGCCGGTTCGGTGGTTTGGGAGCCGTGCAACCGTAGTAGTCACGGACACTCCCCATTTCCTCCGGTGGGGGGATTGGCTCACGACGGGCGGCACTTACAAATCGCCACCCTTTTTTCCCGCTGATTGTTTCTTTTCGTCCACGCCGAACGCCGCCCGTGTGGTTGCGAATCTCGGCTCCTCCGCTTCAGCTCTTCCGGCAGCCGCAGCCCGATCGAGGCAAGCAGCAGCGGCCTTCCAAGGAAGACGACAAGAAGCGCGGCCTCTAGGAGGCTGCTGAAGAACTCGCCGCCCATGCTACGAAAACGACAGGTCATGGACCTGTCCCACCAAGGATCAGAGGGTTGCCAAGCGTGGTGGGACCGGTCCATGACCGGTCAGCGAGTTATTCAGCAACTAGTTCTTGCCGCCGTTCCGGGCTGAGTTTCGGGTATTGAAGGTCCACGCCCAGCACAAGTCCATCAAGGCACGGAATACCGACAACAATCGACACGCGCTTCGCCTCCTTAGGGTTTCTCCAAGGATAGCGCTGCTTGAGTGGCGGGAACGGGCGACGGTACACTGGAGGTTGCGTCGGGAAGGGACGCGAAGGTATCAGTTGTGAATAATTATACATTCTCCCAGAGGCAAGAAGTCAGTTTGCGTAAGTTATTGAAAGAAAGCCCCATTCCGTGGCGTTTCAAGCTGGCCCACTGCCCTGAGTATGCGGTATAATTATTCATCAGGCTGAATATTTAACCATGGCAACCCAGGTTGGAATCGTAGGTTTCCGAGGATACAGCGGAGCGGAGTTGGCTGGCATCCTGGAGATGCATCCGCAGGTTGAGCCCGTGCTCCTGGAGCATCGCGACGCGGAGGATCGGCCGCAGCCTATGGGACACGCCGGGCCCCGCCGTGAAAAGTTCTCTCCGGAGGCGGTGCGCGACTTGGGCCTTGCCGTAGTGTTCCTGGCGACGCCGCCCGAAGTGTCGATGGAGCTGACGCCGCCGCTGCTCGCGGCCGGCCCCAAGGTGATCGATCTGAGCGGCGCGTTCCGGCTGGGCACTGTTGAGAACTACCGGCGGTGGTACAAGGAGCCGCACAACCAGCCGGAGCTGCTGGCTGAGGCGGTGTACGGTTTGCCGGAATTCTATCGCTCGCAGATTCCCGGAGCGCGGCTGGTTTCAAATCCCGGCTGTTACCCTACGGCCGCCAACCTGGCGATCAAGCCGCTCATCGAGTCCGGCGTCGTGGCTCGCGAGGCCGGGATTGTTTGCGATGCCAAATCCGGTGTGAGCGGGGCCGGGCGTAAGCCTTCGCTCAAGACCAGCTTCTGCGAAGTCGCGGATAATTTCTCGGTTTATTCGGTGTTCAATCACCGGCATGTTCCCGAGGTTCTGCGCACATCCGGTCTGCAGGAATGCGAGTTGAGCTTTACCGCCCAGTTGCTGCCGATCGACCGTGGAATTCTCGAAACCATCTATTTTCGTACCCGCGGCGTGAGTTCGGCGGCGGATCTGCTGGCGATCTATCAGAAGGCGTATGCGGATGAGCCGTTCGTGCGTCTCTATCCTGCCGGGCAAGCACCGGATCTGCGCGCCGTGACACGCACCAATTTCTGCGATATCGGCGTTCATTATGACGCCTCGGCTGGACGCGCCGTCGTGGTTTCCGCTATCGACAATCTGGTGAAAGGCGCAGCCGGCCAAGCCGTGCAGAATATGAATCTGTTGCTGGGATTTCCCGAAACCACGGGACTTCTCAAGGGGACCACGTGAGGCTACTGATCAAGCTGGGCGGCACGCTGCTCGACGCTGCCGAATCGCGTGAGCGGCTGGCGCGGGAGATTGCTGACGTTGCCCGGCGCGAGCAGGTGGTGGTGGTCCATGGCGGCGGTAAGCAGATGACACGTTTCCTGGCGGAGCGTGGCGTGGAGAGCCATTTCGTCAATGGGTTGCGAGTGACCACGGACGAAGTAATCGACGCCGTGGTTAAGGTATTTGCCGGCAGTGTGAACGCCCAATTGGTGTCGTCCTTTCGGGCGGCGGGCGCGCGGCCCGTGGGGCTCAGCGGCCTGAGTGGCGGCCTAGTGGATGCTGTTCAACTTGACGCTGCGCTGGGGCACGTGGGCAAGCCGGTGGCGTCCGATGGCCGGCTGTTGGAACTGCTGGTGAAGGAAGGCTATTTGCCGGTGGTGGCGTGCGTTGCAGGAGATGAAAATGGTTCCATATTCAACGTAAATGGCGATCAAATGGCGGTTGCCTGCGCACAGGGATATCGCGCGAATCGGTTGATTTTCCTTACTGATGTCGAGGGAGTTCGCGATGCGCACGGCCAGACCCGTGTGTGTCTCACGGTCCAGGAGGCGCTCCATCTGGTCTCTTCGGGCGTAGCCACTGGAGGCATGCAAGCTAAGATTGAGTCAGCCGTAACCGCATTGGAGCACGGAGTGGCGGAGGTGCTGATTGCTCCGGGATCGCGTCCTGGCATCGTCGAGGAGTTGCTGGCGGGCGTTCCGATTGGAACCCGCTGCATTCCGGGTTAATTGGTCACCCTGGTTGCCTGCTATAGTCAAAATAGTGAGACCCAATTATCTATGAGATTGTTTTAATCATTTCAGCACTATCATCTAGCGAGTCTCAGTCCGCGCAGCCTTGGGTTCGTACCAGATTTAATCGCCCGTAATTCGAGTATACTTGCGGTGGGACTGGTTCGAAGTTGGCGAACACCTCGCGGAGGGACCATGAAAGCGCAGACCGTCGACACACGGGATTCCGCCGGGAGGATTCTGTGCTGCACAATCTTCCGCCCGAGCGGCCGAAAGTTATTGGGCAAAGGGCACGTCCTGAATGAAGAGGACGTGCGGTTGCTCGAGACCGAGGGACTGGGGCAAGTCTGGGTCACCGAACTCGAGGATGGAGAGGTTGGCGAAGACGAAGCGGTGAGCCATGCGGCCCAGGAAATGGGTTGCGGCTGCCTTGAAATCCGGCTGGCGGCTGGGGGACGGGCCAACTTATTCGCCACCGAAGACTGCTGCGTGCTGGTAGACGACGATCTGCTGAAGCAGATCAACTGCATTTCGAGCGTCGTGATCGCCACCGTCCCCAATTTCACCTTCGCCCGCGCCGGCCAGCGCATAGCCACGGTTAAGAGCACCCCCTTCGCGGTGCCCCAATCCCAATTGGAAGCGGTGATCAATATCGTGAAGGATCGCGGTCCCATTCTGCAAGCCAGGCCGATTCGAAACCCAACGGTGGGGGTTTTGTATTCCGATCCAGTGCACGGAGACCGGGCACGGCAGTTGTTTGAAAATATCCTGCGCCAGCGATTGGAGCGCTACGCGGCGGCGCCCAGTTTCATTCTGTCGTGCACCGAAGAGGAGGACGCGGCGGCCCGCAACCTACAGCACCTCCTAAGGGCGAAGCCGACCGCGGTGCTGGTGGGCTCGACCACCGCTCCGGCCGGCCCGGAGGATGTCATTGGCAGGGCCATGACGCGAATTGGATGCCACCTGGAGCGGTTCCTCGCGCCGGTGGAACCGGGCAATTTGCTCTTGCTGGGTTATAAGGACGAGATTCCCATCGTCTCCGCGCCCGGTTGTTTCCGTTCGGCCAAGCCGAATGTCGTCGACCTGATCTTGCCGCCCATGCTGGCTCGTTATCGCGTATCCGGTTGGGAAGTTGCTTGTATGGGACACGGCGGGCTGTTGGGCTGAACCCGATCCCACGCCGCGCACGACCGGCGCTTTGCTCTTTTGCTCGAATGTGTCAACATTTGAGTAATCATGAGCAAGCCCAGGAACAAGAAACCAATCTCCCGACGCCAGTTCATAGAGGGTACCGGAGCCGCACTGGTCGCGGCGACAGCCGTTCCCGCGCTTCGGGCGCAAGCTCCCGCCGCGGATGCCGCTGCGTCGAGCCGCGCCACCATTCGCCTGACCGTCAATGGCGCGCCCCACTCCGTTGAAGTGGACGATCGCTGGACGCTGGCGGAGGTGCTGCGCGATCACCTGGGGCTCACCGGCACCAAGCTTGGCTGCGACCGCGGCGAATGCGGCGCTTGCACCGTGCATATCGACGGCAAGCCCATGTATTCGTGCAGCCAACTGGCGGTGTGGATGGACGGGCATGCCATCACTACCGTGGAAGGCCTCATACAGAATGGCAAGCTCGATCCGCTGCAGCAGTCTTTCATGGATCATGACGCGCCGCAATGCGGATTCTGCACCTCCGGCCAGTTGATGAGCGCGAAGGCGGTGCTGGCCGCGCATCCGCATGCGACGCGCGAGCAGATCCGCGCGGGCATGACCGGCAACATCTGCCGCTGCTCGAACTACAACCGCTACGTCGCTGCCACGCTCGCGGCCGCGGCCGGGACCGCCGGCAATCCGAAGATCACGATGATCGACAATGCCGCTGGCGAAAACGTACAGCCGCTGAAGACCCTGGGCCGCGCGACCACGCGCATCGACGCCCGCCAACGCGTGACCGGCAAAGCTACTTATACCAGCGATGTCAGCGTGCCCGGCATGTTGTACGCGCGAGTGCTGCGCAGCCCGCATCCGCATGCGCGGATCGTCAAAATCGATGCTTCGAAGGCGCTGGCGATGCCCGGCGTGAAGGCGGTGGTCTCCCACGAGAACTGCGCATTCGTGTGGGGCGCGGGATCGGTCGCGGGCGGGCGGCAGTATGTGGAGGAAGTCAAGAAGATCACGAAGCAGCGCCGCTATGCCTTCAATAATCCGGTGCGCTATGCGGGCGAGCCGGTGGCGGCGGTTGCGGCGATCGACCGGCACACTGCCGAAGAAGCGCTGCGGCACATCATCGGTCGAATATGAGGTGCTGCCGTTCGTGCTCGAACCCGAAGAAGCGTTGAAGCCGGGAGCGGTGCAGATCTGGCCCGATGGAAATCTGTCGCTGGATATCAAGAATGAAGCCAAGCCTATCGCCGAGCGGCGCGGCAATATCGAGGAGGGCTTCCGCAACTCCGCTATGGTGTTTGAGGACCGCTACTCGACCGCCTTCGTGCACAACGCGCAGATGGAGCCGCGCGCCAGCCTGGCCGTGTGGGAAGGCGACAAGCTCACGATGTACACGCCCACCGGCGGCATCGCCAATTGCCGCACCGATATGGCGCGGGATTTGGGGATTCCGAAAGATAAAGTCCGCGTGGTGTGCCAGTACATGGGCGGCAACTTCGGCAACAAGAATCAGAATCAGGATGCGGACCTGATCGCGGCGACGCTGGCCAAACTGGCGGGTGCGCCGGTGCGGCTGGAACTGTCGCGCAAGGAAGATTTCATCGGCATGCACGGCCGCTGGCCGACTGTGCAGTATTACAAGGTAGGCGTCAGCCACGACGGCACGCTGCAGGCGCTGCAACTGCGCGGCTATAGCGGCATGGGTCCGTATCGAAAGAATTCGGGCGCGATCGGCGGCGTGGAGCTGTACCAGGTTCCGCACCTCGAAGCGCTGGTGTATCCGGTTTATACCAATAGGACGACCTCCGCGAACTTCCGCGGGCCGGAGTTCCCGCAGGGCTTCTTCGGCATCCAATCCATGATGGACGACGTGGCGTTCAAGCTGGGGATGGACCCGGTGGATTTCGTGCTGAAGAACATGACGCGCAAGGCCAACGACGAAACGCCGTACACGAACTACACGCTCGAGGATTGCATCCACCGCGGGGCCGAAGCTTTCGAATGGAAGAAGCGCTGGCGTGCGAAGCCTGGTTCGGATGCAGGGCCGGTGAAGCGCGGCTCGGGGTTCGCGTTCTTGGCGTTCCGCGCGGGTGTGGGCCCCAGCAGCGCCGTGATGGATGTGGATTCGGACGGCCGTTATCGTGTGCACGTCGGCGTCACCGACGTTGGCGGCGGGGCGAAAACAACCATGGGTCTGATCGCCGCCGAAGCGTTGGGCGTGCCGCTGTCGCAGGTGGAAGTGGTGTGGGGAGATACCAGCCGCTGCCCGTATTCGGTGGGCGAATCCGGCAGCCGCACTACGATCATGACGGGCTACGCGGTGACTCAGGCCGCGCAGGACCTCAAGCGCCAGATCGCGGAAAAGGGTCTGCCGAAGGGCAACGATCTGCTCACCGCAGCGATCGATGCCAGTCCGACGATCGCAGGCAAAGTGCGAAGTTCCTACGGCGCGCATTTCGTCGAGGTCGAAGTAGATACTGCAGTTGGGCACGTCCGCGTGCTCAAGTATCTGGCGGTGCACGATAGCGGGCGCATCATGAATCCGCTCTCGGCTAGCGGCCAGATCAAGGGTGCCGCCACCATGGGGATCGGCATGGCGCTGCATGAAGAGCTGCTTTACGACCCGCGCAGCGGACAGGCGCTGACTCCCGGATACTACGGACATCGCGTGCTCACGCATATGGACGCGCCCGAAATCGAAGTCATGTTCGTCGAAAGCGACGACGGCTACGGTCCCTTCGGCGCTAAGAGCATCGGCGAAGCGGGCAAGCTTCCGGCGGTGGCGGCGGTGGGCAACGCCATCTTCAACGCCACCGGACGCCGCATGAAAGAGCTTCCCATACGCCGCGACAAGCTGGTAGGAGCATTCGCATGAAAGCCTTGATCAATCGAAATCCCCGCGATCTTCGGCAGGCGGTGACGTTCGCCGAGCAGGCGCGAGCCAACGGCCATCAGGCGATGATTGCCGGCGGTGGAAGCGACCTGCTGGGCATGGTCAAGGACCGGATCGTCGCGCCCGATGTGCTGATTCACTTGAGAGCGATCAAGGGTCTGGACCAGGTGACGCGCGGCGAACGGAGTGGTTAGTATCGGCGGCTTGATTACGCTCGACGCGCTGAGCCATCATCCGCTGATCCTGCGCGATTATGCGGTGCTGGCCGAAGCGGCCGGCAGCGTGGCGACGCCGCAGATCCGCAACGCCGGGACGCTGGCGGGCAACGTGTGCCAACGCCCGTGGTGCTGGTATTTCCGCAACGGATTCCCGTGCTTCAAGGCAGGCGGCAATACGTGCTTTTCGATCACCGGCGAAAATCAGTTCCACGCCATTTTCGGCGGCGGTCCCAGTTTCATCGTGCATCCATCGGACACCGCGCCGGCGCTGGTGGCGCTGGACGCGAAGTTTCGCATCGCAGGGACCCAAGGGCGAGCGAACGATTCCCGCGGCCGACTTCTTCGTGTTGCCGAAGCAGAACGCCGCACGCGAGAACTGCGCTCGGCGACGATGAAGTGCTCTGCGTCGATCGAACTTCCGGCAGCCCGTCCTGGCACCCGCAGCACGTATCACAAAGTGCTCGATCGCGAAGCTTGGACCCACGCGGTTGTTTCGGCGGCTGTCGTGCTCGAAATGGATAAAGACGTCTGCCGGTCCGCGCGCGTGGTTCTGGGAGGGGTGGCTCCGATTCCATGGCGCGTTCCCGAGGCCGAGCGCCTATTGACAGGACAGCGCATCACGTCCGAGCTTGCCGCCAAAGTTGCCGCAGTCGCAGTGGCCGGAGCGACGCCGCTCGCAAAGAACGCCTATAAAGTTCCGCTGACCCGCGAGATCGTGCAGCGGACGGTGTTGGGTCTCGCAACCCGCGCGTGAGCTACTGCGGCGCGAGTGTGCCTAGGTACGCCGAGATCGCAATGATATCGTCTTCCGTGAGATTCGCGACGGCTTTCTTCATCAGCGCCGCGTTGACGCCCGCGCTCGAACCGTTCTGTAGCTGGATGAGCTGTCGCGCAATATAAACCGGTTGCAGGCCGGCGATCCGGGGCACCTCGCCTAAGCCTCTCAACTGATCGCCATGACAGATCGCGCAGGCAATGGTTTTGCCGCTGCCGCCGGTCCTCACCATTGCCTCGCCTTTGGCCACGCTGCCGGGCGGAACATACGCCAGAAACGGCGAGTGCGGATCGCGATCGTTGGTTCGCTGAGGATCTACCGGGATCTCGATGATGCGGCGGCCGATGGGTTCCGTGCCGCCTTCCGGAGACAAGAGCCGGTGGCGTCCACCGGTGGCGACATAGGTCTTCGGCGGCGTGCTGGTTTCGATCACCTTCACCCAAGGGATCGGCTTCAATGCGGCGAAATATTCGGCGGACTTTCGAACATCTTCGTCGGAAGTCGCCTTGGCGATCGGCCCCATGCGTATATCGTCTTTGCGCGCCCCGGATTTGAAATAGTGCATTTGTCGCACAAAGTATTCCACGGGGAGGCCCGCCAGATCGGCGGATTCCGGGTGCCCCTGTCCCGACATCAGGTGGCAGGAGCCGCATGCCATGGTAGTCGCGCCGCCTTCACCGGTCACGATGCCAGGTGCAGCGCCGTGCTCTTCGGGGAACCAATCGGGCGGATGCGCATTGCCCGCGATCTTAGCGGCCTCATACGCCTTACTGCTGCCGGGAACACGTACCAGCCCGGTAGCCGGGGCACTGGGAGGCTGTACTTTATCCGGGATGTTAAAAGCCCATGCCGGCAGTCCGTTGGGAACCGATAACGGCGTCTGCGAAAGAGCCAGGGAAGGCAACAGAAACGCTAAGCAAAGAATTTCGATCCGTCTGATCATACGCGCGACATTCGCAAGTATACACCGATGGCAGCGGCCGATCGATGCGCGATTACTGCCAGCCGCCGCCGAGCGCGCGATAGAGTTGGACCACGGACTGCAACTCCTGCAGCCGCAACTGCGCCAGCGTAAGCTGCCCGCCGAATAGGTTCCGTTCCGCGTCCAGCACTTGCAGATAACTGTCCAGACCTCCACGGTAGCGCAGCGTGGAAAGTTCAACGCTTTGCGTTAGCGCAGTCACCAGCTTTTCTTCTTCGATCCGCTGCTCGCGGGTACGGTCGTGAACGATGAACGCGTCGGAGACTTCACGCAGCGCTCCATAGATGGTCTTCTCATACGAGATGAGCGCCTCGCGCTGCTGCGCCTCGGTGAGCTGCACGCCGGAGCGGAGACCCGCGCGGAAAATGGGAATCAGGGCCGACGGCCCGATGCTGGCCATACGGGCTGGCGCGGTGAATAGACTGGTAAGTGCGCGGCTCTGTCCGCCCAGCAGCCCCGTAAGGGAGATCTGCGGAAACAGAAGCGCCCGCGCTGCTCCAATTTGCGCGTTCGCCGCGATCAGATTTTGTTCGGCTTGGCGAATGTCGGGACGACGTTCGATCAGAGAAGAGGGCAATCCCGGCGGAAGCTGCGGAGGTGCGGCGATCTGATCGAGAGCCTTGCCGCGCGGAACGTCAGCGGGAGCGCTGCCTAGCAGCAGGCTGATGGCGTCTTCGCTTTCCCCGATGGCCCGCTGCGAACTGGCAATTTGCGCGGTGGCTGTGTACAGAAATTGCTCGGCCTGGTGCACATCCAGGGCGTTGGCCGCGCCGCGATCGTGCCGCAAGTTGATCAAGCGAAGATTATCGTTTGCGATATCACCGGTCTGTCGGCTGATTTCGAGCTCCAGATCCTGCTCGCGCAGCGCGAAGTAGGTATTCATGACGTCGCCGATCAGCGAAAGCTTGACGCCATTGCGCGCCTCTTCGGTGGCCAAATATTGCGCTTTGGCGGATTCGTTCAGCCGCCGCAGGCGCCCCCACAAATCGAGTTCCCAATTTAGATCGGCCGTGGCCTGGGTGTAGGCGACATTGACCTTGGCTCCCGCAGGAAACGGAAAGGCGCCTATAGTCGACGTGCGTGAGGCGGTGAACTGGGTCTGCGCGTCAAGCGTAGGCCATAGATTCCCGCGCACGATCCCGTATTGGGCGCGAGCTTCAAGAACGCGCTCGGCTGCGATGCGCAGATCAAAGTTTTTTTCGAGCGCGCCGGTCACCAGTTGCTTGACCGTCTCGTCCTGGAATAGATCGAACCACTTGGTCTCCGCAAGCGAATCCGCTGTGGCCGCACCGGCGGATGTATCGCCGGCCGGCGCGCCCCGAAACTGCTGCGGGGTCGCCACTGCGGGACGTCTATAGTTGGGGCCCACCATGCATGCCGTCAAACTGAGCGCGAGGACCGCCAGCGCATATGCTCCACGTTTCATTCTGCAAACTCCGGTGCGGTGCCGGTAATCGGCTTGGGACCCATGCCTGGCCCGGGGCCGGACTTCGGAGCAGTGCCTGCATCGGGTGCTGCGCCCTTACGCCCCTCGACCAAGGTTTCGATGACATAGTATTGGACCGGAACCAGGAAGACGGCGATCAAAGTTGCCGCGAGCATTCCCCCGAATACCGCGGTGCCAAGAGAACGCCGAGAGGCGGAACTGGCCCCCGTCGCTATCACCAGTGGCACCACGCCCAGGATGAACGCGAAGGACGTCATCAGAATGGGCCGCAGCCGGAGCCTCGCCGCGTGCATGGCGGCGTCGCGGAACGACATGAGCTCCTGCTCGTGACTGTCCTTTGCAAATTCGACGATCAAGATCGCGTTTTTCGCCGCGAGTCCGATTAGGGTGACGATACCAATCTGCGTGTAAATATCGTAGGGATAATCGCGGATGTACGCAGCCAGAAGAGCGCCGAATAAGCCGAGCGGCAGCGCCAGCAGCACCGCAAAGGGAATCGACCAGCTTTCATAAAGCGCCGCGAGGCACAGAAACACCAGCACTGCCGCGAACCCGAAGATAATGCCCTCGTTTCCCTGCGCCAGCTTTTGCTGATACGTGGTTCCCGTCCATTCATATGAGTAGCCGGCGGGCAGCGACGCGGCCGCCACTTTCTCCATGACGTCCACTGCCACGCCGCTGCTAGTTCCTGGCGACGGGCCGCCCAGAATCTGAATCGCGGGGAACCGGTTATAGCGATAGACCACGTCCGGGCCGGTAGTGGGTTTGAGCGTAACCACAGTACCCAGCGGCACCATGGTGCCATCCGCGGCGCGGGTATAAAAGCGGTTGATGTCGGAAGGTTGATTACGATAGGAGGTCTCTGCCTGGATCAATACTTGCCAGGTATGACTGAACGCATTGAAGTCGTTCACGTAGAGGCCGCCGAGGAAGGTTTGCAGAGTATTGTAAGCGTCGCTCACCGGCACGCCTAGCGTCTGCAATTTGTCGATGTCCATCTTGAGGTCGTAGGCAGGCACATTGCCGCGGAAGGTGCTCAGGACGTTAGCCAACTCCGGACGCTGACGGGTGGCGTCGACCAAGCTGTCGGCGACTTGTCCCAGCTGCTGAATGCTACCACCGGTGCGGTCTTCCAGCATGAACTGGAATCCACCGGTAAGACTCAAGCCGAGGATCGGCGGCAAGCCGAAAGCGAAACTGAATGCCTCGGGAACCTGACTCAAACCGCGTCCGGCCGCCGCGAGAATCGCTGGAAGCTGCTCATTCGGCGCCTTTCGTTCGTCCCAGGGTTTAAGCGTGGCGATGACAGTGGACACATTGGAGCTGCTGGTTTGTGTAGCAATGTCGGTGCCGCCCAGAACAAAGTAGTGGTCCACGCCCGGCAAGCGTGCGACCACGTTCTCAATTTTCACCAAGGCTGCGGAGGTGCGGTCGATGGAAGCGCCGTCCGGTAAATGGACCGAGACGAAGAAGGCGCCCTGATCCTCATCCGGCAGGAAGCCGTTCGGAAGCTTCTTAAATAACCAGCCGGCGGAAAGCCAGAACACGGCAAGTATCATGAGCGCCACCGCCGAGCGCCGGATCAGCATGCCTACTCCGGCCAGGTATTTATTCGTGGTCCACTCAAAGGCCCGGTTGAAGTATGAGAAAAAGAGTGCCAGCGGACCGCGCGAGGTCTTTTTCTGCGGCTTTAGAAGCAGCGTCGCGAGCGCCGGGCTTAGCGATAGCGCGCTGAACGCCGAAATCAGCACTGACGCCGCGATGGTCAAGGCAAATTGCCGGTAAAGCTGGCCGCTGATGCCACCGAGGAACGCAACCGGGATGAATACCGCAGCAAGAATAGCCGCGATGGCCACGACTGGGGCGGACACTTGATCCATTGCGCGCATAGTGGCTTCCCGAGGCGGCATGCCGTCGTCCATATTGCGCTGCACCGCTTCCACCACCACAATCGCGTCGTCGACTACGATGCCGATCGCTAGCACCAGCCCGAACATGCTGGTGATGTTGATGCTGAAGCCCAGCAGCGGGAATAGCGCGAAGGTCCCCACCACTGCCACCGGAACCGTGAGCAAAGGGATCAACGTCGCTCGCCAGTTCTGCAGGAATATGAAAACCACCAGAATGACCAGGCCGATTGCTTCGAGCAGCGTGATCACCACGTCGGTAATCGCGGTCTTGATGAAAATGGTGGAATCGTAGGGAATGACGTAGTCCACGCCCGGCGGGAAGCTCTTCTTCGCCTCCTCCATAAACTTCCGGACGCTCTTGGCGGTCTCCACCGCATTGGCCCCCGGCGACAGGTAAACGATGGTGTTGCCAAAAGGCTTGCCATCCAGGCGGCTGAAGCCGGCATAGTTTTGCGCGCCCAGCTCTACGCGGCCAATATCGCGAATGCGCAGCAGGGACGCGTCGGGAAGCGCGCGCACAATGATATCGCCGAACTGCGCCGGATCGGTCAAGCGCCCGGGTGCGTTCACCGCATACTGAAAGTCCGTGCCGGGCGGGGCGGGTGCTTGTCCAGTCGAGCCCGCCGGATTCTGCCGGTTCTGCGCGGCGATGGCATTGCTGATGTCGGTGGCGGTAATGCCAAGTTTCGACATCTTGTCCGGATCCACCCACACGCGCATCGAGTACACCAACTGCGAGGCCAGCCGCGTGTCACCCACGCCTTGCAGACTGCCGATCTGGTTCAGTAAATTGATCTGCGCGTAATTGTTGAGAAATAACGAGTCATAGCGCCCATCGGGCGATACCAAACCGACTGCCATGAGAAACGCGCTGGATACTTTCTTGACCACGACTCCCTGGCGCTGCACTTCGGGAGGCAGACGCGGCAGGGCGATGTTCACTTTGTTCTGGGTCTGAACTGCTGCGATATCCGGATTCGTGCCCAGCTGGAACGTGACCAAAATGGTGATGCTTCCGTTATTCGCGCTGCTGGACAGGAAGTAGAGCATGCCATCCAAGCCGGCGAGCTGCTCCTCGATCGGCTGCGCAACGGTCTTTTCGAGATCGAGAGCATTGCTGCCGAGGTAGGTGGCCGTGATCTGAACCACTGGCGGCACCACTTCAGGAAAGCTGGCGATCGGAAGCGTCGGAATGGAGACGCTACCTAAGATGACGATCACAATCGCGATTACGATCGCGAACACCGGGCGGTCGATAAAAAATCGGGCCATCGAAAATCAGCCCTCCCGCTTACTGCTGACCGGGTCGACATAAGGGCTTGGATGAACGGTCATGCCCGGGCGCACCTTGAGCTGTCCTTCCACAATCACGCGCTCTCCCGCATTCAGCCCTTGCTCGACCACCCACGCGTCGCCTACTCGATCCGAGGTGGTGATGGTTTTAAGTTGCACCTTGTCATCGGGACCCACGGTGAAGATGGTTTGCGTGCTCTGCAACTGCTGGATCGCGCGCTGCGGCACGAGGACGACGTCTTTGCGAAGGTCAGTTTCGAAACGCACTTTGCCGAACTGGCCGGGTAGAAGCACGTGCTGCGGATTAGGAAAACGCGCTTGCAATTCCAAAGTGCCGGTCTTTGGATCTACCTGATTGACCGTATTCTCAACGAGGCCTTTATGTGGAAACTCGCTGCCGTCGGCTAAAACCAGCGTGAGTTCAGATCGGGTCAAGTTGCCGCGCTTTTTGAAATCCAGGTACTCGGTTTCCGTCACTTTGAAACGGACCCAGATAGGATCGAGCGGAACAATCGTCGTGAGCGGTTGCGGCGAAGTTGCATTCACCAGGCCGCCCACCGGCACCTGGGTGTCTCCTATCAGACCGCTGATAGGCGCCTGGATGGTTGCATATTCAAGGTTGAGCTGGGTCGTCCGCACGGCGCCGCGCAGCGCTTCCACTTTCCCTTGCGTCGAGGCGATTTGCGTGCGCGTTGAAAGCCGGGCTTGATCGACGTTTGCCTGGTTGGCTCTAACATTTGCCTCGGCGGCGCCGAGCGCGGCCTCGGCAGCATCCAGGTCCTGCTTCGAAGCAGCGTCCGCTTTAACCAGAGGCGTGAGACGATCTACGTCCTGTTGCGCTTTGACCAAATTCGCTTGCATAACGGCTAAGTTAGCCTGCGCCTGCTGAAGAGCTACTTGCTTTTGGGCGAAATCCAGATCGGCTTCGCTCTGCGCCAGATTGCCTTTGGCTTGATCGAGCGCGGCCTCATAAGGACGCTTGTCCAAGACATACAAAGTGTCGCCGGCTTGTACTTCCTGCCCCGGCCGGTACAGCCACTTTTCGATATATCCATCCACGCGTGCCCGGACGTCAACTGTATTGCGAGCATAGGTTTGCGCCGGATACTCCGAAAAGATCGGCACATCTCCGGCGTGCGCCGTCGTTACGAGCACGGTCGGCGGGGGCGGTGCAGCGTTCTGGCTTCGTGCCTCCGAACCGCACCCTGAAATCAAGGTCCAAGGAAGTAGAGTGATCGCGAGCAAGGCTGCCGCTTTGGCGGATGAGTGATTCGGTGGATGCATAAACCCTTTGAAAGCCTGACCTTCCGAAGCGCGCGGCCTCCAATACTTACGTGGTTGGATGCAGGCAGCGGTCAAGCGGATGCTTCTATTATGGCTGGTCGGCGCCAAGAACTGAAAGCGGGGATTTTCAATTCGTGCGCGGCCTGATTTTCTTTGCCGATCATGCGATTCTAAAAACGATGTCTTCCCTCGATTCTTTGACGCCGGTACCGCTCACCTTGGAAGGTTCGAGCCTGCTGCACCAGATGCTGCGCGTGCGCTGGCCGGAATGGCGCGGGTTGCCGGCAGTGCGCCGCGATGAGATTTTGAGCCAAGCCGTGACTGCGATTCAAGAGATGGAGAGCCAGGGCAGCGCGCTATTCTCCTTGCTGGGGCACAAGGGCGATCTGATGCTGGTTCACTTCCGGCAGAACTTCGATCAGTTGGGCGAGGCGGAGCGCGCACTGCAAAAATTGGCACTGTGGGATTTTCTGGAGCAAACCTCGTCGTACTTGTCGGTCGTAGAGCTGGGATTGTATGAATCCACGGCAAAAGTCTACGGCGGGCTGGCCGAGCGCGGAATCGAACCGCACACGCCGGAGTGGGACGCGGAAATTCAAGAGACGCTCGCCCGCCAGCGTCAGGCCATGCATCCGCGATTGTTTCCAGAGATGCCGGCGCACAAGTACATTTGCTTTTACCCGATGGACCGACGGCGCGGCGAAGACAAGAACTGGTATCAGCTTCCCCTGGGGGAACGGCAGCGGCAGATGGGCGATCACGGCGCCATCGGCCGGCGCTACGCGGGGCAGGTGAAGCAAATCATTTCCGGCTCCATCGGCTTTGACGACTGGGAATGGGGCGTGGACCTGTTCGCCGAAGACCCGCTGGTGTTCAAAAAATTGATTTACGAAATGCGCTTTGACGAAGTGAGTGCGGTGTACGCGCTGTTCGGCGCCTTCTATGTGGGCCAGCGCACTCCGGCGGCTGAGATCGGAAAGCTGCTCGGTTTGTAGCGGCTGGCTTATTTTTTCGCGGTCAGCTCGCGCGATTTAGCTTCATCGGCTGCGCTGCCGGCTTTATCGCCCGCCGCGTTTTTTGCGAGGCTGCGGTTGTGATACGCGTTAGAATACGCGGGGTTGAGCCGAATCGCTTCGTCGAAATCCGCCAGCGCACGGGCCTTGTCGCGCATCAAATGGTAAGTGAAGCCACGCG
Source organism: Bryobacterales bacterium (assembly GCA_963779075.1). Classification (GTDB taxonomy): domain Bacteria; phylum Acidobacteriota; class Terriglobia; order Bryobacterales; family Bryobacteraceae; genus Palsa-187. The sequence continues at coordinate 827,425 of CAVZWS010000001.1, forward strand.
CGTTGTAAGCGAGCGCGAAATCCGGCTGGGCTTCAATCGCGGCGCTGAGTTCGTCTAGGGCCTGCTGATAGTGGCCCTGATACAGTAGCTCACGTCCGCGCTGGTTGTGCAGGGCGGCCGATTTCGGATCGGCATGCCGGGGAGCGTTCGCTGCCGGCGGCGGGGCTGATTCCACAACTGCTGCGGGTGCGGAGGCCAGAATGGCGGATGGTCCGGCGAGTGATACCGCAAGCGGCGCCGCCGTCTCTGCCTTCGCCGGTAGATTCGCTTCGACCTTGGCTTCTTCGGTAATCGACAGGCTCCGGTGTCATTTTGCGGTGCGCTTTGGCCAATACGTCCACGGCCTCCTCGTAACCCGGCTTGAGACGCACCGCCTGCTCCAGATCGTGGGCCGCTTTTTCGTAGTCTCCCAGCAGGAAATAGGCGCTCCCGCGTGCGCACCAGGCTTCGGCCAAATCCGGTTTCAAGCGGATCGCGGCGGTACGGTCGGCGAGTCCTTGAGCATGCATCCCCAGAACGTGATAGCTTCCGCCGCGAGCGAGCAACGCCTCGGCAGACCCGGGCAGCAGCCGTACGGCAGTCTCGCGATCCGCCAGAGCTTCGCGATTTCGACCCTCCGCAGCGTAAACGGTCGCACGGGCTAAATGAAGCTGTGCGTCATTCGGCGTTCGCTCCAAGGCAAGGCTGAAATCCTCGATCGCTTTGGACGGAATGTCGAGCTTGGCGTAGGCCGCGCCGCGCAGAACCAAGGCCCTTGTGTTAGACGGCTCGCTGCGCAGGCTGCGCGTCAGATCCTCGACCGCGGAAGTGAAATCGCCGGCCTCTCCGTAGGCGAAGCCACGCTCGATCAGCGGGTTGGCGGTGCCGGGCTGAAGCCGGACGGCTTGATCGAAATCGTCGATGGCGTCGCGATAGCGGCCGAGCATCGCCAGCGCTTTGCCACGCCCCATCCAGGCATCCGGATTATCCAGACGCAGTTTGATGGCCTGCGTATAGTGCGGCAAAGACTCTTCGACGTGTCCGGCTTGGACCAGTTCGGCAGCCAGCCGCAGGTGGTCGCGAGAGGTGGCGGGATCGGTCGCCAGCAATGCCAGAAAGACCAGGGCCAGACCGCTCATACAGCCTGTATCGGTAGAAAAATGGCGGAATATTAGTGCGTGGTCTTCCGCCGCAACCGGCGGCGCACCGGGTAAGCAAAGGCGCTGATGGCCATATCCACTTCATGGACTCCAAGCGCCCGGCACATCCCATAGAAAACCGCCAGTCCGACCGGCAGCGAGATCGCAAGATCCGCTAGTCGAGCCAATTGGGAAACGCCTAACCAGCGTTCGACGCCGTGGCTGGAGAGCGCGGTTACGCCTGCCATTACGAGCGACGCGATCAGCACTTTGCCGATTCCCGAAGCGAGCTCGCGTCCATGCACGCCGCCAATGCGCCGGCGCAGGATCTCGAACAGCAGGAAGAAGCCGAAGAGCGCGACCACGGACGTCGATAGCGCCAGGCCAGCGTGGCCCAGACCGGCCAGGCGGATCATGCTTTCCGCGGTGGCGAAGTTGACCACGATGGATCCCAGGCTCACCAGCATCGGCGTGCGCGCGTCGCCCAAGGCATAGAACGCGGGGTTCAACACCTTCAGCGCCGCGTAGCCCGCGAGCCCGATCGCGTAGCAGGAGAGCGCGACGGCGGTTTGATGCGTGTCGTAAAGCTGGAAGCGGCCGCCCTGATAGATCGCGCCGATGATGGATTTACCCAGCACCGCCAAACCCACCGAGGACGGCAGAGTCAGCAGGAACACCATGCCCAGGGATTTCGACAGCGTGCGCCGAAACTCATCCATGTTGCCGGCTGCGGCGCTGCGCGAGATGGACGGCAGAGTCGCCGAGGCCATCGCCACGCCGAACAGGCCTAGCGGAAGCTGCATGAAGCGGAACGCATAGCTCAGCCAACTGACCGGGCCATCCATGCCGCGCACCGGATCGACAATGGTAGAAGCGAAGTTGGTATTCACCATCACGTTGATCTGCACCGCCGCGTTGCCCAGAATCGCCGGGACCATCAGGCGGAAGATCCGCACTAAGCCCGGGATGCTTCCAATCGAACGCCGCGCGGAAATGGAATCCCAGGCGATAGAGACTGGGCAACTGCCACGCCAGTTGCAGCGCTCCGCCCAGCACGACGCCGATCGCCATGCCTTCGATGCGCGTCAAGTGCAGTGACGGCCCCAGCCAGATTCCCAGCACCACGCCGAAGCCCACCGAGCCGAGGTTGAAGAATGTGGAAGCTAGGGCCGGAACGCCGAATTTATTGGAGGCATTCAGCACTCCCATGGCCTGCGCCGCCAGCGCGACCAGCAACAGGAATGGGAACATGATGCGCGTCATCCTGACGGCCAACTCGAATTTGCCGGGGACGGCGGCGTAGCCCGGCGCCAGCACGTGCACCAATTGCGGGGCGAAGATCACGCCCAGCGCGCACACCGCGCCCACTACCAAAATCAACGCCGTGGCCACCAGGTTGACCAGGCGCGCGGCGGCGTCCTTGCCGCGATTGGTCAGGTATTCGGTGAAGGTGGGGACGAACGCGCTCGACAAAGCGCCTTCGGCAAACAGGTCGCGGGTGAGGTTGGGGATGCGGAATCCCAACATGAACGCGTCGTAGATCAGCCCGGCGCCGAACAGGCGCGCCATCACGCTTTCCCGCACCAGGCCGGTGACGCGGCTCATCAATACGGCGATCGAGACTACGCCGGCCGAACGAACCACGCTTTCGCTTTGACCGGAGCCTGTCCCAGCGATACGCGCGCCGCCCGCGGCCGGATCGGGAGCGGTCACACTCCCGGCAACCGCGTCACTGCCCGTATTGTTCGAAAAAGTGGGCAATGGTCATGATCCCGGCGTAATAGTTCGCCACTTTATACTTCTCATTGGGCGAGTGCAAACCATCGTCGGGAAGTCCGAAACCCATGAGGATGGTTGGGATCCCCAGGTGTTTCGCAAAATCGCCCACGATGGGAATCGAGCCGCCGCTGCGAATGAAAACCGTTTCTTTCCCAAGGATATCCCGAAACGCGCTGGCCGCTATGTGAATGGCCGGATGATCCGGATTCACCATAATGGCGGGTCCCCAACTGAGCACGCGGACTTCGGTCTGAATCCCGGCCGGCGTGTTGTCGGCGACGAACTTCTTATACGCGGCGATAATTTTCTCTGGATTCTGATTGGGCACCATCCGCATGCTGACCTTCGCGGTGGCGCGCGCCGGAATCACCGTCTTGGCGCCGGCTCCGGTGAAGCCTCCGGCGATGCCGTGGACTTCGAGCGTGGGCCGCGCCCAAGTGCGCTCGAGAACCGAATAGCCCGGCTCGCCGGTGAGCTGCGTGGAGCCAACTTCGTTCTTGAGGAAGTCTTTTTCGTCGAAAGGCAAGTGTTCCCAACTGCGTTTTTCGGCGGGCGTGGGCGGCGCGACGTCGTCGTACATGCCGGGGATCTGAATCTTGCCGTTGGCGTCTTTCAGTTTCGCAAGCAGTTCGATCAGCCCGAACACGGCGTTGGGCGCGGCGCCGCCGTACATGCCGGAATGCAGATCGCGCGCCGGGCCGCGGGCTTCGATTTCCGTATAGATAAGTCCGCGCAGACCAATGCACAGCGTCGGCAGGCCTTCGGCGAAGAGCTCGGTGTCGGATACCAGCGCGACATCGGCCTTCAGCTTCGCCGGATTTTCAGCGACGAATTTGGCAACCGATTCGCCGCCCACTTCTTCTTCGCCCTCGATCAGAAATTTCAAATTGACGGGCAATGTTCCGGTGGTGGCGAGCAGCGCCTCAACCGCCTTGATGTGCATGTACATCTGGCCTTTGTCGTCGGCTGAACCGCGCGCGTAGAGGTTGCCATCGCGCACCGTCGGTTCAAAGGGCGGCGAGATCCACTCCTCCAGAGGATCCGGCGGCTGAACGTCATAGTGCCCGTAACACAGCACCGTGGGCTTGCCGGGAGCATGCAGCCAGTCGGCGTAAACCAGCGGATGCTTCGCCGTCGCAATGATCTCGATGTTTTCGAGGCCGGCGGTCTTCATGCTGTCGGCGACGAACTGCGCGGCGCGCCGCACGTCGGGGACATGCTCGGGCAGAGTGCTGACGCTGGGGATGCGCAGGAAGGTCTTCAGCTCGTCGAGAAGACGGGGCTTATTTTGCTCTACGAAGAGATCGGTGGCTTGGGACACACACTATTATAGGGCGACCACGGGCAACTTATCGATCGGAACCTTACGGGCTGGTGGAACTCTTCTTTCCGGCTAACGCGATGGCGGCCCCAGCTCCGCCGCCGCCGATTACCGCAACCATGGCGACTTTGGCTCCAGTGGACATGCCGGTCTTGGGAGTCGAAACCGGAGCCTTCGCGGACGCTGCTGCTGGCTGATTCGGGGTGGTCCCGGCAGCGGCGTTGGTAGGTTCCGTCTGCGCGTCCAGCGCCGCGGCGACGCTCAAGCAGCCGCCGGTTTCCTGCAGCGTCACGGTGGAAGCATTCAGCATGCCGCAGGCGATCGGCAAGCGCCGGACGAAGGGCGCTGGCAGTGCCGTTGATCGTAACGCGGTTGCCCACCTGTGCAGCCAGATCATTGCCTCTGATTTCCAGAACTTCCTGCGTATTCTGATCCTGCAAAAGGAATCTGCCGTCCTTGGAGAGCAGGCAGCCGGTGCGGCGTGACTACGCCCGAGGCGGCTTGCATTGCGAAGTCCATGCGGCGTCCCGCTGGGATTGAAGCCAGCACCAGTCCCGTGCGGCTTGCCACTCGTGCCGCGCCGCTCAGCGCCGTGACTTCGACGGCTCCGCCAGCAAGCCAAGCTACTCGTACACGGCTCGCGCCCGCCGCCGAGCGGATTGCGAGACCCCCCGCTGTGACCTGATAGTCTTCCGTCGCGGCCACCTGACCGGTGCCTTTGGTCAGAACCAACTGGCTTTCACCGACCGTTGCGCTCGACGCCGACGCCAGTTGAATCTTTACGCCGTTCCGCAGCGCTGCTTCGGAGGACGCCGCGCCGGTCTCAATCTTTCCACCGTCGAACAGCGTCGCATTGCCCCAGACTTCCGAGCGGTCCAACATAAAATGTCCGCTCGCCGTGACTACGCCGATCGCCGGCGATTTCGCAACCCCGGATGTCGCGGCGAAACTAGCGGGACTCAAATAGGTGACAGTGAGAACCGAAGTCAGAATCGACGTTACTACTCGCGCTTCTGGTATGCACTGGACCAAGTATACTTTTGGTTCGCACTTTTCATCAAGGAAAATAAACGTAATTCAGGTGTATTACGCGCGCCGTATTTTCGCTGTTGCTGCGTTGTTAGTGTTGGCGATCGCTGCGGTTTACTCCATTCGACTGGCGCTTGCGGACGCCGCATTTCGCAGAGGAACGCCGCAGTCGGTGGCGCGCGCGCTGGAGATTCTGCCGGATCGCGCCAGTCTATCTGTTGTTCCGCGCTCAACAAATGGATTACGACGGTGAAAATTCAACCGCGCTGTTGGAGCGCGCCGCTCGCGTGAATCCGCTGTCTTCGGCGTCTCGCATACGTCTTGGGCTGGCGGCCGAAGCCCGCGGGGATTATTCCGGAGCGGAAAAGTGGCTGCTGGATGCGGCGCGCGTGGATCGTCAATTCGAGCCGCGCTGGACCCTCGCCAATTTTTATTTCCGCCGCGAACGTCCCGCCGAATTCTGGAAGATGGATGCGAGCGGCGCTAGAGGTGTCTTACGGCGATCGCAGTTTGGCTTTCGATCTGTGCTGGCGAGTGACGCAGAATGCGGATGCAGTGCTGGCGCAGGCCATTCCGGACCGGCACGACGTCCTGGCTGCGTATTTGTATTACGTCATGGATCGGCGGCATGAAGCAGTGGGCGCGACGGCGCTCAAGCTGGCGCAGTTGCATGACCCGTCCGATGTCCCGGAATTGGAAACCGCGTGCGACTTGCTTATCGATGCGGGAAAGTTTGCCGAGGCCCGCGAACTGTGGCGGCGAATGGGGCACGCGCAAACCGGATTGATCGGCAACGGCGATTTCGCGGCGGCGCCAAGCGGACACGGTTTCGACTGGCGTCCTTCGCCAGCCGAGGGCGTTTCCGATGTTGCGCTGCCGGGTTCGTACCGTATTCTGTTCTCCGGCAGGCAACCGGAATCGACCGAGCTGCTGCGCCAGTTCGTCGCATTGCGGCCAGGCAAAGCGTATTCACTCCGCTGGGAAGCTCGAACCCAGGGATTCGGGTCGCCTTCGGGCATCGAGTGGAATGCCGGCATGGCCCACGCCGCGCTCGAACCGGCGCAGGACTGGCGCTCCGGGAGTATGGATTTCAAAGCTGAGACGGCGCTCTTACCGATTACGCTCGCCTACCACCGGCCCACGGGTCAGGCGCGCGCCGAAGGATCCGTCGAGATCCGAGCACGTTTCGTTGATCGAAAAGCAGTCCTAATTCGACAAACCCGGCCTGTTGCAGCGAAGGCTGCGGCTCGGGCGCGTCGAAGTGCGTGAGGATGCTCTTGACGCGTCCGTTTTCCAGCACCACCCCGTAGGGCGGCGACGTGAACACGAACAATTTCCGCAGCAGCGCCGAGTCGGTAGAGGTCTTCGCCACCAGCTTGGTGTCATGCAGGAAGGACGCGGCCCACTGCGGATCGTTGGTGGGCAGTCCGATCACCGTCACGTCTTTCTTCCAGCTATACGTCGCCATGTGTCGCGCCGCTTCCTCGCAATGGCTGCATGCGGGATCGTAAAAGAACAGGAAGATGTTACCTTGACGGATATCGAACGGCTTGCCGTCTACCGTGATCGTCTCGGGCACCTGAATGCCGCTCTGATGGATGGTGTTGTAGCCAAGGCCGGCGCCCGCTAACACCGAAATCGCCACCAGCGCGATGATCGGAAAGCGCAGGCTGGTCGGCTTGCGCGAGAACCAGGCGGCAACCGACGGCGGCCGCGCAGCATGGCTCCGTCCTCCAGAAACAGAGCCGGCGTTCACGGCACGCTTTAGCCACGGGAAGCAACTGCAATCGCGGCCTACCAACGCCTGATAGCGCAGCCCGATGTATCCCATGAATGCCACCAGCAGCGCCGCGATCAACCATGCGCCCCAGCGGCGATAGCGCGGCATCAGTACCAGCAGCCCCCCCAACGCTTCGCCGATCGCCAGCAGCGATCACCAGCGGCATGCTGGCCCAGACCGGCACCAACAGTTGCTCGAACATGGTCTGCACCTGGTAGGGCACCGCCATTTTGGCGATACCGGTGGCGAGAAATATGATGGCGACGCAGATCGCTGCAATATGGCCGACGATGTTTTTCCACGCCGGCAGATCGAGGCTGCGTTCGCCGAAGTTGGCGGTAGTGGTAGCGCTCATACCTGCAATTCTAGCCGGATTCAGGGCCTCTATGGCGAAATACGTGTCAGAATAGCTGTTTGACCTTTCGCAAATTACGGGTTCCCGCATCCAGTGCCAATCTTGGACCCGCCTTCGATGCGCTGGCACTGGCTTTGGGCGTTTATCTGGAATGCCGCTTCCGCCCCGCGGACCAACTCGCCATTCACGTCGCCGGCCGCGATGCGGCGTCCATATCCAGCGGCGAAGACAACTTGATCTGGCAGACCGCGGTCCGCATTGCCGGCGACATGAAGCGCACCATGCCGCCGATCGAGCTCCACATCAGCAACAGCATCCCGCTCGGTAAAGGACTCGGGTCGAGCGCCGCCGCACTCACCGCCGGTGTCGTGATCGCCGATGCGATGCTCGGCCTGCGCTGGTCGCGCGGGCGCGTGCTGGACGAAGCCGCGCGCATTGAAGGGCATCCCGACAACGTCGCCGCTTGCGTCCACGGTTCGATAGTCGCGAGCGCCACCGATGCGCGGGATGTCACCCATGCCGCGCGCCTTGAATTGCATCCGCGCTTTGGCATCGCGGTGGTGGTGCCGGATTTCCTGCTGCCGACGGTGGAGGCGCGCCGCGTCCTTCCCAAGACCTATTCGCGCGCTGACGTGATCTTCAACATCCAGCGCAGCGCGTTGCTGATTACGGCGCTAGCCACTGGCATTACCGACGCCTTTCCTACCGCGCTCGAAGACCGCCTGCACCAGCCCTATCGCGCTGCGTTGGTGCCGGGACTGGACGAGATCATCGGCCTGCGCATGAAAGGACTTCTCGGCTGCGCGCTGAGCGGCGCCGGTCCGTCGATTCTGGTGTTCTATCAGCGCGGTTACGAACACGTGTGCCAGTCCGTGCAGCATGTTTTCACGGCGCATGGGAAAGACTCCGAAGTGATGTTGACGGAGCTGGCGACCTCCGGCTACGAACTGAGCTGAGGATTCATGTCCACACCCAACCGCCTGGCTCACGAAAAGAGTCCGTATCTTCTGCAGCACGCCCAAAATCCCGTGGACTGGTTCCCCTGGGGTGAAGAGGCGTTCGAAAAAGCCCGCAGCGAGAATCGGCCCATTTTTCTGTCGGTAGGTTATTCAACTTGCCACTGGTGCCACGTGATGGAGCGCGAATCGTTTGAGAACGAAGAGATCGCGCGGGTCTTGAACCAGAACTTTGTTTCGATAAAAGTAGATCGCGAAGAGCGCCCAGACGTGGACCGCATGTACATGCTGTTCGTGCAAGCCTCCACCGGCAGCGGAGGCTGGCCCATGTCGGTATGGCTTACGCCGGAACGCAAGCCCTTCTTCGGCGGCACCTATTTCCCGCCCGACAACCGTTACGGCCGTCCCGGTTTCCGCGCCGTGCTGGAGCGTCTTTCCGAAGCTTGGCGGCAGGATCGTTCGCGGGTGGAAGAATCCGGCGACAAGGTGATCGAGCAGCTTCGCGAATACGCGAGTCGTCGTACCTGGCAACGCAACGCCCGGACGCGAGGTGTTGGATCGCGCGTTCCAGGCGTTTCGGCGCGTGTTCGACCCGCAACTCGGCGGGTTCGGCAGAGCGCCCAAGTTCCCGCGCCCCAGCATCCACAATTTTCTGGTGCGTTATTACGCGGAAACGGGAAACGAAGAAGCGCTGGAGATGGTGCTCACGACATTGCGCGAGATGGTGAAGGGCGGGATGAACGACCAGATTGGCGGCGGATTTCATCGCTACTCGGTCGACGAGCGCTGGTTTGTTCCGCACTTCGAAAAGATGCTGTATGACCAGGCGCAGCTTGCGGTGTCGTATCTCGAAGCCTTCCAGATCACGCGCGACGGGCAGTTTGCGGCGGCGGCTCGCGACATCTTCACGTATCTGCTGCGTGACATGACCGATCCCGGCGGCGGCTTCTATTCGGCGGAAGATGCCGATAGCGCGAGCGATCCGGCGCATCCGCACGAGAAGGGGGAGGGGGCGTTTTACATTTGGCGCAAGCAGGAGATCGACGAGGCGCTGGAACCAGGCGTCGCCGCGATGTTCTGTTATCGCTACGGCATCGAACCCAACGGCAATGTTGAAGAAGATCCGCAGGGCGAGTTTCGCGGCGCGAATATCCTCTATCAGGCGCACACCATCGAGGAGACCGCCGCGCATACTGGAGCTACCGCTGAAGAGGTGCGCGCGGAATTGCAGCGGGCGTCCGCCAAACTGCTGGAGATTCGCGCGCGCCGTCCGCGGCCCTTGCGCGACGACAAGGTGCTGGCTTCCTGGAATGGCCTGATGATCTCGGCGTTCGCCAAAGGTGCACAGATTCTGAACGATGCCCGCTACGCGGAAGCGGCGCGCGCCGCGGCGGATTTCCTGCGACGGCACTTGTGGGACGACGGCCGCCAGATTCTGCAGCGCCGCCATCGGGGCGGGGAATCGGCAATCGACGGATTTCTGGACGACTACGCCTTCTGCGGGCTGGCCTTGCTGGATCTCTACGAGACCACCTTCGAAGCGCGCGATTTCGAATGGGCCGTGCGTCTGGCGGAACGCGCCATCGAGCTATTCGCCGACGCAGAGAACGGTGGCTTCTTCAGCACCGCCGGAGACGCTCCGGACGCCCTGCTGCGCCTCAAGGACGATTACGATGGCGCCGAGCCTTCCGGCAACTCCGGCATGGCGCTGCTGCTGCTGCGCCTCGCGCGCATGACGGATCGCGCCGATTTTCGCGCCGCCGCCGAGCACACCTTGCGCGCTTTCGCGTCGCGCATGGAGGAATCGGGAACCGGTGTGCCGCAGATGCTGGTGGCGCATTCCTTCGCTCTGGGCCGCCCCCAGGAGATTGTGCTGGCCGGACCGCGCAACGATCCCGCCATGCTGGAAATGCTCGCGTCATCCGCCGCCGCTTTCTGCCCGGCGCCGTCGTGATGCGCGGCGAACAGAGTTCTCTGCCGATGCCCGCGCTCGGAGGCGCCGCCACCGCCTACGTCTGCGAAAATTTCGCCTGCAAGCTTCCCGTGACCAATGCGTCCGCGCTCGACGTGTTGCTAGAATAGCCGCTATGGAAAGATCAGCGGCAACTACTCTAAAAGGCAACCCCATGACGGTTCTGGGGCCGGAATTGAAAGTCGGCGACAAGGCTCCCGACTTTGAAGCGGTGGACAACGGATTGAAAGCGGTGACGCTCGCGACCACCGGCAACGGCGTGCGCATTTTCAGCGTCATTCCGTCGCTCGATACGCCGGTTTGCGACGCTCAAACCAAGCGCTTCGAGGAAGAAACCGGCAAGCTGCCCAACGTCAGCATCTATACCTTCAGCATGGATCTGCCCTTCGCCCAGAAGCGCTGGTGCGGTGCGTTCGGCGTGGATCACGTCAAGATGGTGTCGGACCACAAGACCGGTTCTTTCGGCCAGGCCTACGGCACGCTTATCAAGGATCTGCGCATCCACAGCCGCGCCATTTTTGTGGTGGATAAAGACAACACCATCAAGTACGTCGAATACGTTAAGGAAGTGGGCGATCATCCCAATTACGAAGCGGCGCTGGCGGCCGCTAAGGCCATCGTTTAGCGCAAAGCCGGGGGATGCCGCTGTCGTCAGCTTTATTGACAGCGTCGGAACGGCGGCTGTTCTCCTTTCCCCATGCTCCGTATCGCTTATGTCTGCGAGTTCCTGCTGGCGCTGCTTGCGATTTCGGTGGTGTGGAGTCAGGTTGGCGGCCAGGATCATCTGGACCTGATGCCCTGGTACGACAAGTTCGTGCTGATCTTCGCGCTGGCGCTGGTTACGGTTGCCGGAACCGTCGCGGCGGTCTCGCGGGAACGTGCGTGGAACGGGATTTCCATCGTCTGCCTGGTGATGGCCCTCCTGATCCTGTGCGCCATGGGCGCGGTAACGTATTATTATCACGTGCACGAAGATCAGGACCAGGATACCGATAACACGGCCGGTGTGGCCTACACAGGCTCGCACGTCCCAGGCGAGGCGCGTGAGCGTGACTGACGCGAAATTCGGAGCCTGGGTGGTCCCGGAAAGCCCGGTCGACGTCGAGTACTCGCTGGTGGTCATCGAAGAAATCCGCCAGGTAGTGGCGGATGGTTTCCAGCGCCTGCAGCGCGGCGGCATCGAGGTTGGCGGAGTGCTTTACGGCACTCGCGAAGGCCGCATCGTCCGTATCCTGGCGATGCGTGAAATCGCCTGCGAACATGCGCGCGGCCCCACCTTTCATCTCTCCGACAACGATCGCGCGGCCTTGACCGCTCAGCTCGCGCGCGACAAGGAAGACATGCGTCTCGAAGGCCTGCTGGTGGTGGGCTGGTTCCTGTCGCATACCCGCAGCGATGTCACGCTGCAGCAATCCGATCTGGATACCTACAGTGCATTTTTCCCGGAGCTTTGGCAAGTGACCATGGTGGTGCACCCCGGCCGCGCCGGCGCGATGCGAGCCGGATTCTTTGTGCGCGAGCCCGATGGCACGGTTAAGGGCGAGCGCAGCTATCAGGAATTCAACTTTCCCGGAACGTCTGGCGGGGGTGTTGGACCGAACGCCCCGGGAACGGCGTCCTTCCATGGACTCGCCGCCAGCCGACCGCCTCCCGTCCGCTCGTTACCCCGCGCTGCCGGAGGCTGCCGACCCGCGCGAGCTGTTGGATGAGCCGCGCGCGCGGCTACGACGCTCCCTTGTTCGGGCAGCCGTCTCCCGATTCCTGAAGACTCTCCTTATCCGAATACCGGGCGCAAAATACCGTGGGCCATCATTGGCGTGGTGGTGGCAGCGCTGGTGGCCGCGGTGGCCGGACTGAAGTACCTTGGCCCGCAATTGAACGCGGAGCCACTTTCGCTGGGGATGATTGAACAAAACGGCCAGTTGCAGATTCAATGGAACCGCGCGTCCCGCAGCATTTTGAACGCGGCCGGCGGAACGCTGGAAATTGTTGACGGCCAGGACAAGCGCGACATCCCTATGAACCACAGCGAACTCGCGCAAGGGAGTTTCACGTATGCGCGGCAAAGTGGAGACGTGCAAGTCCGCCTCACGGTGACCGGTTCGGGCGGGAAGCCCATGGTAGAGGCGTCCCGGTTCCTGGGCGCGGCCCCAGCGCAGGGCGATACCAATGGGGCGGACGAACTCAAGGTGGAGCGCGATGCTCTGCAGGACGAAGTCACGCGCTTGCGCCAGCAATCCGGACAGCAGGCTGCGCGTATCCAGCAGTTGGAGCGAACGCTTCTGATCCTGCAAAGCCGTCTGGGTATCACCGCGGCCCGCTAGAGCGGAAACGCTAACGCGCAGCCCGGCGCGGCGCGGCCGCCGGGAACGAGCGCTCCAGATCCTGTTCGGGCACGGTCAGAATCACTCGCATCACCGGTCCGCTGGCGCTGACCTGGGCATTTTGCAGCGCCGCCGCCGGAGTACCTTTCACCATGCCGGAGACGAGCTTCAACATGCCGGCCAATCCCTGTGCTTCATTAGCGCGAGTGCGTCAGCGCTTCCGCGGCCAGCGTCAGGCCATTGGTATCGAAATGCACGCCCACCCAGCTTTCGATCACGCTCTGCAAAAGAGTCGTGGGGTTGAAGCCGCCCGTGGAACCGGCGGGTATCAAGATCCGTGAGCGGCGTCACGGTGGCGAACCAAGCGTCGTGAGTGGCGCTGGCGTCCAGCTGCCTTCTGGAACAACGGTCCCGCGAAAACAGCTTGAGTGGCTCGGCGGTCAATCACGCCGCGAACTGCCGGCTCGTTGCCGATGGCAATCGTCGACGCATCCAGGAATGCGAAAACCCGGGCGTCATGCTGCTGCGGCGGCGTAATCATCGCACGCCGCGGTAGTCGGAAACCTTCGCGCCGATCACGCTGGCGAGCGCCAGAACTTTGTCGGGTGCGAACGCCCCGCTGGCCAGCACCAGCGCATCCGAGCCGTCACTCAGGTTGCCGGTAGTGGGGCTTGCCACCAGGATCTCGCGCAGATCGCGCTGCAGTTCGAATCCGGTCGCGGCCTGAAAGCGTATCATCGCGTCGTTCTGCGGCAAATGCGAGATCGCAAATTGCCCAAACGGAGACGCTAGCGTTTGCTGAACCTGGACCCCGTAAAGCACTTTGGCCTCGGGCATCACCAGTCCCAGCAGGTTGGGATCGACAGCGGCGCCGGCCGTGGCCGACACCAGAAGCGCTAGCGCCGGAACGATTGCGTAACGATTCATTCGGGCCTCCTGTACCATTCTACGGGGCCGGCGGCCGAAGAGTTCCAGAAACTCGCAGCGTTCCCGAAGAGAGGGATGTTTTCTTGAGCGGGCGCCCGCTTTCCGTCGAGCGCCACGGACCGGGAAGCGTCTAATCGCCGGCCCCGAAAGTGCCGATCGATGACTGTGGAAATGCCGATCGACGGCCGCGGACGGCCAGCCGCCGCCCGCTCGAAACGTGTAAACTATAGTTAACTGTCTTGCTGAAAGCGGAGCTATCACCGAGCGCCTCCCTCCCGGAAGTTCACGGGAGCGTTTTGACCACGCACGCCACCGTGTTTCGCCGCATGCTGGCGTTCGCCGGCCCAGCCTACCTGGTGAGCGTCGGCTACATGGACCCCGGCAACTGGGCCACCGACCTCGAAGGCGGCGCCCGCTTCGGCTACCGGCTTCTGTGGGTGCTGGTGGTGTCGAACCTGATGGCGATTCTGCTGCAAACCTTGGCCGCCCGCCTGGGGATCGTCGCCGGACGCGATCTGGCGCAGGCCTGCCGCGAATCGTATTCGCGCCGCGTCTGCAATGCGCTGTGGGTGCTGTGCGAGATCGCCATCGCGGCCTGCGATCTGGCCGAAGTCCTGGGCGCGGCGATCGCGTTGCGGCTCCTGTTCGGGCTTGCCCCTCATCGCGGGCGTGCTGCTGACGGCGCTCGATACGCTGCTGGTGTTGTGGCTCTCGCGTTACGGCATCCGCCTGATCGAGGCCGTGATCTTGAGCCTGATCGCCATCGTGACCGGCTGCTTCCTGGTGGAGCTGGTGTGGGCCAAGCCTGCCTGGCACGAGATGGCGGCCGGTCTGCTGCCGCGCCTGAACAACAGCAGCCTGTATGTCGCCATCGGCATCCTGGGCGCCACTGTGATGCCGCATAATTTGTATCTTCATTCCGCGCTGGTGCAGACCCGCCGGCTTGGACGCACGGTCGCGGAACGCCGCGAGGCTTGCCGCTTCAATCTGTTCGATTCGGTGCTCGCGTTGAACGGCGCGCTGATCGTCAATGCGGCCATCCTCGTGTTAGCGGCGGCGGTGTTCTTCAAGCACGGCATCCTGGTAACTCAGATCGAGCAGGCGCAACTGCTGCTGACGCCGCTGCTGGGCACGGCGTTCGCCGGCAGCCTGTTCGCCGTGGCGCTGCTGGCGAGCGGCCAATCGTCCACGCTTACCGGCACCTTCGCGGGACAAATCGTGATGGAAGGCTTCCTCAACCTGCGGCTGCGCCCCTGGCTCCGGCGCCTGGTGACGCGGGCGCTGGCCATCATCCCGGCGGTGCTGACGATTTATTATTTCGGGGACGGCGGCACTTTCAAACTCCTCATCCTGAGCCAGGTGATCCTCAGCATGCAACTTCCGTTCGCCGTCATCCCGCTTATCCGCTTCACTAACGACTCGCAGCGGATGGGCGAGTTCGCCAATCGCGCCTGGGTGCGGATACTCGCGTGGTGCGCTGCCGCGATCATCGTCGGCCTCAACTTGTGGCTGGTCGCGACCACCGTCGGACCTTGGATGGCGGAAACCGCCTGGCACGCCTGGCTGGTGGGACCGCCGATGTTGGCGATCCTTGCTCTGCTGGCGTTCGTTTCTTTCGGCGGAACCTCCGCGCCCGTTTCCCGCGTCGAGACCGCGGGCGCCCAGAATAGTGGCCTGGCAGTGGCATCCGATCTTCCGGTGCCGCATTATCGCAGCATCCTGGTGCCGCTCGATCACTCCACTCGCGACCGCACCGCGCTGGCTCACGCCGTAGCCATGGCGCGCTCGCACGGCGCCGCACTGCACTTGCTGCATGTGGAAGAAGGCGTCACCAGCCAGTTGTTCGGCGCGCTCTCTTCGACCGAAGAGATTCTTTCCGGCGAGCAATACTTCGGCGCCATCGTGCAGTCGCTCGCCGCCGCCGGCATTTCAGCCGAGCTGACGATTCAACACGGCATCAGTCCCACCGACGCGATTGTCCAGCAAGGCCCGTGAAATTCAGCCCGACCTGATCGTCATGGGAGCGCATGGCCACCGCGGATTCAAGGATCTGGTCTTCGGAAATACCATCAACGCGGTTCGTCACCAGGTGTCGGCGCCGGTGCTGGTGGTAGGCGCCGAGCCGCTTCAAAGCTAGAACGCTTCCAGACTCGATCGTACCCTCCGAAAACTTCACGGCGCGGCCCGCGATGGAAACGCGGTCTCCGCGATGCTCGCACCACAGCTCTCCGCCGCGCTGCGAGCGCTGGCGCGCGAACAGCTTGGTTTTGCCGAGCCGCTCCGCCCAGTAGGGAATCAGCGTGCAGTGGGCGGAGCCGGTTACCGGATCCTCGTCCACGCCCTTCGCCGGCGCAAAAAACCGCGACACGAAATCGCAGTCCTTGCCGGGAGCCGTCACGATCACCGCGAAGCATTCGAGCGCCGCTAGCTTAGCCATGTCGGGCTTCAGCGCGAGCACTTCGTCTTCGCTCCCGAAAACACACAAGTAATCGCGCGCTTTGAGCACCTGCTGCGGCGCGGCTCCCAACGCCTGCTCCAAATCGGAAGAGGCCGCCTGCGGCTGCGGAGGCCGGGAAGGGAAATCCAGTGCATAGAGGACGGTTCCGTTCTCCGCGATCCTCTCGACTCCCAGGTCGCCGCTCTTCGATTTGAAGGTCACCCGCCTTCCCGTCAGTTCGCGACGCACATCCAAGATCACATGGGCGGAAGCCACCGTAGCGTGGCCGCATAGATCCACTTCTACCTGCAGGCGTAAACCAGCGCAACTCGTAATGTCCACCGGCCGGAACATAGTATGCGGTCTCCGAAAGATTATGCTCCCCCGCGATGGCTTGCAGCGTCGCGTCCGGCAGCCACGATTCCAGCGGGCAAATCGCCGCGGGATTCCCCTCGAACGGCCGACTGGCGAAGGCGTCGACATGGTAAACCGGGATCTTCATCCCTCCACTTTACCGAAGCCGCCGCCAGGCAGGAGTCGTCACGCAGCGTCAAACAGGCACTGCTGCTCGAAGCGCTTCGGCCCAAAGCGTTCGAGTTCGAGTGGGGAAACGCCGCCGCAATTCCTTGGGCGCCGCGCGCCACCTGGCCATTTAACAGGGATTGTAATTGCAGTGCGTTCACCACGCTCTTAGCCTCGGCGTCATTATTGAACACCACGAAAGTGGCTTCCGCGTAGCGATTGATGCGTTCGATACGCTTGGCCCATTCTTCCAGTTCCGCTTCCGAGTAAAGATAATCGTGCTGGCGCAGCCGGGCAGGGGACTGGCGGTCAAAAGCTCCCAGCGAGTTCTTGGGATTCCGCCCATGTAAACGCACATAGCCGATGCCGCTGGTCAGATACGCCGTGGGTGGCATGGCGCTGGTGTATTCCGGTTGGTCGATATTGCAGAAGCCGATGTGATAGTCGAGGAAGGTTCCGATCGCCTCTTCCGCCAGCCAACTGGCATGCCGCATCTCGGCGACCAGCGGAAATTCGTGAAACGCCCGGCGCAGGCGGATCAGGAATTCGCGGTTCTCCGGCGTGAACCGGAAGGCCCAGGGGAACTGCATCAAAATCGCCCCCAGCTTACGCGCTCGAAGCAGCGGCCACAGACCTTCTTTGAACTCGGCAATCGACGGCTCTTCCAGCGCGCGTCCATGAGTAAAGCACTGATGCAATTTCGCTGTGAATTGGAAGTCCGGATTCGCTTGAACCTTCCTCATCCATAGCTTGACGACTTCAGGTTTAAGAGGTTGATAAAAAGAGCTGTTAATTTCAACCGTATTCAGCCGGCGGGCCAGAAATTCCAGGGGATGAAAGCCCGGAGGATAAGTCTTTGGATAAACCACACCTTTCCAGTGTGGGTACGACCAGCCGGCTGTTCCAATGCGAGGGGAGGTAGACATGGGAGAATCTCCGTATTCGCTATTTCTTCGCTAATCGATAGTAGCGAAGAAAAGGCGAAGATGTCAATGGGAAGTTTGGATAGGCCCCTAGGGGCGGCGGTGATAGGACCCTTTGTAGCGTCTCAAATCTCGCGTGGAATATATCTTGAAACAAACAGCAGGGGGCTATAAGCTATCTGGCTGATGTGGAATCTCCTTCCGCAACTCAGCCATTTTGTGTATGGACGCACGCTTCCCGGAATTTTGCAATCCACATCCCACCGGAAGTCATCGGCAGTCTCGGCACTGAATCTTTAGTAGCGTTCAAGCGCGTGCCCCGGCGAGGACTTGAGACAGGCGGAATTCTACTGGGCCGGACTGAATTTCGTGGCGACACTACTACCTTCTGGATTGAAGGATTTGCGCCAATCGAATCCGAGCACCGCTTCGGCCCTTCCTACCTGCTCTCTGATTCCGATTTCGCGCATCTTTAAAGCGGAACTGTCCAGGAACGGAACTGCAAGCCTCGGGATCTATCGCAGCCAAACACGCTCGGAGCAGTTGGCAATACAGGATGCGGATATCGACTTGTTTGAGAAATGTTTTGGCGTTAGCGACAATCTATTTCTCATGCTGGCCCCCGTCACGCGCCTAGGGGCGTTTTATTTCCGCGAAGATGGAAACTTGAAGTGCGTTCATCAATTTACTTTGGTGTCATCGCTATCCTCTGTGGCGATGCAAGGCCGTACTTCCGCCGCCTCACGTCAACCCGCAGTGCATCGCCGTCTCGCAGGAACGCACAGCGTACAGGCGAATATCGCCAGACCCCTGCGGATCAGATAAGCGCGCTAGTCGTTGCCGGTCAAAGATGGGATCAAGAAACGCCCTCCGGAAGCGGTTTCGGCAGCCAACCGGGGTACTGGGAAACATTCCATCCAAGAATGCTGGCGTGCGGCGCTCCTTCGCGACGTACGGTCTTGTGGATGACTGCGATTCGCCGGTGGGCGATCAAGTTGTGGGGCGATTGTAGCGGGCGCAGTTCCGGAGTGAAATTAAGAAGCTGGGTGCTGGCGGCGGTTACTCTGGCGGTGCTAACCGTAAACCTGCTCTCTTATTCCTTTCGCCGTTCCGCGGTGCCGGATCACCGGGCGCCTAACTACCTATACCTCACGGTGGAGCAAGCCGGTCCAGCTCTCCGGCTGCTTTGGGACGGGAATTCCTCGGCCGTCCGGGGCGGCGCTACTCGCGCTATTCTTCATATTCAGGACGGAGACCAGCAGAGCGAGAGAGAGCTGGCTCCGTCCGAATTGATCCGGGCCGGACAGTTCACATATCAGCCCCCAGCACTCCGCAGTCACTTTTCGATTGAATGTCTATGCGGGAGAACCGAACGCAATTGGCTTGGTTCAGGTGATGTTTCCGCCGTCGCCGATTGCGGCGGCGCCGCCGATCGAAACCCATCCCGCAACCGATACAAAACAGCCGGCCGAGTGCACAGCCTCCGGTTAAGCCCATCGCCCGTGCCGAGGCGCCTGCGGCGCAGTCCGCACCAACGGCGCAGTCCAATGACAGGAAAGACAAGAACATTGAAACTCAATTTCCGGCGGTCAGAGTCGTCGGACGCATCCAAGATCAGCCCGCCAGCGGCGATCAGCCCGCTAGCGGCGCGCGAACCTTCCCTTCCTTCCGGCGTCGAAGAGTCACCAACGCATTCTCCCAATGCCGAAAGAAACGATATCTCGACACCGGCCGGGAACTGACTGTTCGGTCATTGACTACGCCCGTGCCAAGTTCCAGACGGGTAGGCCTGTTCGGAAAAATTCCTTTGGTGGGCCGCTTGAGGAAACCGGCAAAGGTGGTGGAAGCGGTTCCTGTGTATCAGGCGCAACCGATCGTCAGGATGCCTAGCGATCAACAACTCATTCGGCCAGTTGCCGTCGGCGTGAAGGTCCATGTAGGCGAATCCGGTGCGGTAGACGACGCTGAGGTGGTCGATTACGGGGATCCTCTGAATTCGACTCTGTTGAACGCTGCACTCGCGGCGGCCCGAAATTGGAGGTTCGCGCCCTCCCGGGCCGACGATATTCCGGTCGCCAGCCAAGTGATTATACACTTCTATTTCAGCCCGTAACATGCCCCCAGCAACTCCCTTTCATCTACTGCACGAATTTCGGCGTTCAATTTTTGAAGGTCCCGCACCCTATCGCTTAGCATCTGTTGCAGTCGCTCCCTACTATTTCCAGCCAGTGCAGACATCTTATTTCCTGGCATCCCTTGGGCGACTTTGCGCTCAATTCCGGCCGATCTCATTGACAAGACACCCGTTTACGTGCGAAAATCCAACCGCATGTTGAGTCGCCCCGTCCGCGTCAGGCATATTTCGTTCTGGTCGGTCTGCGCATTGTTCGCTTGGAGTAGCGTCCCGGCTGTAGCTGACTCGCCCAGTCTTGGCGCAGTCCCAGCGCTGCGAGGAGTTGAATCGTCTGTCGCTACCCGGGATAGCGGTCCGCTCCGCTACGACGGTTGCCTCCGGTGTGTTTGGCGCCGGTGGGATCGCCCCGCGCGCAGTTCCCGCGTTCTGCCGGGTCGTCGGCACGGTTCTTCCCGAGCTTGGCTTTGAAATCTGGTTGCCCGCGCGATGGAACCACAAGTATGTCGGTGTCGGCAACGGTGGACTGGCAGGCAAAATCGTTTATAGCGCCATGTTTAACCCCGTGAACCGCGGCTATGCGGTTAGCAGCACGGACACCGGACACGTCTCCACTACCGCCAATGACGGAAGTTGGGCCCTGGGCCACATGGATCGCATCATCAACTACGGCCAGCGCGGCGTTCACGAAATGGCTCTGGCCAGCAAGGCGATTATCCAGGCTTATTACAGCGCGGCGCCGGTGCATTCCTATTTCCAGGGTTGTTCGTTCGGTGGTCAGCAGGCGTTCACCGAAGTGCAGCGCTATCCCACTGATTTCGACGGCGTCGTGGCGGGCGATCCGGCGAATTGGTACACCCGGCACTATACCGGCGGACACCTATGGATCGCGGATGCGGTCGAGGGCGACGGCTGGCTCCCTCCCCATAAAGTGCAAATGCTCGCTGATGTGGTCAATGCCGCTTGCGACGTGCTCGACGGTGTGAAAGACGGCGTGTTGAATGACCCGCGGCGTTGCCATTTCGATCCCGCGTTGCTGCAATGCAAAGCCGGCGATTCACCCAACTGTTTGACCGGCGCACAGGTGGCTGCGGTGCGTAAGATATGGGCTGGTCCACGCGATGCCGAAGGCGAGCAGCTTTATCCCGGCCTGGCGCCGGGCGGCGAAGCGGGCCCCGGCGGCTGGGTGCAGTGGGTGACCGGGCCTGCGCCGGACCAGGGCGCGCACATCGAGTTGGGTTTGCCATTTATGAGGAATGTGGTTTTCGGCAACCCCCAATGGAGTTTCCGTGCGTTTCACTTCGATCCGCCCGCGCCTGGGCGGGAGAGCGACGTCGCATACGTGGACGACAAAGTCGGCCGCATCTTCAATGCTGTCGATCCGGACCTGCGCGCCTTTCACGCACGTGGCGGAAAGCTGATTCAATATCACGGCTGGTCCGATCCCGACATTCCGCCTTTCAATAGCATCAATTACTACGAGAGTGTAGTGCATAGAATGGGCCGCAGCAGCGCCAACGCGTTGCACGAAACCAATGCTTTGCACGACACGAGGGAGTTCTACCGCCTGTTCATGGTGCCGGGGATGCAGCATTGCACCGGCGGTCCCGGTACCCCGCGCTTCGACGCGCTGGCCGCGCTAGAGCAATGGGTGGAGCAGAACAAGGCGCCCGAGCAGATCGTGGCCTCTCACGCCACCAACGGTTTGATTGACCGCACGCGTCCGCTATGCGCCTACCCGCAAGAGGCGAAGTATAAGGGCTCGGGCAGCACCGACGACGCCGCGAATTTCGTCTGTTCACTTCCCTAATACTCGGTCATGGCCACCATCCTCCCTAGCCGGCATGTCCTGGTGTGGGTCGATGCCGAGTTCCTGGAATCCGAAGGGATGCTCCACATCCTGCAGGAAGCGGGCGCCATCGCGGGCGGCGAGCAGGACTGGGAAAAGCTTGTGGCTGCCGCCGAGGACTCAGGAGGATTCGCGCTCGGCGGGATGCTGGTCGAATCCAACCATGGCGCCGGCATCTGGATATCACCGCCCGATACGCCCGGCCTGGAGATCATGATTCCCTGGCATTTTGTACGCAGCGTAGTCACGGCCTCGGAGCAGCTGCAGAGCAAGATGTTTGGGCTGGCGCGAGCCGGCGCCAAGTTAAGTCCGGCGGATTAGCCGCCTCGCCCTTGCTGGCGCCACCGCAGCCCGAGTAGTGCGCTGCGTGCGCGCCGCCACGCGCGGATCACGCGCTTGTGGTAATTTACAGTCCGATGCAGTTTAAGTTGTGGTTCGCATTAGTCGTTGTTACTGGTCTTTGTTTCGTTGGTTTGACGATAATACTCCGGGGCGCGCGCCAGGAATCGAAGTTGCGCCGCAGGACAGCGAGCCTGCACAAATGGGTGCGGTCGGAAACCGAAGGGCGCGCGCGTAGCGCGAGTGCCGGCCGCCGTTCCAGTCGAGGATAGACATGCGCATGCTAACGCCGTGAGCATTCGCCTTTCTTGCACGCTCCGCCATTGGCTGACTCGTTCACCAAATAAAATCTTAAGCTTTCGCTTGAACAGTACCTGTGACTTGAGGGATCAGCTCGCCGGAGACATCAGTAAGACGCATATTTCGCCCGCTGAAGAAATATGTGAGCCGCTTATGGTCCATGCCCAGCAAGAAAAGTAAAGTTGCGTGGACATCATGGTTGGTCAGTTTCTGATCCGCGGCGTTGTTTATTCGGGAGCCGCATGGACTTGCGTCCAACCGGACACTCGGCGTACCTGAAAGGATCTAATTGCGTCGCAATTCCGAATGCGTCTGCAGGTACGCGAGAACCTCTGCCCGCGACAATACACCTTCCAGATGGTCATTGGAAACATGATCACTGGAAACGACGGGAAGCTGATTGAGATCGAAGCGGCTCATCGTCTCGAGCGCGCTGCTCAACGATGTTTCCGGCGTCACCGAATGCAGATCCTGCAAGGGGCGCATAATATCGTCAAGTGTCTTGAACGGCCACTGTGCCCGATCGACTTGCTTCACCTCATGCGGAGTGACCAAGCCAGCGACCACGCCCTTATCGACGACCATGAAGCAGCGCCGCCCAGTGCGCAGCAATTCGTGTTCGACGAAGTTCTGGACATTCATCCAGCCCTCCACCGTTGGGCAATCCCGCGTCATCACATCGGCCACGCGTACGCCCTCGAGAGCGTGCGTGAGTCCCACCTGGACGTAACTCTCCCGCGCGGCCTGCAGCAAGAACCAGCCGATGAACGCGATCCACAGGCCACCGATACCGGCGCCGCCAAAATAGCGGACGATGCCCACCGCGATGAACCCGAAAGCGACTATTTGCCCCACGCTCGCGGCCGCTCGCGTCGAACGGTCGGCATCGCCGGTTTTCCACCAGATCAGCGCCCGCAGTACCCGTCCGCCATCGAGCGGATAGCCGGGAAGGAGATTAAAGGCGGCCAACGACAGGTTGATGTACCCGAGCCAGAGCAGCATGGCCATCCATGGGTTCGTGGACGGATCGCCAATCACGCGAGCCAATGTGAGGCACACGACGCCGATCACCATGCTGGTGAGCGGGCCTACGAACGCCATCCAGAACTCGACTTTCGCGCTCAGCGGGTTCTTCTCGATTTGCGAAACGCCGCCGAGAGCGAAAAGTGTGATTTCTTTTACCGGGAGTCGGTTGGCGGTAGCCACCAGTGAGTGGGCCAGTTCATGCAGTAGGAGTGAAACGAAAAACAAAAGGGCGGTGGCAATCGCCAAGGCCAAAATGACACCGTCTCCCCACGCGGGATTGGACCCATGGAACTGCGAAGAGAGTGAAAACACGATCAGAAAAGCGATCAGAAACCAGCTATAGTGCAGCCCAATTTTGATGCCAAAAACGCGCCCGAGCGTGATCTGCGATCGCAAACTCGTCCCCTGTCATTATACCGGCGGCTCACGATCCCTGGGGTTGTTCCAGAGCAAACAAACCCTGAGTGGGACCGGAGAACCGCGGCGTTTCATATCTCTCCACTTCATTGCTCTTTCAGGCCCACCCTTTCAGCGATTGGCGGAATCGCGATAAATGTGTCCACTAAGCGTGCCAAATCCTTGACCGGAAGATTCTCGGCTTGACGGGTGAAGCGCAGGCCGCGTTCGTTCTCGTCGTAGTCCGCGAGAATCCAGTCACCGCCGCGCACCTGATCGCTAGAGATGAGGTTCGAGATCCCCTGAACCACCAGGCGTTCGATGGTGCGTTTGAGATGCCGTGCGCCGTATTCGACATTGGTGCCTTGATCGAGGAGAAAGGTCTTAGCCTCCTTTTTCGGCCTCAATAGCGTATCCCCCAGAGAGCCATCCGAACTCAATCTGGCTTACCGGCTGTGCAAGAAGAATAACTGCACCGACTTTGGAGTAAAACCTGCGGTCCCGAAGCCCCCACCTGAAGCGGTGGGCCTTTGGTTTTTGGGGCGATTCAGGTCAGGAACGTGTGGATCACCCAGTCCTACTTTGCGTCTTCGACCGGGACGTCCTCGGGCGAGCCGTCGACAAACATTTTTGCGGAGTCGAAGAAGCCGGCCACATTCAAGTGGAATTGGACTTCCTTGTTGCCTTTGTTCTGCCAGAACCAGCCGTGAATACCGGTCGAGGGCGCGGTGAAGAAACCGTAGGAGGCATCCTTGCCAACTTTATTGTCCAGCTCATAGCTCTCAAAGTAGTCCTTATTCGGCTTTTGGTCAGGTTCGCCGTGGAACTCGAACGTGAGCTTACCGTTCGCTTTCCAGCCGTAGACCATACCGGCGCCCTTTTGCAGGTGATACTTCATCTCTACGCCTTCGCCAGGTTTGAGCTGGAAGTCCTCGGAGTCGACCTTATACATCTTGGGCTGGGACGTGTAGACTCCGGTCTGCCCGGGGGCGGGCGTCGGCGTGGCTCCTTTGACCTCTTTGACCTGGGCTTGCGAAATTCCGGTCAGACCTAAGGCCGCGCCAGTTTTCAGAGGGTCGAAACCATATTCAGCGGGTAGCACGGCGGTAAACAGGAGCAGGAGTGCGACAAGCAGGGCGATCCCGGTCGCCTTGACGAGGGCGCTCTTCGAAGGTGCATCGATCTTCGGCTGCTCTTGGTCTACCATGCAATTCCTTCCGATTACGCCCCGAGATAATATCCGGCGATCTGGTATCCAGTGAGCATGAAGCCTCCCGCCATTAAGGTGGCGTTGGTTGCAAAGGCGTGGCGGAGAAACCCAATCCGTGTCCGCCAGAAGCTGAGAGCGATCAATACAGCAGTAAGCGCGAGCACCTGTCCGATTTCCACCCCCACGTTGAAACTGAGAATGTTCGTGACGAGCCCGTTCTTGGCCAGGTCGAGTTCCTGAAGCTTGGTCGCAAGGCCGAAACCGTGAAATAGGCCGAAGATCAGAACCGCGAGCTTCGTGTTGGGTTCGAAGCCCAAGAAGCGTTTGAATCCGTCCATGTTGTCGAAGGCTTTATAGACCACCGAGAAGCCGATGATCGCGTCGACAACGTACGAATTGGCGTGGATGCCTCCCAGCACGCCCGCGAGCAGCGTGATACTGTGCCCAAGCGTGAATAGGCTGACGTAAGTTACGACGTCCTTAAGCCGGTAAAGAAAGAATATGACTCCGAAGAGAAACGCCAGATGGTCATAGCCGGTTACCATATGCTTGGCGCCCAGATAGACGAACGGGGCGATCGCCGCGCCCTGGTTTGACTGGACGAAGGACGCGTCGCGCTTGGAGACGTTATGCGCGTGCGCACCCATCGGGAAGAGCAATCCACAGATCAGGATCAGCGCGAATAGGAAGATGGAAGCTCGGCGGCGCATAGGGACTCTTTATCGTGACGAATCGAGGGTAACTAGAGAGGAAGTTTACCACGGAAATTCTTCGAGGCCGGGGAGCGGAGAACATGGGTAAATGGCATGTTCCGGCAAGCCGGTAGCCGTTAGGTTGTCGGTCCTGGTCAGGAGTTCCAATAATTGTTCCTCGAATCGACTCGGTACACCGGTAAAAGCCCTTGCGGACCGATGCGTATTAGAATCGAAGGACGACTCCACAGCGGCGAAGCGAGCGGATGCGCCGAAAGGTGCCCGTCGACGCTGCTCGAGGTGAAATCATCATGTCAAAGCATGCCGCATCCAAAAACATCCCCGTCGTTGCGGACGGAATGACGCTCGGAGTTATCGGAGCCGGCGTTATGGGCCAAACTCTGATCCGCGGGCTGATCTCCAGCGGTGTCATTTTGAAGGACCGGGTTTGGGCTGGGGACAAGAATTCCGCGGCTTGTTCCAAGGCCGCGGAGGCGCTTGATGTTCCAGTCGAAACGGATTTTCAAAGCCGCGTCCCGACGTCCGATCTTATCCTGATCTGTGTCAAGCCCGCCGACGCGCCAATCGTCCTGGCAACCCTTCGCAATGCTGGATTGCGCCGAGATACCTTGCTGATCTCCATCCTGGCGGGGGTGTCCACGGACCGCATTGAATCCCTGCTCGGTACCGAAAACCCTATAGTGCGCGCTATGCCGAATACTCCCGCTGTCGTCGGCGAGGGCATGACCGTGGTATGCGCGGGATCGAGCGCCTCAAAGACTCATCTGGATCGCGCGGAACGCATCTTTGAAGGGGTGGGCAAGTGTCTGCCGGTGGACGAGGTCCACTTCAACGCGGTCACTGCTCTGAGCGGCAGCGGACCCGGCTACCAATTCTTGATCATGGAGGCCCTGGCCGATGCCGGGGTGCGTGTGGGCCTGCCGCGGCAGCTCGCGCTGACGCTGGTAGCTCAGACTGCTCTGGGGGCCGCGCGCATGGTGCTTGACTCAGGCCGGCATCCCGCGGCTCTCCGCGACGACGTCACTACTCCCGCCGGTTGCACCATTGCTGGCCTGCTCATGCTGGAAGATGGGCGCATCCGCTCCGTGCTCGCCCGGGCGGTCGAGGAGGCTACGAAGATTGCTGCTCACTTGGGAGCCTCCACTTCGAAGATCTCCGAGAATCCCGCCAGCCATCGCGCTGGCTCGGGTGGCGGCCAGTAGCCGGAAGTATTTCATGCCCCAAGCCAATTCCCGAACGCAGGCCGAAGAACTCATTTCCCTCGAGGACCGGTGGGGCGCGCACAACTACCATCCTTTGGATGTGGTAGTGGAGCGCGCTTCCGGAGCCTGGGTCTACGACGTCGACGGCCGCAGATATCTGGACTGCCTGAGCGCCTACTCAGCGGTCAACCAAGGCCACTGCCATCCGCGTATCATTCAGGCGCTCAAAGAACAGGCCGAGCGGGTTACGCTTACCTCGCGCGCCTTCCGCAACGATCAGCTCCCGCATTTTGTCTCCGAACTCGCGCAGCTATGTGGCATGGAGGTGGTCCTGCCGATGAACACGGGCGCGGAAGCTGTGGAGACAGCCATCAAGGCTTCCCGCCGATGGGGTTATACGCGCAAGGGCATCCCCTTGAACCAGGCTGAAATCATTGTCTGCGAGAACAATTTTCACGGGCGCACCACCACGATTACCGGCTTTTCCTCCGAGCCTCTTTACAAGGATGGCTTCGGGCCATTCACACCGGGCTTCGTCACGATTCCTTTCGGTGACGCCGAGGCGTTGGAGCGCGCCATCACACCCAATACGTGCGCGTTCTTGTTCGAGCCCATCCAGTGCGAAGCGGGCATCCTGATTCCGCCCGAGGGTTTCATTCGCGACGCCGCGGCGATCTGCCGCCGCGAAGGCGTGTTGCTCGCAGCGGACGAAATTCAGACCGGTCTGGGCCGCACTGGACATTTCCTTGCCTGCGACGCAGAGGATGTGAAGCCGGATGTGCTGATCCTGGGCAAAGCTCTCTCCGGCGGAACCTACCCCGTATCGGCCATGGTATCGAGTCACGAGGTATTAGGCGTGTTCCGTCCCGGCAGCCATGGCAGCACCTACGGTGGGAATCCTTTGGCTTGCGCCGTGGCCCGCGCTGCCCTTCGCGTGATCGAGGACGAACGGCTGGTGGAACGGTCTGAGGAACTTGGCGCGTGGCTGCTGTATGAGACGAGGAAACTCCAACATCCGCATATTAAAGAAGTCCGCGGCCGGGGCCTCCTGCTCGGGATCGAACTGTTAGGTCCCGCGCGCCCATACTGCGAGCGCCTGAAGGATTTGGGCGTCCTATGCAAGGAAACCCATGATCACGTGATCCGCCTGGCGCCTCCGCTGATCATCGCGCAAGAGGACTTGGTCTGGCTATCGGCCCAACTGCATGCGGCCTTCGCGGGCTGAGCAGCATTGCCCAGATCACCAGCGAGTAATCAATTGGTATGGTGGTCGGATTTGGTTGAGTCCCCGCGGTGAGTGCCTGGACGACGGCATACGGCCCCCGCTTGCAGTCGCCAAATGGTAAGAGCGCGTGTTGTCCGTCTAACCCAACTTGCTGTTCGTTTGGGAGGCGAGCATTCTTCGGTACGCTTCCAGCAATCGTGCTTTGGCTTCCTGGCCCAGAGGCGCGGGAAGTTCCGCTGGCTGGTATTGCCTGCACAAGTCAACGGTCTTGCGAAGGCTATCGGCGAACTCGATACATGGCGGACAACCTGCAATGTGCGCCTCGATGTCCTGACAGGCTTCCGGCGGCAACTCCAGATTCAGGTAATCGGAGAGCAGGGTAAAGACTTCCTGGCATTTTTCATTGTGCTGGTGCTGTTCCATGTCTCGCTTCTCCTACTTCGGTTGCATTGCCACGCAAATATTCGTCGAGACGCTTGCGAATTGCCAAGCGGGCTCGATGCAATCTGGTTTTTACCACATCTTCGCTGACATCCAGAATCTGGGACGTTTCCTGAGTAGACAATTCCTCCATGTCGCGCAGCAGGACGACGGAGCGGTAGGTCTCCGGCAGTTCCCGGATCGCTCTTTCGAGCAACCCTTTCATTTCCGACTGCAGAGCCTTTCCATCGGGTAATGAGGACCAGTCCGCGATCTCCAGGCGAACCTGATCTCCGTCCTGGCGCCTGGCGGGCAGGAACTCGTCCAGCGAAAGTTCCCTGGGAGGCGCGTAGATGCTTTTGCGCCGCTTGGTGAGGCAGGCGTTCTTGGCGATGCGGAAGACCCAGGGCTTGACCTTCTCTGGCTCCCGCAATTGGTCGGCGCTTTCGAACACCTTCATCAATGTCTCCTGCGCTATTTCCTCGGCGTCTTCCCGGTGCCCGCACATGAGCCAGCTGTAGTGAAAGATCCGGGCGCGGAAGTAGTCGACGAAACGGTCAAAGGCCTCCGGTTCTCCGGCGATCAGCCGCCGAGCAAGTTCGACTTCGTTTTCCCGCTCCAAGATGTGTACCGCTTTTGATTGTAGCTGGCAGGTTCTGAGCGTTCTTCACCTGCCACCAAAGATGCAGTATGGGGCCGCGGGTGACAAAAGCTGGCGTTTTTCTTCGCAAGTTCGCAATCCATGTCACTTTGGCCCAGAGATTGCGTCATCAAAACTAAAGCCGATGAAGAAAACCTTGATAACTCTCGTGTTTGCCGTTTATCCGCTGGGGGCGCAAGACCCAGTTTTAGCGCTAGGTGACGCAGTCCGGCTGGCTTTGGATAAGAATAAATCCGTAGAAGCCTCCGTGGCCGCAAGGAACGCGGCGGAGACGCGGGTTTCACAGGCCCGCAGCGGCCTCTTGCCCAAGGTTAACTACTCTGAATCCTGGACCCGGAGTGATAATCCCGTTTTTGTGTTCAGTTCGCTGCTGACACAGCACCAATTTGGAGCAGAGAATTTCCAGATCGGACCGTTAAATCGTCCCGATTTCCTAAATAACTTTCAATCGCAACTCACGGCGGACCAGGTACTCTATGACGCAGGACAGACCAAGCACGCCATTCATTCCGCCGAACTGACCAAGGATGTTGCCGCTGAGGACGGGAGACGGACCCAGATGGAAGTCATCACGGGCGTCGTTCGAGCCTACTATGACGCCTTGCTGAGCGCGGACCAGCTTACCGTCACCGCCCAGGCGATGCGTTCCGCGGAGGCCGATCTGACACGGGCCGAGAACATTCGTTCCGCGGGAATGTCCACCGATGTGGATACGCTCTCGATCCGCGTACACTTGGCAAGCGTACGGGAACAGCAGATCCGCCGGGAAGCGGACGTCGAGGTGGCGCGCGCGGCATTGAACGACGTCATCGGTTTGCCGTTGGACGCTCCACACTCGCTTACCAGCCCACTGGTTCCCCTGGATTCTCCGGAAGGTTCGTTGGGAGACCGTGAGAACAGCGCGATTGCGCAGCGGCCGGAGGCGCGCCAGGCGAAGCTCGCAACCAGCCTGGCCAAGACTCAGGCGGCCAGTGCGCGCGGCAACCTGCTGCCACAGGTGACGCTGCACGGGGCTTTTGAAGCGGACCGCCAGCAATTTGTCACACGGGGAGGCGATAACTGGCTGGTGTCGGTCGGTCTGCGCTGGAATCTGTTCAACGGATTTGGCGATAGGGCACGGATCGAAGAGAGCGAGTTTGCCTTGAAGCGCAGTATGGCGCAAGAGGCGAGGGCGGGCTCCGCCATCCGGCTGCAGGTGCATCGCGCGTATGCCGACTTGCACGCCGCGACTCAGCAGATCGAAGTTGCCAAGGCCGCGGTCGCCGAAGCGGAGGAAAGTTTGCGGATTACTCAGAACCGGTATGAGGCGGGGATCAGCAACGTCACCGATTTGCTGCGCACGGAGACCACGGTTCTGGAAGCTCGCACCCGGCATCTGGCGGCTGTCCGGGATCAGCGCATCGCCGCCGCCCTGCTGGAGCTCGCCGCGGGCACGCTATCGCCTGACTCCGCGGTTCTGAACGAGGGGACACGATGAAGACCAAACTATGGTTGACGATTCCGCTGGCGTTGCTGGCTACAGGTTGCGGCGAGGCGGGGCGTGACAGCAAGACGGCGACGCCGCCGGCTCCGGTTGCGGTCACCACCGTAACTGCGGCCGAGCAGCCATGGCCTGCGGTTTACGAGGCGACGGGAACCGTACGCGCCCGCACCTCCACGGTGATCGCCGCCAAGCTGATGGGTTACGTGCGCGAGGTGAAAGTACAGACCGGCGATCGCGTTCGCGAAGGGCAACTTCTGGTGACCCTGGATGCCCGCGATCTGGATGTCAATTCACGCCACGCCGAAGCCGCTCTTGAAGAAGTCCGGAGTTCGATGCCGGAGGCCGACAGCGCGGTGGCGGGCGCGAAAGCAAATCTGGATCTTGCGCAAGCCACGTTCGCCCGCATGCAGGATCTGTTTAACAAGAAATCTATTTCCAACCAGGAATTTGACGAAGCCTCGGGCAAACTTAAGGCGGCGCAAGCGGCTTACCAGATGGCGGTGGCCAAGCGCACTCAGTTGGATGCGCAGGCGGCCCGGGTGCAACAAGACGTGCGAGCGACCGAGGTTGCTCGCAGCTACGCGGAGATCAGGGCGCCATTCGGGGGCGTCGTGACAGCCAAGACGGTGGATCCGGGGACTCTCGCCGTGCCCGGTACGCCGCTGCTGACCATCGAACGCGAGGGCGCTTACCGGCTGGAGGCATCGGTCGAAGAATCGCACTTATCGGCGATTCGCGTGGGGCAACCGGTGGCGGTGACGCTGGATGGAATCGACCGAACGCTGGATGCGCGGGTTTCGGAAATTGTTCCCGCGGTAGACGCCGCTTCCCGTTCGTACATCGTAAAGATCGACCTGCCCAACGCGCCGGCGCTGCGCTCGGGAGCGTTCGGGCGCGCGTCGTTCTCGATGGGCAGCCGCGAGGCGCTCAGCATTCCCGCTGCTGCGGTGACGGAACGCGGGCAGTTGCAATCGGTACTGGTAGCGGAAAACGGTGTCGCGCGCACGCGGCTGATCACCGCCGGCTCGAAGAATAAGGATCGGATTGAAGTTCTCTCCGGGCTCACGGCCGGAGACCGGGTGATCTTCCCGGTTCCGCAAGGTCTTGGGGACGGTGCAGCGGTGGAGGTCCGGCCGTGACGGCGGAACGAAAACTGGGTCCCGCGGGAAAGTTCGCGCGCGCCTGGATCGACTCCAAACTTACTCCTTTGGTGATCGTCGGTTCCCTGCTGTTGGGCGGATTCGCGGTTTTGAAGCTGCCGCGCGAGGAAGAGCCGCAAATCATCGTGCCGATGGTGGATGTGTTCGTCCAGATGCCCGGCGCTTCGGCGCGCGAGGTGGAAGAACGGGTCACCAAGCCGATGGAAAAGCTGCTGTGGGAGATTCCAGGAGTTGAGTACATTTATTCCACCTCCAGCCCCGGCATGTCCACGGCAATCGTGCGTTTCCTGGTGGGCCAAGATGAGGAGAGGGCCATTGTCCGGCTGAACCAGAAGCTGGCCGCCAACCTGGATCTGATTCCGCCGGGCGCGTCGCAACCGCTGGTCAAACCGCGTTCGATCGATGACGTGCCGATCCTGGCGCTGACATTCTGGAGCAAGCGCTACGGCGATTTCGAATTGCGCCGCATCGCCGCGCAGGTGGATGACACGATCAAGCAAACGCCGGACGTATCGGCCGTCGCGTTGATCGGCGGCGAGCGTCGCGAGATCCGCATTACGCTGAATCAGGCGCGTCTCTCGGCTTACAATTTGTCGCCGCTCCAGATTACCGGCGCGCTGGGTCTTTCCAATCGCCAAGTCCCCTCCGGACAATTCGCGAGCGGTAATCAGCAATTTCTGATGGAAACCGGGAAGTTTCTGCGTACGGCAGACGACGTGCGCAACGTAGTGGCCGGAGTAGCCAATGGCAAAACGATCTTTGTGCGCGACATTGCCGAGGTGAGCGACGGGGGCGAGGAGCCATCGCAGTACGTGCGCTACTCCGACGGTAAGGGTTCGTTTCCGGCTGTTACCATCGCGGTCTCCAAGCGCAAGGGAACCAACGCCGTCATTGTGGCGGAGGATGTCCTGAGCCGTTTGGAGCGCCTGCGCGGCAGCATCATTCCTTCCGATGTCGTTATGACGGTCACGCGAAACTATGGCGACACGGCCAAGGAGAAGTCCAACGAACTTCTGTACCACATGCTGATTGCCGTGATTTCCGTAAGCGTGCTGATTGCGATCACGCTGGGATTTCGAGAATCGCTGATTGTATTCACCGCGATTCCGGTCACGCTCGCACTGACGCTGACGGTTTTCTATCTGTATGGCTACACGCTGAACCGGATTACTCTGTTCGCGCTGATTTTTTCCATCGGAATTCTGGTGGACGACGCCATTGTGGTGGTGGAAAACATCGTGCGTCATTGGCGAATGGGGGATAACCAGGTCCGGTCGCCTTTCGAGGTCGCGATCGAAGCCGTGGACGAAGTTGGCAATCCGACGATCCTGGCCACGCTCGCCGTTGTGGCGGCGATCCTGCCCATGGCATTCGTCGGAGGTCTGATGGGGCCGTACATGCGGCCCATTCCGATTGGCGCCAGCGCGGCGATGCTCTTTTCTTTACTGGTGGCATTCATCGTGACGCCGTGGGCGGCGGTACGAATTCTCAAGTCCGGAGGCGTGCACCACGTTGGCGACCGCGAGGACTTTTTCACGCGGCTGTATCGCCGGGTTATGGGAAGTCTCCTGCACAGGCCGGTCATGCGGTGGAGCTTTGTCGGTGGGGTGGTGCTCCTGCTGCTGGCCTCGTGCGCGCTGTTCTATACCGGCTTCGTAAAGGTCAAGATGTTGCCCTTCGACAACAAGAGCGAGTTCCAGGTGATCATCGACATGCCCAACGGAACCACTCTCGAACAGACGGAACGGGTGGCGCAGTTGCTGGCCGAAGAAACGCAGAAGCAGCGCGAAGTGGTGAACGTCCAAACTTACGCTGGAACGGCTTCGCCTTACAACTTCAATGGCCTGGTGCGCCATTACTACATGCGCAGCGGGCCAAATGTGGCCGACATCCAGGTGAATCTGTTGCCGAAAGACGCCCGCAAGCTGCAGAGCCATGACATTGCCAAGCAAGTGCGCCAGCGGCTGCTGCCGATCGCCGAGCGCTATGGCGCGCGCATCAAGGTGGCCGAAGTGCCGCCGGGACCGCCAGTGCTCGAGACGCTGGTCGCCGAGGTCTACGGGCCCGTCGATGGAAGGGCGCATCGCTCTCGCGCGGCAGATGCGCGATCTGTTTAAGCAGACCAAGGGCGTCGTGGACGTCGATTGGTACGTCGAAGACGATCAAACCAAATATCGCTTTCTGGTGGACGAGGAGAAGGCCGCCCTCAACGGCATTTCAGAGGACGACATCGCACGCGCGATGCAGATTGCTTCCGCCGGCTATCCGGCCGGGACTGCTGCATCAAGACGCGGAAAAGGAGGACATCGCGTTAAACGTGCGGTTGGATCGCGCGACGCGATCCGATGTGGAGCGTATTCAAGGTTTGAAGATCGCCGGACGCAACGGCGTCACAGTCTCTCTGGGCGAACTGGTGCATATCGAAAAAGTGGTCGAGGACAAGAGCATCTATCACAAGAATCTACTGCCGGTGACTTACGTCACGGCCGACATCGCGGGGGAAATCGAGAGTCCGGTTTATGCAGTGCTCAAGCTCGGGCCGGAGATCGACAAGATCAAGATTCCCGGAGGGCTACCAGATCGAGCAGCACATGGCGTCGCTGCCCACCGACCCGGACCGCTACTCGATGAAGTGGGATGGCGAGTGGCATATCACGTACGAGGTCTTTCGCGATCTCGGACTTGCCTTTGCCGTCGTGCTGATCTTGATCTATGGTCTGGTGGTCGGCTGGTTCCAGTCGTTCCTGACGCCGTTGATCATCATGGCGGCGATCCCGTTTTCGCTGGTTGGAATCATTCCGGCTCACGGATTGCTGAATGCGTTTTTCACCGCGACTTCGATGATCGGTTTCATCGCCGGCGCGGGCATCGTCGTGCGGAATTCGATCATCTTGGTGGACTTCATCGAGCTGCGCTTGAGGGAAGGAATGCCTCTGGACCAGGCCGTGATTGATGCGGGCGCAGTGCGCTTTCGGCCGATGATGCTGACGGCCGCGGCGGTGGTAGTCGGGTCGTCGGTGATTTTGTTCGATCCGATTTTTCAGGGCCTCGCGATTGCGCTGATGGCCGGCGAGATTGCCTCGCTGCTGCTTTCGCGCATGACCGTTCCCGTGCTGTTCTATTTGTTCAATCAACGAAGGAGGAAGACTCGTATGACTGTAGATCGTTATTTGCGCATGATTGGCGGGGCGTTTGTCGTGTTGAGTCTCGCGCTCGGCTACTGGTTCAGCCCCTATTGGTATCTGTTTACAGGATTCGTGGGGCTTAACCTGTTTCAATCTGCGTTCACGAACTGGTGCCCCATGATGACGATACTTCGCAAAGTCGGGCGTCAAGAATTCTTAATCCCGGGTGCCGTAGAACGCTTATCGCCTGCCTGAAATAGCATCGACCAAGAAGCGCATTGTGCCTTCCATGAGAAAGCCGGTCAGTGTCAAGAGCAAAATCAGCAAATCCTGGTAAGGCTGCAGAGCTGAGCCCGTGCAGAGAGCGCCTGCCATTGCCTGTTGGAAGAAAGATTGGCCGGCATCGCGGTCGGGCCCTGTCAAGGCCGAACGCAGAGAGCCGCAGGGAAGCCTTGACGGGTGACCGCGATGCGAGATGCAGCGGCCACAGGCAATGGCAGGCCCCTTGGCTCGGTTGTAGCTCTGGTGAGGGCACACCTCTGGCTCCTTCCTTCTCCTTTGCAAGATCACCGCCTCTGTCGCCATCCTTCCATCCGCATTGTTGAACGAGCCGTTTAGGCTCTATGCCAGTTGGGCGTTCTCGTTTCAGTGGGTGCTGCCATCTGAGTGTCGACCTCGATCTCCCCAGATGCCAGGGAGTCCGATCTTGGCACAATCCGCAGTCACCCGAACTCGGCGATTGATCTTTTCAAACTTCTTTGGCCACCGCGGTTATTACGCCGCTGCGCGTTTGTCCTCGCGATGATTCCGGAGCGGTTCGTACACCTCCCCGCTCACCCACAGCTTGTGCAGCAACACCGCCAACTTCCGAGCCACCGCAACCACAGCGCGCTTCTTGGCATTGCGGCCTCCCCGTTGGGCCAGCTTCAGCCCCCATCGACGCAGGTCGCTATCTTTCCCAAACGGCCCTAGGATATAGTGCGCGCCTTGCACCATCATCGTTCGCAGGTAGCGGTTTCCTTCCTTGCTAATGTGCAACTGCGGTTGACTGTTGCCGGAGTTCCTCCGCCCTGGACGCAACCCTATATAACAACCCAGGTCCCGACTCTTTCCGAATCGATGCGGATCGTCCACCGTCAGCACGTACGTCAACGCGATCAGCGTTCCGACACCATTGACCTGTTGCAGTTGAGCTACCTCTGGGTAGTGTTGCTGCGCGATCTTTTCGATCTCATGGTCATAGTGCTGGATTCGCTCGGTCAGCGATTGTACTTCCTGAAACAGTGGCTCCAGGGCGGTTCGCAGTTCGGGACCTAGTTCCGCTGCCAGCTCCTTGCGGATCTGTTCGGGATGGCACTTCCGCAACCGTTCTCCGTAGGCTTTGGTCAACCCTCGGATCGCATTCACCAGTGCTGTGCGCGCCCCCACTAACACTGCTCGGGCCCGAATCCGTGTCAGGTGTGCCTGGGCTTCTGCGCTGCGATGCCGAACCGGACTCAGCAACGCCGGATCGATGCGCGCTAATCGTGCTAGCGTTTTGGCGTCCAGCCGGTCATCCTTGCGCGTGCTTTCCCCAATCAGCCGCACGTTGCGAGCGTGGGCCACGATGACCTCGTGCCCCAACCCGCTCAAGTGCCGGCTCACCCACGGCGAATGCTGCCCGGTCTCGATCGCTATGCGGCAGGGAGGCAGAGCTCGGAACGCTTCGCTCAGGCCTTTCTGGATTGTCGCGACGCTCGCTTCCAACAGCACTTCGCCCCCTTCCCCCAACACGCAATACCGACTGGTTCGATCTCCCAGGTCCATTCCGATCGTCAGCTTCTTGCCCTTCCAATCCCCTTTCCTCTTCTTGATTCGGATGCCATCCTTCTTCATTGCCGGTCTCCTTTCCATTGCACCCTTGAGTGCGTGATTTATTCGGGAGCTTAACGCATCCCGCTGGAGACCGGCTTTCTCATCCCATCTGAGTGCCGGCGCATCCTTCATAGTCGTAGAACCTGCGCACGCCGAGAAAACAACATGCACGAGAACTGGGAGCTCCTCCAGAGCCCTTGACCCCGTCAAGGTCGAGGCCGGTCCGAGCAGGCGCAAAGCCGAAACGTCGGACATGCACGCTATGGAGGAGTCGGACCGGGCCGTAGTGCCGAACCAGCCGAACAAAGAAGGGCAACCTTCGACGGAGGAGAATGTGGCTTACGATCCCCACGTGCGGCTGAAAATAGGGGATCAGTTGTATGACCGTACTTTGGTGCTGGTGACCGACCCCGCCGAGCAAGGGAGCGTCAGTTACAGGCGATCAGCGTCGAGCCCGATCCGCCGACGGATCAAAGACCAGACTCCGGATTTTACCTAGCATGATCCTCGCCCTTGCGCCGTTGCCGTGACGCTCGATTTGGTGCCCGGGCTCATCTCGGTTAGCAGTACTGTCCACGTAACCCTACTCGGAAAGCACGAAGCGATAGTCGAAGTCATCCTCCGGCGCAGGAAAGTGTCGGAGACACTGGCTGCGACGATCGCCACCGACATCGCAGCGAAGACGTCCTGCTGATCCGACGTCACAGTGGAGGTCATCCCAAGGCTGTGGTATTCCACGGTGAGTGAACCACCACTGAAAACCCTCGACTGAGGTTCGCTTGACTATCTATTTACGAATTGCGCCCGCGCCCGCGTAATCGTTAAGCTCCTAGAAGAACGTCTGACTTCCGAGGCAGCCTCAACCGATCCGGACTTTGCGCGGGAACTGCCCGTTGTCTTCCAGGAACGTCTTCTTCCGCTTCAGGTCTTCAGCGGTGGGCTGCACGTTCCCCTCTTCGTCGGTCACGCGCGACACGATGGTATGCTCCCCAGGCGTTGCGCCCTCCCAGGTGTAGGAGAACAGCTTCCACGAGTACTTCGTATTGGCCGGATCGAGGGTCGCCTTCTGCCACGGTCCCTCATCGATTTTTACTTCCACCGAGCGGATGGGTGTTCCGTCATTCAGCACGAATCCTAGAATCCGATGGCTGCCGCCGATCTTCCTCACGCGCGAGATGGACGACTTCAGGTGGATGCGCGTGACCTCGGTCTCGATCCATTGCGTGTTGAGGTCGAGATCCTCGCCCGTGCCACCCACGCCGACCACCGAACGGTACCAGCGGCCCTGAAAGTTGCCGAGGTAGCGGTCTTCCTGCAAATGAATCTCCGACAGCCACTTCACATTGCAGACTCCGTAATAACCCGGCATCAACAAGCGCACCGGCGCACCTTGCGGGACCGTCAGAGGATCGCCGTTGAGCGCGTAAACGATCATCGGATCGGGCTTCATCGCGTTTTCGAGCGTAAGGCTGCGGCCGAACTGTTGGTTGAGCTTAAAGGTCTGCTGGCGGAAGACGACTTCCTGGTCTCCGCGATCCGTCCCGAAAAACACCGCTTCGCGCGCCTTCGGACCAACTCCGGCCTGGTTCAGCACTTCGCGCAATGGTACGCCGGTAAAGCGTCCGCAGGAGGACAAACCTTGGAACGAGGCGGGGCGATTGCCGGAGCACTCATAGCCTACGATCATCTCGGTCGGGCGCATCTGGCGCAGGTCTGCCAGCGACAACTCCGCTGGCTTATTCAGCATGCCCGTCAACTTTAGCCGGTAGGTGTTGGGGTCGATCTCCGGCTGGTTGTAATGCTGGGTGACAAAGAACTTGTCCTTGGGCACGATCAATCCGTCGAGGGTCCGCTGGTCGAAAGTCCGCCGGGGGAAGCCGTTCCCGCCGGCCGTAAAGTTCGCCGGATAGTCAGTGAATGGAACGTCTGTTTCTCCCTGCGCCAATGCAGGCACGGCCCTATCCGCGATGGCCAATATTCCGGCCACCGTCAGGCCTCGCATCAGTGTCTCTCTACGCGTGATCTGATCTGGCATAGCTTGTCTCCTAACGTTTCTGTCGCTTATCATACACTTCTCTGAAAGAACAGCTGCCTCCGGAAGTCTTGTATCGTGCACGGCACGATCTTGCCGTCGCCACCTGCCGTCCGAATCCTGCCGGTGGCCAACTACAACTTCTCCTATCCCCACGCGATCCCGTTTACTTCGCCGATTCGAGAACGCGGTCGATATTGCTCTGGTAGGTCCAATAGATATCAGAGGAACCCAGACTCTCGTTCGCCCTGGAGGCGAACCAGCAAAAGGTCTTACCATCCTGCGAAAGCGCCGGGCACATATCCATGCCAGCGGTATTCACGAGGGGGCCAAGGTTCACGGCAGGACCCCACTGATTCTTTCCCAGATGCCGGGAAGCCCAGATGTCGGCGCTGCCATATCCACCGGGCCTCTCTGATGTGAAGTACACCCATCGGCCCTGTTTGTCCTCCATGAAGTGGTATTCGGAACTCGCTGTATTGATATTTGGCCCTTGATTTACGGGATCCTGCCATTTCCCATTGGCATCCTGCTCCGAACACCAGATATCAAAACTACCGTAGCCGCCGGCTCTTGCAGATGCGAAACAGAGAGTCTTGCCATCTCTCAGCAGCATCGGGCAGTGCTCATTTCCAGCGTCAGTGCTTATCGGGTAGGGGACCAAGTCCGGCTTGGACCAGACGCCATTCACCTTATGAGTAACGAAAATATCGTTAATGTTGCGGGGATTGGTTGTTGCAAGCCGGTCAGACTTGAAATAGATGGTATTGCCATCCGGTGTAATCCATGGTTCCCGGTCATCGCCTTTCCGCAGGGGATCGATATCGGTGGCAGGCGCCGAATTCACGGGTATTCCCATGTTCTTCGGCATATTCCATTTCCCCGTTTGCTGGTCGAATGTGGTGATGTAAAGGTCCTTCGGATCGCCTGGCACTAGTGCCAAATCCTGCCTGCTGCTGGTATAGACCATCGTTCCATCGTCGGCGAATGACAGTTCACCTTCAGCCCACATCGTATTAATGGGTGCGCCAAAGTTGTGTACGGCAAGTTCTACCCAGCTCTTCTGAGTCGACCGCGGTGTCTCCTGACTCGAAACCGTCTGGCTCAAACCGAACAGGGCCGCAACAACGGCCACCGTGACATATCGCCAGCGCCCAGTGATCACTGCTTTCTTTAGCCCCATATTTTCCTTTCTTCTTTTCTGTCATTACCTTTGTTTTAGAGACTAGTGCTGACCTTACCTTAGGGTTCAATGGAAATCTGGGAGCCCAAGCCTGCCTGTATATAGTCGCTTCCATACATCTGACGGAAAATGTGAAACGCCAGCATGCCTGTGCAGTGCGCCGGCGCTACGCGGCGTACGCCCAGTTCGTCCTTCATTCGATGAGCGATCTGTTGAATCTCGGCGGATGTGTTGGGAAGCAGGTGGAAGCCGCCGGTTACCAGATCTATCTCTTTTGGCACCGCTTGGTGTGCCTTCCGGACTATGGCCTCGATGCCGGCGTGCGAGCAGCCGCTCACCAGCACAATGCCCTTAGAAGTCTCCAAAATTAGCGACAGTTCCGGGATGCCGTCCAGCGCCGGCTGATCTTGCGTCCGCGCGCGCGAAAAGTTTCCCATCAACGGCGACGTGGTGGTAATGAGAAACATGCCGGGCGCGATCTGCTTATTTGCGCTGACAATCTCGGTACGCGCCTTCCAATAACGCGAGCCCCATTGCCCGGTCGTCGTTCTTTCTTCACCGTGGAAGTAACGTTGTTCGGGCGGCAGCGCGTTTATGATTTCCTGAGGCAATTTGGGAACAGGCAGCCCTACCCCGCCTCCAAACAATCGATCGTCTGGAACATACAGTTTGAGCGACGGATTGATCTTGAAAACATAGTCAAACCCCGCGCCATGGTCCCCGTGGCTGTGGGAAAGGATGGCGAAATCGATGTGCTTCAGGTCGATGCCAAGGGCCTTTGTGTTCCGGGCGAACCGGTCGGCGTCGGAGCCCGAGTCAAACAGGATCGTCTTCCCCTGAAAGCGGATTAGGACGGAGTACCCCCATCCGAATTCGGCTCCGGGCGGCTCTTTGCCAAAGGCGTCATACAGAGTCACAATGGCGTCGGATGGTCGATTGGCCGAAAACGCCATGGTCGCCAGGCTGAGGTATAGGAGCAGTTTCTGTCCAAGTCGCATGCCACTCACCTTCTCTTAGCCGGATTTCGGTTCGCGAGGCACTACGCGAGCCCGGA
The DNA here is from genome assembly GCA_963779075.1 of Bryobacterales bacterium. Classification (GTDB taxonomy): domain Bacteria; phylum Acidobacteriota; class Terriglobia; order Bryobacterales; family Bryobacteraceae; genus Palsa-187. The sequence continues at coordinate 868,231 of CAVZWS010000001.1, forward strand.
GACACCCTCCGAGCGATAGACCGATCCCCGCTATTATAAGAATGTTCCCGGAGGCGAAATTCATCCGTGAGAGCAAGAAATACGTAGCGCGACGCACCGGACCGGATGTACTATTTGAAAAGCGTGATCGCCAGTCCTCAATACTACCGAATGGGCGTCCGACCCAAAACGGTGACTTCGCGGCAGCAAGCGTTTGAGCAAATCGCGATCCCGCATTCTGGCAGCCTCCTCCGAATGGCGCTCCGGCTCGCAGCTGATCGCTCCTCCGCCGAGGATCTCGTACAGCAGACATTGTTGCTGGGATGGCAGGGTTTTGACGGGTTTCGCGCCGGCACCGACGCTCGCGCCTGGCTGTTTCGAATCCTGCTGAACGCTTTCTACGCGCAAGGGAGGAAGATGCGGGCAGCGCCCGTGATCATTCCGATGGCTGTGTCCGAAGACGCTTCGCCGCTCAGGTCTCGTTCCTCTTCTGCGCTCGATGCGGTGGAAATAAGCCAGGCGTTTGAGGCGCTGAGCGTGGACTACCGAACCGTTCTGTACCTGAACGTCGTCGAGGGATTCACATGCAGAGAGGTGGCGGCCATGCTTTCCGTGCCGATCGGTACGGTGATGTCCCGGCTTAGCCGCGCCCGACAGGCGTTCCGGGCCTGGTTTACTCCCTGCGGATCGAAATTCGCTGCCTCAGCGACGGAAGCTTGCGCGAGGGAATCTCGATGAAATGCCCTGAAATCGCCGAGTTGTCTTCGCTTTACCTGTCGGGCGAACTCGATGCGCCGAGCGCCCGAGAATTTGAAGATCACCTTCGAGCTTGTACAGCGTGCGGCCGGGAACTCGAGGAGCACAAAATACTCGATCATGCATTACGCGCCGCGATCCTTTCCGGGGAGGTCGATACCACCGGTGTGGATGACCAGGTTCGCCAGCAGATCGCATTCCCACAAGCGCCCGCAGTTCAGCCAAATCGATTCCTGGCGTCAAAAGTTCGCCGGCTGGCAACGGCCGGCGTAGCTGCGTCGCTGGCACTTGCGTTTCTGGCATATCGTGTTGCGTTCCGACCGCCGATCGCGATCGTATATTCCGACGCCGCGCGACACCACGAACACTTAGTCGATCACAGGCAGTGGATTTCCGGTCAAGCCCCACTGGCGCAACTCGCTCAGCAAGGAGGGATGGAGGCTTCGGTCTTAATGAGCCTCGCTCCAGCGGGATATCGGCTCGAACACGGAAAGCTCTGCCGGCTGGACGGACGTCCTTTCCTGCATCTGGTCTACACCAATGGAGCGAACGAAGTGTCCGTTTTCCTGCGGCCGTGGGATGATCCGGAGCCTAGTCAAGGAACAGCTATGGGAACCGTCAACAACAGCGTTCTCTACACCGTCGACATCGGCCCGGAGCATCTGAGCTTCTTCCAGACGCGCCAGTTGACGGCTGTAGTTGTCAGCGATCAGTCCGACGGCAAAAGTGCTCTCTCCGTAGCCAGTTCGATTGCGCGCGCGCTGTAGGCCATCCTATTTCTCGCCCGGCCGACAAGAGGCGGGGTGGGCCTGTATTCACTCAAAAGCGCGCTGTGCCGGGATGAATTCGGGGTCGGTGAGCATTTTCCGAAGTGTGCGGCGATTCCGGGGGGTAGCTGTGTCCGCCCGGACCTCCAGGTGATGATCTCTTAAGTTTTCGCCAAATCGACACTAATGCTTCGTAACTTTGCATGCTCCCGTCTGTTCCCGGCGGGATGCTTCCCTTTGGCAAGCCTGAGCGCTTTTGGCCCCAATTTAGGATCAATCGGAGGAGAAGTACGCGATGCCCTCGGCGCGATCGTCCCGGGGGCGGCGATCAGTGCCACCAATACCATCGAGTCAACCACAACAAACTGATTATGTGGATCGTTCAGATTGCCCTCCGTCGTCCTTACACGTTTGTCGTCATGGCCTTGGCGATCTTGTTGCTGGGCGGTCTCGCCATTGCCCGCATGCCCGCTGACATTTTCCCTGATATCGACATACCCATCGTCAGTGTTGTCTGGCAGTTCGGCGGCCTTACTCCACAGAGTATGACTGACATCATGACCACGCGCACCGAACGCGCCCTGACTACCACGGTCAATGACATCGAGCACATGGAGTCGCAAACCACGCAGGGCGTCGCAGTGGTCCGCCTGTACTTCCAGCCGGGCGCGAAGATCGAATCCGCAGTGGCGCAGATCGCGGCCCAGACCACGCAGATGGTGGGTGTCATGCCCGCTGGGGCGCGCCCACCTACCGTGGTTCGTTACAGCGCCGCAAGCGTGCCGATCCTGCAACTCGGCCTTTCGAGCGACACCTTGAGCGAGCAGGAAGTCTACGACTTGGGCTTCAATTTCATACGTACTCAACTCGCCACCATTCAGGGCGCTGCGATTCCGCCGCCGTACGGGGGCAAGTTCCGGCAGGTGATGGTGGACCTGAACCCGGACGCCATGTACGCGCGCGGACTGTCACCGGCCGACGTTTCCGGCGCCGTTTCCTCGCAAAACGTGATCATGCCTTCGGGCACGGTCAAGATAGGCTCCCGCGAATACCGCGTCGAGATTAACAATAGTCCCGAAGTGATCGAAGCGTTCAATCGTCTGCCGATCAAGACCGTGAAGGGCAGCACGGTTTACCTGCGCGATGTGGCGCAGGTGCATGACGGCTATGCGGTGCAGCAGAACGTAGTGCGCCACGACGGCAAACGCGGCGCGCTGCTAACGGTCCTTAAAAACGGCGGTGTATCCACCATCGACATTGTGGAGCGTATCAAGGACGTATTGCCGCGCATACAATCCACGCTGCCTGCCGGTCTGCACATTGCCCAATTGTTCGATCAATCCGTCTTCGTGCGCGCGGCGATTTCGGGCGTGCTGCGGGAGGCTGTCGCCGCCGCGCTGCTCACCGGCATGATGATACTGCTATTCCTGGGGAGCTGGCGCAGCACGCTCATCGTGTGCATTTCCATTCCGCTCTCCATCCTGACGTCGCTGGCGATCCTCTACGCTTTCGGCGAAACCATCAACATCATGACGTTGGGAGGGCTGGCGCTGGCGGTAGGCATTCTGGTGGACGACGCTACGGTCGAGATCGAGAATATCCATCGCAATATCGGCATGGGAAAGCATTTGGTCCAAGCCATTCTCGATGGCGCCCAGCAAATCGCGTCGCCGGCCTTCGTTTCCACGGTGAGCATCTGCATCGTATTTGTGCCGGTGGCGTTCCTGAGTGGCACCGCGAATTTTCTGTTCACACCGCTCGCGCTCGCCGTGGTACTGGCGGTGGCCGCTTCCTATATCCTTTCGCGGACGCTGGTGCCCACTCTAATCCAATATTTGCTGCCTGCCGAGATGCGCTTGCATGAGGGTCTGGAAAGGGAGGTGGAAGTCGAGGGCGCGGGCTGGATCTGGCGTGTCCATCATGCCTTCAATCGCGTTTTTGAGAAGATGCAGGACGCCTACTGCGAGGTTCTGAACTCGGCTTTGCACTATCGCCGGCTGGTGATGTTCGGGTTCGTGCTGCTGGCAGGCTCTTCGCTGGCGCTCTATTCGCGCATCGGGACAGATTTTTTCCCATTGGTGGACGCGGGTCAAATCCGGTTGCACGTGCGCGCGCCCTCCGGTACCCGCATAGAGGAGACCGAGGCCAGGATGGGCGAAGTGGAACAGGTCATTCGGCGGATTGTGCCGGCCAATGAACTGGGGGCGATCCTCGACAACATCGGCCTGCCAACCATAGGGTTCAATCTCGCGTGGGGCGATAGCGTCGCCATTGGCACCTCGGACGGGGAAATTCTGGTCTCGCTCAAGCCCGACCATCATTCCACCTTCGATTATGTCCGTGAAATGCGGCGCCGTTTGCCGCGAGAATTCACCGACATGTCGTTCTTCTTCCAGCCGGCCGATATCGTCAGCCAGATTTTGAATTTTGGACTGCCCGCGCCGATTGACGTGCAGATCGCGGGCCCGCAGCGCAATGCGGCAAGGAACTTCGCGCTGGCCGGCGCGATATCGCGGCGAATCGCGGAAATTCCCGGAACCGCCGATGTACACGTACACCAGTTGCAGGATATCCCCATGATGCGCATGGAGGTGGACCGGGATCGCGCCAGCGCGCTGGGTTTTACGCAGCAAGACGTGGCCAGCAGCATGTTGATTTCGCTCACCGGTACCGCGCAGGTAGGCCAGAATTTCTGGCTGAACCCGATCAAGGGAGTGATCTACAACGTGGTCGCCCAAACGCCGACCACGCGCATGGATTCCCCCGAGGAACTGCTCAACACGCCCTTGCACAATTCCGGCGCTCCGCCGCAGTTCATCGGCAACGTAGCTAGCATCGAACGCGATCTCACGTCCGCGGTGATCAGCCACTACAACGCGCAGCCGGTCTACGACATTTACGCCGGCGTTCAGGACCGGGACCTGGGCGGCGTCTCCCAGGACGTGGACAAGATCCTGGCTGAATTTCAAAAGAAGCTGCCGACGGGCAGTTTCATCGACGTCCGCGGGCAGACGGCCACCATGCGCAGCTCGTTCAAGGGAATGGCTTACGGATTGATCTTTGCGATCATTCTGGTGTACTTCGTCATGGTGGTGAATTTCCAGTCCTGGATGGACCCGTTCATCATCCTGATGGCCGTACCGGGAACCTTGAGCGGCATTCTGCTGATGTTGTTCTTCTCGCATACCACCATCAGCGTGCCCGCGTTAATAGGCGCCATCATGAGCATTGGTGTTGGAACGGCCAACAGCATTCTGCTGGTGACCTTCGCCAACGACTTGCGTCGCGAAGGCGCGGACGCGATGAGCGCAGCGTACCGGGCGGGAAGGACCAGGCTTCGCCCCGTGGTCATGACCGCTGTAGCGATGCTGGCCGGAATGATTCCAATGGCGATGGGCCTAGGTGAAGGCGGGGAGCAAAATGCACCTTTAGGCCGGGCCGTTATCGGCGGCTTGATTCTGGCGACCGTTGCCACCTTGTTTGTAGTCCCGGTAGTCTACAGCTTGATTCGGAAGAAAGCGCCGAGAAATTTCGACCGGCTCGAACCGGCGTACACAAGATTCCGGCAACCCCCAGAGAAGTGAAACTGTGGCAACCAAGCTAGAATCGCGACCTGAGTTTGAAGCTGGCGGAGGTCGTCCGCCGGTCCAGAAGAAGTCACACACCGGATTTTTGATAGTGGTGCTGCTAGCGGGTATTGCACTCGCGGTCGGCATCGCCTACGAACTGGCGCAGCGGAAGGCCGAACAAAAAACGCTGGCCGCGTCCGTCACGGCCAACACGGAAGCCGGACCGCCCAACGTCCTGGTGGGGCACGTGCGCATCGCACCAGGCGAGGCGAGCGTTGAGATTCCCGGTCAGACCTCCGCTCTGCTGGAAACCCCATTGTACGCGCGCACCGACGGCTACCTAAAGCAGCGCAACGTCGAAATCGGCCAGCGCGTTAAAAAGGGCGACCTGCTGTTGGAACTGGAAACCCCGGATCTCGATCAGCAAATCGATCAGGCCCGTGCCGTTGTGGCGCAATCGCGCGCCGCGCTAGCGCAAATGCAGGCGGCCGTAGTGGCCGCGCGCAGCATCAGCCGGCTGGCGGAGCTCACCGCCACCCGCACTAAAACGCTGGCGGACCAGGGTGTTTTTGCGCAACAGGACGCCGATGATAAGACTGCGGCGGCGGAAACGGCCGCGGCCAATCTGCGCGCGGCGGAAGAGAGTGTGCGTGCACAGGAGAGCCTCATCGGCGCCAACGACGCCAACGTGCGGCGGCTGCTAGAGCAGAAAAAATACGCCCGGCTGGAGAGTCCTTTTGACGGCGTGATCACCGCGCGCAATCTGCTGGCATCGGACGTCGGCACGTTGATTACGTCCGGCAGCGGAACCGGCGCGCGCGAGATCGTGCGCGTGTCGCAGGTCCAGACCTTGCGCGTGTACGTCAGCGTGCCGCAGAACTACGCGGCTATGATCCGGCCAGGCCAGGTGGCGAGCCTGCGGGTGGACGATCTTCCGGGGCGGGTGTTCCCCGCGAAAGTCGAGAGCACCGCCGGCGCACTGGATCCGGACACGCGCACTCTGCAGACCCTGCTGATGGTGGATAACTCACGATTTGCACTGTTGCCCGGCATGTATGTGAAGGTGCGGTTCCAACTTCCGCACGGAGTGGCCGTCGTGCGCCTTCCCGCCGAGGCACTGCTGGTGCGCTCGGATGGATCCACGGCTGCCGTAGTGGACGCGGCGGGCAAAGTGCATATCCAAAGGATTACGTTGGGACGCGACTACGGAAATGAGGTGGAGGTGACCACGGGACTTTCAGAAACCGACCGGGTGATCCTAAACCCTAGCGATACGCTTCGCGACGGAATGACAGTGGTGGCGAAGGAGCGCCCCAGGAAATGACCCAAGCAGATAGTTGAGTCGGCGTCCGGGTTGCCGATACGTCCAAGTGGACTGTTCCGCAAGGAACGCAGTGCAAGGAACACAGGCCCCCTCGGGCAACACGCGTGATACAATTCACCGCAAAAGAACCATGCCTTCCAACATTCAGATCGAGCTTGAGGATCAGCGCGCTGAACTGAGAGCTGTCTTAGAGTCCACCGAGTTCATGAGAGCTCCGGCGATGGCAAAGCTGCTGACCTATCTCTGCGAGAAAACGTTCGAAGGCAAGGCTCATGAAATCAAGGAATTCAGCATCGCAACCGAAGTCTACGGCCGGAGTCAGCACTTCGGTGAAAAGCGCGATTCGGTGGTCCGCGTAGAGGTCTCCAGGCTGCGCAAACGTTTGGTGAACTATTACGAACATGAAGGATTTGACCATTCCCTGCGGATTCACATTCCCGCCGGAACCTATCAGCCCGAATTCGAGCGTTTCGCCCTAGCGATAGTGAATCCCGCCGGACTGCCGACAATGAATCCAGCCGCCTCTCCACCGGCGCACAGACCACTGCGGGGGAGATTTGCGATGGCCGCCGCTTTGGCCACTTCAGTTCTCCTCATCGCGGGACTGTTGGCTTTGTTTTTGAAGGCTCCGAGAACGGCTAACGTATCCGCGGCTGCCGGCAAAGGCTTACCGAGCGAACAAGCAGCTATCCCCCCTCCCGCCGCGGAGTCGCCGCATCCGGTTCGAATCCTCGCCGGCTCAACGGTGGAACGGTCAGTGGACCGCTTCGGTGTCGAATGGCTTGGCGATCGCTATTTCATTGGTGGCGAGCAGAACCACTGGCAAATCGACGGCAAGGAAATGGGGGTGCCAAGCCGCGTCATCCGGGCAGCGCCTGACCAGCTCCAATTCCAAAGTTTTCGTTTTGGAAACTTCTCCTATCGAATTCCCTTGCCGAAGGGAAAGTATGAGCTGAAACTCTACTTTTCCGAGGTGATCTACTTGCCGATGGACTTGGGCGAGGGTGTAGAGAACCGTCGTGTTTTTCACGTTCTGATGAACGGCCAGCCGCTGCTAACTTCCTTCGATATAGCCGCCGATGCGGGTGCTGCGAACACGGCGAGCATTCGCGTCTTCGACAACGTCTCGCCAGTCGACGGTTTTCTAACCCTCGACTTCCGGCCAATCATGTCGGGAGCATGGCTGAACGCAATCGAAATTATTCCGAACAACACGGGACGTGCTCTCCCGATTCGAGTTGTAACCAGAAACGTCAACATAACAGATCATCACGGTGACCTCTGGGAAATCGACAGGTACTACGACGGTGGAAGGCGGGCCACCGATGGTGGGTTTATCACCGGTACCGAAGACCCGGAATTATTCAAAGGGCAGCGGTATGGCAATTTCACCTATCGCTTTCCGGTGCCGCCCGGCAAATACCGGCTTCGTCTTCTGTTCGCCGAAATTTTCTTCGGTCCTCATAACCGTGGAAAAGGCGGACCAGGCAGTCGTATCTTTAATGTGTATTGCCCCGGCCAAATGCTCTTGCACAATTTTGAGGTCTTTAAGGAAGCCGGCGACAACCGTGCAATTGAAAAAGTGTTCCATGGAATTACGCCCAATGCCCAGGGCCGTATCGATGTCACTTTTGAGCCGGTGCTGGAGTATCCCATGGTCCAGGCGCTCGAGTTGACTGCGGAGAAGTAGGTTTTCTCGCGTGTAACCGTCGATATCCCACGACGTAACCATATTGATTCTACGTGCCTTATTAAACTAACCATATTGTTACCTTGCCGCTGACCGTCAGATCTTGCCGCACATTTTAAAACCTGTCATAGTTCTCAACATTCTGGGTCTACCCCCAGCTGTTCCACGCCTCGTAACGCGTGCAAAAGGAGATGTTCTATGTCGCGAAAGCGGTTGGGAATTCGCCTAATTCAGGCGGCGTGTCTTCTACTAGGTCAAGCCGCCTTTGGCCAAACATTGGGGTCGATCGCTGGCGAGGTGCATGATGCCAGCGGAGCTATCGTCCCCGGCGCCACCATCAGCGCCACCAATACCGGGACCAACGCCACCCGAACTTCGGTCACCAACGATGCGGGCGAGTACGCGTTCCCCTCGCTGCCGCCGGGAATCTACAGCGTAAAGGCAGAGAAAACCGGCTTTAAGACCTCGGTCCGAAATCAGATTGAAATCCAGGTGCAGCAGAATGCCCGTATCGATTTCCAGTTTGAAGTGGGCCAACTTGCCGAGACTGTCGAAGTCTCCTCCAGCGCGGAGTTAGTGACTACCGAAAACGCGACGGTGGGTACGGTCATCGAGAACAAGCGCATTGTGGAATTGCCGCTCAATGGGCGGAATTACCTGCAACTGGTTTCCCTGGCGCCCAACGTGTCTGCGGGTTTTTCGGGCCAGGGGCAGGCCACCTCACGTCTGGGCGGCATTCGCGCGGGTGAGACCATTTCGGTGGCCGGCCAGCGCACCAACTTCAATCACTATACGCTCGATGGCGTCGAGAACACCGATCCGAATTTCAACACGTTCATCGTGATGCCGTCGATCGATGCGCTTCAGGAATTTAAGGTTCAGACCGGTGTATATCCGGCCGAGTTCGGACGCCAGACTACCCAGATCAATGTGTTGACGAAGTCGGGCACGAATCAGTATCACGGTACGGCCTTCGAATTTCTCCGCAACGACAAACTGGATGCTACCCAGTATGCTTTTACTGCGCTGCGGCCCGTGAAGAACCCTTTCAAGTGGAATCAGTACGGCTTCACGCTGGGCGGACCAGTGTGGCTGCCGAAGGTCTTTAACGGCAAGGACAAGCTGTTTTTCATGGCAAATTACGAGGCGTTCCGCAAGCGTGAAAGCGCGAACGCTCTCTATTCCCTGGCGCCAGCCGCGTTCCAGGCTGGAAACTTTTCTGCTCTTCCGGTTACCATATACGATCCCACGACCCACGTCTTAGGAGCAGATGGAAAAACCATCACAGCCGTGCCCTTCGCCGGGAATGTCATCCAGCCAAGCAGGATCGACCCGATCTCCAAGAAATTCCTCCAGCAGTATTACGCGATTCCCACTTTACCGGGAGTATCCAATAATTATTCGCCGGCGCAGTCCCGGCCGGTGGATCGCGATCAGTTCATCTTGCGGATGGATTATGTGGAATCGCCAAAATCGATGTGGGCCGGCCGCTACAGCTGGGGCAGCGAGAACGAGTTGACGCCGGGCCTAAACCAGAATGGCGGAAAACTCATCACGGGCCTCGAGCAGTACATGGGTTCAAACACTCGAGTTCTCTCGCCTACGGTAGTGACCGAAACCCGTTTCGGATATACGCGCTTCTATAATTCGGTGGGTACGCTCCTCGCTAACGTTTTTAATGCCGTGGATGACCTGCAAATTCCCGGTTTGAAGGGCGGGGATCCGGTGTCCTGGGGAATCCCCGCTGTCGGCATCTCGAATTACACCGGCATGGGCGATAGCACGGATGGCCCTTTTGAGACGAAGGACAACACGCTACAGTTTCTGAACAACACCTCGATCACCCGAGGCAAGCACTCGTTCCGCTTCGGCGGCGAAATCCGCAAGGATCAGTTCAACGAAGTCGGCAATCAGTATGGCCGCGGCAGCTTTTCATTCTCCACGACACCAACCTGGAACCCGCAGACTGGGAAAGAGGGAGACGCCTTCGCATCCTTCCTGCTTGGAAACGTAACCCTGACCGAGGTAGCGGCGCAAATCGCCGCCGCGCAGTTCCGCGCCACCAGTTTCGCGCTGTATATGGATGACGTATGGAAGATTGCGCCTAAGGTAACCATATCGTTTGGTCTGCGCTACGAGAACACGCCGCCCTGGACAGACATTTCCGGCAATTTGGTTACGGTGTTCTTCCCTGCGTTTGATAATACCCCCAACGTCGCGGACCAAAGCCGCCATCCGTTTTTCCTGCGCCAGGGGACCGGCACGGGCGATCCCTATGCCGGGCTGAAGGTCCGCTGGCCCAACATCCCTCTGGTCCAGGATGGACGCCTCGGCGATGCGCTGGTGGCTCGCGACAATAACGATCTCGCGCCGCGCATTGGTATCGCCTGGAGCCCTACACCAAAATGGTCCGTTCGCGCCGGCGCCGGCACGTTCTACAACCAGGATCAGGGAAATCCGCGCTTCGATGTCGCGCGTAATGCGGCCGGCCGCACACGAAACGACGATAATCCGAGCTTCCCGGCGGAAACCTGGCAGAATGGCGCCTCCGGCCTGATCGGCGCGATTCCCAGTATCGTTACTCCGCAGGCGTTTTCCAATAAGGCCGATCGCCGCACGCCTTACACCTGGCAGTGGCTTTTCAATGTACAGCGCGAACTCGCCAACAACCTGACTTTCGAAGCGGGTTACTTGGGATCCGTCACACGGCACCTGGAATCCTATCGCGGAGTGAGCGCGGCGGTTCCAGGTCCTGGTTCAGTCGCCAGCAGGTCGCCCTATCCTGAATGGGGTCTGCTGGTGCTGGTGGAAAACGGCGGACGTGCGAACTACAATTCGCTCGGAACGAAGCTCACCAAGCGCTATTCCAATGGGTTAACCGGACTCTTTTCCTACACCTGGTCTAAGGCCATCGATACCACCAGCGGAATTCGTACCTCCGACAGCGACACGCTTTTCTCACAAGACGGCCGCTGCATGTTGTGCGACCGGGGTTTGTCGGCGTTCGACGATCGCCATCGCATGGTGTTCTCGGCGCTGTATGACTTGCCCGCCGGGAAAGGTCGGAAGCTGGATGTTAAGAATCCTTTCTTGGATGCGATCGTCGGCGGCTGGCAACTCGGTGGGATAACCACCTGGCGCTCGGGCTTTCCGATCAATCCGTTCGCCGGCGTGAACCGCGCCAATACCAACATCGGGTCGGACCGTCCCGACGCGACCGGACAAGCAGTTAGCATTAGTAACCCGACGACGGCCCGATGGTTCAATACTGGGGCCTTTGTTTTGCAGCCGCAATATCAATTCGGCAATGCCGGGCGCAATACGATCCTTGGCCCCGCCGGCTTTTATCTGGACACCACCCTGCAGAAGAATTTCCGCGTGAGGGAAGGTCATGAGCTGCAATTCCGCTGGGAAGCCTATAATCTCTTGAACCATCCTGTGTGGGGATTTCCAAACAATTCGCTCAGCAACCCGGCCTTCGGCAGAATCACGTCGACCAACGGAAATATGCGGCAAATGCAGTTCGCTCTCAAGTACGTATTTTGAGCGATTCGGAGTGGTGTATTTCGCCGTAACCACAAGTTTGAGATCTTGCCGCGCGATGCGAGCGCTGCGGGAAAGCTTCATCAGAACTGGACCGATGTTTTCATTGGTCCAGGGGGAGAAGCGAGCATCGTCTATGGAGGGAAGATCGAGGAGGCGCGTGACACAGGCAATCGTGACATCCGCGGGCCAAAAGTCGTGGGTGGAAGGTCCCAGAAAGTGGCCGGCGTGCCGAAGGAGCGCCCCAGGAAATAGCCGACGCGGGGTCGACGTAAGAAGGCGTTTTCAACGGGATCGTTGTTGCGTGATACGATGTCCGTAGCTTTCGCGGATTTGAAGAGAATACGAGGTACGCACATGGATATGCAATTTCCGTCCCCGGAACGTCGTTCGTTCCTCACTCGTCTAAATGCCGGAGTGGTATCGCTTGCGGCCCTGGCTGTCGGCAGCATCGCCAAGGCGCAGGACAAAGTAACCGTAACCGCGCGCTGGGAGCCGGCTCGTCATGACAAGGATGACTGGTTGGACAAAGTGCCGGGCAAACATCGATTGGTGTTCGACACCACCACCCCTGAGGCTCTTGGGGAGGCGCTAGCGTTTGCCAATAATTTCATGCGAGTAAACCGGTCCGATTACGGCTTGCAAAACAGTGATCTGGCGGTCGTGATCATAGCGCGCCACCGTTCCACGCCGTTCGGTTACAACGATGCGATGTGGGCGAAGTACGGAATATCGATCGCGGCGCGATCCAAGGTGGAAGATCCAAAAACCAAACTCACGCCGAAGACGAATATATACAACACCGAGGGCTTTGGCGACTTGGCGGCCAACCGAGGGACGACGCTGGATTCTCTCTTTAAACAGGGCGTGCAGTTAGCTGTGTGCTCGACATCCACTCGCGGTTATTCCCGATCTATCGCCGAAGCGGTGGGCGGGAGCGCCGACGCCGTCTATAACGAATTGATCGCCAACCTGGTGAGCAATAATGCCCGGATGGTCCCCGCCGGAATCGTTGCCGTCAATCGCGCGCAAGAGCGTGGATACTCGCTCGTGAGCACTTAACTTCAAATAAAGGGAGAAACATGAAACGATTACTGCTGATTCTTGCCGTCGTTGCCATTGGAGCTTCGGTTGCCGTTGGGCAATCCCAAGTCGAGAAATCAACTGTGCCGGGGATTACCAACTTCGCTCAGGTGAAGACCACGGTTGCATGCGCCGGAGCGGTGACGCCAGCGTCGGTAGCGGGGATCAAGAAGATGGGATTCGCATCCATCATCAACCTGCGGATGGCGAACGAGCCGGGAGCCGACATCGACGCTGAGGCGGCGGCGGCCAAAGCCGCGGGCATCAACTTCGTGCATCTGCCGTTCAACGGAGGGATGCCTGACCCCGCAGTGGCCGATCGCTTTATCAAAACCATCACGGAACCCGGCACTGAACCGGCGTTCATTCATTGCGCCAGCGGAAACCGCGCCGCTACCATGTGGCTGATCAAACGCGTGCTGATCGATAAGTGGGACAACGAGCGCGCATTGGAAGAAGCCTCGCAACTTGGCCTGACCAGCTCCGCGTTGAAGACTTTCGCTCTCGATTACATCCAGGCTCACAAAAAATAAGACCGCTCACTTATCGGGCTCTGAAGTGCTCACGGAGGAGCTTAGTTTCCTCCGACGTGGACGTAACCGCGAAGCTCCAGATTGACCAACGTCGTCAAAGCCCAAAGATCGACTTCGATTTCCGGCAGGATCGTCTTTTGATCGATTTTGTTCGCCAATACAGCTTGTCCGCAAACGCGAAAATCGACGCCGGCCTTCTTCAGGCTCTGAATCAACACGACATTAGGATTGCTGTGACCATTATTGCGGGATTTGAATGTCTTGTCGTTCAAGATGATTTCGGTCCCCTGTTGATGGAAGACGACGGCAATCTTTCGATGATCTGCCGGCACTCCGTCCTTTGCCAGGGTATTGATGAACCGGGCGATGGCTGTGAGCATAGGATTCACCTCGTCGATTTGTGGAGCGGCTTTGCCGATATCGAACACGACCTTGTAGGTCAGGCTCGGATCGGGCAGTTCTTTCGCCCCTGGGATCTCCTTGGCTATCGGGCCGTCCGGAATGGGCAGCACTTGCGCCGATTGCGCGAACATTGGACCGGAAAATCCCAGCAAGGCGGCGAATAGCGCCGCACCCCTCATGCACGAATTCTTCATATCTATCTCTCCATCAATAAGGATTTGGTTTGACCGCCCGTCATCGGCGGTCCTCGCTCTCTCGATCAAGCCGAAATTGGATTACGCATCACTTCTGCGCGTAGTCCAATCATCGGCCCTGAAATGAAACTACCACGATACGAAAGTCGTTACCAAGTTTTCTGCCAAGCCAACAGAGGGTACGCTGTCGTTTTCTCTTATCGGGTCATCGCGAAGCAGCGGCGGCGAGATCGTTCGGAGCTCATACCGACTTTGCTGGGATGGACCCCGTGAGGAAGTATCGGCACTCTTTCAAGGCCCAAGATACGGCGTTCCCGGAGGCGCGGCCTCGTTTCTTTGAACCCGGCTCACACCGGGGTAACCGGTCACTTGGCAGGTGCGATGAACGGGAAAGAATCCAACTTACCGGGAGGACGAGCCCGCGAATTCGAAGATCAAAAACTGCTGCCTCGGCAGGAAGTCATGCTGCGCTGCCAGCTTGTATCCCGCCTTGCCCATCTCAGACTTGAACTTTTCCAGCGGAAAGCGGAACTCCTTCGGGGGACCCTCGGGGGAATCCGGCTTGAAGTCGATAATCGCCACCCGGCCGCCGGGCTTAAGGGATTTCGCCAGCTTCCGGAAATACGCCTCACGGTCGCCGATATGGTGATAGGTGTCCACGATTAAAACGAGGTCGACGGGTTCCGGAAGATTCGGCTGATCGGCAGCCGCTTGAACAGCAATCATGTTGTTCAAACTCTCCTTGACGGCACGTTCCCGCAGGTAACTCACCATCGATGGTTCGATGTCCGAGGCGTAAACCTTAGGCGCAACTTTTGATTTCGCGAGTCGTACCGAGAAATATCCCGTACCCGCACCGATATCGGCCACAATTTGTCCCGGCTTCAGGTTCAGCGCCGCAATCACGCGATCCGGTAACTGCCACGTATCACGTGCCGGGTCGTCAAAGCTCTTGGCCGATTCCTTGGGATCGAAGTGGTGCTCCATATGGTCGGCATGGGTTTTTTCGTGTTCCTTCGATTGACCGAATGCCACGGCGGCAGCTAGTAAGAAAAGCGCAAGCACGTCATGTTTCGAATGCATTGAAAAACTCCTGTCTTCTATTCTCTCACCAGCTTCGGGTTCGAGGATCAAATCCGAGCTCCCGTTCGCCGCACCTGTGCCCGTTCGTCAGCCGCCCTAAACTAATCCAAGTGACCGCATTTCGACATCCCCGCAACCGGGTTGACTACACCATCCAGTGCGCGCGGCTGAAGGCCTTATTCGAGCAGTGGGAACTGCAACCAATCATTGCCGAGCAGAACAGGGTAGGGCAGCAGATCATCGAGCAACTCGGCCGCGACGGCCTGCGGATTCAGCAGTTCAAACTAAACATATTAAAAAAGATCGCCCAGTTCGGGTGACTGCGGGATAAGTCCGGCTCCTGGTCCGCCTCACGGAACCAAGAGAGCGAGATCCAGGTGGCAGCACCCGCCTGAAACGAGAAACGCCCAGCTGGCGCCGAGTAAATATGCTTCAACGATGAGTGTGGATGAAAGGATGGCGACAGATTGGCTGTGGGCTTGCAAACGATCCAGAGAATGGATGGAAGAGAGACAAGAGTGCCAAGGAAGCATGGCAGAACACACAAAAAAGATATTGGCCTGCCATTTTCTCCAACGTAACTCTGTCGGTTGGGAAAGACTCGGCCCTTACGGGGCAACTGCACCGTGACTGTCACCAATCGCTATCGAACCCGCAAATACCGAGCGGATCGCGTAAACTTCTTCGGTAGATCACGCGTCAGAATAATGAGAACTATGAAGACAACGAAATTGAGACTTCTGATCGTCCCCGTTTTAACCGCTTCCGCGCTGTGTGCCCAGGGCCCAAGTGGCGCCCGACCAGGGCCGGGTAACCCAGGAATGCAGGCGCCGCAAGCGCCCGACGGCATGGGACCGCGAGGCATGCGAGGCCAAGAGCGCGGTATGGGAATGCGCGGCCGGGGCATCGGAGAGCGGCAATTTGGACTAGGGCGGCTATTAGATGATCCCGCCGTCCGCCAGCAGCTCGGCGTCAGCGCCGACCAGGCCGCCAAGATTCGGCAGCAGGAATCGGACTTCCGCAAGACCGAGATCCGCAACCGGGCTGACCTGCAAATCAAGCGCCTGGATTTGAATGACCTTCTCTCCGCCGATAAGCCGGACCGATCGGCGATCGATAGTAAGCTGCAGGAAATCGGCGTCGCTCAAATCGCCCTGGAGAAATCTGCGATCGATCACCGCTTGAATATGCGGGAGGCTCTCACTCCAGTGCAGCGTCAGAAGCTTGAGCAGATGATGGAACAGCGGCGTCAGCCCATGGCTTCCAGTCCCGCTCGTGGCGGTAACGCTGTTCCCGGTGGCTTCCAAGGAGGAGCACGTGGGGGGCGCGGAGCTGCTCCAACTCCGAACCCACCGGGCCAAGCGCCACCGAACCGGTAGGCAACCTGGGGCTCGGATGGATGAAATAGGCGATCGTGTTCGGTCGGGCTTCAGTGCTACGACCCGAGCTCTCCATGATGGAAACCTCGGATTTAGCGTTGCTTCACTCGAACCCGGACCGTGACAGAAGCGCAGGAAAAGGTCGTCGAGCCTTCACAGGTTATGACGTAAGTCGTATCTTCTTTTGGGTGCATCTGAAGACTTCCGCTCCCGCCGAATGTGCCGATTTTGCGCAGTTCACGACCCGAGCCCGATGCTTCTTCGAGCATCACTTTTGTCGCGCCGTTGATGGACCAACGCAGGGTTGCCGCTTGTCCAGCCGTAATTGTCCGAGGTTGAACGTCAAATAGGAACTGGTCAGCCTTCTTTGCGTCCGGTTTCTGGATTACTTGAACACTCTGTTGACCGCGGCCGGGCATTCCCAGTAATAAGAGTGCAAGTAAGACGTACCACTTGATCTGTGTCATTTCGCTCTCCGCAAGCTGTCTAAGCATATTGCAACTTGGGCCCCAGTGGATGTTGCTACGAATTCGACTGTCCAGCCGGTTCACTCGCTGGCATGAGGTGACGGAAACCCGACATTATATCTCGGCTGCAAGCAGCGCATCCGATCAGCCGCTAACCACAGACTCGGCATCGAACCAAAGGGCGAATAGCGCACCGTCGGACCAATAGGGGAAGGATGGCCGACAACTCGGACACGAGCGTCAACCCTCTTGATCGAGGGAAATCTAATATAATCCTGCATCCGCATCAGTAGTGCCGTTGTGTTAAGGTTGACTTTAAAATCTAGCCTCACGGAGGTTTCGTCCATGTTGACGCGTAGTTTGGTGGCCTTGGCAGTTCTCTCCGTCCTCCTCTTGAGTTCCTGTAATCGGACAACGCCCGTCGACGACGCGAGACTTCGAGACAGCGATCAGGACACAAGCAACTGGCTGATGTACGGGCGGACTTACGACGACCACCGGTTCAGTCCGCTGAAACAGATCAACGAGGAAACCGTCGGCAAGCTGGGCCTGGCCTGGAGCCGCGAACTCGGCACCACGCGCGGACTGGAAGCGACGCCGCTGGTAGAGGACGGCATCATCTACGCCACCGGTTCCTGGAGCGTCGTGTATGCCATCGACGCGAAGACCGGAGAGATCCGCTGGACCTACGACCCCAAGGTTCCTCGCGAGCGCGCCTTCTTCATTTGTTGTGACGTGGTGAATCGCGGCGTGGCGCTCTATCGCGGCAAGGTGTACGTGGGGACGCTCGACGGCCGCCTGATCGCTCTTGATGAGCATTCCGGCGCTCCGGTGTGGTCGGTGTCGACGGCGGACAACGCCAAGCCGTATGCGATCAGCAGCGCTCCACGCATCGCCAAGGGAATGGTGGTCATCGGCAACGCCGGCGGGGAATATGGCGTGCGCGGCTATATCTCAGCGTATGACGCCGAAACCGGAAAGATGGCATGGCGCTCCTATACGGTGCCCGGTGATCCCTCAAAAGGGTTTGAATCGAAGGCCCTGGAAAGCGCCGCGAAAACCTGGACCGGTGAATGGTGGAAGACCGGCGGAGGCGGCACTACCTGGGAAGGGATTGTCTACGATCCTGCGCTTGACCTGCTGTACTTCGGTACGGGCAACCCGACCGCCTGGTACCGTGCACTGCGCGGCGATGGCGACAACTTGTATGCCGCGTCGATTTTGGCTGTGCATGCCAGCAACGGAGAAATCGCCTGGCATTTTCAAACCACGCCCGGAGACAACTGGGACTATGACGCCACGCAGCCTTTGATGCAGGCCGACTTGACCATCGGCGGCCGCGTGCGGAAGGTGATTATGCAGGCCAACAAAAACGGGTTTTTCTACGTGCTGGATCGCGAGACCGGCGAGTTCCTTTCCGGCACCCCCTTTGTCGGCGGCATCACGTGGGCCACGGGGCTTGATCCCAAGACCGGCCGGCCGATCGAAGCGCAGACGGCTTACGCGGGTCTCAAGCCGGTCATTGTTTCGCCCGAGCCGGATGGCGCGCATAACTGGTACCCAATGGCGTTCAGTCCGTCGACCGGCCTGGTGTATTTGCCTGCGAAAGAAGGCACACAGGCTTTGCATGCGCCCGACGCAAAATGGAAATACAATCCCGATGACAACAATGTGGGTGGGGATGACCATTACGACGGCCCGCTCAACGCCAAGCTAGCTTCTCTGCCTTCCCCCAGCGGGAAGCTCATGGCTTGGGATCCGGTGCAGCAGAAGGAGGCCTGGAGCGCGAAGTATCCGGTTGCCGAGGGCGGAGGCGTTCTGGCTACGGGCGGCAACCTGGTTATTCAGGGACGCGCGGACGGCGTGCTGGCGGCCTATCGCGCCACCGACGGGAAGCAACTCTGGACCTACGATGCAGGCACGGGCATTATGGCGCCGCCGGTGACTTACCAAATCAATGGGGTTCAGTATGTGTCCGTTCTCGCGGGGTGGGGCGGACCTGTCGGATTGTACAACGACCCAAGTTGGGGTCCAGTGAAGCCCGGCTATGGCCGGCTTCTTACGTTCGTGCTCGACGGCACGGCGACCTTGAAAGCTCTTCCGTTCGGCCACAAAGATCCGCCGCCCGTTCCTGCCATCACTACCAATGCATCGCCGCAGGTAGTGCGCGAAGGGCAACGGCTCTACAAGGTAAACTGCCCGTTCTGTCATGGCATGAACGCCGTGGCCGGCCCCCTTCCGGATCTCCGCTACTTGAGCAAAGAGAAATTAGAAGGGATTGAGGACATTGTTCTGGGTGGAAGCCGCGCAGCGGCCGGCATGCCATCCTTCGCGAAAATCCTGAACTCTCAGGAAGTGCACGCGATCCAGGCTTACCTCATCGCGCGCGCGCGCGAATCGGCCAAACCGACGGGGAGCCAGGGCAAGCGGTAAGGCTTGTTCGCCGAATTCAGCGAGGTCTCGCCGGTCAAGAACCGAATAGGTCCTGAGTGACGTTAGAACGCTATCTGGACTGACCCGGCGCCGCAGAGTTGGCGTGAGCGGGGATGTGGACCGCCGGGTCAGTTTGGATAGCGCCGTTTGAAGGGACCCGCTGGCGCCCTTATGGGGATAGTACAGATTCCCGGAAAAGCCGGTTGGGGTTGGTGGTGAGTACGGCAGTGCCGGGGCGTGAGCAATGGCGTCGAAAACCTGGGCTGAAGGGCGGAGTCCAGAGTGTAAGAAGAGGTGAAAAACGGTAGTTTCGCTCACGCGAGACACACGTGGAGTGGGCGTGCCGGAGCACACCGCGTTTTCGACATCCCGCGCGTTCGATCAGGAGCTGTCAAGAGCGACCTCCAGTTGGGCTGCGGTGAGCCGTTCCATGACGACCATCGGACCTCCGCAGTGCGGACAGCGCCATGCCGTCTCACAAGTCTTTGCCTCAGGCACGGGAACTTCGGCAACGGCGAGCAGTTGGCGGCACAGCGCCAGCGATGCCGTGCGTTGGCGATTGGCCAGGAAGCCGAAGCTGCGGATGCGCACGAAGCGTCGCGGCAGGAGATGTTGCAAGAAGCGCCGTAGGAACTCGTCGGCGTCGAGCGTCATGACGCGCTGTTGACTCGAGTGCGCGTAATCTTTCCAGCGGAACGAGACCTTTCCCTCGGCGAAGTTCACGATGCGGTGATTGGAAATCGCCACACGATGCGTGTAGCGTGCCAGATACTGCAACACGTGTGCGGGTCCGCCGAAGGGAGGCTTCGCGTACACCACCCACTTCTTGCGATGCAAGGAGCGCAGAAAGGTTCGAAAGGTTTTCTCCTGTTTCAGTGCTTTGAGTGCACCGGGCAAACAGAGCCGCTTTTCGCGCCAGAGGCGTTTCAGCCCATCGGTAAACTTGCCGCGAAACACTTTGCGCAGCACGGGCACGGGCAGGAAGAAGTCCCGACGCGCGGGAATCCAACGCTCGCGATCCGGCGCAAGACCGCCCGCGGGAATCACGCAATGCACGTGCGGATGATGCTGGAGCGTTTGTCCCCACGTGTGCAGCACGCTCAGGAATCCGAGTTCCGCGCCCAAGCGTTTGGGATTCGCCGCGACTTCCAGCAACGTCTCTGCGCTGGCGCGGAACAGCAGATCATAGAGCAGCTTCTTGTTGTGATAGGCCAGCGGCGCGAGCAAGTGCGGCAACGTGAACACCACGTGCACGTACGGCGACAGGCAACAGATCGGCGCTGCGCTTTGCCAGCCACTTCTCGCGCGCGTTGGTCTGGCACTTGGGGCAATGGCGGTTGCGGCACGAGTTGAACGAATACGAGGTGGTTTCATAGCCGCACGTCAGGCATCGGTCGCGATGTCCGCCCAGCGCCGCCGTGCGGCAACGCTCGATGGCCGAGAGCACCTTCAAGTGCCCACCCCTCAACCAGGATCGATTCTGATCGATGAAGTTCTTGCCCTGCGCGCGAATGATGTCCGCCACCTCGAAGGGTGGCCGCGTCACTACTGTTTGGTCACCTGCGTTGGCTTGAGCGGCTTACGCGGCCGCTTCACTTGCTCGAGCGGCGCGAGCACGGCTTTGTCGAGCGGCGTGCCGGCGGCCTTCAAATGGCGCTCCGATAAATGCAGATAGATCGCGGTGTGCTTCAGATCGGCGTGCCCCAGCAGAGCTTGCACGGTCAGCAGGTCCGCGCCGTTTTCCATCAAGTGCGTGGCGAAACTATGGCGCAGCAGATGCGGACTCACGCGCTTGGTGATGCCTGCGCGCCGGGCCGCTTCCACGCACGCTGCCCACACGTTCTTCGTCGTGATGGGCTTGTCCGCGCGCCAGTTGTTCACCGTGCCGGGAAACAGATACGTCTGGGGCCGCATCCAACGCCAATACGCGCGCAGCGTCTCCAGCAGGTTTGCGCTCAGCGGCACGTCGCGATCCTTGCCGCCCTTGCCCTGGCGAATATGAATCACCATGCGGTGGCTGTCGATGTCTTCGACTTTGAGCTGGCACAGCTCGGCGCGCCGCATTCCGGTCGAATACAGCGTCTCGAGCATCGCGCGATGGTACAGATTCTTGGCCGAGTTGATCAGCGCGATGGCTTCTTCCTGACTCAGCACAATCGGCAGGCGGCGCGGCCGTTTCGGATACGGCACTTCTTCGAGCGCATACGGACGCTTCAGCGTCTTGACGAAGAAGAACCGCAACGCGGCCGTGTGGTTGGCTGCTGTGCGCACGCCGATCCTGCGCTCTTCGATCAGGTGCGCCTGATAGCGCCGGATCTCGTCCGGTCCCAACTGATCCGGCGGCTTGCCGAAGTGCTGGGCGAAGCCGGCCACCGCCCTCAGATAGGTGCGTGTTGTCGTCTGAGAATAATTACGACGCTGGAGTTCCTCCAGCATCATCTTGCGTAAATGGGTCACAAGGACTCCTCCTTGTGACCCTATTCGGCTTATTCCATCCGAGCCCGTCTTTGCTCACGCGCAGCGTCCCCCGCGCCAGCGGGTTCGTTCTGACGGCGCATCCGTCTCCTACTTTTGCACATTCGGCGTTGAAAACGGGCCAAGAATGGAAATAGGTTTTCTAATTGTTCTTGCATATCATCCATGCATATCATCCATGGTGTGGATAATATGCATCGGTGATCCCGCGTCGCAAACTTCCGGTTCTGAAAGACGCCATCGCAAGTGTCGTGCCGGAGCTTTTCAGCACTCTGCGTGGTCTCATCGACCAAGGACGGCGGCGCGGCCATCGAACCGGCCGGTATCTTCTCCTGGCTTCAGCTCCATGGACCTGCGATGTGCTCCCGAAGATACTGCTCGTACTAACGGCACTGCGAGCGCGAAATGGGCGACGAGGCTCCGGAGACATGAAACTCAAGCGCAACCGTCGCTACCTTGCTGCGGTCGTGGACCTGCCGCAGCAACGGTGGCTGGCCTATCAAGGGCAATGCGTCGAACGGCAACTGAAGGTCGCGGCTTTTCGGTGCAAGGACGCTCCGCACCTTATCGGCTGCAAGGGTGCTCGTGGACATCTTCAAAGCCTACAACTAATGGATGCGAGGGATATGGCGATGGATCGCCGGCAGCAAAAACTCAAAAGTGCACGCTGGGCAGCGTAGCGATATACTGAGTCCAATCGCCGATACTGTTGTTCGCATATCGCGCCGGCGTCGTTTCACGTACTTTCCCGCTGGCGCGTGCGAGGCAAGAAAGTAGGGCACATTGACTGGAGATCACTGAATGAAACGCACGCTAACAATCCTTCTCACGACACTGACCGTCTCGCTGGGCGCGTTCGCGCAGGCGTCCGACCAAGCCGCCATCGACAAGGCCCTGCTCGCTGCTCCTGGCAATCTGAAAGCTGCGGCTACTGTTATCAAGTGGAAGCCCGACTTCACCTACGACACCTTGAAGAAGGGCACCGGCAACTTGGTCTGCTACGACAAGTCAGGCCAGCCAAACCAGCCGGCATTCATGGTCGAGTGCACCAGCGCGGGCAACTTGAATCGCGCGGCTCAGAACATGAAGTTCGAAACGTTGGGTGACAAGGCTAAGGTACAGGCCGCGCTCGATGCCGCTGAGAAGGACGGAACCCGGGTGAAACCCGAGTTCGGATCGGTATGGTATCACGTGATGGGGACCGATGCGGAACACGCTCGAACGCACATGACGATCGCTGTGCCGGGCGCCACCGCACAGTCGCTCGGATTGCCCGAGAATAACAAGCAGGGGGGCGTTTGGATCATGAACGCGGGCACAACGACCGCCCACCTCATGACACCAGGCGAATAACCGGGCGCGATATTGCGATCTGGGCATTTTTGCCGTGTAGTAACCCGACAGGAGAAAGATGGCAGATGAAAACACTTGCTAACCTGATCGTCCTTTCCGCGTCATTATCGCCGCTCCTGGCGCAATGGGCTGACCGCCCGACTCCGGGATTGCCCAGAACACCCGACGGCAAGCCCGACCTCTCCGCCCCTGCACCGCGAACCGCGGACGGCAAGCCCGATCTCTCCGGGGTGTGGCGAATCCACAAAAGCTACCTGCTCAACGCCGCGCCGGATCTTAAGCCCGGGGACATTCAGCCATGGGCGGCGGCCCTTTACAAACAAAGCGCCGATAATTACCGCAACGACACGGACGGAATCAACTGTTTGCCGCCCGGCCCGAAAGCCAGCACTTCGGTGGGCTCTCCCGTGAAGATCGTTCAGACGCCGAATGTTGTTATCTTCCTTTACGAGTACCAGACCCTTTTCCGCCAAGTTTTTACCGACGGCCGCGAGCTGCCCAAGGATCCCAACCCCACCTGGATGGGCTACTCGATTGGGCATTGGGAGGGAGATACCCTGGTGGTCACCACCACTGGGTATAACGACCGGACGTCGCTTGACTTGGGCGGGCATCCTCATTCAGAGGCCTTGCGCATGACGGAGCGCTTCCGCCGCCGCGACGCCGGTCACATGGATCTCCAGGTGACGCTGGAAGATCCCAAAGCCTACAACCAGGCGTGGACGCTTCCTGTCGATCTCGATTTGATGCCGGACGGAGAATTGATCGAGTTCGTCTGTGAAAACCAGAATGCTAAGCCGCACCTGGTGGGCAAACGCCCGGAAGAGTTTCAGGTTTCCAAGGACATCCTGAGCCAGTACGTCGGAAGATACGATTTGGCTGGGTCCCGAGCAGTCGTCGTAGTCACTTTGGAAGGGGACCATCTGATGATCGATCCAGGCGGTATGGGAAAAATTCAATTGATCGCGATGTCGCAAACCAGCTTCAGCATGGAAGGGAACATCGTCGAGTTCCTCAAGGATGCAAAGGGTGCGGTCACCGGAGTCGTCCAGCACTGGACGGAAAGCGATCGCTACGCCTCTCGTAGAAAATAGAAAGCCGCCGCTGGACGGATTCGGATCGACACGCGGCTTGGGAGATCCTGGAGGGCCCTTCAATCCTCAGTTTTCCGGAGCGACTCCCCTTTTAGAGCCTGTAATATCGCGCACTGCGGTACTGGAGATTTCGATTGAGCGAACTTCGCCCCGCGCCAACCTCTGCGCCAGTTGTTCCGGAGATGTTCGGAACCGATCCAAACCGTCCAGATCCTTGCGTTGCAGAACCTGATCCGCTCCCGGGGCCAGCCACACCTCATGGATCCCGATCAAGCGAAAGGGATCTTCGCGGAAGCCCGCCAGAAATAAATCCTCTGACACGCCTCTCAACACAAAAGCGCTGCCTGGATGCTCTTTAGCTTCAACCTCGAGCACCCGCAACAACGCCCGCATACGAGCCGTCACGTCTACCTGGTGCGCCTCAATGCGGTCCACTTCGGCTATCGAGCCAGTCCCATATATTCCAACCAAGAGCAGCGCAAAAGCGCCTACCAGCACACCCGATCGCCACGCCGAAATGATAGCCCAACCCGCCAGCCACGCTAATCCGATCCCCGGAATTGTGGGGTAGTTGTCGGACATATGATTCGCCAGCGGTAGGACCGGCGCTAGTACAATCGCGAACCAGCCCCCCATGAACAGTACCGCAAATTCGCGCCGCCATGTCTTCCACAAAGCGAATGTAGCCAAGACTGACGCGATGAATTTTGATGCCAGAACTCCCGGCTGTTTCCAAGCTTCGCCGACCAGTTCCATCCGGCTGGGACCGACGGTCCACAAGATGTAGGCAAACAGATTGCCAACCAAGCGACGATCGAAATAGAGACGATACACGGAGTTGGACGTTTTAGGGATTAAATACAAATGCGCCAACCCGAAGGCAACCGCGGGAGCGAACATCCATAACCCGCCAACCCAACGTTTGCGGGCCTCCGGTGCGATTGCCGCATGCAACGTCGTCAGTACCGGATACACTACGATCAATTCGAGCGCCCCGAACCCCAGCAAGTATGCGCCGGCCTCGGTCCAGCGCCATTTCCCTCCGCCGGATTCGATCCAACGCAGGCGTGCGTAGAATGCAATCAGAAGGAAGAACGCGCACAGCACTTCGTTATATGAGGATGCCCATGCGAGCGGTGATACCAATGTTGCGCTAATGGTCCATAGCACCGCGGCGATTAGTCCCGCCGCGCGGGATCCCGTCAACCGCGCGCCGATCAGCTGGATCAGCACGAGGTTGGCGAACCAGGTTCCCATCGCCACGACGCGAAAAGGCAAGGTGTGCAATCCGAAGAGCCTGCTCAGCACCAGGAACAAGACGCGCTCGGATAGTACCCGCACGGTTCCCTGCGCTTTTGGATAAAACAGGGTGTGGATTGCTCCCAGGTTCTGCATTTCCTGGGGCAAGCCCAGCCATCCGAAATCATCGAGGCGAAACCAGATAAATGGGGCGCGCCAATGCACCGCTAGGCACACTAACATCGGTGTGAGGAAATACATCGCGCGAGTCGCACGCGTCATTTGGCCATAGTTCCGAAAGGACCCACAACTAAGTCGATTTCAAATAGCTTATATCCAAACGCCTCTGTGAGGCCGTTTTTCGCGAGGAAGCTTCCGATCGTAGTTCTTAGCGATCACTGCTTGTCATTCTCTTCTTCGCAGGAACAGTCAGAAAGTCGCGGCGTTTCATGCGGCATCCTTGGAATGCTCGGCGTGTGGCGCGATGAATGCATCCGCCGCCCGGTACGTCAGTGCGAGCGCCGTCAGGGTCGGGTTGCCGGAGGCGTTTTGAGGAAAGGCCGAAGCGCCGATCACCCAGAGATTCGACACATTCCAGTGCTGGAGATTCGTCTTCACCACGCTATTCTCGGGCGACGTGCCCATCACGGCCCCGCCTTGGATATGCGTGGTTTGATATTGGACAACGTTATATTTGCTCTTCACCGGGCGCGTCTCGTCGAATTTGACTCCCATGGCCTTCGCGATCTTCATCTGGATTTCGGCGGCATAAACCCGCTGGCGGTGTTCGTGCTCGGTCCAATCGAGAGTGAATCGAAGCAAAGGATCCCCCATCTTGTCGGTGTACTGCGGATCCAGGTCCATGAAATTGTGGCGATACGCCAGGTGCTCTCCCGTGAATCCGATTCCTGAGACTTTGTCCCGCCAAGCGAGCGATGCGGCCTTCCATTCCGAGCCCCACTTGGCTTTCACCGTCCCGGCGGGGTACGCCTCGAATGAGGTGATCGGCCGGTTTCCCGAGCTGCCGACGGAGATGGTCCCTCCACGTACAATTCCTTCCGATCCATCGAGGGCGTGATCCCCATCGAAATCGGCGATCATCATGCCCAGCGCGCCGCTCCCCATGAACGCGTTGAGAGGACGATCGAAGAAGAGTCGCGTCCCGCTTCCACCTACTTGGTGGGTCAGGTTTTTTCCGAGCGTTCCCTTCGCTGTCAGCGGATCGTACGGGACACCGATTTTTGAGAGAGCCAGGAGCCTCACGTTGTTCAAAGTGAACGTCGCAAGCACCACGGCGTCGGCGGGTTGAAAGACCTCTTCCCCGTTTGCGTCCACATACTGCACGCCCGTGGCATGGCCGTCTTTATGAACCACGCGTCGAACCCAACATCCTGTTCGCATCGTGAAAGTCTTACGGCGGGCGAGCACCGGAAGAAGAGTATTCGTAGGCTGCGCTTTCGCTCCAATCATGCAGCCGAAGCGTTCGCAATAGCCGCAATAGGCGCAACCAGGGCGCACAATCCCGTCGGGATTGCGATACGCCTCGCTGGCATTCGCCGCGGGATGCGGGTATGGATGATATCCGAGTTTCTCCACCGCTTCCTTGAACTGCAATCCGGCGTAGGCTGTCTTCAAAGGGGGCAGAGGATATTCGCTCATTCGAGGTCCCTCGAAAACGTTGCCTCCCGCTAGCTTTTCTCCGCGGAGGTTCCCGGCCTTGCCACTGACCCCCAGCATCTGCTCTCCGCGCCAATAATATGGTTCGAGATCGTTGTAGGTAACGCCCCAATCCTGAACCGCCAGATTTTCGGGCAGATGGGCGCGCTCCAAATTTTTCTCTCAGGTGGGTCGCCAATACAAATTGGGTTTCGAGGAAACGAAAAGAATTGCCGTTCCAGTGTTCACCCGCGCCGCCGACGCCCGAGCCTGGGAGAAACGAACCGTACTGCCGGACGGGAGCGGACGGCTCCTGGATTGAGTGCCGATGCGTGATGGTCTCGTCTGCTATGTTCTGCATCAGGCGAACGCGGATCGCGTAGTCGAGCTCGTCCATTCCCTCCACGTAGTCGGCAATTTTGCGTGGCGCGCCGCGCTCCAGAATCAGAACCGAGAGAGACGTGCGGCCGGTGATTTCTTTCGCCATCGCAAGACCGGTCCAGCCGCCACCGACGATCGCAACGTTTACACGCTTGAGTGTTTTCATTTTCGTGCCGTCCTGTATCCTATCATCCTGTGCTTGTGGACAGTTCCAAAGCACAGCCGGAGAGTAGATCCTCCCACTTAGCACTAAGTCCCGAACGCGACTTCGCGAATTATCGCTACGCGGAACCCTGCGTTTGCCACAGATAGGACATTCTGACGATGCGCCGACAGTCGTTGCCGGCATCTCGACTTCAATCTATACTAAGCGAAAGCTCGATCGCCCGTCCGTTAGGGGCCGGGAAAGAAATATGGTGGTGAAAACCGCGCTAGCTTTTTTGATCTGTGTGCCGGTGCTGGCGCAGCGTCCATCGAACCCGGCGTTACTGGTTCCGCAGAACGCTCCCGAGTTGGACTTCATTGCGGAGCTCAATCCGTTGGCGCTACCCGCAAGTTCGGGAGCTCCGAGTTCGACGGCATTCGACTCCAAGGGTCATATGTTTGTCCTAACTCGAGGATCGACGGCCTTCTTTGAATTCGACGCGGACGGCAAATTCCTCCGCTCCTTCGGCGAAGGGTTGTACACCCGGTCGCACGGATTCTATATCGACAAAGACGACAATCTGTGGGCGACGGACGTGGGCGGGCACATTGTGCAGAAGCTGAATCCGCAAGGACAAGTGCTGCTGACGCTCGGAATCAAGGGACAGGCCGGCGAATGGAGCGAAGCCGCGCAATCCCGCAAATTAAACGAGCCAACCGGCGTTCTTACCGGGCGAAATGGCGACATCTTCGTAGTCCAAGGGCACACTCCCTTCACCAAGAACGATCCGCGCGTGCTGAAGTTCGATAAGAACGGGCTCTTCATCAAATCCTGGGGCGGCAAGGGGACCGAGCCGGGGAAGTTCGAGGTGGCCCACGGCATCGCGCTCGACGCTCAGGGTCAATTGTGGGTGGCGGATCGCGAAAACCAGCGGATTCAGGTCTTCGACCAGGACGGCGTATTCGTGAAGCAGCTGAAGTACGCGGGGTTCCCTGCAACATGAACATCGGCTCCAAGTACATCTATATGGTGAATGGGCACGCCGCGCAGCTCTTGCAGCTGGACCTGAACGGCAAGGTGCTGGCGGCCCTAGGCAGGTCCGGAAGAAGCGTGGGCGAGTTTATTGAAGCACATGCGGTTTCTGTAAGCCCCAAAGGGGAAATCTGGGTGTCTGATACCGTGAATCACGCGCTACAAAAATTCGTCAAGAAATAGCAGCGTTGACGTGCACAGAGTCTTGCGTTGATCGGCTGAAAAGTCGGCCGCGACGGGATGTACAATTGATGGCGGCGAGCAGGACAGAGTGAAAATCCTGGCCTATACGCAAAGCTCCGCCTTGGAAGGAAGTTACGATGTCCAGCGCAAGCCGAGTGATCGGTAGATGCCCGCAATCCGGGGCTGCCGAGGTTACGATCGTTGCAATAGGTCTGCTAGTGCTGGCTGCGGTTAGGCTCAGCGCCGACAGTGGATCCGCTGGACCGCTGGCCCAGTCCTGCGGCATTCCGCCGGTTGCGGCTTCCGGTGGCAAAACCGGCGCCGGGCGTGAGCTTCCACTGTTTCCTCCCGGTCAATATCCCGTCAAATTGCCGCCTGTCTCGTTGCTTGGTGCGCACAATGACCTCCCCAATCCGTATCGCCCCGGCGTGAGTTGGGGACAGTTGCCTGAGGGAAGGAGGTGGGGATCGACAGCAAGCATCACGATTGCTCCCGACGGCAAACTCTGGGTAGTCGACCGATGCGGCGTTTCCGGAGCCGGGGGCACCACCTGTGCTGGCGCAAATGCAAGTGTCAACCCGATCTTCCAATTTGATACCTCCGGCAAGCTCCTGAAGGCTTTCGGCGCTGGAATGTTTGTCAGCCCACACAAATTGTCCGTGGACAAAGAGGGAAACCTGTGGCTAGCCGACAACGGGGGGCACCAGGTCTTCAAGTTGAATCAAGACGGCAAGGTATTATTAACTCTCGGCAAGAACGGAGTAGCCGGGTCCGGCCTGGACGAGTTCGATGCGCCGACCGATGTCGCCATCGCCCCGAACGGCGACATTTTCGTTGGCGACGGGCACACCGGTGGCGGGACGGCGACCGGCAACGCCCGTATCATGAAATTCGATAAGGACGGAAAATTCATCAAAACGTGGGGCAGGAAAGGCATGGGCGCCGGTGAATTCGACGTGGTTCACACTCTAGCCTTCGACTCCCGAGGCAGGCTCTTCGTGGGCGACCGTCAGAACAACCGAATTCAAATCTTCGACCAAAATGGTAAGTGGATCGCCCAGTGGTTCCAGTTTGGCCGGCCCAGTGGCATGTACATTGACAAGAACGATGTCATCTATGTGGCCGACTCGGAATCAAGGGATGGCCGGACCAATACCGGACAATTCGGACTTCCACGGACTGGTTATGGCTATAACCTGGGCGCCCAAAGAGGCATTCGGGTCGGGAGCGCCCGGGACGGCTCCGTCAAATACTTCATTCCAGATCCATGTCCGTATCCATACGCGGGTGGTTCAAGCCTGGCGGAAGGCGTCACCGCGGATTTGGAGGGCAACGTGTACGGGGCGGATTTCCTAGGTGATGTGAGAAGATTCGTCAAAAAGTAGGCACCGGGGGCGCGGCTCGCAACCGCCGGTAAGATCAGTTGCCCGGATGGTACTCCCTCTCGGTGTGACCGGTGAGTTGGGACCTGTAAAAGTAGACCTCGCGCAAGTTGCCTGTGGCGTAGCGTTCCGCCTCGTCGTTAAAGTGCTTCGATTTTGGATCACCGCTTTCTCCGCCCGCTGTCACCGCCAACGCGCGAACTTTGTCGCCGAACTCCACTACAGCCACGAAGCTGTTGCCGCTGGTTCCGTACCATTTTTTCGTTTCTGGATAAGCGCGCGCCCCGAATGACGCAAGGGAACCCCAGTTGGAGGACGTGAAGGGCACCGGAATGCTGGGCGCCGCGTCGCTAAACGGATGCACAATGTCGTCGGTCAAACGCTGGAAGCGGTTGATTTCGCCCCATGGCGTCTTCCAGGATCCGAAATCACTCCTGATTCTGCCCGATGCCGCGGCCAGAGCCTGCAACAGCTGTTCTGGGGCGGCCTTGGTCGCGACATACTCCTCAATCGAAATACCGGCGGCGCGTGCCTGGATGCCTACTCTTTGCTGCAGCTCTTCGCCCCAGAAAACTGCGAGCGAAGTCGGTACCGAGTTCGCTGCCCAGCGGTAGTCCCAACCCCGCAGTAGCGCTATCTGCTCAGCGATTGATGTCTTGGTCGAACTGCCCGCCGGCTCTCTATCCCATGCCTTCAGTAGCGCCGGCAAAGTTTTTTCGAACCAGGGCAAGTAGCTATCGAAGGCAGCCGCCAGCAAAGTCTCCAAGGTGAAATCGCGCCTGTCGCTCAGAACCCGAAGCGCATGGAAGCCGCGAGCCGACTCAAACCGTCCAGTCTCCAGGTACGCCGGATAGTCTTCCCGTTTCAGGCTGCTTGGGCCGGCGGCCGACCACGGCCAGTTGTTCGAGTTATACAGCCAACCGCTCTGCGGATTCCGGAGGTTTGGAGCCTCATCTATTCTCAGCAGACCCTGGTATTCAGTTGCCGGATTGCTACCGTCGACAGGCTTGGTCCAGTCGAAGCCGGTGTCTCGACGCGGGATGTAGTTGCCATGAAAATAAGCGATATCGCCTTGCGCGGAAGCAAACACTGTGTTGTTGGAGGAGTTGGCGAAGAGTTCCAAAGTCTTCTTGTATGACTTGTAGTCTTTTGCCTTTGTTCTCAAATACGACTGTTCCAGAGCCTTCACGGGCTCTTGCATGATTCTGAAGCTCACCCACTTGCCGTCCTGCTGGCGAACTACTGGTCCGTGCTGCGTGCGGTAGACCGTGAACCTTTTCTCGGCTAACCTTTCCCCGGTCCTATACGGCACCGCAATTTCCGACACAGCCACCGGCCGCAGTTCGCGGCCGAACCTGTACATCCACCGTCCGTCTATTTTCTCGACGGTCTCCAGGTACTCGTCGATCGCATCCACGCCGCTCGTGGTGTGCATCCAGCCCACCTTCTCGTTGAAGCCCTGATACAGGAAGAATTGGCCCCAGGTCGAAGCGCCGTATGCGTGGAGCCCCTCCCGGCTGACCATCTGCAATTCGGAGCGAAAGAAAAACGACGTATGCGGGTTAATCAAAAGCAGGGCATGATGGTTCTTGGTGTTGGAAGGTGCGATCGCGATTCCGTTAGAGCCCCGGGGCTCTTCGGGTTTGCCCGGATTCGGCAATTCTTCCAGCCGGCTTACCGGGCCTTTACCATAGAACGCTTCGAGTTGATTCAGATCCACCTTCTCGATGTCACCACCGATACTTCCCTCCGTGAAGCTCAGCGCCATCCACGGCTCGAAGTGCGTGATGATGCGCGGCTTCACCGCGGGATGCTTCGCCAGGTAGAAATTTAGACCGTCGGCCCAGGCAGTCATCAACTTCTGGAGCCAAGGCGGGGTTTGCCCGTACAATTTCTTCAGCTCCACCGGATCGATAAACAATTTCTGGCGCAGATCCTGCATGACCTTCGATTCGCCTTCGGCTTCCGCCGTGCGCCCGAGTGAGGTCAGATAGTTGGTTTCAACGCGGTTGAAGTCGTCTTCAGCCTGGGCGTAAATCGCTCCGAAGACGGTGTCGGCATCCGACTTGCCGAACACATGCGCGATTCCCCAATCGTCGCGAACAATGGTAACGTTGCTGGCCTGTTTCCCCCACCGGGCGGCCTCCGGGGGCGAAGCGACGAGCGACAAGGCAGTGAGTATGGCGAGAAGCGGGAATCGCATTACGGCGCCGCGTCCGCCTTCTTCCAGCGCGCGAGCAGAGCCTCACGGTCGAATTTGGCCCCGTCTAGATAAACGCTCGATATCTTGCGCGTGTTGCGGATGTCCTCCAGAGGGTTCGCGTCGAGCTCGATGAAATTGGCGCGCTTGCCCACGGCGAGCGTCCCCATGTCCTTGAGCCCGAGCAGTTCCGCCGGCCTCTGGGTCGCCGCCGTGATCGCCTGCAACGGCGTCAGCCCAAGTTGAACCCAGCGCGCCATCTCGACATGTTCACCGGAGCCGAAGGTATGGCCTGGTTCGATCCCGGTATCCGTGCCCAGCACGATACGCGCTCCCGCCGCGATCATTCTCGGGAAATTGTATTCGATGACGGCTTCGCGGGTGGCTGCGTTCGGAGCCGGCGGACCGCAGCTTGGCGCGAGCGGACGGCGCTCTGTCGTAGCGCGTATTTTAGCGATCACCGTTGCGGGCATCGCCTGCTCAAAGAAGGGATCGTATTCGCATACCGCTGTCGGATCCCCCAGCGAAATCACGGTCGCCCAGTACGGCCCCTTCTGTTTCAACAGGGTAAGGTATTCGTCGTCCAGCTTTTCGCCCTGCACCAGGTGCACTAATACGTCGGCTCCCGCCCGAACGACGGCCTTCTGGTCCGCCAGCGTTGTCGCATGGGCGTGGACCATCATTCCGTGTTTGTGCGCCTCCTCGATGATGGCGTTGTAAACCTCGGGTGTCATCTTCGGGTACGTGCCACGGCGGTCGTCTACCCAGATTTTCACGCCCTTGAATCCTAGCCCGGCCATCTTTCGAACGGAGGAACGCGCCTCTTCGGCGGTCGAGACTTCGTTGATCGCGTGCAGTGCGTTGGTCGCTTCGCGCAAGACCTCGTCCGGACCGCCGTTGGGCGGCGCATAACCAGGGATGAAAAAGAACCGCGACGCTGAGGGAAACTTGCCGACTTTCTGGTCGCGCTGAAATTGGAGCGATGCTTCAAGCGGGCTGCTGCCTACAGATTGCGCGGCAGCGGTGCCGTAAAAAGCCTCCCGCTGCAAGTGATCGAGCACATTCTCCGCCGTGTAATTCTGTGCGCCCCAACTAGTATATTTCTCATAGCCGATATGAACGTGCACATTGATCAAAGCTGGCATCACGGTCTTGCCGGCCAAGCTCACGCGGGTCGCACCCGCAGGTGCCGCAACCGCGCGGCCAATCGCAGTGATATGTCCGTTCTGGACGACGAAGGCGCCGTTCTCGATCGCCGCGCTGCCGTCACCGACGATTAAGCGGCCACCCTCAAAAACGACGGCTTGCTGGGCGTAGGAAGTCGCCCCGAAAAACGTTACGGCGATACAAAACGCGAGCTTCGTCATCTCAGAAGATCGCCAGCGGATTGAGCGGCGAGCCCGTTCCCAGGGCAATCCGCAGCGGCGCAGCTGTGAACAGAAACTCATAACGATTCAACTGCCGCGCATGCTCCACGGCTCTCTCGAAATCCAGATTGTCGAAAATACTCACACCCATCGCGACCAGCGCCAGGCGATGAAGCGGGTTTGTGACCGTCGGCGGGAAACCAGTGGGCGAGACGTCATTCGGTCCGTCGCACCCAATGAAAGAAACGCCGCGATCCTTTATGAAATAGGCAACATCGGCGTGATAGCCGGCGAATCCCGTGGTGTTCGGCCACGGGCCCAGCGCGGCGCGCCGCTTCCATCGGCCGGTGTAGAGAAGGATGACATCGCCTGGCGACACTTTCACGTGCTCCAACTTTTCCAAGGCCTCTAGATCTTCCCTATGAATGGCCGTGCCCGGCTCGAGCCATCCTTGCGGAGTTGCCTTCCCCCGCAGGCGCGTTGCATCGAAGAGGATGGCTCGCGTAACCACGCCGTCTTTCACGGCGTTGATACTCCCCTTCGGGCAGCCACCCGCGGCGCTGATGTCTTCCATGGAACGGCCGTTGTATCCTTTGCCGTCGACCATCATGTGACAGTCCACGGCATCCAGATGGCTGTGACTCACGCCGTGATACGTGCCGGTGTATTGGTATCGATCGGTGGTGCCCGCCGGAGTTACGTTGCCCAGAGTCCGCTCCAGAATATTAGGCGCATCCGCCGCTTTTTCCTGGACCACATCGTGCGCCATCGAAATGGCCACGCCTTCCTTGGCCAACGCCAGGGCCTGTTTCCGCTTCGCTGGCGTGATCAGATTGGCCGCGCCGAGCTCGTCGTCAACTCCCCATCGCCCCCAGTTGGAAAGTTCCTTCAGCGCGCGGTGGTAGTCCTCTTCGTTTGCGAGAGTCGGACGTGCATTGCTCTGGCTCCGGGCGTAGGGGATGGAAACCGCCGCTCCAAATACGATCAAACCAATCACTAGGATTCTCATGTGTCCTCCTCTGCGTGAACTGGGGCGAAAGCCCGGGGTCTCTTTGATGCACTTAAGTCTACGCCCGTCGAGGGCTGGCCAGGGTCTTGACGTGAGCCGTTGCCGCCGAAGCCAGCCCCTTCAAGTTGTAACCGCCTTCGAGCACGGATACCAGCCGTCCGCCCGCATGCTTGTCGGCGACTTCTAATAGCAACGAAGTCAGCTCGGCGAAATCTTCATCGGCAAGAGTGAACTGCCCCAGCGGATCGTCTTTGCGGGAATCGAAACCGGCGGAGATCAAGACCAGGTCCGGTTTGAACGCGTCGGCTGCCGGTTTGAGTTTATTACGGAAGGCTCCCAGGATCTGTTCGCGCCCAGAGCCTGCGGGAAAGGGGCAATTCATGGTGCAGTTGGCGCCCTTGTTCGCTCCGGTCTCATCCGCCCTTCCCGTCCCGGGATACCACGGCGACTGGTGGACGCTGAAGAAAAATACCGAGCCGTCTTCGTAGAAAATATCCTGCGTGCCGTTGCCGTGGTGGACATCCCAGTCCGCGATCAGCACTCGGTCGATACCGTGCTTGCGTTGCGCATAGCGGGCAGCGAGCGCGATGTTGTTAAACACGCAGAAGCCCATACCTTGCTCGGGCCGGGCGTGATGGCCCGGAGGCCGCACCGCGCAGAACGCATTGACCGCTTTGCGGCTGACCACGGCATCCACCGCATTTAAGACGCCGCCGACGGCCTGTAGTGCGACGTCCCAGGTGCGAGGGCCAACGCTAGTGTCGCCCGTGCTGAGCTCGTGCGCACCGGCTGCGATTTCGCGCTTGACGGTTTGGATGTAGGCCCTGCTATGGCAGGCGGCGATCTCGTCTTCGGTTGCGGGACGAGATTCGATGCGGCCCATCGATTTCGTTAGCCCAGCCTGATTCATAGCCTGTGTGACTGCGTCGTATCGCTCGGGTCTTTCCGGGTGCCCCGCGCCTGGGTCATGCTGCCGGTATACCGGATCCAACAGAAGAGCGGATGTCTGGGCAGTCGCGGCCTGGGATACTTCAGCGGCAGGCAGCATAAGAGTCCCCAGAGAGGATTTCAGCAAGTCGCGTCGCGTAAAGTGTGATTCCATGGAACACCCTCAATACGAGCTTAACGTTTGACGGCCAGGGCATAGTATGCGGGTTCGTTGCCCGGCTTCCACTTGATGTTGCAGCCGAGGCTTGGTCTCTGGTCCTGATTCACCGGCCGGCCAGCGAGTAGGGCATCGATAGCCGCTCTAAGGTCTGCCCCGGTCACCGGTTTCCCATTGCTGGGACGGCTGTCGTCGAGCTGGCCCCGGTACACCAGCTTCCGATCCCGATCGAATAGATAGAAATCGGGAGTGCAGGCCGCGGCGTAGCTCTTGGCGACTGCCTGCGTTTCGTCGCAGCAGACCGGGAAGTTGAACCCCCATTCGGCAGCCATACGCTGCAAGCCTTCGGGGGAATCGTCGGCAGAGACGCCGGGATCGTTGGAGCTGATAGCGACAATTGCGACCCCTTTCGCCGGGTAGTCCCGCCCGAGTTGGGTTAACTCCGACTTGATGTGTTTTACGAAGGGGCAATGATGACACATGAACATCACCAGCAGCGCCTGCTTGCCTTCGAACGAAGCGAGCGACACTGCCTTGCCAGAAACTACATTGGGAAGCGCGAACTCAGGGGCTTTGGTGCCCAGCTCGAGCATCGTGGAAGCAGTTGCAGCCATTGTGTGCGGTCCTCGATCACGGCGAGACGAGCCGTGACATACTCCAGTATCCGCCGCACCGGGGCGAGACTCAACAGCATGATGTCCTCATCCGAAATGAGCCCCCCAAGGCGGGCACCGACCACACGGTCGGCTCTGGTCCGAACAACGACCGCTTGCCCTACTTTATCGTGACGCGCCAGACCAAGAA
This sequence comes from Bryobacterales bacterium, assembly GCA_963779075.1. GTDB lineage: Bacteria > Acidobacteriota > Terriglobia > Bryobacterales > Bryobacteraceae > Palsa-187. The sequence goes on from CAVZWS010000001.1 coordinate 904,858, forward strand.
CCAATACGAGAACGCGATCAAGCCGAGCATGAACAGAACAGAGAACCAGTTCAACACGATCAACTCCACCTGCTGGTTCCGCACTCCCTTCCAGGAACGGGCTCCGCAAGCGTCACAATACCCTTCTTGGTCAGTCGCGACGGTCCGGCATTCGCAGCACTCTTTCGGCATCAGCCGGATTATGCCCGAAGCCAGTCGGGTGAGCCACTCCCAATAACGGAAAAAGTCATAGTACTAGCGAGGTCTTGGGTCTATCGCATCAAAGCAGGGACGCGCGGAATACTAACCGCAAGCGGTGAATGCTGTCTCACCAGAAACCGGCGGCATTTCAAAGCCCTCGGTGACGCCTCTGCCATGACGTCACGCAATGCTATCCCCGTGCTGGCTTTCTTCCAGTCCAGTTTTGGCGCCGCAGTCAACACTAGCGCACAATGCTTGAGGACGGTGTCTGCGGATGAAGGATTAGCTTCTGCACGCGCCAATTGGAAGTCTCGGCGGCGTAGACTTCGTTTTCCGCCGGGCAGGCCAGTTGGTGGGCTCCGGAGAACTGCTTCAGTTGGCGTCCGGAGCGGCCAATAACTCCAAGTACTTTTCCTTCGAGCGAAACCTTGAAGATTCGGCCGGGGAAGGTGCTCTCTCCCACGAAGAGAACTTGGTTGGGGCCAGGAGTGATACAGATCGAATTGGGAGCCCCAATCACCGCAGCCAGACGCTCGCCGGTTGGGGTGTTGCCATTGACCGCACGAGTTCCAGGAGCGGGCGGGACGTCAATGGTGAACATACGCAGAAACTTGCCCTCTGTATCGAACACCTGGATACGCCTATTAGTGCGATCGCCCACATAGATGTTGTTGTTGCGGTCCACTACAATTGCGTGGGGGATGCGGAACTGTCCAGGTCTAGTCCCTTTGTCGCCCCATGACTTCACCCAGTCGCCGTTCTTGTCATACTTGGCGACGCGAGAGTTGACGTATCCATCAGTGATGTAGATATTGCCTTCGGAGTCCCAAGCTACATCGGTGGGTTGACGGAAAAGTCCGTCTACAGGGGGCAGAGGCGGGTCGACGTGTTCCCACGGCTTAGATCCTTCATCGGCCGATTCTGACCGGCGCCCGAACGTCATGACGACTCGGCCCGCCTGGTTGAACTTGATGATCATGTCGGAGCCTTTGTCGATGGCCCAGATGTTGTCGTCTCTGTCGATGCGCACACTGTGGGCTTCAGACCAAGCGTAAAGGCCCTTTCCGATTTCCCGCAAGAACTCGCCCTTAGGGCCGAACTCGAACAACTGCGACGCCGCCGGACTATAGGCCGGGCCGGTTGCGCTGTTGGAGCGCGTGAATACGAACACATGGCCTTTGGAATTAACGGCCACGCCTGCGACTTCTCCGAAATTCACTCCCGGCGGGAGCTTGAGAAATTCAGGAACGGAATCAAACGGAATTTCAGGCACGCTTTGCTGACTGAACGAGAGCGGAGCCAGCAGCACCAGTATTAGCAACAGACAGATTTTCATCGGGCCTCCCGGCACTTGATCTTCGCGTGGTATTTTGTCTTCGGGCACAAGACGAGTCCTAGCGGAGGGACTCATTGTGGTGTCGACGATTTTACCCCCACTTGTCACCGGGGCAAAGGGTCGTTATCGGAATCTGACGGCGCATAAAGACAGCTTCGGCATCCAGGAACGATCCCCTTTCTGATCGGTTAAACTTACTCTGTCAACCATATGCTGCTTTCTGTAGGTGCAAAACACGGATCATGACATAGGCGTCTTGATAACCGTGAGGCGCTCGGCCGAATTCGGCGGCGGAGACGAGAGGAGGACAGATGCATCGGCTCGCCATAATCCTGTGCGTGACGAGTGTTTCTATCACAGCGCAGTGGCCAGATCGCCCTACCCCAGGAATGCCACGTACACTCGACGGCCAGCCAGACCTCTCGGCCCCTGCCTCGCGATCCGCGGACGGCAAGCCGGACCTGTCCGGAGTCTGGCTGGTCAAAAATTGGAGTTCCCTCTTCTCCATTACGGGGGACCTTAAACCGGAGGAGATGCTGCCGTGGGCTGCGGCCCTCTACAAACAGCGCGAGGCCGATTTTCGCAGGGATAGCGACGGGGTCCATTGTCTCCCGCCCGGTCCGAAAGCCGGCATTTCAGTTGGACCCTTCCCGATGAAAATCTTACAAACGCCGGGGCTTGTGGCGGTCCTTTACGAATATCAGACCATTTATCGCCAGATATTCACCGACGGCCGTGCACTGCCAAAAGATCCGAATCCGACCTGGATGGGCTACTCAGTTGCCCATTGGGAGGGCGAAACGCTGGTCGCCACGACCGCTGGTTATAACGACCGGACCGCACTCGATCTGGCGGGACATCCCCACACCGAAGCATTGCGTCTGACGGAGCGCTACCACCGCCGTGACGTTGGCCACATGGATCTCCAGGTGACGTTCGACGATTCGAAAGCGTACACCAGGCCGTGGACGCTTTCCTTAGAGTACGAACTGATCCCGGACGGCGAATTGATCGAGTATGTGTGTGAAAACGAGCGCGACACGCCACACCTGATCGGCAAAAGCGGGAAGGAGGCTGCTGTTTCGTCCGCAGTCCTTGCCCAATACACCGGTAGTTACGAAATGCCCGGATTCCCCGTGGCAGCGATCTCTTTGGAAGGGAGCCGTCTCATGATCGACACCGGAAATGGAAAAATCCCGCTCGTCGCGCACTCACAAAGCAGCTTCACCATGGAAGGAACCGGTGTGGATTTCGTTCTGGATGCCAATGGCGCAGTGAGCGATATGATCGAGCACTGGACGGAAGGCGACAGGGACTACGCCCGCAAGAAGTAATCTTCGTCGACAACCAACAATCTATTGGGACGTAACGTCGGCATCTCGGCCAAGTGGAAAAGATGTCGGCCCTACTGCCACCGGTCGTGCAGCGGGACTGCCGGCCGGTTCAATGTCGTGGCGGGTTTTCCTAAGTTCGCTCGCTTCAATAGCTGAGGGAAGGTAACAACAATTATGAATGCGCTGACCGTAATGCAAAGTTTTAGCCCACCTGGTACAACCTGCACTGTTCCTTATCCGATCCTAATCAAGATCGAACGACTCGGCGACGTCTGCCTTCTCCATTTCGAGGGGCGTCTCCAGGCAGGTGCACACCCAGATTACTTGAACGCCAAGATGGAAGAGATCAAGACATTCGCATGCACGAAGTTACTGGCTAATTTTGAGGACGTCACGTCTCTCGACTGTAGCGGCCTCAGCTTTATCATAGGTCTCTACAAGACCTCGGGCGGACGCTTGGTTCTCGTGAAGACCCAAGCGCAGGTACGTGAGGTGCTCGATATCACGCGCCTAACTACAGTGATTCCCCTGGCCGCGGATATTGAGTCGGGTCTGGCTGCTTTGTGTGGTCAGGTCTCAACGGAAGTATCATCCGAAGCTTGCAGCTAGTCCAATCTGGCACTCCCGGGTCGCGCATTACACGGCAATGTTGCGTAAGGCGCGCCAGCCTAATTCCAAGCGGAAATATTCACTTACCAACCAGGTGTTCGACGTCCCGGTTGTTCTCTGCGCAGACATACTCCAACACATCGATGCCTTTGGGGGCCAGCGAGCTGACTCTCTTTAACGTCCAGGGCTTCTTGAACGCACTGGGGTCGTCGAACGTGATCTCTCGCTCCAGATGCCCTAAGTCCGGACGGCGAAACCGTTCGACAACGTGCAATTTCTCGGTTTGCGGATAGCTGCCAAACGCGATCCAGCCCCGGTCAGTGAGCCCGACCGTATCGACTACCAAGGTGTCGCCCTCCCAGTGACCCACCGAATGGCCCATATAGGAAGGATTGGGATCGTCGGGATGGCGGCGTCCATCCAGGTAGATCTGGCGCGTTGGATCGTTGGCCTCTTCGATGATCGCCAACACATCACGGGTCTGGAGCAATCGATAGGGGCGCAAATTGCCCGAAGCCCCTAAACCCGTTGGCAGGCAATGCGCCCCAGGAGAGTCAATGTTCATCCGGTCCCGTCGCTTCTTTGCGATCGCCGCCGCCCAGGGAAGCGGGTCCGGAGGCTCACCTTCCGGACGCTCGATGGCGGCAAGCCAGACTCCGCTCAGATCAGGCTTCCCCTCGCGCGTACGGGGAGTGCGGCCGGCTGGGGCGGGCTGGCTGGCGATCAATTTCACGAAGTCATCGCCTCCGTCGCCGAGCGTGTTGAGTTGGGTGTCACTCAAACGAATGTCGAACTTGACCGCTTGCCCCGCTCGTACCTGGATGTCTTTCTGCCGGAACGGGAGGAACAACGGAGGAAACTCGGCCGAAAGCTCGTAGTTACCTGGCGGCAGGGAAGCAATCGAATAGCTGCCATCCGCCGTGCTCTGCGTTGAAAAGGACGCATCGGTGGCGGTGTTCTTGACGACGATGGGCGCTTTCGGCACGGGATTGCCGCCCGAAACTGTTACGATTTTCCCACTGATTGTGCCTGTCTGCGCGAACGCGGCGACTGTGGTCAACAGCGTCAAACTCAAGAGAAAGCTAGCTCTCATTTCTTTTTCTCACTCTGTTTCTGATCCCGGCAGCTTCATTTTCCAGAACTTGTACGTAGTGTATCAGTTTGAGTTCTAAAGGCCTCGACTTACTTGCCGGCCAGACACCAAATGCTTCACCGAGAACGCGAGCAAGACCCAGGATGGCAACTTGCCAGGCCAAGTCCGCTATTTTCCAAGGTGCTGGTCTAAGAAATGGGCGATTTCTTCGAACGCCTCCCTGGTCTCGGGCGCATCGACATCTCGAGAATACTGCGCGTGCGACTGGCCTTCATAAACCTGCAGGGACGCTTCGACACCCGCCTGACGCAACTTGCGATGCACACGCACGGTGTTGCTCAACAGGAGATCGCGCGTTCCAGTGGTGAGAATCGTCGGCGGAAAACCGTGCATGTCGCCATAAATCGGCGAGAGAAGCGGGTCTTTGAGATCATGCCCGTTGGCATAGAGCGCGGCGCGCTTGTCGCAGCTTGCGTCGGGCGCCACCAGAACGTTGTCTAGCATGGCGTTGGTGCGGAAGCTGTCGCCGGCATTGGTGAGATCGGCCATTGGAGTTCCGGGTGCGATGGCAGCCGGCAGCGGGAGATGATCCTGCTTTGCGCGCAGGACCATGGATAGAGTCAACCCGCCGCCGGCCGAGGACCCGAAAATCGCCATGTTCTTCGGATCGGCCATTTTCATGGCGGCCTTCCAGACGGCCATGGCGTCGTCGAGTGCGGCGGGATACGGATGATCGGGCGGCATGCGATAGTCGACTGAGATTATCTTGAAATGGCCGAACCCGGCCATCAGGACCGCTTCCGTGGTTCCGGACTCGCCGGAAAAGCTGACATAACAACCTCCGTGTACATGGATGAGCAGCCGATTGAGGTTCTCGGGCGGAAGGTTCTGTGGTGTCACCATATGGGCCTTGACGCCGCCGACCATCAGTGGCTCGACCTTGACTCCGAGCTTCTGGCGCAAGGCCGGCAGAGCCTGCATGGCGGCAGCCGCCCCTGCATTTACTTGCTCCTTCCATTCTTCAGTGGTTTTCGGAATCACATTCCAGGTCGGGCTCAGCGGCGCCGCGATCAACTTCTGCATTTGCGGGCTGACGGTGTCCGGAACGGGAATCGTGCGAGCCGGCATCTTGCGAGGTCCGGGAGGTGGGTTCTGGGCGATTACGGTTGTGAGAAAAGTAACAAACGCGAGGGCCAATAAGAACATCTTGAGCAGGTTCATGGAAGCTTAGTATACGCAAACCCGAACAATTTATCCTTGCTGGCGTGGAGTCTCTGGGTGCTGCAGGGAAGGGAAGTAGCGAACCAGCTTGATGAGCATTTTGGGCTGGATGTGGATGGCCGCTCTATTCCCGCCGGAGTGCCAGCGCGGGATCGATTCGTGTGGCTCGGCTTGCCGGTATCCAGATTGCCGCAAGCGAGACGAGAGCGAGCACAACCGGAACCGCCGCGAAGACCAAGGGATCAACCGGCTTCACGCCAAATAGAAACGCGGTGAGCAGGCGAGTCAATCCATACGCCGCGGCCAGCCCGAGCGCGATTCCGACAAAAGCCAGTAGCATCCCTTGCCTCACAATCATGCGGCGAAGGGCTGCGGCGCCTGCTCCCAGGGCCATGCGGATGCCGATTTCCTGCGTCCGCTGTTCGACCGTGAAGGCCATCAGGCCGTAAATGCCGATGGCTGCGAGTACCAGGGCCAGTCCGCCAAAGACGGAGAGCAGCAGCATATTAAAATCCTGCCGGGCCGTGGACCGCACGACGATTTCGTCCATCGAGCGGATGCGTCCGACCGGCAATCCTCCGCTCGCTTGCCGCAATTCGTTTTGGATCGCCACACTGAGGGAGTGGGGTTCCACGCGCGTATGGATCGACCCAGGCGAGCGGTATAATGCTCGAATTCAATTTAGTGATAGCGTCGGAGGCCTGCGCGTTAGGGATGTACATGGTCGGAAACGGATCATCGCTCAAGGTGTTGCTGCGGATGTCGCCAACTACGCCCACGATCTGGCGGGGCGGATCGACAAAATCCGGCCCGACGTTTTTGCCAATGACAATCTGGTCGTTCAGCGGGTCCGCGCCCGACCAGTACTTCTTGGCCATTACCTGATTGATGATGACTACCGGAGCGCCAGCGGCATTATCGCGCTCCGTAAACGTCCTCCCGCGGACGATCGGGATGCGGAAAACTTCGAAATAACCGGGAGCGATGGTTAGCCAGCCTCCACCAGATTGATTATCGTGGGGACGGCCGACGATGTCGAACGGCAGTCCGTATCCGCCCTCCAAAGGGATGCAGCAGGCAGCCGACGCTGTCTCAACGCCGGGCAAATTGCGAACCCTATCGAGACCCTGACGCACGATCTGCTCCACACCGGCTGTTTTTTGGAATCGTTCGCCCGTGAGAGACATTCGCAGGGTGAGAATGTTGTGGGTGTCGTATCCCGGTTGTACCGACCGCAGCGCGAGGAATGTCCGGATCAATAAAGCAGATCCGATCAATAGGACCAAGGCGAGACTAGTTTCGACGATTACCAGCGTGGCGCGCGCCTTGTTCTGCCGGAATCCGGAACCGGTGCGGCTGGAAGATTCCTTCAAGGGAGTATTCAGGTCCGCGTTGGAAGCAGCAAGCGCGGGAACCAAGCCGAAGACGATTCCGGTTAGCACTGCGACCCCTAGCGTGAATAACAGAACTCGCAGATCGGGACTCACCGCTACGCCGTTCTCACCGATGCGCGGAATGTTGCCGGGGCTCTGCGCGAGCAACGCACGAATGCCCAGTGATCCGATCACTAGCCCCAGCACCGCGCCGGCCAGCGAGATCACCACGCTCTCGGTGAGCTGTTGACGAATCAGGTCCCACTTTCCGGCGCCCAGCGCCGCCCGAACGGCGATCTCCCGGCGGCGCACGGAGGCCCGCACCAACATCAGGCTCGCCACGTTGGCGCAGGCGATCAGCAGCACCAGTCCGACAGCGCCCGCGAGAATCAGCAGCGAAGGGCGGACGTTGCGCACCATATCGTCCTGCATTCTTTCGACGGCAAACGTATCTTCCTGCCACAGCGGATACTTCTCTTTGAACTGGGTGGCGGCCAACTTCAGGCGCGCGTTCGCCTGCTCCAGGCTTACGCCCGGTTTTAGCCTCGCCGAGACTTTGAAATAGTGACCCTGATTAGTGCTTTCAGGATCGATCTGAAACGGTTCCAATACGTCGGGAGCCTGATCAATGCTCTTATCCAGATTCGGACCCAGAACGCCAACGATGGGCCGGGCTTCACCGTTCAAAGAAATGGTCTTGCTTAGGATGTCGGTAGGCGCTCCCAAACGCCGCCACAGGCCATCGCTGATCACTACTACTCTCGGACCGTTCGGCCGGTCTTCTTCCCGTGTGAAACCTCGACCCATAACCAGAGAAGATCCAAACAGGCGGAAGAAGCCTTCCGAGACTTGGGCGGCGGGGACTTGCTCAGGCATTTCGCCTCCCGTCACGTTGATCGCGCCGAATTTGTAGGCGGAAACGTCCTGAAGCACGTCAGTTTGAGCGCGCCACACGTTATATTTTGTCGGCGAGCCGCCGCGATTCTGGCCGCGCTTGGAAACGCTCATCAGGGAAACCATCCGGTCGGGGTCGGGGTAGTTCAGGGGCTTGAGCAGCACAGTATTGATCACCGAAAATATCGCGGTGTTCGCGCCGATGCCCAGAGCCAGAGTGAGAACCGCTATCGAGGTGAATCCAGGGGCCCCCCGCAGAGAGCGAAGAACGTAGCGGAGGTCCTGGAGCAGTCTGCCCATGCTTCAGGATAAGACGTAGTCTGCCGCTCTAGGTTGCGTGGATGGTGTCAGAAATTCAGCCATTATCGCCCCAAGGCAGCGAAGTTCTATAGCGGCTTGTAGCGCGCCGCCAGGAGGCCTGTCGCCGCGGTGATGTCAATATCGGCGATGAGCAACCCCTCTTTGCCGTATGGCTGGTAGCTGAGAAGCGTCCCGTCAGGCCGCACCACGGCCGAAGTGGTCGGCGACCCAACGCTTGCGTAGTTTACAGTTGCGAAATAGCAAGTGTTTTCAGCAGCGCGGCACAAGGCGGCTTTCTCATGGAATGAGTTCGCAGGATCGCCGAAAATCAAGGGCCGGTAACTGCCGGGCTCGGCTTCGTGAAAATGAGGGTGGAACACGATGTGCGCACCGTGCCGGACCGCCCAACGGACCGTTTCCGGATAACGCCAACCTTCATGGCAAATGGCGATACCAAATATCAGTGGGCCGGTTTGGAAAACCCGCCTTCCGCAGCCGGGCGAATAGATACCTTCCTCGGAGGGGTCGATTTGGACTTTGTCTTGGAAACCGGCGAGCATGCCGTCTCGCTGGATGACCAGTGCGGTGGCTAACAGTTCGTCATTAACAACTCGTTCGGTGCCGAGAACGACCGCAAGGTCCGCTTTCGCGGCGGCCGCGGCAATGGTGGACCAAGCGCGTTCGAGGAACGCGGGGTCGGGCGGCGGCACCTGCTTCCCCAGGCCCCGGTAGCCGGGAGTGAAGCATTCCGGAAAGCAAATGAGCCCGGCGCGCTCGACGGACGCTTGAACGATGGCCTGCTCGACCAACGTGATCGACTCCTCGGGAGTCGCCGGGTACCGGAGGTTGGCGAGTGCGATTCGAAACGCGTTCATGTGGGTAATCCATTCTCAGTTTAGTTCCAGGAGGGCCGGTTGCAGAATGGAGTCGAATGGCGCCCGCAGCAGAGCGAGCCGATATAGAATATCCAGTACGGGCTTGGTCCGCCGCGCGGCCGGCCGTCGATAAGGAGCGAATATGTGCGATCAGGATCATTTTGAGAAGGACCGCGAAGAGTACGAGGCTCTCGGTTTGGTGACACGAAAGCAATTCGGCATGATGTTGGGAGCAGGCATGGCCATGATGCTGCCGCGAGTCGCGAACGCGGCTACAGTGACCGAATCGGACGTGAACGTGATGACGCCGGACGGCACCGCGGACTGCTACTTCGTGCATCCCGCGAGCGGCACAGCCCCAGGTGTTCTGGTGTGGCCAGACATCTTCGGGCTGCGGCCGGCGTTCCGCCAGATGGGCAAGCGGCTCGCCGAATCGGGCTATTCGGTGCTGGTGGTGAATCCGTTCTACCGTGTCAAGAAAGCCCCGACCGCGGACGCCGGTTCCGCAACCCCAATCCCGCAGCTGATGCCGCTCGCGCAAGCTCTGAACGAGACGACGCAGATGACGGATGCGAAGGCGTTCATCGGATGGCTGGACCGGCAATCGTCGGTTGCCAAGAATCGGAAGATCGGCACACAGGGTTATTGCATGGGCGGCCCGATTGCGTTTCGTACCGCGGCCGCTGTTCCCGATCGCGTCGGAGCAGTCGCCTCATTCCATGGCGGCGGACTGGTGACGGACATGCCGAACAGTCCGCATCTTCAGGCCTCGAAGACCAAGGCGCAGTTCCTCATCGCGATCGCGGCAAATGACGACATGCGGTCGCCCAATGAGAAGAACGTTCTGAAAGAGACGTTCGCCAAGGCGAACCTGCCCGCGGAAATCGAAGTGTACACTGGCGCCGCGCATGGCTGGTGCCCTCCGGATTCGCAGGTCTACAACGAGCCACAAGCCGAGAAGGCATGGAGCCGTTTGCTCGTGCTGTACGGAAAAGCTCTGGCCTGAACATCGAACTTCGCGAGCTTGTACTCGGCCGGTCCCGCGAATCTGGCGGCCTGGCGCTTAGCCGAATCGGAGGAGATCTTCTCGAATCCGATGTCCAGCTCTACGCAATGGGAATCTTCGCGTCCGGACGACTCTCGGTAAGCACAGCGAATGCCATTCGCAATTCCGCCGAAGGGCACGATAAAGTGAGGCGCGGATTCTGCCGATGGAACAGACGTGCCTAACCCCAATTTCCGGGCGTCCGCCCTTCAGGCAGCGGATCGCCTGCCCTTACTATCGGTTGTGCTGAATCGTGCCTTGGCTTTGCTGTCGCAAGGCGATGACGTGTCGGTGAGAGATCTGAGCGCCGTCATCGAGGAAGACGTTGTCATCACGGGCAGTCTGCTGTCGATCGCGAACTCGGCGTTGTATTGCGGAAACAGCAGAGTAGCCTCAGTGCGGCCGGCCATTGTCCGGCTGGGGCTTCGCAAGACGAGGAATGTGCTCCTGGGATTGACGGTCAGCAGATGTTTCACTGCCGTGCGGGCTCCCGGACCCTGGTCATCGATCCGCTTCAACGCTCACTCGCTCGCTGTTGCCACGCTAAGCGACCTCATCGTACAGAGCGCACCCTCCGAAAACGCCGAATGGGCGTTCATGGCGGGGTTGCTCCATGACATCGGGCTGCCGCTGATTGTGGTCGGTCTGCCCGAGCAGTTTCGCGCCATCACGATGCAGGCGGGCAGCGAGGTGGACATCGTGGAGCGCGAGCGAGAGGTGCTCGGCTTCACCCACTTCGATTTGGGAGCTGAAATGCTCGCTCGCTGGAACTGCCCGCCAATGGTACAGGAAGCGACGCGGCTCGGCGACAGCATGGAGGTTCCAAGTAAGCGGCCCCTGGACCTGGGCGCCGTCGTGAAGACGGCAAGCCTGCTGGCCGATGCGAGTGGCATCTCCACTTTTGATTCAAGCGAGGACAACAGCCTGGTGACTCAACTGTTAGATGCCCTTGAAATCCCCGCTCCGCTAGACTTCATCGCAAAGTTTAAGACAGAGTACGATAGCGTGCAGCCCTGCGCCGCATAGCCGGACAAAGAGCGAACAGAACGGCAACAGACGAGATCGGTGAGTTTTTCGAGCGGTCTCCCGTTGCAGTCTGCCTTCATCGGGAATGTGGCCCATATCTACGGGGGGCCGCCTTATTGGGCACAATAGAAGACAAACCGAATACTGAGGATCAGGCGAGCGCCCGTGAATCGGAAATCGCGGTTATTCTAAAACATTAACTTGAAGGGAGAAATGCAATGAGGATTCTACTAACGCGAGCGACCTTGTTAACGACGGCAGTTTTGTTCATCGCGGCTGCAGTCTCACTTGGTGGCGGTGTCCCGGCGGCGGTTCATTACATCCGCCACGACAAGGTCACGGAAGTGATGTCCAAAGGCGGGCCGATCGTGAGCGATCCGGGCCTGGTTGTTTTGGCACAGCGCCGGGAAGCTGGCGTGGTCGAATACCATGACCATACCAACCACGTGTTCGTCATGGTCGAAGGCGAGGCGACGCTGGTAGTGGGAGGCACCATGGTTGACCCCAAGCGGACCGCACCCAATCAAATGCGTGCTCCCTCGCTCGAAGGCGGAACGATCTACCATTTGAGCAAAGGCGACGTGATTACGATTCCGGCAAAGACGCCCCACTGGTTCAAGGAAGTCCCCACGAAGACGGTAGCCTACTACGCAGTGAACATCGAGAGTGAATAGTGGGTGCGATATAGGTAGACTACGCAGCCACGTGACTGTTCGGAAACTTATTGGCCTTCCGATCGTTGAAGTTGAGATGATCCTTCAGTAACTCTTAGGGAACGGGATTCGGGCATTTCTCCGAGATGCGCGTTACACGTCCAAGTGGCTATTTCGCCAGTGCCGGAAGGGTCGTGTACGTGTGCGCAGCGCCGGTGGGCATACGGATCCCCAGCGCGCCGACCTGAGCGTTGGCGGGAGTATCGAACTCGATGGTGCCGCGTATGTTGGCTGTGGCCGCATACTTGTCGGTCACCAGAGTAAACGCAGAGTGCCCGTTCGCGTTCAAGGTGATCGTGTCCGTCGCAATTGTGGCGCCGGCGGCATCGCGAACCGTCACCGGAATGTTCACCTGACCCGTGGATACTGCGTTCACCGCAACGCCCGTGAAGGTCCCACCTGTATTGTCAAATGCCAGGATGTAGGCGCTGGCGTTACGGCTCTCCAATGGCACCACTGCCTCTTGGTTGTTATGGCGGAGGATTACAAACCCGCTGATGTTTCCAGTGGTGCTGAGTTGCGCCGATCCTGTGAGAAGTTGCGGCGCTCCGCTACTGACGATCACGAGGGTCGCCTCAGCCGCCAGTTGAGTGGTATACGAAGGAACCGTCATGGTAGTGCCGCCGCCGGATTGCGGAAACGAGAGCGGTAAAGGCAACGGAGCGCCGGTTTGATCGGCGAAGAAGCTGAGAGTGGCTTGCGCCGCACTGCTACCTGTGTTGACCAGCACGAATGTGGTCTCCCAGCCATCCCCACCCGAAGCGAGATGGGCAATGCTTCCCCCATTGGTTCCGACGTTGGCTAGCGCCGGAATCGTCGTGAGCGCGTTGTTGGGTGGCGTGAAGCGGAGTCCCAGAACGCTGATCTGGCCGCCGGCCGGCGTATCGAATTCGATGGTGCCGCGTATGTTCGCCGTGACCGGGTACTGAGTCGATAGTACGAAGGAAGTGTGACCCTTGCCCGCCAGCGAAATAGGGGTCGGGAAGTAAGAGTAACCGGACCCGATGTCTGCGCCGGTTTCGTCGCGAATCACTACTCCAATGACGGCGTTTTGTGCCGACACGTTCTCCACCGCGACCCCCAGCACCAGGCCGTCAGTGTTATCGAACGCCAAAAGATACGAACTCGCATTACGGGTTTTAAGCGGCACCACGGCTTCCTGCGTCGTCACAATGTGGTGGAAAATGGCGAAGCCGTCCACCGAACCCGTAGCCGCCAGTTGCGCCGAACCGACCAGCACTGGCGGAGCTTGGGCACCCGCCGTGTCGACGATCAGCGAAGCATTGGCGGCCATCGTCCGGTCGAAAGAACCCGCCAGCAGCGGACCGGACGCGCCAGCCTGCTGCGGAAACGCTAGCGGTAGCGTCAGCGAACCGCTAGGATCGCCGAACAGACTCAGGCGCGCGAGCGCCGTTACCGCGCCCTTGTTGACCAAAGTGAACATCGTCGTCCAGTTCTCCTCGGCCGCGATGTGAGGCATCGAACCGATGAATGACAATCCGCTGATGCTGGAGGATTGCTGCTCGACGGTGAACGTCTGTCCGCCGATCGTGATGGACCCCGCGTGGTCGCCTCCACTGTTTGGCAGTACCTGGAAGGTCACCATCGCATTACCAGAGCCCGACGACGGGCTGGCGAGCATGACCCATGGCGGCAGCACTCCTATGGTCCACTGACAGTTCGACGCCGTAGCGATTGCGGGGCCTCCCGTCCCGCCGCCCGCAGGGAACGCCTGCCCACCATGACTCAGTGTATATGTGCAGCCGTTGCCTGCGTCCTGATTCAGTTGCACCGCGAATCCACCGATTGAGATCGTTGCGTTGCGCGGCTGGCCGTTGTTCGCTGAGACGTTCAATGCAACGCTCGCGGGTCCGAGTCCGGTAACCGCTCCCGAAACCGAAGCCCAAGTGGGTAGGTTCGCCACAGTCCACGAACAGGAGGTATCCGCCTGTACTCGAACCGTGACCATACCTCCCGATCCACCAATCTGGAAACTTGTGGGCGTCGCGGAGGAGGCGCAAGCCACTAGCGGAACATCCCATATCGACGTCGAGCCGCTATTGGTCTGCACCTGGATCGTGACATCGCGCTGGCGGGCGACCTCGTAAGGCACTACAGCCTCGATCAGCGTTTGAGAAGCGTCGAGGATGGAGGCAGAAATTCCTCCGATGAGAACGTTGACGCCGTTGGGGAATGCGGGCTCCGTCGGTCCAAGATTCAACCCGTGAATCGCGATAACCTCACCCGGGTAGAGAGCGCCTACGGTTTCGGAAGCGGCGCTTACGACCGCGCCTAAGAACGGCAACGCCGACGGCTCCGGCACGTTTAGCAACACTGGAACCGTAACCGACTGCTGACCACTCGTGAACACGATGTTCCCACTGTAGAATCCAGGCACAAGAGATGAGGCATTCGGCGAAAAATCGAGGCACGCCGGCGCGATTCTGCTAGAAGAGGGACTAGCTGGAAGCCAGTTTCCCCCATTGTTCGTCGATGTCTGGACGTCGAAGGGGAGAGGGACTGACGAATCTACGCAGACAAAGAAATCTTGCACGAAGGTGGCGAATGTAGGCCGGCCGAGCGTATGCGTTCCCGCCCCGAAATACTGGGCGGTCACGAGTCCAGCCCCGGCAACTAAAGCCGGCGGCGAACCACCCTCCACCACCAACACGACTGGTAATTGTTCAAACCCTCCCCTCACGGTGAGCATCATCGCTCCGAGATAGACGCCAACGCCGAGTCCCACGGGGTTGGCGTTCACGACAACGGTTCCTTGCGAGATGCTCGCGCTCAGCCAGCTGCCGCCCGAGTTGGTCTGCACGGAGACCGCAAGCGAGCTCAGATCCGGAAATGAGTCGTAGAAACACTTGATTTGTTCCGGTTCAGCGTGAAATGGAGTAGAGGCGTTTTCCGTTAGTGTAAATTCCGCCCTTCGGGCGGGGATTTTCAAGGCATCTGGGTCTTTCGATCCGATGATGGATGAACGAAGCGCGAGAAGTTGGTTCCCGCGCCTCTGGTCATCGTCTCGATGAGCCCACCAGGCTTATCCCTCGGCATGGTTGCATCCCTGCAGAGCCCGCTTCCGTTTCCCCTGGCAAAATCATTGTAACTCCGTGTTTCATGCGGCCTGCTGGCGGCGCAGTTGACGCTGTGCGCGCGCCGCTTCCAACTTCCCGTCGCGCTCGACGTGGATCTCAGTCTGCCGGCCCGCGAGCATGTCCGCCGGAGTCACGAATCCGATGGCGCTGTGCAACCGCACCTGGTTGTAGTGATCCACGTACTGCTGGATCAGGCGGCGAGCATCTTCCGGAGACAGCGGCGTTCCCGGCCGGATGCATTCACTTTTCAGCGATTTATGCCAGCGCTCCAGTTTCCCGTTCGACTGCGGATAGTACGGCGAAGTCCGCACGTGCGTCATGCCAGAGATGCGGATGAACTCCTTGAAGTCCTTGGCGAGAAACTGCGGCCCGTTGTCGGAAATAATCCGCGGCTTGGCTTCCGGATACTGCTCCTTGGCCCGCTCCAGAATGATCTCGATGTCGGTCTCTCTCATCGACTCGCGCAAATCCCAGTGCACGATGAAGCGGCTGTAGCCGTCCAACACGCTGCACAAATAGTAGAAGGTCCCGCTGATGTTGATGTAGCAAATATCGATGTGCCAATGCCCATGCGCTTGTAACGGCTGTTCGAACCCCGTCCCTTTCTTCGACGGCTTGCCCTTCCATCTCGACAACAGCCCCGCTTGTCCCAGCACCCGCCACACGCTGGACGGGCTGACCGCAACCACGTCTTGATCCAGCATCATAAACGTCAGCCGACGGTAACCTTCCAGCGGATTCTTCAGATGAAAATCGACGATCGCCTCCTTCTCCCACTGCTCCAGCCAAAAGTCCCGGGGAACCCATCCGTTGTGCTCATTCCTTTGTCCGTATCGCTCCCGCCAGTCATAGAACTTGCTGGCTTGGATGCTGAGCCACTCGATGAACCGTCCGGCGCCGATCCCGGCCTTCTCGGACCAGCGCCGGACAAAATCCACGATCTGATCCCGCACGTCGTGCGGAACCCAGACTCCAGTCAGAGTTCCCCAAGACTTTTTTTTAGCGCGAGATGCTCCGCCATCAGCTCCGCCAGAACCTCATCCTTGGTCTGAATCTTTTTCTCCAGATACTCGATGCGTTCCTGCTCGGCCTGGTGGTTGGGTCTGCTCTTGTGGTGGAAGGCCGCTGGCCCGTTCTCGAAGAACTCCTTCTGCCAGCGGTACAACACGGTCGGCTGTAGCCCCAGTTCGTCACACAGCGACGAAACCGGCTCCTTGTCCAATAAATGCCGCCTCAGGATGGCGACTTTCTCTTCTGCGGTGTAGTGCTTCCTTGGTTTCTTCAAGCGTTCTCTCCGTTATCTTAACGGTTGAACGCCCTCTCCATTTCCAGCTGAGGCGGGACAGATTGCGCTGACGCAGTTTTGGAAGTAGAACCCACTCCCGATCTGTGCCGGGGGCGGGCCGGCTCCCTCCTGTACTACGAAGTGCCCGACCCCGCCCCCTTCTAGCAGCGAACCGAGTTTGCTCTGGTATACCGTAACCGGGATGACCAGAGTATTTCCCGAACCGGTTACGACTACATCTGCCCTTACACTCCTGCCCGTGAAATTCGTCACAACAGTTATGGAGGTCGGGGCGATTGCGCTATTGGGAGTCGCTGAAAGCCAGTTGCCGTTTCCGTAGGTAACTACACTTACCGAGACGGGTCCCGCAAACATGCCCGGCGGGACTGAGACGCTGGCGGAGTACGAAGTGTTCGGAGTGAGGTCCGACAATGAGACACCTGTGGAGAACAGTATCTGTGTTGGCGGCGAGGCCGTCACGGTAAGCGCGATCGGGATCACTGCCGCCTCCACTTCCGGGCGGAAAATAGTGCCCACCGGCGTAATCGTGACGGCGCCCCGATAGATTCCAGGAGCGAGCGATCCAGGTTTCACGGACGCCTCAAGAATGACGCATCCGCCGGGATATTGGCCCACCGTTCCACCTGGCTGACACTTGATGGTTCCAGACGGTGTCACCGATAGCCACGGTCCACCAGAAGAGGTCGCAACCGAAACCTTATAATCGGTGCTTGGCTGATCTTTAGGCAGACCCACCTCAATCGTTTTAGCCTCCGGCGCAGAAGTTCCTGTTTGCCACGCCCAGCTCAGCGAGCTTGGGGCGTCCGGCGCGCCTGCGTTCAGTGGAGTGTCCTGCGTGGTTGCAGCAACCTGGAGCCGTCTAACTACTGCTTCACTTGGTGCCGATGCTGACAACTGGTAAGTTCCGGACGTAGTTGAGTAGACCTCGGTAAGCTGCACAATCTGCACCGGCGCCGAGGCGATCATCATAGCCGTTGGAGCTTGAGGATTAGGGGTTTGTAACAGCAGCGAACCACCCATGGAAATAGTGAACGGTTGCTCATTTTGGAAAATCCCGTTCGGCGAGATTGTATCTAGGACCAATTGCACTGCTGTGGCATTTGGATTCCGGATCGACACGAAAGTATTGCCGGTGGCATAAATCGCCGTATATTCTTGCAGCGGCAAAATCGGTATTGTGCCGTCCAGTGGCGTACCCGGCGAACTGACGGGGGCCGCGGGTGCAAAGGCGAAGGTATCCACTTCGGACCCGTCGGGATTCGTGACGCCAATTCGCTTCCCAGTGAGCTCGGTGGGCCCGCCGAGAGTCAGCGACATCATTTGCGGTCCCGCGACTTGCACCGAGGCCACACTCGCACCATTGATCTGCGCTGTGGTCGCGCTGTTGAATCCCGTTCCTTGAATCTGAATTACTGTGCCGCCCGGCAGTACACCGCCGCCTGGCGTGATGCTGGAGATTGAGAGTGTGCCTCCAATGGTCACTGTGCCGGGGCTGACGGAGACTGAATAGGGTGGTGGCAGAATTATTCCGCCATTCGGATTTGGCATGCTCAAGCCCAACCACGGCGAACCGCTGGGATCGGCCGTTACGCTGGTGATTTTCCCCGCCACGGCGGTCGGCAGTATCCTCGCAGTCACCACTACAATCGGGACCCCAGACAAACGGCCAATGCCTCCGTTTTGCGACGAGAAGCGCACGTCCACATGTAAACCTTGGATCTGAGCAACGCCGGCGGCGTCGCCATTCGCGCCGAATACCGAGGCCGATGTGGCGGACCCGAATACGGTAGGATCGAGATCCATCGCCAACTCGCCGCTCGCGATGAGAATTGGCTGGGAAAGAGAGAACTTAAGCTGTACCGTACCGCCGGGCGGCACCGTTTCATTCGAAACGATCACTTGCACAGCTGCGGATGACGAACCTGCGGCCCCACCGGCCAGACAGAGAATTACCGCGACTTGGAGTGCAATGACACGGAGCCTGTGGCGAAATGCCTCGGACCCATCCGAAAGGTTGATGACATCGTGAGACATATTGAACCGGGGGATAGTCATATGCACGAGCGGGTCCGTTCAGTTGCCCACCACTGGGGGATTGAGTCCGATGCGCCGTCATCCAGGACCAACCGCCAGCGGATGGCAGCGCTTCTATGGTTGCCGGACCCCGAAGTGACCTTAGATGCCGCATTCGGCAAGGCTCGATTCGAGTGACCAAAACTGGTCGGGCGGCGATGGGTAGTCAGTCTGCTTTGGATAGCTCTAGATTCTTAAGCCCACCTGCCGCCCAGGGAGGTGGAGTAGGAGTACACGAGGGCCGATCCTCTCTTCCAGCACCGGATCGCGCCCACCATGCGCGTCGTTACCTCGTTCGTACGGTCTGGATAACGGTAATGTCCCGCACGTCTTTACCGTCGGTCCCCCCAACGTAGGGCCGTTGGAGTTTCATCCAATATTTGGACTGTGCCAACGATGTTCCTCCGTCGATGGCAAAAAAGACCCATCGAACCTGTTCTCCGGAAGGCAGCTTTGGACCCGAGCTCCGCATCGTGATCTCTTTGTAGAGGCCCTTGTAAAACGCACTCACCTTGTCGAGCGCATCCGTGGTGGTGTATACCTGTGATTCTTTGCCAGGGACAGTGGCAGAGGCCTCGCGGCTCGCCTTTTCATCCACTTTCGAACCAGGATACGGTTTAAAGTCTTGCGCCCGGCATGGAGCAGCACCCGCAGCCATGAAGATGATCACTACAACCGGTAGCAACGAGATTTTTCGCATCAAAACTTTCCTTTTGCAATTCTTCAACACAACTGCGAGCCTCTTCACTGGGCGCCTCCGGCCGGACAATCGCCAATACGCCGTCCTTTGATAAAGGATGATTTGACGCCTTCCGCCGTTGTCGACGTACCGACGGTCTCGAAGGAGTCGCCATGAAATGTTGTCGAATTCTTGATCGTGGTCTTGCCGCATACCATGACTTCGGTGCGGGTGGCTCCGGTCACGGTGAATTCCTTGAGCTTGCAAGCTCCACTCCTCGCGAGCGCTTTTTCAAAGGATTCGCGCATGGAGTCAACGGAGCCTTTGGTATGCTCCTCCTGTTCGGGCGTAATGCATCCCTTGCGCGTGGCCGTGCTTCCATTTGAAGTCACGGTGTTTTCCCAAAGCCCCGCACGCATTCGCACCTGACCCTGAAGCCCTCCAGTCATGGCGAGTAGCGGAACGATGAATGCCGTTTTCGTATTGAGTTTCATTGCGTTCGGCCTTCTTCCGAGGCTGCTTAACGCTATCACACTCGCAGATAGCTGAGAGAATCTCGGTTCAGATGAGGAAAGGCCCTGAATTAAGCAGGTTGAAAATAGTCGACATTGCAGCAGCGAGTCGATTGATCGGTAGAAGTCTTACTAGTATTTACCTGCCTAAATCGCGGACGACCTTGGGGGTACACATCTCTCAGCTTACTGAATTCAGAAGGGAGACCGGCGAGCTGATGCCGGTTACCTTAGCGGTCAAACTCTGCCGGGCCTTAGTTTGACCGCTAAAGTATTGGCTCTCAAAGGCCGATCAAAGGGATGCTAGGTAGAGCAAGTGGTGTTCAGAGTATGCGCACCTTAGGTTGCCGAATGCTTTGGGGGATTTGCCATGTCAGATGCGGAGCCCAAGTCGACTAACTCCACGGGCCTCGACCTCGAAAATACTAACAGCCAACCGTCGCCCGTCGCCGTGAGCGAGGAAAACCTGGCCGCGCTCATGCGGGCTACCATAAGTTCCGCCGAACCCGAAGCGGAGCGTCTGGCACAGGGTACGAACGCTGCCGCCGCAATCGACGCGAACCAATCGAGCACCGGAGCGCTCGAGCCCCATGCTGATCGCCCTGCGGCCGTCACAAGTCCGCCAGCCAATATAGTGGAGTCCCGGCTAGCGCTGTTCGCCGCGGTAAAGGAGAATCGCTCGGCAATTTCGCGGTCCGGACTTACCCCAGCGACGCCCGTAATAGACCAGTTTCCGACTGGGAAAACGAACCTTACCACAGGTCCAGCCGAGCAATACGAGAACCTTTCTGTGAATATTCCGCAGAAAGTCGCTCCGATTCAAGTCAGCTTGCCTGAAACCGCGTCACTTATGCCGGAACCAGTTGCATCGATCGCAGCCCCGTCCGGTGACGGTTTTAGCAACAGCCAGACCCACAACATTCCGCGGACCCGCTTAGTAATCAGTCTGGTCATTGGAGCGGTAATAGCAACGGTTGGAGTTTTCACATTTGTGACCCGAGCGCATTCCTCGAAAGCTCCGAGAGTGGCGGCATCAGCGCCAAAGGACAACGTTCCTATGCCGGTCCGGGTCGAAACTCCTCTGCAAGTCCGGGTCGAACCTCTGGGGAAAGGCCTGATTGACGTTCGCTGGAATCCACAGAGCACCTCTATCGCCCAAGCGCGTGATGGACACCTGGTGATTACAGAGCATAACCAAAAACCACGGACTTTGGCGCTCGAAGCAGCGCAGTTGAAGACCGGGCATTTAACCTACCAGTCGGCGGCGGAAAGTATTGAATTCGATCTCGAAATTGTTGACGGTTCCGGCGCAATCGTCAAAGAATCTGTCCTGGCGTTGCAATCCCCGGTTACCTCCCAACCGCTGACGCCGCCGCCGCCGCAGACTCCCCGCGAGCAGGCTGCCACGGCGAAACCGCAAAGCATTCCGAATCAAGTGGCGGCAGTACAGGTTCCACAACCTAGCCAACCTAACGTCCGAATATTCGTTCCGCCGGCCGCTCAACGAAACACCGAACAGCGTGCCATTGTTGATGCGCCACCGACTTTCACGAACGGACCGGTTATGCCGCAGGTGGGGCTGCCAGCACCGCTCGCGGCAACTTTACCGCCGCCGGCCAAAGATGGGGCCGTGCAGCAACAGGTTCGGGTCGCAAGTAATATACAGGAGGCCAACCTAATTAAGAAAGTGATCCCCATTTACCCGCAGATTGCAAAGTCGACCCGTATTCAGGGGACAGTGCGATTCACCGCCCATATCGGCAAGGATGGACGGATACTGAACCTAAAGTATACGAGCGGTCCACCGGTGCTGGCCGATTCCGCGGGCGCCGCGGTGAAGCAATGGGTCTACCGGCCCACCCTCCTTAATGGTGAGGCGGTCGAAGTGATTACACAAATTGACGTCAACTTCACTCTGAAATGAGAATGGTCATATCGATATCAGACGCGAGTAGCGTTCGGCTTCCGAACCTCACGATACAGCCGCCGAACTAGGGTTCCGACGACCATCCATGGGAACGGGCTTCCCACTGGTTATGGAGTCAAGTCGACGCAAGTGGTCGACGGGGTAGTACGCGAATATTCCCTGAAAAAGACTCTGCGTAGCAACGGACAGAATGTTTTGCGGACCACAACGCGACTATTCGTCGCTATATTGATGAGTTTGTTGGTACTATTGCGGTTCTCGCCCGTACGAAATTGTCGTAAATGTCACAAATCTATGGTAAACTAATCGCCCTTGTCAAATTTACGCCGCAGCGTTCTGGTTTTATGTTGCGCGCTCCTGGTGGGGGCCGTTGCCTTAGGTCAAGCCCCGAGTTCGGTGAGCCTTTCTTCCATGCCGAATCCGGCCGGCTATGGACAGCCCGTGATTCTGACGGCCACGGTCACCGCGGGCGCGACCGGCAAAGTGACATTTTATGACGGCGCCACGGTTCTGGGCGTGGCCGCGCTCACCGGCACACAGGCAACACTGACCACGGTGCTGCTGCCGTCGGGGACACGATCTTTACAAGCTCATTACTGGGGCGACGCCAGCTATTCCCCCAGCAACTCCATAGCAGTGTCCCAATCGGTAATCGCGGGGACTTCCCTCGGGCTTCGAGCTGCTGTCAATTATCCAACTGGCGCCGGCCCCAGAAGTATGGCGGTCGGAGACTTCAATGGCGATGGCAAGCCCGACCTGATCGTTAGCAACTCTAACGGAGGCAGCGTCAGCGTTCTGTTAGGCAACGGCGACGGGAGCTTCCAGGCTCCGATGAATTCTTCATTAGGAATCACTCCCGGTGCTCTTGCTGTGGGGGACTTCAATGGCGATGGCAAGGCTGACGTCGCGGTCGCTAATTCCGGCACCAATGTAATCCGCATTATACTCGGAAATGGCGATGGGACGTTCCAGACTGGCGTTAGTGTCACGACCAGTTCCTCCAACTCCGTAGTTGCACTAGCATTGACGGTGGGCGACTTTAACGGTGACGGAAAACCGGATTTCGCGTCGGGGAACTCGGTTAGTAACTCCAGTGCTTTGAGTGTGTTGCTGGGCAACGGCGATGGGACCTTCCAAGCCGCCGTTAACTATGCGGCACCAGGTTACGCCTCCTCTGTAGCCGTTGGCGACTTCAATGGCGACAACAAACCGGATTTGGCTTTCGCAACGCCCGGTGCGGCCTCGGTCGGCATCCTGCTCGGTAACGGGGATGGGACCTTCCAGGCTGCCTTGAATTACAACGCAGGGCCGTATCCGCAGGTTCTTGCGGTCGGGGATTTTGATGGCGATGGAATCTTGGACTTGGTCAGCCCTCAGTACTACTACACCTCGGTTGTCGCGTTGTTGGGCAACGGAAACGGAACATTTCAGCCCGCATTAACCTCTCCCGGGGTTCCATATGCGCAAGGCTTGGCCGTGGGAGACTTCAACGGGGATGGCAATCTGGATTTGGCGACTAATTCCTCCAATTATTCGATGGTAGGTGTGTCCATTGGCAACGGCGACGGGACCTTTCAGGCGGTCTTAAACTACACAGTTGCTTCATCATCCTTCTCTGCCGTCGTGGGAGATTTTAATGCCGATGGGAAAACGGACCTAGCCGTAGCGAATACCTCCACGGGCAACGTCAGTGTGCTGTTGGGTGGCGCCGTACCCGACTTGGCGATTGCGATTGGGCATGGAAATGGCTTCACCCAGGGGCAGTTAGGTGCGGCCTATAGTTTGACCGTCAGCAATGTCGGTGATATCACCGCCAGCGGCCCCGTGGGGGTGGTGGATGACCTTCCCCCAGGTCTTCACCGCCACTGGTATCAACGGCAGCGGCTGGACTTGCGTCCTTGCGACAACCACTTGCACGCGTTCCGACCCGCTTGCCCCAGGTGCCAGCTACCCCGCAATCAAAATTACGGTAAACGTAGCCGGCGGTGTCACCGGGAACGCGTCCAATACCGCGACGGTGTCCGGCGGTAGTGACGGAAACGTGACCAACGATACGGCAACGGACACGGTTCTAGTCCATCTGGCCACCACGACCAGCCTAACCGCCTCACCCAACCCATCGGTGCTAGGTCACCCGGTTGCCCTCACGGCCACGGTTAGCTCGGGAACCGGGAAGGTGACATTTTATGACGGCGCCGCTGTGCTAGGCGTCGCAATGCTCGCCGGGGGACACGCCACCCTGTCCACTAGCCTGCTGGCTTCGGGCTCGCGTTCCCTCACCGCGCGCTTTGACGGCGACTCTACCTACGGCCCGAGTACTTCACCAGCATGGGTCCAGACGATTGACGCCGTGCCGCCCAATGGGTGGCAATCCCCAGTCGGGTATAGCGTAGGCGGCCCAAACAGCCAACCCGTGTGGGTAGCCGTGGGAGACTTCAATGGGGACGGCAAACCCGACATGGTGAGCGCCAACTCCGGGACGGGAGACGTAAGCGTCTTGCTGGGCAACGGCGACGGAACGTTCCAGCCGGCGGCGCGCTACGCGGTTCTCCCGGCTGGGTATTCTCCGAACAGAGTAGTGGTGGGAGACTTCAATGGCGATGGCAACGAGGATGTTGTCGTCACCAGCAGCAGCATCTACGTCCTTTTAGGCAGAGGGGATGGGACCTTTCAAACGCCGCAGGTGACCGCCGTAAACATTTACGATTTGAAGGTCGCGGACATCGACCGCGACGGACAACTTGATTTGATCGGCATCGGTAACAACGGGCTGAGCGTGCTATTGGGCAATGGAGACGGGACGTTTCAAGCACCTTTGAGTGTGGGGATCACTGGCCTTCAGGCTGGTTTCTGGGCTCTGGCGGATCTCGATCGTGACGGCAAACTGGATTTGGTAGTCGGATCATCCGGGACTGCCGTAACTGTCGCATTGGGTATCGGCGACGGGAGTTTCCAATTACCGGTCAGTTATCCCATCACCATCACCAACGTCAGCGCTCTCACTGTAGGAGACTTCAACGGTGACGGCAAACCGGATGTCGTGATCGACTACTATAACGGAGTTGCCGTTCTACTCGGTAATGGCGACGGAAGCTTGCGAGCCCCCATCTCCTCCGTTCTAAGCAACGTCTTGTCGCCTTGGTACTTAATGTTCACGGGCGATTTCAATGGAGATGGAAAGCTGGACGTGGCGTACAGGCCTTACTACAGCAATGCAGCCATCATCGTGTTCGGCAACGGAGATGGGACCTTTCAGTCCGGCCTGTCGCTCCCCACGGATGGAGTCAACGGAAACATTTTGGTAGCCGACTTCAATGGGGATGGCCAGCCCGATCTGGCGGTCGCCAATCTATCGGCCAGCACAATTGATGTGTTCTTGGGAGGACAGTTTTCCGGGCTAGGTGTCACATCAAGCCATAGAGGTAGGTTCACCGCAGGGCAGACTGGAACCTACCAGATCACCATTACCCAACATGCCTTTACGGCAGCAACGGGTCTGGTCACGGTCACTGACACTTTGCCTGTCGGACTGACGGCGACCGCCCTGAGCGGCAGCGGCTGGACATGTACGCTCGCAACGCTCACCTGCACGCGTTCGGATGGACTCAGCACCGCCACCAGCTTCCCCGCGATCACAATGGCAGTGACCGTGGCCGCAAACCTTTCTCCGTCCCTGATTACTAATCAGGCTTCAGTCTCGTGCGGAGGCGTAGTGAATATGGCAAATGATCCCACGAACATTGTTCTGGCGACCACCACATCATTGACCTTATCGCCGAGCTCATCGGTTCTAGGCCAACCGGTGTCGCTGACCGCGGCCGTGACCAGCGGTGCAACAGGTACCGTCGCGTTTTACAATAACGGCGCCTTCCTGGAGAGTGCTACCATCGCGGGCGGCCAGGCCAGCTCAACGATTCGCATTTTATCGTCTGGCTTGAACCAACTATGGGCGACTTATAACGGCGATTCCACACATGGGCCGAGTAGTTCCTCCGTTCACGCTTTTACGGTAACTGCCACCCCCGCCAGTGGCTTTGCTCTGCCGTCCAGCTATGCCACGGGTGCCGGACCCGTGGCGGTAGTCGCCGGCGACTTCAACGGGGACGGAAATTTGGATTTGGTCACCGCAAACAATACCGTGAGCGTGCTGTTGGGTAATGCCGACGGCACATTTCAAACCAAAACAGACTATACGGTTGGCACGCAACCCGTCAGCGTGGCGATTGGAGATTTCAATGGCGATGGCAAAGCCGATCTTGCCGTCGCCAATCAGGGGAGCAGCACGCTGAGCATTCTCCTGAACAACGGAGACGGGACGTTCGCGCCCGCCACCAGCATCGCGACGTTCAACTCGCCTGCGACCTTGATCGTCGGCGACTTTGATGGAGACGGGAAAGCAGATCTAGTCGTTGCCGGCTCTTATTCGAACACTGGTGTTCTCCTCGGCAATGGGGACGGGACTTTTTACACTATGCCCGGCGGATCTTTTTGTTGCGGGAACGCGGTCGTCGCGGGAGATTTTAATGGAGACGGTAAGACCGATCTCATTATTAATGGCTACACATACCTCGGAGTGGGAGATGGCACCTTCCAATCTAAATACTCGGGACTCTACGGACCGGCCGTGGTCGTGGATATCAATGAGGACGGGAAGTTGGATGTGGTGGGAACGAACTACATCGCGCTTGGAAACGGAGACGGCACGTTCCAACCCTCCATCCAATACACAGTGGGCAGCTCTTCACCCACCGGCGTGGTTATCGCCGACGTGAACGGCAATGGCAAACTCGATGTCGTTACGGCGAACAGCAACAATACCATCAGCGTCCTGTTCGGTAATGGCGATGGCACGTTGCAGACGGCGACTTCTTACGCGATAGGTTCATCGCCGCGAGGGCTGATAGCCGGCGATTTTAACGGAGACGGACGGACCGATCTTGCGATCGTCAATAACCAAACCAACAACGTGACCGTGCTACTGGGCATCCTCTCTCCAGTCCTGAGCGTGATCAGTACGCACCCAGGTAACTTCGCGGTAGGCGGCCCCGCGAAATACACAATCGAAGTCGAGAACAACGGCCCCGGCGTCATTGCGGGAACCGTCACGGTCACTGACACCCTTCCCGCCGGATTAACTGCGACCGCGATGTCCGGCACCGGATGGAACTGTGTGCTCGGTACGCTTACTTGCACGCGGAGCGACTTGCTGGGCGTCGCAGCAAGTTATCCAGTTATCACCTTGACCGTAAACGTCGCGATGAATGCGCCCTCGGCGGTAATCAACCAAGTGAGCGCGTTTGGCGGCGGCTCACCGCCTGCATATGACATCGATCCCACCACGACCTCAAACGACCCGGTGCCGGCACTGGTCTCACCGGCGAACGGAGCGAATGCGGTACCGGTGTCCACTAGTTTGACGTGGAATTATTCGACGGGCGCGACTTCCTATGATGTATACTTCGGCACCTCAAACCCGCCGCCGTTTGTAACGAACGTCGCGACGACGACCTACACTCCGGCTCCGCTTGCAACTTCCACACAGTATTTTTGGAAGATCGTTGCCCAGAACGGCTCTGGCGGGAATGCGTCGGCAATTTGGTCTTTTACAACCCTGACAACGGCAAAAGTTGGCATCTTCCGCTCGGGCTTTTACTGGCTGGAGGATGTGGACGGAAACCAGCAGTTCAACCAACCGCCCGATCACGCATTCGCGTTTGGAGGCGTTGCGGGAGATATACCGATCACCGGAGATTGGAACGGCGATGGGCGGACAAAGGTGGGGGTTTACCGTCCGAGCAATGGGCTGTTTATTCTCGATTCCAATGGGAACCAGCAGTTTGACGCCGGCGATGCCGTGTACAACCTTGGCGTCGGGACGCAAGCGGGAGATGTGCCGGTGGTGGGCGACTGGAACGGCGATGGCCGCACCAAAGTGGGCTTATTCCGGCAGGGGTTCTTCTGGATTCTGGACTATAACGGGAACGGCGTGTTCGAACAAGGCATCGACACAACCTATGCGTTTGGAGGTGCGGTAGGCGATGTCCCGGTCGTCGGCGATTGGACCGGTACGGGCACGACCAAGATCGGACTAGTGCGGCAGGGCTTTTACTGGATCCTAGATGCCAACGGTAATGGGACATTTGACGGGACCGGGGTGGGCCAGGATTTGGCTTTCCCGTTTGGGGGGGTGCTGGCGATGTGCCGGTCGTCGGCGATTGGAACGGAGACGGCACGAGCAAAGTGGGAGTTTTCCGCCAGGGATTCTTCTGGGTGTTGGACGCCAACGGGAATCACCAATTTGATGGGATTGGGCCAGGACTAGATCTCGCCTTTCCTTTTGGAGGAATTTCGGGTGACGTGCCGGTGGTCGGCAAATGGTAGCCTCATTTTTTGGCGTTGTGTCTTGACGGCAACCAATGGCAACGATTTGTTGGCACGAGCGGCCCGACGTAGATTCGGCCTTATTTGTGACCCCAAAATCGGAAGCCACTAAGCATTGATTTGGCGTCCCCAGGGGGATTCGAACCCCCGTTACCGCCGTGAAAGGGCGATGTCCTAGGCCGACTAGACGATGGGGACTTGTTGGAAGGACTGAAACTACTTTAGCATTGACGCCAACGCTCCCGCATAAATGGCTCACGCACCATGGCGGAGCCGGCGTTGGTTGAATCTGTACACTTTCGCTTAGAGCGTCTTCAGGTACGCGATGATGTTGTCTTTATCTTCGGAGCTGATCGCGTCGCCGAACGGAGGCATCGCGCCGCTGCCCTCGGTGATCAGCGCTTTCACGTTCGCCTCATTCACCGGCTTGCCGTTCACCAGTTTCTCGCGCATGAACAGGCCCTTTAGGCCCGGCCCGACCTTGACGTCGGTGGAGTCCGCGTTATGGCACGGCGCGCAGCTCTCAAACGCGGCTTCCCCTTTCTTGGCGTCCGGGTCGGCGGCGGTCAAAGGGAGGCCAACCGCCAGCAGCAGGCCTAAACTCGCGAGTGTGAGGATTCCTTTTTTCATGGTTACTAGTCTACAATCTTGACGTATGCCGATCCAAGTGGGTGACAAGGCCCCCAACATTAAAACTTCTGAATTTTCGCTGGCGGATGCGAAGGGCCAGCGTGTGGTGCTGTTCTTCTTCCCCAAGGCGGATACTCCGGGATGCACCAAGGAAGCCTGCGAGTTCCGCGACGCTCAGAAGACTTTCACCAAAAAGAACGCGATGATCGTCGGCATCTCGCCCGATAAGCCCGCGGCCCAAGCCAAATTCGCCGAGAAGTATAGTCTGCCGTTCGCTTTCGTCGCTGATCCGGACCACGCCATCGCCCAAGCTTACGGCGTGTGGAAGGAAAAAAGCATGTACGGGCGCAAGTACATGGGCATCGAGCGCACCACCTTCGTGATCGACGAGAAGGGCAAGATCGCCAAGATTTTCGCCAAGGTCAAGCCCGTCGGCCACGCCGCCGAAGTGCTGGAGGCCCTGACGAAAAAATAGGGACGGAGCCTGATTATTCACCCGTAATGGAACGGTGTCGTTTCGGAATAATATCAGGCTCCGTCCCTATTTTTTCAATTTACCGGCTTGAAACGCTGTACGCGCCGCCCGTAGTCGGTTTCGGCGACGTAAAGATTGCCCTTGGAATCGACGGCGATGGTGTGGCCGTGGGTGAAGTCGCCGATCTGGTGCCCGGGACGGCCGAAGGTCGAAAGGATCTTGCCGCTTTCATTCTCGACAATGGTCACCACCTCATTGCGGCCGTTCATCACGTATAAGTATTTCTCCTGCGGGTCGCGCGAAAACGCCACCCACCAGACCGTGCCGCGCGGATCGGGAAGCTTGGGCGTTCCGGTCCTGATCCAGATGTTGCGCAGGAACTTGCCCTCTTTGTCGAAGACTTCGACACGATCGCCCGAGCGGTCGCAGACATACAGCAGGCCACTGCGGCTCATGTTGATGCAATGCACGTAGTGTGAAAACACGCCGGGGACGCCGTCTTCGGCCTCCTGCGCGGTTCCCTGGCGGCCCCACTGGCGCAGGAATTTCCCGGTCTTGTCGAACACCACCACCCGGCGGTTGCCGTAGCCGTCGGACACATAAATATCGCCGTTGCCGGGATCGACGACGATGCCCGCGGGATTATATAGGCGGTCGTGCGCTGCGTTCAGCGGCTTGCCTTTTTCAGTGCCGTCGGTGGAATCCACCAGCCCTCGCGCGCCGATCTGCATCAGCATCTTTCCGTCGTGGCTGTATTTCTGAATGATACCGTCGAGATTTCCGCCCACCCATACATTGTCTTCGCGATCAAAGGCGCAGCCGTGGATGGAATTCGGAACCGTGTCGGGGTCGCCGAATGACTTGACCAGCGTGCCGGTGGTGTCGAACATCAGGATCGGCGGCGCCTGTTGCGACGTTTCCTTTTCTTCGTCGGTGATATTGCGTCGATTGACCACCACAATGTGATCGTGCGAATCCACGCACACGCCTCCCAGTTGGCCCACGATCCAGCCCGCCGGCAAAGGCTTGGGCCAGGAGGGATCGACTGCGAACTTGGGCGCGTTCTGTGCCGCCGCTGCCAGTGCGAACCCCAGCAGCATTCCTATGACCGAAGATTTGCTCATGTTTCCTCTACTCAAACTTTCCCCAGAACCGCTCAACCACGGTGGACCAGATTACCACGCGCCGAACCGCTCCGAATACTAGCGTTCCGATTCCGCTTCTGCTTCGGCAGCGCCCGCGGGTCCGGCGGCGAGAGCGTCGGCGATCAATTGCCGGGCGCGCTCGGCGTCTTCTTCGGCTACGCGGATTTCCTCCGCTAGATTCGGCAGCGGGCTGTCGCCCACTAGCACCGTCTCGATGCCGTTCGATTCGAGCAGTTGCCGCACCGTGAGCACTTCCATTTCTTCGATACCGCCACCCGCCAGGCGGAAGACCGTCACCAGGCCGGGTTCGTTGGATGGGTTGTTGTCAGATACCATTCCCTGAGGATACTCCGTAGAATGGAAGTATGCCTAGAAATAACGGAGAAAGTTTAGTTTGGTTTCTGATCGGCGCGGCGGCTGGCGCCAGTGTTGCGCTGTTGTACGCCCCGCAATCGGGCGATAGAACACGGCGCTTGCTCGGGCGCAAGTTGGCCGAAGGCCGCGAAGCCCTGGAGGATCAGGGAAGCGATCTGCTCGAAAAAAGCCGGGAGCTGTTCGAGAAGGGCCGCAAAGTGGCCGACGACGCAGCCGAGCTATTTGAGAAGGGCCGCAGCATGGTGAAGGGCTAGCTGGCAGAGCGGGTAGATTGACACCTTTCGTCAACGAAGTCTATGCGGACTTTTCTGCGCCCGAAGTGTGGGCGAAGGCTGAATCCGCGCTCAGCCTGGTGCGCTCACAGTTGGGACGCGATTATGACCTTTGGATCGCGGGCGCCGCGCACCGCACCGGCGATCTGCTGATCAGCGTCAATCCCACCCGGCCCTCTGAAGTTGTGGGTCGGCATCACAAGGCCACCGCGGAGCTGGCGAATCGCGCCATCGAAGATGCCCACGCGTACGCGTCCGTTTGGGGCCGGACTTCACCGGTGGAGCGCGCGCGCTTGCTCACGGGAGCGGCCGCCATGCTTCGCGCGCGCAAGTTGGAATTCGACGCATGGCTGGTCGTCGAAGCCGGTAAGACCTGGCCCGAAGCTGAGGCCGAAGTCGCTGAAGCCATCGACTTCTGTGAATACTACGCACGGCAGATGGTGCGCTTCGCTGCTCCCGAAGCCGTGGTGCAAATGCCTGGCGAGCGTGACGACCTGGTCTATCTTCCGCTGGGCGTGGGCGTCATCATCCCGCCGTGGAATTTTCCGTTGGCGATTCTGGCGGGCATGACGGTGGCCGCGCTGGTGGCGGGCGATACCGTGGTGATCAAGCCGTCGAGCGAAACGCCGACAGTTGCTGCCAAGTTCGTCGAAGTTCTGCACGAAGCCGGGTTCCCGCAACGCAGCCTGGCGCTGTGCACCGGCAGCGGCGCCGTCATCGGCGATCTTCTGGTCGAGCATTCCAAGACCCGCTTCGTTTCCTTCACCGGCTCGCGCGAAGTGGGCCTGCGCATCAATGAATTGGCCGCGAAGCCCCGCAAAGGCCAGATCTGGATCAAGCGCGTGGTGGCCGAGATGGGCGGTAAAGACGCCATTATTGTGGATCGCGAGGCCGATTTGGATAGCGCAGTCGCAGGCGTCGTGCAATCGGCGTTCGGCTATCAGGGGCAGAAATGCTCTGCCTGCTCGCGGGCGATTGTCGATGATCCGGTCTATGACGAGTTCGTCGAAAAACTGGAAGCCAAGGTCTCGGCTCTCAAGGTTGGCGCTCCCGAAGACCGTTCGAATTTCATGGGGCCGGTGATCAGCGCGGGCGCGCGTAAGACTATTCTCGATTACATCGAAATCGGGCGCGGCGAAGGGCGGCTGATTGCGGGCGGCGGCGTCCTTCCGGGCGATGGCTATTTCGTGCAGCCGACGGTCTTCGCGGGCGTCGAATCCAAAGCGCGCATTTTTCAGGAAGAGATTTTCGGACCGGTGCTAAGTGTTTCGCGCGCGCGCGATTTCGGCCATGCGCTGGAACTGGCGAACGACACCGAATACGGCCTCACTGGCGCCATGTATTCGCGCAACCCCGAGACCATTCATCGCGCCCGCCAGGAATTCTTCGTGGGCAACCTCTACATCAATCGCAAATGCACTGGCGCGATGGTGGGCGCGCATCCCTTTGGCGGATTCAACATGTCCGGTACGGATTCAAAGGCTGGCGGCCCTGACTACCTGTTGCAGTTTCTGCAAGCCAAGTCGATCGCGGAAAAACTGTAGACTGAGCATGAGGTGCGCATGAAGCGCTACGCTTTCCCGGTTTTTTTGATCGCTATAACGGCACTCGGCCAGACTCCCGCCAATCCAGCGGCGCAGGCGGCGCGCCAGTGGCGTCAACAGCACGAGCGCGCCATCATGGACGAATTCGTGGCGTTGCTCGCGATACCCAACATTGCCGCCGATCACGCTAATATCCAGCGCAACGCTGAGGCCATCGCACAGATGATGGAGAAGCGCGGCATCGCCGCCAAGCTGGTATCGGTCCCTGGCGGCAATCCCATCGTGTTCGGCGAAATCAAAACTCCCGGGGCCACTCGAACCATCGTTCTTTATGCGCATTATGACGGGCAGCCGCTCGACCCCAAGGAATGGGCCACTCCGCCGTTCACGCCATCGTTGCGCGACAAGACGCTCGAACGCGACGGGCAGGTAATTCCGTTGCCGGCCGCCGGCCATCCGTTCGATCCCGAGTGGCGCATGTATGCGCGAGGCGCGGCCGACGATAAAGCTCCCATCATCGCGATGCTTACGGCGGTGGATGCCATCCGCGCCGCGGGAATCAAGACCAAATCCAACATCAAGTTTGCCTTCGAAGGAGAAGAAGAGGCGGGCTCGGCGAATCTCGAGAAGACCCTCGCAGCCAATAAAGAGCTCTTTTCGGGCGATTTATGGCTGATGTGTGATGGGCCGCTTCATCAAACTCGCCGTCAGTTGATAGCTTTCGGCGCGCGCGGCGCGACGCGAATCGACGTAACTGTCTACGGCGCGCGTGGCGAACTGCATAGCGGCCACTATGGCAATTGGGCTCCCAATCCCGCGCTGCTGCTGGCCCGCCTATTAGTTTCGATGAAGGACGAGAACGGACACGTTCTAGTAGACCATTTTTACGATCAAGTCGAGCCGCTGAGTGAGATCGAGAAGCGAGCCATCGCGGAAGCTCCGGATATTGACGCGGACCTCATGCGCGAGTTCTGGCTGGATTCAACCGAAGGTGGGGGCAAGAAACTCACCGAGCTCATTACTCTGCCATCCCTTAATATCCGCGGTATGGCCAGTTCGCGTATCGGTGCGCAGGCGTCGAACGTGATTCCCGCCACTGCCACCGCCACCATGGACGTGCGTCTAGTAAAGGGCATGGACCCTCGCACCACCGCGGAACGGGTGATCGAGCACATCCGTAAGCAGGGATTCTTCGTCGTGGATCAGGAGCCCACGCGCGAGATGCGCTTATCCCATCCGAAGGTTGCGATGGTGATCGCTGGCCGCTACGAAGCTGCGACCCGCACGTCCATGGATCTGCCGATTTCGCAGGAAGTAATCCGCGTGGTCGAGAGCGCGCGTGGTCCGGCCGTGAAGCTTCCGAACATGGGTGGAGGATTGCCCCTGACTAGCGTCGAACGCCCGCTGGGCACGCGAACCATCGTGATTCCCATCGGTAACCACGACAACAACCAGCACAGCTATAACGAAAACCTACGCTTACAAAACCTGTGGGACGGCATCGAGCTGATGGCTGCCCTGATTACGATGTAGGGCTGACTATTTGTTCTTGAGCGCGGCTTCGATCGCCGAGGTCAGCTCTATTGATTCGGGTTCTACCGGCGCATCAAATCTCGCCAGCACCTTGCCGTCGCGATCCACCAGATACTTGGTGAAGTTCCACGGAATTTCGCCGCCGGTCTTGGGATTCGCTTTCGAGTCCGTCAGAAACTGATACAGCGGAGCCTTGTCGCTCCCCTTTACCGAGATCTTCGAAAACATCGGGAAGGTCACGCCGAATTTGGATTTGCAGAACGCGCCGATCTCGGCGTTCGAGCCCGGCTCCTGCGCGCCAAAATTATTGGCAGGAAAGCCGGCGACTACTAGGCCCTGGTCCTTGTACTTCAGGTATAGCGCCTGCAGGCCTTCGTACTGATAGGTGTAGCCGCATTGGCTGGCGACGTTCACCACCAACATCACCTTGCCCTTGAAGCTGGCCAGCGGCGTGGGTGTTCCGTTAATCGCGTCCATCGTGAATTCGTGGACGCTGGATGCGGCGAAAGCGGCGCTCGACATAAGCAGAAGGGCTCCAAGTAGCGATTTCATGCCACGATTCTACTACGTTCCGAGACCTACTGTGGCCTTTGCGCTCACCGATCTCCTCGATCACCTCATCCGGACGATTCGTATACACCCAGAACAGTTGGACCGCGTTGGTGCCGCGCACCTGCATCTTGAGCGCGCCGCTGGCTTTGGTAAATTTGAGGCGCTCCTCGCCGTTCTTGGTGGGCGTGATGATGCCCAGACCGATCTTGGTGACGTGCGGGCTGGCCTTGGCGGCTTCGACCGCAGGGATCGCGCTGGGAATCACGGTCGAATGGCGCCCGTTGAATTTCGATCCCTTGAGCAGGCCTTTGGCGTGGCTCATGCCCGATCTTAGCGTTTGGTTCCGGTAGAATGGGACAGGCCGATGCAGGCTATTCAAAGAAGACAACGGGAGAGACCGAAAACATGAAATCCAAGATGATGATGCTGGCTGCATTCGCGGGCGCAACTGCTCTTTACGGGCAGAATCCGCTTACCACGGAGCTAAAGCAGACTTACGCCGGGATCAAGGGCAACGTGATGAAGGCGGCGGATGAGATGCCGGAAGGCGACTACGGCTTTCATTCCCGGGCCGGGCAGCCGGACCTTCGGCGCGGCGGTGGTGCACATCGCCGACGTGCAGGCGGCCCTTTGCGGGGCGGCGAAGGGCGAGGCTGGTCCCAAATTTGACGGCAGCAAGACCTCCAAGGCGGATGCGCATGGCCGCTCTCAAGACAGCGTTCGATTATTGCGATCCCATCTATGAATCCATGACCGATGCCGACGCCACCAAAATGGTAAAGATGTTCGGGCGCGACCGCACCATGTTCGGCGCTCTCGAACTTCGGCGTGATTCACGATAACGAAATGTACGGCACGTTGGCGGTGTATCTGCGCGCCAAGGACAAAGTGCCGCCGTCGAGCATGCGCGGCGGCATGGGCAAGAAAAAGGAATAGTTTATTCCCACTCGATAGTGGCCGGCGGCTTGTTGGTGAGATCGTAGAACACGCCGGCCACACCTTCCACTTCCATCAGTTCCCGCACCATCTTTGCCAGTAGATCGGCGGGAATTCTCACCGCGCTCGCGGTCATCCCATCCACCGAATCGATCGGCCTCAGTACCACCGAATCGGGCCGCGCGGCGCTGCCCACCGGAATCAGCACCACCGGAAATTGCCAGATGGCCGCGTCGAAACCGGAGGCGAGCGAGAGCCGCCGCACGATGGCGTCGGCGCGGCGGAGGCGGTCGAGCCGCTGGGCGGTCAGGTACGCCGGCATGACTTTGAGGCTTTCGATCGGCCCACAGGTGTGAGCGATGCCGACGATGCGGTTCACATCCGTGCGGCGGTTGATGACATCGGCGGTTTCTTCATCCGAGGCGGGGACGGATTCGAGCGCCAGCACCGGCCGGTAAGTTCGCGAGTCGCCTTGGACGCCGACCGAGCGCACGGGAAGAATCCAGCCCTCCTCCACTCTTTGCAGTTCCGCCTCCGTGCTCGGAGCATAAGCAACGGATAGCGAGTCCGGGGCCGGGGAAGGGATGGCGTTCCAGCAATTCGGGGGCGAGCGAAAGCTCGCGGCCGATGGCGCGGACTTCGTCCTTATAGAACGACGAAAGCGGTTCGATGATGCGGCCCTCGTCCATCAGCTTCTGAATCCCGGCGACGCGGTTGTGATGGGTCTTGATGAGATCGGCCTTGGCGCTGCCGCCGGATTCGATGGTGTCCGGGTAGATGGTGCCCTGGCCGAGAATCCAGCGCCCGTCGAGATAGTGCTCGCTTTCGAGAATGCGCTGCTGGACCTCGACAAACTTCTCGCCGATGACGTGGCGCTTCTGTTCGGGCTCGGTGACGCCGGCCAGGGCGCTGAGAAACAGCTCGCGGGCGTCTTCGACGAAGAAGGCGCTGGCGCCCAGGTCCGCGAAGTGACGCCGGACGAACTCGGTTTCGCCTTCGCGCATCATGCCGGTGTCGACGTAGGTGCCATGAACCCGCTCCGGGCCGAGCGCGCGCAGGCACAGCGTATAGGCGACCGTGGAATCCACGCCGCCGCTGACGAAGAAGAAAACGTTGCGGCCGGCGGCGATCTGGCGGATGTGTTCTTCGAGCGAGTGCACCTGACCGGCCGGGTCCCAGTCTTTGACGCATCCGCAGACGTCGAACACGAAGTTGGCGAGGATAGTCTTGCCGCACGGCGTATGGGCGACTTCGGGATGGAACTGGACCCCGTACAGGCGGCGCGCGTGCGATCCAATGGCCGCCACAGGACAGGTGGAGGTAGTGGCCAGCACGTCGAATCCGTCGGGGGCTGCGGCCACCAGATCGCGGTGGCTCATCCAGACCTGCTGGCGGCCGGAGACGCCGCGAAAGAGGGTATCGAAGCTGTCGCTGGAACCCGTGAAATCGAGTTGGGCGAATCCATACTCGCCCTTGCTGCCCGGCTGGACCGAGCCGCCCAAGAGGTGCGCGATGAGCTGCTGGCCATAGCAAATGCCTAGGATGGGAGTGCCGGAAGAGAGCAGCGCTGGATCGATGGTCGGGCTGCCGGGGTCGTAAACACTGGACGGGCCGCCGGAGATGATGATCCCTTTACGTCCTGCCAGGGCGGACGCAGGGGTTTCGCTGGGAGCTACTTCGGCGTGGACGCCGAGTTCCCGGACCTTGCGGGCGATGAGATGACAGTATTGTCCTCCGGCGTCGAGGACCGTGATCTGGGGGGGCAAATATTATCTTAGCTCGCCGCGCGAAGGCCTCTGCTACGCTGGCGCCGGGCTCGCGTGTTACCGCGGCAGGCGTTCCTGCTGCGTGACGCGCTGCACCAGCAGTTTCTTGGCGGTTTCGATCAGCGTCACGGCTTTGGGCATCGCATCGATGGCCTGCGCGATTTCCGGATCCTGCTGGATACCCACGCGCACCGACTGCTCCCAGCTAAACGCCGTGATATACATCTCGCGCTTGAGCTGTTCCTTTACCCACTGGTGGTTCGCCGTGAAATCGGCCTCGCTGAAATGGAAGCCGTTCTTCAGCAGATACTCGTGAAATTGGTTGACCAGAGCTTCGTCCGGCTCCCAGCCCTTAGGCAGATGAGCATCCGCCTTGGGGCCGAAGTAGGCAGCGGAGAAGTTGAAGAAGCCGAATTTGCGCAGCACCTCAATCTGGAACTTATTCAGCTTGGCGGCCTCGTACTTCTCATCCGGCGTGATGCCGCCGCCGCCGTAGACGGTGCGGCCGCTGTCGGTCATCTTCACGTCGGACATGTCCTTCTGCTCGTTACGCGTGCGGTAGTAGTAATCCAGGAACGAAATGTTGGAGTAATCGCGCTGGATCAGCCGGCCGCTGGGCGTGTAGTAGTGCGCGGTCGTGAGCGCCAGTCCGGTATTCTCGCTCAGCGGGAAAACGGTTTGCACCAGGCCTTTGCCGAAAGTCGGCTCGCCTAATACCCAGGCCCGGTCGTGGTCCTGCAGCGCTCCGGTAACAATCTCGGCCGCCGACGCGGAGGAGCGATTCACCACCACCACCACCGGATAGCTCTTGCCGCCGTTATCGGAACGGGCATAGTAATTCTTGTTTGGCTGGGCGCGGCCGCGATGGCTCACCACCAGGTCGTTCTTCTTCAGGAAGTGGCCTGCCACCTCGACGCCTTCGTTCAGCAGGCCGCCGGGATTGCCGCGCAGATCGAGCACCAGGCCCTTAATGTTGTTCTCGCCCAGCTTCTTGAACTGTTCTTCAAATTCCTTGCTGGTGTTTTCGCCGAACTGCGTGACGTCGATGTACGCGATACCGGGCTTCAGCCAGATGGCTTCCGGGACGCTAGGCCGCGCGATCGCGTCGCGAATAATGTCGTAAGTGATAGGCTTGGCGTTGCCATCGCGGTTGACCGTGACCTGGACCTTGGTGCCCCGCGGGCCCTTGAGCAGATCCGCGATCTCCGAGGTATTGAGGCCGTCGGTCTTCTTGTCGTTCACCTGAACGATCATGTCGCCGGGGCGTAGACCGGCGCGATAGGCCGGCGAACTTTCAAACGGCCACATCACCATGGTCTTGCCAGCGCGCGGGCCCACCTGCATGCCGACGCCATAATACTGGCCGCGCTGGTCTTCGCGCAGTGCCGCGTAGGCTTTGGGGTCGAAGAAATTAGAGTGGGGATCCAGCGTGCGCAACATGCCGGGAATGGCGCCGTTGTAGATGGCCTTATCTGCATCGACCTTATCGGCGAAATTCTGTTCCACCACGTCGTAGACGGAGGTGAAGGACTTCATGCTCTGGCCCACGGCATCGTCATTGGGAGACGCCGCTGAAACATGATTGCCGGTAAGCAGGCCGACAGCCAAGCGCACACAGTGCCACAAAAAGCGGAACCAAGAAGTACGAGCGGCGACGAGATAGCATCCAGTCCTCCCGATTCAGTATATCAACTTGTTTTCGGCCAGGGATGCGGCGTTTGGCTGCGGCATTTGGCAGCGCCTAAAAGCTGCCCCCGGAAGCCGCTCTGAGAGGCCCACATCCAGCATGTAAGAACTTGCCGTCCAGCTGATGACCCACACGGCGTGCATACTCCTGCCACAGACGGAGCCGCCAGCGCAACTATAAACTGGGCCGGCGTATAGCGAGCAAAGTTCCCAAACAGGACAAGGGCTGTAAGGGATCCTGACGTCTGGTACTGGTACTTGGCGCTCGCTTCACGCGGAGTGGCGGGCGTCCGAGGCGCCCGGTGTTTCTGCCGCTATCCTGCCCGGAAGCGGCGAGAGGGGAGCCCGTTGTCGACCCGCACCGGCTTGCGAGTCACTTCATCCAGCCGGCGGGCCTGATCGCTGACGCACACCAGGAACATGGGCTGGTGCGCGTTCTTGAGCAGATCGATAATCCGCTCGTGCTGGTCTTCGAGGTAGATGGCTTTCCCGTCGGTAACCAGGTGGAGGTCCGATCCGGCTTGGGTAAGATCGGCGAGCCGCTTGCCCATTTCCTTTTGCAGGAAGCGCAGCACGCGGCGGATCTTTTGCAGCGAAAATCCCTTGCGGCGAAGTTCGGCGATGACGGTGATCTCGATGACCTCTGCCGGAAAATAAACGCGGCGGTGGCCCTCGTGTCGCGGCGATACCACCTTGCGCTCATCCCACCATTGCAGTTGCCGCAGGCTCACGCTCGCGAGGGTTGAAACTTCAACTGAAGAGTAGGTGCGGTTCGGGTTCGCAGGTTCGGGGCGGCTTTTGCGGGGTTTGAGCATTTGGGGGCGACTTTTCGATTGTACTCAACTTCAGGGGTGTGTCAATAGGGTTACTTTCGCAGTTGCAAATTTGCTGGCGAATTTTCGACTTCAGAAAATTCGGAAGCGATTATCGTGCCGGTCGGCGCCAGGCAGGTCCATCGGCTGGAAATGTCGCCAGGGTTAGCCGCCGCCGACGAACCACACGACTTCGATCTGCGCCCCGTCGCGGACCTCGGCTGCGGGCCAATCGGATTTGCGGACGATGGCGCGGTCGAGTTCGACGGCGACTCGGGAAGGGTCCATCTCCAGGAACGCGAGCAGGCGATCCATCGTCAGACCCGCCGGAACGCTTCGCCGCTCGCCATTTAAAACAACTTCAATCGTCTTTGTTTCCGAAGTTTCCATCCGCCGGGTTTGACACTCCCTTTCGATCCTCATTATATTGGAATGTTTAGGACCCAGACCTGAAGCAATCCGGTGGCAGCCTGCGTCCCGCTGCGCACCAACGAAAACATGCCGACCACTTATCCCGAACTTTACTTCCCCGTAGTAGTGCAGATCGTCATTGCCATTGCCGTTGCGGCGGGGCTGATCGGCGCGTCGACGCTGCTGGGCAAGCGCGGCAAGAGTCCGCTGAAGGACACGCCCTACGAATCCGGCATGGCGCCGGTGGGTTCGGCGCGGGAACGCTTCAGCGTGAAGTTCTACCTGGTGGGAATGATTTTCATCCTGTTCGATATCGAAGCCGTGTTTCTGTTTCCCTGGGTGGTGGTGTTTCGCGAGCTGAAGCTGTTCGGATTTGGCCGAAATGTTCGTGTTCGTCGTGCTGGTGCTGGTGGGATTTTTCTACGTGTATAAGAAGGGCGTGCTCGATTGGGGTCCGGAGACCGAAGCGAGGAGCGTTGAAGGAATGAGCGAGCTCATCGCATCCGGCGATTCTCGAAACCAAGCTGGCGCTGGGCGAAACCACTCTGATCGCCGATCCCGCGCAGATCGTGGACCTGTGCCGCCACCTCAAAGACAGCGAAAAATTTGTACGGCTGAGCTCGATCACCGCCGTCGACTGGCATCCGGCCGAGCCGCGGTTTGAAGTTGTCTACCATCTGCACTCGATTGAGCCGATCCGCCGCGTGCGCGTAAAATGCCGTGTGAGCGGGACGAACCCTGAGATCGATTCGGTCTATCAGCGTGTGGCGCGCGGCCGACTGGTATGAACGCGAAATCTTCGACCTGTTCGGCATTGGTTTCCGCAACCATCCTAATCTGGTTCGCATCCTGATGCCGCTCGATTGGGAAGGCCATCCGCTGCGCAAGGATTATCCGGTTCACGGCTACAAGTACGGGTACGCGAAAGAATAGACGGCGCGTCAGGAATCGCATGAAACAGTCCTTCGAAGATCACGTAGCAACCATCGCCGCGACCCAGGAAACGCCGGCAGGCCCTGCCGCTCCGCGGCGCATGACGCTGAACATGGGGCCGCAGCACCCGTCGACGCACGGCGTTCTGCGCATCGTGATCGAGCTCGAAGGCGAGACCATCATGAAAGCGGAGCCGGACATCGGCTTCCTGCACACCGGCATCGAAAAGCAGTGCGAAGCCATCAACTGGGCGCAAGCGGTCACGCTCACCGATCGCGTCGATTACCTTTCGAACCTGGCGAACAATCTGGTGTACGCGCTGACGGTGGAAAAGCTCTGCAACTGGAGATTCCGCCCAAGGCGCAGTGGCTGCGCGTGATGCTGGTGGAACTCGACCGGCTGAACAGTCATTTGGTCTGGCTGGGGACGCACGCTCTCGACATCGGCGCGATGAGCATGTTCTTCTATTGCTTCCGCGAGCGCGAAGACGTTCTGCGCTTGAAGGAGATGTTCTCCGGACAGCGCATGATGACCAGCTACATTCGTCCCGGCGGGGTGGCGCTGGAACCTCCGCGCGGCTGGGAGAAGGCGCTCGGCAAGTTCATTCGCCAGTTCCCCAGCAAGGTCGACGAGTACGAGAATCTGCTCGATTCGAATCCGATCTGGAAGATCCGCACGCAGGGCGTCGGCTTCATTTCGATCGAGGACATGCTGGATCTGGGCGTGACCGGGCCCATGCTGCGCGCCGCCGGAATCCCGCTCGACGTGCGCAAGACCGAGCCCTATTCGAGCTACGAGAAATTCGATTTCACGGTTCCGACCCGCACTGAAAACGACGTGTACGCGCGGTACCGCGTGCGTCTGGAAGAGATGCGGCAGAGCGCGCGCATCATCGTCCAGGCCATGGAAGGGATGCCGGAAGGCGCGTTCCAGGCGGACTGCGCCGCATGTGGTCCTGCCGGATCGCGAAAAGATGAAGACGCAGATGGAAGCGCTCATCTATCACTTCAAGATCGTGACCGAGGGCTTCCGCGTGCCGGCGGGCGAGGCGTATCAGGCAGTCGAATCGCCGCGCGGCGAAATCGCCTACTACATCGTGAGCGACGGAACTTCGAAGCCGTACCGCGTGCACATGCGCACGCCCAGCTTCGCGAACCTGATGGCGCTGCCCCCGCTGCTCGAAGGGACGCTGATCGCCGATTCCATCGCCTCACTGGGCAGCATGGATTTCGTGCTGGGAGATACCGACCGCTAATGACCTTCTCGCCGCAACTCGAAGAACGATTCGCGAAGATGCTCACGCGCTACCCGGAAGGGCGCACGCGTTCGGCCGTGGTTCCCATGCTGATGTATGCGCAGGACGAAGTGGGCGCGGTGACCAAGGAACTGATTGAAGAGGTGGCCCGGCGCTGCAAGGTGACGCCGCTGCAGGTGGACGAAGTGGTGGGCTACTACTCCATGCTGCACCGCAAGCCGCAAGGTAAATTTCATGTGCAGGTGTGCACCAACATCAGTTGTCTGTTGGTGGGCGGCGAAGAGTTGTACGAACACGCCAAGAAGAAGCTGGGCGTCGGACACAAGCAAACCACCGCCGATGGCCAGTTTTCGCTCGAAGAAGTCGAATGCATGGGCGCCTGTTCCTGGGCGCCGGCGGTCGAGATCAATTACGACTTCCATCATCACGTGACGCCCGAGAAATTGGATCAGTTGATCGACGGCCTGAGGAAGGCGCAGTAATGGCGAAGCAACTTTACAATCAGCCGAGCCCGCTTGAGACCCGAATCGTCAGCAAGAACTTTGCGATCGAAGGATCCGAAACGCTCGACGTCTATCTCGCGAACGACGGCTACAAGGCGTTTCGCAAAGCGAAGGAGATGACGCCCGAGGCGATCATCGAGGAAGTGAAGACCTCGGGGCTGCGTGGCCGCGGCGGCGCCGGCTTCCCCACCGGACTCAAGTGGAGTTTCGTTCCGCGCACTTCGCCCAAGCCGCGCGTCATTGTCGTCAATGCGGACGAAAGCGAGCCGGGTACCTGTAAAGACCGGCTCTTAATGGAGTACGACCCGCACCAGTTGATCGAAGGCATCCTGATCGCGGGCCTGGCTGTCGATGCGCACAAGGGCTACATCTATATACGTGGCGAATATCGTTATCTGATCGACGCGATGGATCGCGCCATCGACGAAGCCTACGCCAAGGGCTATCTCGGTAACAACGTCGCGGGCACCGGATTCCAGTTCGATCTCTGCACTCACAGCGGCGCGGGCGCGTATGAGTGCGGCGAAGAGACCGCGCTGCTCGATTCGATCGAAGGCAAACGCGGCATACCGCGCATGAAGCCTCCGTTTCCGGCCGTGGCCGGCGCGTGGGCCTTGCCGACGCTGTTGAATAACGTCGAAACCTTCAGCGCGATCCCGCCGATTATTCGCGACGGCGGCGCGGCTTTCGCGGCCCTGGGAACACCTAAGAATGGCGGCACGCGACTGGTATGCATCTCCGGACACGTCAATAAGCCGGGCGTTTATGAATTGCCGCTAGGTT
Organism: Bryobacterales bacterium; assembly: GCA_963779075.1. GTDB lineage: Bacteria > Acidobacteriota > Terriglobia > Bryobacterales > Bryobacteraceae > Palsa-187. The sequence continues at coordinate 948,444 of CAVZWS010000001.1, forward strand.
TCTCGATGATGAAGGCGATCTACGAAGTCGCCGGCGGAATTCCGGGCGGTAAGAAGTTGAAAGCCGTCGTGCCGGGCGGTTCGTCATGTCCCATTCTGCGCGCCGAAGAGTGCGACATTCCGATGGACTACGACACGCTCGCGAAAGTCGGCAGCATGCTGGGCTCGGGCGGCATGGTGGTGCTGGATGAGACCACCGATATGGTCCGCTTCGCGCTCCGCATCATGAAGTTTTACGCGCATGAAAGCTGCGGCTGGTGCATTCCGTGCCGCGAAGGCACCACCTGGCTGAAGAAGATTCTGCAGCGATTCTACGAAGGCCAAGGCCGCCGCGAAGATATTTCCATGCTGGGCGAGCTCTCGAAGAACATGCTGGGCCGCACGTTCTGCGCGCTGGGCGACGCCGCGGCGCTGCCGACCATCTCCATCGTCGAGAAGTTCACCGAAGATTTCGAAGCGTATCTGGCGCGTCAAGAGGTGCTGGTATAACTGTGGCTGACATCGTAAAGCTGACCATCGACGGACGCGAGATCCAGGCGGAGAAGGGCAAGCTGCTGATCGAAGTGGCGCGCCAGAACGGCATCGAAGTGCCGGCCTTCTGCTATCACGAAGACTACACCCTGCAGGCCGCTTGCCGCATGTGTCTGGTCGAGATCGAGAAAACTCCGAAGCTCCAAGTGGGCTGCACGACGCCTGTCGCCGAGGGCATGGTGGTGCGCACCGATTCCGACCTCGTGAAGAAGGCGCGCAAGGGCACGCTCGAATTTCTGCTGACCAATCATCCGCTGGATTGCCCGGTATGCGACAAGGGCGGCGAGTGCGAATTGCAGGACATGGTCTTCCGCTACGGCGCCGGCGAGAGCCGCTTCGTCGAGCGCAAGATTCACGTCGACGAAAAGCAGTGGTCGCCGGTGGTCTACTTCGACGCGCCGCGCTGCATCCTGTGCTATCGCTGCGTTCGCGCCTGCAACGAAGGCATGGGCGTGGGAGCGCTGGGCGTCGGCAACCGCGGTGCGATTTCCGAGATCATCCCCAACCATGACGATCATCTCGAATGCGACGAGTGCGGCGCCTGCATCGATATTTGTCCGGTAGGCGCGCTCACCAGCGGCTCGTATCGTTATCAAACACGGCCCTGGGAGATGGAGCACGTCGGAACCATCTGCACCCACTGTGCCGATGGCTGCAAGACCACGCTGGGCGTTCGCAACGACGAGATCATGCGCGGGAACAATCGCGATCGCAGCGGCATCAACAACGAGTTCCTGTGCGTAAAGGGGCGCTACGCCTTCGACTTCACCAAGCATCCCGAGCGCCTGCAATCGCCGATGATGAAGACCGAAAAAGGCTACGAGCCGATTTCCTGGTCGCAAGCGCTCGAAGTCGTCTCGACCAAATTCAGCGAAGCCAAAGCCCGCGGCGGCAAGTTCGGCGTGATCGGTTCGAATCACACCACCAACGAAGAGAATTTCTTCCTGGCGAAGTTCGCGCGCCAAGGGCTGGGCACGAACAATATCGATCATCATCGGACCGGCGATCTGGCGACATTCTTCGATGCGCTCTCCGGCAAAGCCAACGCGCTGGCGACGACCGAACGATGTCTACTCGGCGAAAGCTGTCTTAGTAGTGGGCGCGGACCTCGCGCAGCAGCACCCGTTCCTTTCCTTCCAGGCGCGCGCCAACTTCCGCCATCACAGCGCGCACATTTATGCGGTGACATCTGGTCCGGTGCGCGAAGACAATCAGGCTGTGGCGAGCGTTCGCGTCCAAAAGGGCGGGGAAGTCGCCGGCGTCGAATCGCTGCGCGACAAACTGAAGGCCGAAGGCGATCTGGTCATCGTTTTCGGCGATTCCGTCCAAGGCGACGCTCTGCGGAAGCTGATGGCGTTCGGCGATTCACTCGGCATCCCGGTCAAATACGTTTGTCTGGTCGACTACTCGAATTCCCGCGGCGCGTTCGACATGGGCGTGCTGCCGCGCGACGGCGGATGTCCCGCGAACAGATGCTGGCGGCGACCGATCTGGACGTCCTGTGGGTCGTGGGTTCGAATCCATTAAAGGGCGCCTCACTCGCTTCGAAGAACGCTTTCGTCGTCGTGCAAGACCTCTTCATGACGGAGACCGCGAAGCAGGCCGACATCGTTCTGCCCGCCGCGTCCGCGTATGAGAAGAACGGCACCGTCACCAATGTCTGCGGCGAAGTGCAGAGGCTGAAGCAGGCGATCAAGGTGATGGGCACCAAGACGGATCTCGAAATCTTCGGGCAGATCGCCAAGGAAATGGGATTGAATCTCGGCATCTGGCTTCCCGACAAAGTATTCGAGGAGATCCGCAAGAACTGTCCATGGCTACGGTGTTTCGCCGGCGCTGCTGGCGATGGGTCCGGTGCCGACCATGCCTCTCAACGGGCGCGTCGCCGCGCTGCCCGGCGCGATTCAATCTTCCGGCGACACGCTGTTTACCTCCGGATCGCTCACTCCTTATTCCGAAATACTCAACAACGTGATGGAAGCTCCTGGCCGGCTCTACGGCGGGCAGGGGCAATAGGCGACGATGAATTTCTTGATTCTGAGCATCATCAAAGCCGCAGTGGTGGCCTTCGTCCTGCTGACCGCGCTGGCCTACCTGCAATGGCTGGAGCGCAAGGTGCTGGCTCACATCCAGTTGCGCGTCGGTCCGCGGCGCGTCGGGTCCGCACGGGCTGCTGCAGCCGCTGGCCGACGTCATCAAGCTGATCACCAAGGAAGACATGATGCCTTCCCATGTGAACAAAGTGTTCTGGTTCCTCGCGCCGTTTATCGCGGTGCTGTTCGCGCTGATCCCCATCGCCGTGATTCCCTTTGGAACCGAACTGAGCCTTCCGGCGATCAATCTGGGCCCCATCCACATTCCGGCCATCACCACCGCAATGCAGTTGACGGATCTCAACATCGGAGTGCTGTTCATCCTGGGCATCTCGGGTCTGGGCGTGTACGGTGTGGCGCTGGCCGGGTTGGTCGTCGAACAATAAATATTCGCTGCTGGGCGGCCTGCGCAGCTCGGCGCAGATGATCAGCTACGAGTTGCCGATGGCGCTGGCGATTGCCGCTCCGCTGCTGGCGCTGAACACGCTGAGCTTCCGTGGCATCGTCGACGGGCAAGCCGGCTTCTTCTTCGGTTTCCTTCCCAAGTGGACCATCTTCCAAGTCTTCCCCTTCAACATCATCAGCTTCATCCTGTTCATCATCGCGGCCTTCGCCGAAACCAATCGCGTGCCCTTCGATCTTCCGGAAGCGGAAAACGAACTGGTGGCCGGATTCCACACCGAATACGGCAGCATGAAGTTCGCCGCGTTCTTCATGGCCGAGTACTGCAATATGGTGACGGTCTCCTGCGTCGCGACGTTGCTGTTCCTGGGCGGCTGGCATCCGCCGTTTCCCGCCGCTTACGGTTCGAGTTTCCTGCCTTCGCTCGCAATGGCCGGCGCCGGCGTTCTGTGCTTCCTGCACGCGGCTGAGCCCCGCCCGTCCGTTTGACCGCATAACGCTTCCCGTGGTTGGCGTCGCGTTCTTCGTCCTGGCCGGCCTTTTCCTGATTCCCGCGGTTGCGCTCCCGCTGATGCCGATCATCTGGTTCTCGGCCAAAGCGCTCTTCATTCTCTTCGTGTACATTTGGGTTCGCGGCACTCTGCCGCGCTTCCGCTATGACCAACTCATGCGCTTTGCCTGGACCTTCATGTTCCCGGTGGCCGTGACCAACCTGTTTCTCACCGGCCTGGTGGTGGCCCTGTCCTAAGGACTCGCGCACAAATATGGATGCACTCCTCTTCATGATCTTCGCCGCGATCGCGGTGGTCTGCGGCATCAATCTGGTGGTGCAGACGCACCCGATTTCAAGCGCGCTTTCGCTGGTGGGCGTGATGGGCGCGCTGGCTGCGCTGTATCTGCTGCTGGGTGGTGAATTCATCGCCGCCGCGCAACTCGTGGTCTATGCCGGCGCCATCATGGTGCTGTTCGTGTTCGTCATCATGTTGCTGAACGCCGGGACCGAGCACAAGGGCCGCGGTACCTGGGCCACCTATGCGGGCGTCCCTCTGTTGTTGATATTCCTGGGACTGATCGCCCGCTTGATCGCCCGCCGCCTGCCGGCCTCGGAAAACGTGATGTTCGGTCAGTTCACCAAAGGCTCGCCGCTCGAATTCGGGCGCGCGCTCTTCACCACCTACCTGCTGCCCTTTGAAGTGACCAGCATCCTGATTCTGATCGCCATCCTCGGCGCAGTTGTTCTGGCGAAAAAGGAGATCGACTAGTGCCTTCGCTTCCTCCGAGCGTGCCGCTTTCCTGGTACCTGACGCTCAGCCTGATTCTATTCGTGCTGGGGATCGCCGGATTCTTATTCCGCCGTAACATCATCACCGTGTTCATGTCGATCGAGCTGATGCTCAATGCCGTGAACCTCAGCTTCATCACGTTCTCTTACAAGCTCAAACAAGTGGACGGACACATTTTTGCCTTCTTCGTGATGGTGGTGGCGGCGGCCGAAGCCGCGGTCGGCCTCGCGATCATTCTGACCGTGTTCAAGAACCGGCAGACGCTCGAAATCGACGAACTAAGCTCACTCAAAAACTAAGATGCAACTTTGGTTGATACCTCTCTTACCGCTAGCCGGTTTCGCCGTGAACGGTCTGCTCGGCCGGCGGTTGTCGAAGACCGCGATTAACGCGGTCGCAGTCGGCTCCGTGCTGCTGAGCTTTCTGTGGGTGCTGAAGACGCTGAGCGCGCTGGGCGTTTTCGGCGGCGGCAATCCACTGGAACAGGCGTACACCGAGCATTACTACACCTGGATTCAATCCGGCATGCTCAACATCGGCGTCGATTTCGCCATTGACCGTCTGACCGCGGTGATGCTGATGATTGTAACCGGTGTTGGGTTTCTGATTCATGTTTACGCGGTCGGCTACATGGCGCACGAAGGCGGCTACTACCGCTTCTTCGCGTACCTGAATCTGTTCATGTTCTTCATGCTGGTGCTGGTGCTGGCGGCCAACTTCCTGCTGCTGTTCGTCGGCTGGGAAGGCGTGGGATTGTGCAGCTACCTGCTGATCGGCTTCTACTTCACCGAAAAGTTCGCGACCGACGCCGGCAACAAAGCCTTCATCGTAAACCGCATCGGCGATTTCGGTTTCTCGCTCGCGGTATTCCTGATCGCGATGCACTTCGGGTCCCTCGATTTCGCCACGGTGTTCGGCAAAGTGCAGGGGATGCCGGTGGAATCGAGCGCCGGTTGGATGACCGCCGATTGCTCTGCTGCTGTTCGTCGGCGCTGTCGGTAAATCGGCGCAGATTCCGCTGTACGTTTGGCTCCCCGACGCGATGGCGGGTCCCACGCCGGTCAGCGCCTTGATCCACGCGGCGACCATGGTGACCGCGGGCGTCTACATGGTGACGCGCAGCTCGGCGATTTTCCTGCACGCCCACGGTGCGCTCGAAGTCGTTGCGATCATCGGCCTGGCGACGGCTTTCTTCTCCGCGACCATCGGCCTGGCGCAGACCGACATCAAAAAAGTTTACGCCTACTCGACGGTTTCGCAGTTGGGTTATATGTTCCTGGGTCTCGGCACAGGAGCCTTCTCCGCCGGCATCTTCCACGTCATGACCCACGCGTTCTTCAAGGCGCTTTTGTTCCTGGGCGCCGGAAGCGTGATCCACGCCATGTCGGGCGAACAGGACCTGCGCAAGATGGGCGGCCTGCGAAAGTACATCCCCATCACCTTCTGGACCTTGCTCTGCGCGAGCTTGGCCATCGCCGGCTTTCCGCCGTTTTCGGGTTATTTCAGCAAGGATGCGATCCTGGCGTCCGCCTATGAATACGCGCCCTGGATGTATTGGGTGGGCGTGTTCACCGCCGGCATGACCGCCTTCTACGTGTTCCGCGCGTTCTTCCTGGCATTCTTCGGCGAGCCTCGCTGGAAGATGGAAGCACACGATGCGCATGGCCACGGTGAGCCCGATGCTAGGGCCACGGCGCTGATGGTCAGGCATGGCGCGCCCCACGAATCGCCGCCATCGATGTGGATACCCCTAGCTGTTCTGGCGGTACTCAGCCTGGTGGGCGGCTACATCAACATCCCGAAATGGCTGGAGCCGATGTTCAAGCTGCCGGAAGAGGCCCCTGGAATTCCGTGGACCGCGATGGTCTCCGTTGCCGCCGGCCTCATCGGCATTGCTCTCGCCGCGTGGTTCTACCTGATCGCGCCGGCGGTTCCGGAGGAGCCTTGCGCGCACTTTCAGCACGCCCTACCGCTGGATCTACAACAAGTACTTCGTCGACGAGTTCTATGACTCAGTCGTGGTCGAGCCCATGATCGACGGCTCGCGCTCGCTCTTGTGGCGAGTGGTCGACGCCGCGCGGCATCGACGGTATCGTAAACGGAACAGGCAAAACCGCGCGCAACATCGGCGGAATCCTTAAGCGGATGCAGTCCGGTTCGATTCGAAGTTATGCGGCTTGGGTGGTGCTGGGGTCGATCATGGTGATTGTCGCGATCAGCATCGCGGGAGGTCTCCGATGACTCTCCTCGACGCCGTGCTGTTCCTGCCGCTCATCGGCTTCCTGCTGCTGCTGCTGATTCCCAAAAACAATCCCGGCCTCTCGCGCATGGCGGCGCTGATAATTTCGCTGGTGATCTTCGTCATCTCGCTGGGACTCGCCGGTGCTTTCAGCGGCTCAGCGCCCGAGGGCTTCACGTTCGTCCACGATTCCGAATGGATCAGCTCTCCTCCCATCCGCTATCACGTCGGCATCGATGGCCTGAGCCTGTGGCTGGTGATCCTGACCACGCTGCTGACGCCGATCTCGGTGCTGGCGTCGTGGAAACACATCGATCATCGCGTGAAGGAATTCTTCGCGTTCCTGATCTTGCTGGAGTTCGGCCTGATCGGCGTGTTCGTTTCGCTCGACCTCTTCCTGTTCTACGTGTTCTGGGAAGTGGGTCTGGTGCCGATGTACTTCCTGATCGGTATCTGGGGCCACGAGCGCCGCATCTACGCCGCCGTGAAGTTCTTCATTTATACCTTTGCCGGATCGGTCTTGATGCTGGCGGCCATCATCTTTCTGTACGATCGCGCCGGCACTTTCGACTATTCGCAGATCCAGAGCAGTTGCAGAGCGGCCGCCTCGCCTTGAGCAGTCAGGCCGAAATGCTGCTGTTCCTGGCATTCTTCATTGCCTTTGCGATCAAGGTCCCGCTGTTCCCGCTGCACACCTGGCTGCCCGACGCCCACGTCGAAGCGCCCACCGCCGGCTCCATCATGCTGGCCAGCGTCATGCTGAAAATGGGCACCTACGGACTGGTGCGTTTCTGCCTGCCGTTGTTCCCCAACGCCGCGCACAAATCCGCGCCCTGGATCATGGGACTCGCAGTCATCGGCATCCTCTACGGCGCGCTGGTCGCTCTGGTGCAGCCCAACATGAAGAAGCTGGTCGCGTATTCGTCGGTAAGCCACCTGGGCTTCGTCGTGCTCGGCGATATTTTCGTTCACCCAGCAGGGGCTGGACGGCGCGGTGTATCAGATGCTGAATCACGGTATCTCGACCGGCGCGTTATTCCTGCTGGTCGGCTATCTCTACGAGCGCCGCCATTCGCTGGAGATTTCAGCCTACGGCGGCGTCGCGACTCCCGCGCCCAACCTGGCGATTGTCTTTCTGATCGCCACCCTCGCGTCCATCGGCCTGCCGATGCTGAACAACTTCGTCGGCGAGTATCTGGTTCTGCAGGGCGCCTCGTATGCCAGCTTCCCGGCGACCGTGTTCGCCGCCGTCGGCGTGATTCTTTCCGCCTGCTACATGCTGTGGCTGTATCAGCGGACGTTCTACGGCAAGACGTCCGAATCGCTCAGCCACCACATGCCGGATCTGAGCGGGCGCGAATGGGCCGCCATCCTTCCGCTGCTGCTGCTGATGCTGTGGATGGGCAGTTATACCCAAACTTTCATGCCGGCGATTAGCGCGCAGAACGCGCGAATATCTGGACCAGAGCAAACTACGCGTCGCGCAGTCGCCACCATGCGCCGTCAGCGGTGCGGGAGGTGGCGAATGCCCGCTAACCTGTTCCCCACCGGCGTCGAATACTTCCGCATTCTGCCGGAAATGATCCTGACCATCGCCGGCGTGCTGGTCATGTTCATGGAGGCGGTCTTCACCAACGACCATCAGCGCAAGATCTTCGGGCCGTTCTCGATCGTGGCGCTGCTGGCGGCTCTGGTCGGCGTCGTTGTCCGCATCCGGCGATCCCGGCGCCGCCTTCAGCAACATGCTGATCATCGATGGCTTCGCCTCGTTTCTTCCGCGCGTTGGTGATCGCCATTGGCGTGATCGCGATTCTCAGCTCCACCGAATATCTGCACCGCGAAAAGTCCGCCGGCGGCGAATACTACGCCTTGATTCTGTTCAGCATCGTCGGCCAATGCGTGATGGTCACCGCCAACGAGCTGATCATGATTTTCATCGGCCTGGAGATCTCCTCCATCTCTTCTTATGTTCTGGCGGGTTATCTGCGTGACGACCCGCGCAACAACGAATCCGCCCTTAAATACTTTCTGCTGGGCTCCTTCGCCACCGCGTTCTTGCTATATGGCGTGGCATGGATCTACGGTCTGACCGGTTCCACCAATCTGGATCACATCCGCAGCGCCCTGCAAACCTCAACGCCGCCTCTCGCACTGGCCGGCGTCGCTGCCGCGCTGATGTTCGTGGGATTCGGCTTCAAGATTTCCGCCGCTCCGTTTCAGATCTGGGCGCCTGACGTCTATCAGGGCGCTCCCGCCCCAGTCTCCGGATTCCTTTCCGTCGGCCCCAAGGCCGCGGCGTTTGCGATTCTCCTGCGCGTTTTCATGACCGCTTTCGGACCCATCGCCAGCCGCTGGGAGCCTATCGTGTGGGCCTGCGCTCTGGCCAGCATGGTCGTTGGCAACTTCGCCGCGATTCAGCAATCCAACATCAAGCGCATGCTGGCGTACAGCTCCATCGCGCACGCCGGATACATTCTGGTGGCGGTCACCGCGGATTCCACCACCGGGTCCGCCGCGGCCATGTTCTATCTTGCCGCCTACGCCTTCACCAACCTCGGCGCCTTCGCCGTGGTCACGTATTTTTCCCGCAAGGGCGAAAAATATGTGTCGATCGACGATTTCGCCGGCCTCTCGCAACGCCAGCCCGCCATGGCCGCGATGCTCACCATCTTCCTGCTTAGCCTGATTGGAGTGCCGCTCACCGCCGGCTTCTTCGGCAAATTCTATATCTTCAAGGCCGTGCTGGATGCCAACGAAGTTTGGCTTACCGTGCTGGGCTTGCTCAATAGCGCGGTGGCCGCCTATTACTACCTGCGCGTCCTGGTCGTGATGTATTTCAAAGATCCCGGCGATGCAGTGGAGAATCTGGACGCCCCCGGCATCGGCCTGAAGATTGCCGTATACGCTTCGGCACTTGGCACGCTGATCCTCGGTATTTTCCCCGGCTGGGTGCTGGATATAGCCACCCGCGCCGCCCTGAAGTAGCAAGAAGGGAACCACGACATTTTGGGAGCCAGCCGAGCCATAACGGCGCTCCTCTGCGAAAATGTCGTCTGTCCCTCATTGGCATCGCGTCTCACTCCATCGTAGACCGTATTTTCATCGTCCGTTCAATCACTCGTCATCTGTCAGTGGCACTCTCAGACTTCGGCTTGAGCGCTTCGCCTTCTTGCTTTGAGCCGATCATTCCACAACCACTGAGAGGATCCAGATGTTTAATCATTTTGTATCAATCCGTAAACCTGCGATCCATCTACTGCTGCCAGTATGGATTTCGGGATTGCTTGGAACCGCGCCTGTGTTCCGCGCCGAGAAGCCGTCGAATGGCGCGACCACCACCCCATCGAACACGTGGTGGTCATCTTCCAGGAAAACGTTTCCTTCGATCATTATTTCGCCACTTATCCTCGGCCGCGAATAACACTCCCGGCGAACCGGTTTTTCACGCTTCCGCGATACGCCCGCAGTCAACGGGCTCATGTCCGCCGGTCTGTTGACGAACAATCCCAACTCGACACAGCCCTTCCGGTTGAGCCGCGCCCAGGCCGTGATCTGCGATCAGGACCATAACTATGCCGACGAGCAGAAGGCTTTCAACTCCGGCTTGATGAACCTGTTTCCGGAAAGTGTCGGCTCCAGCCCGGTTGGCTGCAACGACGCCGGTAAGGGCAAGGGCATCGTCATGGGATATTACGACGGCAACACGGTCACGGCAATTTGGAATTATGCGCAGCACTTCGCGATGAGCGACAACTCCTATGGCACCACCTTTGGTCCTTCCACGCCCGGTGCCCTGAATCTAGTTTCCGGTCAGACCAATGGCGCCACGGTTACTCATGGCAGCGCGGCCGGAAACGTGGACTCCGTCGGGGTCCGTCATCGGCGATCCCGGCCGTCGGTTGCACTGGACGACTGCACTCTCCCTACCAAGACCTTGATCACCATGAGTGGACAGAATGCCGGAGACCTGCTGATTGCAAAAGGTGTAACCTGGGGCTGGTTCCAGGGCGGGTTCAAGCCCAGCTCCACTGCGGCCGGCACGGCCATCTGCGCTACCGCGCATAACAACGTCTCGGGAGCTTCGGCCGGAACCGATTACATTCCGCACCACGCGGCGTTTCAATATTATCCGAAGACCTCGAACCCGCATCATTTGCCGCCCACCTCAGTTTCGAAAATAGGACAGGGCGATCAAGCCAATCATCAATACGATCTCAGCGATTTCTTCAACGCTCTGAACGCGGGCAATCTGCCGGCCGTCAGCTACTTGAAGGCCGCAGCATACCAGGACGGTCACGCCGGCTATTCCGATCCGTTGGACGAGCAGACTTTCCTGGTCAATACCATCAATGCCATCATGAAGTCGCCGTTCTGGAAAAATACCGCCATCATCATTTCCTATGATGATTCCGATGGCTTCTACGACCATGTGATGGGCCCCATCGTCAACCAATCAAGCACCCCCGACGACAACCTCACAGGTCCGGGCATCTGCGGCAACGGCGGCACCGCGGTTTACCAGGGACGCTGCGGTTACGGCCCCCGGCTGCCACTGCTGGTGATCTCGCCCTATGCGAAACGGAATTACGTCGATCACAGAGTGACCGACCAATCCTCGATCCTGCGCTTCATTGAAGATAACTGGAGCCTGGGCAGAATCGGCAACGATTCGACGGATGCTATCGCCGGCTCCCTGCTGCCGCTATTCGACTTCGATGGGAATGAAGGGAACAAGCATCACCGCCTGATTCTGGACCCGGCCATGGGCACGCCTGTAGGAGGCAACGGCAATTAAGAACGGTATTAAGCCGGAGCGTGGTCATAGGCCGGCCTCGCTCCGGCACTGTTTAAAAGTGCAGACGCAGATCCGCGAACCGCTCGACTGTTAGAAACCGCTGGTCGCCCGGCTCGCGAAGATCCTGATGCTCCAGCACCCAGGTGTGCGGATGCGGCACCAGCACCGCATGCAATCCGGCGTCGAGCGCGGGATTAATGTCGGATTTCGGCGAATTGCCGATCATCCACGTCGAATCGCGCGTCAGCCCGCGCTCCGCCACTAACTCTCGAGTACGCCTCGGCATCTTTTTCCTTCACCACGGCTTTGTGCGCGAAATAGCGGCCGAGATCCCGAACGGTCCACTTTCAGCAGTTGCTCGTCGGGATGGCCCTTGGTGAACAGCGTAAGCTCGTGCCGTTCGCTCAGATAGCCGAGCGTTTCCTCCACGCCCTCGATCACCACCATGGGCTGCTCCAGAATGCGCTCCGCCAGCGACAGCACATGCCGCAAATCGTCGTCGCTGATGTCGCGCTCCGCCAAGATGCTGGTAGGCTTGCTGCAGATTGCGGCCGAAGTTCTTCGAGCCGTAGCCATGGATCTTGGCGTTCACCAGCTCGATCTCGTTCAGCACATCACGCACTTGCTGCGGCGTGAGCGCCGAATGGTCCAGGAAATCGCAAAAAGTGTCAAAGGCTTGCTCGAAATAGATGTTGTTTTCCCATAGCGTATCGTCGGCGTCGATCAGCAGCGAAAGGCGGCACGCCTACTGAATCCCCGGGACCTTGCCGCCATGGCCGTTGCGCGGCGCCACCTGCTTCACGCGCTCGATGCGCCGCTGGCGAATCAGGAACGCCGGCAGAAATTCAGCCAATTGGCGCAACCGTTCCGCCTCGCTGCGCGCCGTAAGCAGCGCCTGCCGTAATCCCAGGTCCTGAATCGGACGCGCCAGCCGGAAGCTGAGTTGCGGATCTTCGACGTCTGCGCCGCCGGCAGCGGCGATTCCGCGGTCAGCGCGCGCAATTCGTTATATCCCGCAATGGCTCGTACGCGGAATTCATCCTCCGGCAGCGTCTCGTCTTCGTCATCGAAATAATCCACCTCGCCTCGCAGGAACGGCCGCTCTTCGTTGACCCGCTCGATCTCGAATCGCCGCCGGCCCACCGTCAGGATGTCCAAGCGGCCATCCGGGTACTCGCGCAGCACCCGCTCGATGGTCGCCGTGCAGCCAGTGTTCACGATGCCCCGCTCATTGGCCAGCACCACTCCGAACTCGATCTTGTCGCGCAGCACTTCGGCGATCATTTCCTTGTAGCGGTCCTCAAAGATGTGCAGAGGCAATTCGGCGTCGGGCAACAACACCACTTGGAGCGGAAACAACGGAAGCCATCCCTGCATGTTACTATTATCACTTTCGCGTACCCATGATTCTCAAGCTTAAGCAGACTCCGGGGATCTATCTGGTCGGATTCATGGGGTGCGGTAAATCGACCGTCGGAAGCGCGCTCGCCGACGAGTTGGGCTGGAGTTTTTTCGATCTGGATCAGGAAATCGAGAAGGCCGCCGGAGCGTCCGTCGCCGAGATCTTCGACCAGCGCGGCGAAAGCGAATTCCGCACCCTCGAAACCGAAGCGCTCAAGAAGCGGGTTCTATAACGTACGCACTGGGCGGCCGCAGGTGATCGCTTTGGGCGGAGGGGCGTTCACCATAGAGGAAAATTTCGCATTGGCGTCCAATCACGGTGTGACCATCTGGTTGGACGCGCCGCTCGAAGTCATCCAGCCGCGCATCGCCGCCGAGACCCACCGTCCGCTGGCCCGCGACCCGCAGCGCTTCCAGTAGTTGTATGAATCCGCCGCGAGTCCTACGCGCGCGCCGACTATCGCATCGAGACGTTCGACCAGGGGCCCGCCGCCGTTGTGAGCTGGCATTCTGGCGCTCCCTCTCTTCCGCCCCTAAGCCGAAACCCCAAACCAAAAATGAGCAGAAAACACGCTTTAGATATTTTTCACGCCGCTCTCGAAGCGGCCGACCCCATTCAAGCCGTCCTGGCGCACGTCAAGTGCGAAGGCAAAGTTGGTAAAGAAGTTCTGCGCGTCGATCGGCGCAGCTATCGCCTGTCCGACTTCGATCGCATTCAAGTGATCGGGTCCGGCAAAGCTAGCGCCAAGATGGCGCAGGCGCTCGAACGCCTGCTCGGCAAACGCGTCACCGGCGGCTGGATCAACGTTCCCGACGGAACCAAAGCCAAACTGAAGCGGGTTCATCTCCACGAATCCGGCCATCCGGTGCCGGATGAGCGCGGCGTCGAAGGTGCCCGCCGGATTGCGGGAATCGCCCGTCAGAGCGGGCCACGCGACTTGTTGTTGTGCGTGATTTCCGGCGGCGCGTCCGCGCTGATGCCGCTTCCGGTCGAGGGTATGACGCTCGAGGGGAAAAAAGCGATCACGCGGCAACTCCTCGCCTGCGGCGCCACCATCCATGAAATGAACACGGTGCGCAAGCATTTGTCTGCCATCAAGGGCGGGCATCTGGCGGCGCTGGGCGCGCCGGCTACGGTCGTCGCGTTGATTCTCTCGGACGTGATTGGCGACGACCTCAGCGTAATCGGTTCCGGGCCGACGGTGCTCGATTCGACGACTATCGATGACGCCGCCGCCGTGCTGAAGCGCTACGGCGTTCCTGTCCCGCACCTGACCGAGACGCCGAAGATTCAGGTAAACGCGCAGAACGTGATCGTGGGGAGCAACCGGCAATCGATCGACGCGGCCGCGAAGAAAGCCAAGGCGCTCGGCTACCGGCCCATCATTCTTTCCACCACTATTGATGGCGAAACCCGCGAGATCGCCCGCATGCATGCGGCTTTGGCGCGCGAAATGATGGCCCGGGGCGGGACCCGCGCGTGTTTTTTATCGGGCGGCGAAACCACCGTCACCATCCGCGGCGCCGGACTCGGCGGACGCAATCAGGAATTCGTGTTGGCGGCCGCGATCGCGCTGGAAGTCCACTCCTAAGGTCACCATCTTCAGCGGCGGTACCGATGGCATCGATGGACCCACTGATGCGGCCGGAGCCATCGCCGACGCTTCCACGTTGCGCCGCGCCGCCGTTCTGCGCCTCAACCCCGGACAGTTCCTCGCCGACAACGACTCTTATCATTTCTTCGAGAAAGTCGGCGGCTTGGTGAAGACCGGACCCACCGGCACCAACGTGGCGGACGTGCGAATCCTACTGGTCTAGTTTTTCGAGCGGAGCATTCGCGCCGGCGGTCACGGCCTTCTGCACCGTGATGTCGCCGCGTTGCGTATCGAGTTCGATCGCGGGACCCGCGCCAACCGCGCCTCGCAGGGTTCCCCTGCGTCCGCTGCCTTCGATTTTGAATCCGCCCTCGAAGGGGTTGGAGATCGAGCCATTATTGGTGGACGCATTCAGCGAGAATTGCGCCGCCGCCGGCAAGGACAGCCGTATGTCGCCCGAGCGCAAATGCGCCTGGATGCTTCCCAGCGGCAAGCCCGGACGCAGGTTGAGATCGCCGCGCTCGATGCTGATATCCAGCGGGCCGCTGAAGTCGCTGATCTCGACGTCGCGCGACCGCCCGTTAAGATGCGTCGGCCCGGTGAGCTTCGAACCGTTAAAGTCTCCCGAGTGACATACTCACTTCGCCCGGCACGCCTTCAATATTGAGGTTGGTCCGCGGGCCGTTAAAGCGCAGCGGCTTGGCAAGTCTTTCGCAGCTCAATGGTTCCGTTGTAGGTCCCGTCGACATTGACGGGCCCGGCAATGTCTTCGAGTTCAATATCGGAGCCGTGTCCCTTGATCTCCACGTCTCCCTTTACGCCCGACATATGAACCACATCGCTGCGGCTGTAGTTCCACTCGCGCCCCGCCGCCGATATTCTTGAGGCGTACGCCGGCATTGTCCGAAGTGATCGCGACCGAGCCCGCGATATCGTTAATATCCAGATCGCCGGTGCGCCCGTGGACCTCGACGCTCGACCCCTTTGGGCACGCTGATTTCTAGCGTGGCGGAGATCCGCTCGAATCTCGGCGCCTGATCCTGCCGAATGCGGATGACGACGTTGCTTGGCGTCGCCGCTGATTTCGAGCGGCGCCGCTTCATTGTTCTTGTCGGCCTGCGCTTGGTCCATGCTGCGGATGGTCTTGTGCCCGATTACCTTACTTGGTCCGCGCCCGCGGCCGCATCCACGCCGTTGATTTTGGCATCGCCGCGAAAATCCTCCAGCACAATATGCGGCGTCCGCGAACAGGCCTTCTCGGCGCTTACCGGATACTCATAGCGTTCGCCGCCCAGGAAGTCGAGTCCATTCAACTGGACCATGTGATCCGGCCACCAGTTGGAAAATCCGCGCACCGCGTGGAGACTCGCGCCAAACAGGCACAGGAATACAATCAGCACCCACTCGCCGCCCGAGATTCCGCGCCTTGGCAGCGGTTTGGAACTCGCCGCCCAGCTTAGGATTTCGACGATGCGCAGCAGTCCCCAGCCGATCAGGATCAGCGGCCAGTATTTCGAAACCCAATCCAGCAGCGGCATCTCCGGATAAATATTCCGGGCCAGGAACAGGCCGCCGATGGCGATCAGCAGCAGGGGAGCGACAAACGAAGTTCTGCGCATGGTTCTTCAGGCGTTCCGGTTTCCGGCGTATTCGGCCAGCCACATCACGCCCAGGACAATCAATAAGCACCGGCCAGGTTCTGCCGAAGCCGGCGCCTCCGGAGTGATCGATCATGAACAGCGTGCCCAAGGTCACCAGCATCACCGGACCTCGAAGCGATCGCAGCAAAGACGGGTGATTACTGGGCGTCGAAGGGTTATTGCTTGGGTTCATATTTAGACTCCGCGATCCGCTCGAATAGCAGATATACCCCCAGCACGATCAGCAGCGCGGGCCAGTAGCGCAGCAATCGGCCGATCTTCAGAAGGTCCAGGTTGTCCAGCAGGAACAAAAGCCCGAACGTGATCAGCAGCACCGGCGCCATGGGAAATCGCGAGCGTGGGCCGCGCGCCCGAACCAGCCCCGAAAATTCGTCCACCATCTCTCCATCCCGGCGCTTCTTGGCGGTGTGATACGCCTCAAACGCCATGTAAAAAACGAAGGTCGGAATCATCAGGCCGAAGAGCGGCTCAAACCCTTGCGCAGCGCCGCTGCTCAGAATGCTGATGATCGAACCGAAGATCACGACGTGCAACAGGCCCTTGGCATACTGGCCGTTGTAGACCGCTCCCACGCCGGGAATGAATCCCAAAACGAATGCGAGTGGCGGCGAAACACTTCGATCGGCTTTCGGCAGAGGCGGCGGCTGGCTGGGCGCATAGGGAGAGGTCGCCGCATGATACGGCGGCGCAGTATAGAACGGCGGAGGCTGCTGTGCACGGGCGGCGGAGAAGTCCCAGCCTCAGCCGAAGCCGAAGCTGCCGGCGGAGCATGCTCGGCGCAATACAGCGTGCCTTCCGCGGCGGTGGCGTCGCTTTCTTCCAACGCCTTGCCGCACATCCGGCAGTAACCGATGATCCTTGCTTCCGAGCTCATTGTTTCTCCGCTCCCCAGATCTCTGGGCAGGATTGGATCTTAGGGCAGGATTGGAGCTCCGCGCCGGCCCCGATCCGTTCTGCGAACCGCTCTGCGTTTCGCTGGACGGTCCGCGTTCCTGGGCCCACTCTTCCATCTGAGTTTGCACTTCGTAAACCAATTGCAGGTTTTCGTACCCTTTCACGGCCCGATCCCACGACCGCGCGACCCCGCTTTCGGCTGCGCCCCAGAATCGCCCCACCATCGCCACCGAAATCACTGCCATCGCCATTCCCATCGCGAATCTGGGCTGCAGAATAAATCCGGCGCGCCGGCCCAGCAGCCGCTCGATCCAGGACGGTTTGATGACGCTGCGGCTCGCCCCGTTGGTGACTTCAAACAAAATCCGGTTCACCATGGCGGGCGGTGGGTCTACCGTGGCTGCCCGCTCGATGAAGGCCACCGCACCCGCCGCATCCAGCGCCAGTTCCGCGCAGGACGCGCAAACATTGCGATGCTCCTCGACCGCGGCCTTCTCTCCGGTCGCCAGGGTCCCATCCAGGTAATCGGCCAGCAGGATTTCGAATTCAGTGCAAGTGATCTTGCTCATACCGCCGCCTTGCTCATACCGCCGCGCCGCAGCACGCGCGCCAGGTCGGCCCGCCCGCGGTTTAATCTCGATTTCACGGTACCTTCGGGAATCTGCAGCACTTCCGCGATCTCACGATACTCCAGTTCTTCAAGATCCCGCAGAATCACCGTTTCCCGCAACTCCGGCGACAGCCTCTGCAGCGCGGCTTGCAGCATCTCGCTGGCTTCGCGGCCGGCCAGCATGCCATCGGCGCGCGCCCCCGCAGCCGTGGTATTTTCGATCACCGGAAGCCGTTCTTCGAGCGAATCCGTGGCCCGGTCCAGTTTGGTCTTTGCGGTAGTCGTCGATCAGCAGATTCCGCGCCACCCGCCCCAGCCAAACCGTAAACGAACCCTCCCCGGCGCGAAAATTTTTAAGCGACCGGAACACCCGCAGAAAAACTTCCTGCGTCAGATCCTGCGCTTTGTGATCCGACCCGTAAAGCGGTAGCAAATGGCATATACGCGCCGCGTGTGAATGCGTACCAGGTCTTCCCAAGCGGCTTCCTCGCCGGCCAGGCACCGCTCAACGATCAGGTTATCGGCGTCCAAGGAGATTTTCCGCGCGTCATGCGTGCTGGCGGGAGCCGGGCTAATCCCCACCATCATCTGTCGAACTGCCGCCATCGCTTCCATCGTCTTGCCTATTCAGTAGAACGTAGGTTGCGTTTGAGAAGTTCGATTTACATTCTACTTCCCTTTGGCCCCCTTCCTGGCGTAATCTGGGACGCTGGCCGCAATAAAACTGCCGCCAAACCCTATGACTCGCCGCTTCTACGCCCATCGCCAGGACCGCCAAACCCGCCGCAGGGACCGTCAAACCGTATGACCTGCCCCTTCTGCGGCCACCGCCAGGACCGCGTGATCGATTCCCGCGAGAGCAAGGAAGGCGACGTGATCCGCCGCCGCCGGGAGTGTCTGAAGTGCGAGCGCCGCTTTACCACCTACGAACGTAGTGACGAAGTGCCCTACATGGTCGTCAAACGAGATGGGAGGCGTGAGAAATTCGACCGGCAGAAGGTGCTCGAAGGCCTGATCAAAGCCTGCGAAAAACGTCCGGTCGCAATGGCTAAGCTGGCCGAGGTGGTGGATGAAGTCGATTCGATGCTGGCAGATAGCGCGGATCGTGAGATCTCGACCACGGCCATCGGCGAACTGCTCATGGATCGCCTGCGGACTCTCGACAAGATCGCTTATGTTCGTTTCGCGTCGGTCTATCGGGACTTTCAGGACGTGGAGGCATTCGTTACGGAATTGAAGGACCTGTTGCAGCGTCGCGGGTGAATTCGAGGTTAGGTGAAACCTACGGCGTCGGAAAACATCTTTTGTAATAGGGACTTAACAGAAAGCCAGAACGCTGATATACTAGACGCGGCATGCGTCTGGCCTACGGATGGAGTGTGCGGACTCATCTGTTTGAAATCAAAAGGCTTATGAGTTATGGCGACTTATGCCCCGACCGGAGAGACTTTCGAGGTCGGGGGAGGTGGATGCGTTGGACCAGTTTGAGGATCAATTTGAGGGCCCCAGCCAGGAACCGCTAGGGCTCCCCTTCGACGAAGAAGGGGGCTTCTTCCATCCCGAGGAAGTTCATGATAGCGAAGAGTTTGCGGCTGCTCATCCGGTAGAAGAGTCGATCTATACCGACGACCCGGTACGCGTGTATCTGCGCGAGATGGGCGCCGTTCCGTTGCTAACTCGCGAAGGCGAAGTGAACTTGGCCCGCCGCATGGAGCGCGGCAAGTTGCGGATGCAGAAGGCGATTAGCCGGTCTGCCTTGGTCCAGCTTCATGCCGTCGAAATCTGCGAGCAGATCCGCAAGGAAGTCGAAGATCTGGACGCCTTCGTCGATTTGGGCGATCTCGAAGTGGAGAGTGCCGCCTATGCCAAGCGGCGCGCCGAAGTAAAGCAGCAACTGGCGGACATCGTCTCGCTGCACAAAAAGCTAGGGCAGCTCACCGACAAAATGGACGCGGTGCCGGCGAGCAACAAGAAGCTGCGCCGCCGCGCTGCCGGCAAAGTGAATCGCTGCTGGGTGGAAATCTCGCAGGCCATCCGCGCCGTGCCCTTCTACAGTTCCCAGTGGAAGATGTTCGCCAAGGAAATCGAGCGCGTGGTCGACGAACTATCGCACCTCGACCAGGATCTGCGCAAGATCGAGGGCCGCACCAGCCAAACCGCGTTGGCCAAGGCCAAGGAACTCAAGCGCGAAATCCGCAAGCGGGAGCAAACCGCCGGAGCCGGCCTCAGCGACTTGCGGCATACCACGGCGGTGATCCGCCACGGCGAAATCGAAGCCGAGCGTGCCAAAAAAGATCTGGTCGAAGCCAACCTGCGCCTGGTGGTTTCGGTCGCCAAGAAATACGTGAATCGCGGCCTGCACTTGCTGGATTTGATCCAGGAAGGCAACATCGGCCTGATGCGCGCCGCCGACAAGTTCGAATACCGCCGCGGCTACAAGTTCTCGACCTACGCCACCTGGTGGATTCGCCAGGCCATCACCCGCGCCATCGCCGATCAGTCGCGCACCATTCGTATTCCGGTGCACATGAACGAGTCGATGAACAAGTTCCTGCGCGCCACGCGCGAGCTTGAAAAGGAACTCGGCCGCGCCCCAACCAACGACGAAATCAGCCGCCGCATGGACATTCCGGTGGAGAAAGTCCAGAAGCTGAAGACCATCTCGCGCGATCCCGTGTCGCTCGAAACTCCGGTCGGCCGCGATGGCGAATCGGCGCTGGGCGATCTGATCGAAGACCGCTGGGTGGGTTCGCCAGTCGATGCCGTGATCGACACCAACGTCCGCGACGAAACCGCGAATATCCTCAAGACCCTGTCTCCCAAGGAGGAGAAGGTGATCCGCCTGCGCTTCGGCATCGGTTGCGAGCGCGAGCACACGCTCGAAGAAATCGGCCAGGAATTCGACGTCACGCGCGAACGCATCCGCCAGATCGAAGCCAAGGCCCTGCGCCAACTGCGCTCGCCGGAACGCGCCCGCCATCTGCGCGCGCTGCTGGCTGCGCGGTAGTCTAAACTACTTCGACATTTCCCCGCTGCAAGTCGTGCCGACGCGAGGGCTTTGATCTCGTGTCAGCAGCGTCGCGCCCAGCGCCTCGGCGAGCGCCAAATAGCTTGCGTCATAAGCCGAAAAATTGTGCGCGTAACTCCCAGATGCGGGCCAGATAGGGAGTATGGCGGATGCCGCAGAACCCGCATGTTGCGATGAAGTCTTCGAGGGCTTGGCGGGCTCGATCTGCGTCAGCGAGCCGAGTGCGCAATGCCGCCGGAGAGCACTCGTAATTTCCAGATCCAGAACATGAGGTGCATGCACCAGACGCGTTCTATGAAGCCGCTGGGTGAGAACCATCTTCCTGGCCTGAGTGTCATCAGCACTTCCACAGCTGCCGAAGCATCCAGTACGATCATCGGCCTTCGCGTAGCGTGCGGATGCGTGATGGCGAGCAGGTTCGCCCGAAGCTTCACCGGCTGGCGAGTCAGCAATCTCGGCGAGCCAATCTGTCGCAAGGTGGGCAGATTGGCGATGACGTTCGATCTCATGCAGCAGATAGTCCGAAAGCGACATGCCTCTGCATAGCCGCGCGCGCTTTCAACTTGCGATGCAGCGCATCCGGAACATGGCGGAGCTGAATCATCTTCGGCATGTGCCTAACATACTTGCATGTGCATCACATGTCAAGCGTAGGCGCTAGCGTGCGTCGGCCAGCGAAGCTTTCCAATAGTCCGGCAGGTCCTTCTTGGTGTCCCGAAGGATTTCGAGTATGGCCCGCCGGTCATCGGTGGACAGCCTTGGCATAGCGCGGCGACTTCTCCCGTTCCGTCAACACATCGAACAAGCGGCGGTAGATGCGTTCGCGCGCGGCCTCCGGCATCCCGTCGAATGCTTCCGAATAGATCATGTAGCTCAGCGGATAACGGAACATTCGCTGCGTCAGATCGAAATCGCGCAAAGAGCGCCCCTTCCGGTCGCGCGGACCCGCCTTCTGGAACGCCTCCGCAAATCCCGATGTGCCCTTGATCGGCGCATCCAGCTTCGCTTCATCCAGGAACAGCATGTACTGCGACCAGTTGCTCCACCGCCGAGTCGATCCGATGGCGCGCGCCGTCGCTCAATTCGTCAGCCGGCTGGTGATACGCCTGGTTGAAGGCGGACTGGCTCTCGATCGTGATCGCAGTTTCGTAGCCCACGCGAGTAATCAGATTGGTCATGCGCGCCTGATGCTCCAGCGTCATCAGCGCCACGATGTCACTGTGCGGCGTGAGGTACGCACCGGTGTCGAACTTGCGGCTCAGATCGGTGACATTCAATCCCGCCGCGCCTTCTAATTTTTCAGGATTGTCGCGATCGCGAACCACCGCGTTGCCCATGTGCGTCATTTCGCCATGAGTGCCGCGTAACGTACCACCCGCCCCAGCGCTCTTTGAGCGGACTCCGCTGGTCCGTGAAGAAATCACCCGCCTGGAACACCGGCATGCCGGAAGGATCGGGATAAACCGAGCGCACCATCAACCCGGGCACGCCCAAGGTCGGTCCTCCCGAGTCGTGGCATTGCAGGCAAGCCGCGTCCCGCCGGTCGAAATGCGGTTTATCGACCTTCTTTTGATCCAGCGTATAAAAAATTACGCCCAGCTTCGGGTCAACCGACGCGAATTCGAGCAAGGTCGCTTGAATGTACCGAGCCCACCGCGGTGGAGTCATTGAAATACAGCGCCCGTGGGCGATCGGGCGATATGGCCGCCGCCTGAAAACTGGTTTTGGAAAAGACGAGCACCTGCGATTCCACCGGAATTCCCAATGCCGGCAGCACGCTGCGCAGATAGCCGTGAGCATCGTCGAATTCGAGCTTCACCTCGCCCCGCGCAATTTTCCGGTTCAAGCGTTCCACGGGATCGTCGGCCGCACGCGTGGCATAGCGGATGGCTTCATCGTCCAGGGGCACGACATACGAGCCCGCCAGATCGGCCAAGGCGGCAGTGGCAGCGGTCAGAGAAATGGCCAGAAAGATTTTAGATCGGTTTCGCATGCAAATCCCTCGCCGTGGAGAGAAGCTTGATCTTGGTTGGCGCTATAACATCGCGGCGCACAAAGGCCGGATGGGAGACGAATCGTCGATCAAGTCCGCCAGTTTGGTGGATGAGAACGCCTCTTCGATGTGCCGCATCGCGTCGTCGAGCTTGCGGTGCAAAGAGCACAGCCGCACACCGTGAGCCTTCAGGCCGAGCGGGCATTTGGCGATGCGCTTGATCGGGTCCACCGCCTGCACAACATCGTAGATGGATATGTCCGCCGGATCGTTCAACAGGCTGAAGCCGCCGTTTTTCCCGCGCTGTGCCTGCACCAGACCCGCGCGGCCCAGCGACTGCAAGACCTTGAACAAATAATCGATCGGCACCTTGGTCTCGGTGGAGATTTGCTGCGCGGTCTGCGGCGCTCCCCGGCGCATGGCCAGCAGCACCATGGATCGCAGCGCGTATTCGGTAGTTGTGGAGAACATCCAACCCCATAATAGGATAACTGGACAAAGATGTCCAGTTAAATTGTGCCCGCCTGCCTGATCGAGCAGGGTCGAGCTACCCGTTCTACGGATGTGGACCTGCCCAGCGCTAGCGCATCCTGAAGTCGAGGAGATTTCAGGATGGCAAGTTCCACTCAAAATTCACCCCCCAGTTCATTGGTTTCGCTCTCGAACGATCTGGCCGCACTGGTGGAAACGTCCGCCGCGGCGGTGGTCGCCGTGCACGGCCGCCCGCGCTTCAATTCGAGCGGCGTTCATTGGTCGCCGGAGGTTGTGATTACCGCCGAACACACGCTGCGGCACGACGACGGTGTTGTGGTGACTACCGGCACAGGCGACCGGCTCGCCGCCGAAGTCGTCGGGCGCGACCCTGGCACCGACCTGGCCGTGCTGCGCGTCAAGAATCTCGCGATACCCACGGTGTCGAAATTGGAAGACTCCGTCTATCGCCCCGGCAGCCTGATCGTCGCGATCGGCAGAAACAAAGACAGCGCCAACGCCGCGCTGGGAGTGATCAGCAGTCTTGCGGGATCGTCCCAAACCTGGCGCGGCGGCAAACTGGATCAGGTGATTAGGCTCGATCTCGCGCTCCATCCGGTAGCGTCAGGCGGCGCCATCGTGGACGCCGCGGGCAAGCTCATCGGCATCGCCACCCCGGTTCTTTCGCGAGCTGCGGTCTTCGCCGTTCCGAATGCCACCGTCGAGCGCATCGCAAAGGCGCTGCTGGTTCACGGGCGTCTCCCCCAAGGTTATCTGGGCGCCGGCTTACAACCGATCCGCCTTCCGGAACATCTAACCCAGGGTCTGGGGTTGGGTGTCACCGGCGGCTTGATGACCGTGAGTGTGGATCAGGATGCGCCTGCCGGGAAGGCCGGGCTACTGATTGGCGACGTGCTGCTGGAACTGAACGGTCAACTCGTGGATAGGCCTGAAGCCGTCCGGCTGCTGCTCGCGGACGCGGTGGGGAAAACCATCGGCGCGCGGGTTCTGCGGGGGGCGCGCTGGTGACGCTCGAGATCTCGGTGACCGAGCGGCATGGAAAGAACTGACATGGGCATCGGCGAAGTGGGCGAATTGCTGCGCCGCTCCACCGTTCACGTCCGCGGCACGGATCCGCGCCGGCAAAGCGCCGGCTCGGGCGTGATCTGGGATAGCGCCGGGACCGTTGTCACGAATGCGCACGTGGTGGCGGAGGGAATACACGCCGGGCGAACGCATCTGGTCGAACTATGGGATGGCCAGTCCCTTCCCGCGGAAATCCAGGCCAGAGACGACGCGCGTGATTTGGCGAAGCTCAAGCTGCCCACCGCGTCTACGCCGGCCGCGAGCCTTCGCACCACTCCCGTGAAACCGGGCGAGTTGGTCATCGCGGTGGGAAATCCGCTCGGCTTTACTGGCGCGCTCACCACCGGCGTGGTGCACGCGGTGGGTCCGTTTTCGGGTTTTGGCCGCAGGCCCTGGGTGCAGGCCTCTATTCGTCTGGCGCCCGGTAACTCCGGCGGACCGCTCGCCGACGCCGCGGGTCATGTGATTGGAATCAACACCATGCTTGCCACCGGCGGAATCGCGCTGGCTGTGCCCGCCGTTACCGTCGAGGAGTTCCTGAAGAATGGCGCGCGTCCGCGTCTCGGCGTCACCGTTCGTGTGGTGCGCATACCTCGGCGAAGGGGCGTAGGACTGTTGATCATGAGCCTCGAAAAAGACAGCCCCGCGGAGCAAGCGTCGCTCCTGATCGGCGATATATTGATTGGAACCCCTGCCGCCCGATTTACCTCCGCAGCCGACCTCTCCGACGCGATCGGCGATGCCGACGCCCGTCTCACACTTCATTTTCTGCGCGGCGACAACCTCCGCGAACGCGAAGTCGTGATCTCTCTCGCCAGACGCTTCACGAGGGAGGCCGCTTGATTCGTGTCTGGATCGAGACCCCCTCCAATGTCACCCGCGCGGGCCTGGAGTCTCTGCTCGAAAGCAGTGGCGAAATCCACCTCGTCGATTCTCTGTCCCAGGCGGAAGTAGTTCTGCTCGACGAGCTCCCCGACAGGCCGGCAACCGCGCCCGCCGTGCTGTTGTCGGATGAGCCGCTTACCTCGCGCGTGCTCCGCCTGGGAGTCCACGCCGTCCTGCCGCGCGAAGCCGCCGCGGAACAGATCGTCGCCGCGCTCTACGCAGCCTCCGCGGGGCTGATCGCGGTTCCAGCCGAATCCAGTTCGATGATCGTGCCGGCGGCCGCTGAGTCAATGGTCGAAGCCCTGACCCCCCGCGAGATGGAGGCTCTCGAAATGCTCGCCGAAGGACTTAGCAACAAGCAGATCGCCGCGCGCCTCGGCATCTCCGAGCACACCGCTAAATTTCACGTCAATTCCATCCTGGGTAAGCTCGCCGCCGCGACCCGCACGGAAGCCGTCATGCGCGGCATTCGCACGGGCCTATTAAAAGTGTGACGATGAGACCTGGCTGTGCATCCGAACAAATATGCCCGAAGACACTAGCGATTTGCTGCTGCTAAACCCTGTCCACGAGTGGGATCACATCCGCGGACCGGGAGACGCCGCCTACACACTGGTCGAATATGGCGACTATCAATGCCCCGACTGCGGCAGTCTGTTCGCAGTCCTGCAAAGTGTGCAGCAGGAATTCGGCACACGTCTGCGTCTGGTCTACCGGCACTATCCTCTATCGGGAATTCATAAACACGCCCAGATGGCCGCGGAAGCCGCCGAAGCCGCCGCCGTCCAGGGGCGCTTTTGGGAGATGCACGATCTTCTGTTCCAGAACCAAGACGCCCTGGAACGAAAGCACCTGCTCCAGTACGCCGGGCAACTGGAGTTGGACGTCGATCGCTTCAGCCGTGAGCTGAAACAGGAATCGCACCTCGAACGCGTACGGCAGGACTTCATCGCCGGCGTGCAGAACGGCGTAAACGGTACTCCCGGACTGTTCCTGAACGGAGTACGCCAGCCAGGCGTCTTCGACCAAGGAGCTTTGAAAGCCCTCCTGGCTGAAGCGTTGCCCGGCCAGTCAAGCTAAGCGCTTCTCCAGGCCGCTCCACCTCAGAACAGGACTTTAAATCCGAACTGGATGATGCGTGGGTCCCTCGCCGCGCTGATCACGCCAAAGGTTGCCTGGTTGATGTAACGGTTGGGCGGCATCCACTGCGTGTGGTTCAATACATTGAAAAACTCCGCGCGGAGCTGCGTCGAAACTCGTTCCGTGATGGGTGTGTTCTTCAGGATACCGAGATCAATGTTTTGGATTGGGGGTCCAATTACTGTCGATCGGCCGGCGTTTCCATAGCGGAGCGGACTTTGAATCTTGAAGCAGCTTGTATCGAAAAAGCGGTTCACAGTGCGCTGGCTGCCCGACAAGTTGGGGTTGCAAACCAAGTCTGGCCGCGCGTTGTCCGTTCCGCTGCCAAAAAAGTCGCCGTTGAACTTGACGGTCTCCGGAAGGCCCGACTGAAATGTATAGATGCCATTCAGGCTCCAGCCGCCCACGACCTTGCCCAACACTTTCGGTCCGCCGGTAAGGTACTTCTTTCCCGGCCCCAGCGGCAGCTCGTAGGTCGTCGCCAGGCTGACTCGATGCCGGTGGTCCAGGCTCGCCAGTCCCTTGTCCGCTTTCAGATCGAAAATGTTCTGGATACGGTTGCCGGTATCATAGGGTCCGGCGCCAGTGAACGGTGTCGCATCCGAAATAGCCTTGGAAAACGCGTAAGAAAACAGCCAGCTCAGACCGTTGGAAGTTCGCTTCTCCAAGCGCAACTGCCCGGCGTTATAGGTGGAAAACGCGTTGCTGGTGGTGGTGAACATGTTGTCTATCAGGTACAGCGTATTATTTTCAAACGTGTTAACTGCGTAAGGCAGATCGATCCGGCGGAAGCGCGGCCGAAGACTGGCATTTACAACCGGATCCGGGTTGAACGGAAGTCCCGTTATGGGGTTGATCGGCTGCGCGGGGACGTCGCTCAGGTGCACGGTGGCGAAGGGCCCATCGGGCTCGGCCGTATTGGTGTTCTCCCGGCGGTTCAGCCGAGTGCCTTTGCTTCCAACGTAGCCGACCTCCAGAAGGATGTTGCCGGGCAGCTCCCGCTCGATTCCGAAGTTCCATTGCTGTATGTAAGCGTTGCGGAAATTCGGATCGATGGCGTTGGGACCGGGCGTGAATTGG
This sequence comes from Bryobacterales bacterium, assembly GCA_963779075.1. Taxonomy (GTDB): domain Bacteria; phylum Acidobacteriota; class Terriglobia; order Bryobacterales; family Bryobacteraceae; genus Palsa-187. The sequence continues at coordinate 975,630 of CAVZWS010000001.1, forward strand.
CCGGGGAGTGGATTAGCGAGGAGAAATCCGATAAATGTCTCCGGTGTGGGGGGACCATTCTGATACAGGCTCAGGCTTTGCTGGTCTTCCTTCAGGTTGGGAAGATTTGTGACTGTATCTTCGGTGATCGCGCCCGGTATCGTGTCATAGAAAATCCCATAGCCTCCCCGCACCACGGTATTATTAAAAGGGGAATAAGCAAAACCGAAGCGCGGACCAAAGTCCTTCTTATCGGTTGGGTAGAGCGAACGCGGAAGCTCGATGCCGGCGCGTCCCCAGTTGGGCGCAAACTTTTGGTTGCCGGGAACCAGGAAGGATAGGGCTCCCTGGCTATAACTGGTAGGCTGTCCAAAGGGGAACACCATGGTGGAGAGACGGTCGGCGGTGTCATACGGAGGGCTGTAAATCATATAGCGCAGCCCTGCGTTGATGGTCAGCTTCGAGTTGACTTTCCAGTCATCCTGGACGAATAGGGCATACTCGGTGGATCGCAGATCGTTAAAAAAGCCGCTGATCCGGCGGCCTTTCTGCCGCGGATCTCCCAGCAGAAAACTGGCGAACGTGTTTCCGGTATTGCCGAATCCCTGCTCTCCGGTCCAAGCGGCATTTCCAAAATCAAAGGAGCCGCGCGCGGCGCTGGCGCTGGTTATCGCCATGCGAGTTCGCCGGATCTCTCCGCCCACCTTTATCGAATGGCGGCCACGATGAAAAGAGACCTGGTCCATGAACTGGAAGCTATTGTTGCGCGGGCGGAAGGGTCCGCCGCCGTCGCCGACCGTCGCGAATCCGCCGATAGTAAAGGTCGGAGCGCCCACGATAGAGGGCGAATTGGCAGATTCTAATCCGGTGATTCCGAGTTTCTGCACGATGTTGTTTCCGGCAATCGTGTTCTCGGGGGCCTGGTATTCGGCGAATCTCGTATAACCGAATCTGAACTCGTTGAGCGTTGTGGGCCCGATGATCCTGGTGTAAGACAGCGTGCCCGCCATCTGCCGCTGATTGTCCAGAGTGCCATATCCAGGAAATGTGTTGGGGGAAAAATTCACTGCGTCGTTGAGGCTGTAGCGGGCCATGAGCGTGTCCTTGGCCGTGAACTGATGATCGGCGCGAATGCTATACAGATTGTAATCCTGGCGAACCGAGCGGCCGTCGAAGTAGTTCTGTACTGGATTGCCGTCCGCGCCGAAGCTGCCCGCTATATTGGGATTGGGCATCATACCCGGAAAATTGATCACCTTTTGCGCTATAGGATCGATACGGTTTTGCGGGATTCTATTTCCGGGGAAGGGAGTCCGCACGTAAGTATTGCCAACCAGGCGGGAAGTGTTTGGGTCATAGATGGTGTTGCGAAGCACCGGCTGGCCGGCCGCGTCTGTGCCAATCGACCCGCCCTGGATGTTGGAAAAATCGCCGAGCTTCATCGCTGGCGTCGGCACGTTGGTCAATGTCGTATTTCCGTGACGCAGGCGAAATCCTTCATAGTCTGCGAAGAAGAAGGTGCGGTTCTTCCCGCTATAATGCGGAACGATGACCGGGCCGCCCAGCGTGACGCCAAACTGGTTCTGATTGAACGGGGTCGCTAAGAAGCTGCCGTCGCTGCTTTTAAACGACGGGTTGCGATCGAAGAAATTGCGCGCCTGAAACGCGCGGTTGCGGTTGAATTCAAACAGCGTTCCGTGGAATTGGTTGGTTCCACTGCGGGTGATGACGTTGATCTGGCCGCCCGCGCCTTTCCCGAATTCCGCGCTGTAGCTGTTGGTTTCGATCTTGAACTCTTGGATGGCGTCCACCGAGGGCCGGATGACCAGGACACTCTGGTACTGATCGGTGTTAATTGTTCCGTCTAACAGAAAACTATTCTCTTCGGGACGCAGGCCGCTGACCGAAATGCCGCCCCCGGGGACGTTGTTGGTACCGGTCGCAGTGCCGCCGTCGCCCTCGTTCACGCCGGGAAGCAACAGCCCGAGTTGCACGAAGTTGCGGCCGTTCAGTGGGAAGTCCACGATTTTTTGCTGGTTGATCACGGCGCCGACCGAAGACTGCTCGGTCTGCAGCAAGGCCGTCTCACCCGTAACCTCCACCACTTCGGCGACATTGCCCACTTCGAGGTGCACCTCGATGCGCGCGTTCTGGCCAACCTCCAGGCTGAGGCCTTTTAACGAGAACGTCTTGAAAGCTTTTTGCTCTGCTGTGATGGTATAGGTTCCCGGTTGCATTCCGGTGAGGGTGAATTCTCCGGAGTTGCCCACCGTGGTCGCACGCGTGAAGCCGTTCAGTTCATTGACCGCGGTAACTACTGTTCCTGGCACGACGGCGCCAGTAGTGTCAGTCGCGGAACCGGAGATCGTGCCGGTCCCCCCTGCCCAAACATTACACAAGAAACCACTGCAAAAACCATGAGTACACCCAAACGCATAGCCTACCCTCCCCAGGGTGGTGATGAAACTGGAAGGTAGTATATAGCAGAGCGACTATGCTGTCTAGATCAATTTCTATATCTCTTTTGCAATACCTCTTATTGCACTCCGTATAGGAGTCATTTGCCGCGAATTCGATGAAACGGAGTGCGGCACCAGCGCCATCAACCATCGCGACGGACTTAGCCTTCTGGAAGCTATGCCCGGCTAAGCCGAGTCAAGCTGCGGCAGTTGCCATCCGATCGGCGATCTTCTTCTTTCCCTCTGGTAAAGTCCCACGAAGAATTGAGTCGAGTTGGTTAATATAAACGCCAGCGTTCGCTCCCCACAATTCAACACGCTGCGTGAGGCGGGTCCTTCCATTAGTTAATCCGGCAAACCGCCACTCAAACGATAAGCTCGCCCCGTCCAGTTGCGCTTCGATCGTCGCCGTTTCGGGTGGGTGTATCTCACGGATGACCCAGTGCAAATGTGGCTGGCCAGGTATCCGAGTAATGCCACGCGCCCCCTCCACAAATAGCCCATCCAGCTCGAATTCGGCTGGCGGGTCGATCCAATTCTCAATGTTTGTCCAATATTTCCAGGCGACATCCGGAGGCGCGTCCGTCTCCACCGAATGTGCCATCTCCCAAGCCGCGGCCACGAACAGCCCTTAATCGACCAGCGCCTGATACACCGCGTTGGGAAATTCCGTCCGTACAATTCCCACGCGCGTCGCCATCAGCACGATGCCGATCAACTGCTCTTTCGGGTCCACCCAGAAATATGTCCCGTAAGCACCGCCCCATCCGTAGTCACCGGGACTCCCCAGCCACCCGCTCACCCCGGTGCTCTTGCGCACCCGCACGCCCAACCCAAAACCGTAGCCGCGCAGATTCTGCTCCAGCGTCAAACCCGTCTCCGAAAAGTTAGCCAGGTTGAGATTGCCGATGGCGTTGTCGGTCATTAGCTCCACCGACTTCCGGCTCAGCAGCCGCACGCCGTTCCATTGCCCGCCATTCAACAGCATCTCGCAGAACTGCAAATAGTCCTCAGCCGTCCCCGTCAACCCGCCCGCGCCTGAGAAAAACTCGACCCCCGCGGGCAGCGCCGCCGGCGGATTCTGCTTCTTCACGCCTTGCTCAGTTCGCAAATACACCTGCGCCACATCGCCCAAGCGGTCCGCAGGAATCGTGAAGAAAGTGTTGTTCATATTCAGCGGTGTCAAGATGCGTCGCTTGAAAAACTGCTCCAGGTTCATGCCACTGACAATTTCCACCACGCGCCCCAGCACCGCGAACCCGACCCCTCCCGTATACTGCCACTGCGTCCCCGGCTGAAAGTTCAGCGGCAGCTCCCCCGAGCGTTTGCTGAACTCCGCAAGCGAAATCCCCCCCCGATCTAGCTTCGACTTTCGGAAAAAATCGCCCGCCGGACCGTCCGCCGTCACCGCCAGCCCGGCCGTATGCGTGAGGATGTGCTGCAGCGTCACCTCGCGGTCCGCGCTCACGAGTTTGACCCCCGCGCCCCGCGGATCATTGGGCAGATTCCACACCGCCACTTTCGGATTCTTGAACTCCGGGATGAACTTCGAAACCGGATCGCTCAACACCAGCTTGCCCTCTTCCATCAACATCAGCACCGCCACCGCCGTGAGCGGCTTCGTCATGGAGGCCATGCGGAACAAGGTATCCGTGCGCATCGCCTTGCCCGATTCCATATCGGTTGTGCCCTGCGCCTCAAAGTGCACCACTTTGCCTTTGCGAGCCACCAGCGTGACCGCGCCGGCGAAGTCCTTGGCGTCGATGTGGCTCTGGATCACGGAGCGCACGCGCTTCAGCCGCTCCGCCGAAAATCCGACCTCTTCCGGCTTGGTGACCGTGAGCGACGCCGCGAACGCCTGAAAGGCAAGCAGCACGCAGAGCGACGGAGCAATGATCAATTTCGCAGTTGGGGACATACGCCTCCTTGGAGAACTAGCTACTTAGCGTACTGCAAATCGCAGGCAAGCAGGCTCCTCCCCACGAGTGCCGCCTCTTATACTTGAAAGTTAAGGAAACTGAACCCCATTGCCCTCACTAATCGATGCAATCAATGTAAAACGCCGGACCGTCTTTGAGCACGAAAATGCTCCGTTCTACTGCATGGACGCGGAGATCAGCACGCCCACCGCCCGCGGCGGCCAAACCCTGGTCCGCCTGAAAGTTCGCAACCTGCTCACCGGCGCCGTGCTGGACAAGACCTTCAAAGCCGGTGAGAAGTTCAAGGAACCGGATATGCAACTGGTTCCGGTCAGCTACCTATATAGTGACGGCGACGGTTCCTATTTCCTTGACCAGGACAACTTCGAGACCCTGAACCTTCCCGCCAGCGTCATTGGAGATGCGCTCGACCTTCTGGTCGAGGGCACACTCATCCATGCGCACAAGTACAACGGCAATCCCATTGGTTTGCAACTGCCCATGTTTGTGGAACTGGAGGTCGCCGAGACCGAACCCGGCGTGCGCGGCGACACGGCCAGTGGCGGCGGCACCAAGATAGCCAAACTGGAGACCGGTCTTGAGATCCGCGTCCCGCTCTTTATCAAGCAGGGTGAAAAGGTGAAAATAGCCACCGAAACCCGGGAGTTCTCCGGCCGGGCGTGACTAGGGCGCATCGCTCTCACAAACGTCAAGTTTTTTTGCAATAAAACTTGACATAAAAGCCCCGCACACCGATACTGGTTCCATGAGTAAGGGCACCCCATCGGCAGCGCCCCGCCGGATCGCCAAAATGATCCGCGAGCGCATCGAGCGCAGCGGCGAGCGCCTCTGGCGGCTTGAACACTTCCACGGACTTCCTGCAATGGCCGTGGCGCAAGCCCTCTCGCGGCTGACGCGCCAAGGCGGCATTGAACGCTTGAGTAAAGGCACCTATTACCGTTCCCGCCAGACGACCTTCGGCAAGAGCCGTCCCAATCCGGCGGCGGTCCAGGAACTCGCCTCCCGCCGCAAGAGCATCTTTCCGTCCGGCATCGCTGCCGCCAGCCTGCTCGGATTCACCACCCAAACCGCCCGGCGCGGTGAGGTTTCAACCATCGCCCTCAGCCTGCCCCGCAAACTCATCGGCGCCGAAACGGTGATCCATACCCGGCGGCCGGAGGCGTGGGCCGGCCTTTCAGATGCCGACGCCGCTTTGCTGGATTTTCTGAGAAGGGGCGGGAGAACGAGTGAGCTGTCCCCGGAAGAGACCATCCGCAAAACTCTAGCCCTCATTTCAGAAAAGGGACGCTTAGCCCGGCTGCTCAAAGTTGCCGATTCCGAGCCGCCCCGCGTCCGCGCTCTGCTCGGCGCAATCGCGGAACAGACCCTTAAGAACGCCGCCGCCCGCGCCCGCCTGCGCGCTTCGCTGAATCCGCTCTCCCGTTTCGACTTCGGCTTGCTGGCTGGGCTTTCACACGCCAAGGCCTGGCAGGCCAAGGGGTAGAGCTAAACTGAGACTCTTCGAACATCCCGATTTCGAGCAGTCTATTCTGCGCGCCACGGAACACTTTCGTACGCGCGGGCTAAGGCCGGCAATCATCGAGAAGGATTACTACGTCACGGAAGCTCTGCGCATCGTTGCCGGCGGCGGCGACAAAATCATCTTTAAAGGCGGCACCAGCCTCGCCAAAGGCTGGAACCTGATCCAGAGATTCTCCGAGGACATCGACATTTTCCTTGATCCCGAGGCCTCCCAGCCAACCTTGGGTAAAAACGCCATCGACCGGGAACTCATGAACCTGCGTGATTCCGTCGGCAAGCACCCGGCGCTGACCTTTGTGAAAGGCGAAAGCCAAACCATCGGCGGCTTCGGGCGTAACGACCGCTTTTCTTACCGGCAACTCTTCGGCGGCGCGGGAGAAGTTGCCAACCGCGTGCTGCTCGAAGCCGGCACCGCCAGCGGACGCGAGCCGACCGCGACCGTTGAACTGCGCTCCTACCTGAGCCAGTTCCTGCGCGAGACGGGCTTTTCCCTGGGCGCCGGCGACGAAGGACCGTTCACGATGCGCCTGCTGCATTTCCGGCGAACCTTCGTCGAGAAAATGTTTGCGATTCACGGCAAAGTCGAACTGCTCAAGCGCGACCGCCAGCCGCTCGGGACATATGCCCGGCACTACTACGATCTGCATCAGCTCGCCGCTCAGGACGAGGTAAGAGTCATGTTGGCGTCCGCCGAATACGCCGCCATCAAGCAGGATTACGACCGGATTAGCCTCACGCAGCTATTTCCATCCCGAGGGAATGAGCTTTGCCCGAAGCGATGCGCTGTTCCCGCCAACGGAACTTGCGGCCGCGATCAGCGCGGAATACGACCGCCAATGCCGGCTGCTATGTTACAGTCCTCATCCGTCTTGGGCGGAGATCCAGGATCGTCTTGAGGAACTCCGTCACCTGCTCTGAGCACGACCCGCGCCCCAACGTGGAGTAAAATCCAAGTATGAAGCTGCTCGTGACGCTGGAACCCGACGAGACCGGCATGCTGGTTGCTGAGTGCCCTTCCATTCCCGGCTGCATCTCCCAGGGACGCACGGAAGCCGAGGCCCTGGAAAACATCCGCGAGGCCATCGCTGGGTGTCTCGAAACCCGCGCGGCTCATGGCATGCCTCTGACCATCGAAGTTCGAGAAGTCGAGGTTCCTGCGTAGATGGCAGCCTTGCCCTCCCTATCGGGGGAGCGGGCGGTGCGAGTCTTCCAGAAGGCGGGATGGAGCAAAGACCGCCAGCGCGGAAGCCACGTCATTCTCATCAAGCCGGGACACGCGGCGAGCTTATCAGTGCCGCAGCATCGCGAGCTAGCTCCCGGAACGCTACGCGCATTGATCCGTGCGGCGGGGATGTCGGTGGAAGAATTCGTCGCGCTGATGTAATCGCAATCGTTCGAAGCAAGGCGCCGTGAACGGTTGCTTGTCGCCGTCCTAGAACGTAGCAGCGAAATACAATCTGGCACAATTGAGCAGACAGAATTCCAGTGAAAAGGCCTGAACAGCACAAGACGGATAGCGAAGCCGACGCGATATTCCGCGCAGCGTTCGCCAAATGGGCGGTCACGCGCATCGAGCGCGACTACGGCTGGGACTATGTTGGCGAGTTTTTCAAGGAACATGAGAGCACTGGGATGTTCTTCACGGCGCAGCTTAAGGGCTCACGCCATACCGAATATTCGGCCGACGGCTCATTCATATCGCAGGTATTGGAGCAAGATTCGGCGGATTACCTTGCACGGCAGTCGCAGCAGCCGACCGTTCTTTTCCATGCGGACGTGCATGCCAAGAAACTGTTTTGGAGCGCGATACAACTCGATCAGAAAGTGCTTGCATCGATCGAGAGAGGCAACACGAAGAGCCTCACGGTTCGTATACCGACCTCGAATTTGCTTCCGAGTGGAATGCAGCGGTTCTTGGCTGACCTGATGCAGTCGCGGATTGCCGTAATCAGCCGCATATTGCTTGGCACGAGGTCAATCGATTTCGCTGATGCAATGTCTAGGCAGCCGGTCAAGCGGGTTTCCGAGGTTGCCGAAGACTTCCACGTAAAGGGCTTCCGATTGGAGCTGCAACTCGCACATCAGCAACGCCAACAAGGAGACTGGGACGGGGCTGTCTCAGCAGTGAAAAAGGTTCTCGCGGATTCGTCCTCCTACGTCGCGATTCAATTCGATGCGACGCTTCAATTGGGCGAATTAGAACGCTACCAGTTGATGAAGTCTACCGAGCCCCAAGCTCGCGTCGCGGACAAGAAGCTTGAAATGGCGCTTAAACTTTGCAGCATCGCAAAACGTCAGCCACGAAACCTTCATCTTTTTGCGCAAATAACGCGGAAAGCCGCCGAACTGGCGGTAGCGGTCCAGAAAACGACCGGATTACTGATGATCTGGCGCGCACACAAAATGCGCGGCGACGATCCTCTATGGTTGGCAGTACTTTCGTTCCAGCTTTATGAGAGCCTTCTTGTTGCCCATCGGAAATACAGTCAGGCGCTTCGCCTCGCGCAGGCGACCGCCAAATCGCAGTACAGATCGGTAACTTCGCGGCCTGTCGCCGAGATAGCTATATCCATCGGGACGCTTGCCGCGCTACTCGATAGCTGCGGCTTCAATGAAATAGCACTCCCTTATCACAAATCGGCTTTCGAAATCATACAGTTCTCAGCCGCGATCGCCCACGAGAACCGCTCAATTGATGAGCTCTACAACGCCGTGATGGATGCCAGGATGCTCGAACGGAACAAGGACGGCGACATTTTCAAATGGGTGCGGTCCGTTATCAATCAATGGCCAGAGGACACCCAATATAGGCAGAACGCGGAGGAGTTGATGCATCGCGCGATGGCGAGGCTTGATGGCGCACAGTTTGAGGGAGACATTCAGACGACACCGCGCCAAATTCTCCACAATATTCTGACATCCGAGGACATCGACCCGACCAAAGAGCCGTGGGTGGGTCTAATCGACCTCGCCATCAAGGATGACGATCCGACACGCGTTCTCATAGAATGCTCGCACAAGAACATCATGCCTCATCCTCTCGGCGACCCGATGCTGGTCAGGCTTGGACTGGAGCGGGCGAATCCCAAAATAGTCGTTTGTCAACTTCACGGCTATTGGCGTGAAGGCCGGGAATTGGATGACATCAATCGGGAATTCAAGGACAAATTCTGCGATGCTTGCCCAGACCGAGCGCCGCGTCCTGCCGATTGGACTAGAAGCCGACGAACGGCGTTAGAAAGTGCGGCGTAATGGTATCTGAATCAGACCAATTGCGGAAAGCGAAGGAAACAGCGGAGGGGGCTCTTCGCGGAGACCTTCCTATTCTGGAAGCCGCTTGTATTTTGAGGAGCGCGCTGATCGATACTCGCTTGGATCGGACTGGGCCAGCCATGCTTTTTAATGGCGTATGTATTGAGACCGATGATCTGCCCATTGGACGCGTCCGAGAATACTGGGCGACAGACGCACTAAGGGAAAAGGACCGACAAGCCGCTGATTATGAGGCCAGGATTCGGGTTCAATTTCTAGAAGCCTGCCGCGAGATCATCAGCCTGATTGGCGAGATTGATTTGACGTAGTCCACTACCCAAATCCGCCACCCCTTGTTTCGCTACATCAGGTGCGCCATAATCACTTGCCATAGAGTGTTTGGACGCCTCGACCCGCAAAACGGCCGGGAAATCCCAGCCAAGGAGCACATTCAAGATGCCTACACCGCGAAAACAATTCGTAGCCGCGATGTTTTTAGCTCTACCCGCCTGGCTCAGCGCAGCCGACGTCAGCGGCGGCCAGCCCGTGACCTTCGCCAAGGACATCGCGCCCATTCTCCAGGCCAAGTGCCAGAACTGCCATCGCGCCGGGCAAATGGCGCCCATGTCGCTGGTGAGCTACGAGGAAGTGCGCCCCTGGGCCAAAGCCATCAAGCAGCGTGTGCTCACGCGCCAAATGCCGCCCTGGCACGTCGACCCCACCATTGGCGTCCAGAAATTTGCGAACGACCTCTCGCTGAGCGACACCCAGATCGCCGCGATCGCCAAGTGGGTCGACGACGGCGCGTCCCTCGGCAATGTCGCCGACATGCCGCCTCCCAAACAATGGCCCAACGACGGCGGCTGGAAGCTTGCCGAGAAGTTCGGGCAACCTGATTTTGTAGTCAAATCCGAACCTTATACGATGGCGGCCAAGGGGCAAGACGTCTGGTTCAAGCCGCTGACCGCGATCCCGGTCACCGAGCCGCGCTGGGTCCGCGCCGTCGAAATTCGACCGGGCACCGCCGCCGGCCGCAAGATTACGCACCACGCCCTTGCGTTCCTGCAGCAGGAAGAGCCCGGCTCGAACACCGGAATCGTCACCCAGGGACTGCTCATGGAATGGGCTGTCAACAAAAACTATGACGTCTATCGCGAAAACACCGGCAAGCTGCTCGTCCCCGGCGCGCGCGTCTGGTGGGAGATGCACTACCACGCCGTCGGTGAAGAGATTCGCGACGACGTCGAGCTGGCCATCTATCTCTACCCGAAAGGCCAGGAGCCCAAATACCGCACGTACCTGACCGCCTTCCCTGGCACGCCCGGTTCCGCCGCGCTAGGAGTCATGGATATTCCACCCAATTCCGTCACCGAGACCGAAGGCTATCAGACCTTGAAAGAGCCCGCGATGCTGGAAAATTTCCAGCCCCACATGCACCTGCGCGGCAAGGCCATGCTGCTGGAGGCGATTTTGCCCAACGGCTCCAAGCGCACCATCAGCTACGTCGATCACTTCAACTTCAACTGGATGACCAACTACATCTTCGCCGACGACGCCACGCCGGTGCTTCCCAAAGGCACCATCATTCACGTGGTCGCATGGCATGACAACACCGCGGCCAACAAGAACAATCCCGACCCCACGCAATGGGTCGGATGGGGCGATCGCACCGTGGATGAAATGGCGCACGCGTGGGTGAACGTGACGTATATCAGCGAGGAAGATTACCAAGAGTGGGTGCGCAAGAATCCCCAAGCCAACGCGGCCGTGGCCGCTCGCTAGTGCCACGCCGAATTCGCAGCGCCATATTAATTACGTCGTTGACCGCCGCTCTCCTGCCCGCCCAGCAGCAGTTGCGCATGGAGCCGCCGCATGACTCCGGCCAAAGCGTCACGCCCGCTTTCGAAGGCTGGTTCGCGAACCCCGACGGCACCTACAGCATTTTGTACGGCTACTTCAATCGGAATATGAAGCAGGAGTTGGATATTCCCATTGGACCCGACAACAAGATCGAACCCGCCGGTCCGGATCGCGGCCAACCGACGCATTTTTTGACGCGCCGCCAGTGGGGCATATTCACCGTGACCGTCCCCAAAGATTTCGGCTCGCAAAAAGTTTCCTGGACCATCACCGCCAACGGCGTCACCACCGTAATCCCCGCCGGTCTCGATCCGCTCTGGGAACTCTCGCCCTTGAAAGACGCCAGTGGCAACACCCCGCCGTTCATCGGATTCAGCGACAAAGGACCCTTCGCGCAAGGCCCGCGCGCGCCAAACCGAGATGTTATCGGCAACAGTAGGAGTGCCCTTGCCGCTTCCTCTGTGGGTAGCCGACGACGCCAACCTGATTCCCGGCGCCGAGCGTCCCAAGACGCCCCCGATCACCCTCACCTGGAATAAATTCCGCGGCCCCGGTGCAGTGGTATTTTCCGCCGAGAAGCCATCGATAGACGACGCCGACTTCGCCGCCCCCGAGAAGACCACCGTTCACGGCAAAGCGTCCACCACCGCAACCTTCAGCGAACCCGGCGACTATATTCTGCACGCAGTCGCCAATGACTGGACCGGCGAAGGCGGCCGCGGCTTCCAATGCTGCTGGACCAACGCCCAAGTCAAAGTTTCGGTGAAGTAAAAGGGGACAGACGACATTTCCTCGCCCGTCCGTATCCAGCGGCATGACCGCATTAACTGCCGCTTCGGCGCCGCTGGATCTCGCGAAACCGTTCCTCCGACTCGGCCCGCATTCGCCTGACCCAAGCCGCGGAACCCTGCTTCAGTTCGGGGTGGTCTTTCTTTTTCCACGCCCCAGCGGATTTCCTAAGCGCGTCGCGCTGCGTGCGTCGCAGGACTTCCTCGCGCGTCACTACTTACCGCCCTTCAGTTGCGAATACACCATGCTGACGAACCGATCAGCGCTGGTCCCCGCGCCGGCCGGCAGCAGCCCACCCGGCACTTTCGCGTCATAAGGAGCCGTCACCTTCGCCGCCAGGACTTCCTGCACACTCTTGCCATCGCCGATCATCTGCCGCACCTTGGCCTCCACGCCCAGAATCATATCGCGATAAGGAACGATGTCCGTCCGGTTGATGACGGTGCCGTGGCCCGGGATGAGCCTCGTGTTCGGACCCGCAACCTTCATCGTCAGCTCCAGCGCGTCCAGTGCACCCTTCAGCGTCCCGCCATTATTGGTGTCGATGAACGGATACCCGTAATTGCGGTAGAAATCGCCGATCATAATGACATCCGCATTCTCAAACCGGACCATGGTGTCGCCGCCGGTATGCGCCGCGCGAACCGGGATCAGGTCCACCACTTCCCCGTTCATGCGAAACTTCACCGGATCGCCCATCCCGTAAGTGATCACGGGCAGCCGCGCCGCGATCCCCGGCGGGTGTACGCAACATCTCCTCGCGCAATTCTTCCCGCGCAAACAGCAGCGCGCCCATCTTGACGAAGTTCGCATCGCCTGCCGTGTGATCGCCATGCACGTGCGTGTTGACCAAAAAACGAATAGGCTCGGAGCTGATCTTCCGGATCGCCGCCACCACTTTGTCCGTGATTTGGGCGTACTGCGCGTCCACCATGAAGATGCCGTCCGGACCCGCCAGCACTCCGATCCTACCGCCCGCCGCGTCCTGATGTCCGGGATCGGCTCCAGCCCGAGCCCGAAAGCATATAAAGGTTCGGCGCGATCTTCTCCGACAGGATTTCGATCTTCGCGTAATCGATTCCCTGCGCCTGCCCCCACGCGCCCAAGCAAACAGCGACGACGATCGCCGTCAGTTTCATCGCGTGCCTGCTTTCGTGAACCGATAAATCGTGGTGCTCTTGAATTCCGTTCCCGGCTTCAACACCGCCGACGGAAAGCTCGGCTTGTTGGGAGAATCCGGAAAATGCTGCGTCTCCAGACACAGCGCGGAGCGTGCCGTATAGAATTCCCCGCCTTTTCCCTTGAGAGTCCCGTCCAGGTTGTTGCCCGTGTAAAACTGAACGCCGGGCTGCGTCGTCCAGACCTCCATCACGCGGCCGCTGGTTGGCTCCTCCACTCGTGCCGCCAGGCTCAACTCGACGCCCTTCTTGTTGAGCACGTAGTTCATGTCGTAGCCTTTGCCGAATTTCAATTGTTCATCGTTCTGCCCGATCCGTGCGCCAATCGACGTCGGCGTGCGGAAATCGAACGGGGTGTCCGCCACCGGCCGCAGCTCGCCCGTCGGAATCAGGCCCGCGTCCACCGGTGTGAAGCGGTCCGCGTTCAGCGTCAGCAAGTGACCCAGAATATCGCCGCCGCCTTTCAAATTGAAATACGAGTGATTGCTCAGGTTGATCACCGTGTCCTTGTCGGTCGTTGCGGAATACTCGATCTTCAGCTCATTAGCGTCGGTCAGGTGATAGCGCACCGTCACCCTGCAATTGCCCGGATATCCTTCTTCGCCGTCCTTGCTCAAATACGTGAGTTCCAGCCCGCCGTCCGGCATTTCATGCGCCGTCCACACGACCTTATCGAATCCTCGCAAGCCGCCATGCAGCGCATTGTCGCCGTTATTCTTGGCAAGTTTGTAAAGTGCCCCATCCAGCTTGAACTGGGCGTGCCCGATTCGATTCGCATAGCGTCCGACCACGGCGCCAAAGTAAGGATTGGTGTTGAGATATCCGTCGAGCGTCGTGAATCCGGCAACCACATCGCCGATCGCGCCGTTGCGGTCCGGCACTTTCAGCGAAACGATCCTGCCCCCGTAGTTCGTGATCGCCGCCTCGACGCCGCTCGCGTTAGTCAGCGTGTAGATCCGTACGGGCGTTCCCTCGCGCGTCTTTCCGAAATCGCCGGAGGTCACTTTGGTCGCGGCCTGCGTGGCAACCGCGCTTAAAATCAGAGCGAACACGGCTCGTGTTTTGTTCATAGCAGCCATTATCTTCCAAGCCGCGACCCCACGCAGCGCCCTCGTCAAGGGTAAGATCAAAGCAGAGTGCATTGAATATGGATAAACGGGTAATCATCTGGTCGATTTTTCTCGGCGCGGCGAGCTGGATGCTGCACGCCGCTGGCGAGAAGTTTGCTGTGAAGAATCTCTTCACCGGACAAGCCGCCTTCATCGACGGCCGCGCCCTGAAGCCCGGCACTTTCCGCAAGGTCACCGTCGACGCTCTCCCTCCTCCCTTCGCGACCTCATCCTCGGCCAATCCCCCTCGCCTGGTCCCGCGCCCCGCCGACGCATGGCCGAAGGCTCCCGCCGGATTCATGGTCGAACTATACGCCACCAATCTCGATCAGCCGCGCGAAATCCGCACCGCCCCCAACGGCGACCTCTTCCTCGCCGAAACCCACCTCGGCCAGATCAAAATCTTCCGCGGCCGCGACAAGGACGGCAAGCCGCAGCAGGTGTCGGTCTTCGCCACCAGCCTCAACCAGCCCTTCGGAATCGCCTTCTATCCGCGCGGCGCCAATCCGCAGTGGATTTACGTAGGCGACACTAACGCAGTCGTGCGTTTCCCCTATCGCAACGGCGATCTGAAAGCCACCGGCCCCGCTGAAGAAATCGTCCCGCACCTCCCCACCGGAGGCCATTCCACCCGCGACCTCGCCTTCTCCCTCGACAGCAAGCGCCTGTTCGTCGCCGTCGGCTCCGGCTCAAACGTTGACGATCCCGATCGCAACCCCGGCGAATTCCATCGCGCCAACATCCTCGAATACACGCCCGACGGCAAATTCGTCGGCGTCTACGGATCCGGCATCCGCAATCCGGCCGGCATCGGAGTCAACCCCACCACCGGCGAAGTCTGGTGCTCCACCAACGAACGCGACGCCCTCGGCGACAACCTCGTCCCCGACTACATCACCCACGTCCAGCAAGGCGGCTTCTACGGCTGGCCCTGGTATTACATCGGAGGCCATCCCGACCCGCGCCTCGAAGGCAAGCACCCCGAATTGAAGGATAAGGTGATCGTTCCCGACGTGCTCCTGCAGCCGCACAACGCCTCGCTCGAGCTGACCTTCTACGACGGCGCCCAGTTCCCGCGCGAATATCGTGGCGATCTGTTCGCCGCCGAGCACGGCTCCTGGAACCGCGCCAACCGCACCGGCTATGAAGTGATCCGCGTTCCTCTGGAGAACGGCCACGCCAGCGGAGTCTTTGAGGATTTCATCACCGGCTTCGTCACGCCGGGCGGGGAAGCCTGGGGCCGCCCCGTCGGCGTCACCGTCGCCCAGGATGGCTCCCTCTATTTCACCGACGATGGAACCAAATCCATCTGGCGAGTCAGCTACGTCGGAAAATAGTGGATGGAAGTCTTTTCGATTCACAAGAGCCGCTAGTGGCCACTTGAAGCCGACGCACCGGTGTTAGAAATGAGCCGCGTACGATGGTTAGATAGTATGCGCACAGTCGGCATTGCATTTCTGGTCGCTACCCTAATTTCGTTCTTCTGCTGAAGCCCGATCTGGATCGATCTGTATCGCGCCGGAGCCGGCAAAAGTTACTCCGTACGTGGGCTACAGCAATGCGGACGCTGCGAAGAAGAAGGGGATTTCGACGGCGGCGGTTTCGGGGGCGTCGGAGCCGTGGACGCAGTTGCGCTCGATGGAGGCCGCGAAGAGCTTGCGGATGGTGCCTTCGGCGGCGTTGGCCGGATTGGTGGCTCCCATGGTGTCGCGCCACTTCTTGATGGCGTCCTCGGCTTCGAGCACCAGGACCACGACGGGTCCTTCGGTCATGAACTTGACCAGCGACGCGAAAAAGGGGCGCTCGCGATGCACGCCGTAGAAGTTTTCGGCTTCAATTTGGCTGAGGCGCTTCTGCTTCATGCCGACGACGCGGAAGCCTGCCTTCTGAATGATGGCGAGGATCTGGCCGGATTGGTTGGCGGCTACGGCGTCGGGTTTGATGATGGCGAATGTGCGTTCCATAGTTTAAAGGGCTGATTTAACTTTCTCGCCGATGTCGGCGGGCGTGGGGCAAACGATGATCCCGGCGGCGGACATGGCGGCCATTTTGTCTTCGGCTTTGCCGCTGCCTCCGGAGATGATGGCTCCGGCGTGGCCCATGCGGCGGCCGGGGGGCGCGGTCTGGCCGGCGATGAAACCGATCACGGGCTTCTTCACGTGTTCCTTTATATACGCGGCGGCGAGCTCTTCGGCGTTGCCGCCGATTTCGCCGATCATCACGATGGCGTGGGTGTCGGGGTCCTCGTTGAAAAGTTTGATGGCGTCGGTGTGGGTGGTGCCGATGATGGGGTCGCCTCCAATGCCGATGCAGGTGGATTGGCCGATGCGGAGGTTGGTCAACTGGCCCACCGCTTCATAGGTCAGCGTGCCGGAGCGCGAGACCACGCCCACGTGGCCGGGCAGGTGAATGTGCCCAGGCATGATGCCGATCTTGCACTGGCCGGGAGTGATGATGCCGGGGCAGTTGGGTCCGATCAAGCGGGTGGCGGGATGAGACTTCAGATATTCCCAGGCCTTGATCATGTCGTTGATGGGGATGCCTTCGGTGATGCAGACAACCAGGGCGAGTCCGGCGTCGGCGGCTTCCATGATGGCGTCGGCGGCGAAGGGCGGCGGCACGAAGATGACGGACGCGTTGGCGCCGGTGGCTTTGACGCCTTCGGCGACGGTGTCGAATACCGGACGGTTGAGGTGCTTCTGGCCGCCTTTGCCGGGGGTGACGCCGCCGACTACGTTGGTGCCGTAGGCGATGGCCTGCTGGGCGTGGAAGGTGCCTTCTTTGCCGGTGAATCCCTGGACGAGCAGGCGAGTCTGGCTGTTAACGAGGACGCTCATGCGGCTAACTCCACGACTTTTTTCGCGCCGTCGAGCATGCCTTCGGCGATGGTGAAGTTGAGGCCGGAGTCCTTGAGGATGCGGCGGCCAAGTTCGACGTTGGTGCCCTCCATTCGAACGACGATGGGGTGGGTGACGTTGAGCTCGCGCGCGGCGGCGACCACGCCTATGGCTAAAGTGTCGCATCGCAAGATGCCGCCGAAGATATTGATAAACACGGCCTTGACCGATTTGTCGGACAGGAGAATGCGAAAGGCATTGCGGATCTGGTCGGCATTGGCGCCGCCGCCGACGTCGAGGAAATTGGCGGGGCTGCCACCGGCGTACTTGATGATGTCCATGGTGGCCATGGCGAGTCCCGCGCCGTTGACCATGCAGGCGACGGTGCCGTCCAGTTTGATGTAGTTAAGACCGAATTTTGAAGCTTCTACTTCAAGCGGATCTTCCTCGTTGAGATCGCGGAGTTCGAGGAGATCCTTGTGGCGGAAGAGGGCGTTGTCGTCGAGCGTGAGCTTGGCGTCGAGCGCGTAAACGTGGCCGTCCTTGGTAAGGATGAATGGATTGATTTCGGCGAGGGTGGCGTCGAGATCTTCGCTGGCATGGGCGAGGGCCATCATCGCTTTGGCCGCGGCGCCGGCCATGGGTCCGGGAACGCCGATGCCGAAGGCCAGTTTGCGCGCTTGGAAGGGCTGAAGGCCGAGGCCAGGCTCGATGGATTCCTTGAGGATGCGCTCGGGAGTCTTCGCGGCGACCTCTTCAATTTCCATGCCACCGTCGGCTGACGCCATGAAAGTGTTCTTGCCGGTGGCGCGGTCGAGGACGATGCCGAGGTAGAGTTCGCGCTCGATGGGGAGTCCTTCTTCGATGAGGAGCCGCTGCACGACGCGACCTTCGGGGCCGGTCTGGTGAGTGACGAGAGTGCGGCCGAGGATCTGGTCGGCGGCGATGCGGGCCTGTTCCGGGTTCTTGACGACCTTGACGCCTCCGCCCTTACCGCGTCCACCGGCGTGGATCTGGGCTTTGACGACGACGGTGCCTCCGAGGCGTTGTGCGGCCAATTCGGCATCGGGAACAGTGTGAACCACTTCGCCGCGGGGCACTGGCACGCCGTAGCGCGCAAGCAGGGCTTTGGCCTGGTATTCGTGGATCTTCATTTGGGTGTGTGGAACGGAAATTCCAATATAGCGCACGCGGCTAGAAGCGGGAGCATGCTAAATGGGATGGTGTCCGCACGGGATGGTTCGAGCCGTTCGCGCGAAAATGGATGACATGCCGCGCGTGCGATTGTTTCACTGGAAGGCGAAGGAAGCCGGGCCGCTGATCGCGAAGCTGCACGCGTTGGGCTACGAGGTAGTTCACAACGCGGAGACGCAATCGCCATCGGTACGGGAAATCAAGGAGTCGGGTGTGGTGGCGGTGGTGATCGATTTGTCGCGGATGCCTTCGCATGGCAAGTACGTGGGCGCGTGGCTGCGGGGATCGAAGAGCACGCGGCACATCCCGCTGGTGTTCGTGGGAGGCGAGGCGGAGAAAGTGGACGCGATCAAGAAGCACATGCCGGACGCGGTGTACGCATCGGCGGCGGGCGTTGGGGCGGCGCTGAAGAAAGCGATTCGAAATCCGCCGGCCGACCCGGTGGTTCCGCGGCAGATGATGGAGACGGCGCCGGGTCGAACGGCGGCGCAGAAGATGGGCATTCGGGAAGGGAATGTGGTGGGGCTGATCGATCCGCCGGCGGATTACTTGAAGGTGATCGGAGAATTGCCGAAAGGGGTGGTCATGGAGGAAGATTCGCGCCAGGCGTGCCCGATCACGGTCTGGTTCGTGCACGATCCAGGCGAGTATGAGGCGGCGCTGCCGTCGCGGCGGGCGCTGGCCGCGCGAAGCCGGTTGTGGATCGTGTGGCAGAAGGGGCGGCGCGACGGGCTGAACGGGAACTTCGTGCGGGAGCGCGCGCTGGCAATGGGGCTGGTGGATTACAAGATTTGTTCGCTCGACGGAGTGTGGAGCGGAATGGTGTTCACGGTGAAGAAGGCGCGGAGGTAATTCTAGCGGCGTTCTTCAAGATGGCGCAGGCGCGCGTCGAGCACTTCTTCTACGCGGTGGCGTTCGGCGCGCCACAGATCTCGCATGTCGTCGAAGCGGCGGTCGATGGCGTCGAATCGGGCATTGATATGCGACATGAAAAGAGTCGCGACGAGGCCGATCAACGTAGCGTTGAACAGCATCGGAAGACCGATGGCGAGATAGAGCTGCTGGTTGGTCACCAAGAGTTAGTGCGCTCCACTTGACTTTATTCTTGCACGATGGCGGGGGCGAGTTCGGCGCGTAGTTCGGCCGACGACGGATTGGCCGCGGCGTGCAGATCCTCATTTCCGGCCGCCTTCGCCATGCGGATAGGGTCGTTGCTGCCTGGCGGCTCGCACGACGTGATTCGTATCGTGGATTTCCTGCTCGCCTAGGCGCGATCGGGCTGGTGGAGATGATCGGGGCCAAGATCAAGCGGGGAATCGCGAAGTAGATGACGGAACTATTTCGTCGGAACCGTCACGGATCCCAACGTTTGTAAACCCGGGTCGAACACCATAATCCGCGCCTTCTGAATTTCATTGCCCACAGCCAGGTTCAGCGGCATCGAAATTCCTTCCTTGGTTACCCGATCCATTTGCGCTTGCGTAAGGCCCAAGTTCATTCGCGTGGCAGGAGATGTCCCCTTCAGCACACCTCCGCTGTAGAAAGCTACGATCACATCCAACATGGCTTGATAATGTTCGCCGCTGTGCTCGATCAGCACATCCGCCGGATCTGCGTGAATGTTGAAATGAACCGGGTCGGTCGCCTGCCTCCGCGAAACCGCCACCCGCAACCCAATTTCAGAGGCATCCAAGGGGCTGTCGATCTGGTTGTTGAATCGCGCGGTTTCAACCTGGTCCGGGGCAGGCACTGCGGCCCCGGCGGTGAAACCCTCGCGGGTCAGAAGATGAACTCCCTTGCGGGGCGTGTCCAAATGAATCTTGTATTGCTTGCCGCCCTTTTCAGGAGCAGCGGAGTAATAGGCGAGCCGGTAGCTGCCGCGCGCATCGTTGAGCGCGTCAGCGAGCGCACGGGCGGCATCATCGCGCGAGTACCAACGTCCCCCGGTAAGCGCGGAAAACATTTCGAGCGTTCGGGACAGTTCCGATCCCCCCGCTCCATTGGTTTGGTCTACCGTGTACATTGCGATCTGGGTTTGCGCGGCCAGCTCGCTCAGACTCCGCACCTGAGGTGCAAAATCCACCATTCCCACTCTCTGGCCGGTGCGGACCGCCAAGGGAAATCCTTCGGTGACCCAGATCAGGCTCTTGCGCCCGGCGAGCGCACCCATTTTTGCGCTTAGCGTTTTGAGAGCCCGGAAGGTGGTGTTTATGCGGACTCAGATCGTCGCGGAAGCGGAATCCTTGAAATTCCTGAAGGCCTTGATCGAGCTCAGCGCGAAGTTCGCCCGGCGACGGATTAGCCGCGGCGTGCAGATCCTCATCTGTGCCCGGCAGCGGATGCACCGAAACCAGGTCTCCCTTGTTGGTCAGAAAATAAATATAGACATTGCCGACCGATTTCATGTCTTGAATGGCGGCGCCCAATTGGATCCCCGACCTGCTGGACATCACCAGTCTTTCGTTCCATCGGTCGAGGAGTATCACCACGGGCGGCGGCGCGGCATGGTTGGCGAACTCTCCTGGAACCAGTGGCGGCGTCGCGCGGGTACTCCCGGCGAATCGGAAGAAAACGATGGGCTGCGGCTTGCCGTCCTCGCGAAGCTGAATGTCCGTCGACTGCAAATCCGTGACTGGCTCGCCTTTGGAGTCAGTCGCAGCAACGTTGAGCGTAATCAATCTGTGAAGCGGTGAAGCGCTCTCGTTCGATTGCGCCAACAGCGGGAGCGCACAGGTGATAACCGTCCATAGGAAGACGCTACGCATCATGTCTCCTTTAACGTATATCCGCCGCAGCGGCTACGGCGCCACCGTCACCCAATTCGACTCCAACCCGCTCTTGATCACGTAGTTATCCCCGGCGCGCGGGAAGTTCGCGAACCACTGATTCCGCCCTATCGCATTCAACGGACCCAATTCCATTGATCCGCTCCTGCCACTATCTGGCAGCGCATAAACGGGCCGCTGATCTCCGGGTAGCGCAAAGTTCTCCAGACTGAGCAGCAGTTCCACACGCTTGGGTTCTTCAGCAACTCTAACTCTGCGACCGTACCACCGGCTGATACGCAAAATACGGCACATCACTGGCGTGCCCTTGGGTGCCAGCACTTTCTTCGTCTGGTCCCGCAGGTCGGCGGTCAACACTGCCTTAACCGTGTCGCCGGCGGCAGCGGTCGCCACCTGGATGTTCTGCGCGAGGGACAACTGAAACGGAAGCCCGGCTGGAATGGTTGTCCCGGTGCCCGGCGCTGCGGATTCTGGGGCCGGCGCATCCGCCGGAGCATCAAACCTCAACGTGGATTCGCCGAGAAACTCATGACATCCCGAATAAACCGTCAGGTTTTCCGTCTCCACTCCGTTCTGTCCCTTGATGTGCAAGCGCGTTTCCGAGGGCAGAAGGAAATCGGAACCATTCAGCCGAAAGCGGCTGTAGCTCATGATGTTGTTCACTTCACACGCCCCGGTATCCGCCGGTATGCGGCTGGTTCGCAGCGTCAGGCGAAATAATTCTGCCGTCGCGGGATCCACCAGCACGGTCCCTTCATAACCTGTCGTTACCGCCTGCCCGTGGAATAAAAAGTCATAATGGCTGCCTTCCAGCGGTTGGCGGTAGCTGTACTCCATGAGTTTCCGGCCTTCTTCCGAGACCTCCCCCGAATATGAAAAACTCGCATTGTCCGAACGGAAAACTAAGTCGAGAAATCCGTTGAAATAACCCGTGGACAGGCTTCCTTCGCTCACGATGGAGAAAAGGCTTCGATTCCGAAAGCGGTTCTCGCCCACCCAGGAGTAAATCTCGCCGCGTGCGGCCATTCCCACGTCCAGCCGGACCCGGTCTGCCATCGTGCGCACCAGCTTGCGCTCAGTATCCTCCGAGCGCTGCGGATCGTCGCAATCCTTCACGTCAGCCTCGCGATGGACAGGTTCATACAGCGATCGGTCAATCGTCTGCGTGCACATGTAACGCGGAAGCCGGTCAAGCGTGTAGATGACTTTGTCGCGGGCGCGCAGCAACAACTCGCTTGGATTGGGTTGCGCCATAATGCGCACTGCTAGACAAGACAGGGGGAGCAAATACCTGCACGCGCGAGTCGCACAAGAATTCATATTTTGTGTACCAAAGGCGCTTTCCAGTATATTCTTAACATTGGATGCGGGGAATGGCGCTGCCGCGAAGCCAGTACAATAGGATCGAGTCCCGATAGCATGCGTCATACGGTGATCAAGACGGGTTCTCTTGCTATCTGGCTGGTACTTGCGCTTGCGCCCTTTCAGGAAGCGCAAACACCTCAGCCAGAAAGCAACTTGATCTACTTAAACGTGATAGCGGTTGACGCTCACGGCGACCCAGTCACGGATTTGACCAGCAGCGACTTTCAGATCGCGGACGAGGAAAAACTTCAGAAGATCTCGTTTTTTCGACATCGTGACGAGAAACCCGAGCCGGCGTTGTCGCTCAAGCCCAACCAGTTCTCGAACCGCGTCCGGGGCGCCCCAACGCACGCCACTGTGATTCTGTTCGACCTGCTTAACGAAACCGTGGGGGAGCGGGGGAAGGCGTCAAGTGAACTCATTCGTTTCCTGCAACCTCTGAATGCGGCGAACGACCTGTACCTATATCTTCTGACCACAGATAACGTGGTATATCCGGTGTATGGCTTAGCCGACGCCAATCTGGCCGAGTTAGCGGCGCCCTGGACTGCTCGGATCAGGCCGCTCTTGGATGTAGCGATGCGCCAAGCCGTGAACATCAGACCTCCGAACAGTTTCCGACCTTCTCAGGCTTTTTGGTTCCCATATAGAGCGCTGAACACTCTGACCATCGAGCTATCGCGACTCCCGGGCCGAAAGAACATTGTTTGGGTCACGGGAGGCGGGGGCGGAGGGAGACTCACACTCGGCGACATTCGGCAGTATGCCGAGTATTTGGGCCAATCCGACGTTGCGATATACCCAGTGCCGCAAACCCTGATTGACCTGGACCTAGATGAGTTCGCGGGATTGACGGGCGGGCGACCGAATCAAGGCAAGGAAATCGACGCTGCGATCAAGGAAGCCAGGAAAGATTTGCTGACCAGCTACCAGGTTGGATATTTTCCGCCGCCGGACCGGGTCGGCGAGTTCCACAAGTTGCGGATCACGTGCAAGCGTAAAGGAGTCCGCATCCAGGCGCGAACCGGATATTACGCCGGGAACGACAGCACCCAAACCGATACCGAGCAGGCCATAGATTCTGTGATATCCGAGGCCTTCGACGCCGCCGAAATCGGGCTGCGCGCCACTGTATCGCCCGATCCCACGTACCCTCAGATAGAGCATTTCGGCCTGCATATCGACGCCAATGACCTCGCACTGCCCCTCCGAGGCAGCCAGTACGTCGCACAGCTATATATCGCGACAATCTCGTACATGGCAAATGGAGATCGCGATTCCAAGATTCGTCAGTTCAATTCTCATTACACCGCGGCTGAGCGCGACCAGGCTCTGAAGGACGGCATCGACATCAATCAGGATGTGAAGGTCGAGGCGGACGCGAGAAACATTCGCTTCATTGTGCTGGATCATCAATCGAAGGCACTCGGATCGATCACCGTACCAGTCAAGGATGCCGCACGATTGCCCTAGCGAAGTTCAAGCGGGAATCGCAAAATAGCCCTATGATGATCAATGGCACATATTTCCAAGGAGAGCGCATGACCCGCAGATTCAAGCATGCTTCAGCTATGAGCGCCGTTGCCGTCGCGATTGGTGCGTTGGCCACGATCCATCCCGCCCGCGTCCGGGCGGAGGAGAGCCACTATAAACTGGTCGAGAATTGGGCCCAGTTTCCGCCAGGCGTTACCAAGTGGGGCGCGGCGACCGGCGTCGATGTCGACTCGCACGACAACGTCTACGTTTTTCATCGCAACGAAGCCATGCCGATCATGGCCTTTGACCGCAATGGCAAGTTCCTGCGCGCGTGGGGCCAGGGAATGTTCAAGACCACGCATTTTATACGGACCGACCGCGACGGCGATGTCTGGGTCACCGACCGCGGCGATATGGTGGCGTATAAGTTCAGTCCCGAGGGAAAGCTGCTGCTGACGCTGGGCAAGAAAGGCGTACTGGGCGACAACAATTCGCACGATACCTTCAACGGAATGGCCGATCTGGTGGTCGCCAAGAACGGCGACATTTTCGTGGCCGATGGTGAAGGGCCGAACACGCGCGTGGTGAAATTTTCGAAGGATGGAACGTTCATCAAATGGTGGGGCGGGAAGGGCACCGGCCCGGGCCAGTTCGACGTGCCGCACGATATCGCGATCGATTCCAAGGGCCTGCTCTATGTGGGCGATCGCTCGAACAACCGCGTCCAGGTTTTCAATCAGGACGGCAAATTTCTGAAGCAATTTACGAATTTGGGTACTCCGTGGGGCGTGTTCGTCAAAGGCGACAAGCTGTATGTGGTGGATGGAACCAAGAACAACTGCCTCTACATCGCGAACGCCAAAGACGGCAAGGTGCTGGAGAAGATCGAGGGGCTCAGCAACCCGACCGCGGTGACGGTCGATTCCAAGGGCGCTATTTATATCGGCGAAGTGACTGCCGCGAATGTGAAGAAGTTCGTGAAGAAGTAAGACCGTAGCTGGGGTGTAGGCAACCGCATGACTCTGAAGCAAGCGTCGTTGCTGGCATTCATCGGGACATTGCTGCTTGCAATGCAGCTAGTATTTGATTTAGTCCTGGATGTGCTCAGTATGGCTCGCGGGCTGATCCCCGCAGTGACGCTGCTGACATCCTTGATCCATGCCTTCGCGGCCGTGAGCGTGGCGATATTCTTCTATGTTTTTCACAGAGCGCAGTCGTAATACGCCGTGTCCAAAGTCGTTTTAGGCATCCTGACGGGCATCCTTATATTCATCGCCGCCGGAATTCTGGCGACGTACTGGGTTGAGAAAATGCGGCGCGAGATGGAGCAGAAGCGGCCGCGGGTAGCGATGACCGTGGGGCGGGGCGCTTTGATTTCGAGCTCGCCTGAACACGATTTTCTAAGCGAAATACCTTAGATCAGGGTTAGGGTGGCCCGCGGCGAGCCATTTGCCGATAGATTAGCGCGTAATCGTATAGAGCTAAGATGAGGACAGAGGTGCCTATGAGACCGTTATTGCTGCTAGCTCCGCTGCTGGCAATCGTTACCACGGCGGCCTGGGGGCAGGGGAGCGCTTCGCTGCGCGCACGCGAGCTGTTCTATACACCGCCGCCCGATGCGAGCGCAGTGAAACCGCAAGCGGCGGCTCGCGGTCACGCCTGCGGCTCCGGCGGCGCCCACGCCCAAGGCTATCGCGAAGAAGACGCCAGCCAAGCGACCGGCTTCATCCCCCGGCGCTGCGCCGCTGCCCCGATGCAAGCGGTGGCGGACAATCCGGCGGCGCTGGTTCCGCTGGGGATCCGCTACAGCGTGCTGAAGCGCAATGCGGCGGGGGCGTATCAGGAAGTCGACGCGGACACCACGTTCCATTCGGGCGATCGCATTCGCCTGGAAGCGCAGGCCAACTCCACTGGCTATCTATACGTGGTGGCGCAAGGATCGAGCGGCAACTGGCAGGTGCTGTTCCCCTCGCGCGAAGTTTCGAACGGCAGCAATCTAGTGCATCGCGGCGAAACCCGCCTGGTGCCCGGCGGCAATCAGGGCCAGTTCGTCTTCGATGAGCAGGCGGGCACCGAAAAGCTGTTCTTCGTGCTGTCGCGGCAACCCGAGCAGAGCTTGGACAAGCTCATTTATTCGATGGGTGGACAGACGGCGCCGCCCGATCCTACGGTGGTGAAACCGGCGGCTGCCGAGCCTAGCCGCATGCTGATGGCGCAGGCCAGCATCGGCGATGACGTGATTTCGCGCATCCGCGGCCAGGTGATGGCGCGCGATTTGATCTTCGAGAAAGTCGAAAACGAAAAAGTAGTGGCGGCGAACGGTGCGCCGGCCGGCCGGCGGCGTGAAGATCGAGACCGCCGCGTACGTGGTGAGCCGAAATACGGCGCCCGATGCGCGGCTGGTGGTCGATCTGAAGCTGAAGCACAGTGATCATGCGCATTTTCGGTGCGATTGCCGCCGTGAGTATGCTGGGCGTTGCCTGGGCGCAGGGGCCGCAGCGTATTCGTGTCGCCGTGGAGAAGCGGGACGGCACGAATTGGACCGCCGTGAATCCGGCGCATGTGTTTGAGCCCGGCGACCATTTGCGCTTTCGGGTTTCGGCAACTTTCGGCGGATATCTTTACGTGACGGATCAGGGAACTTCCGGAAATTACGAATTATTATTCCCGCGTTCCGATACCGGAAGCGATAATCGTATCGCCGCCAGCACGGACTACATTGTTCCGGCATCGGGAGGCGTGTTCAAGGTGAGCGGACCGCCGGGGCATGATGTAATCTATTGGCTGGTGAGCCCGGTGGATCTGGGGAAGCAATACCGTCCGCTGCCGCCGCCTCCCGCGCCGGGTTCGGCGCCGCCGTCCATGCATCCGCGCTGCGACGACGCAATTTTCAAGTCGCGCGGCGATTGCATCGATACCCAAGCCGGCTTGAAGCCGGTGAAGCCGGAGGACAAGCTGCCCGAGAACATGACGGGCGTGGTCACGGCGACTCCGCGCGAGCTGCTCTTCATTCAGGACAATAGTGTTGGCAAAGAGAGCGTGGTGGTGTCCTCGCCTGCTCCGTTATCGGGACCGGTGGTGTATGAGCTCCGTCTGGCGCATCGCTAGTCTGATTTGTCTTGCGGCTTGCGCGCTCGCCCAACAAGCCCAGCAGAAGGGCGCCCAGCTCCGGCTCAGGGCAAGTCGCGCGACCTTAAATACGAGGAAAACAATACTGCGCCCGCGCCCACCGTTGCGGTGCCGCGCGGCTATGCGCTGATCGTGGGAATTGCGAGCTACAAGAATCTGCCGTCCAAGGCGCAATTGGAATTTTCCGAGCGCGACGCGGACGCGATTTATTCCATCCTCATCAGCCCGGAGGGCGGCAATTTTCACGCGGAGAACGTTCACCGTTTGACTGGCGCGCAGGCGACGCTCGCCAACTTGAAGCGTGAGCTCGAAACCTGGCTGCCATCGGTGGCCCAGGGAGACGATCGCGTGGTGATCTATTTTGCGGGGCACGGTTTCATCTCCGGCGGGCGCGCTTACCTGGCGCCTTACGACCTGGATCCCAATAACATTCCGGGTACAGGCTATCCGATGGACACGCTGGGTCAGGTGGCGGGTTCGCGCATCAAGGCGAAATGGAAAGTGCTGCTGACGGACGCCTGCCATAGCGGCGCGATTACTCCCGATGCCGAAGCGCAGGCGCTCAACCGGAGCCTGCTGGACATGTCGCGCTCCATGTTCTCGCTGACGGCGAGCCGCGACCGCGAGCGTTCCTTTGAAAGCAAGGACTGGGGCGATGGCCACGGCATCTTCACTTATTACGTGGTGAAGGGGCTGGAGGGCGAAGCCGACGAATCGGGCGACGGGATCGTGACGGCGGATGAACTCTCGAACTACGTGCGCCGTAATGTGCGCGAGGCGACCAAGGGGCAGCAGAATCCGACGTCCGACCGCGGCAGCTTCGATCCCAACATGCTGCTGGCGTTTCTGCCGAACGGCCTGCGCGTGGCGCATCAGCCGCCGCCGGTGGATGGCACGCTGATTTTTGAATCCAACATGGACGGCGTGGAAGTGTTCGTGGACGGCACCTCGCGCGGCATCGTGGGCAAGGGCGCTACGCTGCGGTTGCCGGGGATGCGTCCAGGGAGCCACACCATTCAAGGCGTGAAGATGGGCTACGAGCCGGACGGCCCACGCGATGAAGTGGTGTATCCGGGGCGCGATTCCACGGTGACCATCAAGATTTCCATTGCGCGGCGGCGTCCGAAGGCCGCGGTGGATGAGTTGAACGACGGTCTGGCATTCTATAACAAAGGTTTCGCCGATAACTACAAGAAGGCCGTCGAGCACTTCGAAAAGGCGTTGCAGATCGATCCGACTTATAGCCAGGCGGCGCTGTATCTGGGGCGCGCCTATAATTCGCTATTCGATGAGCAGCACTCGGAGGCGGCGTTCCGCAAAGCCATCGCCATCGATCCGGATTATCTGGAAGCGCGCGTCAGCCTAGCTGGGATGCTGCTGGATACAGGCGCCGTGGATGAATCCATCCGTCAGTTGAACGTGGTAACGCAGCGCAATAAGAGCAACGCTGTTGCGCTTTATATGCAGGCGCAGGCGTACCGCATGAAGGATCTTTATCCGCAGTCGATCGAGTCGGCGCGGGCGGCGATCCAATTGGCTCCGGCGGCGGCCGAACCGCACTTGTGGCTGGCCGACAGCTTACGGTTGAGCGGACACTATCCGGACGCGGCGAGTGAATACACCGAGTATCTGCGGCTGAGCGATTTCGACAGCAAGCTGGCGGGTCGCATGAATTACTATGTGCTGGGGTATCTGGCGGGAATCGGCAAGAAGAAGCGCGCGGCGCAGACCGACACGTGGCGGGACTTGCGTAGCCTGGCCTATTTCGGGCTGTGCGATTCCGAGCGCAAGCAGAATCATTTTGAATTGGGCGTGGCGTACTGCCAGAAGTCGCTGGCTTACGATTCGCAGGATCCGTACACGCATTATGCGCTGGCGCTGTGTTATGCGCGGGAGGCGGCGCAGAACGGCAGTCTTGAAACACTGGCCGCGGCGCGCAAACATTTTCAGGCCATGCTGGATTTGAACGGCGACCTGGAAGAAGCCAAGTTTGCGCGGCAGAATCTCGAAAACATAGACGGCGTACTGGCGCACCGCTAGCCGGCTTTGCGCCGCCACGGTGGGGGCTGCCGCCTGCGTGCGCACATAGCGGCCGGGACGCACGAACGTCACATGCATCCGACTGCTGAGGGAATACTGAAGGGATGTTTGAAGGCCCGACCCACGCGAGAGGCGCCTGGGCCTTGGGGCAATGATGACCTTCAGTGCGGATTTCTAATTGCGGGCGTGTAGCTTGCCCTTACCATCGTCCTTCTTACCGCCGTCTTTCTTGCCGTCTTTCTTGGTGTCGTCTTTCTTGGGCTGTTCCTGCGCGAAAACGATCGTAGAAGCTCCTGTTAGCAGAGAGACACTCAGGACTGCAGTCATCAATGTTTTCATTCCGTACCTTCCTTGTTGGTTTAAACAAGTCGTCCAGTTTACGACGATGTTGTGTTTTGTCGGTTTTAAGCAAGCCACCGACCATCTCTTGTGAGGCGGGACTAAATCACTGTGCCACAGCGGCTTGGAGATTGGCCTGAGACGTTTGCCCCCATGCGACGCAGTTCACCCGGCAGCCCAATATTTACTTAAAAAAGCAATCTTTACCCGTAACCATTACAAGCCAATCGTCTTGTATCCAGGCTCGACTGTAGTCGCGATTCTCGACATCGACACAGTCTAGGATGTCTGCTCACGCTTGCCGTATTGATGCAGCGGGCTTGTGCAGCTTTACTAGCAATGCAATCAGTTCGTCGACTTCCGATTGTGTACGCAGGTAGTAACGGAAGCCGCAAACATTTTCCAGCCTCATGTGCTGGGCAGCCGCGGATCGGATGGCGGGGATTGCGGATCGGCATGCACCGGCGCGCGCGGCTGAGTTTCATGCCGCGGCGGACCGGATTCGTGCTGAAGTGATCGCGCAGTCCTGGAGCGAGAGCAAGGGAAGTTTCGTGGGCCACTACGGTGGAGAGGACCTGGACGCTTCACTGCTTCAGATGGTCCGCTTGCGTTTTCTTCCAGCGGGAGATCCGAAGCTGAGGAGTACGATTGACGCTATTCACAAAGATCTGGCGCGCGGCGCCTGGCTGCAACGCTACAGCTTGAATGACGGCTTCGGCAAGCCTTCGGTCGCTTTCGTAATTTGCACATTTTGGCTGATCGAGGCGCTGGCCGCTGCCGGAAGACGAGATGAATCGAGAGCGGCATTCGATCGGATCTATGGAGCGCTGTCGCCTTTAGGGCTTCTTTCAGAAGACTATGACCCTCTGGAGCCGCGCATGTGGGGAAATTTTCCCCAGACCTACTCTCACGTCGGGCTAATCCATGCCGCGTTCGCGGCCTCGCCAACGTGGACCGACGTGCTTTAGACGCCGCCGCAAGTTATTTCAACGGTGAAAAATCGACTGGGTCCATGAACGTGGATTCGACCTTTTCCACGATCTTGCCGTCGGCTTCCGAAGTCTTTTGGATGTTCTTCCATTCCGGATCAGCGCCGAAGTCGGCCCAGTTCTTCTTGGCGGCTTCGCGATTCTCGTGTGCCAGTAAATAAATAAACAGGTTCTCGTGGTTGGGGGCATCCTGCGGCACCCACGCGCCCATGAAGTTCATGTGGTTCTTTTCGAACACCTTCACCTCGCCGTTGCGGAACCGCGTCACCAGCGGCGTGAGACGGTTGGGGAACGTGTGGTACATGCGAAGTTCGTAGACTCGACTGCTATCGGCCCGAGCCTGCTGGATGGTCATGAAACGAGCCGTCAGCAGCGATCCCGCCGCGAACGCACCCAACAAAAGCGCACTATAACGAAGGTTTTTGATGGTCATGGTTCCCAATCATATCAGCTTAGGGATTCGGGCTAAAGCCGATCCAGATTCTTGTAAATCTCGCCGATGTTGATGCTGATATCGCCTTGCAAACCCGCAGCCGGGCCGAAGTTGGGGAAGGTTTTGTAAGTGTTGTCCGCCACATACTTGGCATAGCCGTCGGATTGCAGCGACTTGAGCGACGCGGCCGTCAAGAGTTTTTGCAGATCGGCTACCGACTTGCCCTCCTTCTTGCCGCGGTCGACCTTGGAGGTGAGCTCTTCAATATAGTTGCGCAGGCTGGTCATGGGCTGGCGTCCCTGCTGCAGCGGGCCGTGTCCGGGCATGAGGCGATTGAAATCGAGAGCTGCGACGGAGTCGATGGTCTTGGGCCAGGTCTTCGGAAAACCGTCGGCGATGAAGGGCAGGATGCCGTGAATCATATCGCCGCTCGAGACCGCACGCTTCTGCGGACAGTAGACCACCACGTCGCCTGCGGTATGGGCGTGGCCGTGGAATTCGATGTGGAGATCGTGAGCCTTGTCCTTGATCACATGCGAAGTGGCAAAGGTGATGGTGGGCAACTCCAGCGCATAATTCTTCATCTCCTGCTGGTAGGCCTGCATCTGTCGGATCTGCTCGGCGCAGAAAGCTTTCTCGGTGGCGGAACTGGCTTTCGCGGCACGGGCGCGCATCGCGTCAATTTGCTTGGGCACGTCGTCGAGCGACGCCTTCAGCCGATCGAGTGCCAGGTCGGACATTAGCTTCTTGGTGGCTTCACTCGCGATGAAATCGATTTTCGGCTCGCTGCCGCGGTAAGCGTGATTGCCTTGCGTGTGGTCCCAGTGGAAATGGGAGTTCACAACATAGCGCACCGGATTGGGCGTGACTTCCTTCTTAATCTGCGCTATCAGCGAGGCGGCGGCGGAGGGCTTGGAATGCGAGTCGACCACCAGCACGTCGTTGGCGTTAACGAAGATCGCCGCGTTAGCGTTGACCAGCGCCTGCGCACGGGCACGGGCGAAGAATACGCCGGGGGCGGCTTGTTCGATGTCGAAGAGTTGCGCGTCCGCGGTGGCCGCCATGGCGCGGAACCACGCCGCGCGGTAATGGCCGAGTTCCAGCAGGCCGGCGCCGGTGAGTGTGCGTTTTACGAGTGTTCCGAAAAAGTCGCGGCGCGAGTGGCTGTGCGTATGCGGGTGCGCGTGGTTGTGGGGGTGGTTGTGAGTGTGCATTTTGGTCCGGTCCCTTTCGCCGCCGGTTTCGTTGGGTAGTATATACCAAGTAGGAGTTTCTGATGGCTGCATGTTCAAGAAGAGAATTTCTTGCTGCCGCGACGGCGTTCGTCTCCGCGAATGCGGTCGAACTCGATGCTAACCCGCTGGGGTTGCCGGTGGGGAGCCAGATCTATCCGCTGCGCTCGATGCTGAAAGACTTTCCGGCGTTCGTCAAGATGATGGCCGGGATCGGCGTGACCAGGCTCGAACTATGCTCGCCGGATCGGCTGGACACCGGCGAATTCAGGGTCCTCGCGAACGGGAAGGAAGTGAAGAAGATCCTGGCCGATCACGGATTGAAAGCGGAGAGCTGCCACTTCAGCCTGGACGAGCTTCGCAGCAGCCAGCCGAGATGCATCGAATGGGCGAAGGAAGTCGGCGTCACCCAGATGCTGACGAATAGCCTGGGCGATGGCAACGGCGATGAGCATCCCACCATGGACCAGGTGAAGAAGGCGGCGGACGAATACAACCGGATCGCGGCGGTCGCCGCCAAGGCCGGCATTCAGCAGGCGCTGCACAACGAGGGCTTCGAAGTCTCGATGGTGGGGGGCAAGCGGACCTACGATCTGCTGTTTGATCTGCTCGATCCGAAGCTGGTCAAGTATCAGTTCCAGATGTCGACCATCAACTCCGGTTTGGTGGGCGCAGAGTACTTCCAGAAGTACCCGGGCCGATTCATCTCGATGCATGTGCAGGACGTGGACATGAACGCGCCAGTCCGTGACGGTCGAAGGCCGCAGGTGGCGGTTGGGAAGGGCAGTATCGACTGGGTCAAGACCTTCCGGGCGGCCAAAACGGGGGGCATCAAGAACTACTTCGTCGAACAAAGCTGGGAACTCACGCAACAGAGTGTCGCGTATCTTAAGGCCTTAGTTGTCTGAAGCTTGGCGTCTAGTCTTCATTCGTTACTTCATTCAGGCGCCGCTGTAGAAAACGGTGTTCACTGTCATTGGTTACCAGATCGAGAGCTTGCAGGTAGGCTTTGGCAGATTCCTCCTTCGATCCCATACGGCGCAGCAAGTCGGCGCGCGCCGAATACATGAGGTGGTAACCATCCAGGTCGCCGCTCGTGGCGATGGCATCGATGAGCGCGAGCCCTGCTTGAGGGCCGTTCACCATCGCAACCGCCACGGCGCGATTCAGCGACACGATGGGCGAGGGTTGGAAGTTCTCCAGGACGTCATACAGCTGGAGAATCTGGCGCCAATCCGTATCCTCGGCACGACCCGCGCGGCAATGCGCGGCAGCGATCGCTGCCTGTACCGCATACGGTCCCGGACCTCCTTGAAACGCGGCTTCCACGAGCGGCAACGCTTCCGCGATCTGTGCCTGATTCCAAAGTCCGCGATCCTGCTCTTCGAGGACGATCAGATCGCCGGTCTGGTCGAGACGCGCATCGCGCCGCGCGTCATGAAGCAGCATCAGAGCCAGAAGGCCATCTAACTCCGCCGGCGGCTGCGGCATGAACAGCGTGCGCAAGGTACGGGCGAGGCGGATGGCCTCACTGCAGAGATCGGTCCGCACAAGCCGGCCTCTGGTGGTTGCGTAGCCTTCATTGAAAATCAAATAGATCACCGTCAACACCGCGTCGAGCCGCTCCGGCGTATCGCTGGCGGCAGGCAGCGTGTAAGGAATGGCGGCATCGCGAATCTTACGTTTCGCCCGCACCAGGCGCTGCGCCATGGTAGACGACGGGACCAGAAATGCGCGAGCAATCTCGTCGGTCTCGAGCCCGCCCAAAGTTCGGAGCGTCAGCGCGACCTGCGCTTCGGGCGCCAATGCGGGGTGGCAGCAGGTGAAAATCAGACGGAGCTGGTCGTCGGGGATCTCATCGGTGTCGTAATTCGGCTCGTCAATGATCGAGCCGAGCCCTGACACCGCGTAGGATTCGATGCTCTGGTTCTGCCGCTTCTGGCGACGCAAGCGATCGATAGCTTTGTGCCGAGCCGTCTGAATGATCCAGGCACGGGGGAATTCGGGTACGCCGGAGAGGCGCCACTGATCGACTGCGGCTGTAAACGCTTCCTGCGCAGCCTCTTCGGCGACTTCGAAGTCGCCCACCAGACGAATAAGCGTCGCGACAATCCGGCCCCACTCTTCGCGGTAGACCGTCTCAAGGGCTTCATCCGACACTCGATGCATGTAAAGATGGTAGAAAAATTATTGAGGCGCTGTCGATTCGGGCTTCGGTCGTTCGATTCACTTACGGGAAGGCACACATGCAATACATGCTGTTGATTTACCTGGACGAGCAGGGGTTGACCGAGGCGCAGCGGGAGACGTGTTATCTAGAGTCCGCGCAATTTGCGCATGACCTCAACGCGAAGGGCCAGTATTTGGCTGCGGCGCCGCTGCATCCGACGGCGACCGCCACCAGCGTGCGGCTTCGCGAGGGCAAGCGTCTGGTGACGGACGGTCCCTTTGCCGAGACCCGCGAGCAGTTGGGAGGCTACTTCCTGATCGAGGTCGAGAACCTGGACGTGGCGATCGACATCGCCGGGCGCATTCCGGCGGGCCGTTGGGGCACTGTGGAAATCCGGCCCGTGGTGGAGGTTCCGAGTCTGCCTACAGATTTAATTTCAGGGCCTGTCGATTTCGCGGCGCCAGGTTCGACTCAACGGTAGAAGTTCTCAAGTGAATTTAAAAAGGAGAAACAACCATGCGTTTTATGATGATCGTCAAATCCAGCAAAGATTGTGAAGCCGGCAAATTGCCAAGCGAAGAACTGCTGGCCGCTATGGGGGAGTACAACAAGGAACTCATGCAGGCCGAGGTGCTGGTGGACCTTTCCGGCTTGCAGCCGACTTCGAAGGGCGCTCGCGTCAAGTTCTCGGGAGGCAAGACCACCGTGATCGATGGTCCCTTCGCCGAGACCAAGGAACTGATTGGAGGCTACTGGATCATCGACGTCAAATCGAAGGCCGAGGCGATCGAATGGGCGAAGCGTGTTCCGGCTCCGCACGGCGAGGGCCATGAAGCAGAGATTGAGGTCCGCCAGTTTTACGAGTTCACCGATTTCTTGCCGGGTAAGGCGATTCAGGAAGCGCGTGAACTGGAAAAGCAACTCGTAGAGAGCCGCAGATAGATAGACGATAGAAGGGAAGCGAGAGACATGAGCAAAGTACGGGTACTGGTCGGAACGCGCAAGGGTGCGTTCGTCCTGACGTCGGATGGGAAGCGAGAGAAGTGGGATGTCAGCGGTCCGCATTTTGCAGGCTGGGAGATTTACCACTTCAAGGGGTCGCCGGCCGATCCGGATCGGCTGTACGCATCGCAAAGCAGCGGATGGTTCGGGCAGCAGATCCAGCGCTCGAAGGACGGCGGCGCGACGTGGGAGCCGGTGGGGAACAAATTCGTGTATGACGGCGTCCCGGGTACGCATCAGTGGTACGACGGAACTCCGCACCCCTGGGAATTCAAACGCGTCTGGCATCTGGAACCGTCGCTGAGCGATCCCGACAAGGTTTATGCCGGTGTCGAGGACGCAGCGTTGTTCGAGTCTACCGACGCGGGGCAGACCTGGAGTGAATTGTCGGGATTACGCGGCCACGGCACGGGCCCTCATTGGGCGCCGGGCGCAGGAGGCATGTGCCTTCACACCATCGTGATCGATCCAAGCAACCCGCAGCGAATGTACATCGCTATTTCCGCGGCGGGAGCGTTCCGCACGGATGATGCCGGCAAGAACTGGCGTCCGATTAATCACGGGCTGCACTCGCAGCATATTCCCAATCCCGATGCCGAGGTCGGCCACTGCGTCCACCGCATCGCCATGCATCGGTCGCGCCCGGGCACGCTGTTCATGCAGAAGCACTGGGATGTGATGCGCAGCGATAACGCGGGCGACTCCTGGCAGGAAGTGAGCGGCAACTTGCCGACTGACTTTGGATTCGTGATCGATGTTCACGCGCATGAGCCGGAGACCATTTACGTCGTCCCCATCAAGAGCGACTCGGAACATTTTCCGATCGATGGGAAATTGAGCGTGTTCCGCAGCCGCAGCGGCGGCAATGAATGGGAGGCGCTTACCAAGGGCCTGCCGCAAAAGGATTGTTACGTGAATGTGCTGCGGGATGCGATGGCGGTGGATTCGCTCGACAAGTGCGGCGTGTATTTCGGCACTACGGGCGGACAGGTTTACGCATCGGCGGACTCAGGCGATAGCTGGGCTCCCATCGTTCACGATCTGCCAGCCGTGCTTTCGGTGGAAGTCCAGACGTTGTCATGATTCGGGTCATACTTCCGGCGCATCTGCGAACGCTCGGACGCGCCGGGAGTGAGGTCACGCTCGAGGTCAAGGAGAGCACTATCGGCGGACTTCTCGACGCGCTGGAGGAACGATATCCGACGCTGCAGGGCGCGATCCGGGACCATGTTACTCGGCAGCGCCGCCCGTTTGTGCGGTATTTCGCCTGCGAGCAGGATCTATCGCATGAGCCGCTGGATACCGTGCTGCCCGGCCCGGTGGTGTCAGGGGCGGAGCCGTTTCTGATCGTCGGGGCCATTGCCGGCGGCTGTTTCTAGAATCCGCGCAAAACAAGTTTTTCAATCATCAACATTTTAAAGGAGCACGATTATGCAACTGAACCCTTATCTTCTTTTTAACGGACAATGCGAAGAGGCTTTCAAATTCTATGCGCAGTGTCTTGGCGGAAAAATTGAAGCCATGATGCCGCATGCGGGCACACCGATGGAGAAACACAGTCCACCCGAGTGGCGAGATAAGATCCTGCACGCCAGTCTGAGTGTGGACGGCCAACTGTTGATGGGCTCCGACGCTCCGCCCCAGCACTACGAACAACCCAAAGGCTTCTCTGTATCGCTTCAGCTCAAGGACCCGGCAGCGGCTGAACGGATATTCAATGCACTGGTGGAACAAGGCACAGTGAAGATGCCGTTTCAGCAAACCTTCTGGGCCTTCCGTTTCGGCATGCTCGTCGATCGATTCGGCATCCCGTGGATGATCAACTGCGAGAAAGCCGCATAGGTATTTCGCCTGCGAGCAGGACCGGTCACATGAGCCGCTGGATACCGCGTTGCCCAGCCCAGCGGTGTCAGGAGCGGAACCGTTTCTGATCGTCGGGGCGATTGCCGGCGGCTGCTAGCATAGGGCTACATGCAACTCTCCAACCAACGATTCCGTTCCACGATGTTTTTGTGCGGCGTTGCTGTGTTCCTGGCTGGCGGCTCGACGCTTTCTATACAGGCTGCTCCGGCAATTCCGGATCCTTGCAAGCTGATCACCGCGGCTGAGCTCCAACAGATCGTTGGTCCCCTGAAGGGAGCCCCAAAGCCTGGCGGGCCTGGTGAAGTCGCCTGTGAGTACACACCCGTGAAGGCGCCGGCCTGGATCCGCGTCAGCTTGGCAGATGGCGAGCTCAACTACTGGAAAAGCCGGAACGGCGGCAAGAATCCGGTGTCGCTGCCCGAGTTTGGGAGTGGGGCTTTCGTGAACCCCGACTTCGAAGGTTCCGCGGACTTATACGCCAAGAAGGGAAGCCTGATCTTGAGAATCACTTTGCCGAAGGGACCCACCGCAGTGGATACGGCGAAGACCATCGCAAAGAAGGCCCTGCCGCGTTTGTAGGACCGTGGTAGCTGTTCACCAGTACGCGATCATACGGCCGGCGGTGATGGCCGTAAGCCAGCAGAACAGCGATATTCCGCCAATCACCGCCAGCTTCGACTGCTCGCGCGCGGAAAGCTCCCGCGACTTATGTTGTCTCCACGCCGCCAAAGAATTGAGCGCGACGACGTTCACAAGACCCAAACCGATCGCGGGAAATTTGATGTAGAGGAACGGATTACCTATGTATTCCGTTGCTTTGGTTGCCAGCAAACAGACGCCACTGGTGGCCGCTACGAAAAAAGCAATGGTGGCGATTGGCACAATAGGCTCGCTGATTGCCGCAAGAGCGACCTTTCGCCAAACACCCAGCAGCCGCAGGTCAAGGATCAGTAGAGCGCCGAAAAGCACGGCCACACCGAGGATATGGACCAGGTTCACAATGCCATAGGTCCACACACCGGATTCGCGCATGGCATGGCCTAAAGCCGAAGCCTGCAGCCACGCCATGAATTCGTACAAACAGTCCCCCGGCTAAAGCCTATTTGCGATCGGGATAAACGTTGAAGGTCCGGCCGTTCCAGGTTACGCGCTCGGTCTTGACCTCCAGCCGTTTGGGATCGAGGTTGCGATGACCGTGGATCGTAACCGACGCTCCCACCGGGATGATCCCTTCCTTCAGGCCTGCCCGGCTTGTCGCGGCGGGCGGAGCCAATGTGAGATCCCAGACCTTGCCGTCCGCTGCTTTGAGCTTCATCGTCGCGTGCGGCCCGGCAAGGCTAACGCCGGTGTCGACGGTGCCCGAGAGTTCGAATTCCTCTTCGGAGTTGCCGCCCCATCCGTGATGTGCCCAGGCGGGCGGGGCTGTAAGTGAAACCGTCAGAATTGCGGCACTAATACCAAACGAGAGTCGTGAATCCATGGCTTGCCTCCCCTTACGACTCACATGTTACTACTAATGGGCGCGCAGCGCGTCCGTTCGATTCGCGCCCCTGCTCAGCCAGCACATTCGTTGTATCGCGGTCAGAAGAGGCGTAACATGTACCAGAATGCAAGCGAATTTCAGTTTTCCCGGCTAAGCATCGAAAGGAGCACGAAATGAATCGTCGTAGATGGTTACAAATGGCGGGCGGCTCTGCGGCGGCGGGAGCCATCGGCATGCTTGGCGGGAAGAATGAAGCGCTCGCGCAAACCTATTCGAAAGCGACTCGCGGGTTGCCGGCGCTGAAGATCACGAACGTGAAGACCATCCAGACTTGTCCGGAGGGTGGCAACTACGTTGTCGTCAAAATCGAAACCAGCGAGCCTGGTCTTTACGGCGTAGGGTCCGCCACGCTGACCACCAGGGGAGCGGCAGTCACGACGGCCGTAAATGAATTTCTGGCGCCCTTCGCTTTGGGACGCGACCCTGCAAACATCGAGGACATGTGGCAGACCGCCTACGTGAGTTCCTACTGGCGGAACGGTCCGATATTGAATGGCGCTTTATGCGGCCTGGACGAAGCCTTGTGGGACATCAAGGCCAAACGGGCCAATATGCCGCTTTATCAGCTTCTGGGCGGGAAGAGCCGTTTTGCAATCCCTACTTATTGTCACGCCGACGGTAAAACCGTGGAAGAGACTTCGGAAAATGTCAGTAAGTTCATAGAGGCGGGCTGGAAGCATGTGCGGATTCAGCTCGGAGGGTACGGTTCGCCGTCGCTGGGGACGACACCCGATTTCAAAGGCGCCGGATTCGGCCTGCCGAAGGACGGATACCAGGACAACCAGCCCTATGTAAAGGGCACTCTCAAGCTTTTCGAGTACATCAGAAAAGTTCACGGCGACGATCTTGAGCTCATCCACGATATGCACGAGCGTATCGAGCCCATCGAAGCCGTCAATCTAGTGAAGGCGCTGCAACAGTACCGCTTGTTTTGGTTAGAGGACCCGCTGCCGCCGGAGCAGATGGGTTATTTCAAGATGATGCGGGAGCAGAGCAGCACCCCCATCGCCATGGGCGAACTGTTCAGCCATCCGCTCGAGTGGACTGGCCTGATATCGGACCGCCTGATCGATTTCATCCGCGTCGGATTCAACCACGTCGGCGGCATCACTCCCGGACTGAAGATCGCCCGTTTGGCGGAAGCATTCGGCGTGCGAACCGGCTGGCACGGCCCAGGAAACATCGACCCGATCAACCATGCGGCCCAAGGCCACGTGGATCTCACGACGCCGAATTTCGGTATCCAAGAGGACGTGGATCTTGGTTGGGGGAAGGTAATCCAGGAAGTCTTTCCCGGCTGCCCGCAGATGAAGAAGGGCTACATGTACCTCAACGAGGCGCCTGGGATCGGCGTCGATATCGACGAGAAACTGGCAGCGAAGTATCCTTTCCAGCCATTCCCCGCGGGAACCGGTTTCAGGTTCCCAATCCGGAAGGCGGATGGCACCCAGATACGGCCATAGGCGCGATCTCAAGGGAAGATAGGTACTCTCCCGAGCGGATGGTACTTGATTTGAACCGCCACCGCCCTACGACAAGAACCAAAACTATTTCCAAACGGAGACGCTAATGTGACTGGCGAGCGCCCGTGCTTCGTCTTGCCCAGGACCAGTACTTATGGCGTTCGTACCGTATTGCGGAAGCAGCTTAGACGCCGCATACTGCTCAAGATATTTTTCTCCGGAGGAACTTGTGAAATTTACAACCATTTCGATATTGCGCAAGGTGGCCGTGACCGGGTTTTGCGCTATCGGCCTGTCGACATTTGCTATTTCCGCCAATGCGAACCTGGTAACGAACGGCAGCTTTTCGACCAACGGCGGCGGTGGCCAAATCGGCTTCAACACGACCGCATCGGGCTGGTCGGTACCGAGCGGTTCGACTGCT
This sequence comes from Bryobacterales bacterium, assembly GCA_963779075.1. Taxonomy (GTDB): domain Bacteria; phylum Acidobacteriota; class Terriglobia; order Bryobacterales; family Bryobacteraceae; genus Palsa-187. The sequence continues at coordinate 1,016,002 of CAVZWS010000001.1, forward strand.
AGCTATTTCTTCCTGTTCGGTTCTGGAACCGCTGACGGCCCCGGAGTGACTGGTCAGTATGGGAATGTGCAGTTGTGGGGGCCGGGCAACGGCTCCAACAACGGGCTGCCCGCGTCCAGTCCCGATGGCGGGTACTTCATCGGCTCAGATCCTGCTTTCCAGAACGGGGCGATTTCTCAGACCATCAACGGCCTGACCGTTGGATCTCAGTATGATCTCACCTTCTATTGGGCAGGCGCGCAACAGAAGAACTTCGACGGCCAAACCACGGAGGGCTGGCAGGTCAGCTTCGGAAGCCAGAGCCATTCCACCTCCACCGTGACCACCCCCAGTCATGGTTTTAACCCCTGGCAACTGCAGTCGTTCACGTTCACGGCGAGCAGCACCAGTCAATTACTTTCCTTCCTGGCCACCGGCGGCCCCTCTGCGAGTATTCCGCCCTTTTCCCTTTTGGACGGTGTCTCGCTCAATCAGGTCACCACTACTCCGGAACCGGGCTCCTGGACCATGTTGCTCGGCGGATTGGGCCTTCTGGGTGGCATGCGTTTCACCCGTGCAAAGAATTGGTTTAAGCGCTAGCGATTGAACGGGACTAGTACCAACGTCTCATGCAAGGCGCGCTCTGGTCCCATTAGCATAGTTCTTGAGTTGGCATGGGAACCCTTCAACGCTTAGGCCTCCTTGGTTTCGTGATGGACGTCTTGCGGATTGGCGTCTGGTTCTTCATTTTGATGGGGGTTTTCGTTCCTCTCGAGAAGCTTTTTGCCGTTCATCGTCAGCCAGTCTTTCGTAAATTTTTCGGCGAGGATACGGGCTATTATTTCTTGACCGGTCTCCTGCCGAAGCTGCTCCTGATCGGACCCATGGCGTTGCTTGCCTCGGGACTTCGCTTCGTGGTGCCGTCCGGAGTGCAAACGTTCTCAGCGGGCCTGCCGTTGTGGGCGCGCTTGGCTGCTGCCCTGGTTGTGGGAGAGGTCGGATTCTATTGGGGGCATCGCTGGACGCATGAAATCCCGTGGCTGTGGCGTTTCCATTCCATCCACCACAGCGCGGAAGAGATCGACTGGCTGGTGAACACACGTGCTCATCCGCTCGACGTCGTCTTCGTCCGCCTCTGCGGTTTTATCCCAATGTATGCCTTTGGGCTGGCTCAACCGATGGTGGGGCAGACCGTGGATGTGGTGCCGATGCTTACCCTGGTGATCGGCACGGTCTGGGGATACTTTATCCACGCCAATGTGCGCTGGCGATTTGACTGGCTGTCGATGCTGATATCGACTCCCGCCTTCCACCATTGGCACCACACTAACGACGAACACATCGATAAAAATTACGCTTCCATGCTGCCCATCATGGATCTGCTGTTCGGCACCTGGTACATGCCGAAAAAGCTGTGGCCGCAAAAATACGGAATCAACGCGCCCGTGGCTCCGGGAATACCGGCGCAGCTAGCGCAACCCTTTCTGCCACGCGAGGAGGAAGCCGCTCCTGTGTCAGAAGTATCGCTGGGCTAAGGAACATCGATCCGATCAACCACGCGGCCTAAGGCCATTGGGATCTCACGACACCGAATTCCGGCATTGTCTACACGGGAACACTGCCCGCTGCAATCGCTCCTGTGACCCGTGAGCGCCCGCGCTTCGTCTTGCCCAGGACCAGTACTTTAGCGCCTCGTACCATATTGCGGAAGCAGCTTAGACGCCGCATACTGCTCAAGAAACGATTCGTCGGAGGAACTTGTGAAATTTACAACCGTATTAATGGGTCTCGCGGCTCTGGCTGTGTCCTTGCCTGCGTCTACGATTAACTTTGCCGGGGGCGGCTTGCTAGGGAGTTCAAATACCTATGGACTGGTAACCGCGACTGGCTACTTGAGCAACGGTGTCACGGGACTGCTGTATGGCAAAGGTACGGCAGGCGACACAGGCAGCGAAGACGGACTTGGCATGCATGCCGATCCAACCGGCGACAATGAAATCTTTGCCAAGTTAGCGTCGGGGGCCCCGGCAAGCGATTTCATTCAGTTGGATATAACAAAGCTGAGCGGGACCATACAGATCTCGATGGGCAGCACCGGTGGCGACACGTGGGCGGTCTATGGGTCGAATACCGCAGGCACTAAGGGTGCGAATCAGCTCGCATCTGGTGGCGGCGATGACGGTGTAGAGATAACCGTGACAAACGCCACGAGCTATAAATACTTGGATGTCGTAGCCCTGACAAATAACGTGCTAGTTCAGGACATTGTGTACACCGGTACCGCTACGCCCGAACCCGGCACTCTCGGCATCGTGGGTCTCGGCGGCGTACTGATCGGTTTGCTGCGCCGTAAGCGCAACCAACACTAGCGTGAAATCGCTCCTGGCGCTTTGGGCCTAAAGAGTCCCAAGGCGGAGAGGTCATCGGCCGGTCCGCAGCGGAGTGGCAGCTTCCGGAGTCAGAACCGGCAGTCCCGCCGTGTGGAATCCCTTGGGGTCGCGGGTGACGATTTATTTCGCAAGCGGTGGCCTACACCGCGGGCGCGAGGCGCGTCTTCGAAATTTTGAGCTTCGTACTGCAAGACATACTCGTACCAGCACGAGGCTTCTCCTGTCGTACGCTAAGTAGGATGATCGATGCAAAGCCCACGGTCCTGGAAGGCAAGGGCATACGCCTGGAGCCATTAACCGACGAGCACCACGATGGGTTGGCTGCCGCGGCTGCGGATGGCCGTCTGTGGGAGTTGTGGTTCACATCCGTTCCCGCTCCAGACGGTGTGCGGGGTTACATCGCCGATGCCCTCGCCGGACAAAAACTGGGCCACATGCTCCCTTGGGCGGTGAGGGATCTGGAGAGCGGCGCCATCATCGGTTCGACGCGCTATCACGACATCGTTCCCGGAATCGATCGCGTGGAAATCGGCTACACCTGGTACGCGCAAAGCCGCCAACGAACCCACGTCAACACCAATTGCAAGCTGCTTCTGCTCGCCCACGCCTTCGACGCCCTCGGCTGCAAAGTGGTCGGATTGCGGACCGACAATTTTAACTTCCGCTCACAAAGGGCCATAGAAGCGCTGGGGGCGAAACGAGACGGTGTCATACGGCATCACCTCGCTCGCCGCGACGGAACCGCTCGTGACACTGTGATGTATAGCATCCTTGCGAGCGAATGGCCGGACGTGCGCCGTCATCTTGAACTCCGGCTGAGACCGCGGGCGTAACGTCCAAGAGCGCTGCCCTACGCGGACCTCACTAAAAAGACGCGGGAGGATTGGTTGTATTTCGTCGGCCGATGCCTTCGGTCTTCGTGGTGCTCCGGCACTTCACCGAGGCTCATAATCTGCCCACGATTACTATTGACACGCGCAAAGTTTGGATGCATATTTCAATTGCAAGAAGGATGAAATGACCGTACCGGCCAACGAGGCCGGGGAGGCAAAAGGAGGCAGGTTTCTGAATAACCCACCGGAGTTTCAAAGGGGCGGCGCGGCTTGAGCCTCTCTACCGGCAATTAGAATCGCGAACGACCGGAATTAGCACCTCGCGGGTGCGTGCCCGTAAAGCACAAAATGATGGCGTCAACGAAAGATTCTAGGCAGAGTAGTTCAGCGGCGCCGCATCCTCATCTATTCCCCGCCTAGGCGCATTTCTCTCCTAATCGACATTTCAAATCCAGGCAGTCAATCCACCCGGGGAACGATAAGGCCGCACTTGTACGGTTTGCGCGCACTCGTCAAAGTGAAGGTGGGGATGCGGGGGACTTAATCTGTCCGCAACTACTACTCTACGTAACATCAGCTGCACCTGCTATCCGGTGATTTTCTCTCATCTCAGGTAGTTGTCATTTGTTGGTGGGATCACGAATAGTGCCAAGGACTGGCACAACCGGCCGAGCAGGTCCGATTGATGTGTCACCCGGACCCAGCGTATACTGCTGGCCTCGCCTCTTGCAGAGAAAAAGCCAATGCCGCCGTGCCGCGACAACGGTTCGGACCAGGCGTCGACCAGCAGGTCTTGCACTGCCAGCGTGAAATCGTCCCCGTGAATGTTCAAACGCACATGGTAGAGTGTATCCGCGCGAGGGTTTACCGGCGCAATGGTATGGGTGCGCCGGTGGGACCTCCCGGCGACGACGGCGTACCGTGTCACGCCGAGAGTCGGCAGCGGCCCTTGCTTATCAATCACCAGTTTCAGGACATAGTAATTATCGAAGTCCGAGGCGCGCACTACCCAACCTAAAGCCTTCTTGTCGATCGTCCCGAGAAATTGAACCTCATAATCGCTCAGATTGATCGCCGGCTGGTAGAGCGCAAGCTGCGCCGGACGGACAAAACCCGCTTGGTCGAAGGACCACGCAGTCGAGGCGTTTCCAGCGCTCCGCCACTCGTTGAGACCGGCCCGAAAATCGTCATTGAGTGTTATGGCCGCCCGATCCTGTATGATCCCCGGCAGGCTATGCAGAGAAGGCGCAAGCGCGAGTCCGAGCGGCAACAACAATAGAGCAGACCCCGCGCGCAGGGGATGCATCGTGGCAACCCTCCAGAGATCCATCGCGTGAGTCCAGAAGGACGTTGCAATCAGCCCAGGCCATGAACTCCAGGAGGAGTTGGGCTTGCGCAAATCAGACGACCGCGGCAGCGGGCTCAAGAAATCTCCGTTCATCCCCGCGACAGCCGGTGAGATTATGGGAGCGCTGCTCCCGTTGGCCGGCGCAGGTTCTGAGAACTCGGCCGGTAGCTCCAATCGCATATCTCCGCATACGGACCGAAGCATCTCCCGGCTACAGACCTTGGAAGAGACTGCGAATCCGGCCATCAACAGAGAGTCGCAAATCGTGTTGATTAAGCGCGGAATGCCCCCGGAAACCAGGTGCACGTCAGCCATCAAGCTTCCCGAAAAGATACGCTGATCCGGCATGCCCGCCCGCTCCAGACGGAACCGGATGAACTCGGCAGTGTCGTGGCCAGTGAACCGGTACAGGCAAAAATGCAATGCAATCCGGTCTCTGATCGCGTTGAGATCAGGTGCCTTCAGTTCGCTGACCAACTCCGGTTGGCCCGCAAGAACAATCTGCAAAGGCTTTCGACCGTCGTTCCCCAGGCTCCCGAGACGGCTAATTTCATCCAGAACAGTGTGCTGGAGAAGATGGGCCTCGTCGACGATGAACACCACGCGGCGCTTTTCTTTCCCCTCCTGCAAAATCATGCGGTCCAGCGCGTCCAAAACTTCGATTCTCGACCTACGCCCTCGCGGGAGGCCCAGATTCACGCCGATCATCTCGAAGAACTCCTGCACATTCGCGCGGGGATAGGATAACGATACAAATTTGATATGCTGCGCGTTCAAGTGATCGCGCAAGCATGCGAGCGTAGTAGTCTTGCCAGTGCCCGGCTCGCCGGTTAAGGAGACCAGCCCCACGCCCTTTTGTAAGGCCGACACCAGATTCTCCAGCAGCTCCCGATGTTGCCGGCTAGGATAGAAGAACGTGGCGTCCGAAGTCAGAGGAAACGGATATTCCGAAAAGCCAAAGAATTTGTTATACATTACGGCGGAGTTCGCTCAAGTTTCTCACCCAACCTACTACGCCAGTGACCTGTCTCAACCGGTACTTTGGTACTTGGGCGTACTTGTCTAAGGCTTGGTCCCGATCAAGCTTTGTCGTTGAAATCTCCCAGATCAATGTGTTCTCAATGACGGGCGAGGTGAGTCTGCGAGTATCGATCCGCTTGAAGGTACCTCTCCAAAACAAAAGTATGCCATTATGTTTCAAAGGAGTTTTGACTCTATGGCGGAGCGTGCGAAGACATTGAAGCGAGCGGCTAGCGAATCCCGACAGAATCAGAATAAGACCTTAGCACTAGCCAAGCGCGCGGCTAGATCTGAGCTCAGGCGGATCTTCAATGAGGAAGTGACGCAGCGGATATCCGAGCAGCAGCACTCGCGTTCCCGGCCGGCAACGGCGTCTCATCATTCGTAACTTGAGGCCGTCGCGGCCCGGTGATGCGGCCGGTCCCATGCTCCGCTCAGTCGCCCGCGATTTCCTCTCCGCGATTTTGCGCATTGGGCTCGTAGCTGGACCCTCAGAGCCCATTTGGCAGGTGAGGTCGACACCGAATGTGCCGTCGTTTACCTGTTGGCGGAAATCCGCAAGTTGCTGGAACGCGACGATCCGGAACATCGAGCGTTTGCGCTTTGGATGTATTGCTGTTGGGCCCTACACGTAGATCTCAAGCAGCCAGGCGCTACTGGCGAGCACAGGCAGGCGCTCTAACCGGCTGAGCTAACCGCCCGGTCCTAACGGACTTAACGGAACGTGGTGCCGATTAGAGTCTCTGCCAACGCAGGAGACCCAATGACACCAGAACAATTCACCCAGGAACGGAAGTACCTGATAAATGTCACTCCCCGAACTTTAACATGGTATCGCCATAGCTTCAAAGCCTTCGAGGGAGCCATCGGCAATAAAGCCGAGATTGTTGGACGTATCAGTGAGATGCGTGAACGTGGCATCAATCCTATTTCGGTTAACACCTACTTGAGATGTATCAATGCGTACCTTCGGTGGCTGCATACCGAATCGTAACTCCGCCCTCATCTTTCTCTATGCGGCACTCGATTCGTTCCATTGATCTACATAGAATCTGTATGTGAAGCGAAAGATACGCCGCTTGAAAGTGATTCATCGTGTCCCACAGGCTCCATAGAAGCGGCTGTGCGACGCATCCCGTTTCGGAGACCGGCCTTTTCATCCCATCTGGATGACGGCGCATCCGTCCATGTATGGTCCGCCGCCGAATTGCAAGCGAAAATGAGAGGGACAGGGTTGGTCTGCGCTCATGTATACGGCCTTGGGTGGAGTGAAAGGACTCCGGGCCAGGATGGAATGCGCTACGCTCTCTTCCCATTTACTACTCCAGTCATAGAAGACTGTGGACGGGTGCGGGTTTCGAGAGCGCCGGATTTGACCGTTGTGCCATCTCATGGTTCGTCTGCAAACCTGGCAGGAAATCATAAAGTTCTCAGTTGCCGTCAGTCAGTTTCAAGCAGCGGCCGGTAGCGGAGGCCGATAAGCTTCCCCGGTAGCCAGCACCGCCCAGGCCATCCTCGCCAATTTATTGGCTAATGCGACAGCGGCGGCGTGGCGGTGGGTATGGGACGTGAGTTTTTCGAGCCACGCTTTCAGGCCGGGAGTCTGTTTGGTTTTCTGCTGCAGGACGGCACGCGCACATTGCACAAACAGTTTTCGCAAATAACGGTTCCCTCGCTTGCTGATGCCCAGCAGCTTCTGCTTGCCGCCGGTGGAGTGCTCGCGAGGAACCACGCCCATCCAGGCTGCGAACTCCCGCCCCTTGCGGAACGCGGCTCCGTTGCCAATCGCCGCGATTACTGCGGTTGCTGTCACCGGTCCGATGCCCGGGACCTTCACCAGCCGTTGGCAGGCTTCGTTCTCCTGCACGGTCTGCTCGATCAGTGCCTCGGCCTCCTCCAGCCGTTGAGCCAACTGGTCCAGTTCCAATTTCAGTTGCGCCAGCAGCAAACGTAATGTTCCCGACAGCTTCGCATCTGCATCTTCCAGGATCCCAGGCAATGCTGCTTCGATATAGCGTCGCCCCTTCCGTACCGTGATCCCGCGCTCCAGCAGCAAGCCGCGAATCTGGTTGATGACCGCAGTGCGCCGTGTGACCCACCGTTCACGCACCCGATGCAGGGACTGCAGATCCAACTGGTCATCGCTCTTAATCGGCACAAACCGCATCGTCGGCCGGCCCACCGCTTCCGCGATCGCCTCCGCATCGACATAGTCATTCTTGTTGGTCTTCACGTAGGGCTTCACGTACTGGGCCGGAATCAGACGCACTTCGTGTCCTTGCTCCTGCAGGGCCCGGCCCAGAAAATGTGCGCCTCCGCAAGATTCCATGCCAATCACATGCACCTTCCGGTTCGCGGTAAACCGCAGCAGCTGCGCTCGCGAGAAGCGTTTACGCACGACCACCTCTCCCCGCTCGCTCAAACCTACCAAGTGAAAACTCGTCTTACCGAGATCAATGCCAATCGTGTGTATGTGCATGGGATGTCTCCTTGTGATGTCTTGCCACCTTTCGTTTTGCCAGAACGAAGTGGCAGAAGTCTTCCCTGAGTCTCGTTCCCGGCGGAGCCGCCCGTCGCTCGCCCAATAGGGCGACGGGCGGTGTAGCCGGGTACGAGACGAACTCGTTTCCCGGTGGTGAGTCCCCGAGCAGTGTCGCGGCGGCGGACCATCCCATTACTACTTTTTGAAATTCTGGATTTGGCCTAGAGTTGAGGGTCCGCAGAAAAGTAGTGGAAGTATGGCCGACCAACTGGAAACAATCCGGGCAACCACTTCAAAAGTACTCAGTTACTGCGTCAACGGGCAAAAACGATGCGGCTGGGGGCGACGGTGGCGTGCCTGTCCGTGATAGAATACCAGCGTTTCCTCTGCGGAGCTAAATGCCATCACGAAGGCCCTTGCGCCCTGTCGCTGCAGCACTTTGCTTGGTCGTATCCGGTATTCGCGTGGGCCACGCGCAGACACGAGCCCAGGTTGAACTTTTCGAGAAGAACGCCCGCCCGCTGTTTTCCTCGAAATGTCAAGGCTGCCACAACGCGAAGCTGAAGAGCGACGGGCTGGATTTCAGTTCTGCGGAGGCCATCCAAGAAGCCGCTTCCATGGGGATCTTCGGCAAGCCCTCGGCACCGGAAGGGAGCGTACTGCTGCGGGCTCTCAGCTACGAGAATCAGATCAAGATGCCGCCGCAGGGCAAGCTGCCACCGGAAACCATTACCGCCATTCGAGAGTGGTTGGCGGCCGGCGCGCCGACACCCGCTGCTACCCCGTCCGCTGGCAATTCCCTGGCGGGAACAGGTGTCCGCCCCGTCGCTTTACGCGGAGTGATCACGGACGCCGACAAGAACTTCTGGTCATTCAAGCCGCTGTCCCAAGCAGCGCCGCCGACTCCCAAACGAGGGGATTGGGCCATTAACGCCATCGACGGGTTCATCCTCGCCAACCTCGAGAAGAATGGTCTCAAGCCCGCGCCGCAGGCCGATAAGACCACTCTCCTCCGCCGCGCCACATTCGATCTGACCGGCCTGCCTCCCACCAAGAAAGAGCTGGAAGAATTCCTCACCGACAAGTCGCTCAACGCCTTTGAGAAGGTAGTCGATCGTCTGCTGGCCTCGCCCCGCTACGGTGAGCGCTGGGGACGCCACTGGCTGGACGTGATGCGCTACGCCGATTCCACGGGGAGCGACGAAGATCATCGCTATCCTCACGCTTGGCGCTATCGCGATTATGTGGTGCAGGCATTCAACGACGACATGCCCTACGACCAGTTCGTGCGCGAACAACTGGCCGGCGACATCCTGGCGGCCGATCCGAACTCCGGGGTTGGATATCGCGGCATCATCGCCACCGGGTTCCTCGCTCTAGGCAAGAAGGCGCTAGCCCAAAAAGATCTGCCGCTCAAACGCTATGACGTCGTCGATGATCAGATCGAAGTGACGGCCAAGGCTTTCCTGGGCCTGACCGTAAACTGCGCCCGCTGCCACGATCACAAGTTCGATCCTATCGCCACCAAGGATTACTACCAACTGGCCGCCATTTTTTCATCCACTCTCAGTTTCACCGGTGGCGAGACCGGCGAACCCGTCCAAACTCCACTGGCCGCGCCCGGGGAATTCGAAGCATTCAAGAAGCAATGGACGGCATACAACGATCTGCAGAAGAAGGTGATGGGCATCATCGACTTTGACAAGGACGCGCGCGAACATCGCGACCTGGGCGAGAAACAGATCGCCGCATCGATGCAGGCCGCCTACCGCATCTACGCCGGAAACGAGTCGATTGCCGCAGTGGCGGCGGATACGAAACTCGACCAGAAACAACTCGCCCGCTGGGTTGAATACCTAAAAGACAAAAAACGACCTGAACTCGCCGGATGGCACGCAGCCACCGATCGGAATCGCGCGGAGATCGCGGCTCAATATCAGGAAGATTTCCGCCGCGGCGCCTACCAATACGAACAGGATCTCGGCTGGTGGCGCCAGGCAACCATAAACTTCGCTAATGCCGGCAAGATCGCCGGTCCGCGTCCTACGACAAACGCGGAGAAGGATCCCTTCTTCACCGCCGTCTGCCAGAATGACGGTCCTCTCCACCGGACGCGCGATGAGCAACTTGCGACTCTTTCACCTGAAGCGCGGATTAACGTACAGAAACTGCTTGCACAGGCAGCCGAAATGGAACCGACGCTGCCAACCAAGGAAGTCCCCATGGCGAACGCTGTCAAAGATGGCGAGACCATGGATCAAAAGGTGTTCGTCCGCGGCGATTACCACAACTTGGGCGACCCGGTCGAACGCAACGCTCCGTCCATCCTTCGGCTAAGCGCCCCCTTCCCCGAGGTAAAGACCAAGAGTGGGCGCCTCGAACTCGCAGAATGGCTGGTGGACCCCCGCAATCCGCTGCCGCCCCGAGTGATGGCCAACCGTATCTGGCAGGGACATTTCGGCGAAGGCATTGTCCGTACGCCGGATAACTACGGCCGTCTGGGCGAGCGGCCCTCAAACCCGGAGCTGTTGGATTACTTGGCAAGGACGTTCATCGAGAGCGGTTGGTCCATAAAGCGGATGAACCGGATGATCATGCTCTCGAAAACCTACCAGATGAGCGCTGCCTTCGATGAAGAAAACAAGGCGAAGGATCCTGAAAATCGGCTGCTCTCCCACTATCCCCGGCAGCGCTTGAGCGTCGAAGAAATCCGCGATGCCTATCTCGCGCTGGGCGGCGATCTTGACCTGACGATGGGCGGCACGCTTGACCCCGCTGTCGGCACCGATGGCGAAACCAGTGCGAATCGCATCAGCATGAATCCGGAAAGCACGAATCGACGCAGTATCTACCTGCCGCTGCGCCGCTCCAATTTGCCTACCCTTTACACCCTGTTCGATTTCGGCGATGCCACGACGCCGGACGGAAAACGCAGTTCAACCACTGTCGCTACACAGGCGCTGTTCGTGATGAATAGCCCGCTGGTGATGCGCGAAGCAAAGTCCTTGACGGATACGGTGCTCAAGCAGGCAAAGACCGGCAAGCGGCGCATCGATGAAATCTACCTGCGCGTGCTCGGCCGCCCGCCGGATGCAAACGAGATCGACACAGGACTTTCTTACGTGCAAGGTCTTCGCCAGAAATGGAATACCATCGATGAAGAGAAGGCCTGGGCCAGTCTTACCCATGCGTTGATGGCTTCCAACGAATTCATGTTTGTCTACTAGGAGGGGAAGAATGGATATCCGATCGTTCATCGCCAAGGCTCCGAAGAACTCCGAACTTTCCCGGCGCGCCATGCTCCGGGCTGCCGGTTGCGGCTTTGGGTACATGGGACTGCAATCCCTCCTGGCGGAGGCGGCGTTGGCCGAATCTCCGGCGGACCCGCTGATTCCCAAGCCGCCCATGTTCCCGGCCCGAGCCAAGCGAGTGATCTTCCTTTTCATGCATGGCGGACCTTCCTCGATAGACACTTTCGACCCTAAGCCATACCTCGACGCCCACGACGGCAAGCCGCTGCCCATCAAACAGCCGCTCACCTTCGCTGCGGGTAAGACCGGCGGCTTGATGAAGTCCCCCTGGAAGTTCAAGAACGCCGGCCAGAGTGGCCTGCCCATCAGCGACCTGTTTCCAAACATACGCGATTGCGCCGACGACCTGTGCGTCATCCGCTCAATGGTCGGAGAAGGCGTGGACCATGGCGCCGCGCTGTTGCAAACCTTCACCGGCACGTTCACCTTCACCCGCCCGAGCCTGGGCTCCTGGGTGCTTTATGGCCTTGGCTCGGAGAACCGCAATTTGCCCGGCTACATCACCATCAAACCGGCGCTCTCGCATGGCGGCGCCAAAAACTGGGCGTCTGGCTTCCTGCCGGGTTCGGTACAAGGGACCGCCATCGGCAACGCCGGCATGGCCGTGAATGAGATCCAAAAGGAACCGATCGAGTATTTGCTCAACCAGGGATTGACCCGCGAACAGCAGCGGTATGAACTGGACATGATCCAAGCCATCAATCGCAAACATCAGGCCTTGTGGAAACTCGACGACGAACTGGAGACGCGTATCCAGTCGTTTGAAATGGGTTTCCGCATGCAAGCCGAAGCCTCGAAGGTATTCGATGTGTCAACTGAATCCGCGGCCACTAAGAAGCTTTATGGCCTCGACGATCCCAAGACCGCCGATTTTGGTTGGCAATGCCTCCTCGCCCGCCGTCTTGCCGAGGCGGATGTCCGCTTCATCCAGTGCACACACAGTTACAAATGGGATCAGCACTCCGATCTCTTCAACAAGCACAACGAAAACGCGGCTGAAGTGGATAAACCGATCGCGGGTCTTTTAAGGGACCTGAAAGCTCGCGGCCTGCTCAAAGACACGCTGGTCATCTGGTCCGGCGAGTTTGGCCGCACGCCGGTCTCCGAGAGCGGTGACGGCCGCGATCACAATCCCTACGGCTACTCGCTCTTCATGGCGGGCGGCGGCACGAAGCCCGGCTTCGCATACGGCGCAACCGACGACTTCGGCTACCACGCCGCGGAAAATCGTATGCATATTCACGATTTCCACGCTACGGTTCTGGCGCTCATGGGACTGGATCATCTGAAGCTGACGTATCGGTACTCCGGTCGCGACTTTCGGCTCACGGATACCGCCGGTAACGTCCACGACGGCATCTTTGTTTAACCGCCGCAAGGGTTCTAACCGGTGGTGGGTTTGACTGCTCCACGGCCGTTACCGTTGGCGTGGCGCCCGGCGTACCGGTGCCCGTCTCGCAGGCAGGTTTTCTTGCTGAGAGTGCCATTCGCGTAACCACCATCTCGAGGGCGAAGGATGCCATTGGAGATCCTTGCCATCCACATACTCATCGACGGGAACGTGGTCCTATCCACTTCGCTGATATCGTAAGTCCGGGCAAGAGGTTGCGTGCGAAGTGAAAGCGGGCGCGAATAGTTGTTGCTTCGTTGCCGTAGCCGCTATGCAGAACCTTCTGCGCGACCGGCTGGCCCAGCTTTGAATCGCGCTACACTCACCAACCCGAATTACCGAGCGCAAAGATCTCGTACGGCCCGAGTTCGTGGGCGGGAGAAAGGCCAACTGTGTGTTCGGAGCTAAAGTCTAGCCGATCAGGAAGCACATAGCGCCTTCCATGAGAAAGCCGGTCTGAGTCAAGAGCAAAATTAGCGAGCGCTGATGAGGCGACAGCGTTGAGCCCATGCAGAGAGCGCCTGCCATTGCCTGGTAGTGGAAAGAGTTTCCGGCATCGCGGTCGGGGCCCCGTCAAGGCCGAACACAGAGAGCCGTAGGGAAGCCTTGACGGGTGACCGCGATGCGAGATTGTGCGGCCCCAGGCAATGGCAGGCCCCTTGGCTCGGTGGTAACTCTGGTGAGAACACACCTCTGGCTCCTTCCTTTTTCCTTGCAAGATCACCGCCTCTGTCGCCATCCTTCCATCCGCATTGTTGAACGAGCCGTTTGGGCTCCATGCCAGTTGGGCGTTCTCGTTTCAGTGGGTGCTGCCATCTGAGTGTCGACCTCGATCTCCCTGGATGCCCAGGGAGTCCGATCTTGGCGCTAGCCGCAGTCACCCGAACTCGGCGATCGATCTTGTCAAAACTCTTTTTGCCACCGCGGCTATTACGCCGCTGCGCGTTTTTCCTCGCGATGATTTCGGAGCGGTTCGTACACCTCTCCGCTCACCCACAGCTTGTGCAGCAACACAGCCAACTTCCGGGCCACCGCCACCACAGCACGCTTCTTGGCATTGCGGCCTCCCCGTTGGGCCAGCTTCAGCCCCCATCGACGCAGGTCGCTATCTTTCCCAAACGGCCCTAGGATATAGTGCGCGCCTTGCACCATCATCGTTCGCAGGTAGCGGTTTCCTTCCTTGCTAATGTGCAACTGCGGTTGACTGTTGCCGGAGTTCCTCCGCCCTGGACGCAACCCTATATAACAACCCAGGTCCCGACTCTTTCCGAATCGATGCGGATCGTCCACCGTCAGCACGTACGTCAACGCGATCAGCGTTCCGACACCATTGACCTGTTGCAGTTGAGCTACCTCTGGGTAGTGTTGCTGCGCGATCTTTTCGATCTCATGGTCATAGTGCTGGATTCGCTCGGTCAGCGATTGTACTTCCTGAAACAGTGGCTCCAGGGCGGTTCGCAGTTCGGGACCTAGTTCCGCTGCCAGCTCCTTGCGGATCTGTTCGGGATGGCACTTCCGCAACCGTTCTCCGTAGGCTTTGGTCAACCCTCGGATCGCATTCACCAGTGCTGTGCGCGCCCCCACTAACACTGCTCGGGCCCGAATCCGTGTCAGGTGTGCCTGGGCTTCTGCGCTGCGATGCCGAACCGGACTCAGCAACGCCGGATCGATGCGCGCTAATCGTGCTAGCGTTTTGGCGTCCAGCCGGTCATCCTTGCGCGTGCTTTCCCCAATCAGCCGCACGTTGCGAGCGTGGGCCACGATGACCTCGTGCCCCAACCCGCTCAAGTGCCGGCTCACCCACGGCGAATGCTGCCCGGTCTCGATCGCTATGCGGCAGGGAGGCAGAGCTCGGAACGCTTCGCTCAGGCCTTTCTGGGTTGTGGCGACACTCGCTTCCAATAACACTTCGCCCCCTTCCCCCAACACGCAATACCGACTGGTTCGATCTCCCAGGTCCATTCCGATCGTCAGCTTCTTGCCCTCCCAATCCCCTTTCCCATTCTTGATTCGAATGCTATCCTTCTTCATTGCCGGTCTCCTTTCCATTGCACCCTTGAGTGCGTGATTTATTCGGGAGCTTAACGCATCCCGCTGGAGACCGGCTTTCTCATCCCATCTGAGTGCCGGCGTATCCGGACACTGTCCATCCCCGGTGATCCGCAAAAAATAGTGGAAGTGTACCCGACCATACGGAAACTATCTGGCCATCTCGTCAAACAGTGCGTAAACGGGAAAGTGCCAAAAAAGTGGCAGTTCAGGAGGATTATTTTGCATAAGCCGCGGGATCATCCGGTCGGCTTTCTGTCTCACTTCTTCAACCCAGCCGTCCAGTTCTGCACGAGCATCAGCGGTTCCGTAGCCGTCTTATCGGACGTAACGGCAGCGAGAAAACGCTGCCCGTCGACCGAAACATCGTACTGATAACCAGCGCCGACGGCCAGCGGGCCAAAGAGTGGGTTTGTGGATCCGACCTCCAGGACATCACCATTGACTTTCACCTCGCGGCCCGGTGATGCGGCCACAAAATGTCGTTCGGTGCGAACAGTATCCGTTTGTGTTTTGGAATGCAGAGGCCTCGACTTCGTTCGCTCGAAGGCCGAGCCAAAAGCGCGGCCGGAGCGGTACCGGAACGCAATCGAGTCTGCGAGGCGGAAGGAAGGCGCACTAGCGCCGCCGTTCCTGTGAGTTTAGCGAAAGATTGCCTCGCAAGCATCCTTTGCGGCGTTACCTAAACTCCGCGTCGAGTCGGAAAACAGAAGATCGCCGCCAGCCCTGAAAACAGCAAGTTTATTGTCTTTTCGTGCATACCCCTTGCCGCCTTCATGATCGAAAAGCACGATAAATTGGGCTTGCGTTTTATCCATAGTGATAGTTGCGCCTGGACAGCGTTCGCCAAAAGTCTTGATTACCTCGACAGTCTGCGGTCGGGCACCGCCAGCAAAGCCTCCCGAACCTCCGCCGCCATTCCGGTTAGAGGCGGCCGCGAAACCTCCCGACATCTCCCAAGAGTTGCTGTCCGTGATAAATATTCTGGCGCGCTGCGCTCCGTTCGCGGTTTGTTCAGTAGTCAGATTGACAATCGGTGTGATGGGTGGCGTGGGGGTTCCGGCTGAGCCGCTGACTCCAACGGGAGTAAGCTTAGCGTTCCGATTGACCATCGCCGCGATAACCTTGTCCGAGACACCCGCCTGCTTCAGCGCAATCAGGCTGTCCGTGCTGAGCGAATACCGACCCGGCTGAGTATTCACGATGCCGACAACCGTATCTTCACCCATTCCAGCTTTCACCAGCTTCACGAGCGATTCGTTGGTGAGGGTATCTTGCGAGTGGGGCGGTGCTGCTGGGGTTTCAACTCTGGGTGCCTGCGGCGGAGAAACTTGCACTGCGGGGGCTGCCAAACCTTGCGATATCGGCTTCCCATTCGACTTAGCCGCCATCGCCTTCACAACATCGTCGGGTACGTTGTAGCGTTGGAACAGAGCGAGATCGCCCGGTAGAAATCCGAAGTTCACCGCCCTCGCACCACGTATTGTGTTGTTTTTGCCCGAATGCCGAGACCGACCAGAGAGCTAAGATTACAAAATACCTGGCCATATTACCTCCGACAGGCTGACTGGGCGATCTGGTGATTCTGTCACGGTTGTGGGCTGCAAGTATCGCTTCCTGAGATTGAGTAATGGTAAGACTGGCTTAGGGCTGTGCTCTGTGCCGCCGCAATTCCACGATGCCAAGCAACACAAATCCAGCCGCCACCAGCAACCGTAGCCACACGCCCGAAGCACCTGCCACAAATGCCCTCGCTGCCAGCGCAACGAATGCTAATCCAATGCAGATGTACTGTCC
>CAVZWS010000002.1:0-287105 GCA_963779075.1 Bryobacterales bacterium
TCATTGAAAATGGTGAGCTTTTGGCAACCGGTTGTAAATTAGAGGCAGGTAGCCCCGAACTGGCTGAGATTTTAAGTTATTGATTACAAGGTAGATATTATGGTGCCGGAGGTGGGACTTGAAACGCCTCCCGGTATTGAAAAGATGCAACTTGTTGATTTTGTAATTGGCACGATTCTCCGCTTTCGCACCTTTGAAGGAAAGTTGGTACAAAATCGGGGACAGGGTGACCGCTGTGCGTCAGCATGGTGTCTAAAGGGCCGAATGCGCTCAAATTGGTTCTCCCGAAACCTGATCGGATGCGTGACCGTGTACGGTGCATTCGTTCAATTGGCGCATGCACAAGACGGCTCCATCGCGTTCAATCCCAGAGAAACCGGCGAACTAACTTTAAATTGGCAAACTGTCGCGGTTGGCCTTTTGTTCAGCCTTGGTTGCTACGGTCTTTGGAGACTTCTCATCTGGTTCCTGGAGACCAGGCGGGCGCGGATTGAGTGGCGAAGAGTCCAATATTGGTGGCCGACAGCAATGGTTTTGTGGGGTTGGATAGTTGTTGCGCTGTTCGCGCGGAACGAATCATCTAGCTGGCTATTCAATGCGCATTTTTGGGTGTTCAGCGTCGTAAATTTCCCTGTCCTACTACTCGTCGCAGCGGTTCTTGAAGTGCTCCATCAGCCAAGTTCCTGGCAGCGGCTACTGGTTGGGAGCATCGCTATGTGGGTAGGTTGGCATCTGCTGGTACGACTAGCGGAGTGGCGTGCTTGGATAAATGCGCCAATCTCATTGAACCTTGCGGAGAACAACACTGAACCAACGCACACCAGCTAGTTACTACCTAATTCTAGTGTACTGAGTCAGAAGTCAGCATGCAAAAGCGGGCGATCTTTTTGAGGATGGAGTCGGCGTCGGCGGTCCAGGCGAAGGGCTGAGGGTTTTGATTGTGGAGGAGGAGATAGTCGCGGATGGCGGCCTCTAACTCGCGAACGCTGCCGAAGGTGCCGCGCCGGATACGCCTGTCGGTAAGCAGGCCGAAGAATCGTTGGACTTGATTGAGCCAACTGGCGCTGGTTGGGGTGAAGTGCACATGATAGCGGGGATGACGTGCAAACCAGCGCTTCACTTTGGGCATCTTGTGAGTGCCGTAGTTATCCATCACCAGGTGAATATCGAGTTGGTCAGGGACAGCTTCGTCGATTCGTTCCAAAAAGCGGAGGAACTCCTGATGGCGGTGACAAGACCCAATTACTTTCCCGGTAGCTACATCGAGAGCGGCGAACAGTGAAGTGGTTCCGTTACGGATGTAATCGTGAGTTTGACGAGCGGGCAGGCCGGGCCGTAACGGCAGTACAGGACGCGTTCGATCCAGGGCCTGGACTTGGCTCTTTTCATCCACACACAGCACCAGAGCCCGTTCCGGCGGGTTCAAATACAAGCCCACGATGTCCCGAACCTTCTCGACGAAGAACGGATCGGTGGACAGCTTGAAGGTCTCCACCCGGTGCGGCTGCAACGAGAACGCCCGCCAGATGCGGGATATTGCGGACTGCGACATTCCTGTCGCCTGTGCCATGGTTCGTGTCGACCAGTGCGTGCCCTGCGAAGGCGTCGTTTCTAATGTACGCGTGATAAGCGCCTCCACTTGCGCATCCGAAATCTTGCGCGGAGTGCCTGGCCGAGGTTCATCGGCCAATCCCTCCAGACCGCTGGAGCGAAATCGCTCCCGCCACTTGCACACCGTTTGATCGGTGATGCGCAGTTGACGAGCCACCTGTCGGTTCTCCATCCCGTCGGCGCAACCCAATATAATGCGTGCCCGCATCGATAAACGCTGCGCAGTTTTAGGCCGCCGGGCCCACTCCTGCAGCTTGACGCGATCCTCTTCACTCACCACGATTGGCTTGGTTGGTCGACCCATGCTGGTTGGATTCCCAGCATAACAAGCAGGTTCCTATTATTTATACTAACTTCTGACTCGGGACACTAGGAGCTTGCTGAAAAACTCTTTCGCGGCGTAGCCTCAAACATTTCTGGGTCGTCTTGATATATATGAGAGGACCTGACGAGAAGCAAGACGCGATCTTCAGTTACATTTCGCCGGAGGAGCGGGTGCCGGCGGACCATCCTTTGCGCAAGATCCGGACGCTAGTGGATGAAGTTTTGCGGGACATGTCCCGGCAGTTCGCGAAGCTGTACGCCGACACCGGGCGTCCGTCGATCGCACCGGAGCGGCTGTTGCGTGCGCTGCTGTTGCAGGTTTTCTATTCCATCCGCAGTGAACGGTTGCTGATGGAGCAGTTGGATTACAACCTGCTGTTCCGCTGGTTCGTGGGCATGGGGATGGACGAGCGGGTGTGGGACGCCACCGTGTTCACCAAGAATCGGGATCGGCTGCTGAACCAGGAGGTGGCGGAAGCCTTCTTTCGGCGCGTGCTGAAAGCGGCCCAGCCATTCATCTCCGACGAACACTTCACGGTGGATGGGACGCTGATCGAAGCGTGGGCCTCCCAAAAGAGTTTTCAGCGTAAAGAGGACGGTCCGCCAGACGGCGAAAACTTTCACGGTCACAAGCGCAGCAATCAGACGCACCAGTCCGCAAGAGTTCGGGCAGCGAGGCGCGGCTGAGCTACCTGGGTCACACGCTGGTGGAGCATCGCAACGGGTTGATCGTGGGGACCTATCTGACACAGGCTGACGGGTACGCCGAGCGGGATGCCGCGCTGCTGATGGCTCACCAGAAACGGCGCAAGAGTAGCAAGCCCATGACACTGGCCGCGGACAAGGCTTACGACACGCAAGACTTCGTGGGAGCACTGCGCGAGCTGAAGATCACGCCCCACGTGGCGCAAAACGAGCGTAACCGCCGGAGCGCCATCGACGGAAGAACCACACGCCACCAGAGCTATCAGATCAGTCAAGCCAAGCGCTACTGGGTCGAGAAACCGTTCGGCTGGATGAAGTCCGTCGGCCCGCTCCGCAAGGTCAAGTTGCGAGGCCGGGAAAAGCTGTGGTGGCTGTTCACTTTTACGGCAGCGGCGTTCAACATCTGGCGCATTCCGAAGTTGCAGGCGGCGCCATGCTGAAACCGGCATCCCACGGCTCGATTCGACTTCGCCAACGGCCTGCGGCACCCTATCCTTCCCCGCTTCTCCGTTGATTTAAGCCTCTTCCATCAGTCCAAACGCCGCGCTGGCCCGTTTTTCAGCAAGCTCCTAGATGAGGTCCGGGCGCTCGTATATATTGCCTAAGACTTCGAGCGGACGTGAGCGATTTAACGGGATAGTTTTTCCCGCGGAGGCATAAAGAAAAAATGTTGCGGTATTCTTGTCGAACCAAACCACCTGTTTATCGTGAGCAAAGGCGGTGTTGATGATATCGCCTTCGTAGATTTCTTTCCCGCTTTTGTCCCTGAGCCCCGTGAACTGCATGAGCTCAAATGAGTCTGGTGGAAGAATACTGTAATACTTGCCATCAAAGATCTTTACCGAGTACGGTAAGCCACCCTCGTCCCCGTATTCATCGTGGCTCGAAACAAAACTTATCTCTTCAGCTGCATCCATCACTTTTTTCTTTTTGTCCCAAACCCTGAATTTAATCTCCCTCATGCTTGAATCAAAGCACACTGGCAGGATTACGCAAGGGCAGCTTTATCCCCAGCCGGAAAGTGCTGTTTTACAAGTGTATGACGGGAAAGGGGTTAAACCGTGTCTTGGTACAAAAACAGGTACAGCGCACGACGTAAGTCGTTGAAAATAAATGGTGCCGGAGGTGGGACTTGAACCCACACGCCCAGTGAAGTGCGCCGGATTTTGAGTCCGGTTCGTCTGCCAATTCCGACACTCCGGCCCGGTTGACTTCTCTATTCTAACCGATTTCGCCGCCTTGGCATTTATCTGCGTCCATCTGTGTTCACGCATCGTCCGCAAGCGGATCTGCGAGCCACTTCGTTCTCCCTACATATACTCCGGTACATGAATCCCCAGCACCGCCAACGTCCGCTCCAGTTGCACCCGGAAATACTCCGTCATCCACAGCAGAAAAGTTTTCTTCTCCGCATTCGATTCCGAAAGCACCGGGTACTCGTGATAAAAGTTGCTGAACGATTGCGCCAGTTGAAACGCATACCGAGCCACATGCGCCGGCTCGCCGCTGGCCACCGCGCGCTCGACTGCGGAATCCACCTTCGACGCCGCCAGCAGCAACTGCCAGCAGTTCTCATCAGCCAGTTGCCGCGCCATGCTTTCCCGATCCAGCCACGCCCGGAAATCCGGCAGCTTCTCTCCGCGCTCCTCCAGCTTGCGCAAAATGTTGCGCGCGCGCACCGCCGCGTACTGCACATACGGCCCGGTCTCGCCTTCGAAACTCAGCGCCTCGCCGAAATCGAAAGCGATCACCGAATTGCGCGTGTATTTCAGCATGAAATACCGCAAAGCCCCCACCGCGATCTGCGTCGCCGCCCGCCGCCGCGACTCCTCCGCCTCATCCGCATGCCGCGACGTCACTTCGTCCAGCGCCTTCTCGATCAGCTTGTCGATCAGATCGTCGGCCTTCACGCCGAGCCCCTTGCGGCCCGATACCTCCACGTACGGCCGCCGCTTGTCTTCGTCCGATAGCTCGATCCCCATCTCGATGCAGGTGCGCGGCGACAGCGCCACCATCTCATACGAAAAATGGATGCTGTTGTCCGCCTGCTTCGGGAAATCCAGCGCGCGCAGCCCCGCCACCACCACGTCCTGCAAATACGATTGCCGCGAATCGATTACGTTATACACGCGCGAGCCGACGCCGAAATGTGGCGAGCCCTCATTCTGCACATCAGCCGTCGACGCCCACACCTCGTGCCCGTTCGGATACGTGTGCCACTTGCGATAGTGAAAGTCCTTGCCCAGCAGCCCAAATTTCCACAACTGATATGCGATGTCCTTGCCGACGTACGTCACCGTGCCGTTCGAGCGCACGATCACCTTGCTGTCATCGTCACCCTCCACCGATCCCTCGCGAAACGCCGACCCCGGCATCACCCAGCACCCCTCGTTCTTGCCCTCGGTCTCGAAGTAAATCGCCTTGCGTTCTTTCAACAGCTCGAACGCCGTCGCCCAAAACTGCAAGTGCAGGATCTCGCTCTCGCGCGGCAGCACGTCGTACACGATATTGAGCCGCCACATCGTTGCCAAGTGCGTCTTGACTACTGCATCCGCCACCAGGTGCCCGAGCTCCGCGTCTTCGCTCGATCCCTGCTCGATCGAATGCAGCATATCGCGCCGCCACTGCAAGCTCTCTGGATGCTCGGCGTAGTATGACGAAATCCGCGCGTACAGATCCCAGCACAGGTAGTCGAACCGCGTGGTCGCGATCAGCGTCTTCACTTCGGCCAGCGACTTCTGCTCCAGATGCCGGAACCCCACCACCACGTCCGCCACTTGCACGCCGGTGTTGTCGATGTAGTTCTGTACTTCAACGTTCTGGCCGGTCGCCCGCAGCATGCGCACGAAGGTGTCGCCTAGGATAGCGTTGCGCAAGTGGCCGATGTGCGCGGCCTTGTTGGGATTGATATTGGTGTGCTCGACGATAATTTTCTCGCCCTTCGCCGCCGCGGTCACGCCATCGCCCGCCAGCAGCCCCGCCGCGTAATAACCACGGTCGAGCCTCAGGTTCAGATATCCGTTGCCCGCAATCTCAATCGCCGACACGCCCTCTATCGCCCCTACGGTGGCCGACAACTCCCCGGCAATCGCCTTGGGTGGCTTCTTCAATTGCCGCGCCAGTTGGAACGCCGCCGGCACCGAAATCTCTCCAAACGACGCCTGCTTGGGCTGCTCGGTTTGCGCCGGCCCCGCCACTCCGTATAACGATTCGATCCGCGAGGCAAAGGTCTCCGCAATGCGCTTTTCCAGAAGATGAAACATGAAAGAACCAGTATGCCAGCACCCGCAAGCTACAATGGAGTTGTGCCCAAGGTTACGTTCCTAGACATCGGCCGCACGGTCGAGTTCGAGTCCGGAAAACTTCCCTACCAGGAGCATGGAAAGCCCGAATCGATTCTCGACGTGGCCTTGAATTTCGGCATCCAGCTCGAGCACGCCTGCGGTGGAAGCTGCGCCTGCACCACCTGCCACGTGCACATGAAAACCGGCGCCGAGGTCAACCTTTCGCCGATGGATGACGACGAGCTCGATCGCGTCGAAACCGCCGGCGACCTCACCCTCGAATCGCGCCTCGGCTGCCAGGCCGTTGTCAAAGGCGATGTCGTCGTGGCGATGCCCGCCTGGAACCGCAATTATGTCAGCGAAGGCGGCGGCTCCATGAATCTTGGCGACGCCATCCCCGCGGCGAAAAAATGACTTATTAAAGGACAAGGCTACCCAGGGCTCCCCATCTGGCTTCCGCTCTTTCGTCTAGCCCCGTAGTACTTTTGACCGGATGGCGGATGCGATCTTAGGCTGACGCCCCTTTCTTGGCTTTTGGGGAGACTAATCCTTTTGGGTACCCCATTTAGAGGATTGCCTCTAGCACTAAACCCTAGTACTTTGATAAGGTATTACGTGGAGGGTCTGGCATATGCATCTACCTAAAGTTAATCGACTATTGTCGGTCGTCCTTGGTGTACTTTTACTGAGTGTTGCAGCTTATGCGGATACAACACCGTCGGCTGCGTGCGGTTCGCCTCTGAGCTTTACTGCCGGCGCCGGCGGCCCGACGCCCGTCTCATGCCCTGCCTTTTCCGTACCGGGCACGCTGACTGGTGTTACCTTGTCGTACATAGCCGACTACCAGTTCGGAGGCGCTGCGAATAACATTGCGGTAGTTTTTGCGCCCGCTGGCCCCGGCGGTGTCACATGGACGCTGGCCACCACCACCTTGAACGTTATTGGCGCCGGGTCATCCGGCTCGGAACCAACCGGTAGCGCCACCGCTACCGCGGGCGTCTCGAACGCGGCCTTCTCGGCCGCATTCAACGTAAACGTCAGCTCCTCGGTTGTGACCGGTTCGGTATTGACGTCATCCGGCGCCGTCTCAATCGTCTACACCTTCACTCCTCCTCCGGCAATCTCGCTGAGCTGCCCTGCCTCCACTGGCCAGGTGGGCATTCCATACGTGGGAGCACTGGTCGCCACGGGCGGCGTTCCCGCCTACACGTTCTCGATCACTTCCGGGAGCCTGCCGCCGGTCCTGACCCTGAACCCGAGCACGGGAGCCATCACGGGCACGCCTACCACAGCAGGTCCATTCGCTTTCACAGCCAAGGTGGTGGATTCGACCGGCACGGTGGCCGGCACCACGACCGCCAGTTGCAGCATTACAATAGGCGGGATTCCACCGCCGCCGTCCCTCTGCAATCCGTCGACGCTCACTTTCGGGAATGGGGGAGCCCCGGACACTTTTCAAGTGAAGTATATTTCTAACCTGAGCATCGGCGATTCATACGTGAATATCAGCAACGCCGGAACAAGCTCCACCACAGCGTTTCCTGCCCAAAACGGCAACATCTGCGCAAACGTATTCACGTTTTCACCAGATGAGCAACTGATTTCTTGCTGCGCTTGTCCGGTCACGCCGGACGGGTTGGTTTCCCTTTCGGCTCGCAATGATTTGATTAGCAACACCCTTACTCCCGGAGTGCCGACATCCATTGTTGTGAAGCTGGTCGCTTCCTCTGGCGACTCGGCCGGCGGACCCTTGGTGGGTGGCATGAATGCTTGGGGAACCACTATCCATGCTCTTCCGGTGACTCCTGGAAGCCCTGCGACTACTTATGGGGGGACGGAGACTCCGTTCACCAACGCAACTTTGAGCCAAGCGGAATTAACACGCCTCAAGAACCTGTGCTTGGGCATTCAGACCAACGGCAGCGGCTTCGGCATCTGCAAGTCTTGCCGGTTCGGCGGTTCGGCAGACACGCAACCGTAATCGTTACAGACAGGCGCAGTAAGGCAAGTTCGACATTGTGCTTACCTCCAAGGTGACGCCTTCCGCGAAGGCGTCACCGTTTGGTTTGAATCCTCAGAAGCGCTGCCGACGGGGCGACGCTCGAAACTCTGCACATAATCCTTGGTAAGCCCAGCTTACTCGGAACGTATGGTCAATCGGGCTCCTCTACTGGCCGCCGCTTGAGCCGTGACTGCAACTGACGGGCGCTCTCCCACCCCGGACTCGGAAACAATCTTCGGCTTCCCGGACAGCCAGTCCCCCCCAAGCCACCCGCGCCAACTCATTGGCTAACGCCACGCCGGCCACGTGGCGGTGAGTACATGCTGTAAGCTTTTCCAGCCACGCTATACACTTTCGCAGACTAACCCTGTCCTTGTCGCCTGCATCCAGGCAGCGGACCATATATTCCCAGCTGCCGACCAAACGTCATCCGGATGCTGACCGTGTTTTCGAGCGCACTGAAGGCCGGGCTGATCGGCACAAACGACCGTGGTTTGATCCTGCCGGGATTCGCGGGAGCGTTCAGCCGGTCCGAAGGTGGGTCTGGACGCTGAGGATTGCCTTTCGGCAAGGCCGACTAATGCTCATCACGAAAAGGCCGATAACATGATTGGAATGCGGAAGCGCCTAACCCTGCCCCTCGTTGATCTGTTTACCCGCCTGGAGGTCTATCCGGGGGCTTCGCTTCGCTCGACGATCAGCGGCTGAAGATTGAAGTTGCGGTTGCTAGGAGAGAACAAACGCTGACGCCAACCAAACACACTCGGAGGATCTTTCGCAATGAAGCCATTTCTTGCTGTCTTGTCCCTTGTCTGTTTCGCGATTCTTCAGCCGCAAGTGCTTAAGGGACAAGGCTCAGCCCTGTTTCAACAGGATTGTGCTACCTGCCACGCGCTCCCGGGCTCCGGATCGGGGCCCGCTCTTTCGTCTACTGTAGGGTTGCGGCGCGGCGGCTGGGTGCCACTGGTCTCTGCGATGGATCAGGATGACGGGTATAAATTTTCGGCAGATATTGCTGCCATCGGAGCCTACCTCGATTCCCTTTACCCAATCGCAAGTCCATCGGCGTTGCCGGGAGGAGCTGCGGGTTCAGCCTACGGACCTGCAACAATTTCTGGGCTTGGTGGCACTCCTCCCTATACCTTTACAGCTACGGGGCTGCCCAACGGCATGACCATAACCCAGTCCGGTTTGCTGAGTGGCACGCCCGGACCGGGGACCCAAGGCACCTCTAAACCTTTATTCACCGTGACAGATTCCACCAGTGCGTGCGTGGCACCCTTCAGTAGCTGTCCATACGTGGCAACGTTCAGCCGGTCCCTGACGATCGGTCCGCCTCTTACTATCACTGGCCCATCGTCGTTGCCCTCGGGAACCACAGGGGTTGCATTTGGCCCGGTGACATTTGCGGCCAGCGGAGGATCCGGCGGCTACACCTGGTCGGCAACCGGTCTGCCGCCCGGACTGAGCATCAATCCATCGGCAGGCGTAATGGGGGGCACGCCCACTGCCTCCGGTCTCTTCAACCCGCAGTTTA
Source organism: Bryobacterales bacterium (assembly GCA_963779075.1). GTDB lineage: Bacteria > Acidobacteriota > Terriglobia > Bryobacterales > Bryobacteraceae > Palsa-187. Next base: position 9,464 of record CAVZWS010000002.1, read on the forward strand.
GCGTGAATGACTCGACCAACGCCACATTCAGTGTCAACCTTTACTTGACGATCAATCCCCCAGCAGGAATCTTTAGCCCGGTGTCGCTAACCGCGGGAACCGTAGGGGTTGCATATGGCCCAATCACATTTGGGGCCAGCGGAGGAACCGGCGGCTACACCTGGTCGGCAACCGGTCTGCCGCCCGGACTGAGCATCAATCCATCGACGGGCGTGTTGGGGGGAACGCCCACCGCAATCGGTACCTTCAACCCACAGTTCATCGCGACCGACACCGCTAACGCCACGTTCAGCGTCAACCTTTCCTTGACGATCAATCCCCCGGGTTGCAACTACGCGTTGAGCGCCGGCGGGCAAGTATTCGGGGCGGCGGGAGGAAGCGCGAGCTTCAGCATCACGGCCCCGGCAGGATGCGCCTGGAGCTTATCGGAGGCGCCGACTTGGATTACTCTCACTAGCGCCATGTCCGGCGCCGGCAGTGGCACAATCCATTATCAGGTCCCGGCGAATACGGGGGCGGATCAAACTGCTACGATTACGCTCGCAGGAATTCCCTACACGGTGGAACAGCAAGGCAACATTCCCGGTTTGAACCCCATTGGTTCGTTAGCGCACCTGTTGGCGGAGGAAAACTGGACCACATCGTTGACCCTGGTCAATAAGGGCACGTCAGCGGCGCAGGCGCGGCTGAGCATTTTCAGCGACACGACCGACGCTGCCGGCAGCGGCCCGCTACAGCTACCGCTGGTATTCCCCCAGCAGCCTCCGGCTTCTGGGCCGCTGCTGGCCTCCTCGTTCGACCTGGCGATTGCACCGAATGCATCTTCGCTTGTGGATACAGCGGGTCCGCAAACCTCGCCTGTACTGACGGGCTCGGTACAACTGGCGGCCACGGGTCCGGTGGACGGCTTCGCCATTTTTCACCAGATCGTGACTGCGCAGGAAGCCGTGGTGCCGTTGGAAACGCGCAATGCCAGTTCCTATTTATTGGCCTTCGACAACACTAACGACGTGGTGCTGGGCGTGGCGGTGGAAAATGTCTCGGCGCAAAATGCCGTCATTCCTGTGATCATTCGCGATGACACCGGGATGGTGATCAGCGATCCAGGCGCCAGTATCTCCCTGGCAGGCAACGGTCACACGGCTTTCGGGTTGTCCGATCCAGGCGGATTTCCAGTCACGGCGATCCATCCGCGGCACCATCGAGTTCGATACTCCGGCAGGCGGCCAGATCAGCGTTCTGGGACTCCGCTTCACCCCGCCCAATAGCGCCCTTACCACGATCCCGGCCTTGGCCAATGTAGGCACCGGGGGCGGAAGCATCGCACACCTCGCATCCGGCGACGGCTGGCAAACAACTTTCGTGCTGGTCAACATGGGTACCAGTGCGGCGCAGATGACGCTCAGCTTCTTCCACGACGTGACTGGTGCTCCCTTGTCCCTGCCGCTGTCGTTTCCGCAGCCGGGTGGCGGAACCGCCACAATGACTTCCACGGTGCCGAGAACGCTGGCGGCCGGAGCGACGCTGGTGATCGTAAGCAGCGGGACGGGGACGCTGCTCACTGGATCGGCGCAACTCAGCACTACGGGGCACATCGGCGGGTTCGTGATCTTCCGCCACAACAACCAGGAAGCGGTGGTTCCTCTAGAGAGCCGCAATGCCGCCGGTTACATCATCGCATTCGACAACACCGGCGGGACGGCCACCGGCATAGCGGTGAATGCGGTATCGACGGGACAGGTGAACATTCCAGTGACGGTTCGCGATGACACCGGCGCCCAAATCAAGACCGACACGCTGAATCTCGCGCGCAACGGGCATCTTGCCTTCACACTGGCGACCCAGAAATATCCGGAAACCACCAACATTCGCGGCACCATCGAGTTCGACACGCCTGCCGGCGCTCAGATCGGCGCGCTGGGGATTCGAATGCCAACTGGCCCCGCGCACACATATACGACGCTTCCGGCACTGGCGAAGTAGCCCACGCCTGGCAGGGGATTAAGTTGTATTTAGCACCTGACGTGACTAAGCCAAAGGAACACCAGTCAAAATGCTTTCGAGTAGCTCGCTATCCACTTGAATTGTCTGTCCTAAGTTCATGCGGTGTTTAGCTAGCCAGTCGACGGACGTCACCCAATGCTTGCTGCCTTCATGGATCAAATAGACCTTCCGCTGCTCCGGACTTTCCCCGGGGGCAGATACCAATTGACCTTCCAGCAGAGGAACGAACTGGGGGAAGCGCAGGGTCGCTTCGATTGCGGAATACCGCATGCGCGGTTTGACGGCACACATCACCAGTCCTTCGTCACGGGCGTTGAGCAATTTGTTAGCATCTTCAGTTGCACACTGCGCGCGCACGGAATCGATCAGGTCTCCCGTCAGCGCCAGACGCTCCGAGGCGCGAGACTCCTCAAGTTGGGCGTCGAATAATGCGGGCGACGTGAGGTTGACGAGACGTTCAAACCCAACCGCTTTCAGCATCCTTGCGAGTGAGTCCGCCGTGAAGTAGTACAGGTGCCCCGTTGGTATGACTGCGCTCCAATTTTCACGTTCCAGAATCGAGCGAAAGCTACCGAAATTCGGTACTGTAACATAGAGCATTCCGCCCGGCTTCAGCAACCGGTATACTTCCGCAAGGGTGATCCGTGGGTGCGGTAAATGTTCCAGGACTTCAATCATCACACAGGCGTCGAAATGGTGATCGGGGAGACGCGCATCGCGAAGGTCGCAGAGTGACCGGATGCGCAAATCCCACCGCTGCCGCCCATAGCTCGCCGCGTGTTGCGAACACTCGATTCCCTGGCAGTTCCAACCACGCTGTCGAAGCATGAGCCATGAAATGACCTAACGCGCATCCCACGTCGAGGAGACGCCCGGGATTGAGGTAGGAGTTCAAATGACGCAGTATGCCTGAATAGATGTACTCAATCTCGGTTTTTAAGAGTGCCATCGCTGTTTTCGATGTTGGCGAGATAGGGGCCTCGGAAGTACTCATCGGACTCCATACTTACAACCCGGGGATTGACGTAACAGAGCCCGCAATTCTGACACTTGACGATATTGAATCCCCACTTGCTAAAGAGGATAGTGGAGCGGTCCCCCCCGCATTCGGCGCAATCGACATTCTCCATAGTTCTATTGAATCGGTCACCGGTCGAATAGCAGAGAACTCGCCGGCCGGGATCACTGCAGTCACTAGGGAAATGATAGCCGTGCGTCGCGAACGAGCCGCATTCACCACCCAATGCTTCTTGCCTTTTGCGTCCTCCGAATATTGCCGATTCGGCGAATCATCTTGTGTTCAAAGGGGAAGCTGCAGGCGCATGGCTGACTTCCGAGTTGCTGGTGGCCAGAGGGCTCGCGAAGAACACCCAAACAACAGTAAGATAGGAACCCAAGAAACACCGCGGACTGTACGCGTCACGCCATGCAGAATTTGTCAACATTTACTCACCATATATTTATAGATCTTGTCGATTGGATTGTTCCAATTATTATAGCCCGCGTTCACTTGTTCTCTGGCTCGATCGGTGATCCTGCGCCTGAGATCAACATCCTTAAGACCTTCGATCACTCGCTCCGTCAAACTCGTTGGGCTCAAATCGGCAAGCAGACAGTTTTCGCCATCTTTTAAGAGCCATGCCGTGTCCGGATTTCGGTTCGTGACGACTAATGACCCGCAGGCCATCAACTCCAGCGGGAGATATGAAGGATGGCGTGTCATCATCATGACCAACCCAGCGTCGCACATGCGATATAAAGCGCCAGTCGTTTGATAGTCTAGCAAACCAAGGTTCACAACGACTCCTTCCAGTCCATGTGCCTGCCAGTCCCATTCCGCTCCGGCGGTAATGAGCAAAATCTTATCCCCCAACCGTTGCTTGAGGTTACGCAATACGGCGGCAAGCAGCTCGAAACAATTTCTAGGATGATCTGGCCGGGCGTAACAGAAAACCGTATATGGCTTGGCGGCATCGATTGCCTTCCGGTCGCGATCGTGAAACACGGTTGAATCAATGCATGGATTGAAATACTCCGCATCGCCACCGCGAGCCGAATACCGATCGGAGAGTGAGATCGTGTTGCAGATACCGTAGAAGCCGAAGTCATAGCTTGCCTCCACGAGCGCGCTGGTCGAACCCGCGGGATAGAATCGGGACTCGTCATCTTGCACAAAGTAAAACTTGCGTCGCGTGTTTTGAAACTGTAGCAGTGCGTAAGCTGTGGTCCACAGTGAGCAAACCGCCGCATCAGACTCTGGAAGCTCGTCAACTCTTCGGTGATCGTCTAGCACGACTATATTGCTCGTCTCCAGACTTGGGAATGCTGCGGCAATCCGCTGACGCATGACTTTTTCAGGCGAGTGCCCGAAGATGCAGAACAAAGACCGGACATTATATCTTGTCTGAAACGTGTTGGCGAATCGCAGGATGGTATGAATGCCGCCGTAGAAGGGATTATTGAATTCGGGTAAGAACCAAGTCACCGTTTCCATCTTTCCGGACCCGTGCTTAACCTGGCGCTGTTGCGAATGGCGCACTTGCGATGGCGTGAAATCGTAGATTTCCAGCAAAGCGCGCGAATGAGCTGCGTAATCCGTGCCAGCGGGTTGCCTTCCATCGATCGCGCGATAACCGACTTTTCCCCGATGGCAATCCAGGTTCGGATTGAAATACGGATCGCCGGCTGCGAACTGTGCACGCAGAGCTTCGCCTGCGCTCGGGCCCTGCAGGAGCGGGCGTTCTAAGGCAGCCTCTCCGATTTGCATCAGGCGCGCATAGGGATTGTATACGATCCTCAAATCGCTGTGCAGACGAGTCTTGAGTCCCAGGTGTACGTCGAGCCGTGCGGAAAGCGGTGGTCCCTCCATGCCGTTCAGACTTTCCCACAGGCTCCGGCGAATCGCGAAACAAGCACCGCTTACAGCGCTCCAATTGCGATACCACGCGGCGCCTCCAAACTGCTCGTAGACATGTTCGGGCTGGCCGGCGTATAGATACTCGACACGGCCATCTTGGGTGAATACCAGCCCACAGTGGCGCAACGTCTGGCTCCGTTCGTCTACGAGCCGTGCACCGACGATGCCAACTTCGTCCAGTTGCATGGGGCCGACCAGTTCGCGAAGCCAATTCGGGTGTCGAGGGGGTTACTCCTTCATCGATGAACACAAGCGTTTCACCGCTGGCTTCGCGAACGGCTGCCTCGATACGCTCTTTCAAGCCCGCTTGCGGCGGCGCGGAAATACACCTGAGAGCTCCAGTCTTGTCGACGTTCCCATACGGGAAAATGATCTCAAAGTCGGGATAATCGGTCTGCGAAAGAAGCTGGTTTGCGTGTTGCAACATTTCGCCACTAAATTTTGTGGAGACATACACGATGCTAACCTTCCAAGCCTTTGGGACAGGCCATGCGATGCGCATGTCACCTGTATCATCCCGGAGAACTTCGGCGTTCAGCCCTAGCGTCGCGCAGTAATGACGTACGGCGCGCTCCTGCCCTTCTACCGCGTAAGGCTTCGCATCAAGGCCTCGTTGTGCCACTGAAGAATTAATTTGCCGCCAATGATAAAGCACTCGCGGGATGTGCCGGACATTGCCGAAACGTTGAATCACACGAAAAAACAGATCCCAATCTTGCGCTCCGTCGGTTTCCCTGCGCCACCCGCCAACATCTCGGATATGGGCTGTTCGCATCACGCATAAGTGCGTAAGGTAATTCGCGTTGAGCATCGTTTCCGGCGACCATTGGGGCTTGAACAAAGGTTGAAACCGGCGTTTGCCGTCTTCCGAGATCAAATCTTTGTCGGAATAGATGAAATTGATTTCGCGATCCTGGTTCAGGAGTCGAGCAACCTCGAACAGCGCGAAGGGCGCCAATAGATCGTCGTGGTCCAATAAGGCCAGATATTCGCCGGTTGCGAGGGACAGGGCGCGATTGGAGTTTCCGGATATGCCTTCGTTCCGCTCGAGTACCACGACGCGAATACGTGGGTCGCGAGATGCCATGAGATTCAGATATCGCGCCGCCTCGGGATTGTCAGGGCTAGGGACGCTAAGACACAATTCCCAGTTTTCGTAAGTCTGTGCGGCGACCGACTCCACCATCGCCTTTAGAATGTCCATGCTGACCTTGTACACGGGCACAAGAACACTGATCTTCGGCCGATAGGAGAAGCACGCGCTCAGGCGCCGCTGCACGTCAAGCATCGCCGCATTTGGCTCGCTTGCCTTGATCCATTTGGCGTAGTCGGTTGAGCTTTCGAGACGCGCCGCAGGAGGCTGAGATGATTTCAGTTGTTCGGCCGCGCCGTAGCCTCGAGCGATGGAAGGAATGGAGGGAAAACTTGGAACTGCCGTGACCGGCAGCGGCGGCAGCAGACGCTGGAAAATCCCTCGAATGGTTGGTTCCAAATGCTTGCGAACCCACGCCCGGTGCCATCGATTTTTGTTGAGCCAATCCCGACATCGCAAAATCAGACGCCACCCAGGGTTCCTTGCGATCGACTCCAATTGGGCATCGACGAGTTCATTCCGGCGGCAGAGCTGTTCGAGGCTTCTGGATAGGTCCTCACAATGGGCGCGCCATTCGTCGAATAGATACTCCGCCCGCTCGGCTCGTTGCTCTGCGCTTGCGACCCGAAACTCTAGATCCGAAATCAAAGCCTGTGATTGCTTCTGCGTCGATACTTGCACCTCGGCTTCTCGCCGGCACTCCACAAGCTCATCCGTGAGAGAAGCAGCTGATTCCAGCGTCTGCCGAAGCGCCTGGTCGGTTTCAAAAAGCCGGCCGCGAGCCTCACCCAGTTCCTCGATCGATGTCGTCAAATCGCGGTGCATGTCCGCCAATTGACCTCGCGCGGCAACGAGCTGAAACTCAACATCCGCAATCTGTTTGCCCGAAATATCAAGTTTTGATTGTAGATCAATTATTTGCGCGGCGTGCTGAGCTCGATCAAGCGAGAGGCTCCTGATTTCCGATCTTAGCTGGTCTCCATCCGCCGCATATTTAGCCGCGTCGCCCGCGCTTTGTGCCAATTCCAATCCGAGCTGCACTCTTTCTCGTTCCAGGTCCTCGATGCGAGTCTGGCGTTGCACAAAGGCCGTGCGGTCAATGCGATATCCTAAAATTTCAGAGAAGAGCTGCAGAAGATCCGCTTCCATTGGTTCGGAACTTCTGCGCACCAAGAACGCTTGGGGCGCGATGAAGCTGGCATCGAAACCCAGATCCGGGTAAAAGCCGAGCTCAGCGAATGCGCGAAGCCAATAAATGGGTGGGCGCACGTTGACATGCGTTGGCTCCGTGAAATCAGTGGCAGTCGACGAAAAGACGATACTATCGGTTACCCGAGTGATTGCCTCGAGCGTCGAGCGTGCATCTTGTTCCTCGATGTGCTCGAGTACTTCTATACATGTAACAAGATCGTAAGGGCCGCCTGAAATCGATTGGGTGACCGAAGCGATAGCGCAGTATCCCGGATATCGGTCGGAATTTGACTAATCGCATACTCGGAAACATCACATCCATATGCTTTGACGCCGCGTTCCCGGAAGGCCTCGACCAAGAATCCCCAGCCACAACCGGCGTCGAACACGGTCTTTGGCCGAAGTGAATGAACCAACTTTTCTGCGATGCCACTGAAGAAATCCAGCCAGTGCGAATTGCGTTCGTAGGGAATCGGTCCGAAACGATACTTGTAATAGTCCTCGCCGTATATAGCCCCTTGATTATGCGCTAATGCGTGGTGCTGAGTTTCGTTGGGCATTTATCCAAAGGACATAGGAAGATGCTTAAAGGTTGCGGACATTCTTTTGGACCCGATTCGATTATTGTAACGGTTTCCACCTAAACGATCAACATCATCCACGACGCCTGCGCGGCGGATTGGTGCGATTCCGCAGCTAATGCAACGGCTTGAGGCCCATTTACCGCAACGGTCGGGAAGAAGATTGTTTCCAGGAGCATTTTGCGCGCCAAATGGCTTTGCGTCAACGATACGAATGGGGAAGGTGCCGACGGCTTAGTGTTTTCAAGAGGAAGTCCCGCTTGTCATTCCTAAGTATCTTTACCTTTCCAATTAAGGCTGTTACGGGATTCCACACAGGTCCACGTACTATTGGCGGAGGCGCTGAGATCACGTATGCTGTGAAGAATAGACTTCGGTCGAATCGGAGATAGCAGGGGGGAAATGAAAACGCTGGACCTGTCGCCCGGACGTCACGCGGCGATGCATGGCAAATTGGGGATTAAGTGTAGCTGCCGCGGGAGCGGCCTTAGCATCTCTTCGTCCTTGCTACCATGAGGTCACGTTTTTGTATCATCGCCGCCGCTCTGGCTGCCGCGACTTTGTTGTTGGCTCAAAACCCCGGAAACGGTAAGGCAAACGGTCGAGGCGACCGGGTTCTTGGTGTGGCGGGCCCCGCCGGGAGCAGCAGCGCCGGACCCCTCCTGCTCACCTACCATGGCGGCCCGGTAATCCTGGGGCAGACGCATATCTATTACATCTGGTATGGGAACTGGAGCGTCGATCCGAATGCGGCGCCAATTCTGAACACGTTGGCGAACAACCTTGTGGGCTCCCCGTATTACAACATCCTTACGCAGTACTCGCAAACCAACCCGAGCGGCAATATATCCAACTCGGTGGTTTTAAGCGGCAGCACCAACTCCACTTACGTGGCCGCGAACCCGCTGGCACTCACCGATAACGACATTTCGGGTATTGTACAGGCTGCGATCGGAAATCATAGTCTTCCGCTGGACGCCAACGGGGTGTACTTCGTGCTGACGGCTCCGGGCGTGACCGAGACTTCGGGATTTCTCAGCGATTATTGCGGGTGGCACGGTGCGTTCATCCTAAGCGATACGTGGATAAAATACGCGTTCGTAGGAGACGCAGGCAACCAACACGGCTGCTCGGCGCAGACGACCAGCAGCCCCAACAATGACCCTCCCGTGGATGCCATGGCGTCGATAGTTGCCCACGAGCTCTCCGAAGCGGTGACCGACCCGTTGTTCAATGCCTGGTACGACGTGGACCAGCAGGAAGTCGCCGACAAGTGCGCTTTTAATTTTGGAACCACCTTCACCGCTCCCAATGGCAGCATGGCGAACGTGACCTTGGGCGGCTTCGACTATCTGCTACAGCAGTACTTCTCAAATGCCTCGCATTCTTGCGTGATGAGCTACCAAACCACTCCCGACTACAGCTTGTCGGTTTCGCCGGGCTCGCAATCGGCCGGTCCGGGCAAAACCGCGCAGTCGTACTCGATTACAGTAAATCAAGGGGCCGCGTCCGGGTCCTCGAGCAGAGTCGGAATATTTCGGTCGGGCTTTTACTGGCTGGAGGATGTGGACGGGAACCAACAGTCCAACCAACCACCCGATCAGGCATTCGCGTTTGGAGGGGTTCCGGGAGATATTCCGATCACTGGAGATTGGAACGGCGATGGGCGGACAAAGGTTGGGGTTTACCGTCCAAGTAACGGGCTGTTCATTCTCGATACCAATGGGGACCAGCACTTTGACGCCGGCGATGCCGTGTACAACCTTGGAGTAGGCATCGATCCAACCGACAAGCCAGTTGTGGGCGACTGGAACGGCGATGGCCGCACCAAGGCGGGCCTATTCCGGCAGGGGTTCTTCTGGATTCTGGACTATAACGGCAACGGCGTATTCGAACAAGGCATTGACAAAACGTATACGTTTGGCGGGGTCGCGGGGGATGTTCCGGTAGTGGGCGATTGGACCGGTACGCGCACCAGCAAGATCGGACTGGTGCGCCAAGGTTTTTTCTGGATCCTGGATGCCAATGGCAATGGGAAATTTGACGGGACCGGGATGGGCCAGGATTTGACTTTCCCGTTTGGGGGGGTTGCTGGCGATGTGCCGGTGGTCGGCGATTGGAACGGAGACGGCACGAGCAAAGTGGGAGTTTTCCGTCAGAGATTTTTCTGGGTGCTGGACGCCAACGGGAATCACCAGTTTGACGGGACTGGCTCAGGGCAAGATCTCGCGTTTGCTTTTGGAGGAATTTCGGGCGATGTGCCGGTAGTCGGTAAATGGTTCTCAGCTCCTTTGTCTTCGTCAATCACGGCGACGAGCGGAACACCGCAAGCCACGCAGATCAATACGGCCTTCACGGCGCCTCTTGCTGCCACGTTGACAAATTCAGGCGGCCCGCTCGCCGGGGTGCTGGTGACGTTTTCCGCGCCAAACTCGGGAGCCAGCGGAACCTTCGTGGGCGGATCGACTACGGCTGCGGCAACGACCAATGCTTCAGGTGCGGCGACGTCGCCTATGTTCACGGCCAACGGTACGGGTGGCAGCTATGCAGTGACGGCTTCTGCATCCGGGATCGGCTCCCCGGCGACCTTCTCGCTGACGAATATGGTCCCGACGATGAGCTTCTCGCCGAATATGACGACCATCTCTATGGCGACCACGCAGAACCTCGCGTTGAACCTGTCGGGGCCGGCTCCGGCCGGCGGGCTAACCGCCAGCCTGAACTCCAATAACCCGAGTGTCTCCACCGTGCCCTTGTCCGTGACGTTCGCAGCGGGTTCGACGAACGTGAGCGTGCAGGTCACCGGTGTGGGGCCTGGATCGGCCACGATCACAGCCAGCGCACCAACCTTCGGAAATGCTTCGGCAGTCGTGACGGTTTCTTCTTCGCAGAATGTATCCGTGACGTGGTACGGAGCCTGTTGGGAAAACGCCACCATTTTCGGCTATACGGGTAATTATCAAGCCGTCGACTTTGCCCTCGTCACCCCTGCGCCGGTCACTGTGCAGGGTACTCTATTTTTCACGCCGAACTGCAACGCAAGCCAGGGTATGGACAACATGAACGACTTCGGCACGCTAACTGGATCCACGCATATGATTCAAGGATTCACCCACCATCCTGACCAAATACCTTCTTCCGCAGTCTATTGGATCGGGCCACGCACTGCGGACGGTCAGTGTGCCCCGGGGAGTCCGTGTTCGGGATGTTTGAACTACACCGCCTCCACCATTTCTTGTAGTCTTGCGCCCTAAAGCAGAAAGCCCTAGGATGACATTCTAGTAAGCCGCAAACGGAGTTCGCCCAGGCAGTCTGTGACAAGCGAAATATCTCTGATCCTTTCGATCTTCAGCGCTTCGTCGACGCGAACAACCCGTTGTTCCTGTTGCAGTGTTCGGTGCGTTGTATTTCGCTCTCTAAGCCATTGCCTGATTCCGAGCAGCCTCCTAGGTGCTGTTCGCTACCTGGCACGCCCTCGATTTTTGCCTCCCTTCTAACCTCTGACAGACAAAACGGGTGGGTGACGCTGGAATTGTCGCCTTACGATCTCACGAAGGGCAGAATTGCTTACCACGACAAATGATAACCGCGGCGCGTTCGTGTTCGCCACGGTTTGAAACCTATCTCCCACACGCAGTTCCGGGATCGCCCGCCATCAAGAAGCGAAATCCTTTCGCGTCAAACTGAATCACGCGCGTCTGCCCACTTACTCCCAGCGATCCAGTCGGCGTGCCATTGACTGACACTTCTACCCCGCCGGAGTTGCCTAGCCGAACTACGGCGTCATTTGAAAACCCGAGGTCCACGCTACTCCGTTGCGGAAAATATCTCCTGAAAACAGTCTGCCCATCGGCACAAGCATCGATCCAACTGCCCTGGATAGCTCTGATCGCAATGTTCGATTTGCCCGACGCCACCGCGGGGGCAACAGCACCTGATGATTGCACTCGCCGGGTAGCTCCAAGATTTGCAGCTTGTTCACTAGACTCCAAGGCGACTCCTGACCCCGGAAACTGTTTCAAAGTGTTGGACTGTTCGCCGGGCCCCTCGCGAACTGAACCGGGCAAACTAGGCTCCGGTGCAACTTGCGGCGCCGCTTGGATGAGCCGAGTCTGCTCTTGCCGTGATTTGCTCACTGGGTCTTGCCGCAAGAGTAAGGGGAACGCTGTCTTCGTCAAGATCGAATAGCCTCGCAAACTTATGCCCACGATCACAACGAGGAGTGAGACACCGACCACAACTCCGACTGTGGTAGCGACCATCTTCATGATCGTGGATTCGTGCGGTTGTTCGCCGTCGGATTGCTGTGTCATTTGTCGATTTGCCCCTCTCCAGTTCAAGGCTGGATTCCGCCGGATGAATTAGCGGTTCTTCGGTCGGAGGACGCTGCACAAAACTCCTTTAGAACATAATGGCACTATTCTGTTTCGGTGGGAAGGCCACGACGAGCCATGTGGCTAAGGCTACTGACGAACTACGACCGCTTCCAATAGACGGCACTGGAACCGAGCCTCATCCGCCCGGCTCCCTCGCTTCAGGTCCTCCGGGATGATCCCGCCACCGAGAAAGCTATCTTTGGGGCGGCCCGGAGAGATGACAATGAACACATCTCTCAGAGATTACTGCGAGGTCTGCAAAGCCAATTCGGACCGTTTCCAATATTTCCCGGCGGGCAGGAGTCGGCAACACGGCAAGTGTTTGGTATGTGACCGGAAGGACTCACTGAATGCAGGCAGGTCTCAAGAGCAGCGACCCTCCATACTGCATTGAATGCGACAGCAATCACCGCCTCGCCACAACTCGGTTTCTGAGCATACGTTCCGGGGTCCCGACGTTGGCTCTCCTGACCGGTATCCGCGGACGAGCAAACGGCTCACACAGTCCTAGTTTGTAGTGCCAAGGTTTTGAGGCTGGTAGAGCGCAGGTCCTACCGTGAATTGGTACCGTCCGGCCATCGACTCAAGACTTCTCCACGACTAAGCTCTTGGCATGCCACCGAACGCACCAAAAGCAGTAACGAGATTGCCGAAGCCGGTTCTCGACCGGATCAACCGCTACGCGGAAGAGGGACGGGTGCTGCAAGCAAGTTACGAGCACGATTATTGCCGTCTGCTGGCGGTTGCCAACTGGCAGCTCCCCGCAGTCATTCTACGCAGCTCCAAAGATAAATTCACTGAAATGCGTAATGCCGCTCAAACCGAGTGGGCGCGCGCGGCGCGGAGGCATCACAGCAAGACCCGGCTGGTCAAATAAGCGGAGCGATTCGGCGTAAGCATCTCAAAGGCGCCGAGCTGTCGCCGGCTACATAAGAGTTAGGCAAACTTGTCGAACGGTTCCGCTATCCAGCGAAATTAGCATGTACTTGGAAGCGTCTTACGCGATGAGTCCCGGATCACGGCGCATCCGTCCTATTTTTTCTTCGGGGTAGCGCCGGACTATCAAGAACGTTTATGAAAGGTTGGCCGACAACACAGGAGTTATCCAGCCAACACATTCCTAATGACTTGCTTGCGCGGGAGTCCGCAATGAGCGGAGCGCGACGCTATGTAGCCACGGATACTTTCCGCCGTAGCTCATCAAAGAAGTTTTCGAGACAGATGAATCGCCGACGTGGCCTCTGTTTTACTTCTTCAACCCCGCCTGCCAGTTGGTGATGACGGTGAGCGGAGGGTTGGCCGCGGACTGTCCGGTAGGCGCCTGCATCAGAAACCGGCCGTCCTTCGCCACGTCGAACTGCGCGGACACGGGAACTTCAAACAACGGCTTGGGCACACCCGCCTGCAAGCTCTTGGCCGTGCCCTTCACTTCGACGGCCATCAGCTTACGATCCGCGCCAATGAAGTACAGCTCCCGACCGTCGCGGCTCCACACCGGCCACTCGCCCCCGTTAGTCGAGATCTGCCACTTGCCGCCGTGTTCGGGAAAGGTCTGCAGGTAAATTTCGTTGCGCCGGGATTCATTGGAAACGTATGCCAGCCACTGGCCGTCCGGGGAGAGCCGGGCAAAGCCTTCCTGATATTCGGTGCTGATATAGGGAAACGGTTTCCGGTCGCCGAACCGGGGGATGACCCAAATATCCCGGCCGTTCGTCGCATCCGTGAGGCTTTCGATCAAATAGCGCCCGTCCCCCGACCAGTCCGTGACGAGATTAAGCCGCTCGTCTCGGTTGAGAGGCTCCTCGGCGCCCACGCCGTTGGCCGCCTTCGAATAAGGGCCTCCCTCCTTGCCGCTACCACCGGTCTTCCAGTAAGCGATGCGGGTGCCGTCCGGAGACCATACGGGATACTGACTCGCTCCGTCGCCGAACGTGAAGCGCGAGGCCGCTCCCCGCGCCAAGTCATACAACCAGATATCTTGGAGACCATTATCCCCTGGATCCGTTGCCACTCGTGTGCCATCCGGAGAAATCCGCGCCCATCCGATCAGACCCGGTTCACCCACGGTTCCGGCCGACTTTCCTAACCGGTCGAACCACGTCAATTGGCCTAGCGACCGACTGATTCCTCCGGAAGCGTATACCAGCGTTCCGTTCTCTGACGCGGCGAAGTTCGCTTGACTGGCGGCACGAAAGAAGTCCACGCGTTCCGCAACCGGGACGGCCTGCCCGGTGGTCTTGATCCTTTCCGGATCGAAGGCCTGTGCCATCAGCGTCTGCTCACGGGCAAAAAGCAAGTAGCCGGTCCCGGACAATCCTGATCCCGGCAGGGGCGGCACGTAGACGGCATTGCTGTCGGCGTCCAGAACTTCCTGCTGGGCGTGGGAGCCGGGCGGGTCATCGACGCTGCGCACATAGATGCGTGTCTTGGCGGCATCCATGCTCCGTGCGGTATAAAGAAAGTGCTTCCCATCGGGCAGAAACCGCGGAGTGCGGTGATTGTTCTCGCCGGCTGCGGCGTCGACCTGCGTCAAAGCGACCGGAGTCCCGCCCCCAGCGGACACGCGAAACAAGCCGCCGGCAACCGTGCCATAGACAATGACGTCGTCCCGGTTCCAGGTACCGCCGCGGCCAGTGGGTGCATCGCACAAGGCGCGCGCCGGACCACCGGCCTCGTCCATCAGCATCAATTTCTGAGCGGCGAAGAAACCAATGGTGCGGCTGTCGGGAGACCAGAACGGATAGGTGGCGCCTTCCGTGCCGGGCAGCACGTGCGAGGTTCCCCCATCCAGATCGCGCACCCAAAGCACTCTCTGCCGGCCGGAGTCCAACGCCATCGCCATCCGGCGGCCATCCGGTGAAATTGCCGGAAGGCTGGTGAAGCCGCCCGCGCCCATCTTCTCCGGGATGAGGATCGAGAACTGCCCCGTAGCGGCAAGCTCGGCCACCGGGTGGCTATAGGCCACGTAGCTCGCCGCGAACGCGACCAGCGCTAGTACCGCCGCAACTCCCGGCCACAGCCAGCGCATCCACGCGGGCCCACTTGACGCAGCCTGCGACGCTGACATTTCTTCGGCCGGACTCTCTAAGAGAATCCGCGCCTCGCCGATCGCTTGCAATCTCTGCTTGCGATCTTTGACTAGACACCGGCGGAGCAGTGTCCTGACCATCGGAGGAACTTGCGCGGGGAGCTTTCGCCAGTCAACATTACTCTTGACAATCGCTTCGAGCACGTCGGCCGTGGTGGTTCCCTCAAACGCACGTTGGCCGGTGAGCATCTCATAAAGGACTGCGCCGAAGGAAAAAATGTCGCTGCGCCTGTCCACGGGACGGCCGACGGCCTGTTCCGGTGACATGTATGCCGCCGTACCAAGAATCATACCGGCTCGGGTGTGCCCGATCGTCAGGGTGGGTGAGTTGGCAATCAATGCCGCAGGCGGTTCATCTTCGAGCACCTTCGCGAGCCCGAAGTCCAGAACCTTCACCACGCCATCCGAATTGATCTTGATATTGGCAGGCTTCAAATCGCGGTGAATCACGCCATGTTCATGCGCATACTCCAGTGCTTCGGCGACTTGCTTGGCGATGGCAAGCGCTTCTTCAAGGGTGATGGGACCGGCGGCGATACGGTCTTCCAACGTCGGTCCTTCGATCAGCGCCAGCACCAGCGCGCGGGAGCCATCCGATTCGGCAATGCCGTAAATGTGGCCGATATTAGGATGGTCTAGCGAGGCCAGGACCTCGGCTTCCCGCTGAAAGCGTGCCATTCGTTCCTGGTTATTGGAGAAATCGGCAGGCAGAACTTTTAGAGCCACCTCACGCTTCAGTTTGGTATCGCGGGCGCGATACACCTCGCCCATGCCACCCTTGCCGATAAGTGCAAGGACCTCGTACGAGCTGATTACCGTGCCGGCAGAAAGCGGCATATGAGGGAATCGGCTAAGTATATCCCATCAGAAAGCACGTTTCTCGCGAGCAGCGACAGTTAGTGTTTAGGCGGTTACCGCCTGAACGGCGTAACCGGACACTACCTGGTTCAGGAAGGTGGCCGGATAGAATCTGGCGAGGTCAGTTTCTCTGACGTTGAAGAGGCGATCAGGTCATCCTCGGCCGGAGTCTGCAAAGCAGTATCCGCTGGAGGCGGACCTTCGAGCGCTTCATGAAAGGTCTCTTTCACACCTTCCCAAAAACTCTTGGTGAGGACTTCTTTCATATCATTCCTCCCCGTGTCCATCATGGTAGCTGGTTCGATCGTAGGGTTTGCGCCATTGCTGTATTACGGCGCGTCCGTCAGTTAGTTTTTCAATGTTAGGATGGCCTGGGATGGAGCAGATTGTTTCCCTGGTCCGCGATTACATGCACGCGGAGGCCGATGCCGGCTACCCTTTGCTGCGCCAGATTCCGTCGACCCGAGCGACGGCTTGCTTCGACTATCTCGAAAGCATCTCGCCGGCCGAACGGGAGGAATTACTGGACGCGCGCGCTCGGGTTACCGCGCTGGGCTTTGTGCTTACGCCGGCTGCGCAGCAGGAGATTCTGCAACTGGTGGACTCGAATCCGGCCATGGTCAAGTACCGCGATGCCATGTTGCGGGGACCGCTAGCCATGGGCCTTCGCTACCAGAGCATCCGCATGGCCAAGGCGATGCTCAGTGACGCGGAGTCGGTCGCGATGATGCGGCAAACGCGTTCGACGCTGGGCTACGTGCCGCGCGACGATGCCCCCGTGCCGCTGGTGAACGATGCCGATGTGACCAGGCTTCATCCGGCGAAGGCACCGCTGCTGAAGAAACTGGTGAAGCCGCTCTTGCAGGGTTTGCTGGGCGCCAAGGAAGAGAAGATGCCCGGTGGCACGATGAAATACGACGGGGATTTGGACGGAACTTCGGTGAAGGTGCGCGTCGATTACGCCGCGCGCGATGTGCAGATGATCTACTCGGTTTCGATTCCCGATCCCGAACGCAAGGTAGTGCTGATCGGTTCGGGTTACGAGCATTTCTTCGGCATGGGCGGCGGCTGGGACTACATAACCGAAGAGAACGCAGAGGCGTCCGTCGGCCTGTTGCCGGAGTTGCTGCGTCGCGTGGTGGCGCTGCGGAACGAAGTCGCGCGGTTGGTTTAGGTCCGGCGGATGTGTAGGCGCTCAACGAGTAGCGCCTGGATTACGGCGCATCCGGAAGTTTCCACTCCAAAAAAGCAGCTGCCGGATTGCCGACCATCCAGACACAATCCACGGCACTACAATAGTCTGGGAAGGAAATCCAAACCATGAACAGTCAGCCGGTGGGAAAAACATGCTTCAACGCCCTGATGGCCGCAGCCTGTGTGGCTGCGCTGGTGGTTTCGAATCGCAGCGCCGACGCGCAAACCGTAAAAGCAACCGACTGGCAGGATTGGGGTGGCGACGCAGCTCGCACACATTTCTCGCCACTGCATCAGATCACGGCGGCGAATGTCTCCCAACTGAAGCCCGCATGGGTGTGGGACCCGGGCAAGTTCGGCCGCTCCTGGGAAATCACGCCGCTGCTGATTGACGGATTGCTGATCGTGTCGGAACCGGGCACTACCGATGTGGTCGCGCTGGAGCCTGAATCCGGCAAGGAAATCTGGCGTCACAAGGCGCCCGGCGGAACGGGCCATCTGGACCGGCGCGGTTTCGCTTACTGGGCCGGCGACGGTCAGATGAAGCCGCGCATCGTCGCGCTGTGGGGCCACAACATGTACGGCATCGATCCCAAGACCGGTGAGTCCTCCACCGACTGGCCGGCTACCGGCTATGGCATCGGCCTGCCGAACCCTGCCGCTCCGGAAACCGGCGGCGGCGGCGTGTTCCCCGCTTCGCCTCCGATCATTTACAAGAATCTCATCATCGTTTCGGGCGCCTCGGGCTTCCTGCCGGAACCGGCTCAGCCAGCCGACCCGCATGCCATCGATCTGCGCACGGGCAAGCTGGTATGGACCACCCGCCTGATCCCCGGCCCCGGTCAGCCCGGCGCGGATAGCTGGGGACCCGACACGCAGAAAGTGGTCGGCAGCGGCACCTGGGGCATCATGGCGCTGGATGAGAAGAACGGCATTGTCTATACGCCCACCGACTCGCCCAGTCCCGACCTGGTGGGCATCTGGCGTCCCGGCGACAACGTCGGCGGCGACTCCACCTTCGCGCTGGATGCCATGACCGGCAAGATCATATGGGGTTTCCAGAATCATCACCACGACCTCTTCGATCAGGACACGATGGCGCCGCCCGTGCCGGTCGAGATCACTAAGGATGGGAAGAAAATCAAGGTCATCGTCCAGACCACCAAGCAAGGCATGATGTGGATCATCGACGATAAGACCGGCAAGCCGCTTTTCCCCTATGAGGAAAAGCCGGTGCCGCAGAGCGACGTGCCGGGCGAGAAAACTTCTCGCACGCAGCCCTTCACGCAATTTCCGCCGCCGCTGGCGCAGATGACCATCTCCCGCGACAATCTCAGCAACCTGTCGCCGCACTCGAATGCCGATTGCAAGGCAGTGTGGGACAAGAATGGTCTCAAGGATGGCGGGCCCTTTCTGCCGCCCGCTAAGAATGGCGCCTGGACCGTCATGAACACCGGCGCGATCGGCGGCATCAACTGGGGCGGCGCGTCGATCGATGTGGATCGCGGCTATGCCATCACCAATGTCGTCAACATGCCGACCATGATCCAGGTGACCGAGGGCCCCAAGGCCGTGAAGGGCAACGATTCCTATAGCTTCTCCTCCGGTTACAAGCGCTTCTCCGACAGCGATGGCCGCACCTGCGCCGGCGGCCGTCATGGCGAACTGGTGGCGGTGGAATCTGGCAACCGGCAAGATCGTCTGGCGCGTGCCGCTGGGTGCGCTGGATGTCGAATATGGCGAAAAGGCCAAGGAAATCGGTGCAACCAATATCGGACCTTCGCTGGTTACGCGCGGTGGCGTGGTATTTATCGGCGCAGCCACGGATGACCGCTTGCATGCCTATGACACCGCGACTGGCAAATTGCTGTGGCAGACGAAAATGGCGACTTCATCCAATGCCGGGCCTATGACCTACATCGGCAAGGATGGCCGTCAATATGTCGTGATCGCCGCCGGCGGTCCGGGCAATGCGCGCCGCCGCTCGGCCAACGACAATTTCGTATTCCATCAGACGCTGGTGGCGTTTGCGCTGCCTAAGCCAGGCGAAAAAGAAATCGATATCGTCACGCCTTATCCCAAGCGCGAACCGCAACCGGGCGACGACATGGGCCTGGCGCAATAGGACAGGTCCATGACCTGTCGTTATTACGAATGACAGGCCATGGGCCTGTCCTACTTTGGCGCCTTGAGCGCTTCAAGAACCGACTTTGGCACCTTCGCCACCACGTGCGGCTGAGGATCGACAACCTCTGCGATGTCGTACACGATCGACGTGGCCAAAACCGAGGATACTTCCGCTGGATTCAGGCCGTACTTCTTCTCCAGCCATCGCACCAAGTTCGTGGTCGCTGCGCGAAACGCCTCGTCGATACTGCCGGAGATCCCGCTCGCCATCAGGTACTCGGTATTCTCCATTCTCGGATCGCGTGGAGCGCCGCCGGCTTCGACATCGACCGTAAACTCGATGTCCATCGAAGTTTCGAGCGCATTGCCGGTGAGCTCTCCGGCGCCCTGGGCCGCGTGACCGTCGCCGACGAACAGTAGAGCTCCTGGCACATAGACCGGGAGGTAAACTGTGACGCCCTCGCGAAGCTGGTTGTAATCCATGTTGCCGCCGTACGAACCGAGGAATCCGGAGCGATAGCGCATCCCTCCCGGAGGCGCGACTCCCACACACCCCAACATCGGGGAGAGCGGCACTTTGTAGTTCTTCATGGTCTCAGTCGGCTTGGCCAGCGACGCGAAACCTGCTTGAAGATCGAGCTTCCAATTCGAGTTGTAGCCTTTCCACTTTCTTGCGCCGCTCGACGTAGTCCGGGTTGAGTGCGCCGTTTGCAATGAGCGGGCTGCTGATTGCGGAGTCGCGATTCAAACGAATCCGGATGAAGTGGACCGCCAGAGTGTCGCCCGGTATCGCTCCTTCGATATAGAAGGGCCCAGTCAACGGGTTACCTCCGGAGGTCCGGCGGACGCCCTTAGGATCGGTACCGCCGGCGTCCACGGACCAGGTTTTCACGGTATCGCCGGCATTGATATGAAGCGCGGGTTCGATGGCATCTGAGAAGAAATGATGGAACTGGGTTGGCTCAAAGGTGTGCGCTCTCGGTGGGCTGTTGTTCGTTTGTTGGCGGCTCGCCTCCCATTTCAGATCGCGCTTCTGTTCCACCAACCTTCCGGTTCCCTCGATGCGGCCGTCTGCCAACAGTGTTCCGCGAAATTGGATCGTCATTCCGGGGTTGGGCTTCACGGCTCCCTCGATTTGCCCGTTCTGGAACGTTCCTTCGAAGTCCCCTTCGAAGATATCGCCGCCGAGCTTACCTGTCAGTTTGGTTCCGTCGATGTCGAGCTGCAGGCGGAAATAAATGGGCTCGTCAAAGTTCCTAAGGGTCGAGATCCACGTGCCGGCTGGGGAGAGAGCAGTCTGGCCCAATGCAGCCAAGGAAAATAGGAGAAGAAGAGCTAAGCATTGACGCATGCCCGCTATCTTATCTGTTTAGAATTTCAAGTGATAGGATGTGGCGGGGAAGTGCCGGGGACGATCGGCCTCGGTTCGGAACTCGGACGCTGCCTCACCCCCACACCTGTTATCGTGATCTAAATGGCGCAGGACCTACGATATTCCTTGCGCGTTCTGATCAAGAATCCGGGCTTCACAGCAGTTGCCGTCCTAACCCTAGCGCTTGGTATTGGAACGACGACGGCGATCTTCAGCGTGGTCCAAGCGGTCCTTCTTCAGCCACTGCCATATCGCGATCCCGGAAGTCTGGTGCAGATATGGAATACGTATACGAATCTCCCGGGCTTTTCGCAACTCCCGCTTTCACCCGGTGATTTTTATGATTTTGAAAAGCACGCGCGCAGTTTCTCCAGCTTGGCGGCCTATGTCGATCTTCCGCAGGGCTTCAATCTGACCGGCGAAGGCGAACCGGAGCGCCTGGAAGCAAGGTACGCGACCTCCGAATTCTTTCCTCTACTTGGAATTCAACCCATCATCGGTCGCGCTTTCACTTCAGAAGAAGACAAACCAGGGAGCGCACCCGCCGTGTTGATCAGCCATCGGTTGTGGCAAAGGCATTTCGGATCGGTTGGCTCCGTTGTAGGGCGCACGATTGTGTTGGACGGAAGAGGTTATACGCTGGCTGGCGTATTGCCTGCCTCCTTTCAGTTGGCTCCGGCGGCGGATCTGTGGATGCCGGTCGGTCAATATGGAGACGACCTGACCAGCCACGTGCATCACGAATTTACCGTTGTTGCGCGGCTGAAAGATAGCACTGCGATATCGAGAGCTCAAGCCGAGCTTGAGATCTTCAATCGTCAGGAAGCAGACGCATTTCCGGATACGCACAAGAGCTGGAAGGTGTTTGTGGGACCCATGCAGAATCCTTCCGCGAAAAAGCTGCGTCCCGTGCTCCTGGTTCTTTTTGGCGCGGTGGTATTGGTGCTCTTGATCGCGTGCGCCAATGTTATGAATTTGATTCTTGCGCGCAACGCGGTGCGACAGAAGGAAATCGCCTTACGAATCGCGCTGGGCGCGACTCTGCCGAGGTTAGCGGCGCAATTGTTGACCGAGAGCATCTTGCTCACGGGGCTGGGTGGCGCTCTTGGACTCATTCTTGCGGGTGCAGCACTGCGGCTCATCGACGTTCTGGTTCCATCGAGCTTGGCGGCGGCGACCAGCGCAAAACTCAATTGGTGGGTGCTGGGCTTCACCGCTGCGACGTCGCTTTTTGCCGGAATCGTGTGTGGCCTCATTCCCGCGCTTCAAACTCTCAAACAGGATTCGTACTCTGTTCTGAAAGCCGGAACCAGAACATCGGTTACCTCCACCGGCCGAAGAATCAGAGACATTCTCGTGGTGTCCGAGACTGCTCTGGCGATGGTATTGCTGCTCGGAGCCGGTTTACTTCTGCGCAGTTTCTACACTGTCCTCAGCGTGAATCCGGGTTTTCAAATAGATCAAATACTCTCCCTGGAAGTAGACCAACCATCCGTTCCGCCAAGTGAATCGGCTAAAATGTTGCCCGAACAGCAAACGGAATTAGCTCGCAAACAATCTCTGCAAGTTGCACAGATGGCCGAGCACATCCAAGCCTTGCCAGGGGTTAAGGCCGTGGGAGCGATCAATGTACTGCCGCTTGGTTCGGAGTTGCGCGCTGCATCGAGATTCGTTGTCGAAGGCCAGCCGGCCACCGATTCCGCGGCACGACCCATTGCCGAAGTTCGCTCGGTGAGCCTGGGATATTTCGCGGCAATGAACATTCCACTGCGCAATGGCCGCTGGTTTGACCAACGAGACTATGGCGGCGGCAACATCCTTGTCAATGAAGAGTTGGCTCACAGATTCTGGCCAAATCTTGATCCCCTTGGAAAACGCATAAACCTCTGCTCGCTCTTTCCAAAACCTTGCTGGTCCACGATCGTGGGCGTGATCGGCAATGTCCATCAGTATGGGCTCGACGCCGCACCATCCCTGGACGTGTACTTTGCGGGTGGAGAAACCCCCTACATAGTCATTCGCGGAAATGTAGATCCTGCCACCCTTACACGGGCAGCTATCGACGCAATCCACAAAGACGATCCGAGCCTTCCGGTAACACAAGTGATGAAGTTAACGGATCTGCTTTCGAATTCGCTGTCACCCCGCAGACTTTCCGCGTTCTTGCTGGGAGTCTTCGCGTTTCTCGCTCTGGTGCTTGCCGCAATCGGAATCTATGGCGTCATGAGCTACACCGTAAGTTTGCGGACGAAGGAAATTGGAATCCGAATGGCACTCGGCGCACAACCTGCCGCCGTCTGGCGTCTCATGGTGTTCGGTGGCGCACGGCTGGCGCTTGCAGGAATAGCGATCGGTGTCGGTGGCGCCTTCGCGGTAACAAAAATACTTGCGAGCTTACTCTATGGAGTGAAGGCTACCGATCCCGCCACTATTACCGCCGTCGCGCTCCTGCTTTCCGGCGTTGTCCTCATCGCGTGCCATATTCCGGCGCGGCGAGCGACGCGCGTGGACCCTATCATTGCGCTCCACGAGGAGTAGACCCGATCAACTGTTCACGCCCTATCCCAAGCGCGAACCGAAACCGGGCGATGATATGGGCCTGGCGCAATAGGCTGGGAATTCACGAGACCGGGTAGCCGGACTGCTTTCCGTTTGAGAACGGATTGCGCCTGCTTTCGAGTGGCCGACAACCGGAAGCAATGTGTGGCTGGTACGCAGCACACGCAAAACCGTCTGCAGACTATTGAGCGACCCAATCTCGTCGTGGCGCCACTGCCCAAAAACACCTGGCGCGGAGTCGAGGTCCGGATAGAAAGCCGGCCCGGGAGGAAACTTAAGTGTTTAGGCCCGGGCGAGGGGCTCGATTGGGCCTTCTGCTACTTTGCCAATCTGCATGATGACAGACCCAACGTCGATGTACCTCTCTTCTTGCGAGACCTCTATCGGGAAGGTGACAGGCATGAATCCCGCTCTTTCAAAATACAGTTCGTTCGCGCCGGATTGTGTCTTGGGCGTTGGGTGGTGCCTGCCTCGCTTACGTTCGCCTGTACAGCCCCGTCAAGATTCTAGGATTGAAGCCGCTTAGTGGTGGGAACTTGAATTGAAAAAGAGAAAAAGGTGACACCTTCGCGGAAGGCGTCACCTTGGAGGTAACACAACGCAGGTAATTTGCCTTACTGTACCTGTCCGCGACTACTACGGTTGCACGGCTCCCAAACCACCGAACCGGCAGGACCGGCAGATGCCGAAGCCGCTGCCGTCGGTCTGAATGAATCCGCAAAGAGTGGTGATGCGTTTATATTCCGCGTCGCTCAGAGTTGCATTCGTAAAGGGGGTCTCCGTGTCTCCATAAGTAGTAGCAGGACTCCCAGGCGTGACCGGCAAGGCATGGATGGTGGTTCCCCACGCGGCCATACCCGTGATTGGCGGCCCCGGTCTAGATGCATTACAGGTGGGCGCTCCGGGCGAAGCCAGCAGTTTAACCACGATGGACGTCGGCACACCAGGCGTAAGGGTGTTGCTGATCAAGTCATTGCGAGCCGAAAGGGAAACCAGCGCGTTCGGCGTGACCGGACAAGCACAGCAAGAAATCAGTTGTTCATCTGGGGAGAAGGTGTACACGTTCACGCAGATGTTTCCATTTGTGACGGCGGCCCCGTTGGCGACGGCGGCGTTCGCACCGCCGAAGGCTCCCGTGTTGGTGATGTTGATTACCGAATCCCCGATTGGCAGGTTAGATGCATATTTCACCTGAAACGGCGAATCGGCTTGTGCGAACGCGACCGCCGAACACAACATGCTGGCCGCGAAAATCGATAAATAGCGTAGTTTCATTGTGGAGCCTCCGGATACAGAATACTAGGGTGAAGTACTTAGTTCAATTCTCACAACGGACTATCCAAAAGGATAGTACCCAAAAGGATTAGTTTCTAGAGGCGAACCTTGCGGGCGTTCGAACCAGCTGATCATGTACTTCATCCGTTATCCCCTATCGGAAACGGTTTGACCGACTACACCTGATCCAGTCTACTCTGCCGGCGATAGATCTTGGGCAACACCCCGAAGTCACGACCAAGGCTTGATCTCGCCCACCAGCGGCCGGCGGCAAATTCTAGAGTTTCGGCAAAATCGCGCGAGCGATAGCGATTGTCTTGTTATTCGCGTCGGGAACGGGACCCGGGACCAGTCGAATGAGGGCATTTCCCTGGAGGACGTTCAGGCCGAGATTTGCAAGGCGCACGGCCCGGTCACCCAACCCGGGAATGTCGGCACCGAAGCCCTGGGTGCCGTCGCTGGCGTTTTTTGTAATTCCACCGAAGATTGCTTTGGTGGCGGTGAGGGCGGTCATCTGAGTCTTGCCGTCCTCACCATCGACAACGAAGATGAGAAGAGGAACATCGCCGCTGCTTCCCGCCGCAGCTCCGGCCCCCGTTGCGCCCGCTTGTGCGGCGAGGCCGCCCATTAGTTTGCTCAGAGAATCCGCCACGTCGTTTCCGTTGACCTGCGCGCCCGGCTTTTGCAGTTGCTTCATAAGGTTTGCGGTACCTTCCTGGGCGAGCTTTCCGCTGAGGCCCGCGGGGCCGTAGTAAAGGCAAGTGGCTCCTTGGTCTTCTATGCGGTCGATAGGCTCGCCGAGCATAGCTGCGGCGTCCGTTTTCGTAAGGAGGTCGCAGGCTTTGTACGTACGTATTTTGGGCGCAGTACCGGAAGTTGAAGGGGACGAAATCGAATTGAGGTCTACGCCAACGCTCGCGGCTTTTTCAACCACAGCTTGCTTCAGCCTGTGCGCGACGTAATACAATCCACCCACAGTTGCGGCCCCGGCCAACACCAAAAAAACCAGAACAAAGGCAAGAATTTTTAGGCCCGACCCCTTCTTTGCAGGCGGCAATTGGGCCGGCGGGAAGGCGTGCTGATAGGAGGGCGGAGGTTGGGGGTAAGTTTGCTGACTAAAATTCGGTGCTGCAACGGGCGGCGGTTGATAGGCCGGAGCCGGCGGTGCCGCCGCAGGAGGGGGCGCAGTTTGCGGTAAGGCGCCGGCGGGTGATGCTTGCCGCGCTCCACAGTTCGTGCAGAAGGGACTGCTGCCAGTCTGCGCGCTCCCACAGTTACTGCAAAAATTGGCCATTTCCCGCCACCTCCGTGACGGCGATTTCACTGCAAGCTTCTAGTTTACGACGAGACGAGAGGAATTGGGACGCTGAATAGTGCGCCTTGTCAGGGAAGCTGCCGACGATCAGGGCTTGGGTTCGTAGTAGCCGATCAGCCGGCCCATCGATACCAGCCCGATCCACAAGGCCAGCGAGAGGCAGGCGGCGACTTTGGCGTTGGTGGGCATGACGGATGCGCGGTCGATCTCGGCAGTGTTAGTGTAGACGCTCTTGCGAAAGACCAGGGCATGCACACCGACCAGCGTTAATAGAGTCATCTTGGCCCAGAAAAACGGATTGTGATAGTAAAATTCGGCTTTGGCCCAAGCGAGCATAATGCCGCAGGTGGCTACCAACACCAGCCCCACGCGTTTCCAGGGGCGAAACTGTGTCACCACGTCCGATACCGAAGTTCCGCGCATCGCCAGGCCGAGGATGCGCAGATCGGTGATGAAGATCATGCCGCCAAACAGCGCCATGCCGGTGAGATGGGTTGCCATCACCGTCGGATAGACCAGGGCCGACTCGCGCAGGGCGGTGGCGAAATCGGTTTGTTGGAGCCATTGGAATATGGGAAGTAGAGACATGCTAGAAGCTCCTAGGTGAAGGCGATAAATAATCCGCCGAAGACTACCGATACCCACAGGGCGACCGAGACGCCGCCCACCAATTTGCCCAAAACCGGCGAAGGATTCGATCGGGCGACTCTGGAATGGATGGTGTAGTTATAGACGATGGCGACCAGCAGAGCTTCCATTTTGAAGATGAAGCCCGGGTTATGCAGATACATGTTGGGGTCGGATGAAAAGATCATAGGGCCGGACATCAGCACGATGGCGAGGGCCACCAGCGTCCACGGCGCGGTGTCTTTGAGGAGCTGCGCGGAGGACTGACGCCGCATGCCGATGCCCAAAAGGCGAAGATCCACGATGGTGATGGTGCCGATCGCGACGGCGAATGACGCGATGTGAATGATTTCGAGGAGCGGGAAAGACCATTCATTATTATTGAGAGGATTTGTTGATGGATCGTATGCGAGCATGTGTCTCCTGGAACTGCGCTCCGCCGGGACGGCCGTATCGGCGATCGCGGGCGCGGCGAATAGCCGCGCGTGCATCTTATCAGAGGCGGTTCGATATAGCCGATGCCTCTCCCCGCGATTACCAAACTTGTCCATAGTATCAGTGAAAGGGACGCCGCGAGTTTGGCCTGCGCCGGGATCTGCGGCGCTGCGTCGAAAGCGGCCGTGTTGCGGCAGACGCCGCGGCGGAATACCGGGGCGTGGATGCCGACCAGCGCCGACAGCGTCATTTTCGTTCGGAAGCAGGCGTTGTAGTAACACTCTTCGGCCTTGCATCCCGCCATCAGTAAGCCGCAGGCGATGAGCAGCAGAAACCCGATCCGCATTCGGTTGATTTCTTCCAATACAGCGCATCATGACGCGATACTTAGAGGAGGATGAGCTACCTCGATAATCTAGAGAACAATCTGAAGGCGCTGGAGAACCAGGAGGAGCGCGATCCGCAGACGGTGAAGCGCGAGCAGGAGCGGCGCGAGGCAGAGAGGTCGGCTGCTCTGCTGCGGGCGCCGTACGTGGACGCGCTGAAAAACTCGACGTTCACTTTGGAGCTTTTGACGCAGTGCCGGGCCATCGGGCACCAGCAGCGCGTGCTTGGTACAGTTCACTTGGCTCGGCGAGACTCTGCGGCTAGATGCCAAGGCGAAGCGCATGCTGCTGGCGCCGACAAGCGAGGGGATCACCGCGGTGTTTTCGGTGAACGGCGATGAGATGGGTCGAACGACTGTCGATCCTCAGGGTAGATGATGCCGGCGAGCTGGCGAGGCGCTGGTTGTTATAGATATCGTTCCTCAAGTACGGCGACGTGGTGCGCGACGTGTCCCGCAATGATGTAGGCCAAGGCGCGGACGCTCACCGGGTTGCCGCTGGCAATACCGGTGCGGCTCCAGGCGTCGGAGGGTAGGTTGCGGAAGAACGATAAGGTGGCGGCGCGGACTGCGCTGAAATCCGCGACATGACTGGCCCAGCAAAACTGGTCGGCGGCAGCGGCCGGGACGGCGATATTCTGATCGAAAGCGGGTAGTGGCGTGTCGAACCCGCGGGCGAACCAGAGGGCTCGGTAGAGGAATACGCGCTCGGTGTCGCTGACATGGTTCAGGAGCTGGCGGATGGACCATTTATCGGGTGCGTAGCGCTGGAGCGACTGTTCTTCCGTGATGGTGGCAAAGAGGCGAAGCGCGGGATCGAGTTGCGATTCGAGGGCGGCGACGACGTCGTCACTAGTGATGCGGTCGATGTAAGTGTAGTAGTAGTGCGCGGCTTCGTTGCGTTCGGGGCGGCCGGTCATGGGGACACTGTATCGCTGGATCGGGGGCGAGAGCAACCCTTACTATGGATGCAGTGCCGCGTCTCTTCCTGATCGATTCGTTTGGCTTCATCTTTCGCGCGTATCATGCGCGGGCGCGGTCCGGCGCGCCTCCCATGCGGACCGCGGCGGGGGTGCAGACCGAAGCGGTTTACATCTTCCACAACATGGTGAAGCGCCTGCAGAGCGTGCATAAGCCCGACTATCTGGTGGCGATTTTTGAAAGTCTGGGCCCGACGTTTCGGGATGCGGCGTTTGCGGCTTACAAGGCAAATAGGACGGAGACGCCCCCGGATCTGCTGGATCAGATTCCGTGGATCCGCAAGACGCTCGAAGCGATGCGCATTCCGGTGCTGGAGTATGAGGGGTTCGAGGCGGACGATGTGATTGGAACGCTGGCGCGCAAGGCGGCGGAGCAGCGCGTCGAAGTCGCCATCGTTTCGAGCGACAAAGACATGCTGCAACTGGTGAATGACCGCGTGCGCATGATGAATCCCATGAAGGACGACTTGTGGTACGACGCCGCGGAGACGGAGAAATATATGGGCGTCCAGCCATCTCAGGTGGCGGATCTGCTGGCGTTGAAAGGCGACTCGGTCGACAATATTCCGGGCGCGCCGGGGATCGGCGATAAGGGCGCGAAGGATCTGATCACGCGCTTCGGATCGGTGGAAGGGGCGCTGGAGCACGCGGCGGAGGTGGAGAAGCGGACGTATCGGGAGAGCTTGCAGAATCATCGCGATCAGATTCTATTGAGCAAGCAACTGGCGACAATTCATACGGATGTGCCGGTACCCTTCGAGTTGGAGTCATGGAAGGCTCAAGAGCCGGATAAAGTGCGGTTGCGCGAGTTATACAAAATACTTGAGTTTAATCGTCTGCTGCGTGAGATGACGGAGGCGGAGCCGACAGCCTATGAGGGCGTAGCACGGCGAGAGTATCGGCAACTGCAATCGCGGGAGGAGTTGGACGCATGGCTGAGGGCGGTGCCGGTTGAGGCGCCGGTTGCGGTGGCGGTAGGCGAGATGATGTCGGAAACAGTGGTGGGGCTGGCGGCACAGAACGAGGCCTGCTCAGTCACATTTGGAGATGCGCTTCCGGAGCGGGCGACGGTGGCGCACGACATCAAGACATTCGTACGGCGATTCGGCGAGTGCCCGAACCTGACGCACGACGTGATGCTGTATGAATTTTTGCTATCGGCTGATCCGGGGTCGTGCAGTCTGGCGTCGATGGCGGAGAGGCACTTAGGACACGCGGCGGGATCGGGCCCGGCGGGGGAAGCCGATGCGGTGCTGGCGATCTTCCGTAAGCTACGGCCGGAGGTGGAGGCGGCGGGCTTGGCGGACGTGTACGCGCGGGTCGATTTGCCGCTGGTTCGGGTGCTGGCGGAGATGGAATCGACGGGCATAAGAGTGGACCCGGCGCAGCTCCGCGTATTGAGCGGACGGATGGAAATGGAGATGGCGCGGCTCGGCGGAGAGGTTTATGATTTGGCGGGAAAGTCTTTCAATATCAATTCTCCACAACAATTAAGCAAAGTATTGTTTGAGGACCTGAAGCTGCCCGCGCCGGGACGGGGCGGCAAGGCAAAAGCGGTTTCGACCGCGGCGGATGTGCTCGAAGAGCTAGCGGCCGAGTATCCGATCGCAGGAAAAGTTCTGGAGTACCGGCAGCTCGCGAAGTTAAAAGGGACGTATGTGGACGCGCTGCCTTCGCTGATCGATCCGTTCTCGGGGCGGCTGCATACGACCTTCAATCAGACGGGTGCGGCGACGGGGCGGCTGTCGTCATCCAATCCGAATTTGCAAAATATTCCGATACGGACGGAGTTGGGGCGTGAGATCCGGGCGGCGTTCGTGCCGCGCGACGGGTGGAAACTTATCGTCGCGGATTATTCACAGATCGAGCTGCGGCTACTGGCGCACATGTCGCGCGACCCGGTGCTGGTGGAAGCGTTTCGCAACGGCGAGGATATCCACACGCGCACTGCGGCTGAGGTGTTCGGCATCCCTCCGCTGATGATCACTCCGGAGCAGCGGCGCAATGCGAAGGCGGTGAACTTCGGGATTGTGTATGGGCAGACGCCGTTCGGGCTGGCGGCGACGTTGGGGATCGAGCGCAAGGAGGCGGAACTGTATATCCGTGCGTACTTCGAGCGCTACGCGGGAGTGCGGCGGTTCATCGACACGACCATCGCCGAGGTGCGAAGGAACGGCGTGGCGGTGAACATGTTCGGGCGCAAGCGGCCGATTCCGGATATGCAGAGCAAGAATCCGAATGCCCGCAATTTTGCCGAGCGGACGGCGGTGAACACGCCGCTGCAGGGGACCGCGGCGGACCTGATTAAGCTGGCGATGATCCGCATTCATGAACACCTGCGCGGCATGCAGACCAAGATGTTACTGCAGGTGCATGACGAGTTAGTGTTCGAGGCGCCTCCGGAAGAGGTGGAGGCGGTGCGCGCTATGGTGAAATCGGAGATGGAGAGCGTCGAGCGGCTGGACGTGCCGCTGGTGGTGGACGTGGGAGTGGGAGACAACTGGCGCGATGCAAAATAATATCCTGGCGGGGCTGGCGCTGGCGATGCTGTTGACTATGACGGCTGCGATGACGCTGGCAGCGCAGCAGCGCACAGTGAGCGACGCGGAGGTGAAGCGGGTGCATGCGTCGGCGCTGTTGATCGACACGCATGATGACTTCCCGACGGAGCAGGCGGGCACCGACCGGCGGGCTGGCTCGGCGATCGATATTGGCGTGCCGTCGCCGATGGCGCACACGGATCTGGCGCGACTGCGCGAAGGCGGCGTGGGTGGGGTGTTCTTTGCGGCGTACGTGGCGGCGAGTTATGGGCTGGGGCCGCGCGCTTACGAACGCGGGCTAGAGGTGATCGGGACAATTCATCATATAGTCGACCAGTATCCTAACGATTTTGCGTTTGCGACGACGGCGGCGCAGATCGAGGCGGCGCACAAACAGGGGAAGATCGCGGCGCTGATCGGGGTCGAGGGCGGGCATGCGATCGACGATAGTTTGGCCAAGCTGCGTGAGTTCTACAAGCGCGGCGCGCGGTATATGACGCTGACGCATACCAACACCAATCATTGGGCGGATTCGTCAGGCGACATCAACGATCCGAAGGTTCAGCATCATAACGGGCTCACGGATTTCGGCAAGGATGTGGTGCGGGAGATGAACCGGTTGGGCATGATGGTGGATATTTCGCACGTCGCCGATAAAACGTTGTACGACGCGCTGGAGGTGAGCACTGCGCCGCTGATCGCGTCGCACTCGGCGTGCAGGGCGCTGGCCGATGTGCCGCGCAACATGACTGACGACATGATCGTGAAGCTCGCCAAGAAGAGCGGCGTGGTGCAGGTAAACTTTTATTGCAATTTTCTGACGAACGCGAAACCGCCGCGGGCGACGCTGGATGATGTGGTGGCGCACATCGATCACATCCGCAAGATCGCGGGGATCGACGCGATCGGCATCGGCAGCGATTTTGACGGGATCGACTGCGCGCCGGTCGGACTGGAGGATGTCTCGAAGTTCCCAAATCTGACGCGGGCGCTGCTGGAGAAGGGCTATTCGGCGCAAGACATCCGCAAGATTTACGGCGGTAATTTACTTAGGGTGATGAGGGCGGTGGAACACGTTGCGGCTGCAAAATAGCCTCTTGATCGCGGCCCTGTTGCTGGGCGGCTGTTCGCGCAAGCCGGCCGAGACCAGTGTCTTTATCGATCCGCAATTCGCGGCGCTGGTGCCGCCCGATACGACGCTGCTGGTGGGGCTGCGGGTCGAGAATCTGGTGAAGACTCCGCTTTATCGGAAGTATTTGAGCGGCGGGAAAATTGGCATCATCGATAAGTTCGCGCGCGGCACGGGGATCAATCCCGAGAAGAGCCTGTGGAACTTGCTGTTCGTCTCGAATGGCCGCGATAGCTTCGTTCTGGGGCGCGGGAAATTTGCGGATGAACTGATGGCTCCGGACTTTTCGAAACGCGGCGTGGCGCGATTCGGATATAAGAGCCTGACGCTGTTCGGCGATGAACAGCAGGCGATGCTGCTGGTCAACTCCAGCACTATAGCGATGGGGGATACGCCGACGCTGCGGACGTTGGTGGATGGGCGCACGTCGTTCAGGGGGTTGCCTGGGCAGTTGAGCGCGCTCACCAAGGAAGTCCCGCATGAGGCGCAGTTTTGGGGCGCATACACGGGCGGGCCGGTCGACTTACCGCTTACCGGGAACCTGGCGAACGTCAATAAGGTGCTGGGCCTGGTGGGCAATGGGATTTTTTATTTCGACTTGAGCCAGGGAGTGAACGGGACGATTACGGGAGTCGCGGCAACGGCACAGGACGCTCAGCAGGCTCATGACGGACTGGTGGGGTTCCTGGGCTTAGGACGCATGATGACGCCGGGTCAGTCTGATCTGGCGCGCGCGTTGGACGGAATCCAGGTGACGCAGGATGGCCAGCGGGTAAGCGTGAAAATCGCCGAGTCCGACGAACTCGCGGAGACGCTGCTTGGGTTGGTGCTGAAGCAGTAGTATAGCCATTGTGATGTCGCTTCCATAAGGGGCGCTCAGCTTTCAACTTCGTTAGAACCGGCCACCGTGATCGTGAATCGTCCGTTTTCGCCGCGCTTCACGCACCCTTTTCCGTTCAGGGGCCGCAAGGCAAACTCGATTTGCTCGCGGGGGCAGCCCCTATCGCCTTTGTCACGATTTGCGATTCTGCGTTGGTTTCGCCGTGCTACAATCGCGATGTCTATTACGCGACTCGTCTCATGATCCGTTTAGCACTTCTGACATCAAATGTGGCAGCTGCGGACACCATCGAGCAGATTGTACAGGACTCCAGCACACTTGAGCTTGTGCACCGCGGCTCGCCCGTCTTGCCCCCGCAGACAATAATTCAGACGCTTTCATCGCTTGATCCGCACGTCATTCTCCTGGAAGTCAATGACGGGCAAGGCAATGCCGAATTGGCGGCCAAGCTTAGCCTGACGAGCCACTGTGCGTTGGTAGGCTTTCGCCGCGAGTGGACGCCGGAGGAGCAGAATAGCTTCGCGGAAGCGGGCGTCTGTGAGTTATTGCGCGATCCATTTTCCGCATCGGAGTTGGAGGAGGCGGTGTATGGCGCGGTTCACCTGCGGCGACCGATTGCGCACCAGAACCTTCTAGCGTTTCTGCCCTCAAAGGCTGGAAGCGGATGCTCAACGGTGGCGCTGAACACCGCGGGCGCGCTTGCCAAAGCTATAGACCAGCGCACGTTGCTAATAGAAGCTGATCGTCGGTCCGGTGTGATGTCGATGCTACTGGATGTGGAGGATCGAGGAGGGCTTGCAGACGTGTTAGCGAAGTCCGGCCTGCTCACCGGGTTGGAATGGCGGCAGCACTTGGTTTCGATCGGCAAGCTGGACCTCTTGCTGGCGAACCCGTTCAATCCGGGTGTGCTTCCCACCTGGGTGAATTACTACCAGATCTTATCGTTTATTGAAAAACAATACGATTTCATTGTCGTGGACCTGCCGGAAGTGGTCAATGCTGCGACCGCGGAGCTACTGAGGGTAGCGCGCTTGGTATTTATCGTTTGCGAACCGGAGGTGACTTCGCTGAAGCTGGTGCGGTTGCGGCGAACTGAGTTGGAATCTTGCGGGGTGCCGCGGGAGAAGATCTGTGTTTTGGGAAACCGATGGGAATCACACCGCTTGAACCGGGAAGATATTTCTCGAGTGGCCGGAGCGACGATGTTTGCGACTCTGCCCAACGATCATGAGCACGTCAAGAACGCGGTTCTCGAATCGCGCTTGGTTTCGCAGGATAGTCAGCTTTACAGAGCCTGCGCTGAACTGGCTCGCAAATTGGCCAATCTGCCGGAAACGCCACAGACCGGGTCAGTTTCAAGCTTGTTGCGACGCTTCATCAAGACCTGAAGAGCGCCCATCCGCTGCGGCCCGAGGCTGTATAAATTGGGCTGAGTTCCTCTGAATCCGTGAAACCTATACAGCTGCTGATGTTGCTCGCGCGAAGGTTACTGAGCCAACCGCAAAATCTGCGAAGCCAGCGACTGGAAGGCGCCGCTCAGGGCCGCCGTTGTAGACGCATAGACGTATTTGCCGGTAGGCTGCGTCGCATCATATTGGCATTGAGCGGTGCACGCTGCATTACCGATCCAGCCAGGATCGTTCGCGACTCTCTGCATCAGCGTGGTGTCCGCCGAATTGAAACCGATGGCGTAGAAGGTGACCGGTATATTCCCGTCGGTACGGTACCGATGGGCAGCATCGTCAACCGCGTTAAAGGCCGCCGAGCGAACTTGGCTCATATTCACGGGCGAAATACGGGTGGCGCCATTGAGGGTTGCGGTGGTGGGTGGGTAATACGAAGTGTTCAAATTATTGCCGTACACGTCCGACGTGGGTATATAGGCGAAGTCGTTTGCGGTGTTTTGGGAGGAGGCGAACGCGCATCCACTCGCGGTACCAATGACGTAGGTATTGGATGCGGAACCGGATTCCTCGTATGTATTTGATTTCGATGCAGTCCAGGATTTAAACAATACCGCGATACTGTTGGACGGTGCGTCGTAGCCTCCCAGAGCGCCGACCATTCCGCCCCGAATATCAGACGTGTAGAAGGCGGGGCCGGGCTGGGTAGCGGAATAGTAGGGGGCTGTGGATTGGCCGCTAGCTAATGTAGTTAGGGTGTAGGCGGGGGCGCCGGCAGAGCCCTGCCAATATGGAATTTTCGCCACCGTAGAGAATCCACCGCCCGATAGCGTTTTGGCGGGAGACGATGCGTCCGTACAACCACTGCCGGCTTTGAGCGCTACCTTGGCGGCAGTCCCGCCCGCCGCCCAATTCGTGCTCTCCGCGAAATTAACCGTCACCGTGTTCGGATGACCATCCGTCTCAAACACAATCACATTGAGCGCGCCGGGCTCCGCGGCTTTGTAGATCTCATTGTAAGCGATGGAAATAGCGGACGCCGAGTTGGTTCCACCACCGCAGCTGATGGTGTCCAACTCGCCCGTGCCGGTATTCGAACCGGTTGCGCCCACGGAGGTACTAAAGCCGAGCGCCGTCCGGAATTGATCCGTCGGCACGCTGTGCAGATAGGCGTTATCCGCAAACGAAACGGCGCCGATCTTATCACGGCCCGCAGAGAACTGACCGGTGAATAGTTTGGCGGCGCTGATCAATCCAGAGCAAGCGGCCCCCATAGAGCCCGATCGGTCCAAAACCAGCATCGCCACCACATCGCGACGCGACGCGAATCCCTTGGCGACGATATGCGTCGAGGGCGCTCCAAACCATCTCATGAAGTAATTGGGCGCGTCAATTGCGGCGGTGACGTCCACATGCCGCAGATGGGGATTGGACGCGTCGTCGTAAACATGGACGTGAGCGTCGTCGGGCGCCATATCCGTACTAGTCGCGCCCCAATAGGTGTTGGGGAAGTTCGAATAGAACCAATTGTTGGCGTTGTGCTGCGCATCGGTTACCTGACTGGCAGTGCTGGCGCTGAGCGAAAGAGCGCGGGCAGCCGCGAGGGAAGCGCCATCGACGGAAGCCTGCAACTGAGCCTTCAACGCATAGATAAGTCCGACATCCACCGCCAAGCCGATCATGGGAACAACCAGGATCATGGAGCACGTGCCTACGATCAGAGCGGTGCCCCGCTCTCCCATCTTCCGCTTCCATTGCGTCATCATGGCAAACTCCTAGAAGTAATATCGTGCGAACACGCCATTGCTGGTGAAATTGCTGCCCATGCCGAATTGCGGCGTTTGAAAGTAGCCTTCCACGACATAAATATATTGGCCGTCCTCCAGGGCGGTTCGCGAGGACGGAGAGAGCGGCGTGATCCACTGGGCAATCATCGCAGCCTGGCCGGTGGCTCCCAGCTTGGCGTTGGTGTTATTCCGGATGTCGACGAGGGAGGTGTTGACTTCGCCATCAGCCAAGAAATCCCCAGACGGTACCGTGGTGGGGTCTCCTAAGATGCTCGAATGCGCAGTGGTGATCAAACTGCTATTTCCAATTCTGACTCTCTGCACCCAGACGAAGTTGCCCGCGTTTGAGCCCCCTCCGGATCCCACATACATAACCTTGCTCACCCAGACGATGCCGTCCCCCGTCGTGCCGGTATCGTCCCGCGTCTGCGTGCCGGCTGTGTGAACGGGAGATTGCAGATTTAAGCCGGTCGCGAGTTCCTTCGCCAGGGTCTGGTAGCCACCATCCGAAAAATCGGCTCCGTGGATGAACATATCCGCCATATCGCGTACGGTGTTCTTGGCTTGAATTGTCTTGACAAGGTTCATTCCCACCACAAATGTACCCAGCAATAGAGGGGTGTAAATGAGGAGTGCGACCAAGCCGAACTCCATGATCTCCTGGCCGCCCTGTCGTCGGCGGCGGCGTGGGGATACTGGGTGTGCTGTCCGCGTCATAAATTGACTGCCTTCCAATGGCTCCACGTCTGCCTTACTGACTCACCGAAGTTACCCCAACCGGATAGCCTCCCAGGATGTCAGCCGCTACCACCTTGAAAGTAAGTGGCGAACTGGTGTAGAGGGGGCCGGCCAAGCTCCCACTCAACGGCGCCATGAATTTGAAAGAAATGTTTTTCACGGTGACCTCCACCACGTTACCCGGGGTATTCGAGCCGGCAGTCAGATCCGGATTCATGTAGGTGACAAAAATATGCTGCGGGCTATCGGATGCCTTCACAAACCCTAAAGAGTTCTGCTCCACAACGCTCTGGATCGAGGCTGTTTGCCCGAGCGATCCTGAGGTTTGAAAGGTAATGGCGTAGCGGACGCCCTCGCGCACCGCATTCTGGAGCGTGGTCCAACGAAATGTCATCACGCAAAGATCTATAATCCCGAAAAGCAATGCGAACATGGGCAACAAGGTGAACGCCGACTCCAGCATGACGTGACCGCCAGAACGTCGCTTCCGTGTGGCCGATCTAATCGAGTTCACTTGCATATGTCAGTTTTCATCTTGGCGCAACCACCCACCGCCAACAATAGGCTGTTATCAGCACATTCTTACCGCCAGCACTCTTAGATGGGATCAACCGTTCACCTTAAGCCGTCATAAGGTACCGCGGGCTAGGAACTTCGCGGTCGGAGACAACGCGGGAGTCTTTTCTTGATGGCGATAGATTCGAGCTACGTCTGCCTTGGACTTCTCTCCATCCAGCGTCGGCCGGACTTGCCTGAGGGAAGCGTCGATTTGTGCAATTACCCATATTCTTGACTTCTGGCCCGAAAAGGGTCACAAACCAAGATCACCGAACGGCAGGCGCCTAGGGAGACTTGAGCAACACTCTTTGCCCGCCGTCCAGTGTGAGGTGCCAGAATTCTATCGGCCCCATTGACGTGGTACTTTAGCCGCGTGGGCCCTACTACCAGCCAATACAAAATGCAAATGGAGGTCGAGCACTACAAAGTGTCGCCCCAGGCGGCAAATGGAGCGACAGCTTCCGGGTTCGCGCCTGCGGGATTTGAGTCGCGCGAAAGATTAATCCCGCCATCTCCAACGATTTCGTCGCCGCCAGGTGTTCGGTTCTAATCGAGGCGGTCCGGGTATATGATTACTGGAAACTGGGCTCCGAAATGGAAGTCTCTTGATAACTTGACGGGAGGGTGGAATGAACGGACGCATTTTCACTGGCGCAGCAGCTATGGCGCTCGGAATAGCTCTTACCGCGACGCTGGTATTCTCTCAGGCGCCCACCGGAGGGCCGCAATCGCCAGGTTGGTTTCTGCAGGGAACGGCCCCCGACCCGGGTGGACGATTGGCCGTCGGCCCAGGTGGACGAGTGATTCCAGCCGCTCTTGGAAATCGCGGCGGGCTTCTCGCCGCCTGCGCGGAGGAGGCTGCAACACTCTGCAAGGGCCAAACCGGTTTTGGAGCGCGAGCGTGCCTCGCGCAGAATACGGAGAAGCTTTCGGCGGGGTGCAAGACCGCGGTCGCGGCGCTTCCGCCGGCAGCCGATAGCTGCTTCCGCTCACCGGTTTGCGACAATCCGCTTGGCGGTGCGCGTTCAGCATTACAACGTGTCGAATGGAAACAAACGATGGGTTACACCTACGCTTACCCGGTTGATTTGCCTCAGGGCGGCGGCGCCTCGGCGGTCCAAATCGATTCGAAAGGAAATATGTGGGTCTTTCAGCGCAACGCTGTCGGAAAGCCGCAACTGTTTGAGTTCGGTCCGGATCGCAATCTTGTCCGCACGGTCGGCGATAACGTGATCGGCCACCAGGAGAAAGCACATGGCATGGCAATCGACGCCGACGACAATGTGTGGATCTGTGACGCGAACGGTGCAACCGTGATGAAACTGAGCCCCGAGGGGAAACTTCTCATGACCCTCGGCGTGAAGGGGAAAAGAGGCGATTGGAACGAAGCCAAGGGGCAAAGGCTTCTCTGGCAGCCGCTGGACCTTGCCTTCGCCCCGAGTGGTGATATCTATATCGGGGAAGGTCATGCAAACGAAAGCCCCAATGACACCGATTCAGGCAACCCAACCAACAACCTGGGTGCCGCACGTGTGATTCACCTCGACAAGACCGGCAAATTCATCAATCAATGGTATGGCAACAGTGTCGGACAAGGAAGGTTCAGTATGGTCCATGGCATCGCTGTCGATCCCAAGAACGGCAATGTTTGGCTGGGTGATCGCGAGGAATATCGCCTCGTGGTCTATACCGGAGACGGCAAGTTCGTCAAAACGGTTCAGATGAGAAACCTCATGTGCACCGTCGCCTTTGATCCGCACGGCGACCTATGGGTTTCGAGCGGTCAGGACGGCCAGCTCTTAAAAATAGACCAGAACGGCAACGTACTTGGTGCGGTGGGTAATGGATCGGGTTTAGGGGAAGGCCAGTTCATCGAATCCAATTACATGGCCTGGGACAAGCTAGGCAACCTGTATACGGGCGACACCAGCGTTGGGCGGGTAACGGAAATGGTTGCGCCAAAGAAGAAATGAACAGGTGGACCTGCCGGAACAGATGATCCGAGCGATCGCGCGCGCCAGACTGAGGCCGAGCGCGAACGCCGGGCTTTTCCGGCCCGATAACACGTAACATCGGTTCCGGAAGCCTACTTGGCCGGTTGATGGGCCACGTCCCTCTCGTTCTCGCAGATGGCTTCGATCAGGTCGGCATCGGGAATCGAATTGAAGTCAACCTTGAACGTCCAAGATCTCGCGTACATTTTGGGATCGTCGATCGTGCCTACCAATCGCAATTGGCCCGCAGTGAGACGCTGGAATCGCTCCGTTACGCGCAATTCGCCGGAATGCGGCAAGCCCAGGCCATCCAGCCACGATTCCTCGTTGAATCCCACAGTCTCCACCTCGAACGTTTCGTCGGTCCACTTTCCGATGGAGTAGCCGTACCAGGTTGGATCCATCGATTTTGGGTGCTTGCGGCCGTCGGTGAAAATCTGCCGGAAATCCACAAAGTCTTCGTAAAGAATCAGAGTGAGCCCGGGCGTCTGAACGATTTTGAAAGGCCCGGGATAGAGCATCGCGCCAGGAACACCGTGCGGAAGACAGCGCTCCGATGGCCTGCCGCCTCCGTCGCGCGACGCCCGTTCCTTAAAGACCGCCGCCGCTGCAGGCCGGAGAGGAATTTCCGCATTCTTCGGCATGAACCAGCTCAGGCTGTATGCAAGCCCTTTGTCACTGCTGGCCAGTGGAGTGCTCTCGCCTTCTCTACGGATCCAGACACCCGAGAGATCCGGTTTGCCATCGGGTGCACGCGGCGCCTTCGCCGTCAGGTCTGGCTTGCCGTCCTTCGTGCGCGGAATGCGGGGATCCGGCTGATTGAGCCACTGTGCCAAAACAGGCGAGGAAACCAGAACCGCAAGCAATACAGCGCTGGGCGTCATGATTGGAAGGCGCATAAGAAGCTGTTCCCTGCTTTGAAGCTTACAACAGCGCCCGCACGATTGGAGTACTTCGCCGTCCCGATAATTGCCATGATCGGTAGGGCAACGCTTCCCGGTGTGAGGCGCCAGGCAACCCTGAGCCGTGTACCACTGATCCAAAATTGCGTTATGATGGCCCTGTTCCGGAGACTACGTCTGTATGCGGAAAATCTTTCTTGTCTTGCTCACTGCCGGTTCACTGGCGGCCCAACACGAACTGACGGGCGCCACATATACGAAGACCGATGTCGAGATCGGTAACCGTCTTTACATAGCCAATTGCATCTACTGCCACGGCCCGGATGGGGACCAGATTGCCGGTGTGGATTTTGCTCACGCGAAGTTTCCCCGCTCCCGCAGCGATGACGATATCGTGAAGATCCTCCGCAACGGCATTCCCGGCACGGGCATGCCTGCGCAGACCATGCCCGAGCCTCAGCTCCGCACCATCGTTGCGTATCTGCGTTCCTTGCCCGCTGCGGCCGGCCAGGTGCTTCCCGCCGGGGCTGATGCCTCCCGCGGCAAAACGTTGTTCGTAGGCAAAGGCCAGTGCATTAACTGTCACCGCGCACAAGGCATGGGTTCGTACTTCGGGCCGGACTTGAGTGACATCGGCATGCTACGCCGCGTCGTCGAATTGGATCAATCGCTTTCCGATCCAAACGCCGTCATTATGCCGGAGAATCGTATGTTCCGCGCCGTTACAGCGGACGGAACCACACTCACCGGCCGCATTCTCAATCAGGATACATTCACGGTGCAGATGATCGACGGCAAGCAGCGCCTGCTCTCCTTCCAGCGTTCCGAACTTAAAGAATTCTCCCCCATCGATAGGTCGTCGATGCCATCTTACAAAGACAAGCTCACTGCGGCCGAGCGTGCCGACCTCGTCGCGTATCTGATGTCCCTGAAAGGAATCTCCCAGCCATGAAGAAGCTTCTGATACTTGCTTTCGCAACGGCAGCGGCGGCGTCCGCCCAGGTCGGATTTGATCGCATTGTGCGGGCGGAGAAGGAGCCGCAAAACTGGCTCACCTACTCCGGCAACTTCAACAGCCAGCGCTACAGCAAGCTCAGCCAGATCACTCCGGACAACGTGAAGAACCTGGAATTGCAGTGGGTCTACCAGGCCCACTCCGTGGAAAAGTACGAAGCGACTCCGCTAGTGGCCGATGGCGTCATGTATACCATTCAGAATCCCGATGACGTCGTCGCGCTTGATCCTGTGACCGGCCGTATCTTCTGGACTTTCTCCTGGACGCCCTCGCCGGACTCGCGCCCCTGCTGCGGCCGCCTCAGCCGGGGTGTGGCCATTCTGGGCGACAAGGTTTTCCTCGGCACCATCGACGCCCACCTGATTGCACTCGACGCCCGCAACGGCAAGCCTGTCTGGAACGTGGAAGTCGACAAAGCGGCCGATGGTTACGCCATCACTCACGCACCGCTCGTCATTAAAGATAAGGTCATCGTTGGCGTCGCCGGCGGCGAATACGGAATCCGCGGCCACATCGACGCTTATGATGTAGCCACTGGCAAGCGCGTCTGGCGCTTTTACACCATTCCCGGCGCAGGCGAAAAAGGGAACGAAACCTGGGCTGGCGATTCCTGGAAGACCGGCGGCGCCTCCGTCTGGGTCACGGGCTCCTACGATCCCGATCTGAATCTTACCTACTGGGGAATTGGTAACCCCGGGCCCGACTGGAATGGTGATCATCGCGCCGGCGACAACCTCTACAGCGACTCCGTCGTCGCGCTCGACGCCGATACTGGCGTCTTAAAATGGCACTACCAGTTCTCCCCGCACGATGAGTTTGACTACGACTCCGTGCAAGTGCCCGTTCTCGCGGATATTCAAATGCCTGGCAGCAGCAGTGTGCGTAAAGTCATGTTGTGGGGCAATCGCAACGGCCTTTTTTATGTGATCGACCGCACTACCGGCCAATTCCTCCTCGGCAAACCGTTCGTGAAAGTCACCTGGATGAATGGCTTTGACGAGCGTGGCCGCCCCATGAAGGTTCCGCAAGCGCAATCCAACCGTGAAGGCACTCTGATCTATCCCGGCAACCAGGGCGGAACCAACTGGTATAACCCATCGTTCAGCCCTGCCTCTGGCCTCTTCTATATCCCGGCCTGGGAAGACTACTCGTCGTTCTTTGTCAAGCAGGATGCCGAGTATGTGAAGGGCCAGACCTTTGGCGGAGGTGGCCCGCGCAACGTCACGCCGCCCGTAGTCGCGGGGAATTTCAACTATCGCAAGGACGGCGAACAATACGGCGTCATCCGCGCGATTGACCCCAAGACCGGCGAAAAAAAGTGGGACTTCCCCATGAGCGATGTGACCGACGCAGGCATCATGACGACCGCCACTAACCTGTTGTTCAGCGGTGGACGCGAAGGATATTTCTTCGCTCTGGATGCCAGGAACGGGAAGCTTCTCTGGAAAGCCGCGCTGGGTGGCCGCGTTTCTTCGGGTCCAATGACTTATTCCATGAACGGGCGCCAGTACGTCGCGGTCTGTGCTGGCAGCGCGCTCTTTGTGTACGCGCTGCGGCAGTAACGGTCCCCTCACCGGCCTTCGGCGCAGACTTGGGCGAGCTGGTGGTTCGATTCAATTTTCTGCGATAAATGCTCGGCTGCTACGAACTCAACCCTTGATCCTTCGCCGCCGACGCCTGCACTGCCGGACGTACGTTCCGCCAAACTTCTAACGCCACCACCAGCGTCGTCGCCAGCGTCACCGCGCCCGTCGCCACATGTGCCACCGCCACCGCTGCCGCAAAGCCTTTATTGGCTTGCGCCGTTCCCATCGACACCACCGTCAGCCCCAGGAAAACTTGCGCGAACGTGACCACGCCCAACGTGATCGCGGCCGGCCGCAGCGTGGGGTGCTCCGGCATCAGCGTCACCAGCACCACCAGCGTGAGAATGAACACTACTACGATCAGTGCGCCCAGGATGTGCACCATCACGCTGATCGACTCGTAGCGGAATGCCGCCCCCAGGCCCACCTGGATGACCACTAACGCCAGCGTGTTTCGCGCCACCCCGCGCAGCGGCGGCCAGCCTTGATCCTGCAAGAAAATCGGATCGTGCTGCCAATTCCGCGAAGTAGCCAGAGCGATCGCTACCACCAAAGACGACAGTATCGGCGC
The DNA here is from genome assembly GCA_963779075.1 of Bryobacterales bacterium. Lineage (GTDB taxonomy): Bacteria > Acidobacteriota > Terriglobia > Bryobacterales > Bryobacteraceae > Palsa-187. Next base: position 52,905 of record CAVZWS010000002.1, read on the forward strand.
CAAAAATGCATGCGCCATGCTCGCCATCGGCAAAGCGGGCGCGGACGCCGGCCCCGCCACCAATCCCAATCCCGCGTCGGCGATCGTCACCGCCACGGCCGCCCTCCCCAGCCGCCGCAGCCATTCGTGCGTTTTTGTCACCGCGAGCCAGACACCCAAACCAATCACCATCACCGCGACGAACGCGCCGATCGCTCGATGCCAGCCTTCGGGTGTACCTTCCCCACTCGCAACCATTGCGCCGCTGACGATCAGGCACAAGGTGGCCATCGCAACCAATATCGAATACAGGTGGAGGCCAAGGTTTTTCATCCGTTCGCTCCGGACCAGTGTAACGCGGCTTGTATCGGATAAGGTCAGATAGCGAAGCTTTCAGATGTTGCGGGAGGACTCCTTTGGATCAAAGATCGAATAGTCCGGCCATTTGGGCGCTAACGGTCTCGGGATTAGGTACCCTGGTCGTAATCCAGGAAGCCATAGCGGAAGGGCGTCCAACGCTGGAGAATTTGTTACCGGATTCCGAAATCCAAAATTTGGTCTCGCCATGGCTGCGATCCTCGCACTGTTTGTTATCCAGGATGACGTTCGGGTCATCTCGAAAGGCGATCTCTGGGATGGAATCTTTCAGATGGCATTTTGGCTAGCACTGATCGGTTACTACGAATTCCGCCAATACGGGCGCATCAAGCGAATCAAGAACGGCTGACAGCTACGATCCAGCCCAGTGCAAAATTGACACAATCGCAGCGCAAAAGTGTGGTGTATTTGCCACACTTCAAAGTCGGCAAGTCTTTATTTTTGTTATATGTAACACTGGTATAAGACTCCTCGTTTTGTTACTATGAGTTTTTAGGAGCGCATGCAGCCTGATGCTCCGACCTCACGGTAAGCCCCCAACGGAGGCGCTATTTGGAATTTGAGAAAACCCTAAACCGGCCGGTCGACGCTTCCGGAGTCGGCCTCCATTCCGGCGTTCCTGTCCGCATTCGCATCCTCCCTGCCCCGCCCTCCACTGGCATCGTATTTGTCCGCACCGATCTCGAAGGTTTCACCATCCCCGCAAGTTGGCGCTACGTGCAGAAAGTCAGCTATGCCACCAGCCTGATGCGCCAGGGCGTACTGATCTCCACCACCGAGCACCTGCTCAGCACCTTCTACAGCATGGGCATCGACAACGCCTTCGTTGAGATCGATAACCTCGAAGTGCCTATCCTCGACGGCAGCGGCCAGCCCTTCGTCGATCTCATCCGCGCCGCCGGAATCCGCCAGTCGCGCCGCCGCAAACGTTACCTGCGGATTCGCAAGCCCGTGTCGGTCGAAGGCGGAGGCAAGCGCATCAGCATCCTGCCTGCGGACCGCTTCCTGCTCACCTGCGAAGTATTCTTCCCGCACGCCTTGGTAGGCCGTCAGACCCTCGATATGGAAGTCACGCCCGAAAACTACGCCGCCGAGCTCGCTCCCGCCCGCACCTTCGGCTTCGAATACGAGCTCCACCAAATGCGCAACATGGGTTTGATTCGCGGCGCCTCGCTCGATAACGCCGTGTGCTTCGATCGCCAGTCCATCCTCAACCCCGGCGGCCTCCGCTTCCCCGACGAATGCTGCCGCCACAAAGCGCTCGATCTCATCGGCGACCTCGCTCTGATCGGCAAGCCGCTTCTCGGTCACGTGATTGCCGAAAAGGCCGGCCACGCCATGCACTTCGCACTGGTCAACAAGATCATGTCGGATCCCACCATTTACGAAATCATTACCCATGACCAGGTGGCCTCCAGCGCCACCCATGCCATGGTTTCCTAGATCGTAAGTGAAGCACCTTCCGAACCTGCTCACCGCGGCACGCCTCGCGCTGGCGCCGTATCTATTCCTACTGATGTTCCGCCATCGGTACAGCACCATCATTCCGCTCTTCATCCTGATCGGCATCACCGACGTAGTTGACGGCTTCCTCGCGCGGCGCTACCGCGCATCTTCCCGTCTCGGAGCCTATCTCGATCCCATCGCCGACAAAGTCCTCCTCAGCGGGACTTTTCTGGTGCTCGCGCTCACCGGCGCGCTTGAACCGTGGCTGGCTACCATCGTGCTCGGCCGCGATGTCTTGATTCTCGCCGCCGCCGGAGTTCTCTATCTCGCCACCGCGCGCCGCAACTTCCCGCCGTCGCCGTGGGGTAAGATCAGCACCTTTGTGCAAATCGTATTCCTGTGTTTCCAAATCGGCTACTTGTCCGGCATCGCCGTCGCCCCCGCCGTCACCGCGCTCAAGTGGCTCACGGTCGCGCTTGCCATCGCCAGCCTCGCCGACTATGCCCGCCGCATTGGCGTGTCGGAATCCCGCTAGACATTTTCCATCGATGTTATTACCATAGTAATAACCATGGTCGAGCTCAAAGTCCGCAAATTCGGCAACTCCCTAGGTGTGATCCTTCCCAAGGAAGCCCTTCAGCGTCTGAACGCCACCGAAGGCCAACGCCTGCTGCTCATCGAGTCGCCGGATGGCGCCTTCCAAATACGTGCATCGGACCCGGAGTTGGAACTACAGATGAAGATCGCACGCGAGGGCATGGCACGTTATCGGAATGCCCTGCGAGTCCTAGCCAAGTGAAGCAGCCTGTATGGGTGGCTCGTCAGACGGTTGATGGGCTGCACACCGACCTTCTTGCGGAGCACGGCGGAGCGCCGGGATTGAGCGACGAAGGGCTACTCGAATCGGCGCTGGCGCGGCCGCACCAGATTTTCGCCTATTCCGAATGCGATCTTCCACAATTGGCCGCCGCTTACGTCACCGGAATCGTCCGAAACCACCCGTTCGTCGATGGGAACAAGCGAACCGGATTTATGACCGGCTACGTTTTCCTCGAGCGCAACGGTTTGCACTTCACCGCCTCGGAAGCGGAAGCCGCGCAAGCCATCCTCGAACTCGCCGCTGGTACCATCGACGAAACCGGCTTTGCCTTGTTCCTAAGGGACCACGTGAAACGCGCCCGCAAGCGCGCGAAATAGCTGCCTGAAGACATCCTGAAACGAACCATCTGGTGCTTCCATAATCACGTCTTCAAGCCCGCAGGTCCTTTACTTCCAATCAAATAAGGTGCTACGCTCAAAGGATTCATGCGCACAGTCGACTTGATTCACCGGAAACGGGACGGCGAAGAACTGTCCACCGAAGAGATCGCCTACGTAGTAGACGGTTATACCAACGGTACCATCCCCGACTATCAGGCCTCCGCCTTCCTTATGGCCGTGTTTTTCTCCGGCATGACCGATCGCGAAGTCAGCGCTCTAACCCAACGCATGACGCAATCCGGCGAAATATTGGACCTCTCCTCCATCCCGGGCGTTAAAGTCGACAAGCACTCCACCGGCGGCGTGGGCGACAAAACCAGCCTGATCGCGTCGCCTCTGGCTGCCGCCGCGGGCGTCATCGTGCCCATGATTTCCGGCCGTGCGCTCGGCCACACCGGCGGCACGCTGGATAAACTCGAATCGATTCCCGGTTTCCGCACCAATCTCAACCTCGACGAGTTCCGCGCCCAGCTCGCCGAGCATGGCTTGGCCTTCATCGGCCAGACTCCCGAGGTCGCCCCCGCCGACGGACGCTTTTACGCCCTGCGCGACGCCACTGCCACCGTCGAATCCATCCCCTTGATCGCTTCCTCCATCATGTCGAAGAAGCTGGCCGTCGGCTTGGATGCGCTGGTGCTCGACGTAAAAGTCGGATCTGGTGGTTTCATGAAGCGTCAAGTGGACGCGCGCCGCCTCGCGCAGATGATGGTCGGCATCGGACGCCGCGCTGACAAGCACGTGCAGGCGCTGATCACCGACATGAACCAGCCGCTCGGCTACGCCATCGGCAACGCGCTCGAAGTGATGGAAGTTTCGCAGACCCTGCAAAACGCCGGCCCTGCCGATCTCACTCGCCTTTCGCTCGAGCTGGCCGCCCGCATGATCTACCTCGGTAAACTCACGGCCACGCTCGACGAAGCCCGCGAGCTGGCGCAAAAGAAACTGCTGGATGGTTCCGGCTATCGCAAACTGAAGGAAGTGATCGCGGCGCAGGGCGGCAACCCGCAGGTGCTGGATCGCTTCGAACTACTGCCGAATGCCACTGGCGCGCGTGAAATCAGCTCTCCGCGCGCGGGCTACATCAGCGCCATCGACGCCGAATACATCGGCCAGGCCTCTTCCATGATCGGCGCCGGCCGCGATACCAAGGAGGATTCGATCGACCCCGCCGTCGGCGTGATCCTCGAAGTGAAGGTCGGTCAAAAAGTAGACGCCGGTGGCGTGCTATGCCGCCTGTATTACACTCGCGAAGACAATGTCGACGAAGCCGCGCAGCTTGTCGAAGATGCTTTCCGCATCGCTTCTACTGCGCCGGAGAGCCGCGAACTCATACTCGAAGTCGTAGGTTAACCGGAGGCTCCGCATGGATCGTTTCACGGGCCTGCTGGGCCTGGTGGTCGTCATGGCAGTGGCGTACCTGTTCTCCACTAACCGCCGCGCGATCCAGCCCCGTGTCATCTTTTGGGGACTCGGCCTGCAGATCAGTTTCGCCTTCCTGGTTCTTAAAACTCCTTTGGCCGAAGCCTTCCGGTCTCTCAGCAATATCATTAACCACGTATTTAGCTATTCGATCGAGGGCAGCAGGTTCGTCTTCGGCGATAAGCTGGGCGCAGCCAACGATGAGTTCGGCGTCGTCTTCGCGTTCCAGGTGCTGCCTATCATCATCTTTATCGCTTCGCTGTTTGCGATTCTCTATTACCTGGGCATCATGCAGATTTTCGTTCGCGCCATGGCGCAGGTCATGCAAAGAGTAATGGGCACCAGTGGCGCGGAATCCACCAGCGTCGCAGCCAGCATCTTCATGGGCCAGACCGAAGCGCCCCTGACCATCCGCCCATTTCTGGCCGGCTTGACGCAAAGCGAATTGTTCACCATTATGGCAAGCGGAATGGCGCACGTCTCAGGAGCCGTGATGGCGGCCTATGTCCTGATCGCCCACGTTGAGATCCGTCATCTCCTGACCGCTGTCATCATGACCTCGCCCGCCACGCTGATGCTGGCGAAAATGCTGATGCCCGAGGTCGACCAGCCCGCCACCATGGGCGGCATCAAAGTAGAGGTGGAGAAGCCCGGCGTCAACATCATCGATGCCGCGGCGCGCGGCGCTGGCGACGGCTTGCATCTGGCGCTCAATATCGGAGCCATGCTGATCGCCTTCATCGGCCTGATCGCCCTGGTGAATGGTGGCCTGCACGCTCTGCACGACGTGCGTTTCTTCGGATGGCTGCCCAATTCGATGCAAGGTATCCTGGGAGTCATCTTCGCTCCCATCGCGTGGTTGCTAGGCGTCCGCTGGAATGACTGCGCGGCCGTTGGCAACCTGCTCGGCACCCGTCTTATCCTTAACGAATTCGTGGCTTTCGTCGACCTGGGTAAGATTCGCGCCACGCTCGATCCGAAATCCTTCGTCATCGCTACGTATGCCCTGTGCGGCTTCGCTAATCTGAGTTCAGTGGCCATTCAAGTGGGCGGTATCGGAGCGCTCGCGCCCTCGCGCAAGTCCGATGTCGCCCGGCTCGGAATGAAAGCGGTGGCGGCCGGAACCATGGCCAATTTTATGTCGGCCTGCATCGCGGGAATGCTCTTATGAGCATCGTCGGAGTTGTCCTCGGCAGCGGCTTGGGCGCGTTTGCCGAAACCCTTGAGAATCGTTTTGAAACCCCCTACGGGGATATCGCGGGGTGGCCTGCCGTCACCGCCGCGGGACACGCCGGAAAACTGGTCACCGGCCGCCTGGGCGCAACCGACGTGGTCGTCCTGTCCGGCCGCGCCCACTACTACGAGGGCTATACCGGCGCGGAAGTCACCCTCGGCATTCGCGAGCTGGCCAAGCGCGGCGTGGATCGCGTGATCCTCACCAACGCGGCCGGCGCCATCGATACCGAGCTGCATCCCGGGGACCTGGTGTTGATCTCCGATCACATCAACCTCATGGGACAGAACCCGCTGGTCGGGCGCAATGACGACGCGCAGGGCCCTCGCTTCCCCGACATGACCGAAACCTACTCGCGCGAATACCGCGAAATCGCCCGCCGTACCGCAGCCGAGCTGGGCATCGATCTCAAAGAGGCCGTCTACGCCGCCATGCTGGGGCCAAGCTATGAGACGCCCGCCGAGATCCGCTTCCTGCGCTTCATCGGCGCCGGCCTGGTCGGCATGTCGACAGTGCCCGAAGCAATCGTTGCCAATCACATGGGGATGAAAGTGCTCGCCATCTCCTGCGTCACCAATATGGCCGCCGGCATTCTTCCGCAGAAGCTGGTTCATCAGGAAGTGCTCGACGCCGGCGAGCGCGTGCGTGACACCCTGATCCGCCTGCTGGACACCCTGATCCCGCGCCTGGCATGAAGCGCCGCGCAACGAGCCTTTAGTAATTCACAATCGCCGCGAACGAGGCCGCGTCCAGGCTCGCGCCACCCACCAACGCCCCGTCGATCTCTTCTTGCGCCATAAGTTTCGCGACGTTGTCCGGTTTGACGCTGCCCCCGTAAAGGATGCGGCAGGCCGCGCCTGCGGCATCGCCGAAGTGATTCGTGATTTCGGCGCGCAAGACGCGATGCGCATCCGCGGCGATTTCAGGAGTCGCCGTTTTGCCCGTGCCGATGGCCCACACCGGCTCATAAGCAATCACCACCGACGCGAATTGTTCCGGCGTCAGACCCAGAATTCCACCCGCGCACTGCGTGCGCAAAACGCTCTCGGTCGCGCCACCCTCGCGCTCCTCCAGCCGTTCGCCCACGCAAACGATGGGCGTGAGCCCGGTTTCCAGCGCCGCCTGGGTTTTCTTCAGCACCGTCTCGTCGGTCTCGTGGAAGTATTGGCGGCGCTCGCTGTGGCCCACAATCACCCAGCGGCAGCCCACCGCCGTCAGCATGGGAGCCGAAATCTCACCCGTGTAAGCGCCTTCGCGAAGCCAGAACAGATCCTGACCGCCCACCTCGATGGCCGTACCCTGCGCCGCCGCCACCGCCGCCGGCACATTTACGAAGGGAGGGCATATCACGATTTCCGCATGGGACGCGCTCGCCACCAAAGGAGCGAAAGCTTCAAAGAAAGCGGCAGTTTCGGCTGCCGTCTTGTACATCTTCCAATTACCGGCCAGTACAGGTTTGCGCATGTTCTCTCAGAATAGCAACTGCGCTGGCTGCCAAAAATATTTACGGCACGTGTGCCCGTGCCAAGGCGAATTCGGTGAATCGTGCGGCTCGCCTAAGCCAGCCGAAGCTGGCTGAATTCCTTGATCAGCTCAAAGTTGGTGCGCAGCCCCGCGATGGCTTCGCCGCGCTGCTCAATGCGGGATTCCTCGATGACACCCAGTTGGTCGGCGGCCTTCTGCAGGTATCCCACACGCGCCGGATCGATACCCATGATGCGGCAGCAAGTGGCATCCACCGCCGCCAGATCCGAACCCATCACCAGCACCCCTGCCTGCTTGCGAGTCCCTTGTATCGGCCCGTTGCCTTCCATGCCCACAATGCCATCCACCAGCGCAAAACTCTTGGGCCCAAATGCCCGCGTCAGTTCCACAATGGCAGTGTCGATCCCAATGAAGTGCAGCTCATTCTTGGGCCAGCCGTAGATCGACCCCGGCACCAGGCCAAAATAATTTTTCATCGAGAGCGTCGCCCCCGCCCAATGGTGCGTCTTCATCTTGGCGAGCGAAACAATGATATCGGCGGACAGCACGCTGTTAGGAAAGTAAAACTCGTCGCGCCCCGCGAAGCCCTTGACTCCGCTTACATCGTCCCGGTTGAGATCCACGAACACCTCGTCGAAGCTGGGGATTTCCGAGCGGTAGCGCGTCAGCTCGGCAATCGCCAAAGTGTCGCGGCGGTGCCCCGGGCCCTCGCCGATCTTCACCTCGGCTGCGCCCAGCGAGCGAAATACTTCGAGTGCGGTCGCCACCACCGCCACATCCGTATTGATACAGGTGTTGGGATCGAATTCGACAAAATTGGGTTTCAGCAGCACGGTCTTCCCGGCCACATCCAGCTCGCATTCGAGAATCCCGCGCAGCATCGCGTCCGCCAGATCCTTCGAATAGGACGCCGCCTTAACCGCCACCACCGCCGACGTCTGCCCCGCCAAGGGAAGTTTGGACATGGCTTTCGGCTTCGCCTCCCGTCCTCCGTTGAATCCCGCGAATCCCGCCACGCTCGCCGCGCCCGCCATGGCCAGAAATTCTCTGCGATCGGCGTTCACGCAGTGACTCCCGTGTGAATAGCGGTTTGCATACAGCGATAGTTGCCCTCAGGTGCCGCCAGCGCCTCAATCCCGGTGATCATAAGGTCCGTCTGCGGATCGCCATTGAGTTCCTCTGGCTTCACCCCGTGCAGCCGCATCGCGATCGCGAGCCATGCGCGCGCCATCGGCGAAGGCGTCTCGCCCATCTGCCGCCGCGCCAGGTCGAACGCCTTGCCCAGGTCGTCGCGACCCTGCAACGCCACCAGCGCCAGCGCCGTGGTTTCCGGATAAGACGGCAGATCCACACCCAACGCCGCCGGACTTCCGTAATTCCACCCGCCATCCCGCGAGCGCACATTCATCAACTGCGCCTCGCCCATCTGGACGCGGCTGCGCAGTTCGTCGCTCGAAAGCTTCACCGATGCCTGTTTCAGAGCCACTAGTGCGTGCACCGTGGGTTCCACCCATCCTGAATTGCCCGGCTTCCAGGGCCAACACTTCAAACCGATGTCGCGTTCCTGCTTGACCAGCCGCAGCCGGGCCACCACCACATTCAGCCAGTTGGATTCAACTCCGCTGCTGCCTACCAGCCACTTCACTCCGCTTTCGAGCGGCTGTCCCCATTCATTGCGGGCCATGGCGAGAGTGGCGCAGAGCGACGTTCCCCAGCTTGAGACCTGGACCTCAGCCGCCGGCTTCCAGCTTCCGTCCGGCAATTGCCAGGAGGAAAGTAGCTTCCATGCGCGGTCCGCCGCGGGTTCGCCCGCCAGTGCCAGCGCCGCGTAAGCCGTGGGCTCCAGCCATGACGATTTCCCGGCGAAATACCCCCAGCCACCGTCCGAATTCTGTGTGCTCCGCAAAACCGCCAGCCGGGCGCCGAGATAAGACTTACTGTCGGGGATAAGACCAGCCACAAGGTACTATCGGCGGAACCCTTTGATTCCTCTAGGCCGCTTTCGTCCTGGTACACCGAACTGGATCAAAAGTACTATTTACTAACTAAGTGGTTCGCTTTAGACTAGTTAGGGTTTTAGACTGAGAGGACCAATCAGTGAATCAACTGTTACTCCAGTATTCTTATCTGCAGATGTTGGACCTCTTGACCACCGTGGCCTTTTTGCTCCACGGCATCCACGAAGGCAATCCCGTGGTTCGCCTCGCCTTGCGCTACTCCTCGCATCCCTGGGGAGGCCTGCTGCTGGTGAAGGTTCTCGCGCTGGCCCTGGGCGTCTACTGTTGGCGCTGCGGACACGAAAAACTACTGATTCGCATCAATTTCCTTTTTGCGATCGTCGTGGCCTGGAACCTGGTGGCGCTCATCGCGGGTGGACTTCCGACAGCTTAGCGACTAACGCAACAGAAGCCGCCAGATGCGGTAGCTGCGGCGTATCCTTCTTTGCCATTCGCTGCCCCTGCGCAAGCTATTGGACGCGAAACGCAAAGGCAGCGCGCACTTCAAGTTTTGCCACTTTCAGCGCGTTTCCCCTCCCATCGGTGCCCTCCACTCCTGTGCTAGCATCGATACTCAATCGCCGCCCATGAAGTACAAGTGTTTTTTCGCGCTCCTCGCCGCCAGTCTTGCCTTCGGAGCCTACCAGTACTTTCATCCCGAAGGTCTCAGCCTGGGTCCCGGCAACGAAATGGTGATGGAAGCACGGACTCTCGTCCACGAAGGCACATTCGGCGATCCATTCCGGTCTACGAAGACCGGGCCGACCGCCACCAACCCGCCGCTCTATCCACTGTTTCTCGCTTTCTGTGTCTGGCTATACCCGTCGTCGTCGTTCCATTTCATAACCGCTGTCCTGATCGCCAACCTGATTGCGAACGCCTCTGTCCGCTGGCCTGCTGCCGCAAGTCTCCACCGCATTGTGGGGAACGCCCGCGCCTGGAATTGCCGGAGGCGTGCTCTCTATCGCAGCGTCACAATTTATGGCGGGCTGGGACGCCAATTTCACCCAGTTCGGACTCATTCTGTTCTTCCTCGGCGCGACCCGCTTCATCCACACCCGCGGCAATGCTGCTTGGAGCGGAGCGCTTGCCGGCGCGGCGCTCGGCATCCTCTTCCTGATGAACCAGGTGGTCTTGTTGGTCGCGCTCCCGTGGATTGTTTTCCTTCTCGTAACTCGCGCCTTCCCGCCGCGCGAAATGCTTCGCTTCCTCATGCCCTTCGCACTAGCTCTCCTGCTGGTGAATCTCCCGTGGATCATACGGAATTTCCGGATTTGGGGCGTGTTCGTAACTCGCACGAATTTGGGGATTGCTCTCTACACGTCCAACAACGATTGCGCCTCGCCCGAGCCTCACTCAGGAATTACACAGCGGATGTTTCGTAGCCATGCATCCCGAGAGCAACGCAGTCGAAGCTGCCCTCATGAAGAACATGGGCGAGCCTGCCTATGATCGCCTCAGGAGAAATCAAGCACTGGCGTGGATGCGGTCGCATCCTCGGCGTCTGCTGCAACTCACTCTAGTCAGAATCGCCCAATTCTGGTTCCCCGTCCCGTCGCCGCCGCGCCGCGCCACCTGCCTGATCTGGATCATCACCCTGCTGTCGATTCCAGGATTCCTGCTCATGCTGTACCGCAGGCTGCCGGTGGCCGCGTTGTTCGGCGCGATTTTTCTGCTCTATCCTCTGCTCTACTATGTAATCGTATCGGAGGAACGCTACCGTTTGCCGGTTCTATGGCTGTCTTGCTTGACCGCAGGCTATCTCGTAACGGCGATTCCAACCCGCCGCCGCGCTTAACGCGCAGCCAGCGGATATTGCAGCGTTTCGAGCAGCCAATCTTTGTTGGCCTTCACATCTTCCGTCAGCCGCCGCACCAGCTCTTCGCGCTGGTCGAACAAGCGATAGCCGCCCAGCGGACGCAGATACCCGCGAGCCTCCGGACTCCGCTCGAACAGCTTCTCTTCGCCGATCTCCGCCGCCTGCTCCTCATAGCGCTTGCGATTGTCCAGCAGCGCCTTCACCAGGAACGGCATCAGCATGGAATAATCCGCCTGCATGCTTTCGGTGGCCTGCTGATAGGTGTCCTTATCCACTTTGCCCCACGTGACCGCTTCCCCCGGCGGACACGACGACAGCGACCCGTCGGTCACCGGCGCCGTGACAATCTGCACATCGAAATTGTATCCGCGCACATTGGGAATGCCCAGCACCTGGCCCAGCGCAGGCTCCGGCTGCAGGTTGTAATTCTTCGGCACGCCGCCGCCCAGAATCAGCGTCGCCAGCGCATTCGGCGGATTGTCGAACAGTCCCCAGCGATGGTACGCGCAGGCTTCGTAGACTTCGGCGTGCAGGTCCAGATCGAACTTATAGGAATCGATCAGCCCGGCCTCGCGCATGGCCCACAGCTTCATGGAATTCAGAAAGATGCTGCCGTCGCCGGGCGCGCCCACGAACACCGGAATGGCCAGGCGATGGCACGTCGAAAGCAAGCCGTGCGCCACGCCGATTGGCGCGTTCCTGCTGCGTATAGAACGCGCCCAGCCGGTACCGCAGCTCGGTGCCGGTCATCGTACGCTGGAACTCGGGACGCCGCAGCACCGCGGTAAGGAAGCGGTCCTGATCCAGCAGCACATCTTCGTCGAACGCCATGTCGGTGACGCGAATCGTGCGCTCATCGCGCAGCGCGCCGTCGTCGCCCCAGATGGGGACTTCGAAGATCGGGATCGCGATGCGCATCAAGCGTGCGATGCCCGTCGTGATAGCACACGGCGTCGGTGGTGCTGAAAGATACGCCACCCAGCCGGTTTCAAGCAGCGGAATCAGCCACGCCTGATGCTGCCCGGAAACCGTCACCGGACCCGCCACCGCCAGCGTCAGCGGGCATCCCTGGCCGATGGCGTGATCGAGGATAGTGTAAATCCGCCGCAGGAAAGCCCCGCCGAACGCCGGGAAGCAATGTGTGATCAGCTCGCTGATCGTGTCGCATTCATCGACGCGCTTAACTTTGACTGGAAGCCGGTGCATCATAACTTCGATCTTACTCGAACTGGCGCCGGAAACTTTCGAGAGTTTGTTTCAATTCGGCGACTTCCCGCTCCAACTCCGCTACTCGCTGCTCGAGATCGGTCGCCGGTGCGTGCAGGCGTATCGCATTTCAGCGCGGTTAGGCTGCCGGATCCGGAACGCCTCCCAGCAGATGACACCACCGCCCACGCGGCATCGACGCAACCAGCGGCTCAGGCGTGCGCTGGGCCAGCGATTCCAGGCAATGCTCGACGTCCGCGATCTCCGCGAACTCGTGCATGCGCTCGGTGCGTCCGCGCAGTTCGCCGGCGGTTTGCGGTCCGCGCAGCATCAGCACGCACAGCACGCGCCGATTCGCGCCGCCCCAGGTTCAGCCTCTCGCCCAGCGAGTGCGCGTATTTCTCGACGCGATGCCCCGCCCCGCTGATCCTCACCGCCAGTCCTTTATGTCGCAGCAGCGCCAGCGCCTGCTGCACCGCTTCTTCTTCGTAATTCACCACAGGATCGCGGCTCGATTTCTGGTTACAGGCGTTCACCAGCGCATTGAGCGTGAGCGGATAATATTCCGGAGTGGTGACTTCCTTTTCGAGCAGCGCGCCCAGCACCCGAACCTCGACAGGATGCAGCGGTTCGGCAGTGATCGATCCTTGCGCAACGGGTCCCATGCTAGCTTAAAGCCGCCTCCATGAAGCGCTGGTCGGGAATGGGCTCGCCATAATACGCAGGGATATCCCGGAAGCCCAAGTCCTCATAGAGGCGCTGCGCCGCCTGCATTTGCGGCAGAGTATCCAGGCGAATGCGCGTATAGCCCATCTCGCGCGCTGCCTGTAGCGCAGTCTCGGTGAGCAGGCGTCCCATGCCGCTCCTGCGAAAGTCGGGCCGGACGTACACCCGCTTGAGTTCGCAAGTGACATCATCCAGAGGCCTCACAGCAGCACATCCAGCAGGCATACCTTCAATTTCCGCGAGCAGCAACACACCGCGTGGTGCGCCGTACATCTGCGGCAGGCTGTCCAGCTCTTTCGAGAATCCCTGAAAGCACAGGTCAACTCCCAGGCCGGCGGCGTATTCCTCAAACAGGGTGCGGGCATGAGCGAAGTCGGCGTCGGTAGAGGCAGCGCGAATGATTCCCCATCTTATCGCGAGAGGACGCCGTCCGGCGCTACTCTTTCTTCGCGGCTGGGGCGGCGGTGCCTGCAGCAGGAGCGCCCGCGGCAGCAGGTGCCCCGGCGGTTGCCGGAGCCGCTGCGGGCGGCAGTGCATGCAAGTTCGTCGGCTGCGGATTGGTGCGGCTATCCACGTCCAGGAAATCGAACAGCAGGAAGATGCCCAGGAAAATGAAGCCCGCGACTGCGATCACGGCGTTCACCGGCTTGTCATGCAGCAGGTGCATGAAGATTAGCGCCACGATGATGCCCTTGACGGTGGCGATGAAAAGTGCGATCACCACGTTGCCCGAACCAAAATTAATGTAGGATGCGCCTACCGTGATGGCGGTAAGAATGAGCAGTGCCACCAGCGTTATGGTGTACTTTACGGCTTCGGCTTTCGGATTATCAGCGTGTTCAGTGTGCGTGCTCATGTGATTAAGTAGTACAGCGGAAACAGATAGATCCAGATCAAGTCAACCAAATGCCAGAACAGCGCCACCAGATCGACCGGCGTGTAGTATTTGTCGGAAAATTCGCCGCGGCTCGCTCGAATCGCCAGCCAGCTCATCAAGCCCATGCCGATCAGCACGTGGAGGCCGTGCAACCCGGTCATCATAAAATAGAAACTGAAGAATGTGGCGTAGCCATGGCTGCCCGCAATCAGATCACCATGATGACTGTAATACTTCGCCGGATACAGGCCTTCTTCAAAATCGTGCGTGTACTCGTACGCCTTGATGCACATGAAGATTCCGGCGCAGCCGACCGTCATCCACAGGTACATCGCGCATTTCTTGGCCTGATTGGTGCGCGCCATTAAGACTGCCATCACGGCAGTGAAGCTGGATACCAGCAGCACCACGGTGTTGGTCGCTCCAGCCCAGCGTTTCAATTTCTCGTGGGCCTCGACGAACTCCATCGGGTACCTATTCTGCATAAGCCCGAAGCCGGCGAACAGGCCGCCGAAGGTCAAGACTTCGGTAGCCAGGAACAGCCACATACCAATCTTGCTGGTATCGAACTGCTGCTCCATGGTGGTGAAGTGATGCTGCTGATGCGGATCATGCTCGCCACCGTGCCCGTGCGGATCCTGATGAAGAACGTCGGTCGTCGTACTCATACGTGGTCTCTCATACGTGCGTTACCGTCCTATGGCGGTAGTCATAAGGTTCGTGCTCGAACACCGGCTGTTCTTCGAAATTGTGCACCACCGGCGGTGACGACGATTGCCATTCCATGGTGGTCCCGCCCCACGGATTGTCCGGCGCCAGCGGCCCCGTCTTGAGCGACGCCAGCAAATAGATCGCCGTGAGGAACAAGCCCGAGCCCAGCACCCAGCTTCCGTAAGTCGAGAATGCATGGATAGGCTGGAACTGATCCAGGTAGTTGAAATAGCGCCGCGGCATGCCCTGCCCGCCCATGATGAATTGCGAGCCGAAGGTCATGTTAAATCCGATAAACACCAGGGCCGTCGCAATGCGTCCCCATTTTTCCGAATACATTCGCCCAGTCATCTTGGGCCACCAGTAATGCAGCCCGCCCAGGAAGGCAATCACCGTCCCGCCCATCATCACGTAATGGAAGTGCGCCACCACGAAGTAGGTATCGGTGAGGTGAATGTCCACCGCCAGCGTCGCGAAGAAGATGCCGGTCAGTCCGCCGATCGCGAACAGGAACAGGAACGCCATCGCGTACAGCATCGGCGTTTCAAAACTGATGTTGCCCTTATACATAGTGGTCAGCCAGTTGAACATCTTCACGCCCGAAGGAATCGCCACCAGGAACGTCAGTGCCGAGAACACCACATTTGCCAGATCGCTTTCGCCGGCCACAAACAGGTGATGGCCCCACACGATGAAGCTCAGTAGCGCCAGCGATACGCTCGAGTAAGCAATCGCCCGGTACCCGAAGATCGTCTTGCGGCTGAACGTCGGAATGATTTCGCTGATGATCGCCATGCCCGGCAGAATCATGATGTATACCGCCGGATGCGAATAGAACCAGAAGAAGTGCTGGAACAACACCGGGTCGCCGCCGATGCGCGAATCGAAGATGCCGATCTGGAAGACCCGCTCGATCAGTAGCAGCACCAGGGTGATGGCAAGCACCGGCGTAGCCAGGATCTGAATCACGCCGGTAGCGTAAATGCCCCACACGAACAGCGGCATATCGAACCAGCCCATTCCAGGGGCTCGCAGCTTGTGCGTGGTGGCAATGAAGTTCAGACCGGTAAAGATGGAAGAGAAGCCCAAGATGAACACCGCCATGGTCATCAGGCCTACGGCGCCGTCGGTAGTCGTCGAATAAGGCGTATAGAACGTCCAGCCGGTGTCGACCGCCCCGATCACCATCGAACCGATAGCCATGGTCGCGCCGATACACCACAAATAGAAGCTCATCAGGTTGATTCGCGGGAAGGCCACGTCTTTCGCCCCCAGCATCATCGGCAGCACGAAGTTGGCGAGCGACGCGGGGATCGCCGGAATGATAAACAGGAACACCATGATGGCCCCGTGCAGCGTGAAGAAGCGGTTATACATTTCCGCCGTCACCCAATGCTTGCCGAAAAGCGTGTGCTGCGGATTGAGCAGCGACAGCCGCACCAGCAACGCGAAGATGCCGCCCAGCAGGAACGCGAAGCATACCGCGCACAGGTACATGATGCCGATGCGCTTGTGATCGACCGTGGTCATCCAGCTCCAGATGCCCCTGGTCTCGTTCAGGTAATTCTTGGCGGGCCGCGGCCGGTCCCCTAAGACAGCTCCCGATGTGAGTGTGTGTTCCATGTTGTGACCTTTACTGCAACGACTTTATATACGCCACCAGCCCGCGAATTTCATTTTCCCGCAAAAGCCCCTGGAAAGTGGGCATGATGTTCTCGAAACCATCCACTACCTTCGCGCCCGGCTGCATCATCGACTCGCGGACATAAGCTTCATCCACCATGACCGTCGTTCCATTGTTTAGTTTGACCGGCTTGCCCCAAATGCCTTTCCAGGTTGGGCCCTTGCTTTTGGTGCCGTCGACGTTGTGGCAACTCTGGCAGCCCTTTTCCTCGTATTGGATTCGGCCCCACTCCTCCGGCGTATGATGCATCCATTCGTCGCCGCCGGTCTCCATCCACTTGGCGAAGTCCGCGGGCGTATCGACGAACACCTTGGCCTTCATATCGGAGTGGCCCTTGCCGCAATACTCGGCGCAGGTAGCGACGTGCTCGCCCACGGTTAAGGGCGTGAACCAGTACTCTGTGTAGCGGCCGGGTACGATATCGCGCTTCACGCGCATGTCGGGAATATAGAAGTCATGCAAGCACGTCCTCGCTGGTCATCACCAGGTGAATCGACTTGTTCACCGGGAGATGCAATTCGTTAACCGCCCGCGTGCCGTCCGGAAATTCGAACTGCCACAGCCACTGCTTGGCGGTAACCTGAATTTCCATGGATTCGCCGGGCCCGACCGCGAACTCCATGTAGCCGATAATCCCCCAGAAGAACAGTCCCACACAGAGAAGCAGCGGAACCACGGTCCAGACGATTTCCATAGTCGTGTTGTGGGTCTGGTGTGGCGTCACGCGGCCCGCCTTGAAGCGGTAGCGCCAGGCAAACCAGCACATCGGGATCATGAGCCCCAGGAACATCACTACGCTCAGCCAAAAAATGGCCATGTACATGACGTCGATGTGCTTGGCGAATTCCGAGCCTTGATCGACCGGTAATAACAGCCTGCGAAGCCACTCCATTATGCAAAACCTTCCTTGAGCCGGGCTTGGGCTCGTTTACGCTCCGAGCGGAACATCCGCCAGATGAAAAATGCGATGAGAAAGACGGTAAGAGCGCCGCCGCCGCGCATGATGTTCAGGGCAAACCAAACATAAGCGCCGGCCTTGGGATCGTAGTGATAGCAGAACAACAAAATCTTTTCGAGCGCCAGCGTGCTGCGCCCCTCGGATGCTTCCGCCAGCGCGAAGCGCAGATCGCGCGGACTGAAACGGATGCCGTACAGGTAACGCGCCATTTTGCCCTCCGGCGTTAGCACCATAATCGCCGCGGCATGCGCGTATTGCTCAATCCGCTTGTCATAACGATAGTTGAATCCCACTTGCTTCGCCAGCCGCTGCACGTTACCGTCGCGGTCCGTCAGAAAATGCCAGCCGGCAGCCGGGCGGTCGAAACTGCCCATATAGATGGCTTTCTTCTTCTGCGCCATGTCGAAAGACTCGCGCGGATCGATGCTGATAGTCACTACTTCGTATTCTTTGCCCGGAGTCCACGGAATCGCGCGCATGGCTTCCGTCTGCCCGTTGAGGATCAGCGTACACAGCATCGGGCAGTTGTAATACACCAGGTTGAGAATCACCGGACGGCCCTGGTTAAAATATTGGCCCAATCTTACCGGGTAGCCATCTTCCCCCGTAAACATCAGGTTCAGATCCACCGACGCGCCCAAATGTTCGTCGATGCCCACGCCTTCCAGTTGCATGGGACGCACATTGGCGGGAAGATTCGTATCGCCGATCTTGGACAAACGATATTGCGCCGCCAGCGGCAACCGCCGCTAGCGCCAGCAAACCGAAAATCCATGTGCACCGCAAATTCATAAAATCCTATTTCTTCGCCGCCCCAGCCGGCATCCCAGCAGCCGGAGCCGCAGCCGGAGGCACCGCAGCAGAAGCGCCAGCAGGCGCCGCCCCAGCAGCGGGAGCCGCACCGGCGGGAGCCGCAGCCGGCTCCTCCACCTTGATCGCCGTGTCCTTGGCCGGATAGAACAGCTTGCCGGCGGCGGCTTCCGCGGCGAAACTTTGCATCGCTTTGTCAATCGGGATGCGCACCCGGTTGGTCGATTTGTCCAGGTTCCCGTACATATAGTGTGTCAGGTTCCAAGCATCGCGATTGCGCACATCCTGCAATTGCTCGCTGGGAACGGACAGCACCCGCTCATACACCGCCTGCTTGTAGATCTCCTCGAAATAACCCTGCACGGCGACGATCACCAGGATCAATCCCAGCACGCTGACGATGGTGAACAGCCAGATCGCCGGAGTATTCGGCTCGGTGGCGTCGAAACCTTCCTGAGGATCGTGGTGTTCGATCGGGTGGTCGTAATGCTTCATCCGGATGGCTCATCGTGATCCTCCTCCTTTAAGCGTTCTCAAAATGCAGGCTCTGCTCCAGCCGCAGATCGCCCACCGGCACCATCTTGTGCGCTCGGAACCGGCTCCAGAAAACCAGCCCGCAAATGCTGACGGTGGTCACCAGAGTCGCCAGGTCCAGCCAGTGGAGTTGCGGCCCGGTCTTGTAATAAGTCGGCATAACCACCCAGTACAGATCGATATATTCGACCACTAGGCTCCACACCGCCATGGCGCCGATCACCTTCAGGCTGCGCTTCGCGGGGCGGCACAGCAGTATCGAAAACGGAATGATAAAGCGTATGAAGGGCATCGCCAGACTGATAGGCAGCCAGCTTCCCACCATGCGGTGGCGATACCAAATGGTTTCTTCCGGGATGTTCGAGTACCAGATCAAAAAGTATTGCGCGAATGCAACGTAAGTGTAAAAAGCCGTCATGCAAAGCAGCCACTTGCCCAGATCGTGGTAATGCTCCTGCGTAATCGAGTTCTTGAGAATCCCAGCACGGCGGAACGCCAGGCACACCAGCGTCACTACCGAAAAGAACGACAGCCCGCCGCCGGAGAGCATGACCAATCCAAAAATCGTCGAATACCATTTGGGCTCGAGCGACATCAGCCAGTCATAGGACGCCAGCGTTCCAATGGCCACTGCCAGGAACAGCCCCGGCGCGCTCCAGCGCGAAGCAATGTACATCTGCTTCACTGATCGCGCGGTGTCTTGCTTGGTCGACTGGTGATAAATCGACCCGGCCCACAGCGACCACAGGAAGAAGTAAATAACCGTGCGCGCTATGAACCAGTTCGGCGTTAGAAAGCTGGACTTGGCCTTCAGCACCGCATCGGCGGCTACCGCCTGCTGATTGGTCCACGGGTAAATCTCATTCAGTCCCATCGCAATCGGGATGAACAGGAGCAGACCCACCGGGAGCGTGATCATCACGTTTTCCATGATGCGCCGCATGGTTACACTCCACGCGGAGCCGGTCAAGAACTGCACCATGACGAAGAAGAACGCGCCCAGGCCGATCAGCGTAGTGTACGCGAAGGCGACCATGTAGGACTGGAACAGCCTCGCCGGATTGGTGATGTAGCCGGCAATGCATCCGATGATGCCCAGCAGCGCGGCAAACACCAAAACGTTGCGGCCGGTATTCCAGCGGCCGATTTCGAGCTGGTAGTTGTCCACGGCGGTTGCGGAATGTGAATGGGTTTGGCTCATGGCATTATTTCAGTGCGGCGATAACGGTTCCCGGCGGCGCCTCGGCAGGTGTGCCATGCGCCGCCCGCTGCAGCGCACGCACGTAAGCGATGATCGCCCAGCGGTCAGCGACCACCACCTGGAAGCGGTAAGGCGGCATGGTCCGCCGGCCATTGGTGATCACGTTGAAGATGTCGCCGTCCGCGAACTGCACCACCCGGTCCTCGGTCAAGTTGGAAGGCTGCCAGATCGGCACCCGGGTCGGCACGATTCCGTGGCCCATTCCCGTCTGATCGTGGCACGGCGAACAATAGATGTTGAACTTGGCCTGCCCTTGCTCGAGCAGCGCCGGAGTTATCGGCACCGGGTTCTTGCCGGCATACATGCCATTTTCAAGACCGGTATTGTAAGGCGAATCGTCGCGGTACGCGTCACGCGCCACGGTATCTTCGGGAAGCAGCCGATTCGAACGCCCGTCGGCAAAAATCCCCACCACCGGCGCCTGCGCCTTGAACTTCTGCTGATGCTTCATGTCGTCCCACACCTGCATCGGCGTGTCACGCTGCACGCTGGAGCAGCCCGCGAGGATCAATAGCACCGGAGCGATGAACCCTGCCTTTATGAGCTTCATCCTTCCACTACCTCCACGTCACCCGCGCCGACGCTGCGCAGATGCTCGACGCACGCTTGCGCATCGAACTTCGGATCCTTAGCCTCAATCACCAGCAGGAACAAATCGTCGGACGCCCGGTGCGCCTGCGAATAATTGAACGAGGGATGGTACAGCCGCGGCAATCCGTTGATCGCCCACATGCCCAGGAAACTGGCGAATGCCGAGAACAATACCGTCAGCTCAAAGGCAATCGGAATGGTATAGGAAAAGTCAAAGTACGGCTTGCCGCCGATCCTCAGGGGATAATTGATGGCGCCCACGTACCAGATCAGCGATATCGCCGTGGCGCAGCCCAACGCCGAAAACCAGATCACCAGCCAGCCTAGCTTCGAAGGGGGCACGCCGATGGCGTCGTCAATGCCGTGCACCGGAAAAGGCGACATCGCATCCAGCTTGGTATAACCCATCCCACGAATCCGGCGGCCCGCGTCAACCAAGTCGTCCGGATTGGTAAACGCACCCATCACGCCATAGACTTTGTCATCGCCAATTCCCAGCTTATCTTTTAACTGGTCGAGGGTCATTTCGCCATGACCTCCTCTTCGGTGAACTGGTGCTTCTGCACCGCCAGCACGCCTTTCACTTCCGAGATGGCAATCATCGGCAGGAACCGCGCGAAGACCAGGAACAGAGTCAGGAACAAGCCGATGGTGCCCGCGAACGTGCACATGTCGACGTAAGTCGGATGGAAATAGCCCCACGATGTCGGCAGGAAATCGCGCGTCAAACTCGTGGCGATAATCACGAAGCGTTCAAACCACATGCCGATGTTGGTGGTGATGCTAATGATGAACATCACCCACAAGTTTCTGCGCATGCTCTTGAACCAATACAACTGCGGGATCAAAAGATTGCAGGTATACATCGACCACGCTGCCCACCAGTATGGTCCGAAGGCGCGGTTGAGGAAGGTGAACCGCTCATAGATATTGCCGCTATACCAGGCGATGAAGAATTCGGTGGCATAGGCGTAGCTCACAACCGACCCCGTCACCAGGATGATCTTGTTCATGTTTTCCAGGTGCTTGATGGTGATTAGGTTTTGCAGGTTGAGCGTCCAGCGCGCAATCAGCAGCAGCGTCATCACACAAGCGAATCCGGAGAAGATAGCGCCCGCGACAAAGTATGGCGGGAAAATCGTGGTGTGCCAGCCCGGAATTACCGACGTTGCGAAGTCGAAACTAACGATACTGTGTACGCTGAGCACCAGTGGCGTCGAGATGGCCGCCAGAATCAAGTAAGCCTTCTCGTAATTGCTCCAGTGCCGGGCCGATCCGCGCCAGCCCAGGCTCAGAGCGCCGAAGATCACCTGCTTCAGCTTGCTCGTCGCACGGTCGCGCAGCGTTGCCAGATCCGGCACCAGGCCCGTGAACCAGAACAACAACGAAACCGTGAAGTAAGTCGATACCGCGAACACGTCCCAGATCAGTGGGCTGCGGAAGTTCTGCCACAGATTCAGGTCGGTGTTAGGAATCGGGAACAACCAATATGCGCGCCACGGACGGCCGGTATGGAACAGCGGGAAGATACCCGCGCACATCACCGCGAACAGCGTCATGGCTTCGGCCGAGCGGTTGATCGACGTTCTCCACTTCTGCCGGAACAGAAACAGAATCGCCGAGATCAACGTGCCGGCGTGGCCGATACCGATCCAGAAAACGAAGTTGGTGATGTCCCACGCCCAGCCGATCGGCCGGTTGTTGCCCCATACGCCGATACCGGTCGAAACCAGATACGCCAGCATCGCGCCCAGCAGCCCGGTGACGGATGCCGTGATCGCCAGCGTGATCCAATACTTCATCGGCGTCTTTAAGACGTCGCCCTCGACGATCTGACTGATCTGTTCGGTTAGGTCGTGATAGTCTTCGCTCCGCACCAGAGGCGGATTGACTTCCATCAACTGCGGATCTTGTAGGACCGCGCTCATGCAGTTAACTCCGGATTGGGATTGCGCAGCTTCGCCAGGTAAGTCGTGCGCGGTTTGATGCCGAGCTCAGCCAGCATCGCGTAGTTGCGTTCTTGCTTCTTCAGTTTCGCCACCCTGCTGTTGGGGTCGTTGATGTTGCCGAATACGATGGCATCGGCCGGACAAGTCTGCTGGCAGGCCGTTCTAATCTCGCCGTCCTTGATTTCGCGCCGCCCGTCTTTCTTGGCCGCGATCTTGGTTTCCTCGATGCGCTGCACGCAGTAGGTGCACTTTTCCATCACGCCGCGCATACGCACGCTGACGTCGGGATTGTAAACCAGCCCGACAACCTCCGGCTCGTAGCGATGGAAATTCAGGAAGTTGAAATGCCGCACCTTGAACGGACAGTTGTTGGCGCAATACCGCGTGCCCACGCAGCGGTTGTACGCCATGTCGTTGAGCCCCTCTGGACTGTGACTGGTGGCCTGCACCGGACAAACGTTTTCGCACGGCGCGTTTTCGCATTGCATGCAGGGGATGGGTTGCTCGACCACTTCCGGATCGTTCTCATCGCCCGAATAGTAGCGGTCCATGCGGATCCAGTGCATCTCGCGTCCGCGCAGCACCTGATCTTTACCCACCACCGGCGTGTTGTTCTCCGCCACGCACGCCACCACGCAAGCGTTGCAACCGGTGCAGGACGTCAAATCGATCGCCATGCCCCACTGGTTACCCTTATCGTAGGTGAATTCGGAATAGATCGAGTGGATCTCAGGAACCTCCGACATCTCCTCGATGGATTTCGGATTCTTTTTGTATTCATCGACCGCAACTTCGCGCGCCAGCGGACGCCCTTCCTGGTTGTCGCCGGTGCCGCGCTCCTGCGTGGTCGCTAACGTCTCGCGCTTGCCCGTGGCCGCAATCGCAAACCCCGGCGCGAAATACATTGCGTCACTGGTGCGGATCAAATTCGCATTGGACCCGACATCCTTGCCCACGCGCCCGCACATTTGGCGCCCGTAGCCCAGCGCAATCGAAACCGTATCGTCTGAGTGCCCCGGCTGAATCATCACCGCGGCTTCCATCTTGAAGTTGCCGCGCGAGAGAGAAATCACATCGCCATCGGTCAGCTTCTGATCCCGCGCCATTTTCGGCGAGATCATGGCCGCATTGCCCCACACCAGTTTCGAGATGGGGTCCGGAGCTTCCTGCAGCCAGCCGTTATTCGCGAAGCGCCCGTCCCAAGTTGCCGAACTAGGATAGAAACCAACTTCAATTCCCGTGCCCGTAGCTTTTGTTTCCGCCGCCAGCGCCGCCGCCAGCTTCTTGCTATCCACGCTGACCTTCACCGGATCGGCCGTCTTCGCGGCAGCCACCACGCCATCGTGCAGCGCCTTGCGCCAGGTTTGCTCTTTATCGCCGGTAAACTGAGCCAGCCAATTCTTCTTCACGATGTCGTGCGACTTGGTGAACTTGCCCGTGGTCACCCACGACACAATCTCCAAGGCCGTCTTGCCGCCGTACATTGGCTCGATCATCGGCTGCTGTAGAGCGGCCAGCCCGTCGGAAGTCGCCTCATCTCCCCACGATTCGAGGATGTGCGCCTGCGGAATGTGCCATGTCGCAGCCGCCGCTGTCTCGTCATCTTCCGCGCCCAGGTGAATCGAATTCGCTACCTTCGACAGCGCCACCGCAAATTGCAGATCCGCCGGAGCCGAATAAACCGGATTGCCGCCCAGCACCACTAACGTCGAAACCTGGCCCGCCGACATCTCGCCCGTGAGCGACTTCAGCGCGTCCACGCCCGAGTTGGATTTATCGATCACCGGCTTGGTATAGCTGACGCAACCGCTGCCCAACTTTTCGTTGATGAGCGCAGCCAGCGCATGCACGCTGGCCGGTTGCCGCGGACCCGCCACCACCAGCGCCTCAGCTCCCGCAGCCTTCAGATCTTTCACCACAGCCGCCAGGAACTTCGAGCGCTTGTCGACGCCGTTATTGACCACGTTCAAGCTGGGTATCGCTCCCAGCGCATTGGCCAGATCGGCTGCAAACTGCCGCACATCCGAGCCCTTCATGCGCAGCCGATGGTCCGCGTTGGCTCCCGTGAGCGAGAACTGGCTCTCGACAGCATACAGCCGGTTCATCTTGTCGAGATCTTCTTCCGATCCCACCTTGCGGCGCTTCGAAAACGCCGTCGTGAAGAACGGGGCCGGCGCGTCCAGGTTCAGGAAATCGTGATCCAGCGCCACCACAACTTTGGCTTTATCGAAGGAGGGGTGCGTATAGAGCGGCTGCCCGAATGCCATACTGGCGCCCGCGAGCTCGTTATCGCGCGACACCGCTTCGTATTCCACCCACTTGGCCTTCGGGAACCTCTTTAATACATCCGTGCGCAACGAGTCGAGTGACGGCGACGAAACAAATCCGCTCAGAAACCGCAATCCCGTGCCATCCCCCAGCGATAACTTTTGTACCGCGGCTTCGAGCGCCGGCCATGTCGATTCCTTTCCGCCCTGCAGAACCTTAGCGGAGCGGTCCGGATCGTACATTCCCAGAACCAGCGCCTGCTGAATCGCGGTCGCCGCGCCCAAACTGTGCGGATGATCCGGATTGCCCTCAATCTTCGTGGGCCGTCCGTCGTGCGTCTCCACCAGCAACCCGGTCACATGCCCGCCCATCGACATGACGGTCGCGAAGTGGAACGGCTCGCCCGGCAGATAGTTATCGGCGTCGGTGCCCGCTGAGTTGGGAAGAAGATGCTCCACTGGACGGCCGCACGCAGCCAAACCGGCCAGCCCGAATGATGCCGCCATCAGCTTCAGAACCGTGCGCCGCGAGTTGCCATCCAGCAGCTCCGTCGCGTTAGCCGGGAACTCCTGATGGACCCACTGGCGGAACTCCGGCGTGTCGGCCAGCTCGTTCAAGCTGCGCCAGTACTTCTTGCCAGTCCCCTTCGGAGCCTGGATGTTGATCAAACTCATCTGTGGCACCCCGAACAGTTAGTAGGCGGATCCAAATGCTTCTGCGCGACGATCTCAGCGCCAATCTCGCGCGGATCGCGGTCCGGCACCCAATCCAGTTTTGTGACCAAGTTCGCGGGCCGCACATTCGGTGCGGGGTCGCGGTGGCACTCCAGGCACATGGCCATATTGAGCGGCTTCTCCTGACGGACTTCGATCATCTGGTCTATGCGTCCATGGCAGCTTACGCAGCTCACGCCTGCCGAGAGGTGCGCCGAGTGATTAAAATAAACGTAGTCGGGAAGGCGATGAATCTGTACCCAATGCACCGGCTCCCCGGTGGCAAAGCTCTGCCGCACCGGCTCCAGCCGCGGGCTGTCTTTCTTGACCTGCGTGTGGCAGTTCATGCAGGTGCTGGTCGCCGGCACCGCCGCGAACGCCGCCTTGTAAACAGTGGAGTGGCAGTAATAACAGTCCAGCCCCAACTGGCCCGCGTGCAGCTTGTGGCTGTAGGGGACCGGTTGCACCGGCTGGTATCCTGTATCGATCACCGTCGGATACGTGTAATAGGTGAAGGCCGCCACGCCAATCAGCGCGCCAACACCGACGACAGCGCCGGCGACCTTTAAGATAATGTCAGACGACTTCGGAAAGATAACAGCCATTGCGAGTGTTTATCTCCGGACCTTAGAGCCTTGGGTAGATCGTGTGGGAGCCAACAATATTTCTACCATAACGGCATCAGTTCTGCAACTAGAGTAAAAATTCTTGTCTAACAGGAAACGAGATTCGGTCGGAAGAGCCTTCGGGAACCTCAAAGTTCGCCCGAAACTCATGGTGTTGCACAACTTGTTCTTCCTGGTCTTAACCACCGCCGCCTACTTCTCCCTGATCCCTCTTTACGAACAATTGGCGAACGACACCCGGTCGCGGGAAGTGGTTCTCGAGCGAAGCCCCAGCGCGGCCGCGCAGGCAACGCTCCACGCCCAGCAGTCGGCCCTCAACCAGGCGCGAGTTAGATTGTTCCTGGTCCTCGGCATCATCTATCTATTAGCGGTAGTCGTACTGGAATCGGCCATCATGCCCTGGTACGTATACCGCCCGCTGCGGCGCATGCTGGCGGCGGATTCGGCCACTCAAGCCGGAGACCGCGAAGCCGAACTGATCCCCGAATCCGAAATCATGGGCGACGAGATCGGCCAGATCATGCGCTCGCGCAACGACACCGTCGAGGCCCTCCGTAAACGCGAAGACGAACTCGCGACCGCGCTGCGCCGCATCGAAGAGCAAGACCGTCTGGTGAGCCTCGGTCTGCTCTCCGCCAGCGTCGCGCATGAACTCAACACGCCGCTCGCGGTGCTCGCCGGCTCCATCGAAAAATTGATCGAGACCAACCAAGACTCGCACACCCAGGAACGTCTCGCACGTATGCAGCGCGTGACCCACCGCCTGCGCCGCATCAGCGAGAGCCTGGTCGACTTCTCTCGCGTGCGCAAAACTCAAATGGAGCCGACCGCGCTGCGGCCCCTAATCGAAGAAGCCTGGACCCTGGTAGCCATCGACGAAAAGTCGTCGCATGTAGAGTTCCTCAACCACGCGGCCGCCGAGCACCGCGTGATCGGCAACCCGGACCGCCTGTTGCAGGTCTTCGTCAATCTCCTGCGCAACGCCCTGAACGCAATCGGAGCCGAGGTCACCGGACGCATCGAAGTCCGGACGCGCCGCGAGCAGCGCGACGGACGCGCGTCGATTGTGCTGACGGTGGAGGACAACGGCCAGGGCATCCCCGCGTACGTCCTGCCCGACATCTTCGACGCCTTCGTGACCACGCGCCTCGACGCCCACGGCACCGGACTGGGCTTGACGGTGGCCGAGGGCATCATCACCCAGCACGGCGGCACCATCGCCGCCAGCAACCGCCCGCAAGGAGGAGCGTGCCTCGAAGTCTGTTTGCCCGCGGCGGGCTGAAAGCGCGCGTCACTTCTTCAAGCCGGCCCACCAGTTCAGCACCACCGTGATAGGCGCGTTACCAGCGCTCTCAGTGGGCGAGTACATCAGGAACTTCTGGCCGTCGCCAGTGACGTCGTAGGGTGATGCGTTCAAGAAGAACGGCGAGGCCTGGAATAACTCATGAGGGATTCCCCATGTTAGCGTTGCGCCTAGAGCCACATCCACGGCCATCATCTTTTGATCCAGCGACAAGAAAAATAGTTCCTTTCCGTCCCCTCGCCACCTGGGCTGCACTCCCCCATCGACGGAAATCTGCCATTTTCCCGTGTTCGGCGGCATGGCCTGGATGTACACATTGGTGCCTCCCGAATCGTTGGCCGAGAACGCGAGGTACTTGCCGTCAGGTGAAATCCGGGCCTGGACTGGCGAATAAACGCTGGGAAGGCCAAACGCGGTTGGCTTCTTATCGCCCGAAAGCGGCAGCAGAAAAGCTTGTAGGTTCTCTGTAAACAGAATCGACTGGCCGGACCACGATGTGGGGGTCTTCCCGCTTCCCAGCGCCAGCAATTGTTCCGGGCCCGCGCCGTTCACATCTTTGACGTAGATGCCTGGCTTGCCGCCGGGTGCACTCTGGAACGCCACTCGTCTACTATCCGGCGACCAGACGGGCGACATGCTTCCCGGCTCGAAGGTGAACCGCGTGGAGCCTCCGCGGACAAGATCCACTAACTGGATACCGCGGCTGTTGTCCGGCGCGAACGCGTTGGCTATAGCCGCGAACTGTCCATCGGGGGAGAGGGTCGGATAGCTGCCCGCTGCCGTGAGGGGAAGCTGGCTCAACCGCTTGCCGGACCGGTCGAACCAGGCCAAATCTCCGGCGGAAGCAGCATTTCCGTTTTGGTAGGCCAGAATACCGCTGGGGGAGACTCCCACCGCGGGCTGAACCCCCAAAACGGCAACCCTTCCGATCTCGCTCACCAAAACCACTGCGCTCCCCGTCACTTTTCCAGAAGCTTCGTCAAACTCCTGTGCGACCAGAGAGGCATCGCGCAAATACAGCAGGTAAGTCTTGCCTCTAGGCGTGGGAGCCAGGATTGGCGCGCTCGCGGCGTCTGCAATGACCGTCGTTCTCTCCAACGATCCCAGCGACGCCAACTCGATGGAAGTCCTGCCATCCGCGTGCAATACCTTGACCAGAAATCGCTTGCCGTCGGAGAGAAAGTCGGGAAAGGTGACTGTAGTCTCGCCACGCCTTTCGTCGGGTTTCGCAATCGGTGCAGGAACGCCGCCGTCGGCGGGCATCCGCGAAAGTCCAGTCGGGGAGGAGAAGAGAATCACGCCGTCCTGATTCCAAGATCCTTGAAAGATCCCGCCGGCCTGCGTCAAGGCACGTGCGGACCCTCCCGCCAAATCCACGCGTTTGAGAATGTTATCCGCCCCAAAAGCCAGGGAGCGCCCGTCTGGAGACCAAAAAGGATGTACGGCTTTTTCCGTGCCCGGCAGAGCGCGCGATTCGGTGGAATCCATGGAACGAACGTGAATGCGCGTGACGCCGTCCTTCTCTGCGACCGTGTACGCTATGGTCCGTCCGTCGGGCGAGGGTGCGGGTGTACTTAAAGGAAGCGTGCTTCCTTCGGGAGCATGAATTTCAAAGCGCACGACTTCAGGGAGCGGCACTGGGCGTAGAAACATCCACGCCGCCAGCGACACGGCGGCGGTGCAGCCAATAACTGCCAGAGCCCACGCCATCCAACCGAGTCGCGACCGCGACGTGGCGGCTGCCGTAGCGGCTTCGTTCTCCACCAGCAGTCTCCGTGCGTCCCCTATCGCCTGTAGCCTCTGCTTGCGATCTTTCTCCAGGCACCAGCGCAGCAGTCTGTGTACCCGCTGCGGCGCGGCAGAAATATCCGGCTCTTGGTTCAACACACCGCCCAGGATCTCCACTGCGGATTCACCCTGGAACAGCCGCTTGCCGGTCAGCACTTCATAAACAATGACGCCAAACGACCAGATGTCGGAGCGCCTATCCGCCGCCTTACCCTTGGCTTGCTCCGGAGCCATGTACGCCGCCGTCCCGAGAATCGTGCCTGCCACCGTCGCGCCCATCGTCAACGTCGGAGAGTTCTCCGGATTGCTGTTGTCGGAAGGCGGTTCCATGGCTTTCGCCAGCCCGAAATCCAGAATCTTGACGACGCCTTCCGGCGTGATCTTGATGTTGGCCGGTTTCAGATCGCGGTGGATGATGTTCTTCTCGTGCGCCGCTTCGATGCCATCGATGAGCTGCTGAATGATCGGCAGCGCATCCTCGAAGTCCATCGGGCCGCGCAGGTCTTGGCCCTCCACATACTCCATGACCAGATAGTCCGGCCCAACGTCATACAGATGGCAGATGTTGGTGTGGTTAAGCGCGGCAATCGCACGAGCTTCGCGCGTAAAGCGCTCAGTGAACTGCGCGTTCGAAATCTTGATCGCGACATCCCGATTCAAACGCGGATCGCGCGCACGATACACCTCGCCCATGCCACCCTTGCCGATAAGCGCAAGGATCTCATAGGGGCCTAAGCGGTCGCCCACGGAGAGAGGCATAGGAGTAATTCTGCTAAGTTTAGCCGATCAGGAAGTTTTGGCGGATCGCCGTGCGTGGCTGCGCTATGGGCTAAAGTAGTTCGGGAGGTCGCCATGCGTGGATTTGCCCTGTTTATCGCTGGCGTTGGCTCAGGAATTCTGTTGATGCAATCGGTCATCGCTCAAAACGGTACCCAGAACGGTGCTCGAATGACACCGGCATGAAACTCAATCACGTCGCGATCTCCGTCAAGAACTTCGACGCAGAGATGGCCTACTACACCAAGTCCATGGGATTCCGTGAAGCGTTCACGTTTCGGGAATCGAACGGCGCGCCCATACTCACCTATCTGCAGATCAGCCGCGACACCTTCCTCGAAATCCAGCCTGCCACCGCGGAGCATCCGGCCGGATTC
The DNA here is from genome assembly GCA_963779075.1 of Bryobacterales bacterium. Taxonomy (GTDB): domain Bacteria; phylum Acidobacteriota; class Terriglobia; order Bryobacterales; family Bryobacteraceae; genus Palsa-187. The sequence goes on from CAVZWS010000002.1 coordinate 83,081, forward strand.
AGTCACGTCGGAATCGAAATGATGGACGCCAAGGCGACCGTCGCGCGCCTCAGGCGTATGGGTGTCAAGGTGAGTGATGTGACGCCTTCCGCCCACAGCGGAGCGTTGCTGACGAACGAGACCGACCCCGAAGGAATCCGTTCCGAGTTGCTCGAGTTCGGACCCACGTCCCGGCAGCGGAAAGCGATGAACGCCTGGAAATAGCCCTTACTCAGGCAACGCGAACGCGATGATATTCAGCCCCGAAGCGATCGCGATGTATTGCTTGTTGTCGAACATATAAGTCATGGGCGAGGCGTGCCACCCTTGATTCGCCGGGAATTCCCACAACACTTTCCCGTTAGCCGCGTCGGCGGCCATGAACGAACCGCTATTTTCGCCAAAAAAGACCAGGCCCGTCGCAGTCGATATCACACCTGCTGAGCCGGGGAATCTGGCGGCGCCCTGCGGCAGATCCCACGCGATCTCGCCGGTTTGAATATTGATCGCGCGCAGCGACTTCACGTACGTCTCTGCGGGATCCGGACGCGCCACGCCCGCCATGTAGCCCTTGCCCGCCTGCCATTCCAAATCGCGCTTCGAATAGTAATTGCAGCGCTCCAACGCCTGAATGTAATACAGGCCCGTGCCCGGATTGAACGAGGTCGAATACCAATTCGTGCCGCCTTGAATTCCGGGACACACCAGGCTCTCTCCATTCGCCTGTTCCTTCAACTCGTTCAAAACCGGCCGCCCGTCCTTGCCGATTTCCTTAGCCCAGTTCAACTTTTTGATGAACGGCTTCGCCAGCAGCAGTTGTCCGGTGGCGCGGTCAAATACATAAAAGAATCCGTTGCGATTCGCCTGGATCAGCAGCTTGCGCGGCTGGCCCTGCCAGTTGGTGTCGATCAGCACCGGAGGCTCTTCCGCATCCCAATCGTGAATGTCGTGAGGCGTGAACTGGAAATACCATTTGAGCTTGCCGGTCTTCACATCCAGCGCCAGAATGCTGTCGCTATAAAGGTTGTCGCCGTCGCGATTGTCACCGTTGAAATCGGGACCGGGATTGCCCGCCGGCCAGTAGACCAGGTCGAGTTGTGGATCGTAAGTGCCCGTCATCCAGGTGGACGCGGCACCGTGCTCCCATGAGTTTCCCTTCCAGGTTTCCGAACCCGGCTCGGGAGGCTTGGGGATGGTCCAGAAGCGCCACACTTCCTTTCCGGTCGCAGCTTCGTACGCCGCTACGAATCCGCGCACGCCTTCATCGCCGCCCGCGGTGCCGGTGATCACCAGATTGTCCACCACCAGCGGAGCCGAGGTGCCGTTGTAGTTCTGATGCCAGTCGGCCATCTCGGTTTCCCATAGCAGCTCGCCGTTGAAGCGGTTCAGGGACATGACATGGGCATTGTCGGTCAGCATGAAGAGGCGGTCGCCGGAGATCGCGACGCCACGGTTGAAGCCGCCGGACGCGTTGCCCACCAGTCCCTTGGTGCGCGGACGCTGGTAATGCCAGACCGAGCGGCCCGTGCCGGCATCCAGCGCATAGACTTCGTTGGCGCTCGAAACATACATGATTCCGCCGGCCACGATGGGCGTGTTCTGCACTTGCTGGACATTGGGAACGGCGAAGACCCACTTGGGCGCGAGTCGCGCTACGTTACTCTTGTCGATCTGCGTGAGCTTGGTGTAGCGGTTACCGCTGGGGTCGCCGTGATACGTGGACCAGTCGGTTTGCGAAGTCACTTCGCGATAGCGATCGTTGGCCGCCTTGCGCAGCAGATGAATGCGGCGGTCGGCGGACACCATCTGAAGATCGTTCATGCCTTGGTTGAGCACGCGCCCTTCGAGCGTGCGGCCGTCGGTGGTCTGGATCTTCTTGCGAACCTCGGGAGGCGGATCGCCGCTCGGAACCGGAACCAGCGTCCGCACATAGGCGGTGAGCGCCGTCATGTCCGCAGCGGGCAGATCGAAAGCGGGCATGCCGCTCGCCGGACGGCCGATGCGCAGGAACGCGGCGAGCTCGGTCTGAGTGCGCGAGTCAATCTGGTCGATGATGTTGGGTCCGCCTTCGCCGCCAGTGGCATCCCCGCCATGACAGTGCGCGCAGCGTGTTTCGAATTGCTGGCGTCCGGCGGCATTAGGAGATTGCGCCAGCGCGAATCCGGCGAGAGATGTGAACGCGAGCGAGAAAACCAGAGTGCGCATAGTCTTTGCACGATATCAGGTTTGAGCGAAGCGCGAAAGTAAGGTGGAGCGCTAATCGCGTGCAGGCTCACACGTTGCGTCAGAAATCGCTCGGTTATGCGCGCGGAAGCTACTTCGTTTCCAGCAGGAAGGTGGGCGCGAGGCCGGAGAGCGTGGAGAAACCGGAGGAGCCGACCACGTGCAGCCAACTGGACGCGCCGTGGATTTTGCCGCCGAAGAAGTGGGGGTGAACTTCCACCTGCATCTCCTTCATGACCAGGCTGCCGTACTGCAGCAGCGGGAAGACGGCGCGCGCGGGGTCGGCAACTTCCTGCACCACGTAGGGGCTGCGCATGGCCTGGCGGAGCGCCTTCTCCCAACCGAGTTCGTCGAGCTCGGCGCCGCGGAAGGTGTTCTGATCGGAAGTGTCGTCGTTGGGCTTCAGCACCAGCTTGTTGCGATGCTTCATGACGAAGTCCGGCAGATCCACGCTGTGGTTCTTATAAGTGGTCTTGGCGGCCTGCACCATGCGAGTCCAGGGAATGAAATCCTTAATCGCCTTGCGCTCGATGGCGGGGAACTTGGCGGTGACGGAGTCGTCGGTCAGCAGATCGAACATGCCGCGCTTGGCGGCAACCTCGGAGCGGAAGCTGTTCACCATGCACACGGCGCGATCCTTGTAGGCGCGCACCAGCGGGTGATTGAGATCGAAGCGGACCAGGAACTCCTGCACGCGCACGCAGCGATAGACGATGTCGATCACCATGTCGCCGCGGCGGAGCTGGCCGTTCTTGTATTCGAGCTGCTCGGGCGAAGCCACTTCGGCCTGGAAGCCGTCGCGGCGGAGGTACTCGGCAAGCAGTGCGTTCTCGCTGGAGTCGGCGGGCTGGAACGGAGCGCGCGATTCGACGAATGCGATGGACGGCTTCTTATTCTTGCCGCCGAATTCCCTATAGACTTTGAGGATCGCGGAGGTCAGCGCCTTGGTGCTGCCGAGTTTCGTGAGCTTGTGCTTCTTGCGGAATTCCTTGACCGGCGGCGCGTCGTAATAAATATCGGCGAGCAGGTCGCCATAGACCACGCTCGAAGGCGCGCCCACGCGGTGTCCCACAAAGTGCGTCGATCCGTTGTGTAAGTTGGCGTCGAGCAACCCGGCCAGGGCTTGCGAGGAGTAACCGGGCTCGACGGCGGCGAGCATGCGCTCGGCGGGCAGCAACTGCAACCGCGAGAGCAGCGCGGGTGTCGCGAGGATCATCTGCTCGGCGCGATCGATGGCGGAAAATATGGTACCGGCGGCTTTGCCGAGGATGGCATAGTCGCGGGTGGTGAGAAAGTGTGGACGCAATACCGGCGACAGGGGCCGGCTGACCAGCTTCTCGGCACGCAGGCGCGCTTGCAGCGCCTCGGCCCAGGCCAAGTCAATGTACGGTTCACTTTCGATTAATTTGTGATAACGGGCTGTCGCCTCGCTCACTTGGCTCATGGCGGCTGAAGGCTAGTATCGCACGCCGATGCAAGCATTGGAAAGTATAATGCCTGTATGTTATTGAAAATACGGGTCTTTTTCTATCTGACCGAATGCAACGTTTAGCGTTGATTCTGTTTTAGCACCTTTTTGCGGAGGCGGATGGATTTCGGCGTCACTTCGACTAATTCGTCGTCGCGGATGAATTCGAGGGCTTGCTCCAAATTCAGCAGGCGGGGCGGGACGAGGCGGATGGCTTCGTCGGCGCTGGAGGCGCGCATGTTGGTGAGCTTCTTTTCCTTCACGATGTTGACGTCAAGATCGGCATCGCGGGCGTTTTCACCGACGATCATGCCTTCGTAGACTTCAAGTCCGGAGCCGACGAACATATCGCCACGCTCTTGCAGATTGAAGAGCGCGTAGCCCGTTGTTTTACCCGGGCGGTCGGCTATCAGCGAACCGGTCGGGCGCGTCGGAATGTCGCCTTGCCACTCGATGTAGCCGTTGAAGAGCGAGTTCATGATGGCGGTGCCCTTGGTGTCGGTCATCATCTCACTGCGGAGTCCGATCAAGCCGCGCGAGGGAATGTGGAATTCGAGGCGCACTCGGCCGGAGCCGTGGTTCACCATCTTCACCATCTTGCCCTTGCGGGTGCCGAGTTTTTCGATTACGACGCCGACGAAGTTCTCGGGGCAATCGATGACCAGGAGTTCCTGCGGTTCGCATAGCTTGTGGTCGATGGTCTTGGTGAGGATCTCGGGCTTGCCGACGGCCAGCTCGAAGCCCTCGCGGCGCATCATCTCTATAAGGATGGCGAGTTGCAATTCGCCGCGGCCCTGGACCTTGAAAGCATCGGGTCCGCCGGCTTCTTCGACGCGGATGGAGACGTTGGTGAGCAGTTCTTTATCCAGGCGGTCGCGCAGGTTGCGGGAGGTGACGAACTGCCCTTCCCTGCCCGAGAACGGCGACGTATTGATGGTGAACGTCATCGCGATGGTGGGCTCGTCGATCTGAATGTGCGCGAGCGGCTTGGGATCGGTGGCGCTGGTAATGGTTTCGCCGATGGTGATGCCTTCGACTCCGGCTATCGCCAGGATGTCGCCGGTGCGGCCGATGGTTTCGTCGATGCGCTTGAGTCCGGAGAAGGAGTAGAGCTTGGTGATCTTGGTCTTGTGATACGAGCCGTCGAGTTTCGCGATGGAGACTTCGTCGCCGAGGCGCAGCGTGCCGTTGAAGACGCGGCCGATGGCGAGGCGTCCGAGGTACTCGCTGTAGTCGAGGTTCGCGACCAGAAGTTGCAGAATGGCGTCGGGATCGCCGGGGGGCGGCGGAGTCTTTTCGAGGATGGTGTCGAAGAGCGGACGCAGGTTGGTGCTTTCGTCCTCCAGCTTGAGCTTCGCAATACCTTCCTTGCCGTTGGTGTAGACGATGGGGAAGTTGAGCTGATCTTCGGTGGCGTCGAGATCGATGAACAGGTCGTAGATTTCGTCGAGCACTTCGGGGATGCGGGCGTCGGGGCGGTCGATTTTATTGATGACGACGATCTGCGGCAGGCGGGCTTCGAGCGCCTTGCTGAGGACGTAGCGGGTCTGGGGCAGAGGGCCTTCGCTGGCGTCGACCAGGAGCATGACGCCGTCGACGATCTTGAGCGCGCGCTCGACTTCGCCGCCGAAATCGCTGTGGCCGGGCGTGTCGATGATGTTGATCTTGATGTCGTGATAGTAGACGCCGGTGGCCTTGGCGAGGATGGTGATGCCGCGCTCGCGCTCGAGGTCGTTGGAGTCCATGACGCGCTCGGCGACTTCTTCGTTTTCTCTGAAAATGCCGCTCTGACGGAGCATGGCGTCGACCAGGGTAGTCTTTCCGTGGTCTACGTGCGCAACTATTGCGATGTTACGAATGGAGGTGTTGGTCATTTATACGTGGGGAACCTCCATTGTCGCACGTTGGATGGAGCGGGGCCGGGATTTGGTGCGGTTCCAAATGAATTTTATGTGACTGAGGAGGGGTTTGGAGAACCGGTGGGGGCGCGGGGAGGGCTTTGTTATCAGCTTTGGTGGGCGGAATGGGGCCAACGGTGGCGGCGGTTTTGATAGGCGACGGGGCGGGCTTGGGTTCGTTTGGTTGTACGCGAATGCGGAGCGACCGGAGGAGGTGCAACTGTTTGAAGGCCTGGGCGTAGGAACGGTTTATGGTTCCTTCATAACGATTCAGCAGGTGGAGGCTCGCGCCGTTGGCGAGGCTCTTGAACGCGTAGGCGAGGCGATCCTCGGCGTCGGGTTCGCAATCGACGTCGGCGTCGGCAAAAAAGCGTTGGACGTCATCGACGCTGGTCTCGATTTCGTTGGTGAGGAGGGTGGTTTCGATGTTGGCGAGGCGGCGCAGGCGCCAGCGGGCGGAGGCCATGGTTTCGACCAGCTCGACTTCGATGGGGCTGGTGGGGGCGAATTCGTCGAGATAGGAATCGAGGAGGAGTTGGAAGTCGGAGAGAGATTCGTCGGCCAGGACAACGGAGACGGTTGGGAGGGCGGCGTCGCGGACGGCGCCCGGTCGCCCGACGGCTCCACGGGTAGAAAGTCCGTGGCGAAGGGCGTTTTGGGAGGAACGGGCGCGACCGGCGGCGGTCGCGGGGCCGTGGGATTTGGCACCGTTGGCGCGGATCTGGTGCTGGATGTGGGTTTAGGGTTGGTGGGCATATTGGCTCCGGGTTGAGGGTAGCGGGTGGGGGGCGAGGCGGAGTGGGGTTCGGAGGGGAAGTGGTTGGAGGGAAAAGAGTTCGCGTTCGTAGGTGGCTGCTATTGAGAGCTTTCGGTTGGGCTCAGGTCGCGGCGCCCGGTGAGAGCGCGAAGCGAAGCGTCTTATTTTCGTGGGTGTAGCGTGGGCCAATTAGCAAAGGCGGTTCGTTCTCGAATTCCGGCGCGATCATTGAAGTAAAAAGAATGATCTGATGTTCCGCTTCCGCCGTTTCACTCAGTTCGCGCACTAGGCGCTGGAAATTGTGACTACGTTCGGGCTCCATCCCCTTATCTTCGACGTTGTCGAATATCACGAGCCGGGGGTAGCGAAGATAGCCTTCCTGCGTCGAAGCCTGCAAAAATGCAGCATGGAACGCGTTTTTCAAAAATACATTCGAACTGGCTGCAAAATTTCGTCGGCCGTCTACCGAAATTCGGTTGAGCCCGAAATCGAATTGAATGTGTTCAGCCTCAGCGAAGGCCGCTTCACGCGGCAAATCGCGCTGGAGCAGATTTCTAGTCAGCCCTGCAATCAACTCCGAGGCATGTTGCTTGGTTTGCTCTTGCCTCGCTTTTCGGGTGGCAATCTCATCGGTTAGTTTAGAGATATCACTTGCTAGCGCGGCTTGGAGTTCAGTAATGTCTGAGATCCTAGCCGCAAATCGAGATCTTTGCTCGAGATCCTCAATTGTTCGATCCAGATAACCGATGGATCGATGCAACTCGGCGGCAGCGACATCGATTGAGGCGTATGGGGCTATCGAGAGTTCGTCGTACTGCAGCTGGATCTTCTGCTGTTTGTCTATCTCCGGCCGCAAACGTTGAGACAGTTGCTCAGCCTCACGGATGAGCGTAAGCGTCTGAGGAACCCGTCTTGATTGGCCAGGGGAAAGCCCGGAGAATGACGGCATGGCCAGCAAAGAAGAAAAGCGACGGATCGTCGAGGGCTACGCGACCAGCGGGATGACGCGGCGCGAGTACAGCGCCAAGCACGGGATTGCGGTCAGCACGCTGGATTATTGGCGGCTGAAACGAAAGACGAAACTGGTCGAGGTGGCGATTGAGCCGCAACAATCCGGGCCGGGATTTACACTCACGTTGGCGAATGGGCGGCGCATCGAAAGCTCATGGCGATTCGCCGAAGCCGATCTGTTGCGATTGATTCGCACGGCTGAGGCATAGCGTTGTTCGGGCTGGGGCTGGCGACCAGGATTTACATCGCGGTGGAAGCCATCGACATGCGCAAGGGGTTCGAAGGTTTGCACGGATTGGTGCGCGATCGTCTGGGACAAGATCCGCTGAGCGGGCACTTGTTTTTGTTCACCAATAAAACGAAAACACGGCTGAAAGCCTTAGTGTGGGACGGCAGCGGATTATGGGTGTGCGCGAAACGTCTCGAAAAAGGGCCGTTTTCGTTGGCCGGAGGCGGACAAGGTGCGCAGCGTAACGATGCGCGCGGAAGAGTTGGCGATGCTGGTGAACGGGCTGGATGTGAAGCAGACCAAGCAGCGCAACTGGTATCGCAAGAGCGCTTGAAAAGGATGGAAAAAGCTCTGGAACATTTTCAGAACTTCGCGTAATATGGGGCAACTCCCCCATGGCGGCTCTCGATCCACAGGCGCATATCGCGATGCTGGAACGCGATTTGGAGTCGGCGAATCGCAGACTGCAATGGGCGAACTTAACGATTCAAAAACGGGAAGCGCAGATTCAGCTGCTGGAAGAACGCCTGCGGCAACGGCGCATTCAAGTGTTGGGCCCGCACAGCGAAACGCTGAGCAATCTGCAGCTGGAGCTGCTGGCGGAAGTAGAGCCCAGCGCCACGCGCGATGAAGTAGAAGCCGAAGCGCGTCGCGAACCGCTTCCACAACGGCCGTCGCGAGAGCGCAAACCTCATCCGGGGCGCAATCCGCTGCCGGAGAATCTGCCGCGCATCGAGCAAGTGATCGCCTGCATGGATGCGAACTGCAAAACCTGCGGCGAAGGAACGTCCATCATCGGCTACGACGAAAGCGAAGTGCTCGATCATGAGCCGGCGCGCTGGTTCGTACGCGTAACGAAGCGTGAAAAACGCGCGTGCAGAAAATGTTCTACCATCGCGATGCCGGAGCTGACGCCGCGCATCGTGGACAAAGGCCTGGCGAGCGACACCGTGGTCATCAACACAGTGATCGCAAAGTATTGCGATCATCTTCCGTTGTATCGTCAGCAGGCCATCCTGGAACGCGAAGCGGGCGTGGAGATCAGCCGCGCGACACTGGACGGTTGGGTGATGCGTGTGGGTGAACTGCTCGAGCCCATCGTGAGAACCATGCGACGCGATCTGCTCGCCGAACCCTATTTACAGGCCGACGAAACCACCGTTCCTGTGCAGATGCACGATCAGCGGGGCTCCGATCATCAGGCGTACTTGTGGCAATACGGCTCGCCGGGTGGCGAAACGGTATTCGAGTTTCAGTTGGGCCGCGGGCGCGATGGTCCGCGCAAGTTCCTGGGCGAGTGGGAAGGGATCTTACAAACCGATGGCTATCAGGCCTACGAAGGTGTCGGCGGGCCGAAGATGGTGCACGTCGGTTGCTGGGCGCACGCGCGACGAAAGTTTGTCGATGCGGTCAAGGTGAATCCACAGGATGCCGCCGCCTTCAATATGGTTACGCGCATGGACGCCCTGTTTCTGGTGGACCGCCACGCGCGACAGCAACACCTGAGTGTCCAAGATCGTCTGGCCTTGCGGCGCGAGCACGCCGAATCGTGGGCCGCCGAGATCCACGACGAATGCGTGTCGCTGCGTGCGACCGTGTTGCCGAAAAGCACGCTGGGCCAGGCCGTGACTTATACCTTAAATATGTGGCCGAAGCTGCGGCGGTGTTTCGCTTACGCCGAAGTCGAGTTATCCAACAACCTCGCAGAGAACTCCATGCGCCCGGTCGCCCTGGGCCGCAAGAACTGGCTGCACGTGGGCAGCGCGCAGTCCGGGCCCAAGGTTGCCGCGATTCTCTCAGTGGTCGAATCCTGCCGCCGCTTGCGTGTGCCCGTCAAGGAATATCTCCTCGCCGTGCTCCCCGGCATGGCCCGGAGGAAGCTGTCCGAGGTGACTCCCCTCACCCCCGCCCGCTGGCCTCCGTCCCGAAACTAACCTGGGTTGGTCGGACGGATACGGATGAGCTGGGCCTGCATGGTCTTGGACTCCCGGATTTGTTGCTCTAGCTCGTGCCGAAGACGTAGGAGATTCCCGCCACGTACTTCGATGGTGTTCTTACATAAATGGCAGGCGTTTTCTTGTGCGGTAAGGGGTGCGTAACATGCGGGACAGAACTGAAATGAGAGCGCGCCGAGGCTATCATGAATCGTCTGCGATTCGCTGAGCGCCACAAGTCTTTGGTCTAGGGCAGCGAGAAACTCCTCTCGGTCCGCAATGTCGATCTTTGCCTGCCTTATGCTGTCTTCCAGTCCGCGAACTAATTCGTTCTGCTTGGCAAGCTCGGCGGCGAGCTCCGTGCGACGGCCGGCGATGGACTGGCCCGCAACTGGGACGCGGTCTCGAATCCCGTTAAGATCGGCATAGGCCTTATCCCGCTCATGTCTGCGCTCGGCCTTCTCTTGCTCTAACCAAGCAAGACTTGGCGCAGCCTGATCACCCAACAATGAGAGGATTGTTTTCAATTCGCTCTGAAGCGCGCTTTTCTCGCCTTGCTTCAATGAAAGCTGTGATTCTGCCAAGTAGAGGCCGTCATCGTAGACGCCACATAGAAGGTCCCCCACCGCCTCGCGGGTCAGTTGTTGGTCAAATACATCCGTTCGAAAAAGTGCATCGTAATCGGTCTTCTGGTCGACGTACAACAAGCGCAATATTTGATGCAACGTAACCCTCGCAGAAAGCTCGCCTTTAACTTCAGGGATACCGGCGGCACGAAAAACGACCTGAGAGAAGCTCTCCTTGGCTGAGGTGCCCGCGTAGGGATACAGTTGCCACTCGGTTTGAGAGCCTTGGGCGCTATCAAAGCTATCCCAAAAGATGCTCATCGGGCGACCCTTTTCCTGTTCTATCTGCCGACGAAAAGTTAGTGGGGCTCCGTTAATCTGCACTTCTGCGAAGATATAGTCGCAGGTCGCGGCCTCTGCCCTCCACTGTGGCGTATCTCCCCCAAGCGCGAAGAAGATGAAATCGGCGATCGTAGTCTTGCCGGAGCCATTCTCGCCACGTATGATATTTAGGCCTGTGTGGAACTTCTGATCGAAAGCTCTAACCCCTGCTTTGGTGACAACTAGGCGCGATAGGACAATAGTGGGCTCAAACATTGTCGTATCGGTACTCCAAGAGATGCGTTCGGTCTTTGAGCCCGCCTACTCCATGAAGCGGAAGGTTGCCGAGTTCAGTCACCAGGAATTCCAAAAGATCCGCGGATTGCACCGATAGCTTTGGAAGGTCGAGCCGACGAAAGCTGTCGACCATCACTTGTACGTAACCCTTGGTATATTTCTCTGAGTCCACAAGCCCCTGCGCGTAGAGGAGATTCAGCGCGGTTTCCTGTAGGTGCTGCATTCGAGCAAAGACAAGCGTCCGCTGGCCGCCGTACCAGTATGGGTTGTGCAAGTTCGAAAAAGTACGCTTCCATTTTGACAACTGCCTGGGCAGACTGATCGTCGGGATGAGCTCAGGGAATACGGCGTAGAAATCAAGGATACGGAGTGCTGGCCGCTCGTATTGTCGCTCTGGGGCATAGGCCAGCAAGTTAAGCATGCGGAATGCGCTGTGATAAGGGTCAAGGGCGGGGTGATACATTCACATCGCTCCGAGTCGCGTGCCAGTTTAAGAAGCAATTCCCGGTGAGGTAGTAAACCATGCCTCTTAGTTCCTGCGGCATGATGCTAAGAAAATTGCCTTCCAAGTCTTTTAGCACAGGTTGGATGACTTGATCAATCAATGCAGCATCTACTTCGTGGTGCTGGCTACCCTTATTAATCAGCGGCGTAACATGGGCTCCAAATAGTTGTTGGATTTGCCCAAGACAGTAGGCGATAACCTCCTGGGCCGATTCAGAGAGACTGTGCCGCGCCATGCATTTTGCAAATAGTTCCTTGGCCCTGAGTGCCTCTGTAACGTCTAATTGCCGAGTGCCCAATTCAAGTTTCTTTTCCAGACCAATAGGCTCCTGGTCGATGGAATCCTGATAGTAATTTAGAGCATCGATCGTCGACGTGAACGTGACACCTCTAGCACGCTCGTCCTCAAACTTCCTGTGCAGCCGGACCATGAAAGTCTCGGCTGCAGGAGCATGACTGTGGATATTGACGTCCCGTCCCGCCTGGTGCCCGCCAACAATGTTCTCCTTTTGATTCATTGTCGGTGGCGGTCCTCGATATTGACGTCTCTACCGGCCTGATTGCCACCGACGACATTATTGCTCTGTCGCACGGTAGTTCGGTTTGACCTCCATACGAGGATCCATTTGAAAGAAAATCCGGTCAAGAATCCGGCCAGGAACTTCCAAATATCATGCCAGTGGTTTGCCACAGAGCCTCCGATCATTGTGATCTAACGCATCGCACGCGACACAATCACGACAAGCCTCGCGCACGATTCCTCGCAGCCCTCGCAGGATCGCCCTCGGGATCGTTACACAACAAATAATCCAAAATCTTATTTAACAGAAGTATACACGGACCGAATAACCACGTGTCGCAGCGAAAACTGGGTCCTTCGTCTCAAGCCATTAGCTGCAAAAGGACGTATTTCGCGGAAGTGTTTAGTCTTCGATCTCGCGAAGCGTCGAGGTCGGGGAGCAGTCGGTTCGCACACGCTCCCGGTAAAGGCGAATCGCTTCGGCGGCGCGGTCGGTCAGTTGTTCGGCGTAGCGGCCGGTCGCGAGAATGGTGGGGAGTTCCGGAACGTAGGCGCTGTAGCCCACTGAAACGCCTTCGATGACGAGCGAGTACTTAGGAGTCATTGTTTAGGGTCCTTGATACCTATATACCTCACCGTCCACGCGGGCTATTGACCGGATTCTAGGGAAGCGTGGTATATAACGGGTATGGATGCCGATCTGAAGCAATACCTCGAAGGAATGGAGGGGCGGCTGAACGAGCACGTCAACACGGGGCTGAAGAACGGCCTTGAAGGGTTGGAGAACACCCTAGTCGAAAAAATGCGTGACATGCAAACCGAATTGCTTCGGGGGTTCGCGGCGTTCTCGGAGGGTCAGACGATCCGGCTGCGCAAGGTGGAAGCGGATCAGTCGAACCTGGATACCGCGCTATCAGGGCGCGTGAACGTGGTTGAAGCGCGGCTCAGGCAAATCGAATTGCGGCAGGGGATAGAACCACCGCAGCCTCCCGAAGCCCGTCGGTGAGTTGGATTCTGTCGGCAATCTGAAGCCGGGGCTGGGTTCCGATGCGCGCTCTGCTTGCGGCGACTCAGTGAGTGGCGGGCAGTCCAACGACGATGAGAACCGCGTAGTCCTGCTTGCGGCAGCCGTTCACGACGGGCATGGCCGCCCCTGGATTCACCGGAAAACCGGTGGTCCGAACGTTCGCGGGTGAGCACGAGTTGTTAGCCGCCGCCGGCTTGTAGCGTGCGGAGCGGCATCCGAGATGTGTGACATCGTAGAGGGTCGCGCCGTCGGCGAGTTCCCAGCGCTGATTGCCGTCCTTGTCCTTGGGCTGAATTGTCAGCACGGTCGTAACCTTGCGGTCGCCGGTGACGAGGTATTTCCCAGGGGGCAGCGGAAAGGTCGGCTTCTCCATAATCAAGCCGTGTTCCTCGAGCCACCAGTCCGCAGCGTCGAATTTCCACTGTGACGGCGCTACGCCGCCAGACGCCTTCAATTCATCGTAGCGGTCCAGCTTGCAACCGCGCGGGCCCGGGTCCTGGCTCCAGAGGCCCCATGATTGTGCGCCGTTGCCGGAGGTGGCCCCGGGGTCTCCTAGCGCCGCGATGTACTGCGGCTCGATGCGCCTGAACTTCGAGAGGTCTACGTCTGACGCGTGAACCGGCTGCTGCAGGCCGGCCACCAACATGAGGGATCCCATGGACAGGAGCCAGCGGCTCACAGACGGCACGAGGTGGCGGACATTCATGCGATTGCTCCTCTTGGACGACTTGATAACATCCTACACCCACGCGCGCCCGGGAGTTGGCACCCTCGTGGTGGATCTCGACCTCGGCACGGCCTCCGGACTCCTCGCGTCACGGTGCCGCACCTCGCCGGTTAGGAGCAGTACAGCCCTAGGCGTTAGCGTCCACAAGGGGCGCACCGGGACACGACTCGGGTGAACCGGGCCAACTCGATCCGCGGTATTTGCCCAGAATACGCCCGATGAACAGAATGACAGGGAAAACGATGCGCTGAACGGCTGGAGGCGGAGTCGCAATCAACTGTGAGTTGCGATGGCGCCACAGCACGTGGGCTATATAGAAGATAGATGGTCGACCGTTCGGGCTGGCGTTGACCACGGCAAACACCCCCTGGAGGTAGCTATCCAAGTCGACCGCCGGAATTGCTTGGCCGCTGAACTCCAAGAGATCGTCGCCGGCGTTCCACCACTTATGACGAGTGCCGGCGGCAAAGGCTGCGGTCCCCCCGGCCGGCACTACGATCTTCTCTTTTCCGACTTGGGCGCCGAGTGTTCCGGCTTTCACCTGGCCCTCCTCCCGTTGATGGAAATGCACGTGAAGAGGCGGGCCGCTCGTTCCTGGCGGCAGGGACCCGTCGAGGTTCAAAACGATTTGGCCCTGGGCGTCGCGCACTCGGCTCAGCCGCAGGATCTCTCCGGTGTGCCGGTTCCGGATTGTCACGAAGTTATCCACGATTGTCCTTCCTTGACGTATCAGCTCCGAAAAAACTCCTTGCGATTTTATCATTAGGCCTCCAACTGGCGGCGGACCGTCCGCGGAAGGTGATCCATGCTGGCCGTTAGCTAAGCGAGTTCTGAATCACGGCCCACTCGGAAGTTATCGCACTTTGACAGGTAACGCGCATCTCGTAGAAGTGCTTAATCATGGCTCCGGTGAGACGGCGAGGTGCGGACGCTCTCCCGGTAAGGCCGAATCGCTTCGGCGGCGCGGTCGGCCAGTTCTTCGACGGAGCGGCCGGTCACGAGAATGGTGGGGAGTTCCGGCACGTAGGCGCTGTAGCCCATTGAAACGCCTTCGATGACGAGCGAGTACTTACGAGGCATGGTTTAGGGTCCTTGACATCAGTTATCGGGTTGAGATCAACCATCTGTTGACGACCAAGGATAAATCGGTGAAGGTGAGTTCGTCAGAATCGAACGCTAGGGCCTGGCACATGGCGGGAAACATAGCCATGAAACGTGCGTAGCGCTTCTGAATCGTCGCGCCTCCGGGTAAGATGCCTCCCTTGGATGCCAGCCAGTTGCGGACTTCGATGATGGCGCGATTGGCGTCGGCGCCGTGGGCGTGGATGTCCTGGCCGGAAACGTCGGAGATGAAGTTGCGGTAGCGGTACGGCTCGCGGTCAAGGATTAGGAGGGATTTACTGCGTTGGGAGGGAGAGCCGTAGCGCTTGCATCCGAGGAACAGGCCGAGTTCGAGAGGCATGTTGAAGCGGGGCAAGTGGATTGCGGGGTTCAACTCGGTGGCGGAGATGTCGTGGATGCCATATTTCCATTCGCCGATGATGCGGGTGATTTTGTCGAGGCGGGTGTCGCCGGCGTCGTCTAGCTCGAGGGCGCAGCGGGCGCGGAAGCCGAGCTCGGAAACGGTAAAGACGATGGCATGAAAAATGGGCTGGTAAGACGAATCGAAGGGGCAGTTGATGAAGACGTCTTTGCTTCTGACGTAGGTCTTCGCCACGAGTCAGTTCGTTAAGTAGAAGCGCGGTCGAAGAGGATCGAGGTAAGGGCGCGATCGATCTTCCTGGCCTTGAGACGGCTGATCCGGGGAGGCGGCTGGATCCGGGGGAGCTTGTAGAATTCAACGTCACGGATGTTCCCGTCGGCGTTGTGGATGACGATTTGCCCGGGAGCGCTGGTGAGATGCTTACGAGCGTCCTCGATGGCTTCGCGCTGAGTGGTGAAGGTCTTGCTGTCGGTGGCGCCGGCCTTGCGCAGAGCCCAGCCTTTCTGGGCGGGCATTACGTGGTAGGTGCTGGACGGCATGATTCATTGTAGCGCTCGCGGGTAGTGTGATCCTCTCGCATGCGCCAGCCAAGCCGCGGGGTGTCTTCATAAGGGCGCGAACACTTCGTCACGGACCAGGTGCAGACGGACGCGCTCGGGAATAGCTTGATCGAAGAAGTAGGCGCGGACGGCTTCGCGGACGTTGGAGCGCAGATCATCCCAAGTGTCGCCCAGGGTGAAAATATCTAGGGTCAGGCACTCTGACACGGATTCGGGCCCGAGCAGTGTTAGTGGGGGCGCGCACAGCACTGGTGAATGCGATCCGAGGGTTGACGAAAGCCTACGGAGAACGGTTGCGGAAGTGCCATCCCGAACAGATCCGCAAGGAGCTGGCAGCGGAACGAGGTCCCGAACTGCGAACCGCCCTGGAGCCACTGTTTCAGGAAGTACAATCGCTGACCGAGCGAATCCAGCACTATGACCATGAGATCGAAAAGATCGCGCAGCAACACTACCCAGAGGTAGCTCAACTGCAACAGGTCAATGGTGTCGGAACGCTGATCGCGTTGACGTACGTGCTGACGGTGGACGATCCGCATCGATTCGGAAAGAGTCGGGACCTGGGTTGTTATATAGGGTTGCGTCCAGGGCGGAGGAACTCCGGCAACAGTCAACCGCAGTTGCACATTAGCAAGGAAGGAAACCGCTACCTGCGAACGATGATGGTGCAAGGCGCGCACTATATCCTGGGGCCGTTTGGGAAAGATAGCGACTTGCGGCGATGGGGGCTGAAGCTAGCTGAACGGGGAGGCCGCAATGCCAAGAAGCGCGCTGTGGTTGCGGTGGCTCGGAAGTTGGCGGTGTTGCTGCACAAGCTGTGGGTGAGCGGGGAGGTGTACGAACCGCTCCGGAATCATCGCGAGGAGAAACGCGCAGCGGCGTAATAACCGCGGTGGCAAAGAAGTTTGAAAAGATCAATCGCCGAGTTCGGGTGACTGCGGATATGTCCAAGATCGGACTCCCTGGGCATCTGGGGAGATCGAGGTCGACACACAGATGGCAGCACCCACTGAAACGAGAACGCCCAACTGGCATAGAGCCTAAACGGCTCGTTCAACAATGCGGATGGAAGGATGGCGACAGAGGCGGTGATCTTGCAAAGGAGAAGGAAGGAGCCAGAGGTGTGCCCTCACCAGAGCTACAACCGAGCCAAGGGGCCTGCCATTGCCTGTGGCCGCTGCATCTCGCATCGCGGTCACCCGTCAAGGCTTCCTCGGCGCAATAGCCGCCATCGGTTTCCTGCGTGACCTCGAAGATCAGTTCGGCCATGCCTTCATCTTCGCATTGTCGGAGTTCGGCGGCTACTCGGGCTCTAGTGTCCCGAGTCAGAAGTTAGTATAAATAATAGGAACCTGCTTGTTATGCTGGGAATCCAACCAGCATGGGTCGACCAACCAAGCCAATCGTGGTGAGTGAAGAGGATCGCGTCAAGCTGCAGGAGTGGGCCCGGCGGCCTAAAACTGCGCAGCGTTTATCGATGCGGGCACGCATTATATTGGGTTGCGCCGACGGGATGGAGAACCGACAGGTGGCTCGTCAACTGCGCATCACCGATCAAACGGTGTGCAAGTGGCGGGAGCGATTTCGCTCCAGCGGTCTGGAGGGATTGGCCGATGAACCTCGGCCAGGCACTCCGCGCAAGATTTCGGATGCGCAAGTGGAGGCGCTTATCACGCGTACATTAGAAACGACGCCTTCGCAGGGCACGCACTGGTCGACACGAACCATGGCACAGGCGACAGGAATGTCGCAGTCCGCAATATCCCGCATCTGGCGGGCGTTCTCGTTGCAGCCGCACCGGGTGGAGACCTTCAAGCTGTCCACCGATCCGTTCTTCGTCGAGAAGGTTCGGGACATCGTGGGCTTGTATTTGAACCCGCCGGAACGGGCTCTGGTGCTGTGTGTGGATGAAAAGAGCCAAGTCCAGGCCCTGGATCGAACGCGTCCTGTACTGCCGTTACGGCCCGGCCTGCCCGCTCGTCAAACTCACGATTACATCCGTAACGGAACCACTTCACTGTTCGCCGCTCTCGATGTAGCTACCGGGAAAGTAATTGGGTCTTGTCACCGCCATCAGGAGTTCCTCCGCTTTTTGGAACGAATCGACGAAGCTGTCCCTGACCAACTCGATATTCACCTGGTGATGGATAACTACGGCACTCACAAGATGCCCAAAGTGAAGCGCTGGTTTGCACGTCATCCCCGCTATCATGTGCACTTCACCCCAACCAGCGCCAGTTGGCTCAATCAAGTCCAACGATTCTTCGGCCTGCTTACCGACAGGCGTATCCGGCGCGGCACCTTCGGCAGCGTTCGCGAGTTAGAGGCCGCCATCCGCGACTATCTCCTCCTCCACAATCAAAACCCTCAGCCCTTCGCCTGGACCGCCGACGCCGACTCCATCCTCAAAAAGATCGCCCGCTTTTGCATGCGGACTTCTGACTCAGTGCACTAGAGCAGTGTAGTTGCGGCCTGTCATCGGCACTGCGCTCCGCAATCCCTACTCAGGCGGGTGCCCGAGAGGAAAATCTCTGCCCACAATTAAACCGCCTCAGGAGATCGTGCTTGCCGGACCATCTCTGCCAATGCAGTCCGGGCGTCGTCACTACTTTCTACTTCTTGCAAAAAAGCCACGCGCCGGCCGTGAATCCTGTCGCCGGACTTAAGCCGGAGATGGAATCCAAGGCGATCGACAGCCGTCATGGAGGCTTCATCGGCGGCTTCGCCAGTAAACCGGCGGGTAATCAGACGGAGAGCATCGGCGTGATCAGCATTCATGTGCTGGATGATTCCCGGTGCGGCCTCAGCTAGAGGGTCCGGTCGGGCGTCTGCGTAGTCATCGGCGGAGACCCACCCCATCACGCCGAAGCCTCCTATGAAGTAAACGCCGGAGACCTCCAACCGGTAGTACGCAAAGTCGGTGTAGTCCTGCCAGTATTTTGCGTTTTCGTGGCGTGAAAGATATAGTTCACGAACGTCCGCGGCGGGTACCTCCGTAACGGCGCCCAAGAGCGTCACGCGGCCGACGCCCAGGGGATCGCCGGGAACATCCGGCTGGGTGATGAGAAGGCTAGCTCGCGAATCCTGCTGCAGGTTCTGGGTGTGCATCGCCATGCTGCTAATGAAAAAGACGGCGCGGCCGAGATTGTCGGCCGCATAAGGCATCATCGATCCGAAGGGAAATCCCGAAAACTTCCTCGAATGCGTCGACAAGCTGCCGATCCTACCAAGCGAGGCTAGGGTTCGCGCGCGTTCTGCGAGTGAGGGTTCAGGAACATCCGGGGAAGCGGGCCCAAAGCCAGCATGTTGTCGGGTAGACACGTGCCATGGTAACAAAGCTTGCCAGGTCAAAGGCCCCTGGATGACGGCGCATTCGAAAAGCATCGGAGCTATCAAATCGCATTCGCATCTTGATGTTCCCGCGACAACGAGGTAATGTCCTCATGACGCTACCGATAATACCCAATATCAGGGACCCAAAATGAATGAACTGATTAGCCTAGAAAAGATTGCACAGTGGCAGAAATTGAAGACGCTCGTCCTGGACAGCGTCTCCTCCCCAATCACGAAGCGCGTTTACAACATGGCGCTCGATGAGTTTATGGTTTGGTTCCAGCAGGCACCAAGGCCTGGTTTCACCAAGGCGACAGTGAGCGCATGGCGGGTTTCCCTGGAAGATCGTCACCTCGGCTCGTCATCCATCATTATTAGAATGTCGGCAATCCGAAAACTGGCTGCCGAAGCGGCGGACAACGGCCTGCTGGCGACTGAGCTGGCCGCCGGCATCAATCGCGTGAAGAGCGCCAAAACGCAGGGCATCCGCGTCGGCAACTGGCTCTCGCTCCGGCAGGCGCAGGCTCTGCTGAGCGCACCTGATATCACGACTGTCCGCGGCCTGCGCGACCGCGCCATCTTGGCCGTGCTGTTGGGCTGCGGCTTGCGCCGCTCCGAGGTGGCTGCGCTGACGTTCACCCACCTCCAGCAACGCGATGGCCGTTGGTGCATCGTGGATTTGGTCGGCAAGCACGGCCGGGTCCGTACCGCACCGATGCCGACATGGGTGAAGGTGGCGATTGATGCGTGGACGTCTCCTGCCGGTGTCGCGGAAGGTTACGTTTTCCGTGCCGTCAATCGCGCGGACCGGGTAGCAAGCGCCGGGTTGGGTGAGAAGGTCGTGTGGCAACTCATCAAGCCCTACGCCGAGGCGGCAGGAGTCCCTGGCATCGCCCCTCACGATCTTCGCCGTACTTGCGCCAAGCTATGCCGCGCCGGTGGCGGCGAGCTTGAGCAGATTCAACTGCTGCTTGGCCACGCCTCGGTGCAAACGACTGAACGGTACTTGGGCACGAAGCAGGATCTGGTCCATGCTCCCAACGATGCGATCAAGTTGAGAGTGGCGGTCTAGCGAATCCTCGCTTGATCGCCCGCCCGACTTTTGCGCTTCGGAGGGCCCAATCGCTTCTTTGGTAAGCCAAAAATTCGTCCCAGCTCAATCGTCGCGACGGCTCCCGTTGCTTAGGAGTCTCCGCTCCCTTCGCCCTTGAAGAGTTCACGGTAACAGGCAATGCATGGGCGGTCGCGGCGACAGAGCGGATTATTGTGCACGCAATGGTGGCGACGGCGGAGGACGGCGTACGCGGCGAAGCTAACCAAGGGAACGAGCAGGAAGAGAAGGATCTGTTGCGAAGTCACAGCGCACGCTTATTCAAGCATAGGTCAAATCATTGACCCGACACCTGGTATCGCTCCCACACGGTCTCCGCTGTGCGTGTGCTGATTATGTCGTGCCGCTAGCGGCGAGCTTGAGCAGATCCAGATGCTGCTGGGTCACGTTTCGGTCCAAACGACTGAACGGTATCTTGGTACGAAACAAGATCTGGTTCACGCGCCGAACGATGTGATCAAGTTGAGAGTAGCCGTATAGTCGGATCTGTGGTCCGAAGCGCCGACGTTGGCGATTCTCGCTCCCAGCGGTGCCGTCCACCAACTGAGCCCCGATCTTCGCACGTGCCGCGCCTGGTGCGCACCAAAATAGGGTTTACGGGGAGCATCCGCTGTGTTTCTCGTGCCGATTCCGTGCTCGGAGTAGCGTTCGGCGCGCTTCTCACCGGTTGCCAGCCGATCGAGTCGGTTCATGCTCTAGTGTGATGCCGCTCTTTCCAACCATCGTTCTTCGGCTTCCCGTTTCACTTGACGCTATGGGTCGGATTAGTCCAAGCGGAAGCGTGCGAAGCCGCGAAGAAATCGCGCCAATAGCCATGAGTAGCCCGATCAGTGTAAAGCCGATGCAGTAAACAACGTAGAGAATGAAATCACGTTTCATGAGCCAGTCCAGCCTCAAGCTATTTGACGAGGCCAACCGCCAAAACTTCCTTCTACCCGTCACCTTTTCTTCAGAAATAGTGAAATCGGTGAAACCACGTAAACCGGATCGGATACCGAAGCTCTGCCATGGTGCGCGTTACATTCGCGAACGATCGCTGTTTCAGGGAAACGCGGCGGCAGGAGTTGGACTTTGAATCGGAACTCATCTCCGCTTGATAGCATGGGGCATGTGCCGTCGCATTCGAGTGATGACGCGCCTGACGAGGAAGAGGAATGAGCGACGAGACGCAGGCACTCATTTCTGCGGTTGACGGCGTGCTGCCCCTATCCTTCGACGCGCGGGCCAGGGACTCGCGCTCCTTGCTGATGGCGTTCAGGCCGATGTCGCAAATGCTCAGGCTTTTCGTTGTCCCGGAAATAGAAGCAAGGGTTGCTGCCGGCACAATCCTCGCATCCGAACTACCGTTTCAGGTATCCCAGTTCAGGCTTCTTCAGGGTGATGGGCTGAACCGTGTTGAAATCAACGAAGACGTCCGTATCCTCGCGAAGGTGAAGGTGAATCGGCCCGTCAATGGTGGGGAGCCCCTTGCGCTCGCCGACGTCGACCCAGCCGAGTGCTATCTCGAGCCGCCAACTGTGAACGGCAAGCCCGCCGCATTCTTCCTTGCCAGATCGAGCTTCCTCAACTTCATCACGATTTTTGACTTCACGCCGAATGCCCCTTCCGGGCCTGGTGGCGCGCCAGAACTGAGTTCAATTCTCTATCCACTCGCCGAGATGGCCCAAGCGGACCATTTACTCAAGACAATGCGCCCGATTGAAGGGTACAAGCAGCTGGCGGACGCGAACTGGCCTCCCGGACTTGGGCACTATCCCAATGTTCTGTGGCATGTCCTCAATCACCCGGGTAGCATCCATGAAGCAGATTTTGCCGACGTGGTTGCTTCGTCGTACGACGAGACCTACTGGAAACAGAGATTGGCGTTCTGGTCTGAAACAGCATTCTTCGGCGACCGCCTTCCATATGTGACAAAAACGATCGACGAATATCTTGCCGGTGATTATGTGGCATCGATCTACATTCTCGTCCCGCATTTCGAAGGGATCGTGAAGGACTATCTGACTCGCGAGAATGTAACACTGAGGTATAAGTTTGAGTCTTGCGTTGCGGATCTCAAGGCGCTGGTGCTGTCACGGCGTGTTTTGATGTTTCCGAGGCCAGTGTTGGATCGAATCTTCACCTTCATCGAGACCGGCACATTCCTCGCCGAGACCGGTAAGATCGCCGACCCCGGGAAGGAGGTCACAAGGCACGGCATCGCTCACGGCGTCTTCAAGGGTTTCGAGAATCGCGATATTAGCCTCAAGTACCTGATCCTCCTCGATGCGCTTGCCTATGTTCTCTTGCACGACAAATTGCTCGCCGGGACGTTGTAACCACGCGCGGCGCCGGAACAGCCCTACCGTTCATTTTGTGAGCGTCGGCCAATCGAGCGCGATCGCTACGGCTTCGAAAAGGGTCTTGGCTTGGGTGACGTGAGCCCACACTTGGACGGCCACCAGGATCGGGGAATGAGACTCAGGCCGTGCGCACGTAGGGTAGCGCTCAACGGTAGCCTGAAACATGACAGGGGCGAGAATGGCGCAGCCAAGATTCGATGTCGCAATTTCCTTTTTGTCCGCTGACGAACCTATTGCCGCCGCGCTTCATAACGCGCTGAGCAATGAGCTGGAGGTCTTCTTTTATCCGAGAAGCCAGGAGGTGCTGGCCGGAATGGACGGACTAGAGGCGATGCGCGCGCCATTCTTCCTTGAACAGTTCCGCGTAGTCGTAGTTCTTTATCGCGAACCGTGGGGCGAAACCCCGTGGACCGGCGCAGAAGCACTGGCCATTAAGGACAGGTGTCTGAAGGACAGATTTCAATCGCTCTTTTTCCTGACGCTCGACAAAACTAGTGCGTTGCCGGCCTGGTTGCCGCTCATGTAGGACTTGAGAAAGCCGCCAACGAAGAGCGCCAGCGGGATTGAAAGCAGCCAAAGGGCGATCTGTTCCACTGAAGGATTCATAGCAATTAGTTTTTACTGGGAATGTTGAAAGCCATTACCGTGACGATCAACTCTCGGTTTGCATCATCGGGATGACCAAATATGTACTTGAATGACGTCTCGCTGCTCTTGCCCTGCTCGCGCTTGAAGTTGGGATGCTTGGGCACGGTCGCTACAATCGATTCAAGAACGTCGGTGAAGTTTACATTTCGATTGAAGACCAGTACCGCGCATTTCGTATCATGCTTCAACTGGATAACCGCTCTACCATCCATCCGTGAGTTCAAATCGCATCATGGCGTGGAACTCATCGAGCATGAGGGCAGTCTTTTCTAGGGCTTCGGTTTCTTCTTTCTCGGTGGAACGATCGAGGACGAAGCTGCGCGTGAACACACTATCGTCGGCTTTAAGAATGAAAGCCGTTACTGGCTTCCCATCTGGTGGTGCGGCTTTTGTCCCGCCTCAGCTGGAAATGGAGAGGGCGTTCAACCGTTAAGATAACGGAGAGAACGCTTGAAGAAACCAAGGAAGCACTACACCGCAGAAGAGAAAGTCGCCATCCTGAGGCGGCATTTATTGGACAAGGAGCCGGTTTCGTCGCTGTGTGACGAACTGGGGCTACAGCCGACCGTGTTGTACCGCTGGCAGAAGGAGTTCTTCGAGAACGGGCCAGCGGCCTTCCACCACAAGAGCAGACCCAACCACCAGGCCGAGCAGGAACGCATCGAGTATCTGGAGAAAAAGATTCAGACCAAGGATGAGGTTCTGGCGGAGCTGATGGCGGAGCATCTCGCGCTAAAAAAAAGTCTTGGGGAACTCTGACTGGAGTCTGGGTTCCGCACGACGTGCGGGATCAGATCGTGGATTTTGTCCGGCGCTGGTCCGAGAAGGCCGGGATCGGCGCCGGACGGTTCATCGAGTGGCTCAGCATCCAAGCCAGCAAGTTCTATGACTGGCGGGAGCGATACGGACAAAGGAATGAGCACAACGGATGGGTTCCCCGGGACTTTTGGCTGGAGCAGTGGGAGAAGGAGGCGATCGTCGATTTTCATCTGAAGAATCCGCTGGAAGGTTACCGTCGGCTGACGTTTATGATGCTGGATCAAGACGTGGTTGCGGTCAGCCCGTCCAGCGTGTGGCGGGTGCTGGGACAAGCGGGGCTGTTGTCGAGATGGAAGGGCAAGCCGTCGAAGAAAGGGACGGGGTTCGAACAGCCGTTACAAGCGCATGGGCATTGGCACATCGATATTTGCTACATCAACATCAGCGGGACCTTCTACTATTTGTGCAGCGTGTTGGACGGCTACAGCCGCTTCATCGTGCACTGGGATTTGCGCGAGTCGATGAGAGAGACCGACATCGAGATCATTCTGGAGCGGGCCAAGGAGCAGTATCCGGAAGCCAAGCCGCGGATCATTTCCGACAACGGGCCGCAGTTTCTCGCCAAGGACTTCAAGGAGTTCATCCGCATCTCTGGCATGACGCACGTGCGGACTTCGCCGTACTATCCGCAGTCGAACGGGAAACTGGAGCGCTGGCATAAATCGCTGAAAAGTGAATGCATCCGGCCGGGAACGCCGCTGTCTCCGGAAGATGCTCGCCGCCTGATCCAGCAGTACGTGGATCACTACAACCAGGTGCGGTTGCACAGCGCCATCGGATTCGTGACTCCGGCGGACATGCTCGCGGGCCGGCAGACTGAGATCCACGTCGAGCGCGACGGGAAGTTGGAAGCGGCGCGCGCACAGCGTCAACTGCGCCGCCAGCAGGCCGCATGAAACACGGAGTTACAATGATTTTGCCAGGGGAAACGGAAGCGGGCTCTGCAGGGATGCAACCATGCCGAGGGATAAGCCTGGTGGGCTCATCGAGACGATGACCAGAGGCGCGGGAACCAACTTCTCGCGCTTCGTTCATCCATCATCGGATCGAAAGACCCAGATGCCTTGAAAATCCCCGCCCGAAGGGCGGAATTTACACTAACGGAAAACGCCTCTACTCCATTTCACGCTGAACCGGAACACTTCAAAGATCTCCTGGACGGGAATTTCTTTGAAGGATGATTTCTTATCATTTTCTTTAGAGTCTTCTGTGGATGGGTATCGGTAGAACGTACTGGTCTTGTCGGCTCCTTCGATGATCTTGATCCACTCTCGGAGTTCGCCCGGGACGGTCCAATCAGGTTTGTTTTGACACGCATCTTGAATGGCAACAGCGTTTGGGGTTATAAGGTTTTCCCAGTGACCGAATAGCGTAGCTACACTGTGCACCTTCTGGAAAGGTTTCCATTCGGTGCCGCTCAACACCATAGGCATGCCGTTCCAAGGTTCCTCACCAAAAGAAAGTTTAAAACGGCGATGGAGAATGACAATTCCGGACTTCAGGTACAGCTCTACGCAGTGCCTGAGCAGGTAGCTGAGCGGCAGATGATCCAAAAAAGTATTCGGTTTCGAGGTCTTTGACAACACGAGGGCAGCTTGCCGGAACGCTATAGCCATCGCGCCGAACCCGCCGTCATAGTGCTCCTCAAGAGGAGCCATGATGTAATTCACGGCTGAATTCTGTTCTATTTGAATCAGTGGCACCGTACGCGAAGGCTCAGGCACACGTGAGATCTTCGCAACTTCTTGCGATTGCTCTGTTGCTCGCTCCCGCTTTGGAGGGGGGTACAGTTTCAAGCCCTGCCGTCCCCTATCCCCCGCAGCGAATTGACACCCCGAACACGTCCTCTAGATTCGTATCGCCGCGCGGCCTTTCTAGGCGGCAATGCCCACCTTTTGGGTTGGACGGATAGGCACTCTATGGGCTGGTGCTGCGCATAGGGAGCGCCAGGTGCCGATCCTGCTAGCCGAAACGGTACGCTCTCCCGCTGCTCCGAAAATCAGGAACTTGCAGCCGAGCCGTTGTCCGGCCGCACCGAACTCGATCTCGTAAGCTCGGAAGCGTTTGGGATCGAACGGCAGGCTCATGCGGGTATGGTACCACCGGAGTGTTACTGCATCCTGTAGCTGACAGCTGCCAATAACCTCGCAACGGTGGGCTAGCTCCCATTTGCTCGTATCGGTGCGGAACGACTGTCCGTTTTTCAGACCGGAGTGCCGCTTCGAAGCCCTATTGCTGGCCTTTTAGGCGCGCTAGGTGCGGTTGATAGGAGCCTGATTCGGGGCAATGTTGCAATTTTAGAAAAACTGCATCTTTGACGGGAATTAGTATAACGAAATAAGAGATGGCAGCTATGATTTCTCCCCTCGCCCTGGGGTCATCGGGAGAGTCGACGCCAAAGGAGTATCTAAGCAAATGCTTTTCCAGGATCAGGAACTGCGCGTAATCATCGGTCGCACTCCGAACGTTATCGAGCTCCGTAATGAGCACGGGCGCTGCTGCCGTGTTCTATCAAGCGATGAAGCGCTCGCCTTAGATTTGGATCGGTTCATCGGTATTGGCAACACTCGCCGCATTCGGTTTCTGCGTCGGCGAACTCACAAATTCGGACTTAACGCCGGCAGCCAGACAACGCGGCGCCTGAAGGGTGAGGCCGGAACGAATATCTCACATCCGCTCATTCGGGAGCACCGGCTTCCCCGGTAAAGCCATGGCGAAACTAGTTTATCAATAGCTTTTCACTAAGCCAGCAGTGCCTTAAAACCAAAATGTCTAACACGAACGAGCAATCGAAAGTGTTGACGCTCAAGCAGGCAGCAGCGCGCTTGCAGGTTTCAAAAGCGCATGTATCAAATGTGATCAATCGCAAAGTGCCCGGCGTGCCGCCGTTGCGACATGCTCGCGTAGGCCGGCGCATTTTGATTAAGTGCGAGTGGTTGGATGAGTGGCTAGAAATGGCGGGTCAGGAGTAGCTGCAGTAATGGTAATGTCAGGATCGTGCCAAGAGTCCAAGCCTTTGACGCAGGAAAAAAGAGGCTAACAAATGCGTCGAAAGCGTTTTCAGAAAGGCAGCCTACAGGTCCGCACACACGGGCGACATCGTATGTGGGTTGCTTGTTATTGGCAGGATGGCAGCCGACGGTCGAAGGTGCTGTGCCGCTGCTCGCAGATGGGCAAGGGGGAGGCCGAAGCAGCTCTGTCGGCCATTCTCCAGCCGATCAACAGTGGGCTTGGGCAAGGACCAAAGCCACTGTATTCGTTAGGGCAGTTTATCAATTTGGTGTACCTGCCGTTTTGTCGTCGAAGTTGGAAGGAATCCACAGCGGGCACTTCAGAGCAGATAGTCAAAACACATCTGATCCCGGAGTTCGGGAGAAATTTGCTCCCTGCCATCCGGCGCGAGGACTTGCAGGATTTTCTCGACCGGAAGGCGTTGGAGCTGTCGGAGAGTCCCGTGAAGCACTTGCGGTGGTTCCTAAACGCGATCTTCAATCTGGCGATGTCGGATGGTCTCATTCTGAACAATCCGGCGGCCGAGTTGAGGATTCCGAAGAAATGTCAGCCGGGACGGCCGATGCGCCCGCTGACAGAAGAGGAGGTGAACAATTATCTCGAGGTTTTCGAACTGCGAGAAAAACTGATTTCGCGGCTGGCAATCTTCGAAGGAATGCGTCCTGGAGAGATCTTGGCCCTTCGCTGGAAAGTCGTTCGCAAATACGCCCTCACAGTGGAGCAGCGTGTTTACAAGCGTGTCTTCGACACGCCGAAGAATGGCAAGGCACGGGAGGTAGCACTCTCCGACAGGACGTCAGAGTTACTGAAGGAGTGGGGCGATCTTGCGGAGGATCCGAGCCCGGAAGGGTTTGTGTTCCCGAGCGAGGCCCTCATCACGGCATTGTCGACCGACAATCTTTGGCGGCGAACGATGCAGCCGAGGTTGGAGAAAGTCGGCCTCGGTTGGGCGACATTCCAGGTACTGCGAAAGACCAACGCCACTTTGTCAAAGAAATACGGCGTCGACCCCAAGGTCGCTGCGGATCAGCGGGGGCATGGCATCGGCGTCAGCATGGAGGTGTACACCAATTCAGACTTGGCGCAGAAACGGTTAGCGGTGAACCAACTCTCTGCAGCCGTGGTCCGAAAGTTGCAACCTATAAAACGGTCAGCTTGAGCCTTACCAGGCTTAACGGAGTAAACGGAGTAACGAGGAATCGGTGGGTTTTCCTAAGTCATTGAAAAGATGGAGCGGGAGACGGGACTCGAACCCGCGACGTCCAGCTTGGGAATATGAACGTCGATTGTAAATAAATGACTTAGGCGTCTATGGCGCTGTTTTCTGTCACATAAGTCTATTGTTTTCACGCTGCCCTTTCCAGCAGCCCGGTTATTGAGGTAAACGAGGTAACGGAAAACATCCGGGTGTGGAGGCGAAGCCTTGCCGTCTGCCCCGCGCAGCGTGAGCGCCAGACGCGTGCCGTCGGGGGAAAGAGCCAGCATGTTTCCACCGGTGCCGTTGACCTCGACCCTCGCCAGCGGCGTGTCAGCAACGCCTGTACACCCTCGGAAGTGAGTGGTTTTCCCGACGCAAACACCGGAAGCCTGCTGCCGAGCAGGCAGATCGGACGTGCAGAATTAACTCGCTGATCACCTTAACGAGACTCTTGTTGTGTTCCCGCACAATCGACTCTGCGAGATGCCAGGCCTCGGAGGCAGGTCGATAGACGGCATCATCGTGCCGACGCTTCTGGCCCGTTCTGCCCAGCAAGGCAGTCGTGTCTATTTGATCTTTATATCTTCGCCGCTGAAACGGGTTACGGCTTCTGGTAAATCGGCCTCTGTCCCGCCACCTTCGTCTTCAGGTGGTAGACCATCCCATGGCTGCGCGCGGTGAAGAAGACGTCCTTCATGTCACTGCCGCCGAATGCGACGTTGGTAACGCCGAAGGGCAACTGGATGCGCCCCAGTTGCTTCCCCTGGGCCGAAACGATGTTGACACCGCCCGGTGAAACGACCCAGATGTTGCCCTTGCTATCCACTTTCATGCCGTCCACTGCGCCGCGAATCGGCGCGCCGTTCTCGTCTGTCATCGGGAACAGGAACAGATCGCGGGCGTTGGAGAGTTCGTCATCTTTGGAAACTTCATAGGCGATAAGGCGCGGCTGGGGCCTAGCCGTATCGACGTACAGCGTTTTGTCATCGGGCGATACGCCAATGCCATTGGGATGATCCAAATCGTCGATCATGCGCGCCAGTTTCCCGTTCTTGTAGCGATAGACGCTCTGGTGCGGCATCTGGGAATCCGCCGTCGGACCGGTGCCTGGGCGCAGACCCGGAACGGAGAAGGGCGGATCGGTAAACCAGAGCGTGCCTTTCGAGGAAAAGACCATGTCGTTCGGGCAATTGAGCCGATGGCCTTCGAAGGATGAAATGAGCGGCGTGAATTTGCCGTTTTTGAAAATCGCGATGTCGCGGGCCACCTGACGGATGATCAGGACGGCGCCGTCCTTGTAGGGAACCTCGGCATTCGGTCCTTGATTAAAGCCCCATTCGGGGTGAATCGTCCCGCCGGATCCATTTTCCGCGATCATTGCCGTCTTGCTGTCGAGAGTCACGGAGTAGACGGGGCCAGCCCACTGATCCGAAAACCACAGTTTACCTTCGCGCCACATGGGGCCTTCCCCATTCAGCGCGGGAGTCTCCAGGGAGTGGAGATTCTGAGTCACGTCGACGAGCGAATTCAGAGATGGGTCGACCATGACGATCTTAAACGGTAACGGGGCCTGTTCCTGGCCGGCGCGCGCGGGCGGCTGAGCCGGAAGTGAAGACAAAACAAAAAAGCTCAGCCCGATCAACGCGATTCGATTCATATAACCCTCCCGTCGTAGTATTTCTTGTCCCACGAGCCCTGCTTTCCGACCGGACGCACGCTTGTCAGGGTTCACCGTAATTACCCGAAGAGCTATTTCGCACCTTCGGGGGAGGAACTTGCAGTCGTCCGAACCGTTCCCTCCGGTGGAGGCCCGGTATATGCGCGGAACGTCGAACCGTACTTCTGTAAACCAACAACCCGGGTCCGCGGTCCATAGCGCGGCACGGGCTTTCCGGACTGCAGGGCACCTAAATCCGGCGCCTTGCCTTTAAACCCATCCGTAATCGTGGGGATCACCGTGCCCTTGCCGACCGCGGCCGAATCGGGCCTCAGACGGAAGTCATAATCCTCCGGCTTATAAACGTGCTGCGGGTCGGAGTTGGGTATTCCTACGTTCACGAACGTGCCGAAGTCCACCAGGAGACTGTGCTTCTCCTGTCCGGTGGCCTCAGAATAAGCCTCTAATGTCTTGAAGCGCCTGGTTTGCAGTTGCCCCTCGAAGTCGGCCTGGACACCGAACGGCGGCGAGTTCCATTCGAAGGCGTCATCGAAGTCAGGATTGGGACGGAACCCGTTGTAATCGGACGTCGAGTAGTTCGTGAACGTCGTGACACCCAGGACCGGCATTCCTTTGCTCGCGGTCGCCGTCCCGCCGCGCCCACCGCCGTTAACGCCGTTCACGCCGTTCACGCCCTGCGCTAAGAACAGGTTGTTGAGGAAATGCGCGTTGCCCATCGGCCCACCGCGGCATTCGCCGACGAACGTGTTCTGCAGAACGTAAATACCGGAAACCGGCGAGAACTTACAGGAGCCGAACGTCGGCGTGTTGTATCCGATATTTTCGAAGAAGTAGACCGGCCCGCCCCAAACGGGCTGGGCGCTGAAAGACCCGCCCGGCGAATTGAAGCAACGGTTTCGGAAGACCCGGATGTTATGCGAGCCGCCGTCGGACTCGATGCAGTTGTCGCCCATATTGTAGAAATCATTGTTATAGAAATCGATGGAGACGGGCACGCGGTCGGGATTTTCGTTTGGCGTTCCATCCGGAACTCCATAGGTGGCCACGTCAACCCCATCGTGCCAGGCCGCAAAATAGTTGTAAGCGACAACGTGACCCTGGCCATACACCTTCACGGCATATTCGGAGCCTAAGCTGCCTCCCACGACTTCCGGATATTCAGGGAACTGCGCCCAGAAGTTATTGCTCCAACTCATCATTTTTTCCGGCTCGTGGCGACCGAGGAATACGTTATCCGCGATGTAGAAGTCTTTCGATCCCGACCAGTCGTCCTGGATCGCGCGGCCCATATCGGAGATCAGCGAGTGTTTCAGGGTGAAGCCGGTCTCGCCCATTTCGTCTTTCCGTCCGAGCAAGAACCCGACGTTCGCGTTGCGGAACGTAATGCCTTCGAAATAGTTATAATCGGCGGCCATCAGATCGAAGAGCACCTGCGCGCCGGCGCCGTCAAAAATCACTTCTCCGTCGCCGGCAGACTTGATCACGATCGGCTTGTCGGGAGTTCCCTTCGCGGTCAGGTAGTAAGTGCCGTCGAACAGGGTGCCCAGGCTCAAGTGACCAGGCTGCGGCTGTCCGTTCATATAGTGAAGCCGGTCGGCAACGTAGGTCCCCGCATGTACCAGGATCACGTCGCCCGGCTTCACCCGCGGCGGATAGGCATTTTGCCAGTCGATGTTCGGCGCCGCCAGGAAATACGTGGCCATAAGCCCGATATAGTATGGACTGGTTCTCGGTCCCGTCCAATCCGGCGGATACACGTTGTAGACGGTTCCGCCCTCTGCCGGCATCGGCTCCTTTCGGGTATGTACGGTCACCGACTTCTCTTTGTCGCCAGTCACACCGTCCGGGTCTGAAAGCGCCAGTCGGCATTCATAATCGGTGTTCGGTTCCAGGTTGAAAATACTCCCCGCAAACATGTTCGGCGCAACGTACGTAACAGAGAGCCTTGCCGCATCGTTTGCATCGGGCGGAGCGGCGGGCGCGCCGGGCTGCGGTTGCGCTCCCCCGCCCCTGGTCACTTCCTTATTCAATCGCAGCAGAGGCATCGCGTTATGCCACTGCTGCTCCCCTTTCCGGCGATAGGTGACTTCCACGCTGGCATTGCGGTTGTCATCCCCGGAGATGCGCCACTCAAACCCTAACGAGGCCAGTGTGGGCCTCTCGATGGTGAATTGCCCCGCGGTGGTGGAGTTTTGGGCCCGGACCGGCATCGCCCAGAAAGTGAGCAATGCGAATACGACGACCGGCGTGTTCCCCGCACTTCTGCGTCGTACACTCATGAGACCCCGATCCATCTTGAAACTTGTGAAATTCATGCAGATCTCCTAACGGCCACAGGCCGGGTAGACGCCTGTCAGGGCTTGCCAGTCTTTGGCGCATCACTCGACGGAAGCGCGAACGCCACATAACTGGCACCCGCCTGCCGGGCCCGTGTATTTCGTTGATTATGGAGGATACCGCTGCCGCTCGTCGCTATGACGATGAACTGTTGCCCGTCAACCTCATAGGTCGCTGGCGTGGCGTTCCCCGGAAACGGCAGAGTCGCTTCCCAAAGTAGCTTGCCGGTGTTTTTGTCGAAGGCGCGGAACTTCCGGTCGTAGTTGGTCGCAGCTATAAACACCAGTCCACCCGCGGTTACGACCGGGCCGCCGTAGTTCTCGCTTCCCGTGTTGTTCAAGCCTTTCTCGGCAAGCTCCGGATATTCTCCCAGCGGAATCTTCCAGGCGTATTCCCCGGTGTTCAGGTTGATCGCGTTGAGCGTTCCCCATGGCGGCGTAATGGCAGGATACCCATCGGGGTCGAGAAACTTGAGATAGCCCGCGGACCGATACGGAGTGTCGATGGGCGAAGGCTCCCGGACCGGCGCCGAAACAACCGACTCTTTCCCGGTTGTCACATATTGAACGATCGCGTTAATGTGTTCGGCCGGAAGCGTCGCGAATGAGGGCATCCGTCCGCCGCCATAGAAAATCATCGAGCGCACGTCGGCCGGTTGCATCCGGTCGCCGATTCCAACCAGGGCGGGTATCTGTGGCGGCGCGCCCTTCCGGTCTTCGCGATGACAGCTCGCGCACTGGCTGTTATATAGTTGCTTCCCGTTGGTCTCCGCCCCCGGTGGCGGGACTTGCACCAGGCTGTAAAGCCACGCCATCTCGTTCGAATTTACATATAGAAGACCGGTATCGGGGTCGAAAGCCGCCCCGCCCCATTCCGCGCCACCGTCCATACCGGGAAACATGATCGTCTCCTTGCCCACGCTCGGGGGGACGAATTGCCCCTCGCTGCGGTATTGCCGGAACCGGGCCAGAACAGCCTGATGCGCTTCCGGGGTGCGGTTTGTGAGCATATCTTCGGTCAACAGCTGGCGCGCGAAAGGGGCGGGTTTCGTGGGCAGCCCCTGTGTGTCGTGCGTCACTTCGCCGGGCACCGCGCTCGGGGGGTATTGGCGGTATTCAATCGGGAACAGCGGCTTCCCCGTCATTCGTTCAAACAGGAAGACGTGGCCCGTCTTCGTAATCTGAGCGACGGCCTCAACGTCTTTGCCATCCCGCTTAACGGTAACGAGAGTCGGCGGAGCCGGCACGTCGCGATCCCAAAGGTCGTGCTTAACCGTCTGAAAATGCCAGATCCGTTCGCCAGTCTCGGCATTCAGAGCGACCAGCGAAACAGCGAACAGATTATCCCCCAGCCGATTCGTCCCGACGTAAGCGTCGTCCGCATTGGCAGTCGGGACGAAGACGATCCCGTGTTCCTCGTCCAGACTCATTCCCATCCAGTCGCCCACGTTGCCGATGTATGTCCAGGCGTCTTTAGGCCACGTGTCGTAACCGAACTCGCCGGGGTGAGGAATTGTGTGGAACGTCCAACGCAGCTTCCCCGTCCGCGCGTCAAAAGCCCTGATGTCGCCCGGAGATGCCGGCGACGACTCTCCGGCACGGTTGCCGGCAATCAGGAGATCCTTGTAAATCACCACCGGGCACCCGAGCGCGTAGGTGTTACCTCTCAGTCCTTCCTGCAGATCGAGTCGTCCCGCATTACCAAAGCTTTCCACCGGTTTCCCGGTTTTCGCGTCGATTGCGTAGAGATAACGCTGGACCGACGCGAAAATCCGCTCGTCCGAGCCGCTGCTCCAGTAGGAGAGACCCCGGTTCGGACCTCTTCCCGGCGTGCCGGAGTCGAACATCCACACTTTCTTGCCCGTCGCCGCATTGAGCGCGAACACCTTGTGCGATGTTGTGTTGCCGTAGAGTATGCCGTTGACTTCGATAGGATTCGTTTCGAGTGTGCCCGCGCCATCGCCCGCATCGAAGCTCCACGCTACCTGAAGCTGGCCGACATTACTCTGGTTGATCTGCTTCAGACTCGAATAATGCGAGCCTCCCGGACTCCCGTTGTAGACCCGCCAATCCGTGGACTCTTTGGCGCTTTGCGATACAAGCGGAGCAATCAAAACCACATACACCACGAGGCTCGCTGCAATGCGACATCCGATCCGGGAATATTTCATCTAAAGTGACCTTTGCGTACTGCCAATTAATTTCGGCGGCTCTAGAACTTGACTCGCAGCGCCAACTGCACCAGACGAGGGTTGTTCGCCTGGCTGCTCACGACTCCGAACTGCGCGGTACCCAGGACCTGACCCGGAGCGCTGAACTGCGGGGTGTTTAACAGGTTGAAAAATTCAGCTCGGAACTGGAATGAACGCCGACCCTCGTGGCCGAACGGAAAGTCCTTGAAGACCGACATATCAAAGTTCATGATACCGTTGCCGCGTAGGTTCGGATCGTTACGGCCTTCGCTGCCGAACGTAAAAGCCGCTGGCTTGGAGAAGCACGAGGTGTTGAACCACTTGTTCAGATTGGCCTCCGGAGTCGAGCCGCTCGCGCTTTCGTTGCAACCCGCGCTGACATTAGGTCGCAGG
The DNA here is from genome assembly GCA_963779075.1 of Bryobacterales bacterium. Classification (GTDB taxonomy): domain Bacteria; phylum Acidobacteriota; class Terriglobia; order Bryobacterales; family Bryobacteraceae; genus Palsa-187. The sequence goes on from CAVZWS010000002.1 coordinate 117,647, forward strand.
GTGGTGCCAAAGCTAAAGCTATTGTTCGGGGTTACGGTAAAGTGAAGCGGTAGGCCACTCTGGATGGTGGTAATACCTTGTATTCCCCAACCACCGGCCACTGGCTCCAGGTATCGGGGAAGGCTGTACTTTCGGCCCCTGCCTACCGGGATGTCGATGCTATATCCGATTACCATGCGGTCGGGAACATCGAACGAGGAAATCGATCGCTCCCCTTTCAGATTGGTCGGATCCTGGTAGCCGGCGACTCCGCCGGGCTCCAGCCAGGTCGAGTTCGTCTCCGTGTCCGACATGATCTTGGCGTGCGTGTAGCCGACCAATAGGGAAACACCATTGGACAAACGCTTCTCGAGCTTTACCTGCAACGAGTAATACTCGGAGTCGCCATTGTTATATGAGGGAAGCGCCACGCCCGTATACTGCGGATAAGGTCGCAGCAGCTGTTCGGCAGTCACGGTCGCCGCCGACAGGGTACCGTACTGCACCAAACTGGCGAAGGGATTCGAGACCGACTTCAGGAGTGCGCTGCCCATTGACATGTATTGGTCGGGAAGATTGTTGATCGGGAACGATCCGATTACCAGATGCGTACCCTTGTTCCCGGCGAAAGCGGTGTCGAGCAGGAACCCATGGCCCAGCTCCCGCTGGATGTTGAAATTAAATTGCTGAGCGTAGGCCCATGGGTTGGTTGTCAGCGGCGAGGCGGTAGTTTGACCCACGATGATCGACTGAGCCAGGGCGATATTCTGGCCCGGCGGCAGGACCAACCCATTGGGGAACGGATTGGAAAAAGTAGCGTAAGGGGTCACGCCCCCATTGATGGACGCAAGCACCGGGGTGGTGTGGGCGTTGAGCGTGTCATTTGTCGGCATGAGCCCCTGGTTAAGATTGTTGGGTATATAGAATATACCGTAGCCCGCACGGATGACGGTCTTTGAGTCAATTTGATAGGCAAGACCGATGCGGGGAGAGAATTGGTGATAATCCAGGTTTATGTTGTAAGGGCCGCTGCGGGTGGAGGAACCGACAATCCCTATGGTGCCGGGGTAGTTCAGACCGGCCGCCGCGAGAACGGGATTTACCACATTAGGTTCGAAGTAAGAGAGTTGGTCGTGCCGCTCTGTCCAGGAACCAGGAAGCTCATATCGCAAACCGAGGTTGAGCGTCAGCTTCTTCGTTGCCTTCCAGTCGTCCTGGAGGTACAGCCCCCGATAAAGCTGTTCGCCCGCCGGGAACAGGATGTTGTTGAGTGAGCTGGCGGTGGTGGCGCTCATGTCGCCGAGCAGGTAGGAGGCCAAACCCGAACCTCCACTGAGAGTTAACGGGCTGTTGGACGTAAAACCCGAGTCGAAGTTGTAGTTACCGGCTCCGTCGTTGTCCTGCCCGTAATTGTGTGTCTGCCGAAGGAACTCGCCGCCGAACTTCAGACTATGTACTCCAATGACTTTGGTAAGGGTACTGGCGATGCGTTCGTTATCGTCGTAGGAGAAGATCTGGCTTGAACCCCCATCGCCGCCAAAAAAACCATTTTGGTCAAACCCAGTGACAATGGGCATCGGCAGAACATGGAAGGAGATTTCCTGGTTCAGGGAAGCGGGCAAGCCATATTGCGTCAGATCGACGTTCGTGACCTTCGGAGTGCGGTTATACGACCAGCGCAGGAAGCTCCCCCGCACATCGAGCGTGGTAGTCGGCGATAATACGTACACATCGTCTATCACGAAGCTGTTCGTGTTAAACTTCTCGGCGCAGCGGTCTTTGCAGACGCCAGTCCCGAAAGGATCGATGGGAAGGTTGAGGTTGGTCCAGTAACTGTAACGCGCGAACAGATGCTGATTGTCCGAGATGTTCTGATCGATGCGCACCACCACCTCATCGTTGTTGCCGCCAACGGGGGCGTTTCCTGTCCAGTTATCGGCGTTCGTAAAGGGAACCCCCGCAACGTTTGGCAAAGGGTAGAGCGCGAGCAGCCGGCTCGAAGTCTGACTGATTCGGTTGGCGGGAATCACGTTATTGAGGAAAGGTGTGCGGGTATACCCGCCGTTCCCATTCGACACGGTGCTCGAAGGATCGTAGATCGGTATCTGCGCGCCACTGGCCGAGCGCAGGTTGGAAAAGTCGCCCGTTCGCTCGGCGGCGGTGGGATTCGTATTCGTAAAGGTCTGCCCTTGGCGCAGCCGGAACCCTTCATAATTGACGAAGAAAAAGGTCTTGTTGCGGCCATTGTAGACCTTCGGGATGGAAAGCGGACCGCCGAGGTTAGCGCCAAACTCGTTCTGGGTGAACGGCGGCTTTTCGAGACCCGCTCGATTACTGAAAAAGTCGGCTGCGTTGAGAACTCTGTTTCGTAAGAACTCCCACGCGCCTCCGTGCAGGTCGTTGGTGCCGCCTTTGGTCGACATGTTAATAACACCGCCGGCGAATTTTCCGAATTCGGCCGTCAGATTGTTGGTTTCGACTTTAAACTCCTGCAGAGAGTCCTGGGTGGGAACCAACATAGTATCGTTGACGTAGGCCGTGTTCAGCGGAGCGCCGTCCAGGAATGTGGCGCTCTGCTGGGCTAAGCCGCCGCCTATCGAATAGTTCCCGAAGGCGTGAGGGTTGGCACCGGTTGCCGTCCCCATGGATTGCCCTTGCGGCACCACCGACGGAACGAGCGCGACCAGATTCAGCGGGTTCCGTCCGTTCAGCGGCAACTCGTTGGCAAGACGGTTTTCGACGACCTCCCCCAGCGATGACGTTTCCGGCTGAAGCAACGGTGTGTCTCCGCTGACCTGGACGCTTTCGGTCACCGCGCCAACATCGAGAGCGAAGTCGATCTTGGTAGTGGCTCCGACTTCCAGATTGATCGGCTCCCGGGTCGCGCGCTTGAAGCCCTTCTGTTGAACCTCAAGCCTGTAAGATCCGGGCGTGACGTCAGGGAAGCGGTAAAGACCGTCGGTTCCGGTTACGGTATTGCGCTTTGCGGAAGTGCCGATATTAGTCAGCGTCAGTTGCGCGCCGAACACGGATGCCCCACTGGCATCGGTAACCCCTCCTACAATGTTTCCGAATGAGCTCTGAGCGTAAGTAAGGGAGCTTGCTAACATCGCAAACAAGGCGATCCTGAAGCACCAGACTGTTTTACGCATTAACCCAACCCCTTTGGCAAGCACGGGCAACCCCGCGTTAACCGTATCTTTATCTACTGAGAAGAGGAACAATGCAATCGCACGAAAACCAAAGCGTGACATATAGCGTCTCTGCTCCTTGCCGACCTGTGAGCATAGCCCAAGATGACCACCGGAAACAATGGCTAATAAGGGCTATTCTGGGCAACGAATTCCATCTGAAAGACATAGTTATTTGTCGCGTCTGGACAACTGGGTTTCCAGGCGCACAATTCCACGACGAATCGCAGCCGTCGCCGCCTCCGTGCGGTCACTCGCATGCAATTTACTTAGGATACTCTTCACGTGGTTTTTTACCGTGTGCTCAGCAATCGTGAGCCGGAATGCAATCTGCTTGTTGCTCAAGCCTTGCACGATGAGATCTAGAACCTCCAGTTCTCTGGCACTCAGCTCTGTACGCGGAAGCCGACCCGCGAGCACCGCCGCAACTACATCCGGCAAGTATTCTCTGCCGGAATGCACTGTGTGGATCGCGTGAATCAGCTCATCGTGTAATACGTCTTTGGTAAGGTACGCTTGCACTCCTACCAAAAACGCGCGGCGAATATCCTCATCGCCGCCGTACGTGCTGAGGGCCACGATACGAGCATCCGGAAAATCCTTGCGGATCTTGCTGGCTGCCTCGTAGCCACTGGTGCCCGGCATACGCATGTCCATGAGCGTGACGTCCGGCCGATATTGGCGGTAAAGCGCTATCGCCTGTTTTCCGTTGTTGGCCTCCGCAACCACGGTCATATCCGGCTGGGCATTGATGATGGCACTCAAACCAGCGCGCGCGATCAAGTGATCTTCTGCGATCAAGATTTCAACGGCCATTGCGTCCAATCAGGAGTCCGCGGGTCGCGCCGGTGTTCGCATCAGCGCCCACCAGCACCGCCGCAGCCCATTTCGCCCATTCTGTGCGGCGAGCGGAACACTCACTCTCACTTCGGTGCCGGCGCCCGGCTCACTTGAAACTTCCAAGGTCCCGCCCAGGCGCTCAGCGCGCTCGCGCATACCTAGCAGTCCGAAATGCCCGCCCACCAGCACGAAGACTCCCGACGGATCGAAGCCGCGGCCGTCGTCGCGAATCACAAGCTGCAACGTTTGCGGATCCAGATAGAGATCTACCCAGACGGTCGTCGCAGAGGCATGTTTCACGACGTTGGTCACGGCTTCCTGTGCAATCCGAAGGACGTTCTGCTCGACATCCTCCGGCAGGTTCGGATGAGAGCCGGTGATCTGGACCTCCATGGCGGCTGAGCTGCCCGCCGCCCAATGGCGCGCTGCGGCCTTCAACGCAGAAGGAAGGTCGCAATCCGTAAGTTCGGAAGCGCGCAGCTCCATCACGGACCTCCGCGCTTCGGTGAGACTGTGCCGAGCCATTCTTTGAGCCAGATTCAGCCTTCGTGTCAAATCCTGTTTCCGGATAGAGGGATCGCCATCATCAGTCATCTTCAGCTCCAGCGCATCGAGCTGCGAGGAAATTCCGAAGAAGCCCTGCGCTAGAGTGTCATGGATTTCGCGGGCCATGCGCGCGCGCTCATCCAGCACCAAGGCGAAGCGGCTGCGGATCTGCCTCAACCGAATTAAGTACAGGCCATAAATCGCTGCCAGGAAAGATGCGGCGCAAAGCCACAAAAACCATGCCGTTTCGTAATAATGCGGCAAGACGATAAAACTGAAAGCCGCCTCGCTGGAAGGCGTTTCGGGCACGGAAGCCCGCACTACAAAACGGTAATTCCCCTTACCCAGGGTATTGAAGTTGACGATGCGGCGTGAGCCAGCGGAAATCCAATCGGCATCCAACCCTTCGAGCTTGTAATCGTAAGCGACTCGCTCGGGAGCGCCTAAGTTGATGCCCGTATAGCGAAACTGGATATTTTGGGGCCCCGGATTGATTTTGGTCCCCGTCCTCACGTTCTTGCCGTCAACGATCACGTCCAGGACATGTACCAGCGGCGCTGGCGCGGGGAACCCATGGGAAACCGCCGCGGGATCGAGCATCGCCAAGCCGTTCGTGGTTGGGAACCACAGGCGGCCATCGGAGCTCCTAGTCCCGCCGCCGCTCACCGGATATCCGGGCGCGCATTCTGCACTCCGGAGTCCGTCGCCGAGTCCATAATTCACGGGTGTCAGCATTTTAATGTGGCCCGCGGCGAATTCGCGAAGCTGTTGCTTCGAAACGCGCGAGATCCCGTGTGTCGTGCTTAGCCAAAGTGATCCCTTGCGATCGTCTTCGATATGTGAGATATTGTCGCTCGGCAACCCGCTCTTGGCGGTATAAACCACGAAAGTGCCGTCACGGTATGCACTCAGGCCGCCGTTCAGAGTGCCAATCCAGAGCGTGCCGTCCGGATCCTGATATAAAGAGCGGACCTGGTCGTCACCGAGGCCATCCGAGGTAGAGAATCGTCGGATATCACTACCTTTGATCCGCCAAAAACCTGCTCCGAGAGTTCCGGCCCAGATGATTCCGTCCTGACCTTCACTCAGTATCCCAGCCCAGTTCTCGAGTGGGCCGCCGCCGGGGGCGACGTTTTGGAATCCCTCCTCGGTCAGTCGAAATACGCCACGCGGAGCGGCTAGCCAAATGCGCCCACGACTGTCCTCCAGCGCGTCGAATACCTGCCTGTGCGCCTGAGACCCTGGCAAAACGAGGTTCGAGAAGTGGCCGTCATGCATGCGGCTCAGTCCTGCCCGGGTAGAAATCAGAAGATCGCCATTGCGGGCCTCGCGGATCCCGATAATTTCATCGCTGGGCAGACCGTCCCGCATGGTGTACACGCGATAGCCCTTTTGGCGAAATTCGACCAGACCACTGTTGTGGTATCCCACCCAGATCTCACCCTTGCGATCCTGATGGACCACGATCGGCTGGTCACTTGGCAGACCTTCGCCGCGGCCGTACATCCCAAACGCATTATCCCGTAAACGGTTGAGACCGCTGTTCGTGCCCACCCACAGGTTCCCTTCGCGATCCTCAAAAAAGCGACGCACGTCCAGGTCATGGCCGCTGTCAAAAGGTGTCGTGACAAATCGGTCGCCTTCAAGCCGGCTCAATCCGCCGCTCGTGCCCGCCCAAACATTTCCGTTGCGGTCCAGCCAAAGATCGCGGACCCGCCGGCTGGGAAGCCCATCGCGAGTATCGAACAATCGTATCTTGCCGTCCGGTGCACGCCGCAGGATTCCGATACCTCCAGCTAGCCATAGCGAACCATGAACATCCTCGACTAACGTGCTCACGGTTTGCTCGCCCATCTCGTTGGGACCGAAAATTGGGACGAACCTTTGACCTCTTAGCTCCACCAAGCCACCTATGCCGGCGATGAAAAGCCGGTTGTGGCGATCCTCATAAACCTTACTAACGGTGGTCAGCGGCTGGAGACGTGCAATAGGGTAGTTCGTAAATATCCCATTCGCAAAGCTGGCCAAATTATTGCCCAACGCAATCCATACTGTGCCATTGTGGTCTTCGCAGATGGACATGACGGATTTATCCGGAAGCCCGTTGCTCACGGTAAACACCGTGAACCGTTGGTTGTGGTAACGAGACAATCCATTGGGGGTGCCGATCCAGAGTGTATCGTCGGCTCCGGCGGCCAGCGTGGTAACTGTGTTGGTGGGTAGCGCGCCCACCTCCTTCGTAAATGTCACGAAATCATAACCATCGAAACGAGTCAGCCCCTCGTCAGTGCCCAGCCACAGGTAACCATCGGAGGTCTGTGCGATAGCCTGGACAAAGTCCTGTGGGAGGCCTTGCGCCTGGGTCCATACAGCACGTTCGTATTGGGTCAACATACGATGCGGATCAAGCGCCAAAAGCGAAGCTGGCCCCATGCCCCACAAGAGGAGAAGGAGAGCGCTACAACTTGTGATTACTCTGAAGTTCACGGGTGCGACCAAACGTAGAGTGCGTCGGGATTCAAATTACCAAATCCAATTATCTCCCCGATGCCTTTCAGAGCGACATCTCGGTAAATGACTCGTCCGACATTGCCAGTTTTCTTGAATCGGTTCGGTGTCCCGCTTGGCAAGACTGATATCCTTACGTGCAGCTCACTGCGCCCCATGGAGATAACTGTCGCAACCATAGGAGACTGTCGCCTTGAAAAAACCTTCAGAAATCTCTCAATACTCACTCGACTAGTTCCCTCCTAATCCGCGTGGCCATTTGGCACTCTGAATTGAAGGTTGAGAGCACTTCGCATTGTTTCATGATGCAGTCATTTTTGGACTGATCCACATAGCTCTTTGGAGCTATTGTCCAGATGGCTCTCATTTGGTATCGTTCACCGAGGTTGTTACTGCGCGATCGTTATTGATGAGTTATTTGCCCGTCAGCGAAAAGAGCGTCAACGACCGATCTTGAGAAAACTGACAGAAAATCCCATGAAGCGTTCCAGTTCAATGAGTCGGCGAGCGGCGCTGGGCGGCATCGGCGGCGCGCTCGCTGGTTCCGCTCTGCTCGACGCCCAACAGGATCCCTTCCGTGACCATAGCCGCGTGCCGGGCATGGACGAACTCACCACCGTTACGGAGTTCGAAGCGATAGCTTTCGCGAAAATGCCGCGCGACTTCTTTATGTACATGGCGCACGGCGGCGAAGGCGAATTCACGCTGCGGCGCAATCGCGAAGCCTACGAATGGGTGGAGCTGATTCCGAAAGGCGTGGTGGATGTGAGCACCGTGCAAACTGCCACCAACGTTTTGGGCACACCCATGGCGTTTCCCATCATGACCTCGCCTACCTCGGCTCATATTCAGCTGCACCGCGAAGCTGAAGCCGCCACCTACCGCGGATCTCAGGCTGCTTCGAACACGCCCTATATCGTTAGTGACGCCGCTACGCTGCCAAAGGAAAAGATTGCAGCCGCCGCAACCGGTCCGCTATGGTTCCAGCTCTACCCGAAAAGGGATATGGACGTCATGAAGGCGTGGACCGAGAACGTACAGGCTCTTGGAGGTAAGGCCGTCGTCATGACGGTAGACCAGCAGGCTACTTATTATGAGAGGACGACTCACGACCGCCATCTCACCACAGCGGGGCCTTCTGAGTCTCCGGCCGGCCCGAGGGGCGGGCGCGGCGCTGCACCCACCCCAGGACCGCGCACTTATCGGGTTCCCGATTACCGTCTTTGGTACAACTGGAAATACGCCGAGCAGGTCAAGGCGATGCTGAAAGTGCCCATGGTGGCTAAGGGCATTCTAACTGCCGAGGACGCGGAACTTTGCATCGAACATGGTTTCGATGCGGTTTATGTCTCCAACCACGGAGGCCGGTCTATGGACTACGGCCCTTCCACACTGGAAGTGCTTCCAGAGATAGTGGACGCCGTAAGGGGTCGCGTGCCGGTGTTGTTCGATAGCGGTATCCGTTCCGGATCTGACATATTGAAGGCCCTTGCACTAGGGGCAAACGCCGTTTGCATCGGCCGCGGAGCCCGTTGGGGACTCGCCGCCTACGGTGCCGCCGACGTACAGCGGATTCACGAAATCCTGCAAGGTGAGCTTGTCATGGCGATGGCGCAAACCGGCAGGCCCACACTGGCTTCCATTGATCGCACATTGGTGAAGACAAACTTCCGCTGAGGAAAACTGTAATCGAATGAAAATGCGATGATGCTATTTCGATTCTTAAGGCGGATCAAAAAGGATAAAATGCTTAGGCGACTTTGCAGGATAGCAGTGGTTACAGGCGTAGCTGCAGCGAGCATGCCGGCACAAAACGATTGGCCCGCGCCGGGCCGTGATCCGGGCAACCAGCGCTATTCCCCGCTGACTCAGATCAACACCAGCAACGTGTCGAAACTGATTCCAGCCTGGACCTTTCAGTTGAGAAAAGAAGGCGCTCTGTTCAGGGCGAGTGAATCCATACCGCTTCTAGCGGACGGCATTTTGTATATTTCATGGCCCCGCTTCCACCTGGCCGCGCTTGAGCCGGAGACTGGGAAAATGCTGTGGGAGTTCACGGCTCCTGGATCCTATTCAGGCAACGGCTTGGCGGACATGCGCAGCATGGCGTATTGGCCGGGTCACGATTCGTCGCCGCCCGAAATTCTATTCGGTACCGAAGAGGGAGAGCTCTACGCCCTGAGCGCCAAGACCGGCAAACCGATTCCCGGATTCGGAAACGAAGGGGTCGTAAATCTGAAAACTGCGGAAGTAATGAACGGATTTCCAAACATGCACTTGGGAATCACATCGGCTCCATTTGTTTTCAGAGATCTGGTGATCACCGGCGGTCATATCGTAGATGAAACGGGCAGTAAAGGCCCGGCCGGTGACGTGCGCGCCTGGGACGTACATACGGGCAAACTGGTGTGGACGTTCCACACAGTACCACGTCCCGGGGAAATCGGTCACGAAAGCTGGCAAGGTGACGATTGGAAGAACGTCTCCGGCGTCAACGTATGGACCTTTTTTGGAGCGGACGAGAAACTCGGGATTCTCTACATGCCCCTGGGGTCCGCCAACAACGATTATTACGGGGTGGATCGGCCGGGCGCGAATTTGTTCGCTAATTCGCTGGTGGCGGTGGATGCCATGACCGGCAAGCTGAAGTGGTACTTCCAGGCGATTCATCATGATCTCTGGGACTACGACATGCCGGTTCCACCTATCCTGTTCGACGTGGTGAAGGATGGAAAACAGATTCCCGCCGTTGGCGCGATGACCAAGCTTCCCATGCTGTTTATCCTCGATCGGCGGACGGGCAAACCGATCTACGGCGTGGAAGAGCGGCCGGTGCCCAAAGGGGACGTGCCGGGCGAATGGTATTCTCCCACCCAGCCGTTCCCGATCAAGCCGCCGCCGCTAGGCCGGCAGAGCTTCTCCGCCGACGATATCGCCAAAATCACTCCCGAACACGAGCAGGCCTGCCGCGAGCTAATGGGCAACTTAGGTCCTAGAAGCAACCGCGGCCCATATACTCCCGCGTCGGCGGAGGGATCTCTTTCGTTCCCCAGTCCGAATGGCGGTGCCCTGTGGAGCGGTGGAACATTTGATCCGAAGCTGGGCTACTACATTATCAATACGACTGACTCGGGCAGCTTTTGGATGATCCGAAAGCAGGACGCAGATCCCGCAGCGCCAGCGGAATCACCCAGGCTTTACGGGCGCGATCGCAGGCTAGTTTCCAGCACAGCAGTGCATGGATGGCCCTGCTGGGCGCCTCCTTGGGGCCGGCTAACGGCGGTGAATGTCAACACCGGCGATATTGCATGGCAAATACCGTTTGGCACGACCGACGGAGTTCCCGCGGGCCTCCAGACGGGCGGTGTGAATTCTGGCGCCGGTCCGATCACGACGGCTGGGGGATTGATCTTCATTGGAGCGGATCGTGCTCGTTATTTCCGCGCCTATGAAACGAAAACCGGCAAACCGCTATGGGCGGCCAATCTGGAGGAGGTAGCTACGTCCGTCCCAATTACTTACATGGGCAAGAACGGAAAGCAGTATGTCGCCGTACCGGCCGGCTCCAAGCTGGTGACTTTCAGTTTACCTTGACAGTCAGTGGATGCAGTTCGTACTCCACAGCTCTGTTCAGAACGTAGCGATTGGATTCAGCACAGATCCAGTGGCGCCCGGCACCGCCGCGGGTGCAGCGGTAATCAGGAACTCCCAGCGCTTGCGCCGCTCGGCTTCTCGGCCGACTAACTCTAGATCGCAATTGTCGAAGATCGGCATCCCCATCGCGACCAGCACCAGGGTATGAATCGGCTGTGAAATTCCTTCCACGCCGGAGGGCAGTGCATCTTGGGCGCCATCGCCACCAAGAATCGCAGCGTCGCGCGCGTGCAACCACTTTGCGCAACTGACGTGGAGGCCCGCCAGTCCCGCATCGGCGATGGACCACGGACCTTTGGCGTCGCGCCGCGCCCAACGGCCCGTGCGCACGAGGACAACGTCTCCAGAACCCACCTTGACGCGGGCCTTCTTTTCCCAAGCATCCAGATCTTCGGGATAGATGCGAGTGCCGGGTTCGAGGTAATCGACGCCCCTGTGGCGAGCCATGTCCATCAAGACGCAGCGCGTGATGATTCCGTTCTTGAAATTGATAATGCTATTCTTGGAGGCGCCATTTTCGGTCACCAAGTCCTTCGAATAGCCGTTGAACATCTTGCCGTCGTATAGAAAGTGGCAAAATGTGTCCATGTGAGTATGTGCGTAGCCGTGGTAGGAGATGGAAAATGAATCCCCGGTGTTGGCGATGCCAGTTGCGGACGCCGCCGCGCCGACCCGCAGCATTTTACTAACGATGGGTGCCCGGTTGTCAACCGCGGGTTGCATTTCGGCATTACGCGCCATAGAGAAAGACTCGCCATCTTTCACGAGCCCCAGGCCTGTTTCCGCTTCGCGGGCGTGATCAAATTGACCGCGCCCAGTTGGTCTTCTTTGCCCCAGCGATTCCAATTGGAGAGCTGCGTCATGAGCTGAACGAAGTCTTCTTTTGTGGTCTGGTGGCTGGAATCGGCGGCGCTTTGATTTGCGCCGATAGCGTTACCTGTGCCGCTCTGTGCATCCGCAAAGGATTCCGCGACCACCGAGAAGGACGCGGCCGCAGCCGCGCGCTGGATGAGTTGGCGTCGTGATAACCACGCGCAGTTCCAGAAACCGATTCCGCCGCTCGCCCTAATTTTCATGGCTATTGATCAGAAATTCAGCTTCAGTCCAAACTGCATCTCGCGCGGGTCAGCTGCCTGAGTGATTACGCCAAAGTTAGCAGACGGTATGGTCCAGTTGTCCGGGCCGATGAATTGCGTGTGATTGAAACCGTTGAAAAACTCAGTACGAAACTCCAGGTTCATACGATTTTCAGGCAACAGCACAAAATTCTTGAACAGCGAGAAGTCCCAGTTGTTGCGGCCCGGCCCGACCACAGTGTACCGGCCGCTATTTCCGATTGTTCCAAAAGGCTGCGCGACGAAACAGGCGGTGTTCATCCACTGGAATCTTGTTGATCCAGTAAACGATCCCGAGCTGAGCGTGGGATCGCATATGTTATTTGGCCGGCTGACGCCATTGACCAGGTTGGTGTTCACATTCGACCGGATGTCGATGGGATTGCCGCTTTGGAGGCTCCAGATCCAGTTCACGCTCCAGTTGCCGAGCGCAGCGTCAACGGCCCGGCCAAAATTCGACCCAAATCGCTTATGCTGACCGACCGGGATTTCCCAAACCCCGCTCAGAACAAAACGGCTCTCGATGTTGTTTGGCGAGAGGCCTTTGTTCAAAGCCCAGTTGTAATTATTAGTGAATGTATCTCCGGCGGTCGAGGCCTGCATGTCGAGGTTCTTGGCGTAGGTATACGACGCAAGAAAAAGTAGCCCCTGTGACAAGCGCTTTTCGGCCTTGACCTGTAACGCATCGTACCAAGAGCTCAGCGCTGGAATGTCCCCCGTAATATTTCCGATAAAAGGATACGGCCGTCGGCCCTGGCTCGGCGTCGGCTGGCTCAGATTCACGTCTTGTACGGCCTGATTGGGCTGGTAGCGTCCCCAAAGGTGCACACCGTGTGATCCTACGTAAGCCGTTTCCAACATCAAGTTAGGAAGGATTTCTCTCTGGAGGGCAAAGTTCCATTGCTCTACGTAAGGCGTTGTCGCTTCTTGGTCATAAAACCAACCCGATAAAAGAGGGTTCGGATTCAGTTTTGGAAAACAAGCGATGCTACAAGGTGGCACGGGAGGGAACACATCTGTGGCCATGTTAATGCTGGGAGTAGTCGGATTACCGTTAATGGCTATGCTCGTACGGTACGGGACCTGATCGTGCATAAAGACCGCTTCATTGCCCTGCAGATTCATCCCGTTAGCGAACATCGCAGCCCCTGCGCGCACAACCGTCTTCGGCCTCACTGTCCAGGCAAACCCCACGCGCGGGTCGAAGTTCTTATAATCCGGCTTGATTATTCCGGGACGTATCTGTCCTTGGCTGACCAGCAAGAACTGTCCTGCAAAACGGTCATAATCTACCTGGCGACCCTGGCCATTCACATCCACGGGAGGCTGGTAGTATTCCCAACGCAGGCCAATATTGACCGTCAGATTCGAGCGAACGCGGATATCGTCCTGGACGTACGCGCCGAAGCTGGTACTTACCATGTAGGCTATGTTATCCCCCTGCGACGCTGATACATTCGCTGTGGCGCCGAGTAACAGATCTGCCACGGCCGACGCAGTGCTCGCTTTTCCATTTAATCCCGAATACTGGCCAGTGAAATTGGCCGATCCACGTGGCACTCCAGTTTGGCCCTTGTAGACCATCGGGCGAATGTCAAAGCCGGTCTTCAGCGTCTGCCGCCCGCGATTCCAAGTGAGATTGTCCGCGAACTGGAAGATGTTATTTTTGCCTCCCTCGGGCCGATTCCCGCCGTTGGCGTTTCCCAGCGCCGAAATACCCGCCACGGTCACCGCAGGCAATCCCCAATATGGCTGGTAGGTCGAGGTGTTTTGCAGGCCGAACTCCGATTGCGCCACATTCGTGGCCGTGATTTCCTGCGTTGCCTCTACATCACCGAAGTTATAACCGGCCCGGAATTCATTAACCAAGGTAGGACTGAAAACGTGAATTTCGGAGAAGCCACCGTTTCGCGTGGCGACTGGATAAATCTGACCGGTAAGAGGCATTACGTTGTACGCCGTGTTAAAATAATTCTCATATTGGAAGTGCATAGTCAGGGTGTCTTTCGCAGTTAGGTTGACATCCCCCTTCAGCCCGTATTGGTCAAAAGTGGTCTGGTCGGTTAGGCTCCTGACGAAATTCGCCCCGACCTGGTTCGTGTTTGGCAACGGATAATACCGCATTGCGGCCGCTCCAAATTTAGAGATAAATTGCGGCTGAATTATGTTCCCCGGGAAAGGCACACGGGTACTCGGATTAATTATGGTGGGATTGCCGGGGCCGCTGAAGTCGCCTACTCTTTGGGCCGCTGTAGGAACCACTCCCAGCGGTGTGCTCCCCCGGTGCTCGCGCATACTTTCCCAGTTCACGAAAAAGAAGGCTTTGTTTCTCTTGATCGGGCCGCCGAAGGTGGTGCCGAATTGATTCCGATGCAGTGGGGCCCGCGGAGACCCGGTAACGTTGGCGAAAAAGTTTGACGCATCCAGATCGTTATTCCGCAAGAACTCAAATGCCCCCCCATGGAAGCCATTGGTTCCGGACTTCATCACGGAATTGACGACAGCCAGTCCAAAACCGAATTCCGCAGAAAACGAGTTTTGCTGAACTTTGAATTCCTGGATAGAGTCGACGGAGGGCAGCAGATTCCCTGTTCCCACAAAGTAATTCTTAGCCGAAATGCCGTCGAGAACATAGTCTGAATTTTCCGTTCGACCGCCGTTGATGACGAGGGCCCACGAGGCACCCACTTTTTGAGTGATTTCGCTTCCCTTGCCATTCTCCGCCTGGGCCACGCCGGGGACGAGTTTTGTCAGGTCTAGATAATTTCGTCCGTTGAGGGGGAGGTTGACGATGGTCTGGTTTTGGATCACCTGTCCGGTGGAGGAAGTTTCAGTCTGCAGCAAGGGGGCGCTGGATTGCACTTCCACGTGCTCCGTGATGGCTCCAAGCTCAGCCGTGATGTCCACACGGGCGGTCTGATTGATTTGCAAAGCCACGCCTTTAACATCCGCTGACTTGAAACCGGGGTTGGTCATCGTAATGTCGTAGACACCCGGCGGGAGGTCAGGCGAGCGGTAGAAGCCGTCGTTGTTGGTCTTGAGGTTTTGGGTCAGACCGGTGCCCGGGTTGACAATTTCAACAGTTGCGCCGGCGAGCACTGCGCCAGTAATGTCCTTCACTTGGCCCACTATTACGCCGGTGGAGGTCTGCGCGAGCGACACGCCAATCGTCGCCAGCGCGAAAAAGCTGATGAATAGGGTTCTGCGAATCTTGCTGTCTAATCTGGACATGGGTACTCTCCCTTGCGGCCTCACCAGCCGCTAGTTCTGAAGTCGTGAAGCTCTCTCAAAACCGGGGATTGATAGTAAAGATCCCCGCCCCTCTTGCACGCGAAGATGCTTGCAAGTACGCCGCTACTTTATGTTTTCTAACTCACCCTGACGTGGTTCTCAGTGGACTGCTGTTCCCGCCGGCACAATAAACCCTCCGGTTAGGCCAAAATGCCGTCGTGTACGACGCCCGCGGTTTCGGTCAGCCGAAAGTCTCGGCCAGAATATGGATAGGTTAACTTCGTATGATCAAGGCCCAACAGCGCGAGGACAGTGGCGTGGAAATCGTGAATGGGCATACGATTCTCCTCCGCATGGTATCCGAAGTCATCAGTCGAGCCGTATGCGAAGCCGGGCCTCACGCCGCCGCCCGCCATGAACAAGGAGTAGCCGTAAGGATTGTGATCGCGCCCGTTCCCGCCTTCTGAAACTGGGGTGCGCCCGAATTCGCCGGACCAGATGACAAGCGTGTCCTTGAGCAGTCCACGAGCCTTCAGATCTGTAAGCAGACCCGCGATGGGTTTATCCACTTCGGCTGCATTTTGGTTGTGCTTTTCGAACAAATCCGAATGCTGATCCCATTTGTAGCTATGGGTGCATTGAATGAAGCGAACGTCTGCTTCGGCTAAGCGCCGCGCAAGCAGACACTGCCAGCCAAAATCCGCTGTCTTCGGATCATCCAACCCATAAAGCTTCTTGGTCGCTTGCGATTCGCTTGAAACGTCGAAGACCTTCTGCGCCTCGGCCTGCATACGAAATGCCATCTCGAACGACTGGATGCGCGTTTCAAGTTCCTGATCCTGTTTCCACAATTCCTGATGCTTGCGATTTATCGCCTGGATCATGTCAAGCTCATAACGCTGCTGCTCACGGGTCAAACCCTGGTTGAGAAGATATTCAATTGGCTCCTTCTGAATATCAGCCACCTGCATGCCGGCATTACCGATCGCTGTCCCCTGCACCGAACCCGGCAGGAACCCGGCGGCCCAATTCTTGGCACCCCCGTGCGACAGGGCTGGCTTAATCGTTATATAGCCAGGTAGATTTCGATCCTCTGTACCCAACCCATAGAGCACCCAAGATCCCAGGCTGGGTCGCGTGAAGATGAACGTGCCGGTGAACGTCTGCAGCAACGCCGCTCCGTGATCCACCCCTTCCCCAACCATCGAGCGAATCACGCACAGATCATCGGCGCGCTCGCGGAGATTCGGGAAAAGTTCACTGATCGGGAGTCCGCTCTGGCCGCAATTCTTAAACTTCCACGGCGACTTCATTAAGCCGCCTGTCTTGCCAGCCGCGAAGGTAAGGGGCTGCTTGATCGGTAGCGGCTTTCCGTCGTTCGCATCCAGGTAGGGCTTGGGGTCTAGGATATCGATTGACGAAGGCCCGCCATGCATGAACAGGAAGATCACACGCTTGGCACGCGCGGGAAAATGCGGCGCTTTGGGCGCCAGAGGATCTGCCGCTGACAACCCTCTCGTATCCGCGAGCAGCGATTGAAGTCCCATGAAGCCTAAGCCGCATCCTGCCGCGCGCAGCATAGATCGCCGGGACATCTGCGACATTCGCGGTGGTTTGGTAATAAATGAGCGGCTGTCCATGTCGGTTCTCCTAATCAATACAAATACATGAATTCATTCGACGCCATCAAGGCATGACAGAGGCTCTGCCATGCCTTCCCCTCATCAATCTCACTCCATCTTTGGCGCAAGCTCTGGATGTAAGTGAGGCCAGAGTCGATTTCCTTCGGATCCGGGGGGCGGTCCAAGATACGGACGTAGACCTCTTTAAGACGGCTTTTATCCTGCTTCTCCTGCGTGAGGACACTGTCTGCGATTGATTTTGCGGCGCGGATTACGAGTGGGCTGTTCATCACGAAGAGAGCCTGGGTGGCAACCGTCGTAGAACTCCTGTCGCCTTGAGGACTGGTTGCATCACCGAAGTCGAATAGTTCATATAGCGTCGGTAAGTTGGAGCGGCGCAGCGGCAAATAGACGCTCCGGCGGTTGGTACTCTCCGGACTCATGCTGAGGCGGCTTTCGCTGGTTTCGCCGTCCGTGCCGACCCCCGGATCAAGCGTTCCGCCCATGCTCAAATCAAGATCTCCACCAATCATGAGATAGGCGTCTCGAATCTCTTCAATGCTCAAGCGTTGCCTGGGATAGCGGGACATCAGCCGGTCTTCTGGGTCCTTATTCTTCTTTTCGGCATCGTAGGCAGCGCTCATTTGATAGGTCTTCGAAAGCATGATGAGGCGATGCATTTTCTTGATTGACCAGCCGTTATCCATCAACGTCTGAGCGAGGTAATCCAGTAACTCTGGGTTGGATGGTCTATCGCCGAGCCGGCCGAAATTATCGGGTGTTCGCACGATACCGGTACCGAAATGTCCTTGCCAGATTCGGTTCACGATCACGCGTGGGGGCAGCGGATTACGTGGATCAACGATCCAGTCGGCAAGTTCCAGCCGGCCGCTCTTCGTCCGAACCGTAGGAGCCGGGGCACTCAGCCGGAGGATCGATAAAACAGTAGGCTCTACGGGATCGCCTAAGCTGTGATAGTCGCCGCGTAGGAAGACTTGCTGGTGCATAGTCTCGCCTTCCTTCACAGCGGATGCCATAGGGATTTCTTCCGTCGGCAATTTCTTTTCTAAATCCGCAGCCTCGGCCATCAAAGAGCGGATTTGGGTTGCCTGCTCTGGCGGGAGAGTCACGATCTGGTCTTCTTCGGAGCGATACAGCGGACCCTTCTCGACCCATGTGGCGACGAAGAACGGATCCTTCTGTTTGCTTGGCTGCGGCCTGGGGCCGGCGATCTTGCCAGCCGAAGGGAAGCTCGTGCGCGCCTTTTGCCACCAGCTCAAATCCTGGTCGTACTGATAGGCACTCCGGCGGAATTCCTCTTGATACTGGGCGGCGATCTCGGGCCGGTTGGCGTCGCTGGAACGATGCCATTTTGCAAGCTCCGGACGCGTTTTCACTTTAAGATATTCCACCCATCGGCCTAAGCGTTGCTCGTCCAATTTCGCGGCCCCTGACGCTGTAGTGAGCGGTTCCCCTGCGCCATAAACGCGATAAGCGGCCAGCATATACACCGAGATCTGTTTCTCCTCACCGTCCCGATACGTCTGTGCAGCGCGGTCGAAATTGATAATCTTCGCTATCTTTGCTTCAATATCAAGGTAGTCGGTCCACCGCTTCCTGAATGCTTCGAACTGTCCGGGAGGCGCGAGCGGTGTCTGAACAGGCTCGCCAGTCTCACCTTTCGCATAACTGAGGGTGGAGGCAAAGACTCCTGCAAGCTGATAGTAGTCTTTGGTGGAGATGGGGTCGAACTTATGGTCGTGGCAACGGGCGCAGGTGACGGTCAAGCCCAGCAATGCTTTTGACGTCACATCGATCTGATCATCGACCACGTCATACCGTTTAAGCGGTAGATCCTTTTGCGCCAGCTCCTTCCTGCCGAGAGCGAGAAAGCCTGTGGCAACGATACCGCGATAACCAACGCCGGAGTTCGGATCGGCCGCCAGGATATCGCCGGCCAGTTGCTCGCGCACAAACTGGTTGTAGGGCATGTCGTCATTGAACGCCTGAATGACATAATCCCGATAGCGCCAGGCGTGCGGATAGCGATGGTCTTCATCGCTGCCGGTGGAATCCGCGTACCGCACCACGTCCAGCCAGTGGCGTCCCCAGCGCTCACCATAGCGGGGCGAAGCTAGCAGGCGGTCCACAATCTTTTCAAAAGCTTTTGGAGATGTATCCGCCAGAAAATCGGCTATCTCGCTCTTGGTTGGCGGCAGCCCGGTTAAATCGAATGTCGCGCGACGCAGGAGGGTGGTCTTGTCCGCCTGCGGACTTGGCTCAATGCCTCTCTTTTCGAGATCGGCCAGAATGAATTCATCAATGGGATTGGCGGCCCAGTCTTTACGTCCCGTGGCAGTGGGCGCTACGCCCTGGATGGGCTTGAAAGCCCAAAAATTCTTGTCGGCATCCGTGATGATGCCACGTGTCGCGACGGGGCGTAGGCCAGTTCCAGGGCTAGCGGAATCCTGGGCTGAAGGCGGAAGTGGGGCACCTGCGGCAACCCACTCCCGAATAGCAGAAATTGTCTCAGTCGGCAGCTTGCCCTGTGGGGGCATCTTCACACGATTCTCGTAGCTTAACGCCTGGAGTATGGGGCTCTTTTCGGGTTCGGCCGGCGCGCCGAAGATTCCCGAAGCCGCAGCCTCTTTCATACCTTCAGGAGAACTGAGGTCAAACCCGCCGCTCTTCAGCTTCGCATTGTGGCAACCTTGGCACTTCCCGACGAAGATCGGGCGGGCGTTTTTTTCGAATAGTTCGACTTGGGCGGGAGATTGAGCACGCACTGTCGGTGAACCGATAGCCAGGACGAATAGTGCAAGCAAACCCTTTCGGTGACCCATTGGTCTTTCAAACACCTCTCGCACCAACATCTGACTCCAGATAATCTTCGGGCATCACTTCTTTACCAAAGGCGCGACCCGATGATGCCGCCCTCTACTATGGCCTAGTTGTGCTCACTGTAACAATAGCTAATAAGGGCCATCACTGCAGTTTTCGGTAAAGGTAATTCACGTCAGGCTGGGCTCCCTGGTGGCGAGGCTTACATTAAAATATCTTTGTAAATCAAATATTTACAATAACAGCAGAGTGTTCGAATGGAGGTTGCCCGGAACTCCGTTGAAAGTTAGCGACTCTCGATCCTCATAGGCTACGCGACGGCGGCTCCTTTCGCAATTGGTTTCTTGGAAACGGCATTGGCCATTGAGGACAGTAACAGCGGAATCTGGCGATGCCCGATGACTCGGCGGAATTGGCGCTCAGCGACCAGGAGCCCCGAGCCAACCCATCGCTCGATCTGGTCCCCGGTCCGCCAACGCTTCACGTTTCGGCACACGGTTTCGACGATCGAGAAAGCGGACTCGATCACGTTCGTACAACTGAGTGTCCGGCGCAGCTGATCCGGCACGCGCAGTTTGTGGACGGTGAGTGTTTCTTCCATCCCTTCTTCCAGGCTGCGCGCGGCGCTCGGATTCAGGTCCATCAGCTCCCGGTGTAGTTTCTCTAAGGCGTGCTTGGCATCGGAGTACTCGGTCATCGCGTAGGCGTTCTGGAGCTTCCTTCTGACATCGGCTTTGTGTTCGTCCGGCAGATGATCCACCACGTTGCGCTTCTTGTGAACTTGGCAGCGTTGGATGAACGCAGTCTCGCCGGCGTGGCGCCGCACGGCCGCGTGCAGCGCTTTGCCCCCATCGAGGATGTACAGACGAGGCGTCGAGAAGTCCAGGCCGCGCTCCACCAACTCACTTAGTAGGCTGCTCACCACGGCCGTATTTTCCGTCGCACCTTCGCGGATACCCAGCACCGTTTTGCGTCCATCGCAGCCAATCCCAAGGGCCGCAATCATCTGCCGGTCCTTGAAGGGCGTGCCGTCGATCAGCACGGCGCACAACCGCAACTCGCCCAGCGGGCGCTCCATCAACTGCTTCACCTTCTCGCGGCTGGCCTCGATGAAGTTCTCGCTCACCGCCGATTTCTCGATTCCATAGGCGGATTGAAAGTCCTTCACCACCGCACCGTAGTTGCGCGTCGAAAGTCCCCGCATCATCTTGTCCCAGACGCCTTGCTGCAAAGGCCCCTCACGCTGAAACAGTTCGTAGCTCCCCAAGCGTTGTTCGCGATTGTCGCCGCTGCGCAAGCGCGTCCGCTTGATCGGCACCTTCTGGCCATCCACCACGCAGTAGCCGTCTTCGGTGCCCCAGCGATGCGCGCGCCGTTGCTCGTGTTGCTGGTGGCGCTCGCCAGCCAGCGACTTCACTTCTTCGTCCATCACCAGGTGCATCAGTTCCAGTCCGGCGTGCCGCAGCAAGTTGCCCACGCCCTCCTGCAACAAGCCCACGATGTCGGCCATCGGCAGGATCATCTGGATGTTGGGGTTCTGTTCGCTGGCGAGCTGGCGGAACTGCTGCACGGCCCGTTGCTGGTCGATCTGGTATCGTTTCTTCATAGCGACTCTCTCCTTTTCTTGGCAGAAAAACTACCCAGAGGTGTTCACACCTCCAGGTTTGAGAGTCGCTTACTTTCTACGAACTAACGGGCATCCTCCCTTCAAAGAACACGAGTCCGATTCACAGTCTAAAATTGCATATGTATCCCATGTCGTCGCAGTACCACATATAGCCGTCGTGAATAGTGACGCCATGAATAAGCGGGTCTTTCTCGGTCAATTGAATCTTCTCGACAATCTCACCGGATTTCCGGTCGTGCCGAAAAAATGTCCTCCAATTAGTGTCAGCTACCCAGAGTGTGTCCTCCTCCCAACCAACCCCATGCGCGCGATTGCCTGCCAGTTGCCACATCGCCTGAACTTCCCAGGTCTTGGGGTCTAGCACGTATACGCGCCGAGTCGGCAGGATGGCAGTGTAGAGCAGACCATCCCGGAATTCCATGCCTTGGCCGCCCTCCCCTCGAGGCGCAGCATCAGTGGTGAGCGGCACCTGCCCAGGCGGCAGCGTGGGGCGAACTCCCGCGGCATTCCTCGCCGGCTCCACTGGTCGAGGGAACGCGGGAGCCAAAGGGCTTCGCGCCTGGGGTGGATCACCCTTGAGGTGATATATAGTGCCATTGCCGGGACTCGCATACTTCGCGAGGATCTTTCCGTCTTCCGAGCTGCAGTTAAAAATCAAACCGCTATGAGTGGAGTTTATCCACAAAGCGTTGTTGGCATCGACCGTCATGCCGCTAGGAGCGCTCAGGCCGGAAACGGTGAATTCACGAATGATCTTACCGTCGGAAAAATTAATGAGTGAGACATGATTGGCACCATCCACTGTTCGGTCATCAACCACCCATAAACCTTCTTTCGTTGCCTGAAGCCCGTTAGGTGCGGAGTGCGGAGATTTGTAAACGATTTCGACCTTCTTGCTCCCGCGCGATTTAATGGCTTTTACATCGATCGGTGCGGTTGCGACTGGGGTTGCCGCTATTGCTACGCCATAGAAGTCCTTATCACGATTCAATAATTGCCAGGCTAGTGTGGCGCCGAAACCACGCAAGGCGGTACGGCGGCAGATCGCCGTTTTTGAACTGGTCATCTCTACCTCCTAAGTCACGCGCGCGCCGGCCGCCCGCAGGACCGCACTTCAAGGATCTTGCATGAAAGCCGCCGCCCTGTCAAGCACGCCCCAATTTCGCAGAGCCACCAAGACTATAGGAGGGCTATAGGAGGGCTTGAACATTAACCGATCCCGTGATAGGATAGCCGGTCATCCAAGCTGGATTCGATTAATTTCTCCTACTCCACTTTGGATAGAGAGAAGGGTCAACATGAAACTGCACGTCTTGTTCCTGGCGTTTTTGATTGGGCTTATGGGGGTGCCAGCCACAATTCTTGCACAGGCTGTTTCCGGTTCAGTCAAGGGCGTTATTGTGGATTCCAGTGGTGCCGCAGTTCCACAAGCCGTTTGTGTCCTGACAAATCAAGCAACAAGCAATAGCGTCACTGGAAGAACTTTCTCAGATGGGAGCTTTACTTTCAGCGATGTGATTGCGGGAAGCTATAGACTCAAAGTTGATGCAACAGGTTTCAAGTCTCTAACGCTGAACGATATCGTAGTTACAGTCGGCGAAGTGCGTACATTGGGCAGTTTGAGTCTCCAAGTGGGCAATGCCCAGGAGACTGTGCAAGTTACAGCCGAAGCAGCTGCCATTCAATTGGCGAGTGCGGAACATTCCGGTCAGATTTCCGGCACTCAGATCACCGAGATTGCTATCAAAGGCCGAGATCTGTTCGGTTTTCTTTCCACCATGCCGGGAATTATCAATACCAACGGAGGGGGCCTGCAATCACTCGATATTGGAGCGATAGGCGGTATATCCATGAATGGCAATCGCGTTGGCTCGACAAATGTGGCTTTCGACGGTGTTACGATTCTCAACACCGGCAACAATACCAACTTGATGTTTGAACCCAATCTCGATGCAGTCGGCGAAGTGAAAGTTTTGACCAGTAACTACCAAGCCGAGTACGGTCGGATGGGCGGTGGACAAGTGCTTATCGTAACGAAGTCCGGAACCACGCAGTTCCATGGCTCAGGCTACGACTATTTCCGTCATGAGGCTTTGAATGCCAATGATTTCTTCAGCAACCGCTCGGGGACGCCAATAAGCCCCTATCGTTACAGAGTCACCGGCTATTCTATCGGGGCCCGGTCTATATCCCCGGGAAGTTCAACACCCACAAAGACAAGCTGTTTTTCTTTTTCTCCCAAGACTTCACGGGGACACGTCAAAATCCCGGCGTGAAATTCGTCACGATGCCCACGGCTCTCGAACGTCAGGGCAATTTCTCACAGAGTTTCAATGCTAACGGTTCGCTGATTGTCGTTAAAGATCCCTCGACGGGAGCGCCATTCCCGGGCAACATCATTCCTTCGGACCGATTCAATTCGCATGGCCAGGCCTTGTTGAACGCATTCCCGTTGCCTAATTTCGTCGATCCCATCGCCGCGAACAGGAACAGCTGGAATTATCGAACCAATGAAAGCAACCCTTATCCAAAGAGACAAGAAATTTTCAAGACCGACTACAATCTCTCCGAGTCTATGCGATTTAGCTTTAGGGCGGCTAACACTCACGATTGTGAATCGGCCGATTATGGTCTCGGTCAGGGCAAATCGGGAAGCGTGAACTACAATTTAGGGCTTATCAACTACTGTGTACCGGGGAAAAGCTTCGTCGGAAATTTCGTAAAGATCTTCAGCCCGACGTTAGTGAGTGAAACCGTTTTCGGGGACAGTCAGACCCGCTCTCAGGCTTACCCGGTGGATCTCAACACTGTCAGTAACGCGCGTTTCGGCAACATGCCCAAAATCAATCCAAACACGCCTGCTGGTACCGAATTTATTCCAGGAATTATGGACCAGTTTACTTTTGGCAGCACTCCCTCCAACCCGGTGAATCCCAACCTCGTTGGAATCCCTTGGGAGAACCTGAATCGCAATTTCGACTTTACCGAGAACGTGAGCATGACGACTGGAAAGCACCAAATCAAGATTGGGATTTTCGTGACTACCATTTACAAGAGCGATCCGACCAGTGGAATTCCCTGGGGCTCGTTCGACTTTAGTAATAATGCTAATAATCCGCTTAACTCAGGCGATGCGTGGTCGAACGTTCTGCTTGGAAACTTCAATAGCTACTCGGAGTCAACGGGTCGACCACAGGTGATTACGAGGCGGTGGAATGTCGAGCCTTATATTCAGGACAACTGGCAGGTCACCTCTCGATTGACCCTTGATTACGGTTTGCGTTTTTATCATTGGACACCTCCCGTGGAAGCATCGAATCGTTTTGGTGCCTTTGTCCCCGAGTTATATAGCTCTTCGCAAGCGGTAACTCTATTTCAGCCAGCCATCGTAAATGGCACGCGCGTCGCACTGAATCCTATCACTGGCACAACTAGCCCTGCGGCCTACATTGGGGCTATTATCCCGGGAACAGGGAACATTCTGAACGGCATGGAGCAAGCAGGCAAAAACGGGGTACCGAGGGGCCTCGAGGAATATCCCGCGCTTGCGGTAGGCCCGAGGTTCGGCTTCGCCTACGATCCCTTTGGCACGGGATCCACTGCCATCCGGGGGGGCTTTGGTCTGTTCTACGACCAGCTCACTACGGGATCAAATGAGGGACTCGCCTCTACCCCGCCGAACTATTACACTTATCAGATATTTAATGCTAATCTTTCCCAGATCTCGCCCAATGCGGCGGGTATTGCGAGCACTAAGATAAATGGGAGCATGTTCGGACAAATAAAATTGCCGAAAATCATGAATTTCAGCTTGGGTATTCAACAGCGAATTAAACACGTGGTTGTGGAAGCCTCATACGTCGGCGGGCTTTCCCGAAATCTCTATGCGCAGAAAGACTGGAATGCGATCCCAATGTACTCGCAGTTCACGAATCTGGATCCGACAACAGGGAATAAGAGCCCTTTGCCCGACAGTCTGCTGGTTCCGTATGTTGGATATGGCACGATCAATTTATTGCAACCGCAAGCTAGCGCCAATTTCAACTCATTACAGATAACCGCGAACAGGCGACTGACTTCGGGGCTGCAAATAGGGGCTTCTTATACCTTCTCGAAGGCGCTGGGAGCACCTACAGGCCTCACGTTCCTGGCCGGTGCGGGCAACGTCTTGGGTGGTAGCACAAACCTGAATCCATATTTTGATTTCCGTAGCTACGATTATGGGCCCTTGAGCATTAATCGTGCGCAAAGCTTGGTGTTCAATTACATTTATCCCATTCCGAATGTGGGGTCGCGTTTTGGATTTAAGCCGATCGGGTGGGTAGTAGATAATTGGAGTCTTAGCGGTATAACTACCTTTCAAACCGGTGAGCCCTACACGCCCACTTTCACCACGACGAATGGCGCCAACATCACTGGGTCAGCGATCCCGGCAAAGATCAGTGTAGTGGGGAATCCTCACATCGACAACCCAACCTTCCAGCAAAACTTCAACACGAATGCATTCGCGCTTACACCAAAAGGCAGTTTTGGAAATGCCGGACCCGGTATCTTGACCGGTCCCGGCATCAATAACTGGGATCTCTCCGTGAGCAAGCGGATTCACCTAGGTTCCGAAGCCCGCATGCTCACATTGCGAGGCGAGGCATTTAACGTGTGGAACCACACCCAATTTGCGACGATCAACGCAGCGGCACAGTATAACCCTGCTGGAGTGCAGACAAATCCCAATTTTGGGGCTTTTGCTACTTCGCGTCCGCCGCGTATCGTACAGCTATCGGCCCGGATCAACTTTTAGAAAAACGGGCCGAAGGTGTTTGCAGTCGGAGTGGACAATGCGGAGAACTCGCGACTGTGGCTACCGATAATGATGGATATCAGGACGTGAACATTGCCCTCACTTTTCCTGGATTCAGACACTGAGTACCGGACACGGCGCTTGGCGGATTATCCCATAAGAGTGCGTGCGCAGCCGTCCCAAGGTGCCTTGCAGCGCGCCGCGCCCGATGAGTATCAAGTCCATGCCATTTTTCACAGCCTCTTCGCGAACCACATCTGACACCGTGCCCGTGCTGACGCAGAGGGGGACGGAGATATCCGCGGCTTTCTCCAGATCCTGAATGGTGTGCTTCGCATTTTCGCGGAGCTTTCGATCTACTTCCTGGTCCATCTTCCTTTCCGGCCACGACTCCATGCCCGGGACTGCGTGCACCAGCCGCAAGGTCGCGCCCAAGTTCTTCGCTAGCCCTGCCGCCCAGCGTATCAGTTCCACACTGGCGGAGTTCGCATCCACGGCGCACAAAATCTTGCGGACATTCGCATGCTCGCAATCCGGCGTCTCGACGGTGTGTGCCGTGGTCCACACGGGAACATGGGCGTCATGCAGAACCTTGGCGGTCACCGACCCCAACAACAACTGGCGGAAGGGGCCGTACCCGTGGGTGGGCATCATCACCAAATCCACTTTATTGGCGGCGACGAAATCGGTAATCGTCCGGGTGGGGTCGCCAAGTAGCGTCATCCGGTCCACTGTCAACCCCCCGAAGTCGCTCAAGTAAGCGCTATCCAATTGCGTCTTCACGCCGTCGAGGATCAGTGACCTTGGCGTCGTGCCGGCGGGCCATCTCCGCAACGAACGGCACCGCGCCATTCGATACTGGGCATAGCCCGCTCCTTCGTATCTGTCTAAACCGAGTGGGCACCTTGCTCTATGTAAGGCCCGACCCGACAATATACGTATCCCGATATTTCTCAAGCGTGAACATACACATCCTTCAAGCACACAAGGGCAATCGATCCGCCATTTTGCGGGAAAGGAGCCGCCGTTCGCTGATAGTTGCCTGTGCCCAACTTAATCCTTGAGCTCGTCAGATAGGATGGAGTTCTCTATTGCGTCAAAACCTGAGTCACTGGCTCAACTGGCCCAATTACTGAGGGAAAAGACGCAGAAATCTCGGCGACGGACCACTTTCGCGTTACACGCGGAAACCATAATCAGCAGAGGGCCAGTGGCCCCGGCAATGGCGACCCGCATGCATACCTTCCTTGCGCGGCGGCAGCAGGATGGCTTCTCGCTGCGCAAGCCGGAATGGTGATTTTTATGATTTCGACTACACTCGCGGAGAATGATCTTGATTCTGTCAAAGTGGATCCCGCACACCACAAGGTCTTATTTGAAAACGATCAAGTGCGGGTTTTGCGGTGGTTCGTCGCTGCCGGCGACACGACTCTCCATCATTCTCATCCGAACAACTTGAACATTTGCCTGACCGGCTATAACGGGAAAGTAGCAGAGCCAAATGCCAAGATTTCCAAGGTCCAGGCTAAAGCCGGATCGGTGACTTGGCGGCAGACTGGCAGCCATGCGGTGGAGAACCTCACCAACCAGCCGATGGAGAGCATTATCGTTGAGCCCAAGGAGCCCGCTTCAACACGACCAGCGGGCTCGCCCGATCCTGTCGCTGTCGATGCGAGCACCACAAAATCGAGTTTGAAAATGAGCAGATGCGTGTGCTCCGGGAGCACCGCGAGCCAGGAGATTTACCTCTGCATGGACATCCGGATTGCGTACAAGTGCTCTTGACGGATTTGAACGTTACCGTAACGACCGCGGACGGCAAGACCCAGACCATTGCCGGAAGAGCCGGCGAGGTGCGCTGGCGTCCCGCCACACAGCACAGAGGAGCGGTTTTGGGTGAGAAAGCAATGGAGCAAATCCTAGTGGAGATGAAAGGAAAGCCCGGCCTCAAGACGGTCGGCGGCTAAACCTACAGCCCGAATGACGAAATTCCGTTAAGGTACAAGGAGGTTTGTATGTATGCGAGGATTTTTCGCGTGGCTCTGAAGCCCGGTGATGGCGATGGCTACGCTCGCGCGATAGAGCAAAAGGTTATTCCTATTCTTCAGAAATTCAGCGGTTTCCGCGACGAGATCGCAATGGTCTCTGCGGATGGGAAAGAAGGGATCGGCGTCAGCTTCTGGGAACGGCAGGAAGACGCAGAAGCTTACGAGCACGCTGCTTACGCGGATGTCCGCAAAGCACTGGAACCGTTTATGGCCGGCACTCCGGAACTTCACAAGTATCGAGTAACGACATCGACAGTTCACGCCGCTGCGGGCAAGAGCTGAAGTTCGGATAACGCCACCGGAAGGGGAGGACCGCGTCCCTTTGTCCGATGCACGACAGGGGGACGATGGATCAACGAGTTGTGTTTGGCTAGAGTGTCCCGAGTCAGAAGTTAGTATAAATAATAGGAACCTGCTTGTTATGCTGGGAATCCAACCAGCATGGGTCGACCAACCAAGCCAATCGTGGTGAGTGAAGAGGATCGCGTCAAGCTGCAGGAGTGGGCCCGGCGGCCTAAAACTGCGCAGCGTTTATCGATGCGGGCACGCATTATATTGGGTTGCGCCGACGGGATGGAGAACCGACAGGTGGCTCGTCAACTGCGCATCACCGATCAAACGGTGTGCAAGTGGCGGGAGCGATTTCGCTCCAGCGGTCTGGAGGGATTGGCCGATGAACCTCGGCCAGGCACTCCGCGCAAGATTTCGGATGCGCAAGTGGAGGCGCTTATCACGCGTACATTAGATTAGAAACGACGCCTTCGCAGGGCACGCACTGGTCGACACGAACCATGGCACAGGCGACAGGAATGTCGCAGTCCGCAATATCCCGCATCTGGCGGGCGTTCTCGTTGCAGCCGCACCGGGTGGAGACCTTCAAGCTGTCCACCGATCCGTTCTTCGTCGAGAAGGTTCGGGACATCGTGGGCTTGTATTTGAACCCGCCGGAACGGGCTCTGGTGCTGTGTGTGGATGAAAAGAGCCAAGTCCAGGCCCTGGATCGAACGCGTCCTGTACTGCCGTTACGGCCCGGCCTGCCCGCTCGTCAAACTCACGATTACATCCGTAACGGAACCACTTCACTGTTCGCCGCTCTCGATGTAGCTACCGGGAAAGTAATTGGGTCTTGTCACCGCCGTCACCGCCATCAGGAGTTCCTCCGCTTTTTGGAACGAATCGACGAAGCTGTCCCTGACCAACTCGATATTCACCTGGTGATGGATAACTACGGCACTCACAAGATGCCCAAAGTGAAGCGCTGGTTTGCACGTCATCCCCGCTATCATGTGCACTTCACCCCAACCAGCGCCAGTTGGCTCAATCAAGTCCAACGATTCTTCGGCCTGCTTACCGACAGGCGTATCCGGCGCGGCACCTTCGGCAGCGTTCGCGAGTTAGAGGCCGCCATCCGCGACTATCTCCTCCTCCACAATCAAAACCCTCAGCCCTTCGCCTGGACCGCCGACGCCGACTCCATCCTCAAAAAGATCGCCCGCTTTTGCATGCTGACTTCTGACTCAGTACACTAGGAGCTTGCTGAAAAACGGGCCAGCGCGGCGTTTGGACTGATGGAAGAGGCTTAAATCAACGGAGAAGCGGGGAAGGATAGGGTGCCGCAGGCCGTTGGCGAAGTCGAATCGAGCCGTGGGATGCCGGTTTCAGCATGGCGCCGCCTGCAACTTCGGAATGCGCCAGATGTTGAACGCCGCTGCCGTAAAAGTGAACAGCCACCACAGCTTTTCCCGACCTCGCAACTTGACCTTGCGGAGCGGGCCGACGGACTTCATCCAGCCGAACGGTTTCTCGACCCAGTAGCGCTTGGCTTGACTGATCTGATAGCTCTGGTGGCGTGTGGTTCTTCCGTCAATGGCGCTCCGGCGGTTACGCTCGTTTTGCGCCACGTGGGGCGTGATCTTCAGCTCGCGCAGTGCTCCCACGAAGTCTTGCGTGTCGTAAGCCTTGTCCGCGGCCAGTGTCATGGGCTTGCTACTCTTGCGCCGTTTCTGGTGAGCCATCAGCAGCGCGGCATCCCGCTCGGCGTACCCGTCAGCCTGTGTCAGATAGGTCCCCACGATCAACCCGTTGCGATGCTCCACCAGCGTGTGACCCAGGTAGCTCAGCCGCGCCTCGCTGCCCGAACTCTTGCGGACTGGTGCGTCTGATTGCTGCGCTTGTGACCGTGAAAGTTTTCGCCGTCTGGCGGACCGTCCTCTTTACGCTGAAAACTCTTTTGGGAGGCCCAC
Organism: Bryobacterales bacterium; assembly: GCA_963779075.1. Taxonomy (GTDB): domain Bacteria; phylum Acidobacteriota; class Terriglobia; order Bryobacterales; family Bryobacteraceae; genus Palsa-187. The sequence continues at coordinate 147,890 of CAVZWS010000002.1, forward strand.
GCTTCGATCAGCGTCCCATCCACCGTGAAGTGTTCGTCGGAGATGAATGGCTGGGCCGCTTTCAGCACGCGCCGAAAGAAGGCTTCCGCCACCTCCTGGTTCAGCAGCCGATCCCGATTCTTGGTGAACACGGTGGCGTCCCACACTCGCTCGTCCATCCCCATGCCCACGAACCAGCGGAACAGCAGGTTGTAATCCAACTGCTCCATCAGCAACCGTTCACTGCGGATGGAATAGAAAACCTGCAACAGCAGCGCACGCAACAGCCGCTCCGGTGCGATCGACGGACGCCCGGTGTCGGCGTACAGCTTCGCGAACTGCCGGGACATGTCCCGCAAAACTTCATCCACTAGCGTCCGGATCTTGCGCAAAGGATGGTCCGCCGGCACCCGCTCCTCCGGCGAAATGTAACTGAAGATCGCGTCTTGCTTCTCGTCAGGTCCTCTCATATATATCAAGACGACCCAGAAATGTTTGAGGCTACACCGCGAAAGAGTTTTTCAGCAAGCTCCTAGGACCGGCACCACGTGTTTCAAACGTCTGGTCCTAGTGCCGAGTATTCACGCGACGTTTGATCGCCTCTACGTTCCATTCGTCTGGAAAAGTCGCCGCCTCAGCCGGCGTCGTATCGAGCGTATTCTCGCGCGGAACACACGCGAGGACTCATATTATAGGCCTGCCGATTCAGTTCCTCGCCAGCGGTCGCTATGAACTGGAAAACGAGCGTGAACACAAGCACTAGAACACCCATCATGACTAGGGGATTAAGCAGGCTCCATACGATGCCAAGCGACATTTTCCGGTAGCGGATCTTGAAATCTTTCACAACAAGATTTTCCAAGACGAAAAAAGTCTGCGCTCGACATAGAAGAACACCCGCGCCGCCAGGCGCCGCGGCAGGTGAACTTGCAGAATACCATTCTCGCATTTTGCGCATGGCGAGTGAGTTGCTCCGCTTGACTCGATCGCGGAAGATCAGGAGGACACCGCCGTCAGGGTCGAATACCGCCATCTTTGGCCCGAAGTGCGGTGTTGAAAAGGAGTGTTGACATTTCCGAAGGTTAAGCCACAACTTGCAGCGTCGTTATTGTGTGCGGCGGTTTGTAACATCGAATGGTGATAAAGCGGCTGCATTAAAGGGGCGGTTTCAGTGGCTTGCTCTTCGAATCCCATGCGCCCGGATAGCTTGATTGAAAGACTCCTGCGATAAGTGGCATGCTAATAGCATGCTCAAAACAATCATTGCCGTGTTGCTTTGCATGTGGGCTTGCAGTTGTGGCTCCACTTCCGCACCCCCCAATGAGAAATCTACGGCTACGCCCACGCCCCCCACTACGGCGTCGGTTTACGAAAACAAGTTGGTTCGACGGCCTGGAACGACTGCCGAAGACGGAAAGGTGTATCTCGTTCGCAACGGGACCAAACATTGGATCGTGAATGCGTCTTGGTTTGCTTCCAACGGTTACAAGTTTCCGGACGACGTTAGCCAAATTCCCGCAGCAGACCTGGACGCGATCCCCACGGCCGATCCCATTAGGTGACGACTCGAATGTCGATAACGGTTTGGTCACGTGGCGAAGCCGAGGGAACCCTTCGATCATGATGCAGCCCAGTGAAGACGCGCCCCGTTCAAGACCAGAGATGCTCAATTACCTAGCCTCTCGGCTTTCCGGGTCTGGGATCGAGTTCGGGGCAGGACATTCCCCTTTTCCCGGGATCTTTTGAGTTCTATTTTGTACTTACCAAATAGCTTTGGTTCAGCGGCGACCTACGGCACTAGAACTGCCACTAACCCTTTTTGATTAATCCCTTTGGGGCATTGAAGTAGGGCGGCGGGCTAAGGTACTCTTTTTTCAGTTCATCTCGGCGGAAGCACTATCGTTAGCGACGACTCCTAACTTCATGAAATATCTCTGTTTAACTACTTTGATGGCATTCGGCTTGGCCTCGCCGGTCTGGGCATCGCCTGACATTCTTCTTCCAACCGGGGTGAATGTCGCGCCAGGTGAGCAAACGGCATTTCCGGTGACTTTGGCAGCACCGGCGCCGGACGGTGGTGTGTTCATCACGTTATCGAGCAGCGACACCTCCAAGCTGACCATTTCGCCCGCAGCTTTTTTCATACCAAAAGGTGCAACCAGCTACGGGAGGGTTCAGATCACGGGCATCAGCGTGGGAATGGCTTCCATCTCCGCCTCGGCCGCTAATCTTGTCGGAGACACTAAGACTGTCCAGGTTGGAGCCGGTACCTTGACGCTGAGCTTCTCTCCCCCGAGCATCACAATTCCACAGAGCGGCAGCCAGACCGTCAATTTGTCACTGTCTTCCGCGGCGCCCGCGGGTGGGCTAACCGTGAGCCTGACTTCGGACAACCCGGGTGTTGCGCAGGTGCAACCGAGTGTGGGTTTGTTTCCTGACGGCAGCTCCCAAGCGACTGTCAAAGTTCCAATTTTTGGTGTGGGGCCGGGCACGACGATTATCCACGCCGTGACTCCGAACATTCCGGCAGTAACTCTGTCAGTGACCGTATCGGGCCCCGGCGCCATCACCCTGCCGGCGGGCATTACGCTGTCACCCAGTCAGTCGGCTGCGTTCACCGTCACTCTCAGCACTCCAGCACCGTCCGGAGGGGTGACGGTTGCACTTGGGAGCAGCGACAGCTCCAAAGTCACCATTTCTCCGGCGAGTCTTTTCATAGCTGGCGGATCGACCACGGCCGCCACTCAGCCGCAGGTCACCGGCGTCAACGTGGGGTCTGCAATCATTAGCGCATCGGCGACCGGCTATACTCCGGCGAGCCAATCGGTCCAGGTGCAGCAAGTACAGGGAGGCGGGATCCTCACCTTCTCGCCAAACACCCTGACGATTCCTGGCGTCGGGACAAGAATGCTGCAGTTAAACATCTCGCCACCGGCGCCCGCAAATGGCTTAACGGTAAACCTGACGTCCGGCAACACAAATGCGGTCACAGTGCCGGCGAACGTATCTTTCGCAGGCAGCGCCTCGAGCGTTAACGTGCCTGTAACCGGGGTGGGCCCAGGAACCGCTACAATTAACGCGGCCGCTCCGAATGTTGCCGGCGCGAGCGCGACCGTGACCGTGGCGTCGGGCCCCGACATTAACATACCGTCTGGTCTCACACTGATGCCCGGCGAACAACTGCGTTTCCAGATTACCCTGTCGCAGCCAGCGCCAGCTGGCGGTGTATTCGTCAGCCTGAGGAGCAGCGATACATCGAAGGTCTCGATTTCGCCTGTCAACATTTTCATTCCGCAAGGCCTCACATCCTCCAGCACGCAGCCTCAGCTAACCGGTGTTGCCGCCGGAACGGCGACCATCTCCGCATCGGGGTCTGGCCTGATCGGGGACAGCGAGGTGGTGCTGGTCGGCATGGCGCAAAGTTTCGTTCCGCCAAACTTGACGATCGCTGGAAGCGGCGTTACGCAGAGTCTGTCGCTAACCCTTTCGTCGCCAGCGCCCGCAGGCGGTTTGGTTTTTAACTTGAGTTCGAGCAACCCTGGCGTGGCGACCGTACCTACTTCCGTATCCGTGGCTCCCAATACTTCGGGTGTTGCGGTGCCGGTCACGAGCGTTGCTCCCGGCACAACCGTGATTCATTCCACTTCTTTGGCGGGTTTTGCGGAAACGACGGCAAATGTTGCAGTGGTGAGCGCCGGATCGGTTATTCTTCCGACTGGCGTGAGCGTATCGCCCGGGCAGACGCTTTCCTTCCCAGTGAGTATCGCGACACCGGCAGCCAGTGGTGGAGTCACTGTTAGCTTGGGCAGCAGCGACCCATCGAAGGTCACGATATCGCCAACCAGCGTGTTTATCGCGGCAGGGTCCAGCACGCCGGGAACGCAGCCGCAAATCACCGGCGTGGCATTAGGCTCGGCAACCATCAGCGCTTCGGCTTCCGGCTACGGCCCGACCAACCAAATCGTTCAGGTGAATGGCGCGTTGACTTTCTCGCCGCCGAATCTAACCATCAATAGTCCGGCGGCTCAAACTCTGACGCTGATGCTATCGGTAAGCGCGCCTGCCGGTTTAACGGTTTCCTTGAATTCCAGCAATCCGGCGGTCGCCACGGTTCCGCCATCCGTGACGTTAGCGCCGGGTGCAGCGAGCATTGGCGTTCAGGTGACGCCAGTCGCGACGGGAACTGCATCGATCACCGCGAGCGCGGCCAATTTTACGAATGGGGTGGACGGCGTCACCGTCGCCTTGGGTGGCGTCAACGGCAATATTAGTCTGCCCACCGGCGTGAAAATTGGCCCGAACCAGCCAGCGCCTTTCCCCGTCACATTGTCCGTGCCTGCGCCTGCCGCGGGCGTGACCGTCTCGCTCTCGAGCAGCGATCCCGCAGTCACCGTAACTCCGACTGTCTTCATTACGGCGGGAGCCGTCACACCCGCCGCGCAGCCCCAGATCATCGGCACTGCCTTCACCACCGCCGCGATCACTGCCACTGCGCCGGGCTACAATCCGGCGAGTCAAAATGTGCAAATCGGCGCGGCGCTGAGTCTCTCGCCGAGCAGCTTGACTCTGTCCGGCCCCAGGACCCAGGACATTCAGTTGAATCTGTCCTCGCCGGCGCCTGCAGGCGGACTGGTTGTCAACTTAGTTTCGAGCAATCCGGCGCTGGTCACCGCGCCCGCAACCGTGACTTTCCCGGCCGCATCGAGCGGTGTTAGCGTACCCGTGACCGGTCTCGCGGCGGGAACCGCTACCATCACGGCCAGTAGCGCCGCGCCGAATATATCGAGCGCAACGGTGACGGTAGTTGTCACTCCGACTCCCGATATCATTTTGCCTTCAGGGCTTTCGCTTCTCCCCGGCCAGACGCTCCAATTCCCGCTGGTGTTGGCAAATCTCGCCGGGTCAGGAGGAGCGTTTGTCGTGCTCTCCAGCAGCGACACGTCGAAGCTTACAGTCTCGCCAAGTTCCCTCATCGTGCCGGGAGGGACGGCCACCTCGCCTGTACCGGTGCGGATTACCGGGGTTGATTTCGGGACCGTGACGCTGAGCGCGTCTGCATCGGGTTTAAGCGGAGACAGCGAATCCGTATTGGTCGGCACAGCCGTTGGCTTTTCGCCGCAGAGCCTAAGCATTGGCGGCAGCGGCACAATTGCGAGTCTCGTCCTGAACCTGGCGGCCCCAGCGCCTGCCGGCGGCTTGACTGTGGCCTTGAGCTCAACCGACATGACGGTTGCTACGGTGCCTGCGCACGTGACGGTGCCGCCCTTCGCAAGCAGCGTTACCATACCGGTAACCAGCGTTGGCACAGGCGTGGCCATAATCCATGCCAGCGCCCCGCCGCTGCTCCCGGATACAACCGCTACCGTGAATGTGGTCACTTCCGCAATGATCGGTCTGCCGGCCAACGTCAGCGTTCCACTGGGCCATACGATCCTGTTCCCGGTGACGTTAGGGACCTCTGCGCCTGCCGGCGGCGTGTTTGTCACCCTTACCAGCAGTGACAGCGTACGAATTGTCGTTTCGCCTGCCCAGGTTTTCATAGCGCAAGGCGCCAACACTCCTGCGGTCCAGCCGACCTTGAGCGCTTTTAATACAGGAACTGTAACCATCGGCGCTTCGGCTCCCGGCTACATATCAGCAACTCAACATGTGAACGCGACTGCAACCGTCACCTTCTCGCCTCTAGCTATCACGACCAACAGCGGCACAGCGGTGAGAGTGCTCTTGTCACTTTCCTCGGCGGCGCCACCGGGCACGACTGCCGCAGGCCGATGCGAGGCCCCGGATCCATCCCAATGCTCTGTGACCGTAGGGCTCACTTCCGATAACCCGAACGTCGCACTGGTACAGCCGAGCGTGAGCTTTTTCCCGGATGGCAGTTCTCAAGCCATCAACCAGATTCAGATCTCTGCGGTAGGTCCAGGTACCACTGTGATTCACGCCGGTGCGCCTCCCTACATTCCGGACGCTACCTTGATCGTGACCGTACAGTGACGTATAGAGTGTCGGCGCTCTACGCGTCACTCAATCAGCTACTCGGTTTGAGATAATGGAGAAACATGTCGGATCCTAAACGATGGTTTCTCGCTGGCCTTCTTATCGCTACAGGGCTGGCTCTTCCTGCACCGGCACAGGTGGCTCCCTCTGCACCGGCGCCGGTGGTTCCCTCTGTACCGGCACCGATAGCTCCTGTTGCACCAGCCCAGGACCCCGGCGTTGAGCTGGCCGCTCTCGTAGGCCGGATCGCCGAAAAGTTCGCTGGAGCAAAACAGTACGTTTTTGAAGGCAATCTGAATGTTTCCCGAAAAAGCGGCGAGGGCGCGATGGACTCGCTGGCGAAGGCCAAGGTTAAGCTCGCGGTGATGCCCGGAGACAAATACATGCTACGGGTCGAGAACCCTGACAAAACCGGGTACGTGGCAGTATCTGACGGGCAGACAAACTGGGTCTATGTTCCGGCATTAAAAAAATACACCAGGCAGGAGGCGGTGGCGGTCCGAACCAGGTACGATTCCAAGGAGAACATCGAAGACCCCCAGCAGTATCCGCCTGCGGACATAATCAATGAATTTTCTCGCCGCGTATTGCCAATTCTGGCGGGACTGGGTGACAGCCCGACAGACGTTTTTAAGAACGGGGGCGCCCGCGTGAAGTACGAGGGCCAGGAATACGCGTGGCCCGTCTTGACAGTGCTGTCGAAGAAAGCGGATCAGATTAGTCAAAAACTGGTCTACTTGACCATGGACCCCGCGACGTTGGCGATCGGGAAGATGATCTGGACAACGCCGGTCTCCTCGACGAGTGAGAAAGTACTCGTCCGTTTGGATATGGATTTCGACCGCCTCCGCGTCGGGGAACCGACCGCCGACTCGGAGTTTGCCTTCAGTCCTCCAGCAGGTGCGAAACAAGTGGATTTCTTGCCTACCGTCGGCCAAAACGGAGCGTTGCTTTTGAACAAGCCCGCACCGGATTTCGAGCTGAGAGGCTTGGATGACCATTCTATTCGCCTAGGCGCCCTCAAGGGCCATCCCGTGTTGCTGTATTTTTGGACAAGTTGGTGCGGCCCATGCAAGCTTGAATTTCCAGATCTAGCGAAGCTTTCCGATGAGTATAAGGACAAGGGCTTGGTGGTGCTCGGAATCAACGAGGAGGGCAAGGACGCGGCGGCACGTTATGCGAAGGACTCTAATTTTAAATTTGATTCTCTCGACGATTCCGCCGAAAAGGCTCGGCGACTGTATCGCGTTCAATCTCTCCCCACAGTCGTTCTCATCAACCGCAAGGGAGTCGTGGTACGGTATTTCTCTGGCGTGCGCGACGAACGCACGCTAAGAGCAGCATTGAAGAGCGCTGGCCTGTAATTGCGTTGAACTTCAGAGAAGACGAAACGCGCAGCCCGGGCGCATTCTGGCCCTCCGTCCTAGTGGCCGGTCAACCGGGAGCATTTTTGATTGGCAGCCGCCTATATTCGTTTAGGGCTCGTTCCATTTGCCCACTACCGGCTTGTCACCGGAGAGTCCTCCGAACGGGAATACGAGGTCCTGTCCAGGACCTGTTCCGTCGAACTGATGGTTTCCATTCGCGTCCAGTACCCACAAATAGCCATTCCGGAATACCCCGACTTTGCTCCTGCCGTCGCCGTTCCAATCGCCGACCACCGGCACATCGCCCGCGATCCCTCCAAATGCGAATGCCTGGTCACCTCCCACCTGATTCACGTTATCAATGCTCCCATTTCCGTTATAGTCCAAGATCCAGAAGAACCCTTGCCGGAACACGCCAATCTTGCTGATTCCATCGCCGTTCCAATCCCCCACCACCGGAGCGTCTCCGGGCACGCCGCCGAAGGCATAGGTCTTGGGATTGGTTCCACCAGTGCCGTACAGAATCCAGAAGAATCCTTGCCGGAACAGGCCCACTTTGGTGCGGCCATCTCCATCCCAGTCGCCAACTACCGGCACATCTCCCGCTTGGGTATTGACGTGGAATACAGCATCTCCGGCGTCAAATTGGCCATTTCCATTGGAATCGAGAATGAACAGACCGTTGCTAGGGCGAAAGATCCCCGCCTTCGCGTGGCCGTCTCCGTTCCAGTCGCCTGTGATCGGAATATCGCCGGCGATTCCTCCGAACGGGAAAGCGAGATCCGGAGGACTGTTAAATTGCTGATTTTTATCGACGTCTGAAACCCAGAAAAACCCGGAGCGGAAAACTCCGACTCCGCTGTTGTTTGCAGTTGTGCTGGTGGTCCCGAGCAGCACTACGCTGTGGCCAGTATCACCACTAAATGTTGGAAATGTGTCAAGCCCCCACTCAGCTACTGCGAGATCAGCCCTGCCGTCCCCGTTGAAATCACCCACTGCCACTGAGAAAGGATTGGGCCGCGTGACATAGTTCAACGCCGGCTGGAAGCTGCCGGTGCCGTTGCCCAGAAGCACGCTCGCGCTGTTGCTGCCCTCGTTGGCCACGGCCAAGTCGGCCCTGCCGTCGCCGTTGAAATCCCCTATCACCAAGGAAACTGGCTGGACTCTTGCATCGTAGCTCACCGCTGCCTGAAACGTCCCGTTGCCGTTGCCCAGCAGCACGCTCACGTTGTTGCCGGCAAAATTGGCCACGGCCAAGTCGGCCCTGCCGTCCCCGTTGAAATCACCCACCGCCACGGAAATCGGCGCCAAGCCTGCGCCATAAGCTACCGCAGCCTGGAAAGTCCCATTGCCGTTGCCCAGCAGCACGCTCACGTTGTTGCTGTTCCCGCTAGCGAGAGCCAGGTCTGCTTGGCCGTCCCCGTTGAAATCCCCCACCGCTACGGATGTCGGCGATGAGCCTGCGCTGTAATTCGCCGCAGCCTGGAAAGTCCCGTTGCCGTTGCCCAAAAGTACAATTGCATTGGCTCCGTCGGCCAGTGCCAAATCCACCTTGCCGTCCCCGTTGAAATCGCCCACTGCCAGAGACGATGGATAGGACCCTATATGGTACTTTATCGCCTTCTGGAAGGTCCCATTGCCGTTGCCCAAAAGTATCGAAATCCCCGCATCCAAAACGTTATGGCCTGACTCGAGGACCACCACCAAGTCCGCCAGGCCATCTCCGTTCAAATCCGCCACCGCCACCGAGTACGGGATGGTTCCTGCGTCGTAATTCACCGGCGTTTGGAAAGTCCCGTCGCCGTTGCCTAGCAGCACGCTCACGCCGCCTCCATGATTGGCCACCGCGAGATCGGGCTTGCCGTCTCCGTCGAAATCGCCCACTGCCACAGAGACCGGGTTAAGGCCCGCCCCGGCGTTCGCCGCCGGTTCGAAGCCTGCGGCGGAAATCGCCGTCACAGCGAAGGGCAGCGCCGCCGATTGGCTGGGCTGATAACCGGTGCCGCCTCCGTAGACGGCCCGGAGAGAATGCGCTCCCGCCGGCAAGGTGAGGGTGGTAATTTGCGCGATTCCGTTGTTCAGCGGGCCAACTCCCACCAACACGCCGCCGTCCATGAATGAGACCGTGCCTGGCGCGACGCCCGGGGTCACCTGGGCGGTGAGAGTCACCGTCTGCCCGAATGACGGCGAGGCCGGAGTAACCCCAGTCAGCATGGTGGTGGTTGTGATCTGAGCGGTGAGCAGTCCGCAAGGCGCCAGCACTCCGACCCAAAAAACCTGTCGGAGCATATAGTTCACATGACCCTTTGCATTCGCGAGATGTTGATCCGCAAGCAGGAGGATCTCATCTGATCGATACCACATCGACCCCGAACCTGGGGGCATCTCAACGCCCCCAGACCCGCGGCTCTGCTTTTCCGCCGCCTAGTTCACACTCCCGGTCACCGATCCGTAACCGGGTGGCGGCGAAGTGTAGCCGGCGGGCGTCGGCACCGATATGATCGCCTGTCCTGTGGCCACGGGAGTGAACGCGGCGGTCGTTGAATCGGAACCGCCCGCAATTGTCACGGAGGCCGGTACCGTTGCTACGGCCGGGTTGCTGTCACTAAGAGATACGATTAGCGACAGGCCGCCGGCCAACTGCTGGGTACTTTGGAAGCTGCCATTGCTACTCAACTGGATCATGGAGACTGTGAGGTTCGTGGGCGGGCTCCCGACGGTAGTAGAGAAGGGGAACGATCCAAACGGCCCCGCGATCGCGGCGGCTGAAGCCGTCACTGCTATCGTTCCAGTGGCGCTCTTGAATCCAGTTGCAGTGGCCGTATAGGTCGGAGCGCTAGGGGCGCCGAATCCTTGCAGATAGAACGAGGCGTTGTTGCTGCCAGCCGGTATCGTGACCGTGATCGAAGTTGATCCAGTGTCCGTGGCCAGGAGCGCCAGTTTGAGCTGGCTCGGGTTGTTACTGGTCACCAATACTGCTTGGCCACCCGCTGGAGCCTGTTGGCCGATCACCACGCTACCTAACGTTTCAAGAGTTGCCCCGATGGCGACTCCATCCGTTACCGCGAGACCCGGTTGGTTGACGGTCGCCGTGACACTGGTGTCTTGAGACGGCGCGTTGAATCCGGACGGTACGTTGACGGACAGTGTGCTACTGCCTACGCTCAGAGGCTGGAATTGAGTCGTGGCGCTGAAACCTCCGCCAGCAATAGTGACAGGTGAAGTGGTGATTGTGCCCACCGTCGTGTTCCCGCTAGTTACGTTGATGTTTGCCGAAATCCCGCCCCTTAGGGCCTGCACAGCCACAAAATTGGAACTCGCATTAAGCAGAGCTGAGTAAACAGTGAGGTTCGACGGCGGCGCAACACTCGACGTAATGAAACTAGCCGCGCCGATTCCACCTGGTCCCGCCAAAATAAACCCTGAAGGCATTAACGTGACAGTCCCGTTGGCGGAGCCAAAGCCGGCCGCGGTGGCTGTGTAAGTTCTGACCAAACCGCCACCCCCAAGGCCATAAACGTAGAAGTCCTGGGTGTGACTCAACCCCGCCGGGATGGTCAGCATTATCGACGTTGACCCAACGTCAGTCGGGTTCACGGCGAGCAGCACCAGGCTCGGGTCATTGCTCGTAATGGTGACAGTGAGTCCTCCGCCGGGGGCCGCTCCATTGAGACCGACGCTAGCAGTTGTCTCCATGTTATTCCCCACTGTCACGTTGGCTGGCACGAGGCCGGCGGCGGTGACGGTCGCGGTCAGGGTATTTAAACTACCGGACGGTGGGCTGAATCCAGGTGGAACAGCCGCGGTCAGGGTCGTGCTGCCGGGATTCCCTGCAATAAACTGCGTAGTGAGGCTGCTAATTCCGCTAGTGAATGTCAGCGGGGATAGTGAAATTGTACCGACGCTCGTCGTCCCACTCGTCACAGCCACATTCGCTACGACGCCGGGTACCAGCAGTTGAGGTTCAACATAATTGAAGAAAGAATCGAATCGCCCGAGAGTGACCGTCAAAGTTGTGTTCGCCCCTTGACCAATTGAAAAGCTGGTGGCGCCGATTCCGAGCGGGCCGGAGAGCACGAAGCCGGACGGAGTCAACGTGATGGCGCCGAAGCCGGGATTGTATGCCGCTGTTGTAGTGGCAGTTAAAGTTGCCGTTCCGCTAGAGGTGACACCTTGTACATAGACCGTGGCGGTCCTCGAGCCCGAATTTATTGTGAAGCTAACGGATGCGGTCCCGGAATCCTGCAGGCGTCCCGCAACCAGCAACTTGCCGGGATTGCTACTTGTCACCGTAATAGGCACACCGCCCGCTCCGGCTGGTTGGGAAAGGGAGACCGTGACTGCCGTCTCCAAGTTCTGGCCGACTGAGAGACTGTTGAGCGAAATCGTCGGAAAGTTCGGATTCGTGTTTATCAGCGAGTAATTACCGGCTGTTCCCACCCGGGGCGCCGATACCGTCACCGAATAAAGTCCGGCCGTACCGTTGGCCGTGAAGGTAGGCGACGTCGCTATACCTGAAGCATTGGTCGTTGCCGTACCCGTAGTCCCTCCGCCAGCGAAGGTTCCGCTGGCTCCCGAGGTTGGTGCGGCGAACGTCACTAGCACCCCGGCCAGCGGGTTCCCGGTTAAATCCGTTAACGTCGCTGTAAGAGGCGCCGCGAACGTCGTGTTGATCGAAGCGCTTTGCGGCGTTCCGCTGGTCGCGGTGATTATCGCCGAGCGCCATTTGCCTACCACCGGCTTGTCACCGGAAATTCCTCCAAAAGCAAAGGCGAGATCCAGGCCTGGTCCCGTACCGTCGAACGTGTGATTGCCGTTCGCGTCCAGCACCCAGAAGAATCCCTGCCGGAAAACTCCCACTTTGCTGGTGCCACTGCCGTTCCAATCACCGACCAACGGAACATCGCCCGCAATGCCTCCGTAGGCGAACGCTAGATCGCCGCCCGCTCCGTTGACGTTGTCGAGCGACCCGTTGCCGTTGGCGTCCAGAATCCAGTAGAAGCCCAGCCGGAATAGCCCAATCTTGCTGGTGCCCGTACCGGTCCAGTCCCCCACTACCGGAATATCGCCCGCGACCCCGCCAAACGCGTAGGTAGCATCAACACCCTGCTCAAAGGTGCCGTTGCCGTTGGTATCGAGAATCCAAAAGAACCCCTGCCGGAATAGGCCCACTTTGGTGCGGCCATCGCCGTTCCAGTCGCCCACCACTGGCTTGTCGGTTGGATCGATGCCTACTCCAAGGTTGTACACGGCATCGCCGGCGTCAAACTGCTGGTCTCCATTGGTATCGAGAATGAACAGCCCGTTGCTCGGACGGTAAACCCCCACTTTTGTCCGCCCATCCCCGTTCCAATCTCCGGTGATCGGAATATCTCCCGGAACCCCTCCAAACGCGAATGCCTGATCGGGTGGTTGGTTGAACTGCTGGTTTCCATCCACATCCTCCAGCCAGTAAAACCCTGAGCGAAATACTCCGACGCTGGTCGGTCCAAGGTTAGCTGCAGATAGCGGCGCCGAATTGGAAACAACGGCCGACGCCGCTTTCGCCGCCGAATTTCCCGTAGTCCCATCCGTATCCGTCAGTGAAAACAAAACTGCAGACACTTGCGGTTGGACACATTCGCTGAACTTGAACGTACCGATGCGCGTGTTGGACCCGGAGTTTTGGTTCACGAACCAGAACGTGCAGTCGTCGGCAGGATCGAGGTGAACCGAACTGTAATCGCTCCATCGGGTATAAGTTGCCGGCGCGCCGACTCCATTTACGTTGCCGGCCTCGAGTTCCATTGTGCCCGCTGGGTCCGCCGGCGTCCGCCCTGTATAACGCAACGACGGATAGAGGATGCTGCCGGAAGCACTGTAACCTAACGCGATGTCGCCTGCGCTGTCAATGGCTGCGCTTCCCATCCAGCGGTGAATGCCGTCGCCGGGAGCGAGCGTGCCTTGCTGAAATAGGCTGAAACTTCCAGTTGTCGACACCGGCGCCCGGAGTTCATACCATCGCACCCCTGCAGTGCCGTCAACGGAAACCGAGTGAGTCACCACCATCGACTCATGATCTCCATACATCCGGAATCCGAGGCGGTAGGTCAGGCGGTCACTGAGCGAGTCGAGGAGCACATTCGTCCCTGGCTGGGGAACGGATGACGCGGGACTGAATGAGTCGACCTGGATATTTGAAAAAGGACTTAGCGTAGCGGCGGCAGTGGCAAAATTGAAATACATCTGGTACATTCCCAGGCTGCCGTCGGTCGAGTAGAGATCCGCGAAATAGGCCGGGGTTCCGTCAAGCGGTGGAGTGGCGCCCTCTAGATCGGCGGGTAAATAGCTAGCGCCGTTGACGCCCGTGAAGCACAAGCCTATCGGATTCGCGGCACCGGCGAGCATGCCCGCGCGATCGTAGGCGCAGATTTCGGCGCCGCTGAACGAGGAGCCATTTGCGAACAAGTTGTACGCCGCAAGGTAAGCACTATTGGTCGCGGTGGGCCACACTCCGAACTTGGGATGATCGTTTAGATTGGACGCGAACGAATAGGAGTAAAGATCGTAGGCGCCAGTGGGATCGCCGGTTTTGGATACCGCGATACACTCCGCGTGGACATCCGACAGGCTCGCCATCTGCGTGATGATCCAGCGATCTGCCGCCCGATCGTACTGAACGGCGGGAGTACCGCCGTTGTTGGCTGCGCAGGGTCCGCCCAACCCGCCCCAGAGGGACGTCAGCGAATTGGGCCCCAGCAGAGGAGTCCCGCTCTTGCTATAGATCGTATAGAGATTACTCACAGTCTGCACGATATGATTGGGACCTACCGCAAGGTTATTGTCCGATGGACCGTAACTGCCATCGGGCAGCCGCATGCCGTCAAAGTCGGTCCCCACAGAGACGTTGGTGGGCGCGCCGGAGCTACTTTGCGGCGCCTGATTGGATCCGCTTCCACTCCCTCCGGAATTTGACAGGAGCGGCACCGGAAGATCCGGAGTCGTGACGGGTCCGTTTACGGGCGTAGCGCTGTGATCCAAACTTGCCAGAGGGAGGGATTCGACGTGGTTCGTCGATTGAACTACCCTCAAAGTCTGCGCCGAAGCCGGCAGCTGCCCTAACGTGAAACACACGCAGGCTATAATCGTCACGATAAATTTGCTCAGTTTGGTCACTCGCTGGCCCCTCCGAAAGAGCCATTGCCTATAGGTGCGGCATCGCTAGTCTGTCATAGTTGAGTCTCATTTTCAAGTCCTTGGGGTACCGAAATCGTCTATGAGCTGGCACATTTTTCCTCCCGGGGAAAACTGCCTGCAGTTATTGCGCACGCGGACGGAGGCTGTGAGCTCCACGAGCGTCCACCCCGACAGAAAGTCGGGGCGAATCGACGCAGAAATCCAAAATAGCCCAGACTTGCCTAGAGTGAACCGCTCTGTGCATGTGAACTTACCCGGTGCATGCCAGCCTCATCCACGACGGCATCTAGCAACCCCGAACGAACGCGGTCCTTAGGATAATCCTTTTGGCTACTCCATCTAGAGGATTGCGACTAGGACTTAACCCTAGTACTTTAGTCATCACGGAGGTTCCACCAATGAAACTACGCTATTTATCGATTTTCGCGGCCATCACGTTTTCTTCCGTGGTCGCGCTCGCCCAGGCACAAGATGGGCCGTTTCAGGTGCGGTATGCATCTAACTTGCCGGTTGGGGATTCGGTGATCAACGCCACCAACACGGGAGCCATTTCCACGAATGCGTTTCCGACTCAAAACGGGAACATCTGCATGAACGTGTACACCTTCTCGCCAGATGAACAACTGATTTCTTGCTGCGCCTGCCCGATCACGCCCGACGGGCTGGTTTCCCTGTCGGCTCGCAATGACTTGATCAGCAATACCCTCACGCCCGGTGTGCCGACGTCCATCGTGGTTAAACTGCTGGCAACCCCACAAGTGAACCCCACCTGCAATGCGGCTGCACCGGGGAGCCCAGCTCCGGGTCTGGCCGCGTGGGGAACTACCATCCATGCTCTTCCGGTTACGCCTGGAACCCCGGCGACTACCTACGGAGTGACCGAGACCGCCTTCACGAATGCAACTCTGAGCGAAGCGGAATATAAGCGCATCACCACGCTTTGCGGGTTCATTCAGACTAACGGCAGCGGCTTCGGCATCTGCAAGTCTTGCCGGTTTGGTGGCTTGGCAGCCACGGAACAGTAATCGTCCGACCGAGTTTCCTGCCTAATTTCTCCTGCGTTTCGCCGCGCCCACGGTATCTGGTGGGCGCGGGCGCTGGTATAAGATAGATAAAGTATTGCGCTAAAGAGAGGTCATTATGCGGTGCGTATGTAACGCGACTGTGCTGGCGGTGTCGATTTTAGCCTCGTCTGTAGTTTTCGGGTACGGGACGCAAAATCTCTCCGTTACGAATTACCAACTCGTGAGCACGCAGCAAGCCACGGCGACTCAGTCGTACTTGGTGTACCGTGCAGATCTCGTGAACTCGGGGCCGGCACTGGCTTCAGCGACTGCTTCGTTGTCCACCTTGGACCCTTTTAGCGTTCGGATCGTGCCCGGCCACGACACTTTGAATTTCTCGCCCGTCCCGGCCAACGGTACAGTCACGAGTAGCAACACATTTACCATCCTGGTTTCTTTCAACGCGGTGCTCGATCCCTCCAAGATTCAATGGACATTTCATGCTATGGCCGTGGGGCTCACGGCGAATGCCGGCGCAAACCAAACCGTCAACGTGGGAGCCTTGGTCACATTGGATGGTAGCGGTTCGAGCAACCCTAGTGGTGTGGGGACACTCTCGTACAGCTGGAAGTTTACGTCGCGTCCTCCCGGAAGCACTGCGGTGCTCTTCAATAACACGCTGGTCAATCCAGTATTTGTGATTGATACCGCCGGTACTTACGTGATTACACTGACGGTCACAAATGGCGTCGAAATCTCCAGTGCGAACGTGATCATCTCCACCGGCAACTCACCGCCGGTCGCGAAAGCCGGTCCTAATCAGACCGTCTCCGTGGGTTCCACCGTGCATCTCGACGGCAGCGGATCGTCCGACGTCGATGGCAACCCGCTAACATACAGTTGGACGCTGACCACCAAGCCGTCCGGCAGCGCTGCAATCTTGGCTGGAGCCAATACCGTCTCGCCCACGTTTGTCGTGGATCAGCCCGGTATATACACGGCGCAGTTGACCGTCAGCGACGGCAGCAGTAGCAGTTCCGCGACCGTAACGATTACGACCGCGAACACTCCGCCCGTGGCTCGGGCCGGCTACAGTCAGAGCGTTAATGTTGGCACCCTCGTACAATTGGACGGCTCGGGCTCGACGGATGTGGACGGCAACCCACTGACGTACCGCTGGAGTCTGCTCAGCAAGCCGGCAGGCAGCGCGGCCGTGCTGAGCAATACTGGCATTGTCAATCCAACGTCTCACGGTCGATCTTGCGGGAACATACGTAGCTCAATTGATCGTGAATGACGGCTTCGTTGACAGCGCCCCTTCGACAGTCACGATTACAACCAGCACGATCCAAGCACCGACAGCCAACGCCGGCCCCAATCAGACGGTACAACAACATACTGTGGTGCAACTGAATGGCAGCGGGACTGACCCGCAGGGACTGCAACTTACTTACCATATGGGGTTTCCTCAGCAAACCCGCCAGCAGCACCGCGGTCTTATCAAGCACGACCATCATGAATCCGAGTTTTAGTGCCGACTTACCGGGCACCTATGTTCTGCAGCTTATTGTCAACAACGGTTTCCGGAATAGCGCGCCGGCGACCGTGACCATTACCACTACTTCGAATTTGCCGCCGGTCGGCGAACGCCGGCCCGAATCAGAGCGTGATGGTTGGGCGCGACCGTGACGCTGGATGGAAGTAACTCCTCGGATTCGGATAACAATCCTCTGATCTACTCGTGGACGTTCCTGAGCCGTCCAAGCGGCAGCGCAGCAACGCTATCCGGAGCCAATACTGTTGCGCCGACGTTTGTCGCTGACCTTGGAGGAACCTATGTCGTGCAGTTAATAGTCAACGACGGTTTCCAAAACAGCGTTCCAGCGACCGTCACTATTTCCACACAAGGGCTCTCACTTACGCCAAATCCGCTGAGCTTGACCAATGCCCCGGGTACCCTGGTGGTAATCCTTTCATCTCCGGCGGGTCCGTCTGGCCAGATCGTAAACCTGGCGAGTCTGCTTCCGAATGTCGCCAGCGTGCCGGCTAGCGTAACCGTCTCCGCAGGTGCTTTGAGTGCGAATATAACAGTTACTCCGGGAACTACCGCGGGTAGTACTACTATTTTAGCGACGGCGAGTGGCTATTCAAATGCAACGGCGACAGTGAACGTCAGTCAAGGGCCGCCACGCCACCACGATCGCCTTCTCGCCGACGAGCTTGACGATCACCGGAGCGCCACCCAGAACCTCACGCTAAATCTGTCTGCGCCTGCGCCGGCGGGCGGTCAAACTATTAACCTAAGTTCCGATCATGCAGGCGATAGCTACAGTACCGGCAACGTCACGTTCCCCGCCGGTGGGAACCAGCGTTACTGTGCCAGTGACGGGCGTGGCGCCAGGCTCCGCAACCATTCACGCTAACGCTCTGCCGAATATTGCTGACACCACCGCGAGCGTGACCGTCGTCAGCTCCGCGAGTGGAATCTTGCTACCAGCCAACACCACGCTGCGAGTGGGCGACACTGTGGCTTTTCCAGTGACTTTGGCCCAACCGGCTCCTGCGGCGGTGTTTTCATCTCCCTCAGCAGCGACAACCCCGCGGTAACCGTGAGCCCAGCGAACATCATTATTCTCGAAGGCGAAGACTGTGCCAAATGCGCCGCCGAAGGTCACCGGCAACAGCGTCGGATCAGCTAACATCACTGCGGGGGCTTTCGGCTTCACATCGACTAGCTCCCAGGTACGAGGTGAACCCTTGAGACTAATGGGAGCGCCAGGGATAAGCCCGAATGGCAAGTGACCGTCGGAATAGGCGTAGATCCGGACTGATCGTCACCCGTGACTTCAAGACGCTTGGCAGGGATCAAGCCCGTGTGGCAAGTGAACGTCGGACAGGCGTAGACCCGGACCGATTGTCGCCTGTGACATCGAGAAGTTTGGCAGCGACTTCTGCTCGACTTGTCGCTCCCATCTTAGCCATGATCAAACGCAAGTATACTTTGACCGTATTTGGACTTATCTCCATCCGTTGGGCCATTTCCTTGTTCGAAAGGCCAGTCGCAATTCCGAGGAGAGCCTCGTGCTGCCGGTCGGTCAGACCGTAAATTAAAGAAAGTTTGCGGACGGCTTCATGCGCGGATACGCCCCGCTCGAAGTGAACCGCCAGCAGCGATTGCCTCAAGCCCTGCGTTCTCGGGTATCAGATACACTCGACAAGTATATTCAGTTTCCTGTGCCCAGAAACGCATCTTAATCGTCGCCAGTTCGGAGCGCTTGCAATCACGGATCGCCTTCAGGATCTTTTTGGAATATGGATCTGTGGTTCTCCATTGAATTGACTCGCAGAACTCAGTAGCGCCACCGCTCCTTCGTCAAAGGCGATCGGCCTGAGCGACAAGTCCAGAGGACCAACCCCGAGTCTGCAGCGATTGGAGCACTTATCGTTTGCGGCAATGTAATGTGCGCGACCATCGCCCCGCTTATCGCCATTCGTCCCCCAATCACATCCCATGGAAACAAGCGAGTAGAACGCCGATGCTTCTACTCGAGATCTCCATCCGAACCTGGAGCATCGCACATCCTCGATTCCCTTGCAAGTCCTAAAATATTGTTTTAATACCAAGATAGTACTGGAAGTACCAAAACATTTTCCAGTGAAAACGATTGGGATCACCCGCATCCTGGGACGATTTGGAACCATCGTCGCCGTGTATACACAACAGGAATCACAGGCGCGGACACCTGGGACATAGGTTGCGGATTTCCCGGTTCGTGTCCCAGTCTTATCCGGGCTGGGACAAGGGACTCTGGGCTGTATTTCCGTCCCCATGCGCCATTGAATTCTTCAAATCCGGGCCTTGAATCTCAGCATTCGTGCTCGGCTTTGTGCTCGCGCCAACTCGCAAAGCCTACGGGCGGCTTGACTCGCAGATAGGTCGAATTGAAGTTTGAGTTTGGGTCTAAATTGTCAACAAGTGCGACTAGATCGCGGACTGAAACCCACGAAATTTCTTAACAATCCTCTGGTGCTCGCGCCGCAACGAGTCGCGTTGTAGGCGCAATATTAGGCGTACCCTTGGTACTATATCGCCCGGCCGCCGCGTGTGAACGATTTGCAGAGCCTCCAGCGACGCGGCAAAGTGTGCGGGGCAATCGCTATGGGAGGCCACGCCACTCAACAGCCCCGCCATTGGGGAACGCGACTCGCCGTGGCTTCGGCTGAGTACGCAATTCGTAAGTCGAGAATCGCACAGCAACGAGGCCGCGGTCGGATCTTACAACCGTGCCAGGGAGGTACAACGCAAGCCGGGAAACGTTCCCACGGATAATCGGCCAGTCGATCGCAACCTGGATCGAAGTGCCAGGAAGCACCTTGTGAGCGGACACTATCAGAACGCCGCGGCTGCTGATATTTACGGTTAAGCCCTTACCCTCCATCCGCTTTGGCTCAATCACAGTGTAACGGGCACCAAGCACTATGGAAAATCGAATTCGGCTCCGACGCTCCGGGTTGTGGGAAGTTTGCGACCTTGGCATGGCTAATCTCGTACAGCGAGCACGAGGATGAGGTTCGATAAGACCGGGTCATGTACTCTACTGAACTCGCGCCAACAATACAATTGCACCGCCGCGAAACATGAATACGGTATGCAAGGGGATCTGCTCGGGCGCCTCCACATGAATCCTCCTGCTGGATACATCAATGCATCCTCCGATCACGCATCCAATGGGTTGCGGGGTCGTCAAACGGGGTTAGCCGGACAGCCCGCTCACGGTTTCCAAGCCATGCGTGGTAGTCTTTAGCGGCAAATTGCCGAGCGTCACAAGGGTTAGCAATGACTGCGTTACGCTTGTTTTTGGCAAGAACTCCCGGCGCATTCGGCTCAACCAGGAGGCGCCGGGAGCGCCTCCGCAAACCAAGGAGAGCTTTGGCTGGAAACTCGGTCAGACTATTACTGTTCCACGGCTGACAAACCGCCGAGCCGGCAAGACCTGCAGATGCCGAAGCCGCTACCGTTGGTCTGAATGAAACCGCAAAGAGTGGTGATACGGATTAATTCCGCTTTACTCAAAGTTGCATTCGTGAAGGCGGTCTCCGTCACTCCGTAAGTAGTAGCCGGGGTTCCAGGCGTAACCGGCAAGGCATGGATGGTGGTTCCCCAGGCGGCCATGCCAGTCCCTGCTTCGACGAGCCCAGCTGTAGATGCATTGCAGGGGCCAGGGCCGGCTTCAGTTGCCAGCAGTTTAATCACGATGGACGTCGGCACTCCGGGCGTAAGGGTATTGCTGATCAAGTCGTTGCGAGCCGAAAGGGAGACCAACCCGTCCGGCGTGACTGGACAAGCGCAGCAAGAAATCAATTGCTCATCTGGTGAGAAGGTGTACACGTTCACGCAGATGCTCCCGTTTTGAGTCGGAAACGCGTTCGTGGAGTAGGCTCCCGTGTTGGTGATATTGATTACCGAATCCCCAATGGGCAGGTTAGATGCATATTTCACCTGGAACGGCGAATCAGCTTGCGCGAGCCCGATCGCCGAGCACAACATGCTGGCCGCGAAAATCGATAAATGGCGTAGTTTCATTTAGAGAAACCTCCGGGACCCAACATACTAGGGTAAAGCACTTACTGCAATCCTTAAGATGGAGTAGCCAAAAGGATTAGCCATAACGGATACATGGGTGTTCTCAGCGAGAGCAGCCTTTGGCGATTCAGTTTCGTCTCTGCTGGCAGAATTATTCTTTGGACGGCCGTCGCTCCGTAGGGTGTGTGCAAAAACCGCACTGTCCTGGAGGCTCACCTCGATCAGTTTGGGTTTGGGTTTCCTCCTGTCGCTCTCCCCAATCATATCGATTGTGCCCATCGATCGCTTATGCTACGATATGCAGGTCGATGATCGATTGAGGCCCAAGATATCGTGGTCACTGCGAAGTCAGCCATCGCTCGATTGGAATTGGATGCGTCCGCTCCCGATCCCGGCAACGAGATCGAAGATGTAGCGTGGTTCCGTTTTCCAGTCACCTGGAATTACCTGAGCGGCGCTCCTCCACATGCTGAGCCGGCACCCCGGATCAGGCCGGTGGCTAAGCCTTCCCCTCCATCTGCGCTGGCACTCAGTCCCCCATCGCCTCGCCTCCTTTGTCGCAACCCACGGCAATCGATATAGCCACATCCGGTGGAGGCTCCAACCCCGGCAGCGCCCACACGCAATGGGAAATGGTGATCCCCAAGATGATCCGGCCGGTCGCCAAGCCATCTGCGGATTGGATCGCGGTTGCTCCGGAGCCCGCCTCAGCCCCTTCGACGCCCGTGGACAATGCCGCAAAGAGCGCGCCGGGTGAGTTCTCCGCACCGGCGTTCGCGCTCCCGGAGCAGTCGCGCTTAGCGCGTTCCTGGCGGCTGATTGCGCTGCTTGCAATTATTTTCTTAGCCATTGGCTTCACGCTATGGGTTCACCCGGATGCTACCTCCCGCCGGCGCGATCAAGTGGATGAGTCATTCCATCGGGGGGGCTGGTCCCGCCGGTCCATTTTGCCGCAGGGCAGAATGATGTCCGTGTATGAGCCCTCGCGTGAAGAAGCGGATTACCGGATCGAGTTTGGATGGCTCCCCGATGCCAAGGGAGTCGGCTGGGTGTTTAGGACGCGTGATGCAGGAGACTATTACGCTACCCGGATCAGCGTGCTACAGCCCGGAACCAGAGTAGTCCTGGTAGTGGAACATTTCAGTGTATTCGGAGGCGTGGAGGGCGCGCACTCGCGACGAGTCGTCCCGCTCGGCAGCAGCGCCGGTTTAGTCCGGGTTCGGATGGATGCCATTGGCCCCGTCTTTACCCTGTCGTTGCAGGGCAGCGCCGCGGATTACTGGACCGACGCGCGCCTGGACTCAGGCCCTCTGGGCTTCTACGACGAGCGTGGACAGCGGCCCGAGGTTCAGTCGCTCCGCTTCACACTTATTAAGAAAGGGGCCGTCCGCACTGCGGCAGCGACCCTCCCATGAGCCCATTCGGAACTGCCGCCGCCACCCGAGCGCATTGCCGGCGTGGAGCGGCGCCAGATGCTCTCTTGACCAGCGCATCATATTCATCTAGTTCGATATCTGAGTGGACCCTGGGGAAAGTGTCTCACTTTCGCCTATTTGCCGGTTGCGCGCGCCACGTTCGGGGTCGTTTTCGGATCGGCCAGGGCCGTGGATCGTAGCGCATCGCCTGAGGGTAACGTCGAGCTGTCCCACCCGCCGCCCAAAGCCTTCACGAGATCTACGGCGGCGCTCATGCGTCGCTGCAGAATAGTGATAGCGTTCTGCTGATCGTTGAGTGCGATGGTCTGAGTCGTGATGACGTCCAGATAGGAAACGGTTCCGCCCCGATACCGGTCAATCTCGAGCGCCAGCGCCTGTTGCGCGGCGACCACCGCCTCCTGCTGTTGCACCGCTTCTTCGGCAAGATAGCGCAGGGTGGAAAGATCGTCTTCCACTTCTTGAAACGCGCTGAGTACCGTCTGACGGTAAGCGGCCACCGTCGCATCGTACGAGGCGCGGGCGCCTTCCATCTGAGCTCCCCGGCGGCCGAAATCGAACAGCGTCTGCGAGACCCCGGCGCCAGCCGACCAACTGCGGCTCGCATACGTGAAAAGATTCGCCAGATTCGTGGAAAGAAGACCGGCGCTCGCCGAAAGCGTCAACGTCGGGTAATACGCGGTCTCGGCAATGCCAACGTTCGCATTGGCGGCGGCCACCAAGCGCTCATTCGCCGCGATGTCCGGGCGCCGTTCGAGAAGCTGCGATGGAACCGCTACCGGAATGGGAGGGGGCGGGCCGGCGATCTTGCTGTCGGCAATGTCGAGCGATGCCGGCGGCTGCCCCGTCAGCACTGCGATCGCGTGCTCGAACTGCGCTCGCGAGATCCGCGTTTCCGTGCTCTCGGCCCGGGCGCCCGCGAGTTGGGTTTGCGCCAGCGTAACGTCGCTCTTGGATGCGACTCCACCGTTGTAGCGATTGACGGTGAGCTGAAGGTTTTTCTCGTAGGCGTCGATGGTATCGCGCAAAATGGCAAGTTGCATGTCCTGCGCGGCCAATGCAAAGTAGTCGCTAGCCAGCAGCGCCTGTGCACTGAGCCGCAGATTCTCCAGATCGGCCGCGCTCACCTGCGCGTTATCCACCGCGTTCTCCACTGACAAACGAACCCGGCCCCATAGATCGGGCTCCCATGTCGCGATGGCCGGCAAGGAAAAGCTCTGACTGGTTCCAGCAGTTCCGCCCCGATTTTTTCCAACGTCGCTTTGGGTGATCGAGGGAGCGGAGCCAATCGCAGGATAGTAGTTGGCGTGATTGGCTGCTACGAAGGCCCGGGCTTGCCGGAACTGCGCTTCCGCCTGTTTTATGTTCTGGTTATTGACGTTTACTAACTCTTCCAGCCGGTTGAGTTCCGGATCGCCAAAAATCTCCCACCAATTGCCCTTGATCAGGGCGTCGCTCGGAGTCGCCATCTTCCACTGGTCGTTGCCGTTCAATTCCTTGAGCGCCACCGGCATCGGCGTCATTGGCCGCTGGTATTGGGGACCCACCCTGCAGCCGGAACACAGCAGCGAAGTTAGCACCGCGATTTTCCAATAGCGCGTCATCAATCGCCACTCTCCACCAGGCCGCCAGGAATCAGAAAACCGGGACGGTTGCGGTAATCCGGTTCCCGCCGCGCAAAACGCTTGCCCAAGCGGTCCAGATACAGATAGATCACCGGTGTCGTGAACAGGGTCAGCATCTGGCTGACTACCAGGCCGCCCACAATCGCGATGCCGAGAGGCTTGCGCAACTCCGATCCCGCTCCCCAGCCGAGCGCCATCGGCATACCGCCCAGCAGCGCGCACATAGTGGTCATCATGATGGGCCGGAACCGCAATAGACAGGCCTCGAAGATGGCGTCGCGCGTACTCATCCCTTTGTTGCGCTCGGCCGCGAGCGCGAAATCGATCATCATAATCGCGTTCTTCTTCACGATCCCAATCAGCAGGATAATTCCAATCATGCCGACGATATCCAGATTGCTCTTGAACAAGACCATGGCCATCAGCGCTCCTACACCCGCCGACGGCAAAGTCGAGATGATGGTCAAAGGATGGATCAGGCTCTCGTACAGCATTCCCAGCACGATATAGACCGCAAGCAGCGCCGTTCCGATGAGGATGGGCTGATTCCTCAGCGAGGCCTGATAGGCTTCCGCGGTTCCCGCGAACTTGCCGGTAATATTCGGCGGGCAAGCCCATCTCCACCTCGGCCTGGTTGATCGCCGTCACGGCGTCGCTCAGCGCAACTCCGGGGGCGAGGTTGAACGACATGCGTGGTTGCCGGAAACTGCCCCTGGTGCGGCAGCGAAATGGGAGTGATCCCTTGCGTGAAGTGCGCGAAGGTCGACAAAGGAACGTCGGTGCCCCGCGGGGTCTGCACGTAAATCGTTTTCAGGAAGTCCGGGCTTTCCCACCATTGCTGCTGCAGAGCCAGAACTACATGGTATTGATTGATCGACTTATACATCACCGAGACCTGGCGCTGGCCAAAAGCGTCATAGAGCGCGGAGTCGACCGCTTGCGCCGTGAGACCGAGGCGCGATGCGGTATCGCGATCGATGATCACGTTGGACGACAAGCCGGAATTCTGCTGGTCGGAGCTGACGTCGGCAATCTCCGGAAGCTGCGAGAACTGTTCCAGAACTTTCGGCCCCCACAGCGCCAGCGTCTCGAAGTCCGGCGCCTGCAGAGTGTATTGGTATTGGGCGTTGCCCTGCCGCCCGCCGATACGCACGTCCTGGGCGTTTTGCAGGAACATGACCGCTCCGGGCACGCCCGATGTCTGGCGGCGCAGACGGGCGATTACCTGGTCGGAGGTGGCCTTGCGAACCCCTACCGGCTTCAGTTGAACGTCGATCTCCGCATTGTTCCCGCCGAATCCGCCTCCGCTGGTACCCGCCACCATGGTGACGGTTTGGACATCCGGGTCCGTCCGGACCTGCTCCTCAAACCATTTGGCCTTCTCGACCAGAGACTGGTAGGAGATGTGCTGCTGGCCGACGATAGCGCCCCGCAAACGTCCGGTATCCTGCTGCGGGAAAAATCCCTTCGGAACCTTGATGTAGAGGAACACCGTCACGCCCATGGTAAGCACCAGAATCATCAGGACGGACGCAGGATGATTGAGCACCACGTCAAGCGCCGACGCATACGTGGAGATAATCCAGCGGTAGAATTTTTCGGTCTGATTGTAGAGATATCCGTGCTCGCGTTTTTCCTTGAGGAGCCACGCCGCACATCATGGGCGTCGCCGTCAGGGAGATCACCATGGATATGAAGATGGCCACCGAAAGAATCACCGCGAATTCGCGGAACAGGCGCCCCACAATGCCGCCCATCATCAGAATAGGAATGAAGACCGCGATGAGCGAGATGCTCATCGACACAACCGTGAATCCAATCTCTTCGGCGCCTTTGAGGGCGGCAGCCATCGGCTTCATGCCGCTTTCCAGAATGGCGCGTAATATTTTCGATCACGACAATGGCGTCATCGACCACGAAGCCGGTGGCAATGGTAAGCGCCATCAGCGAGAGATTGTCCAGCGTGTAGCCGATCAGATACATCGCGCCGAAGGTGGCGATGATGGATACCGGCACCGAAATGCTCGGAATAAACGTCGACCAGCCGCTCCGCAGGAAAATGAAAACTACGAAAATGACCAGCCCAATGGAAAGGATCATGTTGCGCTGGGCGTCCCTTATCGAATCATGGGTGCTAATGGTGCGGTCATTGGCGATTTTGAAACGAACCGTGGGCGGGAGCTGGGCCTCGAACTGCGGCATCAATTCTTTAATGCGCGCAACCGTGTCGACGATATTGGCATTCGGCTGGCGGTTGACCTGGATCAGCACCATGGGATTGCCGTTTACAATGCCTAGGTTCCGGATATCTTCACTGCTATCGACGACGCGGCCCAGGTCCGAGAGGCGAACCGGTGCGCCTTTCCGGTAAACCACTACCAGGTCCTTGTAGTCCTTGGCCGTAAAGAGCTGATCGCTGGCGTAGATCGGCAATCGAACCTGGGCGTTCGAAACCTCGCCCTTGGGTTTATTTGCATTAGCACTCTGCAGGAACGTGCCGATCTGATCCAGGCCCACGTTGTACTTGGACAGCGGCTGCGGATTCACTTCGACGCGAACCGCGGGAAGCGAGCTGCCTCCCACATAGACTTGCCCGACGCCCTCGACTTGCGACAGTTTCTGCGCGAAAACCGAAGAGGCAATATCGTACAACTGCGGCCGCGGGACTACATCCGATTCGAGTGTCATCGCCAGGATCGGCTGGTCGGCCGGATTAAATTTCCGGTATCTGGGAGGCCGGGGAAGATTCGAAGGGAGAAATCCCGCCGACGCGTTAATGGCCGCTTGCACATCGCGCGCCGCCGAGTTAATGTCGCGGGTCAAATCGAATTGCAGGATGACAACCGCGGATCCCACCGAACTTCGGGAGGTCATTTCCGTTACGCCTGCGATTCGCGTGAACTGTTTTTCGAGCGGCGTGGCGACCGACGCCGCCATCACGTCGGGACTCGCTCCCGGCAGGCCGGCCTGGACAAAGATAGTGGGGAAGTCAACTTCCGGCAATGCCGATACCGGCAGCAGCGTGATAGGCGATCGCGCCGCCCAGCGTCAGCGCTATCAGAAGTAGCGTGGTGGCGACCGGTCTCTGAATAAAGGGCGTTGGAAATGCTCATGGGCTTCAGCCGCGGTTAGGTCAAGGAAGGCACGGATAGGATATCCGGGTCTCTTTCAGATCTGCTGGATCCGGTGACCCAGGCCGCGATTCTTCCGAAGAACAGATAAATTACCGGCGTCGTGAAGAGCGTCAGTACCTGACTGACCAGCAGTCCGCCGATGATGCAGATGCCCAGCGGTCTGCGTAACTCGGAACCTACACCGGTGCCGAATGCGAGCGGCACGGCGCCCAGCAGCGCGGCCATGGTGGTCATCATGATGGGACGGAAACGCAGAAGACACGCCTGGTAGATCGCTTCCTCCGGCGTTTTGCCTTCGATCCGCTCGGCTTCGAGCGCAAAGTCGATCATCATGATGGCGTTCTTCTTCACAATACCGATCAGGAGAATGATTCCGATCAGCGCGATGACATCCAGATCCTGCTTGAACAGAATCAGGGCCAGCAGTGCACCGACACCGGCCGAAGGCAAGTGTGGAAAGTATGGTGATGGGATGAATGAAGCTCTCATACAGCACGCCCAAGACGATGTACACGGTGACGATGGCGGCCAGGATCAGGAGAGACTCGTTGGCGAGCGACGATTCGAACGCGTGGGCGGTTCCCTGGAAACTGGGTTCAATGCTGGCCGGCATGCCCAGGTCGCTGCGTAGCCTGCTTAATATGTTCGACCGCCGCGCCGAGGGAAGCGCCCGGAGCCAGATTAAAGGAAAGAGTAACCACCGGGAACTGGCTTTGGTGATTAATGGTAATGGGCGCCGGGAAGCGAGGTAGCTGTCACAAAGGAGCGGAGCGGGGCCGGCGGAAGAGCAGCCGCGCCAGTGAGAGCGGTATTGGTTCCCGCCAGCGCGATAGTAGTTGCCAGGTTGGCCGACGCGGACCCGATCGGCACATACATGTCCGTGAAGGCTTCCTTATCCTGCCGGTACTGGCGCGCCACTTCAAGAATCACATGGAACTGATTGGTCTGGGTGTAGATAGTCGATACTTGTCTCTGTCCGAAGGAATCGTACAGGGCATCGTCGATATTCTGCGGTGTGATCCCCAGCCGGCCGGCGGTGTCGCGATCGATATTGATGTATAGTCCCAGGCCATTGTTCTGCTGATCGCTCGCCACATTGCGCAGTTCGGGCAGATCTTTCATCTTTTCCAGCAGGCGCGGAACCCAGGTATCCAGCAGCGTCTTGTCGGGCGCATCCAGCGCGTATTGATATTGCGTGCGGCTGATCCGGTCTTCGACGGTCAGATCCTGCACCGGCTGCATATAAAGTTCGATCCCCGACGACCTGCCGCACCTTCGGCTCCAGCCGCCGGATTACCTCCACCGCGGAAACGCGGCGCTGTTCGAGAGGCTTTAGCGTGATCTGGATGCGGCCGCTATTCATGGTGGTATTCACGCCATCGGCCCCGATAAAGGAGGTGAGATTCTCAACCGCCGGATCCTGGCGGATAACCTGGACCAGGCCTTGCTGGAGCGTGGACATGGCGGGAAACGATACCGTCTCGGGCGCCTGCGTGATGCCCAGGATCGCGCCGGTATCCTGCACCGGAAAGAAACCCTTGGGGACGATGATGTAGAGATACGCCGTGAGTGCGAGCGTTCCAGCGGCCACCAGCAAAGTGAGGGGCTGATGACGCAGCACCACGCGAACCATCCGGCCATACATTTCAATGGTCTTGACGAAGCACCATTCCGACCAGCGATATAAACGGCCCTGCTCGGATTCCGGATGGTGCTTCAGAATCCTGGCCGCCATCATCGGCGTCAGGGTCAGGGAGACAAACGCCGAAAATATGATGGTGACCGCGAGCGTCACCGCGAATTCACGGAACAGGCGGCCTACAATATCCGCCATGAACAAGAGGGGAATCAGGACGGCAATCAGCGAGACCGTCAACGAAACGATGGTGAATCCGATCTCCGCCGATCCCTTCAACGCGGCTTCCATGGGGGAATCGCCCATTTCGATATAGCGTGAGATGTTCTCCATCATCACAATGGCGTCATCCACCACAAAGCCGGTGGAAATCGTGAGAGCCATCAGCGAGAGGTTATCCAGGCTGTAGCCCAGCAAGTACATTACGGCGAATGTGCCCACCAGCGAAAGAGGCACGGCGATGCCCGGGATGATGGTGGCTGCGGCGTTGCGCAGAAACAGAAAGATGACCATCACCACCAGCGCCGTGGTCAAGAGCAGTTCGAATTCGACGTCTTCTACCGATGCCCGGATGGTGGTGGTACGGTCGCTGACAACCTGCACGTCGATCCCTTGCGGCAGCGATGCTTTGATCTGGGGCAGGAGCGACTGAACGGTATCGACGACGCTGATGATGTTCGTCCCGGGCTGCCGCTGAATATTCAGAACGATCGCGCGGTCGGCGTTCACCCAGGCGGCCAGTTGCGTGTTTTCGGCCCCGTCGATTACCGTGGCGACGTCGGAAATACGCACCGGCGCGCCGTTGCGGTAAGCAATGATGATCGGGCCGTATTGCGCGCCGGCCTGCAACTGGTCGTTGTCGTTAATGGTCCAGGCTTGATCCGGTCCGTCGAAGTTTCCTTTGGCCTGGTTCACGTTGGCGCTGGCAAGAGCGGTCCGCAGATTCTCCAGACTCAGGCCGTAGGAAGCGAGAGCGGTGGGATTCGCCTGCACCCGGACCGCCGGGCGTTGCCCTCCGCTGATGCTCACCAGTCCTACGCCCCTGAGTTGGGAAATTCGCTGCGCCATGCGCGTCTCCGCCAGCTCTTCCACTTTCGGCAGAGGCACCGTTGACGAGGTAATGGCCAGCGTCAGAATCGGTGCATCGGCCGGATTCGTCTTGCTATAGATCGGGGGAACCGGCAGGTTGTTGGGAAGAAAAGTGCTGGCTGCATTGATGGCCGCCTGCACCTCCTGCTCGGCTACATCGATGCTGAGGTCAAGTGAAAACTGGAGCGTGATCAGTGAGCTGCCAAAAGAGCTGATCGAGGTCATCTGCGTCAGCCCGGGCACCTGTCCGAACTGTTTTTCGAGCGGCGCGGTGATCGAAGACGTCACCACCTCGGGGCTTGCGCCGGGGTAGAACGTCTGGATCTGCATGGTGGGGTAATCCACCTGCGGCAGCGCCGAAACCGGTAGTTGCCGGAAAGCGACGAAACCAACCAGCACCACACCGGCCATCATCAGCGACGTCGCCACCGGCCGCAGGATGAATATCCGGGAGGGACTCACTGGGAATCGCCTCCTCCCTGCGCCTTTTTAAAGTCGCCGCCACCCTTTTTGCCTTTGCCGCCGCGCTTGCCTGCGCCGCCTCCGCCTCCCGCCGTGGGATCGAATCCCGGCGGATTCGCCAGTTCTCCGGCCTTCCGGACTCTCACCCGGGCGCCGTCGATCAGGCGATCGGTGCCATCCACGACTACCCGGTCCCCGTCCGAAAGACCACCGAGAATCTGCGATGAGGTTTCGGTAGTGATTCCCACTTGGATCGGCTTCAGGTGCACTCTTGAATCCTCGTCCACGACATAAACAAAGGTCCCTTGCTGGCCGTTCTGGATCGCAACGTTGGGAACCACCTGTTGGTTGCCCAGGGTTTCCACTAGCAGACGAATGTTGACGAATTGCTGTGGAAAGAGCGCGTTGTCGGTATTTTTGAAAACCGCCTTCAGCTTGGAGGTGCCGGTGGTACTGTCGATCTGGTTATCCAGCGTGATTAGCGTGCCGGACGCCAGCATCTTGGAATTGTCGCGGTTGTACGCATCCACCGGCAGGCGCGCGCCGGCACGCAGCTTGTGTACCACCTGCGGAAGGGCTGTCCTCGGGAATGGTAAACAACACGGATATCGGCTGAAGTTGGGTGATCACAACCATGCCGTTCTGGTCGGAGGCGTGAACGATGTTGCCGGGGTCGACCAGACGCAAGCCGGCTACACCCGTAATCGGGGCCGTAACTTTGGCATACGTCAGGTTTAGTTTCGCGCTGTCGATGTTGGCCGTATCCTGCTTGATATTGCCTTCGAACTGCGCCACCAGCGCGGTCTGCGTGTCCAATTGTTGTTTGGGAATGGCGTCTTGCGCGAGCAGTGTCTGGTAACGCTGAAGATCCAGCTTGGCGTTATTAAGCATGGCCTGATCGCGCGCCAGCGTTCCTTCGGCCAGTTCCAGTTGCACCTGATAAGGCCGCGGGTCAATTTCTATGAGGAGCTGCCCTTCGTGGACCAAATCGCCTTCGTTGAAATCCACTTTCATGATCTGGCCGTCGACCCGCGACTTCACCGTAACCGTGTAGAACGCGGTCACATTGCCGAGTCCGTTCAAATACACCGGGATGCTGGAGCGCCCGACCTTCGAAACTACCACCGGCACGGGGCCCAACTGGCCGCCGCCGCGGAAGCCGCCACGACCGCCCCCGCCCGCGCCTCTGGCAACCGGGGCCGGATGGCTGGCACTCCAAACGGCGTACCCCGCGACACCTGCCACGATCAGCAGGAATAGCACCCAGATGAGCCCGCGCTTTTTGGGCTTTCGTGAACTGGTCGGCGCTGGTAGCTGATGCGCGGGCACGTCCTGGTGGTTCACTTCTGGCACAGTTTTATACTCTGGTTCGTTAGTATTGATCGGCATTCAAAACGGCCTATAGAAATGACTGATTTGGCCGCCTGAAAGTAACGCCCGCAACTCTAAGAGTAAACGCATCGGGCTGCGGTTTCATCGTGACCGCCCATATGGCATATAGAACGTGTGTCAATTGGCACAACTGCGGGCTCCTTCGAGCCGCAGACGATATAGTAGCAAACGCCGCCGCCGTTAGGTAACTTCCCAAATGGCTTACTTCAAAGGCGCCTAACGGCCTTCTGCGGCGCCATGGCAGCGGCGGTAAGATTGGACCATGAAGTCGTATTTTAATGTCGGCTCTCTTGTCCGAATGTCAGTTTGCGTGGCCGCCTTGCTCGCTGCACTCCCCATCGTAGGAACCGCCGCTGAACGCCGGCAGGTTCAGGCGCAACTGCTCGACCATGCTGAACTGCTTTGCGACAATTGCCTCTTCGGACCGAGTTACTATTATTATTGCTTCGCGGCCGACAATAAGGTCCTGATCGGTTACCAAAGGACTCGGGTCTTGAACTGGGAAGATAAGTCCAAGAACTACCTGACCAAAGTGCACAAAGCATGGACGATTTGGACGCCGCCCGGCGAGACCGTGCCCCTCAGCTACGATGACACGCACATCTGGGTTACTCGGCCAAACGGTAAGCACGTAAAGCTCACCCAGAGCTACTCGCGCGACATCTTCACCAGCAATGACCGCTGCCGTGAGGCAGTCAGGACCAAGGTCCCCTGACCGTCAGGTAGCGCTTCCTTATGCCACTCCACTCCCCTTCGTTTTCGGTGCTAAAGTAAGTAGCTATAGAGGAGGAGGTTTTTGTGTCGCATCTCTCCTTCATTCTGATTCTCGCCTGGCAGGGGCTACCCGCGCAGAACGCTTCCGATGCCGCGCCTCCGGCCGCCTCGCGGCCTCAACTTACACCCGAGCAGCGAGGCGACATCTTTATGGCGCGCAAGATGTATCGCGAGGCCATCGATACCTACAGAGAAGCTCCCGAAACAGCGATTTTGATAAACAAAATCGGCATCGCGTATCACCAGCTTACAGATTTGAACAGCGCCGCCCGGTGTTATCAGAGGGCCATTAAACTGGACCCTAAATTCAGCCAGGCGATCAACAATCTGGGGACGATCTATTATTCGCGGCAATCCTACCGGCGCGCAATCGGTCAATACAAAAAGGTCTTGCGGATAACGCCCGATTCGGCGTCAACCTTGGCGAATCTGGGCTCGGCTTACCTTGCGCGAAAGCAGTATGAACTCGCATCCGAGAACTACCAGAAGGCGCTGGCGATCGATCCCGGGGTGTTCGAACACCATGGGGGAGTTGGGACGACCGTGCGGGACCAGACCGTCGGCGATCGGCCAATGTTCTTTTACTATCTGGCGAGAAGCTATGCCAAGGCGGGAATGAGGGACCAGGCCCTCAATTATATCCGCAAGTCGATCGAGGAAGGATTTAAGGAGCGCAAGAAATTCATCGACGATCCCGAGTTCGCGGGCTTGCAGAAAGACCCCGAGTTCCAAAAGATCATGGAGTCGGAGCCCAAGGTCCTCTGAAACGCTCCCTCCTTCTGGCGATAATAGCCCTGATTGGAGCCGCGTGCTCCCGTGCACCGAGGCGGGGATTGGAACGGTTAGCCATTCTTCCCTTTTCCAATTTGACGGGCGACGCGGCGCTCGATTGGGTGGCGAATGCCGGGCCCGCAATTCTCTCCGCGGAGCTCGCGGGCGGCGCTCAATTTCTGCCGCTCCGCGCACCGAGTGTGGGGACTGCGGCGCTGGAAAACGCCACTCAACTTCTGCATTGCACCTTCACGCAGCGGAGCGAATCTCTGCGGATCCAGTACGCTCTCGAAGACGCCGAGCGCCATCG
The DNA here is from genome assembly GCA_963779075.1 of Bryobacterales bacterium. Lineage (GTDB taxonomy): Bacteria > Acidobacteriota > Terriglobia > Bryobacterales > Bryobacteraceae > Palsa-187. The sequence goes on from CAVZWS010000002.1 coordinate 181,623, forward strand.
CATGATCGCCACGGGTTACGTCGAGGGCACGGCGTTATTCGCCGTAAGTGCTCTCGCGAGGACACTGGACGCGAACGGCGCACGGCCATTTTCGACCCCCAATCCGGATGCCACGGCGGCCTGGGGACGGGGCGAGTTTGAGCGCGCAGTAGCCCTGGACCCGGATTTCGGGGCCGCGTGGGCTTCATGGATCGCTCAGACGGTGCAAGCGGGGAAACCGGACCTGGCGGCGGAGCTGGCCGGGCGGGCGCTGGCGCGCGCCTCCCTGCGCAGTCCATTAGATAAGGCGCAGATTCAGCTCAGCTACGCCACGCTGCACAAGGACGAAGCTGCACGGGCCGCGGCGCTCACCGAGCTGGCGAGGCTCGCTCCACATGATACCGGCCCGCTGCTTGGGTTGGCCGCGATCGAGCAACAAACCCGGAAATATTCAGCAGCCCAGGAACTGTATCGTCGTGTATTAGCCATCGAACCTGGGAACGCCGGCGCGCTCAACTCGCTGGGTTATGTTGAAGGCGAGAGCGGGAACCTTGAAGCCGCCAAGAAGACCTTCGAAGCCTACGGCCAGTTGCCGAATCAGGCGATCAACGCACTGGACTCGCTGGGCGAGGTCTATTTCATGAACGGGCGTTTCGCGGAAGCGGAGAAGTCTTTTGCGCAGGTGTCGGCGCGCGATCCGAATTTTCTCAAGGGCGCTCCCCTGATGAAAGCGGCGTACGCGCGCTGGCTAGGCGGCGATTTGGCTGGCGCGGATGGGCTCATGCAAAAGTACCTGGCGTTGCTGACTCAAGAAAGTGATCCGCTGGCAATTTGGCGCGAGGCAGTTTGGTTGTATGCGACCGGGCGCAGTGAGCAGGCCTTGGCCATGCTGGCGAAGGCGCCGCGGGACCAAACCGCCACTATGGAGCGCCAGCGCGCAGTGTGGCGCGGAGAAGTTCACATTCCGGACGACCTCAACCAGTTAAGGACGGCCTACCAGAATACAAATCCGGCGGCGGATGGTCTGCCGCGCACGCTCTACGCGGCGGCGCTGGTGCGAGCCGGGAAGGCGGACGAGGCTCGCGCATTGCTGAAACTGTGGCCGCTGCCCGAGTCCTCATCGGACTCCTTGCTGCAATCCCTGATGTACCCCCAGTTTCTAGCACTACGGAAAGCACTGAATTTTCAATAGATACCAGCTAAAGTGGCTTAGCAAAGCGACCGATTCTGATTATTAGGTCCGCCTTGCGATGCTGGTCGAACAAATACAAGCTTGTCCGGGAGAGTCCAGCCCATCCCTGCGCCGCCTCGGGCCTGCCGCAATTCTGATCCTGCTGTGCCTGCCCTCCTTACTGTTCGTCTGGCATAACCGGGACGTACCGCATTTCGGAGTCCTGCAGGACGACGGCGTTTATCTGATCGACGCCCAAGCGCTCGCGCAAGGCGACGGCTACCGGATACTGAGTCTCCCGGCGACAGCCGTTCGACACCAGGTATCCACCCCTATATCCCCTGTTATTTATCGATGGCATGGCGAATCGATCCCCGCGTTCCCAGCGAACCTCAGCGCGGCGATCATGCTCTCCTGGCTCAGTTTGCCGGTGGTTTTGCTGCTCACTTACCTTTGGTGCAGGCATCATTCGCTTCCGGTACCCATCACTTGGTTGGTAGTAGGATTGTTCGCTCTGAATCCATACGTCCTGTTTTTCGTGTCCAACCTGGGCTCGGAGATGCTGTTCATGGTGTTCCTGCTGGGCGCGATCTTAGTCGCCGAGCGGCAAGGCCCCGGAGTGTGGTTCCAGGGATGGCGCGGACCGCTATTCGCGGGCGTGATCGCCGGAGCCGCCTACTTGACGCGCACTTCGGGTATAGCGCTTCTTCCCGCGGCGATCGCCTACTATCTCTGGAAGAGGCAGCCGCGGGGCGCACTCTGGTTCACCCTGGGAATGCTGCCGGCCATCGCGGGATGGACGCTTTGGAGCCGGATGCACGCCGCGCCGGGACATGATGTCGTCACTCTCTGTTACACGAACTATCTCGGGTACTACTTCCTGAATGTCGGATGGGACAACCTTGGACAAATCCTTTGGCGCAACGTGAGCGCCTTGCTGGAGTCGATGGGCTCGCTGGTATTCCCGCAGGCGATGGAAGAAGGCCTCCTGGCCAAGCTACATCCTGTGGCCACTGGCTGTCGCGATGATTCTGGGTTGCGTCCGCATGGTTCGGCAAGGCTTCGGACGATTATACGCGTTCTTCGGGGGAGTATCGGCTCGCCATGCTTTTGGTCTGGCACTACCAGCCCAATCAACGCTTCGTTTTGCCCTTGGCGCCGCTTCTATTGGCGGGATTTTGTTTCGAGGTAGTCGTATCTGGCCGAGTGGTTTCGCGAGGCGATCACCGATCGCAGCCGCCCTCTGCGCCTGGCGGCGTATAGTTTCGCCGGTCTGCTTCTGTCACGGTCTTAACCTGCGGCCTGGTTCTTCAGATTTCCATGGACGTCGCGGTGGTTCCAAACCTATTTCGCAACGATCGCGCCAATACGCTGGCTTATCGCAGCCTTTACGGATGGATCGCCAGCCATCTGCCGCCACCATGCCAACATCCTATGGCAGGACGATACGGCCCTGTACCTGGCCACTGGGCGCCACGCTGCTAGTTTTGTGGTTCCTCCCCGCGAATTTGAAGCCACCGGCGGAGATGCTGGGGAAGCGGCACGCTATCGGAGGATCGCCGACTACGCCCATCGGCAGCACCTGGACTACGTTTTATTGACAAAAATCGGCCTGCGCCACAATGATGAGGTTCTCCGTGACGCCGCAGCCAACCCGAACCTGGAGCCGGTTCACGAAGAGCAAGGCGGCATTCTTTACCGGGTCCGTTAGGAACACGCACGAACTGACGCGTGCTTCAAGCTTGGGGTGCTGGAAGCGGAAGAAGATTCTGGGGGAACGGACGAGGAATCAGGCGGGAATACGCGAAATACGAATAGAGGAGCAGGCTTGACCCGCTCCCCCGATTCGGCAAGTGAACATTTAGCTACCCTGGGTGGACGCGACAGCCATCACCGAAGCGACCTTCGAGAAGATCGTGCTGATGCTGGATGCAACGCCCGGCATAACCGCGCCGGCGGCAACGGCCACGAAGCCAGCCATCAGAGCGTATTCAATGAGGTCCTGACCACGGGTATCTTTGATCGCCTTCAATTTCAAAATAAAGTTCTTCATGTTGTCTCCTAGTTTCCTCTCCCTACTGAGTGCGACAGTCTCTATCGCTGAGTCCAAGTTAACATCGCCACCGTTTTAGAAGAATCAGGCGTTAGGCCTAAGGTGACTCGGAAATCGTCTCAGTTGCCCGGTATTTTGAAGAAACTTGCGAAACCTTAGTCCCAGTACCCTTCCCCCTTTTGACTGAAAGGGATATAAACCTCCGATGCTTTTGGGTCGATACAAGAAGGGGGATGAACCCGTGGTCTACCAGTCGAAAAGCGTCTTTGATTTGTTTCGTTTCAGCCTCTGAGATGCGGCCTGCCTGCTGGCGCTTTCACGGCATGAGCCCATATGAGGGCCTGAGACTTCGGGCCGTGCCCGGGAGTAACCTTCGATGAAATTGGGCATAGCCATTCCGGCGCTGAACGAAGAGGATAATATCGAAAGTATCATCCAGCGGTCGCTGGCGGCCCGCCAGTATATATACGATCACTCGTCGGTGACCGACATCGAGGTAACCGTGGTGAGCGATGGTTCAACCGATCGCACAGTGGAACTCGCCTCCCGCTATAAGGATCTGATCCGCCTAATCGTCTTCTCGGAGAACCAGGGATACGGGGCGGCCATCAAAGAAGCCTGGATGGAGTCGGATGCGGACCTCCTGGGATTCCTGGATGCCGACGGGACTTGCGATCCGAAGTTCTTCGCCCCGCTGTGCAACCAGCTTCTGGAAAAGAAGACTGACGTCGTCCTCGGATGCCGGTTGAATACCGAAAGCGAGATGCCGTTTATCCGCCGCGTGGGCAATGCAATTTTCGCTTCCCTGTTGAGTATCTTTGCGAGCTCCCGAGTACGCGACACCGCTAGCGGAATGCGCGTCGTACGGCGGTCGAGCCTGGCTCATCTGTTTCCTCTGCCCAATGGCTTGCATTTTACGCCGGCCATGAGCGCACGCGCGATGATGTCGGACGCCATTCGGATCAGCGAGCTCGATATGCCGTATCACGAGCGAGTGGGCGAATCCAAACTCCATGTGATCCGCGATGGCTTGCGCTTCCTGCGGGTCATTGTCGAGACCGGCTTCTTGTACCGTCCCGCGCGGCCGCTTAACGTGGCGGGCGTTCTGCTGACGCTGATCAGCACAGTGCTGATGCTACCGCCCCTGGCTTACTATCTGCAGCATCGTGCGGTGCTGGAATGGATGATCTACCGGTTTCTGGTCAGCCACTTGCTTGGCACGGCGGCCTGTTTGTGTTTCTGCGCCAGCTATATCCTCGGCCAGATGATCGAGATTGCGCTCTCCGAAGAAATCGGCACGCGCAAGGATTCGTGGGTGGAGCGGTTTTTCCATAGCCGCTGGTTCTGGGTGATGAACGCAGCGCTGGCTGCTATTGGTGTATCCCTGGTGCTAGGTAGTCTTCTGCAACTGCTGGAGACCGGTTCAACCTATGAGCACTGGTCAAGATTCATAGTGATGACCTTCTGCCTGTCGATCGTGACGATACTTTTGATCACCCGTTGCATAGAATACGTGCTCGGACTAGTACGGGAGCGCGTGCTTTACTGGCAGCAGCTCAGGAGATCGTAGGTGGAAGAAACTCTTTTCGATCTGAGCGCGGAATATCGCCAAATGCTGGATAAGGGCATCCGGCTCTCTGGCGAAGATCAGGAGTTTTTCATCCGCGGCAGACTCGATAGTCTACAATCCCGCTTGCCGGCCGACTTCACGGTGCGCCGCATCCTCGATTTCGGCTGCGGGATTGGTACGGCGACGTCTCATCTGGCAGACAGGTTTCCGCACGCCGAAGTGCTTGGAGTCGACACCAGCGAGAACGCTCTGGATTATGCCCGCGAGCACCATGGATCGGGCCGCATCCGCTTCCGTGGGTTGGCGGAGTTATCGCAGGAACGCGAATTCGACCTGTGTTATGTCAACGGGGTGTTCCATCACATCGAACCCGCTAGCCGCGGCGGCGCGATCCAGAAGATTCACCGGGCGTTGCGTCCCGGCGGTGTGCTCGCCCTGTTCGAAAATAATCCATGGAATCCCGGGACGCGAATGGTCATGAGCCGGATTCCGTTTGACCGCGACGCCATCACCCTCAGTTTGCCCGAAACCAAGGGTTTGCTGCGCAGCGGAGGCTTCACGCAGCCAGCGCTGGGCTGGTCGTTATTCTATTTCCCCCGGCCCCTTGCATTCTTGCGCTTTTCGGAGCGCGCTCTTTCGCATTTGCCGCTAGGCGCCCAGTATTGTGTGATGGCTGTGAAATGAGACGATGCCCGTGCGCCAGTGCCACAGATGATCCCGGCGCTTTGAGCGGCCAACGATTCGCCTGCACTTACGGTTATTCGAGTCCGATAACGCAATAAGATGCTACGCCGCGCTGCCCTTGTCTTAGCTTTCATCACGTTGCTGATTCCCTCGGCGCAGTTCGCCTGGCGGAACTCCGACATGCCCGACTTTGGGCGTCTCCACGACGACGCCCTTATGTTTGTCTCCGCCCAAAGCATCGCGCAGGGCCACGGGTATCGCATTTCCAGCCTGCCCGAGAATCCATATCAGACCAAATATCCTCCTTTATTCCCCGCCTATCTTTCTCTGGCATGGATGCTCAATCCAAGCTTTCCGGGCAATCTCGCGACTGCGACGGTCTTGATCTGGCCTTGGCTCGTGGTCTTTCTCGCTCTGGCCTGGGCACTCTACCGGCAGGACGGCGTTCCGCCTTCGCGCGCTTTGCTACTGACGGCCGCGCTGGGCTTGAGCCCCTATATGGTCCTGTTCGGCAGCCTCATGCTCAGCGAAGTCTTCTTCACGTGCTTCTTACTCGCGGCATTGCTGATGGCGCGCCGTCCAGGCAACGGGATGATCCTGCTCGCGGGGTTGGCGGCCGCTTGCGCCTATCTTACGAGAACAGCCGGGATCGCGCTGGTAGTTTCGGTTCCGGCCGTCCTCCTTTGGAAGCGGGACTGGCGCCGAGCCGGGCTGTTTCTGGGCACTTCCCTGCCCGCGGTCGCCGCCTGGTCCTGGTGGTCGCGGACGCATCTGCCGCAGTCGCACGATATGTCCCTGCTTTACTACGTCGACTATATGGCGTTTGAGAAGGCGACCATCGGCTTTGATAACTTCTGGATCGTTCTTTGGAAAAATATCGATCAGATTTTGTACGGCATGGGTTCGCTAGTGTTGCCCAAGGTGATGGCAATTCTGCCGCTGAAGATCTTGACGCAAATGATCGCGGTGGCCATGCTGGCCGGCGTGGTCCGGCTTGTGAGACGAGGAATCGCTGTCGACTATGCCGCATTCGGCCTACTTTCGGTCGGCATTCTCGCGGTTTGGCACTATCCGCCCAACGAACGTTTCGTGCTCCCGTTGTTTCCGCTGCTGCTCGCCGGGCTGTTGACCGAACTCGATCACTTAGTGGGAATGCTGCGAAAAGCCTTGCGTCACAAAGACCCCGCTCAGCGGGTGGTGGCCGTGATGTTTGCAGCCGGGGCGGCGGGAATGGTCGCCACCGCCATTGGTCTTCAGGTATACATGACTTTCGGGCTGCTCAACCAAGTGGCTGGCCAGGAACGCTCCAAAGTCGCCGAGCGCCGTGCCGACTATCGCTGGATGGCGGCGAACCTGCCGGCTGGCGCCAATGTGCTTTCGAACGACGATCCGCTGCTCTACCTAACCTCGGGCCATCGCGGTAATTCGATCCTGTTGATGCCTCGCTGGTGGTATGCGGACGATCGGGAGAGCGTGATCAACGCCTACAAGAACGCGGCGCCCTATTGCCGCATGCGCGGGCTGCAGTATCTTTATTCCACTCCCGACGATCTCGCGCGCTTCACGGAAGGCAGCGATATCGATCAAGTTCTGGCGGCTGTCCGCAGCGACCCGCATTTAAAGCCGGTCTTAACCGACTCCGCCGGTACGCTATATCGAGTTTCACCGTAGGTCAAAGTAGGGTGTTCCGCCGAGCGCTTTTTCCCTCGCTGCTTCGTATTCTCGAAATATGGGACTGTTACTCGCACTGCTATTGGCGGAAGGCGTGATCAACGCACAGCCGCCGGTTGCCGTCAGCGTCAAGGACGACCAGACCGCGCTTCGTTCCGGATGCGCGGATGATGCCTCAATCGTGGAACGGTTGGCAGCAGGAGTTCCACTGAAGCTGCGCTTTGCGCTGTCCGGCGAAAGAGTTCCCTGTTACAAGGTGGCGGTTGAAGTGGGAGGGCGGCAGATCGAGGGCTATCTGCCGGTAACCGCCATCGCTGGCCTGGATTCCTTCGACAAAGCCCGTAAGGAAGCCGCTTGGGTCAACGTCAATGAGGCCTTGAACGCCGCACGCAGCTCCGCCTCGCTCGACGCACTCAAGGCTCCGGTAGGCGCTCGCTCCACCCTGCCCGCGTCTGCCAGAGTCATCCTGGCACAGGCCGATCAGCTGATTGAGGCCAATCAGCCTGGAAAAGCCCTGGCGATGCTGGAACCCGAAATCCAAAAGCGCCGCGATCCGGCATTGCTTTCTATGGCGGGCGTTGCGGCGTGGCGCGCCGACGAAGGCAGGCGCGCTCTGGAATATTGGCGCGAGTCGATGGATCTGGCGCCCAATCCCGGTCTCGAAAAGTTATACCAGCACGTCCAGAAAGAGCAGGCTCACGATCAGAGCGGCGAAAAACTGTATGGCGTCCGCGTGGTGCTGCGCTACGACCGGGATACGGTTCCGGTGGAGACGGCGCGCGGCATGGTCGGGGCAGTGGATAGCGCCTTCGCACGAGTGTCTGAGCAATTGGGCTGCTACGCGGAAGAAAAGATCGTGACCATAATACAGAGCCGGGACGCGTACAAGAAGGCAACAGACGCGGCCGAGTGGAGCGGCGGACAATACGACGGGCGCATCCGCGTGCCGGTGATGAGCGGGCAACAGATGGACGCGCGCCAGGAGCAAGTCCTGGCTCATGAGACAACCCACGCGTGCATGGCGATGCTGGGCGAATGGCCATCCTGGCTGCAAGAAGGCATGGCGCAAAAACTATCCGGCGAGACGCTGAGTCCGGATGCTCGCGCGAAGCTAGCGGAATTGGCGAAAGCCGGACAATTGCCGAAACTGGAGGCTTTGCGGCGAGGATGGTCGGGGTTGGACACCCAAAGTGCACGTGTCGCATATGCGCTGGCACTCGCAGCCGTGGACGCGCTCTATGAGAACTTCGGCACTGACGGCGTCCGCAACCTGATGCGCAATCCCGAGCGTTTGCCGGCGATCTCCGCCGAGCTCGACAAGCGGCTGGGACTGTAAACGCGCCGTCTGTAAACACGCCGGCCCGAGTGAACTTGCGGCGACTTGTTATCCTAGAGAGGCAATGCCGTTTGCCACCATTCCCGAGGCTATTGAGGAGATGCGCGCCGGGCGCATGCTGGTGGTGGTCGACGATGAAGACCGCGAAAATGAGGGCGACCTCACCATGGCCGCCGAGTGCATCACGCCCGAGGCCATCAACTTCATGGCCACGCATGGGCGCGGACTGATCTGTCTGGCGCTGACTCCTGAACGCTGCGACACCCTCCATCTGCCGCTGGTGTCGCCTCACAACACATCGCGCTTCGGAACGCCCTTCTGCGAATCGATCGACGCCACTCTCGGAGTGACCACTGGGATTTCGGCGGCGGACCGGGCTCACACCATTCGCGTAGCCATGCGGCCCAACGCGAAACCGTCCGATCTGGCGCGTCCAGGCCACGTATTTCCCTTGCGTTCGCGCGCGGGCGGAGTGCTGGTGCGCGCGGGACAGACCGAGGCATCGGTGGACCTGGCGCGCATGGCGGGCTTCGAACCCGGCGGCGTCATCTGCGAAATCATGAACCCGGACGGCTCCATGGCGCGAGTCCCGCAACTGACCGAGTTCTGCCAGCAGCATGGCCTGAAGATGATCTCGGTTGCCAGCCTGATCCGCTACCGGCTGGAGACGGAACAACTGGTCGAGCGGCGCAGCGAAGGCTGCATCGAGACCGAATTCGGGCCCTTCAAGACGATCTCTTACGTTAGCCCGATCAACGGTGAAGCGCATCTGGCATTAGTGCGCGGCGAGGTTAAGAACCGCTCCAACGTCTTGGTGCGCATGCATGCACGCTGTTTGATGGGCGATGTATTCGGATCCACGCAGTGCGACTGCCGGCGGACGCTGCAGGCTTCGCTCGCCAAGATTGCCGAGGAAGGCGCGGGCGTGCTGGTATACCTGCATCAAACCGGGCTGGGCGCGCGCAAGCATTATCAGCCCGCGGGTCCTGAGATGGATAGCCACGCTCCGCCGCAGGACGAAACCGGAATCGGCGCGCAGATCCTTGCCGACCTGGGATTGTCCACCATCCGCCTGCTCACGAATCATCCGCGGAAGGTGATCGGCGTCGATGCGTTCGGCATCGAGATCGTGGAGCAAGTGCCAGTGGCGACCTCAGCGGAATAAACTGCGCGCGACAAACAGCACATTCGCGGGACGCTCCGATAAGCGACGCATAAAATACGGATACCACGCCGTGCCATAAGGCACGTAGACGCGCAGCCGGAAGCCTTGGTCCACCACCTGGCGCTGCAAATCGCGACGAATGCCGTAGAGCATCTGGAATTCGAAACGATCCGGCTTGATCCCCTTCTCCCGCGAGTAGCGGATGGCTTCCTGAATCATGCGCGGATCGTGGCCGGCGATGGCCGGATCGGTTCCGTTGTCGAAGAGCCGGTGCATAAGCCCGACGTAACTCCGATCGACGTCCGCTTTGTCGGGATAGGCCAGGTTTGGCGGCTCGTTGTAAGCGCCCTTGCAGAGGCGTACGCGGACGGCAAGCTGGTTCAGGCGTTCAATGTCCGCCGGGGTGCGAAATAAATAGGCTTGAATCGCGATGCGGATGTCCGCCACTTCGCGCGCGACGGCGGCTACCAGCGCGAGCGTGCGTTCGGTATACGCGGTGGATTCCATGTCAATCTCAACCCGGCTGCCGATTTCGCGGGCGCGAGCCGCGACGCGGAGAACGTTCTCATAACAGGTCGTCTCCGAGACATCCATGCCGAAATGCGTGGCCTTGAGCGAGACCGTGGCCGGCAGTCCGCGGGCGACGATCTCATCCAGCGCCCTCAGGTACGCTGCCGCCGATCCATTGGCTTCTTCGAACGAGGTCACGTTCTCGCCGAGGTGATCGAGAGCGGTCATAATGCCCTGCCATTGCAGTTCGGCACTGACTCTCAATTCGTCGTCAAGGGTCTCGCCGGCGACAAAACGGCTGGTGAGTTTCCGCGCCACGGGCGAAGTTTCCATCCAGCGGCGCAGACGCCGCTGCTGCGAAAGATACAAGAAGAAATTTCGCGTCATGCTTCCGGCAAACGAACGTCCGGGCGCGGAGCGATGGCTTGCGGAGTGCGCGCCGCGCCATCGACGGGCAGAATCTGCGGCGGCTCCTGGCCACCGCCTGCGCCCAATTCGCTCATGCGGCGCAGCGAAGGAAGTACGCGAGCGTCCCACGTGCCGGCCGAGCGGTTGTAGGAATCGAGAGCCCGCGCCAGATGCCGGCCGGAGTCAGCATATACTTCGGCGAAGGCGCGCAGCCGGTCATAGAACTCGGCGCCGATGCGCCGCAACTCCTCGGCGTTCTTCGCAAGCTTCTCCTGGCGCCAGCCATATGCGACCCCCTTCAGAACACTGATCAGCGTCACTGGCGTCGCGATCAGAATCTTCTTCGTGAGCGCGCGATCCAGCAGTTCGGGATCGCGTTCCAGCGCCGCCGCCAGAAAATGATCTCCGGCCAGGAACAGGACCACCATCTCCGGCGCGGGCTGAAGCTGCGCCCAATATTCGCGCGCCGCTCAACTGGGCGACGTGGCGGTTGAGCTGCTGCGCGTGCCGCGCCAGTGCGGCTTCGCGGGTGGGCGCTTCGGTAGCGGCTTCCGCATCCAGATACGCCGCCAGCGGAACCTTGGCGTCGACAGCGAGCACGCGGCCGCCTGGAAGGCGTACCAGCATATCCGGACGCTGGGCCGCGCCCGATTCCTGCTCGTAGAAATCGCAATACGGGACCATGCCCGCCAGCTCCGCCACCCGGCGCAGCGTGAGCTCCCCCCAGCGTCCGCGGGCGTTGGGCACGCGCAACGCCTGCGAAAGCGCCACGGTTTCCTTGCTCAACGCGCCGAGTTGCTGTTCCAGGCCGCCCAACATATGTTGGCGTTGGGCTTCGATATCGCGGATGTGGGTTTCAATGCGCGCCAGCGTGTCGGCAATCGGACGCGTGGAGTCGGTTGCTTCCTGGGCCGCTTGAGCGGCAGCGCGCGCGCGGAACCAGGCGGCGGTGACCATGGCGGCGAGTGCCGCGCCCACAACGATCGCCACAACAATTCCGGCCACGAATGTTCCGGCGGAGAGCGGCATCACTCATCAGTTTGGCACACCGGACGCGACGGGACAGTCGCGGTTGACGCCGACTCGCGAAAAGGAGCATGATTGTCCAGGAGCACCTTCAGATGGCGAATACTCGAGTCGATTTTTGCAGAGCGCGGGGCCGCGGGCGCCGCCGGCTGCGCCGCTATTTTGGCGGTTAGTTTCTCGCCGCAATGCGTGGGCGCAATCGGTGATTTCGGCCCATTCCGGAGTGATCCACTACGTCGAGGGTGATGTTACCATCGACGGGACGCGATCCATCCCAAGTTCGCGGAATTTCCGGATGTGAAGGCTGGCCAGTTGGTGGCTACCGCCGAAGGACGCGCTGAAATCCTGCTCACTCCCGGTGTTTTCCTGCGCATGGCGGAGAACACCTCCGTCCGCATGCTGTCGAATGCCCTTGCCGATACCCGCCTGGAAGTGGTGTCCGGCTCGGCGCTGGTCGAAGTCGGCGAATTGCTGGAGCACAACGCGATCTCCTTCGAGACTTCGGGCGCACACATGGAACTGGCCAAGAAAGGTCTTTTCCGCATCGACGCGAGTCCGGCCAGCCTGCGGGTCTACGAAGGAGAGGCGCGGGTGACTTCGGGTTCGGAAAGCCTCACTGCCCGCAAGGGCCATCAGATAGATCTCGACAGCGCCAAGCTGGCGGATACAAAGTTTGAGCATTAAAGAGACCGATGCGTTCTATCGCTGGAGCTCTCGCCGTGCCGAATATGTTGCCGCCGCGAACGTGATTTCCGCGCGCGTAACATTATCTAACTATAATTCCGGCTCAGGCTACATTTCCGGCTCCAGGCTACGGTTCCGGACTACGGTTCCGGCGGCAGCTTTAACGCCCGGCGCCTGGTCGTGGAATCCGTATTTCGGCATGTTTACGTTCCTGCCGGCCAACGGAGTCTATTGGAGTCCCTTTGGTTCGCCCTTCTATAGCCCCGGAATGGCGTGGGCAGCCTACGCTCCCCGGCCCGGCTTGTTGTGGCGGGCCCGAGGATATGGCACTCCGATAGGGAGTGACCCGATCTCCGGCATCCTTCAGCCGTGGCGTTGGGATGCCTAGCGGAATGCTCGGTAGCGGCGGCGGGATGCACGGAAATGGCGCCGACCTCTCCCAGAGCCGGCGCAGCGCTGCCGGGCGCCCGTTCTTCCGGTAGCCCGCGGCCGTTAAATACCACACCCACATTAGAGTTAGCCATCTACTCCGTTCCTGCGCTCTATGCTGGTCGACCGTTGCGTTCGGCACTTGCGGGGAGTAGATTGTATGTGGGTTGGATTTCGTCCACGTGGAGATGGAAATGGCTCATTTGCCTAATGCGAATCGTGTAGCTCAGTGGCTGGTCTTGTCCGTGATGGCGCTGGGATTGGGGTCAAGTACATGTCTGCTTGCGCAGAAAGCGCCAGTAACCGACAAAGACATCCTTCCGATCGTGCAGCGCTGTACCCAATGCCATGGCGGCGATGTCCAGATGGGCAACCTCGATTTGCGAACCCGTGCGAGCATTCTGCAGGGCGGCAACTCCGGTGCAGCTATCAATCCGGGCCACGCCGACGACAGCTTGCTGATCAAGCGCGTGACCGGAACCGTCAAGCCACAGATGCCGATGTCGCCTGTGCCGAAGCTTAAGCCCGAGGAAATCGCCGTCCTGAAAGATTGGATTGACCAGGGCGCATTGGGAACTTCGGAGAACGGCGTGATTACTTCGGCGGCTCCCGCTGCTCCCGGCTATACCCGCCGATCTGTCGTACCCGCCGGCAAATTTCCCAGGCTATAAGGAACGAGTGATTCAGGATCGCGATCGCGAGTGGTGGGCTTTTAAGAAGCCAGTTCGTTATGCCACTCCGGCAGTTAGCGATGCGCGCTGGACCAAGAATCCCAATCGATGCGTTTGTTAAGAAAGAGCTGGACGCGAAGGGACTAGAACCGGCTCCGGAAGCCGACAAGAGAACGCTGATTCGCCGCGTGTATCTGGATTTGATCGGACTGCTGCCTCCCACCGAAGCGGTCGATGACTTCGTCAAAGACGATTCTCCCGACGCCTATTCGAAGTTAGTGGATAAGTTGCTGGCTTCGCCGAATTACGGCGAGCGCTGGGGACGATTTTGGCTAGACGTGGTGCGCTACGCCGATAGTTCCGGATTCGAATACGATCGCGATATTCCGAATGCCTGGCGCTACCGGGATTACGTCATCAAAGCGTTCAATGAGGACAAGCCGTTTAATCAGTTTATCGTCGAGCAAATCGCCGGCGACGAGTTGGATAAGCCGACCAATGATAGTTTGACCGCAACGACTTTTTATCGCATTGGCCCGCGCGTGCGTTTCCGCGAAAAGCAAAATCCGAGCAACCGCTACGACTACATGGATGACATGATCCGCACCACGTTCCAGGGGTTCATGGGTCTGTCGGTCAACTGCGCGCGCTGCCACGATCACAAATTCGATCCCATTACCCGCATGGATTACTATCGCTCGATGGCGATGATGTGGGGCTACGTCGACTACGATCAGCCGCTCGCGCCCAAAGCCCAAGTGGAGCAGTACGAAAAGATCAAGTCTGAAGTGACGCAGGAAACGGCGCCGTTGCGGGCAGAAATCGCGCGTATCGAAAAACCGTACCGAGATGCGGATTTGAAGCGCAGGCAGGAAGAAGCATTGAAGAAATATCCGGAAGATATCCGGATCGCGGTGCAAACGCCTCCTGAAAAGCGCACGCCGGGTCAGAAGCTTCTGGTTACCCAGCTGCCGCTCAACTTTGACGACCCCGACGCGGCGGATGTTGCTCCCGTGCAGGTTGCCGACAATCCCAATGGTTATCGTCAAAGAAGCATCAAGGTGAGCGACGCCGACGAGGCCAAGCGCAAGGACTTGCAGGCTAAGATCAAAGAAATCGAAAAGCGCCTGCCGCCTCCTCTGCCGATGGCGAACGGGGTGCGCGACGGCGACTACTGGCTGGCTCCCGACGATCTAGGCGACAACAATCTCGCCAACAACGGTCGCTTCGCTTATAACAAGAAATGCTGCTTCGTCCCCGCCATGGGCACGAAATATGAGGTGCCGGAGCTGCATTTCGCCGCGAACGGCGCTGACTTCGAGGCAGACAAGAAAACTCCAGAAGTTCAACCCGGTTTCCTGACAGTATTGGTCAAAGGGACGCCGCCTGCCACTTCGGATTTACCCAATCGTCCTGGCTATCCCACCAGCGGACGCCGCCGGGCGTTGGGCGAATGGATCGCTTCCCCCGATAATCCTTTGACTTCGCGAGTGATCGTCAATCGCATTTGGGGCTGGCACTTCGGAACCGCCATCGTGCCCACACCGGGCAATTTCGGAAAGATGGGTTTGCCGCCATCGAATCCCGAACTGCTCGACTGGCTGTCGACCGAGTTCATCCGCCAAGGCTGGAGCATTAAGCAGATGCACCGGCTCATCATGAACTCGGAGACCTACCGGATGGCATCCAGTTTCTATCGCGACGCGAATGCGAAGAAGGATCCGACCAACGTCTACCTGTGGAAGTTCCCGCTGCACCGCGTGGAAGGAGAATCGTGCACGACATGATGCTTTCCGCCAGCGGGCAACTGAATACCGCAGTTCGGCGGCAAGCCCTTCTTCCCCTCGGTGCCGGCATCGGTTCGCCTGGCGCAGCCACGTGGCATTTGGCAGCTTACCAAAGAAGGTCCGGATACCTGGCGGCGTGGCGTATATGCGTATGTGCAGCGCGGCCTCCGCTATCCGATGTTCGAGGTATTCGACGAACCCGATCTAAACATCACCTGCGAGCGGCGCGATGTAAGTACCGTCCCCACGCAGGCGCTGACGCTGCTCAACAATGACTTCATGCTGATCCAGTCGAAATTCCTGGCGCAGCGAGTTTTGAAAGAGGCCGGCAGCGATCCTGCTGAGCGCATCAAGCAGATGTATCGCATCACTTTGAGCCGGGAACCAACCCGCGTTGAGTTAACTCTGAACCTCGCGTTCCTTCAGAAGCAGCGTGAATATGCGCTAGCGCACGGCGCTGCATCCGCCGACGCCGCGGATCTGGCGGCCATGACCGATTTTGCCCAGGTAATTCTGGACTCGGACGAGTTTGTTTACATAGGTTAGTTGAGACAGGAGATTTCCATGGACAGTTTGCGTAAAACTTCATCGAGCACCAAGCGGCGCTACGTATCCCGCCGGGAATTCTGGATGAACGCCGGAATGGGAATCGGCGGTCTGGGACTGATCGACCTCCTGAATCGTGACAAATTACTGGGCGCCGAACTGGGCCAGGCCTGCACCGCGTCCACCGATCTCAATTCCCCGTACGCTCCCAAGCCGCCTCACTTCAAGCCTCGCGCCAAGGCCATGATCTCGCTGTTCATGTGCGGAGGCATGAGCCACATCGATACCTTCCAATACAAGCCGGCGCTCGAAAAATACAATCGGATGCCCATGGAGGGCCATGGCGACATCGTCGTCCGCCAGGGCAACCCAGGACCGTTGATGAAGACGCCCTTCAGCTTTAAACAATATGGTCAATCGGGTGCTTGGGTATCGGAGATCTTCCCGAACATCAGCACCATCGTCGACGACCTGGCGTTCATTCACTCGGCGCACGGGACCTCCAATGACCACACGCTGTCGCACCTCGAATGGAACACCGGCAACATTCTGGTCGGCTATCCAAGCGTCGGATCGTGGGTCACGTACGGGTTAGGCACCGTCAACCAGAACCTGCCCGCCTATGTGGTCCTGTTCGACCAGCGCGGCGGCCCCTATGGCGGCCCCCAGAACTGGGGTTCCGGCTACTTGCCCGCGGCCTACCAGGGCACCGTATTCCGCTCCCAGGGCGACCCGTCCTCGATCTGTCGCCATCGTCTGAATACACCAATCTCGATCGGGAGCGCGCCCGCCTGGATCAGCTCGCCAAACTGAACGACAGAGCACGCGGAGCGTTATCCCGGCAGCAGCGAGCTCTCTGCCCGCATCGCCTCTTATGAACTCGCCTACCGCATGCAGGGATGTGCGCCGGAGGCGGTCGACATCTCGAGCGAAAGCGACGAAACCAAGCAGCTCTACGGGCTGAACGATCCGGTCACCGAGCCTTTCGGCAAGCAGTGCCTGCTGGCCCGCCGCTTGGTCGAGCGCGGCGTCCGCTTCGTCCAGTTGATCAGCGGAGCCTACGTCAATACCAACGTCACCGCCTGGGACGCTCACGACAGTATTGAATCCAACCATCGGCAGCACGGCAAGGAAGTCGACAAGCCAATCACCGGTCTGATTACCGACATGAAGCGCCGCGGTCTTCTGGATGAGACCGTGGTGATGCTGCATTCCGAATTCGGGCGCATGCCCATTTCACAGCGCGGCATCGGACGCGACCATAACCCAGGCGCCATGACGGTCTTCATGTGCGGCGCCGGTATCCAGGGCGGCCAGGCCATCGGGACTACCGATGACGTGGGCCTGAATGCTGAAGAGCAGCCGACATCAAATCACGACATCCACGCCAGCATCTTGTACCTGATGGGCATGGACCACAAGAAACTCACTTATTACTTCAACGGCCGCAACATGAGGCTGACGGACGTGGCCGGTGAGTTGGTGCCGCAGATCACGGGAACGCCCAAAAAGGCGTAGAGAGTCTAAACCGCCTTCTTAATCGACAGGCGCTTCTTTCGGAGCCGGTTTCCCGGATGCCCGTCGCGCCCTTATCAGTCGAGAAACTGGGCCACGCTTTGGTATTTCAGGGCTTGGGCGGCGTCAAGCGCCGTCCGGCCATCGGTGTTCGCGGCATTCACATCGACGCCAAGTTCTGCCGCGATTTTGGCGGATTCGAGCGCCAGAGTTTCGCGCTGCGGCCTTAGGGACCGGGACCCATGCCACGCCGCCGCCCATGCCCATGGCCGCCATCATCGCAGTGGTCTCTTCTTTGCGATGATTGTTGCGCCCGGTCATATAGTCGGATTTCAGGACAGTCTTGGGATCGGCGCCGTGCTTCACCAGCATACGCATCACTTCAGGTTCGTTGAAGCGGGCCGCCAGCCAGAAGGGCGTCGCACCTATCAAGGCCGGAGAAAAATACCAGTCGTGCGACGAGCGCCGAATCGGCGTCCAGGTCTTCAGCGGAGCATTCGGATCCGCGCCGTGCTCCAGCAGAGCGGCCACCGTCTTTTCGTCGCGGCGCATGATCGCCACGTCGAGGGCCGTAAAACCAGCCTCGGCTTTATTCGGGTCGGCGCCCTTCTCCAGCAAATAGACAGCCAGCTCTCCATAACCCGAGTGCTCCGCCAGAACCGTAGCGCTGACGCCCCAGGCGTCCGCGTCATTCACGTTAGCCCCGGCATCCACCAGCAGTTTCGCCGACGCGCAGATCGCCCACGCGCGCAGCGAACATCAGTGCGGTCTCTCCGCCGTGCGGGATCGCCTTATTGTACGGCAGATAACCGTGCGGCGGCACCGCCATTACTTCGCTCCAGACATCGGATTTCGCCTGAATATTCGCGCCGTGCGCCAGCAGCACCTTCACCACTTCGGGATGCTTCTGCGCCACTGCCCACATCAACGCTGTCTGGCCCCGCGAGCCATGCGCGTTCACATCGGCATCCTTGTTAGCCAGAATCTCGACCACGTCCGGGAAGCCGCCCCGCGCCGCTACCATGAGCGGCGTCTCGCCTGACATCAGGGCCGCATTGGGGTTTGCGCCCGCGTCCAGCAGCTTCCGAACCATGGCGGAGCTTCCGTTCTGGCTGGCCGCCCACAGCGGAGTTGCGCCCAGATCGTTGGCCGCGTTCACTTTGGCCCCAGCGCGAATCAGCAGGTCGGCGCTATCGAGGTCGTCATGGTAGCTGGCCCAATGCAGTGCGGTAGCGCCATCGGCTTCGGCCTGGTTCACGTCGGCCTTTTTCTGGATCAGCGCGCGCAGCGCGTCCTTGTCGCCATTCTTTGCTGCTTGGATCACCGAAGGCGGATCGACCGCCGCCGCTGTCACTTCCGCACCCACCAAGGACACGGCGAATATTGCCGGCAATAGCAGAACTGCTCTCATGCGCATGGCTTGAGTCTCCTAGACCGCAAGGGCGTCGATCGGCAGTTTGCCGGTGCTCGCGCCCATATGATCTACGGGCACGTCCATCTTGTCCATCAAGGTCACCAGCAGGTTTGCCATCGATGGCTTGCCGGTGTATTTGATGTGCCGCCCGCCCTTGATCCGGCCCGCACCGCCGCCGGCCAGCAGGATGGGCAGGTTGTCGCCCGAATGCCGGTTGCTGTTCGAAATACCCGCGCCATACAGGATCGTCATATGATCCAGCAGCGAGCCGTCGCCGTCGGGCGTCGCCTTCAGCTTCGCCAGATAGTCCGAGAACAGCTTCACGTGATAGGTGTTGATCTTCGACATGCGCTCGACCAGCGCGGGAAGATCGTTGTGGTGCGACAGCGGGTGGTGCGCCTCCTGCACGCCAATCTGCGGGTAAGGCCGCGCGCTCTGCTCCTTAGCGATCATAAACGTGATCACGCGCGTCAGATCGGACTGGAACGCCAGCACTTTCAAGTCGTACATCAGCGCCAGATGATCTTCGAACACCGGCGGCGCGCCCAGGGGTTGCGCCATCGCCGGCAGTTCCACGTCCTTCTGAGCCTCGGCCATCTGAATACGGCGCTCGACGTCACGAACCGATTGCGTAAACTCGTCAACTTTGACCTGATCGCCGGGTCCGAGTTCCGTTTTTAGAGTTGCCAGCTTCTCGGTCACCGAATCCAGGATGCTCTTGTGCTGCATCATCCTGCGCTTCGCGCGCCGACCGTACCGTGCTGCCGCTATCCCCGAATAGCTTCTCGAACACCACGCGCGGATTCCACTCCGTCGGCAGCGGCTGCGTGGGGCTGCGCCAGGAGAGCGTATGAGTGTAAACGCAGCTCAGATTCCCGGTGCAGGCTCCGGCATTGTTCGGGAGGATCCATCGACAGCTCGAGCGATCCCAACTGCGTGTCCCGGTCGAAATGCTTCGCCAGCAGTTGATCCATCGAGACGTCGGCGATGATCTCGACTTCGTTCCGTCCGCCGCGCTTGGTTCCAGTCAGAAACGATCCGGACGCGCCGGCATGGATGTAGTTCCAGCTTGCCTTGAGTCCCGACAGCACCAGGGTTTGGTCGCGGTACGGCGTCAAGCGCCTGCTGAATGGGCGAAAACTGGAAGTCCGTCCCTTCGCCGGTGGGAGTCCAATATTCCATGGCCATTCCGTTCGGGACATAGAACGCCTGGAAGCGGTGCACCGGCTTCGCGGCCGTCTGCCCGCGCAGGGAGAACGGCGCAAACATCGCGTCCAGGAACGGCAGCGCCAGCGTGGTGCCGATACCTCGCAGTACGGTCCGCCGTGGCAAAGTCTTCGCAGTCAGGAAAGCCATGTTTATCTTCTCCTCAAAATCAATTCGATTCCGTGGCAGGTTCCCACGTCAAGAAAGCGGGGCTCTCGACAATCCCCATGATCAGCGCCGACCAGCGGTACTGCTGCGCCGCCGCATCGCGGACAATTTTTCGCACCGCCGGCTTGTCGTAATATTCCAGCCGGCGTCCCAGCGCATACGCCATCAGTTTTTCTGTAACCGTGCGCGGAAATTGCTCGGGTTGATTGAGCAGCAGCGCGCGCAATCCCGGGAGTCCGTCCACCTTTACTCCGCTCGCGGTGACTGCATCGGAGTCCACCGGCTTGCCGGCTTCGTCGATGGTTCGCCATCCGCCGATCGCGTCGAAATTCTCCAGCGCGAATCCCAGCGGATCGATCGCCGAATGACAACCGTTACAGGTGGGACTCTGCCGGTGCTGAGCCAATCTTTCGCGAATCGTCGTCGGCGGTGCGCCGGGTTTCTGTTCGATATTGGTGTCGACTCCGGGAGGCGGCGGCGGAATGGGCGTGCCGAAAATATTATTCAGCAGCCATTTGCCGCGCAGCACCGGCGATGTGCGGTCGGGATAAGACGTGGTCGCGAGCAGAGCGCCTTCAGCCAGCAATCCGCCGCGCTGATTGTGGTCCGGAAGGTTTACCCGCCGGAAGCGGCTGCCGTAGACATTCGGAATCCCATAGTGCCGGGCGAGTCTTTCATTGACGAAGGTGTAGTTCGCGTCCAGCAAGTCGGATACCGGGCGATCTTCGCGAAAGTTGCTGGCGACGAACATCTCAGTTTCCTGTTTGAACGCTTGCAGCAGGCTCTCGTCGTAGTTGGGATACTTGTCCGGATCGACCACCACTTCCTCGACGCGCCGCAGATTCAACCACTGCGCTGCGAAATCGTTCACGAACGCGTCGGTGGCGCGAGGATCGGCGAGCATCCGCCGCACTTCCTTTTCGAGCGTTGCCGGATTCGAAAGCTGCCCGCGTTCGGCGAGCGCCAGCAAACGTTCGTCGGGAATGCTGCTCCACAGGAAAAACGACAGCCGCGAGGCCAGTTCGAGATCACTCAAACGATAGGCGCCATTTGCCGCCGGGCCTTGCGAAGCCGCGGCGTGCGGCGCTCCCTGACCAGCCTGATACGCCGCGGGTTGCAGCGCAGCGCCCAGCTTCGACGCAACCGGAGTCCGCACAGTCTTATTCAAGTGGATGCGCAGCAGGAAGTCCGGGTCCACCAGCATTCGTTCCAGCGCAAACTGAATCCCGGCGTCGAAGCTTCCGCCTTCGTGGCGGCCGTTATCGAAAAATTCCATCAACGTTTGAACGTCGGCTTTCGTAGCGGGACGCCGGTAGGCCATCGTCGCCATCCGCGACAGAATTTTGGTCGCGCACGCGTGCTCTTCGGCGGGAGCGCTGCTCGCCGGCTGGCACACGAATATCGCGCGCCGGCTAGGAGTATCCTTCGCCGGTCCGGCAGCCTGATACGGACCGCCAATCAGCACCGCTCCCACATTCGCGTAATCCATATACACCTGGTCATCCGCGATCACACGGCCGCGCTGCAGCGGTTGCGGAAGCCCCTCCGGTTCCCACTGTTCCCGCACGAACGTAACGCCCACCACTCGCGGACCAGCTTTCACCGGTACGCGGACTTCCAGCCCCGCGTCGCCCGTGAGCTGCATGTATGTTTCCCATGACGGGTCCCCGGCAAAGTTGGGTTCGCCGTCGCCCGCGTAGCTCGCCGCCGCAGGCCTGCCTTTGGCTGCGCCGCCCACCGTGAAACGCTTCAACAGCTTTCCATCCAGGCGGACATCCAGTTTCTGCGGCCACCCCATGCCCTTGAGGTAATCCTGATATTGCCGCTGCAGCTTTACTGTGATCAGATACTCTCCGTCCACCGGAAAATCTTTGTGGATCGCGATGCCGCCGCGCGAGCCCAGCGGGAGGTCTTCGCTCTGCCGGTCATCCTGCATCACGAAAAGCGGTATCTCGTATCGGTCGTTTCCCGGACCCGCGGGAGGCAAGCCCACCGCGAGCCGCGTGACCTGACGAGCCACCGACATATACCGTTCCAAGTGAGTGGTCGAGACCGAGAGAACATCCGCGAAGTTGTCGAAGCTGCCGTCAGCCGTGTCGTCGCCCGGCAGCAGCGCTTTCACGTCGAAGTCGAGCGCAAAAAGGTCGCGGATCGCATTGTTGTACTCCATGCGGTTCAGGCGATGCACCGCGCTGATCCGGCCCGGATTCGGCTTCGCTTCCCAGGCTTTATCCAGCTCGTTTTCAAGGCTACTTGCGATCACACGATAGGTAGCTTCGTCGGCTCGCGGCAGCTTGGGCGGCGGCATCGAGCCGGCTCTCAGCTTCGCCACTACGCGTTCCCAGACCTCGGGATTCGCGCCCGGATGCGTGACATCCAAAGTGTCGAGCGCCAGCCCCGCAGTATGGAGTTTCTGATTATGGCAAGTGACGCAGTAGGTGTCGATGAACGCCTTGGGATTCGTACTCGCGGCGGCCTGGGTTGCGGATGTCGCCTGTGCGGGGGCTTGGGCCGACAGCCGTATCGTAGTGATTACGCAGCCACTAAGCAGCAGCGCCAGGATCAAGCCGCGCACCACCGCCACGTGTCCTCGCGATGCCACTTTCGCCTTCCGCCTGAAGGACCGCATCTTCGCCACCTCACCTAGCCGGAATTCCATACTGGGAACTTCCCGGACATCATGAAGTATACACCTTGCGGCGGGCGAACACCACGGTCGAATGGCAGGCCGAAACCCATGCAAGCAGTTGACAGGACAGGACTGAGAGCGACCAGCGGCGTCCGCTGTCGATCAAGCTCTATTGGGCCTTCACGAACAATACGCAGACCGGCTTGGGGACGCTGATCGGTTCCCCCGTCGGCGTCAGTTTTCCGGTCTCCTGGTCGACCTTGAACGGAACCACAGTGTCCGAGCCTTGATTGGCGGCGAACAAGTACTCTCCGGTCGGGTCGAGCGAGAAGTTGCGCGGGGTTTTGCCTAACGTCGACGCGTGCTGAATTGGCGTCAGTTTGCCGGTGGCTTGATCGACGGAAAACACCGCGATGCTGTCGTGGCCCCGGTTAGAGACATAGACGAATCGGCCCTTTTTGTCGATTTGAATCTCGGCCGTGGCATCGCGCCCCTTATAATCCGCCGGTATCGCCGGGACCTCCTGGATCTCCTTCAAGTGCCCGCCATCCACCGCGAAAACCGTGACTGCCGGCCGGCTTTCGTCGTTCACGTACAGGAATTTCCCGCTCGGATGAAACGCCAGATGTCGCGGCGCAGTACCCGGAGTCACGGAAACAAAAGGCGGATCGGACGGCGTCAGTTTGCCTTTCGCCGCGTCGAGGCTATAAGACCTCACCTGATCGAGACCCACTTCGCCGACGAACGCGTGCTTGTTATCCGGTGAAATAATCACGCCGTGCGAATGAGGTCCGTTCACGGGGTGTACGCTTTTACCCCGGTGCTCGAAGTATGTCGTAGGCTCGCTCAGCTTGCCATCGGGTTCGATCAGGTACCCGACAATGTTGCCGCCGGTATAGCTCACCGCCAGCAGCGTCTTGCCGGTGTGATCGATGGTCAGGTTGGTCGGCATCTCGCCCTTCGAATCCTGTTTGTTCAGGAAAGTGAGTTTGCCGGTCTTGCGGTCAATGGCGTAGGCGCTAACGGTGTCTCCCTGCTTCTGGCGTTCGTCGCCCTTCCAGTTGACGGCGTAGAGGAACCGTCCGTTGGGAGTGGCGACCAGAAAAGCCGGGTTGGGAGTCTCCGCCATCAGCCCAATCGAAGTCAGCTTGCCGGTGGCAGGCTGGAAGCGGTAGGCGTAGATCCCGCGAGCCGCTTGGTCGGTGTACGTCCCGAAGTAGACCAGGTATTCTCCAGAGTCCGCTTTGGCCCAGGCCCCGACGGACTGCAGACCGATCGCTGCAAGTCCCGCTTTCAGATACGTTCGTCGTTTCATCATCGTGCTTCCTTACTCGCCCCCGCCGCGAGGCACCTGCGGAACCGGCACCGCCAGACGCGTCAGAAACGCCATCAGGTCTTGAAATTCAGTCGCCGTCAAGCGCTTGTCGAAATCCGTCGGCATCAGGCTCTTGGGAACGTAATAGACTTCCTTGAGCTTGTCGCGATCGAAGAGATACAGCTGGTTGTCGGAGCCGAACACTTGCAGCGAAAAACTATCTTCGTTGCGCAGGATGCCTTTGATGACTTTGCCATCGCGCGTCGTCACCCGCACCGGTTGATACGTCGTCACCGGGAACAGAGCCTGGGCGTGGGAACCGCCGTCTGTCGCCACGCGGTGCTTAACCTTGGTCAGAGCATCGATGATCGAACTGTACTTGCGGATGGCCGCGATATTCGAAAGGTCGGGACCCGAGAGGCCGCCCTTTCCATTGATCATGTGGCAGTCGATGCACTTGCCCTTGCCCGAGAAAATCTCTTGGCCGTGCGCGACATCGCCTTTGGCGGGCGTGTCGATGGCAGTTCCACGCAGGCCGTGAATGTATGCCGTCACCTTCCAGGCGTCGTTTACGGGCAACCTGTTAGGCGGCATCATGGTGCCCGGAATGCCATTCTGGATCGCGTCGAATATTTGGGGATCGGTGCTCCGTTCGTAACGCCGCGCCGGTGCGCCCAGAGCCAGCGCGCGGTCACCTGCTTCGCCGTCTTTGCCGTGGCAGGCCGTACAGATGTTGTTGTAAACTTCCCGGCCCTCGGCAATGGCATCGGCATTGCCGGCGAATGGATTGGGATTCGGCGCCGCCGCTCCCCGATTCCGCTGAGCGGAAGCGGGAAGGGCGAGCAGCAACCCCACCGCTAATATCTGGAGATATCCGTTGAGTTTCATGGAAGTGTCCCCTTATCTGGCCGCCGCGTCCGGCAGCGAGAACGCAAAAACATTCGCGTAAGACGCGATCGAGACGTATTGTTTCCCGTTGACGCTATAAGTCATCGGACCGGCGGTAATCAATCCGCCAGTATTGAAGTGCCACAGCACCTTGCCGGTCTTGGCGTCGAGAGCCGTGAACTGTCCCTGCTGTTCGCCAGCGAAGATGATTCCGCCAGCAGTGGACAGCAGCCCCGGACCATAGTGGTTCGAGTCCACTTGCATGTAGCTCCACACCGTCTTGCCGCTCAAGTCGAGAGCCTTCACGTATAGCTGCCAGTTCTCCTGATCCGCCGGGCTCTCCATGTAGCCCGTGCCGCTCCCCGGCATGCCCGCTTTGAAGTTGTTGGTGGATCTGTACGTGACCCCACAGCCTTCTTGAACAATGAGGTAGAACAGCTTGGTGTCGGGATTGTAGGCAGGCGAGGGCCAGTTGGTAGCTCCGGCGGTCGACGGGCAAACCCGGTTGCCTTCCACCGTCGGCTCGCTGCCGGCGACGACAATCGGCCGCCCGTCTTCAGTCATGCCGTTCGCCCACGTCAGCTTGCTGACAAACGGTGTTCCCTGCAGAAACTTTCCGTTAGTCCGGTCAAGCAGATAGAAATAACCGTTGCGATTGGCCTGAATCAGCATCTTGCGCATCTGGCCTTTGAACGGCGCATCCACCAGGACCAGCGCCTCTTCGGAATCCCAATCGTGCGTATCGTGCGGCGTGTTCTGGAAATACCATTTCATTTTGCCGGTATCGATATCGAGCGCCACGATGCAATCGGTGTAGAGGTTGTCGCCCTTGCGGATGTCTCCCACGAAATCCACGCCGGGCTGACCCGTGCCCCAGTAGAGCGTGTTCAAATCCGGATCGAAGCTGCCGATGTTCCACACCGGACCGCCTCCCAGCTTCCACGAATCGCCTTCCCAGCTTTCGATCGCCTTTTTCGCCCGGCTTGGGGATGACGTTCCAGGTCCAGGCGTGCTTGCCGGTATCGGCGTCGAAAGCTTGTAGCCAGCCGCCGCCTCGGCCGCTGCCGCCCATAATCACTTTGCCCTTGGCGATCAGCGGAGCCGCTCCCTGCATGCGTCTGCCCTCGCCCTCGGCCTTGGTCTCCCAGATCAGGTTGCCGGTCTTGGCGTCGAGCGCCACCAGTGACGAATCCACCGTGCCGACATAAACCTTGCCCTCGATAAACCGCCACGCCGCGCTGCCAGCCGCGCGTCTGCGGAGGCCGCATGTATTGCCAGATCAGCCGGCCCACGCGGGCATCGAGCGCCTCGACGCGGTTCCATTGCGAGACGTACATGATGCCGTCGACCACGATTGGCACCGCTTCCAGATCCACCGCGCCAGTCATGTGATACACCCAACTGGCTTGCAGAGTGGGCACGTTGCCGGTATTGATCTGGTTCAACAGACTGTGCCGTTGCGCATCGTAGGTCCCCGAATACTGGAGCCAGTTGTTGGGGTTGGGCTTCAGCAGATCCTGGTAAGTCTGTGCCGCGCCCGTGGAAATAGTGCAGGAAAGCACCGACGCCAGCAGCAGCGCGCTAGCCGGATGCGTCCCAGCGTAGCTCAGAAATTTCATTCCGTACCTCCCGGTCTTGGGCGGGGGCCTGTCGCTCGGAAAAATCATCGTTTACTACCCCGCCGGGGGCGAGTTTAGCACATTAGCGATTTCTGAAGCGAAGCCGCGATAACCCCGAAGCGCATGGTGTATGATTCTGAGGTGAATCGGCACCGAAGCTTTCGGTTTGCGCTCTTAGCGATTGTTTTGTTCGGCGCCTTGGTGATTGCCCAGACGGCAGACTTCGACGGCAGGCCCGCCGTCATTCTGCAAAATGACAAGTTGAAGCTGACCGTCCTCACTCGCGGCGCGACGCTGGCGAATCTGATCCTTCGCGACGACGCGGAAAGGTTAAGTCCCTACTGGAATACGGACCGCGCACTGAAACCGAATGGCCCCCTGCCCTCCCCGCTCGCGGGTTCCATCGGCCACTTTCTGTGCCTTGATGGATTCGGAGCACCGTCGGATGAAGAAGCGGCGGCTGGTATCCCTTTTCATGGCGAGGCCAGTAAACAGCAATTCAACGGGCCTGAACTCGGAACGCCCGGCTTTTACAGCACCGTGCTCAAAGCCCGATTGCCGCTGGCCCAGGAAGACATCACCCGAACGATCACGCTGGTCGACGGCGAGAACGTGGTTTACGTGAATACCGAAGTCGAGAATCTACTCCCGATCGACCATCCGATCTCCTGGGCCGAGCATGCCACCACCGGACCGCCGTTCCTCTCGCCCGGTCAAACCATCATCGACCTCCCGGCGACCAAATGCCGCGTACGTCCGCAGAAAGCCGGTTCCACCGGAAAGCTGGCGTATGGAAAAGATTTCGTGTGGCCGATGGGCCCGCTCACGAAGGGCGGTACTGTGAACCTCACGACGGTTCCCGCCAATGAAACGTCACTGGATCTTGCGTCTTGTATTATCGACCCGTCCCGCACCTACGGTTACGTCACGGTGCTTCGTCCCGACAAGCATATGATCTTCGGATATGTCTTCCGCCGCGAGGAGTTTCCGTGGCTGATGAGCTGGATGAACTATAGCGGCGATGCCCGCGCCGCGCGAGGATTCGAATTCTCCACCCAGCCCTTCGATGTTTCGCATCGGGAAACGGTGGACGCGCACGAGATGTTCGGTACACCGACCTACAAATGGCTGCCCGCGAAGGCCAAGCTCCACGCGAGCTTTTTGCTGTTTTATAGCAAAGCGCCCGAAGGCTTCGAAAGCGTCGCCGATGTGAAGTTCGAAGGCGGTCAGATTCAGATCCGCGACAAATCGGGCCGAGTGATCAATCTGAAGGCCAGCCGTCCATTATGAAAATGATTCGCCTCAGTGTAGCCGCCGTCCTGGCCGCATTCTCGTGCTTCGCACAGGAGGGTTCGCAGGTTTACATATCGCACTGCCGAATGCCACTCGCCCGCTAGTGCGAGCCACGCTCCTTCGCAGGAAGCGCTCTCGCAGATCCCATGGCAGGACATTTTGAAGACCCTCGAAACGGGAGCAATGAAGATTCAGGCGCAAAACCTCTCTCAAGAGGAGCGAGTTGCGGCCGCCCCGCTATCTCGGCATAGCCGGAGGAGCGCCGGTGTTGCCGCAATTCAGTGGTTGCACTGGCCGATGTAGGAAGCTCACTTTACTCCTGCAAAGACGATCTCGCACTTTCGTCGGCGCTTGGAACTGGAACGAATTTCCGGCCTCGGCATCCTGCCCCGAAATCCGTATTGCCTGTAATAATTGTTTGGCTCTGAATACAGAGCACCCTCGAGCTGCGAGAGATACGGTATTCTCCTGGGGAGACAAGGGATCTTAGGTCAACCTGGCGCTTGCACTCTGGATTCTAGCGATCAACCGCGAACGGGGCGTTTCGCTGGAGAGATTGTACTAGCGAACTCTGCAACTAGGATGCAGCGAGAGGGACGCGCCATTTGATCACGGCGACCTTAATAGCGTCGTTGATTACCAGGCATGAGATCATCGCGTAACCCAAAATCGCGAGCATCTGCCACCAAGGCAATGGCGCCAGGCCCGAAATCCCTACGAGCGTCAGGACTGTTCCGGTGAGGGCATCCGCCGCGAGAGCCGCCATAAGGGCCTTACTGGGCATGGTCGACCAGAACCACCTTCGCTCTCTCGCGGATACGATGGAGAAGACGGCCATGTAGAGCAGCGTCAGGAAGCTGAATGTGTAGAGGGCATTATCGTGCGTCGCTAGCCCGAATCGCGACCAGCCTATATAGAGCAGCAAAAGAGCCTCCGCGACCATCGCTACGCCCAGGACCGCGGACACTGCAATAAAGCCTCCGATGTTCCAGGTTTCCGGCTTCTTCGCCGGTCGTACGCGGTCCGTAGCCAGAGCGACCTTTGCGAAGTCCGTCATGAAGGTGAGCAGCAGCATCGCGAAGGCGGAGATGACAAACTTGCCCGTGAAGACGAACGCGATCGAGACGAAAGCTGCCTTAAGAATCGTCCGGCTGATCTTGTTAACGATCCACGTCAGAACTCGCTGGTAGATGGTCCGCCCCTGTTCCACCAGCGCCAGGATGTTCGTCAACCCTGGCTCGGTCAAGACCACACTGGCAGCACCTTTGGCGACATCGGTCGCAGTGCTTACAGCGATCCCCACCTCGGCCTGCCGCAAGGCAGGCGCATCGTTGACGCCGTCGCCCGTCATTCCGGTCACGTGCCCCGCGGCCTGTAGATGCTGTACCACGATGTACTTATCTTCCGGATAAACTTCGGCGAATCCATCGGCTCCGGCCAGAAGATCGACGGCTTCATTCCCGGCCTGGGAGTTGGTTGCCTTAAGGGCGGCCACACGCAGGATGTTCGGCAAGCCGACTTCTTGAGCAATGTTACGGGCAACCGGTAAGGCATCGCCGGTGAGCATTTTTACGGCCACGCCGAGGCCGCGAAGCTCGGCAATCAACTGCTTGGCGTCGGGCCGGAGCGGATCGTACAAGGTCACAAGTCCGACAAGCTCGGGAATACCCGTCTCGGAGCCACGCGCCACCGCCAGTGTTCGATATCCCTTCGCTGCCGATTCGGCGACGCTGGCTTCCAACGCGTCGATATCCGGCGACTTGAGCCCGCAGGTTTCAGCGATGGTTCGCACCGCTCCTTTCATCGTGCGAAAACGCTGCCCGTTCTGTTCGACGACGGCCTCAGTCCTCCTATTTTGCGCATCGAATGGCTTAAATGAGACTGGAGTAACCGCGGCAAGGCCGTCGAAGATGTGACGCTCACGCGCCGCCGTGAGAAATGCCAGATCGATGGGATCGTGATTGGCTTCCTCTGAAGCCAATGCGCCGGCGAATAGCACGTCGGAGTCCTTCGATGGACCCAGGGGGATTACGCCTGTTACGGCAAGTTGGTTCATTGTAATCGTGCCGGTCTTGTCCACACAGAGCACGTCCATCGTGGCGGCATCCTCGGCCGCGCTGAGACGTGTTACCAGCACGCCGCGCTTCGCCAACTCCGCCGCGCCAACTGCCATGCTGACGGTGAACATAACCGGGAGGGCGACAGGCACCGCACTCATCAATAGGACCAGCAACAGCGAAACCATTTCGATCAGCGGCGTGCCCCGCATTAGTGAAAGGACGACGACAACCCCCAAGAGACTGCCCACAATGACGAATAACCAGCGGACGACTTTGGCCACCACCGATTCGATGTGAAGTTTTGGACGGGCCTGCTGCACGAGTTCCGTCGTGCGGCCAAAGTAGGTTTGCGCTCCGGTCAACATTACGACTCCGTTGCCTTCCCCCCGGCGAACCACTGATCCCGACGAGAGCACGGCCCCCGGCGCCTTATCCGCATCCTTCGATTCACCGGTAAGTGCCGACTCGTCTACGCTCAGCTCTCCGGTGAGAAGTTTTGTATCCGCGGGGATAATGTCACCGGGCCGCACGCGAACGATATCGCCAGGAACTAATTCCCGAGCCGGTATGACCAGCCAGCTTGCATCGCGACGAACACGCGCACTTACCTGCAACCGTTTCCGCAACGTTTCCACAACACCGGCGGCGCGGCGCTCCTGGGAAAAGCTCAAAACCGCATTTACAATCAGCAACGCGCTCACCACCGCCAGATCCGAAAATTTATGCAAGACCGCCGACAGCACCATAATGAGTTCGAGCATCCACGCCGACAGGCCCCAGAATTTTGACAGGAACCGGAGGATCGGATGCTCCTTCGTCTCCGCGACTTCGTTGTACCCGTGCTGCTTGCGGCGGGTGTCAACCTCAGTTCGGGTGAGGCCGGTTTCGGGGTTGACCTGGAGTGCCGCGAGCGTGTCTGGAATCGACGCCCCTACGATATCAGGAATTTTGCCGGTTTCCGACTTCCGGGGTGAAACTTCCGCTACGGATTGCTTTGGGACCGTTGCCATTGCGAGTTCGCGGCTAACGACTTCACTATAGCGCTCGCCGCCGAGTCCGCAGCACGTTCATCATCGAAGACAGGAAGCAAACGTCATCGCCGATTCCGCAGATACGCTCGGTAACCTAATCTAAACTTAGCGGGAGATGGGCGGACAGATGGCCAGCTCAACAGGGGTGCCTGAGGCGGCGTCTTCAGTGGTAAATTTTGGATTTTCCACGACTCAAAAGAACCACGAAGGCAGTTCATTGAAACGATCATACCTCCAGCGCCTCGTATGCGTCCCACGAAAATCACGCCGGCGCGAATTTCCGGCAGGGTTTTGCCGCGTCTGCCCTGGGCAT
Organism: Bryobacterales bacterium; assembly: GCA_963779075.1. Taxonomy (GTDB): domain Bacteria; phylum Acidobacteriota; class Terriglobia; order Bryobacterales; family Bryobacteraceae; genus Palsa-187. The sequence goes on from CAVZWS010000002.1 coordinate 212,764, forward strand.
AGATGTGGTCGCCGATTTTCAAGCGGGCGCAGGGCTCGCGACACCCTCCGTGCCCCTCTGCGCCGAGGACGAATTATCGACGGAACACAGCGAGGTCGGCGGCATCCACCTTCACCTGTTGCGCAGCGCTGGCTGCGGCTTCTTCTTTCAGCCGAATCGTCCGGTTTTCGGGGTTCAGATCGGTTACCACTCCAAAGGCGCTATTGCGCGGCAACGTTGAAAAACTTGCTTCTGATGCTGCTGGATTTCTAACCATTTCATGACGAGAACCCGGCCTGTGGCCTTCGCCTGGGCCGCGGGGAGGCAGTTGGTATTTGCAGGCGGGATCGGATGGTAGGGGTGAACCCGAATCTCGGCAGCTACCACGTTTGCCCACCTAAAAGTTACTCAGCCGCTGGTATGGCCAACGCTAGAGTGCGTCGGGTAACGTGAAGTCGGGAATGAATTCGTGTGTCCGCTACTTGTGTTCGTGCTGCTGGTAATCTGTGCCGCGTTTCCGATTTCCACTTTCCACCGACGATTAAGGCACCGCCGCCATTTAAAGCAACTTCGAGCAGTTCTCAATTGCGGCGATTTGCTGGCGAGCAAAGCTGCCGACAACTCGCGGAATACCCACCGGCAGCCGGGATTTATACCACATCGCAGCTAGCAACTCGGGGGGTTGCGACCGCATCTCAAGGGTGGAGGCTTAGGAACATTATGAAGCGGTCAAGGTTGCAAGCTCCAATGGGCTTCTTTCTGGCTGCGCTGATATATAGCCCCGCTTGGGGCGCAATACCTCCGCAACCCGGAACCATCAACTACATCGAAGGACAGTCCTCCATCGGCGGAAAAGCTCTTGGAGAGAATTCGGCCGGATCAGTCCGATTGCTGGCCGGTCAATCGCTGTCAACGCAAAACGGCAGAGCGGAGATTCTCCTCACGCCAGGCGTCATTCTGAGGATTGGCAACAACAGCAGCGTGGATATGATATCGCCGGACTTGGCGAATACCATACTGCTACTGCAGAAAGGCCGCGCCCTCATTGAAGTGGCCGATATCCGGCCCGAAAACAACATTCGAATCAATGCGAGTGGCGCAAGCGCCCAACTACTCAAGCCGGGATTGTACGACATTGACGCGGACCATGGTCAGGTCCGCGTGTTCGACGGAAAGGCCGTAGTTCAAACCAACGGCCGTCAAGTTGTGGTTAAGGGGGAACACCAGCTCAATCTCAATACCCAACTTGGGCCCAAAGTGCGGAAATTCGATCGAAAAACGTATCAGGATGACTTCTATCGCTGGGCCAGCCTGCGTTCCGCCTACCTCGCCGACGCCAACGCCGATGCGGCTAAGAGGTATGCTGGCGGCGGCGGTTGGTCCCCCGACGTCTGGGCCGACGCTGGCTGGTATTGGGACCCCGGTTTTGACGCCTATACGTACATCCCTGACGACGGGATTTTCTACAGTCCATTTGGCTGGGGATACTATTCTCCGTGGTACGCGTTCGGCGCGCCAGGCTTCGGCTACTTCGGCGGCTACCGCAATCACTTCGGGCCGGGCTATCGGCCCCCACATGGCCCTGCGTCTCGTTTCCCGGGTCACGCTTCACATTTTGGCGGAAGCAGCTTCAGTTCTGGTAGTTTCGGAGGTGCCCGCAGCGGTGGTGGTTTCCGCAGCGGCGGTGGTGGTTTCCGCAGCGGCGGTGGTGGTTTCCACGGGGGCGGTGGTGGTTTCCACGGGGGCGGTGGTGGTTTCCACGGGGGCGGTGGTGGCTTCCACGGGGGCGGAGGCGGTGGTGGCTTTCATGGGGGCGGAGGCGGTGGTGGCTTCCACGGCGGAGGCGGTGGACATCGTTAAACGAAAATCCTAGTTTCCTGGTATGAGCAAATGCCGATTGTGAGTTTTACACTCCAACAGGGGGGATCGCAGATCTCTGGGATGTGGAATGCGTCGGTGAAGGCCAGTTCGCGGGCCATAAATTGCCTCCTTTACGAATTACCAGGGCGGTATGAACCTCGGTGGAGGGGTTTCTTACGCCCTGGGAACCTCGGGGCTAAAGGTCTTCGCGGACGTTCTTCTGGCATTTTCGGTGAAGTAGCGTGACCCGAATCGCCTGCTTGCTGGCACTGCTGGCGGCCTCACTCACCGCCGCGCCCAATCTAGAGATTTACGTGATCGACGTTGAGGGCGGCAAGTCGGCGCTGCTCGTCTCGCCCTCCGGTCAGTCCATGCTGTTCGATGCCGGCTGGCCTGCCGCCAATAACCGGGTTGCGTCGACGGAACGCATCGTCGAAGCGGTCGAAGCCGCCGGTTTGAGACGGATCGATATTCTAGTGATCTCGCATTTCGACGTCGATCATTTAGGCGATGTCCCTTTATTGGCCGCGAAAGTACCCATCGAACACATCTTCGATCACGGGGAGTATCTAACCACCAACCCGCAAGCCGCGGAGCGCTTCGCGGCCTACGCCGCATTGCGGGACAAGATCGGCCATACGGTTCTCCACGTGGGCGACAAAGTTCCGATCAGGGGCGTGGATGTGCGAGTGTTGTCAGCAGGCGGCCAGTTGATCACCAAGCCGCTCTCCAACGCAGGCGCGCGTAATGCGCTCTGCGACACCAATAAGCAACAAGATGCCCTCGCGACAGACTTCGAAGACAACCAATCGATTGGCCTGCTCATCACGTCGGGCAAGTTCCGCATGCTCGATCTCGCCGATTTGGAAGCTCACTACAGTCATGATCTGGTTTGCCCCAGGAATCTGATCGGTACCGTGGATGTCTACAACGTGAACGTCCACGGACAATTCAAGGGGATCGCGCCCGAAGTCGTCGGAGCTCTGCACGCCCCAGTCATCATTCAGGCAAACGGTGCTAGAAAAGGCGCCGACGCGCAGACTTGGCCGGTGCTGCGGGCGGCTCCGGGACTTCAAGACATTTGGCAGCTCCACGAGTCGCTCAACGCCGGTAAAGGCGCGAACCCTGCGGATGACTTCATCGCAAATCTCGAACCGGCCGACTCCTTCAAGTGGATTCGGATTTCCGTCGCCAAGGATGGGACGTTCACCGTCACCAACACCCGCAACGGATTTAGCAAGCGCTACGGTAAGTAACGACCGTCATGAAGCAGCCACTTCCGCTGATTCCAGCTTTCCGGCAGCAGCGAAATGGTTGCGCACCCAGGCCAGCCCCGCAAAGACCGCGATCATGGCCGCCGCCATCGCCCACCAGAAGACAACCGGTCCCGCCTGAATGAGGACCGCGCCAAACAAGGAACTGATCACGCCACCGGTTCTCCCGATCGCCGATGCGTACGCTACGCCCGAGGCTCTGACGGCGGTGGGGTACACGTGGGCGCCCAGCGCGAACATAGAAGTCTGGACCGCGTTCGCGAGCAGACCGTTGAGTCCGATTGCCGCCAGCAGGAAAACGGGGTTGCCGTTCGCATGAAAAGGAATCATCAGTACCAGGAGCGCACTTGCCGCAGTGCCCAAAGCGCCCGCCAGCATTGGCCCGCGTGATCCGAATGCGCTGATGAGAAAGGTCCACACCACCACGCCGCAGACGCCGCCTAAATTATAGACCGCCAATCCCGTAGTCGCTGTGGCGAGGCTGATGCCCTGGGACGTCAACAGCGTGGGGAGCCAACCGAACATCACATATATGGATGCCAAGCAGAAGAAGTAAGCCATCCAGAGACCCACGGTGTCGCGTGCCAGCGCCGGTCCGAACAGAGTACGGATGGGAGCGCGACTGTCTGCCGCCACCTTTGTTCGGTCTTCGTATGTGCTGGCGGGATCCACCACGTGTCCCATGCGCCGCAACAGTTCGGTCAGGCGTTGTCGATCCACCGGACGTCGCGCGAGAAAGCGCGGCGATTCGGGCAACGCCAGCCAGAGCAGGATCGCGAACACCAGCGGCATCGCGCCGCCGATTAGGTAAAGCGCCCGCCAACCCAGTACGGGCAGCACCTGTGACGCGACTGACTCCGCCCACCATTCCGCCGAGAGGAACACAGACGATGGTGAGCAATACGGCAGCGTGTCGGCGCCGCAAGGTCGCAAACTCCGCAGACAGCGCGGCGGCATTGGGCAACGCACCGCCCGCACCCATCCCGGTAAGGACACGCAATACCGCGAGCCCCGCCACTCCGTCGACGAAGCTGCTGGCAATTGTGGCGAGACCAAACAGACTCACGCAGCCGATGAGCGCGGTGCGGCGGCCGAACCGGTCACCAAAGTATCCGGCGAGCGGACTTCCCACTGCCATCCCCGCCAAACCGAGCGCAAGTACCGGACCGAAAGCGGAACGCGCCACGTGCCATTCGCGGATCAGCGACGGAATCGCGAACCCTAAAATCTGAATATCGAAACCGTCGAAGATAATGGCCAGCGCTGCCAGTATGGTCCAGCGTTTTTGCTGCGCAGTCCACGGGCCGTGGTCGAGCAGCGCGCCGACATCGATAGTGCGGCTCATTCGCCCCACACTCTTCGCGCGACCTCAACGATACGCGCCAGCTTCGCCCATTGCTCTTCCTCGGTGAGGCTGTTCCCCTCCTCGGTACTGGCGAAACCGCACTGCGGGCTCAGGCAGAGCTGGTCGAGCGGAACATACTTCGCGGCGTCCGCGATGCGGCGCTCCAAATCCTCCACCGATTCCAGCGCGCCCGCTTTGCTTGTCACCAGGCCCAGCACCACCGTCTTGCCTTTGGGAACGAACCGCAGCGGTTCGAAGCCACCCGCGCGTTCGGTATCGAACTCCATGAAGTAACCGTCGACGCCGATCTGATTGAACAACAGTTCCGCAACCGGTTCGTATCCGCCCTGCGCGATCCAACTGGACCGAAAGTTGCCGCGGCAAAGGTGCATGGTGATCGCCATGTCCGGCGGGCGGCTCGCAATGGCGCTATTGATCATCTCCGCATAAATGCGCGGCAGTTGATCCGGATCGTCGCCGCGATCGCGCAGAATTTGGCGCTGCTCGGGGTCGCAAAGATACGCCAGGTTGACCTCATCGAGTTGCAGATAGCGGCATCCGGCATGTGCGAAAGCTTGGACCGCACCACGGTAAGCCAGCCCGAGATCGCGATAGAACTCCTCCATCTCCGGATAGACTTCAGTGCTCACGGCCTTGCGTCCGCCGCGGAAATGCAGCACCGACGGAGACGGGATCGTCATCTTCGGCGTCGCTTTGGTGTGGTCGCGCAGGAAGCGAAAGTGATCGATCATTGGGTGGGTCGAGAACCCGATTTTGCCGATGACACGCAGCCCCTTGGCTTGGGTCTCGATGCCACCCTTAAACGCGATGCCGTGATCCGAGCGGAATGATTCGACGCCGTCGAGCCGCTCCAGAAAATCGAAGTGCCACATGGCGCGGCGGAATTCGCCATCGGTGGCGCTCCTCAAGCCGATCTGCGCCTGGCGCGCGATCGCATGCTCGATGGCGGCGTCCTCAACGGCGCGCAAGTCCCCATCGGAGATCTCGCCGCGTTCGTGGCGCGCGCGAGCGTCTTTGAGTATCGGCGGACGGAGCAGACTGCCAACGTGGTCGGCACGAAAAGGCGGGCGGTTACGGATCACAGATTTTCTCCCGGCAGATCGAATGGCAATCCAGTGTAATTCTCCGCGAGGGTAATTGCCGCAGCCCGCAAAGTGGTCACCTGGTCGAGCTCGGCCAGTTGCCTACGATGGTCAAATCCATCGCCCCCCTCAAAGCGATGAAGCATGGAAGTCATCCACCAGGAGAAATGCTGCGCGCGCCAAACGCGGCGTAGACAAATATCGGAGTAGCGATTCAATAGATGCTCCGACCTATCGCGATACCAGGCGCCCAGCCCACGCGCGAGAATCCGCACATCGGCGACGGCAAGATTGAGGCCCTTGGCGCCAGTGGGCGGCACGATATGTGCGGCATCTCCAGCCAAAAACAGACGGCCATACTGCATCGGCTCAGTAACGAAACTCCGCATAGGCGTGACGCCTTTCTGATCGATGAGGCCTCGATTCAGCCGAAAACCGTCGCGGGTCTCAAAGCGTCGATCCAGCTCTTCCCAGATCCGCTCGTCGGGCCACGCGGCGAGGTCCTCGTCAGGCCGGCACTGAAGGTAGGCGCGCGTGATCGCCGGAGAGCGCATGCTAAGCAGCGCGAAGCCACGTTCATGGTTTGAATAAATAAGCTCTTGGGATGCGGGAGCCGCTTCGGCAAGAATGCCCAGCCATCCAAATGGATACGTCTTCTCGTAGAAACACAGCGCACCGGCGGGGATGGAAGGCCGGCAGACGCCATGGAAGCCATCGCAGCCGCCAATAAAATCACAGACGACCTCGTGAGGCCCGCCGCGGTGCTCGAAACGAATGCGCGGCGACTGACCCTCAAAATCATGGATGCTGACGTGACTCGCCTCGAATAGAATCTGTCCGCCGGCATGCACGCGCGCTTGGATGAGATCTTTCACCACCTCGTGCTGCGCATAGACCGTTATGGCGCGTCCGCCGGTCAGCTCGTGCATGTCGATGCGGTGGCCCTGCCGGTTAAAGCGCAGCTCGATACCGTGATGGACCAGCCCTTCGCGGCGCATGCGCTCGCCCACTCCCGACGCGTTCAGCAGATCCACTGTGCCCTGTTCGAGTACCCCGGCGCGAATACGCTCTTCAACATGCTGGCGCGTTTGCGCCTCGATTACGATGGATTCGATGCCTTCCCGATGGAGCAAGTGAGAGAGGAGAAGACCCGCGGGTCCCGCGCCTATGATGCCGACTTCGGTGTGCAGTGTCACCATAACTCTGCCTTACACGATACTATTGTGCGAATGAAGGAGTATCCAAGAACCCAGCCCGGCACCCAGCCGGAGTATTTGTATGAAGGCTACCGGTCCTCTATACGGCGCGCGCCATCGCAGCCACTGATTCAGGTGCCGCATACGCTCAGTGAATTGACTGGGCCGCTCTACGGCCACAACCCAATCGGCGGATCCGACAACGACCTCACGCGCCACTTTGTAGACCCACCGCTGGGAGAGCGCATCATCGTCGCCGGACGTGTCGTCGATGAAGACGGCCGAGGTGTTCCGAACGCTCTGGTGGAAGTGTGGCAGGCGAATGCATCCGGCCGCTATCGCCATTCGAGAGACAGTCACCCTGCGCCTCTTGACCCGAACTTTCTGGGAGCCGGCCGCTCGATCACCGACGACGCCGGCAACTACCGCTTCGTCTCCATCAAGCCTGGCGCTTATCCATGGCGCAATCATCCGAACGCCTGGAGGCCGGCACACATTCACTTCTCGCTTTTTGGGGCAGGGCTGCTAAGCCGCCTAGTGACGCAGATGTATTTTCCCGGCGATCCTTTGATGGCGATCGATCCGGTTCTGCATTCGATCGCGGATGAGGGCGCGCGGCAGCGTCTGGTCTCGTCTTTCGATCTGTCTCTTACCGAGCCTGAATGGGCCATGGGCTACCGCTTCGACATCGTGCTGCGCGGCCGTTCGGCTACGCCATTTGAAGAAGGCCGCGGATGACACTGACTCCGAGCGCCTCGCAAACCGTTGGACCGTTCTTCAACTTTGGCTTGACGACGAATCACGCTCTCGGCATCATGGCGCCCGACGGCGCGGAGGGCGAGCACATCACCTTGATATTCCAAGTCATCGATGGCGACGGCCTGCCGACTCCCGGCGATTCCATGATCGAACTGTGGCAAGCAGACTCACAGGGCCGCTACCAGCATCCTGTGGACCCATGCTCCGCTGCCGCCGATAAGAACTTCTGCGGGTTCGGCCGCCTGGAGACGGACGTGAACGGCGTCTGCGTCTTCGAAACGGTGAAACCGGGCCGCGTACCTAGCGTCGGCGGTAGCGCGCAGGCGCCGCATATCAACGTCACTCTCTTTGCGCGGGGCCTGGGGAAACCGCTTCGTACGCGCGTCTATTTTGCGGGCGAGGCGGCGAACGCCGACGATCCGGTGCTGGCTCTAATACCGGCCGGCCGGCGGGAAACGCTGCTCGCAAAGCCGGTGGCGGGACAGGAGGATGCGTGGGCCATCGAGATCCATCTGCAAGGCGAAGCGGAAACCGTTTTCTTCGACGTGTAAGATCAGTTCATGTTCACGCGATTGATGGAGAGTCTGGCAGCCACCGAAGCGCTCTCGCAAGTTTTCTCCGATGCCAGCGTGCTCCAGGCCATGCTCGATTTCGAAGCGGCTCTCGCCCGCGCGGAGGCTCGCTGCGGCGCCATTCCGGCGCAGGCTGCGGATGCCATCACGAAAGTGGCGCGGGCCGAATCCTTCGACTCCGCTGACTTCGCGCAACTCGTGCGCCTTTCTTTGCGAGCCGGGACTCCGGCGATTCCGTTGGTCCACGCACTCAAAGAAAAGGTGTGCGCAAAGGACCCTTCGGCAGCCGGTTTCGTGCATTGGGGCGCCACTAGTCAGGATGTTGTCGACACAGCCCTGGTTCTGCTTCTGTCAAACTGCCGCGCGCTGCTGGCGGCGGATCACGATCGCATCCAGCGTGCCTTGCGGCGCTTGAGTGACGAGCATGCGCACACGGTCATGCTGGGCCGCACTCTCCTGCAGCCGGCGCCTCCGATCACCTTCGGATTGAAGGCCGCCGGCTGGCTCGCAACGCTACGGCGCGGATGGTGGCGCGTCGATAGCCGATTCACGGAATCGCAGTACCTGCAATTCGGAGGCGCGAGCGGAACCTTGGCGGCGCTGGGCGAGCGTGGGATTGCGGTCAGCGAAGCCCTGGCGGAAGAACTCGGGATTGAAATGTCCCGACGCGCCCTGGCACGCCTATCCGGACCGCCTCGCGGCGCTGCTGGCCGCGCTCAGTATCTACACTGCGAGCCTCGGAAAAGTGGCTTTGGACATAGCGCTTCTCATGCAGCATGAAGTAGGCGAAGCCGCCGAACCGGGTGGCAACGGGCGCGGCGGATCGTCCGCCATGCCGCATAAACATAATCCGACGGCATGCATGCTGACCATCGCGGCCGCGAAACGCACTCCAGGACTGATGGCGAATTTCCTTACCGGCATGCTTCAGGAGCACGAACGCGCGCTCGGCGGATGGCAATCGGAGTGGGTAACGGTTCACGGGATGCGTGCAGTCGGCAGGTGTGGCGCTGGAGTCGATGGCCGAAGTGATCGAAGGTTTGACAACCGATCCGCAGCGAATGCGCCGCAATATCGAAGCTACTCACGGAACCGTGTTCGCCGAAAAAGCCATGATGCTGCTGGCGGAGACGATGGGACGGGACGAGGCGCGCCGCCTGGTGGAAGAAACCCTGCAAGAAAACCGGATCGCCGCCGGAATTGCCGGGATTGCTGTCAGCCGGAATCATATTTGGGCAGCGCGGAAGCATTTCGCGTGCGCTTGCTCGAGGAGGAACAGTAGAATGCCGTTTGCGATTTCCGAAGGCGCTCGCATCTTTTATCGGCTGGAGGGCGTGGCGGAGAAGCCGCTGCTGGTGCTGGTGCACTCGCTCGGCGTCGACCACGGCCTGTGGGATCCGCAGATGCCCGCGCTGCTGCGGTATTTTCAGGTGTCTACGCGTGGACCTGCGCGGCCACGGCGCCTCCGATGCTCCAGCGGGCGATTACAGCATCGAGCAACTGGGCCGGGATGTGATCGCGGCTATAGATTCGACAGCGCGCGTACGCTTCGCTTATTGCGGGCTGTCGCTGGGCGGGATGATCGGCCAGTGGCTGGGAGCGAATGCCGCGGATCGGATCACGCATCTGGTCCTGGCCAACACCTCGCCGCGAGTCGGCGCCCCGGAGTTATTCGACGCACGGCGCAAAGCGGTACTCGAAGGTGGAATGGCGGCCGTCGAAAGCGCCGTGATGGAGCGCTTCTTCAGCCCACGCGTGCTGGCTTCGCCGAATCCGCAGGTGGCTACTTCGCGAACCGCGTTGCTTGCGGCGAATCCGGTGGGCTATGCGGGTTGCTGCGCGGCGGTCCGCGACATGGATCAACGCCCGCTGCTTGGCCGCATCGGCGTGCCCACTCTGGTCATCGGCGGTTCTCTGGATGCCGCCACGCCTTGGGAGGGGCATGGCGATTTGCTGGCTTCCACGATCCCCGGAGCACGCTCGGTGGTGCTCGAAGCAGCGCACCTCTCGAACGTCGAATTGCCGTCGGCTTTCACCAACGCGCTCTTCGATTTCCTTTATTGCCGCCGCAGTCCGATGACCGGCTCGCCGCGGGTTTCGCGATGCGCCGCGCCATACTCGGCGATGCTCACGTCGACCGAGCAATCGCGAACACCACTGAACTGACGCGCGATTTCCAGGACTTGATCACGCGCTACGCATGGGGAACGGTGTGGACCCGGCCGGGTCTCGATCCGCAAGTCCGCCGCCTCCTGGTGCTGGCGATAACGGCGTCGCTCGGGCGTTGGGAAGAATTCCGGCTGCACTTGCGCGCTGGTTTGGCCGGCGGCCTCGAACTGGCCGACCTGGAAGAGGTGCTATTGCAGGTCGCGATTTACGCGGGCGTCCCGGCGGCGAACACTGGCTTTCATATCGCGTCCGAAAAAGAACAAGTCCGCCTATAGCGCTCGAGTCGCTACCCGTTGCCTTCTTAAATATGCGCCCGCAAGCCGTCCTGCATTGGCCGTCCTTCTTCGAGCGATGCCAGGATCGTGTCGAGGTTCACCGGCGCACGCCGGAACACTTCGTCCCCGACCGCGTCGGCGATCGCGTTCAGGACCGCGGAGCATCCGCCACCCACTGGCGGCTCTCCGATACCGCGCGCGCCTACCGGGGTCTCCGGATCGGGAATGTTCACCGCATCCCATTTCATATCCACCGGCAGATCCATAATCGTCGGCGGCTTATTGTAGTGCATCCGCTTGGCGATGGGCAGGCCGTAATGCTGGTCGTATACCCATTTCTGGCCGATCGCATGGGCAATTCCCAGAACCGACCGGCCCATAACCTGGCCGCCCAATGCGCGCGGATGAATCACCGTCCCCACGTCGGCCACCGCCAGGAAATCCGTAAGGTGATACATTGCCGGTTTCGAGGTCCACTTGGACTTCGGCGAAGCTGGCGACATACGACAACGTCTGGCCATCATGCGGATACTTGTCGCGGGCAGCGACTACTAATCCTTGGCCCATCAGCCCGGCGACCGACGCCTTCGTGACTCGATTGACTTCCGGATCGCTTACCTCGTGTCCGTCGTAGACTCCACCGAGCTGAATCGCACGCTGCGCGGCCTGTGCAAGGCTCATCCCAGCCCCGCCGCCCTTGCGGAACACGCGTTCGTTCGCGACCTCATAGTCCTCCGGCCTGCCGCCGAGATCCTTGGCTGCAATCTCCTGCAGGCGCTTCCGGCCCTCGGTCGCAACCGCATGCGCCGCGCGCGTCATGGCGTGAGTGGTCTGGCTACCGCCCGAGACGCACGTCCACGGCAGATTCTTGGCCGAACTTCCCCAGGTGACTTCGACCTTCTCCCAAGGCACACCCATCATCTCCGCAGCCACGCGGTGGACATCGTGCACCGATTCCGTGCCAAGATTGCCGATGCCGGACTGAATATACAGCTTGCCATCGGGTTTGAGAACAAAGAGCCCATCGAATCCGATCGAGCCGCCCGAATAACAGCTCATCGAAACGCCCACGCCGCGCGCCATGGTTCCGCTTCGCTTGGGCAGCGCCGCCCGTTCCTTCCAGCGGAACAACTCCGAGCCGCGGTCGAGCGCTTCCTTGATAAACGAACTGGTGCAATACGGCAGCTTCCCGCTTGCGGTGGGAGGTCCGAAGGGCGCCTTGCCGGACGGTGCATTGATTCGCCGCAGCTCCACCTGATCGATCCCCAGCTTTGCGCGCGGCTTGCGCCAGCGCCGTCTCCATGATGGTGATGCCCTGCATGCCTCCGGGAGCGCTCTGGGCTCCGCGCGGCGGCGTGTTCGTCAGCACCGTCAAGCCGCGCCAGCGCATGGCCTGCGGTTGATACAGCAACGACACGATTCGTCCCGCCGAGGCGGCGTCGCCGACCTGCGTCATACGCGCCGTTATCGCAGATGACGAACATATCCAGCCCAGTAATGCGGCCTTCTTTGAGAAGGCGATTTTCATCCGGCCCAGCATCGCGGGACGCGCCCGGCCAATGTAATATTCTTCCTCGCGGCTGATGCGCATCATCACCGGCGCATTGGCTTTCTTGGCGAGCAGCGCCGGAATGATCAGCGAAATCGCCGCCGTTCCTTTGCTGCCAAAACCTCCGCCGGTATATTCGCTGATGAGCACCACCTTGTCGGGAGTAACTCCCAGCCAGCGAGCGATCGCAGGGACCGTTTGCGCGGTGCTTTGCGTGCCGGTATATACGAAGACTTTCCCGTTCTGCCAGTAGGCCATCGCCGTGCGCGTTTCCAGGCAAATGTGACTGGTGTTGGGCGTCACGAAGGTGTGGTCCATCGTGTACGCCGCATTCTTGAAGGCGGCATCGATGTCGCCGAAGGCCCACTCGTCGGTGGCCTTGCCCATCGGCAGCTTGCCGTCTTGTCGCGTCGGCGAAATCGGCTTCGGTCCACTTGAGTTCCTGGATCGTCGGCGCCGGAGCGCGGATGGCCGTTGTCCCAGGAGCAGTCGGCGGCGCGGGAGGACGCACCCAGACATTCCCTTCCATTCGCGGATTCGGACTGCCGGGCTTCAAGGTTTCGAGCGGATCGACGACATAGGGCAGCCGCTCATAATCGATACGAATTCTCTCAATGGCTTCGACCGCCGTGAGTTCATCCACCGCTACCACGGCTAGAATCGGCTCGCCCTGATACACCGGCTCATTGGTGAGTCCCTGATCGCCCAGCTTATTGGCCTTGATCACGGTGCCGTTGTCGGTGAGGCTATCGGCCGGAGCCGGCAGGTCGTCGGCGGTGAGAATTGCCTTCACGCCCGGCATCGCCAGTGCCGCACTGGTGTCAATACTGCGGACGCGCGCGTGCGGGTAGGGGCTCAGCAGCAACCGCGCGAACAGCATGCCGTCGACGCGATAATCCTCGGCGTATTTCGCTCTGCCGGTCACCTTCGCGACTAGATCCGGCGTCGGATAATCCTTGCCAATCAATTTGTGATCGGATGAATTCAATCTGGCAGGCATAATTGACCCTCCTAAGAAGCGAAATCACACGCAGATATAAGACGTTAAAACATATTGGCGATCGGGAGTCAAGGGTCGAAGCACTCCGCATAAAGCGACGCTAGTTAACGGCGCGCGGCGGAACAATCCACAAGTACAGCCGGTGACTAAACGGATGCCCTGCCTCCTCCGGATCGCCGACAGTTACTTCCTTGGCCGGCTGCCAATCACCCATGTCGAAGGTATTTGAAACGATCCGCGTCCCCGGCTTCAAGTCCCGCAGCAGTTTGGGAAGCAGCTTGACGTTGAGCTCCGGCAGAAGGAACAGCGTCACCACCGTCGCCTCGTGAATGTCAGCCTCGAATACGTCGTTCTCTTCGAAGCGGACCCGTTTCTCGACGCCCGCCTTTTTCGCATTCGCCCGGCTCTCGCCGACCCGTACCGGATCGATATCGATTCCTACCCCGCGCGCTCCCGCGCAGCTTCGCGGCCGCAATGACAATGCGCCCATCGCCGCAGCCTAGATCGTAGACCGTATCTGAACTCGTGACGTCCGCAAGCTTGAGCATCGCCTCCACCGCATCATTGGTGGTGGGAACATAGGCCACGTCCGGCTTGCGCGCCGGTTGGGCTGCAGCAAAACTCGCGAGAAGAATGCAAACCGGTAAGATCGATTTTCGAACTTCCATCGAGACGCCTCTGGTCGAGCTTATCGCAAAATGATGTCGCGTTCCGGACCCATCCTCGGGTCACGTCACATTTCCCCGTAACCTTATCGTTGGCTTGCAGTACAACCTACATCTGCTATGCGAACACCAGTTCGAATTCTCTTCATCGCTTCCGCGCTGCTCACAACAGCGGCTGCCGGTCAGGAAGCGCTCACCATCGATCAGATCGTCCTCCGGCACGTGGAAGCCTTGGGAGGGGCCGAAAGAATCCATGCGCTGCAATCTCTCGTCATTCGAGGAATGCATCATGAAGGAGGCGTGATTCCGCCCGACATGCCGATCCGGGCGCGCAACTACATGGCGTTCCTGCGGCCCTACTACGGAGTCATCGGCGATCCTGCCATCGCCAACCCGGATTTACGGGAGGGTTTCGACGGCAGCTCCTGGGAATATTACGGTGATCCGGGTATCGTCGTGCGCACGGTCGGAGCCGCCGCGGCCGCCACCCGCCACACGTCCGAGTTTCTGCAGGATTCTCTGGTGGACTATCGAGAGAAAGGCACTCATCTCGAACTCGCCGGAAGTGAAAGGATTGGTGATCGCGAGTGTTACAAGATCCAGGCGACCCTCGCCGACGGCTTCCAGAAATACGTGTTCGTCGATCGCGAGACTTTCCTGGTGATCGCGGATCGGAAATCGGCGCCGATCCATGCTTTCGGCAATTCGGTTACCAGTGAAACTCGGTTCAGCGATTACCAACCCGTCAATGGAGTCTTGTTTTCGCGCCGCGAGCTTGAAGTCGAAATAGCAACCGGGCGCGTGGTTGCCGAAAGCCGCCGCGTAACCATCGAAGCCAACACGCTTCATGATCCGTCGATATTCAGCCCCGCCCCGCGGCCCCGCACACCTCTGCAAGAGTGCTTGGAACAGCTCTACAATGAGCGGACGGACACGGTCAGCGTGATATATACCTACCGGCTCTTTAAATTCACTCACCCCGAAGTTGACACTCGCGAGGGTATCGAATTCGTGGGCTATCAGATGGCCAAGATGAGCGACTACGCGGCATCGATCGAGCTACTGAAGGCTAACGCGGCGGATTATCCGAACTCGGCGAGTTCACAGTTTGGCCTCGGCCGCGCGTATGCGGCAGCTGATAATTCTGAATTGGCGAAGCAAGCTTTCGAGAAGGCTTTGCAGATAGATCCCAAATTCAAGAAGGCCACCGACGGGCTGAATGCGCTCCGCTAGATCCGATCCTAGAGCTTGAATGCCACCACCGCCAGCGGCGGGATGGTAACGTTCAGGCTCGCGGGGCGCCCATGAAACGGGATTTCCTCCGCCATTACCGCGCCGGCATTGCCCAGGTTCGCGCCGCCGAATAGCTCCGAGTCGGTGTTGAACAATTCACGATAGAGTCCGGCTTTCGGCACGCCAATGCGGTAGCCTTCGCGCGGCACCGGCGTGAAGTTGCACGCAAACACGATGAAATCCTCGCGGTTGCGCGCAAAACGAATGAACGTGATGATCGAGGACTCGGAGTCCTGCAAATCGATCCACTCGAAGCCGTGATAAGAATCGTCCACTTCAAACAGCGCGGCCTCGCGGCGGTATAGCCAGTTCAGCTCCTTCACCATGGTCTGCAGTTTGTAATGGATGGGATATTGGAGCAGCCGCCATTCTAGTTGCGCATCGTGGTTCCACTCGGCGGTCTGCCCGAACTCCGTCCCCATGAACAGCAGCTTCTTGCCGGGGTGCGCGAACATGTACGCCAGAAACGCGCGAGTATTGGCGAAGCGCTGCCACTCATCACCCGGCATTTTGTAGATTAGCGACCGTTTCCCGTACACCACTTCGTCGTGCGATACCGGCAGCACAAAGTTTTCCGTAAAAGCGTACAGCATGCTGAAGGTAATCAGTTGCTGATGATATTTGCGGAACACCGAGTCCTTGGCGAAATACTGGAACATGTCATGCATCCAGCCCATGTTCCATTTCATGGTGAAGCCCAGACCGCCGGTGTAGACCGGACGCGACACGCCGGGCCACGCCGTGGATTCCTCGGCAATGCTAATGGCTCCTGGCTCCTGGTGTACAAGTTCGTTGAATCGCTTCAGGAAGTCGATCGCTTCCAGGTTCTCGCGGCCGCCAAAGCGATTGGGAATCCATTCGCCCTGCTCGCGCGCGTAATCCAGATACAGCATGGACGCCACCGCGTCCACACGCAGGCCGTCGATATGAAACTCGCGCAGCCAATACAGCGCGTTCGACAGCAGGAAATTTCGGACCTCATTGCGGCCGTAATTGAAGATCAGCGTGCCCCATTCGCGATGCTCGCCTTGCCGCGGATCGGCGTGTTCGTAGAGCGCGGTGCCATCAAAGCGCCACAGCCCGTGCGCGTCGCGTGGGAAGTGTCCCGGCACCCAATCCAGAATTACGCCCAGACCGGCCTGGTGACAACAGTCGACGAAATAGCGGAAGTCATCAGGCGTGCCGAATCGCGAAGTAGGAGCGAAATAACCCGTGACCTGATAACCCCACGAGCCTGAAAACGGATGCTCCATCACCGGCATCAGTTCCAGATGCGTGTATCCCAAATCGCGCACATAAGCGACCAGCCGCTCCGCCAGTTCGCAATAGCTCAGCGATTCATGCGATGGCTTGCGCATCCACGATTCCAGATGCACTTCGTAAATCGAGACTGCTTCATGCTGCAGGTTGCGATGCCCCCGCTCCTTCATCCAAGCTTGATCCGCCCAGGTGTGGTTATTCAGTCCCCATACGATGGACGCGGTGCGCGGCGGCGCCTCTGCAAAAAACGCGTACGGATCGGACTTCTCTTGCACCTCACCCGACAGCGCGCGTACAGAATACTTGTAATGCGTGCCCGCGCCGAGCACCGGAATAAACAACTCCCACACGCCGCCATCGCGCCGCTGCATAGGATGGTTGGCGCGGTTCCACTGATTGAAGTCGCCGATGACGCTGACGTCGTCTGCATTCGGAGCCCACAATGCGAAGCGAACGCCGCGAGTGTCTCCTTCACGCACCAGGTGAGCGCCTAGCATGCGGTAACTCTCGTGATGCGTGCCCTCGGCGTGCAGATGCAAATCGAAGGGTGTCAAGGAAGTGGCGACGGGGGCTGCTTGCACATCGCTATTATGGCACTGGATGCCGCCACTAGCCGAATTGCACCTGCACCTCGACGGATCGGTCGAGCCAGAGACGCTGCTTGAAATCGATTCCTCACTCACGCGCGAAGAGATTGCGGCCAACACGGCGTACTCCGACTTCGCCGGATTCCTCAAGAGCTTCGTATGGGTGAACAAGCGCCTGCGCACTCCCGCCGATTACGCTCGCGTCGCCCGCCGCTTGTTCGATCGCCTGGAGAGCGAAGGCGTCAGTTACGCCGAAGTGATTCTCTCGGCAGGCGTGGTGCTGTGGAAGGAACAGAATCTTCCGGCGATCTATGACGCCCTAGCGCGTGAAGCATCGCGCAGCCGCATCACCGTCCGCTGGATCTTCGATGCCATCCGCCAGTTCGGCCCGGAGACCGCCAAGCCAGTCTTCGATCTGGCAGCCGAGCGCGTCGGCGAAGGGGTAGTTGCCATCGGCCTAGGCGGTGATGAGGAGCGCGGGCCGGCTCGCCTCTTCGCCGATCTTTACCGCGAGGCGCGGGATCGAGGCTTGCACCTGACCTGTCACGCGGGCGAGATGGCGGGCGCGGCCAGCGTGTGGGAAGCGCTTGAAATCGGCTCGGAACGCATCGGCCACGGGATTCGAGCCGTCGAAGACCCTACGCTGATGGCGCATTTGGCCGCGAAAAGCATTCCGCTCGAAGTCTGCATCACCAGCAACCTGCGAACCGGGGCCGTGGCTTCGCTCGCGGCGCATCCTGTCAGACGGCTCTATGACGCCGGCGTTCCAATCGTTCTCAATTCGGATGACCCCGCGCTCTTCTGCTGCACTCTCGCCAGCGAATACGAACTGGCCGCGTGCGAGTTTGGCTTCACCGAAGACGAACTCGCCGGACTAGCGCGGAACGCCTTTCGGTATGCTTTCGAGGAGAGCGTCGCGGTCGGCCGGTGACATGCCAGAATTTTTGCGGATGTCCTCCCGGATGGACAGCTTGCGGCGGTAACGCCCAAAGTATTCATCGATATCACCGCCATATTGAAAGCTGTACATGATGTCTGGGAAAGCCCGCGTATGCGGCAGCCCCAGCGCGTGACCGGATTCATGCAGGCAGGTCAGGTAGACGATGGCGTCTCGCAGCAGACGGTCGTTCCGGGCGGGTCGGCAATCAATATGTGCAACTCCGCGCCCGGTCGGCCGTGGACCTCGACCGGCACCGCCTCGCCGTAAAGACCGCTGTTCTTATCGGCCCACAGAACGCGCAGTAGAGCGTTGGAGCGGTCCTTCGTCTCGACGAAATGCAGTCCGCCAGCCGGACGCTTTCTCCCACGCCTCTAAGGCCCACCGTGCCAGATCCGCATCGCCCGCATCGCAGCCGCCGATCATGACACTACACGGCTCGATCCAGAAACTGGTGTCGGCTGCACTCGCGGCCACCGCCATCCCCAGCGACAGACCGGCCAGTACGCTAGCGCTTCGAAGAAAGCTTTTCATCCGCCAAAGCCTTGAGCACGGCCTCCAGTTCAGCCACGCGTTTAGAAAGTTCGTCGATCGCGCGGCCCTCCGGGTCAGGCAGGTCGCCGTGCGCCAGCGGTTCGAACTCCTCCTCGTCGCCCACCACGCGTCCCGGAACGCCCACCACGGTCGAGTGGTCCGGCACCGGGCGCACCACCACGCTTCCGGCGCCAATCTTTACGTGATCCCCGATACGAATGTTGCCCAAGATAGTCGCGCCCGTACCGATCACCACGCCATCGCCGATGGTGGGATGGCGCTTGCCGGTGTCCTTGCCGGTGCCGCCCAGCGTCACGCCCTGGTAGACCAGCACGTCGTCGCCGATTTCGGAGGTCTCGCCGATCACCACTCCCATCCCGTGGTCGATGAAGAAGCGCCGCCCGATGCGTGCGCCGGGGTGAATTTCAATGCCAGTCAAGCTACGCGAGAACTGCGAGATCACGCGCGCCAGCGTGAACCAGCCGGATCCGTAAAGGTGGTGCGCGGCGCGATGCAGCAGCACCGCGTGGAATCCCGGATAACACAGCACGATTTCGAGCACGCTCCGCGCCGCCGGATCGCGCCGGAAAACGGTGTCGAATTGCTCGCGGATGTGTCCGGGCATTCTAGAGTCTATTATCACGGTTCTGGCGGCGCCGTGTAAGATTAGATACTGTGAGATCTGCCGTCGTCGCAATTAACTTGGCTGCCTGCATCTGGGGCCTGACGGGATGCTCCGCGCCCGCCCCGGACAATTCGCAAGTGAAGCAGGCCGGCGCCCCCCAAGCCACCGATACCGTCATCACGAACCCGCATCCGCTAGCCAAGTACCTGGAACTGTCGGCATACCGCATTACGGAGACCTCTCCCGGCAAGCTCAGCATCAAGTTCGCCGTGGTCAATCATTCTGAAGCGGACATTGGCGACCTCACGCTGAAGATCCGGCTAATCACCACCGCTGCTAAGCCGGATGACCCGCCCATCACCGAGTTTGAAGCCAAAGTTCCAGGCCTTGGCCCGCAGGAGCTCAAAGATGTCACCGCCACCGCCGTCACCAAGCTGCGCATCTACGAGTTGCCGGATTGGCAATTCATCCGCGCGGCGGTCGAGATCACTTCTCCGGCACCGTAACCGCATAACGCCGTGACCGAACGTCTTTACTACCGGGACTGCTACCTCCAGGAATTTCGCGCGCGTGTTGTCGAAGCGGGCGGCAACGGCCAGCGCGTGTATCTGGACCGCACCGCGTTCTATCCCAGCTCCGGCGGCCAGCCCTTCGACACCGGAACGCTGGGCGGCGCGAACGTCATCGAGGTGGTTGATGAGGAAGAGCGCGTCGCCCATGTCTTGGACGCCCCTATCGCTGCCGGTGAAATCGACGCCCAAATCGACTGGCCCCGCCGCTTTGACCACATGCAGCAGCATAGCGGGCAACATTTGCTGTCGGCTGTCCTCGAAGAGTTGTTCAAGATCCCCACCGTCAGCTTTCATTTGGGAGCCGAAGTCTGCACCATCGACGTCGCCGCGCCCTCTCTCACCTCAGTCCAGATTGACCAAAGCGAGGTCCGTTGCGCTGAAATCGTAGGCGAGGCCCGGCCGCTCGCGATCACCTTCGAGGACGCGGCGGCCGATCTCGATTTGCGTAAGGAATCACAACGCACCGGCACGCTGCGCGTCGTGGCCATCCAGGGGATCGACCGCAGCGCTTGCGGCGGAACCCATGTGCGTAACACGGCAGAGATTGGCCCGGTGCTGATCCGCAAGACCGAAAAGATTCGCGGCAATACACGCCTGGAGTTCGTCTGCGGACTGCGGGCGCTGCACCTGGCCCGCGCCGACTTCCGAACCTTGCAGGAACTCTCGCGCCAGCTTTCGGCCCCGGCCGGCGAAACCCCCGGTCTGGTCGCGGCGCAGCTCGAACGGATTAAGACGCTGGAAAAAGCCAACCAACGCCTGGCGTCGGAATTAGCGCAACGCGAAGGCCGTGAGCAGTGGGCCGCTACTGCTCCCGACGCCAAAGGCATCCGCCGCGCAGTGGAACATGTCGAGCACGGCGCGATCGACGATACCGTACGCATCCGCGCGCAAGCCTTCGTGGCGCAGGGCTACGCCGTATTCCTGGCGGTCTCGAAGAATCCGCCGTCGGTTCTGCTGGCAGCTTCCGCCGATTCCGGAATCCACGCGGGAGACCGCATCAAATCCGTCGTTACCGCAGCCGGCGGACGAGGCGGCGGCAATCAGGCGCTAGCTCAAGGCAGTCTCCCGGCAACCGTCGACCTGGATGCCATCCCAGCGTTATTACTTGCTTCATCCCTAACGATTTCTTGACTCGTTCCTGATATTCGGCGGCTTTGAGCATGATCGGCCGCGCGTCGAGCGTCAGCATCCGCCGGTCGCGCACGATGGGACGGCCGTTCACCATGACGTCGGTGATATCGGAACCCTTCAGCGCGTACACCATTTGCGAGTAGACGTTGTAGAGCGGAACCGCATGGGCCCCGGCCAAGCTGATGGTGATCATGTCGGCGCGCTTATTTTTCTCAAGCGATCCGATCACCTTCTCCATGTGCAAAGCCCGCGCACCGGTGATCGTGGCCATCTCAACGGCCTGCGTCGCCGGCAACGCTCGCGGATCTCCCGTCGTTACCTTCTGCAGCTTCGCCGCTAGATCCATCTCTTCCATCATGTTGTGGTCGTTGTTGGAGCCCGCTACGCCATCGGTGCCCAGTCCCATCGGAATGCCGAGACTCAGGATCTTGACCACCCGCGCGACGCCGCTCGCGAGCTTCATATTGCTCGACGGATTGTGCGCTAGGCCGGTGTCGCGGCGCTTGAGAATCGCCATGTCGGCATCGCTCAGCCACACGCCGTGCGCGGCCAGCGTCCAGCCGTTCAGCACGCCTAGCGATTCCAGCGCCGCCGTCGGCGTCATATGGCGCTTGGCGAGCGCCTCGTCATTTTCGGTTTTGGTCTCGGAGAGATGAACCTCCAGCGGCTTGCTGATAGCGGTTCGCCAGCGCGCGCGCGGCCTTCAGGACATCGTTAGGAACCGTGTAAATAGCGTGCGGAGCCACCGCTGGCACGATCAGCGGATCGTTGGCGTATTGTTTGAAAAACTGCTCGGTCGCGGCCAGCGAAGCCTGCGGAGTTTTGTAATCCGGCGCGGGAAAGCCGATAACGGTTTCCCCCAGCATCCCGCGCAGGCCGGCCTGCTTAGTGACCTCGGCCACCGTGTCTTCGAAATAGTACATGTCCGCGTAGGTCGTGGTCCCCGAGAGCGCCATTTCGAGCAGCGCCAGCCGCGTGCCCCAGCGCACGAACTCGCGGTCGACATTCTTGGCCTCCGCCGGGAAAATGTACTTGGTGAGCCATTCCTGCAGGTTCATATCGTCCGCGATCCCGCGGAAAAGCGACATGGCCGCGTGCGTATGCGTGTTGATCAAACCCGGTGCAAGAATGGCGTCCGTGTCGGTCAAGCCGCTGCCGTGCAGCTGTAGCGGCGATCGATATCGGCGCGCGATCCGACGTCGATAATGTGGTCACCCGCAACGGCGACCGCGCCATTCTCGATCACCCGCCGCTGCGCATCCATGGTGACCACCCAGCGCGCGCTCCAGATCGCGTCCACCGGCGCAGGCGCTTGCGCCAAGAGTGCCGGGGCTATCAGCAACCAGACGAAGCTACAAAAACGACGCATCAAACGCCCTCGGGAACAATTCTTTGAGTCGCAACACTTCGCTCTTGCCACGCAGATTCACCAGTAGGATTTCGATATCTCCGCAGAACTCCCACAGGATCTGGCGGCACGCCCCGCAAGGTGGCGTGAGCGTATCGGTATCGGCAGCGATGGCAATGCGCCGGAACTCGCGCGCGCCTTCCGAAATCGCCTTGAACACGGCGACACGCTCCGCACAAAGCGTCAACCCATAAGTGGCGTTTTCAACATTGCAGCCGGTATGCACACGGCCGCTGGTATCTTCTAGCGCTGCGCCCACGCGGAATTTCGAATACGGCGCATGCGCATTTTCGCGGGCCGCCAATGCGGCGGCTTGCAGCGGATCGGTCATAGCGTCTCTTGAGGTTAGAGTAACGCGTTGACCAGGTGCTCGTATTCCGATGGAGTCACCAGGTGAAAGCGTATTTCGAGCGCGGTGAAAGAACGGATGGCGGCGGTGAGCATGGGCGTAGGCAGCTCCGGACTCGCCAGCAGCAGAGCGCCTTCGGTCACTTGAAACGGCAGCACGCGCCACTCCCTGGCGACTCTTTCCGGCAGCGCGCGCACCACCCGTGACCCGACTTGGTGCAGATCCACATGCGTGAGCGGCAGTCCCTGTTGCAGACTGAGCGCCTCATACAATGCTTCTTCGTTCAGCGCGCCGTTAGCCACCAGAAATTCCCCCAGCCGAGTTCCCGGCGGGCAGGCCGCTAGCGCGCTATGTAAAGTAGCGGCGTTCAGGTAGCCCGATCCCACCAGAATTTCACCCAGCGGCCGCTTATGGACCAGCAATGCCGCGCGTGTCGGATACGAATGTTCCGTCTTGACCCAGCGCAGTGGAATCCCTCGCATCCGAGCGTAGGCGTAGCGCGCCACCGCCCGGACCGTCGCCGCCGCGTTCAGTAAATTAGCGTAGGGCAAACGCAATGGCACTCCCAACGCGAACACCATCCCATAGACATGCGCGACACTGATCATGCGGACTGCCGTCCGCAAAATCTGAAACGCCAGCGTAACCGCCGTCAGCTCGATCGCGACCGGCGTCAGCCGGGTCCACATTGCCGTCGCCACGCCGTAAACAAACACCGCATTCGCAATGAAGCCCAGTGGATTGCTAACCAAGCCCTTGCGGTCGCGCCAAAACCAATAGACTTCGCTATAGGTTCCAGCCCATCCGAAACGCTCCCAGCCTTGCAGCGCGATCCCCGTAACCCACCGTGTCCTCTGCCGCAGCGCCGTGCCCCACTGTTTGGGAAAGAATTCGCGGACCGCCATAAAATCGCGGCCCTCTTGACCCAGACGCGTGATCGGCACGAACACCTGCCTGCAACCCAAGCGATGAAGCCGCAGGCCGCTCTCGTAATCCTCCGTGAGCGCCGCCGGTTCGAACACGCGATTCGACGACGCTCGAGCTAGCGCCTCCAGTGCCTCGCGACGGTATCCGGTGCCCACACCCGCCCCGGGAACAAAGCAGCCGAACGTCGAGCGCACCACCATATCGCGCAAATGGTTTTCCGCGAACTCGTCGCAATAAACGCCATGCGTCAACGACCAGAAAGGCGTCGCCAACGCCAGCACCGGAATCTGAATGAAGTCGAAGCGTTCGGCGTAGGCGTTGATCCAGCGCAGCTCTTCCGGATGAATCAAATCTTCGGCATCATGCGTGACGATGATGTGGAAGGCGATGTCGTTTTGTTCCTCGTACAGTCCGACATGCTGATAAATCCAGTTGAGGCAGTCGGCCTTCGACGTAGGTCCGTCATGCGGGCACACCGCCAAATGCACGTTGGAGAACCGCTCGGAAATCGAAGCGACCGCCTCTTCCGTCAGCACGTCATTCGCGTAGATGCCGGCGAAGATGTGATAGCTGGGATAGCGGATAGCCGCGAGATTATGCTCCAGCATGCGCGCGATGACGGCGTGTTCGTGCCACAGCGGCACCAGGATCGCAATCGGCCGCGGTGCCAAATCCGGAAGCCGCCGTGCCGCCCGGCGCGAGACGGTACATCGGTCAGCCACCCAGGCGCACAGCCATGCTAGATCCACCGCCAAATCGTCCAGTCCGCTGACCAGAAAGATCGCCGCCAGCGGCGCCACGCACCACAAGATGAAATGATCGACCGCTTCAGGTATCACTCATGAACTAGTAGCCCGCCGCGGCCCACAATCTCAGCTTATGCGTGGTGATTCAGCGGACCTTCGCCTGCGCCGAGTCCGGGCGCAGTACGGATGGCTTCGGTGATGAAGGCCTTGGCACGCGCCACCGCCTCGGCCAGCGCCGTTCCCTTTGCCAATTCCGCCGTAATGGCGGCAGAGTAGGTGCAGCCACTACCATGAGTGTGGCGCGTCTCGACGCGCGGCGCACTAAATTCCCGGATTTCGCCGCCAGCGAGGCGAAGAACATCCAGCGCATCCCCGCGCAGGTGTCCGCCCTTTACCAGGACATTGACCGCTCCCAGCGACGCCAGTTTCTCGGCCGCGCGTCCCATGGCATCGCGATCTTCCACAGCAAAGCCCGTCAGCGCCGCGGCTTCATCCAGATTCGGAGTCAGCAGGAACGCCCGCGGGATCAGACGCTCGATCAATGCGCGTACAGCATCCTGGTCGATTAAGCGGGCTCCGTGCTTGCTGATCATCACCGGATCGACAACCAAAGGAAAGGCAAACCGCTCCGCTTCCCGCGCGACTGCTTCCACGATTTCGCGCGAGCCGAGCGCTCCCACTTTCGCCGCCTGCGGAGGAATGTCTTCGATTACCGCTTGAATTTGCGCCGCCACCAGATCTGCATCGAGCGTCGACACCCGCGTCACGCCCCGCGTATTTTGCACCGTGATCAGCGTCGTGACAGCTTCCCCATAAACGCCAAATCGGTGAAATGTCTTAAGGTCGGCCTGGAGGCCCGCACCACCGCTCGGGTCCGAGCCCGCGATGGTCAGCGCTACGGGAGTCATCCATTTCAGTCTAGGGAAACTTCAAACTTGGCGTCGTCACCACGCCTGCTGCGTTGTTTAGCATCACCGTAACCCCTCCCACCTGGCTGACATCGCCCGTCACCGGAAAGGACACGCGCATGAGGAACGAACTGCCGTTCTGTCCTTTGAAGAAGGTTTGAAAGTCACTGCTGAAGTCAGCCGGAATGGACGCAATCGCCGCGCCGCTGCGGTCCACAAAAGCGAAAGACATGCCGCCGATGGAATAGGTGTTATCGAATCCCGAGATCACCACGTCGAGCTCATTTGCCCGGCTGGTCGCGGCCGACGTTGCCAGTGCGACAGGCGCCGGAGCCGTATTTACGGAAGTCGACGGACTCCCGGAGAGCCCGTAAATCCCAGAGTCGACCGTAAACGTGATAGTCCCCGCTGTTGTTCCCGTCGAAAACACAATGTTCGGCTGCGCGTTGAGCGTGACGGCGGTAGCGCCCACATTCACCGCGAAGGACGCAACGCGCGTTGACGTGGCGACGAATCGAACCGCCGCGTCGTCTGTCACGGTCTTTATCGATGGGCTAAAGGTGAGACTCATGCTGCCCGCGGCCGTCACCGTCGCTGGAGCGGACAGTTGCAGACGCAGCGTGTGCTGTTCCCCGCTCCCGATCTTCGTGCTGTCGAAATTCCAGACCAGCGAAGACAGCGGCGGCGAAAATCCTGTACCGGCCAAGGTATAGGTCCGCGTGCCCACTGTGAGTGTCCCTGAGAAGGCAGATCCCGTCGCAGGGCTGAATTGAATCGTGAAAGAAGCCGACTGCCCGGCCGCAATGGTAACCGCATTTGCAGAAGTAGTAGTAAACGCCACGCCAGTCACGAGTAAAGGCGAAACCGTGAGGTCCTGCGGAAAGGGATTCAGTATCGAAAGCGTGCAGGCTTCCTGCGTGCCCTGAGCAATACGTCCGAAGCTGATGTTCTTGTTCACGTCCGGCCCGGTGCATGGCGCGGCCACGCTCAATATCGGAGCCGGCACCACGGTAGCCAGCAAAATCGCGCTTACGATAGTTCCGCCGCATGCATCGGTAGAGGTGCCAGTCCCCACCTGCAGCGTTGCGGCATAGCTGGTGATCGCGGTGGCGGAGAAGCCCACAAAGAAATCCATCGGTTGTCCGGCCGCGACCACGAATGGCGTCGACGAACTATTGACGATAGAAAATCCGGCGCCCGTCGTGTTTTTGATGCTCAGACAAGTAATGGTCACGGACGCGGTTCCCGTATTCAGCGCGCGAAAGCGCACGATCATCGAATCGCCCGCGGCCACCTGTCCGTAGCCGTAAACCGAGCCAAGCGGCGAAGGCGCAATGCCGTTCAGCGAATACAGCACGACTTGCGCTTCGAGCATCCCCGGCGCAAGCGCGAGCAGGCACAGCAATCGCGCCTTCAATTCGACGCTCCTGGAAGCAAAAAGATCTGTTCATGGCCCGGCTCTAGGTCCAGCGCCCACATGCCGGCGTCCGTGATCACCTGGACATACTGATCGCTCATGCGGATGAAGCCGCCGACGAACCCTCCGGCGCCCGCAACTGCAAAGTCCAGTTCCGTGCCATCCGACCGCAGCAGCCGCACCTGGCCCTCGCTCGCGAGCAGCACGCCCCCGCCGTCCAACAAGAGGACGGAATTCGCCGCGCCGAGGCTCTTGCGGCCGAGCCAGATTTCGCCATCGCGTTCCACCGCGTACTCGAAGCCGCCGGCAACGGCTCTGAGAGAAAGCAGGTTTCCGCCGGGTGCGAAGTCCATCGGCACCAGTTGGCTCCCGGTCCAGCGGGCAAGCGTGCCGCTCTCGACGAAATACACGTACGCAGTGCCCGGCCACGCCCGGTCGAGGGCAATGATCGCAGCTCCGGGCGGCGCATCCACTACCACGCCAGCCGGAGTGAACAATGCCGACTCCGTCTTCGCGACGCATCCCTCCGCCGAGCATGCGAGCGAAATGACCGCTCCGTCGAACCAAGGCGTCCCGATGACCGCAGCGGCAAGCGCCCCCGAAACAGGCCGCACGCGGCCATTTGCATCCAGCATGACTCCAAGCTGAGGACTCTCGATCTGCGCCCACGCGCACGCAGCCATCAAACTAAATAAGACAATCTTCATTGGGGCCCGAAACTGATCGTCGGCGTGCCGATCTTCAACGCGGTCGTCACCGAACTGGTGGCCGCGGCACTGGACTTCCGGGCTGCTACCCCCGCCACTCCTGCTGCTGCGGCTCCCGCCACCACCAGCGAGATCCATAGAAGTTTGTGCCCGCCGGGCGCCGCACGAATGTTCCCGGCACCGGCGGTCCGGGCTTCCGGAGCGTTGCTCAAAGACTGTGAGCTCACCACGCCCGCGCGCGCCGGACCCTTCACCGCAGTAATGCGGATCTCGAACGGCCCTGCCGTGCGGTTCCACTGCATGCCCCACACCGCCGCTCGCCCATCGGCGTGCGTGGCCGCGATCTCGGTTCGTCCACCGGAGCTGAAAACTCCCCCGGGGCCCTCGGCCGGCAAAGTAAAGCTCACCGTCGCACCCTCGACGGGGCGTCCGGTTTCGTCCGTGATCAGCACCGTCACTCCGCGGGTCGTGCGCGACCCAACGGGATACGCGGCGCCATCGCCCTCGGCCACTCGTATCTGTCAGGATGGACGGAGCATCCGCCCCGTAAGCCAGAGCTGCCGCCAATATAGCCGCCAGCGTTCGGGCCACAGATTTTCGGATCACGTTCTTTTCGGATCACATCAGTGGAGTGCGCCGCGCGCCAACATTCTCTCCGCTACCGTTTAAATCAAGAGGAACGCGCTGCAATCCGCGAAACTCCCATCCAACCCAAAATGCGTAGCATTTTAACCCTATTGTGTTCTAATAGTAGGAGTTCTTAGATCCCGTATGGCAGCCAGGCCGTTCCGCCCGCAGCGCAGTTGGAAAGCTTTCACCCGCAGAATGCGTGAGTTGCGGCTCATCGCCCATGGGGCGCTATCGACGCGCCACCCCATCATGGCGCACATCATTCCCATCCGCCGCTGCAACCTCGCCTGCGCCTATTGCAATGAATACGACGACTTCTCGAAGCCCGTCGCGACCGACGTTGTCATCAGCCGCATCAATAAGTTAGCGGACCTGGGCACCAGCATCATCACGCTCTCCGGCGGCGAGCCGCTGCTGCACCCCGATCTCGACGAAATCATCGCCGCCATGCGTCGCCGTGGAGTCATGGCCTGCATGATCACCAACGGCTACCTGCTGGTCCCGGACCGCGTGCAGCGCCTGAACCGCGCCGGCCTGGATCACATGCAGATTTCGATCGACAACGTGATGCCGGACGAAGTTTCGAAGAAGAGCCTGAAGGTGCTCGACAAAAAGCTGGAGATCCTGGCCGAGCACGCCGATTTTCACGTCAACATCAACTCGGTGGTGGGCGGTGGCATTCACGATCCTAACGACGCGCTGGTGGTGGGCCGCCGTGCAATCGAGCTCGGCTTCTCCGCGACGGTCGGAATTATTCACGATGGCGACGGCCAGCTCCGCCCGCTAGGCGAGCGCGAACGCGCCGTGTATCACGAGATGAAGGAGCTGGAAAATCGCCACTTCGCGCAGCTCAACTATTTTCAGGACGCCATCGCGCAAGGCAAGCCGAATGACTGGCGCTGCCGCGCCGGCGCCCGCTACATGTATATCTGCGAGGACGGCCTGGTGCACTACTGCTCGCAGCAGCGCGGCTATCCCGGCACGCCGCTCGAACAATACTCAACCGCCGACATCCGCCGCGAATACTTGAGCGAAAAACCCTGCGCTCCTTACTGCACCGTGAGCTGCGTCCACTACGTGTCGTACTTCGACTTCTTCCGCGCCCCCCAGACCCTCAAGAGCGGCCTGCCCGACCAGACCACGCAGCCGCTGGTGAAGATTCAGTCGGCAAAGTAGGAGGCGAATGCTAGATGGTCAAGGGATTAATGGCCTTAGCTGGAAGTGTCTCGATCACTCTTGTGGGAACTTCTTGCGAAGCCAACGTAGAACCGCTATCTGCTCCGTTTGACCGGCAGGTCTCACTTGCGAGAGTAGCCAAATGGCAGTCGGTTTCTCGGCCGTGATATTCTTCGCGCCTTGGTTGCATGTTGAGCAGAGTGCGCGAAGGTTGGCCAACTCATCTTTCCCTCCGAGGCTTTTAACTTGATTGCGGGTCTGTCGCCGGCGCTTTTGTCAGAGAGTACTGGCCGGGCTTGCGGCCGAGCTCTCATGGTGCGAGGATCGGCCAGTTCTCGTCCCGCTCGCAGTTCCTTGGGGTATTTCAAAATGACGCCCGCCATATTTCCGGTCGGAGAATCACCACGCCCTCCAGTAGAGGCGTAATGGTAAAAATACGCGCTTCCTGGGAGAACAGGTGGACTCGATATATTCGCCAGTCCATTGGGCGCTCCGATGCGAGATCTCGCTCATTTCGAGATAGGAAAAATGGCGTCCGAGCGGAGCCGTTGGTGGTTTTGACCTCGATCAGACGCTCTCGCCCGCCATGATCGAATGACAGAACATCATAGCCTGCTCCATCTCCGTCCTCAGCGGCGACCCACCGGACCCTACGCGCTAAGTCTGGCCGGTCGGCTCGAGCGAGCTGATGCCGCTCAAGATCGACAACAAAGGATTCGCCCGCCTTTCCGAGAGAGCGGTTACGGAGGTCCCTCTCGACGGGATCAAATTTCCGGCGCGAGGCGTGGAGAGCAACGGGCGAAACCGTGGCGGATCGGTGGGCTCCATCAAGTATTGAAGGAGCGATCGGCAGAATCGGCGAAGTTCTGACAGATTCAAGAATTTCCGGATTCGAGTCAGTCACGGTCTATCGCAAAGATGGCGTTTGGTAGTGCTCTGGGCTGTATCGGGAACCATGGCATGGGTAACGAGGACAGCGGTTACGGGCACACTGAGCTAAGGAAGCGCCTTGGTTACTACGCTTCGAATCTCCACCCGCCTATCGGATCTACGCCAGACAACTTTTCATTGACACACTCAACGATTGGCGCTGGTTTGGGGAGCCCGGTAAAGAACCGTCTTGGTACACAGGCAAACCGTGGTCATAACGTGTTGATTGCGTCAAGTATATTGGTGCCCCGCTCGCAACATCAATCCGCCGTTAGGCAGCTTCCTCGCCGTTTAACTCTCTACTCGAATTTTCCCCACCCACCTCCGCCCGGCGTCTCGATCCGTAGCACATCGTCCGCCGCAATCTCGAACCGCGTCTTCGCCGGAAGCGCTTGCGGTTTCGCTCCCCTTCGCAGCAACGTATTCCGCCCCGGCTTTCCCCGCTTCCCCGCCCGCCAACCCGTAAGCCCCCCGCACCCGCCGGTCCGAAAGAATCGTGACCTCTGCGGGCGCCAGAAACCGGAACTCGCGCACGATGCCATCGCCGCCGCGATGCGCGCCCCAGCCGCCCGAATTCTTGCGCACGCGGTAGCTCTCGATGCGCACCGGATACTGGTGCTCGAACGCCTCCACCGGAGTGTTCCAGCTATTGGTCATGTGCGTATGCGTGGCGCTATACCCGTCGCCTTTCGCCGACGCGCCCATCCCGCCCGCAATGGTTTCGTAGTATGCAAAGGCTGTGCCCATCAGCCAGTTCCCCGCCAAAGCTCAAGTTATTCATCGTGCCGCAACTCGCCGCCGGAATGCGTTCGGGTGCAGCCTTCGCCAGCGCGCCCAGAATCACATCCGTGATCCGCTGCGATGTCTCCACATTGCCCGCCGCCATCGCCGCCGGAGGCCGCGCATTCACGATGCTGCCCTCGGGAGCCACGATCCGAATCGGCCGCGCGATGCCCGACGTAAACGGAATCTCCTCGCGCACCAGGCAGCGGAACACGTACATCGTCGCCGCCGTCGTCACCGCCAGGTTCGCGTTCACCGGACCATCAACCTGCGCAGACGACCCCGTGAAATCCACCACCGCCGTGTCCCCCGCGAGCGTCACCGCCACCCGCACCGGAAAGAACTCGCCGCTGCGTTCGCCCTCCAGAACATCTTCGAAACGATATGTTCCCTTCGGCAGCTCGCGCAGCGTCGCCCGCATCATGCGTTCGCTGTAATCCTGCAACCCGTGCATATTGCGCACGACTGCCGACTCGCCGTACTTCGCCACCAACTCCCGCAGCCGCGCCTCGCCCCGCTTGATCGACATCAACTGCGCCATCAAGTCGCCCTCGCGTTCCACTGGAGTCCGCACATTCGCCAGCACCAGCCCCAGCAGCTCGCGATCGATCTTCCCCGCGCGCTGGATCAGCACCGGCGGAATCCGCAGCCCCTCCTGATAGATCTCGCGAGCCAGCGGCATCGATCCCGGACTCATCCCGCCCACATCCGCATGATGCGCGCGATTCGCTAAATAAAAGGATGGCTTCTTCCCGCGCGTAAACACCGGAGCCACCGCCGTGATATCCGGCAGGTGCGTGCCTCCACGAAACGGATCGTTCACCAGCGCCACATCGCCCGGCCCCAGCTCGAAGGCTTCCCGAACGGCCCGCACCGACAGCGGCATGGCGCCGAGATGCACCGGCATGTGATCGCCCATGGCCACCGTCTCGCCGCGCGCATCGTAGACCGCGCACGAATAATCGCGCCGCTCCTTGATGTTGGCCGAATACGCGGTCTTGCGCAGGACGATGCCCATCTCCTCCGCAATCGACAGTCAGCAGGTGGCGGAACAGTTCCAGCTCGATCGCTTTGCGCAGGCGCGGACTTCATCAATGACAGTCCGCGACGTGAATGGGAAAACTCGCCACCTTCTCCCAATTCTTGCCGCCGCCGCGTTCCAGCAGATAAGCGCCGCCGGCCGCATCGGCGCGCACTCGGTACCCGGCTTGATTCGGCGCTCGTGCACCCTTCAGATGAAACGGCTGGTTGGCTGTTTCCTTCAGCTCCCAGCTTTCGCCGCCAGTCTCGGTTGCGTAAAGCTCCTGGTGAACCGACTTCTTGGTGCTGCTATCGATCACCACTTCCCCGCTGCTGATCGACGAGAAATGAAACTGCGCGATGGTCCCGAATTTTTCATCGTCCACGATCAGCTTCGGGCGCCAGGTTCGTGCCGCCATCGGTCGTTAGCAGCAGGAATGGATTCCGCGCTAAAGGATTGATCGACTCGCCACTCACCCAGCCCGTCTGGCCGTCCCAGAACTCGATCTGTTCGAACGCCGCGTTGCGCATCCGGATCACTGGTTCGGTCCAGATGACGCCACCATCATCGCTCACTAGCAGCAAACTCAAGCAGCGTCGCATCGCGAGTATGAAGATTCCCGGTGACCACGATCCGGTTGCCTGCCGCCTCGGCCGCGGACAGCTCCAGCAGCACCGTGCAAGGTTCGTCCTCGCTGCAGTTCAAACCGAACTGTTCGATGTCCTCTGGCGAACAATCGTAGGTCACCGGCGATTCAGCGCGCAAGAGCCATGACGCAACTCAAAAGCAGCGCCGCGAATCTCACTGCTAGCCATTGTATCTGAGCAGCGACATCTGGGCTGCGACATCCCGGACTGCCCGCGCAGAACGCGTAAAATACAATCAAGTGCCCGCGCCGCACATTCCGACGCCGCTGGAGCAATTGGGAAATCGTCCCTTCTCCTTCTACCCGGCCATCCGCAACATCCAGCACAACGAATGGCAATTCCGCCGCACTCATCCCGATGAAATCCAGGTGATGAATACCAAGTCGCTCCAGGAACTGTGGATTCCGCGCGGTTTTCTGAGTGGCGTATCCAGCATCGAGGAGCCGGTCGTCATCGTCGGCTTGCTGAAGGAATTGGAGTACCGCGAAGGCATCGTGGTCCCGCACGTGCGCCGCGTGATCCAGATGCCGCTCGCCGCCAACGATATCCCGCGCCCCTGGCTGAGCGCTCCGGCAGAGCCCGGCCAAGTGGCTCAGGTCGTCGGCATTCGCGTCGAGGGCAGCGCCGAATCGCAAAAAGGTCGCAAGATCCTGGGCGCCATGGCCGCCGGCATTCTCACTTGCGTGGTAGGGATGGTGATCTTCCGCGACGCCACCGCCGGCGCGCGCGCCCGGTTCTTAAGACCCGCCAGCCGCCTCTCTCTGCCCTTCACCGCGAATGACGATTACGAATCCGTAGTCGGCCGCATCGGCTACCCGGAGTCCAGCCGTTCACGCCCTACGCCCGATGGCCGAGCGTTTTATCTGCTGCGCTATCCCGACCGCGCCTTCACGCTGGTGCTGCTGGGCACCGACCGCATCCACGCTGCTATATATAGGTGCCTTCGGCCGCGGCGGCCGCGTGATCCACTCCGTAACGCTGCCCGGATGGACACGATTCGACGGCGCTCCTGACTCACATGCGCTGAGCTTCCGCCGCCTGCGAGCAGCCCCGCGCTTCACGTCGACTCTCGTCAGCACCACGAGCCCCGCGATAAAAAATATAATCAGCGACAAAATCGCCTGCCGGTAGCTATGCGTCATCTGCAACGCCAAGCCGAACACCAGCGGACTGATCCAGCTAGTTCCCTTGTCGCTCACTTCGTAAATACTGAAGTACTCGGCTTCCTTGCCCTTGGGAATCAACTGCGCGAATAGCGAACGGCTCAGCGCCTGGCTCCCGCCCATCACAATCGCCACCGCTGCCGCCGCGATGAAGAAGTCTCTGCGTGGTGTAGACCCACGCAAACAGATAGATCAGCGTGGCCGTCCACAACACCAGGGTCACCATGATGGCCCGCTTGGCGCCCACGGCCGCCGCCACCCACTGAAATCCAATCGCCCCGAAGAATCCCACAAACTGCACCATCAAAATCGCCATCGTCAGCGACGACACCGGAATCTTCAATTCGTCATTGCCGAACTGCGACGCCAGCGCCAGCACCGCCTGAATCGCGTCGTTATATAAAAGGTACGCGATCAGAAACATCATGCTCTGCGGATAGCGCCGGATATCCGCCAGCGTGTGGCGCAGTTGCCCCAGCACCGCACCCAGCGCGCGCTTTCCCCGCGGCAGCGCATGCGCCGGCCCGCGATTATGCAGCGTCAGCAGAGTCGGAATCGTGAACACCGCCCACCACACTCCGGCCGAGCCCAAGCTGATGCGCACCGCCATCCCCTCCGTGATGCCGACGCGTTTCGCGTTCAGAAACAGGAGCAGGTTCAGCGCCAGCAGCACGCCTCCGCCGATATATCCGATGCCCCAGCCTCGCGAAGAAACCGCGTCTCTCTGTTCCGGCGGAGCGATCTCCGGCAAGAACGAGTTGTAGACCACCACCGACGCGCCAAAGCAAACGTTGGCGAAGATGAACAGCGCTCCGCCCCACAAATAGGAACTCCCCTGCAGCCAGAACATCGCGGTGGCCGCCGCCGCGCCTGCATACGCCGTCACCGCCAGATATTGTTTTTTGCGATGCCCGTAGTCCGCGCCCAGCCCCGACAATCGGCAACACCAGTACCTGCAGGATAACCGACAGGCTGACCAGGTAGCTCCAGTAGCTGCGCGCGTCTACCGGAATCCCCAGCGGATGCACCAGTCCGTTCGCATCCGCCGCCGCTTTCGCCAGCGTGGTCAAGTAAGGGCCGAGAAACAGCGCGACACCGGTGGTTACAAACGCCGAGTTGGCCCAATCGTAGAGATACCAGCCGCGCTGCTCGCGAACGCTATATTCGGTCACGGGAATATTAGAGCTGGCGAATCTGCTCCAGCACGCGCAGCATCCGCGGCGCCGCGTCGTTCCTGCCGCCGTAGCGCAATTCGTTATAGGCAGCCGTCGCCTCTTCCACCAGCGTCGCCATTTGCGGAGCCCTCACCACTCGCGCAAATTCCAGCGGAGTGAACCATGGCGGCTTCTGGATGCCGCGTTTAGCCAGCAATTCGAGCATCTGTTGATAGAGAATCGTAGCGTCGGATGGATCGCCCGCTCCGCGCTCGACTTTGCGCGCATGCGCCCGCTGCTTCCACCACTTCCGAGCCGCAGGTCCGAACAGCAGCCACAGAACCACGATTACGATGCCGCCGCCGGCCGCCGGCAAATACCGCCAGCCAGCCTGACTTGCGTCTTTCAAACCAGCGGCGAACTCCTCGAAATCCGGAAACCGAATGCCCTGTGCCGCCGCGTGCATGCGTGATGCCAGCGCCATCTGATGGTCCAGGTCGTAGCTCATCACCCAGTCGTTCCAAACTTGCGAGGCGGCATCTGACAGCAGCGCCAGCCGGCTCATCAACCCCGGCTCGCCTCCAGAAGGATCGAACGGCGTCGGATCGAATGTGGTCCAGCCGCGTCCCTCGATCCACGCCTCCACCCAGCTATGCGCGTCGGAGGCGCGAATCACCTGCCAGCCCGTCATCGGAATTGTAGACGCCGCTCTGAAATCCCGTGACCACTCGCGACGGAATCCCCAGCGTCCGCAGCATCACCGCCATCGCCGAAGCGAAATATTCGCAATGGCCTTTCTTACGCACGAACAGGAAATACGCCAGGGGATCGTCCACCGGCTTCGAGAGCAGCTCTAGCGTATATCCGTAATCCTGGCGCAGGTGCCCTTCCATCGCCCGGGCTTTTTGCGCCGGCGTCTGCGCCCCTGCCGTCATTTGCTGCGCCAATTCGAAAATCCGCGGATCCGTCGGCGGAAGGCTCAGGTACTCGCGCTGAATGCCTTGCGGAAGCTGCGCCGAATAGCTCCCCGGAGCCCACTCGTTCGGCAAGAAACCCATAAGCGCTGTAGTTCAACCCGCGATTTCCATAGCGCGGCGAGACGTGAAAACCGCCGCCGCGCGAATACCGCAGATACCGCACATCGATCTTGATAGTCTCCACCGTGCCCGCGAAAAACAGAGTGTCGGCAATTAGCGGCTCCAGATGGACCTGATAAATCAGATTGGGCCCGCGGCTCGCGCCCTCCGTGGCGGACCGCACCACTACCTGGCCATCGTCTACCTGGATTGCCTGTTCCTGGCCCGGCGGGTTGAACCAGCGCTTCCCGTCGAACTCCGCCAGCGCTGCGCCGCGCCATTTCACCGGCAGGAATCCTTCGCCCTGATAGGACCGCACATGCATCACCGGCGCGCTGCTCTGCTTGATCCGGCCGATATCGCCCAGCGTCACGTTGTTCGAAAATCCCGTTAGCCGGTAGCGAGCCGGCGCAAAACGCTCAAACGCGGCGCGCGCCGTGCGCGGCAGCACGAAGAATAAGCACACGGTCATGAACAGAATCCCGCCGAACAGGCACGCCGATACCACTCCCAATCGCCGCGAAAACGCCTTCAGTCCGCCGCGCGACACCACCACTTGCGCACCCGCCGCCCGCCGCACTTCGCCGCTGGCAAACGTCGCGATCGCGAACAGCACGAAGACGGCCAGATACGCCAGAAAACTCAGCCCCTCGGAAAGGACCGCCGCCGCGATCAGCTCCAGCCCTGCGATCGCCTTCAGATATCCGAAATCGCGCGCCGTCTTCGCGGTCAGCAGTTTCAGCACCGCCAGGAAAAACACCATGTGCACGGTGGCAGAGAGAAATGTTCCGGAAATGTACCGGTAGTCCAGCGGGAAGAACCCGATGTATGCGATCGCCAGCGCCGCCACCACTCGCGGTGGAGCCTCGATCGTCACCACTCCCGCCACGACCAGCGCCCGCGCACAGAGACCGAGTAGCGTGAGCGCCGCCGTTGGCCAATCCAGGAATCCCGAGCCCAGTACCGCGAAGTAGCCCGCCGCCAGCATTCCCAGCAGGGAAAACTCGAAGAACCGGTTCACAATGCGCGGAGCCACGGTCACGCCGCTCGGGTTCATAGCCTTATTGTGCTACATCTCCGCTGTGTTACACCTAGGAGTTACCGTTCTCATGGCAAAATTCAAAGCGGCCGGTTCGCGCAAGGCTCCCGCCGCGCGTTCCAATGCAGCCGCAATCCCCTGCCTGCTGCTCATAGTGGTTGGCGTGGCACTGATCTCGCTGCTATTTTACGAGCTGCTTAAATCCAGCTAAAAGGCGACCACCCTCATGCGAATCGATCAACGGCAGCCTAATCAACTCCGCCCGCTCAAAATCACCAAGGATTATCTGCTCACTGCCGAAGGTTCGGTCTTGATCGAAGTGGGCAACACCCAAGTGCTCTGCGCCGCTTCCATCGAGGATACCGTTCCGCACTTCCTGCGCAACTCCGGCAAAGGCTGGGTCACCGCGGAATATTCCATGCTGCCCCGCGCCACTGCCACCCGCACTCCGCGCGAAGTCTCGAAGGGCCGCGCGTCAGGACGCACTATGGAAATCCAGCGCCTGATCGGCCGTTCGCTCCGCTCCATCGTCGATCTCGACGCTCTCGGCGAGCGCAGCATCATCCTCGATTGCGACGTGCTCCAGGCGGACGGCGGCACCCGCACCGCCGCCATCACCGGCGCATACATCGCCCTTTCGGTTGCCATCGGCAAGCTGCTGAAGTTCGGCACATTAAAGCGCAGCCCCATTCGCGATTACGTCGCCGCCACCAGCGTCGGCGTGGTCGGCGGCGTCCCCATGCTGGACCTCTGCTATCAGGAGGACTCCCAAGCCGAAGTCGACATGAACGTCGTCATGACCGGCTCCGGCCAATTCGTCGAGCTCCAAGCTACCGCCGAAAAGACTGCCTTCGACGACGACCACCTGACTTCGCTGATCGCACTGGCCCGCGTCGGCATCGCCGAGTTGATCCTGGTCCAGAAATCTCTCGAAGCCGCATGATCGTTTACTGCGCTACCAGCAACCCAGGCAAACTGCGGGAATTTCAATTGGCCGCGCCCGATTTCGATGTGCGCGCTCTCCCGAAATCCGTTCCGCCGCCCGACGAACACGGCGACACATTCGAAGCCAATGCGATCGAAAAGGCGGTCGCTTACGGCCAGCATGTCGACGGCTATCTTTTCGCCGATGACTCCGGCCTCGAAGTCGACGCTCTCAACGGCGCTCCCGGAGTCCACTCAGCGCGTTACGCCGGTGACCATGCCACCGATACCGCCAACAACGCGCTACTGCTCGAACGCCTGCGAGGCGTCGAAAACCGCACGGCGAGGTTCGTCTGCGTCATATCCTTGGTACACGGCGGAAAGCCGCTGAAGACTTTTCGCGGCGCCGTCGAAGGCCGCATCATCGATGAGGCGCGCGGCTCCGGCGGCTTTGGATACGATCCGCTCTTCTACTGCCCGATCTTCGGCTGCACCTTCGGCGAGACCGCCATCGAACAAAAGATGCAGGTGAGCCACCGCGCCCAGGCGCTCGCCGCGATGTTCACTTACCTGCGAAATACCGCTTCCACCTGAGGAATCCAACGTTGGTCTTCGCGTCTTTGATCTTTCCCGTGCGGATCATTTCATCCAGATCCTTGGCAGTGAACCAACGCATCGCGATGCGTTCATCGTCCATCGGCTTGGGCTCCCCCGCCGTGAGCCCGGTCGCCACATAAATAGTCATCTTCTCGGTCAAGAACCCAGGACTGGGATAAAACTCCGCCAGCTTAGTCCACTTCTTCGCGCGGTATCCAGTCTCCTCCACCAGTTCCCGCCGCGCGGTCTGCAGCGGTTTTTCGCCCGGGTCAACCGTCCCCGCCGGCAGTTCCCACATCGACTGCCGCGCCGCTAAACGATATTGGCGAACCAGAAGAATGCGCGCCTTCTCATCCACCGGCATCATCACCACCGAGCCCCGATGATGCACGATGGCGCGTTCGATCTCGAACCCATCGTCGTCCACCGCGTGGTCTTGCGTAACCGTGAAAATCCGATTCTTGGTGATTTCTTTCGAAGAAATTAGTTTCATTTTCGAATAGCCTTTGCAAACTCATCCGCCGATCGAGTGTTCAGGATGTCGCCCGCCTCCAGCCATCCGCGCCGCGCCATGCGAACGCCATAGCTCATATTGGCCAGATGCTTCGGATGATGCGCGTCCGTCGAGATCACGAACTTGCAGCCTTTTGCTTTGGCCGTGCGGATCAGCGTCGCCGAAAGATCCAGCCGCTCTGGACTGGCATTGATCTCCAGATATACATTGCGCCGCGCCGCCTCCGCCGCCACCGCTTCAAAGTCGAACGGAAACGGATCGCGATGCAACAGTATGCGCCCCGTCGGATGCCCGATCGCCCGCAGAGACGGACACTCCAGCGCGCGCAGCAGCCGGTCCGTCATCTCCGTCGCCTCCAGATTCATGTAGCTATGCACGCTGCCCACCACCCAGTCGAGTTCCGCCAGCGCGTCATTCGACAAGTCCATTGCGCCGTCCCGCATAATGTCGCACTCAAGCCCCGAGAAAACGCGCAGCCCCAACTCACGCTGATCCATCTCCCGAACCTGATGCGCAAACGCCACCGCTCGCTTCTCATCCAGACCATTGGTCATGGCCAAAGATTTCGAGTGATCCGTAATGGCGATGTATTCCAGCCCCCTCTCGCGAGCCGCCTCGGCCATCTCCGCCAGCGTCGCCCGCCCGTCACTCTCCGTCGTGTGCATGTGCAGGTCGCCGCTCATCTGGCTCAGCCCCACTAGCTTCGGCAAACGATGCTCGGCCGCTGCGTCGATCTCGCCCGAATTCTCGCGCAACTCCGGCGGAATCCAATCCAGCCCCAGCACTTTATAGATCTCTTCCTCGGTCGCGCTCGCCACCGGCGACTCATCCTCCAGCCGCGCCAGCGCGTATTCGTTCAGCGTCAAGCCCATCTTCTGCGCCCGCGACCGCAGCACGATATTGTGTTCTTTGCTCCCCGTGAAATACAGCAGCGCCGCGCCGTAACTCTCCGTCGCCAGCGCCCGCAGATCCACCTGCAACCCCTCCAGCCCGAATTTAATGCTGGCCTTGTTCGGACCCTTCCCCAGCACCTCATGCACCCTCGGATGCACCACGAATTTCTCCAGCGCCTCCGCCGCGCCCGGGCCTGTGACCAGCAAGTCCAGGTCCCCCACCGTTTCCTTCGCGCGCCGCAAACTCCCCGCCGGCGTGACTTTTTCCACTCCCTGCACTGCACTCAGATATGCGATCAATTCCTCCGCTGCGCGCTCCGCAAACGACAGCAAAAACCGCCCCGCCCGCTGCCGGTAGGACGCAATCGACCGCAGCACTTTCTCTTCGAGCTTCGCCCCCATCCGCGGCAGCTCCCGCAGCTTCTGCTCCTTGCAAATCCGCTCCAGGTCATCGACCGACTGCACCTTGTAGGCGTCGTACAGTAGCCGTATGCTCTTGGGACCCAGCCCCTGAATGCTCAGCAGTTCGAGCAGCGACGCCGGATATTTTCCCAGCATCTCATCGCGCCGTTCGAAGCTTCCCCGCTCCTCGATCTCCGCGACCACTGCCGCGATCCCCTTACCGATCCCCGGAATATCGGTAAGCTTTTTCGCGGGATCTTTCAGCATCGCCGCGAGCTGCTCCGGATGCCCCTCAATCACCCCCGCCGCCGTCCGGTAACTCCGAATGCGGAACGGATCCTCCGACGAAATCTCCATCAGGTCGGCCGTCTCCGACAACATCCGCGCAATCGCTCGATTGTCCATTTACGGTTTGATTGTAGCTTTCATGCCCCACGCTTCGCGACAATAAATTCATGCGGGACCCTCGCACAGCGAGCCCATCCGATCTCGACTCCATCCCCGATCGCCCCGCCGTCTTTCTGTTGTGGGCCAGCGAAGGCGCACCCTACCTCGCCCGCACCGCCCTCCTGCGCCGCCGTCTCCGCCGCCTGCTCTCCGAGCGCGATCGCGCCTCGCGCGTCCTCAACCTCCACGGCGTGGTCGAGCGCATCGAATACTGGCCCACCGGCTCGCAGCTAGAATCCTCGCTCACCCATCTCGAACTCGCGCAAAAACATTTCCCGGACGACTGGCCGCGCATCGTCCGCCTCCGCCCCCCCGCTTTCCTGCGCCTGACGCTCGACAACCAATTCCCGCGCACCATGGTGACGACGCGCCTCGGCCGCGGCCTCTACTTCGGACCCTTCGCAACCCGCGCCGCCGCCGAGCATTTCAACACCGAATTGCTCGACCTCTTCCAGATCCGCCGCTGTGAAGAAAATTTCCAGCCCTCGCCTGCGCACCCCGGATGCATTTATGGCGAAATGAACCGTTGCCTTCGGCCCTGCCAGGCCGTCGTGTCCATCGCGGAATATCGCAGCGAAGCCGACCGCGTCGAACAATTCCTCCGCACCAGCGGCGCATCGCTCAAGGACCCCTCCGAGGAAGCCCGCGACCGCGCCAGCGCCGAAATGCAATTCGAGGAAGCCGAGCTCCTCCACCAACGCACCGCACGTATCGCCGAAGTGCAAGCCGCCGCCGGAGAGCTGCCCCGCACGCTCGACCGCCTCGCCGGAGTCGCCGTCGTGCCGTCCTCCATCCCCGATGCCATCGACCTGTGGTTTCTGATCGGAAGCTGCTGGCAGACTCCGCGCCGCCTCCTGCTCTCTGAAGTGGACGGCGCCGGCCAATCAATGGACAGGCGCGTGCGCGACCTGGTCGCCGCGATCGAGTCCCAAGGCGCGCCCAACCTCGAACACCTCGCAATCCTCACCCGCTGGTACACCTCCAGTTGGCGCGATGGCGCATGGATTGACATCGAATGGCCCTCGAAGATTCCCTATCGCAAGCTGGTCAACGCCATCGGCCGCGTCGCCCAAGCCGCCGCCAAACCCGAGTCAGTATCATGAAGCATGACTGCCAAACTCACCCTGTTCGTGGTCTGCTGCTCAGCCTTCGGCCAAATGGACACCTCCACGCTCCGCGCAAAATACGGAGAACCGATCGCTCGTGAAACATTCCAGGTCCGCGCAAATATTCAAGCGGTCGTGAACTACGGGACCGGCCATCAAGTCTGCAAAATCGACCTGCCGCCTGGCAGCTACGTGAACCGTCCCAACTTTGCTACCAAACAGCAGGTGGATGAAGTCATCGACGAATTGGTCCCGCCCTCAGTGCGCGGCAAAGAAATCAACCAAGGCGTCATGAGCGCGAGCCGGATAGCCGTGTCTTTGAGTGAATACGAAAACGTGACCATTTCCGAACCGCTCGATCCCGATCACCCCGGGCGGCGCACCGGCGTCACCATCACCTTCAACCGCACCGATTGCCGCTGACCTTCGCATGCACTGGTGGCAAAATCTCCGCACCCTGTGGCCCGGCGCACTCCGCCAGCAAGTCACCCGCACTGGACTCGCCTACAGCGGAGCCATCGTCATCGTCACCCTAGCCGCCGTCCTTTCCGCCAACAATCTTCTGTTCCTCATCCTCGCCGCGATGCTGTCGATCCTCGCCATCTCCGGCTTCGTCAGCAAGCTCACCCTCGCTGGCCTGGAAATTGACTTGCTGCTTCCGCCGCACATCTCCGCGCGCCGCACCATCCGCGCCACCGTGCGCCTCAAAAATCTCAAACACTGGATGCCATCCTTCAGCATCCGCGTCACCGGAGCCCCTCCCAGCCGCATCGCCGCTCACAGTAACATCAGCCCCAGCGGCTACGACGGCGCTCTGTTCTTCCCCGTCATCCCCGGCGCGGTCACGGTCGAGGAGCCCATCGAACTCCGCTTCCCCACTCGCGGCCGCCACAGCGAGCGCACCTTTCAGCTCACCACCGGCTTCCCCTTCGGTTTCGCCGAGCGCCGCGAGACAGTCACGCTGCGCCACGACGTCATCGTCTATCCCTGCCTCGATCCCCGCCCCGGCTTCCAGTCACTCGCCGATTCCATCGCCGGCGAGATCGAAGCCTGGCGTCGCGGCCCGGGTCACGATTTCTACCGCATCCGTCCCTACGAAGTGCTGGAGAGCGCCCGCCACGTCGATTGGAAGGCCACCGCGCACACCCGTTCGCTGCAGGTTCGCGAATTTGCCCGCGACGAAGACCAGATGATCGTCATCTTCCTCGACCTCGACGCCACCCCCGATCAGCGCGCCTGGTTTGAAACCGCGGTCGAATGCGCCGCCTTCGTGGCCTTCCGCCTGAGTGAGACCGGCCATCGCGTCCGCCTGCTGACCCAGGATTTCGATATGGCCTCGCCAGCCGAAGGCGACATCCACGCCATTCTCACCTACTTGGCGCTGGTATCGTCCCGCGCGGGCGCTCGGGCCCCGGGTCCGGATCAAAATAGCCCCCTGCAGATTGTGTTGTCAGCGAATCCCGAGCGCATGTCCGCGCTCGGCTGGGGCCGCGGCCAAGGCTCGCGGATTCTAGGGCCCGCCTCCCTCCCCGAAGAAGGTCTGGGCGAAGCGCGTCCTGCCTCCGAGGCCCCTCTCGCGCTATAATCCGCTGAGAGCCTATGGATGAAAGCGCCTTGGGCGAAAGCGGGGAAGTAACCCGGCTTCTCGGGGAAATCGGACGCGGACAGAAGGAAGCCGTCAACGACCTTCTGCCCTTGGTCTACGACGAATTGCACCGCCTCGCCCGCTCTTATTTCCGCCGTGAACGCGGCGAGCATACCATGCAGCCGACGGCACTGGTGCACGAAGCCTACATTCGTATGGTGGACCAGCGCGCCCCGCTCGAAAGCCGCGGTCACTTCATGGCCATGGCCGCCACCCAAATGCGCCGTGTCCTGCTCGACTATGCCCGCAAACATCGCGCCGCCCGCCGCGGTGGCGAGGATCAAAAAGTCTTGCTCGAAGACACCATGGTCATCTGCGAGCAGCGCCCCGTCGACATGATCCTGCTGGACGTGGCCCTCGGAAAGCTGGCGGCGCTCGACGCCCGGCAGGCGCAATTAGTCGAGTTGCGCTTCTTCGCCGGCCTTTCAGTGGAGGAAACTGCCGAAGTCATGGAGGTTTCCCCCGCTACCGTCAAGCGCAGTTGGAGCTCCGCGCGGGCCTTCCTGCATCGCGAGCTGACCGGAGGTTCTCTTGACGCCGCAGCGTTGGGAGCAGATTCGTCAAGTCTTTGACGGCGCACTCGAACGCCCCGCCCAGGACCGCGCCGCCTACCTCCGCGTGCTCTGCGCGCGCGATGAGGAATTGCGCCGCGAGGTCGAGACGCTACTGCTCAGCTCGGAACAAGCGGGCGAATTCCTGGAAACTCCCGCAGCTCAGCTAAGCCAGTTCGTTTTGCGCGACACTTCGCGCGACGACGATCTCGGCGAGTACCCGGAAGGCTATCGCGTCGGCCCTTATCAGTTCGTGCGCCGCATCGGCCGCGGGGGCATGGGCGCGGTTTGGCTTGCCACCCGGTTCGACCAGGAATATCGCAAGCAGGTTGCGATCAAGATGGTGAAGCGCGGCATGGATTCGCAGGAGATTCTGCGCCGCTTCCGTACCGAACGCCAGGTGCTCGCCAACCTCGACCATCCCAACATAGCCCGCTTGATCGATGGCGGCTCCACGCCCGAAGGGCTTCCCTACCTGGTGATGGAATATGTCGAAGGCACGCCCATCGACCAATACTGCGAACAGCGGCGGTCTTCTATCTCGGAGCGCCTGCAGTTGTTCCGCGCGGTTTGCTCCGCCGTGCACTACGCGCACCAAAATCTCGTCGTCCACCGCGACATCAAGACGAG
This sequence comes from Bryobacterales bacterium, assembly GCA_963779075.1. Lineage (GTDB taxonomy): Bacteria > Acidobacteriota > Terriglobia > Bryobacterales > Bryobacteraceae > Palsa-187. Next base: position 257,239 of record CAVZWS010000002.1, read on the forward strand.
CAACATCCTGGTCGCCGACGGCGTCCCTAAATTGCTCGATTTCGGCATCGCCAAGCTGCTGAGCCCCGACGGCGCCACGCTCGATTTAGCGCAAACCCGCCCTGAAATGCGCCCCATGACGCTCGACTACGCCAGCCCCGAACAAGTCCGCGGCGAACCCATCACCACTGCCACCGATGTGTATTCTCTTGGCGTTCTTCTGTTCCTCCTGCTCACCGGGAAAATGCCTTACGGCTCGAATACCCTCTCGCAGGCTGCCATGCAGCATGCCATCTGCGAAAAGGAGCCGCTTCGCCCCAGCTCGCTGGTGCTGGCAGACGACTCCAGCGGGATCCCTGAAGCCACCCAGAAAATGGAAGCCGTCTCTGAGTCCCGCGACAAGGCTCGCAAGCGCCTTCGCAAAAAACTTGCTGGCGACCTCGACAACATCATTCTCATGGCGTTGCGTAAGGAGCCTCATCGCCGCTACCTTTCCGTCGAACAGTTTTCGGAAGACATTGGGCGCTATCTTGAAGGCCGCCCCGTGATTGCGCGCTTGGATACGCCTGGCTACCAGCTCGCGAAGTTCGTGCGGCGCAATGGGGAAGGTGTCGCCGCGGCAGTGATCATCGGAGTCGCCCTGATTTCCATCGCCATCGTCTCCCACAAAGCCGAAATCGTAGACGCCGTCGCCCGCCAGCAAGCCGAAGTTGCGTTGCAACTGACCCGTCATGAATTGGTAGGCGCGTACCTGCATGGCGGAGAGTTCGGCCGCGCCTACGCCGCCGCCCAAGTCGCCTATAGCGCCGCTCCGGGGAGGCCATTTGCCCGTCGCGACCTGGCCCAGGCATCGCAAGCTCTAGGCGATCAGCGCGAGGCCGCCGGCGATCATCGGGAAGCGCTTCGCCTTTACCGGGAGGAGCTCACTCAGTATGAGGCCCTGGCCCTCACCAATCCTATCGACGCCGGCGCCCAGCGCGACTTGATGGCCGCTGCCAATATGCTCGGCGCAGTTCAGCTGGAGGCGGGCGATGTGCCGGGCGCATTATCCAGCTACACCCGGGCCTTGCAGATCACGGAAGGCTTGGCGGCGATGGAAGGCTCGCAGATCACTCCAGCGACGCGCGAAGAAGTGGCCGCGGCCAATCGCCGCGTTGGCGAACTATTAGTGAGGAACGGATCGACAGATGCGGGCCTTGAGAAGTTGCGCAGGGCCCTGGAAATCTACCGGCAACTCAGCCCGAATCCCGCGGTTGCCGAGCTCACGCGCCAACTTGCTCAATAGCGAATCCAAAAAACCGGCGAGGCCGACCGAGTCTTATGTGACCCAGCCGGCCCACCAGGCGAATGCTCGCCTGTTCCTCCGAACGCCGGAGTTCCTCCGACACCCAAATACGCGCGATCCGCAACCCAAACGGCTCAGCTTTTGGGAAATTTTTCTTGCAATTGTTTCAGGACTGCCATTGCACGCCCTGAATCGATAGCATCAGCCGCCTTGGCTACGCCTTCGCGAGGCGTTGCGGCCAAACCCGCCGCCAGCAGCCCGGCCGCCGCATTTACCAGCGCGATCTCCCGTCTGGGACCCCTCATCCCGCCCAGCAGTTCCACCGCTATTCTTGCGTTTTCCGCAGCATCCCCACCCGCGAGCGTATCCAGCGCAACCTTAGGCACCCCGAAATCCTCAGGCATCCATACGCTCTTCTCCACCCGGCCGGTCCAGACTTCGTAGATTTCGGTAGAACCCGTAGTACTCACCTCATCCAGCCCCCCGCCCCCCGCACGGACACCGTGCACCACAAAGGAATGTCCCGTTCCCAATTCAGCCAGCGCCTCCGCCATGATCCCGGCGAACTCCACTGAGGGCGCTCCAATCACCTGCGTCTGCGCCCGCGCCGGATTCGCCAGCGGCCCCAGCAGATTGAACACGGTCCGCATTTTCAACTCCCGCCGCACCCCTTGCACGTTCTTCATTGCCGGGTGCAGGTTGGGAGCGAACAAAAATCCCAGTCCGATGTCACGCACCGCGCTGGCCGCTTCCTCCGGCGTCATGGCGATGCGCACGCCCAGCGCCTCGAGTACGTCGGCGCTGCCCACCTTCCCGGAGATCGCGCGATTGCCGTGTTTCGCCACCCGCGCCCCGGCTCCCGCCAGCACCAGCGCCGCCACGGTCGAAATATTGAACGTCCCCGCGTCGTCGCCGCCGGTTCCGACAATGTCGATCACCTCCGGACCCGCGTCCACCGTAACCATGTGCTCGCGCATGGCCCTCGCGAACCCCGCCAGCTCGGACGCCCTCTCGCCTTTTACTCGCAGCGCCACCAGGAATGCGCCCACCGCCGCGTCGTGCATGCCGCCTTCGAGCAGCAGTGTCATGGCCTCGTAGGCCTCGGCGGAGGTCAGATCCGCGCCCGCGGCCACGCGGTGGAGATAAGGCACAAGCGACATGGATCTTCTATCATCGCGCACTCACGTTCGTGGGAGAATAAAGTCAGGCGGAGCACACTAAACTTTGGTGACCAACCAACAGCTATATCTCGCCATCGGCATCCCGATGCTGTTCAACGCTACGTTGATTGGTCTCTTTGCGGTGCACATGAATACTCGGTTTGACGACATGCGCGATCTGTGGCGCGCCGAACTCCGCCGCGTGGAAGAAGTGCTCGACGCGCGTCTGCGCCACCTCGAAGAACGCCGCTAGACCACGTAATCCACGCCAGTAGTCTGCTAGCGTAACGCGATGACCCCCGCCCGCTATTGCATTTGGAGGGTGCCGCCGTCCTAGTCCTCAGTCTTTTCGCCTATCACTGGAGTCACGGCAGTTGGCCCCAATTTGGGCAACAATATAGTCGACAACTCATCTCTGAAAGCCGCTGATTAAGAAACCCGCAACATTCACTAGAGGCAGATACGACAGAACGGGTTTCTTTCTCCTGAAGATATATGCGATGCCCACCGTGATCGGATAGGTCCAGATCGACCAAACGAACACATAAGCGAACCATCTAGGGCCAGCATCAAAAGCCATTCCGGCCAGCGCAGCGAATGGGAGCCAAGGGACAAGCAAAATAATCCAGATAGTATTAAGCTTCCTGACGTTGGTATCGAGTGGTGGAGGACCGATACTTTCAAACATGCTCAGGACGTTTTCCTCGCCCTTTTCTTTTCGCTGGCATGCTTCATCCGAGCTTCCTTCTTCAGTAGATCCTTTCTCGAAGACGGTCAGTACCATACGGAGCGCGTTGCTCATGCGCTGGGCATCGGTGTCTCCCGGTACGCGGGCGGCTGGTGCTGGTTTCATTTCATCCTCATGTCATTCATCGCGCTCATCGAGTTCTAGATGCTTTCTGACTTCAGCCCGAAGCGCCTTCTTCGCCGTGAACACCCTCCGGCGTAACGGTACACCAATGCCCGTCTCGAACATAAATTTCGGCTATCGCCTAGCAAGCTTGGCCCCTTGGTCGCAAAACGCGCGACCCGTGGACGTCCCGTGTGGCCTAATCCTACTTCGCTATCCCCCGCTTGATCTTCGCCCCGATCATCTCCACCATTCCGATCGCGCCCAGGCCTAACAGAAAATGCACGACGCGAATCACTTCGTGCGCGCTGCCCGGCAGGAACGTTGTCATCCGCATGGCATAGGCGACCACGATCAGTCCGTAGAACATCGCGCCCAGCACCATCCCAGGCTTGACGCCCGCGCGCAGACCCATCGCCGCGATGATCCACAACAGGCTCACCAGTATTTCGCCCAGACGCATGTGCAGCGGGATGAGGTCGAGGTTATGGCCGGACCAGAACATAAATCCCAGCACCAACAAAATCAGCCCCAGGATGCGCACGGCATTCTGGATGACCATGGTTGCGATTTTCATTATGGGTTTAGGATCGCACGAGCCGCGGCGGATTGCCGGTTCCGCTCACGCCGTGCCTCCCGTTCATGCCTGTCACAACCCGCCTGACCATTTTGTTCCCAGGCTCATCAAGCGTTTATCGCTATCGCCCGCCCGATTCCGCGTTTCGAAGGGCCCACTATGGATTTGGAGCTCTGCACAGCGGAGCCGTCAAGATTCTCTTGGGTTCGTTTGGTCGTGGCGATAAATCTCGCCAGGCTTGGGTTCGTTTGGTTGTGGCGAAAAACGTCACGGTCTGGGTTCGTTTGATAGTTTCATGCAACTTAATTGTTATCCTACGGGTATGCAGATTCGCCACTCCGTCTGCGCGCTCGATTGCCCCGACGCCTGTGCCCTGCTGGTCCATATTGAAGACGGCCGCGCCACTCGCCTGCGCGGCGACCCCGCCCATCCCGTGACGCGCGGGTTCCTGTGCGGCAAAGTCGCGCAGTATCTGGAGCGCGAATATTCTCCCGGCCGCCTGCTCTATCCGCAAAAGCGCACCGGTGCCAAAGGCGAAGGCCGCTTCGCATGCATCTCCTGGGATGAGGCGCTCGACACCATCGCGCGCCGCCTGGCCGCCATCGCCGAGGAGCACGGCCCCGAGTCGATTCTTCCCTACAGCTACGCCGGCACCATGGGCCTGCTGAACAACGCCGGCATGGACCGCCGCTTCTTCCATCGCCTGGGCGCGTCGCGCCTCGACCGCACCATTTGCTCCAGCACCGCCGGGGCCGCCCAGAACGCGACTCTAGGACTGCGCTATTCCACCGAACCCGAGCAGTTCCCCGACGCGAAGCTCATCATCGCCTGGGGCGCGAATATTCACGGCACCAACGTGCACCTGTGGCCGTTCATTGTCGAAGCCCGGCGCAAGGGAGCCAAGCTGTATGTGATCGATCCCATCAAGACCCGCACCGCCGCGCTGGCCGACCGCTATCTTGCCATCAATCCCGGCAGCGATCTGGCGCTGGCGCTGGGCCTGATCCACGTGATCGTGGGCGAGAACCTTCACGACGCCGATTACATCGCGCGCTACACCAATGGTTTCGATGAACTCGCCCAATTGGCGCGTGGCTATGATCCGGCGCGCGTGGCAGCACTCACCGGCATTGCGGCGGAGGACATCGTCCAGCTCGCGCGTGAGTATGCAGGCACGCGTCCGGCGGTAATCCGTCTGAACTTAGGAGTACAGCGCAGCGAGCGCGGCGGCGCGGCCGTGCGCGCCATCAGCACTCTGCCGGCGATCACCGGGTCGTGGAAAGAAGTCGGCGGCGGCTTGCAGCTCAGCACTTCGCACGCGTTCCAATTCAACACCAAGGCGCTCGAAATGCCGGAGCTGCAGGAACGCTCCGCCGCTCGGCCGCGAAGCGCGCATCGTGAATATGGCGGAACTGGGCAAGGCGCTCACGGAACTGGACGCGCCGCCCGTGAAGGCGATGGTGGTTTACAATTCCAACCCCGCGAGCATCGCCCCGAATCAGGCCAAAGTTCTCGCCGGGATGCGCCGCGACGATCTGTTCACGGTGGTGCTCGAACAGTTCCAGACCGACACCGCGGATTACGCCGATATTCTTCTTGCCCGCGACCACATTTCTGGAACACACCGATCTCTACCGCTCCTACGGGCATTACTATCTGCAACTCGCCCGCCCCGCGCTCGACGCTCCCGGCGAAGCCCGCTCCAACGTGGAAGTCTTCCGCGATCTGGCGCTGCGCATGGGCTTCGACGACCAGTGCTTCCGCGATTCCGAAGACATCATGATGCGTTCGCTGCTCCGCTCCGGGCATCCGTTCCTCGACGGCATCACGCTCGAACGCCTGGACCAGGAGCACTCGATCCGCCTGAACATCTCCGAGCCAGGAACTCCGTTCCTGCCGTTCGCGGAAGGCGGGTTTGGCACTCCTTCGGGCAAGTGCGAGTTCGGCGCCGAAGCGCTGGACTATGCTCCGCCAGTCGAATCGCGCTTCGGAGACCCATCCCTGCGCGCCCGTTATCCGCTGGAGTTGATCTCGTCGAAAAACGACGACAGCATGAACTCGACTTTCGGCAATCGTCCGCGGTGTCGATGCGGATACCGCGCTGCTCCATCTGAGCGGTCCCGACGCCTCGGCTCGCGGCATCCAGACCGGAGACCGCGTGCGTGTGTTCAACGATCGCGGCAGCTTGATGCTGCGCGCCGATGTCGATGGCGTGGTGCAGCCCGGAGTCGCCCGCGCTCCCGCCGTGCGCTGGAACAAGCGCGCCGAGGATGGCCTCAACGCCAACGTGCTCACATCCGAACGCCTCACCGACATGGGTGGTGGACCAACGTTTTACAGTTGCCTGGTGCAGGTGGAGCGCTGCGGGGATTAGCAGCGGAGACTAGTGAACCGTAGCCGAGAGCGCCGCCGTGCGCTCCAGCATCGCATCCAGATCCTGCGCGCGAATAGTAGCGTCCCCGCGACACCACGGCATCGATCTTCTGCGTGTTCTGAATGTCCGCTAACGGGTCGGCGTCAAGCAGCACCAGGTCGGCCGATTTCCCTGCCTCAATGGTTCCCGTTTCATCCAGAATTCCGAAGTAGCGCGCCGGGTTGCGCGTCGCCGTTTGCAGCGCTTGCATCGGCGTCAACCCGGACTCGCGCAAGAGCGCCAACTCCTGATGCAGTCCCCAGCCAGGCAGCACCGGATTGAACGGGTTCATATCGGTGCCGGCCAGCAACTCCACGCCCGCGCTGATTCATATCGCCTACCAGCTTCAGGTAGCGCGTCAGCAGCATCCGCATGCGCTGGTGCAGCACTTCGTATTCGGCCGGCGGCAGATCGCGCAGGTAGAAGATCACACGCGGATCCCAGTTTACGCTCCACGTCTTCGGGCACGAAGCGCTGCCGGGGATCGTTCACAAATTCATCGTCGAGTTCATGCGCGAAGCCCCACAGGATCGAAAGCGTGGGCGTCTGCCGAGTCTCATTCTTCACGAACACGCGGAACATCGCCGCAGCTTTCTTTTCGTCGTACGTATCCACCAGCCCCGCAAGCATGGGCCAGGCCAGCAGGCGCAGTCTTTGTTCGCCCGTGATCTGGCGATCGTACATGGTAGCGACCCGCTCCTCGCGCAACTGCGCTTCGTTCGTCGATGCGCCGAGCAGAAGGTTGTTCAAGTGCTCTTCGCTGCGCATCCCGGCGTCGGAGGCTTCGAGCGGGCTCACTTCCTCGGGCACATGCCCGGCGATGGGAATCCCCGCATTGCGCGCTTCCTCCGCCAGCGCCAGAAACGCGTCCCGCGGGACGCTGCTGTATACTTTCAGGAAGTCCGCGCCTTCCGCCTGCAGGAACCGCACCGCGATCTTGGCCTGCTCCGCGTTCGACACGGCGATGGCATCCGGCAACTTCCCCGCCCCGCTCATCAGCGGGCCGTCGATGAAACCGGGAGCGTACATCCGTGGCGCGTCCGGCAACTGCTTCCATTGACGGATTGTCGCCAGCGAGAATCCAGAATACATTTCGCGCACTCCCGTGATCCCGTTCGCAAGCAGCAGCGGAAACACAATCTCTGGCGCGGTGATGTGCACGTGCATGTCCCACAGCCCAGGGATCAGGAACTTGCCGGTGGCATCGATCACGCGCGCGCCGGGCTCGGTCTCGGACTTGGTCTCAGCACGCGGCGTCACCGACGCGATCCGCCCGTCACGAACCACCACCGTAAAGTCTTTCTTTGGAGGCGCTCCGGTGGCGTCGATCACCGTCGCATGCTCGAAGATAAGTGTCTGGGCGAAGCCCGCGGATGCGAGCCCAATGAAGAAGAAGAACGAAAGTGCTCGGGTGCCGCCGGCGGTTCACTTCTTCTCGAGCTTGAAGTTCAGGATTGCTGCCTTGCGATTATCGAAAAGGCTCAGCTTCTTCGTCGCCGTCAACTCGCCGGATCTCGCCGTCAGCTCGTAATCGATATCGGCGCGTAAACCTGAGAAATGGTATTGCCCGTCGTCGAGCGTAATGAAGGACCGCACTTGCAGCGTGCGCATGTCCTTAAGCTGAACCACGGCGCCGCTCACCAGTTTGTCATCCGCGGTGGTCACGGTTCCGGTGACGGCCCTGGAGTTAGCTTCTTCCCGCCGCTCTTCGCGCGTCTTCTTCTGCTCCTGCGCGACAAGCCCCGAGCAAAGAATCAAGGCCATCGCCGTGAGCGTCAGCACCCGTGTCATGTTCCGCCTTCCAGTCATGGTTTTGCTTTCGCTCCTGTCATTTGGACTCGGCCGGCAACACTAAAGTTACTTCCACCCGCTCTTCGCCCGACACGGACGCTTCTTTTTCAACGGATTGAAATCCCTTCAGCGAGGTTCTCACGACATACGTCGCTGCCCCGGGAGGGACGCGGAACGCAAACTCGCCCCGCCCGTCGGACACGGATTGGAGTTTCTTCGCCTTCTTGGGCGCATCTTTCACGGCCAGCGTCACCAGCAGCGCCCGGCAGCGCGAATCCGTTCTCGCGGAACACCGTGCCCGCCACCACGGCGTGCGGCGCATCGTTCCTGTCCGCCGCACCCAGCAGGAGCGCGCAGCCCAATAGCACGGCGATCAGTTTACCTCTCCTTCAGTCTCACTTCCAGTCTTCTTCCTCCTCGTCGTCCTCGTCCTCATCGTCGTCGTCTTCGTCCAGATCGTCCTCGTCCAGATCTTCGACCTCGTCGTCATCGGCGGCATCGGAGACCAGCTCCAGCGGGCTCACGCCGCTCACATTCAGATTTGCGCCACACTCCTCGCAGATGAGCGAATCTCCTTCGTCCAATTCGTCCTCGTCAACATCTATGACCGCATCGCAAAGCGGGCAGTTGACCATCGCTCCCCCTCCTTCTTTCATACCGCGCGTTCCAGACGCAAATTCACCCGGTAACCGCTCACTATCGCGTACCAGAACTATATTTACCATGACCTCGCCGCGGATCGCGGCTATACGGGTTGTGCCACTCCGGCGGCGCTCTCCAGATCCGCGCTTGACACGGTAACCAGGGTCTTCTCCAGGTCCTCGCCGGATGTAATCATGTGCTCCAGATGGCGGCCGGCGAGTTTCAAGCACCATGCGTCGGTGAGCGCATGCCCGGACTTCGCGGTCAGCGCCAGCAGCATGGGGTGCGGCAGCGCGACGATCTTCTCCTGCTTTTCCTCGCCCTCCGTCCACACGACGAATTTCACATCGACGGTGTCGGCATGGCGAATGGAAATGCCGGTCTGCAGCCAGCGAAACTCCACCTCCCAGGTGCGGTTAAAGGGGTCGGGGCCGGCTTGGAAACGGCGAAAATTGGCAGGCATTGATATTTAGGGTAACAAATCGAGATGGAATGGCTAAGCCGAGGGATGGTCGCCCCGCCGGCGGACGCGAGAATATCGCTCGGCCGCGCACGCGCCGCCACTACTTGGGATTAATCTGCGTCAAATTTACCTTGAAGTATGCGTTGACGAACTTGGCAACTTGTTCATTGACGTGGTCGCGGACGCTGCGAATGTTGGACTTGTCCACCGCGCCAATGGAGCCCACATGCCAAGTCACGGCGGTAGGCACAAAGGTGTCGGGACTGCGCTTCAAGGTGGCCTGCTGCTCAAGGTTCACATCGATGCTGAAGGGCCAGAGGTCGGTCGCCGTGCTGCTGGCTACGCTGACGCTTATATAAAGGGTCGGCATTCCCGGCGTGTCGATATCCTGGACTTTACTCAACAGCGGAATCCCCGCCGCTTGCAGTTTTTCCTCCGCGTCGGCTTGGATGTCTGCCGCTTTCAACCCGGCCTGCTCTTCCGGCGGATTCAAGTCCTCGACCAGGACAAATACTCCCTGGAGACCTTTAAGCGACGCCCTATCGATTTCACTGTCACTTGCCGTGGCAGGTGCGATGGAGCACAGGAAAAGCGCGGCCGGCAACAAGAAACGAATGTTGAACATAACTCGCCCGATTTTAGCATCGGCGAGTCACCGCCGGAGAAGCCGCGCTCCGGCAGGTCAAGAATGAATCGGGCTAGTCTATTTTTTCTCAGGCAGCCGCGTGGTTTGACGAGCTACGATCTGCCAGCCGTCTGGGCCCTGGACCCTTCACTAAAACCCACAGGATGTTGAGGTGGTTGTCGTGCATGTCGCCCGGATTTCCGTTGCGAAGTTCGGTAACGCCTCTCACCAGCGCGACATTGCCGAAAATCCGGATGTTGTTGTCGTGGAAGGTCTCGGATTCCGTGATCCCCTTGCCCGCGGCGGCCTTGAGAACTTCGGCTTTGTTTTGAAGAAATGCCGAGGAGTGGCTATAAGTCAGATCGGGATGGTAGATCTTGTCGAGCGTGGCGATGTCCTTCTTGATGGTGGCTTGCGCCATCGCGTCAAGAGTGGCCATGACGGCTTTTTCATCCCGGGCGTCATTGTTGGTCGCGGACAGCGCGACGGCCGCCGAAAGCAATCCGCAGAGAACTATAAGAAGTGAGTTTTTCATGTCAAGCAGCATACAGGACATGCGACGACAATGTCTACCCGGTCAGGATAGGCCCATGGCCTGTCGCGCACAAGGGAAGACAGGCCATGGGCCTGTCCTACTGCTCCTGGACACCACCTTCTCGATTCGGGTGGCTAGCTCGCAAGGAGACATTGTAAATGAAGCGTTTTCTGATCGTATTCGCGGTGATTGCAGCGTGGGCGATACCGGCGTCGACCGACTCGGTCAACAGCCTCACGCCGAAAGAAGCGGCCCAAGGGTGGAAGCTGCTGTGGGACGGCAAGACCCTGGACGGCTTGAAAGTCTACGGCAACGCAACCTGGACCATCACGGATGGCGCACTGGTTTCAGGCGGCCCCGGCGGATGGCTGGGCACCGCGGACGACTATTCGAATTTCATCGTGAAGGCCGAATTCCGCACCTCCGCGCCCAACATCAATAGCGGCATTTACATCCGCCGCAGCCGTGATGCCGGCGATTCGCACATGATGGGCTACGAGATGCAGATCCGCAACCCAAACCCCAAAGACAAGCCCTACGATGGCAAGCCCGATAATCACAACGGCTACTACACGGGCAGCTTCTCGGGCCACCTCAAGAGCCATAACGAACCGGTCATCGAAATGGGCAAGTGGAACACCGCCGAAGTGACCGCGCAGGGCGACCACTTCGTCGTCGTCATTAACGGGACCAAGGTGCTCGACGATCACCACGCGTCCTTCAAGAGCGGCGCGATCGGCCTGCAGCACACCGGCCAGACCATCGAGTTCCGGAATTTCAAGATCAAGACGCTCTAAATCTTCATGCAACAAGTTGACTGTAACGGACCCCGCCGCCAGGCTCGCGCGAGGCGAGTTGGCCTCACTATCGCCACTCTTGCCTTGTGCGTCGCGCCATCCTGGGCGCAGCAGCTTACCTTGGAGGTGAAGGATTACGCCACCTTCCCGATAACGGGGTCCGCCACCAAGTCCAGCAATAACGTCACCGGTTTGCTCGCGCGCATTAATTTCCTGCGCGATGAGCCGGGCGGCGGCAAGCGGTTTTTCGTAAACGACCTGAATGGGCCGCTGTATATCCTGGACAAGGACACCAAGAAGATCACCACCTATCTCAACTTCAACGGCCGCGACGGCCAGGGCGGCATGTTCCACAAATTCCGTTTTGAAAACGGCCAGGGGAACGGCTTCGTCAACTTCCTGTTCGATCCCGAATACGCGCATAACGGGAAGTTCTACACGATGCATCTCGAGGACCCGTCATTGCCCGGCTCGATCATGCCGGACAACACGAACTTCCCCGGCCTGAAGCTGGACGGTTACAAGACTACGACGGGCATCGTTACTCCACCCGCGCACCGCTGCGAAGAGGTGATCATCGAATGGACCGACACCAATCCTTCCAATGCGACGTTTGAAGGCACGGCCCGCGAGGTGATGCGGCTGGAGCTCAACACGTACAGTCATGTGCTGGGCGAGATGACATTCAATCCCGCCGCGCGGCCCGGCGATCCGGACTGGCGCGTGATGTATGTGGGCTGCGGCGATAGCGCCGCCGGCGAACAGAAAGACCCGACCTGGCGGCTGAACCCGCAGCGGCTGGATGTGCTGATCGGCAAAATCTGGCGGATCATACCCGATCCCAAGGAGCACGCCGATTCCAGCACGCTTAGCGATAACGGCCAATATCGCATTCCTAACGACAATCCGTTCGTAAAGGTGGAGGGCGCGCGCAAAGAGATCTGGGCGTACGGGCTGCGCAACCCGACTCGCCTGACGTGGTACGTCGATCCCTGCCGATCGCACCAAAGTCACTTTGCTGGCCCACGTGATCGGGCTGCATACCTGGGAGACGGTGGACATCATCCACAAGGGCGCGAACTACGGCTACTCGCTGCGCGAGGGTAACGAGCTTTTGAAGGCTGACAACAACACCGCTCCGCTGCCGATCGACGATCGTATTCCGATGCAGATCTCCGATACCAAGACCAACGGCATGGTCACTCCCACTTATCCGGTGATCCAATTCGGCCACGTGCCGGAAGGCGGCGATGCGATATCGGGCGGGTACGTTTACCAGGGCAAGGCGCTGCCCGTGTTGCGTGGGAAATACCTGGTGTCCGACATCACCACCGGGCATGTCTGGTACACGAATTTCAAAGACATGCTGGATGCCGACGATGGCGATCCCAAGACCATGGCTCCGCTGCACGTTGTGAATATTCTTTGGGACAAGCCGGACGGGGGCAAGGAAACCTACGGTTCGATGGCGCCGGTAACGACGGCAGCGTATCATGCGCGTGGCGGCAAGGGAGAGACTTTGCCGGGCCGGGCCAGAGTGTCGGGCGGGCGGTCCGATATTCATTTCCTCACCGACGATTCGGGCGAGCTCTACATCATGAGCAAGAGCGATGGTGTGATCCGGGCCGTGGTGGGGGCGACGCTGAAGTAGCAGTTCATCATTGACCACCTAGGATTTCGAATTCGGGATGCCACGAGATCCGCGGGTGCCAATGTTCTGCAACGGTCCTCGCTCGATTATTCAGTTCGGCATCTCCATTTAAGATAAAAAACACCCGAGGAGACCATGGATTTGCGCGAAGAGCGCCGGAGACATGAAGTCCACTGCTCTTTAGGCGTGCAGCTAGATCGTGGATCTCAGAGCGATGACCGCCGCGAAACCGCGTCTGGTGGTGATAAACGACGATCGCTCTGTTGTGCGCTTCAAGTGCCTTGATCTCTGCAATCGTGACGCTCTTTCCGGCGAGTCGGCGCGTCAACTTTAGCCGCTCCGGCGCGATGCCATTGTCCGGATCAAGGAAGATCAAATCGCAATCTTTGAATTTATTCTGAATTCCCGCGAGCCAAGTGTTTCGTCTCGCGGGCCGCAACGAAAAAGGCAATACCTCGCAAGGAACCGGATCGGCCGCAAACACGGCGCCCCGAAGAACAGCAGCCTTTTCGATGGCATTTACGTGCAGCGTTTTTTCTTTTTCGATCTTCGAGAGAGCTTCAAAAAGGATCGGATCGAACTGTTTCCACTTGTCTTCCTGGCCAAGGTATTCCCTGTGGCCCCCGTCAGCATTGTGATCCTCGTCCCGGAAAAGCCACCAAGCTACACCGAGACTTCGACCAGGCGCGAGCGCCCGGAGAATCGCAAACTTTACATAGTCCCCTATGTCCGCGACGTAACGATTTTGCATCCGCCAATCCTACCAGGGAAGTTTGATCTATTCGCGAATGACTTTGAAGTAGCGGCCTATTTCAAGCCCAGCAAATAAGCCGGGTTCTTCCGCACCATTTGATCGATTTCATCCTGCGTCAGGCCTTCTTTGAGAAGTCCCTGAATGTAGCTCTTCAGACCGGCGGTGTGCACCGGATTGACGGCGTTGCCCAGGTCGGTGGACATGATGGCGTGAGCGGGTCCGACGGCCTTCATGCGCTGGGCATAATATGCCATGGTCTTCTGGCTGGCGCCGGAAAAAGGCAGCGTCCCCACGTAGCAATATTCAAGAAACGCTCCCATGGCAGCGGCTTCCTTCTGCTGGTCGAGGCTCATGTCGAGGCCTTGTTCCGGATGCGTCACGATGATGCGGTTGACTCCCGCGCGGCGTGCTTCCCGAATCAGCATCAGAGTTTCTTCGGGCGAACTATGGCCCGTAGCGAGTGCGATATCTTCGTGCGCGATGATTGCGATCACCTGTTTGACTTCCGGAAGAAGCTCTCCGCCCTTGGCGATTGGTACAAACGGGCGGTTCGGATTCGACCCGCGCCGGGCCGTGTACTCGGAGTCCATGGTCGGCATCCACACGATGCGCCCGAACTTTCCCGGCAGATCGACCATCTGCTGCACGGCAACCGGATTCACGCCACCTACCGCGCGATTGAGAGCAATGCCGCCGAACTCTTCGACGCCCGGCACGAGCCGGTGGACCAGGAAGGCGATGCCGGTGGTGGGGAAGAAATGGTTCTTGAAAACCACCGCTCGCATGCCTTCCACCTGCGCCATTCTAGCTAGCGTGATGGCATCAATCGAGCGCGGAATTGTCTCGGGATCGACATGGGCATGAACGTCAATCACGCCTTGTAAGGATTGCGCGAGCGACAGTCCGGCGCACAGAAGAAGCAAGCTTAGAGACCGCATAATCCTCCCGATTCTAGTGGTTCCAGGTTGCTACTGCAAATTGTGAAATCGCCGCGGCGCCTCTCGGCAACCATCTGCGATACGATAAGCGGTTGACGTCTATGAAAGTCGCAACACTTCCGACAGCTCTGTTTTTCGCGGCATGCTTCGCCGGTACCGCTTCCGCGGCAGGCCCGCCTCACTGGGTGGTGGCCTGGGGAGCCAGTCCCGCACCCCAGCTCCCCGACGAAGCGCAGATGCGCACCGCGAAGCTGATGTTCGATAACCAGACCATTCGCGAAATTGTCCACACCAGCATCGTCAGCGACACGGTACGGGTGCGGTTGTCGAACGCGTACGGCAAGCAGGCCGTCGAGATCGGCGCTGTTCACATCGCCTTGCACGACAAGGGTTCGAGCATCGCCGCCGGCTCAGATCATGCGGTCACGTTTAGCGGGCGGGCCAGTGTTTCGATTGCGCCCAACGCGCAGGCGCTCAGCGATCCGGTGAAGCTGGCGGCACCCGCCGGCGATCTCGTCATCAGCATCTACGTGCCGCATGCGGCGTCCGGCGCGGGCATTCACTATGGGGCACAGCAGACCAACTACATCGGAGTCGGGCGACCTCACGGGCGCGACGGAGTTGTCCCAACCCGCGACCATTACCTCTTGGGTTTTTCTCACCGGCGTGGATGCGCTGGCCGCTGAGGCGGCGTCAACCTTAGTAGCCTTCGGCGACTCGATCACCGACGGCGCGCGGTCGACTGTCGACGCCAATCATCGCTGGCCCGATATTCTGGCGGAACGCTTGCGGGTGCGGCGGGGCGGCAAACCCATTGGAGTGCTGGATGCCGGCATCGGCGGTAACCGTGTGCTCTTCGATCCGATGAATGTCCGATTTGGCGTAAACGCGCTGGCGCGCTTCGATCGCGATGTACTGGCGCAGCCGGCGGTGAAGTATGTGATCGTCCTTGAGGGCATCAACGACCTGGGACATCCGGGCTCCTCGGCGCCCTTATCGGAGACGGTAAGCGCCGACGAGATTATCGCCGGTCTAAAGCAAATGATTGAGCGCGCGCACGAACACGGAATCAAGATTTTCGGCGCGACGCTAACGCCTTTTGAGGGCACCACGATTCAAGGCTATTTCTCGCCCGAGAAAGAAGCCAAGCGGAAAGCCGTGAACGAATGGATCCGCACCGGCAATGCGTTCGATGGCGTCATCGATTTCGATAAGGCCGCGCGCGACCCGCAGCATCCCGACCGCATGCTGCCAGCCAATGACGGCGGGGACCACTTGCACCCCGGCGACGCGGGCTACAAGGCGATGGCCGAGGCAATTGATTTATCGTTGTTCAAATAAGAGCAATGATCATCGCCATCGAAGGAATGCGTTCGGCGGCGTGTGAAAAGCGCGTCCGCATGGCTTTGCAACAGGTCACGGGACTGCAGGTGCGCGAGGTTTCGCTTGGCTCGGCGGTAGTGGATGGCGATGCCGAGCAGCGGGCCGCGGCCTTGAAAGCAATTGAGCGGGCCGGCTATCAGCCCCATATCGCGGCTTGAAATTTCAGCAGCGCGTACACCGTGGGTACGCTGAACAGACTGGAATCCAGACGGTCAAGCCAGCCGCCGTGGCCCGGCAATCGCGTGCCGCTGTCCTTCATTCCCGCGCCGCGCTTGAGTGCCGATTCACACAAATCGCCAAGCTGCCCCGCGACGTTGCCCGCAGCCGCCAGCGCAAGCGCCTCGGCCATGGAAGCCTGCGGGATCAGATAGTGCGCATAGATTCCGCCAAACAGCATCGATCCCGCCACCGATCCCGCTGCGCCTTCCCACGACTTGCCGGGGCTCACGTGCGGCGCCATCTTATGTTTGCCGAAAGGCCTGCCGACATAGAGCGCGGCCGTGTCTCCAGCCCAGCTCAACGCCATCGCGAACAGCAGCCAGTCGGGATTGAGCGCGCGCAGGTCCGCCGCACAGCGCCACGCTCCGAAAACGTACACCACACCCAACGAAAATGCGCCCGCCGCGGGTAGAGCCGCTGCGAAATTGTTCACGCGCAGAGCCAGCGTCATCCCCAGCATGGCGATCAGGACGAGGACGACCTCCGGATTCGGAGCCAGCAGCAGCACGATCCCAGCGCCCATTCCGGGCCAGCCCGCGCGTGCAATGCCGGTGGCGGCGGCAATGGTGTCGAACTCGTCGTAAGCCAGCAGCCCGGTGGCGGCGAGCACCACATAGAACACCCACTGCGGCGACGCAAGCGTCACCCAGGCGATGAAGGGGATCAGGATGAGCGCGGTGATGACGCGCTTCATCTGAAATTGGCGCCCAAAACTTCCCGGTAACGAGGCTCAGTACCCAGGTGGGTGGGTCCGCCGAGGCCGCCGAACCTGCGGTTTCGCTTCTGATAGTCGAGAATGGCGCGGAGCAGGTCGGCGCGCGTGAAGTCGGGCCACAGAGTTTCGGTGACGTACAGCTCGGCGTAGGCGATCTGCCAGAGCAGAAAATTGCTGACGCGCATTTCGCCGGACGTGCGGATGAGAAGATCGGGATCGGGAATGCCGGCGGTATAAAGGTGGGCGGAGATCGCCGCCTCGTCTATCGAATCGGCGGTGATTTCGCCGCGGCGCGCCGCCTCCACCAGTGCTTTCACGGCGTCGACAATTTCCGCGCGTCCGCCATAGTTGATTGCGAGATTTACCTGCAGACCGCGATTGACGGCCGTCTCCGCCAGCACCTCGATAAGCTCCTGGTGTACCTGCGGAGGCAGCGCATCCAGGCGGCCGATGGCGTTCATGCGGATCTGCTGGCGCATCATCTCGGGCAATTCCAGCCGCAGATAGGTGCGCAGTAGGCGCCATAACATTTCGATTTCAGTGCGCGGGCGCTTCCAGTTCTCGATCGAAAACGCGTACAGCGTCAGCGTCTGGATGCCCATCTGCGAGCAGGTTTCGATGACCGTCCGCACCGGGCGCATGCCGGCTTTGTGTCCCGCCACGCGGAGCTGTCCGCGGCGACGGGCCCAGCGCCCGTTTCCATCCATGATGACGGCGATGTGGGCGGGCAGGCGCTCGGGATTGATCGCTCGCGCGAGCGCCTCATCCGGGTGCCCGGGCTTCAACGACTCCAGCAGGGCTTGCATCGGCAACTGACCATGGTATCAAAGGCGGCGCGTGGGCTTCGCGCGTGCCAACGGGCGCGTTAGAAACACTCTAAAAACTGCAAATTTCGCCGCGAAAATTTGACGCGCTGAACTCGCTGCGCTACCATAACGTTGCGGGGTGGAGCAGTCTGGTAGCTCGTTGGGCTCATAACCCAAAGGTCGAAGGTTCAAATCCTTCCCCCGCAACCAACAAAACAAAACAACTTACTGGGAATCGTCATAGCTGACCAAACCCCCATTAGGCCCCAACCGCCAATTCCTGCTGTTCGAGGGCAGGTTTCGGCTCTTTCAAAACCATCTGCACGACCTTGCTGTGAGCTTGACGTTTACTATCCGTCATGGCCTTCCCGTACACGTTCATCGTGGTGGTAACCGAAGCATGTCGCATTAGCTCCTGCTGGACGGTAAGCGGAGCGCCGGTATCATCCATCCAGGAACGATAACTGTGCCTGAACGTATGCCAGCCGACTCCCCCTTTGATCTTCGCTGCGGTCGCTGCTTTGGTCAGATGGTTCTTCTGAATCTGCTCCTGATGGTACGGCTTACTAGTTGCAGGATTCGCAAACAGCCAACCCTCCGCAGTTGGGTAACATCGCTTCCGATGCTCCTGGAGCTTTTCAACTAGCAGAGCGTCCAACGGCAAGTGGTCCTTCGAGTATTCCGTCTTTACGTCTCCCACGTAACCGTGAACGACGCCTCGTTGGACTAAGACGGTCTGATTCTCAAAGTCGAAGTCTCCCCACTGGAGTCCGACTATCTCACTGATCCGTAGACCGAGACACCCGGCAACCATGACCATCGTTCTGTATGGTTCTTTAACACAGGCTGCCAGCCGCCCAAATTCCTCCGGGCTAAGAATACGTGGATGCTTGAGCCGTTTACTCCCGCCCTTTACTCGTACAAGCGAGATAGGATTCTTGTCAGTTAGCTCCCAGCGCATTGCACACCCAAAGATCACGTGTAGCAATTGCTTGATATGCGATTTGGTTTTCGGAGCCAACTTTAAGCCGTTGAGCCAATCTTCAACCGCCATGGGCTTCACGTTCCTTAACAGCGTACTCTCCCATCGCGGCTTGATGTGGCAGTCGAGGTACGACTGATACGCTGACCCGGTAGAGTAGCGTTTGGGCATCTCCTCAACTTCGTAACGAGCAATGAGGGTTCCCATTACTACGTCACTTCCTACCATCGGGCTTTCTGCATTGGCTCCCAGCAGCAGAGCCTGCACCTTTGCAGATTTCCGCATCGCTGATTCGCTTGGGAACTCGCGCAACGTGCCTACGGTTGCATGTTTGCGCTTCCCTGCCTCGTAGTAACGAAGCTCCCAGCACTTCTCTCCTTTCGCTCTGGTCTTCAATCGCAAACTTCCGTTCTGAAATCGTGTTCTCTTAAACATTGTTTCCTTTCATGTTTAGAGGCACGAGTGGCTGAGTCGAGGATACGACGGAAGAGAGCCACCTGTCCAGAGTTGAAGCACGAAACCGCCACACATCGCCGATGCGGTACGCGGGAATGGTTCCAGCACGTGCCATCTTCTGAAGCGTCTTAGGATGAATTTTTAGGAGGGTGGCCGCTTCACCCGAATTTAAAAGCGGCTCGAAAGACTCTGGTTCATTCATCGGGGCCTCTTTTGATACTGCGAGGAGTACACAAGCCCGTGACACTCCTTGCACGCCCAGTCGTTCCACGTTGCTCCAGGCGGACGATAGAGATTTTGCACTTTCCGCCGACACTTCGGGCAGAAGAACCGTAGCCCCTGCCGCGTACGGACCGCCTCGAAAGTAAGCTCCTTGCTCGTACCGCACGTAGGGCACGACTCCGTGAGGGTCACAGGAGTTCCCTTAAACGGGTTCGTACTTGCTGGCACCACACCATTGATTTGGTTGGCCGAGATTACTCCGCAGTCTTCGACTAGGATTCGATCAGTTAGCATTTTCAATCACCTTTCTCGCGGTGCTCAGTGCGTTGAGGGGGGCCCCCCGAAATCCGTTAAATGGTCCAGCGCCCTGGTCAGGTCCTACCGGTAGTTCAACCTGTGGAAAATCGTTGTCCGGCTGTGGAACAGCGTGGAACTGGGGCGAGGCAGGCCGGGCCGCTTGGGTCACTAACACCTTACCCTCGACCTGGATCACGCCACGGACTCTCAACAACTCGATTGCACGGTTGAACTGCTCAGCCTTGATCCGCCACAGCTTCTTCTGGAGGCTCCGTCGAGGCAAGCTACCGCCCGCTCGTTCCACCGCCTCTAGGATCGCCGTGAGTTCTTTTTCAAGGGCCTGATCCCCAGCCAGGTCGGGGATTTGTGTAGCGCCATGGCAAGCCTGAGCTGCGGTGGAACTGGAGGGATTTCCGCTGGGAGCCTGGGCATTCTGCGCCATCAGGTCGAAAGCGTCTAGGGACTCAGTGGTTGGCCGGTCAGGGATCGCAATCTCGGGTACTTCATGAGACACACCGGACGACGGTCTCCAAAAGGGGTCGACATCGCCTCCAAGAAACTCGAACAATGGGTTACCCGCCACCAGTTCACCAGGAAGGCGTGGAACAACCCATGTTCCGGGCTGGGCCTGAAAACCCAGAGCCCGAATTTGCTCGACCTCGTGCGGTTCTAACATGACCTTTCCAGCGGCGTCGACGAGTCGACGCAACTTTGGCAACAAAGTGACCAATCCTGAATAGTCGGGTTGTTTAAGCATGTCGCTCACTCCTCATCGGGTTTAGCCTTTGGGTGTAATGTATCGCCCGAATCGTCCGCGTCGCCCGCACCGATATCAACATCCTGGTGTTCAACATCTTATGCAGCCTCCTCCGTGCTGGCGGTACCGCCGTGGTCTGGACCAATAGCGTCCGGCTGACCGTCCGCAAGGGAATCCGGTGATTTTGCAGGCTCAGCATCCTTTGGACTGTCGATGCCGACGGTGCGGGCGGTTCCCGGGGCGCACTTGGTGACCGTAATCGTCCGATTACTTTGGTGGCCTTCTCGATCTCTCGTTACATCTAACCCAACCTTCCTGAGGAAGCTTCCCAGCCGATTGAGCCGCCGTGTCAGTTGATTTGCAGCCTTCGGCCAAACCCGACTTCGCTTGGTCTTGTCCGGCGCAAGGTCATCTAGCGCGTCGAGCAGTTCGGTAGCACTCCCTTTCCACGAGTCTTGACCTTCCATGAACTTCTCAAGTGCGACGGCAACAGCGTCGTCGTTGAGCGAGTCTCGGACTGCTCCAAACGTAAATGCTCTATACGCTCGTTGGAACGCGCTGTGTTGGAGGCCCAATCCGGTCTCCGCAGCCGTCGCCCAGACGACGAAGTCGGCCATCCTGGATTTTTCTGGTAAGCGAACCGACTTCCAACTTCGCAAAGCTGCGCTAACTCCATCAAGCAAGGCTCCAAGAATTCCGGGTCGCGCTGCTTCGAACTCTGTCATTAGCTCCGCTTCCGTCTTGCGCGCTGAGTCTGAGATGGGCTCCAAACGGATAATGAGAGACCGATCCAGAAGGTCTTGCCTTTGTGCGGCCTCGTCGATCCCATTAAGAATCATCGGACGAGTCGCATCGAATACCGTCTCTTCCGAGTTGGAAAAGAGTTGCCGAGTCGCAAAGCCGCCGCCAGTCGCGAGACGGCATAGCGCATCGGATAACCAAGTTGAAACCCCAGACAGATTGTCCATACTCAGAACCCATGCATTCTTTGCGTAAATCATGAGGTCACGCTCATCTCTAGGTGGCGTGCGATTTGGCGGTTTCACCGGGTCGATAAGTGCACGGATCAGTCGGGCCGTCGTTGTCTTTGCTGTGCCTTGTTCGCCTTGAAGGACTAGTAGCGGGAAGGGCCCCTTCCCACGTAAAGCCTGAACTATCCACGCGAGCAATAGTACCCACGTATCTTGATCTTTGATGTTGAGAAGGTTGCGAAGGCTGTTTAGGGAACCGCCCTTTTGCGGTGCAGGGAGAGCTTGCATGCTTTGGGTACGGCGGAATCGAACTGGAGGGTTATCAATGACCCGCCATTCTGCCGAAGTGATCTCGACAGCCCGCCAGTCATCGTCGCAGAGATCGAGGTAGATCAAATCACCCACTTCAGCTACGCGAATGAACACCTCGTGTTCTGAGCCATCATAGTTCGCTTTGGCTTCGAGCAGATTCAGTGCTGCCTGAAGCGCTTCCTGATTGGGCACTGAGTTGTGCTCGTGGTAGTAGGCTCGCCGGAGCCACTGCTTAAACACAGCAGAGTCTAAGGACCAAGTCTCGCGGTGACCTTTAACGCTCACAATCGCGAAACCTTCCTTTTGACTCGTGTGAAAGAATTCGCATTCCTTTGTCGCCAAGTCGATGAGCTTTTCAACCGGCGTGCGTTTGTCGTCCTTTTTATCTTTTCCGCTGCCGCCTCTAGTTCCCTTCCGATCATCTTCGGGCTTGGGGAGCGGTGTTGCGGCATCAAGCAGAGTTTGGAACTTTTCTGGGAAGGCCGCGCCATGGACCTTATGAAAATCATTTGGATCTTTGATACCGTCTGACATTGAGACAACGAAGGCTTCGCCTTCCCAGCTCATTTCTTTGAGCTTCCCAGCGATCCCCGGTACAAACGCGTCGCCACCTTGATCGGGTTCCTTGATGACGTAGATCTTTTTAACCTGGGCTAAGTGCTCCGCTTGGAGAGTTTTGGTCATCGACGCACCCGGAATTCCAAGTGCAGCGAAGCCGTGGTGCCAAAGAGTCCAGCAATCGGACTCACCCTCTACGATAATTAAGCGGCCCTGCTTCTCCGCATCGCGAAGACGCCAGAGACCATATGGAACTATGCTTCCTCCCTTGGGTCCTGTCCACCGAATCCCATCCTTGGCGCTGAGAGCGGTCCTAAGCCGGTGGCGCTCAGCAAGGTTGTTGTCGGCCAGATAATAGCGGATCAAGACCTCTCCGGCTCTCTTCGGGCTGTCACTGACGCCGATGCTTATCATAAAGTGATCGGGCAAGCTTTTGTGCTCCGCGAGTGCAGCAAGAGTGAGTCCTTTGGAGGGCGTAAGCGAGGGCGCAGCGGGTCGATTCGGAAACAAATCCGCCGTCTGAAGGCCCAAAGCTGCGACGATACTTTCAAAGGGGCAGCCTGCGTGACAGTGTAGAAGGACCCGGTCGTCATCCCCGACACTCACGGAAAGACTCGGGCTGTTGTCTTCGTGCGCCGGGCACGACGCCTGCCAGTCCTTGCCGTCCGAACTGACAATCGGCCCCTTGAGCCGTGACAAGATGAGATCGATCGGGCGATTCATATTTTCACCTCCACGGTGTCGCGGAGGGAGACACTCGATTCGAACTTCCTGGCCACTCTTGAACTATTCACTACTCCTTGGAATGTGTTCATAATTTACCTTGTGATCTGGTCTCTTTCTGCGAGACCTTTCTTGGCCCGCATTTTCACATTCCCATGAAAAAGACATTGCAACTACTTTGCAATCAAGCGTTTTGCGTGCAAGCGGAGGAACCCTATGGTGGCAAAGAAGAAACTGGCACACCTGCAAAATTCGATGCAATTACTGATTGCAACTGTACGGGTTCGGGAATTGTTGCGTAGCGCCCTATTCGGGGACTTGGGCTTCGTCTGTGATGCCCAAGGCGTCTAAGATTTTGCGCCGAGCGCCTGTCTGGCGTCTTCCCGGGGGGGTATTCTTGCCGCGAACGAACCTAGAGACACTGGCGGCATCAACACGTGCCTTGCGCGCAAGCTCAAGTTGGTTGCGGAGACGCTTAGCTTCCATGGAGCGCCAGATGTACTCACCGCGCGGCCTAGCGAAAGCTGCTGGTACGACCGACGGTCTTAACGCGGCAGTGGGAGGGGTAGGCTGCCTAGTCGCATTGCTGGAACTCCTCTTGGCATGCCGATAAGCTTCCTCCAGAATCTCAAGAGTTTTCCGTAGAGAATCATTGTCCGCCAGTTCGATTGTCTCGGGAGTTTTTCCTTCATAGCCGCGAGGCATCTGAATCGCAACCACACGAAATGCGCGTGCAGATTGTTGTCTAAAGTGCCTCACCGGTCCACTCTCGCTACCGTAAACCGCTGCAAGCGCGCGTGCACTGAGGCGACAATAGCGTTCGATTTCTTTGGGTGTGGGAGACCGCGAAATGGCTCCCAACCCTGGAATTTCGAGCCTGCGCTTACGTGGATAGGAAAATGACAGTCCAAGACGGTGCATCTCGCGTAGTCGCATGATTTCGATTTTGCTCACCGCCAAATTAGGGAGGCCTGATTGGATTTCTGAGTTCATCAGTCTGTCACTACCCAGCGGCCAATTGATTGCAAAGGGAGTTGATGAGGGTCGTGATTGTGATCAAAGAGTCGGCAGGCGAATGTCGGAGACAGCTTTCGTATCATTGTCTTCAGAATAGTGCGTAAGTAGAGGCTCTGAATAGTGGCTTCATCGCGCCTTGCTGACGGCCTTCTCCAACGCTGAAACGAACTGTTTGAGGGTGATGCCAAACGCTCGGCAAAACGTTCGAAGTTCAATTACGTCGATGCGTCGCTCTCCACGTTCGCACTTACTAACGAAGGTTTGAGTCTCCCCACTTTTCCGGGCAACTTGCGACCGCGAACGAGCCGCACGAAGCCGTGGCGGATCATTGGTCCGAACAAGGAAACGTTTCGATGAGCCCTTGCAGGAGAATTATCGCAATTGGTACCTTCTCCAGATTCAAGCCGCCGTCAGCCAGACGTGACGGATTTTCCTTATTGAGCTGAGCGTCAATAATATTCGTATAGTTCTCAACGGTGAGCGCGAACCCGGAGGGCTGGCAATAAAGCGGTTGCGAATGCGACACTCTTAACCTGGCGTTGGACCAGGAAAACCCGTTGCCGAGTCCCCGGAGGTACTCATATAACAAGAGATGGTCGGCCGAATTGGTCGGTTTCCCTTTATACGTCTCCCTGTAGTCCTTGACAGTAATATCCCCGCGCAAGGCAGGGGTTCCGAGAGCAACTAATACTATAAGGGTGCGAATCAATCGTGACGCCATCTGAATCTTGATACCTTCTGAAACTAGACTAGTTTTCCTTGGGGTAGCTAAGGCTTGTCTAGGATCGCCAAAATTTTGTACGTCTCTGATTCAACTTTCTTTCCATCTATGCTCACAGGCCACTTCAGTTTTGCCTTGCTGCCATCGAATTCTACTTCGATGTCGTTCACCGGCGGCACCCGGCAACTTCTCTTGTTGATGTAGTCACCCCTTGGGGCGTACTTGCTTTCACAGTTGACTACAGCCCTCCGCCCATCCGGTAACAGGAGCGAGAGGGTAGCACCGGAAACATCATACGAGTACGTGCTCGACGGAATGCGTGTGCCGGTTGTGCGACTTGAGCCAGAACAGTTCACATTGTACGCGCCACCGTAGCAGTTCATATCGGTGTTCGAGGTACTCGTCGAGTAGCCGGGCACAACGTAGCTGTAGCCCGTGGTGCTGTCGCGCCGGTCGATTATCTTTACGTCCAACTTCTGCGATGCTGCGAAAGCACAGACCGAGAGAAACGTGGGTAGCACAGCGGTAAGTCGTAACAGATGTTTCATAGACTGCCTCCTGGTCGATGCATGAGCATAGTACGGCAGTCTCCGTGCGTCGATTCGTCCATATATCGACTTTTCGGATATAGAACATTAGGCCCGTATCCTCGGTTTTCATGGCGAGATCGAGCGTCAAGGAGCGGAGGCGAAAGGTTCTTTTGGGCCTGCTCCGCCAAGTGCGCCTTGACGCTGGTTTGCGCCAGACCGATGTGGCCAAGAAATTAGGGAAGCCACAGTCGTTCGTGAGCAACTATGAGAGCGGCGAGCGAAGGCTGGATCTGCTCGAACTCCAAGCTGTTTGCGAGGTCGTGGGAATCAAGGTTGGGGATTTTGTCGGAAGGTTTTGTCCCGCCTCAGCTGGAAATGGAGAGGGCGTTCTTCCGTTAAGATAACGGAGAGAACGCGTGAAGAAAACAAGGAAGCACTACACCGCAGAAGAGAAGGTCGCCATCCTGAGGCGGCATTTGTTGGACAAGGAGCCGATTTCGTAGCTGTGCGACGAACTGGGGCTGCAGCCGACGGTGTTCTACCGCTGGCAGAAGGAGTTCTTCGAGAACGGGCCGGCGGCCTTCCAGCCACAAGGCACGGCCCAACCACCAGGCCGAGCAGGAACGCATCGAGTATCTGGAGAAGAAGATCCAGACCAAGGACGAGGTCCTGGCGGAGCTGATGGCGGAGCACGTCGCGCTAAAAAAAAGTCTTGGGGAACTCTGACCGGGGTCTGGGTGCCGCACGACGTGCGGGACCAGATCGTGGATTTTGTCCGGCGCTGGTCGGAGAAGGCCGGAGATCGGCGCCGGACGGTTCATCGGGTGGCTCGGCATCCAGCCAGCAAGTTCTACGACTGGCGGGAGCGATACGGCAAGGCGAACGAGCACAACGGATGGGTTCCCCGGGACTTCTGGCTGGAGCAGTGGGAGAAGCAGGCGATCATCGATTTCCATCTGAAGAATCCGCTGGAAGGTTACCGGCGGCTGACGTTCATGATGCTGGATCGCCGACGTGGTGGCGGTGAGCCCGTCCAGCGTCTGGCGGGTGCTGGGCAGGCGGGGCTGCTGGCGAGTGGAAGGGCAAGCCGTCGAAGAAAGGGACGGGCTTCGAGCAGCCGCTACAAGCCGCATGAGCACTGGCACATCGATATTTCCTACATCAACATCAGCGGCACGTTCTACTATCTGTGCAGCGTGCTGGACGGCTACAGCCGGTACATCGTGCACTGGGAGATGCGCGAGTCGATGACCGAGAGCCGAGATCGAGATCATCCTGCAGCGGGCCAAGGAGAAGTATCCCGGAGGCCAGGCCGCGGATCATCTCCGACAACGGGCCGCAGTTCATCGCCAAGGACTTCAAGGAGTTCATCCGCATCTCGGGCATGACGCACGTGCGGACTTCGCCGTACTATCCGCAGATCGAACGGGAAAATCGAGCGCTGGCACAAATCGCTGAAAAGCGAATGCATCCGGCCGGGAACGCCGCTGTCGCTCGGAAGATGCGCGGCGCCTGATCCGGCAGTACGTGGACCACTACAACACGGTGCGGCTGCACAGCGCCATCGGATACGTGACGCCGGCGGACATGCTCGCGGGCCGGCAGACGGAAATCCACGCCGCGCGCGACCGCAAGCTGGAAGCGGCGCGCGCACAGCGCCAACTGCGCCGCCAGCAGGCCGCATGAAACACGGAGTTACAATGATTTTGCCAGGTGAAACGGAAGCGGGCTCTGCAGGGAAGCAACCATGCCGAGGGATAGCCTGGTGGGCTCATCGAGACGATGACCGGGGGCGCGGGAACCGACTTCTCGCGCTTCGTTCAGCCATCATCGGATCGATAGACCCCGATGCCTTGAAAATCCCCGCCCGAAGGGCGGAATATTCACTAACGGAAAACGCCTCTCTCCATTTCACGCTGAACCGGCACAGTTTGAGGAGGGGCAGGCTGAAACATAGCACGTCAACCCGGGAGTAATCCTAGAGAGTCCGTTGGTGGGGTGACCCGATGCGGTCCCTCATTTCCACTTCATTAATGCGCTTCACACCACTCGATGCCTTTGCGCATCACGAGCCGTCTACATCCGTCGAGGCATACGGGGCGGAAATAGGTAACGAATCCACTCGTTTTCCACAGACCTAGGCGCAGAAGGGTCTCTGGCATTTCTGAATCGATGACCGCGAGAGGATTGCCGTCGCCGTAACGGGTATTACCTCGATATCTCAACACCCGCGAATACTCACTGTCGGAAACTCGCTTGTAGACCTCCACGAAGTACGTAAATGGTGCATGTCTGTCGGATAAGCGACAATCACACTCCCGAGCAGGGGGCCGTTCTCAACAAACCGGTTTCCTGGTTGTTATTCCTGCCCATCATGTTGAAGAAGACGACACGAAACCTCTCCGCTTTTCGATCGTATGCGAACAGGAACGTCGAGACTCCGCAATTCCCATTCGCCCCGCGAATCGTACAGCTCTTTATCCTTAGCAGCGGAAGCTTCTGCCTGGCCTGAAAACACAACATCGCTCGCAAAGAGTTCGTAGAATGGCCCTCGCCGGAATCGAAGCTGATTTTCTCTTCCCGATACTTTGCCAGGAACATCTCTTCTGAACAGTCGGCTCGTCGTTCTCGACAAAACAAAAAGATATCGCCCCTATTCGCCCACCTGCTCCGTCCTCGACGCTACTTTCCTCATCAGGCTGTTTAGCGACGACGAGGCTCCGCTGGGATTTGTCTGAAACGGCTGTGTCAGATCCAGATGCGTGATGACTTTGGAGTTGATTCCAAACTGTGCCGACAGTTTCGAGATCACCGCCTGATCGATTACTGTCGTATCGAGATGCGTCTGCGCGTCAACGCCGCCAGCCACGAGAACAACGTGGCGGCAAAGACTGCGGCGTACATGGATTTCATAATCAGACTTTCTCAAACATGGTGCCCGGGAACCCGGCGGCATTGAGCGACTTCAGTGTAGACCAATCGGGAACTCACGCACTTGGCCGTGTAACGCGCAAACCGTACAAGTGGGCTTCATTGTCCCGAAGTCCGTTGGGGCGGAAGTTCGGGAGCAATGAGGCACCCGCACTTTCATTTCTTTTTAGCTTATGAAGACGAACTAACCGCGAAACGCTACTTCTCTTCCCGACCATCTTCTAATAGCCATGATCACCGACAAGAAACCCAACCCGCCAGTAGAAGTTATCCCCGAGGATTCCCAACTTACCCTCACGGACGTCAAGGAACCCAAGAAGAACCCAGAAGGCGAGGGTGTTGATGTTGACGACGCGCAAATCGAAAAACCCAAAGATGATGCGTTTAAGAAGGCTCCTCAGACAGAACAACCGCCCAAGAGACGGAAAAAGACTGGCAGCTCTGGATTCGATTAAGGGGGGAAGCAATATGAATCCAGATCATGTGCAAGGAAAATCCTTGCCCCTGCGTCTCACTCAGAGTAAAATAGCTCCATGCCAATGCCAACGAAGCCGCCAAAGCAGGAGCTGCCTGTTCACCGCCGGTTCACCATAGCCGGTACTTTCGGCAGTGAAATGCAACGCCAGATCGCAATGAGGACGCTCGCGGATCTAATTGTCATCTGGCAGCGCGAGGTGGAATCGCGCCATAAGAAGAACAAACTAACCGTCACATCGAATGACCAGCTTGTTTGCTGAATGGCGGCTACTCCCGAGATGGATGGGGATCACCGATTCGCATGCGGGAGTAGGCGGAACTGCTGGCCTGAATACCGCCAGGCCCCTGGCTGTGCGAGGTGCCCCATGAAATTGCTGACTCTCGCTACTTTATCCGTCGCGCTGGGATTTAGCCAGAGTACCGACTGCGATACGTTGGACAAGTGCCAAGATGCCATCAAAACGAATAACCGCAAATCTCAAGCCGACTTCCGACTGGGCGATATCTACCTTTCCCAAGGCAAGTATCAAGAAGCTGGTAACGAACTCCGTCTGTCACTGCATGGGAAACCGGTCCAAGATGGATTGAGGTATGGGCGCACGTCGAACTTGGCAAAGTCTACGATTCTACCCGTCAGCGCCCACGTGCGCTAAATGAGTATCGCTGAACAGCCCTCAGGACGCTAAACAACACGCGAGGCGCGTTGGGACGAGGCAATAAAATACACCGAAGCGCCGTACAAACCCAACTGAGAGAGAATCGCCCGACCAGGGACCTTTCAGGCACTACCAACAGGGGTTAGAAAGAGCGGCGTAATGCACGATAGACTTTTCGTAGTGCAGAACAATCCTTGGGCCGTACATAGATCTCCTCATCCGATGCAGTGGTTGGTGGATTCCCTTGCTTGTTGCCCTCGGACTCGGACCATTGCTCATTGCAGATTCGCTATTCGGTCATCACCTGCCAGGCGGGAATCATCTTCTGTTTCTGGTGCCACGAAACGTGTCGAGGTTCGATACCGCTTGGGCGACATGGATGGGAATTCCCTGCTACATGTTGATCAGCGTATCTTCGCTTGTCCAGTTCTTTCGGCTTTTTCAGTATTTTCGACTGCGATCCGCTGAAGTACTTTCAAGGTCGGATTTCAAACTAGCCCACTCCCCAACATCGCCACCGCCGACAATAACTACAGTTCACTAGATATCCCCCTTGGCAAGTACGAGATAGAGATTAAAGGTGGTATGGGGTAGGTGGGACAAGTCGTGAACAGCTATCGCAGGTAGCTTTGCCGCCGAACAGGAGTTAGAAAGAGCGGCGTAATACAATCCCC
>CAVZWS010000003.1:0-373779 GCA_963779075.1 Bryobacterales bacterium
GTCCTATGTGCCTGGCGGTTCCCGGAAAAGTTGTCAGCGTCGAAGGTGCCGATCCGGCCTTCCGTACGGCCAATGTCGATTTCTGCGGCGTACGGCGGATCGTAAATCTGGCGTTTACGCCGGATGTGGCTCCCGGAGATTTCGTTCTGGTCCACGTCGGTTTTGCACTCACTCGGATTGACGAAGAAGAGGCGGCTCGCACCTACCAGTACCTGGCGCAGATTGGCGCCTTGGAAGAAGAGGGCCTCGCGCCTAGCACCATGGATGCCAGCAGGGCGCCGTCATGAAGTATGTCGACGAGTACCGCGACCCGACGATCGCGCTGGCACTTGCCGGCCGCATCGCCCGTCAGGTGACACGGCCCTGGGTTCTAATGGAGGTCTGCGGCGGGCAGACGCACACACTGATGCGGGCCGGGATCGACGAACTGCTGCCGCGCGACGTCGAGCTGGTGCATGGGCCGGGGTGCCCCGTATGCGTGACGCCTCTTGAAATGGTGGATCGCGCGATCCGTATTGCATCGCTTCCGGGCGTGATTTTCGTTTCCTACGGCGACATGCTGCGGGTGCCAGGGTCGCAATCGGACCTTTTCCAGGCGAAGGCTAACGGCGCGGACGTCCGGATCGCCTATTCCCCGCTGGACGCTCTGCAGATCGCCCGCGCCCATCCCGATCGCCAGGTGGTGTTTTTCGGAGTCGGCTTTGAAACCACGGCCCCCGCGAACGCAATGGCGGTATGGCAGGCCAGGCACCAAGGATTGAATAACTTTTCGATGATCGTCTCGCATGTGCTGGTGCCCCCTGCTATGCGCCTCATTCTCGGCTCACCGGTCAACCGCGTGCAGGGGTTTATCGCACCAGGCCACGTTTGCGCCGTCATGGGCATGAGTGAGTACGAGGATTTGTCCCGCGAGTTTGGCGTTCCCATCGTGGTCGGTGGCTTTGAGCCGGTGGACCTGCTGGAGGCGATCGCGATGTTGGTTGCCCAGCTTGAAGAAGGACGCGCGGAACTCGAGAATCAGTACGTCCGCTCCGTGAACTATCAGGGCAATCTTGCCGCGCAGGCCGTGATGCAGGAGGTGTTCGAGGTTTCCGACCGCAAATGGCGAGGAATCGGCTCGATTGCCGCGAGCGGCTATCGCTTGCGCGAAGCGTATGCCGGCTTTGACGCCGAACGCATTTTCGGAATCGAGGACGTGACAGCGGAGGAGCCGGCGGAGTGCATCAGCGCCCTGGTATTACAGGGGCTGAAAAAGCCCGTCGATTGCGCGGCTTTTGGCAAGCGCTGCACACCGCTCATGCCTCTGGGTGCGCCTATGGTTTCGTCCGAAGGAGCGTGTGCCGCCTACTACCAGTACAGACGCCATGCCGCCAACAACAACCTCTGATGCGGTTTCGCTCACCTGTCCGGCCCCGCTGCCGGCCAAGGATCGAATTGTGCTGGGCCACGGCAGCGGCGGGCGGCTGAGCGCCGAGTTGCTGCGCGACGTATTCCTGCCTCTCTTCTCCAACCCCGTTCTCAACCGGATGGACGATCAGGCAATCGTGGAGATCGGCGGCGCCCGCGTGGCGTTCACCACGGATTCCTTCGTCGTGCAGCCGCTGTTCTTTCCAGGTGGCGATATCGGCTCGCTGGCGGTTCACGGAACCGTGAACGATCTGGCGATGGGTGGGGCACGGCCCCTATTTCTCAGCGCGGGGTTCATTCTCGAAGAAGGTCTTCCGCTCGAAATCCTGCAGCGAGTTGCAGCATCGATGGCGCAAGCGGCCGCGGTTGCGGGAGTCGCCATCATTGCGGGCGACACGAAGGTCGTCGAAAAAGGCAAGGGCGACGGTCTCTTCGTCAACACCACGGGGATCGGGATAGTGTCTCACGGCCTGCGCTTGTCCGCCAACCAGGCGCAGCCCGGCGACCGCGTGATTTTGAGCGGACCGATCGGCGACCACGGCATCGCGATCCTCGCCCAGCGCGAAGGACTGGAATTTGAAACACGCATTATCAGCGACTCTGCTCCTCTACATGAGATGGTCGCAGCCATGCTGGCCGCCTCCACCGGGATCCGCTGCATGCGCGATCCGACACGGGGTGGCGTCTCCAGCGCGCTGAACGAAATTGCGGCGCAATCGCAGGTCAGTATCGAGATCGAAGAAGCGCGAATCCTGGTGAGAGATGAGGTCAAGGGCGCTTGCGAGCTACTGGGGCTCGATCCGCTGTACGTAGCCAACGAAGGAAAACTGCTCGCGGTCGTGGCTCCCGATGCGGCTGAGGCGATCGTCGAAGCCATGCGCGGCGATCCCCACGGAATGCAAGCCGAAATCGTGGGAACG
The DNA here is from genome assembly GCA_963779075.1 of Bryobacterales bacterium. Classification (GTDB taxonomy): domain Bacteria; phylum Acidobacteriota; class Terriglobia; order Bryobacterales; family Bryobacteraceae; genus Palsa-187. The sequence goes on from CAVZWS010000003.1 coordinate 2,328, forward strand.
GTTGGTAACCGGCGTGCTGGACTGGTGACCATGAAAACGGTATTCGGCACCACGCGCATTGTCGATGTGCTCGCCGGCGACCAACTCCCGAGGATTTGCTAGCCATGCATGAGATGGGCATCGCGTGTTCGATTCTCGAAGCTGTCCACAAGGAACTGCAGAGCTATCCGGATCAACGTGCGTCGAAGGTCGCGTTACGGATCGGCGAGTTCGCGGGCGTCGACACTGAATCCCTGCGTTTCTGTTTCGAGGTCATCGCAAAAGAATCCGCACTTGCACCGCTTGAATTAGAAATCGAATGGTGCCGCGTGGCAGATGGCCGCCGCGGCGACGAACTGGAATTGGCGTACTTAGAAACCGATGACGTTTGCGCAAAGGAGGCGACGGCATGAACCGGGTCGCGGTAGAAAAGCGTGTGCTCAGTGAGAATGATGCGGTCGCGGCAGGAATACGCGAAACGCTTGCTCGCGGAGGCGCCTTGTCGCTGAACTTCATTGGTTCGCCGGGAGCCGGCAAGACGGCATTGCTCGAAAAGACCCTGGAACGTCTTTCGGTCCATGCCGCCGTCGCCGTTCTCACCGGTGATATTCAGACCGACAACGACGCGCGCCGCCTTTCGCGGTATGGCCATCCCGTGCGGCAGATTACCACCGCGGGCGCCTGTCACCTGGACGCCCGCATGGTGGAGCGGCATCTGGACGGCTGGCCCGCCGAGGGGCTCGAACTGCTGCTCATCGAGAATGTGGGCAATCTGGTGTGTCCTACCAGCTACGACCTCGGTGAAGACGCCAAGATCGTGGTCTTGAGCGTTACCGAAGGCGAAGACAAGCCCCTCAAATACCCCGGGATTTTTCGCAAAGCCGAATTGATGATCCTGAATAAAGTTGATCTGCTTCCGTACGTTCCTTGCCAGCCTGAACTGGCGCGCGAGAACGCACGGCGTATTCATCCGGAAATCGAAATCATCGAGACATCCTGTACTACCGGCGCCGGCCTTGACCAGTGGATGAACTGGCTCGCGGCGCGCGCTGAACGCAAGAGGAGTACCGACAAAATGGAGGCCGGCCATGCTCACTGCTGAACAAGAAGATCTGAGGGGAGCACTCGCGCGGCGAGGCATCACGCGCCGCCAGTTAGTGAAGTTCTGCAGCGCGATGCTGGCTACGCTAGCGCTGCCTGAAAAGTATCTGGGGCAGACCGTCGCCGCGGTCAGCAAGAGCAAGAAGCCGGTGCTGGTGTGGCTCCAGTTTCAGGACTGCGCCGGGTGTTCCGAATCCATGCTGCGGTCGAGCCATCCGGAGATCGCGGACATCGTCCTCGATCTGTTCTCTTGGGAATACCACGAGGTCGTCATGGCGGGTTCCGGAACCCACGCCACGGCTGCTCTCGATCGCGTCGTAAAGGAAGAAAAAGGTAAGTATCTAGTGGTGGTCGAGGGCGGAATTCCGACTGGCGAGGGCGGCGTATACTGCACCGTCGGCGGCCGCACTGCGCTTGAAATCGCCGAGCAAGTCTGCCGCAACGCCGCTGTCACCATTGCCGTAGGAGCGTGCGCCGCCGACGGCGGTTTCATGCGCGCGCACCCCAATCCAACCGGTTCCTTGGGTGTCGGAGAAGCGGTGCCAGGTCTCAAACTCATCAATATGAATGGCTGCCCGCACAATCCCGTGAACACGGCGGCGGTGCTGGTGCATTACCTGACGTTCAACGATCTGCCTGCGATGGATCAATACAATCGGCCGCTGTTCGCCTACGGACGCGTCATTCACGATCAGTGCGAACGGCGCGCGCACTACGATGCCGGCCAGTTCGTCACCGAGTGGGGCGACGAAGGGCACCGCAAAGGATGGTGTCTGTACAAAATGGGCTGCAAGGGACCTGCGGCGACGTTCAATTGCCCGACCGCGCAATGGAATGACCACACCAGTTGGCCCATCCGCGCCGGCCACGGCTGCATCGCCTGCGCCTCGCCGCGTTTTTGGGATCACATGTCGCCGTTCTACGATCGCCTGCCATCGGTGCCCGGCTTCGGGGTTGAAGTCAGCGCCGGGGAGTTGGGTTTGGGACTCACCACTGCGGTAGTGGCCGGCGTTACTGCGCACGGCCTCATCAAGATGATTAAGCCCGCGCCGAAACCGCCGGACGATACTTCCGCTGAAACCAGAAAGGAGGCGTAAAATGGCGCGCCTGGTGATAGATCCGGTAACTCGCATCGAAGGCCACCTTCGGATCGAGGCGCAACTCGATGGCGGAAAAGTCTCCGACGCATGGAGTTCCGGGACCATGTTCCGCGGCATGGAGATCATCCTGCAAGGCCGCGATCCGCGCGAAGCCTGGATCTGGGCCCAGCGTATCTGCGGCGTCTGCACCATGGTGCACGCGCTAGCCAGCGTCCGTACGGTCGAAAATGCCCTAGGTATCGACGTTCCCGAGAACGCCAGGATCGTCCGCGATCTGATCGCGGGCTCGCAGATGGTGCAAGATCACGTGATTCACTTCTATCATCTGCATGCACTCGATTGGGTGGACGTGGCTTCGGCTCTCAAGGCCGATCCGGCGAAGACCTCGCAGATCGCGCAGTCGATTTCGGATTACGAGAAATCCAGCGCCACTTACTTTCGCGGCATTCAGCAACGCGTGAAGGCGGTAGTCGATAGCGGCCAATTAAGTCTGTTCGCCAGCGGCTACTGGGGACATCCGGCGTATCTATTGCCGCCTGAGATGAATTTACTTGCAGTCGCGCACTACCTGGAAGCCCTGGCCTGGCAAAAAGACTTCATCCGGATCCACGCGGCGCTCGGCGGGAAAAACCCTCATCCGCAGACGTTCCTGGTCGGCGGCATGACCACGACGCTCGATCCAAATGAGCCCTTTGCCGTCATCAATCCGGAACGGATTACCTTCCTTCAAGAGTTGCTCAAAGGCACGCGAAAGTTTGTTGAGCAGGTATTAATCCCCGATGTGCTCGCGGTCGCGCCTTTCTATAAAGAATGGTTCTCGCGCGGAGAGGGTTTGGGTAACTTCCTTTCCTACGGTGATTACGCTTCGGGAAATGGAGACGACCCCAAGACTTTTCTTTTCCCGCGCGGCGTGGTCCTGGGACGCGATTTGACCACGGTTCACCCGGTTGATCCTTCCAAGATCACCGAATTCGTCAGCCACTCCTGGTATGACTACTCGACCGGAGACGGCAACGGGATCCATCCCTCCGTCGGCGAGACCAGCCCGAAGTATACCGGCCCCAAACCTCCGTTCGATTTTCTGGATGTCGACAAGAAATATTCGTGGCTGAAAGCACCGCGCTATGACGGCAAGCCGATGGAGGTTGGTCCGCTTGCCCGCATGGTGGTGGGCTATGCGGCTGGACAGAAGGACATTCGCGCGGCTATCGATGGCGTGCTCAAGAAACTGAACACGCCGCCGGCGGTGCTTTTCTCGACGCTGGGCCGGCTGGCGGCACGCGCTCTCGAGTCGCAATTGATGGCTGTCCAACTCGAAAGTTGGCTGGACAAGCTGGCCACAAATATGGATCACGGCAATGTCGCGATTTTTAATCCGGTGCATTGGGACCCCGGCACCTGGCCGGCCAAGGCAACCGGTTTTGGCTGGCATGAAGCGCCGCGCGGATCGCTCGGACATTGGGTCGAAATCGAAGGCCGGTCCATCAAGAATTACCAGGCAGTGGTGCCGACCACTTGGAACGCCGGCCCGCGCGACGCTCAAGGTCAGCGCGGCGCTTATGAGGCGTCGCTAGCGGCCACGCCGGTCGCCGACCCTGCGCGGCCCCTGGAGATTCTGCGCACCATTCACTCTTTCGACCCGTGTCTCGCCTGCGCGGTCCACGTCATCGATGCTCAGGGACGCGAATATTCTCTGCCCAGAGTGAGTTGAGGAGAACCCGATGCATCCCGCACTCAATCAAGATCGCCGGCATCCTGAACTCCCCATCGGGCCGGTCGACGCCGTTTACGTCTGGCAGTACCCGATCCGCCTGTTCCACTGGGGCATGGTGCTCTCGATCGCGATGCTGGCCTTCACCGGATACTACATCCACGATCCGTTCATCGTAGGGCAAGTGAATTATCCGTTTATGATGGGCTGGTTTCGTTTTGTCCATGAAGCCTTCGGGATGCTCTTCATTGCGCTATTCCTGCTGCGCTTCTTTCTGTTCTTCGTGGGAAACCGCTGGATTCGCTGGAATCAATACTTTCCTCTGCACGCCGCCCAGTTCAGGGAGATGCTCGAGGTGTCGAAGTTTTACGCTTTCATGCGGCCCACGCCGATTTCCAAGATAGGCCACAATGCCATGGCGTCGTTCTCGTATCTGGGGATCTATGCAATGGCGGTCGTCGAAATCATCACCGGACTAGTGATGTATGACTGGCTGCGGCCGACCGCACTTCTTCATCCTCTGGTCGGATGGATTCCGCGGCTGGTTAGCTTTCCCAATCTGCGCCTGATTCACTTCTTCCTGATGTTCGTGTTCTTCGCATTTGGTGTCTTTCATGTCCACCTGTGCATACTGATCTCCCGCGAAGAAAAGCGCGGGCTGATGGACAGCATCTTCATCGGCTACAAAGTGGTTCCCGTGGACGAACTGGACGAAGCCGAGAAGAAAGCTGAAATGAGCCGTTGATGACGCAGACGTGCAATGGCGTGCTGGTGCTGGGCCTGGGGAACCTGCTCTTTTCCGATGACGGTCTGGGCGTGCATGCCATTCGCGGCCTCGAGCAGGACGCGCGCGTCGCCGCCGGCGTGACGCTCCTCGATGGCGGAACTCAAGGTCTGAGCCTCATGCCGCACCTCTCCGGCTTTCCACGGCTGCTAGTGATCGATGCCGTCGACGTGGGCGAAGCGCCCGGGACGCTGGTACGCTTCGAGGGGAAAGCGCTCGCTGGCCTCCCCGGCAAAGCTACCGTTCATCAGCTTGGATTCGCCGATTTGATGGTCGCGATGAATTTGCTGGGCGAGTCGCCCGAAGAAGTCGTGGTGCTGGGTGTGCAGCCGATGTCCACGGAGTGGGGCGCGGAACTCACGCCACCGGTACAGAATGCGCTCCATGCGCTGCTCGATGTGGTGATCGCGCAGCTAGGAGCCTGGGCTAACCGTGAAGCTCTCGCAAGCCGCTGACGTACGCAAACGGGTCGAGATCCGTGGCGTGGTTCAGGGCGTGGGCTTCCGGCCTTTCGTCTACCGCATCGCGAAGCGCTTCGAAATCCGTGGGTGGGTGCTTAATTCTTCAGGTGGGGCAGTCGTCGAGGCGGAAGGCGGCGAGGCCGCCGTCGCGCAGTTCTTACGGACTCTCGCAGACGAGCTACCCCCGCTCGCACGTATCGATGAGATCGAAATCACGAATCTTTCCCCCAGCTGTGAACGGGAATTCGTCATTCGCGAAAGTATCATTCGCACCGGAAGATTCGCGTTGGTGCCCCCGGACGTAGCCACCTGCACCGATTGTCTTCGCGAAATCACGACGGCCAATGACCGGAGGTACGGCTACCCGTTCACCAACTGCACGAATTGCGGGCCCCGCTACACCATCATCCGCGACGTGCCTTATGACCGCTCGAGCACTACCATGGAGCGGTTCCCGATGTGCTCTCGTTGCCAGGCCGAATATGACGACGCCACGAACCGGCGGTTTCACGCTGAGGCCAACGCCTGTCCGGAGTGTGGCCCATCATTAGCCCTGCTTTCGGTGGAGCAACTCGCGTCTGGATCTCTGCCCAGGTTTGAATCCGCACAGGCCAGCCCTGCGATCCTGGCGCGCGTCCAGAACCTGCTGCGGGACGGTGAGATCGTGGCGATCAAAGGTCTGGGAGGATTTCATCTCGCCTGCGACGCGGCCAACGAAACCGCTGTAAGCCTGCTTCGTGAAAGAAAACGCCGGAGCGGGAAGGCGTTCGCGGTCATGGCCAGGAACCTTGAAACCGCCGAGCGGCTTTGCGAGATCTCCGCGGCTGATCGAAGGTTGCTGATAAGGGCCTCCCGGCCCATTGTTTTGCTGCACCAGCGTGGAGGCAGCTCGCTAGGCGGTATCTCCGCCAACGTCGCGCCGGGTACGGCCATGCTCGGCGTCATGCTGCCCTATACCCCGTTGCATCACCTGTTGTTTGAAGGGTCTCCAGGTTTCGACGTGCTGGTGATGACCAGCGGGAACGTGAGCGAAGAGCCCATCGTCAGCGTCAACGAAGAAGCGTGGCCGCGACTGCGGAATCTGGCGGATCACTTTTTGTTCCACAACCGTGATATTCAAACGCGCGTCGATGATTCTGTGGTCCAGGCATTTGAGGGACGACAGTATCCGCTGCGAAGATCGCGCAATTTCGCGCCTGAACCTATTGATCTAAAGATGCCGCTGCGCGAGATCCTGGCTTGCGGCGGTGAGTTGAAAAATACTCTGTGCCTGACCAAGGATCACTACGCCATACTCAGCCAGCACATCGGGGATCTCGAAAACCTGGAAACGATGGAATTCTTCCGCGAGACCCTACACCACTTGCAGCGATTCTTCCGTGTTTCACCGGTGGCCGTTGCCCACGATTTGCATCCCAACTATCTGAGCACCCGGTTTGCACTCGAGGAATCCGGTTTGAAGACCATCGGCGTACAGCATCATCATGCGCACATCGCTAGTTGCATGGCGGACAATGGCCTCCGCGAGCGAGTGATCGGCGTTGCTCTCGACGGGACCGGCTACGGCCTCGACGGATGCATTTGGGGCGGTGAGTTTCTAACGTGCACCTTCGGTGGCTTTGAGCGCCGTGGGCACTTGCGCTACGTTCCGCTGGCCGGAGGCGATAGCGCGATTCGCCAGCCCTGGCGTAGCGCACTGGCCTATTTGCACGCCGCATTCGGGCCCCAAGCCACACCCCTCCCGCTTCCGCTTTTTGAGGAGATCCCCGCGCGTCGGATAGCCGTAGTTGAAACGATGCTCTCGCGGAATATTCAGACAATCGAGACCTCTTCCTGTGGACGTCTGTTTGACGCCGTGGCTTCGATATTAGGGTTGCGTCACGAGACTACCTACGAGGGACAAGCCGCGATTGAACTCGAAATGGCGGCGTCGCAAGATACCGGGCACTATCCGTTTGCGTTCACCGGCCTGGATCCCTTTGAAATCGACATGCGCCCCGCGATCGTGACGATCGTGGAGGACTTCCAAGCCCAGATTCCTGTTGCTGCGATCTCGGCGCGTTTCCACCGCACCATGGCGCGAGTGGTCGTGGACGCATGCATGCGAATCCGTCAATCTGACGACTTGAACCGGGTGTGTCTGAGTGGTGGTACGTTCCAGAATCTTCGTCTACTCGGACTATCTGCCGAAGGCCTGCGCCAGCTTGGCTTTGAAGTCTTCATGCATCAACGTGTTCCGCCCAATGACGGCGGCCTCTCCTTGGGCCAGGCGATGATCGCAAACGAAACCCTCCCGCCATGATTCATGCGACAATCCAGCACACTGTAATCAGTGCACCGGTGCCGACTGTTTGTTGACGGCATTCGGACCGGAAGCCGACACTGTAGCTGTTCAACGGGTTAGGGTGCTGGGGCGTCTCCAGAGCGCCCTCGATACATCTCCACCCCTGACGTAGGGTCCGTATTCGACAGTAAACCTTTTTTGGACGGAACAATCTACTTTGACGAGAAGTCGGCAGGTCGGAGAAGTGGTTCGGGCTTAACCCGTCGAACGATTGCTGGCGATAACAGCCGTGGCTGTTGAAAAAGGCTTTTCCGGCGGAGAGCTAAACGCGGGTTCGCCGCGAGGCGGAGAGTTCCGCGATCTCTTTTAAGCCGGAGTGGGAACTGCGTTGTTTGCGTTGGCTTGGAGGAATCGGACGAGACGTTTCAGGTTCTGGGCGGTAGCGGCAAGGAAGAACTGCTCGCGCACGAATCTCAGGCGGCGCAGGCGTAAGCGTCTAAGTCCGATCTGGTTCTTCAGCTCGGCGAAGAGGGCTTCGACCTTTCGGCGTTGGTGTTGCGAACGGGCGAAGGCGGGCGTATTTGCCAAGTCACGAGCTCGCTGGCGTGCCGCTTCATGGATATGAACTGAGAGCCAGCGATGATCTCCGTTCGTACACTGATTCTTCTGCTGGCAGTCGCGGCACCGTTTTGGAGTGGAGGCCCACACGTGAGTGTGATTGCGCGCATTGATGCCGACGTAGGTTAGCCGCTTACCTTCCGGGCAGAGGTAGCTGTTAGTCTCTGGATCATGGGTAAAGCGATCGATTGAGTAGAGCCGATCATCCTTCTTCGCCAGGTTCTCGCGTGTACGCATATACGGAGTGATCTTTCGCTCTTCCAGCCAGTGCAACAGCTCGCCGTTGCCATACGCTGCATCTGCCGCAAGGGTTTGGGGCATGGATCCTGTTCGCACCGCGAAGCGCGTAAGCATGTCCCGTGCCGCTACACTTTCCTGGCTCAGGCGCGCCGCAGTTGCCTGCACGCCGACGATGATGCAGCTGCTGTTATCGACTAAATAGTTGTCGTAGTAGCCGAGTTTCGCAGGGCCACCTTTGCTCGCGTAAGTCGCATCGGGATCAGTCGTCGAGACACAATCTTGCTCGTGGGCCGGTTCTTCGACCGGATTTTCCTGTTGCAGCTCGTCAAGATACTCGCGCACGGTGCGCTTCACCTGGGCGGCTTCGGCCAACTGCTCCCGAGGTATGCGGCTGCCCGTACTCGCGTTCGCCAGGATGAAGCTGCCATCCACCGACAGATGCTCGCCTTGAACTAATCCCGCCCCCATGCACCGTGCGACGATCTCCTCGAAGAGCTGTTCGAAGAGCTTGGAGTCTGCAAATCGTCCGTGTCGGTTCTTGGAGAACGTGGAGTGGTGCGGAATCTCCTGATCGAACCCTAGACCGGTAAACCAGCGCCACGCCAGGTGCATGCGCAGCTCTTCGACCAGCTTACGCTCGCTGGTGATCCCGTACAGATACCCGATCAGCAGAATCCGCAAAAGCAGCTCTGGGTCAATCGATGGTCTACCTGTCTCGCTGTAGGAATCCTGCAGCTTCTCGCGCACGAAAGTCAGTGAAACATGCCGATCGATCATCCGGAGCAGATGGTTCTCCGGGACGTGATCTTCTAAACGGAAGTAGTAAAACAGTGACTCCGAACGGACGTGTTGCCCCATCATGATCAGCAGGCCTCCGAGGGTAAGTATTAACACCAAGGTGCGATGAATCTCTGCTGCTAAAGACGTTTCTCGTCTTCTCCAGGTTTTCTCTCTCTGCTGATCATCGAAAGTTTTTCAACAGCTACAGCCCTTCCCACTACCGACCCCGTAGTGTCCAAAAATTCGAATTGCGCGGTCGGTCAAGTGAGGAATCCTGCTACGATAGCGTGAAATGCGCAATCACCTCGATCCATTTCGTTTTCTTGCCGCAGTGCTTGCGGGATGGGCGAGCCAACGCCAGCAGGACGCGTTGGAATACCTGCGAGAAGAGAACCGAGTTTTGCGCGAACAACTAGCGGGCCGCCGGATTCGCTACACAGATGACCAACGCCGACGATTGGCAGAGAAAGCCAAGGGTCTAGGCCGGAAAGCACTCGAGGAGATCGCGACTCTCGTACGCCCGGAAACGCTATTGGCGTGGCATCGGAAGCTGATCGCTCAGAAATACGATGGCAGCCAAAGGCGCGGGCCCGGCCGGCCGCGAGTGATCAACGAAATTCGGGAACTCGCAGTTCGCATGGCCAAGGAGAACAGGACTTGGGGTTACACCAGAATCCAGGGAGCGCTCAGCAATCTGGGTCACATTGTTGCTCGTGGCACGATCGCTAATATTCTCAAAGAGAATGGAATGGAACCTGCGCCAGAGCGAAGCCGCAGGACGACTTGGCACGAATTCCTCGGGTTCCATTGGGAGATGATCGCCGCAGCAGATTTCTTCACGGTCGAAGCGTGGACAAGCTTCGGCCTGATACGCTACCTGGTTTTGTTTGTGATCGAACTCTCCTCTCGTCGTGTCCGTGTAGCTGGAATTCATGGTGTTCCGGATGAAGAGTGGATGATTCAGGCGGCGCGAAATCTGACGGATGAGGCGGATGGATTTTTGAGAGGCAAACGGTATTTGATTCATGACCGCGATCCGCTGTATACAAAACGGTTTCGCCAAGTGTTGGCGGGAGCGGGCATAAAGACGATCCGTCTGCCGGCGCGTTCCCCTAATCTGAACGCCTACGCAGAGCGCTTCGTCCGAACAATCAAAGAATCCTGCCTGCATCGCGTCATTGTGTTCGGCGAAGCCGGACTGCGGCGAACGCTCCAGCAGTTTCTGGCGCACTACCATAGCGAACGCAATCACCAAGGTTTAGAGAACAGGCTGCTCTCGGCGACGCCACTAAGTTTTGCTGGCAAAGTGGAGCGAAGGGAACGTCTCGGCGGACTGCTGAATTACTACTATCGCTCAGCAGCCTAGATGGTTTTATGCGGGTGCTCAATCGCTCCGTGCTTGTTGTTCTACCCAAGCAGCCCTTCTTGGACTGGCTGCGCGCAGCGGACCCAACAAGCGAACGCTTGACGTTGGAGGATTTGCGCCGTGATGCCTCTGTTTACCTTTTGCCAGCGCGTGACCTGGAAGCGGATTTAGAGAAACAGTTGAAGCGGTTCTGCAAGGCCATCTTTGAAGAACAGCTGGATGGATGGTATCGCGTCGAAGAATTGTGGCCGCGAGATCGAAGCCTTGCGGTGTTCCGCGAGTGGTTCGAGTACCGATTCCATACGATGCCGATCGATGTGACGAACGAACCTCTGGACTGGGAGCCTTTATGAGGCGTCCCATCAGGCAAGATCTGTTTTTTGGACACTACGGGTTCGCAATCCTGCGCGCGGCGAACGCCGGAAAACAGCAGCAAACGATCGACGCGGAAACGACTCCGTTGCGCACTCCGGAGCGCTATCAGTACGAGTTCAATCTGCGCGATGTAGCGGAGGTGTGGCGGCGCGGGAGCGTGGTCGCATCGTGGCTGCTCGATTTGACGGCTGCGGCGCTGACGGAAGATCCGCCGCTTTCTAAATTTGCTGGCCGTGTTTCGGATTCGGGTGAAGGACGATGGACCATCAACGCCGCCATCGATGAAGGCGTGCCCGCGCCGGTGCTGACGGCGGCGTTATATGAACGGTTCAGTTCGCGCGGCGATGCGGAGTACGAAAATAAGCTGGTTTCGGCGATGCGCTATCGGTTTGGCGGGCACATCGAGAAGAAGGCGGCTTAGGACCACGAACGACCTTCATTCGGACGCATTCGTTTTTTTCGGCGCCACCGGCGATTTGGCGTACAAGAAGATCTTCCCGTCACTCCAGGCAATGGTAAAGCGCGGAACTTTGAAAGTTCCGGTGATTGGGGTGGCGAAAGCCGGTTGGAGCCTGGAGCAGTTTCGTGCGCGTGCTTACGACAGCCTCGAAAAGCACGGCGGAGTAGACCGTGCAGCCTTCGAAAAACTGTGCGGTCTGCTTCGGTATGTGGATGGCGACTATCACGATCCTGGTACTTTCAACGCCATTAAGCGAGAACTCGGTTCATGCGAACGTCCGGCGCACTATCTGGCGATTCCTCCGTCATTGTTCGGCCTGGTGGTCGAGCAGCTTGAAAAATCAGGCGCATCTAATCGAGCGCGTGTAATCGTTGAGAAACCGTTCGGGACGGACCTGGCTTCGGCCCGGAGCCTGAATTCAATCCTACTCGGGACATTCGAGGAACATGCGATTTTCCGGATCGATCATTATCTTGGAAAACGCCCCGTGAACAGTATGATTTTCGCGCGGTTTGCCAATTCGATCATTGAGCCGTTGTGGAATCGCACGCATGTGGAAAGCGTTCAGATTAACGATGGCGGAGGATTTCGGTGTGCAAGGTCGTGGCGCCTTCTACGATCAGATCGGTGCCATCCGCGATGTGATCCAGAATCACCTCTTTCAAGTGATCACAAATCTGGCGATGGAGCCCCCTGTGAGATCCGATAGCGAATCGATTCGCGATGAGAAGGTGAAAGTTTTGAAAGCCGTCGAGCCGCTCCGGTCTGACGACGTGGTGCGTGGGCAGTTTCGCGGGTTTCGCGCTGAGACGGGAGTAGCCGCAGATTCAAGAACAGAGACGTTCGCCGCCATCCAGTTCGAAGTCAACTCGTGGCGTTGGAAAGGGGTGCCATTTTACATTCGAGCCGGCAAGAATCTGCCCGTGACGTGCACCGAATTGATGGTACGGCTGAAGCGGCCCCCTAAGATTTTCCCCGCCGATGGAATCCGGCCAAATCATTTCCGCTTCCGCATCAGTCCGGATGTTGAGATTGCACACAGCTTAATGGTGAAAACGCCAGACGCGGAGATGTCTGGCGAGTTGATCGAGTTGGTCTCAACGGAGGGCACCCACCCGAACGAAATGAGTGCCTACGAGCGCGCGCTCCGCGATGCCATGATGGGTGATGCGACCCTGTTTGCGCGCGAGGATTATGTCGAGGAAGCCTGGCGAATCGTGGATCCTATCCTGAAAGCGTCTACTCCCGTTTACGAGTACGAGCCTGGCACGTGGGGCCCGGCGGAGTTAGAACAGCGGATCGTTCCGCCGGACGGGTGGAACAATCCTGCAACCAATAGGCAAGCCTCCGAGAGTGTATGATGATCACAAATCAACTGCACGATATCCGCGCCCACGTTCCGGCTTCGCACGAAAGCCTCGCGTTGAATCAGCAGATGGACTCCCAGCCGGGCACCTTGGACGTCACTCCTTCAAGCCAGTTGCTTTCAAAGGGCCCTGCATGCCATCCAAGGTGACTACTGTCGGTTGGGCAAATGGAGCATCCTCCAGACCTGCTGCCAATCAGTCAGCAGGTCCAGTTGCGCATGGTCGGCCGCTTAGACAACTCTAAATGGCTGATCTATCGGTTCTTGTGGGATGTGCCCTATCAATCGAGTTCGGTCAGTCCTGCGCGTCGAATAGTGTGCCATCATCGACTAAAATTCGGTTCAAGCCCCCCTATTTCAGCGGCGTACATTCGTCCATGAGTTTTGGCACAGCAGGGCGTTTTGTTCGGGGTTTTGGCACAGGTGACAGAATCAGAGCCGCTCGTTCCCACCGACCATGACCTCTAAGTCATTGTTTTTTTATTAGTTCTGGAGCCACCCGCCGGGATCGAACCGGCGACCTGCTGATTACGAATCAGCCGCTCTACCAACTGAGCTAGGGTGGCTCTTGGTCCAGGTTATCATAGGAAAACCACAGTGTCGGCGGTTTTGAGGTCTCGATGGCAGATGCTTCGTGGCCGATGAGCTAGCGGAGGAAGATGAGCGCCCAGACGCCGGAAAATGCGTTAGATCGCCAGTTGGCGCTGTCACGCGTCGGTGGCGATCAACAGTTGCTGCGGGAAATTGCGGTCTTGTTCATGGAGGAGTGCCCTCGCGCCTTCGCGGAAATTCAAGACGCAGTCGTGTGCCGAGACGCGGCGAAGCTGGAAAACGCCGCCCACGCACTGAAAGGTTCGGTAGCGAACTTCGGGGCGCGGGACGCCGTTGAAGCCGCCTTCCGCCTCGAGCAGATGGGCCGAGCCAACGAAATGAGCGAGGCCGATGGGATGCTGCACCAGCTCGAATGCGCGCTGGCGGTAGTCTGCACGGAACTTGCTACTCTCTAGCTGCGAACCGGCGAAGGTTATGAAGGGTTCCGCCGTGGGTTCGAAGCGCTAAGACGCCAGATATTTTTCCAGATCGCGCAGCCCCTCCGGCGACCCGATCTCATAGAACCTTTCCGTTACCTCATATCCCGCTAGCTGCCCCTCCAGACTTAAGCCGATGAAACACCGCCGAAAGATCGAAGACAGTCTCCGCGACGCCCGCGATCACATCGCGCCGCAGCAGTGACAAACCGTAGTCGATGTACTGCATGCGCGCTTGCATGGAGGGCTCGGCGTTCTTGGCATAGAGGCTCACGCGGCCTCCGCCGTAGATGACGTTGCTGCGGTCCCAGCGGCCTTCGTTTTTGAGCACCGTCATGAGCGCCGGACTTCCGCTAGCCTCAAACGAGCTCCATACCGGCGCGAACTCTACCGGCAGGAAGGAGTCGCCATAGAGAACGAAGAACGACTCGTCGAGCACTCGCTCATCGAGCGCCAGCCGGAGCGCGCCGCCGGTTCCGCGAAGTTCGGTCCCCTCGTCGACGTAGCGCAGCGAGCGCACCGGCGTGGGCTCGGTTGCCCAGTATTGGCGGATCTGCTCGCCCTGATGCGCGATGCAATAGACGACATCGTCGATGCCCTGCGCCGCCAGCCACTGCATCTGATGCCATGCAAATGGACGTCCGGCCACCGGCAACAGGGTCTTGGGCAGAACGTCGGTGAGCGGACGCATGCGCGTGCCCAACCCCCCGGCTAATATGACGCACTGCATCCCTTTTTCGATTGCGCGCCAGCGCGCTCTCCCACCCAGCTTACTCGGTGGCGGCCGCAATCTGTCGTACCCTAGATAAACACCCCTAAACTATGGCTGAATCTCCCATCACTCCGCGCGCCCAGGACTTTGCCGCCTGGTATCAAGACGTGGTTCTCGCCGGCGACATGGCGGAGCCGGCCGAAATCGTCAAGGGCTGCATGGTCATCAAAGCCAACGGCTGGGCGGTCTGGGAAGGCTTGCAGCGCGAGCTCGACACGCGTTTTAAGGCCACCGGGCATCAGAACATGTACTTCCCTCTGCTGATTCCGCAGAGCTTCCTGCAGAAGGAAGCCGAGCACGTGGAAGGGTTCTCGCCGGAGCTGGCGGTGGTCACCGTCGCCGGCGGCAAGACGCTCGAAGAACCCTACGTTATCCGGCCCACATCGGAAACCATCATCGGGCACTTCTTCGGCAAGTGGATTCAGAGCTGGCGCGATCTGCCCATGCTGGTAAACCAGTGGGCCAACGTTATCCGCTGGGAGCTGCGCACGCGCATGTTCCTGCGCACCACCGAATTCCTGTGGCAGGAAGGCCACACCGCCCATTCGACTCACGAAGAGGCGCTCGAAGAAGTGTTGCGCATGCTGGACGTTTATGCCGACGTCTCGGAGAACGTAATGGCGATGCCGGTCATCAAGGGGCTGAAGACCAAGTCCGAAAAATTCGCCGGCGCGCTCAGCAGCTACTCGATCGAAGCCATGATGCAGAACGGACTGGCGCTGCAATCCGGCACCAGCCACGATCTGGGGCAGAACTTCGGCAAAGCCTTCGACGTGAAGTTTCAGAGCAAGGAAGGCCAGCTCGATTACGTGTGGCAGACCAGTTGGGGCGTGAGCACGCGGCTGATCGGCGGACTGATCATGAGCCACTCCGACGACAAAGGTCTGATTCTGCCTCCGAAACTCGCGCCCGATAAAGCTGTGCTGGTACCCATATATCGAAAAGATGAAGAACGCGCCAGCGTGCTCGAAGCCGCCCACAAAATTGCTGCGGATATCGGCGCCAAGGTCGACCAACGTGAAGGGCAGACGCCGGGAGCCAAGTTCTATCACTGGGAGCGGCGCGGCGTGCCGGTGGTTCTCGAGCTCGGGCCCCGCGACCTCGCCTCCGGCAACATCGTGTTGAAACGGCGCGACACCGGCGCCAAGGAAATCCTGCCCGCAGGCAGAGATCGCCGCTAAAGTGCCGGCGGTGCTGGAGCAAATGCAGACGGAGCTCTACGCTGCCGCCCGTAAACGCCTTCAGGACAACTACCGTTCTCGCCAATTCCATCGAGCGAGGTGGAAGACATCCTGCGCCCCGTCACCGCCGAAAAGGGAGGCGGTAAGTTCGTGATGGCACACATGAAAGACGACCCTCGCTGCGACGCCCGGGTTAAGGAATTTAAGGCGACTATCCGATGCATTCCGCTAGTGGACCAATACGACGGGCCCGGGAAATGCATCGTCACCGGCGAGCCCGTCGACCGGCGGGTCGTGATCGCTAAGTCCTATTAAAGAACCTACCCTAAGCCTGATCCGACTCGGGCACGGCCGCAGCGGATAACGAGGCGGAGCCCATCCCCATAACCGCCGGTGTCGCAAGAGTCGCTGCTGCCAGGAGCCAAGGGATCGCGGGAGACGCGTACAGCACAGGCAGCGCGAAACGGATGAGCAGCATCCATCCCACCGCCATCGCCATATAGGCCGCAGCCCTTCCCCAGCGCTTTTCGAGCACGTTCCAGGCGGCCAAGGTCCACGGCACAGCGACAATCATGTCGCACAAATAGTGGCTGGCCAGCGCGTAGAGCAGCATGGGCCCAAGATACAGCAGCATGCCGTAGCGCCACCACTTTCCTAACGGCCACGCGGCGAGCAACAGCGCAATCCCCCAAGCCGTATGCAGTGAAGGCATGAAGTTCCGGTTGGAGCCGCCGGGTTCAAACATGGCGGATCCGAAGGATGCGTTCGTCACCGGCGGGTTCCCCGGGAAACGGTCTACGAACGCGATTTGCGCCCCGACCGCCGGAAACGCCGCGTACGCCGCCAAGGCGCTGACGGCTAGGAGCGCGCAAAGCAGGATCAGCCGGCGCGACGAAGCCGTATGCAAAAGACTGGCTAGCGCCACCGGCATCCCGAAGTAGCACAGCTCGCAGATCGACTTGACCGCAGGATGACTCAGAATGAATGCGGCGGCGGCGAAACCCGGATCAAGTCCGAAGCTGCCGTCCGCCGCGAGAAGATAGCGGTCGAGGACCACGCCGCCACCTTTGTTGATCGCGATCACGGCCGCAGTTGCGATCGTGGGATATAGCACCAGCAGGGCAATCGCCGGATGAACGGTCTTCCGGCGGAACAGCGGGGCAAGCACTGCCCACAGCGCCGTCGCCAGACCCATGCCGGAAATCCAGGGGCCAAGGTGGAGTCGTACGAAGCCCAGCCCCAGAATTGCGCCCGCTGCGGTCACCAACAGCCACTCCCGAATCCCCGGTTTAGATAATACGAAGGCAACGTAACACGCCAAAAAACAAAACTGGATGAACGGGGCGAACTCTCCGACGACCGCCATACTGCCATACATTGTAAGCTGTCGTATGAAGACGCGTTTACATATTTAGGGCTCTGCGCGAATGGAAACAACAGCCCTGCAGTGAGTACGGCAGCCGCCATCCCAAACAAAGTGGAACTTCCGGATCAAATCCGCCGCGAGCGTCACATCCAATCTGAAAACATGGTGGAAGAAGGCGCGCCAGGCGCCCGACTAGACCCGCGCGAGGTTTCGTTCGCGTGCGCAGTCTGGTTCTGCATGATCGTGGCATATGCCGCTCTGCAGTTAACCGCTCCCTTCGCGGGCAGTGCCGCCTTCCGCACTCGGTACTTTGGCTCCGACTTTGCCGAATTCTACATCGCCGGCAAGATTCTCAACCAGTACGGAACGGATGCGCTTTACGATTTGGACCTGCAGACGCGCCTGTTCCGCGGATTGGACCCTCGCAACCATGAAGCCGCGCTGTGGTACGTTTGCGCGCCGTATCTGGCCCAAGTCTTCCGCCCGTTCGCCTTGCTCCCTTATCGCATCGCCGATATAGCCTGGATGATCGTTGCCCTCCTCACCTATGGGATCGGCATCGGCGCGCTGAGCCCTTATCTGGCAAGTCTGCCAAAGCCTTACCGGCGCGCGGCGCTTCTTCTCGGTCTGACATTCGCGCCGCTTGCTCTCTGGTCGCTGGTCGGCGGTCAGATTGGGGTAATCGCTTTCGCGATCATTGCATGGTGCGTACGTTTCGATTTGTCCGGCAAACACCTTGCGGCCGGCGCGACGCTGGCCTTGTGCAGCTATAAGCCGACTCTTCTTCTGCTCTTCGGTCCATTTCTTCTGCTGCGAATGAACATCGGTTTTCTGCTCGGATTCGCGGCTGGGCTGGGCAGCCTGCTGGCCGTTTCTTTACTCGCCAGCACCAAGGCGGTTTTCGATTGGTTCGGGTTGATCTACACCTATGGGCGATTCGCATCGCAGGGGAGCACTCCCTGGCCTGACGCCTGGCCTGTGCTCATCGACCTGAATCATTTCGTGCGGCGAATCTACGCGTCCGATGCACAGTTGTCCGTGTTCATGGCCGTGGCGGCCTTTATATGGGTGGTTACGTTGCTCGCCCGCAACTGGCGCCGGTTCGACGCGGCCACCGCAGAGGAACGCCAAATCACCTGGGCAGTGACGATTACTTCGTCCTTGCTTGCAAATCTGTACGTCACCGCTTACGATTCCGCGTCGATCGTGGCCGGAGCTTTACTGACGGCTTCAGTTATATGGCGGCATCGCACGGAAGGCAGGTGGATCGGGCGCTTCTACGCCATCGTCGCCGCGGTGTACCTGACGGCGCTGATCCCTGCGCCTGTGATCGCCTACTTCCGCGTTCACTTGTACACGCTGGCCATCGCGGCGCTCGCCCTGTTCCAGTATCGGTTGTTGAGCCGTCCTCCGAAGGTGAGTGCCTAAAGCGTCTTTCGCCGGCACGAAACGCCGGACGAGCCTGAAGAAGACCAGCCGGAAGCAGACATCGCCGGCCATCAGGGCGGCGAGCCACAACACCGGGTACGTATAGCGTGGATTGAACTGGATCAAATAGTAGGGAACGGGGAATATCAGCAATCCGGCTATAGCGGCTTTGCCGGCTGTCGTCCGTCGATTGATCCAGAGCCCCACGAAAGCCAGCAGACTGATCCCGGCCACGAGCCAACTGGAAGCCCACCACATCCATATTCGCGCGATTACGAGTTGCAGGAAGCGGGCCGGGTGGCGGCGTATCCAACCCAAGGCTTCCGATTGCAAGTGGCTAAAGTATTCCGGCTCGCCCGTGCGCGCAAGCTCAGCGGCAACGGCCGCGTTGCTGCCGGGATGCCACCGCTGGTAACGCTCCGCCTCTGCATCTTCTTCACGCGTCCCAGCCAAATCGTTATTCGACAGGAACAACTCCAGGCCGAAGCTATCGCGCAGGAATATCGGTGCTCGCATCACCAGCCAATTGCGCGCGCCCCACGGCGCAATCGCGATGATGGCAATCGCCGCGGATGCCATGACATACTTACGGCCGCGAAGCAGCCACACCACTGCTAGCGAGGCAGGACCCAGAGCGGGCGACACTAGCCATCCCAATCCCATAACCGCGCCCGTCCAGCCCCAGCGGACGCCCGCCAGCGCACACAAGAACACCGCCTCGAATGCCAGCCATGCGGTCGAAGATTCCCACTGCGGCAAAGGCCAAGTACAAAGCAACACCGCGCACGCAGCGATTGCGCCTGGAATCCAGGATGCGAATGTGGCCGCCGCGATGTACAGCAGCAGCACGACCCCGAGGGTTTGAATCGCGACTTCGGTTAGCTACCAGAGCGAGCGCCGCGGCGGGACGGTCTCCCTGCAAAAAGAGAATGGTGGCGAGCATCAGCGGATGCACCGGAGCATAGGCGGCTGTGGGGCCGGTGGCGTAGCCAAATGGATTTGCAAAGCCATGTCCCGTCACCAGAGACCGCGCGATCGCCATCTGCTCGTAGTTGGATCCGAACGCAGCTCGCGACCCGGGTCCGGTGCTGCGATAGAAAAGTATCGGCACGGCAATGATAATCGCCAGCGCGAGCACTTCGCGCGGAACTGTAAAACGCTTGCGCGTCGCCGGGCGCGCGCTCGCCGATTCGGCTGAACCGCCTTGCGGCACTTTCTGCTCCACTTACGGGGTCCCCTGCAATTTGGGTTTCCAGAAGATCACGTAGTTCTTCGTCTCCGCGGATTGGGAATAGAGCCCGCCACTCCGAATCGCTTGGATCCGGGCAGCGTCCTTGGCTTTGGTGAGCACTACCGCCGCAAAATCCCCCGTGCGAAGTCGTTCTTCGTTTATTTCCGGAGGCGCCAGCCCAGCCCGCTGGTAGTCGTCCGCGGGCAACCGCAATGCGGCTCCAAATGAATTCTCCAATCCGCGTGGTGGAAGGCGGCGGGCAGCTACGTAGATCGACTCGTCATCGGAGTATACCGGCTGGTTGGCTTCCGTCTCTGCGTTGACGATTCGCGCCGCTTCCTCGGGCGGCGTCCATCTGCCGGGCCTTCCGGATATCACGCCCGCCACCAGCGGTATGGCGAGCCCCAGAGAGTAAAGACATATCGTACCCGCAAAGATTTTGGACGCCCACTGCGACAACCCCGCTCGCGCGCACAACTGACCCAGTCCCGCTGCGGCCAGTAAGCTAACGTAGGGAACGATCAGAACGAAATACATGTGCCAGGTGAGCGGCACCAGCGCCAAGTAGAGCGCCCAAATGACTGCTATCGAGGCGGCATAACCAACCGAACGCCGGGTGAAACCGTCAGCTTTGCGGTCGAAAAGAAACAGCGAACCAGCCGCGCTCAGCAAGACCAGGACCGCACCCTGAATCGAACACACCCAGTCCAGGATTTCATGCAGATTGTGAGACGCGATGTTTTTCTGCAGTGCTAGTCCGGACGTTCGATAGAAGAGCTGAAATTCCACGATGCCGAACCACGCCTGCGCCGGTGCAAGAATCGCCAAATATGCCAGAGGAATCGACGCCACCGCCGCCCCGCAGACTAGCCAAAGCAGTCTACGGCGCCGATCGGATCCCGCGGCTTGAAACACGGACCAGCCCATCAGAATGAGAAAAAAGGGAGCAGCGAGCAGGGACGTATTCAAAGCGGCCCCGGCCGCGAGGCCCGTCAAAAAAGTTCGCATGGCTGCGGGTCTCACATCCAGCGCCGCGAGCCAGGCTGACAGGCAAAAAAATATGCATAGCGCATACGGCTGAGCATCGTCGCCCGATTCGGCCACCCGGAGATTCAGCCCGACCAGCAACACCGCCATGATGCTGCCCTTCGTTCCCCATTCCGACTCGGCATAAATCCGGCTTGCAATCCGCGCGATAATCGCAGCGCTGCCGCAGATGAGCAGCCCTGAAAGTAGATTTGCCGCTTGCCAGCTAGTTCCGAAAAAGTGCATCCACGCTCCGCAGATCAGCGGATACAGTGGAACCTGTTGCACGAAGAAATCCAGGTATGGTTTCCGGCCCGCCGCCACCATCTGGGCCGCCAGCACGTGATACGTGTCCCCAAATGCAAGCGGCCATTGTGAAAGCAGGATGGCCAGCGCAAAGACCAAGGCCAAGCTTTCCCGGATGTGCGTCCGGCTGTACTGGCCGTGGCTGGATGATGCTGAATGCTGTCCCCCGTCGCTCTCAGGAGGGCGAACCGCAGCTTCCATACGCAAATTACAATCCGGTCGCGGGAATCGATAGCAGGAATTCAACCGCGATGGCGACTCCATCGCGAGTGGCCGCGCGAAATTCCCAGTTCGCTAATGTCGCCAGCAGCGCCTGATCCGTTTCCGGCCGGATTGGCCGCACCAGGCGCATGCTCTCGAACTTTCCGTCCTTGTTCACTAGGCCATGCACCAGCACGTATTTTTCATACGACGGAAGCTTGATCGCGGGCTTGAACAGCTTGGTGGGATACGGCGCCTTAACCGGCGCTCCCATTGGCCCGAGAACCACCACGGGCCCGTTGCCGGATTGAGGCCTTTCTCCGGGTACGCAAAAAAACAGCGTCCAATCCCGGGCCGTGCCCAGCGAAATGTATACCGAATAGATCGGGCGTCCGCTCAGCAGGCCGCGGCTCTCCGGATACTGATCTACCGGCGAGGATTGCACCACTACTGCGTCGAAGGTTCCACTAGGAGGACGGTTGATTGTAACCGAGCCGGGAGCGCTGCGCCCCGTGCCCTCCCCGCTGCCAGCGCCTGTTCCCGCGCCTGTCCCCGCGCCGGAGCCGGCCCCCGCGCCACTTCCTCCCGAGCCAGTTCCGCTGGTTGCGCTTGCGCCTACGCCGGCGCCGTTGATGCCGAGGCCATTCGCGCCCGTGCCCGCGCCTTTGCTGCCTGGACTCGCGCCATTACCGCCGACGACAGCCACCAGATTTCCGTCGGGCGAGCCTCCCACTAATGCCGCGCCCGTGCCGTTGCCCACCGCCGCCCGGCCATTGCCCGGCGCGAAGTCGCTGGATCCCGGCCCGCCATTCGATACTGAGCTACTGGCCGAAAAAGCCGAGCTGGCCGGGCCGCCGCCGTTCGCTCCGGAACTCGCGGGAAGAGCGCTGCTTGCATGGGGAGCGGTACCGGATGCTGCCACCGGACCGCTCGATTCGTGCGGCGGCGGCGCGATGTTGCCCGGCGGCACTACCACCTTGTCGGTAAATGGAATCGGACGATCGTTCATCGACAAAACCGTGAGCGGATCTCCCACCGGCGCGGGCGCCTGCGGCACTAGTTCGAGTGCTGGCGTCGCGATATTAGGTGCTTGCGCCGGCGTCGACGGAGTCCTGCGCCCCGGTGCCTGGAAAGGCTTGGGAATCTTGCGCATCTGCTTGAGGTCCGTGAATACGCGGAAGTTCGGCAGCGGAGTGGCGGGAGGCACCAGATTGGGCGGTGACAGCGGTTGGATCAGAGTCTGCGTCGCGAGTGGCGTGGGGCGCACTTCGGGAGGAATAAAGGCGCGCGCCTCCTGCCTTAGCGAGCGGATTTTTTCAGGAGCTGGCGCGAGCGCCGGGTTGGACTGTGAATTTGGATTCGCGGGCACCGGACTTGCCACCGCGACGGGCACACGGGCCTGGGCGGACTCAGGCGCCGGGCTAGGCTCTGGAATTGGCGGCGCCGGGCGCGCCGATCTCGGCGAACGGCCGGCAGAGGCGGCGCGCGGAGCCGCAATTCCTCCGCTTCGTCCCTCGGCTGGAGATTTAATTTTTGGCGGTGCCTGGCGGTTGGACAGCGGAGAGCCGCTCGACCCGCTCCGCGCACCATCCAACTGCGCTACGTAATAAAGCTTGCCGCGAATCCGGATCTCTGTCGGCCCGTTTCCCAAGTGAGTATCCGGTTCCGCCGCCGGAGTAGACACGTTGAACAGCGCCGCGATCGCCGCGCCGTGCACCAGCACCGATAAAACCAGGTTTCGCGGCGACGGTCCGGAATACACTCACACCATCCTACGCCGTTGTGCGCATGGGAAGCTAACGCTATCCGCCCGCAATCGCGCCGCGACTCTTACTGAAGCCTTCGCTCTTGACGCCGCGGCGCGCCACTAGGGAGCGGATTGGTCCCCCGGCGCTGGCGTCCTCCCGGCGGCCGCCCAAATTCTTCAACCCGAACAGCGCCAGCTCAAACCGGTCGCGCGCACCCACTTTTTCGTAGAGCGTGGTCAGGTAGGCTTTCACGGTGCCTTCGGAAATGCCCAGCGCAGCGGCAATTTCTTTATTCTTCAACCCCTGCGTCAGGAGCCCTACCAGCTCGCTCTGCCGCTTGCTCAAACTCACCGGGCGGTTATTCAACAGGTTCATGGTCAGAGAGCTTTCCATCCACAGTTCGCCGCGCGCCGCAGTCTGCAGGCACTCGCGGAAATGCTCCGGCGATGCAGTGGTGCTCAGAAAGCCGCGCACGCCCATTTCCACGGCTTGATGCGCCAGTTCCGTCGACAGTTCGCGCGCCCACATCACGATGTGCGCCGAGCGAGCCGTCATCTGCAGTTCGCGAATCCCGTTCAACTCCGTCTCGCGGCTCAATCCGCACACGATCACATCCGGTTGACACCGGCTCGCGGCCTGCAATAGGTCAGGGTGGGAGAGGCAAACTTCCAGCAGGTTGATTTCCGGGTCCGACCCCAGTAAGGTCTTGACTCCGATTTCAACCATAGGCTCGTCTGTTGAGACTAGAACCGATAACATCTTCACAACATCGGCCCTCCGAGTTGCCGACGCTAACTGCGAACTCCCGAAAAAGTTAGCATATGCCGATGCAGTTAACCTAATTATTCTAACAGGGATTCGTCAAGTAATACAAGGGTTTACACTTAGAAAATTCAACCAATTGAGCACATAGTACTAATGGTACTGTACTAGCTAAGGTCGGTAGATCGCTAGCCCCTATCGGGAGTCTTGTGGTAACCCTTTGAATTCCCGTATCTTAAGATGCTACCGCGCAGTAAGAAAGTCAGAGATGCAGATTCACGAGGAACGTTTTTCGGCAGAAGTCGAACTGCCCTGCAAGATCTTCTGCGGTCCAGATTCCCTGTTGGAAATTGCGGGCACGGCCGTAAACATTGGTCCCGGCAGCGTGCGCTTGCAGCTTGACACGACCGACGGCGCCTGGCATCCGCTGGTGGGAGAATCGATCCGGCTGGAGTTGTTGTTGCCGGTGAAAAGCGCTCGCGCCAAGGCGAAGTACCTGAGCGTACGTGCGCGAGTGGCGGACGTGACGGATACGCCGGACGGCAAACGCCGTCTGGAATTGCGTTTTCGGAAGCCGGTGTTCAAGGAGCGGCTGAGGGAGGCGGGCGAGAAGGACAACCGCTCGGCGAAAACCTCGCGAGCGGCCCATACCAAGTGGCGGATGTAGATGGTGCGACGATGACAACTTCCATAAAACGCAAGCGGCGCGAGCCGGGCAGCTCTATTGTAGAAGTGGCGCTACTGGCGCCGTGGATTTTGTTCCGGTTGGGATCTAACTGCAGTGCCGGGCAGTTCCCGTTAAAGCGAGTCACGGGCACCCTGTTCATGGGCAACGGCAACACCCGCGTGGTGCCCCTGGGACCAGGCAATCCGGTCGTAACCAACAGAGCCGTACTGATTCAATAGATGACGGAAACCAAGACCAACCCGATTCTTCGCCTGCTGCCGTCGCTGACGGACGTAGCGTTCCTGCTGCCGCTGATCCTGCTATTCGCAGGGCTGCGGGGCGTGCGCACACTGCTGGGCGATGGTGATACGGGGTGGCACGTCCGCATCGGCGAGTGGATTCTGGCGCATGGGCAAGTGCCGCGGCAGGATATGTTTTCATTCACCAAGCCGGGGCAGCCGTTTTTCGCCTGGGAATGGCTGTGGGATGTGGCGGCCGCCTGGCTGCATCAGCGTTGGGGCCTGGCGGGCGTGGTGCTGGCGAGCCTGCTGGTGATTGCGTTTTCCACCGTGCTCCTCTACCGGCTGGTCTACCGCCGGTGCGGGAATCCACTGGTGTCGATCGTGTTGACGGGACTGGCGTCGGCGGGCGCATCGGTTCACTGGCTGGCGCGGCCGCACTTGATCACAATGCTGATGTTAGTGGTGTTCCTCACCTTCCTCGAACGCGTTCGGGAAGGCCATACCGGATGGCTGTGGACCCTGCCGGTGCTGATGATTGCGTGGACCAACTTGCATGGCGGGTTCCCCATCGGGATCATTGTCGTTGGCGCCTACGGCGCGGGAGAGCTGCTGCGGGCGGCGGTGACTTGGGATAGCGCAGAGCGGCGCGCGAGCTTGCGGGCAGCAAATCCGTATCTGGTGGCGGCGGCCGGGTGTGCACTGGCAAGTCTTGTGAACCCTTACGGTTACAAACTTCATGTGCACATGGTGAAATACTTCAGAGACCCTTTTCAGTTGTCCTATATCCAGGAGTTTCGCTCAGCCGACTTCCATTCGCCGCCGGCGCTCTTCCTTGAAATCATGCTGATCCTGGGGCTGTGCGCGGCGATCTGGTACGGCCGGAGAAGGCAATTCGCCGAAGTTTTATTGATCGCTGGCTTTGGGCACCTTTCTCTGGTGATGGTGAGGAATATGCCGCTCTATGTCCTAGCAGCGGCACCAATTGTGGCTGTGCCCATAGTGGCATGGCTGAAAGCGTTGGCTGAGGGTCCGGTCGCGGGATGGATCAGAGCTTTAGCCGGCACTTTTGTCGAGATTGGCGAAGAGTTGGTTCCGATCGAGCGTCCCTGGCGCCTGCACGTGGTGCCCACGGTGGTGATGTTGCTTTTCGTGGCGGGCATGGAATCGCCTTCGGCGGGGATAAAGTTCAAAGCGGAGTACGATCCCCACGATTATCCGGAAAGAGCCTTGGCGGCGCTCAATCCGGCGTGGCTCAACCCAATTCGGATGAGGCCGCCGGCGTCCGGGGCAAGCTCAGGTCGGACGGTTCATTTTGCCGCGGCTGCGGAGCCTCAGCTGGTGCCCAACAAATTGTTTGAGCCCAACCAGCGGATTTTTACGCATGACGAGTGGGGAGATTATTTGATTTACAAACTGTCTCCCCGGGGTTTTAAGGTTTTTGTCGACGGACGCAGCGATTTCTACGGCGGAAAGTTCGGCCAGGATTACATTGACGTGCTCGAAGTCAAGTACAACTGGCAGCAGACGCTCGATCGCTATGGAGTGGACACCATCCTCCTGCCTTGCGACGCCGCGCTCAGCGGCGCATTGAAGGAGTCCCGGCGCTGGCGCGTGGCTTACGACGATGGCATGGCCATCGTTTTCCGCCCGGCCGCGCTTGCGGAAGCGAGGATGGAACAAGTTTTCACCGTAAACAACGGTGGAATAGGTGGCGGTGATCCTGAGATCACTTCTGTCAAATCAGGGATCCTCAGGGATCGGCCAATTAAAGTGGAGGAGAACTAAACCTGTGAAGCAACTATTGTTACGTTTCGTTCGTGAGGAGCAAGGCCAGGACTTGGTAGAGTACACCCTGCTGCTGGCATTTGTGTGCCTGGCTTCGGCCGCGCTGTTCATCGGCGCCGGTAAGTCGATGGCGAACATCTGGGTGGATACCAACCTCATCGTGACCAATGCGGGACAAGTAGCCAACGCCGTAACAGCCAGCTAGGTGTTACGAAAAGACATCGGACGGGTTGACGTAATGCGATTGGAGCTATCGTTCCAGGTTGGAGTTGCGTTGGCCCGTTCGAGGAATTAGATCTGACGGTTGGAAAGGAGGAAGAATTTCATGCAAGAACTTATGAATCGGTTCTTACGGGCGGAGGAAGGCCAGGACTTAGTGGAATACACTCTGTTGCTGGCGTTTGTTTGCCTGGCTTCGGCGGCATTGTTTATTGGCGCCGGTAAGTCGATGGCGAATATCTGGGTCGATACCAACTTGGTAATGACCAATGCTGGCCAAGTAGCAAACGCCGCAACAAGCTAGGAACCGGTTGCCGGTCGAGCAAAAATGAATGGAGGACAAAAGGATGCGGCGCTGGAAGCTGTTCTACGGAGATGAAAGCGGACAGGATTTGGTGGAATATTCGTTGCTGTTGGCGTTTGTGTGTCTGGCGTCCGCTGCGCTGTTTATCGGAGTGGGCAGGGCCATTGCCTCTATCTGGAGTACAGCGAATACTTCGTTATCGCAAGCTTACAGCGCCGCCAATGCTTCAAGCTCGTGAAGCCGGCGAATTTAAGCTTAGGGAGAAGACTTATGCGAGGGCGGTGGTTTTTACAGGATCAGGGAGGGCAGGATCTGGTGGAGTACTCCCTGCTGCTGGCGTTCGTCTGCCTGGTGGGCGCCGCGACGTTTATAGCCATGGGAACGACGATCGGTAGTATCTGGAGCCTCGCCAACAGCCGTCTGGCAGCGGCCAACTGTACGTCTAATTGTTCAGGGAGCTAATTCAGTGAAGCAACGTCTAGTATTTGTTGTCTTATTCGCGCTCGTAGTTTCCGGCGCCGCGAGCGCCGTGCTGTATCGGCTGATTTCCGCCCAATTGGCGGCCAGCAAAGTGGCTCCAAGCAGCAAGGTTATCGTCGCGACCCACAACCTGGCGAGCGGGGACTTGATAAAAGACGTGGATATCAAGGTGGCCGATTGGAACGGGCCCGTGCCTGCCGGCACCATAACTAAGATCCGAGGATGCGGTCAACCGGGGGGTGATCGAACCCATCTACGAGGGCGAGCCGCTCGTGGAGAACCGGGTGTCGAAGCCGGGCGCCGGAGCGGGTCTGGCCTCTATGATTCCCCAAGGCATGCGAGCGGTGGCGATCCGCGTGAACGATGTCGTGGCGGTATCGGGATTCGCTGCGGCGGGATCGCACGTCGATGTTTTGATTGCCGGCAATCCTCCGGGTGGAAATCAGGCCGTGGGGACGGTAACCAAGACCCTGCTGCAGAACGTGGAAATTCTGTCGGCCGGCGCAACGATTCAGAAGGACGCCGAGGGCAAGCCGGTGAGCGTTCCCACGGTGAACCTGCTGTTGACGCCTGCCCAGGCCGAAATTATGAGCCTGGCCAGCAATGAGGCGCGGATACAACTGGTGCTGCGCAATCCTACCGACAAAGTGGAGGCCAAACCTCCGGGAACAGCGATGGCGTACTTATTCAGCGGCGGAGTGGCGCCTCCGCCGGGGACGACTCCAGCCGCGGGAACTGCAGCGCGTCAGGTGCGGAGACCCCGCCGCCGCCCACCGCCTGCCAAGGTGGTAGTGCCACCGCCCCCTCCACCGATTAACGTGGAGGTGATTCACGGGTCCAGAAAAGTGGAACAGAAATTCGATGCAGAAGAAAAAGGTAAAACTTCGGAGGCAGCGAAATGAGTTTTCGCGCTAGTTTTTTCCTGGCTAGTTGCGTCGCTAGGTCTGGGGCAGTACGCGGTTGCGCAGGATAACGCTCCCAGCCAGACGACAGCGTCGCGGGAACTTTCTGTCACGGTCGGTAAATCGGTGCTGGTGGATTCGCCGCAGACCATCGAGCGCATTGCCGTTTCCAACGGCGCTCTGGCGGAAGCGGTGGCGATTTCCCCGCACGAGCTGATGTTGAACGGGCTGGCGCCTGGGGAAACCAGTTTGATTATCTGGCAAGCAGGGCGGCAACCGACTGTTTTTCGACCTTACGGTGCAGCGCAATGAGACCCGGCTGGATGGCATCCGCCGGGAAATGGCGGAGGAATTGGGCGGCGACGATAAGGTGACCATCAGCATGGAAGGCGACAACGTGTTCCTGCGCGGGACCGTGCCGACGCTCACGGCGGCGCAGCGCGCCGTGGATATTGCTTCCACACTCGGCAAGCCGGTCAATCTCTTGCGGGTAAACATACCGGGAACAGACGCGCAGATCTTGTTGAAAGTGAAGTTCGCCGACGTGGATCGTTCTGCCACCAAGCAGCTCGGGATTAATCTTTTCAGCCTAGGCGCTACGAACACGGTGGGCCAAACTGCAGACTGGGCAGTTTCAACCCCCCACTATCGCGAGTATCGGCGGAGGGAGCAGTTCCCACCGCCACGGTGCCAAATCCGCTCAATCTTTTCCTGTTCCGGCCGGACCTAAATTTGGGAGCCACCATCGCCGCGCTGGAAGCCCGCAATTTGTTGCAGATCTTGGCGGAGCCTAATGTTCTCGCCATTGACGGACACAATGCCAGCTTTTTGGCCGGCGGTGAGTTCCCGTTCCCCAACCTGCAGGGAGGAGGCGGCGGTCTCGGCGCGGTGACCATTCAATTCCGCGAGTTTGGCGTGCGCATCAATTTCACTCCGACCATCACGCCTCGCGGGACTATTCGTTTGGCCGTGACTCCGGAGGTCAGTTCCCTGGACTTCGCGAACGGACTGATCTTCCAAGGCTTCACCATCCCAGCGCTGAGCACGCGAAGGATGTCGACCGAAATTGAATTGGAAGAGGGACAGACCTTCGCGATTGGCGGACTGCTGGACAACCGGGACACAGAAACCTTCAATAAGGTGCCTGGCCTGGGCGATATTCCGTTCTTTGGAAACTTATTCCGTTCCCGCCAGATCACCAAAAACAATTCGGAACTGTTAGTGATGGTAACGCCGGAACTGGTGCGGCCGATTCCCAAGGGACAGCCTCTTCCGGGGCTCAAGTATCCGGGAGACTTTATCCCGCCGAATACATCTTCGAACTCGCCCCAGCAGCCCGGGATGGATGTGACGGGGCCGGTGCCATTAACCAAGGCGCCCCCACCGAGCATGCCGGTCGAGGATTTGATCAAGGCGATGCAGACCACCTCGGCGGTGGCCGCGCAGGGCTCGGCGACGCCGCAGTTGCAGTTTATACCGGCGGTATTGGCTCCGCAGCCAGGTCAGGCGCCACCGCAAATGAATAATGCGCCGCCATCGTCGGCAGCACCTCCGACTCCAGCGCCTCTGACGCCGACGACCAGCGCGCCGGCTTCAAAATAGAAGGGATTTGAATGTATCCGATTACAGCCGGACTGATTGTCGAAAGCAAAGAGTTGTGGGGAGAGGTCAAGACAGCCCTAGCCCCGCTGCCGATCCGTCTCGCTTTTGAAGCATCCGAAGTGCCCGAGGATTGGGGTCCGTTTCTCGAACGCCTGGATCGCATGCAACCGGACGTAATACTGCTGGACATCACGAAACTGCGCGAGCCCCTCGAAGAAATCGTGCAGCGGCTGCGGTCCACCAGCTCGCAGCCGGCGGTTTTCGTGCTGAACAACGCGGCGCATCCGGATGACATCCTGAAGGCGCTGCGGGCCGGGGTGAGCGAGTACCTCTATCCGCCGGTGGTCGACCCCCTGGTGGCAGCCTTGGACCGGCTCGGGCAGACTAAGGAAAAGGCCGGCAAGAGCAGTTTGCGCGGCGGCAAGATTATCGCCTTCCTTTCCGCCAAGGGCGGATGCGGCGCCACCACCATCGCATGCCATGTGGCCGCAGAAATGGCGCGGCAGAACACCGGCAAGATTCTGCTGGCGGATCTGGATTTGCAGGCCGGCATGGTGGGGTTCCTAATGAAAACCTCGCCCGCGTACTCGCTGGCGGACGCCGTGAACAGCCTGCAGCGGCTGGATCCAAGTTATTGGCATGGGTTGATATCGAACGGCATCCCCAATCTGGAGATCATGAACGCGCCTACGTCGCCGGCAGCCAAACAATTGCCGGCTGGTCACGTGAAGCAAGTGGTGGCGTTCGCCCGGACGCTCTATGACTGGACCCTGCTGGATCTGGGGCGCAACGTGAATCCGGCAACACTTTCGATCCTGGATATGGCGGATGAGACTTATCTGGTGACCACGCCGGAGGTTCCGGCGTTGCATCAAGCCAAGCAGGTGGTGCAAGTGCTGCTGGATGCTGGGTATTCGCGATCGCATTTGCGGTTGGTTCTAAACCGCACCACCAAGCGGGTCGATGTGACTTTCGACGAACTCGAGACCATGCTGGGAGTACCGGTGTTCGCAACCGTGGTCAATGATTTCGACGCCCTTTACGAAGCTTTCAGCGAAGGGCGGCTGGTAGGTGATTCGAGCGAGGCGAGCACGGATTTTGCGAGGCTCGCGGGCAGAATCGCCGGCCTCCCGGAAACCAAGAAAAGGCGATTTTCCCTGTTTGGATAGATTCTTCGCAGTTTGGACAGATTTTCGTTGTTGTAGAGAGGATAAGCAGTAAATGGGAGTTAACTCAAACGCCTTGGTGCACACAGAATCGGCCTGGGTGGACCGGTTGTTTTCGCAGTCGGAATTCAGTCCGCAGTATCAGGACCTGAAATTCATTCTGCACCGGAAGCTGCTCGACCGGATCAATCTGGAGATGCTCTCAAGCGTGGCCGTGGACCGGGTGCGTTCGGAAGTACGCTCGGCGGTAGCTCGCCTGGTGGAAGACGAAAAAACCCCGCTGACCATGATGGAGAAGGATCGCATCATTGGCGAAGTCCTGGACGAAGTATTCGGATTGGGACCGCTCGAACCGCTGCTGGCCGATCCCACCATTTCAGACATTCTGGTGACCACTCCCAAGCTGGTGTATATCGAACGGGCTGGCAAACTCTATAAGACTCCGGTTCAGTTCAAAGACAATCAGCACCTGATGCGGATCATCGAAAAGATTGTGGCCCGAGTGGGCCGGCGCGTGGACGAATCCTCGCCGCTGGTGGACGCGCGGCTGCCGGATGGATCGCGCGTCAACGCGGCGATTCCGCCGGTGGCGGTGGACGGTCCGTTGCTCTCGATCCGCCGCTTCGGGCGCGACCCCCTCAAAGCCGAGGACCTGGTGCGGATCCTCACCTTGACCGAGGGGATGATGGAACTCTGCAAGGCGTGCGTCAAGGCGCGGCTCAACATCTTGATTTCGGGTGGCACTGGCGCCGGGAAAACCACCTTGTTGAACGTGATGTCCAGCTTCATCTCTGAGGACGAGCGCATCGTTACCATTGAAGACGCCGCTGAGCTTAAATTACGCCAGGAGCACGTGGCGCGGATGGAGACGCGGCCGCCCAACATCGAAGGCAGCGGCGCCATCCGCATTCGCGAACTGGTGATCAACGCTTTGCGTATGCGTCCGGATCGCATCATCGTTGGCGAAGTCCGCGGCGAAGAGGCGCTGGACATGCTGCAGGCCATGAATACGGGTCATGACGGGTCATTGACCACCATTCACGCGAACTCCCCGCGCGACGCCTTCGGACGCCTGGAGGTCATGGTGGGCATGGCCAACGCGAATATGGGAATGCGCGCGATCCGGCAACAGGTCAGCTCCGCAATCGACCTGGTGATTCAAATCGCGCGTATGAGCGATGGCGCGCGGCGCGTGGTGGCGCTTACCGAGTGCGTGGGAATGGAAGGCGATCTGATCACCATGCAGGATATTTTCGTATTTGAGAGAACCGGATTGACCGAAAAGGGCCGGGTCACCGGACGCTTTCGGGCCA
Source organism: Bryobacterales bacterium (assembly GCA_963779075.1). GTDB lineage: Bacteria > Acidobacteriota > Terriglobia > Bryobacterales > Bryobacteraceae > Palsa-187. Next base: position 34,682 of record CAVZWS010000003.1, read on the forward strand.
CTGGTATCCGCCCGCGGTTTTACGAGCAGTTGCGGGCTTCCGGTGTGCAAATTCCCGCTACGCTGTTCCAAACCGTGGTGGAGCTGGGAGTCCCGCAGTCATGACACCCGTCATTGGCATTGTTATTTTTCTGGTTTTGTTCGCCGTTTTGATGGTATCGGTGGGACTGGGTTCGCGTTTCCTGGAACTGCGCGGAAAGAAGCAGATGGAAACGATCCTGAACCCGAGCACCGGCCAAAGTCGAAGAGGTCGAGACGTCCATCCTGGTGGCTCCCACGAACCGCGATCTGCTGGACGCATTCCTCGAACGCTCGCAGCTGCAGGGCGGTATTCAGACCATGCTGCAGCAAGCTGGCTTGCTGTGGGCTCCCAGCCACCTGTTGGTGGCGATGGCGGTAGGCGCTTGTTGGGGGCCGTGCTGGGTTATGTGCTCCAGCCGCTGGGATTCGGGTTGGCAAGCGTGCTGGCATTTGGCTTTGTGCTGGGTGGATTGCCGCTGTTCTATGTTCGCTACAAGCGCAGCTCTCGTCTAAAGCTAATGGAGGAGCAGCTTCCGGAAGCACTGGACTTTCTGGCGCGCTCGATGCGCGCCGGGCACGCTTTTTCGATCAGCCTGGAAATGATTGGCGCGGAAATGCCCGACCCCATGGGCCAGGAGTTCCGCGCGCTGTTCGCCGAGCACAACCTGGGAGCCCGCATTGAAACGGCCATGGCCAATTTCGGCAAGCGCGTGCCTCTGCTGGACGTGCGCTTGTTCATTTCGTCGGTTGCTCTGCAGCGCCAAACCGGCGGCAATCTGAGCGAGGTTCTGACGCGTCTGGCCTTCCTGATTCGCGAGCGCTTCCGGCTGCGAGGCCAGGTGAAAGCAGCTAGCGCCCACGGCCGCTTGACCAGCATGGTGCTGACCGTCCTGCCGCATGGTCATGATATTTGCTGCTGAATTTTGTGGCCCCGGATTATCTTTCGACGATGGCCAAAGATCCGGACGGGAAGTACATGATCGTCGCTGCGGTGATCTTCCAGATCCTGGGCTACCTCATCATGCGGAAAATCGTAAATATCAAGGTGTGAAGCCATGGCATCCATCCTTATTTCCATTTTTGTTTTCGCTGGCTTTGCTGGGATTTCATTCTGTACCTGGGATATCGGTTCTACGCGCGTCCCGGCCGGGTGTATGAACAGCTCGGCGGTCCCGCATCTGTGGGCCTGCCTCAGGTCGACCGCACCGAAGCCGGCGAGCTAAACGTAGTCGTAACGCTGGTCGAGCAACTGGGCCACGCGGTTCCGATCAGCGAAGACGACGAGTCGATCGTCCGCCATGACCTGATCGCGGCCGGATTCCGCTCGGATAACGCGGTGTGGATTTACTTCGGACTGCGCGCGCTATCCGTGGTGGCGCTGCTAGGCCTGGCACTCATTGTTCCGCACCAGCATCACATCCAATCCGATACTGAGCATCGTGTTCCCGATCGCCGCCGGGTTCGCCGGGTGGTTTGGTCCGAGCTTTTGCTGGATTACTTGGTGAGCGCCCGCCAGCAGCGGATCCGCGAAGGTCTGCCGGATACTCTGGATCTGATCGTAGTGTGCGTCGAAGCCGGATTGGCGCTGGATCAGGCCATGCAGCACGTGTCCAGCGAATTGATGGACGTGCATCCCGATATCAGCAAGGAAGTTGAATTGGTCAATCTGGAGATTCGCGGCGGGAAGCGGCGCGCGGAAGCATTGCGCGGGCTGGCTGATCGCACCGGCGAACCGGAGCTAAGCAAGCTGGTGGCGGTCATGATTCAGACCGACCGGTTCGGCACCAGCATCGCGGATTCCTTGCGAACTCACTCGGATTTTATGCGCGTGCGCCGCCGGCAGGAAGCCGAAGAGCGCGCCGCGAAAGTCGGCGTTAAGCTGGTTTTCCCCATCTTCTTCCTGATTTTGCCTGCCATGCTCATTGTGGTGGCTGGTCCGGGTCTGCTACAAGTATTCAAGTACCTGTTCCCGCTCATGCAAGAATTTCAAACGGGCGTGAATGAGGCGCTGATCGATAAATTAAGGAGTGACGCGCATAAATGAGTAAGAACACACTGCAGGCGATTCTATGGATCAGCCGCGGCCTTAGTGCTGGTCCTGTATTTGATGCGACGCAGCCGCCGTAAAAAGCGCCGCTAGAACTAAGGTGTTAGGGCTCTCTCAGGCTGCTTCAATAGCCCCAGATCATGCAGTATTCGGAGGATCTGCTGGGCCGTCAAAATGCCGATGGCGGATGGAGTTACTTACCGTGGCGGCTCATGGACGGAACCGACATGTTACGCCCTCTTGGCCCTCGCGGCGAGCGGAGCGGGCCACGAGGCCGAGGTGCGCCGAGGCATGGAGTGGCTGCAGCCGCTGCCAGCGGCCGGATGGCGGTTTTGCGCCGCGCGAATCGGTGAATGAAAGCACTTGGGTCACGGCGCTAACGTTGTTGCTTCCCCCTGGAACCGAAGGCTTCGATCGTTCCCGCGCGCTGAGGCCTGGACGGTTGAACAGACTGGGCGCGAATCCGGCTGGGTGTTCCGGCTTCGCCTATGGATGCTGGGCGCGGACTCCTCGACGAGCGATTCCATGAGTTTCGACGGCTGGCCTGGTATCCCGGAACGGCCGCATGGGTCGGACCCACCGCGTTCTCGGTTCTCGCCTTGAAAAGATGGCGAAAGCGGCGGCGGGCCGGCAGACCCTTCGGATCTGAAAAAGCGCATCACGAAGGCCGCGGTTATCTGCTGGCGCGGCGCTGCCGCGATGGCGGTTGGAATCACGGCTCCACGCGCGCCCTGGGCTACGATTCGGATTCCTATCCGGAGACCACCGGCCTGGCGTTGCTGGCCCTGCATGGCATAGATGACCCGAAGGTGACCCAGGGTTTGGCGCGGGGCGAACGGCATCTTGCCGCGTGCCAGTCGAGCGAAGGCGTTAGTTGGCTCCGACTGGGTCTCGGGGCGCATGGCCGCTCTCCTCTGCCGGCTGCGTACAGCTCGAACGCCTCCGCCACGCATGGCGGCGTGATGGAAATTGCGCTGGCAGCGCTCGCCGATGCAGCCCGAGTCGGGACGAAATTCGTTCCTCGACGTATGAACCGGCAAAAATCACTCGAGCCCACGCGGCGCGCCTGGACCAAAGCCGCCGTTGCGGCAGGCGTCGCAGCAGCGGGCACGCTGGAGAGTTGTCCAAGCCGCCAAGGACAGCAGGCGTGGGCGCCGGTTTCGATTTATCGCGCCGCCACCTATTCGGAAGAACTTTACGATCTGGTGCGGCGGATCATCGCGAGCATGCTCTGGAAGTCCGCGGCAAGCGCGTGGTGTTGAAGCCGAACTTGGTCGAGTTCGACGCCCACACGGTGATCAATACGAATCCCAAGCTGGTGCACGCCGCGCTCGAAGCGTTTCGCGCGGCGGGCGCGGCGGACGTCCGCATCGCCGAAGGGCCAGGCCATCGCCGCGTCACTTTGGATCTGGCGGACGCCAGCGGATACTTTGCCACGGTGCCCAAATTCGAGTCGCTCTTTACCGACCTCAATTTGGACGAGATCACCAGCGTCGATTTAGTGCGTCCGCAATCTCAAACCTCAAATCGCTGTACTCTGCCCAACACCATCCTCGGATGCGACCTGCTGGTCTCGATGCCCAAACTCAAAACGCATCATTGGGCCGGCGCGACGTTGAGCATGAAGAATCTGTTCGGGGTGGTGCCGGGCGGAGTGTATGGGTGGCCCAAGAACGTGCTGCACTGGGCCGGCATTCACCAATGCATCGCCGACTTGCACGCGCTATTTCCCAAGACTTTTGCCATTGTCGACGGGATCGTTGGGATGGAAGGAAACGGTCCGATTCAAGGCACGCCGCGCAGCAGCGGTGTGGTCGTGGCGGGAGCGAGCCCGGTGTCGGTAGATGCCACCTGCTGCCGTATCATGGGGCTGGACCCGGCGCGCATCGGCTACTTGCAACTGACAGCTGGTGTGCAGAACTTAGCCGAGCAATTGATCCCGCAACGCGGAGAGCGGATCGAGAACGTCGCTAGTAGCTTCGCGGTTCTGCCCGAACTTGCAGGATTGCGCTTGTCCCGGTAATACCTGCGTTATCGTAGTTTCGCAAATGTATGGGAATCGTGCGGGGCCTCGCGCTCCGCGTGTTGGTCGGAGGAAGCCATGTCGAGGGAAGCTTACCCGGAGCCCCCACCCCGCGCAAAACCGGGAGCGCACCCGCTATCGCCTTCTACCGAGCGGGCGCTGTTCGCCATGGTGGCACTGTTGCTGCTGGTTCCCTGCTTCTGGCAACCCCACATAATGGCCGGCGATCTGCCGAGCCATTTTTATAATGCGTGGTTGGCAGGACAAATCGAGCAAGGCAACTTACCAGCGCAGTTAAGTCTGGCGCATCCCATAACCAATGTTCTAGCCGACTGGGTCTCCGAAGAACTGTTATATCGACTCGGTCCTTCCGCAACCGAACGCATCGTGGTCGGGTCCGCAGTCGAGATCTTCTTCTGGGGAGCATTCTATTTCGTGGCCGCCGCTACGGGTCAGCGGTGCTGGATCATCGCGCCGAGTCTGGGAATGATCGCTTACGGGCTGGTCTTCCATATTGGTTTCCTGAACTTCTATATATCCACTGCACTCAGTCTATGGATGCTGGCTTTGCTGTGGCGACCCCGGCTTCCCTGGTGCTGGCTCGCGGTTCCACTTGCGGTACTGGCGCTCTTGGCACACACCCTTCCGCTCGCCTGGGCGTTCGCGGCCCTGCTGTATGCGCACGGGGTGCGGATGGCTCAACAATCTCAGAGAGCACTGGTTTTCTTAGGAGCAGCGTGCCTGCTGATCTTGGTGCAATTCGCCTTGCTCGCGCGTTTTCCTGCCAATCAGTGGTCTCTGGGGAGCCTGGTGTCTTTAGAAGCGGCATTGGGAATAACAGGAACCGGCCAGTCTTGGCTGTACGGTCCCGAATATGCGATCGTGGTCTGCGGAGTTTTGATCGTCTGGTCGGTTTTGTTTCTCGAGCGATTGAACCGGCGATCCATCCTGGACGATGCGGTGATCCATGTTTGGGGGTTGACTATCCTGGCTTACATCTTGATGCCGAAGATGATTCTGTTCCCTCAGTACAAGATGCCGCTTGAGTTCATGCCGTACCGGATTTCGCTATTCATTGCAATTTTGCTTTGCGCGGTGGTGGCCGGCGGAGCACACGGGCGAAGTTTGACTCGCGTTTCCGGCTTGCTGGCCAGCATATTCTTTACCATGATGTACTTGGATGCAAGGTCGCTGAACCGGGTAGAGGCGAATCTGGCCGGCCTAGTCTCAAACCTGCCGCCAGGCTCACGCGTGGCCGCCGCGCTCCTGGATTCCGCGAGTTGGCGCCTGAACGGATTGGAACATGTCGCTGCGGCTGCTTGCCTCGGGCGCTGCTTTGATTACGGGAACTATGAGCCGCCGAGCGTAGCGTTCCGGGTCCGCGTTTCCGGCTCAAACGGCGTAGTGGCAAGCGATATGACCACGGTAAGCGAGATACGAAGCGGCGAACACATCGTCACCCCCGGGGAGGCGCCGCTCTACACAGTCTGCGCACCGAAGCAAGGGGACGCCTTGTTCGAATTGCGAAAATTGGGCGCCGGCGAAATCACCTGCCTGGTTCGGCTGCCTGCGACAGACCATTTCTAAGCGGACGCCCAGAAGGCGAGGAATCTCGCGAGCTGGAAGGCGCTCAAGGTCAAAGCCGCAATCGCCGGCGTTTTCATGGACACAATGCAGCACTCCCGGTGCCGCCAGCAACTTCCCTCGACGCCGTACGTACTTCTGCAACCGCTAGCGCGGTTAGCAGGATGAGAAGCAATGCCGCGACTGTCACTCCCCCTTGAATGAAGTTCAGCACATAGGCAAGCGGAAGAAGCAGGACAAACGAACAGGTACGAACGACCGGGGTAGCAAAACGCTCAAATAACGTAACCAGCGAGCCAATCAGGATCGCGCAGTCCTGCACATAAACATGGCGGGTCAACAGGATGCTTCCCACCAGAGTTGCAGCCAGCGCCACATCGAAATGCGCTCGGCGCACGATGCACCACACGGCGGCGATGACGGTGAAAGAGAGAAAGAATTCCACGAATTCTCTGCCTGGGATATTGGCGACCATGCTATGGAGGTTCGGCATCAGAAATGAACCTGGACTTACCGCCGGATCCAGGATTAAGGAAGTATAGGATGGAACCCAGTTGCCGCCGCCGGCAAATGAAACTGTTAATAGAAGCAACGCTCCCAGGAAGAACCCTGACGCGAGACGCCATTCGCGTTTTCCAAGAAATAATACGGGCACTAGCAGAACGAGATTGAACTTTATCAAACAGAGCGAAAGTATCAACCCAGCGAGCAAACGCCTCCCGGCGTGAAGGGTACGAAGCGTCGCACTCAAGAGCAACAAAATGAACCCAAGGTCTTGCCCAATGACAATACTAAATAACAGAGGGAGCGACCAACAACACGCGATCGCGAGATGAGTTCTGGTCCCAATAGGGTACAGGCGGACGAATAATACGACTGCCAATATGTTACTTGCGGTCCAAAGCAAAAGCGCCAATTTATAGGGCAGGCGCGCAAGCGGCGAAAGGAATACATAGTAAAACGGAAGGCGAACCGGCATGAGCTTCCGGTTGGATTCTCCGAAAGTCGCACGCTGGGCCTCCAGTACCCGGTTCTCGTCGTATAGACTTCTACTGCCTGCGAGCTTCCCGCCAATATAAAACAGCTTAAAATCGTTTCGCCCTTGAAACGCACTATGGAAAGCGGCAGGGCCCACAATCACACAATTTACTGCGAGACCGATCAAGCACAAGGCAGCCGCAAGGGGTCGCGTGGGTGAACGGGCAATAGCGGGAAGAGGAGGAAGATGTGCGTTCATGAACTGGCCAAGATTCAGGCGGCGTCGAGGAGAATACCGGCCGCCTCTATGCCCGCTTCAAGCAGCATACAACAGCCCGCTTCTCTTGCCGGTTGATACCGGCGATTCTTCCGGCACATCGGGCCCGTCGCCATCCCAGCCCGGCGCCAGTAATGAGCGTGACGGCTGCCAAAGACGATATTATTGCCTGGGTAGGCGCAGTGTCTTGATCGAGAACGCCGATGACCATCGGTCTTAAGGATCGGCAACCAGTATCCCGTCTTTCGCTGCGCGATTCGATCCCTTATTGGATCGCTGCCGGGTTGCTGGTTGTCTTTTTCGTTCCCTGGTTGTTTCTGAATCCGATTAACGGCGATACCGGCTTCTTTGCCTACTCCGGCAATCTCTTGCTGCACGGCGCCCGGCTCTACCGCGACATCGTCGACCCCAACGCACCCCCGCCTTATCTATTTGGCGCCGTGTGCGCGGCGCTGGGAAAGATGGTTGGGCTCGCGCCGGAACCAGCGTTCCTCCTTACGCTCACTCTGATCATCCTACTCGTGATCTATCGCACCAGCAGGATTCTCAGCCGCCTTTTCCCGGACCAGCCCATCGCCGCACCGTTGCTAACGGTGATGGTTACATACTGCCTGCTTCCGTACGTGAAGGACATGTTCGGAGAGCGGGAGCACATTCTTACTTGCATGATCCTGCCCTGGCTCTTCGCTTCAAGCAGTGACTCTGAGGTTCGCTCCAGAAGAGGGCAGATTGTGGACGGACTCATGGCCGGGATTGGCATCTCGATGAAACCCTATTTCATCGCCGTTTACTGCATGGTTCAACTCATGAACCTGGTTTCCAGGCGCCGGCGCGCGCAGGTATTTCGCCTGGATAATATAGCGATCGCCGCTGTAGAGGCGGCCACGGCTCTAAGCACGATCGCGTTTTTCCCCAGGTACGTGTTCATCGTGCGAATGGCGCTCGCCACTTATCATAATTTTCAGCAAAGCCTTCTCCGGGTTTGCTTGAACGGGACGCTGTTCCTGCTGATTGTGGCCACCATCCTCAGTGTGAGCTCGGATTCGCGGCAGCCATTATCGAAACTGAGGAACCTGATTCTGGCTGTCGGGTGGTCGATGGCGTTTGTCATGCTGTACCAGCGGGAGGGTTACGCTTATCATTACTATCCCATCGGCGTGATGGCGATCCTGGCTCTCACTACGCTGTTCCTGGATGGCGCCAGGGCTGCGAGCCGCAACACTCAAAGATACCTTGCATACGCACTGACCGCAGCGGTTTTGGCGCTGGGAATCGCACAAGGTACTCAAAGTCACAAGATGCCCAAAATGACCGGCCCTCTATTGCCGGTTGTGAAACGCGAAGCTGATAGGAAGCCGATCCTGGTGCTCGCTACCTCGCTGTGGGTGAGTTCCCCGTTGATCAATTATTCAGGCGCAAGTCTGGCGTGGCGATTCCCCAACATGTGGACTCTGGGCGGTTTTTATCCAGAGAAACCGGCAGCAGACAATCCCCATCCTTATCGCTCGCGCCAAGAGATGGATGTATACGAACGGTATCTCATCGATTCCTTGAACCAGGATGTGGATCTCCATCCGCCGCAACTGATCGTCGTCGAAACCGGAGACCAAAAAGAAGGATTTCGCAACGGCGATTTCGACTACTTGGACTACTTCCTGCGCGATCCCCGCTTCGCGCAGTTCTTTTCGAAGTATGAGAAGATGGCCGAGATCACGCGCTACACGCTGTACCGCCGCCGCTGACTGCCTCCAAGCGCCGGTACTCTCTTAAAATGTTGTCGCAGATTGGAGCCCGGCGGCGGAGCTCTTTCGCCGGAAGGTTTGGAAACTGGGCGAACTGGCCGCTTCCAGAGGTTCGTAGTGAGCGGCCAGAAGCTGCTCCGCCCAAGTAAGTATGCGGTCATCGGACGCCGTCTGCCGGCCCCACGTGGTGGGCGAATGTACATAAACCACGTATTCCGGCTGAGTGCGCTCGATCTCCGCGATCATTTCTTCTTGCATTCTTCTGGCGTAGCGCTGCGGCTCCATCAGACCATACGTATAGATGTAGCCTGTCGCGGAGTGGCGTCTTGCGTAAAAATAGACTTCAGGCTCCGAGCCGAGTACGGCAATCCGCGCAGAAGGCGATGAATGCTCGCGAAAATAGCGGCCGATTCTTGGTGCTTCCGAAAAAGTGCTCTCGACCCAAGTGCGCTCCAATGCCTGCACCGGACTTAACTCGAAGAGGTAATCGCGTTGCAGAAAAATAGAGATTCCCATCCCCGCTACCAATACCACCGCCGCAGTGGGCCGAAATTCGCTTTCCGCCGGGCCTGCCACACTTGCCCCGGCCAGGAGCGAGACGGCGGGGAGCAGCATCACGAAATAGTGGTTGCGGAAATAGAATCCGGCGCAAACCGCGGCGCAAGAGAACCCCAGCAAAGTGAGTGGGAAAAATAAGCGCCCCGTTCGCGCCAGCCTGTACGCCCCCACCGCCGCCAGGATCCAAAGCCAGATGGAAGGGCCGAGCACGTAGGGCAACGTGCGATACAGCCGCAGCAACCCGTTGGCGGGACTGATGATGGTGCCATATTGCGCTCCGTAGGTAACCGTCCAGAACCAGAATCTCTCAAAGACGCCGGCTCGCCAGATGAGCAGGCAGGTCAGGAGAGGAGGCAGCGTCGCGCCCGCCAGGTACACCGGTAGGCTCCGTGGACGCTTCCAGGCCAGGTACACAGCTCCAAAAGCAATGAAAGCGGCGCCGGGCTGCTTCATGAGCATAGCGGTGCCCATGAAAACGCCGCCCGTGAAAAGCAACCATTGGGACGTGCGTTCCGGTTCTAAAAGCAGGAGTGCTCCCGCCACTGCCGCCAACATTACAAAATGCGTGGCGTGGGTCGCAAAACCCAGAACACTCGGCGAAGTCGAAAGCAGCGCGTAGCAGGCTCCGGCGGCCAGGCCGCCCGTTGCTCCGTAAAGGCGGCGCCCTACCATTGCCACCAACACGATGGTAACGACGTTCACCAGGAGCAGCCCTAAATGGACCGCCTGCGCGCTCTGCCCGAACACACTGAAAATCGCAGCGTATGCCGCATAAGTCCCTGGCAATTTCATGTTGTAGACAAGTTGGTAAGGCGGAATGCCTTGGAGCAGGAGCTGGCCCGCGTATGCATATTCGCCCTCGTCCCGTTCGAGCGGCATATCACGCAGGCGAAACCGAATCAGTGAGAACAGAACGATGACTGCCAGAAGCAGGACGCTGTGCCTGGTAAACAGAATTGCGGCCTGGCGCTTCGGCGGGCGCAGCACGATTGCTATAGTATACAAGCCGTTACGTCGTGAACGAGTATCGCATCCCACGACAGAAGCGGTATAGTCAAGGAAATATCAAAGATGTCCGATTCCGGCTTTGTCGATTACTACGAGCTCCTGCAGATCAGCCCCAACGCCGAGCCTGAGACGGTTCACCGGGTTTACAAAATGCTGGCACAGCGCTACCATCCCGACAACCCCGAAACCGGCGACCTGGAGCGCTTCGTACTGCTCAATCAGGCCTTCGATATCCTTTCCAGCGCTGAACTGCGGAGTTCCTATGACTCGCTCTACCAGGAATATCGCGCTAAGCCGATCGACTTGTTCGAGACCAAAGATTTCACAATTGGCGTCGATGGCGAAGCCAATCGCCGCATGGGAATCTTGTGCTTGCTCTACGCCCGGCGGCGCAGCGATCCCGAAGACCCTGGCATCTCCTTGCTTGAGTTTGAATCCATCATGTCTTTCCCACGCGAGCACTTGTTGTTCACGATGTGGTACTTGAAGGAGAGGAATTTTCTGCAGATAGATGAGGGCAGCGATTACGTGATCACCGGCCCCGGCGTCGATTACGTCGAAGCGAATCTGCACAGCAACAAGATCCTTTACAAATTGCTTAAAGCCGCCGAGAGCGGTTCCACGCGCACGGCTTCCAAAGCGGAGCCCGCTTCCGAACCCTCGCTTTCATGAGCTTTCCTCCGCTCGCGATCCGGATCTTGCTGGAGGCTCTGGTGATCGTCGCCGCCATTTGGGACATTCGTACCCGCCGCATCCCGAACTGGCTGACGCTTTCCGGAGTGGTGCTCGGTGTGGCTATAAATATGTTTATTTACCAGCCCGTCGGAATGTGGTTCGGTCTGGTGCTTTCCCTTAAAGGACTGGCCCTGGCGTTCGGTGTCTACTTCGTTCTGTACCTGCTGCATGCCATGGGAGCGGGCGACGTCAAATTGATGGCCGCCGTGGGCGCTGCGGCCGGTTGGGAAAACTGGCTCGGTATCCTGGTGCTGACCTCCGTCGCCGGCGCGATGGCTGGGCTTCTCTTGGTGGCCTTGAAGGGGAGATTTCGCAAAACCTTGGGCAATCTGGGGATCATCATCACGAGCTTGGGCCGCGGCCGAGCGCCCTACAAAGATAGTCCCGAGCTAGACGTGAGCTCGGATAAAGCTATGCGTCTCCCGCACGGCGCGCTGATCGCGCTCGGAACTCTGGGGTTTTTGGCCGCCGCGCTGCGTTGGGCGCCGCGCTAGACTCACGTCGAAACCGCTCCATACCGCCCGCTCAGACTTTCAAACTGCCGCTGCCGGACTATCCCGTTGACGTGCAGCACATACCGTAACAACAGCCACAAGATGGAGACTCCATAAACCGAACTCTGCACAAAGGATGCGGATGAGGCTTGGGAAAAGTAGCGGGTCGGAACCGGTATCTCTGCGATGCGCGCGCCCTGAATCACCATTTGCGCAACGATTTCCTGGTCGAATATAAAACTATCGGAATTCATTTCCAAAGTCAGGCCTTCGAGCGTGGCGCGCCGGAAGGCACGGTAGCCGGTATGATATTCCGCGAGCTTCAATCCAAAGACCTTGTTCTCCGCCCAGGTGAGAGCGCGGTTCGCAAGGTACTTCCACCATGGCATCCCTTGCTGCAATGCATTCCCTCCGAGAAGGCGCGAGCCAAAGACTACGTCGGCCTCGCCTGTCTGGATGGGACGAATCATTTCCGGCAATAGCGTTGGGTCGTACTGATAGTCCGGATGCACCATCACCACGATGTCTGCTCCGGCGCGAAGCGCTTCCCGGTAACACGTCTTCTGATTCGCGCCATAACCATAGTTGCGGTCGTGGACGAATATTTCCAGGCCAAGCTGGCGTGCAATCTGCACGGTCTCGTCGGAGCTGCCATCATCCACCACGATCACCAGATCCACCGACTGGCGCGGCAGTTCGGCATAGGTCATGTGCAGTGTCTTGGCGGCGTTATACGCCGGCATGACCACCACTACCTTGAGATTGGGCTTCGAATGCAACTCAACTCTAAGGATACGCCCGATGCAAGGTGACGGCAGGCTGAGGTAAACCGCCGGCGGTGTCTCGCTACCAAAATCTATGAAAGGAAAGGAAAAGAATGGCGGGGACGACGGGGCTCGAACCCGCGACCTCCGACGTGACAGGCCGGCGTTCTAACCAACTGAACTACGTCCCCGCATTGCCAAGTCAGCGTCCTCCAGAATAGCACAGCAATTTCGTCGGCAACGCAAAACGAGGGCGTCCCGGGCCGAGTTGCAGGCTGATTTTCGAACCGCAAGCTACAATGAAAGCATCCGAGAAGGTGTCCGTCGCGTGGCCACTTCCGGCCGTTGCAAGCTTCAGCACGCAGGAGCCTGTCTGCATTTCTATCTGCCGCTGTTCATCACCGGAATCGCCTACCTAAGCGCCACTGCGGGCGTCTGGCTGACGTCGCTGCATTCCTGGTCGAAGCGTCTTGTGCCCTTCAGTGGAGGCATCCTGATCGGGGTGGCCATCTTCTGGGTGCTGCCGGAAATGGCGGACGCTTTAAGCTGGATGAACGCGTTCGTCTGGATCGCCGCCGGTTTTGCCGCGCTCTGGGCGATCGATCGCTTTATCCATCCCGTGTGCCCCGCCTGTTCCCATCCTCACGATCACGATCTCTGCTCCGCCGAGTTGCACGGTTTCGGGCCTCCGCTCCTGATCGCCGCCGCGATTCACAGCGCGCTCGATGGCTGGAGCGTTTCGGCGGCTAATGGGTCGGCACATCTGGGGACGCCCTTCGTGCTGGCCGTCGCCATCCACAAGATTCCGGAAGGTGTCGCTCTGGGCGTCATCGTCCGGGCCGCCATGGAATCGCGCCGGGCGGCGCTGGGCTGGTGTCTGCTCGCCGAATCGGCGACGTTAGCGGGAGCCGCGCTGGAGCTGGGACTCGCGCCCCATTTTGGCCCGCATATGCTGAACGCGCTGCTCGCGATCGCAGGCGGCAGTTTCCTCTATTTGGGAGGGCACGCGGTGCACGGTGAATTTCGCCGCCAAGGCGTTGCTCCCGGCTTATTGCCCGCGCTGGCCGGTATTGCTAGCCCCAGCATTTTCCGATTATTCCGGCTGTAGCAGTGGGGAGGGGTCGCCAGTCTGTCTTGGTCACTACCTACACTATCGCGACTATTTGCCTTCAGAATGTCAAAAACAATTGAGAAGAACTCGGAGAGTTCTGCGTCTAAGAAACAGGCCCCCGAGTTTGGGGGAGTCTTCTGAGAGGAGCCAGACTCATGGGTCGCATCCGAGCTACATTTGCCTTTGCTTTTCTTGCCCTTGCGCCTTTGGCGCATGCCCATTTCGGTAACGAGGATCCCAGGCTGGAACGGCTGTTCAGCACATTCATTTCGCCTTGCTGCTGGCAGGAGAATCTAACAGTCCATGATTCTGAGATCGCGCGCCAACTACGAGGCCAAATCCGCACCCTGGTTCTCGATGGGCGGACCGACGATGAGATCAAAGTGGTTCTCGTGAAGCAATACACCAGACAGATCCTCGCCCTTCCCGATGGTTCCCAAGGTGTGTGGTTGTTCTTGACCCCATGGCTGGCCACCGGCGCTGGCGCTCTGGGAGTCGTATTTCTCTTGAATCGCTTGCGGACTCGTTCCGCGACGCCCGCAATGGCCGACTTAATTCCCGCGGAACTCGAAAGCGGTTGGGATCAAGATTGATCGAGCAGGCCGGGCCCCGTATTGTATACTTCAAAACGATGAACCGGCTCGGGCAAACCGCGAACTGGATGCACCGGATTATTGGTCTGGCGCTGATCCTGCTGTTCGGGCCTGCCCCTGTGCTCTCCTTGCTGGCGCTGTCCGATGAACCGCAGTGCCAGATGGCTTGCTGCAAGCGCAAGGGCGGCGCGCAGTCGTGTGCACTCCATCATTCTGCGGCGGGCGATTCCTCCGGGCCTGGATTCCGCGCGGATAGCAATTGTCCGCCGGGATGTTCGCAAACCGCAGCAGGGCCTTCGGCCTTTGCGGCCGGAGTTCTCTTCTCCGGCGTTTCACTTCCGCTTCCGAATCACCGCCAGAAACTCATCCTCGCAACGCGCGCTTCCGGCGTGCGCTGGATTCTCGACTCCTTCCTGCATCAGCGGCCTCCACCGGCTCTTTCCTAATTCTTCTTCTCAATTTTGTTGGTGGGCGAACTGCGTCCACGATTAGCGCCCGGCTCGATGTCTCATCAGGAGGCCTCCGTGAAATTGTCTTGGCTTGCGATCTGTATTTCCTTATGCCTATGTCCGCCATTCATTCGAGCCGCGGTCCTCGAGTCGGTGCGCGGAGTTGTGCATGACCCGGATCATCGTCCGATGAAAGGCGCCACCGTGGTGGTGAAATCCAGCACGTCGGATTATTCACAAACCGTCGTCACCGGCGCAGATGGAGAATTCGAGGTAGCGTCCATACCGGTGGGAGCTTATCGGGTGACCGTGACGCATGATGGATTCGCACCCGCGACACAAGAGATCGTGGTCGGCTCCAGCAGTGGTCCGGTCTTGCATTTTCAACTGGCGATCGGCACGCTACAGTCCTCGGTGACGGTCGCCGAATCTGCGCTGGCGGTAAATGCGGAGCAGATGACGCCCGCAACCATGATCAGCCGCAGTGAAATCGCCAGCACGCCCGGCGCCAGCTTAAGCAACAGCCTGAGTGCGATCACCGATTACGTTCCGGGCGCCTGGATCGCCCACGACCAGCTTCACGTGCGCGGCGGGCACCAGGTTACCTGGGCCATCGACGGCGTGCCGATTCCCAACACCAACATCGCCAGCAACGTCGGCCCGCAGATCGATCCCAAGGACATCGATTACCTGGAGGCACAACGCGGCGGCTATTCCCCATCCTATGGCGACCGCACTTACGGCGTCTTCAACGCCGTGCCGCGGACTGGCTTTGAGCGGAATCAAGAAGGCGACTTGGTCACCACTTTCGGCACCTTTCACCAGACCAACGATCAATTGAACTTCGGAAGCCATACGGAAAAGTTCGCCTACTATGCCAGCGTAAACGGCAATCGCAGCGACTACGGGCTCTCCACGCCGGGTCCGGATATTCTGCACGATCGCGGCTGGGGCCTGAGCGGGATGACTACTCTAATCTATAACCGCGACGCCAACAACCAGTTCCGCTTGGTATCATTATTGCGCAACGACGACTATCAAATTCCGAATGATCCGGATGCGCAGGCGGCAGGCATTCGCGATCAGGAAAACGAACGCGATGCGGTAGCCAGTCTATCTTGGCTGCATACGTTCCGGCCGGGCCTCATCCTGACCACTTCGCCGTTCTATCACTTCAACCGTGCCAACTACGACGGAGCCCCCACGGATACTCCTCTCAGCGCTACGCAACACCGCGCATCGAGTTATGGCGGTGCGCAGGTTGCGCTGAACCTGCTTACCCAGCGTCACAACGCCAGCGTGGGGTTTTATGGTTTCGGACAGCACGACGACGAATCGGTAAACCTGATCGCGAATGACGGTTCCGGACTTGCGTTGGCGAACCAGAAGATCACTAACGGCCAGCTCGAGGCGCTGTTCTTTGAAGATCAATATAAAGCCTTCTCCTGGTTGACGCTGACCGCGGGAGCCCGGCTGACGCATTTCGCGGGCGCGATTTCGGAGAACGCGGCCAGCCCGCGCCTGGGCGGTGCGATTCGCATTCCGCATCTCAATTGGGTGCTGCGTGGCTTTTGGGGCACATACTATCAAGCGCCGCCGCTTTCTACCGTCACTGGTCCGCTGCTCAATTTCGCGGTTAGCGAGGGACTGGGATTTATTCCGCTGCGCGGTGAGCGGGATCAGGAGCACCAGTTCGGCCTTACCATTCCTCTGCGCGGCTGGGCCTTCGAAGTGAACAACTATCATCAGCGGGCGCGAAATTATTTCGACCACAACGCCATCGGAAACTCCAACCTGTTTTTCCCGTTGACCATCGATAGCGCCAGGCTCTACGGATGGGAAGCGACGGTTCGCTCGCCACGCCTGCTGCATCGCGGAGAAGTCTACCTCAGCTACGCTTACGCTCGCGCCGAGGGCAGCGGCGCGGTGAACGGCGGCCTGACCGATTTTTCTCCGCCTGCGAGCGGCTATTTTCTGCTGGACCACGACCAGCGGCAAACGCTGCATGCCGGATTTAGCTTCAATCTTCCATATCGCGTGATGGCCAGCGGCGATCTATACTACGGTTCCGGTTTCACGGATGGATCGAGCGAAGTGCCGGCGCACTTGCCCGGGCATACCACATTCGATCTGAGTTTGGGCAAGACCATCTCGGAGACTCTGACGATATCGGTGACCGCGCTGAATCTGACCAACCGGCGTTTCTTGCTCGACAACAGCGAGACCTTCGGTGGCACCCATTACGCCGATCCACGGCAAGTGTATTTGCAGTTGAAGTATCGTTTCCATTACTAGAATCCGCGCTTTGGGATAATAAGGTCCAACATGGACGTCACGGAATCATCGCCGTCGTGGGCTCTGCAAGCTGCGCGTTGGCTGGCGTTCGCGTCCTCCGTGGCGATCGTCCTCGGCATCGCGCCTTCCCAAATCCTGTTAGGAATGGCTCTGCTTGCGTTGCTATTGTCCAGAGAAAAGTTGCGGCTGCCTCCGATCAAGCTGCCGCTGGGGTTGTTCCTGCTGGGAACGCTGATCGCGATCGCCTTCTCCGGCAATCCGGCGGCAGGCTGGCCGCAGATCAAGAAAATCTACGTGTTCTTTCAACTGCTGATCGTGTTCTCGCTGCTGCGGGACATGGCGCTCATCCGCTGGCTGTTTCTGAGCTGGGCGGCGATCGGCAGCGTCAGTGCCGGTCTCAGCTTCGTGCAGTTCGCCCGGAAAGTGCAGCAGGCGCACGCCGCCCATAGCGACATTTACAACTATTACGTGGGCGAGCGGGTTACCGGGTTCATGAGCCATTGGTACACCTTCTCGGCCGAGGAAATGTACGTGCTGCTGATGCTGGCGGCGTTCCTGTTCTTCGCTCCCGAAGCGCGCAAACGGATGTGGCTGTGGATCGTAGTGGCGCTCGTGAGCTCCCTGGGGCTGCTGCTCGCCGAGACGCGCGGCGTGTGGATCGCAACCGCGGCGGGAGCGCTCTACCTGCTATGGTTCTGGCGACGCTGGGTGGTGATGCTGGTGCCGGTGCTGATCGCGGCGGGCTTTCTGCTCTCGCCGGGCGTCATTCGCCAGCGTTTCACTTCCATCCTGCGGCCCAGCACTCTCGATTCCAATGATTTTCGCAAAGTCACCTGGCGCACCGGCCTGCGCATGATCGAACGGCATCCCTGGCTGGGACTGGGCCCTGAAATGCCGCGCATTCATTTCGACGAATACGTTCCGGCCGATATTCCGCGGCCGCTGCCGGTAGGGTCCTACATTCATCTGCACAACATCTATTTGCACTACGCGGCGGAGCGCGGCATTCCCACGCTATTGGTATTTTTATGGCTGATGGGGCGCATCCTGTGCGATTTCTGGCGAGGCCTGCGCACGCTGCCGCCGGGGCGCGATAATCGCCGCTTCCTGCTGCATGGCGGCATCGCAGTTGTGATTGCCACCCTGCTCGATGGCGTGACCAACGTGAATCTTGGGGACAGCGAGGTGCTGACCATGTTCCTGGTGGTGATCGCCTGCGGATACATGGCGCTCGATAGCGAGGTCGTGAGCGCTGGGTCGCCGGCGAGCCGGGACGAAGTGCGCGCGGCGGCCTAAAAGCGAATCAGCTATGATAGGTCCTGTAGGGATCGCCATGAAATCGCTCGCGTATATAGCGTTGGTGCTGAGCGTCTTAATGGTGGCGGCATCCGTGGACGCCGTTCCCGATCCCCCCGCAGTGAATCCGCACAGCTCGGATCTCAAAATCGTGGGGCTGCTTGAGGTCCCGGATGCCTCCCCTGAACAGCGCTTGCACGGTGTCGTGCCATGCCTCGCCGTTTACCTCCCGGTCCGGCGATTCGATTTCATCGAAACAGTGCAACCGAGCCGCCCCAGTGATCAGATTGCTTGGGTGAGTGCCGCGGGCGACCCGTCTCCTCCCGTTTCCCTCTAACCTCGCCAAAAGTGTGTTCTGAAAAAACCGCACCCGGTTGATCGGTTGTGCGGTAGGGGCTTTGCAGGCATTGTCCCGTGCATGACAAGTCCCGCGTGAGGAGAATCGAATCTCGGTGAAAACTTCAGAAGTTATCAGCGCCTGGCGCAAGATTCTTCGGGGAGAGCGGCCCTCGCTCTCGATCGAGATCACCCGCGAGTGTCCCTTGCAATGCCCCGGATGCTACGCCTATGACGATGCGCACCTGGGGGGCGGCGCAACCCTGCGCAGCCTGGCCGACCGCAAGGGCCAGGAGCTTATCGATGGAGTTCTGGCATTGGTCGATCGCATTCGGCCCTTGCATCTGTCCATCGTGGGCGGCGATCCCCTGGTCCGGTATCGCGAGCTGGAGACAATGATCCCGCTGCTGTTGAGCCGGGGAATCCATGTGCAGGTGGTTACCAGCGCGTTCCGGCCTCTGGCCCCGAGTTGGGCGGAGTTGCCGCACATGAATGTGGTGGTTTCGATAGACGGATTGCAGCCCGAACACGACATTCGCCGCGCTCCGGCGACCTACGATCGCATCCTTAAGAACATCGCCGGCCAAAACATTACCATTCACTCCACCGTTACCGGCCAGATGATGAAGCGGCCGGGTTATTTGAGAGAATTTCTGGAGTTCTGGTCCCCCCGGCCGGAGATCCGCAAAGTCTGGTTCAGCTTGTTCACGCCGCAGCGCGGCGATCGGCTGCCGGAAATGCTGCAACCGCAGGAACGGGCGCAAGCCATCGCGGATATGCTCGCGCTGCGGCAGGCATTCCCCAAACTGGACATGCCGGAGGGAATGATCCGCCAGTTTGCGACGCCTCCCGCCAGCCCTCGCGATTGCGTCTTCGCGCTTACCACGCAGACTTTGTCGGCGGACTTGAAAACCAAGATCGTCCCCTGTCAATTCGGCGGCGACCCGGATTGCAGTTCGTGCGGATGCGTCGCTTCCATGGGACTGGCCGCCGTAGCTGCACACCGGCTGGGTGGAATCATCCCCGTGGGAGCTATCTTCAAAGCGTCGATCAGGATCGGCCAAGCCAGGTCGAAACCGGAGCCGCCAGTAGTTGACGAACCATTACGGGTACTGGGCTAGGAGAGAAAGGAGGAGAAATCAATGAGAAGCGATACGCCACAGGCCAACCAAGTTGAACTCCAAATGCTGCGCGAGTTAACCCAGCGAGTGGGAAACAATCCTCTGCTGGCACAAGCCAGCACCGGCAACGCATCTATAAAGCTGGATGGCGTCCTGTGGATTAAAGCGTCGGGAAGATGGATGGCGGACGCCCTGCAAAATGAAATCCTGATCCCTTTAGACCTGGCGGACGTGCATGCGGAGTGCCTCCAGCGGGATCTCGATCCGGCCGAGCGATATCCGGGCGCGTCGCTTGAAACGGCCATGCATGCCCTATTGCCGCACCCCGTGGTGCTTCACGTTCATTGCGTGAATACCATTGCGTGGGCGGTGCGCAGCGATGCCCGCGCGCAATTGCAGGAACGGCTGGACGGGTTGCGCTGGCGCTGGGTTCCCTACGTTGAATCGGGACTGCCGCTCGCGCGTGCGGTCCGCAACGCTCTTTCCGCTGGCCGGATATGGACGCGGATATATTTGTTCTGGGTAATCACGGCCTGGTGATCGGAGCGGAAAACTGCCGGGCGGCGGAGAATCTCCTGAGCGAGGTGGGACGGCGTTTGGCCATCCGTCCACGACAGGCGCATCCCGCCGATTACACCGTGCTGGCGGAGGCTTCCGCAGGCTCGCTGTGGGACTTGCCGGACGACGATGCGATCCACGCACTGGCGACAGATCCGGTTTCACGGGCGATACTCGCGGGGGGCCTGTTGTACCCCTGTCAAGCCATCTTTTCGAATTCGAGTACACCGGGCTTGTTCCGATCGATTGCGTGTTCCGATGCTCCAGACCAATGGGCGGCGCGATACCGCAATCGGCCTCTTTTGCTGATCGAAGGCCGTGGAGTGCTGATCGGCAGGTCCATGACTTCCGCTGAGTGCGCCATGATCAGCGGATTGGCGCAGGTGGTGCAGCGCATCCCGGCGTCCGCCCCCATTCGCTACTTAACGGATGCTGAAATCGCCAACAGTTCCAGCGCCGTCGCTTATCGCTATCGCGAACTCGCAAACGAGCGGATCGGCGGAGGAGCGGGTGTACCTGCGTTCTGTCCGGTGCGGCCTCCGGGAAGTCGCTGGCGAGCTGAGGATCTTGGCAATCTAAAACGTATGGAGCCAGCCTTCCAGGATTTTTCGCGCCAGCGGAGAGCTATCCGCGGCATTGGGATCTAGCGGCGCGTCCAAAGTAGCGGCGTCGGCGCAATTGACGGTTTGCGCGGTCCAATCGACGATCATCTCCCGCGTGATTTCGGGATGGAACTGGACGCCGTAAACCGTATCGCGGAAGCGGAAAGCCTGCTGGTGGCACTTGTCGGAATAGGCCAGGGAAACGGCTCCCGGCGGTAGCATGAAGGTTTCGCTGTGCCAGTGAAAAAACGTACTGGGCGAGGGCAGGCCGCCGAACAGGGGATCGCTTTCCGCGGCTTCGGTCAGGTAGACTGGCGCCCACCCGATCTCCTTTTCGCGATTACGGTAGACTTGTGTCCCCAAGGCTTTGGCGATCAGTTGCGCGCCCAGGCAGATTCCGAGCATAGGGGTCTTCGTATCCAACGCCTGCTGGATGAAACGGACCTCGGCGGCCATCTCCTGATCGTTGGCCGATTGGGGCCCTCCCATGACGATGACACCTGCGTGGGTGCCGAGATCCAAAAGATCTCCCAAATCGCTATAAATAAAAGAGATATTAAGGTCCTGGAGAACCCCTTCGAAGCAACCCAGATGCTCGAATGGCTCGTGCCGCAAGACCAGCAACGAGCGCGCTTCAGCCGACCCGGAATCCGTCCGCATGGATTCAGCCTACCAAAAAGCCTCGGGTACTACGACCTTTCAGCCGATAAAGTAGAGGAGACGCAGAAGCAGAATACGTCGCCCGTATAATTATAATTGCACGCCATGAGGATACTGATCGCGGACGACAGCATTGTTTCGCGGCACTTGCTGGACGCAACTTTGCGCCGCTGGGGCTACGAAGTGGTGATCGCTTGCGATGGCAATGAGGCGTGGCGCATCCTTCAGGCCGAAGACGCCCCCAAAATTGCGATCCTGGACTGGATGATGCCCGGCATTACTGGGCCGGAAGTTTGCAGCCGGGTGCGGGCTAACGTCAAGGACAAGGATCTTTACACTTATATCCTGCTGCTGAGTTCCAAGAGCCAGCGCGAGGATTTGATTGAAGGGATGGAATCCGGCGCCGACGATTACTTGACCAAACCTTTCGACCAGCATGAGCTGCAAGTGCGGCTGCGGCCGGGATTGCGCATCATCCAACTGCAGCACGAGTTGATTACGGCGCGCGAAGAATTGCGCGACCAGGCCACCAAGGACTTCCTGACCAGCATCTGGAACCGTTCCTCCATCCTGGATATTTTGAACCGCGAGTTGCAGCGGGGAGTTCGCGAGGGCCGGCCGGTGGGTCTGGTGCTGGCGGATCTGGACCATTTCAAATCCGTGAACGACACCTACGGCCATTTTGCGGGCGACGCGGTGCTGCGGGAGTTCGTGCGGCGCATGGCGGGATCGATCCGGCCTTACGACGCGATCGGGCGCTACGGCGGCGAAGAATTTCTGATGGTATTGCCGGGCTGCGATGCGGACGTAACCGAGAAGCAAGCCGAGCGGATGCGCGTGGCGTTGGCTAAAGAGCCCATGTGGTTCAACGAGGAATCGAAGCTGATCACGTGCAGCTTCGGAGCCACGGCTTGGCTACCGGGCATGGAGCCGGAGGAGGAAGCGCTGATTCGGGTGGCCGACGATGCGCTCTATCGAGCCAAGCGCCAGGGCCGTAACCGCGTGGTATTTCTGTCGTCATCCGCATCCGGAGCTTCCGGCGGACCCGGTAGCCGCCGGGCAGCAGGAGTCCGGCGAGAAGTGATAACCTGAAGGTCCCCGGCGAGAAGGGGACCAAGAAGTTACGATTTCAGAGTCTTACCTGAACGACGCGGCGAAGGGGAACGGCAACGTTCCCCTTCTCGCTTTTCAGGGAGCGCCGGCCCAGGCCCGCAGCCCAGCCAGCCCCGCCGGCCTGTGGCACACTAGAGGGCAATGCACTCCACGCGAGTCGCCACGTTTTTGTTGGGTGCCTGGATTGGCTGCTGCGTGTTCATGGATCTTCTGGCTCTCCAGAATCTGCGGCTGGTGGGCCGGCGATCAACTCCGCCGGGCCAATGGCGCGATGGATATCATCCGGAAAAGCGGCCAGGAGCAGATTGCAATGCTGCTGCGCTATTTCGCCGCCGAACAATACCGCTATTATTTCTCGACCTGGGAGCTGATCCAGATTCCCGGAGGCTGCTACTCGCCGCCGTGCTGTATTTGGCCGCGGAAAAGCGTTGGTTTCCCCAGATCCTGTGCGGGCTAATGTTGGCGCTGGTGCTGTTCCAATTGGCGATCCACCCGGAACTAATATTCCGAGGGAGGGAGGCCGATTTTCCGCCAGGGAATCAGTCGCTGGGAACACAGGCGCGCATATGGGCGCTTACCGAGGTCTGGATTGGCGCGGAAACAGCCAAGCTGCTGATTGGCGGGCTGCTGACGGCCTTTATGATCGGCTACAAATCCCGCAGGCGATCGCGCCGGGTAGAAGTAGAAGATGACGTGAGAACCAGAAGCGTAGAGCGTATGCGTGAGCAGTTCTAGGGCGCTGCTAGGCGACACCGCGGACGCGCAGCGCTTCGTCGATCAGCGCCAATAACTGCTGGCGCGTGACCTCCAGCTTCTCGCTGGGGTCCGGCATGTCTTCGGCCGCCATGGGACTGCCGGGTTCGAAACCATTGGGAACCCTCACGCCATAACGCGCGCGGGCTTCAAACAGCTTCTCGATCTCCACCCGCGGCAGAACCTTGGGGCCGCCCAGCATCTCAGCCACCAGCGCAATGCGCGCCAGATGTTCCAGCGTTTCCATGCGCGCGTACGCCTGCGCGACGCTTTCGCCGTAGCAAACGGCGCCGTGGTTGGCGAGCAGAATCGCGTTGAATTTCGGTACGTACGGCAGCATCCCATCGACCAGAGCCGGCGTTCCCGGGAGGCCGTAGTCGGCCAGAGGAACCGATCCCATCGAGACAATCAACTCCGGCATCAAGCCCAGATTCAGCGCACGGCCGGCCACCGCGAACCCCGTCGAAATCGGCGGATGGGCATGCACCACGGCGTGAACATCGGGCCGGGCATTGTAGACCGCGACGTGCATCGCCATCTCAGTAGTGCGCTCGCCCGAACCGGAAATCTTGTTGCCGGCGCCATCGCATACGATGAGATCCTCGGGGCGCATGCGGCCTTTGCACACTCCTGCGGGAGTGGCCAGAATGCGTTCGCCATCCAGGCGGACCGTCAGGTTGCCATCGTTGGCCGCGATCCATCCGCGCTCATACATCATGCGGCCGGCGCCGACGATGTCTTCGCGAAGCTGTTGCTCGCCACAGGGCATGCGTTTATATAGTCTAGCAAGCGGGGCAGCGCAGTGCGTCGGGACACAGGCCTGTGTGCAGCAGCCGCGTGCTCAAGCTTCAACGATGACAAACCCGGAGCTGCGCCGGGTGAGATTCCAAAACGCCCCTATTCCAGGGCTTCGTGGAAGGCTTTTTTGCCCGTGAGCACGGCCATCAGGTCGGATTCAGGGTGATGGTTCATGTGCTCGCTCACCACGTTCGAGAGGCTATGCTGGCCGGCTCCCGCCGAGAGATCCACCGGAATCGCGTGCGGCTCTCCGAACAGGCTGGGGGTTTCGGCGGCCACGTTGGTAATCGCGCAGCAGCGGTCCTGCCACACCCGGATGCCGAAGTGGCTCTTAAGCACCTGCCGTCCGGTGCCGTAATCCTGCCAGTAATCGATCGAAGCGCGGTCCGCGCTGACGGTCCTCATATCTGATTTAATATTTAGCGCTTGGTTTTCAGAAGCGTCAGGACTTCCGCGCGCTGTTCCACGCTCAAGCCCCACATTTCGGCGCCATGCGCGCGGCCGATCAATACGTTTCCGGCCACGTCATCAAACAGGGCGTTGGCTTTGAAGCGCCGTCCGTCTTCGTTTACTTGAGCCGTATAGCCGTCGCCCAGTTGCGGGTCGTAGGCTTCAAAGTGTCCGCCTACTTCCTGGCGCGATTGCTGGAAGCAGATGGGGCCGTTGGATTTGGTGACGCCACAGGTCCCATCCACCGCTACCAGGATGTATTCGTGTACTTTTGCCATGTTATTTTGTGAACCACTTTAGTAGCGATTGCCGCGGCGGGCGCCGCCATAGCCGCCACCACCGGTGCGCTCGGTCTTCGGCCGCGCTTCGTTGATGGTGAGCGCGCGTCCGTTGAGCTCGGTGCCATTTAGGGCCGCGATGGCCCGTTCCGCTTCCGCGTCGTTCGTCATTTCGACAAAGCCGAATCCCTTGGGCTGGCCGGTATCCCGGTCGGTGACGATGCTGACGCGCTCGACAGCTCCGTAAACTTCGAACATGGACCGCACCCCATCTTCCGTGGCGGTGAAGCTCAGGTTTCCTACAAAAATATTCTTCATGGTCTGCCTTTCGAATGGGCTGAGCTGCGAATCGCGGCAGGAGTCGAAAGGGAGCGGATTGTACCGGACGATGCGAGAGATGCCAAAATCAGCGGGCCCGTAACTACAACCCTATAGTCGCACGAACCCACAGTGGAGCGGGCGCGCCGCCCGGGTGCCGAGCCTACAATGTCCGATACAAGCTCCGATACTGGACCGCCGCTGCATCCCACGAAAAATCTTTCGCCATGCCGCGGCGCATTCGTTCCAACCAGCCAGGACGGTCGGACCAGGCCTCCAGCGCCTCGCGGATCGCTTCGAGCAGCGCCTCCGGCGTGTACTCGGTGAACTTGAAGCCGGTAAACTCATCGACGGTATCTTCAAGTCCGCCGGTGGCGCGCACAATGGGCACCGTGCCATAGCGCAAACTATACATCTGGCTTAAGTCCGCAAGGTTCGTAACGGCTGGGCATCAGGAACATGTCAGCGCCGGCTTCGATGCGATGCGCGAGACCCTCGTCGTAGCCCACCTGAACCGCGAATTTTTCCGGATGCGCCTCCGCCATCGCGCGGAACATCGCTTCAATCGGAGCCTCGCCCGAACCGAGTACGGCCATCGCCAGATCCATCTCCGCGAGTTCGGGCGCGATCTCCTCCAAGAGATCAAAACCTTTTTGACCAGCGAAACGCGAGACGATTCCGATCAGCGGTCGTGTCTCATCGAGCGGCAATCCGACTTCTTCCAGTAGCGCGCGTTTCGCCAGCCGCTTACCCGAGAGATCCTGTGCCGCATACGGAAAGTTCAGATACGGATCGGTATTGGGACTCCACTCCGTATAATCGACACCATTGAGGATCCCGGTGATTTTCACGGCGCGGTCACGCAGCACGCCATCCAGGCCATGTCCATATTCGGGAGTCTGGATCTCGCGTGCATACGTGGGGCTAACCGTAGTAATTGCGTCCGACCACACGATGCCGGCCTTGAGAAAACTCAGCTCTCCCCAGAATTCCAACCCGTCCGGATGAAAAAGCGCCGAACTCAGCCCCAGATCGCTGATGGCAGCGCCGGGAAAGTTGCCCTGATATCCCAGGTTGTGGATCGTGATGATGGTTTTGGCGCCGGCGAAATCAGGATCCGACCCGTGGTTCTCGCGCAGATAAGGAGCCAGCAGCCCGCCCGGCCAATCGTGCGCATGGAAAAGGTTGGGCCGAAAGATGCTCCGGCCGATTTCGAGCGCAGCCTGGTTCAGCAGCGCAAAGCGGATGTGATTGTCGACATAGGCGACGCCGTCTTCGCTATAGATTCCGGCACGCGCGTAAAGCGGCGGGCAATCGACAAACAGGTAGCGCACGCCTTCACGCTCCACTTGATCGATCGCCACGGTGAACGCGTTAGGACCCACCGAGAGCCGCATTGCATCCGAAAATCCGCGTGGACCCGTGGAGGCGGAACGCTTCCATAGCGCGGCATCACGACCGCCACCTCCTCGCCAAGTTTCGCGAGGGCCGGCGGCAGTGCACCCAGAACATCGGCCAGGCCGCCTGTTTTCGCGAACGGCGCGGCTTCCGAAGTAATCATCAGGATTCGCGACATAGCAGGTGCTTCTGAACCTTGCCCAGCGCGTTGCGCGGCAGCTTCTTGATCGATTCAAATCGCCGCGGGATCTTGAAGGACGCGAGTTTCTCGCGGCAGCGCATTTCAAGCGGGCCGGCATCGCCGGTTCCATTCTTCCAAACCACATACGCTACCGGAATCTCGCCACGCACGCGGTCGGCTTCCGCCACCACCGCGGCTTCTTCTACCTCAGGTTGCTCCATCAGGAATTCTTCAATCTCCCTGGGATAGATGTTGAAGCCGCCGGATATAATGAGGTCGCTCTTGCGCCCGCTGAGCGTGATATAGCCGTCCGCCGAGCGCGACCCGATGTCGCCGGTCTTGAACCAGCCATCCACGAACGCGGCCCGCGTAGCCTCTTCGCGCTTCCAATATCCCGCGAAAACGTTGGGGCCTTTCAGCCACAGCTCCCCGGTCTCACCCTCCGCCACCGGATTTCCGTCGGGTCCTACGATCTTCACAATGACGCCGGGCAGCGGCAGGCCGACGCTTCCTGGACGGCGCTCTCCTTCATAAGGATTCGACATGTTCATCAACGTTTCGGTCATGCCGTAGCGTTCGAGAATGGTATGGCCGAAGAGTGCACGAAACTCTTCCAGAATCTGCGCGGGCAACGGCGCCGACCCGGATACGAACAGGCGCATGGGTTGGCCGATCTCGAACGCCTGCAGCGGAGGCGTATCGAGCAAGCGCACATACATCGCGGGCACGCCGAAAAAAAGCGTGGGCTGGAAGTCCAGGAACTGCGCTACTGCGGTCGTATGATCGAAGCGCTCCAGCAAACGCATGCGGCATGCCGCCATCAACCAGCAGTGCAGCCCGTTGCCCAGCGCGTGCACATGAAAAAGCGGAGGCGCCAGCAGCAAACGATCGGCCGGCGTGATCTTCCATGCCTGAAGTAAACTCGCGCCATTCACCGCGAAATTGTTGTGGGTCAACATTGCGCCCTTTGAGACGCCCGTGGTTCCGGAGGTGTAAACCAGCGCGGCAGTGTCTTCGCCGTCGATCGCCACTTCGGGAAGCTTTTCGCCGGATTGCAGAGCCGCTTCCTCCAATAGCGCCGGGATCTCGGCGGCCGTCACCAGTAGCTTGGGTTCCGCGTCGCTGAGGATGTGCGACATCTCGCGATCGCGATACAGAATATTGATCGGGACGAAAATCACGCCGGTCTTGATGCAGGCGAGATAGAGATCGATCATCTCGATCGAGTTCGCCAGGTAAACGCACAGGCGGTCGCCCTTATTCAGCCCGCGCGCGGCGAGCGCCCGCGCCATCCGATTGCTGCGCGCGTCGATTTCACCGAAAGTGTAGACCGACCCAGCCCACTCCAGACCCTCCTGCTCGGCCCTGTGAGCGAAGGTCGAGTCAAACCAGTTGCGAAGGTTCATGCGGCTGCGTAGACCGCCCGCTCAAAATCGCCCAGCAAACCCACCGCTTCCTTGTCGACGAAAGGCAGGAACTGCATCATGATGACGGCGCAGATTTTGCGTTTGGGATCGATCCAATAAAACGTGTTCCAAATGCCGGCCCACGCCAGACTGCCCGCCGAGCGGCCGCCGCTATAAGGCGTCGTGTTGATCAAGAAGCCCAAGCCCCATTTTTCGGTTGCGCCCGGCTGCATATCGACGTCACTCGACCGTTCGGGCGTCGACGTTTTCAGCTTCCCCGCGCCCAGCGACCCGATCTGATTGACGCTCATCCGTTCCACGGTTTTCGGATGCAGCACCTGCCGGCCATCCGCCGCGCGCCCGCGCCGCAGAATCATCTGCGTGAACTTGATGTAGTCCGCGGAAGTTGAAAACAATCCGCCGCCGCCGTTGAAAGCAGTCGGGGGTGCGGGCAGCACGCGAGTCTCTTCTTTTAGCGAGCCATCCGGTTGGCGGTCATAGCGGCTCACCATGCGATCGAACTTTTCCGCCGGCATGATGAACGAGGTGTCATGCATCCCCAGCGGCTGCAGAATATTGCTCTGGAAGTATTGTTCCAGCGTCTGGCCGCTCACGATCTCCACCAACCGTCCGGCCCAATCCGCCCCGTAGCCATACTGCCAGCGCGCGCCCGGCTCAAACATCAGCGGAGGCAGAGGAGCCACGCCCGAAGGAACCGCGCCGCCGGCTTTCTCATACCGCTGCATATCGTCGCTCCAGGTGTCGTAGCACAGCCCCGACGTATGCGTGAGCAAATGCTTCAGCGTCACCGGAGTGCGCGCGGGCCGCAGCAGGGGCTTGCCTGCCGCATC
The DNA here is from genome assembly GCA_963779075.1 of Bryobacterales bacterium. Classification (GTDB taxonomy): domain Bacteria; phylum Acidobacteriota; class Terriglobia; order Bryobacterales; family Bryobacteraceae; genus Palsa-187. The sequence continues at coordinate 63,479 of CAVZWS010000003.1, forward strand.
GTAGCCATCCAGCACCTGTACCTTGGCAAACTCCGGAGCGTGTTTGGATACCGGCTCGTCGAGCTTCAGTTTGCCTTGCTCCACCAGTTGCATCGCGGCGACGGAGGTAACCGCCTTGGTCATAGACGCAATGGCGAAGATGGAATCGGGCGCCACCTTCACGCCGGAGGCGCTGTCGCGTGTGCCGAATGCGCCCTGATACGTGATCTTGCCGTCGGTCGCGACCATCGCCGTAACGGCCGGAATGTTTCTGCGCGCGATCCCGCTGCGGAGAGTGTCGTCAATACTGACGGCGCCACCGAAACTACGGGCGGAAGCGCCTAGCGCGAGGGCCAATTGTGAGAATTCGCGGCGATTGATATTGGGCATGGCGGTTACTCCATCCCAAAGGGTATCGCAGGCTGGCGGGTTCAGGGGCTCGCCCACTGCAGCGCAGGGGCAAGCTGCGGCGCCAAGGTCATTGCGTCGCAACAGCCAGCCGCGCGATCAGTCGTTCACGTCGATGTTTTCAACAAAACAGCTTTGGAAGGCGCGGTCAAGCACGTCTTCGGTGAGCTCCATCGGGAGGCTTTCGAAGTTGATGATGTCGATGGCGTGCATGATCACGTCGCGGGGATGGCAACGCCGGAAGCGCTTATCGCCGGCGATATAGTGCTTCTCAATGAACTGATTCACCACTTCCTCGGCGCATTCCAGTCGTTTGGCATCGGAGAAGCGGCGGAAGATGTGCGTGAACTCGGGCCGCTTGGGGCTGCGCAGGAACATCTTGTATTGAATGCGGCGCAGGAAAGCTTCGTCGCCCAATTGATCCGGCCGCAGGTTGGTGGAGAAGATCAGGAACGCCTCAAACGGCACCGTCATTTTCCCGCCAGCATGGAAGCTCAGATAATCGATGTGGCGCTCCATGGGAACGATCCAGCGGTTTAGAATTTCCGCCGGATTGGCTTTTTGGCGGCCAAAATCGTCGATCAGATAGATGCCGTTGTTGGCCTTGAGCTGAAACGGCGCATCGTAAACCTTGGAGTGCGGGTTATAGCTGAGATCCAACATATCCAACGTGAGCTCGCCGCCGGTAATGATGAACGGCCGCCGGCACTTGAACCAGCGTCCATCGTAAGGCAGCTCGGTCGAAAGAGCGGAAATCTCGGCTTGCTGATCGTCGATCTTCTGGTGATAGATCGGATCGTACATCTGAATAATATTGCCCTGGCACTCCAGCGCGTAGGGCATGAAGATGGGCTCGGTGTTTACACGAAATAGAGATTCCGCAAGCGCGGTTTTTCCATTCCCGGGCTGGCCGTAAATCAGAAATGATTTACTAGCGTTCACCGCCGGGCCAATCTGGGCCAGGACGTCGGCTTCTACAACCAGATGTTTGAAAGCCTCCACCAGCGACTCAGGACTTAGCCAGTTGTCGGCCAGTTTTTGGCGCCGAACCACCTCCGCATATTGATACAGGGGCACCGGTGCGGGACCGGCATATTGATTGTTGGATAGATGCTCGCGCGCCAGGTTGCGTCCAGATTCCGTGAGCGTAAAGATCCCCGACATGTTTCCCATGCCGAGAGACTTCTTGACGCCGACATAGTGCTGGCGCTTCAGGTTCTCCAGCATTTCGTCGATCAAGCTGAAAGAGAGACCCAACAGACTGCCCATTTCGCGGCCCAGCAGTTCACCGCGAAAATATAAATATTTCAGCAGCAATTGCTCCACGATGGCTGGCGGAATCGCAAGTTCTTCCAGGGATGCGGGTATGGGGGGCAGGATTCCACTCGCGGTGCTGCGTGGATTGCCGATTATGGGGTCTGCGACGGCGCTCACTGATAGGGTTCCTCTTGATCCTATCGGCCGATTAGAGGCTGTCCTGTATATCGTTGGGCGCGGTACGTGGAGAGCGGAGTACTGCCGTCCGGCGGCACAATAGGCGGCGGAGGCGAAATCGAATCTCTAAGCTTTTTGCAAGTTGTCCGTCACCAAGCGGCCATCGTACAACTGGATGGAGCGGTCGGCGCAACTGGCGTAGCGCGGGTCATGCGTGACCATGCAGATGGTGGCGCCGGCCCGGTTCAATTCGCGCAGCAGCTCCATCACTTGCTCGCCGTTGGCGGAATCCAGGTTGCCGGTGGGTTCGTCGGCCAGCAGAATGGACGGGTCACCGGCTAGCGCGCGCGCCACTGCCACGCGCTGCTGCTGTCCTCCCGAAAGCTGCGATGGAAAGTGCTTCATGCGATGCGACATGCCCGACGCGCTCCAAAGCCGCGTGAACCTTGCGCTTGCGTTCGTCGCCCGCCATGCCGCGATAGGTGAGAGGCAGCTCGACGTTTTCATACACCGTGAGGTCGCCAATCAAATTGAACGCCTGAAAGATGAAGCCGATTTCGCGATTGCGGATGCGCGCGCGCTCCGCCAGCTTGAGCCCTTGCACCGGACGGTTGTTCAGAATATACGTTCCATCCGACGGCGTATCGAGCAGGCCCAGAATCGCCAGCAGCGTGGATTTCCCGCAGCCCGAAGGGCCGGAGATAGACACATACTCGCCTTTGTGAATGTCCATCTGGATTCCCGCCAGCGCGTGGGTCTCCACTTCATCGGTTACGAAAACTTTGGTGACGCTGTCTAGATGAATTAGGGGTTCGGGCATGGGACCTCTTCAATTCAAATCGGTTCAATTCAAACGTACGCGGGAAGCTTGCTCTTGCGCCGCCATGTCGGACAGGATGACACGGTCGCCGGCTTTCAATCCGTCGGCGATCTCAATGGCATTCACGGAAGCTCGGCCGAAGCGCACGGGTACCCGCTCGGCTCCTTTACCGTCGGCGTCGATACGGAACAAGCTGCCGGCGCTGCCGGGTTGCGCGAATACCGGCCGGCCCACGTAGAGCACGTCGGCCAGGCGCTCAAGTTCGATGGTTCCGTCGACGCTCAAATCCGGCACGGCGCCTTTCGGCAGCGCGCCGTCCAGCTTGCAATCGACGGTGCGGGTCCCGTTGACGATCGAGGCGTCGATACGAATTACATGCGCGGCGACGATTCCGTTGCGCGTGTCGATCTGGGCGTGCTGGCCGAGCACAATGTCCTTGGCCATGGTCTCGGGGATCTGTAACCGCGCCATTAATTTTCGGGGCTGCGCGACTTTTGCCAGCACGTCGCCGGGTTTCACCCGCTGGCCCACTTGCAGAGTCATCTCCTGCATGCGGCCGAGGATGCCGGCGCGAATGGTGAGCTCGTCCACCTGTTTCTTCTTGAGCTGGTAGGTGGCCCGCAGCTTTTCCACCTGGACTTTCTGCGACTCGATCTGCGCCAGCACCGATTCCTTAAAGATGTCGAGCTTTTGCTTTTCCATCTGGAAGCGAGTGGTCGCCTGTTCCCACTTGGCCACCGCGAGGCGCATGTTGATCTCGGGTTCAAGCTGGGCCTTGAACAACTGCTCTTCTTTATCCTTATTGATTTCGTCCTGTTTCAGATCGCCCTGCGCCGCGGCGACGGCGGCCTGCTGATCGAAGGTCTGGCTTTGCAGCTTGACCCGCAGGTCGGCAAGATTCGCCTCGGCCTGCTTGGTCTGCCATTCATAATCGACGGCGTCGGCTTCCATCTGCGGATTGGTAAGCACCAGCAGGACGGTGTTGGGCTTCACGTCGTCGCCCGAGCGCGCCAGAATGCGGCTGACCTGGCTGTCGAAGGCGGCTTGAAACCACAGAATGTCTTCGGGGACCAGCGTGCCGAGCCCGCGCACGTCGCGCACCATGGGACCGCGCTTCACGACGTCGGGCCAGATGGTGGAAGCCTCCACCACCGGTACCGCCGGCTTCATGAGGCTGACTCGCCAGCCGGCCAGTACCACGGCCGCCGTGATCAGCGTCAGGTAAATCACCCGGCGGATCGTTTTTCTTTTCCCGACGCCTTCGCGCTTAACGTCCATAAGATGTTTTGAAACTTGCGTTCATCCTTTATACGTTCGAGTAGCCGGAATGTTCCACAATTTGCTACATTACCCCAATCATACGGGAAATACGGCATTTAGAAAAGCAGGGATTGTGCGGGAGCGGCACACCGGCCGTAATCTCCACAACCAAACGAACCCAAGCCCTCCGCTGCGCCGCCCGATTCCGGGCTCCACTGTCAGGAATCGCACGAACGAGCCAGGGGCAATGCGAGGCAAGCCGGCAAGTATCTGAGCCTTTTGCCGAAATAATGGTCATGAAACGTGTCATTCCGATCGTAGGGCCTCCAGGGGGTTGATGCGGGTCGCACGGCGGGCAGGAATATAGCAAGCCAGCAGGGCGACGAAGCCGAATACCATGCTGACGCCCGCGAAGACGATGGGATCGGTGGCGCTGACTTGATACAGCAAGCTCTTCATCACCCGCGTGAGCGCTAAGGCCGCGCCAATGCCGATAGCGGAGCCGGCCAGCACGATAGCCAGTCCCTGCCGCAATGCCAGCCGTAGAATGTCGCTCTGGGTAGCGCCGAGCGCGCTGCGAATTCCAAATTCCGGTGTCCTCCGCGCCACCGAATAAGCCGTGATGCCGTAGATTCCGCAAACCGCGAGCACCAGCGCCAGCCCGGCGAAGGACCCCAGCAGGATCATGGTTAAGCGCCGTTGTCCCAGCGTTCCTTCTATCAATTCATCCATGGTCTTGACGCCGGATACCGTCTCGTCGCGGTCGAGGCTCAGAACTTGCTTGCGGATTGCGTTCACCAGGCTCTTAGGGTCGCTTTCGGCACGAACGGCCAGCGCTGCCGCTTGAAGAGGAGCTTGGGCAAGAGGGAGATCCACCTCCGGCCATACGTTCGCGTCGAGACGTTGGCGAATGTCCGCGGCGATGCCTATGATCTCATGAGGGTCATTGCCAGAACCGAACAGAATGTGTTGGCCGATCGGGTCCTGCCCGGCCGGGTAGATAGGCCAGAAGTGCCGGGCGAAGCTCTCATTTATGATCACAACCGGTGGTGCGTTCTGGCTGTCGTGCTCCGTAAAGTCCCGGCCCCGCCGCAGGGGAATTCCCATGGTGCGCAGATAACCTGGGGTGATGGTTTGAAATTGAGCGGCGGGCCAGTCGCCACGATTTAGCGACGGTTGCTCCACCACTGCCACATCCGTCGAATAGCGCGCTGTCATTGGAACCGTGCGCGCCAGCATGGCGCTGCGCACGCCTGGAATAACCTGCACCCGATGCAGCAGTTCGTCGAAAAACGCGCGCTGCTTGGGGCCGTCATAGCGCGCCGGCGGAAGCGCAATCTGCATAGTCAGAAGGTGGGAAGGCTGGAAACCCAGATCGACTTCGCGCAGACGGGCAAAGCTCCCAATCAGCAGAGTTGCCCCAATCAGCAACACCAACGACAAAGCGATTTGTCCAGCCACTAGCAGACTGCGTATGTTCACCGGCAACGTTCGTGCGAGTGCGGAGGCTCCTCCACCCGCTCCGGCACTGCCTTTTCGCAACTCGTCCGCTAATACCGATCGCGAAATCTGAAGCGAGGGAATGACTCCAAACAGGACTATCGTAACCAGAGAAAGCACCGTTGAAAATCCCAGAACAACCGCGTCCAGACGAATTTCGGTGGAGCGCGGCAGATTGACGAAAGTCGCGTGAGCGATCAAGCCTAGGCCCCATTTTGCGAGCAACAATCCTAAACCACCACCGATCGCCCCCAACACTAGGCTCTCAGCCAGAAGGTGCCGGATCAGACGGCCGCGGCTTGCTCCCATGGCCGCTCGAATCGCGAACTCGCGGGAACGTGCGGTTGCGCGCGCCAGCAGCAAACTGGCCAGATTCGCGCAGGCGATCAGCAGAATGAAGCCAACGGCACCAACCAGTATCCAGAGCATCGGACGAACATTGGCCACCAGTTGTTCTTTCAGTGGAGCGATCCGCACGGACGATGTCGGACGGGCGTCGCCCAGTTCCGGATGCGCGGCCATGTATTGCCGGTGCAGAACGGTCAGTTCATTGCGTGCCTGCTGCGCAGTAACATATGGCTTCAATCGAGCGACGCCGACCAGGACTGTGGTCCGAGGCTGGATGGCAGGCGGGATGGCGGAGAACTCCCACGGCCTAGGTACCCAGACATCGATGCCCGGCACCGGGAACTGGAAGCCGTCCGGCAGCACGCCCGCAATATTGCACGGCGTTGCGTTGAGTGTCATCGGCCGACCCGTGACATTTGGATCTCCACCGAAGCGTCGTCGCCACAAGCTGGCGCTGATCATTGCGACGGCAGGTCCACCGGTGACGTCTTCTTCTGGGCGAAAGCCGCGGCCGAGAATCGGTTGCACTCCGAGGATCGCCAGCAAGTTCGCCGATATGCGCGCGCCTTTGAGCGCCTCCGGTTCGCCGCCGGCGGACAACGTCATATTTTCGGTCGCGATGAAAAACGTGCCTAGCCCACTAAAGGATTTTGCACCCTTCATCGCTTCGTAGTGAAACCAAGAGAAGCCGACATCCTGCAGGTCTTGAGCCGGGTCGTCAATCGACACGCGGACCAGGCTGTCCGGGTCAGCGTATTCGAGCGGCTTTAGCAAGACGGTGCGGATCACCGTGAACATCGCCGTGTTGCCACCGATGCCTAGCGCCAGGATCAGGATCGCCGTCGCGGCAAAGATAGGGCTCTTTCGTAGCGAGCGCACGGCGAATCCGATGTCGCGAAAAGTTTCCTCGATCCACCGCGTGCCCCGCGCGTCGCGGCATTCTTCTTTCACCTGCTCGACGCCGCCGAATTCCAGACGAGCGCTGCGGCGGGCTTCCGGCTCGCTCATGCCGGCGCGAAGATTGTCGGCCACCAGACCGTCGAAATGGAAACGCAGCTCGGCGTCCAGGTGCCGCTCCATCTCGCCGCGATGCACTAACCGCCGCCACCAGCTCATCCATTCGCCTCGCTGGATTCCAAAATCAGGCGGACCGCTTTCGCCAGTTGCTTCCAGCTCTCGGTCTCGGACTTGAGCTCGGTCTGGCCCTTGGCGGTCAGGCGATAGAACTTGGCTTCGCGGCCGGTTTCGGTGTCCTTCCACTCGGCAGCGAGCAGTCCGCGGTTCTCCAAACGATGCAGCGCCGGGTACAGCGAGCCTTGCTGAACCTGCAACACCTCACGCGAGATCTGCTGAATGCGCTGCGCGATGGCGTAGCCGTGAATCGGCCCCTGCATGACAACTTTCAGAATCAGCAGGTCCAGAGTTCCCTGCGGCAGATCGGATTTCGGTTGAGTCACGGATACCTCGGACTTCTACCTATACATCAGGATGTGTAGAAGTGCAAGGGGTGGTTCCGGAATTATAGGAGTGGCTAGGGTTTAGTGGATGGGCGTGGACTGAAACCCTCCAAAAAGCTTACGACCGTCCGGCAGCGTCACCATGCGTGCGTTGGCTACGCGAGCACGAAGTTTTGAGCTGTAGCCATCGATAGTCACTTCATCGCCCCGCTTCAACTCCCCCTTTTTCCAACCTCTGCGGAGAAGGCCTCCGGGAGCGCCCATTTCGAGAGCTCCAATTAGAGACGTTGCCGCTCTCATCTCTGACATTTAGATACATCCAGGCATGCGGGTTCGTCCACTCGAATTTAGTAACTACGCCAGTCACGGCGACTAACTTTTTCTCGTCGTAGTCAGCTTCGAATGCATGATGAGCCGCAGCGCCCATTGTCGTCAGCAGGAGGGCAACAACCGTAACACTCACTTTCGGTTTGGTCATTTTTGACACAATGCTCTCCTGTCTGGTTCGAGCGCGACAACGCATCTTATAATTTACAACCTCACGCGCGGGCCGCGCGCCGGTCGCTCCCTTGATTTGTCAAAGGTATTATTCCGGATGATTCTCATTCCGCACGCAGCGCTTCGAGTGGCACCGTTCTGGCAGCGCCTCGCGAGGGCACATAGCTGGCGGCAACCGCGGCGGCAATGACGGCGGCGGCGACCGCCGCGTAGGTCACTGGATCCATCGCGCTGACGCCGAACAGCAGCGATGTCATCAACCGCGTGGATGCTACCGCGCCCGCCAAGCCCAGCACCACGCCCACTATGGACAGGCGCAATCCGCGGTAGACGAACATGCTCACCACTTGCGATTCGCTCGCCCCCAAAGCCGTGCGGATTCCAATCTCGCGAGTTTTTTGAGTGACCGAGTAGGAGATCACGCCGTAGATCCCGATCATCCCCAGCAGCAGCGCCATGCCGCCGGCCAGCGCCAGCATCACCATCGTGAAGGAGACTCGCGCCATCGATTTCTTATAAATGTCTTCCTGGGTGGCGACGTCGGCCACCGGCAGATCCGCGTTCACCGACCATACCGCCTGCCGGATCTCCGTCGCCAATTGCTCGCTACCGGCGCGCGGTGTGCGCAGCGCAAACGCCATCGGAAACCGAATCACATGTACCGGGTCGCCCCAGAATTGTTTCATCATCAGCGGCCAGTACACGATCGTGGGAGGCTTCTTGTTAGCGCCGTCGTCCAGTTCGTTGCCGACCACGCCGACGATCTCGTGCCAGTCGTCCTTGCTGTTTTCCCGAATTTGCTGGCCCAGGGCGGCCGTTGGGTTGCCCCAATACTCGCGGGCGAAATTTTCAGAAACCAGCACCACCGGCGTGAGATTGTAGATATCCGTCCACGTGAAGTCGCGGCCGGCGATCAAAGGATTGCCGACCGCTTTAAAGAACCCAGGCGAAATGAACTTGAAGCGGCGGATGGGCGGAAGGCCGGATTCCTCATAGGCGCGGTCCTTGGTAAAGATAAGGTCGTTGCTGGTGCGTCCGTCCATGGTCATGCTGCTGGACATGCCGGCATCGGAGACGCCCGGAATCTGGCGCAGTTTTTCCAGGATCGCCTGCTGCAGCCGGGCAACGCGCTCGGGTTCCTTCACCTCCGTCCCGGGTATTGCGATCCGCAATATTTGAACCTGTTCGGGCCGCGTGAATCCCGGAGATTGCCGCTGCAGCGCCCAGAACGTGCGGATCATCAGGCCGGAACCAATCACCAGAACCAGCGCCAGTCCCACTTGAACAATCACAAGCCCGTTCTGGACCCGGTGCCGCTCGCGGCTCTGGCTGAACGACCGGCTTCCCTGCCGCAGGCCCAAGGCCGGCCGGATACCCGCGTATCGGAACACTGGAATGAGTCCGAAGATGAGTCCCGACACGATGGAAATCGCCAGCGCAAACAGTACGGTGCGGGTGTCGATCGAAATTTCGTCGAGTCTTGGAAGGCCCGCGGGCGCCAGCGCGACCAGGAGCTTTAGAGCTGCGTAAGCCAGACCCACGCCAGCCGCTCCGCCCAACAGACCCAAGACCACGCTTTCCGAAAGCAGCTCGCCCGCGATGCGATTCCACCCTGCGCCGAGAGCCGAGCGAATCGCCAGCTCCTGCTGACGCGCCTCCGCTCGCACTAACATGAGGTTCGCTACATTCGCGCAAGCGATCAGCAGCACCAGGCCAACGGTGCCCATCAACACCCAGAGAACCGACCCCACATCGCCGATCAAATCTTTCGCGAAGGGACGCACGTTGGGGCCGATCCTCGCTCGCTCGAAAATATGCTGGTTGAAACCGGGCGGAGGAGGAAACGCAGCATAAACCATGGGCAGCATGCGCGCGACATCGGCGTTCACTTGCGCCACGGTGACGCCGGGCTTCATGCGCGCCACGCCTCGATAACTGAAGTTGCCAAGGAAAGTCTTATTGCGGTCGAGCCGTATGGGAAGCACGAGGGAAAATTTGTAATCCAGGAAGCGGAAGTCGCGCGGCATGACGCCAATCACTTCGTGCGCGTCGCCATCCACCAGAATGCGGCGGCCGAGCACCGAGCGCTCCCCGCCAAATTTGCTCTGCCAGTAACTGTAAGCCAGCATCACCGTTTTAGCGCTTCCTGGTAGATCGTCCTTGCGTTCGAACCAGCGTCCCAGCAGTGGCCGGACGCCCAAAATCGGCAAAGTGCCGTCGGTGACCTCGATAGTTTGCACCTGCTCGGGCTGGGCGAGCCCGGTCACGCTCGCGCTGCGATTGTTATACAGGCCCATGTCCACGAGGGTTCGGTTCTGATCCCGATAGGTGAAATAATTCGATGGTGACTGATTGAGTTCGGGAATATTGATGCCCGGAGCCGTGTGCCACATCCCCACCAGTTCGTCGGGCTTGGGATAGGGGAGTGGCTTCAGCAGGATGCCATTGATCACGCTAAAAATCGCGGTGTTCGCGCCGATCCCGAGCGCAATCGTCAACACCGCAACCGAGGCGAAACCAGCGGTCCGTGATAGACGCCGTAAAATCTCGCGCAGGTGCTGGGGCCAGTATGCCATTTGGGGACTCTTCGTTTGTTATACGGAATCCAGCGAAGAGCGTTCCAAATAAACTTTGGAGGTTAGATGGACGAAATGGAGCGGGAGACCGGATTCGAACCGGCGACATCGACCTTGGCAAGGTCGCACTCTACCAGCTGAGTTACTCCCGCATCGGCAGGCGACAGGACCCATTGTCGCGCCCCAAACGCGCATTGTCAAATTCGTTTCAGAAGGCTTGAAACGCAGTATTCACAAAATGTTCCATGTTTTATTGATGTGAGCCTATATCAATATGAAAAGAAAGGTTTTAAAAAAGTTAAAGTTATCTCTTGCGTATGGATTTTTTGTGCTATTCTTGAATTCCGCGAAAGACGGTTGGCCGTTTGAAATACCCTCTCGGCAACCGCCCGAGCACGACGATTCCAGGACAGAATCGGTAGGGAAATGTAGGATTTCCACAGACGGTGGAAATCCTGTGGGGAATTTGTGTGTCGGAGGATACCATGACTGGGGAAATGACTGCTTTGGCCAACCCTTGGGAGCAAATCAAGGCGCGGTTGACTACCAGAATCAGCCCGCGAGCCTATGAAGACTGGGTAACGCGGACGGCGTTCGATGGCTCCGAAGGCGGGTTGTTGCGCGTCGCCGTTCCCGACCAGGTCACCAAGACTTGGATGGAGCAGGAATATGCCGAAGACATGCGCGAGACCATTCGCGAGTTGAATCTTGCGGTGGAACGAGTGGTTTACACGACCCAGCCGTCCGGCGTAGCGGCTGCGCCCGCAGCGCCCGCAGGGCAATCGCAAGAACCACTGTTTGCGTCTCCATCGAGCCAGCTCAATCGCAAATTCCGCTTCGATAATTACGTGGTCGGCTCCTGCAATCAGTTCGCGCATGCCGCGGCGCGCGCGGTGGCCAACAGCCCTTCGCGCACTTACAATCCGCTATTCATCTATGGCGGCTCGGGTATGGGGAAGACCCACCTGATGCACTCGATCGGCACGGCGCTCGCGGAGCAGTACGCCTCCATGCGCATCGTTTACACCTCCAGCGAACGCTTCATGAACGAGATGATCAATTGCATCAAGACCGATCGCATGCCGGCTTTCCATCGCTACTACCGGTCGGCCGATGTGCTGCTGATCGACGACATCCATATCCTGGCCGGCAAGGAACGCACGCAGGAAGAGTTCTTTCACACCTTCAACGAGCTCTACGAGCACCAGAAGCAGATCGTGGTCTCGAGCGACTCGACTCCCAAGAGCACGCCTGGCCTGGTGGACCGCCTGCGCTCCCGCTTCGAATGGGGACTGATGGTGGACATCCAGCCGCCGGATGTTGAAACCAAGATGGCCATTCTGGATAAGAAAGCCGAACTCGAAGGCGTCACTCTGCCGGAAGACGTGCGGGTTTATATCGCGACGAAGACTAAGTCAAATGTTCGTGAGCTAGAAGGCGCTCTTGTGAAGCTGGTGGCCTTCTCCTCGGTGATGGGAACTCCCATCACGCTAGCGATGGCGCAGCAGGTCCTGAAGTATCTGATCCCCGGACAAGAGAAGCGTATCACTATGGACTCGGTTCTCCGCGCTGTCGCCGACCAGTTCCAGCTTCAACCGACCCAACTAAAACTGAAAACGAATACGCAAAAAATTGCGTATCCCCGCCAGATCGCAATGTACCTGATTAAGGAGCTGACTCACTCGTCGTTGCCCGAGATTGGCCGCATGTTTGGCGGCAAGCACCACACCACCGTGCTGCATTCCATCCATAAAATCGACAAGCTGCGCCAAAAAGATCGCAGATTTGAACCGGCTGATCCACAATGTAATTGACACCATACATTGAGGTTATTAGGTTTTCCTCAAGGTGCCCGTACGCAGCTTTGTGGACTTCTGTGGAAAACAATGCAGGCTCCCAAAATCGTGCAGCGCAGCCTACCCAGGAACCCACAACTTGTGATGACTTTAACCCCACGATGTTGCTATAATTTAGGGAGAAATCAACGTTTCAACAGCCCCTATGAATCTGGTTCTCCTTCAAGTTCATTGAGAGAAGAATCTAGAGAGAACAATCGCGAAGGAACCGTGCATGGAATTCACCGTCAGTAGGGCCGATCTAGTGCGGGAACTGAACCTCTCGCAAGGCGTTGTCGAGAAGAAAACCACAATTCCCATTTTGTCGAATGTGCTGGTCGAGGCGGACGGAGACCGCATCCTTCTCACCGCCACGGATCTCGAATTAGGAATCCGTTGCTCGTGCGCCGCGCGCGTGAAGAAGTCCGGTGCGGGAACGATTCCAGCGCGCCGCCTTCTGGACTATGTGCGCCTGCTGCCCGACTCGGATGTCCAGGTGAAGGTGGGCGACAATCACTGGGCGAATCTGGTTTGCGGCCGTTCGAAGACACGCATCGCCGGTATGTCGCGCGAGAGTTTTCCCGAGTTGCCGGAGATGCCGGAGCAATTGGCGGAGATTCCGATCGGCGTGCTGGGAGCTATGATCGCAAAGACGGTGTTTGCGATTTCGAGCGAGGAATCGCGCTTCACGCTGAACGGCGCATTGTTGGTTCTGCGCAAAGGCGGCATCGTGATGGTAGCGACGGACGGGCATCGCTTGGCGATGGTCGAAAGCTCAGGCGAGCTGCCCGGTGTGACATGCGGCGTTTCGCGCGTTGCTGCCAAGGAAAGCTATGCTCGAGTTGCAAAAACTGGCTAGCGATTCAGATCCTGCGGCTATCGTGCAATTTTCCGGCGATGAGAATCACCTGTTCTTCAAGCTGGGTGATCGCTTGCTGCTGAGCCGCAAATTGACAGGCAACTTCCCGGATTACGAGCGCGTGCTGCCGAAGGATCAGCCGAATTCGGTGACCTTGCAGCGCGAGGAGTTTCGTGCAGCCATTGAACGCGTGGCTCAGTTCTCCGATGAACGGTCGCGCGCGATTCGCGTCCGCGTGGGAGACGGCGAAGTGAAGGTACACTCCTCGGTCTCTGAAACCGGAGAAAGCGAAGAGAGTATCCCGGCGGAATACAGCGGCACCCCGGTGGAGATTGGATTCAACGCGCAGTACTTGATTGATTTCCTGCGTGTAGTGCAGACCGATCAGGTCAGCTTCTGGTTTAAGGATCCGCACAGCGCAGGCGAACTCCGGCCGGGCGGCGACAAGGCTGATACGTATCGCTACGTGATCATGCCGATGAGAATTTGAAGTACGTAATACCCCGATACGCAATACTATGTCCAGCAAAGTTACCGCGCTAGATCCTAACGTTTACGATTCAACCAGTATTAAAGTGCTGGAGGGCCTCGAGGCCGTGCGCCTGCGGCCCGCCATGTACATTGGTTCGACCGGCGAAGCCGGGTTGCATCACCTGGTCTACGAAGTGGTCGATAATTCCGTCGACGAAGCGCTGGCCGGTTACGCCAGCGAGGTGAACGTTACCATCCACGAAGACGATTCGGTGACGGTGGTCGACAACGGACGCGGGATTCCTGTCGATCTGCATGAAGAAGAGGGCGTGTCGGCCGCGCAGGTGGTGATGACCAAGTTGCACGCCGGCGGAAAGTTCGATTCCAATTCCTACAAAGTGTCGGGCGGACTTCACGGTGTGGGCGTGAGCTGCGTGAATGCGCTCTCGGAATTGCTGAAGCTCGAAATCTGGCGTCCAGCGAAGGGTGAAACCGCATCGTCGACATGGGAGCAGGAGTACGCCAGGGGCATTCCCAAGGCGCCGCTCGCGAGGACTGGAAAAGCCGGGCGCAAGACCGGCACCAAGATCACCTTCAAGCCCGATTCGTCCATCATGGACGCGACCAAGTTCAACTTCGACACCCTGGCAACGCGGTTGCGCGAGTTGGCGTTCCTTAACAAGGGGCTGAAGATCACGCTGACCGATGAGCGTGAAGAGCCAGCGCGCGTTTCCGAGTTCCAGTTCGTAGGTGGTATCGCGGAGTTTATCAAGCACTTAAACAAGGGCAAAAACGTTCTGCACGACAAGCCTATTTACTTTGAGGGCGAGCGCGATCTTCCGAACGGTGTCCTCACCATGGAAGTGGCGCTGCAGTACAACGATTCCTATAGCGAGACGGTGTTCAGCTTCGCCAACAACATCAACACCGTCGACGGCGGCTCGCATTTGAGCGGCTTCCGCAGCGCTCTCACGCGGACCATTAACGCCGCGGGCCAAGCGGCTGGTTTGTTCAAGGACGTTAAGGAAAATCTAACCGGCGACGACGTGCGCGAAGGCCTGACTGCCGTGATCAGCGTGAAGCTGCCGCAGCCCCAGTTTGAAGGGCAGACTAAGGGCAAACTCAATTCCGATATTCAGGGTTATGTCGTCCAGTTGATCAACGAAAAGCTGGGTGAGTTCTTCGACAAGAATCCGTCGGTGATGAAAAAGATCGTGTCGAAAGCGATCGACGCTGCTCGCGCGCGCGAAGCTGCACGCAAAGCCCGTGATCTCACGCGCCGCAAAGGTGCGCTCGATTCCGGCGGCCTGCCCGGGAAACTTTCCGATTGCCAGGAGCGTGATCCCGACCGTTGCGAATTATTCTTGGTCGAAGGTGAGTCGGCCGGCGGCACCGCGAAGGGCGGCCGCGACCGGCGCTATCAGGCGATTCTGCCTCTGCGCGGCAAGATTCTGAACGTGGAGAAGGCCCGCTACGACAAGATGCTCGGGCCACGAAGAAATTCGCGCCATGATCACAGCCATCGGCGCGGGCATCGGCAAGGACGATTTCGATCCCGCCAAGATCCGCTACGGCAAGATCATCATCATGACCGACGCGGATGTGGACGGCTCGCACATTCGCACGCTGCTGCTGACGTTTTTCTTCCGCCACATGACGGAGCTGATCAAGCGCGGCAACATCTTCGTCGCGCAGCCGCCGCTCTATCGCATCAAGAAGGGCAAGAGCGAGAAGTACATCAAGGACGACAAGGAATTCACGCGCGAGATTCTGCGCCGCGCGACTGAGAACTTGAAAGTGGAAGTCGGCGTGGGCGGCAAGACGATTCTCGAAGGCACGGAGCTGCGCAATTACCTGATGTCGCTCGACGAGCTGCAACTGGCCTGGCGCCGCATGGAGCGCCGCTTGCGCGATCCCCGAGTTGTCGAAGTGCTGGCGGACCCGGGACTCGCCATCGATACCAAAGCCGATTTCGCCGACAAGTCCCATCTGCAGCCCGTGCATGAGGCCCTGAAGGCGCTGAAGATCGAATCCGAGATTAAGCACGAAGAGGAACACTCGGCCTGGATGGTGACCTTCAAGGATCCAACCAACGCCGAACGCGCCATCAACCTGGAGCTGGCCGGGCAACCCGAATATCGCCGCCTGCGCCTGCTCGCCAAGCAGGCCGGCAAATATAATCAGCCGCCATTCGTGGTGGTGCGCGACACGCATCGCGAGACCCTCGCGGGCTGGCGCGAGTTGCTGGCGCACGTGAAGAACGAGGGGATGCGCGAAGTCAGCATCCAGCGCTACAAAGGCCTGGGCGAGATGAACGCCGAGCAACTGTGGGAAACCACCATGAACATCGAGACGCGCACTTTGCTGAAGGTGTCGCTCGAAGACATCGTGCAAAGCGATGAAATCTTCACCACGCTGATGGGCGAGAACGTCGAAGCGCGCCGCAAGTTCATCGAGGATAACGCGCTCGACGTTCGCAATCTGGACGTCTAGAATTACGCAGCGTCGCGGATCAGCGTTTTCCCGCGGCACCGATATCGTCGGCGCGGAACATCGCGTGCCAGGGTCAGCGCCCAGTAGCCAAATCCCGCCAGCACCGGGGTGAGGATCTGCAGCCTCAGGTAGTCCGCCCAGGATTGCGTGACCCACGGCGCCAGCCACAAGACGATCAGCCAAACCTGCAGCGGCACTGTTCCCGCTTGACTCCGCCCTGCAAGTGAGCGCGCCACCAACGCTGCCGCAGGAACCAGGAGAATCGTGTCGTAGACCGGCGCGTAAATATTGATCATCAGCGTCCAGGTCAGCGTGGCCGCCCATAAATAGCGCTGAACGTTCATGCGAAGGCCGGCGGCACCGCCACCAGGTCCACGCCAGAAGCAGGAACGCCGCCGAAGTCGCGATGGTGGCAATGCGCTCGCTCCGCCGAACTTGCGCCGAGCAGGATGTAAAGAACGAATTCAGGTCCACATACTTGGTCCGGCGAATGATGGCTTCATTGCGTGGTGGCGAATGCACTTCGAACACCCTCATCCGAACCGATCCACAAGCGGAAGCCGTTCACTCCGGCGGTGGCAACCGACCCCAGAATCAGCAACGCCGAACTGCCGCACAAAACCCGCCAGCATCCTCCAGCATCCGCCCACGAGCATCATCGCCGCGGGATCGCCATCAGGGAAGGCTTGTAGGTCGCCAACCCCAAAGCCAGACCGGCCAAAACCGGCCAGCGCTTCTCGAAGCAGGAAATGAACAGGACCACCGCGAAAAAAGCCGATCACCGAAAGCTGCCCGCCGATCCAGGTTTCAAGCGTATACATGGGCGCCGAAAGCGAGAGCAGGAATGCGGTGCGGCGATAACTCTCGCGGAAGCCCAATCGCGAAACAGAAGCCAAAACTCGTCGCGTACAGCGCCAGGGAAAATAGCCAGCCACGCGCAGTAGGCCCATTTGTAGGCAAGAGCGCAAACGGACGGAACAGCTTGACCAACCACAGGCGGATAGCCAAACACCAGCATCTGCGTAGGACGACATCGCCGGCAAAATTTCATGCTGCAAGCGGGAAAAATAAGCATCATCGTAGATGAGCGCCGGTTGGTGCTGATTGGGAGCCAACCGGCCTCGTAAAACTCCACGAAGTCGCTCCCCATCGGGCGGCCCCATAAAGGTTTCCCCGCGAAATCCGTAGTACAGCGAGAGCGCGCATGCGATCAAGCCGGCGATCAGTGCGAAAACGCTGAACGCCCGGGCTTCGCGCTGGCCCGGCAAGGGTCCGATGATGCGCTCGACACGTGCTGGAATGGATGTGCTCCATATACCGACACTAATCGTCAGAATCCGGGCTGTGGAATAGATAGTGTGGCCAGGCGGGAGCCGGGGTTAAGCCTTGCTCAATCGATATAGACCCGCTTGACCCGGGCGTGAATCCCGCACAGCACCGCGTAAGAAATCGTTCCGGCCCACTTGGCCATCTGCTGGGCGTTGATGGAGACGCCGCCTTCGGATCCCAGCAGCGTAACCGCTTCGCCGGTCTTTAGATCGGGGCAGTCGGTCACGTCGATGGTGGTCAGGTCCATGGACACCGCGCCCACCACCGGCGCCAGCTTGCCCTTCACAATCACCTGCCCGCGATTTCCCAAGCGGTGGGGGATTCCGTCGGCGTATCCCGCGGCCAGCACTGCGATGCGCATGGGGCGCTTGGCCCTGTGAATGCCTCCGTAACCGATCAGGGCTCCGGCTTCCACATCCTTGACCTCCAGTACGGTCACCTTCCAGGTCAGAGCCGGAGCCACATTCAAAGCTCTCGGCGGGCGCGCCGCGGGCGGGAGAAACATATCCATAGATGGCGTGACCCGGCCGCACCAGGTTGCCCCACGCCTCACGCCGGCGATAGGCGATCGGAGTAGTAGCCGAGGAATGCACATAGCGCGGCGTGATACCGGCGCGGCGCAAGCCCCTCGATCACCGCCTCGAAGCGCTGGAGTTGCTCCTCGGTTTGCTTGCTCTCATAGTTTCCGGAGGACGCGAAGTGGGTCATCAAGCCTTCCAGAGGCGCGGGCGCGGCGGCGGCGGCGCGGGCGATTTCATCCGGCTCGGCGCGGGTTCCCAAGACGGTTCATCCCAGTATCGATCTTCAGGTGATACGGCACGCGCACCGCGGACAGATCCTCCAGCGAGTGAATCACCGGTGTCAGGTGATGCGTCGCCAGCATCTCGCGCTCGTCTTCGAGAAAATCGGCCATGACTAAGATGCGCGATTGCGTTCCCGCCTGCCGTAGCAACAACCTTCTTCGACGTTCGATACCGCCAGCCAGCGCGCGCCTTCAGCCTCCAGCGCATGCGAGACGGCCACCGCACCGTGGCGATACGCGTCGGCCTTCACCACCGGCATCACTTCCACGGACTCGCCCACCAGGGCCCGGACCGCGCGAAAGTTGGCGCGAATCTGTCGCAGCGATACTTCTACCCAGCTCCGCATTGATGTCAGCCCCCGTGTTTAGCTTCGGGCCAGCCCCTCCAGCAGTTTCTCATACGCATCCGTCACTGCTTCCCAACTGTAGCGGGACTGCACTCTTTCGACGGCGCGCGCGCGCCAGCACTCGCGCTCTTCTTCACTCATCGCGAGTAATCGTTCCATCACCTCAGTCAGATTCTCATGGGTGAAGGGCAGGCCTGCGCCGCCCGCGACTTCGGCGTTCTCGGGCGTGTCCAGATACAACGTCAGCGCGCCGCGCCCCATGGCCTCGATGAGAGCGGGATGCGTGCCGCCGACCTCGGTAGCCTGGATGTAGGCAAAACAATGCGAGCCCAGCTCGCCATAGCCCTCGCCGTAAATTGCGCCGGGGATCACGATACGCGGGTCGCGCGTGTCGCGAATTTTCGCCACGTATTCCGCCGCATAGGGCGCGTCCCCGATCAATGCCAGCTTCAGATCCGTTGCAACCCGCTCGAACGCCTCGCGCACCAGCAGCGCGTTGTTCTCCGGCTCCATGCGGCTCACATACAGGAAGTATTTCTTCGGCTCCAGGCCCAACTTCTGGAGTACGCCGGTGCTCTCGACCGTCCCTACTTCCGCGCCGTACGGGATCATGACTGAATCCCGCTGGTACTTTTCGCGATAATACTGGGCGATCGCCTGGGCGTCGGTGACCACTGCGTTGGGCATCCAGGTCGCTAGCCATTCGGACCAGCGGTACCAGGCCTTGGCCAGCGCATTCCACTTCTTGCGATGGCGCTCCAGACCGTCGACGTTCAGAGCCACCGGCATCCCGAACGCGCGCGGCATCCAGGTGAACACCGCGTTGGCGGCGTTGCAATAGAGCAATGCATCGTAGCGTGAACCGAGGACGTGCAGCGTCGAAAGAGCGGTGTGTGCAATGGTGTCGAAATATTTGTGGCGGATCGTGGGCAGGTACTGAAGACGCACGCCACGATAGGATGGTTCGGCGATGGCGCTCGCGGCAATATACCGTCACCTGGTGGCCGCGCTTCGCCAGCCGCGTGGATAATTCCTCGGCGAAAGTCTCAAACCCGCCATAGCGCGCCGGAATGCCGCGTGTGCCTAGGATCGCAAAGCGCACGGCGAGGGGAGCCTTTACGTTCGGGCGCTGCGCGCGCGGACGTCTGGCCCGGGCGCCCGGTCTGGGAGCGGGACGGCTCACCGGCTGGAAGGAAAACCAACTGGCCAGATCGTCGTCCTGAACCCTCCGCCGGCTCATGATTTCCCGCCGTTTCGCCAGCACGCTCTTCCAGTGGCGCAGAATAAAACCGAAGGCCTTGAGAGAAGAGTGTTCACGCAGCACGCAGGCGCCGATCACCAGTAAATCCCGGCCGGTGATCGCCATCCAGTTGCGGCGGTACAGATCCGGCGTCATGTTCTTGATGCGCATCAAAAACCGGTTCTTCACCGAGTGCATGTTGATCTCGGCCGGCAGCGCGTGCCGTTTGCCGGGCAGCACGTTGCGGACGTGATAGCCGCAGGCTCGCGGAGTATAGAGGCAACGCCAGCCCATCAACTGCGCGCGCCAGGCGACGTCGGCGTCTTCGCGATACACGAAGAAATCCGAGTCGAAGAACTCGCCCTGGATCGAAATATCGTCGATCATCTTCCGGCGATACAGCGCCGCCGCGGCGGTCGCGCCGAAGACGTATTCAAAGTTCAGGTAGTGGCCTCTGTCGGGCTCCTGGCTGCCCCGGTCCAGGTGCCGCAGCATGGGCGTGAAATAGATGCCGGTCGAATCCACCAGTTGCTCTTCCGGCAGATCGAAACTGGCGCTGATGCTGAGCAGCTTGCCGCAGACGGTGCCGGCTTTGCGGTCCATGCTGCCCGCCAATACCAGCTCCTCTATGAAGTCCTTCATCAGCAGGACATCCGGATTCAGCGCCAGCACCCAAGCCCCGTGCGAAAGAGCGATGGCCTGGTTCTGCGCCGCCGCGAATCCAATATTTTCCTGGTTGTAGTAAATGCGGCATCGATCCGTGAACTGCTCCAGAATATCCACGGTGCCGTCGGTCGAGGCGTTGTCGACCACTATGACTTCAAGTTGCGGATATGCCTGCTCGAGAACCGATTCCAGGCATCGCCGGATGAATCTGCCGCTGTTATAGGTGACCAGCGTTACTGAAACCAAATCTTGTTGAATCATGCTTTTAGAGTTATACAATCGTAATCGGCAGTATTCCTTACATGCTTGGGAGACGCAAAGCATTGTCCTGCAAACCGCATGATCTTCAGATAAGTTCCAACCGACGACAAGGTCCGGCCTGCGATCATCCCCACGACCATGCGGGGAACCGAGGTGAGCGCGACAGCGGCGCAAATCCAGCGAAAGGCTCCCGGTTGGAAGTGCTTCGCGCCATATCTTAAAAGGCTAACACACCAATAGGTTGCGCGACGGCCCTCGGGAATCTTACCCACCGAATGGCCGCCTTCATGGCGCGCCATCACCGAGGGAACATATGCTATTTGGTAACCTGCATCCACCGCCCTCCGGCAAAAATCCACGTCCTCGAACCAGACTGGATAGAACTGTTCATCGAAGCCGCCCAGCTTTGTCCAGACGTCGCGGCGCACCATCAGGAAAGCGCCCGCCGGCTGTTCGGCCATCCCCGGCTTTTCGTAATCGCGATCCAGACAGCGGTACCGGCGGTTTACCGGATTCGACGGCCACAGCCGGTTGATCCCAAAAAGTTCGCAGACCAGCGCTGCGGGAGTCGGGAAGCGGCGGAGCATAAATCCCGCTTGGGTGCGGCCTGCCTGGTCCACTAATCGTCCCGCCGCGAGGCCGTGCAGGCGGGCGGATTCCGTCAACGGGTCGATGCCCGTCAATAGTTCGACGTCTGGATTGAGGAGCAGGATGAGTTCGCTTTCGCTCGCCTCGCCCACGCCTTGATTGACCGCCGCAGCAAAGCCGCGGTTTTCAGCATTCGCGATCAGACGCGCACCGCTGCGGGACCGCACCAGGTCCACTGTGTTGTCGGACGATGCATTGTCCACGATGATCGCCGTCATCCCGTGGACTCATTTTAAGCAACGCCTCCAGGCAGGAATTGATTACATCCGCCGAATTGTATGTAACAATTACCGCCGCGACAGCCAAAAGTAGGCCCTCCAATAGCTGTCGAAGCCGGTCTCCCGCGCCAGCGCGAGGATGCTCGCCTCGCTCGATTCGAGAACCTCCGCCAGGACCTTTCTGGTGTGTTCATTTGTACTTGGCCGCGTCATCCGGCGGCCTTCGCGCATCCCGGCGATCTTTCCGCGAACAAACGCCGATCCGCGCCCATGCCGTATGGCGACTATTCCCCAGAGCAACTGTCCGGCCACAATCGGCCACTGCGGCTGACCGCGAAAGTGCTTGGCTGATAAGAGAACCTGGTTTCTGGCGATTCGCCAGACCGTGTCCTTATTCCACTCCCCCAGAGTGGCGCTGCCACGGTGGTACGCGACCGCGGATGGGACGTACACTCCTCCCCGCCCCGCCAACGCGCAACGCAATCCGAAGTCGACGTCTTCCATATAGGACCCAAACGTCTCGTCAAGACCGCCAAGGTCGCCAAAGAGCTGCCGCCGAAAGATCGCCGCCGTCATGGGAGCGACGCGTATGCGCCGCGTCTGGTTCCAAGCCGGCCCATCGGGTTTTCCAGACCCGCAACGGCTGGCACAGCCTCCGCGCGAGATCTCGTCAAAGGTTCCGTCCACCAGTTGGTGGTTGGCAGCCTGAAGAATCTTGCCCGTGGCGAACCAGATATCCTCCTGTGCCGCTGCATCCAGCAACGTCTTCAGCCAGTCCGGCTCCAGGGTCACATCGTTATTCAGAATCGCAACCCATTCTGCATCGGCCGCTTCAATCCCGCGATTCACCGCCGCCGCAAAGCCCAGGTTGCGGCCCATCTTCAGGACTCGCACTCCGGCGCCCGCGGCCAGTTCCGCGGAATCGTCATCGGAGCCGTTGTCGACTACAATGATTTCCTCGAACGGGCTAGCCTGCTCGGCCAGATTTCGCAACAGAACAGCCAGAAGATCGCGCCGGTTCCAGGTGGGAATCACTGCGGCCACTCTTGCCGCGGCGGCGGTCGGCATGCTTCACCAGAATAACTTGTGAACACGAGTTCGAGAGCGCAGGTCTCCTCGCACACGCTTCCGCACGCCTGATAACTTCCCGCATCGCCAGCGCAGCATCGCCCCCGCCCGCATCGGCCCGGCATCGTATGATAAAGCCATGAAGCACTTTCTGCTCGCGGCTGTGGCGCTAATGATGTCGACGGGCGTCTCCGCTGCCGGCTTGGGCGATATCAAAACGGTGTATCTGCTGCCGATGTCCAATGGTCTGGATCAATATCTGGCGCAGCAACTCACTGCGGGAGCGGTTTTGCAGGTAGTGACCGATCCGAAAAACGCCGATGCCGTCCTGACCGATCACCTTGGCGAATCCTTTGAGCAAAGTCTGACGGACCTTTACCAAACCAAGCCGCAAGCTGACGACAAAGCGGGCGAGGCCGCCGAAGATAAGGGCGCTCCCGTTGTGCGGTCGGGCATGCAAGGAAAACGCGGCCGCGGCACTATCTTCCTGGTAAACCGCAGGACTCACGATGTACTGTGGAGCGTCTTCGAGCTTCCCAAAGACAACCGGCCCGCCGGCCTGCGCCGTTCAGCCGGCAGGATCAGCGATCGGTTGGCCAAGTCCATCAAGGGCAAGTAGCCCCTAGCTGGCATTTCTGCGTAACACTTCGGCGCGATAGCCTTCCACTAAGCGCTCCGTCATCCCGCGAATATCGCGCTTCGCCACTACTTCTTCCCGCGCCCGCGCCGCCATCTCCGCTGCCTTTTCCGGATCGCGCAGCAAGTCAACCACGCGCCGCGCGAATTCGGCTGGCTGATCGGCCAGGGCGCAAATGTCGCCATCGCGATCCGCCAGGCCTTCGGCGCCGAGCCGCGTCGACACCACCGGAATCCCCGCCGCGAACGCTTCCAGCAGCTTCACCCTCACCCCGGACCCGCTCAGGATCGGGCACACGAATATGGAATAGCGCGTGAGGGGCTCGCGCACATCTTCGACGAAGCCGACCAGTTCCACCGCTTCGACATGGCCGGAAAGAGCTGCGCTTCGGCGGTTCCGAGCCAACCACCATCACGCGCGCGCGCGGCTCCTCCGCCAGCACCAGCGGAAGCACCTGCTCTACGAACCACGTGAGCGCTTCCAGATTGGGAGCGTGCCGGAAGCTGCCCAGAAACAGGATCGTGAACGGCTCGCGGCCGTCTGGGCGGTAGGCATAGCGCGACGTGTCGATTCCGGCGCGGTATCCATCGTCGATTCGTGCCTTGAGCTGCGGTAAGAAGGAGAGCAGGTAATCCGCATTGTCGCGGCTGCACACCTGTATGCGATCGAGCTCCGGCAGCATGCGCAACTCCCAGCGCAGCGCTCGCAAATATTCCCATCGTGCTTGGATGCGCTCCAGGCTGCGGGCTATAAAAGGCAGGCGGCGCGCGATCGATTGGAAGTAGACGTCATGCTCGAACAAAATGCTGGGGATGCGGCGGAACCGTCCCGCGTATTGTCCCAGCACCGTGTATTCGAGCTGCACCACATCGATGCGCTGCGTGAAAATCTGACGATGGATCAGCCACGCCAGGTCCGGGATGCGAAATTCGCGAACCGCGTGAGGTTCGATGGAGCCCACCAGCTGCGGCACCCCCAGTGGCCGAACCATGTAGTGAGTGGATGCGCAAATGCCGTCCAACTCTGCGTGCGCCGGGAGCTGGCCGGCAGAGTCGAGAAGCACCACCAGGTGGAGTTCGCACAGGCGCGCCAGTTCGTGAACCGTCTGATACATGAACACTCCGCCGCCATGAATAGGAGGGCAAATCGGATAAGGTGCAACGAATAGCACGCGCAGGGGTCCACCGTCTAGGTCAGCGGCTGCCGAAAGTATCGCGGAAGTGACCGCCCAGAGGCCGCCGCAGAGCCTCCGTGTCGGAGACCGCCGCATAGCTGCCGCGCCCGCCAACGCGAGGCCATCGCTCCCGGCAGTTGCAGCGTGGCGCGGGCGATGCCGCCCAGGCTGGATCTCTCTGGAGAGTCACCCGCCAGCCAGCTCAGTAATGCGCTGGCCCAGGCGAAGAACAAATTTCGCCGACATGCGGCGCCAATCGTGAACGTTCTTCCAGGCAAACAACAGGAAGTTCTTTTTGAGAACGCCTTGAATATACGCTTCGCTGAAACGGCGTCCGATGGTTCCACGGTGTTCGTGAAACACCACGCTCGCGGGCTGATACAGGTTCTTCCATCCTCGCTTCCACGCCAGATAGCCGAGGTCGGTGTCTTCCAGATAGAACGGCGCGAGCAGTTCGTCGAAGCCCCCTAGCTCCAGAAACTTTCGCCGGTCAAGAGCGCAAGAGCCGCCTCCTCCATAGGCGCACGGATACAGTTCCCCGATGCCTGGCTCCGTACGATGGCGAACCCGCAGGCTTCCGCGCTCCCACCAGAATTCCGTAAGGCCGGTCTCTTCGCGAATCTTGTTGGGATCGGAAAAAAAGATTTGGCAGGAAACGGAAAATACCCGTTCATCCGTGAATCCGTCCAGAAGCGGCTGGAGAAAATCCGGTTCCACGCGCATGTCGCTATTCAGCAGCACCACCACATCGTGCCGCGCTGCCTTGAATCCTGCGTTGGAGCCGCCGCCGAAGCCAAGATTTGCTTCGAGCGCCACCACGCGTACTTGTGGAAAGCGTTCGCGGATGAACGCGGCGCTGCCGTCCGTGGAACCGTTATCGACCACGATGACTTCGCTCCCGGGAACGCGCCCCGACGCGGCGATCACCGATGGAAGGTACTTCTCGAGAAGATCCCGGCCATTCCAGTTGGGAATCACGATCGCGGCGGAACTTGTGTCAGGGCGAGTCTCTTGGTCCAGCTTGCGGCGAGGGGCCAGACGAGCAAACAGGTCGGTGAGGGCCAGTCCCGCCGCTGCAATGAAGAGCAGGAACGGGGAAAGGATCGCCAGAGGAAGTCCCGAAAGAATCCGCCAGAAAGCGCCGGATTTGCCGGACGCGCTAGCTGCCGCCACCGCTCGCGTCACCCTTGCTATCGAGATCTGGACCCAGGTTCAGCTTGCGACCCAGCTTTGTCCAGCGCGACGCGCGCCAGAGATTGAGCCGAGCCGTGAGGTCTTCCACCTGTGCCGCCATCCGCTGCGCCCAAAGCGTTCGCTCGACCACCATCGCTTCCGCGGCGGTCAGTTTTTCGAGTACGGTCACCAGGTCACGGCGTACGGCTTCGAGCTCCTCGCCAGTCCGCAGCGCCCAGCGCGTCTGTTCCTCCGTATGGACTGTTAACTCGTCGTGAGCGCGAAGCAGCGACGCGAACTGCTCATGTGCATCGCTCAGCTCCCGCTGAAGAATCTCAACGTGCTTCTCCCGCTCCCGCAGCACGTTCGAACCTTGATGTACAAAGAGGAAGCCCGGTGACGGCGGAAACTTGCGTAGCGAGCAGACGGCCAGGAAGAAGTGGGCCTGTTGAGGAGTCCCGCGCACGCCATCCATGCGACCGTCAACGGAAGAATTGGCACCATGCTGGTAAAACGCGAACGCCTCGACATGGTTTTGCAGCAGAACGGTGCAATACGGAAAAAACTCGGTGAGGGCATGGTGGAATTCGTCGAACTCGAATTCATGGGTGTGGAATGGATTCGGCCCCGAAGCGCCGCGCGAATCGGTGTAGTATTCCTTGTTCGGCGTCGAGACAAGGAAGACTCCGTCCGGGTAGAGCACGCGGCGGGCTTCCGACAACAAAACGCGCCAATCTGTGAGATGTTCAATCACTTCAAACGCGGTGACTAGTTGGAAGGACTCGTCTCGGAATGGTAAAGCTGTGGCGGACGCCGGGATGAAGGTAATATTCTGCAGCGCATATGCTGATCTGGCATGAACGATCGCCTCTGGCGCGGAATCGATGCCAATTGCGAACCGCGCCCGGCTCGCGAGTTCCGCAGTGCCATATCCCGCCCCGCATCCCAGATCCAAAACGAGTGCTTCGAACGCAAAGCGCATCGCGAAGGCGTAGCGAGAAATGTGCTCCGCCCAAAGATCCGCATCGACTTGACCAGGAATGACTCGCTCGCCCGTGAATTCGATCACAGCGCGGCGGCTCCAGCGCCCGGCCCGACGCTGAGTCCAGCGCCAGGCGCGGCCCCGATTCGCGAGTTGAGTTCCACACGGCAGGGAAATCGGAAGTGGCCGTACATGGGGCCTTCCGGCGGTGTCATTTGCAGAACCACGGCGTTGTCGATCCAGTCGCAGACGGAGAACCGTTCGAGCGTTCCATTAGCCACCGCTGGCGAGAACGAAATCGAAGTGGAATAGAGCGTCGGGATATTGAGATGAAAGTCTACCGTAGAAATATCGCCCGCCATCAGCGGCGGCAACGGATAGCCTTCGCTTTCGGTGTTTGAACCAGCGAGATCCACGCCGCGCTGATCTCGGAACACGATTCCGACGATCGGCCGGTCTAGATTGATCTTCGCGCGGACGCTCACGCGCACCACGATCGTGGAATCCGGTGGCAGCATGCTAAGTTTGCGGCCTGAGTCGTCGCAGACGGCAATGCCTAGAATCTCGGCATGACCGTCGCCGAAGCGGTGATCGATGTTCGGAATCTCATCTACGATTTCAACCGGGCCCGCGTGGGCTTCGTGCGGGTGGTGCACGATATCCATGGCCTGATACTTGGCGTCCTTGTCAGCCATCGCCGCCAGATACTGAGAAACCACGCGTTCCGTCGATCCCTCCGCCATGACCTGGCCGCGCTCCAGCCACAGCGCGCGGTCTCCCAGCGCCTTCACATCCGCCGTGGCGTGGGACACCAACAGGATGGTAACGCCTCGCGAGCGAAGTTCGTGAACTTTGCGCAGGCAGCGCTGGCGAAAATAGATATCGCCCACCGCCAGGGCTTCATCCACCAGCAATATTTCAGGATCGACGTTAATGGCGACGGCGAAGGCCAGCCGGACCACCATGCCGCTGGAGTAAGTCTTGACCGGTTGGTTCATGAAGTCGCCGATCTCGGCGAACTCGGCGATATCGGGGAACTTGCGGTCCATCTCTTTGGTGGAGAACCCAAGAATAGCTGCGTTCAGATACACATTATCGCGGCCCGAAAACTCCGGATTGAAGCCGGTCCCGAGTTCGAGGAGCGCTGCGATCCGGCCATTCACATTCACTGTGCCGGAAGTTGGCTGAAGAATCCCCGCGCAGATTTGCAGGAGCGTGCTCTTCCCGCAGCCATTTTCGCCCACGACACAAAAGGTTTCTCCGCGGACTACTTCGAAGCTGACGTCGCGCAGCGCCCAGTAATCCTGATGAAATTGGCGGCGGTGAAAGGTGGCGAGTTCCTTCAGACGGTCGCCGGGCGCGTTATAGATCGAATAACTCTTCGATACGCGCGTAAATTCGACGGCGAGAGCGGACACTACTTCAGATTGTAGACCAGCCGATAGTCGAAAGCCTCCAGAAGAGCTAAAAGTCACGCCAGCCAATCCACTACGGGTACAACAGGTATTCAGGTCTTATTATATTTATACTTGACAGTAACCGAGTCGGCTGCCTACGCTGGTGAATGCGCCGGTGTAGCTCAGGTGGCTAGAGCGACGGTCTCATAATCCGTAGGTCGTAGGTTCGAGTCCTACCACCGGCACCAAGAGACATTTTGTCCGGACCGGAGACACAGGTAACAGTTTGTTGCTGAGACATAGGTAACACTTGTGCGGCCGAGAAAACAAAGGCGGAGCCAGCAACCCACACCGCATCCGAATCCCACGGGTCGACAAAATTCCTACGGCGCGTGCAAGCAGCACCAGGCTAATTCACACTACCGGTGATCTGCTGAAAGAGCCGGTCGAGGTCAGTTTGCGAGTAGTACTCGATCTCAATTCGTCCACGCTGCTCGCTCAGCTCGACGATACGAACGCGGGTGCCCAGAGCCCGCTCCATTTCCTCGACTGCAGCCCGGACATTCGGATCTACAGTCTGTTCCTTTTGGTTGCCGGTTTTAGTTCGGTCAGAGGTCAGATGCTGGACCAGCGCCTCCACTTGACGCACAGAAAGTCCCTGCGCCGCAGCTTTTTCGGCGACTTCGATCTGCTGCTCAGCTGTCGGCAGCCCTAGAATGGCGCGGGCGTGTCCCATGGAAAGACGATGCTCCGCCAGCAGCAATTGAACTTCAGGAGGAAGCTTGAGGAGGCGCAGCGCATTTGAGATCGAGGTTCGATCTTTGCCTGTGCGGCGGCCGATTTCTTCTTGGGACAACCCGAGATCGCGTCCCAAGCGCTCGTAAGCGCGGGCGGTTTCGATGGCGTTGAGGTCTTCCCGCTGGATGTTCTCGATCAGGGCGATCTCAAGCAGAAGAGGATCCGCGATTTCTTGTATAACCACGGGCACCTCTCTGAGGCCAGCCAGCTTTGCGGCTCGCCAGCGCCGCTCGCCGGCGACCAACTGAAACTGCGCCTCGTGACGCCGAACGATCAAAGGTTGAATGATTCCGTTGGCCCGAATGGAAGCGGCGAGCTCCTCCAGTCGCTCAGGCTGAAACACCACTCGGGGCTGCATTGGATTTGGCCGGATCGCCTCTATGGGCAGCGTCGAAGGCGGTGGCGCTGTAGGCGCTGGCGCCGCGGCGGCGCCGGCTTGACCGGACGACCGTCCTGGGAGAAGCGCCGAGAGTCCCTTACCCAGCGCCTTGCGTTGCTTGTCGGCTGCTTCGCTCATTTTCGAGGATCTCCTTGGCAAGTCTTATATAGCTCTCGGCCCCTTTTGATCGGGGATCATACATCAGGATGGGTTTGCCGTAGCTGGGGGCTTCTGCTAGGCGTATACTTCTCGGAATAACCGTTGTAAGTACCTCATTCCCAAAGAAATCCTTGAGATCTTCGGCTACTTGTCGCGCCAGATTGGTCCGGTCATCGTACATTGTAAGGAGGATTCCCTCTAGTTTGAGGGGTCGCGAAAACGTCTCTCGGATTCGCTCAATCGTATCGATCAACTGCGAAATTCCTTCTAACGCGAAGAATTCACATTGGATCGGAACCAAAACAGAGTCTGCGGCGACTAAACCGTTTAGTGTCAATAGATCGAGCGCTGGCGGGCAATCGATCAGGATGTACTGATAGCGGTCGCGAACAGTCTCGAGAACCTTCGTGAGCCGGAATTCGCGCCTAGGTTCATCCACCAGATCCAGGTTGGCGGCCACAAGATTCTTGTCGGCTGGAACCAGGTCGAGCCCTTCGCACTGTGTCTTAACGATCACTTCATTCAGGTCCGTTCCCTGAAGAAGTGCGTCATAGAGTGTGGCGTTCTCAGGATCTTTTTCTACGCCGAGCCCTGACGTGGTGTTCCCCTGTGGATCGCAATCGACAAGCAAGACTTGCAAGTCATTGGCAGCTAAAGAAGCGGCCAGATTAATTGCGGTCGTCGTTTTCCCGACGCCTCCCTTTTGGTTGCTGATCGCTATGATCTTTCCCACGGTTCAGATGATATCACGGAGTAGTTTTGTTCCACGTGAAACAGTAGTCACGCCGATGTTCCACGTGGAACATCGGGGTTGACGTCACCCAGGAAAAGTGCTCGCTTCTCGCCCCAGGGCAAGCTCTCGCCCTCGACGCCGAGAACGGCGACGTGTGCTCCGAGCTTCAGCTTTAGCACATCCTCGGGGCGGATCGCCCTGGATATCGTCCAGTCGTATGAATTGGTCACTGCTTCAGCACGCTGGGGAAGAACTCGAACATTTGGCAATTTTCGGGCGGCTTCGCGCAGGAAAACCGCCTTCCTCTGATGTGACTCAACTAAGTCGACGGTACATTCCGGCCGAGAAATCGCAACGGGGATACCCGGAAATCCGGCGCCAGAGCCGATATCGACAATGCGGAGCATCCCCTTAGGGAGGCGCGTCGCAAGATAGAGTGACTCGCAGTAGTGATACCGGACGACATCCTGTAGGCTGGTGATGCGGGTTAAATTGATTTTTCGATTCCAGCGCAAGAGAAGGCGGTAATGGTCTTCGAGGAGAGTCAGTTGCTGGGGTGTGAGCACTCCGTAAGAGGAGAACTCAAACGTTAACAGCGACTTAAAGTCTTCCATGCTGGCGGTCAATACTCAGGTACACGTCGAGAACCGCCACCGCCGCTGGTGTGACGCCAGGAATCTTTCCCGCCTGACCGAGAGTCTGCGGCCGCACTCGCTCGAGCTTCTCGCGGACTTCGCTGGACAGGCCAGGAATATCGGAATAGCGAAATGCGAGGGGTATCCCGCGGCGCTCCGCTTCTCTGAGCTGCACCACCTGGCGATCTTGCTGAGCGATGTAGCCGGCATACTTGACTTCAGTCTCAACAGTGGTCAAGGCGTCTCGGGCGAATTCACCGCCCAAATCCAGGTGTTCAATCTTGGTCTCCGGACGGCGCAGAAGCGCCGCCTGATGCGGCTTCGCCTCAAACAAGGCGCGCAACTCTTGCTTTTGCGATTCCTTCGCTTGAAATATGCTCCAGCGCTCATCGGAGACCAGTCCGACCTTACGCCCGACAGGTGTTAGACGTTCGTCAGCATTGTCGATTCGTAAGTGCAGTCGAAACTCAGCTCGCGACGTGAACATGCGGTAAGGTTCGTCGGTGCCTTGCAGCACCAGATCGCTGATCAGAATTCCGGTGTAGCCCTCGGTACGCCCCACCACCAGCGGCTCGCGGCCACCGACGTAACAGGCTGCGTTTATGCCCGCGATGAGTCCCTGGCAAGCTGCCTCCTCGTAGCCGGAAGTGCCGTTAATCTGACCGGCCAAAAACAGGCCAGCGAACGCCTTAAGTTGCAAAGAATCAATAAGTTCACGAGGATCAATGGCGTCGTATTCGATGGCATAGCCGGGGCGGATCATCTCCGCGTACTGCAAGCCGGGGATGGACGCGAGCACTTGCGACTGGACGTCGATCGGCATGCTGGTCGACATCCCGTTGACGTAGATTTCGTTGGTATCCAACCCCTCCGGTTCCAGAAAGATCTGATGACGGCTCTTGTCGGGAAACTTGACGATTTTGTCTTCGATCGACGGACAATAGCGCGGCCCGATTCCTTCGATCTGGCCGCTATAGAGGGGCGAGCGAGCGATGTTGTCGCGAATGACTTGATGCGCTTCAGGCGTCGTGTAGGTGATGTAGCAGGGAACCTGCTCTCTCTCTATCTTATTGGTCAAAAAGGAGAAAGGAGTCGGATTTGCATCTCCATACTGGGGCTCGAACCGCGACCATTCGATAGTCCGCGCATCCAAGCGGGGCGGAGTGCCGGTCTTTAGCCGCTTCCACTCCAGGCCCAGGGTACGAAGCTGATCGCCGAGCAGGTTTGACGACGCCTCGCCGCTGCGGCCACAGCTATAGGTCTGCTCGCCAACGTGCGCCAGACCGTTTAGGAATGTTCCGGTCGTGACCACCACGGCATCGCTATCAATCTCGCGGCCATCGCGCAGCAGCACGCCGCGCACTCGCCCGTTCGAAATTAAGAGTTGCGCGACCTCCGCCTGTAAGATTCGGAGATTCGGCTCTTGTTCTAGTATTTCCCGCATCTTGAGCCGGTACTGCTTCTTATCGCATTGCGCGCGCGGCGACCACACCGCCGGACCGCGGCTGGTATTGAGCAGCCGGAACTGGATTCCGACCGCATCCGTCACCTCGCCCATGATCCCGCCCAGCGCGTCGATTTCACGCACCAGATGGCCCTTGGCGATGCCCCCGATCGCCGGATTGCACGACATCTGCGCGATCAAATCCAGATTCATCGTGATCATCGCCGTCTTCAAGCCCAACCGGGCACAAGCCCGCGCGGCCTCGCATCCGGCATGTCCGGCGCCGACAACAATCACCTCATAACGAGTAGCCACTGTCTCTCATTCTACTGGAACGCGCTAAACTGACTGTTCATCGTGAAGATTCTCGTGATCGGCAGCGGCGGCCGCGAGCACGCTATCGCCTGGCGTCTATCGCCGGAAGGACATCAGATCTTCGGCGCGCCCGGCAATTCCGGCATCGCCCAGGTCGGGACCATCTGCGCATCCTCAGAATATCTAGCGCTTGCGGAATCTCTACAGCCCGATCTCACGGTTGTCGGACCCGAAGTCCCCCTAGTCGCCGGCGTCGTCGATCAGTTTCGCGCCAAAGGATTCGCGATCGTCGGACCCACGCAAGAAAACGCGCAGCTCGAAGGCAGCAAGATCTACGCCAAGGAGTTCATGCAGCGCACAGGCATTCCAAC
The DNA here is from genome assembly GCA_963779075.1 of Bryobacterales bacterium. GTDB lineage: Bacteria > Acidobacteriota > Terriglobia > Bryobacterales > Bryobacteraceae > Palsa-187. The sequence continues at coordinate 96,193 of CAVZWS010000003.1, forward strand.
GGCCCGCTTCGTCCGCACCGAGACCCCGCAGGCGGCGGTGGAAGCGCTGCGGCAGTTCGATTATCCGGTCGCCGTCAAGGCCGACGGTCTGGCCGCAGGCAAGGGCGTGATCATCGCGCACAGCCGCGCGGAAGCCGAGGCCGCCATTCAATCGCTGGGCCCACGCTTAGTGATCGAAGAATTCCTGCGTGGCGAGGAAGTCAGTTTCATCGTGCTCAGCGACGGCCGCCATGTGGTTCCGCTCGAAGCCACGCAGGATCACAAGACCATTCATGACGGCGATACCGGACCCAACACCGGAGGCATGGGCGCCTACTGCGACGGCCGCATCGTGTCAGCCGCCGATAGCCAACGAATTCTCGACACCATCATCGAACCCGCCGTCCGCGCGACTCGCTTCACCGGATTTCTTTACGCGGGCTTGATGATGACCGCCGATGGACCCAAGGTCATCGAGTTCAACGTGCGCCTTGGCGATCCCGAGACGCAACCTCTGATGCACCGTTTGCAAGGCGGTTTTGGCGACGCTCTCATGCGGGCCGCCACAGGAAACTTGCAAGGAACGACACTACGCTGGAAGCCGGAACCCTCGGTGTGTGTGGTGCTGGCGGCGCATGGCTATCCCGGTCAGGTACGAACCGGCGACCGGATTACGGGAATCGAAACGGCGGGCGGAGCCGGGAACGTTCAAGTGTTCCACGCCGGGACGAAGTTGGGTCCGCAGGGCCTCGAAACTGCGGGCGGACGCGTCCTCGGCGTGACCGCTTCTGGACCCGATCTGGCCACCGCCATCCGCAACACCTACGCAGCGGTCGAAAAGATTCACTTCGACGGAATGCATTATCGCCGCGACATTGCGCACAAGGGCCTGAAGCGCTGGCCTCAAGCCGCGCGGCAATGAAGCCTTGCTACAATCGGATCGAGTGCGGGGACGTAGCTCAGATGGATAGAGCGGCCGCCTCCTAAGCGACAGGTCGGCAGTTCGAATCTGCCCGTCCCTACCATTCCGCTCACAGGCGAAGACTGAACCGGCGACCGCTCGAAGAGCGCACAGGCGCCAGCCGTTGTGCGCGACCAAGGCAAAGGACTCGGCCGCCTCCTAAGCGACAGGTTGGCAGTTCGAATCTGCCCGTCCCTACCACTTCAAATTCCCAAGCGCCCGGGCGGCAGCCGCAAACTTCAGTTCGCTGCTGCCGTCCTCCCAACCCCGCGCGCTCTCGTGGGCCTTACTTGGTTCGAAGTGCGACAGCCGTCGTTCCAGGCTGACCAATATGCCTGGCCAGCTCCTTCTCGCGCGGAGTCTTCGGAAGTGCCCGCGCCACACTGCTCTCGGGAGTCCACACCTTGGACAGATAGTACGCATCGCCATAGCGACTGAACTGTAAGGTCCCCATCCCGGTTGACGTTTTCGGATGGTCCTCTCCGACGGTCATGAATATACCGCCTTTACGGTCACCGGTGGTTTGCGCGACAAACAGCACACCGCCGGAGTTGCGAACCGAATATTCCCCGGATGAAAACGCCGCATTGCCAATCCGGAAGTCAAAGGGAATGCTCGCTTTCATATCCATCGTCTGTGCATGCAGAGACGCGGTTAGCGTCGCGGCAAACAATCCCGCTGCAAGAATGAGTTGTTTCATATACTGCTCCTTTTATCTGTAGTTGGGCGTTTACTGGTTATCGTTTTGCACCAGGCTATTGAACCTCGCCACAGATAGCGCACGCCGCGAAAAAGTCCGCCAATGTTCTCGCGTGCCGACTCAAAATAAGACCAGCCGTCGCGTTTCTCGCTGAAATGATGTAGACTTTACACTCACCAGATTGCTAGGGTGGCGCATGTCGGAGAACATGGGTGACATCACGCGGCTTTTGCACGAGTGGCGTCAAGGCAGCCCGGGCGCCGAGAACCAGCTCTTCGATCTGGTAGTTCCTGATTTGCAGCGCTTGGCCCACTACCTGATGCAGCGCGAGCGCAAGGGCCATAGCTTACAGCCGACTGAACTTGTCGACCAGATTTACTTCCGTCTGGTCGCGGCGAAGAACCAAGATTGGCAGAATCGGCGCCATTTTTTCGCTATAGCTGCTAGAGCCATGCGCAGATACCTGATCGATCACGCCCGCGGCCGGCCCGACGCCGAGTTCGTAGCCATAAATGGGATGGAAGACTTTCTTCCGGCCGATAGCCCCAAAGTGGATTTGGCGATTACGGTGGACCGGCTCTTGGACCAGCTTACGAAAACCAAGCCCGAATGGTGTGATCTGGTGGAAGTGAAATACTTCCTCGGGCTCACCGACGAAGAGGCGGCCGATGTTCTGGGAGTGAAGCTGCGCACCATGCAACGCATGTGGCGTGACGCTCGCCGCTGGCTGTTTGAACAGACGGAGTCCGGCTATGGAAAACAAAGCGCAGGACGATGATCTGGTGATGAACCTGGTCGAGCTGGCGCTCGGCCAGCCCGAACAGGAACGCCGCGCATACTTGCAGCGAGCGTGCGCTGGCGAATCCAAACTATTCGACCAAGCCTGGGAGTATGTCCAATGGGAAAGCCGCATGCAAGGGTTCCTGCTGGAGCCGCTTTATTCGCCGCCCTTGAATGAGCATCCCTTCGAGCCGGGAGAACTCCTGGATGGCCGCTTCCGCATCTTGCGCGAAATCGCGCAGGGAGGGATGGGGGTGGTCTACGAGGCGATGGACGAGAGACTGGAGCGCCGCATCGCGATCAAGTGCGCCAAGACCGGTTTCCGCAAGCGGCTGCCACCGGAAGTGCGCCACGCGCGCGAGATCACTCACCCCAATGTGTGCAAGATTTTCGAGATACATACCGCGCGGACGCCGGCGGGCGAGATCGATTTCGTCACCATGGAGTACCTGGAAGGCGAGACCCTCGCCGATCGCCTCAAGCGCGGCCCTTTGCCCGAAGCCGAAGCTCGCGCCATCGCCCGCCAGCTTTGCTCCGGCCTGGCCGAAGCCCATGGCAAAGGTGTGATTCACGGCGACCTCAAGAGCAACAACGTCATTCTGACCAAGGTGGCGGATGGCTCTACACGCTCTGTGATCACGGACTTCGGAATGTCCCGCGCCACCGAAGCCGCCCAGTCTACGTTGCAATCGGGTCCCCGCGGCGGAACGCCGGACTACATGGCGCCCGAGCTATTGATGGGTGAGAAGGCATCGGTGGCGTCGGACGTGTACGCGCTGGGTGTGATGCTGCACGAACTGGTGAGCGGGCGGAAGCCGGCCGCCGGCGCGGCGATTGCGGTGCATCCCAAGTGGAACGCGATCGTGGCGAAGTGCCTCGCGGCGGATCCGAAGGATCGCTACGCAAACGCGGCTCAAATAGCCCAAGCCTTCGAGCCGCCGCGAACCCGGCGCTGGTTCCTGATGGCAGCCGCGGCTGTATTGGTAGCTACGATCACGGGCGTAGTCACTTATCAACGAGCTACTGCTCCCAAAGAAGTAGTGCGTCTGGCGATGCTCCCGTTCACGTATAGCGCAGATTTAGCCCCTGTGGCGGAGGCCGTGTTCCGCGAGGCATCCGCAAATCTCGCGAAGATTCGCGGCGGCACTAAGGTGCGATACTCGGCAGTTCCACTGGTGGAAATTCAGCGCGCGAAGGTCGATACTCCGGAGCAGGCAAAGGCGGTGTTTAGGGCCACACATATACTGCATGGGACGTTGACCAAGGAGGAGGACCGGATAGTGCTCCGGGCACTCCTGACCGATACGCGGACGGGAGTGAACACCAAGGAGTGGAAGACCGACTATGCCCCCGGGCAGGTGCGTTACATCCCGGTAGCCCTGGCGGGGTTCGCTACCGGCGCGTTGCACCTGCCAACGCTCGCAATTCCGGCGATGAACGCCGCAGCGGAACGGGATTACAAGGCTGGATCGACGCTATTGCAGCGGGACTCGACGGTTGACGCTGCGATGTCCGCCTTTGAGCGCGCGAAAGCGGCGGATCCGGACTCAGCGCTAGTCTATGCGGGTCTCGCGGAGGCGCAGTGGCTTAAGTACGGCCTGACTCGCGGCAGCGATTGGCTAGGACGCGCGACGGAATCCACAAAGGAGGCCCAGCGGCGCAACCCCGATATCCCGCGGGTGTTGTACGTCGCAGGAACGTTGGACTTCGTCAATAGCTTGTATGAACTGGCCGCGGCCGAATACCAAAGGGCGCTCGAACTGGAACCGAACTATAGCGATGTGCACCGGTTCCTGGGCCGGGTATATGCACTCAGTGGACAACCCGAAATGGCTCTGGCAGCCTATCGCAACGCTGTACAAAACGATCCGGGGAACTACCGCGGTTATGTCTTTCTGGGCTGGTTCTATAACGACATGGATCAGTTCAGCCAGGCGGTCGCGCCTCTGCGGCAGGCGGTAGCTCTGGCGCCGGACGAGCCTGACGCCCGCGATCAACTGGGGTTCGCTTATAAGAGCCTGGGACAATTCCAGGCCGCCGAAGCGCAGTTACGGACTGCGCTTCAGTTCGGAGAAACCGTTTTCGTTCTCGATCAGATGGGGGAGACTTTGATGTATGAGCGCCGTGAGGAGGAAGCGATTCCGTTCTTCAAGCGCGCCTTGGCGATTGACCAGAACGAGTTCATTGCGTTAATGGATCTTGGCATCTGCTATCGGCGCCTGAATCGGCGGCCAGAGTCGGACCGAGCGAATCGCGACGGACTGCGAGCGGCGGAAGCAGCGAAACGTCTGAATCCCAGAAACGGAAATACACGTTCGATACTGGCGTACTTCCACTCCCAATTGAGACAGCCTCAAGAGGCGGAATCGGAAATCTCCCAGGCGCTGACCTTTTCGCCGAATGGCGTAGGCGTACGCTGGGCAGCTGCCCTAACTTATGAGGCGTTGGCTAAACGCGACGCAACGCTCTCCCTGCTAACTTCCGCCTCCCGTGAGTTGTCAGCGGACTTGAACCGCTGGCCCGATCTTACAGGACTCCAAAGCGATCCCCGCTTTATTCAATTGTTGATTTCCAACCGAGTACAGTGAGAAAACCATGAGCAAAGGAGAAAAGGAAATGGCAGTCGTAACTTACACCGTGACCGTGACTGGGGGCGTCCCGACCATAAGCCCCGATATCAGCGCAGTCACATTCGTACCAGGAGACTTTCTGACATTCCAGTGCGCCACCGGTACGACGCAGGACGTCGTTGTCAAAGTCGTCGGGGGCCCCACGATTGTGGCGGCAGTAGCCGGCCAAAGGAGGGTAATGGTCGGTCCTCCCGCGCTAAACGGAGACGGCGACGTGCTTATTACGTTTTCGGACGCGGGCGGCCTCAAGGGCGGCTTTCCGCCATAAGCGTCTTCCCTTTGCCCACAGCATCAAGGGCGGCCGGCTACGTCCCAGCGGCGGGCCGCCCACCGCGAACCCCAGAGAGGCGACGCCGTACCGGGTGAAAGCCAAAGCGAGAGTCTTTAGAGAAGGGATTACGATGCAATGAATCCTCCCATATTTGTCCCGTATGCAAATGTCCGGCAGGAGAACGAGTACTGGTGCTGGGCGGCTGTGGCCTCAAATGTCTTTAACGTCTTGTTCCCGAACGGGCCCATGAACCAATGCCAAGCGGCGCAGGCCGCGGGACAGAACTGTGGGCTCCCCAACGCGTTTAGCCTGGTAAATGCGCTGAATGGAAGTCCGTCTGGTCCAGGCCTCCATATTTTCCATGACCAAAGCACGAAAACAGTATTGTTCTATGCGCTAATCCTGAAGGAGCTAACGTCCCAGAGGCCGGTGAGCGCGGAGGTCGACTTCGCGACCTTGGTTCACTTTGTCGCCATCACCGGTGCGGACCTTGCCACGATGAATGTTTGGATTGCGGACCCGTTCCTCGGTGGGGACTCCGTCGAGTTCGCCTTTGACACTTTCCTCGAAAACTATTACTTCATGGACAACAGCAGCAGCCAAGGCGAGCAGAGCAACGGTATCGTAAAGCCCCTAGTTACCGTAATCGCCGGTTCGAGTTAGAGGTGATTCCATGGTTATACACTTTGATCAAAAGCCGCTTCCGGACGACATAAAGAAAACAGTGCCGCAAACCTTGCCCCGTTTCTCGTCCTTCAACACCGCGTCCGCGGATTTGCGGCAGATGCTGCAATCTTCCGCCCAAGGCAGTGGTCAATGGTGGCAAGTGTCCACTCTGGGTCTGCCGGACGTGCTCGAGGATGGGAAAGGGATGGATGGCGCCCACGCTGGCGGATGGCGCATTGCGGCGCGTTCCGGCGACGAGGTTATCGCCGGCGACATATATATGCGCGACGCCGCCCGCCTGGGGCCCCCGAATGCCCTCGAAGCAGCGCCGCCCAGGCTTGCCTGCATACGCAGAGGCGATGACATATTGAAAATGTTCAATAAGATTCAGGAGCTCCCCAATCTCACGAGTTCGAATAACATTCCCGACCTGCCTTTTTTCCTCGATCTCCTGCTGCTGCCGGGACTGGTAACGGAAGCGCTCTGGCTCCAGCCGCAGGGCCTTGGCCAGAAGGTTTCGTACGTCGTCCCATTCAACACTCTCATTAAGCAATTCGACGGCAATAGAGTTTACACCGGAATAGATTTTATACAAGTCGTCCGGCCAGTTGCGGAACACTGGAAAAAGTATAGAGAGCATCCTCCAGCGGATCCTCGCTACTAGCGGACGGCCGACGAGATTCCCCGAACTCCGGGAGTGAGCCCAGTCACCGCTTCCCTAGCGATATCTTGTGTTGTTTGTTAGTTTGCTCATGCAGATGCGTCTGAAGACTGCTCAGTTTAGTTTTGGCACGTCAGTCTCGCATGTAAGGGATCTGGCGTCACTCAAACGAAACTTATGTGCGCTGGGCGTCGTTCAAAATCTCTTGCCTGTGATTGATATAGCGGTGCTCAGGGACGCTTCTTCTGACGAGTTTCCCCAAGGGTCTTAAAATCCTATAATTCTCAAGAAAATGATGCCAGAAGAATATCGCATCAGCCTGACGTTAGGGCGTCAGGCGAGAGATTTATTGCCTGAGTTTATTCAGGCACTCACTCTCGTACAGACGAGAAACGCAACCCCACCCACAAGCTCAACGGAATGTGGCTGAAGACGCAGGGCACGCTCAACCGCATCAAGACGATCTGGATCACTCGTGATGGTGGTAGATGCTCATCTAAGATGCGCCTAATGGCTTCGTCTTGGAAACCCCATACGCTACGCAGAACGTGAACTTGTTATCTGGAAGCTTGACCTGCCATACGTACAATCTTTGATCCTCGATCATGGTTTCTTGCCCCACCTTTTTCTGCCCCATCGAAGTTTATCATCGTGGTAAGTTTTAAGAAGCCGATGCGACCGCGAACCAAAATCACGATCCCGAATCCCTCCGAATCGGAGTTTGAGAACTTCGATAGGTTCGTACGGATCGTACTACGAGGGGCAGCCAGCGAAGAAGGCCACGCCGCCGACCAAGCGCGTTAGTCTGAAGTCGGCTCCGAAGAAGTAGCGATCATTTACGTTTCCGGCCCCATCCGGAAGCCTGCCAAACAAGCAGCGCCGCCATCGGAAGAATCGCGAACGCTAGCTTTTGTTGGTGGGTGTGATCCATCGCCCGCGCTAGATAGCCAGTCAACCCCCATTCGCCCCATAGCCATCCGCAATCCCCATAGTGTTGTTCGCATCCGTGCGGCAAGAAATCCGAGAGCCGCAAATCAAGCCAAAGATGGGCTGAAGTTAAGACGGCGATCCAAATAATAGCCCACTGAAGGGTGTTAGGAAACCAACGCATGAAATCTACTGAATCTTTTGAGTCAATCCTTCAAGGTGTTGAAGAATATCTTCTGCGGTTAGGGGAGCAGGATCGAGCAGCCTATCTAGCTGCGGTCGAAGCCCTGCCTGATGTTCCTAAGAGCAGCGGCAAGTCTTGAGGTGTTCTCAACCCGATTGGTTTCTAGCAATACGTCGTTCATCGCCCGTGTATGGACGAGTAACGAAATCACAATCCGAAAAAGGGACCGTTCATTAGCCGTCAGCGGTGGATTTTCTGCCATTCCGAGAGCATATCCCATTTGAAGCATGTATGCTGTCCTAATGAAAACCCTTGGCGCGTTCGTCCTGCTAGCAGTATTGGCGTTTGCAAGTCATCGTTTCGGCAAGAGTATAGACAAGCGGAATTGGGGCGAAGCTCTAGCGGATTTTTTATTCGCGCTCGGTTCGATGCTGCTCCTCGTTAGAGACACGCCCTCGCTTTAATTCTGGCTTGTCCGATGGATAAGGTAAACTCGGTCATCTTGATGTGACCGCCTTCGGCAAGCGCCTTGAGTTCCTTAACGAGGTGCTTCACCTGTTCCGGCGAGGCTTTCGGCCTTTCGCTCATGGGCATGAGCATATCACTTGTAGAGGTTGTACAGATCGAAGCAGGTCCGCAATCCAACGGCATCGGGTCCGCTTGCCGCATCGGAAGTCTTGCAGACCGCGTCCCAATCTTGGTATCGAAGGCAACATCCGGTCCCCGTCCGTTAATCAGAATGAAGCGCTGGAAATCGCCAGACGGCTTTTCGGCTTGCCATTTGGTGCCGCAGCCAGCAGCGAATAGGCTAGCAAAGCAATACTCCCACCATGAAGAAACCCATGTCGCACTTAGACTTTAATAATCCTGACCGCATATCGAGCTTCAATTACCTAGAGAGATTTTATGCTGAATCTGAGCAATCGTCTGACGCTGAATCGACAGCGGATCGTGCGACACACTCAGAATGCAGGAGCAGTGGGGGCAAATGTAAGCGGTGCCGCTAGAATGGTTTCGTTCGCTCCTGGGATTGCAACCGCATCGATAGTTACGCGAGAAATTGGCTCTTTGCAGTGGGGGCACTTGCCAGCATTCATTCCGAGAGCATATCACTTGTCTCGTATTCTGGTGCTCTCGTAATCAACGTATCCCACATTAGCCGCTTGCCGTCACTTGCCGTACTGCCGTCAAAGCGGTCGCTATCGTCCATATCATTCCGGTGGTTAAAACGGAAAACCTGCTCATTAATGTACGCCTGAAGGTGCGCCGGATCGACGCTGATATACGTGCCTTCAGCCCACGCTTTAGGACGCTCCAGAAGTTCTCGTGGCTGACGTGCTCACGTCGCCGTGTGACCGCGCGAACGGCGCAGCCAGGCCGGACACGGTATAGCTAGACAGACCGCGTGGCACGAGGGGACCGCGGGCGCAGGCGCCGGCGCGCGCGCGGCCTCCGCTGTAGCGACCGAGACGATAGTGCCCACGGCCGACGGCGGCGCGTCGCCGTGCTGTCTAGTTTGCCGCCGACGAAGGTTTCATCCGCTTCGACAGTACCGGAGAGTTTCGGCGCATCTGCATCGCCCAGAGCCGCGAACCCGGTGAAGCATGAACCAAGCCGACTTCTGGGTAACCCCGAGATCGCGGGCGAGTTCATAGCTACTGATGCCGTTCTTGCAATTACCGATCAACCATGCGCAGGAAGCCACTTGTCCAGACCGAGCGGAGAATCCTCGAAGATCGTTCCGGTCTTGAGGAGAACTGGGCCTTAGGATGCTTGCCGAGCACTTCCAGCGGGCCAGACAACGGCGCGCCGCAGCGGCAACGACGCCACGCCAGCGCCGCGCCAAAAACCGCGGCAAGCGACGAGAGACGCGCGAGGCGGCGCCGACGGCAACCACACCAAGCCGAAGCGACAGCGGAGAGCCGCGCCGGCGGCGCACAACCCGCCCCCGCGAGACACGGCGCAGGAGAAGCCGACCGAGGCCGCAGCAGGCGCGAAACCGACCGCCGGACGACCACGGAGCCGAGCGGGCCGAGGGAGCGGACGGCAGAGGACACAGAGCCAAAGACGGACAAGCCGCAGAGGCACAAGAGGAGAGACGACGCCGGGTAAGACGACCGACCTAGACTAGGCCGGGAGCGGAGAGCAGCCCGGCACATGACAACAAGACGGAAGTACCAGCACAAAACCACAGATGTACCACCATGAGCGAAGAAGAGCTAGACAGCGTAGGAAACGCGCGCAAAAAGGCACCGCGCAAAAGCAAACACAGCGCTGAGGACGTCAACAGTGGCGAGAGTCAGAAGCGGAAGCCATCGCGGTGGCGTCACACATCGCAGAGTTGAAGACGGACAACGGTTGACGAGCGATGCGGTGGCGTGGACAGCTAAAAGCGATAGACAGGATCCCAGGGCGTCGTTATAGACGAGCTAGATAGGTGAGCGCTGTCGGGGGTGGAGGGTGCGATATCTTCCCTCCCTTCGCAAGCACTTAGATCTTTTTCTCACAGTGTCCAGAAGTTCATCTGTGCGATTTCTGGTAGTGGCGCCTGCAAGCCGGGTCGAACTAAACCGGCTTGGGTTCGTTTGGTCGTAGAGGAAAAATCGCGGCTGGGTCGGCGGCAGCGTTTCGGCAGTCGTCCCCGCCTTCACCGGGCCCTTCCGTGGAGTTATGCTGTGAGAGTCAAGGAGGTTTTCGCGTGGCATCCATCAAATTCACCTTAAACGGAAAACCGCAGACCGTCGACGCGGTTCCCGAAATGCCGCTGCTGTGGGTCCTGCGGGATACCCTGAACATGACCGGCACCAAATTCGGCTGCGGCATGGCGATGTGCGGCGCGTGCACGGTGCACATTAATGGCGACGCCGTGCGCTCCTGCACCACGCCGATTCAGAGCGTGGCCGGCAAGACCGTCACCACCATCGAGGGACTCTCGGTCGATGGCAGCCATCCCGTCCAGCAGGCCTGGGTGGAACACGATGTTCCGCAGTGCGGCTACTGCCAGTCCGGGCAGATCATGAGCGCGGCGTCGCTGCTTTCGAAAAAGACGCAGCCGACCGATGCCGATATCGACGAGGCCATGCGCGGCAACATCTGCCGCTGCGGAACCTACGGGCACATCCGTAGCGCGATCCATCGGGCCGCGGAACTGAAGCCGGAGGCAAGGCATGACCTCCATCATGAAAGTGAATCGCCGCGACTTCTTCAAGACCACGGGCGCCGGAGCCGCCGGATTGATGCTCGGCTTCGCACTGCCGGAAAAGAATCTGCTGCAGGCGCAGTTTCCGCCGCCGCCGGTTTTCAAGCCCTCCGCCTTCATCCATATAGGTAAGGATGAAACGGTCACTTTCATCATCCCCAAGGCCGAAATGGGTCAAGGGCCGCTGACGTCGCTCTCGCAGATACTCGCCGAAGAGCTCGACGCCGATTGGAGCAAAGTGCGCACCGAATTCGCGCCCGTGAATCCGGAGCTCTATGGTTTCCAGGGCGTGGTCGGCAGCATGAGCATTCGCACCTTATATACTCCGCTGCGCCAGGTGGGAGCCAAAGGCCGCGCCATGCTGGTCGAAGCCGCCGCGCAGCAGTGGAGCGTTCCGGCCGCGGGGCTCCGCACCGAAAATGGTTTCGTCATCAATCCCTCTAACAACGCCAAGCTGAGCTACGGCACGCTCGTCGGAAGCCGCCGCCAAGCTGCCCATCCCCGCCAGCGCGCAGCCCAAGGACGCCTAAGCAATTCAAGATCGTCGGGAAGCCCGTAAAACGTTTCGACGCACGCGCGAAATCCACCGGCAAACAGAACTTCGGCATCGATGTGAAGCGGCCGGAGATGGTTTACGCCGTGCTGACGCGCTGCCCCGTATTCGGCGGCAAGGTTGCCAGCTTCGACGCGTCCAAAACCAAGGCTGTGCCGGGCGTCAAAGACGTCGTCCAGATCTCGAACGGCGTCGCGGTGATTGCCGACAGCACCTGGTCCGCGATGCAAGGGACGAAAAGTTCTCGACATCAAGTGGGACGAGGGTCCGAACGCCAACCAGAGCAGCGCTGCCATCACGCGCATGTTTTCCGAGCTGGTCGCGAAGCCCGCTGACAAAGTAGCGCGCAAAGAAGGCGACGCCACAGTCCGCGCTGGCCTCGGCCGGCAGCAAGATGGAAGCGGTGTACGAAGCGCCTTTCCAATCGCACGCTCCGATGGAGCCGATGAATTGCACCGCTCATGTCCGCGCCGATGGCTGCGATGTGTGGGCGCCCACGCAGATGCAAACGCCCTCGCGCGATCTCGCCGCGCAGGTAAGCGGACTCAAACCCGAACAAGTGAAGATCCATTCGCAGTTCATGGGCGGCGGGTTTGGACGCCGCGGGTCTGTCGATTACGTGGCCGAAGTGGTGGAGATCGCCAAAGCCGTGAAGGTGCCGGTCAAGCTCACCTGGTCCCGCGAAGACGACATGCAGCACGACCTCTATCGCCCCGCCGCGATGGTGAAATTCACGGCCAGCCTCGACGCAAGCGGGATGCCTGCGGCCATGGAAGTGAAAGCCGCGACGCCACCCTTCGGGTTCGCACGCAACGGGCTCCCGGGAACGGCAGTGGCGGGTCTCGAGGATATCGAATACACGATCCCGCATCTTCTGGTCGCGTATCAGGGCGGAGAAGCGGGTATTCCGGTCACCTACTGGCGCGCGCCCGGCTGCTCGCAGAACACGTTCTTCATGGAGAGCTTCATCGATGAGCTCGCGCATGCTGCCAAGAAGGATCCGCTCGAATACCGCCGGGCGATGCTGAAGAATTCTCCGCGCCTTTTGGCCGCGCTGAATCTCGCCGCGGAGAAAGCCAACTGGGGCAAAGCGCCCGCTAGCCGTTTCCAGGGCATCGGACTCATCAACAACATCGGCAGCTACACCGCGATGGTCGCCGAAATCTCCGTGACCAACGGCAAACTCAAAGTGCACAAGCTGACTTGCGCCATCGACTGCGGACAGGTGGTGAATCCGCTGATCCTGCAGCAGCAGGTCGAAGGCGGCGCGGTGTACGGACTGACGGCCGCGCTCAAAGGCGCCATCACCATCGAGAAGGGCCGCGCCACGCAGAGCAACTTCCACCAGTACGACATGCTGCGGATCACGGAAATGCCGGTGATCGAAACCCACATCGTGCCCAGCAGCGCCGCGCCGGGCGGAGCCGGGGAAGCCAGTACGCCGCCCGTCGCTCCCGCCATTGGCAACGCGATCTTCGCCGCCACCGGCAAGCGCCTGCGTAAGCTGCCAATCCGCGACGCGGATCTGGCCTAGCGTTTTGACATAGAATTAGCAGACGCGCTGATTGCGTTATCGGCGCGTCCTACTTCATGACAATCTCACTCGGCCCGCTCGACTACGCGATTCTTAGCGCGTATTTCCTCTTCGTTGTAGCGGTCGGATGGATGGTACGGCGCCGCGTGCGTACCAGCGAAGACTTCCTCACCTCGCATCGCTCGGTTCCGTTGTGGATCACCAGCCTCGCGTTCCTGGCGGCGAATCTCGGAGCACAGGAAGTGATGGGCATGTGCGCATCCGGCGCCAAGTACGGATTGATGACGGTCCACTTCTATTGGGTCGGAGCCATCCCAGCGATGATGTTCGTCGGCGTGTTCATGATGCCGTTTTATTACGGGAGCCGCGCGCGCAGCGTGCCGGAATTCCTCAAGCTGCGCTTCGACGAAAAAACGCGCGCGTTGAACGCAGCGTCGTTCGCAGTGATGACGGTGTTCTCGTCGGGCATTTCACTCTACGCGCTGGGAAAGCTATTTCAGTTGCTGCTGGGTTGGAGCTTCGAACAAAGCGTGCTGCTCTCCGCGGCGGTGGTCCTGGTCTACACTTTCCTCGGCGGATTGACCAGCGCGATTTACAACGAGGTCCTGCAATTCTTCCTCATCGTCATCGGGTTCTCGCCGCTGGCGATTATGGCGGTGAGCAAGGCCGGAGGCTGGGCCGGAATGTCAGCGCGCCTGCCCCCGGTGATGGTGCACGCGTGGAAATATACCGGCTCTTCCGCGGACAATCCCATGGGCGTGGAAGCCTTTGGACTGCTGGCGGGCCTGGGCTTCGTGCTGTCCTTCGGATACTGGTGCACCGACTTCCTGGTAGTTCAGCGCGCGATGGCGGCGAACTCTATGTCGGCGGCGCGGCGCACACCGCTGATCGCGGCGTTTCCAAAAATGGTGATGCCGTTCATCGTGATCCTGCCGGGCATTGCGGCCATGGCGCTTACGAAAATGAACGTGGGCTATTCGCTGCCGATCAAAGGCGCGGGATACGATTACGATCTGGCGCTCACCACGACCATGGTTCACTTCTATCCATCCGGTTTGCTGGGCTTGGGTTTGACCGCGCTGATGGCGTCGTTCATGAGCGGCATGGCGGGCAACGTGACCGCGTTCAACACCGTGTTTACATACGACCTGTATCAGAGCTACATCCGCAAGAACGCGCCCGACGATCATTATCTGCGCGTCGCGCGCTGGACCACGTTCTGCGGCGTGGCGCTCTCCATCGGCGCCGCCTATATGGCGCAGGCTTACAACAACATCATGGACGTGCTGCAGTTGGTGTTCTCTTTCGTGAATGCGCCGCTGTTTGCAACCTTCTTGTTAGGGATGTTTTGGAAACGCACTACCGGCCACGGCGCGTTCGTCGGGCTGCTTTCCGGCACCGGAGCCGCGGCGGCTGTGCACGGCTTGACCATCGCCGAAGGCAAAGGCGGATGGATCGCCACGGTGCATCAGTTCCCCTCGACCATGGCGCAGAATTTATGGATGGCGATCTTCGCTTGGTCCACATGCTTCGTGGTTACGCTACTGGTGAGCCTGGCAACGCGGGCGCGCCCGGAAGAGGAGTTGCGCGGCCTGGTCTATAGCCTGACTCCCCGCGTGATCGATGCGCAGGACGCCTGGTACAAGCGTCCCGGCGTGTTGGCTTGTATTGTTGGAGCCTTCGTGATCGTTTTGAATGTGATCTTCTGGTAGAAGACTCCCGTGAACATCGGAATTACTTGTTATCCGACCTACGGCGGCAGCGGCATCGTCGCGACGGAACTGGGCCTGGAACTCGCCACGCGCGGGCACGAGGTCCACTTCATCACGTATTCGAATCCGATTCGGCTGGACCCTGGCATTCCGCGCATTCATTATCACGAAGTGGAAGTCTCCAACTATCCGCTGTTCCAGTATCCGCCGTATTGCCTGGCGTTGGCCTCGCGCATGATGGATGTGGCGGAGGCTTACGACCTCGATCTGCTGCACGTGCATTACGCGATCCCTCATTCCATCTCCGCGATGCTGGCACAGCAGATGATGGCTCCCAAGCGGCGGCTTCCGTTTATTACCACTTTGCACGGCACCGACATCACGCTAGTGGGAGCCGACCCATCCTATTTCCCCATCACCAAGTTTTCGATCGAAAAATCCGACGGCGTTACTTCCATCAGCGAGGACTTGCGCAAACATACGGTCGAGGTGTTCGCCGTCACGAACGAGATCCGCGTCATCACGAACTTCATCAACTGCGATCTCTATCATCCCGATCCCGAAAAAGCCGGCGCGTCCGCCTATGCATCCAAGGGTGAGAAGCTACTGATCCACGTATCGAATTTCAGGCCGGTGAAGCGGGTACTGGACTGCATCCGCATTTTGGACGAAGTGCGCAAGCACACGCCGGCGCATCTGCTGATGGTGGGCGATGGTCCGGACCGCGGCGCTGCCGAGCATCTGGTCCGGCAACTGAAGCTGACGCCGCACGTATCGTTTCTTGGGAAGCAGAATCACGTGGAACGCTTGATCCCGCTGGCGCATGTGCTGCTCATGCCTAGCGAGATGGAGTCGTTCGGATTAGTCGCGCTTGAAGCCATGGCCTGCGGCGTAGCCCCCGTCGCCACCTACGTTGGCGGCGTGCCCGAGCTGATCATTAACGGTGAGAACGGCTTCATGGAGCCAGTCGGCGACATCGCCGCGCAATCCGCCCGCGCAGTTGCGCTGCTCACCGACGACGCCCTGCATCGACGCATCACCACCGCCGGCCGCCAACGGGCATTGGATGTATTTTGCAGCGAGCGGATCATTCCGCAGTATGAGCAATATTACCGAGACGTGATGGCTCGGCAAGCCTGATGGCTATTTTGGTGGGTCCTTTCGCAACGGAACTTCAATTGGCACGGTAGTAATCACCTCAGCGGGTTGTCCGTTGAGAGTCGGGGGCCGGTACACCCATTGCATCAATGCTTCGGTGGCCTCGGGGATAAATGCGGAACCTTGAGTGACTGGGAAGGCTTGGTGAACATGGCCATCGGTTCCAATCAGCACTTCGAAGAGCACCACGCCCCCCATCCCAGTTTGCCCCGGGGTTGCGGGAAATTTCGGGGCGACACGCTGGATCAAGTTGTCGAGTTGTACGCTCGGGGATTGCAAAATTCGTTCCACTCCTGGTGGCGGCGGCGGAAACGTGACGAGTGAAACCGGAGGAGGTGATAGAGGGTCCACTCGCGGTTCCGGTTCCGGAGGACGCACTCGCGCTAGTTGCGCCGCCGACAGATTCCTTTGCCCCCAAGCGAGATCAAGTGTACAGCGAATGGATATCGGCTTGCCGTCCTTCATGCCAGGGGTGAATCGCCACTGGCTCACTAATGCAATGGCTTGATTCTTCCACAGGTCCACAGAGGCGTCCGGCGACTCGAAGTTTCGCGGGATTCCGTTTTCGTCGACATCGAAGGATACGACGGCCCAGGCCTGCCTTCCCACTGCCGCGACGATTCTCGCCTCATCGATGATGGGTGAAGATCCCGCGTCGAGCGCCAGTCCCGAGCCGAGCGGATACTTGACGCTCAAGAAAACTGGCCGCGAAGCTCCCTCCGGTGTGTCAAAGGCGACGCGCGTTAAATGCCAGCGGGACTGCTTGTCGGGAAGAAGAAAATCCACGGGAATATTCACGAGCAGAGGCTTATGTGTATCGGGGGCAAAACGCCACTGCTTCGCCGCCTCGAGAACTTTCTCGTCCAGGCCGAGACCAAGCGGCGGCTGTGCAACTGTTACATCCCGGGGCGTCCCATCTTCGTCAATCGCACCATAGACCTGGATCCTTCCTTCAAGCCCGGCCAGCCGCGCTTCGTCGGAATAAGGGACGTCGATGTCCTGGATTGGCAGGGGTGTATACGCAAAGTCCGGCTGCGCGTTTTGTGCCACGGCGCGCACGGAGAGCAGGGCAAACATCCAATACAGCCCACGCATGGCGCAAGTATATCAGGAGGGTTTGTCGACGGCGATCGTGGGTGCCGCTACTGTAGATCTTGCACCGGCACGTCGAAGTGCGCGGTATTGACCACGCCGTTGCGCTGAAACTGAACCCACACCCGATAGATGCGAGCCCGCGGGAAAATCATGTTGAACTGGATCTCCGGGCCGCCATCCGCCAGGAATGGATGGGTGTGGATCAGATCGATCAGGTCGTCGCTCGCCGCCAGCATGTGGCCCCACGCGCCCAGATATTTTTCCAGTCCCTCGCCCGGCTTCACGCGGAAGAACATCAGAGTCTTGGTGTGGGCGATGGGCTGCGGCGGGTCCGTCACCAGTTCCACCTGCATGTTGCCGGCGTCTTTAGCGGAATAATCGCGATCCAGTGTGATCGGAGCGGGCGGCTTTCCCGCGACCAGCACCGTCTTTGCGATCAACTGCGGCGTCGCGCCATCGGGATAAAAATCGCCGAGGATGCGGTACATGCCTGGATTCGGGCAGCTTCAGATCGTAATGAAAGACGCCGTCCTTTTCAAGGATGGGATGATCGTGAACGAAAAACTTGAGGTCCTGGCTAACCACGAACATGTGAAACAGGCGCTCGTGCACGATCTGAAAATTCGTGACCGGCCGCTCTTTCCAGGGATCGCGAACCAGAAACTGCAGCCGGGTCTGTTGCCCGGGCTTGGGCGCGGGAGGAATCACCTTCAGGTCCATAGTGTATTCCACGGGATCGGGAATACCTGCCGCCAGCTTCATGCCGCAGCGCGGACAGGTGCCCGGAGCATGGCTCCGAACGTCGGGGTCCATCGGGCAGGCATAGATCTCATCGGAGGCGGGCAGCGGAACGGGTGTCGCGGTTTGCCCAAGGAAAAGGCCAGCCGCGCCCAACGCTAGAGCGGCAATCGCCACGGAACGCACACTGGCTTGCATAGTGGTTTCAGCCGCCCCCAGTATACAGCGCGAGGGGCACCCTCTTCCATCGCGCCGTCAATCGGATATAATCCTCAGACGCGGTGTGAAATTCCGCGCTGGTATTCCGCGCTGCTATTCCCGTGAGGAGGTTCATCGATATGAAGCGCAATCGTTACGCAGGTCTTGGCTTCCTGGCAGTCGTTGGGACGCTGGGTGTTGGTTCCGTACTGCTCCAAAAACATTCCGTGGTGGAAGCCGCTGCCATCACCGCGCCCCGCTTCGAGGTCGATCCGTTATGGCCCAAGCCGCTTCCCAGCCACTGGATCATGGGCCAGACCATCGGCGTCTCCGTGGACGCGCAGGATCATGTCTGGATCATCCATCGCGGCGGCTCCCTCGAAGCGGGTGAAACCCACGCCACGACCAACCCGCCCATTGCTCAGTGCTGCGCGGCGGCTCCTCCGGTGCTGGAGTTCGATCAGGCCGGCAATCTCATCGGGCATTGGGGCGGACCCGGCCCGGGCTACAATTGGCCGGATTCGAATCACGGCATCACGGTCGACTACAAGGGCAACGTGTGGATCGGCGGTAATGGTCGCGGACCGCAAAGCGCTCGCGGCGCCATCAATGGGTCGGACGAAGAACCGGCCGCCGCCAATGCGAAGGGCAAGGCTCCCGCGTTCCAAAGTTTTTCCGACAACATGGTGCTCAAGTTCACGCAGGACGGCAAATTCCTGATGCAGATCGGAAAGCCCAAGAGCAGCAAGGGCAGCAACGATATTGCGAATCTCCGTCTGCCGGCCAAAATTTTCGTCGACGCCAAGACTAATGAAGCTTATATCGCGGACGGCTACGGCAACCATCGCGTGATCGTCTTCGACGCCGACACCGGCAAGTACAAACGCCACTGGGGCGCTTATGGGCACAAGCCCGACGACGCCGATATCGGCCGCTACAATCCCAAGGACCCGCCGGCGCAGCAGTTCCGCAACCCGGTGCACTGCGCCGATCTCTCGAACGATAACCAGCTCTATGTTTGCGATCGCGTCAATGACCGCATCCAGGTCTTCAAACCGGACGGAACGTTCATCAAGGAAGGGTTCATCAATAAGGAAACCTTGGGTTCGGGTTCCGCGTGGGACATCGCTTTTTCGAAAGACCCGCAGCAGAAATACATCTATCTGGCAGATGGCGAAAACGACCGCGTTCATATTCTCGACCGGCAGTCTCTGGAAGTCTTAACGACTTTCGGTGAGGGCGGACGGCAGCCCGGCGAATTCTACGGCGTGCATAGCATCGCCACCGATTCAAAGGGCAACATCTACACCACCGAAACCTATCGCGGCCAGCGCGTGCAGCGCTTCATGTATAAAGGCCTCGCGCCGGTGACGAAGAAAGACCAGGGCGTCGTCTGGCCGAGTGGGAAATAGAGGACTTCTGTGCGCAATCAAAATTAGCTACACTCTTGCTCGGAGCTACCGTCCTGACGTTTGTGCTTTTCGCTCAGGAGTCCAAACCCAGTTGCAACAGGTGCCAGAGCACTTATATCAGCGCGGACGAGATTCAGGCCTACCTGAAGCGCGTCGAAGGGGCGGCGGTCGCCGATCAACAGGTCCGCGCTCTCGATATCGGGAAGATCAACGTCGATATCGGCGTGGTTTATCGCGGCAAACTCACGGCGCCGACCCCGCAGTCGGTAGCTGAACACGATCTGGTAAGCGAGGTCTATCACATCATCGACGGTTCGGCCACGCTTATGACCGGTCCCGATATCGTCGACCTGAAGAAGCGCTCGAACGACGATCGCGCGGTGCGCCTGCTGAACGGCCCTGGCGGCAACGGCGCTTCCATCCGCAACGGCGTCTCGCATCAGCTCAAAGCAGGTGACGTCATCGTGATTCCCGCCGGAACCGGCCACCTGTTCACAAGCATTCCCGATCACATTCGCTACATCATGGTTCGCATCGATCCCGACAAGATCACGCCGCATAAGGACGAGGCTGCGTCGAAAGCCGATCTCGCGAGCGGCGGCAAGGGCAACTGAAGCCATCGCGCTGACGTGCGGTGTTATGATCGGGTCCTAAGGTGGTAACGCGCCATGTGTATCGCCACAGCCGCACTGTTTCTCGTGACCTTGCAGGCCAGCCAGGCTGCCGGCGAGAGCCAAACTCCGAATGTCACTCTGACCGTTCCCTCCGGAGTGCCGTTGCGCCTCTACCTGACGAAACGAATTCCTAAGCGCATGGGCGCGTCCGTCGAAGGCAAGATCATGGAGACGGTCTTCGCGTTCGACCGCGAGGTGTTGCCCGCCGGCTCGGCCGTTTCGGGGCGAGTAATGCGCCGTTCAGCCGGTCAATAAATGGCAGCGCTTCCGTTCGATAGTGGGCGGAGATTTCACGCCGCTGCGCAATGCCCTGGTAGAGTTCGACAGCGTGACCCTCCCCGATGGCAAAAAACTTCCACTGCACACGGCGCAGACGATTGGGCTGAACTCCATCTATACCGAGCCATCGAAAAAGAAAAAGAAGGCTGCGCCCCAAAATCCAAACAACGGGACGCTCGGGATCGCGAAACAAACCCTGAAGGAAAAGATTCAGCAGGCGATCGACGCCCGCAGCGGCGGGTTCACGGACATCGTGCGCGGCCCTAATAAGAAAGAGAAACTGGCCGACTTGCTGTGGGCCAAGCTGCCGTATCATCCCCAGTACATGCGGCGCGGCACGCGCTTCGATGCGCCGCTACAGGACGCGCTGCAGTTCGGTACCGAGCCAATGAAATTGAGCGATCTGGCGGCGTTGGGATCGCAGCCGAGTTCCGATAGCATGGCGCGCGTCCGGCTGCTGACGGCGCTCGATTCAGCGTCGGCAAAGCAGGGTGAGCCGGTGATCGCGGTACTGGCGGCGCCACTGTTTTCGCCCGACCACAAGCTGGTCCTGCCGGAGGGAACACGATTGGTGGGAGCGGTGACACTGGCGAAGGGTGCGCGGTCCTTCCATCGCGCCGGGCGGCTGCGCTTTAATTTTCAGAAGGTGGAGTTGCCGGCGGAGGTCGCGAATTTGAAGCCGCCGGCGCCGGAGCCTTCGTCCCTAACGACGCAGGCGACGTTAGCTGCCGCCGAGGGCAGCGGGCCGGCCCCGATCAAAGTAGATTCGGAAGGCGGCGTTCAGGCGCAGGAATCGAAGACACGGTTCCTGGCTCCGATGATTGCGCTGCTGCTCGCCAATAAGTCGGCGGACAACGATGCGGGAAATCACAGTGCAGCGGGCGCTTCCGGCTCCGCGGCAACTTCGGGACCCGACCCCAACATTTCGGGACGCACGTTAGGCGGCGGGTCAGGATTTGGATTGGTGGGCGCAGCGATCTCGCAGAGTTCGCCCTATGTGGGAATGGCGTTCGGGTATTACGGGCTGGCATGGTCCGTGTATTCGAACGTGATCGCCAAAGGCGGCGAGGTGCAATTCAATAAGAACGCCATGATGGACATCCGGTTCGGAGGCCGCGCGCCGGTGCCGGCGAACAAGTTTCTTGGCGTGATGGCGGCAAGCAGGCGGTAAGTAACCTTAGTCTGGAGGCTCGATACCATGAAACGATCCGCGCAAGCCAAGTGGCAAGGCGATTTGAAGAGCGGCGCCGGGACGATCTCGACGGCGAGCGGCACCCTCGCAACCACGCCCTACTCGTTCCGCAGCCGCTTCGAGCAGGGGACGGGCACGAACCCGGAAGAGTTGCTGGCCGCCGCGCATGCCGGATGCTTCACAATGGCGCTCTCGGCGCAACTGGCGGAAGCCGGGCTGAAGGCGACGAGTCTTGAGACTTCCTGCACCATTACGCTGGAGCCAGAAAGAGGGAGGCTTCGCCATCACCGAAAGCCACCTGGAGTTGAAAGCCAAAGTTCCCGGTGCGACGGCCGAGGCTTTCGAGAAGGCGACGAAGGCCGCGGAGACCGGGTGCCCGGTATCGAAACTCTTCAATACCAAGATCACGCTCGATGCGCATCTGGAGTCTTAATGCGGGTTCGGGGCGCGAAGGGCCGGATGAGCTGAGGGTCAGGCCGCCGTCATTGTTGTACACTGAGGGTGTCAGTGGAGGTGGGTCTTCTCGAGTAGCCTGCTCCGTATCCCAGGCAACTGGCTGTCAACGCCTGAAGGTATGCTCCGCGCCGCGGGGAGGGGATTTCGCGGCCTTGCCGAGTCGGCTTTCTCCTTGGTATTTCCCGATCAGTGCCGCGTTTGCGGCGAAGCTCTGCGCGAGGTTTCTCGCGTGCCGGTATGCGCGCGGTGCTTGTGCGATCCGCAGCCGCTCAGCGCCGAATTCTTCTGCGTCGCGTGCCGGACTCCGTTCCTGAACCACTTCCCGTTGGATGAAAGCGGTCGTTGCCCGCTGTGCCGGTTGGGCTCACGGGGTTCGATGCGGTGTATTCGTATGGGTCTTACGAAGGCTCGCTGCGCAAGCTGATTCATCTGTTCAAATACGACAAGATTTATAGCCTGGCCCGGCCGCTGGCTGGATTTCTGGCGCGCGTGCTGCCGCGTGAAGAACGTTTCGATGCCGTGGTGCCGATGCCGCTTCACTGGCGGCGTGGTTGGGAGCGCGGCTTCAATCAATCTGAATTGCTGGCGCGGGAGATCGCAAAGAAGTGGAACGTGCCGCTGCAGCGATCGGTGCGGCGCGTGAAATCGACCGCTCCGCAAGCGGGATTGACCAACGCGAAGCGGCGAGTCAACGTCGCTGGTGCGTTCGCTGTTAAGAAAAATATCCGGCTGGACGGCGCGCGGGTGTTGCTGGTGGACGATGTGCTCACCACCGGCGCGACCGCCGCGGCTTGCGCTCGCGCACTGAAGCGGGCCGGAGCGGCGCATGTGGCGCTGCTGGCGCTGGCGCGAACCGACCGCCGGGTGGCGCTATCGAGTTTCGAGATGACTCCAGAAGGGAACGCAAATGCGGCCACGGCCGCGTGGGCGGGGGGAATAACGTGATCGCCAATCATCACCAGGAACGCTTGCATCGTCCGGTCCTGGTTTTAAATTCGAGTTACGAGCCAATCAATGTGTGCGCGGCGCGGCGGGCGCTGGTGCTGGTCCTCAAGGGAGTGGCTGCTACCGAGGAGCATTCGAGCTCGCACGTGCATTCCGCGCGGCAGGCAGTGCCGGTGCCGAGCGTCATTCGTTTGCTCGAATACCGCCGCATTCCCATGCAGGCGCGCTCGCTCTCGCGCAAGAACATTTTGATGCGCGACCGTTATACGTGTCAGTATTGCCACCGGACTTTTAGCACCAATGAGCTGACGCTCGACCACGTGATCCCGCGCTCGCGCGCCGGTGAGACGACGTGGGAGAATCTGGTGGCTTGCTGCCATCCCTGCAATAACCGCAAGGGAAGCCGCACGCCGGATGAAGCGGGCATGCGCCTGGCGCGCGCCCCGCGGCCGTTTAGTCTGCACACTAGCCGTCATTTGATGCGGTTGCTCGGGAAGAGTGACGATCAGTGGCGCAAGTATTTGTTCTATTGAGGAACGTGCTAGGACCTATTTACGGCCCTGAAGTAAAGAGAGCGACGAAGGCTCAGCCCGCGACAAACAAACTTCGGTTGTACTCAGCAAGGTGGGGCCGCTTAAATTCAAGGTAGAACCAGTTTCCCTCGAGCGCGGGGCAGTCGAGCAATACCGAATCAAGATTCTGCACAATGGCATCGGTAGCAACAACGCCTTCCCCAATGGCTCTCTCCATTTCAACCCAAGGTTCCTTACCTCGCTCAAAGAGATACAGGGAAGGAGGGGTGTGATCGAGTTGTTGTTGAAGGCGTGCTTGGGTTTGAAAATCAACCCCACCACGTTGGTTCCCATCTTCCATCGAGAAGGCAAGGGAAACGACAAACGGAAGTTCATATCCCTTACGTAAGTCGAGTGCGATCCGGAACGCCTGAATTCCAGCCTCGATCCACAGCTCGCGAGGCTTCCAATTTTCATCGATTTTGTCGATATGAAGGTCGTCAAATCTTTCGACCCCGCCGTCTTTGGCAATATCGAGCATCCACTTGCCGATGGCCTGCTCGGGCTTGTGTGTTTGTATAAGCACTTTATTTACGGCAGGTAAAAACCAGCGCCGGGGGCAGATTCAGAAGCACGCCGCGCACACTCACGTCGCCGAAGAATCTGCGCAGGAATCGCGCTTCGTTGAATCCACCGAGGCGGAGTTTTGCGATCTCCAGGTGCGCGGCGTATTGGTATTGCGTCATGGTGCCGTGCGCAACCAGACAGCCTCCAATCTGCCGCATGATGGACATGCGGGTTCGGTGATCCATTCCCGTCAGTCCCAAAGAGGACACAATCGCGTCTGCCGAGCCAATGTCGTGCTCCGCCAGCAGGGACTGCAAATCGGTCGCGCTGCCGCATAGCGGAACCAGGCGGGGATCCTGGCAGGCGCCGTTCAGGTGATCGATGAAGGTCGGGTTGATATCGACAGCGAAGAGCTTGGCGTCCGGGCGCATGCGCTTTAGGATTTCATTGGTGACGGCTCCGGTGCCGGGGCCGAGCTCCACCACCGTGCGGGCGCGCCGGAAATCGATCGGCTTGGTAAGCGCATTCGCGAGATAGCGCGAACTCGGAAACATGGAGGCCGTCTGCCCCATGGAACGGATCGATTCCTGGAAGAACAGACGGTGCGCATTGGGGATATCCGGGCTCGATTCCTGGCCGGCGTGACGTGCGTGGCTTAATACCCGATGCTTCATGCTGGAAAAGTTTAGGTCGTTCAAGATGGCCTCTTTCACGTTTCCTACAGCGACTCCGTGCCCACTAACGCGCCCTCGCGGTCAGGCGCGCGCTCCGGCGTGACGCCGGTCTGCTCGGGAATCTCAATTCCGGTGCTGGTTCCCTCGCCGAGCCGGCTATCGATCCACATCTTATACTCGTCCCCGAACAATACTTTGAGGCGCTCATTCACATTGCTGACTCCGATGCCTAACTCGAACATCCGAGCCAGTTTGTCCTCGGGGATGCCGACGCCATCGTCTTCCACTAAGATTTGCAAACGGCCGTTTTCGATGCGGCTGCGGACGCGGATCACGCCGCCGTCGACTTTACTCGAAAGGCCGTGGCGGATGCTGTTTTCGACCAGCGGCTGCAGCAGCATGCTGGGGACGAGAAGGTCGAGCGTGGCCGGATCGATATCGCGGATGAACTGGAGCTTGTCGCCGAAGCGCACCATCTCGATCGCCAGGTAAGCGTCGATGAACGATAGTTCCTCGCGCAGCGGCGTGAGGTTTTCCTGCTGGCGCAGCAGGCGGCGCAGGATCTTTGAAAGTTTGTAGACCACCTGGCGGGCTTCCTCCGGGATCCTGGCGAATCAGCGAGGCCACGGAGTTCAGCGTATTAAACAGGAAGTGCGGATTGATCTGACGGCTGAGCGCGGCCAGACGGGCTTCATTCAGGCTTAGCTGCTGCAATTCCAGTTTGCGCTCATAGCGCTTGCTGTTCCAAATCTTGATCGGCAGCATCACGGAAAGCAGCGTGGTGGTGTAGACAGCCACCACCAGCCAAGGGCCTTCACCCTTCCAATTTTCCTGCAGCGCGAAGACTCCCTTTGTGGGGAAAAGCCGGGCCATCGTGGAGCGCAGAAATTCGGCTAGCAAAATCATCAGCACGCACACCAGGCTGAAGGCGGCCGGCCGCAGATCGCGCTTGCGCAGCAGGCGGAACAGCGCCTGATCGGGGAAGGTCAGCTTCCAGATGGCTTCCTTGTCGGGCGCGACGTCGCGCAGCAGCGCTCCCAGCACGCCTGCGGCGGCGAACAGCGTCATCGACATCAGCTCGCCGTTGAACATTGCGGGAATGGAAATCAGCACGCCGGCCAACAATCCGGTGACGTAGCCGCCCAGCATGCCCATCACCAGGCTACCTTCAAGTCCAAGATCGACGGCTTGATAGGAGCTGCCGGTGACCACGCGCACCAACACTCCGGAAGCGAAAATCACAGCGCTGACCAGCGCCATCTGCACGCGGTGCATCAGCGTCCGCTCTTCGCGCATCAGCATGGAAGTGAAGCGCGCACTACGCGTCAGCACGCTCGCGAGCGACGCGGCGACGGCCAGTTTAACCATCAAGATCACCAGGTGCTGTTGGAGCATGTGCGGTCTTGGGCTCTGGCGTCATTATAATGGAGTGAGCCACCCCATACCGTGCCAGCCACCTTTGAGCTCCGCAAGATTGCCGAGGCCGATTTCCCCAGCCGCTTCGGACACTTCCGCATTCTGGGGTTCCAGGGCATGGACGGCAAAGATTCGGAAGACGCCGTGGTGCTGCAAATGGGCGACATCCAGACGCCCGAGCCGGTGCTGGTGCGGATTCATTCGCAGTGCCTGACGGGCGACGTTTTCCACAGCCTGCGCTGCGATTGCGGCGAGCAATTGGAGCTGGCGATCAAGGCCATCGGCGAGGAAGGCCGCGGTTTGTTGATCTATGAGCAGCAGGAGGGGCGCGGCATCGGGCTGCTGAACAAACTGCGCGCTTACGAGTTGCAGGATCAAGGCGCCGACACCGTCGAGGCCAATCAGCAACTGGGGTTTGAGGCGGATTTGCGGGCCTACCAGATGCCGGCCGCGATCCTGAATTTCCTGGACGTGCGCGCGGTGCGGCTTATGTCCAATAATCCGGATAAGATCAAGGCGCTGGAGCGCGGAGGCGTGCGGGTCGTGGAGCGGATACCGAGCATTGTGGATCCCGTGGGAGCCTCCGAAAACTACCTGCGCACCAAGCGCGAAAAGCTCGGCCACCTGCTGGATTAGGGGGCGGGGAGCGCCCGATAGCCCGCAGCAATCGTTGTCTGTTTAATGCGCGTGTTTCGGGTGCGGTAAGTCGTCCTCCCATTGGTCGGGTTGGGAAGGACCCAGCTTGCGCAGGCGGAGGGCGAGCCCGAGCATGTAGATTGCGCTGAAACAATGGTAAGAGCAAAACCAAAGAAAAAGTGAAGGGTGAACAGGCCGGCGTTCCAGTTGAATCCAGCGATTCGCTAAAGCCAGAAACGCCAAAGCAAAGCCCGCCGAGGTCGCTCCGGCCAGGCCGAAAAACCATTTGTCCGCAACATGACGCCGCAGGCTTCGCGCCATCGCGAATGCGAGAATACCGAACGTTGTTGCCATCACCACGACCAGCAATGCAAAAAGACGAAAGCTAATAAAGCCTTTCCAAAGGAATGGAATTAGCCCGTATGCGCTGAAGGCAAGACCGTTCAGGATCAGAAGCCAAGACTTGTCCTTTACGGACCTCCATATACCCGCGGCAATCGTGCAAGCGCCTGCCGCCAGTGCGAGCCTATGCAACAACACAGCCGTGTCATACCACCCTGGGAAATTGGGTCCATCCCCGCCGGCGTACATGATTAAGTAAATGATCGAGATTACCGCGTCAAAAACCCCGCACAACGCCAGCAACCACCAGTTCTTAATCCCACCCCAGAGGAATCGTAACCCCCGTTCCAAATGCCGGGCAGGTAGGCTTAACGCGAAATCCGCCATTGTGCGGAACCAGAGGCGAACCCACTTCCCGGCAGTGTTGGCTGCCCGCAATTGATCGCGAAAACACTGCGCCATGGCTTCCTCATATTTGCGGCGATATCCGCCAGGGTAAGCCTTTAGCAGGAATCGATAGAGACGCTGCGAGGTCATGGTGCTCTCCCCTCTTATCTAGCCGGTGCCGTCTTCAGCACTGACTTGGCGCGAGCCATCCGCACCAGCGCGTGAAGCCGCTCAGCTTCGGCCACTGCCGCGCGCCGGCCTTGTTTGGTTATCCGATAATATCTGCGGCGCTCGTTACTCAGGTCAGGATCAATGCGTTCGTCACACTCTTCGATGAGTGTGCCTTCGAGCATACGTTTCAAGGTGCCGTAAAGCGTTCCCGGTCCCATCAGTATCTGTTGATTAGTTCGCTGGGCTATCTCCAGCATGATTCCATATCCATGCCGATCTTCGTCAACGAGCGCTAAGAGAATGTGAAAGACTGCGGGTGTTAATGCGTCCATCGTCGATGCATCCGTTACAGATATAATGCCGCCTTGATGTTGAGTTGTCAAGGGAACGCGCCTCCAAACGCCCTTCCCGATCACCTTTGCTATCATTAGGAGCGAAGGAGGGCACTGGTATGGGACCAATTGGCATGCAGGAAATGGTCGTTATTTTCCTGGTTGCCCTCGTTCTGTTTGGACCGAAGAAGTTGCCGGAGCTGGGAAAAACTCTGGCGAAGGCAATCACTGAGTTCCGTCGCGCGCAGAGCGATTTGAAAGCAACATTCGAGCGCGAAATGCAGGCATTAGAAAAGGAAACGGAATCGCTGAAAGAAGTTACCCGGCAGGCCACTATCGATCTCACGAATTATCCCGATATCGATCTGGATGGATCCCCGGCAAGCTACGATCAGCGGTCCCTTGAACCCGCAACCGTCCCACCCACCGTAAGCGCTTCCGCAATTCCGGGCGCCGAATTACATGCTGAGCTGAGCGCTCCTCAAACCCCGAATCATGATGATTACGGGTCTATGGAGAACCACCCCTCTGAAGCGGATCACGATATTGGGGTGCAGGGTACCGTCCCGCGCGGCGCTTCCGAATCTGTACATACCGAGGCTGTGGCTGAAGTGAAAACCGCTTCCGATGAAGCGAATCCCTTACCGGAATTCGTGCAAACGAGCGGAAACAAAGCGGCCGAGCCGGCGGAAGCGGAACTTCCCAGCATCGTATAGGCGCGCAAATTTGAAGTAAGTGCGAAAGCTTTAACTATGGATACGCCCAACGGCGGAGGTCTGTCTCCGGAAGAACGCGCGCTCGTGCCTGCGGGCGCGGGTGGCGGGTACGTTCCCCCTCCGCCGCCTCCGCCCGAGGAGGACGATGACGATGAGGGCATGCTGCGCATGTCGTTCCTCGAGCACCTGGAGGAAATGCGCTCGCGGATCATCCGCGCCCTGATGGGCTTCGGCGTGGCGTTTCTGTTGTGCATTATCTTCTGCTATCCGCTGTGGGATTTCGTGCGCGCGCCCTCAGTGGATGCGTTGACCAAGATCGGTGCGAAGCCGCCCAACCTGGTGGCCAACGAGCCGATGGAACAGTTTTCCATCATTTGGGTGAAGGTTCCGCTGGTGTTTTCTTTGTTTCTGGCCTCGCCCTGGGTGTTCTATCAGATATGGGCTTTCATCGCGCCCGGTCTCTATCAGAAAGAAAAGCGGCTGGCGCTTCCGTTTGTGCTGAGCACGGCGGGGCTGTTCATTCTCGGCGGATGTTTCGCTTATTTCGTAGCGTTCCGCTATGGCCTCGCCTTCCTCTTGGGCATCGGGCTTGGCAACGGTGTAACTCCGCTGATCACGATCACGAATTATTTCGATTTGTTCGTCAACGTGATGCTGGGCGTGGCGCTGGTATTCGAGCTGCCTATTGCGATCTTCTTTTTGACCGTGCTGCATCTGGCTTCGCCGCGCTTCCTGATGCAACACTCGCGTTATGCGATTCTCGCAATCGTCATTGTGGCCGCGATCATTACGCCCACGCCGGACTTCTTCAATCTGATGTTGTTCGCCGTGCCGATGGTCCTGCTGTATTTTGTCGGCGTATTCGCAAGCTATCTGCTGGTGTTGAAGCGGGAGGGCAAGAAGTTCCCGTGGGTCAAAGTGATCCTATTCACATTGCTGGCGCTTCTGGCGATTGCCGCGATTACTCTACTTACGTATTGCTGAAGTTGCACTATCACCCGATCGGCCACTGGCCGTTCTTCGCGAAGTGATCCGCTAAAAGAGCTTTACAAAAAACTTTCGGAACAAAACCCGGCCTCACGCGTATGAATGATTAACGCGGGCAGCAAACCCGGCGTCTTAGTCGAGAGAAAAGAGAGAGGCGGAAAAATCATCATGAAAATGGCAAAGCTCGTATTGTGTCTGGGGACGGTGGCGATGGCCTGGGCCAGCGCATCGAAGTCCTACGATGTCACGTTGAACACTCCCGCGCAGGTAAGCGGCACGGAGTTGAAAGCCGGAACTTATAGCGTGGTCCTCGCCGGAGGCAAGGCGATGATTCACTCTGGAAAGGTATCGGTGGAGGCGCCGGTCACGGTGCAGGAGGGCGACAAGAAGTTCTCCGCCACCTCGGTGCGCTACGTCGTGGTCGACGGCAAGTACCGCATCAAGGAAATCCAACTGTCGGGCACCAAGACCATGTTGATTTTCAACAACTGACCTGCCCTCCCGAATCTCCCCGCACCTGGGAACGCTTAGGAAACAGCATCTTAGCGTTCCCATCCTCCTTTCGATTCACACCCTCCGGACGGTTCCGTAAGAAAGAACTTGACACAGTACACGCATATTATATGCTAATAATAGAGAGTGATTACTTAGGAGGATAACCATTATGTCGCTTAATCAAATACTCACCTTTTGCTGATTTCGAAGCCTTTCCCGCTGGGATGCGGCTTTTCCAGGATTCCGTCAACCGCCTGTTTGCCGAGCCGAATGGCCGTCCGTGGGTTCCGCCGGTGGACATCCAGGAGACGGACCACGAGCTGATCGTGAAGGCCGACGTGCCGGATATGGAAATGAAGGACATTGACGTCCGCATGGAGAACGGCACTCTGACTATCCGTGGCGAGCGTAAGTTCGAGGCCCAGAAGTCGGAAGGCGGCTGGCACCGCGTGGAGCGCTCATATGGAACATTCGAACGGGCTTTTACCCTGCCTGACACGGTGAATCCGGAAGGCGTGAAGGCCGATTACAAGAACGGCGTGTTGACGGTGACCCTCCCCAAAAAGGAAGTGGCCAAACCGCGGCAGATCAAGGTGAACGTAGTTAGCTAAGCGGTGCTTTCTAGCCTGGTATTTTCCAGAGGCGGGTTTCGCGAACCAAACGCGGGCCCGCCTCGTCTGTATTTATAGGGACTAGCGTGGTGATTTTATGAATTCGGTCAAGACCGTATTGTTGCTGGGATTGCTGAGCGGCATTCTTTTGTTTGGCGGCGAAGCGATTGGGCGGGACGCGCGGGCTGGAATACGGCCTGATACTGGCCATCGGCATGAATTTTTTCAGCTATTTCTTCTCCGATAAACTTGCGTTGATGTCGTACTCGGCGCAGGCGGTGACGCCGGAGGAACAGCCCGAAATCTACCAGCCGGCTGGCGCCCATCGTACAAGGACTCACGCAGAAGATGGGTCTGCCGATGCCTAAGCTGTGGGTGATTCCAGAGGATTCGCCCAACGCCTTCGCCACGGGCCGCGATCCGCAGCACGCATCGGTGGCGGTGACCGAAGGCATTATGCGCCTGATGAACGATCGCGAGCTGGAAGGCGTGCTGGCGCATGAGCTGGGCCACGTACTGCATCGCGACATCCTGATCAGCTCGGTGGCCGCGACGATCGCCTCCGCCATCACGTTCCTTTCGCGCATGGCGTTCTTTTTCGGCGGATCGCGCGATGACCGCGAAGACCGCGGCAGCGCATGGCGGCGGATTGCTGATGATGATTCTGGCTCCCATCGCCGCGCTGATGATCCAGATGGCGATTTCGCGCACCCGCGAATTCGACGCTGATGCAGCCTCGGTCAAATACACGGGAACGCCGGACCCTTTGATCAATGCTTTGCGGAAGCTCGAGATGGGCGTGCAACGAGTCCCCATGGATGACGCTTCGCCCGCGACGGCGCACATGTTCATCCTGAATCCCTTCCGCGGCGGGCTGTTCCGCATGTTCTCCACGCATCCTTCCACCGAGGAACGGATCGCGCGTCTGGAGCAGATGCGGCATTCGCCTTTCGTAACCGCATAGGCTTCCCTTTAAACTTCGCTTTAAACTGGGGACTTGACCACTGTACGCGTGAACCGCAAAGCGGCCGATCGGGCCGCTAGCGGCCATCCCTGGATTTTTGCGAGCGATGTTGTCGACCGCGGCGATGCCGCGCCGGGCGACGCCGTTCGCGTGCTGGATCCCAAGAGCAAGTTTCTTGGAATCGCGCATTACAGTTCGACGTCGCAGATCACGCTGCGCCTGCTCTCCACCAGGCCTGAGATTATCGACCGAACCTTTTTTCGCGACCGCCTGGCCGCGGCCCTTGGGCACCGCGAGCGCGTGGTTCA
Source organism: Bryobacterales bacterium (assembly GCA_963779075.1). GTDB lineage: Bacteria > Acidobacteriota > Terriglobia > Bryobacterales > Bryobacteraceae > Palsa-187. The sequence goes on from CAVZWS010000003.1 coordinate 128,215, forward strand.
CAACTCCGATGCCTACCGCCTGGTTTTTTCCGAAGGCGACCTGCTGCCGGGATTGATCGTCGACCGCTACGGCCCTTACCTCGCGCTGCAAACTCTGAGCCAGGGGATGGACCGCGCGCGCGATGTCATCGTCGATTGTTTACAGGAGTTGCTGCGCGCCCGCGGGAATTTTGGCGCGCAACGATGCCAGCGTTCGCAAACTGGAAGGCTTGCCGCTCGAAGTAGTCACGCTGGCCGGTGAGATACCGGAGAGAGTGCACATCCGGATGAACGGCCTGCAGCTCGAAGCCGATCTGCTGCACGGCCAAAAGACCGGCGTGTATCTCGATCAGCGCGAAAACTACCTGGCGGCGGGACGCTGGGCGCGCGGGCGCGTGCTGGATTGCTTCACCTCCAGCGGCGGCTTCGCGCTGCACGCCGCGGCGCAGGCCGAATCCGTCGAAGCGGTGGATTCTTCGGCCGGAGCGCTGGCTACCGCAGAAGCAAACGCAAGAGCCAACGGCATCGCCAATATTAACTTTCGCCAAGCCGATGTTTTCGAGTTCCTCTCGGGCATTGAGCGCCGGTATTCGATGGTGGTGCTGGACCCTCCGGCGTTCGCCAAATCGCGACGCGCCGTAGAGGACGCCGCGCGCGGTTACAAAGACATTAATTTGCGCGCCCTGCGATTGCTGGATTCGGGCGGCGTACTGGTCACTTGTTCCTGCTCGCATCACATGAGCGAAGGGGCGTTTTATGAAGTGATCGCGCAAGCGGCGCTCGACGCCGGCAAGACGCTGCGCGTGCTGGAGCGCCGGACCCAGGCCTCCGATCATCCGATTCTGCTCACCGTACCGGAGACGATGTACCTCAAATGCCTGGTGCTGGAGGTCCTGTAGACTGCCCGCAAAGCATTGCAAATATATTGGGATATGCGCTATCTTGACTCCAGTAGTCAAGGGCCACCGCGGGGCGGCCCGATTTCTTTCATGCTCCCATTGGAGGGTTTTTCCAGATGCGACTGACCTCGTTGTCGGCTGTCGGCAGGCGCGCAGCTTCCTTGTTGATCCTCGCACTGTTGGCGCTGGCCGGCTCGTCTCCCCTGTTGGCGCAGGGCGGCGAAGCGGACCTAAGGCTGCCGGATTTAGGCCAAGCCGTGTTCCTGAACGGCGTGAGCGGCCCGACTCTGCTGACGATCGGGCTGGGCGTGGCCGTATTGGGCCTGGTTTTCGGCATGGCGATGTACACGCATCTGCGCAAGCTGCCGGTGCATGCCTCCATGCTCGAAATCTCCGAGCTGATTTACGAGACCTGCAAGACCTACCTGATCACGCAGGGCAAGTTCCTTTTGATCCTGGAGATTTTCATTGGGGTGATTATCGCGTTCTACTTCGGCGTCCTGCAATCGATGGAGGGGTTTAAGGTCGCGATTATTCTGGCGTTCAGCCTGGTGGGCATTGCTGGCAGTTACGGCGTGGCGTGGTTCGGGATTCGCGTGAACACCTTCGCCAATTCGCGGACGGCCTTCGCCAGCCTGCGCGGCAAACCCTTCCCGTGCTACGCGATTCCGCTGCAGGCGGGCATGAGCATCGGCATGATGCTGATCAGCGTGGAGCTGTTCATCATGCTGTGCATCCTGTTGTTCATTCCAGGCGATTACGCGGGACCTTGCTTCATCGGATTCGCGATCGGCGAATCGCTGGGCGCGGCGGTGCTGCGCGTGGCGGGCGGCATCTTCACCAAGATCGCCGATATCGGCGCCGACCTGATGAAGATCGTATTCAAGATCAAGGAAGACGACGCGCGCAACCCGGGCGTGATCGCGGATTGCACCGGCGACAACGCCGGCGATTCGGTGGGACCGTCAGCCGACGGTTTCGAAACCTATGGCGTCACCGGCGTGGCGCTGATCACGTTTATTTTGCTGGCCGTCAACAACGACATCACCAAGGTGGAACTGCTGGTGTGGATCTTCGTGATGCGCGTGATGATGATTATCGCCAGCGCCCTCTCTTACTTCATCAATGAAGCGATGGCGAAGGCGCGGTACCAGAATGTCGACAAGATGAATTACGAAGCGCCGTTGACTTCGCTGGTGTGGCTGACTTCGATCATTTCGATTTGCGCCACCTACGGGATTTCGTACCTGATGATTCCGGATATCGGCAACGACCCAACGATGTGGTGGAAGCTGTCGAGCATCATCACTTGCGGGACGCTGGCGGGAGCGATTATTCCGGAACTGGTCAAGGTGTTTACGTCGGTGGAGTCGAGCCACGTGAAGGAAGTGGTGACGTCATCGCGCGAAGGCGGCGCGTCGCTCAACATTCTTTCCGGCTTGGTGGCCGGCAATTTCAGCGCGTACTGGCTGGGCTTGACCATCATGGGGTTGATGGCCATCGGTTACGGCGTCAGCACGCAGGGCGTAGGCAGCATGATGCTGGCGCCTGCGGTGTTCGCGTTCGGACTGGTGGCGTTCGGATTCCTTGGCATGGGTCCGGTGACGATTGCGGTGGATTCTTACGGGCCGGTGACGGACAACGCGCAGTCGGTGTATGAGCTGAGCGTGATCGAGACGCTGCCGGGCATTAAGGCCGACCTGAAAAAAAACTACGGCTTCGATGTCGACTTCGAAAAGGCCAAGCACCACCTGGAAGAGAACGACGGCGCGGGCAACACTTTCAAGGCAACCGCGAAGCCGGTGCTGATCGGCACGGCGGTAGTGGGCGCGACTACCATGATTTTCTCGATCATCATGGCGCTGACACAAGGGGCTGCAGCCGGAGCTGCTCAAGAACCTGTCGATTTTGTATCCGCCATTTCTGCTGGGCCTGATCACAGGCGGCTCGGTGATCTATTGGTTCACTGGGGCTTCGATACAGGCGGTGACCACGGGCGCGTATCGCGCGGTGGAGTTCATCAAAGCCAACATCAATCTGGAGAGCGTTACCAAGGCGTCGGTAGCGGATTCGAAGAAGGTGGTGGAGATCTGCACGCAGTACGCACAGAAGGGCATGTTCAACATCTTCCTGGTGGTGTTCTTCTCGACGCTGGCGTTTGCGTTCTTCGAGCCATACTTTTTCATCGGCTACTTGATTTCGATCGCGCTGTTCGGTTTGTACCAGGCCATCTTCATGGCCAACGCCGGAGGCGCGTGGGATAACGCCAAGAAGATCGTGGAAGTGGAGTTGAAAGCCAAGGGCACCCCATTGCACGATGCAACCGTAGTGGGCGATACGGTGGGCGATCCCTTCAAGGACACGTCTTCAGTGGCGCTCAACCCGATCATCAAGTTCACCACGCTGTTCGGGCTGCTGGCTGTCGAACTGGCGGTTTCGCTGTCGGAAAAGCAGGGGAACGCGGTCAGCACAGGAATCGGAGTACTATTCTTTTCTGATCTCACTCTTCTTCGTATACCGCTCCTTCTATGGAATGCGGATTGTTGTTACCAAGAGTTAAGCTGAAGGCATGCGCTGGGCAGTTGTTCTAGTTATGTCAATGACGCTCGGAGCAGCCACGGTGCCGGATCTCGCTGAACTGAACCGCATGATCGCGCGGTTCGCTCCCGCCGAACTGAAGGTAAATACGTCGGCGCTCTCGGCAGGAGACAAGCAGGCGCTGCAAAAGCTGATCGAAGCGGCGCGCGTGATCGACAGCCTGTTTCTTACGCAGCGCTGGAGCGGGAATGCGGCGCTGCGAGCGCAGCTCCAGAAGGACTCGTCCGCGCTGGGCAAAGCGCGTCTGCATTACTTCGATCTGAACAAAGGTCCGTGGTCGGAGTTGGACGGGCAGATCGCGTTTATGCCCGGCGTCCCGCCCAGGAAGCCGCTGGGGGCGAACTTTCTATCCCGAGGACATGTCCAAGGATGAGTTCGAGACTTGGGCCGCGAAGCTTTCTCCCGTGCAGCAGGAACAGGCGCGCGGATTTTTTACGGTGATCCGGCGCGGCGCGGACAAGAAGTTGATGGCGGTGCCGTATAGCAAGGCGTACGCGCAGGATCTGGAGCGTATGGCCAAGCTGCTCGAAGAGGCCGCCGCGCTTACGTCAAACGCGACCCTCAAAGACTTTCTGAAACTGCGCGCACAAGGCGTTCCGCACTGACGACTACTACGCGAGCGACGTTGCTTGGATGAAACTCGACGCGCCCATCGACGTCACCATCGGGCCGTACGAAACTTATAACGACGAACTCCTCGGCTACAAAGCGGGGTTCGAGGCCTACGTCACGCTCCGCGACGAGCAGGAGACGGCGAAGATGAAGAACTTCGCCGACCATATTCAGGAAATCGAAAACAATCTTCCACTGGATGCGAAGTACAAGAATCCGAAGTTGGGCGCGCTGGCGCCGATTCGCGTGGTGAACGAGGTTCTCGCCACCGGCGATGGAGCGCACGGCGTGCGTACCGCGGCCTTCAATTTGCCTAACGACGAACGGATCGTGAAGGCGATGGGATCGAAACGCGTGATGCTGAAGAATGTGCAGGAGGCCAAGTTTTCCAAGACCCTGCAGCCCATCGCGGCGCGCGTGCTGTCCGCTGCCGATCAGAAAGACTTGAGCTTCGACTCCTTCTTCACGCACATTCTGGCGCATGAGATGACGCACGGCATCGGACCGCAGACCAATGTCCGCCAGTCCCTGAAAGAGCTGCACGCGGCGATTGAGGAGGCCAAGGCGGACGTCACCGGCTTGTTCATGGTGCAGTACCTGTTCGATCACAAATTGCTGCCGGCGGCGGAGCGTCCGTTGTACACCACGTTCCTGGCCTCGTCTTTCCGCACACTGCGTTTCGGGGTCCATGAGGCGCACGGCAAGGGCATGGCGATGCAAGTTAACTACCTGACGGACAAGGGCGCGTTCATCGCCAAACCCGACGGCACCTTCGCGGTGGATTTTACCAAGGTCAAAGGCGCAGTGCGGGATCTGGTGCACGATCTGCTGGATATCGAAGCCACCGGCGATTACGCACGCGCCAAGAAGATGCTGGATGAGCTGGGCGTCATCCGCCCGGCCATGGCCCGCGCGCTGGATATGCTGAAGGACCTGCCCACCGATATCGAACCTATTCGGCCAGCGTTGTAAGGTGGCCGTCGAGCCAGCCGAGGTAGGCTTCGGACCCGTCGACTATTGGAATCGCGATCACCTCGGGTACCTCATAGGTGTGAAGCTTCTGGATCTCGGCGCGTAGGGCGGCGAACAGATCGCGGCGCGACTTGATGAGCAGAACCCACTCGCCGGCGTCCTCCATCTTTTCCTGCCAGCGATAGATGCTTCGCGCTTTGGGCAGAATATTAACGCAGGCGGCGAGGCGATGCTCCACCAAGTGACGCGCTAGTTGTTCGGCGAGCATTTCGGAATCGCACGTGGTCAGAACCACGATTTTATCTGTCATTTGCCGTGAGCACGGCTCTTGGGCAGGCCGGCAATTTTCTTCTTGACGGCTTCGATCTCCTTGCCGTCCGACGATAGCGTGATGAACTTTTGGTAAGCCTCGCGGGCCTCGGTGAAATTCCGCAACTTCTCATCGGCCTCGCCCAGCCGCAGGACCGCTTCGGCCGAAGTTGGGTCCCACTTGCTGGCTTCCAGAAAACGCCGGGAAGCCGCGCGGATAGTTTCCCTTCTTGAAATAGAAGTTGCCGGCGGTAATATTGCGGCTGGCTTCGAGCGGATTGAACGAATACTCCTTCGGCTTGAGGTCGGGATCTTCCTCGGGAGGCTCTTGTTCCTGAACTGCAGGCGCCGCGGGTGGCGCGGGCGGTTTGGACTCCTGGGCGGCCAGTGGAAGCGCCAAAAAGACGCTCAGTAAAACAGCGCGTGTCACAATTTAAGTGTAGAGCCATTTTAAGCCATGCAGGACCTTCGCGAAAGAGCCGCCGAACTGCCTCTCGTCGCCGGGAGTGTACCTGTACAAGGACGCTTACGACACAGTCATTTACGTCGGCAAGGCCAAGAATCTGCGCGCGCGCGTGCGCAGCTACTTTTCCGACGAGCGCCTGGCGGATTCGAAGACCGGCACGCTGATCAGAGACGCCCGGCACATCGATTTCATTCAGGTCGATAACGAAAAAGAGGCGCTGGCGCTCGAAAACAATCTGATCAAACAGTGGAAGCCGCGCTATAACATTCTGCTGCGCGACGACAAGACCTATCCTTATATCAAGCTGACGGCGGAAAAGTATCCGCGGGTGTACGTGACGCGGCGGCTGCGCAAGGACGGGTCCAGCTATTTCGGCCCGTATTTTCCGGGCAACCTGGCGCACCGCCTGGTACACTTCATTCACCGCCACTTCAAGGTGCCGTCGTGCAAGGTGGATCTCACGCGATTCCACTCGCATCCGTGCCTGGAATTTCACATTCACCGCTGCCTGGGGCCGTGCGTCCAGGGGTTGACCACGGACGCCGCTTACGCCGATGCGGTGCGGCGGGTGCGACTGTTCTTGGATGGCCGCCATCGCGACCTGGCGGACGAACTTCGCGGGCGCATGGAAGCGGCTAGCGCGGAGATGCGTTACGAAGAAGCCGCGGCGCTGCACGATTTGATGCAAGACCGTGGAGGAGCACGGCGAAAAGCAGAAGATGGCGAGCGGTCGAGGGCACCGACACCGACATCTTCGCCTACTACGCCGAGCCTCCGCTGGTGGCGGTGAACCTGTTCCACTTGCGCAGGCGGCCACATTGTCGACCGGCGAGAGTTCTTCTGGGAAGATCAGCGCGAGTTCGATCCGCCGGAGTTTTTCTCATCGCTGATCAAGCAGGTGTATCTGGACGAACCCTACATCCCGGCGTTCATGCACGTGCCGGTGGATTTCGAAGACCGCGAGCCGCTCGAGGAACTGCTTTCCGAGCGCCGCGGGCGGAAGGTGGAGATCCAGACTCCGCAGCGCGGGCAGAAGAAGGCCATGCTGGAGCTGGTCGAATCCAACGCCAAACACAGTTTCGAGCAGCGCTTCCGGGTGCTCAAGCCGTCCTCGCTAGCGATTCAGACTGCGCTGCAAGATGCGCTGAACTTGGAAACCGCGCCGCAGCGCATCGAATGCTTCGACATTTCGCACATTCAAGGCACCGACAAAGTCGCCAGCATGGTGGTGTGGGAAAACGGGCGCATGAAGAAGTCCGACTACCGCAAATTCATCATCAAGACTGTCGAGGGCAATGACGACTTCGCTTCCATGCGCGAAGTCATCACGCGGCGCTACGGGCGGCTCAAGGAAGAGAACCTGCCGCGGCCGGGCCTAGTGCTGGTGGATGGCGGACTCGGCCAGCTGCATGCGGCCGCCGAAGCGCTGGAATCGCTGGGCATCACGGATCAGCCGCTGGCTTCGATCGCGAAACGCGACGAGTGGATTTACGTCTACGGCCAGGAAGACGAGCCCATCGTGCTGGACAAATTCTCGCCGGTGCTGCATTTGATCCAGGAGGTGCGCGACGAAGCCCACCGTTTCGCGGTCACTTTCCATCGAACGCGGCGCAACGCCAGCCGTCTGCAAAGCGAGTTAGATCAGATTCCGGGGATTGGCGAGAAGACTACCGCCAAGCTGCTAAAGCATTTTGGCAGTCTGGAGCGAGTGCGCCAGGCTCCGGAAGAAGAACTGGAGCGTGTAGCGGGCCGAGCCGCCGCTCAGAAAATAAGGACGGGACTCGCTGAACGGCCGAATCCCGCCCTACCCCATGAAAAGCCTCGATTAGAATAACTCGCCGATTTGTTTGGCTGCCCCGCGGGCTTCCAGGTGGATCAAACCTGCGTTGCCGCCTTGCGGGCTGAGCACCGCCAGAACCGCCTTGGTGCCGGCCGCATAGATGAACAGAGCGGCGTCATCGGCCTGGATGGAGACTTCACCCAGGTTGCCTGCGCCGATGTTATCGCTGATCTTTCGCCCCAAGCTGGAAGCGGCCGCGGCCATGGCCGCCAAGCGATTGGGATCCGTGCCGTTGGTTAAAGCGTGCGCGATCGGCAGCCCTTCGTTGGATGCCAGCAGCACACCCTTTAACTCCGGAATCGCATTGCGCAGCTCTTCCAGGGTCGCCTTCAATTCTTCGCCTTTCGCCATAAGTACGTCTCCCTAAGCTCAAAATCTCCAATATCTCGGAGAAGATATTCGTCTATCGGCGCATAGGGAAATAACTTTAGAGCAGGCTTAAGCGGTCGCTGTGAGGTTGCCGCGGGCGATAGAAAGTTTTGGGTATGGCATGAATAGTTTGCATCCAGTCGCCAAACCCGGGAGCGCCTACAGGATTATGGTAAGTAGTGTGATTGCCCGGGGCCGCAGCTAAGGTCCACACCTTAGATCAAGCGGATAAGTGCTTTACCGCATAGAATGCCCCCATCGGGGTCTTTTGGAGCGGAGCCAAAGAGCCGATCAATCTAATGGTATGCGGTGTCTGCAATGCGGAAAGAATGTTCCTCTGATCAAGCGTCTCGCGGCGAGCGAGTTCTGCTCCGAGGCGCATCGCCGCGAATACCAGCAGGAATACAGTCAACTTGCGCTGGGCCGCTTGCTGCAGTCCAAGCCTGCTGAGGCGCAAGTACAGCCAGTCCAACCGCCGCCTCTTGCAACCTCCTCCGCCAAGACAATAGATGAGCCATCCGCCGTGACTGGCGTGACCGCCATGAACGGCGCCGCCGCAAAACCAAGCGCCGCGCCCGCGGGGGCCGAAAAGGCGCGCCCCGCGACAACCCCATCGGCGCCTGCGGCGAAGCCGAACGGAATCACGAAGTCTCAGCCGCCGGCCGCCGGTCCCAGTGAAGAAGGCCGTGCCACTGCCCGCTGCGTCGCAACCGGCCGCGTCGCAACCGGCGACTGCCAAGCCGGCTGTCATCCAAAAGCCGGCTCCAGCAGAATTGCAATTCGCGCTGGTGGCAGCCCCTGAATTCGAGCACGCATTCGTACTTGGCTCCCGAGCAGGCCACGCCGCCAAGCAGCACCGGTTGCCCGCAGAGTTGCCGCAGGGCCGCGCCGTCGCTTTGGAGAGCCGTGTCGAAATCGCCGATTCACTCGCGCTCCCGATGGAGCGCAAGCTGGATCTGCGAGAAGTGTCTCGGACGACTCCCAGGATTGCTCTGGATCTCCGCATCGTGCCTCCAGAGTCCCTGGAAACGGAAAGCCGGCCTCTCACGATTCCGATGGCGCCTGCCGCGCCGGCCGAAGCCTCTCCTATGGGTCGGCCCCCACCGCGATTTCGCGGGCGAACTGGTATCTTTGAGCGACTTCGCGAACGATCAATTCTCGAAGTCGGGTTTTGAAGTGCCCCCACTCGCCGGTAGTTCCGCGGTGTCTCCTGTTCCCGAGCCGTTGCCCCCGGAAAACTCAACCGGCAGCAGTGGAAAGCGAACCGCACGCCACCGGGAGCGGGACGCGAGTTTAGCGGAATCGGCAAACTACTGCGCCCACTCCCGCCGTCCGTGTACCCGATCCGGAACTCAATCCCCTGCCGGTGAACTCGCCTGGGATTGCGCCGGAGAGAGCCAAACCGCTTCCGGTATTCGGTCCTGCGCCTGTAAGCGCTGGAACAGTCCAGATACCGCAGCCCAACGGTTTGCCGTTGCGGCCAGTGATGGTGCTGGCGGCGGCCGCTACCATTGCCGGTGTTAAAAATCGCGAATCGGATGTCTCGAGCCTGCGCTCCGACCTCTCGGTCAAGCCCTCTCTCCAGCAATCCACGACATCAGCGCTGCTTTCCTCCGAACCCAATCCCGCTCTCCCCGAGCCGCGGATACAGGCTCTCGCCGGCGCGGTGGGCGTCGCGGATGCGCAAGCTTGCTAGCTCCTCTCGCCGGCGTCGGCGGTGCTCGGTACGGCATCTTATTTTTCGTCGGCAAACAGAGCCATGCCGGATTGAAATCGCCGGCGCCTGCGCTTACCAATGGAGCACTGGGCGCCCAATGGATCGCGAACTTTGCTCCCGACGCACGGCAGCAGCGCAGAGTCTCGCTGCTGCGATCCTCGGTCAACCTGACGGCCTATCGTTTGGATTTTGAGAGCTCCATCCAGGTCAAGGCCCTGGGCTGGGTTTACCGCGCGCAGGACGCCAAGAATTTCTACGTCAGCAAAATCGAATTGCAGAAGCCCGGGCAAAGTCTCGCGTATGCGCTGGTGCACTACGCCGTCATCGATGGAGTGGAACAGCCGCGCGAGGAAGCGCCCCTGCATGTGACAGTGCCGCTGGGCGGCCTTTACAAGATCCGTTTCGATGCGGTGGGAAATCGTTTCACAACCTGGGTTCAAGGTGAACGGGTGGAGCAATGGACCGACTCGCGGCTTTCGTCCGGCGGCGCAGGTCTATATAGCGAAGGGGCGGAACGATCCACCTTGCATGGCGACTTTGTGGTTACGCCGCTGTTGAAATAGGAATAGTTGAGATAGGAGACGCCACTATGGCGCAGGATATTCCGGCAGACAAAGGTCCGCAAGTCTTCTTCGTAGACGACGATCTCATCGAGCGCCTTCTGCGGGGGATCCAACTCCGGTTCCGGCTAAACCGCAGCGAGCTGCTTTTTCGAGCAGTCTGGCGCCGGCCATCGAACTGGCGTCCGCGGGAAAGCTGGACGACGCGGTGCGCAAGCTCGAAGGTGGGCTCGATCGCGGCGAAAATGCCGTCGAAATACACAACGGTCTCGGCCATCTTCGCTTTGAGCAACAGAATTGGCACGAAGCGGAACTCCATTACGCGAAGGTAGCCGAGCAGGACTCGAAAAATACCGCCGCGCATTACAATCTTGCGCTGTGCCTGGAACGGCAGGAGAAATTCGAAGCCGCCGTGCAGGAGTTTGAAGCCGCTCTGTCGATGGATCCCAAGCGCTGGCAAGCCCAGATCGGCCGCGGGCTGTGCCTCCTGAGGCTGAACCGGCCGGACGCTGCGCTGCCGTGCTGGGAAGCGGCCCTCAACGATCTTCCTGCCGCGAAGAAAGATCAGAGACAGGACGATATTCTTTTCGGCAAGGCGGTGGCCCTGCATCAATTGGGACGCCTGGAGGAAGCTTGCGGATTTATACAACCAGTTGCTGCCGGCGAATCCCAACTCCATCGATCTGCTGGCCAACCTGACCACGCTGTCGATCGCGCGTAAAGAAGAAACCAGGACCAAGGAAATGGCGGAGCGCTTGTTTAAGATCCAGCCTGAGTCACGCGCTGCACTGGAGGGTCTGGCCGCCACCGCGCTTTCGCGGGGCGATTATAGCGCCGCAGTTCAGCACTGCTCGCAACTGATCAAGGTCGCGGGCGGACACTTACGAGGTATGGTTCAATCTCGGCGTGGCCTACCACAAGACCGGCCGCCTGGAGCAAGCCGCGAACGCTTATCGCGAGGCGCTGCGTCTTCGTCCGGCAGGCGATGGAAGCCAATGCCAATCTTGGCGCCGCGCTGCAGGAGCGTGGCGACGTCGCAGGCGCCCGGGAAGCCTACCGGAGTGCCCTGGAAGGCTCGCCCGAGCTGCCCGGCGCGTTGTGGAATCTGGCGATCGCGGCCGAGCGGGAAGGCAACGCACAGGAAGCCGAAGAACTTCTGGAAAGACTGGTGAAAGTCCAGCCGGATTGGCAGGACGCTTCCTTCCGCCTGGGTTACCTGCGCCTGAAACGCGGCGAGTTCGCCGGAGCGGTGGATTGTTTTGAAGCCTGCTTGAAGCAGCGAAAAGACTGGCCGGAGGCGCTGCTGAATCTTGGCGTCGCATCCTGGAAATTCGGAGATGTGGACAGCGCGGCAAACGCCTTCCGCCAGGTTCTGTCCATCAAATCCGAAGCATGCGGACGCGCTGCGCTATCTCGCGGCCGTGGCCATCGAACAAAAGAACTCCAACGAAGCCCGTGAGATCATCGGCAAGCTGGGGTCCCTGGGGCCGCCTTCGCCGGAGCTGCAATACAATCTTGGCCTGTTGCTTCAATCGACCGGCGACTATGGCGCCGCTGCGGAATGCTACCGCGTCACCCTGCAGCACAAGCCGGAGTTTCAGCGGCGCCATGATCAATCTGGGCCATGCCTTGAAGGCCGCCGGCCAGGAAGAAGAAGCCCGCAACGCCTGGAGCCAGGCGTTGGCCGCCAACCCCGACCTCGCCGCCAAATACTTAACAGTGCCGCTCGAATCGGCGCTCCGCGGAGTCACGGCGAGCAGGGTCGCGATCGCCGGCGGCAGGCTATCATGAAATTTGAGTGAGAAGAAGTCACGCAGTGCCCGGTCCCGGGTTCTGCTGGTGGTTATCAACGTCGCTATCTCTAGCGAGCCTGGTCTGGACTCTGCGCGGCTCCCATCTATCCGAACTAAAGACGATCTACTGGAGATGAACTGGTGGTGGATCGCTCTCGCGGTGGCTGCCGACGTGTCGGTCTACTTCTGGCACGGGCTGCGCTGGCAGACGCTGTTGCGGCCGGTGGCGCGTCTCAAGTACTGGGAGCCGGTGCGGGCGATTTACGTGGGCCTGTTCGCCAACGAAGTGCTGCCGTTCCGCGCGGGCGAAGTTTTGCGCTGTTATCTGCTGGCCCGCAACCCCCAGCTGCCGCTCTCGGTGTCCCTGACCAGCGCCTTGATCGAGCGCATCTTCGATGGCATCTGGCTCTCTATGTGCATCATCCTGATGCTGCGCTACACCGTGATTCCCCATAGCTCTGCGCTTTCTGGTGGATGGCGCCTACGTCCTTGGAATCTCGGTACTGGTAGTGGCGCTGGTTCTTGGCGTAATCATGTTCCGGCGTCATGAAACGCGCGCGGCGCTGGCGGGCGAGACTGGGTGGCGGCGGCAACTGCACGTGCTCATCGACGACCTGGAAATCATCGGGCACTCGCGCTATCTGTGGGCCTCCTTCCTGCAAAGCCTTCCCTACCTGCTGCTGATGACGGTGCCGATTTATGCGACGATGCGCGGATTCGGCTTCGATTCCCTATGGGGAGTCGCTTTCGTGCTGATGGTGGTGTTGCGCCTGGGTACGGTGGTGCCGCAGGCTCCCGGAAATTTAGGGCTTGTTTCAAGTTCTGGTGGTGGAAGTCCTGGAAAAGATCTTCAACTTTGCCCATGCGGACGCGGCGCGGTTCTCGCTGGTGCTGTGGGGGATTGTCACGCTTGCCGCTATTGATTGGCGGAGCCATCTCGCTGGCGGTTACCGAAGGGACGTTGAGCGAGTTGCATAGCGCGGCTAAAACCGAGACCAGCCAGATCACAAACTCGCGCCCATGACTTTTTCGTAGACCGCCCAGGTTTGCGCTACAGCCGAATCCCACGTGAAGCGCGGCACGCGTGCGCGGCCCCGCGCAATCAGGTCTTCCCGCAAGCCTTCGTCGCCGGCCAGACGTGTCAGCGCATGGGCCAGTTGGTCGATATTCAGCGGATCCACCAGCAGCGCGGCATCGCCGGCCACCTCGGGCATGGCCGAACACTGCGAAGTCACCACCGGGACTCCGTGGGCCATGGCTTCGAGGATCGGCATTCCGAAGCCTTCGTCGAGCGAGGGGAACGCGAAGATGCGGGCGCGAGCGTATAGGGCAGCGAGCTGCTCGCCCGACAAGTGTCCGAGGACGTCGATGTCGGCCCGCCGCGGGCTTTCTTCTACTGCGCGCAGCTCTTCGGCCGCACCATAGCCTTGGGAGGCGCCGGCTAAAGCCAGACGCCATCCCGCCGGGAGGCGCTCAAAGGCCTTCACCAGGCGGCCCACGTTCTTGCGCTTCTGAATCACACCAACGAACAGGACCAGGTTCTCGCGGCGCGCGGCGCTAACACCAGCAATCTGTGGAGACCCATGGGGCACCACGTGAATGCGCGATGGCTCGACGCCCAGAAGCTGCTCCACTTGCGAAGCGGTGGACTGCGATACCGCGATAATGGCGTCGCTGTTGGCGGCCGCCTGCCGGGCTTGCTCCGTGAAGCGCGCGCGGAACTCGGGCGACGAATATTCGCCGGTCATCACGAAGAGGTCGTGAAAAGTACAGACGGTACGGCGCGATCGCCGGTCGACCCGCCTGTCGAGACGTTGGTTGAGAGCGTGGAACAGGTCGGCGCGCGGCGCGCCCACCAGGAGACGGCGGCTGGCGTTCGCCGGCAACCGTTCAGAGAGGGACTTGAGGAGGCGGTGCGGGCGATAGCAGAAACGAAAGGTGTGCTCGGGGTGGGCGCGGGCTAGGCCGGACATCATCTCGCGCGAATACACGCCGACGCCCGATAGATTTTTTCCGAGACTGTAGGTTGCGTCGAGGGCGATGCGCACTCGACTGTTATCGTCGCATGCTCCGCGCCGTGGGTGCGAGGCCCGCTGAGCGGAAACAGCGCCGCAGGCACATGCGCTAGCCTGTCAAGGTGCTCCCTCGCCTGACCACGCCCAGCCAAAATACAGCAATTCCTCGACGAAGAGATCGGCTACAACCGCGAGCCTCGCGGCGCCACCTGTTATTCGCCGCAGACGGTCCTGCGCAAGCGCGTGGCGCACTGCATGGAGGGCGCGCTAGTGGGCGCGATGGCGCTGCGCAAGCTCGGATATCCTCCGCTCCTGGTGGATTTGGAAGCCGTGCGCGATTCCGACCACGTGCTGGCAGTCTATCGCGTCAATGGGCACTGGGGAGCGGTGGCGAAGTCCGATTACGCCGGTCTGCGCTCGCGCGAACCGGTCTACGCCACCATCCGGGAATTGGCGATAAGTTATTTCGAGCACTATTACAACCCGGCCGGCGAAAAGACTCTGCGCGCCTACTCGCGGCCGGTAAATCTTGCACGCTTCGACCGCTCGATCGAATGGATGACCACGCTCGATGACGTGTGGGAGATCCCCGGTCACCTGTGCGTCATTCCCCACACGCGAATTGTGACGCCTCCCATGGAGCGCAAGCTCGCGCGCATGGACGCACGCCTCTACCAGGCCGGCCGCGTCGGCGGAGTTATGGAGCCATTGTTTGATGGGCGGCGCGCCGCTTCCACTCGAACAGCATCACGCCGGCGGCGACGCTGACGTTCAGCGACGCCACTTGTCCCGCCATGGGGATGCGCACCAGAAAGTCGCAGCGCTTGGCCACGTGTTCGTGCAGGCCGTTCCCTTCTCCGCCCAGCACTATCGCCGACGGCCGTGTGAACTCCACCTGGTCATAGGCGACCTTGCCCCGCTCGTCCAGGCCGTAAATCCAGTAGCCGCGCTCCTTCAGCTCATCCAGTGTGCGGTTGATGTTCACCACGCGCACTACCGGCATGTAAGCCAGGGCACCCGCTGCGGCGCGCCCCACGGTTTCCGTCAGTCCCGCGGCACGGCGCTCCGGGATCACCACCGCCGCCGCGCCCGCCGCATGAGCCGTGCGAATGATAGCGCCCAGATTGTGGGGGTCCTCGACGCCGTCCAACACCACGTGCAATCCGCCGGAGGCCGCCGTCTCGTTCGATCGACGAATACTTCTCCGCCGCGCCGAACGCCACTACGCCCTGATGGATGGCGCCGTTGGCGGCGCGGTCCAGTCGGTCGCGCGGTTCCACGCGTACCGGGATGCCGCGTTCCCGGCACAGGGCCAACAATTCCTGTAAGCGCGCGCCGCCGGCGCCCTTCGCGACTAATACACGATCCAAAGGCCGCCCGGCCAGCAGCGCCTCCCGAACCGGATGGATTCCTACAAGCGGGGACATTATCATAAGGGTACGTCATGAGTTCGCAGGAAGACATGATCGCCGGACCCTTGCCGGAGATTCCCGACAAGCTGTATTTCCGGATTGGCGACGTGGCGCGTCTGGCGAACATCAAGCCTTACGTCCTGCGCTTTTGGGAAACCGAGTTCCCGGGACTGGGTCCTAAGAAATCCGGCACCGGCCACCGGCTCTACCGCCGCAAGGATGTCGAGATGGTGCTCGAAATCAAGCGCCTTCTCTACCAGGAACGCTTCACGATTGAGGGCGCGCGCAAATTCCTCGAGTCGCGAGCCAAGCCCGAGCTGGTCCCGGTCGCCTCTGCGCGGGGCAAGCGCAAGAAGGTTCAGGGCGACCTATTCGTCGCCGACCGCACCGCCGACCTGACGAAACTCATTGATAAGGTCCGCGAGGAGCTCCGCGCCATCGCCGTGGCGCTCAAGTAGGCCAGGGCCATGCCCTGGCACCCGGGCCCGTTCACAAATCGTGACGGATCGATACCGCACTTAGCCGAACACACGCTCCCTGCCGATAGAATGGAACAGGAATGACCAGAAAAGTTCGCAAAGCGGTTTTCCCCGCGGCCGGGCTCGGGACTCGTTTTCTTCCGGCGACCAAAGCAATGCCCAAGGAGATGCTGCCGTTAGTCGACAAGCCCCTGATCCAATACGGCGTGGAGGAGGCCAAACTCTCCGGCGTCCAGAACATCATCATCGTCACCGGCCGCGGCAAGAGCGCTATCGAAGATCACTTCGACGTCAGCTTCGAGCTGGAGCACCTGCTCGAAACCCGCCATAAGAAGGATCTGCTGGCTACCGTGCGGGCGGTTTCCGACATGATCGACATCGCCTATGTCCGGCAGAAGGAGGCACTCGGCCTGGGACACGCCGTCCTGCGGGCCCACGATCTGGTGGCCGACGAACCTTTCGCCGTCATCTTGTCGGACGATATCATCGACGCCGAGACGCCCTGCCTGCGCCAGCTTCTGGACGTCTACGAGTTTTATTCCGCGCCGGTGCTGGCGTTGATGGAAGTTCCGCGCGAAAACATTTCCGCCTACGGCGTGGTGGACGCCGAACCGGTCGCCCATAACGGCGGGCGCGACCGTCTGTATCGCATCCGCAATCTGGTGGAGAAGCCCAAGGCCGAAGATGCGCCCTCCAACCTCGCCATCATCGGACGCTACGTTTTGACTCCGGAGATCTTCCACTCTCTCGAGACCATCGAGCCCGGCAGCGGCGGGGAGATCCAGTTGACCGACGGCCTGAAGCATATGCTGCGCAGCCGGCCTATCTATGGTTACAAATTCGAAGGCAAGCGCTATGACGCGGGCGACAAGCAAGGCTTCCTGCAAGCCACCGTGGAGCTGGCTCTCAAGCGCCACGATCTGGGCGCGGACTTCCTGGCATATTTGAAGGGGCTGAAGTTATGAAGGAGGTTGTGAAACAGGCGGGCGGAAAATAATAACGGCCCCGATTGCTCGGGGCCGGTTGGTCAAACTCGCTATTGCGAGCCCGTTTTAGCTACTTCTTCTTCTTAGCAGCAGCTTTCTTCTTCGGGGCCGCTTTTTTCTTGGTTGCGAATTTCATCGTTTGATTCTCCCTTTACATCAAAGTACGCGTCACTCCTAAGAGCACGCGCTTGTGTCCCCTTTATAAGGTGGATTGATTTGAATGTCAAGAAAAAAATGCACATCGCCGCCCTCGCCGGTCGCGGCCTTCGCGGCCCCTAGGACCGTCTGGCGCGCAAAAACGTAAATGCGTAGAATTGTTTTAGGTGCCGCGAAGGTTATGAGAGTGTTTCGAAGGCCGATTCATGCGGGTTTCATGTCGGTCGCACTCGCCGTGATGTTCATCTCGGGCTGCGGTCATCACGCCGCGCGTGTGAACGCGCCGCTTGCCCCCGCTCGAATCGGAAGCACCGAGACTGGAGTCGCTAGCTGGTATGGATTCCCCTACGATGGCCGCCGCGCGGCCTCCGGCGAAGTCTACGACATGCGACAGCTCACCGCCGCGCACCGCCGCCTTCCTTTTCAGACCTGGGTGGAGGTCACGAATCTCTCCAACGGAAAACAGGTGGACGTTCGCATCAACGATCGCGGTCCGTTTGTGAAGGGACGCATCCTCGATCTCTCGCAGGCGGCCGCGCGCGATATCGATATGCTCCGCGCGGGAACGGCTCGCGTGCGCTTAAAAGTGATCCCGCCGCCGAGTACATCGCCAGGAACGCCGCCGCGCGAACCAGTCGAGATTGCGGCGGCTCCAGCCGACACTCCGACTACGCCGGCCACCGCACCGCCCATCGCCGAAGCTGTACCTCCTGTCACCGCGCCTCCGGTCACCACGGCGATTCCCGCCGCTGAACCTGCCGCCATGACGCCCGCCACTCCCACGTCTACGGTCACGGCGGCTCCGGTCATCGGACCACCACCGTTGGCTGCATCTTCCGCCACCGCACCGCGAGCGCCAGGCTACGCCGTGCAAGCCGGAGCCTTCTCTGAGCCCGACCGTGCCGAATCCCTGCGCGCTCTTCTCCAGGACCACTTCGCCGACGCCCGTGTCGCGCCCTCCAACGGACGAACGCCTCCGCTCTGGCGCGTGATCGTCGGCCGCGAGATGACCCGCGAGCAAGCTGCTGAACTCGCCATTCGGGTTCGCCGTGAAGCCGGCACCGCCATCGTCGTGCCCGAGCCCGAGTCGGCGCCCGCTCCTAACAACTAGCGCCTGCTGCATTGCGCCCTTGCTAACACCCGCAACCGTGGGGGTACCACCCACCCGCAAATGACTTACCCCATTTCTCTGTATGGGGGACTTGAGGAAAGTTCGATTCAATCGTAGAGTTTATCTTTGGCAAACGCACCATACATTAGGCCAACGTTCGAACGGCCCGGAACGAACATGTCAGCACAACCTGGTGAAAGCCGTCATATCCTGGTGGGGCAATCGCCCCGGACGCGCCAGGTTATCCGTTTGATCGAGAAACTTGGCAGGTGCCGCTGGCCCGCGCTGCTGCTTGGCGAGACGGGCACCGGCAAGGAAGTCGTCGCCCGATCGGTACATAATATAAAGGCTTCCGGTCCGTTCGTCACCGTGGATTGCTCCTCCATGGTCGGCCCGCTCATGGAAAGCGAGCTATTCGGGCACGTCAAGGGCGCGTTCACTGGAGCGGCCAATAACAAGTTCGGATTGTTGGAAGCGGCCAACGGCGGAACGGCCTTTTTCGACGAGATCGGTGAGCTGGCTTTGGATCTGCAAGCCAAGCTGCTCCGCGTGCTGCAAGAGAAAGAATTCAGGCCGGTGGGCTCAGTATCCACGCGCCACTCGGATTTCCGCATCATCGCCGCCACCAATCGCGACTTGGCCGCCGAAGTGGAGAAGGGCACCTTCCGGCGCGACCTGTATTTCCGCTTGAACGTCGTCAACATCCGTCTATCGCCCCTGCGCGAGCGGCGCGAGGACATTCCCGCGCTCATCAACCATTTCCTTTCCCGCGTGGGCGGCAATTACGGCGTGACGGCGGAAGCCTTGGAAGTGATGCTTTCCTACGACTGGCCCGGCAATGTGCGCGAGCTGGAGAATTGCGTGCAGCACATGGTGGCCGTGAACTCGGGTCCGCTGTTGCATACCGCCGATCTGCCCTCGAACCTGCAGAATCATCTGATCCAGAAGAAGGCGCAGTATCTGATGGCCGCTGTCGGACGCGAAAGTGTTCTTGGGCCGGCCACGCAGCTTGCTGTAAATATGCCCGGCGTCCCGGCTATCGAGTCGTCGCAGATTGCGCTGTTGTCTGCTCCGTCGCCGATGCCGGAGCCGGCCCCGACCCCGGCCCCTTCAATCGTCCCGC
Organism: Bryobacterales bacterium; assembly: GCA_963779075.1. Classification (GTDB taxonomy): domain Bacteria; phylum Acidobacteriota; class Terriglobia; order Bryobacterales; family Bryobacteraceae; genus Palsa-187. The sequence continues at coordinate 147,611 of CAVZWS010000003.1, forward strand.
TGCATGTGCTGGAACGCCGCGCGATCCTCAACGCTCTCGAATACACCAAAGGCGATCGCGCCATTGCCGCCCACCTGTTGGGGATCGGCCGCACCACGCTCTATCGGAAGCTGAAGGAATATCAACTCGCGACTTGACGCGGTCGGAGGCGCCGCCGATCGAAGTTCCCGCCCGCATCCAACCCAATTCTGCGATCATCGTCAGAATATGGCTCAACTACTGTCCGTCGTCGCCCAACTGAAAGCCAGGCCGGGTAAAGAAGACGACCTGCGCCGGGTGCTGCTCACACTCATCGAACCCACACGCGCCGAGGAAGGCTGCGTGCAATACGACCTGCACGTCCACGCTACCGACCCCAGCCGCTTTGTGTTTTACGAGAACTGGACCTCGCGCGAACACCTGGACCGCCATCTCTCCTCCCCGCATCTTGCGGCCGCCATCGGAACCGCGGGAGACTGGCTGGCCGAGCCGCCCCGCATCGAGACCTACTGGCGCATCGCCTGATCGCCTGAAGTCCGCGGGCCGAATTGGGTCGCGGTCCGGCGGGCGTTTTTGCCTGCGGTATACTCACGGGCATGTGGGAGCTTCGGCTCGGCGACGAAATCGACGACTATTGCGTCAAGTGCCGCCGGCTGACAAATCATTCGATTGTCTCGATGGTGGAGACGAAAGCGGCCAAGGTGCGCTGCCGCACTTGCTACAGCGATCACGATTTCCGTAACGAACAGGCGCCTCCGTCTAAGAAGGAACTGGCGCGCCAGAAGGAATTGTTCAATGCCGTGCTCGCGGGAGTGGCTCCGGCGGAAGTGACTGCGGCCGCCGCTGCCGATGATCCGCCCGCCGCTCCCGAGGCGTCCGTCGAACCTGAAGCGGCTGCGACGCCGGCGAAATCTAAAAAGAAAAAAGCTTAGCTTGGAGCGGCCGAATCGGATGCCTGCTCCGGGGCCCATTCGCGCCACTCATCTAATAGCGGAAAATACAAGCCTAGCCGCACCGGATTCCCTAGCGGCGCCAAAATGCGGGCGTAGCGCTCCATCTGATCGCGATAACGGCGCTGCTGCTCATCGAGGAACTCTTCCAGTTTGCCGCCTTGGTGCTCGCTGGTTTTGAAATCGATAATCCAGCGCACGCCTTTATCGATAAATGTCCGGTCCACCAGGCCGCGAACTACTTCGCCCGCGACCACACCTGTCACCGCGTACTCGGAGTGCGAATCTTCATGCGATTCCAGGATCCAGCGGCCGCGACGGCTGGCACGGATGCGCGCCAGCGCCTGCCGTGCGCGCTGCGCCGCCTCATCCAGTTCCAGCGGGGAAACGCCTGCATGCATCAGCGCTCTGCGGATCGCCGGCCCATCCGGTCCGGGCTCGTCCACGCTTTTCATCCGCTGCACGAATGCATGGACTACGGTGCCGGTGTGGCGCAGGCTCTCGCCCACCCACTCGAAGGTCGGCTCGTGCGGCTCTGCATAAGGAGGCGGTTGCGCTTTGCCACGCCACCGGCGCGGGCAGCTCCGGCAAACGCCAAGAACCCGGCAAACGGCGCAGCATGTCCGGCGGCCGCGTCGCCGGAGCCGGAGCCGCTCCCGCATCATCTCGCTGGAAGAATGCGCGTTCTTCCGCGGAAAGCGCCGGCCACAAGTCGGAGAGCATCGAACCCTTCGCCGGCTCCCCTTTATTTCCGACATGCCCCATCAGGTGCAAGCGCTTCTTGGCGCGTGTCGCCGCCACGTAGAGCTGCCGCGTGCGCTCCCAGTCGCTCTTCCGCCGGTCGAGCCGCTGCAGATACCGGTAAAGCTCGTCGGGCTCGGCTCGCGTCTCATCGATCGGCGCCACCAGGCATTCGAAGCCGCCCGGCACGCGCCACTCGTGAAACAACACCAGCGGCTTGTCGTCAGGCTTAGAGCGACGGCCCAGCCCGGGCACGATCACCGTGTCGAATTCCAGGCCCTTGGCTTTGTGGATGGTCAACACATGCAGTCCGGCGCCCACCGGATTCTCCGGCTGCGCGAAGAGGTCCGCGACGCGCTTGCGGAAGCGGTCGAAATCACGCACGTCCGCTCCCGATTGTTCACTTTCCAGTAGATCGAAGTAAGCCTGCGGCGTCTTGCAACGCGCCTTCGTCGCTCTCCAGACACGCTGGGCCGCCCAGTCTCATCCATACGCGTTCCACCCAGCGGCGCAGCGGCCAGCGCCCTTGCTCGGCAAACGCCTCTGCCAAAACATCACGCAGATGTGCCGTGCGTTGCTGACCATCGCCAGTGAGCGAGTGCAGATCCTGCAGGCAATCCCAAATACTGGTTGTCAGGCGATCGCGCACCAGCGCCTCCAGGTCCGCGAGCGTCAACCCGCACCACGGCGCGCGCAGAATGGACAACCACGCAATGCGATCCGCCGGATCGAGCATGGCGCGAGTCAGGGCGAGAAGATCGCGCACGATGGAGCGGCCGGCCAGCGGATCGATATCCACTGCACTGAACGGGAGCTCGGCTGTCTTCAGCGCCTCCGTGATGGCGAACAGGTGGGAGCGCGCGCGCACCAGGATCGCAACTGAACCATTCGGGATCTTCACGCTGCGCCGCGCGAATATGCTGGATCACGCGAGCGGCTTCGAGCTGGTCCTCGCCCTCCACGAAGCCGTCGATGGTGACGATGCCGTCCGGTTCTTCCCGGGCAGCCAGCGACGCTGTGTACTTCACCGCGCCGGTTAGCGTCATCGTTAATCTTCGGGAAGCTGTCCGAGAACAGCGCGTTCACGCGTTCGACAATGGCCGGGCGTGAGCGCCGATTCAAGCGCAGTTCCAGACTCGTCATCGGCAATCCGCCGATGCCTTTTTCTTCCGCCTCTCCAAATAACCCGACCTCGGCCTGGCGAAAACGATAGATCGACTGCATCGGATCGCCCACCAGGAACAGCGTGCGTCCGTCGCCCGCCTGCCATCCGCTTGTCAGTTTTTCGAGGAGTTCAAACTGCGCGCGCGATGTGTCTTGGAATTCGTCGACAAGCAGATGCTCGATGCGCGAATCCATGCGGTACGCGACTTCGGTGGGATTATCGATTTGCCCCAGCGCATCCCGTGCGGCGATGCCTAGTTCCATGAAATCGATGACACGCTCCGCGCGGAAAGCCATTCGAAGCTGCGCCACAGCCAGCTTCAGCGTCCGCAGCAAGGCCCGAAGAACCTCCCATTGAGCGTCGCTATAACTTGGTGGCGGCAGTTCCCGGACGCGCCCAAGCGCTTCGAGCAGGCCATCGCGCTCCTGGAGCGCCGCGATCAAATCCACGCATTGACGCTTGCGAGCGTCGCTGCCTGTCGGAAAGCCGCACCTCACGGTAAGCCCTCCGGGTTTACGCCACTCGTTCTTGCTGCCGGTGAGAAGTACCCCGGCGAGGCCGCGCCAGATTTCGAGGTCTGCGGCGACCGGGTCGGGCCAGATCGTCAGATTCTGAATCGCCGCATACGCTGGGTTTCCAGACATGTTGGACGCCGCCTCGCGCGCGACATTCACCCAAACGCCGCGCAAATCCGGCGCGACACATTGATCGACAGCCTTCAGGCCCCTAGCGACGGCATCTGCTAAAGCCTTTTCGAGTGCGCCGCGCGCGCCTTCATCATCCAGCTTCAAAAGCCTCAACCACTGGTCGCGATTCGCCAGCATGGTCGCGATCAGATCGCGCGCGTGGGTGGAGTTGTTATCCAGGTGCCGCAGCAGCGTCGTGAGCGCCTGCTGATATTCGGGATCGCCTTCGAGCAGCGTCTGGTGCGCCGCCTCTTCATACAACCGGCGCGCGTCTTCTTCGATACGCGGCATCCCGCCCAGGCGGGCCAGCCACGGCATCTCGCCGGTGATGCTCATGCACAGCGAGTCGATGGTTTGCACGCGCAGGCGCCCCGGATGTTCCAGCAGGTCCCAGCCCAGTTCCCGATCGCGCTGGAGCACTTGCCGCGCTAGCCCGCGCGTGATCTCCAGGTGCGGTTTGTCCACCGGCGTCCCCGCCTTGGCATCGCTGAGCGCAACGAGGATGCGTTCCAGCATCTCGCCCGCGGCTTTCCGCGTGAAGGTGATCGCGACGATCGCCTCCGGCTTCTTGACGATCGCGAGCAGCCGCAGAAATCGCTGGATCAGCAATTCGGTCTTGCCGGAGCCGGCCGGCGCGCGCACCGTGAACGATTGCGTGGGATCGAGAGCCGCCCTGCGCTGCGGCTCGTCGAGTTCGTGAAGAATGACGGGACTACTCACCGGCTTCGTCCTCCGGGCCGCCCCCGGCGCGCACCTCGGCGATCCGGCACAGCGAGTGAAGATCGCACAGCTCACACGTCTTCCCCGGGTACTTCGGATCCACCGCCGCGTCGCCGCGCAGGAAACTCGACCCGAGCTGGTCCACAACTCGGGTCCACTCCGGCTCGCGCCAGGCAAACTCGTCGCCGCCGTAACCCAGCAGCTCCGTACTCGCGCGGGTACCAGCTTGGCGTAGTACACGCCCTCTACTTCGCGGCCGCTCTTCACGGCGTAGAGCGGCAGTTGCGGCGCATCCGGCCGCTCACCGTCCCAGTCGTCGACGTTCAGGTTGTCGGAGGTCTTGTAATCCAAAACAACATACTTGCCGCTCGGCATGCGATCGATGCGGTCGACTTTCAAGTCCAGTTCCAGGCCGCCTGCGTTGACACTGCGCGGCGCCTCGCGCTCGACGACCTCGAAATCCGTCCGCGTTCTTTCAACCTGAAGCCACTCGGCGAGTAATAACTTCAAACGGTCATGCTCCAGCGCGCGCGATCGTTCGAGCGAGGTGTTTCTATGCCGCCGGCTGAGACCGCTATCCAGGGCCGCGTTGACGGAGCTTTCGATAGCCGCGTCGATCTCCTCCGCCGGCCTGGCCAGCAATTCACGCCGCGATCCGACATCGCGCCAAAAATATTCCAGCGCTTTGTGGGCCACATTGCCGCGCTCCGATGGCGAGATGCCGATGTCGGGCGGCTCATACTCTCGAGTGCGCAGGCGATGCCTCGCGAAAGCCCGGAACGGGCACGCCGCCTGATCCGCTAGCACGCCCATGCCTCCGCGCTGAACGGTGCCCGGAGCCAACGCCGGCGCTTGCCCCAGCGGCTGAACCTCCAGCGGAACCGCCGCCGCGAAAATTCTGCGCAGCGGAGACTCAAGGAAGACCTCAGGCGTCTCGGGAGGCTTCGGGTAGAGTCTCAATCAGCGGGCTGACCCGCAGCTTTTCTTCGCCAGAGAATAACGGATAGCTGCATACCACCTCCGTCGCCGAAGCCAGCAGCCTCTCGGTGACGCGCCGCGCGTAGGCCAACTCTCGCTCCGGCGAGCTGTGCGGCATGCCCGCGGACCGTTGCAACGACAACGGCAGGAATGGATTGGGACGCGGCGCCTCCGGCCACACCCCGCCGTGCAATCCCGCGATCCACAGCGCGTCGAATTGCGATCCCGCCGCTTCGAGCATGTCCATGATTTGAACCGGTGCGCCTTCATCGCGCGGAGCGAAGCGCCGGTCGTGAGCGATACGCCGCAGCCGCTGCAACGCTTGGCCGTATGTCATGCGCGGCAGCACCACATCCAGCGCCGCGAGTTCGGACAGCAGGTTCTTCCAATGTTCCACCGTCTGGTGTTCGGCGGGATTGAGAGGGCGCTCGCCCGGCCAGCCCGCGCGTTGCAGCAGCTTGGAGAACGCCGCACTCCACTCACTCGGATGCTGGCGTTCGCGCAATTCGTCCGCTGCCTTTGCCATGGCCGGGAACGCGCGGCGCACCGCCTCCACCTCGAAGGAAATCTCTTCGATGCCCTGGCGGCGGAGATCGGCGTACAGCCGCGAAGCCTGCGATTTGTCGATCCGCAGGAACGGCGATCGCAACAGCATCCCCGCTTCGCCGATCCGCAGTCCGGATTTTATCCCCAGGAGTAAGCAACGCTTCCGCAATGAACGGGACCTCAGACGACGCGCACCGGCGGAGATATGGAATGCGGCGGACTCGGTCCCCTGCGCAAAATCCAACCGGCCATGAAAAATATCGTCGAAGATGCGCTCGGTGGCGGCTGACAGTCCGGCCAACTCTCGCACGATGACGCCGATACGCGCTTCGGGATGAGCTTCGAGCTTCCGTCGAGCCCAGGCTGCGGCCTGAACCAATTCTTCAGAGGAGTCGCGAAGGCCCACGCGAGATTGCTGCGGCTCAGCTATCGTCGGCTTGGCTGTTCCACGCTTGCGCGTGACACGCCTCAAACAAACGCCGATCCGCGGGCGAGAGTTCGTCGAAACCGGCATGAAAGAGCGCGCCGGGAACCACCGTGCCGCCGTGACCCGATCCAGCAGCGCTCGCGGAAGCTGGCTGGCCGTAATCCAACCGTTCTCCCGCAGTTTGCGCTCCACCGCCTGCATCCAACCGAGGAACGCCTCGGGATCGTGGAGCCCGCGAAACTCCGCCGCCTCGCAGTGCGCTTCCCAGGCATGCACTAAACTCCACGCCTGCGCGGCCGACGATACCGTCGCCGGAAGATCCAGCAGCACGTCCGTCGCATCGGATCCGGCAATCGACTGCTCCCACAAGGCTTCTTCCTGCACGGCGCTGAGCAACACCGGCGTGTCAAACGGATCGCGATACGCACATTCCTGCCATACACGTTCCAGCCACGCGCCGCGCGGCAGGATGTCCGGCGATTCCCACACATGCAGGCCTTGCCGCCGCCGCTCGCCGTCATAATCGCGGCGCATCTGCCGGCTCAAGCGCGAATTCGCCGTGATCACCGTGCCTTGCGTGTAACGATCCACGACTTATGCCCCGTGCTCGCCAGCGCCCTATACTTGCGCAGCAGTTCGAACAGCACCACTCCGCCCGCGGTCGCGACGTTCAGCGAGTGTTTGCTGCCCAGCATGGGAATCCGAATATGCGTGTCGCAGCGCGCCGCCACCTCAGGGCGGATGCCGTCCACTTCGTGTCCGAAAACAATGCACACCGGGAAGGCCGGGACCCATTCGAACAAGTCGACTGCATGCGGAGTGGTTTCGATCGCGGCAATCTCATAGCCCCGCTCGCGCAGTCCATCGAGCACCGGCATCGGGTCGCGCGCGTGTTCCCAGCGCACCGTCTCTTCGGCCCCCAGAGCGGTTTTGCGGATCCCCGATTTCGGCGGATAGGCCGTGATCCCGGTCAGCAGAAGTTTTTCCGCCGCCGCGGCGTCGGCTGTACGAAAAAATGACCCCGACGTTGTACATGCTGCGCACGTTATCCAACAGAATCGCCACCGGAAGCGTGTCGAACCCTTCGTAAGGTGAAGCCAGCGGAGTGGCGCGAAAAGGTAGCCGGTCCATCTTTATTAAGCTGGCAGCCTCGCCGCACCCGCGCTCCGGGCTCTTCATCCTGCTGCCACTATAGCGTGAGCGTAAGCCGATGGTGCCCGTGGCTATAATGGACCGTTGACGCTCTCGATCGTCATTCCCGCGTACAACGAAGAGCGCCGCCTTCCCTCCACCCTGGATGTAATTTTGGCGTGGCTGGACACCGCTTCCTACCAGGATGCCGAGTTGCTGATCGTGGATGACGGCTCCACCGACGCCACGGCGGCGATCGTTGAAAACCGCGCCGCTAGTGAGCCGCGCTTGCGCCTGATCCGCAATCCCGGCAACCGTGGAAAGGGTTATGCTGTCCGCCATGGAATGCTCGAAGCCAAAGGCGATTGGATTCTGTCTTCCGACGCCGATCTTTCCGCTCCCATCGACGAACTTCCCAAATTGCTCGCCGCCGCCGAGCAGCAGGGAGCGGCCATCGCCATCGGCTCCCGCGCGCTCGACCGCACGCTCATCGGAGTGCACCAAAGCCAGTGGCGTGAAATGTCCGGTATCGTCTTCAACGGTGTCATGCGCCTGATCACCGGTTTGCCTTTTGCCGATACCCAGTGCGGCTTCAAGATCTTCCGCCGCGACGCCGCCTGCCGCGTTTTCAAGCTTGCAGCGCCTGGATGGCTTTAGCTTCGACGTGGAAGATTTATTTATCGCGCACACTCTGGGGATTCCTGCCATCGAAGTCCCGGTGCGCTGGAATAATGTGGAAGGAACCAAGGTCAGCCTGCTGCACGGGATCGCCTCGTTTCTTGACCTGCTGCGCATCCGCTGGAATTGGTTGCAGGGCCACTACGCGGATTAGAGCCACGGTACGGATTAGACTGAAGAGAATGGCAATTAAAGTCGGCGTGCGGGCGATTCCCTTGCTCGATCTGACGCGCCAATATCAGCCTTTGCGCGAACCGATTCAGGCTGCTCTCGCGCGCGTGATCGAATCGCAGCGCTTCATCCTGGGCCCTGAAGTCGAACGCTTCGAGCAGCGCTTCGCAGAGTATTGCGGTGCGCGTTACGCGATCGGTTGCGCCTCCGGCACCGACGCGCTGGAGCTGGCTCTGATGGCCGCCGATATCGGACCCGGCGACGAAGTGCTCACCGTCCCCTTCACGTTCTTCGCCACCGCGGGCGCCATCATGAGCGCCGGCGCGCGGCCGGTGTTCGTCGACGTCGAGCCGGACTCTTTCAACATGGATATCCGGCAACTGGACCACGCTTTCGCGACGCATCCCTCCATCAAGGCCATTCTGCCGGTCCATCTTTATGGCGGCTGCGCCGATATGGGTCCGATCCTGGAGTGCGCCTTGGCCCGCGGAATTCCGGTGATTGAAGACGCCGCGCAAGCCGTGGGCGCCGAGTGGCGAGGCCAGCGCGCCGGCAGCATCGGGACCATCGGCTGTTTCAGCTTCTTCCCGACGAAGAACCTGGGCGGTTTCGGCGACGGCGGCATGCTCACCACCAACGACGAAGAGCTTGCGCGCAAGCTCAAGGCGCTGCGCATTCACGGGTCGTTCGAAAAATACATCCATCAGTGGCCGGGCATGAACTCACGGCTGGATGCTTTGCAGGCCGCGGTACTCGACGTCAAACTGGATCATCTGGATGGCTGGAATCGCGCACGCCAGCGCAACGCGGCCTTGTATCGCGAGGCGCTCGCGGGAGTGGTGACCACACCCGCTCAGCAGCCGTATCAGACCAGCCACGTTTACAACCAATTCATGGTCCGCTGCCCGCGTCGCGATGAATTGCGGAAGTTCTTATCCGAATCGGGCGTGGGCACCGAGGTCTACTATCCTCTCCCTCTGCACTTGCAACCCGCACTGGCCGCTTACGGGCACAAAGCCGGCGATTTCCCGGTGAGTGAGCAACTGTCGAAGGAAGTGCTGGCGTTGCCTATATTCGCCGAACTGACCGAGGAAGAGATCGCCGCGGTGGCCGGCCTGATCCGCGAGTTTTACGGGCGCGCTGACCACGGCCTGCCCGCGATTCACAGCTCGTAGCCTGCCTGCGCGGCATCGCGGTGAAACATCTTCACGGTATCGAGCGAGTAGTCGTCCAGATCCTTACCGACTAGCGCCAATTTGTGCAGCAAGTCATGGGTAGCGGTGATAATGTGGCAACCCACCGAATCCGCCTGGAAGATATTCAGCAGTTCCCGCGGGCTGGCCCAAATCAGTTCGATGTTCGAGTACGCGCGCAGGATGTCCACTGCCTCCGCCATGATCGGCACCGGGTCGCGTCCGGTGTCGGCGATCCGCCCGGCGAACATGGAAACATAAGCCGGCGGGCCGCCTGCGAGCGCCACCGCGACTTCCTTGACCTGTTGGAGCGTCATCAGCGCTGTCACGTTCAGCTTTACGCCGCGCCGCGCCAGACGGCAGACCAAGTCGAGCGAACTTTCGCGCCGCGTGTTGGTGACGGGAATCTTGGTGTAAACATTCTCGCCCCAGCGTGAAATCTTGAGCGCCTGCCGCTCCATCTCGACGAATTCATCGGCGAACACTTCGAGCGAAATCGGACGATCCGGAACCGCGCCCACAATATCCTGGGCGAAGGCCTCATAATCCGTGACGCCGGCCTGGCGCATCAGCGTGGGATTGGTGGTGAACCCGCGAATCAAAGGGTTCGCATACATCCGCAGGATTCCGGCGCGATCGGCGCCATCCGCGAACACCTTCACTTTCAAATCCCCAAGACGCATCAGCCCAATCATAACGCGCGGCCCCGAGCCGCCGAGTCCGCCAACTCGATGTATACTGAGCCGAACGAGCATCGCCGCACGCGGCGCTTCTCTCCCTTCCTTATGATTGTTTCCCGCACTCCATTCCGCGTCACGCTCGGTGGCGGCGGCACCGATCTGCCCAGCTTCTACGAAAAGCATGGCGGCTTCGTTCTGGCCATGGCCATCGACAAGTACATGTACGTGATCTTGAATGTGCCCAATGCCGACCGCCTCATCCGCCTGCATTACACGAAGAGCGAGACGGTAGCGCACGTCGATCAGCTCCAGCACGAGCTCGCGCGCGAAGCCCTGCGAGCGCACGGGATTCACGACGCCATCGAGATCGCTTCCGTCGCGGATCTGCCGGCCGGCACGGGACTGGGCTCCTCGAGTTGCTATCTAGTCGGGTTGCTGAGCGCCCTTCGAGCGTACCTGCTGCGCCCGGTGCCATTGCAGACGCTGGCCGAAGAGGCTTGTCGCATTGAACTCGACGTGCTGAAGCAGCCCATCGGCAAGCAGGATCAATATATGGCGGCGTTCGGCGGTCTGACGCAGCTCGAAATCGAAAAATCGGGAGCCGTGAAAGTGACACCACTGTCGCTACCCGCCTACTCGATATCGGATTTCGTCGCCAACACGCATCTGTATTACACCAAGACTCAGCGAAATGCCACCGACATCCTGGAGACACAGAGCCGCAAGGTCCGTGAGGAAATTGGCGGGGCGGTGGAAAGCAATCTGCTGCGCATTCGAGACATCGGTTATAAGATCGCCGACGCGATGAAGGCCGGGAACTTCGATCGCTTCGGCGAGTTAATGCACACTCACTGGATGGCCAAGCGCCAGCTCTCCGATAAGATCACGATCCCCGAAGTGGAGCGGCTCTACGACCATCTGCGCGCGGAATACGGAGTGCTGGGCGGCAAAATTGCGGGTGCGGGCGGCGGCGGCTTCTTAATGTTGTACTGCCCCAAGAACGGCCGGCGCCTCATGGACTTCATGCAGAGCCAGGGGATGGAGCGCCTGCACTACGCCCCGGAGTTTGAAGGCAGCCGCGTGATCACCAACGTTCGCAACGCGCACTCCGAGCATTACCACACGCGTAACTGGTGAGCCGGCAACGGGAGCGGCCTCCAGCCCTCAGCGAGGCTGTGCCGGCGGCGCTTTGGGCGACGCAGGATTATCCGCTTTGCCGCTCGTTTTCGGCGTGCCGATATGGTCGGCAAGCTGACCACCCGTGAAGTTGTCGGTGGAACTCTCATCAATCTCCGGCAACATGGTCGCGTTCCACGCGTACCATTCCGCCGTGATTCGGTCATAAATATCCTTACGCCGCTCCTTCAGATTGGCGCGCTCCATTGGGTCCTCAACGACATTGAAGAGAAACGTATTGTCGAGGATTTTCAGATACTTGTAATCGCCGTCTCTCGCCGCACGCTGTGCATTCGCCTTATAGCGCCAGAACAGCTTGCGCTCGACGGGGGCTGCGTTCTGCGTGAGGATCGGCAATAAGTTGATGCCGTCGGACGGGAATGCAGGATCGGAGGAGACGCCCGCGGACGTCAGCAGCGTCGGCAGCCAGTCCATGGTGATCGCTACTTGTTCGGTCGTTCGATCTTGCGGGATGCGCGTCGGCCAAGAAACGATTGCCGGTATCCGCAGTCCGCCTTCTAGCAATTCAGTCTTGCGGCCAGTGAAAGGCCAAGTATCCGCGAATCGTTCGCCGCCGTTGTCGCTGGTGAAAATGACAATTGTGTTCTCCGCCAAACCATTCGCGTTCAGCGCCTCCAGAACGCGGCCTATCTGAAGGTCCATTTCCTGGATCATGCGTTGGTAGGTCTTCTGCGAGCCGCCGTCGAAATCAAATAAGCTTCTCAGGCCTCCGCTCGCTAAGCGCTTCGACTCGGCCTCGTCACCCGGCGCTTCCCACGGCCAGTGCGGCGCGTTGAAGTGCAGGCTAATCATAAACGGACGACTGGATTTCGCATATCCATTAACAACGTCCACGGCTCGACTGCCGAGCATGTCGGTCAGGTAGCCCATCTCGTGCACCTGTACGTCGTCGTCCCATAGATTTGAATCGTGCGCATAGTAATCGGAACCGCCCTCGCGGAATCCGAAGAAATGGTCGTATCCGCTTTGCAAAGGGCCAAATTTGGGGAGCGCGCCCAGATGCCACTTTCCAACAAGAGTCGTTCCATAGCCGGCCTTCTTCAGCAGGGATGGCAAGGTCGGATGGTCCGGCGGCAGGCCGACGTCGCGTCCGGTCAGCGGCTCCTCCAACCCGATTGGCAGCCGGTACTGATAGCGGCCGGTGATCAGCGCGGTTCGTGTCGCCGAACAGACCGCTGAGTTTGCGTATGCCTGCAGGAAGCGCACTCCCTTGGCAGCCAAGCCATCGATGTTTGGCGTGCTGATATCGGGTCGTCCATAGCATGATAAGTCGGCGTAACCGAGATCATCAGCCATGATGAAGACAATATTCGGAGGCCCCGACGCCCGCTGCCCGAATGCTTTGTCAACGCCTGACGCAAAAGCGACCGTCCCGAGCGCGGCGCTGCGCAGCAGCCTGCGGCGGGTCACGTCCTTCGGGACTTTCATTTCAACCAAGTCTACACCTGAAACGAACCGAGCACGATCAGCCCTGGCTCAAGATCCAATCGGCCGCGGCGCGGATCGAATCGACTTTAGCCGAGGCCTCCGCGGCGGGGCGCTTTTCGCGATAGCCGTAGTCGATCCAAACCGTTGCGCACCCGGCATTCGCCCCGGCGTCGACGTCGCGCCAGCGGTCCCCGACCATGAAGCTGCGCGACATGTCGATATCGTACTTTTCCGCCGCGTGCAGCAGCAAACCCGGCCGAGGCTTCCGGCAGTCGCATTGATCGGAATCATCGTGCGGGCAGACGAAGAAGTCATCCAGCGGGAGAACTTTGCTTAGCGCCTGATGAATAACGTCCACCGCAGCGCGGCTTTGCGTGCCGCGCGCGATGTCGGGCTGATTCGTGACCACGATCAATAGGTACCCGGCCTGTTTCAAATCGCGCAGGGCTTCGGCGGCTCCCGCCACGATTTTCAATTCGTCAACTCCAGACGGTGGATACGGTTTACCGTTGCGCACGATTGCCTGGTTGATCACGCCGTCGCGGTCCAGAAAAACTGCGCGTTTGCCGGGCACTGCTCAAATCACCGATTCCCACTTGGTCTGCTCCTGCTTCAAGTCGGGATGCGACACCAGCAGGTGCCACACTACCGCCTGAAAAGCCTCCGAATGCGGCGTAATGTGGGCCGCATTCACCACCGGGATCAACACGCACGCGTCCGCGACCTGCGCCGTGTATCCGCCGTCCCGCCCGACGATCCCCCCGATCTTAGTGCCAACCGACCGCGCATATTTGAGCGCCTCCACCAGGTTGGGGCTCACCCGCTTTTCGAAGTTCCCTCCGCCCACCGACAAGATCAGCAGCATGTCGTCCGCGCGCAGCTGGCTGACGCGCAGCCAGCGCTCGAATACCGTCGACCAGCCTTCGTCGTTGGTGCGAGCCGTCAGCTCCGACACATTATCGGTGGGCGCATACGCCTCGATGCCCGTGATCTTGCGAAAATCGTTCACTGCGTGCGAAGCGTTGGCCGCGCTGCCTCCCACGCCCAGAATGAAGAGCCGCCCGCCCGCGCCACGTGTTGCCGCCAGCAGCGCCACCAGGCGATCCACCGCCTGCGTGTCGATTTTCTTTACGATCTGGCCGGCTTCTTCGAGAAACTGCTGCGTGAAGGTCATTCGTATCAGGGCAAACTGCCAGGATTCTAGTATGCCTTACGATATGATGGGAGCACTCTCGTGAGCAATCGGCAACACCTGATTCCGGCGCTCGAACGTCTAAACACAGCCGTCGTGGCCTGCGTCGGCGACCTGATGCTGGACCGTTTTGTCTATGGTGAAGCACAGCGCATTTCGCCCGAAGCTCCGATCCCGGTGCTAAGTATTCAATCGCAGCAGTCCATGTTAGGCGGCCTCGGAAACGTGGTTCGCAATCTGGGCGCCCTGGGCTCCGCGATCCGGCTGTTTTCGATTACCGGCGAGGACGCGGCCGCGGCGGAAATCAAAGAACTGCTCAAGGAGATCGGAGACTGCCAATCCTGGTTATTGAGCGAAGCGCCCCGCAAGACGCCGGTGAAGATTCGCTATATCGCTCACAGCCAGCAGTTATTGCGGGCCGACCACGAAACCACCGATGGCGCGGGGCCGGAAGTGTTTGCTCAGCTCGTAAAGCATTTTCAGGAACACGTGGCGGATTGCTCTGTGGTGTTCTTGTCGGACTATGCCAAGGGCGTGCTGAAAGGTTCTCACGCCCGCGAACTGATCCGCATGGCGCGAGCGGCCGGCAAGCCGGTGGTGGTCGATCCCAAGGGCAACGACTTTGCGCGTTATCAGGACGCCACCGTGATCAAGCCCAACTTGAAGGAACTGGCGGAGGCCACCGGCATGTCCACCGCAAACGTGGACGCGCAAGAAAGCGCCGCCCGCGTGCTACTAGAGCGTGCCGGCGCCGAATTTCTGCTGGTGACGCGGGGCCAGGCGGGCATGCTGCTGGTTCCGAGAGCTGGCGCACGCGCGGAGTTTCCGGCACTCGCGCAGGAAGTCTACGATGTTTCAGGAGCTGGCGATACCGTTGCCGCGGTTCTGGCGGCGTCGTTAGGCTCGGGCGCCGGGATCACGGAGTCCGTGGAGCTGGCCAACATCGCGGCCGGCATCGTGGTTGGGAAAGTGGGCACGGCGGTGGCGTCGCGAGCCGAAATCGTCCACGAAATCGAAGGAGAATCGCCCGCGGCCGTAGGCGGAAAGATTCTTCGGCTTCCCGAAGCTGTCGAACGCGTCCGCTCTTGGCAGCGCAATGGCCGGCGCGTCGGCTTCGCGCACGATGGTTTTAACCCAGCTCACTACTCGGCATCTGGAATCGCTCGAACAGGCGCGCTCCCGCTGCGATCGTCTGGTAGTTGCTCTGACGCAGCCGGACCGGGAAAAACAGGCGCGGGCATTTTTGCTGGCGTCCCTGGCCGTCGTGGATGCAGTGGTGATTTGCGACTCTCACTCCGTCGCCCAGGTAGTCGAGGCGCTCGCTCCGGATCTTCAAATACCGTTTCCCAGTGCCGCGGCCGGGGCGGAAGAAGCGGCCCTGTTTGAAGCCGCCCCGCGGCGATGACCGTCACCGATAAGATACGCTCCGCAGCGCAAGTCGATTCCTGGGTCCAGGCCGAGCGCGCCGCTGGACGCCGCATTGGATTCACTTGCGGAGCGTTCGACGTGATGCATGCGGGCCATGCGGATTACCTGGCCCAGGCGAAAGCGCGCTGCGATCGCCTGCTGGTCGCGGTCAACAGCGACGAGTCGATTCGGCGTTACAAGAATCCGTTGCGCCCCGTCAATCCGTGGAACGAACGTGCCTTTGTAGTGGCGGCCCTCGCGGCCATCGATTGCGTAACGATTCTTGAAGAGGACCGCCCGCTCGCACTGATCGAGCGTTGGAAGCCGGATCTTTATATTAAGGGCGGAGACTATGCCGCCTCCGTGCTGCGATCGAGTTCCGCCGTCGCGGCGTACGGCGGCGAATCCATCGTCATTGCCTCCGATTTCCCATCCGTCAGCACCACCGCCATGTTCGAGCGGATTCAGGCGCTCGCTTTGCACGAGGCCCCGCTTCCCGCCCATCCCAGCCACGCGAAAGGGCTGGTGCTGGTCGACCGCGATGGAACCTTGGTGAAGGATGCCACCTTCGATCCGGGCCAAGTGGAATTGCTCCCGGGCGTTGCCGAGTCTCTGAAACGTCTGCAGAGCGCCGGCTACCTGGTGTGCATCGTGAGCAACCAGCAGGGCATCGGCCTGGGCTATTATGGCTACCGCGATTTCATCGACGGCAATCGAAAATTGCTGCGTCTGCTCGGCAAAGACGGGATTGCGATCCGCAAGATCTATTTTTGCCCGCATTCGCTGGGCGAGCCCTGCGACTGCCGCAAGCCTGCTCCCGGATTGATCTTGAAAGCGCTGCGCGATCTGAACGCAACACCGGAAACCACTTTCGTTATCGGCGATTCCGCGGAGGATATGGAGGCTGCTCGCGCGGCCGGATGTAGCGGGCTTTACGTCGGCCCGGATCAACCCCGCTATACGGCAATTACTTTCTCCGAGGCGGCCGAGACCATCTTGAAGCCCAAGACCCTATGAATCGGCCCTCCGGATTGGGTGGAAAGCCATGATCGATGCAAAGTCGATTTACAGCGATACGAAAGCTGCCCATAAACGCTCGGTCGCTCTGGCGATGTTCGTGGTCTGGCTTTGTGTCGTCTCTTTTCTTGCCTGGACGCATTTGCTTTGGCGCGATGAAGTGAGAGCGTTATCGATAGCCCTACAGGACGACTCGGTATTCGCCATGCTTAAGGAGCTTCGCTGGGAGGGTCATCCTTCGGTTTGGTACCTGCTTCTTCGCGCCGCGCATACGTTGGTCCCGCGTCCAGAGGTTCTGCTGCTGGTTTCCATCGCCATTGCAGCCAGTGCAGTGCTGATTCTCCTGCTGCGCGCCCCCTTCAGCTTGCCGGTTCTGGCTCTGATTCTGTTTGGGCGTATGTCGATGTACGAGTACTCCGTAATGGCCCGTAACTATGGAATTAGCATGCTGCTTCTCTTCCTGTTCGCCGCTTTCTACGCGCGCCATCGCGATAGAGATCTTCTGCTGGGTGTGCTGTTGTTTTTGTTGGCTAACTGCAACGTAATTTCCGCACTGCTCGCCGGCGGCCTCCTGGTCTTCTGGTTTGTGGACGTACTCGGCGGCGAAACCACCAACAGACCGCGGAATATCCGTATGTTTCTCTACAACGCGGCGCTGGCCGTTAGCGGCGTCCTGACCTGCTTCATAACGGTTTTCCCACCGTTGAGTGATGCGGTCGCGATTGACGCCGGCAGTATCACATTCAAGGCGTTGATTAAGGGAATATTTCTGCCTTCGCTGCAGTTGGACTCCTGGGGTCTTCCAGGAGCTGACAGGCTGGCAAGCCACGTGCCGCTACTCGGCAAGCCGTTAGTGATCATCAAGTCTCTAATCTTATTCGGCAGCACGCTGGGCTTGATTCGACGGCCGGGCGCCTTTCTTGCCGCGTTGACAACTTTGGTTGGATTCTCGCTCTTCTTCGTAGTTCTCACTCCTGGAGCGTATCGTCATCACGCCCTGTGGCTGGTGTTTTTAATCTGTTTGTACTGGCTTGCAGCGTCCGGACATGCGCAGAAGGAGCCTGCTTCACTTGCCCAACGGAATCCACTCGTCGGCCGCCTGTCAACCTTGGGCACGGCGTTGTTCGTGTTGCTTCTATTTCTGCAGTTGCGGTACAGCGCCCAAAAGATCTACGGAATCGTCATCGCTCCAGTGGCGGCACTCGAGAACCGCAACAATAATATGAAATCGATTCTCGCGGGATATCCGGACCTCAAACAGGCGGTTATCATCGCAGATCCCGATTTTCTTTTGGACACAATGCCCTACTATGTCTCAAACCCAACCTATCTCATGCGAGAACATCGGTATGGCAATGTAGCCCATTTCACGCGCAAGGCTCAACTGGACCTCAGCCTCGGCGATGTCCTGACCAACGCGCAGCGGCTCCGACAGGAGACCGGCAGACCCGTCGTGATTCTGCTGGAACATGAGATTGATCCTTCCCTACCCGCGCAGAGAATTGAGGAGGGATATGACTGGACCTTTGGTGTCACGCCCGAGCAGGCGCGTGCATTTCAATTGTCAACACGTCTTCTCAAACACCGCGCGCCGGCGGAAACTTCGGAAGAATACTACGTATATGCTATGGGCAAATGAGGCGGACGTTCGCGCGGACAGTTATTGCGATTCTCGGCGATCGATATTGGGACAAATTTTGTAGCGTTTCTCAGTCGCGCAATTTCTGGACCTCCGTTATGGCAACGATTGAACGTTGACGCTGGAAGTCGTGTTCCCCACGTACTGGAGGATCAGAACACTAACCCCGCTGCTGCCCTGTGAGGTCACATCGAAGGTCACCCAGCCGTTAAAGTCCTGTCCCTCTGGGAACGCGGCATTTCCGAATCCCCCAAACGGTTGACTCGGATCCCATGAAAGCACGATGCCGGTCGCACCGAAGGCGGGGATCTGGAAATCGTTGTAGGTCACAACATTCCCGTTTTGATCGCGGAGGGTGCCTCGAACCGTCACCGGAGTCGATCCTGGGTTGTTGATTGCCGCCGAGGCTTGCCGGTAGGTTTGGGGATTGGTATTCGGGTCGGCGCTCATCGCCACCGGCGCCGTCCAGGTGGTGGCGGCAACCGATGCCCGCTCCGTAATTTGTGAAGAGTAGGCTTCGCCGGTCGGGTGAGCTAAGAACGCTAACTGAGGGTTCGCCTGCCTTCTCAGAGTGCCGGGATCGAACGAGGAATACTGCACCAGAACCGAACCAAACGAAAGAGTGCCCGGATCCGGCTGGCTGTTACAGTATTGACCGTTAATATCGCAACCGGCCGGCGGATACAGGAAGTGGACATCCACCGATTGACCGGCGCTCAGCGTATAGTTTGCGCTCTCGCCAACCTGCAACTGGCCCGTGCGATTGTCGGTGAAATAAGCGGGCAGATGGTTTTGCAAACCATTGGCTGCGGATACGGCGAGGAAGGAGGGTAAAGCGAAGCTGCACAGCCCCGGATGACGGACTTGGGGGGTTGCCCGCTTTCAAGCGACTTTCCCAGCCGCCGCCGAAAACCACCCAGGGAAGCGTGTATTGAACGGTACATGACCCATCCGACGGCCATTGCGAATTCGGCGCAGCGAGTCCCGCTCGATCCTGTAGCAGGCAGTCTTTGCGAGTTCATTTCGACACTCGACACTGCGTTCCCCACGTACTGGAGAACCATCGCCGACACAGATCCGCCGCTCGGAGATGTGACCTGAAACGCGACCAGACCGTTGAAGTCCTGGCCCGAAGGAAACATAGCCTGTCCGAAACCGCCGAAGGGTTGGCTCGGATCCTGAGAAAAGACCAAAGCGATTGCACCCTGAGCGGGAATTTGAAAATCCCTGAAAGTTACACTGAGGCCGTTATTATCGTAGAGTGTTCCCCGCACCGTAATCGCCGCCGGTCCCGGATTTGCGAGAGCCGCCGAAGCCTGCTGAGCCGTCTGCGGATTCGCTGCCGGATTTGCGCTCACCGAGACGGGCGCGGTCCACTGATTGGCGGCCGGCATTTCGCTTTCGGTGGTTTGCCAGCTGGAGTCCGCGTTTGCCACGTTCGCCAATAAGGCTAATTGAGCTTTGGCGATGCCTCTCAAGGAAGCCGGGTTGTCGGCGACATACTGAACCAGCAGCGAGCCGTAAGCGTTGGTATTCGGGTCCGGCGAACTCGCGCAATTTTGGCCATGAATGTCGCAGCCGGCGGCCGGAGACAGAAAATCGACGGCGACCGATCCGCCGGCGCTCAGTGCGTAAGTTGCGCTCTCGGCAACCTGCGTTTGCCCGGTGATGCTGTCTTTGAAATAGGCGGGCATATGATTCTGTACGCCGCCGGTAACCGGTAAGGCGGGAAGAAGGGTGAAGCTCAACTGAATGGTTCCGCCGCCGCTACCGTTCGAGAGGTTCCCCGCACTCAGCCGGCTTTCCCAGCCGCCGCCAAAAGTAATCCAAGGAAGAACGTCCTGAATCATACAGAGACCCCCAGGGGAGGTCTGGAATTCCTGGCAATTCACAGCCGCCGCTAAGGCGATGGTGGCTTGCTGGGTTTGGCCGTTCAAGGTTGCCGTGACGGTAACGCTCTGGCTGCTGCTCACGGATCCCGGAATTGGCTGAAAAGGTCGCGCTGCTTTGACCCGACGGGACGGTGACGCTCCCGGGTACCGATAGCAATCCGCTGTTGCTCGCGAGCGAGACGATCGCCGCGTTGTTGGCGGCGGTATTCAATGTTAACTGTGCAGGTGGCCGGCTGGTTACTCGCCAATGCGGAGGGTGCGCAGGATAACGACGTAAGCTGCGCCGCCGCGGTGGCGCCGGCGGTGATCGTGAAGGTCTGGGAGGCGCCGTTGAGAGTGGCCGTCAGCAGAGCGGCCTGATCGGAAGTTACGGCGGCGACGGTGGCGGTGAACGTTGCACTGCTGAGTCCGGAGGCGATACTGACGCTCGCGGGAACGGTCACGCTCGCGTTGTTGCTCGACAGCGTGACGCTGACAGCGCTGGCAGCGGCTGCAGTCAAGGTGGCGGTGCAAGTCGAAGTCCCGGGAGCAGTCACGGTTGCCGCCGAGCAGGTTAAGCCGCTGAGTTGAACAGCTGCCGCCAGGCTGATGGTGGCTTGCTGGCTCTCGCCATTCAGAGTTGCAGTTACGGTGGCGTTCTGGCTGCTGCTCACGGTTCCCGAAGTCGCCGTGAAGGTGACGCTGCTTTGGCCCGATGCCACGGTGACGCTGGCCGGTACCGTAAACAATGCGTTGTTGCTCGCGAGCGAGACGGTTGCCGCACCGGCGGCGGCCTGGTTCAATGTCACTGTGCAGGTGCTCGACGCATTGCTCCCTAGGGTCGAAGGCGCACAAGCCACCGACGTGAGCTGAGCGGAAGCGGGAGCGGTAACGCTGAGCGTGAAAGACTGGGAGGCGCCATTGAGGGTGGCCGTCAGCAGAGCGGACTGATTGGAAGTCACGGCGGCGACGGTGGCGGTAAACGTTGCACTGCTGAGACCCGTGGCGATACTGACGCTCGCTGGAACGGTCACGTTGGCGTTGTTGCTCGATAGCGTGACGCTGGCGGTGCTGGAAGCGGCCGCGGTCAAGGTGGCGGTGCAAGTCGAAGTTCCGGGAGCATTCACGGTTGCGGGCGAGCAGGTTAAGCTGCTGAGTTGAGCGGCTGCTGCCAGGCTGATGGTCGCTTGCTGGTTCTGGCCACCCAGAGTTGCAGTTACCGTGGCGTTCTGGCTGCTGCTCACGGTTCCCGAAGTCGCGGTAAAGGTGGCAGCTGCTCTGGCCTGACGCGACGGTGACGTTGGCAGGCACGGTAAGCAATCCGTTGTTGCTCGCGAGCGAAACGGTTGCCGCGCTGGTGGCGGCCTTGTTCAATGTCACGGTGCAGGTGCTCGACGCGTTGCTGCCGAGAGTCGAAGGCGCGCAAGCCACCGATGTGAGCTGCGCCGGGGCATTGCGCGCTGAGCGTGAAAGTCTGGGAGGCGCCGTTGAGAGTGGCAGTCAGCAAAGCGCACTGATTAGAAGTCACGGCGGCGACGGTGGCGGTAAATGTCGCACTGCTGAGACCGGTGGCGATATTGACGCTCGCGGGAACGGTCACACTCGCGTTGTTGCTCGACAGCGTGACGCTGGTGGCGCTGGAAGCGGCCGCGGTCAAGGTGGCGGTGCAAGTTGAAGTGCCGGGAGCATTCACGGTTGCGGGCAAGCAGGTTAAGCTGCTGAGTTGAGCGGCTGCCGCCAGGCTGATGGTGGCCTGCTGGCTCTGGCCGTTCAAGGTCGCGGTGACGGTGGCGTTCTGGCTGCTGCTGACGGTGCCTGATGTCGCCGTGAAAGTGGCGGTGCTCTGGCCCAAAGCGACCGTGACGTTGGCGGGTACCGTAAGCAATGCGTTGTTGCTCGCGAGCGAAACGGTTGCCGCACTAGTGGCGGCCTTGTTCAATGTCACGGTGCAGGTGCTCGACGCATTGCTGCCGAGAGTTGCAGGCGCGCAAGCCACCGATGTGAGCTGCGCCGGAGCCACCAGGCTCAGGGTGCTGGTCAGATTCACGCCTCCCGCGCTCGCCGTCACCACTCCCGTCTGGTTG
Organism: Bryobacterales bacterium; assembly: GCA_963779075.1. Taxonomy (GTDB): domain Bacteria; phylum Acidobacteriota; class Terriglobia; order Bryobacterales; family Bryobacteraceae; genus Palsa-187. The sequence continues at coordinate 169,491 of CAVZWS010000003.1, forward strand.
CTGCTGACTTGCGCGCCGGTGGCAGTGAAGCTGTTGGAGCTTTGCCCGGCCGCGACGGTTACGCTCGAAGGTACCGTGAGGTTGGTATTATTGCTGGAGAGCGATACCGCGAATCCACTCCCGGAGGCTGTCCCGGTCAACGCTACCGAACAGGAAGTGCTTCCTGGCGTATTGATGGTTGAACTGGTGCAATTGAGGCTGCTTAAGGCGACCGGCACAGGGAGAGAAATTGCTCCAGAAACTCCGCTCGAAGGAATGGACGTGCCACCCGCCGTCGTGGCTACCAGGCTTGTAAGCTGAACGGGAATCGGGTTAGCTCGAAGGATTTGCCGCAATTTGGAACGTAGCTACGCGACCGTGCCATCGGCAATCACGGTGCTATTGATTCCGGCAACGAGACAGTTGTTTCCGGAACAGGAGAGGGATTTTTCCGCGTTGATGGTAGATGCGCCAGCCACGACTGTGACACCGTGATATCGGAGGAATAGCTGAAAGTCCACTGTAGTCCAGCGGTTTGAGCTCCGCCGATCGAGGCAACGGTGATTGGAACAGTGACGGTACCCCCCGCGGTTCCAGACCCGGATCCGACAGACAGTACTACACTTTGGCCCAATGCAATCGTCTGTAAGCCCAGTAGAACCAAAGTACTAAGAAGGATATTGCGTGTCACATCTCTATATCGAGCCCCAAGAGGTAGTAGGGCAGTGGGACTTTCACCTAAGGAGTAACGGGAATACCGTTAGGGGGGGCTTAAGTGCCGCGACCGCGGGTAGTACGACTTGGACCTTACAGTGTCTGCTTTGTCAGCCGCCGGCTGCCGTAGCAGGCCCAGGTCGCCCGCCGCTGGGTGCCGATCAAGCCAAGCAGCTCGGGGAGGAGCATTCGATGGCTTGCAATTTCCGGCGATTCGGCGCTGCTGGCTCCCGAGAACTTATTACCAAATGGTGAACTAACTGTTTTCGGAAAGAGAGTTGGCGAATATCAAGTAGCGGCGATCGAAAAATTTGCAGGCTGACCGGCTGGTGGAATTAGCCCGGCCGGCACCACGTGCCAAGCGCCCGCAAAAGGATGCTCTGAAAGACGTCTATCCCTATCATTGTTTTAGCCGCGTTGTCGATTTGGCAGTATACACTAAGCTTTTTGCCGAGAAGCGTCGATTGTCCTCTTTATGCGGCACCAGCACGAATGCGGATAGGGCCGGCGAAGATGCGGGAAGTGCCGCCCGAAACGCGGGCGAAGACTCATAGAGAAAATCCAGTGCTTGCGAACACCGCGTAGGAGAAGAGAATGAAACTCGCACTTATCTTGATCGCAGCATCGGTAGTCGGCTGGGGACAGGTCGCGGTAAACGCGACGGGTATCGTGCAGACAGGTCTGCCGCCGGCCCAAGACAATCTACTTGGCCCCTTGATTCCGTTCGGGAATTCCCCCTGGATCTATGGTGACTTGGCAGAAAAGGGCGTGGCCGATAACATGGTTCCCGCAGCGCTTGCGGAAACGCCTGCCCTCGGCGCCGCTCTGCCCGGGACCGTCTCCTGGACTTCAGGCAATAACATCATCACTACCACCTCTGACCTTAGGGCATCCCTCTCCGGCAAATCCTGGGTGGCGTTTGCCTGGAACAGCGTGGATGGACCAGGGACCGGACGCGCATTGTGTCCGATTTCCGGCGTGACCGCAACTACGATTACGTGTCAAGTGAACATGTTTGCGCCGACATCTTCAGGAATTACTGCCTATCTGTTGCCGCCAGCAGATTCGCACGGGTGGGACTTCCAATCCTGGGCAGCACCAAGCCCCGCTATGAGTTGGAATTACTATGACGTTGCCATCGCGCTTTACAGACTGTATTACCGCACCGGCAACACCGCCTATCAAACCGATGCCCGCGCTTACGCCGACATCACTTGGCAGTGGACCATCGACCACGGCTATAACTACCCGTACCCGCGCGCGGCGTCCATGATCTCGCAGTTTTTCCGCGCACTCGACGGCCACGCCGAAAGATTCCCAGGATTGTACGCGGAAGTCTCAACCCTTGTCCGTTTATGGGCCGATCCCTCAGCTAGCCCGGCCATCGATAATCGCGAATCCGGATATACGCTGTGGGACGTCGCGCTGGGAGCAAAGACCGATGCCGATTCCACGCGGCACGCACAATACTGCTCCTGGCTCTCAACATACACCAACACCTGGAACTTGAAACAATCGGCGGATGGAAGCTGGGGTGAAAACGATTACTCCCTGAACCCGAGCTACGTCTCCGCCCCGGAGACGTTTGCGGCGCCGTTTGTATACCAGACGTCGCCTTGGCGCATCGCCATCAACATCAAGGCGATGGAAGCGGCTTACGAATCGCTGATTGACACCAGTTCGAAGGGTTGCAATAATCCAACCCTCGCGGCGGCGACGCTGACCGCGATCGCCAATGCGGTCACCTGGCAAAACAACTACGGACGCGACACAACGAATCGCGGCGTGTACTACGAGGTAAATAGCCAGTCGGACGACCAGGATACTGTTTATAATCCGGCGGGAACCGTCTCGATCAATGTTGGGTCTAAGTCGCTGGCCGGAAGCGGAACGAACTGGATGAGCGCCGGGTATTGCGACGGGACTCATTTTATCGGCATCCAGGGCCCGCGCACGGTGTATAAGATCGCCTCCTGCACTAGCAACACCGCCGCCGTACTTTCAGCAACGTTTGGGTTGTATGGCGAGACGTCCAACGCGGCCGGTAGTACCTACTCGATTGCACCTGCGGCGTTCACGACGTGCCATTCTTCCGCCACATATTGTTTCGGCTCGGCAGGCGACCGCAACCTGACTCGCACCTACTGCGGTGGCATCGCCTGGCTCTACGCACAGACCTCTAACCCGACATATAAGGCTTGGGCGGATGAATGCATTTCCGCTACACTGGGAGGCCCAACAGCCGGGCTGTCCACCACGGCTAACATCGGCTCGATCACCTTGCCGTGCTCCGGCCCCGCGTGCGATGGCCTGGTGAACGACACGGTAGCGGCGGCGGCATCTTGCTATACGCAGGCCCCCCCTTGCGTTTACGGCAGCTATCTATACCAGAACCTGGGCAAGAATTTCGGAGAAGCGTTCGGCGCGCCGGGGATCGATAATGCGCTCGCATGGCGCTTAATGGCATCAGCCACTGGTTCGCCTTGCGACCTCAATAACGACGGAGTCGTCAATGTCTTAGACGTGCAGTTGATGGTTAGTCAGGCCATTGGTACCGCTCCATGCACGAATAAGTTAGACGGAGGGACTAGCTGCGATGTGATCGATGTGCAGCGGGTCGTGAACGCGGCTTTGGGCGAAGCATGCCGCGTAGGGCCGTAACCGAAGCCAGATAGAGCGTGGTTACACGATTTCACAATTAACCGCCTCGGCCGATGGCAATGGAGCGGCGCCTGGCGCGGTGGCGCAGTAGCCGTGAAACCCCAGTCCGGTCTGGCGGAAGCCGGCGTCGCGCAAACGTTTTGGATCGAAGCCAGCCAAACTAGGAGCGTTCACCACGGTAGCGGCGGGTGAAATCCGGGCCACGGCGCTCGCTAAGCCGGGCAGCAGTTCCGGCCGGCTGCGATTCAGCCAGGCGCAATCGATAGCCGCCACCGAAGCCACTCCCTGCCCGGTCACGTAAGCGGTCTGAACCACCCAGGCCGCTGCCGGCTCCACGTCGCCGGATTTTAGCGAAAGAAGATTACGCGGGCGGGGATCCTGCAGGTAATGACGCCACTGTGCATCGGTAGGTGCGCTCCACAACAGGCTTCGATCCGTAGCACAGGCGTCCACGGCAGCCGCAACCGAGGACCAATCGAGCGCTGACGTCTTCTCCTCGCACTCCCATTGCGCTTCCTGGGAAGGGCGAGGAACGGACGCGAACCCCGGATACGATCCTAGGGGCCGCAGCTGGAAGCCCGCATCCGGATAGGCCCGCTCGATCGCTCGTTGCCCCGCCGAACCCGCCTGGGCGAAGGTAATGACAGGAAGGTGTGTCGTGGCGACGGCCGCGAGCAACGTTCGGTACAGACCCGCGGCGATTCCGCGGTTCCTAAAATCGGGATGCACACCGACAAATGAGACTAATAGGACATCGAATACCTCCGGCCCGTGCCGCAGCCGGCGATGTGTGGACGCTGCGAAGCCAGCAGGTTTGGAATCGACAAACGCCGCCGCGGCCGGCGGCAGTACTGGGCCAGGAAACGACAACTGCCAGTGAAGATATGCTGGAGTGTAATGCAGGGCTGGGGCGGGCCACGCGGCGGTCAGAATTGCGCTAGCCTGAGGTGCAAACTGCGCGCCCGGCACCAGGTGGAATTCAATCGCCACAATGGCTAGACACTTTGAAACTCAGGGGCGCGGCGCATCGGGTCCGGCCACGCCGCCGGATCGGCGCCGTGCTGTTGAAGAAAAGCGTACACCCACCGTTCCAGCCCAAACGCGACACATACGCTGTGCATCGGACCGCTCCCTTCGACGGGAGTAGAAAAGGCGCGGCCGAAGAAGTCCGAATGATAGTTATGCGATCCCACGGCGAGCCGCTCGCCCTCCGGCAGTATGAGCGAAATCTCATACTTGGAATCCGAGCTCAATTGGAAGTAGGTTTTCGAAATCGCGTCGGGAGCGACGAAAAAGGGATCGCTGGCAGTGCGGATTTCGCCCGCCAAATGATGCTCGACGAAAAACTCCGACATCATGGCGATGGATTTTTCACGCTGCTCGAGCACGTACTCCCGGTCTCCCAGGAACACCACCTCGCGCATCGTGAAGTCCCACAGCCTTCGCAGATCGGTCAGGTTGGAGCTTTCGTAGCGGAAGCATTTGCCGCAGATGCCGTACACCAGACCAGTAGCAGGGACGGCCCGGTTCTGATGCATGTGATAGACGTGATAACACACGGCGGGCGAAAGGCACGCTTCCGGCTTGTCCATGTCGGCCAGCGCCAGGTCGTCGACATCGGAGGCTTCCTGATGTCGGCTGCGAAAGGCGTCGATGACTTTAGATTCCTCACGCAGATGGGCCGCGAAGGTGACGTTATGCGGAAAGGATCGGAAATAGTCGCAGCGCGAGAGGACCGGAGAAGGGATCAGCGTGGGCGTGCGCAAAGGCTCGGCGCGCCAGGGTTTGCCGAAGGCTTCAAAGACCCGGTCGAAATATTGGAATAGCCGAAGCGGTACGCCGGAAAGCGCCACTTGCCCGGTTCCCAGAAAGTGAACTCCATCCATCGGGACGTTGGGCGGGAAGGCGGGGCTGGCCGTGCTAGCGAAGACCACCTTGCGCTCGAGCGAACGGAGCGATCGCACAATGCGATTGGCGGTGCGCTCCAGGGCGCTCTTCAGATCGGCCGCCTCTTCATCGGCGGCGTCAAAATCGATGGTGGAGCCATCGTCGGAAAACGAAACCTTTCCAATGGACTTCGACAAGAAAGCGGCCTGTTTGCCGATTTCCTCGCGCGCCATCTCGCCGGCTGCGGCGTTCAAACGAACGGTACAGCGGGTCATGCGCTGATGTCCTGAATGATTTCGGACAGGCGGCGCGCGCTGCGCGCGGCAACGAATTTGTCATCCGGTATCGTCACCTGGAAGCGCTCCTCCAACTCCAGAAGCAAGGGAAGAGCCTGCACGCTGGTCACACCCGCGTCGTAAAAGTCTTGATCCGGCAGCACATGGCTGACGCCAGTAACATCGCGGATGGTGTTGAGTACGGCATCCAGGCTAGCGGGATGGTCTGGCATTGTCGGTGAGGAGCACAACTACGATGTTACCTCAATAACGCTGACGTTCATCCCTTCCCTCACCCGCCGCATTTTCTATCACTTCCCATTTCACCTCGGCATCCCTGTCTAACCTCTCTTGCATAATCCGGACGTAATTCAAGCGTGGCCAGGCCGATCGTTGTTGTCTAAGGGAATCAGCGTCCGCGGAACTTGGGTGTCGGTTGCAGGAGCGATGTCAAGCGAAGCGGACTTGCCGCGGCCAGAACCGCGCGAAGTGTGTTCATTACGCGTGCCTCACACCAGGGGTTCACCACCCCAACCTCTTTTAAATTTGCCCGCAGATAAACGCAGATGATCAAGGATGGCACAAGAGCCAGTTGTTCCAGAAGTTGAGCGGCAAAGTCGGGGCGAAGCCACCCACGCATTTCGGAGTGACGATGCCTGGATGAGACTAGATTTTTCTTATCCGTGTCCATCTGTGCTTATCTGTGGGCAAATTTCTTAAAGTGCTTGCGCATCACACCCGTTTCCGAACGAATATCCCGCGTGTTTCGAGTGACTCGCAGCTTTGAGTCAAGGTCTGCCGGCGCACCGGAGAGATATCTACTGGTGCGGGAGAGCTCATGTACCGAATCTTATTCGCTGCGCTGTTGGCGGCCGCGGCCGACGGCCAGACCCGCTTAAGTCTAGACTCGCAGACCAAGAACGTCGATTTCACCAAAGCCGCGTTTACCCGGCCGGTGAAGACCGGGACAACCCTGCCGTCCACATGTTCGGTGGGAGACCTGTTCTTTCAGACCAGCGCCCCGGCGGGCTCGAATCTTTACGGGTGCGGGAGCGCCAACACCTGGACGCCGGAGTCGGGAGGCGGAAGCCTCGCCGTCGACAATACCGGAACACTGGTGGGCTCGCGAAACACGATTAACCTGATCGGCGGCCTGGGTGTGGTGAACACGATCTCGGACACCGGCGCGCAGATCAATATTCAGCAGAATGTGGACACCAGCGTGATCGCCAGCAAGGCGACCGCGCAGAGTGGCGTGATGTGGCTGTGCAGCTCCTCGGGCGGTTCGTCGAGCGCATACGCCTGCGCGCTCTCGCCGACTCTGCAAGCTTATACCGCGGGCATGGTCCTGGCCTGGAAGCCAAACGTGAACGGAGCGGGCGGCGCCACTACTCTGAATGTGGACACGCTGGGAGCGGTCACGGTGAAACAAGCCGACGGAGTAACCGACCCGACCGGCGCTGACATCGTGGCGGGACGCTTATACAACGTGTGGCATGACGGCACGGTGTTCCGGCTGATGACACCCGCCGTGAACGTCGCCAGCGCCGCCGCTCAGCCGGCGTGCAATGCTGCGCAGCGCGGGCGTTTCTGGCAGACGCTGGGCGGGACGGGCGTGAAAGACGCCGTCACGGTGTGCGCCAAGGACGCGGGCGACGCTTACGCATGGAGGTCAATCTACTAATGACACGCTATCACAAGTTGAACCTTCTGGTGTTGCTGTTGGGAAGCGTGGGGCAGGCGTCGCAGTCGCTGAGCGCCGGGTCGGGCTCCGGAAACATTCCGAATAGCGCACCCTTCACCGATCTGTCGAGCTTCCGCATGGAATTCCGAGTGCACGGGCCTTGGACCTTGTCCACGATTCAATTGATCTATGGCAGCAACTCTTTCGCGGTGCGAACGATCTATGGCGGATTTACACTGACCTCCTGGCGAGACGGTTCTGCGATTTGCACGGTCAGCCCGGCCGTTGGCACGGACGTGACGATTCGGTTCCAACGGTTGAACAGCGCGCAACTGACAGCAGAAGCCTTCGACAACCAAACCGGGGCGAACCTGGGTTCCAACCAGTGCGGTCTTTCTTCGCCCGGCACTCCCGAACGACGCTGGGTCTAGCTTCGGAGTGGGCAGCTTCGACGGAGATATTTCCTACATCCGCGAGTTTCAGGCCACGGTGGCAGTCGGCACGCCGCCAGGAAATACCTCATGCGCCGGGGACCTGATGGATTTCGAACTCGAAGGCAACGGGAACGACTGTTCGGGACGGGGCTTGAATCTGACGATGGCGGGCGCCAGCTACACGGCCACGCCCATCCAATCGCCGGTGGCGCGCTTCAACGTTTGGCCGACGCTCAGCACGATTCGAGCCGGGGCCGCATCGCTGCAGTTAGCCGGCTCCTCTTTCACTTCGACGGACGATGCATCGGTCTCTTACTTTTGGCAGCAGCTAGCCGGTCCGATAGCAGGTGTGTTTTCGAGCCGCACGGCGGCTAGTCCGGCGTTTACGGCGCCGCTCTCGGGGACCTACACCATCCAACTTTCGGCGTGCGATTCCACTGGGCGGTGCGCGACTCCGTCATCGATCCAGGCGGGCGCGGTTTCGACCGACTCCAAGGCCGTGGTGGTCACGGGGTTGCCTCCTGCAATGGACAATCTTGCTGGGACCGCTTGTGATCGCCGATGCCACGGCAAATCCGTGGCCGTATGGAGACTTGGCCGAAATCGGCGTCGGTAGTAATATCGCCACGACGGCGCTGTCTTCGACGCCTCAACTTGGGGCGCAGCTGTCCGGGACGGTGTCGTGGACGTCCGGTAACAATGTAGTCACGACCACAGCGGACCTGCGGGCGTCGTTAAGCGGGCAATCCTGCATGGGAATCGCCTGGGACAGTTCGGATGGTCCTGGAACCGGCCGCATCGTATGTCCGATTTCGAGCGTGTCCGCGACGCAGGTGACGTGTTCGGTCAACATCTTTCGAGCCAAGCCGGCAGCGGAAAAAGCGCTTACCTCATGCCCGGCGCCGGATTCGAACGGACTCACGTTCCAGACGTGGCTGAATGGAAATCCCGCCACCATCTGGAATTACTACGACGTGGGCATCGCGCTTTACCGGCTGTATTACCGCACCGGCAACAACGCTTTCCTGACCCAGGCCGGCAATTCGCCGACATTCACTGGCAATGGATGCTGGATCACGGCTCTAACTATCTCTATCCGCCGCGCTGCGTCCAATGATAAGCCAGTTCTTCCGCGCGCTCGACGGCCACAGCGAAAGAATCCCCGGCTCTATACCTGGAGTGCAAAATTGGCAAGTCTCTTCTGGGAACCCCGCGGCAGCCCCGCCATCGACAATCGCGAAGCCGGCTATACATTGTGGGACGTCGCCTCGGAGCGAAAACCGATACCGATGCCACGCGGCACGCGCAATACTGCTCCTGGCTCAACACCTACGTCCGATCTGGAACTCGAAGCAGTCAGCAGATGGAAGTTGGGGCGAGAACGAATACACGAACTGAACCCCAGCTACGTCTCCGCTCCCAAGACATTCTACTGCGCCGTTCTTCTACCAGGGCGCGCCGTGGCGCGAAGCGATCAACCTCAAGGCCATGGAGGCAGCGTATGAGTCGCTGATCGATACCACCTCGCAAGGCTGCAACAACCCGAGCCTTGCCGCTTCGGCCCTGACGGCGATCGAGAACGCCGAGGCATGGGTTGTCAACTATGGCAGAGACTCAAGCAACCGCGGCCATTACTACGAGGTAAATAGCCAGTCGGACGACCAGGACACAATTTATAATCCGGCGGGAAGCGTCTCGATCAATGTTGGGTCTGACGTCGCTGGCGGGAAGCGGAACCAACTGGATGAGCGCCGGTTATTGCGACGGAGCCCATTTTATCGGCATCCAGACGCCGCGAACGGTGTATAAGATCGCGTCCTGCTCGAGCGAACACTACCGCCGACGCTTTCAGTTGCATTTGGCCTGTATGGCGAGACGGCAAACGTGAGCGGTAGCGCGTACTCGGTGGCTCCATCGCCTTTCACCGCGTGCAATTCCTTGGCTACCTATTGTTTCGGCAGTGCGGGGGATCGCAATCTGACGCGCACGGGGTGCGGATCCATGGGCTGGCTGTACTACACCACCGGCATCTCGGCATACAAAGATTGGGGAGACGAATGCTACTCCGCGACGCTGGGCGGGGGCGCCACGGGGCCGGACACAGCAGTTTCATCGGGGCACACGTCACACCTTGCGCCGGACCGTCATGCGACGGCTTGATCACGGATGTGGTAGCGGGGGCGCGAGACTGCAACGCAGGTAATTCCGCGCCGTGCGTCCCCGGCAGCTATGTGCTTTCCAACCTGGGCAAGAATTTCGGAGAAGCCTTCGGAGCCCCCGGGATCGACAACGAACTCGCGTGGCGTCTGGGAGGACTGGCCCCGGCCGTGAACCGGACGTTGTGGGTGAGCTTCAACACGGCCGGCGTACCTCAGGCGACCCAGGCAAGAATCACCCTGACCCAGCCGTCCGGCGTCACCGTCACGCAGACTTGTTCCGCGTCGCCATGCGCGGTGCAAGCGGACGCGCGGCAGGGCAATCACGTCGCTCAACTGGTGTATCTGTCGGCCGGCGGCCAGCCTCTGGCTACCGCCGACCCCTTGATACTGGTGGTGCAGTGAGCGCTCATCCAATCGTCGTCAGAGAGAAGTGGATTGGTATACTTGATTTTTTGCAAGAGGCCCGCTTGCGGTGCATCGCGCCTCAGCGCTAGGTTGCGGTTGAAGGGGCCGCGGGTTGAAGTGAGCGACGCCATGCAGGAAGTGCAGTTCGAGCACTACAGCCGCAAGCAGCGCGTAGTGGCCTGGGTCAGCCGCAACCTCTTCGATGGGATTACCTACACGGTTCGCCACGGACTGCTGCGCGGCATGAAGCGCAAGGGCGGTCTGGGCTGGCTTCCAGGTTCGCTTATAAAAGCCGAGGTAACCGCCGAATCCAAATTTTGGGAAACCGCACCTCTGCGCGGCGCGACGATTTACGATATCGGAGCCTTTCACGGGATGCTCACGCTGTGGTTTGCGCGGCACGCGCATCAGGTGGTTAGCTATGAGCCGGTGGCGCAGAATCGCGCGCGGCTGCTGGAGAATATCTCCTTGAACCAGATCCAGAACGTAACCGTGCGGGACGTCGCCCTCGGCGGCGGTGCGGGCGCGGCGGTGATGCGGGTGGATCCACTGATGCCGGGCGGTTCAAAGGTGGTGGTGGAGGAGAACGCGCCGCACGACGCAGGACTTCAGCCGGCCAAAGGGCGCGTGCGTGTGACTACGCTCGATCAAGATATCGAAGAGTGCGGACTGCCGGCGCCTACTTTCTTGAAAATCGACGTGGAAGGTTTCGAGCTGGACGTGCTGCGGGGCGCGGCGCAGACGCTGGCGCGCGGGCGGCCTGCACTATTCATCGAGATCCACGGTGAAACTCTCGCCGGGAAGCAGCGCAACGCTGCGGCAGTCGTGCAGTTCCTGCACGAAGCCGGGTACGGCCCGATCCAGCACATCGAGTCCGGAACCGAAGTCCGTCCCGGCAACAGCGACGTCGCCGCACAAGGGCATCTGTATTGTGAAGGGAATGTGTCGCGAGGCGGCCCCAGCCGCTAGCCTGCGCGGCGCTGCCGCAAGCGCTCGATCGCGGCGCAATGGATGCGATACAGATCTTCTCCAAGAATCCCCCAGTCGTACAAGCGCGACACCACGTCGCGGCCGGACCGGGACAGGCGCATGCCACAATTCGGGCGAGCCAGCTAATCGGCTGACTGCCGCGATCATTTCAGCCGCGGAATCGGCAAGCAGGAGGTGGGTGCCGTCTTCGAGGTCGAGCCCCTCCGCCCCGAGCCTGGTCGATATCACGGGAATACCGGCAGCCATAGCCTCGAGGATCTTGAGCCGGGTACCGCTTCCGATGCGCAACGGTACAACGGCGGCGAGCGCGCCGGAGTAATACGGCCGGACATCGGGGACGGTTCCAGTCACATTGACTCGATCGGTAGCGAGCGCACGGACTTCGGTCGCGGGGTCGCGCCCCACGATCGCAAATGACAGCGCCGCATGCTGGCGGCGCAGCTCGGGCCAGATACTGTTCACGAACCAGACGACTGCATCGACATTGGCGCTGTAATCCATGGAGCCGGCAAACACCAGGCGGGTTCGAGGTGCGTTTTGGTCCAACTCCGAAGCCGCATAGTATTGCACGTCGACGCCATTGGGGATCACATGGATTTCCGCCGCGCGGCCGTGGGCCTCAAGCCAGTCTCGCTCCCGCTCGCTGGTTACGGTATGCACGTCGCAGGCAGCGAGGAACCGCGTCTCGGCTCGTTCCAGCAGAGTTCGCTGTGCGCCAAGCATAGGCGCGCCGCAGCGGGATTAGGGTGCACCCGGCTGTAGCGATGCAGAATTTCCGACTCGATATTGTGCCAATCCGAAAGAATCACGGGGCGGCTTGCGGCGGAGCGGATCACTGGCAAATAGGCGCTCAAGTGCACGCCTTCGATCTGCACGGCGTCGAAGGAGCCGGCCTGCAGGATTTCGGCCAGAATGCGGGACGCCTGCGCCGAAGAATAGTTCAAGACGGAGAGCGGGGTGGGACCGATCAAGCCGCGGACGAGCTTCGAAACTAGTGTACGGAGATTCGCGCGCGGCGGTGTGATAAGCCGCGAATCCGGATTCCGCGCGCGGAGGTTCGATAGACGCTTCAGAGGGATCGCGAAGACCGAGATAGGTAACGGCGCAGCGGGCGGCAAGCTGGCTCGCCAGGTAATAGTCGCGCAATTTCGCGCCGGTATCCCGGGGCCAACACTGGCGCGGAGAAAAATAGAGGATACGCATTGCGAGTCGAGATTCTACGGGCTTTCCTTGACGGCCCGGTAGACTTTCAGCAGCGCCTGGTAACGCGATTGCGGTGAGAAACGTCGGACCAAGCGCTCGGAAGCATTCGCCGCGAGGCGCTTGGCCAGCGCGGGATCTTCGAGGATCCGAGCCAGTGCGCTAGCCATCGCAGCAGGCTTCGCCGGCGGGACCAGCAGCGCGCTGCGAGTCGTCTTCCACAGTTTCCGGCACCCCTCCGACCTTGCAGGCGACGATTGGCACGCCCGCCGCCATCGCTTCGAGCAGCGCATTGGGAGACCCCTCGCTGTGCGAGGGAAGAGCAAAAACGTCTGCCAGCGAATAATACGGCCATACATTCGAGGCGTGACCAGCGAAAATTACGGAAGAGGCCAGATTCGATGCGGCGGCAGCACGCTCCAGCGAGGAACGCTCGACGCCATCCCCAACCAGGATCAGTCTGATCGCGAGCTGAGGGTGATCGCGCAGCAGCAGCCGCACTGCGGCCAGCAAATCGGCGTGCCCTTTTTCAGGCGATAAGCGCCCGACTGAGAGGATGACGCGCGCGCCCGCAGGAAGCGCAAGCCGATCGCGCAAGGCGCTGACATCGCTCCTCCGCAACCAAAGGGGCGGCGGCCATGGCGTTGGGCACGATCTGAAGGCGCTCCCGCCGCACGCCTCTGGCGACCAACAAATCCGCGAAAGGCTCGCACACAGTGACGGAGCGATGCGCCGCGCGCAGCGACCAGCGGTCGAGTTGAGTGTACAAACGCATCTTCAGATCCTCCGCGGTATCGCCGTGATGGAAGGCGATCCAACCGCGGCCACGCTGGAGGCCCATCCAACGAACCAGGAAATGGGACTTCGGAGCATGCGTCTGAATGATGTCCGGGCGGCGGCGCGCGACGATTTGATCGAGCATGCCCTGGACGGAGGAATCAAAGCGGCCGCGCTCGGGGATCACATCCAATTCGATTCCAGCGGCGCGCACCGCGTCTAGGAAAGCATTCGACTCCGGGCCGCCGGGGGAGCGCCGGTGAAACGCCGCGATCGAGATGGAAAGGCCCGCTGCCGGGTCGGCCTGAACCATCTCGCAGAAGCGAATCAGATTCTTCGCGGGCCCGGTGACGGTAGCGGCCTCGACCAAGGCTAGGACTCGCAACGGATTCACTGGCGGAGCCGCGGTTTGGTTTCCGGGGCGGTTGAGGACGGTCCGATTAAGGCGATCGCGTTGGGCGGGTTTCCCGCGCCGGCGCTCATCCCGAACGCCTTTCCTATCGCCGCCATTACTCCCGGTCCGCCGCCCGGCAGCCGACTGCGTAGCTGCGAGGTCCCCGTAGGGAATCAGCATAAATCGCAAATGCAGCAGTGAAATACGTCCGCACCATGAAGCTTTTCCAACCCGCCTTTCGGCCTTTCGGTATTATAATCCCTTCCGCCCCATTCGACCATCGCGTCTAGGCCTAACGCGGATAACCGACGCGGAGTTACTTCTGGCGCGAGAGCTCCGACGTGCCGTCTCTGCGATCGACCGAGGGAGTAATGATGGCGATCGCGTTGGACGCGTTTCCTGCGCCGGCGCTCATCCCGAACACCTTCCCCATCGCCGCCCTTGCTCCGAACCCGCCGCACGGCGCTGTTCCGCAAACCGGCAGCGCATCGGAGAAGTTGCCTGTGGAACCGTCCGCCGAAGGACCGGCGCCTCGGCCTTGCGTTCCGGGTCCGCCCGCGGGACCGCCATAGTCGGCGGCGAGCGAAGCGATGGCCCAGTCGCGGTACTTCGAGATCCCTGTGGTCTTCCAGGTCCAGGCGTAGGCGGCGTGGATGTCGTGAGTGAGATTCCGGTCACCGGACGGACCTCCCTCGCAGTACGCGGCCTTCGAAGAGCACCTCTTTTCAGCCTCCCAGGTGGCGACCCATCCGACGCCCGAGGTCACGCCGGTCTGCGCCTTGCATCGGGGCGGCCAAGGCTCGGCCAGGGTCAACTGCGTATCGGAAACGACGGAAACTACCTTGAACACCAGGTGGCAGTCGTTCGCGCCGGGAATTCCAACATACTCAGTGGGCTTGTTCATCGGGCTTCCGGATATGGTGGGAGCGACGCCCCGGACAGCGCCGGGAACCTTCCAGAATATGGTGGCGAAATTTGTTCCCGATCCGGTCACGGTGGTGCTGCCAGGCGTGACCGATAGCGTCCCGGTGGTGTTCGGGAGAGATTTGTTGAATCCACGGGCGGCAAGAGGGTCCTGACCAAGCGTCTCATAGCCGACCGAGTACAGTTGGCCGCCGTTCGATCCCGTGCCGTAGTCGTGCACAAAGTCGGTGAATCGGGTCGAGACCGTCAAGGCCTTTGCCGCGGCCGAAGGGTTATTACAGGCGGAGGGGTCATGCAGCGCATCGTATGCCTGTTGCAGCCCCAGCAGGGCAATGGTGGCGCGCCACGGTGAAGACCCGAAACGACGGTCATAACCTTTGTACGGATAGGTCGGATTCTCGTTATAAACGTCTTCTTCGAAATTTCCGATGTCGTCCTGGACGAACGGCCAGACGTTGGTAACAGCGTTTGCGATCGCGCTGCACCACTGGGCGCGCACCGCGGCGGCCGGGCTCACTTCGGCGATGAGGGCGCCCCAGCGCAGCACATAGCCGGTCTCGCGCGGCTCGATTTTGGAAGCGGCAGGTAGGGGCGTAGTTTGCCGGAACTGGTCCGACCAACCGAGCGGGTAGTTCATGTAATAGAGGATGCCTTTCCAGTACTCGGGGCGGCCGTCCAGGGCGCGCAGAATCAAGCCCTGGAGCGCGGCGTTGCGCGGGTAGAGGATGCCATAGCCGTGGTCCAGAGCATAGTGGTACCAACCGTCGGCGAGAGTGCGCGCGGCATTGAGGTAGTCGTCGATCCCGGTCCTGTAGTAGAGGCGGTAGAGCGCCAGGACGTCGTCGTAGTAGTTCCAATTGGTCGTCACGCCCTGGTTATCGCCCCAGAAAGTGTAATCCGAGCGATCAATCCGGTAAGCGGTCACGTTAGTGAAAGGGAACGGGCGCGGATTCCCGGGGTTATCTACGGACAAATGTGTATCGTCGGCGATTTCAGTAACAGTGGCGCGCCACTGGCCATCCAGTCCATCCGGCGCCCGCCAGACGAATGCGATTCCGTCACCGATCTTTAGCTCTGTTGTGAAGCGTGTTCCGCTCCCACTGACTGCGGGAGGAACATAAATGTCTCCGTTTCTGAGGGCGGCAGTTACGGTGCCGGTCAAACGCGTTCCGGCGGCCGGGTAGACGGTTTGATACGGCATGAGTGCGTCGGCGTCGGCACGTTCGGTAACGTCATACCAGGGCCAAGGCGAGGAGCCCGACATACTTAGAGGCCCGAGCACGCGACTGATGGCGGTATTGGGTACCTGGATCAGCCCGTCGGCCCCGACCGGTACAGCACCATACTTGATCTTGCGGCTGCCCGACTTGCCCAGTTGGTCCGTCACGGTGAGCTGCAACACATAGGTCCCCGGCACCGTCGCCGCGAAGCGTGTGGAAGGCGACGCGGAGTCGCTGAAAGCTCCGCTGGAGGGGCCGCTCACCTGGGTCCAGGCGTAGGAAAGTGTCGCGTTATCGGTCGCTGTGAACGAGGAGGTGCCATCCAGTGCGATGCCGCGGGGACCCGCTGCGAAGGTCCGCGACGCAGGGTGTTGGCCGAAGACAGCGGCCGGAGCGTACGCGGGCGTGTTGGAATATGTCGCCGAGCTCATACGAAGATTGATACGACGCGCCAGATCCTTCCCGGCGCCTTCGAACTCGTAGTCGAGAAGGTCGCCGTCGCTACGGTTCCCCGGCGCAGTCCCCAGCGGGACGACCGAGTGGTAGAGGCGAAGGTACGCGAGCGACCCTTTCAAATCTCCGACCCCGATGTCCGAGTCGCCGTCGTTGGCCACACCCACGGCCGAAAGCGGACAACTTGCCTGGAAATATCCGGAGCCGTCGGCGGCGTTCCAGGCTTCGGCCGTCAGACGCGAGTTTGCCGCGTCGCGCTGAAAGCGGAACAGGACATCGGTGCGGCCCGGAAGATACAACTGGCAGACTGCCGAATTGTCGCGCCAAGAAGTGAGCAGCACCGCATCGGCGGGCCCCATCCGCAGCGCGTAGGAGCGGCTTCCAAAGACGAGTTGATAGGCATCGTTATAGTGGAAGTCGTGCAGCCTGAATTCGGCCCGCCAGGTCGCCAGGTTGGTCCACGGAGCGGAGTTGGGCAAGTGCGCCGTTCCCGAGCCTGAGCGCAGAGATTCCGAGGCTAGGGCGAACGCGGGAAGAAAGAATATCGCCGCGTATGTTGCCCGGATACCCACTGGCCCCATGTTAACAAGCGCGCTGGCGCCGCTTGTCTTCAGTTCAATCCGGCGGGCTCGAATCGGACGCTATAGGGCGTCAGCACGTGCCCCCGGGATGGGCTCTCATACCCATGCGACTCTGTGCATACATAATCGTAGCCGCCGTCGATTTCCTGAATCTGCTGGATCACGGCGAGCGCGTTCGCGAAGAGGTCTGGCGTATGTTCGGTGGCCACGCACAAGCGCGGACGCAGAACCCGGATGGTCTGAAGCGCTCCCTGCAGCGCGTGCAACTCGGCCCCTTCCACATCCATTTTGATGTAGTCCAGCCGGTCCAGCTCGAGATCGGCGCGCACCCGATCGATCGACGTCACCTGAATCTGGATGTTTCCTTCTTGCGTTTCGCAAACGTGGTGACTTCCGGGATTGAGCGCGTTTTCCGAACTAAACGATAAGGTCGTGTCGTGACTCCAGACACCCTTATCGATGATCTGCAGTCTTCCGTCGGCCAGCTCCTTAGCCAGGTTCTTGCGGAGACAGGCGGCGTTTCCCGGAGACGGTTCGAACGCCACCACCCGTTCGGCTCCTCGCAGAAAAGCGTAGCGCGAAAAGAAGCCGACGTTGGCGCCGCAATCGATGAGAACCTTCTCCCGCCCGGACAGACCGTAAATGTTGGCGCGCATTTCGGAGGCCAGCATCGCGACGGTATGGCCCGCAGTGCCAGGCGGCATCCACATCTCGCCCATCCAGGTATTCCAGAGGGTCCTCCCTTCCGCATCCGACCCGGTTTGCTCGGTTTGGCCGCGAGTGACGGAAAGACCGCGCACGGCGCGCCATTCTTCCTGGAGAGACGGTGCGTGACGGCCCCGAACGATCGGGTTGCGTCCCGACAGGGAGTACCAGGCGCGGCGGCCGATCCGGAGAGAAGTCCAAGCCAGGGACAGAAGCAGCGTCATGCCTTTTCTGCGGCGCCGAGTCCTTCGGGCCGCCGGAGATCTTCAACCGCTCTCACAGGGCACGGCGAGTACTGTCGACTCATACCGATTCATTATAACTTCGGCTCCGCCGTTTCACGGCTTCATTCGCGCGGTCTGGCATAATAACAGCTGATGCGGCGCTTCTACCGGTTTGTCGCGCTTTCAGACCACTGGCTGGCGCGGCTTTTGCGCAAACTGTACCGGGGCGTCGATGGATTCAGCGTGCCCGCTCCGCGCGTGCTCACGGCGCCGCTCCTGGCTCTGATGATTGCGGTGCGGACCACCTATTACTTCCTGCGGCGCGTCTTCGTCGCGGAACCGTTGTTTAAGGTTTACTGCACTCAGTATGGCCGCCATCTGCATACCGGGATTTACGTCCATTGGGTGCAGGGCAAGGGCGACCTGCTGATCGGCGACGATGTCTCGATCCAAGGCAAATGTTCCTTCTTTTTTGCCGCGCGCTACAGCGAAAAGCCGCGTATGCTGATTGGCGATCACACCGGGATCGGACATAACTGCTCGTTCACCGTGGGCAAGGAGATCCGCATCGGCAAGCATTGCCGCTTCGGATCGGCAGTGGCGATATTCGACGCTCCCGGGCATCCGGCCGATCCTGAAGCTCGCCTGGCGGGACTTCCCTCGGCTGACGGCGAGGTCCGTCCGGTCACCATCGGCGACAACGTGTGGGTCGGTACCGGCGCGGTTATTTTTCCGGGCGTGACGATTGGCGACGGCAGTATCGTGGCGATGGGGTCGGTGGTGATGACCGATGTTCCCGGGAACACGATGGTGGCGGGAAACCCGGCGCGGCAGGTCCGCACGCTGGTTACGAGCGTCGCAACCGGACCGGTAGTCAAGTCGTGAGCGCCGGCCCGCATGTTGATCGTTCATAACTTCCGGGCATTTCCGGAGAAATGGAAAGCCGCCACCGGCCAGCAGGGAACCAGCATCTACGCGGGAGACCACGCGGCCGCGTTCTTGGAGCATCGCCGGAATCGGGAAGCCGTGTTTGTTGTGAACGGGAACGTGACGCTGGTGATGGAACTCGCGGCAAGGATGCTGGGAGGCGCGCGCCGGCCGCTTGTTGCCGTGGATCTGGTTCTGCGCGAGCCCGAAGATTTCGTGGGCCGGCTGCTGTTGCCCCTGAAAAAAGCAATGTTCCACCGCGTGGATCGCTTTATTCATTATTTTCGCGATCTCAGGGGCTTGACGCGGGTCTACGGCATCGGCCCGGAACGCAGCGCGTATGTACCCTTCAAAGTGAACCTGGCCGACCGGCACGCAATGGCGCCCGAGCCGGAAGGCGAATACGTGCTGTGCTTCGGCCGCTCCATGCGGGATTTCGATACGTTTCTGACCGCCATGGAACGGCTGCCGGACGTTCCCGGCGCCATCTCCCGCCCCGACCCGCGGGCGTTCGCTGCGCATCACGCGCGTTTTACGCGGCCAGTTTCCGAGATCCCAACGAACGTTCGGGTGCTGGACGACAACCGCACGGAAGAGTCGGAGATCCGCATGCTGCGGAGCGCCAGGCTGTTGGTACTGCCGATCTTGGCGAACAGTCTGGTGGCGAGCGGAATCAGCACTTGCTTGAACGCCATGTTCTTGGGAAAGTGCGTGATTGGTTCAGAGGGTCCGGGCATGTCGGACGTTTTCACGTCCGAGATCTTGACCTTCCCGCCTGAAAATCCACAGCGGCTGGCCGAAACGATCCGGCGTGCCTGGGAAGATGCCGATCTGCGCCGCACTACGGCCGCGGCAGGCCACCGGTTCGCACTCCAGGCCGGCGCCGAGCCCGAGCTCTATCAGCGCATCATCGATGAAGTCGCGGTCTGGGGCAAAGCTGAGGGCCAGCTTCCAGCCGCTTAGGAGGCTGAAGAAAAACTCGCCGCCGATGCCACGAAAACGACAGGTCATGGACCTGTCCCACCAAGGATCAGCGGTTGCCAAGCGTGGTGGGACCGGTCCATGACCGGTCGCGAGTTTATCAGCAGCCTGTTAGATCTCTTAGTCCGTCGTCACACTCGCTTCCAACGTCTGCGGAATCGTGCGGCCAGCGCCGGTCCGGTGAGTCCTTCGATCTCCAGCAGCAAATACAGCGGCAAATGTTCTTCGCTCACGCCGATGCGGGGAATATCCCAGAGGCTGGTGTCTTCACTCACGAAGCCGCCATGGGCGGAAAATAGCGCGGAATAGCCAGCCTCGCGGATAAAGGCTGTCGCCTCCGGGCGAATATCTTCAATCTTGCCGAAGGGAAAGGAAAATAATTTCACAGGCTGCCCGATCATGCGTTCAAGCTGGGCGCCGCTTTCGACGATCTCGAAGCGCGTCTCTTCCAGGCTGCACCTGCCCAGGTTCACGTGGTTCACGGTGTGCGCCCCGACCTCGAATCCCTCGCGCACCCAGCTTTCCAGATCGGCGCGCCGTAAATTCTCATATTGGAATGGATACTTGTCGCGGTCGTGCTCGAACACGCGGTCGGTATCGACGAATCCGGAACTCACAAAGGCAGCCGCAGGCAGGCCTGCTGCCGCCAAAATGGCGCCGCCGCAGGTATAGACATCGCGATAGGCATCGTCGAAATGGATCAGAACCGAGGTTGGCCCGATGACATCCTTGTCTCGAATGCAGCGCGTCAGCTTCTCAGAGGATATTACGGGATAGTGTTTACGAAGCGCCAGCAAGTGCGCCGCAAACATCTCCGTGCCGACGGTCAGCACGTCCTGCGAGAAGTCGTTCACGCGATGATAGAGGAGAATGGCCGCGCGGCTGCGCTTGCGGCGCGCTCGCACCAAGCGATAAAAACAGAAATAGACGGAAATATAAAACGTATTTTTCAGTACCACGAAGAAATCGGAGCGCGGGACGCGCCAATGCGGCAGGCGCTGGCGCAGTGCCGCGATTTCCTTCCGGGTCGGGCGGGTCCGGACCACGCCCGTAAAGGGTTGCTGCGGGATTCGCTCCGCGATCCCCTCATGGAGTTTCGAAACCGCTGCGGCGAGGATGCGGGCGCCCTGCTGATTGAGTTTTTCGAGAAGACTCTCCGGGGTCTCGAGCGGAGAGATCTCCACCTCGGCGGTCTCCACGACGTCTCCTGCGTCGAGCTTGCTACTTACGAAATGCACGGTGATTCCCGCAGTATGTTCGCCCTCATACAACTCCCAGAAGCCTGGCGGCATTCCACGGTACTGCGGAACCTTGCCTTTGTGTAGATTGATGCTGCCCAGCCTAGGCAGGCTGAAAACCTCCGGCCGGAGGATCCGCGTGCCTAGCACGATAGCCAAATCGGCTTGGCATTCCCGCAGCGCCGCGATCGCCGCGGGGCCGTTGAGATTGCCGACGCGCTGAACCGGAAATCCGTATCGCGCCGCGACATCTTCCAGTGTGAAACTCCGCTCCGGAAAAGATTTTCGCAGCAGCGCTTCGATTTCGCCGCGCGACACAACGGCGCGGAAAGCGAACTCGTCGGAGGCTCTTCGCAGCGCCTTGAAAAAGCGGCTCACGATGTGCCCGATCCCTTCCCGGGCAACGTTCCGGCGCAGATTGTTCACGCGGCGCGTGAAGGAATCCCGGCTGTCGTCAAGCAGTACCGCGACTGGGGTAACTGGAGCAGCGCGACAAACCGCCTCGATACTCAAACGCGTCGATCGCTTATCCGCGCCGGCTAAAAATACAACGCGCAGCGGATCGCGGTTACCGCTTCCGGGACCGCTGCTTGGATCCCCGTTGTTTTCAGGCATACGTGTGGCTATCCGGCATAAACCATGCCCGAAGGACAGGCGTTCCTGTCCCGCAGCGCTGTTATGCCTTCAGCATATCGCACACCCGAACGAAATCTTTCGCCAGGCGCTCTTTAACGTTGACTGCGCGAGAAGGGGCCGCCGCTAGTGCGGCTCACTTGACGAACCGTGCGTAGAGGTCTGCGACGGAGCGCGCAAACTTCTCCGCTGTAAAGCCCCTGAGCACGGTTTGGCGGGCGGCCTGTCCTAGGCGCTCACCGAGCGAGGGGGATTGGATTAGTTCGATCAGCCTGCTGGCCAGCCCTTCCGCGTCTCCGTGCGCCGTAAGGAACCCATTCACGCCTTGGTCGATGACTTCGGGAATGCCGTCAACCGCTGTAGCCACCACCGGTTTCGCGTGAGCCATGGATTCGAGCAGAGCAAGCGGCAAGCCCTCAAAGTGCGTGCTCAGAACCGAAATGTCGAAGGCCGCGAGCGAGCGTAGCGCATCGGCACGATAGCCGGTAAACAGAAAATGCTCGGACAATCCGCTCTTTTGGATCAGTCCTTGGACATAGGCGTCGTGTTTCCGTGTGACCTCGTTGCCGGAACGGTCGCCCAACACCACGAATCGGACATCGGGATGCTTCTGGACCACCTGCGCAGCCGCCAGCACTAAAGTGTCGTAATCTTTTTGCGGGGCTACCCGGGCTAGCATTCCGACCACCTGGCTTGAGAGCGGCAGGCCCAGCTCGGTTCGAATCGTACGCCGATCCTCCTCCAGTAGCGGTGCCGGGCGAGCCGGTGGAGGATCGATTCCGTCGTAAACCACCGTGCCGCGGGTCGCAGATACGGGATGCGCAAAATGTTTCCAGGTATCGCGAGAGACGAAAGCGAAATGATTGACCGGCCGGACGAACAGCCGGTCGCGCCAACTCAGCGAATCATAGCGGTTGCGAATATGGCAGATTACCGGAACGCCCGCCAGCCGGCCGGCCAGAGCGGCGTGGAAAGCCGCCTTGAAATCCGAGCAATGGACGAGGCTGACTTTCAATCGCGTCAATTCTCTCGCCAGTGCGCGGGACTGGGCAAGAAAAGTTTTGGCATGACGCAGGCTGGGTGTCGCCGCAGGCCAGCCGAGGACCGCGCAGCTGGATTCCCCGAAAAAACGGTGCAGCTCTTCCGTCTCATCCAACAACATCGCGACGCTGGAATATCCGTAGGGTTCGACCGCTTTCATTATGCGCAGGGTCGCTTGTTCGGTCCCGCCAACTGATGGGAAAGGGAGGATGTGCGCGACCAGTCTGGGAGCGGGGCCTACGGCCGATGTCACCCTCTTAGCATACGGCCCCAGTATTTCCCGTACCACTATGTAAATGACTTGGTACGTATAGGACTTGGACAGAAGGCAGCGAATAAGGCTCGCGACCAGCAAACTCGGCAACTGTATTATTACGAAGAGCTTAGCGTTTGGCCGGGAAGAGCCCAGACCGTAGGCTGCGCCGGCCGTTATGCCGGGCAGGAGCGGAGTGGAGGGACGCTCCAATCCAGTTCGTGAGTTTGACCCGTGCAAGATACACTTAGCATATGTTCCCCCTCGCGAAGAAACTGCGCACGGGGCTCCGCGTGTTGATCGGAAAAGGGCCGGGCGCCGCATGGCTGCTGTTGGCGGAAAAGGCCGGCCGGGTTTCAAGGACTATGCCGGGAGGACTAATTCGCCTGGATGGTTGCGTGTTTCGGTCCGACGCAAGTTCACGCGAGTGGCTGCTTAGCGGCAAGTACGAAGGTCCGGAGCGCTTCGCGGCCAAACGCTACATTCGTCGCGATATTCCGGTTGTCGAGTTTGGCGGGTCGCTGGGCGTTGTCTCCTGCGTGGTAAATCGAAGGCTCAAGAATCCACGTCATCACGTGGTAGTAGAAGCGAATCCCAAAATATTGCCCACGTTACTTGAAAATAGAAATCGAAATCGTTGTAACTTTGAAATCCTGCATGGCGCTGCTGGTGGAGTGGGGAAAAGCGTTCGGATTTACCTCGGCGGCGGCGCTCTTGCTTCGAGCGCCAGAGCTACTGCAGCGGAGTCGGTGGAAGTACCCGCCTTCACGTTAGCGGACATTCTTCAGGCGCGAGGCTTCGGGCGTTGCGCGTTGATGTGCGACATTGAGGGATCCGAGATTGAGATCGTTCGCACTGAAATGGATACCTTGCGCTCGCGAGTAGAAGTGTTCATCGTCGAATTCCATCCGAGCATTAGCGGATCGGAGCCTGTCGAGGAAGCCCGCCTTCGTTTGAGGGACCACAGCTTTGCAGAAGTGTGGCATCAGGAGTATGTTTTTGCGTATCTGAACAGCGGGCTGATTAATCCAGCTTAAACGGGATTAACGCGTGGCCGAACCTGATTTGCACCTACGACGGCGAGACCAGCATCGGACCTTTGCTGCAAAGCCTCTTGGATCAGGACGTTCCCGGCGGTATCGGATATGAAATCGTGCTGGTTAACAACAACTCGCGCGGCGATACGGTGGCGCGCTAGCACTTCGGACAGTTTATAGGGGCTGTTATGGCGGGCCGGCGCCTGCCAGGCACTCGGCAAACAGATTTTCATAGCAATCGATTACCCGCGCCGTCGAAAACTCCTCGACCATCCGCTGCCGCGCGGCTGTTCCGAGCCGCTGGCGGAGGGCCGAGTCATCCAGCGCCCGCAGCAAACCTGCGGCGATCGACTCCTCGTCTCCCAACGCCGTCAGCAAGCCGTGCACTTCGTTTTCGACGAGTTGTGAGTGCGCCGGAATATCGCTAAGCACCGGCGTTACGCCAACCGCCATGGCCTCGATCAACGAGCAAGGCAATCCTTCGACCTCAGAAACCATCGTGAACACATCGGCCGCTTGCAGCCAGCCGAGAACGCCGCTCGTATCCAGCCGGCCGGTGAGAATGACGTTGCTCTCGCAGTGCAACTTCGCCACCAGAGCCTCGACTTCAGCTCTCAGCGGTCCGTCGCCGATCAACACCAGTTTCGCCGTGGGACGCTGGCGCGCAACCCGCGCAAAGGCGCCAAGCATCCACGGCAGCTTCTTTTGGTGGTCCAGCCTCCCTACGAACACGACCAGCGGTGTTTCCGGTTCGATCCCAAGCATTTGGCGGCGCTGGAGGCGTTCCTGCGGAGAGCAGGGCCGGAAATAATCTGTATCCACTGGATTCGGCATCCAGCCCAGCCGTGCTTTGTCAATCCCAACCTCCAGGGCCTCTTCGACCATTCCGGGATTGAGAACCAGGATCCGGGTCGCCCACCGGCGGAGAAAGGACAGCTCCAGGCGGCCCAGCCAAGAGTCTCGCATCGCAAGCACCAGGCTGCTGCACGAGAATTTCATGACGATAGGCTTTCCCAACAGCCGGGCCACTGGCACCCCGGTCGCTAAGTGCACTCCCTGCATCAGAAAATAAACCACATCGTAGTCCCGGCGCTCCTTGAAAAGAGTCCATGCGACTCCCAGTGCGTAGATCAAGTCCCTCTTGCGCTCGGACCCTTTGTGGCCGTAGAGCCGTACCCGCAGGCCGCAAGGGTCCACCCATTCGCTCACCGCCGGCATTGGATCGCCCCCCCCGGATACGATTCGTGGCCGGTGGCCGCGCTGTTGTAACTCGTCGGAGACTCGCTGGGCCTCAATCTCGGAACCGCCCAGCACCGGAGGGTAGGTTCGGCATACTAACATGTAGGAGATAGGGTGCCGAGCCACTTTTGCATTCAGAATAACATGCCCCGAAAACCATCCATTCGCTTGCTGCCACGCGTCCGGAAGGGTCCTTTGCGGGTTCGCTGCCAAGCTTTGAGAGCCGCATGAACACGACCGCGCGGCCCCCGGCCGTCAGCGTCATCATCCCCGCTTATAACGTGACGCCTTTCATCGCTGACGCGCTGGATTCCCTGCGCGCCCAGACCTTTCGCGATTTCGAGACGATCGTTGTCAACGATGGCTGCCCGGATAGCGCAAATCTGGAGCGAGTGCTCGAACCATACCGCGGCGAGATCGTTTATATCCGCCAAGAAAACCAAGGGGTTGCGGCCGCTCGAAACACCGCGTTGCGTGCTGCGCAGGCTCCCTTAGTGGCGCTTCTCGACCCCGACGATATGTGGGAACCAGAATATCTGGAAGTCCAAACCGGCGTGCTGGCCGCGAATCCGGAATCCGGCGTTGCGTGCGCCAATGTTACCTTCGTCGGCGATACGCGTTTTGAGGGCCAGACGTTCCTGGACATGTTTCCGGACCGCGGCGAAATCAATTTCTGCCGTTTGCTGAGCCCGCAGTGCCGGATTTTCTCGAGCGTCACCGCGCGCCGCGAGTTGATCCTGCGAGCGGGATTGTTCGATGCGACGCTGCGCTCCGCTGAGGATCTCCACCTGTGGCTGCGGCTGGCGCACTTGGGAACCCGATTTATCCGAACCGATCGGCCGCTGATACGCTACCGGTCGCGGCCCGACAGCCTGAGCAACGATCCTACCCGCATCGGCCCGGACGTCTTAAGGATGTATAGAAATCTGTCCGAGACCCTGAACTTGAATGAACCGGATCGAGCCTGCTTGGAAGACGCCATGCGCCGCGAAGAGGCAAATCTCGACTTCTATCTCGGTAAGAAGGCGCTTTATGCTGGCCGGAATGAGGAGGCGCAGGAGCGGCTCGACCGGGCCAATCGTGTGCTGCGCAGCCGCAAAGTTGCCTTTGGCCTGCTGGCCTTGCGGATCGCGCCAGGGCTGCTTCACAAGCTTGTGCGATGGCGCAACCCGACCGAATACAAGTTCTTACATTGAGCTCGTCCGCGCGAGACCTATGATAGAATTGGACATCGAAGCCGGCTCGCTTTGAGTACATCAGCGTCCGAGGACCCATGCGGGCTTTACCAGCAGAACAAGCTTTATCCACTACCTTTTCCGGCCGCCCGACCAAGAATATACGGCCCCCGTCGTTTGAGCCGTGGAGAATATGGAGCGCCGGCCGCGAGCTCCTGAGATATCGGGACCTGGTGATCACGTTAAGCTTGCATCGGCTCAGTGTCCGCTACAAGCAATCCATGCTCGGTTGGGCGTGGGCCTTGGTTCAGCCGCTCGCGCTCATGCTGATCTACACCATCATTTTTTCGGTGGTGACGCGGATGCCCGACGAAGGCGTGCCCTATGCGGTGTTCGTGTATGCGGCGCTGCTTCCCTGGACGTACTTCGCTACCATCATGACCAACTCCGCCACCTGCCTGGTCAGCCACAGCCAGCTGGTCACCAAGGTTTATTTCCCGCGCGAGATTCTTCCGCTCACTTACGTGGTGGCCGCGTTTGTCGATTTTCTGGTCGGCGCGTTAGTGCTGGCCGGCATGATGGTTTACTACCACCTCTCAGTGACCCGTTATGTGTTGTATTTGATCCCCATCATGGCGGTATTGAGCGCCTTCGGCCTAGCCTTGGCGCTGTTCCTCTCGGTTCTGCAGGTGCGCATGCGGGACATCGGCCTCGCGATGCCGCTGGTCATGCAGATCTGGATGTTTGCCACTCCGGTGGTCTACCCGCTTTCGGCAGTGCCGGCGCGCCTGCGCTTCTACTACGATTTGAATCCGCTGGCGGGCACGATCGAAAGTTTCCGCCGAGTCCTATTGCAAAGCAAGCCGCCCGAGTACGCATCCTTCGGAGAAGCTTCGGCTATCGCTTTGTTGCTCCTGCCTCTTGCCTACCTGTTTTTCAAATACCGGGAGGCTTCGATGGCGGACTTCATCTGAGCGATTCTGGCGCGATGTTCTCTCTACGCCTCGATCACGTCTCCAAGCGATACCTGATCCGCCAGGCCCATGTCGGCGCGGTGCCGGAAGGCTTTGTGGCGCGCTTGCGGAAACGTTTCGCGCCCGCGCACGTCTTCTGGGCGCTTCGCGACGTCAGCTTCGAGGTGGCCAGGGGAGAAGCTTTGGGCATCATCGGGCCCAATGGCGCGGGGAAGAGTACGCTGCTGAAACTGCTGGCCGGCATCACCGCACCGACGTCCGGTGAAATCTCCATCTCCGGAAAACTTTCGGCGCTGCTCGAAGTCGGCTCGGGATTTCATCCTGAATTGACGGGCATAGAAAACATCTACTTGAGCGGCTCCATCCTGGGGATGCAGCGCAAGGAGATCACCGCCAAGCTCGACGACATCATTGATTTCGCGGGCGTGCGGCCGTTCATCGACGTGCCGGTGAAGCGCTTCTCCTCGGGCATGGTGGTGCGGCTGGGCTTTTCGGTGGCCGCGCATCTCGACCCCGATATCTTGCTTCTGGATGAGGTGCTGGCGGTAGGGGATGCCGCTTTCCAGAAAAAGTGCATTGACCGCGTGCTCCAGCTCAAGCGGCGCTCGACTGTTGTGTTTATCTCTCACGATCTCGCCGCCGTACAACAACTGTGTGACCGAGTCATCGTGATGAACCAGGGAGAAATCGTTTACGACGGAGCGACCGCCGGAGCAATGACTGCCTATAGCGCGCTGGCCCGCTTCCGTTCTTCTCCTCCCCCGACGTCCGAATCCATTGCCAAGACCGCCGAAGTCGTATCGCTTGAATTTCTGGACGGCGCCGGCGAGCCCATCCATGTGGTCAAAACGGGTGACGCCCTGCGCATCCGTGTCGAGTATAAGGCGCGAATCGCTGTACCTGATGCCAGCTTTGGCGTGTTCTTTTACGGGGCTGACGGCGCCCTGCATTGCCAGTTCACTACCTGGCTTTCGGGCGAGACCGCGGATCTTGCGCCGGGAAACGGAATCGTCGAATTCTCCTGCGAGGAATTGGGCTTGCAGCCCGGTTCCTACTTGATCGACACCACCATCGAGCAGCATGGAAACAACCTGGATTGGCAGTATCGCTGCTCGACGATCCAAGTCAATGCGGGGAGGCCTGTGAGGGGCCTGTTCTACCACCCGCACACCTGGCGGGAAGTCTCCGCGAGCGGTATCCTTCCGGAGGAAAACGTGGCGGTCGACCGCGGGAATCAAGTTTGATAGGTATGCCAGCCGTTGCCGCGATCACGGCCTGCCTGTTAATGATCTATGTGCTGGCTGGTTATCCGCTCGTGCTCCGATGGGTGACACTGCGCCGCCCGCGGCCGGTGCGGCGGCGGCCGATTGAGCCTTCGGTTTCGCTGATTATCGCGGTTCACAACGGGGAACGATTCCTGGACGCCAAGCTGCGATCGGTGCTGGCGCTGGAATATGCCGCCGACAAGCTCGAGATCATTGTCGCCTCGGACGGATCCACGGACCGCACGGAAGAAATCGCGGAGAGATTCGCGGCCCAAAGAGTGAGCCTGCTGCGCCTGCCGCGAGGAGGTAAGCCGGCGGCACTCAACGCGGCCATCGGCCAAGCCCGCGGAGAGATTCTGGTTTTGACCGACGTGCGCCAGCCTCTCGACCCACCCAGTGTCGCCCGCCTGGTGGAGAACTTTGCCGATCCCTCCGTAGGTGTCGCGAGCGGCGAACTCCTGATCAACGCCGGCGCGAGCCAGGGGGAGGCCGACATAGGCCTGTACTGGCGTTTCGAAACGTGGATGCGCGACAGCCTCAGCTCCGTCGACTCGATGTTTGGCGCCACCGGACCGTTTTACGCGATTCGCCGCAGCCTCGCAGTGACGATCCCCGCCGACACCCTTCTCGACGATGTCTACTTGCCGCTGGCCGCCTATTTTCAGGGCTATCGCCTGGTGATGGATTCGCGGGCGCGCGCCTTCGACGGTCCTACATCGCTAGAAACCGAGTTCCGGCGCAAGATCCGGACGCTCGCGGGGAACTACCAGATCCTGTGCGCATATCCGGCACTTCTGGGGCCCGGCAACCGGATGTGGGTGCATTTCATGTCGTATAAGTTCGGCCGGCTGCTTCTGCCCTGGCTCCTGCTGGTTCTCGCGGTAGCGTCGTTTGGATTGCCGGCGCCTTGGCGCGGAATTATGCTCGCGGGGCAGGCCGTATTTTACGGGCTCGCGCTCGCAGACACCTGGATCTTTAAGCCCCGGCTCCTCAAGCGGTTCTCCTCGAGTGCACACACCTTCGTGGTGATGATGATCGCCACTCTGGGAGGCCTTTCCGTGTTCTTCATCCCGCCGAGAACACTGTGGAAAGTCACATCCGCCGGCCCTCTGCCGGATGAAGCGAGCCGCACGCGGTGAAACTCACCTTAGCCAGCTGGTGGCGCGTGTTGGTGAGGGCGTGCGCGGCGCTGGGTCTGGCGGTAGTGCTGGTGACCTTCACTCCTCTGGTGAGGTGGTGGGGGGCTCAGCTCGCCGGGCCCTGGACCGATCCGCGCGGAGATGTGTTGATCGTGCTCACCGGCAATATCCTGGGCAATGGCATTATCGGGGAGTCGTCCTATTGGCGCAGCGCCTATACGATCATGGCTTGGCGCGAGGGTGGATGGCGCCAGGTAATCGTGAGCGGGGGCGGAGGAGGAGCTTCCCTCCCGGTCGGCGAGGCGATGAGGATCTTCTTAGAAAGCGGCGGAGTTCCAGCGGACGCGATTAAGACGGATACGGAATCGATGAGCACGCGCGAAAGCGCGTTGAATCTGGCGCGTATCCTTGCGCAGATGCCGGGCCGCAAGATCCTGTTGACCAGTGACTATCACATGTTCCGGGCGGCTCGGGCACTGCGCAAGGTTGGCGTGACAGTGATTCCACGTCCCATTCCGGATGCTACCAAGCGCGCCGGGAGTTGGAATTTGCGGTGGGACGTGTTTCAAGACCTGCTGATCGAAACATCGAAGATCGCTTATTACTGGGGTCGCAGCTGGATTTAAGACTGACCGGCCAGCTCACGCTCGAGCGACCGGGTGAACGCTATAGCTAACCCGCTCATGGTGGGCAGGTACATGGTGTAAGCCAGTGAGAGAAATATAATAGCCGTGCAGAATCCCACCAGGGAAAGCTGGCAGCAAAAGCAAGCCATCGCCATTGACCGCAACTGCGGGCGCGCGCGTGCGGCTCGTTGGACTCTCCCAAACGTCCGGAAGCTCATTACGATCGCCGCCAAAAAGAACAGCAATGCGGGGATGCCGACCTCGCTCGACACTTGCGTGTATGCGTTGTGAGTTACTAGCCAGGTTCCTCTTTTGCCTTCGGTCTTAGCGACAGCGGCTTCGTAGTCCGAAAATTCTCCCGGCCCCACTCCGAATACAGGATGCTCCATTGTGAACCGGATACTGGCCTTCAATAAATGAGTGCGGGTTGCAGTAGACTGAACCGCTTCCAGATCGTCGGAGTCATTCGTGAACAACGTAGCGTACCGGTGCAGCACAGGTTGCGAGAGCGCCGCCACGGCCAATAGAAGCATCGCCGCTGCGGCGGCCAAGGCGCCTATCCGCACCCGGCCCGGCGCGCGAATCAGAATAAATAAGCATGCGGCCGCGAAAGCAACTAGCCCTCCCCTTGATCCGGTAGCTGCGCAATAGTACACACCAAATCCCAAAACTACCAGGCACAGGATTCTGCGGAGCCAGCCCCGGTCCGAAATGAGAAGGACGAAAATCACCATGGGAAGCACGAAAAACAGGTGTGCTGTAAGATCGTTAGCGTTCCCAATCGTGCCCAGTTCCAGGCTGAGCCGGCTGTCGGTGTCCGGGTTCGCCACGAAGAACCTCCCGCACAGTACGTTGACTGCGCAGGCCAAGGCGATCGACATCAGAACCAGCTTGCATTCTCGCCAGGTCAAGACCAGGCCCCCAATAATCAAAACCATGGGTAGCTGTCCTTTTAAATAATTGAAAAGCAGAGATGTGGAACCGCCCGGCCAAAAGCTTAGCGGCGTGCTCAGAGCCATCCAGATCAGGAGGCCAAGCCAAGCATAGGTAAGCTTGGACCGGAAAACGCGCAACAGGCCGCCGGTGATTACTGCTAGCACGACCGTCGGTATACCGATAATCCGTACCAGGTGGGGGTCGAAGTTCAACTTGGTTTCCACCAACTCGCCGAGCAAGGTGAAACGGCAGAATATAAATGCGAGCGCCAGATAAAATCCAAGATTCCGCAAGGGGTTGTCCAAGTCTGCTTGTCGGACATTGTCCGACGCACGCACTCGCTGCGCTGGGATTTGGACGTGCGAAGAACCAAGCGCTGGGATCGTCGCAACGGATGGACTCGGCGCCGGTTTGGCGAGGGGAGATAGCACTCTTACCGCGGATGGCGAGAACGACGCCCCGCGCGGGACGGGTTTGCTGCCCTTAAAGCGGCTCATAGAAGAGGGCTCATCTAAAACCATTGTGGGTGAAAGTGAAGGGCCCGTCAATTGAACTATTTAAGGGTTCGCCCAGTACTATTCGCCCAGGTGTGCTCCGCGATAATGGCCGATAATAGCCTTAGGATGTGCGGAATTGCCGGATGCGTAGCGCTCAGTGAGCCGGGCTTAGCCGAAAGCATCACGCGCGTGATGACGGATGCGCTGGTGCGCCGGGGACCGGATGGCGAGGGGATAGCGGCCTGGCCCGGCGTGGCCTTGGGCCACCGCCGCCTGGCGATCATCGATTTGAGCGAAGCCGGCCGGCAGCCGATGCTCTCCGAGGATGGCAAAATCGGACTGGTTTTCAACGGCTGTATCTACAATTTTCTGGAGTTGCGCCCGGAACTAGAGCGGCTCGGCTATCGCTTCCGCTCGCGCTGCGACACCGAAGTCCTGTTGGCGGGATATCAACATTGGGGAATCGACAAACTGGTGGCGCGGCTGCGCGGTATGTTTGCCTTCGCGGTGTGGGATCAGAACCGCCGCAAGCTATTTTTGGTGCGCGACCGTCTCGGAATCAAACCACTGGTTTATTCCGACGACGGGCATCGCCTGACATTTGCGTCCACCGCGGCTGCGCTGCGCGCGACCGGCGCCGTGAACACCGAAATCGATCCGCAGGCGGTGCTCGAATACCTGGAATTCGGTTTTGTTACCGATATCCACAGCGTGTATCGCCACGTTTCGAAAGTCCCTCCGGCCACGATTCTGGAGTGGAGCGAGGCGGGCGGCATCACCACGCGCTGCTATTGGGATCTGCCAAGAACCGGCGAAGGGCCGAAGATCTCCTTCGAAGAGGCGCTGGAAGAAACCGAAAAGCGCATTATCGACTGTACGCGAGTTGCGGCTGGTTGCCGACGTCCCCATTGCCGCCCTATTGAGCGGCGGGATCGATTCCGCGCTGGTGTGCTGGGCGCTGGCCGGCTGAATGCCAACGTGCGAACTTTCACTATCAGCGCGCCTGGCGATCCTTCCGACGAAACCGAAGCCGCGCGGGCGACCGCCCGTGCTTTGGGTGTCCATCACGAAGCTTTGGTGATCGACCATAGCGAAAGTGACCCGGTCGGCGAACTGGTCGACGCGTTCAGCGAGCCCTTCGGTGCACAGTCCGCGCTGGGCATGCTGCGCCTGTCGGCGCACCATAAAGCCATGGCGACGGTGCTGTTGACCGGCGATGGGGGCGACGACGTGTTTCTCGGTTACCCATTTTTCCTCAATGCGTGGCGGGCCCAGCAGTTTGCTGTGCGATGCCCAGATTTGCTCCCGGCTCTATGGCGGCGCCTGCGGGGAATGGTGCCGGGCACGGGTGCCTGGAAGCGCGTGCACAGCTTTGCCAGTTACACCATGGGAGGATTGGGCGCATACAACCGGGTACGCACCGGGCTGCCGTACTTCGAGGAGCGGAGCCTGTTGGGCGAGCGGCTGCAAGATCTGCGGTTGCCGCAACGCGATATGCCGCCGTCGCTCGATTCGGCGCGCCATCTGCTGGACGAGGTTTTCCGCTATCACCGCCAACCCATTTCACGAGCGAATTCATGCCCAAAGTGGATTCCTCACGATGTATTACGGGGTTGAATCGCGGTCTCCGTTTTTGGATCACACAATGTGGGAGTTCGCGGCGGGGCTTCCTGCCGGGAATCCATTTTCAGGGACGGAAGGCTCAAGGCGATTCTGCGTGAAATCGTGCGCACGGCGTATCGGGCCGTCCACGGCGTCGCGCCCTAAACAAGGCTTCCGGGTGCCGGCCGAAAAGTGGCTGGCCGGACCGTGGCGCGTGTACCTCGACCAGCTCTTATCCGGCACGCTAGTGGAACGGGAAGGATATATCCAAGGCGGGGCGCTGCGTACCGAAATCGATCGTGCGATCGCGGCCGGCGGCGCGTCGGAGCAGTTGTGGTTCGTCTTGGTCTTGGAGCGCTGGCTGCAGAGCCAACAGTCGTCAGTCCCAAGTCTCAGTGCAGGGTGACCGGCCCAAGTCTACCTTGGGAAGGGAACTGCGGCTGCGACGGCGGTCGCGCCGAGACTGACCTAGCGCCGTAATTCCAAATCCAGATTGGGCCGCACTAGCGCATCTGCTTTCGCCGAGTGAGCTAGGGCTTCCATTTCGTCTTGATTCATATAGTTCTTCAAGGTCGCTTGAGGAAAGTAGTAGTGAAATACGGGAACTTCGTCGTGCGGCAGGATGAGAGTACCTTGCTCCAGGTGGTAATCGCGTACAGCCGCAATCAGCCGCATGGCACGTTCATCTGTCCGGATTGGGTGCCGAGCGGCATAAACGCTAGTCTCGATCAGCATCAGCCCGCAGATGAGCGCGGTTGCAGCAATCTGCCACTTCGCGGGCCGCTGAGAGATCCATCCGCCCAGCATCCATGCCGAAAACAGCGCCAGCACGGGAACAAACGGCAGCAAATACTGCGGCTCGACGGTCAGCACGCGCAGGGTGACGATCACCATAAGCGCGCTGAAATAGAGCAGAACTCTGGAATAACGATGCGCCGGATTCCGATCGCCGCGGAAGAACACTGCCAGAGCAGCCAACACCAACAACCATTCAAAAGGCCCATTTTCGAAACGAGCTCGCCAGGTTTGTCCCAACGTAACGTCTCCCCATGGAGAGTGTCGGAATACTGCCAGGTAGGCCTGGATTGCATACGCCTTGAGAAACGACAGCTTCACCAGCGACGCTGGGTATACCGCCAGCAGCGACAGCAGAAAGACCATCCCAGAGCGGACCAGGAATTGCCGCGTCCATGGCAGGGTAGAGCGCTCCTCAAACGCGAACAGAATGAGCGCGGCGATCAATACAAACGCCACCTCGAGCGTCGCGAATGCCAACGCGGCAAAGATCAGTGCCACGTACCAATAGCGGCAATTCCTGGTTTTGAGTACAAACACCGCCGCCATCAGCGAGGCCAGGCTGCAGAGCGCAAACAGCTGATGCGGTGTCGCAATCGTAGTCCGCGAGACCACGTAGCCCCATCCATACATGACGGCAGCCAGGATGGCTGTGGTCGTCGAATCGAACAGGCGTAGAGTGCCCGCGTACAGCATTACGATTCCCGCAAGGGGAATCAGCATCCCGAGCGTTCTGGTCAGGCGCTCGTCTTGACGGAAGGGAGCGATGACGATTAGCCAGTCGAAATACAGAGGACCATGCCAGTGGCGATAGAAATCGATGTCGCCGCTGGCGCGGATGTACTCGGAAAGGAATCCGCGGCTGCCGTTTTCACCACGGCTTCCTAGCCCCATGCGGACGAATTCCGCTATGGATTGAGTCGGCGTGCCGGTATAGTTAGCGAGCCATCCGCGCCCCGCGGCGTACATGTAGTCGGATTCGTCGTAGTTGTACGGGGACGCAGGCGAAGATCCCCAGTTCAGCCAAGCGAACACTGCAATGATCGCGGTCACGATGCAAATGTGCTTCATGCCGCCTCAGTAGCCGCCGTCCGGCTGAAACGCTGCACCTGCGCCGCAAACCCGGCCGCCTTCGGAATGCTCACCATGCCGACACTCGAAATCCCATCGGCACAATTATCGATGACCTGACTAGCGCAGCGGAATAGCCCACAAATCTCGTCGGCAGGAAATATCCGATCCAGGGCCGCCCTCTTTGATCGAACACCGGTCGCGCGACGGATGCCAAAACGCTTCGCCATAAATGATGGTCGCTATCGCGTGAGCGGGGGCAGCGTTGTAAACGTATGCGTGGGAGGCGAGCGGATTCCCAGAACGCTGATTTGTCCTCCGGCGGGTGTAGCGAACTCCAATGTGCCGCGTTTGCCCTCCGTCACCGGGAATTGACTTGCTAGTACAAACGCACTGTGGCCGTTGGCTGGTAAGGGGATCGCTCCAGTTCCGATTTGCACGCCGGAATCGTCGCGAATCACAACCGGCACACTCGCCGCCTGCAGGGAGCTGCTACTCACACCTACCCCCGTGGCGATTCCCCCGGTATTGTCGAAGGCGAGTAAATACGAGCTTGCGTTGCGGCTTTCGAGGGGCACGACAGCTTCTTGCCCAGTGGGCCCATAGCGGAAAATCGCAAAGCCGGAGGTGTTGCCATCGGTGGTGAGTTGCGCCGATCCGGTCTGAAGCGGGTTCGAATCCGGCCCGGTACTCTCGACCACGAGTGTCGCGCCGGCAGCGATTGAACGGTCGACCGACGAATCCGTGGTGGAAACACCGCTACCCGCCTGTGGGAAGGAAAGCGGCA
Source organism: Bryobacterales bacterium (assembly GCA_963779075.1). Taxonomy (GTDB): domain Bacteria; phylum Acidobacteriota; class Terriglobia; order Bryobacterales; family Bryobacteraceae; genus Palsa-187. The sequence goes on from CAVZWS010000003.1 coordinate 205,373, forward strand.
AGACCAGCGGATTTCCGTCATCGTCGAAGAAGCTGAGGTGGGCTTGCGCGGCACTGACACCTGTATTTACCAGTACGAAGCTGGTCTTCCATCCATTTGCGATCGCGATGTGCGCGACCGCACCGCCGTTGGTGCCAACGTTGGCCAGCGCTGGAATGGTGGTGAGAGTTCCCGGAGGCGTGGTGCGGACCCCCAGCACGCTAATCTGTCCGCCTGCCGGCGTGTTAAACGCGATGGTGCCGCGCTGTCCGGCTGCGGCCGGGAACAGGTCGGACACTATGAACGAAGTGTGGCCGTTCCTTGGCAAGGAGAGGGATCCGGCGCCGATTTGAACACTGGCATCGTCACGGACCACGACTGCAATGTTGGCGCCTTGTGCACCAATGCTGGCCAGCGCGACGCCCAGCGCGGCGCTATTCGTGTTATCGAATGCCAGCAGATAAGAACTGGCGTTTCTGGTTTCTAAAGGCACCACCGCCTCTTGCGCCGTGGGGTTCAAGTGGAAGATCGCAAATCCTCCAAGGCCACCGGTGGCAGTCAATTGCGCCGAACCGGATTGGAGCGGCGCATTTCCGGGGGACTCGGTCTGGACAATCAGTGAGGCGTTGGAAGCTAAAGTCCAATCGAAGGACGCCGTGGTGACCGGACTCTCCGTCGCGCCCTGCTGGGGCGAGGCAAGCGGAAGCGACAATGGATTCCCGTCATCGCCCAAAAGATCGAGCTCAGTCTGCGCGTCGCCGGCTCCGGTATTGACCAGGGTGAACGTGGTTGTCCAGTCCTGGTTGGACAACAAGTGAGCCATGGAGCCAACCAAGCCAAACTTCGGAGCGCTCGCTTGGATAGTCACGGCGTAGGCGAGCGTCGCACTCCCGGCTATCGGCGAGCTACTGTCTACGGCCGAAATTGTGTAGCGATAGACGCCGGCCACCGTCGGCGTCCCGGCGATCAGCGCCGAAGCTCCTTGGCTGGCGAGGTTGATCCCTGACGGCAACGCACCGGAACTGACGATCCAATTGTAGGGAGGCGCTCCCCCGGTCACCGAGCACTGAGCGGAGTAGTATTGGTTCAACAGTCGAGGTCCGCTACCGGGCGCACAGCTGATGGCCGGCGGGAGAATTAGGCTGATCGTCCCCCCGGCGCTGGTTACGGGAAGTGAATTCCCGTCAGTATCGGAGGCGCTTCCAGGGCTATTTATGATAGCGATACTGCTGTTCCTGCTCGCCGCGGAGATTTGGAAAGTGGCGGTCGCGACGGGCCCGTCTGGGATAGTTGTTTTGTTCTCTCCCCAGGCGAGACATGTCGCGACAGAAACTCCATAGGAACACGTGATCGTCTTGCCGGCGTCGGCGGCAGCCGGAGCTGGGTTCACTTCGATCCCAGTCACGTCCGCTGGATACTGCATGGTCCATTGAAGGATTGCCGGCTGGATACCTCCGTTCGCCGATGACGAAACCGTCAGCGCTGCGCTCGAGCCCGGGGTTGCGATAGCGGAGCCGATCGACAGGGCAACCTGCTGCCCGAAGATCTGAATCGTGGTCAAAAAAAGGAAGCTGCTCCACATCAGAAGCCTCGCGAAGCGATTCGTCGCCATGCGGAAATTGCACAAGAATGCAGTCAAGGAGTCTCCCGAGCTTGCGATCATACATAAAAATCGGCCTTAGACCCGAACTTCAGTAGACTAACTTATCCCTCGTTCGAGTCAGTCTTTTACTCTCACGTAGTCCCGGGATGGTACGTTTGCCGCCTTGAGGTAAAGTTTACGGGCGGTGACCGGTAACCTTTCCTCGAACCCAGGCTAAGTGAGGCAAATTGAAATTTGTTTGACAAGCCGAGGCAATTTCGGGACCAACTGCGCCTCGCGCCCTATCCCTTTTCATTCATGCGGGAATAAGGCGCGGTCTGAGGTTATATTGAGGCAGTTCCGGTGACGGTTCAATGCGACGAGTACTCGTTTAGAGAAATGAGGTCATGGCCCGTTAGTGCCGTGACCTTCCACGGCATTTCAATTTCGTAGCGCGACCAATCAACACTCCCAAGTCAATACTCCCAAGGTCCGCCGCCCAGCGCCGTATGCTATATTGATGCGCACCCTTGCCACTGAAGCACCGGTTTGAGCGGCATTCTTTCTGGCTCATTTTTGCGGTTTCGTCGGTGATTCGAATCGTGAAGGTGGTGGCCGCGCCTCGCCCCCCGGGGACCCATCTTTCCGAGATGGAGAACATCGCAAGATCCTCGCGCTGCACGGAACTTTTGCCGATCCCTACCTCTGCCAACCGGTCCCACCGCGCACACCGCGCCCGGGTATCCCATCTTGCTCGGATTGATCTTCCTGCTATTCGGCACCGGCGTCGCAGGCGAGACGGTGAGCCGCATCGCTTCCGCGATCGTCTCTTCCATTCAATACGCTCTCTTGCCGCGAGTCAGCACGGCGCTGGGGTTGCCGCGTTTCACCGGCGCCGTCGCCGGCTTGCTGGCCGCACTTGCGCCCTATAAAGGATACGTCGAGGGCTCGCGCGATTCCGTCGATCAGCCCTACGTGGCGCTGGCCCTGGTTCTGCTTTTCCTTTACACCTGCAAATCGTGGTCATCGTCGGGCAGAAGCGATTTCGCCCGCGCGTTCGCGGACTGTGGTGGGGCTTGGCCTCGCTCTTCTCGCCGATTCTAGGCTTCGTGTTCGCTGCAGTCATCGGGTACGAGTTCATCGTTATGCGCCGTCATGCAGGGTTGATGCCGCTGCTGGCCGCTTTCGCGGCGATACAGGCGCCGTGGACGATCCGGAATTGGATGGAGTTCCACGCCTTCGTTCCCACGCGCTCGAATTTCGGACTCGAGCTGCGAGTCTCCAACCGCCCCGAAAGCTTCGCGCTGATGGAAGACAACGTTTCGCATGGCGTGATGAGCCGCTTCCATCCCGGGCTCAATGAAGATGAGGCGCGCAAGGTGGCGGCCGAAGGCGAGATGGCTTATACGCGCTCGGAGATGGCCGATGCGCGCGCTGAAATCCGCCGCGACCCCGCGCGTTTCCTGCGCTTGACGGGAGAACGCTTCTGGCGATTCTGGCTCGCCCCCAGCCGCCGTTTCAAGACCACCGCGGCGTCCACCGCCATCACGCTGCTGGGCCTGTTGGGATTGTGCCTGCTGCCCGCAAGCCCGGGAACCCGGCTGACCTGGTTGATCCTTTTGACCTATCCGCTGGTTTACTATTTCATCCAGGTCGATGCCCGCTATACCTATCCGCTTGGTTGGATCTTCCTCACTCCTGCCGTGCACGCCGTGATGCTGGAGGTGCAAAGACTCACGCTGAGCCGCATGCCGGAGCGGCAACCGTCGTAGCGTTGCAGGGCGCAGTTCCGCTAGCCGGCCGGAGGTCTGACTTATATTGTTGGTTATGGGTTCTGCGCGTGCGACTTCCGCTTTTCGCCGCGGGCGCCGCTCTTCTTCTAGCCGCCGTTGGGCTGCTGGCCGAGCGCCTCGAAGACACCATCTTCATCCCGCTTGATCATCCCGCCATCCTATACGCCGGCCCCACTACGGATCCTGTGGGCCGCCTCGCCAAGCGCCTCGCCAGCGGAGACCTCAAGCTCGACTATGCGCCCAACGGCTGGGGTTATTTGCCTGCATCTGCTCAAGGAACTTGGCATCTCCGCCGACTCGCAGGTATTGGTATTTCTCCCGCACCAGCATTCAGGTCGAGCGCATCTCCCCGCGCACGCCGCGCGCGATTTATTTCAACGACGATGTCAGCGTCGGCTACGTTCAAAATGGCGAAGCGCTGGAACTGACCTCACTCGATCCGCGGCAAGGCGTGATCCTCTACAGCCTGGACCCCGCCCGCTCTCCGCGGCCGGTGCTCGCCCGCCGCGACGATTGCCTCCGCTGCCACCAGGGGCCTGTCACCCTGGCCGTCCCCGGACTCCTGATCAGCTCGGTGCATCCCGCCGCGGGCCCCGGCCAAGAGCATGGCAATGCGGTGATGACGGATCATCGCACCCCCTTCAGCCAGCGTTGGGGCGGCTGGTACGTCACCGGCACTCACGGCAAGCAAACCCATTTGGGCAACAACCGGGAGCTGGTCGATCCCGTCCATCCCGGCGCCGCTTCGCTCGAAGGCACGCAGAACGTCACCGATCTCAGCCGCTGGTTCGACACTTCGCGCTACCTGGTTCCCAGCAGCGATCTGGTCGCGCTGCTGGTGCTGGAGCATCAGACCCGCATGACCAATCTGCTGATCCGCATTGGCTGGGACGGACGCATCGCGCAGCACGACGGCAAGCTCGGCGCCGAACACGCGCAGCTCCCCGCGCAACTCGACGCCGAAATAGACGAATTGGTGGCTTATATGTTGTTTGGCGACGAAGCGCCGTTGCGCGAGCCGGTGGCCGGCGTTTCAGAGTTTTCCAAAACTTTCCCGGAGCGCGGGCCGCGCGATAAACAAGGCCGGTCGCTGCGCGACTTCGACCTGCGGACGCGCCTCTTCCGCTATCCGCTCTCCTACATGATTTATAGCGCCGCCTTCGACGGTCTGCCCGGGTTCGTTCGCGACCGCATCTACCAGCGCCTCTACGCGATTCTCGCCGGCCAGGATTCCAGCGCTTCCGTGGGCGGCCTCTCGCTGAAGAATCTTTCCGCCGATGACCGGCACGCGATTCTGGAAATCGTCCGCGAGACCAAGCCTAGTTTGCCCGCGTTTTGGGCCGCCGCCAGCGCAAAATAGGCGTCGAGGATCGCGAGCGCCGAGCCGCGATCTGCGGAAGTCCCAGACCCCCGCCACCTGCTACTTCCTAACCCACCCATATGGCACATCCGCCGCCACGGCCACCCGTTCTACAATAAAACCATCGGCCTAAGTGTCGGCAGGCAAAGAGTCTGCCCCCTTTTGACGGGAGTTGTTTCGAAATCAGTTTATGAGCATTACCGATCTCTTCATCAAGCGCCCGGTGATGACCGCGCTGGTCATGATCGGCATCGTGCTGTTTGGTATTGCCGGTTATCGCGCCCTTCCGGTCAGCGATCTTCCTAACGTCGATTTCCCCACCATTCAGGTGCAGGCAAGCCTGCCTGGCGCCAGTCCGGAAACTATGGCCACCGCGGTTGCTACGCCGCTCGAACGCCAGTTCGCCACTGTCGCCGGTATCGACACCATGATTTCTTCGAGCGGAGTCGGCAGCACCAGCATCACCATCCAATTCACGCTCGAGCGGTCGATCGACGGCGCTGCCGCCGACGTCGAGAGCGCCATCGCCGCGGTGTTGAGGCTGCTCCCGCCGGGAATGCCCTCGCCTCCCACCTTGCGCAAGGTGAATCCCGGCGATATGCCGGTGATCCTGCTGGGCCTTTCCGGGAACACGATGGAGCTTTCGAAACTGGATGAGTATGCCGAAAACCTGATGGCGCAGCGGATCTCTTCGCTGGATGGCGTGGCTCAAGTGAACGTCTTCGGCGCGCAGAAGTGGGCCATCCATGTGCAACTCGATCCCAGCGTGCTGGCTGCACGCCATATCGGTATCGATGAGGTATCCAGCGCACTTCAGTCGCACAACGTGAATCAGCCCACCGGGACTTTATGGGGCGCAAATCAAGCGTTCACGGTGCGCGCGAATGGGCAGCTCATGACCTCAACCGCCTTCGGGGAAATGATTGTGGCCTACCGCAACGGCTCCCCGGTCCGCCTTAAGTCTCTCGGACGTGTCGTTGATGGCGTCCAAGTCGATAAGGCCGCGAATACGCTCTATACCAGCAGAGGCGCGGAGCGTTACATCATGCTGGCAATTCTGCGCCAGCCCGGCACCAACACGGTTGAAGTGGTGGATCGCATCAAAGCGTTGATACCGTCGTTTAGCGCAATGATGCCGCCCACGGTTCACTTGGATATCCAAATGGACCGTGCGCAGACCATTCGCGAGTCTGTCAACGACGTGAAATTCACGCTGGTGGCGACCGTAGTGCTGGTGATTCTGGTCATTTTTCTGTTCCTGCGCAATGTTTCCGCCACTGCCATCCCCAGCTTGGCGCTGCCCATCTCGGTGATCGGCACTTTCGCCGCTATGTGGGCGCTGGGGTATTCGCTGGATAATCTGTCGCTGATGGCGCTCACGCTTTCGGTGGGTTTCGTGGTCGACGACGCCATCGTGGTGCTGGAAAATATTGTCCGTCACATGGAAATGGGCAAGCCTCGCATGGAGGCAGCGCTCGAAGGCGCGCGGGAGATCGGCTTCACGGTAATGTCGATGACGTTCTCGCTGGCCGCGGTTTTCATCCCCTTGATGTTCATGGGCGGCATCATGGGGCGCTTGTTCCACGAATTCGCGGTGACCATCATGGTCGCCATCCTGATTTCGGGATTCGTCTCCATTAGCCTTACGCCCATGTTGTGCAGCCGTTTTCTGAAGCCGCCTTCTCACCACCACAATGCTCTCTACATGGCGTCGGAACGCGCGCTGGATGGTGCGCGCGACGCCTATGGTTGGATGCTGCGCGGTGTCATGCGCCACCGCCCGCTCACCATGCTGGTGGCGCTAGGGACGCTGGTAGGCACGGTGTATCTGCTGGGCATTACACCCAAGGGATTCATCCCCAGCCAGGACACGAATAGCCTTAACGGAAGCAGCGAGGCCGGCCAGGACATTTCCTTCGATGCAATGCAAAAACTGCAGGGCAGGGTTGCGGCTATCATAGCCAAGGATCCGAATATCGAGCTGTTCGGTTCCTTCATGGGCTTGGGCGGCAATCAGAATTCGCCCATCAACCAGGGCCGCTTTTTTATCCAACTGAAGCCCCGCAAGCAGCGCAAATTGAGTCCAGAACAGATCATCGAGGAACTCCGGCCCAAGCTCGCTACGGTTCCGGGCATCCGGGTCTACTTGGCCAACCCTCCCATGGTGCGCATTGGCGGCAACCAGATTCGCACGCTGTATCAGTTTACGCTGCAAGCCTCCGACCTGAATCTGCTTTACTCCTCGGCCGCGGCTTTTGAGAAGCGCTTGCGCACCGTGCCGGGTCTGACAGACGTCAATAGCGACCTGCAGATTTCCAGCCCCACGCTCAGCGTCAACATCGATCACGACCGCGCTTCGGCGTTGGGCGTTACCGAAGGACAAATCGAAAGCGCGCTCAACGACGCCTACGGCCAGCCGCAAGTCTCCACCATCTATACGCAGGTGGATAGCTATTGGGTGATGCTTGAAGTTTTGCCCCAATACCAGCGCGATCTGACCAGCCTGGGGCTTCTCTATGTGCGGTCGAGCAACGGAAATCTGATCCCGCTGAACGCCGTCGCCTCGCTCAAGACCGGAGTGGGACCGTTGACCATCCAGCACTTTGGCGAATTGCCGGCGGTGACCGTATCGTTTAATACCGCTCCCGGCGTGGCGCTGGGCGATGCCGTCGATCGCGTGCAGGCGCTGGCGCGCGAGACGCTGCCGGACACGATCAGCACAACTTTCCAAGGTACTGCCGCGGCCTTCCAGGCTTCGTTGCGCGGCATGGGATTGCTGCTGGCGCTCGCGGTTCTGGTGATCTACATGGTGCTGGGCATTTTGTATGAGAGCTTCATCCACCCCATCACCATTCTTTCGGGACTCCCTTCGGCGGGCTTAGGCGCTTTCGCGACGCTGCTGGTGTTCCACGATGAACTCAACATCTATTCGTTCGTCGGCGTGATCATGCTGATCGGCATCGTCAAGAAAAACGCCATCATGATGATCGATTTCGCGCTCGAAACCCAGCGCGTGCATGGCACTGCGCCGGCCGAGGCGATTGTCGAAGCTGGTCTGGTCCGCTTCCGCCCCATTATGATGACCACCATGTCGGCGCTGGTGGGCACGCTTCCCATTGCGCTGGGTTTGGGTGCGGGCGGCGAAGCGCGGCGACCGATGGGTCTGGCGGTAGTCGGCGGCCTGCTGACGTCGCAGCTTTTGACGCTGTTTATCACGCCGGTGTTTTACACCTACATGGAACGCTTCGCGGGCGGGGGCAAAAAGCGCAAGGACCGCAAGGCGGCTAAGAGGCAGTCGCCGCACCCGCTGGAAGAAGTGGCGCTCGAAGCCTGAGGGAACCGCTTCCGCAAGCGCCGTTACTCCTCGCAGATTTCAATCATATTGCCTTCGGGATCGGGGACCTCGAAAAACTGTTTGCCGCCGGTATTTTGAATTAGACCTGGATTGCTACCCTTCGATAGAAGGTGCTCGCGAGCTTTCTTAAGCCTGGACGAAAACACCAGAGGATCTGGTTTGTGCGCTCGAAACCGGCGCTCGCCACTTCCCTGATCGGACAGCAAGATCGTGGGCTCGTCATATCCGGGCAGACGAAGCGCCACATCCGAAGGTAGCGGATCATCCAATCCTCCGGCACCTCCGCTTGTTTGCACTCAAACTGGTCGATCCACCAGCGTTTCGCCACTTCGACATTCGAGTTCTCCCAAGCAGCAGCGCGCCTTCCCAGTATGGCAAGCGCTTAACCGCTCCGCGAGCACTGAGCCTGCGCGATATGGCGCACGTTGCGCGCTCACCGCGCGCGGTGAGATCGGTAAGCGATTAGGACGCAACGCTCAGCAGGTTGGCGCGCCGCGTGCACACAAGAAACTGCCCCTTGAGTAATGAGGGCTCAGCAGGAAGATGGAGAAAGTATATGAGCTACAAGAGCGTAATCGCAATGCTTGGCCTGTCCGTTCTGACCTTGTTCTCGACGCTTGCCTTGGCCCAGCAGGGCACTCCCGCACCGGGAAAGTCCGGCCCGATGGGTCGTGGTCAGATGGGTGGCGGGATGATGAGCGGCAATATGATGATGGGCCAGATGATGGGGCAGCATCAGGAAATGTCGCAACTGATGTCCAAGATGATGCAAAGCATGACGGCTATCAACGCGGAGAAGGATCCGGCGAAGCTAAAGGCGCTGCTCGCCGAGCATGCCGCCTTGATGGATCAGATGCACGGCAAAATGATGAGCCAAGGGAATATGATGCATGACATGGCAGGGCAAATGAAGAACTGTCCTGCAATGGGTGAGGCCAGCAAATAGTTGGAATGCTTGAAGGGCGTCGACATGGCGCGCCGCGCCCGTCCGCTTAGCCAATGACCGAATTCGGTCAGGCTGACTTCATGCGGTCGGACATTTGGGTTTCCTCGTGAATTCGACGACCGCCGGAAATCTAAAACGGCACGCCGCGTGCGTCACAAAAGTCGTGATGACAGGCAAGCCCGTTGACGGGCTGGCCCTTACTACAGGAGATTGCATATGAAAATCGGTTCGATTTCTCGAATGCCCGCCGCGGTTGCGTTCGCAGCGGTACTGATGGCGAGCGGGGCATTCGCACAGGAAAGCGAATCGAAAGCCGGGATGCCGCCGGGCAGCGGCCAAAGCGGCATGATGAGCGGGAACCCGCAGATGATGGCCATGCACAGCCAGATGATGGCTGATATGAAGGCCATGGACGCGAATCTCGACCTGAAAGTGGCAGCCATGAACGCGGCCAAAGGCCACGCCAAGGTGGATGCGATGGCCGCCGTCATTAACGAGATGGTCGCGCAGCATAAACAGATGATGGCGAAGATGATGGGCATGCACGACCCGATGATGATGAAGGGCATGAAGGACATGGACGACAAATCTACGGATGTCCACAAAGAGCATCACGAATAACGGCAATGATTGTAGGCGCCACCCGCCGCGCGGCGATTGGTGCTGAGGATCTAGTTCGGTTGTTCGTAGTGCCACGAAAGGGGCTGTATGATGAACGGATGGACGGGCGGAAGCGGCTGGATGGGCGGAGGCATGTGGGCTTGGACGGTGATCGCCATACTGGTGGTGGTCCTGCTGGTTGTCCTGATTAACAAAGTGTCCGCGAAATGATCGTTGGTCGAGGACCAGCTCAGCGAAAATATATGCTGGTCAAATATTCCACCGATAAAACCGTGAGTGAAACCGCAGCCGCCCTGCAGGGCGCCGTGCAAGCCAATCACTTTGGCGTTATGCAGGTTCACAACCTCAAAGAAACCATGGCGAAGAAGGGCGTGGAGTTCGCCCGCGAATGCCTGATCTTTGAGGTCTGTCAGCCGCAGCAAGCGAAGAAGGTGCTCGAGGCAAACATGTGCGTCTCCACAGCACTGCCCTGCCGGATCTCGATTTACGAGGAGGGCGGTAAAACCATGCTGGCGGCGTTGAAGCCCACGCTTCTTCTAGCAATGTTCAACACGCCGCAACTGGAAGGCGTGGCGCAGGAAGTGGAAACCACGATGGTCAAAATCATGCACGAAGCGGCCTCAGGTTAATTGGCTTCCTGGGAGGCCTGCCTACCGACTTCTGATCCCTGCTTTCTGGGCGGTCGCCACCCCCTTTGACATCATCTGTTCGCATCGCTAAACTTATCGACGATTGGCGGTTTGTAGAAGGTATGTCTAAGGAGCGTGTTATGACGCCTGCTAAACTGTTCGCGTTTGCTGCTTTCGTGACGTTGCCGGCTGCGCTGTTTGGCGCGGATGCGGCCACTTCCGCGGGTCCGGCGGAGACCGCTAAAGCGGTTACGTTCGCCAAAGACATTGCCCCGATTTTCCAGGAGCGCTGCCAGGAGTGCCATCGCAGAGGCTCGCTCGCGCCCATGTCGCTGGTGACCTATGAAGAAACCCGCCCGTGGGCCAAGGCCATCCGCCAGCGCGTGATTACGCGGCAGATGCCGCCGTGGCACATCGACAAAACCGTCGGCGTCCAGAAATTTAAGAACGATATTTCGCTCACCGACGAACAGATCGCAACCGTGGTCCGGTGGGTGGATGCGGGCGCTCCGATGGGCGATCCCAAAGACATGCCGCCTGCCAAGGAGTGGCCGGCTGCGAACGAATGGAAAGCGGCGAAAGAATTGGGCCAGCCGGATCTGGTAATCAAGTCCGATCCTTACACGATGGCGGCGCATCATCAGGACGTGTGGTGGCGGCCGACTTCTAATATTCCGGTCACCGAGCCGCGCTGGGTGCGCGCCGTCGAGATCCGTCCGGGAACTGCGGCGGGACGCAAGATCACGCATCACGCGGTGGCGTATCTGGTGCAGGACGATCCGTCGAGCCTGGCTCCGGGCGCGGGCGACGCCGACTTGGGCGCGCGTTCGTTCCTGATGGAATGGGCCATCGGCAAGGGCTACGATCTGTATCGCCCGGACACCGGCAAACTGCTACTGCCCGGTTCGCAGATTTCCTGGGACGTGCACATTCACGCCGTGGGCGAAGAGATTCGCGACAACGTCGAGCTGGGGATCTGGCTGTATCCCAAGGGGCAGGAGCCCACGCACCGCACCTATTTGACCGGCTTCCAGGCGCTGCGCGGATTTAAGGCTTCCGACGGATCGCGGACGCGGGCGGGGCGCAATATCGATATCGCGCCGAATACGCTTGCCGAGGTCGACAATTACACGGTGCTGACGCGGCCCGCGCAACTGGAGAATTTCCAGCCGCATATGCATCTGCGCGGCAAGGCCATGACGGTGGAAGCCATCCTGCCGGACGGAACGGCGCAGATCGTCAGCCACGTTGGCAATTTCAACTTCAACTGGATGACCAACTATATTTACGCGGACGACGCGGCGCCGGTGTTTCCGAAGGGCACCATGATTCACGTCACGGCGTGGTACGACAACACGCGCGCCAATCCTTATAATCCCGATCCGGATCAATGGGTCGGCTTTGGCGACCGCACGGTGGATGAGATGGGACACGCGTGGATGAACGTCACTTACTTGAGCGACGAAGAATACGCTGCGTGGGCCGCTCAGCATAAGCCGAAGGTGCAGACGGCGGATGCTTCGGCTCGCTAGGAGCGCGGATTGCGTGTGAGTGGACAGGTGTCCGGACTGACGGCCGCATTTCTGATTGCAAGCACCGCTCTGGCCTGGGGGCAATCGCTGCCGGTCGAGCCGGCGCGTGAAACCGGCTCCAGCGTGACCGGCGCGTTTGAAGGCTGGTTCAAGAATTCCGACGGCACGTTCGGCTTCTTGCTGGGCTATTACAACCGGAATCAAACTCAGGAAGTGGAGATTCCGATCGGCCCCAACAACCGCATCGAACCCGGCGGGCCGGACCGCGGGCAGCCCACGCACTTCATGCCCGGACGCGGCTGGGGTTTGTTCACGGTGACGGTCCCGGCGGATTTCGGCCAAAACAAAATTACCTGGACGCTGGTGGCCAACGGCAAGACTACGGTGATCCCGGCGAGCCTGCATCCGGACTACGAGATCTCGCCGTTCACGGAGGCGTCGGTCGGGAACACGCCGCCGGTGGTGAGTTTCGACGAGGGCGGACCGACGGGGCAGGGGCCGCACGCGGTTTCCACGGAGCGCACGGCGAAGGCGGGGACTCCGATGGATTTGACGGTGTGGGTCTCCGACGACGACAAGTACACGTCTTCCTCGGGCGCGCGGCCGAAGAAGGCGGCGTCTCCGGTGACCGTGAAATGGATTGCCTACCGCAGCCCGGGAGTTGTGAAGTTCGCCAGTGAGCGTCCTCAAGTGGTGAAGGTGGAACACTCCAGTTCGACCGCGCCCTTTAACGGCAAGGCCACCACCACCGTGACTTTTAGCCAACCGGGCGACTACGTCTTGAATGTGACGGCCAACGACTATTCGGGCGAAGGCGGCAACGGATTTCAGTGCTGCTGGACGACCGGCAAAGTTAAGGTCACGGTTCAGCCTTGAGCCGTTCGGCCGCGAAAATTTAGACACGTTTCCCATGCGGATTTAAGTTTCAAGATCGTCTCGCGGCGGGCTGCCTATATAAACAGCCCACCGGAGTGGTGTTGGAAACAGGCGGCTGGGGTCTCAGAAAAGTATCCGAATCAACCCTCAATCGCGCTCTCCTGTCTCCTTTTACGGTCACCTAACGCCGCTCTCGCGACGCTCGTATCAACCAGAGAATCGATTCTCTTCCGTGTCCCGCCCTCTTCTCAATGTTTCCGGGGCGGCAAGTCCGCTTTTTTACGCGGACGCGGATTCCACCAAACAACAACGATCGGCCTGCGCAGGCTCAACTACGGTTGGATTATGCGAGAGGGGGTGGGGCGTGGTGCGAGATCGAAGTGTTATGTAATTGATTGCGGGCAGGATTGAGGTGACGGCGCGTATGTGATTGCGCGCGCCGAACATTTTGGCTCGCAGATGGGAACCGATGGACGCAGATAACGAAAGATGTTCAAGAGTTGGCGCGTCCGGTCAGTGACGCGGGGATACCGGTGCGGTAGGACGGATAAGCCAATGTGATGCCGAGAGCACGGCGGATGGCGGAGCCATCGACGCGGCGGTTGGATGTGGCGCGGGCTTTAGTTCCCGGCGCGGGTTGAGGCACGGATGGCAGGTGCAGGAGGCGGGCGCAGAACTCGGCGATTTCACGCGTCGTACACGGTTCTTCGTCGGCGACGGGGTAGGCGCCTTCGAGATCCGAAAGCAGGGCGGCTTCGGCGTGGGCGGCGAGATCGTCCACGTGGATGCGACTGACGTAGTTGTCGCCTGAATAATAAGCACCGCGCGGCAGGGATTCCTGGACGCCGCGGCCGGGTCCGTAGATGGCGGCGGGGCGGAGGATGAGGGACGACCAGGGTCCGGCGGCGACGTGGTGTTCGGATTCAAGACGGGGTCGGGCGCGGTCGGATTGCGGATCGACTGGAGTAGTGGCGTCGACGTGGGTGGCGGTTCCGTAGACGGCGGTGGTGGAGAGGTAGACCACTCGCGCGGGGGCGGCGCCGAGGGCGTCCAGCAGATCCTCGGGTTCGGGGGGCGGGATGGAATGAAGGACGAGGACGCCGGGGTGGAGGTGCGCGGCGAGATCGTCGAGCGTGATGACGCTCGCGCCGAGTTGGGTGAGCGACGCGAGGCGGGCTGGGGTCCGCGTGGTTGCGGTGACGTGGAAACCGCGGGCGAGAAATCGGCGGGCGACGCGCTGGCCGGTGAAGCCGCAGCCGAGGATCAGAACGTGCTTCATGTTGCTTAGGTCGCCCCATTCGGCAGTATACGTGGGCCGTATACTCAGAAATATGTGGTGGGCGTGGATCTTGGTCGCGATACCAGCGCTCGCGGCGTCCCCGACGTTTTATCGCGACGTTCTTCCCATCCTGCAAAATCGCTGCCAGGAGTGCCATCGCGCGGGTGAGATGGCTCCGATGCCGCTGGTCACTTATCGCGAAACGCGGCCGTGGGCGAAGGCGATCCGCGAGGCGACGCGAACACGCAAGATGCCGCCGTGGTTTGCCGATCCATGCTGCGGCAAGTTCGCCAATGACCGGTCGCTGACAGCGGCGGAGATCGATACCTTCGGCGCGTGGGCATCGACGGGGGCGGCGGAGGGTGATGTGAAAGACGCTCCGAAGGCGCGCGAGTGGACGCGGGGATGGAATCTTCGGCTGAACGGCGGCGCGCCGGATCAGGTGGTGGAGATGCCGCGCGCGTTCGAGGTGCCGGCGAAGGGTGCGGTGGAGTATCAGTATTTTGCGGCTCCGACGGGGTTCACGGAAGACCGCTGGGTGCAAGGCGTGGAAGTGCGATCGGGCAATCGGGCGGTGGTGCATCACGTGGTGGTGTACATTCGCGAGCCGGGATCGACGTGGGCGGGAGGGCCGACCAAGGCCGACATTTTGACGGTGTACGCGCCGGGGAGTTCGCCTGACGTGTGGCCGCAGGGGATGGCCAAGCGGGTGAAGGCGGGGTCCGATCTGGTGTTTGAGATTCACTACACGCCGAACGGCAAGGCCACGACGGACCGAGAGCGGGTGGGGCTGGTGTTCGCGAAGTCGCCGCCGGAAAAGGCGGTGCTGACGCTGCAGATGGGCAACGACACGTTCACGATTCCGCCGGGCGAGCGGGATTACCGCGTGCGCGTGGGAGGCACGCTGCCGAACGACGCGCTGCTGCTAGGATTTTTTCCGCACATGCACTTGCGCGGGAAGGCGTTCGAATATACGCGCATCGGCGACAACGGGCTGCCGGAGACGCTGCTGAAAGTGAGCCACTACGATTTTTACTGGCAGATGACCTACCGGCTGGCGACTCCGCTGGCGCTGAAGAAAGGGACGCGGTTGGAGTGGACGGGATGGTTCGATAATTCGGCGAATAATCCGCGGAATCCGGACCCGTCGGCCGAGGTGCGGTACGGGCAGCAGAGCTGGGACGAGATGATGATCGGGTTCTTCGATGTGGCGGTGCCGGCGGAGATGGGGAAGGCGGATTATTTTGTAAGGTAGGGGGGACAAAACCACATTGCGATAGCTGGACGCAGATCCACAGATCGGAGCCGCGGATTCAGAAAATTGGGTGTTCGCGTTCCGAGCGGTTTGACGTTAGCGAAAGCTTCCGACCATTTGGACTCGACCGACGCGGAGATGTAGACTAATTGGGTCCCAGGAGGCAGTTCGACATGGAAGGTTTCTTCGCTGACCCTTGGCCGTGGTACATTGCTGGTCCGGTGATCGGATTGTTTGTGCCCGCGCTGTTGATTGTCGGCAACCGGATGTTTGGTGTTTCGAGCAACCTGCGGCATCTGTGTTCCGCGATCCTGCCCGGCAGCGTGGAGCATTTTCGCTACGACTGGAAGCGAACCGGCTGGTGGAATCTCCTTTTCGCGGCCGGTACCGGGGTGGGCGGCTTCCTGGCTTCGCGATGGGGTGGGTCTCATAATGTCGCGATCTCGGAGCAGACCAGGATCGCTTTGACGAGTCTGGGCATTCACGACTTCTCCGGGCTGGCGCCGCGTGAAGTGTTCGCGTGGCCGGTGCTGCTTACACTCAAAGGATTTGTGTCGATCGTTCTGGGCGGTTTTCTGGTCGGCTTCGGCACGGCCTATGCCGGAGGCTGCACTTCGGGTCATGCGATCTCCGGTCTTGCGGACTTGCAGTTGCCGTCTCTGGTCGCGGTGGCGGGCTTCTTCGCCGGCGGTCTGCTCGCAACACATTTCATTCTTCCCCTGATGTTTTGACCAGCCATGTCCACTACGCCAACCACAGCTACCAACGTTATCCATCCGCCACGGGCGCGGGTCCGATCCGCTGTCACGTGGCTAGCGTATCTTCTTCTCGGCGTTGCTTTCGGGATCACGCTCACCAGGTCCGAGGTGCTTTCCTGGTTCCGCATCCAGGAGATGTTCCGCTTCCAGTCTCCTCGAATGTACGAGATCATCGCGTCGGCGATTATGATGGCGGCCATTTCGGTCGCGCTCATCAAGAGGCTGCGGTTGAAGACCATCGCGGGAGAGACGATCACAATTCCGCCTAAGAGCATGGGACTAGGCATTCGCTACGCGGCCGGGGGGACCATCTTCGGCCTGGGCTGGGCGCTGGTGGGAGCTTGCCCGGGACCGCTGTTCGCGCTGGTGGGAAATGGCATGACCGTGATGATCGTCGCCATCGGCAGCGCGCTGGCTGGAACCTGGCTGTACGGATTCCTGAGGCCGCGGCTGCCACATTGATCGTGGTATTTCGACGCCGCGCGAGAAGATGTATAGTAATTTCGAATCGGGAGGAGTGAAACGCTGATGAATCGCCGAACGATTTGTAACTGTTTCCGGAGCGGCCGCGGCTGCGAGCCTGGCTCCTAGACCGGTGGCCGCCGCCACGCCGGGACGCGCGCTGATGAAACTCGGTTGCCAGAGCGCGCCCACTAATGACACGCACTTGAAGTACTTGGCGCGCTACGGAGTGCGCAACATTTGCGGATATCCCGAGATCGCCGGCGACCGGATTTACGCGACTGTCGATGAGCTCAAGCAGATGCGCGAGCTGGCGGAGAAGAACGGCATCACGGTGGATTGCACGGCTCCGCCGTTTCTGGAGTCGAGCCATATCGACAAGGAAAAACATCCTGCCATCATGCTGGCCGAGAGCCCGCAGCGCGATCGGGATATCGAGTCGCTGCAAACCATGATCAAGAATTGCGCCGCGGCGGGGATTCCGTCGATTAAATACAACATGAGCCTGCTGGGCGTGATCCGCACGGAGCGCACTCCGGGGCGGGGGGATGCGAGGTATAGCACGTGGCGCCTGAAGGAGGCGCACCCGGCGACGCCGCTGACGCGCGCGGGCAAAGTGGACGCGGATGCGGCGTGGGAACGGATCACTTATTTTCTGGATCGCGTGATTCCGGTGGCGCAGGAGTACAAGATCCGCATGGCATGCCATCCACACGATCCGGGCGTATCCGCCGGAAGGCTATCAGGGCGTGGTGCGCGTGCTGGGAACGGTGGATGGGCTGAAGCGGCTGGTGAGCATTCGAGAGAGTCCGTATCACGGCCTCAATTTCTGTCAGGGGACAGTTTCGGAAATGCTGCAAAACCCGGGCACGGAGATTTTCGACGTGATCCGATATTTCGGGTCGCGCGGGAAGATTTTTAACGTGCACTTCCGGAACATCCGCGGGCCATCGCGACGATTTCGTGGAAACATATCCGGATGAGGGCGACGTGGATTTCGTCAAGGCGATTCAGGTGTATAAGGAAGTCAGTTATCCGTACATGTTGATGCCGGATCACGTGCCGGAGGCGGCTAGCGATCCGCGTGGATTGCAGTCCTTCGCTTACTGCTACGGGTACATTCGCGCGCTGATTCAAACGGCGCAGGCGAGTTAGAGGCTTGCGGCGCGGGCCGCGATGCGGTGTAAGTTGCGGATCGGCGGGCTCGCCCGACTGCGGGCTAGCGCTCGGCTTCGGGTTCGAGGGCGTGGCGGCTCTGCAGCCAACGTGCGAGGAGCCAGCAGAGGAGGGCCCAGACGGCGCCGGCAGTCCAGCCGGCAAGCACGTCGGTGGGCCAATGCACGCCCAGGTACACGCGGGTGACGCCGATCAGCACGGTGAGGAACACGGCGATCAACAGGAAGTAGGCCTTGAGGAGCATACTGTCGTGCGAGCGGGCGAGGATCGCTCCGAGCGTGAGATAGGTGAGAGCGGAGAGCATGGAATGTCCGCTGGGGAAGCTGGAGGAGGCGGCGTAAACTTCGTGCGGAACGATGTCGGGGCGCGGGCGGTCGAAGGAGTCCTTGAGAAGGTTGCTGACCAGCAGGCCGCTTCCGATGGACCCGCAGACGAACAGCGCCATGTGCTTCTTGCCGTCGAGCGCCAGGAACAGGCTTACGGCGGCGGTGAGCAGCGTCAGGACGGCCGGGCCGCCGAGGGCGGTGATGTCGCGGGCGGCATTCAGCAGGGCGGGTGGGCCGAGGGGCTCAAGATCGCCGGGCCGGCGCAGGGCGAGAAGCAGAGTGCGATCGAGTTTGCGGGTGCCCCCTTCCATGACCTCGTCGGCAAGCGCGGCGAAGAGCCAGACGCCTGCGGCCAAGCCTCCGATTGCGAGGAGAGTACCCAGTTCGTGGCGGCCCAGCCAGGCCAGTGCCCGAAACAAGAAATTGCGCTCCATGGGATCTATTGTGCGCAGAGATGGGGAAAATATCATAGGCCGAAATTGGCGATCTATTGGGTGCCCAGATTGCCGATGAGAAGGCAGAGGACGCAGATGATGAATAAATCGATACTGCTGGTGGATGACTGCCTTCCCAATCTGAAGCTGACGCGGTTCCTGCTGATGGAAGACGGATTCGAGGTGCGGACCGCCGAGAATGCCGAACAAGCCTTGCTGGCGCTAGAGACGCGCGTCCCGGATATGATTCTGATGGATATCCAGATGCCGGGCATGGACGGGCTGGCTCTAACGCGGCATCTGCGCCGGGATGGCTCCCTGGGCGGTGTGCCGATCGTCGCGTTCACGGCTTCGGCCATCAAAGGGGACGAGGAAATCGCGCGAGCGGCGGGATGCGACGGTTATATTACCAAGCCGATTGACACTCGGACATTCGTGAGCATAGTGCGGGAATATGCCGGAAACCCGTCCGCTGGAGCTGTGCCCAATAGGGCCCGGTGTGCGGGTTCTCAGTCCCGCTCGGAGGCGAGCTCGATGCTGTTCAAGCAGACTTCCAGCAGCTGAATCCGGCTGTCGAGTTCAGGAGCCGATCGTTTAAACGCGGCCCATTCGATCGCTCGGCCGACCTGGGTGAGGCCGGGAAAGCCGTAGGGCTTGCCCGTCCCCTTCATCTGGTGGCCCAAGCGGCGCGCCGTCTCATATTCGCCCGCCGCGAGGGCTGCCTTTAGTTGGGCAAGATCGCTGCGGCAGCTCTGGAGGTAGTCAGAAACCAGGGCCTGCGGCAGTTCCGCGGCCGGAGGAATCACGGTTTCCGCCGGGACTGGATGGGACCAAGCGAGCGCGAGGGCATCTTTTGCACCAAGTCCGGCTTCTAACGGACTCCGGCGCGGGTCATTTCTTGGCCGAGCGTGCTAGGCTGCCGAGTGGCCGTCTTCGGCGCGCTCGGGGAGCCGGGCCGACGGCAC
Organism: Bryobacterales bacterium; assembly: GCA_963779075.1. GTDB lineage: Bacteria > Acidobacteriota > Terriglobia > Bryobacterales > Bryobacteraceae > Palsa-187. The sequence continues at coordinate 224,701 of CAVZWS010000003.1, forward strand.
CAAATCCTCAATCTCCCGGCTCAAGTTGCGCATCGCCATGGATGCGAGGCTCTCGGCATCGAGCGTCACCATGGGGGAGTGGGCATGCTGCGCGGCTGCGCACAGATCGGGCGCCGGCGGGACCACGCCCAACGTTGCTATGTGGAGCTCCGCATCGATCTCCCCCAAGGGCATGGGCGAGACCAGGGCGGCGCGATTCACAATCACGGCGCCGATGGTGAGTTTCCCGGCTTTCCAGGAATCCACCCGGCTGAGAATCAGTTTTGCGGACTGGACGGAGATTGGGTCTCGCTCGACCACCAGCGCCAGGCAGGCGGAATTTTCAAGCACCACGCGATTGGTCTCGGAGAGCGATGCCGGAAGGTCGACGATAACGTAATCCGCGATTTCCGCTGCAAGCGCCAGAATGCCGGTCGCATTGCCGGGATCGAGCGGGCCGGAATTCTGCTGACTTCGTGAGCCATATAACACCTGCAGCCCCGGCACATTCTTAACCGGCCACAGACAGGATTCCAAATGGCGGAGCGGGGTTTCGTCCGCCCGATCCGGCGCGGCCAGAAGATCCCCGATGTCCCGCATGGAGCGATGGGGTTGAAGGTAGAGAGGAAGAGATCCCAATTCCGCGTGCAATTCCACTAGAATCACGCGCCGGTGGCCAGCCAGGGCGGCGGCCACATTCAAGGCCACGGTGGTTGTGCCTACTCCGCCCTTAGCACCCATGAAAGCGATGATTTTGCCGCCTTTCCCGGCGGGCGTGAGAGTTCGCAGGATAGTGGAAGAAAGCGCGGCTTTCCCCGCAACCGAGCGCAGCACCTCGAGAAGATCCGGCTCGAAGGCTTCGCGAAGGAGATAAGCCGACGCGCCATGCTGGACCGCGGTCCGGGCGAGATCTTCGCCGGCGGAATCGCAGAGGACCACCACTGGTACGCCTTGCGCTTTCTCCTGCAATTCGCGGAACGGAGCCAAAGGATTTTCCGCGCATCCACCGATTTCGGCCGGGTTCGCGCTGGCCGGCAGATTCAGCAAAACCAGATCGATTCCGCCGCCCCAGATACGCGCGAGGCCAGTGGGCACGTCCGCGACGCGCCGCAATTTGAAGCGACTCGCCTGGCCGCCGAGTACGCGCTGAATCGAATCGATGACGGCGGAGTCTTCGTTGATCAGAAGGACGGTTGGGCCCTGGTCCATGCTGCACTCTCAATTGGAGGACGACGCTGCGTCCCCGGCGGGTCTGCGGAATCGGGCGAAGGAAACCAGCGACGTCAGGGCGCTGCCTTTACGCTGCTCCGGCATTCCAGTCATTTTCCGCGCCAGCGCGGCAATAGCCTTTCGAAGTTGGCTTTGCACGCCCGGCAATCTTTTTTGAACGCACGCCTGATGCACTTCGGACTCGTCGCTCGGCACCGTGGCGTATACAAGAACGCCAAACATACTCTGCAGGTCTTCCAGGGACATCTCGTGCTTTCCGCCTATATGGTTAACGATGAGACGGATACGGTCCACGTCGATGGCGGCGGCCAGCAAGGTCTCGACCGCGCGCTTGGCGTTGTATAAGGCGGGAATGGTGGCGGCGGTGACCACCAACACTTCGCCGTCCGCTCCCAGCAGATTAACCGATTTGTAGTTGAGGCGCCCCAGGTCGAGTACGGTCCAGGCGTAGAGCGGCCGCGCGAAATCCAGGACTTCCCGCAGCCGGCCGTTATCGATTTCCTCCTGGCCGGGGTTGGGCGAGCAAATCACTTCCAGCCCGTCGGGATTCCGCGCCACGATGGATTCCCAAACGGCAGCGTCCAGACGCTGCAGGTTGCCGATGGCGTCGCGTATAGAATATTGGCATTCGATGCCGGTGAGAAACGATACTAATCCGCCGCTCGAATCCAGGTCCGCGATGAGAACTTTTTGGCCGGTCTGCTGGCGCAGTTCAGCGGCCAAGGTGCATGCAACGGTGGTGGTTCCGCCGCCTCCCTTGGCGCCGACGACGCTGATGACGCGGCTGAGGGTGGAAGAAGCCGGCGCAACTGCGTGCGACTTGCGCCGGACCACGGCGCGCCGTACGGCCCGCGCGAGCGATTCGGCATCGCAACTGCTTTTGACCAGGTAATCCTCGGCCCCTTCCTGAATCATCTGCAGCGCCAGCGACTCGCTGTCGGCGGAGCTGAGGATCACGATGGGCGTCTTGAGGGCGCGGTCGCGGGCTTGGATGAAGGTTTCGAGGCCGCTGCAATCGGGGAGTCCAAGATCCAGAAGGATGACGTCGACGCCACCCCGATCGAGACGGCTCAGGCCATCGGCGAGGGAATCGGTCCAATTTAGAACAAAGCCCGGTGCTTCCGGGGACGCTGGCGAGCCAGTGCTGCACGAGTTGCGCGAATTGCGGGCTGTCCTCAATCAGCAGAACCGTGAGCGTATTTTCTTCCACTGCGTCTCCTCGCTATTGGCCGTGCCGGGGCTTCGGCGCCGCCTGGCAGCTCGGTTGTTGCCGGTAATCGTTTTCCCGGTAACCCCGTCAGCTACCTTTGCCTCTTCGGCGGGCGCGCCCGGAGTATGAGAAGCCGGCGGCTACTTTAGGAAGCTCCGGCGACCTGCGGCTCGGCTTCGGGATACTTCGCGGCGGGATTGGCGGCTGGCAGCCTGCTGAAGGCGTTTCAAATCGGTTTGAATCCACTCCGTGGAGCACGGCAAGTCCGCATAGAACCTGCTGCCCTTGCCGGACTGGCTTACCACGCCTACTTTGCCGCCTTGAGCTTCGACCAGCCGCTTGGTGAGGGCCAGTCCCAAGCCGGTGCCCTGGACTTCACCCGAAAGACCGCCGCCCAGCTGATGGAAGTCCTGAAATAGACGGCCGATATCCTGGGCCGCGATTCCCATGCCGGTGTCTTCTACTTCGAGGCGAAAGGTGGACCCCTCCTCAAAGCGAGCGTGCACTGTGACGCGGCCGCCGGAGGGGGTGAATTTGAGCGCGTTCGAAACATAATTGAGCAGGACCTGCTTTAATTTCCGGGGATCGAGGAAGACTTCGATGGCCGACATTTGCACATCGGTGGTCAGGGTTATATTCCGCTCGGCCGCCTGCAGCCTGAACCCCGCGATGGTTTCCCGAATCAGGTCCGGCAGACACAGCCGCTCGGGAAGGAAAGCCATGGAGCCGGATTCGACGCGAGCGAGATCCAGTACATCGTTAATCAGGCTGAGCAAGTGCTTGCCATTGGCCAGAATGTCGCGCGTGAAATCCAGTTGTTGGGGAGCGAGGGGCCCGACTTTGCCGTCGACCAGCAGCTCCGCGAAACCAATGACAGCGGTGAGAGGCGTGCGCAATTCGTGCGACATGTTCGCGAGAAAAATGCTCTTCATGCGGCTGGACGCTTGGGCACGGTGATATTGCTCTTCGAGCTGGATGTTCTGGCGGCGCAAAGTTTCGTCCGCCGCGATCTTCTGGCGGCGTAGTTCCCCTTCTTCGAGCGCGCGCTCGACAGCCGGTCCCAGCCGCAAAATGCGATCCTTCAGCAGATAGTCGGTAGCGCCCTTCTGCATGCACTCGACCACCTGGTCCTCGCCGAAGGTCCCGGTAAGCACGATGAAGGGGATTACCAGTCCTGACTGGTGCAAAATTTCCAGCGCGCGCAGGTTGTCGAAGCCCGCGAGCGAATAGTTGGCCAGGACGATATCCGGCATCTCCCGGAGCCGCTCCGTATAGTCCGCTTCGGTCTCAACCCGCTTACAGAGGGCGCTAAATCCGAAGCGAGCCAGTTCGTGCGCGATCAGTTCAAAATCGGCAAGGTTGTCTTCAAGTATCAGAGCAAAGAGTTGAGTCGGCATTGCAAACTTCCTTGCAGTGCCTTATCGGCGCGCGCGGCCTAATTTTAGGCATGTCGGGATTTTCCGGGGGATGCTGAGATTCTCACTCCTTTCACACTTTCCGATCCTGAAACGATATGTTTCCGCATGGGTAGCGAACCGGTTCTCCTCGTCGACGACAACCCGGTCAATCTAAAACTGATGCGCGCGGTGCTCGCGCCGGACGGCTATGAGATCCGCACGGCGGGCGACGGGCCGGAGGTGGATAGAGTTCTGGCCGAATTCCGGCCGCGGCTGATTCTTATGGATGTGCAACTGCCGGGCGCCGACGGTTTCGAGCTGACGCGGCGCTTGAAATCGGATCCGGCTACCCGCGACATCATTGTGGTTGCCTGCACGGCTTACACCATGCCGGGCGACGAGGAAAAGGCCCAAGCGTCGGGCTGCAGCGGCTACATCACCAAGCCGGTCGACACGCGCACGCTCCCGGCGACCGTCAAGTTGCACCTGGGAGCCCGCCAGGCGACCCAGCCGGCGTTCGAGCCAGGCGATTACCACGACTTGCTGGCCGAGATGCGGTCCAACTTCCTGGTGGAAGGCGAGGAAGAGAGCGGCCGCTTGCTGGCGCGGCTGGCGCAAGGGCTGGATCTCGACCGGGTGCAGCGGACGGTGCATCACTGGACGGGGATCGCCGGCATGCTGGGTTTCGCCGAGATTGCGCGCAAGGCGCGGGGGATCGAAGACTACCTGGCGGATCCGGGCGAGAGGCGCCGGAGCAGCCTGCAGGCTCGCGCGATGCTCGCTGCCGGGGAATGCGTCAGCCGGTTGCGCGCGGAATTGCTGGGCATGCGGCAATTGTTTTCGCAAGCGGTGCGCGGCAGGAGGGATACTCCGGACCTGCCGCCGGTGATACGCGAGATGCTGGGGAACAAGAGCTTCGCGGTGATCGGCTTTGAAGCGGCGGAAGCCGCGCGAATCACGCGAGCGCTGGAGCACGCGCGGGCGCGCTGCCGGGCGTTCCAGGATCTGCCCGATAACGACACCCTGCAGCCCTTCCACGCCGGAGTGGTGAATGTTTGCCAGGGCGAGGGAATCTTTTCCTGGGTCAACAGCGAAGTGGCCTCGGATAGCCCGAAGCCTATCCTCTTTGTAGGCTCGGCCGAGACCCTGCTGCGGCGCGAAGCCGGGATACCCGAACCAAACTGGGATTTCCTGCTGGGGCCCTGGGATGCCGATGAGCTGATCTTCAGAGCCTTCAAACTCTTCACATCCCAGGCGGGCCGCGGCTGCGAAGCAGCTCCCGGCAAAGTCCGCGAATCGCGGTGCGAGAGTAAGCGATGGACCGGCAAGAATTGATGGATTTGCATGTTTTCCACTATCGACAAGAGCAATAAGAGCGCGCAGCAGGCTTCCTGGGAGCAGCGGCTACTTAAGGCTTCCGGGCGGCCGAAGAGCACTCCGACGCCCGAGTATCAGGAGCTGAAGTTCACGCTCCACCGCAAACTGGTGGACAAGATCAACCTGGATGCGCTGGCGAGCATCGACAACCAGAAGATGCGCAGCGAAGTGCGCCAGGCGCTGCTGGGATTGATCGACGGCGAGCCCACGCTGCTCAGCTCGACCGAAAAACAACAGATCTGCGATGAAGTGCTGGACGAGGTGTTTGGGCTGGGGCCGCTCGAGCCACTGTTGAAAGACCCCACCATATCCGACATTCTGGTGAATACGTCCAAGCACGTTTACGTGGAGCGGCGCGGCTTGCTGGAGCTGACCAATGTAGCCTTCCGCGACGATCAGCATCTGCTGCGCATCATCGATAAGATTGTCAGCCAAGTGGGGCGCCGCATCGACGAATCGACGCCGATGGTGGACGCGCGCTTGAGCGACGGCTCGCGCGTGAATGCGATCATTCCGCCGCTGGCGGTGGACGGTCCGATCCTTTCGATCCGGCGGTTTTCGACCGACAAGCTGATGCCGGCCGACCTGGTGGAGCGCAAGGCGATGACGCAGGGGATGATCGAGATGCTGGAAGCGGCGGTGAAGGCTAAACTCAACATCATCATTTCCGGGGGTACCGGTTCCGGCAAGACCACTCTGCTGAATGCGCTTTCGGTCTTCATCAATGCCAAAGAGCGGATTGTGACGATTGAGGACGCCGCCGAATTGCAGCTGAAGCAGCCGCATGTGGTGCGCCTGGAAACGCGCCCGGCGAACCTTGAAGGCGGGGGAGCGGTGCGGCAGCGCGAATTATTGATCAACAGCCTCCGCATGCGCCCGGACCGCATCGTGGTGGGCGAGGTTCGCGGCGAGGAAGCGCTCGACATGCTGCAGGCCATGAACACGGGCCACGACGGGTCCTTGACGACGATTCACGCGAACTCCCCGCGCGACGCGATCTCGCGGCTGGAGGTAATGGTGTCGATGGCCAATTCGAACATGCAAGTAAACGCCATTCGCCAGCAGATTGCCAGCGCCGTGCACCTGCTGGTTCAGGCCGCGCGCTTTAGCGACGGCTCGCGCCGCGTTACCGGGATTACGGAGGTGACCGGGATGGAAGGCAACATCATTACGCTGCAGGATCTGTTTGTGTTCGAGAAGCGCGGTATCGATCCGGACGGCAGGGTGATAGGGCGTTTCGCGGCGACCGGCATCCGGCCCAAGTTCTACGAAAAATTAGTAGCCGCCGGGATTCGTATGCGGCAGGAAGTTTTTGAAGAAGTAGTTGAAGTCTGACGGCGGCGAGCGGCCATGCTTACGGGCCGCCGTATTTTCGCAGGATGGCCACGCACTCCACGGGCGTGCGCGGCCGCTCATTTTCAGGATGTTGCGGTCACCCATGGATTTCATTCCCAACACGATGCCGTTCCTCCGCTTCGGAAGTAGTTTCCGAAGCCCTGAAGTGCGCATCATCACGTTGCGTCGCCGGCGAGCGCCCAGAGAGATGGCCAAATACGAATACTTAGCCTTCGTTGGCGAAGGGGCTGCGTTTGATCGCGTAATCGACGGCTTCTTGGGGAACGCTGAAGACCTTCATGGCTCCGTTGCCCATGTAGCCGAGGTCTTTCACGCCCGCAGGGCTGGTGTAGTAGGCGTCGACAACCATGTTCCTGGCCCAGGTCCAGAAGTGGACTCCGGGGGCGGTTTCAGGTGTTCTGTTCTTCTCGTACGCGAGCTTGTCCAGCAATTCGGTTTGTTGGCCGGGAGTGGCGCTCAGGAAATCCGCGCCATAGGTCTTCTGCATGTAGTTATCGAGCCAGCCGAAGCCCCCATTGAAAATCGCGGCCAGCTCCGCGTTGTGGCTGGAGAGGAAATCTATGAACTCGGCGGCTCCCGCTTCGGAAGCGCCTGGGATGATGATGTCGCCGAGCTTCTTGAGTGTCAGGAAATTGTGCGGGGTGAATTTCTTCGGGACGTAGTTCGGTCCTCCGCTGAGCGACTTCACGGCTGCGATCTCGGCGTGGACGTGCTGCGCGAGGGCCGGCGAAAGGACCCCTGAGCCGGCGGCCGTGAGAACGAGGGAACCGCCGATGATCCTGAATAATTCGCGGCGAGAAGTGTCTTCCATAACCTACACGTTTCCTTTCGTAATCTCATCGGCGAGGTGCGCGGCGGCGCGCCACGCGTTGGCGACGATAGTGAGCGTCACGTTCTTGTCGGGGTTGCCGTTGAAGGGAGCGGCATCCACCACCAACAGGTTGGGTACTTCGTGCGCCTGCGACCATTTATTAAGGACGCTGGCCTTGGGGTCATCGCCCATCCGGCAAGTACCGGCTTCGTGGATGATTTCGCCGCCGACGGAAACGGCCTTCACGGCGTCTGGGGGCAGATCGGGTGACGTGACGTGCCCGCCCATGGTCTCGATCAAGTCCTTGAAGGTTTTGTGCATGTGCTTCACCATCTGGACTTCGTTGTCGCTCCATTGCCAGTGAAAGCGGAGGACCGGGATACCCCACTGATCGACCTGCGCGGGATCGATTTCGCAGAACGAATGCTCGTTCGGGATCATTTCGCCGCGGCCGGAGAAGTTGACCTGGCTGCCATAGAAGCGGTGAATATCATCCTTTAATTTGGTCCCGTAGCCTTCGGTTCTCGCCGCGACATTTCTGAAGGTGCCAATCTGGGGCATGCCGAAGCCGCCGCCGATTTCGATGTGATACCCGCGGGGGAAATCCTTGTTCTTCTTGTCGAGCTCCCACCACGGAACGTAGACGTGCATGCCGCTGATGCCATCGCTATTATGACGGGGCATGCCTTCGAGCGCGGGAATGACGCCGCTGACGGCGTGGCCGACCGTGTCCGTCAGATTACGGCCCACTTGCCCGGAACCGTTCGCGAGTCCGTTGGGGAATTGCGAGGATTTCGAATTCAAGAGCAGGCGGGCGGATTCGCAGGCGCTGGCGGCGACCACGACGGCCTTGCACCGGATGGTCTTCTCGGTGCGCGTCGCTTTATCGACGTATGATACGCCGCTGACTTTGCCGGAGCTATCGACGAGAAGCTCGCGCGCCATCACTCCACTGATGATGTTGAGCCGTCCGGTTTTCATGGCGGGGAAAATCATGGCCTGGCTGGAGCTGAACGCCGATGCGGTGCGGCATCCACGTCCACACTGGCCGCAATAGTGGCAGGCGGCGCGGCCGTTGATGGACTTCGTCAACATGGCCATGCGCGAGGGGATAACCGGAATGTTCAGTTTTTTCCCGGCGCGCTGGATGAGTTGCTCATGAACGCGGGGTGCGATCGGCGGCAGGAATTTGCCGTCAGGCGCGGTGCGGAGGCCTTCGCGGGTGCCGGTGATGCCGATGAATTCTTCGGCCTTGTCGTACCAGGGCGACATTTCCTCGTAGGTGATGGGCCAATCGGTGCCAAGGCCGTCGAATTGTTGGGGCTTGAAATCGTAGTCCGAGAAACGCAGCGAGATGCGGCCGAAGTGGTTGGTGCGGCCGCCCAGTATGCGGGAGCGGAACCAGCGGAATGAATTGCCTTCGGCGACGGTGAAGGGTTCGCCGGGGAGGTCCCAGAAGCCGTTAGGGGCGAGGAAATAGCCGAACGGATAAATGTCTTTGCCGAAGTAATTTTCAGCGTTGGGGCCAACGCCGCGGTGGTCGACTTCCCAGGGCCACATGTGTTCCTTGAAGTCTTTGCTGGGATCGAGCATGGGGCCCGCTTCGAGGAGCGTGACCTTGTGGCCGAGGTCGGTGAGTACTTTGACGGCGGTGCCGCCGCCGGCTCCGGAGCCGATGACAACGACGTCGTGTACTTCGGGTGTTCGCTGTACCTGTGGCATGGCAGTGACCTCTACTCGGCGCCTGAATTCGGTTTATAGTATCGCAAATGCGGGTTGCAATGGCTCGTCCGTCGGGTTATTGTCGAGCGGTGGCTATCTCTAGACGCACCATTCTTACCGCCGTATCCGCAGCCGTCGCCGCCCAGGCGCAGCGGCCCGCCTTTCCGAACTGGAAGCCGAAGTTGGGAGTTTTGTGCTCCTATTCCGACGCGAATCTCGAATTCGTCAAGGCCGAAGGTTTCACCAGCATGGAGCTCCGGCTTGACCCGGACCAGCTGGACGACAACCGCATCGCCGCGATCAAGGATAAGATCGCCAAGGCCGGAATCTATGTGTCTTCGCTGGCGTGCGACGGCAATCACATCGATCCCGATCCGGCGAAGCGGCAGCAGCAGAATAATTTCACGGTGAAATGCATCGAACTGTGCGGGAAGATGGGGATTCCGGCGATCGGTGGACAGTCCGGGACCGACCGCTCGAAGCCCCTGCAGCAGCAAGTGGATGAGATCGTCAGAGTCTATACCGAGAAATATTTCCCGTTGGCCGAGAAAAACAAGGTGAAGATTCTGTGGGAGCCTTACGCGGGCGGTCCGAACATCGCAACCGGTCCGGTAGGATGGGAAGCGCTATTCAAAGCGTTCCAGAGCTCGCCCCACGTCGGTCTGCAGTTCGACCCTTCGCACCTGGTATGGCAATTTATGGACCCGGTGCAGGCGGCGCGCGATTTCGTCGACAAGATTTACGACGTGCACTTGAAAGACACCGAAATTCTCTGGCATGTCGTACGGCGCGCCGGGATTCAGCCGGTGGATAACCAACGCTGGTGGCGATTCCGCGTACCCGGCTACGGGTCAGTAGATTGGAAAGGCTTCTTCTCAGTGCTCTCCGAAGCGGGATACAGCGGCGCGATGAATATCGAGAACGAAGATCAGTTTTACTATCCTGCGATGGAGCAGGGAAACTTCACTGAACAGTACAAACGCGGGTTCCACGTGGCCCATGAGTTTCTGAAAACTCTGGTTCCGCCGTTGAAAGTGTGACAACCGTCCCGCGCCGTGCCATGGCGGGACGCCGATTATCGTTCATTGAGCCTTAATGCGGTATCGGGTACGATCCCGACAGAAGACCGTCGGAGTACTGCTGAACGCCTTTGGGTTGGTCCACTTTCGGCTGGTCCACGTGAACACTAATAACCGTCGAAGTCGTCATGGAGAGATGTTCATTCAGACGAAACATAATCCGCATGCCGCGCTTAATAAGGCCCAGCTCTATCACGCCATGCTCGTTAATGGAGCCCTTCAGCTGCGCCGACACAGGACGCGGGCAGTGTTCGGGGTGGCCGGAGATGCGAATCGTGTCTCCTCCCAGGCATTCGATCCGGTAATGACGACTCTTGGTCTCAAGATCGATCAAGCAGCCCGGAGTCAGACTCGTCAGACTTATGCCCCTTAGAGCTTCGCATGGTGTCGTCATAAGCGCCTCCGAACAACCCGATTATGTAGCCTAAGGGCCGATCCCGCCACCCTGTAAGCGTCTGCAATTCATAGGGGGACCCACCCTAAGTCCCGCTCAAAATCCCTTTAGTACGGACCCGGTTATAGCTTCAATGCTCGGGGACTTGGCCCAGCCGGCTAGCCGCATCTTCGACGTGGCCCGCGCCGGGCAATTAAACCTCGTGCCGCTCGCTCCTTACTGCGCGAGGCGGGCGTTTTCGGCAAAATTCTAGCGGGTAGTGTCAAGATCCTGCCCGAATTGGCGTATGAGGCCGCGGAGATCCTTCATTCGCTGTAGCCGCAGGTTGGCTCTGCGATTGCAATGGGCAATCCGGGAGTTATCGGTGTCTTTACCCTCAACCGCCCGTACGGACTTGACTAACTACGTCGATGAAACGACGAAGCGAACTCCGCCGGATAGATGGATCCTGGCAGGCATCGCTATCGCAGTAACGACTATCATCGCGGGGATCGCCTCGACCGGAGTGAACCTGCGCTATTTCCTTCAACCTACCGCCGCATGGATCGTCATGGGAGGAACGTTGGGAGTCACGCTGATAACGACGCCTCGAAATTCATTGCTTCACGCGGTTCGCCGGGTGTTGGGCCTGCTCCGGCAGCCCGCCACCGATCGCACAATGCTGACGGAGGAAATCGTCTCCTGCGTGAGGACCGCCCGAGTTCAAGGATTGCTCGCAGTAGAACCGAGAATCGAGCAGGTCAGTAACGCCTTCCTGCGGGAGATGCTCGCGCTGGCAGTCGACGTGAAGAACCGCAGCGAATTTCAAGCCACTCTCGAAACTAAACTGCGATTGCGGGAGAGGCAAGGCGATGCGGATGCCAAGGTGCTGGAAGTAGCCGGTGGATTCGCACCCGCAATTGGCGTCATTGGCACGGTGGTGGGATTGATCGATGTGCTTCGCCAATTCTCCAATATGAATTCGGTCGCTTTCGGTATTGGCACTGCCTTTGTCTCGACCATGTACGGACTGGCGCTGGCAAACCTGATTCTCCTTCCCGCGGCCCACCGGATACGCGCCAGCGTAGCGGAAACGTTCGAGATTGAAGAAATGATTGTCGAAGGCGGACTGTGCCTGATCGATGGCACGCATCCGTCGCTGGTTCGCGAACGCCTGAATTGCTTCCTGCGTCAGGAATCGCAGAAATGAAACCGGCCTACCTCCAAAGCCAAAACAGCGGCCGCGACCGCTGGATGGTTAGCTACCTGGATGTCCTGACCATTCTGCTGATTCTGTTTGTTGCGATGGCGGCGCAGACTTTGCAGAACTCACAGAAGAAACCAGCGCCGGCACCGACACCTGTTGAGGCTTCCGTAACGGCGCCTGTGACACAAGGGCCGAGCAACGCGCTGGCCGCGATCAAGCAGGAGTTAGAACAGAGCCACCTGGATGTACAGCTCGATTCACGCGGTGTCGTGGTGAGCCTTCCCCAGGCATTGCTGTTTGCGCCGGGTGAAGATCGAATCAACGCCGATGCATTGGCAACCGTAAGCGCGATCGGAGATGTGCTCAGTAGGATACCCAATAATGTCAGCCTGGTGGGGCACACAGACGCCGTTCCCATTCATAACCGGCGCTTTGCGAACAACTGGGAGTTGGCGGCAGCGCGCGGTCTGCGCCTGCTGGCGCTGCTGAGCAGCCGGTATGGAATCGCAGAATCGCGACTTTCTGTCGAGAGCTTTGGTTCCTACGATCCCAAGAGCTCAAACGATACACCGGACGGACGGGCAATCAACCGTCGCGTAGAGGTCGTAATCCTGGACAGCGCTCCGCGGCGCTAGCCATGCTCCGTTCTTACGCTCGTATCCCATAGTAGTTCGCAGTTGAGGTGATGTCCGGACCGTGCTCGCTGCGCATCAGGCTGAGCAGATCCAGCGGCCGAGTCGGATTTGACGGTAAACCGATCGCGGATGGATTCAATACTCGGCGAAGGCGGCCTGACTCCACGACATATTGCCGATCATCGGCGCCCTGCAACAGTTCGCCCTCTTTGGCTCCCACCTCGGCGCTCAAGTCGGTCAAACGATGTTCCCAATCCGTCCATAATGCCGGTATCGAAACCTTGCAGCCCTCCGGTCGGCATTTGATTACGATGGATTCGCCAGAGTAGCTCCTCTCGTGCCGCGACGGCGCCGTCCCAGGTCAGGCTCTCCGCCATGGCGCGCCCGTTGCGGGCCAGCCGTTGCCGGAGCTCAGGGAAGCGAACCAGGCCGTCGAGTGCGACGACGAAGTCCGAGACTACTCTTGGGCGGGCCACAATCGCAGTATGGCCGTCAATGGCGTAGCCTTCGGTGCCGTAGGGAGTGGTGATCACGGATGTGCCGCAGGCCATCGCTTCAAGCGGAGGAAGAGGGAAACTCTCATACCAGGACGGGCACAGCACGATATCGCTTTCGGCGTAGAGCCGGCTCAAATCGTCGTGACCGAGAGCTCCGTGAAACTCATAGGGAGCAAGTTCATTCTCCGGACCGATAACCGGGTGCGGGAAGCCGTAAACGTGCCAGGCGATCTTGTTCGGATAGCGCCGCATGAGCTCTCCCATCGCGGGAACGGCGTCCTGGAAGCCCTTCCATTTTTCCGGGCGGCAATACGTCACTACTCGGATGACGCCGTCCTGGACGCTCAATTTTGGCCGCAGGTGGAACCTGTCGGCGTCGATTCCGTGTTGAACCACCGGGACTGTTTCGGCAAACCGGCGGCGGAATTCGCCGGCCAGCCAATTCGAGTTGGCGATTCTGTAGACCGGCATTTGGAAGGTATTGCGGCACAGCATTTTTATCAAGGGATTCCCTTGCAGCCCCGCGGACGGATTGGAATCCGGAGCAAAGAAAACTTCATCGTAGTGTTGCGGGAAATGCACTGGTTTACCCTTCCCGCTTTGCCAAGCGGGTATAACGCCCTCCCAATTGGCAGCGATGATGAGGTCGGCTTGCGGGATCGCCGGCGTGAGGAGGTGCGTATAGGCCAAGAAGAACCGCAGTTCGCCAAGAAAATCGCGCGGTGTCTTGTCGAGAAAATGATAGGGCAGGTGATTCGCGCCGGGCGGTGGCATCGTAGTGGACGGGGATATCGAAATCGAGGCCTGGAAATGGCTCCGCCTCCGGCCAAAGAAATTGAGGCCAGGTGGTAAGGGAGACGTCATGTCCCAGCGCCTGGAAGCGGCGTGCGTATTCCAGAATACAGGCGGCGCCACCCGTGCGGATAGGTCCGGTAGGCCCTAGCAGAAAGTTCATCGACAAACGCGGAGACGATTTCATTGTTGAGAATCCTTTAATGTCAGGTTTGTGGAACTGCGCTGCGCTTCTTGATCAGCAGTACCCATCGTTCTTTCATGGTTTCGACGCGTTCGATTTCAGCAGCGTGGTCGTGCATCATCGAGTCCAGTGCCGCCGTAACCTCGGGGAGGTCACCGCCATAATCATGGAATCCGGCCCATCCTCCCGGCAGGAGATGGCTCCAGATCAGTTGGAAGTCGTTCTTGACCCAGACGGGATCGTGATTGCCATCGCCAAAAGCGAAGGTCAGACGCGTTCCGTCCGGCAAGGAAGCTTTTCTGGAGTCTTCCTTGATGACGCGGATGCGATCGGCCCACGGTTTAGTGACCGCGCGGAAGATTTCTTCCTGGCTCGAACTTTGGAGATAGCCGTGATACAGGTCGGCCATCCGATCTCCATTGGTGTTTGCGGTATGGTCGAAGCCGGGGTCGAAGACATCGATCACCCAGACCAGCTTTCCCGTGGCTTGCGCAAGGCGCGCCAGCTTAGCCGTGCCTCCACCGAGGAAGCAGCCGATCTCCAGGAAGTCGCCTTCCATGCGATCTACTTCTTCCCTGCGAATGAAGTTCACCAGAGCGTCGTAGCCGACCAAGTCGGTTACGGCAGGAATCGGCGGCGCATTTGTCCCGGGAAATGCCTCCGCGCGATCGAGAACCAGAAGTGTACTGCTGGGCGGCCTGAACATCATGCTGCCTCCTCGGAGTAGGGAAATGAATTGTAGCCCTGGTTCACGCGATCCGGTTGCTGAAGAGTAGGTTCGGAGCGCCCAAGCAGGATGCGGTCAACCACCTCCATACCCTGCATGAACGAATGATCCTGGTTGCTGACCTCATATTTCCAGGCGCCGAATCGCCCCCGCGAATAGATCTCGCGATCTTCCAGAGCCGGGAGCGCATGACGCAGGATCGAGTCCCGCTCAAGTGAAGGAGTCGGATAGCCGGGCGCCAACACTGTACTCCATCGGCTTAAGATCGCATCGCGATCGGGGATCAGTCCGATCGATACCATCTGGGTGACAACATCGTCGACCAGGCACTCGCGATTTCGCGGAAGATGGGCAGTTTCGGAAACTTCCGCCATCAGCGACCAGGTTGCCCCGGGGGAGGGAACGTTGTTAGGGCTGTAGTTGCTAAAAACGGTGACCCGGTAAAAGCCGCTATCCGCGGCCGGAAAGTACATCCAGCACATTTTTCGTATCGTCTCAGGAGGCTGACCGCGCATTCCGATCCCGATCACGTGTACCGTTGACGATTTGAGGCGCTCCGTTGCGGAGAGGCTAGGATCTCCGATCGTCCGGCAGAGCCAGCGGAGCGGAGCAGTGTTAATTAACTGTTGGTAGCGCAATTGTTGCCCGCCGGAGAAAGTGATCATCCTTCGCGCGGCATCGATAGACTCCACGCGAGAGGACATCTTGAGATGAGCGGGCGGAATCCGCTGTCCCAGGGACCGCCAGATTGCGCCGGTGCCTCCGCGCAGAGGAAAGCGGAAGCGGCGGTTCGGTCCCCAGGAGACTTGGTCCTGCTGCAGACAGATTGCCCGGAGCGCTTCATCGAGCGACGGGGTCGCAACACGTTCGCCGACCCAGCGGAAATCCAGTTCTTCCAGCGGATGCGCCCAGACCTTGAAATTGTATGGGAGCAGGAACAAATCTGCGATTCCGGCACCAAATGTCGTCAGGATCCAGTCGCGGAAATTGTCGGGCGGCTGACGCTGCGGATTGCGATGAGCAGCTAGAAGCCCTTGGATCGCTCGTCCACTGATCCGCTGGATCAAGGCGATGCAAATTGCTCTGAAACGGATAGGGAATGAAACGGTCGCGCAGCCAGATCCAACTTTCACGATCATGCCAGAGCCAGCCTTCGGGAGGAAAGGCTAAATCCATGTACTCATCGAATTTCCGGTAATGCGAGAACTGAACGTGGCCTCCCAGGTCCCAGGTGAAGCCTTGTGAATCGCGATGCGACGAGGCTAGACCGCCGGGGGCATCGGCTGAGTCGATGAGTTGGAAATTTGTATGGCCCAATTCGAGCAGGCGGAGCGCCGCGCCGATTCCGGTCGGCCCTGCTCCAAGGATGGCGATGCCGGTGTTCAATAGGCCTCCTGGAGGGGATAAGACTCCACGATGCTACTGGTATAGAATCGATCTCCTGCGAAAACCTGTTCCCACAGCTCCACGTTCTTCTGTATATTCCGGTTCGCCATCACCCAGTCGCGCTGCTCGCGGCAGAGCGCCGTCCGATCCGCCTGGAGAAGCTCTTCCAGCCTGCGTTTCCACGACTCGCGGTTATTTTTTGCAGTGATCGGAACCTCGGTGGAGTAGGGCAGGACGTGCGATGCCAAGCGTGACCGCGCCGGACATGGCATATTCGTAGTACTTAATACAGCTCTTATGACGATTGAAGGGGTCGTCGAGCAGGGGCGCAATGCCGATGTCCAGCTTCAAGTCGCAAACCTTCTGCGGGTGCTGATTTATGGGCACATTCGGATGAAACTCGTAGCGGATGCCGCGCAGTTTGTCCATGAAGTGTTTGATGGATCTGCCCAGCGGGGTCGCGAAGAGCGCTTGGCCCCAGCGCGCTTGCAGGACGGCCATTAATTCGTCGAGACTCGATTCCTGACAAATACCTTGCAGTACGAACGTGAACGGGTGTTTTTTCTGGACCTCGCGAATGGCGTCCAGGGCCACGGCTAGATCGGCAAAATGGGTAGGGCTTCCCGTCCATCCCACTCGTGCTTCACCGTCTCGCGGCTGACAGGTCCACTCATCGGGATCGATGCTATTTGGAATCACGGCGACATTGGGGTTCCACCGTCGAAGATGGCTGGCGAGGTCCGAGGTGGTGGTGGTGACAACGTCCGCGGAGCGCAGCAGCGTTTCATATAAGGGGAGTCGGGCTTGCACGGCCTTATAGTTGAGGTTCTCCGGCGGGACCAGATCCAGGGCGTCGTCCGTGTCGAAGACAATCCTGATATAGTTCTTCTTGCACCATTCGACGACTTTTACGGCTTGGGGAAAATGCGGCTCGATATAGGACCAGAACGTCCGGCGCCTCATATTGCGTCCTGATTCGAGAGAATCTGGACTTGGTGACCGCGCTGGCGTAAATACTTGGCGGGGATCGCGCCACGCCATTTATAGCAGCCGCTCTGAGTTTCTGTAAGCAGGCAAATATTCAAGTGGGTCTCTCCTCACTCTCGACGATGGAGCGCGCCCAGTTTGAAATGTAGGATTCCGCGGCCGTGTTTTCCAACTCGCGGTCGCTCAGATACGTCCATGCTTTCTTGCGTCTGTCTTTAAGGTTGTCCAAAATCTTGCAGTCTTTTCGCGCCTTGAGAAGACGCTTTCGCTGCTCGGCGATCTGGCTCTCATAATTTCTGCGGCTTGCGAGCAAGGAAATCCGTTCGTTGCGGATGCGGAGCTGGAATGCCGCCAGGGCGCGAAACTCAGATCCATCTAGCACCTGCCGTCCCAGCAGGTTCATCTCCGCATTTAGCTGCGCGGCGACCAGGGCATTCTCGCGATGAAGCACCTCCGCCAGCTTGTTTTGGATTGCGGAGAGTTTTTCCTCCTCAGTCCGCATCTGGAGCGCTCGCCACTCGAGAACCCGTTGTAGAGGGAACTGGAACGCCTTCATGAAAGCTCCTTGGCGAGGGCAAAGAGGCGTTCGCGAGTCTCCTCCAACGGAGCGTGGGCCTCCGCGTCCTGCCGCAAGAATTCAAGAATCTGCGGCCGCAGGCGGATGCTGCGATCCAGATTCGGATTTGCGCCCTGGACATGCGCGCCCAACTGAATCAGATCCGCCGATTGTTGGTAGGTTGCCAAAGCTTCGCGGATACGGCGGTTGGCCGCGAGTTCTTCCTCCGTAATCACCTTGTTGGATAGCCGGCTGACGGAATTCAGTATGTCGATCGCCGGATAGTGACCCGCTGAAGCCAAATCTCGCGAGAGGATGAAATGCCCGTCAAGAATGCCGCGGGCCGCGTCGCAAATCGGTTCGTTGAAGTCGTCGCCTTCGACCAGCACGGTGAAAAAGCCGGTAATCGACCCCGTTCCGAAATTGCCGGCGCGCTCAAAAATCTTGGGCAAAAGTGCAAAGACGGACGGAGTATAGCCTTTCTGGCTGGGAGGCTCTCCGGCGGCCAGGCCGATCTCCCGCTGCGCCATCGCCAAACGCGTCACGGAATCCATCACGAACAATACGTCCGCGCCTTGATCGCGGAAATACTCCGCGGCTGCCAAGGCCACATACGCAGCTCGAATGCGAAGGGGAGCAGGGCGGTCGGATGTGGCCACCACCACCACTGAACGCTTCATACCTTCCGGGCCAAGCTCGTTTTCGAGGAAAGCCTTGACCTCGCGATTACGTTCACCAATCAAGGCGATCACGCTTACCTGTGCCGAATTTTTGCGCGACATTGCGCCAAGCAGCGTGCTTTTGCCGACGCCACTACCGCCAAACAGGCCGATTCTTTGTCCCTTTCCGCATGCCAACAGGCTATCGATGGAACGGACGCCGGTTACAAGGCGCTCCGTGATGTGTTTCCGCTGGAGAGGATTTGGAGGAGGTGCGTAAAGTGGATAGCTGCTGGACGACTCTATGGGTGCGCCGTCGTCCATAGGCTGTCCGAATCCGTCGAGAATGCGTCCAAGCAACCCCGGTCCCACGGCCAGCCGGGCGTCTTGTGAGCGGGCGATAACCGGGCTGCCCAACTGCAGTCCATCGGGCTCGTCCAGGGGCATCGCTAGCACGCGTCCATTGCGAAATCCGATGACTTGTGTCCGGATGTTGCGGCCGTTTGCCGCGCGAATTTCGCAAAAGTCTCCGATTGCCGCCGCCGGACCTTGCGATTCAATCAACAATCCGACCGTGGCAGTAACCTGACCGGTCCAGGGCAAAAGGTCGATCTGATCGAGATCGGCAGATGAAAGGGGTCAGCTCGACTTTTTCGGAGAAGTCCATAGTTGATCGGGCTCTGACGGGTAGGCGGCGTAAGCGGTCCGCCAGGCCCCGCTCAATTTCGCGAAGCTGCGACTCGATGGAGGCATCCAAATTGCCATGCGCGGTTTCGAATAGCACGTCGCCGCACTGCAGAGAGGGATCCGTTATCAGTTCCACTTTCTGCGAATTCGAGAACCGTTCGAGAGAGTTGCGAATTGCCTGTTCCTGATCGGGATGAACGCGAACCCGGCACAGCTCGCGGGATTGGAGCTTATCGAGTGCAACCCGAATCAGGCCTTCGATCGACTCCGGATCGAGTGTCAATTCGCGATGGAGCACGCGCCGGGCAATGGAAATCGCCAGTTTTAGAAGATCGCCTTCTGCTTCTCCCCGAATGCGCGATCGAAGCGACGAGAGAGTCGCGAGACTTCGTCCTAGTTGGTCGAGAACCGATTGCAGTTCGGCTCCTGCCTGTTCCCGCCCCACAGCTTTTCCTTCGGTGAAGCCACGATGATAGGCCTGCTGCTCGATGCGATCGCTGTTCCTGCTGCCCAACTGGATCTCGCTCGGAGGCGGAATGCCCCGATGGAACTTCCTTCATGTCAATTGGATTGATTTTCGCTGTGGGCGAGAACGTGGATGCGGCGGCGCGCCATGTAATTGGTGTGACTACGGCTTGCTCTGTATCGCGCAGAACTCTAGACGACGTATTGGTCATCACCGCCGCCTCCCTTCAGACTGAGGACACCTTCGGTTTCCAACTGCCGCAGGACGGCAATAATCGCCTGTTGCGCGCCCTCCACTTCCCGGATTTTCACGGGCCCTAAGGCCTCCATGTCCTCGAGCAACATGGCGGCGCCGCGCTGAGACATTCCCTTCAACAGGTGCTGCCGCAATTCCTCGTTGGTTCCCTTGAGGGCAGTGGTTAGCTGACGGCGATCGGCTCTCGCCAGAAGTTCCTTGACGCCATTGGCGTCCAGCGCCATCAGGTCGTCGAACACGAACATCTTTTGACGAATGGAATCCATGAGCTCGGGGTTTTGCTCTCCGATCTGAGCGAGAATTTCGCTGCTCAGTTCGGTATCGAGCTGATTGAATATTTCTGCGACGGCCCGAGGGCCACCGGATGGCTGCCGTTTAATCTCTCCCAGAGACTTGAGCTTTTGGCCGATAACCGCGGAGATCTTTGCGACCACGGCAGGCGAGATCTTGTCGAGTTTCGCGATACGAAGAGCGATGTCCGGCCGAGCCGCTGGTTCCATTGAAGCGAGGACGCTGGCGGACTGCGAGGGATTAAGTTGAGACAGAACGATCGCCACGGTCTGCGGGTGCTCACTTTTCACAAAGCGCGCCAGCAGCTGAGGCTCGACGTTCTGCAGTTGCCGGGTATCTGCCGTCTCTCCGTATGAGCCAGGCAGTTGGTCGAGATGCTTTTTGCTTACCTTCAGGGCCGAAGGCGCTGGTCAAAATCCGCTTGGCATAGGCGATACCGCCGGGGCCGACACGCGCGACGTCCGAAGTTGCGCTGCGGAACTCTTCAAGGACGGATTCCGCTTCGGCACGCAGAAACCGAGGGAAGATCCGCGATCGCTCCGCTGACCGCCTGCACCTGTTCTTCGCTTAACTGCTTTAGCAGTGCAGCGGACGCCTGGTCTCCTAAGGTAATCAGAAGAATGGCTGACTTTTGTGCACCGGTGAGGGTTGTAGCGCCGGTAGGAGTGGCCATTATCGACTAGACCTGTCCTTCTCTGAGCCAGCCGCGCAGTACACCGGCACAGATCTCCGCATCTTTCTGAGCGGTGTCGCGGAGTTCGCTGGTCAGAGTTTCCAGTCTCGCTGGCGCGAGCGCCGGAATCTTATGCGAAGAGGAACTGGAAGGGTTCCAGGCGTCTTGCGCGGCGGTGGCTGCTCGTGACAGTTCCTGGGGATTGCCTGTGGCATGGGCTTCCGGCAGAGCTTGAGACACATGAACTTGGGCAGACCGGGCCGCCGAACTTTTTTTCATGCGTGCGAATATGAACCCAAACCCGGCGAGAACCACGACGATGGCTCCCCCCACAATCGCCCATCAGCTTCGGATCAGCTTCTCAGCTGTTCGATGGGAGAACGCCGGCTAGGACGTGTGTTGGTTCCCGGTTGCGAGCACCAGAGGAGGATCCAGATTCAGCGTGGACTCAAAAGGCAGGCTCTCCACGATCAATTGGTCACCGCGCTCCGCGCTGAATCCGGCGGTTGCAGCGACTAGGTCATGAATAACCTTCAACCGCTCCGGAGACGGCGGCACCAGGACGCGCTTCGCATTGGCGCCGGTGCCCTCCCAGTGCGCTTCGTGATCGATGAGTACCGACACGGATAACCGCTTGATGGATCCTTGCGGCAAGATGGTCCGTTTGACGGTGCGGCTGGTTTGATAGCTGACGCTTTCGGTCTTGCGGGACGTTCCACCTCCGGTGACCGCCGGACGCGGTGCGGCATCCGGAAGGTTCGATGCCGTTCCCGGAATGCCGGAGATGGCATGGGTCGGGGTGGAGGTGTCTTCAGTGGTCTGCGAAGTCACTATAGCGGAATGCGTGGGATCGAAGCTCTCCTCGCTTTGCTCTCCGCTGGTCAAATCGGTTTCCGCGGAGACGGTGGCTCGGTATCGGCCGGCGCCGACCAACGGCTCCAGCGTCGCGTCCAATTTAGAGGTCAGATCCTGCTCTACCTTGTGGCGATACTCAAGTGCGGCGTCTGAAGAATCGTCACCGCCGCTCGCGGCGCGCTTAGCGCGATTCAGAAGATTGCCGCGCATATCCAGCACCGAGACGGCTTCCGGGGCGAGTCCCTCGACTGCGCTGGAGATCAAATGTGTGATCGCGGGAATAGCGGTTTCGGGCAAAGCAGCGCCGGGCCGGATCTTGATCAGCACACTGGCCTTCGCGGGCTGCTGCGCTTCGCTGAAGACGGACTCCTTGGGAAAGGTGATGTGGACGCGCGCTTGCTCCACTTCGGCAATCGCCATGACGGAGCGCTCCAATTCGCCTTCGACCGCCCGGCGATAATTGACGTGTTCCGCGAAGTCGGTCATGCCAAAATTGCTTTTATCGAAGATTTCGAATCCAATTCTTCCGCTCTTGGGCACTCCGGCGCCGGCTAATTCCAGGCGCAGCTCGGCCACTTTGTCTTCGGGCACGGAAACGGTGGTCCCATTGTTGGACAATCGGTATTCCGTGCCTCCTTCTTTTAGCTTCTGGATGACCAGTGACGCGTCTTCAGCCGCGAGGGCCGTATACAACGGGCGGAAGGCGCTCTCCTTCTCCCAGTGCACCAGGCTGTAAAGCCCAGCCGAAATGAGGACGGCCGCAACCAGGATGGTCCAGCGTTGCGAGGTCGACAGCATTGCTAACAGTCGTTTAAGTTGTTCCATGAACGGATTCGATCAGTTGGACTTACATCGGCATTTTCATGATTTCCTGATACGCGGAAACCACTTTATTGCGAACTTGCATGAACATTTGAAATTCGAGCTCGGCTCGCTGGGTGGCCAGAATCGTCGAATGGAGATCTTCGCCATTTCCGGAAAGAAATTGCTCGACGCTCTTGGCGGCGTCGCTGCGCGTGCTCTCCACTTCGCCAATGGCGTTGTTTAAGATATTTTTAAATGAATTTCCCCCATCGCTCACCGAGGGAGCGCTCAGGTCGGTTGATATTTTACTTAGAGGTGAAATTCCGGAAATGTTCATCGACATGGCGGGCTTTAGCGGAACAGATCCAGGGAACGTTGAATCATGTCTTTGACCGCGGATACGGCGGAGACATTGGCCTGATAGCCACGCGATGCGCCGAGCAGATCGACCATGTCTTCTGCCGGGTTCATGCGGGGATAGGCGACATAGCCATCTTTGTCGGCGTCGGGATGCCCCGGCAAGTAGCGCTTTTCCGGATCGCGCTTATCGGTAACGATTTCGGCCACGCGAACTCCTGAGCTGGACCCCATTTCGGATTCGAACAGCGAGGAGAATTGCGCGGCCGAGGGATCCGCGACGAAGACGGCGTCCTTGCGCCGGTAAGGGCCGCCTTCCGGCGTCCGCGTGGTATCGGAATTGGCCAGATTTTCCACCAGCAACTCGGTGCGCTGCCTCTGCGCCGACATTCCCGAAGCGCTGATCGAGAGAGCGGACAGGAGACTCATACGCTCTTACCTTCCTGAATCGCCGTCTTCACAGAGTTCAGTTCGGCACGCGCGAAGTTCGAGGCGATGGAGAACCGCAGGGCATTTTCCGCCAGCAAGCGGGCTTCGCGATCGATATTGACGTTGTTGCCATCCGGTTTGACCGCGAGACCCTCGGGCTCGATGACCGCTGGCGTTTGGCCTCCGAGCGCATTTTCAAATTCCGCTTGAAAATTGATGTCTTGCGTATGGTAGCCGGGTGTATCGGCGTTGGCAATGTTGGAAGCGACCAGTTTCTGACGGGCGCTCAACAAACTCATGTAGTGTTCGGAGTTCAGAGCCAGACCTTGGAACATGGTACAGACCCGATTGCACGCCCGATGCCAATCTCCAAGCTACTGATTTGTTTGCGGCTGGCTAAGCGGAGGAAGAAGAGAATCCGACGGGTGCGTCGGATCTTTGACGCTGGTTACGCGTCGAGATTTAGCAGTTCATTCTTGCGGATCGCGGGCGTGTAGGCGCTCTCGCGGCGCAACAGGATCAGTTTGCGCTGGGTATGCGACCGAGCGGAAAGCGTCGCCGTGCGGGCCCACTCAAAAGTGTCGCTCACTTCCATGGCGATCGCGAGCCGTTCGTCGTCGGAGGTGGCCGCGTTCCAGGACGCCTCCACGTCGCGGCGGTACGTTTCGAGAAGCTGTTCGGCTTCCGAGAAACGCGCCTGCGGACACCGCGCTGCGAAATAGACTTAGCTGCCGTCTGATGGCGATTGCATTCTGAGCCTGGAAAAGTTGCGTCATGAAGGTGGACTGCGATTGCAGCGTGGAACAGCAACGCGTCGGCCGCCGACATTTGCGCCGTCAATTGATTTTGCATGGTGGTGATCCGGTCCTGGGTGTCCGAGATCTCCTGGTTGTCCGCTGTAATCCGGTTCTGAATCGTAGCCTGCTGCGACTTGAAAAAGCCCGTTGGTCGAATTGGTGAGCCCGTCGATGATGCTGCTGGCGGACGCCAGGAAGCCGCTTCCCGTCCCGGTACCCAAGAAGGACGCCAAATCGCCCGGATCGGCCGCGGCGACGCTCGAAAACTGCGATTGATCGAAATGCCAAATGGCCGGTCCCGTCAAAGGTAAGTCCGAGATCGGCCAGGCTGGTGACGGAACCGCTCCCGCCGGTAAAACTGGTGAGGTCGCGAAGCGTCTGCCCCAAAGAGAAAACGATGCTTTGTCCGCTGAGCGGTCCGTCCGGCCGTGCCGCGATTGGTGGCTAATTCGTCAACCGTGGCGTTGTAAGCCGCACGAAAGACGAGATCGCGGTAGTGGCCGCGGATGAATCCTCCGCCACGGTGATAGTGGTTTGCCCGGTCTGGAGCAAGTTGACCGTCAGTCCAGGCGCCAGCGTAACCGTGCTGCTGTCCGAAGAGATCGGCGTCGCGGGCTGTCCATTCACTTGGTACTGAGCTTGCGTGCCGGTCGATAGAGTGGTGAGAAGATCCTGCGTGCCGTCGTTGAGCTGGATCGGAATGTTCCCGAGCGCCGTGCTCTGCAGCGAAAGACTGTATGACGGCGCCGACGGAGATCCTAGATTGATCACTGTTGCACTCACTCCCGCGCCCGACGTATTGATCGCCTGCGCCAGCGCATTCAAGGAATTCGTCGATGGAGTGACCGTAAAGGTGGAACCATTGACGCGTGAGAGTGTAAGTACTGGAGGTGCTGATGGACGTCGCCGAGGGATCGGCCACGGTTGGCAAGCCGGTATTGCTGACGCTGGTGGTCGGCGAACCGGCGCTGATCACATTGAGAGATACGTACCGGCGGTCGACAGCCGAACTCGAATTCAGGTTTGCCGTGGCGATGGTGTTGTCGGAAACCGACGCGGAAAGGCCGCCGCCGGTGACCCCGGTGGTCAGGCTTGCGATGGCGTTCTGAAGGGCGACGAAGCCATTTTGGAGATAGCCGAGTTCTGTCGATTGACCCTGGAGCGCGGTAACGTTGGCGTTCAACTGATTAAGCGGGATGGAGGCGATCGCCACGGCATGGGTGATATTCTGCTGAAGATCAGCGGCATAAGTACTGCTGCCGTTGAAAGTTGCCGGAGTGGTGCCCATGAAAATCTCCTTCGCACTCCAGCCTGCCTCGCGCGATGCTCGCTAAAATAGCAAAGCTGGGCCGTTCTTGGTAAAGAATCGGCCCAGCTTGACATGAAACGTTAGCCCACTTGGTTTATTGGAGCAGTTTCAGGAGAGCCTGCGGCGCCGCATTGGCCTGCGCCAGGGCGGCGACAGAGGATTGCTCCAGCACCTGCGACTTGGTCAGGTTCGCCGCTTCGGTCGCAACGTCCGCGTCTCGAATGCGCGACTCGGCGGCCGAATCGTTGGTGATCTGGGACTGGGCCAGGCTGATCGCAGTAGTTCAGATCGTTCTCGCCCGTACCTACTCGGCCTTGCGTCTGACCAAGAGTCGTCACCGCAGCCGTGATGTCCGTGATCGCTGCAGCGCATTCGCCGCCGTGTCGATCGTGTCGCTGCCGATGCCAAGACCGCCGGAATTGACAACATTTCCGCTGCCGCTCAGATCGATCGTGACCTGGGCGTTCGCCTGCAGTGCTGCCCCCGCCAATGTAGACGGTGATGCTGGCGTTGTACTGGGCGCTGGTGCCGCTGCCGCTGCCAAGGCCGATATTGGCGGCCTGGCGGTCAATTTCACCCAGCAGCGTGGTGAATTCCTGATTCAGAGTGTTGCGATCGCCCGAAAAAGTGCCGGAAGCGGACTGCGTAGCCAAGCTCTTCAACTGGTCCAGAATGTTCGAAATGTTGTTCAGACCGCCGTCGATGGTCTGCAGAATACTGGTGCCATCGTTGGCGTTGCGTACGCCCTGGGTCAGCTCGTTGATCGTGCTGCGGAGCCCGTTTGCGACGGCGAGGCCAGCAGCATCGTCGCCGGAAGAATTAATACGGAAGCCGGAAGTCAGCCGGGTGATGGTCTGTGACTTGAAAGTTGCTGTTCACCTGGAGATTGGTTTCGGCCGTTAACGCGGTTACGTTAGTTTGAAACGAAAGTGACATGTGTTACATCCTTTTGTCTTAAAATTTCCGGCGTCTAGCCGAACCCGACTGTTTCTAGCAGCGGTGTTATTCATGTCGCAGACACCTACCACGAAATTCTAGTTTTTTGTGCGAATTTTTTTGACTGGTACCATGATGAAGGAAGGTACAGGCTGTTTCCGTCCTTTTAATCACTAGAAGAGAGGCCGGCTTTCTCGATATGCCCGGTAGGAATAATAAATGACCTCCACAAAACCATTAACGGCCTCCGAGCGATCATGCAAGGTTTATCCTCGGCGCTTGGAATAAACGCGAATTCACTGAATTGCAGACTGCCCTCACACAACTGCCTTTCACACGGCCAGGAACTCTGCCTGCCGAAGAGCGCGAACGGATGGATCTGATTCAGGACCTCGGCCGAGAACTTCTTATATGGGACGGCTCTGGACCGGGCGAGAACGGGACGAACCGGAACACGGCGCTAGCGTTGATGCGCCACCTCGCCCGGTGCGAATAGACGACGCCGTGAGGCTACCCTACGCTGTAAACATCTCTCCCACCTGAAACGCACGCTTCCGCCCCGCGCCTAAGATATGCCCGATGAGGGAGGGATCGCCATTCACAACCGCTCGAACCGGCGCATGCAAAGCGTGATCGAACTTGACGACCTGACCCTGCTGCAGCGCCAAGAACTCCCCGAACGCGAGCCGCGGGCCTTCGAGACGAACTTCCAGTTCGACTTCGGCGTCTTCCAGGAGGCTGCGCATTCCGCTCGATATCAACCTGTGGATGCGAGATCCTCCGCAATT
This sequence comes from Bryobacterales bacterium, assembly GCA_963779075.1. GTDB lineage: Bacteria > Acidobacteriota > Terriglobia > Bryobacterales > Bryobacteraceae > Palsa-187. The sequence continues at coordinate 251,512 of CAVZWS010000003.1, forward strand.
TCTTGCGGGGCGTGAGCGGCCGCCGCCGGGGCGAAGAAAGAACGTGGAACCGCAATTTCAAAATGGCCAACTTGCCCCGCGAACTGCATTGCGAAAGAAACTCGAAGAACGGATCTGGCGGGCTCCGGGCAAGCCATCAGACCAGGGTCGCTTCCCATCGATTCGACCACAAATTCAACGGGTTTGACGATTTGCCAGCTCTCGCCGAGGGAACGCAGGATCACCCGGCTTATTTCCTCCAGAAGGCTCCATTCGATTTCCGTCAATTCGCGCGGAGCCGAAGCTGGCATGCCGGTGCCACCCAGCAAGAGATCCAGCAGGGTTAATACCGTCGCAGATTCCAGGTACAGCATCATGGTTCCGGATCCGGGATGAAGCCGCAGCACGATCAGACAACTTGGATTCGGAACGGACGTTTGAAAATCCCCCGCAGTCGTCAGGCGGGTCCCGGCAGAGCTTGGCCTGGATTTCGGACTGCAGGAACGTCGAGAGCACATTTGAAAGCGATCGCGCGAACGCCTCATGGATGCTCTGGAGCATCCGAAAGTGGGGAGTCGAGGTCTCCTGATCGGCTCAGATCAAGAGGCCGCAACACCCTGGTCGTCTTGGGCGTTACCGGCGCTGCGTAGATTCATGCTTAGCAATAGGATCGTCTGCTTAAGAGCAATCCTTTAGTCCGGCCGATACTTTATACTCCAGATAGAGATAAACAATCCCTTTTTTTCTTCGATATGCCAGTGTGCCCGACGCGACCCGCGGAGGATGCGACACCACATGATCAGAATAACCAGGCTCAACCATACTCCTTGATTCTGAATTCAGATTTGATTGAACATATCGAGATGACGCCCGATACGGTGATCACGCTTACGTCGGGGCAGAAATATATGGTTCTGGAGACCACCGAGGAAATCATCGAGAGGGTCGTCAGTTTCCGGCAGTCCCTGCTTCGAAATCAGCCGCTCAGTCCACGTCGGTTTCGGGCGTGAGTCCGGCCGCGGGTATCGCAATGGGAGAGCCGCCGTCCAATGGCTGAGAAGAAATCCGGAGGCAAGTCAGAATCTGCGATCGACACGCCCGGACTTTGCCAGCATTCTCGGATTGGTGGTAGCGTTAGGGGGTATTATCGGCGGATTGGTGCTGGAAGGCGGCAAGGTTTCCGACGTCACCCAGGTCACCGCCGCGATTGTCGTGCTGGGCGGGACACTGGGCGCGGTCATGGTGACATCTCCGATGGCTGCGTTGCTCGGCGCAGCTAAGAGCTTAAAGAAGGTCTTCTTCGAGGAAACGGTTGATCCGGAGGCTGCCGTCGAAGAAATCATCGGCTATGCCACCAAAGCGCGGAAGAGCAGCATCATCTCGCTCGAAGAGGATCTCGACAAGATTCGCAGATCCCTTCCTCCGCAAAGCGCTTTCATTGGCAGTGGACGGAACCGATCTGAAGGAACTCCGGACGATGATGGAAATGGAACTCACTCAAGCCGAGAAGCATGCCGAAGCCGATGCGAAGGTATTCGAGGCCGCGGGCGGATATTCCCCGACCATCGGGATCATCGGCGCGGTCATGGGCTTGATCCAGGTGATGAAACACCTGGAGAACATCGAGGAAGTCGGGCGCGGAATCGCGGTCGCGTTTGTGGCCACGGTGTACGGCGTGGCGGTGGCCAATCTGTTTTTCCTGCCCGCCGCCAGCAAGATCAAAGCCCGAATCCACGACGACGTTTCGGCCAAGGAACTCATGCTGGAAGGCGTGATCAGTATTGTCGAGGGAATGAATCCGAAGCTGATTCGCGTGAAACTGGAGGCGTTCCTGCACGGAACCAGGCGGCGCGAAGAAGGCCAAGGCGGGCTCCGCGGCGGCCGAGGCCGGCCAGACTGTGGCGGCCGGTTAACCCACATGGCCAGGCGGAAAAAAGAGGCTGCGCACGAAAATCATGAACGATGGCTGGTCTCCTACGCCGACTTCATCACGCTTCTGTTCGCGTTCTTCGTGGTCATGTTCGCTTCCTCCCAGACGGACAAGTCGCGGGCAAAGCAAATCTCCGAAGCCGTGGAAAAGGCTCTGGCGGATGGGAAAACGCTGGGCGTTCCGCCGGCCGTCGCCAAGATTCTCGGCGGAACGGTTGACGATAAGGGCCAGGGCAACGCCCAGATGAGAGGGCCGGGAGGCGCACAGAAAGCGGCGAAGGAGGCCCCGCCTGAAAACATAATCGAGCTGACACCTTCGATGAAGAGGTTGACCAGCGAGCTTGAGCAGGAAATCAAGGCCGGCAAAGTGGAGGTCAATCTGGAGCCTCGTGGGCTGGTGGTCAGCCTCAAACAGACGGCATTTTTCCCCTCGGGTACCGACGCCATCGATCCGTCAACCTACCCGATTCTCGAAAAAGTCGCAGCCGCGCTGAACGCCGTCACTAACCCCCTGCGAATCGAAGGCCACACGGATTCTGTTCCGATCCACACCGCGCGTTTTCGCAGCAACTGGGAGCTGTCGGCCGCCCGCAGTATTTCGATGATGGAAGTGATGGCGACCCGCTTTCAAGTGGACCGCCAGAGAGTGGCCATCGTCGGCTTCGCCGACACCGCGCCTCAAACCTCCAATGACACCGCGGAAGGCCGCGCGAGAAACCGCCGCGTGGATATCGTGATTCAGAATAACTATATGGCGGCGCCGCTTGCGCAGAACGCGGCGCTGCGGTCCGCTTCAGTTCCCAGAAGCAGAGTAGCTAAATAAGACTGGTCCTGGGAACCGTGGACTCCGCCTGAATGGCGGCCTGGTAGCTAGCCTGCTCCTGTGCCAGCGCGACGCTCGCCGCGGCGATATCGGTGTCCTTCTCACTGCTGAGCGCAGTCTGATCCTGCAGCTGGAACTTTTGAGCTACGTCCTGGGCATTCGAGATCTGATTCTGGACGCCGCCGTAGAACGCCAGTTGCTGCGACAGGTAATCCTGCGCCGTCTTGATGGAGGCGATCGCGGTGTTGATCCCTGCGGTATCGTTATTCGCCAGAGCAACCCGCAGGCTGTTGACCGCGGCAAAGACGTTGTCGCTGGCCAGCTGTCGTCGGGGTTGCGGTGGTCGAAGATATCTTGCGCGGTCTTGGAGAGCTGCAAAAGTAATTCCCGAGGCATCCTGGATCAGAGCGCGTGGACTGCGTGGTTACCAGGCGATCCACGCCGTTCGGATTGGTGAGATCCACCTGGTAGGAGGGCGAAGTCGGCTGATCGCCGCCGAACACATAAGCTCCGTTGAACTGAGTCTGGCTGGCGGCAACCAGCGAAGATAGGATCTGTCCCACTTGCTGCGAGAAAGTGCTGCGGCTCGCGGCGGACACCGTGCTGCCGGCGCCCTGCGCCGCGAGACTCGACACCTGATCCAGCAAGTGCGTGGCGGTCTCCAGCGCGGACTCCGCGCTGTTGACTTCGCCCTGAAACCAGGTTCAGATTGCTGGTCACCTGATTCACGCGTCCGAGGTCGGATTCCAGTTGCAGAACGTCGCCTACCGAATTCGGCGCGTCGGACGCCTGGCTGATCTTGGTGCCGGAAGAAATCTGATGCTGGGTGGTGGCCATCTGCTGCTGCAGCAATTGAAGATTCGCCAGGAATTGCTGGCTCACGGCGCCTGAATTTTGAATCATAGGAATAGCCTCTTTCTCGCTTACATATTGAGCAGCGTATCGGCCAGCGTATTGATGACGCTGACCATTTTCCCGGCTGCCTGATAGCCCTGCTGCAACTGCAGGACCTGAGCCGCTTCCGCGTCCAGCGAAATTCCCGACACCTGAGTTTGCAGCGACTGCGATTGCGCCAGCAATTGCGCGTGAAGATTGCTTCCGGTTTGTGCGTCCGAGGCGCTTTGGCCGGCTTGGGTGGCCATACTGCTCAAGAATTGGAGAATGGTTTGGCCCGAGATTTCGTCGGCGGGGTTGGTCGAACTGCCGAGTCCCGCCAGTTGCAGCGCAGCGCCGTTCGAGACGGCCGGAGGTCCCGGATTCGCAGGCGCGAGAGTACTGGCCGTGATATTCGGATCGAGGGCCAGCGTCTGCGCGATGCCGGTGGGCTGGCGGCGCTGTATGTGAACAGCGGGGTTCCCGGCTGTCCGCCCGCGGTTTGCGCGGAGGTCAGGATCGAATTCACGCGGTCCGCGACTTGCTGCGCCAGTTGATTCAAGGCGCCCTGCTGCTGTCCATTCCCTTGCAGCGACGGCAGTACGGTGTTGCGGACGTTCAACAGACCGCCCAGACTCCCCTGCGAAATGTGAGAGGTAATGTCCTGCCCGTTGGAATCCAGGATGCGCGCGTCCGGCGTGGCATTCGGAATGGATGGGCTTCCGGAGCGGAGCAAAGTTGGCCTGAATCGCATACTGCTGGGCTTCCGATGACCAGCGGCGTTTGTCCCCCGAGCAGTACCGTCGCGGTCCCGTTGGGCGCAAACGACACGGTCACATCCGCGACCTGCGAAAGCGACTCGAGGGATGCGTGCAGATTGGCGTCAAGGCCGGCATCGGGAGCCGTGCTGCTGTTGAATCGCGATATTCGCTTTTTGAATGGCCGCCGCGAGCGTATTGATCTGGCTCACGTTGGAGCTGATCTGCTGATTCACGCTGTTGGTGATCTGGGAGAGGCTGGCGGCCGCCGATTGAAAGCTCTGCGCCACGGCTTGCGCCTGACTGAGAACAGCCTGCGCGCTGGTGGTGTTGGGCGTCGCGCTCCACGCCGAAAAGCTCTGAAACAAGTTATTGAGCGCGCCAGTCAAGCCCGTCTGGCCCGAGACGTCAAACAAGGATTGGATCGACGCCAGCGGGTTCGATTCTCCCGTTGAAGTACCCTTGCGCCGAGAGCTGCGTCCGCACCGCCTGGTTGAGCGTATTCATTTTGGGTGCTCTGCGTTCCGCCGAATTGAACTCCGCCCGCCAGGCCGGCCGAAAGATTGAAGGCCTGCGAATTGAACTGGGCAATTTGGCGCGCGTAACCGGGGGTGTTCGCGTTGCTCACGTTGTTTTGGGAGACGGCGAGCGCGCTTTCGATGGCGCGCAGCGCTTCTACGCTGCTATTTAAGGAACTGAAAAGTCCGCCCATGGCGTGGTCCTCCTAACCTTCGAACGTGCCTCTGGCCTCGGTGGGCATCAGCACGGGGAGGCCGTGCTCGGAGTAGCCCGTCCCTAAGCGCGCTTGCAGCAGGCCCATGCAGTAGTTCGACCCATGCTCGAATTGGGCGTTTCAGCATTCGCGGCCCGTTCGCCGGATTTCCAGCAGAGCCGGCCGGAGGGCGGGATTGTTCCGACGGGACGCCGTCTTGTCTTCATGGATTCATGCGATCGGCTTCGAGCAAGGCCGCTGCTTGCCCGAGTTCGGTTTCCCACTGGGCGAGCATATCTGTCCCGGGAACGAGTCACAGCTTGCTGTACTTCGCGAAGCATTGTTTGCGACGCGCTGGCAAGACTTCCAGCGCCGATTCCTGTTGGAGGAGCATACGGCTCGACCTAGTCGCCGTACTGGGATGCGGTGACGATCGATTCGCTCAAGGCAGCGCTATCCACTTGATACTGGCCGGATTGAACCAGCCCTCGCAAGTATTGGACGACGCTCGCCCGCTCGGCCAGACCTGCGCTTCGCGCCGTCGCGACGAACCCTGCCTGACTTCCAAGCTCGACGCCGTCGCCCGCTGCCGTGAGAGACGGCTTGCGAGACGAGGAACTGCTGTCGGGCTTTGAAGGCTCTTGGACTCGGTCGCTTTGTGACATTGAGATGTTCAAGAGATTACTCTCTATCTTCATTGCACTGCTCCTTATATATCGCAATAACCTTCCGTTTGTAGAGCGATTTCGCAACAAACTAAGGTCCTAGAGGCTGGTTAGAATCGGCTTAGGGTGGGTCGCGATCATCGGTTCAGGCTGCCTTTTCAGGCAATGCCCCTCTAAGGTTCGGAGTGTTTCGGGCCGGCGCCATCCGCAAGATTCGAACCGCATAGTTGCCGTCTACCGCCACCACCTCGCCGTAGGCGATCACGCAGTTGTTGACCCGAATCTCGACCTCGTCGTCCAGTATCTGATCCAGTTCGACGACGGATCCATTGGTCAGTTTGAGCAGATCCTTCAGTCGCATCTTGGTGCGGCCCAAAACGATACTCACCGGCATTTCCACGTGCATGAGGATATCGGCAGAATTCCTGCGTCGCCGCCAAGCGTGGCGCCAGATCCTGCCTGCTCTGACCCCTCCGTATCGGTCGCCAGATCCTCCCAGGGCGGTCTCCAGGTCAGGGCTTATGGACAAGTGAACGGACATATCGGCACCTGACGCGTGTCTGACCGTGAAGGGTGCGGAAGTCCATTCGCGGCGGCGGCGCTTCCGAGCGTTCCGCCGCCGAGCAAGTGACTTCTGAGCCAAACCGGCTTCGAGCCGTCTCCTCAATTGCGGGTGTAAGCGGCGCCAGGGATCTCGACTCCGGGATCGTCCGGAGCGGCGTCTTCGTCTAGGCCGCATATTTCCTTCCATGTTGCCAACGGAGCACCCGCGAGTACGCGGCACGCCGAATCGATGCTCAGGCTCCAGGACCACCAGATCAGATCGGACGAAGCTCGATCCGCGCTGTCGCCGCCCCAGGAAACGCCGGCGTCTCCGGTATGTCCCGCGACAAACGCGATTGTAATTCAGACGCCAGAACGTCGAATAGGCTCTGTACGGATGGGTTGAGTTGGTTCACGTTAGTAGACTCCTCGCAGGGTGGGCCAGCGCCGCTCGATATAATTGCGCAGGCGAATGATCGCCTGGGCTTTGATCTGCGAGATGCGCGTAATGTGCACATCCAGGATGGGAGCGATCTCCCGAATGTTTTGGCCCTGCCGGTAATACAGGTCCAGCACGATGCGCTCGGGACCGGGCAATTTCTCCAAACCTTCCTGAATCAGTTTCTGAAGCTCCGATCGTTCCAGTATGAGGGCGGGGGAGTTGTCTTCACAGTCGGCGACATAGCTGATGAGACTTCGCGAATCGTCCTCGTTAACCGGTGCATCCAGACTTCCAATGCTGATCCCGCGTAACTCGACCAGCCACTCCTGATACTCGCGGTGAGGGACTCCCAGTTCCGTGGCGATCTCTTCTTCGGACGGAGCCCGCTGCAAGCGCTGCTCCAGCGTGGCCATTGCCGTCTGGACCAGCTTCAAGCGCTTTCGTTTGTGGGGAGCGATGCCGTCCATGCCGCGCACGCTGTCGAGGATGGCTCCGCGAATCTTATATTCGGCATAGGTCTTAAGCTTGACGTTAAGCGAGGAGTCAAAATTATCGATGGCATTGATCAAGCCGATGATCCCGATCGAAATTAGATCCTCAAGATTGGTATTCCCCGGCAGCTTTTCATGAATCCTGGTGGCAATCCAATTCACCTGAGGCAGATGATCCAAGATGAGCTGTTCGCGGGACGCAGCCGAGGTTCTCGGGTTGCTCGGAATAGGAGAGTGCGCTAAGAGTGGCCATTGCGGGTCCTTACGCGACGCACTGCGCGCGCGCCTTTTCGCGCTCCATCGCCATGCTCATCAGATCCTCGGAAGACACCGGACGGATGTCCTGCGGGATGCCGGGACCGTACGCGACGAATGAAAGTTTCAACCCCGCCCGCGCTGCCTCCGAGAAGATCGAGCCAAACGAGTGCGTCTCGTCCATCTTCGTCACCAGCAGCTTGGTGGGCCGAAAGCGTGCGTATTTTTCAATGCAGCAGGCGCAGATCGCGAGCTTTCATATAGCCTGGCACCACCAGGTGAACATCGAGTTGCGGGCATTCCGCGAAGGCGGCAGCGGCTGCCTCTGCCGCGTTCGCATCGGCGCCGGTATAGCCGGGAGTATCCACGAATATCGTTTCTCGCTGGCGAGCTTCGGCGATGAGTCCGGGCAGCAGGTAGGCCGCGGGCACTTCCTGGAATGCGATCTTGTACGTGGTTGCCACAGACTGGAGCTGCAGATGCGCCGTCGCCCGAGACATATCGAGCGACAACAGCCTCACAGGACGCGCATTCGAAGTTCGGGCCCTCGATACGGCCAGTTTTGCGAGGCTGGTGGTCTTTCCGGCGCCTCGCGGTCCCACCAGAAGCACGACCGGACCGCCTTGGTCGTCCGCGCCTGGGCCGGCGCCTAGATGGGGCGCCAAAGCGACGCGATTTTCCAGCTCCACGCGAACAAATGCTTCCAAGCGCCCCGGATCGCTGCGCAGCGCCTTCCATCGGTTCGCCGCGTTCGCCGGACCGGGCCCTGCTGATGCGAAAAACGCGTCGGTCGCCATGGACGCCTCCAGGCGATCGACGATGTCCTTGCTCAACGCCGGCTCAACATCGGCCGACATCAGGTGAGCATAAACGTCCGCGAGTTCCGGCACGGTCCGTCCGATCGTCAGCTGCGCTCGTGACGAGCGGACGATCAGGCCCCGAATCTCGTCCATTTGATCGTGCAGACGTGCGCAGCTCGGCTGCGAAATGCTCTGGCGCCCGGCTCTCGACGTTGGCCGCAGCTGCAGGGGTGCAGACGCATGACATAGGAGGCACGCCGCTGACGGCTGGCTGGAGCATTCCCCGGCCACTCCAAAAATTACCTCGTAACCACCGCCATCGAACTGATCCGCCGGCGCTTTGCGCGTATTGAGGAGCATGGCCTCAGGGCCTAACTCTTCTCGAGCTTGGGCCATCGCCTGGTCTACGGATTTTGCGAAATAAGATTTGATTCGCATCTGGTCGCGCTTCGTCATCCGATCACCCCGCGCGAACGTACCTTTACGTCTGCTGGGAGCTCATTGTGCGAAAGCACGGTTAAGGCTCGGCATGGACGACTCAACGATTTGACGCAGGAAATACCGGGACCCCGGAGCTGGTAATGACTACCGCCGATTCGGCCTTCGCAATTTGGCGCCCGAGACGGCCAAGAATGTCCCGAATCCCCTCGGGAGCCATCGTGAGCACGCTGTTCATTTCTCCGTGCTCTACCGAGGATTCGATCGCGCGCTCGATCGAAGGATCCACCAGATAAGCCGGCACTTCTCCCTGCCCATTCAGCACCTGCTTGACGATGGCTCGCCGCTCGGCTTGGCGCACGTATTCGGTCAGGAGGACCGGGTTCTTGCTGCTGTGCGCGGCTTCTCCCAGGGCCTCCAGGATTCCGACACCATCGCGAATCGGTACGCGTTCCCGGAGCATGTTTTGGATCACTCGTTGGATCGTAGCTAGTGGAAGCAATTTTGGCACCAAATCCTCAATGACCTTGGGATTCTCCTGCGCGACGCGGTCGCAGAAGACCTTGGCATCCTGCCGAGTGAACAACTCATGGGCATGCCGCCGTACCACTTCCGTCAGGTGAGTTCCGATAACACTGACCGCATCCACTACCGTGTAACCGCTGCTGCGGGCGCGATCCACTTGATCCTGGCGAATCCAGATCGCCGGCAGGCCAAATGCGGGATCGATGGTAGCTTTGCCCTGCAGCGAAGGGTCGGGATTTCCGCTGGGAATGGCCAATTCATGGCCTTGCAGCAGCTCAAATCGGGCGATTTCGATGCCGCGCATCTGGATCACATATTCGCGCGATCGCAGCGCCACGTTGTCCTTCACCTTTACGGGAGGCATCAAATAGCCGAGCTGAGTCGCGAGCTGCCGCCGAATTCCGGCGACGCGCATCAGCAAGGGCGAGTCGGCTCCGCGCTCCACCAGGTTGACCAGACCCAAGCCGACTTCCACGGAAAGCGGCTCGACCTTCAACAGGCCGTCCAGGTCTTCTTTCGCTTTGGCCGGCGCAACTGTCGAATCGACGGCGATAGCGGCAGATTTTTGACGCATTCTCCAGCCTGCGGTGCCCAAGCCTCCTCCCATCAGCAGAAAGGGAATCGTTGGCAGACCCGGCAAGAAGAGCCAGGGCGACTAAGACCCCACTCGCCAAGAGGAGAGGCTGTGCGCTCCCCAGCACTTGTTTGTGGAATTGGTTGCCGAGGCTGTCCTCCGAGCCGGTGCGGGTTACGATCAGGCCGCCTGAAATCGAGATCATCAGAGCGGGAATTACGGTTACCAGGCCGTCGCCTATGGTCAAGACCGTATAGGTTTCGAGCGCGCGCCGAAGTTCCATGCCGTGCTGCAGGACTCCGATCAGAAACCCGGCAATGATGTTGATCCCGGTGATCAGAATGCTGGCCACGGCGTCGCGCTGCGTGAATCGCGATGCGCCGTCCATGGCGCCGAAGAATTCCGCCTCGGCGGAGAGGTGCTTTCGTCTGGCGCGTGCTTCCGTTTCATCGATCAGCCCGGAGTTGAGATCCGCGTCGATCGACATCTGTTTGCCCGGCAGGGCATCCAAGCGTGAAGCGCGCGGTCACTTCGGAAATGCGAACCGCGCCATGATTGATGACCACATACTGGATGGCGATCAGAACCAGGAAGATTACCGCGCCGATAATGTAGTTGCCTCCGACCACAAAACTGCCGAAGGCCTCGATCACGTGGCCGGCCGCGGAGGTGCCGGTATTTCCGTTCAGCAGAATGAGCCGCGACGAAGAAATGTTCAGTGCGAGCCGGAATAGCGTGAGCAGCAAGAAGCGTGGTGGGGAACACGCTGAAATCGACGGGACGCCGAATATAGACCGCCACCATCATGACGATCACCGACAGCATGATGTCGGTGACAATCAGGAAATCCAGCAGCGCGCCGGGCATGGGCATGATCAGCGCGAGAACGATCGCAACCACTGCGATCGGCACGGCCATTTCGCCCATGCCGGCCAGGCGTGCCCAGGGATTCGGAGATGCTTTTGCCTGTTAGTACCGTGGCCTCAGCCATAAATTCCCGGTTCCTCGTTAACTTGCGAACGCTTTCAGAGCCTTGGTCTTATACAACAGCGTGGTGCGCTTCATGCCCAGAATGTTCGCGGCTTTGGCCTTGTTGCCTCCGCAAGTGCGGAGCGCTTCCTGAAGGAGCAGCCTTTCGACGTTTGCAGTGACTTCCTCAAAGTTGAGCCCGCTTGCCGGAACCCGAATTTCCTGCTCCGCCTGGCCGGCAGGCGCGGGGCCTGGGAAGGGGAAAGTCCCCGAGGTATAGCTTTCCTCGGTCGCCCGCCAGCGTGACTGCCATTTCGATCACATGCTCAAGCTGGCGAACATTGCCCGGCCAATCATACCCAGCCAGGCGATCCAGGGCGCTCGAAGACACGACTTTAGGACAGAGATTTTCGCGCAGGCATATCTTCTCGATGAAGTGGTCTACCAGCACCGGGATATCGCTGATACGATCCCGCAAAGGCGGAACATGGATGGGCACGACGTTAAGCCGATAGAGGAGATCCTCGCGGAACGTCCTTTGCTCGGCGGCCTGATGGAGATCCACGTTGGAGGCGGCGATCACCCGGGCATCGATTGAAATCGTTTCTGAGCTGCCGATTCTCTGAATCTGCCGCTCCTGCAGCACGCGCAGCAGTTTGGATTGAGCTTCGAGCGGCAAGTCGCCCAATCTCGTCCAGGAATATGGTTCCCCGGTGGGCTTGTTCAAAGTAGCCTGTGCGCGCATTCGCCGCTCCCGTGAAGGCGCCCTTCGCATGCCCAAACAGCTCCGCTTCCACCAGGTTTTCAGGGATCGCCGCGCAGTTGACGGCAACCATGATCTGAGCCGGCGCGCTGGCTGGCTATGTGAATCGCGCGTGCGACTAATTCCTTGCCGGTTCCGGTTTCTCCCTGAATCAGAACCGTCGTCCTGCCGCGGGCCAATCAGGCGGATCATCGAGTTCAGATCCTGCATAGGCCGGCTTTCGCCGATGAGGAGATTTGCCCAGGGCTCGCGTCTCGCTCCTGCCTGCGGCGCCTCTCGAACCATGGCGCCTAACTCTTCTGGCGTGCGGGCGCCCGTCAAGATGATGGAAGATTGCGGGCGGCCGGACGAGGGACTCGTCTAAGGCGGATTCTTGGTCGTAAATAAAGACCGGCCACGGAACCGACGTCCGATGCGCCTGCGCAAGGGCATCCTGGATGATGGAGGCCGCGACGGGCAGTTCGATCAGAACCGCTCGGAATCGGTTTTCAATCCCGTTCCAGTTCGTATTCTGGCCATCCGTCACGACGACTTTTAGCTGGCTAGACTTTTCAAATGCGAGTACTACATCCGGTTTCGGACTCGCGGTCACCCACAAAACTGTCGACACTTCATACTCCCTTTGTCAATGCTATCTGGACATTGGTACTTCTTTGTGTGGCTGGGAGTTAGATCGGAAGGAACCTGAGAAAACCTTAGGCCGTTTGCCCTAGTACTGCAATATGGCTCTATGTTTTACGAATTCTTGCGATAAGTACCGCGTGATGGATGACCGGATAGCACAGCAAGCGCATCGTGATTATGTGGCAAACCAAGTCTTTTCCGCGCATCCCGTGGAACGGGTTTACCTTCTCTATCAGGTGGCGATCGATAGCGTCAACACGGCAATCGCCCGGCTGAAAGACGGAGACATTTTTGCGCGCGGCCGCGCGGTTAACAAGGCGCACGAGGCGGTGGACGAACTGATCTTGGCACTGGATCATTCCGTAGGAGCGAATTTCACGCACACCCTGGCAGAGCTTTACGACTATGTCCAGAGACAATTAGTGAAAGGTCATTCCCAGAAGTCGGAGGAAGCGTTCCGCCAGGCTCTCTCCGTGCTCACGACGCTTACCGACGCCTGGAAGCAAGTGGTGGAGCGCACCTGCGGAAGCAGCTCATCTCCTAGCGATCCCATCCTGCATGAACCGGTTCCGCAGCCGCCTGCTGAGGTTTCTGAGCCGCGATGCGGCCTACGAGGGGGGGCCCGACGTGCCGGCTACTTCGCGGGGCTGGAGCGGTTAGACCGCATCCGCTGCAGACCTGATCCAGGCCGGCTGAGATCATCCGTGCCAGGCCCAGGCCTCCGTGCGCGGTTAGGGCGCGAGCGAAAGTACTCGTCGGCCATCTGCATAGCGGAGCCCGCGGTCTGATCTTCTCCGGAGCCCAACCATCCGCCCTCTTCTTCGTGCGCCGACTTTGAGTATCTGGCCGACCAGCAGCGCTTCAAACTGAACCGCCGCGTCGTTGGTCTTTTGCGGGCGTGTCCGTCTTCTGCGAGGGCGTGTTGATTCCCGTAGTGAGTCCGGGAGCAGAGAGTATTCCAGGGAGAAGGAGAGTCTGCTGGCATTCGGCTCTCAAATGACGTCGATGTCCGCTTCGAGCGCTCCCGCGGCGCGCAAGCTTTGCAGAATTGCGATGACGTCGCGCGGAGTCGATCCGATGGAGCCGAGAGCGTGCACCAGTTGTTCCACGGTTGCGCCGTGCTGAAGCACCAGGCTGCGGGACTTCTCTTCTTTCGCGTTGACCGTTCGACCTGCGGGACTACGGCGGTTTGCCCCTGGGAGAAAGGCTCCGGCTGGGACGACGGTATTTACGGTCTGAATCTCCACCGTCAAGATTGCCGTGCATGATGGCAACCGGAGAGACGCGCACTTGCTTGCCCATCACGATCGTGCCAGTACGTTCATTAATCACTACCCGAGCCGGCCGGTCGGTCTGAACTTGCAGCGCTTCGATATCGGAAATAAACTCCACTGCTCGAGTGGCGTACTCCGGAGGAATCGTAACCGCCACCAACGCCGAATTCTCCGGCCTGCGAAAGCGGCGGGCCGCCGCTCGCGAACTTATCGTTGATCACGGTGCTGATCCGCAGCGCAGTGGTGAAGTCCGGCTGCATCAGCTGAAGCTTCACGTGGCCGACAGGAGAGACGGAGGGCGCGGCGCGCTCAATCGTCGCGCCACCCGGAACGCGGCCCACCGTCGGATGATTCACCGTTTGGCTGTTGCCCGATCTTCCCGCGACAAATCCTCCCGTAACCACGGAGCCTTGCGAGATCGCATAGACCTGGCCGTCGACACCCTTCATACTCGTCATCAGGAGCAGACCGCCCTGGAGATTTGCGGCGTCTCCAATGGAGCCAACCGTTACATCAATGTGCATACCCGGCTGCGCGAACGGGGGAAGAGTAGCCGTGACCATCACGCCGCCGTATTTTTCACCGCGAAGAGAACCGGATTGCTGGTGACGCCCATTTGCTGCAGTAAATTCGCCAGGCTCTGTGCCGGAAACAGCGTTTGCTGACGGTCGCCGGTGCCTTTAAGACCAACTACCAGCCCGTACCCGATGAGCTGGTTGTCGCGCACGCCTTCGATCGAAACCAGCTCCTTGAGCCGCGCTGCCGTTGGTCTGCGGCTCTAGCGCAAGGGTCAGAAGCGGAAGAATAACTGAGAGCATTTCGCGAGTCTCCTAGAAAGGCAAGATCCCCAGCAGCAGCCGGTAAAGGATGTTGGGCCGGTGCACCGCATCCTCGACGATACCCTTGCCATTGACCTGGATTTCCATTTGCGCGAGTCTCGCGGACGGAACCGAGTTGGTGGTATCCAAGATCAATCGGTCGAATCACGCCGCGCACCGTGATGGTCTGGTTTTCGGAGTTGATCCCGACAATCTTCGTGCCCTCGACGACCAGATTGCCGTTCCGGAGAACGTGGGTCACCCGCGCGGATATCATGGTGGTCAGCGTCGTGGTGCGGCTGGTGGTGCCTTGTCCGTCTAAAGTCGTCTGACCGCCTAGGTTGGCAAGGTTCGCCCAAGGCCCGGTAGCTTTCGTCAGCCCAGCCAACGCCGTGATGCTGTTTTGGGCGCTGGACTGCCGGGAAGTCTTCACTTGGCCCGAGCTGACGGCCGAGGCGCTCTCCTGAACCACGATGGTGACGATGTCATCGACGCGCCGCGAGCGTTGATCCGCCGCCAGATCCGAGAACCAGGCAGCGGGGGTCCATAGACGAGCCGGTGGCAACCGGCGGCCCGTTGGGAATTTCCGGCTCTGAAGCCTGCTCTATATATTTGTCGAGCGCCGAAGGCGACTTCGACTGTTCTTTCTTTTTGTTCTTGGGGGCGGCAACCACGCCGGTGGCGGCCGCGCAGCACAGAATAATGGCGATTGCGATCTTCTTCATTGCACCGAATCTCCCACCGTGACTCGATTCTTACCCACCACCTCGCGCGCGAAAGTCTTTGCCGCTCGAAAGGTTGCGCATCAGGATCGTCGAGCCCTTGAACCCTTCCGACTGCGCCTTGGCCTTCACCACCAGATGAGCGGCGCCGGCGAATACCTGAACGTCCACCAATTCGCCCTTCGCCACGTCGGGAGGAGGGGAGAGTTGAGTCTTTCGAATCGGAAAGTAGGCGCGGAGAACGTTCTTGGGCACATATCCGATCACTTCTTCAAGATTGCGCGCGGTCGTCTCATCCAGCAGGGAATCCTCACAGCTTTCCAGGCGGACCTGGTTGTTCTGAATGGGCTTGCCGCTGGGAATATTGGCAATCGCCACAACTACGCGTCGTGTTTGCGATAACCCGCGCCTTTGCCCACACCGGCAAATCTCCTCTTGCATGGTGTACGAATCCGCGCCACAGAACTTCCTGCTGAGTTCCCGAGGGTAGCTGCAATCCGCTACGCGGGAAGGTGAGTTCACCGACGGGAACAGGATGCTGACTGGAAGAAGAAATCTCAATTCTGGCGCTGCCGATTCCAGGAACATCGCTCAAGGTCTTGCGCATCGCTGCCCGAATATCGTCTGGCTGAGGGATGAAGACTCGCAGAGCAAAACACACGTCCGGCGGATCGAGAAGTTCGACGCCCTGATTTCTGGCGATTCGCTGCAGGTCGACGCCTTCGAGTATCCGCGGCACGCCGGAGTCAGGCACGGAGCCGAGACGAAAATCGCCTGCCACCCGCGTAAAGCCGGGGATGACCGCCGCGACATCGCGAGCGAATATCACGTCGCTTGGAATCGTATGGCACCCCGCCGGCAACGCGGACAAAGCCATTAAGAAAGGAAGCGCCATCATCATCTCGTGACGTTGTTCATCATTTGATACATCTCATCGGCGGCCTTCACGACCTTGGAATTGGCTTCGTAGGCGCGCTGGCTGACGATGAGATTAACGAATTCGTCGACCACACTTACATTGGATTGTTCGATGTAGCCCTGCAACAGCGTGCCCAGACCTTCCTGTCCGCCGGGGTTCGCCAGGACCGGATCGCCCGAGGCAAAAGTCGGCTGATAGAGGTTTTGACCGAGGCTATTCATACCCGCGGGATTGACGAAGCCGGCAAGCTGGATCTGTCCGGCGGTTTGCGCCGCGGTCTGACCGGGCAGCGTATAACTCACGGTCCCGTCGGTAGCGATGGTGATCCCTTGCGCGTTTGGGGGCAAAGTGATCTGCGGACTCAGGAGATTGCCGTTGGCATCTACTACACTGCCCTCCCGGCTTAACTGAAACTGGCCGGCGCGAGTGTAGGCCAGCTCGCCGCTCGGCAGTGTCACCTGGAAAAATCCGTTCCCCTGAATCACCAGATCCAGCGGATTAGAGGTCTGCGTGAAGTTCCCCTGCGTGAAAACGATCTCGTTGGAAGCCGCACGCGTTCCCAAGCCAAGTTGCAATCCGGTCGGCACCGTGGTTTGGGCACCCGCCGCCGCGCCAGGCTGCACCATGGTCTGGTACATCAGGTCCTGAAATTGCGGCCGCCGCGCTTTGAATCCCGCGGTGTTGGAGTTCGCCAGATTGTGGGCGATATTATCGACATTCATCTGCTGAGCGGTCATCCCGCTGGCAGCGCTGTAGAGAGCTCTAATCATCGTCGTGCCTCATGTGGTGCCTCATGGTTGTCCCTCATCTCTTTGCTTTGTTTCCGCGTTACCCGCCGACCCGAGCCACCTCGGAAAGCGCTTGCTTGTTCATGTCTGTTGTGATGGTGATGGCCTTCTGCAGCATTTCGAATTGCCGCATTAAACCCACCAGACGCACGGCTGATTCGGCCGGCGCAACGTTGGAATTCTCCGACCTGCCTTGCAGCACAGTGGTGTCGGCCGCGGCAGTCGGCACGGTCTTGGGATCGCCCGGAAGAAAATAACTATTGCCCATTTTTTGAAGCATCGACGAATCCTGAAAATCTACAATCTGCAGTTGGCCAATGGTTTGTCCGCTCTGCGTGATGGACCCGTCCGGGGCTATCTCAAGGGGATCTTGCGATTGCGTTTGGATGGGCTGTCCGTTGATATCCCGCACTGCATAACCTTCGCTGGTGGTTAGCTGGCCAGTAGGAGACAGTTGGAACGATCCGTTACGCGTATAGAGCGGACCCGACGGCCCGTTCACGGCGAAAAATCCCTTGCCAGAGAGCGCCATATCGAGCGAGTTGCCGGTCGGCGTCAAGACGCCTTGGCTGAAATCGGTCCACTGCTTCTGGATGAGCGGAAGCTTGGTCGATGCCCCGTCGTCCTCATTATCGGCCGCGGTAAATAGACTGTAGAACTCCCGGTCGAGCTTGAATCCACCCGTCGTGGTATTCGCGAGATTGTTGGCGACAATGTCCAGCGCTTCCATGCGCGACTGAAGACCGCTGGCCGCTGTGACTGAAACTTGATCCATAACTGTTGCCGCCAGAATTGCACGCACACGGCCAAACTCTGCCAGCTCGAATTTTCCTAGAATTTTCATCGCAAGTTGCGATATAGGAAGTGGATCTTCCCTTCCCGAGCGTCAGATTCCCGACGAAACTTGGCGGAGCCCTGACATGGGCTGCGCTCTAACTCACTGAAAAACGAGTTCAGCGAAAATGGCCGCCAATCTGCATAGCAAACGCCCAAGTGATGACTGCCTCTGCTCAGATCGTGGGAACGGTTCGCGGAGTTCCCGATAGTGCTTCCATTTCTTTTCCAAACAGCGGCGCGTCCAAATCGAATTTTCGAAGTGTACTCGAGCAGTATCACACTTCACGCGAAAGCGCCTCGGAGACGGATGACACCCAGCGGAAACAACAGGACTCCGATCCAACGACTCTTGCTGCCTCCCAACCGGTAACACCGGCTGTGGAAGCTCCCCGCCTGATTCTTCCGTTCACTACATCGATCACATTGCGGCAAGACGCAACCTCTTCATCAGACGACACAGCCACCCAGGACTCCACGGAAGCAGCCGATCCCAATGCAGTGCCTTCAGTAAATGCCCACACCCTTCCCACCCCTGTGATTGTGCGGAGCACGCTGGATCTACGCAGCCTGCCCCTGGTAAGCGATACGAAAACGAATAGCACTCCTGGTGGAGCCCAGACGAAGGCACGAGCTAAATTGCAGGCTAGATCGAAGGATTCAGCCCCATCCCCGACCGGCGCCGCGCCGCTTGCCCAAACCGAGCCGGCCGATCCGTCGACTCCGCTTCTTTCCGTCACGTCCTCGGACACTTTCGAACAAGCCGCGCCAGTCGTGCAGAATAGTTCCACAGTTCGCGTAGCTCCCGATACCGTTTCCACTTCCACCTCGGACCGCGGGATCGCCTATCAATACCGTTCTCCAAACGGGCGGCCCGCGGAGACAGCCGTTGGCAAACGCGCCAGCCAGGAGCTGCAAAACGTCTCAAATCCAAGCCAGGCCGTTACCGCTCCGATCCCGATCACGAACGCGGTGGAGCCGCAACCTCTCCTTCATCTGCCCACTGGTACAAACACGCCTCGGCAAGATGCCAACGCTATAGACAGCGGCTCCTCAGTTCCACAAGACTCCTCGTCTGCGCGGGAAACAGATACAAGGGCGGTAACGCCGCCGGCGCTGGAGCGCGCGGATGACCCGACCGCCGGGCCCAACGCTGGTGCGCTCGCTTTTGCGGCACGCCTCACTCCCAGCGCAGACGGGCAGCCGTCTGCGCCCGAACCAACGGGTCCGGCCGAGACGCCGTCACGTTCATCCACTCAATTGCAGCTCGTGACCCCTGTAACCGCGAAACAGATTGCGATCGGCGCGGATCTTGCGGCCGATTCACAAAGCGGTGAAGGCGGAGGCCAGCCGGACAAAGAGAAGGCGACCGACCGATTTGCCAAGCCTGACATGCTCCTGCCACAAATGCACGCGACTATCGCCGATCAAACCGCCATCCCGGCGAACAACCATGCATCCACCAGTCCGTTGTCGCCGATAGCTCATCTGGGGCAAGTCGCAGATCCCCCAGCGGCGGCGCTTAAAACCAACAATGACATTACAGTTCGGATTCCGGACTCGACCGACCAGGGCACGGCCGTCCGCTTCGTGGAGCGCGCTGGTGAAATCCATGTGTCCGTTCGGACGGGCGATGCGGAAATGGCGCAAAGCCTGCGGGGCGGACTCAACGATCTGGTGAATCATCTAGAAGACGGCGGAATTCGGACGGAAGTGTGGCAACCCGGCTCTGGCTCGAATGCCGCGTCTTCTCAAAACGATTCTCATCATCCGTTCGCGGATCCCGATGGCTCGCAGGGCCGCCAATATCCATCCGGTTCAAACGCCGAACAGGAATCCAGGCAACACAACAAACCCCGATGGGTAGAAGAATTGGAAGGCTCCATCGGCAACGCAAAATTTAAGGAGACGACACAATTATTATGGCAAGCATAGGTTCAGTAATCGGCTCCGGGGCTGGCGCCTCGGCCAATTCTTCGGCCAGCACTACAAACAGTTCCAGTGCTCTGGCTAACGAGTCCACTTTCCTGCAACTCCTGGTGGCCCAAATCAAGAACCAAGACCCGACGCAGCCCATGGATAGCACTGCGTTTCTCAGCCAGCTAGCGCAGTTCAGTCAACTGGAGCAGTTGGTCGGAATCCGCCAGGACATCGAAAAACCCAGTTCCACAACTACAAATACAAACACCACGACCCCGGCCTCTTCGACCTCCGGAGTTTGATTTCTTAAAAAGGAGAAAAATAAATGTCATCGTTTTCCATACCGCTTTCCGGCTTGTTGGCCAATGAACAGGCTCTTAGTGTCGTCAGCGACAATATCGCGAACTCGAACACTCAGGGATTCAAGTCCAACTCCGTCCTCTTTGAGGACGCCATGAACGAAGCGTCCGCGTCCCTGCAAATCGGCGCGGGCGTCGGCAGCACCCTCACCACCCGCAACTTCACCCAAGGTTCGGTCCAGAATACCGGCGGCTCGCTCGATGCAGCTATTCAGGGTGGCGGCTTCTTTGTCATGCAGGATTCAGCCGGCAACACCACGTATACCCGCGACGGCAGTTTCAGTCTCAACAGCGCCGGCCAATTGGTCAACAGCAGCGGTCAAGCGGTGCAGGGTTGGACTGCCGTAAACGGCGTTGTGAATCCTTCCGGCGCGGTCTCCGCCATCTCGGTCCCTTCGCTCTCGTCACAAGCTCCAACACCCACAGCGAATATGACTGTCAGCGCCAATTTGGACGCCTCGGCCAAGGTCGGAGATTCATTCTCCGCGCCCATCCAGGTGATTGACTCTCTCGGGAACACGCATACCTTAACTGTCAATTTTACGAATACCGCCCCATTAACCTGGAGCTACGATGTGTCCATTCCTGGCGATGACTTGACTGGTGGCACTCCTGGCGCCGCCACCTCCCTCTCCAACGGTACTCTTACTTTCAGCAACGGCGGCGTATTGACTTCGCCCGCGGCGGGGGCACCCGTCTCCGTAGCGACGACCACAGGTTTGGCGGACGGCGCTGCAGATCTCAATATCAATTGGAATTTGTTCGATCCCACCGGTAACCCGCTGGTCACGCAGTACGCTAGCGCTTCGACCACCACCGGGTCCACTCAGGATGGAGTCCAGGCCGCGACGGTGACCGGGATGAGTCTGCAGAACGGAGGAGTGCTGGTGGCCAGTTATTCCAACGGAACTCACCGCAACCTTGCTCAGCTTGCGGTTGCCTCCATCTCGAATCCCAATACGCTCCTCGCGCTCGCGAATAATCAGTACCCGGTGGATATCGGCACGACGACGCCCTCCGTCGGCGCGGCGGGAACCGGCACTCGCGGAAACATCGTGGCCGGCTCAATTGAAGCATCCAACGTCGACATGGCCACCGAATTGACCAATCTGATTGTGTACCAACGCGGTTACCAGGCCGACTCCAAGGCGATCACCGCGATCGACCAGATGCAGCAGACCCTGATCGCGATGCAGCTGTAGCTCGACGCCTGACGGAGCCTCGGTTTGACGACACGAAGAACAAATGTCACGCTACGCCCAACTCTCCTTTCCTCTGGAAGCGGAGTTGGGCCGGTGTGAAATGCCGGTCTGCGAGATCCTCTCCCTTGCTCCCGGCAGCCTGCTCACCTTGGATCAACCGGTCGGGTCGAAGGTGACTCTGTTTGTGGGGGGCGCATCCTTCTGCTCTGGGAGACATGATGCGTCCGGGCGGCGCAGTGGCGTTGCGGATTACCGGCTTTGAGATCCGGAAACGGAGTTAATAAGCAAGCGAATGGAAGTGTTCCAACAGTTCGTGATCGTCTTGATTGTGCTCGGCCTGCTGTGCGGCGCCCTGTGGGCGCTCAAGCGCAAGGGTTGGGCGCGCACCGGGCTGCGGCGTAAGCGCGATGAAGGCGCGCCGCGTCTCGAAGTGATTGATCGTTTACCCCTCACTCAGCATCACTCCCTGCATCTGGTCCGTCTGGCGGATCGCACCCTGCTCATCGGGTTGTCGCCCAGCGGCTGCAATTTACTGGAATCGGCACAGATCGCCATTCCCTCTTCCCTAAGGCAGGAAAGCTAAGATTCATGCTACGAACTCTGTTCCTCGGAATCCTGCTCGGGACGGTCGCGTTCGCCGCGCCGGCCGCGAACTCGCCGCTGTCCGCGATGGGCGCCAAAGGGTCCGCCACCACGCTCAGCCTGCCCATGCAGATTGCGCTGTCGCTGACCTGATGGTGCTGCTGCCCGCCGCGCTGATGTCCATCACGCCGTTTCTGCGAATCACCATCGTCTTGCATTTCCTCCGGCAGGCGCTTGGGCACGCAATCGACGCCATCCAACCAGGTGTTGATTGGACTCTCCATGTTCCTCTCTCTGCTGATCCTGCAACCTATGGCGACCGAGATTTATCACACCGCCTGGGAACCGATGGACCAGGGAAAAATCACCGCCAGCCAGGCTTTCGACGAAGGCTCGAAACCCCTCAAGACATTTCTGAGTGAAGTTCGCCCGCGAAAAAGACATTCAATTGTTCGTAGAAGTCGCGAAAACGCCCGCGCCGCGCAATGCCTCCGATCTCGGGCTGCAAGTGCTGATCCCAGCCTACATTCTCTCTGAGCTCAAGACCGGATTTCAGATCGGCGCTCTGCTTTTCTTACCCTTCCTGGTCATCGATCTGGTGGTCGCCTCAGTCACTCTTTCCATCGGAATGGTGCAACTACCGCCGGTGATGCTTTCAGCGCCCTTCAAGATTCTCTTGTTCGTCCTAGTCGACGGCTGGAATCTTGTGGTGGGCTCGTTGGTCAAATCTTTCTATTAGGACTCAATCATGACGCCAGAAGCAGCAGTACAGATTATTCGCGAAGCCTTACTCGCAGCCTTTGGCTTGGCCGCTCCCCTGCTGCTGATCGGTTTCGGCGTCGGCATCGTCATGAACCTGGTGCAGGTGGCCACCTCGCTTCAGGATTCCGCTTTCAGCACCTTCCCGCGCCTGGCCGCGTTCCTTGCCGGTTTTATTCTTCTGATGCCCTGGATGCTCAAGCAACTCGTCAGCTACACCGTGGGAGTCTTCACTGCCATCGCCAAGTATGGGCACTGATCTCACGATTGATGTCGGGACGCTCTACGCTTTCCTGCTGGTATTGGCTCGCATCT
The DNA here is from genome assembly GCA_963779075.1 of Bryobacterales bacterium. Taxonomy (GTDB): domain Bacteria; phylum Acidobacteriota; class Terriglobia; order Bryobacterales; family Bryobacteraceae; genus Palsa-187. The sequence goes on from CAVZWS010000003.1 coordinate 274,167, forward strand.
CCGGAGCATTCATCTTTGTTCCGATCCCCGGGATTCAAGCCGGCCCGCAGATCGCGCGCGCTCTCCTGTCCGTCAGCCTGACGCTCGCTCTCAAGCCACGCTGGCCCGTGATCGACCCCGACGGCGTCAGTTTCCCTTTGTTAATGGGTTGGATGCTTGCCGAAGCGGGCATGGGCTTGGCCGTTGGCCTCGCCGTAGCGTTCCTCACCGAAGGTTTTCAAATGGGAGCGCAAATCATCAGCCTGCAAGCCGGCTACAGCTTCGCCAGCACCATCGATCCCTCGTCCGGCGCGGACTCCACAGTCCTGATCATGATCGCCCAAACCACCGCCGGACTGCTCTTCTTCGCCACCGGCATGGACCGCCAGATCCTGCGCGCCTTCGCCGACAGCCTCAGCGCCCATCCTCCCGGCCACTTCGCCGTCTCGGTGCCGATGGTCACGCGCATGATCCAGGCCGGCTCTTCGATTTTTACCACCGGTCTGCGCCTGGTGCTGCCGCTGTTGGCGTTGCTGCTGATGGTGGAGATCTCGCTCGCGCTCCTCACGCGTCTGAATTCACAGCTTCAGCTCATGCAGATCTCCTTCCCCATCAAGATGCTGTTGTCCCTAACCTTGCTGGGCTGGCTGCTGCTGGTGTTTCCGCAAGTATTTGCACAATCCGCCAGCCGCGCGATGCAGTTGGTCTATAGTCTCCTGGCGGCGTAGCGCAACGTAATGGCGGATTCGAACAAAACAGAACAACCTACTGGCAAACGGCTCTTAAAGGCGCGTAGCGAAGGGCAATTTGCGTCCTCGCGCGAGCTCATCGCAGCCGCGAATTTCCTGGTGTTCCTGGGAATTTTAGGCGCCTGGTTTCCTTCTTGGATGGACGGTATGAAGCAAATGCTGCGCCAGGCGCTAGAGGGCGCGTTCCGCGGCGAGTTGACGGTGACCACCTTCCCGCGCATCGCGGGCAGTGTTGTTGAATCGCGCGTTCCTTCCGCTTTCCATCCTCGCTGGGCTGACCACGCTGACCACGGTCGCCGTGAATTTCGCGGTCACCAAAATGGGCTTCAGTTTCAAGAAGCTGATGCCTGATTTCTCGCGCTTAAATCCCGCTCCGAAAATCAAGAACCTGGCCACCCAAGGACCCGCCGCGGTGGGACAAGCGGTCGCGATGCTGGTCATATTCAGCAGCACTATCTATGTGATCGCAAAACAGAATGCGGAAGTTTTCCTCTCACTGCCCTTCGCCAGCCTGGACATCGGCCTTCAAACCGTCGCCGTAGCCATCAAGGACTTGCTGTGGAAAGCGGCCGCGGTCTTCCTGGTCTTCGGCCTCATCGATCTTTTCCGCCAGCGCCGCCGCTACACTAAGGGCCTCCGAATGAGCAAGCAGGAGGTTAAGGAGGAAGCCAAAGAATCCGAAGTCAATCCCGAAGTAAAGGGGAAGATTCGCAGGCTCCGGCGCGACCTGGCACGCCGCCGCATGATGAAAGAAGTCGCCACGGCCACAGCGGTGATCGTAAACCCCACCCACTTTGCGGTTGCGCTGCGCTACCAGCACGACTCGGCAGGCACGCCTCTGGTTGTTGCCAAAGGCAAGAATTATCTTGCTCTCCGCATCCGCCAGCGAGCGATCGAAAATGGGGTGCCGCTAGTCGAGAATCCGCCCTTGGCGCAGGCTCTCTACAAATCCGTGGATGTGGGCCGTGAGATCCCGCCGCATCTCTATAGGGCGGTGGCCGAAGTGTTGGCTTATATCTATCGTCTGACCAATGCACGGACAGGGAATGCCCGGCGCCGCGCCTGACGCCCCCAAATCCGCTCTACAAATCGCGGAATACCTCGATATATACGTTACGGATGGGACTTTCGGTCATGACCCAATCATCGGTGCGGGCACAGGCTCTGGAGGGTCTCGATCGGCTGCCCAAGCTGTCGCCCTTGATGACGCAGTTGCTCGCCCAACTCTCCCGGCGGAACTGCGAAGTCCAGGATCTGGCGCAAACCGTGGAGCGAGATCCGATGTTATCCGGGCAGATCCTGCGGCTGGCGAATTCGGCGGTCTTTGGCCGCCTGCGGCCGGTCGCCTCGGTCAGGCACGCCATCGCCATGGTAGGAATCGGCGCCATGCGGAAGTTCGTCCTGGCGTCCTCCATTTCGAATCTGTTTTCCCGCACGAAAGTAGCGGCAAACTTCTCCATACGCCGTTTCAACGTTCACTCGGTGGCCACCGCCACTCTCCTCGAACTCCTCTCCGAGGAAGTCCCATTCGAGTCCAGCGAGGACGCATTCCTTGCAGGCTTGCTTCACGATATCGGCAAGCTGCTCATCGCCGTCAGCTTGCCGCGGCAATACGACGAGATACTGGCGCTTCTGGCGGTGACCGGCCGTAGCCTGATCGAGGCCGAGCGCGACGTCATCGGGATCGACCACGCCGAGCTATCTGGCTTGGCCGTTTCTAGATGGGAGCTGCCTGAAGCGATCCAATGGGCCGCTCGCCATCACCATCAGCCGGAGAAGGGCGCCGCCATGGAACGCCCCGGTCCTCAAAAGGCAGGCCTGAGTCTGGGGGTCCATTACGCCGACGCGTATATCAATCACTTGGGGATGTCGGTCATGCCGATTTCACTTGCTCCCGAGAACACACTCGCCCTGGAAATCCCGGGATTCGCGTTTCCCGAGGAACGAGTTCTCCAGCGCTTTGGGCAGGAAATACAAACGCTGGGAAATCTGTTCCACTAGCCTTGTACGCAGAGCGTCTGCTACTGCGTCAGCCGGTTGAGGATTCCCCATACGTAATTCTTGGTTTCGGGGATTTCGGGTACAGCGCCGGCCTTATCCACCGTCTGCGCTCCGGCATTGTAGGCGCTGAGAGCGAGAGATAAATCTCCGTGGTATCTATCGAGTAAATCTCTCAGTAGTTTGCTGCCCGCCTCCAGACTTTCTTTCGCGCTAAAGGGATTCTTCACCTGGAACTGAATCTGGGTGGCGGGCATCAATTGCATGAGTCCCACAGCTCCCTTGGGCGAGATGGCGCACGGATGGAAGCCGGATTCCTGACGAGCGACTTCGCGCACTAGAGCCGGATTCACGTTTTGCCGCGGAGCGATGTCATCGATCATCCGCGCCAGTTCAGGTTGCGAAACAGATTCACAGCCGGCGGCCTCGGGCATCATCATGGGTATGTTCCAGGAAGTCGAATGCGTAGCAGCCGCTTCCACCTGCGCGCGCACGGATGCACGCTGCTTGGCAAGGGACGGCTCCATCGCGGCGCGGATTCGATCGGCCTGGGATCGAACGTCTTGCGCCAGCAGGATCGCAAGTAAAACAATCACATAGAGTTTATCGGCAACCGCCGGGGATTCCTGTATACCGCTCGGGTTGGCCAGTAATGCCCGAGTGCTACAGCGGGCCGCCGCCCAGCGCGACGGATAGGCTTGCCAGCTTGGTTTGGAATTTCAGAACGTCCGCACCGGCCTGGTGGTCGACCACGCCGGAAGCAACCTGGAAAACCAGCGTGCTCGGAACGCCGTTGTGGGTGAGCGAATACGGTTCCACAAGTTTCCGCGCCGCGTCGCGGGAAGCAGCCATCGCGGCGCTTGGCGAGACATTGAGAATCGCTACGAATTGATTCGCCGTCCAGCGCCCCAACACGGATGCACCACCCAACGCTTCACGAAGGCGGACCTGAAGCCCCTGCAGAGCATCTTCGACGGCGGCGCCGGAATATCGGCTGGTTAGGGGCTTCAAGTTCTTAAGGACGATTAATACCAGGCAGAACGAAGTGTTTTGCTTCAACAATTCATCGATTCGATGGTCGATTTCCTGCCGGTTCCAGGTCTCGGATGGTGGCGCCGCTGAACGGCGCCCTGCCTGAATCCTCTGATGCAATAGTCGGATCTCATCTTTCAATTGCGCCACGGCGAACTGGTTTTGAGCCCGCATCTGCTCGAAACTCGAAAGAATGTCCGCGGAAGCGGCGCGGATTGCCGCGCGGATCTCTTCAAACCGGCTGCTGAAAGCGGCGGCCTCCAGGCTTTTTAGGGCTTGCTTCAGCTCCTTCTCGTGATCGTCACCTCGCGCGGCGGTGTCTCCGGCAAACTCCTCGAGCGCCGATAGGGCAGCATCCATTTCTTTCCGCAATTGCCGGATCTGCTCATGTGTCCCATCTCGGTACTCACGCAAATCCTCCCGGAAAAGATCCTGGATCTTCCGCACTTGTTCCGGAGTGGTCGCCTCACCTAGTTTATTTGCCAGGGCCTGCAATTCCGCTCGGAACAAGGACGCCTGCTCCTGATCGACCTCAATGACGTTTTGTTCCGTCGAGGCAATGGCCAGCCCGTAACACTCGAGCGCGACATTCTTGAACTTCTCCAGGCGCTCCATTTCGGAGCCCGTCTTGAGAATTGAGATCAAAGTTGTTCCTTCACCTGAACTATCGGCAGGGAAGCTCCGTAGAGGTTAGAACCGTTTACCGAGCAGCAGCCTTGCAATTCGGGAAGGTGCAGCGGTTTCGAGCAGGCAGCGGCGCGTCCCGTCGCGGCCTTCGACCCGTATCGAGCCCGTTCGTTCGCTTACGCGATAGGCAGACTGTGCACCGTGATGCCGCGCTAATGAATCAAGAGGCCAGTCGGAATCCGCCATCATCCGGATGTGGCCCTCCGGGCCGATGAGGATGGTCATCTCGGAGCAAACCAGGCCTTGCCGGGAAGCGTTTTCGGCAGCGTCCAGGATTTCGCGGGCCTGTTCAGCCAGATGCACACCCTCATATCGCGAAGCTCCGGCAGAAATTCTAGCCGAAACGTGCGGTGTGTTTGCCCACATTGGCGGCCACCGCGTCTATCGGCTAGGATGTGGCGCTTTGCGTCCCGCTGGCGCCCGGAAAAGTGTTCACTCCGGCAACCCATGCGTCATAAACCGAGGCGTAGGGGCTGGAGCCAACCGTATCGTACTGGATTTTCTTGATGGAGTCCATAACCAGATTTGCATACTTCGTTCCCATCGCCACCGGATCGTAGCCCGTCGGGACAGGTCTTGGGATAGGCTGCGGCCCGCGACTGCGCGTAGCTAACAAGTTGTCAACAAACTCTTGAGGCGTGGTAGCTGGAACGCTGCCCCAGCCGAACTGTAGGGGGTCGTTGATAAACTGCGCCGCCAGGTTCTGGAGATCGCTTTCCGGAGATGCTGTCGTGTTGATCACGCCCGGCGGACCCTCCCAACTCACAAAAACGGTGGGTGGCGGCGTGTAGTAGGGAGGAGACAACCAACCTGGATCGGCGCTACTGGAATCCGGCGCGCTGGATTGTTGGCTACCTTCCGCCGCAGGTGTTGATGCGGACGAGGCGGCAGTTGGCAACGTGGCGGCAATTGGCGATGGCGTGTCAATAAGGTACTGGAAGAAGCTGTACTGGACTGCCGATGAACCAGATGCGCTCGCAGGCGACCCCGCCGGTACTGGGGAACCAAGGATTCCAAGCTGTTGGGTGTCAGAATTCTGACGCGGCGTCCCACTGGTATTCGTCGGGCCTTCGCCGCCCGGCTGAGGATTGCTCGCCACCCGGTTAACCGCGCTCGCGAGCTGATCGGCGAACGAAGAGGTTGAATCTGAGGAACTTACGAATACCCAATATGGATGTCTCGGTAGGGACGGCGGGCGTCACCGGGCCGGTGTTACTGATCATTAGTTTTGCCTCCGAACGGGTGTAGGGCAATCCGGGGACCATTTCGGAAGGGGCCGTGAGAATTTCACACTAATGCGCAACTAGTGGGAGGCGTTCCCCGCATTTCCCGGCTGGTTCTTTACCTTCCTTCGCGGCCGGTTGAGCGGCGGGTTGGCCTTCCGCCATTTTTTCTTCCTGGTTGTCAAGTCCAATATTGCGGACAATGATTGAAATTCGGCGATTCGACGGGCTGGTTGGATCATCCTTCTTCATTAGCCGCTGGTCGGCGAAACCACGTACTTGGCTGATACGGTCCTCATCCATGCCGAACTCGGCCAAGACCCTTCGAGCAGCGTTGGCGCGATCGGCCGACAGTTCCCAATTCGAATAATCGGAGCGGCCGTAGGGTCGCGAGTCGGTATGTCCTTCGATCGCGATCTTATTCGGGAGTTTCACCAACTCGGCTGCGAGAACCTTCAAAAGCTCGGTTCCCGCTGCAGTCGGCTTGGGATCGCCCGTCTCAAAGAAGAGGCCGCGCTCCGTCTCGATCAAATCTACTCGCAGACCTTCGGTGGTCAGAGTGATTCGGATTTGATTCTGCAGATGTTGGAACGCCGGAATCTGCTTCAGGACTTGTTCCAGTTTTTCCTTTAGGCGCTGCAGATCGTCACGATTCAACGTGAGCGTTTCTCCCGCGCCCGCATTTGTCGTACCGGTTTGCCGGCCTTTTCCGGTGGGGTCTAGAAAATATCCGCCTACTGCCTTTTGCACCTTTTCGCTGGCACTCAACAGCCACAGAACGATGAAGAGCGCCATCATTGCCGTGACGAAATCCGCGTAAGCCACCTTCCAGGCGCCACCGTGCGGTTCATCATGATCCGCGGAGTGCTTGCGCACGATGATGATCGGCGCACCAGGCTTGGCGCTCAAGCGGCAACCTCCGCCACCGGACTTTCAGACGATTTGCGGCAGGCCTTGTCCATTTCCTGAAACGTCGGCCGCAGATGATGTGGAATCGCGCGCCTCGCCGCTTCCAGAGCGAGCATCGGAGAGAGTCCCTTGATATTCGCCAGCAAACCCATGCGAAGGCACGTAAGGTACTCGCCTTCCGCATCCGTGTGCTTTCTGATGTGAGCCGCTACGGGCCCCAGGAAACCGTAACACAAGAGGATGCCCAGAAACGTTCCCACCAGAGCGGCTGCTACTTTGTGTCCAATTTCTTCCGGTGGCCCGCCTAAGGACCCCATGGTGATGACCACGCCTAATACGGCGGCGACGATACCTAGCCCCGGCAGACTGTCGGCAACGGTCGTCAACGCGTTGGCCGAGAGGCGGCCTTGCCGATGCAGAATCTCCAGATCCGTTTCCATGATCTGGTCCAGGTCGTGGATCTCCACCCCTCCAGTCACTTGTGTCCGCATGGTGTCGCAGAAGAAATGCAGCGCCTCTTTGTCTTTGTAGAAGTTTGGATGGCGCTTAAACAGAGCGCTCTTATCCGGTTCGTCCATGTCCTGTTCGAGCGTCGACAAACCGTTCTTACGAGCTGTGTTGAAGAAATCGTTCAGGAACTTCAAGGTATCGAGATAAATCGCGGCGGTGTAGCGGCTCCCTTTGAAAACCTGAACGAACCCGCCCACTATCGCCTTCAATACATAGAGCGGATTTCCGATCAGAACAGTCCCTATTGCCGCTCCACCGATGATGAGCAGCTCTGCAGGCTGCATGAGGACCAGCAGGTTGCCCTTTTCGATGAGATAGCCCCCGGCAATGCAGCCGAAGACCACAAGGACGCCAATCACTGGAATCATGTTCTACGAATTCTCCTGTCGTTGCGGGACTACTAAGGCCCACTCTTACATCGGCGGTCAGTAGTCCAATCTGTACAGTTTTCAGCTCTTTCGCCGGGAGGAAACAGCGGCCGGATCTCATATTTTCAGGCAATTCCCGCGGGGCGACACTTGCCTGCCGAAGGTCAGAGCAGCGTCCCCCGCAGGATAAACGCGGCGAACGTGAAATAGATGATGAGTCCGGTTACATCCACCAGTGTGGCTACAAACGGCGCTGAAGCGCTTGCGGGATCAAGTCCGCAGCGGCGCAAGATGAACGGCAACATGGAGCCGGCGATGGTTCCGAAGGTGACGACGCCGATCAAGCTGCACGCGATCGTGAGCGCGAGCAAAAGATAGTGCACGCCATAGGCGCCGCTGATCTTCTGCCAGACTAAGATTCGCATCAACCCGATCGCCGCGAGCGCTGTGCCAAGACCATACCGGCGCACAACTCACGCCGGATCACCCGAAACCAGTCTCGAAGCCGCACTTCGCCGAGTGCCATGGCGCGAATCACCAAGGTGGTTGCTTGCGAACCGGAATTTCCTCCGCTGCTAATAATGAGCGGCAAGAACAGCGCAAGAACCACTGCCTTGGCGATCTCATCCGCGAAGTAGCCCATCGCGGTTGCGGTGAGCATCTCGCCGACGAACAGAATGGCGAGCCAACCGGCGCGCTTTTTCACCATCTCAAGAAAAGAGACTTCCAGATACGGGCCGTCGAGAACCTCCGAGCCGCCCATCTTCTGAATGTCTTCGCTTGCCTCTTCTTGCAGAACCGAAACAATGTCATCGATCGTAATGATGCCTTTGATGTGCCGCGCGCCATCCACCACCGGGATGGCCAGCAGGTGATGTTGCCGAAAGAGCTTGGCGACTTCTTCCTGATCGGCGTTCTCCTTCACGGAGACGAAGCTCGTCCGCATGACGTCCTTGACGTGCTTCGTTCGTTCCGCGACAAACAGATCGCCAAGCGATACCACTCCCAGCAAATGCTGCTCGTCATCGACCGCGTAGGCATAGTAGATCGTTTCGACCTGCTTAGCCTGTTTGCGAAGGTACGCGATCGCCTCATCCACAGTGGATTCCGGTCGCAGGCGCGAAAACCGGGGGCTCATTCTACCGCCGGCCATATCCTCTTTGTAGGCCAAGAGGCCACCGACTTCGCTTCGTGTGCTCTCATCCAAATCGCCTAAAATTTCATCGCGCTGGTCCGATTCGAACTCTTGAACCAGGTCCGCAGCGTCGTCAGGCGCTAAAAGACGTAGCCAAAGGCGACGCTCCCCGGCCGCCATGGCGCGAATCAGCTCCGCTTGGTCGTGTGCGGGTATATCAAGGAAAAAATCGTCTGCCTCATCGCGGGGAAGAGCCTGAAATTGCTTTAGCCTCGCCTCGATGTTGAGCGCGGACCAGCGGTCCAGAAGGTCTGAGTGCGTCGATACAGCAGTCGTCATGGTTTTCTTTCAAGTTAACGTACCGCGCCGGTGGATCAGCTCCAAGCGCACGGAAGGCGAGAAGTTTTGGGGCTTACGCGAGAATACTTTTCACGACGTTCCCCGACACGTCGGTAAGCCGGAAGTTTCTTCCCTGGAACTTGTAAGTCAGCTTGGTGTGGTCGATACCCAGTGTGCGCAAGATGGTCGCATGCAAATCGTGAACGTGAACCGGATCTTTCACGATGTTGTAGCAGTAATCGTCCGTCTCGCCCAAACTGACACCCGGTTTGATGCCTCCCCCGGCGAGCCACATCGTGAAGCAACGAGGATGATGATCGCGCCCGTAATTGTCCGCGGTAAGCTTGCCCTGGCAGTAAACGGTCCGGCCAAACTCGCCGCCCCAGACGACCAGCGTGTCTTTCAATAATCCGCGCTCCTTCAAATCCTGCACCAGCGCGGCGGACGCCTGGTCGGTGTCGCGGGCTTGTCCCTGGATCTGCTTAGGCAGTTCGTTATGCTGGTCCCAGCCGCGGTGGAAGAGCTGGATGAAGCGCACGCCACGTTCCGCCATGCGCCGGGCGAGCAGGCAATTGGCGGCAAACGTTCCCGGCTTGCGCGCATCAGGGCCGTAAAGTTCGAAGGTATGCGCGGGCTCTTTCGAAAGATCGGTCAGCTCCGGCACCGAACTCTGCATCTTATACGCCATCTCGTACTGTGCGATACGCGTGGCGATTTCCGGATCGCCAAACTCATCCAGTTCCACCTGATTGAGCTTCCCCAGATCGTCGATGAAACGCCGCCGCTCCGGCTGCGTGAAACCGTCCGGATCGGAGAGATACAACACCGGATCGCCCAGCGAGCGGAATTTCACCCCTTGATATTTGCTGGGCAAAAAGCCACTGCCCCACTGCCGTTCCGCCAGCGGCTGGTCGTTCGGATTCCCACTGCCTTGCGAAATCATCACGACAAACGCGGGCAGATCTTTGTTCTCGCTGCCCAACCCGTAGGCGAGCCAGGAGCCGATCGACGGGCGCCCGGCAATCTGAAACCCGGTCTGGAAGAAGGTCACGCCCGGATCGTGATTGATGGCCTCCGTGTACATCGACTTGACGAAGCACAGACTCGTCCGCCACCTTCGCCAGATTCGGCATCAGGCTGCTGACCCACGCGCCGGAATTTCCGTATTGTTGGAAGGGGAAAATCGATGGCGCCACCGGAAAGCTGGTCTGCCCGGAGGTCATTCCCGTGAGACGCTGTCCTCCCCGGATCGAATCCGGCAGTTCCGTCTTCGCGAGATCCCGCAGGCGCGGCTTGTAGTCGAACAGATCCATCTGCGACGGTGCGCCGGATTGGAACAGATAGATGACGCGCTTCGCCGTCGGCGGAAAGTGTGGAATCCCGGCATCGCGCCGCTGGATTCGTCGGCCTGCAGCAGGCTCGCCAGTGCGGCCGTGCCAAGTCCGGCAGCGGCTTTCCCGAAGAAGTAGCGGCGTGTGAGCAGGTGCGGATCCATCTTTACTCCTTAGTCACCGTCGCATCCAGGTTAAGCATCATGTTGGCCAGCGTGGCGTAAGCCGCCAGTTCGCGTTCATCGAGCGACGTATCGCGCGGCGCCTCACCCTGCGCCAGGTATTTCGACGCCGCCTTCGGATCGCTTTGGAATGCGTCGCGATAATAATTGAAGCTCGATTGCAGAATCTCGCTCTCGCGCCGGTCGGGCTGGCGAGCGGTCGCCAGTTCGAATCCATAAGCGATGCGCTGCGCCGGCGTCGTGCCGCCCTCGCGCATCATCCGCTCCGCCATCTTTCGCGCCGCCTCCAGATAGGTGACATCGTTCATCAGGTTGAGCGATTGCAGCGGCGTGTTGGTGCGCAGTTCGCGCACCACGCAGGCCTCGCGCCCGGCGGCGTCGAAGTTCATCATCATGGGCGGCGGCGCCGTGCGCTTCCAATACGTGTAGAGACTGCGGCGATGCAGCCCTTCGCCGGTGTCGGGCTTGTAATCCGCGCCACCCGAGAGGTCTTTCCACAAGCCGGCGGGCTGATAAGGCTTCACCGATGGTCCGCCGATCTTGTCCACCAGAAGTCCCGAAACCGCCAGCGCCTGGTCGCGCACCATCTCTGCGGAAAGCCGCACGCGCGGGCCGCGGGCGAGCAGCCGGTTCTCAGGATCGCGCTGCTGCATTTCCGGAGTCGTCTTGGACGCCTGGCGATACGTCGCGCTCATCACGATGGTCTTCTGCATCGCCTTCATGTCCCACCCCGTGCGCACGAACTCCGTAGCCAGCCAGTCGAGCAGGTTCAGGTTTTCCGGCCATTCCCCCTGCGAGCCGAAATCTTCCACGGTCTTGACCAGCCCCACCCCGAATACATTCTGCCAAAACCGGTTCACGGCCACGCGCGCAGTCAGTGGATTCGAAGGATCGGTAATCCAGCGCGCCAGGCCCAGGCGATTCGCGGGAGCGTCTTTCGGAAGCGGCGGCAGGATCGCCGGGACGCCGGGGTCCACTTTCTCGCCCGGCCGGTCGTACGCGCCGCGCAGCAGCAGGTGCGTCTCGCGCGGCACCGGCATGTCCTGCATCACCATTACGGTTGGGAAAGTGTCGATCAAACGCGCGCGCTGCTGCTCCAGATCCAGCACCTGCTTGCGCGCGGCCCGCATGGTCTCCGGCGCGTATTGGTCGAGGAAGGCCTGACGCAGTTTGCTCGCCTGGGCCGCACTCCGCTGGGCCGCAGGAAGCTGCGCGATCTGGCTCACGGACTCCGGCACTGCAAGCGCCGCCATGTCGTCGCTAGTGAGCGCGGTGCGATAGATTCGAACTTGCGCGATCCGGCCCTGGAACCGGTTCGCCGGCCCGAAGCCCGCTCCGATGCGCAGCGGCTGCTTCACATCGAACGGCTGATTCATGTAATCGAGCGTGACCTTGGTCTTGAGCTCCCTGCCGTTGAGATACAGGTGGACCCCGCTCGCCAGGCGCGACCCGTCATAAGTCAGCGCGACGTGCGACCACTGGTTCAGAGGAACCGTCTCTTCGCTCTCCAGGCGAACGCCGTCGTCCAGCCAGCGCAGAACCAGATCCCCATGCAGATGGCCGTCCTGGAGCGAGAAGGTCCAGCCCCTGGCTTCCTGCTCATCCACCGCGCGGCTGACGATAGAACCAGTCGCCGCTGCCGGATTGATCCACGCCGACAGCGTGAACGAATCGTAGAAACCAAAATTGCCGACATCGCCCACATCGACGTAACGCTTGCCATCGAACTCGCCCGCCTGCCCCCGCGGACCAGCGCCGTAAAGCGCCGCACCATTTTTCCACTCCGCGTGTCCCGTAAAGGAAACCGCCTGCTGCACGGGCCCGTTCTCCATCAGGTAGAGATACTTCTCCGAGCGTGGCGGATCGGGAGTGATTTCGCCGTCGAGGGTGTTGTCGAGCGGAAGACGTACCGCAGCATCGCGCGCCGGCGCCCAGTCGAGTATGGCCGCCCCTCGCAGCGACGCCTCCCATGCGGTTTGCGCCTTCGCAATCGCAGGTTCGAGCGCCGTGAACTGCTGCTGCGCCGAGGCGAGCTGCTGGATCAAAGCGTTCAACCGCGCCTCCTGGTCGGGCGTCGGCGCAGCCACCACCGGCGGAGAATTCCCGTACTTGAACGCATTCCCCCGCTCCGGCACCCGATTGAAGTACGCGAACAACTGGTAATACTCTTTTTGCGTGATCGGGTCGAACTTATGGTTGTGGCAGCGGGCGCAGCCGACCGTCAGTCCGAGGAAAACGGTAGAGGTGGTATCCACGCGATCCACTACGTACTCGACCGCGTACTCTTCCGGAATGATGCCGCCCTCGCCATTGCCGCGATGATTGCGGTTGAAGCCAGTGGCGATGATCTGGTCGCGCGTGGCATTCGGCAGCAGGTCGCCGGCGAGTTGCTCCGTTGCGAAGCGGTCGTACGGCATGTTGCGATTGAACGCGTCGATCACCCAGTCGCGCCAGCGATACATGGAACGCTCGGCGTCGGTTTGATATCCATTGGTGTCGGCATAACGCGCGGCGTCGAGCCAGCGCACCGCCATCCGCTCGCCATAGCGCGGTGAGGCGAGTAGGCGGTCCACGACTTTTTCATAGGCGTTAGGCGAGGAGTCATCCAGGAACGCCTTGCACGTCTGCAGGCGACGGCGGCAGGCCGGTCAGATCGAACGAAACGCGCCGCAGCAGCGTCCGCTTATCCGCCTCAGGAGACGGCTTCAGGCCTTCGCGGTCCAACCGCGCCATCACGAAATTGTCGATCGGGTTCTTGGGCCACGCGCGATCGCTGACCTGCGGAGGATCGGGACGCACCGGCGGAATGAAGGACCAGTGCTTCTGCCACTGCGCGCCTTGGGCGATCCACCTCGTCAGCAGATCGATTTCGCGATCCTGCAACTTGGCCGCGCCGGACCAGGCCGGCGGCATGCGGCGCGTGGTGTCGGACGAACTGACGCGGCGGATCATCTCGCTCAATCCAGGCTCGCCGGGCACGACCGCGGCGTGGCCCCCGAGATCGCCTTTTGCGAAGTTTTCCAGATCGAGACGAAGCTTGCTCTGGCGTTTACTATCGTCGGGGCCGTGGCAGATAAAACAATGTTCGGAAAGGATGGGGCGAATGTCGCGGTTGAACTGGATCGGGTCGTTGGGCGCACCCGCGGCGCAGGCAGCGCTCACCATCGCGCATAGCGGCCAACGTATCCATGGGCCCTTCATTCGTCCTAGATTTTACACCACGCGGCTCCGAGTGTCGTGGGGCTTAACGCGTGAACCGGTGCACTCCAGTCGGATCGTCCGGACTGACCGGCGGCGGACCGTCGGGTTTAGGCCGATCGCCAAACATCCGCTGAACCCGCTCCATGGCAAACGCCATGTCGGTGATATAGCTCCGCCGCGCCGCGGTCCGCCAACCCTGGCTGCGGATGCTTTCGAGAATCTGCTCACCGTTCAGACAATCCCGAGCCTGCACATCGCGCACCGACTGCGGCATATTCATGCTGATCGCTTTCATGAATGTGGTCGTGGTGATATCGCTCATCCAGTGTGCGATGCCGCACTTACGCCAGGCTTCCGCGGGCAGCGCTTCCACCGTCGCAGCCGGCAAATACATCAGAAAGCCTTCCGTGATCATGAGCGCCGGGGGCGGGCCGACGGCCATATAGATGTTGCGCCGTTGCACGGCGTCGTTCGCGTCCGCCGCGATAAACTCCCGGCGGCACCGCGGAGTCTCCGCTGACATCAGCGCGTTTTTGTAGTCCAGCATCTCGGCGAAGTCGACTTCGATCCACCGCACGTCCGGCGGCACTTCGAGCCGCCACGGCCGCGTATCGAGACCGCAGCCCAGGCTAAGAACCGTCGCGATCTTTTCAGATGCCAACGTCTCCAGCACCAGCTCATCCATAAAACGGCTGCGCACACCTATCCCAAAGCGCATCATTTCGGGCTGCGGCAGGGCTCGGAGCATCGCCATACCGCGCTCGCCCGCCAGCCGCGCTGAGAGTGGATCGCGCACGAAGCCATCCGGAGCATCGAATTCGAGCGCCCGGCACGCGGCCACCATGAGGGCGGTGTCGCTGACGTGAGAAATTTCGCCGTGCGGTTGAGACATCGCTTCCATTATCTGCCCGCGAGACCGTCGTCAGCGTAGTTTCCAAGGTACGCGCGCGTGCACGCGTTTCATGTGAGAGGATGCGTACATGGATCGTAATTAACCGCCGGTCAACCGGGAGGCTCGGAATGAACATTCGACGATTCGTACCGTTTTGCGCCGTGGCGATGGCAGTCATGTCCCCGGTGCCGGCCGGCGCCCAAACTGGGGTAAACCAAGCCATCACGAAGGCATGGATCGCCCCGCTCACTGCCGATGGTCATCCGGATCTCGTGGGTACGTGGTTGGATAACAGCGCCACTCCGTTGGAACGTCCGAAAGAACTAGCGGGGCGGCAGTTCCTTACCGACGGCGAAGTTCTGGAGTTAAGAAAGAGGGCGGATCGGCTCTTCAAGTCGGACAAAGGGGACTTCGCGGCGGGGGATAACGTATTTCTAGCGGCGCTCGCGAATCCCGACCGATTCAGTAATCCGAATGCGACCTGCAAGTCCGATGCCACGCCCGAGCGAGAGTTCGACAACCGAACCTCGCTGATTATCGACCCGTCCGACGGCAGAATCCCGCCCCTGACGCCCGCAGCGCAACGCCGGCAGTCCGCACTTCGCGCTTCCACGGCGGCAGGGTTGAGTCCGCCCGCGGGTCCCGAAGACCTGAGTAGCGCAATACGGTGCATCACCCCCGGCGTTCCGAGGGTGGGCGGACGGTATGGAGCAGGAGACTACGGCTACTATCAAATTGCGCAGACTCCGCAGCATGTCGTGCTCTTCAATGAGATCATGCACCAGACGCGGATCATCCCTCTTGACGGAAGGCCGCACCTTCCTGCAAGCATTCGGACCTGGGATGGAGACTCACGCGGGCACTGGGATGGAAATACGCTGGTGGTCGACACAACCAACTTCTCCGCCAAAAGCAATTTCATGGGGTCATCCGAAAACCTTCACCTAACCGAGCGCTTCACCCGCGTCGCTGCGGACGAAATCCGCTACGAAGTTACTATGGACGATCCCACTGTATGGACTCGACCGTGGACCGTCATGGTTCGCCTGAGGCGGACGCAGGAAAGGCTTTACGAGAATGCCTGCCACGAGGGTAATCTCCCACTCGAAGGCATACTGGCCGGGGCGCGTGCGCAAGAAAAGGCTGCCGAAGGTGCGGCTTCAAAGCGTGAGAAATAGGTCAATTTAGGAGCCAGAGCGAAGCGCCGTCCGACAATTTTAGGTTTGGCCAGCGCGTTCGCCACGGCCTCAAATAGCGGTCCTGGCTTGGGTGACATGTGCCCACACTCCGGATGTGCCGTAACTCGAGAGTAAACCGGGGCGCGCAAGGCTTCAGATCCACCAACGGCAGCGATACAACTGGCGTCAAGCGCCGAGCGCGTGAACAAAGTTCTCGGCCCAGGCGGTTGAATCGAGGTAAGCCTCTCCAATCGCCGCGGGTGGAATTCCGCACCGCTGTGACAGCCGTTCCACCTCTTCCCAGCTGCCCATCTCATAGCAGGAAATCAATTGATAAAGACAGGTCAAGAAGGTCTCGCCGGGGGCGATTCCCAAAAGAGCTTCGGTGACTTCCGTTCCCAGTTCAATGCTGCCAAGAGCTTCATCGAGAGGTTGATCGATCAGCGCATCGAGCAGCGAAAACATACCCATGAGAAAGGCTTGATCGGCGGTCCCGGCGTGCGCCAACTCGGCTAACCGCTCGCAGAAATGCGCCCGTACTAGCGAGAGCTTTACTAATTCATCAGGCTTATTTGTCGCGAGCATAGGCAGTGTTGCCAGGGCTGCCCAGCGGCGAATGTTTTCTTCCCCCAGGGCAAGCAGCGCACGAATAATCGACTGAATCTTCGCGCTGCGTTGGAACATGGCGGAGTTGGCGTAGCGCAGCAACTTATAGGTAAGCGAGACGTCCTCTCGAATGATTCGCTCTAGGCATTGGAAATCCAAGTCTGGCCGCTGCACTTCGCGAAGGAGTTGCAGGCAGGTGGCTATAACCGCCGGGATTTGGCGGCTGCGCACCACCACTGGCCGCGCAAAGAAGTAGCCCTGGAACAGATCGTAGCCAGCGCGCCGCGCCCACTCGAACTCGGCGTAACTCTCGACCTTTTCTGCCAACATCAGGACCCCCCGCCGTTGGTAGGCGTCGAGCATGTGTTGCTGTTCCTCCCGGGAACTCTGGCGCATGTCTACTTTGATCACGTTGGCAATGTGAGCTAGCGGCGCGAGAGCGGGCCCATCGTTGAAATCGTCGAGAGCCAGCGAGTAGCCCTCCTGTTGGATGCTTTGGCACAGCGCCACCAGATCCTTGCTGGGCACAACGGTCTCCAGAACTTCGATAACAATGGACTCTCGCGGCAGAGTCAGGTGCATGTTCTCCAACAACAGGCGATGATCGAAATTTACAAATGCCTTCTCGCCGCCCAATAGCTTTTCTACCCCGACCGACATCAGTGTATTCGACAGCACTTGCATGGTCGCGGCAGCGGCCTCGGTGCCATCGAATGCGTTCGTTGCCGCATCCGATCGGAATAGTAGCTCGTAGCCATAAAGCCTTCGCTGGCGATCAAATATGGCCTGTCGTGCAACAAATACGTCCACGTTTCAGTATCGGATGAATTAACTAAAAGGATTAAATGAGCCTATGAATCTGGCTCTCCTCCAAGTCGCGTGCAATGGCTGGCTGCTAAGTTTCCCTTTCCGGACAATTTTGGATAATCCTCTCGGGGCAGCATCGGGTTTAGGAGGTTGCTGAAAAACTCGCTGACCGGTCATGGACCGGTCCCACCACGCTTGGCAACCCGCTGATCCTTCGTGGGACAGGTCCATGACCTGTCGTTTTCGTAGCATGGGCGGCGAGTTTTTAAGCAGCCTCTTAGAGGGTCGGCGACTCGGGACGTCGTTGGGGGATAGGGGGCGAAGTTCGCCCGCTACTCGCCAAGTAACGGCTGATGTACCATGATTTGATCATGCGTCTCTCGGCACTCGCGTCGGGTCGTACCAGATTGTCTCCCTGCTTGGCAAGAGCGGTACGAGCGAGCGTGCCAGACGGTGAAGACAAGCATTGGGAAGTGCTCGCGTGAACTCGATTGCAACATTTTCGATGGGGCTGGCGATTCTTCTGCAGACGTCGCTTCCCCTCTTGGGATCTCGCCAGCATGCGCCCCAAACCGCTTTGGCGGATGGAAGCGCGCTCGATCCGATGCCTATCGCGCCTCCACCGGTGCGGAAGGCCGCCGGCGGTGCGATAAACACCAACCTCGTATTCTCCCCGGTACTGCCGGAAACCGAGGCCGGATCGATTTTACAGGGATGGCTCGACGCGAATCCACATCTGCTAAATCTGTCTGTAACGCCCTCGTTGCGGCTCGATTACCTTCACACTGTTCATGGCGTTGGAGGACTGCGCGATCGGGTGTATGTTCATTTCGTCCAAACCGTTCAGGGTGTTGATGTGGCGGGGACAGATGTTTCATTTTCCTTTGATCCATCGGTTAGCCCGCTCCGGATCGATTCACTGCGATCCAGTCTGTATCCCGGAATCACGATCGCTAGTCTTCCGACACAGGCCGATACTGCGGCGCGGCTTAAAATCACCCGGCGAGCCGGCAGCATAAACGCGCAGACTCTGCCCCGGCGGATTCGCTGGATCGACGGTCGATGGCAGGCGCTGCAGGAGTACCTGTTGCCTGAGCAGGGCCTGCACGCGGCGATCAATGCGGAGGGCGAGATTCGTGTTTGGGACGACCGCCAGTACAGCATCGTCTCGGGACAGGTGACTGGACGCGGAGTAATGTTCGACCCCGTGGCCACCGGCGCAAATTTGAACACCATCCCCCTGCCGGATCTGAAGATTGCGGACGGCGCAGGGGCGGATGTTTACACGGATTCGCAGGGCAATTACACATTTTCGACGCCATCCCCGATGAACGTTATGATCGGTCTTTCTGGCCGTTGGGGACTTATTCAGGATCTTGGTAATTCGCCGCTATCCGTCACGCTCAGCCCTGGGGCCGCCAGCCCGGCAAACCTGACGTTCAACCCGTCGGGCAGTTCAGAAAACAGTGACGCCCAGGTAAACGGGTATTTGCACGAGCATGTCGTTCACGATTACATCAAGACTCGTGGCGTGGATCCGGACGGGCTCGACACAATACTTCCGGTCTACGTTAACGAAAACGACGTTTGCAATTCGTACTACATCCTCCGCAGTATCCACTTCTTCAAGAGCGGCGGTGGGTGCATCAACTCCGCGTACGACACATTTATCTACCACGAATACGGACACTTCATCGACGATCTCATCGGCGGGATTACCAACCAGGCACTCAGCGAAGGCTGGGGAGACATCATGGCCATGTTCGTTTCCGGGCAGCCTAAGATGGGCGAAGCGTTTTTCGGAACCCCGGCCAGTGAGGTCCGGGATGGGGTAAACAGCTACATCTACCATGCAGGTGATGAATCCCATACGGAGGGCCAGGCGTGGATGGGATTCGCGTGGGATCTCCGGGCTGGCCTGATCGAGACTTTTGGGCAGACCCAGGGAATTGCGCTTGCCGAGAACCTCATCCTCCCTGTCTTCTGGGCCAACTCAGCCGATATTCCCAGCGCTGTTCGGGAGGTCGCGCTGCGCGATAGTCCCGATGGCGATCCGACACACGCCGTGCACTTCGCGCTGATTGCTGGGGCTGCTACGAATCATGGGATCGGATCCCTCCTGCCTTCCAGCGTGACGATTACATCACCAGCGAATAACGCAACGGTTTCCGGCGTAATTACGATTTCAGGTACTGCGTCAGACTCCGCGGGTGTTGCCTCTGTGAGCATCGGGACCGGCTCCTCGAACTTCGGTGTAGCGACGGGCACCACCAGCTGGACGTTCGTTCTTGACACGACCCTTCTCACCAACGGACCACTCTCGCTGACGGCAACATCCAAGAACTATTCGGGCACGGGAACAACAGCCACGATCCAACTGCAGGTGTCGAACGCGGGTCAGGCAGGTTACGACTCTGCGCTAAAGGCTCCGGCCTGCACCGATGCCTCCAGCATTTGTGATTCGAGGAACCTCGTGAATGGCCGCGGGCCGCAAGTCGGGGGCGTCGAACCGAACCAGCCCAACACGATCAACAATTCCTGCGCCGATGGAAAGTCTGGAACGTATCACGTGGATGAGTCCATCGATCATCTTCGTGTTTCAACGTCAGATGGCCAGGCGTTCGCGGCGGGGAAGACGGCTCGGATCGACGCAACTGTGTGGGCTTACTCCGATCAGGATTACCTGGATCTCTATTACGCGGCAAACGCCAACACACCCTCATGGATATTTATCGGGACGAGCAAAGCCGGGGCGCACGGCCTGCAGCTTATGTCGGGCACTTACACGCTTCCGGTCGGAACGCGACAGGCAATACGCGCGAGTTTGCGTTTTTTCGGGGTCGCGGCCCCGTGTACTTACGGCTATTACGATGACCACGACGATCTCGTGTTTGCGGTTACTCCGGGTGTGCCGGCCCTGCCCAATCCGCCCACCGGAGTGATACTTTCGAACCCGACTGTCAGTTCACTGCAGCTAAACTGGAACGCTGCTGCCGGCCCGATAGCAGGCTATCGCGTGGACGTTTCGAGGGATTCAGCGTTTACGAATTTCATCACCGGTTATCAGAACCTGGATGCGGGGTCCGCACTCAGTCAATTGGTGAATAATCTGCAGCCGGCAACGAGTTACTTCGCCAGGGTTCGGAGCTATGATGCCTCAGGCAATATTTCCACTAACAGTGCGACTGCGTCGGGGACGACGGCTCAGGTTGCGGCGCCGGTGATTACTAGTCCTTTGAGCGCGGCGGCGCAGGTGGGTGCGGCTTTCGAGTATACGATCACTGCCACGAACAGCCCCACCAGTTTCAATGCAATGGGTTTGCCCGCCGGCCTGTCGGTGATGCCGGGCACCGGTCAGATTTTCGGCACTCCGTCCTTCAGTGGCAACTTTACTATCAATATCAGCGCCACCAACGCGGGGGGAACGGGAGTCGCAACTCTGCTCCTGACGGTGAGCCCCGCAGCGATGGCGCCGCCAGTGATTACAAGCCCGACAAGTACGGCCGGAACGGTGGGCGTCCCTTTCACCTATACGATCGCTGGTACGAATACCCCCACGAGTTTTCAGGCAACAGGCTTACCAGGGGGTCTGTCCTTGAATCCCGTCACTGGCGTGATCTCGGGTGTTCCTTTGTCCGCAGGCGTGACCACCGTGGTACTCGGCGCCACCAACGCGGCGGGCACCGGCACGGGTACGCTTCGAGTGACCATCGTTGCCCCGGCGCCGCCCGGCGCTCCGGTGGCTGGGTTTACGGCCGCGCCCATGACCGGTAGTGCGCCGCTGACGGTTGTGTTCGACGCTTCGGGATCCACCGGCGGGAATCTCACTTATAGCTGGAACTTCGGCGATCACGTCGTTGACTGGGGTGCCACGGCATCGCACACCTACACGCAGTCGGGAGCCTACGCGGTCACGCTGACTGTTGCGAACGGCTTCGGTACGGATCACATCCGGCTGGTTGTTGCGGTGACGGGAAACTAGCTTCGGTGACGCAGTTCGCCCACGGTATTGAACCTCGGCCTATTCCGGATTTCCTAGGTGGTCTGGTGGGAGTGAACGGTCAGAACAAACCGGTCCCGCGCAATGGATGGTTTCCCGATGTGCCGTGACTCGGGAGTCAGGCAGCACTCAACAAAAGCCGATTCATCGTTATTAATCTCCCAGACGCCGCTTGTGGGTCACTTTTACGCCACTTGGATAACTTCCGGCTAGTGTCCCGAGTCAGAAGTTAGTATAAATAATAGGAACCTGCTTGTTATGCTGGGAATCCAACCAGCATGGGTCGACCAACCAAGCCAATCGTGGTGAGTGAAGAGGATCGCGTCAAGCTGCAGGAGTGGGCCCGGCGGCCTAAAACTGCGCAGCGTTTATCGATGCGGGCACGCATTATATTGGGTTGCGCCGACGGGATGGAGAACCGACAGGTGGCTCGTCAACTGCGCATCACCGATCAAACGGTGTGCAAGTGGCGGGAGCGATTTCGCTCCAGCGGTCTGGAGGGATTGGCCGATGAACCTCGGCCAGGCACTCCGCGCAAGATTTCGGATGCGCAAGTGGAGGCGCTTATCACGCGTACATTAGATTAGAAACGACGCCTTCGCAGGGCACGCACTGGTCGACACGAACCATGGCACAGGCGACAGGAATGTCGCAGTCCGCAATATCCCGCATCTGGCGGGCGTTCTCGTTGCAGCCGCACCGGGTGGAGACCTTCAAGCTGTCCACCGATCCGTTCTTCGTCGAGAAGGTTCGGGACATCGTGGGCTTGTATTTGAACCCGCCGGAACGGGCTCTGGTGCTGTGTGTGGATGAAAAGAGCCAAGTCCAGGCCCTGGATCGAACGCGTCCTGTACTGCCGTTACGGCCCGGCCTGCCCGCTCGTCAAACTCACGATTACATCCGTAACGGAACCACTTCACTGTTCGCCGCTCTCGATGTAGCTACCGGGAAAGTAATTGGGTCTTGTCACCGCCGTCACCGCCATCAGGAGTTCCTCCGCTTTTTGGAACGAATCGACGAAGCTGTCCCTGACCAACTCGATATTCACCTGGTGATGGATAACTACGGCACTCACAAGATGCCCAAAGTGAAGCGCTGGTTTGCACGTCATCCCCGCTATCATGTGCACTTCACCCCAACCAGCGCCAGTTGGCTCAATCAAGTCCAACGATTCTGGGGATTCCGGGGGAACGTGAACGCGATTCCGGGATGATGCCGAACGCCAATCCGGGATGATTCCGAACAGTGATCCGGGATGAAGGTGAACACCGATTCCGGGATGAAGCCGAACAGTTTTAGGCCGATCCCGGAACCGCGTTCGGCTTCGCCGGATTAATTTCCACAGGGCCAACGGCGCTGGACAACACAATGGCAGGCAGCCTCCCCAAGAAAGGGAGGATCGCTTGCCAGCCAGGAGATTGTCCGTGCGCAAGACCAAAGAAGTTCTGAGATTGAGATTTGAAGTGGGCCTGGGGCTGCGGCAGATCGCCCGTAGTTGTTCGATTGGCCTCGGAACCGTCCACGAGTATCTGCAACGAGCCGAAGCAGCCGGAGTCACGTGGCCGCTTGGGCGAGGATTGGGACGAAGACCGGCTGGAGGCTGCCTTGTTCGGCGGTCCACCACGGGCTCGCCCCGCCGCGTTGCCGATGCCGGATTTTGCCGAGCTTCACCAGCAGCGGCAGGTGCATCCACACCTGACCCAGCAGTTGCTCTGGGAGGAGTACCGGCAGGCCAACCCGGACGGCTATCGCTACTCCCGTTTCTGCGAGCTGTTTAAGCGCTGGCGCCGCAAGCAAGATGTAGTGCTGCGCCAGGAACACAAGGCCGGCGAGAAGCTGTTCGTCGATTGGGCGGGAACCACCATCCCGATCTACGACCCTAGCGGTGGTCCCGTGCAGCAGGCGCATCTGTTCGTCGCCGTACTGGGAGCCAGTTCCTACACCTACGCTGAGGCCACCCGTGACGAGCAGTTGGCAAGCTGGATCGGCGCACATGTGCGGGCCTTCGAGTTCTATCAGGGCGTTCCGAAGCTGGTCGTCCCAGATAACACCAAGACCGGCGTGACCAAAGCGTGCCGCTACGATCCTGACCTGAACCCCACGTATCAGGAGATGGCCATGCACTACGGCGTGGGCGTGGTTCCGGCGCGGCCCTACAAGCCACGTGACAAGGCCAAGGTCGAATCGGGCGTACAGTTGGCTGAACGCTGGATCATCGCGGCGCTGCGCCATCGGAAGTTCTTCTCCATCGAGGAGCTGAACCAGGCCATCCGTGAGCTGCGCGACCGCATCAACCAGCGGCCGTTCCGTAAACGCGAAGGCTCGCGGGCATCACAGTTCGCGGCTCTCGATAAGCCCGCGCTGAACCCTCTGCCTGCCGAGCCGTTCGATCTCAGCCAGTGGTCCCGCGCACGGGTCAACATCGACTATCACATCGTCTTCGACACGAACTTTTACAGCGTGCCTTACAACCTGGTGCAGGAACTGGTGGAAGTGCGCTCGACGCCCACGACCGTCGAGCTTTTCCACAAGGGTCAGCGCGTGGCTTCACACCTGCGTGCGCGAGGTCATGGGCACACCGTCACCATTGCCGAGCACCGTCCACGTTCCCACCAGGCGCATCTGGAATGGACTCCCTCCCGCATGGTGCACTGGGCCCAGACCATCGGCCCGCAACACTGCGCGGCTTTTTGAACGCATCATGAACGACAAGCCGCACCCGGAGATGGGCTACCGTTCGTGTCTGGGGATCATTCGTCTGGCCGGGCAGTACTCACCGGCACGCATGGAAGCCGCCGCCGAACGAGCGCTCGTGATGGGAGCCTGCCGCTATCAGAGCGTGAAGTCGATTCTGAAGAACTCGCTCGACGCGGTGCCGCCCGTGGAGCCTCCTCCATCGTCACCACCTCCGCCGCATGACAACATCCGCGGCGCGGAGTACTTCGACTGAGGAGAAACGGCGATGCTCAAACAACCGATGATCGAAAAACTGCTCGCCATGCGGCTCCACGGCATGGCCGAGTCACTGAAGACGCAGGAACAGGACCCGGCGGCTCGCGAACTGAGTTTCCTGGAACGCTTGGGGCTGTTGGTGGATCAGCAGTGGAACTGGCGCGAGAATCAGGCACTCGGGCGGCGGCTGAAGAACGCCAAGCTCCGCACCAACGCCTGTGTCGAAGATATTGACTATCGCGGCGCACGCGGCCTGGATAAGAGCGTGATCCGTGCGCTGGTGCAAGAATCAGCCTGGGTCGGCACACACGAAAACGTGTTCGTGCTCGGACCAACCGGTGTGGGCAAAAGCTTCGTGGCTTGCGCCCTGGCTCAGAAGGCGTGCCGCGACGGGTACTCGGCACTCTACACCCGCGCCCAATCGCTATTCCGCGACCTGGCGATGGCGCGTGCCGATGGCAGCCTCCGCAATCTGCTGGCCCGGCTTAGCCGCATCGACGTTCTGGTGATCGACGATTGGGCGATGGCATCGTCTGAGGAACCCGAGCGCCGCGACTTCTGGGAGATCTGCGAGGACCGTTACCAGGTGCGCTCGACGATCCTGACCTCGCAACTGCCGGTCTCGCGCTGGCACGAGCAGATCGGCGATCCCACGCTGGCCGATGGCATCCTCGACCGGCTCGTCCACAACGCCCATCGCATCGAGATGCGGGGCGATTCGATGCGTAAGAATCGCGGCGAAGCCGAGCGGATAACTCCAAGGTGAACCATCCGGGAGCGGGATCGGTAAACGCTACGCGATAAGGCAGGACCGATCTCCCCTGCAACTGAAGGTTTGCGACCTCGACGTTACAATCCGCATCAAACGAAACATGGCGCCTAGCATAGTTCCTGTTCGCGATCTCTTCGAGAGTCATCTGACGGTCACAGACCTGCAGCGCTCGATGACTTTCTTTGGCCAAACTCTGGGATTGGAACTTGCACAGGTGTTTGGGGAGCGGCGGGTTGCGTTCTACTGGATTGGCGGGCGCGGCAACTCCATGCTAGGTCTATGGGAGGTCGGGACCGGTCCTCAGAGGCTGAGCCTTCACCTCGCCTTCAGGGCGGACCTTAACGATCTGCTGGATGCACCTGCGCGCCTCCGGGCCGCCAATGTTGTTCCGTTAGACTTTCAGGGCGAACCGACCGGGGAACCGGTCGTTCTTGCTTGGATGCCCGCTGCGTCGCTCTACTTCCACGACCCGGATGGGAATCTACTTGAGTTGCTGGCAATGCTGCCCGATGCTCCCCAACCCGAATTGGGAGTTATCAGCTGGAGTCGCTGGAATCAGAACCGACAATCCAATCAGACTCGGTCGACTGGCTGACAATCGCCCGCCTTCTGAGCCATAACCGCGCTCAACGCCGTAGTGTTGATCTTAATTCAGTCAACCGCGATTCGGAGCGCTGATCGCGCTCTGGGTCTCTCCAGCGCTGAGCGGGGACAAGGGCTGCCGCCCCTTTCCCCGCACCCCTTTCCTCGATAGCGGCGCTCTTCCTGCGCTGCGCTCCGGACAGGTTACTCTTGACGAAGCCGAACACTTCTTGCACAATCGAAGTGCCAGCGTCGCTACGCTCCGATGGTGTTCGGGATCATCCCGGAATGCCGTTCGGATTCATCCCGGATTTACTGTTCGGCTTCGCCGGAATCCGCAACGATTCTTCGGCCTGCTTACCGACAGGCGTATCCGGCGCGGCACCTTCGGCAGCGTTCGCGAGTTAGAGGCCGCCATCCGCGACTATCTCCTCCTCCACAATCAAAACCCTCAGCCCTTCGCCTGGACCGCCGACGCCGACTCCATCCTCAAAAAGATCGCCCGCTTTTGCATGCGGACTTCTGACTCAGTACACTAGCCGACCGTCCGGAAGCTGCGTTGCGCTAACCCCAAGAGGTTTGAGGCTACTGGGCCAAGTGACAAAAGCGGTATTTAAGACGGAGATTTCGCTCGAGCGTTCCGATCAAATCGCTCGCTTGGCTTCTTGCCCCTGGCGCCCCGACACTAGCTTAGGAGGTTCGCGCCGTTACAGGTCGGACAAGTATGCCAGTTTCCGTTGCTTCAGCGAAGTTCTCGGCCCGAACACCCAGCGAATGCATCATCGCAACGTGAAGTTTCGGCGAGCAGCGTTTCCCTGAGTACTTGACGATGCCTTTTAGAAAGTCACCCTTAATGAGAGCTGGATATTCCGAGGGAGCGGATTGACAAGCAGCGAAGTTATCGTTCCGAAGGTCGGGCTTCCCACGACCAGGTTGGGATTCCCAAAGTCCGGCCGATTGAACAAATTGAACGCCTCTCCCCTTAGATCAATCGTATATTTTTCCTTTATGACGAAGTCCTTATAGAGGGCTACGTCCATGTTAATCAGTCTGGGGCCCATGACGTTGGGAATGGTTCTCGATGCGTTTCCAAATGTAAACGGAGCAGGCAGCGAGAAGGCAGCGGTATTGAACCACTGTTTGAGGGTGGGGTTGGCCACTTGATCGGAAACTCCGTAAACCACATTGGGCCGGTTCGACGTATTGCCCTGCGCCGTCACGACGTTGCCTGGCGCCGACAGCGATAGGGTCTGGCCGCTCTGGAACGTCGTGATCTCACTGAAGTTCCATCCCCCCAGGACCATACGCTGCCACAGGGGCCCGCTCTTGAAGAAAGGTTCGGCCCACAGGCCGGTGATCACCAGGCGCTGCGGGATGTCTTGGACGGCCTTGGAATATTCCCCTCCCAAGAGATTGTAGATGTTGAGGATACCCGTGCTTGAGTTTCCGCCGGTCACCGTGGAAGTCGCGGCCGACGCATCGAGCAATTTGCTATTCGAGTACGCCAGCAAAATCGAGAAGCCTTGTGATAGCCGCTTCTCCACCTTTAGCGTAAAGGCGTTATAAAAGGATGCTCCCGGATAGAAGTAGCCGCCGCTCACGGACGTATACTGCGGCATTGGCAATAGCGATTGCTGGCGCGTGATCGTCGAAGTGGCCAGCTGCCCGGTAGGGATGATACCGAAGTATGGATTCGGCACCTGAGCGTTCAAGGCGTTCCCCAGTGAGAGATACGCAGGGTTCAACTGATCGAGAGTATGGGTATAACTCTCTAGATGGGTACCCTTGTTTGCAAGATAGGCAGCCTCCACCAGCCAGTTGGCCCAAGGCGAATACTGCAACGTGAAGTTCCATTGCTGCGCGTAACCTTGCGGTACGTTGCGCATCTGTGCTGCGATGGGTCCCCCGAGATTCGTCAGAAGGCCCGCGCTTGAGCCGGTTGGTTGAACAAAGCCCTGCGGATATGGATCGCTAATCGTGTTGAAAGGCGTCAGTCCGTTGTTTAGAGAGGCGACCATAGTGGTTTGCTGGCTGAAACCAGTGGCTGCCGGTTCCAGAACTCCTCTTTCGGGCACCCAGAAAATTCCATAGCCGCCCCTGGCCACAAGCTTACTGGTGACCTGGTATGCATATCCAAAACGCGGGGCGTAATGATTGAAGACCGTGTCAACAACTCCTCGGGGGATGCCGTTTACGCCGGGGAATATTGTGCCCCCGGTCAAGACTACTCCATTTACCGTCGTTGTCGCGGTCGGATCGAAATTAGTCATGACATTATGGCGATCTGTAAATGGACCCTGATATTCCCAGCGCAACCCAAGATTGAGAGTTAACTTGCGGTTCACCTTCCAGTCGTCTTGCACATACAGTCCGTGGTTAATCTCCTGGTACTCATGGCTGGCCTGATACGTGAAGCTCCCGCTGGCTGGATAACCAAGTTCGAGAGACGCCAAGCCGAGACCCGCAGTCGCGCTGGCGGTGGTCGGGTTGGGCCCCTGCGTGTAGCCAGCGTTGAAGGCAAAGATCGGGGGGGTCGCATCGTAAGGGTTACCCCGATAGAGCGTGTATTGGTACCCGATGTTAAAGGAGTGATTACGCCAAATCTTGGTAAGCGATGCGACCTCACCCCATTCATAAGCCGCCCGGTTGCCTATCGCCGAGCCATAACCGCCCGAAGAGCCACCCAGACCCGAAATGGTCAGATCCGGAAACTGTCGATCGTTTGGGGGTAGCTGATTGATGAGTGATTGGGGAAGCCCCAGCGCGGCAAGGAGGTTCATTTTCGAAAACGGATCGACAAAACTCCACGGAGTCGCCTGGTCGTAGTCGCGATTGATACTGGATCTGACATCGAACAGCAGAGTGGGACTCAGCGTTGCTGTATAAGACACAAGCCCACTGTGGCGAGGCACATAAATCGTCTTTTTATCGTTCTCCAGGGGGTTTTGGAAAAAACTACCGTTGGGGACGGATTCGTCCAGTGCATCTCCGGTATAGCGGAATGCCATGCGCTGGGACGAACTCAGAAGATAATCAATTTTAATGCCGCCGGTCTTCCGGGTGGTGGGCGTTTGACCGGTCTGGAACAGATTGCTGTTCTGCCCTGGCAAATTCGGCAGGGGATACAGGGAAAAGAACTCTTTCGCAAATTGGCTGATGCGATTGGCGGGGATGATGTTGCCCTGGAAAGGCGTCCTGACGGACACGCCAGAAGGAGAAGTAACAGTCGTCAGCGGGTCATAGATGGTAATCAGTTTCCCGGAAGCGGCTGTGGTCTGCGAGAAATCTCCCGTTCTTTCCAGGGCAGTAGGAGAAGTGACGATCTGGGTATTCGATAGATGCTGGATAAAGCCCTCATAATTTGCAAAGAAGAACAGCTTGTCTTTGATGATTCGCCCCCCGACCGCTGCCCCGAATTGATTTTGGTGTACTGGCGCCAGTGGCGTGCCGGCAGCATTCGAGAAAAAGTTGTTGGCATTGAACGCGGTGTTTTGGAGGTACTCAAATGCGCTGCCATGATAGTCGTTCGTACCCGATTTGCTGATGACGCTGATGACTCCGCCAGTCGTTCGTCCATATACCGCTGACATATTATTCGTGATGATCTTGAATTCTCCGGTGGAATCTGTCGTCAGGAACGTGTTGGCTCCCGACGCGTCCCCCATTTTGTCATTCGCCACGCCGTCCAGCAGGAACGCGCTGGTGAGGGCCTGCCCGCCCCCGATATTGATCGAGCCAATGCGCCATGACGTAAGAATCTGGTTTCCGAAGTAGCCAACGCCCTTGACCGTGGGAATCAAATTGGCCAGTCCCATGGGATTCCGGGCATTCAACGGAAGGTCCATGACCTTCTGGCTGTCCACCGTGGTGCCCACTTCAGAGGTATTGGGTTCGAGCAGTGGCGTGCCGCCGACCACTTCCACGGTTTCGGTGGTTTGGCCGACGTCGAGCGTGATCGGAACGCCTAAAGAGCGGTCCGCTTCAACGATGATTCCATCCCGCCGGAACGTCTTGAAGCCCGGGTTGCTACCCTCGATCAAGTAGGTCCCCGGCTGCAACAACAGGAACTGAAAATTTCCCGATGTGTCCGTCGTCGTGGTTTGAACAAAGGCAGTGCCCGTATTCGTGAGCTTTACGGAAGCTCCAACGACTGCTGCGCCGGATGAATCCACGACCGATCCCGTGATGGAGCCGGTGATTTGTTGTGCGTAAACTGTCGATCCCCACGCTGCCAACACCAGGAGCATGAGTCTCCAGAATCCAGACCGATCAACTCGGATCATTAGCGGACCTCCCTAGAACCACCGGCCGCAATTGCCCGATGATTCGGACCACGTTTTGAGAATTATGCGTCTGAAAAGAGTGGGTGTCAAGCCAAAGTCTTTAGCTATGTCTTTCTAATACAAGCGACTTTTGGGATGCCAGCGATGGTCCTGGAAGGCCCTGAAATATGAGCCTTGGGTTGGTTTGCCAGACAAGAATGCGTTGCCACAAATGCCGGAGCGATGTATTTCACCGTATAGGCTTCAGCTTTGCACCGGGGCCGTAGACTCCAATCCAGTGATTCGTGAATCGTAGCGCGATCTGAGGCGAAACCTTAGGCATGTGGCAATCAATGCAGTTGGCAACCGTCTGCGTCCGGCACACAGGCTTCGGCGGTGGAGCGCTCGACGAATGACAGCCCAGGCAGCGATCATTATAGAAAGCGGCCGGCCTTTTATCCGCGGGTTCATGCGGATCGTGACAGGTAAGGCAAGAAAGAGCTCCGTTGCTTTTTCGAAAGCAGGCGCTTTCGTTCAGAGTAGACGGGCTGGTGGCGGACGTTCCAGGGAATATTCCAATCGACGTTCTGACCCATCGCGACTGGCGGCCGATGACACCTTCCGCAGAATTCGATTAAGCGCGCCGCCGAAAATGTTTTTTGGGTTTTGAATATTATTCGCCGCAGGGCGTTTGACATGGGCGGCCCCAGGGCCATGGCAGTCTTCGCAGCGCACTGCGAGTTCGGTGAGTTGAACCGCGCCATCCGCGCTAAACGTTACAGGGCCGGTGGAATGGCATTCGAAACATCCGGCGATTCCCGTGGCAGGATCGGTGGTCTTGTATAGCAATCCCGCGGCCTCCGCCAGCGATGTGGGCCGAATTGCGGACTGGCCCGGGGTTGGTCCCCACGCGTGCACAGCGGAATAATAACTGGAGTAGTGTTCCACGTACCAATCCTTGTTGACCTTCGTGACGAAGGTCACAGCTTGCCGGCCTGCTCCGAAAGCCCACTCCATGGGCAAATCCATGACATCCGTGGCATCAAAAATCCGGGTCCGAAGCTCTCCCGCCGAACGCGAAAACTCGAAACGGTAATTGGGACTTCGACGCAGGTCCAAACCGGTGGGAAAAGTATTCGCTAGCGGATGATCCACTGCACGGGAAAGCGCGTTGGCGTGTGCACTTCGAGTCTGGCGGGCAAACTGAGATGGATGGCAGCTGCCACAGACCTTCGCCCCGACATACTGAGCCGCTTCCGTCCCGGCCAGAAGCCGACCCGCAAAACTCGAAATCACTCCGGCGCATGCCGTCCAAACCAGCGCCCGTTGCCTTAGCCAGGGCATGTATTGATCTTCGAAGTTAGTCCGGCATTGTGCAAGTGTCAGGAAACCGGCCGACCCCACAATCCAGACGCACTGCTTGCCGGCCCACCTGTATGTCATCGGGACTCCCTGCATCCACTTCACAAACGGGCATCGGAGTCCCGCCTCGCCGCGGTTTACAGATCCGACAAATAGGGCAGCTTGCCGTTGCTGTCGGCGAACTTCTCGGCCGGAACGCCTAGTTGGTGCATCATCGCCACGTGAAGGTTGGCGAGAGGGGTTTCCTTCGGATATTTGATGTTGCGGCCAAGGTTGAACACGCCATTACCGCGGCCAGTGAGCACCGTCGGCAGGTTGTCGTGATCGTGATCCTTGCCGAGTCCGCCGCCATAGGTTACCATCGCGCGGTCAAACAGTGTGCCGTCTCCGTCTTTGGTGGCCTTGAGCTTTGCCGATGAAATAAGCGAATTGCTCCACCTGATAGCGATTGATGCGGATGCATTTGTCGATCTTCTCTTTGTCGCCGCCGTGATGAGTCAGGCCGTGGTGAGAGTCGGCAATGCCAATCTCGCGGTACGCGCGATTGCTTTGCTCAATCGCCATCATGAAGGTGACGATCCGCGTAGCGTCGGATTGGAACGCTAGCGTCATCAGATCGAACATCAGCCGCGTGTGTTCATTGTAATTTTCGGGAACGCTGGAGGACGGCTTGTCCATGGTGGGAACGATCTGGGCGCTCTGTTGTTCAGTCTTCTGGATGCGTGTTTCAATGTCCCGAACCGCATACATGTATTCGTCCATCTTCTTTCGGTCGGTGGCGCCCAGGACGCCTTCCAAGCCGCTTGGCGTCTCCCAGAACGGAATCGAGCACGCTCTTCTCATACTTCTCCTGGCGGGCGCGCACCACCGGGTCGCGCTCGACCTCGCCACTGCCAAATAGACGCTCGAAGACTGCGCGCGGCCGCACTTCCGGAGGATTGGGTGTCGACGGCGTCCGCCATGAGATGCTGTTGCTGTAGGCGCAGCTATAGCCGTTGTCGCAGTTGCCGCCCTGGATACCTTCTTCGCATCCTAATTCGAGCGACGCAAACCGCGTGGCTCCGCCAATGGCGCGAGCCGCATACTGATCCATCGACACGCCAGCTTGAAGGTCCTTGCCGAAGGTCTTCTTGGGATGGGCGCCGGTCAGATAGCTCGCACCGGCGCGACCGTGATCGCCCGGTCCATCGCCCAGCTCACGGCCTCCATTCACCGTCAGGCCGCCCAGCAACGAGATATCCTGGCGGTACATTTCGAGCGGCTCCAGCGTGCGCGGCAGCTTCTCGGGCAATGGGATGATGTCGCTCTCGGCCTTGAGATACCACGAATCCACTTGTACGCCGTTCGGGAAATAGACTACCGCCATGCGAGCGGGGCCTTTGGCTGCGTCGGCGCGGCCAAGCGCGGGGATCATCGCATCCAACAAAGGCAGGGCCAGCACGCCGCCCGCACCTCGCAGAAAAGTGCGCCTGGGGAGCTGCTTCTTGAAAATTACGTTCATGGTTTTACCACCTCCGCGCTTCTCATCTGAAATGGCTTGCTCTTCACGATTTCCATTACCAACGCCGAAAACCGATAGTCATTGGATGCCACTTGTTTGGCTGATGGCATCGACAGTGGGTCTGTCGAAGCGTTCAAGGCCCCGTCCCAGGCTGTAGGTAAGCATCTTCTCGGTGACGTTGCGCACGAACGCATCGGATTGTCCCTTGAGAACCTCTTTGAGCCCCTTCGATCCGTTGAAGGTCTTACCTCCGGGCAGCGTGCCGGCGGTCTCGATAGGGAAGTTGCCATCGTGAGTGCGATAGGCACCCACCGCATCGTAGGTTTCCAGGCCAAAACCGATCGGGTCCATCACATTGTGGCAAGGGGAACAACTAGGGTTCTTGCGGTGCTCCTCCAAACGCTGGCGAAGGGAAACCTCCGTGCCGATATTCGATTCGTTGAGCGAAGGCACATTCGCCGGGGGTGGTGGAGGAGGCGTGCCCAGTAGATTTTCCAGCACCCACTTTGCCGCGCACCGGCGGCGAAGTCCGCGTGGGATAGGACGACACGGTGAGAATCGCTCCTTGAGTCAGACGCCACCGCGCTGTTCGCCGTCCAGAGTCACCCTCTGAAATTCCTCCCCATTGACTCCGGCGATTCCATAATGCCGGGCGAGCGGCCCGTCCACGAAGGTGAAAGGTGCGTCGATAAAGTCCAGAATGCTGCGGTCCTCTTTAATGATGGCTTCGACGAACATGCTGGTCTCGGTACGCATCGCGTCGAGTAGCTCATCGTCCACGGTGGGGAAACGCTTGGGATCGGGCTTGGTGCGGCCTAAGTTACGAAGTTGCAGCCATTGTGCGGCCCAATTGTCAACCAGGTTGTGCGATTTCGGGTCGGCCAGCATGCGGCGCACTTGCGCCTCCAACACAGCCGGTTGCCGCAGTTTTTGTTCCTTGGCTGACGCGGAACAATTCCTGGTCGGGCATGCTGGCCCACAGGAAGTAAGATAAACGGGACGCCAGCTCAAAGTCATTGACGGGATGCGCAATTGCAGGGCCGGTCTTCGGCTTGGGATCGGTCTCCACGCGGAACAGGAAATCGGGAGATGACAGAATTGCCTGCAACGCCAGCCGCACGCCTGCTTCAAGCGACTCTCCTTCGCGCTGCGCCAGTGCGACCAGCTTCAACTTCGAGGCCAATTCCTTTCCGTCACCGGACGCCGGTAGGCGCGTTCCATCAGGTTGCCGACCACGGTCCTGGCGCATTGCGCATTGTGTTTACCGGGCGGATGGCCGCACACAAAAATCTTCTTATAGCTTTCGGGCGGCGCGGCGCTCGGGTTGAAGGGTCCGACGATTTCGAGATAATCCACAAACAGGCCGCGTCGCATATCGGGATTGATATTCTCGCGGGGATCTTTCAGGTCCGCTAGTTCCGGAAACGAGGCGCGCAGGAAATGTTCTCCCGCCTTCACAGGTGCGCGGACGGTGAACTCGCCGCGTGAGTATCCGTAGGCGCTGTCGCCCTCGATCACTTCGGTGATCACGGGGTTCCCATCCACCGCAAAAATGAGCTTGCGCGGTGGCGCGGCTTTGCGCGATGCTTCTTCGCGGGCCTTCAACTGTTCGGGAGTCGGCCCGGGCGGAGGCAGTCCGGCGGCCGCGGCCTTCGCTCGCGCCGCCTTGAATTCCTCAAATCGCTTCTTCCGCTCCTCGGCCAAGCGTGCCTTTTGCTCGTCGGTCAGATCGCCTGTATCGCCGCGAAAGTTCGCGATGCGCAGGCGGAATTCGTACTCAGCGTCGACGGGGGACACCCAGGTCCCATACATCGCTCCGCGGATCGAGTATGGCAAATAAGTTCCTGCATTCCCCGCAGACAGCACATCATCGGCGTCGGGAGATCGCCGGTTCAAGAGGCGCGCAAGACGCGTGGGCTTGGGCGGAAGCGGTTCGCCATACACCGCCAGCCGCGAGATGTTTTTCGCCACCGCCATGTATTTTTCCATCAGCAGCGGAGAGACCGACAAAACATCGCCATTGTTATCGAAGCCGTAACCGGAATCATCCACTGGGAATTCATCCGCAGGACGGGCAGCTACGCCCAGCAGATCGCGAATCGTGTTGTTGTATTCCACGCGATTCAGGCGCCGCGCGGTGACTCGTCCGGGCTCTGCTTCCTTGCTGAACCCGGCGCGGGCGAGGGTCCCTTCAATCCATGCGGTGACGGTCGCGACTTCGCCTTGGCAGGAACCGGCCGTCCGGCAGGCGGCATCTTCCCGGATGCTCAGCTTCTCCAGAACTTTGTCCCAAACCTCAGGCTTGCGCGCGGCCAGTTCATCGCTGGTAAAGGCGCTCAGGTTCAGGCCAGCAGTGGAAAGTTTCTCATTGTGGCAGAGGTAGCAGTTCTTGGCTAGGAACGGCTGAACTTCCTTATGAAAAGCCTCTTCCGATGCGATCTGCACAGCCGTGCTTGGGCTCGACGAACTCTGGCCCAGCAAAGCCGAAATACATCCCAGCAGCCCAAGGGTTCCGAGGGAGAGCAGAAGCGTCGCGCCTGGGCTTACGCCTGCTCCTGAAAAACGTCCTTTTCTTGAAACCAATTCGCCTCCCGCATCCATCGCGAGTGGGCACACATAGCCCCACTTATTAGCCAGTAATATCTTAAATGCTCAAATTACCGAATACAACCCCGCCAAATGGCAGGGCTGCGCTGATGCGGCCCTATTCATCCCTCAGAAGCTGTACTTCAGCGCAACCTGTATCACGCGCATGGTTTTCGCCTGAGTAACCACGCCGAATGTAGTGGGGGCGTTGACGTTGGCCGGGGGAGGAAGCCAATTCGGGTGGTTCGCAAAGTTGTACGCCTCAAATCGAAACTGCAACAACTGGCGCTCCGTGATGTTCGTGTTCTTGATCATCGAGAAGTCCCAGTTCACTGTACCCGGAGTGAACAGTACATTGCGCGCCGTCGTGCCATAACGCAGGTTCAGCGCCGGGTTAGTGGCATTAAAAGCCGCGATGTTCCAGAATTGCTGTGCGGTCTGGTTGGTG
The DNA here is from genome assembly GCA_963779075.1 of Bryobacterales bacterium. Taxonomy (GTDB): domain Bacteria; phylum Acidobacteriota; class Terriglobia; order Bryobacterales; family Bryobacteraceae; genus Palsa-187. The sequence goes on from CAVZWS010000003.1 coordinate 309,758, forward strand.
GGGACCGGGCTGATGCCGGTCGCATCCGGGAGACTGGAATTTTCGGTGTTGGTTACGTCGCCGATGCCCCCGACATTTATAGGCGTGCCGTCGGCCATGGTGAGGATGCTACCCAATTGCCACCCTCCGATGAGCCGATTGACCACTCCAGACTTGCCCTTCCCGAACGGAAGCTCATACAGGATTGAAGCTACGAACCGCCGGCCTACGTTGAAATCGGACAGCCCGCGGTTGGAAGTAAAGTCGTAAAAGTTCAAAGGCGAACCATTCGTGAGCAGCGAGGGACGGAGGCCGCTCCCGATCATCGATGGCCTTCGACCACGTGAAGCTCACGAGCGAGGTTAACCCCTTCGTGAGACGCTGGCTCAGCTTCCCGGTCAAAGCGTTGTAGTTGGAATTGACGACTCCGTTAACCGATTGGAACGTCCCATAGATGGGCCACGGCCGGCGTTGTTGGAGTGAACTGGCGTCGTTCGGACCTGACCGCAATACCGGTTCGTTCATGTTCCGGAAGAGCTCCAGCTTGTGCCCTTCGTTGCCCTGGTAACCCACTTCCAGCACCATGTTCTGAGACAACTGCCGTTGTACGTTGAACAGCCACTGCTCGATGTAGGGAGTCCGCAGGTGCGGGTCAACCACATAGATTCGGGTCGCCGGACCTTGGCAGATTCCCGTCCAGTTGCTGCAGGCGCCTTGACCCGCAGCAGAAATTTGCGGGTTCGACAACGGAACGTTGGGAACTTCAGCGCTGGCAACAAAGTTGGCGCGGCCGGCGAGATTTTCGTCCATTGCGCTCTGCGTAGCATTGGAGACGTCGTGCGCGTAGAAAATGCCGAACCCGCTCCGGAAAGTCCACTTTCCGGTGCTGTAGGCCAGTCCGATGCGCGGTGCGAAGTCATTTCTGTCGTTCTGGATCGTTGATTGAGGGAGGCCGAGTTGGCCGAGTTGATCCCCGGTCATGGTCGGAATTGCGTCAATAAAATGGGCGGCGGTGCCTTCGTAGAAGGGACCGCTGCCGGGCCGCACTAGGACCGGCAGCTTAGAGGTTGGCAGCACTCCGTTGGCACCTACACCATAATCGTAAAAATAGGCATTCATGACGCCGCGGTACTTATCGTGATACGGCGGGTAGTACTCGTACCGGACACCGTAATTCACCGTCAGTTTGGAGGTGACTTTCCAGACGTCTTCGTAGTAGAGCGACCAGGGTGTAGAACGGAACTGGACGCTCGCCAATGCACCAGCCCAGTTGAAGGTGCTCATCTGCCCGATCAGGAGATCCGCAAACGAGTAGCCGGTATTGAGGCGGCTAGCAGGGTTGAAAGTCGCTGCACCAGAGTAAGCCTGGTTGGTACGGTTGTAGATGTTGCCTTGCTCGTTGACACGCATGCGGCGAATCTCGCCGCCAAACCGCAACGAATGGCTGCCCCGCGTGACAGACATATTGTCAATCCACTGGAAAGTATTATTGTGATCGAGGAAGGGAGCATCCACCGGATCGCCGAAGCCGCTCAGCCCGTTTCCAAGCCCAACGCTTGGAATGCCCCAGGCCGCCGGCGAGGTATTGGAGATACCCGCCATCTCCAGTTCCGCAGTTACGTTCCGCGTGTAGGCTGAAGAGGTCGTTGCGTTGCTCACTAACTGGTTGAAGCCGAAACGAAATTCGTTGATAACGGTCGGACTGAATGTCCGGATGTTGGACAGCATGACCTGATAGGCAGTGAGCGCGTATTGCTCATTCTGATTCGCGAAGAGGGAAGCCGTGGAAGTAAACTCGTTGTCCCAGCCAAAACGGCCGAACCAGAACGATTTGCTGCTCTCATTGAAGTCGATCCGCTGCGTAAACTGATCCCAATCGGTCGGAGTGGGGGCCTGGCGAGTGTAATTTCTCAGAATGTTGTCGCCCGGTGTCGTTGCTCTTGGATAAAATTCCAGCAACTTCAGCGCGATTGGCGACATCTGGCTCGGCAGAATAATGTCATTGGCAAACGGCTCGGCTGAGATCGCCTTCACGTTGCCATTCGCATCAGTTGTGGTTTTGCGGGTCGTGGGGTCGTAGATAATCCGGCCCGATTTGGAAAAGTCACCGGCTCGCATCCGGTCGGTCGCCACGGACGCCACCTGCTGCAGTGTATTGCGATCCCGCAGCCCCTCGAAGTTCGACATGAAGAAGAGCCGATCTTTCCCATGGAAGACCTTGGGAATATCGACCGGGCCATCCAACTCGAAGCCATACTGGTTCCGGCGGAACGGGTTTTTTACTCCCGTCGACTGCTGCCATTGCCTCGCATCCAACGCTGAATTCCTGAGAAATTCAAAGGCGGCTCCGTGAAACTGGTTGGTGCCGGACTTTGTGGTAACGTTGACTTGGCTCGGCTCGTGGCCGTATTCCGCCGAGTAGACTCCGGTCTCTACCTTGAACTCCTGTAGGGCGTCGATGGACGGTCGGAAGATCCATAAGTTCCAGTTGGGGTCGGTATTCTCGATTCCGTCGAGGGTGTAATGGGTGAACTGGAGCCGCTGCCCCGCAATCGAGTAGTTCTGCTGGGCCCGTTCTCCGCCCTGCCGGCCAGTGGCGGTAAACGACGGCGGCGTTTCTGCCGTCACGCCGGGACTCAAGGCGATCAACTGCTGATAGTCCCGTCCATTTAGCGGCAAATCCACGATGCGCTTGTTCTCAATCACCGTACCGACTGCCGTACCTTGGGTAGTCAGCAACGCAGCGGTCCCGCTGACCGCCACCGTCTCGGTCACCTCGCCCACTTCCATGGCGACGTTAATTTGCGCGATGGCCCCGACTTGCAACTGAACTCCAGCGCGACTGACCGCTTTAAAGCCTGCCTGCTCGGCTCGGACGTCGTAAACGCCAGGCGCCAGGAAGGGTATCGTGTAGTTGCCAGAAGCATTCGTCTGGACACTGCGAGCGATGTTGGTGGCCGTGTTCGTCACGGTGACCGTTGCTCCAGCGATGACCGCGCCTGTCGGATCGGTTACCGTGCCATTGATCTCGCCATAGTTCTGCGCGCACAACGGCAGCGCAGCCGCGATCAGACCGCAAAGCCAAAAAAATCGTTTGAAACCCAACATGACTCCCCCTTTTTTCTGACCCAACGAAAGGGCCCCTGCTCAGCTCGAATTGGGTTGAGTATATCACAGCGGTACGGATGTGCAATTTTTTTTGGACGCTGCCGTCCCTCGCCGTAATTCCCATAGAGACGAAGTAGGCGCATATCAAGCGCGGCGCTCTAGGAACAAGCTCGGTGTATCGTCAAAATGGCGGAATCAAGTACCTAGACTGTCATTCGCCAGCCGGACCAGCGATCCAATTCGTGCCAATTCCGAGGTCTAGCGATTGTAGATCTTCACCCGAAAAACCGGCTTGGCCTTCTCGGCCGGTTCCATTTCGAAGATCTGCTCGGTCTTGGCAGGATCGTAATCCCGCCACAGCCACTGCATTTCTTCGGGAAGTTCAGATTCCCCTTGAGCGTGGTTATGGGTGCCGTTTCCAAAGACGAAGTGGAAATCGTAATCGCGAATCTTGAGCGCGTTCGCCATCTGGATATTCTGCAGGGGCCAGCTCCCTTGCCTGTTCTCCATGTCTTCGGACCCATCCTGCAGCCACACCCGGATATTCCGCTTGGGCTCTTTCCTTACGGCGAAGGGGAAAATGTTGCCGCCGTCGATCACTCCCGGTTTCCACTGAATGCTGGTGAACGTTCCAATGCGGGAGAGCACGCGGCTAAATAATTCAGGATGCCACCAGGCGGCGTTGAATGAGCAGATGCCGCCCGATGAGTTCCCTGCAATGGCATGGCTATAAGCATCGCGTCGGATGTTGTACTTGGCATAAACCTCCGGCAGAAGCTCTTCATTCAGGAATCGATCATATTGGTCGGAAACCACGTCGTACTCGACGCTGCGCATGGCCTTGTCGCCCACCGTTCCCGGAGAAATTAGTACATGCACGATTACTGGAAGCTTCTTTTGGTAAGTCAGGTTATCGAAGACATTTTGGGCTCGAGTGACGCCGTCACGCTCAACCAGTTGATAGCCATCATTCCAAACCATGAGGGCAGCGGGCGTGTTTGGATCGTACTGGGCAGGTGTGTACACCCAATAGTCGCTCTTCATGCCCTCGTAGATCCGGCTGGTATGAACCATTTTTTCCGAGAGCTTGCCCTTGGGTACGCCAGGCTGCAAATAGGAGTCCGGGCCGTAGGCATGGATGTCGCTCAAGCCGCCCAAACGCTTCCCGTCGACTATGTAATAGAAAGCGTGAGAGGTGCCGGTCTGGAGTTTGCCCGCATAAGTCCAGACGCCGTTCTTGCTTGAGCGCTTCAATGGACCTATGCGCTGATCGTCCACAAAAAGGATCGGCTGTTTCTCGGCCTCAACGGCCCACAGAAAGTCCGGCCCTTCACTGACGACGGCCGTGCCTTTTTTAATATCGGCGTCAGGCATCTGCGAGATAGCAAGCTTGGCCGCATCGCCGGGGAGGGCAAAAGCGAATATAATGAGGAGTGCCAAAGAGTTTCGCATCCCGAGAGGCTATCACAATCGGGGGTCAGTTGCTGGCCTAAAGCATGTGATAGATTCGGCTAGGTTTTTTATCCAAACGCATGGCGAAAGCGCAATCTAAATTTTGATGCGGGAAGCTCCGCCGGGATCAGTACCGATAAACGCGCTTCTCGTCAGTTGTGGTGGATGTCGGCCATTCTAAGCTTCTTTTTTGTGCTTCGTCCCCGCGGTTCCAAAGCAAATTCCATGCGAACCTTTTCAAGAGAACATCGATGGATATCCGCCTGCGGCGAACAGAACGAGCTTGGATTTCGACGCTCCGTGTCCGTCCAATCGACAGGCGATCTGAGCAGCAGTTATATCCGGCCGAGGCGATGTTAGCTGTCTGGGTGGCTGTCACTCCGGGTTGAGGCTGCCGCGCTGCTACGATCCGGGCGCGCGGAATCGTAGCGATTACCCGGGAAAGCATCGCGGGTTCGATCTGGATGGTCTGGTCGGCCATTACCCAAGAATCCATCGTTCGTTTCAGGAATGCAATGTCCTGATTTCACGGATTCTTTTCTCCAAATGTCCGTTGAGGGCTTCGATTCTTTCAAGGGTATGACGGTGGCTGACTTCGACGATTTCATTGGCCAAATGCCAGTCCGTCCGTTTGAATCCCAACATGGGCGGCCGCAATAGCATATCCGCCGCACCCTCGCGCGTCGTACGATACGAGATGCCCCCAAATTCAAGGGTGCGCATCAAGACAAGAAGAATACTTGGGACAAACTTCTTTTTTGCTCCCCACAGACCGAAGCGGCTGCGTAGAGCCTTCCACCCGCCGACGTCGTAGCCATAGTCTTCAACGTCTTCCAATTCATGTGGCGGCGATACGTCGACTCCGATGGTGATACCGTTGTCACAGAACGCCCGCATTAAATCCACGGGGACATTATTGATGACGCCGCCATCCACATGCAATTCGCCGCCGTACACGATGGGCGGAAAGATTCCCGGCGCGCGGCTACTGGCCAATGCCGCTTTCGTCAGTCCGCCTTGCGTGTGAAGAACCAGCTCCGCGCGATTTAGGTTTGCGGATACGCAGAAGAAGGGGTGCCAGAGATCTTCGATGCAGACGTCCCCGAAAAAACGGGCTACGAGATCGCTGAATTTCCGCCCTGTCTTAAACGCGATAAACGGCACCGTCATGTCGTTAAACGAATCGCGACAGCCGTCGCGGACCTCCTGGATGATTCGCTCGTGTGTCCAGCCGCTGGCCCATAGGCCTCCGATCAGAGCGCCCATACTGGTTCCACCGACCGCGTCGAGCGGGAGGCCAGCTTCGGCGAGCGCGCGGAAAACGCCGATATGCGCCAGACCTCGGGCGAAACCGCCGCCGAGCGTGAGTCCTAGCGCGCGGCCGGTGAGAAACCTTGCTAGACGTCCAAAATCCTCCCGGCTTCCCAACCGTACATGATGATGGCGACCGACCTTTCGGGGTGTAAGCCACAGAACCGTGCCCGAGGGGTCGTGGCTGTCGTGAATCAATACGAGGGTTCTAGACTCGATCGAATGGACTGGGATATGCGCGATTAATTCCGTTTCAATTTCGCCCGGCGCAGGATCCTGACCCGCACGGCCAACCAGGACGATGCGATCGCTCTGCCGGATACAACGCTCCGTCCATGGCGTCGCACCTTCGTCGGCTTCATACACAACGTAGGTGTGATTGCGCTCCAGACGGCTCAACCATTCCATGAACCGGATGCGGTTGCCATCCCAGTCCGAAGTCTGCGCGAAACCCTTCACGCCAAAAGCCTCATCCACACGCTTGCTAGAAATTCGCGCCACCGTTCCGTATGACTTCAGTGCTTCGCAGAATTCGGCACAAAATCTGTCCGGGACGGATCCGGCAGAAGCCGGGATCATGGCAATATTGTTGATTTGGGAGGACGCCCTCAGGCCGCCTTCAGAAACCTGTTCGACCCTTCGAGCTACCCTGGAAATGAACAGCCGCATCAATTCCTGTGGGTGGCTGGCCAACAGCCGATGATAGGCGTCCTCGGAGAGTCGAGCTAGATACGTGTCCCGGACGGCACAGACAGAGGACCGTCGCGGCTCGCGCGTAACCAGCCCGAGTTCACCCACTGTTTCGCCCCTTCCCAGCTCCGCGGTACGCGTCTCTGAATCACCTGCTTCAGGGAAAACACGAAGGCGTCCGCCCAAGACGATGTAGAGCGAATCGCTGGCGTCTCCCTTTCGATAGAGAAATTCACCGCCGTAAAGGGTTATGGGGTCGAGTAGCTCTTCCAGGGCGCGACGGAACGCCTCGCTCATCGGACCGAGCAGGTCAGCGTCGCCAAGCGAAGCATTCAGCATTTCGCGTTCAAGGGTTGCGTTGATCAGCCGCCCGATCGCGAGCCGCGCCGCGGGGTTCTGGTCTGCGATCTCATCCAGTTCCTTTTTCGAGATCGAGCCCACGATGGCGTCCCTGTCGCCCGCTAGGCGAGCACGTTTACCGAACGTTGCCGGCTCGGCACCGATAAACACCGACGCCGGCGTCTCGAGGTTGCGGCTGCTTCCGTCCGTCGGGTTGGAAAGGATGACCCGTCCCGATACTACGAACACGAGACACGCTTCCTTGGCTTCCAAGGGAAAAGATTCGCCTGCCGTGAGCGTGCTCAGTATGACGCCCCGGGTAATCCTATCCAACACGCCCTCCGGAAGCGCCCGGAGAAGCGGGAGTGACGCGAAGATCCGAACGATCTCCGAATGGTCCATTGGCATGGGCTGGAAACTCAGCGTAACTCTAGCACAGCTGTAGCTGGTTTCGCTTTCATCAAATATTTTTTCAAGGCCCATTTTGAAGTTAAGGCGCGAATCCGCTTGCAGCACATAGCCGCACACGGCGTTTTCCAACTCGGTGCGCGGTGCCCCGACGGGATCGGGTTCAGAAAAGGAAGGGACTAGACCGTCACTCTGAGCGACGAGGGACCAGTTTGTGCGATGTTATAGTTCTTCGACCCAGAAGTGAATGGGATGGCTTCCTAACTCTGGTCAGGCTCGCGATGAATAGGACTGGCAATCGCGTCATTGTGTTGACCGGCGCAACCGGAGCGGTAGGCCGTGAACAATTGGGAAGAATGGCGCGCGTGCCCGGTACGCGCGTGATCTGCTTAGTGCGGGCCGCCAGCGATCAGGACGCGGAAGCACGTCTGGCGCAAACACTCGCCGAGATGACGCATCAGCCGCTCTCCTCCGAGGAAACAGCCCGTATCACGGCGTTGTCCGGTGATATTACGAAACCCCGGCTTGGTTTGACTGCGGCGCGCTGGGAAGCCCTTGCCGAGGAAGCCACGCGGATCGTGCACGGCGCTGCGAATGTGAGCTGGAGCCTCCCGATCGAAGAGGCGCGCCGTATTAATGTCGGCGGGACGCAGGAGATGCTTCGCCTTGGCGGAGGCAGCCGCTTCCCGCGGCAACCTCGAAGCCTTCGATTACATCAGCACGGTGATGGTCGCCGGCAAGCGTCGAGGCTTGATCGGAGAAGAGGAACTGGATGACACCGCGGGCTTCTTCAGTACCTACGAGCAGAGTAAGTCCGAGGCGGAACAGCTGGTCCGTTCGAAGAGGGGGAACCTTCCCGTTTCGGTGTTTCGCCTGAGCATGGTGGTGGGCGATTCGCGGACGGGGCACACCTCGACGTTCAACGTGATGTACTGGCCGCTGAAGATGCTCTCTCGCGGTATGTTTTGGATTGTGCCGGCGGATCCCAACGGAGTGGTCGACGTCGTGCCGGTGGACTATGTAGCGGACGCCGTCGAAGCCTTGAGCGGAGATCCCCAGCAGCGAGGAAAGAGTTTCCACATTGCTGCGGGCGCGGAGAGATTGCTCCAGCGTGGGCGAGTTGCTCGATCTTTCGGCACAAGTCATGAAGATCCGGCGGCCGAAGCTGGTAAACCCGAAGGTGTTTTTTGCGTTAGTGCGGCCATTCGTGGACGCGGTCACGTGGGGGAAGCGCCGCGAGGTGCTCAAGAAAGCCCGCGTTTATATTCCCTACGCGTCCTACGCGGCGCGATTCGACGTGACGCAGGCGCGAGCGGGCCTGGAGCCTTTAGGGCTGAAGCCCCCGCCGGTGAGCACATACTTCCGCACCTTGATCGAATACGCGATTGCGACGGATTGGGGCAAAAACCTGTCGCGCAGCGCTCCGGCGAGGCATTGACAATCCCATGAATTTCTACGACCTCGATCCAGGGCCACAGCAGGCAGCATCGCTTCAGCGATTCCTGCGGTACCTGCGCGAGGACGTGGCCAGGTATCATCCTTACCTCCGCCGCCTCTACCGTGAGCACGGAATCCGGCTGGAGGGCCTCAAGACGCGGGCTGATCTGTTAGCTCTCCCGATGATCCGGAAAGACGAATTGCGCGATCATCCTTCGTTGTTTGTGCTGCAGCCGAAAGTTCCGGGAGCGCCGCCCCTGCCCGAGGGCTATGACACAGAGCCGCTGAAAGCCAGTATGATCGCAAAGTTCGCGTTGCGGGCTGCGTTAAATCATCCGCGTGACCATAGCCAGAAGGTGCGTCACCCCACATTTCGGGAGAAGATCAAACGGCGGGGGCAGCATGAGTGGTTCCCGATCCATTACCACGCGTCTACGGGATCGACTGGCGAGCCTACGCCGGTAACGTTCACGCGCGATGACGTTCATCGCCGGGTAGCGGAAATGGCGTCACTGATTATTCAGCATAAGCAGCCGGGTCCAGATTATGTTCCGTACGACTGGAGCGAACGGGCGATGTCGCTCATGCCGGCCGCGCCTCACGTCGCTTTTTATGCAGCCGTCCTTGCCAAGCTCACGGTGGGCGCGGCGAGCTTTGAGACCTTCGGTGGCGCGGTCATTCCCACGGACAGGCAGGTGGCGTTGTTCACCAGGGGTGGATTTTCTAACATTCTCGCGATCCCTTCTTATATGACGCACTGGTTGAGGAGGGCGCGGGCGCTGCAAGACGAGAACAAAGTCGGGCCCCTCTCCGGACTTCGCCGGCTGGTGCTGGGCGCTGAGCCCATCAGCAATGGGCTGCGGGAGTACATTCGAAAGCTGGCTTTGGAGGCCGGCGCCGACTCGAAAGTCCAGATCTATCAGAGCTACGCCATGACCGAGTTCAAATGGGTCTTCACCGAGTGCGCCGAGGGCTCGGGGGTGCATTTGAATCCGAAGCACTACTACTGGGAACTCCTGCATCCGGAAACGCTCCAGCCCGTAGATCCTGGCGAGCCGGGCGTTCTGGTATTCAGCCATGTGGGGTGGCGGGGAACGGTCTTAATCCGGTATTGGACAGGCGACCTGGTGAAGGGCGGCATGCGGTGGGAACGGTGCGAACACTGCGGGTACACGTTCCCGCGTATTTTCGCTCCGATTTGCCGGGTCGACAAAGATTTCACGAAGATCAAGGGCGCGCGTGTGGATTTGTCGCTCATGATCGAAACGGTGCGCGATACTCCTGGCGTGCGGCGGTTTCAAATCGTGCTGGAAAACGAATCCGCGAGCGATGAATTCTCGCGGGATATGGTCACAGTGCATGTTGTGGAAGAGCCCAGAACGGCGAGGAGCGACATCGAGGGAGCCGTGAAAGAACGTCTGAAGAGCCTGACCGAGGTGTCGCCCGACAGGGTCGTCTTCGAAGACGACGAAGCGGCATTTGAAAGGCTTCTTTTCGCCAGAAATGGTGTCAAAGCCGACTACCTGGACGATCGCCGCAAACACGCGCTCTAGCATAAAGCTATGCCCGATCTCGTCATCACGAACTGGTTCGGAGACATCGTCTCCCATCCGAAGGTGGTTGCGGAGGCAAACTCGGTTGAGGACATCGTTAAGGTGCTCCAGGATCCTGTGCGTTACCCATCTCCCGTGCGGGCGGTCGGTTCCAATCATTCGACCACCGAGTGCGCGGCGGCCGAGGGCGGCACAGTTCTCAAAATGAAGATGAACCGGATCCTGCGGATCGGAGAGGACCGTGTCACCGTAGAAGCCGGCATTACTTATCTGCAAATCGCCAAGGAGCTGGAAAAACATAATCTGCAGCTCTACATAAACACCGAAATCGGAAGCCTGACGGCGGGCAGCGCGGCTTGCTGCGGCACCAAAGACGGCTCTATGCCCGGAGAATATGGACAGGTTGGCTCGTATGTCATTGCGGTGAAAATGGTCCTTCCCAACGGCGACCTTCTGGAAGTAACGGAGGAACTGCAGCCGGAGTTGATGCAGAGGATACGGTCCAGTTATGGAACGTTCGGCATCCTGTACGAGGTCACATTTCTGATCCGTCCGCTCACCCCCGTCGCGGTGTATCACGAGACATTTCAACTGGAGGAATTTGTTCGGCAACTCCCGGCGTTGAAGGCGCGGAACTTGTCCATGATGTTTTACATCTTTCCAGCAACCCGTAAAATCACGGTGGAGTTTCGCGGGTACAACTCGAACGCTTCGGGCAAACCGAACCGCGGGGGATGGCGAGTGCGGAACTGGGCCTGGGGAGACGCCGGCCCGAGGACCGTGAGAAGGATTCAGAAATACATTCCCTCGCCCTCGTTGCGATACGGCATCATCGACAGCTTTCACGCCCTCTGGCGTTTTCTTCTGGAAAATGTAGTGAAGAGTGAGAACACCATCCCAGGAGATCAGATCATCAACTATCCTCCGGTTTCCGATGAAAGCCGATACACGTTTAGTCTCTTCGCGTTTGCGGAAGAACAGTACCCCAAAGTTCTCGCGGAGTTTTTCGACTTTTGTAAGACTTACTACGACGAGACGGGTTACAAGTCGAATTTAATCGACGTCGGCTATTACATTGCAAAAGATCAAAAGGCGCTCCTCTCCTATTCCTACGACTCGGCGGTTATGACCATCGATCCGGTGTCCACCGGCGGTGAAGATTGGCGCGAGTTTCTGAAAGCATACAATCAGTTTTGCAGCGATCACGATGGTTCGCCTTTGCCCAATCAAACGTTCGGAATTACCGCTGCCATCGCGCGCAAGGCTTTCGGAGAGCGCCTAACGGCGATGGCGGACGCGCGCAAGAAATATGATCCAGGTGGAAGGCTGTTGAACGATTACTTTCGAAACCTGTTTTCGTAGCCTAGGGTAAATCGCGGTCTTAATATTGGGGGTCTGGTTCGCGGATGATTGTGCTCGACAAGGTAGTGAAGCAGTTTGGCGGCAAACGACAGGTCATGGCACTCGGGGGCGTGAGTTTGAGCATTGAAAAAGGAGAAATGGTCTCCATCGTCGGCCCTTCAGGTTCGGGCAAATCGACCCTCTTGAACATCATCGGCGCACTGGACCGGCCCAGTTCCGGACAAATCTCGATCGACGGACAGGTGCTCGCCGGCCTGGGAGACGACGATCTGACACGCGTTCGCCGCGACAAGATCGGGTTTATTTTTCAGTTTTTTAACCTCTTGCCGACTCTTACGGCTATGGAGAACGTGTGCCTGCCGCTGCATCTGAGGAGTTGGTCCAGCAGCAAGGCGGAAGCACGCGCTAAGGAGTTACTCGGCTTGGTGGGGTTAGCGAAGCGGGTGGAGCACCTGCCGGAGGAACTCTCCGGAGGCGAGCGGCAGCGCGTTGCGATCGCCCGCGCGCTTTCTATTTATCCTCCGATCCTACTGGGAGATGAGCCAACCGGAAACCTGGATTCCAAGACCGGGGTGGAGATCCTGGCGTTGCTTCAGGATCTGCACAGCCGTCTCGGTTCCACAGTAGTGTTGGTCACCCACGACCCGGGCGTCGCCGCCAGCTGCCCTCGTACCGTACACATGCAGGATGGTCACGTGACGGAGGACGTGCGGCGATGATCCTGTTCCGGCTGATCAGCTGGCCCTACGTGAAAAAGCACGCCCTGCGGTCGCTGCTGACTGTCGGCGGGATTGTGATCGGCGTGTCCGTATTCTTCGCGATGCACGCTGCGAACCAAGCCGTTTTCAACTCGTTTCAGAACACGGTCCTCAAGATCGCGGGCGCCACGCAAATCCAGATCAGCGCGGGAGAGCCTGGGTTCAGCGAGGATGTTCTGGAGCGGGTGCAGGCACTGAATGAGGTTGCGGTCGCCTCTCCAGTAATTGAGGCAGTGGCCGGCACCGGTAAGACCGGACAAGGAAACCTTCTCATTCTGGGAGTGGATCTTACCGGGGACCGAGGATTGCGCGACTACCAGTTGAATAGCGGCGATGCCGCCGTGATCGACGATCCGCTGGTGTTCCTTGCCCAGCCCGATTCCATTATCGTGACGGCGGAATACGCGCGCCGCAACGGGATTGGAACGGATAGCAAAATTTCGCTCGAGACCGGCGAACGGCAAGCGCCCATTTACTGTGCGGGGGGTGTTGAAAAGCGGTGGCTTCGCGGATGCGTTCGGCGGAAACCTCGCGGTGATGGATGTGTACGCCGCCGAGCAGGTCTTCGGCCGGGGCCGCAGATTCGACCGAATTGACATTGTGCTTTCGAAAGGAGTGCCGCTCGCAGTTGGTGAGACAGCGATTCGCTCCCTGCTCGGACCGGGGTTTGAAGTGCAGCCACCTGCTTCTCGAGGCCAGAGTTTCCAGTCGATTCTACGAATCTATTCTTTCATTCTGAACTTCTCCAGCGCCTTCGCCCTGGTGGTGGGAATGTTCATCATTTACAGCTCGTTCTCCATAGCGGTCACGCAGCGGAGAAAGGAAATCGGCATCCTGCGCGCGCTAGGGGCCACGCGCCGCCAGATTGCGTTGTTATTTCTCGGTGAAAGCGCCCTCGGCGGCTTAGTCGGATCGGCCTTGGGAGTGCTTGTTGGCTATGGTGCGGCCGGCCTCATGGCGCAAGCCATTGGGCAGATTCTGCAAGGTGTTTACGGCGTCACGCAGGACGGAGTTGCCATCCGGCCCGGCGTTGGTCTGATCGCGTTCACAGTCGCCATCGGGATATTTACGAGCGTCATCGCTGCCAGCCTGCCCGCACGAAAGGCAGCTAGGGCCGATCCAATTCAGGCGCTGCAGAAAGGACGCACGCAAGTTCTATCCGAACGCGAGAACCGGGGCCGCATGGCCGCCGCCGTTCTGTCCGTCATTCTTGGCCTCATCATCCTAATAGCGACAAAGTCTCTGGGGTGGTTTTACGCCGGGTACTTGTGCGTTATGTTCGCGGCCTTGCTGCTGACTCCGATCTTGTCGCGAGGGATTGCGCGCGGACTCTATGTTGTGATGCGCCGGGTGCGGCCCGTCGAAGGCGCACTCGCCGCCGACAGTTTGATCGGTTCGGCCCGGCGAACCGCGGCCACGGTCGGTGCGCTGATGTTGTCCCTGGCGCTCGTGGTCGGCTTGGCGGGAACGGCGCGCGCCAGTTACAACAGCATCATGGACTGGGTCACGGTGGCCCAGAATGCGGATTTCTTCGTCTCCAGCTCGCCTACGCTATCGGGGAACAACTACCGGTTTGCGAATTCGATGACACAGCAACTAGCTTCTATCGATGGCATCCAGGAAGTCTACCGCATGCGAACCGCGCGAATCCGGTTTCGGGGTGCTTTGATTCTGCTGGTGGTTGCCGACATGCAGCAAATGGCTGCCCGCGCCGCTCCCAGGGCCATCGAGGGAAACGCCAAGGAAATGTATCGGCTTGCCGCGGCAGGCCAGGGCGTACTGGGATCGGAAAACTTTGCGTCGCTGCGTGGACTTAAGCTTGGCGATCCCGTGGATCTGCCCACGCCTAGCGGCCCGGTGCGTCTTCCTTTGGTTGGGATCGTCCGCGAATATTCGGATCAAGAGGGAGAAATACTGCTGGATCGGTCTGTCTACGTTAAGTATTGGAAGGACGACACCGTCGACCACTTCCGTGTCTTTCTGAACAAGGGTGCGAATCCATCCACTGTGCGCGATGCTATTCTGAGCAGGTTCTCGGGAGACCGGCATTTGTTCGTGCTCTCGACGCGCGAAGTTCGCGATTACATTGGTGGCCTGGCCGATCAATGGTTTGGGATCACTTGGGTTCAGATCTCGATCGCCATTCTGGTGGCGATCCTCGGAATCATCAACTCGCTGACCGTGACCATTGCCGACCGGCGGCGTGAACTGGCGGTTTTGCAGGCCGTCGGAGGCTTGCGGAATCAGGTCCGAGTTACGATTGCGATGGAAGCCGCGGGCATCGCGGCTATCGGACTGATTCTGGGACTCGCCCTTGGGGCCATTCATCTGTATTACGTTCTTCAGTTGACTGCGCGGGACTATCCCGGTTTGAAGTTCGACTACATGTACCCCTATGGCGTCGCCGCTTTGCTATTCCCGATTATCTTTGCTGCTGCGCTGTTATCGGCGGCGGGACCCGCGGAGGCTGCGGTGAGAAGTTCGCTCGTGGAAGGATTGGAATATGAATAAGTTTTGGCTTTCAATTTTGTTCTGCGCAGTTCCGTTCCTCGCGGTGGCGCAGGACGGGCGTCAAATCGTAGGCGAGGTCCAAAAGCGCTCCCATGCGGATTCCGAGCAGTACGAAGGCTTGTTACAGGTGATTGATTCGCACGGGAAAGTGTCCGACAAACGGTGGACCTACGACCGCATTGGCTCGCACGGCAACAGCAAAGCGGTGATCCGATTCAAGAGTCCTCCCGAGGTGAAGGGGGTTTCGCTGCTGATTGTGAACCACCCGGATCGAGCGTCGGACCAGTGGATGTGGACGCCCGCGCTCAACCGCGACCGCCGGATCTCCCTACAGGACCGGAGTACACGCTTTTTCGGAACGGACTTCAGCTTTGAGGATCTTGAGGAGCGTGACGTCGACCACTTCGACTATTCCTACAAAGGAGAAGAGACGATTGACGGCAACCTATGTTGGAAAATCGAGTCTAAACCTCGTGCGCTCCAGCGTTCGCAATACACCAGCTCCATGCTTTGGGTTCGGAAAGAGAACTACACTTACGCCCAAATTGAGAACTACACCGAGAGCAAGTTGATCCGCAGACTCAAGTACAAGAACGTGGAGAATGTGCAGGGGATCTGGACCGCGCGCTTCTTGGACATGGAGGATGTGACTCGCAAGAGCCGGACGACCTTGAAGCTCGACTCGCCAAAATACAATGTTCCGCTGCGCGACGACGAGTTCACCGTGGAGGCCCTTCGCCGCGATTGAACCTTTGTCTCGACGATTCCAGCGGACGATGGTTCAAAAGCTGTAGCGCACCGTCAGCGAGAAATACGAATTGCGCAGATACTGTCCCAGAAAGTCAGTTATATCTCCGCGAATCCACGTTGCCCCAGCCGTGGTACGCCAGTGTTGTCCGGCCGCCTGCGAGTATTCGAACCGCAGAAAGGAGCCCGCCGAGCGGACAGCCGTCGTTACCGCCAGACTGCGGTGCGAATCGATGGTCCATCCCGCCCGGCCTATGAAGGAGCGGGCAAAGCCGCGTTCTGGAGAGAATTGTGGGGAGTTCGTGGATTTGGTCGACTCGTCGCCCGCATAGCCTCCCACCAGGGACCATTCCTTTATTTGCCGTTCCAACTGAATCACGTAGATAACGAATTCGTCGTTGTCTTTATCCGGCGCAGTATAGTAAGCGGCTTCCCCTTTTATGGTGAACCAGCGGAGCGGAAGCGCAGCGTCGCCACCGTAGAGACGCAGGCGCGGATAGATGCGTTCGAGCGTGATGTTTGGAATAAGAAGCGCGGCGGCGGTTCCATCGAAAGAGGGCAGGTTATTGAAGCCGTCAAAATAGCACGCCGAGTATTCCAATTCGGAACCGGTATGATTCCAGCGGGCGCCGTATTGCGACCCTCCGGGATACCGCGCGCCACCGTCGACAATCGAGAAGCCTGCAAACTGCTCGGGCACCGTCGTCCAGCGTTGATTGAGAAGCGGGATGCGGCTTGGCGTGAACCACGGCTGCCACACCAGGTCCAACGTTTTGGAGCCGGACGCCACCGTGACCCGCGCGGCCGCGACGCCTAGATAATCGGCGTCGACGACGTTCGACAGGTAATCTTTCGGCGCAAAGCGATCCGTCGGATTCAGAATGTCGGCCTTGCCCCAGCGAATGAACTGGCGTCCAAGTTCGGCCGTGAACTTGCCTTTGTGGATGGTCGCGTTCATCTGCCGAAGAGAAAAGGCCGGGCGCTGCGTGCTGCGGTCATCCGCATCGAAGCGCCATTCCCGCTCGACCTGGCGATGCGAATCAGTGCGAAAGTCCAATCCCGTGGAGAATTTGAGCCAGGAAGCGGCTTGGTAGGAACCCTCCCAGCGAAATAGCATATCGTTGACCACGTGTCCGCTATCGTTCGATGCCGATTGCGGATATAACACTGTTCGATCTTCAAAGAAACCGTCCGTTTGAAATTTCTGCGCCCAGCTTGGGGTCACGGCTGTCAGCAGAAGGATCGAGAACCTGATCACGACTCTCTGCGAAGACATTTCAAGGTGATGATGGTTCGTCAACGGATTCTAAAGGATCGCCCGATCCCTACGCCTTTCCCGTCATCTTCGCGAACCACCAGCTAGGACGCACTAACAGAAAGCGCCAGTCGTATGCGCTCACTGGGTCAGGGACAGCTCGACTTCGACCGTTTTGAACGCGAGCCCGCCGAACTCGATGGCTGGCACAGCCCTGATCTTAACATGACTACGGATCGCTGAGATCAGGCTAACTCTGGCTGAATATCGTTGACAACGCTCCGGCTCACGTTTGCAAACTCTCGTAGCCCCTCGGCTTGTACCTTCTTTTCGAATGCCACGGTCGTCTCTCCTGGCAGAGCGGTTCTTTCCAGAAACGGTATGGCTGCTTTCGAGCCTGGCGCAGCATGTCATGCAAGAAAAGCCGAAGCAGAACATTGGGCGGGTTCATCACGCAGACGGCGCGCGAGCCATGAGATCGCGGAGCGTCGCCTCGACATGATCCCGAAGTGCTCGCAGGGTCTCGGTACCGAGTATGTACGACGCGAGCGTGATGCAGGTCTTTCCGTTCACGTGGATCGCATTGAACCCCAGCTTGAAAGGGGCGACCCAGTTCCAAGAGACGAAACCCGCTTCCGGACGGACGGAGCGTACACCGTAGTTATTGAAGAAGATGCTGTCCCAGGTTCTGGCGTCGAGCCCGTAGGTGGGCAGCGCTTCGAACAGGCCAGCCTCGGTGGTGACTCCGTAGGCCTTGGCGTCAAATGCTCGGCACACATCCTCGCCCATAGTGTCAAGATCGCGGACGAGGCGTTCATAGCCCCGCTGCGCCTCCTCCAGCGTGTACCGATCTCGCGGAATTCGCTGGACCGGGCCGACCAGCCAATCTCCGACGAGATTCCGCTCGAGCTTAGGCTCGTAGTGCCGCGTCTGCAAGGACGATTGCTGAATGATGGAGTGGGGGTTCCGGCCCAAGACAGCACGATATGCATCAACTGCTGCGAAGGCCAAGGCGGCGTAGGGTTTCACGCTGCAGCTCTCGATGCCGGCTTGGAGCCGGATACTGTCGGCCTGGTCGAAGTTGAGCAATACGATCTCCGGCCTCACGCCGGGCCCACCCAGCGGGCGAATTGCGCCCACCCAATTCCAGACAACACTCCATGTGTTGAGGGCCACATTGCCCGGAAGGCGGAAAAGAAACGCGAGGAACGAGCGTTGGCCGATCAACCGTGCCGCTTCAGGCCGCAAGGTGAGGCGTCTGCCCTGGAACACGTCGGCGCGAGGAGCGCCGCAGCAGCGGGACGCGAGCTCTTTCATGAAATTGAAGCAACTGGTGCCATCCCAGGACCCGACAGGCAAGCCTGCTTGAAGCAGCGTAGGTGTCCCGGGATTCCCTGTGAAGACGCGAAGCCAAAGCACCAGCCCTCTGACCTGCTTGCCCCGTAGCCAATTCGTCCGTCGTCCCACATAGTGGTCCGCGTCGACCGCGCCGCTTGCGGGAAAAGGTCGCGGCACGTCCCGCTCGAAGTCCACCCGAGCCTTTGCTGGATCCATTCCGGCCTCCTCGATCATCTCGAAGAAAACTTCCCGGAGCCTGGAAGGATCGAACGGCTTATGGAAGACCATCTGCGCTACGTAGAAATGGCCGGTGCGGTAGGGAGCCCCGCCAACTCGTAGAATATCGCTTGCCTTGCCGCAGACAGCGCGCAGAAAGACCGCGCGCAAGATCGCTACAATGGTGAGAAGTGGCACGAAGAGCACGACGATTACGGCGGAAAGCGCGGCGCGCGCCAATCTCTGAATTGCGGTGGGCCGCTTCTGAGGCGCCTTGCCCCTAGCCACGCGTCTCAATGACCCGTTCCCAGGCTCCCTCCGCATGAGCCCCTGGAGTTTCGTCAAGGCGAAGGCGGCCTTCTGCTTCAAGTGCTCGTGCAGGTAGAAGTCGAGGACGCGAGCAACCCCAGTGAAGTCGTACTCCAACGTGCGCACCATCCTGGTGTGGCCCGCGGGCGGCGTTCCCGATGGCTCGAACGAATAGGTGATCTTCAGGTGCGCGCGGCGCATCAGCGGCATCTCCACTGACGTGGTCTCGATGACGAAGCGCCAAGGGCGCGCGGACTCGACCGTGACCCAACGCAGCTTGCCCACCACGCCCAGCGTCCTGACGCGCTCAGTGAAAGTGTCGCCAGCGACCAATGGGCCACCGGCATCTCCTTTTACGGCTATGGTACCGGGGTACCAGCGACACCAATTCCCCGGTGTAGTCGCGTAGTCGTAGGCGGCTTCCGGCGTCGCCTCAAGCCATATGGAGTGCTCTATCTGACGCATGGCGGGAAAAAGGCCAACTGATGTCAAGGGAGTGTAACACACCGCATAAGATCTGGAGGGCGATTCACATCAGGAAGCGTGCTCGGTAAGCCCGATCCCTACGCCTTTCCCGCCACCTTCGCGAACCACCAGCGAAGGCCCACAAACAGAAAGCGCCAGTCGTGAAAAAACTCTGGCCGCTTGCGCTCAAATGCGTGACCCACAAACTGGAATACCCATCCGGCTACGAACAGCCAAACTGGCAGTCTCCACCAGCGGGGCTGCCATAGCGCGAGCGGAATCAGTAGCACAGCGATGGCGATCATCGGAATGCCAACCGTGTGACAAGCCCGATTTACGGGATTTTGATGACCGGCCGAATACTGCCTGATCCAGTCCTCCCAGGTTCGATTGCCCAGCATGTTTATCCTGAGAGACCCCCGCCGCCGGCGCCTGCAGCGCGGGGGGAGGGTCCCCTCAAAAACAGGTTTGCCTCACGTACCACCCCACAGAGGAGCAACGGGTAGCCGGTCAGCGGCTTCAAAAGGAATTGTTCCCGTTGCTTGTCCGTGAGCAAGCCCGCAAAGTAACGATGGAGAACGATCTGCTGATACCAAGGAATACTGGCGACCAGGTGATGCACCAAATGACAAGGCTGCCCCCACGGCCCGCCACCAATCAGCAGACCCCAGAAACCCACGCCAAAGCTCCGCGCGCCACTCTTATTATCGAGCGGCATAAGGTTGTGCTCGGTGAACTGCCGCAGGCGATCCATGAAAAATCCAACGTGCGGCAGCACCAGCAGCATTACGATGGTGAACAGCGGGCCGAATAGCCGGTAGACGAAATACGCATACACCCCGTTGTAAGTGGCTGCGGTCACGGCTGAAATCAGACGGCTGCGGGTATATACCAGAGGGCGGTGGATAACAAAATCACTATAGTTAAGGAAGGTGCCGAGCGGTAATAGCATTCGCCAGAAGCGAGCGGGGATTACGAAGTTGAGAAACTCGGAATCCTTTTCCGTTCCGAATCTGGCGTGATGCGCCATGTGACAGACCGCATAATAAGTGGGATCGCCTGAGGCCAGACGGCACATGTTGGTCGCAAGAAAGCTTCCGGCCCGGCTGAACGGCCCAGTGCCCGGGAAGATCATATTGTGGGCCGCTCCTTCGTGCAGCGAGTAAATCGTCAGAGAATACATCAACCAACTGTGTGCGGCACCAGTAACGACCGCAGCGAAAATCACTGCAGCGAGGCTGGGCTGACTCGATGCAATCATGAAACGCGGGAGCCGAATCAGCACGAAAAAGTCCATCGCGAAGATCCAGCAGACGACGCATGCGTTGATCATGGCGTGAATGCCGGGGTGCGACTTGAACCACCTGTGGAGTTCACGGCCGCGGTTCATAATGAGCCGCACTTGCTCCGAACTTAGGTGCTCGAACACGCGGCTCTCCGTGTACGTACGAGCAAGTTCGAGTTCCTCGAGGTGGACTCTCATGGCGGGTCCGCCCATGGCAGGACCTGCATGGATTCTGCGGTCGCGACGCACTCCTGCCACGGCAAGGACACACCGGCATGGCGGCTTCGACCGCTCTTGAACGCGAGCCCACCGAACTCGATGGCCGGCACAGCCCTGATCTTAGCATGACGGCTGACTGCTGAGGTTCGGCTTCATGTGGTTAGGTAGCCGCCTGTTAACTCCCGGATTCCGATCAAAATCATGATCCTTTGCTAGCAGATGCGGTAAGGGCAAAAGCGCGGTCTATCGGTTTACGCTCCAGCCGAAATAGAGAAAAAATCAGCCTCAGGTGATTTTTCTTGAAACCTTCGTCGTTGAGAAGTATCTACTTCGGATCGTGTGCAGCCTTGGTAGAGTGCTTTTGAGCGAAAGCGCTAGTGTACTGAGTGCTGACGGCGTCCTTTTTGTGAGGTGACCGCTCGGTAACATCACATTATTTCTGCCGGGTGACTCGGGGCAGTAGGTAAACCAGAGCGATCCCCCCGATCACTATCACCAGCGCGTGGTTTCTCGCGAAAGCCGTAATGTAGTAGATTGCGTCGTTGTCGCCCACGGATTTTCAGCCTAGACCCATCATCAGTGCATGTAAAGGGATCGCGGAACGTCGTTGGTACAACACCCGCGATGGTGGGAACGCTTTCTGTCATGCGAACTGGCAGCGTTAGGACGAGGGCTGCCGCGCGATATCGACTTCGCCCTTGAAATATGCGCCGTCCTCGATCACGATTCCAGCGGCCTTGACGTCGCCTTCAAGGCTAGCACCTGCGTGAAGCACTACTCGCCCCATCGTCTCGACGTTTCCTTTAGCCGAGCCGGCCACGATCACATCACTGGCCTTGATGTTCGCATTGGCCTTCCCGCCCGCGCCAATGGTTAGACGGCCGCCCACTTCCATTTGCCCTTCCAAATGACCGTTGAGATAGACCTCCGTGCGGCTCGTCAGAGTGCCTTGAATCCGCATGGTTTCACCGATGATGGTAACGCCCGTAGCGGGTTCAATTCCCCCAGCACGGGAAGGATTCTGGTCGTTGCTCATAAGCACCTCAGCCAAGTCGGCAGCCCACTATTCGTAACTCAATGTACCTCATTGGCGCCATCGCGACGGAAGTGGCAAAGCGCGGCAGCTTCCGAATCTTCGCCAGGGCAAGCTTACTCGGTGGGTCCGGTTGCCCCCTTGCTTGGCTAAGGTGTATTCTTCTTCCGATGTCGTTCCGACCTGTCCGAAAAATAGCCGGGATCGGTAATGTGTTCCTCGGCACAGAGCTTGTGGACATCGCGGAGTATGATCTCGAGATCTACGAGGAGAATCCTGAAGATCATGAGCATCATGGAGCCAACTGGACTCCCGGTGCCAAGAAGATCGAGGGCACGGTGGTGGGCGAGTTGCCTATCAGGAAAGATCTCAGACTGCTTACTGAAGAGGGGTACTCAGTGAAGTTTTATTTGCGGGATAGCTTTGGTTCTGTCGTGATCCTAGAGCCCATTCTGGATGGCAGTGGAAATCCCGTGCGTTAAACCGGGGCGCTGCGCTGCTTTATTACCCTAGCAACCGATTCTAGCCGCCTCTGGGTGCCGCGGCGCGTGCGGTGCCCGCGACTGTTCATGGTCGCCGCGATCCCACGAAGTGTTTGGCCTTCGCGACGCAGATTCCGAATCTGCTCAAGCGCGACCTGTTCGGTTGGATCGGACTCTAGGTGCCGTTGGTCCGCGGACAGCCGGTAGCCGAACTCGATGTTACCGACGCGCTCCCCGTTGCCACGCTTTTGCCGCAAGGCGTCACGAGTCCTCTCGCCGATCGCCTCGCGCTCCCATTGGCTGACGGCACCCATGATGGTGATGACCAGGCGCCCGGCGGCCGATCCGGTGTCGAGCGCTTCGGCCACTGAAATGAGCGCCACCTTACGCTTCTCGAACAGTCCTAGAAGACCGCATAGGTCTTTCACGCTGCGAGTCAGCCGGTCCAGTTTCGCGACGATGACCGCCTGCACTTTGCCCCCGTTTACCAACCCCATGAGCCTTTCCAGGCCAGGGCGGTTGAGGCTTTTGGCGGATTCGCCGCCGTCCACTTATCACGTCGATCAATTCTGAGCCCTGTACGGTGGCCATTGCGCGGATCTTGGCCTCCTGTGCTTCGAGGGAAACACCGTGCCCTGCCTCCAAGTAAGTGGGTAGTTTAGAAGGACACTTCCAGAAAGTGCGTTCGTCTGACGAAGAGTACAACCGAGGAATGGCCCTTCAACTTTTGGTTCGAGCACTAAGACGCCACCGATCATGAGTAGCAACTGCGATACGCCCAAAAAAAGCGCCGCAACGCCGTTTCAGTACCTACTTCAACTCTTGGGGACACCAAGCCCACGCGCGATTTCCTCTGCCCAGACCGTTAAGCCAACTCTGAAAGCTGTTTGAATTCCCCGGTGCTGTCGCCGAGTTTCTCGGTCCGAACGCCCAGCTTGTCGAGCAAAGTCAACTGGAGGTTCGTCAACGGCGTGTGTTCCGGATAGACAATGTGACGGCCACCCTTAAGCGTCCCCGAGCCTCCGCCGAGCAGCAAGGTCGGCAAGGGCCCGTGGGTGTGGCGGTCGCTGTTGCTAATGCCCGCACCATAGATGAGCGTCAAGTGGTCGAGCAGCGAGCCGTCTCCATCCGGCGTCTTTCGCAGTTTCTCCAGAAACCCGGCGAATAACCCGATGTGATACCGCTGAATGGTGGCGCACTTCGCCATCTTAACCGGATCG
Organism: Bryobacterales bacterium; assembly: GCA_963779075.1. Taxonomy (GTDB): domain Bacteria; phylum Acidobacteriota; class Terriglobia; order Bryobacterales; family Bryobacteraceae; genus Palsa-187. Next base: position 333,235 of record CAVZWS010000003.1, read on the forward strand.
TTTTGGTGGTGCGTCAACGGATGATGCGGCTCGGGGATCCCGATCTGCGGATAGGAGCGGCCAGTCTGCTCGCGGCCGTACATAAATGTAATCACCCGGGTCAGGTCCGATTGAAACGCCAGCAACTGCAGGTCATACAGCAGCCCGACGTGCTCCTCGAACGAATCCGGAATGCCGGCGGGCCGCACCACGTCGGGCATTTCGTTGGTGCTCTGTTCTTCCGCTTTCTGGATCTGTCGTTCTACATCGCGAAGGGAAGCGAGATAGTCGTCCACCTTCCGGTTGTCAGCCGTACCCAGCTTCTGCTGAAGCTGTCTCACGCGGCCGGTCACCGAATCGAGAATGCTCTGGTCCTGCTGGAGACGCGCCGCACGCACGCTCGGATCCGTGCTGTCGATCGATCCGAAAAGGCGCTCAAAAACTACGCGCGGATTGTTCTCGGCCGTCAGCGGCAAGGTCGGCGTGAGCCAGGAGAGCGTGCTGCTATAAGCGCAACTGTATCCGGTGTCGCAGGATCCCACCATGCTGTTGTCATCGACTGTCAGTTGCAGCGACGAAAGCTGGGTGTAGCGCTCGAATGCCTTCGCGGCAATCTGATCCATGGAGATGCCGTTTTTGACGACGCTGTCCGATTTTCTTACGTGCACACCCGTCAGATAGGTCCCCGACGCGCGTGAGTGGTCGCCGCCGCCGTCGCCAAGCGCCTCTGCCTGATCGCTGGCAAGACCGGTGATAACGATCAATTTGTCGCGGAACGGCTGCAGTCCTGCCAATGTCGGCGAGAGCTTATAGTCGGTTCCAACACCGGTAGGCAGCCACTGATTGTAGATGACGCCATTCGGGTGGTAGACCACGCCCAGACGCCGCACGGGACCGGCGGCAGCGGCCATAGCCGGAAACATAGCATCGAGCAATGGCAATGCGACGGCCGCACCCACCCCGCGAAGCACCGTGCGGCGCGACATGGCCTTTTTCGTGACGATCATGAACCTGACCTCCTCATCTGAAACGGTGCGCTCCTGACGATTCCCAATATCACCGACGACCAACGATAGTCATCGGCGGCCGCGACTCGTACAATCCCGCGGACCGCTGGAGCGTCGTAATACTCAAGTCCCCGGCCCAGGGCGTAGGTCAGCATCTTCTCGGTCACCGATCGGACGAACTGCTCTTTTTGGGCTACTAGCGCATTCCGCAGAGCCGCAGGCCCTTCAACCTTAGTGCCATCCAGCAGCACGCCGGATGCATCGATAGCCCTGCCCGCGTCGGTAGTACGCCATTGCCCCAGGGCGTCGAAATTCTCGAGGCTGAACCCCAGCGGGTCCATGCGCGCATGACAACTTGCGCAGACGGGATTCTTGCGGTGCATCTCCAGCATCTGACGGACTGATAGAGGCTTGCTTTTATTGTCGCTCGCTTCCAGCGCGGGCACATTGGGAGGCGGCGCGGGCACGGGTGCGGCGAGGATATTCTCGAGTAGCCACTTTCCGCGAATCGTCGGCGAGGTACGCGTCGAGTACGATGTAACAGCCAGGACGCTGGCTTTGCCCAGCAATCCGAAGCGGTTGTTATCGGTGAGCTTAACCCGCCGGAAACTGCTCCCGTAGACATCGGGAATTCCATAATGCCGGGCCAGTTGCTCGTTGAGAAACGTCTCATTCGATATCAATAGATCTACGACACTGCGGTCCTCTTTCAACTGAGCGTCGAGAAACAATTCGGTTTCCTTAACGAACGCGATCCGCAGGTTGTCGTCAAACCATGGAAATTTCGTGTTCTCCGGCTTCAGCAACCAGACGTTGCGAGTCTGCAGCCACTCTTCGAAGAAGTTCTGCACCAAGGAGTTGCGCGCGCGCGGGCTGGCGAGCATGCGCCGAACCTGTTGTTCAAGTACCGCCGCCTCGCGCAATTTCCCATGGAGCGCCAAGTCGAGCAGTTGGTCGTCCGGGATGCTGCTCCATAAAAAGAACGACAAGCGTGACGCCAGCTCGACGTCGGGAATGCGATAGACCTCGCCCGGAACGACTTTGGCGGGATCGAATTCGATCCGGTACAGGAAATCCGGGCTGACGAGCACGCGCTCGAGTGCGGCGCGAATCCCCGAATCGAAATTTCCGGCGGCTCGGGCGCGGCTATAGAAGCCCAGCAGCGCTTGCACGTCGTCGCTGGAAACCTGCCGGCGATACGCCCGCCGGGCCAAGGTCGACAGTATCTTCGTCGCACACGGCACTTCGTCCTGGCTGCTGGCGGGATGGCACGCGTAGATAAGCCGACGGCTCTCGGTCTCTTGCGGCGCCTGCGGCTTATAGGGACCCCCAATCAATAGGGACGAGATAGCAACCGGCGTCGTCGGTAGGTCCGTCTCCCGGCTCCAGACCGGAATGAGGTCAGGGCCCAGCCCTTCCGGCTCGGCGTCATCCGATTTGAGGATAGTGGCGACCACCTGACGCGAACCGGCTTTCACCGGGATGCGCACCTGCAACCCGTCTTCGGCTTTCGTCAGCACGTCCGCGGACAGCCGCCGAGTAGCCGCGACTAACTCAGGCGCACCACCTATCTTAAATTGTCCGACGCGCGTCCCGTCCACCCGAATCTCGATTTGATTCGCTACGTTAAGGCCGCGGATAATGCCCTGATTCGTTCTCTGCAGCCGCAGCTTGAGGACATACTCACCATCCACGGGAAAATAGTGGCTCGCGGCGATCCCGCCCCGCGATCCCAGGGGAAAGTCTTCGCCCAGACGATCCGTCTGCCACAGGTAAGTCTGTTCGTTCGAGTTGTCTTTGAGTGCTCCGTAGCGTTCGAACGCGGGTGGGATCGTAGGATCGCCAATGGCAAGCCGGGAGATTTTCGCCGCCGCCGACAAGTATCGGCTCAGCAGCGCGGGTTGCATGAGGAGCGCATCCGCGTTGGTGTCAAAGCCGTACGCCTGCTCGTCCGGCGGCAACATTGCCGGAGCATCGACTTCAATCCCGACTAAATCGCGCACCGCATTGGCATATTCCGTGCGATTCAGCCGATGCAGGTTCGCTGGCCGCCCCGGATTCACGTGAGCCGCGGAGGCACGGTCAAGTTCCGATTCCAGCCACCCGGCCACGGCGTCGTAGGTGGAATTATCCGGCCGCCGAATACCCGGGGGCGGCATGGAGCGGCTGCGGAGCTTTACGATGACTTTTTCCCAGGTCTGGGCCGAATTTGACACGTGCTCGGCATCCGCCTTATCCAGCACGAGACCAGCGGTCTTTAGCCTCTGGTTGTGACAGGCGACGCAGTACTTTGTTACCAGTTCCCCTGCGGGAGTCGTCGACGCCTGAAAAGCTGAAGCCGCGGGGCTGGTAGCTCCAACCCACGCGAGGCAGACACCAGCCATTAACACCGCGTGAGACGTCACGCCGCGTTGGATTTTGTGTTTCATCTTCCTTCAGATCTCACTTGCACTTGTTTTGGGCCAGACAGGCGTGACCGAGCTTCGGATCCGCGCCGTGCTTCAGCAGCAGATCCGCCCCCTCCTGGTTGTAGAGGACACCGCCAAGCCGATCGCCTTGGCCGGATGCCGCAAGCCAAGGCGTGATGCCTGCCTTGCTCACCGCATTCACATCCACCCCCAGGTCGATCAGCTGTGCCAGCAGCGTGTTCCAACCGCGATACGCGGGACCAAATAGTGCGTTCTCGCCGAAGGTTGTCGAGCCCTTCGGGTCCATGCCAAGATCCAGCAGATATTTGACCGTCCCGAGAGCCTGCGCTTCGGTGACGGCGCTTTCTCCCACCAGATGGTTGAGACCCGTCGCCGCCATGATTGGCGTCGTATTTGTCGCGGTGACCAGTTTCGGGTCGGCTCCAGCCGCCTGCAGGATCCGCATCATCTCGACATCGTCGACCGAACTGGCGAGCAAGAAGGGCGTTGCGCCGGCCACGTCCGTGTATCCGCCGGCCCCTGGGGGGCGCTTTTTCATGCGCGCGTTCGGATCTGCGCCATGAGCCAGCAGCGCCTTCACGAGCTGCACCTTGGCTTGGCGATCCGGAATCCCGGACATTGGGTCTTCAAAACCGAATACCGGATTGGCAGTGCCGTTTTCCCAGGTGGCCACTGCCCAGTGCAGCGGCGTAAATCCTGCATCCGCGACGTTGGGGTCCGCGCCCTGGCTAAGCAGGAAGAGCGCTAGTTCGACTTGGCCCCTTACGGTCGCGACTAGTAAGGGAGTGTACCCAGCGGTCGCCAGATTCCTCCCGCCCTCGCGGGCAACTGCTCCGCCACCGCCGCCCCCCGCGGCAGAACGTCCCGCGGCAGCGCCTGCCGGAACCGGTCCCGCCGTCTCGGCGGCGCCGGACTTTCCCTTTTCGGGCGCCTCCGGCTGTGCCAGGATGTTCACGCTGACGCCCGCGGCGAGCAACAGCCGGGCGCTTTCCTGATCGCCTTCGCGTGCCGCGAAATGCAGCGCTGTGAAACCTCTTTTGGTACGGGCCTGGAGGTCGGCCTTCGCATCGATCAGCAATTTCACCACATCCGGATGACGCTCCGCCGCGGCCCACATGAGGGCCGTCTGGTTTTGCACCGGCTCCTTCGCATTAATCGCAGCGTCACGCGCGATCAGCGCTTGGACAGCGTCCGAACTGCCGGTCTTCGAGCAAGTCATGAGCGGGGTCTCGCCGGTAGCGATCGGGGTGTTGGGATTGGCGCCTGCCTTCAGCAGCAATTCTACTAACGCGGCGCTTCCATTCACGCACGCTTGCGACAGTGGCGTCATGCGAAAGTCATTCGCGGCGTTCGGGTCCGCGCCGGCGCGAAGCAAAAGGTCCGTTGTTTTGACGTCGCCCAAATGCGCGGCCCAAAGGAGCGCCGTCGAGCCATCATTCGAGCGAACATTCACATCCGCGTGCTGGGTCAGTAAGTTACCGACCTTTTGTTGGTCCTGGTTCCTGACGGCTTCGAGCAGGGGGGAGTCGGCTGCTGTCGCCGCACTGGAAAGCGCAAACAGCATCGTCAGCAATATCCCAGCTGAGACCCTCTGCTTGCCAACTTGAATACGTGTCCGCAGAGGCGGCGCGATCGAGGACGAACTTTGCACGGCCGACCGCAGCAGCATAGCTGATGTTCGCCGCATGTGTATAAACACTCCTCTAGCTAAACGATACTCCTAGCGAGATGCTGTTTTCCACTGCAATCTGGCAGTTAGGACAAGCACGTATGTCCGGACCGCTAGTAGCCGGGTGCAAACCCATTGGGGCAATCACTTAGAGTCGTCATATTTGCCGATCTCGGTGCTGCCGGTGCCGCTGCACCCGGTCGCTCCGAAGCGCAAAAACTTTTGGACCCTGGCGGAGCCATCCACTTCGCCAACATACACGTTGCCCTCCGAATCGACACTCACGACGTGCTGCACTGCGCCAAACTTGCTAACGACGGGCTGCTTTACGTTTGCGATCGCGGCAACAATCGTATACAGATCTTCAAGGCCTCCGAAGCAGGCAAAGTGTGTTCCAATCCGAACGCCGAAGTTGGCAAGTGAGGCTTTGTGGGCGAGATTTTTGTCGCTCCCCAGACCGGGTACGGGACTTCGGGAACAGTGAATTTTTCAAGCGACGCGAAACAAAGCTGCATGTATGTTGCCGACCTAACCAACTCGCTGGTTTACGTCATTAACCGCCAAAACCTGGGTGTGGGACGGCAGGCCGGCGAATTTCATTGGCCGCACGGACTTCGGTAGAACTTCGGCTTCATCTCGCCACGTTTGAAATCGGCCGGCCACGAGCCCGCTCCCTCACCAGCGTCCGCACCCGCACCGTTTTCACCTACTACCGGGTTTTGGCCATAGGCTCCAAAGTAACCTACGTACTTCCCGGTTGCCGCGTCCACAATCAACACGCGACGGTTGCCGTACCCATCGGCGATATACAGCAGATTGGTTTTCGGATCCACCGTCATGTCCGCCGGCCAGAAGGGTTGGGGAGTGCCATTGATGCCGCCGTGGGTATCGTTGCTGTTGGGGCCCTTAGCCCCTGCAGTGCCGATCTGATACACAAAGGTGCCGTCCATTTTGAATTTCAGCACCTGCGAATCGTTTCCGAAGCTCGGCGCCCAGGGATACTGACCGTGAAAATTGCGTGCCTGCCCATTTCCGGCGACGTAAACAAAATCATTCTGATCTACGTAGATGCCATGTTCGCGCGCCGGCCAGAAGCAACCGTCCTGCTGGCGGCACTTGGTCTCGAGGAAACCCGGATCTCCCGGTCCCCCCCAGGCCTGCAGCACATTTCCATCCTTATCGAACTCGAGCACCGACGGCGCTGGCGTGCAACAACCCGAGAGCCGCCCGTATGGTCTCGGGAAACCCATGGCGCTGATCGGATTGCCCTTTGCGTCCTTGCCCGCGACGCCTTGCATTCCACTATCGGTAGTCGAGGTTAGCGAGCGCGGGCGATGATACACCCAAATGTGATCGTGCCGGTCGACATACATCCCGCCCACGTCGCCGATGATCCAGTGGTGCGGCAAAGGCTTGGGCCAAGCGGGATCGAGCACGAAGCTCGGCGCTGTTCCCGTGTGCGTCGTCGGCTTTGCCTCGGTAAGTCTTTCCAGGACGTGCGCCTTCTGCAACGCCTGGGTGGCCGTTGACGAATTCTGCGCATGCAGCGAAGGACTGACCAGGCAAATCACGCTCAGCCCGCCGCCTAAGAGCCCCATGGCTGTAAAGCTAACCCTCACATTTCTTGCAACCATCTGAATCTCTTTTATCCTTTCGCAGTGACTTCTTTGGACCAACGACCCTACCTGAACCCAAGCCGCGCGACCACTATATTGTGGTCAGATCGTTATCTTCGATGGCTGCTCGGAACGCAACCTACCAGATCAACTTCGCCGCCACCTGAACTACCCGTCCTGGGTCCGCGCCGGTAATTCGGCCAAAGCTTCCAGATCCTACTATCGAATTTGGTGCCTGGAAATGCTTTTCATTGAACAAGTTGAAGAATTCTCCGCGTAGCTGTAGCCTTAGGCGCTCCTTGATAGGAAACTCCCTGCTTAGAGTCAGATCCACATTAAGCAAGGCTGGTCCATTCATAAAATTGCGCCCTGCATTGCCCAATGTGGCCTTCGTCATCTGAGTCAGCGGGACAAAAGCCGCCGTATTGAAATACGAATGGATAAACGCGTTCGTGTTTGGGTGACTCATTCCGACATCCGTATAAGTCAAACCTGGTTGCAGTTGCGCATGTTCCTTAGAGGCGTTGTTGGTGCCATCCAGCGAAATATCGGAGCTTAATCCAAACGCGATCGGCGCGCCGCTCTGAATCGTTTCATAAGCCCCCATACTCCAGTCGGATAAAAGGTATTTGAGGAATGTATTGCCGAATTTATGTTCCGGCCTCCACAGCTCGCTCGAGGTGAATACGTGCGTACGATCGTGATCCCCGCGGCCAAAATCCAGCGTTAGGTTGAAGGGATCAGCGTTTCCGGCCGCCAAGCCCGGCCCCGCCAAGAGATAGTCATCCAGCTCTTTCGAGAACACATACGAGGTGAGAAACGAAAAGCCGCGGCTGAAACGTTTCTCCAGACGTACTTGCGCACTATGGTAGCTGGAGCGGTAATCATTGCCCAAAATTCGATTTTGCGTGCTGTACAGGCCTACGGTGTTGCGGTAAAACACGCGATCATTCGCGTTTTGCGCTGTAGGCGCGGCGCCGGTCAGGGGATCAGGCCCTCTTACCGCGGCGTCCCAGAAGCGGTGGCCCTCCAGTTTTTGCGTTAGCTTGCCCGCATAGCTCATCTGGATATTAATATCGCGTCCAAATTGACGTTCGATAGTGAGGCTGAGAGACTGGGTATACGGCGTTACGAGGTGCTCATCGGTCATGACCTCTGTAACCGGCAGCGCCACGGCACATTTCCACCCAGGGAAAGTGTTGATTGGTGCGCAGCCGAAGTTTCCCGATGGGTTTGAGAACGGGGGGAACGGGGTGTTTAATGATCCGTAGGGATTGCTAAGGATGCCCCCGGTGAGAACGCTGTTGCCAGCATAAGGATCTTGTGGCTGGTGAGCAACATTTAAGCTCAGTTGGTTGTAGAATATGCCGTATCCGCCCCGTATGCTGGTCTTGCCGGTTCCAAAAACATCCCAGGCAAAGCCCAGCCGGGGACCGAAGTTGTTCATGTCGTCATACTGAAGCTTTCCGTTTGAGGGCGTAAGCGGATCGCCCGGAAAGAGGGTGCCCGGAAGTGCATCCGGGTGGGTTTTGGATATGACACTCATATCCCCGAGATTGTTAACGGTATAAAAACCGTATTTTTGTCTCGGCGCCAAATATGGCTCATATCGCAATCCCAACGTAAGGGTAAAGCGCGGCGTTAGTTTGAACTCGTCCTGAACGAAGAAATTTTGCCTATATTGCACGTAATTCGCTTCGGCGCTACCGTAGCGGACAGACATGGTGTCAAATTTCCCCAACATAAAATCGGCCAATGCGTTTCCGGAATAAGCACCGCTGAAAGTCACAGTATTGGTGTTAAAATTCGAATCCAGGCGGAAACTCATTCTCATCCCTTCATATCCCCACTTCAAGGTGTGGCGTCCATGAACCCAGGTCATGGTATCTCGCAAGTGCGGATTCCTGTAGGCTTGCACGGCCGGATTTGCCGTACCTAGGTTGAAGAAACCACTCACGTTGACGGTTAGGCCTTCGCCATCTCCGTAGGGAATGTTCACGCCCAGCTGCGAGGGCGGAGTCTGCGTAAGGGGCGAATCTAGAGACTTCGCCTGCAAATAATCCACAGTGAACTCGTTGAGAAGGGCGCTGGTGAATATATACGTGTTCGATATGGCGAAGTCTTCGCTTTGGTTGGTACGGTTACCAATCTCGTACGGCTGTATGTTGCCGTTGGAGAATCTGGCACTATAGTGGTCCACAAAAAAGTGCCCGTTGAAGGTACTTTTGGAATTCTGTATATAATCTATCCGGCCCATATAGCTGTAGTCATTGGCGGGCACCGGACTCAATGTAAGCACCTGGCCGCTTGGGGATTGGGGTATAAACTTGTTCAAGTAGGTTTGCGAGGCCGGATTGAGGCAGCCCGGGAGAATTACGTTCCCCTGGACGCAAGCTTGCCCGGAGGCGTCGGTCAGGGGCTTGCCCGTGAGTGCGTCCACCGGGTCCTTTAATTTTGTACTAAGGTTGGTGAAGTCCCCGAGGCGCTGCGCGTTCGTGGGCACAAGGGCCAATGCAGAACCCGACTGCGGGCGCACCCGGAGCCCTTGATAATAGCCGAATGCAAACAGTTTATCTTTCTTGATCGGGCCGCCTGCGGCAGCGCCAAATTGGTTTTCTGTGTCGAACGGGCGTACCGTTTGGAAGAAACTGCGCGCGTTGAGGTCCCGGTTGCGGAGGAATTCCCAGGCGCTGCCGTGGAGCGCATTGGTTCCCGACTTGGACGTCACCACAACCTGGCTACCGACGCTGTTACCGTACTGGCTGTCGAATTGCTGCGTCTGGATCTGAACTTCGCCAATAGCGTCCGGCGGAGGAAAGTTCATTCCAGTACTTTGGGACCAATTTGTCCAATTGGCGCCGTCGAGCATAAAATTGTTGTCTACCTGGCGAGAGCCGTTGACCACCATCACGGGGCCTGTACGGGTATTGGTCATGGTTTCCGGGGCGACGACGTCGGTAACGCCGGGCAGAATCTCCGTCAGGCTCATAATGTTTCGGCCATTGAGCGGCAAATCAACCACACGGCGCGTGTCTACCGTCGCCGAGAGAGTCGCAGTTGCTGTGTTTACCAAGCTAGCCTCGCTCGACACCGACACCTCCGTGCGGACGTCACCCACACGTAGTTGGACATCGAGTCGGAGGTTTTGGTTCGCTTGCAGCTCCACGCCATTCTGCGTTTGATTTTGAAAACCTGCAGATTCCACGGTGATGTCATAAGTGCCGGCTGGTATTGCCACAAACTCGTAATAACCCGTGGTATTCGAATTCGTCGTCCGTGTGAGCCGCTGTTGAGCGGAAACGGCCGTCACTTTGGCATTGGGTACGATCGCCCCCGACGCATCCCTCACATAGCCGCCGATTCTACTTGTCACTTGCGCATGTAGAGCACAGGCCATGAATACGGACGTAATCAAGAGTGCGATCAGGCGGTACCTGACTGAAAGATTTCTCACGTATTCCTCCCTTTTTTAGAGCCCCGGGGGCTGTTCTCAGCAGACCCAATAATGAAACAACGCCGTCTACTCTTTACGTAAAAACGTCTTAAGCGGAGGCGGGGAGAGTATACTATCGCAGTTGCAACGAGTCAATACCGAGCTCATGGTACGTTGGATTGTTCGTTTCTCGCAATCCAATTGGCATACTTGGGTGGCTGCTGTTTGGCCTTTTCGCAATGAGGCGATCAGGCTGGAGCGAGATTCGCGCTCGGCGTAAGCGGGGCTGCGGCGTCAGTTTTCTTGCTCTGGATTATATGAACGCTTCCGAGCCCTTTGCGAACTCTGGCCTGCGGGACACAGATCTGGATAAGTCATAAAGTCCTCGGGCGTGCGAGCCCATTGCTTCGCGAGTGAACCAAACGCCGCTTTTTCCTGGAGGTCTAGTGATTTGCCGCGGGATCGACGGTCGACACTTGTAAACGAATTCCTTGAGGGTCGTAGAATTCGTTCAAACTTCCATTCTTCGCCAGCTTGGCTTTTGCGCCCATCGCTTGCAGTCTTTTGACGGCCGAGGCGGCGTCAAACGGTTCTACTAGAACTGAGAAGTGATCCACGTCGGGCTGCTTGCCGGCCACCGGATAGTAGAGGCCGAAAGTGGTCTCACCGGCATCGAACCGCGGCTGCGGCGGATTGCCTTGATGGCGTATTACATCTCCTAAAAGCTTCCGGTAGAACGCGGTCGATTTCTCCATGTCAGAAACCCTGACGTTCACATGATGCATGCCTATGGCGCGAAACAAGGGCGGCTCCCCGGTGCCGCCGGCTTCAGGAGCGGCATTGGGCATCTTGGGCCAAGCGCTGTTGGGCGCGACCTGGAAATTGATCCCGTCCGGATCGGTGATCGTGAAATCACGATTCGACCCCTTGACTGGAAGGCCGGCACTCTCCACTGCGGTCTTCGCCGCCGCCACCATCTCGACGCTTTGAACGCCGGCGCATATATGATCGATGCGGATGGCTTGTCCGGCGGCGGCGGGCGCAATCGACAGGTAGCACGGCCCGATGCGCTGGAAGCGGCGGTCGGTCTTTTTGTCCTTCATTACTTCATTGCCGAACAGAGTGCGGTAGAACATCATCGCCTGTTCGATATCTTTCACTGCGAGTGAAACATGATCGATGCGGGTGGGGTGCAGGAGCGCCGTGTCCGCCCATGCTCGCGAAGCGGCCGCCGCACCGAGTAGCACAAGCATCTCCCGCCTGTTAACTTGAATCGCCATGATTTTCTCCTTGGGGCTGTCAGCCCTACCTATCAGCCGATCATTCTACTTGAAACGCGTCGACTCCGCGGCCAGATCTCAAGTACGACGCTGGTTCGCTACTTTCCGTTGAAACAACTGGATGAGTTTGGCCACTCCGCGCGAAATCGCGCCTTTGCGGGTCCGCTCATGGAAGGGAGCCCACGGGCAGAATGCAGCGTGGCGCCCAGAATGTCGGACTACTGTATTCCGCGGATCTTGTCGATGTTGTCGCCAAGGAATGGACTCCCGCAATGCTCCTGAGGTCTCGGGGTGAACCCCTCAATCTCGAGCGGTGTATCGAAGAGACTGCCCCCAACGCGTATGGACCTCCTCCGTAGTGATAAAGTTTTGGGCCGCGCCTGAGTTACGATAACTTTCCGTTATCGCGACTCAGGCGAGTACTAGTGAAGGCCGGAGGAACTTTTGCTGGGAAATGAATTTGTCGTATTCTTGCCCGGCCACGCTTGCCCAAATGCTCCAGAGCAAGAAACCTCCACGTCCCTCTCGAGATAAGTAACGATAAGCGGGCAGTGTCCAGTAATCCAGGCAGAAAAAGCATGCACGCAGCGCGCCAAACCGAAATCTGACGGCCTGAATTGAGAGCGCCGGCTTTCTGGCGTGGAATCCCCTTCCGATGAAAGAATGCCAAGGAAGTCCGGTTGGGGGACAGCAAGGTCAGGAGTCTTCCAGGCCAAAATTGTCGTTGACCGCGTGACGGAGTTTCTGCTTGCAGCCGAGATACCGCTCCGTCGTCTGAACCGATGCGTGGCCGAGCAGGAATTGGATCTGCTCCAGCTCACCGCCGCTCAAATGACAGAACCGAGCGCAGCTGCGGCGCAGATCATGAGGGGCGAGCTTGTCAATTCCGGCGCGCTTCGCAGCTGCTTTGACCACGTGCCAGATCGCCTTCGGCGTGACCCGTGCGCCCCAAAGCTTGCCCATCCGATTCACCCGCCGGAAAATGGTACCCGCAGTGATCTCGGCGGCTGCAGTCCAGCAGTCAACAGCTCGTTTCACCCAAACCGGGACCGGAACCGTGCGGATATGCTTTCCTTTGCCGATCAGGTCTGCGATGCCCCAGTGCTCCTCCCGGATCTGAAAATCTTGCGCCTTGAGCCCGACCAACTCGGCGCGGCGCAATCCGCAACCAATCAAGATCGCTAGAATCGCCCGGTCACGTTTGGCTCGGAGGCCCTCGGACGGCTGTTCCTGTAACAAACTTCTCGCTTGCTCGATCGTCAACCAATTGCCAATCCTTACACCCAACCGCTTCGCGCCTTTCACGCGGCGGATGCTGGCCGCTAATTCTGGGCTTAGGAGGCCCGTATCCGACGCTTCGTAAGCAAGCCGCCGAACAGCGGCCAGGCGGACGTTGATGGTCGAAGGCGCAAAGTTTTTCTGTTCCAAGAAGAACCGATATCGAAGAACCACCGTGCGGCTGAATGACAATCGAGGTTCGGAGCAGTACCAGCTGATGAATTCTTCCATCGCGTGGCGGTACGATTCTTGAGAACTTGGCGCAGCAAGTGAATTCAGCACCGCATTCTTCGATTGCTCCAGGTCCGGCAGGCGCAGGACCATCTTCGGGAGCGGGCGTCTTGTCTTTTTCTGTCGATTCGCCATACAGGCGGCCTCCTCTGCCGCTGGTACGGGTATCGACAGCTCCTGAGTCGCCCGGTGGACGCGAACGCCGTTTCTCGGGAGTGGCTGAACGCATACGAGCGCGGATTGGGTGAACAGTACTCATTGCATGCGAGCGATCCTCACATGGGGTGGGATGATAGCGGAACGAAGGCCCTAGTCGGCTCAACAATTCGTCCTTGCTCGTGACGTGGAATTTTCGAGTGCCGCCTCGTTAACCTTCGTCGGTTGGAATGGGTCGGCGAGAGGGTCCCTTTGACGAGGACTCGGATCCAGGCGGCTCACGGAACGGTTCCACTGAAATGCGCTCGTAACGCACTTCTAGCACATCCAGGTATTGGGTACCGCCCGGCGCTTGGAGTACAACGCTGTCGCCTGCTGCCGACTTCAGCAACCCGCGCCCCAGAGGCGACACCCAACTGATGTGATTACGGTCGAAATCGACTTCGTCGGTGCCCACGATGCTCACCACTCGCTCCACTCCCGCGGCATTGGCATAGCGCACGGTCGCGCCGAAGAATGCTCTCGTGGCCGCTTGCCCCGTTCTCGGAGTTTCCGGGTCCACCACTTCCGCGCCTTCGATTCGCTTCCTGAGAAAGCGAATCCGCCCGTCGATCTGACGCAGCCGCCGCTTGCCGTAGTGATAGTCGGCGTTTTCACTGCGATCGCCGTTACTGGCAGCCCACTTCACCACCTCCGTCACGGCCGGACGTTCCCTAGTGAGCAGAAACCTGTGCTCATCCTGGAGACGCTCCAGCCCGCCCGGCGTTATGTAGTTCTTGCCTGCCGTCGCGGGCTCGTCCGCCTTTGGTTTTCTGGTAAACCCTTTTCGCATCTCGTTGTCTTTCCAGCGTAAATCCAGTGGGTGCCCCGGCGCTCTAAGGAGAGGAACACACCCATGTGTTATGCGTTGTCGGATCAATTCTGCCGTGAAATTCGCTATCCATATGTCGGCTTGTGGGAACTTTCAACCAGTTGGACGTATTATTGGCAAACCGCAGATCTGACTGCGAGGGGGTCGCAAAAAAAAGCGCTTAGGAACGAACATTCCCAAGCGCCTGAACTTTATTGCATCACCGAAACCCCATCGAGCATTCGACGAATTTCATCCCCTGAAAGCTGATCGGGCTGAATGCCTTGCGTAAGATCCACGAGCTGTACCTGGTACACGACGCGTTGCAGCCGGTCTGCAATTCCGACCGATGCATGACGCCCGGCTTCATCACCGTCGAGCATCACAACTACATGGCCGAAATATTCGCCGATAAGTTTTTCTTGCACTTTGCTCATCGATGCACCCATGAGTGCAACGCACGGGTATCCCGCTTGCGTCACTTTCATGCAATCGAAGAAACCTTCCACGAGTACGACGGAGATTCCTCCTTTCACTCTATGCAGATTAAAAAGTTCGAGCGACTTGTGGAAGCCCGCCGGAAATTTGTAGCGCGGCTCCGTCCCGTCGATCGCTCGCCCGGCATAGGCGACGAGTTCGCCTTCCGGATTATGGATCGGGATCACGATGCGATCATGCATCAATCCCTTGCCGGCGAAAAATCCAACGCCGAAAGTTTTCGCGGTTTCCTCCGTCAGTCCCCTCTCGGCAAGATACGCGTGAGCGCAATCGATGTTCTGCAAAGTGAACGTGAGTGGTTTGTTTGATTCACTCTCCCCCACGCAATTCTTGTTTTCCGGAAGCATTTGCAACTCCGGTTCCTTGCCCGCGTAAATTTCCGCGTGAGGTTCCTTGCCAACCTGCGTGCGCGTTTCGCCCGCGGCCGGAACCAGAAACCACATCTGTAATTTGATTGCTGCGTCCCGAACGGAACACTGTTCCATGGCGGCCACGAAATCGAGGACGTTGCCGCCGACGCGGCCACGCGCTTTGATGCACGATTTCGACTGGCATGCCCACGCGCCGCCCACGCCTTTCGTGAGCGTGGCTGTGAAACTCTCGTTGCTCGTCTCCGATCCGTGGGATGGTAGCGGGCATTTGCCCCGGAGAGCGTTAGCGTTCATCCGGCGCAATGGGATGCCATAGTGCTCGATTGCCATCTGAAGCGTGACCGTTTTTTTGATCTCATCGAAGCTCACCCAATCCATTGATTTGATTCTCCTTAGTGATGGTTTGTGACCTGCTCCGGTAACCTTAAGGCGGGTCCCCTGAGCTGTCAAATGCGTGTGCTTTTCCAGTTGCTGTTTGGTGGAGCACTGCAAAACAAATGCATTCAAAAATGCTGATTTTGGTAGTGCACTCCGAAAGAAATCAAGATGGTGCACTCCGAAGCAAGTGGTGCACCTCAAAGCAAATTTTGGTGCACTTCAAAGCAAGGAATGGTGCACTCCGAAACTGCGGCGGACGCATGCCAGTCTCGGTCACGAGGCCGGCGTTGATCCGAAAACAGCGGCCGATCAGCGCGGGCACGGCATTGGGGTCGCGCTGGATGTCTATACGAAGGCGGCTATCGGCAAGCGGGCCGAGGCTGCGGAGAAGCTCGAAAAGAGCGTATTCGCGGCTTAATGGAGTGTAATGGAGTGGAAGAAGTTGCTGGATCTTCCCAAGTTATTGAAAAGATGGAGCGGGAGACCGGGACTCGAACCCGCGACGTCCAGCTTGGGAAATTGGGCAAATATTGTCAATACAGACTTTAGCGTCTCTGGCAGCGATTTCAAGCGACGGAAAATCACTGAGTTTCCAATCCTGTGCTCCGTGTTCCTCTTAATGGAGTACAAACGGAGTACACGCCTCGCAAACTGGAGGCAGACAATACCTCGGGAAATTCGGTCTGGAGTGCCACAAAATCTAAGATTGGTGATCTTGATCTTTTATAAGATACAAGTGTGCAGCGAAAATGCGTTTCGTACGACTGGAGCGATTGGAGATGCCCGGAGTGCGGGCGGTGGAATCGCGTGATGGCTCGGATTTGCGGGGGCGCGAGCTGGCCGAAGTCTGGCCGCGGCTGCGGCCGGCCGGTGCCGGTCCGCCATGTGACGCGGAATGGACTAGCAGAACTCATAGCGCAGCACAAAATCGACGCGATCCTCAGCAAGTTCGATCTTTAGCCCAGCCCGTGGGCCAAGGCAGCTTGTGAACAGCAAGCCATCCGATCCCTTCGACCTCCAGCGATTCGTGGACGCGCAGAATCCGGTGTACGAGCAAGCGTGCGCGGAATTGCGCAGCGGGCAGAAGCGCGGGCACTGGATCTGGTTCGTCTTTCCGCAGCTCCGGGGCCTGGGGTCGAGCGCGATGGCAACGGCGTTCGGAATCTCATCGCGTCGGGAGGCGGAGGCATACTTGGCCCATCCCGTTCTGGGCCCGCGGTTGCGGGAGTGCACTCGGTTGGTGAACCTGGTCGAGGGACGGGCGATCGCACAGATCCTCGGGTACCCGGATGACCTGAAGTTCCGGTCGTCGATGACGTTGTTCGCGAACGTGGCGCCCGACGGCCAGATTTTCAAGGACGCGCTGGAGAAGTACTTCGGTGGCGAGCCCGACCCGCTCACGCTCGAACGGCTGGGTTGAGTGCGAGCGACTACACCCAGCTTCATCTAACGCGCCTTCGACCTTAGCCCGCCATAGGTCAGGTAGATGCCGAGAAGGAGCGAAGTGCTGGCGTACAGGTAAAAGAGCTGTTCGTAGCGGCACCATCCGAGGAAGTACTTCGATGCCGCCTCGGGCGACAGGAACATGCAGAGCAGGCCTTTCATCAGCGCCACCCAACCGACGAGGGTTACGACGACCGGCAGCGCTCCGCCGGACCAGACATTGTGGCCGAGAACCATTGCCAGCCCGATGATCACCGTCAGCAGACCGACTGCGAACAGCGCTGGTTGAGAGTGAACGAGCGCCGTCACCATCTCTACGGTCACTTGCTTGTGCGTGACCATGTAAAGCGAGACGAGAATGCAGTAGAGCCCGATCAGCCTACTCAGAAAGGTTGTGCGTGGCGACATGGCGGATTCGGTCCGTGGGCTTCTTTAGCCTAACGCTTGCGAAACGGGGGCGCACTCTTGCGGTTGCGCGCCAATTCGAAGATGCCGAGCAGCACGAATCCCACTGCAATGGCGACCCTCAGCCAAGAAGTCCAGGCTGGCGCACCGGCAACGAATGTCCGCGCCGCCAGCGCAATGAACGCGAGTCCGATACAGATGTACCACCAACCTAAGAGCCGCACGTACTCATGATCGCTGGAAGGCCAACCCCGAAGGGGCTTGGTAGCTATGGTAGGGGGAAGCCGGAGACGCTAATCAGGCCAGCACTTGGAGAGCGTAGTACAGCCCACCGAATACCACGACCGCAACGAATGCGATCGCGGCCCACTTGGTCATGCGCTGCCGGGGGGATGCTGCCGTAGCATCGTCAACCTTCATTTGCTCGTCGAGACTTGCGAACATAAAATTCTCCTCACATCTAAATAGACGTGACCTAGAGCAATAAGTTCGCAGTTTGAGGCTGAAATGCCTTTTTTGATTTCTG
Source organism: Bryobacterales bacterium (assembly GCA_963779075.1). GTDB lineage: Bacteria > Acidobacteriota > Terriglobia > Bryobacterales > Bryobacteraceae > Palsa-187. The sequence goes on from CAVZWS010000003.1 coordinate 350,784, forward strand.
CGTCTTGTATGCTTTGTGCTTTAGCTCCCTTCACTCGCCACAATGCCAGTGGTCCTGCGGCCAAAAGGACTAGGCTGAAAGAGACGATTGGCGTTTCGCTGCCGGACACGCTTAGGGCGCTCTTTCTAACCCCCGTTCGTTCGGCGTTCATTTTTCCCCGCTGTCAACCTGGGGGATAAAGTCGCTGGCCGTCCCGGTCGATAGCAAAGCAGCGTAGTTGTAGACCTCCTTTTTCACGGATGCCCTTTCTCACAGGTTGGGGCATCCGTTTTTTCGATGCTCACGCCTGAGCGCGTCCACACCAAGGCTCTTTAGGCGGAACGTACTAAAGTCGCTGGGGTGATTCTGCATCTCGACCTAAGATCAAAACCGGATTCGCCCGAACTAGTTTCACTGATATCTTGAGCCATGATTCATGTGATTCTGAAGCTAAGATCCCTGAGAAATACTCACGGCCAGGACCTCATCGAATACGCTCTGATGGCCGGCTTCGTGGCCGTTGCCGCCGGGCGCGGTTATGCCGGGCGTTGCGTCCAGCATCAGCACGATCTTCTCGCAGGTCGCTTCGGTGATGGCGATCGCGTCCACCCGGGGCAGCTAAAAGCACTCAATCCTTGCCAGTGAATAAGAAGACTCAAGCCCCATGCGGAGAAAAGGTACGACTGCTTAGTGCCTACAATGCAGCGGCGTTAGAATTGGCAACCGCGATGGCAAACCTCGAAGATCGAATTGTGGCATCGTCAATGGCCGCGTATGAAAGTCTCCGCAGGAATACAGAAATAGTCCGCATCAAATGCGAAGGGGCGCGGTTAGACTTGGAAACGCATGTATTCAAGCATGGCTGCGAAGGTATGTCCTACGGCGAACCACTCAAGGCACGAAACGAAAGTGCCACTGCGACAACGGTACACGCGTTCCATAGACATAGAGGGGCCGAAGGCGCCCAATAGGTCATGGCACGATGCAATTCTTGTTTCGGCATCATTGCGAAGACTGATTTGGCATGTTACGTCTGCGGAGAGCCCGTAGGCGAAGCTAGGCCAGCCTGGCGCTCTCTGTTGCGGGCCTGGGTCAAACCCAAAGCGTCATCGGGGGAGTACTTGAAGGCAAAAAATGCAATCCTGTACAGGAGCCAGACCGGCCCAGGCTCTTACTGAAGCGGCGAAAGCTCCCCATATTTTTGATGGCTCTTCCTGAACTCTTGCTTTCACGGTCTCCCCGACCTGCGCCAGAAAGCCCACAAAATCACGACGACCAGCAGGGCCAGGGCAACAATTTCAACCGAGCTGAGCCGCACAAACATGGCGCACTCACTATACTCTTTCTCCTGGTCGGTGGCTTAGTGGCTTCGAGTAGTGCTACTACAGTCCCAGCTTCCCCGCGCTGTTCTCGCGGAACAGGCTCCCGTCCCGGATGTAGCGCCGGACCATCTGCACGCTCCGATGCCCGGTCTGGTTCATGATCGACCGCTCCGACGCGCCCGCAATCGCCGCGCTCGTGGCGTGCCCGGCCCGGAGCGAGTGGCCCGCGTACTTCGCCGCATCGAGTCCCGCGCGCTCCGCCAGCTTCTTCACGACGCGCGCCACGTCGATGCCGGAGACAACCGGCCCGGCTGCACCTGCCCGTGCCGATTGATCGAGCGGAACAGCGGCCCGCTGCTGATCGCCGCCGGCTTCGATCCACGCTTGAATAGTGCGGACCGGGCAGGTCTCGGGATTCGAGCCATACGGGATGCCGATCTTGCGGCCCGCGCCGTCCTGATCGGTCTTGGACTCGGCGCAGCGTGACCGTCAGGCCGTCCTTGCCGAAAGCGCAGTCCTCGACGTCCAGGCCGACCAGTTCTGACCGGCGGAACGCGCCCGCGAATCCGAGCAGGATTAGCGCCCGGTCGCGCGCGCCGATCAGTGCCGGCGTCGGTCGGCGTCCACCATGGCGCGGATGTCGTCGGTCAGCGCGGGGGCCTTCTGTGACGGTGCGGTCCCCAGCGTCCGCCGGATGCCCTTCAGCGTGTTTCGCGACGATGGCGGTTGTGCGTGGGCGAGTCCAGCCCCGCGGCTTTGTGCGCTTCCGCGATCGCGTTCAGTCGCCGCTGGATGCTGCCCGACCTTCAGCCGTGCCCGGCACATTCGGCGATGTAGGCCGCGACGGTTTCGGCGCCGCGGGCAAGGGGCACACTCCGTGCCCCTCGCACCATGCGCAGAATTCCCGCCAGTCGCTCTGATAGCCGCGGAGCGTGTTCTCGGCCTTGCGATGCGCGGATGAACTCGCGCGCCTGATCGAGAGCGAAGGGGACGGAACTAAGTCCGCCCCCGTTCCCTGCACCGGGCCGATAATCTCCGCGGGCGTCATGCCGCACGCTCCAATTCCGCGAGACTGCGCTTCGCCGTGTCCTTGTCGCAGCTTGTGCCGTAGGCCGCGATCACGGTGTTACCGGCCCGGCGAAATTCCGGATTGGGCTTGAGCACGTCCGCGTCTTGCGTCCAATCGACTGCGAACGTATGCCGCGAGCAAGAGCGCATCCGCGGCGCGTTTGAAATTGAGCGTTAGGCCGAAGCCCCGGCCGGATGCCGTATGCGTGACGAACCACTTCTGCCGGATGTCCTCATCGGCGCCGTGTTCGGTTACGCCTAGCTCGCCCGATTCGGACGGATGCACCAGCGACAGACCGCAAGAGTGCGCGATCACGAATCCGGGACGCATCCGGTTCAAAGTGCCGTCGTGATACGCATCCAAGCGATATTCCGCGTCCCAGATGGCAGGCTTCCAATCGGAAACCGACTTCAGCTTGGGCGGTTTCGGTAGCGGTTTCGGCGTGGGAATCTTGCCCGTGGCCGTGATCGTGGCGCGCATCCGGCGATCCTCGACGGCCCACGCGACATCATAGGGCACATTGCTGTTCATGGCACGCGAAGGCCATGCGGACAATGAAGCGGAATTGATCGGTGATCGGGTCGGGCTTCCAGGCCCGGCCGCGTTCGGCGATCGGCTTCACATAAGCGGTAGAGCGATGGGAGGTGGTCATGCCGCCACCTCCGCGTGCGGACCGATTCGCCGGCCCGCGCGATCAGCCAATCGGTTGCTTGTTGCGCCTTGCTGGCGGCCGTGAAGATGGCGCGCGTTATCAGCCTTCAGCACCTGTAGCCACGACTGAATGTACTGCGCGTGATCCGCGCGCGGTTCCGTGCTCAGTCCCAGGTGCGCGCACGTGAACGCGGCCCCGAGTTCCGCGATCAGCTCTTCGGCGGCATAGGCGTTATCGCCGAAGCGCTTGCCTAGCTGCGCGATCACATCGGGCCGCGGGCGCCGTCCAATGGGTGTGCTCATGCGCGAGCGTCGAATAGTAGGACACGTTCTCCACGAACGCTGCAAACGGCGGCATCTGGATGTGATCGGATGCGGGCGAGTAGAACGCTTGGTTCCCGCCGTGCCGCACGTCCGCGCCGATCGCCTGAAAGAACGCGTCCGCGTGGGCGATGCGTTCCGGCATGGTGGCGCTCCGCGTCCACCTTGGGCGTGTAGCCGTCCACTTGGGCGGCATTGAACACGCAGTATCCGCGCGTGAACAGCAGCCGCGAACGGCCCGCGGGAGCTTCGTCGCCGTCGTCCTGCGATTCGGCGGAATCGTTGCGCGAACTTCCAGAACACCACCAGCGTGGCCTTCTCGCCCTTGCGGACCTGCGCGCCGCGGTCCTGCCATTGCTGGTACGTTGCCCATTCGCCACGCTCGTACCCTTTGGCTTGCGCCGCGGCCCACAGACACACGGTATTGATGCCGCGGTATGGCTTCTTGCTTGCTGACGTTGATCGGCGAGAAGGCGAAGCGGCCCGAGGTGTGCCAGGGCATGCGCCAAGTTCCTACGCCTTGCTCGATTGCGTTGATGATTTGGGCCGTCACGCGCGCGTAAACGTCCCGTTTTCGGTTGCGGTAGAGTCAGTGTTAGACATCGTGGTTGCCTCCATCAACTCGGTGTTTAGGGGCCGTGGCAAGTTCGCAGCTTGACGCGGTCCCGTTTCGCTCTAGTGTTCGATTCGCTTTACTAATCGAACACTCAGAACCATGCTCAGAATACACCTTACCCCCTAAGGTGTCAATGGAAATCGACACGGCAGTGCCCACGTTCGTACCATACAGGGTTAGGTGTATCATTGAGCCATGAGCATGAAGATTCCGGCGGACGTCCGGGCCGCAATGACAGAGATAGCGCGCAAGTTTGGGCGCCAGGGCGGCAAGGCGTCAGCTAAGAACCTGACGGCCGAGGAACGATCGGCCCGCGCTAAGAAGGCGTCGTTAGCCGCGGCGAAGAAACGGACGGCGGACCGACTGGCAAGGGAACGCGCGCGGAAGAAGTGACTGACGCACCCGTGTTATTTGTCTAGGGGTGGCGGTGTGCTAGGTCCGGGTTGACCTGAGGCGTCCAGAGTTCTCAAATTTTTTAAGAAGTTTTTGATGCGAGAGTTTTCACAAAATTGAAATCGAGAATTTTCCAACGTTTCGCTCGTAGGGCTTGATCAAGAAAATATCCCGGAGGGTCGCCTATTGCGCGCTCGACGCCTAGACCTCACTAAAGAAATCCGCGAAGGTTGGTTGTATTTCGCCAACCGAGTCCCTGGTTCGCGTCGTGCTCCTGCACTGCTACGAGTAGCGCCTTACACGTCAACAGCGTGAGAATGATTGAAGGGAGCGCTGGGGGTCTTCCAAGGGGACCGATCTTAACAGCTTAATTCACTCATTAACCAGGCTCTGGCGAACTCCCAATCGCGCCGGACCGTCCGCGGAGAGACCTTCAGAACCTCGCCGATTTCCTCCTCATTCAGCCCGCCGAAGTAACGCAACTCCACCACTTTGCTTGGCGCGGAGCCACATGACGCGAACTCTGCCAGCGCCTCGTCCAGAGCCACGACGGACCGATCCGGCTCCGGTGACAGGACCGCCGTTTCATCGATGTTCACTTTGTGCACCCCGCCCCCACGCTTATGCGAACCCCGGGCACGCGCCGCGTCAACCAGAATGCGCCGCATCATCTGCGCCGCCATCCCAAAGAACTGGGCGCGCTGCTGCCACTCGACATTGGTCACGTCCACGAGGCGGAGGTAAACCTCGTTGACCAACGCCGTGGTTTGGAGAGTGTTGCCCTGGCGCTCATTTCGCATGTAGCGGCGGGCCACAATGCGCAGTTCGCCATACACCTGTTCCGACAGCCGCTCCAGGGCAGCCTGGTCACCGCCGCTCCAGGCTCTCAATAACTTCGTGATTTCCGCAGATCGGGGCAGCACCGCCGCAACTCCTCAACCCGGATTTGGGCCGTAACCCGTTCTTTTGGTGGGCACAAAGAAAATATCACAAATCGTGTCCGGTTACGCCCTCCGCTTCCGCCTGCAGCGGCGAAGGAGGACAGGCGATGAAAACGGCGGGCATAGCGTTGATGATGGTGGTGGCAGCGGCCACGCGCAGTGGCGGGTAAAACCCCGGAAGAAGTACGGCAGTTGACCATCTGCATGGTAAGCCCCCCTGGCAGCGATGCGATCGTAAATGGGTCAAAGGCGGTCGCATCGGGCATCTTCGCCGGTATTGGCGTCAAGATCCAGTGGCGCGGTCCGGGTAAGTGCCCCGCCGAAGCTCTCTACGTCTCCTTCTCCATCGAGACCCCCGTCAACCAGCTCCCCGGCGCATTTGCCTACGCGCTCCCTTTCGAGGGGACACACATTGTGGTGTTCCTGGACCGCGTGAAGACCGTGATGGCCCCTTCCGCCGTCCCGTGCCTGCTGGGCTATACGCTGGCGCACGAGATCGCGCATATCCTGGAATGCCAAGCACGGCATTCTGCAAGTGGCATTATGAAAGCCCACTGGGAAGCTGCGGACTATTTCGAAATGAAGCAGGGGCGTCTGGGCTTTGCCGCCGTAGATGTGAGCTTGATTTACCACGCGGGCTGGAATGGCGGGAATCGAGCTGTTGCGCAGGAGTAAGATTGGGAGACAAACTCGGCAAAGCCGCCATGAATCCGGAACGCTTGCAACAGGTCTACGAGCTGTACCACGCGGCGCGGGAGTGTGAACCGGGCGAGCGTGAGGCGCTGCTGGCGCGAGCCGATCCGGAGCTGCGCCGCAAAGTCGAATTGCTGCTGGCGCAAGGCTCGCATGAAGGTGTGCTCGACCGGCCCGCGCTCGAAGGCGCGCCGAGTTTACTGGAGCCGTCGAGCGCACAGTTGACGCCTGGCACGCAGTTAGGCCCGTATAAGATTGAGGCGCCCATCGGGGCGGGCGGCATGGGCGAGGTGTATCGCGCTCGCGACACCAAGCTCAAGCGCGATGTAGCGGTTAAGGTTCTGCCCGCAGCGTTCGCGAGCGACCGTGAGCGGGTTGCCCGGTTCAAGCGCGAGGCGGAAGTATTGGCCTCGCTCAATCACCCTGGAATAGCGGCGATCTACGGAGTCGAAGACCGGGCCCTCATCATGGAGCTGGTCCCCGGCCCGACCTTGGCCGACCGCATCGCCAAGGGCCCTATCCCCGCCAATGAAACCGCGGACATCCTGCTGCAGATCGCCGCGGCGCTCGAATACGCGCACGACAAAGGCGTCGTCCACCGCGACCTCAAGCCCGCCAACATCAAGATCGATCCCTCGGATAAAGTCAAAATCCTGGACTTCGGATTAGCGAAAGCCTTCGCGGATCCGATGACGTCCGCGTCGGGCGACCCTACCGACTCCCCGACCCTTTCTATGGGCGCAACGGTTGCGGGCGTGATCCTGGGTACCGCCGCGTACATGGCGCCCGAACAGGCCCGTGGCAAGACGGTCGACAAGCGCGCCGACATCTGGGCCTTCGGCGTCGTCGTATGGGAGATGCTCACCGGCGAGCGTCTGTTCAAAGGCGAATCGACGGCGGAAGTGCTAGGCAAAGTCCTGGAACAGGAAATCGACCTCGGCCGGGTCCCGGAAAAGTTTCGGAACCTGCTTTCGCGATGCCTGGATCGCAATGTGAAGGACCGTCTCCGTGACATCGGCGAAGCGCGCTTTCTCTTGGACACGCAACCAACCTTGCAACCATCCGTGCACCTGAGATGGCTTTGGCCCGCGGTCGCAGTGGTGTCTACCCTTGCCGCGGTTGCCGCGGTGTTGCTGGGATACCGGTACTTCAGCGAGGAACCATCGCGCGTCGGGCGGTTTTCGTTACTCATACCGGAGACGGTGAGTTTCGATACACGGCTACCCTCCCAGCGATTTCGCCGGACGGCCGCCGCGTGGTTTTCGCGGCTTCCAGCCGTGGGCAATCCGCTCTCTGGCTGCGCGATCTGGATGGATCAGACGCCCGCATGCTGCCGGGCACTCTGGGCGCGTATTCCCCGTTTTGGTCGCCCGACAGCCGTTCCGTGGGTTTCGTCGCTGAAGGCAAGCTGAAGAGGATCGACGTGACGGGCGGTCCATCCCGGACGCTCTGTGACGTGGGGGGTATCCGCGGGGGTACCTGGAGCCAAGACGATGTCATCGTCTACGGCACTCCGCAGCAGGCCGGCTTGTTTCGCGTGCCCGCCGCTGGAGGAACTCCCGTGGCCTTGAGCACGCTCGATGCAGCGGCGGGCGAAATCAATCACCGCGCGCCGTGGTTCCTGCCCGACGGACAACATTTTCTCTACACGGCGCGCAACTTGGACACCGCGAAAACGCGCGTTTACGTGGATAGCATCGACGCCAGGCCGGGGACCCAGACCCGGCGGGAGGTTCTGGCTGGCGATACCAACGCGGTCTACGTGCCATCTATTCGGTCCGCGCCGGGTTTCTCTGACGAAGGGTTACCTGTTGTTTGTTCGCGAGCATACTCTGATGGCCCAGCCCTTTGATCCGGCGAAAGCTAAGACAACCGGCGACGCAGTGCCCCTTGCTGAACCGGTGGATTATTTGTCTGGCGTCGGGCAAGGCTTTTTCTCCTCGTCCCGCAACGGCACCCTGGTCTACACATGGGGCGCATTCGGCGGGGGGAAGAGACAACTCACCTGGTTCGATCGCGGTGGCAAATCTATAGGCACGGTGGGAATGCCGGCGGCTACCGTTTGGGATCTCGCTTTCGCCGGATGGCTCGACTGTGGCCGTCGACCCGATGGATGCCCACGGTTTGCAGGACATCTGGTTGCACGACCTGTCGCGGGGCACGGCCTCACGCTTCACCTTCGGCCCCAAGGCGAATTATAACCCGGTGTGGTCGCCGGACGGCAGCCGGATTGCGTTCATTTCGCAAAATTACGGAGCCGGAAATCAGTCGTGAAGGCGGCCAACGGTGTCGGTGCGGAGGCGGTCCTGGATCAAGACCCGCGCGGCAATGCGTCTCGGATTGGTCGCGCGATGGACGCTATTTGATCGAAACTGTGAACGATCTAAAGACCCGCGGCGACATCTGGGTGATCCCACAGTTCGGCGACAAGAGACGCTTTCCTTACATGACCACTGAATACGATGAACGCGACGGCAGGCTCTCCCCCAACGGACAGTGGCTGGCATATGTCTCGAATGAGTCCAAGCGCTATGAGATCTACGTTCAGACCTTCCCCGAACATGGAGGCAAGTGGCAGGTCTCGACCAATGGCGGCAACTGGCCGGTCTGGAGCCGCGATGGGCGCGAGCTGTACTTCATCGGCGCGGATCGCAAGCTGATGGCTGTCGAGGTGAAGGGGGATGGCAAGAGCTTTGCAGCCAGCCTCCCTAAGCCACTATTTGAGGTTGCCGACCAGTGGCCGTTCGATGTAAGCAAAGACGGCCGCTTCCTGATGCAGGTCCCGGTGGAGCAAGGCCCGGCGAACGTCCCGATCACGGTGGTGACGAATTGGCAGGCTGGGCTGAAAAAATAAAGCAGAAGCCACGCGGAGGATTAATCCGCGACTCGCACGCGCGTGTAAGGGGAAAGTTCTGGAAAAACGGCCCTCGGATTTGTCACTTTGTCACACGACCGCCCGGCGACCCGACGCTCACACAAGCAGCGCAGGTTCAGGCTTCTGGCCGGTCATCATGTCGGAATAATAATAGAAGTGTCGCTCATGACAATGCGGACACACCGACAAGGTGTGGAAGGTTGGACTCAAGATCTTGGTCTGCCTTCCGTCATCACCCGCAACTCGACCACAACCGCGATTTCGCGCTTGCAACCTCTGCATCGCACCCAATAGTTCACGCGATTGGCAAAGTAACCCACGCCTCAGCATAGTCCTTCCGCGGATTGGGTGTATGAAGATCACAAGAGGGGTAGGGCGTGTCAATAGCGCTCCGAAGGGGGTAGTGGGTCCATTTGAGCATCAGCCCCGAATCAGCATCCAGATGCCCACCCCGAAGACTAAAGCTCCAACAATCAGCGCGAGGAAGAACCCGCCTGCATATGCGCTACTCTCATGCATAAACAGGGGCTCGACGTAAACGAAGAGAGAAGCCCCGGCCAAGACCGCTACTCCGCCCACAATCCGCTTAGGGGTCCACTTGAGCATGGCTTAGTCCAGTCGAAAGGGTATCACGTCCCGACCGGCGTATTTTGGGATCGTACCGGACGATCTGAAGCGGAGCGGGTGAGAAGTTCACCCAAAATTGCCGAGCGTGCTGACCCGAAGCATCGACCTACGACGCGAGCATTCCCTTCAGCCGCTCCTTCATGATCTTGTCGCTCGGGCTCTTGGCGGACGACCGGAGCCAATCCTGCACCTTGGCCATGCTCACCGTGTGCGTCACGGCCGGGCTGCGAGCTTCGACTTCCAACTGGCTTCCGGCGCCCGGCGCGCACTCATGCTCCCGAAACGCCCGGATCGCCAGGACCACCGCCTCGTAGAGCGATTCCGCCTGGACGTTCACCGAATGCCGGATGCCGTCGGGGCCGGTGTAGGAGACGGTGCAGGCGCGGGCGGGCACGAGGAGAGGATAGCATAGAAGGCGAAGAGGAGGCGAAACTGGTACGCTTATCCCATGGCAGTCCTGCAATTCCCGAGGAACAGCCGCGAGGCGCCGGCCGCAGCGTGGAAATTGGCGGTGATGACCACATGCAAGACACAATAGAAAGCGTGAAGATCGACCTGGACGAGGACGAAATCCGGCGGCTGATCGACGCCGTTGACCACTACGAGGCGTATCTGCACTCGCAACAGCGGGATGAGGCGAAGTTCCGCGAGCTGCTGGTGCGGCTGCGGAAGATGCTCGGGAAGAGGGCGTGAGTTTTCACACGCTTCAGGAGCCACGCTTCCGAGATGGCAGCCTAATGCCCGAGTGCTTCACCGTTACCGCATAAGGCGTCGCTGGCGTTCAAGAATTTCATCGTAAGTTACGATCCGCACGTCTGGTTCGCGGGATTGAGCTTTCTCAAGCTGTTCGACATCCAATTCGCGAAGCCTACCGATAAGAACGGCAAGGCTGGGGTACTTCAGTTCATGCCCCAGCACAGTCGATACCCGCTTGGTGTTCTCGGAATCTCTGAAATAGTCACCATAGTTCCGCAGTTGCGTTATCGCCTGGGTAACTTCATGGGAAAAGCGCGTATGTGGGAGATTCCCCGCCAATAGATTTACATCGGGCTTTTTTAGATCCAATACCCGCCAATTCGAATCGCGTCGATAGGCGACAATCGGCTTGATGACGAAATCAGGTATCAGTAGATTTCCCTTTTGATCTTCCAATCGCACGTGTGGCATCGGGAGCGATGTTCGGGTGTCGTCGAGGAAATGAGGACTATCCTCGAAGAACCTTTGAAGTTCGTGTTCACTAGTTTGCCGGCTATTTATGAGTGCTTCGAACTGTCCAATTTCGTGTTGAACCCCGTTCGGGTCACGATCAAAGGTGAAGAATCTCCCTTTCCAATCGCGTTGGTCGCGCCGTGCGTCATAAAGGAATCCCTCTAGCTCCCCGATCGGGCTCACCGCTGGGCCCACCCGGTAGCGACCGTTCTCATAGGAAACCAGGAAGCCGAGATTCGAAAACTCTGCAAGAATACGCTGACGATAATCACGGACGGCGGTATTGATACTCCGGAAAGTGGGCTCGAAATCTTTCCGGGCCTCTGCCAGAACGATAGCCTCTGCCGAGGCAACGATTCCAATCCTTTCCTTTGAGAAAGCGACTCCGGTACCGGACAGCACCATGACGATCGGTATCGCCTTCCATTTGCGGCCGTCTAACATTGCACACGAATCCGGGAGTCGCCTGACCTCCCGTGCGAATATTTCGCCAGCGGTTTCTAGGTCCGTCGGCGGGCTACCAAGTTCCCATACTTCGATGTCAATGAAGCAGACGATGGCATCAGCGATTAACGTGGAGGGGTACTTTTTCAATAGATCCAGCAGCCTTTCGGTAGGCAACAGATCCACGGTACAGTTTCTCTTTTGGAGTTCGTCCACCTCGACGCTGGAGTTCTCGCGACCGGTGACGAGAAGATTCACAAAGAATATTAGACCCGCTTGATCGGCTCTTTAGCAAGCTGGTTCGACCAACCAGCTTTTGGGGACACCACCCATACCTCTCGGCGGAGCATCCCGGCCCTCGTTATGCTTGGATACGGAATTCAATGAACTGTCTCTCCTGTGGCGAAACGCCGGCAACGCGGTCAGGTGAGCATGTCTTTGCCCAATGGTTGCTCGATTACCTCCATGCGCTTAAGACTCCTATCACGCACTTCCGCTATCAAGCCGACGGGACGAGCACGCCCCACCGCGATCAGATAGCCCTCGACTCCTTGCGGCTCAAGCGCATCTGTGAGCCATGCAATAACGGCTGGATGAGCCGGCTCGAAGATAATGCCAAGCCTATTCTGGTCAGCCTCATGGAACGGACGCTAGCATTTGATGCACTCGATGACGAGCAGCGCCGTTTGTTGGCACGGTGGGCCGGCAAGACCGCGATCATCGAAAGTTACGCGGTCGGCGCGGAAAAGCCGATTGATTCTCAGCTTCTTCACGCAATGCATCAGTACGAGGAAGGAGCACCCGGCAGATTCGGAGTTCTCGGGCGTTCCACCGAATTTAACGCTATAGGCCACATGCAACTTGGCCTAATCAATGACTTACTCGCTGGGCAGGCCGTTGCCGCGAACATCGTCATTCTGGTACTCCCGAACCTTATTCTGACGTGCGGATTCCCATGGCCCGGACTTGCATGCCAATTCCGCTGTGATCTACAAACATACACCCCTATTTGGCCGGAGCGCCGCCAATGGCAGCAGATGAGCCGTAAGACGCCGCCGCTTCCCGCTCCAGCGCGGGAAGCCGATTTCCTCCTTTCACTTGCAGAGAAAGTAGAATTCTACGTCCTGCTCTCGTGATTGCCGGTGCGCCCGTTGAAATCTAAGTGTAGGGTGTGTATCGAGAGGGAGAGAAGAGGAAGGGAGCCGCACACAGGGTACGTTTGGATTTCACCTGGTCTGGGAAACACGTAGTGTGGTCAGTTTGCCGGACTGTGGGAGACCGGTGATATCGTTGAGTTGCGCTCGAAAGATGCCGATGGCCCCCGCTCCTGTTTTCATGGCAGTGATTCTTGGTGGAATCGGGATCATCTGCGTAGCGTGGCCCCTTAGAGTAGTTACGTTTTGTCGATGGTATCACCTAAAGAAACCTAAGTGGGTTCGGGATTTGCCGTTTGCCGATATGGTCATGCGGCCATGGATGCCCACATACATTCGCATCATGGGAATATTTTTCTGCTTGCTTGCGCTGGGGCTAGTATGGATCGCAACTACCAGAGAATTCTCGACCTGACCCACTTCCGGAAAACAAGGAACCTCCGACCCGGCAACATACTAGATCGCGGGTTATTTCCCGACCCGCTCCCAGATCAGCGTGTTCTCAACGACGGGCGCGGTGAGTTCCGGCGGATCGATCCGCAATGACATGCGATTCGCCCCCTGGAATGTATACCAACGCTTCGTCACCTTCCCGACTGCGTTGGGAGTTTGATTGATCTCGTAATTTCGGATTATGAATCCTTCCTTCGCGTGGATCTCGACGGTGCCGCAGTAGGCGCCGAAGCCCCGGAGCGCGGACACGCCTTCCTCCGGCGTCGGCGCGGTTTCGGACTTCCACCGCGGCCGATTCGGATTCATGCTGACGAAGCACATGTGAGTGGCATTGGCATCGAACATGGCGTAGGCGACACTATTTGCGCCTTCCCTCGTCGTTCCGTCAGCGAGGCGCTGCGGGTTGGAGACCAGCCGCCACATGCCGGCGAACTGCTGGGCGATGTCATCGTTGGATGGATGATCCTGGGCGAAGGCGAGGGTTGCGAAGGAGAGCGAGACAGAAATGGCCGTAATTGCCAGGCGTTTCATCATGCTGGAATCGTACCACTGCGGTTCGATCAAACATTCGCGAAACCAGGGGAATATAATGAGTGTCACGAAACCGCAGTTCGGAGGTCCCATGCTTCATCCAATTGCCCGCAATGTCTTCTCCGCGGTCTTGCGAATTGGGATCCTGGCTGGATCGTCGGCGCTGCTGGGGGCGGGCGACTATTACCAGCTTCCCAACATCAAGTGGGTTGACCACGATCTTTACCGCACTGCGGGGGTGGCCATCGTGACCGTCTCCTGCCTCCATGTGCCCACTGGCGAAGAGGCGCTGCTGAGGTACGAAGGTCCCGGCGAGTACACGATCGTCTGGCAGGATAAGTCGACCTGCGAAGTGCTTCGAGTGCTGCTCCTCGATTGAATTGCCATGCCCGCTGGGCGGGAGCCTGTTCCTGTTCGTGGGCTCATCCGCCGCGCGTAGAGTCTACGGCAGTCGGGCCGCACTATCGACTCAAGTCAGCCCACGAAACAGTTCTGACAGGCTAACTTCCAAAACGTGTGCGATCTGCCGCGCCGTGTTCACGGTAATGTTGATCCGGCCACGTTCGAGCCGGCTGACGTGTGTACGGTGAAGTTCGCAGGCTTCGGCGAAGCTTTCCTGTGAGAATCCCCGCGCCGTGCGGATCTTCCGCACCCTCGCCCCCAAGCGCTTCTGGAAAATCTGCGGCGGCGGATGGCGCCGAGAAGATGCATTAGGCAAATGGCAGATGGAGCTATTTACGCAGCGTTTGAATCCGGTTGAGAATCTCTGCCTTTTCAGGATGGCTTGGGTTGCGCCTTAATACTTCTTCATACCAATTAGCAGCATCCCGATAATACCCGAGGTGAGTCATGCAAAGAGCGATGTTATACGGAGCTGCGGAATCCTTTGAATCAAGCTCCGATGCCTTCTCATAACTCTGTTTGGATAACTCCCAATTCTGAATCTCAAAATAAGCACTGCCTAGCGCAAAATGCATCCACGCGTACTTACCATCGGATAGTCTGATGGCTTGTTTACTGGCATTGATGGCCTCTTGAAACCGCATGAGGCCCCTGAGGGAGGCGGCGAGAGTGTCTTGATTAAAGGGGTCGTTGCTGTTAATTGTGACCGCTTCCTTCGCATGGCTCAGAGCCTCTTCGTAAACTCCCCGTTGGTTTAGGATATCCGCGAGAGGTTGCCCGGAACTCCGTTGAAAGTTAGCGACTCTCGATCCTCATAGGCTACGCGACGGCGGCTCCTTTCGCAATTGGTTTCTTGGAAACGGCATTGGCCATTGAGGACAGTAACAGCGGAATCTGGCGATGCCCGATGACTCGGCGGAATTGGCGCTCAGCGACCAGGAGCCCCGAGCCAACCCATCGCTCGATCTGGTCCCCGGTCCGCCAACGCTTCACGTTTCGGCACACGGTTTCGACGATCGAGAAAGCGGACTCGATCACGTTCGTACAACTGAGTGTCCGGCGCAGCTGATCCGGCACGCGCAGTTTGTGGACGGTGAGTGTTTCTTCCATCCCTTCTTCCAGGCTGCGCGCGGCGCTCGGATTCAGATCCATCAGCTCCCGGTGTAGTTTCTCTAAGGCGCGCTTGGCATCGGAGTAGTCGGTCATCGCGTAGGCGTTCTGGAGCTTCCTTCTGACATCGGCTTTGTGTTCGTCCGGCAGATGATCCACCACGTTGCGCTTCTTGTGGACTTGGCAGCGTTGGATGAACGCAGCCTCGCCAGCATGGCGCCGCACGGCCGCGTGCAGCGCTTTGCCCCCATCGAGGATGTACAGACGAGGCGTCGAGAAGTCCAGGCCGCGCTCCACCAATTCACTCAGTAGGCTGCTCACCACGGCCGTATTTTCCGTCGCACCTTCGCGGATACCCAGCACCGTTTTGCGTCCATCGCAGCCAATCCCAAGGGCCGCAATCATCTGCCGGTCCTTGAAGGGCGTGCCGTCGATCAGCACGGCGCACAACCGCAACTCGCCCAGCGGGCGCTCCATCAACTGCTTCACCTTCTCGCGGCTGGCCTCGATGAAGTTCTCGCTCACCGCCGATTTCTCGATTCCATAGGCGGATTGAAAGTCCTTCACCACCGCACCGTAGTTGCGCGTCGAAAGTCCCCGCATCATCTTGTCCCAGACGCCTTGCTGCAAAGGCCCCTCACGCTGAAACAGTTCGTAGCTCCCCAAGCGTTGTTCGCGATTGTCGCCGCTGCGCAAGCGCGTCCGCTTGATCGGCACCTTCTGGCCATCCACCACGCAGTAGCCGTCTTCGGTGCCCCAGCGATGCGCGCGCCGTTGCTCGTGTTGCTGGTGGCGCTCGCCAGCCAGCGACTTCACTTCTTCGTCCATCACCAGGTGCATCAGTTCCAGTCCGGCGTGCCGCAGCAAGTTGCCCACGCCCTCCTGCAACAAGCCCACGATGTCGGCCATCGGCAGGATCATCTGGATGTTGGGGTTCTGTTCGCTGGCGAGCTGGCGGAACTGCTGCACGGCCCGTTGCTGGTCGATCTGGTATCGTTTCTTCATAGCGACTCTCTCCTTTTCTTGGCAGAAAAACTACCCAGAGGTGTTCACACCTCCAGGTTTGAGAGTCGCTTACTTTCTACGAACTAACGGGCATCCTCTATCCGCGATTTCACGATGAGCTATTGCGAGACTAGCATCTGAGTTAGCTTTGCTGGTTCCATTGCCGATGCAGGCCCTCGCCATTTCCAACACCCGATCGTTCTGCGTGTCGTCAAGGGAGTACACAATGGCGGCCTGACAATAATTAGTCCAAAAGGTCTGCGATGCGGCCTTGCTGTAGGCATCGCCGGAGTTCTTATACTCCCCGCGGGCGTATAGTCGGCTAGCCTGCTGTTGCCAATCCCAGAAATTAATCGGTCCCGATTCGACAAGCCCATTGAACCATCGATCCGCCTCTTGGTTGTTGGAGGCTGCGACTGCAACTCGTATTAGTCCTCTCAGGGCGCTAGCAAGGGAATCTGTGTTGTTCTGAGCCTTTGCGAAATCGTAGGCTTTGACATATGCTGCGCGGGCCTCGGTGTTGAGTTCCCGCTCTTCCATGATTTCTCCCATCGCGGAATACATTTCAAGAGTGGGCAGCTTAGTTGCAGCAAAGCTCGCCCGGATGGCTCTTTCGGCCTTCTGAAGGGTCGGCGAAGTTTTCGTGGTGTTGGATTCCGAGTTAAACAGCGCGTTGAGGCTTTTCGCAAGAAGAAGGTGCGACTCAGCTGTGGGCTTTATCTGAACAATTTTCTCTGCGGCTTCAACAGCAATAGCCGGGTCTATGGCTGTGAAGAAGTCTAACCCCATCGCCTTCTCCGCGACAAGCTTTAAGGACCCAGCGTCCTTGCCGGCGGTGGAGACGGCGCGACGCAGTAGGGCTTCCATTTCCTTTTCTGCGTGCATCCAAGGTGAGTCTGGTTCGGTAGAGTATTGTTCGT
The DNA here is from genome assembly GCA_963779075.1 of Bryobacterales bacterium. GTDB lineage: Bacteria > Acidobacteriota > Terriglobia > Bryobacterales > Bryobacteraceae > Palsa-187. The sequence continues at coordinate 367,499 of CAVZWS010000003.1, forward strand.
TCGCGGTCCGCTTGGTAGAGATTTCATCCACTCGCGAGAGCAATGTCGGGACATCCTCGGCTGGGCTTTCGCCTTTCAACAGTAGCTGGACGAACTTCACGGGCACGGCGAAGTTGAGATTTTGACCTTGCTCTAGTATCCCGACCGCGACTGCAACCACTTCGGAACTAGAATTTAGAATTGGCCCACCCGACGACCCTGGCGAGATGGGAGCAGATATTTGCATCAACTCTCGGCCAAACAGCTGGCGCATACCGGCTACAACTCCGTTGCTAATACTACGCTCCAGTCCGGCAGGATTGCCGATAGCGTAGATCGCTGTGCCAGGTGTTGGTTGCGATGCTGCGAGATTCAGGGGTGGTGCGCTTAATTCGCCGTTTACCGAAAGTATTGCGAGATCGTTAACGGAATCGACCGCTTCAGTTTTAAGGGATAGTTTAACCGCGCCCAGGTCGAGATAGGGGTTGCCGTCTCTCACTACGTGCTGATTTGTGACGATCCTTCCGCCAGTCACAAGGAAGCCCGTGCCCTGAGCGATCGGTTCGCCGGCTGCTGAGCGAATGACGATTAGGAAAACGCTCTTTGACGCCTGTGCGTAAACGCGGGTAGCAGGATCGTTCTGCTGGGCGACGATCTGAAAACATCCGGCCAGAACGCAAAGAAATGCGCGTGAGACAGATGCACAGCACATAACGACCAATACCTCTCTTTTTGTTGCTTGTAGATTGAATATTATCAAATCCGTCTAAGTTCTACGGGATCGTTGAGCTTCTCTGGGGCCCGCACGGTCTCTGCCATTCTGTTGCCAACAGTCGACATCCGGCCCACACTGGAGTAGAGCAGGAGGAAATCAAAATGTCCACTCCTAGTTGGCTCGGGGACCACGGCGCTCAGCCTGCATTACATCTGGTGGAAGCCCGCTGGCCAAACTACCCGGCGCTGATCGAAGTCCTCCTCAACGACGTTCGTCATCTCCCCGACGGCTTGGGTGAGACAATACTCAATCCCGCCGAGGCAGCAAAGATCCGCGCGTGCGGCTGGACAGCGTACGCCGGCCGCATGTGGTACTGTCCCCTGCTACCCGACGAAATCGTCTGGAATACGCCCTTGCAGCACCTCTCCGATGCGATCGTCCGAAACTGGGGAGACGGATCCGGCGCGTGGCACCCGAGGCGTGCAACATTCCACGAGGTTTCTCCGATCGATCCTCTCTCGAAAAGGGAACACCAAATCATCAATCTGCTCCTGAGATCGCGAAACGGTTGCCTGAGCCGGCGCGAATTGTTCCAGAGGATATCGCGGTGGGCCGACGCCCGATATCTCGACCACTTGCTAAGCCGTCTCACCTCTGAAGACCGCGTGACCGCGCAAGGCAGCCTGATCTATCCATATAGCCGCTCGGAGTTCGAGGCCCGCCAGCGCAAAGCCCGCGAGCCACGCCGTCCGACCCTTTTGTATGCAAGGTAGCCATATCCCGTCAACATCTTCGCTGAAAAACGCCCGGAGCGGGAACAGAGCAAAATGGGGCAAAAGCTAAGGTGCGCGCGTCCATGCTGACTGCGGATGCACCGACGAAGGAAAAGCAGGATGCGCGCCGTTCTTGAACCGTGCTCGTCATTTCTGAAGTACTTCGGTTGCTCGCTTCCTGGAGGCCTCGAAACCATGATTACACTTGCATGGCTTTCCCAAGATGAGCGCGTGCGCGCCGTCGCGGGGCGGTGGACCGCGCTCCCGGCCACGGCAAGACGGCATACGGAACTGGAGGTCCTCTGCGGCGCCGCCGGCGCGACCGTCGACGATTTTCTCAAGGACGTTGCGGACACGGGTTTCGAGCTTGGCATGATTGACCTGGCCGGAATGTTTGGGGCAATGTTTGCGGCAACGGACAACTCGGAATCCGCTTTGGCGTCACTCATCGAACGGGCGAAGCTGCCGAAGGGTAGTGCAGCGCGTGAACAGTTGTGGAGATTCGGCAGGCTGCCGCCGCCGGCTCATCACGAACAGTGCTGCACTTTGCGAATCGGTACCTTCCGAGGGCCGAGCAAGCGCGATAGCCACGGTAGCCGTGTGCGGTCGGCGGAAGCGCACCACGCGTGTAGTCAGATGGCCCGGATGCGCGAAAGATGGCGACTCTCACAGCGGCAGTTCGCCCGACTGTTCGTGACCAGCGTTCGGACGGTTCGACGGTGGGAAGGCTATAAGTACGCGCCCACGCTGCACCAGCAATGGTTCCTGGGGCTGTTCGTCCAGTGGGCCGAACAGCATGGCATTCGGAAATTCCGGCGGCGGTTCGTGCGTGGGACGCCGCGGTACGGCAAGCCGGGACGGCCCCGAGCGCGTAGAGTCTAGCACCGGCCTTCTTTTCGAGTGGCCGATCATTCTGCGAGCGTGATAGAACGTAATAAGGCCGCCTAGCCGTCGCGAGGCGACAAGCCGGTACCCTGCCGGTTGGCGGCTTACACCACTCAGGGAGTCGCTGAGGGAGCGATGCCCGCGCACATAGCTGAAGACGCGCCGTTAGAGGATAGAATCAATGCCGACAGTGAGGCGAAGCGAGCGCTCGCCAAACTACTCTCGCATCGCAGCGTTGATGAGCGAGCGCTGTGGGATTGCCTGGATTCCCTCGAACTCTCGCCCTTGATCGGGTACAAGAAGTGGACGGATCAGTCAAAGCTCAGTAAGGCAAAGGCGCGGCGCTTTGCGCACCGGCTCACGCAAACGGCTAAAGAGATCAAGGGGTTTTTCCAACCGAGCTATTTTTGGTATGCGACTGTGCAGAGCCAAAAATTCCTTTGGCTCAACTTAGTCCAGCGGCATTTGCGGCTCACGGCGAAGCTAATCGAGACCATGCTCAACCAGTCCGACGATAGAGCTGCGGACAATACCATCGACGCGCGCATTAAACTCACGCGATACGTGTGGGGCGCAACGGGGCGAAAGCATGATAGGGAAGTAGCGGCGCTGACTGCCGCCATCCTGGGCTTCAAAAAATACACGGCTGAAGAGCAGCGCAAGTTTCGAGACAAGCACTGCAAGCAAAGCCTGCCACTGGGCTCTTAAGCGTGAAAACCGGAACAAAGTGCATCAAACATCGCTCTCTCTATTCCTGTACCAATAGATGCCTTCGATCATAAGCTGTAAACGCTGAAGCTCAGCGGAGGTTACATCTTATGAGTGAACAACTGGCAGTACCACTGATTGACGAGCGTGAAGCCGCCCGGCTGCTCAATGTATCGGTCCCAACTTTGAGACGCTGGCGACTACTCAGGCAGGGTCCGCCCTTCCGCAAGCTGGGCGCCTTGGTGCGCTACGACCAACGCAGCGTCGAATCCTGGCTCGCGGCGCAACCTGAGGGCGGTGAACAAACTCGGGCGGTGCGGTGATGCCGAAAGCAGTATCGCTCAACCCTGAGGATGCCTACGATCCAATCGGGGATGCTGCCGATAGAATCGCGGCGTACGTTGCGGACCAGTGTGAGGGAGAGATCGATAAAATCTACTGCCAACCGAACAACGAGGGGCTATACGTTGCCGTCAACGGAGACCGTACTCACCGATTCCAGCTCACCGCTCTTGAACCGTGTGCCGAGGCCCGAAGGGACTTACATGAAGCGGACAGGACGTACACGGTCGGAGAGTTGCTAAGCCTGAACCTGAAGTCCCCTCCGGCGTTCATCGAAGGACTGCTGCACGAAGGCGAAACCATTGTGATTGCTGGACGTCAGAAGGTCGGGAAATCTCGCCTGGTTCAACAGATGGCATTGTGTCTCGCGAGCGGCGAACCGTTTCTCGGGATGCGCGTTCCGAACCCCGTTCATGTTCTTATGATCGATTTTGAAAATAGACTAGCGCCGCTCAGTCAACGCTTCAGGGCTATGGGCGGCGGTTCTTCAGGACATGAGCGCTTGCGGGTGTGGTGTGCACAATCGCTCGATTCAACACTGCCCGATGCAAGCCCGGAAGGTGCCGCGTTGTTACAGCGACTGGTGGAACAGGTGCAGCCAGACGTCCTTATCATCGACCCGTGGCGACTGTGGCTGGGAGGTGATGAGAACGATGCCCGTGACATCGTAAATGGCTTGAAAATACTGTCCAGCGCGCGGGCGAATCTGCCACGTCTTGCAATTGTAATCGTCCATCACGTCCGCAAAGAAAAGTTCGATTCGCCCAAGCGTTTGCTCCAAGACCCTAGCCTTTGGGCAGACGCAGTGAGTGGCCATCATGCATTCTCGAGCCATGTTGACGCCTGCTACGGTCTCGAACGGCAAATGGATGAAGCCGAAGACCCACTCATTGTGTTTGGGGGAATTGCCCGAAACTCGCTGCCGCCAACACTGATTCTCGAAGAGGACGAGTCTCTTAGGTTTAAGGTCGCTGCTAACGAGGCCGCCGCGCTCAAAGTCATGACCGAGGCGCAACGCGACGTGTGGGCCAAGATCAAGAGGCTGCGGAAGTTCGGTTTCAATCAAGCCGTTACGGCGGCGGAGACCACGAACAGAAAGGCCGTTTCGGCAGCACTCAAGATCGCGGAAGGCCACGGTTTACTGATTAAGGTAGGGGAATCGTATGCCCGAGTCGGTGCGTAAAGTGCGGAACTCACGGAACTCACCCATTTTTTCAATGACTTGCATTGGAACTATGGCCGGAACCGCGATGGAACTCACTACCAAAATCGGATATGCAGCCGCCAGTTCCAGTGCAGTTCCAAGGTCAGTTCCTTGCTTACTCTTTGATTACAAAGGATGGTTCCGCAGGTTCCGCGATTTGACTGGGGCGAGCGTGATTACTAGGGCGCTCCGGGCCCTACTGTAAGAGGGGAACACAATGACGCCACCCTATCTTTGCCATGAATCCCCAGCGTCCGAGGAGCCTTCAACGCACCTGCTGGAATCACCGGAAGTCCTCACGCTGAGCGAGGTGGCTGAGATCCTCCGTTGCTCGAAGGCGCACGTCTGCAAGATGGTTAATGGCCAGGTCGCAGGAACATCACAGCTCCCTGCGATCAAACTCGGCAGACGCAAGGTCGTCAGACAGGCGACACTGTTGGGCTGGCTCGCAACTAACGAGCAAGGTGCTAGGATGGCTTCGTCGCTTGAATTCGATGCCGGCAGACGCGCATAAGGAGCGATCTAAAAATGCGCAGGCGGCGGTATCAATCGGGAAGTTTGAAGAAACGGTGCGGGAAGTGGGTCGGGCAATGGTGGGAGGGAGGGCACAGGCGCAACCGGGCGCTTGGTCCGGTCTCGTCGCTAAGCAAGTCGGACGCGAGGAAGAAGCTCGACGGCATCCTCGGTGAGCTGAGGGAAAGAGGGGATGCGGTCACAACGAACATGAGCCTGGGTCAATTCATCGAAGGCGTCTACTATCCGTTCTATACGCGGAAGTGGAAGGAATCGACGGCCGCGAACAACCTCAGCCGGGTGAATACTCACGTGGTTGGGGCGTTCGGCGGTCGGAAGGTCAGGGAGTTCCGCCGAGACGAGCTGCAAGACTTTCTCGACGGGAAGGCCGCCGAGCTTTCGTTCAGCATGACGGACCACCTTCGATGGGATCTGAAGCAGATCTTCGATATGGCTGTTGCGGAGGATCTGATCCGAAAGAATCCGGCGGAGCTATTGTTCACGCCGGCCGAAGCCAGGCGCGGCCCGCGGCTCGTGATGACGATTGAGGAGGTGAAAAAATGCTTTGCAGTTCTTGAACCGCGGGAACGGCTAATAGTGCAGCTCGCGATCATTGCCGGGATGCGACCAGGAGAGATCTTCGGACTCACTTGGGGCCGTGTCGGGCCGGACTACGCTGATATCCGGCAACGCGTGTACAAAGGGCTGATCGACAGTCCCAAGACTGTGCAGTCCGTCAGACAGGCGGCACTGCCGCAAGATCTTCTGCTTGCCTTGGAGCAGTGGAAGGGCTTGTGCATCGACAGGCGCCCGGGTGCGTGGGTGTTTCCATCCGAGCGGGGTACACCGCTGTCGCGGGATAACATCTTAAACCGACACGTCAAGCCGAACCTCGCGAGCATCGGGTTATCCTGGGTGAACTTTCAGGTGATGCGCCGGACTCATTCGACTTTGATGAACAACATGGGGGTCGAAGGGAAGCTCGTCGCCGACCAGTTAGGGCACTCGCTGGATGTCAATCAGAACGTCTATACGAAGTCGCCGGTAGAGCGACGGAAGGTGATCGTAGACCAGCTCGAACGCTCGCTGGTGATGTAAATGGAGTACAACGGAGTACAGATTGGAAGCGGTGACGTTAAGTGCTTGATTTCTTGGAGCGGGA
>CAVZWS010000004.1:0-19048 GCA_963779075.1 Bryobacterales bacterium
AATGAGCCCAGGAATTTTAGGCAAAAAAATCGGGATGACGCAGGTGTTCCGGCCGGACGGGCAAGTGGTGCCGGTGACGGTGCTGAAGGCCGGACCGTGCATCGTTGTCCAGCGCAAGACGCCGGCGAGCGATGGCTATGATGCCGTCCAGTTGGGGTTCATGGAGTACGCCAAGAAGTCGGGCGTATCCAAGCCGCGCGCGGGTCACTTCAAGAAGTCGGGCGCCGAGGGCGTCAGGTTTCAGCGCGAGTTCCGCTCGACAGGACCTCGGGCGACATGAAGCCGGGCGATCGCGTGCTGGCCGAAGAGTTCAAGCCTTGGAAAAAGTCGACGTGATCGGCGTTAGCAAGGGTCGTGGATTTGCTGGTGTGGTCAAGCGCCATCACTTCCGCGGTTCCGATGACACGCACGGGTCGATGTTCCATCGCGCTCCTGGGTCGATCGGCGCATCGAGTTTCCCGTCGCGCGTGTTTCCGGGTATGCGCATGGGCGGACAGATGGGCAACGCGCGGGTGACGGTTCGCAACCTCGAGATCGTCGAAGTGGATGTCGAGGATAACGTGATCCTGGTCAAGGGCGCGGTGCCTGGCCCCAACGGCGGTTACGTCATCGTGCGGAGGGCCAAGAGGTAGCCATGCCCAGCGTAGACATTATCGATCTCAATAATAAAGTCGTCGGCTCGATTGAGCTGTCCGATGCCGTGTTCGGCGCGCCGGTGAATGAAGCGCTGCTGTACGAAGCGGTGCGGCATCATCTGGCGGGCACGCGGCGCGGAACGGCTTCGACCAAGACGCGGCATGAAGTGGCCGGGTCGGGTAAGAAATTGTGGAAGCAGAAGGGCACGGGGCGCGCTCGTATGGGTTCGATCCGCAGTCCGCTGTGGCGGCATGGCGGGACGACTCATGGTCCGCAACCGCGGGATTATTCGTATCATCTGCCGCGGAAGATGCAGTTGGGGGCGTTGAAGAGCGCGCTCTCGGCGAAGTTGCGCGACGGTGAATTGCGCGTAGTCAGCGAATTTCCGACCGCTGAGCCCAAGACCAAGCTGATGCGCAAGGCGCTCGACACGATTGCGATCAAGCGCAGCGTGCTGCTGGTCGATAACAGCGCGAATAAGAATCTGGCACTGTCGAGCCGCAATCTCGAAGGCGTGAAACTGGTGGCCAGCCGCGACGTGAACGTCTACGACCTGCTGCAACATAACCAAGTGCTGCTGAGCGAGACGGCCGCCCGGAAATTGTCGGAGGCATTGGCGTAATGGCGAACTTATACGACGTAATCAAGCGGCCGCTGGTGACCGAGAAGGGCGTCACCAAGAAAGACGATCATCGGACGCTGTGCTTTCAGGTGGCTGTCGATGCCAATAAGACTCAGATCCGGCACGCTGTGGAAGCGGCTTTCAAAGTGAAGGTGGCTGAAGTTCGCACGTCGATGACGGCGGGCAAGTTGCGCCGGCGCGGAAAGTTTTCGGGCTATCGCGCGGACTGGAAGAAAGCCTGGGTTGTTTTGAAGGCCGGCGAGAAGATGCCGGAGTACGCGGAGATCTAACATGCCGGTAAAAAGTTTCAGACCGACTACGCCGACACGCCGTTTCCAGACGGTAGTCTCGCGCGAGGAAATTACCAAGCAGAATCCCGAAAAGAGTCTGGTCAAGGGCAAGCCGGCTACCGGCGGACGCAGCAGCACGGGGCGGATTTCGTCGCGCTTCCGCGGCGGCGGGCACAAGAAGGCTTACCGCGAGATCGATTTCAAGCGCGACAAGCACGGGATCGTGGCGGTGGTCGCGGCCATCGAGTACGATCCGAACCGCAGCGCGCGCATTGCTCTGCTGCATTATGTGGATGGCGAGAAGCGCTACATTCTGGCTCCGGTGGGGCTCGAAGTCGGGCGCAAAGTCACCTCGGGACCGGAAGCGGACATTCTCGTCGGCAATTCGCTGCTGCTCAAGAACATTCCGGCCGGCACCATCGTTCACAACATCGAACTGAAGCCGGGCAAGGGCGGGCAGATGGCGCGCTCGGCTGGGGCGCAGGCGCAGTTGGTTTCAAAAGAAGGCGGCATGGCGCTTGCTGAAGCTGCCGTCGGGCGAGATCCGCAAGGTGATGCTCGAATGCGCGGCGACCATCGGCCAAGTGGGCAACGTCGAGCACGAAAACGTCAGCCTGGGCAAAGCCGGACGCAAGCGCTGGATGGGCAAGATGCCGCACAATCGCGGCGTCAGCATGAACCCGGTCGATCACCCGCACGGCGGCGGCGAGGGCAAAACCAGCGGCGGACGGCATCCGGTGACTCCCTGGGGCCAGCCCACGCGCGGCTTCAAGACCCGCAATAACAAGCGCACGGATAAGTGGATCGTGACGCGGAAGACGAAGAAGAGGTAGCCGAAAAACATGGGACGCTCGTTAGCAAAAGGACCGTTCGTCGACGACCACCTGATGAAGAAGGTGGAAGCGATGAACGTGAAGAGCGAGAAGAAAGTAGTTCGCACGTGGTCGCGGCGCTCGACGATTCTGCCGGAGTTTATCGGCCACACGCTGGCTGTGCATAACGGCAAGAAGTTCATCCCGGTGTACGTCACCGAGAACATGGTCGGCCACAAGCTGGGCGAGTTTTCGCCTACGCGGACGTTTAAGGGTCATGCGGCTAAGGCGGCGGCGGAGAAAACCGCTAAGCCGGCGTCATAAGGATAAATATGGAAGCGAGAGCGGAAGCCAGATATCTTCGCACGTCGCCGCAGAAGGCGCGGCTGGTGGTCGACCTGATTCGCGGCCAGAAGGCCGGGGATGCGATCAACATTTTGCGCACCACCAACAAGCGGATCGCTCCGTCGGTTGAAAAGGTGCTGCGGTCGGCGATTGCCAATGCCGAGAATCGGTCGAACGATGTGGACGTCGACAAGCTGTTCGTCACCGAATGCTATGTCAACGAAGGCCCGCGCATGAAGCGGGTGCGGCCGGCGCCGATGGGGCGCGCGTATCGTTATCAGCGCAGAATGGCGCACATTGTGGTGATGGTGGGGGACAAAGACTAGATGGGTCAGAAAACACATCCCTACGGGTTCCGGCTGGGCGTCACCAAGACCTGGCGGTCGCGGTGGTTCGCTAAGCAGGATTACGCCAAGCTGCTGCACGAAGATCTGGAACTCAAAGCTTCGCTGCGCGACCGGCTCAAGGCCGCGGGTGTCAGCTCGATCGAAGTCGATCGTCCCGGCAACAAGCTGCGCATTACGATTTCGACGTCGCGTCCCGGCATCATCATCGGCCGCAAAGGCGCCGAGATCGAGAAGCTGAAGAGCGATCTGGCGAAGAAGACCAATCGCGAAATCTTCATCGACATTCTGGAAGTGCATAAGCCGGAGCTGGACGCGCAACTGGTATCGGAATCGATTGCGTTGCAGCTCGAAAAGCGCGTGGCGTTCCGCCGGGCGATGCGTAAAGCTGTCGATTCGGCGCTGCGCTTCGGCTGCAAGGGAATCAAGGTGCGCGTGTCGGGCCGGTTGAATGGCGCCGAAATCGCGCGCACGGAATGGTATCTGCAGGGGCAGCTTCCGCTGCACACGCTGCGCGCCGATATCGATTACGGTTTTAGCGAGGCCCACACCACTTACGGCGTGATCGGCGTGAAGTGCTGGGTGTACAAGGGCGAAATTCTGCCGGGTGGTCCGCGCAAGGGATTGCGTAATGAACCGGAACCGCGGCGCGCGCCGCGTCCCGAACGGCGGGATCGCGACCGTGATGGTGACCGAGATCGTGGACCCGGCCGGTTGCGCCGGCGGCCGAACACGGAGCCGTGCAAGGTGCGCCGGGCGAACGGACCACCGCTCCCATTCTGCCGCCCATGGCCGCTCCTACTACGCCGAGCTGGAAGCAGGAGTCGAAGCCGGAGGTTGCGCGAAGTGCCCTGAAAGTGCCGCCCGAGGCACCGAGCCTGAAGGAGGCAAAGAGTAAGCCATGTTGATGCCGAAGAAAGTTAAATACCGCAAGCAGCAGCGCGGTCGCATGGCTGGGAAGGCCTGGCGCGGCTCCTCGCTTGCGTTCGGCGATTTCGGTTTGAAAGTCATGGAGTGCGGCTGGATCACGGACCGTCAGATTGAAGCGGCTCGCGTGGCCATGACTCGTTCGATCAAGCGCGGCGGCAAGGTGTGGATCCGTTTGTTTCCGGACAAGCCCATCACCAAGAAGCCGGCTGAAACTCGTATGGGTAAAGGTAAAGGCGCGCCGGATCAGTGGGTAGCGGTGGTGCGTCCCGGCAAGATTCTGTTTGAGATGGAAGGCGTGACCAAGGAACTCGCGGCAGCGGCAATGAAGCTGGCGGCGGCGAAGATCGGCTTGCCGACGAAGTTCGTCACGCGGGAACTGGCGGAGTAACGACGCATGAAAGAGAACGCGGAAAAAGCAAGGGGCCTGGACGCAAACGAGATCGCCAAGCAATTGCGCGATGCATCCGAGCAGATGTTCCGGCTGCGCTTCCAGTTGAGCATGGGGCAGGCCGATGGTCTGACCAAACTGCGCAAGCTGCGCAAAGAACGCGCTCGGATGCTGACGGTTCAGCGGGAGCGCGAACTGGGGCAGGCGGTAACACCGGCGGCGAAACCGGTTAAGGCGACGAAAGCGGCGGCGAAGGCTCCGGCAAAGAAAGCTCCGGCGAAAAAAGCTGAGGTAAAGAAGGCGGCGGCTCCCAAAGCGCCAGCCAAGAAACCGGCCGCTAAAAAGGCGAGTAAGGGATAGGACCCATGGCGGACACCAAAACAGGCACTCCAGCAGAAAAATCCAACAAGAACGAAAAAGTTGGACATGTGGTCGCGAACAAGATGGCCAAGACCATTGTGGTCGAGGTCACGCGGCGCGTGGCGCATCCGCTGTATAAGCGAATCGTCAGCAAGCGCAAAAAGTTTTACGCGCACGATGAAGAAGGCCGGGCGAATGTCGGCGATGTGGTGCGCATTATCGAGTGCCGCCCCATGAGCAAGCTGAAGCGCTGGCGGCTCGGCGAAGTGATGCGCAAGGCGGTCCAGGTGACAACGGACTTGAGTTCCATCGGTATCCAGCCCGGGCGCGAGCAGCGGGCATCGGTAAAGAAAAAGACCAAGGGCAAGTAGGGCAAGGGGCTGGCGGCCAGGCGCCAGGGGCCAGCAAAGGCAAGCCGGGCCTGGAACTAGCGAAAGGTTGAGGAGATAAGTTTATGATCGGGATGCGGACAATCCTCGAGGTGGCCGATAACAGCGGCGCACGGCGGCTGCAGTGCATACTGCCGCGCGGCGGCGATCTGGGGCTGCGCGCCGGCCTGGGCGACATCATTACGGCCAGCGTGAAGGAAGCCGCGCCGGATTCGGCGATTAAGAAGGGCAAAGTAGTGCGCTGCGTGGTGGTCAGGATGCGCAAGGAAACTCGGCGCAAGGACGGCACCTATATCCGCTTCGATTCCAATGCCGCGGTGCTGATCAGCGAAATCGGCGAGCCTATCGGCACGCGCGTGTTTGGCCCGGTGGCGCGCGAGCTGCGCGAGAAGAAATTTATGAAGATTGTATCGCTGGCGCCGGAGGTGATCTAGTCCATGGCACGCAGAATTCCTCCACGGCATCAAAACAAGCCCAAGATCCGGATGAAGGTGAAGATCAAGAAGGACGACACCGTCAAGGTCATCGCCGGGCGCGATCGCGGCAAGACCGGGCGGGTGTTGCAGGTGGATGCGGTCAAAGGGAAAGTGCTGATAGAAGGCGTCAGTCTGGTGAAGCGCCACACCCGACCCAATCCGCAGAAGCAGATTAAGGGCGGAATCGCGGAACGCGAAAGTGCTATCGCGATTTCGAACGTGATGGTCATGACCGTCGGCGGAGTCGCCACGCGAGTGGGCTGCCGGGTCGAAGGGAATCATACGGTTCGTGTCGCCAAAAAGGGCGGCGAGACGTTAGACAAGAAGTAAGGAACAATATGGCGCGTCTGAAAGAGCTTTATCTCAAAACAGTGGTTCCGGCGCTGACCAAGGAGTTCGATTACAAGAACCCCATGGCAGTGCCGAAAATCGAAAAAATTTCGCTCAACGTGGGCATGGGCGAGGCGACGCAGAACAGCAAGCTGATCGACGGCGCCGTGAACGAGCTAACGGCCATCGCCGGGCAGAAACCGGTGATCACCAAGGCACGCAAATCGATCGCGGCGTTCAAGCTGCGCGAGAACATGCCCATCGGCTGCGCGGTAACGCTGCGCGGCGACCGCATGTACGAGTTCCTGGATCGCCTGGTGAACGTGGCGCTGCCGCGCGTGCGCGACTTCCGGGGCGTGTCCTCGAAGTCCTTCGATGGCCGCGGGAACTACACGCTGGGCTTGAAGGATCAATTGATTTTCCCGGAGATCGACTATAACAAAGTCGAGAAAACCAAGGGAATGAATATTTGCATCACTACCACCGCTCGCACCGATGCGGAGGGGCAGGCGCTGCTGAAGCATATGGGAATGCCCTTCAGTAAGTAAAGGATTTCATGGCGACTACTGCGAAAATTGCGCGCGACACCAAACTGGCGATCGCCAAAGAGAAGAAGACGCCCAAGCTGCAATGCCGGCATCGCAACCGTTGTTTGCGCTGCGGGCGGCCGCGGGGTTATTTACGAAAATTCAAGCTGTGCCGCATCTGCTTCCGAGCGCTGGCGCTCGCCGGGGAAGTTCCCGGCGTGATCAAGGCCAGTTGGTAGGGGCTGTATAGACCAGTTGGGCTGTATAGAAAAGATGCAGGAGGACGACAAGGAATGACCACATCCGATCCGATCGCCGACATGCTGACACGCATCCGCAACGCCATGGCCACGCGCCACGCGAAGGTGGACGTGCCTTCATCGAAGCTGAAAACGGACATCGCCAAGATCCTGAAGGACGAAGGCTACATTGCCAACTTCAAACTGACCGAAGAGGGCAACAAGAAGTCTATCCGCATATATCTTAAGTACACGCCAGGCAACGTGCCGGTGATCTCGCGGATTGAGCGCGTGTCGCGGCCGGGATGCCGGGTGTACGTCGGCTCGAAAGAAGTGCCGCGGGTTTTGGGCGGCCTGGGGATCAACATCCTGACCACGCCGCGAGGCGTTATGACAGGTTCGACGGCGCGCAAGGAAGGCGTCGGCGGCGAAGTGCTGTGTCACGTTTGGTAGAGGCAGGCCGCGGAGAAAGATTTTATGTCTAGAGTTGGAAAAAAGCTGATTCCGATGCCGAAAGGCGTGAAGATCAAGGTCGGCGATCAGTTGACGGTGGAAGGACCCAAGGGCAAGCAGACTGTTCCGGTGCCCAAGGGTATTACATTTTCGGAAAAAGACGGTGTGCTCACGGTGATCCGCGATGGCGACGACAAAGCTGCGCTCCATGGGCTGACGCGCGCGCTCACCGCCAACGCGATCCAGGGTGTTTCGACCGGTTTCACGCGTGAACTGGCGATCTTCGGGATCGGCTACCGCTGCGATGTGAAGGGCAGAATTGCGACGTTTACTTTGGGCTACTCGCATCCGATCGAGTTTTATCTGCCGGACGGGGTCGATTTGAAGGTCGACAAGCCGGCGAACAATTTGACGCCGCTCACGCTCACAGGCACCGATAAACAGGTAGTCGGACAAGTGGCGGCGAAGATGCGGGCGTTACGTCCGCCAGACCCTTACAAGAATAAGGGCATCCGTTATGTGGGTGAATTGTTGCGCAAGAAGGTCGGTAAGACCGGCGCGTCGGGAGCCAAGTAATGTCACGCGATTCAAAAAATGTCATTCGCCTGCGGATTCACACCCGCATTCGCCGCAAGGTGAAGGGCACGCCGGAGCGGCCGCGCCTGGCCGTGTTTCGCAGCGTGAAGCATATTTACGCGCAGGTGATCGACGATACCGCAGGGCACACCGTGGTCGCGGCGTCATCGTCGGAGAAAGTAGCTGCAACCGGCAAGAGCGGCGGCAATCTATCGGGCGCGAAAGCCATTGGGAAACTCGTGGCCGAGCGGGCTAAGGACAAGGGCATTAAGGCCGTGGTATTCGACCGCGGCGGGTATCATTATCACGGCCGCGTGAAAGCGCTGGCCGAGGCGGCCCGTGAAGCGGGATTGGAGTTCTAAATCAGCATGTCGACAACTACAGCCAAGCGCATTGACGCCAACAGCCTGAACCTTAAGGAACAGGTGGTGTCGATCAACCGCGTCACCAAGGTCGTCAAGGGCGGTAAGAATTTGAGCTTCTCGGCGTTGGTGGTCGTGGGCGATCCCGGCGCCAAGATCGTGGGCTTCGGCACCGGCAAGGCCAAGGAAGTGCCGGCGGCGATCAAGAAGGGCATCGAGGCGGCCAAGAAGAATTTGCGCAGGATTCACGTACTGGCAACCACCATTCAGCATCCGGTGCTGGGACAGTTCGGCAGCGGACGCGTCTTGTTGAAGCCGGCGCCCGCTGGAACCGGCGTGATCGCGGGCGGCCCGGTGCGTGCGGTGATTCAGGCAGTAGGTATTCCAAACGTGCTGACCAAAACCATTGGCTCGCGTAACCCGCACAACGTGGTGAAAGCTACCATCAATGCGCTCGAAGGGCTGCGGGATAAGGGTGAAGTGGCGGAGATGCGCGGTTTGGCGCTGGATAAGGTGAGATAGTCATGGCGGGAACCATTAAAATCAAATTGGTGCGCAGCCCCATCTGCACGCCCGAAAAACATAAAGTAATCGTCAGAGCGCTGGGATTGAAGAAGATCAACCGCATCGTGGAGCGTCCGGATACGCCGGCCTTCCGCGGTATGGTGAAGAAGATTCCGCATCTCTTGGCGATCGTCGAATAGGGGAGCAACATGAATCTTAGTCAGCTAAAACCGCCCCCCGGGCAAAAACATAAGAAGCGCCGCTTGGGCCAAGGCATGGGCACCGGTCGCGGGAAATTCTCGGGTCGCGGAGCCAAGGGCGCCAAGTCGATTTCGGGCTATTCGCGCATGCGCGGCTTTGAAGGCGGCCAGATGCCGCTGCACCGCCGTCTGCCGAAGCGCGGCTTCACCAATATTTTCAAGAAAGAATTCGCCATTGTAAACGTGAGTTCGCTTGAGAAGCTCGAAGGCTCTATCTTCGATGCGGAATCGCTGCTGAAGCTAGGTGTGATCCGCAAGCTCAAAAAGGACGGTCTGAAGGTGCTGGGCTCGGGCGAGTTGAAGCGCAAGATCACCGTGAAGGCGGATATTTTTTCCAAGTCGGCGCTCGAAAAAATTCAGGCTGCCGGCGGCACTGCTGAAGTGATCGGGAGCGAAGCGTAAGCGGCCGGGTCTTAAAACCAGGAGTCAACAGGCATGAAGTTCCTCGAAGCCTTTACCAATGTCTTTCGCGTACCGGATCTGCGCAAGCGGCTCCTGTTCGCGCTGGCTTTGCTGGCGGTGTATCGTCTGGGCGGGCACATCCCCACCCCGGGCATCGACACCAACAAACTGGAAGAGTTCTTCCGGCAGAATCAAGGCACTCTGTTCGGCTATCTGGATGTGTTCAGCGGCGGCAGCTTCCGCCGGCTGACCATTTTCGCACTGGGCATTATGCCCTACATCACCTCGTCGATTATCTTGCAATTGTTGACGGTAGTGGTGCCAACGCTGGAAAAACTGCAAAAAGAAGGCGAGCTCGGCCGGCGCAAAATCACCCAGTGGACCCGTTACCTGACGGTGATCCTGGCCGTAATTCAGTCCTTCGGCATCGCTATGGCGCTGCAAGGCGCGCAGCAGGGTTTCGTTACCAATCCCGGAATCGGATTCGTTCTGATGACGGTGCTCAGCCTGACTACCGGCACGGCTTTTATCATGTGGTTGGGTGAGCAGATCACCGAACGCGGTATCGGCAACGGGATGTCGCTGATTATCTTTACCGGCATCGTGGTGGGATTGCCCGCCGCCATCCTCGAAATGGTTACCAAGGTACAAACCGGAGACTGGAACGCGCTGCAGGTAATCATCATCCTTGTGATGATGATCGCGGTGGTGGGCTTCATTGTTTTAGTGGAGCGCGGCGAGCGCCGAATCCCGGTGCAGTATGCCAAGCGTGTCATCGGGCGGCGGATGATGGGCGGACAGTCGACGCATCTGCCTCTGAAGGTAAACGCCGGGGGCGTGATCCCGGTAATTTTCGCCAGTTCCCTACTCGCGTTCCCACAGACGCTGGCTACCGCGCAGTTCGTCAGGGACTCGCCGGTGTTGAGCGGCATGCTGGGCGCGATGGCGGGCTCGACGCCCCTGTACTATTTGCTCTACACGGCGTTGATTATGTTCTTCTGCTTCTTCTACGTTTCGATCATCTTTAATCCCAACGAAGCGGCGGACAACATGCGCAAGTACGGCGGGTTTATCCCGGGCATCCGGCCGGGCAAGAATACCGCCGACTACATGAACAATATTTTGACCAAGATCACGGTGGTGGGCGGATTGTATCTGTCGATCCTATCGCTGCTGCCGCAGATTATGATTTCCGGCATTAAGCTGCAGCGGCTGCCGGGGATCGGCAACTGGATTGACGCGACTTTCCCGCGCTGGCTGCTGGACGGTCTGGGCGTTAATTTTTACTTTGGCGGGACCAGCTTGCTGATCGTGGTGGGTGTCGCGATGGATACGGTGAACCAGATTGAGGCGCAGCTGATCATGCGCCACTATGAGGGCTTTACTCCGCGGGCGGGACGGATCCGCGGCCGGCGGAGCGGAATTTAAGCTGCCGCCGGGATTCCCCGTAGATGAGCCGGCTGTGCCTGATCCTTTTTGGTGCCCCGGGTTCTGGCAAGGGCACGCAAGCCAAGCTGTTGAAGAACGTGCTTGGGTTGCCGCACATCTCGACCGGCGACATGCTGCGGGAGAGGGTGGCGCGGCGGGATGAGCTGGGGCTGCAGGTGGAGAAAACGCTCCAGGCCGGAACGTTAGTGCCGGACGCTACGGTGAACGCCCTGGTGGCCGAAAGAATTGAAGAGCCGGATTGCGAGCCGGGCTTTATGCTGGACGGGTATCCGAGAACGGTGAGCCAAGCCGAGATCCTGGCTGGGATGTTGCGGGCACAGGCGATAGCGACCGTGGTGGTGCACCTGAAGGTCGACTATAATGTTATTGTGGCAAGACTTGCCGGACGGCGGCAATGTCCGGTGTGTGGCGCCCTGTATAGTTTGTCCCCGAATGCTCTCACGGTTTCGGAAGTTTGCGATTACGACGGGTCGACGTTGGTGGTTCGCGACGACGATCGGGAAGAAGTAGTGACTGAGCGGATGAAAGGGTATGACCGCCAGACGACGCCGGTTTTGGAGTATTTCCGGGCTTCCGGGTTCGATGTGTGGGAAGTAGATGGCGCAGGAGCGGGCGGTCCGCAGGCGATTGCCAGGTTGATTCAAGGGATGTTGAAAGACAAAGGGTATCGAAACTGAAGTTGGCCGCCGGATCATGATCGTTCGCAAGAATCAACCCGAGCTCGAAAAGATGCGCGCCGCGGGATTGCTGGTGTACAAGATCCTGAGCACCTTGAGAAGCATGGTCAAGGAAGGTGTTTCGACCTACGACCTGGAAGTGGCCGCAGAGAAGATGATCACCGAAGGAGGCGCTCGGCCCGCCTTCAAGGGCTATCCGAATCCGGCGGCGGGAAGCAAGTTTCCCTTTGTGTTGTGCGTGTCGGTGAATGATGAGATTGTGCATGGCATGCCGTCGCAGAAGAAGATTTTGAAGAACGGCGATATCGTGTCGATTGACACCGGCGTGCAGTTGAACGGATATTACGGCGATTCGGCAATTACGGTCCCGGTGGGCGAGATTTCCGAAGAGGCCAAGCGGTTGATCGAAGTGACCCGTGAATCGCTGGAGCTGGCCATCGACAAAATGCGGCCGGGGAACCGGCTGTTCGATGTTTGCGGGACGGTGGAGCGGCACGTGACCGCCAACGGGTTTTCAGTGGTACGGGAGTTTGTAGGCCACGGCATCGGCACGCAGATGCACGAAGAGCCGCAGGTTCCTAACTATGTCGACCGGCGGAATGAGAATCCGAGGTTGAAAGAAGGAATGGTTCTGGCGATCGAGCCGATGGTGAACGCCGGAGCGCCAGGGAGCCGGGTGAGACCGGACAAGTGGACGGCGGTGACCGAGGATGGAAAATACTCGGCGCACTTCGAGCATACGGTTGCGGTGACGGCCGAAGGGCCGTGGGTTTTAACGAGGCCGTGAAGCCGGGCCCCAGTGAAGAGGCTACGCCCGGGGTTGAAGCTACGGTGGTTGAGCTTCTGCCCAGCGCTGCGTACCGGCTGAAGCTGGCAAATGAGGATGTGGTGGTAGCGCATGCTGCGGGCGCAGCCACGGTGAATTTTGTGAGGGTGCGTCCCGGAGACCGGGTGCGAGTGGAGCTTTCGCCGCACGACCGGACGCGCGGCAGGATTGTCGAGTTGTTGACGAAAGGTTGAGCGGATTATGAAGGTTCGAGCGTCGGTAAAAAAGATGTGCGATAAGTGCAAGATCGTCCACCGCGAGGGCGTGGTGCGGGTGATCTGCACGAATCCGAAGCATAAACAGAGGCAGGGTTAACCACATGGCGCGTTTAGCGGGCGTTGATCTACCAGCGAAGAAGCGGACCGAGATTGGTCTCACCTACATTTACGGCATCGGGCGGACCCGCAGCAAGTCGCTGTGCCACCGGGCCGGCGTGGATCCCAACAAGAAGGTGTCAGAGCTGACGGAAGACGAAATCAATCATATCCGCCAGATTCTTGAAGCCGAGGGCGCCGTCGAAGGCGATCTGCGCAAAGAAATCTCGATGAACATCAAGCGCCTGATCGAGATGGGTTCGTATCGCGGAATGCGGCACCGCCGCGGCCTGCCGGTGCGGGGACAGCGCACTCACACCAACGCGCGCACCCGCAAGGGGCCACGGCGCGGCACCGTCGCGAACAAGAAGAAAGCCAGCGCAAAGACCTAGAGCGCAGACCCAGAGAGAGCTGAAAACAACACATGGCGACCAAAGCACCAGCGAAGACAGCGGCCAAAGGCGGTAAGAAGAAGACCTTCAAGAAGAAGGAAAAGAAGATGGTCCCCGTGGGCGTGGTCCACGTGCAGGCGTCTTTCAACAACACCATCATCACCATCACGGACCCCATGGGGAATGTGCTGTCGTGGTCGAGTTCGGGTTCGCTGGGATTCCGGGGATCGCGCAAGGGCACACCCTTCGCCGCCCAGCAGGCCTCACTGACCGCCGCTAATAAGGCCAAAGAATCGGGTTTGCGGACAGTGAACGTGGAAGTGAGTGGTCCGGGAGCGGGCCGCGAGTCGGCCGTGCGCGCGCTGTCGACGGCGGGTTTGGAAGTGAGAATCATCAAAGATCTCACGCCGATTCCGCATAACGGCTGCCGTCCGCCGAAGAAGCGCAGAGTTTGAGAAGGGGCCAGCGGCCAGGGGCCGGCGGCCAGTAAGAGCACGAGCCGCATCCATTAAGGAGCGGCAAGAAGTAAAGCAGGAAGAAGACCCACGGGTTGTAAACTGCACCTGACTGAAGTTTAGGGAGGTTTGATTTGGCACGATACATTGGCCCTGTTTGCCGGCAATGCCGGCGCGAGGGCATGAAGTTATTCCTGAAAGGCGAACGCTGCCACACCGAGAAGTGCGCCATCGAAAAGCGCAACTTTATTCCCGGACAGCACGGCAAGGATCGCAAGCCTAAGATTGTGGGATACGGTCTGCAACTGCGCGAAAAGCAAAAGGCGCGCCGCTATTATCAGTTGCTCGAAGGCCAGTTCCGCAATCTGTTCGAGAAAGCCAGCGGCATGAAGGGCATCACCGGCGACAACATGCTGAACATGCTGGAACGCCGCCTGGACAACGTGATTTACCGCATGGGCTTCGGCACCTCGCGCGCGCAGAGCCGCCAACTGGTGCGCCACGGCCACGTGCAGGTGAACGGACGGCGCGTGGATATCCCGTCGTTCCTGGTGAAACCCAACGACGTGATTGAAATCCAGGAATCCAGCAAGAAGAACCCCACGGTTTTACACGCCACGGAAGCCACCGCGCACTCGCCCAGCCCCAACTGGCTGGAAGTGGATCGCGAAAATCTGCGGGCCCGCGTGCTGGCGCAGCCCAAGCGCGATGACCTGGTGCAGATCCAGTTGAACGAGCAGCTCATCGTTGAGTTGTATTCGAAATAGGCGAGTTGTATTCGAAGTAGGCGTTCGGAAAATAGAGGAGCCAAAGAATGTTCAAAGGATTTCAAAAACCCAAAAGGTTAGTTGCGAATACCGAAACGCTCACCGAGCGTTACGGCATGTTCATCGCGCAGCCGTTCGAGCGCGGATTCGGCTCGACTATCGGCACCGGGCTGCGGCGCGTGCTGCTGAGCTCGATTGAAGGCGCGGCCATCACGGCGGTGCGTATCGACGGTGTGGCCCATGAGTTCAGTCCCATTCCTAGCGTGGTCGAAGACGCCACCGACATTATCCTGAACCTGAAGCAGGTGCCGTTCAAGATGATGGGCGAGGGTACGCGCACGGTTCGCCTGAAGGCGACGACGCCGGGACCGGTGCTCAGCGGCCAGATCGAAACCGATCAGGATATCGAAGTGCTCGACCGCAACATGCACATCGCCACCATCGGGCCGGGCGGCAAGCTCAATATCGAAATGCGCCTGAAGTCGGGGCGCGGTTATGTGGCGGCGGATCGCAATAACGATGAAGATTTGGCCGTGGGCTACATTCCAATCGACTCGGTTCATTCGCCGGTGCGCAAAGTGAACTTCGCGGTGGAAGCCGCGCGCCTGGGCCAAACCACTGACTACGACAAGCTGACCATCGAGGTCTGGACCAACGGCGCCATCTCACCGGCCGACGCGATCGGTCAAGCGGCCAAGCTGCTGAAGGACCACATGGCCATCTTCATCAACTTCGAGGAAGTGGCCGATACCACGGAAGAACCGGCTGAGCGCGCCTTGAGCCAGATGAACGAGGTGCTGAATCGTTCGGTGGAAGAGCTGGAGCTGAGCGTCCGTTCCTATAACTGCCTGAAGAACGCCAATATTCAAACCATTGGCGACCTGGTGCAGAAGTCGGAAGCCGAGATGCTCCGCACCAAGAACTTCGGCCGCAAATCGCTGAACGAGATCAAGGAGATTCTCTCCGGCCTGGGCTTGACCTTCGGCATGAAGTTCGACGCGCAGGGCCGCTTGATTTCTCCCAGCGGCGCACCGGCGCAAATCGGGACGCCGCTTTCGCCGAGCGAATATAGCATCGACAGCGACGTGGACGACGAAGACGAGGATGAAGAAGAGGCCAGCCCCGCGGTTGAATAGACCGGATCACAGGGTAGAAACTATATGAAACACGGAGTGTCCGGTTACAAACTCAAACGCGATGCAGGTTCGCGCAAGGCACTGCTCAAGGGCCTGGTGACTAGCGTCATCGAGCATGAGCGCGTCATTACTACGATCCCCAAGGCCAAGGCCGTGCAGCCTCTGGTCGACAAAATGATTACGCTGGCAAAACGCGACACGCTTCACTCGCGTCGGCAAGCAGCATCATTTCTGGAGACTCCTGCGGCGGTCCAGAAGTTGTTCGATAAGCTGGGAACCCGTTTCGGCCAGCGCAGCGGCGGCTACACGCGAGTCGTTCGCTTGGGCTTTCGCAAAGGCGACGGCGCGGAACAGGCGATGCTCGAGCTGGTGGGTTCAGAGCTCGTCAAACGCGCCACCGAACGCGCGAAGAGGCGTGAGGAGCGTATGAACGCGCTGCGTCAAGGCAAGGACGAAGGCGAAGCGCCCGCCGAATAACGATCCCCAGTAGTAACTCATAAATATGAAGGCCCGGCTCACAGGCAACTCGCGAGCCGGGCTTTTTCTATTTCTGGCTGTCTATGCGTGCGCGCTCGCTGCGCTGCTGCCGGTACTTTCCCTGTGGCTCGACGAGATCTTCGACCTGATCGTCGCGCGAATGGACCGCCTTGTCGATGTGCTGGCCTATGTGCCCCGCGTCTCCGGCAATGTTCCGCTCAACTACGTGATTCAGTTCGCGAGCGTGCACCTGCTGGGATTCTCGGCCTTCACGGGCCGCCTGCCCTCGGCGATATCCAGCGTAATGGCATGCGCCGGGGTGTTTCTTCTGGCAAAGAGGATGGGCCTGCGCCGGCCCATGCTGGCGGCCGCAATTTTCGCGTTGTTCCCCCTGCAACTCCGCTATGCGTTGGAAGCCAGGCCTTACGAATTGGCGCTGTGCCTCAGCATCTGGGCGACCGTTGCATTCTTGCGCGTGTTAGACCGGCCGGGATCCATATCGCGTGCGGCATTGTACGGGCTGAGTATTGCCGCCGGCCTGTTTACGTTTCCTTATATGCTGTTCGTGCCTTTGGCGCATCTCTCATGGGCGGGTTTGGTCTCCTATAGAACACAGCGTCGGCAGCCGCTGCTGGCGGCCGCACTTGCCGTCGGAATCGCGGGATTGATATTCGCGCCCTGGTATCTGCATTCCGCCGCATCGTGGCGAACAGCGGTTGCGATCGGCCAACTCAAAGGGACCATCGGTCTTCGCGCCGTCCCGATGATCCTGCGGGAATTGGTAGCCGCCGGCTACATCGGTTCCTTGCTGGCGTTGGCTGGCTTCGCGTACGGTTTGACAAGGCGGCAAGACTGGCCGCTGTGGCTGCTATATTTGATGGCGCCGATTGTTTGCGCCATTGCGGCCGACGCGTGGTTCGGTTACTTTCTCGCGATCCGGCAGATGATTTTCGTGCTGGCGCCCTTGGCGCTGCTGTTCACTGCGGGCGTGGAAGTGCTGCCGCGGCGCCCCGCAGCGATCCTCACGGCGGCACTTTTGATCGCTTTAGTAGTCGGCAACGTCAGCTTCTTCCGCCGCCCTCGTGAGGACTGGCGTACCGCCGCAGCTATCCTGGCGAGCGAGCCATGTGTCGTCTATTCGCCCCCGGATTCACGAAACCTCTACTCTTTTTTTGTGCCGGAGCTTGCAAATCGCGAATGCGCGCCCGGACAACAGCCGCGGGTAGCGTTGGCAATCAGCCCATACGAGCCTAAGGATTCTGTGACCCAGCGGCAGCGTCAACTGACGAATTCCGGCTACGAAGAGCGCGCCGATTTCAACCCGGCGACACCGCGGATCGAAATCTACGAGCGGCGCTAGGTTAGTGGCTCGCTTTGTAGTGAGCAGCGAGAAGATCCTCGCCCCAATCGTTCTTGTAATCGCGCCACACGCTGTGGATATGGTTGCCGTTGTCCTGCGTATCGTCAAACTCGATCAGGAACTCAGGCGTCTGCACACGGTAGTAGTGCTTCTGGCCGGGTTCGACAGGACCGGACCAGGCGAAAAATGCGTTGCCTTGCAAGCGGTGGAACTGCTCCACGCGTTGGGAGGCGATCTCCGGCGGAAAATCGTTGGCGTATTCGGCAATCAGCGCATCCATGGCTTCCTTCTGCGGCGCCGTCATCTTCGCGTAAGCCAGTCCATTGGGCTGGCCGTTCAATGCGGCCTTGCGCGAGTTGGTAGTGAGTAAGTCCGCGGGGGCTACCTTATCGACCACGGCGATGGCGCGCTGTTCTCCGGTCAGTGAGTCCACCAGCTTGTACCCCAGGTCGTCCTCGCGAGCGAGAGCGCGCAAGCCTTTGCGCCGCCCGTCCAGAATCTGAGCAGGGTTCGAGCCGAAGAAACTCGGCGACGAAGCAATCTTGCCATCGACGATGGTGTAGTTGAGGCTTACGTGATGGCCTTCGAAGCGGTATCCCCATGCGCCGCGCTCGGAGGGTTCACCGAAAATGGAGACGAAGTATTTGCCGGGATCGCGCTCCATGTCGCCGTTCTTTTCAAGAATGAAGAGAATCTCTTCGAGACTCATGATGGTGTGGGCCTTCACCAATCCCTGTGATGAAAGGCCGGCGGCCACCAGCGCCTCCGCAAGATTCCGCTGCGTCTGGGTCATCTCGCGCAGCGTCAGGCCATGGCGCAGAAACGGCGTGTAAAGCCAGTGCGTGCGTTCGTCCATGTTGTCGAGTGCGAAAGAAGTCAGTTTGCGCTGATCCGGGTTGAGCGACGCCAGATAGTTCTTGGCGGCGTCGACCATGAGATGGTCGGTGTGTGTTCGCTCATAGGCTGCCGTCAGCAAGCCAACCGCGAGCGGGATCAAGAGAGCGTATTTCCAGGCGCGCATGGGGATCTCCTTCTTCAACAGGGAACGTATGCCTTCATACAATATATCCTGCGGACGCGCCCAACGCGCGCCCGTCATGAGACAGGCACAACGTTTTTGGCCCGATCGGCTCTATTGCCGGCCCCGATCCTAGCCGGGACCTCCGCCGGCCGAAGGGACTTCGCTTTGCCAGGAATCCGGACCTCGACGCGATGAGTGCCGCCGTCGCCGTTCAGTTGAAGCGTATCCCGAATTGCCGGCGCGCCGCCATCCACTGACATCGTCGTCGCCCCGATTGACGCATCTTTTTGCACTGCGACTTGATACACGCTGGAGCGGTAGCGATAGGTGATGTCGAACCCGGGCCACTCTTCCGGCAACTCCGGGCTGAGAGTCAGAAGATCGCCGCGGAGTTTGAATCCCAGAACGTCTTCGATCCAAGCGCGATACATCACACCGGCTGAGCCCGTGTACCAGGTCCATCCGGCCTGCCCCTCTCTTCCCACGGCGGTCGACACGTCAGCCGCGGCAACGTAGGGCTCTGCGCGATAGCGGGCGGCATCATCGAGGTTCCGGCTATGCTCCGCGGGATTCATCATCGTGAGTAGGCGCACCGCAGCGCCACCCTCCCCGAGTCGGGCCCACGCCATGGCCATCCACAGGGAGCCATGCGTGTACTGTCCGCCATTTTCGCGCAAGCCTGGCGGATAACCCATGATGTAGCCGGGATGCGGCGTTGAATGGTCGAAGGGCGGCGTAAAAAGACGCACCAGGTGATTCGTCCCGTCCGCTAGAATCCGGTCGGCGGATTCCATGGCGCGGCGGACGCGCGCAGGCGGAGCTTTAGCCATCGCTGCCCAGGACTGCGCGATGGAATCGATGCGGGCCTCCGCATTTGCATGGGAACCCAGAGGCGCGCCGTTGTCGAAAAATCCGCGAAGATACCAATC
>CAVZWS010000005.1:0-499219 GCA_963779075.1 Bryobacterales bacterium
CCACCCAGGCCGTCTTCGCTCCAGCGATAGGCCCGAGACCGAGCATCGTCGTGAGGGAAGTATTCCCACGCGGTGCCGCTAGGTGAGTAGTCTTCGCGAACGGTTCCCCAGGCCCGTTCGCTCAAATAGGGCCCCCATTGCTTCCAGGGAATCCGCCTCTCACGTGCTTCCGCCAGCCGTAGATGTTCCGCTGTCATAATCGGTATCAGCCCAATGATCCAGCCTACACGCATCGAGTGGGCCTGGAGCGAAATGCCGCAACGACGTGAGCGAAAACGCCCACAACCTTACGAAATTTGAGCCTGGCATGGTTCCCGCAGGCACGAAAATGGCCGTTAACGTGCGGTTGGAGAATCCAACGTGAGTTGGGCGCCGATCACAAAGAACCTCTCCGCATGGCCAGTCCGGCCGAATATGCCGGACCTCGACCGGGCGCGTTCAACATTCTCCTGGGGCCAGGTTCTCACCGAGTTGGGTAGTTCTGCGGACTGCTTCAACATCGGTCAGCTTGCTGTCGACCGGCACGCGGGAGGGATGTATCGTGATCGTGTCGCTCTGCGGTGGCTCGGTCACGATGGAACTATCCTGGATACGACCTACGCTCAACTGCGGGATCAGACCAACCGCTTTGCGAATATGTTGCGGTGTCTGGGTGTTGGCAAAGAAGATCGCGTGTTTGCCCTGGCAGGGCGAATCCCGGCGCTTTACATCGCAGCGCTCGGGACAATAAAAAACACCAGCGTCTTCTGCCCACTGTTTTCCGCATTTGGCCCGGAACCGGTACGGCAACGATTGCAGCGCGGCAATGCCAAAATCCTGCTGACCACCGAGAGGCTGTACCGGAAAACGATTGCCGGGTTGCGCGAGTCTCTTCCAGAACTGAAGCACATCCTTGTGTCAGACGCCCATCAAAACCTTGATTCCAATGTGTGGGCACTCGAACCACTTCTCGCGCAAGCCTCGTCCGACTTCACGGTGCCGCGCACCAGCCCAGACGACATGGCTCTTTTGCACTTCACGAGCGGCACTACAGGAATGCCGAAAGGCGCAATTCACGTTCATAATGCCGCTCTGATGCACTACATGACCGGAAAGTTCGCTCTAGATTTGCATCCGGAGGACGTGTTCTGGTGCACCGCGGACCCAGGTTGGGTGACAGGGACGTCCTACGGTATCATCGCGCCGCTGCTGCACGGAGTGACCAATCTGATTGATGAAGGCGACTTTGATGCAGAACGCTGGTACAGCATTCTGGAAAAGCAGAAGGTCACGGTATGGTATACAGCCCCGACAGCAATCCGAATGCTGATGCGAATCCCTGGTGAGCCACGATCCCGCTTCGACCTGAGCCGGCTCCGCTTGGTCGCCAGCGTGGGTGAACCGCTCAATCCGTCGGCTGTCATCTGGGGGCAAACGGCGCTGGGACTGCCGATCCATGACAACTGGTGGCAAACAGAGACGGGCGGCATTATGATTTCAAACTACCTGTCTATGGAAGTCCGGCCAGGCTCCATGGGAAAGCCTCTGCCCGGCGTCGAGACCGCCATCGTCAGGCGGTCCAGCGACGGTTTAGTGCACGTCATCGAAGAGCCAGATCAAGAAGGTGAGCTCGCGCTGAAACCAGGGTGGCCATCCATGTTTCGTGGATACTTACACGAACCCGAGCGATACAATAAGTGCTTCGCCAAAGACGGTTCAGGCAAAGACTGGTACTTGACTGGCGATTTGGCTCGTCGCGACGCCGACGGTTATTTCACTTTCGTTGGCCGTGCCGACGACATCATCAAGACCGCGGGACACATGGTAGGACCTTTTGAAGTGGAAAGCGCTTTGATGGAGCACCCCGCGGTAGCCGAGGCGGGAGTGATTGGAAAACCCGACGCCACGATCGGTGAGATCGTGAAGGCGTTCGTCGCCTTGAAGCCAGGGTATGTGCCCAGCGAGGATCTGAAACTGGAGTTGCTCGGCTTTGCCAGGAAGAAGCTGGGGGCGGCCGTGTCGCCTAAAGATATCGCGTTCTGTGCCCAGATTCCTCGCACTCGCAGCGGCAAGATCATGCGCAGGCTGCTCAAGGCAAGGGAGTTGGGTCTGCCTGAGGGCGACTTATCCACCTTGGAGGGGAGCGTATGAGCGACCTGCGCGAGCACCGGCTTCAACTCTTGCGGCAAATGCTCCTCATACGCCGCTTCGAGGAAAAGTGCGCGGAACTCTATACACAGGAAAAGATCCGCGGATTTCTGCATCTTTATATAGGCGAGGAGGCGGTGGGAGTCGGAGTGATTCAGTCGCTTCGGCCTGAGGATGCCATCGTATCCACCTACCGCGAGCATGGGCACGCGTTGGCGCGGGGCATTTCGGCTGGAAGAATCATGGCAGAGATGTTCGGCAAACAGGAAGGCTGCAGCCGCGGGCGTGGCGGATCGATGCACCTTTTCGATGCCAAGACGCGGTTCTACGGCGGCAATGCGGTGGTCGGCGGAGGCCTGCCGATTGCAGTGGGCCTTGCACTCGCCGACAAAATGCGTAACCAGCGGCGCGTCACCTGTTGCTTCTTTGGCGACGGGGCCGTGGCCGAGGGTGAGTTTCACGAGTGCATGAATCTATCGGCGTTGTGGAAGCTTCCGCTGCTGTTCGTTTGTGAAAACAATCGCTATGCGATGGGCACACGGCTGGATGTCTCACATTCGGTTACGGACTTGACGAAAAAAGCGGCCGCTTACTGCGTTCCGGCCGCGGCGGTTGACGGCATGGACGTACTGGCAGTAGAGGAAGCGGCAAGATCTGCCACCGAGCGCGTTCGCTCCGGAGAGGGACCCTTCTTCCTGGAATGCCGGACATATCGCTTCCGAGCTCATTCCATGTATGATCCGGAACTCTACCGGGACAAAGCCGAAGTGGAAGAGTGGAAGAAACGTGATCCCATCCCGGCCCTGATCGGGTGCATCGAAGAGGATGGCACTCCCGCCACGGCGGGCATTGCCGAGCTCGAGCGGCAGGTGGCAAAGGAAGTCGATGAAGCGATTGCATTCGCCGAAGCAGGTACCTGGGAGCCGGTTGAGGATTTACTTCGCTTCGTTTATTCGGATAAGGGCTTGTCGGTATGACCTACAGGGACGCCATTCGCGAGGCAATGCGCAAAGCCCTGCGGGCCGATGATCGCGTATTCCTAATGGGCGAGGATGTCGGCCGTTACGGTGGCTGCTACGCCGTGAGTAAGGGCCTGCTGGCCGAGTTCGGACCCGAGCGGATTCGCGACACGCCGCTGTCGGAATCGGCATTCGTGGGGGCTGGGATCGGAGCTTCTTTGGGAGGCATGCGGCCGATCGTCGAGATCATGACCTGCAACTTCAGCTTGCTGGCGCTCGATCAGATTCTGAACAACGCCGCGACGTTGCTTCACATGTCCGGCGGCCAATTCAACGTACCCGTAGTCATCCGTATGGCCACCGGCGGAGGGCGGCAGCTTGCGGCTCAGCATTCCCACAGCCTGGAAGGATGGTACGCCCACATTCCTGGGATTAAGGTTCTGACGCCGGCTACACTCGAGGACGCGCATGGTATGTTGCTCACCGCCTTGCAGGATCCCGATCCGGTGCTGATCTTTGAAAATGCGCTGCTTTATAATCTGCAGGGAGAGTTGCCTGAGAATGCGGGGCCGGTCGAAATCTCCCATGCGAAAGTGTGTCGGCCCGGCCGGGATATCTCGGTGATCACCTATGGCAACAGTTTGGGGAAAGCTCTCGATGCGGCGCGAGGCTTGGCCGAAAATGGAATCGAGGCGGAAGTGGTGGACCTGCGAACGCTCCGCCCGCTGGATGATCGAACCATCGTGGAGTCCGTCGTTCGAACCCATCGGGCTCTGATTGTCGATGAAGGCTGGCGCAGCGGAGGAATCTCCGCTGAAGTGAGTGCGCGTCTGATGGAGCAGGCTCTCTACGAACTGGACGCTCCCGTGGGACGCCTATGTGGCGCTGAGGTTCCCATGCCCTACGCCGCGCACATGGAGAGGGAAGCTATCCCCCAGGTGGCGACTATTGCCGCCGCAGTCGAAAAGATGGTCCGATCCCATGGGTGAGTTCCGGATGCCGAGCCTCGGCGCTGACATGACCGAGGGAACACTAGTGCAATGGAACGTCAAGCCCGGCGATTCCGTCAAGCGCGGGGACATCGTCGCGATCGTCGGTACCGAGAAAGCGGACATCGAAGTTGAAGTGTATGAGACCGGCGTGATAGATAGACTGATCGCGAAGCCGGGAGATAAATTGCCGGTGGGCACTCCGCTCGCGATGATCCAAGTGCCAGGAGAAGCTGCTGCATTCGTACCTCCATCTGAACACGCCCCACCAATTCCCGAGGCCCGCGTGAGAGCTTCCCCGATGGCACGCAAGATGGCACAGGAGCTTGGTGTCAATCTCGAAAAGATCAAAGGCACCGGGCCGCAGGGCGTAATCGAAAAGCATGACGTAGAGCTAGCGGCCAAAACTCAGGTTCCGGCGGCGCCAAAGGGGGGCGAAGCACCGGCGCCATCCAAGCCTATGGAGGGGATGCGCCACGCAATAGCGATGGCCATGGCGCGGTCAAACCGCGAGATCCCGCATTATTATCTCTCGATTCAGATCGACATGAGTAAAGCCCTCCATTGGCTCGAGCAGTTCAACCAACAACGCAGCATCGAGAATCGAGTCCTGCCCGTGGCGCTACTCATGAAGGCCGTAGCTCGGGGTCTTGTCCAGGTCCCCGAGCTGAATGGCTACTGGATCGACGACCAGCTAAAGCCGTCGCCTGAAGTTCATCTTGGAGTGGCGATTTCACTTCGCCATGGCGGGCTGATGATCCCGGCCATTCATGCGGCGCACCAGAAGTCCGTCGAAGAACTGATGGCGGCGCTACGGGATGTCATTAGCCGCGCTCGTTCAGGACGGTTGCGTAGTTCCGAGATCACTGAAGGTACGATCACGGTCACCAATCTCGGTGACCTCGGCGTCGAAACCGTGTATGGAGTAATTTATCCGCCCCAGGTGGCTCTAGTGGGATTTGGCAAGATCATGGAACGGCCCTGGGCCGATCAGGGCCTGTTGGGCGTGCGGCCAGTACTGACCGCAACGCTGGCTGCGGACCATCGCGCCACGGACGGTCATCGCGGTGCCCAATTCCTGGAAACTCTGAGGCGTCTGCTGGAAGGGCCGGAATTCTTATGACAGAGACAGAAATCCGGCAGGCGATCTTTGATTCGCTCCACCAAATCGCGCCGGAAGCCGACCCACAAAAACTACGCCCTGACGAGAATTTGCGGGAAGCTCTGGATATCGACTCCTTTGATTTCCTGAATCTTCTCATCGGTCTGCACGAGCGGCTGGGAATCCAGATTCCGGAAAGCGATTATAGCCAACTCACAACGCTGTCGGCGTTAGTTCGATACCTTTCCCCAAGACTCAGCGCCAGATCTACGGAGGGTTCATAACATGCTCTATACAATCAAGTCCGACAAATCCCTTGCGGAGATTCAGGGCGGACTCGAAGAGGCTGCGGCCCATCATAAATTTGGAATCCTCGCCGTGCACGACCTTCGCGAAACAATGAAGAAGAAGGGGGTGGACTTCGCGACAGATTGCCGAATCTACGAAGTCTGCAATCCAATTCAGGCCAAGAAGGTTCTGGAGGCCAATGGCGCGCTTTCCACTGCGTTGCCTTGCCGCATTTCTGTCTATGGCTCCGAGGGAAAGTACACGCTGGCAACGATTCTGCCAACCGAGCTAATGAAAATGTTTGCCTCGCCTGAACTGGAGCCAGTCGCTCGGGAAGTGGAGGCAGTCATCAAAGCGATGATGCAAGAGGCAGCTGGTGCCTCCTGAAGCTTGTCCCGCGCTATCTTATGCGGCTACTAGAGTAGCTATTGTTACGCCGTCATTCGAATCCTCAGTGGGTTTTGGTGACTATGTTACTATCTGACAACTCCCAGGAATTTGCACAATTCGTCCGCCGGGAGATTAGCGTAGACACTCCATCTGCAGAAATAGGCAGATGAAGGAGGCGAGGCCATGTTGCCATTTAAGAAGATTCTTTTCCCGGTCGATTACTCGGATCGCTCCAGGTCCATCCTCCCTTACGTCCAGGAGATGGTCGGGCATTTCTCCGCTCAACTGACTTTGGTTCACGCATACGGAGTCGGTGTCCTTCCTTATACTGAACTGGCCGTGGCGGACCCCAATTGGCCGGAAGAAGTACGACGGCGCGAAGAGCAGCGGATTAAGGAGTTCGCGGCGGAAGCATTTCCCGGCCAGCGTGTAGACTCCATCGTGGAAGAAGGCGAGCCGGGGAGAGCCATTGACAAAGTGGTTCAACATCAAGGAGCAGACTTGGTGATGATGCCGACGCACGGTCGCGGACCGGTGCGGCGGCTACTGCTCGGTTCTGTCACGGCCAAGGTGCTCCATGACGTCAGCGCCGCCGTCTGGACCGGAGCCGGTCGAATGGTTGACAATCGTCCGCATAATATTTCGTACAAGTCCATCCTTTGCGCTGTAGATCTCAGCGATGAGACCGAGGCGGTCGTCAGAGCCGCGGCTGCATTGGCCGCGTCCTACCATGCGCGCCTGTCACTGGTGCACGTCGTGGAACTGCCACCTCCGAACATCGATGTGGATTTCACTCCTTTCAGAAAAGAACTAATCGATGCCGCCAATGACCGGCTACGGCAATTGAAAAGCCAGCTGGGAATCGACGCACCCCATACGTCCATCGACGGCGTGACGGCCGACGGAGTTTGCCATGAGGCGATTCAAAAAGAGGCAGATCTGCTCGTAGTCGGCAGGGGCCGGGCTCAAGGCACATTGAGTAGAATCTGGTCGCGGCTATATGCCATCGTTCGTGAATCACCGTGTCCGGTTCTTAGTATTTGAACGCTTGACCGCGCTTGCGTAGTCCGCGCTTCCTAAAAGAGGTGTGGGGCTTTGGATCACATACTTGAAGTGGATCGCCTGTCAGTACGGTTCGGCAGCGTCGAAGTCCTGACTGAGCTTAGCTTCAGCGTCGCCAAGGGAAGCTCACTCGCCGTAATCCGGCCAAATGGCGCCGGAAGACGGTTCTTTTTCAGGCCCTCAGTGGGTCGATTCCAGCTGCAGGCACCATTCGTTGGGCGCCCGATGTCCAAATCGGTTACGTTCCCCAGAAGTTAATCGGCGTCCTGTTTTCCGCGGCGCTCGCCGTCGGCAGCGTGTTGACTTTCGGCGAAGACCTTCTCGATGCTCTCTTCGGAGGGGCCGGTGCCTTAAGCTGGCCGGAAATCCTGTTCGGCATCGTGGCTGCGGCCCTGGTGCTGGCCTTTGTCGTTAGCCAGAGGAACGGGTTGGTAGTGATGCTGGTGTCGCCCGATGTCGCACGTACGGCAGGAATCAACGTCCGGCGTCTTAACTTGCTCTACTTGCTTATTTTTGCGCTGACAATCGCGCTCGGCCTGCGGTATTTGGGCGTGCTTCTTATGGGAGCGTTGATTATCATTCCTGCGGCAGCCGCGAAGCGGCTTGCCAAGAATTTAACTCAGATGCTGCTGATTGCTGTCGGCGTCGCGGTAGCCGCGACCGTCGTTGGAACCGGGCTGGCCTCTTGGCTACATCGCGAAACTGGGTCCCTCATCGTCACCGTGGCCGCTTGCATTTTCTTCCTCGCCTTCCTGCGCAGGTGAGACGCGTTCGGCCGAGGATCGCCGGTACCGGCGGACCGTTGGTTTGGTGCTCGACTTGCATTTATGTCGGTGCACCAGGAACCAGAACGGGAGGGCTACGACCATGACGCGAGGAGTAAAGCAAAAGGCCAGGCGAATGATGGCGGCCTCGATGAGCGCGATCGTGGCGATCAGGATGAAGCGCTTATGGGCTGCGGGATTGGAACGCTCGCGGAACGCGAAAGGATGAGGGTCGCGAAGACCAGCATATCCGTGAGCGGGATGAATGCAAAAGAATTTGGCGTCTGTCGGGCCTACGGGACCGAACACCACCATCTAACACGGCATCACCCCTGAGCATCATTGAAGCGGTGCCAGTTTAAGGCCGGACTCGGCGCGAATCGGACTCGGAAAGTGATCCACTTCATAGCCGGGCTACCACCGACCGGCCGATCGTTTCTATAACCCTCTCGACGCTGCCAGCGTGACCTGCCGTTGCGCGCGCCGATCCTGAATCACGATGCGGCCATTTTCCAGACTAACGTCGTCCACGTGCTGGAATCCCTCTGGCACGCGCGCATAGAACAGTAGAAAGTGCGATTCGATTTTAGACTTCGCCGGAAGCCACCGGTATACCGGCGTCCCGAACATCGGGCCATCCGTGATAATCTCGCGCCGCGGCAGGTCATACGGTTGTGTGCCGAATTCCATCCCACGCACAACCTGGGTATCCGCCGGGTAGCTGCCCCAATGCTGGACCCACGGGTAGTCCTCACGTTTGAAGACATAACCAAGGATGATCCGTTTGTCAGAGTTGAACGCCGCCACCCATTCCAATCTCCGCGAAGGATCGAGCAGAGTAGCTGCGTGATCCAGGTAGTGTGGGTGCTCCGGGATCGCGCGAAGGTCAATTGTTTTCCTATCCAGGCCCGGAGCCATAGGCCACGTGAAGTCCTGCCCGGAGGTGAGCCGGCGCTGAGTCGGATTCTGTCCTTTCCCCTGCGCTGGGCTCTCCACATACGGCCGGGTTTGCGAGCGTGAACCTGAGACTTCCACTGTAGTGACGTTGGGTTCGAGAAAAGGCGCAGCGACGGTCGCGTGCTCTGCCCAATTGACCGGGCGGTCAAAACCCATCAAGTTCTCCAACTGGCTGTCGACGTACACTATATTTTCGCCCTCCACCATACGGAAACTGCGCGTGAAGACTTCCTGCACGATTGGTAATTTTGCGGTGAAGGTCAAGGAACTGCCGCCGGTCTCCTTGCCCGCACTCACCTGGAAAGTTGTTACGTGCGCTTCGCCGTGCATGGGGAGGCCCGCCGTGCGCTCTTCCGCGGACGCCGGTCCAAACCCGTCGACACACACGAAATGGCCCAGGGACCCTGCGAACTGAACCGTGCGTCCCACCTCCCGCGCCAGCCGCGCGGGATTCCAATACGGACTCAGCTTTTGTGCATCGTCCGTCATGACCAGGCTGGCGATCGAACTGCCCTGCACCATCACGGTCATCTGTAGCTTGTCGTTAGAGAGTGTGACCGCAGGTTGTCCTTCAAACGTGCTGCCCTGCGGGCCACCCTGGGATTGAGCCATCGCAACGGACGCGGTCAGGATGATGAGTAGTCGGCGCATGACAGGTAGTATACGTCGCTTGACCCCGCTCAACTACTAGACTTTTGGCGCAACGTCACGCTTCCGCTTGGTCTGGCGCGCCCTATACACCTCACCCATGCCACACCTTCCTATAAGCGCAAGAATCTCGGAAGGGCCAATTTTGTTGCGAGGAGAGAGCGGCATCGCTATGAACAAGTCTACCGCCGTGGGTCAGAAAACGGGACCAAGTCCTGGATGACGTTAGAACGCTATCTGGACTGACCCGGCGCCGCAGAGTTGACGTGAGCGGGGATGTGGACCGCCGGGTCAGTTTGGATAGCGCCGTTTGAAGGGACCCGCTGGCGCCCTTATGGCGATAGTACAGATTCCCGGAAAAGCTGGTTGGGGTTGGTGGTGAGTACGGCAGTGCCTGGGCGCGAGCAATGGCACCGAAAGCCTGCTCTGAATGGTGGAGTCGAGAGTGTAGGAATAGGTGAAAAGCGGTAGTTTCGCTCAGGCAGACACACGTGGACTGGGCGTGCCGGAGCACACCGCGTTTTCGGTGACGATAGTACTCAAAACCATGCCGTTCAGCCCGTCCGGGGGACAGCGGAAGCACCGGGACCAACCGGTCCAGAGCCTGAATCGCGGTCTTTTCATCCACGCAGAACACGGCGGCGTGCTGCGGTGGGTTGAGATACAAGCCGATAATGTCGGCGGCTTTGCGTTCAAAATCGGGATCGTCGCTAGCCAAGTAGCGCTCTAAACGGTGAGGCTTCAATCCAGCTTCGCGCCAAACGCGATGCACCATGTCCTTACTTACACCCACAGCTGCTGCCAACTTTCGGCAGCTCCAATGGGTGGAACCATCTTTCGGTTTTTTCCGTGTCGCCGCCAGGATCTTGGCTCGCAACGCGGGCGTCAGCACCACGGCCTTCTGTCCCGGATGGTACGTGTCGAGTCCTTCCAAACCCGCCTCGAGCCCGTCTTAGCTCACGCGCAGCGTCCCCCGCGCCAGCGGGTTCGTTCTCACGGCGCATACGGAAGTAAACATCAGGAAGAAGTAGCTTCCGGAGTCCCGACAATACATCCACTATCCAGCCATCTCATTCCAGAACAGGACTTTATTGGAAATGCAGCAAGGCTACTCGCATTTGCAGTTACTTGCCGGCTGGAACCTTCCGCCGCAGTTCGTCGAAGAAGTTTTCGAGGAAGGTGATGTGGTCTGGCAGTGTCTCCGTGCCCAGATTGGCTGGCATCACCGCGATGATGTGTTTCCCGTCACCTGCAAGATCGTAGGGCCGAACACCAAAAACTTCTATCCGTGTCTCGGACCACACCTGCGGCTTGTCTGCTACAAACGAATCTCCCTTTGCCGAGTAATTCACCACCATGATTTGATTGTCCTTAGGAAACCAAAAGAACAGCTGTGGCTTAACGCGCGACCATTGCAGATAACTGCCGCCGCTTCCGGAAATTTTCACGATTCTTTGTGCAGACGGATCGCTCAGAAAAGGCCGCACATACACTTGGCTAGTTCCTCTTTCAGACGCAGTGTAACCTAGCCATCGGCCATCGGGAGAGATTGACGGATGCAGCGCGCCCTGCATAAACGTCGCCGGCTTGCCGGCCCGCAGACCAGTAGCATCAACATCTATTGGCACGGTCAAGATGTCCATTCTATTGAAGAGGCTAGAGGGGCTAGTTCGATTCGTGTTAATCTGATACGCCAGCTGCAGCCGCTTACCGTCGGTCGCGAATGACCACGGATCGCTGTAATTCTTATTTGTAATCAGTGGTTGGGCTGAGCCAGCTCCGTCCGCGCGGATCCAGAGCAATCCAGTGGGAGATCCAAACACGATATAACGTCCGTCGGGACTCCAAATGGGACTATGATATCCGACGCCGGAAGCCAGGTGCGTCATGGTATCTCGCTTCTGTTCGTACATCGAGATGTTCTGATTTGGCCCTTCCCTCTCATCGATCGCAAGCCGCTCTTGGTCTGGTGAAAGACTGGGATGACCGTAATCACCGGGCTCGGCAAGTAGTGGCTTCATCATTCCTGTGCTGTCTAGCAATTGCACGGTGCGCTGGCTTGCATCCTCGCTGCTTCGAAACACCATGGTTCCGGTGCTAGAGAAAGCAATCTGTGCGAGTCCATTGAGCGTCGAATAGGATACGTGTTCCGGCAAGGGAGTAGGCGAGCCACTCATCTCCAGCGTGTCCAGCTTGAACGGAACGGCAAAAAGTGTTCCAGCCCGAACATAAACGAGATGGCCGCTCGGTAAGTACCGTCCATACGTGCCACGCTGCACCAGTGTTTTGCTGCGGTGATCTCTCAGAGACATGACTTCGATATTGGAGTCCCCATCAAACGTTGAACGGGTTTGAGCGTCGCCCTCTGTGAGAGCAGTGAATAGCACCGCGTTGCCTCCTGGAAGAATCTGTGGCCAGTAGTAGGTTGCTTGGTCTTGCTTAAGCTTTGCTATCGCGATAGGCGGACCACCCACTGAAGGGATTCGCCACAATTCACCTGAAAGGGAGGCAATAATCGTGCCGTCTTCCCCCCAGCTTCCACCCCGACTGTTGGGCGCATCGCACAGAACCTCCGCCGCAGCTCCCTCCGCCGTAATCTTTTTCAGATTTCCTGGCGTAAAAAATGCCACCCACTGGCCATCTGGCGAGAAAAAGGGATCAAAGGCTCCCTCTGTCCCCGGGAGTTCGCTGGCTCTAGGCTGATCGAGCCGACGCATGAAGAGGCGATTTTGCGAAACATAAACTAAGCGAGTGCCGTCCGGCGCGAGGGTCACGGCTCCGCCATTCGTATTAGGGGATACTCCGGCCCCTAGATAAGCATCCAGGCGCACCAGGGGCTTCAGCTCCGCTGGACGGGCCGCACTGTACAGCGCAAACCCAAGGGCAGCGGCCGTGGCTGCGAGCAGCACCGCTGCTACTCCGATCCACTTTCCGAACCGTGACGCCGAGAATGCCGCCACTGCTGGCTGCTGCTTTCCCACCCATCCCAGCTCCAGTTTTAGATCGGTTGCCGACTGCCAACGACTTTCCGGATCGGTTGCCAGACATCGTTCGATCACGTGAGCGAGCGTTGGCGGGAATTTGTCGAGCGATGGCGTCTGGCTCTGCTCCGCCCGCTTGCCCCCAGCCATTTCGTAAAGAATGAGGCCCAGTGAATAAATATCCGTGCGGGCGTCGCACTCCTTGCCGTCGCGCTGCTCCGGAGCCATGTAGGCCGGTGTCCCCATGACCATGCGGCTCGCCGTAATCGTCTCGTCCTGGGACGATTTCGCCAAGCCAAAGTCAAGCACTTTGACACCCGACTTGGTCACCATTATGTTGCCCGGCTTCAAGTCCCGATGCACGATCCCCTTGGCGTGCGCGGCGGCCAGCGCGTCGGCAATCTGCGCACCGTACCGCAGCGTATCCTCCAGCGAAAGCTTGCCGCGCTTCAGGCGCGCCGCGAGCGTTTCTCCTTCGCACAACTCCATCACCAAATAGTTGGGACCGACATCGTACAGGGTACAGATATGCGAATGGTTTAGCGAAGATATCGCTCGCGCCTCTCGATTGAATCGATCGCTGAACTGCTGCTGCGAAGTCTTGATTGCCACCGAGCGACCCAGCCTGGTATCAACGGCGCGGAACACTTGGCCCATCCCGCCAGCTCCCAAAGGTCCTTCGATCCTGTAAGGTCCAAGCTGGGTTCCGGGTGTGACAACAGTCGCTGTACCGTCAATATTTGTGAGCCCTGCCGCGCCCTCCCACGCCGGACGGTCCAGCGTGCCGGGCTTCGACGAATCGCGCGCGAGGAGTGACTCCACTTCGCGCCGAAGGTCCGCATCGGCTTCGTCCAAGACCGCGCGGTCCTCTCGCGCTGCGTGGTACAGTTCCTCGATTTGCCGGACGCGCTCGGGAGTCATTGTAGTGTCAGCGTTCTAACAATTCTATTACCGGGATGCAATCGACGTGGTCCCCACCAGCCGGGCTTGAGGCCAATCCATTCCGAGATGGATCAGGTCGATATCCTCCTTGGTGAAGCCCAGACCTTTTCCCTTCATCTTGAAATGATCCGTTTCGTTAAACCTGGCCTTCATGATCCCGCTCGCGGAGTGCCGACCTACGCGTTGCAGGATGTGCGTGATCTCATGGACCAGCACGTGCGCCAACAACCTGGGAACCATGGAACCGTCGACCTGGCCCTTAATCCGGTCATAGAACACTACGATGTGAGTGCCCTCGTAGGGCAACGCATAGGCTAGGGCGCCCGGTAATTGGCTCGCCGGCGTGTTATCCGAAATGCTGATGGTGAGGGCGTTGCCGATACCGGCGCAAGAGTTTGCGGCGCGCCATTCGATACGCACGTCAATCTCCGCGAACATTTTTGAGGCTAGAACTTCAGCGGCGTTCGCAACTGGACCCGCGCTGCCGCGTTCAGCACACACCGTCACCTGCCGCTGTACCTCTCCGTTTTCCGCCGCCCACACACCCGCCGCCGCTGCTGCCATCATCATCACCATCGCTGTCAGCCTCATGTTCGTTCCCTCCGCCGGTGCAGGCGGAAGCGAGAACAAGAACCCGACAGAGTGTGGTAGCTTTTTTGTGGGAAATACCCATGGCAGACCCTGAATCGCCGGAAGTCACTGTTTTATTAAAGGCTTGGAGCGGAGGGGACCAAGCAGCTCTGGACCGCCTGATGCCAGTGGTGTATGGAGAATTACGCCGCATCGCCCACCGCTACATGCGGAGTGAGCGGGTTGGCAACACGCTCCAGACCACGGCGTTAGTCAATGAGGCGTTCCTGCGGCTCGTGGATGTGAAAAACGTCGATTGGCAGCAACGCGCGCAATTCTTTGCCATCTCAGCTCAGATGATGCGCCGAATCCTGGTGGATGCTGCGCGCGTCCGTGGCGCGCGCAAACGCGGCGGCGGCGTGGAGAACATGAATGTTGACGAAGTCGCCGTGGTCTCGCCGGAACCGGAATCATCTATCGTTGCCTTGGATCTGGCACTCGAGGAGTTCGCGAAGGTGGCGCCCCGTCAAGCCAAAGTCGTCGAGTTACGCTATTTCGGGGGACTGAGCGAGGAAGAAATCGGCGCCGTGATGAGAGTCTCCACGCGAACCGTCCAGCGCGACTGGCAGTTCGCTAGATCTTGGTTAATGCGTGATTTGGGCCGCTAACCCACCGGAACGTGCGGCCGAGAAAGCGGTAGCTCCTGTATCAACGCATCCGATAGTTATCTGACTCTTCGATCCTACCGGAACCAGCTTTGCCGGCAGCTGGTGGGATCTCAGGATCATTTGCTATTCAAATGTGCGCGAAAGTTCGGTGCTCGCAAGACGGGATGCGATCTTTGTCTTGTGCTTTGCGACTTCAATCCGCACCACCGGGCGAACGGCTGTGGCCGGGCATGATGGTGGTTAAATATGTGGCATACCGACCGGTTCCTCGTCCCCGTCCGTTTCATGCGGGCGCCCACTGCCGGTTCAAATTAAGCGAAATGCCCGCCAGTCGATGTGGGCGATTTCGATGAAACGCTGATGTATAATCGTCGCCACGGAGACTCCTATGAAAGCTGGCCTTATGTCCGTTGCAGTGGCCGCTCTCTTTGCGGCGCCCGCCTTTGGGCAGTGGACCATTACGACCCCGGGTATTCCCCGCTTGGCGAACGGCAAACCGAACCTTTCCGCACCAGC
The DNA here is from genome assembly GCA_963779075.1 of Bryobacterales bacterium. Taxonomy (GTDB): domain Bacteria; phylum Acidobacteriota; class Terriglobia; order Bryobacterales; family Bryobacteraceae; genus Palsa-187. Next base: position 14,964 of record CAVZWS010000005.1, read on the forward strand.
GCCCCGCACATCCGACGGCAAGCCGGACCTGACCGGCATTTGGCAGGCAGGGCTAGCCGGCGCCGCCGGACAATATGGTTATGATTACAACGTCGCCCAGGACCTGCCGCCCGACGCGCTGACTCCTTGGGCCCAATCGGTGCGTCAACAGCGGCTGCAGAACTTCAGGAAGGACAGTCCGCTTTCGCACTGCATGCCTGTGAGCGCCTCGTTCCTCGATTTCCGCGGCCTCTCCCGAATCGTGCAGACGCCCGGGCTCGTCGTGATCCTGTCCGAGAATCCCAACAGTCCTCATCGGACCATCTTTATGGATGGCAGAGAGCTTCCCAAGGATCCCGCTCCCACGTGGCTGGGATATTCAGTCGGGCATTGGGAAGGCGATGCTCTGGTCGTCAATTCGATCGGCTTCAATGATCAGGGCTGGCTCGACGTGGGCGGGAACCCCCAAACCGAATCCCTCCGGCTCACGGAACGGTATCGGCGCCTGGATTTCGGGCACCTGCAATTGGAAGTGACCTTTGACGATCCCAAGACCTTTACGAAGCCGTTCACTCTGCGTACCGTGAAGCCCTACGTCGCCGACACCGAAATATTCGAGGACGTGTGCGAGAATGAGCGCGACCGCGAGCATTTAACTGGCGGCTTCAAGATGGCTCCGGAAGTCCTCGCCAAGTATGCAGGCACCTACGAGTTGCCGGGACGCGAGGTCGTGGTCGAGATCTCCGGCGATAAGTTGATCGTTAGGGACAACAAGCATCCCAAAGATCAATTATTCGTGGCTAATTCGGAGACCGGATTCCAGTCCAGCGTGAGCGAGGTGGCCATTGCGTTCGTGAAGGACGCCCAGGGTGCGGTCACGCAATTCACCCGGACGGGCGAGGGCAAGGACGAAAAAGCCGTGCGCAAGAGCGGCGCGGCTCAAAGATAGCCAATCGAAGTCCGGTTGCCCCCCGGAAGAAATCTCGATCGGTCGCGCAGTCGCTTCACGGTTTGCCAAACATCGCCGGGTCGATGGGGACATTCGTCTTGACTTCGGTCAACTGAAACGCGTCCCTCCCATCCAGCCACGAGAACGTGTATTTGAAAGGGAACTTGACTCCGCCGACGTCGCGATAATCGGAGTAATCGGATTGAACCGGAACGCGCCCGACCGGCGACCTGCCGTAGCGCACCAACCGTACCAGCAGGCCCGACTGCTTGTCGAAATATAACGTTGCCAGAACGCCCCGCGGGCCCGTTCCCTGGACCACGTCTACATCGCTGCCGTTAATGCTGTCCGGATTGCCGGCCCGCAAATTAGTGAGGACTTGCTTGATCTGCCCGGGAAAAGCCAGTTGCGCTTCCAACCTCAGCCCATCCAACTCGCCGCCAGCCAATTCGTATTCCCCCAAGAGCCCGCGCGGCGACTTTATCCATCCCGCACTGCCGTTGTAGGCCCTGGTGCTGTCTCCTCGTTCCGGGTGGTCCTTAAATACGATTTGTACCGTTCGCTGATCCGGAGCCTTCCCACAGATTAAAAATTGGCCCCCGCCGCCCAGACCTTCGTACCCCACGCTGGTTCCCGTTGCGATAAAGCTCTTGATGCCCGCCAGACGTTGAGCTCCGCCGAGCGCCTGAATATATTTATCCAGAATCTGGCCGGCCGACGGGCCGCCTTCACCTGGCGCGACAATATCGTCCCTCTCTTCGTTGGGAGGGCCGTACAGCGCATCCAGAGCGATCGTAGTCGTGGGGCGCATACGGCCGTGATGGCAGGTATAGCAAGTCACAAATTGCGCCCCCCCAAAATTGGTGCGATTGATGGTAGCCACCATCTCCACCATCTTGCGCGCGGTCTTTTTTCTAGGAGTATCGAATACCCAATCCACCTTGTCGGAGCCAGCGGCGGGATGACAGTCCGCACAGTCGAGCCCCAGGTCCGCTGAGATGACGCCCATGCTCGCAAGGAAATCATCGACGGGAAGCTCCTTGAGTGTGCTGGTTGTGACGTTCTTGAATACTTCTCCTGCCTTCTGTGACTTGGCTGTCGCGGCCTGGTTGGCTTGTGCTTCCGCGCGATCGACCAGCCCAACCCCGATCAGCCCGACCACCGACAGAGCAACTGCCGCGAGGATTATCGGCCTGGACAAAAACATCATATTTGTAGCCTCCCCAAAAGTGCGTGAACGCCTATCGCACGACTTTACACCCAGACCCGTTACTTTCGCTTGACTAAACGCCAGGCGTCAACTTTCATGCGCTCCAGACCATCATCCGGTGCTCAAGCCGAGCTGCCGCTTCATCGCCTTCGAGGGCCGGCTTCGAGGACCATCCGTAGGCTGATCTGCTACTGTCCGGCTTTGGGGTCGCCCGTCTCGGTAGCCGACCCTGCAAAGACCTCTTTACCGTTGGACAGCTTGATCGTCCTGGCATTGGCCAGTTTAGACCCGTCCTTGGCCATAGAGCCAGCCACGGTAATGACGTCCCCTTCTTTCAAGGAATTGCGGGTCCATCCACGGCGCATCAGCCCGTTCGGGCTGCCCAGCTCAAATTCCCAGTTCGTTACTTTCCCAGTTTCGTCTTTGACGTCCAAATAGAACCGCGCGTGGGGATTCATCCACTCAACTTTCGTGACCTGGCCGGTGAGCGAAACTGACTTGCTGCTATCGTACTCCGCAGCGAAAGAATGATGGGCCCAAGCGGGCATAGCCGCACAACCCAGAACGATCGCGATACCGCATAACACGCCAGCTTTCATTGAAACCTCCCTTGATTCGTCATTCAAGAACGAGCCAACCTACTCAGGTCGACCGATCTGAGCCATAACATACGCTACACTGTACTCCGCATGAATTCAATCCAGTATCGCGCGGCCTTCGTCTCAAGCCGATATTCGTGCTGCAACCCGCCGAACTCGGGGCTGCTTTGACACGCACCAGATGTGGTTTGCCGTGGGCTTGGCGATCTGTTAGACTTTCGAACCATGAAGGCGCTACCTTCTTCGCTGATTCGCTTTGCGATGGTTTTGATTGTGGCTGGCTCATGCCGGGTTCCACTGCGCGCGCAGTGGCAGAAGTTTCCAACACCGGGCGTCCCACGGACAAAGGACGGCAACGTCGATTTGAGCGCGCCACCACCGAAGGACGCGGCCGGCAACCAGGACCTGAGCGGGATGTGGATGAAGCAACCATCACCATGGCAACCCCCGTCAAATGACGCAGGCCTGCCGAATAGCATGGCATATTACATGCCACCAGGATCGGAAATTATCATGAAGCCGGCGGCTGCGGCGCTGTATAAACAGAGGTACGACCTTAAACAAGGCGCCGGACGACCTTCGGAGCACTGCTTGCCGCACAGCATTCCCGACCAGATGTTCATCCCTGTGCCCTTGCAATTCGTCCAGACGAAGGGTCTGACCGTGATGCTGTGGGAAGAGTTCACTCATTACCGGATGATTTACACCGACGGCCGTAGTCACCCACAGGACCCAACTCCGACCTGGTACGGCTACTCGACCGGAAAATGGGATGGGGACACATTTGTCGTCGATACCAGGGGGTTTAACGATAAGTCGTGGCTGGATGACGGTGGCCATCCGCACACCGAGGCCCTGCACACCATCGAAAAGTTCCGGCGGCCGGATTTCGGACATCTGAAGGCAGAGGTCACAATTGAGGATCCCGGCGCGTACGAAAAGCCGATGACGCTTTTCGTGAACTTCCAGTACATGGCAGATACGGCGCTTATCGAAGACATCTGTGAAAACGAAAAGGACGCCCAACACCAAGTCGGCAAGTAGCCCCGCGCCCTAATCGCGACGCGCTTGGAGAATCGGCGAACCTGAAGATTCTTGCTGTATAAGGTGTAGTAGTCACCACTTGATCTGACATTTTCAATCGACTGGTCCGGATAAGCCGGACAGGAGAATGTCAGATCAAGTGGTGACTACTACAAATCGAAGGACCTATTTCCGTTGCGCCAGACGGGTGACACGGCGGGTCCGTTCGCCTCAGTCCTCTACATGTGGGAAGCATGAATAATTTCACTTTGACAGTTGTCGGCAAACCGTCGAAGTGGATCGTGAAAGCCACACAGGTGCGATGCGCCGGGCGTAAGGGACTTCCAAAAGCGCTGGCGGACGAAAAGCGCCCGGCGCGTGTGAGCGGCGGCCCGACCGCGAGATCCTGTCCGCTCGGACGATCTATACTTCGCCTTGGTAGGTGAAGTTCCTGAAGCGGGCTTTTCCAGATCCGATGGCGTAAAGTCCGATCCGCAAGCTTTCGCCATCGCGCACGACGTTCTTGTGATAGCCGCTAACGTCAATGTGCTGAGGGTATCGGATCCAACTGCCTCCATCGAACTTGGTAAAGAAGAAAACGGTTTGATTATCGTTCACCACGCGAAGCGCAATCTTTGAAGTTGGACTGGGCGGCGCCTGGAGTCGTCCCGGCATTCCCTTCAGGTACATCTTTATCCGGGTTCCATCATGACCGATTCCGGTATAAAGATTGGATCCGATGAAGAGCATGATGCCGGCTTCGATCTGATCCACGAGTTCAGCTTCAACTGTCACCTCATACGAGCGATCTACCGGGATGCAGGTGAGCCGTGAGCACTCAGCAAAATTCGTTCCCTTACCCGACAGCAAGAGGGAGCCATTGTCGAAGGAAACGCGCGACATCTCGTTACCAGCCGGCCGGACGAAGGCCCAAAGAGTGCCAATCCGATTCTTAGAGAAGTCATCAGATAGGGCTTGACCGCTGCCAACGTTCTTGCCGCCAGCGGGTTTGCGGATTGGCTTGCTGAGGTCTGGAGTCGTAACTCGAAACCACCCATCCCGCGTCCACTCGATGGGCTCGAGGAGTGTCTGGCGCCCGAGGGTCCGGTAACCGTTCTCATACGCGTGGTAAATCATCCACCAGTCACCGCTTGGCCCTTCCACAACCACACCGTGACCGCGTGACCACCACGGCTCTCCGATCGTTTTTGTACGGACAATCGGATTGTTCGGGCAATTTTCCCAGGGGCCGCTGATCGACTTAGACCGGGCTGCAGTGACCATGTGGCTGGTGGGTGGCCCATACGTGCCTCCCTCGGCGCACACCATGTAGAAGTATTCGCCGCGTTTGAAGATCTTTGGGCTCTCGAGACTGAAGGCCTCGTCGTACCAGTCCTGTGGATATTCCCAGCCGTCATACACCTTCTCAATCGGGCCATCGGCTTTGAGCCCGTCATCGGTGAGCCGCACGCGGGTGCCGGGGGCCAGAAAGAGATATCGTTTGTTGTCCTCTCCAACAGCGTGTCCAGGATCAATGCCCCCGCCTTGGATGACCTGAATAGGATCACTCCATGGTCCGAGGATACTGTCTGCATAGACCACATACGTGCCTCTGCCTTCGCCCTGCGGAGCTGGATAGCCACCCGGAAAGTAGATGAAGAAGCGGCCCTTGTGCTTGATGATCGACGGTGCCAGGATCGAGCCGGTCGGCTTCGTCACGGCCGACCCGATCCGGACCCAATTCACCAGGTCGCGCGAGTGATAGAGAGGGAGTCCCGGATACTCCTCAAAGGTGGAGAAGGTCATGTAGTAGTCATTGCCGTCTTTAACGACGTCCGGATCGGACGCATTTCCGGGAATGACTGGATTCAGGTAGTAACCATTGCCTAAATCGGGTTTGCGCTGTCCTTCATGCCCTCTTGCCCACTGTGGCGGCTGAGCAATGGTCTGGGTAGACTCAACATTGGCCTGCGCGAATGCGTTGTCGGGTAGTCCAACACCCGCACAGACACTGCCCAAGAGACCGAGTTTGATAGTATCGCGCCTCGAATGTTTCAACGGTGTAGCCTCCTAAGTCTGAACCAGTCGTTCTCATTATCGGGGAGATGCCGGCAGAGCCGTGTTGCTTGTTGCCGCGATATGTTACCACCTCAGGTGGCTGCGAGATCAATGCGCTGCTGCTTCAATCTTGTACACCGTCCTTCAACGAACGTCGGCCGATGACGCAGGAATAGCCAGGTTGTTAATCTCTACTGCTTCGCAAACCTGCCCTCAATTCCCCGGCGGCTGATCGATCTGGAAATAATGCACTTGGCCTTCCTTGCTGCGGGGCGTGATCGCCATGCGTATGCTTCTGCCGGTGTTGGGGCAGCTTGTGGCGCGGTGCCAGCGTTCCTCATTGGCATTGATCAAATCGCCATATTCCCCATGCACCACGCCCTCGCCGGAGATCAGGGCGCAGACATTGCCCCACACATTCAGCCAGATCTCCGGCATGTTTTCGTGGAAATGGCCCCAGCTCTTGTCGGGCGGCAACTGCGTGAGCGGCGGCCCGATGTTCAGGTTGGACGATGTATGTCCGTCATAGAGGAACCGCTCGCCGGTGCGGGTTGAGGCTCCATATTCATCGACATTGAAGAAGGGCTTGTTGAACGAGTCGTAGCCGCCGGTCGAAGTGATCTTGACCTTCTCGTAGGTGTAGCCTTTGACCGGCACCGGGGTTTCGTTCTCCGGATAAGAGGGCACTTGGCCCGCCGGCGTGGTGATGTAATACACGACCGGCTCGCTGCCGGCCGTCTCCAGGCAGTAGGAGAGGCGCGGCGCGACATTGAACACCCAACCCTTTGGCAGGACCTTGGGCTCCTGGCCGTCGATGGTGACCTTGACCTGCCCGCTGTAAACCCAGCCCCAGGCGCGGTCATCGGCCCAGAACATGCACTTGCTCTTGTCGCCGGGCGCCATCTGGACATAACGGCCGTCAAAGTCGCGGGTCAGCAAGACTTTCTGCTCCCAGCGCGCTTGCCCCTTATGCGACTTGAGGACATCGGCAATATGCCAGATCGGCTTGTTGGGCGGATTGTATGGCGTTTCGGGATTCTTGTGCGCGGCCCACACCACGCGCGTGGGCCCATTTTCACCGGCGGCCTGGGACCACCAATTCGCTTCGGGCACCCGGGCGCCGCGTGCCGGCGCTGGGGCTGGCGCGGCTGACTGCGACAAGGCGGTACCGCACGCCAGCATCAGTCCAACCGCGATCAAAACTGTGTTCGTGGATTTCATAGTTCCCCCTCCAATTACAGTTTGTTCTGGACACCTTTCGTTACTTGCAGCAAAACTTGCATTACGCAGTTCAGTCTGGCCCAATTCCTTTATCTGGTTATCCGGACCGGATTTATTATCCTCCAAAAGGCTCGCGGAGAAGCCGCGCAAGCTCGGGCTCGGGCTCGGGCTCTCGTCGCCCTTTCCAGCTTCCGATGATCCGGCCTTGCGTCCACTTGGCCGATAAGTCGGCAAACCGTCGAAGGGCCTGTGCCGCCGTCAGTCTGGCGATTAACTCTGGATGACGGCGCTTCCGGAAGCTACTTTTTCAAAATTGGGGTTTGGGCGATTACATTGTGAAACGGATGCGCTAGATTCACGGGGCGCACCTCACACGGCGTGCACGCCTCATGGAGGACCTCATTTCGTAATACGCACTGTTTGTATCCTTGCGGTTCCCGAATTCCCCCAGGCAATCCACGTCTCACCGCCGGCATGCAGGAGCCGCGGATACCCTACGCTCAATCGCAAGCCTTGGGCAACTTGCGTTGCAGGACCCCCAACCCCGGCGCTCGTAAAGTGACGGACCAGAAGCCAGATTCCTTCTTCGCCTTCGCCTTCCTCCAGCCAGGAAACGAACACGCCGCCCTGCTCGTCCAGGGCTGCCGAGACGTGTCCAAAGGAATTGCCGGTGCTGACGCGAATTGGCCTGCTAAACGTCGCGCCGCCGTCACTGGACAAGACCAGCTGAGTACGTGGAGAGTCCTGGGCTTCCGTGTACCAGGCGATCGCGACCCTATTATCTCTTGCTGTCGCGGACGCGCCATTCACCGGGCATGCGTTGATCTCCCATTTGTCGGGATTTAGAATCCTTGATGGCAACCAGTGGCCGTTCTCGAAACGAATAGTAGCGATATCGCGAATATCTTGCGGAGTGTGGTCTCGGTAGGCAACCAGCAACCCCCGCGACGTTTTCACAATACTCGTGGGACAACAGGTGCAAACGTCGGAATCCAAACTCTCTTCCTTCACCACCTTGCCGTCGCTACTGACGATGGTCCGCTTCAAGGCGGATGGCGCATCCTCACCTTTTAGCGCCTCCAGCCAAATAAGTGAGGCTTCCCGTTCGCCGCTAGCCACCATGGAAGCGAGGGCATGCTGAACCGGACTGCGATCTTGATGCGCCATGACTGGTGACGTCCATCTAACGCCGTCTTTCGATGCCGAGACATACATATACTCAGCCTCGCTTGAAGCCGGCGGTATCTCGACCCATTCCGCCAGCAATGATCCGTCGGCAAAGGAAATCACCGACGGAGATTCCGCAGGCTGCCGGAAAAAGTGCCGATTCGTGGCGATCGTGCGCGGCTCGGTCCACTGCGCCCCGCGGTGAATCGCGTAGCGCAGCGCGTGGGAGCCATCCTTCGCTGTTTCCACCCAACTCAACAGCGGGCTGCCGTCATGTGCCGTGCCCCAGTGCGCTTGCAGGCTGGTTATGCCGGAGGGATTCGGAATCGCCTCCACTTTAAGTATCTGCCCAAATCCGGGAGCCACTGCTACCAAAAGATATACCGTGATGAAAGATTCTAATCGTTTCATTTGATTTTCTATGTCTGCTCGGATGCCGGCAAACTGCAACTCCACTCCGCATGATCGCCCAGCCTCTGCCCTCGTTCGGTTTTGACGCGATGGCCGCCAGTAAACTGGATCATCCCCTTACCCCAAGTAGCGTGATCCGCGGATGGGAACCACCGTCTAAGCAGGCCGATGCGCCTTGAGAAAGGAATGGATTTGGCGCACCGCTAGGGGAATCCGCTCTTTGGGCTCTTTCCAGGGGAAGATGCTCACTTCGGCTTTCGGCGCGAGCATCGCACACTCCATGGCGACGGCGTAAGGGTGCGCGGGGACATCGTCCGGCAGGACCAGGATCGGATTTTGGCAACTACGCACAAAATCCCGTGTCACGGTGAAGACGAAGTCGGGGTTGGTCTCGAACATCCTGGTCACAAATTGGTCGGTCGTCGCCATCGTGATCTCGGGCCGCTTGGCTGTCAGCGCCGGACCCCAGCTCTTCCAAAATGTGCCTGGGTACTCAGGATCACGCATCTCCGGACGCCACCCCACGGGCTGCGCCAGCACGGCCGCGGCAATCCGATTTGGCGCGCGCTTCAAGAGACTCCAGATGAAGGGGCCGCCAATGCAGAAACCCATCACCATGAACTTGTCAATGCCCAGATGATCCATTAGGCCAAGCTGGTCGTCGGCGTAGGAATCCCACGGCCGGTCGACCTCTACAGGGCCGGTGGACTGGCCGCTGGGGGCGTTGCGAAGGTCCGCCGCGATGCAGCGATACTGTCCCTTGAACTCCTCAATGGCGTTGAAGGGCGGGTTGCCGGTGAAGAAGGATATGGTCGCGTTCAATCCACCGCCGGGAAGCAGCATCAGCGGGAAACCGGCCCCCGCCTCCTCATAGTAGATGCGAACGGAGCCTTTTTCGTAGAACTTGCCCGTTCCTCCTTTGCCCGCCTGCTGAGCAAATAAGCGCGGCACGGCGGCCGTTGCCGCTGCCGCGGCGCCCGCTGCCAGTATGGTGCGTCTGGTCGAACCCATAAATCGGCGTCCTCCTTGATCATTGTCAATATACTCGATCAGAAAGCAGATAGCTCCTGGGCAACCGCGCACTCCACGGCCGTCACGGCGGAGTTGATGGAAAAGCACCGCACCTCGACCTCGTCTTGGCGGACTCATCCGAGGTGTAGGCCGCGCCATGGCCGTCGTGAGAAAAGCGAGCCTGGCGCTCACCGAACTCCGTGATCAGGAACGGGACTGGATTCTTGCCGCTATCCAGCGGGAGCACCCAAATGTCGCTCTTCGTTTTCGCGTGAACCACTGTATACAGCAGAAAAAGTCGTCGCGCGACCAACTCGTGGCATATTTTTCCGCGCTCGACTTGAGCAGAGCCTCCTCATCGTTCACGCCGTTCGCCGGCTTCTGATACAGGTTGTAGGGGCCATCCCGATTGGAGCTAAGATTACACGTTCGAGCAGCAAGCCATGAATCTGGTGCTCCACTGGGCAAGCCGAAGGCTCCCAGAAATGGCAAGCGTCACCCATATTTCGGAGGATTTGAATGGAAAAGGTGACGCCTCGGCCGGAAGGCGTCACCTTGAAGGTAGCACAAGTGCTTAATTTGCTTTACTGCATCTGCGCGCGATTATTACTGTTGCGGGGCAGCTAGACCACCGAACCGGCAAGACCTGCAGAGGCCGAAGCCGCTGCCGTCGGTCTGAATGAACCCGCAAAGGGTCGTGATGCGCTTATATTCAGCAGCGCTCAAAGTTGCATTCGTGAAAGGAGTCTCCGTCTCTCCATAAGTAGTAGCCGGACTCCCAGGCGTATCCGGCAAGGCATGGATGGTGGTCCCCCAGGCGGCCAGACCCGAGTCCGCTACGCCGCCCGGTGCAGATGCATTGCAGGTGGGCCGTCCGGGCGAAGCCAGCAGTTTAATCACGATGGACGTGGGCACACCTGGCGTCAGGGTGTTACTGATCAAGTCATTGCGAGCCGAAAGGGAAACAAGCCCGTCCGGTGTGACCGGACAAGCGCAGCAAGAAATCAGTTGTTCATCTGGCGAGAAGGTGTACACGTTCACGCAGATGTTACCGTTTGTGACTGCTGCCCCGTTGGCGGCGGCCTCATTAGTGACCACCGGCACATTGGCTCCCGTGTTGGTGATGTTAACCACCGAATCTCCGATCGGTAAGTTAGAGGCATAGCGCACCTGGAACGGCCCGTCATTGCCCGCTGGCTGCGCGAGCGCGACCACAGAACCCAACATGACAGCCGCGAAAATCGATAGATAGCGCAATTTCATTTGTGAAACCTCCGGCATTATTCTACTAGCGTGAAGTGATTAGTACAATTCTCAGAACGGATTATCCAAAAGGACTAGTTTCCGGCACGAAAGAGGAGGAGGGCAGCCCCACCCCAAGGAACACGGTTGGCTCAATTTGAAGCACGCAGTCTTTTGATCCCGTTTGATCGTCGGCGCGCGGAATGCGCATCTGAATTGAGAGGGATTTATGTCCCGGGCTCCTGTGGCAAAGTTGAATTGAGAAGAAGGCGGGTGACGGCTCACAAAGTAACTAAGCGTCACCCGCACTTTGGAGGTTTCGACAGCAAATCGTACCATTACTAACCACGAAGTTCCAGGACTATTCGCACTTTTTAGCCAAAAGATAACTCTTTTGGCATGTCTCTACACTTGTCAGGGGCGGGGGTGAGCTTGATTTGAAAAAAGGAAAAGGTGACGCCTTCGCGGAAGGCGTCACCTTGGAGGTAACTCTTAACTGGAACTGTCCGCGACGATTACTGTTCCGTGGCTGCCAATCCACCAAACCGGCAAGACTTGCAGATGCCGAAGCCGCTGCCGTTGGTCTGAATGAAACCGCAAAGCTGGGTGATGCGCTGGTATTCCGCAGAGCTCAAACTTGAATTCGTGAAGGCGGTCTCCGTCACTCCGTAGGTCGTCGCCGGGGTTCCGGGCGTAACCGGCAGAGCATGGATGGTGGTTCCCCAGGCGGCCATACCTGCTGGAACAGGGGCCCCCGGCGCAGCCGCATTACAGGTGGGGTTCACTTGTGGGGTTGCCAGCAGTTTAACCACGATGGACGTCGGCACACCGGGCGTAAGAGTGTTGCTGATCAAGTCATTGCGAGCCGAAAGGGAAACCAACCCGTCCGGCGTGACCGGACAAGCGCAACAGGAAATCAATTGCTCATCCGGCGAGAAGGTGTACACGTTCACGCAAATGTTTCCGTTTTGAGTCGGAAACGCATTCGTGGAAATCGCTCCCGTGTTGGTGACGTTAATCACCGAATCCCCAACCGGCAAGTTCGATGCATACCGCACCTGGAAAGGCCCATCTTGTCCTTGGGCGAGCGCGACCACGGAAGACAACGTGATGGCCGCGAAAATCGATAAATAGCGTAGTTTCATTTGTAAAACCTCCGTGAGTTACTTTACTAGGATGAAGTATTTAGCACAATCCTCACAACGGAGTATCCAAAAGGTGACACCCAAAAGGATTAGTGTCCCGCGCGAATAAAGGGGGCGTGGGCCAAAAAAGCAGGCGGAATGTGCTCTTGAACTGAAAACGGCGTGAGTGCCACTGGACATGACGAGGGACGGATGCGAGTCTTAGGTCATGGCCGGGCAGATTTGGCCAATTCTCGGAGGTTTCGCGATGGCAGTGGGCATCCTGCTGCTCATTTGGGCCCGGCAGCGACGCCGGCGGCAATGGACTGATGGTAGGAAACGGCTCAGGGAGCGTTCTTTCAGGTGGAAGCGGTGAACATGGGCCGATGCAAAGACCAGCCCTTTGAAAGCGGCCACCGCATCTTCCACCGGGCATCCGTACCTGGAATTGGGGACTCGATCGGCCAACGGGAAGGTAAATCTCCGGTCATGGATGCCACAAACTTTTCTTCGAAAGATGACTTCATGGGATCGGCCGAGACTCTCCATTCGATAGAACATCTCACCGTATTGCTCCGGACGAAATCCTCTACGAGATGACGATTGATGAGGCGACTGCCTAGACGAAACCGTGGGCTGCCGCCGCGCTAACGAAAATGCCCAGGCAGAAGTCGCACCAAAACGCTCACTCTCCGCCAAATAGTCGGCTAGCGTTTTGCCAATCTGGCTGTCGGTTCTTTCGCCTTTACAGGTAAGGGACTGTCGATAGATGATAAGAAATAGGATGAAAACTCGATGACCACCCCATCCATGCCTGCCGGCGAAGCGCTTGAGCGCATTCAATGCCAGTGGTGTCAAAGCATGAACGCGAAGACCGCACTGGCGTGCCAAGCATGCGGAGCGCCACTAGATATCAGGAACCTGGTTAGTGAATCAGGCTGGCGCGAGGCGCCTCGGATTCGCGACATGACCCAGATCCACTTCGGTAACAGCACGTGCCAGGTGGAAGGCGAAATCGTTCCAGCCGCCGAGATCAACCTTGGAGCGGGCGATGCCATTTTCTTTGAGCACCACGTCATGCTATGGAAAGAGGAGCAGGTCCGCCTATCCGTGATGCCGCTCGCCGGCGGCATGAAACGCGTTTTCGGAGGAATGCCGTTCCTGATCACCGTGGCAACAGGTCCGGGCCGCATCGCCTTTTCGCGAGATGCATCCGGCGAATTGGTGGTGCTGCCGCTTCATCCCGGCATGGAATTGGACGTGCGGGAACACGCGTTCCTGTTATCTTCACATCAGATCGACTATTCATTCGTGAGGGTGAAAGGGCTCACCAACATTTTGTTCGGAGGCCAGGGCATGTACATGGACCGCTTCATCACCACCGGGGCACCCGGGTTGCTGATCCTGCACGGCTACGGCAACGTTTTTGAGCGCAGGCTGGGGCCGGGCGAAAGCATTATGGTGGAGCCGGGCGCATTTCTGTACAAAGACTCGGCGGTTCAGATGGACGTGGAGTTGCAGCGTCTGGGCACCGGTCTCTTCGGCGGTACCAACATAAACCTGGCGCGGATGACAGGCCCAGGCCGCGTCGGCATTCAGTCGATGTATGTGCATCACCATACGGAATAGGGACACATATGTTCTGTGAAAATTGCGGATCTAAGCTCCCGGAGCCGGTGAACTTTTGCACCGCTTGCGGCGCGCGTGTTCGGACGCTCTCTCCGTCCACCCCAATTCTGGCTCCCCAGATGCCGGCTCAAAATCAGCCACCGGCTGTGGGCTATCCGTCCTCCGTGGCGCCCGTTCAGGAGGTTCCGCAGGCGGCACATAAAGTGCCCATCACGAACTACGCCGGCACCGGCATTCCTGTTACTGAATCGCACCCGGCCGGCAAATGCACTTGGTGTGGAGCGATCATCGACGCCGGCCAGCAGAACTGCCCGAAGTGCGGAGCGGCAACGGGGATGCCTTCGCGACCATCCAATTCGGGCTGGGCCAAACTTCCAGGCCGCAAAGACATGGCGCAGCTGAACTTTGGCAAATCCGTCTGCCAGATCGAAGGGCTGTACGTTCCTGTGGCCGACATGAAGCTGGCGCCCGAAGATTCGGTCTACTTCACGCACAACGTTCTGCTGTGGAAAGATCCGCGAGTAAGTATTTCGGCGATGCCTCTGAAAGGCGCATGGAAACGGCTGATGGGCGGACTGCCGCTGATCATGACACAAGCGCAAGGGCCAGGACACATCGCTTTTTCGCAGGATGGGCCGGGTGAGTTGATAGCGCTGCCTTTGCAGCCAGGGCAATCCATTGACGTTCGCGAGCACCTGTTCCTGGCCGCCACCGGCAATATCCACTACGACTGGTTTCAAACCAATATCTGGTTCCAATCGCGAAGTGGCAACGATACCGAAACGCATTACCCGCTCGGTCAAGTGATGGACCGCTTCGGCTCCCAACAAGTCCCGGGTCTCCTGTTGCTGCACGCTGCCGGGAACGTCTTCCTTCGTGAATTGGCTCCGGGGCAAACCATCTTGGTGAAACCCACGGCGCTGGTCTTCAAAGATCCTTCCGTGCAAATGATGTTGCATTTTGAGCGGCCGGCTGCGGTTTTCAACGTCTGGAATACAAGTCAGACTTATCTATGGCTCCGCCTCGCGGGGCCCGGCCGTATCGCGGTCCAGTCGGTTTTCGATCGGATCGAAGGCGAATCGAACATAACCGGCAGCCCTCGAAATTCGGCGGGCGGCTTCAATATCGGTGGGGGGATCGTTGGCTCGCTATTGGAGGGCCTGTTCGATAGCTAGGCTTTGCCGCGTTACGATTGGCCGCTTCCGCACTCGGGACAAAATTTCGCGATCTTGGGCATCGGTTTGCCGCAGTTGATGCAGAACTTACTGCCCTCCGCCGCCCCCGCAGGCGGAGCACCTGCATTGGGGGCTCCACCAGGAGGCGGGGTGGATGGCGCGGGCCCGGCAGGAGGTGGTTGGTGAAGCCCCGGATTCATCGCGTTCATCATCTGCTGGCCCATCGCCAGGCCTGCGCCTAGACCGATACCCGCACCGGCGGCGCCGCCTCCCTCATTCGCAGCGGCGATGGGCATCGATTGAGCCACTTGAAATTGTGTGTAGCGGCCCATATCGCCAATCATGTTCATGCCGATGCGTTGGTCCAGCAGCTTCTGCAATTCCTCGGGAAGCGAAATACTTTCCACTACAAAGCTGTCCAATTGCAAACCCAGATCGGCAAACACCGGCCTCAGCCCGTCCAGCAACGCACTACCCAGATCGGCCTGGCTTCCTGCCATATCGATGAAATTGATGCTGCTCTTGCCGAACGTGTCGGTCATCTTGCCGACGATGGTATTGCGCAGTTGCCCATCCAGATCCCCGACCTGGTAAAGCGCCGACGTTCCGCTTACCTTTTGATAGAAGATGCGCGGGTCGGCAACATGGTAGGAGTAGATTCCGTACGCACGAATCCGCACGGCGCCAAATTCCTTGTCGCGAATCGTGATGGGCGTGGCGGTACCCCAGCGCTGGTCGGTTTGCAGACGCGTAGAAAAGAAGTAAACGTCCGACTTGAAGGGGGCCTTGAACGCCTTGTCCCAATTCATCAAGTTTGTCAGCAGCGGCAGAACCTGAGTGCTCAGGGTATACAATCCAGGTCCGAACACGTCGGCAATGCGGCCTTCGTTGACAAAAACAGCCGCCTGGGATTCCCGCACGGTGAGTTGGCCGCCGTTCTGTATTTCCATGTCCTCCATCGGAAACCGATACGCCAGAATGCCAGGGACAGGTTCAGTCCAATGAATAACGTCAATGAATTGCTTCGAGAAAAAACTCATAAACAAAGGCTCCTCTCGCAGTATACACTCCACGAAAATGTCCTTCGAAAGGCGCCACGATCTCGAATTTGCGATCGCCGAATTCTTCGATTCTCCTTCTCGGCGGTTATCTTGCGTATTGCCGGCGAGGAAGGAAGGACAGAAGGCGCATCAGCCACAAGCGTCGTCCTCATCTGGCTACGGGAGCATCCGGTATTTCGGCTTCGCGATAACCAAAGAAATGCCGTCGTTTGATCACGTCGGCAATCTCCAGCGGCACCATCGACTCCCAGGATGCGTCCTCATCTTTGATTCTCCGAAGAACATCGCGCGAGAAGATATTCAGAACGTCTTCGCTGAAGTTGTTGAGTTGCTTGATTCTGCCGCGGTCTACCAGATGACGATAAAGACTGAGCATATTCCCAGGCATCACCAGATTCTCCACCGTGGTGAGCAGGCCCGTCGCTTGGTCCCTGAGGGGATACACGTAGATTCGAAGATCCTTAGTGAAAAGCTTGCCGAAGGCTTCGAGGATTCCTCCTTCGAGGCCCTCGTAATATTGTTCTTTGAATAAGTCCAATAGACTGGAAACCCCCATCGTTACGGCAATAGGCTCAGTTGTGTACCGCGTCAGGTAGGCTGCCAGCCGATAATATTCGAAGTAGTCGGAGATCAGAACCGTCTTTCCCGCGGCTGCAAGGACATCGGCGCGGGCGAGAAAGTCGCTCAAGTCTATCTTGCCGGCGGCGAGCAGATTTCGCATGGTAATCTCCATGAGCTCGACTATCTGATCCTGTTTCACCTCTGGCTCGGCGGCGAAGTGCCGGCGAGCGCAATTAATCATGTCGATATTGACCTTGGTGACCGGACGAAAGCTGCCTCGCTCGACTAATATGGGCCGCTTGCGCAACACTTCCGAGGGTTGCAGAACCTCGCCGGAAGGCCCGAACATGGCGGCGCCGGTTAGGCCAAGTTGCACAAGCTTGAGGCTCATCACACGATTGTCGACATGGCGGAACTCGATTCCCGAGAACTCGATCATGTCAATCTCGATGCGTTCGGTGGTCAGATTATCGAGAAGAGACTCCAGCGTCAGTTCGGGCTTGTGGTGGAGGAAGAAAGCGGCGTATAACAGATTGACACCGACAATGCCAAGCGCCTCCTGCTGAAGGCTGTTTTCGCGATCGAGCATTCGAACGTGGATGATGATCTGGCTGTCCTCATCCCGCGGGTGAGCCTGGAATTTGACGCCCATCCAGCCGTGGCACTCGTTTGTACCTTGAAAATTCCGAGCCGCCACGGTGTCCGCGAAGGCGAAGAAGGCTGTATTGTCTCCGCGAGAGGATCTCAAGCGCTCGAGATTGAGCCTGTGCTCGTAGTCGAGCATGCTCTGCAGGCGTTCGCGGGAAACATATCGCTTCGATCGGCCGTAGATAGCGTCACTGACCGCCATGTCATAGGCGGAAATGGACTTTGAGATTGTGCCAGCAGCTGCGCCGACCTGGAAAAACCAACGCGCGACCTCCTGCCCGGCACCGATCTCGGCGAAGGTACCGTAACGGATAGGGTCGAGGTTTGTCTTCAGCGCCTTCTGTTGCGTTGTGAGTCGCGGCCGGTCATCGTCGATTGCTACCTGGTTCCCCATGTCAAGTTGATCGGCTGAACTGGTCGTGGGGCTTAGCGCCAAGACCGCCTTTTCCGACGTCCGAGCGTACCCAAACGGATTGGACGGAGACGCGCTCCCGCCGATTTGATCGCATCGCGCGCATCGGCTGGAGCGGGGATTGCAATGGGCGGTGGTGAAGACGACATCGGCGCTAAAGTGACGCTTAGGACTCCGGTAGTGCTCCATAACGAGCGCTTCAAATAGCTACCACTCATCACATTAGCTGGGATATTCTCGGCAGGTTTGGCAGTCCTCCTGCGTCGAGATATACTCTCTATCGGACTGGCTCAAAATATCGTTCAGGTCAAAGAATCGTTAGCGAGAAGGTCGCTGGGACGCCCACCCTGGGTGCTGATGCCGTCACCGTATAGCTTCCGCTCATACCGTTGGCCGTGAACGTAGGCGACGTCGCTATACCTGAAGCATTGGTCAACGCCGTAGCGGTAGTCCCTCCGCCGGCGAAGGTTCCGCTGGCTCCCGAGGAAGGCGCTGCAAACGTCACCAGTACCCCGGCCAGCGGGCTGCCGCCTGAATCCGTCAACGTCGCAACCAGAGGCGCCGCGAAGGCCGTGTTGATCGCAGTGGTTTGCGGTGTTCCGCTCGTCGCCGTGATTATCGCCGAGGACCATTTGCCGATCACCGGCACATCACCCGAAATTCCTCCAAAAGCAAAGGCGATATCCAGGCCTGGTCCCGTACCGTCGAACGTGTGATTGCCGTTCGCGTCCAGCACCCAGAAAAAGCCCTGCCGGAACACGCCGACTTTACTGGTACCGTCTCCGTTCCAATCGCCAACCAACGGAACGTCGCCCGCAATGCCTCCGTAGGCGAACGCTAGATCGCCGCCCACTCCGTTGATGTTGTCGAGCGACCCGTTGCCGTTGGCGTCCAGAATCCAGTAGAAGCCCAGCCGGAATAGCCCAATCTTGCTGGTGCCCGTACCGGTCCAGTCCCCCACTACCGGAATATCGCCCGCGACCCCGCCAAACGCGTAGGTAGCATCAACACCCTGCTCAAAGGTGCCGTTGCCGTTGGTATCGAGAATCCAAAAGAACCCCTGCCGGAATAGGCCCACTTTGGTGCGGCCATCGCCGTTCCAGTCGCCCACCACTGGCTTGTCGGTTGGATCGATGCCTACTCCAAGGTTGTACACGGCATCGCCGGCGTCAAACTGCTGGTCTCCATTGGTATCGAGAATGAACAGCCCGTTGCTCGGACGGTAAACCCCCACTTTTGTCCGCCCATCCCCGTTCCAATCTCCGGTGATCGGAATATCTCCCGGAACCCCTCCAAACGCGAATGCCTGATCGGGTGGTTGGTTGAACTGCTGGTTTCCGTCCACATCCTCCAGCCAGTAAAAGCCCGAGCGAAATATTCCGACTCTGTTCTGACCGACCCTCGGATTCACGACTAGAGTTGCGTTGACACTGTGACTAAGCGATCCGTTGGTGCCCGTGATGGTGAGCGTGGAGGTTCCGGGCGCGCCGGCGCCCACCGAAACGGCAAAAATCGAGGAGGTGCTGCTGGATGGCGGCGCGGGATTGAGGCTCGCACCCGACGGCAAGCCCGTTACCGCGAAGTTTACGATCCCGGCGAAGCCGTTCGTCGGAATCACTGTGATCGTGTACGACTGCGTGGTTTTGCCCGGACCTGCCGATTGCGAGCCCGGTGAAACTGACAAGCTGTAGTCGGGCTTCACCACTACCAGCGTCGCTGCCGCCATATGCGTCAATGCTCCGCTCGTGCCCGTAATCGTCAGCGGATAACTGCCCGGCACCGCAGTTCCAGTCGCAATGCTGAAGGTAGCTGTCGTCGAGGCCGGATTCGGGGCTGGACCGTTCAAGGCAGCGCCGACCGGGAGTCCGGTTACGCTCAGGGTTACAGCGTTCGAGAAGCCACTTATGGGATTCACCGTCACGGTGTAATTCCCGGTCGTGCCACCCTGAACCGCCGTTTGTGAACCAGGTGAAACCGACAAGCTGTAGTTCATCACTACCAGCGTCGCTGCTGCCGTATGCGTCAATGCTCCGCTCGTGCCCGTAATCGTGAGCGGATAACTGCCCGTCGCCGCAGTCCCAGTCGCAATGCTGAAGGTAGCTGTCGTCGAGGTCGGATTCGGGGATGGAGCGTTCAGGTAGCGCCGGCCGGGAGTCCGGTTATGCTAAGGGTTACTGCGTTCGAGAAGCCATTTATGGGATTCACCGTCACCGTGTAATTCCCGGTCGTGCCACCCTGAACCGCTGATTGTGAACCCGGCGAAACCGACAAGCTGTAGTTCATGACTACCAGCGTCGCTGCTGCCGTGTGGGTCAGTGATCCGCTCGTGCCCGTAATCGTCAGCGGATAGCTACCCGGCACCGCAGTCCCAGTCGAAATACTGAAGGTAGCTGTCGTCGAGGTCGGATTCGGGGTAGGAGCATTCAAGGTAGCGCCGGCTGGGAGCCCGGTTACGCTCAAGGTTACAGCGTTCGAGAAGCCGCTTATGGGATTCACCGTCACCGTGTAATTCCCAGTCGTGCCACCCTGAACCGCTGATTGTGAACCCGGTGAAACCGACAAGCTGTAGTTCATCACCACCAGCGTCCTGCTGCTATCTCTGTTCCTCTTACTACCAGCGTCGCTGCTGCCGTGTGGGTCAGTGCTCCGCTCGTGCCCGTAATCGTCAGCGGATAACTGCCTGTCGCCGCGGTCCCAGTCGCAATGCTGAATGTGGCTGTTGTCGAGGCCGGATTCGGAGTAGGAGCGTTCAAGGTAGCGCCGGCCGGGAGTCCGGTTACGCTAAGCGTTACGCCACTGGAGAAGCCATTTGTGGGATTCACCGTCACCGTGTAGTTCCCGGTCGTGCCACCCTGAACCGCTGATTGTGAACCCGGTGAAACCGACAAGGTGTAGTCCATTACTACCAGCGTCGCTGCTGCCGTGTGGGTCAGTGCTCCGCTCGTGCCCGTAATCGTCAGCGGATAGCTGCCCGCCGCCGCAGTCCCAGTCGCAACGCTGAATGTGGCTGTTGTTGAGGCCGGATTCGGAGTAGGAGCGTTCAAGGTAGCGCCGGCCGGGAGTCCGGTTACGCTAAGCGTTACGCCACTGGAGAAGCCATTTGTGGGATTCACCGTCACCGTGTAATTCCCGGTCGTGCCACCCTGAACCGCTGATTGTGAAACCGGCGAAACTGACAAGCTGTAGTCGGGCTTCACCACTACCAGCGTCGCTGCCACCGTGTGAGTCAGTGCTCCGCTCGTGCCCGTAATCGTCAGCGGATAACTGCCCGTCGCCGCGGTCCCAGTCGCAATACTGAACGTCGCTGTCGTCGAGGCCGGATTCGGGGCAGGAGCGTTCAAGGTAGCGCCCGCTGGGAGTCCGGTTACGCTCAGGGTTACGCCACTGGAGAAGCCATTTGTGGGATTCACCGTCACGGTGTAATTCCCGGTCGTGCCACCCTGAACCGCTGATCGTGAACCTGGCGAAACCGACAAACTGTAGTCGGGAGTGACTTGGTAGCTCATCACGCAAGAGTCGGAGGCATTTGAGAACTCTTGCTGTATCAAATAGTCGAAGCCGCCCAAGGTTACGTTCGCCATGCTGCCATTGGGCGCAGCGAAGGTGGTTCCAAAGGTCCACGCGCACTTATCGCCGATTTCGTCGTTGTTCGCGTCGAACCAGCCGGCGAAAAGCGGGTCGGTCACCGTTTCCGTAAGTTCGTGGGCAATTATTGACGCCATGCCATCCACGGGAGGGTCATTGTTGGGGCTGCTGATCAACTGCGCCGCGCAGCCGTGTTGGCTGCCTGCGTCTCCCACGAACGAGTATTTTATCCACGTACCGCTTAGGAAGAACGCGCTGTGCCACCCGCAGTAAACGCTGAGAAATCCCGAAGTTTCGGCCACGCCCGGAGCCGTCAGCACGAAGTAAACCCCGTTGGCGTCCAGCGGAAGATTGTTGTTTCCAATCGCAGTCTGTACGATACCCGAAATGTCGTTATCGGTAAGTGCCAGCGGGTTCGCGGCCACGTAAGTGGAGTTGGTGCTGCCGCTTAAAACCACCGAGTTGGATATGTTGCCGCTCGGGTTGGTTTGCGAGTACTGCGTGAGGATGTTGTAGTACGGGGAGCCCACAAGGTTGTTCGCCAACGCGTTCAGAATTGGCGCCGCATTCGGATCGACGCTCCAGTTCCCATACCAGATGTAATAAATATGTGTCTGCCCCAGCATTACCGCGCCGCCATTGTAGTTGAGCAGGATCGGTCCAGCGGTGCTGCTCAACCCGGCAGCGCCCGACACACCAATAAGCCGGTCGCCCCGACCGTTTGCCTTACCGTTTCCGGGGGCTTGAGCCAACAACAAAGTCGCGACCGCCAGAGCGGCGGCGACGATAAAAAAACGTGACCTCATAGGGGGGTAGCGGGGACACGGAAATGTCAAGGCCGCCCCTGGGGCAACCAGGCTGCCCCCCGTTTTGCGATGCATCGCCGTGTGACCGTGCGGGCGACAGACCGGTGTTTTCGTTTCCGCGCATATTCCCCCAAGTAGAACCAAGTGAAGGTTCACTTTACACAGGATAGGTGACCTTCGTGCCTGCGCCAATAGTACCCGAGTACCAAGACATCGACGAACCTCCTTTCGACCAAGGCGACAGGAGAAATGCGGGCGTTCGAGTTCAAGCATCGAGTGCCGCGTAGAGGACGATGACGGTAAAATGGGTAGAATGGCCGTTACGATGGGCGGATTAAGGTGCCTGCAGCCCTCTTAGTTGTCTGATCGCAGGCGTCGCGATTAGATGCGGCGAATAGCACGATATCGTCCTCCTCGTGGTGCGGAATTGATGTCTCGTCAGCAACAGAGCGAAACTGGATGTATCGCAGCGCACTACTTTGCCCGAAGCCACAAGTTGAAGAGGAACCCGCCCATCTAGCAGGCACGGCCATTCAATGCTCAATTCCACCGCGATGCCGGCGCTGATTCTCTGCTCCGAGGCGACCAAGACGCCACCGCTGCTTATATTCATTATCCAGCCTCGCCCAGTGAGAGGACGCTGTCGCTCCAATGTTCGATAGCGCACCAGTAGCTCAAGCGGATATCGAACTCTTAACCGGCGTTCGATCACAACCGGCTGAATCACAGCTTCCAGCCGACGATGTTTTGCCTGGATTGAGGAAATTGCGGCATCGGGCGTCATTAGCAGGCCCCAAACGAATACGCGCAGGCGGGGGTCACGCAGGATCAATCAGCGGCTGGCGGGGCTGCCGCCTAGGTATGAAACGGGGGATAACTGAATCGGTATCGCGCCAATCTTCTCGTGGCGAGCTCTTTTACTTGACGATCGAATCGCTACCGAAATTGCCACTACGGGACCCAGCTCCCCCTACTGCCACTACCTTTCCCCCCACCGCCACGAGAGGTTTGGCCCTCTAATCCTTTTGGCTACTCCATAGTGAGGATTGTATTAAGTTACTTCATCCTAGTATCCTACATCGGGAGATTTCACGAATGAAACTGCGCTATCTTTCCATCTTTGCGGCTACAATGTTAGGTTCCGTGGTTGCGCTCGCGCAGCCAGGGGCCAATGATGGGCCGTTCCAGGTGCGCTATGCATCTAACTTACCGATCGGAGATTCGGTGGTTAACATCACCAACACGGGAGGCACTGTGCTGTTGCCGCCCGCCGGCGTCGCCAACGGGGCAGCCGTCACAAACGGTAACATCTGCGTGAACGTGTACACCTTCTCCCCAGATGAACAATTGATTTCATGCTGCGCTTGTCCGGTCACGCCGGACGGGTTGGTTTCCCTTTCGGCTCGCAACGACTTGATCAGCAACACCCTCACGCCCGGTGTGCCGACGTCCATCGTGATTAAACTGCTGGCCTCAACCGGAGGCGCCGCCTGCAATGCGTCTACGGTGAGCGGGGGGTACGAAGCGCAAGTGCGGGGTATGGCCGCCTGGGGAACCACCATCCATGCCTTGCCGGTTACGCCTGGAAGTCCGGCCACTACTTATGGAGAGACGGAGACTCCCTTCACGAATGCAACTTTGAGCGAAGCGGAATACGAGCGCATCACCCAGCTTTGCGGTTTCATTCAGACCAACGGCAGCGGCTTCGGCATCTGCAAGTCTTGCCGTTTTGGTGGTTTGGCAGCCGCGCAACCGTAGGATGTCGCGAGCAGGCGGATATTTCGGGTAACGGAGAAAACGGGTTACCCGAATTCTGAGAGCGAGAGGTTATCTAAGAAGTTCTTCTTTAGTTTCCCCATTTCCTCCGACTGAATACTGAACACTGCTCCAATTCGTCTTTCCGGGCCGTCACACTTTTTGCACTTGGGTGAAACGGCCCGCTCTTTTTGTGGCTGGCTGTCTAGCCCTTAGTTTTCCTTTGACGTCGCGCGTGGCAAGATCGGGCGATGGCCGATTGGCGCGACCAAATCTGGCCCATGGGTTGCGGCGCAGCCTGCCCATCGAGGTCGTGGATTATTTGGACCGTGACGAAGCACCACCCGAATGCCTCGCAGCCCACATTAGGGTAACTATTTACTTGACTAACCATGAGTTTTGCCCCATACTTTACTCATGGCGCTACCATCCACCCTTCAAGAAGCGATTGTCTACTTCTCCGATCCCAAGAATTGTAACGAGTTTCTAGCTGGGTCTGCGCTGGACGGATGGTAAGGTTCAATGTCCCTACTGCGGTTCCGAGAAGCGTTGTCTATCTCGCCAATGTGAACCGCTATAAGTGCTACGGCAAGCACGCCAAGGCTCAGTTCTCGCTCAAGGTGGGAACTATCTTCGAGGATTCTCCTATCGGCCTTGATAAATGGCTGTGTGCAATGTGGCTGATTGTGAATTGCAAGAACGGTATCAGTTCGTGCGAAGTGGCGCGGGATCTTGGCATCACCCAGAAGTTTGCATGGTTCATGGATCACCGTATTCGCATCGCCCTGCACTCCGGTTCGTTTGAGAAACTATCCGGCCATGTTGAGGCGGATGAAACTTTCATCGGAGGCAAAGCCAGAAACATGCACGTCGCGCAACGCAGACGCCGGATCACCGGCACTGGCGGCAAGGACAAGACAGCTGTTATGGGAATAGTGGAGCGTGGTGGGAAGGTGCGTACCGTGGTGATCCCGAATCGCAAGCGGAAGGCGCTTCAGGCTGAGGTCCGCAAGCATGTGGAAGCGGGTTCCGCGCTCTATACCGATGCGCTGCTTTCGTATAAGGGACTGGAGGCCGACTATGCCCATCAGGTTGTGGATCACGCCGTATCCTACGTGGATGGCGCTGTGCATACCAACACTCTTGAGAACTTTTGGGCACTACTGAAACGTGGAATCAGCGGCACATATGTTTCGGTGGAACCGTTCCATCTATTCCGGTATTTGGATGAGCAAGCCTACCGCTATAACAATCGGAATGATATGAGCGACTTCGACCGCTTCAAGCTGGCTGCTTCTCAAATCGTTGGCAAACGTCGCACTTGGGATCAAGTCACGGGCAAACATCACGAACCGGAAACGTATCCTAACTGAGAAGGAAGCGAAACGCCAAAAGCGCGGTAAAAGAAAGAGCTAACCCTTGCGGGCTGGCTTTTTCTTTTTACGCTTACCGAATGGGTTAGGAACTGCATTCTTGGGCACAGTCAGAACTTTTTTGACGGCATCACGGAAGCGCGTCCAAGCTTCCGGCCCCTCGATCATTTCGGCGTGAGGCTTCATGAGACTATCTTACATATGATTCGATTCGATGGCGCGCACCTAAAGATCGAAAGGGCCGAGCATCACATCGCGGATCTTAATTCCAAAGTCAATTCCTTCTTGAAATCCGACTTCTATTCGCTGTGGGTGGATGAAGACCCGCAAACTGGAAATAGCCGCCTTAAGTTTGGCTCCAGCCGATCCCTTCCCCCAGAAATCCCCCTGATAATTGGAGATGCGATCCATAATCTGAGCAGTGCGCTGGATTTTATAATCGGAGATATTGTTTGGGAAAGGCTTAGGGAAAGACCGCGCCGATTGACCTTCCCGTTTAGAAAACTGAGAAGTGAACTTATAGGAACCATCCAGAGCGGAAAGATACATAAGGCTGATTCCACCCTGTGTGATCTCATCGTCGATACCATAAAGCCTTACGACGGAGGGAATGACCCCCTCATGGCACTTCACGAACTGGAACTGATCGATAAGCACAAACTGGTTATTCCACTGGTGCAGGTGACGGCATTGAATGGAATCGACTTCGAGGATGAGAATCGCAATGTATGGAAGAACGTTAGCTTGAGTGTGGATCGCGCTGGGCGCATCTTCAAGGCTGTAGAAAGTTCCGCGAAAATCCACATCAAGAAGTATGGACAGCCTTCCTTCGAGATACTGTTCGACGACGGATTCCCTCTTGAGTACGAGCCGATTATTCCAGCGCTCTATCAGTTCGCTCAACTCATCACTAACATAGTCAAGATTTTCGAGCGGCATTACGTTTAGGAGCTCTCCCGCCGCCTAGTCGTATTTTTGATACACTACGACTAAGCGAAGCGGAAAAGGCGTTTGCGGTGTCCTACCACCACGAAGCCAAAGCTAAGCGAGTATCTGACTTCATCGGACGCAGCGAGCGCCCGCGTAAACCGCACTTCTGTCAAGCCGAGAATAGCATAGACTATTACGCCTATGCGCCAATATTACGCTCGGTTTTTTCGGGAGGTCGGGCGTCAGGTGTTGATTTTTTGGAAGGCTCAAGTCGCGATCAGTCTAGGGGCCGGAATTGTCGCGGTTATCGTCACTGCGGTTAAGCAAGAAACGGCCTTGACGGTAGCGCTTTGGTCGGTTGGGGCCGTTGCTTTCGGTTATTTCGCAATGCTTGGCCTGTTTTCAATTTTCGCTGTGATGCGCGCGCCGGTGACCCTGGATCAGCAATGGGAATCTGAAGTTTCCCGTAAAGATGCAGAACTCAGGCAACTCAGGACCGCACTAGATCGCGATCACCCGCATGATAAACATTTGGAGCTGGAGACAAGAAGCGCCCTAGGGAAGCTCGATGAGAACGAAATGGGGCTTATGATGTGGCTGCTTGATTCTGGAAGGTCCAGCCAGACGGATATCATCCAAGCCAGATTCCACTATGAATTACCGGAACGCGTCATCCAAAAGACGATCCCCTTCAAGCTGCTGGAGCGAGAAATTATCCGCTCATCAAACGGCCTAACTGAAGCGAACAGATTCTACGAGATCACTTCTCACTTAGTTCCAATAGTGAAAGCTATTCTTCATCCGCCAGGGCCTGTCACGCCGCCCCAAGAGTAGCATGCTTGGTTAGCGAAGTATATAGTTACCCACAAGGGCCAAAACGATGCCCTAAAAAGTACCGCTTCATAAACGCTTCTCCAACGACAAGAAATGCAACATTTTCGCATATTTGAACTGGATCACAGCCGTTTGCACTGGATGACTGGAAGTCATCGTACTTTGACGGACAACGCGCCAGCCGTTGAAATGACCAAGGTCGGCCGGCCCGTAAGGTTCCGATAAAAGGGAGTAAGATGCGTATGGCACATTATCGACGATCCCAGATGATTCGTCGAGCAAAGGAGATACTTGTGAAAATGTCCGAACTGGCTAGAATCGGTCTTCGGTGGTCGGCGCTTGCGTTGGGAGTATTAGCCCTAACGGTTCTCTCGAACCCCCCGGCAAAGACCAGCCAGCAAACCGGCCTGCTTCCTCCAGACGTAATGAACTTATTGGCAGCCTACGGCGCCGATGCGGCTATGATCGACCGCAACGCGAGAGACTACAAACTCGCGGACCAAATTGAGTGGAAAGGCCGCCCGGGGAGCGGCAACCAATCGGCGATTCTGTTTGGCGATCCTTCAAAGCCGGGCTTGTATGTCCAACTCCTCAAACGAGGCCCAAACAATTGGAGCCAGCCCCACTCGCATCCGAATGATCGATTGATAACGGTGCTGGCCGGAACGATGTGGATCGGCACGGGCGCCAAGTTCGATCCCGAAAATACTGTTCCGCTCAAGCCGGGTAGCTACGTCAGGGATATCGCAAATCAGATGCACTTCGACGGCTCTAAGGCAGACGGACTCACCATCGAGATCGTCGGCATGGGTCCGGCGACCTCAACCCAGGCCGAAGCGAAGTAAAAGCTCTTTCGCCTAAGATTTATTTGGTAGTTGAGCTCCAAGAAGTTCACATCGGATTCGAACGGGATTTTTGGTAGTGTCGACAGAACGAACCCCAATGCTACTACCAGAATCAGCGTCAGTAGCTTCATATCCATGTGGGTGCTTCTCCAAATCCTATCGATCCGTTGACTCCGAGACTTCATCACAATGAGCTCCCCGTGGAGAGCGGCATAAGAGGGTCGCAGCCTAATTTACTCGACCGGGCTACCATAGTTTATGGGACTCCAATGGCGCGCCCCAGCATAAAGAAACGCACTTCCAAGGCACGATCTGCCCACCCAGCTTTGGGACTGTCGTTTCATGATGCGCGCGGGACACCCTCCGAAATCCGGGACCAAGCATTTGCAGAAACGATCCGTTCCATTCCGCGTGGCAAGGTCGCAAGCTACGGCCAAGTGGCTGCCGACGCAGGATACCCCCGCTATCACCGAGCCGTCGCCCGCTTTCTGAAAACGGTGATCCCAGGGGACCTTCCCTGGCAACGCGTGCTCGGCGCCGGCGGGGAGATCAAATTGGCCGGGCGCGCGGCCGCTGAGCAGAGGCTGCGCCTAAGGATAGAAGGCGTGATGTTCATGGGTAAACGCGTAGATCTCAACCTGCATCAACACGTCTTTGAGGTGGAATAGACACTTGAGCGTTGGCCCGGCAACTCCCAACCGGGCGGAAACCTCGCAGGCTGTCCCAAGTACGGCGGATCAAGACTGCGCTTGATACGATAGCAGTTGCACTATGGATCGGACGCAGGCTTGGGACATTGTGTGCGAGTTCACGAAATCGGATAGTCTCCGCCGCCATGCGTTGGCAGTGGAGGCCTGCGTCGCCGCCTATGCGTCACGGTTCGGCGAGGATGCAGCGAAGTGGGGCATCACGGCCCTGCTCCACGATTTCGATTGGGAAGTCCACCCGCAGGCGCCCGACCATCCGATGAAGGGCGAGCCGATCTTGGCCGAACGCGGCGTGCCTGAAGACATCCGTCGGGCCATTTTGTCGCACGCAAACTACAGCGGGGTGCCGCGGGTATCGCCGCTCGAAAAAACTCTATTCGCATGTGACGAACTGGCGGGATTTCTCACCGCTGTCAGTTACGTGAAACCAAGCCGCAGCATTCACGCTGTGGACGTGGCGAGCGTCAGGAAAAAACTTAAGGACAAGGGCTTCGCGCGCTCGGTCAGCCGCGATGACATCGTCAACGGCGCCTCGGAACTAGGCGTAGACCTGGATCAGCACATCGATTTTTGCATTCAAGCCATGCGGGCGCGCGCAGCGGAGTTGGGCATCGAGGGGACTCCGGACCCGGCGTCTGCGTAGATGCTGAACGACCACTTACTCCCCTTTACCCCCTAGTTCCTCCGGAGGCTGGAAGACATGGGAGTTGGGATATCCGACGATGGCCAGCCGTGTCGACATTGAATTGCCCACGAATCGGATCCGATGCCAGGTCTTGGCCGGCGCGTATACGACGTCCCCCTGGTCGGCAACGAAGACCGGGACCGACCCAATTTTGAACTCCGTCTGCCCCTCCAGCATGAACCAGAACTCGGGGCCAGTCTCATGCAGATGGCCCTTATCCTCATCTCGCGCCGGCGCCTGCTTCTTCGGATCGCCGCGGATGATGTTGGCGATTCCGTGCGGGTCCCCGATAAATTGGTCTTGATTCGGTTTTGGCTTGGCGTTTCCGGCGATGGTCTGGTTGTAGTCGATAAAAGGCACGTTCGCCTTGTTGTACGATCCCTTCACGGTTGCAACCCGCGCCCTCACGTACTTCACGCCTGCAACCGGAGTGGGCGTCTCATCGATGGGATACATGGTGTTGGAGTTTGCCACCGTGACTTCGAGCCGCAGTGACGGCGTATCGCCGACAGTCTCCATGCTGTAGACCAAGCGGTGCGGCACCTGTACCATAAATCCTTTCGACGCGACAAACGGCTCCTGACCCTCGATAGTGAACCGAATCTGCCCGTCCTGCACGATCCACCATGCACGATTGTCCGGGTGGAGGCGCCGCGGCGTCTTGGCGCCGGGCGCCATCGAGATGTAATCCGCGTGAAAGAGGTTATCGCTGACCACGGTTTCCGTCCAGCTCTGCTGGCCCGCGTGCTTCGAGCGAAGCTCGGACAACCGGGTTATAGGTTTGTTAGGCGCTACCCACGGGTTGGGTTCCACCGGCAGTGGCGCCCACACTAGCATTCGGTCCTGGGCGCTTAGCGCCGGAAACAACGTCGAGCCCGCGAGGACCAGAGTGACTGTTTTCAGTAATCGCATTTCGATTATTCTATCCCGGACAGGTTCGACTGGTCGACCGCCAGCTCTAGGGCGACGAATCTATTTCTGTTTGCTCAAAGCGGCCCGCTCCTCCGCGCGAGCCCCGGCCAGGATACCCACCATGCCGATATTGCCCTCGTGGCAGGCGTACTCGTAGATCGGCTTGGGAGAGTGGCTCCAAGGGATCATTAGGCTCCATGGCTTCGTCCATGTCCCCGGGTCATCGATCGTGATTTCGTATTTCAGACTCACCGGGCCAGTGCGGGAGAAGCGCTCCGTCACGTGAAGCTTTTCGCTGGATATGCCCATGAAGCTGCGCGGTTTATAGTTGGTGGTGTCGACGACCAGCGTATCGCCTTCCCAATGGCCGCGCGAGTCGCCAAGCCACTGATGGACGTTAGATGGGAGATGGGGCCCCCCGTTAAGCGGAATCACGCGGACATCGTGAATCATCTCCGTCATGAACGATACCGAAGTGGGAGTCTGCAGAATCTGATAGTAGCTTTGATATCCCGCAGTCAACTGCGGTGAGCCATACGTGATACAACGCTCTGCCAATGACCGGTCTTCTGGACCCTCGGCCGGACGCTTCGTCGCTGCTGCATTTGCCTCACGTCTCTTTTGCCCCTCGGGCGTCATAGGAGGCATCCGCCCGTCAGGCGGATCGGTAATAAGTGAGGTTCGGTTATCCCACTCCCTCTCGACCGTCCAGACCGAGCTGTAGTCGCCGGTGTCGCCATCGACGCTCTTGAAGCCGGCTTTAGTGCCGGTGACGTTCGCGAGCACGGTTTGAAATACGGTATCGCCGAACGCCGCGTCTCCCTTGCCGTTGAAGAGCTCCGCCGCCTTCTGCTTGAACGCAGCCACCTCCTGGTCGGTCAGATGGTCCCGGCCCGCCAGTTCTTTCGGCCGTTCGAGCGGCGTTGCGGTGTTGTTGGCCCAAAACCCCTGAAGGTCGGGATGTCCGTCAGCGGTTCGGGGCGGTGTCCAAGTCTGCTTTACAGCTTTGGTTTTCGCCGAGACCGATTGTGGAGCGACTTGTCCTTGCGCCAGTGAAACTAGCGCGGCGAGTCCAGCTACAAAAGAGAGGCATCTATAGTTCATCTTCCCTCCTTGCAGTGTCAAGTATACTCCTGGCGAGCCGAAAACGCTGACCCCACCTGGAACAGCCAGGACATCTGGGCTGCAAGAGGCGCATTCGGTCGGCAGCGAATGACGGAATCGGCGTCGAACTAAAGGGCGATGAGTGCACGGCTGGACCGATAAGGGACAGATGGACGACCCGGTGTCCACGATCCGCACCGAACCAGGCGATGAAGCAGGTCTGCTCCTTTCAGAGCAGTTTCTTCCGCAACACCCAAGTGGTCATCGAGCGTTGATTTTGGACCACCGTGGTCTTCAACGGGTCGGCCAGTTCGCCGCCTAACCGTTCGGTGATCGAGCCGAGCAGCGCTTCGTCCACCAGATACCGCTCCGAACCATCTGGCGACTTGTAGCGCCGTCCTTTGATGTGCTCTATCTGGCTCTCCATGCCGATGGAGGATCCGAGGCGGCAGAAGAAGAGCCCTCCAGGCTTTAGGACCCGCCACGATTCGTCCAGCATAGACTCAAAGTGCGCGTCGTTGCGGGCGAAATGGAGGACGGTGTTGTTGACGACCACATCCGCGAACGCATCGTCGAAAGACATACGTTCGACGGCTTCGACTCGGAAATTCGACTCTGGAAGCGCAGGCGCGAGGATACGGGCGAGGGAGCGGACGCGATCCACGGACTGCGGGTCCGAGTCCGCCGCGTAGACTTCGTACCCTTCCCGCAGAAGGTAAACGATGTTTCGACCCGAACCGCATCCGGCGTCCAGTATTCGCATTCCGGGGGAGATGCGGCCTTTCAGAAGCTGGTCGAAGAAATAGATGTCGATCTGGCCGAATTGCTCCTGGAGCGTGGGCACGGGCATTTATGAACTTAACCCACCGCCGCGGTTGCGGCAAGTGTTTTGTGAAAGCCGCCCGCGCCGATGGGGGTGAGAATTTCGTAGGGTCCAAGCTTGCCGTTGGGCTGGAGGGGCATCTGACGGAATCGTCTCAGTTTAGCCAATCCAGAAGCACCCCAGTCCGGGATGCCGAGGTTAAATAAGCCGTTGCCGCGGCTCGTGATGACCAGCGGCAGGATGTCGTGATCGTGATCTTTTCCGAGACAGGCCGCCGCAGGTAATCATCGCGCGGTCAAACAGCGTGCCGTCATTATCGTCGCCCGTTAAGGCTAGCGAAACTTATGCTTGCCTCGCGGGCCGGAAACTTGCCGTGAACAGAACTTAGGCGGACGCCGACATGCTCTCGCGCGCCGAAGGCTCCGGTTGGGTCGCAAAAACCGAATAAACCATGCCGGCCACGGCCGCGCCAATCACGGGCGCCACCCAGAACAGCCATAACTGCTCGAGCGCCCACCCGCCCACGAATACTGCTGGTCCTGTACTTCGTGCCGGATTCACTGACAAATTCGTCACCGGAATCCCGATCAGATGAATGAGCGTCAACCCGAGGCCAATCGCGATCGGCGCGAAGCCTTTCGGAGCGCGAACATCGGTCGCCCCCAGGATGATCATAAGGAACATGAACGTAAGCACCAACTCGGCGGTCAGGCAGGCCGCCAGGTTGTAGCCTCCAGGAGAATGCTCAGCGTATCCATTCGACGCGAATCCGCCCGCCAGGCTGAATCCTTCTTTGCCCTTCGCAATCATGTATAAGACCGCGGATCCGGCAATGCCTCCGAGCACCTGCGCGACAACATACGCCGGCAGTTCCGACACAGGGAACCGCTTGCCCACCACCAGGCCCACCGACACGGCGGGGTTCAAGTGGCATCCTGAAATGTGGCCAATCGCAAACGCCATCGTCAGGACCGTAAGTCCAAACGCCAGAGCAACACCCGCGAAGCCGATCCCCAGGCTCGGGAAGGCCGCGGCTAGCACCGCGCTCCCGCATCCGCCGAAGACCAACCAAAATGTGCCGATGAATTCCGCAAATGCTCTTTTCGATAGGGGCATCATAAGTTATTCCTCTCTATTCCACCCAACGTAGTCGAAATCAGCAGGGTGTCGAACTGCTAACGGAACCGCAAAGTGGGTATATCCATTTCCAAAGCCGTATCAGTATACACCCAGCACATCATTGCCGCCCTGGATTCGAGCGCTCGGCCAGCCGCTGGCGAGCATCGCGGCGACTGTACGGGTCGAGGTTCATGTATACTTGCAGGCTGCCGGATTCGTCATTTGACGGATTCGACGGTAGTTGACTACCGGAGGAATACAAATGTCGATTTTCGCTTGGATCATCCTAGGGCTCATTGCCGGCTTCATCGGCAGTAAGATTGTCAACAAGAGAGGTGAGGGGCTGGTTCTCGACCTCATTCTCGGAATCGTCGGAGCCATCGCAGGAGGATGGCTTTTCAATACATTCGGCGCGAGCGGGGTCACGGGCCTGAATCTTTATAGCCTCATGGTGGCTGTAGTAGGCGCCATCGTGGTGCTTGTCGTGTACCACGCGATTCGGCGCGCGGCCTGACCCTATAAGCTCAGCGAGGGGCGGGAAACGGTTGGGGGATCCGACCGCTTCAGACGCCAATCGTGCGGCCTGCGAAGTATCCGACTACGATCGCAAGCACGAAGCAACAAATTGTCGTGAATTGTGTTTCCACAATTCTCTATCGTCATACCATGCCGCTGCCTACAGAGGCATCACAATTCTGCT
Source organism: Bryobacterales bacterium (assembly GCA_963779075.1). GTDB lineage: Bacteria > Acidobacteriota > Terriglobia > Bryobacterales > Bryobacteraceae > Palsa-187. The sequence continues at coordinate 48,622 of CAVZWS010000005.1, forward strand.
TGAACCGGCGCCGACCTGATTATCCTAGGCCTACTTCTGAAAGGAAACCGTGCCTCGCGCGGAACTAATGGCAACGTGGCACAAGGGGCGCCTGCCGCGCTTGCGTATCAACACCGCCGTCTCTAAGCAGAAGCAGGGCGATGTGCCCGGAGGAAGGAACGTATTTGGCGCACCGCCAGGGGAATCCGCTCCTTGGGCTCCTTCCATGGGAACATGCTCACTTCGGCGTTGGGTGCGAGCATCGCGGCCTCCATGGCGACGGCGTACGGATGAGGCGGGATATCATCCGGCAGAATCAGTACCGGCGTCTGGCAATGGCGCACAAAATCGCGCGTCACGGTGAAGACGAAGTCGGGGTTGGTGCGGTACATCTTGGTCAGGAATTTGTCGACCGTCTCCATCGTGACGTCGGGCCGGCGCTTGACCAAGTCCGGGCCCCAGCCCTTCATGTTGGTTTCGTAGAAGAGGTCGCGCATCTCCGGACGCGACCCGCTGGGCTGCGCCAGCACGGCTGCGACAATGCGATCCGGCGCCCGACGCAAGAGGTTCCAGATGAAGGGACCGCCAATGCAGAAGCCCATCACCATGAACTTCTGGATGCCCAGGTGATCCATCAGTCCGAGATGGTCATCGGTATATGCATCCCACGGCCGGTCGATCTCGAGCGGGCCGGACGACTGGCCGCCATTGGCGTTGCGCAGGTCCGACGCGATGCAACGGAACTCGCCCTTGAACTCCTCGATCGCGCTGAAGGGGTTGGTCAAGCCGGAAATCGTCGAATTCAATCCCCCGCCGGCGATGAGCAACAAGGGGAAGCCGGAACCGGCCTCCTCAAAGTGGATGCGAACGGAGCCCTTTTCGTAGAACGGCATGGCAGCTCCTCCCTTCCCTGCCTTCTGGGCAAATACGCTCGGCACTGCAGCGGTTGCCGCCGCGGCGGCTCCCGCTGCCAGTACGGTGCGTCTTGTCGAACCCATAATTGATGTCCTCCTTGATCGATGTCATGGCCGGTGCTGGAGGCGCGCAGCACTCTGGCCGCGGCATTAGTTGGGCCGCCGGAACAGGCCCCCGTAGACCGCTTTCGTCAGGATGTGACCCTGAATCGCTTTCATCACGTTGGCGCGCGTCTCGAAAGCGTCGGCCGTTGGTTTCACGTCCAGCTTGGTGTCCAGGGCGAAGAGCTCAAACACATAGTGGTGGAACGGACCATTTGCCCCCGCTCCCGGACCGCGGTACATGGGTCCGGTGGCGCTGATCTGGTAGCTTCCGTCGGGCAATTGCGAACCCTTGGCTACGCCTTCGGGCAAGCCGGTCGCGGTCGCCGGAATGTTCCAAACCACCCAGTGCGCCTGATCGTCAGTAGTCTTGTTGCGGGCGAGATCCATGTCGTGCATGTTGAGGAAGAAGCTCAGCGTGCCAGCAGGCGCGTTAGCCCAGTTCATCGCCGGCGACGTACCCTCACCGACGGCAACACCCGGAGCGGCCTGGCTGAACTTAACGGGAATCTGGCCGCCGTCGGGAAAGCCTGGAATGGTCAAGGTCATGGCCGGCGGGGCGGCGCCCCCCTTGGGCTGAGCCGATAGCAGGACAGCCATGGAAACAGTGATCGTCGAAAGCAGTAGCAATCGCATGGGACTATGCTAGCGCGGAATTGGGAACGCCGGGCATGCTGGGCGGCGCTGGTTGTGTCCTGCCTGGTGCCGCCGCCCTTTTCCGTTTGGTGCTTCCATCGCAGCGATCAGAAACTCACATACGACGACTACCCTCCAGCCAATCGCGTAAGCGCACAACAAGCGCCGGAACGGCGCGTCTTTCCTCTGTCGCGCACTGCGATCAACCTAGTTTCCGGATGGGAGACCTTCTGGCAGCAAAGCCTCTGTTTGCGGGTCGAAGACGAAAGTCAGGACCGTTTGGCTCGCGACTGCCTTGTTGCCTCGTCGATTAGGCCGAAAGCGAAACCGGCGGGCGGCTTTGAGAGCCTCGGTTGTGAGCAGAACGGCTTCTTCGCCCTTCGTTGACGCCACTTCGGCAGCGATAACCTTTCCTCTCTGATCGATGTCTACGGTTACATTGATCAGCACTTGCTCCCTGATCATCGTCTTGAAGTCAGGCGGAACTTCCAGTGAAATCTGACGGATCATCTGCGCGCTCGGGTCCTGGCGAGGGGAACCAGCTCCGGATTCGGATCGTGACCGCGGAACCTGAATTTGCGGCGAATCGTTAGCCAAGGTAGATGCTGAGCCAGATGAAACCGTTTTCCGTTGGTCCGCGGAGAACGCTTGACTTCCATCAGGTGCCGAAGGTCCGAGGGCGGCCTTAACCAATTGAGCGTTCGAGGATTCGGCAGTGGGTTGAATCGATGACGCCGAAGCGGGTTTGGTTATTCGCAGGAAATCAATGGACCTGGACAATCGCGACCACTCTCCCTCCATTTTCGAGAATCCCACGACCGCAAGGATGAGCCCTGCGACCGCAAACGCTAAACCCAATCTCCACCGACGCCGTGACTTCGGGGGCGAGGCCGGAGGCGCAGACGCGAGTAGACCTCCTGCACCCGTTTGCGAACCATCGCCTAAGCTTGCGCGCCCGTATGCGGCTGGTTCCGGCCCGATCGGCGGCAACTGCCGGGGAGCCTGGCTCCAGAAGGACTCCATTGCGCCGAGGAGTTTTAGGAATCTTTCGTCGGCGGCTTCCTGAGTATTGCCAAGGCCTTGCATCTTGTGCGCATGAGTTTCGATCTCGCGCTCCAGAAGGCCAATCCGTCTCGACAAACTGGACTCCACGTCACGAATCCACTTAGATGGATCAGCCGCCAGTACCTCGCGCTCCCGCCGGTCCTTGAAGAGACGCCGCCCCCCGACACTTCCATTCATGACCGCAGGCATTGGAGCCTCTCCTCCGGAATCTCCGGCGGCCTTGGCCAACAACCGAATCTCGTCGCCAAATCGCAAGGCATCGCGCCGGGAAAGGCACCGCCAATCGGACGGCTCGCTCTCCTGATCGGACTGGTACAGCCCGAAGCCAACCAGCTCATCTTCTTCGATGAAATCCGCTATGTGAGTGAATTGGGCGATGGTCTCACGGCGCAATGAAGTGGCGCCGCCGAAGGCAGAACCGAAGGCCCGGATCTGCTCGGCAGATGCCGGCCCGTTATACTCCGCCGTGAAATTGAGCGACTCCGGATCGAAGTTTGAGGCTTGCCACTCTCCGCGGTCCACCGGTATTTCGACGTCTTCGGCGAGCAGGTGAAAGAACTTTCGCGTTTCTTCCACGACGCTCACGAGTTCTTCCAGCGGTACGCCGGTCTTGCGCCGGTTCAATTCGACACGAACGCGCAAACGATTCATTGTTTTCCTCCAGTACGCATAGCGAGAGCCGGTTCAGAGGGGCTGAACGCGGAGTGGTCCATCGCAATTCGAAAGTTGTTCCAAGCTTCCAAACAGGCGGGAGCCAAATCCAAAATTCGATCGCAGTATGCAGCCGCGGCCGGATGGTCCGAAGCGGCGAAAGCCACGGTCGCAAGACCTTGCAGGGCCACCGTGGAATTCGGGCAGATTTCGAGCAAGTGCAGCGAATGGTCCCGGACCCGCTTCAGATCGTCAGTCTCGATTCCCATCGCGATCAAGTTGGACAAAACTTCCTCCGAATTGGGGTCGGAAGCTAGCATCGCTGAGTATGCCGTCCTGGCCTCATCGAAACGATGCAGCAATTGCAGGGCGACCGCTTTGCCGATGAGAGCGGGTCCGGGCTCCAAGTCCCGGCCGCGTCGATCGAAAATCGCTAAAGCTTCTTCGACGCGATTCAGATGCAGTAGACAGGCGCCCAGCCCGAGGCGCGCATCTTCCCGCTCCGCATCCAGCCGTAGCACCCTCTGGAAGGCCTCGGTGGCCACATCCCAACGTCCGCAACGTTCGAGGCAGAGCGCCAGGTTATAGTGCGCATTCGAATTGTCCGGATCGGAAATAGTAATTGAAAAGTAACTCAGAGCTGCGTCCTGAAAACGACCCAATGCAAACTCAATCTCAGCACGCAGAGCGCAAAGATAAGTATTGTATTCGCCAGGGCTGGTCAGCATATCGACCGCCTCAGCTAGCAGGCCGGCCGAGCGCAATTGCAAGGCGGCCTCCAGTTGGCTGGGGACACTTTGCCTGCCTTCTGCTCCGGAGTTAGTGTTGCTCATAAGAGCATGGACTCCCGAGTTCGTCCCTTACCGGGGCCTTCGTCCACCGCTGTTCCTCGTTCAGACGTTGAGTCAACATCCCACGGATGGTTGCGAAGGGTACCAGTGATTTTGGCTAGCAACAACTCCCTTACCGCGCTCCGATCGTTGATGCCGGCGGTCTCTGCAATCTGATTCCTAGCCGGGATGGGGGATCTCGGCGCGTTCAACTGCAAGACTTGCATGCGTCTCGCCCGACCGTTTGCAATGGTCGACTGCGGTGCGTCAGGACGGGACCAGAAGGGCTCGGTCTCCGCAGGGTTGGCCGGTGCCGCGAGAAGTGGTCTGGTACGCCGCCCTATTGCCGCTAAGACTCGCGAAAGTAGCGGGGATAGCGGGTTACCTGCACTAGCAAACGTCGGGATGGCAATGGGCGAATGAGCGTCACCATTGCGGTGGTCTGTAAGCGGCGCCGCTTCGGTTAATGCCGGCGGCAAACGGTCAGCACGAACCATCTTGGGAACGACCATCTCCCAGCGGGCGCGCGAATCGAATCGAGTGTCTGGTCTCTGGATCAGCGGAGGAACTGCGACGTCCGTGAGGACGGGCAGGCTTGATTGTTTCGCTCGCTGGACAGGCTCCTCGCGAACCGCCCACGTCCATTCAGCGGCTTCGCGGAGTTCAAGATGAGCAGTCAGAGACGTCCATGTGATGGCGAAGCGAAAACGCGTCGCTGGTTCCATGCTACGGCCGTCGGAACGTGGAACATTGACCCCGAATCGAGGATCTATTGATCTGCTCGTTGAGTCACACATGTACGACGGCCATTTCGCGAGACGTCAGAGACACCGTGGCAATCTCCGTAAGCAACACAATCTGCTTGCGCCATAACGTTCCTCGGCGCATGATTTCTTTTTGGTGTTCCTATTCGACTAGGTATCGTCACTTAGCTCCAAGGAGTTTAGAGTACTAGTGGCTGGCTGGGAGACCACCTGGGATGTCAGGCCCGCCGCTGGAAGTTTGCTACCTTGGGGTCAGGATGTGCAGGAATATCAAGACGCTCTTCAACTTCGATCCGCCGGTCACTCAGGAAGAGGTTCGAGCCGCCTCACTCCAGTTCGTCAGGAAAATCAGCGGCCTTAACAAGCCGTCGAAGGCGAACGAAAGCGCGTTCCTCGCAGCAGTCGATGAGATCGCCGCGGTCTCAACGCGCTTACTCCATTCGCTTGAAACGACGGCGCCACCCAAGAGTCGAGAGGAAGAAGCGGCAAAAGCAAGAGCTCGTGCCCTTGAGAGATTTGGTGCTTAACGATCGCAAGTGGATCGGTATCGCAAATCCTAGTCGGGCGGCCAATGGTTTAGGGCGACGGATGGCTTAGAAAGCACACCTTTCACTATCGGGATCGTAGTCAAGACACCCACTGACAGGAGTGCCAGTCCTGCGCCCTTCCGTTGATCTCTATTGAGCCGATCCGAAATCAACAAACCAAGGCCAACGCCGAGTGCAACGCGAGTTCCTGCGATCAACATGATCTCCGGGATCGTAAATCCTCTCTCTGTTAAAGCCATATAGCCCTAGATTCGCATGAATACCCAACCCACGATATCGGTACTGGAAAGATGGTGTCGTGCACTACTTCCCTACGAGATGTCTCACATCGCGCTCGTTTTCGTTGCAGACGTACTCGATAAGATCGCCTTCGGGGTCCAGGCGCAAGTCCTCGGTGACGGTCCACGGTCGCGAATAGGCTTTTTGATCCTCGACCGTGATGTCGATGAACAAGTGTCCATAGTCGGGTCGCCTATACCGCTCGGTGACGCGCAGAGCTTCCGAATGCGGGTGGCCCACGTCATCCAACCAGGTTTGTTCGTTAAACCCGACGGTTCGGACCACGAGCACATCGCCTTCCCAAGTGCCGGTCGAATATCCCATCCACGTCGGCTGGGGATCCTTTTGCAGTGTGCGGCCATCCAGGTAAATCTGGCGGAACATGGTCTTGCTCTCCTGCAGGATGACAATCATGTCGGATGTTTGAACGATCCTGCTGGGAAGACCGCCTGCAGCGGTCGCGCGCGGTACTCCGGCGGGAAGGCAATATGCTTCGGGATCGTCCTTACTATTGTTCGCGAGGCGCTCCTTGTATAAGGCTTGGCCCCAGGACGTCATGGGCACGGCATCCGGCTTAAGATCCGCGGCGAGGTTGTTATTGAACTTGAAGTTGGATTGCCACATGCCGGACAGATCCGGCTTACCCTCGGCTGTGCGCGGCGTGGGTGCGCGGAGGTTGGGCTTACCGTCTGCGGTGCGCGGCACTCCTGGATTTGGCGGCTTCACCCACTGAGCCTGCAACTGCAGTCCAGCCAAAAATATAAACGTCACGTAAAGGAGAGCCACACAACCCCCTGCGTGTTGAAAATCACTATCGATGCCTGTTTCTCTGAGATTTTCATTTCGGATTCACTTTGGCTGACAGTATACTCCAGACTGTCGGACTCGCCGCGTCGGGAGGCGCGCCATCTCTCCTACAGACTTGTACAGAGGCAGCTTCGCGTTGGAACCCGGTGGCGTGAGCACCGACATCTGGATCAATTGATGTATACCCGTCAAATTGAAGTGACGCCGAACCTACGTCATGCGTCTCCCTGTTTACTGGGTTCCTGCATTGCCAGGGCTTTCGGTATTGTTCATGTTGATGAGTTGATAGCCACCCATCGCCAACCGAACCGACGGGCCGGAAGGGGCTTCGGCAGCCATCTGGTGCCAGCTCATCGGGGCTGCATAAAGAACGTCACCCTCCACGGCGTGAAACTGGCCCGCGTTTTCAAACTTGCCGCTGATGGCGCCAACCTGCACAATCCACCATTCCGCCGGACCCGGGTGCACATGTCCGAAGGTGGAGTGGGGATTGAAGGCGGGGGCATCGGGCTTGTCGGGGCCGCTGCCGATATTGAGCTTGCCCGTACCGCATTTGTTGTCGGCAGGATTGACATAGCCCAGTAGCGGATCGGCGAACAGGTGATCGTCAACCACTACTGCGCCCCTCCCTGCGCATTTGGCGATGCCATCGTCGAACGTGTTCCATTCGAGCTGATTCGGCTTCGTGTAGGCGGCGGGAGTATGACTGAACGCTACTTTCACGACCTTGCCGTCCTTGCTCGGCGGAGGCGGCGGCCCTTCAGCGGGGTAGACGGTCTTATAGTTAGTGGGATTGACTTCGACCCAAAGCGCATTCTGGTCGCCCGCAACGTCGTACGAAAAGATGGTGTTCTTCATGATGTTCACGATGGATCCGCGCCGGGCGATGGCTGGCGGCTGGCCTTCGACGGTGAAATGGACTTCACCGGCGACTACCACGAAGACGCTAGGCGTGTCCGAATGCATGCGGGCATCGAACTTGGTGCCCGCCGCCGCGGAATTGTAGGTCGCGTCTTGTTCCGGATCGAGGATGATTTGTTCCCGCCAGTTGTTTTGGCCGGCATGCATTTGCTTCAGATCGGATAGCTTCCACAAAGGTCGCATCGGCGGCTTGTAAACCCCGCCCTCGGTCTTGTTCACCCACCAATATTGCGCCGGACCGCGACGGCCGCGGCCACCGGGTGCGTCGCCCTGGGCAAAAGCAAGCGTCGCGCAAAAGCCGGCCACGAGGCTCATGGCTGCAATTTTCGTTGTCATTTTCACGGCCCTTTCCACTTCAAATCTACGTTCTGCGTTTTGCGCTATTCGCAAGTGTCCGTAGCCCTCGCTTATACTACATCACTCCGCGCGAGGAAAGGCCGGCCAAGGGAGAGGGTTCAAATGGAGAAGCCCGCACGGGGGTTGGCTGGCTATAATAGCGGACGGTGGCGGGAATTGAAAGGGAATACATAATGAATCGGCGACTCTACAAAGTTTTTCTGGCGGTAGCTTTGGCGACACTACCTTCTGCAGCGGCGATTCAGCAGCCTGTAAAGGTCAAAACCGGCCTGATTGCCGGCGCGGTCTCGAGTGATTCTTCCATTGCGGTATTCAAGGGGATCCCGTACGCGGCGCCGCCGGTGGGCGATCTGCGTTGGCGCGCACCCCGCCGGCCTGCCGCCTGGCAAGGCGTCCGCAAGACCGATCAGTTTTCCGCCAGTTGCGTTCAAAACATTGTCACCGAGCGAAAACCCTGGACCTTCGAGTTCATGGCCCATGGCGAGATCAGCGAGGACTGTCTGTATCTGAATATCTGGACTCCCGCCAACTCCGCCGCCGAGAAACGCCCGGTGCTTCTCTGGATGTATGGCGGCGGCAATGTAGAGGGCAGTGCCTCGGTTCCGGTTTACGATGGAGAGAACCTGGCGAAGAAGGGCCTTGTGGTTGTCACCATCAATTACCGGCTCGGCGTATTCGGCTTCTTCACACATCCTGCGCTGACCAAGGAGTCGGACACTTCGGGCAATTACGGAATTCTCGACCAAGTAGCCGCACTGCAGTGGGTACGTGACAATATAGCGGCTTTTGGCGGAGATCCGGCGCGGGTTACGATCGCCGGACAATCGGCCGGCGCCTCCGACGCTCACACTCTGGTTGCATCGCCCTCCGCGAAGGGTCTCTTCGCCGGGGCCATTGAGGAAAGCGGATCAAATATTGCGGCCGCCTTGCGCACGCTCGCCGAGCAGGAGAAAGATGGCGTCCGCTTCGCCGAGGCGAAGGGCGCGCATTCACTGGCGGATCTGAGAGCGATTTCGTGGAAGGATCTCATGACGCCGGTCACGGTTGCCGGTAGCGATGCCCCGCTGCGTTTTGGGCCCGTGGTCGACGGCCATCTCCTTCCGGCCTTGCCCAACGAGATCTTCGCTCAGGGAAAGCAAAACGACGTCCCGGAATTGACTGGCCTCAACAAAGACGATCTTGGAGGGGGCGTGCCGCATCCCGATACGTCGGTCGAGGCATTCAAGAAGAGCGCAAGTCAACGCTATGGCGATATGTCCGGCGCTTTCCTAAAGTTGTATCCCGCAGGTTCCTCCAACGACCAAGCCGGGCTATCGCAGAACGCCAGCGCGCGCGACCAGATGCGTACGTCGATGTATCTGTGGGCGCTGAATCGGGCCAAAACCGCGAAAACCAAAGTCTTCACCTACTACTGGGATCACACCCTGCCTGGACCCGATGCCGATAAGTACGGCGCTTTTCATACGTCGGAAGTCCCGTATGTGTTCAACTCGCTCGCTAAGTCCGACCGGCCCTTTACGGATGCCGATCATAAGATTGCCGAAATGATGTCCTCTTACTGGGCCAATTTTGCGACAACGGGCGATCCCAATGGCAAGGGCCTGCCTCACTGGCCTTCGGTCAGCGAGAAACCCGGCATGACCATGGAAGTCGGTGACACAACCGCTCCGATCCGTATTGCGGGAAGCAAAGCCAAAGAGGAGTTCTTCACAGAGTTCTTCTCGAATCCGCGACCTGCGCCACACCCTTGACATCTCCTAATGCGGCTTAGGGCGCTCCTCTCGGCTGAGCCTTCCATTTGGCAGATACGGCATCATTCACGGACCGATCTGTTGAATAGTGTGCCGCTGCAGGTACCAGCATGGAGTGTAGCCGAAATGTGGCATAAGCGCTTCGACGCACGTCTCAATCGCTGGCGTGCCAATCGAGTACTCTACCTGGTTATAGCGGTTCACCGCAGCGTATACACGACCCACCTGTATGTGTTCGACTGGCCGTCCCCGGGAACGCGCATAGAGGTCATCGGCGAGGTAGATCAAGCCCGCTAGACTCACCAGAGCGAAGCATCCCCACAGTGCGATTCTCCGGATAGTCCGCATGCGAAAAGCTCCTTTCGACTATAGCGAAAGGAGAAGTGCAGGCGTTCGATTGTCCGAGGAACCGGGCAGCCCACCGCGCGGCCAGCAACGGAGCGCCTTGGCGCTACCGTCGAACAAGTGACCGATCAGGCCGCTAAGGCGGGTTGGCTAAAGGACGCGAGTTCCTGCTCGACCGCCTCCAGATGACTTGTGGCCGCCGCTACCTCGGGTTCATCCGGCGAATAATGAGCGCGTGCGTCAGACCACAAACCCAGAGCGATCCGGTATTCGTTCAGCAGTTCTGTGTAGGCCCGCTCCATGGCTTTCATGCTCAATTGGATGCATTCCAGCAATTTAGGATGCATGACCTGATCCTCTTAGGCCGGCTGAATACGCAAACAAGGTTGGGCCCATTCCCAGCCGGGGGACGCGGGTGTATACTGATCTTCCAGATCACCTTGTAAGCAAACGGTTTAGATGGTGAAGTGGGCGTCTCGGTTCGCACGCCCGATGGAGGCATTGTCTTTGATCCGAAGTAACTTGTTTCGGGCCGCATTGTTTGCCGCCCAAGCAGCCGCCGCGATTATCATGCTCGGGTTGGCCGCGGCGCCGGCGGCCGGACAGGAGTCGCCTGCGGACGCTACCTTCATCAAGTCAGTTCAGCCATTTTTCGCCAAGAACTGTTACGCCTGCCACAATTCGAGGTTGAGCAGCGGAGGGTTGAATTTCGAGGCCTATAAGAGCACCTCTTTATTCTTCCAGGACCGGGACGAAGCGGAAAAGATCCTGAAAAAATTGCATACTGGCGAAATGCCGCCTAAAGCATTGCCGCGTCCGAGCGCGGAGGAATTGAAGGCGGTTACGAACTGGATTGAAACGGATCTGGACCGTCAGGCCAGGAGCGATCCTCGGCGCGTGACGGCTCGGCGGCTGAATCGCGTCGAATACAACAATACGGTGCGCGACCTATTGGGCGTGGACGTCCGGCCAGCCGATGACTTCCCGCAGGACGACTCGGCATATGGATTCGATAATATTGCGCAAGCGCTCTCGGTGTCCCCCTTGCTGATGGAGAAGTACCTCGCGACCGCGGAGCAGATCGCCCGTACGGCGGTCTTCGGACCCAACCTGAAGACTTTGACCACTGTGTACCTGCCGCCATTGCCGCGCCGGATGGAAACGACCAACCGTACTCTGATTCCCTTCCCGGCCTATTATTCGATGGCCGATTATGATCGGTCCGGGCTATCGCAGCCGGGATCATTTCACAAGACGCATGTCTTTCCGGCGGACGGCGAATACCTAATACGAATAGCGGGCGCGGGCTTTCGGCCGATTGGATCGGAACCCGGACAAATGACCGTTTGGCTGGATGGCAAGCTGATTAAAACCTTTCAAGTTGACGTGGACGTGGAACAGTCGGGCTTCGAACGGCGGCCCGATCATTGGGATGTTCGCTTGAAGATTGCGGCGGGGCCGCATGAGTTGGTGGCTGCATTTCCGAATCAGTTTGACGGCCTGCCTGCCTTGTTCCGAGGGCCGAATCCCTCCCACAGGCCCTTTGACCCTTGCAGGCTTGGTCCCGTCGGAGGTCCGCAATGTTTGGCGGCCGCCCTCAAGGCGCTGGATGACCCGAATGACGGAAATGCCAATCCGACCACGCCGGAGAGAATCGCCAGGAGGAACGAAGCAATCCAAAGCGCGAAGGAGGCGGCTTCGCGCACCCCGACGTTCAATGGCCTTTCCGTGCATGAAGTGGATATCACCGGGCCCTACGAGTTTAAGCAGGGGACTTCGCCGGAGAGCCTGCGGAAGATTTACACCTGCGGTCATCTCGACGGCCATCACCTACCGTCATGTCAACGCAAGATAGTCGCCAATCTGGCGTACCGGGCGTTCCGAGGCCCGGTGAGTCCGGAGAAGGTGGATCGGCTCGTGGCAGTTTCAGATGGAGCTCAAAAACGAGGAGGATCTTTCGAGGAAGGAATCTCGCTGGCGATAGCCACCATGCTGGCATCGCCCAACTTCCTGTTCCGGATTGAGGGCCCCGCCGCCGACGAGTACGCGCTGGCGTCGAAGTTGTCGTACTTTCTATGGAGCAGCATGCCGGATGAAGAACTATTGCGTGCGGCCGAAAAAGGGACGCTGCGTAACCCGGAGTTGCTCAACGCGCAAGCGAGACGCATGCTGGCCGATCCTAAGGCTTGGGCGCTGGTAGAGAACTTCGCGGGCCAATGGCTGGAGATCCGGCGCCTGGAATCGGCGCAACCGGACCGGGAGCGGTTCCCGGATTTCGATGAGTATCTGCGTGCGTCAATGTTGAAAGAAACAGAATTGTTCTTTCAGTACGTCATGCGGGAGGATCGGAGCGTATTGGATTTCATTGACGGTCCGTACTCGTTTTTGAACGAGCGCCTAGCGCGGCATTACGGCATTCCAGGCGTTCAAGGCTCGGAGTTCCGGAAAGTGGATCTATCGGGGACCGGGCGCAGCGGCATCCTCACGCAGGCCAGCGTGCTCGAAGTTTCGTCGTATGGAAACCGCACCTCGCCGGTGCTGCGCGGGAAATGGATTCTCGATAACATCTTGAACTCTCCTCCTCCGCCGCCTCCTGCCAACGTGCCTAGCCTGGACGAAGACGCCGTCGGTTCCTCGGCATCGCTCCGCCAGCAATTGGAACAGCATCGGAAGAACGCCGTATGCGCCTCCTGTCATGCAAGGATGGATCCCCTCGGCTTCGGATTCGAGAACTTCGACGCCGTGGGCGCCTGGCGGTCTCTGGATGGGAAGTTCCCGATTGACCCGTCGGGCGTGCTTCCGGACGGTAAGGCATTTCGCGGTTCGGACGAACTGAAGATCGTCCTGAGACAGCAGAAGGACACCTTCGCCGAAGGCTTGACTGAGAAGTTGCTGACGTATGCCCTAGGCCGAGGCTTGGACCGTTCCGATCAGCCGGCCGTGAAACAGATTGTTACGCGCATGGCAGCCAACGATTACAATTTCTCCAGCTTATTGCTCGCGATCGTCGACAGCGCTCCATTTCAGATGCAGCGGGAAGGAGTAGCAAAATGATTGTGACGCGCAAGTATCTTCCAAGGCGAACATTCCTAAGGGGGCTGGGCACGGCGGTTGCGCTGCCTTGGCTGGATGCGATGGTGCCGGCCTTCGCGGCTCCGGCGGATCGAAAAACTCCGGTGCGGCTCATCTTCGGTTATGTACCGAATGGCATGATGATGAAAGACTGGACGCCCACCGGCGTGGGCAAGAATTTCGAGATCACACGCATTCTCAAGCCCCTCGAACCCTTCCGCGAAGATATGCTGGTGCTCACCGGGCTGGATCACCGCAATGGCGAAGGCACCGGCGGGGATCATGCGCGTGCCAGTGCGACTTACCTGACCGGAATCGCGCCCAAGAGAGTGAGCGACCTGGCCGCCATCGATGTCGGCATTTCGGTGGATCAAATCGCTGCCCAGGCGATGACTTCGCAGACACGTTTGCCATCTCTGGAGCTGGGCTGCGAGGCTACGCGCGCGGTGGGCGCCTGCGATGGAGGCTATAGTTGCGCCTACATGAACAACATGTCGTTCCGGAACGCCACCACCCCGGTGCCTCCGGAGACGAATCCGCGATTGGTATTCGAGCGGTTATACGGAACTCTAGACACCGATCCCGATCCCAAGGTGCGAGAGCGGCTCAAGCAGAACCGGCAGAGCATGCTGGATTTCATCGCTGAAGATACGCGGCAGCTCATCGGAACGCTCGGCGCATCGGATCGGCGCAAGATTGACGAATATCTCAGCTCACTGCGAGAGATTGAGAAGCGAATCGTGCGCGTGGAAGTCGAAAACCGGGAGTTGACACCTGAAACGGAAAAGCCCACGGGTGTGCCGACCAGCTTTGTGGAGCACGCGACGCTCAATAACGATTTGCTGGCCGTGGCATTGCAAGCGGATCTCACACGGGTAGCGACGTTGCTTTACGCGAAAGAGGCCAGCACACGATCCTACCCCGAACTCGGCTTCGCCGACGCGCACCACCCGCTGACGCATCATCGCGGCAGAGCAGAACTGATCGAGAAGGCCACGAAGATCGAATGTCATCATATGGAGCAGTTCGCCTACCTTGTCCAGAAGCTTAAGTCGATTCAGGAGGGCGATGGAACTCTTCTCGACCATTCAATGGTGGTTTACGGAAGCAGCATGAGCGACCCCAACCAGCATTTGCATTACAATTTGCCTTGCGTGGTGCTTGGCCGCGGGGACGGCAGCCTGAAACCGGGCCGGCACATTGTATATCCGAACAACGATACGCCCCAGACCAACCTGTGGCTGACGCTGCTGGATCGGATGGGCGTGCGAACAGAACGGCTTGGTGACAGCACAGGGGAAATCGAGCATCTCACAGATATTTAGGAGGACTTGCATCATTGACGTGGGTCTCAACTCGGATACTTTGGCCCAACTCAACTTGGTAAACCAAGCTTGCGAAGCGCAAGGCCGACGTTAGACTATGATAAAACTCTTTCTATGGATCCTGGTCGGCCTTCTTGTTGCTGGACTTGGATTTTGGGCAATTGTAACTGAAGGTCCTCAAAATTCACTGCTTGTTCTCTTGGTCGTGGTAATTTACTCTATATCACCTATAGGGACATTCTGGATGCTCTACATGGCGATTCGATACGAGAAGCACCCGCTACCCATGGTACTTCTGGCCTTCGTCCCGTTTGCGTTCTTCTGGTACTACTTTGAGCGCGTGCGACCCGGAAAGCTAGTGAGGGCACATTGGAGAGAAAACGGATCGGCTTGATTTTTGCTTTCGGGAATCGAAAAGTGAGTTCACCGCGTCAACGCTGTTTCGTTCTCAGATCAAATCGATGCGGAAAACATAGCCGCCCGACGGGCTGTTGAGCGGCGGAAAGCCGGGATGCTGATAGGCCGGCTTGTCGATCGACCATCCGGGATGCTCGCCGGCGTCAACTCCGTAAAGCTGACCGTTATACACCGTGACGTCGTGGATATCACAGGATCCCGGTACAAACTCCACCACCTGGACGACTTGAGCGGTCTTGACCTCGTATTTGATGAGGCCGGGAACATAACCCTCATAGCCGGTGGTGCCTTCCTTCTGATGCCCGGTCACCTGCCAGATGAAGCCATCATCGTAGGCGATGCCGTGCAGCCGCTCGGCGAGGCCGGGAGCGCGCGTTGTAGGGAAAATGTAATCGACTTCCCAAGTCTTGGGATCGATGCGGATCATCGCCTCAAGGCGATTAGAATCTATCCACATTTTGCCATCGTCAGGCTGCCAGGTCATGCCATGCGTGGCGCCGCCATCGTCTTTGGGCCCGAACGGAATCTGCCGGTGACTCACCTGCTTACCGTTCATGTCCGTCTGGAAGATCCCGTTGATGGGTGGCGTGGGGTGCTCGATCTCCGAGGCGCCGTTGGCTCCGCTCCAAACATAACCGCCGCCGAAGCACATGCCGCTAGTGTCCTTGCAGTTGGTCATCACCGTGTGGAGGAGCTTGCCCTTCCAGTCGATGAGCCACGCAGCCTCCTGCTTGTTGTCATGGCGCTGTTCCTGAACCCAAAAACCTCGCTTCTGATCGTGGTCGATGTCGATCGCATTGGGCCATCCGGGTGGTGTGAGAAACAGCTCGGTGGTCTTGGCCATCCGCTTGGGGATTTCCTTGCCGTGCGCAGCAGTTCCCACGCGCCGGCCGAGCGCATCGGTCCCCAGCTCGCGCGAGGCCGTCTCGGATGATTGCGCGAGCGCCGAACCGGCACCGAGGCTCGCGCAAAGGCCAATACCGGCGCCAAGCAGCTCTCTTCTTCCTATGCGATTCTTCATTGGCGTTCTCCTCTCTAGCGAAAATTGCTGGGCCGCTGCAACCTCGCCATCGCCTTACCGTAGACGGGTTCGCGCCGGATGTCAACACACTGCCGTGAATCGTGCTGTGAATCGGCGGCGGCGTTTCTCCGCATCAGTACCCACTCTTCTTGTCCGTAACGTTTTTCAGCGGCTTCCCCGCGCGGAAAAGCTCCAGATTCTCGATGAACAACTGCATGGTCTCCTCCATCCAGGTGGCCGTATGATCGGCGCAATGCGGGGACAGCAGAACATTGTCCAGAGAATAGAAAGGATGGCCCGCAGGAAGCGGTTCCTTATCGAAGACGTCCAGGACCGCGCCTCGAATCTTTTTCTGAAGAAGCGCGTCGATGAGCGCCGTTTCCACCACGACGGGTCCACGGCCCAGATTGATGAGCACTGCGGAGGACTTCATCTGTGCCAATTGCGCGGCTCCGAGCATTCCCCGGGTCTCGGCGGTGAGCGGGGCGGAAACCAAGAGGTAGTCCGACGCGGCGAGCAATGAGTCGAGTTCAGGGCTGCCATAAACCCGGTCAACCAGTGCATCGCCGGCAGCCAGTTCCGGCCGGCGGCGCAGGATATGGACCTGCATGCCAAAGGGCTTGGCCCGCTCGGCTGTACGGCGTCCTATTTCGCCGTACCCAACGATGCCTAACACCCTGCCGTGAAGTTCTTCAATATCGAACTGCTCCCACTTCTGAGCCCGCTGAGCCTCGCGCATGCGGTTCAGGTTCTTGGCGAAATACAGCATTCCCGCCAACGCAAATTCGCTCAGCGAGCGGGCGAAGACTCCTCGAGAATTGGTGAGCGGAATCGGAATCTGAGTCATTTCCGGAGTCAGCACCGCGTCCAAACCGGCCGAAAGGCAATGGAGCCACTCAACGCGGTGCAAATCAGGATAGATCTTCTGCAGGATGGGTCCCAAGGAGCCGTTGAACAACACTACTTTCGCCTCGGCCCGGGCCTCTCTCCCAAATGCTTCGGGCGTATTGCCGACGACGACTTTCACTTCCGGAGGGAGAGCCTTCAGGGCCGTCACGAATCTTGAAGTGGGCGGGCAAATAAACAGTACAGTAAGGTCAGACATGAACGTATCGGCAGGCGCGCATCCGGAAATGGATGGTTTCGCCGCATTGTTATAATAATTCAAAATTTTGCTGAGGCCATTCGTGGCGCGTTGCGCCAAATCGTCGATTCTTCTTGCAGGTTGCGGGTTGGAGCATCATTCTGGCGGCGATCTCGCTACTGCAGGCCACCCCGCAGACCGCCTTCGCGCTCGCCGGATTTTGCGTTTCAATTGCTCCGCCTGGCGATCATCAACACCAGACTCGGCTGTTCGCGCAATGCGGCGCACATGACATTAAGTCCCCCCTGCGCGTCTTCGTTCTTGCAGCAATGGTGTTTCTCGTGCTGGGATTCGCCTTTCATGGATATCCCGGCGGTCCGGCGTACGAGTTCATTTTTGCTATCCAGCGCCACTTCGCTTGATCCGCTCTGTGATCCCATTGCCATTGGTAAACAGACCTCTTATGAGGGGTTGCGCTCATTCTCGTCCATCCTCTGATGCGAAAGGGGGCGCGCTATTAGGCCTATCTCTAACGATACATAGTCACATGACCATCGATGGTTAAAGAAGAAACCTCTCCGGAGAGTCGACGAGAAGTAACCGCGCCTGTAGTTTCCATCACATCACCTTTAATGGCGCCGCGGTTCCAATGCGCACGGACGGACAGCCGCTGCAGGTGGGTTTTGCCGATGGAATCCAGATCGAGGCATGAAACCAGGTTTATCGCGGATTTATGCGGAGTTGCATTCCGTGGCGAATTTCGCGAGTATTGCTGAGGGGATGAGACAAACCATCTGGATTTGGCCGGTCGTTCTGCTCGCGGCCGGCATCGTGATTGCGCAGGGGCCCGCGGGAGAGCCCTCTGGTCAAGCTAAGGGTGGCGGGAAGGGACAGGCCAAGGGCGGACAGGCCAAGGGCCAAGTTAAGGGTGCGTCCGGTAACCCCGCTCAAAGCCCGGCGTCGCAGCCTCGGCCACAAACAGCGAAGCCACAGGCTTATCCAATCGAGCAGATTCAGGCCGGCGAATTGCGCTTTACCTCGCAATGCGGCTTCTGCCACGGACGTGATGCAGCCGGGGGCGAGACCGGACCGGACCTCACGCGTTCGGCGCTCGTCGCCGGAGACGTGCGTGGCGACAGAATCGGACCTCTGCTTCGCGAAGGGCGCCCGGAAAAGGGCATGCCCTCCTTCGACCTGAACAATGCCGACGTGGGCGCCATCGTCGCTTTCATTCACGACCAGAAGACCAAGTTTGAAACGCTTGGCGGAGGGCGCCGCTCGGTAGATGCGGCGGACCTGGCAACCGGAGACCCCGTGGCTGGGCGCCGCTATTTCGATGGCTTGGGTGGTTGCTCCGGGTGCCATTCCGCTAGCGGCGATCTCGCCGGTATCGCGACCAGATATCAGGGATTGGCTCTCCTGCAGCGGATGCTTTATCCCAGTGGCCAGCCCGCGCCGGCGCGGCCGAAAGTCACCTTGACACTTGCTTCCGGCGAAATCTTGGTTGCGCAGTTGGCAAGCGAGGATGAGTTCACGATTGTGGTTCAGGATTCCGAAGGAGCACGGCAGACGTACGAGAAAAGTGCGGTGATGTTTAAGATCGACGACCGCATGCGGGCTCACTTCGATCAATTGGCGAAGTACACCGACGGTGACATGCACAATGTCTTCGCGTATTTGGACACATTGAAGTAAAAGGTTACGAGAAACTTGTAAGAGGATACATGCGCACTTTGTTGAATCTCGGAATGGGAATCGGTTTCGCTGTGGCGGCATGTGCGCAAAGCGTCGATCCGAAGGACCTGCTCCACCCGCCGGCGGATAGCTGGCTCACCTATCACGGAGATTACTCGGGGCGGCGGCATAGCAGCCTCAGGGAGATTACTCCTGAAAATGCCGGGCGGCTCCAGCAGGTTTGGCGCTTCCAGACGGGCCACGATCAGTCAATCAAGTCTTCGCCGATTCTGGCGCACGGTGTCCTCTACGTAACCACCCCGGACAACATTTGGGCTGTCGATGCCCGCACTGCGAAAGAACTCTGGCATTACGAGTACCCTCCCAACAACGCATTCCACATCGGCCATCGTGGCGCGGCGGTTTACAAAGACACGGTATATCTGACCACTCCCGACTGTCACCTCATTGCGCTATACGCCACGACCGGCGAGGTGAAATGGAACATCGTGATCGCCGATTCCAGCAAAGGTTACTGGTCGACAAACGCGCCGCTCATCGTAGGGAATCACGTCCTGGTCGGCGTTTCGGGCGATTTCGATAATCTGCCGGGCCAGTTGAAATCCGTGGATGCCGAGAGCGGTGCGACGCAATGGGTGTTCTACAGCACTCCTCCTCCGGGCGGCACGGAGCCTAAAAGCGGCGGAGCCACGGGGGGCCAGATGTGGACGACCGGCACTTACGATCCGGATCTCAACCTGGTCTTTGTGGGCACGGGGAATCCCACGCCGGTACTCAATGGAGAGGTTCGGCCAGGTGACAATCCCTGGACTTGCAGCATTGTGGCGCTCAATCCAGACACCGGGAAATTGGTCTGGGGTTTCCAGGCTTCGCCGCACGATACGCACGACTGGGATGCCAACGAAGTTCCCGTGCTGGTGGATGGCATTTTTCGCGGCGCGGCCCGGAAACTGCTGATGCAGGCGTCGCGCAACGGTTACTTTTTTGTGCTGGACAGGACCAATGGCAAGAGCCTGCTGACTGCGCCTTTCGCCTTCGCTAACTGGGCGAAGGGAATCGATGCGGAGGGACATCCCATTCCCGATCCGGCCAAGTATCCATCGAGAGACGGCGTCCTGGTAGCACCCAACGAGAGTGGCGCTACCAACTTCCGTCCGCCTAGCTTTGACCCGAAGACCGGCTTGCTGATCGTGAGCGCCCAGGATGGCTATGGGATCTACTTCTTCAAACCGGAGCACGGAGCCTATGGGTGGGCCGGCGCAGACTATGGTGTCGCGGGGAGGGCGTACCTTCGCGCCATCGACTATCAAACCGGAAAGATTGTCTGGAACCATCCGATCGGGGACGGTGCGGGCACGGCCGGCGTGCTGACGACCGAAACCGGCGTAACGTTCAGCGGCGACGTTCCGGGCAGTGTGATGGCGCTTCGGACCAGCGACGGCACTACGCTATGGCATGCGTCTGTCGGCAAAATGGCGAACGCGCCAATCATGTATGAGCTCGACGGCAAGCAGTACCTGGTAGTGGGCGGAGGCAGCTCACTATACGCGTTTGCACTGCCATAGGGCCGCCGCTGAGCGTTCAGCGTCTACGACGTCTTGAGGCCGGAATGTGCGATCGCTTAGACGGTCAACAGATCGATCTCGGACGTGCTGTCGCCAAATTTCTCAATGTGCACACCGAAGCGGTCGATCAGGGCCAGCATCAGGTTCGCCAGCGGCGTTCCCTTCGCGTACTTGAGGTGACGGTCGCCCTTAAGCCGCAGCGTCTTGCCGCCCACTACCACCACCGGAACATTGTAGTTGTTGTGGACGTTAGCGTCGCTCATGCCGCCGCCGTAAAGCACCGCCGTGTGATCGAGCAGTGTGCCGTCACCGTCCTGGATCGAATCCAACCTCTTCAGGTAATAGGCGAGCGTGTCGGCGTGATAGTGGTTCAGCTTGGCGTAGGCCTTCAACTTGTCCGGATTGTTGTCGTGGTGCGACATCGAGTGATGCGCTTCCGGTAAGCCGATCTCGGGATACGAGCGATTGATGTTTTCGCGCGCCATCATGAATGTGCTGACACGCGTGATATCCGCCTGGAACGCCAGCACCTGCAGGTCGAACATCAGCTCGGCGTATTCCCGGAACGTCGCGGGCACGCCCACCGGCTGCGAAGGCACTTCGAAGGTGCTGTTAGTGGATTCGCTCTTGGCGATGCGCTGCTCAACGTCGCGCACGGCATCGAAATATTCGCCGAGCTTGGTGCGGTCGCGCGCGCCCAGCTTTCCGCGCAGAGTGGAGATCTCCTGCGTCAGGCCATCGAGAATACTGCGGTCTTCGTTGGTTCGCGCCAGGCGCTCCTCGGTTGTGGCTCCGATGCCAAACATGCGCTCGAAGACGAAACGCGGATTAGTCTCGGTGGGCAGCGGGCTGGTCGGCGTCTTCCAGGCCAGCGAGTTCATGTAGGCGCAAGCGTAGCCGTGATCGCAGGCGCCGACCACATCGTTACGGTCGACGGAGACTTCGAGCGACGAAAGCTTGGTGTCGAGACAGATCTTCTCAGCGATATATTGATCGACGGTCTTGCCGGCCCGTACGTCGGCGCCCTCGGTCTGCTTCGGGTGCGCGCAGCTCATGAATGCCGGCGCAGCGCGCGGATGCTGTCCGCCGACGTCGCCTTGATCCGTCGCCTGGAAGTTATCCAGGCCGGTGAAGACGTTGATGCGGCTGCGGAAGGGTTCGAGCGGCTTCAAGGTCGACGAGAACTCGAATCCGGTGCCCTCGGTGGGCGGTGTCCACTCGAACATGTTCGCGCCGTTGCCGAAGTAGATCGCAGTGAAACGAGGCGCCCCCTTCGATTGGGCCCGCATGGCCGGAATCATGGCGTCCAGCAGCGGTAACGCCACGGCCGCCCCCATCCCGCGAATGAACGTCCGGCGATGTAATGCTGTCTTCGTGATCACCATCTGTCAGCCTCCTGCTATAAGCAAAAATATCAGATTCTTCTATTCCGTGCTCACCTGAGCCGTTCTCATCTGAAACGGGGTACTTGTCACAATCGCCTGAATCAGCGATTCAAACCGGTAGTTATCGGGCGCCGCATCACGCTTGATCTTGCGGACCGCAGGGTAATCGGTGGCGTCGAGCCCTCTCCCCAATGCGTAGGTCAACAGTCTCTCGGTGACGGTCGTCACGAAAGTCGTCGGAACGCTTGCGCAGCACCTGCCGCAATTCCGTAGGCCCATTGAACTTGGTGCCGTCCGGAAGCTCGGCCGACGCGTCGACATGCGCACCGGATGCGTAAATGTCCCGCCACTCGCCGATCCCGTCGAAGTTTTCGAGCGCGAATCCCAGTTGGTCCATCTGGGCATGGCAGCCCGCGCACACCGGATTGGCGCGGTGCGCCGCCATTTGCTCGCGCATCGGCAGGACTTTGCGCGGATCACGCTCCTCTTTAAGCAGCGGCACATTCGGAGGCGGCGGCGGAGGCGGCGCTCCAAATATGTTGTCCAGAATCCATTTCCCGCGGACGACCGGCGAGGTTCGGTTCGCATACGAGGTCGCCATGAGAGTCGAGCCTTTTCCCAGCAGGCCGCGCCGCGGGCTATCTTCGGGGAGCTCGACGCGCCGGAATCGTTCGCCCCGCACGCCTTGGATCCCGTAGTGCTCGGCCAGGCGCTGGTTCAGGAATGTGTAATTGGCGTCGAGCAGGTCGACCACGCTGCGATTCTCGCGGATAATGCTCTCGAAGAACAACTCCGTCTCTTGCTCGAAGGCCTGGCGCAGGTTGTCGTCGAAGTGGAACAAGATCTCCGGGCTCGGCTGGTGCGTCGCCACATTGCGGATGAACAGCCACTGGCCCGCGAAATTGTCGACCAGCGCCTGCGAGCGCGAGTCCGCCAGCATCCGGCGCACCTGCTGCTGCAGGACTTCGGGCTGGTGCAGACTCTTCTTCTCCGCGACTCCCAGCAGTTCATCATCCGGGATGCTGCTCCACAGGAAGAACGACAGCCGCGATGCCAGTTCCAGATCGCTGATGCGATAGGGCGCATGGTCGGCAAGCCCCGCAGGTTGATCCTCGAAACGGAACAGGAAGTTGGGGCTCACCAGGATGCTGCGCAGGGCCATCTCGACGCCCGACTCAAACCCGGCGCGGGCCAAGCCGCCGCGGAATGAAACCAGAGGCGCCTGAAGATCGGCGTCGGTCACCGGACGCCGGTACGCCCGCCGCGCCAGTGTCGAGATGATCTTCTTCGCGCACACTCTCGTCCTTCGCCGACTGAGGGGCGCAGAGCAAAATTCGTTGGCGGCTCGGCGTATCCGAGACCGCGGCCGTTCCGGACTGCGGTCCCGTAACTGTCAGCGCCGAAAGTTTGGGCGGCCCGGCCGGGTTGCGATAATTTTCGCGCCGAATAGACGGGTCGAACAGATCTTCGACGTAGGCTTCGGTCTTAGCGATGAAATAGGCCTGAATCAAATGCTCACCGGCCTTTACCGGCACGTGAAACTTGAGCCCTTCGAGGACTTTCTTATTCAGCTCCTCTTCGGTGGCGCCGCCCGCGTTGGGTCCGCGCTTATGCACGAACTCGGGCCCGCCTATCGTGCCGGCCCAGACCTTTACGTCATCTACCCGGACCTCGACTTGATGCACTTCCGCGGTAATGCCCTCGAACCCGCCGGCGACTCCGCTCTCTTTCGGACGCATTTCAAACAAGTACTCGCCATCGGCCGGAAAATAGTGATGAACCGCGAGCCCGCCACGCGACCCAAAAGGCAACTCGTCGCTGACACGGACCGCCTGATTGCGATCGGTCGGCACGAAGAAGGTTTCAGGTGTCGGCAAGCCGCGCGGCCGTGAGAGCGCCATCTGACTGATCTTCGCCGCCGCGCCCAGGTAGCGTTCCGTCAGTGCCGGCGACAGCGACAGCGCATCCGCATTGTTGTCGAACCCGTAGCCCGCTGCGTCGGCCGGCAGCATAGAAGCGGCGTCGATCTCCAGCGCCAGCAGATCGCGGATGGCGTTGCGATATTCGGAGCGGTTCAGTCGTTGCAGCGACGGGCGGCCAGGGTTGGGATTGTCAAGCGCAGCCCGGTCGAGCTCCGTCTCGATTCCAGAGACGATGGTCTCGGTAGTAGCCTTGTCCGGCCGTGGCATTTTCCCGGGTGGCATGGCGCCGGTCCGAAGCTTGCGAACTACCTTTTCCCACTTCTCAGGATTCTTCCCCAAGTTGTCCAGATCGATCGTGCTCAGCGCGAGTCCGCCCGATTTCAACTTCTCGTTGTGGCACATGAAGCAGTACTTGCTGAGAACGGCTTGACGGTCGGCAGCAGCCGTTGTGTCCGCGGACGCCTGTGGCGCGACGGCAACAAAGAAACAACCTGCGGCAACAACCGCGACTAAACGAGGTCTCATTTCTTAGCCTCCTCGGGCGGCAAGTTCTCTTCAAGGATCAAGTTCGGGCACAGATTCGGACACGGTATTTCTTTCGCGCCGAGCTTACGCAGCAGGACCGCGGTCTGAGGCTGGGCGGCGAATGAATTTCCGTACTCGACGCCATCGGCTATGACCAACGGCGTTCGTCCGCTCTTATCGACCACATCGAGCTTCGCGCCTTTGTCGAACAAATACTGCACCACGCTGTTCGCGCCCCGGTACGCCGCGGCGTGCATCGCCGTCTCGCCCGTGTCGGCGACGAAGTTGACGTCGGCGCCCAACTCTTCCACCAGCAACTTGACCGCTTCGAGCACCTGTTCCTCGCTGGCCCGGTCCTGATTGGAGGCCCACGAGATTCCCGCGGCCGCCATGAGCGGAGTAATGTTGGTGCCGGTATTGATCTTAGGATCAGCCCCCAGCTTCAGCAGCAAGCGCATCGCCTCCACGTCGGCCACTTGCGCCGCGAACAGAAAAGCGGTCGCACCCACCAGACGATGGCGATACCTCGCGCCCGACCACCTGGGCTCCATATCGGTATTGCGTCCGTTGACGTCGGCGCCATGCGCGACCAGCGCTTTGATGATGCTCAACCGGTCGACATTCGCCGAAATGAATTCATCGCTGATGTGCCAGTTAGCGACGTGGATGGCGGCTTGCAGCGGCTTGCCAAAGGTGTTGTTCTTCCCGTTTCCGCCCTCGCTGCCAATGTCGCGCAGTTGCTCCCGGAAGGTGGGCGTCTTGAGCACGATCTTCTGCGGCTTCGCCTTCATGCCCTGCACCGTCAGTTCGGTCGAGCCGCCTTCGGCGTTCGGATCCGCGCCCTTATCCAGCAGCAGTTCCACGATGTCTTCATACCCGTTGATGATCGCCACCAGCAGCGGGGTGGCCAGATCGGTGCGCTTCTCGTTCACATCTGCGCCCGCCGCCAGCATGGCTTTGACCGCGGCCATGTTGCCTTTCCGCACCGCAAACATGAAGGGCGTAGTTCCGGCGTTGGACTTGGCGTGGATATCGGCTCCGAACTCGACCAGCGTTTCAATAACCGGCGCGTGCCCTTCGGCAGCCGCCCACATCAGTGCGGTCTGTCCGTTCCAGGTCTCCTTGGCGTTGAGGTCGGCGCCGGCTTTCGCGAGCACCTTTACCGCGTCGACGCTTCCGGCCCGCGCCGAGTGCATCAGCGGCGTTTCACCGGCATCCACAAAATTCACGGGGTCGTTCGGCTTCGCGCCTGCTTTGAGAAGTTGCTCGATGACAGCGGCTCCGCCCTGCTGGGCAGCGAGCGCCAGCGGAGTGACGCCAAGGTCGTTTTTCGCATCCACTTTCGCGCCGGCGCGCACCAGCAATGCGGTCGTGTCGGCGTCATTCAGATAGGCCGCCCAATGGAGGGCGGTGGCGCCATCGCTCTGCGCTGCGTTGACGTCGGCGCCGCTCTTGATCAGGGACGCAGCCGCCTGCTTATCGCCGCGCTCTACCGCATCCGCCAGCGGAGTTTCGCGACCCGAGCCCGCGATACCAACGCCGGCGCTAACCAGCAGGGACGCGAGCCCCAGTCCGAACACCCCGCGACTTCGTGTGATGCCGAGCCTTTTTGTCATCATTGGAAGCGGTCTTGGCCTCCCTAAAGATACAGGATCTAAACGCGTTATAAGTATGAGCCCGCGCGACGCCGGTGGCAAGCCCCCCCTTTGGCGACCGGTACCAGCGGCGCGGCGCATCCTGACGCAGGCCAGACTAGCGGACCGCGACGTTGCGAACCTTAGTCCATCGCGACTTGCCGCCGGGCCCTTCGATATACAGATTTACCGTGTATTCGCCGGCCTTTTGGTATTGATGAATCGGATGCTGTTCCGTCGAGCCGGTGCCATCGCCGAAGTCCCAACGCCAGGAAGTGATCTTACCCGTGGATTCGTCCTGGAAAGCTAGCAGGCGGCGATCCATGTCGAGGATCTTGAAGGACCAGTGGGCGTCGATCGGCTTTTGGAATTTCGCCTCCAGCGGCATCAGGCGAAAGGCGACGAGTTCGTCTGCATTGCCGTACATATGTTCCGTGTGCGAGAGATTCCAGAATCCCTTGTAGTCTTTCTCTTCGGGACCATCGTAATCCAGCACCGCCCAAGACATTCCGATCAGCTTGTTTTCGACCAACTTCGAGACCACGGCGCGCTCCGGTCCGTCGGCGGGCGCATAATCGAACGGCGTAATCCAGAACTCGAGAGTGAGCTTGCCGGATTCGCCGTGCTTGAAATTGTAGTTATAGGCGGCATTCGCCCACGGCAGTTCCTTGATCCATGGCTGGGCGCCCCAGACGAAAGCCCAGTCGCGCTCCGGCGCAGGCGTGAAGATGTGATAGTTCTGCGCGTGCACGCCGTGCAACTGGAAGAACGCATCGTCGCCGATCAGCTTCGAATTTGGATGCAGCGCGGTGATCAGCGGCCCGCCCGAGAGATCGCCGTCGACCACCAGCTCAAAGATGTCGTTATGGCGGCTGTGATCGTCGAAATCCCAAAAATTATCGTAGGCTTCATACAAGAAGTACAGGCGATTGAGCCCCTTGACCCAGCCGACTTTGACCTTCACGTCAAGGTCTTTCTTGTCGTAGTTGAAGCCACGCCCTTTTACGGTTTCCTTGAGCTGATCCATGCCGATCGCATAGGATTCGGGAACCATGGCCCAATCCGACGGGTCGCCATCGATGCGCGGGATCTTGTCAGCGGGGAACTGGAAAATTTTGAACTCGACGCCGGGGCGCGCGAGTGCGAAGCCGTTGGACCGAGAGGACGAATAACAGCACGACGGCGAAGGCTAGGAGAGCGATTCCATAGGTGATCTTCATAGATATCTGCGTCAATTCTACGCCATAGCGATA
The DNA here is from genome assembly GCA_963779075.1 of Bryobacterales bacterium. Taxonomy (GTDB): domain Bacteria; phylum Acidobacteriota; class Terriglobia; order Bryobacterales; family Bryobacteraceae; genus Palsa-187. The sequence goes on from CAVZWS010000005.1 coordinate 75,469, forward strand.
GCTGAAGACCCGAACGCAGGAGCTCTATTGGGACGGTATTCCTGAGTCCATCTCGACGATTCGGTAATCGGGAGGAACTACAAACAGACTCGCATCGGGTTCTTCCCGCTGGATATTTTCGAGTTGTTGAGTGTCCGTCCCCCACCGGAAATCCCTTCGTTTTATCAGCGGGGCCATCCCGAGCGCGTTCGAGATCCACATTTCCTCGACGGATACGAGATCTTTGTTGGCACCTTGAGACTCGGTGGACCATGTTGTAGTGGTCCGTCGGCCCACGACTTCAATTCCCTGCATGGTCTGCGAACCTAGGGACTCGGACTTGAAGTCCGGTTTCCCTGTCGGGTATGTCCCATCATTTCCGGGAAACGGTATTCCGTAGCTAAAACCCATAATGGGGTGAGATCCGTCCGGCGGCTTCGGGATCACGAGGCGATGGGCAATTTTCCTGGTTACTTCAAGAGCGTAAAACATACCCGCAACCGGATCGTTTATCATTACAACCAGCCGTTTCGGGCCGGGGCGAGCGGCAACTCCCGACTCTAGTTCTTGCCGCAGTCTACCGGAAGAATCGCGATAGATTCGTTCCGAATCGCGAGTTTTGGTAATCTCACCATCCGCTTGCGTTTTCTCGTGGATCGTCACCTGGTCGGCCGAAAACGGTGCTCCCGGGATCGGTCCCGCTGCCTGTCCGAACGCAGGCAGACAAGATACGCACGCGAGACCCAGCAAGAGTCGAGGGGACAAGTTGACTCCTTCATCGCAAGTCTACAGGCAAGATAGATCAAGTGCAAAGGGCAAGGCTCCACCGTAAATTCGTCAGTAAAGAGATCGAGCAAAGTTCGGCGCTGTCACTCGCGTACAAGATGGCCAATCGAAGCCATGAACAATACGAGTCCTACGGGAATTGTCAATAATTGACAACTCTTGTTAATGGCGGTATCGTTCGGGTATGAACGTGAATCTCGGAACCGTATTCGACCAGTTCGTGGCCGACCTTCTCAAGACCGGCCACTATCAGTCCCAAAGTGAAATTTTGCGGGAAGGCCTGCGGCTTCTGAAAGAGCGCGAAGAGCTGAAGCAATTACGGCTCGCCGAGCTGCGCAAAGCAATCGCAATCGGCACCGAACAGGCTCGCCAAGGCAAGGTGATTGACGGTGAAGCGGTCTTTACTGAAATCCGCAAGAAGAGTCAGGAAGCCCGCCGCCGCCGCCGTTCATGAAATCGTTTAAAGTAACCGAAGCGGCCCGCACGGACCTTCTCGAAATCTGGGATTACATTCGCGCTGACAACATCGATGCCGCCGACAAGCTGATTGATCGGTTGCATGACACTTTCGTTAAGCTTGGCCGGAACCCGATGCTTGGTCACTTGGGAGACTGGGCGGATTCGGAGCATCGGTTTTTTCTAGTCTATTCCTACATGGTCGTTTACTTGGCCTCTAAGAAGCCTATTCAGATCGTCCGTGTTCTCCATGCGGCGCGTGATGTGCAAAGTATCTTGGATTTGTCGCCGGATGAACCGTGAGACATCTCCCTTATCTGCAAAGGCTGAGCTGCGGAATCTACGTATCGCTATAATGGCGGCACATCGGCTGGCGGCGTGCGATCGGTGGTATCTTGCAGGGAGCCAGCGCTCCCAGGAAACCATTCGATGGCCAAGAAGAAAGCGGCATTGAAACCTCCCAAGATTCGTGTGGCCCGGATCCCCAAGCGTTCCGATGGCTACGCAATCCTCAATTCCCTGGTTGGCCACATCGCCGTAATGAATCTGGATGGAACCATCCTGTTCACCAACGAAGCCTGGAACCGGTTCGCGAGGGAAAACGGTAATCCTCCGCTGCGAGCGGCGCGCCAAGGCGCAAGCTATTTGGAGATCTGGAAGCGAGCGGTATCCGACGGAGTCCCTGGAGCGCCCGTAATCCTGTCCGGCATCAAAGACGTATTGGAGGGCAAACGGAATCACTTCAGTATCGAGTACCCCTGTGACTTACCCACCGAGCAGCGCTGGTTCACGATGAACGTGGCGCCGCTAGAAGGCACGAAGAGTGGTGTTGTGACCTCACACTTGGACGTTACTCGCCGCAAGCGGGCGGAGATGGCGGTGCAACAAGGAAGCACCACGATCCAGGCGCTGCTGGATTCTGCCACGCAGTCTATCGTGGCGGTGAATCGGGACGGAAATTTTGTGATCGTCAACGCCAGTACCGAAAGAATGTTCGGTTATACGCGCGACGAACTGTTGACGCAAAACCTGGAGATTCTGGTGCCCGAAGCCAGGCGCGGCAAACACGCCGGATATCACAAGAACTACTTTGATAACCCGCAGAGCCGGCCCATGGGCATCGGACTCGAGCTGGAGGGTCGCCGCAAAGATGGCACCGTCTTTCCGGTTGAAATCAGCCTGAGCATGGTCGTCACAGCGGAGGGCCCGCTGGGCGTGGCGTTTGTGGCCGATATCACGGAGCGAAAGCGTGTGGATGCGCTCCTACGCCAGCGCGAGCAGGAAGTTAAAGCACTCTTGGACAATTCCCCCGACGTGATCGTGCGCTTCGATCGCAATCTGCGTTACACCTACGCAAATGTGGCTTTTGAGAAAGTCACCGGCTATCCGCGGGAGATGGTGATTGGCAGAACCCAACGGGAGTTGGGGATGCCGGAGCAAGTGCCCGATTTGTTCGACCCCGTACTGCGCGGTGTTTTTGAGATGCGGCGGCCTGACATGGTCGAATTCCCCTTCCCGCACCCTACAGCCGCCGAAACTTCCTATTGGGAGGCGCGATTCATACCGGAATTCGGGGGGCGTGGCTCGGTGGTATCAGTTATTAATATTGGCCGTGACATCACTGCCCGGAAACGCCTGGATGAGGCCCTGCGACAGAGCCAGCAAGAAGTCCAAACGCTATTGGACAATTCTCCCGACGTGATCATTCGGCTAGATCGGGAAATGCGCTATAGGTATGTGAACTCTGCCACCGCAAGAGCGGCGGGCCTCCCGCCGGAAGCCTTCCTGGGCAAAACACCGCGCGAGGCGGGAATGCCAAAGAACCTTTGCGATCTCTGGACGCGGGTTCTGGGACGTGTTTTGGCCTCAGGGCGTCCCGAAGTTCTTGAATTCTCCTATCCTTCCCCTGGAGGGGCGACGATCTGGGAAGAGCGCGCGCTTCCGGAATTCGCTGAGGACGGCAGCGTACAATCATTGCTTCTCATTGCGAGCGATATTACCGAACGAAAACGACTGGAAAAGGCCACGGAAACTCGTGGTGCGGAAATCCATGCACTCGCGGCCCGTTTGCTTACCGTTGAGGAAGAGGAGCGGCGCAGGATTTCGCGCGAACTGCACGACAATCTGGTTCAGCAACTGGCATCACTGGCTTTTGACATCGGCGGACTCGTCGCAGAGCTTCCACCTCGCAATTCCGCCCGAATCCACCTGCAGGCGCTGCAAACCCGCGTGGTCAAAGCGTCGGAGGAGGCCCGCCACATCGCTTACCAGATGCACCCTTCGGTGGTCGATGATTTGGGCCTGGTGATTTCGCTGAAGGCCTTGTGCGACGAGTTTGCCGAAGAACAAGACATCTCCGTGGAATTCAAGGATGGCAGCCAACTGGGGCTAATTCCCCAGGAATTGGCTTCCGGCTTGTACCGAATCGCGCAGGAGAGTCTGCAAAATATCGCAAAGCACGCGCATGCGAAGCACGTCACGGTGCAGCTGATCCCTGGGGATCAGGAACTGCGCTTGTCCATCGAGGACGATGGCGTGGGATTCGATCCCGCAGCCGTGAAAGGCAAAGGCGGGCTGGGGTTGGTCGGCATGGAAGAGCGCGCGCGGCTGCTCGGCGCCAAGTTCTCCATCGAGTCGCAAGTACGTCATGGCACGCGAATTGCACTAGCAGTTTCGTTACGCCAAAAAACCCAATGATACGCTCCCGACTGCTCTTGGCCGACGATCATACCTTGATTCTCGAGGGTTTTCGGAATGTGCTCGAACCAAACCACACAGTAGTGGGTATGGTGGCGGACGGACGAGCTCTGGTGGAGGCGGCGCTCCGTCTGAAACCCGACCTGATCATCCTGGATATCACCATGCCGTTGCTGAATGGCATCGATTCCGCCCGCGAAATCAAGAAACATCTGCCCGAAGTGAAGCTGTTGTTCGTGACAATGCACTCGAGCCCCACCTACCTGCAGGCGGCCATTGACGCCGGAGGCAACGGGTACGTCCTCAAATCCTCGGCTCGAGAAGAAATCCTCGCTGCCGTGGAGCAAGTCCTGAAGGGCGAGTTTTTTGTAACTCCAGGCGTGGGACCCAAGGACTTGGATAAAGGTGCAGATCCGGCTCGGGCAGCTGCTTCTTTGCGCTTGAGCCCTCGCGAGCGGGAGATCCTGCAACTGGTAGCTGAAGGCAAGAGCACCAAGGAAGTTGCCCACGTCCTCAGCATTTCTGAAAAAACAGTCGCTTTTCATAAAGACAACCTCAAGCGCAAGTTGGGTTTACCGACCACTGCGGAGCTAACCAAATATGCGTTGGATGAAGGCTTAATTTGATTCGTAACTCGAATGAAATAAAGCCTCTACCCCCTAGTACTTTATCCAGCTAGTACCAGAAATTAACCGATGTTAATCTTTTCTTTCGGAGGAGGGATGCGGTTCACTCCGCAGCCTCCTCCCGACAAAGAGTTCCAGATATGTCACAACAGATCCAGGTTGAACCATATCGCGAAGCCGCGCTATCACCCGCACTTTGCGAGGAGATGAAAGCCCTCGAGGACACTATCCGGGAACGAGCTTTCAGCCTGTTTCAGAGCCGTGGTGGAGGCAATGGTGGTGATATCGACGATTGGTTGCGGGCCGAGCGCGACCTGATTTGGTCACCCGCAGTGGAATTGACCGAAAGCGATCGGGACTTTCGTGCCCGTATTGCACTTCCCGGCTTCAACGAAAAAGATCTCAAGGTGACGGCGGCTCCCGAGGCTCTCATTGTGGAAGCCAGGAACACTCACGCCCACGATGGGACAAAGGATGGCGTTCTCTTCTGCGAATTCTCCGACAAGCGGTTGTTCCGGCGGCTGGAATTGCCGGCCCCGATCGACGTAGACAAAGTAACCGCAGCCCTGGACCGGGGAATCCTTTTGGTCCATGCGCCGAAAGCTGCGCAATCCAAGCAAGTGAAGAGCGCGACGGCCCAATGAGACTGCACGGAATGAAGGCCGCTGTCGAATATTATCGGATCATCGATGCCGACTATGCCTTCGTCGGGCTCAAGGCCCTCATGGCATCTGTCGGCAGAAACGCGGTCGATTCGCTGAGACGCGGCGGTCTGCGGGTGGGTGCAGTGGTGCTGGCCGCACCTTCGCCGCTGAAGATCGAAATTGCGGACTTGCTGGCGCAGGTAAAAGCCATCGGGGTGGTGGAATCGAGAAAAGCGAAAGACCAGATCGGGCCGGGCCTGATGGGCCTCTTGTGGAAGGCTTCTGCAACACCCGAGTGGTACGCCCCGGGGCGCATTCCGCGGGTTTATTCCGCAGTTCCGGAGGCCGGCCGAGTTAGCCCGCAGGAAGATCATCTCATTGCGCTGGCAAAGGCCATGCACACCTATGAGCCGGAACAGATTCTTCTCACCGCGGACGGGCTGGCAAAACCCGTCGGGAGAATTTCGCGGGCCCGCGCATTCGCTGCGGTTGCTTAGGCGGTAATCATGTCCAATATCGTAATTGAAAAAATCCAGGGCAGCAGCGACCGCGCGGCCTCCCTGGTGGAGCAGGTCGACGCCCTCTTGGATGCCTTGCGCGCCAATGCGCAGAAACTGTTGGGAGATTCCGAGAAGGGCCGCATATTCGATCGTAGGTTGCAGGAGGAGCGCAAAAAGTTTTGGGAACAGCAATACGAGTTGATCGAAGGGGGCCAATGCTTCCGTATCCGGATGGCGGTCCCGGGACCGAGTGTGTGGGATCAGTTGAGGGTGGTTGTGTCGGACGACGGGATTGAAATACGAGACGGCGGAACAGCGGAGAATCACACAATGGATGGTCAAAACCCGGGACTGTTGATTCGACGTATGACTCTTTCCGCTCCGGTGGATCCGCGTTCAGTAAGCGCCATCCTCCATCAGGGGGAGTTGCACTTGGCCGGAGCGACCATGCAATCCCGGAAAAAGAAGTGACACTAACTGGACTAAAGCCCAAGCCTGCGGCATTTGTTGGAAGCCAGAATGAAGACGGGCACGGGGCTATCGGAGCCTGGGGCGGCGCTTAAGGCACCCGTGGCGTCGCCCCAGGGTTAAGAACAATTATTCAGATCTGCAGCGCCGATCTGGTTGAACGCGTTTCTTAGCAACGGCACTATCTTGCTTATTCTGTCGCGGCGGCGCCTGGTTGACCGGGGCACCCCGACGGACGGCAGCCGAAGGCAAAGGCCTCCGCTATAATGGCCGCGATGAGAATTGCGGCGCGAATCGGCTTGGTAACCTGGTTTGTTCAGGCGCTGGCTTTCGGCCAGTCCAATTTCGCTGCCGCGGTCAAGACCGGCGAAGGCCTGCCGCGTCTGCACAGTCTGCTGGTGAGCCGCCACGGCGAGGTCATCCTCGAACACTACTTCCACGGCACGCGCGCCACTAGCTTTGAAAATGTGAAGTCGGCGTCGAAGAGCGTGATTTCCGCGCTGGTCGGAATCGCGATTGACCGCAAGCTGCTGCCCGGAGTGAATGCTCCCATCGCTCGCTATTTCCCCGAGCTATCGGCCGCGAATGCCGACCCGGCGAAGCGCAAGATCACCATCGAAGACCTGCTCACCATGCGCTCCGGCCTGGTCGACACCAACCGCGGTTACGGCGCCTGGGTGCAGAGCCCCAATTGGGTGCGCTACCTGCTGACGCGTCCCCTCCAGCAGCAGCCCGGCGAGCCCATGAATTACAACACCGGCAACACCCACCTGCTCTCGGCCCTCCTCACGAAAGTCAGCGGCAGCGACACCTGGAGCTTCGCGCAGAATGCGCTCGCCGCGCCGCTCGGCATCACGCTCGCCAAGTGGCCGCGCGATCCGCAGGGCGTCTACTTCGGCGGCAACGACATGCTGCTCACGCCGCGCCAGATGCTGAAGTTCGGTGAGTTGTATCTGCATCGGGGCTGGAACGGTGACCGGCAGATCGTGCCCGCGACGTGGGTGGAGGCCTCATGGACGCCGCGCACGCGCTCGCTGCGTAGCGGTCACGAATATGGATACGGCTGGTGGATCACGGAACTCGCCGGACGTCCGATCGAATTCGCGTGGGGCTTCGGCGGCCAGTACATCTTTGTGGTGCCTAGCCTGAATCTGGTGGTGGTCACAACCTCATCGGTTGCGCTGGGTGACGACCGGCGCGAATACCGCCAAGAGCTATTCGACATCGTGGAAAAAGATGTAATCGGCGAGATCCAGAAAGGGATTTGACGAACCGGCCATTGACGACCGGTTAGTCCTGGGACGCTGCGTGATCCCGGCGGATGTTACTTGCCTTTCAGTCCGTCGCGCCAGGCGATGACTTCGAGTTCGCCGCGGACTGCGTCCTCGACGGGGATTACGGGGTGCACCTCGAATACAAATGCCGGGAGCATGGAGCAAAACTTGTGAATCGTTACCGGATCGTCGCACTCCATCAACATGTGCCCACCCCACTCGCCCACACGTATCACGAAAAACTCGATTTTAAAATTGCCCGGCGCCTTCCACTGACCAAATACTTCCAGGATTCGCTTCTGAGCATTCTCGTACTCGATAGGCGAACCTTGCGGACGCTCGAACCAACTGATTATATATTTCATTTGTTATCCCTATTGGAAATGGTCTGACCGCTTACAACCGCTTCAGTCTAACCTTTCGGCGCAGCGTATGCCCTTGACAATTTTGGACGACAGCAGCGACGACGCCACAATCGGCACGATCTGGTTGTCGTCGCCGTGCAGGATAAGCGTGGGCACATCGAACTTCTTGAGGTCTTCGGTAAGATTGGTCTCCGAGAACGCTTTGATGCAGTCGTAAAGCGGCTTATGCCCGCCCAGCATTCCCTGCAACCGCAATGAAGGCAGTTTCCTCAGGGGCCCAGGCGATCCCGTACAGCACCGCCGGATTCCATCCGCGCGTAATGACGGCGGCTGCCATATTTCTCCTGCAGCGCCTTAACGGCCGGGGTAAAGACTAGAGATCCGAAGTCATGTGCCACCGCCGAGCCTCCAGCGGCAGACGGGTCCGCGATCCCTCTTCGTAAAGAAGTTATTCTATCGCAGTACCGGCGGAGTTGCTGGCGCGGCCAAGCGATCTGCCTCGACAAGGCGACGCGGTAGCGGCGGGCGGAACCACAGCAAGCGGCGGAGCCTGGAGTCGTGATCCAATAGAAAGTGGCGAAACCATTGAAGGTTTCAGCCGTCATAGAATCGAGTCCGTATGAACGCATCCGATGAAAACCCCGTCGATCCGGCGAACATCCAGCAGGAGCGCAGGGAGCAGCCGGCGAGTCCGCCTCGTCCGCGGGGTTCAGCCGGGCCGGGATCGACGTCGGCCATAGCGGCGATTTCTTGGTTGCGCGATCTGACGGTAAGCGTACTGATTGCGGTAGTGGTGATCCTGTTCTTGTACCAGCCGGTGCGCGTGGAAGGCACCAGTATGATGCCGGCGCTGGTGGACCAGGAGCGCATCTTCATCAACAAGTTTGCTTATCGCTTCGGCATCTCCGATATTCAGCGCGGCGATACCGTGGTGTTCTGGTTCCCGGGCGATCCCTCGAAATCCTTCATCAAGCGGGTGATCGGCGTACCCGGGGATCAGGTTCAAGTCACGGATGGGCAAGTTTCTGTGAATGAAAGACTGCTTGATGAGCCGTATGTGCCCGAAGCTTATCGCGACCATGTTTCCACGCCGCTGCGCGTGGTGCCGCCGGGCGAGTACTATGTGCTCGGCGACCATCGCAGCTCTTCGAACGACAGCCGCATGTGGGGCACTGTGCCCAGGCATTACATCTACGGGAAGGCGGCGTTCGTCTACTGGCCGCTCGACCGCATGGGGCTGTTAAGGTAGCCGCTCTTCAGCGGGCCTTAGGGGCGGAGGTTTGCAATGCCATACATTTCTGTTGGGAAAGAAAACTCCGGAAGCATCGATCTCTACTATGAGGACCACGGCTCGGGCAAGCCGGTCGTGCTTATTCACGGATATCCGCTGAGCGGCGCCTCGTGGGAAAAGCAGACGGCCGCGCTCTTAGCGGCGGGTCATCGCGTGATTGCCTATGATCGCAGAGGATTCGGGAGGTCCAGCCAGCCCACCAGCGGCTACAACGACGACACCTTCGCCGAGGATTTGCACAAGCTGGTGACCCAGCTGGAATTGCGGGACGTCGCCCTGGTGGGCTTCTCCATGGGTGGCGGCGAAGTGGCACGCTACATCGGGAAGTACGGTTCGAAGGGCGTCAGCGAGGCGGTATTCATCTCATCCGTTCCACCCTTCCTTCTAAAGACGCCGGATAACCCAGAGGGAGTGGATGGCAGCGTGTTCGAGGGCATTCAGAAAGCCGTCGCCGCAGACCGCTATGCATTTTTCGCGGAGTTTTTTAAGAATTTCTACAACACGGATGTGCTGCTGGGGAAGCGGGTGAGCGAAGCGGCAATACAAGCGAGCTGGAATCTTGCAGCCGGTGCTTCGGCCACCGCCAGTCTTGCTTGCGTGCCAACCTGGCATGAAGATTTCCGCAAGGACCTGGCGCGGGTCGACGTGCCCGCACTGGTGATTCACGGCGATGCGGACAGAATCGTACCGATCAGCGCCGCGGGACTTCGGACCGCCACACTGATCAAGGGGTCCCGCTTAGTCACAGTGAAAGACGGGCCGCACTGCATTACCTGGACCCACGCGGAAGAGGTGAACCGGGAACTCGTCAACTTCCTTGGCGAAGGAGCAGGCAAGAGTGCGAGGTCGGTATAATTTTCGCGCAAGTTCTTGCTTGCGAAGTTGACATTAACACTCTTGACTTTCTTTGCGGAACGTCTACACTAAGAAACTAACCTCCCCCCTCGTTCGAGTACCCAAACCCCCGATTGGGACATACGTAGCGATAGCTCCGCCTTCATGTCCTTTAGCAACGCTCCAGGCTGGTTTGCTCTCACGGTTCGGCCGAACCACGAGCACGCGGCCACGCGCGGATTAAGCAATCAAGGCCTGGAGACTTACCTGCCGGTTTACCGGGCTCGCAAGCGCTGGTCGGATCGCGTGCGGGAAACTGACGCGGTGCTTTTTCCGGGCTACGTATTCTGCCGCTTTGGATTGCTCGAAAAGCTCCGGGTTTTGCAGGCGCCCGGCGTGAGATCGATTGTCGGCTCGGGTAAACAACCGGTTCCGGTGGAAGAAGACGAGATATCCGCGGTGCGAGCGGTACTTTCTTCGGGTCGTGCAATCGCCCTATGGCCGTATGTGCGCATCGGACAAAGCGTGATTATCGAGCACGGACCGTTAGCTCCGCTGCGCGGCGTCATCCTGCGGACCAAAGGCTCATGGCGGGTGGTGGTCAGCGTCGAAGCGCTGGGGTCCTCGGTCTCAGTGGAAGTGGATGGCGACATGTTGTCGCTGGATGGAAACGGCTCCCCGCATGGGAACCAAACGACGAGTCTTCTCCAAAGAGTGTAAGGCAGCCGCGGTGCGGAGCCTGCAGATGGGGGCTTCGGCGACCGAAGTGGCCCGTGCTCTTCACGTGAATCCGAATGTGGTTCACCGCTGGCGCCGCGAGTCGTGGCGTTTCGGGGCGCAGGCATTTGGGGGCTACGGAAATAGCCGGACCGAGGTGGCCCCGCGGACCCGCGCAGTGGTGTTTCGCCTCACCGACGTGGAATTCGACAACCTGGAAAAGGCGAGGGCAAGAGGCGGGGCGCGCAGCCTGTCGGACTTTGTTCGCTCCCAGGTGCTCAGCGGAGCAGGTCAGCCCTCTCTGGCGCAAATTGAAAACAAACTGAATGAGCTGGCGCAAACCGCGCAGCAGATCGTTTCGGCGGTCCGCCGATTTGAAGGTTCCTGAGCTAACTCGAGGCACATCCCATGGCCATCACTAAACCGCGAAATCGAATTTTGATCTTTCGTCTGACGCAGGAAGAGTATGCAACCTTGCAGGCCGCCTCGTCGGAGAAGGGCGCGCGCAGTCTTTCGGAATTCGCGCGCGCGCAACTATTCGGGTCGCTCGACGCGCCCGCGCTGGGCCAACAACTGGGCGAGCTGAAGACTACGGTGACGCGGATCGCGCAGATGCTGGAGGGGAACTAAATGCGCGTCGCGATTCTGTTGGCGCTGGCATCCGCCGCCGCGCTGGCGCAGGTGCGTCCGCATCCGATGGAGGACGCCAGCAAGGATAATCTGCCGTCGCAGAAGCTAGGAATCGACGATCTGGTGGCGGTTTCCGTGTACGACGCGCCGGAGCTGACTCGAACCGTCCGGGTGGAGGCAGACGGCGCCATTCACCTTCCCCTGTTGACAAATGGGGTGCCGGCGGCAGGTCTGTTCGCTCACGATGTCGAGGCTTCGCTGGTCGGAGCCCTTAAAAGCGAACAGATTCTGGTGGACCCGGTGGTCAAGGTGACGGTGGCGGAATATCACAGCCGTCCGATTTCGGTAATGGGCGCGGTGCGCAAGCCGCTTACTTTTCAGGCCGTGGGCACGGTAACGCTGCTGGACGCGCTGGCCCGGGCCGAAGGGTTGAGTCCGGATGCGGGCACGGAAGTTCTGGTGAGCCGCCCGCAGCCTTCTCCGGATTCCCGCGGTGACGTGTCAGCCACATTATTGGAGCGTATTCCGCTCAATCGTCTGCTCAAGGACGCAGACCCCGCGGTCAACTACTCATTGCATGGCGGAGAGGAGGTCCGGGTGCCGGAAGCGGGCAAAATTTTTGTACTGGGCAATGTCAAAAAACCGGGCGCGTTTCCGGTGCACGACGCGGGCGACAATTCGATTCTGAAAATGGTGGCGCTCTCCGAAGGGGTGATGCCTTACGCCGCCAAGCAGGCGTACATTTACCGGCGGAACGCCGGCGGAGACAAGCACGAGATCCCGGTAGAGCTGGACAAGATCCTGCAGCGCAAGGCGCCCGATATACCGTTGCAGGTGGACGACGTCCTGTACATTCCGGACAATCGAGTCACGGCGTAATGCGGTGAATATCATCGACCGCATCACCAGTTTCGGCGCATCCACGGCGTCAGGCGTTCTGATCTGGCATCAGTAGCGAGCCGCATCATGAGAGATCTGGAAAACAATTTACCGGCGGTGGCCAAGACTTTCCATGTTCCACAGCCGCCATTGACGCTGGATGCGGAATTCGAAGCGCAGACGGCGCACGTCCCGCCGGCACATTACTTGTGGATTCTGCGGCGGCAGGCCTGGAAAATCGCGGCGTTCGTAGTGGCCGTCGTCCTGGCGACGTGGATCGTATCGCTGCGTCTTACGCCGATCTACGAATCGACGGTGTCGATCGATATCGACCGGCAGGTGCCGACGGGAGTGCTGGGCGAGGAGGCTACGCGCAGCGCCGCAAACGACGCCGATCAGTTCATCGCTACTCAAGTCAAGCTGATTGAATCCGACTCGGTGCTGCGGCCGGTGGTGGATAAGTTTCATCTGCGGCAGGTGGAGGAAGACGCGCTCGAAGAGGCAGTGGATCAATCGGCCACCAGTCTGGAAGCCCCCGTGATCCTCAAGCATCTGAAGATCACCCGGCCGCCCAACACTTACATCCTCCAGATCAGCTATCGCTCTTCCAACCGCGCAGCTGGCTTCCGATGTGGCAAATGAAATTGCGCTATCGTACCTGGCGCATACCTATCGCATCCGCTATAAAGCCACCGCCAGTCTCAGCGATTTCATGGAGCGGCAATTGGAAGAGCTGAAGGCAAAGATGGAAAAGTCCAGCGCGGCGGTGGCCCAGTTTGAGCGCGAGCTGAATGTCATCAACCCGGAACAGAAGACCAGCATTCTATCGGCGCGCCTGCTGGAGCTGAACAGCGAATACACGAAAACGCAGGCGGATCGAGTCAAGAAAGAGGCCGCCAATAATTCGGTGCAGGGCGGAACGCTGGAGGCGGCGCAGGTATCCACCCAAGGCGACGCTCTCAAGAAACTGACCGACAGCCTGAGCGAGGCGCAGGAAAAATTCGCCGAAGTAAAAAATCACTACGGCGCGAACCATCCGGAGTTCAAGAAGGCGCAGTCGCGGGTCCAAGAGCTGGAGTCGCAACTCGCCACCACGCAGGCGAGCGTCCGCGAGCGCGTGGAGGTAGAGTATCGCGAGGCCGTAAACCGCGAAGCCATTCTGGCGGGCGCAGTGCAGGAGACCAAATCCGAATTCGACCGTCTGAACGCACGCTCCTTCGAATACCAAACCCTGAAACGCGAAGCCGACGGCGACAAGAACCTCTACGAAGAGCTGGTGCGCAAGATCCGGGAAGCGGGCATCAACGCCAGCTTCCAGAACAGCTCGATACGGGTGGCCGATCCCGCGCGGCCGGGACTAAAGCCGGTATTTCCCAGAATCTGGCTGAATCTGCTGCTGGCGTTTCTGTCCTCGGTGTTCCTCGCGGTAGCGGTGGCGGTGGTGAGCGACGTACTCGATAACACGGTGCGGGATCCCGATCAGGTCACTCGATTGATGAAAACGGAAGTCATTGGATCGTTGCCGGCGGTGAAGGATTGGCGTCGCAGGCTGAGTCCGATCAACGCGCACAGCAACCGGCTCCATGCGAACGGCGTGCTCGCCAACGGAGTCCATTCGAACGGTTACGTGAACGGCGCTGGGGTCAACGGCAAAAATGGGCGGAGCAAGAGATCTTGTTGTGACCGAAGGCGGCTATGCGGCGCTCTCGACCTACGAGGAGGCGATCCGCACGCTGCGCAATTCGATTCTCCTCACCGATTTCGATCGCCGCTTGCGCAGTATTCTTCTCACCAGCGCTTCGCCCTCGGAAGGCAAGTCGACCGTGGCCGCGCATCTGGCCGCAACCCACGCCGGACAGGGCAAGCGAACCCTGCTGATCGATGGCGATCTGCGCCGGCCGAGCGTTCATCGCCTGTACCAAGTGCCCAATAGCGTGGGCCTCTCGAACGTTCTGCTGCAGCAGATCTCCTGGCGCGACGCGCTGGTGCGGATGCCGGAGCCGGTGGGGCTGGATATCCTGCCGGCAGGCCCTTCCACGCGCCGGGCGTCTGACCTGATAGGCACCGGATTGGCCGAATTGGTGGAAGAGGCCGCGCGCGAATACGACCTGGTGGTGCTGGACGCTCCGCCACTGCTGGGGTTCGCCGAGCCATTGCAGATGGCCAGCGCGGTGGATGGCGTGATCGTGGTGGCTCGCGCCGGGGACACCAGCCGGACGGCCCTCAGCTCCGTGATCACGACGCTGGCGCGGCTGCGGGCGAATCTGGTGGGCGTGGTGCTGAACGAAGTGCATCGCGAAATCAGCCCCGGTTACTACTATTCGTATTACAACCGGTACAGCAAATACTACGCCGAGCGAGGGAAGTGAAATCCTAAATCGGCGCAAGAGGAGGTAAATTGAGCACGCTGCATGAAATAGCTACGAGGCAATATACGGAGCATTACGCCAGCATGAATCCGACACTGGATGCCGAGCGGATGCCGAAACGCTTCTATCGCAATATGGAGCTGATGTATGGTCCGCTCGTGAACCGGCTCGGTCCGGGTCAAGCAGTAGCCGACATCGGATGCGGCGCCGGTTTCCTGCTCCGTTGGCTGGAGGACAAGCCGGGTTTGAGCAGCCTTGGCGTAGACGCCAGCGCGGGACAAGTGGCTTTCGCCCGCCGCGCCGCTCCACATGCCGAGATTGTTTGCGCAGATGCGTTATCGTTCTTGCGAAACACGCAGCGGAGATTTGGTGGGCTCTTTTGCGTCGACATGCTGGAACACCTTGAGACAGACCAAGAAGTATTTGAACTGCTCTCCGCCGTGCGGGACGCTCTTGAACCGGGTGGTTTCTTCATTTGCCGGGTTCCGAACGCGGCGCACGTCTTGGGCTCCTACAGCCGCTATATAGATATTACGCACCACCGTGGCTTCACCGCTCCTTCGTTGCGACAAGCTTTTGCCGCAGCTGGTTTTGAAGACATTGGAATCATTCCGGCTCAATCTTCAATCTGGCTCGGCAAACTTCGCCTTCGTCTCGAACACATGTTTCATCGGGCGCTCTTCTTGCTCGGCGGCTTTCCGCAAGAGAACACGTTCAGCCAAAACATAGTCATCTCCGGCGTTAAACCGTGAGAGCGAAAAAGATATTGTTGCTCACTTCGAGTCTTGCGCGAGGTGGCGCGGAGGTTGTAATCAGGGAATTGGCTTTGGCGTTGTGCGCGGCGGGCTGGAGCGTGACACTTGTGTCGATGACGAGGCCCCAGACTTTTGCCGATACCCTCGAAGCGGCGGGTGTGCGAGTCATCTCTCTCGAAATGAAAACTGGCCGGCTTAATCTTCGAGGGATGTTTCGTCTTTTGATCTGTGTCGGTCGAATTCGCCCCGATCTGATTCACGCCCATATGTACCACGCCAGCGTCCTGGCGCGGTTCGTGCGGCTTCTTTTCTGCATACCTGCCATCTGTACAATTCATAGCGAAAAGGAGCATTCGCACAGCCAACGGTACGGACGCTTTCGCGAATGGATTTTCCGTATTACGGACGGAGCTGCGAGCTTTACGACAGCTGTCTCGGAGCGGGTCCGCGAGCGCTACGTCCAGAATAAGATCGTCCCTCCCCATAGAATCTCGGTGATTGAAAACGGCGTGGACTTTGAACGCTATCGACCTAACGCGGAGCGGCGCCGCAGGGTCCGCTCGGAACTTGGGTGGCAGGGATCCTTTGTCTGGCTTGCAGTGGGAAGACTGGAACGGGCCAAGGACTATCCAAGTTTGATCACCGCGTTTCGTGAAGTTCTGCAGCAGTCGCCATTCTCGAGGCTCACCATTGCTGGAGACGGGCGCTTGCGCGTGGAAATTGAAGAACTGATCGAACGGAGCAACATGCAGCAGTCAGTATCGCTGCTTGGCGCTCGAACGGACATCCCGGATCTTATGAACGCCTGTGATGCCTTAGTCATGTGCTCAGCCTGGGAAGGGGGGCCGCTAGTACTGCTTGAGGCGAGCGCCTCCGGGCGCCCGGTGGTTTCTACGGCGGTGGGCGCAGCACCACAGATTGTTGTTCCGGGGCGTACTGGGCTGCTGGTGCCTCCCAGCGACACGGGCGCGCTCGCGCGAGGCATGTCCGATCTCATGGCATTGGGAAAAGAAAAACTCGATGTGATGGGACAGCAGGCACGGTGTCACATCCAGGACCGGTTTTCTCTCGGCCGAGCGCACGACCAATACATGGGACTGTACGAAGACGTTCTGGCAGCCTCTCGATAAGATCGATGTCATCTCGCCATGGTTGGATCTTGTTCTCCTGTTCAATCGCGCTCAGCATTGCGTCGGCTATCGCCATTTCACAACCGAATGTGCAGAGCTTCATTGAGAACTCCGGAGTCAACATTCCGACGACGGATGTTGTTCGTGACTATGCTTACGGTATTTGTTGGGGGTTCGCGTTACTGTTGTTCATTCTGCTATGGCCGATCAACTGGAAACACAAACGAATGCTTGCGGCCGGGTGGCTGGTAAAGTGCGTGGTGGCGCTGGTTCTGATGCTCCCTTACGAGCAACAGTATTGGGGCCTGGATTGCTGGACCTATTTCCAACGAGCTCATTCGGGCGTCGGAGGGATGATTGCAGGTCTGGCGAACAACGGCGGTAATATCGTTACGGGACTTGGAGCATTGCATCTCGAAATCGGCCCCGACTCCTATCATGCAATGAAGTTGTCGTTTGCCATGATTGGGTTCCTTGCCATCTACTTGTTTTACAGGGCCGCTGAAATATTGATCGGATGCTACTCGCCGTTTGCATTTTGGTTACTCCTCCTCTACCCGAGCGCCCTTTTTTGGTCTTCCATTATGGGTAAAGATCCGCTCATACTCGCGGCGATCGGGCTGAATGTTTGGGGGGTTGTCAACCTCGCTGTGCGAAGCGCAGAAAGATCTATGTTCTCGCCGTACTCGCCGGCATCGGCGCTGCAAGTGTCGTTCGCATTTGGATGGGGCCGATCCTCCTGGTGCCGTGCCTTCTGCTGGCAACTGCTCGTATCAAACACACCGGATGGAAAATCGCAGCGCTCTTTTCTATTGGGCTTGCCCTGGTCCTGCTGGTCCCGACTCACTTTCAACCGCCTACAATTCGACAGAGCCGCGGACCTGGTAGAAGCTACGCGAACAGTAACGGCAGGATGGGATCGCGCCAACTCCTCCATGAGACTCGACGCCGAACTCCACTCAACCTGGGATCTTCTCTTGTTTACGCCGCAGACAATGTTTATCGCGTACTTCCGTCCGCTCCCCGGTGACATTCCAAACCTGTTTGGCTGGTTAGCGGGATTTGAAAACCTGGGGTTGCTGTTGTTGAGCGCATGGGCGGTCCTTCGTATTCGGCTGAGGCACTTTCGCGCTCATCTATTTATCTGGGCACTCGCACTTCTTGTGACTTGGGGAACCGCTTACAGCATAATCGCCTACAGGGATCTGGGAGCAGCGGTCCGTTACAAGCTGCAGATCATACCGATCTTGCTCGGCGTAATCGGATATCTTTGTCGCCAACCGTCGTCCGTTCGAAGTTCCGAAAGGACTCTCGGGATGCCGAACGGGCAGCGACGGCGCGTTGGATTGACGCTCCCGTGAAAATCCTTCAACTTCTGGAAGCCGCGGCAACCGGAGCAGGGCGCCACGTGGTGGATCTGACCGAGGGCCTGCTGGCTCGCGGGCACGAAGTGCATTTGGTGTACTCGCCTCTGCGCTGCGACCAGATGTTCACTGCCGACCTCGGTCAATTGAAAACCAAGCGCAACTTCCATTCGCTATCCGTTCCCATCCAGCGGTATCCCAGCACGGGTGACCTCCCGGTTATCGGGAAACTTCGGCGTTACCTGCGCAGGTGCGGTCCCTTTGATCTGGTCCATTGCCATAGCACTAAAGCAGGGTTGATCGGTCGCGCGGGACTGATCAGGTCTATCCGTGAAACGGCTTTATACGCCGCATGGCTTTCTGAGCATGGACCCCGCCGCAGGGCGCGTGACGGCGCGAATCGCGAGCGGATTGGAGAAAGTCCTTGCGAAGTTTGCCGCCGGCGTGGCCGTGGTCTCGCGCGAAGAGTATGCGCACGCTGTCGAAATAGGAATCCCGCGCGGTAAACTGTGTCTCATCCCAAACGGGGTTGCTCCCCCTTCAATGGACGACGTCGAAATCCAGCGATCCAGTTGGCGCAGCGATTGGGGGCTGGAGGAGGACGATGTCTGCATCGGGTTTGCGGGGCGTTTTGCTCCGGTCAAGGCTCCGGAGGTCATGCTGGATTCCTTTGCCGCTTTTCGCCGGCAGAGCCGGGTGCCGGCGCGTCTGGTGATGATCGGGGATGGCCCGCTCGCCGCCGCATTGCGGCGGCAAGCAGCGAAGCTTGAACCTGGAGGGCAGACGTCCTCTGGCTAGGCGCGCGGGACGCCAGGCCGCTGATGCCCGCCTTTGACATTTTCGCGCTCACCAGCAAGTCGGAAGGGCATCCGCTGGTGGTTCTGGAGGCGATGACGCGCGGTCTGCCGATTGTCGCCACTTGCGTGGGCGGAATCGCTGACACCGTGCAATCCGGCATCAACGGATTTATCGCGCCCGTAGGCGATCGGGAAGCCATCGGAAATGCGTTGAAGGAGCTCGCGGACGACCGCGCATTGCGCACGCGCATGGGGCAGGCATCCCGCACCCTCTCCTGCCACTTCTCCGTGGATCGCACGGTGGAGCAGACGCTGGTCTTCTACCAGGAGATCGTTGCGGATGTCTTCGCGGGAAGAACTGCTTCGCTTTCGAAACTGGCGGCCTCCGGTTAACATGTCGCTCCTTCAGCCGAGTTCCATCGCCAGAGTCGCCGAGCTGAACCAGGCTTCCCGCGAGCCGCGGCGGAATCCGTATCCAGAAATGCAGCGCGCCCATGGCTCTGCACGCCCTCCTGCTGCTGGGCGATCTGGCGGCGGTGGCGTTTGGAGCGCTGGTCAGCATCCTGATCTGGCCGCACTTCAGCGCGGGACTCAGCTCCGAACTATATCTCAGGCTATGGCCCGTATTGACGCTATTCCCGCTGGCATACGCGGCTTCGGGGCTTTATCCAAGCTTTGGGCGCAATGCCGCCGAAGAGTTACGGCGGCTGACGATGGCAACGTGCATGGTCTATCCAGCGTTGGCGGTTACGATATTCCTTCTCAAGGACGCCCCCACATATTCTCGTGGGGTCTTCGTGATGGTATGGATGCAAACTCTCGTCTTGGTGCCCCTGCTGCGGTCGGTGGTGCGCTCGGCGTGCGCCCGCAAACCCTGGTGGGGCTATCCGGTGGTCGTGGTGGGCACATCCGACATAGCCGCGGCGCTCGCCGGTTCCCTGGCCCGCCAGCCGGAGTTGGGTTTGAAGGCCGTGGCCGTCCTCGATCGATCCCGAACTCGCGGCGCCGCTGGCGGTTGACGCAGGCATCCGGCACGTCATTTTCGCTCTGGCGGGCGTATCGCAGCGCACGGCGCGCGAATTTTTCGACCGCTGCAGCGAGCTGTTCCCGAATATTATCGTGATCCCCGAGATGGCCGGCTTATCGAGTTTGTGGGTGGAGGCCAGGGATCTGAATGGCGTACTCGGCCTGGGAGTTCAGCAGCGGCTGTTAATGCCGTGGCCGCGTGTCATCAAGCGCGCGCTGGATTTGGCCTTGGTGGTGGTCTTTGGAACGCTGTGGCTTCCGGTAATCGCGCTCATCGCTCTTGCGATCAAGATCACCTCTCCGGGGCCTGTGTTCTATCGCCAAACGCGGTGCGGGCGCGGCGGAGGTCCGTTTATCGCCTGGAAGTTCCGGTCCATGTATGCGAACGCGAGCGAACTTCTGGAACAGTGCCTCGATTCCGATCCAAGTCTTCGCGAGGAGTGGCGTCAATGCCGGAAGCTGCGCCAAGACCCGCGCATCACGCCGTTGGGCCGCCTTCTGCGGCGAACCAGCCTGGATGAGTTGCCCCAGTTGTGGAACATTGTCCTGGGGCAAATGAGCTTCGTCGGTCCACGTCCGATCGTTTCGGAAGAAATCTCGCGTTACGGAGACGGATTCGCGCTGTATGCCAAAGTGGCTCCTGGCCTGAGCGGAATGTGGCAGGTGTCTGGGCGCAACAATCTTTCCTACGAACAACGTGTAACTTTGGATCTCTACTATGTGCGCAACTGGTCCGTGTGGCTTGATCTCCACATTCTTGCCCGTACGATCAGAGTGGTTGTGCTTGGCGACGGCGCCTACTAGCGGACAGGCATGTGGCTGGCTGCGATTCTCGGTTTCGGAATTCTCACGCTTGTGGGTTCCGGGTCGCTGGGCGCTGAGCGTTTTTCAAGTAGCGCTGTTCGCTCTGGCGGCAGTCAGAATCATGCAGCGGAGATCGCGCGCTCTCCCATTCCCGGGATGGATGATTGCCGGGGCGGCTGCGTGGGGCGCTTTGCAGGTGGCCGCAGGGTGGTCCGTCGATCGCGTCACTACTCTCGATGCCGCCCTGAATTGGGTGACCAACCTGGTGGCCTTCATGCTCGCCGCGGATCTGTATCGGAACCGGGAGCGGCGGGAGCGCTTTCTACGCTCGGCGTTGATCTTCACCAGCATCTTGGCAGTAGTTTCGATCTTCACCTTCCTCACGTCGCCGGCCGGCAAAGTATTTTGGATTTTCGATTCGGGTTCGGACTCTCGAACGCTCGGGCCTTTCGTTTACCACAACCAATACGCCGCTTTCGTCGAAGCCTCCTGCCCTTGGCGATCGTCGGCATCATCGCGACCGGCGGCGCTGGGTGCTGCACGCGGTCATCGTCGCTACACTCTTTGGCTCGGTGGTCACGGGAGGCTCGCGCACCGGCACGATGCTGTGTCTCGCCGAGATTCTGGCCATACCGGCGATTGCATTCTGGCGCGGGACGATCAACGGCAGCATGCTCGCGCGAGTTGTGCTGGGGAGCTTGGCGGCGGTGGTGGTTATTAACGGGCGTAGTGGGATGGCAACCTCTCTGGAAGCGGCTGCAGGAACCGAATCCTTATTCGCTGCGCAAGGATCTGGTGCTCTCTTCGATCGCCATGGTGAGCGACCGCCCGCTCACCGGCTTCGGGCTCGGGACGTGGCCGGAAGCTTATCCCGGCTATGCGCGATTCGACGATGGTACGTACGTCAACCAGGCCCACAACGATTGGGTCCAGTGGGCGGCCGAAGGCGGGCTGCTGTTTCTGGCGTTGATGCTGGCGATCGCCGGCTGGAGCGTGGGTCCGGCGGTGCGATCACTGTGGGGCGTGGGTATCCTCAGCGTGTGGCTGCACGCGTTGATGGATTATCCGATGCAACAGAGGCCGGCGCTCGCGGCGTTTTTCTTCGCGCTGCTGGGGACACTTGCAGCAACGGCGGCAGCCACACCAGAGACTAGCGCGCGGGACGACGCGCAAACAACTCCGCGGTTGCGTCCTGATCGATAACCGCCCATGAAGGCCGATTCACGCAGTCGCGCGGAGAGCGGTGAGCCGGCTTCGATCAATACCCGGTCGGCCTGATAGCGATCCAGCGCCGCCGCCCAGCTCGCTTGCCCGTTCAGGAGCGCGTTGACGGAGCGGTACATTTCTACGCCATAGAAAGCGCGATCGTCGTAAAAGACTTTTTGGCGCGGGTAATTCGCGTAGAGCAGATAGTCCGCCCATTGATCGGGAGTGAACAGACGGGCGGTGGCAAGTTCCGGATGGCGGGACGCTAAGTCCACCGGAAACATTTTCGCGTCGAATCCGGTGGGCCACATTTCCTGGGGGGTCCATAGGAAGATGGCGGCGAGCCCCGCCAGCAGCCAAACGCTGTTTCGGGAGAAGGCCGCGCGCTTTTCCGAGGAGAGGCCGTGCAGTATTCGCGCCGCGGAAGTGCGCGGCTGGCGCGCCACCCAAGCCTGCCAGTAAGTGGAAAGCTCGGCCGCGATCATTGGCGCCGCGAGAACCACGAATACCGTGCTGTGGCGCACCGAGATCAGGGAGGCGCACGCCGTTCCCATGAGCAGCAGCGGTTCCACGAATCTCCTGCGCCGCAGGTAGAGCCCGCACAGCGCCAGACCGGCCAGCAGAAATCCCATGTAAAAAGAGCTGGGGCTGCGAGCGGAACGTGGGAGCTTGAAATTCCTGGATGAACTCGGTGGTGCCGTTTCCGTGCAGGTACGAGAGCACGTCTAGATGCAGTTTGTAGCCGAACGGGTTTGCCAGCGTCGCTGCGGCGCAGGCCGCAGTCAACCACCCATATCGCAACGCCGCGGCGCGCGAACCTTCGAGCAGACTTCCCACTATCAGCACTCCTAGGTAGACGAAAAGTATCGTGAATCCGGGATGCAGATTGACCCATAGCACCGTCAAGGCCGGGAGCAGCCAGATCCAGTGTGTGGGCTGGATGCGGTCCCGGGTGACGATGCCGGCGGTGATGGCCAGGAACAGCAGCGTGAACAAGTGCGGCCGCGCGTGATAGTGGATCAGCAGCGCGTTTGAAGCCAGCAGCGCCGCCAGCACCGACAACAACACATCCGCGCCGGCGGCCATCATGGTTCGGAGCAGAGCCACAATCAGCGCCGCGATCGCCACGCCGCAGACAAACACGACTCCTTTCAAACCGAACGCGTGGTTCAACTGCGCGAACAGGACTTCACTGCCCCACTCATAAGGAATCCAGGGGGCTCCGGGCTGCGTGAAGGAGAAGGGATCAGTAGTAGGGATCGCGTGGTGGTCGAGAATCCAGTCTCCGATTGCGATGTGGATGGCGGTGTCGCCGTCCCATAAGAGGCGGCTCCAGCCGGTTCCGGAAGTCATGAAGGACCAGGCGATCACCGCCAGAAAGAACATGTCGCAAAGGGACGGACTGAGCCAGGTTTTGAGCGCAAGCGTGCGCGGGGCGACCAGCGGCGCGGTCTCGATAGTGACGGAACCCATGGGAGCGGTTGAGGCGGAAGTCTCCTCTTACTTCTATCGGCCAAATATTGGGCGTTCCTTAGGCTCTCGCCGGGCTCATGCTCCGCTTGGCGGGCAGTTGCGGTAGCCTCATAAATGACTATGAAAGCGTTGACCTGTTTTGTTTTCGCGCTGATCCTCGCAGGGTGCCAGCGTAACCCCCCGGCCCAGCCGACGAAAGAATATCAGATGCAGGGCGAGGTGGTCAGCCTGGACCCCGCCGCTCATCTCGCGACCGTCAAGGCCGGCAAGATCGAAGGTTGGATGGAGGCCATGACCATGGAGTACCCCGTCAAAGACCCTCAGGAATTCGGCAAACTGAAAGTGGGTCAAAACATCCAGGCCAAGATCACGGTGCAAGGTACGGATTATTGGATTTCGTCTGTGAATCCGGAACCCGCGAAATAGGATGTCCATGAGTACGCGCCGCTACCTACTTGGTCTGCTGCTTTGCTCCGCAACCGCCGCTTGGGGCCAGACGCCGCTCTCCGCGACCGAAGTGGAAGCCGTGGTGACCACCGATCTCGGCACTTTCCGCTTTGAGTTTTCGCCCGATAAATCGCCCAAGCATGTCGAGCAGTTCATCGCGCGGGCCCGCCAGGGTTACTACGATGGCAGCGCGTTTCATCGGGTGGTCGGCAACGGCATTATTCAGGGCGGCGATCCATTATTGAAGAATCCCAAAACGCCCAAGGCTCTGTGGGGCACCGGGGGCTTGAGCCTGCTCGGCAACGAGTTCAGCGATATGAAGCACGAGCGCGGCGTGGTTTCCACTGTCAGCATCCCCGGCAAGGCCAATAGCGAGGGCGCGCAGTTCTTCGTGTGCGTCTCGCCGCAACCGGCGCTGGATGGCAAGTTTTCGACATTCGGCCGCGTCACCGAGGGCATCGACGTGGTGGAGAAAATCTCGCAGGTCCCGGCAGACGCCAATGGGGTCACGGAAAAGCCGGTCCGCATCCTGAAAGTGAGCATCGAGAAGAAGCGCGAGGAGCCATTTCTAAACGCCAGCGTGGAAGAGATGCGCAAGACGGTGACGCTGAAGACCACGCTCGGCAACATCAAGATCAGAATGGAGCCGGATTGGGCGCCGGAGAACGTGCGCAACTTCTTGAAGCTGACGCAAAGCGGCTGGTACAACGGGACCGTCTTCCACCGCATCGCGAAAGACTTCGTCGTGCAAGGCGGGGCGCCGGCAGGGCGCGCCTCGGGACCCAATCACTACGCCGATCGCTGGGTGCGTCCGGTGAAGGGCGAGTTCCGAACCGATGTGAAGCACGTGCGCGGGATCATATCCATGGCGCATGGAGACGACCCGAATTCAGCGACCACTTCGTTCTTCCTGATGCTGGGTCCGGCGACCAGCCTGGACGGGCAGTTCAGCGCCTTCGGGCGCATCGTCGAAGGACTGGACGTGTTGGACGCGTTCGGCAAGGAAGACGTGGATGGCGAGACGCCCAAGCGGCGGCTGGAACTTATGGAAGCGTCCATCGACGCTAACTAATGCGACGAACTAAGTCTCGAAGGCCGGAAGCGGGACGACCTCTTCGGAAGGCACCGGTTCGAGCGGCAAGCCGGCCCGCCTCCAGGCACGCAATCCGCCCGCGATCACAGCCACGTGAAATCCCCGATCGATCAGCTCCTTCGCCACGCGAATACTGGTGGCGTCGCCCTGGCAGGTGCAATACAGGTACACCATCCGGCCGTCGGCCGGCATTTCGAGAGACTGCTGATTGAGCGCGTTAGGCTCCAGCCGCTTGGACCCCTGAATCCTCCTGGCCTTCCGATCGTAATAGCCGTGGCTGCGGACATCGTATATCACGGCGCCATCGGTTGAAATCTTGCCTGCCGCCTCAGTGGGATGCACCCGGGGAATAGAGCCGAACGTGCCCGCCTTGGTCCAGTTCCAAACCAGATAAATCATGTAGCCGGCCGCTACCACGAAGGCGAACCATCCCGCCCCCCGGCTGAAAGCTTGCATGGTTCTGGTGATCGGGTCGACGGCATCGCCGAACAGGAATCCCAAAGACCAGTACGCGCCGGCGTAAAGGGCGGCGCCGGCGGCGTCCAGCCCGAAGAACTGAGTCCAACGCATGTTCATGCTGCCTGCCAGCGGCGGAGCCATAGTGTTGATGCCCGGCACGAACTTTGCGAACACCAGCAGGGCGCGGCCACGTTTGTAAAAGGCGTCCGCCGAGCGCAAAATGCACGACTCCGGGTTGAGAGTGAACCGGCATAGAAGTCCCAGCAGCCACCACCCGGTGTAGCGGCCGAGGAGGAACATCAGAGTGTCGCCAGCCAGTATGACTCCGAAGGCACCGCCAATGGTTGCGACGACGCTTAGAGAACCGTGCGCGCTGGCCGCGCCGGCAAGAAGCAGGGCAATGGCCGCCGGCACCGGAAAGCCGACGGTTTCGAGAAACACGGACACGAACAGGATGGCATATCCGTGACGCGCCAGTTCCGCGAGTATAAAGTCCATGGATTGCCCCGATTTGGGCCAGCTACGGTCTCCGTAGGCCAGCCCCGCCTTTCGACAAGTCTAGCAGGCGGTCATTGTCACTATCCACAACCCGGGGGCTGCAATCCCGGGACGCGGCTCCGCGGTAAATAGTTCGTATTTCGCGAAAAATGATTTGGTTTCCAGCAAATATCCGGTATAAGATAGCGCAATGAGGAAACTGCCGAGTTTTGCGGTTTTAATGCTGTCTCTCGCAGCGGCGCGGGGCGCGGAACCCAAGTGGATCCGCGTGCCATCGTCGGACTTTGAAATCTACAGCAGCGCGGGCGAAGGCGACACCCGGAGGGTGCTGCAATCCTTTGAGCGGGTCAGGGACTTTTTTGAGCAAGCGACGGGATCCAAAGGGAGAAGTAGGGAACCCGTTCATGTCATTGTGTTCGGCTCGAAGAAGGAGTATGAACTATACCGCCCCATCGATTTTGCAACGGCCTTCTATACGCAGGTCGCGGGCCGCGATTATATTGTGCTCGGAAGCGCAAACGACGCCGTTTTTCCCATTGCGGTTCATGAATACGTTCACCTGATAGCGCAAAACGCGGGAATGAAGCTGCCGCCCTGGCTCAATGAAGGACTCGCAGAGCTCTTTTCCACGCTACAACCACAGGGTGACAAGGTGCTGGTCGGCACTTTGATACCTGGGCGCATGCAGGCCCTGCTGCGCGAAAATTGGGTTCCGCTCGCGACCATCGTCTCGGCGAACCGCGATTCCCCGTATTACAGCGAGAAAAACAAGGCCGGGAGTCTGTATAACGAGGGATGGGCGTTAACTCATATGTTGGAACTTAGCCGGGCTTACCGAGCTCGTTTCCCCGCATTGCTGGATGAAATCCAGAAAGGAACGCCATCGCAGCAGGCCCTGGAGCAAATCTACGGAAAGACCATGGTTGTGTTCGATAAGGATCTGCAAGCGTATCTGCGGAGCAGCACGTTCGTCGGCCAATTGTTCCCGGTCAAGCTTGAAAAAGTTGACAAAGTAGCCGCGGAACCGGCGCCGATCTTCGACGTTAAGCTGGCTCTGCTGGATCTGAGCAATCGGCACGCAAATGAACCCGAAGCCCGCAAGAGGTTAGAGGAACTGATGCACGACGATCCGAAACGTCCCGAGCCTCACGTCGTGCTTGGCTATCTTGCGGCGCGCTCCCGACAGCAGGAGGAGGCGATCGCCTCGTTTCAGAAAGCAATCGAACTCGGCAGCCGGAATGCTCAGATGCTGTGGGATTACGGGCGTATGGCAGCCCGATCGGATCCTTCGCAGGCCATGTTAGCGCTTAGTTTGCTGTTGGCGGATCAACCAGGGCGCACCGACGTGCGTCTGACGCTGGCGCAGATTCAGATGAACAGCAAACGGCCCATGCAAGCGATCGCAACCTTGGGCAGTATCAAGGCCGTGACACCAGCGGATGCTCCCCGGCTGTTTCAGATACTGGCGTACGCCCATATGGAAAGTGGGGACCGCGCGGCGGCGCACACTAACGCGCAGCGCTGGCTCGACAACACGCAAGACCCTGGCGAAAAGGCAGATGCCACTCGCCTGCTTGGTTATTTGGACGCGCAGGACGCAGCCGCCGCGCGGCCAGGCGGGCCTTCGACAGCGCCACCTCGGCCACTGCCGCCGCCAAGCGACGATGACAGCGATTCGCGCCCCAAACTGGCTCGCACGGTGCCTCCACCCAGTTTCGAACCTGATCGCGCGCCGGTCAGTCTGGCTCTGCCCTCTATTTCTGGAACTCTGATGGAGCTCGATTGCCAAGGCCCACTGCCAAAGTTTGTGCTTCAGACCGACAGCGGACGCGCATCCTTCATCATGGACGATCCCAAAGAGGTGCAGATCACGGGGCTGCCTGATACGACTATCGACATGAAATGCGGTCCGCAGAAGCAGGCTGCGGTCCGCATTCAGTACGACCCGCCTGGCCCATCTGCAGCTGGAGTGATGGGAATCGCGCGCGCGATCCACTACGAGCCCGAAGCCGGCAAGCGTTAGCCGAATGGCGATTCGAGCCGCCGGACTCTGGATTACTTTTTCTTGCTGTCCTTGGTGAAACGCTCCACCCAGCGCTGGGGCGGGAACGCGAAGAGGGCGATTAGCGCCACCATGAACAAAAGCACTACAATGAGAAAGAAGAGAGCCACGAGGTGTCCTCTCCTTTAGCTTAACGTAACCCGTCCTTACGCAA
Source organism: Bryobacterales bacterium (assembly GCA_963779075.1). GTDB lineage: Bacteria > Acidobacteriota > Terriglobia > Bryobacterales > Bryobacteraceae > Palsa-187. The sequence continues at coordinate 103,252 of CAVZWS010000005.1, forward strand.
AACGTCTGATAAGACAGAGGCTTAAGTTTGGCATCCAAAATGCCGATTCAAAGCGCAGGTGAATGGTATGGACATACTGGGCGATCGTAAGTTCGTCGAAGTTCCTGGCACCACCATGCACGAGCTGCCACCGCTGCTGGTGCGCATGTCCCCCCAAGTAAGACGGCTGGACCGCGTGATGGACATGGCCAGCCAACTCATCGAGCAGGAAGATATGATTCCGCCCCAGCCCCTCGGCCCAGTGGCCGATGGCGAAATCGAGCGCCGCCGCATGGATCTGGCGGTGAATCTGGTGGATCAATATCTGGCCTTCGTCCAGCATTGGCAGTGGGGCGACAGCATCCTCGAATGGATACGGCAGTGCGAGACTACGTTCGACACCCGCGTCGATTTGCGCAACCTGTTGCGCGCCGACCTATGGCCCCACGCGGGCCGGTCGAGTTTCGTGATGCTGCTGGAAGACAAGTCAGTCGAGACCGGCGGCGTCGGAATCGAAAAGGCCATGGGGATGCGGCTGACGTTTCGCGAGCCTCCACCGCTCAAGTGTTTTTCCAACCAATTTCTGTTTTATCTGAACTCGTCGGTGGCCAACAGCGCCTATCAGACCTGGTCACAGATGAGCCCGAGTCCCATCAGTTCACTCCCGCCGGAGCGCTTTCAGTTTCAAGTGCTCGACATGAATCTGGAGTAGCTGCGCTGGTTTGGCGGCCGGTATGACAGCAATCTCAGTAGCCTTTGTCCTTACTTGAACACGGCTTCAGCGCCATCCCTCGCGAACCAGAATCTTGAAGTTTTCGCGTTTATCGTTGACCACGCGGAACGCCTCGACCTTGATCTTACGGAACTTGCCGGTTCCTCTGATCCGGGTGTCATAGACGATCCGGTATTGTGTGGCAATGCTCTGCATGATGCCCTCCGTCACATCATGAAAGCCCGCGGACATCTTCGGGAACCAGGCGAAGCCGCCGCTCTTGCTCGCGAGCATCTGTAGAAATGCTTGCGCTTGGATGAGCTGCATCTGGCCGGACGATGACATGTAGGGATCATATACTCCTCTTAGCATCGAGCCGATGCCAGCCGCGAACACCGTTATATTGTCAGCTTCAATCTTTTTTTTCACATCGTCCAAGCTGTGCTCGCTGAAGGTGTCGACGCCCGTTCCAATCACAACCAGAATGTGGCGGCCGGGCAGCCGGCTCATCTTGTCGAGCATGTCATAGATGGCGTCGTAGGTATCGATCTCGCTCCAAATCGGGGGACCTAGTGCGGCAAACTGCTGGGTGATCGCTGCCCGCTGCTTGGTGAAATCCGTATGGATCTCGAGCGTATTCGCGTAGGTTGCTAACGCGTACCAGTGGCCATCGATTCCGTGTGCCTCAAAGCCATTCAGCGCGTAAGCGATATCTTCGAGGAAGTAGCTGGAAGAGGCGCTGTGCTCGATTAGGAAGGCGATGGAAGCCGGTTCTTCGGGTTGTTCCAGACGGAATGTGCGGGAATGACCGTCCTCCGATAAGCGGAAATTGCCCGGTAGCAAGCCGCTGACGAGTTGGCTGTTCTTTTCCACGTTGAGGTAGAGAGAAACGGTTTCGGTTTTCGCGGCGGCGGGCGGCTCTTGGGCCGCGGCCTTATACGCGATGACTGGGAGCGCTCCCATCCAAAGCGCGACAGCTAGTGTCCGGTATTGGCGGTGAGCTTGGTTTGTGGAGCGGCGCATATCGCCTCTATAGGTTGGTCGGGCTCGTAAATGAGCTTGGTTAAAGCGGGGCAGCCCTGTTCCGGAGCGAGCAGGCTGGGCTTATCCTTGCTTTCTTCCGCAGCCTTGGCGGTCACCGCAGTCAGCGCCGTTTTCATTGCCTTGAATTCGGCGGAGTCGAGAATCACGTTCGGTTTCTTGCCGAGGTACATCATTTCGCGTTGCGATTCCACCATGCGTTGATAGAAGGGCGGGTGCGAGCGAAACCAGCTGGCTCCGTTCACATAGCCTTCCTTGGTGGCCATCTTGTCGAAGAACCGAATGAAACCACTGGTATCGTAACCTGCGTTCCAGGCATATTGAATGCCGAGTTGATCGGCCTGCTGCTCGAAATCGCGGCTGACGCCCAACAGGGTCAGGTTCAGAGTAAGGCCGAGGCCGAAGAAGCCATACTGCAACGCGTAATACGTTCCAATCCCCGCCACGCCTCCGGTGAAGATCACCGCAGCCACCTGGGCGGCCTGATAAATGATCGACGCGATGGTTGCTCTCTTCATCAGCTTATGGCCGTGCCGGCCCACGACATGCGACATCTCATGGGAAATCACTCCCGCCAGCTGGGACTCATCCTCCACGGCTTCGAGCAGCCCCCGTTCTATGAAAATGAACCCCCCGGGCAACGCGAAGGCATTGATCTCTTTCGAATTCAGGACTGTAACTTGTAACGGAACCTGCAGGTCCGATTTCGCAGCGAGCTTCTGCGCCAGATTGGTCACGTAATTCACTACGGCCTTATCTTCCACTTCCATCGGCATCATGCCGGTGCGTTTCAAGTCGCGAATGGCCTCCTGGCCGGTCTTGATGTCGTCCTTCTGATTGCGTTCGATCTCACGGAAACCGATGTCTTGCACATCGTTCCAGCGGCGGTTCTTGTAGCTGCCATCCGCGAGGCTCTGGCGAATCTCCTTTACCTGCGCAGGCCATTGTTGAATCAGGTCAAGCTTCGCCTGGCGATTGGCGTATGCGACTGGAATGGCGTGCTCCGAAATCACATCGGCTTGGCTCTTGAGCGCACGCGCGTCTTGAATATTGCAGTGGAGGGTATGCCGCTGATCGTCTGAGATCTTGGTCTTGAGGTTCTTTTGGGCCTCGTCCACGGTGCGTTGGTACTCTTTGGCGGAAACTTCGAATCGCCCCACACAAAAATCTTGCGCTTGGCTGAGATACTCGCGCATGCGTGCTATTTGCGCTTCGCTGTACTCCAGACCGGGAGCGATCTCAAACAGGGTTAGATACGACTTCTTGAGGTCTTCCTGTAAAGGTTCAAAGACGCTGGCGACGGGCTTAACGGTCGGTAACTCCGCGCGATGCTGCCGCCCGCAGCCGACCAGGTTTGCGATCAAAAGTTCCGAGCATAGTAGCGCTACCAGCGCCCTCAAGTCAGGCACGATCATGTGGTCCCCTCAAACCAATTGCAATTCCCGGGCCATTCATATAAGTTACTTGAAATGACAGGAATCGAGCCCAGTGGATACCGCTGGTGGATTACGATCTGGGGCATGAGGCCCAAGACACTTTGCGGGTGCGCCCGGAGTATCCCTGAAAACTCAGTTCCAGCACAAGATCAGCGCCACCACAGTACGATACCGATTCCAACCGCAATGGTCATCACATACGGTAGCGCCACCTTCCTCCAGATGCGGCGACTGCCAAGCACCATCACTGTCGCACCCTTGAATGCCAGATTCGAGATCAAAGCGAGCGCTATGATCCGCCAGCCCTCATTTCCGTTTAGGCGCCCTGTTTCGACGAGCAGGGAGGTCGAAAGGGCGAGCGCATGGACCTCCGCGAGCCCGGAGGCGGCAGCGACCCCATAAAGGGCGCCAGCACCATAGGTTTCCTTGACCGCCGCGATCGCGAAAAGGATAAACGTATAGAGCAGTGCGAAATAGAGCGCTCCCTTCAGCTCTGATGGATTACCCTGGGGCGGCATCCCGGTGCTGTCTTTGCTACCCAAGAACCACCAGGGGACAGACAATACGCCCAGGGTCGTAACCAGAATCAAAAGCGGAGCCAGTGCGCTACGAAGAAATCCTGGAGCCACCACGCCGATTTCAACCAGAACCAAAGCGCAAGAGACTGTCGAGGCAAGCAGAATCACGATCGCCGCTGGGGCGTCAGCCAGTTCGTGTTTCGCAGCCCGTTTTGAGTAACTGACGGTTGTCGCTGTGCTAGAGATGATTCCGCCCAATAGACCAGCGAGGAGCAGCCCTGTTTTCTGTCCGAAGAACTTATAGGCAATGTAGCCGCCGAGACCGATTCCAACGATCAACACAACCATCAGCCAGATTTGGCGCGGATTGAGCACGTCGTAGGGCCCGTAGTTTCGGTTCGGCAGAATGGGCAATATCACCATGGAAATGAGGGCAAACTGCATGATCGATTTCGAGTCTTCGCCCAAGCGCGCAGCGATTCCATGCAACTGCCCCTTGAAGTGCAGCAAGATCGCGATACCCGCGCCGATGACGATTGCGACTTCCCGGTATCCGACAACCAGGTATGCTCCAAGGCCGAACATAGCTAGCGCCGCCACCTCTGTCGTCACCCCTGACTCGACCTTCTCTCCTCTTAGTTCCGCTACGTGACCAGTCATGAGTGCGCCAGTCAGAGCCAGGAAACCAGACGCGATCACCCAACCGCCAAAACTGGTCGCGAGAAAACCACAGATCGTTCCGAGGACCGTTATGAGCGCGAATGTGCGCAATCCGGCCAGTTGAGTGGCAACTTGCTCGCGCTGCAGACCCACCAGTAGCCCCAAGCCGAGGGCGATACCTAAACTGGAAAATGTTGAAGTAAGATCCACTGAAGTCACGAGTTGGAATGCTGCGGCGAGTGGGCTTCCGCAGCCGCTTCGGCACTGCGAGACCTGTCGAAAAGATCCACAAGACCGGCGACGACGGCGACTGTCACCGGGCCAAGCACTACGCCGGAAACACCAAACGCGGCCAAACCGCCAATGACTGAGAAGAATGTCAATAGTGTGTGCATGCGGAGCGTGCTCCCTACCAGCACCGGACCCAGGAGGTTATCGACTGGATTAATGATCAACACTCCCCAGGCGGTCAGCATGGCCGCATGCCGCCAATCTCCTTGCAATGCGTAGGTTATCGCTGCCGGCCCCCACACGATGAACGCACCAATCACCGGAAACACGGAAAGGACGGCCATCACGACACCCCAGAAAATGGGAGCCGGAAGGCCTAACCAAGCGAACATGAGACCACCAAGGGTTCCCTGGATGCCGGCGACCACCAGCTTTCCGCCCAACGACACTCTGATCATTTGGGCAATCCTTGTGAACAGCAGATCCGTTTCCCTAGCGGACAGGGGAACCACAGATCGCAGCATCTTTAGAATCGTTTCGCCATCGCGAAGAAAGTAGAAAAGCACGAACATCGTGGTGGCGGCCTGGGTCAAGAACCAAATCGAGCCAGTGAGGACCGACGAAACCGTCGAAGAGGCCCATCCCGCGGCCGAGCGCGCCAGTTGCATCGCTTCGGTCAGCAGGTCGTACTTGGAATCCAGCCATCGGAAGATCGGTCCGAGAAGACTGTTGCCTTCGATTGCCTCCCGGAGGTTCTTTGCCCCCGCTTCGCTAGTTAACCGATTGACGACATCTGACGCCTCCTTGGCCAGCGCGCCTGCCAAGGCCAAGGCCGGTCCGATCACAACGATGGCGGTCAGAAGGATCACGATGAGGGCCGCTAAATTCCGGGGAAGGCGTCGCCGCAACAGCCAGGTGTATATTGGATCGCCAATCAGCGCGAGGGCGAACGCCCAACAGAGCGCCGGCAGGAACGGCACGACCATACGCCAGCAGAGGTAAAGTAACAGGAGGACGCCAACGCCTAGCAGCAGCGCACGCAGCGACGTCCTGCGAATGCCAAGAACGGCCGGAGTTCCGGCCTCTTCTTCGATGTCGTCATGGCGGACAGGCATGGCAATGTGAGTTGCAACCGGTGGGCCGAGTACAGTGCATTATAACCCCCTTTTTTGCACCGACTTGGAATATTTTCAATCCATGCCGGGCGAATCTTCAACAAGTCGTGCGCCATATCGCCCAATCGGCCGCTTGAACTCTCGCAGTAGATTGATCCACTACCTCGCGGCGCACTTCGATATCATGAATGAAGATGCGGGACTCCTTATACACCCCGCCGGTTCCACTTTCAAAGCTGGTCGAAATTGAAGCGGTTCTGGGCGAGGCGATTCGCGGCAAGCCGGAGGTGTTGCGCCTCTCGCTCGCCTGCCTGCTGGCGCGCGGACACCTGCTGATCGAAGACGTGCCGGGGGTCGGCAAGACCACGCTGGCGCAGGCGCTGGCGCGCAGCGTCGATTCCAATTTCCACCGTCTCCAGTTCACCTCGGACATGCTGCCGAGCGACGTGCTGGGAGTAACCATCTACAACGCTCACAGCGAAGGCTTTCGAGTTCAAACCCGGACCCGGTTTTCACGCATTTCCTGCTGGCCGATGAGATTAATCGCGCCACTCCCAAGACGCAATCGGCGCTGCTCGAAGCCATGAACGAGAATCAGGTGACGATCGACGGGCGCTCCTGGCCGCTGGCGCAGCCGTTCATGGTGATCGCCACGCAGAACCCGGTGGAGCATCACGGCACTTACCCGCTGCCGGAATCACAGCTCGACCGGTTCCTGATGCGGATTCGCATCGGCTACCCCGACCAAGCCGCGGAGCGCGAGATTCTGCGGCAGAGCGCGGAACCGGGACTGGAAAAGATCCGCCCGGTGATTTCGAGCGAAGACCTGCGGCATTTGCAGGAAACCGTGGGGCACGTGACGGTGGACGATGCGCTGGTGGATTACATGCTGGCGATCGTCAAACACACGCGCGAGCATGAAGCGCTGGCCATGGGCGTGAGTCCGCGGGGCGCGCAGGCGCTGTTCCGGGCCTCGCAAGCGCTGGCGGCAGTGGACGGGCGCGACTACGTGACGCCCGACGACGTAAAGCGCATGGTGGTTCCGGTGTTTGCGCACCGGGTCCTCCTGGCGACACGCGCCGCGGCGGGACAGCGCTGGGCCGGCGCCGCCGAGAAAGTCCTGGAAGAGATTCTGACGCTGGTGGACGTTCCACTTTAGCGAAAACCAAAAATGAAGACAGCCATTATCGGCCTGCCCATGGTAGGCAAGACCAGTTTGTTCACGATCCTGACCGGCGTGCATGAGAACGCCGCGCGCATGGGCTCGCTCGAAGCCCGCGTGGGGATCACCAAGGTTCCCGACGCCCGCGTGGACGCGCTGGCGAAGTTGTATCAGCCGCCCAAGATCACGTATGCGACGGTGGAGTATTTCGACTTCCCTTCCATTTCGAAGGAAGCTCTGCGCGATCCCAGCTATCTGGCAAGTCTGCGAGTCGCCGACGCGCTGGCGCACGTGCTGCGCGTATTCGAGAGCGATACGGTGCCGCACGAAAAGGGCTCGGTCGACCCGCTGCGCGACTTCGAAGACGTCGAGGTCGAACTGATGCTGAGCGATCTGGTGGTGGTGGAGAAGCGCATGGAGCGCGTGGATAAAGATCGCAAGAAGATCAAGAGCCCGGAACTGGATCAGGAATTCGCGCTGTTGGAACGGCTCAAGACGGAACTCGAAGCCAACCGCCCGTTGCGCGGGCTGGAGTACAACGCGGAAGAAGAGAAGCGCATTCGCGGTTTCCAATTTCTATCGCAGAAGCCGATGCTGTGCGTGCTCAATCTGGGCGAGAAAGACGCGGGCCGGCTGCACGAGGTGGAGGAAGAATACCGCAAGGGGCCGTTCGCCGGGCGCAAGAACACGGCGGTCACGGCGATCTGCGGGCAGATTGAAGCCGAACTCGCCGAGCTCAAGCCGGAAGAAGCCAAGGAGTTTCTGTCGAGTTACGGACTCAAGGAATCCGGCATGGAACGCCTGATCGCGGCGACCTATTCGCTGCTGGGGCTGATGTCGTTTCTGACGGCCGGCGAAACCGAAGTGCGGGCCTGGACCATCCCCATTCACAGCCGGGCCGTGAACGCGGCGGGCGCCATCCATAGCGATTTCGAGAAGAAGTTCATCCGCGCCGAAGTGGTCAACTGGCAGGCGCTAATCGATCATGACGGTTATCCCGGCGTCAAGGAAAAAGGATTGCTGCGACTCGAAGGCAAAGAGTACATCGTCAAAGATGGCGATGTGCTAGTGATACGGCACTCATAAGGAATCCGGACGCGAAGCAACGCCCAAGCGAACCAGTCCCCGTGCCGTGTGTAGGGGGTCTCAGTGCTTTGGTAATCGTAAGGCAGCAGCCCGGCGGTCTGCACAAACGCAGGCATACGTTCGACGACGCGGCCTGCCGGGTCGATGGCCGCGGTGATGCCGTCGTTGGTGGCGCGCAAGATCCAGCGCCGGTTTTCGGCGGCTCGCATGCGTACGATTTCCAGGTGCTGCTGATGCGCGTCGCTATGGCCGAAGTAGCCGTCGTTTGAAAGATTCACCAGCACTTCGGCGCCGCCGCGGACGAACCGCCGGACCAAGTCCGGAAATGCCGATTCGTAACAGATGAATGCACCCAATTTGTGTCCATCCAGCGGGAACACCACCACCCGCTCGCCCGGAACAAAGTCGCCGATTTCTTTCGTGATCCGGTTCACCCATCCGAACATCGGCGGAATGAATTCTCCGAAGGGAACCAGGTTGATTTTGTCGTAACGGTCGACGATCTTGCCGGAGGGTCCCATCATCACCGCGGAATTGAGCGGCTCGCGCTGCGGCGTGAATCCCACCGCGCCGAACAGAAACGGCACTCCCGCCGTCTGCGCGATTCGACGCGGTGTAGTCGCGAAATTGGGCGTCAGTCACATAGAAAGGCGCCGGTACTTCCGGCCAAAGGATGAGGTCCGCGCCTGGCGCGCGCGAGAGCGATGCCAGTTTCTGTTCCGTATCGCGGACATTGTCTTCGGTCCATTGCATTTCGGTGTCGATATCGGGCTGCACCAGCAGCGCTCTCTCGGACCCCGCCGCTGGACCCGGCGCGCCGGGGAGTGCGATCAGCACTACCAAGCCCACAAGCCACAGCAACTCGCGCCGAGGTCTGCGGACCAATCAGCAGCGCCACCGCGCAACTGAGCATCGCAAATACAAAAGACAATCCGTAGACGCCGGTGATGGGCGCAAGCCGCATGAGCCACGGCATGTCGATTCCGGCGTTGCCCAGATCGAGCCATGCAAACCCGAAATAGCCATGGGTGCGCTCGATGCCGGTCCATAGCGCCGCGACAGCGGGGATGGCCCACCAGCGCGGCATCAGGAAACCGGCCAGCGTTGCGAACACCGCCATGTGCAATCCCTTGTATAGGCCGAACAAGATAAAAGTGCCCCATCCGCCCCACGGCCCCATGCCACCGTGGACATCCATGACGAATTCGATCCAGGGGCAGACACCGCACCAGAAGAGCGCGCCCGCCGCCCATCCATAAAACCAACGGCGTTTCCAGGAAGGTTCACGCGCGCAGGCGATCAGTATGGGTGCGAGCGCAACCGGCGCCAGCCAGGTGAGATTGAAACCGGGGAACAAGAGGACCAGCAGTAACGCGGAAACGAGCGCGAGAACCAGATTCACTAAAACGTCCGGCGAATGGCCGCGTTGCCCGGGAACCCCGCGCCTTGCAGGTCCGCGCGCATCTTATTCGCGGTAGTGTCGGTGATCGGCCCCACCAGCACGCGGAAGGTTCCGGGCTTCTCGTCGATCTCGGCCGCCATCGCTCGGAATTTTTTCTTGCGCAGAACATCCACCATGATGTCGGCTTCGTGCTGGCTGGTGGCGGCCAGTTGCAGATAGGTCTGCCCGGCGGCTGGGCGGCTGCCGGTCACGGTGCGTGCCTCCGCTTTAGCCTCCCGCCTCGGCGGTTCAGGCTCGGGCTCGGCTCGGCCACGGGCGCCGCGGGCGCAGGTTGCTGGGGCGCGGTCTCGGTGGGAGTCGACGGGACCGGCGCGGGCTCCGGAGCTCTAGCCGGCGCTTCCGCTGCCGGCGGCCTGGCGTCGACGACGCTCGGAATGGGCGTCACTTCAGCCGTCACGGTGCCTGAATTGCGTCCCACGATATAACCCATCGTGAAAAAAACCCCGAGCAGAATCACGACGATGAAGAACACGCTGAGCAGCTGGCGGTTCCCCAGGATCAATTCGAATTCGCCGTCTTCGTTTTTGGGCAAGGCAAATTTCCTCCGCTGGATCTGCTCCTTCCGTTATACTAGCGGATACTATTCCGCGTGTGCCAGCGTCTCTCCTATCTATTCTGGTTCCTCTCTTCAACGAAGAAGAATATATCGCGTCCTTATTGAGCCGCGCGCTGGTCGCTCCGCTGCCGGAGGGTCTGGAACGCGAGATCATTGTGGTGGACGACGGTTCCACCGATGGCTCCGATCGTATCGTCGAAGAATTTGCCGCGCGTCATCCGGGCCTGGTGCGTCTGGTGCGTCACGGCCGGAATCGCGGCAAAGGCGCGGCGATCCGAACCGCAGTTGCCGAGGCGCGCGGCGAGTACTGCCTGATTCAGGACGCAGACCTCGAATACGATCCTCGTGAGTACCAGCACCTGCTGAAGCCCCTGCTGGAGGGTCACGCGGACGCGGTGTATGGCTCGCGTTTCATGATCGTGGCCGAACGGCGCGTCATGTATTACTGGCACTCGCTCGCCAACCGCTTCATGACCGAGTTCTGCAATCTGGTGGCGGACCTGAATCTCACCGACATGGGCACCGGCTACAAGGCTTTCCGCACCGCGGTACTGGCTGAAACACCGCTGCGGTCGGACGGCTTCGGGTTCGAACCGGAGATCACCATCAAGCTGGGACGCCGCGGTGCGCGCGTCTACGAAGTTCCAGTGAGCTATTACGGCCGAACTTATGAAGAGGGCAAGAAGATCCGCACCCGCGATGCATGGGTGATCTTAGGAACCATTCTGCGTTTCTCGTTCACGGGCGACCTTTACAAAGACCCCGGCGCGCGTACGCTGCACGCGCTTTCCGCGGCGCCGCGCTTCAACCGCTGGATGGCCGATACCATCCGGCCACACGTGCGCGATCGGGTTCTCGAAATCGGCGCCGGCATCGGAAATCTGACGCGCGCGCTGGTGCGCGGACGGAAACGCTATGCCGCCACCGACATCAATCCGGAGCATCTGGCGCGGCTGAAGTCCCGCTTCGTCCATCGCATGAATCTGGAGTCGCACTTTTGCGATCTGACGCTCGCCGAAGATTTCCGGCCGTTCCTGGGCGACATGGACACCGTGATCTGCCTCAACGTTTTGGAACATATCGAGGATGATCACGCCGGGCTCGCCAATATTTTTTCAGCGCTTAGCTCCGGCGGCCGCGCGATCGTGCTGGTGCCGGAGGGGCAAAGCGTCTTCGGAACCATCGACGAAGCCCTGGGCCACTTCCGCCGCTACTCGGAAGCGGAGCTCAAGAGCAAAATGGAGCAGGCCGGATTCCAGGTGGAACAGATCATCCGCTTTAACCGGGTCTCGCGGCCTGCGTGGTTTGTGAGCGGGCGGATTCTGAAGCGCCGCAGCCTGGAGTGGAACCAGATGCGCCTCTACGACCGCTTTGTGTGGTTGTGGCGCCGGATCGACAAACTGTTGCCGTGGCGTCCGACCTCCATCATCGCGATCGCACGAAAACCTTAGGCTGGGCTGGCTGGGGTAGCAGGCGCGGCAGAGGCCGACACAGCCTGCGCAGCTTTGAATTCCTTGAAGGCCGCGCGCGCGGCGTGAATCTGCTGCACGTGCTTTTCGGGGTGCTCGGCGAATATGCGGAGCAGATCCAGCAGCGTGATGGTCCCGCGCTTGCTGTGCTGGCCGGTGCGCGCGAAGGTTTCTTCCGGCAGATCCTTTAACAGTTCGTAGTTCTCGGCCCGAGTCCGGCGGAAGGTGTCGAGAGCCTGTGAAAGTTTTCTTTGCCGTAGTCCAGACGTTCCGCCCAAGCGTCTTGATCGATGGCCGGCAATACCGGATTATCCTCCGCAATGACCTGCCGCAACCGCATGGACAGAACTTCCTCGGTATCGGCAAGGTGGCACACGATGGTGCGCACGCCCCACTTCCCCTCCGCCGGGCGGAAATCCAGCACCGGTCCAGCGGCGCCGGTGGTGGCTACCGCAACCAGTTCGGCTCCGCGCCGGAACCTTTCCAATAAATCTGCGAGTTCACTCATTTCCGGAAGTTGCCTCGTGGTCTCAATAGTAGTCGGCGCAAGACATGTAATAGCCGCATTGCTCGCAGTAGAGTTTGCATTTGCGCTCGGCCAGCCGCCGGCTGCAAACGGGACAAAACAGCATCGGCTCGCGCATCGTTACGCTGGCTCGGATTCCGCCGATGGATCTTGCTGGGAGTTCTCGTTCACCGCTAGACCATTATAGAGCGATCCGTTCCGAGGCAATCTGAATCCGAGGCGAAACCTGCTTCGCCGCGCTGGGTATAATGAAGCCAGCTTGACCCGAGGAGCCTCATGAAGCTAAGCAAAGGTTTGATTTTTTTTGCGCTGGCGGCCTTGAGCGTGGCGCAGTCCAGGCGTGAACCGGAGCGTCCTTTGAAACAGCCCGTGCGCGGCGTGCACGGTGCGGTGGCCGCCGGCAGCGAGTGGGCAACCGAAGCCGGGATGCGCACCTATTACAGGGGCGGCAACGCGGTGGATGTGGGCGTCGCCAGCATGTTCGCGGGCTCCGTGAGCGAACTCTCGCATTACGGCTTCGGCGGGGAAGCGTCCATTCTCATTCGCACGAAAGATGGCAAGGTGCACTCGATCGCGGGCGTCGGAACCATGCCGAAACTGGCCACCGCCGAGATGTTCCGCAACCGGCCGCTGCAGCCCTTTGAGGTAACCGAACGCGACCCCGGCGGATTGAAAGGCATCATTCCCGCAGCCGGCCTGATGCCGGCACTGGTGCCGGGCATGGTGGACGGCGCGCTGGTCGCGTCTGCGCGAATACGGCAGCATGAGCTTCGAGCAAGTGATCGCACCGGCCATCGATCTGGCGGACGGTTTCGCGCTAGATGACATGCGCGCGTCCTCCATCGCGTATAGCCAGCCGTTTTTCAACCTGTGGCCGACTTCGAAAGCCCACTTCCTTCCCAACGGCCGCCCGCTGCGGACCGGGGAAATCTTCCGCCAGCCAGATCTGGCGCACACTCTGCGCGCGATGGCTGGAGGTGGAGAAGAAAGCCCTGGCCGCTGGCGCAACGCGCGAGGCGGCCATCGATAAGGTGCGCGACTATTTCTATCGCGGCGAAATCGCCCGTAAGATCGACGCCTTCAGCAAGGCCAACGGCGGCCTGCTGCGTTACGAGGATCTGGCGGCATTCAAGGTTCAGCCAGAGGAACCCGTGTCTACCACTTTCAAGGGCTATCGCGTTTACAAGAACGGCTTTTGGAGCCAGGGTCCGGCGATGATCGAGGCCCTTAACATCTTGGACGGCTTCGATGACCAGCCCGCGTTCAATTCGGCAGCCTATATTCATCGCGTCGTCGAAGCGTTGAAGCTGGCCTACGCGGATCGCGACACCTATTACGGCGATCCCAAATTTAGCTCACATCCCGGCGGACGTATTGCTTTCGAAAGAGTACGGCGCGGAGCGCCGCAAGCTGATCACCGACAAAGCGTCGCAGGAATTCCTCCCCGGCGCCATTCACGGCAAACCGGGACACCATCCGTCCGAGGAAGCGATGGCGCATGTGCCTCTCGACCCGGTGCTGATGGCGCACGACACCACCTGCGTGGATGCCATCGACAAAGACGGGATGATGTTCTCGGCCACTCCCTCCGGCGCCTGGCTGCCGAGCGTGATCGCGGGCGATACCGGTATTCCGTTGAGCGTGCGCGCACAGAGCTTTCGTGCTGATTCCGGGCAGCCCCAATGAGTTGGGTCCCGGCAAACGGCCCCGCGTGACGTTGAGCCCCACGCTGGTGACATCGGCCGATGGCAAGCCGGTGGAAGTGCTCTCCACGCCCGGCGGCGACACCCAGGAACAGGGCTTGCTGCAGGTGATGTTCAACTCCCTCATCTTCCGCATGAATGCGGAGAATTCGATCGAGGTGCCGCGCTTCGGAACGCGCCATTTGGTTTCGAGTTTCGACAACCACGCTTGGGAACGGGGCGATCTGCAGCTCGACGACCGCATTCCGGCCGCCGTGGCAGCCGACCTCGCGGCGCGCGGCCACCATGTAAGCACCATGTCGCGCTATTCCAACGGGACCGCGCCGGTGTTGATCCGCGTACTGGGCAGCGGGGCGCTCGAGGCGGGCGCGGATCCGTATTACAACCGCTCGGCCCACGCCTGGTAAGTGACGCTTCCGCTATTTCGATCCGGCTCCGTCGTTCGATAAAGCGGCGCTAGCCGGACGCCTGCGCTCGCTGGCAGCGCAAAATATCTGGATCGGGACCAGTTCGTGGAAGTATCCGGGCTGGCTGGATCAGATCTATTCCCGCGACCGTTACACGACGCGCGGCAAGTTCTCCCAGAAGCGCTTCGAGGCGGAGTGTCTGGCGGAGTACGCCGAAACATTTCCCATTGTTTGCGGCGACTTCTCCTTTTATCAATTTCCCACGCCGGAATTCTGGCAGCGCCTGTTTGCCGCTGCCCCCGCGGAGCTCCGGTTCGCCTTGAAAGCCCCGGAAGAGGTCACGGCCGAGGTATTCCCCGGCATGCGCGCTACGGTCCTCGGGCCGGCATGAGGAACGAATCCTTTCTGAACGCCGATGCGCTGGCCGCAGGATTTCTGGAGCCTTTAGAACCTTATTGCGACCGTATCGCTGCCCTGATTTTCGAGTTTGGCGCGCGGTCGACGCCGGCTCGCGAATTTGTCGCCCGGCTCGCACCATTTCTGGACGCCCTGCCGCCGTCGTTTCGCTATTCGGTCGAAGTGCGCAATCGTAGCTATTTGATTCCTTCGTATTTCGATTGTCTCGCCCAGCACAATGCGGCCCACGTGTTCAATGCGTGGACCAAAATGCCTCCGCTTTCCGAACACATAGCCATTCCCGGAGCGTTCACCGCCGATTTCACGGTGGTTCGAGCGCTACTCCGCGAGGGACGCGCCTACGAGCAGGCGGTGGAACAACTCTCGCCTTACGACCAGGTGCGGGATGAGAATCCCGAGGGCCGTGAGGCATTGCGCGCTCTGATCCGCCGCATGCGCGAGGAGCGCCGCGCCGCTCTGATCTTCGTCAACAACCGGTTTGAAGGCAACGCCCCTACCACCATTCAGGCCATCACCGAGTGACGCAAGTCCACTCGCCCCGAGCGTCCTGGAACCCGGATAGAATCCGCCGCGCAGCCACGCGCTCGAACTCGGCTTTCAGATCGCCGATCACGATTTCGCTGATATTCGCCATGACCACGTCGAACGCGCCGCTGCGCACCGCATCCACGCTTCCGATAAAGAAGATGGCCTCGCGCGCCGCCGCGGAGTCAATGTCGCAAGCGACGACCGTTGACGCGCCCAGCATCTTTGCGGCAATCGACAGGATTCCCGAGCCGGTGCCCACATCCAGCACTCGATCCCCCGGCTGAATGATCCGCTCCATAGCCTCCAGACACAGCCGCGTGCACGGATGCTGCCCGGTGCCGCACTGCATACCGGGATTGATTTCGAGACGGAAGCGTCCAGGCGGCGTCGGCTCCTTGCGCCATGGCGCCACTACGAAGAATTTCTCGCCCACCAGAAGTGGCGGCCAGGCGTCTTCGGTCTCCCGCACCCAGTCGCGGTCCACGGCGTCGGATCGGAATCCCGAACTTTGCCGCGGCTTCGAAGTCGTCAAAGAAGGCTTCGACGAATCCATCGCCTTCGACGACACCGGCTGTTCCCGCTTCCCATAGTTCCGCGAGCAGCGTGTCGACCCGCTCTGGCTCTACTTCAAGGCGCAAACAATACATCGGGCTCTCATAGCAGCGGCCGCGTCTACAGTTGGGCCACGCGCCGCTGGACCACCAGGAAATACAAACCGAGCAGGGCCAGCAATCCCCCGCTCCAGCCCATGATGACGGGAGCGCTGAAGATCGGAATCAGTTTACCCAGGAGCAAGCTGCCCACCGGCATGCCTCCGCGAAAGGCCACGTTATACACGCTCATCACGCGCCCGCGCATTTCATCGGAGGCCACCGCCTGCACCAGCGAACTGACCATCGACATGGAAATCATCATGGCGCCGCCCGAGAGAAAAATGAGCAGCAGCGAAAGTGGAAACTGCTTGGACTGGGAAAACGCAAAAATGATGCAGCCCATCAACACCAGCACCATCAGCGCCGCCTTCCCTTGCCCCTGAATCCTGCCGAACGCGGCGACGATCAATCCGCCGCACACCGACCCGGCGCCGGAGAAGGCCAGCAATTGCGTGAAGCCCTTCGCGCCGCCGTGCAGGACGTCCTTGGCAAATACCGGGAGAAACGTCAGCAGCGGGATGCCCAGCAGCGTCATGCCGAACGCCAGCACGATCAGCCCGTCCATTCCGGGCTTCTGGCGGATGAACCCGATTCCCTGCCGCATGCTGTCGAGGATAGGCTCACTGGACTTGGCGGGAATGTATTTCACATTGATCATGTAGAGCGAAATAATCACCGCGATGAATGAGAGACTGTTCAATCCGAAGCACCAGGCCGCGCCGACCGTGGTGAGCGCGATGCCGCCTAACGTCGGCCCGATCACGCGCGCCAGGTTGAATTGGATCGAGTTCATCGCGATGGCGTTGGGAATATCTTCTTTACCCACCAGCGTCGGCAAGAGCGCCTGATATGCCGGGCCGCCGAAGGATTGCGCGATACCAACGACGAACGATAGGCACAGAATGTGCCATACGTGAACTACCTTGAAGAACACCAGCAGCGTCAAGATGAGCGCCGTAGTCATTTGCACATACTGCGAAGCCAGCAGTAGGTTGCGGCGGTTCATGCGGTCGGCGATGACGCCCCCAACCAGCGAGAACAGGATGATGGGAACCTGCGCCAGGAAGGTATCCAGGCCCAGATAGAAGGAATCTTTGGATAAGTCGTAGACCAGCCAGGCCTGCGCGGTGGATTGCATCCAGGTGCCGATGGTGGAGGTGCAAGCACCGAACCACATCAGCCGAAAATCGCGATGTCGAAAGCTTTTGAAAACGCGGCTAAGCAAGAAACCCCGATGATGCCAAACACTCGATTCTAGCAGACGCCCGCGAAGGTGATGTCGCCCGAGCGTGGCCGCAGTGAACTTTCACGTACGCGCACTAATACACTTCGAAGCAGAACACCTGGTTCGAGTCGTTCGGCGAGAGCGAATATTCCCCGTTTTCGAGCGGCTCGGATGCCTCGACGCGATACAGCCTGCCATCCACTTTGTTCACCGAAAGATGCAGCGGCCGTGCAGATCCTTTGCGCTTGCCCTTCCCGGTGGCCAGTTCGCGGCGTCCGCCCTTTACCTCCCAGCGATAGAGCTCCAGCCGCTCGGGAAGTATTTTATCGCTCTGGATCAGGAAAATCGGTTCCGCCAAGCGGAGTGCGCGCGGTCGAGGTGGCGCCCGGCACAGTGTAGAGGCCCCCGTCGTCTTTGGCCTCCAGCGCCTCGGTGGGAATCAGGTTGTCGGCGTGCACCAGGTACGCCAAATCGGGCTTGGGAGGCCGCGGACCATCGTACTTTTCGGCGGCCAGCGCCGCCAGCGGGATCATCAATAGAACAGCGAAACGTAGCATGGCGATTCTATTATCACCTTTCAAGTTCACTACGATAACTACAAGACTTGAACGAACTCGGCCAGAATCCGGTAACGGTCTTCTTGGGGATCCAAGTCCCAGGCCTCGAACGCCGGGTTCAACGGCTCCAGGCGTATGCGCTCGTGAGCCCACTCACCCGCGTCATTCTGGCGCTTCTCGCTGCGATAACGCTTCACCGTATAGCGGTCGTTGCCGGCTTCGCCCAACGCCTCCACCAGAACCAGCCGCCCCTGCCGCGATCCGGTCACGCCTCTGCGGAACACGCATAGCGAGCCGTCCGGAATCAGCGGTTCCATGGAATGGCCCACGATCTCCGCCACGAACATCTCGCGCGTCAGGCGCAGCCCGGCAGGCGCCTCTTCCCAGGCTTGGTCTTCGATCGCCTCTGCCTCTATCACGGGATTCTCGAGAAAGGGTCCCGCCGCCACTGCCAGCGAGTAGCGCGGCAAATGCGTGACGAACGGCTGCGCTTCGGACCGCACATGCTCGCGGTAGAGACGCGCCAGCGCACGCGGGAAGTCCTCCACCATGGCCTCGCGGCGGTCGCTCACGCGGATGGTGTTCGAGAGCGTGTCCTCCAGCCGCGCAAAGAATTTCGCCGCTCCCTCTTCCGCGGCCCGGGCCCGCAGATCGTCTTCGAGAGCCGACAGGACCTCGGCCTCCTCCGGCGCAAGGCACTCCCAATCGCGCCGCAGGCGGAGGTGTACCCGGTCGGTGGCCGGGTCCTCGAGCAGCACGCCCGCGGTTACGATTTCCCCGCCTGGGAGGTCTACCATCAGCAGCGAATAGCGGGCGGATCGGGTGTTCCCAACCGTGTTTGGATTCGCCGCTGAGCTGGCTTTCGGCCTCGCGCCGGCATTCGCCCTTGCGCTGGCATCTGGCCCCGCCTTGGCATCTGCCATGGTCGTGATCGGAACGGGCATGATGCGCTCTTTCACTTATCGACCGTCTACATATCGAACGTTCGGAGTCGGCCGGGCTTGCACCCGCCGGCGCCCGGCGTTCGGAGCAAAACCACCCTAATGGCCCACCGGATAGTAGCCTTTGCGGGCTCGCACCTTGACCTCCGGCAGTGAAACCTTAATGTTCAATCCCCGGAATACTTTGTCCGAGGGCGCCGAATCGTCGGGAATATAGCGCAGGATATACTGCGTGGTAATCTCGCCCGTGATATTCGCCACTGCGCGGAACAGCGCCGTCGCCAGGGCCGATGCAAATCCCCCAGTGCCCGCGCGCAGGGCTAGGTTTCCTTCGTCCGAAGGCGTCGACAAATATCCGGCAACATCCTTGTAGATATCTTGCAGCGGATATTCCACGCGGCCTCCGGTTTCCTCGGCCAGCTTGGTGAGATTGTCGCTGCCCTCGCTGGTGAAGCCGTAAGAAACAGTGCTGATGCCGTAGATAGTCACCAGGTTTCGCTGGGCCACTTCCAGCGCTTCCTGCAAGGTCTTCTTGCTGGAATTATCGTTGCCGTCGCCGATGACGATCAGCACGCGGCGCGGCTCGAACGGCTCGCCCTGTATGAGCGCGCGATTGGTGCAGGCCATGTAAATCGCATCATAGAGCGCCGCTCCCCCGCCCGGCTTCAGATCGCGCAGCTTCGCAACCATGGACTCGGGATCGCTAGTGGTATTTACCATCAGCTCGGCCTTATTCCCATAGCCGATCATATAGCCCGAAAACTTTTCCTTGCCCGGAAGCAAGGTCAAGTACCAGCTCGGTAGCCGCGGTCTGAAAATTCTTCCACTGCGCCCGGCTGGAATTGCTGAGGTCGATAAGGAAACCCGCCACTACCGGCTGGCTCCGCTCGCGCGAAAAAAAGTTGATGGTCTGCGGCTTGCCTTCGTCCAGGATCTGGAAGTCTTTCTTTTCGAGATTGGAGATGAAGCGCCCCTTCTCGTCGGTGACCGTGACCGGAACGATTACCTCGTTCACTTCGACTTTTATGGATGGCCCGCCGGTTTCCGGCTGCGGCTGGTCGGTCTGTACTGGCTGCGCCCCTGCGGCGGATGGCCCTGCGGCAGGCTGGGCCGCGGCAGGTGGCGTTGCCTGCGGAACGGGCTGCGATGCGCTCTGCTGCGCGAAGCCCCGCTGTGATAAGCCCAGGACCCCCATTAGTAGCGATGCGCCGCAAAGCAAGACCCTGAGTAACATAAAGAAATCCTGCTCACGATTATAAACTACGCGGGAGCCGCAGGATACCGATTGCAGGATCTGGCGGTAAGGCACTGCAAACCGCGGGATGTTCGCTAGCTCCGCGGCTTGAGCCGGACCTTAGCCGGCCAGGCGTGCTGCAGCCTCTCCAGCTCTATTACTAGAGCCGAGGGCACTTGAACCGAAGGCCCAACCTTCGACCCGGCTTTCTGGCCCATCGATTTCTGGCCCGTCGATTTCTGGCCCATCGCTTTCTGGCCCATCAAACGCAGCAGGCTTATTTGAAATTGCAGGTGAGATCCTGGATCGCCGGACGATCCCGGCCGAGTTGACTGATTCGGGTCCATAAACAAGGCTATCGGCCGTGCTGGGGCGATTTTGATAGGAGGGTTACGAAAATAGGTTGCTCTTCGATCCTATGATCCTGCCGTGGCTCAAGGACCCCGTAGGGGCAGGTACTACAAGAGGACTTGTGAGGTTCGCAGAGTGGGAAACAGGGGAAACGTCTGGGAAGACAGGGTTCCTTGAGCCGTGAGCGTTCTCATCACGACTCGTAGCACTGCAATCTTCTCGCCAATCGCTAAACCTATGAGAACCCTGCGGCACAGCCTGCAGGGACGTTCCCCATCGCGGAAACCATTACCGGATCTACTGGTTCGGTGCAACTGCAGGCGGCGTGCTGGGCGCTTTCGACACATGTCCCGTTTTCGCCTCGTCGAACTCGACGTTATTGTTGGCGAGCGTCGAGCCGGTGGCTACGTCCAACTGCACCCGCGCCCCGGCATAGGTGGCCTGCGCGGTGACCTCGGCCGCCGCGGCGGTAGTGAGATCCCGCTGGTCTTGAATTACCTGATAAACCGTGGTCGCGCCCAGGGCCAGTTTCTTCTGATCGGCGTCCAGCGTCTGTTCCTGCAGCACGCGCCCTTTCACCGCAGCCTCATATTGAGTGCGGGCCTGATTCACCGCAGTGATGGCGTTCTGCACATCCACGCGGATCTGGTTGATCTGGCGCTGCAAGAACAGTTGATTCTGCCGCAAATTCACTGAGGCGGTGGCCATGTTGGCCTGAGCCGCTCGGTTTCTGAGAGGAATCGTCAGACTGAGGCCGACGGAGTACGTCGGGAAATTGCGGCCAAACAATTGCGCCAGAGCGCTGCCGTAGCCTCCCACGAAAAACGGGTCCGCGATAGGCGGGGCTGAGAGCAGGCCTGTGGTGGCGTTCACACCCTCCACCGTGTTCTGTGAACCCACCAACGCGTTGCTGCGCATATCGCCGACCAAACTAAGCGTCGGAAGCAGCGCGTTACGCGTCCCGCTCAGGATGATGTCGGCGTTATTAAGCTGGATTCTGCTTTGGGCAACGTCGGGCCGATTATCCAAAGCCCGCGACACCAGATCTTGAACCGGCTGGATGGCCTCGGTCTCGGGGATGCGTATCGGGTCAGTGGGGATCACGTGCGCCTCGAGAATCGGGAGGCTCGCCAGCCCATTCCGGCTCAGCGCGCTCTTGAGCACGGCTTCAAGTTGTAATACGGCGGATTGCGCCGCCACCAGCGCCTGCTGCGCGGTGGCCAACTGTGCTTCCGCGCGCACGACCTCGATCGGCGCGAGAGTTCCTATTTCAACCTGTTTCTTGTTGTCGTCGTATAGCTTCTGCGCCACGGCCACGGCCTGTTGGTTGACGTTCACCGTTGAATTGGCTGCCACCAGGGTCCAGTACAGTTGCACCACATTCGCCACTGAATTGATAAGTTGCTGGCGAAATACGTAGTCGGCGGCTTTTATATTGTTTTTGGCAACCCGGATGTTGCGGTTGTTGAGCGCGAGACCGAATCCCTGCAGCAGCGGTTGCGTGACCGTAAGGTCCAGACTCGAGGTAGTGAAAGGATTGACGGTTGAGCGAAAAGAGTTCTGCTCCTGGATAATATTGTTGTAGTTCAACGCGACGGAGCCGCCGGTTGCGAAGGCCTGGACCAGGGCGAAGTTCGCGGTCTTGTTGGCCGTGACCAGCGCATTCGTTCCTGAAAGGACCGTATTCGCCTGCGGAATCGTGGTGTGGCCAAAGTTAAGATTGCCGCTGATGAATGGGTCGTAACTCAGTCCGAAGCCCAGCGGACTCCCTGCACCAGCCGATCCAATCCCGGTGCCGCTGCTTCCCAGCAGGCTTAAGCCCGCGCCGGTCGGCACGCCTGGCAGCACGCCGGTCGGTATGCCGTTAATGCCCCCCCCGGATTGGGCGCGCAGCAAGTCCGCCTCCGCGAGCGAAAACTCATACCGTTCGATTTCGACGTCCAGATTGTTCTCCAGCGCCAGCGCAATGGCGTCCGACAGCGATAGATACAAGTTGCCGGCGCGTAGCAGCGCATCGATACGGCTGCTATTGGATACGTTCACCGGTGGCACTTCCCGCGATTGATACGGCTGCGCGACTCCCGAATACCAATGCGTGCGCTCAGTACCAAGGGGGCCCCGGGTTTCGACTCCCGGATTCTGCTGGCCGAATGTCGAAGGCGTTGCCACCAGAACGGCGCACAGCACGGCTATATAAGTTTGAAACGTTTTCATGGCTCGATTCTTTATACGGTAACTACTAGCAAATTGTTTCCGCATTCGCCATTTGGCGACTGGCGCGGCGGTTCCCCGTAACTCCCACCAACTGTTTAGTTTCTCATGCCTTGCGACGCCGCGCTGCGGAAATGGGGTCGCGGGCCGGGACGAACGGCGCGGGTGCTCCCGGCGGCTTGCTATATTTGAATTCGTGTCTGAAGCTGTCATGCAGGTTTTCCGGGAAACCGGGGCGTATCTCAAGGGCCATTTTCGCCTCACCAGCGGTCTCCATTCGAATGAGTATCTGCAGTGCGCTCAAGTGCTGCAGTATCCCCAGCTCGCGGAGCGCTTCGGCCGCGAGTTGGCGGCGCGGCTTCCAGCCTGCGATGTAGTGGTTTCGCCCGCGATCGGCGGCTTGCCCATCGGCCATGAGGTCGCCCGAGCCAAGGGTGCGCGTTTCATCTTCACGGAGCGCGATGCCTCCGGTAAGATGATCTTGCGCCGCGGTTTCTCCCTGCGGCCAGAGGAAAAGGCGCTGGTGATTGAAGACGTTGTCACTACCGGCGGCACCACTCGCGAAGTGATCGACGTTGCACTAGCGGCGGGCGCGAGCGTTCTGGCAGCCGGCTCCATCATCGACCGCAGCGGCGGGCGGGTTGACCTGGGTGTACCTCGCGTGGCGCTGGCAACGCTGGATGTGGTCGCCTATCCGCCCGACTTCTGCCCCCTGTGCCAGGAAGGCATTCCGGTGGAGAAGCCCGGCTCGCGCAACGCTGCGTAATGCGCCGCATCCGCATGACCGTCAGCTACGACGGGACGGAGTATCACGGCTGGCAGGTTCAACCAGGGCTGCCGACGGTCCAGAGCCTTCTTGAAACGGTGCTCGCCGAAATCGAGGGTGCGCCGGTAAAAATCGCCGGCTCGGGACGTACCGACGCCGGGGTCCATGCGCTGGCCCAGGTAGCCGCGTTCACGCTGGTCAACCCCATCCCCGTGGATAATCTGCGCAAGGCCATCAATCGTTTGTTACCACTCGACATTCGGGTGTTCGACGTCGCCGAAGCCGCCGCGGATTTTCATCCACGCTATCAAGCAGTCGCCAAGACCTACGAATACCGCATCCATCGAACTGAAATCTGTCCGCCCTTCGCGCATCGTTACGTGTATCACTATCCTTACCCGCTGGACGAAGCGCGGATTTTCGAGCTGGCGCTCCTGCTCGAAGGCGAGCACGATTTCGCAGCCTTCGCGGCGTCCGACGATAAAGATGAACTCGGCCGTTCCAAAGTGCGGCGGATATTTCATTCCCGGGCGAGCCGTTCGGGCGACGTGCTGATCTATAGCGTGCGCGGCAGCGGGTTCCTGAAGCATATGGTTCGCAATATTGTGGGCGTGTTGATCGAGGTGGGCAAAGGAAACTTCGGCCGCGCAGATATAGAGAATCGTTTGGCCCCCGGCTGCGCCATCCCACCGGGACCCTCCGTTCCGGCACTCGGCTTGTTTCTGGTCAGCGTGGAATATTGATGTTGTCGGCGGGAACGTCAGTAGATTTGCGAGCTCGCCGCTCGATCAATTCCACCAGTCCCTCCGCCAGCTTTTTACCGACATTAATGCGATACGGAATCCCAATCAGGTCGGCGTCTTTGAATTTGACTCCTGGCCGAGCGTCGCGATCGTCGAGCAGCGCGTCGTGCCCGGTCGCCAGCAACCGCTGATAAATTTCGCCGGCGGCTTCCAGGCGGTCTGGATGCACCGGCGTGACGATCACACCAAACGGCGCGATCGCCGCAGGGAGCACGATCCCATCGGCGTCCCAATTCTGCTCTACCGCAGCACTCAGGATGCGCTCCGCCGTATCCAGCAGCGTCACTTTAGAAAACTGGAGCGGGCTGCCATCGGCGATAGATGTGTCGCCCTCGGCCACTTGCCGGAGATCGGCGAACTCAGTTATGAAATCCATACCAGGGGTTACATTTCGTAAATGATAATCGGTATTGTTCGCGCCCGCGATCATGTTGCGCCTTCCGCGCAGCGCTTCGTCGGCGATAATTTTAATGCCACGGACGCTCTGCACGCCCACGGGCCCAATCGAGCCAGGATCTGCGCCGAACCACTCGCGGATTTCCGCCGGCTCCGCCTGCCTCGCACCCGGCAGCTTCGCCGCGCTCAACTGATGATCGCCTCGCAGCAGCACCAACAGCGGTTTGCCGTCCGCAACCATAACCAGGCTCTTGATCTGCGAGGTTGCGGGCAGTCCCGTGAATGACGCAACCTGTGCGATGGTTTTTACACCCGGGGTGTGAAATTCCTCCGGTTCGAGGTCGCCTTCCGGATCGGGAACTGTTGGCGGTACTGCGATGGCGGCAGAGGGGCCGAGCAAAGCGGCGTAGTTCCCTCCCCCGCGCACCAGCACTTCGCCGCCAGTTTCCGACTCCGCCACGAAATCATCGCCGGCGCGGATGAACTTTACTCCGCAGCGTTCCAGCGCGACACCTCGATCGCTCTCGGCGCGCAGGATCGCCGAAATTTTTGCGAGCGCCCTCTGCCCCAGAAACAAATACTCGCGGCCCCGCATGTACCCGGCGCGCACCAGCAGCGGGTGATTCTCCTCGCGCAGGGTTACGATCCCAAGTTCGCTCCAAAGCATACTTACTGTGATAGCATCCGAGGCATGACTAAGGCATTCGCCGCCACGCTGCTTTTGGCGGTCTCTTTACCGGGACAAACGCCCTCTGTCGACGACTTTTTCCGCGATTTCACGGCCGAATGGGTGCGCGGCAATCCCAACCTTGCCACTTCGGACCGCTACTTCACCGGCGAAGAACAGGACCGCCTCGAGCGCCAACTGACTCCCCAGACTCTCGTTTACCACCGCACGCGCATTCAACTCGCAAAGCAGGGGCTGGCACAATTGCAGAAGTTCGACCGCTCCAAATTTACAGACATTCAGCGCATCTCCGCCGACTTGATGCAGTGGCAGCTGGACACCGTGGTCCGTGAGGAACCTTACCTCGACTACACATTCCCGCTCGAACAGATGAATGGCGCAAACGTCAATCTGATCGAGACTCTGACCGTCCGGCACCCTCTGGCAAATGAAAAGGATGCTGCGAATTATGTTGCGGCCCTGCGCCAGGTGAGCACGCGCATGGAGGAAGCCACCGCTGAATCCCGTGCGCTGGCGGCGAAAAACATCATCCCGCCCAAATTTATTCTGAACGCCACCATCAAGCAGATGCAGGGGTTCATCGATCCGTCGCCCGCGCAGAATCCGTTCGTCGCGACTTTCGCAACGAAGATGGAGGCCGCAAAAATTCCGGAGCTCCGCCGGGAAGCCTTGCGCAGCGAAGCGGAAAGGATTGTGGGCGTGGAAGTGTATCCGGCGTGGAAACATGCCATCAGCACCCTCGCGGCGCAACTGCCGCGCTCCACCGATGACGCCGGCCTGTGGCGCCTCAAGGGTGGTGCGGACGCTTACGCTTACTTCCTGCGCCGCTACACCACGACCAACTTGACGCCGGATCAAATCCATCAAATCGGCTTGAACGAAGTGGCGCGCATCGAAAAAGAGATGGACACGATCTTCCGCAAGCTCGGACGCAGCGAGGGCTCGATCAATGAGCGTTCCGAAAAACTCAAGCAGGACTTGGCGTATCCCAGAACGGAAGTCGGCCGCGCAGCCATCATGACCGACGCCGATTCCATCTTGCGCGACGCCGAAAAGCGCGCCGCCGTGTTGTTTGACAAAACACCGAAGGCTCGCGTAGTGGTCCAGCCGTTCCCGCGCTTTCGCGAAGCCAACGCGGCGGCCAATTACAATAGTCCGGCGCCGGACGGTTCTCGCCCCGGTGTAATCCAGATCCCACTGCGGCCGGAATATATGACGAAGTTTGCTCTGCGCAGTCTGATCTATCACGAAGGTGTGCCGGGCCATCATTTCCAGATCGCATTGCAAGTGGAGAACCAGGATCTCCCGCGCTTCCGCCAGATCGGGGCGTTCGGAAACATCTCGGCGCTGGTGGAAGGTTGGGGGATGTATGCCGAGCGGCTGGCTGCGGAATCCGGCTGGTATGACGGCGATCCCGAAGGCCAACTCGGGCAGCTCTACGACGCACTTTGGCGCGCCCGCCGCCTGGTGGTCGATACCGGCCTGCACGCCAAGCACTGGACCCGCCAGCAAGCCATCGACTACGGCATAGAAGCCAGCGAAGTGGAGCGCTACGTAGTGTTCCCCGGGCAGGCGTGTTCCTACATGATCGGCCAGTTAAAGATCGTCGAGCTACGCGAGAAAGCCCGCAAAGCTCTGGGCGATAATTTCTCCCTGCGTGAATTTCACGACGAGGTGCTCGACACCGGAACAGTTCCTCTGGAGATTCTGGAACGCCAGGTGGACGCCTATATCGCCTCCGTACGGAATCGCAAACCGTAGCCGGACGGCTTTACATCGCGCACGATGGTCTGCCACGGCGCATAACCGCGCGCTGCCGAATATGCATCGTCCTCGAATTGCAATGCCACGTCGATCGGCACGCTCGGCGCGAACTCTGCGGCGCGTTCCGCGAAATTCCAAGCCTTGGCGCGCAGTATTCTGCCCTGCGCCTTCAGACGTAAGAACAAGTGCTTGTCGTTCTTGATATCGGGCGGCGCCGCCACCTCTACACCGCGCGCTACCAGCGTTGGAGGCGCGTTTCCAAATCCAAATGGAGCCAGATTCAGCAGTTCCGCCACGGTCTGATCCGTGACCTCGTCGAAGCCGATCTCCGTGTCGATCTCGATCTCCGGCTCGAAATCCGCCACCGTCAACCTGCCGCTCGCAAAGGCCCGGAAGCGCTCACGGAACTCTTCCACGCGCGCCGCATCCAGCGTCACGCCCGCGGCTTGGCGGTGCCCGCCGAATTTCGTGAACAAGTCCGGCATGGATTCGAGCGCGTCCAGTAAATGAAAGGCGCGGATGCTGCGGCCCGAGCCGTAGGCCACACCCTCATCCAGCCCCAACACGAACGCCGGGCGATGATAGCGCTCCACTACGCGACTCGCGACAATCCCCACCACGCCGCGATGCCAACCCTCGCCCGCAAATACCAGCGCCGTGTCCAGGTCGGTCACCGGCTGCGCCAGACACTGTTCCAGAATCGCCTGGCGGATGCCGTCTTCGGTGTCGCGACGGTCTCTATTCAGCTCATCCAACTGTGTCGCGATCGCGCGTGCCCGCGCCGCGTCGCTAGTAGTGAACAGATCGATAATATCGTTCGCGCTCGCCATGCGACCCGCTGCGTTGATGCGCGGAGCAACCTGAAACGCAACCTGCCGGGCGCTGGGCGACGTCCCTGTTTCGATCCCCGCCACATCCAGCAGCGCGCGCAACCCCGGATTCGCCACCCGGTCAAGTCCGCTCAATCCGCGCTTCACGATCACGCGATTCTCTCCCGTCAGCGGCACCACATCCGCCACCGTGGCGATGGCCACCAGCTTGAGCAGCGAATCCACAAGCCGTTCCCGCCGTGCGCCCTCCCAGCCGAGAGTACACATCAGTGCCTCAGCGAGCTTCAAAGCCACGCCCGCGCCACACAGATTTTTCTCGGGATAAGTGCAATCCCGCCGATTGGGATTCAGCACCGCCAGCGCCGGCGGCAGCTCCGCTTCCGGCAGATGATGGTCCGTCACGATGACGTCGATTCCCAGCGCTGCCGCGTGCTTCACCACCTGGCCCGCTCGTATCCCGGTATCCACGCTGACAATCAGCTTCACGCCCAAGGCCGCGGCGTCTTCCACCGCTTCGCTCTTCATGCCGTAGCCGTCGCGTATCCGATGCGGCACGAAGCAAGTGGCGATTCCGCCTGCCAGATCCAGCACCTTTTTGAGAACCACCAGTGCGCTGGTTCCATCGACGTCGTAGTCGCCGTACAAAAGAATCGGTTCCTTGCGTTCGATGGCGCTCGCCAATCGGGCCGCCGCTGCTCGCATATCCGCCAGCAAGAATGGATCGTGCAAATCCGCCGTCGACGGCGCGAGGAATCGCCGGGCTTGCGGAGCATCGCCGAGCCCACGAGCACACAACACCCGCGCGACCGGCAGTGAGATGCCTAACGCCGAACTCAGCGCCGCCACGCTGCCTGGCTCCGCCTCGGCAACGATCCACTTCATGGGTTGTCCTTTATGATGTCCTATTGTTGCATTCTGTTCCTATGACTCCGGCCCCGGAAGCGACGCGACCCAGCGCCTGGCTCGCCTTCCGGCAAAGCGTGGTCCATTTCGATACCGCAAAAATGAATCCGTGGATCGGCCTGCGCAATGCTCTCGGCGTGGCGCTGCCGCTCTTTGCCGGCGTGGCGTTGCATTCACTATCGGGCGGAGTCGGCGCGGCGCTGGGCGCTCTGAACGTAGCTTTCCGCGATAGTGACGCGCCCTACCTCCAGCGCGCCCGCCACATGCTTCTCGCCAGCGTTCTGATGGGAATCGCAGTATTCGCCGGATCGGTCAGCGGACGTGATCCCGCCCTTGCGGTGCTCGTGGCCGGAGGTTGGGCGCTGGTGGCGGGAATGTTGATTGCGCTGAGCGTTTCCGCGTCCGAGTTAGGCGTGCTGAGCCTGGTGCTCCTGTTGATCTACAGCGCGGTGCCGCAGGATCTCGGAGCGCGCGGCCCTCTCCGGCCTCTACGCATTCGCCGGTGGGCTGCTGCAGACGTTGCTTTCGCTCGCGCTCTGGCCGCTGTACCGTTATCGTCCGGAGCGCCGCGCTTTGGCCGCTCTGTGCCAGGAACTGTCGCGCGCAGCAGTCTCTCCTCCGGGTCAGGCGGACGACGCTCCCGCTGCTACCGGCGCGAGCATCCAGGCACAGATCTCGCTCGCCACGCTCGATAGCGACCGCTCGATTGAAAGTGAGCGTTTCCGTTTTCTGCTGAGCCAGGCAGAGCGCACTCGATTGGCTCTGCTCGCGCTGCGGCGCCTGCGGGCGCGATTGTTGCGCGAAAGCCCAGCGGGTTCGGAACTGGAAATCCTCAACGCATTCCTGGAGGTCTGTTCGCGCATGCTCGCATCGGTTGCGGCTGCTCTGGAACATGGCAGCACCGCGCTCGCCGCCCCGCCAGGCGAACTCGAAGCTTTAGTGGAACGTCTGGACGCCGCGGCGCTTGCCGCCAACACCGCAGTCGCTTCCGTCTTCCGCGATCTGCGCTTCCAAATGGTGGCGCTGGCTGGACAATTGCGCGCGGCTCAGGACCTGGCTGTTTCGAGCACCCCAGCCGGCGCGGCCGACTTCGAGCGAGTTGAATCGTCCAAGCCCTGGCGCCTGCGCCTCAACGGCACTCTGGCCACGCTGCGCGCCAACTTGAATCTGCAATCGGCGGCGTGCCGGCATGCGATCCGCCTGGCGGTGTGTATCGCGGTGGCCGACGCCTTGGCGCGCGGGTTCAGTTTGCAGCGGGCCTACTGGCTCCCCATGACGGTGGCTCTGGTGCTGCGTTCCGATTTCGCAGCAACCTTCAGCCGGGGAGTGTTACGCCTGCTGGGTACCTTCGCCGGTCTCGTCTTCTCTACCTTGTTGTTTCATGCTTTGCCAGCGGGCGTTCTCGCTCCGGTGCTGGCGATCGTGGCGCTCACGTTCCTCATCCGCTGGGCGGGACCTGCGCATTACGGCGTCGCGGTGATGGGAATCACGGCGCTGGTCGTGCTTCTGCTCTCGCTTACCGGAGCATTGCCACGGGAAGTGATGGCGGCGCGCCTTCTCAACACCACTGCGGGAGGCGTCATCGCGTTGCTCGCGTACTGGCTGTGGCCCACCTGGGAAAGGCACCAGGTCGCCGAGGGCTTGGCCGGCATGCTCGATGCCTTTCGCGTCTACTTTCAGGCGGTGCGCGATTCTCTGCTGGCAGTCCCCTCGAAAATCGATCGCGACCGCGCGCGGGTGGCCGCGAGACTCGCGCGCTCAAACCTCGAAGCATCCATCGAGCGCGCTTCCGTCGAGCCGGGCGTCTCTCCGGAGCGTCTCGCTCTGCTCAGCGCGATCCTGGCCAGCACCCGCCGGTTGGCGCGCGCCATGCTGGCTCTGGAGGCGGCCATCGGCCCCGAAAGCGCTGCACCTATGCCTGAGTCATTTCGGACTTTCGCTGATCATATCGACCTGACGCTCTATTACTTGGCGGCACTTCTGCGCGGGTCTACAATCGCTTTGGAATTGCTGCCCGACCTGCGCGCCGATCATAGCGCGTTTCTGGATTCTCCGGAACAGATCACACAACCCTACGCGTTAATCAACACTGAGGCCGATCGTCTGACCAATGCGGTGAATACTCTTGGCGAGGAAGTGTTTCGCTGGAGCGTGCCGTCGGGCCCGGCGTGATTCTTCAGCGCGAATTCGCGCCCTTTTTCAACAGTTCGCCGAGAACATGCTCCACCAGGCGTGCGATTACCTCGCTCTTGATGCTGGCCGGGATCTCGCCGTTGGGAGCGCCCCAGGAGCGCAGAATTCTTATCTACCACTCCGTCGATAACCTGAGCGCGAATCTCAGCGGGAATTCGGACCTCCGCGGGAACGCTCGCCGGTGCCGGCTCTGCTGGCGCTGTTGCGAAGTATTGCTCCAGTTGCCGGTCAAGTTCATCAGGCACTTCCGGCGGTTCTACGATCGGGGGCTCTTGCGGGGTTGCTTCGCGGTTTAGGCGCGATCGGAGGGTCTCCAGGACAGCAGTGGTCTTGGCTGCCGCCTCGGCGAGTTTGGGCTCAATCTTGCGATCTGTCGCCATTTGGAGATAACAGGCCTATGCCCTAGATGGTAGCCAATCATTGTGATTGAGTCCAGTAATCAAGTATGCTACTATATGCAGGTCGATGATCCACTGAGGCCCAATATATCGTGGTCGATGTCAAGTCAGCTATCGCTTTATTAGAACTGGGCCCGATGCCTCCTCAGCCGGATGCTGAATCGCAGATTGAATATCTCGCCTGGTTTCGCTTTCCGATAACCTGGACCTACATAGGCGGCCCTGAACCCGAGGTTCAATCGCCCAAAGCCGCGCTTGCCCCCCTTTCCTTGACCCTCGCGCCTGGAGCCCCGCTACTGCCTTCACGAAATCCTGTGGCGTTCGATGCGTCTGGACCCGAAGACGGCTTGCTGCCCACTGGCTCCTCCGCGCGCTGGGAAATGATGGTCCCGAAGATGGCCTACCCGCCGGCTAGATCGGTGGTGAATCTCAGTGCGGCCGCTTCTCCGGCACTTGCCGCGCCGGCCCCCCAGGAAGCTTGCTCGCCCGCTCCTGCCATCTCGCAAGCCCCTCTCGTTTCAGCGAAGACCTCGGGGGCGAGCGTTTCCGGCCAATTTGCTCTGCCGTTTTTGCTCCGCACGCCGGAGGACCAGTTTCTGGCCCGCTACGGGCGTCAAATCGTGTTCGCAGCAATTGCGATTGTTGCGGTCTGCTGTCTGGCATGGGGACTGGCCAGCCCTTCGTCCTCGGCGCGCAACGCCACCTCTTCCCCGGTCAACGCCACGAGTTGGTCGCACCAATCGGTCTCGCCGCCTGGGAGATCGCTGACCCTATATGAGCCGTCGCGCTTTGAGTCGGATTACCGGATGGAGTTCAGTTGGGTTCCGGATTCAGCGGGAGTGGGCTGGGTGTTTCGCACTCGCGACGAAAACAACTACTACGCCGCGCGCCTCAGCCTGCAGCAGCGCGCAGCCAGTGGAGTCCTGGTGGCGGAACATTTTAGTGTTTTTGCAGGCGCGGAAAGCCCGCACTCGCGAAAAGTGATCCCGCTGCCGAACAACGCAGGCTTGCTACGGGTTCATATGGATGCCCTCGGGCCTGCATTCAAGCTCTTTCTGGAGAATGATCCGGCCGATAGCTGGACCGATGCTCGCTTGAACTCCGGAGCTGTGGGCTTCTATGACGACGGCGCTCGCCTCCCCAAGCTCTTGGCGCTGAGCTTCACTTTTATCAACAACTCGGTCAGCCGGACCACAGTGGTATCACTTCCATGAACCTGTTCCGCAACGCCCATCCCCGCCCGATCCCCTTCAGGCAGCACTGGCGCTGCGTGCGCAGGGCCGTCGGCACGAAGCTTTGGACGCGCTCTCCCTCCCCGGCGAATTTAGTGTCGATACCTACATCCTGCGTGGCGATCTTCAATTCGAGTTGGGCCAGATCGAGCAGGCAGCGGAGACCTACTTCGCGGTCGTGGGCGAGGATCCGGATCATGTTTATGCGCAAGGACAACTCGGGCTGTGCCTCTATGATCTGAAACTGTGGGAAGCCGCCGCCCACGCTTTCGAAGTAGTTCTCCAGTTCGATCCGCATCGCGATGAGGTGCGCCTGCAACTCGCCGATTGTCTCTTGCAGCTGCGGCGTTTTGAAGCGGCGCTCACTTGCTTCAATGAGTGCTGGTCCGAAAGATCCAGGCGGCGGGCGTTGTTCGGCAAGGCCGTCGCGTTGCAGCTCCTGCGCCGTTTAGATGAGGCAGAAAAGCTCTATGAGCGTCTGCTGGCGATCGATCCCGCCGCCGAAGAGGCGCTCTCAAACCTGATCGCAATGAGCATGGAAGTGTTCGAGCTGGCGCGAGTCCAGAAGTACTCGCAGCGGCTGCTCGAAATCAACTCACGTTCCCCGGTGGCGCTGAAAGGCCTGACTCTGACCGCCATTGAGCGCCTGGACTACGCCTCCGCGGCCCCCTACT
Organism: Bryobacterales bacterium; assembly: GCA_963779075.1. Lineage (GTDB taxonomy): Bacteria > Acidobacteriota > Terriglobia > Bryobacterales > Bryobacteraceae > Palsa-187. Next base: position 136,079 of record CAVZWS010000005.1, read on the forward strand.
TTCATCGAGCGCTGGAGTTGGAGCCCGAGATCATGCACCCGCCGGCGGAGCAGAGCGAGGCTTTAGAGTATCGCATCAGCCGCAAAATCTTCGACAGCCTGGAAGCAACCAGACGCAAGCTAAAGTTCAACACAGCCCGCGCATCCAATGGCGCGCAACCGAGGTAAATTGTTATGGCACGATTGCGAATTCGTATCGAACTAAACCGGGGCGGGGTTGGCGTTCCACTCCACAAACTCGCGAGCGTTGTGGACGAAGCCCAAAAGTTCTTCTACCTGTTGACCGAGGATGTTCAGATCGACCAGTCCAGGGGCGAATGGCTGGGCTTCGATTTCGGCAACGAGTCGCTGAATTTTACCGCCGAATTCGTGGGGCCGGTGACCGCCGAGCAAGTGGCCGCCTTCCATGCGGCGTTCGACGGGACCACCTCCCTACGCCGCGCCACCATCTCGCAATTCGCCCGCATCACGGACGCGATCGAGCAGGATGAGCTCATCGGATTCGGCCTGTATTTGAGCGAGGAGGGCAGCGATCCAACAGAATGGCGCTGCCTCTCCCGGCGCGACGCTCTGCGCATTACCGAAGAGATTCAGTTACTGATCGCGGCGAGCGGCGATGCGGAACGCGAATCCCATTTGCCAGCGGTTGCCACTACCGGCGCCGGAGCTCGCGTATTTTCCGACCGCCGTGAGCGCGGGCTAGAGGCTGCCAAGTGGGCCGCCTATGTGCGCGAGGTGGAAGCCAATGTAGACCGGCGCATTACCCGCGTCGAGCAGGCGCTCGAAGGCCAATCCGGTCTGATTGAGGACCTGCACTCGAAATCGGCATCCACTGAGGACAGCGTGCGCAAACTCCTTACTGCCGTGGAAGGCTTCTGCGCGCAAACCACACGCCAGCTCGAAGCGATCTCGGCCCCCGCCGTGGCCGCGCCTGCGCTTGCGGAGGCGATGCCGGAAGCTCCAGTAGCCGACTACCAGCCGGCCGCCGAGCCGGTGATCGTCCAAGCCCCGATTGCGGAGACAATCCAGAAACCGGAGTCATCGCCGATGAAACCGCCGCAGAAGCCTCTGCTGCAGACGTGGACCTCGCCGGCGCAAACCGCTCCTAAAGTCCAGCCAAGCCGGCTCGTTACCACCGCGGAATTCGGATGGGCGCAAAAGCTCGACTGGCGCCTGGCGGGTGGCGCTGGCTTGGTAGTGCTGGGCGCCGTCATTATCGGAGCATGGGCTTGGCAGAATCTTTTTTCCGAGCCCTCAGTGCAACGCGTGGCTGCCACCAGCGCCCCGGTCATATCTGCGCCCGCGCCCGCCGCTCAGTCGCAGCCGCCCGCGCCGCTATCGCAAACGCCGGAGTCCCAGAACGCCGCGAAGCCAGCCGCACCGGCCGCTGCATCGGCTGTCCAACACGTGGCATTACAGGCGTCGGAGCTTACTTGGGTCTCCGCCAGGGACGCCGCCGGAAAGCAGATACTGGCTCGCGTTTTTCAGAACGGCGACACCCAGACCCTCGATCTGCCCGACGGAGCGATTGTCCGCGTAGGCAATGCCGGCGGCCTCAGCATTCTTCTGAACGGCAACTCGATCGGCGCGATCGGGAAACATGGCGAGGTCCGCGAGGTCGTGTTCAGAAACGGCGCATATAAAATTGTAGTGGCGGACTGAACGCGGCTGGCGTTGCGCGCCGGCTGCTCCTCCCTAAAACGTCATTCCGACTTTCGCCACCACGGATCTGGGTTGCAGGAAGTGCGTGCCGCTAAACGTCGATAGAAAGTTGTACAGCGCCGTAACGTTGGTAAGATTCGCGATTTCGAGGGAAGCCGTGTAACGCCGCTTCCCTTCCCGGTGCAGCAGATTGTCGGTGCCGATACCCAGGTCCAACACGTTCCGGGGCTTCACGCGGTCCGGATTGTGATCGTCATTCTCCGCGCTGGGGAACGGACCATACCCGCCTTGCGGAAGCGTGAGCAGCTTGGATGTGACGACGCCCTGCTTGCCGCCGGGGCCAGTGCAATCGGTGAGCGGACTCGACACCATGGCAAATACTCCATTGCAGGCCAAGCCAATCGACACCTGCTGATTCGGCGTGAGCGCCAGGGCGGCGCCCGCATCAGGGATTCCGCTAACTACCAGTCCGCTATCGAAGCGATAGGTGAGCGCAATCCACTCCGCGTTCCGCGGCCTCTGATAGCGCGGGTTTATAGTGGACTGAAACGCCTGATCGTGATCGATCCGGAACACGCCGCCGGCTAGCGGCGCTCCTTGAGGAATCAACCCCCCGTTCTCCGGCGGGAAGTAGCGTGCTCGGGTATGGCCAAACGTCCAGTACGCCTGGAAGCCCTTGAGGTTGGTGGTGCTCAAGCGGCCGGTGACTCCGTCGAGCTTCGAATTATGCCAGGCAATCGGAAACGTGATCGTGGTGTTCAATAGCGTGCTGAAGTCGAAGGAATTGTGCGTGTACTTCCAAAAATAATCGGCGTCGATTAGCAGGAACTTTCCAATGGCCTGTTGAAAACCCGTATTGAACTGGTTACGGAAGCCCGGCTGAATCGGCACTCCGGTGGAGCCGAATACGTTCTGCGCCAATCCGCCGATTCCGGTCGCGCTGGAGAGCAGCAGATTCTCGTTGAACGGCGTTTCAAAAGTTCGCGCGTAGGAAGCCCGCAAAACTGTTCCGGTCTTCTTGACGTTGTAGGCGACGCCCACCCGCGGCTGCGGGCCGGATTTCGAAACCAGGCCGTCGTAACGGTCAAAGCGAAAGCCGACGTTGAACAGGAAATTACCGGCGGTGATCGCATCCTGTGCATAGAACGCGTATTGGTTGATATTGGCGGCGGCATGAAAATTGAACAGTTGCCCGCCGCGAGTCAAATCGAAAGGAAGCAGCGCCGGCGAGAAGGGCGCGCCGGTCACGTTCGGATTATTCACCGTGTTCGGCTCGAATCCCGCGGCAGCGCATTGCGCCGGCGAAGTCAACGTTGTATCGCCGACAGAGCTTCCATCCGCGTTGATGCAGGTATCGTTGAAAGTGGGATCGGTGATCCCGAAACCAAAGTTTTCGAGCAGCCGGGTCTGCTTCAAATCCAGTCCATATTTCAGGTTGTGGCGGCCTTGCGTGGTTGAAACATCCGCTCGTACGCCCCAGTTCAAAAGTTGGCGATTCTCGTTTTGCGTCGCGGGAGTGTCGGCGAAAGGATCTCCGCTAGGGTAATAGTTGAATTGATCTTTCCGGATGTAGGGATTCACCGTGATCAGTGTGTGTGCATTTAGAGTGTGCTGGTATCCCGGCGCGATGTTCCAGGTCAACACTCGCTGCCGCTGGTCTTGCGCCAACTGATCGTAAGAGTTGGGGTCTTGGATCCAGTTCCGCGCCGCGAACAGATTGAGATGGAACACATCCTTGCCGGTGGGCTGATAGTCCATGCGGTCGAAAATCGTCTGGTTGTTGCCAATGTCGTGGAACGGAGTGTACTCAGGGCTGTCGAGGAAGCGCCCGCTCCGTACGCCGTCAGCAGCTAGAAAATTCCCGAACTTCGCGCCACCGAAACCCAGACCCAAATCACCCCCTGCGGTGCCGAAGGACCCGTAATTGGCCTCGACATTGCCGAAAACCCTGCCAGCGCCCAGTCCGGAACGAGTGCTGATCTGCGCCACCAGACTGCTCTTGTCGCCAAATTCGGCGTCGGGGGTTCCCGTGGTCACCTCCATGCTCTGGATCGCGCTGGTGGGAAGCTGGGTCGAAAACACTTTGCTCTGCTGATCGCTGATCGGTTGTCCATCGATGACGAAACTGGTCTGAGCGTGGTCTCCCAGCGGGTGGAACAGTCCGTTTCCATCCGCGGCCACACCTCCGGTGGTATTGGTAATCGCCTGGCTCAATCCTCCGCCCGGATCGCTGGATGGAAGCTTGGATATCAAACTTCGGTCCACATCGATGTGGGCCGAAGGATCGTTCTCCAGAATATCCGCTCCGGCCGCCTCCACGGTGACACTGCTCACGCCTCCGGAAACGTCCAGCTTGGTCTTGACCTGAACCGGGATGGCGTTCCGCACCGTAACGTCCTGCTCCGAGGTATTAAAGCCGGACGCCGTTATTTGAAGATGATACGGATTGGGCGGAATATTGGTCAGCCGGAAAGAGCCATCTCTACTGGTAGTCGCCGATTGGGTATGACCGGAAACTGAGTTCTTGATGATCACGGTAGCATCTGGAATCGATGCTCCGGTCTGATCGGTGACGCTTCCTTCTATGGTCCCGGCATTGCCGAGCGACTGGGCTCTAGCCGCCGACTCGGCGAAAATAATCAACAAAAATAAAAACAAACGTCTGAATACCATAACCCTATCTCTCCTCTGAATAAATAAATGGATAAAAGGATAATGCACGGCACCCGGACGGATCACGCCTAGGTGGCCAAAATGAAAATAGAAGTGGAGGTAAGGTTAGGCGGGCGGGGCTCTGGAGGAGTTGAAGGTACGGCCGTCGTCGGACGTGTAGCAGTCCAGTTCGACTCTGGTGCGCCAGCCGGCAACGGAAAGCGTTTGGATTTGGACGGTGCTTACGCTGACCAGTACGGGAAAGTGTCCAGCATGGCCCCCGGCACAGCAACGGTCATCCGGGCCGTGATGATCCGGGAAAATCTCGATCACGCTCGCGGATTGGACCGCGGCGAAGCTCGTCAGGATCAGCAGGACCAGCAGAATCCGGCCCACTTTGTCCCAGCTTGGAACTCGCGACGCGAATTGACGGGACACGCCCATACCTAGATCCATTGTAGACGTTTATCCGGCGGTAGCGGTTTCGAAAATAGGTGCTTCGAAGATTACAGGAGACCATCATGACAGGTCATGGACCTGTCCTACCCAGACATTGCATCGTGGGACCGGTCCTTGACCGGTCAGCGGCTTGCCGTTCCACCGCTTAGAACGGCAGATCCGGCTGTACGTGCTGCGCCATCATCGCGGAGCGCGTCAGGTAAGGATACGGGTTCACGGGGTTGCCACCCAAGCGAACCTCAAAATGCAGATGCGGCGCGGTCACCTTACCGGTAGCGCCCGAATAACCCAGGACTTCGCCGCGTCGTATTTCCTGGCCCGGCACCACCTCAAATCTCGACAAATGCGCGTACCAGGTGTGCATGCCATTGCCATGGTCGATCGCCACCATCTTCCCATAGCCGCCCCAATACTCGGCTCGCGATACGATACCGTCCGCGGCGGCGTGCACCGGAGTCCCCATGGAAGCCGAAATATCTACGCCCGTATGCAGCGCGCCTTCTCCCGAAAACGGATCTTCGCGCTCACCGAACCGGCTCAGCAGCCGTCCGTTCACCGGCCAGACCGTGGGCACAATATTCGTCTGCCAGCGCCGGGCATAAAGATGATTCACCTGCGAGTAGCTGGCCGATTTCAAAAAGTTATACTCTTCGATGGATTCGCGGTAGCTCGGCACCAAGGGCCCTTCGCTCGCGATATCGTCAGCGCCTTCCAGTCTGCCTTTCAGGCCCAGCGCCACGCTTACTTCGCTGGCCATCAACTGCAGTGACGCGAGTTGTTCCTTCTTCTCGGTGTTCTCCTGCTGCAACTGCTGGTAGCGGTTGCGCAGCGTATTCACCTGATCCCGTAGGGCATTGTAGTTAGCTACTTTCCAGCTCATGCGCAGGTAGCTGGAAACCATCCCGAACAGCGAGACCGAGCCAAACAGCGCCAGCGCCAGAACCACGTACAAGGCTTGATGCGGAACGTGGATACGCCGCAGGCGTCCGTGCAGGGAGTGGGCCAGAACTACGACGAAGTAATGCTGCTTCATTATTCTCCTACAACAAACCCAACCTTCACCCCAGGGAACGTCTTCCCCCGAATAGAAACCTGGGCTGGAGAAAACTTATAGACAGAACCGTCAAATGAACGAATCGTCATGATAGCGAAACACATCTAACAAAGTCAAGCAAAAAGTCGCCCGCAAGCCTACTATCTTTCGTATTGGTTATTTATTATCAGCAACTTATCACCAGAGCCTCCGTTTGAGAACGTCCTCAGCCAGAGGAAGTTTCTGGGCCATCGTCCTCGCCCTTGCGTCATACCCGACCCCTGCGAAATCCCAACGCCATCCGTGACATAATGGCAACTGATCTGAATCAGGAGGCGCAAATGTCTGACTCGAAAGATCCCGTCGGTCGGCGAGGTTTTCTGAAACGTGCGGCAGCCAGTGGCGCAGGTCTTGCGGCCACCGCGCCCATCGCGCTCGCCCAGCAAGCGGCGCTGAAGCCCGCAACCGGGTCCGCTGTCGAAGTCACATCCAGCGTGCGCCCAGGCTCCGACTTCATGGTCGACGTCTTCAAGACGCTCGGCATCGAATACATCGCCGCCAATCCCGGCTCCAGCTTCCGCGGCCTGCAGGAATCCTTCATCAACTACGGCAAGAACACCAGCCCGGAGTGGCTCACCTGCTGCCACGAAGAATCGTCGGTTGCGATGGCTCACGGCTACGCCAAGATCGAAGGCAAGCCCATGATGATCATGGCGCACGGCACTGTCGGGTTGCAGCACGCGTCAATGGCCATCTATAACGCCTACTGCGACCGCGTACCGGTATACATCGTGCTTGGCAATATTTTGGACGTAAACTACCGGCGCGGTACCGCCGAATGGGTCCACAGCGTCCAGGATGCCGCCGCGATGGTTCGCGATTACACCAAGTGGGACGACATGCCGGTGTCGCTCTCGCACTTCGCCGAGTCCGCCGTGCGCGCCTACAACATTTCGATGACGCCGCCCTACGAACCCGTGGTGCTGGTGGCCGACGGCACCTTGCAGGAAGAGCCGATCACCGAGAAGAACCTGCGTATCCCCAAGCTGGTGATGAGCGCTCCGCCGCAGGGCGATTCCGCGGCGCGTCGCCGAAGCCGCCAAGCTGCTGGTCGAACGCAGAGAATCCGGTGATCGTCGCCGGCCGCGTGGCGCGAACGCCCAAAGGCATCGAACACCTTGTGGAGTTAGCGGATGTGCTGCAAGCCCGCGTACAGGACCAGCGCATGCGCATGAACTTCCCCTCGGCGCATCCCTTATACGGTCACCCAGGCGCCGGCATTGCGACTCCCAACCTTTCCGACCACGATGTCGATTTTGGCCCTGGAGGCGCAGGACTTGTGGGGCATCACACACAAGATGACCGGCTTCAACAAATTCGGGATGGAATCGCAGCCGACCATCAAGCCGGGCGCGAAGGTCATCACGGTTTCCGCCATCGATCTGAATCACAAATCCAACTATCAGGATTTCGGACGCTACGTCGAAGCCGATCTCGCCATCACCGGCGATCCCGAAGCCACGCTGCCCGAGCTGATCGAAGCCGTCAAGAAGCTGATCACTCCGGATCGCCGCCGCGCGCTGCAGGAACGCGGCGCCAAGATCGCCGCGGAAAATCAGGCGGGCCGCGCGCGCAACCGCGAACTCGCCGCCATCGCCTGGGACGCCAGCCCCATCACCACCGCGCGCCTTTCCGCCGAGCTCTGGGCGCAGATCAAGAATGAAGATTGGTCGCTGGTATCGAACGACCGCTTCGTCAGTTCCTGGCCCACGCGCCTGTGGGACTTCAGCAAGCCTTACCACTACATCGGAGCGCAAGGCGGCGCGGGCATCGGCTACCAGGCGCCTGCGGCGGTGGGTGCGGCTCTCGCCAACAAGAAGCACGGACGCTTGACCGTCAACATTCAGTGCGATGGCGATCTGAACTACGCTCCCGGAGTGTTGTGGACCGCCGCGCATCACAAAATTCCGATGCTGAACGTCATGCACAACAATCGCGCTTATCATGAGGAGCGCATGTATCTGGCGCTGCTAGGCGCGAAGTACGATCGCGACCTGGGGCGCTCCGACATCGGCACCGCGCTGAACGGCCCCAACATCGACTATGCATCGATTGCGAAAGGCTACGGCCTCTACGCCGAGGGACCGATCACCGATCCCAAGGATCTCGGCCCCGCGCTCAAACGCGCCATCGCTCGTGTGAAGGCCGGCGAGCCGGCACTGCTGGATGTCGTGACGCAGCCGCGTTGAACAGGAGAACGCCATGAAAACATCTCTGGTCATATTCGTGGTCATGGCGATGGCCGCACTGGCTCAGACTAAGCGCCGATGCCAAAGCCGGCGACGCCGCCAACGGCAAGCGCCTGTTCGAGCGGAACGGCTGCTATCAGTGCCACGGCTATTGGGGACAAGGCGGCAACGCCGGCGCGCGCCTCGCCCAAACTCGTCTGCCGTTCGCAGCGTTCAGTGCTTTCGTGCGCAATCCGCCATCCGGCAGCATGCCTCCGTTTCGCGCGAAGGTGATGTCGGACCAGGAACTCGCCGACGTCTACGCGTACATCAAGAGCATCCCGGAACCCAAGCCCGCCAAAGATATTCCGCTCTTGAATTACTAGCGTTACGACGCCCGCCGCATCGGCTGCACTTCAAGCTCGATGCGTTCGGCCAGCTTTTCTGCAGCCGCTTCGAGGTCGTACTTCGCCCGCAGGTTCATCTACATTTGTGCCGAAGTGCCGAAGTAGCGTCCCAATCTCATGGCAGTGTTGGCCGTGATCGCGCGGTGCCCATTAAGGATTTCGGTCAGACGGTTGGCGGGCACGCGCAGTGCGACGGCAACGGCATTAGCGCTCAGGCCCGCGTCTTTCAAGACACCCCTCAGGTACTCTCCCGGATGCAGCAGCCGTAGTTTATGAGTCGTCTTGGTGTTAGGCATGGATCCGGCTCACTCATTCAATGGTAGTGCACCACCGATAATAGTCTAGGCATGCCCGAGCCCAAACCCGTCCTGATCTACGATGGCCGCTGCGGCTTCTGCCGGATCTGGCTGGACTATTGGCGCCAGCTCACCGGCGATCGCATCGAGTACCTCGCTTCCCAAGACGTCGGCAACCGCTTCCCGCAGATTCCCCGCGAAGCCTACTCGCAATCGGTGCAACTGGTGCGTCCGGATGGCAGCGTGGCCAGCGGCGCGCGCGCCGTATTTGAATCGCTCGGCAAGGAGCGCATCTACCGCTGGATCTCCGCCCCCAGCGAGTTCGCCTATCGCATCATTGCGCGCCATCGGGATTTCTTCTATCAAGTCACTCGCTTCACCTTCGGTACGCACATCGAGCCCACGCGCTTCGCCGCCACTCAGTGGTTGTTTCTGCGCGCGCTGGCGCTCATCTACGCCATTGCGTTCGGTTCGCTCACGTTCCAGGTCATCGGTCTCTTCGGGGAACGCGGCATCCTTCCGGTAGCGCCGTTTCTTGCGTCGGTCGCGCGAACCGATTCCACACTGCGTTTTGTCGCGGTGCCCAGCCTCTTATGGTTCGGCAACGACGACATCACTCTCATCGGGCTGTGCTTTGCCGGCGTAATTTTCGCGTGCCATGCTGCTGCTCACCGGCTTCGCGCGAGGGAAATTCGAGCGCCTCATTCTAGTGGTGCTCTTCCTCTTATACCTGTCGTTTGCGGCAGCGGGCCAGGAATTTCTCTCCTTCCAATGGGACTCATTATTGCTCGAAGCCGGATTCCTGGCGATCTTCCTGGGCCGCAACCGCATCGTGCCGTGGTTATTTCGCTGGCTGGTGTTTCGTCTCTATTTCCTTTCCGGCGCCGTCAAGCTACTGAGCGCCGATCCCACTTGGCGCAATCTTTCCGCGGTGGGCTTCCACTGGCACACGCAGCCTCTGCCGACCCCGCTCGCCTGGTATGCGGACAAACTTCCGACCGCCATCCAGCATTTCATGACCGGCGCCACGCTAGGCATCGAGGTCGTGATCCCGTTCTTGATTTTCTTCCCCCGCCGCATCCGGATGTTTGGCGCATGGTGCCTGATCGGCATGCAGGTGTTGATCTTCCTCACCGGCAATTACACGTTCTTTAACCTGCTGACGATCGCGCTCACGCTCTTCCTTTTTGACGATCGGGCACTGGCACGTTTCGTGCCTGCACCCGTCACCGAAAGATTACTGGAAGTGCGAAATGTCACGGCGCGCGCGCGCGTCGCCGCATGCGTCGCCGTCGTAGTGCTGGTCTTAAGCCTCTCGCATCTGATCGAGACCTTCAACGGCCGCCTGCCGTCGGCCCTGAACACGGTGGTTCGCTACACGGCGCCCCTACAAATCGTCAACACCTACGGACTGTTCGCCGTGATGACCACGCAGCGCATCGAGATCATCCTCGAAGGATCGGCGGACGGCGAAACCTGGCAGCCCTATGAGTTCAAGTACAAGCCCGGCGACGTCAACCGCGCGCCCGGCTGGGTGGCCCCCTACCAGCCGCGTCTCGACTGGCAGATGTGGTTTGCCGCTCTCAGTAACTACCAAACGAACCCATGGTTCGTGAATCTAAGTTCTGCAACTCCTGCAGGGTTCGCCCGACGTCGCGGGATTGCTTGGCACGAACCCGTTTCCAGATCGACCGCCCCGCTTCATTCGGGCAACCGCCTACGAGTACACCTTCACCGACTGGGAAACCCGCCGCCGCACCGGCGCTTGGTGGAAGCGGGAACGGCGTGGTTTGTACTTGCCTCCGGTGGGCCTGCGGTCAGCGGCATCACAATGAAATCAACGCTTGATCAGCGCCCAGCGAAATCGCTTGTAACCTGTACGGAGCCGGAGAGGTCTTAACATTCAATGATTCGGGGGATCACGTACCTCGCGCCCATGGCGCTTCTGCTGGCGCCGTTCGGCACAGTTCCGGTATGTTTAGGGCAGGAGCCCGCTGTCGGCCGGGCTCTCGGAGCAGTGACGAAAATGGACGCTGCCGCGCGCCAGATCACGCTCCAAACTACTACCGGCGAAGTCGCGGTCACGGTCGACGCCAAAGCGAAAGTGCTACGGGTCGCCCCCGGCGCCACCAATCTGAGCAACGCCGCCGCCATCGAACTCACCGACATCAACGTGGGCGACCGACTGCGCGCACGCGGGCGCATGACGGACGACCAGAAATCGCTCGCTGCGCTGGAAATCGTGGTCATTTCGCAAAGCGATATCGCAAGCAAGCAGGCGGCCGAGCGAGCCGATTGGGATCGGCGCGGCGCGACCGGGATTGTCGCGGATGTTGCCGCGGACTCCGTCACTATAAACGTGCGCACGGTCGAGGGCGTAAAGCCGCTGGTGATTACGCCCGCGCCGAATGCCGTCATCCGCCGCTATACTCCCGATTCCGTGAAGTTCGCCGACGCCAAACCTCTAAGCTTTCCGAAATCCACAAGGGCGATCAGGTGCGCGCCCGCGGCAACAAGACTCCCGATGGTGCGCAGATGACCGCCGAGGAGATCGTCTCCGGACAGTTCAAGATGATCGCCGGCCTGGTGGTCTCGGTGGACCCGCAGGAGAATGTGATTCGCATTAACAACATCGAAACTAAGAAGCCCATGACCGTGAAGATTGCAGCAGATTCCTCGCTGAAGAAGCTGCAACCGATGCTGGCGCAGGCGATCGCCAATCGTTTGCATGGCGTGGCGCCGGGTGGCGGGCCGCCGGGTGATAGACCCGCGGGCGCGCCCGGCCCAGCACTGCCGGCGCGGGCAACGGCGCTGGCGGTCCTGGTGGCGGCAGAGGACCCGGCGGATTCGGCGGCGGACGTGGCGATCTGCAATCCATGATCGATCGCACGCCGACAATCAAGATATCCGACCTCGATGGCTGGCGAAGCCATTATCGTTTCGAGCACCGCCGGAGCCACTGCGGATCAGGTAACCGCCATCACTTTGCTGGCAGGCGTAGAGCCCATTCTGACCAAGCCAGGCACTCGCGAAATGTCTCTGGGCGACTGGAACATGGGCGGCGGCGGCGAACTCGGCGGTATCGGGCAATAGCCGCGATGATTACGATTCAACGGCCGCTCTGGGTGTGTGCGCTCGGACTGCTGCTGGCCGTTGCGCTATTCGCCCAGGCCCCCGCGAGCCTTCGCGGGACCGTGACCGACCCTTCCGGCGCCAGCATCCCAGGAGCCAGCGTAACCGTGACCGGACCAGGAGGGCTGGTGCGCGTGGCCCAGACCGGTAACAACGGCAGCTACGCCATCGCTAATTTGCCGCCCGGCGTCTACACTCTGCGCATCGCGGCGAAGGGTTTCGCTCTTTTCGAAACACGCAGATTGAACTGACGGCGGCGCGAGCCCTCACCGCCGACGCGAAGCTTACGGTCGCCACCGAAAAGCAGGAAGTCACCGTCGCGGAGACTTCGCAAGTGGATCTGGACCCGTCGAAAAACGCCGGAGCCATCGTTATCAGCGGACAGGATCTGGACATGTTATCGGACGATCCCGACGATCTGCAAAACGATTTGACGGCGCTGGCCGGACCGGCGGCCGGCCCCAACGGCGGCCAGATCTTCGTCGACGGCTTTAGCAACGGCCAGATTGCCGCCCAAGGATTCCATTCGTGAGATCCGCATCAACTCCAACCCTTTTTCCGCCGAGTTCGATCGCATCGGATACGGCCGTATCGAGATCCTTACCAAACCGGGCACGGATAAACTGCACGGCTCGATCTTTTACCAGGCTGACAGCGGCGCCCTGGACGCCCGCAATCCATTTGCGACCCTGAAGCCGTCATTCCTCACGCAACAGGCTCAGGGCACCGTCGGCGGGTCGATCAACAAGAAGACCTCGTTTTTCATGGATTTCAGCGATCGCCGCCAGGACGACCAGGCGCTGATCAAAGCCACCATTCTGAGCCCCGACTTTTTTGCCGGAGCCGCTGACGCAAAACGTCCCCACGCCCACCTCGCGAATTTCCTTGAGCCCGCGTGATCGATTATCAGTTGAATAACAACATCACCTTGCAGGCCCGCTATACCTTCACCCGCGTCCACGTCGGACAATACCGGCGTCGGCGGCTTCAACCTGGCGACGCAGGGCGTCAACAATGAGACCACCACTCAATCCGCACAGTTGATCGGGACCTGGGTGGTCAATGCCCGGGCCATCAACGAGAGCCGCTTCCAGTACACGCGCTCGGCGAATTCGCAGAGCGCACCGCTGACGCTCCCACCATCAACGTGAGCGGATACTTCACCGGAAATGCAGCCACTCAAGGACCCCAATACACCAACCAGGGCAGCTACGAATTGCAGAATTACACTTCCCTGACGCGGGGCGCTCATCTATTGAAGTTCGGCATCCGGCTGCGCGCCACCCGCGAGGCGGATTTCAACAACACCAATTTCAACGGGATGTTTCTGTTTCGGTCGCTCAGCGCATATAGCTCTGACATTGCAGGGCCTGCAGCAAAACTTGAGTTGGCCGCAAATCGTCGCCAACGGCGGCGGCGCGTTTCAGTATGTGGTCGCCGGCGGCAGGCCGCTCCTGAATGTCAATCAAGTGGATGTCGCTCCCTATGTACAGGACGACTGGCACATCATTCCGAGCGTGACCTTGAGCCTCGGCCTGCGCTACGAAGCGCAAACCAATATTCACGATAAGGGCGACTTCGCGCCCCGCATCGGCGTGGCCTGGGGAATGGGCGGAAATCAAGGACGTCTGCGCCAGCCCAAGACCGTGATCCGCGCCGGGTTTGGCTTATTCTACGATCGCTTCGCCTTGGGCGCAGGTATTGACGTCTGACCGCTTCAACGGGATTGTCCAGCAGCGCTACGTAGTGCAGAACCCGCAGTTCTTCATCGGCGATATCCCGCCGCTCTCACAGATCGCGGTAGGGCAGCCGGTGACTACTTATCGGGTCGATCCAGGATTAGTTGCGCCGCGAATCATTCAGAGCGCTATTGGCGTTGACCGCCAGTTGCCCAAGAACATCACTCTTTCCGTCAGCTATTACAATTCCCGCGGCGTACACGAGCTGCGCACGGTGAACATCAACTCTCCGTTGCCGGGGACTTACCCCGGATTCCGCGGTCTACCCAATGGGCAACGCGAACCCGGTCTATGAGTACCAGTCCTCTGGATTGTTTAAGCAGGGTCAATTGTCCGCGAATATAAACGCGCGCCTGAACGCGCGCTACTCGATGTTCGGCTACTACAGCTTGGGCGAACGCACATTCGAATACCGACGGCGTGAACACGTTTCCGGTCAATTCCTATGATCTATCCACGGAATGGAGCCGCGCCCAGTTCGACGTGCGAAACCGCGCGGTGATGGGCGGAAGCCTCAGCGGCGCCTTTCGGCGTCAGATTGAACCCATTCTTGCTGTTCGCCTCTGCTGCTCCCTTCAATATCGTGTTAGGGCAGGATTTGAATGGCGATACCGTAAACAACGACCGCCCGTCGTTCGCAACCCCCGCCGATATTGCGGCCAGCAACGCCGCAGTAGCTGCCGGCGGGCTCCGTTCGTATTCGCGACTCCCTATGGTCTCCTGAATTCCAAGCCGACGCCGGGCGAGGCGCTTGATCTCCCGCAATTTCGGAAACGGCTTCGGCAGTCTGACCATCAATATGCGCGTCAGCCGGACCTGGGGTTTCGGCGAATCGACTGCCCGCCCCGGGAATCCGGGCGGAGGCGCGGCGGTCCTCGCGGCGGTGGCTTTGGCGGCGGACGTCCTGGCGGCGGTGGTGGAGGGGGCGGCGGCCGCGGAGGCGGATTATTCGGCGGAGCTACCAGCAATAGGCGCTACAACGTGATAGCCAGCGTCGAGATTCGCAACCTGCTGAACTCGGTAAACCCCAGCGCGCCAGTAGGCACGTTGGGATCGCCGTTCTTCGGTGAAGCTCAAGGAATCACGGGTGGCTTTGGCGGCGGCGGCGGCGGAGCGGCCCAGTCGGCCAATCGCCGTCTTGAAATGCAACTTCGATTTAGTTTCTAGCCCTTAATTTCCAACCAGCGGAAGGCCCTGACGGCGAACGGTCCGGCGGGCATCGGTCAGCGAAGAGCTTCGTCGGAGTCCGTGGTGACTTTCCGAATGCCCACAAACTCAAAGCTGTCGACTCCGCGAGGCGCCGAAAATCTAGTCACGCGATGAGCGCCTTGCGTGACGAAGTGGAGCCCCCAGACGCCATCCCCAAGCCGCTTGTGAAACTTGTCCCAGAAGTCGATCATTACGTAGACCGAGTCGATCGTGTAGGGACGGGCATTGGTCCAATCGGCCCAATAGTGCTCGCCGTCGGTTCGAGTAAGCGAGTGGATTGAAAGCACTGCGCCACAGTGGGCTTGTCGCCCGCCAATGCGCTGACCGCCAGCAATAAAAATACCAATACCCGTTTCATGCGGTTTCGTCAGAATGCCACATCCCTGGCGCGCTTGTCAAAAGAATTAGTGCCTAGGCTATAATCCGGTTGTGAGAATTGTCATCGACTCTGCTCCCAGAGGCCCTTTCCAAGGCGAGGCCATGCAGGTTGGCCGAGGCGACAGGCTGTCTTGATGGTTCCGGCTCTCCAAGAAGCTCAGGAGCGTCTGGCTGCGCTCGGCCCGTGGTTTTACGAGTTCGACCTGGGTGCGTACGGCCGCACGGTGTCGTCGCTGCCGCCCGAGGTTCTGCCGATTCATCAGACCCGCCTTCAAATGGTCAACCAGGTGGTGGATGGATATTTCGGCAGCCGGCTGCCGGACATCCGCTGCCTGGATGTGGGCTGCCATGAAGGCTATTATTCGGTCGCCATGGCGCGTAAGGGCATGCGCGAAGTCCGCGGCGTCGACGTGCGCGAGTCCAGCCTGGCGAAAGCCGCTTTCGTTCGCGACGCATTGGGGCTGACCAATCTGGCTTTTGAGCGCCAGAACTGCGAAGACCTGCGGGTTGAAGACGGCGGGCCGTTCGAACTGACTCTGTTTCTGGGAATCCTGTATCACCTGGAAAATCCCATGCTCTGCCTGCGCAATGTAAGCCGTCTGACTGGCGAAATTTGCGTCATCGAAACACAGGTGGTGGATGAAGTGGAAGGCTATGCCGAGTGGGGCGCGCAGGAGTGGACGCGTCCCTATCATGGCGTGCTGGCGCTGATCGACGAATCGGCAGAGTACCACAATCAGAACACTGAGGCGGGCGCTACGCCGCTGGCAACTTGCCCTTCGCCGGTGGCTCTCCATCCCATGTTGAAACACGCCGGATTTCGGCGGAGCGAAATCGTGGAGCCTCCGCCCGGGGCCTATGAGCAGCATCAGCGCGGCAAGCGCGTGGTGTGCGTGGCCTACAAGTAGCGGGGGATGAGCGGGCGCCCAATGAAAAAGATTCATGCCGGCGACTATCGCGTGCCTCCCGGGAAGAGCATCGACCTCGGCAAGTGGCCCACGAAAGTGAAGCAGGTTTACGATTCGAAAGAGGAGTACCGGTCGCTGCTCGCCGCCCATATCGAGAAGTTGAGCGAGCGGCAGAGCCTGCTTTATGCGTCCAACAAATATGCGCTGCTGGTGATCTTTCAGGCGATGGACGCAGCGGGCAAGGACAGCGCCATTAAGCATGTGATGTCGGGAGTGAATCCTCAAGGGTGCCAGGTATTCAGCTTCAAGCATCCTGGCGCCGAGGAATTGGCGCACGATTTTCTGTGGAACGCGGCGCGCCGGCTGCCGGAGCGAGGCAAGATCGGCATCTTCAACCGCTCGTATTACGAGGAGGTGCTGATCGTTCGCGTGCACCCCGAGATTCTCCGCGCCGAAGGTCTTCCGCACGAATTACAGGATAAGGAGGCCATCTGGCGAGACCGCTACCGGTCCATCGTGAACTTCGAAGACCATCTGCATCGGAACGGAACACGCATGGTCAAATTCTTCCTGCATCTTTCCTGGGAGGAGCAGCGGCAACGTTTCCTGAAGCGGATCGATCAGCCGGCCAAGAACTGGAAATTCAGCGCAGATGATATCCGTGAGAGGGGCTTCTGGAAGCAATACACGAAAGCGTATGAGGCCTGCCTCGGCGCCACCAGCACCCGGACAGCGCCCTGGTACGTGGTGCCCGCCGATGATAAGGAGACCGCCCAGCTGATCGTCTCCCACGTCATCTTGAATACGCTGCGGGATCTCAAGCTGGCTTACCCGAAACTCAGCCCGGAACGGCGGCAAGAACTAGAGGCCGCGCGCAAGCTTCTGGAGAAAGAAAAATCGACCCGGCACTAGGCGGCCTACAATCGCGGCTCTCGCGAATTCGACAGCGGAGGAAGAGGGATTCGCTACTAGCAGGCATCGCGCGAGGACTCCAGGAGAAGTGAACCGCGGCTGCGGGTTCAATGCGCTACTTCTACGGTATCCGCGTTTTACAGTCAAAGTGATTACTTCCGGATGCGTCCAGGACCTGAGTCCTTTCTGATCGGGTAAAGTCTAATCTGACAGACAGATGCCGCTGGAGATTGCCGTTGAGGGTTGCGCGGAATGCGTTTGCCGCATTCAAGTAGTCGCCTTGCTTAAAGTAGATCTCACCGATTCAGAAGTGAATAAGAGAATTACTCCGATTCGTTTGGAGCGCTTCCCGGCACTTGTCCAAGGTATCGCCGTCGTCGCTTTGGCTAAATCCAATCGCAACGTATAAAACGGCAAGAGTCATCAATTTCATGTGCGCCCCCGCAGGGCCATTCTATGCAAACCAGCCAATGGCGGTGGTTAACCTTTTACCCGACTACCGCCTGCTCAGGTTTTCTTGCCCCAGCGCGCCTTCGCCGCCTTTGCTGCAGGCTGTGAGCGCTTCTTGGGCGTGAGGCTTGCGGCCCTCGCTGCCCGGCCCTTGAGTCCACCTAGTCGCCCTAGTGCGACGGCGTGGGATTCTTGGTGGGGTCGGCAGGCTTACCTGCGTTCGGATCGTATTTCGGAGCTTCACCAATTGACTCCAGGAATACTTGATGGGCGAGTTGGTTAGGATCGCGGGGACGCTTGGATGAGCGGTCAGGCATTACAACTTCAGTATGGTCCCAGCGACCCACGAAAAATCAATAGCTTGACAATTCAGACGGACCCACTACCATACTCAGATTTACGATGCCTGTTTTCGCCGGACTGTGCGCCAACTGCGCGAACGTTAAGGTCATGCGCTCGGATCGGAAATCTGTATTTTATCTGTGCCGGTTATCGTCCACCGATTCGCGATTCCCGAAATATCCGGCTCTCCCGGTCGTTAGCTGTGACGGCTACGTCCAGAAATCTCCGGATCCCTCCGCTGGCGACTCAAAATCCTAGCGGCCGGGAGCCGCGGTCACAATTTAGCGCACCCCGGCCTTGACCCAGTCTTTCAGTTCTGTAACCCGCGCTTGCCCGTAAGGAGGCTTTAGCTCCTTAATATGGAAGTCGACCGCCTGCCCGCGCACGCCTACTAGAGCGTATCCGAAGAACCAGCCGTCGCGATATTGTTCGGTGCCGCGCAGGTGTCCGCCGGCGCTTGCCATCGAGAGGTACCTCACGCGCTCTAAATCGACGTCCAACATCTGATGCAGATGGCCCGCAATCACATACTGAACCCCGTAATTTTTCGCCAGCTGGTGCAGGCGAAAGCGAGGATTCTGAAACATTGCATCGACCAGCCACGAAGGGCGATGCGAGACAATGAACTTGACGGGCTGATCTTTATGAGCCGCCAAGTCCGTTTGCAGAAATTGCAACTCCTCCGGCGAAAAGCTGTCAGTCCGGCTATTGTCCAAAATCGTGAAATGCGCCCGTGAGTAGTCGAAACTATAGTGCGTCAGATGGGGCCGTTGCGGCAGGAGCGCCGCATGCGCTTGAAACAGGGCCTCCGAACGCGCCGACCAAATGTCATGATTTCCGGGAGCAAGAAACCGCGGGAAGCGCCGGTAAGGTCTCAGGATTCGCTCGAATTGCCGCCATTCGGCTTCCGCAGTGGCGTCGTTCAAACCCTGGATCGAGTCCCCGACGCTGAGCACGAACGCCGGAGTTTCCGCGGCGGCTTCCTGCCAAACGCGTTCATAGACGCCGGGTTGGACCTCACCGGTCCGGTCGCCTAGGATCACGAATTGAAACGACTCTTTCTGGGAGTCGGCCCGGCTGCCCAGCAGCCAAGCCCACAGCAGAAGCGGCAGTATGGCAAAGCGCCAGCTCCGCAGGCTACGCATCAGAGGACCGGCCTAAAAGCGTGGCCTGTTCCTCCAGGCGTGGAGAACCCATACGCTGATAGGCTCGTGCTCCCACAGCGCGCCCCAACAGATAGCCGCGATCAGCACCACCCAGAGAATCTGAAAATCCCTGCGCTGGGCCATAACCATAACATTCCATTAGTCACGGAAAAAAGCAAGTGTCTTATTGCCTGCGAATCCTGAGGACCTTCCTAGAACGCGAAGGCCCCGAAACGTTTGCGCACGCTCACGCCCCGGAGCGCTTGCGCACATCGATGTTGAGGCGCTTGATCTTCTGGTTGAGCGTCGAGAGAGGAATGCGCAGCGCCTCAGCGGCGGCGGTCTGGCTCCACTCGGACGTCTCCAACTGTTCGACAATCTTGCGGCGCTCATAATCCGCCACGATTTCAAACAGCGACGCGTCCGCGGGCAGATGGCCGCTCTCGTCGCGGCGAATCCGCAAGCCCTTCGATTCGAGAAGATGCTCTGGCAGCACGTCTACAGGCACCGGAGGCTGCGAGGCCAGAACCACGGCCCGCTCCACAACATTCTCCAGTTCGCGCACGTTGCCCGGCCATGCGTGGTCCATCAAAATCTGCATGGCCTCCGGCTCAAAGGTGAGACGGGACCGCCCGCTATCATCCAGCAGCTTGTCGTTTTCGCGGCAGTACTTGGTGAAGAAGTGTTCGACCAGCGCGGGTATATCTTCCTTGCGTTCGCGCAGCGGCGGCAACGCCAGGTTAATCACGTTGAGCCGGTAGTACAGGTCTTCGCGGAAGCGACCTTCTTCCACCAGCTTCTTCAGATCGGCGTTGGTGGCGGCCACGATACGCACGTCGACGCGAATGGTTTCGGTCGAGCCCAGCGGCATGAACTCGCGCTCCTGGATTACGCGTAGCAGTTTGGTCTGCGTTTCGAGCGAGATGGTACCGATCTCGTCGAAGAAAATCGTGCCGCGGTTGGCGGTCTCGAAATAGCCTTTGCGGGAGGCCACCGCGCCGGTGAAGGCCCCTTTCACGTGGCCGAAAAGCGCCGATTCCAACAGGTCCGGCGGCACCGAACCGGAGTGCACAGGAACGAACGGATGCTCCGCGCGCACCGAGTAAGCGTGGATGGCATTGGCGATCAGCTCTTTGCCGGTGCCGGTTTCGCCAGTGATCAGAATAGTGGCGCGCGAGGCCGCTACCTGGCCCACCAGGTCCAGGATCTTGAGCATCCGCTCACTCTTGCCGACGATGTTCGGGAAGCTGTAGCGCTGGCGTAGCGCGCGTTTGAGCTCGGTATTTTCGCGCTCCAGGCGACGCTTCGAGATCATGCGATCGATCTCGATCAGAAGTTTTTCGTTGTCCCAGGGCTTGGAAAAGTAATCGTTGGCCCCGCGTTTGAGCGCCGTGACCGCCACTTCCACGGAGCCGTAGGCGGTGATCAGAAAGATGGGTGTCTCGCGGTCGCGCACGCGGATCTCTTCCAGCACCTCCATGCCGCTTTTGTCCGGCATCATGAGGTCCAGAAGCACTAGATCGAAGGTGGACCCCTCCAGGCGTTTCAAGCCCTCGGTGGCGTTGGCGGCCAGCTCCACGCGGTAGCCTTCGGAAGACAACAACACTTCCAGGCTTTCGCGGATGTCCGGCTCGTCATCGATCACCAGAATATGACCGTGCGTCATTTCCGGTGTTGAGACATCCGGCGGGAGATCGGGAAGAATACTGGCCATTTACTGGACGATCTTTATTGGACGATGATCTTTGATTGTGCCACGGCCCCGGTTGGCGAGGAAACGGCGGGCGAAGAAACGGCAGGCGAGGAGACGGCGGAGGTTGCGGCGGTCGAGATCGCATGCACGGGGGCGGGCTCAGGACGCGGACGTGCCACTCGCGGCGCGGGCATGGCTTCCACTGCCGGCTCCGGGAACGAGAGTTCAAAGCGCGTTCCAGCGCCCAGGTCGCTCGCGGCTTCAATTTCGCCGCCGTGCTCCTTCACGATTCCATAGCTGACCGAAAGCCCCAGGCCGGTACCTTTCTTGGCCGCCTTAGTAGTGAAGAACGGATCGAATATGCGCGTAAGATTTTCGGCTGCGATGCCTGCCCCGGAATCCGCCACCGTAACCCGCACCTGCCGGTCCTGCGAACGGGCGGTCTTGACGGCGAGGGCTCCGCCGCCTTCCATGGCATCGCGTGCATTGAGGAACAGATTGAGAAACACCTGTTGCAGTTTTCCGGGATTGCCCCGGATGCGCGGCAGCCTCTCATCCAACGCCAGCTTCACCTCTATGTGGGCCTTGCCCAGCTGATGCTCGACCAAAATGATCGTCTCGCTGATCACCTTGTTCAGATCCACCATGGCGAATTCCGTGGTCGAGGTGCGCGAGAAATTCAGCAGCGAGTTCACGATTTCACTGGCGCGGAAGGTCTGCTTGGCGATCTTCTCAAGCAGCGGCGCCTTCTCGGTGTCGCCCGAAATCTGTTTCGCAAGCATCTGCGCGTAGGTGGAGATCACCGCCAGCGGCGTGTTGACTTCGTGCGCTACACCGGCCGCCAGGAGTCCAATTGAACTCAACTTGTCGGCTTGCATCAGACGGCGTTCCAGCTCCGCGCGATCCGTGATGTCCTCGAAGATGATCAGCCGGCCAATGTGCGCCCCATCGCGCGCGATCAAGGGCGCCGCGGCAATGTTGAGCGTGACCGCGTCAAAGCCAGGCGCGCCGGGACGAAGCACGAACTTATAGATGTTATGCACGCTTCCCGCGGCGCGCGAGGGATCCAGCGCCTCGCACAAGTCTTCCGGCAGCAGCTCGCTGAGCTTGCGGCCCACCGCCTCGGTGCGCGAGATCCCAGTCAGCCTTTCAATCTGCGAGTTCCAACTGTCCACGCGGTCGTCGAGATCGGCCGCCAGGATTCCGACATGGATGGACTCGACGATATTCTCCGAGAACTCCTTTAGCCGCTCGAATTCCTCCACCTTGCCCGCCAGCGAGCGGTAAAGCATCGCGTTGTCGACGGCGATCCCCACGTAACTCGAAATCGTGACGAGAAGTTCCACATCGTCGCTGGAGAGAAAATCGCCGGTCTCGGTGCGGCTCACTCCCAGGTAGCCGATGGTGCGCCCCCGCGCGGCGCAGGGCAAATAGTACGTGAGATCAAGTTCAGCGATCGAACGGCGCACGCCAGCTGGCCATTCGTGTGAAACCACGTCCAGCATATTGCGAGTGCGCTCGAAAAACAGATAAGGTTTGCCGGGATTCGGGGTCAGAAAGCCAAGATCCAGACCATAAGGCGCGTTTTCCGTCTTGCGGCCCTGGCGATTGCTAGCCATTTCCAATTGGAACTTCTGCTCACCTTCATTCCACACGAAGAACGCCACATGGCCGATACCCAGCGTGCGGATCACCCGGTCAGCGACGCTTTCGAGCATCTCGCCCATGTTCGCCGGCGATCCCAGTTCGCGCGCGAATTCGATCAGAGTGCGGCGATAATCGTAGCGGTCTTTATAGAAGTAGTAACGATCGAGCTGTTCCTGAATCCATTTACGAATGGGCTGGAACACGAAGGCGGCAATCAGAATCAACGCCACCATTGCCGTGCCGCTCAGATCGCCAGTCTTGCTGACTGAAAAGATCACACTGTAGAAGATAGCGAGCACACACAAGGTTGCCAGCGTGTAGACGTAACCTTCCTGAAAAATGATGTCGACGTCCATGAGCCGGTAGCGGAGAATAGCGTAAGCCCAAGTAAGCGGTATCAGCGGCAGCGACAGCACCGCCAGGTTCATGGCATGGGTGGGAACGACGCCCATCAGATACGGCACCACGTAAAGCCCCGCGAAGGGTACGATGCCCACCACCGCGCCGTTGCGCAGCCAGGTCAATTGGCGGCGGACCACCGGATCGTCTGCGTGCCGCAACTGCGAAGTCAGCACCGCTGCTCCGGCCAGATACATTGCGCACAAGAAACCCAGCCAAACGCGATCCAGCAGCCAGCGCATTTCAAGCATGGGCGCGGCCGTAGTTACCCAGCCGTAGATAAAACCCAGGTGGACGGCGAGCATCGCGAGTCCCGGAATGTACAGCAGCAGCGCCAAGCCGGAGGAACCTTCGAGCGAGTCTGAACCGCGCCGCCGAATCCACTTCTGCGGCTCCGGAAACACGCAACAGAAATGGAGAAACAGCGTCGGCGCCAGGAACCCCGCCACCAAATTTCCCAGATAAATCACTTTGTCGAAATTGTTCAGCTTGCCCGAGTAGTGGAAGGTGAATAAGACAAAGCTGGCTACGCACAAGATGAAGAAGAGCTGCGCGCGCGGGGCGCTTCCGCGCCGGAAGTACACGAACAGCCCAATCGCCAAATACACTGCGCCGACGGCGTACTGGTAGAAGACGGTCGAGTCACGATCGGCCTCGCCGATGATCACATTGGTGGGAACTTCCACTCCGTTGTGCAGTATCTGATACTCGACTTTTTTCCAGGAGCCGAGCCGCGCTAGCACCGCCGTAACATCCAACGCTCGCTGGATCGTCAGATCCGCAATCGATACCAGTCGGTCGCCCTTATGGATTCCGGCCTTTTCGCCAGGGCTGTCCCGGGCGACGAACACCGCCACCACAGCCGAGTTCTGGTCGGCGCCTTGGCTTTGATCGAGCCAGGTGACGCCGTCGTCAGGCAGGTGAAATTTATTCTGTTGTTGAAGGTTGATGGCAGCCGCAATTACGGCCGCCACGGTGATGATCACCAGCAGTGCACCAACGAGCTGTTGCCTCAGTTCCTTCACAGGGCCGACCTAGCAGGAGCAGACCTAGCACACTACTCCCGCACCCCTCCAGGAATTACGCTAGCAACCGAGTTGCCATTTTCCTGGCTCATCTTTCTAATTGATATTATGGCACTTATATCCAACGAAGAGTTAGTTCTACTGATTTCTGGATATTGTATCCCGCTTACCGTATCCTATTGACTCAGCAACGCGCTTAAACACCTTCGACGTCAAGAGGTACTAAGGCTGTTTCGCGGTAAGCGATTCGGTCGCGGCCGCCGGCAGCGCGCCTCGGTGCGAGAGGAACTGGGCCACCTGCCAGAGCTGCTGGTCGTTCAAAGACTGGCGGTACCCTGGCATCCCGGTCAAGCGGATGCCGTTGGCGACGATCCAGTAATTTTGCCCCACGGGATCGTTTCCCATCACCTTTTGATCGAAAAACTGCGGCGGAGGGGGATACATGCCTTTGGAAACTGCCGAAAGCGTGCCGCCGGGCACTCCGTGGCACTCGACGCACTGCTCCCGGTAAATTTTCGCCCCAGCGAGCAGATTATCCTCGCTCGGCGGAATTGCCGCCACTTTGGGAGCATCGCGCGCAATCCGTCGCCTGCACTGCCGCCCCGGCGAGCAGCGACTCGAAAGGAATCACGGGCCCATCGACGGCTACCGGCACATAGGCAAAACGCAGGTAAAGCAGCCCGATCAGCGGCAGCACAATCCAGCCAAGGATCATCCCGATAAAGAATGGCTTCACGTTCCGATTCTACCTGCCCATACCCGGCGGGCGGATTAACGGGAGCCTTAGTTCACCGGGTGAGGCGGCGCGGTCAGCAGGGGGAAAATCGCGGGCGGCTGTCCGCCGGTTTCTTCCGCTTCGACGGCGGCCACTCCCTGGTAGGTGATCTCGTAACGGGCATTGTCGCCGCGCGTCACGAGTTTGCCTTCGCGCAGGACCCAGAAGCTGAACTCCAGGTGTTCGCGCGGGCAGCCCATCAGGTTTTCAAAGTCGCGCAGCACGATCCACGGCCGCTCTGCATCCGTGAAGCGCTGGTTGTAGAGCAACCGCAGAATGGCCTGGCGCTTGACGACCTCCGCCTGCACGCCCTGCGTGCCTTGCCAATTCTCGAACAGGTGCAGACGAGCTCGGTCGTGCGATGCCAACTGGAGGTCGAAGGCGGCGCGGCGCGCTGGATCGGACAGCACTTCGTTCGCCTTCACGAGTCTGGCGGAACAGCTCGTCGTTACCGGTTTCGGTATTATCGGGATGATAACGCTGCGCCATCAGATGATAAACGCGGCGGATGGTATCGGCGTCGGCCCGTCGGCTCACCTGCAGCACCTCATAGTAATCGACGCCGTTCCCCAGCATCTCCACTGACGCGCGCGGAATGTCGGAGGCATGCTCAAAGGACAGCCCTGCGTGGAACAGACCGCCGCCGGTTTCCGAGCACCATCGGACCTGGCATGGCCCTCCGATGGGGATTCGCCCCGCCGCACCCTCGATTTCGCCGCTGATCCGGACGGCCGCACCGGCGTCCAGCCGGTTAGTCATTTCGATTCGCAGACCGCTGCTACTAAAGTCCACCAATGTAACTTCGCTGCCGTCGACCAGGAGCTTTGCCTGGCTCTTCGCGGCGTCCGATCGGGGATGCCGCCGTCTTTCGGAGTCTGAGCGCACACGCCCTCCTGGAGACTTCTATCGGCGAGTTCGCGGCCGTAGTGAGTGGAATCTCTAACTAGGGCTTGGAACAAATCGCAGCGCCGACTCGTTGATGCAGTAGCGCAAACCGGTGGGCGGAGGACCGTCATCAAACACGTGGCCCAGGTGCGCGTCGCACAGCCGGCACAGGATCTCGACACGTTCCATCGACAGGCTGTTATCCGTCTGCGTGCGCATGTTTTCGGCGGCCAAAGGCGCGCTGAAACTGGGCCAGCCGGTGCCCGAATCGAACTTGGTTGAGGAGCTGAACAGCGCGTTTCCACAGCAGACACAACGGAACAAACCCGCGGTCTCCACTTGATAGTAAGTGCCGGTGAAAGGCGTGTCTGTCGAACCCCTACGGGCCGACCAATACTGCCCAGGCGTGAGCTGACGCCGCCAATCGCCGTCTGAACGCAGTACCTTCTTGCGAACCGCCAGGCCAAGCTTGCGGCCGGCGTCGTCGATGTCGACGATGGTTACTTCCACGTTCTCGCTGCCGGCGGGAGATGGTACGACGCGCGACAAGGCAACCGCAAGGCCACTCAACGCGAACAGGGCTATCACCAGCGCCCGCCGCCGCGAAACCGCTTCTTTGATGGCGCCGAACATCAGTTCTATTTTAGACGGTCAGCCGGTCGATCATGTCTTCCGCCAAGTCCACCCCTTTGAGCGTAATCGAATGCGTGCCGTTATCGGTCCGCTTTACGAACGAGCCTTCGGTGAGATACCACAGGCTGAATTCCAATTCCGCTTTCGATACCTTCAACATCTGCTCCAAGTCGGTCAGCGTGATGCCCGGCTGGCCCGGGTGCACACGACGTTGCTGGTACAAGGCGGAAATGATGGCCTGGCGTTGCTCGCGAGCCTCGCGCATGCATTGCGCGGCAGTCTCTTGGGTGGGTTCCATACCTATCTATCGGCTGAATGATCGGCATTGCGGCGAGACCCCGCCGATGAAGGCATACAATAGTGAGACGCCGAATCCATGCAAGCCGCCAATAAAGTGAACTTGCCGAAAGTAACCGATGGCCGAGTGGCACGCATGGGATTGGCCCTCGCCAACTGGAGCGAGCGCTGGTTTCCGGACCCTCTGGTCTTCGCCTTCCTGGGCGTCCTGGTGGTGTACGCGCTAGGCGTCCTCGCCGGCGAAAGCCCCACTCAGCTCGGCATCGAAGCCGGAAGGAATTTCTGGACCCTGGTTCCCTTCACCATGCAGATGGTGATGATTATCGTCGGTGGCTATGTGGTGGCCTCCACTCCATCTGGTGCGGCGCGCCATACGTTGGCTGGCCGGAATCCCCACTACTCCCCGCGGAGCAATCACGTTGGTCGCGTTCGTCGCCACCATCAGTTCCCTGCTCTCCTGGGGACTCAGCCCGATCATCAGCGGCTTCCTGGTCCGCGAGATGACCGGCCGCATTAAAGGCATGGACTACCGCGCCGCCGGCGCCGCCGCCTACCTCGGCAATTGCTCCGTATGGGCGCTCGGGTTGTCGTCCTCCGCAGCCATGCTGATGGCCACCAAGTCTTCCCTGCCCCCGTCGCTCTTCGCCATCAGTGGACTCATCCCGCTTACCCAAACGCTTTTTCTCTGGCAGAGCATGCTGACGGCGCTTATCGTCATCGCTGGTGTGCGGAATCGTGGCCTATCTCTCAGTGCCTTCCGCCGCGAACGCACACACCGCCGAAAGCTATGGCCTGCACTTCAAGCCGCCCGCGGAGCCGCGCGAGCGCCATACCAAACCCGGCGAATGGCTGGAATTCAGTCCCATACTCACGATTTTGGTCGGCGCGCTCCTGCTGGGCTACCTGGTAAACGTATTCCGCACTTCGCCGCAGGGAGCGCTGGCGGCGCTCGACCTCAACACCTACAACCTGATGTTCCTCACGGTCGGACTGCTGCTCCACTGGCGCCCGCGCAATTTCGTGCGCGCGGTGGCGGACGCGATCCCGGCCACCGGCGGCGTGCTGATTCAATTTCCGTTCTACGCCATGATCTTCGGCATGATCACCGGCACCGGACTCTCCGCCAAGCTGGCGCACCTGTTCACATCGGCGAGCACGCACGACACTTTCGCGCTGCTCGCGGCCAGCTATTCGGCGGTATTGGGCTTGTTCATCCCGTCAGGGGGCAGCAAGTGGGTTGTGGAAGCGCCTTACGTGTTGCAGGCGGCCATCGCGCATCAGGTTCATCTGGGCTGGGTGGTGCAGATTTATAACATCTCCGAGGCAATGCCTAACCTGATCAATCCCTTCTGGATGCTGCCGCTGCTCGGCATTCTGCGCCTGAAGGCGCGCGACTTGGTGGGCTACACAACTTTGTATCTGATGGTGATGCTGCCGGTGGTGTTCTTCCTGTGCTGGTTCTTTGCGCGAACGATTGCTTTTATCCCGCCGATGAAATAGCGGCGTCTGGCGCCGTTCTATTTTCCGCCGCGATACAGCACGCGCCAGATCTTGCCCTTCTCGCTGTCGCCGATATAGAGCGATCCATCAGGCGCCTGCGCGACGCCGTCTGGCCGCGCCACCGCGTCGTTGGGATTCATCAGCGGCATCTTGCCCGGGAAACCGCTCGCGAAGACTTCGAAATTTCCCGATGGCTTGCCGCCCGCCAACGGCTGGAACGTCACGTTGTATCCGGCCTGCGGCAGCGGCGCGCGGTTCCACGATCCGTGGAACACGATGAACGCCCCATCGCGATACTTCGCCGGAAACTGCGTGCCTGTATAGAACATCAAGTCGACCGGCGCCCAATGCGCGGGGAAAGCCGCTACCGGCGGAGTGAATTCCGTGCAGCGCCCCACGGTCTTCCCATCGCCTCCATACTCGGGATTGAGGAAGAACTTCTTCTGCCCGTAATCGAAGAAGCAATACGGCCAGCCAAAGTTGGAACCCGCGACCGCGCGATAGAGCGGCTCCGCAGGACGCTCCGCGTTTTCCTGCGCGGTGAACTTTCCGGGCCACAAGGTGTCGAGCGAATCGCGGTTATTCATCGCGATAAACAGCGCGCCGTCATGCCAGGCAATCGCAGGCATCTGCCGCAGTCCCGTAGCAAAGCGTGAGCCGTCCTTTTGCGTCTGGCCCAATTTATTCTCGTCGAACTTCCAGATGCCGCCGTGCTCATTCAGAATCGGGCAGGGATCCTGCCCCGGCACGCCCTCTCTGCGGTCCCTGGTCTGACAGGCATTGGAGGGCGCACCGACGTTCACATAGAGCGATCCCTTACCGTCGAACGCAATACCCTTGTCGCCATGCTGTTGCACGCCGGGCAGGTCTTTGACGACGATCTCGGGCTCACCCGCGGGCTTCAATTGCCCGGGCGTCATCTTATAGCGCTGCACCGTATTGGGCGTGGCGATGTAGAGATATCCGTTGCGCAGCGAGATTCCGGTGACGCTGGTGCTACCGAACTTTTCCTTCATCTCGAAACGGCCGTCGCCGTTGGTGTCGCGCAGCGCAGCTACGCCGCCATTCATCAGCCCCACATACACATCGCCGTTAGGGGCCACAGCAATGTGGCGGGCTTCGCCCAGGCCGTCGGCGGCCAGAAACGCGCAGAATCCCGCAGGGAGCGTGATCCCGCCGTTGTTGGGATCGCAGGCGGGCGCATCGGCGGCACGCACGGCCGGAGTCAATGCTCCAGCTACGCAACTGACAAGAATTAGTCCGAGTGCGAAACGGTTCAGCAAACTCACGGGGGGGCGATTCATCCAGGGGGTCATGGCATCTTCCTCAGCGGGGCGTTGGCGCGTAGCCGACGTTAGTGCTCTCGGCCGCGCTCGTCCATTACTTTATCATGTGGTTATGGGATCGGAGCGGTGCACAAAGATCATATTGGCAGTGGCATTTGTGCTCGGACTGGCGGCGGCGCAATCGCCGGTATCGGTCTGGGACGGCGTCTATTCGGACCGCAAGCCAGCCGCGGGGCTGCGCTCTACCAAACCGCCTGCGCATCCTGCCATGGAGACAAACTACAGGGCAAAGGGCAGACGCCTGCGCTCGACAGGCTCCGACTTCGTAATGGACTGGAGCGGGATGACGGTCGGCGATCTGTTCGACAAGATGCAGACCTCTATGCCGGCCGATAAGCCGGGAAGTTTGAGCCGGGAGCAGAACGCCAGCCTGGTCGCGTACCTTCTCAGCGCGAATAAGTTCCCGTCCGGTATGGCCGAACTTTCAAGCGACGCCGAGCGGCTACAGCAGATCCGCTTCGAGGCCACACGCGCGAAATAGTCCGGAGTGGACGTGCGTTTAGGGCGCGCGTTTACAACTTATCGAAGTGGCCGCGAAACTTTAGACCGGCGTGAAATCCTTGGTCCGCCGGAACGCAATAACGCACACTTGCCACCACGATTTCATCTCCCCGGTGAATCTCCACCAGCGTATCGGTATCCAGAGACTGGCTGGTCCAAACTCTCAATCCGCCATTAGATACATTGAGCACCTGGGCTTCGATGCAATCTTGTGAGGATGAACTCAACAAATTGAGCCTGACGGCGTCAGCGGACTTGAAGCGTGGAAATCTGCGGCGGTCATCGGACACGGCCTGTTTCCGCTCACTGGCGGGTTCCGGCGCCGGTTCCTGGGCGGTATGGCTCGCGGGCCCCGTTGTGTCATTTGCGAATATCAGGCGCGCGGTGAAATGGAACGTGCTTCCAGACCGGCCGTCGCTCGCTACCCAGATTTCTCCGCCCATCATCTCCACTAATTGGGCGGAGATCGCCAACCCCAGTCCGGTGCCTCCGAATTCTCTCCGGGACGAAGCGTCCACCTGCGTGAACGGCTCGAATATTTTCTGGCGATGCTCGGGAGCGATACCAATCCTCGAGTCGTGGACGCGGAAGTGCACATGATCGGAACTCCCGGCTAAAATCCCGACACCCAGTTTCACTTCGCCAGCCGGGGTGAATTTGATCGCATTGCCAAGCAGATTCACTAGAACCTGCTTCAGGCAGTCCGGGTCCCCCAACATCACGTCCGGAATCTGGGGGTGAATATCAACAGTGAGGCGGAGGTTCTTGTCACGAGCGGCTTTCCCAAATCCGTTGACAGTCGTCGTCACCAGATCCCGAATCCAGAATTCCTTCGGATGCAAAACTACTTTCCCCGCTTGTATCTTGGAAATGTCCAAAATATCGCCAATGATCGTCGTTAAAGAGTCGGCCGAGGCTTTCACCAAGCCCAAGTACTCGCGTTGCTCCGGGTTCAACTCGGACTCGAGCACCACTTCGGTTAAGCCGATGATGCCGTTCATCGGCGTGCGGATTTCGTGGCTCATGTTGGCTAGAAATTCGCTCTTGGCCCGGCTGGCGACTTCCGCCACCTGGATGGCGAGCAGCAGCCGGGCCTCCGCTTCCTTGCGGGCCGTAATATCTACTCCGAACCCGATGACGTTGACGATGCGTCCATGGTCATCTCGTAACGGACCAAAGGCCGCGTCTACGATGATTTGCCGGCCGCCCTTCGTCAGAACGCCAGCCTCGTAACGCACCACTTCGCCGCCGGCCGCGCGGGCCAAAGCGGTCCGCAGACGCCCGCGTTCCTCCGCGCTATGGCTCCATGAGTAGGCTTCCCAGAACGGCTTGCCCACGACATCTTCGGCCGGTACTCCGGCCGCTTCCAGCGGGGCGCGATTGACGTATAACACTGTGCCGTCGAGCGCATAGAGTCCCACGAATCCATAGAGCGACTCCAGAATGTCTCTAAGCCGCTTCTCGCTGGCGGCCAGTTTCGCTTCCGCCTCCTTACGCACTGTAATATCGCGAATGGAACCGATAAAACGCATCGGCTTCCCCTCGGGAGATCTCACCAGACGCCCGCGAGATGCCACCCAGCGGAAGCTGCCGTCCTTGCAACACACTCTGACGTCATCCTCGAACGTGACTGTCTCGCTCTCAGGGAAGCTACCGGAAATCCTCCCACTTACCTGCTCGCGGTCTTCGGGATGGACCCGGCCGATGAAAGCTCGCCAGATCATTTGGCAACTCATCGGGAGAGTACCCAAGAATCTGCTTAAAACGCGGGGAGAGGTAGGATTCGCCAGTCGCCAGATTCCAGTCAAAAATTCCATCGTAGGTGGCCTGGGTCGCCAGTGCGTAACGCTCTTCGCTTACGCGGAGCGATACCGCGGAGGCCTCTGCCGCCTGCTTGGCCGCCAGGAGTTGATCTTCGGCTTGCTTACGCTCTGTTATATCGCGGTAGATCGCGGCCACACCCAGCAGTTTTCCATGTGGGTCCTTAACCGGCGAAAGGATGATCGAGACGGCGATCAGACGCCCGTCTTTTCTCACTCGCACTGTTTCAAAACGCTTGATGGGTTCGTC
Organism: Bryobacterales bacterium; assembly: GCA_963779075.1. GTDB lineage: Bacteria > Acidobacteriota > Terriglobia > Bryobacterales > Bryobacteraceae > Palsa-187. Next base: position 167,801 of record CAVZWS010000005.1, read on the forward strand.
GCGATGGACCTTCTCTAGATTGCACTCGAACTCATGAACCCGCTCGGGCGGAAACAGGATTTTAACGTGCTTCCCGATTACTTCACCGGCGGTATAGCCCCAAAACCGCTCAGAGCTGGCGTTCCAGCTGAGGATGATCCCATCGAGGCCGTTTCCGACGATGCTGTCCTCTGACGACTGCACAATCGACGCCAGGAATGCCGCTGTGTCCTCGGAGCGCTTCCGCTCTGTAATATCGTGGATCGCACCAATAAAGCGTATGGGCAAGCCGGCCGCATTCCGCACCGCTTGGCCGCGCGCCGCCACCCAGCAGTAGGTGCCGTCCTTGCGCTGGAACCGTACTTCCCGCTCGAACATTTCCAAAGCCTGACCGGCATGCGGGCGCACGACCAGTTCGTTCAACCAAGTTAGATCTTCCGGGTGCAGTCTGGCGAAGACGGATGCACAATCGCTGGGAAGCTCATCGCCTGCATGCCCATCGCTTGTATAGCCCAGGATCTCCTTGAAGCGCAGGGAGAGGTGGGAATCGCCGGTCTCCAGGTTCCAGTCGAATATGCCATCGAGTGTGGCTTCCGTAACCAGTGCATAGCGTTCTTCGCTTTCCCGTAGAGCCGCTTCGGCCTTCCGGCGTTCAGTCATGTCACGGGCGCTACCAAGCACGTGCGTGCAGTAGCCGTTTCGGTCGACAATCGGCGAAACCACGACCTCGATAGCTCCCCCGGCCGGGCTATAAGGGATGTCGAAACGGAGAGTTGCGTTCTGGGCAATCGAGCGCAGATAGAAAGCTCGCCTGTGCTCGATCTCATCCGGTGTGTTTCCCATGACGGCAAGAAGTACTTCAAAGTCTTTTCCGAGAAAGTCTCCGATGTCCTGGCCGGTTCTGATGTTGAGTTTCTCGCGAAAGGCCCGATTGACGGTTTCCGTTATCAGCCGGCCACCGGGTTCTACCCGCAAGAGTATCTGCGTATCGGAGCTGCTATTGAAAATCAGTGCCAGGCGTGCCTCGCTTTCGCGCAGCGCCGCCTCCGCCCCTTTACGCTCGGTTATGTCAGAACAATGGCCGACGATTTCCAGCGGTTCGCCCGCGGTCCCTCGCAGCAGGTGGAGTTCATCCCGCACCCAGCGATACTCGCCGCTCTTGGTGCGGAAACGGTATTCGTGGCTGTACTGGCCCGCTGCCGGCAAGACGCCCAGTCCCGCGATGATTCTGTCCGCGTCTTCCGGATGCAGCCGGTCAATCCAGAATCGACTGTCCTTTAGGAATTCTTGGGGTTCGTAACCCCACAGAGCGCGCACACCGTCACTCACGAAGGTCGCGCCGAAGTCGCCATCCGCCTTGCAGGTATAGATGGCTACCGGGACAGTGCTAACCAGGAATTCCAGACGCTGCAGATGGCTCGGGGACCCATTACCGATCTTTTCGGCGAGGGCGGCCAGCGAGTTATCCATAGTCTACAGTGCCTTCCTGTCCTCGAGGCGCAGCTTTCCATGAGGCCATTTGGCAGGGACCGCAGCCGGATCTCCTCGCCATACGCCGTCAATCGGCTCTATAAGAGGATGCCTTTAGGGGGTTCATCTGAGCGGCGTGGCCACCCTCATCCCACCCGCGCGCCAGTTTGAGGGGCCTGCTGAATGCATGGGTAAGCGCATACTTGAACTAACGTGATTGAGATTAGCCCGCAGGAAACTCCCCCCAACAATTTCTTGAACGCACGACCAGGTGTGCTACACTGATCCACTTCGGCCAGGTTTGTGCTCTCACGTCGCCTTTTGTTGAAAAGCTCGGCGTTCGCTCTCGGTCTACCGATGATCAATCGGGGCCGCTTCGCCTTATTTGCCAAGGGCGCCCCGGAGTATTCGGTTCGCGCCGTGGATCTGGTTCACCGCTCTACCGTGATCGACATGCTGGGGCTGCTGACGCTGGATTATCGCAAGATGTCTGCGTGGCAGGTGCAACCCGAGCGTTTCCAACCAGCCGACTTTCAACGCCTTAAAAATTCTGGGATCACGGTGTTCTATCCCGCCGTCGGCTACACAGCGGGAGACATTTACGCCGAGACGTCCAGGGACATCATGGGCTGGAACAGCTTCCTGGCGGCCCACCCGCAGGAGTTCCTGCGCGTCGACGGCGCGGCGGATTTCGACCGAGTCAAGGCGCTCGGGAAGATCGGCATACTGATCGGTCAGCAAAACTCCGTGCATTTCCGAACGCTCGCGGACGTGGATTACTTTTACCGGCTGGGACAGCGGGTTTCGCAACTCACCTATACCGGAAACCGGATTGGCGGAGGATCGTCCGATGCGCACGACGCCGGACTAAGCCAGTATGGAGCGCAGGTGGTCGAGCGCATGAATCAGCTCGGGATGGCCATAGACATCTCGCACTGCGGCGACCGAACGACTATGGATGCGATTGTTGCGTCCCGGCGGCCGGTGCTGGTGACTCATTCTAATTGCCGCGCGCTGGTTCCCGCGGCCCGTTGCAAAACCGACGAAGCCATCCGCGCAATGGCGGCAAAGGGCGGAGTGATGGGCATCACCATGGTTCGCGGCTTTGTGCGTGCCGGCGGCCCGGCCACCATCGAGAACGTCTTGGACCATATCGATCATGTGGTCGCACTGGCAGGCATAGAGCACGTGGGTGTGGGAAGCGATGTCGACTTGGACGGGCGGGATGTTCACTCCTCCAGGAAATACGATCTTGATGGAATCGACTACGCCAAGAAGATTTACGATCTTACGGAAGGCTTGGTCCGCCGCAGCTATTCTAACCGCAATATTGAACTGATTTTCGGCGGGAATTTCCAGCGTGCGCTTGCCGAGGCCTGGACCCCTGCGGTCTTACCAAGCGCCGCACAGGGTCCGCTAACGCAGTAGCGGATTTACACATAAGAAATGAGCGCGAAAGTACTCCTACTGGTCCTGCTCGCGCTTCTCATTCTTGGGATTGTGATCTTCCGATACCGAGCCGGTATAAGCACACTACACATCGATCCGCACGCGGCGGACGAAATCGAGAAGGCCAAGCAACGCTGAAGCGCAATGTCGCACCGGCTAGGCATGCGGCCGAAGTCGGAACAGCAGCTGACGATGATTGAAAGTCGCGCGCAGACTCAAGCCCGGGCTGCGGACGCTGGATGGACCGGATAATGCTCTGTCAACCACTTCTCAATTTTCTCTTTTTGGGTCGCCAGAACCACTCTTTGCCAGCTCACCTTACCCGTCCGTTCACTATATTCCGCCATGACATAGGAACCTTCATTGAGGACCTGAATCAGGCCGTCCGTCTTGGCCCTTTTGAAGTGGTACGAGGAGGGAGCCGCATGGTGTTTTTGCATATAACACTATAATAGCAGGTGTCCGACGTCGAAGTCTTCGCACACTCCCGAACGTTTGCTATACTGGACCTTACGCCTAGAGTCCGCGTGTGTCGTAGTCGGCGTGGACCTTTCCCCGCATTTCCGTTGGCTGGCTGGCGGGAGCGCGTGGCGAGACGGACAGGTGGCCGAGTGGTTAATGGCAGCAGACTGTAAATCTGCCGCTCCTTGCGAGCTACGGAGGTTCGAATCCTCCCCTGTCCACCATTAGTTTTTGCAGTTTGGCCGTTGAGTTGTAGAGCGTCGTTTAGCCGTTGTAGCTCAGTTGGTAGAGCGCGTCCTTGGTAAGGACGAGGTCACCAGTTCAATCCTGGTCAACGGCTCCAGTTTTAAAGGCGCGGTGGGAATGGGTACCTACCGCGCCCTCCGCGTTCTGGTTTAAGGAAAAGAAAACATGGCGAAGGAAAAATTTGATCGCAGCAAGCCGCACGTAAACGTGGGAACGATCGGGCACATCGATCACGGCAAGACCACATTGACGGCGGCCATCACTAAGACCTTGGCGAAGCACAATCCGAAGGTGCAGTTCCGGAGCTTCGATTCGATCGACAATGCGCCTGAAGAGAAGGCTCGCGGAATCACGATCGCGGCGGCGCACGTCGAGTACGAAACCGCCAAGCGGCACTACGCCCACGTGGATTGCCCGGGCCACGCCGATTACATCAAGAACATGATCACCGGCGCCGCGCAGATGGACGGCGCGATCCTGGTGGTCGCCGCGACCGACGGCCCCATGCCCCAGACGCGCGAGCACATCCTGCTGGCCCGTCAGGTGGGCGTGCCTTACATCGTGGTCGCGCTGAACAAAGTCGACATGGTGGACGATCCGGAGTTGCTGGAACTGGTCGAACTCGAAGTCCGCGAGCTGCTGACCAGCTACGGATTCCCGGGCAACGACCTGCCTGTTGTGAAAGTCAGCGCGTTGGGCGCCCTGAACGGCGAAGCGCAGTGGGAAAAGACGGTTGACGAGCTGATGGAAGCCGTCGACAAGTACGTCCCCATGCCAGAGCGCGTGGTCGACAAGCCGTTCCTGATGCCGATTGAAGACATTTTCTCGATTCAGGGCCGCGGTACGGTAGTTACCGGCCGTATCGAGCAGGGCATTTGCAAGGTCGGCGAGGAAATGGAAATCGTAGGTTTCCGCGACACCCGCAAGACGGTAGTCACCGGCGTCGAAATGTTCAAGAAGCTGCTGGACGAAGGCCGCGCGGGCGACAACGTCGGCCTGCTGCTGCGCGGTATTGAAAAAGACGACGTCGAGCGCGGCCAGGTGATCGCAAAGCCGGGTTCGATCAAGCCGCACAAGAAGTTCAAGGGCGAAGTTTACGTGCTGAGCAAGGACGAAGGCGGCCGTCACACGCCGTTCTTCAAGGGCTACCGGCCGCAGTTCTACTTCCGCACCACTGACGTGACCGGCGTGGCGCAATTGCCCGCCGGCATGGAAATGGTGATGCCGGGCGATAACGTGCAGCTTGAAATCGAGCTGATCACGCCCATCGCCATGGATAAGGGCCTGCGCTTCGCCATCCGCGAAGGTGGACGCACCGTCGGCGCCGGCACGGTCAGCGAGATTTTGGAATAAAGAGGTAGGCAAATGGCGCGCGAAAATATCACATTTCAATGCACCGAGTGCAAGCGTAAAAACTACACCGGCATGAAGAACAAAAAGACGTCCACGGAGCGGCTGGAGATGAAGAAGTTCTGTCCCTTCTGCCGCAAGCACCATCCGCACAAGGAGATTAAGTAGCCGGCCCGGCAAGTGTTACGCCAAGTGTTACACTGGGGTTGCTGGCCCTTGGCCACTATTTGTAGGGGCATAGGCTAACGGTAAACCAGCGGTCTCCAAAACCGCCTTTGGGGGTTCAAATCCCTCTGCCCCTGCCAGGTTTTCCAGATGGAATTGGGTAGTAATTAGGACAAGTAAAATGGCTGAACAGCAAAGCATCGCAACCAAGGCCGCCAGTTGGCCTACGCGCACCAAAGATTACTTCGAGGAGTTGCAGCTCGAAATGAAGCGCGTCACCTGGCCTAGTTGGAAACAGGTCCGAGCCACCACCGGCGTGGTGATCTTCGCGGTGTTCGCGTTCGCGGCCTATTTCGCGGTGGTGGACACCCTGGTCGGCCGCTTTATCCAGAAGTTATTTGACATGTTTACTAAGTAAAGGCTGGCACCTATGTCCGTTGACATGCCCGAAGACAACCTTCCCGAAGAAAATCAAACCCACGACGCCGAAGCGCCTGCTGCCGGCGAGTCCCGCGACACCGCCGTTGCCGTCGCTGAATCCAGCAACGCTGAGACCGTCAAAGAGGATGCGCCGCCTAAGCACTGGTACATCATTCACACCTACTCGGGCTTCGAACAGAAGGTGGCCGACTCCTTGCGGAGCCGCTCCGAGGCCTTTGGCTTCGACCACCAGATCGGCCAGTTGCTGATTCCCGACTGAGGAAGTGGTGGAACTGCGCAACGGCAAGAAAGTCACCAGCAAGCGCATGCTTTATCCCGGCTACGTACTGGTGGAGATGGAAATGAATGACGAGCTGTGGCATGCCGTCAAGGCCACGCCGCGCGTCACCGGTTTCGTGGGCGGAGGCGACAAGCCGGTCCCGCTCACTGCCGACGAAGTGAATTCGGTGCTCTACCGCCAGGCCACTTCGGCTGAGCGCCCGCGCCCCAAGCTGAACTTCGAAAAGAACGAAAATGTGCGCATCATCGAAGGGCCGTTCGCCAGCTTCTCGGGCAAGGTGGACGAGGTCAACCCGGAGCGCAACACGCTGCGCGTCATGGTAACGATTTTTGGCCGCTCGACGCCGGTGGAACTGGATTTCTTGCAAGTAGAAAAAGCTTAAGCGATCCGCGACCGCGAGGGAGCGGGCTAACAAGGTATTAGTCAGGAGTTTGGAATGGCAAAGAAAATAACCGCCAACGTGAAATTGCAGATCCCGGCCGGCAAGGCCACCCCGGCGCCGCCGGTGGGTACCGCGCTCGGTCCGCAGGGCGTCAACATCATGGAGTTCTGCAAGGCCTTCAACGCCAAGACGTCGGCCAAGGATCAGGAAGGCTTGATCATCCCGGTGGTGATCACTATCTTCTCTGACCGCTCCTTCACCTTCATCACCAAGACGCCGCCGGTGCCGGTGCTCATCAAGCGCGCCGTCGGCATCGCCAAGGGTTCGGCCGAGCCCAACAAGAACCGCGTCGGCAAGATTACGTTGAAGCAAGTGGAGGAGATCGCCAAGATCAAAATGCCCGACCTCAACTGCTTTACCGTCGAAGCCGCCATGAACTCGGTCAAAGGCACGGCCCGCAGCATGGGCGTGGACGTCGAAGCCAAAGTCTAACCGCTGCTTTCGATTAGTTCGGGTCCGGATTGCGCCTCGACCGGTCTCTCAGCCTGCTCCCGCAGGCATCTGTATACGATGTATGGAGCAGCAAACAAGCAGGCCTGGATTAGCAGGGTGCGGATGGCATCCGCCATCATGTCCCATAACAACGGAGGCGTTCGGCCGATCTGGAACGCATAAGTACGGAGCTGAATAAACACGAATGGCATCGCGATCACTCTGACTACGAGGAACGCCACCCACAGACCCCACGAAATGATCGCTACCCGGGTCACCGCGCGAAGCGGTTTGGAAATGGGGACACCGGTTTCCAACGGATCGTTTGTTTGGCGGAAAATAGCGATCAGCACCAGGATGTACGCGATATTCGATAACTCCCCTAGCAGTGTGGAGACCAGGCCGATCGTCCTTGGATCTCGCACAAAAGCAAAAACACTGGCTGGACCTATGCTCCAATCGAACGCCGCGAGCCTTGCAAAATAGGAAGCTAACGATTGGATCCACGCCGGTAGCGCTGTCAACACCATCACGGCGAATATAAGGGCCGCGGCCAAAGCCAGCAGCCGAAGACGCCTCGGGAAGTTAAGGATCGCCTCGTTACGATACAAAGCGAAGTAAAACGCTGGCATGATCGCACTGAAAAGAGTCAGCAACACGGGTATCAATATCCCAGCCAGCCTCCAGAAATCGTTCTTAGTCGCGGTCGCGGCGGTGATCGTCCGTACCGCATTCCATATCGGTAGCGGAAGGCTCAAGACGCCTGTTACACAGGCAATGAGGACAATCTTTCTGAGATCTGTAAACCCGAACGTCAGCGAACTATCGGTTCGCGTCGGTAGGTTCATGCTTAAAAGGGTAAACCAAATCAAGACCGCGCGCGCACGATAATGGCCCAGGATAAGGTTCGCTGAGCCAGAGCTAGCTCTCTTCCAGGATGGAAACTGTTTCGCAGAGACAGCCTTGCTATAATCTTACTGGGGTCTTACCGATGGAAACGACGCGCCTATCGACCAAAGGCCAGATCGTCCTGCCGAAGGACATACGTACGGCCCGTGCCTGGGGACCGGGCACTGAATTCATAGTGGAACAAACGGAAGACGGAGTTCTCCTGCGCCCCTCCGAGCGTTTCCCTGAAACGGGTCTCGATCAGGTTGCCGGCAGCCTGCGGTCGAAGCGCACGTCCAAAACCTCCGCGCAAATGCGGGCTGCGATCGGGCGTGAGGTCATGCGGCGTCATGATCGCGGTCGATACTAACGTACTGGTTCGCCTGCTGACGGGTGACGATCGCGAACAAGCCGCCGCGGCGCGAGGTTTGTTCGCAACCCAGCAGATCTGGATCGCCAAGACCGTCTTGCTCGAAACCGGCTGGATTCTGGGAAGCCTGTATGGATTTAAGGAGAGCGCTATCCGCGAAGCCTTCACCAAGTTGCTCGGCCTCAAGAATGTGCTGGTGGAGGATGAACCGTCCGTGGCCGCCGCTCTTGCGCTCACAATGCATGGCATTGAACTCGCGGATGCGATGCACTTGAGCAGCAGGCCGCACGGTACAGCCTTTCTCTCCTTCGACCAATCCTTCGTTCGCCTTGCGAGGCGGGCTGGGGCAGCCGATGTGTCAGGAATTCCGACTAAGAAACGTTGATATGAGATTGGCCCTCTACGCTAGCGCCTGCCGCATGTAGGCCATGCACTTCTTGACTTCCTCGATGGAAGTGCCAGTACCCTTGTATTCGTACTCGATGAAGGCCGGGATCGGGTACTTCTTGTCGCGCAGCAGAACCAGCACCTCCTTAATGGGCGTGTCGCCCTTGCCCCAATCGACGTTCTCGCCCTTGTTCCTCTTGCGATCCTTCATGTGCAGGTGCGAGATGCGGTCGTGGTGCTGCTCGATATAGGCGATCGGGTCCTGGTTGGCCGCCGTATAGTGGCCGATGTCCAGATTGACCTTGGCGTATTTCGACATGTCGAGCGCTTGCTGAAAAGTCGTCGGGGTCGAGAATTCGTCCGGTTTATCGTATTCCGCGTGTCCGTGAAACGAGACGTAGATCTTGTGGCGATCGGCGAACCCCAGCAGCCGCTTGGTCATGCTGACCTGCGTGGAAGTAGCGATGGTATTCACGCCCATGGCCTTGGCCTGCTCAAAGGTTTTGTCGATTTCAGGATCCGTGAAATCGCTGCGGTAATTCACGGTATAGGCGTAGATGTCGATGCCGGCATCGTCGAACTTCTTGCGCATGCCCTTGAAATATTCCATGGGAGTCGCCAGCCGCCATTGGCGCAATTCCTCGCGAGCCTTGTCCGCAGCCATTCCAGGTGTGCGGCCCGGTTCGATATTCGGCGAAAAGAGCTCGATGATTCCGATGCCGCACTCCGTGAGCGCCTGGATGATGGCGTCTGCATTATCTTTACCAGGGACGCGCGGGAAATCGCGAAAGCTGTAAGTGATGGTCCCCAGCCGCACACCCTTCACGGTCGAATTGATCTTGGCTCCCCATGCCAAGCGCCGGTGACAGGCTGGCGAGTGGCAAACCGGCCACCGCTAATTTCGCAAACTCTCTTCTCGATTGCATCCAAATCCCTACCTTTCCGGTATTTCTCGTCACTCAGTTTACTCCATCAGGCGCGGCTGAATCCTCTACCAGTGGGTGAGTGACCCGTCCGGCCGGTAGTACAGGCGCGACGCCCCGGCCGCGGTGACTTCGCCCACCATTCTCAGTTGCGCCATGTCGGCGGTTACGCCCAAGCCCGGCCGTTCGTTCGGATACAGCTTGCCGTTTTTGAAATCGAGGCATTGCGGCAGATGCGGAAACTGCCGGTTACCGTAGTTGTATTCAAACAGCACCGGCTGAGAGTACGTCGCAAGCACATTCACCAGCGCCGCGGTCGACAGCGGGCCGGTGAAGTGCGGAATGATCCCGACGGAATGGGTCTCGCACAGCGCCAGCACCTTCAACATTTCCGTGATGCCGCCCACATTCGGCAGAGTCGCGCGAATATAGTCGATGTCGTGGTTCTCCACCAGCGTGTTGAAATCCCAGCGTTGGCCCCATTCTTCTCCCGCCGTCAGCGGCACAGTAGTGAGCTGGCGCAGTTTTGGAATGTCCTGGTGGAAGTGTTCGTCGCGCACCGGGTCCTCGACGAAGTAGGGTTCGTACTCTTCAATCAGCTTGCAGCAGCGCAGCGCGTCCGGATAGTCGAACTTCTGGTGCAGGTCGAGGCACCAGTCGCCATTGGCGCCGACTCCCTGGCGAATCTCTTTGCACGCGGCCGCAACCTCACGCACACGTTGATGCGTGTTGAATACGTCGTCGACGATCGCAGGTCCACCGGTCGGCCCGATCGACGCGTCCACGCGGAAACACCGGTAGCCGGCGTCCATCACCTGCGCCGCACGGTCCTTCAGGCTCATGTTGGCAGCGCCGGGAAGCCCGCTGGTCGGATAACATTCGCAGTAGTTCCTCACCGTACCGCCCAGGACCTCATGCACCGGTAAACCCAGCGCCTTGCCCTTGATGTCCCACAGCGCGAGGTCAATGGCCCCCATCGCGTGGATTTTCTCGCGGCCCGGCGGATAGAACCATTCGATGTACATCTTCTGCCACAGTCGCTCAATGTGAAAGGGATTCTGGCCAATAACACTACCGGCGCACTGTTCCAGCGTGTCCTTGAGCCCGCCTTCGCCGATGCCGGTCAACCCGGCGTCGGTTTCCACCGTCACGATCATGTCGCTCTGGTTGAAGGTATGGTTCAAAGTAGGCGGCGTGTAGATCCTTATCCGCGTGATCTTTGCCGTTGGAAGAGCCGCTTCTGACGGCCACGGCCGTCCGAGCATACCGGCCGACGCGGCAGCGAGCGATTTTAAGAGTGACCTTCGATTCATGGTGTCCCCTCCTTCGAGAAGAGTCCTGGCCTGCGGATTTTACCCCATGGTGGCCACGTGTAACAACCACTGCCCGCGGTGAGGTGCGCTCGCTCGGATACTACTTCCCTGCCCTGTCGGGGCCTTGCGAGAGCATCTTCAATTTATACAGGCCCTCGCGCGCGGTGATGTAAAGCGTGCGTTTATCCGGACCTGAAAACGCCAGGTTGGAAGGCGTGCGAGGTACTTTAATGATCCCCAGGGACTTGCCCTTCTTGTCAAACACTTGGACGCCCGCATCGGTGGCCACATAGACCCGCCCATCACGGTCAACGGCCATGCCGTCCGCCCCGCTGATGCCGTCCTTCATCTCAGGAATTTTGGCGAAGGCACTCTTCTGAATGCCTTTGCCTTTGTTTTTCGCCTTGGGGGCCAGATCGATCGCCCAGATAGTGTCGCCCAGCGTATCGTCCAATAGCAGAGCCTTGCCATCCGGCGTTATCGCCAAACCGTTGGGAAAAGCAATTTTATCGTCAACCAGAAGCGGCTCCCTTCCGCCGTTGCTGGCCACGTAGTAAACCTTCCCATGGCGGTTCGGGTCTAAAGGGCGCAACGGAGCAGTCCCCGGGTCAGTGAAATAAAAGCCGCCGCGGGAATCGAAAATAATGTCGTTGGGCGCGCCCAGCGGCACGGCGTCCGTGCTTTCGAGGACCGTCGCGACGCGGCCGTTTTGATTGCCACGGCTGATCAGTTTTCCGGAGCCTTCGGCTGCATACAACTCGCTCGCATTCAGCGCCAGTCCATTCGCGCCTAGCGTGTTTCCGCGAGCAATTGTGATCTTGCCATCGGGATCCATATGGTAGATCGTTTTGGAACCAACATCGCTAAAAAAAAGTCCGCCATCGTAGGTGCCCACGGGCCCTTCGGTAAATACAAAGCCCTCCTGGACCAGCTCCGGCTTCACACCGGGCGCGACGACGCCGGGAATCCCAGCCGATGTTTGCGCCGGCAGAGGGAGCGTGAACGCGGCTAGAGCAATAGCCAGAGGCAGGGCAGATCTCATTCCTCTACTTTAGCGTGCCCGCCACGGGGCGATCTTCAGGGGACAATGCGCGGCAGATCCGGGCTGATCAACTCCCGCCTCCACTGCCATACGCGGATCACTGCGTACCAAAGCAGCCACACTGCGGCGCTCGCAATGCTGCCCTGTACCGCGCCAGGAGCGTCGATCAGGATGCCCAGCAGGCCATTGCCGATTACCGCCTGCGGAAGATTGACGCCCAAGAACGCAATAGACAAAGGATCGCGCACAAATCCCAGCCAGCCGCTGGACCCTGGGAATGAATTGGCCCACAACATGAACCAGCTCCAGGCGAGCATGGCGGTGGGCCACCAGTAACGTAGTCTCGTACGGCACGCTGCCGCCTCCCGCGCAACCAGATGCGCCAGCCAGCGCCAGCAGCCGTAACAAGCTAGCGCTCCTATAAAGGCTCCTGCAATCTGGCGTGAACCCACGCGCTAGGTTCCCGTCGTGCGATGAAACGTCCCCAGATCGCCGATCAAGAAACGACCGGCCATGGGCCGGTCCCACGTTAGGCCCTTTGCTATTCTGGATTTCAGCCCATGAAAATCAAGAAACAGCGCCTTTTGACGCCGGGACCCACGCCGCTTTATCCCAAGGCACTGCAGGCCATGCTGGGCGCTGACATTCATCACCGCACCAAGGATTTCCGCGACCTGTATTCGTCGGTTCTCGCGGACCTGAAAACGGTGCTGGGAACTGCACATGATGTCCTGATTTTAGCCTCCTCAGGAACTGGGGCAATGGAGGCGTCCGTCACCAACTGCTTCTCGCCGGGCGACCGCGTCATCGTGTGCAGCGCCGGCGTCTTCGGCGAGCGTTGGGTGGCGTTGACTCGCGCGTTCGGCCTGGAGCCAGTGATTCTGACTGCGCCTTACGGATCAGTTGTCGAGCCCGCGGCGGTGGCAGCGGCCCTGGCCGCGAATCCCGGCGTAAAGGGCGTCTTTGTCCAGGCGTCGGAAAGTTCCACCGGAGCCGCCCACAATGTTCGCGCCATGGGCGAGATCGTTCAGGCGACGGCGGCGCTTTTTATTGTCGACGCCATCACGGGAGTGGGCACCATGCCGCTCGATATCGACGCCTGGGGTCTGGATTTCGTCATCAGCGGATCGCAAAAGGCTTTCATGCTGCCGCCCGGACTGGCGCTGCTCGCCATCAGCCCCAAGGCCTGGGAGCGCATGGATTCGGCTACGTTGCCGCGCTACTATTTCGACTTGCGGCGCGAGAGGAAGGCGGCTGCAAAAGGCGAATCGGCGTGGACGCCGGCGATCTCCTTGATCTTGGGCCTGGCCGAGGTGCTGAAATATATCCGGACGCTGGGCATGGACCAGCTCGTCGAAAACGCGCAGCATCTGGCGGCCGCGACGCGTGCGGCTTGTACAGCTCTGGGCCTCGAATTGTTCGCTCCGGCCAGCCCTAGCGGAGCGGTTACCGCCGTCAAGGCCCCGCCGGGGCTGAGTTCCACCACGATCGTCAAGGAATTCCGTGAGAGATTCGGCTCCATCATTGCCGACGGCCAGGCGGAAATGGCGGGCCATATTTTCCGCATCGCTCATCTGGGATATTTCGATATCGTTGATCTTTTCGGCCTGGTAGCCGAATTGGAGTTGATTCTGGAAGCGAATGGTGTTGCTGTAAAGCTGGGCACGGGCGTGGCCGCCGTCGAGCACTATTACGCCGAGCACGCAGCCACCCGAAAACAGCCGGTGCCGGTTTAGGGAGCCATGAAGATTGTAATCGCAGAGCCATTGCGCGCAGCGGGAATCGACATCTTGAAAGCCCAGCCCGGCTGGGAGATCGTTTCGTCCAGCCCGGCCGAGTATACGAAGCATCTGGCCGACGCAGAGGTGCTGATCGCATCGCGCCTCGCGAAGGTTACGGCCGGGCAGATCGCTTCGGCGAAAAAACTGCGGGTCATCGCGTTCGCGGGCGTGGGCACGGATTTTGTCGACCTCGATGCGGCCACGGCTGCCGGTGTCCTGGTCATGAATATGCCCGGCGAAAGCGCGGTGGCGGTAGCGGAGCACACTCTCGGGCTGATGCTCGCCATGGCGCGCCAGATTCCGCAAGCCATCATTTCGACTCGTGGAGGCAAATGGGATGGCAAACGTTTTCTGGGAACCGAGCTGCGCCGCAAGACCCTGGGCGTGATGGGTCTCGGCAGCATCGGGCGCGAAGTGGTGCGGCGCGCGCGCGGATTCGAGATGAAGATCGTGGCGAATGATCCTTATGTCAATTCCGAAACCGCCTCCGATCTCGGCGTGACGCTGGTGAGCCGCGAGGAGCTTTACCGCCAGTCCGACTACATCAGCTTGCACGTCGCGTTGACCACCGAAACACTGGGCATGTTGAATGACGACGCCTTCGCCAAGATGAAGACCGGCACGCGCATCGTCAACTGCGCTCGTGGCGAGCTAGTGGATGTAGCGGCGCTACGCCGGGCGATTGAATCGGGAAAAATCGCGGGCGCCGCGCTTGATGTCTTGCAGACCGAGCCTCCCGAAGCGGGTGAGCCTCTGCTGGCTCTGGATCAAGTGTTCGCCACGCCGCATATCGGCGGCTCCACCGAAGAGGCGGCGGAGCTGATTGCGGTGCGTTTGGCCGAACATCTGATCGAATATTTCAACGAGGGCGTCGCGGTGAATGCGGTTAACGTGCCCGCCATGAGCGAAGAAGTGTACCGCGCGGTGGCGCCATACGCCGCTCTCGCCGAGCGCCTGGGAACTTTCGCCGCGTACGTGGCGACTGCAAATCCAAAACTGGTTCGCTTGGTGTATCACGGCAATTTCAGCCAGGAAAACGCCCGTTTGATCCGCAACGCGGGATTGGCCGGCGTGCTCAGCCGTTCTCTTGAACGCAAGGCGAATGTGGTGAACGCTCTTAAGCTCGCCGCTGACCGCGGCCTCAGCTATGCCGAGCGCTTCGAGCGCCGCACCAAACACATGGATTCGCTGCGCATTGAACTTGAGACGGATAAGGGACTCACGACGGTAGAGGGCGCCATCGTGATGGACCGCCCGAGGCTGCTGAGCGTGGATGGAATCCGTTGCGAAGCCAAGCTGGCCGGACATTTGCTGTATTTGACCAACACAGACGTGCCCGGCGTACTGGGTTACATCGGGTCCATTACCGGCAAGAACAACGTTAATATTGCCACCCTCTCGCTCGGCCGCCAGGAGAAACCGGACAACCCCGGCGAGCCTCTTTCCGCGGTTACGTTGATTGAAACGGATCAGCAGGTGCCCGATTCCGTGATCGCGCAATTGATCGAGAATAAGGCGATCCGTGTCGTCCGCTCGGTGGAGTTCCGTCTATGATGAAAGTTGCTCTGAGGACAATCGTCGTGCTGTTCGCAGTACAGATGTTATGGGGGCAAGACACGCCACTCTATTCCCTGCCCTACAGCCCGAGTCTGGATCTTTCATCCATGGACCGTGCGGTTGATCCGTGCACCGACTTCTACCGCTATTCCTGCGGATCGTGGATCAAGAACAATCCCATCCCTCGGGATCAGGCGCGCTGGAGCGTGTATTCAAAACTCACTCTGGAGAATCAGCGCTTCCTGTGGGGCATCTTGCAGCAAGCCGCGCAACCGTCTCCTTCACGCAGCAAGGTGGAAACGGAGATCGGCGATTATTTTGCAGCCTGCATGGACGACGGATCGCGTGAAAAAGCCGGTGCGTCTCCGTTGCGCGGCGATTTGGATAAGATCGCGGCGCTGAAGTCCCTGCGCGATTTGGCCACCTTCCTGGGCGAAGCCGATCTCACCACCGTTGGGAACGAACTGCTGTTCGGCTTCGGCTCCAGCCAGGACTATGCCGATTCCTCGCGCGTGATCGGCTTCCTCACTGCCGGAGGATTGGGACTGCCCGACCGCGATTATTATGTGAAGACCGACGCCAAGTCAGTGGAGATTCGGCAGCGCTACGTGGAGCACGTCCAGCAAATGCTGGAATTGGCCGGCGAACCCGCAGCGCAGGCGAAGACCGATGCGCAGACCGTCATGGACATCGAAACTGCTCTCGCGAAGGCATCGCTGACGCGCGTGGATCAGCGGGACCCGCACAAGTTATTTCATCCGTACACACTCGCGAAGCTTCAGAAACTTACTCCCTCGTTTCCCTGGAAAGTTTATTTCGCGGGATCGCAGATCAATGTTCCGCCACTCAATATCACCGAGCCTGACTTCTTTGTCGAAATGCAGGCGCTGCTCAAGTCGCGCAACTTGGACGATTGGAAGACTTACTTGCGCTGGCACATGGCGCATCTCCGTGCGCCGCTGCTCTCCGAAGCATTCGTCATGGCGAACTTCGATTTTTATAACAAGTACCTGCGCGGCGTTCAACAAATGCAGCCGCTTTGGAAACGCTGCGTGCGGCGCGTGGATCAGGACCTGGGCGAAGCACTGGGACAAGTGTTCGTCGAGAAAACATTTGGCGGCGACACCAAGACCCGTGCAGTCAAGATGACCAAGGAAATCGAAACGGCAATGCAATCGGAAATTGAGCAATTGCCGTGGATGGGGGCGGCCACTAAGAAGAGCGCTCTCGATAAACTGCATGCTGTCGCAAATAAGATCGGCTATCCCGATCATTGGCGAGACTACAGTTCGATCAAGGTCGTTCGCGACGATTACTTTGGGAACGTCGAACGCGCGACCGAGTTTGAAAACCGGCGGCAACTGGCGAAGATCGGCAAGCCGCTCGACCGCAGCGAGTGGCAGATGACTCCGCCGACGGTCAACGCCTATTACGATCCGCAGATGAACGATATCAATTTTCCGGCGGGCGTTCTGCAGCCGCCGCTGTACGATCCGAAGATGGATGACGCGCCCAACTATGGCAACACCGGCGCGACGATTGGTCACGAGTTGACTCACGGCTTCGATGACGAAGGCCGCCAGTTCGACGCCAAGGGCAATTTGAAAGACTGGTGGACCATGCAGGATGCCCTCGAATTCGGCAAGCGCGCCTCCTGCGTCTCGGATGAGTATTCGGGGTTCACCGTGATCGACGACATCAAGATCAACGGGAAACTAACGCTGGGCGAAGACGCCGCCGACCTGGGCGGCACTTTTCTCGCTTACCTGGCGTGGAAGGAAGCGACCAGGGGTCAGACTTTGCGGCCGATCGACGGGTTCACGCCGGATCAGCGCTTCTTCATCGGCATGGCGCAGTGGGCCTGCGGCGACGAGCGCACGGAAAGTAAACGCGCCAACGCTATCACCAATCCGCATTCGCCGGAGGAATACCGCATCAACGGCGTGGTCTCCAACATGCCGGAGTTCGGCACGGCATTCGCCTGCCGCGCCGGGCAGCCAATGGTTCGCGCGCAGCAATGTAAGATTTGGTAGGCTGCGGCGGATTCATCAAGCTCTTCTGTTAGAATCAGAGTTAATCCCCCCATTTAAGGAGAGCGCGTGGCCGCGCCGCCATCGTCGAGAATTGTTGCGATCTATCCGGGCTCGTTCGATCCGATCACTAACGGACACCTGGATATGATTTCCCGCGGCAGCAAACTGGCGGATCGCCTCATCGTGGCGGTCCTGCAGAACCAGCGCAAGCAGAGCCTGTTTACGGTGGAAGAGCGGGTCGAAATGCTCACCGAAGTGGTCAAGCCGTACTCCAACGTCGAGGTTGGTTCGTTTCACGGCCTGCTGGTGGATTACGTCGCAGCGCGGGGAGCAAATTTTATTTTGCGCGGTATTCGCGCTATTTCAGACTACGAATATGAATTACAGATCGCGCACATGAACCGGCTTCTCAGTCCGGGCGTGGAGACGGTCTTCCTGATGGCGGCCGATGCCTATTCTTTCGTCAGCTCGCAACTGGTGAAGGAAGTGGCGTCGCTCGGAGGCAACGTCTCGGCGCTGGTTCCGCCACTCATTGAGGAGCGCCTGCGCAGCCGCGTCGCGAAGTAGAATGAGAAGGAGAGCAGCCAAGCAATGCCAACAACCCAAGCACTAGCCGACAGAATCTCGCTGATCAGCGCGTCGTCCACCATGAAAGTCGCCGCCGACGCCGAGCGCCTGCGCCGCGAAGGCAATGACGTGGTCGATTTCGGAGCCGGTGAGCCGGATTTCCCGACGCCGCAGAACATCAAGCAGGCGGCCATCGACGCCATTAATCAGAACTTCACCAAGTACACCAATACTGGTGGCACGGAAGAATTGAAGCAAGCCGTCTGCGATAGCCACAAACGCGACTACGGCACTTCCTACAACACCAAGGAGTGCATCGTCACCGTGGGCGGCAAGCACGCCATCTTCAATCTGACCCAGGCACTGGTCGATCCCGGCGACGAAGTCATCATTCCGGTGCCTTATTGGGTCACCTATAAGGATGTGGTGAACTACGCCGGCGGCAAATGCGTGTTTGTCGATACTGATGAGCAAGCGGGATTCACGCTCACCGCCTCGATGGTAGAACGCGCCATCACGCCCAAGACCAAGATGATTATCCTGAACTCGCCATCGAACCCCAGCGGCGCTATTTTCGATCGAGCTGAGATGGAGCGGATTGTCGCGATCGCCAAAGATCGCGGAGTTTGGGTGATGACCGACGAGTGCTATCACCGTTTCCTCTATGAGGGCGAGCCGCACTCGCTCGCGGCGATTCCCGGCGTGAAAGACACGGTGCTGGTAGCCGGGTCGCTTTCGAAGACCTATTCCATGACCGGCTGGCGCATCGGCTTCGTGCTGGGGCCGGCGCCGGTGGTGGGCGGTATCGCCAAGCTGCAAAGCCATTCGACATCCAACCCAACCTCGATCGCGCAGAAGGCGGCGGCGGAAGCGCTCCGCGGGCCACAAGAATCCGTGGGCGAGATGCTGGCGGAATACAAAACTCGCCGCGATTACGTGATCCGCCGCCTGCGCGCTATGCCGGGCGTCACGGCGCAGATGCCAAAGGGTGCGTTCTATGCGTATCCAAATGTGAGCGCCGCTTATAAAAACGGCATCGCTAACTCCCTGCAGTTCTCTGAAAAGCTGCTGGCGGAGGAATTCGTCGCCGTCGTCCCAGGCGAAGCCTTCGGCACCAATGACCACGTTCGCATTTCGTACGCGACTTCGATGAAGGAGTTGGAGCGCGGCCTCGACCGCCTGCAGCGCTTCATCGCGGCTCGGGTCTAAGGGCGGCTTCCCGATACATGCCGCTCCGCAAGCTGGAGCCCGCTTTTCATGGACGCGTGTGGGGAACCCGAACGCTGGACCCGTGGTTTACTGACGCTCCAGTCCAGACCTCGCAGCTTCCCATCGGCGAGGTTTGGTTTGAAACTCCAGAAGTCCCTTTGCTGGTGAAGTTCCTGTTTACCGAGCAGGACCTCTCGGTGCAGGTGCATCCGGACGACGATCACGCCCGGTTGCATCACAACTCGCCGGGAAAGACCGAAATGTGGCATGTCTTAGCAGCTCACAAAGGCGCTAAGATCGCCGCCGGCTTCCGCGAACCAGTGACTCGCGAGCAGGTCCGTGCCGCCGCGCTCGATGGCACGGTCATGAACTTGCTTGAGTGGTTCGAAGCCCAAACCGGCGATATTTTTTTCATCCCCGCCGGTACAGTGCACGCAATCGGGGCCGGGCTGACTATCTGCGAAATCCAACAGCGTTCCGACATTACCTATCGCCTTTACGACTATGGCCGCGGGCGTGAATTGCATCTGGATCACGCCTTGGCGGTAAGCCGGCTAGGTCCGCACGCGGCGCGCGGTGCGGCAAAAATCGTTTGTCCCCACTTCGTTACCGAGCAACTGGACGTTGCAGGGAGGGTGTCGCTTGCGCCGCCGTCCCAAAATGAACTCCTCATTGGTATTGAAGGCGAAGGGGAAATCAACGGTCAGCGCTTCGGCGCCGGCGACGTATTTCGGCTTACCGTAAACTCGGATATCATAGAAATCACTGGAACGATACGGGTGTTACGAAGTTTCTTACCACGTCCGTGAGACTAGATTCCCTTTTTTCGCACTATAGCTAAAGGCTATTTGGCACGAAGTAGTTGTTAGGACACAATGATTACTCCACGGATTCCTCGCCTCGTTGCGCCTCAGAGTCGCAATCGGATAGCTTTTGTTTTCATGGGCCTATTCCTTGTTGGTACGCTTCTGCAGGGTCAGGGAATCGACAGTACGCTGGTGGGAACGGTAACGGATTCGTCCGGCGCGGCGGTGCCACAGTCCCGGGTTACCGCCACCAACCGGGATACCGGCGTCGTCACTTCCACATTTACGAATGGCGTAGGGCAGTTCCGCATAGAACACCTGCTGGTGGGATTGTACGACGTGGCCGCTAGCGCACCCAGTTTTGCGACACGCACCAGCGCGAATGTCATGCTGCAACTGAATCATACGGTAAAAGTGGATTTGCCGCTGGAAGTCGAGGCGGCTTCAACCACGGTGCAAGTAGTCGACGCGGCCGCGCCCATCGATACTGGTTCCTCGCATCTGCAAACTACTTTCGACGCTCGTTCGCTGACCACGATTCCGGCCGCTGCTTTGGGAACGGGTAGCGGATTCCTGAATCTAAGTTTGCTGGGCGGAGGCGTAGCGTCATCCGGTGGCGTGGGCCAGGGTACGGGACCCAGCGTGGGTGGAATGCGCCCTTCCGGTAACCGGTTTTATATCGAAGGCGCGGATAACAACAGCTACTTCACTACCGGACCGCTCGGCACGGTTTCGATTGAGTCGCTCACAGAGTTTACGCTGCTGCAAAACTATTATGGCAGCCAATTTGGCGGCGCCAACGGAGGTATTTTTGACGCGGTCGTAAAGAGTGGCGGGAATCAGATTCATGGTTCCCTGTATGAATATCTGCAAAACCGAAACCTGAATGCCCTGGATGCAACCTACGCGCGCCAGCACGCCACGTCGCCACCGCGCTTTGACAATAATCAACTAGGCGCGACGTTCGGAGGCCCGATCGTTAAGAATAAATTGTTTTACTTCGGGAGCTTCGAATACAATCCAACGGGGTACGCTTTCTCGCCCGCGTCGCTCGTAACGGCGCCTACCGCCGCCGGTTTTCAGACGTTAAATTCGCTCCCCGGCGTCAGCAAAGGAAACCTGGGCATTCTGTCGAAATACTCGCCGGCCGCACCGGTGCAAAGCAGCACTATCCAGGTCTTGGGCACCCCTATTCCGGTAGGTTCACTGTCTATCATCGCGCCCAGCTATCAGAATTGGTACCGCGCGGTGGGGAGCATGGATTGGAACGTCAGCGATCGTGATCGGGTGCGGGGCCGCTATCTATACAGCCGATTCTCCGGCATCGATACCCTCGGGGTTTCGCTGCCAGCATTTTTTGCAATTATTCCGAGCAATACCCATCTGGTTTCGCTATCCGAGTACCATACACTTTCCGCCACCACTCAAAACGAATTCCGCGCCGCTTACAGCCGCAACTATGACAGGCGCTCAGCACCCACTCCAGCGTTTCCAGGATTGGATAGTTTCCCGACTCTAGTATTCGACGACATCAATCTTCAATTAGGGGCCAATTATATTTACCCGAGTGGCGAGATCCAGGACGAGTTGCAGCTCTCCGACAGCATCACGCGTACATTTCACCGCCACACGCTAACAGCGGGCTATAACTTCCGGGATATAATCCTGTCGACCTCGTTTGTCTCATTTCCGCGCGGCTATTACGACTATCTAACGCTGGAACAATATTTGCGCGATTTGGTGCCGGATTCGGGTGGCCTGCGTTTTCTGGGCACCACCGGCCCATTGACCAACGGCATGCCCGCAGGTTTTTTGCAAAATGCCGCGTTTGTTCAGGATGACTTCCGCATTCTTCCGAACCTGACCTTGAATTTGGGAGTTCGGTACGAATATGTTACGGTGCCCGTGCTTTCCCGTGCGCAGCAGTACAGCTCCATCGCCGACGTTCCGGGTGTCCTCACTTTCCGCGAACCTCGTCCGGGCGGAAACGACTGGTCGCCAAGCGTAGGCTTCGCGTATTCTCCCGGCAAGGACGGCGTCTGGGCCATCCGCGGCGGATTCAATCGAACATTCGACATGCCTTACGCGAATCTGTCGGCGAATACAGCGCCGGTCTTCTATGGCAACACCGTGGGCGTCACCATCAACAGCAACACACCTGATTTTTTGGCGAATGGGGGCCTGAGCGGAACCTCAGACGCACTCTCATCGCCCGCGGCGGCCCGCAAAGCAACGTCCGGCTATACGCCCGATCAAATGCGTCCTTATGCCTTGACTTACACGCTCGGGATTGAGCGCCTGCTGGCGCACGATTACACCCTTGAAGCGCGCTACACCGGCACCCGCGGAGTTCACCTGTTGGTTCAGGAGCAAATCAATCGCATCAGCTCTGTGACTGCTTCCAACAGTATCCCCACATTTTTGACGAGGCCTTCGCCCGCGGCTCTGTCCTCACTTAGCCTTACAACCGGAGCCTTGAAAGCGATCCCTAGCAATACCTTAGCCCAGTACGGGTTCACCAACCCAGCCAGCATCACCGCTCTGGAGCCGAGGGGAAATTCGCAATACAACGGGCTGGTGCTACAGGTCACTAAGCGTTATTCCAAAAATTTCTCTTATCTGGCAGCGTATACCTGGAGCCATTTGATGGATGATTCCACCGCCTCCATCAACAGCACCGTGTTGACCCCGCGCCGTCCTCAGGACTTCGGAAACCTGGCCAGCGAATGGGCCAGTTCCGCGCTTGACCGAAGACAGCGATTGACCATTTCTCCTATCTTCGACTTCAAACCGTTCTCGCACCGAGATTGGATTCTGAGGAACCTGGTAGGCAATTGGAACCTCGCATTCACCTACACCTATCAATCGCCCGAGTACGCGACTGTGCAAAGTGGAGTGGATTCAAATTTGAATAATGACCCGGCGGCCGATCGGACGATCATTAACCCTAACGGCGTTGCCGGCACCGGAAGCGCGGTAACCGGTTACGACCGGAACGGGAATGCGGTCGCAGCCAGTTCAAACAACATCGTCGCCTATGTGGCCAATAACCCCAGCGCTCGTTACATCGTTGCCGGACTGGGCGCGTTTGCCAATGGCGGGCGCAATACGCTGCCCCTCGATCCCATCAATAATATCGATGCTTCGCTGCGCAAGGTCTTCAGCATCACCGAGCAACGACGCCTTGAAATTGGCGCCCAGTTCTATAACCTGCTGAATCATCCGCAGTTCGTCGGCGGTTATACCGACGACGTATACCTTTCGAAAGACCTGAATCGGAACTTCCTCACACCAAGTGCTTCCTCATTCGGCCAGTATCAGCAGTTCTTCCCCAGTAACTCGCGTTTCATACAGCTCCTGGCGCGCTTCACGTTCTGAGGCGGGGGCCAGGGCCTAGGAAAAAAACAAGCGCAAGGCCGTAACCGTCAAGGCGTGCGTCACCATGGATGCCCGGATGCTCCGCGCCTGCCGGTACGCCATCCCGTAGAACACTCCCGCAACGGCGGCCAGCACTGCGAACCGCCAGTTCGGGAACGCCTGATACCACAGGTGGACGGAGCCGAACAGCAGCGCCGCCAGCAGCAAACCGGCCCATTCACTGCGCAGCCAACCCGCGATCCACTGTTGCAACAGCCCGCGGAAAAAGAACTCCTCGCCGAGCGCGAGCACCCACAGGGTGCCGAAAAAGGTTGCCAGACCGATTAAGGTAGTCCTCTCCCATCCCGCGTAGCGCAGATGCGGGCTGGCGAAATGGAGCGCCCAACCAACCGCCGCAGCCACCGGCATGAGTCCCGCGAAATACAGCGCGCCGATCTTCCATTCGCGGGCCACGGGCCAGAAACCGAATCCAACATTCTTCATGCGGCGCACGCTTAAGATCGCGAATAACCCGGTGCGGAACCACATTAACTGACCTAGTGCTCCCAGCGGGAGCGCCCGCAGCGGACTTGCGTAAAACGGAGGGATGGCGCGCGCGAGCCAAACTGCGGCGATGAAGACCAGGAACAGAATATCCACCGCGTTCTGGTGCGGGAACACTACGTACCAGAACGCCGCCACCACCGCCAGGGCCGCGATCACACCCAGCGAATGCCACGAAAAATTCCGCAGCGCCAGTGAAGCCAGAGCGTAAGGCGCCACGGCCGCGACTACCAGCGCCAGAGCGACTCCGGCAGGCGGCAATTTTTCCAGGCGCAGGCGCAGCCGTTCCACGCCCATCGTGAAATACAAGGTTACTTCCAGCAGGAAGGCGGGAAGCACGGCCAGCGCGGTCGCCCACGGGATGCCCCGGTCTTGCGCGTAAAGCAGCGCCGCGACGGCGCCCGCCGCCCACAGGAGCGGAAAGGCGAGCAACATTCTGTGGGTACATCGTAGCATGCCCCCGAAGCCGGATCGCCGGCGTGTTCGGGGCATAGCGAGATCAGAACGCCGGCACGAACTTGGGGAGGACACGCGTCACCCGCACCGGTCACGGTCAAGATTCATGGCGGCAGTCGCCCCTGGGATCTGGTATGTTGATTGACGATGCGAATTGGAACTTTCTGTATAGTCGCGCTGCTGACTGCTACATCTTTGCCTGCGCAGCTCACGCCCCCCAATGCCGCCGGAGTCACCCTGGGGCATATTCATCTGATCGTGAAAGACGTCGACGCCCAGACCCGCTTTTTGGTCGACATGCTGGGCGGCACCGTGGTGAAGAACGATAAGCTGACCGAGATCCAGTTCCCCGGCGTCTACATCCTGCTGCGCCAAGGCGACTCAAGCGGGCCGAATGAAACGGCGGTGGTGGATCATTTCGGTTTCATCATCCGGGATCTGCCCCCATTTATCGAAAAGTGGAAGGCGGCCGGCCTCAAGGTGACTCAAGCCGCGGCCGCGCGCCTTCACAATCAAGCTTACGTGACGGGACCGGAAGGCACGCACGTGGAAATATTCGGTGACCCTTCGCTTACCACCCCCGTCCAGATGGACCACATTCACTACTATCTTCCGCCGGATGACGTTCCGGCCATTCAAGCCTGGTATGCCAAAATGTTCGGGCTCGTGCCCAGTACGAGGGAAAGCGTCTCCCGGCCCGGAAATTTCATGGCCACGGACCTTCTGTCAAGCAATCTGCCAAACAATATGAACCTCTCGCTCGCTGCCGTCCCAGCCAGCGCCGCAGTCAAGCGTGGTCCCACCAAGGGCCACTTGATCGATCACATTGGATTCGAGGTGAAGAATCTTGACGCCTTCTACAAGAAGCTCCAAGCCCAAGGTGTCGAGTTCGAAGGACCGGTGCGGCAAAGCGCCAACGCGAAGTACCTGAAAACCGCCTTTCTGACCGACCCCTGGGGGGTGCGCATCGAATTGACCGAGGGTTTGGCGCCGGCAAAGTAAGCGGCCTAAGCGGGATGCAGCTTCAGCAGCTTCACACCATTCGTCCAGTGATCTTGCGGAATACTTCGGGAATGGTGAGTTGTCTCAGTAGTGTCAGCGTTTCACGCGCCAGGCACTTGCCTTTCGTCCGGGGAACAACCTCGGCCGTCACTCCGGTTCCGTGACGGCCGGTAAACACGGGCAACCGCTTCCGAAGCTTATCCTGGTGCCTGCCACCGTTGGAATAAATCAGGCGGTGTCGTTGGCATGTGATTTGTCCGGTCCAGCCGGGACATGGAGACTGTCGCCCCTGCGCCCACAAGACATCGGAACGGGATCAGGCTAGGATCTTTCGCAAGGCTTGCATATCCGATGGGGCGGCGGCGACGCGACAGAGCATAGTGCGCGCGGGCCGGCTAGTCGCGGCCGCCCAGATAATAGTGAACCGCGGGCGTCACGATCAGGGAGAGAACCATCGACGCCAGCAGACCGCCGATCACGGCAATGGCCAGGGGCTGTAACATCTGCGAACCGGCGCCGAGCGCGAGCGACAGAGGAATCATGCCGGCTACGGTAGCCATCGCGGTCATGAGAATCGGGCGCAGCCTGCGCTCGCCGGCTTCGATCATGGCGTCGAGCGCGGACATTCCCTCGGCGCGGAAGCGCTGATCGGCGTCCAGCAGCAGAATTCCGTTCTTCGCGACGATGCCGATTACCATGATCAGGCCCATGAACGATGAGATGTTGAAGGTGGTGCCAGTGACCAACAGCGCCAGAAACACACCCGAGGTCGAAAGCAAGGCCGAGGCAACGATCGCGGTGGGAGCGGCGAATGTCCGGAACTCAAACAGTAGCACCGTGAACACCAGCACAATTGCCAGCGCCAGAACTTCCAGCAAGTCGCGGAAGGATTTTTGCTGCTCCGCATAAGTTCCGCCGTACTCCACTCGAATCGCGGGCGGAATGTGCAGTTCCCCAACCGCCTGCTGCACCATTTGCATTCCGGCGCCGAGGCTTACGCCTTCGAAGCGGCCGGTCACAGCAATATCCCGCTGCAAGTTCTCGCGGCGAATTTCGGTTTGGCCGGCCTCGTCCTGAAACGTGGCCAGCGAACCAAGGGACGCCGTTTTTCCGGTGGAACTGCTGGTGATCATGGTGTTGCGGATTTGCTCTAGCGTCGCCCTCGTGTTTTCAGGAAAGCGGACGCGGATGGTGTAAGAGCGATCATTCACCACCACGGGAGAAGTGGCTGGTTCTCCTTGCAAAATCGCGCTGGCGTCCAATTCGATTTCCTGGGGCGTGAAACCGGAACGAGCCGCGACCACAGGATCGACATTCATCACGATGGCAGGCCCGCTGATGGTGTTCTCGATGCCATCCTTGACGTCGGCAACACCTTTGATGGTTTTGATCTTGTCGGCGACCTTGGGCCCCCATTCCTTTAGCAGCACGGGGTCCGGCGAGAAGAGTTTGATCTCGATAGGCTCGGGAGAACTGGTTAAATCGCCGATCTGATCCTGCAGCAACTGAATGAATTCAACATCCAACTGCGGATATTGCTGGTTGACTTTCGTGCGGATATCGGAGATGATTTCATCGATTCCGCGGCGGGGGGGGCGCTTCAATCTCACTGAGAAGTCCCCGGAATTCGCCTCGGTCACGGCGGCCAGGCCCAACTGGAGGCCAGTACGCCGCGAGGTACTCTCAACTTCCGGAGTTGCTGCCAGAATTTTCTCGACGCCCAGCAAGACGTCGTTGGTATCGGCCAGCGAGGAGCCTGCGGGTGTCAGGTAATCCAGAATGAACCCGCCTTCGTCCATTGCCGGAAGCAGGTCGCTGCCGAGCGCGCGATAACAAGAAACGAACCCGCAATCAGAACCAGCACAGCCCGCTCCCAGCGCCACGGATGCGCGAGCACAAAGCGCAGCGCCCCCAGGTAGGCACGCATGACGCGGCCCATGAACCCGGTAGCAGAGACGTGGCCGCGCGCGTCGGCCGACGCAGTGGCTTTTCCCGATCCACTGCGGCGCAAGAAGTAATGGCTCAGGGTTGGCGTCCAGGTGACCGCCAGCGCGAGCGACGTGAGCAGCGCGGTGCCCACCGTTACTGCCAGGGCGCGGAAGAACGTTCCGGTAACGCCGGTGATCGTGATCAGTGGAAGGAACACTACGATGGGCGTTATGGTGGAGCCGACCAGGGGCACACGAATCTCGCGCAGCGCGCTGCGAATGGCTTCCGCCCGGCTCTGCCCTGAATCGCGGTGCATCACGATGTTCTCGACGACCACAATGGCGTCATCGATCACCAGGCCCACCGCCGCGGCGAGGCCGCCCAGCGTCATCAGGTTGAACCCTTGACCCAACAGACGCATCGCGATCAGCGTGATGGCGATGGTGGCAGGAATGACCAGCCCCGCGACCAGCGAACTGCCCCAGTCGCGCAAGAACAGAACCAGAATGATCGCGGCAAGAATCAATCCGATCAGAATGGCATCGCGGACGCTGCTGATGGAATCGCGGACCAGTGTGGATTGATCGTAGAAGGTCTGCACTTTCACGCCTGAAGGCAGGGTCTGGCGAATCCGATTGAGCTCCGCGGTAGCTAGATCCGCTACCGCAACCGTGTTGCTGTCAGGCTGGCGGAAGATATTCAACAGCACGGCGGGCGTGCCATTTGCGGTCACCATCGTATACACCGGCATGACCGAAGGGTTCACGTCGGCGATGTCGGCGATCCGCACAGGCAGGCCGCTCGGCGTGGTTCGAACCACGATGTTGCCGATCTCCGCGGGGTTTTTCGCCTGACCGGTTACCAGCGTGAGCGAGAGCTCGTGATTATTCTCGATTAGTCCGGGCGAGTCGATCATATTGGTTTTCGTCGACGGCGTCGAGAATGCCGGGCACCGTCACCTGCGCCTGGAGCAGCTTCGCGGGGTCGGGAATAATATGGAACTCCGGCACTTGGCCGCCCTGCAGCACTACCATCGACACGCCGTTCACGCGGTTGAGACGCGGCTTGATTTCGTAGTTGGCAAGCTCCCATAACTGCGCCTGCGTGAGCGTGTCGGAGGTCAGGCTGTAGGCCAGAATCGGAAATGCAGCGAAGGTGAGGCGATTCGCCGTGAGTTTCGCGGTGGCAGGCAGCGTGGTCTGCACACGCGCGAGCGCCGCATTCACGTATTGCAAGGTCTGGAACATGTCGACATTCCAGTTGAAGAACAGGTTCACTTCCGCCGAACCGCGGCTGGTCGTGGAGCGCACCGATTCCAGGCCCGGCACGCTGTTCATGGCTTCCTCAATGGGCCGCGTGACCATTACTTCCATTTGATTGATGGGGGCGACCCCGTTGTCGATGCCGACGACGATGCGCGGGAAAATCGGTGGACGGAAAAACCGCAACGGGAATGGTGAACGCGAGATACACTCCGATCGCGATCAATGTAATGATGACGAAGATAACCGGCCGCGAGAAACGCGCGGTCCAATGCTCGGCGGGCGGATTGCCGGCAGGGGGATTCGAAGATGGCTCCGTCATGACTTACTTGCCTTTGTCGTCCTTGGCGTCGTCGTCATCGTCCTCGCTCTTGGGCTTCTGCATCACGACCTTGGCTTTATCCTCCAGGCCGAGACCGCCGGAGGTGACCAACTGCTCACCCTCCTGCAACCCGGTGACGATCTGCACGCGCTCGCCCTGGCGCACACCCGGCACGATTTTGCGCTCATGTGCGACCGAATCCTTGTCGATCACCATTACTTTCTGGCCGCCCTCATCTGAATTGAGGAGCGCCGCCGTGGGAATGATGATGGTGTTCTGGATGGTCTCGGCGATGATGGAGACGCGCACGGTTCCGCCGGGCTTCAGCTTTTCGCCCGGGTTCGGCACCTGCACCCAGACTTCGACGGTGGTTGTGTTCGGGTCCACCGCAGGACTGACCACCGTCACTTTGCCCGCCAGATCGCCGTCGGGGCCGGTGATGCGCGCCGGACGCCCGACGCTAATCGCGGTAGCTTCCTTTACTGGGACATTGGTGCGCGCCACCACCTGCGAAATATCGACGATGGAAACCAGTGGCGCTCCGCTGGCCGCAATTTCACCGGGATATATCGATCGATCCGAGACCACGCCACTTATCGGGCTGAGAATCTTCCCGTAAGAAGCTTGCACCAGTGCGCTATCGTAATGCGCCTTAGCGGCCGCCACCTGTTCCTGACTGCCTCGAATGGTTTCGCGCTGGGTCACTTGGTTGAGTCCTTGCAAGTGCCTCTGCGCGACATCGTACTGGCTTTGCGCCTGAACCAGAGCCACTTTTGCGTCATCCACCAGCTTCTGCGCGAGCGCGCCTTCGCGCTGCAAGGCCACCCGGTTGTCGTAGAGTTTCTGCGCGGTATCGACCGCCTGTTGCGCCGATTTCACGTCGGATTCGGCTTTCGCGCGATCCTCGGCCACGGTGGCGCCGGTCAAGGTTTGAGACGCGGCCTGCGTTTGTTCGTATTGATGCTTGCTCTCCTCAGCTGCTGCCGCCAGATCACCGGTCTCGAGTTCAGCGAGCAGTTGGCCCACGCGAACATGGTCGCCGCGGTTCACCAAAATGCGCCGGACGGGAGCGCTGATCTTGGGAATGACATTGGCTTGGTTGATGGGATACAAAACCGCGTCGGCTGTGATCACGTAATCGATGGCGCCGCGCAGGGCCGGCTCGACGGTAACCGGAGTGGGCGCTTCCTGCTCTGCCGCTTCCTTGGTATCGCCGCCCTTGCCGCATCCGATGAGCAGCGCGGACGCGAAGATCAAACTGGTGAAGAGAACCGCGCGAGCGGCAGGAATCGCAATGCGCAAATCCGAGCATGATTATAGAGTCCCCGTGAGAATCTGAAGATTGGTAAGCGCGACGCGGTAGCGCGCCAGCCCGTCATCGTAGGCGTTTCGCGCGAGGTTGACGGTATTCTGGGAATCCACCACTTCGAAGGCAGTGGCTTCGCCCGCCTGATAGCGGAGCACCGTCAAACGCAGGCTCTCCACTGCGAGA
Source organism: Bryobacterales bacterium (assembly GCA_963779075.1). Taxonomy (GTDB): domain Bacteria; phylum Acidobacteriota; class Terriglobia; order Bryobacterales; family Bryobacteraceae; genus Palsa-187. The sequence goes on from CAVZWS010000005.1 coordinate 197,777, forward strand.
TCTACCGACGTGCGCAAGGATTCAAGCTGGGCCTGCGCCAGGGTTGCTTCCGCCTGCGCGCTGGCGACATTGCTTTGCAGCGTTCGCTGTGCGAGGGTCAGATCCAGCTGCGCCTGATCGCGCCTGAGCTCCGCCTGCTTGATTTTGCTGCGTGTGGCTCCCCAGTTCCAGACGGGAATGTTGAGGGTCGCCTGCGCCGCGTAACCCAGATTTTGACGATATGCGAGTTCTGGGTCCGTCGCCGGATTTTGCGTGCGGAACGCGAATTGATTGGCGTTGATACCGTAGAAGAAATCGAGCGCCAGGGAAGGAACATACGCGTAACGAGCAACGCTGACATCGTAGCCCGCGGCTCCAATGCTGGCTTTCGCCGCGGCGAGTTCCGGACTGCTGGCAGCCGCCTGGCTCTGCACTTCGGCCATCGGAGGCACCAGGGCGAGCTGCTGCAGATCGTCGACCACCGAGAAGTCAGAGTTGAAATTCGGAAAGATGAGCACGCCCAGCGCGATCTTGGATTTGTCGATAGCGAGCTGGGCTTCCTGCAGGTCCCGCTGGCGCTGCTGAAGATCGATCTGCGCCCGTATGACGTCGGAATGCGCCGCCTCCCCTCCCTTCTCAAGCTGCTGGGTGATCTCGAAAAAACGTTGCGCTTCGCGCACACTGGCTTGCGCGTTGGCGTGCTTTCGCTGGGCCACGACGATAGCATAGTAATCCTGGGCTACAGTCTGACTCAGTCCCCGCGCGGCCACGTCGACCCTCGCTCGCGCAATGGCTTCGACGGCGAGGGCCCGGTTCAATTCGCCGCGCCGAACGAGAGAAAGCGCTTCTTGATGTACGACTGCCTGCTCGTTATAGACGTGCACGCCGTCGTTGGATACGAATACTCCAGAAGGCGTGCCATTGGCTTCGGTGTAGATGAATTGGTTGAACGCGTTGACCGAGGGGAGTCGGGCCGCGCGGGCTTGCACAGTGTCCTGGCGGGCCTGGAGCACGGCGAAATTCGCACTCTGAATCTGGCCCCCGTATTGCCGCGCACGCGCCAGCGCATCGGGAAGCGTAATCACGGTGGCTGCGGGTGCGGCGGCCGGAGGATTCTGCTGCGCTGGCGCAAAGGCCGGCAGCAACGCCAAGTGCGCGAACAGATACATGCACTTGCGGGGGTCCAACATGACGAAAAGTCTTTGATCCATGGGGACTGTTAACCAGTAGATCATCTCATCCTGAAGATATGCTGTGGACTCAGCGTTTGCTCAGTTTTCTTTGTTACGATCGGGGCATGCAGATCCTGGTTGTAGAAGAGGAGATGCGGATGGCCGAGGCGCTGATGCGAAATCCGGGCCGTCCAATTGGTCGCGACAGCATTCTCGAATCGGTTGGAGAGGCCGCTGCGACGTTGGTGAGAGACCGCTCGGAGTCTCCATGCGGCAACCTCGGCTTAAAGTGGACAAGCGCGGACCTAAGCTCATTCACGCGGTTCGCGGATTCGGATGCATGATGCAGGAGTCGTGACCGGATGAGAACACGTTCCCTTCGCTTTCGTTTGACGATTTGGTATGCGGCGTTCCTAACGGCAGGGCTGGGACTGTTCGGATCCCTGGTGTGGTTCTCACTGCGTCATCAATTGATTGCCGATGTAGAGCGCGATCTGAACGGGACGGCGAGCCGGGTCGAAAGCTTCTTTCGCAGCGAGTCGGCCGAAGCCGGCGTTCAAGTTCGCGAAGAACTCGAGGAATTTTCTCAGGCTTTACCTCCGGCCGGCTACCTGCATCTGCGCGGCTCCGATGGATTTGTGTTTCGCTACCCGCTAACCCCACCTCCCAGTGCTGCGCGTTTCCGCGTGCAAAAACGGACGTTTACGCTGAATCATGAGACATTTGATCTGGAATTGGGTGCACCACTCGCCGATGTAAACCATGTTCTTGATCTTTTGCGGCTCTTGCTGTTGAGCCTGATTCCGGTGGTGATTGCCATTGCCTGCATCGGTGGCGCGTGGCTGAGCGAACGCGCGTTGAAACCGGTCCAGGACGTGACCAACGCAGCGCTGGCGATCAGTATTGAGAATCTCTCGGGACGATTACCGGTTCCCGCCACGGGCGATGAGATCGCGCGTCTCGCAACCGTCCTGAACTCGATGTTGGCCAGATTGGAGGCAGCGGTGACCACGCTTTCGCAATTCGTGGGCGACGCCTCGCACGAGTTGCGCACTCCTCTCGCGGTGATCCGCACCACGGCAGAGCTCGCGCTGCGCCGCGAACGCTCGCCAGAATCGTACCGGGTGGCGCTTCAGGAAGTAGCGGGCGAGTCGGTGCGTATGACTCAACTGATTGAGGATCTGCTGGCGCTAGCGCGCAGTGACGCAGGAGCGGTAGATATGCCGCGCGCGGCCATCGACGTGCGCGAGGTGCTAACGGAAGTCAGCGAAGAAATGGGAGGGCTCGCCGAAACAACGGGTATCCGCATAACTTTGGCTCTAGGCGAGCGGCCGGTGATTATTTCCGGAAATCGCGAGGCCCTACGTCGCTTATTCATCGTGTTATTGGATAACGCCTTAAAGTATTCGCGAGCCGGGGGAGAAGTGATTCTAACCTTGGCTCGCTCTGGTGCCCAAGTTTCCGCGAGTATGGAGGATTTCGGAGAAGGCATCAGCGAGAGTGATCTGCCGCATATCTTCAAGCGCTTCTATCAGGCCGACCGGTCCCGTAGTACAGGAGGGCACGGCCTGGGACTGTCACTGGCGCAAAGCATTGCGCGTGCCCATGGCGTGGAGATTGACGTCCGCAGCACGCGCGGCAGGGGAACCACGTTCCGAGTGATCTTTCCCGAGCGCGATGCCAAGGCTTGGGCGGCGAACACGGAGACACTGGCAGGCTCCTGACGCAGTTGGCGCTCCTCAGCCAATCTTAAGCTTGTCCCGCTATCGTTGCCATGGGGATGGCTCTCCGCAAACAAGCCATTCGTACGCACCCTTGAAAGGAGTGCACGCACATGAAAACATCGCTTCTGCTGGTTCTGCTCGCCGCAGGCGCCGCCTTCGCCGCGCCTCCGAGCTATAAAGTCGTCGGCAAGATCAAGATTGGAGGCGCTGGCCGATGGGACTATTCGTACTCCGACACCACCAACCATCGCCTGTATGTTTCACACGGCACCCAAACCGAGGTGGTCGACACGGCCACCGACAAGCTAGTCGGCACCATCCCTGGAACCACGGGAGTGCATGGGATCGCCATTGCCGGCGACTTGGGCCGCGGCTACACCAGTGACGGCCAGGATAATGACGTAACGGTCTTCGATTTGAAAACACTGAAAGTCTTGAGCAAAGTGAAGACCGGCCAGAATCCCGACTCCATCATCTACGAGCCCGTATCGCATCGCGTCTTTACATTTAACGGCCGCAGTTCCGATTTGACTGCCATCGACGCCAAGACCGGCGATGTCATCGCGGCATCGGTTCCAGTGGGTGGCAAGCCGGAGTTCGCGCAGATCGACGGTAAAGGCCATATATACGCCAACATCGAAGACAAGAACGAAATCATAGAAGTGGATGCGAAGAATGCGCTGGTGACGAAGCGCTATTCCATCGCGCCGTGCGACGGCCCGAGCGGCCTCGCGATTGATCCCAAGGGCCGTCTGTATTCAGTCTGCGAAAACAAACTTATGGTCGTAAGCGATCCGGCGTCGGGCAAGGTACTCGCGAGCGTAGCGATCGGCGGGGGAACCGATGGGGTCGCGTTCGACGACGGCTATGCGTTCAGCGCCAATGGAGCGGATGGAACCCTCACGATGGTCGGCGAAATCTCGCCCGGCAAGTTCGAGGCGGTAGCCACGATTCCGAGCCAGCGCTTGGGCCGGACGATCGCCGCCGATCAGAAGGCACACAAGCTTTATGTGCCGACCGCCGAGTTTGGACCCGCGCCGCCGCCCTCCGGCGACGGAAAAAAGGGCAGGCCTCCGGTATTGCCCGATACTTTCGAGATTCTGGTTTTCGGGCGATAGCACACCTGGCGCTCCACGCGGCTTCCGTTCCTGGGTTCGGACGCGGGGACACGGCCACTTTATCAGGCTGGCATAGTCAGCCTATATGCCCATTCACGTCATCTGAATCAACCTGCAATCGACGCCCTGCCTACGTTTACGCACGCAGATCCGCGGCAAAGATTCAGATGATGATCGGCACTGGCAGTTGGTGCATTGTGGATTGCCGAGGCTGGACAACTGCTGAGTTCATCCCCGGTAGTCACCCACCGGCAGCGCACAAGGCGCCGTAGGGGATCACAGCGTAAGAACGTAGTTGATAATATTCTCTTTTTGCTCCTTCGTAAGGAGCTCGCGATAAACAGGCATCCCGTTGCCGCCTTCGTCAATCCGCTTGAGGATGGTTGACGTGGTTTGCGTACTTGCCACTAGAAAACATTCCCGTTTTCGCACCCTTGAGCGAGGGGCCAATTCTGGTTTCCGGGGTGTCGGTGCTATGACACACCCCGCACTTAGTTTCAAAAAGCTTCTTACCTTCCACCGGGTCCTGGGCGAACGCGAGTACGCTCAGGCATAGCAAAGAGGCCAGAATCCTCATAGGAGCGCTAAACCAGAAGCTTGTCGATGACGCGCCCGGAAACATCGGTCAAGCGGAACGGGCGGCCCTGGAACGTGAAGGTGAGCTTGGTGTGTTCGATTCCCAGCAAGTGCAGCACTGTCGCGTGAATATCGTGAACGTCGGTGGGATCGCCAACATTGGAAAAGCCAAGGTCGTCCGTCACGCCCAGTTGCGTGCCTGGGCGAAGCCCGCCGCCTGCCATGAACATCGTGAATGCGTCGATGTGATGGTTTCGCCCGAATTTGCCGCCACCCTCCCGCCCCTCAGCCATTGGCGTGCGTCCGAATTCGCCGCCCCAAATCACTAGCGTCTCGTCCAGGAGTCCGCGGCGCTTCAGGTCGCGAATCAGGGCGGCGGTCGGCTGATCGACTTCCTTGCAGACCTGATCGAGCGGCTGGCCGATATCGGCGTGGTGATCCCAATCGGTGTGGTAGAGCTGCACGAAGCGTACGCCGCGCTCGACTAGTCTCGCCGCCAGCAGGCAGTTGTTGGCGTAAGTCGCCTTGCCCGGTTCGGCGCCGTACATCTCGAGCGTGGCTTTGCTCTCCCTGGTTGAAATCAATCAGCTCCGGCCCGCTGGTTTGCATGCGATACGCCATTTCATAGGCTGCGATGCGCGTGCTGATTTCACTGTCCTGGGTTTGGTCCAGTTTGATCTGATTCAGGTCTCGAACGGCCGCAAGAGTCTCTTGCTGGGATTGCGCGGGTATGCCCTCGGGAGTCGACAAGTCCAGAATCGGATCGCCTCCGGAGCGGAAAGGAACGCCTTGGTAGGCCGTAGGGAGAAAACCGCTCGACCAAAGCGCCGCTCCGCCGCGAGGACCACGTGGGCCGGACTGCAAGACCACGAATCCCGGAAGTTCCTGCGACTCGCTGCCGATTCCATAGGTCACCCAGGAGCCAAAGCTCGGCCGGCCAAACCGGATCGAACCGGTGTTCATGAAGCATTTGGCAGGGGCGTGATTGAAGTTCTCCGTGGAAATGCCGTGGAGCATCGACAAGTCGTCGGCGATCGCTGCGATATTCGGCAGCAATGAAGAAATGTAAAAACCCGACTTGCCGTATTGCTTGAACTCTCTCTTCGTGCCCATGAGTTTTGGCGGATCCTTGGTAAAGGTATCCATGAAGGCAAAGCGTTTGCCCTTCATGATCGAATCCGGAGCCACTTGACCGGTGAATTCCTTCAGCTTCGGTTTGTAGTCGAACAGATCGAGCTGGCTCGGTGCGCCGGCCATGAACAGGAAGATCACGTTCTTGATCTTCGGAGGGAAATTCGGCGGCTTGGGAGCCATCGGATTGACCGGCTTGGTATCCGCGCCGAACAGTTTGCGCTCACTTAGCAGAGAGGCGAGAGCGATCTGTCCCAGCCCGAAGCGGCAGCGGTTGAAGAAATGACGCCGCGTTTCTCCCAGCAATAAGATTTCTTCGGGTGTCATGATGAGCTCACTCCCTTGTCATGAAATCGTCCAGGTTGAAGATGACGCGGCCGACGGAAATCCAAGCCGCCAAGTCCGGCGATGCGTCGGCGCCGGCCTTCGTAAGCAACTGCTTCATCGCATTTGGATCCGCCGCATAGACTTTACGCTGCTGCGCAAGAAAACTCGCCATGCGAGTCGATTCCTGATCCAGGGGCTTGCGGCCCAGAGCCAGGATAAAGGCGTAATTCAGACGGCTCTGATCGGTAGAGCCGCCCTCGCGGACAGTTCTCTTTGCCAGTCCTTCCGCGAACTCCATAAACGCCTCATCGTTCAGTAGCGTCAACGCCTGTAACGGGCTATTGGAACGGATTCGGCGCGTGCAAGCCGCCGTACCATCCGGCGCGTCGAACAGCGAGAGACTCGGCGCCGGGGAAGCGCGGAAAAAGAAAGTGTAGATACCGCGGCGATACCGGTTCGGACCCGTTTCGGTGGGCCACGGACGCTTGACCTGGGTTCCGCTCATGGCGTTCGGCGGAATGGGCGGGTAGACGCTGGGGCCGCCGACGGTGTCCGTCAACAGGCCGCTCGCTACCAGCGCGGAATCGCGAATGATCTCGGCGTCCAGGCGCATTCGCGATTGGCGCGCCAGCAGTTTGTTATACGGATCGACTTCGTCCACTTCAGGGCGGTCTTTCGCGGATTGACGGTAGGTCGCCGACGTCACGATCAGGCGATGGATGGCTTTCTGACTCCAGCCTCTAGCCATGAACTCCGTCGCCAGCCAATCCAACAATTCGGGATGTGTGGGCCGCGCGCCGATCACGCCGAAGTCGTCCTGCGTCTCGACGATCCCTTTGCCGAAGTACTCCTGCCACATGCGATTCACAGTCACGCGCGCGGTGAGCGGATTGGATGGGTCCACCAGCCACTTGGCGAGATCCAGCCGATTGCCCGAAACCGGCTTGGAAGAGAGCACCGCCGGCACTCCGGGGAAAACCCGATCGCCGTGTCTCAGGAAATCGCCGCCGATCTGAACGTAGGTCTCGCGCGGCGTTCGGCAACTCGCGCATGATCAGCGTTCTGGTAACCCAGGGTTTGGGCCAATGATATTCCGGAGCGCCATCGATACCGAGCGGCTTCATGAAAGCCCGCAGCTCGTCAACACGCTTCTGGAGTTCGGCGTCCTTATATAATGGGGGCGCTCCCGGCGCCTGCGGCTTCTTCGCCAACGCTTCGATGTAGTCGACTACCTGCCGGCTGAGCTTGGTGGCCTGATCCCAATACGATTTCGCGTCGGCGGTTTCCTGCGGGGTCGGCAGATCGAGATACGGCCGGTAGAAGTCGTCTCGCTCGGCTTGAGCGCTGATCTCGTCCGTATTGTTGTAGTAGGAGAAGAGCTGGTAGAACTCTTTCTGCGAGATCGGATCGTACTTGTGATCGTGACAGCGCGCACAGCCAATCGTAAGACCCAGGAACACCGCACCGGTGGTCGCGGTGCGATCCGCCACGGCTTCGTTCCGATACTGTTCGAAATCGATCCCGCCTTCGAAGTTACTGGGCGTGTTCCGATGGAAGCCGGTAGCGATCAGTTGGTCCGTGGTCGGATTCGGCAGCAGGTCGCCGGCGATTTGCTCAATCGTGAATTGGGTAAACGGCATGTCCCGGTTCAGCGCATTGATCACCCAGTCGCGGTATTTCCAAATGGGACGCGGAGCGTCGATGCTGTAACCGTCCGAGTCGGCGTAACGGGCGGCATCCAGCCAATGCCGTCCCCAGCGCTCGCCGTAATGCGGAGACGCAAGTAGGCGATCGACCACTTTTTCGTAAGCCTGAGGGGATTGGTCCGCGAGGAACGCTTCGATTTCCTGAGGCGTCGGCGGAAGACCGGTTAGATCGAGGCTTACGCGCCGCAGCAGCGTAGCCCGATCGGCCTCCGGGGACGGCTGTAATTTTTCCTGTTCCAGCTTCGCGAGTATGAAATTGTCGATCGGATTCTGTACCCAGGCGGGGTTGCGCACTGAGGGAACGGTGGGGCGTTTCGGCGGCTGGAAGGCCCAGTGATCCCAATTTCGGGGCTTGCCGTCATTCTTCGTGACGGACCACGGCAGCTTCTGATCAATCCACTGGCGCAGCGTGGCGATGTCCTGGTCTGAGAGACGCGGACGCCCCAGCGGCATCTTGAGATCGCCGGTTTGCTCGACGGCACGGATCAGCAGGCTGTCCGCCGGCACCCCCGGTTGCGCAGCAGGACCGCGTTTGCCGCCCTTAAGCACGTTTTCGCGGCTGTCCAACGAAAGACCGCTACTTCGGTTCGTCGGGTTGTGGCAGGCGTCGCAGTTGTTCTTCAGAATCGGACGAACGTTGTTCTCGAAGAAAGATAGCTCTTGCGGCCCAAACGAAGGAGTCTCCTGGCCCAGCACCGACACGGTTAACGTTAACGGTGCCAGAAAGGACCAGAGCCGGAAACTCATGGACTCTAATATATATCAACCATTCGCTGAAGGCCTCCCCCGGAAGTGAGCGAAGTTCGAGCTAGGGTCGGTGGCTCGATGGCAGATCATAAGTTGGCAGCTTGGCGTACAATAATTGGGGAACCAGAGGGGCCCAAGATGGGAATCCTGGTTCCATCGTCGGGGGTGTCGAGCTCATGAAAAGACCTCGTATATCGGCGGCGTTCTTCCACTACATCTGCGTACTGGGGATCCTGCACATTGGTTCGGGTCCGTTCGCTCACGCTGCTACGGTGGACTTTCAGCGGCAAGTTCGCCCGATTCTTTCGGATAACTGTCTGCGCTGCCACGGACCTGACGAGTCATCGCGTATGGCAGGCCTGCGCCTGGACACCAAAGAGGGGATCTTCTCTCAACGCCCCAACGGGATTCCCGTCATTCCGGGGAAATCTCAGGAAAGCCTGCTCTACAAAAGAATCTCCGATCCGGATCCGAAGCGCCGGATGCCGCCGTTATACGCTCATAAAGAATTGACCGAAGAGCAAAAGGCCTTGCTTCGTCAGTGGATCGAGGAGGGCGCCGAGTGGAAGCAGCACTGGGCGTTTACTCCGCCGACGCGACCTGAGCTCCCAGCAGTCAGGAATGAGGCTTGGGCGCGAAATCCGATCGACCGCTTCGTTCTGGCAAAACTCGAGGCAAATAGTCTGCAGCCGGCTCCCGAAGCGAATAGAAGGGAGTTGATTCGCCGCGTGACTTTGGATCTAACCGGGCTGCCGCCCCGCCCCGAAGAGGTCGAGGCCTTCGTCAACGATAAGGCGGATAATGCCTACTTGAAACTGGTTGATCGCCTATTGGCTTCCGAGCACTTTGGCGAACATCGCGCGCATTATTGGCTGGATGCTGCCCGGTATGCCGATACCAACGGTTTCCACTACGACAATTTTCGCGAGATGTGGCCGTATCGCGACTGGGTGATTCAGGCGTTTAATCGCAACCTCTCCTACGATAAGTTCGTCATCGAACAGCTCGCCGGGGATTTGCTGCCGAATCCCACCCTCGACCAGTTGATCGCCAGCGGTTTTAATCGCAACCATTCGACGACCAGCGAAAACGGCGTCATCGAAGAAGAAATGGCTGTGATGTACGTCAAGGATCGGGCCGATACCACAGCTGCCGTATTTCTGGCCCTCACGGGCGCGTGCGCCACCTGCCACGATCACAAGTTCGACCCGATCTCGCAGAAAGACCACTACGCCCTGGAGGCCTTCTTCAACAACACCACCCAGAGAGTCATGGATTACAACCGGCCGGATCAGCCGCCGATGGTGATTGTTCCGCCGCTGGAAGACCGTGCGCGCTGGAACGACTTGCACCAACGGCGCAAGGAGCTGGATGCGCGACTTGCCGCCATCCGGCAAGCCCCTAGCGCGGCGTTCGACCAGTGGCTCAACTCGAACTCCGCGTTGCCGGCGACGCCGCTCGAATCGGCGCCAGAAGTGTTTCGGCTTTCAGTGGATGGCACTGCGCGCGTGACCCTGAAAGGCGCAGTGCAAGATGTCGCACTCGAGCCCGGCATCACGCTTGGCGAGGACCCTTGGCAGGGTCGGCGAGCACTGAAGTTCAACGGGAAATCCGCGCTGAAGCTGCCGAACCTGGACTCCTTCACGGGCCGCGAGCCCTTTTCCGTCAGCACTTGGGTTTACATGCCCAAGATCAAATACCATCCGGGACTTACCGGAGATGGAAGTCATTCGACCATTGCCAGCCAACTCACACGCGCTTCCGCGAACGGAACACCTACGCGGCGCGGGTGGATCATGTTTCTCGATCAGGGAGTCCCGGGGATGGAGCTCTTTGGCGACGAAGGCAAAGCGATACGGGCTCAGGCATTGCAGAATGCGCCCCTCAAAGAAGGAGTCTGGACGCATTTGACATTCACCTACGATGGCAGCGGGAAGGAAACCGGTTTATCTCTGCATGTGAACGGCAGTTCAGTTCCCATCGAGCGCGGCGCCTACGGAATTCAATACCTGCATGTTGCCAATACGCTGCCGGGGACTGCAAAAACAGATGCACCGTTGCTGATGGGGAGTGACGGCGACCAAGGGCTGTTCGAGGGTTCCATCGCGGATTTTGAAGTTTTGAGTCGCGCGATATCCGCTGAGGAAGCACGGCTGGTGGCGGCGTGGCCGGAAATTGTTGCTGCGCGCAAGGTGAAGGTGTCTGAGCAGTCCGCTGCTCAAAAAGAATCTTCGCGATTGTATTTCTCGAATCGCGCAGATGCCGCGTATCGCGATGCTCTGCGTGAGCTGGCGAGCGTGGATGCGGAACTCAAGACGATTGAGAATCGATCGGAAACTGCGCTCATCATGGAGGACCGGGCGGACACCAAGCCGACGGCCAATGTGCTCTTTCGCGGCCTGTATGATCAGCCGCGGGATGCCGTGAGCGCCAACGTGCCTTCCGTGCTGCCGCCGATGCCCGCGTCCTTGCCGCGCAACCGCCTCGGACTGGCCGAGTGGATGGTTGAGCCTTCGAATCCGCTCACGGCGCGAGTGGCCGTCAACCGGTTCTGGCAGCAGATTTTCGGTGTGGGCATCGTCAAGACCACGGAGGACTTTGGCTCGCAGGGAGAGACGCCGTCTCATCCGGAGCTGCTCGATTGGCTTGCCGTCGAGTTTCGGGAGTCTGGCTGGGATGTCAAGAATTTGATTCGTCTGATGGTGACGTCGGCGACGTATCGTCAATCATCTGTGCAATCCAAAGATCAGAAGGACTCTGAGAACCGTTTGCTCGCGCACGGGCCGCGCTTTCGCATGGATGCCGAGATGGTCCGGGATGTGGCGCTCGCGGCGAGCGGCCTGCTGGTATCGAGAGTCGGCGGACCTCCGGCGAAGCCTTACCAGCCGAGCGGCGTCTGGGAGGCCACGTCAATGAAGGAGAGCAACACCAAGAACTACGTTCAGGACAAAGGCGACAACTTGTACCGGCGGAGCGTGTACACGCTGTGGAAGCGCAGCGCACCTCCGGCTTCCTTAGAGACATTCGACGCCCCGACGCGGGAAACCTACATCGTCCGGCGGGAGCGCACCGATACGCCGCTGCAGGCTTTGGTGGGCTTGAACGATCCGCAGTTTGTCGAGGCTGCGCGAAATCTGGCGGAACATGCGATGCATTCCAATCCGACACTGGATGCCCAAGTCGACTACATGAGCTCCCGCCTGATTGCCCGGCGGTTTGGGCCGAAGGAAAAGGAAGTAGTTGCGCGTTCCTATGCGGATTTTCTCAGCTACTACCAATCGCATAAGGCCGACGCGAGCAAACTCCTTACCGTGGGGGAATCCAAGGCGGATGCGACCCTCCCGGTGGATAAATTCGCAGCGCTCACGGTGCTGGCGAATGAGCTGTTCAATCTCGACGAGGTACTGAACAAGTGATGTCGCGCGAATATGAAGGAACCAAGATGCACCTGCTCCGCGAGACGGCGATCCGTGAGACGCGGCGGCATTTCTTCGCGCGCGGTGCGCGAGGGCTGGGCGTGGCTGCGCTAGCGACCATGCTCGGGGAAGAACTCCGCGGGGACGCATCTGCGGTGGGCGGGCTGCCTGGACTTCCCCATTTTGCTCCCAAGGCCAAGCGCGCGATTTACATGCACATGCTCGGCGGGCCTCCTCAGATGGATCTCTTCGATTACAAGCCCGTCATGACGGAGTGGTACAACAAAGATCTTCCCGGTTCCATCCGCCAGGGCCAACGCCTGACAACCATGTCCGCGGGTCAGGACCGATTTCCGATTGCCCCTTCCATCTACAAGTTTGCGCAGTATGGCCAAGGCGGGACCTGGATTTCGGAACTTTTGCCGTACACGGCCAAAATGGTGGACGAGATTGCGATCTTGCGTTCGCTTCACACCGAGGCCATCAATCACGAGCCAGCGATTACCTTCATTCAGACAGGGTTCATGATCGGCGGAAGGCCTTGTATCGGCTCCTGGCTGGCCTACGGACTGGGTAGCGAGAGCCAGAATCTGCCGGCGTTCGTGGTGATGAACGCCAGCCATAGCGACCCTAAAGCTCCCACCCAGGCGATGTCCGCGCGCATGTGGAGCGCCGGCTTCTTATCGTCGAAATATAGCGGCGTCTCTCTGCGTACCGGAGGCGACCCGGTTCTCTACATCAACAATCCGGAAGGCCTGCCCTCGGACATTCGCCGCAAAATGCTCGATGGCCTGCGTGAATTGAATCAGCAGCAATACGAACAAATAGCGGACCCGGAAACCATGTCGCGGATCGCGCAGTACGAGATGGCGTACCGCATGCAGAGTTCTGTGCCGGAGCTCACCGACATCTCGAAGGAGCCGGAGCATACTTTCGAAATGTACGGCGAGGACGCGCGCCAGAAGGGAACCTTCGCAAATTGTTGCCTCATGAGCCGGCGGCTGCTGGAACGTGGCGTGCGATTCGTGCAGATCTATCACAACGGTTGGGATTTTCATGCGAACCTCCCCAGATCCCTGCCAAACCAAACCAGGGACGTAGATCAGAGCGGGTGGGCCCTTCTGCAGGATCTTAAACAGAGAGGGATGTTGGATGATACCCTCCTGATCTGGGGCGGTGAATTCGGCCGGACGATCTATTCGCAGGGCAAGCTATCCCCGACCGATTACGGTCGCGACCATCATCCACGTTGTTTCACGTTCTGGATGGCCGGAGGCGGCGTTAAAAGTGGCGTAGTTCATGGAGAGACGGACGAGTTTTCTTACAACATCGTCAGGGACCCGGTTCACGTACGTGACTTTCAAGCTACGCTTCTGCACCTCTTTGGAATTGACCATGAAAGATTTAGCTACAAGGTCCAGGGCCTTGACATGAAGCTGACTGGAGTAGAAAGAGCGACGGTCGTAAAGGCGATCCTCGCCTAGTTAGGATTCTGACAAGCCCTTCTCGGAATCGTGGATGCAGTTTAATGGACGGCCGCAAGCGCACGATAGGCGCGCTGGGCTGAGCTTTGTACGGTTCGCCCCGGTGAGACTCGCGCGAGCGAGGTTTGACCTAGGAGGCTTGCAACCGTCCTCGTAAATAACCGGTGCCCAAAATCGAAGAACGGAGTTATGGTCCCGGAACTTCGATCGTCGCAAGCGGAGACAGTCGGAATCCGCCGTGAGTGATAGGTAACACAGTTAGGTGTGGTACGCCCTAGGTGACGATTTCAGAACTCTGATTCTCGCCCCGGATAGTGGAATCCTAGCTGTTGAAGCTTGCTTATCGGCATTCTAATTCATCCAGCCACTTGTCCGATTAAGCGCGTTACACGTCCATGTGACGAATCGCTCCGAATTACCCGACGAAGCGTATTCAGGCAGTAGGCGCATCAAAATTGAGCTTATTCGAGACAGTAAACACTCCTTGTCCGTCGTTCAAATTGTTCTTGGGCAAGTGTTACTTTATGGACGACCCACGATCAGTGCTGGTTGCGCGTGAGTTTTTGGTTAAGAGAATGACTTCGGCGTCTAGGCCTCGAATTCGGTCGATCGGCTCTGCCACCGATCCCCAATCCAGTTCCGGGTCACCTTGCAAATATACCGGCCAATGCGGCGGGCGCGAATAAATCTCCTTCCGTAACGCGACTTCAAAATCATTCCAGGAGACCGAGCGTGCGTCAATGAAGACCGCGGCGGGCCGATTGTTCCCTCTGAATTGCAGTCGAACCACTATCGGTTGGATCCCGATCGCTGTTTGCGCTGTCATGTGGGGTCTCAACAGCCTGATTCGGATGCCTACGGGAGTCACTCTGTCGAAAGGACTGGGCGACGGACATTATGCTCACAAATATGACAAGCATATTCACGCCCAGTAGCCCAAAAGCAGGCATTCTCGCTATGGTAGTCCGCGCTGCGGTTTCCAATATGAACGGGAAAGAGCGGAAACGGGCAGCCTTTCTGATGCCACCGACAGCGGCCGATGAGGACGAACTCGCGCCCACAATATCAGCAGTAGACTAACGCCCGAGCCCACGGCCAGCAAAGAAACCCAATAGTGGAGGGTGGCGGACTCATCATAAGGGACCCGGCTTACGGAAACACGTAACCATGGGTTCGCCGTATTCAGGCATGCCGGAGCCGCTTTTACTTCGAGGTCGAGTTTGTACTCTCCTGGAGTGGCGTAGAAACCGGACAGATAATAGCTGCCCGCAAACACCAATGGCGCGTCCTTGAAACGATCGACAGGTTGACCATCCTTGTAAACGATCCATTGCACAGCAAGAGGTCCTGCGCATCCTCCGACGGGGTTCCAAATAGGGCCGTAAAGCAGCTCAATTCAAAATAGTCGTTCAGCGAGATTCGAAAGGGGGCGGTTTTTATATGCCCGGGCGCAAGCGAGATCGGTTGATCGATGGGTGCGAAAGACTGGGTTGAGATCCAATGCCAGGTATTAGCAAAACTTGTGAGTCCACCGACGATCAGCAGAGCTCCGATCCAGGCACCGAGTTCTTTCGAAAGGATCGTGCGGTGTGTGGATGATGCGGGGGCCTGCGGGTCACATTGGAAATGGCGTGGTAAGGGGCCCCGCTCGGTGAGCGAATCGTATTGCGTCAATCGTGCCTGTCGCTTACGCCAAGCCCTCAGTGCGGAGGATAAAAGGAATAAGCCCCGGTGAAAATGCCGATAGCTCCGAAAAACAGCGCGATTGCGAGGCGTGAACTCACGGCTTCTTGAGCCGCACCGATTTCGAATACCACTAGGTGGGGATCTGCGGAGGCGTATTCTTTTCCGTCCCTCAATGCGCGGAAGTCGATCGTGTACTCCCCGCGTTCCGCGAAGAACGTGCCGAACTCACGCGTCATGCTGTTACCAGACTGGTATGGGAACAAGAGTCCTCTACGAATGCCGCCGCCCGGCACAACAGGCCTCCCGTTCCTCGAAACGGTCCACGCTACGGCGATGGTGGGAGGCTTCGTTTCGCAGAGATCCGAGACAAAACACTCGTAATCCGAGCCGGCGTCGGGAATCTTCGCGTTGGGGGCAACGAAATAGGTCCCCGGCGTGTCGATCTCGAATCGCGCCGACCCACCGTCCCCGGCGGACAGAGAGATCGGTTTCACCAGCGGCACCCAGTTGTGGGCATCGGCCCACCAATTCCAGACGGCGTTCCAAAGTATCGCGAGAGTGATCAGGACGACGCCGATCCGCAGCTGCAGGGACATTCTCCCCATTAAAGCCTTAGACACCGGGATGGGCACATAAGTTTAAATGAAAGAGTGGTTCAGCGATCCAATCCTACGATG
The DNA here is from genome assembly GCA_963779075.1 of Bryobacterales bacterium. Lineage (GTDB taxonomy): Bacteria > Acidobacteriota > Terriglobia > Bryobacterales > Bryobacteraceae > Palsa-187. The sequence goes on from CAVZWS010000005.1 coordinate 213,520, forward strand.
GTGATCACGATGACTGCTCGTCGCCCATCCCCCTCCGGAATATCGACATTCGCGCCCCTGCGGAATACATTACAGATGCCAGCGCGGGATAGACGACCAAAAACAACATCTCCGGACTCGGGGAGAAAAGAAATTCTTCCAAAACGGGATGCTGATGAATCTTCATGGCAGGCAGAAACAGATCATAAATGATTGAGAATGATAGGAATGAGACCGGAAGAATCCAGGCCCAAACCGCCGTCGCAGACGCCCACCGAAACGCCCGTACGACAGCGGTCCCGCACAAAAAACTCGCGACAGCTATGGACACAACACTCAGAATTTTGAAACTCCTTGTTTGCCCTGACGCAAGAAATTCGGGCGCGACTACACTGAGAAGCATTCCCTGGATCAAGAGGACGGAAAGCGATAAACCCATACTCAGAAGGGCCTGAAGCAGCCATGGCGTTAAGTACTCGCGAAGCCAGTTGCGCAAGGGTTGTTTTAAGGGAGAGTGACCTTGGCTCATTGGCTCCTTAATTTAAGAACAGATACATCCCACTCGTACTATCGGCGTTTGTAATCCTGGGGATCAGCGCCGTCACGGAAAATTTGGAAGATCCACCTGGACGTATAGTCGGCAAACCGTCGAAGTGAAATTCCCCCCCGTCACCTGCGGTTGTTTGCGCGTTACATGGCTAGGTGGTGTAGTGGTGCAAAGTGGCCTATAACTTTCCTCTCTTCGGTTTCCGCGATCCCGACGCCATCCCCGGCGCGCCGTTCCAGCCGCACACTTCACAACGTGTTATATACGGTGGGTCTATGTCGAGTTCAGGTACGTGGATAGAGCTAAGGCGGTAGGAAGTGCATTGCGGGCAGCGGTCTGGGGTGCCTCGCTCGCGGCGAATGACCGCCATACCAAAAGCCGAAAGTGTACCCTCCGTAGCATCAAGAGCCATCTCAGCATCAAATCGAGCTGCATTCCCAGCATGCGTTAGCCATGACACCAGTTGCCACGTTGATCGAGCCATTGCCTTTAGATGGCCGCGTACTTCACTGGCACTCGCTCCCGACGCAACCGCGTTAGCAATCAATTCGGATCACTGGATAAAAGCGGCGGCCTTGGGATGTTCGGTCCCGGCGGGGACCATCGCAGGCTGGGCAACCGCTCGGACCATAGCGATCAAGCATTCCCGGCAACGCATGCCCACAGCTTGGAATTCTTCCGACTCATCTGCATGGTCAAGAGCTTCTGCGGCCTGCGTCCACCGACGCCATGCTGCTGCGAGGCGGTCCTGCTGCTCATCAGTAGCGTTCGATTTTCGGTCAGCCATCATTCTCGCGGTCACCCCGACGTGGAATGAAAGCGTATAGTCGAGACTTGGAAAAAGCCGTTGTGAGTAGAGGTTCGTGGGTTGCGTTATAACCCAGTACCGTTCGCCATCGGTGTGCACATCATAGGCATCCATCTTACGATCGAAAATTCTCTCTGGTAACCTTCTCAACGTAGGTAACCTTCTCCTTAGGCGATTGCCATTCGACATAACTCCGAATTGAGTCCCTCTCGTCATGGTGCTGCGGCGCAAAGGCATTGAGAACTGCCGGGTCAATGGGCCCAGGGATGGTGCACGGGGTCGTGGGACGCTGGCCCTTCTGCGAAGCCTTGGTTCCCTTGGCGGTTTTGGTTGTGATTCTATTACGCCGGGGCATCGGCGGCGATCCTTTGATGCTTCCGAAATGCGCGCTGAAGGGCACGCATAGATTCAGGGTTAAGAGAAGACAAATCGACGGACCCATCCTCGTTTAAGGCGATCTCAATCTCCTTGTGAGCCTTCGGAGGATCCACCAGTTTTCGTTTCCTCGCTCGATGGAGCCACACCTTCCAAGCGTCACCATCCGGGACGCTGATGCCAGCGTGGGACACCGCCTCGTGCATCTCCTTGGGCGTCAGAGGAGCCGATGAGCACCATTGAATCACGTTGACAAGACCCACTAGTTCGCCGTCAATTCTACCTTTAGGGGGTTTCCATTGTCCGCGGAGAAGCTTCGCGGCAGTCTCGAGACCGAGAGCTATCAGCTTCGAAAGCTTCTCTTGATCAAGCGGGTCTTTACCAAACTGTTCAAATCGCGAGTGTTCCCATAAAGGACGGAGAAGGCGATATCCGAATCCGATCACCAAGTAGATCTGAAGACGAGCTTGGGGACCGCGTTCGAGAAGGGCTGCGCACGTCTGGGCGCCTTCCAGCATATCTGCTAATCCGGGAACTACTTCGTTGTCGCCCTCTTTCAGCGAATGCGCGAGCGGCATTTCAGCGAGTTTAAGGAGTTCGATGAAGTCCTTATCCAAGGTGATAGTGCGCGCGTCCCCAAAATCTGGCGGTTCGGGGAAATCTTTCACAACCGTGCCTAAATCCCTTAGCCAAGCACCGAGATCTCGGATCTGCCCGTCAGGTACCCTGTAGGCCGACCGTGCAACTCGATGAGCATCCAGGAAGGCAAGACCTTCAGGATCGAGTTTATCCCTCCAACTGCGCGTTTTCGTTACATTTTTGGGCATTCGTAATGTAACTGCGTTTTTTCCTGATATCGGCGAATCTAATTTCAGCCAACCTCCCCTTGCCATAAGGGGACGACAAGGAGACGCACTTGCCAAAGCACAAGCTTACCCCAGAGCAGCTCTTAAGGGGTGCCGAGAAGGCCCTAAGGTCGAGGAAAACGCCGAAGCAACTCAAGCCCGGTATTCGAAAGCTGCGCGATAAGCTATCCGCCCAACTCGCGAATAAGTAGTGGTGTCTGTGAATTTCCTAAAGGATAGAGTTTCGGTGAAGAGGAGGCGAGCTCCGCAGGAATGCGACTCGCTGAGCAATAACCGAATGGCCCGGCGCCATACAGCAGCCGAAGTAGGCGGGGCGAAAGCCCCGCCTATGCTAATGCTGACTCTCCGTCTGCTGCTGGTGGTGGGGGCCTCATGGCTCAGAAAATTCCCGCAGGTGGTGAGGCCGAAGGCCGAAGCCGCCGAGGACGGCCCCGAAGGGGCCGGGGTGCAGGCGCGTCTAATAGCCTGCAACCTGCGTCACTGTGACGCGGTACCCCGCCTGCGCGCATCCGGGGCCGGTGGGCGGAAGGGGCAAATGCTGTGATGATCGACAAGGTCGATCTCAGGGTTCCCGGATACGCGCCTTACGCGCGGGAGTTCGGCGCGCTGTATCAAGATATCCGCAACGATCCCAAAGGGCCATTTCGACCCTCTCGCCACTATTTAGCCTCCGCCGATCTCCGGAAACATGGTTATCCGGTCGTACTTCACACCCACTGTACGAGAGATAAGAGGGGCAATCACAAGCTGGAATTGCTGGACACCGGAGTAATGACGTATTCCCAGATGCGCCATCAGATAAATCGGATTTTTGACACCCCACCGGGGCCGCTACAAGTGATGAGAGTCGATCTGGCGGCTGACGTAGAGGGCGTACCAGTCGAATGGTTCGAAAAAAACCTTGGCGTTACATTCAAACGTTTCACAAGCGGGATGGGCGTATCGGACCCCGACGAGTTGCAATTCTCCAAGATGGGAAAAAACGGAATAGAGACTCTCAACTTCGGGAAGCGCCCAAATTTTTTCCGGATTTACAACAAGATCGCTGAACTGAAAAACCAATACGCGAGTCTTAAGCAGGCCGCTAGGCGCGAGAACGGACCCCAGAGTGTTTTGCCCAGCTTTAAGAATGTTTTTGGATATCCGGAGATGGGGCTTATCTTAACGCGCGTGGAACGCCAGATCGGCGGTAGTCGCATCCCAGAACCGCTATCTACATTTGCTAGTTTGCGTGGTGCGGCAGACTTTGACCCTTTCAGTAGGCTCGTTTTTCTGCATGCTGGTAATACTCTACCGAGTCCGGACGGCTACGACCTCGCAACCTATGCAATGGGCTTGTTTCTGCACCGCTTAGTCCTCGAACAAGGTTTTCATCGCGCAAAACAGTTCGTCAACCGACATTCGAAAAGAAACGCCAAAAGAATCTTTAAGCGGTACCGCGCCTTTTTGCCGTCCACAGAAAATCTGTTGGATTCCCAGCGGTTGCTGGAGCAGTTCCAAAGATCCGTTTCCAAACAATTAGCCGCATGAACCACCGGGAAACAACTCGTGTAGTGGTTTTGGACTCGCTGGCACGGGCTGTAGGTCTTGGTTCGCCAAATCCCCGCGCCTCTGGCGGTGCGCAATGAATCGACGACTCCAACGCTCGGAGCTGCCGCCGGTGTCACCCCTACGGGGCGAAGACAATCTGGCGGATTTTTTAACACCACAGGAAATCGCAGGGGTACTACAGTTTTTCGAATTACTGGATGCGTGGGATCGAAAGGAAACAGAAAAATCAAGATGAAGCCAAGAGCGAACGTTAACGTTACGTTGGGGGACTCCGATTGGTTCGCGGGTAAGGCGTTTCCGTGCCCAGTTTGCGGTAGCGATTTGCAACTGCGGGTGGCGCGTACACAAAAGCCATACTGCCACTGCGATCCGTGTGGGCTCCAGTTATTTTTTCGCGGAAAGGATGGAATTCAGCGGCTAAGGAAACTTCTGGGTTCCGGAGTTTTCACTTCCGGCCAAAGCAGAGCGACGGTCTTGTACAATCGATTGCAGCAATTGAAGGAACAACAGAACGACCTTGAAAACCGCCAGGGCTTAATTTTCAGGGATAAAGATCTTGACGAAGCCATCCATGCAATGGAGCCAGAGATTGAAGCGGTTCGCCGGGAACTTCAAATGCTGACTGGCGCTGGCCGGAGAAAAAACTGAATGAATGCCGTTATCTATGCGCGTGTTTCCAGCAAAGACCAGGAGCGGGAAGGCTATTCGATTCCAGCCCAACTAAAATTGCTCCGGGAATACGCGGTGTCGCACAATTTCAAAATTGTTCGTGAGTTCACTGACATAGAAACGGCCAAAGTTGCGGGCCGGACGCAGTTTGGGGAGATGATTCGATTCTTGGAGCATAGCGCGGACTGCCGCGTGGTGATTGCCGAAAAAACGGATCGTCTTTATCGAAACTTCCGGGACTACGTGACACTGGAGGATTTGAAGACGGAGATTCATCTTCCTAAAGAAGGGCAGGTAATCAGCAAAGACTCCAAATCGCAAACGAAGTTCATGCATGGCATCCACGTTGTAGTGGCACGGAACTTCATCGAGAATCTTCGCGAAGAAGTATGTAAGGGAATGCGCGAGAAGGCGGAACAAGGAATTTACCCCAGTCGCCCGCCGCTCGGCTACCGCAATAACAGATTAGAGCGAACCATTGAAGTAGATTCGCAAAAAGCTCCAATCGCCCGCAGGATGTTCGAACTCTACGCCACAGGCCGGTACTCCCTTACTGGTGTGCGAAAACTTCTGCATGCCGAGTTTGGCGTTTCCCTAGGAAATGGTTACATAGACCGGCTATTAAAGAATCCGTTTTACACCGGCTCGTTTTACTGGCAAAACAAGCTGTATAGCGGAACACATGAACCGCTAATCGATCCGACGACTCGCGGTCAAGTACAGGCAGTATTGGCGAACCGCAATCGGGCCAAGTACCGGCGGCGTGAATTTGCGTTCGGGAACTTGCTGAACTGCGCATATGACGGTTGTACCGTCACGGCGGAAATTAAGCGCGCGAAATATATTTACTACCATTGCACCGGCCACCGGGGAAAATGTAGTCTTCCATATGTCCGGGAAGAAAAACTTGGAGAGCGGTTAGGGCAGATCCTGAAGGACATTCACATTCCGGATCGCGCGCTGAAGCAGGTTATCGAAGCTCTGCACGCCAATCAACAGGGTATTCAGCAGGCCCGCGCCCAACAAAAGGCGCGGCTAGAACAACGGCTGTCGGAGGTTCGGCACAGAATAGACCAAGCTTACATGGATAAATTGGACGGCAAGATCCCCGAAGATTTCTGGCAACGGAAGAACGCCGAATGGTCCGGGGAGGAAACGCAAATTAAACAGGCCGCACTAGCCCTCGGAGAGGGTACCACCAACCACCAACATCTACTTGATGCTAGACGCATTCTAGAACTCGCAAACAAGGCCTATTCTCTTTACGTTAGGCAGAATGTGGTGGAACAGGCCAAACTGCTGCGGATGGTGCTATCGAACTGCGCCATCGATGCTGTAAGTGTATATCCCACATACAGAAAACCCTTTGACCAGATCTTCCAAAGGGCGAAAACTAAGGAATGGTACGCCCGAGAGGATTCGAACCTCTGACCTTTTGCTCCGGAGGCAAACGCTCTATCCAGGCTGAGCTACGGGCGCTCACTCGACGAACATAAACCAGCTTATCACTCTGACTGCGGTAAAGGTCCGTCTAAGCTGCAATACCGGCGGGGACTCCGCATCTGGGATCGCTGTAGGCTCTTCCCGCATTCCTTCGAGGCAGCCCATCCCGATGCGCGCCGCGGCAGACCCGTTCCCCAGGCATCCCGCTAACGTATCCTGCCGGTGGCGTATCCTATGTGATGAATGTCCCTTGAATTTCGCAATGTCTCCGCCGGGCCCTTAAAGGAACTTAGCGCCAGTGCTCCCGCGGGAGCGATTATCGGGGTGATTGGCGCGAAGAACTCCGGCGTTTCGGAACTGCTGAAGCTGGCCTGCGGCCTGATTCAGCCCCAGCAGGGCGAAGTGAAGGCCGGACCGGCGCGCCGCCTGGTTTCACTGGGCGAGCCGCTCAACCTCGCGCCCTCCGACGTGCTCGCGCTGGATCAGGCTCTGGCCACGCAGGATGCCCTGGTGCGCGCGCGAACCTTGCTCGGCCTCGACCGCTTGCGGCGCGCCGGCACCACGGTGCTGCTAGCTTCGCACGAGGAGCGTCTGCTCGAAACGCTATGCGACGAAGTGTGGTGGCTGGAAGCTGGCGAGATCGCGGCCAAGGGCGATCCGCTCGAAACCATGACGCGCTACCGGCGCTCCGTGGCGGATCAGATTCGAGCTTGGGGCGAAACCATACCGCCGCGGCTGGCCCCTTCCGCGCGGCGCGGCGACGGGCGGGCAGAGGTACTTTCCATCGAGACCCTGGGAGCCAACGGCAAGCCAACCATCGTGTGGAAGAGCGGCGAGTATGTAAGCGTGCGGGCCACGGTACGCTTCCACGAAGCGCTGAGCGACCCGGTGATCGGGATGCTGATTCGCACCCAGATCGGTTTCGAGGTGTATGGGACCACTACCGAACTGGAACACCTCAAAATCGGCCCGCGCGATGCCGGCGAGACGGTCACGGTGGTGTTCCAATTTCTGTGCGACCTGTGCCCCCAGTCCTACACCCTGACGCTGGCGGCGCAAGATCCAGACGGCGGCTATTATGACTGGCTCGACGATGCGGTCGCGCTGACTGTGGCGGATGAGCGCGGGACGCCGGGTGTGGCGAATTTGAGAGCCAAGGTAACCGTAGAGGCAGTGCCCAGCGAGGCGGCCGAATTAGGCGGCTAGGCGTGCTTCCGCGGGCGCTTCCTGGCGTACCGGCATTCGACTTGGAATACCTAAGGCTTAAGCGCTACATGGGCGCTCTCGCAGGCAACCAGGAAAGCATTATGCTGTAGAGAAGGCCTGCTGCCGCATGTTCGATTGCATTCGTGAAGGCCCAGCGCCCAAGCGCCCATGGCAAAGCGGTAAGACAAACCGTTCGGGGGGATTCTAGCGTGTTCGCCAAAACGCAGAGCGGTTTTCAACCCAGGGAAGCTCATCATCTGGAAGACACTGGGCTGTCCCTCAGCCTGGTTCTGGATCTGATTCTGAAGTATACCTACTTCGAAGGCGCGATGACACTCGCGAAACTGGTGGAGCGCTCGAAGCTCAGTTCTACCATCATCCATGCGATGTATCGTCACTTCCAGAAGGAGCAGTTGTGCGATACCCGAGCCATGGTGGGCGACGATTACGAGATCTCCCTCAGCAACAAGGGCCGCAATATGGCGGAAGTAGCGCTCAAGAAGAGCCACTACGCCGGACCCGCTCCGGTGCCGTTGGTGGATTATAAAGAGTCGGTTTCAGCCCAAGCCGCCGCGATTAATTTAACTGCGGAGAGCCTCCGCGCCGCGCTGAGTGATCTGGTCCTCCCCGAAAATGTGATCCGCGAACTAGGCGCTGCGCTGATGACGGGCGGAGCCATCATGTTGTACGGATCGACGGGCAACGGCAAGACCAGTGTCGCGGAACGGCTTCCCGGCATCTTCGGCGACGATCTTATTTACGTGCCGCACGCAGTGGAAGTGGCCGGCCAGATTATGTCGGTTTACGATCCGCTGATTCATCAAACCCCGAACGGCTTTGAACATCATGTGGACCCGCGCTGGGTGCAATGCCGCAGGCCGATGGTTAAGGTCGGCGGAGAAATGCGCGCGGATATGCTGGACACGAAAATGGATGAAGTCACCCGAACGTACACCGCGCCGCTGCAGATGAAGGCCAACAACGGAATCCTGTTGATCGACGACTTCGGGCGCCAGCGCATCACTCCGCGAGAGCTGCTGAACCGCTGGATTGTTCCTCTGGACCGGCATACCGACATCCTCTCGCTATGGTCCGGGACCAGCTTCGAGATCCCCTTTGAGCTGCTGGTGGTTTTTGCAACCAATCTGCCGCTGAGCGATCTGGCGGAAGATGCTTTCATGCGCCGGTTGAGGAATAAGATCAAGATAGAGCCGCTCAGCCAGGATCTCTTCGTCGAGCTCTTGCGCCGCGTATGCCAGAATGAACAACTTTCTTGCAGCCCGGAAATGGAAGAATATGTCTCACGCGAATGCCTAAAGCAATCGCCCGAAGGACTACGGGCATGCTTCCCCACAGACCTGATGAAGATCATCCGCGGAATCGCTGCCTTCGAGAAACGCACCGCCAGCTTGAACAAAGATGATGTGAATGAGGCCTTGAAGGTCTACTTCGTCCACTAAGGGGATGGCCAGCGCCGGCAGCAGACGCCGCAAGCTGCTTCGACGGCGGCCGTGAAATTGGCCGTCTAGCGCGTGTGACGCACGCTGGGTCCACGAGCGAAGCTCGACATCGGTGGGCCAGGGGGGGGCTCCGCTTCGGGCGCGGGCTTCTTGGGCCGGGCGTCCAGACGCGTGTAGATCATCTGGTCCTTGACCTTTTGGAACTTGGGACTTCCCGGCGCCGCCCCGGTGGCCGCCACCATCTCATTGGTAATCTCCAGCGATGCCGGCAAATGCTTCTGGAAATAATTCTTGATACGGTCCTGTACAATACGCTGCTGGGAGTGAAGCACCAGATACAGGACAGCCTCGCCGGGCGCGGTTACCAGCACCTGGTAAAGCTGCGAAGCCTTCTGGAGCTTTGCGCTCTTCAACTCGCGCTCGAGCTTCTTCGCCGTGGCATCGAGCTTTTGCGAAGCGGTTACCTCCCCTTTCGTGAGCCCAGCGGTCTTGATGAGATCGGCTCGCTCCTTGGCATTTAGCTTTTCCAAAAGCACGTTCAGAAACAGCGGCAGGGGATGAATCTTAAATTCCACGCCGACCGGTGCCATTTGACGCGCCTTTTGGAGCTTTTGAAACGCCGGCAAATTGGTTTTCGGCCCCGCCAGCGCGGGTGAGTACAGTTCCAACAGTTTTTCCCGCTCCAGTCCTTCGATCAAATCGCCGGCGTTCGGCTCTTCCGCCATCTTGCGGAGCTCCGCTCCCAGCGCCTCGCCGGTAATCTTGCCAAGCATCTCGGCTTCGCGCGCGTTTTCGTAATGGGCGCGCGTGCGCTCGTCGATGGCGTAGCCCAGCCGCGCCTGGAACCGAATCAGGCGCAACATTCGCGCGGGATCGTCATAGAACGAGTAGTTATGAATGGTTCGCAACTCCTTGCGCTCGATATCGCCGATGCCATTGGTGGGATCGATCACCAGGCCCAGCGAGGCCTTATTGAGCGACAGCGCGATGGCGTTTACCGTGAAGTCGCGGCAGCGCAAGTCTTCATGAATCGTGGCGGGGCTTACCTGTGGGCGTGCACCGGATTTGGCGAAACGTTCCTGCCGCGCCATAGCCACCTCCGCGGTGATCCCGCCGGGGAAAAGCAGATCGGCACATTTGAGGTGTTCGTCGGTGGCGACAATCTTCGCTCCGAACTTCTTCTCGGCCAGCTTAGCCAGCTTGAGCGCGCTACCCTCCACCGTAAAGTCCAAGTCGCGGACCGGGAAGCCACCTAGCGTGTCGCGCATGGCGCCGCCCGTCAAGAAGACCGGCAGGCCAGCTTCACCGGCCAGTTCCCGCATCTGCCCGACCACGCGGTACTGGCCAGCGCTCAGATGGCTCTCCAGTAAGAACATGTAATCGCCCATTCGCTCCTGCCCTCAATTCCGCTGCCCGGCGCTTACGCCCGGGGATGGTGTTGCTCGATTGTCTCTCGCAGGCGCCGCTGCGCGACGTGCGTATAAACCTGGGTGGTGGATATGTCGGCGTGGCCGAGCATGATCTGGACGCTGCGCAAGTCCGCGCCGCCTTCCACCAAATGAGTAGCGAAACTGTGCCGGATCACGTGCGGCGTCAGCGCCCGGCTGATGCCGGCCTTCACGCCATAACCGCGCAGCAGCTTCCAAAAAGATTGCCGCGTCATGGCCCTCCCGCGCGCGGTGACGAACAGATGCCTGCTGGCGCGCCCCTTCAGGAGCCGCGGCCTCGCGCTGCCCAGGTACAGATCCAGGGCGTGCCCGGCAGCCTGGCCAAACGGCACCATGCGCTGCTTATTGCCCTTCCCGGTAACTCGAAGGACTCCCATTTCGCGCTCCACCGCCGACAGCGTCAGTTGGCACAGTTCGGAAACGCGAAGTCCCGTTGCGTAAAGCAGCTCGAGCATTGCCCGGTCGCGAATCCCGGTGGATTTCTCCACAGGGGGCGCGGCGATCAGACGATCAAGTTCGTCGGCGTTGAGATATTTTGGAAGTGTGGTCCACTGCCGAGGCTGGCTCAGGAACTCAGTGGGGTCGTGAACCAGTTGGCCTTCTTGTAGCAAGAATCGGTAAAAGTTGCGCAGAGTAGTGATATGACGGGCGATGGACCTCGCCGATAGGCCCCCGCTGTATAAGGATTCGACATATTTGGCCAGATCCGGTGCCTGAATTTCCGTCACCGGCTTGCCAATTGCTTCACTAAGTCTTTTAAGATCAAGTTGATAAGAATTCAGAGAGTTTGCCGCCAAGCCTTTCTCGACCCGGCAAAAATTGAGATAGGCCAGGATGCTCGGAGCTAGTGGCTTAAACGGAGGCACCGTCGCCTGCATTGTGCCAATGATACAATACTTGCAAAATTGTTTGGAAGGAAAAGCGTCAAAAAGTACCCGTAAGTGGCTCTAACGACCAATAAAAAGGTGTTCGTGACCCGCTTTGAGCGGGAATCGATAGCAGGGTTCGTGCAAACTCCGGGCGGTTTCTCCGATGACGCTGTCGAATTGCTCACGCCCGCCGGGACGCTGCTGCGAGTTCCCTACTCCGAGGTTAAGGCCGTTTGTTTTGTTCGGGATTTCGATGCCGGCGACACCTGGCGCGAGCACCGATCCTTCGTTAGCCGCCCCAAGGCGCCGGGACTCTGGGTTCGTTTGGTTTTCCAAGATAACGACTCAACCGAAGGCATGCTGGCGAATAACCTCATGCTATTGGAACCAAATGGATTTTTCATCACCCCTCCTGACCCGAGTTTCCAGAATCAGAGAATCTTTGTCCCGCGCGTGGCCCTACGCGAGGTACTGGTGGTGGGAGTGATCGGGGCGCGCCGGAAGATGGTGAAGGCGTCGAAGCCCGAGGGTCAACTGGAGATGTTCTAAGCGCCCACAACCACCGGATCGTGTTCCACCGGGATATTCACCGAGCGCGCAATGAAGCACAAATCATAAGCGCGCGGATGGAGCGCCAATGGCATCGGTGATGCGGGCGGAATCGGTGATCACGGCGCGAGGCCGTAAAACCACACGGGTGAATTCGCCGGAGCCGGCCTCCGGCCCTGGCACGATGTGTTCGGACATCGCTCCGCTGGCCGCGTCCTCATATTCGGTTACTACGATGCCGGCGTCCGCGCACAGGTGCAGAACCAGAGCATATGGCACGCGGACAGGGAGGCGACCAGCAATTCTTCGGGCGTTTAGCGCACCGGGTCGCCGCGGAAGGAAGGGTCGGACGAACTCGCCAGCGGTGCGCTCTTGCCGGCAATCTTGATTTCATGATCCCGCGAATAGGCGCGGTAATCGCTGGTTCGCGTGCCGAGGTAGTCGTAATGCGGTAGTGATGTTCGCGCGTCAAAAAAGAACCGAAGGCAGGAAAGACCCGGCGGGTTCCTGATACATGCCCACCGACATCAATGTCATCGGATACTTCACGCGGAGGCCGTTCTCCAGGCACCAGCGGAACAGCTCGGCATTGCGGGTGGGCACCAGAATTCCGGGTCCGCCAAAACTGTCGGCAGCCGAAATCAAGGCCTGGATATCGCGAACCGTCTCCCCCACGGAATGTCCGAAGAAGGCCATCGAAGACGTGTAGCCAGTGATGCTCGCGGTGCGTTCCACCACCTTGGCCGTACCCTGCTGGATGGCCTCGGCAAGTTCGCCGCCGCGATCATGGCCGTGAACCTTGCTGCAAAGCCGGTTACAGGCCGAGAGGTCGGATGGGAGCGCAGGACGGACGTGAAATCCGTCCATGGGCTTCTGGATGGGCGGGCCTTGCATGGTGGAGATCGGCTCGCGGGCATCGAAGCCTAGTTTGGTATACAAGGACAGCGACCGGTTGTGAAAGGCGGCTTGCAGCAGACGAACGCCCGTGAACTTTCGTTCAGCGGCGCGCGCGAGGACGGCATCCATCAGCTTGCGTCCCGCGCCGGCGTTCTGTGCACCTGTTTCCACCGTGATCGGTCCAACACCCGCAATAGGAGAGCGCTCGTCGAGGCAATTGCTGCCGATGATGCGGCCATCCGATTCCGCTACTACACAGTAAAAACCGGGGTGAGAAAACATCATGGTGAGAAGCCCGACAGCGTGCTCGGCAGAAGGCAGATCGGGAGGAAAATTATGGGCTGAGTTGATATCGAAGAACGCCTGATAGCAAATGGGGCCGCACGCAGGCACATCTTCCGGCGTGGCGCGGCGGATAGTGATCTGGGACATGACGCGTATTTTATCGAACGACGCTTAGCGAACGACAGGGCTACCCAGGTTCAGCATCGCGAGATCGGTCCAACAGTTCTCCAGCGTGTTCTGGACAAAAGCGAGGCGGTCTATCCAGGCGCTGCGGGGATGCTTGAATTCGCTCCACCGCCAGCGGGCGAATTGAGCGGCATTGTGGACATCATCAGGCGCCAGTTCCTGGGCAATGGTCACATGCGGATGGTATGGATACGGCTCCTGAAAAGCCACCCGGCCGGTGTTGAGCGCCGAATGCATGCACTCCAGTTCCGCTAACCCGGTCCGTATCGAAACATAGATCACCTGGGTATCCTTGAAGACCTCGATGTCACCCAGGTCGATCTTGAACGGTGGAAATTCCTGAACGCGAACCTTCAGTTCGTCCATGGCTTCAGCGACGGCATCACCGGGCATTTCCCCGGCGAATTCAATGAGCGGACGCGGTGGAAGGATAGTCACATGGGCCTTGGCTCGCGACTCCGGAGCAAAATCGTGGCGAATCTCATCCAACAATTCGGCCAGCGCCCCCGGGAGATACGACACCAAGGCGAAAGAGTTAATGCGCGTCTCCCGCCCGTTACTTCCTACCATCTCAGACTAGTGTAACGCCGCCGCGCACACTATGAAACACGATTGCAACCTTACCAGGTGGGGGAATCTACTAGTACTTCCTCGGTTACGGTCTCTGGCTTGGCTTCGGGGAGTATCCATTGGGCCTCCTCGAAACCCACGAACTTGTAAATGCACAAGGCCCCGCCTTCGGTCTCGAGCAGATCGCCGGGGGCGAGGGGCGCGGCCGTTTCCTTGAGCGCGAAGAACGCCGCGTAGGGTGTAGACGCTTCGATCGAGTCGCCCGGTTCGTAGTCGCGCGGTTTGACGTTTGCCGAGCCGCTGACGTGCGGAGCCAGACGAAACGACTGATGAAGATGATCCTTCAAGCGGTGGATGCGGTAGCTGGGCATGGCAGTTGATCCATTATCGCTCAAAACAATTCAGGGGGGAAATGTTACTGGGCTGCGACCGGCTCCCACTGCAGTGGGCACGCCAACGGATGGGCCGTACATCTCTGATCGGCTACCAGATGAATGTTACGAATCGATGAAGCCTCGTCTTGCCAACATGCGTGAGCGCGGACGACAAAGTGCAAGACTAAATAGTGAGGAAACCCACGATGTTGGACCGATTCACACCGCGAATTGTCGAACAACTGATTGAGGTTCTATCGTCGGTGCATGATCGGTGCTTGAAGATGGAAACCTCCATGTCGGCTGAATTGCGCAGGGTTGCTGCGCCGTATCGCGCAAGTGCGCGCAATCTGATTCACTATTTGGGTCTTCGGCAATACGACTTGCGCGACTTCCAAAGGGATTTGTCGGCCTTCGGTCTCTCTTCTTTGGGACGCGTAGAGGCGCAAACGTTGGCCGGTCTCGACGCCGTGTTGGCTGCTCTCCACAAACTCGACCGGCGCAAACTGGCACGGAACGCGGAAACGCTTCCACCGGTCGATTTTGAGACCGGCCCCGATCTTCTCGCTCAACACACCAACGAACTCCTCGGACCGGAACCAGCAGAACGCGGAGTCCGGATCATGGTTACAATGCCGTCGGAAGCAGCCGCTGAATACAAATTGGTGCGGGATCTGTTGCGGGCCGGCATGGACGTGATGCGCGTCAACTGCGCCCACGACGATGCAAGCGCCTGGCGCAGCATGGTGGAAAATTTGCGGCGCGCGGAAAGCGAAATCGGGCGGCCGTGCAAGGTGCTCATGGACTTGGGGGGGCCGAAATTGCGCACGGGACCGATAGAGGCGATACACCACCTGGTCCATTGGAAACCAACTCGGGACGTACGTGGCTTGGTAACGTCACCCGCGCGCATCTGGTTGAGTCATGCAGGCATCGCGAGTGCGCCTTCGAGCGACCTGATCGTTCTTCCGGTGCAGCAATCGCTGTTGAAATTACTTCGCAAAGGGGATACTGTATTCGTCAAGGATACCAGAGGTAGAATGCGCGCGCTCGATGTGGTGCGCACCGCCAAGGACGGGGCAGAGGCGAGGTCGACGCGGAGTGCCCACGTTTTGCAGGGCGCCCTGGTCCGATTGCGGCGCGCGGGCAGGACCTTGATTGAGTCTCAGGTGGGCGCACTCCCCGCGATCGAAGAACCGCTGATTCTGCGAAGCGGTGATCGCCTGATTGTGACCGGCGGTGAGCAACCCGGCGGTCCTCTAAGAAGGCGCCCATCAGGACGGCTGAAGAATCTTCCGCACATTCCATGCACGCTCCCGCAAGTATTTGCGGATGTTCGGCCCGGTCAGAGGATCTTCTTCGATGACGGAAAGATCGAAGGCGTAATCAAGCGCGCGAGCAAGAAGCAACTCGAAGTTCAGATTACCGATGCCGCGCACGACGGCTCGAAGCTGCGCTCGGATAAAGGCATCAATCTTCCCGATACAAAAATCGACTTACCGGCACTGACGGATAAGGATCTGACGGATTTGCGCTTCGTCGTAAGGTTTGCCGACATGGTGGGTTTTTCGTTCGTACGGCGTCCGGAAGACGTGATCCTGCTGGCCAAGCACATCGCGGAGTTGGGCGCTAGCGGAATAGGAGTCGTACTCAAAATTGAAAATCGCGCGGCGTTCGATCACCTGCCGCGCATCTTGCTGGCAGGCTTGAGGACACCACCCCTGGGAGTGATGGTCGCACGCGGTGATCTGGCCGTGGAAGTCGGCTTCGAAAGACTGGCCGAGGTGCAAGAAGAAATGCTGTGGTTTTGCGAGGCGGCCCACGTGCCCATAATCTGGGCTACTCAGGTACTCGAGAATATGGCGCAAACCGGCCAACCCTCGCGAGCCGAGGTAACTGACGCGGCCATGAGCGGCCGCGCCGAATGCGTGATGCTCAACAAGGGCCCGCATGTTATCGATGCTGTCCGGTTCCTCGATAACGTCCTCGAACGGATGCAGCTTCATCAACAAAAGAAGCGGTCCATGCTGCGCAAATTGTCGATCTCTGAGATCGGGGGGACAAGCGGCCCGAAGCGAAAGGCGGCCGGGGCCGCGTAAAGTGTTATACTTCCGTGAACCAACAGCTTTGATTTCCTGTGCTTATCATTTAGTTGAAGGGCGATGACATCGTTCTGGCGGCCATCGTCGAGCGTGACTGAAAGGAATTGTCATGAAAGCGAATAAGGCTCTAAAGCGAATAGCTAAAATCGAGTCATTGACGTCGGATGTGATGCGGCGCCTTGCGAAAGGCGCACCCCAATTGAGCGAGGTCCTTAAGGATTTGAAGGCTGCCGTGGTTCGCGTGAAGGAGGCTGTCAGCACGCAAGTCTCGTCTCGGACCGCGAAGAAGAAAGCGGCACCCGCTCGAAAGAAGGTTGTTGCTAGAAAGACGGTGGCGAAGGCGTCAAAAGCCAAGACGGCGAAGAAGGCGCCAAAGGCAAAGACGGTGAAGAAGGTGGCCCGAGCCAAGCGGGCCGTGGCAGTGGCGGCCCAGACGGCCCCAGCCCTCCCCCAGCAGGCGGAGACTGCCGTTCAGGAACCGGCGCCAGTTGATTGAAGTGCCTGCTAGAAACCGACTCCAATGACGCCAGCGAACTTGCCAGCGATCTCTTTCATCGAAAACTCCGGCAGTGTTTCATGCGGGATAGATTTTCCCCACAGAATAAACACCGCGCGATAGCGCATCGGCCAGTGGCCATGGTTGCCAATCTCTTCGGGATGCGAGACAACTTCGCCCTTGGCAGAGGAAGTGAACATAAAACCGTCGGCTGGCTCAAACGCCGCCGCGGGATTCGGCGGAAGCGATGATGGAAACTTCGCCAATTCGTCCTTCCCGATCTCGCGTCCGATGCCGTAGCGCGAATCCTTTGCGGTCAGGCGAAGGAACTCAGCCGCACGTTCATCCGGCGCAACTACAATGCCTCCGCCCTGAACCAGATTCGTGATTCCCTGGTGCTTCGCCAGCGATACCAGATCCACCGTCGTATTCACTTTTTCAAAGCCGTGATCGGACACTACCGCTAGCGCGGACCCGGCCGGCAACACCGAAAGAATCTGACCAATCAGATCGTCGGCTCTTTCCACGATGGCCTTCGATTCGCGTGTGTAGGGAGCGTTTTCGTGTTCTTCAGAGTCCAAATCGGCCAGATGGATCAGCAGCAATTGGGGCTTATCGTGTTGCAGCAGATACATTGCCGCCTGCGTGCGATTGCGGTCATCCATCCACTCCTGCGGAAACGACGGGTACGCTTGGGCGATGTTTTCGAACAGATCGGCGGGCGTCGATTTACTCTCGACAGTCCGCCTATCCTGTGCTGCACCGCGGCGCGTAGAGAAGTATTCGGGAATGTTCCAATCGACCGGGGCATCCACGGTAACCGGCCAGTTTATGGTTGCAATCGTGAGCCCTGCCGTGTGCGCCGCGCCAATCAGCGTAGGCACCTTGATCTGCGAGTAGTCGAGATATTTTTCACCCGGGGGACGCCAGTTCGCCAGGATGCCGTGATTCACGGGATCGACGCCCGTGATCATGGTGGTGTGCGACGGCCAGGTGACGGTGGGAACCACGCCGATCACGCCCTTTGAAACCTGCCCTTCGCGCATCAGGCGCCGCAGATTCGGAATCTTGAGATCCATCCGATCGGCGTTGGTCAGATAGCGGTTGTCGAGACCGTCAACCGAAACCACCACCAGCGGCTGCTTCGCGGCAAGGCTCGCGATGGCGGCGCAGAAACACAGGAGAATTCGCATTGGCCGTTTCATGTGTCTATTGAGAATAGCGCCAGGATAACGCGCCCGTGTTAATTTTCGGTTCCAGGGCTGTGACAACTTTGCCGCGGCAGCGTTAACTGAAGTGTCGTCAATCGTTCACATGCCGGTTACGTTTCCTGTGGCAACGTTATGACATGCCTAGTACCAAAGTATTTGCGGGATTTCTTTTTTTCGCGGCGCTTGCGTTCGGCCAGTTTGAAACGTCCGAAGTTCTCGGTACCGTTCGCGACGCGTCGCAGAACCCGGTGGCGAATGCTGCCGTGACTTTGACGAACGAGGATACCGGCATTGCGGCGAAGACCACGACGGATGGAAGCGGCAACTACGATTTCTTCAATGTGAAAGTGGGTCACTACACCATCACCGTCGAGGTGGCTGGGTTCTCGAAGTTTTCATCCGCCGGCATCGCGGTTAATGTGAACGCTCGGCAGCGTGTGGACGCCGCTCTGCAGGTTGGCGCGGTGACCGAAACCGTGACCGTCACCAGCCAGGCCAGTCTGGTCGAAACCGATACCAGCGCACACAGTCAGGTGATCGGTACGCAAGCGATCGTTGAATTGCCGCTGAACGGCCGGGATTACGCTAACCTCGCCTTACTTTCCACCAACGTCCATATCTCGCCCGCGGCAGTCGCGTTCGGACCCACCGGCACTCCGCGCGAAGGCGCGTTCAACGTCAACGGGATGCGGAGCACCTACAACAACTTCCTAATGGATGGTGTAGACAATAACTCTTACGGGCCCAGCAATCAGAACTACTCCGCCCAGGTGGTGCAGCCCTCGCCGGACGCACTGGCGGAGTTCAGGGTGATCACGAGTAATTTCAGCGCCGAATACGGGCGCGTGGGCGGTGGCGTGGTGAACGCGGTGCTGCAATCGGGAACCAATCAGTTTCACGGCACTGCCTACGAGTTCCTGCGCAATACGGACTTGAACGCGATCGGCTACGTTTTCGGCCAAAGGCCCTCGAATTTCGTGCAGCCCACGTTCCACCGGAACCAGTTTGGCGCCACCATCGGCGGGCGCATCATCAAAGACAAATTATTCTTCTTCGGAGATTACGAGGGCTTGCGGCAGAAGCAAGGCTATTTGAATTTTTACTCCGTTCCGAGCACCAACGACCGCGCCGGAATCCTGCCGGTAACCGTGGTCAATCCGCTGACTGGCGTGGTATATCCCGCCAACACCAAGATTCCAGTCGCGGCGATCAATCCGTTCGCCGCAGCGGCGCTGGCCGGCTTGGCGGCGCCTTCCAACACCACCCGCTCGAACAACCTGGTGGAAACCATACCTCTCAAAGATTACAGCGACAAGTACGACGCCAAGCTCAATTATCAGGTCACCAGCAGTATGAGCGCGTTCTTGCGCTTCAGCCAGAGGAAGGACATATCGTACTTTGGGCCTGCCGATCCGGGACCATCCGGCGGCGACGGCAACGGTTTTATTCGCGCCATTCAGCAACAGGCAGCCGCCGGTTATACCTGGACCATGTCGCCTACTTCGCTGCTGGAAGGACGCTTGGGATTCAGTCACGTTCTCGGCGGAAAAGCGCCTCCATACCTGGGCGGAACAGACATTGCCGCGCAATTCGGAATCAAAGGACTGCCGTCGAACTTAGCGGGTGGCTTCCCGACTCAAGTCATCACCGGCTTCAGCAATCCCACAATTGGCAGACAAGCCACCAATCCTCAGTTCCAAAACCCGACTTCATTTAATCCCAAGCTCAACTACTCGTTCATCCGCGGACGGCATTCCATAAAAGTGGGCTATGAGTTTCTGACGGTACGCACGGAGGTTCTCGACATCAACCCGCTGTACGGGGCCGATACTTACAACAACCAATACAGCAAGCCGACCTGCGCTCAATTGGGTCAAGTCGCGGGTTGCACGATTCCCGCCGACGCAACTAGTTACGACCTCGCCGACTTCTATTTCGGCCTCCCCAGCACGATCGCGCAAGGCAGCAACCTGGTTACCAATATGCGGCAACACGTCCACTCCCTTTACGTTCAGGACGACTGGCGCGTGACGCCCAAATTGACGTTGAACGTAGGCCTACGCTGGGAGTTCGCGACACCGGTTTGGGAACGGGACAATCTATGGTCGAACTTTGATCCGTCGACGAATAAACTGGTTCGGGCCACCGGCGGCAGCCTCTACAATCGCGCCCTGGTGCATCCGGACTATAAAGATTATGGGCCGCGCCTGGGTTTGGCCTATAGTCTGGACTCGAAGACCTCAATCCGCGCCGGGTATGGAATCAGTTACACGTTCTTCAACCGGCCGGGGAGCGCGATCGAAGGCATCAACGGCCCCCTCGCGATCTTCGGAACCTTTACCAATACCGCAGCCCCAGGAACCCCCGGTTTTCTCACGACGCAGACCGGCTTCAATGCGGGCATCGCCAGCACCTTCAATCCAATTAACAGCAACAACGATTACATTCCGGCCGACACCCGCTGGCCCTACATCCAGTCTTGGGTGCTCTCAATTCAGCGCGAGGTCATTAAAGATACGGTGGTGGAGTTGGCCTATAACGGCAGCCACAGTCTGCGGATGCCTATTATCGCCGACTACAACCAAGCCGTTCCCAACCTCCCGGGCCAGTCACTCGGCGTGCAAGCCCGGCGGCCGGATCAGAGTTTCGGCGCTCTCACCTGGGTGGATCCGGCGGGCAACAACAACTACAACGGGCTTTCGGCGCGCGTGGAGCATCGCTACTCGGCCGGCTTGTACTTCCTGAATTCGTTCACTTGGGGAAAAGCGCTGGGCGATTCCGAACAGGCGCTGGAATACTATTCCAATCTCACCGGAGCGAACCCGCAGAATATTCGAAATCTAGCAGCGGAGCGGGGCCCCAGCAGCTACGACGTCAAATTCATTAACGTTACCAGCGTTCTATACCAGCTTCCGTTCGGTAAGGGGCGCAAGTTTATGAACCGGGTGAATCCGATTCTTGACGCCGTGCTTGGCGGGTGGGATGTGAATGCAATCAATACCGCAAATACGGGCTTGCCCGTTAACGTGTACTATACGCCGGCGGCGGCCAACGACGTGACCGGTGCGATTGCCGAGTATCGAGGCCAAGCCTTCGTGCGTCCCAACGTATCCGGCAGCGGCGCCGGCCAGAGCACGCCACAAAGTCTGCTGACCTTCTTCGCCGGCTACACTTTCACAACGCCGCCCGCGAGCGCTCCTTTCGGCAATCTGGGCCGCAACGGGTTTCGGATTCCCGGGTTGGCGCAGTTGGACTTCGCAGTCAACAAGAACTTCCGCATCACGGAAGGCATCAAATTGCAATTCCGCAGCGAGTTCTTCAATGTGCTGAACCACACGAACTTCGGCCCGCCGAGCAACGTTTTCGGCAGCTCGTCGTTTGGCACGATCACCACGACGTTGCCGGCGCGGCAGATTCAGTTCGGCTTGAAGCTGCTGTTCTGAGTCAGGACGGCTCTGCGGGTCTGTTCGAGGCTCTTGCGTAGCGCCTCGCCGGGAAGATCGTGGATCACGGGGCCCAGCAGCGTGACCATGCCGAAGGGAATATCGCGAGTGAGCGTGATCGATTCACAGGTGATATAAACGCCGTCATCGCGCTCCTCATAAAACCAATAGCCGTACAGGCGCCATAGAAGACCGCGATCCCGGCCAATGGGCAACTCATGCTCGGCGGTTCGACCCGGTGCCGCGACCTCGTTAATGCGCTTGCTGTGGGCACGGCTGTAGACCCTTTGAGGATCCAAGCGGATAAATTGGATGGCCTGCTCGGTGTTGAGCACATCGGAGAGCATGAATTTCGCCTTAACGATCCGCATGAAGACCAGGAACTCGTCGCCTTGGCGGGATTCGATCTTCGCATTCTCTATATCGGGCTTATAGAAGTCGCCGTGGTGATCGAAATCCTGCACAATCGACAGGACATCCCGCAAGGTGGCGTGGGGAATAAAAACTGCTCCTCTCCAATCCTGTACCAGGCCGCCTTTGAGCGGAACGATGCCGTTTCCTTCCACCGGTTGGGCGACCACCATGCCACTGAGCAACTGCTGCCGCACGCCCGGGTATTCGTCGGACCACAGGAAATGGTAACCCTTGAAGCACGGCTCCAGGCGCATCTCAACCGAGGCGATGAATCTGCTGAAAGCCTCGATGGTTTCGGCCCTAAGCTCAACCGCAAGGGCGGCTGTGGTGAAAACGAGGAGAGCAGCGGCGAGGATGGTGGTCCGAATAATACTGGCTCTTTTCAGGCGGGAAGATTTGCTTCCAGCGTGTTAGCGGCTCCATTGCGCCGCAGAATGCATACCAGCGAAAAATACAGCGATAGCCCAAGCGGAATGCAAATGCAAAACCAGCCGGCGACGGCTTGCAGAGCCGCTATCCCCACTCTGCCCGCGATCGTCGTCGCGAATTCGTTCGACGGCGTAATGATCCTCGATCCTAGGCGCGCGAGCGGTAGCAGCATAGCGATCTGCAGCGGCCAGGAGAGTTGATTCACAACCTGGAGTGCCGCGAAATTCACTCGCGTCACCAAGCTGGCCAGGATGCACAGGATGGTCGGAAAGCCCCATATGGGAAATATGCCCGCCACCAAACCGATCGCGAGAAGCAGGGCAACATTTTCGGGAGAAAGATCTCGTATCGAAGAGACGATCCGGCACGATAGCGATTTCACGGTAAACTCTCCACCTGCGTTGACATCAAGAGCCGTAAAGCCATCCGCACCCGGGCTGTTGCCAGAAACTGAAGTGCGCCGCTGAGTGGCACTACCACCAAAGGTTCACGATTTTCCCAGAGCGTCGCAAGACTTTGAGCGATTCCGTCCTCGGTGCGATAGAACACGCGATCAATCCAACGCTCCCGGCCCGGGAACTCAGGATACCGCTTTAGAATTTCACAACTTGCTTCGAGAATTCGGAATGCCATGGGCTGGCGGTAATGCGGGAGAAACACGACTGAGCTGTGGCCGTCCTTCACTTCCGACGCAAATTCCGAGAACGATCGGGAATTCGTCAGGTTGAGGCAAGCGGTCGGCTCGCACGCGTGGCGGTCTCCGCCTGAGACGACGGGCCGGGAGTGAGCCCGAGCTAGTTCCATGACCGCTGCGTTCTCATGCCATTTGCGCGTTCCATTCAACTCGAAGGCGTGAAGGCAATGAACATACTCGCGCAAGAAACGATCAAGAGCCGGCCGATGAAGGGCTTCTTCAATGCCTTCTTCCAGCCAGAACGGATGATTGAGGACCACCAGAACCTGCGGCATCCGGGCGAGTGCGTGCAAAAACTCCCGCAAACATCCCTCGTCCGGGGTGACAGTGTACGCCATCATTGCCGACATCGAAGATGGGGCTATTGCAGGAGGCAGATTGTGAACTCCAAGGTGGAAGCTTGAGCCTCCGTAGGGCACAGTCCACTCGACCGAAACCGGAACGTCATCCGCGCTCTCGGTCTTCTGCAGAGTGACGCCGGCCTCGATGTTGTCGTGGTCCGTAAGCGACACGAGCGGATGCAGGCCCAACCGGGTGATCTGCTCGCGCTCGAGGTGAAGCGCGGAAGCCGGACTGAGTGGCGGCGTCCAGTACGCTCGCGAGAAATCCACAGCCGGCCGCGGCCCGCGCTGGTAGCGGCTGACGACTTGCGAAACTCCCGGAACGCGGTGCAGGTAGCGCGGCAGAAATGACAGGCACTCCTCGGAATGCATGGTGTGGCCGTGAAGGCAGACCCCGGTGCTGAACCGGCGTGTGTAGTCTGCATTCCGCCATAGGAACGATACGTTAGAAATTTTCACAGTTCCCTCCCGCGAACGGCGCGAATGGGGACTTGGCCCTCTTCAGGATATGGAGCAATGGGTTACAACTTGTTCTCAAATAGGTTTCTTTTGCAAAAACATTTCATGCTAGAAATGTTTTTGATCCAGAACGGGCGGCCTTTTGACGCTACCCGCCGCCCACCCCGCCAACCAAACCGTGCGGACGCTGATATAGAATGATCCGGAGAGGTATCCCCCGAATGCAATGTCCTGTGTGTAGTGCTTTCAAACGCGAACTCAGCCATGAATGGGAAAATGAGGCATCTGCGACGCTCCGGCAGCGAGCTCATCTCGCCTCTCCCGTGCCCGGTCAATCTTCTCAAGAACTGGAAAGTGAGATCCTCCTCATCCGCAAGCGGCGAGCCCACATCGCAACCGAACTTCACGCGCACGCTCAAGACGTGCACCCCGAAGTCTCTGACCATTCGCTGGGAATCGGAAAAGCGGCGTCGGCATAGCAGCGCGGCCCGCGACTCCGGCCCCTGCGCGCCCGTTAAATTCCGTTTGAAGCTGCTGTTCCGAGCGGGGATGCTATCACAGGATACGACGACCGCTTGACCCTCGCCGCTTGACTCTCTATCCTCTTCAGGAGGAGATCATCATGCGGCTTAGTGTGCGGAGACCTTTGAGAATGGCGGCTCTCGCTGGAGGGTTGGCGGGCGGGCTCGCGGTTGCGGCATTTGCCCAGTACCAAATGACCGTCAACAAGGACCGGTTGCTCAACGCCGACAAAGAGCCTCAAAACTGGCTGATGATGAACGGCGATTACGGAGCAACCCGCTACTCCAAGCTTTCTCAGATCAACCGGGACAACGTCAAGACCCTGCGGATGGTGTGGGCACTGGCGCTCGGCGGAATGCAGGATATCGGGCAGAACGGCCCGGAAAACGAACTGAATCCGCTGATCGACAACGGTTTCATGTACACCTCCGACGGCTGGGGCACGCTTTATAAAATCGACGCGCGCGATCCCAACCGCGGCCAGTTCGTGTGGGTCACCGACCCGGGCGTGAAACACCAAGGCAACACATCGCGCACGCGCGGCGTGGCGTTGTGGGAAGACCTGGTGATCGCCAACCTTCCTGACGGTCGCGTCATCGCAGTGAAGCGCGATACCGGCGAAATCGTGTGGGACAAGATGATGGCCAGCACCAACGAGTTCGGCAATCGGGAGTTTTTCGATACCGCGCCGCTCACGGCGGATGGCAAGGTTCTGATTGCAAACGGGGCAGGAGACGCAGGAACGCGGGGTTGGGTTGCGGCTCTTGATGCGCGAACCGGCAAGGAGTTATGGCGCTGGTACGTGATCCCCAAGCCCGGCGATCCGGGGAGCGAGACGTGGAAGGATAAGAATAACGCGTGGAAAACCGGCGGCGGCGGCATCTGGCAAACCGGCTCCTACGATCCTGCGACCAAGCTCACCATTTGGGGCACGGGTAACCCGGTTCCGCAATACGATCCACAATCGCGTCCGGGCGACAACCTCTACACCGATTCGGCGGTGGCCCTCAATATCGACACCGGCAAACTGGCGTGGTATTTCCAATACACGCCCAACGATTCGTGGGACTATGACGAGATCGGCGTCCACATGCTCTACGACACGATCATCAACGGCCAGCCCCGCAAGGTGGTCAGCCATTTCGGCCGCAACGGCTTCTTCTATTCGCTGGATCGCACCAACGGAAAATTCATCAAAGGCGCACAGTACGTCAACGACCTGAACTGGACCAAGGGGCTGGATCCGGAAACCGGAAAACCGGCCGACTACAATCCAAAGATGGATGTGCAGATCTACAACCCGGTGGCGCGCGCGATGCGTGGCGACCCTGAGAAGAAAGCCTGCCCGACCTGGCACGGCGGCGTCGCTCATCAGCCCACCGCCTACAATCCGGTCAAGCACATCGCTTACGGGGTGGGCGTCGAGGGCTGCTTTACACAGAACGGCGCAATGACGAAGTTCCTCTCCGAGAACGGCGGCATCGACCGAAAGGGCAGCGAGAAGCACACCATTAACAGCGACCTCTACTATGGCTCGATTACAGCCTTCGATACGATCAATCACAAGGTCATTGCGAAAGCGCTGACCGACATCGAGATTCGATCGGGCGCCACGGCCACCGCGGGCGGCCTGGTGTTCACGGCCCTGCAGGACGGGTGGGTGGTGGCCTATAACGACGAAACGCTGGAAGAATTGTGGCGCTTCAACGTGGGCACCGCGCTAAAGGGCGCGCCGGTGACTTACTCGGTGGGGACCAAACAGTATCTGGCGGTTCAAACCAGCGGACGCCACTTGCATCCTGTGAAATACGACAACTTCCAGGATTCTAGCTACCTGTTCGTCTTTGCGCTGAATTAAATCTCGAGCGACGTTAGTTCGGGAGGAAGGGACGTTCTTATGGATCAAAAGTTTCAGACCGAAATCGATAAATGTCTGAAGGAAGTGAGAGATTCTCTACAGCGCCAAAGGGATCGCTACGAAGATATCGAGAAAGACATTCCTAAGCCCTATTGGTATTAATGGCCCAATCCAAAGAGACAAGCGACACGCGAGCGCTGGCGGCTGTGTTGCTCGGAGGCGGTGGCATAGCTCTAGCCGCGTTAGTGGTCACCTGGCAATTCTATATGTGGCTCAAAACTGGCCACTGGCCTGACTTAACGATGGCGTCCGTAGCTCTGCCGCTTATCTCGGGTAGCGATTTCTCCGCGTGGCTCGCCGCGCCTCAGTCGTGGATTGGACTTCATTCCTTAATTAAATTTCTCATCAATCTCCCTGTCTGGACTTGGCTCTGCTTTTGCTCTGCCGGCCTAGTCTGTGCGCTCTTGCGGGACTGAAAAATCAAACTGATACACTACCAGTCGATGCGATAGAGGAGTTGCTCAGTGTCGGTAGATGCGTGGAAATCTATTTTCGACATGGGAACGGTGCTAGCGGCGTTCCTTGTATTTGTGTTCGGAGCTGGGGCATTAATTACCGGGAATATCATCAACAAACGACAAGAGTCCCAGTTAAGGCAATTCGACAAAGGTTTGACCGAAGCCAAGACGGAATTAAGTAAACAGCAGGAACGAGCGGCAAACGCAGACGCGCGGGTCGCGGGGCTGGAGCACGACACGGCGGATGCCAAAAAAGAAATGGCCAAGCAGCAGGAGAGGGCAGCAACGGCGGAGCTTAAACTCTTGGAACTCCAAGAGCGCATTAGGCCTAGAAAGCTGACCACGAAGCAAGAGGCGGACTTTGTCACCGCGCTTAGGGCGCTTCCGGGCGGGACGATTGACTTTGGGTATACCTCCGGCGGTGGCGATGAGAGCTTTAATTTTGCTAAGCAGTTTCTACCGTTATTCAAATCGGCAAGCTGGAATGTGCAAAATGAAGCCAGCATTGCGAACCACCTCGATATCCAGGTTATCGGAGTCGGCGTGCTAAATCGCGGGGCTGCCGCTCCAAACCCAAACCTCCCGGTATCCGGCGTAAATGTCCCACCGCCCGGGTTCATCACGCTCACGCCGACACTTGCCGCTATCCAGTCCGCATTCCGCGCCGTGGGGATAGAAGTGCAGTTTATAAATTACCCCGTGGACAGGCCTGAGGTTGTCATCGGCTCGAAACCCTAGCCCTGAAACGGACGAGTTAGGACACGACGTTAGTTTGGCAACGCCTTGCAGACGTCGGTTTCGGTGCCCCAGAATTCGACGCACTTGGCGCGATTCATAGGACCCTTGCCGACGATCTTCTCCATCATAAAGTCGGCAATCAGGTCGATCTCGCGCTGCTGCAGCGTGGCCGGAGGATCGGGCATGCGGGTCGGATACGCTTTCAGGTCGGCCTGCTTTTTGCCGTAGCATCGCCCGTCGCTGTAGGCAAATTTATCGAAGGCCGGCATCTGCGTGTTGAGCCGCCCGCACTTGATGGTGATGACGAGTCCGGCGCGGTTGAGCTTGGTCTCGCGCAAGTTCGGGGCGTCCGGCATCTGGCTGTCGGATTTGTGGCCGTCACCTGCCCAGCCGTGACACGCCTGGCAGTTACCTTTTTGTTCAAAAAGTCTCAGGCCCTCGGCGATGTCGGATGGATCGGGTGGTTTTTGGTCCTGGGCTTGCGCTCCCGCGCCTAATGCCAGCCCTATGATCGCGGCCGCCAAGGGCGCCCCTGAGAAGGAACGGAGCCGCATGGAGTTTCTGCGCCTTTTGGTCATGAAGGCAGTATACAGCGCCGCACGAATTGGAGCGAGCCGAGTGGCGGCAGGCGCCCATCGTGTCTGCGCCGCGGCCGTGAATCGAGCAATCGAAAACATTCATGCCGCTACCTCCTTACCCCCGCGCGCGTGCAATCTTGGTCTGAAACTGTCCGCCAAAGTAGCGGCGATTCATCCACAGGGAAGCACTGACAAGAGAGATCAAGACGGGAACCTCGACCAGCGGCCCGATAACTGCAGCGAAGGCAGCACCACTGTTGATTCCGAATGTGGCGATGGCCACCGCTATTGCCAATTCAAAGTTGTTCGACGCCGCAGTAAAGGAAAGAGTCGTGGCCTCGGGATAGGTCGCGCCAATGCGAAAACTCATCCAGAACGAAACGAAGAACATGATGACGAAGTAAAAGCTCAGAGGAATGGCGATCCGAACGACGTCGAGCGGCAACTGGACAATCATGCCGCCCTTGAGCGAGAACATAACGACGATAGTGAACAGCAAGGCGATCAGTGTGATGGGGCTAATCTTTGGAATGAAGCGGGTCTCATACCAGTTCTTATCCTTCACGCGGACCAGCAGGAACCGTGTTAGAAAACCGGCGATGAAGGGAATGCCGAGATAGATGAAAACGCTTTCGGCGATGTCGCGCATTGAAATATTCACCCGGACCGATGTCATACCGAGCCAGCCGGGAAGCACCGTCAGGAAGAAGTACGAATACACGGAAAAAAACAAAACTTGAAATATCGAATTGAGTGCGACCAGGCCGGCGGCGTATTCCCGATCGCCGCAAGCCAGATCGTTCCAGACGATCACCATGGCGATGCAGCGCGCGAGTCCGATCATGATCAGGCCGGTCATGTACTCCGGCTTGTCGCGGAGAAAAAGGAGGGCCAGCCCAAACATGAGAAACGGCCCGATCACCCAGTTTTGGATGAGCGACAAAGCCAGCACTCTGCGGTGCGCGAATACGCGTCCCATCTCCTCGTATTTCACCTTGGCAAGAGGCGGATACATCATCAGAATGAGGCCTAACGCGATGGGGATTGAGATCGTCCCGACATTGAAGTTGTTCAGAAAGGGGACTACCCCTGGAAAAAGGTATCCGCACGTGACACCCACCACCATCGCCGCAAAGATCCACACGGTCAGAAACCGGTCCAGGAAAGAGAGCCGGGAAGCACTTGGCGCAGGTGATATATTCTTTTCTGCCATCACAAGGGGATTGAGACTGCTACGACTGACCCCTCCCTAGGTGCTCTCGCGGCGCATACAAACATATCAGCACAGTTGGCAGTCCGATCTGCATGGGACCGAATTCCTCTGTCGTGGCCCTTGCATATTTCTATCGGAAAACCATAGAATCTGTTGGGCAGTCACTGCGGCCCTCATTATGGAATCGAACTATGCCAGAGCAGAAACAGTTGGAATACTCCGTAACCAGTTACCGTTTGGACGCTCATGGGAGCGTCGCCAGATGTAAAGAGGCCGAAATCATTCTAGATACGGATTTGGCCGGCCGAACCGACGCCTTCAATCCAGCAGAGCTCCTGTTGGCGGCACTCTCGGCCTGCATGATCAAAGGCATCGAACGCGTCGCACCGATGATTCGATTCCAGTACCGCGGCGTGGAACTTCACTTGCGTGGCGTCCGCCAAGACGTGCCGCCCAAGATATCGCGCATCGAGTACGAAATTACAGTTGATACGGACGAATCCGATCATCGATTGAAGCTGCTTCACGACAACGTGCGCAAGTACGGAACAGTCTTCAATACGGTAGCGCCTGGAACGGATTTGGCTGGCACATTGCGGCGAGCAGGAGCGCTAGAGGCTGCTCCAAGTCCGGACAAGACGATCGACTCTCCTTAGATTGGAATGATTCACTTTGGACAAAACGGCAGCATCTCTGGCATGTCAGTCAAGGTTCAAAGCGCTCCTGAGGTTTCGCAACATCCGACGCATCGGCGGCACCCTGCTCGATCCAGCGCGCGATGTTCTCACGCTTCCAATTCAAGGCGTCATGCAGCGAGCCGAGTGGACACCGCGGCGTCAGAGTGTGCAATTCGACACTGGGGGGCAAGGGCGGATGGTGGCCGAATACAGCGCGGAACGCTTTGGCGAAAGGCCGGAGCAACGCCGAAGGGAACTCCGGCAGGGCATTCAGAGCGACGATGCGAGTGACGCCCAGTTCGACGGCCGCCCACACCGGCAGGGGGTTCAGCAAGCCACCGTCGATGTACCAACGGCCGTCGATGCGCCGCGGCAAATCCGCTAACGGCACCGCGCAGGAGGCCAGAAGATGTTCCGGACGGATGCCCGGCCCACTGACCGTCCGTGGTTTCATGCGGAGCAAGTCCACCAGCACCACTGCGTACTCAATCTCCAGCGGCCGGGCGTCTATGAGCCCATGAACGATTTTCGGCAGGTTCTGGAAACTTACGACACCGGGCCGCTGCCACCAGTGGCACAGATCGGCGGCGCTCCAGCCCGCCGCGATGGCGTAACCGTTGAGAGAGCCTACTGAAGCTCCTACCACCAAGTCGGGTTTGAAGCGGGGGCTGAGCGAGCGCCACGCTCCCGCCTGCCAGGCGCCAAACATGCCACCGCCCGAAAGAACCAATGCCGATTTCGACGCCAACCTTTACAATAGTGGATGAACACACGACCGCATGGATTTCGATCCCACGGCATACGGACCTGAGGTCGCGCGAATTCTCGCTCTAGATGGGAACGGACAGCGATGCGCGCCGCTGGTGTGTGGGCCCTGTTCGTCGGAAGAGGCAAGGCGGGCATTGACGGCGCATAAGCCGGCGAAACTGTTTCCCGGGGTGCGCGAACCGGAAGCGCCCGCAGCGGGTTTGTGGCTGTATTTTTCGTGTTTCGAAGAGGCTCACAATTTGATTGACGATCCAAGAACGAGCGAAGGCGAATATTGGCACGCCATTCTGCACCGCCAGGAGCCGGATGCGGGCAACGCGGCGTACTGGTTTCGGCGCGTAGGGCAGCACCCGATCTTCCCGAAGCTGGAGTCCGCCGCGAAGGAGATCCTGAAACTCTATCCGGACGCCGAATTTCGAACGGGGCGCTGGGATCCTTTCGCCTTCGTGCATTTCTGTGAGCGGGCGCGGCTGCAACCGGGCACTACTCAGGAACAGGCCGCAAAGCAGATCCAGCGGGCCGAGTGGCAGCTCCTATTTGACTACAGCGCGAGGCCGCAGTGAAGCTTCGCCACCTGCTTTGGGTAGTGATATTGGCGATCGCCGCGAGTGGCGTGTGGTATGCCGTTACGCTCCGCAACCAGCCGCCCGAACTGGCGTTTGCGCACGTGGTGCGCGAGTCGATTACCAGTTCCGTCCCGACCAACGGAAAAGTGGAGCCAATGGAATGGGCGGAGGCGCGGGCGGAGCGGCCTGGTCCCGTAGAGAAGATATTGGTGCAGCGAGGCGCGCTGGTAGAGCAAGGAGCGGCGCTGATCGAACTGGATTCGAGCGAGGCGCGAGCGGCTCTGGCGGCGGCGCAGGCGCGCGTCACCCAAGCCCGGGCGGAATTAGAAGTGATCGAGAAGGGCGGACGCGCCTCGGATTTGAGCTCCATTGCAGGCGACTTGGAACGCGAAAAACTGGAGTTGGCCGTGGCGCAAAAAGAATACGACAGCCTGGTGCGGCTGCAAGCCAAGCAAGCGGCGACAGCTTACGAAGTGACGCAGGCCAAGGACAAGGTGGATCGAGCACAGCAGCAGATACGCTCGTTGGAGCAGCGGCGCGGCGCGTTGGTGGTTCCACAGGACCGCTCCGCCGCGGAGGCGCGTCTCCGCGATGCTGAGTCAGCGGTGGCGCTCGCCGAAGACCGGGTGAGAAAGAGCGTGATTCGCGCGCCGCTGGCCGGAACCGTCTACCAGTTCGATTTGAAGCCGGGAGCTTACTTGGATGCAGGAGATCTGGTGGCTTCCATCGGGCAGCTTACCAAGGTTCGAGTGAAGGTGTTCGTCGACGAGCCGGATTTGGGGCGCGTGGCGCGCGGCAAGCCGGTGGCGATCACTTGGGATGCGATGCCGGGACGGCAGTGGAAAGGCGTGGTGGATAAGACTCCAACCCAGATTGTGGCGCTGGGCACGCGGCAGGTAGGCGAAGTCTACTGCGTGATCGATAATCCGGATCGTGATCTTCTGCCGGGGACCAATGTGAATGTGGATATCACTGCGGAAGAAGCCGCCGGCGCGCTGACGATCCCCAAGGAAGCAGTGCGGCGTGAGCTGGGACAGGCCGGGGTCTTCACGCTCGCCGGAAATACGCTCGCCTGGAAAAAAATCACGCTCGGCATATCCAACACTACGAGGACTCAAGTGGAAGGCTTGAATGAAAACGACGCGGTGGCGCTGCCGTCCGAAAAACCGCTCAAGGACGGAATGCTCGTGACGCCGCGGTTCCAGTAAGCAGCTTTTCGACGTGCTTGGCGAGCACATCCACCTCAACGTTCAGGCGCGCGCCGATCTTTGCCTTGCCGAGCGATGTATGCGTGAACGTGTGGGGAATGATCGTGACACCGACAACGGGTCCGGGGGCAAGCTCCGCAATCGTCAGGCTGATGCCGTCGATCGCGATGGAGCCTTTATGGACCAGATAGCGATCCAGGTCCCCTGGTGCCTGAAGCTTGAGCCACCAGTTGCCGTCGCCCAATTCGTCAAGTGCGATCAGGACGCCGGTAGCATCCACATGTCCCTGCACGATATGGCCGGATAAGCGCGTGGCCGGTGTCACGGGCCGTTCCAGATTCACACGCGCGCCTCGCGCGAGATCGCCGAGGTTGGTGCGTGCGAGCGTCTCTGGCGCGAGGTCGGCGGCGAACGAATTCGGCGTGAGCGCCAGCGCGGTGAGACAGACTCCATTCACGGCGATGCTCGATCCTTCGGTGGCGTCCGAAAGAACGGTGTGGCACTCGATTACCAGCCGCGCACCGGCCGAGCGCGCTTCGAGCGACGCCACCGTGCCGAGTTCTTCAATGATTCCGGTAAACATGTTAAATCGAGACGGACTTGTCGAGCCACGCCTCCACCGCGAACTCATTGGACGTGATCTGGTGCAGCTTCACATCATGGAATTGAATGGCGTCGGCGCGGCGGCGGCGTCCGGTGCCACCGGCGACCGGCAGCGATTGGGTGCCGCCCAGGATTTTCGGCGCGTAATAGAAGAAGATCTTGTCGGTGATGCCGGATTCGAGAGCGGTCCAATTGATGCGGCTGCCGGCTTCGATCATCAGCGAGAGATATTTCTCGCGAGCAAGCAAGCTGACCACTGCGTCCAGGTCCACGCGGCCGTCGGCGCCTTCGAGAACCTCCACACGCACACCCTTCGATTCCAGACGCTTGCGGCGCTCCGGAGATGCGGCCGACGTAGTGACCACCAGCACGTCATCGCGGCAAGACGCGACCATCTTCGATTCGGCGGGAAGGCGGAGCAGCGAATCGAGAACAATGCGCAGCAGCGGACGGCTGCGTTCCTGGTGAGTCCGGTCAGTGAGCAGGCAATCGTCGGCGAGCACCGTGCCAATACCGGTGAGAATGGCGTCGGAGAGATGACGCAGGGTTTGCACATGAGCGCGCGCGGTCTCACTGGTGATCCAGCCTTCGTTGTCGTCCGGAGCGCCGATTTTTCCATCCAAAGTAACCGCGGCTTTTAGAACCACCAGCGGCCGCCCGGTACGCATGAAGTGCGTGAAGGCTTCGTTGAGCTGAGTGGCGCGGGCCGTATAGCGCGCGTCGATTTCAACTTCGATGCCGGCATTTTTGAGCAGGCGAAAGCCGGAGCCGTGCACTTGCGGATTAGGATCCTGCATGGCGGCCACGACCTTCTTAATACCAGCGGCGACGATCGCGCCCGCGCAGGGCGCAGTGCGGCCTTGATGCGAACACGGCTCCAGCGTCAGATACAGCGTGGCGTCGCGCGCCAGCTCCCCAGCTTCTTCAAGAGCGAGCACCTCCGCATGCTTCACGCCGGCCCAAGTGTGGAAACCGCGTCCGACCACCGTATCATCACGCACAATAACCGCGCCCACAGCGGGATTCGGGCTCACACGGCCTAAGCCCTGGGCGGCAAGATCGAGCGCCTCTTCGAGGTAAGGGTTCAATCAAACAATGATGCCACGAACTGCGCGGGGTCGAAGGGAAGCAGGTCGTCGAGCTGCTCGCCCACGCCGACGTAGCGAATCGGCAAGTTCAGTTCGCGCGAGATGGCCACCACCACGCCGCCCTTGGCGGTGCCATCCAGCTTGGTAAGAATGATGCCGGTGACGGCGCTGGTTTCGGTAAACTTGCGGGCCTGTTCGAGGCCGTTCTGGCCGGTGGTGGCTTCGATCACCAGCAGCACTTCATGTGGGGCTTCCGGGATAACGCGCGCTACGGTGCGTCGCATCTTTTCGAGCTCGGCCATCAGATTGGTTTTGGTATGGAGGCGGCCGGCGGTGTCGATGATCACATAGTCCACTTTGCGGGCCTTGGCGGCTTGCACGGCATCGTAGGCTACGGCGCTGGGGTCGGCGCCCGTCTGCTGCTTGATGAGGTCGGCGCCGGTGCGCTGCGCCCACACCTCCAGCTGCTCAATGGCGGCGGCGCGAAAGGTGTCCGCGGCGCACAGCAGCACGCTGCGGCCTTCCGATTGAAGGCGGCGGGTGAGCTTGCCGATGGAAGTGGTCTTCCCCGCCCCGTTCACCCCCACCACGAAGATTACGGCGGGCGGCTGCGCGACGTGCGGGAGTGGGCGCTCGGTGGCTTCCAGGATTTCGAGCAGGTGCTCACGGATCAGGGTCTTGATTTCGGCGGCGTCTCCCAGTTGATGACGTTCGACACGCTGGCGAATGCGCTCCAGGATTTCGGCCGTGGTGTTGGCCCCAATGTCGGCGGTGATGAGAGCGTACTCCACCTCTTCGAGAACGCCGGCGTCGATTTCCTTACGGCCACTGACGGCGTCTTCCAGCTTCTCCATCAGCCCTGATCGGGTTTTCTGGATACCGGCCTTGAGACGGTCGAGGAGACTCGCGCCATCGGGGGATGGCGAATCTGCTGGAGGGGTGCCGAAGAGAGTCTGGATAGCCATGCGGACTGACAATCCCAGTCTAGCAGCGGGGGCGGGTTGGCTTCCGAAATTCCGACTTCGGCGACTGTTCGGCGGTGAGAATCGCGCGTTCTAATGGTTAGCGGCCATCGATCACATGTTTCCTTCGTCAGCGGAAGGTCCATAGATGGACGGCACAGGCGTGCCCGTGAGACGCAGGTAGACAGAAAGCTGCCCGCGATGATGGATCAAATGGTTCATCATCGCCGTGCGCAGCACCCCTGTCTTTGGCATCGTCATCACCGGCTTGCCATCGAACAGCAAAGACCACGGCTTTCCCATGTCTTCATCTTTCGACGCGGCGATCGCGGCACGAGCCTCGGCGGCCATCTTATCGAACTGTTCCAGCAATTGCTTGCGTCCGGAAGCATCGATTCTCTTGTAGTCACCCTTGGCGAAGTCCATGCTATCGGTATTCGCGACAGCCGAGCCGAACTGCGTGACCTCCGCCACGTGGCAGGCGAGACGCCCGAGCGTCATCGACTTCTCATGCGGCGTCCAGCCCCACTTTTCGTCGGGAACCCGCTCCAGCAGCTTTCGCGTGGTGCTGATTTCGTGGTCGAACTCAGGGAGAAGCGCGTCGCTCATGCTCACAATAATGGCCATTTTACACTGCGGGCCGAAGCAGCGGGCGCTGCGGTAAAATGGACCCAACCGTGGAGAACATCGGGCGCTACCGAATCATCGGGGAATTGGGCCGCGGCGCCATGGGCGTGGTTTACAAGGCTCAAGACCCGGCCATCGGCCGCATGATAGCGGTCAAAAGCATCCGTCTCGGCGAACTCACTGAAGAGAGCGAGCGCGAACGTCTCCGCGAGCGTCTGTTCCGGGAAGCGCAATCGGCCGGTATTCTTTCGCACCCGGGGATCGTGACTATCTACGATATCGCCGAAGAAGGCGGCCTGGCGTACATCTTCATGGAATTGGTGAATGGCCCGGCGCTCGATAAGCTGCTGAAGGCCGAACAGACGCCCGACAAAGAAACACTGCTCAGCATTTTGCGCCAGGTCGCTGCGGCGCTGGACTACGCGCATAAGAAGGGCATCGTCCATCGCGATATCAAGCCCGCCAACATCATGGTTCACGAGGACGGCACCGCTAAGGTGACCGACTTCGGCGTCGCCAAAATCGTCTCCCAGCAAATGACGCAGGCCGGCACCATCATGGGCACGCCCAGTTACATGTCGCCCGAACAGGTGCAGGGCGGGACGATTTCCGGGCGCGCGGATCAGTTCTCGCTGGCCGTGATCGCCTACGAAGTGCTGACTGGCGAGAAGCCGTTTACCGCCGATTATCTTCCCACGCTGCTGTTCAAGATTGTGCGTGAAGAACCGGTGGCGCCGCAGCGGCTCAACGCCACGCTATCGGCGGACGTCGAAACCGTGATGCGGCGGGCGCTCTCGAAGAACCCTGCCAATCGTTACGACTCCTGCCTGGATTTCGTAAACGCGCTGGCGGCGGCCTGCAATGGTTCCGGTAATTGGGTCCCGTTGCCTCGCGGAACCAGCGCGAATATGCCGACGGCGGGATCCGGCGAAGAGCTGAGCGCCACCCTGGGGGCCACCGTCGCCGAAAATCTGGCGGAGACCATGGCCGCTCCGCTCGCCGTTCACTCTCCGCCACAGGCGGAAAGACGACCCCTGCCGCCGACCGAAGAAATGCGACTGCCGAAGTACGAGCCCCCGCCGATTCGCCAGCTGGCTGCGAAGAAACCGGAAGCGCCCGCGACTATACCAGCGGTGGCGGCTGCCGCGCCGCCTCCTCGCTTGCCAGAACCGCTGGCGCCGCCGGCCGCCGCACCGCTCACCGCCGAACCGCAACCCACGGAGAGCAAGACCGGACGGAATGTCATCATCGGCCTGTTAGCGGCAGCGGCGATCGGCGTGGCGGCGTTTTTCTTGTGGCCCAGAACTCAATCGCCGTCGCAGACGTCGGCCTCTCTGGTGGTCGATAGCGCCATCCCTAAAGCTCCGCAGCAGGATCCGCCTCCCGCGCAGCCTGTGGTCGCTGAGCCCACACCAACTCCGGCAGCGGCGCTCGTTCCTGTGGCAAAACCTGCGCCGCCGAAGGCCCCGCCGGGTCCGACCGAGGCTTCGTTTCAGCTCACGACTATGCCTGCGGGCGCCGATGCGGTTTTCGATGGGAACGCCGAACTGCACTGCACGACTCCCTGCACTTTGAACTTACCGATGGGCCGGCATACGCTGGTGCTGACCAGCAAAGGGTTTCGCGAGGCGCAGCGCGTCTTCAACCTGCCGAGTGAACCCGGGCTGATCGTGAACCTGGATCCCACCATGGGCACGCTGAGCCTGGTGACCAAACCCGCCGGCCTCACGGTGATCATCGATGGCCAGGAACAAGCCCGCAAGACGCCGGCCGATTTTGCGCTCCCGGTAGGCGACCATCACGTGCAAGTGCTGCGCGGCGCCGACAAGCAGGAATTTACGGCGTTCATCCGCGACAACGTGGTCAGCCAGAAAAGTATCGAGTGGGGACAGTAAATGGCTACCGTATTGGACACTGCACTCGCCGGAGGCACACAGACCGAGTTAATCTAGAGGAAGAGCTATGGATCTGACTGTGCATATTCCCGACGAGGTTGTACCTGCGCTCAAAGCTAAGGCCAGCGGCCTACCGCTCGAGACCTTCGCTGAGCAAGTGCTACTGGAGCGGATTCACAGCAACACTGCGGATGGGCCGCAACCGGAGCCCAGGCGGTTCGAGAATCTTTCCGACCTACTTTTGAATTCACCCTTTGCCGGCGCCAACCTCGACCTGTCGCGGTCTAAAGACCAACCGCGATCGGTTGATCTTGGATGAGCGGTTTCCTGATCGATACGAACGTTCTTTCGGAATATAACCGGCCGGGAGGCCCCGACGCCGGCGTCAAACGCTGGCTGGAGACCACGGACCGCCAAACGCAGCACGTGAGCATCATCACGCTAGCGGAGATTCAAAAGGGCATTGAGTTGCTTGACCAGGGTAAGCGTCGCGTGCAACTTGAACAATGGCTCACTCAAGACCTGGAAGCCTGGTTCTCCGGCCGCGTGCTTCCGGTGGATCGTCAAGTTGCCATGCGCTGGGCATCGCTTGTCGCCCAGGGGTCACGAACCGGGCGGCCTTTGCCCACCGTTGACTCATTGATTGCTGCGACAGCGCTGGCCCACGGTCTGACCATCGTTACTCGGAACGCGAAGGACTTTGAGGGGATCGGAGCGGCCACTATCAATCCCTGGGACGCTGCCTCGTAGATCTCCTTTTGCAATAGCCGACTGTTTCACAAAGGGTGCGTTGTGCAACGTCAATCAAATCTTTAGGGCCAGTCCGTTCCTAGTTTCATATGCCTGCGGCTTGCTTCAATTCGCGGGCGAACCGGATGGCGTCTTCAGCTAGCAGCTGCTCAAGGACAACGTGCCGCCGCCATTTGTCCGTGACATAGACCCTGCCGAAACCGAGCCAATCCGTGGTCGCGATAATTCCCGTAACCTTCTCAGTAGTGAGGTGGCGCGTCCGCGTCCACAATCTGGTTTTGCGCGTCCAGGAAATTCCTCCTCCGTTTACTGTAACGCTCTGCGCGGCATACTTCTGCTCGAACAGCCTCCGGAACATAAAGAAAAAGAGCAGGCCAAAGACGAGGGCGGGAACGATCTTTGGCAAGGCGTCTCCAAGCGAGGCGATTCGGGGCATGGGAACAAAGAAAATGCGGAAGAACCCGTATGCCATAAAAAGAGCGATCAATAATAGAACGACTTCACCCCCCCGGGCCGCGACACTGAGATTTGAAGAGTCGCAGCGTTACGGTAAACGACGCCTTTGTTCCATTTCTTAAGTTGAAACATATTTCGCTTTGAAGAAAGTTAATGTTCGCATGCTCAACGAGCGCCTCGATGCACCTTAACCAAGTCCCGAGGTCGCGTTCACAAACGGTCCTTTGCGCAACACGACGAGAAGTTGCAACGAGTGGGGCCCGTAGACCGAACTCGGCGGACCTTATTCGTGAACCGACGTATCGAGAAATGCGCGCAAGCGGTGGCTACGTGAGGGATGGCGCAGTTTACGCAGCGCCTTGGCCTCGATCTGGCGGATACGTTCGCGTGTAACCGCGAAGTGCTGGCCCACTTCTTCGAGGGTATGCTCGCTGCCATCCTGCAAGCCGAAACGCATCTTGACGATTTTCTCTTCGCGCGGACTCAGCGTCTTGAGCACTTCGGCGGTCTGCTCGCGCAGGTTTAAATTGATCACCGCCTCGGAGGGCGACACCACGCGGCGGTCAATGATGAAGTCGCCCAGGTGCGATTCTTCTTCCTCGCCGACGGGAGTCTCGAGCGAAATGGGCTCCTGCGCGATGCGCAGCACCTTGCGCACCTTGCCCACCGGCAGGTCCATCTTCAGGGCCAGCTCTTCGGTGGTAGGCTCGCGCCCCAGATCCTGCTGCAACTGCCGCTGCATGCGCACCAGCTTGTTAATGGTCTCGATCATGTGCACCGGAATGCGAATGGTGCGGGCCTGATCCGCGATGGCGCGGGTAATCGCTTGCCGGACCCACCAGGTAGCGTAAGTAGAAAATTTGTAGCCCCGCAGGTAATCGAACTTGTCCACCGCCTTCATGAGGCCGATGTTGCCTTCCTGGATGAGATCGAGAAACTGGAGCCCGCGATTAGTGTAGCGCTTGGCAATTGAAACTACCAAGCGAAGATTGGCCTCGATCAACTGCTTCTTTGCAATCTCGGCTTCCTGTTCGCCCCGCTCGACAATCTGCAGAGTGCGGCGCAGCTCGGTGGCAGTCGCGCCGGATTCTTCTTCCAGTTGCTGGATGCGCTGGCTGAGTTGCTTCAGTTCCTTGCGCAGCGCGCCCGACGCGCCGTTGACGGGCGCTTCCAATTTCCGCTGCAGGCGGGCGATTTCGCGCTCGATGGGACGCAACTGCTCGACCACGTTGCGCAGATTCTTGGCCAGCGCGCGGCGGGTGGCGGAAGTAAACTGTATCCCGCGGATCAAGCGCGAGATCACCACCAGAGTGCGCGCCAGACTCCAGCGCAACGTGCGGTGCATCTTGGGCTTCATTCCGCGCGAGATGGCCTGCAGCTTCTGGCGGTACTGCTGGGCCTTGCGGTAGTTCTTATCAATTTCGTCGATGATGGTGAGCAGCTCTTCGGCCCGCTCCGGCAGCGTCTCTTCGGCTACCACCAGGTCGGGCATCACCAGCACGTCGCGGATCACCACCGGATCTTCCCGCAACAACTCCGGCATCGCCAGAATTTCGCGAATCACCAAAGCCGAACGGGAGATGGCCTTGCGTACCGCGGCCTGGCCGCGCTCGATGCGCTTGGCAAGCTCGATTTCGCCTTCGCGCGTAAGCAGCGGCACCGACCCCATCTCGCGCAGATACATGCGCACCGGGTCGTTGGTCTTGTCGTTGATCTCCTGAACCAGGTCGAGTTCGCCTGGTTCTTCGGCTTCCTCAGCCTTCTTGTCGAACTCCAGCTTGGGTTCTTCCAGGATCTCGACTCCGGCGGTGTCGAGTTCGGTCAGCAGATCGTCGAGTTCACGGCCGCCCGGATAATCTTCCGCCAGCAGGTCGTTGACTTCGTCATACAGCACGTAGCCCTTCTGCTTGCCCGCGCTCATGAGCTGCTTGATCCGTCCGAATTTATCGCTGCCTGCCACGCTATTCAACGAACCCCACTTGCAGAATCCCCTTGCATGAACTCACGCCATCGCAGTAGCCACCAGTGTACAACACCGCTATGCCGCGTTCTTCGCGTGTTGAGCTCGCGCCCGCTACTCATCGCGCTTGACTTCCTCTTCCACACGTTGTAGCTCCGCCATCCAGTGGAGCGCTTGTTCCAGGTTCCCCCCGCGCTCGGCGGTCCTGATCCGGGCCCGCACGTCTTCCATCCGCCGCCGTTGGAAGCTGGTCTTTAAACCCTGCAGGCAGGCTTCCGCTTGCGTCAAACACTCCGCCTCGTCACTTATCTCATCGGCAGTAACGATGTCATGCAGTAGGGCGCGCCCGGGTTCGCTCAGGCGGGCGTCGAGAGCGGCAAAGTTGACTGGCCCCGCTTCGGCCATGTGACGTAATGCATCGATTACTTCGAGGCTTACGAAGCCTGTGGTTAGCTCCGCCGTCAGCCGCGGTAAAATTTGCCCCCGCGTGGCTTCGCTCGATAGCAGCGCATTCAATAAGATCCGTTCGACGGCCGGCACTTGGACCCGGGACGCGCCGTTGGAAGAGGGGCCGGAGGCCGGGCTCGAGCCCTGGCTCGAACCATGTCTCGCAGCGACTTGACCGGGAGCGTGCCGGTCCATCGCGGCCTTCTTGAATTGCTCCAGTATCAGCCCGGGCTCGACACCTAGATAGCCGGCCAAGTCGCTCGCAACCGCGGCGCGTTCCAGCTTGTCGGAAATCTTCTGTACCGCCGGCAATAGGAACTTGAAGGCATCCATGCGGCCATCAGCGCCGCGCATATCGAACTTGGCGCGGGCACGATCCGCCAACCAATGGAAGTAGCTGCTGGCGGCGTCGAGCTGCGCGCGATATGCCGCTGCGCCAAATTGCTTCACATATTCATACGGATCCAGCTTTTCGTTGGTGGCGTCGCCCGAGCCGCCGCCGAACGCGAGCACCTTCACGTGCAGGCCTTCGTCGAGCAGCAGCTGGATGGCGCGCTCGGCCGCATTCGCGCCGGCATCGTCGGGGTCGAAATTGACTACCACGGTATCGGCATGGCGATGGAGAGCACGGACTTGCGTGTTGGTAAGTGCAGTGCCGCAACTTGCGACCACTTCCTTGACCCCGGCCGCACAAACTCCGATCACGTCCATATAGCCTTCCACCAGCACCGCGCGATTGGCCTTACGCATCGCATCGCGCGACCGGTGGAGGTTATACAATGTCGAAGTCTTGCGGTAGATGGGTGTTTCCGGCGAATTCAAATACTTGGGTTGATCGTCCGGGCGCATGGCACGTGCTCCGAACGCGATCACCTTGCCGGATTCGTTATGAATGGGAAACATCAGACGTCCGCGAAAGGCATCGTAGTAGCCTGACCCTTCGCTGCGGCGCCGCACCAGACCCGAGGCTTCCATCTGCTCCGGCGAAAAACGCTCCTCCGTTAACTTCCGCGTCAAAGCCTGACCTTGAGGATCAGAAAAACCCAGATCGAAGGCATCAACCAGGTCGGCGCTTACGCCGCGCTGGTCGAGATACGCCCGCGCATCCGCGCCGTGCGGGCCGCTCAGCGCCGCCCCGTAGAGCTTCGCGGCAATGGCGTGCATGTCGTGAAGTGCGCCGCGCAGCCGGGAATCCGAGTCGGAATACTCGGGGCGCTGCGGCATGGGGATTCCGTGGCGCTCGGAGAGCAGTTTCAGGGTCTCGGGAAAAGTAAGGCCGTCGACCTCCATCACAAACTTGAGGACGTCGCCGCCGGCGCCGCAGCCGAAGCATTTGTAAAACTGCCGTGTCTGATTGACATTGAACGACGGAGTCTTTTCCTGATGAAACGGGCACAGACCCAGGTACCGGCCGGTGGCGCCAATGCGACGCAGGCGTACGTACTCGCCGGCCACCTTGACGATGTCGATCGAGGATTTCAGCTGCTCGACAAAGTCCATCGCTAGGTTTCAGGGTAGCGCTTTCGCGGAGCGGGAGGATAAAACAAATTCATGCTAAAATGGTTTTGTGAATCCGGCCGCCACGGAGCGCAGTTCCCGCGAACAGTTAGAGGATTTCAGGGAACGCACGGCGCAAAAGATTCGCGATTTGCGCTGCCCGGTCCACGGTCAGCCGCCTCGCCTCCGTTTCCAGGGTTCCACCTTGCGCGAGATCACCATCCAGATGAGCGGATGCTGCGATACGCTGCTGAGCTTGGCAAACCAGCGGATTGCCGTTCGGGCCTGATCGCCGAGTAGCTTTATCCGGACCAGTCTATTGAAAATGTCGGATCAAGTTGGTGACTACCACAGTTAACTTCTCTTGGAGCTGCGTGCGGTTTGAATGCGCGCCGGTTCCACGGAGGCGCCGCTCGCGGCTGCCAATTCCGGCATGCTCACCGAAGTGTCTACCAGGCGTGCCATTTCCTGCACCGGCAGTCCTTCGCACTCGCGGGCGAAACGCAGTATGTTGGCGCCGGGATCGTAATCCACTCGAATCCAGTCGCCACCGCGAACTTGCTCAGTCGCGATCAGGTTCGACACCGGCTGCACCAGCAGACGCTCGATCGCCCGCTTCAGATGACGGGCGCCGTATTTGAGATCCGTACCCTGGTCCAGCATGTAATCTTTACTGGCCTCGGAAACGGTGAACACAAACGCACGGTCCGCCGACGTGTTGAAGATGCGTTGCTGAACTAAATTTAATTCGATGTCCAGCACCTTTCGCAGTTGCTCTGTGCCCAGCGGCTGGAAAGTCACGATCTTATCCAGGCGGTTGATGAACTCCGGCGTGAATTTGCGCCGCGCGGCTTCGACACCCGAGCGCGCCAGCTTTTCGCCCATTCCTTCTTCGACAGTCCCTGTCGACATCTTGGCTCGCGCAGCCCCGGCGCCAAAGCCCAACTTCGGAGACATCAGATTGCCCATTTCGGCAGCGCCCAGGTTGCTGGTCATGAAGATCATGGCGCGCGAGAAATCCACTTTGCGGTTGTCGCCCAGCGTGAGCGTGGCTTTATCCAGAATGCCCAGCAGCAGGTTCCATAGCGCATCCGACGCCTTTTCGATTTCATCGAACAGCACGAAGCTGAGCTTCATGGTGTCGGTGTGATACTGATTCAAAACTTCTTGCGACAGGAGCGGATGGGTTTCGCGATGCCCCAGATATCCCGGAGGCGAGCCGATCAGCTTTGCGATCTCATGGCTGTGCTGAAACTCGGCGCAGTCGATCTTGATTACGGCGCGCGGGTTCTTCAGCAGCGCTTCGGCGGTCGCCTCGACGATGCGTGTTTTGCCCGAGCCGGTCGGCCCCAAGAATAGGAAATTCCCGATGGGGCGGCCGGGCGCACTCATCCCGGTCAAATTCATTTGATAGATGTTGACGATTTGCTGGATCGCCTCATCCTGTCCGACAATCATCCTGCGCAAGCTGGTCTCGAGTGAGACCGCTTCCCGCCCAGTTTTTCCGGGATCCAAAGGGATGTTTAGCCGTACCATATCCGCCACCTTCCTGGCACTTCTCAGGGGCCGCATTGAACCCCCTCTCCACAAATCATCAGGCAATCCAAGTGCCATTTCTATAGATGCTCCCAGCAGCGATACGATTCGCTCTCTACTCTAGCTACGTTTGGGTTTGGCCGGCCGGATCTCGACCTGGCTAACCGTTGTTCTTTCTGGCATCTGCAGCAGCATGCGAACGACTTCTGCGACGTCCTCGGGATGAACTTTCCAGTCTTCTCCCAGGTTCCCATGGCTGCCGCCGCCCTCACCCCTGCCAAACTCGGTCGCCACGCTGCCTGGCATGACGGTGCTCACACGGACATTGTCGTAGCGCGTATCCATAAGCAGAGCCTCACTGAAACCGTTCAAACCAAACTTTGAAGCGTTGTAGGCTGCGCCCCCCGCGAAGGCGTTTTTGCCTGCCAGACTGCTGATATTAACGATGTATCCCGCCCCTCGGATAGCAAATCTGGATAAAGCTTCACGTGAGCAATAGAAGGCCCCGCTGAGATTCGTGTGTATCATTTTGTCCCATTCCTCCACAGTGATCTGGGACACTTTGGCGAAGATTCCAACGCCGGCGTTGTTGACCAGCACGTCCAGACCGCCGGTTTCGCGGTCGACGAACTCGAACAACGCGTGAACTTCTTCATGCACACTTACATCGGCAGCTTTTCCCTTGACTTTACCGGGCCAGCGTGCCGCCATCTCAGACACCGCCCGAGTGACCGAATCCGGCCACCGGCCGCAAACCACCACCATGGCGCCTTCCTCCAGGAGCATTT
Organism: Bryobacterales bacterium; assembly: GCA_963779075.1. Taxonomy (GTDB): domain Bacteria; phylum Acidobacteriota; class Terriglobia; order Bryobacterales; family Bryobacteraceae; genus Palsa-187. The sequence continues at coordinate 258,446 of CAVZWS010000005.1, forward strand.
CGGCGATCGCGCGCCCGATTCCACGGGTCCCGCCGGTCACCAGACAAACCTTGTTTTCCAACAATAGTTGCTGTTTCATCCTTTCAGGATACGAGGCGTTTTAATCCGTAAGGCAGTCCCCGCGCGTAGAATAGAAGAGGACCTCGACATGGCGGACTCCAGCATCTTCTGGCTGCGCGTAGCGGCAGCGCTGTATGCCATGGGACTGCTGCATTCGATGCTGGCCATCCTCAAGCGCCGGAATGACTTCTATGGGTTTGCCCTGGGTACCTTCCGCGTCGGAGTCGTGCTGCAAGGGGTAGCCATCGTAGAGCTGGCCATGGCCGAAGGCCGGCTGCCTGTGGAAAACTTCTACGGCACTGTAAACCTTTGCGCCTTCCTCATTGCACTGGCGTTCCTGTTCGTCGACTGGAGGTATCACTTCGCGAGCACCTCCATTGCACTGTTCCCTCTGGTGTTTCTGATGACGCTGGTGGCGGGGATGCGCCAGCCCGCGCCCACGTGGTCCGATGTCCGCGTGCGCGATGCGTGGCTGATCGTGCATATCGTTCTGGTGTTGGTGGGCTACGCGGCGCTGCTGCTGACCGCGGTTTCGTCCGTCTTCTATCTGATCCAGGAACGGCGGCTCAAGAGCAAGAAGAGTCCATCGCTGCTCGAAAAGCTACCACCGCTGGGTACGCTCGACGACCTGATTAGCAGTTCCATGGGCTTCGGCTTCGTCTTCATTACGCTGGGCGTGATCTTCGGGGTGATGTGGGCCTACATCGAACTGGGCACCAGTTGGGTAGGGAACGCCAGCATCTCGCTGGCGTTCGTGACCTGGGGACTGTGCCTGGCCATGATCTTCATGCGCGCGTCCGCGGGATGGCGCGGGCGCAAAGCCGCTTTGATGGCGCTGGTGGTGCTGGGCTGCGGTGCCCTGACCTGGGTGGCGCACGCCGGACTGAGGCCGACGCTGATCCCATGAAGCTAGTGATCACAGGCTTGAGTCATCACACCGCGCCGGTCGAGGTGCGCGAGAAACTGGCCTTCGAGGAGCAGGCTCTGCCGGGAGCTCTCGACCGTCTGTGCCATCGGCCGGGCATGGTGGAAGGCATGATTCTTTCGACTTGTAATCGCGTGGAGGTTGCGGTTACGGCGGAAGAGTCGAGCGACGCCGCGCAGTCGGTGGACGAATTTCTGGCGGAAGCGCGCAGCGTGGAGCCGAGCTGGGTTTCACCCTACCTGTATCACTACAACGGACCGGATGCGATCCGCCACCTGTTCCGCGTGGCTTCAAGTTTGGATTCGATGATTGTGGGCGAGCCGCAGATCCTGGGGCAGTTGAAGAGCGCCTACATGCTGGCCAAGGAGCACGGCTCCGTAAACGGGTTCCTGGATCTGGTGATGACCAGGGCTTTCAATGTCGCTAAACGAGTGCGCACGGAGACGGAAATCGGTTCGAGCGCGGTGTCGGTGAGCTACGCCGCCGTCGAACTCGCTCGCGATATTTTTGGTTCGCTATCCGGCAAGCGCGTGCTGCTGGTGGGGGCGGGGAAGATGGCGGAATCCGCCGCACGGCATTTGCGCCGCGCCGGAGTCTCCGACATTTTCGTGACCAATCGCACGCGTTCGCGCGCCGACGCGTTGGCCGAAGAGTTTCACGGCCGCGTGGTCGAGTACGACGACCTGGCATGCACCCTGCCGGACGTGGATATCGTGATCGCCTCCAGCGGCGCTCCGCATTTCATCCTTACCAAAGAGCTGATGCATGGCGTAATCAACCGCCGCCGTCACCGGCCTATGTTTCTGATCGACATCGCGGTGCCGCGCAACGTCGAGCCCACCGTGAATACTTTGGACGGGATCTTCGTCTACGATATCGACGACCTGGATCGGGTCGTCAAAAGTAACCTGACCGCCCGCGTGAACGTTGCCGAGCAGGCCGAGGAGATCATCACCGAAGAAGTGGAGCGGATGATGCTGCGCCTGAAGACCCGCGAGGTCACGCCGACCATCGTGAGCCTGCAGGAGCAACTAGAACTGGTGCGGATGTCCGAGATCGAACGGGTGCGCGCCAAGCTGGGAGTGCTGACGCCGCAGCAGCAGGAGGCGATCGAGGCTATGACGCGCGGCATCATCAATAAGATCGCGCACGCGCCCATCACCGAGATGCGCCGCAAAGCCAACGACCCGGAAGGCATCCAGCTTATTCACACCATTCGCAAGCTATTCAGGCTGGGAGAAGGGTAACAGACGGTGATCGTCATTGGATCGCGCGGGTCGCAACTCGCGCTGTGGCAGGCACGGCACATTGCCTCGTGCCTTCAGAAGCTGGGCGTCGAGACGCGGCTCGAAATCATCAAGACCACCGGCGACAAAATCACCGACGTGCCGCTGGCGCAGGTGGGCGGCAAGGGATTGTTCACCAAAGAGATCGAAGAGGCGCTTGCTGGCGGGGACCATCGACTTGGCGGTGCACAGCTTGAAGGACATGCCGACGGGGCTACCCAAGGGCCTGACGCTGGCCGGGATTCCGGAACGCGAAGATCCGCGAGATGCGCTGATTGGGAAACCCTTGAATGAACTGCGCCGGGGTTCGAAGGTGGGGACCAGTTCTCTGCGGCGCGCGGCGCAACTGCATGCGCTGGGGCACGGCCTGGTGATCGAGAACCTGCGCGGCAATGTCGACACCCGGCTCCGCAAGCTCGACGAAGGGCAATACGATGCTATCGTTCTGGCGGCGGCGGGATTGCGGCGGTTGGGTTGGGCGGATCGCATTCGCGAGTTGATCGAGCCGAGTGTGATGTGTCCGGCGGCGGGGCAGGGGGCGCTGGCGATTGAGACTCGCGACGACGGCGGTGCGGCGCATGAGATTGCGAGCAATCTCAATCACGCAGCGACCAATGCGGCGGTGACGGCGGAACGATCACTGCTCGCGACGCTCGAAGGCGGATGCCAGGTGCCCATTGGGGCGCACGGGCATTTCGAGGGATCGACGCTGCATTTGATTGCGATGGTGGCGTCGCCCGATGGGTCGCGCGTGATGCGGGACGATCTGTCAGGAACCGGCGACCCGGCCGCGCTGGGCAAGGAACTGGGCGGGCGCATGTGGGCGGCTGGTGCGCGCGACATCTTAGGCTCATGACCAAGGCCGCCGCAAAGGTTTATCTGGTCGGCGCCGGCCCCGGTGATCCCGGACTCATTACCGTCAAGGGCCGCAAGATTCTGGAGCGCGCCGATTCCATCCTCTACGATCATCTGGCGAGCGAACGCCTGCTGGACCTGGCGCCCGCGCATGCCGAGCGGGTATACGTCGGCAAGAAGCGCGCGGCGCACGAGGCCACTCAGGAAGAGATCACCGCTATGCTGATCGAGCGCGCGCGGCGCGGCCAGACGGTGGTACGGCTCAAGGGCGGCGATCCGTTCATCTTCGGGCGCGGCGGCGAGGAGATGGAAGCGTTGAGGGCCGCTGGCATTGCGTTCGAGATCGTGCCGGGTGTAACCACGCCGCTGGGTTTGGCGGCTTATTCCGGCGTCCCGCTGACGCATCGCGAACACACGTCGGCGGTAACTTTCGTCACGGGGCACAGCGTGGAAGCGATCGACTGGAGCAAGGTCGGCGCATCCGAGACCATCGTTCTCTTCATGGGACTCGTCAACTTTCCGGCGATTGCGCGGGAGCTGATCAAACATGGCCGGTCAGCGGAGACTCCGGCGATGGCGGTGCGCTGGGCGACACGTCCGGATCAACAAACCATTACGGGAACGCTGGGAGACTTGGCGGGGCTTATCGAGCAGGCGGGCATGAAACCTCCGGCGACGATTGTGATCGGCGAAGTGGTGGCGCTGCGCGAACGATTCAACTGGTTCGAGAAGCTGCCGCTATTCGGACAGCGTATTATCGTGACGCGCGACCGCAGACAATCCTCGATGCTGGCGGAACCGCTCGAAGCGTTAGGCGCGGAGATCCTGTTCGTGCCATTGATTGAGATCGCGGACCCGGCGGAATCGGGTTCGCTCGACCATGCGATTCAGAATCTTGCATCCTATGACTGGCTGATCTTCACCAGCGTGAATGGCGTGCGGCATTTTGTCGAAGCCCTGGATCGCTCGGACCGCGACTTGCGGAATCTGAAAGCCAAACTCTGCGCGATTGGATCGTCGACGCGGGCGGCGGTCGAGGCGCTGCATCTGCGGGTGGACGTGATGCCGGAAGAATACGTCGCGGAGAGTTTGCTGGAGGCGCTGGCGGGCGAAGACCTCAAGGGCAAGCGCATTCTGTTGCCGCGCGCGGCGGTGGCTCGGGATCTGGTTCCGGTGACGCTGCGCGAACGTGGCGCGGTGGTGGATGTGGTCGAAGCCTATCGGACTATCATTCCGGCGGACGCAGCGGCTCGCGCGAAAGAGGCGCTGGCGCACAAGCCCGATTGGATCACGTTCACCAGTTCGTCGACCGTGACGAACCTGCTGACGGTGATGGGCAGGGAAACGCTCGCAGGAATCAAGGTGGCGTCGATTGGTCCGGTGACGTCGGCAACCGCGCGCGAGGCGGGACTGACGGTGAGCGTCGAAGCGGACCCGCATACGATTGAGGGGCTGGTCGACGCTATCTTGAAAACACCCGCTTCCCGCTAAGCCACGTTTCCAGAATTTCGACGCGGCCGGCGTCCATACGGAAGCGGACCAGGTCGGCGCGCGAGCCGGGCTGAAGGCCGCGCAGGCGTCCGGGCACGCGGCCGACGCGAGCGGGGTTGGTGGTCGCCATGGTTACAGCGTGCGCGAGATTCACTCCGGCACGGGCCATCACATTGCCAATGGCGCGATCCATGCGCAGGCTGGATCCGGCCAGTCGATCCCCACCACGAAGCGTGACGCGGTCGTCATCGCGCAGCTCGACGGCAACGCCGCCGAGCATATACGGTCCCGGTGCGCAGAGAGCGGGCGCAGCCGCGTCGGTCACCAGGATGCTGCGTTCGGCGCCTTTCGCTGCGAGTGCCCGGTGCAGAAACTCGTCGGGCAAATGATGATAATCGACGATGAAGGATGCTGCCAAGCGCGGTTCGGCAAGCTGGCACGCGATGAAGTCTTCGGTGCGGGTGGCGCTGCCGGCTCCATTGCCGATGTGGGTCGACATGGTCGCGCCGGCCGTAATCGCATCGCGAATCTGCTGCGGGGTAGCGCGGGTGTGTCCGATGGAAGCGACAACACCGAGCTCCGTAATCTGCTCGATGTAACGGGGCGCTCCGGGCCAGTGGGGCGAGATCGTGATCAGACGGACATGACCCTGGGCTGCGTCCTGCAAGCGTTGAAACTCGGCGAAATCGGGCGGGCGGACCCATTCACGCGGATGCGCGCCGCGAGGGCCGTCCTCGGGCGAGATATGCGGACCCTCCACGTGGAACGCTTCCATGGCGTGTCCGTCGGTGAGCGATTCGCGCGCGGCGGCCAGATTGCGCAGAGCTGCGAGCATCTCATCCGGATCGCCCGTGATCACGGTCGGGTAGAAGCGTGTGACGCCGGTGGAGAAAGCCGCGACGATGGCCCGCTGAATTTCGTCATGCGGCGCAGTGGGCGAATTGAAATCGACTCCGGCGAAGCCGTTGACCTGAAGATCGATGAAACCCGGCGCTACAAGGGTCTGGGAGTCGCCAGCATTGTCCAATACTGGATCGACATTCCGAATCGCCGACTCGAATTCAATTTCGATCGGCTCGCCCGATATCGCGCTGTGACCGCTACATTTCATGGTGAAAGTGATTTATACACAGCATACCCACAAAACGCCGCGCTAACCCGCTGCAAGCATATGGGAAACAACTGTTGAAAAGGGCCCGATCACTATAGCTAATTCGCGCCCGGCTTGGTACAAACGTTAACAGATTTCTGCGCGGAACTGGCGGGTGTGTCAGTCTCGGGGGAGGTGGCCGCAAGCCGGTTCTCGCGCGGAAGTTTTCCTCCGATTCCACCTTAAAAGGCGGCGTGCAGGCAGCTAGCGTACCGCCTTTTTTTAGCACCACCTGGTTTTCAAGCCCCAACTGCTTGGGCTATCGCGCGCCGACCGGCTGCGCAACGGGCGTGAGCCAGCCGTGCGTATCCGGCTTCTTGCCTTCGACGATACCGAAGAATTCGCTCTGGATCTTCTCGGTGATGGGACCACGGCGGCCGGCGCCGATGGTGATGCGATCAATCGAGCGAACCGGTGTGACCTCGGCCGCGGTGCCGCTGAAGAACACTTCGTCGGCGATATAGAGCATCTCGCGCGGGACCAGAGTTTCGACGATGGGGATCCCCAGAGACTGAGCCAATTGAATGACGGTGTCGCGTGTGATGCCGGGAAGCACGCTCGAACCTAGCGGCGGAGTGTGAATCTTGCCGTCGCGGACCACGAACACATTTTCGCCCGAGCCTTCGCTGACATAACCGGCCGAATCCAGCGCGATGCCTTCGGAATAACCGTTGATCGCAGCCTCCATGCGGATGAGCTGCGAGTTCATGTAATTCGCGCCGGCCTTGGACATCACAGGTAGCGTGTTGGGCGCGAGGCGGGTCCAACTGGAGATGCACACGTCGACGCCTTGTTCCATGGCTTCGGCTCCCAGGTACTTGCCCCACTCCCAACAGGCGATGTAGGTTTCGATGGGGGTGTCCTTGCTGGGTAGCACGCCGAGATCCCCGTAACCGCGGATCACCAGCGGACGGATGTAGCAGGAATCGAGCTTGTTGATGCGCACGATGTCGATCATGGCGGCGGAAAGCTGATCGATGGAGTAGGGAATTTCGATGCGATATATCTTGGCGGAATCGTGCAAGCGGCGGGCGTGCTCGCGGACGCGGAAGACGCGCGGACCGGTCTCGGTCGCATAGCAGCGCACACCTTCAAACACCGAACTGCCGTAGCTGGTAACGTGCGCAAGGACGTGGATCTTGGCGTCGTTCCAGTCGATCATGCGTCCGTTGTGCCAGATTTTTTCGGTGGCTTTTAGCATATTTTATTATATATCGCGCGCCTACGGGACGCGGCCGGCGACATCAAATGACAAAGGCTGCCCGCATCGCGAGCAGCCTTGAGTCCAGACTAAATCCAAAAACTAATCGCCGAAGGAGCCGACTGCTTCGGTCTTTTCGGCGGGCTTAGGGGCGGCCGGTGCGATGGCGCTTAACGGAACCATGCCGGGAGTGGGCTTCTCGCCGAGGACGTGTTCCTTATACATGGCCAGCATGCGGGCGTTCTCGGCGTCTTCCTTCTGCTTGGCGTCACGGGCGCGCTTCTTCTCTTCGCGAGCGGTCTTGGCGATGCCCAGGTCGTCGAGGTCGTGCTGCCGAAGCTTATTGACGTCTTCGGCGCGCAGCACCAGGTTATGCTCTTTGCTGGGCAGGTTGACGTTCTTGCCGCCGGCAATGATTTCGTGACGGCCCTTCTCCTCATACCACTTCGTGAGCGTGGCGGTCATATGCATCTTCTCGATGATGTTGCGCCAGCCGACGCCGGTATTGTAGGCGCAGAAAGAAATCTCGCCTTCCTGCGTGGCGTAGGGAATGATGCACTGCTCGGTGCGGCGGAAGTCGTAGTTGAAGAGATCCTGGAACCACATGCCGGCGATGAACAGGAAGTTCCAGCGGTCGCGGCGGCGCATTTCGATGTCGTCCATGGTGCGGTCGCCGGTGACCTTGCCATACTTCTTGCCGGTCATGCCGAAGCACTTATCGAACTTGGCGATCAGATCGCTCAGGCGGAAGTGCGTGGGGGCTTCGTAGGGATTGTAGTTGCGGAGCAGCGCCAGCGACACGCCGAACACCGACATTTTCTTGCTGCGCGCGCCATCGTTGATCTTGGCGACATCGCGAGCTAACTGATCGGCGTTGAGGAACGCGGTCACCGGGCGGTATTCCTTGGTTTCCTTGTCGCACATCACGGCCATGCCGATGCCGCAGTTGGGATGACAGCCGCAGCTCAACTGGCCCCAATCCGCGTTGGGCCCGTGGACCAGATCCGCGAAGTCGGAAAACGTGCTCATGAAGGAGATCGGGAACCAGTCGCGAACGGGCTCGCCGAGACCGGTCTGATTCTTCACATCGTGCGCCAGGTTGGCGAGGGTGTAGCGCTGCGCGTTGCGGCGTTCAGGGGTGACAGCTTCGTCGCGTCCGGTGAAGGACACCGGCTGGAAGCTGAGGAACGGAATCTTTTTCGGATTGTCGAGCGCGAAGCGCACCACGGCGCCCACCTGCTCATTGTTCACGCCGTTGATCAGCGTGATCACCGGGACGATGTCGACACCGGCGCTATACAGGTTCTCGATGGCGCGCAGTTTCACGTCGAACAGGTTGCCGACGGCGCGGTGCGAGTTGGCTTCGTTGCCGATGCCGTCAAATTGGAGATACGCGTAGCGCAGACCCGCCTCGGCGGCTTCCTTGGCGAAATCCGGGCGCTTGGCAAACTCGATACCGTTGGTCGCAGCCTGCACGCTCTGGTAACCCAACTTGCGGCAATAGCGGATGGCGTCGAGGAAGTACGGCGAAAGCGTAGGCTCGCCGCCGGAGAACTGAACCGAGAGCTGGCGGCGCGGCTTGATCGAAATGGCGTTGTCGAGCAGCGTCTTGATGTCTTCCCACGTCAGCTCATGCACGAAGCCGACCTGATTGGCGTCCATGAAACACGGATCGCACATCATGTTGCAGCGGTTCGTCAGATCGATGGTCAGGACCGAACCGCGGCCGTGCGTGATGGTGCTCGATCCGTGATCGTGCAGCTTTTCGTCGTTGTGCGCGCGGATGTCGCGGCCGGGGAAGACGTCTTCCAGGTGCTGGCTGAAGGCGGGATCGATCGACATGAGGTCTTCGAAGTGGCCGTGGATGGGGCACTCCTTCACCATGACGATCTTGCCGTCCTTCTCGATGATCTTGGCCTTGATCTCACCCAGCTTTTCGTTCTTCAGGATCTCGACCGGCAGTTTGCCGTCGAGGATCTGCTGGCGGATGTCGGGGATGCACTTGGGGCAGAGCGAATCGGTTTCGCGCGGCCAGCCCAGCTTGGGTTTCTGCTTTTCCCAGCTCTTGAGCAAGGGCTTGTCGGACCACTTCGGGGTGAAGGAAGGGTTCGGGTTGATCGAATTCAGCTTGTCAAAAACGAACCAGGCCGCGTTGGCGGCCACGGCTACTGCTTTTTCAACGTGCTTGATCGGCTTAGTCAAGGGGCGATCTCCAGGGATTGAGAATGAGTGCGAATTAACGAAATTTTATTATAGGGCCCGAGGTACTAGACGGCTAGATTATTGAAGCGAAGGGTAGTTAGCGGCATTGGATGGGGTTTAGCGGGATTGAACGGGGATGGCAGCAAAGTCTTAGTTACCAATGACATAGAGGGTGATTGAGAGGCAGGTCCTGGCGCGACCGTGAGATTGCCGATCAACTCCGCATGACGGAGGTGCACGAGGTCTTTGACAAGTGTGTATAAGGTGTGTATTATTTATCAGGCTGAGGGATGATCCGGAATGGACAGCCGGGAAGCTATCAGGGTGTTGACGCGGGATGGCCGGTACGAATTGAATCAGGCCGGCAGCCACAAGCAGTTCAAACACCCGAAGAAGAAGGGCCGCGTGACCGTTCCGCACCCGAAAAGGGACATTCCCTTAGGAACGTTAAGGAGCATTGAAAAACAAGCCGGGATTAAGCTGAGATGACATTCGCTTGATTGATTTGGGCGCAAGAAACGGAGTGAAACTATGGAATACATTGCATATCTTCATAAAGATCGGAAGTCGGATTTCGGTGTAAGCTTCCCTGATTTTCCGGGCTGTGTGACGGCCGGCAAGACGCTTGAGGAAGCGCGAAGGATGGCGGTCGAAGCGTTGAGCCTGCATATCGAGGGGATGATGGAGGATGGAGAGGCGATTCCCGAGGCCTCGATCCTTGACGCTCTGGCGAACGATCCGGCAATGAAGGGCGCAGTCGCATTTCTGGTGAACGTCGATGTTGCGGAGAAGGCTGGGCGGTTTAACATCACGGCGCGCAAGAGCCAGATGGAGGAAATCGACCGGCGCGCCAAGAAGCAAGGAATGACGCGCTCGGCGTATATGGTTGCCTCGGCCCTCGCGGGAGCTAAGGAGAACCGGCCTGCCCGTTAGATGAGAATGCGCTGGACTTCACCCGGCGCCCGATGGTAGATAGTCAGACAAGGCTGCTGGAGATGATTCTTAAATGGCTCATGCTCGCGTCATGTGCGGTGATCGCTATGGCGGGGCAGCAACTCGTCCAGCCCAACCTGGATGGATTCAAATATCCAGCGCTGGCTCGGGCTGCCAGGGTCCAGGGAACTGTTCAGTTCTTGGTCAGGCCTGACGGCATTCAGCTAGTGTCCGGACACCCGATCCTTGTCGCTGCAGCCAGGAGCAACCTCGAAAAGTGGGCAGTCCCCTATGCTTCCAGCACGCCGCTCTCGGTCACTTACGTTTTTCGGCTAGACGCGGTTACTGGTGGGCAGATTACGGAGGTCGATGAGCCGATCGGCGACAGGTTCGATCGTTTCTTCTTGCGGCTTTTTCACCGCTCAGTGACCAGAAAAATCGAAGAATATAGTTGCATTCAACCCGAATACTACCAGCCTGTTTTTAAGAGCGAAATGGAGGGAGGTCTTCAAATTATTAAGATCGACGTTAAGGCTGGCAATCCGTGCGTTACGATATCTCGCGTAGCGGTGGCGACTGTTTGGCACTAGCCCGTTCTGTCAGGGTCCGACCGAAATATTGTCGATCAACCGGTTAGAGCCGAGCCAAATCGCGCCGGCAATCAACACGGGACCTTCGATGCGCTCAACCGGGGTGATGGTTTCCGGGTGGACGATTGAAAAATATTCAAGCTGAACGGCATCGAAGAGGGGCGCGACCGAGGTCCGGATAGCTTCGGTGGATCGCTCGCCGCGCAGGATCAGGTCGCGGGCGGCGAAAAGGGCTTGCGACAGGGCGGTGGCGCGCTGGCGCTCCTCCGGAGTCAGATGCCGGTTGCGGGAGCTCATCGCGAGGCCGTCGGGTTCGCGGACTGTGGCCACTGGCACGACGGTGATGGGGACGTCCAGATCTTTCACCATGCGACGGATGATGGCGAGTTGCTGCGCGTCCTTTTCGCCGAAGTAGGCGCGGTCGGGCTGCACGATCTGGAACAACTTCATGACGACGGTGGCGACTCCGCGGAAGTGGCCGGGGCGGCCCGGACCACACAGATGCTCAGCGAGCGCGGGCACGTCGACCCAGGTGCGCGGGTCCTGCGGATACATCTCGGCGGCGCTCGGAGCAAACACCAGATCGACATCGGCTTCGCGGCAAATATCCAGATCCTGGTCGAGCGCGCGAGGGTAATGTTTGAGATCCTCGGCGCGGTTGAACTGGGTCGGGTTGACGAAGATGGTGGCTACAACTACATCCGTTTCGGCGCGGGCCACGTCGAGCAATCGCCGATGTCCGGCGTGCAAAGCGCCCATGGTGGGAACCAGGCCAATGGTCTTGCCGGCGACGCGATGGGGCGCGAGCAGCTTACGCAGCGCTGCGATTTCGGCAACCAGTTCAGCCATCGCTGCGGACTTTCAACGCGGCCGTCGCTTTGACATCTCTCATGAAGGCGCGCGCGGCGTCCGTGACCACGGCATCGAGATGGGCGTATTTCTTAACGAAGGGCGGCGTCTTGGCGGTGAGACCGAGCAGGTCGTAACTCACCAGCACTTGCCCGTCACAGTCGGGGCCTGAGCCGATTCCAATGGTGGGGATGCGCAGGCGGCTGCTGACCTCTCGCGCGAGGTCGTCAGGAATGCATTCGAGAACGATGGCACAAGCGCCGGCGTATTCGAGCGCCTCGGCGTCATGGAGCAGAATATCGGCGGCTTCCTTGGTGGTCGCCTGGCGCTTGAATCCGCCGAGCTGGCGCACCGACTGCGGCAACAATCCCAGATGTCCCATGACTGGAATGCCGACGGACACCAGGCGCTCGACGGTTTCGATCACCGGCCTGCCGCCTTCGAGTTTCACCGCCATGGCGCCGCCTTCCTGCATCAGCCGGCCGGCGTTGCGCACGGCGTCGGCGGTGCTGGCTTGGTAACTCAGGAAAGGCATGTCGGCGACCACCAGCGCGTGCTGCGCGCCCCGGCGGACGGCTCGCGTGTGCCGGACCATGTCGTCCATGGTGACTTCGAGCGTGTCGTCGCCGCCCAGGATCACCATGCCCAGCGAATCGCCCACCAGCAGAACGTCGATGCCGGCTTGATCCAGCAGGCGGGTCATGGTGGCGTCGTAGGCGGTCAACATGGAGATGGGCTCGCCGCGCGATTTCATGGCGGTCAACTCCGGCACGCGGAGCTGTTTGGTTTCAGACCTGTTTGGTTCAGACATGGAAGCGCTCACCCTTCATCATGAACCATTGCGCGCGCGAAGTGACTGGAACCGCGCTGGAACCGCGCGCTGGAACCGCGCTTGATAAGCGTGACCCTCGGCGCTATCCTTGAATTTTGCCCCACCTTTTCCAGCCGCAGGAGCCCGACTCACATGTCTTCGATTGACGTCCCCCTCAAAGACGGGGGATTCGGTAGCACGCGCCGCACCGACAATTGGTGGGTAGAACCCATTCTGGTGTTTCTTGGGTACATGGCCTTCATCGTCTATGCGACGTGGGCCGCGTTGCAGGGCAGCAATTATTTGTGCACGACGGAGTGCGGCGGAGCCGACTATCTGTCGCCGATGTACTCACCGCTGCTCTATACTTCGGCGCCAGCGTGGTGGCCGGCGTTTCTGCCGTTTTCTGCGGCTATGCTGATCCTACCGTTTCCAGGCCTGTTCCGCTTCACTTGCTACTACTATCGGGGCGCCTACTACAAGGCGTTCTGGGCCGATCCGATTTCCTGCACGGTTGGCGAGCCGCGCAAGACCTATCGGGGCGAAAAGAAGTTACCGCTGATTCTGCAAAACGTCCATCGCTACTTCCTGTACTTCGCCATCATTTTCGTATTCATCCTGCTATTTGACGGCTATCGCTCGCTGTGGTTCACGGGCGCAGATGGTGTGAAGCACTTCGGAATCGGTGTGGGATCGCTGGTGCTGATCCTTAACCCGATCCTGCTGGGCGGCTACACCTTCGGCTGCCACTCGTTTCGTCACCTGGTGGGTGGTATCAAGGACGTGCTGTCGGGATCGCCGGGGCGCAAGAAGGCTTACGATTGCGTGAGCTGCCTCAACCGCAGCCACATGAAGTGGGCCTGGGTCAGCATGTTCTTCGTGGGCTTCGCGGATGTTTACGTGCGCCTGTGCGCGATGGGCGTGTGGCACGATTGGAGAATTTTCTAGCGATGGCGGAGTTTCCGGTTCATGAATACGATGTGCTGGTGATCGGCGCGGGCGGGGCGGGGCTGCGCGCGGCCATTGAAGCGTCGGCCGCCGGTTGCAAAACCGCTGTGATCACAAAGTCGCTCCTGGGCAAGGCGCATACGGTGATGGCCGAGGGCGGCATGGCGGCGGCCATGGGCAATGTGGACGATCGCGATAACTGGCGGGTGCATTTCGCCGACACCATGCGCGGCGGCCAGTACCTGAGCAATTGCCGCATGGCGGAGCTGCACGCGAAGGAAGCGCCGGCGCGGGTGCATGAGCTCGAAGCCTGGGGCGCAATTTTCGACCGTACGAAAGACGGTCGCATCCTGCAGCGCAATTTTGGCGGACACCGCTATCCGCGGCTGGCGCATGTGGGCGACCGCACGGGTTTGGAGATGATCCGCACTTTGCAGGATCACGGTATTCATCAGGGCATCGACGTGTATGCCGAGCATACGGTTCTCACATTGCTGATGGACGGCAACCGCTGCACGGGCGCGTTTGGCTACGATCGCGAGCGCGGGCGTTTCAAGGTGTTTCCCGCCAAGGCAGTCGTGCTGGCGACCGGAGGCGTGGGCCGGGCGTTCAAAGTGACGAGCAACAGTTGGGAATACACCGCTGACGGACAGGCGCTGGCTTACAAGGCGGGTGCGGCGCTGCTGGATATGGAATTTGTGCAGTTCCATCCGACCGGAATGGTGTGGCCACCCAGCGTGAAGGGCATCCTGGTGACGGAGGGCGTTCGAGGCGAAGGCGGCGTGTTGCGCAACAAAGAGGGCAAGCGCTTCATGTTCGACGATATTCCAGAGAACTATCGCAGCTCCACCGCCGACAACGAAGAAGAAGGCTGGCGCTACACGCAAGGCGACAAGACCGCGCGCCGTCCTCCGGAACTGTTGACGCGCGATCACGTGGCGCGCTGCATCAATCGCGAAGTGAAGGCGGGGCGCGGGAGTCCGCATGGCGGCGTGTTCCTCGACATCGCGTGGATCAAAGAGAAGCTGCCGAATTCGGTGGAGCACATCAAGAAAAAGCTGCCCAGCATGTATCACCAGTTCAAGCAGCTCGCGGATCTGGACATCACGAAGGAACCGATGGAAGTGGGTCCGACGACGCACTACATCATGGGCGGAATTCAGGTGGATGGCGATTCGCAGATGAGTTCCGTCGCGGGGCTGTTCGCGGCGGGTGAATGCGCGGCGGGGTTGCACGGTGCCAATCGCTTGGGAGGGAATTCGCTTTCTGATCTGCTGGTGTTCGGGAAGCGCGCGGGGGAATACGCCGCGAAATTCGCCAAGGAAAACGGTGCCGGGAAGCTGGAACAGGGCCAGGTGGATGGGGCGGCCAAAGCGGCGCTGGCTCCTTTCGAGCGCGGCGCCGCGGGCGAGAATCCGTTTGCCGTGCAGAACGAGCTGCAGGATGTGATGCAGGACCTGGTCGGCATCGTCCGCATCGAAGGCGAAATGCGACTGGCGCTTGAAAAAATCAACGCGCTGCGGACGCGCGCCGCGAAGGCCGGGATCACCGGGAATATCGAATACAACACCGGGTGGCACACGGCGCTCGATCTCGACAACATGCTGCTGATTTCCGAGATGATTGCGATGGCGGCGATCGACCGCAAGGAAAGCCGCGGCGGGCATTTTCGCGACGATTATCCCGACAAGAACGCCGACTGGGGCAAGTACAATCTGCGCATCAGCAGAGGCGCCGATGGGCAGCCGCACCTGGAGCGCGTGCCGGTGGTGCCGCTCACCGAAGAAATGAAGCTGGTGATCGAGGAGAATAAGTAAGCATGGCCGATCAAGCGACCTTTCGCATCTGGCGCGGCGATAACGGCGGCGGCAAGTTCGTCGATTACACCACGGAGATCTCCAGCGGCATGGTGGTGCTGGACGCGGTGCATAGCATCCAGCAAAAGCAGGCGAACGATATTGCGGTGCGCTGGAATTGCAAGGCCGGCAAGTGTGGTTCATGCTCGGCCGAAATCAACGGCAAGCCTCGTCTGATGTGCATGACGCGCTTGAACACTCTGGATCTGACGCAGCCCGTGACCGTCGAGCCGATGAAGTCATTTCCGCACGTCAAGGATCTGGTTACGGACGTTTCGTGGAACTACCGGGTCAAGATGAAGATTGCGCCGTTCAAGCCGCGCAAGCCGGATGCCGCCGATGGATCGTGGCGCGTGCAGCAGGCCGACGTCGACCGGCCGCAGGAATTCCGCAAGTGCATCGAGTGTTTTCTGTGCCAAGACGTGTGCCATGTGCTGCGCGATCACGACTTGCACGACGAGTTTATCGGGCCCAGGTTCTTGATCTACACCGCGCAACTGGAGATGAATCCGATCGACGCGGGCGACCGCCGCAAAGCCCTCAAGGATGAGTTGGGGATTGGCTATTGCAACATCACCAAATGCTGCACTAAGGTGTGTCCGGAAGAAATCAAGATCACCGACAACGCGATTATTCCGCTCAAGGAACGGGTGGTTGACGTGTTCTTCGATCCCATCGCCCGATTGTTCGGCAGCGGCAAATAAGTTACTCCGCGTCAGTCAATTCATCCCAAGCCAAGGCTCGCCCTAGTGCCCGCTTGATCTCAGCATGCCTCTTAGGGGAAACGCTACCAGTTCGCCGCTGCAGGGCGTCGCGGGGAACCGTTCGCAGATTATCGAAGTTCGCAACACACCGGCTAGGCATGCCTTCCCCCCGTCCCAGCGGAACCTCGACGGCAATATTGCGGATAGTGGAGGTAATTTCCACCACCGTGAATTTATTAAGATACGTGTAGGCACTATCGCGCGACAGTAGGAGCACGGGGCGGCGTCCAGCGGGTCCGGATAACGCGGCCCACCAGATCTCATACTGCTTCACGGCTTCCATTCCTCGGGGTTCGACCAGTCGTCGGCCTCGGCTGCGGAATCCGGCTGCGCGAGATAGGCCTTCCGCATATGCTCCTCTTCGGCTTCACGAATTGCTTTGCGGATCGCGGCCCGGACGAACTCGGCACGCTGCCGTTTAGCGGCTGGCGCAACGCGGTTCAGGCTGCGGAACGTCGGCTCATCGATCTGGACAAGCAAGGATTTCATATAGTTGAAGTATATCAATATTCAATATAGAAAACTAAGACTTGCCCGCCCGATGTAGAATCGGTCTGATCTACAGGGAGAGGCGAACGCTGCTTAGTTACTCAAAAGGACCGGAAATCCCGCTGCTCGACCGCACCATCGGCGAGCAACTGGAGATCAACGCCAAGCGCTTCCCGGATGACCTTGCAGTCGTGTCATGTCATCAGCGGAAGCGGCTCACGTGGGCGCAATTGCTGGATGCCGCGGACCGCTTGGCGAACGGGCTGTCGAAACTCGGCGTCGAACCAACGGACCGCGTCGGCGTGTGGGCCATGAACTGCTGGGAATGGCTGGTGGTGCATATGGCGTGCGTGCGCGCCGGCGCAATTCTGGTGAACGTCAATCCTTCCTGCCGCGCACATGAGTTGGGTTTCATCCTGCGGAACTCTCGCATGAAGGCATTGTTTCTTCGGGAGCGCGATGCTAAGGCGAACTATGCAGCGGTGCTGGACGAAGTGCTCAACGCAGTCAACGACGGCGCGGAATTCGAATTGCGCAACGCGGTTTATTTCGATACTCCTGACTGGGAGTCCTTGCTGGCCGAAGATCCTCGTCCGACGGCGGCGCGCATTGATATCGACGACGTTACCAACATTCAGTACACTTCCGGGACCACTGGTTCTCCCAAAGGCGTTCTGCTGACCCATCGCAATATCCTGAACAATGGGTTTCTAAGCGCGCGCGTGCTGCGCTATACCGAACGCGATCGTATCTGCCTGGCGGTGCCCTTCGCGCACTGCTTCGGCAATGTGATCGGCACCATGTCGGCGCTCGCGAGCGGGTGCGCGCTGATTCTGCCGAACGATTTCTTCGATTCCAAAGCAGTGCTGGCAGCCGTCGAAGCCGAGCGGGCTACCGCCATTTACGGCGTTCCGACGATGTTTATCGCGGAGTTGCGCCACCCGGAGTTTTCACGCTTCGATCTCACGAGCCTGCGTACGGGCGTGATGGCGGGCGCGCCCTGCCCCATCGAAGTGATGAAGCAGGTGATCGCGGATATGCACTGCCCGGAGATGATTATCGGTTATGGCCTAACAGAGACTGCGCCGCTGGTCACTCTGTCGGAAGTAGACGACGACCTCGATCACCGTGTCGCAACTGTGGGAAAAGGGATGCCCTGCACGGAGCTCAAGGTAGTGGATTTGGAGACCCGCGAAACGCTGGAGCGGGGCAGGCAGGGTGAAATCTGCGCGCGCGGCTACATGCTGATGCAAGGCTACGATGGCGACCCCGACGCGACAGCGCGGGTGGTGGATCCAGACGGCTGGTTTCGCACCGGTGACTTAGGCGTGATGCGTGAGGACGGCTATTTGAACATCACCGGCCGTGCCAAGGACATGATTATTCGGGGCGGCGAGAACATCTACCCAAGGGAGATCGAGGAATTCCTATACACCCACGCCAAGATCGCCGAGGTGCAAATTACTGGCCTGCCCCACGAGTGTCTCGGTGAAGTGGTGCTGGCGTGGATCCGCTTAAAGCCCGGCGAAACCGCCACTGCCGAGGAGATTCGCGAGTTCTGCCAGGGGCAGATTGCGAAGTTTAAGATTCCGGAATCGATCCGGTTTGTCGATTCATTCCCGACTACGCTGAGCGGCAAAATTCAGAAGTTCCGCATGCGCGAGATTGAGATCCAGGAGCAGGGTTTGGAACAAGTCGCGCAGAGTAAGACTGCCTAACGCCCCTGCCAGTGCGGCGGGCGCTTTTCAAGGAAAGCGCAGATGCCTTCCTGGGCATCGGCAGCCAGCGCGTTCTCGGTCATAACCTCTTGAGTGAACGCGTACGCCTCCGCCTGCGGCAAATCGGCCTGACGATAAAACGCCTGCTTGCCGATTTTGATCGTGAACGCGCTGGCATGGCCGATGCGCTCGGCGAGCGCCAGTGTGGCCGCTCGCAACTCCGCTTCCGGGACTACGCGGTTCACCAAGCCCCACTCCGCCGCGGTACAAGCGTCGATGGCGTCTCCTGTCAGCAGCATCTCCAGGGCGCGCTTACGTCCCAGCGCGCGGCTTACGGCCACCATGGGCGTCGAGCAAAACAATCCAATGCGGACACCTGGCGTGGCGAAGGTGGCGCGCTCGGAGGCAATCGCGAGATCGCAGGTGGCCACCAACTGGCACCCTGCGGCGGTCGCCATGCCCTGCACTTCCGCGATCACCGGCTGTGGGACCGACTGGATCTTGGTCATCATCTCGGTACATACCGCGAAGATTTCGCGATAAGAGTCCGCGCCGAGGCCGGTCATTTCGCGCAGGTCGTGGCCAGCGCAGAACGCTGGTCCGGCTGCGGCGAGGATGATGGCGCGGGCTTCTTTGTTACGCTCCAGTTCACCAAGGCACTCGATCACTTCACGCATCAAAGCGAGCGACAAGGCGTTGCGCTGCGCAGGCCGATTGAGCGTGACGATAGCGGTCGCGCCCTCGAACCCAACGGTCAGATGAGAATACGGCACGGCGTGCCTCCTGCTTTACGCTCGCGTTAGGAAGACCGGCAGTCCGAGTTTGCCCGTATAGTTGGGCCGGTAGCGGGCGGTGTTATACATCGTCGCCACATCCAGGCGTCGCGGGCCGAGTTTCGGATCTGGGAGCGGAACCATGGCGTAGCAGCCCTCGTGAATGGCCGCCATCAGACCACTCTGGCCCGCCTGCGTCGCCTCGTAAGCCATCGTGCCGAACGTCGAGGCGATGAGCTTGTCCATGAAATCGGGCGCTCCCGCCCGTAGGTCGTAGGTGAGATCGCTAACCACGGTTTCTTCCCGGGTTCGTTGCTGGATTTCCGTGCTGAGAGTCTCCGCGATGCTGGCCTTTTTGCGATGGCCGAAAGCGTCCGGCTCACCGTATTCCTGCAACTTGTAACCTTCCCACTGCGCACCCTCGGAGAGGATCACCAGCGCGTAATTGCTGGGATTGCGGCGCTTGTCGGTCATCAGCAGATCGATCAGCTTTTCGAGATTCACTTTGTATTCGGGAATCACGCAGCGGATGGAAGTGACCCACGCGGTATAGAGCGCGGTGTAGCCGGCATCGCGGCCGAATACGCGGAAAATGCCGATGCGCTCGTGCGATCCGACGGTGGTGAGCTGACGGTCTATGGCGTCGGACGCGCGCGTGATGGCGGTGGAAAAACCTACGCAATATTCGGTGCCATGAACATCGTTGTCCATGGTCTTCGGCACGGCGATCACCTTCATGCCCAATTGGCTTAAGCGATGGGCGAAGCTGAGGGTGTCGTCGCCGCCGATGGCGATCAGCGCGTCGATGCCCAGGCTCTCCAGGTTAGCCAATACCTTGGCGCTCATATCGTAGCGGCCGTCATGCTGCGGAAAGCTGTCGCCGGCCAGGAAATCCGGCAATTTTTTCATTTTCGACGGATTGGTGCGGCTAGTGTGCAGCATGGTGCCGCCGTCGCGGTCGATGGTGCGGGTATTGTCGCGGTCGAGCGGAAGAATATAGCGTTTGCGGCTCTCGGCATCGTTCAAGTTGACGTGCGTCAATCCCTCCCAGCCGCGCCGGATGCCGGTGACTTCAATACCGTTCTCCGCGCCGCGGTAAACCACGCTTTTAATCACTGAGTTGAGGCCGGGAACATCACCGCCCCCGGTGAGGATGGCAATTCGACGAGGTGACATGTAAGGGACTATTGTAAGTTGCCGGGTGTTCGTTTTGCCACCGCTGCATTGTGCGGAACGCAGTGCCGATCACCGGAATGGGGTGCGCCGATATCTACTCGGGCAGGTTTAGCCAGCGCGAAACCGCGCTCCATAGCGCAGGTGGAGTGACGGGTTTGGAAAGGAAGTCCTGCATGCCGTGTTGCTGGCACTGTTGTCGGATTTCGTCAGAGTAGTTGGCTGTAAGTGCAAGGATGGGCACGTTCTCGTAGCCCGGCAACCGGCGGACGGCAGCGGTAGCTTCCAACCCGTCCATATGAGGCATCTGCAGGTCCATCAGAATCAAATCATAGTGCCGCGCGGCTGCGGCCCGGACGGCCTCAGCGCCATCGGTGGCGGTGTCTACTTCCACGGCGCGGCCCTTGAGGGCGTGGCGCAGTACCCTTAAGCCCACCGGATTGTCTTCAACCGCTAAAATCGCCGGGGCGCCGGTGGAGAGGCGCGTGGTTTTATCGCGCGCGGACACGGGCAGCCGGATGGGAAGACGGACTGTAAACGTTGAGCCCTTGTCCAGCTCACTTTCCGCAACGATCTCGCCACCCATTAGCGTGAGTAACTTTTGAACCAGCGCCAAGCCCAAGCCCAGTCCAGGGTAGTTTCGCGACAAGCCGCTGTCGACCTGATGGAAGGATTCGAAGATGCGGGCCTGCCGCTCCGGCTCCATGCCGATGCCGGTGTCGCGCACCTCGATCTTTAGGACTTCACCCTCACGCGTGAGGGTCAGATCGACGCTCCCGCGATGTGTGAATTTTATCGCGTTATCCAATAGATGGCCCAGCAGATCCTGAATGCGCGCGGCGTCTCCGATCATGGTCTGCGGCAGCGAGGCGTCGAGGGTCGCGGTCAGTTGCAGCCCCTTGGCCTCAGCCTTCTCACGCTCCATCGCGAGCGCGGAATCCACCATGTCCGACAACCCGAATTCGGTTTCGTCGAGCTTCAGATGACCGGCGGTTAGCGCGGAATATTCCAGCGTAGCGTTTAGGAGGTGAAACAGATTCTCGGCGCACAACCGGGCGGTGCTGACATAGTCGCGCTGTTCCTCATCGAGCTTGGTTTCGAGGAGCAAGTCAGTCATGCCCAGGATGCCGCTGAGGGGTGTGCGGACTTCGTGGTTAAGGTTCGCGAGAAACGTCC
Organism: Bryobacterales bacterium; assembly: GCA_963779075.1. GTDB lineage: Bacteria > Acidobacteriota > Terriglobia > Bryobacterales > Bryobacteraceae > Palsa-187. The sequence continues at coordinate 279,696 of CAVZWS010000005.1, forward strand.
CCTTTAGGCGGTCGATTTCGGCGCGCTCGGTATCCGTGATCGAAATTGTCCCCATGCCCTTAGTCCATCGGTTGAGTTCGGCTCGGGGATTAGGGTATTCGTCTGAGGGCGGCGGCTACGGCTTTTTAGGCGGCGCCGACCCAGGTGCCGGAGGCTGAGCGGGTTTGGTGTCGCCCTTCACTTCGTCCCCGAAGGTGATCTTGGTTTCCGCGCCAAACTGCTTGTAATCTTCATAGCGGATGGTCTGGCGGATGCGCTGGTCGCCGCTCTTGAAATGCAGCGTGTCGTTCGCGACAGTGTAGGTTGGGAACCAGTACTTCCCATCGATCTGTTCGCGGTAGGTTTCAAACTTGGGGAACTGGTTGTCGCCCTTGCGGCTGGCGTTGCCGACGCCGCGCCCGTAGGTCTTGACGATCTGCAAATCCCGATCGTCCACCCACACCTCACCCGAGAAGTAGCGCTGGTTGCCCTCGATCTTCGCGGGCTTCACCGCGAAAACGTAACACCCGATCTCGTCCACATTCTGGTGGCCCAGGTAGCGGATCAGATACTTAGGCAAGTCCGGGGTTGTCAGAACAAACGGCTGGACACTGCGCATGTCCTCCAGATCCTCGGGCGTCAGCGTGATGTTTTGGAGGGTGGGCACCGGCGAACGGACCACGTGTTCACTGCGCTTACCGTCGGGGCTGAATACGATGTCCGAGACGGTTTCCCAGCGGCCCGTGATGGCCCCGCTATCTTCGAGTTCCTGAATGCGCGCGGTCTGGCGATAGGTGTAGACCTCACGCGCTTTGGCGAACTGGGCCTCCTTGGCCGCGAACTTTTGAACGATGTCGTCGATCTGCGCCTGCGACAGATCGTACTTGTTGTTGTCGGCGGCCAGTGCGGCGGCGGCCAACATCAGGATCAAGCCGAAAGTTCCAATTGCTGTGCGCATACTACCTTCACTATAGTCCTGACGAAGCGTCTTGGGTGGAGGTTTCTGTGTGGGAGCTACTTACCCCAAAATTCCCTTCGCGATGGTCAGCCGCTGCATGTTGCTGGTGCCTTCGTAGATGCGGCCGATTTTGGCGTCGCGGTATAGTTTCTCGACCGGATAATCCTTAGTGAATCCCACGCCGCCGAAAACCTCGACGGCCCGCGAGGCCACCCGCTCGGCCACCTGCGATGCGAAGTATTTAGCCATGGCGGCTTGGGTGACAAAAGGTAGCCCGGCATCCCGCAGGCGCGCGGCGTTATACGTCATCAAGCGCGAGGCTTCAACGTCCACCGCCATCTCGGCCAGGTCGAATTGCACGCCCTGAAACTCGGCAATGCGTTTGCCGAACTGTTTGCGCTGGTTGGAATAGGCGAGGGCGTGATCGAGCGCGCCTTGCGCCAAACCCGTCATCTGCGCGGCGATACCGATGCGCCCCTGGTTCAGGGTCTCGATCGCCACCTTGTAGCCCTTGCCGACTTCGCCCAGGACGTTGTCTTTCAAGACACGGCAGTCGTCGAGAATCACTTCGCAAGTGGACGAGGCGCGGATGCCGAGCTTGTCTTCCTTCTTGCCGACCGCCAGCCCGGGCGTCCCGCGGTCGACCAGAAAAGCCGTGATACCGCGATACCCTTCGGCGGGATCGGCATTAGCGAAGACCAGGAACAACCCGGCTTCGGCCGCATTGGTGATCCAGAGCTTGCGGCCGGTGAGCCGGTAGCTGTCGCCGTCTTCGATGGCGCGCGCCGACATCGCAAAGGCGTCCGAGCCCGCGCCGGCTTCGGAGAGCGCATAGGAGCCCAGCGTGTCCCTCGCGAGACGCGGCAGAAAGCGGCGCTTCTGTTCGTCGTTCCCCCAGCGCTGCAGCGCCGCGTTGCATAAAGTGTTTTGGACGTCGACGATCACCGCCGCCGCGGGGTCCACTTTCGCCAGCTCCTCGATCGCGAGAATCGATTGGAAGAAACTGCCGCCCTGTCCGCCATATTCTTCGGAGATATCGACCGCCATCAGTCCGAGTTCGAATAGCTCCTCCAACAATTCCTTGCGGAATACGCCCGATTCGTCCATCTGGCGAACGTGCGGAGCCAGGCGCTCGCGCGCAAACTGCCCTACTGTGGTTTGAAACAGCTCCTCTTCGTCGCTTAGGCGTGTGAGAGGCTGCATGACTCCAGTTTAACCGCGCTTTATACTGGCCGGGCTGTACACGGCCGGGCTTTACACTTAATTGATGGACGATCTTCAAGGTCTGGCCGCGGCGCTGCGGGCGCGCAAGGTGTCGTCGCGGGAGTTGGTGACGCAGTCGCTGCGCGAAATCGAGCGGCTGGATTCGAAGCTAAACGCCTTCATCACGGTGACTGGTGAGGCGGCGCTCGCCGAAGCGGACGTGCGCGACGAAGAACTGGCCCAGTGGCATCGACCGCGGCCCCCTGCACGGCATTCCCATCGCCCACAAAGATCTGATACGGACCAAAGGCGTGCGCACCACGGCCGGATCGAAGATCTTCGCCGATTACGTTCCGGAGCGCGATGCCGCCATCGTCACTAAGCTGCGCGAGGCTGGTGCGGTTTCGCTCGGCAAGACCGGGCTGCACGAACTGGCCTATGGGATCACCTCCAATAATCCGCACTTCGGCGCGATCCATAACCCGTGGGATCTGAGCGCATTCCCGGCGGGTCGAGCGGCGGATCGGCTGCGGCCGTCGCGGCGCGGATTTTGCCATTCGCCACAGGGACCGATACCGGCGGGTCGATTCGTGTGCCCGCGTCGTTCTGCGGCGTGGTGGGTCTGAAGCCGACCTTTGGCCGAGTCAACGTCAGCGGCGTGTTGCCGCTCGGTTTTTCGCAGGATCATGTAGGGCCGCTCACGCGCACAGTCCGCGATGCGGCGATCGCGTTCCAGGCGATGGTTGACGATCCCACCGATTACGTCCCACCGGCAGATTCGGATCTGACCGGACTCCGCGTTGGCTTCCCCCAGAACTTTTTCATGGAGCGCGTAGATCCCGAAGTGGAGGCGTCGGTTCGTGCGGCGTTCGATACCGCCGCCGGCGCCGGTGGACGCGTGGTCGAAGTTAAGGTCCCGGACATGGAAGCGCTGCGCTCCGCCGCCGTAACGTGTCTGCTGGTGGAAGCCGCCTCGGCGCTGCGGCCGTTTCTCGATCGCCGTGCGGACTTCGGCGCAGACGTGCTGGCGATGCTCGATCAGGGCAAAGCTATTCCCGCCATCGACTATATCGAAGCGCAGCGCACGCGCCGCCGCATCGGCCGTCAGTTCGCCGGGCTGTTCGAGCAGGTGGACTGCATCTTCACTCCCGCTACGCCGATGACCGCGCCGAAGATCGGGCAAACGATCGCTGGAGATAAGTGGAGTGGCCGAAGAAGTCCGCGCCGCCGCTACGCGGTTCACGCGCGGCATGAACGCACTTGGCTTGCCGGCGATATCGATTCCGTGCGGCTTCAGCCTCAGCGGTCTGCCCATCGGTCTGCAAATCATCGCTGCCGCCCGGCAAGAGGACCTTCTGCTGCATGCCGCCGCCGCGATGGAGGATGCGATGGCGCTGCCGTTGCGCTATCCGCAGCTATAGATGACCGGCGACGCCGCCAGTCTCCGCAACGTCGCGGGACGCGTGCGATAGCCGGGGCGCGTGGCGATTTTCTGTAGTTCGCGTTCAGCCAGGCGCGCCACTTCCGCCGATTCCGGACGAAAGCCCAGCTTGTAATAAAACCAGAACGAGCCGGATTCGATGGCTTCCTCGTTTTCGTGTCCCAACTGATACGGATCGACCAGGAACGACGTCACGCGAAAGCGTTCGCGATACAACTTCAGCAGGCGTGCGTACAGCCACGCCGTCTCGCCCTGGCGGAACGTGTAATAGAGATTGAAGCCCACTTCCATGCGCCCGCCCTTCGGCTTGCGGGGCCACAGCACTTCAACATAGCCAACCGGCACGCCGTTTTTGAAGTACATGCCGCAGCTATAGTCGCGTTTCGGCAGCCGCCATTTGCGAGCTACGCCGAAGAAGTAGAAGTCCATGCCGCGGCCGAGGTCGGCGTGATAAACGTTCGCGGCGTCGGGGTAGAGGAAACCATACAATTCGCGATAGCGCACTGCGGAGGCGTCTACGATGATGTCGATCATCCGCTGTGCCTCGGCGCGCGGCAGGCGCTCGCACCGCGATCTTCGGCGCCGCAAACTCCGCCTCGATGGACACGTCTTTGCGGGCGAGGAACGGACCGTCATGATAAAAGATCTTCGTCCGCGGGATGCGCGCGCGCGAACGAGATGCGGCCGAATCGCCCATCTCCCAGCGAATCGGCAACTCCAGCAGGTCATAGACTTCGGGCGTGACGCCGCGCATCAGCCACGGCAAAGTGCCGCCAGCTCTTTCGTACCAGCGCCGCCAGTCGGGATGCGGTGCGACGGCCCAGTCTTCGAACGACTCCGGAATCAGGCGCGCGAGAATCGGACCCAGGCGATCCGCATGCTGATATTGTTCCCAATCGATGCTGACGCAGCCGGCGTGCCTTTCGGCGAGGCTCTTGGCGAAACGGGTAGCTGAAGTTGGTGGTTAAGCCGGTGCCGGCGATGCCCGAAATTTCGGAGTATTCGAAATCTTCGTGAGGCAATCCGCGAACACGTTCGGCAAATGAAAACAGAATTCGATCCGCGTCGCGCAAGACTTGAGCGCTTTGCGGGTAGGCGCGCAGGAACAGGACCGTCTCGTGGAGTTGAATCAGTTCTTGGGGGTCTCGAAACCGTGTTCGCTCGACGCGCTTCAGCAGCGCGAGCACTTCGCGCGCGGCGTCGACGACCGAATTTGCCCTTGCACGCTTCGAGGCGCGCCAGCAGCGACATTCGCTCAGTTTAGCGCGATGCCGGCGCGATGCTAAAGTAAAAACACATGCAGACCACGAGCAATGTGACGGAACTCGCGGCGATCTCGAAACGCATGCGCCGCGAAGTGATCGAAATGATTACCGAGGCGAAATCCGGCCATCCGGGCGGGTCGCTGTCGGCGGTCGAACTGATTGTGACGCTGTTCTTCGATGTGATGCGCCACGATCCGGCCAACCCCAAGTGGAAAGACCGCGACCGCTTCATTCTTTCGAAGGGCCATTGTTGTCCCATCCTCTACGCGGTGATGGCGGAGTGCGGATACTGCCCCAAAGATCAGCTCAACACGCTGCGCAAGCTGGGGTCGATGTATCAGGGGCATCCGGATGTGCGCTTTCTGCCATCTCTAGAAGCTTCAACGGGCTCGCTCGGCGAGGGACTGTCGCTCGGTATTGGCATGGCGCTGGCTGCGCGGCTCGACAAGAGTCCATCGCGCACGTTTGTGATGCTGGGCGACGGCGAGATTCAGGAGGGCCAGATCTGGGAAGCCGCGATGTTCGCCGGTTTCAACAAGGTAGATAATCTGGTGGCGATCGTCGACAGCAATCGCATTCAGCTCGACGGTTTCGTGAAGGACATTATGGACGAGAGCCCGCTGGCCGATAAGTGGGCGAGCTTCGGCTGGCACACCATCGAAGTAGAAGGCCACGATATCGCCGCGCTGCAGAAAGCGTTTGCCGAGGCCGCCGCGATGAAGGATCAACCCACCGTCATCATCGCGCACACCATCAAAGGCAAGGGTGTGTCGTTCATGGAGAATAATCCCAAGTTCCATGGGACGGCTCCCACGGTCGAAGAAGAAGCCCGCGCCCTGGCCGAGTTGGCATAGGAAGGTATTGCGATCATGGCCGTGAAAACCAAATTCGAACTGAAGACCGGTCTCGCGACGCGCGAAGCCTTCGGCAAGGCGCTCGCCGAACTGGGCCGCGTGAATCCGAACGTAGTGGTTCTCGACGCCGATCTTTCGAAATCGACCTACACCGCCGAATTTGGCCACGCATTTCCCGAGCGGTTCTTTGAATGCGGGATCGCCGAGGCCAACATGGTGGCTATCGGCTCCGGCCTGGCGATGGGCGGCAAGATTCCCTTCGCTTCGAGTTTCTCAGTGTTCCTGCTCAACAAGGGTTTCGAGCAGCTTCGCGTGACCGCCGCTTATCCTAACGTCAATCTGAAAATCGTCGGGACGCACAGCGGTATTTCGATCGGCGAAGACGGGCCTTCGCAGATGAGCGTCGAAGACCTGAGCCTGGCCTGCTCGCTGCCCGGTTTCACGGTGATTTCACCGGCCGATGAAGTCGCAACGAAGGCTCTGGTGAAGCGGGCCGCCGAAGTATTCGGGCCGATGTTCATCCGCACGGGACGGCTGAAGGTGCCGGTGATCTATGCCGCCGACCAGGTGTTTGAGATCGGGAAAGCCATCCAGTTGATCGATGGCTCGGACGTCACTTTGATCGCCACCGGCCTGATGGTGGCCGAATCCATTCGCGCCGCCGAGACTCTCGAAGCCGAGGGCGTCTCCGCGCGCGTGATCGACATGCATACCATCAAGCCGCTGGATCGCGACGCGATCTCCCGCGCCGCCGCGGAAACCGGCGCCATCGTGGTTGTCCGAAGAACATCTGTTAGACGCCGGCCTGGGCGTGCGCGTGGCCCAAGTGGTCGCCGAGACACATCCCGCGGTGATGGAGTTTGTCGGCATCGATAATACTTACGCGGAATCGGCCACGCCCGATCAGTTGCTCGACAAATATGGTCTCCGCGCCGTGAATGTTGCGGCCGCGGCCCGCCGTGCTATCGCCCGCAAGCGCTAGACTCGTTCTTCCAATAACGCCGCCATGACCAAAAAATCCCCGGCCGATGAACTGGCGCGGGAATGTGTCGCCCTGTACACCGAATTGCGCCGCGCCTCTAGCCTGCTGCATGACGAAGTGGGTGCTCTGCTGGCGGTGGCGGGACTGCGCCTGCAACTGCTCAGCATGGATTTCCCCGAAGCCGGCGCGCGCGTCGCGGAGGTGGCCGAAGCCCTCGACGGTGTCATGGAGCAGGTGCGCAAACTCAGCCGCCAACTGGAGCCTTCGCCGGTCCGCCGCACCGGATTGAAGAACGCGCTGCTGGATCTCGCCGAAGATATTCGGCGGTGTCACGCTGCGTTATACGGCTACGGCGGTTCTGGCTCCGGCGGCGGTGGACGCGCTGTATCGCGCTATCGCGAGTGCGGTCGCGGCGGCTTCGGCCGCTCCCGGAGTCACTCGCATTGCTATTTCTGTCACCGGGTCCCGCTCGGTGACGGCACGCGTAGGCTGGAACGGCCGTTTACGAGGCGCGGGCACGGACCTGGCAGCTGCCGCGCTGCTGGCCCGCCATGCGGGATTGAGCTTCGAAACAACGAAAAAACCCGAAAAAACGCGGCAGCATAAAACAAATCAGGGTACAATCGTTGTGATCCAATATGCCGTTCGACGTCCTGCTGGTGGATGATCACAAGATTATGCGGGATGGCATCAAAGCCATTCTCGGGCGCGACCCCGAATTTCGCGTGGTCGGCGAAGCGGAGTCGGGCGCGGACGCGTTGCAGTTCGTGAAGCTGCGCCGCCCCGAATTGGTCCTCATGGACATTGGCCTGCCGGGATTGAATGGCGTCGAGACCACGGCTGAAATTCTGCGCTATCACCCGGAATGTAAGGTCGTGATCCTCTCCATGTATGACGACGAGAATTCGGTGGTCGGTGCCGTGCGCTCCGGCGCTCGCGGCTTCGTTCTGAAGAAAGTCTCCGACAGCGACCTGCTGGAAGCGCTGCGCGTGGTGGCGCGGGGCGGCGCCTACCTCAGCCCCCAGGTGTCCGATCGCCTACTGAATCGCATCCAAAAAGGCGACCTCGAATCCAAGCAGCAGTCCTCGGTTCTGGAAGGGCTCTCTCCGCGCGAAGTGCAAGTGCTGCGCATGGTGGCGGAGGGCAAGACCAGTAAGGAAATCGCCAACTTGCTCGATCTTCGCGAGCAGACCGTCCGCAGCTACCGCAAGACCATGATGAAGAAGCTGGGAATTAATAATGTCGCTGGCCTGACGCAGCTCGCGTTGTCGAGCGGCCTGACCCAGTTGGCGTCAAACGACGGCGCTCACGGCGCACATGAGTGAACGCATCGCCGATCAACGCATTGCGCGGCAATCACCGTGGGGACCCATGCTGGTGGCGGACGCCCATGTGCACTTCTTCTCGCACCACTTCTTCGAACTCCTAGCCGCGCAAAAGCCGGGGCTGACGCTCGAAGCGATGCAGGCGAAGCTCGAGTGGCAGTTTCCGCCTGCCGAGCCTGAAAAACTGGCCGAAGTGTGGGCGCGCGAACTGGATCGTCACGGCGTCGACCATGCGGCGCTTATCGCCAGCCTTCCCGGCGATCATGATTCTGTCAGCGCCGCCGTCCGAGCCCATCCCGACCGTTTCTTCGCCTTCGCGATGGTGAATCCGCACACATGGAAACCCGAAACATTTTCGGAGATCCGCGTCGCCTGCCTTTTCCCGGCGATGCACGGTTACTCGATCCACGACCCTGCGGTCGAGCCCGTGCTGCAGTGGGCAGCCGAAGGCCATCGGGCTGTTTTCGTCCATTGCGGCGCGTTGAGCGTGGGCATTCGCCAGAAGCTGGGGCTGCCCTCTCCGTTCGATCTGCGCCTCTCGAACCCCATCGACCTGCATGCCGTGGCCGCCCGCCATCCCCTGGTACCTTTTATCGTTCCGCACTTCGGGGCGGGCTATTTCCGCGAGGCGCTGATGCTGGCCGACCTCTGCCCTAACGTGTATCTGGATACCTCCAGCAGCAACCGGTGGATGCGCTACCAGGAATCGCATGTGGATCTGCGCCAGGTGTTCCGTCACGCGCTGGATGTGGTGGGGCCCAAGCGCCTGCTGTTCGGCAGCGATTCGTCGTACTATCCGCGGGGCTGGCACTATCAGATTTTCGAGGAACAGGCTACGGCATTGTATGAGCTGGGCGTCAGCGTGGCCGACGCGCGTGCTATCTTCAGCGAAAATCTACTGAGAATAATGGCCGCCTGATCCAACGATTTATTCGTGACTGGCCTCTTATTCCGAAACGGACGGCGTGACTCGTTTGTGTACCCCGTCCATCCCGCGCCCCGTACGGCCATCCTGGTGCCCTGGTTCCATGAGAACGCTTTCGAGAACCGCCCCCTGCGGGTTTTTCGCGACGGGTGGAGTGAGGACGCTGTGGCGTTCGCGCCTGCCGCGGTGGCCGGCACGTTCGAACAATTGAAGGAACTGTCGCGCAGCGGCATTCCTTCTTTAACGCACTCGGTTATCGTCTTGTGGCGTGCTGGGGAGTCCCGGTTGAGCGACACCGATCGCGATACCCTGTGGGCCGCGTTTCGTGTGCCGGTTTTTGAACAAGTGATTGGGAAGTCCGGCAAACGGCTAGCCGCCGAATGCGAGGCCCACGATGGCCTGCACATCGAATCGCCCGCGTTGCCGCTCGAGAACGAATGCGTCGAGGACGCACCTTGCCCCTGCGGCCGCAAAACCCCGCGTATCGGTGTGTCGCAGGGAGTGGCTTCCGAGCGCCGCATCGCGGCCTTCGCCCGTTGACAGCTTGCGCGCGCCGATAACTTACGGGCGTCGACAGCCCGCGCGCCGCTCTTACTCCGCCAGGAACTTCTTCGTCTCGCGCAAGAAGATCTCGAGCTGGTCGTGATGCAGCCAGTGGCCGGCCTGGTCCACTTTGACGATGCGACGGTTGGCGACTTCCTGCGCCAAAGGATCGGTTTCGGGGTCCTTCGCAAAACTTTGCCGTCCCCAGAAAAGCAGCGCTGGACAGGAAATCTGGCGCAGAATCTCGGCGGCTTCCTGCAGGTTCGCGCCATAGGGAGGAAACACACGAGCGTAATTATCGAATTTCCAAATAATGGACCCGTCCGCGTTCCAGTTGGTGCCGTGCAAGGTCAAGTGCTCGGCCACCTGGTCGGACAAAAACGGGTTCGCTTCCTTCATACGCGCCACGGCGGCGGTAAGGTTGGGATAGCTGCGCTGCGTTCGGTCTTCGAGCGCACGCACTTTTTCGATCCAACGGCGAATGCGCTCCGGCGCCGGGGCAAGCGCTTCCTGAACCGGCAGTCCCAAGCCTTCAATCGCAACCAGCTTGTATACGCGATCGGGAAACACGCCCGCATAGAACAACGTCGTAATAGCCCCCAACGAATGTCCGATGATGCGCACCGGAAAGCGGTTGATAATGTCCGCCAGCACGGATAGATCCAGCACATGCTCGGCAACGCTGTAAAGCGCTCCGGGTGCCCAGGCGCTGTTGCCATGGCCGCGCAGATCGAGCGCATAAACATGGTAGTCGTCGCGCAACGCCTTGGCCACCCAATCCCAGTTGCGCGCGTGGTCCAGACCGCCGTGCACCAGGATCAAGGCCGGCTTGCCTTCCGTGCCCCAATCCCAGAATTGGAGCTTCAGCCGGTCGGAATAGAAGAAGTGAGAGACGGGTTCCAAGATTCCTTAATGCTACACGGCGTGGCGCCGGGATTCGGTGCGGCGTCACACGCCGGGCGGGGCGTTCGAAAGTTGAACCCTCAGTCCTGCCAGCCGGTACGCCTCGATCAGGGCTCCCGCCGCGGGGCCCATAGCCGGAGGATGAACCCGCGTATCGCTTTCAAGCTGCACCAGCATAGCGAATCGCTCGCGCAGGATGTCGCTGCGAAAGACGCCGCCGATATAAGACGTCCGCGCCAGCTCGCCGCGATGAAAAAGCTGTCTGCGCACTGCCGCCGCATAGGTTGCCAGCGCCTGGGCCGCATTTTGAAGAATCTCGTGGGCGGCGCCGTCGCCATTGCGCGCGGCTTCATCCACCAGCACGGCGTAGGAAGCAATTCGCGGGCGCGGATAAGCCGGCGTGTAGAAGCGATGGAGCAAGTCGTTCATATCGGACGCGCCGGTGGCATTGAGCAACGCTTCGCGCAGGGTAGTAGCGTGCCCCCATCCTTCTTCCATCCGCAAGGAGGCGCGGACGGCTTGCCGCACCAGATCGAAGGCGCCACCCTCATCGCCAAATACATATCCCCAGCCGCCGGCGCGCGCAGTGCGGCCTTCCGCATTGCGGCCGTAGGAGATCGAGCCGGTGCCGGCGATGGCGATCACACCAGGCTCGCCCGCCGTCGCGCCCAGGAGTGCGATCACGGCGTCGTTGGTGATGCGATAGTGTTCCGCGGAAATGATCTCTCGCACCAGGTCTTCTTTATCGTGGGGTCCACCGCTCAAACCCAGGCAGGCGGCGGCGAAGCGCGCTTCTGTGAATCCACCAGCCTGGCACGCGGTGTTCACCGCTCCCCCGATGGCGTCCCTGAAACGGGCATGGCTTTCGGCGGTGCTGACGTGATTGCAGGGTCCCGCGTGGCCCACACCCACCACCCTGCCGGATTCGTCGCCGATCAGCGCCGTCGTGCTCGACTGGCCGCCATCCACGCCTAGAAACGGGCGAGTCACGGGCTTACCTCATGTGGATTTACCTCATTCACGCGATAAAGGCTCGCGCCCGAATCATAGACCAATCTTGTCATTCCCCAACGCGCCGGGTTCTCTGCAATGTCCTTCGCGCCAAAATCGCCATCCTTAAGCATCACGTAGTGTACTCCGTGCGCGTGAAGTTCAAATGCGGCGGCGCGGCGCACCGCTCCCACGTCTTGCTGCTGGCGCAGCTCTTCACGAGCAGGCAGCGGCTTCCACAGCCCGTTCGTGTCCATCGCCTCCACGTGCATGCGAACGGCCCAATCGAGGTCCGACAGCTCGACACGCACCTGATCCAATGGCTGTTCGCAGCCGAAGTCCACTTCTATGTACATGCCCGGACGCAGCGTCTCCCAGCTTCTCCAACGGGTGGCTTCGGAATTGTCGAATGCCAGTTGCACGCCCCACGGATTGGGATGTGCCTGCAGGCGCCACTCGGGAAGGCGCGGCAATTCGACGCCTGCGCGGAAGAACCTCAACTCGTGAACATCCCACTGTTCCTCCGGAATTTTGGTGGTTCCGGTCTGAACCACACGGAGCCGGCGCGCGCGGCGCTCGGGGAACGTGTAAATCCAGTGCTTGCGTGGTTGCGATGAATAATCCCAGCCGACATCCAGCAGGTCCTGCATTTCTTCGTTGAACGCTCCCTGGTAGCCAATCAGAACATCGCGCGAAGTGTATACGGTTGGGACCGCGCTGCGAACCAGTACGCGCGCGCCCGGCGGGACGTGATCTTCGATCAAGCGGGCCCAGCGATACTCGATGTAATCAGTAAGGTAACGATCCTCGGGAATAATTCTGAGGGCCGCTTCGTAAAAGATCCCGCGCACCGACCAAGCTAGCGAGTAACGCTGCATGATCGACGGCCAGGAAGCGGCGGCATGCAGGGTGACCAGCAGGATCAGCAGCGGCATGGCTGGCTCCAGGGCGAGAGCCATGGCCAGCGCAACAAAAGGCAGCGCAGGAATGAGGAAGCGCGTCCCTACGTTGCCGAAATAGGTGGCGAGAATCAGCGCACAGGGCACCAGCAGCCGGCGCCCGTTCCGGGACCGCAGTGCGAGCAGAGCCAGCGGAGCGGCCAGAAAGATCGGGCCCAAAATACCGCCCGTCGGCCCCCCGCGCACAGTGACTTCGAGCGGCAGGGTCCACCGATTCAAACCGTAGGTGCGCAGAAACGCAGACCAATTCCGCTCGAAGGAAATGTGAATGTTGGGATTCTGAAAATATCGGTTGGCGAAGGGAGCCACCGGGTTCCCGATATAGATCCAGTCTTTGACGATCCACGGCGCCACCATCACCAGTGAGCACGCCACTATTAGCATGGCAGGCGCCATCCTTCGCGTACGCCATATTACAAAGCCCACGGCATAGAACAGCATGACGAACGCCGTGTACTTCGCTGCATAACAATAACCCGAAAGCAATCCGATCGCTATGAGGATACGCCCTTCCCGTTCGCTGTCCCAGATCTGGACCCAGTAGAAGACCGAGAACACAATCGCGGCGACGGCGACGTCGTTATACGCCGACGTTCCGTCGATTCCGACCACTGGGCTCAAATACACCAGCAGCGCGGCCGCGGCGCCGGCCAGCGGTTCGCCGATCCGCCTGCCATAGGACAAAACCGCCAGCGCCAGTGCAATCAGAAACGCAAAGTGCGTCAGCGCGGCAGCCGAATTTCTGCCAATGGCAAATGCTGGTACAAATAGTATGTCGACGCCCCCGCTCAGCGTCGAATAGAAGTTGGTCAGGACTGGTCTGAACCCGTGAGCCTTCAAATAAAGCACGACCAGGCTCAGATGGTAACTGGAGCCGTCAGGACTGATCTCCGGCGCCCAGGCATTGAACAGATAGAGCACGGTGAACGCGGCCGTGATGGCGCCAAACAGATAGCGGATGGCGCGGGGTAGCCTGTTATGCTCGGCATCCTCGGCCGCAGGCAATCGCCAGTCACCTGTGACTAGGGCGGCCGCCACGCATACGGCCAGCAGGGCTATTAGCACGGGCTTGTAGGCAATGTGCAGAGCCATTACCGCGAAGATCGCCAGATGTAAAATGGCGGCGCCGAGCACGAAGGCCAGCGGGAACTTTTCATCACGCCGTAGGCGCGCTCCCAGCCGCGCGGCGAGTATCAGATCCCAGCCCGTAGCAGCCCGCGACGGTGGATGCCGCACCGGCCAGTGCCGCGAGGGCTTTCATTTTTTCCCCAGCCCCTGCGGTTCCAAATCCCAGCGCCACCAGAATGAAGCCCACTGGCGTCGCGCCTGGCTGAGGAGGCGTCCACAGTTTGTCGATCTCGGCGGCGAGCGTTGCGTTCTCGTTCGGCTCCAGCCACTCTGCGGGAACCGGTTTTTTGAGCCGGCGCCGCCCCGGCGATGCATACCGGACCCGGTAGAGAAGATGATCGTTCACGAACAATGAGAGCGTGACCGGACCGGTGTGCTGAAGGGTGGACTCCAGCGATCGCGAAATCGATCGAATACAACAGCTTTGGATTCGCACCGGTGCGCAGCCGAATGGTGGGGCGCTTGCCGGTCCAGCGCCAGGTGTTGCCGTCCAGTTCCGGAGAAACATCGTGGACGAAGTGGTTCTCGGCGTCGGCGTCGCTCATGTTGATTATGCGCGCGGCTTCCGGAGGAGCCTCGAATAACCGGCGCTGCGCGGGTGGGGCATAGGGCTCCGGCAGGTTTCCGCAGCCGCACAGAATTCCGCACATCGCGCCGAGCAAACCCAAAGGGAAAGTCACTTCTCAGTCACTATAGCGAACTTAGGCAACGTGCTTCGCCGGTACGTTCAGTTGAACTGCACGTCATGTTAAGTTGAAGGGAAGATCATGAAATACCTTTTTATCCTTGCGCTCGCCTGCACGCCGCTGGTTGCCCAGACCCTGCCCCCCAGCACGGTTCCCGACGACACCGTAGTCGCGAACGTAGACGGAAAGGACGTGACCGCCGGCGAAATTCGGCAAAGTATGGCGTTCATGCCCAACGAGTTCATTCAACTCTTTCAGCAGAATCCCAAATACGCGGTGCAGCAGTTGTTCATGTTGCGCTATCTGTCCGACGAGGCGGAGAAGGCCAAACTGGGCGAGCAAAGCCCGCTCAAGGAGCAACTGGCTTTCTTGCGCGCCAACAGCATGGCGTCCGCCATGATCAGCCACGAGCACAATTTCTATCCGGTATCCAACCAGCAGATCAAAGAGTTTTACGACAAAAATCAGGCACGCTATCAGCAAGCCAAGATCAAGGTGATCTATATTGCTTTCAAACCGTCCGCGCCATTGATGGGACAGGTGTCTTCCGGAAAGTCGCTGGAAGACGTCGCGCGTGCGATTTCCGAAGGCGGATCCAGCCAAACACAGCGTACGGAAGCCGACGCCCGCAAGCTGGCCGAGGACCTGGTGAAGAAAATTCGCGGCGGCGCGGATTTCGCGAAACTGGTAGCTGAGTACTCCGAAGACCCCACTTCGAAAGCCGCGGGCGGCGACTTCGGCGTCGTGAACATCAATAGTTCTTACTCGGCGGACGTCAAGAAGGCGGTGCTTGCTCTGAAGGCCGGCGAGGTAACCGATCCCCTGCGGCAATCCAACGCATTCTACATCATTCGCGTGGAAGAGAAAACCATACAGCCTATGGGCGAAGTAACGGTATCGATCAGCGAAGAAATACGCGGGGCTCATTTAAACCAATGGCTCGCCGACGTGGGCAAGCGTTTTGAACCGACCGTGAGAAGCGTCGAATTTTTCACGCAGCCGAAACTGGCGCTTCCGGGTGCCGCAGGTCCGGGCAATGGCGCGGCGCGTCCCGCGCCTCCGGCACAATAGACTGTGCTTCCGCGGTTAGTGGGTGACCCCATTCGCGTAGAGATCCGGCGCTCGCTGGGGTCGCACATGGCCGGAGCCTCGATTCCACGACGCCTAATTCTGCTGGATGCGGCGGTCTTGGCGCGGCGCGGCGAATTTGAGCGCATTCTGATCCACGAGTTATTTCATTTCGCGTGGGTGCGTCTTTCGAATCAGAAGCGCCGCGCCTGGGAGCGGGTACTGGCGGGCGAGTTGCGGGATCGGGTCAGGGGTGAGCTAGGCTGGAGCGCCGAGTGGCGCAAGGAGACTCTCACGTTCGCTGACCCCCGCTTCCGCACGCCAAAATGGCGGCGTTACGCCTGCGAGAGTTTTTGCGACACCGCCGCCTGGATGTTTGCCGCGTTGAGCGCGCACGACGAGTTCACGCTCGCCGCCGCTTCCCGCCGCCTGCGCCGGCGCTGGTTTAGGGAGCAGCTTTCGGCGAGCCATCCGGTCGCCCTCTGAGCACGAGCATGATACTTTAGGAGTGTAATGAGCCGAATCCATGTAGCAGCGGCGTCGGCCGCGCTCGCGTTACTTCTCGCGAGTTGTTCCAGACCGTCGAGTGCGCCAACCAGCGACCTCAAATCTCAAGGCCAACGCAAGCTGGCTCCCAACTTTTCGTTGAAGGACGCCGACGGTAATGCTGTGAATCTTGCCGATTATCGCGGCAAGGTTGTTCTGGTCAACTTCTGGGCCACCTGGTGCGGCCCTTGCGAGGCGGAGATCCCGTGGTTCATCGAATTCGAGAAGAAGTATAAAGATCAGGGATTCGCCGTTCTGGGAGTCTCGATGGATGATGACGGATGGAAGTCGGTGCGGCCGTATATCGCTTCGCACAAGATCAATTACCGCGTGATGATCGGCTCGGAAGTTGTCTCCCAACAATTTGGCGAGATCGAAGCGCTGCCCACCTCGTTTGTGCTGGATCGCGACGGGCGGATTGCATCCAACCATGTGGGACTCGTGGACAAAGTGGACTACCAGAATGAGATTGTCAAACTTCTTCAGGACCCCAGGAACTCTGCTGTGCGTGATGCTGGCGCTCGCGTGCTCGCCGGCCTTATGGGCGCAGGCGTTCGCGCAGGGCAACGTCCTTAACTTCGTTCCACCGCGCAAAGTGATTGCGAAGCCAGGTGCGACGGTCGATTCCGCACTGCCGCTGGAATTGCGCTCGGGTTACCACGTCAACAGCAATACGCCCTCGGATGAATACCTGATTCCGCTCCGGCTAACGTGGAATCCCGGACCGCTGGAGGCGTCCGGCTTCGCCTTCCCGCAACCGCGCATGGAAAAGTACAGCTTCTCGGAAAAGCCGCTGTCGGTGTTCACCGGCGATTTCCAGATCGTGACGCACTTTAAGGCGTCCGCCAATGCCGCGCCGGGGCCCGCGACTCTCACCGGCAAACTGCGCTACCAGGCCTGCAACAACTCCATGTGTCTGCCGCCCAAGACGCTGGATGTTTCGCTGCAAGTTGAGATTGTGAAATAGCGATTGCTCGCTCCGGAATATTGAGGCGTTCTTTGGATCTAGTGGAGCGAGCATTCTATGCGGTTGACTTCGATGGTCAGAACATCGAGCAGATATCGGTCTAATGCTTTCGCCGAGTCCCCCGGAATATTGTCCCTTTGATCCTGTATGCACCCGCACTCCCCAAAGCCAACGGAGTCGGCGTACCAGCATCCGGCCTGAACCGCTGCCGTTAGAGGATCGGAGGAATTGGAGATATGGCTTTCCGATACCGCTTGCCGCAGACCTTGGGGTAACCCCCAGTCCTCAAGAATAAGGCTGGAAAGTTCGACGTGATCCGCTCCGAAGCGATTGCGCTCCCACTGCAGGAGGTCAGAGCCGGCGGAGAGCGCGTCTGCAACCAGCTTGGGATACTCCTCCGGAGCGTTCTGAAAAAGCGCAAGCTGACCGATCGCATGAAGCAAGCCAGCCGTGTAGCCGAAGTCGAGGTGCAGTTCCGCCACCCCAACGTGATCCGCGATCAGCGCAGAGGCAATACTATGCCGCCACCAACTCCGGATCCAGGAAGCGGTGCGGGACGGGAAACCGTTGGATAGAGCCGCGGTGAGGGCAATGCGGCTAATATTCTTCAACCCGAGTATCGCCATTGCATGGAGGACGGACTGAACGGGGGCAACTTGGCGCCCATACATTCCAGAATTCGCAAGCCGCAGGACTTGCCCGGACAAAACCGGATCTGCCGAGAACAGTTTGGCCACTTCCTTAAACGATACGTTCTCATCGTTCACCATCACCATCAGCTTGATGGCGATGGGCGAGAACGCAGGCAAACGCTTAAGCAAGTGGCGTATCCGAGCGCTGGCAGCCACGTTAGGCATGGTTTGTAGACGCGAGTCCAATTACCCATATCGAAAAATCGTAAAAAGATTCGAGCCGAGCCGAACAAATTATTTATACCCTTTTGCAATCGTGCGATCTCGGCCCGGATCCCAGGCTCTCCCACCAGCCGGGAGCTGGAGGAACAACTTGATGACGGCCAGCGGGGATTAAGCAGTTGAGCAGGCTCGATTTTCCAGACACTGCGTGACCTCCTGCAACAGCCGGGGCGCCAGTGGCCGCAGGTCTTCGCCATACATGGTGCGGAGCGCCATGCTGGCGGAGCGCACGAATGGTTTGACGGCTTGCATCGTGCGCCCCGAGCCCAGACCCACCACCGCATTGACCACTGCGGCTTCATTGCCCAGCAAACCGAGCAACGGTCTGGGCTTTTTCTGCACCGCGCGGAGCATGTCCTGATGCCAGCGCGGAGCGTAACGCCGGGCCAGTGCAGGACGGCCGCCATCGTATAGGCCGCGCTCTACTGTTTCCAATACTTTCTGCAGAGACGCCCCGATCTGATGCAAGGCGCGCGGCAGCACCTCTGCATCGGCCACGTCGTAAGTGAACTCGGTGCGGGGCCGCCCCCGGCAGGGACGGCTAGCGGCATAAACCAGTAGCGGAAAGGCCGCGTCACGGTCCTCATAGCGCGCCGGATCGCCGAAGTAGATCTCCGGAATCCAGCAGCGCAGTGCCTTCTGAATTGCCAGCGAGACTGCTTGCCAGGTACGAAACTACGCCGGGTGGCGTTCGCCCGGCGCGCCGGTCCAGGCCGGATGCGTCGCCAATAGCATGGCGGCTCTATCGCGCAGCTTTGCGGCCGGTGTCGGCGGAACGCTGCGGATCGCATCGCCCTCGCGCGCCAGCGTCACTGCGCGCAAAGCCTCGGCCCGGCGGCGCGATTCCCGGCCATCCAAAAACGGCAGATAAAGGTCGAGGGCGCAATCGCCGGTGCCCGCCAACGCCAATACGCGTGCGCGGATTCCAGCGTCCAATTCGTCCGCGTCCAGCGGCGTCCCCAAGTCGCAACCCGACTCCCTCAGCCAATACAAGCGAAAGCGTTTCGTCATACGGTTCGATTGTAGGGGGCCCGCGCAACAGGCGCGCCACGCCGAATGGGCTAACCTCCGTAGTTGCATTACATAGCCATTTGACGCCTGCTGTGACTCGCGAATTTGCTACTCTCAAGACAGTGATGCCAGCCGCCGGAATTCAGAATTCGCTCCGCGAGCGCGGGGTACGGCTTACGCGCCAGCGCCGCATTTTGTTGGATCTGCTGGACCGCTCCGGCAAGCATCTGAACGCCGAATCGCTGTATCAGCTCGCCAAGGAAAAAGACCCCAAGCTCAATCGGGTCACAGTCTATCGGACTCTCAAGCTCCTGAAAGCGGGTGGCCTGATCGATGAGCTCGACCTGCTGCATTTTGAAGGCGACCAGCACTACTACGAGAGCCGCCTCAAGCAGGAGCATGCTCACCTCATTTGCCTGCGCTGCGGCAAGGTCGAGGAATTTTTCGGCGAGCCTCTGCAAAAGATGCGCCGGCAAATGGAGAGTAGCCTGGGCTTCAAGATCGTTACGGCGCGGACCGAGATGGGCGGCTATTGCCCGGATTGCCAATCACAACTGGCGCAGGAATCGGCCGAGAAAGCGCGCGCCGGGCAGATCGGGTAATGGCGGAACGTCCTGCGGCGGTGCTCCTGGTTCTCGCGCCATCGGGTCAGCGCAGCCGCGTGGCGCTGGATACCATGCCATTCGCCATCGGGCGTCAGTCCGGCAATAGCCTGGTGCTGCGCGATAACCGCACCTCACGGAATCACTGCCGCATCGTCTTTGAGAACGGCAGCTACGCAATCGAGGACCTTAACAGCCGGCACGGCACTTTTGTAAATGGAAAGCAGATTTCGAGGCACGTTCTCCATAACTCGGATCGCATAGAATTCGGCGTACGCGATTCCTACCAGCTTACGTTTTCCGCCGAGCAGCAGGACATCCAGAGGCTGCTGGGGCAGTTCGGCTCTGTTCCCATCCCTGCGGGCGAGGCGGCCGGCGCAAGCAATCTGATCAAACTACGTTCGCTGGTGGAGGTGGCCCGGGCGCTGCAGAATTCGTTGTCCACGGGCGAGGTGCTAACGGCCGTGGTGGACGCTGCGCTAGCGGTTACCGGCTGCGAACGCGGCTTTCTGCTGCTGCGTCCGGAGGGCGATAAGGACGCCGACCTCGAAGTTTCGGTGGCCCGCGACAGCGTCGGCCGCGAACTTCAGCCGGATGAACTGCGGGTCCCGCGGCATCTGATCCGTCAGGCGCTCACCTCGCGTCGCGAGCTGCTCTCCATGTCCTTCGATCCGTTCGAGGAGCAGGGCGTGCGCCCCGAAATGACGGTGGCGCAACTGGAGCTGCGCAGCGTCGTGTGCCTTCCACTGATCCGGCTGCGCAGCGGCGCCCCCGACGACACGCGCGCGATCAACGCCATGGAAGACACCGTCGGGCTGATCTACATGGACTCGAAGGCGACGCCCGCCGACCTCTCCTCCGGCAATCGCGAACTGCTGCAGACTCTGGCGATCGAAGCCTCCACCATTCTCGAAAACGCTCGCCTGCTCGAAGAAGGGCGCAGCAAGCTCCGCATGGAAGACGAACTGCGGCTGGCACGCGAAATTCAGCAGGGACTGCAACCATCGTCGATGCCTCAGAGCGGATGGTTCCGCGCGGCCGGCTCCAGCTCGCCCTCGACGCAGGTGGGCGGCGACTATTTCGATGTCCGCCAAAACTCACCCGCCTCCTGGACCGCGGTAGTGGCCGACGTATCCGGCAAAGGCGTCGGCTCCGCGCTGCTCGCCAGCCTGCTGCAGGGCAGCTTTCTCATGGCGTCCGGCGATCCCGAGCAAATCGCGCCGCAAATGGCTCGCTTGAACGAATTCCTGCTGGATCGCACCCGCGGCGAAAAATACGCGACCTTGTTCTACTGCATTTTGGATGCGTCCGGCCTGCTGAGCTACAGCAATGCCGGTCATTGCGCGCCCTTCCTGGTAAGCCCCGACGGCCGTCTTCGCACCTTGAACACCACGTCCATGCCGGTGGGCATGCTGGAAAGCGCGCCTTTCCAGATGCTGCAGCGGAAGCTGGAGCCCGGCGACAAACTGGTGATCTACAGTGACGGCCTTACCGAAGCGGAGGATGCCGAAGGCGCCTTCTTCGATACCGAGCGCTTGCGGCTTTGCCTGCGCGAAAATGCGGCTCGCGACGCCGCCGGATTGCACGCGTCGTTGCTACAGGCAGTGGATCGTTTCACCGAGGGCGGGACGATTCGCGATGACATCACCGCGCTGGTAATCGAATATGCGCCCGCGTAAGTGTTGGGGCGGTTTTTACTCAAACGTAACCTCTCGCATAGGTTCGACACTACGCAGACCTCAGGCCAAGATCAATCGTCTGCCCTTGGGTTGCGGAACCGGATCGCCAAACTCTCGCGCCGTTTCGATCCAGTGACGAATCGCCTCCTGCGCGCTCGCCAGCGCGACTTCCTGCGTTGAACCGTGCGCGGAGCAACCAGCAAGTTCGGGGACTTCGACGACGAAAACCTGATCCTCATCGCTCCAGTAGATAATGACTTCGTACCTAGTCATCGAAAGCAACCGGTTTGTACTTCAGTCTAACCGCTCTCGCTTGCTTAACCTGACAGGGCTTCGCATGCTTGCCGTCACGTTGAAGATTGACTCTTTCCTCTTCGCCGGATTTCCGAAAGAGATGATGTCTCCCGCTCACGCGTTTATCAGAACCTAAGCGATTCGAGCGAGGAACACAATTCAGCGAAGCGAATGTCCGCCTCCGCAGTCCCACTCAGGACGCGTTGCAGGGCTTTGTTGGCGCCCACTCCTCTACGCGGCGCACTCGCCGCGGCCGAGCTTCAAGCTGTACTCGATGTCGTCACCCCAGTCGCGGAACATTTCGGGGACGTCCATCGGCGGCTTGGTAAGATCCGCGGTGAGCTGGCGGAAAGTCTCCACCTTGTTGCGCAGAACGTAAGCGCGGAAGCTTTCGCCTTCCTCGCGGTTCTGCTTGAAGTGCTCGATCACGCGCCCCACGGCCACCGGAGCCAGCCGCGCCGGAAGGCTTTGTACCGCCACTCCGAACTCCTGATACGTGCCGCCCAGCAGCATCAGGTAGTACGGGACCTCGTGCTTAACCCCATCCGGCCCGTCGATCTTGCGCGCGTTGCCGTAGAAACCAATATCGCCCACCCAATGTTGGCCGCAGGAATTTGGGCAGCCGCTCGCGTTGATGCGCAGCTTACGGATTTGCGGATCGGTCTGATTCGCCACCACGCTTTGCAATGCATCGCCCAATCCCATCGTCTTAGTGAGTCCCAGATTGCAGCTATAAGCGCCAGGGCACGTGATGACATCCGTAATCTCATCAGCGCCGCCCTCCGCCAAGTTCAGCTTGGCGAGTGCGCCATAAACGCGCTTCAGCGCTCCATCCGGCACCCATCCGAAGATCACATTCTGGATCATCGAGAAGCGCAGAAAACCATCGCCCGCTTGATCGGCGATGTCGGCCAGGCCGCGCATCTGATCGCCGGTCAAGTTGCCCTGCGGCGTCGTCACGGTGACGATCGAATAACCCTTCTGCTTTTGCGGACGCACGTTGGTCTTGCGCCATTCGGCGAATGCTGGCGAGGAAGGTTCCCACACCGGCAGCAGTTCCCCCGACGCCAGCGGCGGCCGTAGCGCTTTAAACCCGCCGAAGTTTTCCGGCACGTCGGCCGGCATGGCGATGCCGCCGTTTTTCAGGATGTCTTGATACTGCTCTTCGATGGTGTCGCGCAGCCATTCGAAGCCCGCGCTCGCGCAGCACGAACTTCAGGCGCGCCTTGTTCTTGTTCTTGCGATTTCCATGGACGTTGAAAACCCGGATCACCGCTTCGATGCGGCGCACCAGATCGTCGGCCGGAATAAACTCATGCAGAACTTTCGATTCCGTCGGCAGCGGCCCCAACCCTCCGGCCACTGTCATGCGGAAACCCTTCACGCCGTCGCGAATTATAGCGCGCAGTCCAACGTCATTGATCGCTGTCGCAATGCAATCCTCAGGGCAGCCGGCGAAAGCGATTTTGAACTTGCGCGGCAAGCTGTCGGTGAGTTCCTTGTGCAGAAACGCAAATGCCACGCGGCGCGCGTAGGGCTGCACGTCGAACGGCTCTTCGGGATGGATTCCGGCGAGCGGGCACGCTGTCACATTGCGTACCGTGTTGTAGCACGCTTCGCGGGTAGTCAGCCGCACGTCGGCCAGCATGTTCAGCAGATCCGCAACCCGCGGCAGCGGCACAAAATGATACTGAATGTTCTGGCGAGTAGTCAGGTGGCCCTTGCCGCCCGCGAACTCGTCGGCGACCCGTCCCATCTGGCGCATTTGATCGGAAGTCAGCAGGCCTCCGGGAACCTTGGTCCGGATCATGTGGACGTCCGGCTGGCGCTGGCTATACACGCCGCGGCGGAGGCGCTGGGGACGCAATTCATCGTCCGTCATCTTGCCGGCGGTCTTCAAAGCGGCCTGGGAGCGGAACAGCTCAATGTCCTCGCGAACGACTCTATCGTATTCTTGCTCCACGAGTTGTTGTTCAGTCAACACATCGGCGATCGACATAGGCCTCCTTCTCTATAGAGATTACCATACTTGATCTACGGAAGCTACCAGATAGTGCCTGAAAGGTGCCTTTCCGGCACTGCCAGCTACCGGCTGTCTCGCTGCCACCACCGTCTGACGGCTACCAGCGACCAAATTGCCTCGACCAGGCCGAAGGGCCACGCGCCTTGCAGGAACCCATAGGCTGAGCCAAGAACGCAGGATCCGGCGAACGCCAGGATGAACCAATGGCTGCGCTTTTCCAGCGCGTAGGTTACGAGCATGGCTGTCACGGCGAACAGGCCGAAGATCGTGAGCCTATCCATTTGGGAATTCTTCGCGAAGGGGAAATTCTTCCTGGAGCAATGGCTTTGCGCCGGCCGGCCCCCGCATCGTCAAACGGGAATCTTCGCCCTCGCCCGCGGCTTCAAATTGGAAGATCAGGAATGGGCAGCACAGGCGTTCCATGGCGATCCATTCGGAGACTTCTGGCAGCGTGAATTTGGCGGAGTCCAGCGAGTAGCGGTAGCCGTCCGGCAATTCGTTGCGATCCCGAATCGCCGCACGCAACCGAGATACCAGATCGTTGTATCGCGGCCGCTGGACCTCGCTGATCGCCTGGATATTGCACGTGAGGACTGGGGACGCCATCCCACACATTACAACAGTCCAAGGCGGACTAGCCTTGCCGCCACCCGGTAAACATCCTCGCGGCTCCCTTCCTTCCGGATTCCCGCCGCCACTACCATGACTACCACCGTCGAACCCTCGACCCGATAGATGACGCGGTAGCGTTGCCCCACGGCGCGTACGCTGCGGTACCCGGAGAGGTCGTCTCCCAACGGCTTGCCTTGCATCTCGGGATCGCTGGCAAGCGCCGTCATTCTCTCCAGAAATTTCTCCTGAATGCGCCGGTCGGCGATCTTCAGAACCATATCCTGGGCGGCCGGCAGGATAACAACTCTGTAGATCAAAGGCCGAGCTCGCGCTTGAATTGTTCGAGTGGGATGGCCTTTCCTTCCTGCATTTCCTTCACGCCCTGCCGGAAAGCCGCCATCAGTTCGGGATCGGACATGATCTCCATGGTCTCGATCACTGATTCGTAGAGGTCCCACGACAACACCGCC
The DNA here is from genome assembly GCA_963779075.1 of Bryobacterales bacterium. Classification (GTDB taxonomy): domain Bacteria; phylum Acidobacteriota; class Terriglobia; order Bryobacterales; family Bryobacteraceae; genus Palsa-187. Next base: position 304,023 of record CAVZWS010000005.1, read on the forward strand.
AGCACCGGCTTGCCGCGCCGCGTGATCTTGACCGCGCCTATTTCAGGATGCTTCTCCAGGGCGTCAGCCAGCTTGGGGAGCTGCTTCCGCGCCTCCGCCATGGCCAGCGGGGAGCGCCCTATGGCAGGCTTCGCGCGCTTCTTGGCCAAGGTGGATGGCATACCTTAGTGTACAACTTTTTGTACACTTGTATCTTCCATCGCGAGCTGGCGGTCGCGCGTCGTGATACGTAGACGTCGGGCATCGGCGCTGCATTCCGGAACCTGGTGGCCCGCGTAGTAGTTCAAGCCGTACTGCCACGTCCGGCTCACGCCGTCGACGCACCCGGCGGAAACCTCGCTCTGGTGAGCTCGCCAGAAGCTCCTCACGGAAACCGTCCCGTCGAGCGCGGGGAACGTACTGTACTTCAGATAGACGGCGCCGATCCCAGCAGCCAGGGCAACACTCAGCAGTGCAGCCTCGATTTTCTGTTTCCAGGCGAGCCACCAAACGACTGCGGCCGCCCCTGCAAAGACCAGCCCACCCGGGGCGAAAGCCAAGTGGGAGCGGCTTAATCCCGCCAGGAGCGCATCCGGCAAGATGCCGGCGACGGTCGGAAGCCCCACCAGCAGCAGCGCACAGGCCGCCAGCCACCAGGCCTTTGAACGGACTGTTTCGACAGCGGCGGCGAGCACAATCGCGAGCGCCGGAAACAAGGGCAGCAGGTAGCCCGGCAGCTTATTCCGCGCGACCGAGAAGAAGATCAGTCCGTAAAGCGCCCACGCTGCCAGGAGGAGCACACGACGGTCGTAATAAACTCGGCGCTGCGCGAGCAACGCAGCCAATGGCGTCCACGGAAACAGCCCGGCCAGCAATACCGGGATGTAATACCAGAACGGCTGGACGTGCTCCAGGCTGGGCGTCAGGAAGCGGGCGACATGTTGCTTCCAGAAGAAATCGTCCCAGAAAGCGTTCCCGTTGCGCAGCCAGCACAGGATGAACCACGGCGCCGCGACGATCGCCGCCGAAACCAGCGTCACCATCCGTTTCCCGCGCGCGAACAGCAATAGCGGGGCGATCAGAACCACCGGCACAAATCCCTTGCCCAGGATCGACAGGCCCAGCAGCACGCCCCCGAGCACCGCCCGCCGCTCGTCGAACAGCATGATCAGCATGGCCGCTCCCAGCGCCGCCGACATCGGCAGATCGGTCAACGCCGCGAAGCTATACGCCATCCATCCGGCAGATGTCGCCAGAATAGCTGTCGCCGCCAGCGCCATCGGCGGAGAGAATTCGCGCGCCAGCGTGCAGTAGAAAAATGCCAGAAACGCCACGCTGATCAGGGCTTCGGGAAGCCGCGCCGCCCATTCGCCCGGCAATCTCGCCAAGTGCCCAGCCGCAGTCAGCCAATAGGTGAGGGGAGGCTTTTCGAACCAGGGTTGGCCGTCCAAGCGCGGCGTGATCCAATCGCCCGAGCGCGCCATCTCGCGGCCGATAGAAGCGTAGCGCGGCTCGTCCGGGCCAAGAAAGCCAACTCCCCCCAAGTGCAGCAGGTACAACAGCAGCAAGGGAAAAATGAGCCAGCTTCGCGACAAGTCTTCAGTATAATGAAGGTACGCGGCCGGAACATCCGAAAGACTGGCGCGTCAGAGGGATTGAGAATGAAAATTGCCGCGACCTTCCTGCTGGCCACTTTAACGCTGACGGCCCAGACTGCGACACCCCCTAAATCCGCACTCGACAAACCTACGCTGGAGGCTTACCTGCGCTACGCGGAGTTGTGGATTCCGCAAGTCACCGTGAAAATCGACGACCCGAAACCATCGGCGACGCTGGACGGATTTTACGATGTCAATGTGCATCTGACATACAACGGGGCCACCAAAGACGAGTCCTATTACGTTTCCAAAGACGGCAAGAATATCGTGAAGGGCCAGACCTATGACGTCCGCATCAGCCCTTTCAAAAGCAATCTCGACCTGCTAAAAATTGATGGCCAACCCAGCTACGGCGCCGGACCGGGCGCGCCCGTCGATCTGGTAGTGTTTAGCGATTTCCAATGTCCCTACTGCCAGAAGGAAGAACAGGAGCTGCGCAAAAACATCCCGGCGGCCTTCGGCGATAAGGTCCGCGTCACTTTCGTGGATTTCCCGTTGACGTCGATTCATCCCTGGGCTATGAAGGGGTCGATCGCCGGACGTTGCACGTATCGCGTAAGCCCCGCCGCTTTCTGGGATTATCACGATTGGGTCTACGCCGGACAGAAGGACATCACGCTCGAAAATTTCGACGCCAAATTCCAGGAATACGCCAAGAGCAAGGGCCTGGACACGCTGCAGCTAGCCCGCTGCATGGACGATAAAGCGTCTGCCGCCGAGGTGGATAGATCGATCGACCTAGGCCACAAACTGGCAATCAGCGCAACCCCCACGCTGTTCATCAACGGACGAAAGCTGGAGGGCGGCGTCGAGTGGAACGTGCTGCAGCAGCTCCTGCAGATCGAGATCGAACACAAGACGGCCGAAAGCAAGACCATGGCGTCGGCTATCCCCAAGAAGGAAGACGATAGCTGTTGCACGGTGGAGATTCCGAAGATCGGGCCCAAGAAGTAGGCGGTGAACATGCCAGCAGTGATGCGAAGTACAGCTCCGGGGCGAAAGTTTGCACATTGGATTCTTTGGCTGTGTCCGCTGGTTCTCACCGCGGCGGACGTCCAGCCCGATGAATACCTGGCGCACGTCAAGTATCTGGCTTCTCCGCAGTTGAAGGGCCGGGCCACGGGAAGCCCGGAAATCGAGAAGGCCGCCACCTATATTGCGGAGCAATTCCGCTCATTCGGTCTGCAGCCGCTGGATGGGAAAAGCACGGCAGACGCCAAGAATTACGAGTTGGCTTTCCCCGCGGAACTGGGCGCGAAACTCGGGCCGGACAATGCATTTTCTTATCGCGACGGCAAACCCAGAGAGACTTTGCGCGAGGGCCAGGATTTCGTTCCCTTCAGCTTTTCGACCAACGGTAAATTCCACGGGCAAGTGGTCTTCGCGGGCTACGGCATCACCGCCAAGGAAAATAATTACGACGACTACGCCGGGATCGATGTGAAAGACAAACTGGTTCTTATCCTGCGCCACGAACCGCAGGAGCACGACCAGAAGAGCGTGTTTGGCGGCAAGCGGCTCACCTCGCACGCGACCTTCATCGACAAAATGATGGACGCGAAAAACCACGGCGCGCGCGGCGTGATTCTGGTCAATGACACGCCGGCGCATGCCGGCTCCGAGGACAAGCTCGAGAAATTAGGCGCCAGCGGGGGCCCGCGTGACGCCGGAATATTCTTCGTTCAGATGAAAGAGGAGACCGCCGAAGCATGGCTGCGGGCTGAAGGCCGGGACCTGCGTCAAATCGCCAAGGAGATCGACAGCGATCTAAAGCCGCGCTCCTTCGACTTGCCAAAGGTGCAAGTGGACTTGTCGGTGGATCTCATTCATGAGATCAAGACGGTTCACAACGTCGCGGCGTACTTGCCGGGGAAGACCGCTGAGTATGTGGTTATCGGAGCACACTACGATCATCTAGGTCTGGGCGACGAGCATTCCCTCGCTCCCAACCAGATCGGTACCGTGCACCCTGGCGCCGACGATAACGCTTCCGGCACCGCCGGTGTTATCGAGCTGGCGCGCTGGTTTTCCAAGCAGCCGCAGCCCCGGCGCGGAATTCTGTTCATGACGTTCGCCGGCGAGGAGCTGGGTTTGCTGGGCAGCAGCTGGTATGTGAATCACCCGGATCTCTCCATCGAGAATGCCGTGGCGATGCTGAACCTGGATATGATCGGCCGCGTGCAGAACGGCCACGTTTTTGTGAGCGGAGCGCAGACCGGAACCACCTTCGCCAAGATACTGGATGAAGTAAAACTTCCTGCGCCGCTGTGGATCGACGAATCCGGCAAGAGTTCGGGCACCGATATGAGCGACGCCAGCGATCATGCGTCGTTCGCGTCGAAGCAGATTCCAATTCTTTTCTTCTTCTCCGGACTGCACGCAGATTATCACAAGCCCAGCGATACTGCGGACAAGATCGACTCGGTCGACGCCGCGAAGTTGCTCGAATATGTGGCGGACATTGCGACCCATCTGGCTGACGACCCCGATCGCCCCAAGTTCGTTCGCGTGGCGCGGCCGCCTGCCGGCCCGGTTTCGGGGAACGGAGCCCGATCCGGCTATGGCCCCGATTTCGGCAGCATCCCGGACTTTAACGAGCCTCCCAGGGGCGTGCGCTTTGCCGATATTCGCGAGGGCAGTCCCGCGGCCAAGGCTGGGCTCAAGCCCGGCGACATCATGATCGAATTTGGCGGCAAGGCGATTGGCAATCTGTACGACTTCACTTATGCGCTGCGCGATAGCAAGCCAGGCGACCTAGTACTAGTTAAGGTGATTCGCGGGGACCAGACGATTGAAGCCAAAGTACTGCTCACGGAGCGGCGGTAATCTGGCATACTGATCTTGCAAGATTGTTCGACGGCGTTTTTGAGCCCGTGTCGAAGACCCGTGTCGGAGAGAAAATGAACGCTCGCAAGTTACCCCCACTGATTCTGCATCCGTTCGCGGATGCGGGCGGACCCGAAAAGCTGGTCGAAAGCTCGCGCGCCAGCCTGGTGCTGCAAGGCCTGCTGCCGGCCGGCGAACGCAACACCCAGGACATCGAGCGTACCCTGCTCGACGGCCGATTTTGCGAGATCCGCATGCTGTTTTACGTCGGCAAGGATCTGCTGCGATGGATAGACCAATGTATGGAACTGGTGCAGCGCTCTCCGGATCTCTCAGCCTCGGGTATTAAGTATCAAAGTTTCGCCGCCTACCTGGTCAATCACGCTCCGGAGGCGGTGCAGGCCAAGCTAAAAAAATGGGGCGTATCCGACTACAAGTCGATCTTTTCCCGCGCTCTCGGTCTGAGCGCCATTTTCTCGGGGGTTCCGGATCGTGACGTTCTGACGGACGAATTCGTTCGCCACTACTATCGTTATGCCGACCAGTTGTTCCAGATCCGGCAAGGCGAAGTTGCCTTTACCGATATCGGTCATCTGGAGTTCGAGTTCGAGATCTACGCTTCCGGCGAATATTCGCGCATGCTGGAGCGCGAGTGGGCCGAAACCTAGAACGGTCACTAACCAACAAACTCTGATTTCTCGCAATGGCGCGTAGCCGGCTCAGCTAAACAGACCATAGCAGGGTAAACTTTTAATTCATGGTTTGGCGGCGCGCCCTCCTACCTGTCGTTGCAATTCCTGCTGGCCTGCTCCTGCTCTCAGTTGGCTTGGATCTATGGATGGCGGTCCCGCTGATGAGCATTGACATCTGGGTAAGCGCCGGCCTGCTGGCGCTTACCCTCGCTGCGTTCGCGACCAACAATGTCGCTATTGGGCTAGTGCTTCGAGGGAGGCTCGGTCTGGTGACCGCATCTCGTTATAGCTACTCGATCGCGCTATGGACCGCGTCGATGACATTCCTGATTGCCCTCGGAATCCTTTACCCTACGTTAGCGGGCGTGTTGCTTATGCGCGTGCTTGGCTTTTATTGGCCCGAGTTCGTATATGGACTAACAGCGTTTTGTTTGGCTTTCGCCGCGTTTGGACTATTCAATGTCCTGTCATCGAATTCGGCTTTCAGCACCGTCGAGCCTCTGCATGCTTGGGGGGCGCTCGTGAGTTCCTCTACTCAGCCGGAACTCTTCGTGGTGCTTGATCGTTTGTCGAACTCGCTTCAACTGAAGAGCCCCCAGCACATCTTGCTAGGCATCGACCCGAATATCTCTTGTACAAAGCAAACTGTGCTGCTTGAAGGAGCAGCTCTTGAAGGTGGAACACTACATCTTTCTCTTCCGCTTTGTCGGCTACTTTCAGAGGCCGAAATAACATCCCTAATCTCGGCGGAGCTTCTGATGTCTCAACTGGTGCCCCCTGACTGGGGGGCTTGGTTGACCCGAATTCAGCAGAAATGGGCGCCAATTCGAAAGCGCCTCGAAGATGGGCCACTCCCGGTCTTTCGGATCGCGTTCGGGATTCTCTGGAATTGGCTGGATCTATGGCGCGATTGGCAGACGCTTCCCTTGCTGGCCTCGTTCCAGCGTTCTGCGGTCCTCGCAGGACGGGAAAACTTGGCTTCCGCAGTCACCAAGGTGAACGTCTTCGGTTCAAAGTGGCCCGCCTTCCTGGCCGACATCCAAACCGCACTACAACGCGATTCCGCTACGGCAAGCCGCACAAATTTAAGCGCGGCGTTCGCGGATCAAATCGCAGGAATAGCCCCGCACTTAGGGCAGGAATTGATTCGTGCTTGCGATCAGGACAGCGGCCAGGAGTGGGCTGTTCCCTGCTCGTGGATTCGTAGCATGGGAGTCGATCCAATGGAGATCGCCGCGCGGCTTGCGGCTCCTCCGATCGATACTGCCGTCGCATGGCTCGCGGGGATTGAGGCTATTGAGTCAGACTTGAGTCGGAGTCGGATAAGAACGATGTTCTTCCTTCCGAACAGAGAAAGTGAAACCAGCCCATCCGCCCACGAAGCGACGTGAATAACGGTCCCTCCCGCTGCAAACGCGCATGCTGGAGCGCGAGTGGGCCGAAACCTAGAGCTGATTCGCCGGCCTTTTACACCTGCTATTTCGGATGTTTGATAACGTCCTGAATAATGTAGGTCTCGTCTACGATGGTGAAGTAGAATCGCCAGTCGTGGTTGACCCTCGCCTGCCACTAACCCTTCCCATCGTCATACTTCTTGGTTCGCAGGGACGGGTGTCGAAGTTTGGCCGCGAGTAGCTTGACTTGCATGTAGAACTCCTGATCCTTATCAGGAGCAAATTCCAGCGCGGCAAGCGCGCGCGGGGCGTAGTCGAGCTTCATCTAGATCGTTTATTTTTTTTCCTGGCGGCAGCTCTCTTTTCCAGCTCCCGCTCGATCGAGGCGATCATGTCATCGGCGTTATCGAACGGTCCGAAAGTTCGGCCGCTTTTGATTTCTTTGTCGGCTCTGGCAAGCCGCGCATTGATTACACGCCGCTGCGAGGGAGTATATTCGTTATCCGCATTCGGGATTGCGGATCGGTCGATAACGGCCTTGGGAGTAAGAAATGATATGGCCACGTTGAAAAGTGGCCTCCACTATGTCACCCTCAGCGATTCCCGCCTGCTTTCGCAGCTGGCGAGGAATGGTTACCTGGCCCTTGTGCTGAACCTTGACAAGTGTGGTGCTCATCTATGTACGCTCAGTTGGAAATTCCGGAAGTCGGAATTTCCGGCTCCCGTAGGAAGCATAGCAAATCTGCGCGACGATTTAACTTCCCCGCCCCTCCGTTCAACCCGCCTTTTTCCGCGCTGCTAAGATAACATCTAGAGAAATGCCCGTGAAATCCTGCTTGCCGCTTCGTCGAGCGTCCGCTTTGGCCGCCGCAATGGTCCTGGTCCTGGTCCTGCTATTCTCCCTGCTTCCTGCCCCGGCCCGCGCCCAGAAAGACGTCGCCGGCGAGACCCGGCTGCGCCTGATGCTGGACGAGTTGAATAATCTCGGCAGCGTCATGATGATCGCCGCGCATCCCGATGACGAAAACACCGCGCTGCTGGCGTATCTGGCGCGCGGACGGCATGTCCGCACCGCTTACCTCTCGCTCACCCGCGGCGAGGGCGGCCAGAACTTGATCGGCCCCGAGCAAGGCGATGAACTGGGAGTCATCCGCACCCAGGAACTACTCGCCGCGCGGCGCATCGACGGCGCGCAACAATACTTCACGCGGGCCATCGATTTTGGATTCACCAAGACCGCCGATGAAACGCTCGGCAGCAAGTGGCCGCGCGAGAAGGTGCTGGGTGATGTGGTCTGGGCCATTCGCCGCTTCCAGCCCGACGTGATCATTCTGCGCTTCACCGGCACCCCGCGCGACGGCCACGGGCAGCATCAGGCTTCCGCCATTCTGGGCCGGGAAGCGTTTGCCGCCGCCGCCGATCCCACGCGCTTTACCGAGCAACTCAAGTATGTGAAGACCTGGCAGGCACTGCGCCTGATGACCAATCTGGCCGCCTTCAGCCGGGAGCAGCAAAAAGAGGTGGAGAAAGTCCCGGATAAGCTGGCGGTTGATCTGGGTGCGTATTCGCCGGAGCTTGGCTATTCCTACGAAGAGATCGCGGGAATGAGCCGCAGCCAGCATCGCAGCCAGGCCATGGGCACGGGCCAGCGCCAAGGCTCGGCGGTCAATTATTTCGTTACCGACAGTGGCGACAAAGCTACTAAGGATATTCTCGAAAACATCAACCTGGGATGGGCGCGCCTGGAAGGCGGCGCGGAGGTCACGCGCCTCTTAACCCAAGCCACCGCGGCATTCGTACCGGCACATCCCGAAGCGCTGCTGCCGATTCTTTCAAAAGTGCGGCCGGTGATGGCTACGGTGGCGGTGTCCAGCAAAAATCCGCAGGCCCAGGCAAGGCTGGCTGAATTGGACGAAGCCATGGCACTGGCCGGCGGCGTCACGGTGGATGCGCTGTCCGATAAACCCGCCGCGACCCCGGGAGGAACTTTCAAAGTAACCCTCACCGCGCTCGCGCGGAACCCCGGTCAAGTCACATTGCGCGGCGTGAAGCTGTCGGGGATCGCAGGCGTGCCCCAGCCCACCATTGCATCGACGGTGCTGGCCTTCAACAAGCCCATCGAATTTCCCGTGAACATTAAGGTGCCTGATGCGGAGCCTTATTCGCAGCCCTACTGGTTGCAGTTGCCCAAAGAGAGCGCGATGTATTCGGTGCCGGATCCCCAGGAAATAGGCGATCCCGAAGGCCCGCCGGTGCTTTCGGCGGAGTTCCGCTTGCAAGTGGGCGCTACCGAGATCACGCTGAATCGGCCGGTTCATCGAGTTTATATAGATCATATTTATGGGCAGCTCACGCGGCCGCTGGCGATTGTGCCTCCCGTGAGCGTCGAATTTGGCGGCATGGCGCTGGTGTTTCCGGATAACAAGTCGCGGCGGCTGGAGATTCCGGTTCGATCGAACAGCGGCAAGCTGGCCGGCGAAGTCCGCCTGGAGGCCCCCGCGGGATGGACGGTAGAACCCGCATCGCAGCACTTTGAACTCAGCGCCGCCGATGAGCAGACCTTGGCGGAGTTCACGGTGGCGCCGCCGGCGGCTGAGTCCATCGGTTCGCTGCGCGCGTCGGCCACCGTTGGAGATCGCGTGGTCGCCAGCAGCACTCGTGTCATCGACTACCCGCACATCCGCGCGCAGACCCTGCTGCCGGCATCCCAAGCCCGCCTGGTGCGCAGCGATATTAAGACGCTGGCGCGCAACATCGGCTACATCGTCGGCGCGGGCGATGAAGTGCCTGAGTCCCTTCAGCAGATGGGCTGCGAGGTGACGCTCTTGTCCGCCAACGATCTGTCGTATGGCGATTTGGGCAAGTACGATGCGATCGTCACCGGCGTCCGCGCCTTCAACACTCGCCCGGATCTTCGCTTGAATTATCAGCGGCTCTTCAAGTTTGTCGAAGGCGGCGGCACGCTGGTGGTGCAGTACAACACGCCTGAAGGAGGCCGCCCGGGCGGTCTGCCTCCGGAATCGCCCGACTTAGTGCACGTGGGGCCCTACCCCATCAAGACCGGCCGCGATCGTGTGACCGTCGAAGAAGCGCCTGTGACGTTTCCAAATCCAGCTCACTCGCTGCTGCACTCGCCCAACGAAATCACTGCGCGCGATTTCGAAGGCTGGGTTCAGGAACGTGGATTGAACTTCGCCTCCGAATGGGACCCGCGCTACCAGAGCATTCTCGAATCCCACGATCCCGGCGAAAAAGAACTCCTGGGTGGCGAGTTGTACACGCGCTATGGCAAGGGCGTGTACATTTTCTCTTCCTACGACTGGTTCCGCGAGTTGCCGGCCGGCGTTCCCGGCGCCTACCGGCTCTTCGCCAACATGCTGAGCGCGGCGAAAGTTCAGTGATGGAGGAAGCAACGCCGATCCCGGAAAAAGGTTTCGAGAAAGTCATTCTCGATGAACCGCCGCCCTTTCTAGGGACTTGGACGCGAGTCTATCGCTTCGTTCTGATCTATCTGGCGGTCATCATTTTCCTCGCCTGGCTGTTTACGAAACACTACGCGCCGCCCGTCTGAGCATGACCCCACTCGACTGGATTGTCCTGTTCGGCTGGATGGCATTCCTGGTTTCTTACGGGTTGTGGCGCGGCCGCGGTTCCACCAGCGTCAATCAATATCTGCTGGCCGGCAAGACCATGCCGTGGTACGCCATGGGTCTTTCCATCATGGCGACCCAGGCCAGTGCGATCACGTTCATCTCCACCACCGGCCAGGCCTACGTCGATGGCATGCGCTTCGTGCAATTTTATTTCGGACTGCCGGTAGCGATGGTGCTCCTCTCGGCGACGGCGGTGCCGATTTTCCATCGCGCGAAAGTCTACACGGCGTATGAGTATCTGGAACAGCGCTTCGACGCCAAGACGCGGTTGATCGTCACCATCATCTTCTTAATCGGACGGGGCCTGGGCGCGGGCGTGGCGCTGGCGGCGCCGGCCATCGTGATGTCGGTGATGCTGAATTGGCCGTTTTACTTGACCACAATATTGATGGGCGGCGTGGTGATTCTCTTTACCACCATGGGAGGGATCAAAGCGGTAACCTACGCCGACGTGCAACAGATGATGATGATCATGGGCGCGCTGATACTGGCTCTGCTAATTGCCATCTGGAAGCTGCCCCACGATGTGTCGTTCCTGGATGCGATGAAGATCGCGGGCGCCGCGGGCCGGCTGAACGCGATCGACACGCATTTCGATCCCAACAACCGCTACAACCTGTGGAGCGGGTTGATCGGCAGCACCTTCCTGATGCTGGCGTATTTCGGCACGGATCAGAGCCAGGTGCAGCGTTACTTGACCGGAAGATCGATCGGACAAAGCCGTCTGGGGTTGCTGTTGAACGCGATGGCCAAGGTGCCGGTGCAGTTCTTCATCCTGTTCATCGGCGCGATCGTTTTCGTGTTCTTCATATTCGAACGGCCTCCGCTGCTGTTTCAACCGGTGGAGATGAAGCGCCTGGAGCAGACCGCGGAATATCCGGCATTGGAAGCGCGCTACCAGCAGGCACTTGACGAGCGTCAGGCCGCGGCTCGCAAGGTCAAGGACGGCGGCCCGGGCGATGACTTCCGCGCGGCCCAGCAGAAAGTAGATGCGGTGCGCGGGGAGGCCGGAAAGCTCAGCAAGGATAGCGATACCAATTACATTTTTCTCTCGTTCGTGACGCATTACTTGCCGAGGGGCTTGGTGGGTTTGATTCTCGGCGTGATCCTTACGGCGACGATGTCGGCTAGCTCCGGTGAGATCAACTCGCTGGCAACGGTCAGCATGATCGATGTCTATCGGCGCCACTTCCATAAGCACGCGACAGACCGCCACTACCTGCTGGCCTCGCGCGTCGCGACGGTGTTCTGGGGAATCTACGCCGTCACTTTCGCCAACTTCGCCCAGGGATTCGGCGCGCTGATCGAGGCCGTGAACCAAGTGGGCTCGCTGTTCTATGGCAGCATGCTCGGAGTCTTCGTAGTCGCGTTCTTTATGAAGAAGGCCGGAGGCACCGCAGCGTTCTGGGGCGTCGTCGCAGGACAAGCGACCACTTTCGCGGTAGCACGATTCACGCCGATTGCATACCTCTGGTACAACATGATCGGCTGCCTGGTGGTGTTGGCGGTGGCATGGGGTATAGCCACGGTTTCGAGGCGCTCAACGTAAGAGGCAACATGGCCTTCATTCCAAAAGACGCCAAGTGGTATTTAGTAGAAATCGTTGAAGAGATAACTGTCGAAGACGATCCACGCAACGTAGTCCATCGAAATCTTCATCTCATACGTGCTGACTCACCCGAAGAAGCCTACCGAAAGGCCATTGAGTTGGGGGCCGCCGGCGAAGCGTCCTGGGAAAATGTAGACGGTAAGCGGGTATCGTTTCGGTTCCGAGGATTATGCTACTTAAATGTTATCCATGACGAGCTGGAACATGGTGCTGAATTGAGCTACAGAGAAGACATCGCCGTCGATGAATCTACTATCCAGAAGTGGGTCGCATCTAAAGAAGATCTGGGTGTCACGCCGTCAACCGGACCGCACTATGCGTCGCGAGATATTATCGAAGAGATGTACGAACGATTTCCGCATCTGCGTCCGGAAGACGATCTTCCGTCGAAAGAGTGACAGACGCTTGAACGCGGTACACTATACACATGAGACGTACAAATCTTGTGTTAGATGGGGAATCGCTGGAGGAGGCCCGGCGCGCCCTCGGCACCAAGACCTACTCCGAAACCGTTAACCAAGCATTGGCTGACGTCGTGCGGCGGCACAAGATGCGTGGCATCGTGCAGTTTTTTGGGAAAGGTCTCTGGAAAGGCGATCTTTCTGAGATGCGCGACGACCGACCGAGGCGGCTTCGCCGTAAAATGGCGGCTCGGTGATTCGTCGACACATCGGTTTGGATCGAGTTTTTCGCTGGCCGCATCGTACTTCCCGAAGCGGAAACAAAAATATTGGACTTCGTCACCTGCCCTCCGGTGGTTCAAGAAGTTCTACAAGGTTTTTCGGACCGACCATCATACGCGGTGTTTGAAGACCGGCTCTTAGCTTTTCCTTGTTTAAGTGAACCAGTTCCGTTGGATCTCTACGTGAAGGCCGCGGCGATCTACAGAGAGGGACGAAGCAGAGGCTATACGATTCGATCCGCGATCGATTGCCTGATCGCCGCGATCGCGATAGAGCACCGCGTTCCGGTATGGCATCGCGATCGCGATTTCACCGCGATCGCACGCTACACATCCTTACGCGCCGTGTCTCGATACGTCAGCTAAGCACGGCGTTCAGCGAGCCTTGGCGGTAGCCTTCCAGGTCCAGCGTGACGTAGTGGAAGCCGAGCGGCTTGAAGATGGCGGTGAATTGGCGGGCCATCTCCAGCGTCATGGCGCGGTCGAGTTCCTCGGGCGCCACTTCGATGCGTACGATGTCGCCGTGGAAGCGCACGCGGAACTGGCGGAAGCCGAGGGCGCGGATGGCCTCTTCCCCGCGGTCGACGGTCTTCACATTTTGAATCGTCACCGGCGTTCCATAGGGAATCCGTGAACTGAGGCACGCTGACGCGGGACGGTCCCAGGTGGTCAGTCCGGCGCGTTGCGAGAGCGCGCGGATTTCCGCTTTGGTGAGTCCGGCATCGACCAGCGGAGCCTTCACCCCATGCAGCTTCGCGGCGCCCTGCCCCGGACGAAAGTCGCCGAGGTCGTCGACGTTCACGCCGTAGATCACATGCGCGATACCACGGTTGCGGGCCACTTCGTCGAGCCGGGTGAACAGCTCGTCCTTGCAGTGAAAGCAACGGTCGGGATTGTTGGCAACGTAGTCGGGATTGTCGAACTCCCGCGTCGCGATGTATTCGTGGCGGATGCCGTGCTCGCGCGCGAAGGCTTCCGCATCGCCCTTGTGGGATTCGGGAAGAGACGCCGAGTCCGCTGTGATCGCGAGTGCCTTGTCGCCCAGTACACGATGGGCGGCCCAAGCCAGGTACGCCGAGTCCGCGCCGCCCGAATAGGCAACGATCACGCTGCCCATCTGTTCCAGCGCGGCGAAGAGCTGGCGTTCCTTCTGGTCCATAGTCCTACTGTAGCGGCAAATCCTCTTGCGGTCCGACGGCTTCGGTCTCCGGAATGAGACTCGCGGCGGCGACCTGATCGCCGGCTTCGACGTTCACCAGGCGGACGCCCTGCGTGGAGCGGCCGGCTTGGCGGATCTCGCCGGAATCGATGCGGATGATCTGACCCTGCTTGGTGATGATCATCAAGTCGGAATCTTCCTTCACGGATAGAATGCCCACGACCTTCCCCACGCGCGGCGTGGTCTTCATATTGATCACGCCCTTACGCCCGCGGGCGGTGAGGCGATAGTCGACGAGCGGCGTTCGCTTGCCGAAACCGTTCTCGGAGATGGAGAGAATCAGTCCGTCCTTTTCGACGATCTCGACGCCGACCAGGTAGTCGCCTTCTTCTAGTTCCATGCCGCGGACACCGCGGGCGGGACGGCCCATAGGTCGTACGTCGGATTCCTTGAAGCGGCAGGCCATGCCTTCGTGCGAGCCAAGGAAGATGTAGTTGGTGCCATCGGTGAGGCGGGCGGCTAGGAGTTCGTCGCCTTCGTCGATACCCAGCGCGATGATACCGCGCTGTAGTGGGTTGTCGAACTCAGTGAGCTCGCACTTCTTGATGACGCCCTGCTTGGTCACCATCACGATGAATTTGCCGGCTACGAATTCCTTCACTGGCAGGAACGCAGTCACGGATTCATCGGGCTGCAGGTTGATCAGGCCGGAGCTGTGTTTGCCCTTGCCTGTCGTGGTGGCGTCGGGGATGTTGTAGATCTTGAGCCAATAGACACGGCCTTTGTTGGTGAAGATCAACAGATAGGCGTGTGTCGAGGCGATGATCAGGTGCTCGACCACGTCTTCGGCGCGGGTCGACATGCCGATGCGGCCTTTGCCACCGCGGGTCTGGCGGCGGTAGGTGTCGACGGCGGTGCGCTTAAGGTAGCCGCCGCGCGTGACCGTGACGGCTACGTCTTCGACCTGCACCAGGTCTTCGAGACGGATCTCGCCGGTGTCTTCCACAATCTCGGTGCGGCGGTCGTCACCGAAGTCCTTCTGAACTTCTTTCAGCTCCTTGACGACTACGGCACGGAGAACTTTTTCGGAGCCTAGGATGTCCAAATATTCGGCGATCTGCCGCTGGATGTCGGCCAATTCGTCGATGATCTTCTGCTGCTCCATGCCGGTGAGGCGCTGGAGTTGCAGTTCGATGATGGCCTGGGCTTGGCGCTCGGTGAAACGCGGGCCGCGCGGGTCGGCGTCGACCATTTTGGCGTAGGCGGCGGCTTCGGCGGGCGTGATGAAACTCATCAAGGCTTCGCGGGCTTCGCGCGGGGTTTTCGCGGCGCGGATCAAGGCGATCACGGCGTCGAGATTCGTGAGGGCGCGCTGAAAGCCTAGTAATATGTGTTCGCGGTCGCGAGCTTTGCGCAGCAGGTAATCCGTGCGTCGGCGTATGACATCAATGCGGTGTTCGATGAAGCGCTTGAGGGCGTCGAGCAAACCGAGCTCGCGCGGCTGGCCGTTGACGATGGCCAGAAGGATGACGCCGAAGTTGACCTGCATCTGCGTGTGCTTATACAGGTTGTTGAGCACGACTTCGGCTTGCTCGCCGCGCTTCAGCTCGAACACGATGCGCATGCCGTCGCGGTCGCTCTCATCGCGGATTTCGGAAATACCTTCGAGTTTCTTTTCGTTGACCAGGCCGGCGGAGTATTCGATCAGGCGAGCTTTGTTGACTTGATACGGAAGCTCAGTGACGATGATGGCTTCGCGATCCTTACCCATCTTTTCGGTGGCGGCTTTCGCGCGCACCTTGATGGAACCGCGGCCGGTCTTGAAGTAATCGTAGATGCCCTCGCGGCCCAGGATGATGCCGCCGGTGGGGAAATCGGGGCCCTGCACCATTTCGATCAGCTTGGGGAGTTGGATGGCGGGGTTCTGCACCAGCGCGATGCAGGCTTCGACGATTTCGCGCAGGTTGTGCGGCGGGATCTTGCTGGCCATGCCTACCGCGATGCCCTCGCTGCCGTTCACCAGCAGGTTGGGGATGCGCGTGGGCAGGACTTCGGGCTCGAATTCGCTTTCGTCGTAATTGGGCTTGAAGTCGACGGTTTCCTTGTCGATGTCTTCGAGCAGCGCAGCGGCAATGCGGGCGAGTCGGGCTTCGGTGTACCGCATGGCGGCGGGCGGATCGCCATCGACGGAACCGAAGTTGCCTTGGCCGTCGATCAGCGGGTAGCGCATCGAGAAATCCTGCGCCATGCGGACCAAGGCGTCATAGATCGAGGCGTCGCCGTGCGGGTGCAGCTTACCCATGACGTCGCCGACCACGCGGGCGGACTTCTTGGTGGGCCGGTTATGGTGCAGGCCCATTTCCTGCATCATATAAAGGATGCGGCGGTGGACCGGCTTGAGGCCGTCGCGGACATCGGGGAGAGCGCGGCCGACGATCACGCTCATGGCGTAATCGAGGTAGGAGCGGCGCATCTCGTCTTCGATGTTTATGGGGATGTGGCTCTTGTTGTTGCCGCCATCGCCGCCGAGGGGGATCTGGCCACCCGGGGGGCCCGCGGGCGGGGCTGGAGGCGGTGTGGTGGGGTCCTGCGGATCTGCCAAGTTGTGCTCCTTCGGGGGATGCGGCGGGGCCGCTAAACCTTTATTTTAGCATGAGGTAGGGGGTAAACGCGCGTGTTAGTCGGCGGCTTTTGCCCCACCTGTCAAATTACCAAACGAACCCAAGCGGCGACCTCCTGGCGAAATGCTGTACAACCAAACGAACCCAAGCCGAAGCGGCGTTTGCCGGATCACAGGGTTCAGTACGGAAGATAACGCAAAGGAGAGGGAACGATGGCGGGCGAGAGCTATAAATAGAAGCAAAGAGGGCGCGGAAAGCGAGGAGGACGGGTGTGACGCGCGGCGCAATTGCCTCTTTGGCATGAGGAATCCTGGGAAGCGGCCCAATAATCACCGATGATATCTATGTAATCCTGCCGAGTCACACCCATCCGAACGCTCGCGCAAGCCAAGCAGGTGGGGGATCTTCCAGAAAGACGATTTTGCCAGCTTTGGTTTCCATAACAAGTTTTGGCGGCCCACCGAACCGGCTATTGTCGTAGATCCACAACTGATCCATGTCTTCGACCGCTCGCGGCAGATTACCCAGACTTGCGTCGTGAATGCGACGAAGTATTGCCTCGGAAGCGCTGTGGCCGCCGGCATCGGCTCGCGTCTTCACGCGCTCCAAGTGCATCGAAAATCCATTCAGCGCCAAGTAGCGCATTTCGATTCTGAATCCGGCCGACTTGGCAAGCCGGGCCTGTTCGAAGGTCACCTGGCTCCGCAGCGTGGTCTCAATCGCGAAACTCTCGCGGCGGTTCACGTAATTGGTTACGAACTCCGCGTATTCGCAGTTCACCTGTTGACGGATCTGTCTGGAGATTCCCGCGTACGATCCGCTGTTAAGCGCAGCCGAGCGATCATCGGCATTGAAGAAAGCAGCGCCGAATTCCGATACGGGAAATGCAGTCGTCTTGCCGCTGCCGGGAGGACCGGCAACAACAAACATCAGGGGACGCATTAGCCGCCGAAGTCGCGGTCTGCGTCCTCGCGCATATCAGGCGGCAGCTCTTTCTGGAAGCGCCGTCCTTGAAGATCGATGATTCCCTTTTCCTGTAGTTCGCGAACCGCGGCTTTTACCCGCTTGACTGCGGAGGAATAATGGGGATCTTCGGTCGGCGTTTGGTTCGTTTTGGGGACTTGGACGGTGGCCACTGGCTTTATCTTACCGCCATTCCGTGGGGGCGAATCCACCGCTATGTTTGCCGGTGGCTTTCTTTCGAAGCGTGGACCTTGCGTTTTTTGCCCTGTGCAAGTGAAGGCCGTCGAGCATCTCTTGCATAAACTTCTCACCGTCGGTTCCCTCGTCGCAGTCGAGGGAGGTTAGCCCTTCGTCGATGCGAGAACCAAGTTCCTTAGCGTAAACGAGTCGAAGATCGTCGTCATTGGAAGTACGTTTCAAATCCGATCCTCCTCCAAAATCTTTCCCGTGTCTGTGCCGCTGCGAGGCAGTGTCCGGAAGAATGCCTCGTGGTCGGGAAGTTTGTTAGTAGGGCGGTGCGTAGGAATAGGCCGCAATTCGGCCACAGGGACGCTGCGAGACTCGATCACATAAGTCTGGCCTTGAGCCACGTTCTTGATCAGAGAGCTGGTCCTGAGGCGCAGGTCGCGGACGCTGACTCGTTCCATGTGTCTCATTGTGACAGGTGACGGTTACTGTAAAATAGTGCCCTATGCTGACTCGGCTCCTCCTGTTTATCAGCCTCACGGCTTCGGTCTTCGCGCAAGGCAGCCCCGATTGGACCAAGCCCTTCCCGCCGTTCAAGATTCTGGGCAACATCTATTGGGTGGGGACGTGGGACTTGTCCACCTACCTGATCACCACTCCGCAGGGGAACATCCTGATCAATAGCGGACTGGCGGAAACAGTGCCGCTGATCAAGGCGGGCGTCGAGCAACTGGGTTTCAAGATGTCCGACACCAAGATCCTGATGGCTACCCATGGACATTTCGATCACGTCGCGGGGCTCGCGGACCTGCAAAAGATGACCGGAGCGAAGGTCTATATGTCGCAAGAAGATGTCGAGCTGCTGGAATCCGGAGGCAAGAAGGACTTTCGCTTCGGCGAGGAGCCTCGCGCACGCTTCGCTCCAGTAAAGGTGGACCGCAAACTAAAAGACGGCGACAAGATCGAGCTGGGCGGGACCGTGATCACGGCGCACCACCATCCGGGCCACACTAAAGGCGCCACCAGCTTCACTTTGGACGTGCGGGAGGCGGGCAAGACCTACCACGTGGGGATCATGAACATGGCGTCCATTAATCCTGGCGTCAAAGTGAGCGGCATGCCGATGTTTCCAGGGATCGCCGACGCTTACGCGCGCACTTTCCATGACCAAAAAGAAATGAAGATCGACGTGTTTCTGGCTTCGCACGCCGCGCAGTTCGGACTGCATGAAAAGTACAAGCCGGGCGATCCGTATAATCCCGAACGGTTCGTCGACCCCAAGGGCTACCACGCGGCGGTCGAAAAGCTGGAGAAAACGTACCAGGATCAGTTGGCCAAGGAACGCGCCGCGAAGTGATTGGCGGCGCGCAGTCACTCCCCGATGATCTTCACCAGCGCCCGCTTCTTCCGGCGGCCGTCGAACTCGCCGTAGAAAATCTGCTCCCAGGGGCCGAAGTCGAGCTTGCTCTCGGTCACGGCAACCACCACCTCGCGTCCCATGATCTGGCGTTTCATGTGGGCGTCGGCGTTGTCCTCGCCGGTTCGATTGTGAAAGTACTGCGAAACGGGCTCGTGGGGCGCTAGCGCTTCCAGCCACTTGTCGTAGTCCTTATGGAGTCCGTTTTCGTCGTCATTGATGAAAACCGAGGCCGTAATATGCATTGCGTTCACCAGTACTAAGCCTTCGCGGACGCCGCTTTCCCTAAGGCAATCTGTCACTTGGCCGGTAATATTGACGAAGCCGCGCCGCGTGGGGACCTCAAACCATAGCTCTTTGCGGAAAGTTTTCACTGTTAACCTCCGATTACAGAGTATGGCAGCTGTGGGAACAGATTCCGGCCGGGCAGGGGCTCAGGACCGAGGCCAAAAGTGCTCCCCCGCACACCCTTCCGATTTGTTACACTCGGCGGATATGCTTAATACCGGAGCTAACGGATGAAGCGGCGGATCGGCGCAGGCTGCATCCTGACCGGGGCCATGTTTGCCCTATGCAGTTGCGCAACAACGGCGCCTCCGAAGCAATTTAGGGCCTACTTCGTGCCGCCGGCACGGCCGGGTGCACCGTACGCCAGTCCAGTGTTCATCGATCCTCCGAATGTAGTCCTGGACCTGTACGGCGGCGAAGCTCCCAACCTTTCCTCTTCCCTCCCTTCCCTCTCCCGCCCCTCAGATGTCGATTTCCTGATCAAGAAAGCCGATGACCGGCTGGCGGCCGGGAAACGGGCCGTCCAGGAAGGGCGCACGGAAGACGCGCGCAGGGAGTTCGACCGGGTGTTGGAAGTTCTGCTGACCGCCTCCGATAAGCTGCCCGACCGCGCCCGGCTGGAACGGCATATAGACGAACTGATCGAGCAGATTTACCGTTACGACGTGGATCAATTGGACGCCGCGCAACCCGATCAGGAGGTGCGCTTCGAGAAGTCCACCATTGAAGAAATTCTGCAGATGACATTCCCGATTGACCCCAGCCTGCGGCACAAGGTGCAGGAGCAGATTCGGGTGACGGCATCGCAGCTTCCCCTCGAACAGAACGACGCGGTGGTGAGCTACATCAATTACTTCTCTTCGCCGCGCGGCAAGAAGATCCTGGCCTACGGATTGCGCCGTTCGGGCCGCTACAAGCCCATGATCGAGAAGATCCTGCGCGAGGAAGGCATCCCGGAGGAGCTGATTTTCCTGGCGCAAGCGGAATCCGGCTTCGTTCCGCGCGCGATGTCTCGCGCCATGTGCGTCGGGGTATGGCAATTCGCGGCCTTCCGGGGCAAGGAATACGGCCTGAATCGGACCGCCGCCACCGACGACCGCATGGACCCGGAGCTGGCCACGCGCGCCGCGGCCCGGCATCTGCATGACCTCTACAATCATTTCGGCGACTGGAACCTGGCCATGGCGGCCTACAATTGCGGTCCCGGATGCGTGGATCATGCCATCCAGCGAACCGGTTTTGCCGATTTCTGGCAGCTGCGCCGTTTGAACGTTTTGCCCAAGGAGACCGCCAACTACGTGCCCGCGATCCTGGCAATGACCATCATCGGCAAGAACGCCAAGGATTACGGGCTGGACGATCTCGACATGGAGCAGCCGATCGAGTACGACACGATCGAACTGGAATCTCCGACGCATATGGCCTTGATCTCGGACGCCATGGATCGCCCGCTGGCCGAACTGAAGGAATTGAATCCCGCGGTGCTGCGGTCTGTAGCGCCAGCCGGGACTGCGTTGCACGTTCCAAAGGGCATGGTGCCGATGGTGCAGGCAGCGTTTGAAGCGGTGCCCCCTAACCGTCGCGATGCCTGGCGCATTCATAAAGCGGATGGCGAAGAAACCTTCGCGTCCCTTGCCAGACGCTATAACACGACTCCGGCGCTTCTGAGCTCCGTCAACCACGACATGCTGCCTACGGCAGGTTCACTGGTGGTGATTCCGGCGTCCTATCCCGGC
This sequence comes from Bryobacterales bacterium, assembly GCA_963779075.1. GTDB lineage: Bacteria > Acidobacteriota > Terriglobia > Bryobacterales > Bryobacteraceae > Palsa-187. The sequence continues at coordinate 324,886 of CAVZWS010000005.1, forward strand.
GATCGCATCCCGGTTCGTTCGGCCGCTCGGTTGCGGGCGGGTTCCGGAACGTCGTCAAGTACGACGTCCAGAACTGGTGCCAGAAGGCCAGCCGTCAGTTCATCGCGTGTTAAGCCAGGGACCCGGGCGTCTACGCCGCGGGCAAAGACTCCGACGAAGGCCTCCGCGTCGAAGGGTGTCGCCGGCCGCGCTGGCTAAGCCGCTACAGTCGCAGCATGACGGCATTTTAATCGCAGCCTGCGCGCGTTCATCCATCGGGCGGACACTTTTCACTTGCCTTCGCTTGAAAAAGCGATATTCTGGTTTCTGATTCCGCCGATCTGATTCGGCCGATGAGGAGACCGTAGCCATGATAGAGTACCGGCTTTCGCCCGAAGACGATGAACTCGACGATCTGGATGAGGGCGCCGAACTCAGTTTAGACGACGATTTGGGAGACTACGGTCTCGACGATGACGACGAGGAACTCGCCGTACCGGTGTTTACGCCGCGTGCGCCCTCGCCCGCCGCGATGATTGTCGAAACCACGGTGATTGAAGTCGAGGAAGTTCCGCGCGCGGCAGCGGCGGAAGCGCCTCCGGCCCGCAAGCCGGTGAAGAAGGCCGCTGCCCCTGCTAAGAAGGCTGCCGCGGCTCCGGTGAAAAAAGCGGCCGCGCCCGCCAAGAAAGCTACCCCCAAGAAGAAGGCCGCTGCCAAGAAGGCCGTAAAGAAGGCGGCTCCGAAAAAGAAAGCTGTTGCCAAGAAGGCTGTGAAGAAAGCGGCGCCCAAGAAATCGGCAAAAAAGGCAGTGAAGAAGGCCGCTAAGAAAGCGGCGCCCAAAAAAGCCGGCAAGAAAAAGTCGGCCTCCAAGAAAAAGGGCTCTAAGAAAAAGAAGTAAGCCTTCCCAGTTCGCGGAGGGGGCGTGGGCGGCCTGCCCTACTTCGCGACAGCCGAGCGGCAGCGTTCGTACAGTTGCAGCAGCGCGTCCACCTGCTCGTCTGGCGTCTTGGGAGTCTTGCCGCCGAAGCCGGCTCCTGCTGAAGCTTTGCCGTAGCCGGTGGTCCCGGCGATGAACTTCATCAACTCCAAGGCGACTTCTTCTTTAGTCGATTTCGCGCCGGGGGCCGCAGCCGTAGTTGTGTCTTTTTCGTCCGTCATATAATCTCTAAGGGTACTGCATTTGAACTCCCGCCCGCGCGCTTTTTGCGAGTCACGGACGGAGAACTTGCGGCTGCATGCCGGTTGATGCGCCCCGCCTGATCCGCAAGATGCGCGGCGGAGCGCAGGCGCACTTGATCGAGGCAGCCGACGGCCACTGCTACGTGGTCAAGTTTCTCAACAATCCGCAGCACCGGCGGATACTGGTGAACGAATGGATCGCGTCCGTTTTCCTGCGCTACCTGGGCATTTCGACACCGGAGGCGGCAGTGATCCGCGTCACGCAGGATTTCTTGGATCAGAACCCGGAGGTGCACTTTCAACTGGGATCGCACCGCGAGCCGGTCGAGTTGGGCCGGCATTTTGGCTCGCGATTCCCCGGCGACCCCGCGCGGCTGGTGGTCTACGACTTCCTGCCCGATACTTTGCTGGCGCAGGTGGAGAATCGCGCGGAGTTCCTGGGAATGCTGGTCTTCGATCAATGGATGGGCAACGCCGACTCGCGCCAGGCCATCTTCTTCCGCGCCCGTCTGCGGGAATGGCTACCGGCACATGAAGCGCATCCGCTGCGCCTGGGCTTCGTGGCGCAGATGGTGGACCACGGATTCGCCTTCGATGGCCCGCATTGGCGCTTTGGCGATTCTCCCCTGCAAGGTTTGTATTTCCGTCCGGGCGTTTATCAAGGCGTCCGCGGCCTGGACGACTTCCAGCCGTGGCTCGACCGCATCGTGCATTTTCCGGAGACCGTAGTGGACCAGGCGCTCAAGCAGATCCCCCCGGCTTGGGTGGCCGGCGACGAAGACTCCCTCAACCAACTGTGCGAGAGCCTGTTGCGGCGGCGGAAGCGGGTAGTGGATATGATCCAGGCCTGCCGCCATGGCCGGGCGGCCCTGTTTCCGGAGTGGCATTGACGGGCGCGGTATCGTAGAAGCATATCTATGGGTGTGGCCGTGATTCAAAATCGGAGCGCCGAATTTAGGGAAGCGCTGCTCAATCGCGTGCTGGTGGCGGACGGGGCCATGGGCACCTCTCTGTATGCCAAGGGCATCTTCCTGAACCGGTGTTATGACGAGCTGAACCTTTCGCTGCCGGCCCTGATCCGGGACGTGCACCAGGAGTATCTGCGGGCGGGCGCCGAGATCATTGAGACCAACACGTTTGGCGCCAATCGCAAGCGGCTGGCGGCATTCGGATTCGCGGAAAAGCTGCGGCAGATCAACCAGGCCGGAGTGCGCATCGCGAAAGAAGTCGCGCGCGACCAGGCCTTTGTGGCGGGAGCCATCGGTCCGTTGGGGGTACGCCTCGAACCGCTGGGTCCGGTCAGCTTTGCGGAGGCGCGCGAACTGTACAGTGAACAGGTGACGGCCCTGGTCGAAGCCGGTGTGGACCTGCTGATCTTCGAGACTTTTCGCGACCTGGACGAGCTACGCGAGGCGGTGCTGGCGGCGCGCGAGGCGGCGGGCCGCGACATCCCCGTGATCGCTCAGTTTGCCATCGAGGACGACGGGAACCTGGAGGACGGAACTTCCGCCGCGAACCTCGCCCTGGCGCTATCGCAGTGGCCGGTGGACGTGATCGGGCTGAACTGCTCGTCGGGTCCGCGAGTGCTGCTCGAAGCCATCGAGACCATGGCGCCGCTGACCACCAAGCCGCTCAGCGTGATGCCGAATGCCGGTCTGCCGGTCACGGTGGAGGGGCGCAATCTGTACTTGTGCTCGCCCGAATATATGGCTCAATATGCCCGGCGCTTTATCGGAGCCGGAGCGAAGATCGTGGGCGGCTGCTGCGGGACCACGCCGGCGCACATCAAGGAAATCCGCAACGAGGCGCGCAGCCTGCAGCCCGGACGCCACGGGCACAGCGTGCAGGTGGAAGAACCCAAGCTTGCGCCGAACGCCCAGGCGGTCATCCCGGCCGCGGATCGCAGCGGACTGGGCGCGAAACTGGCGGAGGGTAAGTTCGTCACGTTTGTCGAGATTCTTCCGCCGAAGGGCGTGGATGCCGCCAAGGAAATCGCCGGCGCGAAGTTGTGCAAAGACGCCGGGATCGACTGCATCAATGTGCCGGACGGCCCTCGCGCCAGCGCACGGCTGAGCGCACAGATGACCTGCCAGTTGATCCAGCAGCACGCCGGAATCGAGACGGTGCTGCATTTCTGTTGCCGCGACCGGAACATTCTGAGCATCCAGAGTGAGCTATTGGGATCGCACGCCGCGGGTGTGCGCAATCTGATCTGCATCACCGGCGATCCGCCGCGCATGGGCACGTATCCTGATGCTACTGCGGTATTCGATGTCGACGCCATCGGGCTGATCCGCATCGCCAGCAATCTGAACCGGGGACTGGACCTTGGTGGGAATCCGATGGGCTCGCAGACCTCGCTGCTGATTGGCGCGGGGGCGAATCCGGGCTCGCTCAATCTGGATGAAGAGCTGCGCCGTCTGGAGAAGAAGGTGGAGGCGGGTGCGGAGTATTTCGTCACCCAGCCCGTATTCGATCTGAAACTGCTGGAAGTTTTCCTGGAACGAACCGCGCAGTTCGGCATACCGGTGATCGCGGGCGTCTGGCCGCTGACGAGTTTCCGCAACGCGGAGTTCATGGTGAACGAGCTGCGCGTGCCGGTGCCGCAGGAATGTATGGACCGCATGCGCAATGCCGAGAACGCAGAGGCCGCGCGCGCCGCGGGAATCGCCATCGCTCAGGATATGGTGCAGCGGGCGCGTCCGCTCACCGCCGGCGTGCAGCTGAGCGCCCCCTTCGGCCGTTACGAGATGGCTATCGAAGTGGCGCAGGTCATAAAATAAATAGAATAAATAGGGACGGAGCCTGATTATTGTTCCGAACCGAAACCGTGGAATACGCCGGTTCAATATGGAACAATAATCAGGCTCCGTCCCTATTTATTACTCCCGCGATTCGGCGGCGTTAAAATAGGCGCAATCGGGGTGGTGGAACACCAGGGCGCTGACGCTGGCCTCGGGGTCCATCATGAAACCGTCGGTTAGCTCGACACCGATTTCCTGCGGACGCAGCAGCGTAAAGATGCCCTGCTGATCTTCGAGGCGCGGACACGCTGGGTATCCAGGGCTATAGCGCTTGCCGCGATACTTCGAAGTAAAGCGTTCCTGCATGGTCATATCCGCGGGATCGGCGAAACCCCAGTCTTCCCGAATGCGGCGATGCAGCCACTCGGCGCAGGCTTCGGCCGTCTCGATGGCTAAGGCCTGCAGCCCGTGCGCCAGGAAAAATTCGCCCTTTTGCTTGGCGTCTTCGGAGCGCTCACGCACGCCCTGACCTGCCGTCACCACGAACACTGCCAGATGATCTCGGCGGTCGGATTGTGGGTCGAGCACATAATCGCTCAGGCACAAACCGTTCGATTTCGGCTGGCGTGGGAAGTCGAACGTATAGATTGCATTCTTGCAGCCGGGCGCGTAAAACTGCACCGAGTTGCCGTGGCGCTCGGCTTCGAAGAACTGCCATACGGCGCGCGGCTTCAGGAACTTCGCGGCCTTTTCTTTCACGACTTCGAAGTCCTGATATAATTCCAGCGCCTTAGGATCGCGTGCCTGCAGCAGCTTTTCGAAGTTGCCTTTGAACCCCAGGTGGCGGCCGTAGATCATGAAAGGATTCATGTAGGTCCACAACTCTTGCAGGTTGGGGACGTCGCGCACGTGGCGCTCGAGATCCGGAACGGCAGGAATCGGAATGTCGGTGCGCACCCGCGTGGCGCGGGCGCTTCCCGGATCTTTCAGGGGCGGTTGATCGGTCTCCGCCACTGGCTCCACGGCCAGATAAATGTGGTCGGCCAGCGCAGCGTCGCGGCTGGACGGATCCATCAATTCATTCATCATCGCCAGGCCGGTCATGGCGTCTTTCGCATAGAAAGTGGGACCGCCGTAAGCCGGTCCGATGCGCGTGTTCGCGAAGCGCTCGGAGAGCGCGGCTCCGCCTACCAGCAGCGGCACGTCCACGCCGTGTTCCTTGAAATCGGACGCCGTCGTCACCATTTGATGCGCGCTCTTGACCAGCAATCCGGATAGGCCGATGGCGTCGGGATGGTGCTCGCGCCACGCTTCAATCAGCGCATCGGGCGCGACTTTGATGCCGAGGTTGATGACGCGATAGCCGTTATTCGCCAGAATGATCTCGACCAGGTTCTTGCCGATGTCATGTACGTCGCCCTTCACCGTAGCCAGCACGATCTTGCCGCGCGAGGCCGTGTCGGCCTTCTCCATGAACTGTTCCAGATGATTGACGGCGGCCTTCATAGCTTCGGCCGATTGCAGAACTTCGGCCACGATCAGCTCATTCAGGTTGAACAGGCGGCCGACTTCGGTCATGCCGGTCATCAGGGGACCGTTGATGATGTCGAGCGGGTTCGCGCCTTCCTGGCGTTTCAACTCCAGGTCGGGGATCAGCCCGTCCTTGGTGCCTTCGACGATGTAACGCGCCAGCCGCTGGTCGAGCGGCAGTTCCGCGATCACCTGCCGGGTCTTATGCCCAGTGCGCCGGAAATATTCGCTGATCGCGGCGATGTGGAACTGATTGATGGCGATTTTCTGCTCGCGGGTCTGCTCGCGCCAGTCCGCGGGAGCCGGAATGTGAGGGGGCGGCGTGTTGTACAGCAGGTCATCCGCAAGGCGCCGCTCTTCGTCGGGGAGCGACGCATAGCGCTCCAGCCTTTCGGCGTTGACGATGGCGAGATCCAGCCCGGCTTTCGTCGCGTGATACAGAAATACCGAGTTCACCACCTCGCGCGCGGCGGCCGGCAGTCCGAAGGAAATGTTCGAGACGCCGAGGACGGTCTTGACGAAGGGAATTTGCTCCTTCACCATCTGAATCGCGTGGATGGTCTCGACCGCGCCTCCGATGTAGTTCTCGTCGCCGGTCGCACACGGGAAAACCAGTGTGTCGATGATAATGTCCTCTGGCGCAATGCCGTATTTTTCCGTCAGCAGCTTCACCGAGCGTTGCGCCACCGCAAGCTTGCGCTCGCGGGTGAAGGCTTGCGCTTGCACCTTATCTTCATCGATAGTGCCAACGATCAACGCCGCCCCGTAGGCTCGCGCCAACGGGCAGACAAATTCGAACTTTTCCTCGCCGTCTTCTAGGTTGACGGAATTAATGATGCTCTTTCCCTGGCACCAGACCAATGCGCGCTCGATGGCTTTGGGATCGGTGGTATCCACCATCACCGGAGCCTTGATCTTGGGCATCAGCTTGGCATAGAACGGATCGATGTCGTTCAGCTCCTCGCGGTCCGAGGTCTGCAGGCACACGTCGACTATGTGCGCTCCGTTCTTCACCTGCCAGCGCGCGATTTCACTGGCCTCTTCCCATTTTTCCTCCGCGATCATCTTCTTGAACAGGCGCGAGCCGATGACGTTGGTGCGCTCGCCGACGATCAGCGGACGATTGCTGTCTTCGGCTTCGACCAGGTCGACGCCGGAATAATAAGCGCGATGCGACGGCGGATTGACCGCGTGCGGACGGCGGCCCTCGGCCATCTCAGCCATGGCGCGGATGTGAGCGGGTGTCGTCCCGCAGCATCCGCCGACGATGTTGAGCCAGCCTTGCTCGACAAACTTCGAGAGCTGGCGCGCCAGCGATTCGGGAGTCTCCAGATACTGATCGTTTTCATTCGGCAGCCCGGCATTCGGGTAACAGGAGATCCGGGTCGACGCCATGTTCGCCAGCGTGCGAATGTGGTCCGTCATCAGGTCTGGGCCCGTCGCGCAGTTCAGCCCGATGGCGAGAAGATCGGCGTGCGCCACCGAAGCGTAGAAGGCGTCGACCGGTTGCCCGGCGAGCATCGCCCCCCAGCGTTCCACGGTTCCCGATACCATCACCGGGATGCGATGCCCAAGTTCGCGTTCCAATTGCTGGGTGGCGACCAGGCCGGACTTGATGTTGCGCGTATCGAACCCGGTTTCGAACAGCAGAAAATCCACGCCCCCCTCGACCAGCGCTTTGGCCTGTTCATAATAGCTGTCGCGCAATTGCTGGAAGCTCACATCGCCGCGCAGCGTCAAGGATTTCGTGGTCGGCCCAATGGACCCGGCCACGAATCGCGGCTTCTGGGGTGTGGAAAACTCGGCCGCGGCCTGACGGGCGATTTGCGCCGCCGCCACGTTCAACTCGCGGGTTTTCTCAGCCAGTCCGAACTCGGCCAGCACGATAGGCGACCCTTGAAAGCTATTTGTTTCAATAATATCCGCTCCTGCCTTCAGATACTCGCGGTGGATGTCGCGAATCCAATCTGGCCGCGTTACGCTCAAGTTTTCATTGCAGTTTTCCAGCGCCGCGCCGCCAAAATCGGCCGCACTGGGGTTATGCGCCTGTAGCATGGTGCCCATGGCGCCGTCGATAATCAGGATGCGCTGGGCCAGCGCGTCTTCTAATTGCTGGCGAGTGTTAGGGTTCATCGGGCGAGACGGTGCTAGTACCCTTATTGTACCCGGTCAGTTACACTATTCATACAAGTGGCCACTGATCTGATCGAGATCGACCTCGAACGTCCCAGTATGCGGGCCATCGAACGTGCGGCGGCGGCCGTGCGGCGCGGTGAAGTGGTGGCCATCCCGACCGACGCCCTCTATACTCTGGTGGCGGACCCTCTCAATCTGCACGCGGTCGGCCGGGTGTTTGCCGCCAAAGGGCGCGAGAGCATCCGTTCCCTGCCCTTGCTGGTCAGCGACATCGTAATGGCGGAGGAGCTGGCATCGGAAGTCTCGGCGCGGTTCTATCTGCTGGCGAGGAAGTTCTGGCCGGGACCGCTCACCATCATCGCTCCGGCATCTTCGCGGGTGCCTCTTAAAGTTACGGGCAATACCGGACGGCTGGCACTGCGGCAGTCGCAATCGAAAGTGGCGAACGCGCTGCTCGAACGGCTTTCGCAACCTTTGATCGCCACCAGCGCGAATCTTTCCGGCCAGCCCACTTGCACCAGCGGCATCGAGGTCTTTGGCGTGATGGATGGCTCGGTCGATCTGGTCCTCGACGGCGGGACTGTAGCCGGCACCGGCGCCACCACCATCGACGTGACCGAGGTCTTGTGGAAGGTGATCAAGGAAGGCGCGATCGCCGAAAAGGAAATCGCCGACGTTCTGAACGGAACGTAGGGTGAGATTCTCACGCCGGGTTTCCTTGGCTTGGCTTCGTCTATAACGTCTGGGTGCGCCGTACTTTTGTAGTCGAGTACACTTATTAAGAAATCCCATAGACATCGGTAGCATCGAGAAGGCACTGTGATGACCGGCAAGACTCTCTCGCACTATGAAATCGCCGAGCAGCTGGGCGAAGGCGGGATGGGTGTGGTCTACAAAGCTCGCGACACGCGCCTGAATCGTTTCGTCGCCATCAAGGTCCTGCCGCACGATAAAGTCGCCGACCCGGAACGAAAGCGCCGCTTCATTCAGGAAGCGCAAGCCGCTTCAGCGCTCAACCATCCGAACATCATCACCATCCACGACATCGGCCAGGCCGACGGCGTGGACTTCATCGCCATGGAGTATGTGGCGGGCAAGACGCTGGACCGCCTGGTCCCGAAAAACGGCATGCGGCTGGCCGAGGTTCTGAAGTACGCCATCCAGATCGCCAACGCTTTGGCCCGCGCACACGCCGCCGGTATTGTGCATCGCGATATCAAGCCCGGCAACATCATGGTCACGCCTGAAGGTGGCGTGAAGGTGCTGGATTTTGGCTTGGCGAAGCTCACGGAGCGCAGCGAGGAAGACGACTCGACTAAGACCATTTATGCCGGGCCCCAATCCGAAGAGGGTTCGATTGTCGGCACCATCGCTTACATGTCGCCTGAGCAGGCCGAGGGAAAGAAAGTGGACACGCGCAGCGACATCTTCAGCTTCGGGGCCGTGCTCTATGAAATGACTACCGGCCGCCGGGCGTTCCGCGGCGAGACGAAAATGTCCACTCTGGCCGCGATCCTGCACAAAGAGCCTCCTCCGCTGCGCGAGGTCGCGATCGACGCGCCGCGCGACCTCGAAAAAATCATCGCCCGCTGCCTGCGCAAAGACCCGGACCGCCGCTTTCAGCACATGAGCGACGTGAAGGTGGCGCTCGATGAGTTAAAGGAAGAATCGGAATCCGGCAAACTCGACTCGCCCGCTCCCTCCCGTTCGGCCGCACCCACGCCTCGTCGCTACCTGGTCCCCGCGCTGGCCGTATTATTAGTGACGGTTGGCGCAGTTTGGTGGATGAATCGCGCCAAAGCAGTTGCGCCTGCGAGCGCGCCGGCGCTGCTCCGGCTCACCTCCGATTCCGGCCTTACTACCGATCCGGCTCTTTCCCCGGACGGAAAGCTACTGGCCTACGCCTCCGACCGGGACGGCGATGGCAACCTCGATATCTGGGTGCAACAGGTGAGCGGCGGCGCGGCCATCCGGCTCACGCGCGATCCGGCCGACGATAGCGAGCCCGTTTTCTCGCCTGACGGTAGCAAGATTGCCTTCCACTCCGACCGCGATGGTGGCGGCATCTACGTCATGTCGGCCCTGGGTGGTGAAGCGAGGCGAATCGCCCGGCAGGGGCGCCAGCCCCGCTTTTCGCCCGATGGCACACAGATCGCCTACTCGGTCGGATCGGTCATTTACGGAAAGATATATGTGGTCCCATCCGAAGGCGGCCAGACCCGCCAAATCCAGCCCGACTTCACCACTGCGCGCGAACCAATCTGGTGCCCGGATGGAAAGCACCTGCTGTTTGGGGGCGCGTCCGGAGGCAAGAACGATTGGTGGGTCACCGCCTTGGACGGAGGCCCCGCAGTCCAGACAGGGGCATTTGACGTCTTCCAACGGCATGGGCTTTCCCTCGGACTCAACGTTCTTGCCGGGTCCGGCTTCCCCGAGCTCTGGCTGCCCGGCACGGACAGCGTGATTTTCCCCGCCTTTTCCGGTGACTCGCTGAATTTGTGGGAAGTTTCCATCTCGCCCAAGACCTGGCAGGCTTCCGGCGCGCCCCGGCGTGTGATGTCCGGGGCCGGCATGGAAGCGCGGCCGTCGATAGCGGCTGGCCGTCTGGTGTTTACGGCGCTCTCTCAAAACACCAACGTCTGGGGCCTTCCCATCGACGCCAATTCCGGCAAGGTTCTCGGTGACATTGGTCGGCTTACGGAGGGCGCGGCTCGCGACACGGATCCTTCGATATCGAACGATGGGAAGAAACTGGTTTTTACCCGCTACGTGGGCCGCACTTCCGACGTTTGGCTAAAAGATCTCGAAAGCGGTCAGGAGAGGCGTTTGGCGAGCAATGCGGCATCGAACCTAGGCAGCCAAGCCGGCGACGGCTCGAAGATCACCTATTACCGCCCAGCAGACCCGAACGTCCTGTACGCTGTTTCCACCAGCGGCGGCGAAGCCGAAACGCTTTGTCACGATTGCTTAGGCGGCGCGGTGACGAGCCTGTCGCGAGACGGGAGCAAAGTCCTCGGCAGGGCGGAGTATGACCACGCCACCTATTTGTTTGACAGCGCCTCTGGCAAGAAAACGGAAATCCTGAAGGATCCTAGGTACCCCGACATAGGCCGTTTCTCGCCCGACGACCGCTGGATCGCATTTCACACCATCCCCGGGGCAGCGATTCGGCAGATTTTCATCGCGCCTTTTCATGGCGCCGCGCTGATTCCCGCGAGCGAGTGGATCCCCATCACCGATGGCCGCGCCATCGAGCGCTTCACCTCATGGTCACCCGATGGCAGCCTGCTTTACTTTAGCTCGGACCGCGATGGCTTCGTCTGCTTTTGGGCGCAGCGACTGGACCCGGCAACGAAGCATCCCCAAGGCGCAGCGTTTCCCATTCGGCATTTCCACACCGCCCGGCGGTCGCTCGCAACCATCGGAAACCCATCGTTCATGGGGATGTCTGTCGGAACCGGCCGGTTAATCTTCAGCATGACCGAGCAGACTGGAAATATCTGGATGACTGAACTCGTACCACTGAAATGAACGTCTGAATTCCAATAGAAATTTGCTGAAACAGTAATCGTGCACAACCACTGACCTCAAGCACCGACCTGGGCTGAAAACGGATCAGTTGAATCGCCTTGCACGCTTTCCAGCAACCCCGGCATTCGACGGGGGACCGCGGCCGGCACCGGCGCCACCACCATCGACGTGACCGAGGTCTTGTGGAAGGTGATCAAAGAAGGTGCGATCCCGGAGAAAGAAATCGCGGAAGTTCTGAACGGCAGCTAGGATTGAGATCCATACGCTGGGTCTTCCCCATACTCCGCCATATTTTAAACTCCGAATGCGCCGCGATTCAGGAGCTAAGCGCTTTTTGATCGGCTAAACTTAGCTCTAACACTCAGATGGCGCTCCAACCCGGCGACAAACTCGGCCCATACGAAATCCTTGCGCTGATCGGCGAAGGAGGCATGGGAGAGGTGTGGAAGGCGCGCGATACGCGGCTGGATCGCGTCGTCGCTATCAAGCGGCTTAGGTGCCAGTATTCCGTCCGCTTCGAGCAGGAAGCCCGTGCAATCGCGGCGTTGAATCATCCACACATCTGCCAGATCTACGATGTCGGCCCAGACTATTTGGTGTTGGAGTACGTCGAAGGCCGCCCGATTCAGGGGCCATTACCACTGGACGAGGCGGTACGCCTCGCATCGCAAATAGCGGCAGCGCTCGAGGCGGCGCATAGCAAAGGGATCCTACATCGGGATTTGAAGCCGGCCAACATACTGGTAACCAACGCAGGCGTGAAGCTGCTCGATTTCGGACTAGCCAAGCTTGCGATCCCCAATGCAGAGGCAACGCAAACCCTTGACGGCACGGTAATGGGCACGCCGGCGTATATGTCGCCGGAACAGGCCCAGGCTAGGCCGCTCGATGCGCGCTCGGATATGTTCAGCTTCGGCGCAGTCCTTTACGAGATGATCTCCGGCAGGCGCGCATTCCAGGGCGGGTCGATGGTGGATATTCTCAGTGCGGTGGTCCGCGATGAACCTGCGCCGCTCGAAGGACCTCTAGCAAGGCTGGTCACAGGCTGCTTGAAGAAACAGGTGGCGGAGCGCTTTGGTTCGATGGCGGAAGTGAAGGCCGCGCTGGTAAACACTCGACCGCCTGACGGCGCGCCTCCGGAGCTGCCCTCCATTGCCGTGTTGCCGTTTGCCAACCTGAGCGGCGACAAGGAACAGGAATATTTCAGCGACGGCCTTACCGAAGAGATCATCAATCTGCTGGCACAGATTTCCGGTTTGAAAGTCACGGCCCGCACCTCCGCCTTCGCCTTTCGCGGCAAGGAGCAGGACATCAAACACATCGCCGAAATGCTGGGAGTTCGCACGATACTCGAAGGCAGCGTTCGAAAAGCTGGCAACAGGATACGGATCACTGCGCAGTTGATCGACGCCACTGATGGGTACCACCTATGGTCCCGGCGCTTCGACGCGGAGATGACCGATATTTTCGCGGTGCAGGATGATATCTCCCAGGCCATCGTCGATACGCTCAAGGTGCGCTTGATGGGGGCCAAGCCTACTGCCCAACGGTCTTCGAACATAGATGCCTATCACGCCTATCTCAAGGGCCGCCAGTATCTCTGGCGCGTCGCTCCAGACCAAGTGCTGCGTGCTCAGGCCTGTTTCGAAGAAGCGATTGCACTCGATCCGACCTACGCCCCGGCCTACGCGGGACTCGCCGGGTGTTATGTCGGCCTTGCCATGGAATTTTCTCAAAAGTCCCCGCACGAGCTTATGCCGCTGGCGCGGGCCGCTGCGTTAAAAGCAATCCAATTGGACGAAAGCAAACCGGAGGGGCACTTCTGGCTGGCTCGCGTTGCCGCCCAATACGATTACGATTGGACGGAAGCCTGGCGAAGATACCGTCTGGCCGTCGCCTGCGGGGGAGTGGGAACGCGCGAACAATTGGGTTGTGTCATCGGACTGCTGGCGCCGCTAAGACGCCTGGAGGAGGCTATAGAAACCGCCACGGCAGGCATCGCGGCGGATCCGTTCGCTGCGGTACCTCGCCTGGCGCTGGCTTTTGCACTGGCGTCGGGTGGTCAACCAGAGCGAGCGATCACTGAATTGATCCGGCTGACGGAGTTGCACGAAGACCTGTTTGTTGGGCACATGCACCTTGGCATCAATTACGCGAGCCTGGGCCGCACGCCTGATGCGATCGTCGCCCTGGAGGAAGCTGTGCGTCTGGGGCCCTGGCATGACGCCTGCAAGGCCTTCCTGGCCTGGAACTACCTTCAGGCAGGCGACCGCACCAGATGCGACAGTGTCCTGGCAACTCTTTCGGCAGAGAACCGTGGAGACTGGGTGTTCCACATCTTGTCGGGAGACTTCGACCGCGCGGCGGCGGCACTCGAGCGAATGATCGAGATCCGCGCACCCGGTGCGATTCTGGTGCCTTGCATTAAGATCTTCGAGAAGTTCTGCCAGTCCCCGCAAGGGTGCGGGATCTTGCAGAAGATGAATCTGTTGGAGACCCGGTTGTGACGAGTTCGTGACGGTCGGAGATGAGCTGCGGCGCTCACCATCATCGCCCCCCGCATCTTCGCGAGTGCCGCTCAAGGTAAACCGGCAACACCGGACGGCTGGCTTTGCGCCAGTCGCAATCGAAAGTGGCGAACGCTTTGCTCGAACGGCTGTCACAACCTCTGATCGCCACGAGCGCGAACCTTTCCGGCCAGCCCACCTTCACCAGCGGCATCGAGGTCTTTGGCGTGATGGATGGTTCGGTCGACCTGGTGCTCGACGGCGGGACGGTGGCCGGTACCGGCGCCACTACCATCGACGTGACCGAGGTCATGTGGAAAGTGATCAAAGAAGGCGCGATCCCGGAGAAGGAAATCGCCGAAGTTCTGAACGGAACCTAGGGCGACGTTCCTTCTGACTTCACCGTTCGCCACTCCTGATCGCCCCACATCTGCGCGGCTACACCCAGATCTGCAGGCTCCGCCGTTTGCCCCAACCTTACAAAGGTATGATAGTAAACAATCTGTCGGGTGAAGCCTGTCGGCCTTCGGGTTGCAATTCAAAGTCCGCACGCGGAGAACTAAATGCGACTAAAGACCGCCACGAATTACGGGCCGGGAATGGTCATCAGTCTGATGCTTCTATTCAGTCTCGCCTCTCCGGTGAAGGCCAGTTCCATAAATTTCCGCTCACCTTGTCCGTCACCAGGGAGCCCAGCGCCTGTCCTGCTTGACAGTTGCGTGGGCATAAATGCTGGTGCGCCAACATCTGTCGACATGAGTCTAGGGGTTACCTCGGCCGGGGGAACGATTACGGACTCTATTCAAGGCTCCATGGCATTCACCCTGCCAGGCGGCAATGCGAACGTTGAACTCTATACCCGCCAGGCCGTCATTCCGCTGCCGGGAAATCTGTTGTTTAGCAATAATTTCGAAATCCTGGTCTGGGCAGATCAACCCGTTTCGGGCAATTTAATCGTGGCCTCTTCGGCGTGTTCCTTCTTCACCCTCACCAGCGGCTTCGGCGGCGGCGGCGATTGCAGTAACTCCGCCACGGTGTCACCGATTCCTTACCTGGGAACCAATCCGGACTTGGCCAACGCCGCCGCGAATGGCACATTTGTTACTGGAGAGGCTATTATCGCTCCGGGCGGGACCTTGCCACCCGGATACTGGGAAAACGAATTCGTCATTCAGTTCACCGGCGGCACTCTGCCTCCCAACCATATCCACATTCTGTTCACCGAAGGAAGTGCGACTCTACAGAGCGCTGTACTCGCCCCTGAACCGTATACAGCAGCGGAACTCGGAATTGGTCTGGGATTCATCCTCTTGATCGCATACCACAGGCGAAAAGTAGCGGAAAACGGACCGTGTTCCTAACTGACCAGGTTGGATTACCCGCTACCTGGCGAAGACATCGCCGCCGCATTAACTCTTGAGGATAAGCGATCACCATTCCTGCCTCTCCGCGGGCGAAAGTCTCTTCGATGCGCGTGGAGAGTGCCCCCCACGGGTCGATAATCCGCCCTGTGCGAACGTCCATAACTGGTTCTTCGCGGGCAGAAGGACCTTGGCCTTGGCGGCCACCGCCCGCTACTGCCGTCCGGCTGCGGAACTGTAGCCGGCACCGGCGCCACCACCATCGACGTGACCGAAGTCTTGTGAAAGGTGATCAAGGAAGGCGCGATCCCAGAGAAGGAGATCGCCGAAGCTCTGAACGGCAGTTAGGGAACGCGTAGGTATAGCCCGGCCCAATCAGGGCAGAGACCGCAACACCATGAGGCCGAAGGCGGAGAACACTTCTTGGGCCGTAAAGGCGCAGTGCCCATAGGCGGCGATGGGGAGATTCGAGCGCTTCAAGAAAGTGCCCGCGCCAAGGGTCTTTAGCGTATAAAGCGTCTCATGCCAATAAGGAATGAGGGGATCGCCGGTGGTGTGCAGCGTTATCATCGGCATCTTCAGCTTGCCAGAAGTTTCGTACTGCGCGGCGATCGCGGCAAGAGCCGAAGGCGCCGCTCTGAAGCGCTCTATCCGCAAATTCAAGAGTAAGTCATTGGCGGAACCGATATAGATGCGATTGTGATTGTCAAAGGGCTGACCGGACAAAGTGGCAACTGCATCGTTGGTTGCGAAGACGTTGTACGAGAGCGCTCCCAACACTGTTTCGGCCACCGTCGCGGGATCGCTGGTGACCGGCGCGCGCATCACTCTGATCAACTGCGCCGTCGCCGACGGATTTGCGGCCAGCGCCGCCGTAATCTTGGGAACATAAACGGTTTCCCACTCCGTCATGACCTCCGTGGAAATGCTCACCGGACTGGAGGGGATCAAGCCGGGGAAGAAGTAATCGAACACTACCCGAAAGTCTCCAATATAGTTCACTTGGCCCTGAAAGCTGCCGATCGGACCGCACGCGGCACCGGCAACGTTGTAGACTTGCGGCAACTGTTCGGCGGAGAGAGCCGCGACCAGCCCGCCTTCGGACGCGCCAATCAAGTAGACCCGCTTGGGATGGAGAATGGGCTGAAGGATGTTCTGCACCAGATCTTTGGTGTCATTGACACCCTGCACAATCGCGAGCCCGTTCTTGCTGTAGCTGGACGCCGCGAATCCGTATCCCAGCGCGTTGAAAGCGGCCGGAAGAAAGGCGCCGCCTATCGTCAGCTGATCCAGCGGCACTGCGAGGGGCTGGCTCGGCGCAACAAATCCGTGCGCGAACACAACCACCGACCCGTTCCAGCAGCCCTCCTCGGGCATGTACACGTCGTACACCGCTCGATCGGGCCGGACACCCGTGCTGAGGTTGCTCTGAACACACGCCGCGGAGGCAAGACCCGCGAGCGACGATGTCAGGAGCAGTACTCTTAGCAAAACACGCATGATTGCCTCCAATCTTGAAAATGAGTTTATCAACTTCCCAGTTGAAAATGCGAAGAGGTCTTTTGATCGGCGGAGCGGTACCAGTAGCTAGTCCTATTCCAATCAGTGCCTCCGGCCCTCTCTGTTATCATTCAACAAGGAGCGTTCCTGCTAGGTTGGTGCTGGCCACCAAAAATTGATCCAATGCTCAATGTCATGGAATCTGTCTCGTAAACGCGCCGGTGTGCAAGCTCCGGTGGCGGGGGCCGCAAGGTTTTCGCCGCCATGGAGACG
Source organism: Bryobacterales bacterium (assembly GCA_963779075.1). GTDB lineage: Bacteria > Acidobacteriota > Terriglobia > Bryobacterales > Bryobacteraceae > Palsa-187. Next base: position 341,626 of record CAVZWS010000005.1, read on the forward strand.
CCTGAAGGCGCGCGGAGGGTTCCCCCCTTTAGTTCGGGGTCAAATGACGGTGGCTGACACGGCGGCGCGGTGCGCTCCTTTAGTTTCATACCGCGGTTGTGGAGACTGCGCCTCAGGCGCTTAGAAAGCGGTTCCCGTCCGTTTGACGAATCTTCTATTTATTGGCGACGTGTTCGCCTCGCCCGGCCGCGGCATGGTTGCGCGGCACCTCAAAGACATCGTGGCGGCGGAGAACATCCACCTCGCCATCGCCAATGTCGAGAACGCCGCCGGCGGTTTCGGCGTTAACCCGCAGTTGGCCGACGAGCTATTTGGCTACGGCCTGGACGTCATGACCACCGGCAATCACGTTTGGGATAAGCGCGAAATCTACAATTACTTCGCCAGCCATCCCCGGCTGCTACGGCCCGCCAATTATCCCGAGGGACTGCCCGGCGCGGGAGTGGTGGTGGTGCAGGCCACGAACGGCGTCGATTGCGCGGTGATCAATCTGCAAGGGCGCGTGTATATGCCGCAAACGGATTGTCCGTTCCGCAAAGCAGACAAGCTGCTGAGTGAACTGCCCGCTCACGTCAAGGTGCGTTTTGTCGATTTTCACGCCGAGGTCTCGAGCGAAAAGGTCGCGATGGGATGGTATCTCGACGGCCGCGTTTCCGCGATGGTGGGAACACACACTCACGTTCCGACGGCCGACACTCGCATTCTGCCCGAGGGCACTGCCTACCAGACGGATGCGGGGATGACGGGCCCTTATACCGGCGTGATTGGGGTCGACAAGCAGATCATCCTGGAGCGTTTCCTCACTCAAATGCCGGTGCGCATGGAAGCGGCGCGGCACGGCGCGGAGTTGCACGGCGTAGTGGTGGAAGTGGATGAGACCAACGGGCGCGCCACGGCCATCCGCCGTATCGCATTGACGTAATCAGGTAATCTATCTTCGTGGCACTGACCTTCGATCAAGCTCGCGAATTGGTTTTGCACGAAGTCAGATTAAGCGCCGAAGCACAGCCGGTCCTGCTCGCGGAGGCCGAGGGGCGCGTGCTCGCCGAAGAAATCCTGGCAGACCGGGACTATCCGCCGTTTCGCCGCTCCGCCCGCGATGGCTTCGCGATCCGCGCCGCGGACGCGCCGGGCGAATTACTTGTGCTCGGGCAGGTGCGTGCCGGCGAGGCATTTTCGGGCACGGTCGGGCTGGGCGAGGCCGTGGAAATCATGACCGGCGCGCCGCTGCCGGAAGGCGCCGATGCTGTAGTCATGGTGGAGCATACCGAGCGAGTGGGCGAACGCGTTCGCATTCGCACGGCAATCAAGTCGGGCGACAACTTTACGCCGCGCGGTGCGGACGCGGCCGCAAGCGAAATGGTGCTCCACGCCGGGCGGCGTATCGGCTTTGCCGAAGCGGCTGTGCTGGCGTCGATGGGCCGCGCCGCGGTAGTAGTTTACGGCCGTCCGCGGGTGGCCATCCTGCCGACCGGAGACGAGCTGGTGGAGACCTCCGAATCGCCTTCGGCCGTACAAATCCGCAACTCCAACTCCATTTCCTTGGCGTACCAGGTGCGACGCGCGGGTGGGATTCCGCAGGTTCTGCCGATCGCGAGAGACAATGCGGATTCCATACGTGCACTGATCGAGCAAGGACTCGAAGCGGATCTTCTGCTGATCTCGGGCGGCGTCTCGGCGGGCAAGTACGACCTGGTCAAGACGGTTCTCGCCGACTTAGGAGCGCGATTCTTTTTCGAGCGGGTCGCGATACAGCCTGGGCAACCGCTGGCGTTCGGCAAAGCGCAAGGCAAGTATTTCTTCGGCCTCCCCGGAAACCCGGGGTCAACCATGATTACCTTCGAGACCATCGCGCGGGCGGCCCTTGAGAAGATGCAGGGGATCGCCAATCCGGTCCTGCCGTTGTTGAAGGCACAGCTCACGAAACCAGTCGCCCAGAAGGCCGGACTCACACGATTCCTGCCGGCCAACCTCAGTGCGGACGGTTCCACGGTGGAGCCTGCCGTCAGCGGCGGATCCGGGGATCTCCCGGCGCTGGCGCGCTGCAACGCCTTTTTGGTCACCGATCCCAACCGCGAAGCATGGGCGGCTGGCGAGGACATTCGCGTGCTTGTCAAATGACGTAATTCCAATGAAAAAACTCTCCCACTACGACAAACAGGGCCGCGCCAGCATGGTGGACGTCTCGGCCAAACCCGAAACCAAGCGAACCGCCGAAGCGCACGCCTTCGTTCGAATTAAGCGCAGTGTTCTCAATAAATTGCCGGAAAACCCGAAAGGGAATCCGCTGGAAGTGGCTCGGTTTGCCGGTATCAGCGCCGCTAAGAAGACTTCCGAGCTGATTCCGATGTGCCACCCTTTAATGCTTTCGCACGTGGATGTTAGCTGTGTTATCGAGAGTAAAGGCGTGCGGATCACGTCTACCGCCAGCATCCTGGGGCCAACCGGTGTCGAAATGGAGGCACTCACTGCCGCGTCGGTCGCCGCTTTGACGGTCTATGACATGACCAAGGCTTTGGACAAAGGCATCGAGATCCAGGACTTGTATCTCGTTTCAAAGACCGGCGGTAAGTCAGGGGAGTTCAAGCGAGGCGGGAAGAAGAAATGATCCGTGTCGCTATCGTGACGATAAGCGATTCGGTGGTCGCCGGCACGCGCGAGGATCGTTCGGGCGCGGCCCTCGCCACCAAGGTCGCGGAGTTTGGATGGACGGTTGCTCATAAGAAAATCGTTAGCGACGACGAAGAGCAGATCTCATCCATATTGATAGATCTGACGGACGTGGACATGATCCTCACCACCGGCGGAACCGGCGTTGCCCTGAGGGACGTCACACCAGAGGCGACCGCCGCCGTGAGCGATAGAAAGATTGAAGGGTTTGGAGAGCTTATGCGGCTGAAGGGCATGGAAAAGACGCGGTTCGCACATCTGTCGCGGGGGGGCGCATTCACGCGCGGTGAGGTGCTGATTGTGAATGTACCGGGATCACCTAAGGGTGCGGTAGAGTCGTTAGAGGCGGTGGCGGAACTGATTCCGCACGTCGTAGACCTGTTACACGGGAGGACGGAGCATCGTGCGTAACGCAAGGGCTTTGACGGCATTCTTCCTGGCGGCGCTGCTGGCGGCCGTACTTACCGGCACACTTGCGCGGAGGCTTTCAGCGCAGGACAAGGGCAACGCTGCCTCGGCACCGGCTAAGGAGGATGTTGGCGAGAAAATCGGGTCTGTCTCGATTCACATTGTTACGACTCCCGTCACCGTGACGGACCGCGCCGGGAATATCGTCAATGGCCTGGGTCCCAAGGATTTTCGACTCACGGACAACGGCAAAGTCCAGAAGATCGATCAGGACGTCGCGGTCTATCCGATTTCTATGGTGATCGCGGTGCAAGCCAACGCCGAAGTGGAAAAGATGCTGCCGGCGATACAGAAGATGGGATCGGCCATATCCGCGCAGATCCTGGGCGACGATGGCGAGGCGGCAGTGATCGAATTCGATCATCGCATTCAAACCCTGGGGGATTTTAGCTCGGACCCCGACAAGCTTTCGGCGGCTTTGAAAAAGCTGAAGCCGGGCAGCGGGAGCAGCCGCTTGAACGATGCCACCATTGAAAGCATCACCCTTCTAAAAAGGCGGCCGGATAGCCGCCGCAAGATATTGTTGCTGATCGCGGAGTCGCGGGATAACGGCAGCGAACTCAAAGCCCGGGCAGTGCTAAGCGAAGCTGAATTCGCGGGTGTCGTGATCTATGCGATCGATATTTCGAAATTCGTGGCGTCGGTCACGGCTCCGCCCTCCGCAAGCCGGAACATCCTCGATACGCGCCCGCCGGGTGCGGTGTACGCGCAAGGGCCCATGGGCGGCGTTGAGACTCCCACCACGATTTCGCAGAACAACATGGGCAACTGGGCACCTGTGATCAAAGACATCTATGACCTGGCCAAAGGGATTTTCATTCCGCCACCATTGGAGGTCTACACGACTTACAGCGGTGGCAGGCAATACGCCTTTAAGTCGCAACGGGAACTCGAACGAGCTGTCTCCGACCTGGGCGAGGAACTGCACAGCCAGTACTTGCTGACGTATCAGCCCAACAATAAGGACGAGGCGGGATACCACAACATCGTGGTGCAGGTACTCAAACCGGACATGAAGATTCGGGCGCGCGACGGCTACTACTGGGCGGGCAGTGGTAAGGCTCCCTAGCGATCCTACAGATGCTCGTAGACGTAGGCCGCGGCCGCGACGTCTTCCACTCCCAAACCGCACGACTTGAAAACCGTGATGGGCGTGCCGGGCGGGCGCTGCTCGATCTTGGCCAAGTCAACGATGCGGCGGTCGTTCCAGTCGACGGGAGCCAGAATTAAGTCGCCGGCCTCGATTCTGGCAACTTCGATGGAATCGACGGCCACCAGATCCGCGCGGTGGATCAGGCGCGAGGGCAGCTCGCGGCGCTGCTCGCGATTGGACCCCATCGCATTGACGTGAACCCCGCGGTCGCCGCGCTGGATCCAGGAATCCTCGATCACGGGGTCCTTGGAGGGCGTGGACGTGACCACGATATCGGCGCCGCGCACGGCTTCTTCGGCGGAATCGACGGGACGGCATTGGTTGGCGGCGGCGAACGCCTCGCGCTTTTCCTTGCTGCGGCTCCAGACGCGAATGTCCGTAAGGTTGCGGACGCAGCGGATGGCTTCAATCTGGGAATGTGCCTGAAATCCACTGCCGATCACCGTCAGCGTGGTGGCATCGGGCGCCGCGAGAAGGTCGGTGGCGTAACCTGAAGCAGCCCCCGTCCGGATCTGCCCCAGATAATTAGCTTCGAACTGAGCCAGCGGCCGCGCGGTCTCGCTGTCAAACAGAAAAAAGAAAAAGTTCGCGCCGTACTTAGGATTCGACGAGTAGAATTTTGTGCCGAAGTACTTGCCGTAAACGCCGCCCATGCTGTGCAGCGTCGAGCCGTTGTCCAGATAGATGCGCCGCCGCGGCTGATTGGATGCGGTTCCGTTCCGCAGCGCCACGAACGTCTGGCGCATGATACGGACGCATTCGTCCATCGGAAGAATGTCGCGAACCTGTTCCTCGGTGACCTGGATCATCAAGCAACAGTTTACACAGCGGCGCGGTTTACGCGCTCATGGCATCGGTCAGCGCAACGCGGAACTTGGCCATTAGATTGTGGACCCTACCCATTGCCAAGCCAAGTGGACTAGCTGACGCGTGTCATTGTCGTCAAGCGCAACGACGAGATAAAGTGGAAGCCCATGATCGGTGTTCACAGCCTTCCGATGTTCGTTATGGCGAGCCTGTTGTTGGCTATGAGTCCCGGTCCCGACACCGCGTGCATCCTGGGGCGTAGCGCGTAGAATAGATGGCGTGGCGGAGCGGTTGCGGCGCTGGGAATCGCAGTCGGGATCTGGGTTCACATTCTAGCGGCTGCCGCTGGCCTTTCTGCGCTATTAATAAGCTCCGCGCGCGCCTTCATGATCACGAAGCTGGTCGGTGCCGCTTATCTGCTTTTCCTCGGATTGAAGATGATCGCGAATGCCGGGCCGCGCCGAAACCTTGCGCTAGGCAGAACTTCATCCTCCGCGTCCACCAAACAGATCTTTTGGCAAGGGTTCCTCACCAATGTCTTAAATCCGAAAGTTGCGCTTCTCTTTCTGGCGTTTCTTCCCCAATTCATCAATTCAGGCAATGTATCGAAAGGAACATCTTTCCTTTTCCTGGGGCTCGTGTTCGATGTCGTAGGCACAGCATGGAATTTAACAGTCGCGGGAACCGCGGCTCGCTTCGCTCACTGGGCGAGAGGATCTACGCGACTGATCAATCTAATTGATCGCACAATCGGCGGCATGTTCATCTACCTTGGATTTCGTCTAGCCACCGTTGAACAGAGGTAGGTGCTCCTTCGGTTCCGTCCATCAAAATAGCGGCCCGTTGATCTACACTGCGCGATTTTTGGCGAGTTAACTTACGGTCCTGGCTGTCACTTCAATTTCGATTTTCATGCGGGGATCTGCCAGTCCAGCTGAGATCATCGTCGCAGCAGGACGTATATCGCCGAAATAGCGCCGCAAGACTGGCCAACAGGGCCTGAAGTCCTCCGGTCTCGGCAAAATATATCGGACCCGGACAATGTCGGTCTTTCGGGCGCTCGCTTCTTCCAAAGCTCTGTCAATGTTGCGTAGGCATTGCTCCGCTTGGACTACGACATCGTCTGAAATCGTCATTGTTTCGTAGTCGAAGCCGGTGGTTCCAGAAACGAAGACCCACCCGCGATCCACGACCGCGCGAGAATAGCCAATTTCTTGCTCAAAGGCAGACCCTGACGATATGAGGCGGCGCACAACAGCTCCTTTAGTCTCAGATTAGTTGTCGAAAGGCAGGTGCCAAGTCCGTCCCGATTATCGCGTGACCGGATCTGCCGTCTCGGGATCGAATCCCAATTCCGCGATGGCGGCCTTTGCGCGCTCGGCGTCGAGCTTGCCTTCGCGGGCCAGTGTAGAAAGCGTCGCCTGCGCGATCGCTTCCGCCGAGATCTCGAAGAAGTGGCGCAGGTGCTCGCGATTCTCGCTGCGGCCGAAGCCGTCGGTCCCGAGCGTATGCAACCGCGAGCCCAGCCACGGCGACAGTTGGTCGGGCCACGCTTTCATGTAATCGCTCGATGCGATGATGGGGCCGGGCTCGTTTTCAAACAACTTCGCGATATGCGGTACCCGCGGCGCCTCGGTGGGATGCAGACGATTCCAGCGATCCACCGCCAGACCTTCGCGGCGCAGTTCGTTGTAGCTGGTCACGGACCATACATCGGTGGCAACCTGATAGCGTTCCGCCAAAATCTGCTGCGCTTTCAGCGCCTCGTTCAGAATCGAACCGCTGCTGAATAACTGCGCTACCGCAGGACCCTTCTCTGCCGGGCGGAACTTGTAAATGCCCTTCAAAATGCCATCGCGCAATTCGGGCGAGACGCCATTTTCGATGCCAGGCATCGGCGGCTGCGGATAATTTTCGTTGTAGACGCAGATGTAATAGAAGCGAGCTTCCATCTCCTGATACATGCGCCGGATTCCGTCCTGAATAATCACGGCCAGCTCATACGCGTAGGCCGGATCGTAGACGGCGCAAGTGGGAACCACGCTGAACAGCAGCGGGCTGTGGCCGTCCTGATGCTGCAATCCCTCGCCCAGCAGCGTGGTGCGCCCGGAGGTGCCGCCCATCAGGAAGCCCTTACCTCGCGAATCGGCAAACGCCCAGACCAGGTCGCCGACCCGCTGATAACCGAACATCGAATAGTAAATGTAGAACGGAATCATCGGCACGCCGTAGTTGGCGTAGGCCGTACCGGCGGCGAGGCAGGAGGCCATGGAACCGGCCTCGGTGATGCCTTCCTCCAAAATTTGCCCGTTCTGCGCTTCCTTGTAGTAGAGCAGTACGTTCGAATCCACGGGTTTATAGTGCTGGCCTTGATTGGCGTAAATGCCGTACTCGCGGAACAAGGACTCCATTCCGAAGGTGCGGGCTTCGTCGGGAATAATGGGCACCACCAGCTTGCCCAGATCCGGCGACTTCAGCAGCGACTTGATGACCGACACGAAGGCCGAAGTCGTTGATGCCTCGCGGCCGCGCGAGCCTTCGAGCGCCTCCTTGAAAGTTTCGAGCGCGGGAGCCTTGATCTCGATCGGCTTCACGACGCGCGTGGGCAGCGGTCCACCTTGCGCCTCGATACGCTGACGCATGTAGCGCATCTCAGGCGAGTCCTCGGGCGGGCGGAAAAAGTCGACATGAGTCACCGCTTCATCGGAAAGCGGCAGTTTGAAGCGGTCGCGAATCTTGAGCAGATCGGCATCGCCAATTTTCTTGGTCTGATGCGCGGTCATGCGCCCTTCGGCGGTCTCGCCCAAGCCATAGCCCTTCACGGTTTTGGCAAGAATCACTGTCGGCCTGCCGTTTTGCTGCATGGCGCGATGGTAGGCGTTGTAGACCTTCACCGGGTCTAGACCGCCGCGGCGGAGATCCCAGATCTGCTGGTCGCTCATGTTTTCCACTAGCTTGAGCAACTCAGGATACTTGCCGAAAAATTCTTTGCGGATGTAGGCGCCGTCCATAGCGCGGAAGGCCTGGTATTCGCCGTCGACGCACTCGTGCATGCGCTTGATCAGGAGGCCGCTGGCGTCACGGGCCAACAGGTCGTCCCAACCGGTTCCCCAGACCACTTTGATGACGTTCCAGCCGGCTCCGAGGAACGCCGCTTCCAGTTCCTGGATGATGCTGCCGTTGCCGCGCACCGGACCGTCGAGCCGCTGCAGGTTACAGTTCACCACGAAGATCAAATTGTCGAGCTTCTCGCGCGAGGCCAGCGTCAACGCGCCCAGCGATTCCGGCTCATCGGTTTCCCCGTCACCCAGGAAGGCCCACACTTTGCGCTGGGTTTTCGGAATGATACCGCGGTTCTCCAGATAGCGCATGAAGCGCGCCTGATAGATGGAGCCAATGGGTCCCAGGCCCATCGATACCGTGGGGAATTGCCAGAAGTCCGGCATCAGCCAGGGGTGCGGATACGACGACAAACCCGGATGATCGCGCAACTCGTGGCGGAAGTTTTCCAGATGCTGCTCGTTCAAGCGGCCTTCGAGATAGGCGCGGGAATACATGCCCGGCGAGGCGTGGCCCTGGAAGTAGACGAAGTCACCGGCCACTTTACCGGCCGTTGGGTCCTGATACGATCCGCGGAAGAAGTGGTTATAGCCGACCTCGACCAGGGTCGCGAGCGACGCGTAGGTGGCCAGGTGGCCTCCGATATTCGCATCGTATTTATTGGCGCGCACCACCATGGCGAGCGCATTCCAGCGCGCGAGGCATTTGATGCGCCATTCCATCTGGCGGTCGCCCGGATAGGGCACCTCGTCTTCAGGCGGAATGGTATTGATGTAGGGGGTATTCCAGCGCAAAGGGACTCGCACGCCCAGGTTGGCGGCGCGTTCCATCAAGTGTTCGAGCAGGTAACTGGCTCTGTCGGGACCTACCTGATCGACGATTTCATCGAGGGCTTCAACCCATTCGGCGGTTTCCTGGGGGTTGAGGTCGTCTGGTGCTTCTACTCGTGGTTTCAGCATGAGGGTACATCTTAAGGTAACGTTTTTCGGAGCGACCGGGCAAGCGGGAGGAAGCCTTAGCGGGATCGGCAAATTGATGGGACATACATACAGCCCTGGACTGGCGGTTACACGCCGGTGTAGTGCTACACTGGCCGACCTAGGAGGGACCAATTGGAACAGCGTGTAAGCATAATCACGCTCGGCGTGGCAGACCTAAAGCGCAGCAGGGAATTCTATGAGCGCCTGGGATGGCGGCGGTCCATGGCGGAGGCTGAAGGCATCGTATTCTTCCAGGCAGGAGGGATGGCCCTTGCGCTGTTCCCGCGTGATGAGCTGGCGAAGGATGCGAATATTGCACCTGATGGCTCGGGCTTCAAAGGAATATCGCTCGCATACAACACCCGCAATCGTGCAGAAGTTGACTCCGTCCTCAAAGAGGCTGAAGCCGCCGGCGCGAGACTGCTTAAGCCCGCCCACGAAGCCGTTTGGGGTGGCTATTCCGGGTACTTCTCCGATCCAGACGGGTTTCTGTGGGAGGTCGCCTGGAATCCATCCTTCCGGATGGCAGAGGACGGAAGTATTCGAATTCCCGACGGTCCTAACTGAGCCGCTACCGGCTAGAGGGAAGGCGACGGCCGGAAATTGGGTATATAATCCTGGTCGCAAGGAGCTTCCATGCCCAAGTACGTGATTGAGCGCAACCTTCCCCGAGCCGGCCAATTGTCGCCTGCCGAACTGGCGGCGGTGTCGGATAAATCATGCTCTGCGCTGCGCAGTTTCGGCTCGCGCGTGCAGTGGATGCAAAGTTACGTTACGGGGGACAAAATCTACTGCATCTATGTGGCGCCCAGCGAGGGAGTGATCCGCGAGCATGCGCGACTGGCGGGTTTCCCGGTGAGCCGCATTGCCGAGGTCAAAGCCGTTATCGACCCGGCGACGTCGGAAGCCGCCGCGCCCGAGCATGACCGCGCCCACGACTACGCCAAGGAAGCGGGAGTTTACTAGAGGCCCTCAGGATTTCTTGGTGAGCTCCTTATAAACCACTTCGGTGAAGGTGGCAAAATTAGGGCCACGGCCGGGGGCAGCCGGCGGCGGATCGCCGACAGCGGATCGGATCTCGTCTAAAGTCTTGCCCTGCGCAACCAGCTCCTTGATCTTTGCCCGCTTCTCTTCGGCGCGCGTCAGCCGCGCTTGAACGTCTGCCTTGCTCTGCACCATGCCGTGTCCGGGCACGAACTGATCGGCGTTGAGCCCAACGATTCCTTTGGCTGTCGCGATCCAGCCTTCCGAAGTCCCGTTCTTCTCGAGATGGATCAGCGGATCGGGAAACTGAGCCGCGACGATGTCGCCGGTGAAGACGATCTGTTCGCCGGGCAGATAGACCACTAGGTCGCCGCTGGTATGGGCGGGCGCCCAGTGGAGCACTTCCAGTTTCACGCCGTCTATCTTGAGATTTTCTTTGTTCTTGGCGACGACACGCGTGGGCAGATGGCCAGCGGGAGGCGCGCCTCGTCCACCGGCGGCGAGGGCGGCTTCCTGCTCTTTCTTGTTGCCCTCGTGAGCGATGATCGTGATACCGGTGGGGAATGCGGCAAGCCCATTGACGTGATCGCCGTCACTATGGGTAAGAATGACGGTGGTCACCGGCTTCGGCGTGATCTTGGCGATATCCGCCAGCAGTTCCTTGCCGCCGTCGAGCGTAGTTTTCGCGTCGACAACGATCACGCCTTTATCGCCGACGATGACGCCGCTGTTTCCGCCACCGCCTTCAATCCAGTAAACGTTAGGCTTCAACTGGTGAGTGACAAGCGGAGCCGCGGCCGGAGCTTGCGCGAAAGCCATCGCAGCGAACGCGCTCAGTCCCAGCAGCGTCGCAAACCCGAATGAAGAATCGCTTCGAAAATACATAGTGAATAATTCTCCTGCAAAAACTTTATCACGACTCAATCGCGAGCAGCCCCGCCCGCGCGGCACAAGGCGTCCCGGCTGAAGGGCATACAGCCAGGGCTGGCCGGCTACCTGGGAATTGCCGCGATGTAATCGGTGATCAGCTTCAGTTCGCCGGGTTTGAACTGGAATGCGGGCATGATCGAATCGGGCGAATACTTCGGCGGATCGGCGAAGTGCTGCTCGATCCAGGAACGGTCGTGCCGCTCGCCCACGCCGTTGAGCGCCGGACCCAGTTCGTCGCCCACACCGTTCAGTTTATGGCAGCTCCCACAATCGTTGGCCTGGTAGATCAGCGCACCCTCCACCGCGTTCTGCGGAGCGTTTTGCCAGGCGTCCACGGCTTTAGCGCTGCGCTCGGCAACAAAGGCCGCCAGGATCTTCACCTGCTCATCCGTCAGCGCTTCCGGCGGCTTGGTGCTTGACTTGATGTGCTCTTCGAGCCAGTTGGCCGGCCGCGACGACGGAGCAAGCGTTAAATCGGGCCCCGTACCGGCCTTCCCGGGCACGTGGCAACTGCCGCACTGCGCTTTGCGAAAGAAGCCGATCGAGGCCAGGTCCCCCGCGGAAATTTCCTGCCACGGCTTGACCAGCGACATGTCCATCTCGCGCGATTCCGGAGTGGTGGCCACCGCGCGAGCCGTCAATCCGCCCCAAAATATCGCGGCCAGCGCCGCCAGCCCGATCGCTCCCCAGCGCCGCCGCACGGTTTTCATTTTGCTGCGGTCGATGAAGGGAACCAAAATCAACGCCACGATCGCCAGCGTGGGAAGAATCACGGCGCCCACTACTTTCAGCGGACCGTCAAACCATTTCACGAACTGAAATAAGAACAGGAAGTACCATTGCGGCCGCGCGACATAACTCAAATCCGTGAGATCCGCCAGGTGTCCCAGCGGAAGGCGCGCGAGAATCGCCATGCCCATCAGCACAGCGAACCATCCAAAGACCGCCAAGGTGTCTTTCAATACCGGCACCGCCGCCTTGCCGTGCCGCCGTGCCAGATAGACATGCCAAGCGATTAGCAACGCTGTGAGCGGGGGCAAAATCTGCACGTGAGCGGCGTAAAAGCGGTTGAAGGTGGCAGCGGCAATCGGCATCCCGATGATCGCCACCGTTCCCCAATATGCGCGGTTATCCCACGGCAGAAGGTACCCGGTCAATCCAAAGCCCAAGGTCAGCAGAAAAAGAATCACGCCCCCGATCCAAGCGGCCTCGCGCGGTTTCTGGTAAGAGCCCGACACGAAAGTCTGGATCAGGTGAAGAACCAGCACGATGATCATCAGGCTCGCGCCCCAATAGTGCAGCGCGCGCAGCAGGCGTCCTGCGGTCACCTGCGTCATGATGTGGCGCACGCTCTCGTAAGCCGCACCCGGCGCGGGCTCATAGTTCAGCGCCAGCAGGATCCCGGTCGCCGCCTGCATCAGGAACGCGAACAACGCCACGCTCCCCAGCACTTGGGGCCAGCCGGAGGAAGCCGGGATCTCTTCGATGCCGGTGCGGTCTTCGAGCCAATCCAGCAGCCGACGAAACATGCCGGTCTAGGCCTTCTGAATTTCGGATCCGGTCGAGAGCTCGCTCTGCTGCATTTGTAAAGGATAGCGGTCTAGCACTCTCCGTTACTCATCCGCATATGAACGCGGACTTTAGGATAGAATGTAGTTCGCACACAAGGAGCATCCCATGGATTTCAACCAAACCAAGAATATAGCGGAATTTCTCATCACCGATTTCGAGAGTGAAATACAGACCACGCTGCGAGTGATCAACGCGGTTCCCGACGGTGGTCTCAACTACCAACCGGACTCGAAATCGAAGACCGGCCTGGGGCTCGTCCGCCACATCACTCTGGAAGATGAGTGGCTGCTGAGCAGCATCGCGGATGGTGCGTTCGCACCGCCGCCTGACGATTCCGATGCCTGCGGCATTATGAATTCGGCCGATGCCGCGGCCCGCTACAAGGCAAAAGTTCCGGCGGCGCTGGATCGCGTGCGCGCCATGTCAGGGGCGCAGCTCAGCAACGTAATCGACTTGTTCGGAATGGTCCAGGCGCCGGGGGTCAACTTTCTGGCGATGGCGATCAAGCATTCGGTTCACCACCGCGGCCAGCTCAGCGCCTACCTGCGCGCGATGGGCGGTAACGTCCCGGGTATCTACGGGCCATCCGCCGACACGCAGGCAGCGGTGGCCGGCTGACGGTAACGGGCGGTCCGCCGCCCTACGCCGTTACGAAGTCTCGGCAGTGCGCGTCTTGCGCGTGCGTTCACTCAAGAATCTTCCGGAGCCCAAGATACCGGCGATGGCCACCCCCTCTGCAGCATATGTGAGTCCCGCCGGCGGATGTAGCGTCCTTATGACGTAAGGGTCCGTGCAGATCATTTCTGCGCCCACCTTGCCGAGAACCGCCGCACCCAAATAGACGATGGCGGGATAGCGATCCATCAGCGTCGCGATCAGATTACTGGAAAACACCACGAACGGGATGCTCACGCACAAACCGAAGATGATCAGGGCGACGTTGCCTTTGGCCGCGCCGGCCACGGCCAGAACATTGTCGGTGGACATTGTAATATCGGCGACGACGATGAACCATATGGCCTTGAGGAAATAACTGCGGGAGGGCGCTGTGGCAGCGCCGGAACTGGCATCCGCGAGAACCTTCACGGCAAGCCAGCTAATGAAGGCTCCGCCGAGTAACTTGATGAATTCGATTCCCAGGAGTCGCGCCGCCGCGATAGTGAGGACGACCCGCAGCGCGACCGCGGCCGCCGCACCGAAAGTGCTTGCGAGCCGGCGCTGCCGCTGAGGCAGAGCGCGTACCGCCATGGCGATCACCAGGGCGTTGTCTCCAGCCAGCAAAAGATCAATTAGAATGATGGAAAAGCCGTCGATCAGGAGACGGGAAACAGTACCGGCCGGCATGTGGATTTGTGGCAGCGCGTTCGCAGCACAGCTTCGCTCCTCATCATCCCATGCCCCACTGGCCTGTCATGAGGGCGGCGCAGCTTCTTCCCAACGATGTATGATATACCCCATGCTGCGAGCCACTCTGCTTGTCATCGCCTCCACCTGCGCGCTGAATGCCCAGGTAACTTTTGACCGGATTCTGCGCGCCGACAAGGAGCCGCAGAACTGGCTGACGTACTCCGGCAACACGTCGAGCCAGCGCTACAGTCTGCTCAACCAGATCACGCCGGCGAATGTCGGAAACATTAAGCTCCAGTGGGCGTTTCAGGCGCGTTCGACGGAAAAATTTGAAACGACGCCGCTGGTGGTCGACGGCACAATGTATCTGACGCAGGCGCCCAACGATATTCTGGCGCTGGATGCAGCCACCGGCGAGATCAAGTGGCTGTACTCCTATTCGCCATCGCGCGAAGCGCGGCCGTGTTGCGGGCGCGTCAACCGGGGCGTCGCGATCCTGGGCAATACACTCTTCATGGGCACCATTGACGCCCACCTGGTGGCGGTCAACGCAAAAACCGGTGAACTGGTTTGGGATAAGGCCATCGCCAAACCCGAAAGCGGCTACGCGATGACGCACGCGCCGCTGATCGTCAAAGACAAAGTGATCGTGGGCACGGCTGGCGGCGAGTACGGCATCCGCGGATTTATTGCGGCCTTCGATGCGGCGACTGGAAATGAAGCTTGGCGCTTCTATACGATTCCAGGCAAGGGCGAGCCAGGCAATGAAACCTGGGCCGGAGATTCATGGCAGCATGGCGGTGCGTCGGTGTGGATGACGGGGTCGTACGATGCCGACTTGAACCTGACGTACTGGGGCATCGGCAATCCGGGCCCGGATTGGAACGGTGACCATCGCGGCGGCGATAACCTGTACAGCGATTGCGTAGTGGCGCTGGATGCCGACACCGGAAAGCTCAAATGGTATTTCCAGTTCACGCCGCACGATAATTTCGATTACGATTCCGTGCAGGTGCCAGTGATGGCGGACATCACTTATCAAGGGCAGCCCCGCAAGGTGATGATGTGGGCCAATCGCAACGGATTCTTCTACACGCTGGACCGAACCACCGGAAAGTTTCTGCAAGGCAAGCCCTTCGTAAAGGTAACCTGGACCAAGGGCCTCGACGAAGCCGGCCGTCCGATGCGGTCGCCCGAGATGGAACCCTCGGCGGCGGGCACGGTGATTTATCCCAGCCCGACCGGCGGCACGAACTGGTGGTCGCCGTCGTTCAGTCCGAGGACCGGCCTGTTCTATGTCTCGGCGTGGGAAGGCGTGCACGGGTCCTTCAATAAGATCGAGAGCGAGTTCGACGAAGGCAAGCGCTACGTCGGGGGGGCTCCGGTATCCACCAAGCAGGGCCGCGGCCCGCAAGTACCCAAACACAATGACGATGATGGGTACGGCATCGTACGGGCGCTGGATCCGCAGACCGGCGAGAAGAAGTGGGAATTCAAAATGGCCGACGTGACTTCCAGCGGTATTCTGACGACGGCGTCGGATCTGCTCTTCACGGGTGGGCGCGAGGGCTTTTTCCAGGCGCTGGATGCGCGCACTGGCAAGCTACTGTGGAAGACGAATGCGGGTGGGGATATCGCGATGGGTCCCATGACCTACCAGGCAAACGGGAAACAGTACGTGGTATTCTCCGCGGGCAGCTCGATGTTTGCGTACGGGTTGCCGTAGAAAGCGGCTCGTCGAGTTAAGAGAAGCGGGTCCGCTTCCAGAGCATCCGGCCGCAAACGATCAGGAAACCGACAGTCGCCGCCAGCAGGACCAGCAATACTGGAATGTTCATCGGGATGTTGGGAATTTTGGCGTGAATGCCGAGCCACACGAAAATCCCAATAGCGGCCAGCGTCACCACGAACTCCCACCAATGACGCGGCGGCATTTCTCGCGCCAGCGGATCATCGCCATGCAGAATCGCGGCAGCGCGCTCCGCATCCATGCCATAACGATCGCATTCACGCTCCGATGCCAACCGCCACGAGTCTTGTTCGGAGGCCGGTGCTTCCGCCTGGCTGATCGCGAGCGCTCCCGCAATCATCACCAGCGAGCCGCCCGTCACCAGCAGACGCGCAGTAAGGCTTTCTCCCGAGAGTTCTCCGAACACTAGCGCGCCCCACAGCAGTCCCCAGATCTGATTGGTATTGGAAAGCGGGATGCCGCGGCTGATGCCAATGTATTTCGCGGCGTATTGCTGGAACAGGTCGCCCAGCACCCAGCAGAACCCGCCGAGGAAGAGCCAGAACATGACCGGCTGCGCCTTTACCAGCTCCGCGGCTACCTTGTGATACCCGCCGTCAAATGCGAGCGCCATCGCTAGCGTGGTGCCGAGTTCTCCAAAAGTGAAAACCGTGACGAAGGACAGCGGATTCATGCCGCTGATATACGCTTTGCGATACGGGACATACATGGTTCCCCACAGCAGCCCCGCGCCCAGCGCCGCGAGAATTCCCAACGTGGCGCGATGCGACGACGCCTGCTGCTGGTGAGACGTCGCGTAGGCGAGCACGCACGCTCCCGCCACAATCGCAGTTGTGCCGCCGATCACCCGGGCCAGATCCTTCGCGCCCGCGCCGCGTAGTTCGTTGAACAGCAGCCAGCCCCAGAAGAGGCCCACCAGACTGTTGATGTTCCACAGCGGAAACGCGATGGAGAGACCGACATTGCGCACGGCGAACACCGTCAGCGTATTGGCAACCGCCCAGCACATTCCCGCCAGCAGCGCCCAGATGACCAGATGGGATTTATCCCGAAAGTCCGAGAGCAGGTAGCCGGTACCCTTCAACATCACCGGCAAGGTCCAGCGCGCGACAAACACGCCGGCTACCATGCCGAGCGAAATCAGGAAGGGTGAGAATCCGGCCGTGACCAGTTTGGTAGGCGCTTCGGCTGCGCCCAGCCACGCCCCGGCCGCCAAACCGCACGCCACGCCCAGCCCGTGCCGGGAGGCGCTGGATAACTTGGTCTTCACTTCCAGTACAGGGTTCGCGCCCATTTCACTAAGTGAGAAGAACCAGCAGGACGATTCCGAAAACCAGGACGGCGACAGGAATCCAGAAGTGGCTGTCAGTAAGGATAGCGGCGGCCAGCGAACGGTCGACGATGAGGCGGTCTCCGGGTGTGTTCACAGGGAGTGATTATCCCACGATTACTGAGCGGGATGGCGGCCGCTACCGCAGCTACACGCGAATCAGCTCACGATAGCGGCCAAGAGATTAGGAAGATCCGGAGCTAACGGCCTTTCCCGCCCCGATCTCCGCCGCGTTCCCCGCCTCGCGGCGCGCCCCTGTGGGATTCGCGAGGCTCCGGCCGGCCTTGCTGAGGCGCTCTTCGTTCCGGCGCTGAACGCGGATGAAGCACATGCGGCTCGGGGGGCCGCGCAACACCCCGTGCGGGCCGCCGAAGCTCGGGATACGAATGAACGTACGCGCCGCGGTTATCCCAGCGCCGGTTCCAGCGTCCGCCGTTCAGGAACACGCCATGCCCGCCCCAATCAAAGCGGGCTCTTCCCGGTGCCCAGCCCCAGGGCGCGAAATATCCGCCGATGCTCACCCCGAAACCGAAGCGAATCGCACCGCCGACGAAGAATCCCGGTCGCGGCGCATAAAACACCACTCCGGGATCATAGTAGGGCACCACCACATAATCCGGATTCACCGGCATGATGGTGATGTACGGTCCGCCGCTCACCATCACCTGGCCGTTGCTCCGCAAATAGCCGTAGCGCTGCGCCATGGCACGCTGCCGCTGCACGGCGTCCATCACGTCCTGCTGCTGCGCCAGGAATGCGTTGCCGAGGTCGCTAGTCCAGCGCATATCCGAATTCATCATGTCGAGCACCGAAGGAAACGGCAGCAGAGACTGCACGCTGGGATCCCACGGCAACTGGTCCCCTTGGATGGCGTCGGCCAGCGCCTGTCCGGTCAAATAATGATGCTGATCGGCCCACTGGGCGGCGTCAGGAATGTCGTTAGGGTAAGTGGCCGCGGCGAGCACTTGCGCCAGCAGCGGGTCCGGATACAGCGCGATGCGCGCCACCAGTTGGTCCAGTTGTTGTGGGGGGAACAACGGTGGCGGCGGTCCCTGGGCGAAAGCAGCGGCTGCCAACCCCGTCAAAACGACTAGCGCCACAAGAGCATTTCTCTCTTTGAGCATCTTTATCTCCTCTAATGTCGATGACGATGGCGCGGGCGGCATGGTTTCCCGGGCAACACTCGCGGCACTGTTAAGATCATTTCACCTTCTAATAGTTTCACGAATTCCGGCAATCGTAACCGGCCGGCCCGTCATAGTCCCCTATAATCAAAGAATGAGAATCGCCTACCTGGACGCGTTTTCGGGTATCAGCGGGGACATGACGGTGGGCGCGCTACTAGATGCCGGAGCCCCGGCCGGGGCGTTGATCGACGCACTGAAGAGCCTCGACATGGGCGCGGAATTTGAAGTGGAAAAGACCCGCCGTGGCGGCATCACGGCTTCGAAATTCCGGGTGATTACGCCCGCGGAAGGTCACGGTCACCGCCATCTCAAGCATATTCTCGGAATGATCGATAAAGCGCCGCTCTCCGATCGCGCGAAACAAAACGCGTCGGACGTGTTTCGACGCTTGGGCGACGCCGAAGCCCGGGTCCACGGCGTGCCGGTCGAAAAAGTTCATTTCCACGAAGTGGGCGCGGTAGATTCCATCGCCGATATCGTAGGCGCCTGCGTAGCGCTGGATCTGCTCGACATTGGCGAGACCCATACGTCCGCGATCAATGTCGGCAGCGGAATTGTCCAGACCGAACACGGCATGCTCCCGGTGCCCGCGCCCGCCACCGCCGCGCTGCTCGAAGGCAAACCGATTTACGCGCGCGGT
Source organism: Bryobacterales bacterium (assembly GCA_963779075.1). Classification (GTDB taxonomy): domain Bacteria; phylum Acidobacteriota; class Terriglobia; order Bryobacterales; family Bryobacteraceae; genus Palsa-187. The sequence goes on from CAVZWS010000005.1 coordinate 360,504, forward strand.
CCTGCCGTCGAACTGACCACGCCCACAGGAGCGGCGTTGGCCGCAACGCTTTCCTCGCGCTTCGGCACGCTGCCGGCCATGAGCATCGCGCAGATCGGCTACGGCGCGGGCGACCGCGATTTCAAAGATCAGCCCAACGTCCTGCGCGTTCTGTTGGGCGAGCGCACCACCGCTACCGAGGCCACGCTGGTGAGCGTCATCGAAGCCAACATCGATGATTCCAGCCCGCAGGTGCTGGGCTACGCGCTCGAACGGCTGCTCGAAGCAGGGGCGCTGGATGCCTCGTTTTCGCCGCTGCAGATGAAGAAAAATCGTCCCGGTGCGCTGCTGCGCGTGATTGCAAAACCCGAGCATCAGGAGCAACTCGCCGACATCATTTTCGCGGAGACGTCCACCTTGGGCCTGCGCATTTATCCGGCCGAACGCCGCGTGGAAGAGCGGCGGATGGTTGAGGTCGAGACGCCCTTCGGCAAAGTCCGCATGAAGGTCTCGGGCCACGGCGCCGCGACGCCGGAATATGAGGATTGCCGAGCGCTCGCCATGCAAACCGGAACTCCGCTGCCAAAGATCATCGCTGCCGCGCAGGAAGCTTATTCGAAAGTCAGGAAATGAAATATTACCTCACCACACCGATTTATTACGTCAACGCCGCGCCGCACATCGGGCACGCCTACACCACCATCGCCGCCGACACCATCAAGCGCTGGAAACGGATGCAGGGTTACGACGTGGTGCTCGCCACCGGCACCGATGAGCACGGCCAGAAGATCGAGCGCGCCGCCGCAGCGGCCGGCAAGACGCCGCAACAGTTTACCGACATTATTTCCGGCGAGTTCGGCGAACAGTGGCGCGTCCTCGGCCTCGAAATCGACCGCTTCCAGCGCACCACCGCCAAGAACCACGCGGAGCAGGTGCAGGATCTGTTCCGCCGGTGCCTCGAAAACGGCTACATCTATAAAGGCAGTTACAGCGGGCAGTATTGCGTTTTCGATGAACTGTACGTAAACGACGCTAAGCCCGGTGACCCGTGTCCGGAATGCGGCCGGCCCACCGAAACCGTTTCCGAAGAAAACTTTTACTTCAAGCTTTCCGCGTTCCAGCAGAAACTTTTGGATCTCTACGAGAAGCAGCCGGATTTCATCCTCCCCGAAACGCGGCGCAACGAAGTGCTGGCGTTCGTCAAGAAAGGTTTGTCGGACCTGTCGATCAGCCGCACCACCATCAAGTGGGGAATCCCGGTGCCGAACGAAGAAAAGCACGTCTTCTATGTCTGGTTCGATGCGCTGACCACCTACATGAGCGCCGTCGCCAAGGAAAACCTGTGGCCCGCGGACCTCCACCTGATCGGCAAAGAGATCGTGCGCTTCCACGCCATTTACTGGCCGGCTTTTCTGATGGCCGCCGGGCTGCCGCTGCCGAAGCGCATCTTTGCGCACGGCTGGCTGCTGTTTGAGAACGACAAAATGAGCAAATCGCGCGGCAACATCGTGCGCGCCACGCCGATTCATAAGGTGCTGGGCACCGATGCCCTGCGCTATTTCCTGCTGCGCGAAGTGGTGTTCGGCCAGGACGGCAGCTTCAGCTACGACGCCCTGGTGGGCCGCTACAATTCGGACCTGGCCAACGGGCTCGGCAACCTGGCGAGCCGCACGCTGGCGATGATCAATCAGTATCGCAACGGAGTGATCCCGGCTTCGGACGGCAATCAGCAGATCGCGCAGACCGCGCTCGAATGCACCGCAGTCGCGATCGAATCCTACGACAAATTTGAATTCTCGAAGGCGCTCGAAGCCATCTGGTCCTTGATTGGCGCGGTGGACAAATATATTGTCGAGCAGGCGCCCTGGAAGCTCGCGAAAGCCGGTGACGCCGAGGCCAAGCGTCTGGATGAAGTTCTCTATACGTCGGCCGAGGCGCTGCGGATCGTCACGGCATTGCTGGAGCCCGTGCTGCCCGGGTCGGCTGCGAAGATCTGGATGCAACTCGGTTTTGGAACGCCCCTGGACCACATAAAAACGGCGGCCTTGCATTGGGGCCATCTCAAAGGCGGCCAGACCTTAGGCCCCGTGAGCACGGTCTTCCCGCGAGCCGACGTCAAAGCCTCGATCGAGAAGATGATGGAGCTCGAAAAGCTGGAGGTCGCGCGGCAGTTGGAATTGATGGGCAAGAAGCCGGAGCCTGCTGCAGTGGCCGCCAAGGCCTCCGGCACGCCGGTCATCACGATCGACGATTTCGTTAAAGTCGATCTGCGGGTAGGCGTTGTGAAGGACGCTGCGGTGGTCAAAGGCTCCGACAAACTTCTGCACCTGCATGTGGACATTGGCGAGGCCGAACCGCGCAGCATCGTGGCAGGTATCGCACTGGCTTACAAACCGGAGGCGCTGGTGGGGCGGAAAGTGGTGATCGTCGCCAACCTTGCTCCGCGCAAACTGCGCGGCATCGAGTCGCAAGGCATGATTGTCGCAGCGTCGCGCGAGGGCGACATCCCGGTGCTGGCGAGTTTCCTCGAAGACGTGCCACCCGGCGCGCGGCTTAAATGATCGACTCGCACTGCCATCTAGACAGCGAACAGTTCAACGACGACCGCGAGGCAGTGATCGAGCGCGCGCTCGCAGCCGGCGTCGAAACGATGGTGGCGATTGGTTCCGGTGACGGCCCGCCGGACCTCGAAGTCGGCGTTCGCCTGGCGGATCGCTATCCATTTATATACGCGACCATCGGTGTGCATCCACACGACGCCGCGAAGGCCACCGGCGAAACCTATCAACGACTGGCCGAGCTTACGGCACACGCGAAAGTCGTCGCGATCGGCGAGATCGGACTGGATTACCACTACGACCACTCCCCGCGCGACGTCCAGCGCAATGTGTTCGTCGAGCAGATGCGTATCGCCCGCGATGCGCGCAAACCCATCGTGATCCACACGCGTACGGCCTGGGACGACACCATGGCGCTGCTGCGTGAGTACTGGGCTCCCAGCGGACTCGGCGGCATCATTCACTGCTTCTCCGAAGGGCCGCGTGAAGCCGAGCAGGCGCTGGCCATTGGTTTTCACATCAGCTTCGCCGGTATCGTGACCTTTCCCAAGGCCACCGCCATTCAAGACGCCGCGCGCCTCACACCCGCCGATCGCCTGCTGATCGAAACCGACGCGCCGTTTCTGGCGCCCGTCCCGAAGCGCGGCAAGCGCAATGAGCCCGCTTATGTAGTCGAGACCGCGCGCAGGCTGGCGGAGCTGCGCGGCGTGACCACCGACGAGATCGCGCAGACCACGTCAGCGAACTGGCGGCGTTTGGTTGGGGCGCCGATCGTCTAGACTAAAGAATTCCCATGGCATTCGGCAAGATCGGCGAGACACTCTCGGCGCTCGAACTCTTCGACCTGGTCAACGCAGACCTGGAAAAAGTGGAGCGCGAAATCGGCTTGGAATCGGTGGCGTCGGTCGAGGCCATCAACTACATCAACCAATACCTGCAGGCGGGCGGAGGCAAGCGTCTGCGCCCCATCCTGGTGCTGCTTTCCGGGCGCATGCTGGGCGACGCGAACCCCATGCTGATTCGCATGGCCGCGGTGGTGGAGATGATCCACACCGCCACGCTGGTGCATGACGACGTGATCGATCTGGCAAAAACTCGTCGAGGGCGGCCGTCGATCAACGTGGTGTGGGGCAACCACACGTCGGTGCTGGCGGGCGATTGGCTCTACATGCAGGCCTTCCAGGTGGCCGTGCGCGAGCGCAACTTCCCAACGCTCGATCTGCTCATCAGCCTGACGCAGATGATGGTCGAAGGCGAGCTGCTGCAACTCGAGCGCATCGGCAAGATCGCCATCAGCGAAGCCGACTATTTCGAGCTGATCGACCGCAAGACCGCCAGCCTGTTTTCGGCGTGCGCGCGCCTCGGCGCCATCAGCGCGGGAGCCGACGAACTGGTCGAAACGCAGCTCGCCGACTACGCCTGGAACCTGGGAATCGCGTTCCAGTTGGTGGACGATATTCTCGATTTCACGTCGCGCGAAAAAATCCTGGGCAAGCCGGTGGGCAACGATCTACGCGAGGGCAAGGTCACGCTGCCGCTGATCTATGCGCTCGAAGCCGCCGACCCGGAAGAGCGCAAGCTGGTGGAAACGGTGCTGACCGACGGCAACTACGATCAGGTGCCGTTCAGCAAGATCCTCAAGGTGCTGCATCGCCATCGCGGGATCGAGCGTGCGCAGGAGCGCGCGCAAGCCTTCACCGAAAAGGCCCGCGCCATTATCGGCGAGTTCCCGGCATCGCCGTATCAGCGGGCGTTGATGGCGGTGACGGAATTGGTTACCACGCGCGACCACTAGACTCATCACATTTCTTCCCTTGACAGACTATTCCTTCTATGGAATACTCTAGTCGGGGCTGGGACATCGAATACACCGATGAGTTTGACGGTTGGTGGAATTCGCTTTCTGAAGAAGAGCAGGATCGCGTTGCGGTGTGCGTCGGATTACTGAACGAACACGGTCCGAATCTGCCATCACCTCACAGTTCCGGGATCACGACATCAAAGCATCCCCACATGCGGGAATTAAGAATCCAGCACGGAGGATACCCTTATCGGGTGCTCTATGCGTTCGATCCTCTGAGGTCGGCGCTTCTGCTGATTGGCGGCAACAAGACTGGCGACAATCGCTGGTACGAAGTTTTTGTTCCGCTGGCGGACAGGCTGTATGACGATCATCTGCTGGCATTGAAGAAGGAAGGAAAGATTTGATTATGGCGAGAAAATATAGTGAACTTGTAAAAGACTGGCCCCCTGAGCGGCGCGCCCGTGTCAAGGCCATGACGGAACAACTTCTGCGCGAAATGCCTCTTGAAGAACTGCGCGCAGCTCGCGAGTTGACGCAAACCTCGCTGGCAAAGATTCTCGATGTCGGGCAGTCTGAAGTCTCGAAGATCGAGAAACGAACTGACATGTATGTGAGCACGCTGGCCAGTTATGTCAAGGCAATGGGGGGAGAGTTGGAAATCTGCGCTGTGTTTCCGGAAGGAAAGGTGAAGATCACGCAATTCGAGGATCTGGCGGCCAAGGCCCATCCCACTACGTGACCTAATGAAAGCACTCGAATTTGAAAGTACCGTTACTGCGGATCGACAGATTGCTATCCCCGCGGAAATCGCTGAGCAGCTTCCCGTTGGCTCGCCGGTCCGGGTGTTCGTTCAGTGGGATGGGGCGAACGATGAGGATGGCGCTTGGCGAACTCTGGGGCAGCAGCGGTTCTAGGCAGCCTACGCGCCTGAAGACACCGTCTACGACAGTTTGTTGGATGGTGAAGTAAGGAAGCGATCCGGGCCTGACGCTACTTGACCGATTCAATAATCTTGATTTCCTGTTTCAGTAGCGCGTTCACCATCTTGGCGAGCGGTATGCCTTTCTGCGCCGCGCGTTCGACGAAGTAAGCCTTCACGTCGGCGCTCAAATAGATCGGCAAGCGAAGTTCCGCGTTTGGCGGCAATACCCTGCCGCGCACGCCTTTGCTGAAATCATATTCACGTTTCATTTTTGTTTTTGAGCAGATGCAGTTGCGAAGCGAATGCACTCCCGAACGTCCTCCGCTTGAAGGTCGGGGTAGTCAGCGAGGATTTCTTGCTCGCTCATGCCGCCAACGAGCATGCGGAGCACAGTAGCAACGGGAATGCGCAGACCGCGGATGCAGGGCGCACCGCCCATTTGGTTTGGATCTACGGTGATGCGTTCGAAGTTGGTCGCCTGCATTGCTGGCCTTCGCTCTATTATCGCGAGTCTCAACCTCCATATCACCCGAAGGCCAGTGCCAAGCAGTGCTGGTGATATGATTGACGAAAATGCGACGCCACAAGAAAAGCAAAATGCGATCCGCGGCGGTGCTGGCAGTCTGTGGCCTTATCCCATCCGAAGTCATAGTTCGAGGCGCGGATAACAGCGACCTTCTAGTTCGGGCGAATCATGCGTATTACGATACTAAGCGCGACGGATTGACCGGGTTCCGATGCGAGGTCGTGCCGGCTTGGGATCAGATCTATAGCAGCGTACTCACCAATACGGCAGTACAGGAGCTAATGCCAATTCTCAGGCAAGCGCATTATGAAGTGTCAATCGGTTCCGCTGGTACTTCCACAGTGTCTCGAAAATTCGATTTGGATCCACCAAATGAGCAGGCTGCAGAACGGCTTCGCGCGACTTCAGCAATAGTAGAGCAGGTCATCACTGGTTTTTTCCATGTATGGTCGATGTTTTTTGGACCACCCTTCCCAAATCCGAATGACAAGTCCGTAACGGTGGAAGACGTAAATGGACAATATCGAATCACTGGGAAGCTAGGTGACTCCGAGATCTCCGAGTCGATGGACCGCGGATTGATGATTAGCGACATGAAAATCGCAACTGCTGGCACAGAGTTCACGGTTCGCCCAAATTTTTCAAGGGTGCCCAAGGGCTACATACTCACGGGTTTCCAGGGCAATATTAAAACCGCGTCTGGAACCGTGCCAATCGAAGCTATCATCGAAAACCAGGCTGTCGATGATTTTGAGCTGCCAAAGTTAGTCACCGTCGGCGGTAGCAATCCATTCCCGCTCAGTTTCAGAGGTTGTGAGGTTAAGAAACGCAAGTAACAGATAGCGCTCCCTTAGCCCCCCGCCCCCAAGTTGACAACCCCCCGAACCTCCTGTATAGTTCTGAAGTACCTGCTGTTTCAACGATTTGTCGAGGTTTTCGACATGGCCGCCACGGACGAACCGGATGTTGACGTAAACTTCCCGGGCGAAGAAGATTACGCGCATCTTATTGAGGACTATGGCCATTTAGCCCCTCCGTCGGAGGGTGAGCTATTGCAGGGCCATGTCGTGACGGTTCACCCCAACGAAGTTATCGTCGATTTCGGCTACAAGCTCGAAGGTCTGGTCCCCATCGAGCAGTTGCGGCAGCCCGATGGCACCGTCACCGTAAAGGCCGGCGACGCCATCGATGTCATGGTCGACCGCAGCGGCCCGCAGCAGGAAGGCTACATCCTGCTCTCCTATTCGCGCGCCAGCCGCCTGCGTATCTGGGACACGCTCGAACAGGCCATGCGCGATCAGTTGCTGGTGTCGGGGCGGGTTCTCGAACGCACCAAGGGCGGGCTGATTGTGGATGTGGGCGTGGCCGCGTTCATGCCGGGTTCGCAAGTCGACATCCGCCCGATTCATGACCTCGACCAATACGTCGGCCAGGATATTCCCGTCAAGATCCTGAAGCTCAACCGGCGGCGCGGCAACGTGGTGGTTTCGCGCAAGACGGCCCTCGAGGAAAATCTGCAATCGCGCAAGCAGACGGCGCTGGAGCACCTCGCCGAAGGAGCCATTGTCACTGGTACCGTGAAGAACCTCACCGAATATGGCGCGTTTGTCGATCTGGGCGGGATCGACGGCCTGCTGCACGTCAGCGACATGTCGCATGGACGCGTGAATCATCCCTCCGAAGTGCTGCATCCGGGCGATGAGGTCACCGTCAAGGTGCTTAAGTTCGACCGCGAAAAAGAGCGCATTTCGCTGGGTATACGTCAGCTAACCCCGGACCCGTGGGATACGCTGGGCGAACGCTTTCCCCCGGGCAGCCGCGTGATCGGTCGCGTGATGAGCATCACCGATTACGGCGCTTTCGTCGAAATCGAACCCGGCGTCGAGGGTTTGATCCACGTCTCCGAGATGACCTGGAGCCGGCGCATGAAGCATCCCGGCAAGCTGGTGAAGGCCGGCGATCAGGTGGAGGCCGTGGTGCTCGAGGTGAAACCGCGCGAGCGTAGAGTCTCGCTCGGGATCAAACAACTGGAAGCCGATCCTTGGACCACCGTCGGCGAACGCTACAGCATCGGCTCGGTAGTCGAAGGCCGCGTGCGCAAGCTGGCCGATTTCGGAGCGTTCCTCGAAATCGAAGAAGGGGTAGATGGGCTGGTGCATGTATCCGATCTTTCCTGGACCAAGCACGTGAAGCATCCGTCCGAGATGGTCAAGAAGGGCCAGTTGATGCAGGCCGTGATCCTGAGCATTGATGCGCCCAACCACCGTTTGTCCTTAGGAGTCAAGCAGTTACAGCCAGACGCTTGGGAGAGTTTCTTCCGCGCCCATGAGGTCGGTGACATCGTACGCGGCCGGGTGGCCCGCGGCGCAGCCTTCGGAGTGTTTGTGGAATTGGCGCCAGGCGTAGAGGCGCTGTGCCATAAATCGGAGATCCCGCCGATGCCAGACCGCCCCACGACCGACACCGCGCTCCCGAGGGGCGACGAATACGACTTTAAAATCATTAAAATGAATGAAGCGGAGAAAAAGATCGGTTTGAGCCTCCGCGCCGTGGCGGAGGATGAAGAGCGCATTCGCCTGGAAGATTACCAGCGGCAGGCGGCAGCCGTTACTATGACAATAGAGGAAGCGATGAACATTCGTGGAAAAGGGGAAGACCGGTAATGACCAAGGCCGAACTGATCGAGGAAGTCTCGCGCGTCGTCGAAATGACACGGAAGGATTCGGAGGTTATTGTCGAGGCAATCTTCGATAGCGTCGTCAAGTCCCTGCGCGGCGGCGACAAGATCGAAATTCGCGGGTTTGGCAGTTTTCGCACGCGCCAGCGGCAGCCTCGCATCGGGCGCAATCCCAAGACCGGCGCGCGAGTGGAAGTACCCGCCAAGCGCATCCCCTACTTCAAGCCCAGCAAGGAGTTGAAGGACTTGGTCAATCACGACCACGTGGCGACGGGCGGCGAAGCGGCTCCCGGCGTTTAAGCCGCGATGGCGGGCCGCAGGCGGTTATTAACCGCGCGGCGATCACCCGCGGACGGCCGCCGCTTTCACAGTCAATAATGTTATGGACCACCTGTGGAGCCCCTGGCGATATCAGTACGTCTCGTCGGCGGGCGTAGTTCCCCTCGGGAAAGACTACTGTTTTTTTTGCCGTATCGCCGCGAATGCTGATGAAGACGCGGTAAACCTGGTGGTGCTGCGTGCCGAACGAAGTTTTGTGCTGCTGAACCGCTACCCTTATTCGAGCGGTCACCTGATGATTGCGCCTTACGCGCACGTGGCGGCACTCGCCGAAACCGAAGTCGCGACACTCGAAGAGATGATGCGGCTCGCGCAGCGCTGCGAGTCGGCGCTACGGCGGGTTTACCGTCCGGACGGGTTGAATTTCGGTTTCAACATCGGGCAGGCCGCCGGCGCCGGCGTCGCCGGGCACATACACATGCATGGACTTCCGCGCTGGTTGGGCGACACCAGTTTCATGACTACCGTAGGCGAAACGCGGGTGCTGCCGGAGGATCTGGCGGCGACGCGCGAGAAACTGGCGGCGGCCCTAGCCAATTCCCCGAATGTTCCCGGGCCGGACGGCCGATAATATGCACAGGTTGTGTAACACAGGCTCGGAGGTCCGCCCCGCATTCGTCCTATGATCCGGCTGTTTCGAGTTTCCATGCCCAGCAGCGCGATCGCGCTGATTATTTCGGAAACCATTCTGGTTTTTAGCTGCTACATCCTGGCGGGCTATGCGACGCTGAATCTGGCCTCCGACATCTTTTTGTGGGAGGACGGCGGCTGGTGGCGGGTAGCGCTGGTAGCGCTCTTCATCCTGCTGGGCCTGTACTTCAACGATCTCTACGATACTTACCGTATCCCGTCCCGCACCGTCCTGCTGCAACAGTTCTGCCTCGTCCTGGGCTTCGCCTTTCTATTACAGGCGCTGCTGAGCTACGGCCGTTGGGACGTGATTGTTCCGCGCCGCATCATGCTCTATGGCAGCCTGCTGGTACTGGTGCTTGCGCCTTTGTGGAGAATCGTTTATACGGGGGCGGTTCGAGCAGCCGCGGGCGCCCAGAAGCTGCTGTTCCTGGGCACCTCGCCGGCGGTGAAAGAAATCATTCACAGTTTGCAGGAACGTCCCGAACTCGGAATGGCGCCTATCGGGTTCATGGACTTCGCAAACCAATCGGAGCCGCTCGAGGGTGTGCCGTGCCTGGGTTTGATGAATGACGTTCGGGATGCAGTCGCCGAATACCGCCCGGATCTCATCGTAGTTGGAGCGATGGAGCGCCGGGGCGCTCTGCCGATCGATCAGCTTCTGGAATTGCGCTTCGCGGGGATTCCTATCGAGGACTCTGCGGCCACTTATGAGACCGTGTTTCATCGCGTCTCCCTGCGGGAGCTGCGACCGTCGCAATTGGTCTTCTCGGCCGAATTGGTGCCGCGGCGGATCATGGTGGCGGCTCAAACGATTTATTCCTGGACGCTGGGCATCATCGGCGCCATCCTGGCCTTACCCTTGATGCTGCTGGTCGCGTTGGCCATAAAACTATTCTCCAAGGGTCCAGTGCTATACCGGCAGACTCGGGCAGGCAAGTATGGGGTCCCCTTCACTCTGTACAAGTTCCGTTCTATGTACACCGACGCCGAAGCCGATAGCGGCGCCGTCTGGGCCACCAAAGACGATCCCCGCGTCACTCCCATAGGACGCTGGCTGCGCAAGCTGCGGCTCGACGAAATTCCACAACTGTTCAACGTGATTCGCGGCGAAATGAGTCTGGTGGGCCCGCGGCCGGAACGGCCCGAATTTGTGCACATCCTCGAGGATAAGATTCCCTATTTTCGCCAACGCTTGTGCGTTAAACCCGGCATCACAGGATGGGCGCAGATCAATTACAAGTACGGCGACACCATGGAAGACGTTGCCACCAAACTGGAATACGACCTGTATTACATCAAGAATCTGGCGCCTTCGCTGGACGCCTATATCCTATTCCACACCGCGAAGATCGTGCTGTCGGGCCGCGGCGCGCAGTAGCCGCAGCTTACGGCGTCTTTGGCTTCCAGAGGCCCAGTGGCGCACCGGCGGGATCGGCGATGATGCTCAGCCATCCGGCGCCCATCACCTCGGTCACGTCTTTCATAACCTTGGCACCGAGAGATTTCGCTTTCGCGGTTGCCGCGGCAATGTCATCGACCAAAACATAGGCGAGCCAAGCCGAAGGCGCTCCGGGTATCATTTGCTTCATCATTCCGCCTCCGGTGCCTCCGCCGACTCCAATCGTCGTGTAGGTGAAACCGGGACCCATCTCGACATCTTCCAGCTTCCAATCGAATAGCGCTCCATAAAAGCTCTTGGCCTTGCTGACATCCGTGGTGTTCAACTCCACGTGCACGAAGGGGTTTGCCATAATCCGATCCTTTCAACGCATTGAGATCAAGTGAGACTAAGTATCGCAAGGGCGATTCCACAGACGTCCTGTCCAGGCCGCGCCTCATTGTATAGACGCTTGAGGGCGGCCAAAATAGACAAAGCAGAACCGAAATTACCGGGCGTTCAGAAAGCCGTCCAACGAGACTCCTGCCTGTCGAAGAATGTTCTGGAGAGTGCCGACAACCAGCGATGCAACGGCGGTCTGCCTGCTGACGGAGAAACCGAGTCGCTCGAGTGCTTTGACCGCCTCGCCTCCCGAGACACCCCGGGCCATTTCATGCTTGAACGAACGCTTATCCTGGGAGTTGCCTCTGAAAACTCAGCAGCGAATCGCGTGGGCGCTGGCTGCCTGGTGCCTGGTGTTCCTGGTGGTGCTGGCGGGAAGGCCGTCGTTCACCAACGCCTCGCTGCCGGTCCGCGGAGTTGCCGACCCGGTGGTCGCGCTTCAGACGGCCCGCAACGCCGCTGAAGTGGAAGCCATCCTGGGCGACGCGCCCAGCGCGGACCGCGAAGTGATGCGGGTGAAACAATACATCGACTTTGCGTTGATCGCCGGCTATCTGGCGCTGGCTCTGATGATCGCCGCCGCGCTCGCCCGCACGCCCCACCGCCGCCTCGCGCTAGTCATGGGAGGCGTCGCCGTTCTCGCCGCGATCGCGGATGTTCTCGAAAACTTGGGCACGCTGCGCGTCGTGAATCTTACCTTGAGCCAGCTTACGCCGGTCACGCTGGATGCGCTGCGCTTGGCAAGCATCACCAAATGGAATCTGCTGTTAAGCGCCAACGCGCTGCTCGCCACGGTCACAGTCGCGCGGAAACAATGGTATCTGCGCGCCGCAGGACTCCTCGGCCTCGCCGGAGCCGCGCTCACTGCCGCCGGACTTTTCTACAATTCGATTCTGGTCTGGGGCGGGCTGCTCATGATCCTCGGGCTGCTCCTGACCGCTGCTACGCTGAAAGAGCTAAGTACTAAACATAGCCCATGAATCCGCTTCTTGAAATTTCCTTTCGCGTTCCGTTCGACCAGATCCAGGCTGCGCAGGTCGAGCCCGCCATCGACGAACTGTTGGCCGACGCCGGCCGGCGCCTGAACGAAACCATCGCCAGCCCCGAGCCGCTGCACGCGCTCGATACCATGACCGAACGCCTGGAATACGCGATGAACGTGGTGCGGCATCTGGAGAGCGTCGCCACTACGCCTGAACTGCGCGCGGCGTTCAATGCGGTCCAGCCCAAGGTGAGTGCGTTCTACTCCAGCCTGCCCCTCAATGAGGATCTGTGGAAGGCGATCCAGCGCTATGCCTCGACCGCCGAGGCCCGGTCATTGACCGGAGCGATGAAGCGCTACCTCACCAAGACCATTGATTCGTTCAAGCGCCACGGCGCGGACTTGCCCGCGGAGGGCAAGGCGCGACTCAAGGAAATCGACGTCTCGCTCACCGAAGTGACCACCAAATTTTCGGAGAACGTGCTGGATTCGACTAATGCCTATGAGCTGCTGATCGCAGACCAGAATCAGCTTGCGGGATTGCCTCCCGCGGCAGTGGCGGCCGCGCGCGCCTCCGCCGAATCAAAGAGCAAAACCGGCTGGCGCTTTACACTCCACGGGCCCAGTTACATCGCCCTGATGACCTATCTTGACGATGCTGCGATTCGCCAGCAGGTCTGGCACGCCTACAACACACGGGCCACGGCCGAACCACATGACAATCGCCCGCTGCTGGCAAGGATTCTGGAACTGCGCCAGGAAAGAGCCCAACTGCTGGGATTCCGCGATTTCGCGGACCTGGTGCTCGACGACCGCATGGCCCACACCGGCGACACCGCACAGAAGTTCTTAGACGATCTTGCGGGTCCGCACCGAGCCGCGGTTCCGCGAAGAGAACGCCGCTCTCGAGTCCTTCGCCGGCCGCAAGCTGGAGCCCTGGGATATCGGCTACTGGGCGGAAAAACAGCGCGCCGCTCTCTACGATTTCGACGAAGAGGCGCTGCGCCCATACTTCTCACTCGATAACGTCGTGAATGGGATGTTCGAGATCTTCGGCCGCATCTTCGGCATTCGCGTCGAGGAAGAAGTCGGCGTTCCCGCATGGGACCCGGCAGTCAAATGTTACGCGATCCGGGATGCCGAAAGCGGCGCCCGCCTGGGATCTTTCTACAGCGACTGGTACCCGCGCGAAAACAAGCGCGGCGGGGCGTGGATGGATTCCCTGCTCACCGGTAACCCCACTGCCCAGAATCCCGCGGAACGGCGCCCGCACCTAGGCTTGATCTGCGGCAACTTGACGCCGCCCGTCGACGGCAAGCCCGCGCTGTTGACGCATCGCGAAGCCGAAACCATCTTCCACGAGTTCGGCCACCTGCTGCATCATCTGCTGAGCCAGGTTGAAGTGCGTAGTCTCGCCGGCACCAGCGTCCCCTGGGATTTTGTGGAGCTGCCTTCGCAGATCATGGAAAACTGGTGCTGGGAGCGTGAGTCGCTCGACCTGTTCGCGCGCCACTGGCAGACCGGTGAGCGCCTGCCCGAAGAGCTGTTCCAGAAAATGAAACGTGCGAAAACCTTCCGCGCCGCCAACACCCAAATGCGCCAGCTGGGATTCGGCGTGGTCGATCTGGCGCTGCATCGTACTCTGCCTCGAACTGCGGACGGCCCCACCGACGTGGTGAAGTACGCCCGCGAGATTCTTGCGCCCTTCGCGGCCGCGCCGCTGCCGGACGACTACGCCATGATCGCCGGCTTCACGCACCTATTCTCGAGTCCGGTGGGATATGGCGCCGGTTATTATTCCTACAAGTGGGCCGAGGTGCTCGACGCCGACGCCTTCACGCGCTTCCGCCGGGAGGGCGTGTTCAGCGCGGCGGTGGGACACGATTTCCGGGAGAAAATTCTGGCGCGCGGCGATAGCGAAGATCCGGCTGTGCTTTTTCGCTCTTTTATGGGACGCGATCCGGACCCCAACGCCTTGCTGGAACGCTTCGCGCTGCTTTAGCGTGCAGCGGGAATCACGAAGAGTGAGAAGTGCGCCAGCATGCGGCCCATGAAGCTGTCGCGCTCCGACAGGTTCACCCAGGAGACGCGTTGCTCATCGTCGTTGTCGGCGAAGAATCCGATGCCACCGCGCTTCAGACGCGCGTCCGTCCAGGTGCTGATGACTTGCCCGTTCAGGTAGGTCACAAACCGCTCGTCTTGCACCGACACACGCACACGGTAACTTTCGCCGCGCGCGAGCGTCAGCGGTAGCGGCAGCTGGACGCGATCGAACTCATGGCCGCCCAACATCGCATAGCGAACCAGTCCCGCGTTAGGCTGCGGCCCCGGCCTGGTGATCACGATCTTGGCCGCGTAGTAGTTGGCTGCGTTGCTGGCACGGAAAGCCCAGCTCAAACTGCGCTTCTCGATCTGACCCTGGAACTCCATCTGATAGTTCTGCAATTTGGTGGAACGGTCCCAAATGCGCAGGCTGCCGGGGGCAATCAGCGTGGGAGCCGTGGGAATCTTCCAGTCATGCGGGTCATCGACATGCGTGGCGGTCTTGAGCGACGCGATGGTCCAGTCGCCTAATCCCGTCCGGAAATCCTGGTGCAGCGTAACCGGAGCGCTATCCCGCACCAACTCGCCAAGCGAGCTGGTAGCGCGCTCAAACAGGCCTTGCCGCGTGCCTGGATCGGTAGAGCCCGTAGGGAAGGCACTACCGCGTGGCACGGCATTTCCCGGCAACATGAGCATGGCGACCAGCAAGACACCTAGTGTGAGAAACGCAAAAACCGAAGCGGTCTGGCTGGAGGAATTGCCCCGGGCCTTCTTGCGGGTGTTCTCCACCGACCAAATCTCGTGCTCCTCGTCTTCTTCGCGCAGAGCGTTGGCGGAGGCCAGGCGCGCCTCTTGGCGATGCTCGGACGAGCAGTATTGCCGGTCGACCATCGAGCGTAGCCAACTGATCTCTTTACCGCACAAAAAACACATCATAGAGCAACGTCACACTGAATCCGACAGCCCGATTTTAACAGGTGGGCCCAGCGAAACCGCTGTACTAAGTAAAGAAACGCTAGGGGTCTGCCATCTCCGCTCCGGCACTTCTAAGAGAAACACCTTAGTCGAGGCCGCATCGGAAGCTATGGTGTTCCGGGCCATGTATGTGCACCAGACGCGCTGCCAGTGCATAATGTTTCGTCGAATTCGCTAACCCATGCGCCTGTGCGAAGCTCATGAATCGAGGATCAAACGGTAGCCCACGCCCGGCTCGGTCTGCAGGTGGCGGGGACGGGCCGGGTCGCGCTCCAGCTTGCGGCGCAACTGGGCGACATAGACGCGCAAGTATTGCGATTGCTCGGTGTGCTGCGGCCCCCACACTTCGTTTAACAATTGCCGCTGCGTCACTACCCGGCCGGCGTGCTTGATCAGCACCTGAAGCAGCTTGTATTCGTTGGGCGTCAGGTGCACTTCCTCGCCGCCCACGGTAATGACGCGCTTTTCGAAATCCGCCTGGACGTCTCCGAAACGGATCACGCTATCGGCTCCATCGGAGGCTACGGGCGCCGCGCGCCGCAGCGCCGCGCGAATGCGCGCCAGCAGTTCCCCCACAGCGAAAGGTTTGGCGACGTAATCGTCGGCTCCCAGATCCAGCGCCGCGATCTTGTCCTTCTCCTGGCCGCGGGCGGAGAGCACCACGATGGGCATCTGGCTCCACTGGCGAATCCCGCGAATCACCTCCAGTCCGTCGCGATCCGGCAGCCCCAGGTCGAGCAGCACCAGATCGGGTTGCCGGGCGGCGGCCTGCGCGATACCCTCCTTCGCCGTGAGCGCTTCGTGAAACTGGTAATCCTCCGCGGCCAGCGCGGCGCGCAGGAAGCGGCGAATTTGCGGATCGTCCTCGATCATGAGCACTAGCGGCTTCATAGGGATGTCATGGGCGCCTTCATGGACGCCTTCATGGACGATGGTTCAGCGGGAGGCGAATGCGAAAAATGGCGCCTCCGCCTTCGCGATGCAGCGCTTCGATGCTGCCGCGGTGCGCCATCACGATAGCCCGGCAGATGGCGAGTCCCAAGCCGGCGCCGCGCACACCTTTCGACTTTCCGCGATAAAATTTTTCGAATAGCCGCTTTTCTTCCCCCTCCGCGAATCCGGGACCGCGATCGCGCACTTCCAGTTGAACCGCCGCGGGCGTGGCCGTCGCGGCGATCTCGATGGCGCTGCCCGGCGGAGCTGTATTTGGCGGCATTCTCCAGCAGATTCATCAGCACTTGACCCAGCAGAACGTCGTCCACATTCACCAGCGGCAGGTCTTCGGGGACCGCAGCCGTCACTTCGCGCCCCGCGAGCTGCGGCTCGATGCGCTGCAGCGCCGCGCCCACGATTTCCTCCAGAGGATACAGATCGCGCCGCAATGCCACGCCGGATTCCAGGCGTGTCATATCCAGCAGATTGCCTACCAGCCGGCTGAGCCGCAAGGCTTCTTCCGAAATGCTCTCGAGTAGCTCGTCGCGCACACCGGGCGCCAGCTTTTCTCCCTGCGAACGCAAGGTGGAGGCGGCGCCGGTGATCGAAGCCAGCGGAGTGCGTAGATCGTGCGAGACCGCGCTCAGCAGGGAACTGCGCATCTCCTCGGTTTCCATCTGCATGCGTGCATCGGCGGCAGCGTTCTGGCTCTGCGTCCTTTCGATGGCGAGCGCGGTTTGATTGGCGAACAAATCCAGTAGATGATGTTGATCGTCGTGCAGAGTTTCCCCGCGGGCCCCGGGCAAAATCGCCATCACGCCAACAATGCGGGTGGCGCCCTTCAGCGGCACATAAGTTGCGGCGGCATCCGGGAAACTCTTCATTCCTTTACCGGCTTTGCGGCCATGATCGAAAACCTCCTGCGCGATCTCCTCTTCGGCGGTCGAAATCAGCAATTGGTCGGAAGTGCGTTTGCGGAATGAAATGCGTCCGTCCTCGGGAAGAAAAATGGTTACCGGCGAGCCAAACACTTCTTGAGCCACCTCCGCCGCGGCCAGGGCGGCGTCGAACACGCGCGTCGTCGTAGAGAGCCGCCGCGACAGGCGATAGAGCGCCTGTGTGCGGGATTCGCGGTCCACGGCGCGGACCGCCTGCGCGCGAATCCGTGATGTTTGCGCGCTGATCACCAGTGCCACCACCAGCATACCGGCGAACGTGATCAGATACTCGTACTCGGAGACTTGAAATGTCAAATACGGAGGCACACAGAAGAAATCGAAGGCCGCGACGCTGAGGAACGAGGCCATCACCGAAGCGCGCCGGTTGCAGCGGGTCGCCACCGCTACCACGCCCAGCAAATACACCATCGCTAGATTGGTAGCCGCAAGATAGGGCCGCAGCGCCAGCGCAATCAGGGTGGCGAATCCGACGATGGCGGCAGCGACACCGAACTCACGCCAGGCCACCGCCGGGCGCCGCTCAGGTGCGTTCCGGTTCCGTAAGTTCGGCGGCGGTTTCGTCGGTGGGCGGGAGCTCGGCGGGGCGGGCCACGCTTCCATTATGACGGCCAAGGACCCGGAGGCAGCGGTGGTTGAAATAATTGCCTGAACAAAATCGTGGCTCAGGGAATATTCAAATATGCATGTTACGGAAAAGGTTCAAGCGCGCGATGGGCAGCGTGCTGTGTGCTCTGGTGGTTCTTCTTTTCCCTGCGCTATTGCCGGGGCAAGACTCTAGCGGAGAAATCCGGCTGGAGGTCAAGGACCCTTCCGGGGCCGCCATGCAGGCTGCGGTTCATTTGGCCGGCTCCGGCGGCGATCGCAGATTTCAGACGGACGCGCAAGGCATATATACTTTTTCGAACCTGTCATACGGCCGCTATCGCTTGGAAGTTTCCAAGGACGGCTTCACAACGCAATCCATGCTGATCGATGTGCAGTCCGGGACACCAATCGCGCGCACGGTAACGCTGGAGCTGGCTGCCCAGGCGTCGCGGATCGACGTGGTGGCGGCTACTCCGCTTCCCGGAACCGATTTGCCGATCGATCAGATCCCGGCGCCGGTGCAGACCGCGAGCGCGCGCGACCTGGAGCAGACCGGCGCGCTGGATCTCTCCGATCTGTTGAATCAGCGGCTGAGCGGCGTCCACATCAATCAAAACCAGGAGAATCCATACCAGCCCGATGTGAACTACCGCGGCTACACCGCTTCGCCGTTGCTGGGCACGCCGGAGGGCATTTCGGTTTATATGGACGGGGTCCGGCAGAACCAGCCCTTCGGCGATATCGTTGCCTGGGATCTGATTCCCAAGATCGCGATTTCGGAGGTCGCGCTGATGCCTGGGTCGAATCCCCTGTTCGGACTCAATACGCTGGGCGGCGCGATATCGATCGATACCAAGGATGGCCGCAGCCACCCGGGCACGACGCTCCAAGTCAGCGGCGGCAGTTTCGGGCGCAGGGCGGGCGAGTTCGAACATGGCGGTTCGAATTCCAAAGGGCTGAGCTGGTACGTGGCTGGCAATCTGTTCCGCGAGGATGGCTGGCGCCAGTTCTCGCCCTCGGAGGTGCGCCAGGTATTCGGCAAACTCGGCTGGCTGCATGGCAAGACATCCATCAACCTCAGTTTTGGCTACGCGGATAATTGGCTGACCGGCAATGGTCTGCAGGACACTCGATTTCTGCCGCTGAATTACTCCAGCGTATACAGCATTCCGGATATCACCTGGAACCGGTCGCCGTCCTTGAACCTGAGCGTGCGGCACGACCTACAGCAGCAATCTGACCTTTTCGGGGAACGCTTACTTTCGTTACATCCGCGCAGACACGATCAACGGCGATATCAACGACGCATCCTTCGACGAATCGATTTACAATCTGAGCGGCGCCGACATTGCCGCGCTTACCGCGGCGGGCTACAAAGGATTTCCCACCACCGGCAACGCCACCACCGAACCGTTCCCTTTCTGGCGCTGCATTGCGCAGGGGCTGGAACACAACGAACCCAGCGAGAAAGTGCACGGGTATCATCACGAACACATTCAACAAGCAACACAACTATGGTCTCTCGGGACAGGCGAGTTGGATGCCGGCGCACAACCGCGTCACGGTGGGCGCCCTGTGGGATCGCAGCAGCACGATTTTCCAGCAGGGGTCGCAGTTCGGCTATCTGAATCCAGACCGCATCACGATCACGCCGATCAACGCATTCGCGGATGGCAGCACTAATCAGGACGGCGTTCCGGTGGATACGCGGGTCGATCTTCACGGGTCGATCAATACCTTCAGCCTGTACGCGGCCGATACGCTCACCGTGGGCAAGTCTCTGGCATTCACCTTCTCCGGCCGCTACAACCGGACATCGATCGACAATGTCGACCGTCTGCCTCTGGTGACGGATGGCTCGCGCGGGTCGCTCAACGGGCAATATGTGTTCGACCGATTCAATCCTTCCGCCGGGCTCACCTACAGCCCTTCGCGTTTTGCAAGCGTCTATTTCAGCTACAGCGAGAGCAGCCGCGCACCGACGTCCATCGAACTGGGTTGCGCCGATCCGAACCAGCCCTGCAACCTGCCGAACGCCCTGGTCAGCGATCCGCCGCTGAAACAAGTGGTCACGAGGACACTCGAAGCCGGCGTGCGCGGGACTCTGGAAAATAACCTGCGCTGGAATGCGGGCTGGTTCCGCGGAGAAAACTATAACGATCTTCTGTTCGTTGCGTCTCAACAGACTGGCTTCGGTTACTTCACCAACTTCGGGCAGACGCGCCGGCAGGGCGTCGAAGTGAACATGAGCGGCAAGATCAAGCACTTCACTCTCGGAGGAAACTATACCTTTCTCGACGCCACTTATCAAAGCTCCGCAGACGGTTGACGGGGGCAGCAATAGCGTGAATGATGGCGGGTTGGGAGTGGATGGCAACATCACGGTGCAGCCCGGCGACCACATTCCGCTAGATTCCCAAGAATATTTTCAAGGCGTACGCCGAGTATCAGCCGACCTCGAAGATCTCGATCGATCTGGACTTCGACGCCGTGGGGCGGTCCTTCGCGCGCGGGCAACGAAAACAATTTGGATCAACCAGACGGTATGTTACTATCTGGGACCGGGGTTCTCGCCCGGCTATGGCGTGGTGAACCTCGGAGCGCATTATCAAGTGCAGAAGCGAGTGCAGTTGTTCGTGCAAATCAACAATCTGCTCAATCATCGCTATTACACGGCGGCACAACTGGGTCCGTCTCCTTATGACAACGCCGGCAATTTCATCGCGCGGCCGTTTCCGGTCGAATGCGGACGGAGACTTCCCGGTCCGGACCACGACGTTTTTCGCGCCCGGCGCACCCATCGGCGCCTGGGGAGGAATTCGCTTCACGTTCTGAGGCTACATCGGAATGTTTCCGGAGGACATAGTTTCGGCCACAGCTCCCGCCCCCGCGAGTTCGCATTCCGCGAAGCCTTCTCCGCTGGAAGAAGAAATCGTGGGGCTGTTCGATCAACTGCAGGACCGGCTGCTGCGCTACCTGTTGAGCCTGGGCCTGCCGGCAGCGGAGGGCGAGGAGATCGTCCAGGAAACCTTTCTGGCTCTGTTCCAGCACATGCGGCGCGGTAAGCCCCGCCACAACCTTCGCGGATGGGTCTTTCAGGTGGCCCACAATCTGGCGCTGAAGCAGCGTAAGGCGACGCAGCGGAATCGGCAACACCTGCTGGAGCATGGCTGGGCTTCGACGGACCGCGCACTCGACCCAGAACAACAATTGGCCACCAATCAGCGGCAAGTGCGGTTGGCTAGTGTCTTACAGGCTCTGCCGGAGCAGGACCGGCGCTGCCTTTCGTTGCGCGCCGAGGGTTTGACGTATCGTGAAATCGCTCAAGTTCTCGAAATGTCGCTCGGCTCCGTATCTCTTTCGTTAGGACGATCTCTGGCGCGTTTCGCTCGCGCCGATCAATGGTGACAATATGCTTTCTCAAGAATCTCATCTTTCCGATCAAGAGCTGGTATTGGCGGTGGATGGCGAGCTTCCACCGGCTCGCGCGGAGCAAGCGGCGGCGCACCTCCTCGAGTGCTGGCCTTGCCGCGCCCGCAAGCAGGAAATTGAACACGCAATCGCCGATTTTGTCCATCTGCACCGCGGCCATCTGGATCCACTTCTGCCTCCGCCTGCTGGACCGCGCGCGTTGCTGAAGGCTCAGCTGGCGGAAATGGCCTCTGCTCCCCAGCCGTGGTCGGCCCGGTGGCCGCAAGCTTTCGTTTGGAGGCAGGCCGCAGCGGCATTGTTATTTGGCGTGGTGCTAGCCGCCGGTTACCAGTACTTGATCCGGGCTTCCGTACTGGCGGCACTGGTTTTCGATCCGTACCCGTCTCTTTCCCTGAACCCAGCCTTACGCCGGGCGCCATCGCCACCAACAATCGGGACCAGATCTGTGCATCGTCTGAGCCCAAGAACCGCGCCGTGCCGGTTTCGCTGCAACACAAAGTTTTCGAGGAGTACGGGATCCCAAGCGCTGAGCCCCGTGCTTATGAGGTGGACTATCTGATCACTCCGGCGCTGGGAGGTTCGGACGACATTCGCAATCTGTGGCCGCAATCCTATTCTTCGGCTGTCTGGAATGCCCGCGTGAAAGACGCTCTGGAAGATCGTCTTCACGCGATGGTTTGTGAAGGCGGTCTGGATCTGGTCGCTGCGCAACACGATATTTCCTCGGACTGGATCGCCGCCTACAAGAAATACTTTCATACGGACGAACCTCTGGAAACGGTGCCTTAATCGTCACCCGGCTGCGGAATCTCAATTTCACGCGAGTACACCTCATTCAGACGTTCGGTCACGGCGTCGCTTTGGCGACGCTCCAGGAACTCCGCAATCGCCGTGGCGTAAAATTTGCTGCGCGAAACGCGGAGGCGCCGTGCCGCAGCTTCCGCCTTGCGGAAGAGGTCGTCGGGCACCGATACGGCGGTTTTCATACTCTCAGTATAACGCTAGTTATACCAGAGTCACTCGATATCGCCGGGTTGCAGACCCATCGCCTGGGGATCCGGCCCCTCGTGGCGATGCACCGCGCTCTCTACTTGCTCCAGTATTCGCAGGCGCTCGGCGCTAGAGAGTTCCTCGTCCAGCCGCTGCAGCGCCACTCCCACCACGTCGCGATGATGCAGCTTGGAGCCGACGCCTTCCTGCTCGGTCAGGCGCAGCCAGATGTTGTGCAGCAGGTCCACGTCCTCCGGCCACAGGCGAGGCGGATGCGGGCCCAGATTCACGTAGGTCGAAGGGCGGTCGGGATGCGTGATTTCAAGAGAAAATGGATGCCGCGGCGGAGGCTGCCGCTCCCACGCGAGCCCAATGCGATGCGCCAGCTCTTCGGACTCCATGCGCGGGGAAACGCCGACTACCAGTTTGGAGGCGCGCAAGCTGGTGGCCGTCTGCACCAGGGCGTCAAACGGGTCCACCGCCGGCACCACCAGCAGTTCCACGCTCTTGCCCTTCTTTTTCCGCGAGCGTGACCACGTGCGAGAACAGTTCCTGTTCGTAGCCCGCGAAGAGCTGATCGTCGCGCAGTTCGTATTCTCCCGGCGCCGGTCGATAGCTGGCGTACCGTCATCACCACGATATCGTGACGCCGCAGATTGGTTTTTTCCAGCGTCTTTTGCAGATGGTGCATGTTGTGGTAATCGCGGACCGCCACCAGCACGCAGCCCGGACGCGCGCGCAGCGTCGCCGGAGTCACTTGGGACTGGTGATCCAGGTTAAATTTCTCCAGATCGCTGCGATGCTCCAGCTTCTTGCGCGCGTTGACGCGCTCGGAAATCATGAACAGCGTGTACAGGACGATGGTGAACGTGACGCCGTAAATGGTGGCAATCTTCTTGGAGAACAGGTTGGCGATGGCCACCAGGAACAGCGTCGCCGTGGTCAGACCCAGGCCGATGGGGATTTCCCTGCCCGCGATTCTGGATGTTCCATCCCATCTTGTATTCCTGATCGTGGCGCTGATAGCGCAGCACCAAAACGCCGAGAGCTTTGAGCGCGAAGCTCCACACCACGCCGAACGCGTAGGCCTCGCCCAGCAGGAAGACGTCGCCGCGGCTCGCCAGAATCGTCAGGATCTGGAGAATCGCCATGGTGTTCAGAATGCGGTACGTGGTCCCGAACTTCTTATGCGGCTTGCGGAACCAGTCCAGCAGAACACCGTCTTCAGCCACGCGGTTCAGCACGCCATTGACGCCGATCAGCGAAGTGTTCACCGCACCCGCCAGGATCAGGACTCCCACGATCACGATGAAGACATGGAACCCGAGCTTCAGCATCTCCGGCCCCGCGAAGTTCATCACCAGGCCGCCGATCATGTTGTCGTAATACATGCTGCGCGTGGCGTCCGGGATGATCATCACCGCCAGCAGCGAGATGATGCCGGTGCAGACCACCGCGTACGTGCAGACGATATTCGCGGTGATGCGCGAGATTCTTCAGCTTGGGATACGCGATTTCGCGATACACCTGCGCCAGCGTTTCAAACCGCTCATCGCCAGCAGCGAGTGGCCGATCGACACCATGATCACAACGAAAGAAATTTTTGCAAAGTAGGTCCCGGCCAGCCAGCCCAGCGACTCGTTGGTCAGGTGCAGGTTCGAAGGCGTCGGCAGCGGCGGGAGCTTGGCGCCGCCGCGCAGGATCAGCGTGATGGGCGCCCACACCAGGATGATCACCACCATCACGGTGGTGATCTGCATGATGCGCAGAGCTTTGTGGCTGGATTCCGGAACTCCTTTGATATTGCTGTACCAGAAGTAGATGGTGACCGCCACGCTGAAGAAAACCGCAAACGTGTTGGGATCGGTGCGCCAGCTTTGATGCAGCGTCTCCGCCATATCGTTGAGCAGGCGCCCCAAGATATTGACCCGCGCTCACGGCGCTGATGGGGCCGGTAAGAACATAATCCACTACCAGCGAGGAAACCGAGAGCTTCGCAACCGTGGGTCCGATGCTGTCCTTGACCACGATGTAGACGCCGCCGCGCACGAACATGCCGCAGCTTTCCATGTACACCGAGCGCACCGCATAGCTGAACAGCATGACGCCCAGCACCATCCAGGGAGCCGGTTTGCCGATGGCCTGCTCGGTGATGCCGCCGATGTAGAACATCGTCGAGGCCAGGTCATTCAGCACCACGGCGGCCGCTTGCCAGAACGTGATGAAGGTCAAGGCGACGGTGGTCGCGACCACCACTTTGGTGGTGACCGTCGATGGAGTTGCAGGAGCACTAGTCTGCATAGGAGAGAATGACGCGATGACCGTCGCGCCGGAGAGCCGCCGCCAGCCTGTGCTCGCGAGTGGGCCACCAATGTTTCCGGCCGCCGACGATGACGACGGAGTCGGGCTTCAGGACCTGGCGGATGGTTTCCGTGAGATCCCGGCAAAGGTAGATTCGGATACTGGTTTCCACCGGCTGCTCGCCCGCCATGGCGAGGAGTTGTTGTTCCGCGAATTGCACCGGCACTTGCGGAGACTTGAGTTCCAGCGGGTACGGAATCACCTGGGCGACATGAACGGTAACGCGAGCACCCAGGCCGCGAGCCAGTCCACTGGCAACATCTAGCGATTTCGCGGCGTCCGGAAGCCGGGTGTAAACCACGTTCACTTCCAGCTCCGGGTTTTGAACTTCCGGAGTGGAAACCGGCGCCGAAACATGAACAGCAAGCTTCACAATTTCAGCCTAAGAGCCGGGCCATCAAGGCGGTATTAAAATCCCCTCCCGGAGTGTTAAGAAAATATAAAAATCGGCGCCCCTGCTAAAATCAGAACTTCCGCCTTCATCATGTTTCGAAAAGTCCTGGTCGCCAATCGAGGAGAGATCGCCGTGCGCATCGTGCGCGCTCTGCGCGAGGCCGGCGTTGCGAGCGTCGCGGTGTATTCGGAAGCAGATCGCGCGTCGCTCGCGGTGCTGATGGCGGATGAAGCAGCGTACCTGGGGCCTGCGCCGGCATCCGAAAGCTACCTGTGCATCGACAAGATCGTCGAAGCCGCGCGTCGGCACGGCGCCGAGGCCATTCATCCCGGCTACGGATTCCTGAGCGAGAACGCCGAATTCGCGGAGGCCTGCGAGGCTGCGGGCATCGTTTTCATCGGCCCTCCAGCCGCCGCCATCCGCCAGATGGGATCGAAGACCGCGGCCCGCAAGCTGGCCATCGCAGCGGGAGCGCCGGTCGTGCCCGGCACCGAGTCGGCCATCGACAATCTGGAGAACGCCAAAGAAACGGCACACAGGCTGGGATATCCGGTATTGCTCAAGGCCTCGGCGGGCGGCGGTGGAAAAGGCATGCGCCGGGTGGATCGCGAAGCCGATCTCGAAGCGGCCGATTCGCGATGCTTCGAGCGAGGCGCTGCGCGCCTTTCAGAACGGCGAAGTCTACCTCGAGAAACTGGTACTGGAGCCGCGCCACATCGAGATTCAAGTGCTGGGCGATCGCCACGGCCATATGATTCACCTGGGGGAACGCGAGTGTTCCATCCAGCGGCGGCACCAGAAAGTTGATTGAGGAGTGCCCTTCCCCGGTGATGGCCGAACACCCGGAATTGCGCCAGCGCATGGGCGAGGCCGCACTGCGTATCGCGCGCGCCGCGAACTACTGCAATGCCGGGACGATGGAGTTTTTAGTCGATCGCGACCGCAATTTCTATTTCTTGGAAATGAACACGCGCCTCCAGGTGGAACATCCGGTGACGGAACTGGTCACGGGTCTGGATCTGGTCCAGTGGCAACTGCGCATCGCGGCCGGAGAAGCGTTGACGGTGCGCCAGGAAGACGTGCGCTGGTCTGGCTCGGCCATCGAGTGCCGCATTTACGCCGAAGATCCAGACCATCAGTTTCTGCCATCGCCGGGACAAATCACGCGGCTGACGGAGCCCGCGGGGCCGGGAGTGCGGCTGGATTCCGGAGTCTACGAGGGCTGGACCGTGCCGCTCGATTACGATCCGCTGCTGGCGAAGCTGGCGGCCTGGGCGTCCATCGTCGCGATGCCGCGATCGAGCGCATGAAGCGCGCGCTCTCGGAATATACGATCGCCGGTATCCGCACCAACCGCGCCTTTTTCGGCGAGATCATGGATCGACGCCGAATTCCGTGCGGGAAGGCTATCGACAGCGTTTCTCGACGAGTTCTTCGCGCGGAGGCAATCACACGAACCTGCGCTCGAAGCGGAGGCAGTCGCGGCGCTGGCGGCGGCCTTGACGCAGCGGAAGCCCGCCACCGCACCGTCAACCGCGCCCACTTCGCAATGGTTACAAACCGGGCGGGAGACGCTGCTCCGGTGAAATACGAAATCGTAATCGACGGGAAGCCTGCGACGCTATCAGTCGCGGGCGAACGCTTCGAGTATCAGCGCGAAGGCGGCGCGGCGATCGAGCGTCCAGTACTCCGCGGCGCCGGCTGGCGACGGAACATGGTCCATTCTGATCGACGGACGCAGCTACGCGGTTGCGATCCTGGGCGCAGGCGAAGTCTCCGTCAATGGCCGCGTCTTTCACGTCGACGTATTCGATCCACGCGAATTGCGCGGGCGGCGCTCCGCGGCGGACAACAGCGGACCACAAGCCATCGCCGCTCCCATGCCCGGACGCGTGATCCGCGTGCTGGTTGAGCCCGGCCAGGAAGTGGCAGCCGATGAAGGGCTGATCGTCGTGGAAGCCATGAAAATGCAGAATGAGATGAAGGCTCCCCGCGCCGGACGCGTCGCGGCGGTAAAAACGGCGGCGGGCGCGACTGTTTCTGCGGGCGACGTCCTGCTCGTGATCGAATAGAGTGGTGACGATGGCGGAAACAACTTGCGCACTGTGCGACGGAACGGGCTGGAAGATCGTGGAGCGGGCTGGGCTCTCCGGCGCCGAACGCTGCGTCTGCCACGCGGCGACGCGGACTCGCGACCTGAAGGAAAACGCCAACATTCCGCCAAATTATCAGCAAGCCTCGCTGGACAATTTTCAGATGCCCGCGGACAATCCGGTGGGGCGCCAGGGTTTGGGCACCGTGCTCATGCAGGTCCGCAGTTTCACGCGCGAGTTTCCCGCGGCCAACCGGCCTGGCCTGCTGCTGGTCGGCGAACCCGGCACCGGCAAGACTCATCTGGCGGTGGCGGCCATGCGCACGCTACTCGACAAGGGTCATGAATGTTTGTTCTTCGATTACCAGAACCTGCTGGACCGCATCCGTTCGGGCTATGACGCCGCATCCGGCGCAGCCGATCGCGAAGCCTACCGCGCGGTACTGGATGTCGAAGTGCTGCTGCTCGACGATCTGGGCGCGCATCGCGTCACCGATTGGGTGGAAGATACCGTCACCGCCATCATCACCCATCGCTGCAATCAAAAGAAGCCGCTGATCGCCACCACCAATCTCACCGACGACGATCGCGGCAAGGAATTCGCGATGCCCGGCGGCGACAAGAAGAGCATTCGTGAACGGACGCTGGCGGAAATGATCGGTACTCGCGCGCGCTCCCGCTTGCACGAAATGTGCCGCGTAGTGCATATGCCGTCCGTCGAAGATTACCGCATGAAGCGCGCCCGCTAAGGCGGCCCTTCGCCCAATCCATCCAGCGCAAAGCCATCTCCTGCGGGCGTGAAGTGGAGCGAATATTCGTTGCCGCGCGCGTGCCACACGATGATGTAGTTGCCGTTGGGCAGACGCTCCGGCTTCCTGCCGCGATCTGCTTCTTGATCTCCGTGGTGAAGAAGACATCGAAGCGCGCCGCCAAGTCGGCTTCGCTCTTGATCTCGCGGATGGCGGGGCCATTTTCCCACGGCTGCGGGAAGCGCATGTCCCGCGCGACGGCCTTGGCGTCATGCTTCACCACCGCCGTTTGGAACTGGGCCACCATCTCCAGAACGAGACGTCATCGTTCTGGGCACCCACGACGCCAACCAGCATCAGCGCGAGCAGACCTACTTTCAATCACGCCTCCCAAACTCAAATTCCAGATGCGACTTGATCACCGGGCGCGGCGCCTCGGACGTAAGCCGGTTCCCACTCCCAGACTCCACACAATATTATGACCGAGGTGGATGTAAAGAGCATATGAAAAATGCCGGTCTCGGACAGGACTTGACCCGTAGTGCGCTACGGGTTCTAGACTGATTGAAGGAAGGCGCGTTGCATGACGACACTCAGGATTGGCGAGCTGGCCAGCAAGGGTAAGGTCAATCTCGAGACTATTCGCTACTACGAACGCGAAGGACTTATGCGGCCGCCGCAGCGGACATCATCCGGGCACCGAGTTTATGCACCGGGCGACGTGCTCCAACTGCACTTCATCAAACACTCGCAGGCGCTGGGTTTCACATTGACGGAGATCAAGGAATTGCTGGCGCTCAAAGTTGCACCTGACCAGCCGTGTATCGAAGTGGTACACCAACTTGAAGCGAAGGCGCTTGAGGTGAGAGCGAAAATCGCTCACTTGCAAGCCATCGAGCGCACCCTCGTCGACATGAAAGGTTCCTGCGAGGGACAGTGCTCAATGAGCGAATGTCCGATTCTAAAGAGCTTGGGATCGAGACCGTCCTCATCACGACTAAAGCCCAAAATCTGGTGCGGCGATTAACCAGCGGTCTGCTGACTTGATCTCCCGCCAACCAGTCTCGTGGCACTGGCCTTCCGGTCCGACAACTATGTCCTGCCGAATCGCACTCACGCTGCTTACACTGATTGCCACTTTGACGCCAGTATTCGCGCAGGAGCCGCCGCGCGCCACCATTCGGGTCGAAGTGAAAACCGGAAGCGCACCGGTTGCAGGAGCGGTGGCCACACTGAACGGCGTCTCCATTCAAACCGACCAAAACGGCATGGCAGTCACTACCCTCCCTTTGGGAAAAGCGGAAGTGAGCGTCTCCAAGGAAGGGTTCCTGCCCGCCAAGACAACGCTTCAAGTGGATGAAGTTCGGGAGTGGCAAATCGCTTTTGATCTTCAACCCGAAAAGCAGCAGGAAGACTCGGTCACCGTGTACGCTACACGAACCGAGACGCGCCTTCAGGACCTGCCGACCCGCGTCGAAGTCCTGGGAGCCGACGAGATCGACGAAAAGACCATGATGACTCCCGGAGACATCGTCATGATGTTGAACGAAATGGGTGGGCTTCGGGTGCAGAGCACTTCACCGTCACTGGGCGCAGCGAGCGTGCGCATCCAGGGAATGCGCGGGCGCTACACCGCCTTCCTGGGCGATGGACTTCCCCTCTTCGGCCAGCAGGGCGGCGGCCTGGGGCTATTGCAAATTCCTCCTGTGGATCTCGGCCAGGTCGAGGTGATCAAGGGCGTCGCCTCGGCGCTCTATGGCGCGGGAGCGATGGCCGGCGTCGTAAACCTGATCTCGCGGCGGCCGGGTCCGGAACCAGTTCACGAAATTCTTTTCAATCGCTCCACCCTGGGGGCCACCGATGCCTCGCTCTTCGTCGCGTCGCAATTGACGCCGCACTGGGGCGCCTCTTTCCTGGGCAGCGGCGACTGGCAGCAGCATAACGACGTGAACCATGACGGCTGGGCGGACGTGGCCGCATACTCGCGCGGCATCGCCCGTCCGCGATTCTTCTGGGATAACGGCAACGGACGAACAGGCTTTCCTGACCGGCGGCGTTACCTACGAGAATCGGGACGGCGGCACAGTTCCCGGATCAGTTCTCCCGGCGACCGGCGCACCTTATACAGAGGCACTGAACACCCGCCGCTATGACGCCGGCGGCAACATACAGTTTGTTGTGCGAAAGAACTACGTGGTGACGGCCCGCTTCGCGGCATCCTTGCAGGACCACGATCATCGCTTCGGCGACGTTCGCGAACGCGATCGCCACGAACTGTTTTTCGGAGAGCTCACAGCCCGCGGCACCTTTCATCGCAACACTTGGGTGGTTGGCGTGGCTGCTGAGCGAGAGGTTTATCTGCCCTGGGACGTTTCCCAGTTCACGTACCGCTACACCACGCCCGGCGGTGTTTCTGCAGGATGACATCGAAATCACCCGATGGCTTTCGGTTTCGGCCAGCGCTCGCGCCGACTTCCAAAGTCAATACGGCACTTTTTTCAGTCCGCGCCTTTCTGCGCTGTTACGCTGGCGCGGTTGGACCAGCCGCCTCTCCATTGGACAAGGGTTCTTTGCTCCCACGCCGTTGACCGAGGAAACTGAAGCCGCGGGCTTAACTCGTCTGGTAATCCCCAAGCCTCTGGTTGCCGAACGCGGGCGAAGCGCGTCGTTTGATCTCACGCGCAATATTGGTCCCGCCTCCTTGACCGTAACGTTATTCGACTCCAGCGTGCGCCATCCCATCAATGTGGACCGCGAATCCTACCAGCTTGTAAATCTAACTCATCCCACCAACAACACCGGCGTCGAATTTCTCGGCACGCTAAGAAAGAAACTTTTCTCTGCCACTGCTAGCTACACGTACGTATATTCTCGCGAGTTTGAGTTCGGCGAACGACTCGATAGCCCGCTCACTCCTCGCCATAGTTTCGGGCTGGTCGGGATGTGGCAGAAGGAAAACGTGGCCCGCATCGGTGTCGAAAGCTATTACACAGGAAATCAGCGGCTGGAGGATAACCCGTACCGCAACGAGTCGAAGCCCTACGTCCTCTTCGGTTTGCTGGCCGAGCGCACCTTTGGCCATTTCAGGCTCTTCGTGAACGTGGAAAACCTGACGAATGTTCGGCAGACTCGATGGGATCCCCTGCTGCGGCCGGATCGCGAGCATCGACGGCCGCTGGACGGTGGATGCCTGGGCGCCGCTGGACGGCCGCGTCCTCAACGGCGGCATTCGCCTGAAGTTTTGACCAGACTCAGTCTGTTACAATTTCGGCGGGGAGCATTCGCGATGCGCACCAGACGGATTCGTTTCGGGCTGGCGATAGGGCTGGCGGCTGCTGTCCGCCTTCGCAGCGGACACTGCGGCGACCGGTTATCAACGCTCTATAGCCGAGTGGCGCGCGCAGCGGGAAGCCAAGCTGAAGGCGGAAGACGGATGGCTCACAGTGGTGGGGCTCACCTGGCTGAAAGAAGGCGCGAACCGCGTGGGTTCGAATCCGAACTTCGAAGTGCGTCTGCCGAAGAGCGCTCCTGCCAGCGTCGGCACGCTAACGCTGAAGTCCGGCAAGGTCCGCTTCACGCCTGCTCCGGGAGTGGCCGTGACGATCAACGGCGCTCCCGCGAGAGAGACCGAGCTAAAGCCGGACATCGATGCGAGCTACGACAGACTGGCGGTCGGCCGCGTGAAATTTTTCATCATCAAGCGGGAGGACAAGCTCGGCGTGCGCATCAAGGACAATGACAGCGCCGCGCGCCGCGAGTTTAGCGGGCTCAAGTGGTATCCGGTGGACCCGTCGTGGCGAGTGACCGCGAAATATATTCCGTTCGACAAGCCGCACACGGTGACCTTCGATACCGCCGTGGGCGTGAAGGAGCAGGACGAGAGTCCCGGGTATGTCACCTTTCAGAGGGACGGCAAGGAATATCGCCTGGAGCCGGTAGTGGACGACAACGAGCTATGGTTCGTGATGCGCGATCAGACCAGCAGCAAAACCACTTACGGCGCGTCGCGGTTCCTCTATGCGGAGATGCCCAAGGGCGGAGTGAAGCAGGCGGGAACGGTGGAGATCGATTTCAATAAGGCTGAGAATCCGCCGTGCGTGTTCACGGATTTCGCCACCTGCCCGCTGCCTCCGCCGCAGAATCGTCTGGCGCTGGCCGTTACAGCGGGCGAGCAGATGTACGGCAAGCGTCACTAGCGCCGCGCGACCGGGCCAATTGCTTATTCTTCGGCGATGACCACGCTGGTCAGCGTGTCGCCCTGCTTGGTGGCATCGACCACGTCCTGCCCCTTGGTAACTTTGCCGAAAACGGTGTGCTTGCCGTCGAGCCAGTCGGTCTTGATGTGCGTGATGAAGAACTGGCTGCCGTTGGTGCCGGGTCCGGCATTCGCCATCGAAAGCGTACCGACCTGGTGCTTGTGCGGGTTGCCTTTGAACTCGTCTTCGAAGCGATAGCCGGGACCGCCGCGGCCGGTGCCGGTGGGGTCGCCCCCCTGCACCATGAAATCGCCGATGACGCGATGGAAGACCGTGCCGTCGTAGAATTTATCGCGCGCCAGAAAG
Organism: Bryobacterales bacterium; assembly: GCA_963779075.1. Classification (GTDB taxonomy): domain Bacteria; phylum Acidobacteriota; class Terriglobia; order Bryobacterales; family Bryobacteraceae; genus Palsa-187. The sequence continues at coordinate 392,779 of CAVZWS010000005.1, forward strand.
ACAAAGTTGTTGACGGTCTTGGGCGCTTCCTTGGCGAACAGCTCGCAGACGATTTCGCCGCGCGAGGTGGTGAAGGTCGCAGTGTATTTCTTGTTGGGATCGATCGCCATGGCGGGCGGGTTGGGATATTGTTTGGACATTCGCTTCAGTGTACCGTAGGACAGGTCCATGACCTGTCGCAAGAAATTCCAGAGTTGGTAGAAACTAAAGACAGGTGTTCCGCCGTATCATCCTATTCGCGCTCGGAGCCGTCGCCGCGATCTATCTGTTCTGGGCGGTGGCGCTGATCGCGCTGCGCACCGTGAATCCGTCCGACGACCGGGGTGCAGATCCAGCGCCGCGTCGAAGCTTGGGTGCACGGCACTCGCTATCGCAAGCGTTATACCTTCGTGCCCCTGGCAAAGATCTCGCCGGAGCTCCAACACGCCGTGATATCGGCGGAAGACGGGCGATTCTATCAGCACCATGGCATCGACTGGGGCGAGACCGAGAAAGTAGCGCAGGAGAGCCAGGACAAAGGCAAGCTGGGACGCGGCGCCTCGACCATCACGCAGCAGTTAGTCAAGAACCTGTTCTTCACCACCCATCGCAACCCCGTGCGCAAGGCGTTCGAGTATACGTTGGCGCCAATGGCGGATTGGATCTTGGGCAAGCGGCGCGTATCTGGAATTGTATTTGAACGTGGTGGAGTGGGGTCCGTCCGGCGTTTATGGAATCGAGGAGGGCGCGAAATACCACTATCACGTTTCGGCGTCGCGCCTGGATCGCGACGAATCTGCACGGCTGGCCGCGATTCTGCCGTCGCCGCGCCGGTGGCGCCCGGCGCGCATGGATGATTACAGCTCGATCATTCTCGCGCGAATGGAAAAGGCCGGATGGTGACGCGGGATTAGGTGAGGCGGCATTAGGGGAATCCCATCCAGCGGTCCGACATGTCCGCGCCCAGCACCGAAGCGGTGGTGTAAACCGAGCCATGGCCGCGCGGGCACATCACTTCTTGCCCGGCCGTCTCCAGCAGGATCTGTCCCGGCACGCCGATGCGCAAGGGCTGCCGCATGTGGCGGAGGCAAACGCGGCAACGCCCGGGCTGGTCGCGCCAGGCCCAGATGAGGATCATCGCGATGCCCGAGTAGAAGAACCACGCGCCTAACGGTCCGCTGCCGGGGCGCACACCGCCAGTGACGCCGAGCTGCGTGACGCCGCCAAACTCAAATACAAACAGGAACAGCGCGATCAGCGGCAACATAGTCTTCACAACGAAGAAACTCCAGAAGCGGCCCGTCATGCGCCAAGAGATCCCGTACTTGCGGTCGCGGAAAATATTAAAGCCCGCCCACAGCAGGATTAGCGAAGTGCTCATCAGCAGATCTAGTGCGTACGAGCGCGCGGGCCGGTATACCAGATCGCCGATGGGCGTGGCGCGAACGTGGAAATTGGGCCGGGCGAGATGCGCGTCCACTAAAAGCTGGCGCAGCTCTTTTTCGGCGGCGTCCTGCGAGACACCCGGACGAAGACGCGCGACCGCGCCGCGCAACGCCAGTTGCCAGCGGCGCCGGTCAACGGAAGGCTCGGCGGCGGCGGCGGTCCACACCGCGACGGGCTCGGAAAGGAACGAGAAGCTGCGCGGCATCACTCCGGTGAGACGCAGGCTGCGCCCGCCGATCTCGAACCGCTCGCCGACAGCGGCACGGTTCGCGCCGAGATGCGACTTCCAGAAATCGTAGCTGGCAAGAAAAGTGTCTGGGCCGTCGAGGCCGGCGCCGAGCGAGGGGCCGACGCCCAGCACATTGAAGAATTGCGGACCGGTCTCGGCCGCGACGATCTCGCGGTAACCGCGGTCGGACTGGAACACCGTGTTACCCCACATATACGTGGCCAATCCCTCAAGAGACTGCGCGCGGGTGCGGAATACTTCGGCTTCGCGGTCGCGAAAGCCCAGACGGATTCCGAAGAACGGAGGGCCCTGGGCCAGCACCACCACCTGCTGCGGATCGCGATAGGAGAGCGCCGGGGTAACATGGCGCAACACCCGGAAGCCGCCGCTGAATACTGCCAGAAGCAGAATCAAGGAGACGCCGGCGCCCAGGCAGAAAGCCGGAGCTCCGAATTGCTCGGCGCAAAAACGGGCGCGGAGCGCGGACCGCACGGCGCGCCAGGTGTGAGCCTTGAGAGCGAAGCGGCTATCGCCTGTCCCGGCAATCGCTGCGTCGAGGGTCCACTGCCACAACTGTCCGGAGTATTCGTCGCGCCACTCGTCGCGGTCCGATGCCGGTACCAGCTTTTCAGCGGTCCAGACCAGCCCTCGGCATACGAGTGGCAACAACGGAATTTACCCCCTAGGAGTGGATTCTTGTGTAACGGGCGTGCAGAATTCGTCGAACGCTTTGGTGAGCAGTTGCGCGATCTGATCGGCGTCGCGCCGCTCGATATCGCCGCGATGCAGCATGTATACCGGTTTGCCGTCGCGGAACAAGGCGACCGAGGGCGACGACGGCGGGTAATCCTTGAGCAGCAGCGCGCACGTGAGCGACAGCTTCGTCGTCACCGCCGGCGAAAACGGTGGCGGCCTTGTCGGGCCGCACGGAGTGTTGCAGCGCGAGTCCGATTCCAGGCCGGGCTTTCCCGGCGGCACAGCCGCAGACGGAATTGATCACCATCATCACGGTGCCGCTGCCGGGGGCGAGTACGCGGTCCACTTCTTCGGGAGTGCGCGTTTCCTGGACACCGAAACGGGTCAGGTCTTGGCGCATTGGGATAAGAAATCGTTCAGGGTATGCCACACCTTGAATGTAGCAGAAGCGAACCGTGGAGTCGCGGCCTGAGTCGCGTTGCCACGCACTGGTGGCGTGCGTGCCGTTCCAGGCGATCGTGAGCCGATGACGCTAGGCGCGCGCCGCCATGGAGCGGGCCGTCTCGGTGCCCTCTTTATAAACGGCTGCGCCGGCCAAGGCCGCGGCGATGCATTCGACGATTCCACCGAGCGTGGTCATGATCGTGAGATTGGCGGGGAACAAACCGTTGACGCTCATAAAGCCAACGTTCGGGAGCAAGACTCCACCCACCCACAGGGCCAGCCCGGCGGTGACGGCAGTTTTCGGCCCGGCGCCGTAGCGCGGGCGAATGGCTGTGTACAGCCACACCACACCGATGCCGTAGCAGAAGCCCAGAATGTTGAAACTCACGATCTGGTTAACGGAAATTTCGCCGCTTCTGCCGAGCGCGCTCATGCCGGCATTCCACTGGGGCGCCAGCAGGATACCGTCGACGATAAATCCGAGAATATTCAGAACGAGGCCGGCGAGGATACCGCCAAGGACTACACGGGCCATGTTAGTTTTGGTCATAAGACCTCCTGGGCTGAAAATCATATCCATCTTGACGGGCGCAAGCAAGGGGCTGCCGATGCAACATACCCTGTACAGTATGGCCGTCGTATGGATAGCGACCGTCGCCGTGTAAAATAGAAACAGGCGCGGGAGTAACTCAATGGTAGAGTCACAGCCTTCCAAGCTGTTGGTTGCGAGTTCGATTCTCGTCTCCCGCTCCAGTATTTACGTGTTGCAGCCGTGACCCGCGCCATGCCCCTACTGCCCAGTGCTCTTGTCGCAGGCACGATATTCGGGCCGGTGGTCTTTGGCCAATCCTCGGAACCCGATCAGTCTCCGCCACCCTCGCGACGCAGTCGTCACCATTGAAAAGCTGAATGTCAAAGGGACGCGTTTCCCGGCGCGCTCCATCCAGATACTCACGGGCCTCCGCGAAGGCGATCAAATCGATGAAGCCGCGGTCCGCAAGGCCATTGGGCGCATGCTCGAATCCGGGTTGATCCGCAGCGTGAACTACAACTACGAATCGCTCGAAGATCCACGCCAAGTGGCCCTTGAACTGGATGTTATCGACGAGACTCCTTTGTACCCCGCTTCGATTGAGATTCCCGGTGTGGACCCGGAGCCGGTGTGGCAATATCTGGAGTCGGTGGATCCTCTGTTCACGCGCGAGCTTCCGCGCACGCAAAAAGCGCTGCGTTTCTACGCTCATGCGATTTCCGATTATCTCCGCACGAATAAGCGGCGCGACGCATTGGCTCCGATCGTGAGGGGCGACGCCGAGGGCCGTCCGACGGGCATCGTATTCGCCCCGCCCCGGCGCCGTGCCACTCCCAAGACTGACTCGCGCCGTAGCGGATGACGCTCCTGGCAATTCCAGCAGAACGGCGGCGGTGCTAAAATCTGACTGGTTGCCATTGGCCATGCGTCCATTTCTGATTTTGCTGCTTTGTGGGGCGCTCGCCGCGAGCCTGCTCGCCCAGAAGCCCAAGAAGAAGAAACCGGACGAGAGCCCCGCCCGCAGGCGCTGGAAGTGATCCCGGATCCTCCCGAAGCCGTCATCGCCGAACCCGGCCGGCTTTCGTTTCAGGTATCGCCGCTCTCCGATAAGGGCCTGTTGTCGCAACAGGTGCATGACGCGCTGAAAGCCTTGGCCCGTCTGAACCACGGCGTTCCCATCGTAAAGTTGCGCGCGTTCGTAGCGGGGTCGGGCGACCTGCGCCGCGTCAAGGACATCGTGGCCGAGGACCTCACCGATAAAAAGCAGCCGCTCCCTGCCGTAAGCACCATCCAGGTGGGCGCCCTGCCGATGCCCGGAGCGCAAGTGGTGATCGAAGCGGTGTCGTCGGAAAAGAAGATTGTGAATCCGAACGGGGTCGCGTTTGTTCCCGCCGGCAAGAGCGCAACGCCGCGGCCGCCGCAATAGCGCAGATGCAATCTGCCCTGAAGAGCCCGGGCGTCAAGTCAGCGGATGTCCTTCGTATCACCTGTTTTATGAGTTCCCTCGAGGACCTAGCGGCGGCGCGTTCGGCGGTGGCCATGGCGTTCCCTGCGGCTGCCGCGAATTTCGTCCAGATGCAAAGGCTGGGCCTGGAGCGGCAAGTTCTCTGTGAAGCTGCGGCGCGGCTGGCTGCGGCTCCGGCATCGCCGCGGGGCCGGAAGCGATATGGCGCTCGTAAACTCACCGAAAATAGTGCTGACGTCCACCCAGCTTGTGTTCCGCGATCAGGACTCCGATTTTCGCCTGGCCTACCAGCGCCTGGCCAAGACCATGGCGCCGTTGGGAGCCACCTTTAAAGATGTCTTCTGGGCCGGGACCTATGCGCTGACCCTGCCCGACGCGGCGAAGATCGAAAGCCTCCAGTGGGAGTTTCTAGATCGCACGCATCCGCCGGCGCATACCTCTTTACAGGTCGAAGGACTGCCGTCGACCGACGCCACGGCCGCCATCGAGTTCATGGCCGTCAGCCGTTAAAGCTCTTCACCGCGGATCAGGTCTTCGTAGGATTCCCGCTCGCGCACCACGCGCCATTGGTCGCCGTCGACCATCACTTCGGCCGGCCGGCGGCGGGCGTTATAAGTGGAGGCCTGCGCAAACCCGTAGGCGCCCGCGGCGGAAATCGCCAGCACGTCGCCCGGCATCGCATCGGGCATATCGCGGTCACGCGCCAGGAAGTCGCCGGTCTCGCACACCGGCCCCACCACATCCGCGCGGATTCGGCGATTGCTGTTCTGACGCACCGGCAAGATGTCGTGATAGGCGCTGTAAAGCGCGGGCCGGATCAGATCGTTCATCGCCGCATCGACGATCACAAATTCTTTTTCGCCGGTCTTCTTGCGGTACAAGGTCTTGGTTAGCAAAACACCCGCAGCCGCCACGATCGATCTTCCCGGCTCCAGGACTGCGTGCAGGTTGCGGCCCTCTAGCCGCTGCTTTAAGCAGTCGACGAAAGCCTCGATGGATGGCGTGACCTCGTCCGGTTTGTAGGCGACACCCAGGCCGCCTCCCAGATCCGCGTGACGGATGTTGAAACCTTTGGCCCGTAACCGTTCGATCAGGGCCAGCACGCGATCCACCGCTTCCATCAGCGGCTGCGGGTCCAGCAGCAGCGAGCCGATATGGCAGCTCACACCTTCAAGCAGCAGATTCTCGTGCGTCCGGGCGCGCTCATAAATCCCCTCGGCTTCCGCGATATCGACGCCAAATTTATGCGCCAGTTTCCCCGTGGAAATATAGTGATGCGTGTCAGTCTCGACATCCGGATTGACGCGCAAAGCCACGCGGGCCTTCACACCGCGGCGGTGCGCCAAAGCGTCGATCAGCGCCAACTCCGGCTCCGACTCGCAATTGAAATTGAAAATACCCGCGGCTAGCGCCTCGTCAATCTCGGCCGCGGTCTTGCCGACGCCGGAAAATACCACCTTGGAAGGATCGCCGCCGGCCTGCAAAACGCGAAACAGCTCGCCGCCAGAAACGATGTCGAACCCCGCCCCGGCCTCAGCCAGCAGCCGCAGCACAGCCAGATTTCCGTTCGCCTTCACCGCATAGCAAATCGTGTGCGGCATATCGCCGAAGGTCTGATCATATGCGCGGAAGTTCGCCAGGATAGCCGCGGCGGAATAGACATAGCACGGCGTGCCCACGCGGGCGGCGATCTCCGCCAGCGCGACTCCCTCGCAATACAGCGCATGCTCGCCATAGTGAAACTGATTCATTCTCTATCCGATCACCTGCATGGCAACCACGGTCTGGTCGTCGGTCAGCGCCACGCCGTCGCGAAAGTCGTCCAACTGTTTGAAGATCTGGTCCACAATCGCGCCCGGCGTTTTATTGTCGTACTTGGTTAACAAGCGCTGGACCCGCAGCCGCCCAAAGTGTTCTTCGGCGGCGTTCAACTGATCTTCGACGCCATCGGAGAACAACAGCAGTGTATCCCCGGATTCCGCTTGATAAGCAGACTTCGTCGTAGGTCTGATGTTCCAATAGTCCGATCGGCACACCCTCGGCCTTGGCCGTAATGATCTGTCCGCCGCGCGAAATCAGCAGCGGCTCGGCGCCGGCGTTGGAGATCGTCATGCAATGCGTCCGCGGCTCCCACAGCAACACCATCAGCGTCGCGTAAACCGCATCCACTTTGCGTTCCAGCAGTGCTTCGTTCAGGGACTGCATCAGCATCGCGGGACTTCGACGGCGCGGCGTGAGTATTCGCAGCAGTCCGCTAATCAGCGCTCCGTAGAGCGCGGCAGCCGCGCCCTTGCCGCTCACGTCGCCGAAAGCGATTACCGCGTACTCGTCGCTTTGTTCAAAGAATTCGTAAACGTCTCCCGAAATTTCACGCGCGGCGCGCGAGCGAATGGCGATATCCAGGCCGCGAATATCCGCCTCGCGTGGCAGCAGGACTTTTTGCAGCTTGCGCGCGGCCTTCAAGTCCTGGTCCATGCGTTGCTCGCGGCCGGCGAGCTCTTCGTAGAGGCGTGCATTTTCGACGGAACTGGCAATCTGCGGCGCCAGCAGCGCCAGCGTCCGCTGATGCTCCTCGGTGAAGTTGCCGATGCGCTCGCTCTCCATGTTCAGTACGCCGACCACGCGGTCCTGCACCATCAGCGGGACAGCCATTTCGGAATAGATGTCGGGCTGCGACGCGATATAGCGCGGGTCTTGCGTGGTATTTACCACGCGCACGGTTTGCCGCGATTCGGCCGCCGCGCCGGTGATTCCCGTGCCCAACGCAATGTTGTCGAGATCGACGCGCTGATCGTAGCGAACACTGAAACGGTGGCGCAGCAGCTTCTTCTCGGCGTCCACCAGCAGGATGCTGAAAGCGTCGTAGTTGATCAAGGTTCGCACCGAGGCGGCGATCTTGCCCAGCAGCTCGTCCAGATCCAGAATCGAGCTGAACTCCTGCGAGAGCTGCGCCAGCGCGCGGAAGGTGCGGTTCTGTTGATGCACGCGCCGGTACAGGTTGGCGTTTTCAATCGATCCCGCGACACGGGAAGCGATCAGCCGCATGAGCCGGCGGTCCTGATCGCTGAACGCCCGTAAGCGGGTCGATTGCACATCGATCACGCCCACCAGCTTGCCGCGCACCATCATCGGCACTGCGAGTTCGCTCTGTACGGCATCCAGCGCCACCAGATAGCGCGGGTCGGTGCGGACATCTTCCACCAGCACCGGTTCGCGGCTGAGCGCCGCGGCTCCCACAACGCCTTCGCCGAGCGCGATCACCATGCTGCGCACGATCTCTTCACGGTGGCCGATGGCGTAGCGGATGCGCAGGCCTTGGTTCCGCTCGCTGTAGAGCAGGATGGCGAACAAATCGTAGTGAACCACTTCCTGGATGATCCTCGCCACGTTCGCCAGAAGCTGGTCGAGATCCAGCGTCTCGGCCGTGATGCGCGACACCTCCAGCAGGAAGTCGAGCAACTCGGCGCGTTCGCGGAACGCTTCGCCGGTCTTACGTGGAGTCGCCATGCGGAGGGAGGCTTAGGCCGCCGTGGCCTCGACGATCTTCACGCTGGCGCTCGCGCCCACGCGGTTGGCGCCCGCCGCCGCCATCGTTTTCAAGTCTTCGAGAGTGCGCACGCCTCCGGAAGCTTTCACGCCCATCGCCGGACCCACCGTACGCCGCATCAGCTCCACGTCCGCGGCAGTGGCGCCGCCCGGACCAAAGCCGGTGGAGGTCTTCACGAAATCGGCACCGGCTTCTTTCGCGAGCAGGGACGCGGCCACTTTTTGTTCGTCATTGAGCAGCGCGGTTTCGAGAATCACCTTGACGACGGCGCCGCCGGCGTGCGCGGTTTCTACCACTGCTCTGATATCGCCGCGCACTGCATCGTGATTACCGCCGCGCAGTTCGCCGATATTAAGTACCATGTCGATCTCCTGCGCTCCGTCGTGAATGGCCGCGGCGGTTTCGGCAACCTTGATCTCAGTGGCGCTCGCGCCCAGCGGAAATCCGACAACCGAGCACACCTTCACCGGCGAACCAGCCAGTTCGCCTGTAACCAAACGAACCCAGTAAGGATTCACGCAGACGCTGGCGAAACCGTAGTGGCGCGCCTCTGCGCACACCTTGCGGATGTCGGCCGCGGTGGCTTCCGGTTTCAATAAAGTGTGGTCGATCAGAGCGGCGATCGAGGAATCGGATTCCGGCACAGAACTGATCGTAGCATAGGGGTTTTTCGCGCACTTTCGGTATACTAGGTGGATGGAAGCCGTACTATCGCCCTCGATTGTCGATCTAGAAACGGAGTATCTTCTCCAGAATTACGCCCGTTACCCGGTGGTGCTCCAGCGCGGTAAAGGCTGCTACCTTTACGATACTTCCGGCAAGCGCTATCTCGATTTGCTGGCAGGCATTGGCGTCAACGCACTGGGCCACGCGCATCCGCGCCTGACCAAAGTGATTCGCGAACAGGCTGGGCGCCTGTTGCATACTTCCAATCTTTACTATCACGAGTACGCGGGCCCGCTTGCCGAGCGCCTCTCCCGCGCCAGTGGCTTGGCGCGCATTTTCTTCTGCAACTCCGGCGCGGAGGCCAACGAGACCGCGCTCAAGATGGCGAAGGCACACGGGCATGCCGTCTCGCCCGACAAATTCGAGATCGTGTCCCTGGACAACTCTTTCCACGGGCGAACGATCGGCGCGCTGGCGGTGACCGGACAGGAAAGTTACCGCCGCGATTTTGAGCCGCTGATGCCGGGAGTGCATTTTGTCCCGCGCAACGACATCACCGCGCTGGAGCAAGTGGTTTCCGAGCGCACGGCCGGAATTATTCTCGAACTGGTACAAGGCGAAGGCGGCATCTATCCGTTGACCGAAGCCTACATCCGCAAAGCGCGCGAGCTGGCGGACCGCTTCAATGCGATCCTGATTTTCGACGAGATCCAGTGCGGCGTAGGACGCACCGGCACTTACTTCGCTTACCAATTATTAGACCCGCCGGTGATGCCCGACGTGATGACGGCGGCGAAACCTGTGGCCTGCGGACTGCCGCTGGGCGTGGTGGCCGCGAATGAGCGCGCCGCCGCGGGACTCGGCAAAGGCAAGCACGGAACCACCTTCGGCGGAGGTCCGCTGGTGTGCCGAGTGGGCCTGGAGTTCTTCGATATTCTCGACGGACTGCTGCCACACATCTCGGAGGTCGGAAGCTATTTCCGGATGCGGCTCACGGAACTTTCGCGGCGCTATTCCTTCATCAAGGAAGTGCGCGGCGTGGGTCTGATGATCGGCGTGGAGTTGGAGTTCCCGTGCAAGCAACTGGTGCTCGATTGCATCGAGCAAGGCGTGCTGCTGAATTGCACGCACGACTACACGCTGCGGATGCTGCCGCCCTATATCATCACGGAGCAGGAAGTGGACCGCGCGATTTCGGTGCTGAAGCGCGTGTTCAAGAACGCGAAACCGCTGGCGGCTTAAGTGTTGGAGGTTGAGCTACAGCAAATCGTTGCGGCCGGCTTTTTCCAGACGCCGGACCAGTTCTCCGACTTCCTGCGCGCGCCTGCGATCGGCGATCAACAGGGCGTCGGACGTATCGACCACGATCAGGTCCTTCACCCCAGCAGCGCTACCAGCTTGCCTGGGGCGTCGACATAGTTGCCAGTGCTCGCCTCCATGATGGAATCCGAAAGGAGCGCGTTGCCTTGAGCGTCGCGCTTTTGCAGGTCATAGACGGCGTTCCAACTGCCAACGTCGTTCCAGCCGATATCGCCCGCCGGGATGCCTGCCACGTTGGGGGCCCGTTCCATCACCGCGTAGTCGATCGAAATGTTGTCGCACTGCGGGAACGCTGCGGCAAGACTCGCGGAAAATTTGCCGCTGGCGAACGGCGGCAACCCGGCCAGCAAGTGTTCGGTCTTGGGCAGGAAGCGCCGCAGAGCGTCCAGCAATACTGAAGTCTTCCAGAAAAACATGCCCGCGTTCCAATAGAAATTCCCGGCCGCGAGAAATTCTTCCGCGGTAGCGGCGTTGGGTTTCTCACGGAAGCTCACGACGCGAACCGCACTGCGTCCGCCGGCCTCAACTCCTTCGGGAAATTCAACGTACCCGTAGCCGGTCTCGGGCCAGCGCGGCTGGATGCCGAGCACCACGATGTTGCCTTCAGCGGCAGATTTGAAAGCGGGACGCAGCAGGCGGATGTATTCGCGGGGCTTGGCGATCACGTGATCCGCCGGAAAAACTCCCATCAGAGCGTTGGGATCGATCGACTGCAGAATGTGCGCCGCTAGTCCGATTGCAGGAGCGGTGTTGCGCTGCGCCGGCTCGGCCAGAATCTGGCGTTTGGGAACCTCGGGCAACTGGCGGACAATCTCAGCGCGTAGCTGGGGGCTGGTAAGAATCCAGATGCGCTCGGGAGGAAGCACGGGCCGCAGGCGGTCCACCGTCTGCTGAATCAGGCTACGGTCCCCGAAGAATTTGAGGACCTGCTTGGAGCGGCTGCGCCGGCTGCGCGGCCAAAACCGGGTGCCGCGGCCGCCCGCCAGGATCAGACCGTAGTAATGCGACATGGGTAATGCGAGTTGCTACTCGATCGGAATTCCGCGCACCAGCTTTAGCGTGCGGTTCCATCGCGTCTTGGTGAAAAAGTTCCGCACCACGTCTACATAGTGATTGCCGCTGTCGCCGGCCCATTCTTCGGTAGGCGCGTCAAAGGACCAGAAGATCACCAGCGGCTTGCCTATAATGTTCTCTCGCGGCACGAAGCCCCAATAGCGGCTGTCGAGGGAGTTCTCGCGATTGTCGCCCATAGCGAAATAGTTCTCCGCCGGCACCACCAATTCACCGTTCTGAACGTGGTTGGCGAGCATTTCCTGCGCCCGGTCAGCCACCGGACCGTAGGGCTGGGACGGGAAATTATCGCGGTAGGGCTCGATTCGCGGATCGATGTGCTGGGTGTAAGGCTCGGTAAGCGCCCGGCCGTTCACATACACCACTTTGTCCACGACGCGAATGTGGTCGCCGGGGATGCCAATCACTCGCTTGACGAAGTTCTGGCGGATGTCCATTGGATAGCGGAACACGATCACGTCGCCGCGTTTGGGCTCGGTGTAGGGCAGCAAATGCTTGGTGATCGGGTCCGCCGGGGCGTACGAGAGCTTGTCCACTAAAAGATGATCGCCAATCAGGACGGTGGACTCCATCGAGCCGGTTGGCACGATAAACGCCTGCACCAGGGTAGTGGTGCCGAACAGCAAAATCAGGATGTTCAGAGACCACTCGTGAATGAAATCGCGCGCCGAATCTGCAAATTTTCTCATGCAGCCTTAGTTTTTGTAATACCCGTGAATCAGCATGAACGTCCGGCGCCAGCGGGTCTTGCTGAAGAAATTGAGACCCAGGTCCTTGAGGTGGTCGAAACCGATGGCGGGGTTTTGCAATTCGTCCGTAGGCGCATCATAGGACCAATAGATGATCAGTGGCTTGCCGATGATGTTCTCACGCGGAACGAAGCCCCAGTAGCGGCTGTCGAGCGAAGAATCGCGATTGTCGCCCATGGCGAAAACGGTGCCTGGCGGGACCACTACTTCGCCGTTCACCACGTGGTTCTGCAGCATATCCATGGCGCCAGGGTAGACCATGGAATTGGGTTCGCTGGGAAAGTTATCGCGGTAGGGATCGATCTGGTCGGACTTGTGAACCTTATACGGCTCATCGAGCTTGACGCCGTTCCGGTACACCTGCTTGTTGACGATGCGGATGCGGTCGCCCGGAATGCCCATGGCGCGCTTCACGAAGGTCATGGTGATATCGACGGGATAGCGAAAGACAATGATGTCGCCCCGCTTGACATCGCTATAGGGGAGTAGATGCTTGCTCACCGCGCCGGTGGGTGCGAAAGCCATTTTGTCGACCAACAGATGATCGCCGATTAGCAGCGTGTCTTCCATGGAGCCGGTGGGAATCACGTACGCCTGCACCAGAGTGGTGGTTAGAAACAGCAGCAGCAGGATGGTGATAGCCCACTCAGCTATGGCGCCGCGCGGCGGTTCTATCGGCGGTCCGGGCGGTTCGTCTTGCGCTTGGACTTCTGAAGTAATTACAGGCGCCGGAGCTAGGGGCGCAGCGGCTTCGAGTTCATCCTGCGGGAGGGGGTTGACGGAATCCGTCGTCTTTTCGAGGCTCACTACACTTATTCTACTCGCATCGCGGGCAGCTGCGCCCTAGTAAGTGCGCTCGAAGGATTCGTCCGGCATGCGGGCCCGGATGCGATGGCTGCCGGGCCACTCCAGGCGCAGGTCGCGCGAGATCTCGTCGAGCATTTCCTTGGAGCAGACCTTTTTCTCTTCGGCGAACGCCGTGAGCAGCAGGTTGTCGCAGATCGCATTGATGAGGCGCGGCGTGCCCTGCGCGCGCAGATGAATCTCCGCCATCAATTCCTCGGAGAACACCGTCTGGTCAGGCATTCCGGCCTTCGACAGGCGCGATTGAATATATTCCACCGCATCCCGCAGCGTAAACGAGTGCAGATTGCAGCGCAGCACGATGCGCTGTTTCAACTGGCGAAGGTTCGGCGCATCCAGTTTGCGGTCCAGCTCCGGCTGCCCGGCCAGGATGATCTGCAACAGTTTCCCGTTGCGATTTTCCAGGTTCCCCAACAGACGGATTTCCTCCAGCACGTCCCATTCCAGGTTGTGCGCTTCGTCGACGATCAACACCACGGTCCGTCCCAGCTGCGCTTGCTCCACCAGAAGCTGGTTCAAGGCAAACAGCACTTCGGTCTTGGAGGTGCGCTGGCACGGCAGGTTCAGATCGTAGGCGATCATCTCGAAAAACTGTTCGCAGTTGACGCGCGAATTAAACAGGAAGGCGAACTCGATATATTGGGATTCCAGATAATCCCGCAGGCATTCGAGCATGGTGGTTTTGCCCGTGCCCACCTCGCCCGCAAGCACGATAAAGCCCTTACGGGCTTGTACGCCGTAGACTAGGTTGGCGAGTGCCTCTTCGTGCTGCTCACTGCGAAAAAAGAACGCAGGATCAGGGCTTAAATTAAAAGGGCTCTCGGTAAAACCAAAGAACGCATTGTACATGTCTGCCTGGCCAGCGGTCCACTCGGAGGGATCATTCCCTCTCTTCGTCTCTTACATCTCGATGTTAACACGCAATCCCATGACCTTAAAGGTTGTTAGAGGGGCAGGCGCTCCGGTACTTTAGTACCATTTGAAACGGTATACTTTCTAGCTATGGCCGTTTACGTTATTGTCGACATCCACATCAAGGATGAGGCCGCCTTTGAAGGCTACAAGCGCGGCGTCCCGCCCATTGTGAGCAGGCATGGTGGTGAATATCTGGCGCGCGGCGGAGTTACCGAAATGTTGGAGGGCGACTGGAAGCCGGGGCGCATCGTCTTGCTCAAGTTCCCGGATCAGGCGGCGGTGAAGGCGTTCCTGAACGACCCGGAATACCAGCCGCTGAAGGTCTTGCGCGAGAGCGCCGCCGATAGCCAGATGGTATCCGTGGAAGGAATTTAAGCCTATGAGAAGCGCCCTGCTGATGCTGATTTCGGCCGGGATGTCGTTCGCCCAATTGCAGGGCATCGTCGACACCCACACGCACGGCGACCCGGATAGCGCCGCGCGCAGCATCGACGTACTGGAGCTGGCCCGGATCGCCAAGGCCGCGGGCATGCGCGCCATCGTGCTTAAAAATCATTACGCCCCGACGGTGCAGGCGGCCTACCTGGTGAGCGAGATCGTGCCGGGCATCCAGATCTTCGGCGCCATTGCGCTCGACCGCGCCGTCGGCGGCGTGAATCCAGAGGCGGTGCGGCAGGCAGCGGCGTTCAAGGGCAAGAAGCTGCGCGTGGTGTGGATGCCGATTTTCGACTCTGAAAACGACGTGACCTTTGCCAAGCAGAATCGACCGTTCGTGCCGATCCAACGCGACGGCAAGCTGCTGCCGGAGACCATGGAAGTGCTCAAGATCATCGCGCGCGAGAACATTGTTCTCGCCACCGGCCATTCATCGGCCTCCGAAGATCTGCTGCTGGTGCGCGAGGCGAAAAAGTTGGGGATCAACCATATCATCGTGACGCATCCGCTGGCCAAGGCTCAGCACATGACGATCACCGAAATGCAGGAAGCCGCGAAAATGGGCGCCTACATTGAACTGTGCGGCGCCTCGCTGCTGCCGACGCAGGAGGCGAACGGCAAGATTCCGGTGGAGGTCTACGTCAACGTCATCCGCAGCGTGGGCGCCGATCACGTGATTTTGTCCAGCGACCTGGGTCAGGCGATCAATCCCGTCCATACCGATGGCTGGAAGATGTTTCTGGATATCCTGCGCAAGGCGGGCATCAGCGACAAGGAACTGGATGCGATGGACAAAACCAATCCTGCGGTGCTGCTGGGGTTGCCATAGACATGCGCCGGCTATCGACTGCTACGTTGTCACTCCTGGCTGCGCTGCCTGCGCTGGCGCAGTTGCCCTGCGAACGCATGGCTTCGTTCAAATTCCCCGGGGCCACGATCACCGCCGCCGATACGATCCCGGCAGGCGCGTATAAGACGCAGGAGCCGTCCAACGCAATCGTTAACGTTCCCGCGTTCTGCCGCGTAGCGGCGACGCTCCATCCCACGGCAGATTCGAGCATCGGCGTGGAAGTGTGGCTGCCTGAGGATTGGAACGGCAAGTATGAAGCAGTCGGGGGTGGCGGCTGGGCCGGCAATATCAGCTACGCTGCAATGGCGGCCGCGCTGGTTGAGGGCTACGCGACGTCCTCCACCGATACCGGGCACAAGGGCGGTGATGCTAAATTCGCGCCGGGGCATCCGGAAAAGATCGTCGATTACGCATACCGCGCGGTGCATGAAATGACGGTACACGCCAAAGCGCTGATTCAGGCACGCTACGGCCGCGCTCCCAGGTTGTCGTACTGGAACGGGTGTTCAACTGGAGGACGGCAGGGTCTTCAGGAAGCGCAGCGCTACCCGGAAGATTACGACGCCATTATCGCGGGAGCTCCTGCGAACTACATGCTTCATCTGAACGCATGGGACATGCAGGCGGCGTTGATCATCCAGAAAGACGAAGCTCACCTGGTTCCCACCAACAAACTGGCGATGCTCCATTCGGCGGTCGTAGCAGCGTGCGACGGGCTCGATGGCATCAAGGACGGGCTGCTCAGCAATCCGAAAACGTGCCGCTTCGACCCGCAGACGCTGCTCTGCAAAGGCGCCGATACTGCCTCGTGCCTTACCGGCGCGCAGATCGAGTCGGTTCAAGCGATGTACGCTCCCGCAAAAAGAAAAGACGGAACGCTGGTTTATCCGGGGATGCCCTACGGCGGCGAGAACGCCTGGACGCGGATGTCCGATCCGAATCCGTTCCCTATCGCGCTGAGCACGTTTCAATATGCGCTGCACGGGGATGCCTCGTGGGACTGGCACACATTCAACCTGGACCGCGACGTGGCGGACGCAGACGAGAAGCTAGGTGCTATTCACGCGATTAATCCGGACTTGAGCGCCTTTCGCGATCGCGGGGGCAAGCTGCTCATGTATCACGGTTGGGCCGATCAGTTGATCTCGCCGGAAAACAGCATCAACTATCGCGCTAGCGTCGAAGCGAAGCTGGGTGGCAATCAGGACAATTGGTTCCGCCTCTACATGGTTCCCGGAATGCAACATTGCCGCGGCGGAGAAGGCCCCAGCCAGTTCAACGTCATGGGCGCATTGGAACGCTGGAAGGAATCGTCCGAGCCACCGGCCCAGATTCTCGCGACTCACGTGACCAACAATGTCGTCGACCGAACTCGCCCGCTCTGCCCTTATCCGCAGATGGCCGTGTATAAAGGTGTCGGGAGCATCAACGACACCGCCAACTTTGCCTGTAAAGCGCAGTAGCGCGAGCGCGAATGAACGCACCTATGGCGTCGCATCGCCTTGCCCCGTTCAGAAAGCGCTACTAGAGGGCCCTCGATCCGCTTCTTAACCCGCAACGGCGTGGGTCACTGTAACGCGCGTGATTCGGCCATTGCACATGACGCTTACGGGGAGTGGACTCGAGTACTCTTCCCGTCCCGTGACCTGGCTTCCAATGGCAGAACCCAGGACTCTTGTCCACAACTTACGCGACGGATCGCGCGAGCCGCGTGAGTCGCGGCGCCAAAGTGCGAGCGCGATGCGAGATATAGACGTGCGCCGTCTGGTGACTGCGAACTAGGGTCGCGGCAAACGGAACGACATCAGGGTGATGGTTCCGTTGATGGTGCTGAACCAGTGCGGCGTGTTTTCAGGAACTATGACGAAATCGCCCTTGGCGACTTGCCGCGGGGAGCCGCCTTCGATGCCGGTGCCGGAAAGATTGTCGCCGTTGCTCTTCTCGTTGGCGAGCTTGCCGCCGGTCACCAGCGTGGCAGAGCCATCAACCACGTAGAAAAACTCCGCATACTTCTTGTGAACGGCGGAGGGTCCAATGGCGGCGCGGTATTCGAGATTGGCGCCGTAAGGCGCGAGCGCCAGCAATGGCTGCGCGAAGGTGGGCTGGTCGGGTTTGCGTTCGGCCTTGGCTTTGGCGACCATAGCCATGATCTCGGAGTTGGTGGCTACGATCTTGTCGGCCGCTTGCTGGGCCCCCGCGACCGCAGCTAATAGCGTCAGGGCAAAACTGATTTTGAGAGTTCGCATTCCAAGAATGCTATCACAGGCGTCAGCCAACTTCGAGCATCACCCAGCCGGGGAGGCTGGCGGGCTGATTGCCTTCGAAGACCACACGGCGGGTTTTGGGGAACGGCATGCCGGTCTGGATCGCGCGCTGATAGAGCGGCATCTGGCGCAGGATCTTGCGGTAGGAATCGTCTTCGGTCTTGAGGTACGCGGACTTACCCAGCAGTCCCCCGCCCCAGCCGATCGATAACAGGCAGGCGTGGTCGCTGGCGCGGACTTCGGCCAGACGCGCAGCGAGCTGATCGAGCTTGGCGACGAGCTTGGTCATGCCGGTGCGCTCGGCGTATTCGCGATGGCGCTGGATCTGTCCCTCGGCGTAACGGTTCGAGGCCTGGAACATTTTGACGCGGTCGCCCGTCGAACGCTCGCGCCAATCGCCGTCGAAGGCGGTTCCAGGCGCTGCCATCTCGGCAAAGAACGGAGTGCTATCGTTGACGCGCTTGGCGTCTACCGAACCGCGCGCGGATTTCCATCCGAGCTCGAATCGGCCTTCGCCGCGCGCGATGAGAGTCGCGGTGCGCAGCAGATAGACTTTCATGCCGGTGTAGGCGACAACACCCGAATCGGCCACTGACACGCGGCGCATGCGATTGGTTCCCGATCCGCCCAGCACGGCGTCCTCGGCGCGGGTCGCGAAGTAGCGCGGGACGCGGTCTTCGACGCGCTCGGCAAGCTCACGCACGGTGTTTTCGGTCCAGCGGTCGAATACGGAACCGGTGCGGAGCGCTCCTTTGAGCGCAGTGGCGGGCAGATAGGGGCCGCTGGCGTTGGTGGCAAAAGTCGGGATGAACAATTCCGCCGCCGGGGCGCGCTCATAAAACGGAATCGAACTCGCGTGTTCGAAAGGCAGACGGCGGCCGGCGAAATTCTGGGCGAATCCTCCCCAAGATGCGAAGTCCAGCTTGTCGGCCTTCTTAAGCTGCGCGAGGTAGCCTTCCAGACGCGGCCCCTTGGCCAGCAGGCGGAAAATGCGGCGCTGGTCGAGGACATTGACGTGATCCTTCCACACCATGTAGTCGATAGGCGCCAGCTTCTGGCCGTCGCCGACCAGCGTGGGCGTGAGGCACGTGACGCGGTACTTCATGCGGGAACCTTCAGAGGCACCGGCAGCGACAGTGCGAAGCCGGCGCGATAGACCGGATGCGCGAAGCCATCGGGCGCAACGTTGGCGGCTGCTCCGCGCGGCTGGGCGGAGGAGACCAGCACCGAACCTTCGGCCACCATGCGGGTGTTCTTCTTCATCTGTCCCCAGCCGGATTCGCTTTCGACGCGGCCGCCGCGAGTGGTGAGCGAATAGTCGCCGCGCTGCCAGTTGACGGCATCGCCGACGGAGGGATGGAACAGCGACAACATCCAGTGGCCGGTTTCGCCTTCGGGAAGAGCACCCAGGAGCGCGGGATTGTCGCGGAACTCCGGCGTCTGCGACCGTCCCCATCCACGGGAGCGCTCTCCTCCGAATCCGGAATCGGCAAGCAGGCGGATGGCGGCTTTGACGCGTTCGCTCCACGTTTCATACGCGGGGGCTTCCTGCGCGGCGTCATCGGCAAATTCGGCGATGAACCAGAATCCGCTGCCGGTGGTGAATTCAAGGCAAGCGACGGAGTGCGGCGTTGCGGCGTCGCCCCCGCGATCCACCGCCGCGCTGGATCGAACCGAAGCGCGGAACAGGGTGGAACCGGCGGTAGCAGTCGCGGGCATGAGGCATTCGCTCTCGCCGTCGACGGTCCAGGCATCTTCACTCGGTGGCTTGCCGGCGAGCAGCGATTCGACTACGGCGAAGGGCACGAAGCGCGCGCCTTTCCAGCGAATCTTGGAGGACGCCGGAGGAGGCCACAGGTGCTGCGGCGGCACCACATACAGAGTCTCGTTGTGAAACGGGAAGCAGGAACTGAAGCGCACCGCCGGTTCGCGGCCGTGATCGATGGCTCGCGCGGTCGCATCCAGCCATTCATCGAGAGCGCCGAGACGCGCCATCGCACCGCACACGGCGGAGTAGAGCGCGTCGCTGTGGTAAATGCGCTCCACGCGATCGCGATCGCCGGAATCAGGACCGATGCGCCACGGCCCGGTAGGCCGCAGGCGAACCAAAACAGAGGGCATGCTTAACTCGCCAGTTTTTCGCCGAAGGAGGCGTCGTTGGCCAGCGCCTGGACCGCCGTCAGATCCGCGGCCGACGCCAATTCCGTTTCCGCGCCGCCGGTCGAATAGAAAGTGCGGTTGCGCCAGACCAGCTTGAGGTTCGCGAAACGCACGCGTCCGCTGCCGCGCGAGCCGCCGCCGCCGAGCGCATCGTCTTCGAGCAGGCGCAGGCCTTCGATCAGCCGCGCGGCCAAGGCTTTGTCTTCCTCGCATAGTACATCCAGCACCATGCGCACATGGAAACGCGCACCGGCGGGAACCCGCTCCAGCGTGCGCGGGTTGGCTTGCGAGGTGATGCGGTCGATGGCGTTCTCGCTTTTCACTTCGGTGATTTCGTCGTCCAGATTCTCGCGCATCTGCGGCGTGATGCTGGCGGCATCCAAGGGCGCGTCATAGATCGCCAGACGCGCTGGGGTGGCCGCGCGAGTGTCGAGCGCTTCCCCCGCGACGCGGTCCATGCGGCCCGGATTGCGTCCGAACAGCAGGCAGATTTCGTCATCGGGGCGGTCGCTCTGGTGAATGCGGACCTCCTGCCCTTTGCGCTTGGACAGATACACCAACTCGGCGGGCGTGGTCAGGCCGAGCGCGTTTTCGAGCAGCGAACGGATGCGGCCGCGCAGCGAGCTGCCGGGTATATAAGGAAGGCCGAAGGCATCCTTGACCACCGGATTATCCGCGCCGCCGATTTCGAGCGAGCCCTTTCCGGCGCCGATGTGCAATCCCGTTTCGCAGTGCAGCTCGCCCGACAGAATCAGCTTGCCCACCAGTTGTAACTGTGTCTGGGCGGTATGTGTGCTCATAGTCCTCTTGGTCTTCTATTCGTTGTAAGCGACAATCGCTTCGAATAAATCTTTGAAGCGCTCATAGCCGCGGGCGTCGTTGCGGCGCGTGACCTGCAAGAGCAGGCGTTCCAGCGCATCCAGGCTGCGCAGCGAATGGCGCGCGATGGTGTAAGCCAGGCGCGCGCGCAACATGACGAAGTGATGCTGGCGTTCGCTTTCAGGAGCGCGCACCGCCCGCCGCACCGCGTTATACAAGCGGCGAAGCTGGCTCTTGGTGCCGGAATCCATGTCGCGCATGCGGGCGACAACCGCGTGGGCCTGGTTGTCGAGATACAGGCTGTCGGAGATCAATTTTTCGAGTTCAATCTCCGGCGCCATCTCGAATGGCCGGCCACCACCGGGACGGTCACCGCGCCGGTCACCTCTATCGCCGCCGGGACGGTCACCGTGCGGCCGATTGCCTGGGGGCCGCTCGCCGCGTTCCCCACCTCGACCCTCGCGCTCCCGCCCGCCGCCGCTACGCTCCGGGCGGGGCGGACGATCTTCGCGCCGCTGCTGCCCTTGCGGGACGCTGCCCTTGCGGACGGCCTTCCGGCTTGGGCCCGACTGCTTAGGCGCTTCGGTCGCCGCCGCTGGCAGTCTCAGCCGCGGTCGTCTCCGCCGCTGGAGCTTCGGGCGCGGCCGGCTCCGGCGCGGGCGTCTCCGCCGCTAACGTCACTTCCGGTTGCACATCATCAGACATTCAGTTCTTCCTTTACGCTTCCGCTGACAATCTCGCCCATTCTAGCGCTACTCTACCGGCGGGGCGCAACTTCACGGTGACCGCGCTCCTGCCGATCAGATCCGCGATCAGCGCGGTGCGCGCCTTCTGGTAATCGCCACGCGCGGGTCCGGAGAACGGCCGCGCGGCGCTCAAGATGCGGCGAATGCGTCTATGATACCGCCACGGCCGCTCGCCGCCCATCTTGCGCGCCTGCCGCTTGGACATTTTCGATTGTGTCTCGCGGTAGATCCCGCACAGGTCCTTCAAGTATTGCGCGGAGACTCCGAAATCCGTCACCATGCGCAGTAGCAGATCCTTCAAATCGGCGGCATCGTTAAATTGCTTCCATTCGAGCGTGCGGCCCAGCAGCCAGATGCAATCCTTGTCGGCCGATTTCGCAGCTTCCAGGCGTCGGCCGGCTTCTTCAAATACCGATCCGAGCGACGCATCTTCGGCGGGTGCGAGCGCCAGCGCCATGGTGATGGTCTTGCCTTCGGGGCCCGCGAAGTCGCCAGGTTAGCTTCGGTGAAGCGCCGGAACAGACGCTCCATTTCGCGCGCGAGGCCGATCAGGGCGTCCCAGGCGCCATAGACCGCGAAATCGTCGCCTCCCGAGTAGATCACCGTCACCTTGCGCCAGAACTCCGGCATGGAGCACAGCACTTCGAGCTCGCCCGCGAAAAATTGTTTGTACATCACGGAGAGCTGGATGTGCTGTTCGATGCTCTCGGCGCGGCGGATGCGAATGCTGAAATTGTCCACGTCGCCGCGCAGCACGCCCCAGGTGCCGAGTCCGGCGGCGCGCGATGCCAGCGTAGCGGTGGAAGCCGGCTCGGTGCCCGCGTCATTGGGCGCGGCATGGCGCGCGAAACGGCAGCGATTCCTGCGAACCGGTGAGGCTCCAGACGTGTTTGCCTTCGCCGACCCCGGTTTTGCTATCGGAAACAATGATGCGTCCGGGCGTTTCCGGCGACCAGCCAACGCTTTCCGCGTCGCGCAGCTTCCAGCCGAGCTGGCTGGCAAAATACAGTTCCGCGTCGTTGGCCGATTCGCGGCCGCTTAGCGCGAAGTCTTCGAGCGTTAAGCCAGCCGCAGGCGTGCCGCGCAGCAGGCTCATCTGATCGTGCAGGCGTTTGCGGACGTCGCTCCAGTCACCCAGATTCTCGGTGACACTCCAGATCAGTTTCACCACGCCGTCGCTGAGCGCCGCGATTTCCCGAGCCGCTGCCGTGAGAAACGCATCCGCGGAGGCGCGCATTTCGTCGGGCAGCAGCACCAGGAACTGGCCGCCGCCGCTTGAACCGAGCAAGATTTTGGCGAGCCCCAGTTCCGCCAGCAAAGCCCGGGGCAGGATCTCGCCCAGCAGGCTGACCCAATGCGAGCGGCCCGTGAAAG
Organism: Bryobacterales bacterium; assembly: GCA_963779075.1. Lineage (GTDB taxonomy): Bacteria > Acidobacteriota > Terriglobia > Bryobacterales > Bryobacteraceae > Palsa-187. Next base: position 415,350 of record CAVZWS010000005.1, read on the forward strand.
CGTGATCGCGCTCCCCGCCGGCCGGCGCCAGCAGGAAGTCTTCGACGCCTAAAAGTTTTCCCTGAAGAAAAATCTGCACAGATGGTCCCTAAAAGCGAAACCCTCACTGTATCATGCCCCGCAAACCGCATGATAGGTTCAAAGTAGCCTGCATAGAATGTCATTCAGGGATCGCTTGGGAGGCAAAACATGATGTTCTTTAGTGCTCATTCTGGCGAGTCTCGCGTCAGAAGTGAGGCGAGGACGCCATCTTTTCGAACTTGCACTACGCCCCATTTGCGATAGACTTGCCTTCATCGAGATCACTGAATGCAGTCCGTTTATAGCCTCGCGCTTCTGCTCGGCGGTTTTGGCGGACTTGTCGCTTTTGGACAGATGAATACGGGGGAGCTCTCGGGCAGCGTGCAGGACGCGTCCAAGGGTTTGCTACCTGGGGCGATGATCGTGGCCCAGCACCTGGAAACAGGGCAGGAGTTCACCGCGACCGCCAACAGCTCCGGCGAATACCTGCTGCCGCACCTGCCCGTGGGCGTGTATTCCTTGACGGTAAGCGCGGCGGATTTCAAGCAATCCGTGTTGCCGCGGGTTGAGATTCACGCCAGCGCCCGGCTGCGGCGCGACTTCACCTTGGAGGTGGGCAGCAAAACAGACGTGGTGACGGTTTTGGCCGACGATGGCAGTGTGCAATTGGCGTCCGCGGAAATCCGGGAGGTAATCGGGCACCAGCAAGTGGTCGACTTGCCGGTAAAGGATCGCCAGTTTCTCGATCTGGCAATGCTAAGTCCAGGCGTTGTCCGGCCTCCGGGAGGCACGCGCGGCGATGCGATGCAGCAGGCAGGCAGCCTGGTGAATGTTCTGGGACAGCGCAGCGGCCACAATCTCTATTTGATGGATGGCGTCGCGATAACAGATGAGCATTTCAATAACCTGGTGATTGCACCGTCCATTGACGCCATCGAAGAGTTCAATATCGAGAAGACGTCCTATGCGCCGGAATTCGGGGGCAAGTCGGGGGCAGTCATCAACATCGTGAGTAAAGCGGGGTCGAACAATTTTCACGGAAGTCTATTCGAGTTCGTCCGCAATGACGTGTTCGACGCCAAGAATTTCTTCGACTCGGCGGCGGCGCCCATACCGCCATTCCGCCAAAACCAGTTTGGCGGGAGCGTTGGTGGTCCTCTGCAGGAGAACCGAACGTTTTTCTTTCTGAGTTATGAAGGACAGAGGGTCCGCAAGTCGCTTACACAAACCTTTTCGGTTCCCACAGCCGCGATGCGGCAGGGCAACTTCTCCGGCTTGCCCGCGATTTTCGATCCGGCCGGTATTTTCGGCCAGCAGCGCCAGCCGTTTCTGAATAACCAGATCCCGACCGGGCGCTTGGATCCCGCCGCCGTTGCGCTGCTGGCCCAGATCCCACTGCCTAATTTGCTGGGGACCGCGCAGAACCTACGCTCCACCGGGAGCCAGCGCATCGACGGGAACCAATACAGCGCACGCCTCGACCATCAGTTTTCAGATAAAGATACGGCCTTCCTTCGCGCGTCGCTGTTCGATGCCCGGCAGGCCGATCCGTTCGGCTCCAGCGTCCTGCAGGAGAGTTTGTTGCCGGGTTTTGGCCGTGACCTGAGCACGCACGCCATCAATGGGGCCGCGAGTTGGACCCATGTGTTCAACGCGAATCTGCTGAATGAGTCGCGGTTCGGATTTCTCACGGTGGCCGGGGGGCAGACCAGCCCTAATGCCGGAAACGAATTTGCCGCTCAGACCGCGCTGCAAGGCGTGACCGCGAATCCGCTTGACCTGGGGTATCCGCAAGTGTCCTTTGGCGGCCAATTCGCGACCATGGGCGACCCGTCTCTGTTCACGTTTCGTGACAACCGGGATTTCGAGTATTACGACAACGTGATTTGGCACAAAGGAACGCACACCATCAAGTTCGGCGGATACTTCATGCACTATGATCTGGATACCGCGAATCCGAACGGCGCGCGCGGGATCTTCTCATTCACTCCGCGCTGGACGTCGACGGCGCCGGGCTTGGCCAATGGCAACGCGTTCGCGGATTTTCTATTGGGGTATCCAACCACGGCGCAGGCTGGACTCGGGCGCGCCGCCATGGATGCGAATACGAATTGGGGGCATCTCTACGTTCAAGACAACTGGCAGGTCAACTCAAATCTGAAGATCGATGTTGGAATTCGCTACGAGCATAACCAGAACCTCACGGATGCCAACAATCAAATAGCGGCGATCGATACTTCCGTCGCAGGCGGCCGGTTTGTAGTTGCCAGCAACGGCGCCGGGACCATTTCTCCGGCGGCGAACGCGCTGCTTCCCTTCCTTCCGATTCCGTATGTCACGTCTGCCGCGGCGGGCTGGAATAACAGCCTGCTTGTGCCGAGGGCGTTGCGTATCGCGCCGCGCGCCGGGCTTGCGTGGCGCATCCCTGGCAGTCCCAAGACCGTAATTCGTGCCGGCGCTGGCATCTATCCCAATCAGGCTGCCTATAGTATCGTCACGAACCTGGCCCAGAACCTGCCGTTCTTTGTGACCAAAACGGTCAATTCGGCGGTGACGCTCTCGCCTAGCTTCACGACCGAGAACGCATTAACTGCGAGTACCATCGGAACTGCGGGCGGCAATAACCTGGACCACAATTTCAAGATCGAATACAACGAAGTATGGAACTTCAATGTGGAGCATGAGCTGACTTCGAGCACGCTGCTCTCGCTGGCCTACGTCGGTTCCCGCACCGTTCATGCGGATAGCGCGACCGTGCTGAACGTTCCGCTCCCCGGTCCGGGAGCGATTGCGGCCCGCCGGCCGATTCCGCAATTAAGCCAGATTGGCGACATCCGCTGGAACGGGTGGGCGACATACCATGCCCTGACATTGGCCGCCAAGCGGCGCTTCACCAAAGGGCTGATGTTCGACGCGAACTGGACATGGTCGCATTCGATCGACGATGCGTCCGATCCGGGCGCCACATTGAATGAGACAAATGTTCCGCAGAATGTGTATGACATGGCGAACGAGAAAGCGAGTTCCAGTTTCGATCACCGCCAGCGCCTGGTGGTGAGCTTCATCTATCAGCTTCCGCTGACGAGAAGGCCGAACGGCTGGATACACGCGCTGCTGGGCGACTGGCAGGCCGGCGGGAATTTCACGGCTCAGTCCGGCGCGCCGTTTACCGTGAACATCTCCAGCGATCAGGCCAATATCGGCGCCGGTCCGGCGCAACGGCCCAACATAGCGGCCAACCCGAACGACGGCCCCGAAAATCCGCAGCAATGGTTCAATACATCGGTTTTCTCGCTGCCGGCGTTATATAAATTTGGGAACGCGCCCAGAAATGCCGTGATTGGGCCAGGATTGCAGGAGTTCGATCTCTCGCTCCAGAAAGACATGCGACTGACTGAGGCGATGAAGCTCCAGTTTCGCGCCGAAGCTTACAACCTTTTCAATCACCCCAACTTCAATATTCCGAACCGCACGGCGTTCACCGCGAATTTTGGCAGCATCTCGAGCGCGCAGGACTCGCGGCAACTTCAGCTTGCGCTGAAGCTGGCATTCTAGGATTTCGCAAAAATCGTCCTAGCCCGGCTGATGAATATATGTGAGACCTCCTCGGTTAATTGCCTCTCCCAAAGTGCGCCCCTTGACGCGCGTAGCGATACGCGCCAGTTTTCATTTGCACCCTCTCAAGGGCGATAGGAAAGGCCTTTGGTCCGTCACGGTTCGGGTCAACCGGCGGATCGTTTTCCGTTTTGCGGATGGTGACGCTCCCTGTAGCCTTCGGATTAACTGCCGCCAAACCGCGACTTCAGGAACTGCCAGACTTGAGGTGCGGGCCGGGGCAGCGCGGCCAGGGGGCGAAGCTGACGACTTTGGTCTGACGCTCGACCCACAAGCCAAAGTCGTCGGCGCCGGGATATGCCATGTCGAAGACCACGCCGGAATCGCAGGAGTCCGACTCCCCGGATCTGCAACGCGGCGGGATTCTTGTACTCGCCCGCAGCGCCCCAGTCTTCGGCGAATTTCTCGGGCGGATAAAACTTGGCGGTATCCGGCGTCTGCCAAAGCTGGTAGGCTGCCTGATACTGTTGCTGCTTGAGCAGGGCGATGAAGTGGTCGAGCGCCCGCTCCTCGCTCCAATTGCGGAAATAGAAGAACGCTGAAATCCCGACGATCACCGCCGCCAGACCCCACAGGATGATGCGCTTGCGGAGACCGCTCCCGCCGGGCGTCGGTTACTCCGAATTCATCCAGGTATCCAGCCATGGGCGTTCGCCGGTGTGCGCCTATTTGGCCCTATTTAGGCGGATAAGCCTTGTCGTAAGCGGCGATGGCTTCCTGGGTGATCTCGAGCGTGGGCTTGAAGAAGACGATGTTGGCCGAGTCCACTACTACATCCAGTCCCTTTTCATCCGCCAGTTTCTTCACTACTTCCGTCATGCGTTCGGTGCCGCGCCGCAGAATGTCATTGCGATCCGCCTCCGCCCCGGCTTGCACATCTTCCGTGATGCGTTTGGCGTCGCGCTGCTTGCGCTGTCCGTCGGCTTGCAAGTCCGCGGCCATCGCCGGCGGTGTCTTCGGGTCCTGCAGCTTGGCTTGAATCTCGTTCAGGTCCTTCTGCAGCGTCTCCAGTTGATCCTGCTGAGGCTTATATTTCACCAGCAAGTCATTGGACGCTTTTTTCATTTCCGAAGTTCCCAGAAGGGCCTGCTGAAAGTTGACGATTCCCACTTTCAACTGCGCCGAGGCGGTGGCGGGGGATAGAACAGCGGCGGCGCAGGCCAGCAGGGCGGGCAGGAACGCCGATCGTAATGCAGATCTCACCATGAATACGCAGACTCCTCTATCAGGTTATTCTAGCAGCCTGTCCCAAGCCGTTCGCTGGCACGGAGCTGAATGCGCCGGCCGAGAGCGGGCGCAAGCCTCCTGCTTCAACCTCTACTTCAGCATTTCCGTAAGCACGCGCCCGGAACTGCCGCTAGGCGTCTCGATATCGAGAATCGTCGCCAAAGTCGGCGCGATGTCATTGGGCGCGACGTTCGAATCATAGCGCCCCGCCTTGATGCGCGAACCAAGGAACAGCATGGGCACATGGGAATCGTAGTCGTAAGGGCGATGCCGTGGATGGCTCCCGGTGGCCGCCAGAAATCCAATAGGGCTCCAGAACCAGCATCACGCTGCCCGAGCGCTCCGCATTAAAGCCATTGCGAGCGTCGACCCCGACTGGATCGGACTGCACCAGCGCCATTCAGCAACTGGGTGCGGGTGTAGACGCTCGCGAACACGTGCTGCTTGGCCGCGCAAGCACGTCCGCAGCGGCCACGGCTTCCACCGCAGCCAGGTCGGCCTTTTGGGCGCGCCCAGTATCGCAGATTCAAGTAGATGCCCGCTTCCGAGCGAATAGGAATCCAATGCAACCGCCGAATTTACCGTCAGCTGAGGATTCGAGCGTGCGCGCACGGCGATCGAAATCCACGCGGCCGCCCGGCATCTTGCGCTTCTGATTTTCCTCGGGTAGCGGCGCCACTCCATGATCCGCGGTCAGAACCGCCAGCACATTTCCCGGCGCCGGCCTGGGCTTCGGCGGCATGCAGCAGATTCGCCAATCAACAGATCGACGCGCAGCGCCGCATCGTGAACCTCCGGCGGAGTCCGGACCGTAGCGGTGTCCCACGTAGTCGTTGGCGGAGTAACTGACGGTCAGCACGTCCACTTTGCGACCCGGTACCCAATTTCTCTGCGGCCAACGCACGCAGCGCAAATTGCTGGATAAGCTCGTTGCCATAGGGCGTAGCCTCGATCCGCTGTTAAGCGCCGGTCCCGCAGCGGGCATCTTATGTTCCAGCCACTCCGTTCCGCAAATTGTCGGCTGGCCGATGCGGCGTTAAAGTCCGGCGACCCAGGGAGGCAGCGTCGCGAAATAATAAGTACTGCTGACAAAGTTCCCGGTGACGCTATCGAACCAGTAAGCGCGCGTCAGCGGAATTGCCCGCCGGCAGGATGGCCGCGCGGTCCTTGATGGACACGCCGATTACTTTGCCGCCTTTGCCGGATATCTTCAGTTCGTCTCCGATGGTGGATTGCAGACGCCGGGACGGCGAGGAACCGAAGCCGCTGGCACCCAGGAGTTGGGTTTGGGTGTCGGAAACACTGGTCACCACCGTGCCGTCGTGCGATCCCACCATTCGTTGCCGATGATTCCGCAAATGGAGGGCGTCGCGCCGCTAAGGAAAGTGGAGTGCCCGGCCGCGGTGACGGTTGGATAACGTGCTGATAGCGAGCGTTCGTGAAGTCCGCGCCTTCAGTGAGCATGCGTTTCAGTCCGCCGGTGTATTCGGAGCGAAAGCGCGTCAGATAGTCGTAACGAAACTGGTCGATGACAATGGCGACTACAGCTTAGGTGCGCGGCGGTGGCAGCGCAGACACGCTGCGCCGCTGCAGGCGACGGACGACGACAGCGATAGACAGCGAGAGAGAATCCAGGGCCAGATCCTGCAAGAATGCCCAAACTTCGTTAAAATTGAATTACAGAGCGGCTTATTAGCGTGGAACTTCGCGAGCCAGGCGCACTCTTGGCAGCCTCTAGATTGCGCCTTACTTGCGCGATCTCATCCGGCTCGATGTCCGCAGGCGAACTGGTTTCCCATTCCTTGAGCGAAGTTTCCCACTGGGAGACGGCCTCGCGAACCTTGGACTCCTTCATCAGCACGTTCGCCATGTGATCGTGAACCGTGGGGTCACGCGGAGTCTTTTCGAGCGCCAGCCGCAGGTTTTTCTCGGCATCGTCCAAGCGCCCCAGGCGGAACTGCACCCAGCCGAGGCTGTCGAGATAAGCTCCATTGCCGGGTTCAATGTCCAGAGCTTTGGTGATCAGGTCGAGCGACTCTTCCAACCGCAGGTTGGCGTCGGCCAGCATATAACCAATGTAGTTCATGGCGCCGGCGTTCTCGGGGTTGGCTTTGAGGACCTTGCGGAACTCCACTTCCGCCTTGTCCAATTTCTTCATGCGCTCATACATGGCGCCGCGCATGAACCAGACGCCTTCTTTGTCTTCGTCGGAATCCGACAACTTTTCGGCCGCATCCAGCGCCTTGCCCATGTCATTCCAGCGCTGGCCCTTGTCATAGATATTGGCCAAGGCAATATAGGTGTCGCGATCGTCCGCTTTGCCGTCGAGCAATTTTTTGAGATCCGCCGCGGCGACGTCCACTTTGCCCATTTCGGCCAGCAGCGAATCCCGCGTGGTGCGAATCAGACGATCGTCGGGCCACTTCTTGACCGCCGCATCGGCCTCCTGCTGGGCCTTGGTAAAGTCCTTCGCGGAGCGATAGGCGTCGATAACCTGCGCGGACGAGCGGGATGCCAGCGCGGGGTCGACATCGGCCATCTCGCGGTAGGCATCAATGGCCGGATCGAACTGGTCGACGGAACGGTACAATCCCGCCAGACGCTCCAGCAGCGCCACGCGATTCGCGCGCTCGGCCTGGTTGTAGCTTTTCTTGGTGGTGCTGTCGAGGATATCCCTTTAATAGCTTGGTGGCTTCCGGAACGCGATCCTCGGCTTCGAGGATATTGACTTCGTTATAGCGAATCTCAATGGAATTCGGCTCGGCGGCCTTGGCTTTATCGTTGGCCTCGCGAGCCTTGGGGAAATCGCGCTGCTGGCGGTAGATCTGCGAAATCCTCAAGTAGGACTGGGCGTCAGCGGGATCGTCCGCCACCAGCCCGTTATAAATCGCCAGGGCCGCCGCGTAATCCTGCGACAGCATCAAATCCTGCGCCAGATTACGCTTCACTTCGCGATCGTTCGCGGGATTGGTTTCGAGCAACTGGCGCAGCGCGCCGGCCGCGGATTTGAAATCGCGCATTTGCTCGTAAGCGGCCGCAAGCGCGGTCAGGCTACGGGCCGATGGATTCTTGTCGGCTAAATGCTTGAGCAGCTCCGCCGCTTTCTTGTTATCGCCGAGGTCGGAGTAGACCAGCGCCAACCCGGTAAGCGCGTCTTCGTTATCCGGCTCGATGGTGAGAACTTTCTGGTAGGACTTCTCGGCATCGACCGAATTGTCCGCCGCCTTTTGCAGGCGCGCCAGCATCAGCCACGCCGGAATATCGTTAGGCGCCAGTACCGTGATCTTTTGATACTCCTCGGTGGCGCGGCGAAGCATGGCTTCGTCCACTTTGCCGGAGCGTCCGTCACCCACCAGGCGCGTGAAGATGCGCGCCAGCAAACGGTGTGCGTTCAGATCATTGGGATTCTGCTTCAGCACGTCCTCGGCATCGGCCTGCGCCTCGCGCAAGCGGCCGGACTGGACATAAAGATCGGAAAGTTCTTCGCTCAGCATGGCGGCGGTGGGGTCCGCCTTGATGGCCTCTTTGTAGTTATCGATGGCCTTGTTAACGTAGTCGCCGCGGTTGCCGTACATGCTGGCCTGCTCGGCATACATGTGAGCCAGCGTGTAGTGGTAGTAGGCGGACGCTTTGTCGACTTTGGGAGCGGCGCCGCCAGTTTGCGCCTGTAAGGCGGAACTTCCAATCACACTCGCAATCGCTATGATGAGCAGAGCTTTTCGCATGGAACCACCTTCGCCGGCCTGAGCTATTTTTGCCGCCATTTATAGTATACCTAGATGTTTCTCGCGACCGTCGTTGGACCCACGGGCTCGGGCAAGAGCGCACTTGCAATGTGTCTGGCCCAACATTTCGGCGGCGAAATTGTCAATTGCGACTCCCTCCAACTATATCGGGGCTTTGACATCGGGACCGCGAAAACTCCTCCCGGCGAAAGGCGCGGAGTGCGCCATCATCTGTTCGACGTGCTCACGCCGCAGCAAAGTTACTCGGCCGGCGAATATGCCCGCGAGGCCCGCAAAGTCAGTTGCGGAAATCGCTGGGCGCGGACGGTTGCCGCTAGTGGTTGGTGGCACCGGTTTCTACCTGCGCGCATTGCTTGAAGGGCTTCCGGTACTACCTGGCCGCGATGAGCGACTGCGCGAGCGTCTGCTGGAACGGGAACGGCTTCGTCCCGGGAGCCTGCATCGCCTTTTAACGCGGCTGGAACCCGGCGCGGCTGCGCGCATCCACGCTCACGACTTGCAGAAGATCACCCGTGCGCTGGAAGTGCGTTTGCTAACGCAACAGGCCCTCCCGCCGCCGACCAAAGCTCACGCGCTCGAAGGATATGCGGTGATCAAACTGGGCCTGGACCCGGATCGCGCCGCCCTTCAGGAGCGCCTGGAAAAACGGACTCGGGTCATGTTTCAGGCCGGATTGATCGAAGAGGTCCAGGGCCTGCTGTCTGGCGGAGCGACAGGGCAGGAGAAACCCTTCGAGGCGCTGGGATACAAGCAGGCGCTGCTGCACTTGCGCGGCGCGCTCACGCTGCAGCAAGCGGTCGAATCGACGATCGTCGAAACGCGGCAATACGCCAAGCGGCAGCGGACGTGGTTCCGGCGCGATCCGGATATTCGGTGGCTAAGCGGTTTTGGCGATGATGCCGGAATCTTGGCCGAAGCGACTCAAGCAATCGCGTCTCTTGGACCGGGCAATCACTCGGCCGGTATCAACGTTCTTCGAGGTGTTTGAGTCGCGCGTCAAGTACTTCTTCGACCCGGTGCAACTCGGACTGCCAGACGTTCCGCATCTCGTCGAAGCGGGAATCCATGTGGGAACGCAAATCATTGATGCGCGAATCAACGTTGGAGCGCAGGTCGTCGATGTTGGAACGCAAGTCATCAATGCGGGAATTTATATCGCCGATACGGGAATTGACGTCTCCCAGCCGCGAGTTGTTGATGAGGATGCCCATCAGCACCGTCAACATGGTGGGAACCGAGGCTAGCGCAATCGACAATATGTGGCCCGGATTGATTTCCATGCTTCCTCTGCAAAGGTAGCAGAATCGGGGAATTTCTCTCACTTGAAAGAATGGCGCCGCTACCGCCGGTCCGGACGCCGGCTGCCATCGAGAATTGCCCCCCGCGTCGTGTCCCCTCCGGATATTGAGCTGAGAGCATGGGAACTTTTGGGCGATAAATGGTGTCTTTCTCGACTTGAGGAAGCCTTTGCTTATTGCAGCTCTATTGACCTTGGCGACGTGCGCTTCGGTAGGAATTATGCTTTGGGTTGGTCAATCCGCAGTAAGGTTCGCTGAAGCCGACTATGAGCGTTGCCTTCGAGGAGTGCCGAACATCAGTTGCGATCCAGAACCGTGTCAATTTGAATCCGTTGCGGGAGGAGACTGCTCACAGGCTTATATGCGTCGACGCGAAGCAATCAAATGCCGATACTATTTATTCGGTATCATCTCTCCCTTGATGCCGGAACTGTCGTTTGTGAAGCTTGTGTATTAGTCTGCGGAAAACCTGAAGCGGAGCGGACGAACTTCTAGCCAAACAGATATAGCGCACCCCGCCGAGGCCGGTCGCGTGACCGCTCAGTACACTAAACTGAATCTTGATGCGCTCGATGCGGCTCGTGGTCTCCTTGTTGATTTTCGTCACGGCCCCGGTGTTTGCCGACACCGCCGCGGTTTTGCCGTTCACCAACCGGACCTCGGTCACCGATCCCGCGCAAGCGTCGCTCGATTGGATCGGCGAGAGCATCGCCGAAACCGTGCGCGATGCGATTGGCTCGCGAGGGGCGGTGACGTTTATCGCGCGCGGAAACCGAAGAGGCTTACCACCAGTTGAATTTGCGCCCGCTGAGCATCCTCACCGAAGCTTCCATGCTAAAGATCGGCGAGGCGCTGGACGCGGAACAAGTGGTATACGGCTCCTTCGAATTTCTGCCGGACCCGGCCGCCGCTCACGGCATCGCGGACGGCTCGCTGAAGATTACCGCGCGCATTTTCGACCGCCGGCGCTTCAAGCAGAGCTCCGAGTTCATCGAAAGCGGGAATCTGGAAGACCTGCCTGCGCTCGAAGCGCATCTGGCGTGGCGCGCGCTGCTGTTGCTGACGCCCCGGTTGGCTCCTCCGGAAACCGATTTCCGCAGTTTGCGGCCGCCGGTTCGCCTGGATGCGGAAGAAAATTACGTGCGCGGCCTGCTGGCCCGCTCGCCGGAACAACAGGAACGGTTCTTTCTGCAAGCGGCTCATTTAGATGCGCGTTTCGGCCACCCGGATTTCGAGTTGGGACGGCTGCACTACCAGCGCAAGGAATACCGGCAGGCGGCGGATTGGCTGCAGAAGATCGCACCCGACGACGTTCATTTTCGCGAGGCCGGCTTCCTGCTGGGGCTGGCGCTGTTTCAATCTGGCGACTTCGCGGGAGCTCAGAAGGCGTTCCAAACGGTGGCCGATGTGGTCCCGCTCAACGAGGTGTATAACGATCTGGGCGCAGCGCAGAACCGGCGCAATCTGACGCAGGCGGTGGATTCTTTCCGCAAGGCGCTGGATGGAGATCCCAACGATCCGGTGTACATTTTCAATCTGGGTTACGCGCTGTGGAAGAAAGGCGACTTCACCGCTGCCGCCGACCGCTTTCGCGCGGTGCTCGACCGGCAGCCGGATGACGACATGGCAACCTTGATGCTGGGCCTAAGCCTTAAGAAGCAGAACACGCGGCTCAACGACGCGCGCCTGGAAACGCTGGAGCGCATCAAGACGAATTACGAAGAGCGCGCCTACCTGCAATTGAAGGCGCTGTTGAATCCGGTAAAACCTTGAGCGGCACACGCTTGGGACCAGGTTCGGCGTTTGAGACAGCAGTTCGGCGCGCGGTGGGGCGGAGACATGCGGTCCGGCGTGCATTGGGACCCGCGCCTTGCACCCCGGCCTTTCGGGCTATGTATAATTTCGGTAAGCCTATGGTTTGCATAATTCGGTGAGCGAATGATTGAGTCATTCGGAGTTTCGGACCCGGGTTGCGTCCGCACCAACAACGAGGACTGCTTTCTGCTTCTGCCCTCGGCCGGACTGTACGTGGTGGCGGACGGCATGGGCGGCGCACAGGCCGGAGAACACGCGTCGCGGTTGGCGGTCGAGACGGTTCGCGATACGCTTGAAGCCGCCGCGCCTCCCACATCGCCCGACGATCTTCTTGACGCCTTCGCCAAAGCCAATCAGCGGGTGATGAAGGAAGCCGACGCCGATCAGGCGATGGAAGGCATGGGCACAACTCTGGTGGCCGCCGTCGAAAACGACAGCGACCTGTTTATCGCCAGCGTGGGCGACAGCCGGGCTTACCTGTTTGAGAATGGCAAGCTGCGGCCGATCACCGACGACCAAACCTGGGTGAACGAGGTCGGGCGTCGGCTGGGACTGGACGAGGAAACGCTCAAGATTCATCCGATGCGCCACGTACTGACCATGGCGATTGGCGTCTCCGGGCAACTACGGGTCAATCACTATAGCGTGCGCCCGTCGCCTGGCGCGCAGATTCTGCTGTGCAGCGACGGGCTGCATGGCGTGGCTCCCGACGAGCGAATCAGCGAGGTTTTGGCGGGGAACGGTTCGCTCGAAGCCAAGTGCCGGAAGCTGGTGGCGCTGGCGCGCGAGTTCGGCGGACCGGATAATATCACCGCGGTTTTGCTCAAGGCGAGTTAGGGCCCCTCGTCGGCGCGATTATTTTCCGGCGCGTGGCGCGGGAGCTGGGGGTTTTTCCGCCGCTTCGACCGCTTCGACTTTGACGCCTTCGCGCGCGTCGTCGCCGGGGTTGGCAATGATGCGATCGCCGACCTGAAGACCTTGCAGCACTTCCAGACGGTCACCGTAATCGCGGCCGATCACGATCTTCTGCAGATGCACGATGGAATCCGGGCCGACCACCGCGATCTGGGTGCCATCCGCGCGAACCATCAGCGCCTCGGCGGGAACCAGCAAGGGCGCATTCGCGCGCGAGTTGCTGAGGTCGACTTGGGCGTACATGCCGGGCATCAGCGCGCCGTCCGGGTTCGGCACCTGCACTTCCACCAGCAGAGTGCGGCTGCTGGGATCGAGCGAATTCGCGGTGCGGGCGACCGTGCCGGAGAAGGAACGGCCGGGAAGATTAGTAACGCTGATCCGCGCAGGCTGGCCGGCGTGGATGGAGCTCGCGTTGGTCTGCGGCACATTGACGTAGGTGCGCAGGGTGCCGGTCTGCGCAATGCGGTAGAGCATGGTACTGCCGGTGGTGACCAGCGCGCCGACATCTACATTGCGCAAGGTGACCACTCCCGCGAAGGGCGCCTTGACGATACGGTAGCTCTGCATTTCATTCAGGCGCGATAGATTGGCTTCGGCCGCCGCGATGTTGGCGCGCTGAGCCAGGATGGCCTTCTCGAGCGCGTTCACGCCGGCGAGCTGCGACTGATACTGGGCCTGGTACTGATCGTTATCCTGCTTGGAGACCACACCCGCCGTCACCAGGCTTCCCCAGCGCTGGGCCGTGACGCGGGCCAGTTCCAGGTTGGCCTTGCCCTGCTGTTCGTTGGCGAGGGCTTGATCGAGCGCCGCCTGAGCCTGCTGTCACATTGGCCTTGGCCTGGAGAACCTGCTGATCGAGCTCGGGCGCTTCGATCTCGGCGAGCGGCTGGCCGGCTGCGACGCGATCGCCGATGTCCACTAAGCGGCGGCTGATGTAGCCGTCGGCACGCGCCAGAATGGGAGCTTCGGTCACGGCTTGAATGTTGCCCGGCAGTTGCAATTCGCTGACTTTCGAGGAGGCGCCGACCTCGATGACCTCGACGCGCGGCAGCGCCTGATCGTATTCCTGCGCCTGCGAGTTGATCACGGCCGTGCGCTTCTGCAGCGGAATATAGCCGGCGAAAAACGCCACGACGATGAGGACGATCACGCCCAGAAAGAGCGCCCAGATGGTGACGGCGGAAGGATTCCAGGGCTTCGCGGCCGCATGCGCCGCGCCATGTGGGGCGCCGTGGGTCAAGCCCTTTTGCTCGCGGAGCTGCCGCTTCAGATCTTCTACTTCCCGGCGCAATTGCTCTTCCGCGCTTCCCGGCGCGGCAATTTCTTCGGGCTGATTTGGCTCGGTATATCGCATCAGATGCTTAAGTACGGTTTCGTCGAATTCCACTCGGAATCGATGGAGTCGTTCCGCTCCTCTTCTTCTAGCCGGCGCTCATGATCCACCGGAGGTTTCGTGCGCAGATAACTATAAATGATCGGGACCACAAAAAGGGTGGTGACGGTGGCGAACAACAGGCCGCCGATCACCGCGCGTCCCAGCGGGGCATTCTGCTCTCCGCCTTCTCCCAAACCCAGCGCCATGGGGAGCATCCCCAGCATCATGGCGATCGCGGTCATCAGCACCGGCCGCACGCGGGCGTAGCCGGCGGAAAGCATGGCTTCCTGCGCCGAAGGCACCAGCGCCCGCTCGTCGTTGGCGAACGTCACCATCAGAATACTGTTGGCGGTAGCCACGCCGATGCACATGATCGCGCCCATCAGCGAGGGAACATTGAGCGTGGTTCCGGTGACGAACAGCATCCACAAAATGCCCGCCATCGCGCCCGGCAATGCCGTCAAAATGATGAAGGGATCCAGCCAGGATTGGAAGTTCACGGACATCAGCAGATACACCAGCACCACGGCGACCAGCATTCCCAGCCCCAGGCGGAAGAAGGACGATTGCATGGTCTCGTACTGGCCGCGCATGTCGAGCGTGGTGCCGCGCGGCAGATGGGCGCCGTTCCTGGTCGATGATTTTTTCCACTTGCGAGCCGACTCCGCCCAAATCCCGCCGGTCCACGTTGGCGTAAACATCGAACACCGGCCAAACATTATAGTGATTGACGATCACCGGGCTGACGCCGCGGGTGAAAGTAACCAGGTTGGAGAGAAGCTGCGTATTGCCCGCAATGGCTCCGGGGTTTCCGTACGCCTGCGACGCGCCACTCGGAGACGCACCCACCGAGGTGTTCCCCGCCCCCGCCGTACCGGCCTGCGATCCGGCCGTGTTGGAATTGACGGCGATGTTTCCCGACGTAACCGGCGTGCGCAACAGGGCGTCCAGACTGTTCACCTTGTATTGCGGCGTCTGCACCGCGACAAAGTAGTTGACTCCGTTGGCCCAGTTCACCCAGAAGTTCGGCGCCACCGTGCCGCTGCCGCTGAGCGAGATCAGCATGTTGCCGCTGACGTCGCGCTCGGTCAAGCCCAATTGTCCGGCCTTGACCCGATCCACGCTCATGCGTATATCGGGCTGATCCACCACCTGATGCACGTGCACGTCGACGGCGCCGGGAATGCGCGCGATCTTGGCGGCAAGCGCCTGGGCGATCTTATAACCGCCGGCCGCGTCGCGGCCCACCACCTGGAGATCGATCGGCGCGGGCAGCCCGAAGTTCAAAATCTGATTCGTGATATTGGCCGGCTCGAAGAAGAACGTCGTATCCGGGAACTTCTGATTGAGGCGTTTCCGCAGCAGCACTTCATAATCCCGCGCGGAACCGCGCTTTTCCTTGGTCAAGGAGATCAGGATTTCGCCATCGGCGCTCGAAATCGTGGGGATGTCGCCCTGGGCCAAACTGGTGAAGCTGTTCGGGACCCCAATGTCGTCGATGATCGATGTCGATCTGATCGGGCGGAATCTGCTCGCGAATTTCGCGATCGATCTGGGCAAACCGCGCCTCGGTTTCTTCGATGCGCGTGCCGGCCGGAGCGCGCGCATGCAGCCGCATCTGGCCGGAATCGACGGTGGGGAAGAAATCCTCGCCCACCAGCAAGACCAGGCCCATCGAAGCGGCGAAAACCACGCCGAATGCGGCGAGAACACGCCCCCGATGCCGCAGCGACCAATCCAGCAAGCCGATATAGCGGAAGCGCAGACGCTCGAACAGCCCGTTGAACCAATGGTGAACGCTCCAGAAGAGGCCCTTGCCTCCCGCGCCCTCGCCATCGATGCCGAGCTGGTACATCGACATTTCGGCGCGGAGCAGATAATGCGCCATGGTGGGAACCAGAGTGCGCGAGAGCAGGTAGGAAGCCAGCATGGCAAAGACCACCGCCATCGCCATGGGCGTGAACAAATATCTCGCCGTTCCGGTGAGCAGCAGCACCGGGACGAACACGATGCAGATCGCGAGCGTCGAGACAAACGTCGGAATCGCAATCTGCGCGGCGCCGTCGATCACGGCCCGCACCAAAGGCTTGCGCATGCCGATGTTGCGATGCGTATTCTCAATGGCGACGGTGGCGTCGTCGACCAATATGCCGACGGCCAGCGCCAGGCCTCCCAGCGTCATGACGTTGATGGTTTGCCCGAAAAGGCTCAGCACGCAGAGCGAGGCCAGGATGGAAAGCGGAATCGAAATACACACGATCAGCGTGCTGCGCCAGCTCCCCAGAAACAGCAGGATCATCATGCCGGTGAGGGCGGCGGCGATCAACGCTTCCCGCACCACGCCCGTGATCGACGCACGCACGAAGATCGATTGATCGCCCAGCGTCAGCACTTTCAGCTCCGGCGTCACCGTGGCGAGAATCCGGGGAAGCGCGGCCTTCACGTCAGCGACAATGTCAAGCGTGGAGGCCTTGCCGTTGCGGGTAATGGTCATCAGAACGCCGCGCTTGCCGTTGGTCCGCACGATGTTTTGCTGCACCGAAAAGCCGTCGCGGACCTGCGCCACGTCCTTCATGAAGACGGTGGCTCCGTTCACGGTCTTGATGGGAATGTTGTTGAAATCCGCAATCGCCAGCGGGCTGCTATTGACTTTGATCTGATACTCGGTGCCGGCAAGTTTCGCGGTGCCGGCCGGGAGAATGAGGTTTTGCAAATTCAGGGCATTCGAAATATCGATGGGCGCCAGTTGCTTGGCGTACAGCTCATCCAGGTTCAGATCCACCATGACGGCCCGCGCTTTGCCGCCGAGGGGATAGGAAACCGACGCGCCCTGCACGGTCGCGAGCGGCGTGCGGATGAAGTTTTGCCCGATATCGAAGATCTCCTGCTCGCTCAGGGTTTTGCTGGAAAGCCCCAATTGCAGGATGGGAACGCTGGCGGCGTCAAACCTGAGAACATTGCCGGGTTGCATTCCGGGCGGCATCATGCGGGTGGCGATTTGCATGGCTGGCGGTGGTTTGCGCCACGGCCATGTCGACCTGGGACGTTGGGATGGAAATAAATTCTGATGACCGCGATGCCGCTATAGGACTGCGACTCGATATGCTCGATGTCGTTGACATTCGAGGTGAGCATGCGCTCGAAGTTGGTAACGACGCGCTTCTCCATCTCGTCGGGCTGGAGTCCGGTGTAAGTCCACACCACGCTGACGATCGGGAATGTCGATATAGGGGAAGATATCGACCGGCATGGTGACGATGGCCGCCCCGCCCAGAATGGCGATCAGCACGGCCATGACGACAAAGGTATAAGGGCGGCGAAGAGCTAGCCGGACAATCCACATAGTGTCTGTTTCAGCGAGGGCGAACGAAGGCCCACATTCCTATACTATTATGCGTCCCGGGGCCCTGGTTTGACCTTGCCGTTTGGCAGGGTGGCAGTGCCGTCGGACTATTTCGCAAGCTCCCGCGTTAGCCAGGCTTTGGCCAGCTTCCAGTCGCGCATCACACTTTGCGGAGAGATTTTCAGAATCTCTGCCGTCTCCTCCACGCTGAGCCCCCCGAAAAACCGCAATTCAATGACACGCGCCTTGCGAGGATCCAATTCGGCAAGCGTATTCAACGCATCATCGATGGCCACTAGTTCACGGTCGCGCCCGGTGGAAACGTCCGGAATCTCATCCAGATTAAAAGCGGTCGAGTGATTTACGCGTTTCACCTGGCCTCCGCGCTTGGCTGAGCCGCGTGCCCGAGCGGCATCCACCAGAATCCGGCGCATCATCTGCGCCGAAACCGCGAAGAAATGGACCCGGTCCTGCCAGGCTACGCGCTTGGCATCCACCAGCCGGAGGTAGGCCTCGTTCACCAGGGCCGTGGTCTGAAGGGTGTTCCCGGCGCGCTCGTTACGCATGTAGCGCCGGGCCAGACGGCGAAGTTCTTCGTAGACCAGAGGGGTCAACTGATCGAGCGCCGCCGCGTCCCCACTGCCCCAAGCCTTTAATAACTCAGTGATTTCAGGGGATTCAGGCGGCATCGTGACCGGTCCAAAGAAAAATCGTTAGCCCATTGTAGTTCTTCCTTCCCGCTTTCGCTTACCCCAGCGAAAGGCAGGGAACGATGAAGACCTCAGCGATGATCACAATGGCAGCGATACTGGCCGGCAGCGCGTGGGCGGCTAGCAAGTCCGACAGTCAGAGGCTGGTGGTTTGTATCGAAGATGGCAAACACGCCGGTGTGGCGGACGCGGCGGCGAAGGCCTCCAGCCTGTTCCTGTCGGCGGGAGTGAAGCTCGAATGGCACGGCGAGCTCAGCTTCTGCAAGGGGCAACGCGACGCGATGGTGGTCAGCTTTTTGGCGAATACTCCCAAAGCATTTCATCCCGGCGCATTAGCTTACGCTTTGCCGTACGAAGGGGTGCATATTCAGGTGTTCTACGACCGCATTGCCCAGGCCGATCCCGGGCTGCTGCCTTCACTCATGGCAAATGTGATCGTTCATGAGATCACGCATATCCTACAGGGAATCGACCGGCATTCCGCGAGCGGTGTCATGAAAGCCGTGTGGAATTCGTCGGACTACACTCTGATGAAGCGCGGCCTGCTCCGGTTTACCGCAATGGACGTAGAGATGATTCGCGACGGTTTCGCGGCCCGCACCGCCGGCGGCACTAAGGGCGCGGTGGTTGCCACCGTCACCCCGTAGTACCATAGTCCAAACTCCCAGGACCCACGGTTCATGACTCCTTCGCGCTGGCAACAGATCGAGGACCTGTACCACGCGGCGCTGGAGTGCGCGCCAAGCGAGCGCGCCGCGCTTCTGGCACGGGCCAATCCGGAACTGCGCCGCGAAGTCGAATCGCTGCTCGCGCAGGACAGCGGTGGAACGCCCCTCGATCATCCCGCCTGGGAAGGCGCGTCGAGCCTGCTCGGATCAACCGTCGCGGCCGTGACTCCTGGAACGCAGTTAGGGCCGTACAAGATCGAAGGGCCGCTGGCAGCAGGCGGCATGGGCGAAGTGTTTCGCGGAGTGGATACACGCCTCGGACGTTCCGTCGCCGTGAAAACTTCGCGCGAACAGTTCAGTGAACGCTTCAACCGCGAAGCCCGTGCGATCTCGGCGTTGAACCATCCGCACATCTGCACGCTTTACGACGTCGGCCCGAACTACCTGGTGATGGAATTGTGCGAAGGCGAAACCCTCGCTTCGCGCCTGAAGCGCGGCAAGCTATCCATCGCCGACACCCTGCGCTACGGCCAGCAGATCGCCGACGCCCTCGCCGCCGCACATGCCAAAGGAATCGTGCACCGCGACCTGAAGCCGAGCAACATCATGCTCAGCAAGAGTGGCGTAAAGGTTTTGGATTTCGGCCTGGCGAAGTCGTCACAAGATCTCACGCTGACTGGCACGCGTGTGGTGATGGGGACGCCGGCCTACATGGCTCCCGAGCAACGCGAAGGAAAGGAGTGCGACGCCAGAACGGATATTTATGCGCTCGGCCTTGTCCTTTACGAGATGGCAACGGGCAAGAGGGCTGAGCAAGGGAAAATCCCGCTGATTGATCAACTCCCGGAGCGGATTACGCATGTGATCGAACGCTGCTTGGAAGAAGATCCAGCTGAACGTTGGCAGACATCCAGCGATGTTCGCAAAGAGCTCCAGTGGGCCTCAACCTCCACGCCGCTGCCTGAAGGTGCAGCGAAGCCCGGCGGCACTCGACGCCCGTGGCTGGGTTGGAGCGTGGCGGCTGTGGCGACTGTGGGCTTGGCTTCGGTCTGCGTTTTTGCGCTTCCGCGAACCGCCACTCGTTCCGGCGGCGCCAATCCGTTTTCAGATTCCCGTGCCGGAAACCGAGCGAGCCCCCCGACTGTCGCCCGATGGCCGCAATCTGGCCTTCATCGCGGGAGACCGGCTGTGGGTTCATTCCCTGGAGTCGGGAGAATCACGCGATTTAACTGCCACCACCACCGGCGGGATACCTTTCTGGTCCCCGGACAGCCGCTTCATCGGCTATACATCTGAAGAAAAGCTCAAGAAGATCGAGGCGACTGGCGGTCCCCCACAGACCGTGACGGACCTGCGCGGCAATTTATGGGGATGTGGCGCTTGGAACCAGGACGACGTGATCGTCTTCGGCGACCGGCGGTCGGCTTATTCCGTGTGCCTGCCTCCGGCGGCGTTCCGGTTCAAATCACTGCCCTGGATCCCGCGCGCCACGAAAACTCCCATTTCTGTCCCTCCTTCTTGCCGGATGGGCGGCATTTCGTCTACATTCGTGCCTCGACTGACGAGGGGAAGAGCGCCATTTATCTCGGCTCCGTGGACGCAAAACCGGAACAACAGAGTTCCAAGCCATTGGTGGCCAGCAACTGGCAGCCAGTGTACGCGCCCTCGGCGGACCCGAGCACCGGCTACCTGCTTTTTGTTCGCGAAGGCACGCTGATGGCCCAGCCGTTCGATAACCGCCGGTTGGAGCTGAAAGGGCAGGCGGCGCCCGTAGCCGAGCCAGATGTTAGTGATAACGAGCGGCGGCGCCCATGAGCGTTTTCGGCTTCGGCCAATGATGTCCTGGTGTTCCAGCGAAGCGGCAGCGACGGCAGCTCACCTGGTACGACCGGGAGGGCAAGGTCATGGGAACCGTCGGGGAACCGGGCAGTTTGGCAGTTATGGAAACCTGGCGCTCTCGCCGGATGGGACGCGGCTGGCCGTGGCGAAGCCGAATGGGGCGGACGCCCAGCAACATCTGGCTGCTGGATCTCTCTCGAGGCGGCGCGAGCACACGGTTTACGTTTGGTTCGTCCAGTAGACACAAATCCGGTCTGGTCGCCGGATGGGAGCCGCATTATCTTCAGCTCCAACCGGGACGGCCCGTACAACCTGTATCAAAAGCCGGCGAACGGCGTGAAAGATGAGGAGGTTCTGCTCAAGTCCAGCGAGGACAAGTATGCCACGAGTTGGTCGCGCGACGGACGTTTCCTGCTGTACACGGTGGTTCACCCGAAAACGAAGGACGGATATTTGGGTGCTCCCGCTGGAGGGCGACAGGAAGCCGGTCCCGTTCCTGGCCACGGAGTTCAACGAGCGCCAGGCTCGCTTTTCTCCTGACGGCCATTGGGTGGCCTACACCTCGGATGAGTCCGGCCAAGACGAGGTCTACGTGCGGTCATTTTCCATGAACTCCGCCGGGACGGCCGTGGAGGCGGGTGGCAAGTGGCCAATCTCCAATGGATTCGGGGCTGATCCGCACTGGCGCGGTGACGGCCGGGAACTTTATTATCGTTCTCGCGATGGAAGGCTAATGGCTGTCGAAATTGCAGACCAATCCGGCGTTCCGGGCCGGGAATCCACAACCCCTCGGAGTTTTGACTTTCACGTTTGGGAGAATGACTTCGAGTTGGGATGTGGACTGCCGCGGACGGTAAGCGTTTTCTAGTGCAGGCGACCAAGAGCGGACCGCGGCCGTACACGGTGGTGCTGAACTGGCAGGCAGGCTTGAAGAAATAAGATCACAAAGTCATGGACCCCTCACGCTGGCAACAGATCGAGGACCTGTACCACGCGGCGCTGGAGTGCGCGCCAAGCGAGCGCGCCGCGCTTCTGGCACGGGCCAATCCGGAACTGCGCCGCGAAGTCGAATCGCTGCTCGCGCAGGACAGCGGTGGAACGCCCCTCGATCATCCCGCCTGGGAAGGCGCGTCGAGCCTGCTCGGATCAACCGTCGCGGCCGTGACTCCTGGAACGCAGTTAGGGCCGTACAAGATCGAAGGGCCGCTGGCAGCAGGCGGCATGGGCGAAGTGTTTCGCGGAGTGGATACACGCCTCGGACGTTCCGTCGCCGTGAAAACTTCGCGCGAACAGTTCAGTGAACGCTTCAACCGCGAAGCCCGTGCGATCTCGGCGTTGAACCATCCGCACATCTGCACGCTTTACGACGTCGGCCCGAACTACCTGGTGATGGAATTGTGCGAAGGCGAAACTCTCGCCGCTCGCCTGAAACGCGGCAAGCTATCCATCGAAGATACTCTGCGCTACGGCCAACAGATCGCCGACGCCCTCGCTGCCGCTCATGCTAAGGGAATCACTCACCGCGATTTGAAGCCGGGCAACATCATGATTTCGAAAAGCGGCGTGAAGGTGTTGGATTTCGGCCTCGCGAAATCCCCGAAGGATGAAACTCTGACTGACACTCGCATGGTGATGGGCACGCCGGCCTACATGGCTCCCGAGCAGCGCGATGGGAAAGAGTGCGACGCGCGGACGGATATTTATTCGCTGGGCCTTGTCCTGTACGAAATGGCCACGGGCAAACGCGTGGAGCAGGGGCAGTCGCCGCTGCTTGATCAGCTCCCGCAGCAGCTTGCGCATGTGATCGAGCGCTGCCTGGCGCCCGATCCAGACGGCCGTTGGCAATCGGCGCAAGATGTGAGTGCCGAACTGGAATGGGCTGCGAAGAGCCGGCCAACAGTGGCCGGGGAGCGGCCACGCAGGGTGCGAGTTCCCTGGATAATCGCCGGCCTGGCAACGCTGATCGCTCTTGTGCTCGCCGGGACGTATTTGCGAGAAACCAGCCAAGGGGTGCCCGATGGGCGCTCGATTCGCTTTTCTGTTCCAGCCCCTGAAAATGTCGAATTCTCGGACGGTGCCCTGCCGGTGATATCACCTGATGGTGAGAAGCTTGCCTTCGGTGGCATTGGCGCGGACGGCAAGCTGCGGATCTGGTTGCGTCCCCTCTCCTCGCTCACAGCAGAACCGGTCGAGGGTAGCGAAGGTGTGGCCTCCATATTCTGGTCTCCCAATAGCCACTCTATCGGGTTTTTCGCTGGTGGAAAATTGAAGAGAAGTGACTTGAACGGCGGGCCTCCTCAGGTGCTATGCGATGCGTCGGAATCATACCGGCCCGGCGGGACTTGGAACCGCGAGGATTCGATCCTGTTCAGCAGCAACGACCATGAAGGTTTGTATCGAGTCCCTGCGACCGGAGGGGAACCCAGCCGTGTTACGGCTCTGAGTGCTGAGCGCCAGGAAACGCTCCACCTATGGCCCCAATTTCTCCCTGACGGGCAACACTTCATTTACCTGGCGCAGAGCGAGCGGCCGGAGAACACCGGAATCTACATCGGATCGTTGGATTCCAAAGGGAGCAAGCTAGTGTTGAGCGCCAACGGCAATCCCTCGTACGCGGCTTCCTCCTCTGGAATTGGTTATTTGCTTTCCATGCAGACTGCCACGTTGATGGCGCAGTCGCTCGATCCGGCGCGGCTGGTGTTGAGCGGGGAGAGATTTCCAGTAGCCGAACGGCTCTTTCTTCCACCGGCTCCCGCTCCGGGTTTTGCGGCATTTTCAGCCTCGCAGAACGGAGTGCTGGCCTACCGGACACTGGGCCAGGCGAGTACCGAACTGGTGTGGTTTGACCGGCAAGGGCGACGGCTTGAAACCGTCGGGGAGCCTGCCAATTACTCGGTTCCGGCTCTATCTCCCGATGAGAAGACGCTTGCCGTGACGCGCATCGACCCTGAAATCGGAACTCGCGACATATGGCTGTTCGATCTTGCGCGCGGGACACCTTCCCACTTTACTTTCGATCCTACTGAGGAAACCAATCCCACGTGGTCTCCCGACGGTACTCAGATTGTTTTCACTTCCCGCCAAAACGGCAAGGGCGATATTTTCCGAAAGGCGGCGACGGGAGCCGGAATCGCGGAACCCTTGATGGAATCTCGCGATCTTAAGATTGTTGAAAGTTGGACTCCGGACGGCCGGTTTATCCTTTACGACTCTGCGGGAAAAGTGTGGACTTTGCCTGTCAGTGGCGACCGGAAATCGACCGCAATCTTAACGCAAGACAGTGCCCTGCATGTGAGTAGCGTTTCCCCGGATATGCGATGGGTGGCCTACGCTTCCAACAGCACGGGGCGAGACGAGATTTATGTTCAGAGCTTCCCGCCTTCGGGCGGCAAATGGCAGGTCTCGACGGCCGGAGGTGATGAGCCCTATTGGCGACACGACGGCAAGGAGTTATTCTACGTCGAGGGGAAACGATTGATGGCTGTAGATGTCGCCGCTGACGGACCGCGTTTCCAAGCGGGCACGCCCAAACCTCTATTCGACGTGCGACTGCAGTCAATCGGTTTGAGAAGCCGGTACCAAGTCGCCGCCAATGGCCAGAAGTTCCTCGTCGTCGTGCCGCTGGAATCCACGTCCCCGCCGATTACTGTTGTCACGAATTGGATGGCGGGTCTGAAGAGATGATGGATCCCTCACGGCAAAAATAATCGAGGAGCCGTACCACCTAACTCACGGCGTTCGTTCCGCAAGGTTGAATTTTTCTTATCTGTGTTCATCGGCTTTCATCTGCGGGCCAATTCTTTTCGCCGCGTGCAGTCACATCCCGTCACTCACCTCAATCTCGCCCGTACTCAACCATTTCGCACCTCGCCTCCGGCCCGTTCGCCGCCTTCTCCCGCATAATCCAGACGTAGTTCGAGCCTGCGCAGGCCGATCGTTGCAATTTGGTAAATCCGCGTCCGTGGAGCTCCCGGGTTCGTCCCCGGGCGAAGCGGGCTAGCCGCCCCGGAAACATTGAGAAAAGGGCGGGACACGGAAGAGAATCGATTCTCTGGTTGATACGGACGTCGCGAAAGTGGCGCGAGGTGACCGCGAAAGAAAGTAGGAGAGGGCATTGACGGTTGATTCGGAACTTCTTCCAAGACCTTTTCTAAGACCTTCAGCCGCCTGTTTTCTTCACCCCCAGGGGGCTGCTTACGTAAGCAGCCCCCCGCGAGACGATCGAAAAAAGTCAAAATCGCACGGGCGAAGTGTGTCCGCAGGCTGGCTCATCTTGGAATCGTTTCCGGCGAGAGGTTGATCGGTTGCGGCCGCGATACCAGAGCACCATCGGCGCCGGCGTCAAAGAGAATACCTCGCGATCGATGATATTCGCGCAGAAATGCTTCCGCCTCGCCCGCCCCTTGGACCAGCTTTATATTTCGGCCGGCAAAATAGATTAGATTGGGCGGGATGTAGCCTCTCCCCTTACTCTGCTTTAAAAATATAACTTGTCCTGCGTCACTCTGATTGCGAATCTCTGCCCCCAATCGGGCATCTTTCGGATCCAGAGCGTTTCGCTGGCTCAGATAGTCCTTAACGGAAAAAAGACAAACTACGGCAACCACGCAGGTGTAACGAATAAATATCGAGGAGATCTCCGCGGCGCTCCTTTCTTCAGACACCGGTTTAGCAGTGTAAAGGTTGGCGAGAAGGAGCATCGCCAGGATAGTCAGCAGCGGTGTAGCCTTGAGCGCCGCATAGTCATGGATCGCGGTGTGATTCACCAGCAGGACATGGTCAATCAACACTGGGAGCCCAAAGACGAACAAGAGCCCGCGAGGCACCGGTTTCCCCTTCAGCAGATCGAACCGGCGTCCGGTGACGATATGCGCGAAGACCAGGCACAGAATGAACAGCAGCAGGAAATGATGTTGCTCCAAGTACCGATTCCGTATCTCGCGATAGGTATCGAATGTAAACAAGGTCAGACCGTGTTGGGAACTGGAGCTTATCCCGGATCTGTCCTGGAAACGAAATAGCAGGCCGTGGAGGTAGCTACTCATGCCGCTGATCGACGCGTATTGCAAGACAGTGAGCAGAGCGGCAATGCATCCTGCAGTGCCCGAGAGTACGGCCAGCACCCAACTCCTTTTCTCGCCAATCAGAGACCAAAGGAAGAATACACCTGCGGCAATCATTCCCAGCCAGTCGGAGTAGCCAGCTAAGAGCGTCAAGAAGAAGAAAACGGCAAGTGCCGCACCTCGCGGAAGCCATCCGTCTCGGGCGGCGAAAAAGAAATACACGGCCATGATCCACAATGGGATGACCAGGATAACGGGGAAATACAAACCCAGGCTCATCAATACGGCGCGATCGAAAAGAAAAAGTGCCACACCAAGCATCGCAAAGCGCGAAGCGATCGCGGCTCCAAGATTCTCGAACATTCTTTCCAACACCAGAAAGAAACAAAGAGAGGCAGGGAGCAGGAGCGCTAAATTGATGATGCGGAGCCAAAGGGCGTCTACGGGAAGATGCAGCAGGTGTATTACGGCATATCCCAGCAAAAAGGCGAATGGAGGAAACGCAACGAAGTACGTGTTCCCGCGCTGATCCATTACGGTGCCTTTTTCTATGTAGGAAATGTATTTATCCGCCTCATTGGGGTAGTTCATAATGAGCGAATTGTGCGCATAGCTCAACCCCACCTGTTGCCAGATGGAAATCGTCAGAAGGGAGTGGATGGTGAGCCAATCGTGTTGGCCTTGCAGCGGGCGCGCAAGGAACGGTACCCGCAGCAAGATCGAGACCAGGAAGATGGCGAGGATCGCTAGTAACTGACTCCGCCTTCGCGCCGTGGTCGGCTTAGTTGCACTTGTAGGTGGAGGAATCAACGGCAAGGTGCTCCGCAGGTACGACCAGCGAATAGTTTAGACGAAGTTCAAATCTCCGCGCCGCCGCAAGGCGAATGCTGAAGGTCTGCTAGAGGCCGCCACCGCCCCGGAAACTCAAAAAACCGATCCTGGAGCGGCGACGGCCGGTAAACCAAACGGCTTACTTGTTATCCGTGTGCGCTTGCTGGTTCCCCTTGTCAAGCAAACCGCTGACTGTGAGCACGACGTTGCCGTGAGAGTCCGTGATGGTGATGGTCGCCTTGTCCTTGGTGCCAGGTTCGCCGGCATCCGTAAACGTCCATGCCGCAGCTGCGCCTGCAACTCCATTTAGCTTCCCGGTGCCAGCACCGATGTAGGTATTGAAGGGTGCTGTCGGATGGCCGGAATCGATTTTGGGATCGGTGAAGCAGAACGCTGACGTAAGCGTTTCCAAATGGAAATTATTTCCGCCAGCCCAATTTATTTCCAAGCGATTCGGCACATCCGCGATATCGCAGTGAATCTCGAAGCCGTGAGTAACACGTACCCCTGCAGTGGTGAACACGCTGCCTCCACCGGTCATGCGCCCAGGCACAGGTGGAGGAGGAGGAGCGCCCCCGCCGTTGGCGATGTCATCGAGAGCCGCGCGCAAGTATACCTCAGTCTGAAAAACAGGATTCGCCCCGCCAAGATTGCCATTAATAAGCCTGGAGGCGTTACTGCTGTAGTCGATGAAGAGCAGATCGCCGTCATTGTTTGCGGCGAACAGGTGTCCCGAAGTGTCCGTGGAGGTTTGATCCCAGTTGCTGGTATTGCAAGCTGTGTTCGCGCCGTCGGTGTTGCCTGGGGGTACGCAAGTTGGACCCGTGGAGATCTTAGCCCTTACGTGGAACTTGCCGTCGGAGGCCGCGCCCCCCGAACCGCCGGGGCATAGTTGCCAGATTTGATTCGCACTGCTGGCGATAATACATCCCGAGTAGCTATCGTATTCCATCCCGTGCGTCGGCAGGGATCCGTTAAGATCCGCGGTGCCATTCACGGTATCGTCGACAACCGCCACGCGCGCCGTTACGTAAGTAGAGCTGATTGTGCCGAAATGACCGTCTGCTACATTATCGTTGGCGTCGCCGTAATATCCCTGAGTTCCGATAAACGCAACACCCCTCAGCGATGGATTGACACCACTTCCTAATCCGTCCACGCCGGTAACCGCATGTGGGACCCCGTCCGACGACAGCGGAAGCGCTGCGACGTTAATGTTATTCGGGTTCGGACTTAGATCGTTCGGCAGCATCCATAGGTGGCTCTTGTCCGGAGTAGCAGCAAGCCCATAGGCCTGACCATTACCAATGCCAGTCGCAGCCGTTCCGTCCGCCCTTACGGTGGTAACGCCGCTCGCAGGACAGGGATTGGCTACGGCCAGCGAGGCAACCAGGTTGGCCTTCTGCTCACCGACGATCAACGTCTTGCCCGTCGTATCATTCGGGTCGAAGATCAAACCGTCAGCGCCGTTCAGACTAGCGACGAGGCAATCTGGGCTCAAAGTGAGAGCCGGTGTATTGTCATAGACGAAGTGGAGCTTATAGACATTCGGCCCAGCAGGACCGCCCTGAGTTTGAAATGTCGTATAGAACAAATCTCCCGACGATTTGATAATCGGCGGCGCCGCATGAGCGGCTGGAGCTAAGCCCAGTAGCAGGCCTAGCGTAACTGTAGTTAATCGTCGTTGCTTGTCGAACCATATCATGATTGGATCCTCCATCCAGTTGCTGGGTGTTCATGCCACCCTTCGCTGAGCATACCGCGACTTGTGGGGTCCGTCCAGAGTACGCATATTCAGTACCGATAGTACTTAGGTGCGCCCGAAACCCCGCGAAAGATAACCATTGAGAACTAACTTCATAACGTGATCTGTTTCAATCTGGCCACGAGAGTCACCGTCCGGCTGCACATGCTTCGATCACCCTCCAACGTAGAGGAAATTCTCGCGGTGATTGGTACGCATGTCGTAACGATCAAGAACGGTCAGGATTGTCAATACCGGGACTCGACGGTCTCCCGATGTCGGGCCATGTTCCCAAAAACAGACTATCCTGAATTTTACCGGAGCCCCCGATGTCACCTACAGGTCGCACGAGAGTTGTTCTTGTATCCCACGCGGTTGCTCTAGCGATGTTTGGATCCGCGGCGCAGGCCCAGCAAACTCGCTATCCCAAACCAACTGAACTCCCCAATCCGTATCGCCTCGTAGAGGGCTGGCCAACCCTGCCCAAGAGCATGAACGGAGGCCGCTGGGGGGAAGTCATCAGGGTGCATGTCCATAGCGACGGCAACATCTGGGTCTTTCATCGGTGCTTCAACACGGTCCCTCCGGGCCACGCCACATGCATCGGGCGCGGTAATTCCAATCCACCTATTTTGGAATTCGATCCGTCGGGCAAGCTTCTGAAGAGCTTTGGGGTCGGGATGTTCGCCTATCCTCACGCCTTCACCGTCGATGGGCAAGGGAACCTGTGGGTCAGTGACGTAAACGATGAGGCGACCGTGCTCGGCATGTCGGCCAAGAACGCGGACGGCGTGGTCATGGGCCAGGAGGTCCTCAAATTGAGTCCGGCCGGCAAAGTTCTGCTGACGCTCGGCAAAGAGGGAGTCTCCGGGAACGGTCCCGATACCTTCGATCGGCCGACCGGCGTTGCCGTTGCGGCCAATGGCGACGTCTTTGTTACGGATGGCCATGCGCCCAACCAGCACAACTCCGCCCGCGTCGTGAAGTTTTCCAAAGACGGCAAGTTCATCAAGACCTGGGGGCACTTGGGCGCGGCTCCCGGCGATTTCGACGAGCCCCACGATATCTTCATCGGGGGTTCGCAAGACCGTGTGTATATCGCCGATCGCAAGAACAGCCGGATACAAGTCTTCGACCAGGATGGCAAATTCATCGCGGCGTGGAAACAATTCGGTCAGCCAAGTTCTGTGTTTGTGGGCAACGACGACACCATCTATGTAGGCGCCTCATTCCCCGATCCCGCGGCCAAGAAGGGCGGGCTGAGGGGCATCGTGGTCGGGAGTGCCAGAGACGGTTCGCTCAAGGCCTTCATCCCCGACCCCGCGGACCCCGACAAGTTGGATGTCGGGACAACCGCGTCAGGCATCGCGGCCGATGAGGCGGGCGCCATCTACGCGGCGGACGTGGCCGCGCATAATCTGAGAAAGTACATCAAGGTCAAGTGAGATACAAAGATGACATCTGATCGCAAGCCAACCAACCCCTCGCGGCGTGGTTTCCTGGCGACGGCCTCGGCGGCGGGCCTCGGTGGATTCGCGCTAACGGGTTATACGCGGGCGCGCGCCGCGATCGTACAAACCGATTTCTCGACGCTCCCGCCGTACGGCAACGGCACGCTACCGCCCGGCATCCGCTCGCGCCAAATCGCCAACGTGAATGGCATGACCGTGCACATCTTGGAGGCGGGCTACGAGACGCCGGGACGACCGGCGGTCCTGCTCCTGCATGGCTTCCCCGAACTCGCTTATAGCTGGCGCAAGGTGATGCCGTCTCTGGCGGCCGCCGGCTATCACGTGATCGCCCCCGATCAACGCGGCTATGGCCGCACGACCGGCTGGGACGATTCCTACGACGCCGATCCCGATCCGTTTCGCATTCTCAACATGACGCGAGACGCCATCGCACTCGTCTACGCACTGGGCCACCGCACGGTGGCGATGGTGGTGGGCCACGACGCAGGCGCGCCGGTTGCATCCTGGTCCGCGCTCATCCGTCCCGATATCTTTCGCTCGGTCACGATTATGAGTTCGCCATTCGAGGGCGCTCCCTCATTGCCATTCGATACAGCGAACGGGGCTCCCCTGCCGCGTCCGGCCGCTACTGACGACGAGCTTGACGCCGAGTTGGCGAAGCTCAGCCCGCCGCGGAAATACTATCAAAACTATCAGCGCACCCGCGGCGCCAACGACGACATGCTGCATGCGCCGCAAGGCCTGCACGCTTTCTTTCGCGCCTATTACTTCTACAAGAGCGCCGACTACAAAGGGAACCATCCCCATCCCCTGAAAGCGCGCACCGCCGAAGAGATGGCGCAAATCCCGACCTATTACGTGATGGAAAGAAGTAGGGGCATGGCGGCGACCGTTGCGCCCTTCATGCCGCCCGCCGAATATATCGCGAATTGCAAGTGGCTGACCGAAGCCGAAGTCGATGTGTACGCGACCGAATACGGCAGGACCGGTTTCACCGGTGCGTTGCAGGGTTATCGCGTGCGGCGCGGCTCCGATCCCAGAAGTATCGCCGAGATGCACACTTTCTCGAGCCGGGCGATAGACGTGCCTTCTCAGTTCATCGCGGGGAAAAGCGATTGGGGCGTCTATCAAACGCCGGGTGCGGTCGACAAGATGCGCAACAGCGCCTGCACGCATATGGCGGGATTTCACCTTCTCGATGGCGCCGGACATTGGGTGCAGCAGGAGCAGCCGGAACTGGTGAGCCCGTTGCTCGTTCAATTCCTGCGCGATTTCGCAAAGCCCTGAGCAATCGCGGCACTTCATTGCCGCAGCGCCGGCTAGAAGTGCCGGCGCTGCTCGCGGACAATCAGGCCCTTGGCGTTCAATCTTCAAAAGCGGAGAATACCATTATGCAGCGACGCACATTTCTCGCTACCCTTGGTACCGTGGCGGCTAGCAGGTCTGCGCAGGCGAAGGTAGGCAACATCGAATTCGGCGGATGCGCGAGCGCTGACCACTTTGATGCCGCTGTTCGGTTGGGCTTTGACTATTATGAGATGGAAGTTACCGAAATCGCCCAAATGGACGACGCCAAATTCGCGGCGCTAAAGGCGCAAGTCGTGGCTTCTCCCATCCGCTGCCGCGCCTTTCGAAGTCTCATACGCAAGTTCCAGGTAGTTGGCGAAAATGCCGGTGCCCAGCAGGGCGAAGTGAAGGCTTATCTTGAGCAGAATCTCGATCGCTGCCGCCAACTGGGAGGACGAGTCGTCGTTTGGGGCAGCAGCCAGTCCCGGAATGTTCCCACCGGATTCTCGCGCGACACGGCATGGCGGCAGATCCAGGAGTTTCTTCGCCTCCTCGGAGACATCGCGGGACGGAATGATCTCATGATCGGCATCGAACCGTTACGCAAACAGGAGTGCAACATAATCAACACAGCCGGAGAGGCGCTGAAACTGGCGCGCGAAGTGAACCACCCGAACGTGAAGATTATTGTCGACTTCTACCACCTGCGACAGGAGAACGAGGACCCGGAGATTCTTCGCGTGGCGCAAAAAGACATCGTCCACTTGCATTTCGCCAACCCTGCAGGCCGCCGCTGGCCTCGTAGCGCAACCGAGGACCCTCAGTATCAGCGCTTCTTTTCGCTGGTGAAGGAGATTGGATACCAGGGCGGGCTTTCCATAGAGGGCAACGGAACTTTCGAAGAGGACGGCGCGGCCGGCCTTCGATTCTTTAGAGAGATGCTGGCGCCTTAGGCCTTACAAGTGGTCAGCCCGGGCATCCGGCGCACACGTCCCGTGATTAAGAAGCTCGCAGGGGTTATCGCGCGACCAATAAATAGACCGCCATAAAAACTCCAACGACTGAGAGGAGCGCGGCCATGGCCGCACCCAGAGCGGAGGGGCGGGCCGTTACATCTCGCGACGGTTGTATGCTGCGAGAACGCCGTTTTCTGGACCATCCGCGTCCGTGCCAATGCAAGAACTGGGTCGTGTCCGCGTTGGATCAGTTGTTGCTCAGCAGCTGGCGGCGTGCGAAAAGCTCGCGTCCAGCAGACGCAAAAATTCGCCGATATCTGAACGGCCGACGTTCAGGGGAGGCGAGATCCGAATCACGTTCCCGTTTAGGCCGCCACGCCCTATCAGAATTCGATTCTCGCGCGCGGCTTCCATAAGCCGCAGGGTCTCGGCCGGAGCTGGGGTCTTGAGCGCGCGATCCTTTACCAATTCCAGGGCCTGCATCAGGCCCATGCCGCGCACATCGCCGATCAGCGGGTGCTTGTTCTTCAATTCCTCCAGGCCGGCGCGCAGGTATCCACCGGTTTCCGCCGCCTTTGCGGCCAAGCCTTCCTCTTCGATCAGATCGATAACGGCCTTGGCAGCGGCTGCCGAAACAGGACCGCCGCCAAACGTCGAGATGGACAAGCCTTTGAGGCTATCGGCAACCTGCGGACGCGCGGCGGTGAGCCCGATGGGAAATCCATTGGCCAAGCCCTTGGCGGCGGTCACAACGTCCGGCGTTACGCCCCACTGCCCGATGCCCCACCACTGGTTACCCGTACGGCCCCATCCCGTCTGCACCTCATCGCTAATAAATATGCCACCGTATTTGCGAATAATTTCGGCAGCGATGGCGAAATACTCCTTGGGAGGAGTGATGAAGCCTCCGACGCCCTGGATGGGTTCCGCGATCATTCCGGCGATCTGCCCGCTGGTGGTAGTGCGAATCAGCTCTTCGATATCGCTGGCGCAACGAACGTCGCACGACGGATAGGTAAGCCCGAACGGGCAACGATAACAATAGGCGTTGTGAGCGAAGAGAATGCCGGGCTGCGCGGGAGGACCCAGTCTCCAGTTAGCCTGTCCCGTGAGACCCATCGCGAGAGACGAGCGCCCGTGATAGGAATGCCGCAGAGCAATGATCTCGGAAGATCCCGTGAAGCAGCGCGCCACCAGAATGGCGGTTTCATTGGCCTCTGTTCCACTGCTGGTGAAGAACGATTTCCAGCCGTCACCGGGCGCGATCGAGGCAACCCTACGCGCCAGAGCCGCCTGGGGTTCGGTGGCGAACACCGTCGACACGTGCTGCAGCTTGTCCACCTGCGCGTGAACCGCCTGGTTCACCTTCTCATTGCAATGACCGACGCTGACGGTCAGAATGCCGCCGAAGAAATCCAAATATTGGTTACCATCGGCGTCCCAAACAAACTGATCCTTGGCGTGAGTCAGCACCAGGGGTTCGCGGAAGCAGTGGAAGACGGCTGGAAATAAGCACTCCTGATTGGCCAGAATGATTTCGTCTTTAGTCACGATGACAGTATATCCAGCCCCAACTATGCCGATTGTGCGAAAATTTCGCCATGAGTGTGCGCGCTGCGCGAGCGCGTGCAGATACGAGATGGAAAGTTTGTGGGCGAGCGTGGGCGCGGGCGGCTCCTGAAGCGCGAACCGATGTACTTCTAAAGCCATGACTATTGACCCTAAGCGAACCGTTGCCGAATTGAAGGAGCTGCGCGCTCTGACTTCTGACGAAAACGGGGCCCAGCGCGTTGCCTGGACGGATACGTGGCTCAAGGCGCGCGAATGGTTCGGCACCAAGCTAGCCGGCCTTCCGGTGGAAGATCATCGTGACGCCGCGGGCAACCGCTGGGTCACTTTGCCTGGAGAGTCACCGAAAGCATTACTGCTCGGCGGCCACCTGGATTCGGTGCCGAACGGCGGCTGGTTGGACGGCTGCCTGGACCTGATGGGCGCTCTCGAAGTCCTGCGCGGTTTCGCCACGAAGTATAACGGACGGCCACCCGTGACGATTCGCGTGGTCGATTGGGCCGACGAAGAAGGCGCACGATTCGGCCGCAGTCTGCTCGGGTCTTCCGCATTTGCCGGCACGCACTCGATCCCAGCCGACCGCGTGCGAACCGATAAGGACGGCATCCGCATGGATGAAGCGCTCGCGCGTTGCGGCGTGGCGATGGACAACTTCGCGGACGCCGAGCGTGAGCAGAAAAACGCGGCGGCCTACCTCGAGCTGCACATCGAACAAGGCCCGGTGCTTGAAGGCATGGGCCTGCCGCTGGGAGTGGTGTTGGGGACAAAAGGCGTGGAGCGGCATGCGATCACGTTTCACGGACAAGAGGCACACTCGGGCTCGACACCGATGAAGGCCCGGCGGGACGCGCTGGCCGCAGCGGCCAAGCTGGCGCTCGAAATCCGCGCGATCGCCGGGAAGCACGCCGACGCCGTTTGCACTATGGGTAGCGTGAAGACCTTTCCGGGCATAGTGACCGCCGTAGTGGGACGCTGTGAGACCACGCTCGACCAGCGCGATCTGGACGCCGCCGTCCTCGCGCAAATGTACCGCGAGGCGCGCGCCGCAAGTGAACGCTTTGCAAACGAAGAAGGCTGCACGGTGGAATGGTCGCGCATCTGGAGCATCGAGCCGGTGCCCTTCCATCCGGTTCTGATGGACTTCTGCGAGGAGGCAATTCGCGAAACCGCCGGCACATCTCATCGCCTCCCCTCCGGCCCGCTGCATGACGCGGCCGAAGTTGCGCGTGCGGGCATCCCGACGGTGATGATGTTTGTCCAATCGCTGCGGGGAATTAGCCACAATAAGATCGAAGACACGAGGGAAGAGCATATAGAGATGTCAGTCGAAGCTCTTTACAAACTCGCGGAGAAGACCGCCGAGTGGATTCTTAGAGGTGAAGCATGACGACCACGGATGTCGCCGCAGAACTTAGGAACGTGAACCATTGGATCGGCGGCCAGCCGCGCGCATCCGAATCCGGGCGCAGGGGCGTGGTATGGAATCCAGCCACTGGAGAAGCGCAAGCCGCCGTCGCTCTGGCGAGTCCGCAAGAAGTAGACCAAGCGGTCGAGAGTGCCCGGCGCGCCTTCCCGGACTGGCGCGCGACACCGCTTTCGCGTCGCGCTGAGATCCTGTTCAAGGTGCGCGAATTAGTGGATGCGAACCGCCGGCGGATCGCGGAAACGATCACGCTCGAACACGGCAAGACCATCGCCGATGCTCTGGGCGAGGTCGCGCGCGGTCTTGAAAATATTGAATTTGCGTGCGGCGTTCCGCACCTGCTGAAGGGCGGTTATTCCGAGCAAGTGAGCCGCGGCATCGACGTCTACCAAATCCGCCAGCCGCTGGGAGTGGTGGCGGCCATCACGCCCTTCAACTTCCCCGCCATGGTGCCCATGTGGATGTTCGCCAACGCCATTGCGTGCGGCAACACCTTCGTGCTGAAACCTTCGGAGCGCGATCCCTCGGTGAGCCTGTTGCTGGCGGAGTTATTGAAAACCGCCGGCGTGCCGGATGGGGTTTTCAACGTCGTGCAGGGCGACAGAATCGCCGTTGAGCGCCTGATCGAGCATCCCGATGTTCAGGCGGTCAGTTTTGTCGGCTCGACGCCGGTGGCCAAGTTCATTTACGAAACTGCGACGCGCAACGGCAAGCGCGTTCAGGCGCTGGGTGGCGCAAAAAATCACATGCTGGTTTTGCCCGATGCCGATATCGCGATGGCGGCCGATGCCGCGGTGTCGGCGGCCTTTGGATCGTCCGGCGAGCGCTGTATGTCTATTTCGGTGGTGGTCGCGGTGGGCGGCGCGGCCGATCCGCTGATCGAAGCGATCCGAGAGAGGATGGCGCGGATTAAGATCGGCCCCGGCATGGAAGCGGGCAACGAAATGGGTCCGCTCATTACGCGCGAGCATCGCGATCGTGTGGCGTCCTATGTAGCAAACGCCGCGGCGGAAGGCGCGACCGTCGCTGTCGACGGGCGCAAAGATGCAGCGTGTCAACGCGAGGGATTCTTTCTTGGTTTAAGCCTGCTGGATCGTGTCAAACCGGGTATGCGTTGCTACGAGGACGAAATCTTCGGGCCGGTCCTCAGTATCGTCCGCACCGCATCCTACGATGAGGCTCTCCGCATCATCAACGAAAATCCGTACGGTAACGGCACTGCTATCTTCACTCGAGACGGAGGCGCCGCCCGCCAGTTTCAATTCGACGTCGAAGTGGGTATGGTAGGCATTAACGTTCCCGTCCCCGTTCCCGTCGCCTATTACAGCTTCGGCGGATGGAAAGCCTCGCTCTTCGGCGACCTCCATATGTACGGGCCCGAAGGAGTTCAGTTCTACACTAAGGCCAAGGTCGTTACCAGCCGGTGGCCCGATCCCGGCACCAGTAACGTGGACTTAGGATTCCCGCAATCGCGGTAGCCGCAGCCGCGGCAGCCCAACACCGGGTGGATTTTGCCTTTACTTCTTTAGCCCGAAAGCATAGATTTTCCCGTCCCAGGTACAGACGTAAATCTGGCCGCCGGCAACCACCGGTTGGTTGAAATGAGTGAAGCTGGTGATCAGCTTGTTGCTCGAATACAATTCCCGTCCGGTTTCGGCATCCAGAGCATACAGAACCGCGTTGGGGTCGAGGCCCACGGGAGCTTTGATGGCCCCCCGGGACTCATCGGACGTTTTGCCGCTCAGAAGGACGTAAACCACCCCGTTAGCCACTGTCGGCGGCTCCGGCGCGTGCATCTCGCGGGACATCCACATCGGCGCCAGCGTCGGTTTACTCGTAGCTGGGTCCAGGCGAACTTCAAATGCCATGGTGCTGCCTTGATCCGCGGCCCCATAGGACTGCGGGAACTTCGGCGCGTCTTTCGCAGGAGGACCCAGCATCGGCACATATAGCCAGCGTCTTCCCTGCGGGTCCTGCCAGGTCGTGATCCCCCAAATTCCCCGGTCGTGAAGCTTGGCCTCATCGTTGCCCCAGCGGGGTGACGCGTAAAGCGGAGTGTGGTGGTCGGCGCCTCCCAGATTATTGGCGTCCAGCAAATAAATTACCGATTCCTTGCCGACCACCGCCGCCAGCGTCCATTTCTGGAACGGGAAGACCACGGGATTGCCGGAGCCAAGGTCCATATCCGTTTTATTCAGATATTCGAAGTTCGCCGGAGTAAATGAATCCTGTAAGCGAAAGTTTTTGGGAGTCACCGTCACCACGCTATTGCCGAATTTACCGGAGGCTGGATCGTAAGGGCCGTCGGCAGTCTGGGCCAAAATGCCCTTGGGTCCCCGGACCAGGCCGCCGCGCCCCCACGCGCCCGATGTGATTCCGGTGTTGGTGTAATACTCCAGCGGATGCCGCGCCGGGTCCTTCAAATCCAGCGCCGTAAAGTGGGACTGCATATTCAAGCAACCGCGGGCAGTCGGCGAGTAGATGACTCCATCGATTAAATTCAGACTCCAGTTACGCGCGAAAGCATCCGTGAACTTGGTGGGCGGAATGCGGTCTTCGCCCTCCAGCAGACTGAAGCCGCGGAGATTTCCATCGCTCGTCGATACGTAAATGATCCCCGCTTCTTTATCGATCACGGGCGTGGCATTTTGCGTGTTGGGACACCGGTAATCGCCCTTTTTGGGCTCCTTCATGGTGTTCGGATTCGCCTTTTGCCATGCGATCTTGCCCGTGGCCGCATCGATCGCAAAAACAGTGTTGTCGCTGCCGACTACAAAAACGCGCGCGCCAGGGCCTTGCGGAGTATTCACCATGGCGACCACGGGAGCCGTCATGGTTGAGAGAACTTGTTCCTGCGGAACAGTGGAAATCTGCGCCGTCCACTTCACTTCGAGTTGGGCAACATTGTCCTTATTGAGGATCTTCTCGTCGGGGTTGGAGCCCGTGCGTTCGGGATCGTGGCCCCAGGTCAGCCACTCGCTTTGGGCTGTCGCTAGATCCGGTAACAGCAAAAATGTAAAGCTTACCGCAATCATGAATCGGCGCCCGGGCATGGTTCTCATTTTTCTTATACCGGATCAATCCGTCCCACTGGACAGGCGGAACCAGTAGTTATATAGTCACAATCAATATCATCTGGAGGTCTGAATGACGTTCCGAAAGCAACTTTTCCCGGCTGCCGCTATGTGCGCGCTGGCGATTCCCGGAATCGCGCAGCAGACGACAAAGGACGGAATCCGCGCCGAGAATGCGATCAACCGGCCCGAGCGCCCTTACCGGCCAGCCGGGTCTTCGGACCCGCGCGATGCCGGCCCGCATATCGCCAAGGGATTCGGTAAGCGCGACCGGCGTTTGGTCTATGTGACTCTGCCGGGCGGTTCGGCGGGCGGGCAGTTTTCGTCCGATCAGAACGGCGTCGGCATCGTGGTGCTGGATGTCGACCGCAACTTCGAGTTCGTGAAGCGCATTCCCACCTGGAACGTGGCGGCGAGCATTAGTCCGGAGGAAGTCTCGGGAGTCGCGGCGAGCGGCGCCACCAACATGATCTATCTGGCGACTCGCGGCCGCCTTGCGGCCTTCGATCTGGCCACCGACCAAAAGGTCTGGGAGCAAACTTATGACGGTACCTGCTGCGAGCGTCCGGAAGTCACGCCCGACGGCAAGACGCTGGTGGTGGGCTCCGATCTCAAGGACTTCTGGTATGTGATTAATGCACAGGACGGCGCGCTGAAGGGCAAGATCCAGGCGCCAAAAAGCAATTTCGCCCACAACATGGGGCTCAGCGCGGATGGGAAGACGGTGTTCATGGCGCCCAACGGCGTGACCATGACGGTGGGCGACGTGCCTTCGATGAAGGCTCTCAAGACGATCACGTTCTCCGATCACATTCGTCCCTTTGTGATCAATCACGACGCGACGCGCGTCTACGCCAACGTCAATAATCTCTTGGGCTTCGAAATCGCCGACGTAAAGACCGGAGAGGTGATCAAGCGCATTGAAGCTCCAGCCGAATTGTGGAAAGCAAAGTGGGCGGACGTGACGCAGCACTTTTACGGACATGCCTGCCCTAGCCATGGCATCGCGTTGACGCCGGATGAAAGCGAGCTCTGGGTGGTGGACAACATCAACTACGGAGTGCTGGTTTATGACAACACCGGCGAGTGGCCGGTGCTGAAGTCGAGCTTCCCGACGACCGCCTCCGCCGACTGGATCACGATCGGCATCGGAGGCCAGTACGCCTACCTTTCGTCGGGCGACGTGGTC
The DNA here is from genome assembly GCA_963779075.1 of Bryobacterales bacterium. Lineage (GTDB taxonomy): Bacteria > Acidobacteriota > Terriglobia > Bryobacterales > Bryobacteraceae > Palsa-187. The sequence goes on from CAVZWS010000005.1 coordinate 454,530, forward strand.
GACGTGAAGTCAAAAAAGATCGTTGCCCAGATGAAAGATGAGTACGGAAAGCAGATGCACAGCGAGAAACTACTCGAAATCTCTTTCTCCAATGGCAAGCTGGTGCGGACGGTGAGCCAGTTCGCGGAAGGCATCCCGGGCGCCGTGCAGGCGAGGCTCGCGGGGCATGGGCTTACTGCGCAGGTGAAATGACGGCGCGTTGTCTTGCGTTCTGGATCGTTGCCGCCGTGTTCGTAGCGGGGGCGGCGAGCGCGGCAGATCCGGATCCGAATCTGGAGGCGGTGCAGACCGTATGCGGCCGATGCCACACGACTGCGGTGTTCCTGGACAAACCCCGCGCCTGGGACCGTTGGAATGACGTCTTCGCCGACATGACGCAGCGCGGCGCCAGCGGAACCGACGAGCAACTGGAGCGCGTGACCACCTATTTTTTGGAGAACCTGACCTTCGTGAACGTCAACACTTCAGGGGCCGAGGAGATCGCTGGTGTGCTTAGCGTCGGCGATGACGTAGCCCAAGCCATCATCGCGAGCCGCCAGCGGCAGCCGTTCGCCAATCTCGCCGAACTGCGCGCAATAACCGGCGTCGATCCGGCGAAGTTGGAGTCGCGGAAGAGCCGCATTCTTTTCTGACCGTGACCAGTTTGTGACCCGAGAAATAAATTAGAATAGCTTCCACGGAACGAATCTGCGCTTCCGCCGTATAAAGCTTATGCGACGATTCTGGATGGATCTTTCTTACGGCGCGAGAGGGCTGCGCAATCAACCCGGATTTGCCAGCATTGCCATTCTCACGCTGGCTCTGGGCATCGGCGCCGCAACCACCATCTTCAGCGTCATCTATAACGTTCTGCTCGATCCATTCCCCTACGCCGACGCCAAACGGGTGGTGGCGATCCAAATCCACGACCTCGCCAGCAGCAACCCCGGGGGCCGGCAAGCCCTGCAAACCGCGGAGTTCCTCGATTATCAAGAGCAGAGCCACGTATTCGAGGAGGTCATCGGCGGATCGTTTCAGGATGCTCTGCAGAGCACAGCGGAAGGCACGGAGCAGTTCTCGGGTGGCGCCGCCACGCCGAACATGTTCCACTTCCTTGGCGTGCCCGCCATGCTGGGCCGCGCGCTGACGCCTGACGACGCAGCCGCGGGGGCGCCGCCGGTCTTCGTGATGAGCTACAAGCTATGGTCTACGCGCTACGGCCTGGATCGCTCGATCGTCAACCGGACATTTGTGCTCAATGGAGTCCCAACCACGCTGGTCGGAATCATGCCGCCGCGCTTCACGAAGATGGGAGCGGACCTTTGGTGGTCGGTCTCAATGAACCGGGCAGACCCGGAGATGAGCCAACGGTTTTGGACCTTTCAGGGGAAGCTGAAGCCGGGCGTCACCATCCAGCAGGCGCAGGCGGATATTGATCTGCTGGCTCACCGGCTCGCCAAAGTTTACCCCCTAAACTATCCTGACAAGTTCACGGTCCAAGTCGTCAGTTGGGTCGATAGCCTGATCGGGCCCTTCCGCAAGACGCTGTACACTCTGGCCGCGGCGGTCGGGCTGTTGCTGCTTATTTCGTGCGCCAATGTGGCGAACATGCTGCTGGCTCGCTCCGCGGCGCGGGAGAAGGAAATGGCCATCCGCGGATCGCTGGGCGCCCGGCCAAGTGAGCTGATCCGCCAGTTGCTGACTGAGAGTCTGCTGCTCGCGCTGGCAGGAGGCGTGCTCGGCTGTGTGTTCTCCTATGTGGGCCTCAAAGGCATCGTTACCTTGATCCCGGATGGAATGATTCCGCGGGAAGTCGTCATTCAGTTGAATATCCCGGTCTTATTGTTCAGCCTCGGGATCGCAATTTTCACGGCCCTGATCTTTGGTCTGGCGCCAGCGTTGCATAGCGCCAACCAGAACTTGGTGGAGCCTCTTAAAGAATCCGGCAGGGGCGTCAGCGGTGGATTCCGGCGAGGCCGGCTACGCAACGCTCTCGTCATCGCGGAGGTGGCATTATCGCTGGTGCTACTGGCCGGCGCCGGTCTGATGATGCGGACCTTTGTCGCTATGCAGCAAGTGGATCTCGGATTTCGGCCGAACAATCTCCTGTTTGCGCGAGTGCCGTTGCCCAAAGGACAGTACAAGACTACCGTCCAGAAGCAGCATTTCTTTCGCCAGTTACTCGGACGCCTCCAGATGCTTCCGGGAGTTGTCGCGGCGACGACTACCACGACAGTCCCGCCCTTCGGCGGCATTCGCAGTGACATCGACATCCCGGGCAAGACCCACTATGAGAAATGGTCTGCGATCTATACGCTGTGCAGCGAAGGTTACTTCCCGACCATCGGGCTTAGAGTGCTGCGCGGAAGAGTATTGTCGGAGTTCGATGTAAATGACGGCCGCCGTGTAGCCGTGATCAGCCAGACGCTGGTCAATCGTTTCTTCGGGAATAATGAAGACCCCATCGGCCGGAAGATTAAGATTTCAATGCTGGAGAGTATGCCCGAAGGTAAGGTGGAGAACCCTGTGTTTGAGGTGATTGGAGTCGTGAGCAACACGAGAAATCAGGGGATCCAGTATCCGGCCTTGCCCGAGATGTACATTCCTTACACGATGACGGGAACCTTCGATCGCGCCGTCCTGGTCCGCACGGCCGGCAACCCCGCAGGACTCGTGGACACTTTGCGCCGCGAGATCTGGACGGTGGACCGCAACGTGGCGCTCACTTTTACCGGCTCCTTGGAGGACTTCCTGAGAGACTTCGTCTACGCGCAGCCGCGCTTTGGCTTCGTCCTGTTGGCGATTTTCGGGGGCGTGGGGCTTGTGCTCATCACCATCGGGGTTTACAGCGTCATCTCGTATACCGTGTCGGGCCAGACGCAGGAGATTGGTGTCCGCATGGCGCTCGGCGCGGCCCATTCGGATGTGCTGGGGATGGTTTTGTGGATGGGGCTGCGGCTGATCGCAGCCGGCGTGGTTGCGGGGCTGCTCCTCACGTTGGCGGCGATGCGCATCGTCTCCAATCAGCTCTTCGGCATCTCAGCCTACGATCCAGTGACGATAGCCGTGGTGATTGCGGCCGTCGTGGTCGCTGGTCTGGCCGCTTGCTACTGGCCTGCACGCCGCGCGACGCAGCTGGATCCGATGGTGGCGCTGCGTTACGAATAGCACGAACAGTACGGAAGAGCCGAATTCTTTTCAATTGAGGAGTCAGTCACAATGCTGAGGACCACAACTTTTTCTGCCAGCTCCGTTCTCGTCTTTTTATTCGTCTTCGCCGCGACGCTCGCCGCGCAGCAGCCCTGCGAGAGCCTGATGAAACTCGCGCTGCCCCACACCACCGTCACGTCTGCCACAGTCGTAGCGGCCGCTGCGGAAATCCCGGCCCACTGCGATGTTAAAGCCACCGCGCGTCCTACCTCCGATTCCGAAATCACTTTCGAGCTTTGGCTCCCGGCCAGCGACTGGAACGGAAAATATCAGCAGGTCGGCAACGGCGGATGGGCTGGAAACATTCCGCTCGTCTCCTTCGCCGAGCCTCTCAAGCGCGGCTTCGCGGTGGCGGGGACTGACGACGGCCATACCGCGCCCGGTGCGACATGGGCCATCGGCCACCCGGAAAAGCTGATCGATTTCGGCTACCGCGCGGTTCATGAAACCGCGCTTCAGTCGCGCGCCATTGTGCAGGCCTTCTACGGCAGAGAACCCACCCGCAGCTACTTCGTCGGTTGTTCCGACGGCGGCCGGGAAGCCCTGATGGAAGCACAGCGGTTTGCCGACGACTTCGACGGGATCGTCGCCGGCGCTCCCGCCTACAACTGGTCGCACCTTTTCGCGGGCTTTCTTTGGAACGAGCGCGCCCTGCTCGACGATCCGAAAGCCACCATACCGGCGACCAAGCTTCCCGCCATCCAAAGCGCGGTTTTGGCGCAATGCGACGCCGTCGACGGAGTGAAAGACGGTGTAATCGAAGATCCGCGCGCCTGTCACTTCGATCCCAAGGTGCTCGCTTGCAAAGGCGCCGATGGCGACGCCTGCCTGACCGCGCCGCAGGCTGCTGCGCTCGCCAAGATTTACGGCGGACCCAGGAACCCGCGCACCGGAGTGCAGATTGTAGAAGGCTTTCCGCCCGGCGTCGAAGGCGAGCCGGGCACCTGGTCCACCTGGATTATCCCCAGCGCAAGCCGAACACCGGCGCAATTCATTTTTGCAAATACTTATTTCGGGCAGGCGGTTTACGAGGACCCCAAGTGGGACTTCCGCACTTCCAACTTCGACGAGGACGTTCGCTACGGAGACGAAAAAGCCGGCGTGGTTCTGAACTCCAACAATCCCGACCTCCGTTCGTTCCGCGCTCGTGGCGGCAAGCTCATCCAGTATCACGGCTGGGGCGATGCTGCCATCCCGGCGACCAGCTCCATAACGTATTACGAGAAGGTCAAGGACTTCATGAGCAAGTTTCCGGATGGGCGCAGCAATTCGGTCAAGCCGCTCGATGATTTCTATCGCCTGTTCATGGTTCCCGGCATGGGCCACTGCGGCGGAGGCAACGGGCCCAATACCTTCGGCAATCGTCCCGGAGCCCCCATCGATCCCGATCACGACGTCGTCGCGGCGCTCGAACAATGGGTGGAGAAAGGCGTCGCGCCGAAGCAATTGATCGGCACCGGTAAAGTATCCGGAGATTCATCCGCGACGCTCACTCGTCCTCTCTGTGCCTATCCGCAGACCGCCCACTATAACGGCACCGGAGACGCCAACCAGGCAGCGAACTTTACGTGCAAATAAGGCTGGGTTCTATTAGTTTCCACCCATTCACTTCACAGATCCGTTGGCTGAAATGTTCGATTAGAACCAGAAGGTCACCTGGACGCTTCCGGAGAGGCGGCAAAATCACCAGGAACACCTAGATACGATGAAAAGGTAACCTCTTCGTGACGCAGCGGTACGCCTCCGTCGGCAGCTGATGAAGCAAAATTCTCTTGCTCGGAAGTGGCGGCCGCCAGCTTCTCGCTCCCTTCGTCTCCCCCACTCTGCCCTCTAATTCGCTAACCGGAAACTCACGATGACCGGGGAATTCGCCAGCCCTGCGCTATCATATAATGCGTGCAACCGGATGCAGCTCTTGAGCTCGCCACCCAGCAATTGAAACGGGTGCGCGAGGAAATCGGGAAAGTGATCGTTGGCCAGCAGGAAGTGGTGGATGGGGTGCTCATCTGCCTGCTGGCGGGAGGACACGTCCTTCTGGAGGGCGTGCCGGGGCTGGGCAAGACCACCCTGCTGCGCACGCTTTCACGCGTGCTGCATCTGAAGTATTCACGCATTCAGTTCACGCCCGACCTGATGCCCGGCGACATCGTGGGCAGCATGATTATCGACACGGAAAGCGGCGCCAAGGCCCTGCGCTTCCAGCCCGGTCCCATCTTCGCGCACCTGGTTCTGGCCGACGAAATCAATCGCGCGACACCCAAGACGCAATCGGCGCTACTTGAGGCCATGCAGGAGCACACCGTCACCAGCGGCACTACCACGCACGAACTGGAAGCGCCGTTTCTGGTGATGGCCACCCAGAATCCCATCGAAATGGAGGGCACCTATCCATTACCCGAAGCGCAGCTGGATCGGTTCCTGATGAAGATCCTGGTGCGCTATCCGTCGCGCGAAGATTTGAGCACCATCGTAACGCGCACCACGCAGAAGGAAGAAGCCCAACTGCGGACCATCTTGAATCGCGAGGAAATCATGGAGCTCCGCCGCGTTTGCCGCCACGTTCTGGTGGCGCCTCACGTACAGAGTTACGCCATAGACCTGGTAATGGCGACGCAGCCGGATACTACCGAATCCCATCCGCTATCGAAGAAATTCATCCGCTTCGGCAGCTCGCCGCGCGGGGCGCAGGCGCTGGTGGAATGCGGACAGGTGCTGGCCTTGATGCGCGGGCGGTTGCATTTGTCGATCGAAGACGTGCAGACGGTGGCGGCCGCGGTGCTGCGGCATCGCATCATTCTGAATTTCGACGCGCACGCCGAAGGACAGACCACCGAGACCATCCTCGACAAGATCATTCCTAGCGTGATGGCAACGCAGGCGGGCGCCAAGGTATAAGCAGTGCCGGAAAACGGGCCGCTGATCGACACCCCTCTGCTGGAAAAACTGGAGCGCCTTGCGATCCAGTGGCAAAAATCCCTGCCCGGCGCGGTGGGCGGGCACAACACTTCGCGCTTCGCCGGCGGCGGCCAGGAGTTCTTGGATCATCGCCAGTTTTATGATGGCGACGACCTGCGTGCGGTCAACTGGCGCGCCTACCTGCGTCTGGAAAAGATGTTCCTCAAGATGTTCCAACTGGAGCCGCGGATTCCGGTGCGCGTGCTGGTGGACATCAGCAAATCGATGTTGACAGGAGGCGCAATCGAGCCCACCGGCCGCAAGGGCGCTCTTTCCAAATTCGACTACGGGCGTAAACTGGCAGCGGCGCTGTGCTATGTGTCGTTGGTCCGCCTGGATTCCATCTATCTGCAGCCGTTCGCCGAAAAGCTGGGAGACCCGCTGCGGCTGGGCGGAGGGCGGCAGCGTTTCCAGCCGGTGGCGAACTACCTGCAGGCGTTGAAGCCCGGCGGGACTACGCATTTTATAGACGTCACCCGGGATTTCATTGCACGCTATCCGCAGCGCGGCCTGGTGATCGTGATCTCGGATTTTCTGGATGACGGCGGTTGCGAAAAACCCCTGCAATATCTTGCCGATTTCGGCCACGAAATGATCCTGATCCATATTTGGGCGGACGAAGATCGCGAACCGCCGTGGGACGGCGAACTGGATCTGGAAGACGCCGAAACCGGCACTCGCGTGCAATTAGCGTTCGACGATAGTGCGCGCGCGGCCTACACTGCTTCCTTCGACGACTACGCGCTGCAACTCCGCAATGTGGCGCTGCGCAACGGGGGGCGGTATGTTGGATTGCCGACGTCTATTCCGATCGAAGAAGCGATTTTTGGACCCATTGTACGCGCCGGCGCGATTGCGTAGGCCATGAATTTTCTAAATCTCAGTTTCGGCGAGTTCATGGCGCTGGCGGGGATCATCTCCGCGGGCATTGTCGCGCTGTACTTGCTGGACCGGACCAAGCGCCGGCAAGTCGTGGCCACACTCCGCTTCTGGACGGCGGGAAAGCTACCCGAGGAGCTGCAGCATAAACGGCGTATTCATCAGCCCTGGAGCATGCTCCTGCAGTTGCTCAGCATGCTGTTACTGCTGCTGGCGATCGCGGCCCCCCGGATTGGCGACCTGGGTGCGGCACGCGACCACGTGCTGCTGCTGGACACTTCGGCGTGGATGGGTGCGCGTGCGCGGCAAGGCATTCTGCTGGATCAGGCCAAGAACGCGGCCCTGGTTTACGTCCGGTCTTTGCCGTTGCTGGATCGCGTGATGCTGGTTCGCGCCGATGCCCTGGCGACGCCCGTCACGCAGTTCGATTCCGATAAGAACGCAGTGGCGGATGCCATCCGGCGGTCGCGTCCGAGCACTTCCGCGCTGAATCTGGAGCAAGCGTTCGAGTTCGCGCAACAGGCGCAGCGGCTGCAATCGCAGAAGACGGGCGAGATCGTGTTCGTGGGGGCTGGGCGGATCGCGAAGCAAGACACCGACCTGCCAGTGCCGCCCAACTTGCGAGTGATCTCAATTCCATCGAACGGCGAAAATGTGGGTCTGCGCAAGTTGAGCGTCCGCCGCGCCACATCCGCATCAGCCGGCGCAGACACCTGGGAAGCATTCGTCGAATTGCGCAATGACGGATCACTGCCCCGCGAGATTACGCTGCTGCTGCAATTCGCGGGCGTCGCGGCGGGCAGCAAGACCATGACTCTGGCGGCGGGCTCGGAAACTCAGGCTACGTTCTTGTTTCACGCCAAGGCGGCCGGCTTTCTGGAAGCGCGGGTCACTTCCACCAATGGCCGCGGCGACGCGTTTCCGCAGGATGACGCCGCGGTGATCGAAGTGCCCGTCGGCAAGACGCTGCGCGTGGCGGTGTACTCGCCCGAACCGGATCTGTTAAAGCCGCTGCTGACCGGCAACGCGCAGGTCCAGGCGACGTTCGATCTTCCGGCAAAGTACGATCCTCAATCTCCCGCGGACATCGTCGTCTTCGACCGCTTCGCTCCCAAGGACGCGCCCACGAATGTCGCGTCGGTTTGGATCGAACCGCCCGTGGGGTCACCGTTCGCGATGCGCTCCACCGCTACCAAGACGAAATTGGATCGTTGGCACCAGGATACGGCGCTCGGCGCGGGCCTCTATACAAAGGATGTGGAACTGGCCTCAACTGAAGTGTTCAACCTCGCGCCTGGCGATCAGGCGGTGGCGGAGACGGCGCAGGGCCCGGTGGTGGTGCAGCGGCAGGGGGCTGTAAAGATGGCGGCGCTGGGCTTCGATCCGGTGCGCTCGTCGATGAAATACGATCTGGCGACGCCGCTGTTGATCGCGAATCTGCTGCGCTGGATGGCGCCGGAGGTGTTCCGGAGGTCGGACGTGCAGGCGGGCACCGTGGGCACGGTGAATGTGACGCTCGATAAAGGCGTCAACCCCGCGAGCATCAAAGTTCTGGGCGACGATCAACGCCCGCTGCCTTTCACTATCGAAGGCAATCGTTTGCAATTCTTCGCGGGTGCGGCGGGCAATGTCCGTGTGGTCACTGGCGATCGTGAAACGGTTTTCTCGTTGACCTTGCCGGATGTCGGCGACGTCGCCTGGCGTCCCCCGGCGGATGTGGCGCGCGGTGTGCGCCGCGGCCTGACTGGAATCGTCGTCGGCGCCGAATCCGTGGCCTTGGCTCGCGCTGGCAGGCGGACTCGGGTTGCTCGCGGACTGGCTGCTCTACGGTCGCAAACAAATCGTTCGCCTTAAGCCGCGGGCCGCATCGCTCAGCCTGGTGGAGCGCTTGCGCCGAAAGAAGGCGTCATGACCTTCGACCGCGCGTGGGTGCTGGCGCTCGCCTGGGTTCCTCTTGCCTGGGGATATTTCGAATACCGGCGCACGCCGCGCAAACTCGGCCTGGCGCTGAAGATCGTGACGTTCACTCTGATCCTGCTGGCACTGGCGCAGCCGCGCTTGAGCATCTCCACCGCGAAAGTAGCCGTGGGCGTGCTGGTGGATACGTCGGCCAGCGTGACGCAACGCGATCTGGAGCGGGCATCGAAAGTGGTATCGGATCTGGATGGCGCGCGCGGCAGCAATGCGCTGCGGGTGGTTCCCTTCGCGCGCTCCACTCGCTTAGCGGATTTGACCGAGGGCCAGACGCCGTGGAAGCTGCGCCTGACTTCGGGCAGCGACGGGCGTTCCACGGATCTGGAAGCGGCGGTCCGCGAAGCGGTCAGTTCCCTGCCCTCCGGAATGCTGCCGCGGCTGGCGCTGATATCCGACGGCAAGGAAAATAAGGGCAGCATCGCGCGCGCGGCATGGCAGGCGCGGCAATCCGGAATTCCGATCGACACTTTTGCGATGGCGGGACACGACCGGCCCGCGCTGCGCTTGGAATCCGTGAGCCTGCCGGTCAACGCGTTCACGGGAGAGCCGTTCGTGATCGACCTCGCAGTATCGGCGCCGCGAAAGACGCAGGCGGAAGTCGAGCTATCGGCCGAGGGCCGGTCTCTCGGAACAACAACGGTATCGCTGAATGCAGGCGTCAATCCGATTCGCATGCAGGCCAATATCGAGACGGCGGGCGCGCTGGATCTTTCGATCGGCGTGCGCACCAGCGGCGCGGGCGAGTTGCATGTGGACCAGGCAGTCATGTTGCGCCGCCCCAAGGCGCTGTATGTATCGGTCGACCCGCCGAACATCGATAATGCGCTGCCCGGCGCTTTGACCGCGGCGCAATTCGAGGTCACGCGGACTGACGGGATCGAAAAAACGAACTTCGCGGACTATCAACTCATCGTTCTGAACAATTGGGATCTGGAAAAAATTGCGGCGCCTCGCAAGGCGGATCTGGAGAAGTATGTCAAGCAGGGCGGTGGCCTGCTGGTGATCGGCGGCGAACGGAATGTCTACGACCTGAAGAAAAAGACGGAGGATGCGCTGGACCGCGCGCTGCCCGCGAAGCTGCTGCCCCCGCAATCGGCTGAAGGCACGGTGGTGGTGCTGATCCTCGATAAGAGCTCTTCCATGGAAGGGCCCAAAATGGAGCTGGCGCGGGCGGCGGCCACCGGCCTGGTGAGCAATCTGCGTCCCATCGATCAAGTGGGCGTGTTGATTTTCGATAACTCCTTCCGCTGGGTGGTGCCGATCCGGAAGGCCGACGACCCGCGAGGGATCAACTCGCTGATCGCGGGCATCACGGCCGATGGCGGGACCCAAATCGCGCCGGCGCTCACCGAGGCGTATCAGAAAATCCTGCCGGTGGAAGCCACGTACCGCCATATTCTGCTGCTGACGGATGGAATCTCCGAAGAAGGCAACAGCTATGCGCTGGCCCGCGAGGCCAAAGAACACCAGGTGACGATTTCGACCATCGGGCTGGGGGCCGACGTCCATCGCGAGTACCTGGAGATGGTGGCGAACATCGCGGACGGCAAGTTCTATTTCCTCAAGGACCCGGCTGGCCTCGAGCAGATCGTGCTTCGCGACGTAATGGAGCACACCGGGACAACGGCGGTGGAGAAGCCGCTCTCCGCTGAGGTGGCGCTGCAGACTGAAATCCTGGACGGGCTGAATATCGAGTCGGCTCCGCCGTTGAAGGGTTACGTGCGCTTTGAAGCGAAGCCCACAGCACAGACAATTCTACGCTTCGATAAACGCGAGCCGCTGCTAGTGCGTTGGCAGTACGGATTGGGGCGCTCCGCGGTATTTACTTCGGACGCGAAGGCGCGCTGGGCGTCAAGCTGGATTTACTGGAAGGGCTTCGACAAGTTCTGGACCAATCTGAGCCGCGACTTGCTGCCGCACACGCAGGCGGGCGAGGCGGCGGTCGAGTACGATAGTGCCAACGGCGATCTGGTGGCGAACTACCGGCTGGGCGAGGGGGTTGACGAACCGAAAGAGATCCCCGCGATTTACGTGATCGGCTCCGACGGATTCAAGAAGCAGATGGACGTGATCAAAGTTGGCTCGGGCGTGTATCGCGGAAGACTGCAGATCGGCTCACGCCAAGGCTTGTTCCGGGTGCGGCCCTTAGTGGATACTCCAGCGTTCCCCGAGGTGGGGCTGTACCGGCCGGAAGTGGAACTCACGGAATATGGCTCAAACCAGACCTTACTAAAGCAAGTGGCCGAATTCACGGGCGGGCGCTTTGAGCCTGCGCCCAAAGCAGTCTTCGATGCGGGCGGACGTACCCTTGCATCCACGCTGCAACTGTGGCCGGGACTGCTGGCGCTGGCGATCATCGCGAATCTGCTTGAGTTAGTGATGCGCAAATGGAAGGGCTTATTCGGCCGCAGTTAGCGACTTCAAATGGCGGTACACCAGTGAAAGCGGCAATCCCATTACGTTGAAGTAGCAGCCGTTGACGCTCTCGACAAATTTGGAGGCTAAGCCTTGAATGGCGTAGGCGCCAGCCTTGTCGAAGGGTTCGGCGCTGGCGACATACTCCGCGATTTCGGATTCGGTGAGCGGGGCGAAGCGGACCTGCGTGGCCGAGTGATCCACAATGATGCCGTCGCGATGACGCAGGCAGATGCCGGTGATGACGGTGTGTTCGCGGCCGGACAGCAGTCGCAGCATGGAGCGGGCGTCATCCGCGTCTGCTGGTTTTTCGAGAACCTGATCGCCGACAACCACGATGGTGTCCGCACCCAGCACGATTTCGCCGGCCTCCTCCCATACCGCTTCAGCCTTGGCGCGCGCCAGACGCCTCACATAATCGACGGGGCGTTCGCGGGCTCGGCGCACTTCTTCCACCGGTTTCACGCGCACCGAGAAGCGGAATCCGGCGACGGCCAGCAATTCTTCTCGGCGGGGCGATTGCGATGCTAAGACAAGTTGAGGCAAGAGTCAGGTATAACATTCCCGGCATGCTAAAATCGAATTCCCCCCGAAACAAATGGAGACCATGGAACGCGCTGGCCGTCTCGTCAGAAAAATGAAAGTGTCGCCGGGCATCACCGATCCGGAAACGCGCGCGCAGATGGCTTGGCCGGTGGCCGCGGGAAAATACACCGCTGCAAAAACGCGCCCCACCAACCTGGTGCGCGGGACGCTGGTGGTAGAAGTGGAAGACATCGTTTGGCAGCGGCAGCTCAACGCCATTCGCCACTTCCTGCTTCGCAATCTGCATAAGGAATTGGGGGAGGCACTGGTGACAGAGATCGATTTCCGGCCCATGCCGCGGCGGCTGGCTCCGCAGCGTGCGGAGACGGCGCGTCCTGCCGGGAGTATCGACGGAATTCACGATCCCGTGCTTGGAATGCTGTACCAACAATCGAAGAAGAAGGAAATGGCGTGAAGATTACCGAGCAGGAAGTGCGGCGCGTGGCGGATCTGGCGAACCTCGCGCTGCGCGACGACGAAGTAGCGCGCATGGCGCAGGATCTGGACGGAATCTTGAGCCATATCGACAAACTGAACGAGCTGGACACCACCGGCGTCGAGCCGATGGCGCAGGTATTGTTTGACGCCGAGGAGACCGCGACTCTGCGCGAGGATCGCGAGCGTCCTTCGCTCACCAATGCCGAGGCGGTGGGCAATGCGCCTGTCACTACCGGCGGCTATTACAAGGTGCCGAGGGTGATTGAGCGATGAGTGCGAGTCCCCTGCACGAACTGAGCATCGAGTCGATCCGCGCCGGCTTGCTCGCGAAGAAGTTCAGCGCCGAGGAGCTGGCCCGCCAGTCGCTGGCTTACGCCGAGGCGGAGAATCCCAAGACCAACGCTTACCTGACGCTTTCACCGGAGCGGGCTATGGCTGCGGCGCGCACGGTGGACGCGAAGATTGCGAACGGCGAAGATCCCGGAGCGCTCGCCGGGGTGCCAATCGCAGTGAAAGACGTGATCCTCACGCGCGGGCTGCGGACGACGTGCGGCTCGAAACTGCTGGCGAACTATGTTCCTCCGTACGATGCCACTGCCGTGATCCGGCTGGAACAAGCTGGCGGCGTGATCCTGGGCAAGACTAACTGCGACGAGTTCGCTATGGGATCGTCGAACGAGAATTCCGCGTTCGGTCCGGTGCGGAATCCGGTGGCTCTGGATCGAGTTCCAGGGGGGTCGAGCGGCGGATCGGCCGCGGTGGTGGCGCAGGAGACGGCGCTGGTTTCGCTCGGCTCGGACACGGGCGGCTCCATTCGCCAGCCAGCCTCTTTCTGTGGCATCAGCGGTGTTACGCCGACATACGGACGCGTGTCGCGCTACGGATTGACGGCGTTCGCGAGTTCGCTCGATCACATCGGGCCGTTCGGCAAAACCACGCGCGATGCCGCGCGCCTGCTGCAGGCAATCGCCGGGCGCGACGAAATGGACGCCACCTCGGCGTCGGCTCCGGTGCCGGATTATGTGGCTGCGCTCGACAGCAACATCAAAGGGTTGCGAATCGGACTGCCTCGAGAATATTTTGACGGCCTCGCGAGCGAGACCGGCGATCGCGTGACGGCAGCGGTTCAAGTCCTCAAGAAGCTGGGCTGCGAAGTGCGCGATATCGGACTTCCGCACACGCCCTACGCGGTGGCGGCTTACTACATCATCGCGACGGCGGAAGCCAGCGCGAATCTGGCTCGCTACGATGGCGTGCGCTACACTACGCGCTCGGCCGGGGCGAACACACTATCCGACATGTATCGCATGACGCGCGAAGAAGGTTTCGGCGACGAGTGCAAGCGCCGCATCATGCTGGGGACCTATGTACTGAGCGCGGGCTACTACGATGCGTATTATCTGAAGGCGCAGAAGGTCCGCCATCTCATCGCGCGCGATTTCGCGCAAGCCTTCGAGCAAGTGGACGCCATCGTTGCGCCGGTGTCGCCCTTCCCCGCATTTAAAATCGGCGAGAAGGTGAAGGATCCGATTTCGATGTACCTCTCCGATATCTATACGATTACGGGTGACCTGGCCGGTATCCCGTGTATGAGCGTCCCCTGCGGGCTCACGGCCGAGGGTTTGCCGGTGGGCTTGCAAATTATAACCCGTCATTTCGACGAATCGACGATGTTCCGCATTGCCGACGCGTATGAAAAGGCGTCACACTGAGATCAGGAGATCAACAAATGGCATTTACCCTACCCGCACTGCCCTACGCCTTCGATGCGCTGGAGCCGCATATCGACGCGAAGACGATGGAGATCCACCACGACAAACATCATCAGGCCTACATCACGAACGTGAACAAGGCGCTGGAATCCGCGCCGGAACTGGCGTCGAAAAGCGTGGAAGAACTGCTCGCGAATAACTGCGCCATCGTGCCGGACGCGATCAAGACCGCGGTGCGCAATAATGGCGGCGGACACTACAATCACTCCATGTTCTGGACCATTCTGGGACCTGGCAAGGGGGGCGCGCCGATCGGCAATCTGGCGCAGGCGATCACCGGCGCCTTCGGCAGCTTCGATGCCATGAAGGAAAAGTTCAACGCCGCGGCGACCACTCGTTTCGGGTCAGGATGGGCGTGGCTGGTGAAGAGCGGATCGGCGATCGACATCATTTCGACCGCAAACCAGGATTGCCCGCTGATGGAAGGCAAGTTCCCCGTGATCGGGTTGGATGTTTGGGAACACGCGTACTACTTGAAGTATCAGAACCGGCGTCCGGAATATATCGGCGCGTGGTGGAACGTGGTGAACTGGGCGGCTGCCGAGAAGCGCTTTAACTCGGGCAAATAAGGCCTGAGATTAGCGACAACAATTTGTCCCGGCTGAAGACGAAGCCGGGACAGGTTTTATTGGCTCGGATCTCGCGATGCATCACGATGTGATCTGCATCGATCGGGATCGACCAGCGCCGCGCGATTTCTCCCACCAGCTCGGCCGAGGTGGCGTACTGCGCATCCGTCCACTGGTCCTGAGCCCGGCCTTCGTGTTCGATGCCGACGGTATAAAAGTTAGGATTCATATGCGGGCGCAGCAGTCGCCAAGTTGGATTGACAGGGCTCCCCGCGTGATAGGCGGTATCTTCCTCACTGACATATTGATGCACTTCCCCGCTGCGCCCAACGCAATAGTGGGCCGATACCACAGCGGCGTCGTTGTTGAACCAAGCGTCGGCCGAGGCCATCGTTCCTTCGGAGATGTGAATCACGATAGCCGCCGGTCGTAACCCGCCGGGGCGTCCCGGCATGAAGTTCTTGGGCGAGCAGGGCTTGCGGATGATGTTCATAGGGCGCCTCGCTCTCCGCTCGCGGGCGGCGGCGAATCGGTGAGCGCCGCCTGCCGCTGCGCGCGGTCTTGGGATTCCTGACTCGCGGCCGAGGAGCGCAGCCTGAGCAGATCCTTGAGTACGGTGAACCAGAAGGGCCCGCCCAAAGTGAGCAGCAGTGCGCTGATCGCCACGCCGGCCCAGTTGACTTGCTGCCAGCGCGCGAGCCATTCGGCTCGGCTTGACGGAACCACGATGACTTCTGCGGCCTGGAGTTTTGCGATGGCCACGCGTACATCTCGCGGTGTGGAATCCGCGCTCGATTGATTTTGCGCGAAGGTCTGGGCGAGCGTGACCGCCTGCTCCCGCGCCGAGTCACTGCGCGCCAGACGCTTCAGCAAGTCGAACGCATCCAGCGGAAGAGCCAGTGCGATCGCGATTCCGAAGGTCGCGACCAGTTTCCTGCTTTGCCCCGTGAATTTCGCGGACGCGCGATCCATGGTCGCGTCGAACACACCTAAGACCTCGCTCACGAGACCGGCCAGCGGGCTCCGCGCGAAGGCGGCGCTGCGAACCACGGCGGCTGCCAAGTCCGGACGCTCGACGGAGAGTTCCATCGCGGTGCGGCGCACGTGGGCCAGAAGATCCTGTGGGTCGAAGGCCGGCGCCCAGACCGAGATCTTGTCTTTCAGCTCGGTGTTTTTCTGCGCCAGCACCAGCAGCGTCTCGATCAGGTCCTCGCGAGTCATCGCATCTTTCGAGCGCACCACCTTGTGAGCCAGAATTTCCGCACCATCGCCCACGAATCCCCAACCCAATTGGCGGAACACATCCCGCACTCCTTCGCGCAGGTGGCGGGAACGAAGCCGCAGGAAATTCGCGACCATCTGGGTCAGCATGGTGACGGCCAGGCTTAGTACCAGCAGCACGGTGACGAAGCCAATCAAGGTATCGAGGGATCGAAGCACGCTATAGCAATAGCGGAGGCATTTGGATATCGGGTGACGCTAGGTCTCTAAGTGAGGCGGCCAAGAAACTTACACAGATCGGAGTTTTGCCATCCGCAACTTTCCATGGAACAAATCTGAAATTCCTTCGTTCTATATTCCGTATGCCGACCCTTTGGGCAGATCTGCGATATGCCGTTCGCATGCTCCGGAAGAGCGCCGGATTCACCGCTGTCGCCGTGGCCGCGCTGGCGCTGGGGATTGGAGCGAACACGGCGATTTTCACAGTGGTCAACGCCGTTCTGCTCGATCCGCTGCCCTACCCGCAGCCGGATCGCATCATGAAACTCGGGCGGAAGTTCTCGAACGGCGTGGGCTATTCCAACTCGATACCGAAATACATGGCGTGGCGGCGGAACCAGGCGTTCGAAGCCATGACGCTCTACGATCAAAACTCGCTGGGTATGAATTTGGGCGCCAGCAGCCCGCCGGATCAGATCAAGGCGGCGCACGTATCGGCGGATTACTTCAAGGTCTTCGGCGGATCGCCGGCGATTGGGCGGGGCTTCACGGATACGGAGGACCTGCCAAAAGGGCCGCAGGCGGCGGTGATCAGCTACGGCTTGTGGCAATCGCGATTCGGCGGAGACGCCACCGTCATCGGGCGCACGGTCTTGCTCAATGGCGCTCCTTTTCCGGTGATCGGGGTGCTGCCCCGCGGATTCCAGTCTCTGCCAGAGGCGGATGTGCTGATCCCCATGCAGGCCGATCCCGAAAGCACCAATCAGGGTCACTACTTGTACGTGGCGGGCCGCCTGAAACCGGGTGTCACGCGGGCTTCGGCCCAGGCGCAAGTCACGGCAGCGGGCGAACAATTCCGCCGGGATTATCCGAAGTGGATGGATGCCAACGAGGGCGTTGCAGTGGTGCCGATGCGGGACGCCATGGTGGGCGACGTGCGCACGGCGCTGCTGATTCTCAGCGGGGCGGTGGGGCTGGTGCTGTTGATCGCTTGCGCGAATGTCGCCAGCCTGTTACTGGCGCGCGCGTCGGTGCGGCAGCGCGAACTGGCGATCCGCGGCGCGGTGGGCGCTACGCGTGCGCGCGTGGTGCGCCAGATGCTCACCGAAAGCATGGTGCTGGCCGTGTTGGGCGGAGTCCTTGGATTCGCGCTGGGAGCCTGGGGCGTGCGCGAACTGCTGACGCTGGTGCCGGGGAATCTTCCGCGGCTCTCCGAAGGAGGTGTGAATCACGCGAGCATTCCTTTGCTCGACTGGAGGGTCGCCGCATTCACTATGGGCATTGCGTTACTAACCGGGTTGCTATTCGGGACCTTCCCCGCGCTACAGGCCTCCCGGGCAGACCTCGCATCGAATCTGAAGGAGTCGAGCGGACGCTCCGGAACCGGGCTGAAACACAATCGAGTGCGATCGCTGCTGGTGGTAAGCGAGGTGGCGTTGGCGCTGGTGCTGCTGGTGGGCGCGGCGCTTCTGATCCGCACCTTCGCGGGCTTGCAGAGCGCGAAGTCGGGCATCGAGCCGCGCGGCGTCCTGACGTTGCAGACTTCTCTCGCGGGCGGCAACTACACCACTACCGCGAAAGTCGACAACTTCACTACGCAGTCTATCCAGCGTATCGAAGCGATCCCCGGCGTGGAGGCGGCGGCAACCTCCATAGTGCTCCCCATCGAGGGCGGCGTCGATCTGCCATTCGCGATTGCGGGCAAGCCTCCCGCCAAGGGCGATTACAACGGAGACGAGCAATGGCGCAGCGTTTCGCCGCATTACTTTCAAGTCTTCAGAATTCCGTTGTTGCGCGGCCGGATGTTCAGCGAAACCGATACCGGCAATTCCAGCCGGGTGGTGATCATCAATGAGGCCATGGCAAAACACTATTGGAAAAGCGAAGATCCGATCGGCCAGGTAATCACCATTGGGAAAGGGCTGGGACCGCAGTTCGAAGATCCTCCACGGCAGATCGTCGGCATCGTGGGCACGGTCCGCGAAAACGGATTGAAGAAAGCCGATGTAGGCGTCATGTACATCCCGCAGAGCCAGGTCGCGGAGGGTATAACGACCCTGGCCAACAGTGTCATCCCGCTTTCGTGGGCGGTGCGCACGGCAGCGAGCCCCATGACGCTACGCATTCCGGTGGAGCAGGAACTGCGCGCGGTGGACGGGCAGATTCCCATTTCGCGGGAGCGGACGATGGAGCAGGTGGTCGCCGATACGGTTGCCCGGCAGAGTTTCAACATGCTGCTGCTGAGCATCTTCGCCGGCGTCGCGCTGGTGCTGGCGGCCATCGGGATCTACGGCCTGATGTCTTACGCCGTGCAGCAGAGAACCCAGGAACTGGGCATCCGTATGGCGCTGGGCGCGAACCGGAGCAATGTGCTGCGCCTGGTGATGGCGCAGGGAATGAAGCTGGCGCTTAGCGGGGTGGTGCTGGGCCTGGCGCTGGCGTGGGGGCTGACACGCTTGATTGCGAGCTTACTATATGGCGTGAAGGCCGGCGATCCCACCACGTTTGGCCTGGTGGCAGCGATACTCGCCGCGGTTGCGCTCGCCGCCGCCTACGTGCCGGCGCGGCGGGCAACCACCATCGATCCGTTGGTCGCACTGCGGTATGAGTGAGTCACGCAGCCTGGATGTCGGTCCGCGAAAAATCGCCGCCCACGAAGAGGAGCGGCTGGCGCGCAACCGACGCCGTTGCATAAGAAAGGCAGTCGCCGAAGTTGAGAGCCGCGGGATGGCGGCCTTTCCCGAATCGCAAGTATGCCCGCAACGCCACGCGGCTATGATCGTCCGAAAACGGAATCACCTCGGCTTCGGCGGCTCGCAGCAACTCTTTTAGGGCAAGAAGCGGTTCACCGCGTAATCGGGCAGTCAGCACGATCAGGGTTTCCACCAGAGTTGGCGCGCCGATGGCGACGCCGGGCGCGGCTTCGATTTTCGCCGTCAGTTCTTCGTGGTTCGGCTCCAGCAGAATAATAGCGACGAGAGCCGAAGAGTCGAGAACCACTAGACTCCATCAGGCCCGAAGCCGAGTATGCGTTCTTCCTCTTCTTTGGTGAGACGGCGCCCGTAATCGCCCTTCGGAAACTGTTCCCTAAAACGCCCTAGGGCAGCATCGATTCGCTCTTTGCGAGTAAGCTTCCCGCGATACGACTTCAGGCGAAACGCGCGTTCCTTGAGCGCAATCCGGATTGCCTCGGTCTTAGACTCGCGGGCGAGCTTCGCAACCTCGGCTGCGAGACTTTCGACCTCGGCGTTCTTGATGTTTAGCGCCATGGTGTAATTCTAAATTCATTACACCATAAGAACTGCTACCACGCAAGCGCTCAGTATTTGGGAACCGACGGGTCGATCTTATCGCTCCACGCTAGAATTCCGCCGAGCATGTTCTTCGACGTTCTTGAAGCCCGACTGGCGCAGAAAATCGCAGGCCTTCGCGCTGCGAGCCGCCCGACCTTGCAATGGACGATCACTTCGGTATTGGGATCGAGCTCGCCGACGCGCTTGGGCACGATCGCCCAGTGGGATCAGCTTCGCTCCGGGGATGCTGGCGATCTGATACTCGTTGGGCTCGCGCACGTCGATGAATTGGAACTTGTCGCCGCGATCCAGGCGCGCTTTCAAGGCCACTGCATCGATCTCGGTATCGGACATGTATCCGGCTTGTTGTTCAGCCACAGGGTAAGCCTCCGCGGGGTTCGGGACTCCGCAAAACTGGTGGTAGTCGATCAACTCATGGATCGACGGGTTGTCGCCGCACACCGGGCATTCCGGATTGCGGCGCAGCTTCAGCTCGCGGAAACGCATGGCCAGCGCATCGTAGAGCATCAGTCGGCCCACCAGCGTTTCGCCGACGCCCAGGATCAGCTTCACAGCCTCAGTCGCCTGGATCAAGCCGATGATGCCGGGCAGAATGCCGAGGACGCCGCCTTCGGCGCAACTCGGGACCAGACCGGGAGGAGGCGGCTCAGGGTACAAGCAGCGGTAGCACGGTCCACCAGGATACGCGAAGATCGTCGCCTGTCCTTCGAAGCGGAAGATCGAGCCGTACACGTTGGGCTTCTTCAGCAGCACGCAGGCATCGTTGATCAGGTAGCGCGTCGGGAAGTTGTCGGTGCCATCGACCACCATGTCGTAGTCTTTGATGATCTCGAACGCATTATCGCTGGTGATGGCGGTGTCGAATTTATCCACCGTCATGTACGGATTGATATCGAGCATGGACTCAGCGGCGGAGTCCAACTTCTTCTTGCCGACATCTTTGGTGCCGTGGATCACCTGCCGCTGCAGGTTGGTGAAGTCGACCACGTCGAAATCGACGATGCCGATGCGGCCGACGCCGGACGCGGCCAGATACAAACCCAGCGGCGCGCCCAGACCACCCGCGCCGACCATGAGCACTTTGGCGTTCTTCAGCTTGAGCTGCCCCTCCATGCTTACTTCGGGCAGGATCAGGTGGCGCGAGTAGCGTAAAATTTCGTCTTTAGTAAGCGGAATGGGCGGCGTTGCCACAGCCATCACACACCTCCAGCAATGCTCGGGACGATCGACAGCGTGTCGCCGGCGGCGACCGGGGTCGCGTCCTTTTGCAGATAACGGATATCGTCGTCATTCAAATAGACGTTGACGAAGCTGCGCATCTTGCCTTCGTCATTGAAGAGCTGCTTGCGCAGATCGGGAAACTTCTGGGTCAGCGACGCCAGCACTTCGGCGACGGTTGCGCCGGCCAGATCCACCGAATCGTGCTTGTCGGCGAACTGGCGAAGGGGCGTCGGGATCAGGACTTTGGCCATATCAATTCTTCTTTCTCAGCAGCGGTCTGTTCGGCGTTGGGCAGGAAGCTGTTGGCGTGATCGAACTTGCCGCCCTTCACCGAGAGTACGACGAACGAATACCAGGGGCACGAGTTCTCGAGATCGGTCTTCGAGAAGTACGCATCGCAATCCGGGTGCGAGTGGAAGATGCCGATCAGGTCGAGGCCCGCCGCACGCGCTTTCTTGTCGGCTTCGAGCAGGTCTTCGGGACGCAGCTCATAGCGCGCGCCCTGCGCGCCCGAGTAGGCGTTTTCGAGCGGCTGCGCTAGCGTGACATCTTTCACATCGCCGTCAATTGACCCGATCATTGCCCCGCAACACTCATTGGGAAATTTCGCTTCGGCATGGGCGACCATGGCTTCCCACGCGGCGTCTGTTGATCTTAATCATTCCAGAAGGACTCACTCAGATATTTCGTCGCGCCGTCGCACAGCATCGTCACGACGACGCCGCTCTCGCCCGCCGCGGCCAGCTTTTTGCCGACCGTGCGCGCGGCGTGGACGTTCGCGCCGGACGACATTCCCACCAGCAAGCCCTCGTGGCGTCCCAGCCAGCGCGTCATCGCATAGGCGTCTTCGGTTTCAATCCAAAGGTTATCATCGGCCAGCGTCGGGTCATAAATGGCCGGCACAATGGCGGTGGGCATGTGCTTCAAACCTTCCAGACCGTGGAATCCCGAGGAAGGTTGAGCCGAGATGCACTTGACGCCCGGCACGTCGCGCTTCAGCCGCCGCGAAGTGCCCGTGAAAGTGCCGCTGGTCCCCATGCTGGTGACGAAATGCGTCACGCGGCCTTCGGTCTGGCGGATGATTTCGACGCCGGTGCCCTCGAAATGCGCGCGCCAGTTGGCCGGGTTCCCGTACTGGTCGGGATAAAAGTATTTCTCTTCGGCGGCCGCGAAAATCTGCTGGCACAGACGAATGGCCCCATCGGAGCCTTCGCCGGGATCGGAAAACACCATCTCCGCGCCGTAGGCCTTCAGAATCTGTTTGCGCTCGTGCGAGGCGTTGGCCGGCAGGACACAGTTTCACGCGATAGCCCTTGATCGCGCAGATCATCGCGTACGCGATGCCGGTGTTGCCGCTGGTGGCGTCGAGCAGAACATGGTCTTTGGTCAAGGCGCCGGAGCGCTCGCCGTCCAGGATCATATTCAATCCGGCGCGGTCCTTGACCGAGCCGCCGGGATTGAAAAACTCGGCTTTGGCGTAGATTTCGACGCCCGGCAAGTCTTCGTCCACCTTGGCCAGGCGGATCAGCGGCGTATTGCCGATCTGGCCCAGCAGCGAATGCGCAGACTGGATGGCTGTTTTGGGTGCTACGGGGACCATGTTGTGGGTACCTTTTGATTGTAGAGATCCCCTGCAAAGTCTGTCAACGCAAAGGGATAGCGTTTCCAACTGTATTAGAAGCAGATGGCGCCGGAAAGATGCAGAAAACTGCATCTTGGCGCGGCTCTTCGGGTCTTCGTGATATTCTGAACACCATGAAAAAGATGGACCCCAGCCGACGGAATGTGCTTTCGCTCGGAGCCGGCCTGGCGGCTCTCACCGCCTGCAACAGCGCGAAGCAGGAGACTCCTTCCTTGATTGGCGCGCCGCTCTCGAAGCACGGCAACCGCTCGCCGCACGAGACGTCGGTGCGGGCTCCTGCCGCCGCCGGATACCAAGACTCCCGCGACGGGCTCCTCGCGCACGCCGCTGCAGGATACCTATGGAATCATTACGCCTTCGGGGTTGCACTTCGAGCGTCACCACTCGGGCGTGCCGGATATCGATCCGGCGAACCACGAGTTGCTGATCCACGGCCTGGTGGAGCAGCCGCTGGTCTATAAACTGGAAGACCTGAAGCGCTTCCCATCGGTTTCGCGCATCCATTTCGTGGAATGCTCGGGCAACGGCCGCAGCGAATATTCGGGCAATCTGGGCGCCGATCCGGCGACGAGTCATGGCCTGGCGAGTTGCAGCGAGTGGACCGGGGTTCCCGTGAAGCTGCTCCTGGCCGAGGCCAAAGTGAAACCCGAGGCCAAGTGGGTGATCGCCGAGGGTGGGGACGCGTGCCGGCTCACGCGCAGCATCCCGATCGCGAAGCTGCTCGACGACGCGTTGATCGTCTATGGACAGAATGGCGAGCCCATCCGGCCCGAGCAAGGCTATCCGATGCGTCTGCTCTTGCCCGGATGGGAGGGTAACACCAATACCAAGTGGCTGCGGCGGCTGAACGTGGCCGACGGGCCCGCGATGACCACGCACGAGACTGCTTACTACACTGACTTGCTGCCGGATGGCAAGGCTCGCCAGTTCAGCTTTGAGCTGGAAGCGAAGTCGGTGATCACGCGTCCGGCGGGCGGGCAGAAGATGCCGGGCGGAGCGGGCACGTATGAGATCACGGGTCTCGCTTGGTCCGGGCGCGGCAAGATCCAGCGCGTCGAGATTTCTGTCGATGACGGGAAGAGTTGGAAAGACGCCGAGTTGCAGCAAGCCGGCTTCACCAAAGCCTTCACGCGCTTCCGCATGCCGTGGGCCTGGGACGGCGGCGCGGCCTCGCTGCAATCGCGCGCCACGGATGAGACCGGCTACCTGCAGCCCACCGCCGACGAGATGCTAGCGGCGCGCGGCCGCAATTACAGCTATCACAACAATCAGATCAAGGTCTGGTATGTGCGAGCCGACGGGAGCGTGTCGCATGTTGCGCAGGGCGTTTAGTATTGCAGTGCTGCTCAGCGTCGCCGCCTTCGGCCAACAGGCGCGGATCGGCAAGCCGGCCAGCGAAGACAAGATCAAAGCCATGGACATCACGGTGTTCCCGGACGGCCGCGGTCTTCCGGCGGGCAGCGGCACCGCCGCCAAGGGCAAAGAAATCTTCAAAGAGAAGTGCGCGGTGTGCCACAACGATCAGGGCCAGGGGCGCGAGGGCCAATACCCTGCTCTGGTGGGCGGCAAGGGAACGATCAATACTCCTAAGCCGGTGAAGACTGTGGGCAGCTACTGGCCCTACGCGACCACGGTATTCGACTACATCCGCCGAGCGATGCCTTACGATCAGCCGGGCACGTTGCAATCCGACGAAATCTATTCGCTGGTGGGCTTCGTGCTAAACCTGAACGGCATCGTCGGCGAGAGCGATGTGATCGACAAAGATACGCTGCCCAAGGTGAAGATGCCGAACCGCGACGGATTTATTCCCGACGCGCGGCCGGATGTGAAGGCGAAGCGGTGAGTTGTGGCAAAGAAGCCCTGCGATGCAATCGTCTGGTTGGGCCATTTTTGGTTTTCAACATGGGCTTCTAGGCTGCTAGCATCACGCGAACCTGTAAACCCGAGCCATCGTCGCGTGCCGTCTTACTTACCCGGCATGTGGGCAAGGTCTTTTTCGCCATAATTACAGGTCGACTCAAGGAGATCGGTATCGGGAAGCAGACGATGACTGATTTTGATGGTAGCGGGCTTGGTAAAGGTCTTGGGATCGTAAACGGTGATTTCGATGTTTATGTGCCCGAAATCCCGCCGGTGGAGGCGGATTCGCCCAGACCGTTCTCGCTGCCGGGAAGGCAGGTAGGGCTACAGCTCTTTGCGTGATGAACTCTCCACTTGCCAGATTCCAGAAAGGTCAGTCTTCCTGTCGCGCTGCGGCGCCGGAGCGGAAAGAATTGGCTTGCCTTCCTTGGTTCGGGGAGTTCCGGGCGTGCAGTAGTTAAGCCACTGGGCTGAGGCACACACCGGCATACCCAGCAGCATGACAAACGATCCATGCGTTACGAACTTGCATAGGTCACCCTCTTGTCTTACCGATGCGGCGTGGTTCACGGAGCGGGCCACTTTTAGTTGAGATTATCTTACAGTCTTTTGGAGGCAATTTTTGGGAACAAAAGCCCTGGGCTACGCGCTACCGGCAGCGTACTAGTGCGCCGTCCCCGGGACACCGATCCCGTCTCTCGCCTGAACTGGTCTCCGCGATTTAGCCGAGGTCGCACGCCCGGCATTCACTTAGAGCCGCGCTAAGCCAGTACGAATTGGCTAGAACGTCGGTACCTATCCATATTTGAACCCTGGTCTCATTACGGCTACTAGACCGCGAGATAGTCTGTATTCGATGCGGATGTTCTCCGTCCGCGATAAGGATCGGAAACAACGCCGGGGTGAGTCTCCCGGTGAGCATGGAGAGAGTCTCGACTTTCATCAAACCAATTGAATTTGAGCCGGACGAATGCGCCACGTTGCGGCGCGAGTCTGGCGATAAATTCTCGAAGGAATTGGTATGAACATTACGATATTCAACCCGCCCAAGAAACCACTCGCGACCAAGTAGCCCGACCGACTGGGAAGTTCGCAGGTTTGTGATACGACGACTACTTGAAATACCGTGCCGAGGAACTGCCGGCCGGACGACCGGAAGGTACGGCTGTGGGCCGTCGTGTACGGTGTGATCGGCGTGCTCGCCTGTATCGTGATTTGACGCTGGCGGATGACGGCCAGCCCGGCCGGTTTTTGATCTATATGGCCTGCGCCAACGTGGCCGCGTTCGGCCTGCGGCTGACGTCCAGCCAGAGCGTGTTGCCCGCCGGATTTCTGTTCCTGCTGCTGGGCATCGGAGATCTGAGTCTGCCCGAACTGCTATTCATCGCGCTCAGCATCACGCTCCAGCGCGAAGCGCGGGCCCTGCGCAGCACGCAGGACATCCGCAGGCTGCTGTATGCGATCGCGAGCGTCACTATCGGGCTGGCCGCGGCGCAGCCCACTTACAAAACCATCCTGCAAGTGACGGATAACGCGATATTCCCCGCGCCCATTATCGCGAGTGCGTTCGTCCTAATGATCAACTGCGGCCTTTCCGTGATGCTGTTGACCAAGCCAACGGAGCCGGTCCTCGATACCTACCGCACGGAATGCCGGCCGTTGTTGCCATGGTTCATCGCCACGGCATATTTGGCGTATCTGGTCCAGTGCGCGGGTATCCGCACTGGTTACCACCCGGCCTTCATCGCGCTTCCGTTGTTGTTTACGCTCGACCGCGGTTACCGGACGTGGACCGCGTCTCTGGCGGAGCGCAAAGAGGAATTCGCGCAATTACATCGCAACACGCTGGATACTCTGGCTCTCGCCATCGACGCCCGGGACCAGACCACCCATATGCACCTGCGGCGGGTGCAGATTTCCGCGCTAGCGGTAGGCCGCGAACTGAAGTTGAGCGAGCCGGAACTGGAGGCGCTGAACATCTCGGCTATGCTCCACGACATCGGCAAGCTTGGGATTCCGGACCACATTCTGCTCAAGCCAGGCTCGCTGACGGCGCAGGAGTGGGAAAAGATGAAGACCCACGCGTTGATCGGCGCCGATATGCTGGCACGCATGCACTTTCCCGAACTGGTGTCGGACATCGTCAAAGCGCATCATGAGAAATGGGACGGCAGCGGCTATCCACTGGGTATCAAGGAAACGGACATCCCCATCGGCGCGCGCATTCTTTCGGCAGTCGACTGCCTGGACGCTCTCGCATCCGACCGGCCTTACCGGGCCGCGCTCCCGCTGGATGAAGCCATGGATATGGTTCGCCGCCAGTCGGGCAAGAGCTACGATCCCGCGATCGTCGCGATTCTGGAACAAAAATACATCGAACTGGACCGTTTGGCTCGGGGGACCGCCGGAGAGGCTCCGCCGCATTCGAAAGCTACCTCGCGAGGCTCTCCCGCGGAAGGCATCACCAACCTCGCCTCCCGCTTGCAGGCGAATCGAAAGTCCACGCCTGATGGCGATATTCTCGAACCGATCGTTTCCGCCAGGCAGGAAACTCAGTTGTTACGGGCCTTAGCCGCCGACCTGGCGCAATCCACGCACCTGGATGAAGTCGCCTCGGTGATTTACAAGTGTTTGGGCCAGAAGATTCACTTCGACACCTTGGGGCTGTATGTCCGCCGCCAGGAACATCTCGAACCGATCTATTTCCTGGGCGCGCATCTTTCCCTATTCAACAAAGAAGGCCTTTCCGATCAGCGAAGGACTCTCCGGCTGGGTTGCTCAGCACGTACGCCCCATACTAAACGGAAACGTGTCGATCGAATGTTGCTATGCAAACGATTCGGTGGTCCTGAACAACCTGCAGACCGCGCTGGCAGTGCCATTTGAGGGCAAAGGCGGAACCGCCGGAGTGATTACGCTCTATCACCTGGATCGAGACGCTTTCAGTCAGGACGATCTCCGCATTCTGGAGTCTGCCAGCCTGCAGATCGGACCGGCCATCGAAGCCGCGCTGCGGTTCCAGGATGCGAAGGAATCGGCCGCTACCGATCATCTGACCGGCGTTCCAAATGCGCGAGCGCTGGCGATTCACTTGACACAGGAATTGCAACGGGCCGGCCGTGGATCAGTCCAGAGTCGGCGTGCTGGTTTGCGACCTGGACGGCTTCAAGCAGGTGAACGATCGTTTCGGGCACCTGAAGGGGAACGAAGTCCTGCAATGCGTGGCGAAGGGTTTGCGCGAAACCTGCCGCGGATCGGATTACGTGGCGCGGATGGGGGGCGACGAGTTCGTGATCGTGGTTCCCGATTTTCCGGCAGACTATTCCCCGCAACTCGAAAGACTGCGGGCGGCAGCCGTTGCGGCGGGCGAGATCGTGAGCGAAGAGCCCTGTCTTTCGATGAGCGTGGGAGTGGCAATTTTCCCGGCGGATGGCCGCGATGTGGAATCTCTGCTCGCAAACGCCGACAAGCGAATGTATCAGTTGAAGCGCCAGAGCAAAGGCGAGCAAAAGAGGGCGCCGGGCGATGACTCCGCAAGCCGGCCCGGGAATGATCTCCATAAATTAGCGCACATCGGATGACGAGCGGGTCTACGAAAACGACAGGTCATGGACCTGTCCCACCAAGGATCAGCGGGTTGCCAAGCGTGGTGGGACCGGTCCATGACCGGTCAGCGAATTTTTCAGCAACCTCCCAGGCTCCTTGATAAGGGCCGGCCCGCAGGGCCTCCTCCGAACCATAGGTTTTTCTGCTATCACCGCCGGTGCCCCTGCAAGCGCTCCTCGCCGATCTGCTACCCTCGTGAAAATGAAGCTGCCCGGCGGTGACCGTGCCATCGTCGATATCGCCAAGCTCCACGACTACTGCCTGAATCCCGCCCATCCGCGCGGCCGTCATAAAGCTCGACTCTTCGCATCGGTACTGGGCCTCACCCAGGAAGACGCCGAACTCCTTCGCGAGCACCTTCTGAGAGCCGCGTGCGAAGGCAATGCAACCCCTACTCTTCGAGACGAGTTCGGTGACCGCTACCAGATCGATTCCGAATTATCCCGCGACCGTCGCGCCACCATTCGCAGCGCCTGGATCGTCCTCCGAGGCGAGCATATCCCCAGGCTCACGACATGTTTTGTATTATTGGATTGAGATACCCAATGGCTGAAATCGAGCTACTTTCGGTGGTTGCTCTCCTGGAAGACTTCCCGGACAAGGACCTTCTACGCGGACAGGTAGGCACCGTCGTCGAAACCCTAGCGCCCGGAGTATACGAAGTGGAATTCAGCGACGACAACGGCCAGACCTACGCGACCCGCGCCCTGCGCACGGATCAGCTCATGCGTCTCCACCACGAGCCCAGCCACCAAGCCGCGTAACGCAAGTTCGCCCTTCCGTCCAGCTCCGCGACGGAGCGAGCACCACAACCTATTCCTACCAGGGCAACAGGGTGACGGTCACCGATCCGGCGGGTGCCTGGAAGACATACACCTCCGATGCATTCGGACGCCTTACAACAGTCGTAGAGCCAAACCCGGCAGGAGGCACCTACACCACCAACTATAGTTACGATTTACTGGATCATCTGACTAGCATTCCCATGCTGCGCTCTTCCACCGCGCAACCGCGCACATTCAACTACATCGATCCAGCTACCAGCAAGCCCGGCACGCTGCTGCGCAGCGCCACGAATCCCGAAAATGGGACGGTAACCTACACCTACGACTCCAGCATGCGTCTTTCCACAGTGACAGACGCCATGAACCAGCGGAAGGTGATGACCTACGATTCCCTGAGCAGGGTGACGCAGGTCCAGCGTTACTTCTACTCGGGCGGCGCTTACGTCGAAGATCCGAACAAGCGAACGAATTTCTACTACGACTCCAATCCTTTCGGCACCTCGCAAAACACTTCCGGACGGCTGGCGGCGGTGCAATACTACGGAGGGCGTTGCGACCGATATACGAATTCGATCTATTCGTGGGGCTGCCAACTGATGCAGGAGTCGTATGCCTATAACCAAGCGGGCGCGCGGCTTTCGAAGACGCTCAAGGTCACGCGCAGCGCGTCGGCCACGCTTACAGCCAGTTGGACCTACGATACCGAAGGTCATGTGACCGGTGTGACTTATCCTTCCTGGCAAGGCTGTTCGACCTGCTCGGTAGTGAGTGGCTCCCACTACACGTTTGCTTACGACAACATGGGGCGCATGAATACCATGACCGACTCTTTGAACACGCGTTCACTGATTTCGGGAATGACCTATGGCGTCGCGAATGAAGTCCAGCAGATGACCTCCGCCGACAACCGCTGGATCGGCACAGAGGCGCGCCAGTACAATAGCATGTTTCAGTTGACGCAGCTTCAGGTTTCGAAAGATCCCTCCGGGTACTGGCTGAACATGCAGTACGCTTACTCCGCGACGCAGAACAACGGCAAGATCACTTCGGAGTCGGATAATCTGAGCGGTGAGCAGGTTGCCTACACCTACGACGCGCTGAATCGCTTGGCCTCCGCCCAAACCACGCAAACCGGCGGCACCCAGTGGGGACAGAGTTATACTTACGATGGGTTCGGGAATTTGACGGACCAGACGGTGATTAAGGGTTCTGCTCCGGACGTGCACGTGGCTTATAACGCCTCGAACAATCGGCAAACCGGCGATACCGCTGACGCCAACGGCAACATCGGTTCCGGGTATCTTTACGATATAGATAACCGCCTGGTCCAACCGGTCGCCTCTGGAAGCCAAGGCTATGGATACGATGTAGCCAACAAGCGGGTCTGGCGCGGGGATACCAGCTCTGGCCTGGATGAGATTGCCTTCTGGGCCGGACAGAAGCTGGCGACCTATCAGGTCTCGACTGCCGGTTCGAGCATCTATTTCACGCTCACATCGACCAACGTATATTTCGGTGGCAAGCTGGTCTCCAAAGGGAGCTACGCCACCGGCTGGACTGATGATGTGGCGCTCGCGCCGGTCGCAGCCGACCGTCTGGGTTCCACAAAGAAGTTCTACCCCTTCGGCGTCGAGCGGCCTTCTGCCACGGCCAACGACACCGAGAAATTCACGGGCTATTTCCGCGATGCCTCAACCGGCCTCGATTACGCGGACCAACGATATCATCAGCCAGGTGTGGGTAGATTTATGTCCACGGACCCCTACGGCGGGAGCGCGAGTGCCAGTGATCCCGGCAGTCAGAATCGGTATGCGTATGTCGGTGGAGATCCGATCAACAGAACTGATTCCAGCGGCCTGATGGAGACCGTAAACTGCGATGGCTGTGGAGACGGTGGAGCCGACTTTTTTGGCTTCGACCCCCTCGGCGAGTTCGGCGGGGGCGGAGGCGATTGTTACAGCTTCGATTTAGGCTGCAACGACGGGCCGATTGGACCTGTTTTCGGTGGTGTCGTCACAACTATCGCGAGGATCACTCACCCATTCGCTGCCGGGCCTGGAAATTGTGGTGGCGGGCGAGGGCTTGCGCTACGTGGGGGTCCTCCGGCCAATATGCCTTGCGGCGGGACTTCGGGTGAGGTGCAGCAGCCGACTTGCTCAATTTCGCTATTCGAGAGGCCCATCGCCGGACTGTCCTCGCTCGGTGCCTTGCACACTTATTTGTATCTACAAGGCGCAGGTGTAAGTGAAACTATCGAAGGAGGTCCAGACTTTGTGGACTTGCCCCTTGGTTACCTCGTCGGCCGTATCTCTAATCCAGTCGGAACGAACGCGCTTCAAGGAACAGATCCTTCAGCCCCGAATAACAAGCAAGATGGTACGGCTTACACCGGTCCGCTCGCTTGCAGCGATATTCAAACAATTGGAACCACCGTATCGCGATACAACGGCAGTGCAAACTTGGTTCCATACGGTTTTGCTCCTGAACTAACCGGGGGATATAACAGCGACAGCTTCACTTACACATTACTCAATGACGTGGGTCTGTCCGGTTTCTTCGGTTCACCGGGGATCGCGCCGGGGTGGGGGTATTGGTATTTAGTGCCGGGGCTCCAATGAATCTCATGCGCGCGATGGCTATATTTCTGACTCTTGTAGCGAGCTGTTCGGTTCTTGGTCAGAGGAATGCCCAGAAGCCATCTGGCACCCACTACAGTGCGGCTTTCATCAAGAACGACAAGCTGATTGTGTTCCCGTTTGATAAGAGCGAACTTAGCATCGATCTTCCAGATACTCTGGGTGGCATGACGTTCTCAGCCGGTGGACGTATCATATATGGCTTTGTCGGGCCTCCGACCGGAGGTAGTCGGAGCTTGGCCGCAGTCACGATTAGCCCGAGCGGCGTGCGACCGTTACCTGGTTCAAACGGATTTGAAAACGTCAATAGTCTGACGGTTGACGCTGCGGGCGATAAGGCGATCATTTCCGCGACGTATAGCCATAACGGAGTTTCGGAGTGCGGCATCTTTGAGCTCGATGTGACGAGGGGAAAAGTTGAGAAAATTATCAACAACCTCAGTACCGGATGTGATTATTTGTCGGCCTGGACCCACCTCAGTGTTTCACCCGATGGTGGCCGGGTAGTCGGGACAGCGAGCAAGGGCCAGATCGGGGTAGTCAATTTGAAGGAGCGCAGGATTGAAAAGCTCTGGCCCGGCACTGCAGCATCGTGGTCTCCGGATGGGAAATGGATCGCGGCCCTCAGTTTTACCGATCCAATGAAAATCGAATTGATGAGCGCGAGCGACCTTTCATTGCAGCGGGGCTTGGGTGACGAGACCACAATACAGCTTCAATGGTCGCCCGACTCGCGATACCTGCTTGTTTTCGATTATGGGCTCTGCGGTTTAAGCACTGGTTACCGTGGAACCCTCGGTACCCTGGATATCGAGACGGGCCAGAGACGGCAGATCGAAAACTCGAAGTGCAGAGTTGATCTTGCGAGCACCGGGTGGGTTAGCGACGATGTTCTGAAATAGGTGTGCGTGACCTGATGGTATGGACCCGGCCCGTTGCACGACCGTGCGGTAAAAGCTAACGATTGGTGAAACGAGGTCACAAATGTCTAATTACGCGATTCTAATTATCTGGTGCGTTGGGGCAATTTATTGCCTGGCAAATGGAATTTTGGCTCTTAGCAACCATACGTTGTGGCTAGGAAAATGGTGGAGCGCAAAACGAATACCGAATCGATACTCCCATCTCGACGGTGCGCCAGTTGGGTATTATCTTCACGATCATAGGCATTCTAATGATCTACGGGTGTTACCGGGTTAATCTGGTCGATAATGCGAGGTCGAGAGATCGTTGCAGGAGGACTTGGTCTCAGTGATTTAAGGTCCCAGGAAACTATTGGGGATTTTAGGCTCTTGACAGCTGCACGAAATTAGAAAACCCTCAGTTTCCCTGAGGGCTTCTATTTTGATCTGAACAACGTCCTCCGTTCCGTGGGTCAGCAATGCTAAAGCCTTTGCCGAGGGGGTGCAGTTTCAAACCGCGCTATCTCCTAACCCCTCCCTCCAATTGACGGGTTAGTAGATAGCGGGGCTTGAAACTGCACCCCCTCTCTCCACCGCCGCCAATGAGAGGTTTCAACGTAAGCGCGCGCTGAATCGCTTGGCCTCCGCCCAAACCACGCAAACCGGCGGCACCCAGTGGGGACAGAGTTATACTTACGATGGGTTTGCCGACAGGCGCGGAAGCACTCACTATACCGTTGCCTTTTGGGCTTGCCCGTATAGCTCTCAGCCCCGATGGAAAGGCGCTGTATGCTCAGAGATTTTTTGATCCGACCGGGCCCAACTCGGGCTTGTACAAGATAGAGTTCGGTCCTACGCGCGCCAGTCGAGTAGCTGGTTCCGAGGGACTAACCTCGACAAGTGGCATTGGAGCCTCACGGAATAAAATCGTTGTTTCAGCGGGCTACTTAAATTCTGCGGGCCTGCTGGATGAAAAGTCGTGCGGGATGTTCGAGCTTACCTTGGCGAGCGGGAAGGTGAAGAAGATCCTGAGCAATTCGGATTGTAAATACAAGTCCTCCTGGAGTAGCATCAGCCTTTCCCCGGATGGTGAGCAGGTTGTTGCGGTTCGGGAGCGTCGTCTGGAGGTCATTAGCTTGGAGAGTGGGGCCGTCAGATTGCTAGGAGACGGTTTCTATCGGGCGGCATGGTCTCCGGACGGCCTCTGGATCGCCGCGCTCGAATATAACGGCCGCTACCGAACGATATTGATCGACACTTCGAGCTTCAGCAAGCGACGGGAGCTCCCGAACTCCGGTATAGTATGGTCTCCAGATTCTCGACACATCGTCGCTGTGGGTCAACAGTCTCGTTGTGGCGGTTATTCGGGAACCTTGCAGTTAATCGACATTGAAAGCGGCACAATTTCGACTATTCTCGGCTCGGCCTGCAAGGTGAATAGTTCTATTATTGGCTGGGTAAACGTGGCAGGACAATAGCAACCTTGGGGGTGCAGTTTCCAACCCCGCTATCTCCTAACCCCCCCTTCCGATTGACGGGATGGCGGATAGGGGCGGGAAAAAGGGACCACCCCGGTGCTTCCCGCCATTACACTTTTCATTGTTGCCCACATTCAAGGCCCGCAGACGCACTTTCACTTCGACGGTTTGGCGACTAGACGGCCAAGTGGAGTTGTAAAACACTATCCGTATCTCGCGGGCAGAGTCGAAGATCTCTTCGCCGGGCAGGATCGCGTGCCTTGGTTTAGGGCGCCACCGTCACCCAACTCGACGCCAACCCGCTCTTGATCACATAGTTATCCCCGGCGTCGTTGAAGTTTGCGAACCACTGATTGCGTCCCATCGCATTCAACGGACCCAACTCCATAGGGCGGCTCTGTAGCGTTCCCGCTCGACCCGCTCGAGAGGGCGACGCGCTCCTGCCACGATCCGGCTGGGCGTAAACGGGCCGCTGACCTCCCGGAAGCGCAAAGTCCTCCAGGCCGAGCTGCAGTTCCACACGCGCGGAAGGATTGCTGCGAAATCGGATAGATCCGTCAGGATTCAGCGCGCGGGCATTAGTATCGTGAAAATACCTGCGGCGAATCCGCAAAATACGGCACAAAACTGGCGTGCCTTTCGGTACCAATACTTTCTTGGACTGGTCGCGCAGATCGGTGGTCAACACCGCTTTTACCGTGTCGCCGGCGGCGGCGGTCCCCACATGGATATTCTCCGCGAGGGACAGCTGAAAGGGGAGCCCGGCAGGAATGGTTACCTCGGAGCGGGGTGCGGTGGACTCCCTATCCGGCTCATCCAGCGGAGTCTCAAAGCTGAGCTTTGATTCACCTAGAAACTCATGACATCCCGAATAAACAGTCAGGTTATCCGTCTCCACTCCGTTTTGTCCCGTGATGTGCAAGTGCGTTTCGGAGGGCAAAAGGAAGTCGGAACCATTCAGCCGGAAGCGGTTGTAGCTCATGGTATTGTTCACTTCACACGCCCCCGTCTCCGCTGGGATGCTGCTAGTTCGTAGCGTGAGGCGAGTCAACTCTGCGGTCTCGGGGTCGACCAGCACCGTTCCTTCATATCCTGTCGTTACCGCCTGCCCGTGGAACAAAAAGTCATAATGGCTACCTTCTAACGGTTGGCGGTAACTGTACTCCAGGAGTTTCCGGCCTCCTTCCGAGACCTCACCGGAGTAAGAAAAACTTGTATTATCCGAGCGGAAGACCAAGTCGAGAAAACCGTTGAAATATCCTGTGGACAGGCTTCCATCGTTCACGATTGAAAAAAGGCTTCGATTCCGAAATCGGTTCTCACCGACCCAGGAGTAAATCTCGCCCCGTGCGGCCATGCCTACATCCAGCCGGACCCGATCCGCCATTGTGCGCACCAACTTCCGCTCAAGATCCTCCGAGCGCTTCGAATCCTCGCAAGCTTTCGCCTCCACTTCACGCTGGGCGGGTTCATACACCGATCGGTCAATCGTCTGCGTACACATATAACGCGGAAGCCGGTCCAGCGTATGCACGACCTTGTCACGAACGCGCAACAACAACTCGCTGGGATCGGGTTGCGCCATGAGGCGCACCGCTAAGCAACCCAGCGGGAGCAAATACCTGCATGCGTGACTCGCACAGGAATTCACGTTTCGTTTACGGAAGAACGCTTTCCAGTATATTCCCAGATGGCGTTGCCGGAAATCGCTCGCGCCACTCGGCTAGTATAGGACCACAGCCACTTGGCCGAGTAACGCTGAAACCGTAGAAGTGCCTTCCCGATGCAGTGCCGTAGCCCGCACGCGGGAGGCTGCAGAAAAAAGAGGGGACCGAGAGTGGAACCTTCGATCCCCTGTTCCAATTCAATTTCAAAAATTCACAAACCACGATCTCTACTTCTTCTTGCTAGGGGCAGGGCGACGTTCCGTTTCGGTAGTGCCCGGATGACGCTCAACATACTGCGGCGTCACGAAACGTCCGTCAACAGCATTGCGATGAATAATCACCGTAGGCTTTTTACTCATTCTGGACTTCCTCCTTTCTATCAGCGGGTATTCTGATGGCCGGAGTGTATCACATACGTAATACAAACACTAGGGGGAGTGGGGCAAATTTGAAGCACCACTATAGAGTGGGGCAACATTCCAATGACTACACTAAAAATATGAGAATAGACAATAACCTGTGCCAAAGGATTCTCATCGATGTCGAAGCTGACCCGATGGGTGGAACCGGACAGTTCTTAAACGTCTCCGTGGGTGGGTATGATGATGCGACAATTGCGCACCATGTGAAATATCTCTGGGATGCGAAATTGGTTACCGGGGTGGACGTGACGCACCATGGATCGCCATATCCGGAAATTCGCGTCCAAGATCTTACGCCTAAAGGAAGAGCATTTCTCGATGAGTGCGAGCCGGAACGGGCACCTAAGAAATTCGGCTTCTGAATGGCTACTCCCTACGAACGACGCCCGCCGGGTGCGGCGTTCTGCTCGGCGTGATGTGCCCGCAGACCGATCACGATTTTTGCCAGGGTCGACACCTTAACGCGTTGTCCATTCACGGTCGCCCGAATTGTTTTACGATCGAGCCCCGTGTATTTAGCTGCCTGTCGCAGGCCCACTACCCTGATTTGCGACACCAGATTTTCATTCGCGACCGCCCGCCCGCCGTCGTACTGAATACACGCATCATCGATATTTTCGATAAAATCGTCTTGGCCCTGTTCAAAACGGGAAACCTCTTTTCCAATGCAGTGTTGTAGCCCTGCCTCGATCACCCTACGGCGCAGCAACCCTCGGGTGTGTGGCTTGCATTTACCACCATCCGGCCCGAGGGATTTGACTTCGGGATGTTGAACATAGCCGCACAAAACATCCCCCAGACTGATGACCCCACGAGAGAGTTGGTGAAGCACATATATACTCCCATCACGGGTACTT
The DNA here is from genome assembly GCA_963779075.1 of Bryobacterales bacterium. Lineage (GTDB taxonomy): Bacteria > Acidobacteriota > Terriglobia > Bryobacterales > Bryobacteraceae > Palsa-187. The sequence goes on from CAVZWS010000005.1 coordinate 491,139, forward strand.
GTGCAAGACGACTGTCCCCATGCGGCACGGTCTTTATTAAACGGGGTGAGGAGTGTTAGTTTCAAATCGTCGCGGATCCGTGGATGCATGACGAAACCAAATGGGCTAGCGTGGTTCTTCATCTGCCCTAAATAGTGAGGCGTTGACATCCTCATTTTCATCATGGCGGGCAGCGTAATCCACCACGGAACACCTTCAACATCTGTAGCAGTCCCAGCATTCAGAACCCGCCCTGCAACCAGCAGAGCATTAAATTCTGGTTCAAGAATTTGCCTAAATTCGAGCGCTAGAATAAATCGCCACAATTCCCACCACCACTTCGGCAGATCATTCTCTCGCTGTTCGCTTGGCGCAAAGAAAATTAAGCCATGGGCTTTGGGGTTTATTACCGTAACGCATTTCCTATGGCTGCAGTAGGCCCCGCCGCATCGCGTTGCGTAGATTACATAGCGCTTGGCGGCTATCGACAGGCCGAAAAGTTGCCGCACATCACCATTCTCGTCATAGTTGTCGTCTGTAAGCCTCAAAAGATGGGGCACGATTTTGCGATCGTACGGGGTTAGAGAATCGAACCGGTCTCATCTGGTCGACCTGGGCCCAGGTAATGGCATTAATCGGCTCAGCACCATCCGGCATTTGGACGGGCCCGCCAGTCTTGCTAGCAACAATGGTTAGGGAATCTGTGTCACAGCACAAATACGTCCCGCCCACGTCCCGAACGGCACGCTCGATCATCGCTAGGAGTAAACGTCCCCCCGCAGTAATCAATGCACCCAGCAAGGGAAAGTAGAAGCTGCCGGGTTGCTCGATAACATCCGGCATTGGCAATGAAAATTCCCGGTCGCCGGAATATACGGTGATCTTGGAGCCATTACGCGGGGACGTTCTTAAGGGGTTCAGTTCTAGATAGGTTCCATACGATGTACTGTTCGCCAAGATCTTGAGGAAGTGCTGCAGCCGGTCATCACTGGCGTTTTGTTTTCGGTACTCTATGACGCGCGTGAAAAAATCGGTTTTTCGCGGGTCAATTGAAATTGCACTGCGTAATTTTACTGGCCTGAGGCCACGTTGCTTGCCATTAGGAACAATCCGGAAGGCTTCCAGAACATTGGGTAGGTGGCCGCTCAACAGAACGTCTGCGATCAAATCTGGTCCCGCAACCCAGAACGGCTGTCGCGAGTGCAATGTGTTTAGGCCAATATTGCGAGTGCTGGATTTATCGTCATACATTGAGCGGACAGGCAAAATGTCACCGTCCGGTACAATTCGCGCATAGAAGCTGAACTGCTTCCAAGATTGACGCCGGAACAAGTCATCGAGAGTAAGCTTGTAGTATTCTCGGACATCCCCGGTGGCATCTTCAATGGTCAAGTCTTTCGCCGTCAAAATATCCCAAGCACCCAGTAGCGCGTCGACGGTTGGGTACTCACTCGTAAGGTCGACCGGCATCACTGGAACCGGCCATCGACGAATACGACATTCTGCACGTCCTCCGAAATACGCTGCCATAGCGATTCCATGAATCTTTGGCGGAATTTCTTGAACTTACCCATAGGTTCTTCGATTCCCATTGCGCGGAGATATGCTTTGCCAATGGATGCGGGACTGTAGGTCCGTTCTGGTGGTAAGTCGATAGGATGCAGGTCGTATTCACGTTTGAGCTCGTTTAGCAAGCCCAGGGTGGCTCACACATCCTGGCGCGCGTAGGCGATCTCTTTTTCATTAATTTGTCCGGTGGGTTTGTGCTCCATTTTTTCCGGTTTGGAACCGAACTCGTGAATAGCATCCTACAATGTAAAACTGTTATCGGTCAGTGCGAACGCGAGCGTGTGCAAATCCAGAAGCGGCCATTATGCCATCTATATTGCTCATCTTTTCGGCGCACCGCCATTAGCTCAATTCGTTCGGCTACTCCGTTCAGCGGTGCGATGCGAATGCGGGGACGATGAACGTTCTCCATATGTTTTTGGCTCAATTCGCTGAGGACAAAGGAGAATCCGCCATTACGGGAAGCCGTCCAACGGACGGCAATGCGCGAAAGATCGAACGCCAAATTAAAGCCGACGATCAGCGCTCCTGCACGGACGGATTCCCAGAATATACGTTCGACGAAATCCGCGCGTGACAGTACCGTTAGGGGTAGATTTGGGCCGTTGGCTGGTCTGCCAGCCAACTGTTTAGCCCAGTAAGTACGAATCGCGTCAATATCCTTAGCGGCTAGCCCGTCTCGATAAAAGATTCCCTCTTGGATAGGAATGTAAACTGTGCCCTGAAGGTGGCAGAAACGCCAGATGCCGAAATTTAGGGTCTGTTTAGATCGAGCGCTGTTTCGCAATCGAAGACAAGCGCTTGTTCAGGCCATTTCGGTGGCGTCGACGATTCGTCAATCCTTTTTTCTGATCGCTCGTTTTATCAGGGACAACGTGGGCTCTCAGATATAAATCGTGAATCATCGCTTGTAACTTCGAGAAAGCCTCAAGGATAGCCGCCTGACGGCGCTTTGTGCCCGCAAGCGCATCAAGATGCACCGCTTCCGCACGAAGCATCGTTATTAAGCGTCTACCGGATTGGCTTCCGGACGTAAATCCACGCTGGCATCAAGCAGTCTCTCGTGTTGCAGCGCATGACAGTTCGGGCACACTTGGACCTTGAGATTCGGATCATGGTTTCTTCCGAGTGGATGGTGTTTCTCAAGGAGCCTGCGAGACACGCGGCGTAGCGCCGCAATTTCAGCGAAGCCACAGTAGAAACAGACAGGCTGCTCGCTATCGAGTTTGTCACGCAGTTCTCGGGGTCGCCGAGCTGCACGAGCTGGATTTTGCGAGACCACCACGTACCGTGTCCCTATCTCGCGCGCCGATGTTCGCGGTAGAGCGCATCCAGTTTTATCAGATCTGCGTTTGCGATCATCTGAAGCCGGTCGGTATCTGTGAGCAATTCGACTCCGCCCACGCGCCGCCCGACGAAAGGCTTAAGCCATTCCTTATCCCGGTTCGCAAGAATCTACCAACGGCGACGAGGTGATCTGCGGCAACCTGTGCCTGTTTCGAGGAACGAACTGAGACCGGCTCATATCCCTCGAAACCAAGTACATTCAAATCACGTCGGAGCGTGTCGCTACTTGTGGCCGAATATCGCCCTGAAGTACCCCGTCTGAGCTGTCCGAACAAGCTTCCTAACCACATTTGGCGTGGTATGTTCCTGGCGGGCGGCCTGGGTGAGTGATTCCCCCCGATTGCGCATCCCAGCGAGAACCGCAACCCTCGCAGCTGCGCTGCATAATCCGCTTTCGTTCTTTTCTTCCGCATGGTTTGTTTTCGGCTCCTCACCCTAAGTCCCCACCGTGGGGTGTGTGGGGTGCCATTGGAGGCGATCTGTTGAAAACAAGAAGAATGAGATTCGCTGAATCTTGCGGGAACTTACGTTGGTGAAGTGAAGCTGTGGGGTGTGCGAGGCGAATGCTACTCGCGGACGTTTTTGGCCTGGTGTGCCTTGTATTGTTCGTTTGATAGCACCTGCTCCAGTCTCTTATTGGCGGCGGCGAGATGTTCGTGCGCGGTTTTTCGGTGGATTCCCATCCGATCAGCGATTTCGACTAGTCCAAGTCGATACTCATACTTCAGCGAAAAGGCTAAATGTTGTTTATCCGTCAATCCATGGATGTAGCGAGAAAGGTCGGATTCCTTTTGGCCAAGTCCCTCAAGACCTCGGAAGTGATGTGCATTTTTCTTTCGATTGGATCCGGCGGCGGCTCGCCTAAATTTGCGGGAATAGTAGCAGCGGCAGCAGTTTCCTCATTCCGCGCGATTTCAATTAACGCTGCCAACTCCCACAAGAACGCTCGCCGTGCGCCTGTGAGAATTAAGCGAGTGTGGGCAGCGCCCAATTCCTCTTCAGAATCGGTTGCCGGAACATGATTTTGCTTCATCCGCCCTATGCCTGTAAATGCTGGTGGCAAAATCAGAAAAGAGCCATGCCGGTGCACGCCAAGATTTGGTTGACGGGGAAAAGGGGTCGGCGTGCGCCATGAAAAACGAAAGCGTCGCTCCCGGCGCTATATTGAGCGGCTCAGTCGGTCGGATAGATCGGTTTTCACCGGAGCATGCCAGAATATACCAATCACAAATCCATTCGACACCGGAGTGGATAGCGGACTGAAACTGCCCCCATGCCCAATCGTGAGGGTTCTCTATTTCCATACGCGGTTGGGCCAATCCGACTTTGAAGTATCGACGGTAGTTGTTCGCCAACAGCGCAACTATGTTCTGCCGCAAAGGTAGAAACTCTCTATAGAATGTGGTGCTTTTCTGCGGTGCGGGTGCAACGTTGATTTTTGAATGCACGCTGAGGGCAACCATCTGCGTGTTAAACAAGAAGTCGCTGAACTCCTTTTGCCAGAGGTTTCCAATCGCCGCCAGAGCGGGCGTGAGAGCGTTATTTGGAGTGTCTGCTCTACCTTTCATTCAGCGGATCGCAATCAGTTGGATTCTCATATTCTAGGGAACCTGGATGAAGGCCTGCGGCTCCGCGTAGCTGAAAGGGGGGCGCGACGATTATTAAACCACGAAGAAACAACGGCATAATTGATAAAATAGTAATCGGGCCTGCCACCTGTTAGAGCAGACGGCAAGCCCTGACCACCAAAGGAGGTCTAAGCTCCAATGGCAGCTACAAAAACCGTAGCGCAACGCCCGGGAGCGCGCAAATCGCGCGTTCCAGAAATTCTTGCCGCCAATCCCCAATTGGGCATCCAGCCACGATACGGGGTTGTGACTCTTTTTGGTTACGGCATCCAAGTTCGAGTGGATCGCGGTCACTTGATTTTGGAGGACGGTATCGGTGTTGATCGGCATTATGCACGACTTCCACGTGTCGGTCACGGACTCGACAGACTTGTGACGATTGGATCTGATGGGATGGTTTCGCTAGCGGCGCTCCGCTGGCTTGCTGACCAGAACGCCTCATTCGTGATGTTGGACCGGAGCGGCTCGGTGCTCATCGCGACAGGTCCTGCCAGGAAAGGCGACGTACACCTCCGCCGCGCACAGGCGCTCGCACGACAATCCGGCGCTGGAATGCAGATCACTCGTGATCTCATTGACAAGAAGCTTCTCGGTCAAGAACAAGTTGCGCGGAACCAACTTGGCGATTCGGCTGCTGCGGATGCAATCGGCAAATTGCGTGCTGAGATTCCGTCGATGGGTTCCTTCGATTCAATGCGTTTGCTCGAATCGCAGGCCGGTGCATTTTATTGGGCAGCGTGGCGTAGCGTTCAAATACAATTCCCGCGACAGGATCTACCGCGAGTGCCGGAACACTGGCGAACCTTTCAGGCCCGCAGATCCCCAATCAGTGGATCACCCCGCCTTGCAACCAATCCTGTAAACGCCATCCTGAACTATCTCTATGCGATCCTTGAAACCGAAGCGCGTCTGGCTGCGGCGGCCCTCGGCCTCGATCCTGGACTCGGCTTCTTGCACGCTGACGCAGCGCATCGCGACAGCCTAGCAGCCGATCTAATGGAGCCGGTTCGCCCGCAAGTGGATGCCTTTGTGCTGGATTGGATTCTGCGGGAGCCAATCAAGAGGGAATGGTTCTTCGAACAGCGCGATGGCAATTGCCGGTTGATGGCACCATTTGCGGCTCGTCTGTCCGAAACCGCCCAGACGTGGCGGCGCGCGTTGGCTCCCCTGGCAGAATCCGTCGCTCGGGTGTTGTGGTCGAAGATCCCGAAACATGCGCAGCACAAACCCGTTGCGACTCGCCTGACGCAGAAAAGCAGGCGCGAAGCGAAAGGAGCGCTATCTGAGCCCTCCCCCGTCCGAGTGTCTGCGACGCCAGAATCTGTGTCGAGGTTGCGGCAGCAATATAAGGTCCGGGGCAATTCATTGCGCGTCTTGCGCCGTGGCCTCTACGACGGAACGGCTCAAGAATGCCGCGCGCTCCGGGCGAGCTGCCGCCCAGAGCACCGAGCGCAAGCCCGGCGCTCGGCGACACAACGTCGCCACGCCGCCAGCGAAAGAGTTGGGGCGCATCCGGTCATCCAACCTGGTTGACCAAGGAAGCATACCAGCAGAAGATTCAGCCGTTGCTCGCGAGCATCTCAAACTCGCGATCACATCGGCCCTCGGTGTCTCGATGCCCTACGCGGTCAATATCCGGCACGGCAAGGCATCCCGCATCCGAGGCATTGGGTGAAGCTGGCCGTATTAGTTGGCTTCTAATTCACGCTCAGTTAATTAGTCCGCAGGCAAACTACGGGCATTCATCAAGGATTGAATTCGAATGTTGTCCCACAAAAGGACCTTATTGTGGCTCTGGGTAGCTGCCCGGACGTCACCGTCCTCCAAAACAATAATTTCAACGCCTGTTGGCATCCGTGGCGCAATACCGGAGCATTGAACGATGTCTTGTACCGTAGTGATTCAAATCTAGTTTGCTAGTCTTCGTGGCATTAGAATTCAGTGCCATAAAGGCATGCGCCGGGTCCTCCCGAATGGTAATCTCAACCCCGAATCCCTTCAGGCGCAAACTAGAGTCTAACCAAATCAGTCCGTCAACGCGCGCCAACGATGCAAGAAAACGAATACACCCCGTTATCTCGTTGTTGGTGTCTTCCAGTAGATCCTGGGTTACTGACTCGTCCAGATATAGATGGGTGGGAATTTCGTCAGCCTCTGCCTCCAGATACTCCCCATATATTTCGTCTGAGTGTGCTGTGTTTTGAATTTGAAGAACGGCAGCGCGGAATAGAGCGTCGGCTAGCCGGCCATAGGAAAGCGAATACTTTGCATTGAGCCCTACTCCAACGTCGGAGATGAGCACCGCCCCTCCATGATGATATTTCTGTATACCAATTAAGATTCTGCATAGTGCTGAGACCCATATTCGTTCGATACTCTCATCCCAATGCGCTCTTTCATCGTAGAGAGCGTTTCCGACTTTGCGGCGTGCCCGGTTCTGAAAGGCCCTGATCGACCGCATCAAAGTCGAATGAACCGGTCCGGACTGAAAGACACGGTGCTGCTTTGTCACCAAGACGTCCTGCTTAAGTGAAGCCAATAGAATGTAGGTCTGATACACGGCAATCTCGCCAGTTCCCTGAATCACCGCCTGAAACATGCCCGGCATCTCCACGCCGTCCGCGGCTTGCCTGACTCACGTATGTACTGTAGTGGACACTCTGATCGATCAGTCCCCAAATCCTCCAATTACCCCCAGAATCCGTGTAGAACACGCGAGAGTCGAACCCCATTGGTCGACTGCGGTAGATAGTTTCGCCAGATTGCGCACATCCAGCGGTAAGTCATCGGTGAGAGTGCAGCACTTCCAGCGATCCGCAACAATTCGCTCGGGTGGATTTGGATCAGGCCGCGCCCGATTTACGAACGCGATTCGACAGGATATGGGCTGATTTTCTTCCTGCTTTAGGCTGGCAAAGTATAGTGTCTCAAACAGCGCCGTTAAGGTGGTCTGAGACGGAGGATGTTGCCTGCGCGCAAGTAGTTGGGCGTGCACGTGCCGTGCTAGGTCGGCGGGGAAACTTCGAGGCATTGTTCGATTCTACACGGCACATTCGTGGGCATGAAGTCCGGAAAGATGATATATCCCGTTTCAGAGCATCGTGTCTTAACGCGTTTGGCCGTGGAGCGTCGGGTATCGCGGCACAGCAATTTCCGGAATGTGTCGCGGCCTCATCGCGGAAGCGAGAGTGCGGAAGGCTATAACCCTGATACGATATTTATTCGATTATGGCGATCACCGAACAGAGCGCTCGTTTCGCAGTCCGGAACGTTGCGCGTCACGGTGACACAGATGTATTCCCATATCCCCTTGAGAATCATTGGTTTCACGATGCTGAGGATGCCGTCACTCAGCTATTGTTGCAAATCGACGGGAACTTCGACGACTGGCTTCGTGCGTATCCTGTCAACTTTGTCACGGGTCTATCCAGCGTTGGCTACCACGGATTCCGCGCAGCCACACAAATTGACTCAATTTGGAATGCGTATCTTCTCTCTTTGCTGATCGAAATCGGGCCCAATATAGAATCAGCCCGGCTACCACCGGAAAAAAATATA
>CAVZWS010000006.1:0-333829 GCA_963779075.1 Bryobacterales bacterium
CGCCTCAGCTGGAAATGGAGAGGGCGTTCAACCGTTAAGATAACGGAGAGAACGCTTGAAGAAACCAAGGAAGCACTACACCGCAGAAGAGAAAGTCGCCATCCTGAGGCGGCATTTATTGGACAAGGAGCCGGTTTCGTCGCTGTGTGACGAACTGGGGCTACAGCCGACCGTGTTGTACCGCTGGCAGAAGGAGTTCTTCGAGAACGGGCCAGCGGCCTTCCACCACAAGAGCAGACCCAACCACCAGGCCGAGCAGGAACGCATCGAGTATCTGGAGAAAAAGATTCAGACCAAGGATGAGGTTCTGGCGGAGCTGATGGCGGAGCATCTCGCGCTAAAAAAAAGTCTTGGGGAACTCTGACTGGAGTCTGGGTTCCGCACGACGTGCGGGATCAGATCGTGGATTTTGTCCGGCGCTGGTCCGAGAAGGCCGGGATCGGCGCCGGACGGTTCATCGAGTGGCTCAGCATCCAAGCCAGCAAGTTCTATGACTGGCGGGAGCGATACGGACAAAGGAATGAGCACAACGGATGGGTTCCCCGGGACTTTTGGCTGGAGCAGTGGGAGAAGGAGGCGATCGTCGATTTTCATCTGAAGAATCCGCTGGAAGGTTACCGTCGGCTGACGTTTATGATGCTGGATCAAGACGTGGTTGCGGTCAGCCCGTCCAGCGTGTGGCGGGTGCTGGGACAAGCGGGGCTGTTGTCGAGATGGAAGGGCAAGCCGTCGAAGAAAGGGACGGGGTTCGAACAGCCGTTACAAGCGCATGGGCATTGGCACATCGATATTTGCTACATCAACATCAGCGGGACCTTCTACTATTTGTGCAGCGTGTTGGACGGCTACAGCCGCTTCATCGTGCACTGGGATTTGCGCGAGTCGATGAGAGAGACCGACATCGAGATCATTCTGGAGCGGGCCAAGGAGCAGTATCCGGAAGCCAAGCCGCGGATCATTTCCGACAACGGGCCGCAGTTTCTCGCCAAGGACTTCAAGGAGTTCATCCGCATCTCTGGCATGACGCACGTGCGGACTTCGCCGTACTATCCGCAGTCGAACGGGAAACTGGAGCGCTGGCATAAATCGCTGAAAAGTGAATGCATCCGGCCGGGAACGCCGCTGTCTCCGGAAGATGCTCGCCGCCTGATCCAGCAGTACGTGGATCACTACAACCAGGTGCGGTTGCACAGCGCCATCGGATTCGTGACTCCGGCGGACATGCTCGCGGGCCGGCAGACTGAGATCCACGTCGAGCGCGACGGGAAGTTGGAAGCGGCGCGCGCACAGCGTCAACTGCGCCGCCAGCAGGCCGCATGAAACACGGAGTTACAATGATTTTGCCAGGGGAAACGGAAGCGGGCTCTGCAGGGATGCAACCATGCCGAGGGATAAGCCTGGTGGGCTCATCGAGACGATGACCAGAGGCGCGGGAACCAACTTCTCGCGCTTCGTTCATCCATCATCGGATCGAAAGACCCAGATGCCTTGAAAATCCCCGCCCGAAGGGCGGAATTTACACTAACGGAAAACGCCTCTACTCCATTTCACGCTGAACCGGAACAGTACCACCATCCGAGCAGCCGCACAGAACTATCATCGCTGGAAGGCCAAGCCCCTTAGGGCTCTGGCCGTTCCGACTGGGGCCGAACGAGCTCTCCCCCCGAGACAGGATACATCAATTTTATTTGTAGCGACTAGACGTTGACCCAAGAGAACTCGAGGTGACCTCGACACTCTATGTGGACATTCGTGTGGACATCGGGGAGTAAACGGCAGGCCACTCCCCTAAGAAGTTGATGTGTATGGTGGGCGGTCACAGGATCGAACTGTGGACCTCCTGCTTGTAAGGCAGGCGCTCTAACCGGCTGAGCTAACCGCCCGGTCCTAAAGGACTTAACGGAACACAGTGCCCATTAGAGTCTCTGCCAAAGCAGGAGGCTCAATGACACCAGAACAATTCACCCAGGAACGGAAGTACCTGAAAAATGTCACTCCCCGAACTTTAACATGGTATCGGCATAGCTTCAAAGCCTTCGAGGGAGCTATTGCCAACAAAGCCGAGATTGTCGAGCGCATCGCCAAGATGCGTGAGCGAGGTATCAATCCAATTTCAGTCAACACCTACCTAAGGTGCATCAATGCGTATCTTCGATGGTTGCATACCGAACACGGCCAGCCGCTCATTAAGATTCCTCGGCTGAAAGAGGAACAAACGATTCTGGCGACTCTAACGCCAGAACACATCAAACGGCTTCTTCAGTTCTCACCCAAAGGCCGGAATCTCAAACGTGCCCACACACTGACGCTACTTCTGCTAGATACTGGCTTACGCTTCGCAGAGGCGTTGAACCTGACTTGGGACCGTGTGGACCTGGACAACTTAGTACTGAAGGTCCTTGGTAAAGGCGGAAAGCATCGCGTCGTGCCGATCTCGCTGGAGTGTCGCAAGGTGCTATATCGCTGGAAGCAGCAACAGCCTGGGACAGACCTTCTGTTCCCCACCAGAAGCGGACTCCGTTCCAGTCAGGGGAATGTTGGACGGGACGTACGGCTTCTAGGCCAGCGACTAGGGATCACTGGCGTCCGTGTCCCGCCTCAGCTGGAAATGGAGAGGGCGTTCAACCGTTAAGATAACGGAGAGAACGCTTGAAGAAACCAAGGAAGCACTACACCGCAGAAGAGAAAGTCGCCATCCTGAGGCGGCATTTATTGGACAAGGAGCCGGTTTCGTCGCTGTGTGACGAACTGGGGCTACAGCCGACCGTGTTGTACCGCTGGCAGAAGGAGTTCTTCGAGAACGGGCCAGCGGCCTTCCACCACAAGAGCAGACCCAACCACCAGGCCGAGCAGGAACGCATCGAGTATCTGGAGAAAAAGATTCAGACCAAGGATGAGGTTCTGGCGGAGCTGATGGCGGAGCATCTCGCGCTAAAAAAAAGTCTTGGGGAACTCTGACTGGAGTCTGGGTTCCGCACGACGTGCGGGATCAGATCGTGGATTTTGTCCGGCGCTGGTCCGAGAAGGCCGGGATCGGCGCCGGACGGTTCATCGAGTGGCTCAGCATCCAAGCCAGCAAGTTCTATGACTGGCGGGAGCGATACGGACAAAGGAATGAGCACAACGGATGGGTTCCCCGGGACTTTTGGCTGGAGCAGTGGGAGAAGGAGGCGATCGTCGATTTTCATCTGAAGAATCCGCTGGAAGGTTACCGTCGGCTGACGTTTATGATGCTGGATCAAGACGTGGTTGCGGTCAGCCCGTCCAGCGTGTGGCGGGTGCTGGGACAAGCGGGGCTGTTGTCGAGATGGAAGGGCAAGCCGTCGAAGAAAGGGACGGGGTTCGAACAGCCGTTACAAGCGCATGGGCATTGGCACATCGATATTTGCTACATCAACATCAGCGGGACCTTCTACTATTTGTGCAGCGTGTTGGACGGCTACAGCCGCTTCATCGTGCACTGGGATTTGCGCGAGTCGATGAGAGAGACCGACATCGAGATCATTCTGGAGCGGGCCAAGGAGCAGTATCCGGAAGCCAAGCCGCGGATCATTTCCGACAACGGGCCGCAGTTTCTCGCCAAGGACTTCAAGGAGTTCATCCGCATCTCTGGCATGACGCACGTGCGGACTTCGCCGTACTATCCGCAGTCGAACGGGAAACTGGAGCGCTGGCATAAATCGCTGAAAAGTGAATGCATCCGGCCGGGAACGCCGCTGTCTCCGGAAGATGCTCGCCGCCTGATCCAGCAGTACGTGGATCACTACAACCAGGTGCGGTTGCACAGCGCCATCGGATTCGTGACTCCGGCGGACATGCTCGCGGGCCGGCAGACTGAGATCCACGTCGAGCGCGACGGGAAGTTGGAAGCGGCGCGCGCACAGCGTCAACTGCGCCGCCAGCAGGCCGCATGAAACACGGAGTTACAATGATTTTGCCAGGGGAAACGGAAGCGGGCTCTGCAGGGATGCAACCATGCCGAGGGATAAGCCTGGTGGGCTCATCGAGACGATGACCAGAGGCGCGGGAACCAACTTCTCGCGCTTCGTTCATCCATCATCGGATCGAAAGACCCAGATGCCTTGAAAATCCCCGCCCGAAGGGCGGAATTTACACTAACGGAAAACGCCTCTACTCCATTTCACGCTGAACCGGAACATCCGGTTCAGCCCTCACACATTTCGGCATACATTCGCCGTCAGCTACCTTCGGGCTGGCGGGAACGTGCTCTACCTCCAGCGCATCCTCGGCCACAGTTCGTTGGAAATGACAAACAGGTACACGCGGAGTCTAGGGATAGATGACTTGTCGGCGGTCCACTCGAAGCTGTCGCTACTGACGCGGCGTATTCACTAGAAGTACCCCCCTATCGAGGTAAAGAATAACTAACTGTCTATCTATAGGGGTGGGGGGTATGTCTAGTGAAGAGGGGCGGCCCCCCAAAGAGGGGCCGCCCCGTTCTAATGGGGAGTTACGTCTTGGCTTTCCTCAAACCAGCCGCTTCGACCAGTCCGGTACACCGCTCCGAAAGCCCTCGATTGGTCATAAGATCGTGTGCTTGGAGTTCCTCAACCGCGTACTTGAGGGTCGATGCTGGGACCCCTAGGTCATTTAGTGAACGCCCTTCGACGAGTGCCATGATGATCTTGGAACGGACGGGGGGTATACAATCGAACGCAACCCTTCGGACCAGTTCTAGATCAGTCTCATTCACCAAATCCCTCCCCTCCAACAGTGCTGCACCTTTGGCGAGTTGTGCCAGTTGCTGAGCCAATCGAGTGGGAGATTCAGCCTCAGGAACGTAGAAGATGTGTTTGTTGTACCCGGACCTCTCTATATGAGTACGGCCCCGGACAGCAATTTCAGTGAGTGTGGCAATCTTCAGTTGTATATCCGGTGGTAGTTCGGGGTTGATGTGGGGCAACTGATCGAACAGGGCACCTACAGCCGCCTTCAATTCCCCCTTGGCCTGTTCCGTGTTCTGGTTCATGGCAACCAAGGCAGCCTCGACGCCATCTGCTCTCGGCCACCGGATCATGACAAATCTCTCACCGAGCGTCGAAAAGACGCTGTAGTATCCATCTATCGCACCTGTAACGGCTACAACGAAAGTGATCCGTCCTTCCCATGTTCGGGATTCGGATTGTTCAGCGGTGCCAAATTCCTTCGTGAGCGATCCATCATAGATCCGGCGCATATCGGCTAGCACGCTGGCTCTGTTATCACTTGTCATACCCAGAACAGTACTGAAGTCTGGATAGATAACAATGCCGTCTTTGCCAATCCGGTGGAGCAGGCTAGAAGGCTTGGTGCTGGGTCGTAACGGATCTTCCAGCTGCCCACTTATGAATGCGTTTGGCGTGAGCTTATCTATGAAATGAACATTCGGCAAACATGCGAGGCTAGTCAGAACATGCGTTTTCATTGAACCCGGAGGAGCCACACACATGGGCCACACCTGGGCACCCGTTAGACGATGGGCACAGATCGCAGCGAATAAGGCTTTGACAGCTTGCAAGTCTGGATTGTAGTGATGCCGTTTCAATACAGTTTCTACTTCTGCCCATGCGGAGGGCTGCCCAGGGCCTTCTGCGTTGCTTGGTGTTTTGCTTGGTGGTTGTGGCGGCTTCGCTGGGGGCGCTTGTTCAGGGAGAGCGGCACACTTAGGGATGTCACGTTCCGCAGGGGTTACTGCCGTGGGTTTACAAGTGGGTATTTGGGCCGCTTCCATTTTTGCGAGTCGGTCCGTTGATACAGAAAGATGAATTGGCATTTGCCACTCCACGCTAGGGCGCAAAAGTGCCCTAGCAAATAGGATTGGAAACGCCTGTAACCGGGACCATGTCAACGATGCGCTTTGCGACTTACTCGCAGGTGAGAGGGAACAGCCTACTCACCCTTAATGACGCCCGAATTTATAGTGGCGACGAAGGAGCGAGACCCGCCTGTCGCAAATCAAGCCTTCGTATTTGATTATGGTTAGTCACTTCCCAACTTCCACGATGAGAATATCAGGTCTCCGCAAACGGTTTCAATCCCCCCATAGTGGGATTTGGTACCAGAACGTCCGGTCTGTGCCATTCGCGTGGAGCATTGGTGCGCCTTCTGTCGGGGGAGGGGTTTTAGGCCCAAACGTGACGCCCAAATGACGCGGTGACAGCGCATGACGGCAGGCCAATCCAATGCCGTCATCGCCTAATATGCTGATTATACTAGAGATATCGGCATTGATGACAGGATGACAGATAAAAGAGAAAAAGAGTAGGAGTAGAATTAGTAGCTAATTTAGCTCAATTATCCCCCTATTTCCTGTCATTGCTGTCATCTGTCACCAGCGAAAGGGCCGAGCCAAAGCGAGGACCTTGAGCGGTGGGCAGGAGCGGACTATACCCTGTTCCGCCTCAACTCCACAATGCCAAGCACCTCAAAACCAGCCGCCACCAGCACGCGGAGCCACACGCCTGACCCACCAGCCACATAGGCCCTGGCTGCCAAAGCGGCAAACGCTAGTCCAATGCAGATGTACCACCAGCCCAATAGCCGCACAGAACTATCATCGCCGGAAGGCCATGCCTGTTAGGGCGATGGCCGCTCCGCACCCAGCAGGTTGAGCTGCTGTCAGACCTTAAGCCCATTGATCGTAACGCCGTTTTGTCTGATGATTAGACAACACAGCGTAAGGCACCGAGCCTAACCGAGTTACGTATCGAGCATGTCCCAATCGTCGCCGAGCACCCAGCGGAGTGCTGAAAGTTTTCCGTTGAGCATCCCCCACTCAAAATCGTTCTTGTAATAATCCCGGAGGGCTTTTTTCCCGCCGTATTCTTTTTCCACACGCTTCATGGCGGCACGCATACCCTTCTCGATTTCCGGCGTGCTTGGTCGTTCGACACCATGTTTTATATTTGCAATCAAAACCAGCTTGCGGTCATACCAAATCCGGTCAAAGAACTGCTGCTCAGCATTCAAAATGGTTCGGATACTGCGGATGGGCGCTTCAGTAAGATCATGCTTCCGAAGAAGGGTTACTTTGCGCCTGCTCATAGTTTCTAGTTGGGGCCGTTCCCAATACTTAATTTTGAATGGTGGCCGATTGTTGCGTTTGTATGCGGCCAGATAATCCTTCGAGGAATTGGAAAGGAAGCCGGATACAGCGAACAGAGCCACATCAGGACGTTCAGCCTCGGCCCACGTCAGAAGATTTTGTAACTCCGTTGGCGGTACGCCAGTCTTGTAGTGCTTGCAATCAACAAACCACGTCTCAAAGTGCTTGCTGCGGTCTACATCTTCCCGTATTTGTTGAGCAACAATGTCTCGGCCCCTGTCGGATGGGCTGGACGGCTTCGGAGTGCCTTTGCGCCAGTCTACGTTTACAAACTTCAAGGCACCCAACAGGTCAAAAACGAACTCCTTAAATTCCGTATCGCTCAGATGCTCGAAGGAGAGAGAGGGCATTGCTGAAACATATCATGGGAGGGGGCAATTCTAGTGAACTGCCACCCATTGGCCAGGACGATCTGGAGCGGAGCGGGTAACAGCCGCACAGAACTATGATCGCTTAAGCCCGTTAGGGATGGCCGTTCCTACTGGCTTAGAAACAGGTGCGCTGATTGCGATGTGGTGACATCGCCCGACGGCCCATTGACGCCAGTATAAGACACCTAACGATCCGATTTGTTGGATGCGAAGCACGCCGTTTACTTCACCTTCTTCCGCTTCGCAGCCCAATATGCTTTCATGCGTTCGGCTTGGGCCTTGCGCTGTGCGGCACTCCGGCGTTTACGTTTTGGAGCCGCGGCAGACGTAGTCACGTCTGCCGCGTTCTTGGGCGGCCTGCCGGGGCGCTTCGCAGAACCTTGAAGGGCTTCGATAGCTCGGTTCAATTTGTCGCGTTCTGCGATCAGCAGGGCGATGATGTGTTCAGTGGGCATTCAGTTCTTGAGACTAAGTTGGCGAACTGACGAATGTCAAGGGATGTCGATTTTCGGTAGTGGGCTACTTTCATTTCGGCTCGCCCTGCCCTAGATCATCGAGATCAACAGCATCCTTAGCAAACCGTGTGCGAGTACAGATGCCGGTATAGTATTCCCCATCGGGCTGTCGTGTCGCATAAACAAGAAGGTCATTGCCGAGCTTTAGGAATGGGGGCTTGAAACCCCAACATCCACCGGCGTCCTCCGCTGCTGGCATTTCGAAGGTCTGCCCTAGTTTCCCTTTCCAGATGCGAGTAACCCGAAAAACTGCGACTTTCCCGGTATCGAAAAAAGTGATTTTGCCGCCACCGCCGACGAGCCTTGGTCGTTTACCCGTGGGTCGTAAAGCTCTAATGTATCCACGGAAGACTAGGTCGGCGGCTTGCTTGGCATCCTGGACGGAGGGTTCAGTGCACTCACAAGCGTGGGCAATGCTAATGGAGGCGAGGACCACTGCCAGAAGCCTTGTGGCAATCATCACTCCACTATCTTACGCCGCTCTTTCTAACCCCCGTCAGCCGCAACGCGGCTGGGTGGCGATTTTGGGTAGTGGGGCTACTTTGAATCTGTTTTGCGGGCCATGGCTCGTATCGAAAGTAAGACCTGAATCTGATTGAGATGCGAGCCTACGTAGGAGCTTGGTTCTTCGGAGAAATCGAAATTTCCTGAGATCCAACGGGTATAACGCATCTGAGGCGAGATGACGAAGTGGCCCACCCGGAAGTCGACGCCTCCGCCGACAACAATGCCAGGAACCGCTCTGCTGGGGTATGGGTCGGGATGGGAGACGAACGTTTGGGGCAGCGGGCCTCCGTATACGGTCATCGCTTCAGTGATATTGGTTGCGATCTGAACGGATGGTCCCGCTTCGATAAAGGGCTTCAGTAGCGGGGTGGGGATGCGAAATTTCAAAAGTGCCGGAAACTGCCACAGATTGCCAGAAGTGTGAGACTGAGACGGAGTTCCCACAAAACTACTTCCGGTTAATGAGAAGGGCTGATATAGGGCATCAATTTCAACCCTGAAAGGTCCCGGAAGCCGAAAATCAATGGCGGGTCCTACATGATAGCGAACCGTTTTGGGAGTAAAGGTTCCCCGGTAGACGAAGCCCGTATCGAACGTATCGGTGACAGGCACCGCCGCTATCGCCCCAACCGTCACCGCTTGTGCGTGGAGGCCGCCCACCGTGAGGATCAATGCTATAGCAAGACGCACTACACCCACTATAGTCCTTCGGGAATTACGCCCTGGTTCACGACTTTTACCCCCCACCCCAGTGGCTACGCCACTGTTTTCTATCTCGGTAGGGAGGGACTTCTAGTGAACAGACGGCATCCTGCTGTCGCTACTTCACACTCGATATGGGATCTGAGATGCAATGATCTCCGGCTGGGGATGAGCGTGATGCCTCGTGTGCCGCCCCACGAGTTCTCGAACGGCTGCCGTAGCAATGTCAGGGGCCGCATTTGGGCCAATATAAACATTCGCCAAGCCTAATTTTTCTCCCGGTTTGCAGAGCGGAATTCCAGAATATGGGACGATGCCAAATCGCCCCGTCCTAAATTTCAGTGGAAGGAGGGAGTCAAGACTAACTAAGCGCCATTCTTGCTCCTCCTTGAAACCCTCATGTTTCAGGGCAAGTAAAACCGCAAACGCCTTTACAGTCAGGCGTTCATAAAAGTTCATAAAGCCAATATCGAACGCCTTCTGGTGCTGAAATCCACGTCGCAGGTATCTGACGACTGCTGAGGTCAAATCAAGCTGCTCACTTGGTGAGTACACACACTTGACGAGTAGAGATTTCGATGACGACATAGCGTACTCTAGGTCCGCAAGACCAAACCCAATCGAGTACCCGGAGCCGCCACGACAGTAGGCTCTCCATTGACTTAGCTGATCGGGAATTTCTGAAAATGAAACCACGAGTGGCCCTTTTGCGGCTTCTTTTCTTAGATCCTTGTGCCAATATTTGAAGGCGGCCTTCATGTGGTCCGGGAGCGCAACTACGGAGAGGATCTTCTCTATTTCTTCGGACAACAGATTCAGCCCGTGAGCAACTTCTCCAGCATCGTTAAGATGCAGAGCGTTACTTGCCCACAGTTCTTTCTCCTGTAAAATTCCGAGTAACCCCTTCGCATCGGTATAGTGATACAGCGGACCTGGAGGCCGTTGGGCCAGGAACTCTCGGACCGATACCATCGTTAAGCAAGGTTACCAAGATTGCTGCACTTTACCGAATTTTCACTTCTGAATTTTTTTATCTTGTTGTGTCTGGCGAACGCCAGCTAGCCCCCACGTCGCAGACGCGGGACTGCTACTTTGGTTCGAGTACCCCCCGGCCACTTTAGATAGCTATTTCGGAACTAGAATTTGACCCTTTGCCTAGGGTCAGATTTTAATTGATTGTGTGCTGGAACCCCTGTAAAATCAGGGGTGCTAAGCATAGCCGCCAAAGGCGGCTTGTAAGGCAGGCGCTCTAACCGGCTGAGCTAACCGCCCGGTCAATGAGTTACGGCAACTCTTGCCTGCCCCGAAGAGCTCATTGGGGGAAAACTGGGACGTGCATCTCCGACATTCCGGCTGCGAGAACTCGGGTTCTTCGGCCTTTTGCCACTCTCCGAATCTGAAAATAGCTGCGCCAAAAAGCCGGACTCACGTCACCCATTATACTCGCTCCCTCGCCCGCGGAGATCGATCTTGCGCGTCTCTCTCAGGCGCCCAAGCAGTGCTCCCTGGGCTACTTGGCCGCAGCCTGCTGCTCCGCCAGTTTCGCTTTGAAATTCTTTTCCTGAAGATCCAGGTGTGCCCGGTAGCCGGCCGGGTCGATAAACGGATTCGGGCCGCCGTCCTTCAACTTTGCGTATTTCTCGGGCATTCCGTAGAAGCGGCTGTGCGAAGCCAGAAACACGTCGCAAGGTAGTGCCCGCAGCACTTTGAAGCCACGGACGTAGTCGTCGGCAATTTGGGGATAATCTTTGTTGTTCACTAATATGTAGCCCGGATTTACCCCGATGCTCCCGAGGATGACGACGTTGTAGGTCTTGCCCCGATCTTGCGCTTTGAGCGTCCACGTGGTGCATCCCTTGGTGTGGCCGGCAGTCAGATGCGCCACCAGCGTGACACCGCCCAACTTGACTTCGTCCCCGTCGTGGATCACCCGGTCCATGGGATGTGGTTTCCCTTGCGGCGTCATACGGCTCAGCGCGGGGACGTCCTGTTCCATCACGACCACCTGGGCTCCCGTCAACTCCTTCACCAGGGCGTCGCCTTCCATGTGATCGCCGTGGGCGTGGCTACCCAACAGGATTTTGATGTCCGTGAACTTGAAGCCCAGTTTTTCCACCGAAGCGCGAAGCTGCGGAATGGTGGTTTCAAAGTCGCTGTTGATCAGGATGTGTCCCGCCGGCGTGGCGATTAAGAACGAGCCCAGATCCTCGGTGCCTACGAAGTAGATGTTATCCATTACCTTGAACGGCGGAAATGGTTTGTTGAAGGTCGCGTGCGGGTCTTGCGCCGCCATCCGCGCTGCGCCCAGCGCGATGAACAGCAGACTCGAAAACACTTTGGCCGTCGATTTCATGCTTCCTCCACTTCGTGTCAGTGTACATCTAATCGAAGCGCAGCAGCTCCGCGATCTTCTCCGCGGAAAGCCCACTCTTTTCGATCGCCACCTCACGAACGGTGCGGCCAGTTTCATACGCTTCTTTCGCGATCGCCGCGGCGCGGTCGTAGCCGATTTCCGGGGTCAACGCCGTCGCCATGGCCAGCGATTGTTCCACCAGCGCGCCGGTCTTTTCGCGATTAGCCTCGATCCCATTCACGCAGCGCAGCGTGAAATTGCGGACGCCCGCGTTCAGCAGCTCGATGGAATCCAGCAAGTCGTAGACGATGATCGGCATCATGACGTTCAATTCGAAATTGCCCGCGGCGCATCCCCAGGTGATTGTGGTGTCGTAGCCGATCACCTGCGCGCAGATCATCAGCAGGCTTTCCGGGATCACCGGGTTCACCTTGCCTGGCATGATGCTCGACCCGGGCTGCAATTCCGGCAAGCGGATCTCGGCCAGGCCGCCGCGCGGACCCGACCCCAGCCATCGAATGTCGTTGGCGATCTTGGTCAGCGCGACCGCGCAAGTCTTGAGCGCTCCGCTCAGGAAGGACACGGCATCCTTGGCCGCTTGCGCCTCGAAGTGATTTCGCGCCTCGCGAAACGGTAACCCCGTCCGCTGAGCGATTAAAGCAATGGTTCGCTCCGCGAAACCCTTCGGGGCATTTACGCCCGTGCCCACCGCGGTTCCCCCCAGCGGCAGTTCGTAGATGCCGTCGAGCGCCAATGTGAGGCGTTCGGCGCAAGATCTCACTTGCTGCGCATAGCCGCTGAATTCCTGGCCCAGCCGCATGGGGGTGGCGTCCTGCAAATGCGTGCGCCCGATTTTCATTACGTCCCAGAATGCGGACGGCGCGATTTTCAAGAGCGGCTGAGAGCAGTTCCAGCGCCGGCAGTAATTCGCGCTGCACCTCGACGGCCGCCGCGATGTGAATGGCCGACGGAATCACATCGTTGCTGGATTGGCTGCGGTTGACATGATCGTTGGGATGGGCGTTTGCCAGCCGCGCGATCACCTCGTTCGCGTTCATGTTCGTGGAGGTGCCGCTTCCAGTTTGAAAAACGTTCACCACGAACTCTCGATAATGCGCGCCTTCCGCGATGGCATCGGCGACCTGTTCGATAGCAGCCGCGATCTCCCGCGGTAGCGCCCCGAGATCGCCATTCGCGCGAGCGGCGCAGGCTTTGACTAATCCCAGCGCCTTGATCAGCGCGGGCTGAAAGCGATGCGGCCCGACGGCGAAGTTCTCGACTGCCCGCTGCGTCTGCGCCCCATAGAGCGCGTCCGCCGGCACGCGGACCTCGCCCATGGAGTCGCGTTCGATGCGGAAGTCTGGTGGTTGGGACGCCATGTCATATTATGGAACGCACCACGCCGCCGTCGACCCGCAGCGCCGCGCCGTTGGTTGCGGCTGAAAGTGGACTTGCCACAAACGTCACCATGGCTGCCACCTCCTCGGGCGTGGCAAACCGGCGCAGCAGCGAGGACGGTCTGACGTTCTGGAAGAATTCCCGTTCGATGGTGGCGCGGTCCGTTCCCCGGTTCGCCGCCATGTTATCGACGAACCCCTCCACGCCTTCCGACGCCGTCGGACCCGGCAGGATTGCGTTCACGGTGACGCCCGTCCCGGCTGTGGTCTCCGCCAGCCCGCGCGAAATGGCCAACTGCGCTGTCTTGGTCATGCCGTAATGAATCATCTCGGAGGGAATCTGGACGGCGGACTCGCTCGAAATGAAAATGATGCGACCCCATCCGGCCGCTTTCATGGGCGGGAGATAATGGCGGCTCAGACGCACTCCACTGAGCACGTTAACTTCGAAAAATCGCAGCCAGTCTTCGTCCGGGATATTCTCAAAAGGCTTAGGCTCGAAGATGCCCATGTTGTTGACGAGAATATCGACTTGGGGAAAGCGGGACACTGTCTCGGCGACGCCCTCGGCTGTTCCAAGGTCCGCGGCGAGGCCAACGGTGTTGGCGCTTGGGCCGACCGCGTCCGCCAGTCTTTCGAGGGCCGCGTCCACCCGATTTTGCGTCCTGCCGTTGACGATGACCCGGCATCCCTCGCGCGCCAGCGATTCGGCGATGGCATATCCGATGCCTGCCGTCGAGCCGCTAATGAGCGCAGGTTTTACTCTCCAGTTGCAAATCCATGCCCCGGTTGGATGCTGCGTCCGAGGGGTTCGGATGCAAGAATCGGGCTGCGGCCCGCCCGCCGTGCAAAATTTACGGTGCGCAACCACGGCCCAAATGCCGAAATATGGTCAGATACGTTGGCTCACGGCGGAGTCGGCGCACTGGGGATGGCCACAACTGCAGATAATATCTGCAGTTTTCGCCTCGCCTTCGCAATACGTGCTGCAATAATCGCTGTCTTTCTTGGCGATGCAATGGCAACTGGGATGGGCACATTTCTTTTGGGTTTCCATACCCATCCCGTCTGCACTTCGCCTTCCGAACTCTTAGGCAGCTGTTTTAATAGCCGTAGTAGCCGCCGTAGTAGGGATCGACTCCGCAGCCGGGAATCCAGTTGCCCCACTGGTCGTAGTAGCCGTTGGGATCGCAGTAGGCTCCGCCGTAGTAGCCAAAGCCGTAGCCATAACCAGGATAGTAGCCGCCGTAGTAGCCGCCATAGCCGCCATAGCCGCCGCCGTAATATCTGCCACCGCGATAATAGCCGCCGCGGCCACCCCGCTCAAAACCTCGCGCGCCGCCTGCAAAATGCTGCCCGCCTGAGAATCCGCGGTTTCCACTCGAAAAGCCCCCGCCGCGTCCAGCAAAACTCTGGCCGCCCGAGAATCCACGCGAACCGGAGAAGGAACGGGCACTGCCGCTAGGTCCCGCGAAACGCTGACCGCCACCCGAGAACCCGCGTGCGCCGCCACCACCGGAGAACCCGCGTGCGCCGCCACCACCCGAAAATCCGCGAGCACCGCCGCCACCCGAAAAATGTCCGCCGCCACCCGACGCGTGACCACCCCCGCCGCCATGTCCACCGCCGCGCTGCGCGAAGGTCACACTCGGAGCAAACAGCATCAATGCACCCGCTAGCAATCCCGTAAGCACGAATTTGAACGGAACCAATTTTTGCCGCATAACGACCTCTTTTCATCCCCAACTATGCACTCGAACTGCCATTAGGCAACTCTCTGATAATACGGGGTTAAATTCACTGACATGTGGCTGATAACCACCAAATCCGGTTACTTTGAGCCGCTCACAGCAAAGGGAAAGATGTGCAGTTGTGTTACGACAGCCTAGTTCCACGAGGTAGCTTCGAGATTGGTTGGTTCTACCGTGCTAGCACTATTAAGCCAATGCAGCCGACCCGCGCAGAATTCCAAGGACGTTCCCGCACTGGAAAGAACAGGAACCAACATAGACGGGAATAAGGCCACCGGTTCGGCTCCAGCCGCCGGGGGGCTTCCTTCCGGGATCAGCGCTTCCGGCGGCCAGGACAATCATCCTCGCCAGAACCCTGACAATCCTCAAACGAATCCCGGGACAAACCTAGATGGGACGCAGAGCCCCGAGCCCGGACCGGCGCCGCACAACCAACTAAGAAGAACTCAAAAATCGGGGAGCAGGCGCACGTCGCGCATCGGCGGCGAAATTCGCCGGCTGGGTCGAATCGGTCTGATTAGAAGCGTGTCGCTTGACTACAGTCTCCAGTGGACCTCGACAACGCGCGCGAGACGTGGCAGTATGGGCAGGATCGCTCCGAACTTGAATCGCGGAGAAGGAAGCGAGGCTGCCGTCATGACCAATCTCAAACCTGTCGACGTCGCCATTATCGGCGGGGGCTGGACCGGGCTGTTAATAGCCAAGGAAATCACCGCTAAGACGTCGCAATCCGTCGCCGTCTTCGAGCGCGGCATCCCGCGCAAGACCGCAGACTACGCGGTGACCATGGACGAGCTCGACCACAACATCCGTCTGCGCATGATGCAGAACACGGCCGAGGAAACCATCACTCACCGCCATTCGTTGAAGGATTCGGCGGTTCCGGTGCGCCAGCACGGCTCCTTCCACCCCGGCACCGGTACCGGCGGCGCGGGCGAGCATTGGGGTGGGGCGTCCTTCCGCTTCCTGCCGGACCTTTTCACGCTGCGCACGCATCTCAAGCAGAAACATGGAGCGACCAAGCTGCCCGCGGACCTTGCGGTTCAGGATTGGGGCGTCACCTACGATCAGCTCGAACCGTATTACTGGAAATCCGAGCAATTGATGGGCATCAGCGGCAAAGCCGGCAACCTGCGCGGCAAGAAGATCGATGGCGGCAACGTCTTCGAAGGGCCGCGCCAGCAGGAGTATCCCACGCCGCCCTTGAAGCGCTCCTACGCGAGCAGCATGTTTGAAGATGCCGTGCGCAAGATGGGCTATCATCCTTATCCGACGCCTGCGGCTAACTTGAGCGAATCGTACAAAAATCCGACGGCATTACGCGCGCCGGATGCGCCTATTGCGGCTATTGCCAGCGCTACGGTTGCATGATCGGCGCGAAGGCGCAGCCTACCAACACGCTGATGCCGGTGCTCGCCAATCGCAAGAATTTCGAGTTGCGCACGGGAAGCTGGGTCCGGCGCATTGTTCATAAGGATGGCCGGGCGACCGGCATCCAGTTCACCGACGCGAGCGGCGAAGAATTTTTCCAGCCGGCCGCGACGGTCATTCTGGCGTCGTTCACATTGAACAATACGCGGCTGCTGGCGCTTTCAAAGATCGGCACGCCCTACGATCCGATGGCGCGTAAAGGCACGCTAGGCCGGAATCTCACGCATCAGGTGGGAACCGGCACGCGGGTCTTTTTCGACAAGCCGCTCAATGCATTCATGGGCGCCGGCGAGCTGGGCGCGCGCATCTCGGATTTCGACGGCGACATCGGACTCACCGGCAACGAAGATGGGCTCCTGCGCGTGGGCATGATCGCGCTCAGCAGCAATGGCGACCAGCCTATCGGGTCTTTCGGCAACATGCCGAAGGGCGCGAGCAAATCCAACTGGGGCTCGGAGTGGAAGAAGGCTTCGCTCCAATGGAGGGATCACTCGGCCAGCATCGGCTTGTCGGGCGAGCATCTGTCGTATCGTCAGAATTATATGGATCTGGACCCAACCTATACCGATAAGTTCGGCGATCCGCTGCTGCGCTTCACGCTCGATTGGACCGATCACGAGTTCAAGCAGCGCGAGTTCGCCGCGAAGGTCCAGGCCAGGATCGCGCGCGAGATGGGCGCCAAGTTCGACGACAGCCCGCCGCCCCGTGCCCGCTACAACACCATTTATTACCAGTCGACGCATATCCAGGGCGGCGCGATGATGGGGACGTCACCTGAGAACAGTGTCGTCAATCGTTATTTGCAGCACTGGAACATGCCGAATCTGTTCGTAGTCGGCGCGTCGGCCTTCCCCCAAAACGCCGCGCAAAATCCAACCCTCACCGCGCTGGCGCTGACCTATATGGCGTCCGAAGCGATCATCGACCGTTACTTTAAGCATCCGGAGCAACTGATATGAAACGCAGAGAGTTTTTGACCGTACCGGCAGCCGCCCTGGGCGGCACGCTGCTCTATACATTGGCGCGGGAGCCGCATCCGCCTGCAGGCGCAAACCGGCGGCAAAGACGGCATGGTGAAGGTGCCGCTACGGTTCTTCACCGCGGAGGAAGCCCGAGTGGTCGCGGCCGCTTGCGAGCGCATCTTTCCGAGTGACGCTGCCGGTCCCGGTGCGACCGAAGCGGGCGTGGTTATTTATATTGATCGCCAGCTCGCCGGACCGTATGGCCGCGACAAATATCGTTATACGAAAGGGCCTTGGGTGGAGTCCGTTCCGGAGCACGGCTACCAGGGCAAAGAAAACCCGCAGGAGACCTACCGGAAGGGGCTCAAGGGTCTCGGCAACTTTACCAGCCTATCCATTGAAGAACAAAACAAGAAACTGGCCGAGATCGAGCATACGCATTTCTTCCAACTGCTGCGCGCTCACACCATCGAAGGGATGTTCTGCGACCCGATGCACGGCGGTAACGCCGGATCTGATCGGTTGGCAACTGATCGGTTATCCCGGGCCCCAGATGAGCTACCGCAATGAAATCGACAAGCACTTCGGGCAGCCTTGGCGGCCCAAGCCGGCGAGCCTGGAACAGATCACGGGTCGGCCGGGCAATCCTTGGGAGGACGAGAAGGGCTGATGAGAAAGAGTGATCTCGCGGTTGTTCTCTTGTCGCTGGTTGTTTTGGTGACCACGTTTTTGAAATTGAATGCGCAGACGGCGGGACAGGCGCCGCCAGCACCGGCTGCGAAAGGGTCCGCGGCGGTCATGCCGAAATTAGCGCCGGGGACGACAAAGGAAAAATCCGGCTGCTGGCCTTGGCCGGATTCGCTGGATGCGGTTCGCGCCGCGCCGGAAAACCACGTCGTGCTGTACGAAGACGAAAACGTCCGGATGGTGGATGTGCACACGCCTCCGATGCAAACCAACCATAAGCACGATCACCAGTGGCTGTCGGTGTTCATGCAGGACGAAGCGCAGCCCAAGGGCCGCGATCACGGGACCGACGGAACCGCGGGACCGGCGGGCGGTATAGTCTCCGCGGACGCAGCATTTCCGCTGCTCAACGTGGCAGGAACGCAAGCGCCCCATGCCTTCGAAGACCTGGACACGTTTACCAAGCATTTCTATCGTGCGGAGCTGAAGAAGATCCCTTTCGAATGCCCGGGTCCCAACGGGGCGATGGTCTCTTATAACAAGGACCGCGTGACGACGCTGCCGGACGTGAAGGTGGACTCGTGGTCCTGGCCGGATTCGATGGACCAAATCATCACCTCGCGAAAGACCGACATCGTACGCTTCGAGACGTTCGACATCCGCTTTGTGGAAGTGACGATTCCGCCGGGGCAAAAACAGGAGATGGGCGAGCAGTTGTTTCCGAGCGTGCTGATCTTCTACGAGCGGCAACCCAAAGGCGTCACGACTTCTTATGACGGCGAGTACCACCCAGGTGGACCGCAAGTTTGAAGGCGTGAAGTTCCCACAGGCGATCCGCGAGGGGAAGCAGCCGCCGCACTCCTTCGAGAACAAGGATGCGTTTCCGGCTCACTACTACCGCGTGGAGTTCAAGAAGATTCAGTGGAAGGGCTGAGCGCCGCTTAGGCGGAGTTAGGCGCGATCAGCCATTCGGCAGACTCGAAGCCGGGCCGCAATGTGTTATGCTGACCGGCTTCTGGAGCACAACATGAAGCGATCTCTATTGGCAGTTTTCGCGGCTTTGGCACTGGTATGCGCTCTGGTGGCGCAGACGCAGGAAACATTCAAAGCGCGGCTTTCGCCGGTAGCAAGGGATGCGCAGTTGATGTCTGTGATCACGGGGCATGGGGCGGTTTCGGCGGTACTGGCCGGCAGTAAACTCACGGTTACCGGGAGCTTCGATGGCATGCACTCGGCGGCCACTGCGGCCCAGTTGCATCAGGGCGTAGCGACCGGGGTTCCGGGCGCGGCGATCCAGGACTTGACGGTTTCGAAAGCGATGGGCGGCGCGATTTCCGGTTCGGTCGATCTGACGGCGCCGCAGGTGGAAGCGCTGCGCAAGGGATTGGTTTATGTTGTCGTGGACAGCACAGGCGCGCCGGACGGCAATCTGTGGGGCTGGCTGTTGAAGTAGGAGGCTAGGGATTTATGAAGACTCGAATCATTCTGGGGGCCGCGCTCGCCGCCGTTTGCGGTGTGGTGATCTTGTTCGCGCAGCAGCGTCCGGCGGGGCCATACACGGCGGATCAGGTCGCGGCAGGGCGGGCGGCTTTCCAGACCAACTGCGCGTCGTGCCATGCAGCGAATCTCAGCGGAGCCGAAGGACCGGAACTGGCCGGCTCGAATTTCCTGGCGCAGTGGGGCGACAGAACCGCCGGCGCGCTGATCAACTTCATGCAATCGACAATGCCTCCGGGAGGCGCAGCTCTGCCTGGCGATACTTACGTCAATCTCGCGGCGTTCATCCTCGACGCCAACAGCGCACGTCCGGGCGATCGAGCGCTGGCCGCGGACTCGAACGTTGTGATCCGCAGTGTCGCATCGGGGCAGCGCGCGGCATACTTGCAGGCGGGCGCGGCGCTTCCGGCCGCTGAATCTGCTCCTCGACAAGGCAAGCAGGATAAGAAAGGCCCGCCCGCGCGGCAAGCGCCCCGTGGAATCACAGTCGCCGGTGAAGTCAAGAACTACGTTCCCGTCACCGACGCGATGCTGCGCAATCCCGATCCCAGCGACTGGCTCATGCTTCGCCACGACTACCATGCAACCTACTACAGCCCTCTGAACCAGATCACCGCGCAGAACGTCAACGACCTGCGTCTGGTGTGGAGCTGGGCCATGCAGGAGGGCGCGAGCAACGGCAACCAGCCCGCACCCCTGGTGCACAACGGCGTGATGTACGTGAACAATACCGGCATGGTGCTGCAGGCTCTCGATGCGAAAACCGGCGAGTTGATCTGGGAGAATCGCTACGGTTCGAATCCCACGTCGCCCGCCATGCGCGGCATCGCGATGTACGGCGACAAGATTTTCGTCACCACCGGCGATGCGCATATGATGGCCTTCGACGCCCGCAACGGCAAGGTGGTTTGGGACACCACCATCGGTGACCGTTCCAAAGGCGAGTACGGCGCCACCAGCGGTCCGCTCGCGGTGAAAGGCCGCCTGATTCAGGGCCTGGGACGCGATACCTGCGCCGTGTATCGCGAGGAGAAATGCTTTATTAGCGCTTACGACGCCCAGACCGGCAAGGAAGTGTGGCGTCTTCGAACCATTGCGCTCGAAGGCGAACCCGGAGGCGACACCTGGGGCACGCTCGCGAACACCTTCCGGGCAGGCGCCGAGTCGTGGATCACTGGAAGCTACGATCCGGAGTTGAACCTCACTTACTGGGGAACCGCGCAGTCAAAACCCTGGATGCGCGCGAGCCGCGGCTCTGGCAACGGCGCTACGTTGTATGCCAACTCCACCTTGGCGATCAACGCCGATACCGGTAAGCTCGCCTGGTATCACGACCACGCGCCCGGCGAGACGCTGGACCTGGACGAAGTCTTCGAACGGGTTCTGGTGGACGATCAGGGCCAGAAATATGTCTTCAGCGCGGGCAAGGTGGGCATTCTATGGAAGCTGGACGGCAAGACCGGAAAATATCTCGGTCACAAGGAAATGGTGTTCCAGAATGTCTACGATTCGATAGACCCCGTCACCGGGGAACCGCATTATCGCAACGATATCGTCGAGCAGCGCACGGGAGAGTGGATCACCGGGTGCCCGTCAACCGAAGGCGGCAAGAACTGGCCGTCGATGACTTACTATCCGCCGGGCAACCGTCTGATCGTTCCGCTGAGCCAGAGCTGCCTGCAGATGAATGGGAATCCGATCGCGAAGGTCGAAGGTGGCGGCAGCGGCGGCGGGGCCCAGCGGCGCTTCTTTGAGATGCCGGGGTCGAACGGCAACATCGGCAAGCTCGCGGCATACGATGTGCGGACCATGCGCGAGCTTTGGAAATACGAACAGCGCGCGCCGTTCCTTACGGGAGTGATGTCGACGGCAGGAGGCGTGGCGTTCGCAGGCGATCTGAACCGCATGTTCCGCGCCTTCGACGTCAACACCGGCAAAATTCTGTGGGAGACGCGGCTTGGGTGCCGCAGTCGAGGGTTTCCCGCTGACATTCACCGTGGGCGGCAAACAGTACCTTGCGGTGACGACGGCTAACGGTGGAGGCAGCCCGCGCGGCGTACCGAGAGCGGTCGCGCCGGATCTGCATGATCCGACGACCGGCAATGCGCTGTATGTGTTCGCGCTTCCGGACAAGAAATAGACTTCGTTACTGCTTGACGAATTTTTGCACTACGCCGCTGAGTTGAGCCAGATAAACGTCTCCTGAATCGCTGACAGCGACGCCGTGTCCGCCTGCCGCGTTAGCGCCGGGCAACCGGCCGATAACCTTCCCCTGCAAATCCAGAAGCACGCCGCCTGCCCAGATATGCTGGTCCTTGGTCATGAAGAGTCCTGAGACTCCTTCCACGGTCGGCCACTGGGTCAAGAACTTCCCGTTGGCATCGAATACTTCGATGCGCCGATTTTCGCGATCGGTGACATAAACCTTGCCTTGCGGATCGACCACCACATTATGGGGCAGCTCGAACTGGCCGGGGCCCGATCCTCGGCTGCCGAATTCGAGAATGTACTTTCCGTCGTGAGTGAACTTCACCACGCGGGCGCCGGCGTATCCGTCAGTCACATAGAAATCGCCATTGGGGGCGAAGCCCACATCAGTGGGCAAGTTGAAGGTGTCGTGTCCCGCTCCGGCAACTCCCTTTTTGCCGAGCTGCATAAGCATCTTGCCCGCGGGATCGAGCTTGTAGATCACCTGACCAGGAGCATCGACCACCCAGATATTGTGCTCCGGATCCATGCGCACGGAGTGAGCGCCGCAGGAGTCGCATCCTGCCGCACCATAGACCGCCGAATAGTGGGACTTACCCGGAACCTGATCCGCCTTGGCGATGCCAGCGACTTTTCCTTCGCTAAAAGTAATCGTGGTCCAGGGGTGCACGAGCTTGCCAGTGCTCTCGAAATCCAGCAGCGCCTGAGCACCGCGGTGCAGCACCAGGATGTGACCCCGCGAATCGACCGCGACTCCGGAGACTTGAATGAAATTCCACGGGGCAGGCGTGCCCGCTGCATTCATGAACGGCGTGGGCCAGTTCGGCACCTCTTTGTAATTCAAAGTCGGTTTGTCGGCGCCCAGGCGAGGCACGTTGTTCTGCTGGGCCAAAGCCACGGTAATACCACACAGCGCGAGTAAGCTTAAACGGCGAATATGTCTCATCATCGTAATCATCCCTTCATGAGGTATGGTTTCAATCCTGCGAAATTGTATTCGATTTCCGCGATCGCCTCAGGCGTCAATGTATGTTCGGCTTCCCGCGTGACGGTGGTCTTGAAAATCCCGCGTTTCTTGAGAATGTACGGCCGGACGCCGGGGATACGGTCGTCGAGGTTCAGCATCAGAAGCAGCTTGCTGAAGATCTTCGCGCTGCTCATCAAACTTCTTCTCCTGCTGCAAATTCCAAAGCTTGGCGAACACCTCGGCGTAGGGAACTCCGCCGATGATGGTGCCGTCCGATCCATTGCGCATTTCGTAAAGGAATCCAGCCCCGCGGTTGGCGCAAAAGACACGCTTGATGGGATCGGGGCGGTGAGCGATTTCTTCCCGCATGCGCGGGATCACCGGATCGTGCTCCTCCTTGATGTAGCCGAAGTTGGGAAACTCGCGGGCCAATTCGACGATGAAGTCGACCGAAGCGACAAGACCGCGAGCGCCGCCGGAGGTTTGAATGAATACGGGCCGCTTGGCGGTTTTGCAGAGCGCGCGATAGTAGTCCCGATAGTCGTCGAGAGAACTGGCCTTGGTGGGCGGTATCGCGATCACCGCGTCAGGGGCGAGGGTTTCGGCATGCCGCGCATATTCGAGCATTTCCGCAGTGTCGTGTCCTTGCACGCCAAGCACGAGCGCGGGAGGCTTGCCTTTGGCAGCCCTAGCGATCACGTCCATTCCGCGCAGGCGTTCTTCCTTGGTCAGCTTCGACTGCTCGCTGGCGTTTTGCGGCCAGACGAGACCTTGCACACCGCAACGGACTAGGAAATCGACTTCGCCTGCCAAGATCGTCGTAATCGACAGCTTTCGACGACGTGTAGGGCGTCGACAGAATCATGAAGGCGCCTTGCAAGGATTTGCCCGCGCCCCGTTTTTCGGCGTCTGCTGCCGCGGCCACGGCGGGCAACAAATGCGGCCGAACCAGCCGCTAGCAACCAATTCCGCCGAGTCAAGACGGGTTTCCATAACGGGCCTCCTACACTTGAACTCTGATGCGCTTACCGCTATGCATGTTATCACTGCGCGCGGCGATGTGAAACGGGCGTCATGATGGGTGAAGTATTATGTCAGAGGGAGCTTGAAATGAGGAGATCCGGCATGCGACGTTCAGCGCTTTTAGCTAGATTGTTTTTTGGTGTGGTATTGGCGGCGGTGGCGCTGTCGTTTATCGCTTTGCCGCAGACCGCTCAGCAGGCTCCTGGTGCGTTTACGGCTGAGCAAGCTTCCAACGGAGGTGCGGTTTACGCGCAAAACTGCGCCGCGTGCCACGGCATCAACATGGAAGGCTCGGGAGATGCTCCGGCGCTGGTCGGGGGGACCTTCATGCTGAAGTGGCGTCCTAAGATGGTCAGCGAACTCTTTGGCGAGATCCTGCAGACCATGCCGGCGAGTAATCCGGGTTCGTTGAGCGAGGCGGCGGCGCTAAATTCCACGGCATATATTCTGCAGCGCAACGGTGCGACTGCGGGACAGCAGGCGCTGAGCGGCAGCGCCACTACGCTGATCAGTGCGATTGCGACCGGGCGTGCGCCGGCCAACGCTCCGGCTCAAGGCGGGAACCGCAGGCCCGCTGGAATATTCGGAGCCGGGTCGGCGGACGGGCGAACCGATGGCGCTATAAAACGTGGCGTAACGGTGGCAGGCGAAGTCAAGAATTACGTCCCGGTCACGCCGGAGATGCTTAAGAATCCGCCAGCGGGGGACTGGCTGATCTTCGGGCGCAATTATCAACGGCACAGCTACAGCCCGCTCAATGAGATCACGCGCGACAACGTCAAGAACCTGCAATTGAAGTGGACCTGGGCGATGAATGATTCGGGAGCCAACCAGACCACGCCGCTGGTCCACAACGGAATTATTTATCTGGCGAGCCCCAGCAACATCGTCCAAGCACTCGACGGCAAGACAGGCGATCTGATCTGGGAAACGCGCGTCGGTCCGGATCAAGCGCCGGGTTATGGCGGGATCCGCACGATCGCGATGGCCGAAGACAAAGTCTTCCTGGCGACCAGCGACGCGCACATGGTAGCGATCGACGCGCGCAATGGGAAGATACTCTGGGATACGCCTGCTTCCGATAAACCGCATGTCGCCACCAGCGGCGATATCGTGATCGGCGACAAAGTTCTGATGGGCCTGACGGGCTGCGCGCGGTTTGACGGCGAAGGCTGCTACATTTCCGCATTCGATATTCACACGGGTCAACGAGCTTGGCGGTTTTACACGATTCCGCGGGAAGGGCAGCCGGGAAGCGATACTTGGGGCAAATTGCCGATGAACAACCGCGCGGGCGCCGAGACCTGGCTGGCCGGCAGCTACGACCCTGAGCTCAATCTCACGTATTGGGGCGTGGCGCAGTCGAAGCCGTGGAATTATCTCAGCCGCAAGCTGACGCCGTTCGATAAGACGCTGTATGCGAACTCCACGGTCGCGCTGAATCCAGAGAACGGCAAGCTGGCGTGGTATTTCCAGCATGCGCCCGGCGAATCGTTCGATCTGGACGAAGTGTTCGAGCGGGTGCTGGTCGACATCGGCGATCAAAAGGTATCATTGAGCGCCGGCAAGGCAGGTATTCTTTGGAAGTTGGATCGCCGCACCGGACAGTACCTCGGCAGCAAGCAAATGGTGAATCAGACGGTGTGGGCTGAAATCAATCCGAAAACGGGAGAGCCCAGGTATCGAGCGGATCTTCTCGAGATGCAGCTTAACAAGCCGGTCAACGTCTGCCCCAGCACCGAGGGCGGTAAGAATTGGCAGGGGATGAGCTACAACCAGCCGACGGGATTGATTATCGCCCCGCTCAGCCAATCGTGCATGGACTTCACCGCTCGTGAGGTCGATTTCAGCGGGAACGGCGGAGGCAGCGGTGGCGATCGCAAGTTCCTGCCGATGCCGGGCACGAATGGCAACATCGGCAAGCTCGCGGCGTACGATGTGAAGACCTTGAATGAGGTGTGGAAGTACGAGCAGCATGCGCCCTTTCTCACATCTGCACTGTCGACCGCGGGCGGTTGGGTGCTCGTCGGCGATATTAATCGCGGCGTCCACATTCTTGATGTGAAAACGGGAAAGATGTTGTGGGAGACACGGCTCGGCACGTCGGTGCAAGGCTTCCCGGTCACCTATAGCGTCGATGGGAAGCAGTACATCGCTGTGATGACCGGACTCGGTGGCGGCAGCCCGCGCAACGTTCCGGCGGCGATCGCACCTGACATCAAGATCCCGCAGAGCGGCCAAGCGCTGTATATTTTCGCGTTGCCGTAGACTGTCCGGCTAATGGGTCATCGCGTAAATGATGTAGTTGACGCCGATGCGGATGCCCAGGGCAGAAAAGCGCTCTTCATAGCGCGGATCGTCAGCCCATTCCCATGAGTCGCCCAGATCTGAGTCCATGGTCAGGGCGACCATCACCCGGCCCTTATCGTCGTAGATGCCACGCCAATAGGGCGGGCAGTCTTCGCATTTTTCAGTCACACCTGTGCTCAGGTAGCGCGCGCCGGGAACCTGATAGCGGTTATCCAAATCGTAGACCGAGTGAAAAATCGGCGAGGAATCGTCCAGATCCACGGCCGTCCGCTCGGGGAGAACCCGCTTCATGCTTTCCTCGAAGACCTCCCACTGCGCCGATCCCCAGAAATCATCACCCATAAAGAACCCGCCACGCAGCAAGTATTCGCGGAGCTTGGCGGCCTGGCGGTCGGTCAGTTGCCATTGCCCCACCTGCACCGCATAAAGCCAGGGCCAGTTGAAGACGTCGTCATCGTCATCCAGATTCACCGGCTGTTCCACAGGACGCGCGTCAATGCGGCTCAGGCGCCGCAGAGCGAGCAGAAAGTGGCGATCCGCGCGCGGGTAGTCCTGAGTCCAGATAGAGTTGCCATGGGTCCAATCGCCGCGGAATCGATAGAAACCGCCAAAACCAAGGTTACGCCGTCCCGTGTAAGGCGGGTACATCAAGCGCGCGAAGGCCCACTCGGCGTTCTGGCGCCAATCGGGAGGAAGGGCAAAGTCGTTGTACTCGATACCCGGGTATTCGCGGAAGGGGCGCTGGAATGCGTACAGACTTCCCAGGAAGACAGCGACCGCCCCGGCGACTCCAAGAAATATCTTCGAGCGCATCCGCAATAAGCGTAACACTCTCCATGCAGCGCTTCGTCGAGTGCGGGTGGTTAATGGCCCGTCTTTTTCTGCTCGGCCTGAATCGCATGGAACATCGCTTCCTGTATATCGGCTTCATCGAGACAGCCTGCCTTGTCGATGAAGGGATTCGGGCCGCCCTTCTGCAGCTTCGCGTACTTCGCTTGCAGCCTGTACTCAGCGGGGTGATCCCCCAGCGGCACGTCGCACGGTAGGGAACGCACCACTTTGAACGAGCGGTTAAGCTCTTCAACGATTGCAGGAGTGAGGGTCGCCGGCGAACGCAAACTGCCGCCGAAGACAACGTTGTATGTCTTCCCGCCGTCCTGCACCTTCATGGTCCAGGTGGTGCAACCGCGAGTGTGGCCCGCAGTAAGATGTGCGACCAGTGTCGCGCCACCAAGCGTTACCGATTCTCCATCGTGCAAAATTTTGTCGATGGGGTGCTCCTGGCCGCCAGGCTTGATCGCCTTGAGCGCGGGTACATCCTCGGCCATCACCATCACCTCAGCTCCGGTCAATCGCTTGACCATCGCATCGCCTTCCTGATGATCGCCGTGCGCATGATTTCCTAGCAAGATTTTGATATCGGAGAACTTGAAACCCAGTTGCTCGACCGATTTCTTGATGACCGGTACATTTCGCTCATAGGTGCTGTCAATGAGGATGTCTCCTTGTGGCGTCACGATTAGGAAAGAGCTCAACGCCCTGGTGCCGACGTAATAAATGTTGCCGATGATCTTGTGCGGCGGAAACGCTGTCTCCTGGTCCTGCGGAGTGCCCATGTTGCGCGACAAGATCGACCGCGGCGTAAACGGGCGCCCTTTCACGGTGACTGACGGATGGTCGGGTGCGGGCGGCGCCGCCGGTAGATTCGGCGTCTGCGCTTGCGTAGCAACCGCGATCAGTAGGATACTCAGGCTCAACTTGGACGTTTTGTTCATCGCCGCCTCCAAGGTGTGATTTGAGACTCCAATTATACGCGGGTGGAGAAGGCACCAGAGGCCACGCCGGGCGAAACTTCAACTACAATGTCTGGTGGCCGTCGCCGGATAGCAAGGTCGGCCGGAAGGAAGATAGACCATGCGAAGCGTAACTTCAACTGTTCTTGCGTTGGCAACCGTGTCGTCCCTGCCGCTAGCAGCCCAGCACATGCCCCGCGGTACCGCCACCGATGTATCGAAAGCCGAAGTCGAGGCCACTCTTCAGAAAACCGCGAAGGCTCCCGTCAGCGACCAGGCGATCCGCGTGGTCAGCATCAACAACGAATACAACGTCGGCGTGGGCGTGGTGCATCGCGCCAGGACCGCGCCCCCCAACAATGGCAATGGTATCGAGCACAGCCAGATCACCGAGGTGTATCACGTAATCGAAGGTAACGGCACCCTGGTCACGGGAGGCACCATCAAAGACGCCAAGGAAACGCCGGCCGATAGCCAAGTGGTCAAGGTGCTTAACGGCCCCAGCACTGGCGGCGGCGCGGTCGAGGGCGGAGTCAGCCGTAAACTCGGGCCGGGCGATGTGGTCGTCATTCCGCCCAACACGCCGCATTGGTTCAGCGAGATCACCACGGACCAGATCGTATACCTGGTGGTCCGGGTCGATCCCCACAAAGTGCTGCCCGCCGGTTACGTAGCGAAATAACGCGAGCTACTTCGTGCTCGGCCGCTCGGCTTCCAGGCGAATCAGCTTCAGCACTTCGCTGCGGCTCGGAAGTTCGGCCTGGCCGGTCGGGAATCGATTGACGCTCAGAATGTAGGAGAGAATCGCTGCGTTCGTCTCCCGATTCAACGACTGCGGATTATTCAGCGGCATGCTGGTGCGAATGCGGTCGAACAAATCGCCGACCGTCAGTCCGTTCCAGTTGGAAAGAAACTCACCGCCCGCGAGCGGAGGCGCTTGCTCGCCACCCGACAGCGAACCGCCGTGGCACGCCATGCAGTATTGGTTATAGGATGACTGCCCGCGCTGCGCTTGCTCTTGGGTGTAGACGCCATCCCACACCGAGCGCGACGGAGCGTCTTGCGCACATACGCGCAATGCCACGCCCAGCAGAGCGATCGCGACCAAGCTCTTCATCGGGAATCAGTCCGCCGACGGCAGGCTATAGGCGATGTATTCGCCGGAGTAAGCCCCGCCGCTCACCGCCACCACAATGTACTGCTTCCCGTTCACCATGTAGGTCATGATGCCGCCGCTTTGTTGCGCCGGCATGTAGACCGCGCCCACTTCTTTGCCGGTGGCTTTGTCGTAGGCCCGCAGCATCGCGCCGCGGGGATGATCGGCCGTGGTGGTCACTTGCGGATCGCCCGCCAGCACCAGCGTCTTGGTTACCGCCGTCACTACGCCGCCCGTCTGGCCGGTGCGCGGCAGGTTCATGCCCTTGAGCAGCGGATGATTGCGGATGGCATCGGGCGTCTCGCCATGCGGCACTTGCCAGGTGATCTCGCCTTTATCGAGGTTGATCGCGGATAGCGTCCCATAGGGCGGCTTCACCAGCGGCAGGCCTTGCACGTTCAGTGGATTCGCAGGCGCCGGAGGCGGAGCGGCCGTGCGCGGCAGCGGCGCTGCATCCGCGCCCGCATTCTCTCCCGGTCCTCTGGCGATGCGGATCTCCTGCCCGTCGGTTCCCAAAATATAGTTCATGTCGGAGACTTCCTTCGGAGCGTGAACTAATCCGATGGGCGTCAGGCTGGCGTTGCTCGCGGAGACGAATACCGTATGCGTCTCCGGATCGTAGGAACCGCCCCACCAATTGCTGCCGCCTCCCGCCGTGCCCAGCGTGAGGGTCGCCAGTAGACCGCTCGCCTTGCTCGCCGTCGGCGGCGTGAAGATCGGACCCAGCTTGTATTTCGCCGCGATAGTCATCGCCTGATCGTGGAGGGCGGGCGTGAAGTCCACCAGGATATCGGGCGTCACGCCATTACGGCTGTAGGCCGGAGGCTTGGTGGGAAAGGGCTGCGTTGGTGCGTACCACTCGCCCGGGAGGTCGCCCTTCTCCACCGGACGCTCTTCGATCGGCCACACCGGTTGTCCGGTCACGCGGTCGAAGACGTAGAGGATCCCCTGTTTAGTCGGCTGCGCCACAGCCTTGATCGCGCGGCCATTCACGTTGATGTCGGCGAGCAGCGGCGCGGAGGAAATGTCCATGTCCCACAGCGGATGATGCACCAACTGGTAAAACCATTTGCGCTGGCCGGTCTTCAGATCCACGCAAACCAGGCTCTCGCCATACAGGTCATTACCCGGCCTGTGCCCGCCGTAATAATCTCCGGTCGGCGATTCCACGGGAAGATACACCAGACCCAATTGTTCGTCGACAGTGACCTGGGTCCACACGCCGGTGTTGCCGGTGTATTCGGCCGAGCCCTTCTCCCACGTCTCATAACCCGGCTCGCCCTTCATCGGAATGGTGTGGAAAATCCACTGGCGTTTGCCGGTGCGGACATCGAATCCGCGCACGTAGCCCTTGTTGTTGTGCATGCTCTTGGGCGTCATGCCTTCGCGAAACGCCGCGCCGATGATGATGGTGTCCTTCGCCACGATGGGCGCCGATTGCAGTCCGATCTCGCCGTCTACCAGGGCGATCGTCTGGTCGTCATCGAGCTTGAGATCGACCACGCCGTCCTTGCCGAAGCTCTTCACCAGCCCGCCAGTCTTGGCATCCAGGCAGATGAGCCGGTAACCCGGCGTGACGTAAAGGACGCGTTCTTCCTTGCCGTCGGTCCAGTACGCCAAGCCGCGCCCTGAGAGTTGCCGCGGAGCCGCCGCGCCGCGCGCACCTTCGTGTTCTCCATGCACCCACAGCAATTCGCCGGTGGCTGCGTCGAGAGCGATGGCCGCGCGCCGCGATCCCGCGGTGGCATACAGCACGCCGTTAATCATCAGCGGCGTTCCCTCCAGTTTGAACTCGGGACGATTGCCGATGCTCTCGGTCTTGAAGTGCCACGCGATTTCAAGCTTGTTGAAGTTTGACGCGTTGATCTGATCCAGTGGCCGGTATCGCGACCCGGCAAGATCGGCGCCATGCGTGGGCCACTCCGTGTCTTTGAAACGCACTTGAGCGGAGAGCACTACCGCAGTCCCCAACAATCCGGCAACGAATACAGCCTTCCCAATTCCTCGAAACATGTTTTTCTCCAAAGCCACTTGCGGGGCCACTTCGCGGGCCGCGAAACGAAACTATCTTACACAGTTCCGCGTGTCAAGGGGCGAACCGCATTGCGAACCCAAGCGAAGTCTAACCCAACCGTCGCGCAGCTCGCGTGCCGGGCGTACAATGGATTCCGACTGTTTGAGGAGGTGCGCATGATCGCACGCAGAAGATTTCTTGGAGTCGCTGCCGTGGCTCCATCGTTAGTCGCCAGCCGCAGCGGCTTTTCGGCGCTGGCGGCGGCCGCATCGCTGGGCTCCATTAAAGCTCGCCGGGTCGGGAAGGTCGAGATTGTATTCAAGTCACCCAATGGGTCGCAGCCGAATGGCTTGCAGGCTACCAGCCGAAGGTCTGTGGATCATGGATCAAGCGGCGGGCAACAAAGCGTATCTGGTCGCCTACGACGATGGCCGGGTGTTGCGATCCTTCGAAACCGAGACGGACCGGTCGAGTGGTATTACGTTTGAGAATGGCACTTTGTGGATCGGTTCCACTTACAGCCGCGAGATCGTTCACTGCGATGCCACCACCGGCAAGACCATCAGCCGCAATTTTACGCCGGGAGCAGGAGTGATCTACAAAATGGTTGGCGATCCGCCGGCCCGCAGCAGCCCGCTGGCGAAGCCGCGGCAGCGCCCGCCGCAGAAGGCGCCGGACTCCGCGCAAGCCGCCGACCCGAGCAAGGTAGGTGGATTCCAGGCGGGACAATTGCTGGGGAGCCGGGCGCTCGGCACTGGCGCGCACGGGCAGGAATGGCGCGACGGCAAGTTGTGGATGGCGGTGCCGCCTGCCCGCATGGTTTATCGCGTTGATCCCAAGGAATGGATCGTCGAAAAGAGCTTCCCGACAGCCGGCAATCGTCCGCATGGCATCGGCTGGGAAGGGAAGTACCTATGGGTAGCCGACTCCAATCTGAACGCCTTCTTTAAGCACGACCCCGACACCGGCGAGATGGTGGAGAAGATTCAGCTCGCGGATTCTGATCCCTTGCCGCACGGTATGAGCATCCGCGATGGCTGGATGTGGTATTGCGACGACGTGGGCGTAGTTTGCCGGCTGAAGCTGTAACTCGGGATGCTACAATAATTCGGCTTGCAAGCAGATCCCGGAGGTAATTTTATGTTCGTTCGCACCGGTGCCATAGGTTTGTTATTTGTCGCGCAAATAGGTCTGGCTCAAACGCCTGATACTGAACGAGTAGCTGCAGGACAGCGGCTCTTTGAAACCAACTGCACCGCGTGTCACGGGCAGAATGCGAAGGGTGGACGCGGACCGAACCTCACCGGCAGGCTGCGCCACGGGTCGCTCGAAACCGAAATGGCCGACAACATTACCGGAGGGATAGCGGGCACGCAGATGCCGGCGTTCCCTATGCCGGCCGAGAACGCTCGTGCGATTGTGGCTTATCTGCGGTCGCTGAGCGCGGGCGGCCCCGATCTGCCGATTACCGGCGACGCGGCCAATGGACAGCAAGTGTTTTTCGGGGCGGGGAATTGCAGCCGCTGCCACATGTATCAAGGACACGGCGGCCGGCTGGGTCCGGACTTGAGCCGTATTGGAGAGGCAAGAACGGCGCGGGAGTTGCAGGCGGCCATCGCCCAGCCGCATCGCGAACAGGTACGCGGCTTCGAGGCCGTGGAAGTTCGTCTGCGCAACGGCAGCCAGATCCGCGGCGTCCTCAAGAACCAAGATACCTTTTCTGTGCAGATCATGGATCAAGCGGAGAAACTGCACATGCTCGCGAAGAAAGACGCGGCCAGCGTTCGGCTTACGGGAAAGTCTTTGATGCCGGAAGCCGCCGTCGCGGGGGCGCAGTTGGATGACGTCATCGCTTTCCTGAAGACGGCTCCGGCCGTGAACGCCGCGTCCGTTGCTCCCAGTAGCGACGGC
This sequence comes from Bryobacterales bacterium, assembly GCA_963779075.1. Taxonomy (GTDB): domain Bacteria; phylum Acidobacteriota; class Terriglobia; order Bryobacterales; family Bryobacteraceae; genus Palsa-187. The sequence continues at coordinate 32,661 of CAVZWS010000006.1, forward strand.
GTTACTTTCGCTCGCCTCAAGGCAGCCGCCAAAGAGCCGCAGAACTGGCTCACCTATTGGGGCGATTTGAACGGTACACACTATAGCGGGCTTTCCTCCATCACGCCCGCAAATGTCGGTTCGTTGCGCAGCACATGGGCCTATCAGTTCGGCGCCACGCGCGCGGAGACCACGCCCTTGGTTGTCGATGGCGTCATGTATGTCACTGGACCTCGCAACACCGCCGCCGCGCTCGACGCCCGCACCGGACGCGCAATCTGGCAATACACGCGCCGCCTGCCCTCCGACATCCATGCCAATTGCACCGTGATGACGAATCGCGGCTTCGCAATCTTAGGCAACAGTTTGTATATGGCGACGCTGGATTCGCACCTGGTCGCCCTAGATGCGAAGACCGGGAATCCTCTCTGGGACGTCGCGGTCGACGATTACAAAACCGGCACCTCCATCACGCATGCGCCGCTCGCCATCGACGGCAAGATCATCGTCGGCATCACGGCTGGTGAATGCGCGCTCACCGGCTTCATCGACGCCTATGACGCCGCGACCGGCAAGAGACTTTGGCGCATCAACGTAATCGCCGACAAAGGCGATCCCGCTCGCACCACTTGGGCCGGCGACTCGGCGAACTTTGGCGGCGGTCCTACGTGGATGACCGGCACTTACGATGCCGACACCGACACACTGTTCTGGGCCACCGGGAATCCCTCGCCCGACTACGATGGTTCGGTGCGCGCCGGCGACAATCTCTACACCTGCAGCATCCTGGCGCTCAATCCCGCCACCGGCAAACTGAAGTGGTATTTCCAATTCACGCCGCACGATACGCACGACTGGGACGCTACCGAAACGAATGTTCTGGTCAACGCCACATTCCAAGGCAAGATGCGGCATCTGATTCTGCACGCCGACCGCAACGCGTTCTTCTATGTGCTCGACCGCGACACGGGCGAGTTTCTGATGGGCAAGCCCTTCGCCAAGCAGACCTGGGCGAAAGGTCTCGACGACCGCGGCCGTCCCGTCCTGATTCCCGGCATGGACCCGACTCCGCAAGGCGTGAACGTGTGCCCGGATCAATCCGGCGCCACCAATTGGGCGTCGCCGTCGTGGGACCCGCAAACCAATCTGTTTTATTTAGCCGTGCGCGAATCCTGTGCGCTCTATTCGAGCATCACGAAGGAGCCGCGTCCCGGCGATCCCTACACGGGTACCGGACAGCAGGAAGAGCCCGGCCTGTTTCCCGGCGCCATCCGCGCAATCGATCCTCAGACCGGCGCCATCAAGTGGAACTTTGATTTGTATCAGGGCTCGGTGGGAGCCGGCGTGCTTTCGACCGCGGGCGGCGTGGTCTTCGCGTCCGCGAAGGATGGTAACCTGATCGCGCTCGATGCCCGCACCGGCGCGGAACTCTGGCACTACCAGACTGGAGCCGAGATCAATGCTTCGCCGATGTCCTACAGCGTCGACGGCAAGCAGTACGTTGCGGTCTCGACGGATTCCGCCCTGTTCACGTTCGCGCTGCCGTAGCCTGCTCTGCAAGAATCGGAGCGACGACCGCCACCAACGCTTTCCCCAGCGTGACGTGCTGGTCAGCATCCAGATGGATGCCGTCGACGCGGCTCGACGCAGTCACGCTCCCGGCGTCGAAGAAATGACAGCCCAGGGCGGAAGTGACCTCGCGATAGGCATCCGCCAGACCGCGACATCTCTCGTCGGCGCCCAGGAATTTCGCGGCGATGAAACCCTTCGGCGGACCGATCGGCGGTGGGCAAACAACCAGGACGGGTGGCACCGGCATCCCCGGCTCGACTCGGCGCGTTCCGGATATCATTCACCAGCGTCACGATGCCTTGCGCCGCCGACCAAGCGTTGTTGTAAGGATGCGAGAACTGAAAATCATTGGTTCCCAGCATCACGATCACCAGCGATAGCGGGGAGTGGATTTCAATTCGTTGAGCCAGCCCCTGGCGTCCATTTCTGCCGGGCCTGAACGGATCTTCCCAAACCGTGCGCCGCCCGTTCAAACTATCCTCGATCACTCTCACGTTCTTGCCGGAATCGCGAATTTGATTTTCAAGCACGCCCGGCCAGCGCTCATCAAAGGGAAATCGGTTCCTGGTCTCGGGAATGATTCCCCAGGTTATCGAGTCGCCATAAACAAGAATGTCATGCACGGAAAGAGTCCTCCAAAAGTCGCGAAGTTTACGCCGGGAGCTGCGGTTGCTTGGGATCGCGCTTCACCCATTTATATGCCGCGATCGAATTCTTCCAGAAATATTTCTCGGCGGCGGGGCGTCCCTTGCCCATGAAATATTCGCGGACCAACGCCAGTTCCGTGGCATAGGGAACCCAATTTCCGGCACTGTTCGGCCAGTCGCTGCCATATACCAGGCGGTCCTCGCCGAAGATGTCCCAGATCATATCGAGGCGGGGCTTATAGAACTTCAAGTCGGTGGGAACCTTGCCCTCGACCTGACGCGCCACTACAGAAACTTTTACGAATACCTTTCGTTTGGCTAGTTCTCGCAGGTCGTTCTCATACGCACGCAGCGCTGCTGCGTCGGCAGGCGGCTCCATGCCCGGCAAGTGGTCAATCACCACCCGCAACTCCGGCACTTTGTCCGTCAATCGCACGATCGTCTGGATCAGCTCTGGCGTCGGGTTCGCCGTATCCATAGTCAGGTCTGCGGCCGCCAGATCTTTGATGCCCGCAACGAACTGTGGCATCTCGACTTGTGCCTTCAGGCTCCGGCCCCACAGGTTTCCGCAGCGAATGCCTCGAAACAGCGGGTCCTTGTGATAGCGGCCGAGGTACTCGCGAAATTCGGGTTTCTCGGGCTCAAGATTGCCGATGGTCCCCACGATGAGCTTGTCTTTATTGGACTCCTCCAAGACCCAGAGATTGTCTTCGATCCACGGGCTCGCCTCCACCTCGATGGCGCCGACAACGCCAAGCGGAACGCCCACGCGCCGGAACGTCGCGGGATTCGCGATTGGCAGATTCTTCACTCCGTTTCCGGAGTAGGGGACGCCCTGCGGACGAGTGGTGTCGAAGAAATGAATGTGAGTGTCGATGATCGGTATGGCTGCTTGTTCGGCGGTGGCGCTCGCGGCCACGATGGCAGCGGTCGCGGCTAGAAATTCCCTTCGGCTTACGGGGCGATGGTTCATCACGATCCTCGATTCAGCTAAGTTTACCCGATCGTACGCGGAACCGTGACGCCCGCTCCAGGCTAGGCTTCCATTTCCAATCGGAAGTTAATGTCGACGGCAGGCGCCGAGTGGGTGATCGCACCGATCGAAATGAAGTCGGCGCCCGATTCGGCGTAAGCGCGGACGGTCTCCAGCGTGATACCGCCGCTGAGTTCGACGGTGGCGCGCCCGGCAATATAGGCAACCCACTCGCGGGCGAGGCTGGGCGTGACATTGTCGAGCAAAAGGTGTTTGGCGCCTGCCGCCAGGGCTTGGTCGAGTTCTTCTTTCGGAGCGGACTTCGATTTCCACCGGGACCGAAGCCCCGCGCGTGCGTTCGAGAGCCGCTCGTACGCCTCCAGCCGCCGTGATGTGATTATTCTTGATCAGAACGGCGTCGAAAAGACCCGCGCGATGGTTCGTCGCGCCCCCGGCGGCTACCGCCATTTTTTCGAGTTGCCGCAGCCCCGGCGTGGTTTTGCGCGTATCGAGAATTTTCGATCGCGTGCCTTTGATCGCGTCGACGTAGGCATGGGCGAGCGTCGCGACGCCGCTCAGGCGCTGGAGGAAGTTGAGAGCAGTGCGTTCGCCAGTAAGCAGGGCGCGGGCCGGGCCACGCACGATAGCGATCTCGGAACCGTTCATCAAGTGCGCACCGGAGTGGCACTGCAGCAAGACCTCACAGCGTCCACTCGCAACGCGCTGAGCGACCTGTTCAAAGATCGGCAGCAGAAGTTCGACGCCTGCGAGAATCAGCTCCTGCCGCGCGACGAGACGGCCGGTGGCGGTGGTATCGGCCGGAACGCAGAGGTTCGTAGTGATATCGCCCGAGCCAATATCTTCGGCTAGCGCTCGTTTGATGGCTTCCTGCACCTCGGGGTGCGAAACGTCGAAACTCACTTCACACCCAGCATCCGCTCAATAGGGATCGCGGCGCGGCGGAGAATATCAGCAGGAATCTCGATGCGCGGTGCGAGGTTGGCTAGGGCGTCCGCAGCTTCTCTAGCGTATTGCGTTTCATGTGCGGGCATTCGCTGCAGTTGCAGTTTTCGTTGGCCACGAAGTAGAAGGTTTTATCCGGGGCCGCCTTGTGCAGTGAATGCGAAACGCCGCTCTCGGTCATGACGATGATCTCGCGGGAGGGAGCGTCCGCGCACCAATCCACGATAGCGCTGGTGGAGCCGATGAAGTCGGCGAGCGCGAGGACATCCGTCGGACACTCGGGGTGGGCGGCAACCAGCGCGCCGGGGTGCTCGGATCGGGCTTTCACCAGCCGGCGTGCGGCGAAAGTATTGTGCAGAATGCAGGAGCCTTGCCACAGCTTCATATTCTCGCGGCCGGTCATGCGCTTCACCCAGTTGCCTAGATTGACGTCGGGCAGGAACAGAATGGGTTTATCAGCCGGGAATGGAATTGACGATCTTGACCGCGTTGCTCGAAGTGCAGAGAATATCGCTTTCGGCTTTCACTTCGACGGACGTATTGATGTAGCTGACGATGACGTAGTCCGGATTCCGCGCTCGGAACGCTCGAACGTCCTGGGCGCGGCAGGCGTCCACCAAACTGCATCCGGCTTCGATATCGGGCAGAATCACGGTGCGGTTGGGATTCAGCACCTTGGCGGTTTCCGCCATGAACTTCACGCCGCAAAAAACGATGACATCGCCGGTAAATTCCTGGGCCTTGCGGGAGAGCTCCAGACTGTCGCCAATGGAATCGGCCAATTCTTGAATCTCACTGTCCTGGTAATGATGCGCCAGAATGATGGCATGGCGCCTGGTCTTTAGGTCGACGATTTCGTCGACAATTTGGTCGTTGATTTGATCCAACACGGGGGATACAACAGGCATCGAGGCGAGCGTCCTGCTTTCAGTTTAGCGCGTTGTGAATCTACAGCCCCGCGAGACGAAGATAAAATGGGAAAACCTGCCGGGAGACACGGAATGGAAGACCGAGCGATCTTAGACGAACAGATGGCCTATTATCGTGCTCGCGCGCACGAGTATGACGAATGGTTCCTGCGGCAAGGGAGGTATGATCGAGGCCCCGAGCATCGCAATCGAATGGCTGGGGGAGGCGGCCGAGATCGAAGTCCAGCTCCGGTCTGCCGTTCACGGCGCCGAGGTGCTGGAGCTTGCCTGCGGAACAGGTCTTTGGACGCAACGTCTGGCAGAAGACAATCTGCGTGTCACGGCGGTGGATGCTTCAGCCGGAAACCATTGCCATCAATCGCCAGCGAGTGGGCTCGGCCAATGTCGAATACCATGTCGCCGACATCTTCTCGTGGGTTCCGCCCGCCACCTTCGATGTGGTCTTCTTCTCGTTCTGGCTGTCGCACGTTCCGCCGGCGCGATTCGAAGAGTTCTGGGCGCTGGTGAGAGCAGCGCTGAAGCCGGGCGGTCAAGCTTTCTTCATCGACAGCCTGCCTGAGCCGACGTCAACCGCGAAAGATCATGGCCCGCTGGACGAATCGGGCGTATCTCGACGGAAACTCAACGACGGGCGCGAGTTCAACATCGTGAAAGTCTTCTATCAGCCTTCCGTGTTGGAGCGGCGGCTCGCCGACCTCGGCTGGAGCGGTTGGGTGCGCTCCACCGACAAGTTCTTCCTCTATGGTTTGATGACAGCTATGGCTTGATGACAGCGCGCAAATAATCCAGAATCGCCGCCAGTTCGGGATCGTTGTATGCTCCGATCACCGAAGAGTGCCGCCAATTGCTGCCATCCGTGAACTTGACCGAGCCTGGCTCGGCATTTCGTTGCACCGGCGGCGCCGACGTAAGGTCATAGAACACCGTGCTCTGCTTACCTTGGCTTAATACCAGCACCGGCATGGATTCGCCGCCCATCGCGCCGGTCTTCACATCGGGTGTCGCCAGCGCCTTCAACTCCGCAGCGGACGCCGGCACCTTGGCGAGCGGAGCTGCCACAGGAATCCCAAAGCCGCCCACTTCATGGCATGTCGAGCATCGTCCGAAACCTCGCACGGCGTCCGAGAAGAGCCGGGCGCCGCGTGCGGCTTCGCCGGTTAGCACGGGTCGAGTGGAAATCGCGTCCTCGCCGCCGTCCATACTGACATCAGGATTTGCGATGCCATTCAACGTCGCGACGTAAGCGATTACCGCTACTAGATCCGGCGGCGACAACCTGGTGGTGAAGGACGCCATGCCGGTGTCCGGTATCCATTCCTAACCACTTTGCTGATGTAGGCCTGATCGAAGCCCCGCGCCGCCAAACGCGGAGCGCCGCTGGGGCCGCCACGGATTCCGTGACAATAACCCGTCGCGCAGGTTTTAGAGAACACCGCTTCACCTTGCTTGACAACAGTCGCCACGTTCTGCGCCTGGCATGACACCACCAGTGCGATCAGCGCGGCCATCCACTTCAGTGGGATGCTCATCGCGATACCTCCGGCAGCGCGAATACCACTAGCGTCGAGCCCAGGCGCCAGTCCTGATCGGGAAACAGGGATTGCGCCAAGGCTCCGACAACCGAGGAGTGCCACCCTGTTGGAGTCGCGATGTATTGCCTCCCGTTCACCGAATACGAGACCGCCGATCCGCGATGGCCTGCGCCGGTTTGATAACTCCAAAGCTTGTTTCCGGTCTTGGCATCGAGCGCGAAAAATTCGCCTTCCGGATTTCCGGTGAACACCAGATCGCCTGCTGTGGCAAGCATCGACGCCAGCAGCACGTACTTGTAGGGCATGCTCCAGGCACGTTTGCCGGTCACCGGATCCCAGGCATCCACGTGGCTGAAAGTGGTGCGTCCCGCCGGCAACTTGAACGGGAAATCGCCATTCATATAATTCTTCCCTTCATCCGCCGGGCGGCTGTTAGGAGTAATGTCGTTGCACATCTCGTTTACGGGTACATAGAGAAAGCCGGTGCGCGGTGAGTACGCCGTGGAGTTCCAGCTCTTCGCGCCGGCAGCGCTGGGGCAGATCGAGACCGTCTTGCCCATCGCCGGTTCATTGCGTCCCACCAATTTGCCGTCTTCGGTGATGCCGGCAATCCAGGTTCGCACTTCAGGAACCGAGAAGGCTCCCAGGAATTCGCCGGTGGCCCGATCCAGAACGGATGTGAGTCCGCTCTTATTCATGTGAACTAGCGCCTGCCGCATGCGGCCGCGAATCTGGCGGTCCATCAGAAGCACTTCATAGGAGGAATCGTAATCCCAGACATCGTCCGGGACCTCCTGATAATGCCAACGAAGCTTCCCTGTGTCGGGGTCCAGCGCCACGACGCTGGCGGTGTAGAGATTCACGTCCTTCGTCTTGTCGGCGCCCGCAACTACTCGCTCTGTGTCGTAGAAATCGGCCGCTGCGTTGCCCGTCCCCCAATAGAGCAGGTTCAGCGCAGGATCATAGGAGCCCGTCAGCCAGGGCGAGCCGCCGCCGAATCTCCAACTGTCGCCTTTCCAGGTCTCATTCCCTTTTTCGCCCGGGCCCGGGACCACGTACCAGCGCCAGGCCAGGCGTCCAGTGCGAGTATTGAACGCAGTGATGTAACCACGATGGGCTCCGTCGCCGCCGGTGCCGCCAACGATGACTTTATCCTTCACAACCATGGGCGCGGCGGTGACATTGCAGCCGCACTGCCGTGCGTCATCGATGTTGACTTTCCATACCAGGCGCCCGGTCTTCTGATCGAGGGCGACCATGTAGTTGTCCTTGGTGCCGAAGAAAACCTTGCCATCGCCCACGGCCACGCCGCGATTTCCGATGAAACCCGGGATGCTGCGCGGCACCGGAGGATAGCGGTAGTTCCAGATTTCGCGTCCCGTCGCCGCGTCCAGAGCGAACACATGCGCCTGCGCGGTAATCAGGTACATCACGCCGCCGACCACAATGGGCGTGGCTTGCAGGTTCTCCGCATAGTCTCCGGTTTGGAACATCCAAGCGGGCGTTAGGGACTTGACGTTGCTGGTGTTGATTTGATCCAGGGCGCTATAGCGCCATGAATAGGGCGAGCCGCCATAGTGCGGCCAATCGGCGCGCGTAGCCCCGGCGTCCTGCGCGAGCGCCGTTACAACGGTGAACAGGACTGTAGTGGACAGGACCGTGAAAAATCGCATGCTGGCTATCATACTCCAGCGGCGAACGGAACGGGACGCGTCGCGGGATGATGGGCATTCCGCGCGCGCGGGAAACGGAAGATTGCTTAGGCGATCGCAGTTTTATAGAGAGCGACCAGCTTGCCCCAGGCACGCTCGGCGTCAGGGTTCTCATACATCGGGCCGGGCGGAGCCAGGGATCCTATTTAAACGGGCTGCTATCTGATTATCAGGCGGCTACTCCAGACAACCTAACGGCAACTTGGGACGTTGCTAACGGGAAGTTGAGGGTCGGATTCCAATCGAGCCAATCGTCGGTTTGCCGAATGGATCTATAGGAAAACACTAAAGGGGGGTTGCAATTCCCCGAGACTTGTGATACGCTCCACGATGTTTCGTGGGGTCCCGGAGAGGTTCTGAATTCGGGGTTGCGAAAGTGAAGGTACGAACGGCTTTTAGCTGTTACGTCTTTGTGTGCTCGTCAAATTGAATTCTACAGTGAGGTGAATTCGAACATGCGAACCAAGTGGTTTCTAGGATTGCTTCTTTGCTTTGGGCTTCCTCTGTTAGGACAAACTTTCGGCGACATCTCGGGACGGGTAACTGATCCGAGCGGAGCCGGAGTACCCAACGCAGCTGTCACTTTAACCAACACCGCCACCAATGCGGTTCGTACAGCGGAGACCTCGGGAGAGGGATTATACACTTTCACCTCGGTGCCGCCAGGCGTCTACAACATCAGAGTCGAACATGCGGGATTCAGAACCGTGAGTAGCACCAATGTCGAAGTACAGGTGCAACAGTCCGTGCGTCTGGACCTCACGCTCCAGGTCGGCCAGGTTAGCGAAACCGTGGAGGTTTCCGCTTCCGCCGCTCTGCTGCAATCCGAAAACGCGACGGTCGGCAGCGTGATCGAAAACAAGGGCATTGTCGAGCTCCCGCTCAATGGGCGCGAGTACCTGAATCTGGTGACGCTGGCTCCGAATGTCAGCAACCTTGCGCCGCCGTCCGGTCAGGCCCAGTCGCGCCAGGGCGGTGACCGTTCCAACCTGGCAATCTCTGCCGGCGGGAACCGCATTGTGTATGACTACTACACGCTCGACGGCACAAACAACACCGATCCGAATTTCAACACCTATATCGTCCTTCCCTCGATCGACGCCTTGCAGGAATTCAAAGTGCAGACCGGGGTTTATCCCGCCGAATTCGGCCATGGAGCCACGCAGGTCAACGTGCTTACGAAATCCGGGGGCAACGCCTACCACGGTTCGCTTTTCGAATTCGTCCGCAATAACGCCTTCGATGCGCTCCCTTACCAGTTCACTGCCGTTCGTCCCGGCGTGTCGCCGTTCAAGTGGAACGATTACGGCTTCGAGATCGACGGCCCGGTATCCATTCCCAAGCTCTTTAATGGCAAGGACCGGCTGTTTTTCATGGCGAATGACGAGTGGCTGGTGCAACGGCAAACTCAGCAGAAGACCTATTCCGTGCCCACTCCAGCCATGTTCCAAGGCGATTTTAGCCAATTTGGACAGACTATTTTCGATCCCGGCACCAAAGCCCCTTTCCCGGGCAACATCATTCCGCAAAACCGGATCAGCCCGATTACAAAGCAACTTTTGCAGTTTTACAATCCCGCCACACTTCCCGGCTTGACCAACAACTACGTCCAGGACAGCGGCTCTCCCTTTAACCGTGACGGCTTTGTCGTGCGAATGGATTTCGTCGAATCCTCGAAATCGAATTGGTCAGGCCGTTATAGCTGGGGCAGCGAAGATCAATCCGACCAGACCATCAACGCCAGCGGGAGTAAGACCACCGTCGGTTATGAACAGTACATGGGTTCGAACACGCGCATCCTTACGCCCAATATCGTGAACGAGGCGCGTTTCGGCTACTCGCGATTCTTCAACGCCCAAACCGCCCTCGGTGCGTTCAGCACCGACTACGTCACACAACTGAACCTTCCCAATCTGAAGGCCGGCGACCCCGTCACCTGGGGCATCCCGTCCGTGGGCCTCACTAATTACAGCGGTTTCGGAGATAATTCCGATGGCCCTTACCAAAACCAGAACAACACGCTTCAGTTCCTGAATAATACTACCTGGAACAAGGGCAAGCACACGATGAAATTCGGCTTCGAATACGATCGCCAGAATTACGGTCAGTTCGGCAACCAGTACTCTCGCGGCCAATACAGCTTCCAGCCCAACGCGACCTGGAATCCTGTTACCCATAGTGGCGGCGATTCCTTTGCCGAATTCCTGCTTGGGGATATCTACCAATCTACGTTGGCCCTACAGGCTGCCGCAGCGGATTTCCAGCGGAATAATTTTGCGGCCTTCATCGACGATACCTGGAAGGTCACGCCCAAGTTGACTATATCAATCGGCTTACGCTGGGAGTTGGTGCCGCCCTTCACGGACCTGAGCAACAACTTGTTTATTGTCCATGTACCGAATCTGTACTTCGCACCTCAAGCGCCGAAGTCGGTCTGGCCGTACTTTGTCCGGCAAGGCACTTGCCAGGATGCGTATGCCGGCCCGCCCCCCATCGCCATCCGCTGGAACTTGAAGCCCGGCTTGGAGACCCCCGTGACGTGCAGCAACGGACTCCTGCCCAATCAGCTCATGGATACGCGGTATAACGACTTCGCGCCCCGTTTGGGGATCGCCTATTCCCTCGATTCCAAGACAGTGATTCGCGCCGGAGTCGGAAGGTTCTTCAGCCAGGATAACGGCAATTCCCCGTACTTCGATCTGGGCCGCAACCTTGCCGCCCGCAACTCGACCCTAGCCGACACCGGGGCTGCGACCACCGGTGGCGTGCCGTTCAGCTATAACAATGCCTTTCCTGCAAGCGGTGGCTCGACGGTGTCGGTCGGCCCGCCTTATGCGTACTCGGACAACCCCCTCCACCACACGGCTAATACCTTCCAGTACCTGCTCAACATTCAGCGCCAGTTCGGCGACACCTGGGCCGTGGAAGCCGGGTATCTCGGATCTGTAAGCCATCACATGGCCGGCTTCTGGAATCAGAACATGGGAATTCCCTCGCCCAACGGAACCGCTGCCTCGCATCTTCCGTTCGGCGACTATACCTACATTCAGTCCGTCGAAGATTCGGCCAACGGCGAATACAACTCCTTCACATTGAAGGTGACCAAGCGTTACAGCGCGGGCCTGAGCCTGACCGGCGCCTATACCCATGCCGTGGCGATAGACGACAGCAGCGCCATTCGAATCCAGGGTTATGATACGCTGTTTCCGCAGAATAGCGAGTGTATTCGCTGCGAGCGGGGCTTCTCTTCGTTCGACACGCGCAATCGCCTGGTGGTGGCCCCGCTCTATGAGCTGCCCGTCGGCAAGGGAAAGCGGCTGAACATCAACAACTCGGTGGCGAACGCCATCGTCGGCGGCTGGCAGGTCGGCGGCATCGTGACGATTCAAAGCGGGGTACCGCAGAACATCACCAGCAGCGGGGACCAATCCAACACCCAAAGCGGATACGACCGGCCGGATGCAACGGGGGTCTCCTCAGCGGCCTCGAATGCAAGCCCCGCGGGGTGGTATAACCGAGCCGCCTTCGTCCGAAACCGTTTCGGATTTTTTGGCAATGTGGGACGAGACACCGCGACGGCTCCGGGAGTTTACGCCATCAACGCCGAAGTTCACAAAAACTTCGTCATGCCCTACAACGAACATCACCAGATTCAGTTTCGTGCGGAAGCGTTCAATCTGCTGAACCATCCGAACTGGGGAGGACCCAACGGCAACATCCTGGCGGGCGCTGTATCTCCCGGCCAGCCGGCGACGGCGCCCCACGTGGGTTTTGGCGCCATCAACAGCTTGGCTTTTGGTATCCCCATGCGCCAGTTGCAACTGGGGTTGAAGTATATTTTCTAGGCAGTTCTGGCCAGCGGGAGGGGCTTTCGCTCCTCCCCATTTCAACCCGCCCGATCCGTCGCTACTCAACGCGCGATCTGCCGATCCCTTGACTCTACAGTCGGAGCGAAGTAAACTTCCTTGCGCGACTTTGGAGCACGCATGATTTCACCAGCAAACGCCAAAATCTTCCGCCTTGCCCTAAGCCTGGCTATTTCTCTCACACCCGGCTTCGCGGCATCTCCGAGCGAGTGGCTGACCTGGGGATACGATCAGGAACGCACCGGCTGGAACCAGGCGGAGACAACGCTCGCTCCAGGCAATGTGGCTCAGCTCGAATTGAAATGGAAGGCTCAGTTGCCCAGTCCATCGAGTGAAGTGGTTCTCTCTACCCTTACGGCGCCCCTGGTCGCCACCGTGAACACACCGCAGGGACCCCGATCGCGCGTGTTCGTCGTCGGCAGCGACAACACCGTTTACTCGATCGATTCCGAGACCGGCAAAGTAACCTGGCAGCGCCGGTTTCCAAACCCATTGACTTCCAAACAGCCCGCGACCTGGCTGTGTTCCAACACACAGAACGCCACACCGGTCATCGATAAGGATTCCGGGACCATCTATGTGTCTACCAGTGATGGCAAGCTGCGCGGCCTCAATTTGGCCGACGGCGAGGATCGCATGCCGCCTGCCGATTTCACCACTCCCTTCGCGCGCAACTGGAGTCTCAATCTGGTCGACGGAATCATTTATTCGTCTACCGCTCGGGGCTGCGGCGGCTCCATGGCGCACTTTACGGCACTGGATTTGAAGGACCCGTCGAAGCGCACCGTCGAATTTTTCACCAGTACCGGAAGACCGGCCGGCGCTTGGGGACGCGGCGGCATGGTGCGTGGTCCAAAAGGTATGTACACCCAGACCGCCGATGGACCGAATGATCCCGCCGCCGGCTTCTTCGGCAATACTGTGATGTTTCTGAACTTCAAAGACCTGCATTTGATGGACAGCTATACTCCTGCGAACTGGGAGCATCTCAACGCTAAAGACCTCGACTTGGGCTCGGCCAGCCCGGTCGTATTCCCGTTCCAAAAATGGACGCTGGTCGCGTCGGCCGCCAAGGAGTCGGCTATCGCTCTGCTGGACGCCGATCACCTAGGCGGCGTCGACCATCACACTCCGCTGTACCTATCGCCCCGCTGGGGCAACGATGAGGTTCTGCTTGGCTGGCCGGGGTCTATGGGGGGCCATGGCCACTTGGCAGGATTCGCAGGGCCGCCGATGGCTGCTTGCTGCCGCTGTGGGGGCCGCCTTCTAAAGAGGCTCCGAAGTTTCAGTACACCTATGGGGACCCGCAGCAGGGAAGCGTCATGGCCTTCGAAGTTCGCCTGGATCCGGATAAAGGCACGCCCACGCTGGTTCCCACGTGGATGTCGCGCGATATGCACGTGCCTGACCCGCCAGTGGTGGCGAATGGAGTTGTTTACGCCCTCCAGACCGGAGAGAACACCGAGCAGGGCCGAGGCGCGACTGCGAAGACCCGCAGTACGCCAGTCACCAACGCGGTTCTGTATGCTTTCGATGGCGAGACAGGGAAGCAGCTATATTCCAGCGACAAGCTCATCGACAGTTGGACGCATTTCAGCGAGCCGGTGGTAGCCGGCGGACAAGTATACGTCTCGACCTGGGATGGGCGGTGTACGCTTTCGGTCTCAAGAAGTAGCGATTCCGCCGGACTTCGCATTCGCCATCGGCGGAACGCCGCTCGCACATCGCTCAGTACGGCAGGGGCCTCTTAGTAAATTTACGGCCGGCTGCCGCGGTTTCCTCGCCGGACCCGACCATATGGCCTTCCTTAATGGTTTGTTCGATCATCGCTTCAAAATTGGCGCCTCTGCCTCCGCCAATTCCCAGCCAATATAGATGCTGGGCTTTCGCAGCGGCAAAAATCTTATCCTGGACTTCCTTCGCCCTGGGATCGCCTTGCTTGAAGCCGAACGACAGCGCCATGTCGCCGGGGCCGCCTTCTCCGAATCCGATTCCGGGAACCTTTACGATTTCGTCGACATTTGCGAACGCATACTTGTCTTCAATCTTGACGCCGAGCAATATCTCGCCGTTCGGATTAAGCGGCCAAACGTCGGCCTTCTGCAGATATTCTTGGTCTGAGATCCCCCAGATCTTAGATGCGGTTGCCGCGCCATGCGCGCCTCGGCGGCCATCCTGAAGCCGGCCTGGGCCGACGCCTTGTTCGTGATTGGGATAGCGCACCGCTTCTACAAAGGCTTTCACCGCGCCGGCGGTGGTCGCGTGGCACAAGAGGATCCCATGGACGCCCGTGGCCAACACCTGCTCGAACATCCACGAGTTGGCGCGCACAGTGGCTTCGTCGGTTCCCCGGACCGCAACATTCACGATCACGGCCGGTGTTCGATGGCCGGTCCTGGTGGGCCCGCCCGCCGCCAGTCCTTGCATGTAAGCCGAAAGTCCCGCCACGTCGTAAGGGGCGGCTTCCATGTCGTAGCTGATGTAATCGGCCCAGGTTTGGGCGTCCTGCTTGCCTTGCTCGAAGGTGCCGATCGTGCCGGAATGCGATCCGGTGTAATAAATCGGCTGGCCTTGTTCCAGGAGCTCGATAGCCCGGTTGATTCGTTTCGGTTTTGGCGTCTGCGCTACACCCGTAACGCTATAAACAAACAGGCTGGCACATGTGCGATGCAAACCAGTGCCGCTTTGCCCTTGCCGTTGATCTTGACATGCTTCATGAGTTTGTCTCCCTTTGCGATCCCGCTAACCTACAACGTCTACAGAGTGTATCTCAAATTTTCGTTCTCGGCACGCCCGGTTCGACTGCCGCCGCGGCTTAGGCTCGCAACGCCAAATATGCCGCGCCGTAGAGTCCGGCGTCGGCGCCGAGACCGGTGCGTTCGATGCGCGGCGGATTGTTGCGGTAAATAAATGAACGGCGAGTGGCTTCGGCCCGCATGGACGGTT
This sequence comes from Bryobacterales bacterium, assembly GCA_963779075.1. Taxonomy (GTDB): domain Bacteria; phylum Acidobacteriota; class Terriglobia; order Bryobacterales; family Bryobacteraceae; genus Palsa-187. Next base: position 47,780 of record CAVZWS010000006.1, read on the forward strand.
CGAACAAATCCCAGGCAGCAGTCATGCCGCCGCCCAGCAGGTACAGCGGGAAATTGAAAGTGTTGATCAACGTCGCCAGCAACGTGCCGAGCGCAAGGCCGACTGAGTCAAAAATCTGTAGGGCTCGCGGATTGCCGCCTTTGGCAAGATGGAACACTTCCTCGGAAGAAAGATTGGGACCCAAGTTCAGCAGGCGAGCCATGGACGACACGGCAGTGGCGGAGGCGTACTTTTCCACGCAGCCAGTGTTGCCGCAGCCGCAGGGGTAGCCGTTGGGCGAGTATGTGGTGTGGCCGATCTCGGCCGCCATCCCCAGGTAGCCGCGCAGAATCTTCCCGTCGACGATGATGCCGCTGCCGATACCGGTGCCCAGCGTCAGCAAAATGAGATCGTTGACATCGCGACCGGCGCCGATCCATTTCTCGCCCAGCGCAGCGGCGTTGGCGTCGTTTTCGAGAATCACCTTGGCGCCGAGAAGCTTTTCGATTTCATCGCGTACCGGATAATTATCGAATGCAGGGAGATTCGGCGCGCCCACCACGATCCCCTGGTCCATCAAAATGAATCCCGGCACTCCCACGCCGACTCCGGCGAGAGTTTGGCCCGGGAGCCCGGCTTGCAGCGTTTCGATAGCGTTAACGATGTCACCGATGACCGCCGCTCGGCCCGCCCCGCCGGGCGTCGAACCCGACACTTTGTTTAGCATTTTCCCGTCGCGGCTGACCGCGGCGGCGCGCAGATTTGTGCCGCCCAAATCGACACCTATGGCATAGTCACTCATGAGTTTGCATGATAGCAAAGCACATCCAGCGGCAAGTCAGTGCAGCCCTGCGCCGGCTCAGACTTGAATCCTCGAAAACAGATAGCCGCCCACGGCCAAAGCGGCGGCCGTCACCAGCGCAAAGAACGGCGAGATCGAGCGGGACTCCGAAATGCGTCACTCCGATGAGCGCAAAGCGCAGACCGTCGACGCTATAAGAAAGCGGATCGAGGTTGGCGATGATGCGCATCGCTCGCGGGATATTGGTGAGCGGAAACAATGCTCCGGAGAGGAAAAAGATGGGCATCACCAGGAAATTCATTACCAGTTGGAAGCCCTGGAAATCGGGCAGCACGGAAGCCAGGGCCGTACCCACCGCGGTGAACAGCACAGCCGTCAGAATCATAAACGTGAACGCCAGAGGCAGCAACGGAAGAGACGGTGTCCGGAAGCCCACCGCCAGGCAAATGCAAAACACCACTATTCCCTGCAGCACCGCCACGGTTGCTCCGCCAAGGGTGCGGCCGACCATGATCAAAATTCGCGGTACAGGGGCGACCAGAGTTTCCTTCAGGAAACCAAATTGGCGGTCCCAGATCACCTCGATGCCGGTGAAGATCGAGGTGAATAGAATCGACATGGTGATCACGCCCGGTGCCAGGAACTGGATATAGTTCCCCTGGCCCGCGCGCTGGAACATCGATCCGAAACCAAACCCGAAGGCCAGCAAGAATAGCAGCGGCTGGGCGAAGGAGCCAATAATCCGCGCTCGGGATCGCGCCGATCGTTTTAATTGCCGCAGCCACAGAATGTAGACGACGTTCATTGGCCCGCCGCCGACGCGCCTCGCCGCCCGATCATTTGACCCGCCTGAACGCCTTGCCGAAAGTTCGCATTTTATCGAGGCCGCTCGCTTCCTCTTCACGAATGGTGCTGCCAGTGAGCGCCAGGAACGCCTGTTCCAGCGTTTCGGTGCCGGTCTGCGCTTTGAGCTCGCCCGGAGTGCCCTGAGCGATGATCTTGCCGTGATCGATGATGGCGATGCGGTGGGCGACGCGTTCGGCTTCCTCCATGTAATGCGTGGTGAGAAAGACGGTGACGTGTTCCTCGTCATTGAGCTTCTTTATGTGGTTCCAGAGCTGGTTACGGGTTTGCGGGTCGAGGCCGAGCGTGGGCTCGTCGAGGAAGATGATCTTGGGCGTGTGCAGCAGGCTGCGCGCGATCTCCAGGCGCCGCCGCATGCCTCCGGAGAACTGCTTGACCTGATCCTTGCGGCGATCCCATAGCTCGAAAAGCTTCAGCAGCGCTTCAATGCGCTCGTGACGGAGCTTCCTCGGGACGCTGTACAGTACGCCGTGAAAATCCATGTTCTCGTAGGCGGTGAGTTCGTCATCGACGCTGGGGTCCTGAAAGACGATGCCGAACTGTTTGCGCGCGGCGGTTTGGTCGAGTGACGGGATCGAGGCCGTCGAGCGAAACGCTGCCGCTGGTGGGCCTCAGCAGCGTGGTCAGCATTTTGATGGTGGTGGTTTTGCCCGCGCCGTTGGGTCCGAGAAAGGCGAAGATCTCGCCCTTGGCTACATCGAACGCGATGTCATCGACAGCGGTGAAATCGCCGAATTTCTTGACCAATCCCTGGGCGCGAATCATGCAAGGCTGACGAGTTTTAGTGAGGACGTTCACGGCGGAGGGCCTGCTTCACATGTTAGCAAGCCCGGCTGAGGTCAAGTGGAAAGGCACTACAGAATTCGCTCGCGGGGCGGCGTGCGACTAATTCGGCGATCTTGTGTTGCCACGCATCGGCGCCCTCACGGTCGTGAAGGATCTCCCAATCCGCGAAGTAGCCGCGCAATTCACCCGGTTGCAGTCGGAAGGTCGAGTGCTCTTTGCCCGGCTCGATCAGCAAGGCGATCGCGACCATAACGCCGCCAGGGACCAGGCCCCGTTTGCACTGCTCGATCAAGTTCCGTTGGAAGTAGTAGCACATCGCGATCAGGTCGTAGCGGGCGGACGAGATCGTGAACCCGGTCATCTTCGAAATCGGCAACTTGCGCGTCAACCGCGACGCTCGCGCGTTCGGCGCGACTGCGCAGGATTTCGATCGCCGCTGCCGGAGCCGTCAACTGCGGTAACGTTCCAACCGCGCTGAGCCAGCCATAGTGCATTGCGGCCGGTACCGCAAGCTAAATCCAGAGCGCGGCCGGGCCGCAAGTCATCCGCCGCCTCTACCAGCAGCGGGTTGGGGGTCGGATTCGCGCTCCGTCGCCGAGTCAGCGTTCTTGCGATACTGCTCATCCCAGGCCGCGAGATCCATCGGAACCAGTATCGCCAGTTCTGGCGATGCCAGCGTCTGGTTAAGGCTTGCCGACTGGCTACGACGTCAGATACAGCTTAATGCCCGCGTCAGATGCGTCTCCATCGGCCGTGCTAATTCTCTGGCTCGATCGCGTAGTAGCCTTTGCGGGCTTGCGGCTTGTAGTCCTTATTGGCGAGTTTGATATCGATCTTGTGATACGAACCATCGCGCTTGGGATTCGGCGGCTGATAGGTGATGGCGTATTGTGACCGCATCTCATCCTGAATCTCGCGGAAGATGTCGTCGAGCGAGTGGCTGCGATCCACGCGGAACACCTGGCCGCCGGTCTCCGAGGACATCCGGCGCAGTTCGCCCTCGCCGCCGCCGCCAAAGTTGATGCTTCCGAATCCGCCGCCATATGCCCCGCGATCCTGATAGTCAATGCTGTAAATAATCGCATCGCCTTTTTGGGCGGCCTCGATCGCTTTGTCGCGCGTGATCTTGCTGCCGGTATCGACGCCATCGGTGATCAGCACCAGCGCCTTGCGGCCCACCTCGTGCTTCATTTCGTCGTTGACCGCCAGATACACTGCGTCATACAGAATAGTGCCAGCCTGATTCTGCATGGTGGGAACCGGCCCTGGATGCAGGCCGCCCACCGGTACGCTCAGGCGCAACTGCTTTAGCCCTTGTTGCAGCGAACGCGCTGAGTTCGTCAGGTCCTGTAGCAGCTCGGCTTCGGCTCCGAACTGGATGAGAAATGCCTGATCCTTGGGGCGCAGAACCTTCGAGAAGAACTGGGAGGCCGCCCGTTGTTCCGTGTCGATCAGGCGCTCCTGGCTGGCGCTGGTATCCACCAGCAGTCCGATGGTCAGCGGAAGGTCGGTTTCGCGCGTGAAGTTTTTGATCTGCTGTTCCTTGCCGTCTTCGTAGATCTTAAAGTCGTCCTTCTCGAGGTTGCTGATCAACGCGCCTCCCTTGCCGCGGACACTGGCCAGAATACTCACCAGATTTACGTCGACGCGAATCGGCTCGTCTTGAGCCATAAGGAGTACGGCCCCCGCGAAAGAGCCCAGGAGAACCGCCGCGCGCACACCGAGCATAGTCAGGGACTTCATACTTACAATGTAGGATGTCTGAGAGCCCAATAGAGTTCCATGCGAAAAGCGATTAACCACCTGAAGAAAGCCGACCCGGTCCTGGCCGCGATTATCCAGAAGGCCGGCCCCTACCGGGCGACCTATATGGAGCCCGTGTTCCAGACCCTGGTGCGGTCAATCGTCTATCAGCAGCTCAACGGAAAGGCTGCGATGACCATCTTCAATCGCCTGACTGAGGCGGCGAAAGTGGTTCCGCTAACGCCCGAGGCGATCCTAAGGCTGCGCCCCCAAAAGATGCGCACCGTGGGGCTGTCCAAGCAGAAGACCCTGTATATCCGCGAACTGGCGCGGCTCACTCGCGACGGCGACATTCAGTTCGAGCGCCTGCCGGAGATGGAAGATTCCGTCATCATTGAAACCCTGACCCGCGTGAAAGGCGTGGGCGTCTGGACGGTCCAGATGTTCCTGATGTTCGCGCTGCAGCGTCCCAATGTTCTGCCGGTGGGCGACCTAGGCGTGCGGGCGGCCATGAAGAAAGCCTACGGTTTGGCGGAGCTGCCTAAACCGCAGGAAATGGAGTCTATCGCCGCGTCCTGGCATCCCTACCGCAGCATCGCGAGCTGGTACATGTGGCGAAGCTTGGAAAACTAGGGCACGGCCTGAGGCCCCGCGACCACGGGACGTTTGCTGGGTCAGTCCGCCGGATTAGTGGCGAAAACAGCCACTTCGACCGTAAAGCCCCGGTCGTCCATTTCGAGCATCGACTTGACGGCATGAGCGATTTCGTCGCCGCGCAGTTTGCCCTCGGTGGCCTTTTGCGGAAAGCCGGCGGTGGCGGCAAAGTTGGTCAACACTTCACTGGGATTGACCAGCATCACCCGGATATTATATTTGCGCAGCTCCGCCCGCCAGCACTCGGTCATGCCGCGTAGCGCGAACTTGCTCCCGTAGTAGGCGGTGCCATTGGCCGCGCCACGGAGTGCCGCCGTCGAGGCGATATTGATGATGTTTCCGCGATTTTTCTTGATGAAAATCTTCGCGGCCTCGCGGCCCATCAGCATGGCTCCGGTGACGTTAGTGTCGAACACCGCCTTAAAGCGGGCGAGTTCAAGCTCAACTAGAGGCTTGAACACGCCGACGCCTGCGTTATTCACCAGGATGTCAAGATCGCCAAACTTCGCGAGGACCTCGCTGTAAGTGCGCTCCACATCCGCTTCTTTCGACACGTCGGCCTGAATCCCTAGCGCGCCGAGATCCTTCGCGGCCGCTTCCAGGCGGGCTTTATCGCGGCCTGTGATGGCTACTCGCGCTCCGCTTTCCGCGAGTGTCTTAGCGATCGAGTAGCCGATTCCGGCACTTCCGCCTGTAACCAGGGCAACTGCATTTTTAAGATTCATGTTTGCTCCTGAAAGATTATAGCCGTTCCGCAGTCGCGTGGAGCCGGCGATGGCCAAGCGGCAAGCCGCATCTGCCGCGGCGGCGCTTAAAAAATGGTTTCCTGCCGTTTAAGAGTTCCGAAGGCGCCGATGTTGGAGACCGCGAACGACACTCGGAACTGACTTTCGTCGCGGGTGCCGAAGTTGAAGCGCCCATATTGGACGCTCAAGCCGCAGCAATCGGTGTTGTAGGTCACCTGCGTTTGTGAATACTGCATGATTCCCTTGAGGTAATCGTAGTAAGCGCTGAACCCAAAGCTCAAACCCTTGCGAGTATCCGAGCCGTAGGAAATCACGCCCCTGAACTGATTGGCGCTGGGAGCGATAGCCGGATCGGTATTCACGTGGGACTGACCCACCGAGACGTGGTATTGCCTATAGCGACCGTCCACGCTAAGGCTGCTGTTCGAGATACGCCGGAAGAGAGGATCGTAATCCGTGCGCCACTCAATACCCACTCGTGACTGTTGCACGCGAAATGCGCTCACAATCGGCGACGACCGCCGCACACCGTCGAGGAACGCGTAGCCGGTCAGATCAAGGGAGCTCTGAATGACGTTGCGCTGGCCGGGAATGATAGCGCCGCCAAAGGTCGGATCGAAGTAACGGTCGTAGAGAAGCTGCCAGTTGATGAAGTCCGTGATGGTGCCGTTCTTGTCCTTTGCCAGCAACCGGTTATTGAGGGAGAACTCAACTTGGTTGGTGTTGCTGAGCAGATCGGTTTCATCGAAGCGGATGATGCGGTTAAAATTGTCAATCCCGCCGGTATATTGATAGGTGATCCGGGGTTCAATTACATGTTTTACTTTCGATCCTATCCAGTTGGGAGCATTAAAGATTCTTTGCAGAGACGGCAGGATAAAGTCGATTTTGGCGTCGTGCGCATTGCGCAAGATGTTCTGCCCTGAGAAGATACCCGGGCTGGCGGCGCTAGATTCATAAGATGTCTCGCGAATGCCGAAACTGGGCACGATCTGGAATCCAGGCAGGTGGAGAACCGTGGTGATCCGAGGGGCGAAATCCAGCCGGTCGACGAATTGACGGGTCTGGAACAGGTTCTGGCTCCGGCGTAACAAACCTGCGCTCGAATCGAATGAAATCCAAAAGGGCAAGGCTGCGAGATCCACCTCGCGTTCCCGCTGGTTAAATTCCAACTCGGGGAGCTTGCGAATGGAGATGTCGTTGCCGGGCGTTGTGCTCAGGAAGTTCACGTTATTCTGGGCTACCAGATTGATGCCGAAATCCGACCAGTGCTTGGTCAAGAAACCCACGGAATGTGTTTGTGAAGACACCGCTTCATTAAAGGATTCCGTGTACTGCTGGCGGAAGGCATAAGATGTGATGTAGTCGAGGTCCCCGCGGGCTAGCCATCCGCGGCCGAAGTCCGTTGAGACATGCCCCAGGACAAGCGCCCCGCTTGCAGGCGGTACCAGTTTGCGTTTATCGTCGATGCCGTCGACCGTCACATCAAAGAAGGTCTTTTGGGTGGGGTCTCCTCGAAGATTTAGATGATGGGCTAGACCTGCCAGACTAAAATACTGGGCGCCATAGGTTAGATCGTAGTTGCGGTTAATAGCCCAATAATAACCGGCCCCAATTTCGTATCCCCGAAGCGAGCTGTTACCAACGGTAGGGATGAGGAATCCGCTCTTACGTGGCTCTTTTTTTAAGGATTTATAGAAGTATGGGAGATACACCAGGGGCATGCCCTTCAGATAGAACCATGAGCTTCGGGATGTGGCGTGGTCGCCGGGGATAACTTCGAATCTAGGGCCCTTCACACGCCACCAGGCGTTGGGCATGACGCAATCGGTAATGAATCCATTGTGAAGGATATAGTGATCCTCGAGACGTTCCGCCCATTTCCCTTGAAAATAAAAGGGAGTTTGAGTGATCAGAAGGCCTCTTCGGGCCTGGATTCGCGAGGTGGCCGACCCGCTGACGTCGTAGAACTTGCCGGTCTCCGCGTTGACGTTGTACTCCGCGCGATTGCAGTCAAGCTTTTCGCCGCGCACGAAGTGCTCGAAGTGGACATGGCCACGCGCTTCCGCATCGCCCGTTTCCGTGTTGTAATCCAGTTCGTCCGCGCGCAGCAGCATGTCGGAGGTTTCCATCCGGACGTTTCCGCGGAGATGCCTTATGACGCCTTCGGCGTCCTGCGTGACGGATTCGATATGGACGTGCTCGGCGTCGGGCGCACCCGGTCGCACGCGGGCTAATCTTCTGGTCGGGATTGGCGCTGAGGGAGGGGGGAGGGCCGGGTGGGGGTAAAGCAGGGCGATAAACTTGTGCTTCTAAGTACGGGAAGGCAAAGCAGCCGGTCAAACAAAATGCGTGACAAATGTGTCGGAGTATGGTACTAAGGACTAATGTACTGGTACGCTGCGGCTGGAAATCAGTACTCAAAAGGCACCGTGAGAAAGCCCATTGTAGCAGCCGCGGGTAGCGCAGCTTTTAAAAAACTGACTTAATATGCAGTGCGTTCATTGCCAAGCCTGGAACGAAGAGGACGAGCGGCGTTGCATCCGTTGCGGACGGCGCATGCATACGTCCGCGCTGCGGCCCAGCCTCGGCACGTATCCTCTGATGGAAGCTGCTGCGCCGGCCCTGGAAACTTTGCGAGGAGGCCGGGCCGCTTCACGAAGAATCTGCCCGTCCTGCGGCGCCTGTTCCGACGCCGGGAGTTTACCAGCCTTGGCTCTTCCGCGACCCGTCGCACGGTCCGAAGGTGGTCCCGATCCCAACGCTCACGCCGCGGCCTCACCCTGGAGGACGGAAACATCGCGTTCAAAATACGGCACGGCCGCAGGAAATGAGAGCGAATGCAGCGGTCCGGCGCTCAGCGGATTCGCAGCAGTCGCTCGATTTCCACGCGGGTGCGATTGCGGAACCATCATTAGGTACGGAAGTGGAAGCGGTCATTTATTGTGACGCGCCGGTGGCGTTACCCGTACACCGCCTCATGGCGGTCGCTGGGGATGCCAGCATGATCGCGATTGCGCTGGGGCTGTTTCTAGCTATCTTCTACTTATCCGGTGGCCGATTGGTTTTCACAAAGTCCAGCTGATACTGTTTGGCGGAGTGATAGCGGCGGTGGTGTTCCTGTACCGCGTGCTGTGGTGCCTGGGCGGCGGGGACACACCGGGAATGCGCTTTGCGGGATTGCGGCTGGTCGATTTTGACGGGCGGCGGCCGGAACGGGAACAGCGCACCATTCGGCTTGCGGCTTCCTTGCTCAGTATTATTTCGGCCGGTCTGGGCCTGGTATGGGCGCTCGTGGATGAAGAGAGCCTCACCTGGCACGATCATATTTCCAAGACCTTTCCCACTCCTGGCTAGCGGCTTTTGCTAGGGCCGATTGCCGATTTCCACATTCCGCGGCGCGATGGTAGGCTGAAGAGGTGGGTAGTCCGCTTGCTCGCTTCACATCGTCCCGGGTTTATGTCTCGCTGACACTATTCGCAGTGGGCGGCGCACTGTTCAGCGCTTGGAATGCGCTGCGCTGGGCTCCGTCCTGGATCGCTGCTGCGTTATTCGCGTTATCCGCGTTGGTGCTGGCTGCGGTGACGATCCGCCCGGCCATCGAAATCTACGAAACTCATCTCGCTATTGGTCCACGGATAATTCCGTGGCGCGACGTTCGGCGAGTGGATCAGACCGGGTGGAATACGCCGCTGGTGGTGATTCTGACGCTGCATGACGGCCAACGGATTCATCTTCTCTATTCGGGAGATCTGGACTCATCGAGCAGCCTGTTGCGGCATCTCCGCCGCTTCTCACGGGAGGCTCTTCTCGACGGTGTTCCGTACCGCGAATTTTGGGGGGAACTGGCCGCCGCTTCCCGATCCAGCGAGCCAACGAAGAATTCGCCTGCTCGAGCCAGCCGAAAAGGACGCGTCTATCCCTCTCCGCTACCCGGTTCTTCGCAGCGAGGACGAAGAGGAAGTGGAGCGGTTATTCCAGCGCTTGAAATCGGTAGGGCATTTGGAGTCCAAGAGCTCCGACGAGAAGTAGCTCCTCCTGCAAATCTTGTGAAATCCAAACCACGAAGCCGGCGCCTGTGGGCAGGTGTGCTCGCTGCTGGCCGGGCTGGTGTTAGTAGCCGTCGTCTTGCACGCACCGATTCTGGGTGCGCTGGGGGCCTATCTGGTGCAAGCGGGTCCGCCTCAAAAGGCCGACGCGGCGCTGGTGTTGGCCGGGGATGGCATGGGGCTATAGGGTTCTTGCGGCGGCCCAGTTGGCTCGCGACGGATTTGTTCCAAAGGTGCTGGTCAGCGGACCGGATGGCGCTTACGGTCTCCATGAGTGCGACCTGGCGATTCCGTTCGCAGTGAAGCAGGGATATCCGGAATCGTATTTTGTGCACATGGAGCACTCGGCCCGCTCCACGGTGGCCGAGGCGCAAGCGATTCTGCCGGTGATTCGCCGGATGGGCATAAAGCGCATCATCGTAGTCACCAGTAATTCCACACCCGGCGGGCGGGGGAAATTTATCGAAAGTTAGCGCCGGATCTGACGATCCTGATGGTAGCCGCGCCGGATAAGTACTTCACAACCGACAGTTGGTGGCATCGCCGCGAGGGAGCAGAAAACGTTCCTGATGGAGTGGGAAAAGACTCTCGCCAATTGGGTTGGACTTTAGCGCGCGATTCCGCAAGAGTTTTTCGTGCATCCGGCATGCCCCGCGATATAGTGTCACTAGACGGTGCTGCTTCGATGCTCGCGATTCTCATCTTCCTGTTTCTGTCCGTCACCGCATTGACGCAACCGGTGTCCCAACCGGCGGGTTGCGCCACGGTGCCGGCCTGGAGCGCCTGCGATCTGGCGTTTGAACTTGCACCGCAAGAAAATCCCGACACGCGCAGAACTTCGTGCCGAGTTTCGCTCGCCCCGCTTCAAGACATATTTGCTGCGCGCGTTCTTAGACGGTCGCAAGCTGATCATCCGGTTCGCCCCCACTGGAGCCGGTAAGTGGAATGTATCGCTTGACTAGCAATCTACCAAGGCTGGATGGGCAGGCCGGGACTGTGACCGCCGCAGAGTCGGACTCGCCCGGCTTCGTGCGAGTTGCGAATGTGCACCATTTCGCCACTGAAAATCTCAAGCAGCACTTATGGATGTCGGCCGCCGTCGACCGTTTCACTGAAATGTCGCGGCCCGATTTCGAGCGATTGGTCGAGCAACGCTCGCAGGAGAAGTTTAGTCATCTTCGCATCACGATTGACGCAGGGACGGATCTGGGCGAGGCGGCCGCTACGGATACGGGTCATCAACGACAAGGGTTTGACCGCTGACATCGTGCTGGCTGCTATTCCGGCGGATGCGAGACAGCGCGAAGCGTATCTGAATAGCGTTGTGGCGCGTTTTTCCGCGTTCAACATTACCTGGGCGGGCATGCCGTCATTCGAAGCGGCGGCGCATGGACGCGCTGTGATGAAGGATACCGGGGACCTATTGAAGAAATTGGACCCCTACGATCATCCGCGCACCGCCATCGCAGCGGGGACATCGGCGGCGCTCGCGGGCGACGGATGGATGAACGTCTTGACCTATGGCAGCGCCGACCAGAATGTCGGATCGGTGGAACACCAGTTTTACCAGCTTCCCGCCTGAACGCGGGAATTCAATCGCAGCAGGATCTCTGGAATGCCACAATGAACGGTCAATATCCGGCGTCGGGGTCGGGCTCCTATATGAAAGCGTGGGCGGAGTTCATGGCCGGAAATCGTTATTGGGAACTGGAGCCGTATTTCGATGTCGACGGGGGTCGGGCGCTCGCGCTCGAGGGCGTCGAGTACATTGTTTACGTTGAAAAGCCGGGACTGGTGGAACTGACGGTTGAGAATCACAGCTACGATGTGGTGTGGATGAATCCCGCGACTGGCGAATTGGTCAAGCAAAAGGACTATAAAGGAGAGCATTTCACCGGAGAACCGCCCGACAAGTCGCACGATTGGGTGCTTCGGGTATCGCGCGAGGGGCACAAAGTCGGAATGCTGAAGTCCTACAAGTTCGATTCGCGGCCGGTGCCGGTGCAGGAAGTCGAGCTGAATCCACTGAAGGTCCCTTACGAGATCGCTGCCCCTGAAGGTACCGAGCTCTCCCTTTCGAAACCGGCTCCGTTCGCGGTCAAGATCAAGCGCGACAGTCGGGCGACTCGTTCTCTATTGGTGGAATGGACTGCAGAAGTTCCACTCGATGGAGAAGGTTACCGCGTGGTGGGAACGGGCAGGGAAGGAACGCTCGCGATACCGAGGTCGCTGGCGAGCCGCTACCCAGCGGTGATGAGCCTCCACCTGATGCTACTCAACGCCAACGGAAAGGCGTATGCATTGGATCGGGTGTACAAGCTGAGCCCATGAGCCGTGCATGTGCTGGCAATTGACACGACAGGTGACGTGGGAAGCATAGCGCTGGCCGGCGAGCGCGGCCTGATCGAGGAAGTGATGCTCGACTCGCCTGACGGCTTCGCTCATGTGCTGTTCGATGAGATCGAGCGTCTGCTCGGGCGGCACGCCCTGAATGTTAGACAAATGGATGCGTTCGCATCGGCATCGGGTCCAGGTTCGTTCACCGGGGTGCGCGTCGGCCTCACGGCAGTAAAGGGCCTGGCGGAGGCGACCGGGCGTAAATGATTGCAGTGTCGAATCTGCAGGCATTGGCTTGGTACGGGTCCCGGCCGATGAGGGCCGTAGTCATGGATGCGCGTCGAGGCGAAGTTTACGGTGGAGTTTACGACAGTCGGCTCAACTTGTGCAGGACGAAGTGGTTGCCAAGCTTCCGGTCTGGCTGGCATCCTTGCCGCAGGGAAACCTTGAAATCGTGACGCAAGGATTCCTGCTCGCCGGGTCGACTGCCCCCGTAGTCCAGGCGCCTAAGGTCTTGGCCGGGTCTATAGGCCGCATCGCTTTCGACCGATTGCTCACTGGGGAAGTACTAGATCCCGCCGAAATCGATGCCAACTACGTCCGGCGTTCCGATGCCGAATTGCTGTGGAAGGATACGCCGCGCGCGCCCGGCTCGTTAACCGGCTGAAGGCGGCGTTGCCCAAGCCTGCCTTGACGCACGTGAACCAGTGCGGATATACTCGAACGGAGTTCAAAGACCCGCGCATGATCCATACTTCCAGTCGGTTGCGCGTAGCAAATGTAGTAGTCCGCATTTCGCTTGCCGGCGGCGCCGGCGCCATCCCACTCACGAGGTTTATTTATGGCTAAACAGAGTACTCAGCACAAACTGGACCGGGTCCGGCCTCCGCGCGTGCATGTGACTTATGACGTCGAGGTTGGCGATGCCATCGAACTGAAGGAACTACCATTCGTCATGGGAGTTCTAGGCGACTTCACCGGCCAGCCGACGGAGCCGCTGCCCCGGCTGCGGGACCGCAAATTCGTCGAGGTGAACCCCGACAATTTCGACAGCGTGCTGGAGGGCATGAAGCCGCATTTGTCGTTCTCGGTTGAGAACAAGCTGAGTGAAGATTCTAATGCTCCGCAGCTCAAGGTCGATCTGCACTTTAAGAGCATGGACGATTTCGAGCCGGAGAATGTGGCTCGGCAGGTGAAGCCCCTGAAGGAGCTGCTGGATCTGCGCACCAAGTTGAGCGATTTGCGCGGCAGCTTGCAGGGCAACGACAAACTCGAAGAACTGCTGCTGGATGCGGTAGGCGATAAGAGCAAACTGGACAAGCTGAAAAAAGAAATGGGCGATGGAGGTTCCAATGGCTGAAGCGAAACAGAGTGCGACTCCCAAAGCCGCCGAACAAGTTTTGGAGAAAGGCCTTCTCGATCAGATCGTAGAAGAAGGCCGCATGGCCAAAGATGCCGGCGCCAAGGAGCGCGGCAAAGATCTGGTCAAGGAGTTTGTTGCCGGAGTGCTCGACGGCTCCATGACGGTGACCCGCGACGCCGAGACCATGATCAACGCCCGCATCGCGCAGATCGATCACCTGCTCTCCATCCAAGTGAACGAAATTCTGCATCACGCCGCCTTCCAGAAGCTGGAGGGAAGCTGGCGCGGACTGAAGTATCTGCTGGACCAAAGCGAGACCAACGATCAGCTAAAGATCAAAGTGCTAAACGTATCGAAAAAGGAGTTGCTGCAGAGACTTGCAGCGGGCTCCCGAATTCGACCAGAGCGCGCTGTTCAAGAAGGTGTACGAAGAAGAGTTCGGCATCTTCGGCGGAGCTCCGTTTGCTTCGCTCATCGGTGATTACGAATTTGGAAAAGGACCGGAGGATATGGAGCTGCTGGAGCGGATCGCGCAAACCGCCGCATCGGCCCATGCGCCGTTCTTGTCAGCCGCCAGCCCGGAGTTCTTCAACCTGGAGAGCTACGCGCAACTGGATGCGCCGCGCGATCTGTCCAAGGTGTTCGACACCACCGAGTACGCCAAGTGGAAATCTTTCCGAGCAAGCGAGGATTCGCGCTATGTCGGTCTCACCTGCCCGCGGGTACTGGGACGGCTGCCTTACGGCAAGGACACGAAGTCGGTGGAGGCGTTCCATTACGAGGAGAACGTCGACGGCACCGACCACTCCAAGTACCTGTGGACCAATGCTGCGTACTCGCTGGGTGCCCGCTTGACCAATGCCTTCGCCATGTATGGCTGGTGCGCGGCGATTCGCGGCGTGGAAGGCGGCGGACTGGTGGAGGGTCTGCCGGTGCACAACTTCTATACCGACGAAGGCGACGTGGCCATGAAGTGCCCGACCGAAGTCCCCATCACGGACCGGCGCGAGAAGGAACTGGCGGATCAGGGATTCATCCCGCTGGTGCACTGCAAAGGTACCGATTACGCGGCGTTTTTCAGCGTGCAAAGCGCCCAGAAAGCCAAGCTATACGACAAAGAGGCCGCCAACGCCAATGCGCGGCTTTCGACCCAGCTGCCCTATATTTTCGCGGTATCGCGCTTTGCCCATTATTTGAAGGCGATGATGCGCGACAAACTCGGCAGCTTCATGTCGCGTACGGATTGCGAGCGGTGGCTGAATCAATGGATCAGCAACTATGTGACTCCCGACGACACGGCTTCGCAGGCCACTAAGGCGCAGTACCCCTTGCGCGACGCCAAGGTTGAAGTTTCCGAGGTTCCCGGAAAGCCCGGCGTGTACCGGGCCACGGCATTCTTGCGTCCGCATTTCCAATTAGACGAATTGTCGGTGTCGTTGCGTCTGGTAGCGGAGTTACCTGCTAGCGCAAGGCAGTAAGTCCGGGCAGTGATCCAGTTATTTCGCTATCGGCGCGAATAAAGATAAGGAGCTACACAAACACATGGCAGCGATAGATTATTTCTTGAAGATCGACGGAATCGATGGCGAGAGCCAGGACGACAAGCACAAGAATGAGATCGATCTCGATTCCTGGTCCTGGGGTGCGAGATCAACAAGGAACGCACAGTGCTGGGGGTGGAGGCGGGGCCGGGAAGGTTAGTATGCATGATTTCAACTTCACCATGCATGTCAACAAAGCTACTCCGAAGCTATTCTTGGCTTGCGCATCGGGTGAACATATCAAGAAGGCCGTGCTGACGTGCCGCAAAGCTGGTAAGGACCAGCAGGAGTACTTGAAAATTACCTTCACGGACCTTCTGGTTTCCAACTATCAGGCGGGCGGAAGCCAAGGCGCTATTATTCCAGTCGAGCAAATTTCGCTGAACTTCGCGAAAGTCGAGTTCGAGTACAAGGAACAAAAGCCCGACGGCACTCTCGGCGGCACTACCAAGGCCCATTGGGATCTAAAGGCGAACAAAGGCGGTGTAACGGCCCGGGTCCCATGAGCGCACGGGAGTTGTTCCAGGCCGGAAAGCTGAACGAAGCGGTGCAGGCGCTGGGCGTAGAAGTCAGGGATAACCCGACGGACGTCCGGCGCCGCACTTTTTTGTTTGAGTTGCTGTGCTTCCAGGGCGAGTACGATCGCGCCGAAAAGCATTTGAACGTATTGGCGGATGCCACGCCCGACGCCCGGATGGGCGCGGTGCTGTACTTTTCAGCCTTGCACGCTGAACGCGTGCGGTTGGAGACATTTCAAAAGAAAGACTACCCGCCCATTGCGGCGTTGGCGAATGACCGTGCGGGCACTCTGAACGAAAAGCCATTTGAATCGTTCGAAGACGCAGACCCGCGGGTAGGTGCTCGCCTGGAAGTGTTCGCCGCCGGCGCCTATTTGTGGATACCTCTCGCGCACGTGGAATCGATCGAAATGGAAGCGCCGAAGCGGCTTCGCGATCTGCTGTGGATTCCGGCACTGGTGCGCACCGGGCCGGCCTTTAAGGGAACCGAACTCGGCGAGGTGCTGCTGCCCGTACTGGCCCCATTCTCTTCGCAGCGGAGCGACGACAACATCCGCCTGGGCCGCGCCACCGAATGGGCGGAAATGGACGGGCAAGTGCTGCCGTTCGGCCAAAGAGTGTTCGACGTAGACGGAGAAGAAGTGCCGATTTTGGAGATCCGCAAGGTCGAGTTTGTGCCCGCAGCCAAAGCCGCTTGATGATGTCACCCCATGCCCCTGCGCGACGACCTGCTTAACCCGATTCCAGGGGACATCCCCAGCGGAACCAATCTCCGTTACGCTCCCGTCTTCGACAAAATCAAGGAAGCACGCCGCCAGGACGACGACGCCCCGCAGGGCGAGTGGCAGCGCGAGCGCAAGGTTGCGGATTACAAGCAGGTGGTCAAGCTGGCCGGCGACGCGCTGGCTTCGCAGTCCAAAGATCTGCAACTGGCAGCGTGGCTTACCGAGGCGTTCCTGCATCAGGAGGGTTTCTCCGGCCTGCAGCAGGGCTTGGGCCTCATCCGCGGGCTGGTCGAGAATTTCTGGGACACTCTCTATCCGGAAATCGAAGACGGCGATCTCGAATTACGTAGTGCTCCCTTGGAATGGGTGGGAACGAGGTTGGACGATCCGGCGCGTAAGGCGCCGTTGACGCGGGGCGGGTTCAGCTACTACAAGTTCAAGGAATCGCGAACCGTGGGGTCGGAGGAAGACGCGGCTCAAAGCGACCAAAAGCGCGAAGCCCGCGAACAGGCGATTGCCGACGGCAAAGTTACATTCGAGGAATTCGAGAAGGACTCGGCCGCGACACCCACCGTTCAATACGAAGCCTGGGTAGCGGCGCTGGACGGCAGTTTGGAATCGATCGATTCCCTGCGTACGCTCTGCGATGAAAAGTTCGGCAACTACGCCCCCAGTTTTACTCCGCTAAAGACCGCACTCGAGGAGGTTCGGAACGTCGCCAATCAGATTCTGCAGAAGCGGCTGGATCAGGAAGGGCGGCGCCCTGAGCCGGAGGAAGCCGAAGCCGAAACCGAATCTGAATCTTCATTCGTTGAAGAAGACAGTGGAAGTCAAGCTGGATCCGCCACGGCGCGCGCGCGAAAGAAAAAGGTGGTTGCCGGATTGGAGCCACAGGATCTGGACGAAGTCACGCCGCGACTGGCTGCGGTGGCGCGATTCCTGCGCCAGCAGGATTCGTCGAGCCCCGCGCCTTATCTGTTGCTGCGGGGCTACCGGTGGGGAGAAATGCGCGGGCTACGGAGAACTCGCCCGACCCGCTGGTTCTGATTCCGCCTTCATCGGAAGTGCGGCAAAACATCAAGCGCCTGTCGCTCGAAGGGAATTGGGGCGATGTGCTCGAAGCGGCCGAAGCCGCCATGGCGGAACCCTGCGGGCGCGCGTGGCTGGATCTGCAGCGGTACGTTGTGAAGGCCGCCGACGAGTGGGGTTACTATAGCATCTCCAAAGCGGTAGTCAGTGAATTGCGGGCGTTGTTAGTGGACTTGCCCCAGCTTCCGCAATGGACTTTAATGGACGACACGCCTACCGCGAATGCCGAAACGCAGGTGTGGATTCGCGACGTAGTACAGGCCGCGGCCGCTAACGGAACAGAGGCGCGTGCACCCTCCTTCGCTGAGCCTTCCGCCGAGGAGCCCGTGGCGTCAGGGGAGCCTGCTCCGCCTGACACCTTCACGCTTGCTCTCGAAGCGGCGCGAGGTGGCCATGCCGCGGATGCAATCCATATGCTCTCCGAAGATATCGCGCGGCAACAATCCGGCAGAACGCGCTTTCATCGCAAGTTGCAGCTGGCGCAGATCTGCATGATGACCAGCCACGAAGCGTTGGCGCAGCCGATTCTGGAGGAACTGGCGCGATCGATCGAGACCCACAAGCTTGAAGAATGGGAATCGTCCGACGCCGTGGCCCACCCGCTGGCAATGCTCTATCGTTGTCTGAGCAAAATGGATGGCGACCCGGCGGTCAAGCAGCGGCTGTATGCCCAGATCTCGCGGCTGGATCCCGTGCAGGCTTTGGAGTGCACGCGTTAGCGTGATCGTATGGCGAAGCCGGATTCGGATCTCACCGTTACGCCCTCCTTGATCGACCGCCTGATCGACCGCGATCCCAGAGCGGGCGCGGATCCCCATACCACCCGCGCGCAGAGCGTCCGGCAGCTCAAGGCTGCGCTGCGCCGGGATCTGGAATGGCTGCTAAATACGCGGCGCAACCCGGATGCCGCGGCGGACTCTCTTGCCGAGGTTTCGCATTCCCTGTTCAATTACGGATTGCCGGATTTCTCTTCGCTAAG
This sequence comes from Bryobacterales bacterium, assembly GCA_963779075.1. Taxonomy (GTDB): domain Bacteria; phylum Acidobacteriota; class Terriglobia; order Bryobacterales; family Bryobacteraceae; genus Palsa-187. The sequence continues at coordinate 65,955 of CAVZWS010000006.1, forward strand.
TCTGAATTCGCCCCGAGATCGTGGACGCCTGTTAGTGGAATTGGAAAAGACGGTAGCTATCTTTGAGCCGCGTTTGCAGCAGGTCCGGGTGAGCCTGGTGGATACGCCGGGACACAGTTCCCGGGTGGTGCATTTCCAGATTGAAGGGATGTTGCAGATGGACCCGTCCCCCGAACAGGTTTCTTTCGACACCACACTTCAGCTTTCGAGCGGCGAATACCAAATCCGGGGCGAGCGCAGTGCGTGACGAGCTGCTGCTTTACTACGAACGCGAACTGAATTATCTGCGCCAGCTGGGCGCAGAGTTCGCCGAAAAATATCCCAAAATTGCCAGCCGCCTGGTTCTGGATACCGAAAAAGAAACTGCCGATCCGCACGTCGAGCGGCTGCTGGAGGGATTTGCGTTTCTGGCGGCGCGGGTCCATCTCAAAATCGACGACGAATTTCCTGAGATAACCGAAGCTCTTCTCAGCATTCTGTATCCGCACTACATACGGCCGATTCCCTCCATGTCGATTGTGGAGATGCATCTGGATATGGAGCAAGGCGGTGCGGCTGCTCCGCAAAAAGTGGCGCGTGGTTCGATCTTGAACTCAAAGCCCGTGGCCGGGGTGCCGTGCCAGTTCCAGACCTGTTTCGACACTACCGTCTGGCCTCTGCGGATCATGACGGCCGAGTGGACCTCGCCGGACCGGCTCTCACCAGCCGTTAAGAACGCCGACGCAGCCTCGGCCATCCGTATTGCTTTTGAGGGGCCGCAGGATACCCAACTCGCGCAAATGGGCCTGGACGGTCTGCGTCTTCACATAGCAGCGGACCCCAACGTCGCGCATACGCTTTATGAGCTGCTATGCGCCAACACGGTTCAAATCCTGGTGCGGGATACCACTCCCAACTCGCGCGTTCGGCCGGTGGCCCTGCGGCCCGAGAACCTGCGGCCCGCGGGATTTGACGAGAGCGAGTCCATACTCCCCTATCCGCGGCGCAGCTTTCCGGGCTACCGTCTGTTGCAGGAGTATTTCACGTTTCCGGAAAAGCTCTTTTTCTTCGATGTGACCGGGTTGAGCGAAGCGTGGCCGTTGGGGTTTAAGAATCGCTTCGAACTGATCTTCCTGTTTTCGCCGTTCGAGTTGAGCGAGCGCCGCCAAATTCTGGAACTGGGCGTTTCGACCAAAACTTTTCGCATCAATACAACGCCTATCGTGAATTTGTTTCCCCAGACCGCCGAGCCCATCTTGCTGGATCAGCGGCGTTATGAATATCCGGTCACGCCCGACATCCGGCGTCCCATGGCAACGGAAGTGTTTTCCGTAAACGAGGTTCTCAGTATCCACCCGCAGTCCAATGAAGTGCTTAACTTTGAGCCCTTCTATTCTTACCGGCACGCAACCTTGCGCGATAAGCAGCAGACCTTTTGGCTGGCGCACCGTCGTCCATCCGGAAAAGCCGGGGATGAAGGCACCGAGGTTTCGATCTCCCTGGTGGATCTGTCCGCCCGGCCTTTGATGCCCGATGTGGACACCCTCACGTTACGCATCACCTGCACCAACCGCGACCTGCCAGCGCGGCTGCCTTTCGGCAATGAGAGCGGTGACTTCGAGTTGCTGGGAGGAACCGCGGTCAAGCGCGTGGTGGCGCTGCGGAAGCCCACCAATTCGGTGCGGCCTCCGAGCGGGAAAGCAGCATTATGGCGTCTGATTTCGCATCTATCGCTGAATTATCTGTCGCTGGTGGAGGACGGCCGCGAAGCCTTTCAAGAGATTCTCAAGCTGTATAACTTTACCGGGTCCGCGTATTCGGAAAAACAGATCGATGGCATTTCCAGCGTAGCCAGCGCTCGGCACTTTGCCCGCCTGGTATCGGAGAACGGAGTCACGTTCGCGCGGGGTACGCGCGTAGAAATGGAGTTCGACGAAGATCAGTTCGTGGGCGGGGGCGTGTTCCTGTTTGCCAGCGTGGTCGAACGCTTTCTGGGCGAATACGTATCGCTGAACAGTTTCAGCCAACTCGTCGCGCGCACCCGGCAGAGAAAAGAAATCCTGAAGGAATGGCCGCCGCGGGCGGGTCAGGTGATCTTGTTATGACTCCGGGCACTATTCCATCCACGACAGGTTCATCCGCGCCCGCCCCGAATCGCTATAGCGCGGTTGGAACGCTGCTCCGAAAGATGCCGCAGGAATTCCAATTCTTTCAAGCCGTAAGATTGCTGGAGCGCCTGCTTCCCGACCGCGCTCCGGTCGGGCGCTTCGTCAGTCCGGGCAGGGAAGTGGTCCGTTTCTCCGCGCACGCGTCCTTTCCATTTCCGGCGAGCCAAATTCAGGGTATTGAGTGGCCGGATGCCGCCGCAGCGCAGCCAGATTTGCCCGCCAGCGGCGCCCCGCGGATGGTAATCAACTTCATGGGTCTCGCGGGACCTTCGGGTGTGATGCCGCTCTACTACACCGAGCTTATCGTCGAACGGCTGCGTCAAAAGGACCGGGCTCTTCTCAGCTTTTTCGATGTCTTCAACCACCGCATGATTTCGCTGTTCTATCAGGCTTGGGAAAAGTATCGATTCGCCATCGCCTACGAGCGAGGTGAACGTGACCGCTTTTCGCATCACTTGATGGACCTGATCGGGATCGGCACCAAGCGGTTGGACGCCCGCTTGGCATTGCGCGACGATTCGTTGTTGTTTTATTCGGGATTGCTGTCGATGCATTCGCGGTCCGCGGCGGCACTCGAACGGATCCTCGCGGATTATTTTGAGGTCCCGGTCGAGGTGGAACAATTTGTGGGCGCCTGGCAGGTTTTGTCTGAATCCGATTTGTGCCGCTTTGAGCGCGGACTGAGTATCTCGGAACAGTTGGGCGGCGGCGCTATCGTGGGCACTGAGATTTGGAACCAGCAGGCAGGGGTGCGCGTGAAGTTGGGACCGCTCAGGTTAGCGCAGTACCTGGATTTTCTTCCGTCGGGCACGGCTTACGAATCCGTGCGTTCCCTGGCGAAGTTCGTGTCGCGCGGAGAGATCGATTTTGAAATCCAACTGATTTTGAAAAAGGATGAAGTGCCGGCCTTGCGAACTGGGTCTCGAAGACGCCCTCGCGCCGCGCTTGGGGTGGACCTCCTGGGCCAAAACCGCGCCACTGAAGCAGGACGCCAATGATACAATTCTTCGCGGGTGAGATAAAAGGGATGGAATCATGAGTGTAAATCTGAAGAGCCTGATTGGAAAGCTGAACGATACCACGCGGGGAGCGCTGGAAGCCGCGGCGGGACTGTGTCTTTCGCGCACGCATTATGACGTCGAGGTGGAGCACTTCCTCATCAAACTGCTCGATGCGACCGGCAGCGATGCCGTTAAGATTTTTCACCAGTTCAGCGTGGACACCTCGCGCCTCCAGAAGGAATTGGAGCGCAGCCTGGACAAGTTGAAGAGCGGAAATGCCCGGACGCCCGCGATCAGTCCGTCGGTATTGAAGATGCTGACCGAGGCGTGGACCACCGGCTCGCTGGAATACGGCGCTACGCAGATCCGCAGCGGCCACGTGCTGCTGGCCCTGCTGGGGAACGACGAACTGGCGCGCATCGCGCGCGACATCGGAAAAGAGTTGCAAAAGATCCAGCCGGAGCTGTTGCGCAAGGATTTCCTGGCCATCGTCGAAGGCACGCAGGAAGACACCGACGCACAGATGGCGGCGGCTTCTCCGGCAGACCGAGGGCGCCACTACGCCGCGCGCAGGCGGGAAGACGCCCAACCTCGACCAGTTCACGGTGGATTTAACCGGCAACGCGCGCAAGGGAAAAATCGATCCGGTGCTGGGGCGCGATGCAGAGATCCGGCAGGTGATCGACATTCTGATGCGCCGCCGGCAGAACAATCCAATTCTGACGGGCGAGGCTGGCGTGGGGAAAACCGCGGTCGTGGAAGGATTCGCGCTAAGGATCGCGCACGGCGATGTTCCTCCGCCATTGAAGAATGTCGATGTCCGCACACTCGACTTGGCTTTGCTGCAAGCCGGCGCCGGAATCAAAGGCGAATTCGAAAATCGCTTGAAAGGCTTGATCGAAGAAGTGAAAGCCTCGCCCACGCCCATCATCTTGTTCATCGACGAAGCGCATACCATGATCGGGGCCGGCGGCCAGGCGGGCCAAAATGATGCCGCCAATCTGCTGAAGCCTGCCTTGGCGCGCGGGGAACTGCGGACCATCGCGGCCACCACCTGGAGCGAATACAAGAAGTATTTCGAAAAGGATCCTGCTCTTGCCCGGCGCTTCCAGGTAGTGAAAGTGGAAGAACCGGACGAACAAACTTGCCTGGTGATGATGCGCGGTATTGTAGGTTCGCTCGAAAAGCATCATAGCGTCCGCATTCTGGATGAAGGCGTTGCGGCGGCGGTGCGGTTATCGCAACGCTTTCTGGCCGGGCGGCAATTGCCGGACAAAGCGGTGAGCGTGCTGGATACCGCTTGCGCCCGGCTGGCTTTAGGGCAGAACTCGATTCCCGCCGCAATTGAAGATACCACCCGCGAGATCGACGACCTCGCAGTGCAGGCCCGAGTTCTCCAGCGCGAGACCTCGACTGGCGCCGATCACGCCGAGCGATTGGAGGCGATCGCCAAACGCAAGGCCGACTCCGAGGCGCGGCTCAAATCCCTGAATGAGCGATTTACGAAAGAGCGGGATCTGGTGCTGAAACTCCGGGACATACGCGCGAAGCTCGAAGAAGAAGCAACACCCACCAAGGAGCGGGAGGCGCAGCGCGCCGAATTGGACGCCTTGACTGCTGAACTGGTCGCGCTGCAAGGCGAGAATCCGTTGATGCGAGTGTGCGTCGATGGGCAGACCATCAGCGAAGTGATTTCGGCTTGGACCGGAATCCCGGCCGGCAAGATGTTAAAGGACGAGATCGCGACGGTACTTACGCTGGAGGAAGTTCTCGGCGGCCGCGTGATCGGCCAGAGCCACGCGCTGGAGCAAATCTCCGAGCGAATTCGCACGTCCAAGGCAAGTCTGGAAGATCCCAGCAAGCCCATCGGCGTTTTCATGCTGGTGGGACCAAGCGGCGTTGGCAAGACCGAGACGGCTCTCACGCTGGCGGACCTGATGTACGGAGGCGAGCGGAATTTGATCAGCATCAACATGAGCGAGTTCCAGGAAGCTCACACGGTTTCGACTCTCAAGGGATCTCCTCCGGGCTATGTCGGGTATGGTGAGGGCGGTGTCCTCACGGAAGCGGTGCGCCGCAGGCCATATTCGGTAGTGCTGCTGGATGAAGTCGAGAAAGCTCATCCGGACGTGCTCGAGTTGTTCTTCCAGGTGTTCGACAAAGGCAACATGGAAGACGGCGAAGGCCGCGAAATCGACTTCAAGAACACCATCATCATTCTGACGTCCAACGCCGGTACCGACACGCTGATGAAGCTTACGGCCGATCCTGAGACCATGCCGGGTCCTGAGGGCTTGGTCAAGGCACTCAAGCCGGAGCTGGACAAGATTTTCAAGCCAGCGTTTCTGGGGCGCATGGTGATCATCCCGTATTTCCCGATCCGCGACGAAGCGCTCAAGAAGATCATCACCCTAAAACTCGGAAAGATTCAGCGGCGGTTGTACGAGAACCATAAAATCACTCTGGCTTACACCGATTCGCTGGTCGACGAAGTGGCGCGGCGCTGCACCGAGGTTGAGAGCGGCGCCCGCAACGTCGACAACATCCTTACCAACACGCTGCTGCCGCAGGTTTCACGGCGAATCCTGTCGGGAATGGCGGAGGGCCAGAAGCTCTCCTCGATCCAGGTGAGCGTGGGACCCGATTCCAACTTTATTTACGCGTAAGAGATTGAAGGGATTGGATGGCTTTCCTCGAAGCGAACCGGTATCTCTACCTGACCACGCCGCTAGGCGACGACAAGCTATTGCTGCGTGGCTTCGAGGGAGACGAAGCCCTTAGCCGGTTATTCAGCTTCGAGCTGAATTTGCAGGCCGAGAACACCACCAGCGTCGACTTCGACAAGTTGATCGGTCAAAAAGTTAGCTTCGGTTTGCAGGGCGCGGACCCTGGCCAGACGCCGCGTCATTTCCACGGAATTGTCGTGGAGATGGTGCAGGAAGCGCGCGATGCGCGCCTTACCTCGTATTCCATGACGGTGGCTCCCGAAATCTGGAAGTTGTCCTGTAAGTACCGTAGCCGCATTTTTCAGCACATCAAGATTCCAGACTTGCTCAAGCAGCTATTCACTGGATTCGACGCAGCCTATGAGATCCAGGGCAGCTTCGAGGAGCGGGAATACGTGGTGCAGTACCAGGAAAGCGACTTGGATTTTGCCTCGCGGCTGATGGAAGAAGAAGGCATCTACTACTTCTTCAAGTTCACGCGGGGCGCGCACAAGCTGGTTCTGGCGAATGCACCGCAGTCGCATCCCGATCTACCCGGAGGATCGGACGTCATCTTCGAGGCGCTTGAAGGCGGTGAGCGGGAAGACGAGCGCATTGTTTCTTGGACCAAGGAACAGCATTGGGGTTCGGGAAAGTACACCCTGTGGGATCATCACTTCCAGCTTCCGCATAAGAAACTCGAGGCGGAGCAGATTGTGATGGACTCCGTCCAGGCCGGGAAGGTCACGCACAAGCTGAAACTCAGCGGAAACGAGGAACTGGAAGTCTACGAAAATCCCGGGGCGCTACGCGCAACGCTTCGACGGAATCGACCGCGTCGGGGGCGAAAAAGCCAGCCGACCTGCAGAAAATCTTCGACGACAACAAGCGCACTACCGGCATCCGCATGCAGCAGGTAGAAACTCCCACCATCCTCATTCATGGCGATAGCAACCACTGGCAACTGACTCCGGGCTACAAGTTCACTCTCCAGCGACACTTCAATGCCGACGGCCAATATGTGGTTACCTCCGTGAGTCATGAGGCCGGTGAAGGCGGATTCCATTCGGGGCAAGAGGAGCAGGAACACTACGCCAATTCCTTCGACTGTATTCCGTACGCACTCAAGTTCACGCCACCGCGCATCACGCGGCGTCCAATCGTCTCCGGGCCCCAGAGTGCGCTGGTAGTCGGCCCGCAGGGCGAAGAAATCTTCACTGACAAATATGGGCGTGTGAAGGTCCAGTTTCATTGGGATCGCGAGGGCAAGAACAACGCGGATTCGTCCTGCTGGCTGCGCGTCGCCACCTCGTGGGCGGGCCAGAAATGGGGGTCAATTCACATTCCCCGCATTGGACAGGAAGTGATCGTCAGCTTTCTCGAAGGCGACCCCGACCGGCCTCTGGTCATCGGCAGCGTCTACAACGCGGACATGATGCCGCCCTACGATCTGCCGGCTAATAAAACCCAGAGCGGCATTAAATCACGCAGTTCGAAGGGCGCCGGTTCCGCCAACTACAACGAGATCATGTTCGAAGATCTCAAGGGCAGCGAACTGATCCGGACGCATGCGGAAAAAGACCAGCTGGTGGAGGTCGAAAACGACCGCACGGTTAAGGTGCATCACGATGAATCGATCACCGTGGAGCATGACCGGACTGAGAACGTGCAAAACGATGAAACCGTGACGGTCCAGGGGAAACGAAAGCACTACGTTGTCGGCGAAGAGCAGATACAGACTGATGGAGACCTGCATCTAACGGCAAGCCAGAATCAGAACGAGAAAGTCGGCATGAGTTACAGCCGGCAAGTAGGCATGAACATTTACGATAAAGCCACCATGAACTACGCCATGGACGCGGGCATGATGATCCATCTCAAAGCCGGCCTGACCGCGGTGATCGAGGCGGGCATGGGATTGACCATCAAGTCCGCGGGTAATTCCATCGATATCAATCCGGTGGGCGTGTTCATCAAGGGGAATCTGGTTTTCATTAATAGCGGCGCAGCGAATTTGAGCGGATGCGGATCGTCCCCGACCGCACCAACCTCGCCAGGGCAGAAAGCCTTGGAGGGATTGAAACCGGCGACGGGGTCTTCGCCGGCCGCGGCCGCCGCGGCTGCTAGCGTAGCTCAGCAGATGCAGCAGCACGCGCAGCAGGCGGCTGGCATGGCTACCAGCGTGGTGCAGGCAGTAGGCCAGCAAGCCTTCGGAGCGATTTCGCAAGCGGCTGCTCAGGCCGTCGGAGCGGCCGAACAGAGCGGCCAAGCGACACCGAGTGCGGCACAGCAGGTACTGGGGCAAATCAACGCCGCGGTAGCGCAGGCGCAAAGCACCGTTGCCGGCGCGGCAGACCAAGCTCAGGCGATGGTGAACACGGGCATGAATGCGGTGCGAACCGGCGTCCAGCAGGCCGTCCAGCAGACGAGCGCAGCGGTGTCGCAAGCGGAGAACCAGGCAGCCCAGGCAGCGCAAGCGGCTCAACAGCAGTTGCAGGACGCCGCACAGCAGGCGCAGGCAGCGGCACAGCAAGCGGCGGCGGCCGGACAGGCGGCTTTGAACCAGGAGTTGCAGCAAGGCCAGCAGATGCTGAGCCAGGCCCAGGCAATGGAGCAGCAGGCGCAGCAACAATTGCAAGCGGCAGCGAATCAGGCGCAGGCGCTGGCGAATCAAGCGCAGCAGGAGGGTCAGCAAGCGCTGAATCAGGCGTCACAACAATTGGCCCAGTCGGCGAATCAGGCGCAGCAGACGGCCACGGCTGCCGCGAATCAGGCTCAGGCGGCGGCGAATCAATTGCAACAGACGTCTCAGCAGGCAGCGGCTCAGGGCGAACAGCAGATTGCCGATGCCGCGGGTCAAGCGCAGCAAGCCGCGCAACAAGCGCAACAAGCGGCGCAACAAACCGCGGCGCAGGCACAGCAGGCAGCGCAACAGGCTGGACAACAGGCGCAGCAAATGGAGCAGCAGACTCAGCAGCAGATGCAGCAGGCTACCCAGGCGGCGGGGCAGCAGGTGGGACAGGCTGCCAACCAAGCGCAGCAGCAAGTGAACCAGGCGACGCAACAGGCCACGACGCAGGCGCAGCAGGCGGGGCAGATGTCCCAGCAAGCGGCTCAGCAGGTGCAGAACCAGGTGGGCCAAGCCAGCCAGCAGGCCGCGCAAACAACGAGCAACACGGCGGGGACCGCCTACAACCAGGCTGGGAATTCAGTGAATCAGGCGTCGCAAAATATGCAGCAAGGCATGAAAGGTCTGGGTGTATAGCGAATGCCCCCGGCGGCGCGCGTTACCGACATGCACGTCTGCCCGATGGTTACCGTGCTTGTACCTCACGTCGGCGGCCCGATCCTCCCGCCATGCGCGATGACGGTAATCATTGGCGGCCTCCCGGCGGCTCGTATTACCGATATGGCGGTGTGCGTAGGTCCGCCGGACGTCATCATCATGGGATCGTCGTCGGTTCTGATCGAATATTTGCCGGCGGCGCGCATGTTGGACAATACGGCTCATGGCGGAATCATCGTATTGGGTTGTTTCACGGTGATTATCGGCGGCTAGAGGCAGCTCATGCTTGTGATTCTCGAAGCCACGGCAGGACCGGCAACCGGCAGAAGGATTCAGGTACCCGAGGGGTCGATCTTGCGCGTCGGGCGCACGGCACGGTCCGATTATGCGCTGGGGGAAGATTCGTACCTCTCGGGCCAGCACTTCGCCATTGAATACGACGGGACCCAGTGCCGAATCCGCGATCTCGGTTCCAGCAACGGCACCTTCGTCAACGGGGACAGGATCTCGGATTGTATCGTGCAAGAGGGCGATTCGGTAGGGGCGGGCGGCAGCACGTTTATCGTTCACATTGATTCATCCAATCCAACTCCGGAGCAGCCGAGGGTCACGTTTGCTCCCACACTCAAGCTACCGGGTCCGGTTGGGTTAGCAAGCGCCGCTGCTACTCCCATGCGCGACGATGCGGATTGGCCAGGGTTTACGCGCCCGCAATCGGTCTTGCTCAACGCCCTCTATCGCGAAGGGGACTCGGTATATGCGATGTTGGACGCTGTGCGCGACCCGCGGATCCCGGCATTTCTGGACGCCTCCGGGGAAAGATACGCGCGCGTCGATGACGAGAATCCTGCTTCGCCATTCCTGGTTCTGGTTCCACCTCAATCGCGGCTGTTGGATGTGGTGATCAAGGACGGCTGGAATCACTGTTGGGGCTTTTATTTGGCGGCGGCCGTGGATTTTGAAAGTACCCTGCGGCATTGGAGGCCTTTTGTCACGCTTCACAATCGAAGCGGGCAATCGCTAACCTTCCGTTTTTGGGAGCCACGTGTGCTGCGTGCGATCGTCCCCGCCATGTACCCCGCAGAAGCCGCCGGTTTCTTCGGGCCGATCTCGCGCCTGGTGGTGGAGGGAGACAAGCCGGAGGCGGCCGTGGAATTTACCTTGGCGCCGAGCGGGGTGAACCAACGGGTCCTGGCGATGCTTTAAGTTAGATGTGGTTTTGAGTGGCGATTAGCTGGTATCGTTAATACTTCGGATGAAGCGCTTACAGCCGGTAATCTGGATGAAGGGCACGCTGCTGAGCCCGCAGTATCTCCAAACGCAGGACCGCTTTCTCGAAAACTCGCTGAAGTTTCAGCTAGACGGCCTGAGTTTTGGGCCCTGGGGCTTCCGGCGTCTGCAATTGAATCAGGAAGCGCTGGCGTCCGGCTACGTGGCGATCGCCGACGCCGCCGGAATCTTCCCGGACGGCCTGCTGTTCGATATTCCGGATGCCGATGCGGCGCCTTCTCCCAAGCCGCTCGCCGATTGCTTCGATGCCGACCAAAATGTACTGGACGTGTTTCTGGCGATTCCTCATTTTCGGGATCGCGGGCTGAACGTATCCATGCCGCAGACCAAGGCGGACACCCGCTATCTCTCGGAAATCGCCATGCTGCGCGATGAGAATTCAGGTCTGGGGGAGCGCCCGGTTCAAGTGGCGCGCAAGAATTTCCGGATTCTGGTGGAAGGTGAATCGCAAGAGCATTCCTCAGTGCTCCGCGTGGCGCGCGTGCAACGCACTGCCGCCGGGCTCTATCAGCTCGACACCAAGTTTGTTCCGCCGCTGCTGGATATCACGGCCAGCGACTTTCTGCTATCCATCCTGCGGCGGCTGGTGGAGATTCTGGCCGCAAAAAGTAGCCAGCTTGCAGGGACGCGCCGCCAGAAGAATCTCAGTCTGGCGGATTTCGGCGCCTCCGATATCGCCAACTTTTGGCTCCTATACACGATCAATTCGCATTTCCCGCTGCTACAACATTTGTTCGAGACACGGCGCGGGCATCCCGCCGAGTTGTATGAAACCATGCTGTCGCTAGCCGGTGGTCTGACCACGTTTTCGGCTACTATCCACCCGCGCGATCTTCCCAAGTACGAGCACGACGAGCTCGGTTTCTGTTTCGAGGACCTGGATGAGAAGATACGCCTGCTGCTCGATACCGTGGTGCCAAGCAATTTCGTCTCTTTGCCGCTCAAACTTACCCAATCGTCGATCCACGCCACCGCGCTCGCCGACGACAAGTATCTGCGCAACACCAAAATGTACCTGGCCGTGCGGGCCGAGATGAACGAGGCCGACCTGATCGCCAAAGCGCCCTATTTGATTAAAGTCTGTTCGGCAAATCACATCGAGCATCTAGTGCGGCAAGCGCTGCCCGGTGTGCCGCTGACACATTCCCCGCGTCCGCCCAGTGCGATCCCGGTGAAGCTGAACTCGCAGTATTTCAGCGTAAGCCAGACGGGTGTGGCGTGGGAGGCGGTGACGCGCGCGCGGAATTTCGCCGCGTATGTGCCGGGCGATTTCCCCAATGCCCAGCTCGAACTGATCATTCTTCTGCCCGAAGCCTGAAGGCGCTGCCGTATTTCAACGATCGATATGAATGATCCCGCGCCGTATGGCCAGCGTCACGGCATGCGTCCGATCGGATGCGCCTAGCTTGGACAGGATGTTTTGCAAGTGCATCTTCACGGTTCCCGCGGCAGTGCCCAGGCGCACGCCGATTTCCTTGTTGCCGAGTCCCTTCGCGACGTGCTGCAACACTTCGATTTCCCGCGGCGTGAGGGCCACTTGCGGGAAATGCTCGCTCAACCGTTCGGCGACTTCCGGAGGCATCAAACGCTTGCCGGAGTGGACCACACGGATGGCGCGAACGATTTCGGTATGCACGGACTCTTTGAGTATGTAGCCGCGGACGCCCGCTTCAAGCGCTCTATAAATCTCCTGGTCGCCATCGTAGCTGGTGAGAGCGATGATCCTGGCCTCTGGATCGATCTTGCGAATTTCCTTAGTAGCTTCGATGCCGTCCATACCCGGCATACGCAAGTCCATCAATGTGACATCCGGATGGAACTGACGGAAAGCCTCCACCGCCTCGGCGCCGCTGCCGGCCTCGGCGATCAGCTTCATATCCTTTTCGTTGGCCAGTATGGCTGCGATCCCTTTGCGCACCAAAGGATGATCATCGACACATAGAATCCCTAACACTTCCGTAGGCTCACCCATCAAATCGGCTCTAACCTTCCTTGAGGAGACGGCAGCGGCCCTTGCGCGACCGGGACCCGCACGGAGACTTTCGTCCCCCGGCCCGGCGTGCTCGCCACTTCGAGCTCCGCTCCAATTTGGCTGGCCCGCTCCTTCATCCCGATGATCCCATAATGCCCCGCGCGCCCATTGCCGTCACCGCGGCTCATGCCCTGGCCATCGTCGCGTACCGACAAACGCAAATCGTTTGCCGAACACGTCAGAGTCACCTCGATCATGCGGGCGCCCGCGTGCTTGATCGAATTCGTGATGGCTTCCTGGACGATACACAGCAGATTATATTTCACCTCGGCCGGCAGTTCTTGGCGCCGGTCATCCAGGTTCAATTTCAATTTAATATCGTGTTCTTGGACCAACTGGCGCGCCGCCTCGGCAACCGCTGTGGACAGCCCCGAACTCGATCCCGTACCGCCGCGCAACCCGGCCACCGAGCGCCGGGTTTCTTGCAGACAGACGCCCGCGTCGTTGATGATTTCTCCCAACGCCTGGCGGTCTTCGGAAGCGCCCAGGCCGTTGGCAAACGCATGCAATTGCATGGTAATCCCGGAGAAGCCCTGTATCAGAGTATCGTGCAGTTCGCGGGCGATTCTATTGCGCTCGGCCAGAATCAATGCAAACCGGCTGCGCAACTGTTCCACGCGGAACTGATAGACCAGCCATATCAGCAATCCAACGGCTGCCAGGCACAATGGCAGGAACCAAATTCTCTGATAAAAGAACGGCGCGACTTCAAAGTAAAACGTGCTGCCGGTTTCGTTGCAATTGACAAAAGCCCCGCAAGCGATCACGTGGAAACGAAATTTTCCCGGCGGCAAATTCGTGTAGAACGCCTGCCGCCGCGAACCAGCCTTGGTCCAGCCCCGGTCGTAGCCTTCCAGCATGTAGCTGTAGGTCACTCGTTGGGGAGATAAATAAGTGAGGGCGGTATATTCAAATTCAACATTGCTTCTGCCGGGGCCCAGTGTCCTCACATCGGCGGGGTCCACCGACTCACCGTCAATAATCACATTCTCGATTGCGACGGGCGGAATCGCGCCGGGCCGGGTGCCTAGGTGGGGAGCAAACGCAAGCAACCATCCAGTAGCGGAAAACCAGAGGCGGCCATCCGCCGTCCGCACACCACCCGGCTGCACTCCAGGCGTTCCTTGTATCGTCCGTAAACCGTCCAGCGGACTGTAAGGCGTGCTGGCGAACTTCGGGATCTTGCCATCCGCAAACTTGAGCAGATCCTTTCGATCCACCCAAAAGAATCCCTTTCCGCAAGCCATCCATAAGGCGGTCCTGCGCGTCCAGGACGAACCCGGAAATTTCACCGTCAAACAAGCCGTCTCTCACGCGAATCCGGATAAGCTTTCCGTCACGGAGCATGGCCAGCCCCAATCCGTTCATGCCAATCCAGACCACGCCGTCTGGATCTGTGTAGATGGCGTTGACGTCCTGCACCGGTGTGAGAACGCGCGGGATCTGTTCGACCTTAGTCAGGGTTCCGCCGGCATAACGGTACAGGCTTTCACGGGCCACGGCCAACAACATGGCCCCATCGGGAGTCTCGCCAATCGCGGAAATCGGGAGGGACAACTCCTGCTGTAGCGCCGGAATTTGAACGAAGCGGCCGTTCTCAAAAATCGCCGCACCTTGGTCGGTGCCGATCCAGAGCCTGCCGGCCCGGTCGCGAAACATGCAGCGGATTCGATCCGCGGGCAATCCTTGCGCGGTAGTGTAGATGTCCCTGACCTTGCCGTCTCGCAGGCGGAATGCGCCGTTATCCGTTCCAGCCCAAAGGTTGCCCTCGCTGTCCTCCGCGAGTACGGAAACTGGCTGTTTCGCGAAAGCCTTCAAGGGCGTAAAAGCGTTACCGGAGAACCGGCTGAGCCCGCCATCCAGCGAACCCGCCCAAAGGGTGCCTTGGTGGTCCTGGAACACTGGACCCGGATTGTTGCTAGGGAGCCCCTCGGCGCTGCTGTACCGTGTCGCAGCGCCTTCCAGGAATTGGTTGAGACCGTTTTTCGTCGCGACCCACAGGCTACCTTCACGATCTTCAAAAAGCCAATAGACGGTATTTTGGGAGAGACCATCGCGGTAATTGTAGGTCTCGATCGATCCCTTCCGCACGCGGCTAAACCCGTTGCGAGTGCCCACCCATACCGTACCGTCGCGGCCCGGTGCCAGGGACAGAATCGGATCGTCCGCCAGGCCGTCCTTGGATGTGTAGAGTTTTTCGACGCCGGCGGTGTAACGAATCAGGCCCTTCCCGGTTCCGATCCAGACTTCATTCGTTGTGCAGAGCAATGCCCGCATTTCCCGGTTGCCCGGGGATTTGAGCGCAACCCGTGAAAATTGCGAGCCATCCCAAGTGTTCAACAAATCGCCGCCGGCTATCCAGATCTTTCCGTCGCTGGCGCGGCATCCGGTATCCGGACGCCTGCCGATTTGGGAGGGGGACTCGTGCACCTCAAATTTGTCTCCCTGGAAGCGAACCAAGCCGGTAGGAGTGCAGGCCCACACATCGTCGCCCGATCCCCGCACCAGGCAAGAAAAATATTGAGTCGGCAGTCCGTCTTCCTCGGAGAACACTTTTACCTTGCTGCCGGTGATGCGGATCAGCTGGTAGTCATTGGTGACGATCCACAAACGTCCGCCGCCGTCTTCCACCATGGAGCGCGCCCACACATCGCCCAGCGCATTGGACTGCAGCGCACGAATCGGGTTGAATTCCACTCCATCGAAACGTAGGACGCCGCTCTGAGTGCCTATCCAAAGGTATCCGTCGTGGGTTTGGGTGACGGAGTAGACGGAAGTTTGTGATAAGCCCTCCGGCGTTTGCCACGTGCGATGCACGTATTGGGTCAGCTTCTTGTTGGGATCGAGAGCGCGAGCTGTGCTTGCGCCAGCCAGCGCTAGAACCAAGCAAACTCCGGCCGTAGAGAAATAGCGCAATGTCTCAGAAATGCGTCTGGCCATAGCCCAAACCTACCCCTACTATTGTCGCGCAGGCTGCCACACTGCGGTAGGGCGGGTGTTCGACCGGGACGCGGATAGCTAATGCACCAGCAAAGCCGTCGTAGCGATACCCGAGCCCACCACCGCACTGAGCATCGATGACATACCACATCTGCCGCCGCTTGGTGAGGATCGCCAGCGAAGCCAGTACTATTCCGATCTCCAGAAAGACTTCGCCAATGTGTGTTCGCAGCGCCCGCTCTCCGTGGACGTGGCTCTCCTGTTCGAGTTTCCGGGCTTCAGCTTTGGATATCGCCTCTGTCTTTGTCGTAGCGCTCCATATTGGCCGCATATTTATTGATCGCAGCCGGGCCGGCGGAAAGCGCCGCCATCATGTCCCGGGCAATATCGGATTCGTAGCGCCGAATGTCCTTAGCCTGATAAAACGACCATTGGTCAGAGGCTTTCTGCTGGTTCAGCAACTCCTCGGTAGTGAGGATCTGTCCCGCCACCGATACGATCGCCATCACTGCGGCGATCACCGCCATGGTGAGCGCCACATTCCGGTCGAAGGGTTCCTTCGCGTGTTCAGCGTGTTCCTGCAATTCATCTTCGACAGACATGGTCACCGCTCCTTATCCGCCGGCCGTAATGACCCAGCCCGCGTCCATCATCTTAATACCGTTCGGCATCGCCATGAGCGGGCTGTTATTTCCAGGCGAGCGATAATAGTTACGAGACACAAAGCAGATGACGCGCCACTTGGCAGATTCGAACGCATGAAGCGAATTTCGCTTGATTTAGACATCCATTGTATAATGTTGAGTTTGCACATAGTTGTGCCGTAGCCGTACCGTACTTAGCTGTACCGGAGGATGAGTGAGACCTACCAAGACAGACGACCCCAGCTATTACCACAAGGTCGTCGATTGCCAGTGGGCGTGTCCGGCGCACACGAATGTTCCGGAATATATCCGGATGATTGCGCAGGGGCGTTACACCGACGCCTACATGCTAAACCGGGAGTCGAACGTATTTCCGGGAATCCTCGGGCGTACCTGCGACCGCCCTTGTGAACCTGCCTGCCGCCGCACTCGCCTGGATACCAAGCCGGTGGCGATCTGCCGCCTGAAGCGCGTGGCTGCAGACCAGAAGGGCGATATCGACCACCTGCTGCCGCGGGCGCCGGAGCGTAAGAACGGGATGCGCGTTGCCTGCGTGGGTGCCGGACCTGCCTCTCTCACGGTTGCCAACGATCTGATGCCGCTGGGCTACGAAGTCACGATTTTCGAGAAGTACGGCCAGCCCGGCGGACTGATGCGCACCAACATCCCTTCGTTCCGACTGCCCGAGAGCGTCCTGAAATTCGAGACCGACGCCATCCTGGATATGGGCGTCGACATCCGTTACGACTCGCCCGTCAATAGCATGAAGGAACTGCTGGGCCAAGGTTTCGATGCAGTCTTTGTGGGCAGCGGAGCGCCACGCGGCAAGGATCTTGAAATACCCGGACGCCACGATACGGATCGCATTCACATCGGCATCGATTGGCTTGAGTCCATCACGTTCGGCCACATTGATTCAATCGGCGAGAACGTTCTGATCATCGGCGTCGGCAATACCGCCATGGATTGCTGCCGCTCCTCGCGCCGATTGGGTGGCAAGGATATCAAGGTGATGGCGCGCCGCCCTCGCGGGTACTTCAAAGCGTCGCCCTGGGAACTCGAAGATGCCGAGGAGGAGGGCATCGAGATCGTCATCAATCACGCGCCCAAACGGTTCGTGATCGAAAGCGGCGTTCTCAAAGGGATGGAGTTCGAGCGCCTAGAGTGGGACGAGAAGGCCTCCAAATCCAAAGTGGTTGAGACGATCTTCCTTCCTGCCGATGACGTGATCTTGGCTATCGGACAAGAGAACGCATTCCCGTGGATCGAGCGCGATCTCGGCATCGAGTTCGATAAATGGGAAATGCCCGTCGTCGACGAGAAGACCATGCAGTGCTCGCGCCCCGGCGTTTTCTTCGGCGGCGATGCGGCCTGGGGGCCTAAGAACATCATCTGGGCCGTGGCCCACGGACACGAAGCAGCGATCTCGATGCATGCCCATTGTCAGGGCGATCCGGTTACGGAGCGGCCGCCGGATGGCATGAACCTGATCAGCCAGAAGATGGGGATCAGCGAGTGGAGCTACCACAACGACTACAATCCCGCGGCGCGCCAGAAAATGAAACACGTCGATCTGGTGCATCGCTTCGAGCAGTTAAATGTCGAGGTAGAACTCGGCTTCAACGCCGAACAAACCGCGCGAGAGGTTCAGCGCTGCCTCAATTGCGATGTCGAAACCGTATTCACGCCGGCCAAATGCATCGAGTGCGACGCCTGCATCGACATCTGTCCGCTGCTTTGCCTCACCATCACGCGCGATGGCGACGAAGCCGAAGTGAGGCAGCGGCTCTCGGCTCCCGCCGTCAATCCCGATCAGGCGCTTTACGCTTCGGAGCCCCTCCCACAAACGGGCCGCCTGATGCTCAAGGACGAGGATCTCTGTGTTCACTGCGGCCTGTGCGCCGAACGCTGTCCCACTGCGGCTTGGGACATGCAAAAATTCGAACTCCAGATTTCCTACGCCGGGAGTGCGGTGGCGAAACCCGCATTGTCGCTCGCGTGATAATTAAAGAGAGAAACAAGGATAGTAACGTGCACCAACTGCTACGCACACGCGTGAACGATTTTGCCCTGAAGCTGGCGAATGTCAACGGGACCGGCTCGGCCAGCGCCAACAGCCTGCTGATGCAGGCGATCTTTCGCATGGGAATTCCGGTCTCCGGCAAAAATCTTTTTCCTTCGAATATTCAAGGCCTTCCCACCTGGTACGAGATTCGCGTAAATAAGGACGGCTATACTGCTCGTGCCCTGGATTACGACTTGATGGTCGCCATGAATTCGCAGACTTACGCGCAGGACGTCGCCGAAGTGCGGGAGGGCGGCTATCTGCTTTACGACTCCACCTGGCCGCTGGATCCGAAGCTTATCCGCGAAGATGTGAACTACCTGGGCATCCCGTTCTCGAAGATGTGCAACGAAACCTTCAAGGAATCCCGCGAGCGGATTCTGATGAAGAATATCGCTTACGCCGGGACGCTAGTCGCACTTCTCGACGTCGACATGGCGGTGGTAGAGCAGCTTCTCGATGAAAAGTTCTCCGCCAAGAAAGCCATGCGCGAATCGAATACGAAAGCCCTGCGGCTGGGCTACGATTACGCCAAAGAGCATTTGCAGTGTCCGCTGCCGTTTCAGTTGGAGAAGATGGACGCCAACGGCGACAAGATCCTGATCGACGGCAACACGGCAGCCGCATTGGGTTGCGTTTATGCCGGAGCCACGGTCGCAGCGTGGTATCCGATCACGCCGTCTACCTCTTGCATGGATGCCTTCAAGGAATTCTGCGAGAAATTTCGCAAGGACCCTGACACCGGAAACAATAACTTTTGCATTCTGCAAGCCGAAGACGAGTTGGGCGCCATCGGCATGGTGATCGGAGCATCCTGGAACGGAGCTCGTGCTTTCACATCCACCTCGGGTCCAGGCATCTCACTCATGAACGAACTTTTGGGCCTGGCATACTATGCCGAGATCCCGGCCGTCATCGTCGATGTGCAGCGTGTCGGTCCCTCCACCGGCATGCCCACGCGGACGCAGCAGGGAGACCTGATGGAGGCAGCCTACGCTTCCCACGGCGACACCAAACATATTCTGCTGTTTCCGTCGAATCCGGCGGAATGTTTCGAGTTCGCCCCCAAAGCATTCGATCTCGCGGAACGATTTCAGACTCCAGTGTTCCTGATGACGGATCTCGATATCGGCATGAACGATTGGGTGGTGCCGCGCCTCACCTGGGACGGCAGCTATGTCCCCGACCGTGGGCGCGTGTTGAATGCCGAGCAAGTTAGTCAGATGGCAAAGTTTCAGCGCTATTATCCCGAGGACGAGAACTTCGTCGCAGCGCGCACGCTGCCAGGCGTTCACTCCAAAGGCGCGTTTTTCACTCGCGGCTCCGGGCATAACAAATACGGCGGCTACACCGAAACGCCTTCCGAGTATCAGGAAGTAGTCGACCGTCTGCTCAAGAAGCACAAGGCCGCTGCGAAATTCGTACCGTCCCCCATTATCGAGCGTCGGCCCAATGCCCGCGTCGGGATTATTACCATCGGCGGTTGCGATCCTGCCGTGCGCGAAGCGGTGGACGTGCTCGCGGCGCGCGGCATTCCGGCCGATTACATGCGCATTCGCGGCTTCCCCTTCGACGAGAGCGTGGAAGAGTTTATCAAACATCACAACTTTTGTTTTGTGGTCGAGCAGAACCGCGACGCCCAACTGCGTTCCTTGCTAGTGCTGGAAACATCGGTGACTAAAGACCGGCTGCGCTCGATCCTCAATTACGGCGGTTTCCCGCTCAGCGCCCGCCACGTAGTCGAGCCCGTTATGAGCCAAGTGCCGCCGGAGTTGCACAACGTCACCACAAACAAAGATTCGAATTTGCGGACCATTGTGTCCGATACCTGGGAGTAATCCACCATGCCGTCGATTGCTAAACCTGTCGCGGTTCACCCCAGCCTGCATCGCAATGCGATCGGCTTGAACCTGCGCGATTACGAAGGCGCGATGTCTACGCTCTGCGCGGGGTGCGGACATGATTCCATTACCGCCGCCATCACGCGTGCTTTATGGGAGCTCTCGATTGAGCCTCATATGATCGCGAAACTGAGCGGCATCGGTTGTTCTTCGAAGACCCCAACCTATTTTGCGAGCGGCGCCCACGGCTTCAATTCCGCTCATGGACGCATGGCCGCCATCGCCACCGGAGCCAACGCCGCCAACCGTGAGCTCACTTACATCGGCATCTCAGGCGATGGCGATTCTCTCTCCATCGGCCTGGGCCACCTGTGCCATGCCATCCGCCGCAATGTGAATATGCTGTATGTCATCGAAAACAACGGTGTCTACGGCTTGACCAAGGGGCAGTTCTCCGCGTCGGCTGACGTTGGCTCGAAGAGCAAGCGCGGCGAGGCCAACCGCATGTCGCCCATCGATCCGGCGATGCTCGCCCTCAGCATAGGAGCCACTTTCGTCGCGCGCAGCTTTTCCGGCGACAAGGAGCAGCTCATTCCTATTCTCAAGGCAGCCATCGCACACCGCGGTTTCGCTCTGGTGGACGTAATTTCCCCTTGCGTCACCTTCAACGACCACAACGGTTCCACCAAGAGCTACCTGTATACTCGAAAGCACATGCAAAAAACCACGGAGGCCGATTTCGTTCCGCCAGCTTCCGAGATTCTAGCCACCATCGGCCAGAGCGGAACCACCACCGTGACCATGCATGACGGCAGCGTAGTGCGTTTCACTGCGGTGCCAGCGCATTATGATCCCACCAACCGGCAGCAGGTTCTCACTTATTTGCAGGAGAATCGCGATGCCATTGCTACCGGACTTCTCTACGTCGATGAGTCGGTCGCGGACATGCACGAAATGAATCGTACCCCAGCCACGCCGCTGTCGCAGTTGCCCCAGGAAAAGCTATGCCCTGGTGCGGCCGCACTCCAGGAACTTCAGGAAGATTTTCGATAGGAGGATAGTGGCAATTGGGCCTCTCGATTGGTGTTCTCAAGGAAACTTTGCCGGGCGAGCGGCGGGTGGCGATCACTCCAAAAGTGATCGATGTTTTGACCAAAGCTGGAGCAGGAGTATTGATCGAAACCGGAGCCGGGCTGGACTCCGGCTTTCCCGACGAAGACTACACCGCCAAAGGGGCCAAGATAGCACCGAGTGCCGCCGCCGTTGCAGATGCGGCCCTAATTCTTCTCACTGTGCGTGTTCCTGAACCCGCTGGTTTTGTGAAGAAGGGCCAAATCGTCATCGGACTAGCGGATCCGCTCACCGATCCTCAGTTGGCGGCACAATACGCCCAAGCCGGAGCGACGCTGTTTTCTCTCGAATTGGTTCCTCGCATCACGCGCGCCCAAAGTATGGATGTGCTTTCATCTATGGCCTCGATAGCTGGGTATAAGGCCGTGCTGCATTGCTGCCAGCGCGTTGCCTCGCCTGTTCCCCATGATGTCGACTGCGGCCGGGACCGTTCCCCCCGCACGTGTGCTCGTAATCGGCGCCGGAGTCGCCGGCTTGCAGGCCATCGCCACGGCACGCCGTCTGGGCGCCGTGGTGAGCGGATACGACGTCCGTGCCGCAGTGAAAGAGCAGATCGAGAGCCTGGGCGCGAAGTTCGTCAGCATAACGATCGGAGCCAGCGGAGAAGGGCAGGGCGGTTACGCCCGCGCCCTCACCGACGACGAAATCCGCAGTCAGCGCGAACAGATGGCCGCGGTTCTCAAGGAACAGGACGTGGTGATCACGACCGCCGCGGTTCCGGGCAGAAAAGCTCCCATCCTGGTAACGCGTGACATGGTGCACGTGATGAGCCGCGGCTCCGTGATCGTCGATCTGGCGGCGGAGCGCGGCGGCAATTGCGAGCTGACTTGCCCCGGCGAAACCATCGTTGACCACGGCGTTACCATCATCGGCCCCGTCAACCTTCCAGCCACCGTGCCCAATCACTCGAGCCAGATGTATGGACGCAACATTGTTACTTTCTTGAAGAACATGATGACCAAAGAGGGTGCGCTGAATATCGACCTTAACGACGAGATCACCCACGACAGCCTAGTAGTCCGCGATGGCGAGATCGTGAACGCCCGAGTCCGAGAACTTTTGGGCGCCGCGTCGCCCACCACTTCCTGAAACCAGATCGAAAACCTAAACTTGAAAGATCCCTATGAGCAACGAGATTGAGATTAGTCTATACGTGCTGGTGCTGGCGGTTCCATTGGGCCTCGAGTTGGTGCGCCGCGTGTCGCCACTCTTGCACACGCCGCTGATGTCGTTGACCAATGCGATCTCCGCGATCTCAGTGGTCGGGGCCATCCTCGTTTCCGGCAACGGAGCAGTGCCCATGTTGAGCAAAGTGCTCGCTACCATTGCCGTGATGTTTGCCACCATCAACATCGTCGCCGGCTTCCTCATCACCGACCGCATGCTCAAGATGTTTAAGAAGAAGGAGACGCCCGGGAAATGAACGACTCCTTCTGGCAGGCAGCGTATATCATCGCTGCTCTGTGCGTGGTCTTGTCCATCAAATGGTTGAGCTCTCCGGTCACCGCTCGCCGAGGCGTGCGCGCCGGCGAGTTTGGGATGTTGCTGGCCGTCATCGGGACGTTGCTCCGTCACGAGGTGGTCAATTATGAGTGGATTTTCATAGCGTTTGTCGCGGGCGCGGCCGTTGGTGTGCCTCTGGCGTATCTGATGCCGATGACTTCGGTTCCGCAGTTGACCGCTTTATCGCACGCCTTCGGTGCGCTGGCGGCTGCGCTGGTTGGCTCCGCGGAATATTACAAGGATGTCGCTGCCGGCGATCCTACTACCGGCGCCAAGATGGTAGCGATCGTGGTTGAAAGCTTGCTGGGATATCTCACCACCACAGCCAGCGTAATGGCGTTTGGGAAGCTGCAGGAGCTTGTACCCACGCGACCCATGACGTATAAGGGCCAGAACTTCGTCAATCTGATTCTGTTCGCCTTCGCTGCGGTATTGGGCATCTGGATGATCGCAACGCCCACCCCGGTGTGGGTGTTTCCAGCCTTTACGGCATTGTCGCTGCTCTTCGGAGTTTTACTGATCATGCCCATCGGCGGCGGAGACATGCCCACCGTGATTGCACTGCTGAACTCTTACGCGGGCGCCGCGTGTGCCGCCATGGGTTTTGCGTTGGGCAACCGTCTGCTAATCATCGCTGGCGCACTGAACGCGTCGTCTGGCTTTATCCTCTCGGTGATCATGTGTAAGGCCATGAATCGGTCCTTCACTAACGTATTGTTCGGCGCATTTGGCGCGGCGACGGTCACCAGTGTGGCGCAGGCCTCTACCAAGCCGGTGCGCTCTGCGACGCCCGAAGACGCAGCGTCGATTCTCGAAAGCGCCCGCCGCGTGATCGTGGTTCCGGGGTACGGTATGGCCGTCGCTCAGGCGCAGCACAAGCTTCGCGAGCTTACGGACATCCTGAACAAGCGCGGTGTGCAAGTCGATTTTGCGATTCACCCAGTTGCCGGACGCATGCCGGGCCACATGAACGTTCTGCTCGCTGAGGCCGACATCCCCTACGACAAGCTGCATGAGATGGAAGACATCAATCCGGATTTCGCCGAGGCCGATGTCGCGCTGGTGATCGGCGCCAACGACGTGGTGAATCCGGCCGCGCGCCACGACAAGACCAGCCCGATCTACGGCATGCCGATCCTGGATGTAGACAAAGCCCACACCGTCATGGTGATTAAGCGCAGCATGAACCCGGGATTCGCCGGCATCGATAATGAGCTCTACTATAACGACAAGACGCTGATGCTGTTCGGTGACGCCAAAGGATTCCTGGGCGAGATCGTGAAAGCGCTAGCCGCAAACAAGTAGTAACGGCTACTCGTGCAACTTCTTCGCCGCATCGGCGTAGGGCTTGGCCGCCGGATAAGCTTCGTTCCAATGCGGAGCCGTGATCGCCTGGGCGAGTCTTAGGGTTGCGATGCCGACGGCTTGGTCCACCTTGGCCATATTGTCGTAATCGATCTTCTGCCACTCGTCGCCGACTGCGTGATAGTCCGGGAACTCATAGGTGACGCTCAGCGTATGCGCCGGGATCCCCGCCTTCGCAATTGGCTCATTGTCGCTCAGGTCAAAGTATTTGTCACTCGCCTTCGCGTCTTTCGAGACCGCAATTCCAACCCGCTTTCCCGCATCCACCAGGATCGGCGTCATATCGGAGAAATCGAATCCTGTGACGTTCGCACTCCTGAGATGCGGCCCTTCCGGCGCGTCCGTGCGCCCCAGTTGTTCCAGGTTCAGATCCGCAACCGTGTTGCCGAGTGGAACGAGAGGATGGTCCACGTAATAGCGTGATCCACGCAACCCTTTTTCCTCACCGCAGAACAAAACGAACAGGACACTGCGCTTCGGGCGCGGATGTAAAGCCGCCAAGGCGTTGGCCACTTCCAGCACCGAAGCCGTCCCGCTGGCGTCGTCGTTCGCGCCATTGAAGATCCTGTCGTCTCCGGATTGTGCGAGCCCAACGTGATCGTAATGCGAACTCAACATCACATACGTGTCCTTAAGCTGCGGGTCCGAGCCGCGCAGAATCCCTGCGATATTGCGCGCTTTCGGCGAGTCCGGATCTTCCGGCTTCAGAACCACGCTCTGAAAGTATCCGTCGTCGCCCGCCGGTTCCAATCCCAGGCGGCGGAACTGCGACGCGATATATTCGCCCGCGATATCCAATCCGCGCGACGGAGTGTCCCGACCTTCCAATGAGTCGGAAGCCAGAAACGACACGGCCCCGCGCAGCGAGTTCGCGGTTATATGGCCCACAACAATTCGCATCTCGGGAGTGAGGCCGATCGGTTCAGTCGCGGCTGCACGGGCATGAACGGGGCGTCGCGTATTGCGCGGGGCCTGCGCCCAAATCGCGATCGTAAACGCCGTAACCAGCGCAGCGGCACGCGGTACCCGACTATTCATCGTTGAATTCTTCCAGCCACGCCATTTGAATCGCTTCGAGCTTGGATTCGTTGGATTTCTTCGGATCGTCGTCGAACCCATCCAGTTCCGTGATCCACTTATGCAGGTCCGTGAAGCGGATGAACGACGGGTCCTGATCGGGATATTTATCGCGAAGCGCGAGCGCAATGTCTTCGATGTCGGTCCAACTCAGTTTAGGCATACAGCCTCCTCAGATCTTGGTGCCCTTCAATGCGCCGCGCACGGCGGTGTTCATCATATTCTCCGCGAGCGCGTGCGTCGACTGGTTCAGCTGCTCGATCTTCTCACGAATCAGCAAATAATCGTTTTCGTTATAAACCCTCAGCAACACCTGGACATCCCAGTCGATTTTCGCGCGAACTTCCGTGGGAAGCGAGCGGAACGCGTCGTCATTGCGGGCTTTCTTGACCGCCGCCAAAATGCTGTCTGCCTCGACGCGCGCCTCACGCACTTGTCGCTCCTTGAAATCATCTTGAGCCTTTTCAAAAGACTCCAGGATCATCGCTTCCACTTGCTGGTCCGACAATCCATAAGACGGCTTCACGTCCATACTCTGTTCTTTACCCGTCCGAAGATCTTTCGCCGTGACGTTCAAAATCCCATTGGCGTCGATCAGGAATCGCACCTCGATGCGCGCCAAGCCGGCAGGCATTGGCGGCAGGTCTTTCAGATCGAAGCGGGCCAGACTTCGGCAATCCTTCACCAGCTCACGCTCGCCCTGGACCACATGGATCAAAACATTCTTCTGTCCGTCGACAGCAGTGGTGAATTGCTCGGTAGCCGACGCTGGAATCGTCGAATTGCGATGAATCAGTTTCGACACTAGCCCGCCCATGGTCTCGATGCCCAGCGAGAGCGGCGTTACGTCCAGCAGGAGTTGGTCCTGGACGTCTCCCGAGAGGATTCCGGCCTGTACGGCCGCGCCCAACGCCACCACTTCATCCGGATTCAGTTCGGTATGCGGCCGCGCGCGAAACAGCTTCTCGACTTCCGCCCGCACCAGCGGAATTCGCGTCGATCCGCCCACCATCACAACCTCATTGATGTCCTCAACGCTCACGCCCGCGTCAGCGATGCACGCCCGGCAGGGCCCAAGCGTCCGTTCGACGATAGGCTGAATCAGCCGGTTGAACACATCGACGCCGATATCCCGCACATACCGCTTGCCCGAGTATTCGAACTCAATCTCGATGGAAGGGACGAACGACAGCTGCTCTTTCGCCTGAATTACCGCGCGGCGCAGCAACTGCACTGCGTCGATCTTCACCGATACATCCTCGCCCCAATCCGCTTGAATATCCTCGAACGCAATCTGTAATAGCAAATTATCGATGTCGTCGCCGCCCAGGTGAGTGTTGCCGTTAGTCGCCAGCACCTCGAAGATGCCCTCATGTAGACGCAAAATCGAAATGTCGAACGTACCCCCCCCGAAATCGTAGACTGCGACGATTCCTTCCTTGCGTTTATCGAGCCCGTAGGCCAGGGCGGCCGCGGTCGGTTCGTTCACCAAGCGGAGAACGTCCAATCCGGCGATGCGCCCCGCGTCTTTGGTCGCCTGCCGCTGCGCGTCGTTGAAATACGCCGGCACCGTGATGACAGCCTGCGTGATCGGCGTGCCGAGTTCTGTTTCCGCGTCCATCCTGAGTTTGCGTAGGATATGCGCCGATACTTCGGGAGGAGTCACTACCTTATCGCCCAACTGCAGCTTCAACACAGAACCGCTTGAGTCCGCCAAACGGAACGGGAACAGCTTCAACTCTTCCTGGACATCCGCGGCGTCGCGTCCCATCAGCCGCTTTACCGAATAGACCGACCGCTCCGGATGCGTGATCAGCATCTCGCGCGCCTCGGCGCCCACGACAACCTCGCCCGATGGCGTCACCGACACCACGCTGGGCACGATTCCGCTCAGGATGCGCGGCCCGGTGGGTTCCATTACCGCAATCAGGCTGTTGGTAGTGCCCAGGTCGATGCCGACGATCTGCTTTTGATCGTTCCCAAAATCAATTTGAAACGTGGACATTCAGTTCCTTTTCAACGTCACGGATCAAGTTCGCCACATACTGCCGCCGGTCGAGGACGCTCCGGATCGCCAGCAGGTGGGAAGCGTCATGACCCTGGTCGTAGCGCCCGAACAGCACCGAAAGTCCGTGATCGATTTCATCCCGCATGTGGTTGAACCGCTCGCGCGCCTGCGCCAGTTGAGGCCGCGCCGCTTCGTCGCCCGCCCTCAGTTCTTCCAGCGCGATGTTCATTTCGAAAACTTCTTCCAATAGTTCGGGGGGCACGTGCTTGGATGGCACGATGCTCTTCTGATCCAGAAAATATTCGGCCCGCGCGATCGGATCGCGCAAAGTACGAAAGGCGTCGTTCAGCATCGAGGTCATCTCAAGCGACTTCTGTTGCTCGTCCGCGCCAGCCCGGCTGAATCGATCCGGATGCCATTGGCGGCTGCGCTCGTAAAAACGCTTCTTGAGTTCCTCTGAATCGAGCGAGAGCTTAGGCTCCAGCCCGAGCGCATCGTAGAACTGCATCAGGCAGAAAAAGACGTCCCGCAGCCGCAGCTTTTCTTGGCATTCGGATTCTCGAAAATGAAGCCTGACTGGATCAGCGAATCCTTCCAGTCGAGCGTCATCCCATCCAAAAACACCAGGCTCTTGGGATCGATGAAAACCTTCACATCGTCGAAATTGAGGATTTGATCCGTCGGCCGCGGTTTCACATCGAACTTGAATTGATAGCTCAAGCCCGAGCAGCCGCCGCCCAGGACGCCCAGACGCAGGCCTCCGTTCACGCCCTCGCGCTGAAACGCCTCGCGAATCTTACCGACTGCTTTCGGGGTGACGGTGACCATGTCGAACCAGCCTTAAACCCTTGCCGCCTCGGCCGGTACCGGCTTGGCCTTCGCCTTATAGTCGGTAATAGCCGCCTTGATGGCGTCTTCCGCCAGCACCGAGCAGTGGATCTTAACCGGGGGTAGACTCAGCTCCGTGACGATGTCGGTGTTCTTGATCGCCAAGGCTTCGTCCACGGTTTTGCCGCGCAGCCACTCCGTCGCCAGCGACGAGCTTGCGATGGCGCTGCCGCAGCCGAAGGTCTTGAATTTGGCGTCTTCGATGACCCCGGTTTCCGGATTCACCTTCACCTGCAGCTTCATGACGTCGCCGCATTCGGGTGCGCCCACCATGCCGGTGCCAACATTGGGATCGCTCTTATCGAGTGAACCGACGTTGCGTGGATTATTGTAATGGTCAACGACTTTGTCTGAATATGCCATAGTGTTTTCCTTTAACCTGATTAGTGCGCAGTCCACTGCACTTTGGTCAAATCAATCCCTTCCTTGAACATCTCGTAGAGCGGCGAAAGCTCGCGCAGCTTCTTCACCACTTCAATCACTTTGCCGGCGACGTAATCCACTTCTTCTTCCGTATTGAAACGGCCGAGACCAAATCGAATCGACGAATGCGCCAGATCGTCGCCTGCGCCCAGAGCTTTCAAAACATAGCTGGGCTCAAGCGTTGCCGACGTGCAAGCCGATCCGCTCGACACTGCGATTTCGTTGATCCCCATAAGCAGGCTCTCGCCTTCGACATACGCGAAGCTGATGTTGAGGTTGTTCGGCAGCCGGTGCTCCAGCGTCCCGTTGATGTACACCTCGTCGAGCGAGTTCATCAACCGATCCTTCAGCTTGTCGCGCAAAAACGCCATACGCTTGGACTCCGCAGGCATCTCCGCCTGCGCCAGAGCGCACGCTTCACCCAACCCCACGATTCCCGGCACATTCAGCGTGCCCGACCGCATGCCGCGCTCATGTCCGCCGCCATCCATCTGCGCCGTCAACTGCACGCGCGGGTTGCGCCGCCGCACATACAGCGCGCCCACGCCCTTGGGTCCGTAGATTTTGTGCGCGCTGATCGACATCAGGTCGATGTTGTCGTCGAGCACGTTCACCGGAACCTTGCCTGCCGCCTGCGTTCCGTCGGTGTGCAACAGCACGCCGCGTTCCCGGGCGATCCTGCCGATTTCGCGAATCGGCTGTAGCACGCCGATTTCGTTGTTGGCATGCATGATGCTAATGAGCACCGTCTTGTCCGTGATGGCCGCTTTCAATTGATCCAGATCCACCAGGCCGTTCTGCTGCACCGGCAGATAAGTGACCCGTGTCCCATGCTTTTCCAGGCGCTTGCAGGTATCGAGAATCGCCTTGTGCTCGGTGGCGGCGGTAATGATGTGGTTGCCCTTTTCGGCATACATCTCGGCTACGCCTTTGAGCGCCAGGTTATCCGATTCCGTCGCGCCGCTAGTGAAAACGATTTCCTTCGAGGTCGCGCCGATCAGGCTTGCCACTTGCTTCCGCGCCTTCTCCGTCGCTTCTTCCGCTTCCCAGCCAAAACTGTGATTGCGGCTGGCCGAGTTGCCGAAGATGTTGGTCAAGTACGGCCGCATCGCCTCAAACACGCGCGGATCGACCGGCGTAGTGGCGTGATTGTCCATGTAAATGGGTAGTTTCATGCTGTTGCCGTTAGGTAGTCCCAGAAAGCCTCGTTAATTGGATGTTTTGCAGGGGCGGCCGGACGCTAGGAATCTGCATCTCTTCGCTCGCCAAATCCGCCAGAGAAATGTTCGCCAGTAAGCTCAGAATGCCTTCGTGCACTTTACGTAGCGGCTCGCGCACCGGGCACAATGCGGTCTGATCGCAGCCGGCGTGCTCCGTGAAGCACTTGGTCAAAATGATGGGGCCGTCGATGACGCGGATTGCTTCGAGCGCCGAAATGTCCCGTGCCTCGCGCGCCAATCGGTAGCCGCCATTCGTGCCCTGCTCGGAAATCAACAGTCCGCCGCGCGCCAGTTTTTGCAGGACTTTCGACAGCAGCGGCAACGGAATGCCGTAGGAATCGGCGATGTCTTTTGCTGAAGCACTCGCACGCGGCCGGGCCACTGCGAGATGACGCAGAGCAATTAGCCCGTAGTCCGCCTTCTTGGTCAGCTTCAACATCCGGACTTAAGTATATCAGACCAAATTGGTCCTGTCAGATCGAATCAGTCTGGTATCTTCTATCTATCTGTAGAGCAGGGACTTACTTCTTTGCGGCTGGCTTGACGACGTGGACCTTATACAGCTTGTATTCCCCGTCATAGACGGTTGCTTCAATGCTATCGCCGACCTTGACGGTCTTGAACACGTCGGCGTTGTTCACCGCGTATTTCATCGACATGGCTTCCATCCAACCTTCCACTTTGTCGCCATCGACCGTCATGCTCTTTGACGGAGCGTCAATCGATTCCACCTTGCCATGAAACGTGAAGCTCTTCTTAGCGCCTTGAGCATTGAGCAACCGGGCGAGCGGCGCCAGCATCGCAGCGGACGTGAAAGTTCGTCTGGTTGTGTCCTGCATGTTCATGGGATCAATGTATCATGGTCAAAACGTATGAGACATGCAATTTTCCTCGCGCTGGCGGCCGCCTTGAGCGCATCCGCCCAAACCATCGCCCTATCCCACGCCACTGTCATTGACGGTACCGGCGCCGCGCCCCTTCGCGACGCGACCATCATTATGTCCGGTGGCCGCATCGCCGCCGTGGGTCCCGCGGCGAAGGTCAAGACCCCGCCGGACGCGCAGGTGATCGACCTCACGGGCAAGACCATCATCCCCGGCATTATCAACGCTCATTCGCACATCAGCGATGATCCCGCGCTGAAGCTCCGCCACTTTGCCCTCTATGGCGTCACTTCCACCATCGGCATGGGCGGCGATGGCGACGATGTCCTCAAGATTCGCGACGAGCAGCGCCACGGCGACATCAAAGGCGCCCGCGCCTACACGGTCCAACAGCGCTTCGAGTTCGAGAAGGACGCGCCCACGCCCGACATCGCGCGCCTCAAAGTGGAAGAGCTATACAAGAAGGGCGCCGACGCCGTGAAAGTCGTGGTGGACGACCGCCGCGGCACCGTCGCCAAGCTGCGGCCGGAGATCACCGCCGCCGTCATCGACCAGGCCCACAAGCATCGCATGAAAGCCTTCGCGCACATCCACGATTACGCCGACGCGAAACTTGTGATGGAGCAGGGAATCGACATGCTAGCCCACGAGGTTCGCGACCGCGAAGTGGACGACTCCTTCATCGCCATGATGAAGGCCAAGAAGGTCGCGATCACGCCTACCCTGGTTCGCGAGCTGTCGTCGTTCGTATACGCAGATTCGCCTGCCTGGCTGGACGATCCGTTCCTCCGCCGCTTCTTCGATCCCAAGCGTATCGAATTCGCCAAGACCAAATTAAAGGATCAGCAATCCAAGCTTGCCGATCTTGCGCTGAATCGGCGCGATCTTGAAATCGCCTCCAGGAATTTCACCAAGATGGTGAACGCGGGAGTGCGCATCGGCCTCGGCACCGATAGCGGCCCCAGCCCGGCGCGTTTTGAAGGATTCTTCGAGCACCTCGAAATGGAGCTGATGGTGAAGTACGGCATGACGCCGATGCAGGTAATTCAGGCGTTCTCGAAAACCAACTCCGAGATCCTGGGTATCGACAAGGATTACGGCACGCTGGCCAAGGGCAAGATGGCAGACCTGGTCGTGCTCGACAAGAACCCTCTGGATGACATCCTGAATACCCGCACCGTCAGCGCCGTCTATATTGGCGGAAAGAAATTCGAGTAGGAGTCGCGCATGTTGAAAAACGCATTTCTCGTTTCTCTATTGGTTACCGCAGTCGCCCAATCAGCCGTCGTGCGCTTGGATATCAAGGAACGCTCCGATATTCTCGATGGCAAGGCTTTCGGCAACGTAGGCGCCTATGAGCGCATCGTCGGCAAAGCTCATTTCGTGGTGAATCCCAAGCTTGCGGCGAATCAGGCCATCGTCGATATCGACAAAGCTCCTCGCAACCACGACGGCATGGTGGAGTTTTCCTCCGACGTCTTTCTGCTCCGCCCTAAGAACCCCAAGAAGGGCAATGGCACCGTGCTCTATGAAGTGTCGAACCGCGGCAACAAGAGCATGTTGACCCACTTCAACCGCGCCACTACTTCGTTTGACCCGCGCAGTTCCGATGACTTCGGCGACGGCCTGCTGATGAATCAGGGCTACACACTGCTGTGGGTGGGCTGGCAGTTCGACATGCCGGACGCCCCGCACCTGGTCTATCTCTATCCGCCAGTCGCGCACGGGATTCAGGGCATCGTGCGCGCCGAACTCACGCCGGATCGCCATGAAGCCAGCTACAGCGTCGCCGATCGCAATCACAAGCCCTACACGGTTCTGAATCCTGATGATCCCAATCTCCGCCTTACTGTCCGCGACCAGGTGGAAGGCCCGCGCACTACGATTCCCCGCGCCGACTGGCACATTGAAAGTGGCGCCACCATCGTCCCCAAGAACGGCTTCGATCCCGGCCGCATTTACGAGCTGGTTTACACTTCCGAGAATCCTCCAGTGGCCGGCACCGGTTTCGCAGCCGTGCGCGATATAGTTTCCTGGCTGCGTTACGGCGGCTTCGTAGCCGGCGCGGCTGCCCCCAACACCCCGCTGAAGCGCGCCTACGGATTCGGTGTCTCGCAGAGCGGCCGTTTCCTCCGCACCATGCTGTACTACGGCTTCAATCGCGATGAGCGGGATCGCAAGGTCTTCGACAGCATGCTGATTGACGTCGCGGGTGGTGGTCGCGGCGGCTTTAACATGCGTTTCGCCCAGCCCTCGCGCGATAGCAATCCTTTTGCGAACACGCTCACGCCGGTGGACATCTTTCCTTTTACCGATCTCGAACAGAACGATCCGCAGACCGGCATGAAGGACGGTTTGCTGACGCATTCGCTCCCTCCGGAATTCTGGCCCAAGATCTTCTATATGAATTCGGAGTATGAATACTATGGCCGCGCCGCCTCCCTGATCCACACTGCGCTCGATGGAAGCGGCGACGTCAAGCTGCCCGCCACCACGCGCATCTATATGTTCAGTGGCGGACAGCATGGGCCTTCGCCATTCCCGCCGGCGCGGCGCGGCACGCAGAACCTGGCGAATCCCAACCCCTACACCTGGACCTTCCGCGCGCTGCTCGGGGACATGGACGCCTGGGTAAGAAACGGCGCGGAGCCGCCGCCTTCGAAATATCCGCGCGTCGCGGCGCACGAACTGGTGCCGCTTGCCGGCGTTCAGTTTCCCAAAATCCCCGGGATTGCTTTCCCGACCATCATGCATCTCGCCTATCCGTCCAACTACGGTCCGGATTTCCGCACCAAAGGCATCGCGACCCAGGAGCCGCCCGAAATCGGCCAGCCTTATCCTCTGATGGTCCCGCAAGTGGATCAGGACGGTCTCGATGTCGCAGGCATTCGCATGCCCGAGCTTGCGGTTCCCTTGGCGACCTACACGGGCTGGAACCTGCGGGCCCGGGAAGCCGGTGCGCCGAAAATGCTCGCCACGCAGACCGGCTCGTTCATTCCGTTTGCCCGTACCAAAGCCGAGCGTATGAAGACCGGCGATCCGCGTCTTTCCATCGAAGAACGTTACGCCGGCAAAGACGATTACCTGAAGAAATTCGAAGCGGCTGCGAAATCCCTCGCCGATCAGCGCTACCTGTTACCTGGAGACGTACAGGCGCTTGCCCAAAGGGGCGCGGCTGAGTGGGATTACGTGCAACAGTAACCGTTACCCGACCAGCAATCCCAATCGGCCCAGCATATGCAGTTCTGCGTCCAGGCGCTCCCTCGAACATTCCATCGCCTGGCACACCTCTTCGCGATCCCTGGTTCCGTCCAGGAGTGTAAGCATCCGCCGCGCGTCCTCGCCCTCGATTTCGAGCGCCCGATGCCACAGCGTTGTTACCACAGGTGCTCCATGTGCCGCCTGATACAGCGCCAGCGGACTAGCGTGAGGCTTTTCTCCCGCGACGACAGCTATCCCGCGTGCCGCATACAACTCGATGATACCCACCTTGAACAATTCCAGGGCGACGTGTGAGTGGCCCGGTTCGATCTGTACCGGCTCGGGCCGGGACTGAATCAATCGCCGCATGTACTCGATCGGCACCGGATGAGTGGTTGTCATGCGGACTTTATCTGTGCCGACGAATGCGCCGCCTTCGTCTTCGCTGGCCGCCGTGGTCGCATAGCAACCCACCACTCGCGAAGCGTCCCATTCATGCGTGAGTGCTCTGCCTTTATGGCACAGCAGCGATTTGCGGAAGCCACGCATGCGCAAAAAATCGAGATACTGCTGCTCGGCAATTCGATCGCCCCCAGCCATGGTACGCACCGCTTCGACGGCTTCGGCCCGCAAGTTTCGTGGCGCATCGTAGCCGCTAGCCTCACCCAGGTATTGAAGTTGGTGTGCCTCCGCGCGTGCCGCGAATTCGTGAAAGTAGACGGGCTCATATGCCGGCGCCAAGTCGTCATGAAACAGAGCACTGTCGCTGTGATCCAATAGGACTCGCGCGTAGCCGGCGGCTGCAGCGTCAAAGGCCTCCGGTTCCGGACGTCCCAGTGCCAGAATCTTCAGGAACTCGCGTGCATGCGCCAGGCGCTCCGCCGGATTCTCGAAGCGCCTGGCGTGATACAACATCATCTCGCGCACCAACCTCCGGATGTGCCCGGCCGGTTGCGCGTTGTAGCTGACGAAAGAAACTCCTTCTGGAGTCAAGCAGCGCTCAGCGATCTCCAGAATCTTCTCGCCCACTTCCGGAGGCGTCCATCCGTAAATGCCGTGGGTAAGGATGTAATCGAACGTGCCGAGCGGCTCGTCAAGCTCCAGCAGGTTCTTGCACAGTAAACGGATATTCCGCAATCCCAGATCGTCAATCACCCGCCGTCCGCGCGCTAGAGGCTCTTGCGCCAGATCCACGCCCACGAACTCCGCGCCTGGCAGCGCAACCGCCATCCCGATGATATTGGCCGCTTCACTGGTGCCCAACTCCAGCACCCGGCATGTCTCTACGGGAGCCGGTTCGAGTCCCGCCAGTTTCGCCAGCACCGATAGCCGGTTGGGATGGGTCTCCAGGTTGGGAAGGTTGTTGTAGCGTAACTCGTCGTAGGTGTTCACAAGGCGAAAGTCCATCCTACCTTGATACCGTGCGAGGCTAAACAGGAAAGGGCTATCCGTGACCTGCCGGCGCTGTAAAATTCCGATGAAAGAATTGAAAGGGCACATCTACCACAAGAAGAGAAAGTGGAAGTGCCCGCAGTGCCATCGAGTCCGAATGCAGGAGCCGAAACCGGCGCGAAATTAGCTAGCGGCCGAATACCAGGATTTCAAAGGAATCTGGGAATGTAAAAGGGCGGCGGGCCTTCCGATAGGTAGCGATCGCAGAGAAGCCAAGAGCAGGGTTCGAATATGGCCAGACGGCCCGTCAGCGCCGCCGCATACCAATCGTTAAACGAAAGCAGAGCGAGCGGGTTCGCATATAGCGTCATGGCTCCCTCATCGTGTAACCGAATCCGCGAACCGTGTGAATGAGTTTAGGCTCGCGGGTGTCCACTTTAAGCCGAAGTTGGCGCACGAAGACCTCCAGCGTATTCTCATTCACGTCGCTGTCGAACCCCCACACCGATTCAAGAATGCTGCCGCGGCTAATCGCACGGCCCGGATTTCGCATCAGCAACTCAAGAAGTTTATATTCTCGCGGCGTCAAACCCAGCAGCTCGCCTGCCCGGGTCACTTGCCGGCTGCCCGGATCCAGCTTCACGTCGCAGACTTCCAGGCAGACGGGACGCGCGACTGCTCCCCGGCGGCTGACCGCACGGATACGGGCCAGCAAGATGTCTATTGAAAAAGGCTTGGTCAGATAGTCGTCGGCGCCGCAATCCAGGCCTTTGATGATATCCGCCGGAGCGTCCCGCGCCGTCAGCATCAACAGCGGTGTTTGATTCCGGCGTTCACGCAGTTGCCGCGCGACGGTCACCCCGTCCATGCCCGGCAGCATCACATCGAGTATGATCACGTCGAAAGACGACGATCGGGCTATCTCGAAGCCCTCCTTGCCGTCCGAGGCCATGATCACCTGATGACCTTCTTCCTGCAGAGTGCGCCGCAGCAACTCGGCCATCCGCTGTTCGTCTTCGACGACCAGGATCTGCATGTCCCCGATCGTAACAAACCGGATCGTAGCAGAGAAAAGCTGCCCGCACTCGCTGCGCCTTTACCGTTCTCCCGACTCTTCTTCCAGGTCCTTCCAGTGGCGTTCGATGGCGGTACGGACCAACTGGGAACGCGTGCGCACTCCAGTCTTCGCGAAGAGTTGCTGCAGAACAGATTTGACCAACGACTCGGACATGCTCAAATCGTGCGCCATTTCCTTGTTCGATTTTCCAGAGAAAACACCGCGCAGGATCTGACGCTCGCGAGGAGTAAAGGGCGTTACATTCGCCTGGCCCGAAGGGTCGTATTGACTGAGATCGGCAGCCTCGCCGAGGGGGCGCTCGGCAGTCTCTTGCATCAACCCCCGGATACGTTCCACCAGCAATTGCGGACGCTCGTGTTTCAGCACGATTCCGGAGCATCCCCGTTCCATCAGGCGCGCCGCCTCAATCTTGCTCACGCCCGCCGTCACCACCAGCACCTTCCCGCTAAAGCCTTGCTCCCATGCCAGGTTCAGGAACGCTCCGCCTTGCTGCAAGCCCAGATTGATATCCAGCAGAACCACGTCGGGATTGGCGGATTGCAGTTGCTTCAGCCCTTCCTCTACAGTGGGGCATTCGCCTGCCACTTCGAAGTCCGGTTCTGCGCTCAGCAGCCGCGCGATCGCCTCGCGGAACAGCGAATGGTCGTCAATGAGCAGGATGCGGGTGGTGGGAGGCATGATCTTACTCGCTGGCAACCATGGCGGGAATCTCGATCACAAACGAGCATTCCCCGGTTGGCTGCAGGTGATGAAGTTCGCCGCCAAAGGTCCGTATGATGGCCCGGGAGACAAACAAACCCAGACCCGTGGAAGAGGCGCCCGGCTGGAACGGCTGGAACAGCCGCTCCGCCGACGATATTCCCGGTCCATTGTCGGAAATGCGAATCACCACGGAGGAATCCAGCGAATAGGCCGCCACCCGGATCCGCGCATTGGGAACATCCTGCAAGGCGCCACGGCTATTTTTCGTGAGATTCAGGAAAACCTGCAGGAGGCCCGAGCGATTGACGCGAATCGGAGGAAGCGACTCCTCTACCTCCCAGTCGGAGCTGACCCCCGCCGCTTCGAGCGACGGCGAAATGATGGCGCGAAGTTCCTGCAGCAGTTCGCCTACTTGGACGCCCTCCAGCACTTCTTCACTGGCGTCCGCCAAATCCCTGGAGGAGAGCCGCAAGATGCTTTCGAGCACCGTCCCCAGCGCCTGGAAGTCCTTACTCTCACCGGAATTGTTGTGTTGCCTCAAATTGTGATAGACCACCGACCCCGCCGCCGCCAGGTTTCGAAGCTCGTGGGAGACGGCTCCGGCAACGATCCGCGAATTCGTCAGCAACTGTTTCAGTCCGCTTTCCTCACGGTCGCGAATGAGTTCCGTCGCGTCGGATAAGACCACCGCGAGCCGCCGTCCGGCGGTTTCGTCGTAAGAGGTGACCCAGGCTTGTGAGAGGAACGTCTCTCCGGTGCACCGGCGCCCACTGGCCTCCACTTTGGTCTGCATCAACTTCAAAGCCTGCGGCGAACGAAGGAGTCTGGCAAGCACTGGAATGTAATCTTCAATAGGATAGCCTTCGGGCGATCCGGAAACGAATCCGAGCAGTTGGCTGGCGGCGGTGTTCGCCATTCCAATTTTCCCATCGGAATCGACCGTGATCAGGCCCACCGGACTGCTCTCGACCAAGGCCCGCATCTCCGTCACCGCATCCAGCCGAACCCGAGCCTCTTCCTGGGTCTTACGCAGCAACGCAATCGTGATCCGGCGGTTGCGCGCCAGTTCGCCTGCAAATAAGCCACCGCCGGTGAAGGCTGCAATCGCCAACGCCAGCCTTTGAAGGGAACCCGGATCCCAGGGATAAGGTCCGTAATACTCGCTTATGATGGCAGTTGCGATGGCCAGGCAAAAAATCGCCCAGCGCGACATAAATGCCGCCGCGACCGCCAGTGGAAGCAGATAAAAGCCTCCCAGCGGCACTTCCCGTCCCAAGAGGCGTCCGGCCACCGTGAGACCGGCAATCGCCAGGATACAACTCCCCAGTACAACAAAACGCTCAACTCGCGATACCGGTCTCAGGAAATCTAGGGCCATGGCTGCGGCGATGTTGGCGCAACGCGCGATATTAACTTTACCATTTGCTTATTCACTTGGCTCAGGGCGCAAATGCCGAAGTGATGCGATTATACGAAAGATAGGTTGAACTTAATTTGCACCCCGTGGTTAAATCCAAATGCAACGTCCGGCGCCCTTCGCAATGCGGAGGACAGGGTGAGTTCCCGATCTCAATTGGTGGACCTCCGACCTGCAATTGATGTTGGAGCTCCCCTGCGCCGGATCTCCCGCTTTCAATCTCCAGCGTCATGCCGCATCCTCACAAGCGTGTTCCCGCGGGCCGTGCACCGCATCGTCGAATGCTCTCTTCGACTGTCCGCTAAGCCAGATGATTTATCTAACGGTTGACGGTATGCTATGAGGGTGTCCGCGCGCGTCGCGAAACCTAACCCGAAAGGTTGAAAGATTCCTTGAGTACCCATAATTTGTTGTCGCCGATTGAAGCCCTGAGCGTGCCTTACGACCGTGAAGGTCTCGAAGACGTCGGATTCATGACCTGCATGGCCCTGTCGCTGCTGGGCAATTATGCGCAGACCGGACACTTCGGTGGTCCGCTCGCCTACACGCCTTACAACGTGGCGATCCATTTAGCCGGTCCATCGCTCGGCGGCTTGCGCTGGGACATTCGCCGCCCCAAGCATCCTTTCAGCGATAAGTTCATGCTGGCCGGTGGCCACTGTATTCCCACTTGCTACGCATTGTGGATGATCCTCAGCCAGGCCATGGAGCGCAAGTATAAGCTCACCGGCGATAAGCGGTACTATGTCGATCCCAAGGTCGCCATCCTGCCCATTGACGCCCTTGGATTCCGCCGCGGCGCGGCTCCCATGAAGACCATCCTGCAGGAAAACGGCCTGGAGGATATGCCGCTCTTTGCTCAAGCCAAAGCTCGCGGGATCAAAGCCCTGGCCGGACACGCGGAAAGCATCGACGTCACCAACGACGTCAACGGCGGACCCTCCGGCGTCGGCATGGCCTGCGCCGCCGGTAAGGCTGCGTTCTGGGATATCGTCGGCGCTCCCGGCTCACCCAAGATCCTAGCCTTCGAAGGCGAGTTCGCCATGACCGAAGGCCACGCCCAGGAGCTCAAGACCCAGGCTCTCGCCATGAAGGTGGGTAAGCGCCTGCGCGTGATGCTCTCCGATAACAACGCTGGCATCGACGACGTCCTGCTCGGCGGTGTCATAGACCGCAAGTACGACGGCTACAACCTGATCGAACAGTGGACCTCCTACGGCTGGAACGTTTTCACTGTCGACGACGGCAACGATTACGGCCAGGTGATCGCCGCCCTTAAGACTATGGAAGAGTGGGACCCGGAAGATCGCCGTCCCATGATCATGATCGGCAAGACCATCAAAGGTTATTGGCCCCGCGCCGTCGATGGCAAAATCCCCGGCCACGGTCCGCAATTGATCAGCTATCCGAGCCATCCTTACGCGATGAAGATGAACTCGGACTATTTCGTCGCCCTCGCCAAGACTTTCGAAGACCACTACGACGTCGAGTTCCAGGGAATCCGCAATGGAGCCGTCGCCGACACCCGCGAGCGCCTGATCCAGTTCAAGACCAACATGGATGTCGTGATGTCGCTGCTCGACCGCGACGGCCTCGGTGACTGGCTGGCCGACCGCCTGGTCGAAATCGGCGAGACCGTCAAGGATGATACGCCAATTCACTTCGACGTCAAGAGCAATCCCTTCCAGGACGACCGCCTGCGCGTCGCCAATCTCCCCACCGATCCGCAGACCGTGACCGTGACGAACCGTTACACGGGCGCGCAGAAGCAAGTCGGTATCGTCCTCTTCCGCAAGCCGGGCGAAGTCGCAGGCACTCGCCGCGGCATCTCGGAAATCATCAAGTGGATGAACTACGTCACCGACAACCGTTTCATCACGCTGGCCGCTGACCTCTCGGAGTCCATCAACGTGGAGCACGGCAGCCTGTGGGGCCACTACGATCCTGAGACCAATCCGGCCGGCACGCGCATGAAAGCCGCGATCCAGGAAGCCGGCAATGTTTCATCGGCCATCGGACTGGTCAGCCAGAGTGCCAGCCTCGATCCAACGAAGTTTTCCGGGGTGTGGGCCTTGAGCGGAACCTACGGCGCGTTCACGCCGCTTATGTACACGCCCGCCCGCGTGTTCAGCCAGCAAACGCAGGACAGCAAATTCCGCATGGGTGTGCTGCATATTCTCGCCGGCCACTCCGGTCCCGAGACCGCCGCCGACGGACGCACTCATTTCGGCATTTTCGCCACTCAGGTGTGGAAACTGTTCCCCCGCGGCCAGACCATTCACCTGAATTTCTGGGACTACAACGACGTCGCCGCCGGCTACTTCGCCGCCGCTGAAATCGCCGCCCGCGATCCCAAGGTCGGCATCATCAGCATCGAAGTCGCGCGTCCCGATTTCCCGGTGGCCGATCGCTCCAAGTTCGGCGATAAGGACCTCAAAGCCGCTGCGAAGGGTTTCTACGTCATTCGCGATTTCGCGCCCGGCCCGCGTCACGGTTATGTGATCTCGCAAGGCTCCAGTTCCACCGTGAACCTGGTGAACCAAATGCCGAATCATGGAGAAAGCCGGCGTCAACGTGAAAGTGGTCGCTGCGATTAGCGAAGAACTTTTCGACCGCCAACCCGAAGCCTACCGCAATTCCGTGCTGCCGCCCGAAGCTTATTTGGACGCGATGGTCGTAAGCACCGGTACCCGTCGCATGTGGCCGGTGAAGAATCTGGGGCCGCTCACCGACGAATACTCGCTCACCTCCGACTGGGACAACCAATGGCTCACCAGCGGACTCGAAAAAGAAGTGATCGAGGAAGCGCACCTCGACCCCGTGTCGATTTTCAACGGCATCGAGCGCTTCGCCAAGCATCACGACGAGCGCATCAAGCGCCAGCGCGGCCTGCTAGGCGCGTAACTCAAACATTCAACGAAATACTAGAGGCAGCCGAGATTCGACGCTGCCTCTCAGTATTGGTTGATGCGCCTTGACCAGCACCCGGAAAGTTCATGCTTCAGTGGCTCGGGCTTGCCTAGACCAGAAAATGGTTCCCGCTGAACTTCACGCACAAGGCGGACTATTCGTAGCGCTTGAGCGCGGTCTTGTTCAATCCACCAAGCCAGATCCTCGAACGCCGAGGAATCAAATTCCAAGCTTCTCAACGACAGCCTCGAAAGAAAGTCCGCTTTGACGTCGAGCTGCCGCCAGCAGACGCTGCTTCATCGTCTCCGACTTCAGGAGGTACGCAGTTTCCCGTTCCGAGGCGATCTCCCGCCACAGTTCGATGGGAATGATTACGGCGGTGGGTTCCCCGGCTTCATTGGAGACGATCTGGATGTCCGTGTCCAGCACAACTTTAGTTTACATCCGCCGCGACTGCCGCTCTCCTCGACGCACCCTATTCAACCGCGTGGCACGTTTGCGAGAGCGCGATTGTGTGTTCATCAGAGGCCGTCTATGAACTTTCTTATAAGAGCAACTACCTCGGATTCATCAGAGAGAAAGATGTAGTGAGTGACATTGGGTATCACTACTACCTTGGCATGGGGCTGGTTTCGGAAGGCCGCGATTTGCGCCTCTTTGCGACTGGATTCAGAGGCCCTAAAAGCCGCGAGCTTCGCCGGGTCATGAGTCATAACCGAATAGGGAGCGGAGGGGTAAGAAAAAATCGCAAGAGAAGGCGTATCGATGCTCGTGAAGCGTTCTTCTTCCGTCATCACGGCCTGGTTCGCGAATGCGTGCCCGAGCCATTCGCCCACAGCTCCGGAATCAGAGATGCGGTAAAGCTCACGGACCTCTGCTTCCGGTATCGTGCCACCGTAATAGCCTTTCATGTACTGCTGATAGGCCGCGATGCTGGTGCGATCAGCGGCGGTCGGAGACGGACCCTTTGCACCTTCCACCTCTCCCCGAAGCTCTGAGAGATTGGTTTGGAAGCGCACCAGATCCTCTAACGTCTTGGAGATGAGTGCATCATCGAACAGGTTCTTCTGGAGAGCAGTAAGGTCATCTTTGAGCTCAGACAAGGCCGGGGTATAATCGCCATGTATCGGATTGTAGAGAGCGAAAGAGTACCCAGCATCGAGGTAGATCAACGCGGCAGCCCGCCCTGGATGGTATTTAGAGATGGCGCTCAGTTCTTCCCCAGCAATGGAATGCCCAATCAGAACAGGATCAGCGATATGAAGCGAGTCAACAACTGCAACAACGTCATCTCCGAGTCGCTTCGCATCGTAGCCCAACTGAGGTGCGGACGACTGCCCGAATCCTCGCCGTGTAATTCCAAGTACGTGGTAGTGTGCAGCGAGTTTCCGCGCTAAGCTGTCGAAGACGTGAGCCGTATTGCCTCCACCCGCGAGTAGCACGAGATCACGTCCGGTTCCTCCCCAATCAAGCAGCTCAAGTTTTACATCGGGCTGTACCGCAACGAACTGCACCTTGGGACTGGAATCCACGCTGGGTGCGTGGCCGGCTTGAGGAACGGGTGTTTGCGCGAAAGCGGCCGCAAGGGGAAGAAGAATACTGGCAATCGAGATTAGTGTACGCATGGGTTACGGTCTTTTATCCTCCGTCTAAAGGAGAACTGTTAAGGAGAGCCTTGCTCCATTCTATTGAAGTCCAGAATGTAACCTCCCGACTCGTGCAGCAGGCGATGGTGGTCCCGGTCGCCCTTTCGCTGCCGATAATCCGACGCTATGTCCGCATCGACGGAACCCACGCGATCTACCTATCGCCCCTGCGGTCCGCCATCCCCCTCAGACCCGCCGTCAATCCTTCGCCCATCCGGCAGTGTGACTCGCCGCGCGTCCACCAGATGCGAGCCGTCTTTCGCTCGATATCCGTCCACCACAATCTTGTCGCCCAGCTTGATGTCGCCCTTCTTGAAGCCGCGCCGCGATAGCGCGCCCGGCCCTCCGCCTTCGCAGCCCCAGTTCACCACGCTGCCCTTGTCATCGGCCACGTCAATGTAAAAATATGTATGCGGATTGGTCCACTCAATCTTGGTGAGGACGCCTTCCAGCCGAATCGGCTTGTTCCCGTCGAACTCCGCCGCGAACGAATGATGCGCCCACATAGGCTTCGCCGCCGCCATCGTCAGCATCAGGCTCATCGCCGCAACCCATCTCGCGATTTTCTTCGTCACAACGGCGCCTCCTCGACGTACTTAGCTATAGAATAATACTGGATGGACGTCAATTACGCGCGCGCCCGCGGACTTCTCGTCGTGCCGGTGCTGCTCTCTTCACCGATCTTTTCGTCAATCTGGGCCCAGGAAATGACCGCGCCCGAACCCTCCGGCCCGCCCAAGCCCGCACCCCGTATGACGGACGGTCATCCCGACTTCAGCGGCTATTGGAGAGGCCAGCGCGGCATGGTCCCCGGCGGCAACATCGCCAAGGATCTTCCCGGACTGAAGCTGCCCCTGACCCCCGCCGGCGAAGCCGCCTGGAAGCACAACGTCACTGCCACCGTCGATCCCGAGGCTCTCTGCATCCCCGGCGGCATCCCGCGCCACAACGCCAGCGGGCTGCCTTTCGAGATCGTGCAAAGCGCCAAGAAGGTGGCGTTCCTCTACTGGTACAGCTACTATCGCTTGATCCCCATCGACGCCACGCGCAAGCATTCCGAAGATCCCGACCCGTCGTTCTTCGGCGAAGAGCTCGGCCGCTGGGAAGGCAACACGCTGGTGATCGATTCCATCGGCTTCAAGGACACCCAGGTCTGGGCCGACGAAAACGGCAGCCCGCATAGCGACGCCCTGCACGTCGTCGAACGCTGGACCCGTCCCGATGCCGACCACATCCATGTTGAAACTCTGATCGAAGATCCCAAGTTCTATACCCGCCCGTTCACTTATTCACGTACCTGGATCGCCGGAAACTTTGACGATGAGGTTCACGAATACGCATGCAGCGAGAATAATGTCGACCGCGACCACCTCGGCTTCGGACCCGGGCCGATCCGCAAGGACGGTACGCGCGGCTACGAAAATCCTGCGCCGCTTCCAGAGCCACTTCCCGCGCCCGCCAAGAAATAGACACATCGAGGAGAACCATTCAGCATGATCCGGTATTTGAAAAGCGGCCAGTCCGCCGCCGCGAAAG
The DNA here is from genome assembly GCA_963779075.1 of Bryobacterales bacterium. Taxonomy (GTDB): domain Bacteria; phylum Acidobacteriota; class Terriglobia; order Bryobacterales; family Bryobacteraceae; genus Palsa-187. The sequence goes on from CAVZWS010000006.1 coordinate 110,287, forward strand.
CAGAAAGCACTCAGCAAGTGCGCAACACCGTCGAGACCATCCTCGCCGATATTGCCGCTAACGGCGAAAAGGCCGTGCGTCAGTATTCTGAGAAGTTCGACAAATGGTCGCCCCCGTCGTTCCGCCTTTCTGACGCAGAAATCACCGAATGCATCCGCTCCTTACCGCCGCAAGTCATCGAAGACATCCAGTTCGCGCAAACTCAAATCCGCAACTTCGCCCTGGTGCAGCGGGCGGCGCTCCAGGACGTCGAAGTCGAAACGATCCCTGGCGTCGTGCTGGGCCACAAGAACATCCCCGTGAACAGCGTCGGTTGCTATGTGCCCGGCGGACGCTATCCAATGGTCGCCTCCGCCCACATGAGCGTGGTTACGGCGAAGGCCGCGGGCGTTAAGCGCATCATCGCCACCGCGCCGCCCTTCGAAGGCGCGCCCCACCCGGCCATCGTCGCCGCCATGCACCTCGGAGGAGCCGATGAAATCTACGTCTTCGGGGGCGTGCAGGCCATTGCCGCCATGGCGCTGGGCACCGAGAGCATCGCGCCGGTCGATATGATCGTCGGCCCCGGCAACGCCTACGTCGCCGAAGCCAAGCGCCAGTTGTTCGGCCGCGTCGGCATCGATCTCCTGGCTGGTCCCACCGAGACGCTAATCATCGCCGACGATTCCTGTGACCCCGAAATGGCTGCCGTCGATCTGATCGGACAAGCCGAGCATGGCCCCGGCAGCCCCGCCGTTTTGCTGACCACCTCCGCCAAGCTCGCAGCCGAAACTCCCGCCGCCATCGACCAACTGTTGAGCTGGTTACCCACCGCCGCCATTGCGCGCGAGGCCTGGCAGAAAAATGGCGAAATCATTCTTTGCGACACCGTCGACGAACTCGTAGCTGAAGCTGACCGCATCGCCTCCGAACATGTTCAGGTTCTGACCCGCGACCCGGATTACTTCCTCGACCATATGACCAACTATGGAGCGCTATTCCTGGGCCACCGCACCAACGTTGCGTACGGAGACAAAGTGATCGGCACCAACCACACTCTGCCCACCATGAAAGCGGCACGTTATACAGGCGGATTATGGGTCGGCAAATTTATCAAAACCTGCACCTATCAGCGCGTGCTCACCGATGAAGCCTCCACGCTGATCGGCGAATACTGTTCGCGGCTCTGCGCCCTCGAAAATTTCTCCGGCCATAAGGAGCAGGCCGACCTGCGCGTGCGCCGCTACAGCGTTCAGAATGTCTAACGCGCGCCCAGTCGCATTAGTCACCGGAGGCGCCGGAGGTCTTGGCTCCGCCATCTGCACAAAACTAGCAAGTGAAGGGATGCGCGTCGTCGTCGGCTATAACCGGTCGGGCGACGCCGCTCGCCAATTGGTGTCAACCTTGGTGGGGGCAGGGCACTCCGCTCGCCCCGCCCCCGTTACCGACACCGCTGCGCTCGCCGGTCTCGCCGCCGCGATCGCAAACGACTACGGCGGATGCGACGTGCTGGTCAACTGCGCAGGCATCACGCGCTTTGTTCCGCACGCCGATCTAGATGCCCTGGACGACCAGTTGATCGACGCCATCCTCGCCACCAACGTCCGCGGCGCCTTCGCCGCCGTGCGTGCCTTCCGCTGCTTGCTGGATAACAGCTCGCTCCCCGGTGGAGGCGTAGTCGTCAACGTTTCCTCCATCGCGGCCGAAATCGCAATGGGAAGCAACGTCATGTATTGTGCTTCCAAAGCCGCGCTCGACAACATGACCAAATCCCTCGCCCGCGCTCTGGCGCCGCGTATCCGCGTGGTATCGGTCTCGCCCGGGTTGGTCGATACCGAATTCGTCAAGTCGCTCGACCCAGCCTGGCGTGATGAGCAGGCCTCGCGCGCTCCGCTGGGACGGCTGGCTACGTCGCAGGAGGTCGCGGCTGCGGTTGCCGCCGTCATTGCCACTCTCACTTGCACCACCGGATCCGTGGTTAAGGTAGATGGTGGCCGCACCCTGGGTTGAGGCGGCGGGAATCGACCCTGTGGCCCATAAGCACCACCCGAACGTCGGTCTGCGCTCGCTAAGTGTTTGATTGCAATGTCCACCCCGAATGGGCTGCAACGTGCAATGATCACATTCAGGGTGATAACTATGCACAAACGCATTTTCTTTGTGGCGATGGCGGTGGCTGCGGTCGCCGCAGCGCAACCTATTCCACAACGCGCAAGATTAGTTGGGGGAGGGAACCCTAACGCCGGCCAATGTACCATTACCGTGGTGGTCGATGGTCAGGCCGAAATCGAAATTCGCGGCTCGGATGCCTCCATGCGCAACCTTGGAGGCGCCCCTCCGCAATGGCGCCGTTTTGAATGTACTTCGGCCATGCCGCCGAATCCAGGCAACTTCCAATTCGCCGGGTTGAATGGCCGCGGCCAGCAAAATCTAGTAGCTGAACCGCGAGACGGCGGTCCCGCAGTGGTCCGGATTGAAGATTCGCAGGGTGCGGCCTCGGAATATACTTTCCGCCTGACCTGGGGTGGCCAAGGTCGTGGCCCGTCTGGCACGCGCGAAGGCCGCGGCTACCAGGGCGACCGCGACCGCCCAGGCGACCGCCGCCCGGACATGGACGCTTATTACGGCGACCGCGATGCCTTCTTCCGGGGGAATAACGGCCGAGCCATGTTGTTTCAGCGCATCCGCCAGGATCTCGATCATGCTACGTCCGGCGCCTTTCCCTTCACGGGGGATCGCGCCCGCCTCGAACGCACTCGGATGGAACTCGATGAGTTGCAGCAGAAGTTAGCCCGCGGGTTCTATGATGAACGCCAGCTCGACGAGACCACGGCCGCGCTGCAAGCGGTCGTTGAAGGCAACCGCTTGGCCCCTCGCGACCGCGCCATGCTGACAGATGACTTGAACCGCATGCGCGATTTCCGGGCGCGCCATGACGACTATGGCGCTCACCTTGACCAGAACCGTCGCGCGATGTTCTTTCAGCACATTCGCGAAGACTTGGATCGTGCTACTTCGGACGCGTCCCGTTTTGGCGGCAATCGCTACCGGCTGGTCAGAACCAGGCAGCAACTTGATGAGTTGCAATCCAAGTTGGCGCGAGGGTTTTATGATGAGCGTGAGCTCAACGAAGTGATGGGTTCCTTGCAGAGAATTGTCGATTCCAACCGGCTGGCGCCTCGCGACCGCAATATTCTCGCTGATGACTTAAAGCAATTGGACGACTTCCGCGTCCGTCACGAAAATTATGGCGCGCGCTAACCGCATCAGAGAGCACAGCGCGCCACCCGGCTACGCCTATTGCCTTGACCCACGGTCCCGCCCAGGTCCATACTTGGTGCGGGACCGTGACGTGGTTGCCCCGCGCTGCCGAGGGCGAATCGCTTGGTCGCTAACCCGCCACCAGAAAGAGACCCAGGGCTATGCCGTTTGAAAATTGTTTTGGGCGCGTCTTTACCGCTGTCACCATTGAGCGGGAAGCGCCAGAAGCATCCGGCGTCTATGGGATATCCAACTCGCGACGCTGGCTCTATATCGCAGAGACCGAAAACATTCGTGCCAGCCTGATGGGATACCTGGCGGAAAGCGCCGCAAATCCGCAGGACTCGCCGGCCGGCTTTTCGTTTGAACTGAGCCCGGCCTACAGCCGAACGGCACGCCGCGACCGCCTCATCGCCGAATTGGCGCCGCTTCAGAACCAGAGCGCCGCCGCCTTGTCGCGACGGCGAGAGCGCGACCTCCCCCAAAGAGGCAGTTAGAATCCCTATGCCATTTCCCTCGGAAAATTCGTTCGCATTTACGCCGGTGTCGGTTCGGGCCCACGCTCCCACGGCCTCCGGCATCTACGGTATCTTCAACGGCAGTCAGTGGATCTACGTGGGCGTGGGGGAGGATATTCAAGACGCGCTGCTCGCACATCTGCGCGATACCGAGGTTTGCATCCGGCGATTTAACCCCACCGGTTTCAGCTTCGAGCTCGGTTCCGGCCAGACGCGAGGAACGCGCCAGGAAGCCTTGATTCGCGAATTAGGGACGCAATGTAACCGTGAGAATGGGAACCTGCCGTCGCTCCCATGGCTCAAGGCGCTTTAACGGATTAGTGACGTGCGATCACCCGTTCGTTGAATCAGGGATTAAAGCGGAAGGATCTAACGGCGTCAGTCTGCTATTAAGCGATCTGCGGCAACGGACGAGCGCCCCGGCTTTCGATTTGCCTCGAAAGCCATTCTGCCCTGCGTCGGCATTCTGCGGATTGTTGAGCTGCCAACTCGCGGCTGGAGGAGTATTCTTCCATACTGATGACTTTGGCTAAACGCTTATTAACCAACACTTGAGATTCCTGCCGTAACTGCTTGCTCCAGGCTCGGTTGCATGCCTGTAGACGGAACATCTCATCCAGGCTACGCTCCTCTATCTTCTCCGGCCAGAAAGGCGTCACGCTATCTTATCGGTTCCAACCTGCAACTACTGTAGTTCAACCTTGGTATTTGGGGGGAAACGACTAACCTCGGGACCACGAAAGGGGCCACTCCATTTCGGCCAACCGCCGTGCCCTCTCTGTCGATTTTGCGCCCTGCCGTTCGTCCTAAGTATGTAAGAAAGATCACTCCCAAGGAGTACGATAAGGAGAAACACCATGCCTCAATACATGCTTGCGCTCTATGACGATCCCTCCGGCTGGAAGAAGCTCAGCCCCGAGGAAATGCAGAAGGCCGTTGAAAAATACATGGCCTGGGGCAAGCGGCCCTATGTTGTACAAGGCAAGCGGCTCGGCGCCGATCTTGGCCGGGTACTCAAAGGCGCCAACGGAAAAGCTCGCGCCACCGACGGCCCATATAGCGAGACTAAGGAAGTGCTCGGCGGCATCTATCTAATCGAGGCGAAGGACTGCGACGAAGCCGTCGAGCGCACCCTCGATCATCCGCACCTCGAACACGGCACGATCGAGCTCCGCCAGTTGTACTCATAACGTGACCGCCAGCGAACTCACCGCCGAACTCGGCGCCGACTCCTATATGGGCAATGACACCGGCGTTCTGCTGGAGCACTTGTTCCGGCATCAAGTCGGCCGCGTCGTGGCGCACCTCGCACGCGTCCTTGGACCCGCGCGTCTGGACCTGGCCGAGGAGAGCATGCAGGAGGCTATGGCGCGTGCTCTCCAGGTCTGGCCTTACCACGGGATCCCCGAGAACCCGGGGGCGTGGCTCTTCCGGGTAGCGCACAACGCCGCCATCGACTCCCTTCGCCGTGGCCGTTTCCTCGAGCAGAACAGTGGCGTGGTCTTAGCCGAGCTCAAGCATGCCGCCTCTATTGCAGCGGGCGATCCCGGCCTTGAGGAACAGCTCCGCGACGACGAACTGCGGATGATTTTCATGTGTTGTCATCCGGAAATCTCCCGTGATGCGCGCGTCGCGCTTAGCCTCAAGACAGTCGGCGGCTTCGGTGTGCGCGAGATCGCCAGTGCGTTCCTGGCGGATGATGCCGCCATCGCGCAGCGCTTGGTGCGCGCCAAGCGCCAGCTCCGCGACCGGCGCGTCACGCTCGACCTGCCGGGCGCAGCGGAACTCAATCAGCGGCTCGATTCCGCGCTCGAAACCGTTTACTTCATCTTTAACGAAGGCTACGCCGCGCACGAGGGAGAGGACCTGATTCGCCGCGATCTGTGTTTCGAAGCCCTGCGCCTGGGTCGTTTGCTCGCGGCCTCTTCCCTTGCAACTCCCCGCGCACATGCCCTGGTAGCCGTAATGGCGCTTCAGGCCGCGCGGCTTCCCGCGCGCATCGACGAAGCCGGGGATTTGATCCTGCTCGAAGACCAGGATCGCGCGTGCTGGGATCAGCGCCTGATAGCCCTGGGCTTCCATCATTTCGACCGTTCGATCGCCGGCGATCGAGTTTCGGAATATCACGTTCAGGCGGCGATAGCGGCCATCTACACCCGCGCAGGCGATCTGCGGTCGATCGATTGGCCCGCGATCCTCGAGCTGATACGACCAACTGCTCGGGATCAGCGGGGCTTCGCCCGTCGTCGCCTTGAATCGAGCGGTGGCCGTAGCCAAGGTGCATGGAGCCGCCGAAGCGCTGGCAGAGATCGAAACCCTCCGCGGCAATCCGCAGTTGCGCGGCTATTACTTGCTGCTCGCGGTGCGCGGGCACCTCTTGGAGGAACTTGGCTGCCGCGAGGAAGCCGCCGCCTGCTGGCGCGCCGCGTTGGAGTGCCGTTGCTCGGAGCCCGAACGCCGCTTTCTGCGCCGCAAGCTGGCCGGCGTTGAGCCTTCATGGCGTCATTTGCCGTAACCCTCTCGCCCTCGGCGTCCGTCTCACATTCATGCTTAACAGACGCAGCTTGATGCGGTTTGTTGCCGCCCTTCCGGTAGCATCCGCGGCAATTCCGGCGTGGGCCTTCGGCTCCAAGGATTTCTGGGAAACCAAGCCTTCGAGCGACTGGAACTCCGAGGAAGTGGACCGGATGATTACGAAATCGCCCTGGGCCAAGGAGATCACTGTTACTGCCGGCAACCGGTCGGGCGGCCCTGGAAACGGTGGCGGCGGGCGCTCCCGTGGAGGCCTCGGCTTCCCCGGTGGTGGCATTGGTTTTCCGGGCGGCGGAGGTGGTTATCCAGGTGGTGGCAATCGCGGCGGGTATCCTGGCGGTGGCGGGTATCCTGGCGGGGGAGGCGGTTATCCCGGAGGCGGTCGCGGCCCTGGCAGCGGGAATGCCCAACCCACGATCCAGGCCACCGTGCGCTGGGAGTCGGCGCTCCCCGTTCAGGAAGCGCTGCACCTGCATGCAGACGACGAAAAGCCCAACCCCGACTTCGAGAAATACTACGTGATCGCTTTGATCGGCGATCTGCCCAGCGGCCGCCGCGGGCGTTACGATGACAACTCCGATGACAGCTCCAACGACAATGATCGCAAGGATCAGGCCGATCGCCGCATGGAAGCGTTCAAGGATTACACTCGTCTCGAACGCAAGGACGGCCCTCTGCACCTCGAGAAAGTTGACGAGGGATCGCGCACTGGAAGCCGCGGGCCGGGCGTCTATTTCTACTTCTTGCGAAACAACGAGATTTCGATGGACGACAAGGAAATGGACTTTAGCACCAAAGTGGGCTCCACGGAAATCAAGGCCAAGTTCACCTTGAAGGACATGCGGTATCACGGCAAGCTGGCCCTGTAAAATAGGCCCAGTGAACTACGCTTACCTCGATACTCCCATCGGCACTCTGCTCATCGCGGGCGATGCCGCCGCCATTCACCGCATCGCATTTCCGCGGCGCGGCCATGCTGCGAAGCCGGAGCCGGAGTGGCAGGAGTCGCAACGCGGACCGGTCGGTGAAGCAGTGCGCCAGCTCCGCGAATATTTCGCCGGGAAGCGCGCCGAATTCAATCTTCCGCTCGCGCCCGAGGGTACGGCTTTCCAACGCAACGTATGGCGTCAATTACAAGAGATTCCTTACGGCGAAACGATTTCCTATGGCGAGCTGGCACGCCGCGTAGGAAATCCCAAGGCATCGCGCGCCGTGGGCTCCGCCAATGGCGCCAACCCGCTGCCCATCGTGATTCCGTGTCACCGCGTCATCGCGGGCGACGGAACGCTCGGAGGTTTCGGAGGCGGACTGCCCACCAAGCAGACGCTGCTCGCGCTCGAACTACGGGCGTCCGTTGCGAATCGGGCCGCCGCCGGCCGATAGCGCCGCCGGCTTTGTCAGTTGGCAATCGGCCCGTCACCGGTCGATAACGCCGCGATCATTGTCTCCCGCGTGAGGTCGGCCGTGCGCACCGCCGATTCCAGCGCCACGCGGTAAAAGATCAGGCCCACGATCGCGTCCAGGCCCAAAATCGCAAACAGTACGGCCTGGCTGCCGAATGCGTAGCGCCCCAGATACGCCAGCAGGATGGGCGCGAAGGTTACCGGATAAATCGCAAACAGCATGGCTTGCAGGCGACCGGCCGCGCCTGTGCGGAAGGAGTTTCCTGGATCCACGCCGCGGGCCTGGCGGATCGACAGCAGATTGCCGGCGCTGAACAGAAAAATCATCACCACTGCGGCCACGCTATAGGCTTCTGCAAAACGCCGCAGCCCAAGCGGCATGCGCAGCAGTACGCACACCGCCGTCACCATCGCGATTTCCAGCAGCATGAAGAAAAGAGCCGTCAGATTCTTGCCGACCATCACTCTCCGGAACGGTACCGGCGCCAGAAAGTAGAATTGCGCGGCGGAGCGGTCGAACCCGAACGCGTTCCAGAAGCACACTTCACTCATCAGCATCAGCGAGTACACGCAGATCACAGTGAGATAGTTGCGCACGAAAAATCCGCCCAACGGCCCCTGCGGAACGAATACCATCGGCAGCCAGATCACCAAGCCAAACGTGAATCCCATCAAAAATACCAGACGAAAGCGCGGCGAGCGCACCAGGAAACGAAATTCCTTTTCGACCAAGACGCCCAGCGGATCTTTGAATATGGCCGAGGGCAGGCGGTAAAACCACTCGATCCACCAGGAGCGGCGGCCGGCCCGGGAATCGCGCGCGGTGGCAGCGTCGGAGTCGAATGCCAGCGTCCGCGAAAACTGCCAGCGGCTGAAGGCCAGAGTACCTATGGTCCAGGCGGAGAGCACCGCCAGCGACGGCCAGACACGGTCGCCGAGGATGAGGTTCGAGGTCGCGGTCCAGGGCCACCCCCGCCAGGCGTCGCGCATAACCAGCAAGCGCAGTTGCGGGCTGACCATCCCGTGCCGCGCCAATAGCAGTTGCGGCAGGGCCGCAGCCAGGATCACAAAGAAGAACACCAGTTCGCGGATGCGCTTACGCGCCAGCAGACGCCCCAGCATATCGCGCAGCCCTACGGCGATGACCAGATTGAACGCCACGTAGACCAGGGTCCCCAGCAGGCTCCACTTGGTCAGAGCCGGATTCAGCATGGCCCCGATGGTCATCCCCATCAATACCAAAACCATCTCGATCCCGGCGGTGATCCGCAGCAGCACTTCGATCGAGAATAGCTGGCCGTCGGGGATCGGGTAAGCGCGCAGCTTGCGCAGATCGAGCGAAGAACCGGTGGTTGCCAACATCAACGGAACCACCTGCCAGTAGAGAAATACCAGCAGCAGGCCGCCGGGGAGCGCGATGCGAATCACGGGCACTTCCGCCGGGTTGCTGAAGACGCGCAGGAAAGAGTACGCTGCACCGGCCCACAGACCGTACCAGATGAAGTTCACGATAGCCGACCACGCTACGCCGCGCCGCGGATGGAAGTGGCAGAAAGTACGCCACTGAGCCCAGATGATGGCGCCGGCGTGCGTCATGCTTCGCGCCGCCGTTTACAGCCAGTCCAGCGTCTCGGCGGCATTCTCCATGCCGAGCGCCCGCACGAACGCGTCTTCCAGCGTCTCGGCGGCGCCACGCATATCCGCCATCAACCCTTCGGCAACCAGTTTTCCTTCGTGAATGATTCCGACCCGCTCGCACAGGCGCTCTACCACTTCGAGCACGTGCGAAGTAAGGAAGATGGTTGCGCCGTGGCGGACCTGATCGAGCAGAATATCTTTCATCAGCCGGGCGCCCACGGCGTCGACGCCCTCAAACGGCTCATCCATCAGATACAGTTTCGGCCGATGGATCAGGGCCGCGGCCATGGCCACGCGCTTGCGCATGCCTTTCGAGTATTCCGCGATCAGCTTCTTCGGCATATTGCCGAGCTCGAACAAATCCAGCAGTTCATCGGCGCGGGCCCGCGCCATGGCCCGATCAAGACCATAGATTCGCCCCACGAACTCGATGAACTCGCCGCCGGTGAGATGATCGAACAACATGGATTCATCCGGTACCAGGCCGATCTGCTGCTTGATCTCGAGCGACCGCTCGGGCATCGGCAGTCCCAGCAGTTGAATGGTGCCGGATGTGGGAGGAGCCAGGCCCATCAGCATCTTAATGGTGGTGGTCTTGCCGGCGCCGTTAGGTCCCAGGAATCCGAAGAAACAACCTTGTGGAACGGTCAGCGTGAGGCCATCGACGGCAGCCTTGTCGCCATATACCTTGCGCAGATCGCGGATTTCGATCGCCGACGCTCCGTCGCACGGATACATACCTTCTCTATGGTACTAGCAAGGCACGGACGCATTGCGGGGCTGGTCCATGAGCCCATCCGGCGCGGCTGGATCATGAGCCAACAAGCGTCTGAAAATCGCGCGGGGCCCGTTCCAGGTCGCCCATGAAAGGGCCGATGCGCTCCTCGGTCCAAAAAAAGATTTATCGGTCCTATCTCAAAGTCATTGTTAGAAAACCGCATGAATGCTGGTATTCTTCTTGTGTCCTTAGCGAAAAACGAGTGGATTTCCTGTCCGAACGGGACCCCAACGGCAATCCTTCATTCTAAACCACGTCGTTAGAACACATCGTTAGACCGCGTTGTTAGACCAGGTCGGTAAACATAATCGTTAACCTCTCCCGAAGGGGCATTAGTGCGGCATCAGGCAGACGTGTATTCGACAGGCTGCGGAATCGGCAAGGACGAACTCCCGTTGAAGGTGAGCGCGTCGCAGCGAACCTCCCGACATTCCGGGCACGATACCACTGGTGTCCACGCGCGGCGAGCGCGTTCAATGCGCGACGCAGGCGTGTCTTGCAGTCTAGCGAAAGCAGCCCTTGAAGGCAGAAGAGATGGAGCACTATGCAGTGGATTCAGGTGGCGCCGGCCGGGACCATTCCGCCTCGCCAAGGCCGTGAAATGCGTATTGGAGATTTATCGGTTGCGGTGTTCAATGTTGGCGACCGCTACCTGGCGCTCGAGAATCGTTGCCCGCATTCGGGCGATCCGCTGGCCGACGGAGTTGTGGTCGATACCACGGTCACCTGCGGGTTGCACCATTGGCGCATTTGCCTTGAGACCGGCCTCGTAATCAAACCGTGTATCGAGGGAACTCCGCAGGTGCGCACCTTTCCGGTGGAAGTGCGCGACGGCTTGGTGATGCTCGGCATGGGCGCCGTGCAGACTGCAGCCTGACACGGTCAGATCACGCCGATGAGTGTTACGTTGATTTAAATCCGAAGGTGCCTTGCGGATCTGCTGATTTGAGTGGTGGGCCCGACAGAACTCGAATCTGTGACCTCCTGCGTGTCAAGCAGGCGCTCTAACCAACTGAGCTACGGGCCCGTAAGGAAACAAAAGACTTACTATCAAAAATGATCGTCTTCGCCGGGATTGCGTCTACTAGTATAAGCTTTTTGAGCGCTTACTTGAAAATCGTCCGATGATCCGTCAGAGTTAATTTGCAAGCGGCCGCTTGCAAAAGTGAATTGCCCGCGTCGGCCGCAGGAAATTTGCCGCCCGTTCGGTACAAAGTCAAAACCACTTCATAGGCACATTAAGTACTATCGATTCGGAAAGTCTTGATTTCAAAAACTGCGCAAGCCATTGTAAAACCAATGGAAATGATCCCAGGCAAGTACTATATCGAAAGATAGGTAGAAATCTCAAATTCTCTTGCAATTCGCCCGAGCCCAATATAAGCTGTTTCACGTAAGACGATTCTCGTGGATCACAAAGATCGGGATGAGTCTAGGCCGATGCAGGAGGCAGCGGCCGCCCTTGGAGGGGGGTTCGTATGAGACAATGTCCGAGTTGCAGGACCATCAGTAGCTTTTCTTCTCCGACTTGTGAACACTGCGGTTTGCAGTTCTACAAAGCGTCGCGGTCGTCGAGCTTGACAGCAACCTGCCTGCGAATCGGCGGGGGAGCAATTTTGCTTGCCACCGCCGCCGCGATCGTGCTCAGGCTCTCGTAGACCCGCCACAAGCGGTCGGACTTCGCCGCGTTCTGCTTTTCGCCCAGAGGGTCATCCGGGTGGCCGCTTGTTTTCTACCTGTAGCCGGGATTTAAGTACCCGCGGGCTCGCACGTTCGCGCGTGGCTGACCAAATCCGTGGACGTCCGGTCTCGCCACGTTCACAATTTATCGGATTGATCGTAAGCTTGTGGATTATGAGCATCGTCCTGCGTGGGATTTCTGAGCTCGCCTTCCGGCGGAACCTGGTTTTGCATCACTTCGATTATTCTCGCGTGGCAAGTCCTTGCTAGGATGCTGCCTAGAAGACGGGCTTATAATGCTGCCCACACAAATCGTCCGGTTTCCCATGTGCAGCCGGTATTAGACTGGAAGTTACGTGTCTCGTTTTGCGTTACTCCTGTTGCTCACTGCCACGGCCTACGCTTTCCAGGGCGCGCTACCTTCGGCCCCACCGTCTGCCGCGGCCGATCTGGCTAAGATCATTCGCGAATCGGGCATGGACCCGGCGGAATGCTATCGCATCCGAGATCTGAGCTTTGTCAAAGACGACATAAAGCTCTACTTAAACGACGGCTACTTGATCTTCTCAAAGCCTGTTCTGGGGCAGCGCTTGTCGGCGCTCTTCACCGCCGATGTCGAGGGTGGCGACGGGGAAGTGATCGTCATCCCTCCCATTCGAAGCGAGAGGCAATCACTCGCCGCATTTACGCAATCGCCCAATCTGGATGAACACGTCAGGACCATACTAATGATCCTTACCGACGACTCTATGGCGGTGTTGCGGACTGCGCTCGAGCACCAGCAAGACTCGGCCAAAAAGGTACCTGCGGCGGGCGCGCTGCTGGCCGAGCGCTGGGATCCCGTAGTAGCCAACATCTCCGGGCCCATGCAGATGCGTCTGGTCGCGGATTTGTGGTCGGCGCGGCCCGGAAAAACCGGGTTGGCCTTCTTCGCGATTAGCGGCCTCACGCTGGGAAACTTCGATATCCTCTCCGACGCACGCTCCAATCACCGCATGATCATACGGCAGCGAGTGGCACGCGAGGGACATGATGAGCTCAATGTCTGGACGGATTTCTTGCCCCGGCGGATAACGTCCAGTACTTCCGGCGTGCCAAATCCCATAGCGCCACGTCCGGCTGCCCAGCCGGAGCCGGAATTCACGCTATCGCGATATCGCATTGATGCCGAGATCGCCAACGATCTTGGCGTGCGCGCCGTTACTCGTGTCAGCGCGCTTATCGGCCCGGACCCAATTCGCACCTTTGCCTTCGACATCGCCCGCAACATGCAAGTGACGGCAGTCCGCATCGACGGTTCTCCGGTCGAACTGATGCGCGACGAGTCGCAGCGCGGCCGCATCAGGGGAGGCACGGAAGAAGTCGAGTTCCTGGCGGTGGCTCCCGCGGCCCTGGCGCCCGGCAGCACTCATGAGTTCGAGTTCGAGCATCGCGGAAGCGTGATCGCCACGCGCGGCGAGGGAGTTTATTTTGTCAGTGCCCGCGGATCGTGGTATCCGCACATGCCCGGACAGTTTGCGACCTACGATCTCACGTTCCGTTATCCCAAGCGGCTTACCCTGGTAGCGGCTGGCGATCCCGTGGAGGATCGCATCGACGGCGACTCGCGCATCACCCACCGCCGCATGACCGTGGCCGTGGGCGCCGCGGGCTTCAATCTAGGCATTTACGAAAAAGTGGCCGGCACCGCAGCGGGGGTGAATTTCGAAGTGTATGGGAACCGCAACCTGGAGGAAGCGCTGCGTCCTCCGGCGACGATATCGACCACGCCCCCCTCGCCGCAACCCCCGTTCCGGACACGTGGCGCCCGTATACCCCAGCCGATCTTGGTAGTCCCAAGTGCCCCGGATCCGGTGGCAAGATTACGAGCCGTGGCCGGCGACGTGGCGGCGTCCCTCGAATTTTTCAGCGGGATGTTTGGGCCTCCTGTGATGAAAACGCTGACGGTGGCGCCCATCCCGGGGGGATTTGGGCAGGGGTTTCCGGGGCTGGTGTATCTGTCCACTTTCGCTTACATCGATGCGGTTTCGCGGCCGGCCGCTCTGCGCGACGCGCGGGAGCAAGTATTCTTTTCCGACCTGATGGTCCCGCACGAAGTGGCGCACCAATGGTGGGGCAGCGTCATCTCTACCGCGCACAGCGAAGACGAGTGGCTGCTGGAGTCGCTGGCAAATTATTCTTCACTCTTGTGGCTGGAGAAAAGGAAGGGCGTGAAGGATATGGACGCCGTGCTCAACGGCTATCGGTCCGAGTTGCTGGATAAGGACTCGCAAGGTAGGACCTATGAATCGGCTGGTCCCATTGTGTGGGGCGAACGCTTGAACGGCCAGCCGGCGAGTCGCACGTGGCGCGCGATTACGTACGGGAAGGGCACCTGGATCATGCACATGCTGCGCCGCCGGATTGGCGACGACGCCTTCTTCAAACTGCTCGCCGAGCTGCGTCGCCGCTATGAATTTAAGCTCGTTAGCACCGCCGACTTCCAGGCTCTCGCGCGCGAGCTGCGGCCCCGAGGCATGCCGGCGGAAGGGATCGATGCCTTTTTCGACAACTGGGTGTATGCCACCGGCATTCCGACGCTGAAGCTGCGCTACACCGTCAGGGGAGTTGCACCTGCCGTGAAACTCTCCGGTTCCATCGATCAATCCGGCGCCGGCGACGACTTCTCGATGGACGCGCCAGTGGAGGTGCAGTTCGCCAAGGGCCCTCCGCAAACCATTTGGGTTCGGACTATCGGAGACGACAATACTTTCACTGCGAACTTGCGCCAGCTTCCCCTTCGCGTGGTCATTCCGGATGACGTATTGATCAAGAAGTAGGCCAGGGCCATGCCCGGGCCCGTCCCCGGAGCAGCCCCGCTCAGGGCAGGTTCTTCACCCACAGGTCGCGGAAAGAGACTTTGACGTTGCCGCCGCCTTCGATTTGCAGGCCGATTAGACCTTGCGCAACCGCCATTGTGGGATCGTCGTCGATGAAAATCGACATCACGTGTCCGTTCACGACGTGGATCATGCTATTGCCGCGCGCGTTGACATACATTTGGTTCCAGTCGCCGACCTTGATGAAACTCTTGAGCGCGTCGGGATCGCCCAGCACGCCCAGCAGCCGAGGCTTCTTACCCTGTTCCGTGCGGACCATCTGGCCTCGCCATGCGATAATCCCGCGCGGCGTTCCTTGCTCATAAAGCTGGCCGCTGTAACGGTTGGCGAAATCGAAATCCGCCTGGTAGCCTTTGAGATTCCATTTTGCAAATCGTGGATTTGGAACCGGGCCGCCCCGCGGCTGTGCCGCGCTCGAGCTGCGATATTGAATCCCGCTATTGGCCCCGCTGCCTTCGAGCTTGATCTCCGCCTTCAACTCGAAGTTCTTGGGCTCGCCGCCTTGCCAAATGACGTAGGTGGTTCCGGACGGCTTCTCCGGCGTGGATTCACCGGTGATCGCGCCATTTTCCACGCGCCACACTTCGCTGCTGCCATCCCAGCCCTTCAGCGTCGAGCCGTCAAACATAGAAGTCCATCCCGCATGATCGTTGAAATCGATCGGGTCAGGTTGAATGAAACGGCTGCCGGGCTGCGCGGCGAGTCTATAGCTCCACGCCGCCGCGACAGCGAGTGCTACCACCAACGCGGTCTTCGTCTTCGTGATCATGTCACCTCCGGAACCTTTTCCCATTGACGGGTCTTGGCCGATTTCAACACCGCCGCCGTCACATGATCCGTTGCCAGGCCGTCGCGAAACGTCGGCGCGGCGGCCTGGCCTGCTGCCAGTGCTTCCAGGAAATCGGCAACCTGATGAATGAACGTGTGCTCGTAGCCGATTTGCAGCCCGGGCACCCACCAATGCTTCATATAAGGATGATCGCCATCGCTCACGTGGATATTTCTCCAGCCGCGCAGCCGGCTTTCATCGCGATGATCGAACCATTGAATATGGTGCAGATCGTGCAGATCCCACATCGCCGACCCGTGCTCTCCATTGATTTCGAGAGTATTCAGCGCCTTGTGGCCGCGCGCGTAACGGGTAGCCTCAAACGTCGCCAGCGACCCGTTCTGGAAGCGGCAGAGAAATGCACTGGCGTCGTCGATGCCCACCGCTTCTATCTTCCCCGTCAGATTGTGTTTGCGCTGCTTGATGAACGTCTCGGTCATCGCGGTCAGCTCACGGATCGGCCCGTTCAACCACAAAGCGGTATCGATATTGTGGGCCAGAAGATCGCCGGTCACCCCGCTTCCCGCCACCGCCGCATCCAGTCGCCACAGCCCTTCGCCGCCCTGCGGTAGGTCCTGCGAGATAGTCCAGTCCTGAAGAAACTTCGCGCGATAGTGAAAAATGCGTCCCAGGCGCCCTTCGTCGAGCAGTTGTTTTAACAGCATCACCGCAGGCACGCGACGGTAGTTATACCAAACCATGTTCGGAACCTTAGCCGATTCCACTGCATCCACCATCGCTCCGGCTTCCGCCGACGTCCGTCCCAGCGGCTTTTCGCACATGACGATCTTGCCGGCCTTCGCGGCGGCAATGGCGATCTCGGCATGCGTGTCGTTGGGGCTGGCAATGTCGATGAGGTCGATATCGCTGCGTTCCACCAGCCTGCGCCAATCGGTTTCTATTGATTCATAGCCCCAATTTGCCGCGAATACCTCGGCCCGCGCGGTGTTGCGGGCGCACACGGCTTTGAGCACCGGCTGGTATTCCAAATCGAAGAACCGGCCCGCTTGCAGGAACGCGTTGGAATGAGTACGGCCCATGAAGCCGTAACCCACCATCCCGATGTTGAGAACCTTGTTCGCCATTCGTGGGGATCCTAATCCCACCCGTGAGCGTCGCGCACGGCGATCATAGTGGCCAGAATGTTGCGCCAGGTCTCGGGCTTCATCATGGTCTCGTTCGAGAACATGCAGCCATCCCAGCATATATGCGGGAGTGCGCGCGTCAGGTTGCCGTTGTCGTCGCGCAGCCACATCCCCGCCGCGCGCGGCACGTCGAGCTTGCCCTTGGGATCATTCGGCAAACAGTGCCGTCCGGTCTTATCGTGTGAGCCCGCGCCCTTCACCGTTGCGTCATTCTGCGCGACGTGGAAATCGATCGTCCACGGACGCAGCGCGTGCGTCATTTGGCGCAGGGCATCGTACAACACTCCTTGGTCGGTCCAGTCATAGCCTTGCGGCAGAATCCGGTCTTCCGGCGCGTTGTATCCGAGCGTGTAAAGCAGCGTATGCGCCATGTCCGCCTGAAAACCCAAAGTCTCGGGCCGGCCCACCATTTCGAGCAATTCAACCATGCGCTTCCAACTGTGCATCCCGCCCCAGCAGATTTCTCCCTCAGCCGCCAGACGCTCGCCGAAGCCCTCGGCGACACTGCAAGCCTCGCGAAAGGTCTCCGCAATCCGCTTGGAATTTGCCGCCGGATCTTGGGCCCAATCCGCGGGGCTCGAAGCGGAATCGATGCGCACCACTCCGTACTTGCGGATGCCCAGCGCGCGCAGCTTTTTGCCGATCGCACAAGCTTTGTGCACCTGCGTCAGGAATTTCGCGCGCTCCTCTTCCGATCCCATGGCCGAGCCGCCGCCGGTGGGAGGCCACACCGGCGCCACCAGTGAGCCGACGACCAACCCTCGCTGGCCGATGTTATCCGCCAGCCGCTTCAGGTCGTCATCGGTGGAATCGATATCCGTGTGGGGCAGGGAAAGGAACAAATCGACGCCATCGAACTTGATGCCATCGACTTCGGCCGCCTGCGTCAGGTCGAGCATGGTATCGAGACTAATCGAGGGTTCCGAATCCGGACCCTTACCGACCAGGCCCGGCCACATCGCGTTATGCAGCTTCGGAAAAGCGTTGGGCGTGTCCATGCGGCCTAATGCTCAATCGGAAAGCCGAAGGAGTAAAGCGTATTGTCGAACGTGCTGAAGTACACTCGGCCGTTGGCCACCGCCATGCCGGCGAAGTGCGTAAACGAAGTGATCGCGTCGCCGCTCGAATAAAGTTCCTTGCCGGTGGTGGCGTCGAGCGCATAAAGAATCGCATGAGTCGACAACTGGGCGCGCTGCTCCGGACTAAATAAGCCGCCCTGATTCTCGTTCGCCTGACGCACGTACTCGCCGCTTGAAAGCGCAAACACCACGCCGTTCGCGACCACCGGCGGGGCGGGGATCACCAGATTGCGCGACACCCAGCCAGGCGTCAGCACCGTCTTCCCGTTGCTCTCTTCCACCTTGAAGGCCACGATGCTGCCCTCGGGCGCGTCGCCGTTGGTGATGGGGAACTTCATGTCGGGGTGCAGCGGACCCCACACCGGCGCCAGCACCCAGCGCGTGCCGCTCGCATCCTGCCAACTTGCCAAACTCCCCCAGGTCCCGCGTCCTGCGAAATCGACGTCTTCGTTCGAGATCAGTTGCGTGCGGAACAACGCCGTGCGATGATTCTCGCCGCCCAGCGATTTGGAGTCGAGCAAGTACAGGCGCCCTTCTTTGCCGGAACCAGCCAACAGGTCGCGCCCCTTGTAGGGAAACACCACCGGCGTGTCGTTCAGATCCAGATCCCGCTTGGTCATCCACTCCCGATTGCTGGGCGTGTACCAGTCTTTCAACTTCAGCGTCTTGGGCTCCAGCGCGACGAACGTGTCGGAATAGATTTCCTTCGCCGGGTCCCAATTTCCATCGCCGACTTCAGCGTAGATGGTGCCATCGGTCCCGACTGCGGGGCCGGCCAAACCCCACAGGCCGCCACCCTTGGAATCCCAGGAGGTAACCTTCATATCCGCCAAATCCAGCGCGTACGCAGCGTTGGGATTGCCCCCGCAGCGCTGGCCGGTTGTAGTGTAGATCACGTTGTCGACAACATTCAGGCTGTACGGTTTCCCGTTTGGCGGAACGAATTTCGCAGGCGGCGCAAGATCCTCACCGTTGGTGAGATTCAGTTGGTGGAGCTGCCCGTCGCTTGAAAGAATATAAATAGCGCGCGGTCCAAAGCGCCCTGAGGGCGATCCCGCGCGAGCGATCGGCAATGGAGGCACCACCGGCGTCGCCGTCAAACCACCGGGACAAAGCCAAAACGACGTGGTCGATTGCGGAGTCTCAGACGAGTATTGAAAATGTTTCTTCCACAGGATCTTGCCCAGATCCGCATCGACCGAGTAAATGTTGTCCGAGCTTCCGCCTACCAACGCCACTTCCTTGAAGCCGTGATTCGTGATCACACGGCCAATAATGAGCGGTTCCATGAGGGAATGCAGCGCCTTCTGCTGATTGTCGGGGAGGGTCAGCTTCCACAGGAGCTGAAAATCCTTCACGTTGTCCTTGGTGATGGTGGTTTCCGCCTGCTGCCAGCCAGTTCTTTGCGGATCTCCGCTATGCGTGAGCCAGTCCGCGCCGCCGAGCGACACCGCCCCAAGCCCCGCGCCACACAGCATGAGGAATGCTAATTTAAACCGCCTATACATCGGTCAGCTCCATTTCGTCGGTCGTTCAACCGTCGCCTCCTGCAGGGCTCACGCCACCGCTCGAAGCAGAATTATTATAGTAAAGTCGCGATGGGCCTTAGTTCGTCGGCGGCTACGACACCCCTGGAGACCAAATGAATCGTCGAGACTTTCTTGCTAACAGTGTTCGTGCGGCGAGCGCCCTGGCTGCACGCTCCGCTTTCGGCGCGCCTACGTCGTACTCCGTGACGGTGCGGGCAGACCGGCCGCTGGGCATGATTGCGCCGGATTTCATGGGCCTGGGATATGAAATCTCCTCGGTCGCGCGTCCGGGCCTGATGAGTCCCGCGAACAAAGTCTATGTGCAGTTGATGCGCACGCTAGGTCCGCGCGGCGTCATTCGCATCGGCGGCAACACCGCGGACTACGCCAATTACTCGAAGAGCGCCGCCGCGGTTTCGAGCGCACGCGGTACCGTGGTGAACGACGCCGTGTTGGAAGATCTCGGCGGCTTTCTCGAAGCCACCGGCTGGAAGCTGATTTGGACGCTGGATCTAGGCAAGGGCACTGAGGCGGACGCCATCGCCGAGGCGCGGACCATACTGTCAATCGCCGGCGAACGGCTGTTGGCTTTCGAAATTGGCAATGAGCCGGACCTGTTCGCTCGTGCCAAGCACCGCAAACCGGAGTACGGCTATGCAGACTGGCTTGCGGAGTACCGCCGCTACAAGGCAGCACTCCGTAAAGAATTTCCAAGTATCCCCTTCGCCGGCCCGGATGCGGCGGTAACCACCGATTGGGTCACCCGCTTCGCCGCCGACGAAGGCAAGGATTCCGTTCTCCTCACACATCATTATTACCGAGAGGGGCAGAACCCCAGCAGCACCATCGAAAAGTTGCTGGGCGTCGATCCCAAGCTTCAACCGCAGTTGACCGCACTGAAAGCTGCTTCGCAGGCCTGCGGCGCTCCGTATCGCATTTGCGAGGTGAATTCTTTCTCCGGCGGCGGACGCCCCGGCGTCAGCGACACGATGGCGGGCGCTCTCTGGACGTTGGATTATATGTTTACGCTCGCTGCCAACGGCTGCGTTGGAGTGAACATGGAAACCGGCGTCAATCATCTTGACTTCATCAGCTCCTACTCCCCTATTGGAGACGACGAGCATGGGCACTATTCGGCCAAGCCGGAATACTACGGAATGCTGGCTTTCTCGCTCGCGGGGAGGGGTCAACTACTAGCTTTAGAAAGCGATGCTAACTCATCTGAAATAAGAGCCTACGCCACGCAGCCTAGCAAGGGAGCGCTCGCTATTACTTTGATCAACAAAGGCGCCGGGACGCCGGTCTTAACCGTCGATCTCGGAGAGCACCTGAAGGCTAAGCAGGCATCTTTGATCCGGCTGAGCGGTCCAGCAATCGATGCCAAAACCGGCATCACATTGGGCGGTGCGGAGGTCGCGTCTGGCGGAACCTGGAAGGCGGCGAAATCGGAGTCGGTTCATGTGCGGAACGGACAGTTCTCGATCACGCTGCCCCCGGCCAGTGCTGCAGTCGTTCAGGTCTGAGGGACGATTACTGCGCCATCACCCAATCCCAGTGTTGACCAGCTTCCTCGACAATCGTCTTGACGTGTTCCGGAAGCACGTAACGCTCCTGGACTAATCGGTTCGCGGCATCCTGGACCCGCCGAAGGTAGTCGGCGCGGTTCGGGTAGCGTTCCTCGATCGACAGCCGAGGATCGCCGCTCTTTTCACGTTCGGCGCGTGCTTTAGCAAATGGAATGAACGATCCAGCCATCGCAATTAAAGTATCGGGCGAACCGATGGACTCGCTCCGAAAATCCCAATCGGTGTAGGTCCCCAGGGGAACCGCCAGTTCAGGGGTGCGCAGGCCGCCGACATCGTTGCCGTCGCCATCCACTCGCGGCACCAGGAAGGGAAGCGCGGAAAGAGGCCCCGGCAAGTCGATCCGATAGCCGCCCGGCACGTGATGCGGCCACTGCACCCCGGGCAGTTTTGGAAACTCGATCTTGCTCTGTGCAACCAATGTTGCGTCGGCTAGGGTCGGATGCCGGCTTGGCGGCGGCGCGACGCCTTCCCGCACCCAGCGATCCAAGTCGGCGAGCAAGGCGGACTCAAGCCACCGATAGTCATTGGGATTGGACTTGAGCTGTCCACCGTTATCGCGCGGCGGCCACGTACCGGGGCCATGCTGCGTCCCCGCGAAGAGGAAAACGCGCATGTTCGGTGGGTCGGCCAAGTCCTCCGTCCCGTCCATCGAAAGGTGTCGCAGCGCCGCGACACGACCCCGGTCCCAATATTCCGAGCCGGTGTCGATCAGGAAAATCTTCGGCTCCTGGCCAGCAGGCACGCGGGCGCCAAGCCCGTCGCGCTTGCCGGTCGCAGCGTCGGTGGTCGTCTCATAGCGGATCGGGAACTTGGTTTGCGTGAACGATCCCAGCTCGTCGGGCTGGGCGAAGCGCTCATTGAAACTGCCGAGACCGGTCCCTCCGGTTTGGATAAACAGCGCGTCGATCGCTTGCCGCCCTTGCTCGTCGGTAGTGAAGCCTTCGTAGATTAAATGGCGCTGATAGCGTCCTGTCTGCGAGGCACCGTAGGTGTACACGTAGCGGCCGGGGGCAATGGCGGCGGGGTCATGTTTCAGAGCCGACGCCAGATCTCGAATTGCCGCGAATCCCAAGCCCGCGACCGGCGGATTCTTCGCTTCATAAGTCACCTGATACGTCATCCCAGGCTTGAATCCGCCCTTCAGCGACACCCAGTTCGGATCGTAAATCACTTGCCCATTCTCGACGCGGCCGAACTGCCAGTCCTCGCGCGGGATCAGCCGCGGCGCGGCCACCCAGCCCTCGCGCTCCGTGAGCCGATAGGCGGGATTGTTCGGCTCAATCGGCGGATACGCCGGCGAGAAATATCCCGAGGCGTATTCGAATGAGTCGCTGCGCTTGTTGGGGATGAACCAAGGATTCACCCAGCCGGTGATGGGTTGGCCGTGATCGGTCGCAACCGGAGGGTCGAATCCGATGAGTCCCTTGCCTTTCGGAACATCGAACTGCCAGCCGATCGAAACCAGCGTGTAGCCTTGCCGCATCAGGGAGCCGTCGCCAAAGTCGGCCTCGGTGCTAGGATCGGCCGAAGCGGCACCGTGGCTAAAGATGTTCAGCAGCGTCATGCGGCCACGATTCACCAGATCGAAGAGCAGAACTCCGTTGCCGCTCGCCGCATCCTTCGGCCGCAGGATGAACACGTCGGCCGAGAATTCCACTTTGCCCTGGCTGTTGCGCGGAGCCTTATCGAGGTCAGCGATGATGCGATTGTGCGGATTCTCCGGCGCGACGGCGTAATAGACTTTACCCGACAGTTTTTCGTAGGCGCCCACGGTGCCGAACGCCTTGCCGCGAAGCACATCCTGCCGCCGCGAAATTTCGATCCGCGCGACCTCGGCATGAACGACGACCGGCAAAAACATGGCGATCAGCGCTGAAATCGTGCGGAAAATTCTGCGTGTGATAGCGGTCATGGTTGAATCGCTCCTTGCCTTGAGGTCCGAAGTATAATCGTACTCCGAACTGCGCACCCATTGCCGCCGTTTTGCATTCTGGATAGAGTGCGCACATGAGAGTCGCGTTGGCGATTACATTCGGGTTTCTCTCAATCACCGCGCAGGGGCAAGTCATGACCGCGATTGCCGCTGACGGCGGCTTTGTGAATGTGATCAATGAACCCTTTTCCTGCGATGTGATCACGACGCTGGTGCGGACGCTTCCGGATGGCACTCACATCACCCGGCAAACGATGACCGTCAAAATGTATCGCGATTCAGCCGGCCATTCGCGGTCCGATATAATTTCCAGCAAATTCTTTGCGGGCCAGCCTGCGCCACCGGAGACTATCCTGATCCGCGATCCGATCGCGGGCTACTGGTACGAATTGGACACCGCCAACAAAATTGCGCGTCGCGGTACGTATAATTCGGTTGAGTCCGGCAGGCCCAGGATACCGCTCAATGAAATTCCTACGGCATCGGCTCCAGTGGCGAACAATGCCGGACCACAGGTTAAGACCGAGGATCTGGGCACCCAAACCATGGAAGGCGTGATTGTTCAGGGGCGCCGAACGACCGTCACGACTCCGGTCGGTTCGATTGGAAACGACCGCGATATCGCGAATGTCTCCGAGATCTGGACCAACAAGGAATTGCAGCTAATGATCCTGCAGGTTCATTCCGATCCACGCAATGGAGAAACCACCACCAAGATCGAGAACCTGAGCCGGGCGCAGCCTGATCCAAACCTGTTCCTGCCGCCTCCGGACTACCAGGTTGTGGACGCACCAACAGTCCAGTAGCCCCAGCGCGGTATACTTTGGCGAAAGCGGCCAAGTACGCCGAACACCATGGCCCGCTGCGGGGCCACGCCGGAAGGACACATATGCGTTTCATTGGATTATTCCTGCTTGCTTCAGCGGCGTTTGCACAAAATGGCGCGATCAGCGGCAAAGTCGTGAACCTGCCGGGTGAGCCGGTTCCGAACGCACCGATTGTCGCCACCAACGCCGCCAGCAAGGCCGTGTATAAATCCACCAGTTCCGATAAGGGCCTCTACACCCTCGCGAACGTGCCGCCCGGCATCTACGAAATTTCGGTTGCGCTGCTCGGCTACAATCCCTACGCTCAGAAAGACGTGATGGTCGGTGCCGCGAAGACCTTGCAGTTCGACATTCACTTGACCGATTACCAGTTCGATACCTTGGGAGACGGCCGCGAATTCAGAGTCGATCTGTACAGCCCGCATCCCACGCCCTCGGGACCCACGCCGCGCACGGCGGATGGCAAACCGGATTTCACCGCAGTCTGGTACGCGCAGAGACCAGTCGATCTGGGCAAGCCCGAGCCCTTGCCGTGGGCCGAGAAGCTGCTGCGCGAGCGCGCCGCGAATAATTCGAAAGATGCGCCCGGCGCCCGATGTCTGACTCGCGGCATCCTGGCGGCCGGCGCGTTGTTCCCTTACAAACTGGTGCAGACTCCGAAGCTGCTGGTGATGCTGTTCGAAGACGACATCCCCAGCCATCGTCAAGTGTTTCTGGACGGCCGCACTCATCCCAAGGACCCCAACCCTTCATGGATGGGCCACTCGATCGGCCACTGGGAGGGCGACACGCTGGTGGTGGATACGGTCGGGTTTAACGACCGGTCATGGCTCGATCCGCAGGGCCATCCGCATACCGAACAGATGCACGTGATTGAGCGCATGCGGCGGCCCGATCTGGGGCACCTTGAAATCGAGTTCACAATCGACGATCCCGCGACGTATGCCAAACCGTGGGTCATAAAAAGAGTCGCCGATCTCGATCCCGATGACGATGTCGGCGAGTACGTCTGCGAGAACAACCACGACCCGGAACACATGGTCGGCAAATAGGGGTGCCACGCTCCCTCCACCACCAGCTTGACGTAGAATACTAGGGGCGCCAGACTGCGCTCCAAAGGACACCCAATGAATCGTGTAAAACCGTTCTCCGTGCGCAGAACCTTCGCGAGTGCTACCGCGGCTGCGCTTTTAGTTTGCAGCCCGCTGCTGACGCAAACCGCTCGAGCTGCCAAGAACGACGTCCCCAATCTGGAAGTAGACGCCTCCTGGCCGCAGCCGCTGCCCAATAAGTGGGCCATCGGGGCAATCTCCGGCGTGGCGATCGGCCCGCAGGATCACGTTTGGATTATTCACCGTCCCGCGAGTCTCGGGGCGGATGAGAAGCACGCCACCACTAATCCCCCCAACGCCGAATGCTGCATCCCCGCGCCGCCCGTGATTGAATTCGACACGCAGGGAAAAGTGGTGCAAGCCTGGGGAGGCCCTGGCGCCGGATATGAATGGTTCACCAACGAACACGGGATCTACATCGATTACAAGGGCAACGTCTGGGTCAGTGGTGTCGCCGGCAAGGATCAGGGGAAGGTTCTCAAATTCACGCCCAGCGGGAAGTTCATCATGCAGATCGGACGCTCCTTGAAGCCGGGCGAGACCTTCAACAACGCGGCCACCGACCTACTCGGGCGGCAACCGGCGGACATGGACGTCGATCCGAAAACCAACGAACTCTATATTGCCGATGGCGACGGCGGCGCCCAGCGCTTACTCGTGTTCGATGCTGAAACTGGCGCGTTCAAGCGCATGTGGGGAGCCTACGGCGAGAAGCCGCAACTAGGCACGCCCGCGAAGCACGACCCGGATGGTCCCCCGTCGAGAGCGTTCTCAGTCGCCGTGCACTGCGTCCGGCTCGCCAAGGACGGCTTGGTTTATGTCTGCGATCGCAATGGTGACCGGGTACAAGTCTTTCATCAGGACGGCACATACGTGAAGGAAGGGCTCATCTCGCCAAAGACCTTGGGGACCGGCACCGCCTTCGATCTCGACTTCACTCCCGATCAGAGGTTTTTCTACGTCGCGGATGGAACCAACCACAAAATCTGGATCATGCAGCGGGATTCGATGGAAATCGTCGGATCGTTCGGCCAGTTAGGGCATAATGCCGGCGAGTTCAGGAACGTCCATGCAGTGGCCGTGGACTCAAAGGGCAACCTATTCACCACCGAGGCCAGCGAGAACAAGCGCGTCCAGAAATTCGTGCCTGCGAAGGGGTCGAAGCGCGCAAGCCGCTAAAATCTGGCGGGCGGCGGTCACGGGGCAACACGCGCGCGAATAGCGGCGCGTTATGCTCATTGCATGGTCATGAAGGTTCTGAAGTGGGGCCTGCTGGCCGCCGTCCTGATTCAAATCATCCCTTACGGCCACACTCACACCAATCCGCCTATAACAAAAGAGCCCGCATGGGATCCACCGGCTGCCGGTGAATTGATCCACCGCGCCTGCTATGACTGTCATAGCAACACAACCGTGTGGCCCTGGTACGCAAACGTCGCACCGATGTCCTGGCTCCTCCAGAGGGACGTGAACGGCGGCCGCAGTCACTTGAATTTCACCGAATGGGATAAGCCGCAGCGACACGCCCGGGATGTCGACGGCGAGGTGACGAAAGGCGACATGCCGCCCTGGTTCTATCTGCCCATGCACCCGGCCGCGCGGCTCAGCGCAACCGAAAGGCAGGCCCTGATAGACGGCGCCGCGAAGTCGCTCGGACCGCAAGGCGCCCCGGAGCCGTCACAAAGGGCGAGCGTCCAGCACGCCTCTCGATGAGCGGTGCCGGACGCCGTGAATACACCCTAACAACTAGCGAGCTGCTCCGCGGCCGGCTACACCTCGGCGGTTTGGATTCACCCAGCCGTCGAAAGCGGGGCCATTCTGCAGGAACCGGTAGTCGGCGCTATCCGGACGCCCCTTGGCGTACGAAGGATCGGTCGCGCCGAGAAACTTCCCGGCGTGCAGCGTCGCATCGTGAATCAGTTTGACCATGCCTTGGTACGGAGCAGAAGTGTGGTCGAACCAGCCGGAGAAATTTCCCAGGTCGGTATTCGCGACCAGCACCGCGTCGACGCCCGGTACGTTCGCGATTTCGGAAGCGTGAGCGACGCCAACGGGGGTTTCAATCATCACCACCACCATCATGTTTTCGTTGATGCTGGTGCGATATTTCATCCTATCGTCCGCGCTCTCACCAGCCCACAGTCTCGCCGCCTGGCCGGCCCCCATGCTGCGGCGGCCCTCCGGCGGATACTTTGAATAACGGACGGCGGCTTGGGCTTTCTCAACCGTATCGACGGTGGGCATGATCACGCCCAGCAGGCCGATATCGGTAGCGTGCTGAATGGAGCTTTCCAGTTCATCCTGAATCCTTACCATGGGCGTCGCAGCGACGTGCGGACAGGCCGCGACCATCTTCTCGATGTCGGCCCAGGTGAGCGTGCTGTGCTGCATCTCAAACCAGGTGTAGTCGTAATGCTTAGCCGCTTCGCAGTAGGCAGCTACGTCGGGTTTTGAAATGGTCACGCTAAAGATCTGTTTGCCGTCCAAAAGCTTCTGCTTGGCGGTGTTGTACAGTTTCCCGGACGCGGCGTTCTGCGCAATCGCCGGTGTACTGGCCAGCACCGCGGCCAGCAGCGCAAATCCTGCTGCTTTTGCTTGATCGATTCTCATTAAATGGTTCCTCCCGCGAACACGTATCATACCTCTTTTTCGATCACGATGGCCGCGCGAGTCAATGTCCGGCGCGCGCCTAATTGCGTTCCAGTTGAAACAGGCAATACATCAAGTGACCCTTCTTGTCGGTCACCACGCGATTCGCCGTCATGCGCAGCGTGGAGGCCGCCAGCTGCGCCTGGAACTGTGCGGTTCGGGGCTCGTCGATCACGTAGCCGTCGCAATGCGTCACGTATAGAACATTTTCACGCGGCGCGGGATCGGCGAAGGCCACGGCGTTGTGCGAATCGATCTGTACGCCGTTGTGAATGCCCCAATCCAGAACCGCTACCGGCAGGTTCTGATGACCAAGCACGTCTGCGAGGCGCTCGACGCCGTCACTCCAATAGACGCTGAATCCGTTGGCCCGCGCCGCATGCGCATACCGCCCCAGCAGCCACACGTTCGACGCCACTAATACAACGCAGAACGCGAGAAACGCCGCACTTTGCTTGCCGTGGAGATAGCGCTCCGCGACAGCTGCCGCGCTCGCCGCCACGATGAAATGCGGAGCGGGATAGAGCAACACCGTGTGATGCGGCCCGGCGCCGGCATCGCGAAACACAAACATCGCGCCATAAGCCGCGCCCATCGCGACCCAAGCTGAATAACAGAGCAGGGAAGACCGCGGACCTCCTTAAGAACGGCAGCGCGACCAGCGCCAGCACCAGCGCAGGCAGCAATGCACTCCCCGGACCGAAGTGCGATTCGCGATACCAGCCAATCACCAGCTCGCCGATCGGGGCGCCGATCAGCGGAATTTTTTCGGCAAAGGTACTGCGGAACATATAATGTTCGAACGCGCGCCCATCCAGCGTGTGTTGCAGCATCACCAGCTTTTCGAGCGCGGGCACGCTCGGCAGCGCGCCCGAAGCCTGCACCGTCGCCCCTCGCCGATCCCAATTGAATGCGATCAAGGGTGCCGCGCCCACCCCGATACTGATCGCCGCCAGCGCCACGTTCCGCAGTGTGAGCCAACGCCGAACTCTGGCCCGGATACGCCACTGCGAGCGCCAGCAGCATCGCCGCCAGCGGGAAAGATGAAGACGGCCTTGTACCAAAGCGCCAGGCCCACCACCAGGAAAGCCGCTCCGAGAAATCTCCGTTTCCCGGACGCCTCAAAGCGCTGCAACAAATTCAAGAACGCTACCGTTCCGAGCAGCAACAGGCACACTGTCATGTCGAACACATTGATCAGGACAAACACCGCATCGGTCGCCAGAAATACCGCCGCCGCGAGGGCCACCCGGCTACCAGCCGCGCGCCTCACCACATCGGCGAACAACAGCAGCGTGACCACGCTCAGCAAACATACCGGCACCCGCATCGACCAGACATTGGGGCTCCACAGCCGGAAGATGGGCCAGTACAGCCACGACTTCAGGCTGCCGATGTAGTCCATGGTCATCACCGGGATTCGGAAGTGTCCCACGCGCCACTCGTAGAGCGAGGGCGCTTTGTCGACGAACGGACCGACGAACAGCGCTTCGTCTTCTTCAATCCCTGGGCCAGTCAGAAAGAAGAGTTGCAGCGCGAGGAGCACCGCTCCTACCAGCCAAATTCGATACCGAAAGCGGGGAATCAAGCGAAGTTTGCCAGCAATCAGCGTAGCATGTCGCGTACTTACCAGTGGTTACGAAATAAAATGAAAGTAGACATAATATTTGTTATCAGTACTGCAGTGGGCGCCTCATCCAGCGCTTCACAGCCACTCCTCCCAAAAGCGTTTCCCCCGCGTCGAACTCTTACTGACGAGCGTGGACCAGCGCCACAGGAGAGCTGCTGAACGCCTTGCCGGAACGGGGTGAAAACGGGGGCGATTCGTGATAGGCTGAAGCCCATGCGCTGGATTCTGCTGATCGCGGCCTCGTCCGCCACAATGTTCGCCCAACTTGCCGCTCCCAACGCGAGCGGGATCTCCTACGGGCACGTCCACATGTTCGTGAATGATCCGGATGCCGAGAAGAAGATTTGGGTCGACCTCTTGGGCGCGCGCCCGACCAACACCGGATCGCTGCAGTTGATGAGCGTGCCGGGCGCCATGGTCATCGCCTCCAAAGGACAGAAGCCACCGACCGGCGGCTCGGAGGGGTCTACGGTCCCCTACGTCAGCTTCCGCGTCAAGAGTTATGCCGACACCAAGGCGAAGCTCGCCAGCGCCAATGTGAAGCTGCTGAAGGATGACGCCAAGCACAAGACACTGCTCGCCGAGTTTCCCGAGGGGGTTCACTTCGAATTCGTGGAGGACGCATCTCTCGCGACGCCCCTCGCCTTTCATCACGTCGAGATCGCGAGCGTGAATCCGGCCAGTCTGCAGGACTGGTACGTGAAGATGTTTTCGGGCACCAAGGGCAAGCGCGGCAAAGCTCTGACCGCGGTGTTCCCCGGCGGCGAAATTGATTTTGAAAAAGTCAGCACGGCCCAAGCCCCCACCAAAGGCCGCGCCCTCGATCACATCGGATTCGAGATCGTCGGCTTGGAAGCCTTCTGCAAAAAGCTGGAGGCCGCCGGCACGCCTTTCGATCTGACCTACCGCGCGCTGCCGCAACTGGGCGGATTGCAGATCTCCTACCTCATCGATCCTGAGGGCACCCGCATCGAGCTGACCGAAGGATTCCGCGGCAAGTGAGACGTATCGACGAACGAAGCTCGATCTTAGTACTAAACTGCATCCAGACTCGCCGTAGTACCCATGAGCCTGTTCTGCGAGCCCCGCAATCACTGTAAGATGAGAAGTGCCATCTCCCCGCCCTGTTCGCGGACCGATCGCCGCGAAGCTCAATTCAAACTCCTGAGGATTTGTAATGACTCAACCCGTCGACGCGCGTGATGCCAACTATGTTTTGACGCTGGAAGAAATCGGGAACCTTGCCGAGGCCAGCGGCAAACCGGCTGAGACGCTCATGAACGTCGTCGCCTTGATCGCGGCGCGCGCCAAAACCGATGTTTGCTCGGTATATCTGCTCGAACCGGACCGCGCCAATATGGTGTTGGCCGCCACCGTGGGTCTGCGCCCGGAATGTATCGGCACGCTGCGCCTGGCGCTCAACGAAGGTCTGGCCGGCTTGGTTGCCGAACAGGTGCGCCCGGTGGCCGTGGGGCAAGTCGCGAGTCACCCGCGCTTCAAATATTTCCGCGAGGCGGGCGAGGATTCCTATCAATCTTTCTTGGGCGTCCCCATCGTCGACCGCGGCGTGCTGCAAGGCGTGCTGGTGGTGCAAACCGTCCAGACCAGAACTTTTCCGGACGATGAAATCCGCATGTTGACCGAAGCCGCCGCGCAGGTGGCGCCGGTGGTCAGCGAGGCGCGCACGCTCGATCGCTTCATCGCCCCCGCGCAGGAAAAGCTGTGGGCCATCGCGCGCAATCTCTGGTGGAGCTGGGATCAGGATTCCACCAGCCTGTTCCGCGACCTGGACCCGGTGCGCTGGAGGGAACTCAACCACAATCCGATTTCCCTGCTCTCCGAGATCCCGCTATCCAAGCTGGAACGCCGCGCCGGAGAGCTGGTGCTGCACGGCCGCATCAACTATGCGTACCGCCGCCTGCAGGAATATCTGCAAGCCGACCGCACCTGGGGTGCAACCCACGCCGGAGTTTTGCGGCCGCGGCCGGTGGCCTATTTTTCGGCGGAGTTCGGCCTGCACGAGTCCTTGCCGATTTATTCCGGCGGCCTGGGCGTGCTGGCGGGCGACCACGTCAAGAGCGCGTCCGATCTGGACATTCCGCTGGTCGGCGTGGGACTGTTCTACGGTCAGGGATATTTCCGGCAGTGGCTGGACCGCACCAGTTGGCAGCACGAAGAATACCTTCCGACCGACGTAAGCCAACTTCCGATGGAGCCGGCCATCAGCAAGACCGGCGAGCCGGTGACCATCCGTATCGAGACCCGCGGCGCTTCCATAGCCGCGAAGGTCTGGCGCGTGAAGGTGGGCCGTATCGACCTTCTGCTGCTGGATTCAAACGTCGAGCGGCAATACGCCGGAAGATCGCGAGTTGACTTCGCGGCTTGTACGGCGGCGATGGGCGCGTGCGCGTGCGCCAGGAATTACTGCTGGGCGTCGGCGGCTTCCGCGCGCTGAAGGCCATGGGGATCACGCCCGGCGTGCTGCACCTCAACGAAGGCCATAGCGGATTCGCCGTGCTGGAAGCGATTCGCTGCCGCATGGAAGAGGAAGGCGTGGGCTTCGATCAGGCTCTGCCTCACGTCTCGCGCGAAGTGGTGTTCACCACCCATACGCCCGTGCCCGCGGGCCATGACCGCTTCAACGCCGGACTCATGGAAGAGCATTTCGGCCCTCTGCGCGAGGCTCTGGGCCTGTCGCATGAAAGCTTCATGGGCCTGGGGCGCGAGTATCCCAGCAATCCCAACGAGGAATTCTGCATGACGGTGCTGGGTCTGCGGCTCTCCCGCCGCGCCAACGCAGTTTCCGCGCTGCACGGAGAGGTATCGCGCGCCATGTGGACCGGCCTCTACCCCGGCAAGTTGGAAGATCAGGTTCCCATCGGCCACATCACCAACGGCGTGCATGTGCCTTCGTGGCTGGCGCCGCAGATGTTCCGCTTGTACGATCGCCACCTGGGCATTGGATGGCACGAGCACAGCGGCGAATCGCGCATCTGGGAAGGCATCGAAACCGTGGACGACGGCGAGTTGTGGGAAACCCACCTCAGCTTGAAATCCCGCCTGCTGGAATTTGTGCGGCGTCGCGCCAAGGAACAGGCCGAGCGGCGCGGCGAAAGTCCCGAGACCTTGCAGCGGCTGAATCGCGTTCTGAGTCCGGACGCGCTCACGGTCGGCTTCGCCCGGCGCTTCGCGACCTATAAGCGCGCCAACCTGCTGCTGGCCGATATCGAGAAGCTGATCACCATGGTCAACGATCCGAATCGCCCCATCCAGTTTGTGTTTGCCGGGAAGGCGCATCCGCGGGATGAACCCGGCAAGCGCGTGCTGCAGCAGATCGCGGAGCTTATGCGCGACCCGCAATTCGCCGACAAGTTCGTTTTCGTCGAGGACTACGACATCAACGTCGGGCGCTTGTTCGTGCAGGGCGTGGACGTCTGGCTGAACAATCCGCGGCGGCCTCTCGAAGCATCCGGCACCAGCGGGCAGAAGGTGGTGCTGAACGGCGGCCTCAACCTCTCCGTGCTGGATGGCTGGTGGGCGGAAGCCTACGACGGGATGAACGGCTTCGCGATCGGCAACGGCCGGACCCATTCCGATATGCAGGTTCACGACACCCGCGACGGCGAAGATTTATACCGGGTTCTGCGCGAGGAAGTGGTTCCGCTGTTTTACCAGCGCGACCAGGACGGCTTGCCGCGCGGCTGGATCAAGCGCATGAAGCGCACCATCCGCACTCTGGGATGGCGCTTCAACGCCAACCGCATGGTGATGGATTACACCAGCAAGTGCTATGTGCCGGCGGCCGGCGGCACCTCCAGCGACATGAGCATCCGCGGCTAGAAGCGGGGCTGTTTTGGAAGAATTTCCGAAGAGGCCAGTTCGCGCCCGCAATTGACTTCAGGCACCTAATTCGGAATCCGCAGCCATGGAGTTCTTGTCTGTTTCCGGGTCACTAAAGGCTCCCGGCGAATTCTTCAGGGCGCTTCGGACAGGCCGATGAGAGCAATTGCTCTCGTAGCGCAAGTGAACCGCGATACTCTTTGGCTTCGACCAGCTTAATGAACTGCGCACTCAGTCCCCTTCCTTTGACGTAAGACTCAATTTCATCAAGTTCGACATCCCTATAAAACTCCCTCCTGGCGCTAATGACTAGGATTCATAATCCACCTCCGACAGTGGGCTCCAATTATACATATTTCCACATAATATTTGGACGCCTGCCCCGCTCCTTTCCGAATCCTGGGATAACCGCAGTAGAACGGTCGAGCGGCGGTGGCCCACCCGGAAAATGTTGCGTGGAATAACTCAACGTTCTTGCGCCCATGGCGTCGAACTCATAGAATCAGTAGCGGAGGCTTTATGCGGCATGTTCTCCGGGCTAGCGCGGTTGTTCTGGTTTACCTCGGTGCTTCGTACGGTTTGTCTGGCCAGACGCCCGACCGCCGTTTAGATGACGCCGTTAACCGTTTAGATGATGCTGTCAAAGAGATCGCACAATTACAACGTATCGCGGCGGATCAGGATCGACGCATTGCCGGTTTGGAAAGGACCGTGAGAGCACAGCAGAGTGCGATCCTTGCCGCTGCCCGGCCCGTTCCGACAGTTCCTTGGAGAACACTTGAGGGGTGGGCCGCCGTCAAAGTGGGGATGTCGCGCGCCCAGGTAGTGGAAATTCTGGGAGAACCCAAATCGACGGATTCCGTGATTGATCGCCAAACGCTTTTCTATAAAGATGCGACGACTCCTATTGGCCAGGTGGTCATCACGGATGATCGAGTTTCGGAAGTCGCTTGTCCCAGGTTCAAGATTTACGTCCCCGCGCAGAAATAGGCAGACCTTCCGGGGAAGAATCCAGCATGATCCGCGTTTGCCCCTTGACAGATTCCATACTTCTAGTATAGTAGAAATATGGAAGCACATCGCTCGAACGCCACAACCGCCACTGACCGGACCGCTCACTATGCGGATATGTTCGCCGCTCTCGGGGCCGAGCCGCGCCTTCGGATTCTGCGCTCACTCCTGGCCGCGCATCCGGATGGCATGGTGGTCGGCGAGATTCAAAGCGAGCTGGGAATCGCCGCTTCTACGCTATCGCACCATCTGGAAAAGCTCAAGAATGAGGATCTCATCACGGTTCGCCGGGAGAGCACTTTTCTCCGCTACGCCGCCAATACCGCAACCTTGCAGGAACTGCTCGGATTCCTTTATGCCGAGTGCTGCACACGTAACAAAGCCATCAAACCGGCCAAGATCACGCAATTATGCAAATAGGATCAAGGAGAAAATCAACATGGAATTGAAAGACGCAGTACGCCAAAAATACGGCGAAGCGGCGCTTCGCGTCAATACCGGTGGAAGTTCCTGCTGTGGAGCGGCCCCCGCCGCAGCCGGTTGCGCGGATCCGATCACCTCGAATCTTTACGATTCAGGCCAAGCCAGCCAGATTCCGCGGGAGGCGGTCCTCGCGTCCCTCGGTTGCGGTAATCCCACGGCGCTGGCCACTATCAACGCCGGTGAGACGGTGCTCGATCTCGGCTCGGGAGGCGGCATTGACGTGCTGCTCTCGGCCAAGCGCGTCGGCCCGACCGGCAAAGCTTACGGTCTGGACATGACCGATGAAATGCTCGCTCTCGCTCGCGAGAACCAGCGCAAGTCCGGCATCGATAACGTTGAATTTCTCAAGGGCGAGATCGAGAACATTCCCCTCCCCGATAACTCGGTCGACGTCATCATCTCCAACTGCGTTATCAATCTATCAGGCGACAAAGACAAGGTCCTGCGGGAAGCTTTCCGCGTCCTCAAGCCGGGTGGCCGCTTCGCTGTCTCCGATGTCGTGGTGCGCGGCGACGTTCCCCCCGAAGTGAGACGCAGCATGGAGTTGTGGGTGGGTTGCATTGCCGGTGCATT
The DNA here is from genome assembly GCA_963779075.1 of Bryobacterales bacterium. Taxonomy (GTDB): domain Bacteria; phylum Acidobacteriota; class Terriglobia; order Bryobacterales; family Bryobacteraceae; genus Palsa-187. Next base: position 145,181 of record CAVZWS010000006.1, read on the forward strand.
GCGCGATTACGACTATGTAGCCAAGCTCGCCAAGGCCGGCTTCGATTCCATCGACATTGAGCCAACCCGCGTTTACAACGTTGACGACGCCCGCCAGTTTCTAACCGGCGAAGGCATCGACGCCGATGCGATCGCGACGCAAGTCCAAGACAAGTTCATCAGCGCGTTTATCCGCGCTATCAAACCAGCCGTGAAACCCGCCTCAACCGCCGAGTCATGCTGCGCTCCGGCCTGCTGTAGCTAGAGGGAAGCCCCAAAGGAACGGAACCAAGCGATGACTCGCATTGGAATCAACGGATTTGGGCGAATGGGCAGACTTGCCTTCCGCGCCGCCTGGGATTGCACGGATGTGGAAGTGGTGCACATCAACGAAATCAAGGGGGGAGCAGCGACCGCCGCGCATCTGCTCGAATTCGACAGTGTCCACGGGCGTTGGTCGAAATCGATCAAGACCGAGGCGGAAGGACTAACAGTCGAGGGCCGTTCGATCAAGTTCACGGCGGAATCGAAGCCGAACCAGGTCCCCTGGGAAGCTAGCAATGTCGATATTGTTCTGGAGTGTTCCGGGAAACTGCTGACGCCTGAAACCTTGGAACCCTTCTTCGAGCGCCGGGTGCGCAAGGTGATCGTCGCAGCACCGGTCAAACATCAGGGCGCACTGAACATCGTTATGGGCGTGAACGACGGACTCTATTCGCCCGCCGAGCACCACATTATCACCGCCGCATCATGCACAACCAACTGCCTGGCCCCCGTGGTGAAGGTCATCCATGAAGGAATCGGGATTCGACACGGCGTGATCACCACGATACACGACGTGACGAATACGCAGGTAATTGTCGATCTTCCTCATAAAGACTTGCGGCGCGCCAGATCCGCCCTGATGTCGCTTATTCCGACTACGACCGGTTCTGCAACGGCCATTGGACTGATCTACCCGGAGTTGCAGGGCAAGCTGAACGGCATCGCAATCCGCGTGCCGCTTCTCAATGCTTCGTTGACCGATTGCGTGTTCGAAGTGGAGAGGCCCACGAGTGTTGCCGAAGTAAATCAGCTCTTCAAACAGGCCGCCGAAACAACGCTCCGTGGAATTCTCGCGTATGAGGAGAGGCCGTTGGTCTCCATCGACTTCCTGAACGATCCACACTCGGCGATTATCGATGCGCTCTCCACGATGGTCATCGATGGAACACAAGTAAAGATCCTTGCCTGGTACGACAACGAATGGGGCTATGTGAACCGAATGATCGAGCTCACGCAAAAAGTGGCGGCACAACTTCCGCATCGAACCGCTGCGGCGTGATGTACCGTTTTCCATGAACAGCATCCGCAGCTACGCGCTGGTAACGGGAGCCTATTGGGGGTTCACGATCACCGATGGCGCTCTGCGGATGCTGGTCGTTCTGCATTTTTACAAACTCGGCTACGACAGCGTTTCCATCGCGTTCCTGTTCCTGTTCTACGAGTTCTTTGGGATCGTTACAAATCTCTTGGGTGGATGGATCGCGTCGCGCTCCGGCGTCAAGGTCACGCTTTACGGCGGGTTGGTATTGCAGATCTTCGCCCTTCTCATGCTTGCGCTCCTCAACCCAGCATTGGTCCACATTCGTTTCGGTCGCCTACGTGATGGTGGCGCAAGCTCTGTCCGGCATCGCGAAAGATTTGACGAAGATGAGCGCCAAAAGTGCCATCAAAGTCATCGTGCCTGACGGCGCTGATGGCACACTTTTCAAATGGGTCGCGCGCTTGACCGGCTCCAAGAATGCCCTTAAGGGCGTGGGTTTTTTCGTTGGGGGCGCGTTACTCGCGGCGTTCGGGTTCGTCGGCGCATTGGTGGGAATGGCCGGAGCACTGGTTGTGGTGCTCCTCGTCACGGTAGCGTCCCTCTCAGGTGACCTGGGACGTTCCAAGAAGAAGGTCAAATTCACCTCGCTCCTCTCAAAGAGTTCCGAGATCAATTGGCTCTCCGCCGCGCGCCTGTTTCTGTTTGCCTCCCGAGACGTCTGGTTTGTCGTTGGTCTGCCGGTGTTCCTGAGTCAACTCGGGTGGTCCTTCTATGCGGTCGGAGCGTTCCTGGCGCTGTGGGTGATCGGTTACGGTCTTATTCAGGCGACTGTGCCGGAGATCCTGCGGGCTTTGGGAAGAGGTGACACGATTGACGGTGCTGCCGCTCGCTTGTGGGCCTTCGTGCTGCTGCTAATCCCGCTGGGGCTGATTGCCGCGCTCCAATTCGGCGGTCACCCCGGCCTCGACACTCATCGTGGGCCTGGGTGTTTTCGCGGTGGTTTTTGCGATCAACTCGGCGATCCATTCCTATCTGGTGCTGGCCTACACGGATGAAGACAGCGTGGCCTTGAACGTGGGCTTCTACTACATGGCGAATGCCGGAGGGCGGCTGCTTGGTACGTTGCTCTCCGGCCTTGTCTTCCAGTTCGCCGGATTCCGGGGTTGTCTGTGGGGATCGGCGGCGCTTGTACTGGCATCCGCGGTCTTGTCCCTGGGCCTTCCACGCGGGCACGCCGTCTCACTCATAGCCGTTGATGTGGGCGGCGGCGAGTGATCGAGTGTGCCCTGCCGCTGAAACTCGGAACCCTCATTCGAATAGGGATTGGGCCGATTCTTGGCTGGTCTATGGCAACCTACTAGCGGGGGTTATATGAAGAAGAAACCAAGCGGCATGGTGCATTGGGTAATCCTGAGAGAATTTCAGACTGAGCGTTTAATCCAGTTTTGGACGTTCAGCAATGCCGACGATGCCGAACGCAAGCGGTATCACCTTCAGGAGAATCAAACTGTGCAAGATTGCCATATCGAGGTTGAGGCACTTTGGCACCCTGAGAAGCCGAAGGGGTTCAACCTAGATTGACGGGCCGACTCAAGAGTGCAGACCGTGCAATCGTATGTACCTTTCAGTTCGTCATGTGCTCGGTAATGTAGTTGCGGGTTTTTGGGCAGGGTGCACTATCACCTTCGATAAGACACTGGTTGTCCAAAGAAGAAGACCAAGCCAGCTTCGATTGCTCGAAGGCATCTTCAAGCTCAGTCCCTAGCCATGAGACCTCCCCGGTGTAGATCGCATCCGTGTGCTTGGGGTTGGGGCCGATTATTCTGAGCATCCGCCGAATCTCAATAAAGCACTTCTCATACTTGGGACTGTAGTGGTTGCTCCATGTGAAGAGTTGGTCGCGTGGGGCCGGATGAGAGGACATGACCTTCTCTGCCTGAGCAGCACATTCCTTGCTTCTTTCCCACGTATCTGGCTTTTGGGGCGGTGGCGCAGTTGGTTTGCTGGCTTGAGCGAATAGGAACATAGTGGTTGTCACAAGAGATAGGATGCTAGTCACAAGCTTCACCAGACTCTCATTATCATCCAAGTGCCTAACTTTGGCTGGGGCACCACGGGGTCTAACAGAAGACTTCATATCTGTCAGTTGCCGTCTCCAAAGTCAAGTCGTGGCGAATAAAAGGCGAATATGATAGCCTGTCTTTCGTGGAACCTGGTCGACCACTGACCGCCGAACAGCTAGCTCATAAGCGCATGGAGCTGTCTAGACTCCATCCCTCAAACCTCCAGAAAGCCTACCGGGAAGCGTGGAAAGAATGCAGCATGGATGGAGACAGACCTCCAGTGCCAGCAGCTATTCAACATCTAGTACAGGTGTGGAGGGCATTGTGGAGTTGTCCCGCCTCAGCTGGAAATGGAGAGGGCGTTCAACCGTTAAGATAACGGAGAGAACGCTTGAAGAAACCAAGGAAGCACTACACCGCAGAAGAGAAAGTCGCCATCCTGAGGCGGCATTTATTGGACAAGGAGCCGGTTTCGTCGCTGTGTGACGAACTGGGGCTACAGCCGACCGTGTTGTACCGCTGGCAGAAGGAGTTCTTCGAGAACGGGCCAGCGGCCTTCCACCACAAGAGCAGACCCAACCACCAGGCCGAGCAGGAACGCATCGAGTATCTGGAGAAAAAGATTCAGACCAAGGATGAGGTTCTGGCGGAGCTGATGGCGGAGCATCTCGCGCTAAAAAAAAGTCTTGGGGAACTCTGACTGGAGTCTGGGTTCCGCACGACGTGCGGGATCAGATCGTGGATTTTGTCCGGCGCTGGTCCGAGAAGGCCGGGATCGGCGCCGGACGGTTCATCGAGTGGCTCAGCATCCAAGCCAGCAAGTTCTATGACTGGCGGGAGCGATACGGACAAAGGAATGAGCACAACGGATGGGTTCCCCGGGACTTTTGGCTGGAGCAGTGGGAGAAGGAGGCGATCGTCGATTTTCATCTGAAGAATCCGCTGGAAGGTTACCGTCGGCTGACGTTTATGATGCTGGATCAAGACGTGGTTGCGGTCAGCCCGTCCAGCGTGTGGCGGGTGCTGGGACAAGCGGGGCTGTTGTCGAGATGGAAGGGCAAGCCGTCGAAGAAAGGGACGGGGTTCGAACAGCCGTTACAAGCGCATGGGCATTGGCACATCGATATTTGCTACATCAACATCAGCGGGACCTTCTACTATTTGTGCAGCGTGTTGGACGGCTACAGCCGCTTCATCGTGCACTGGGATTTGCGCGAGTCGATGAGAGAGACCGACATCGAGATCATTCTGGAGCGGGCCAAGGAGCAGTATCCGGAAGCCAAGCCGCGGATCATTTCCGACAACGGGCCGCAGTTTCTCGCCAAGGACTTCAAGGAGTTCATCCGCATCTCTGGCATGACGCACGTGCGGACTTCGCCGTACTATCCGCAGTCGAACGGGAAACTGGAGCGCTGGCATAAATCGCTGAAAAGTGAATGCATCCGGCCGGGAACGCCGCTGTCTCCGGAAGATGCTCGCCGCCTGATCCAGCAGTACGTGGATCACTACAACCAGGTGCGGTTGCACAGCGCCATCGGATTCGTGACTCCGGCGGACATGCTCGCGGGCCGGCAGACTGAGATCCACGTCGAGCGCGACGGGAAGTTGGAAGCGGCGCGCGCACAGCGTCAACTGCGCCGCCAGCAGGCCGCATGAAACACGGAGTTACAATGATTTTGCCAGGGGAAACGGAAGCGGGCTCTGCAGGGATGCAACCATGCCGAGGGATAAGCCTGGTGGGCTCATCGAGACGATGACCAGAGGCGCGGGAACCAACTTCTCGCGCTTCGTTCATCCATCATCGGATCGAAAGACCCAGATGCCTTGAAAATCCCCGCCCGAAGGGCGGAATTTACACTAACGGAAAACGCCTCTACTCCATTTCACGCTGAACCGGAACAGAGTTCGCGCAAGTAAACTCGAACACATGGGACTGCTCAAATTATCAGGTGTCATCGTCAGTGTCGTTTTAGCCGTCATCACATTCGTATTCGGGTGGCTTGCAGCGAGTGCATGGGCGAAGGCTAGCCAGAAGATCGAACACCACTGGCTAATGGAATCCCCAGATGCAGAGTATGCGCTCGATGCAAAGATGACGGCTACAATGACTGCCGTGGAACAGTCAGCACTTCTAAGGCAGCGGGTTTGACCAAGTATGCCGTTGGGTTTGGTACAGCAGCCAGCATCGTTTAGCACGTTGACCGGCCTCTGGGCCTAGCGCAGTGGATCACGTATCCGTGGGTACTTTTTGGATACTTCCAGTATCACTTTAGCTTGGGGATACTTTGGGGGATACTTTCAATGTCATTTAAGATCATCTCGACTACACTTAGTGCAACCGGCCAAAAATGTAAGGCGTTGTAACGTTGGGCATTTACCAGTGTGGTGATGGACTTGCACGCAATAGGGAGCGGCGGATAAAGAAGCCGCCGCTGGTTCCAAATGGCAGCAAAAACCACAAGCCAGTCGGAGGAGGTGGCTTGGCCCTACACCATTTGGATGCGCGGGAATCGAAATGGTTGCATGCGCACCTAACCGCCCTCCGCGCTATACTTTCACCTGAATCGCACATCGTAACCCAGCCCATGGCCCCCAATCCCCTCCTGGACCAAAGCGTCATCCTCGACATCGGCTGCGGCACCCGCAAAGCCGAGCCGGGCGCGCTCGGCATCGACCGGTCCCCGGGCCCCGCCACCGACATCGTTTGGGATCTCGACCAGTATCCCTGGCCGCTGCCCTCCAACCGCTTCGAGCGCATCCACCTCTCGCATATCATCGAGCATGTCCATGACGTAATGGCGACCATGGCCGAAGTCCACCGCGTCGCCCAGCCCGGCGCCAGCGTGTTCGTCACCACGCCGCACTTCAGCTCGCACAACTCCTACACCGATCCCACGCACGTCCGCCATCTGGCCGCCGCCAGCTTCCAGCACCTCACCGGAAAGAATTTCGAATCCTTCAACGGCGCGCCTTTTCGCTTCGATATCCAAAGCCTGGAGCTGACCTTCGGCGGCAACTTTGTGCTCGACAACCTGGGCCGCGTGCTCGCCCGCGGCAACCTCAAGTGGTACGAGCGTCATGCCGCCTGGGTCTTCCCCGCCCTGGACATTCGCTGCCATCTGCGCGCCGTGAAATAGCCCGCGCCGCGCGCGCCGCCATTTGCTAAGATCGCCTACAGGCCATGCCGATCTACGATTACGCGTGCCGCGCTTGCGGCCAGCAATTCGAGCTGATAGTGCTGAAGACGACGGTCGTGGCTTGCCCGTCGTGTCAATGGCCAGGACCTGGAGCAGTTGATCTCCACCTTTGCGGTGAGTTCGGAAAGCATCCGCGACGCCAACCTCAAGGCCGCGCGCCGCAAATATGCCGCCAGCAGCGACGTCAAGGACAAGAGGGTCGCGGAAGCCGAAGAGATCCGCGAGCACGCCGGAGACCACGGCGTCGAGCCGCCGAAGAAGTGAGCCCCACCCGCGAGCGACTCCGCCTCGCGCCAGTGACCCCTACCTCGCGAAGTCGATATAGCCGCGGCGAGGGTCCGCGCTCACCAGCTTACTTGAAGCTGATCGCCCACGTCCACGCCCTGCTGGCCGCGTATCAGCAATCCCTCCGCGTGAGGATTGAGCACTCGCACGAAAGTGCCCTTGGGCGTGACGCCGGTCACCACCGCCGCAAAGCTTTCGCCGATCCGAGGCAGCAGCACCACCGCCGCGATGCGCTTATTCATTACCCGCTCCACTTTGCGCGCGGCGTCTTCCTTCAACGTGCAGTTGCGTGGCAATCGCTATCCAGTTGGGAATCGGAATAGGGCGGCTGCGCCTTGCCAATCACGGACTTGATCAGCCGCTGCGTCACGGTATCGGCAAAGCGCCGGTTGGGAGCGGTCGAGTGCGTGTAATCGTGCGCCGCCAGTGCGAAGTGGCCCTGCGAGGTATCGCCCGCCCGCTGCAGCACGTACTCGCCCGGGCCCATCAGCTTCACCACCGCCAGCGAGAGGTCCGCATAATGCACGCGTCGGCAGCCTTCCTCTTTTGCAGAAAAGCGTTGAGCGCGCCTGAATCCGGCTCCGCGGGCAGTGTCTCGCCATAGCGGGCCGCCAGTTCCACGATGCGCGGCCACCGCTCCGGAGTCTTGACCACGCGCCGGATCGAACTCACGCCGGCGGCGCTGAGCGTGCGCGCCATCACGCCATTCGCGGCCACCATGAAATTCTCGATCAGATCGGTCGCCCGATTCTTCTGGCGCGTCTCGATCCCCTGCACCTGGCCATCGGCGACCACCGCCTCCGTCTCCTCGCGATCTATAGTGAGGGCGCCCAACTTCAGGCGCGCCGCAAGCAAGGTCTGCGCCGCTTCGTCCTGCAACTTGAGCTGGGCCGCCAAATCGGCGGATGCCACGACCTTAGGCGGAGCCGCACCGCCCTCCAGCCACGCGCCCACGCCGTTATAGGCGAGTTGCGCCTGATTCCGCACCACCGCGCGATAGATGCCCTGCGAGGTAACCGCTCCATCGGCCGCCACCAGCATGTCGATCACAATGGCCAGGCGATCCACGCCTTCGTTGAGCGACGTCAGATCCGTGGAAAGCGCCTCCGGCAGCATCGGAAAGGTTCGAACTCCCGTATAAACCGACGTCGTCTCGCTGGCCGCATGCTGATCGGCAGGCGATCCCATCGGCACATCCGAATCGACATCCGCGACCGCGATCATCACGCGTATCCCGCCGTTCACGCGCTCGGCCACCTCAGCCTGATCCAGATCGCGGGAAGTGTCGTTGTCGATCGACGACCACAGCAGCGAGCGCAGATCCTGTATCTGGCCGTTCCCGTTTGGCGAGGCCGGTTGCGCTTGCAGCGCCTTTATCTGCTGGACCACCGCGGCCGGGAAATCCGGGTGAAATCCCTCTGCGAGCATCTCCTGATGCGCCATCGCACCCAGATCGAAGTGGTTATCGGACATGAGTACCAACCTAACATGCAGGTCGACTCAACAAGTCCCGCACCTCCGCATCGCTGGTCTGCCGGAAGTCCAGATACCATTCGCCCACCGCGCCAAACCGCTCGGGGACGGCCAGGCATACACATTCGTCCGCTGCATGGCGAAGGTGCGCGCACGCCTGCCGCGAAGCCACCGGCACTGCCACAATCACGGCGGCAGGTTGGAGGCTCTTCACGCACTTCACCGCGGCCAGCATGGTCGAACCTGTGGCCAGTCCGTCGTCCACCAAAATGACCGTGCGATTCCGTAATTCCAGCGCCGGGCGGCCCTCGCGGTAGAGCTGTTCGCGGCGTTCGGCCTCTTGCTCCTCGCGCGCCGCAATCGCTTCTACATCTTCCTGCGAAATACCCTCCATATCGATCAGTTGCTGGTCGAGAACCCGCACTCCGCCGCTGGCAATAGCTCCCATGGCGAGTTCCGGTTGCCACGGAACGCCCAGCTTCCGCACGACGATCACGTCCAAGCGGCACGCCCAGCGCTCGCGCCACTTCAAATCCTACTGGAACGCCGCCCCGCGGAAGGCCCAGCACGATCGAATCCTTCGGCATTTTGCGGCTGCGAGTTCCGCGCCCAGCAGCCGGCCCGCCTCCGACACGATCACGAAAAGGAAGCTTCAGCATCGCTTATCGACTGAGCAAGTGCGGCTCCAAAGATGGCATGCTGCGTGCATCTAACGGAATAGCAAGGAGGTCCGCTATGACTCGCGTTACAGCCGCATTCGGCAGGTTCGGTTTTGGGCATCTTGATTGGCTCGTGGCACGCGGTGTGGGCAGGATTGGTTTGGGCCGGCGGTGCACAGGCCGTGATTGACTATATCTTCCGGCTGCACATGATCACGCCGCCCTATACAGTCGCCGCCTTCGACCCTGGCCTGGCGTTGGCGCTGGTTCTGGTGACCGCCATCATCGGTTACGTGTTTGGCTGGGTCGGCGCCGTGATGTGGAACCGCTACGGTCTCGGCGCAGCTCCGCGGATCGACTCATCCAGTAACTGAATGGTGTGTACTACCCGCGGCTGCTTGCCTTGGCCCTTGCCCTCTTGCCGGTCGAGCGCCGCCTGCATTTGCAGAATGCAGCCTACATTCCCCGTCGCAACGGCATCCGGCGCGATCGCCTGGATGAACTTCGCTTTTCGATCGCCCAATGCGTTCGCTGTTTCCGGCTGCACCAGATTATAAATTCCCGCCGATCCGCAGCATAGCGTGCCTTCCGGCATCTCCGCCAGCGTCAATCCGGGTATCCCGGCCAGCAATTGCCGCGGCTGCGTGCGAACTTTCTGTGCGTGCTGCAAATGGCACGAGTCGTGATACGCCACTCGCTTCGCCACTGCATGCCGTTCAGCGCGCGGACCCAGTTCGACGAGAAACTCGGCGACGTCTTTGATGGTTCCCTTGAACGCTCCCTTTTCCTCGGCCGCGAAATCCTTGAGATGCGACCCGCACCCGCCCGCGTTGGTGATGATCACATCCACGCCCGCCTTCTCAAACGTCGCGAACATCTCGTCGAGCCAGCGCGCGCGCTTCATCGTCTTTACCGGAGTGCATCAATAGCGCGCCGCAGCACGGCTGCTCATCCGGAGCCACAACCTCGCAACCTTCGGCCGCTAGCACTCGTACGGTGGCCGCGTTAATCTCCGGCAGGAACTCGCGCTGGACGCAGCCCAGCATCAATCCGACACGCGCGCGCTTCACTCCCTGCGCGGGCGTGGTGCCCGAAACATCTTCGCGCTTGCCCAGCTTCGGCATCAGCTTGGTTGGCGACGGCAAGCCCAGCTTCTGATACGCGGACAGAAACACCCGCCCGATCCGCAGCAGCCCCACATTCGGAAAAGTATGCAGGATGCCCCACCGCATCAGCCGTTCGCGCAGCGGCCGTTTATAGGTGTGCTCGATATCCGCGCGCGTCTCTTCGATCAGCTTGCCGTAATTCACGCCCGACGGGCACGCCGTCATGCACGACACGCAACCCAGGCACGTATCCATGTGCTGCACAAACTTGGGCGTCATCTCCATCTGACCCTCGGTCAGCATGTTCATCAGATAGATGCGCCCGCGCGGCGAATCCATCTCGTTGCCCCACAGCACATACGTCGGGCACGCCTGCAGACAGAAGCCGCAATGCACGCACTGCCTGATCAAATCCGGATTTATCAAATGCCCCCCACGAATACGCCGGGATTCAAAATGCTATGCGGATCGAAATGTTGCTTGATCGAACGCATCAGCGCCAGCGCGCCGCCGCCGTTATTCTGCGCGGTGTTGCCCCACGCGTCCATCCCTGGAAACGGACGCATCATCACCAGCGATCCGCCCCCACGCTCGATCTTTTCGCGCAGTTCCGCGAGATGCCCCGCTTGCAGCCAGCCGATCCCGGTCGCTTCCACCACCGCATAACCTTCCAGACCTTCGAGCGTCTCCGCAATCTTCGCAGGCAGCACGCTGATCTTGGCGCCCGCGTCGAGGCGCGCCCACACCTCGTCGTCTGCTCTCCACCAGCGGAGTCATCCCACGCAGGCGATCGACCTGGAAGTTGATTCCCTCTTCGGTTCCTTCAAATAGCACGTCGATATGCGGCGCGCCTGCGCCCACGCGAACCTGCACCGCGGCGGGCACCAATTGGGCGTCCAGAATCCTGCCGAGTAGCATGCTGCATCGCGCCGAGATCCGGCACCGTAGCCGTTACCGTCTGCGTATATTTCGGCAAAGGATGCAAGCGGAAGGTCGCGCTGATGATCACGCCGAGCGTTCCAAACGCGCCGGTCACCAACTTCGACAAATCGTAGCCGGCAACGTTTTTAACCACTTTGCCGCCGCTCTGCGCCAGCGTCCCATCGGCCAGCGCCAGCGTTACGCCGATCACCAGGTCGCGCAAGCCGCCATAGCGCAGCCGTAAAACGCCACTATCGTTCGCCGAAAGCACTCCGCCCACGGTGGCTTTCTCCGGCCACAACGGATCCACTGCCAGCCGCTGCCCGTGCTGCGCCAAGCGTCCGCTGCAGCTCCGCGATGGTGCACCCGGCTTCAACGGTCACCGTGAGATCGGCCCACGCGTGCTCGATCATCCGGTTCAGGCGCGCGGTTGAAAGCATTACATCGGTGCGCGCCGGAGGATTTCCCCAATCCGACTTGGTCCCGCCGCCCCGCGGGATCACCGCCGCGCCGTCTTCATTGGCGCAGCGTAAAATCTCCGCGGCTTCTTCTCCCGACTGTGGCTCGACGATCCGCACGGCCTAAAATCTCTCCGCGACGCCCGCCGTCTCCAGCGGATGCGGCTTGTACTCGCCCGGCGTTTCGCCGCACAGGCGCGGCCTGGGGAAAACTTTCGTCGGATTCGCGAGCGACAGCGGATCGAACGCGCAGCGCAGCTTCTGCATGGTAGCCAAGTCAGGCTCGGCGAACATTTTTCCCATCATATGTTTCTTCTCTTCGCCCACCCCATGCTCGCCCGTGATCGACCCGCCCATCTCGACGCACAGTTCCAGAATGCGCTCGGCCAGACGCTCGGCCGCATGCTCCTGTCCTTCGATGCGGCGATCGTACATGACCAAGGGATGCAGGTTGCCGTCTCCGGCGTGAAACACATTGGCGATGCGCAGCCCTGCCGCGTCGCCCATCCGCGTAATCTCGTTCAAGATTTTCGGCAGCGCCGTACGCGGGATCACGCCGTCCTGCACGATGTAGTTGGGCGACAGCCGGCCCACCGCCGCGAACGCCGCCTTGCGCCCCTTCCACACCACCGCGCGCTCCTCTTCGGTCTGCGCCACGCGAACTTCGCCCGCGCCGTTTTCGCGGCAGATGGCGCTGACCTGTGCGATCAGCGTGTCGACTTCCGCCACCGGTCCGTCCAGTTCCACCAGCAATAGTCCGCCGCAGTTGGGATAGTTGGCATGCACCGCCGCTTCGGCCGCTTGAATGGCCAGGTTATCCATCATCTCGATGGCCGCCGGCAGCATGCCCGCCGCGATAATATCGCTCACCGCCGCGCCCGCCTGATTGGTGGTGTCAAACGCCGCCAGCAGCGTCTGCACGCATTCCGGCTTCTTGACGATGCGCAGCGTCACCTTGGTGGCGACTCCCAGCGTGCCTTCCGAGCCCACGAACACGCCCGCCAGATCGTATCCCGGCGCGTCCAGCGTCTTCGAGCCGAAATGCGCCAGCGTTCCATCCGGCAGCACCACGTCCATCCCCAGCACGTGCGTAGTCGTGAAGCCGTATTTCAGACAGTGCGCGCCTCCCGCGTTCTCCGCGACGTTGCCGCCGATGCTGCATACCGATTGCGACGACGGATCGGGAGCATAGAAGTAACCGTCCGGCGAAACGCGGGCGGTGACATTCAGATTGATGACGCCCGGTTCCACCACCACTCGCTGATTCGGCAGATCCACTTCGAGGATGCGGTTCATCTTCGCCAGGCTGATGACGATGCCGCCGGTAACCGGCAGCGCGCCCCCACTCAGTCCCGTCCCGGACCCGCGCGCCACAAACGGAATCCGCTCCCGATGGCAGATGCGCAGCACTCCCTGCACCTGCTCGGTGGACGTCGGCAACACCACCGCGATCGGTTTCACGCGGAAATTGGTGAGGCCGTCGCACTCATAGGTGCGCACTTCCTCGGACGTTGAAATCAGGCCGTCGGGCCCCAGGATGTTTCGCAGCTCGTCAAGGAATGACATCGGAACAACTATCGTACCCGATTCATGCGTACGAAGCACAAATACCTGATCCCGCAGATCCCAAAACCCCGCGGTGATATTGTGATGGAGTGACTTCTGGAGGCACTTAGTGAAACACTTTCTTTTGATCGTCGGTTCCCTGTGCGCCGCATCCTACGCTTTTGCGCAGCCGGCGAATCCTTTCATGTCCGAGTTGAAGCAGTTCTATACCGTCCGCAAGGGTGAACTGCTGAAAGCGGCGGAACGGATGCCGGCCGAGGGCTACGGCTTTAAGCCGACGCCCGATGTCCGATCGTTTGGTCAACTGATCGCGCACATCGCCGACGCCCAGATGAGTTTTTGCTCGGGAGCAAAGGGCAAACCAATCCGCTTGAACGCCGCCTCGAAGACCTCCAAGGCGGATCTCGTGGCCGCCCTGCAAGCCTCTTTCACCGAATGCGACGGCGCGTTCGATGCGACGACCGACGCCACCGCGACACAAATGATCAAGACTGGTGATTCCGAGCACTCCAAGTTCTGGGCGCTCCTCTACGCGACTCTTCATGACAACGAGGAGTACGGATATCTGGCAGTCTACCTGCGCCTGAAAGAACTCATCCCCCCGTCGACCAATAGCCGGTAACTATCAGAACATAAGGAAAGTTCAGATGAAAATTGCAGAAGCATTGGCGCTACGCGCGGATCTCCAGAAACGCTTGGAGCAATTGAAGCAAAGAATGGTGAAGAACGCGCGAATTCAGGAAGGTGACGCGCCGGAGGAAGATCCTGTAGAGTTGCAGTCTGAGTTCGAAAAGTCAGCTCAAGAATTAACTTCCCTGATTCAGCGTATCAACCGAACCAACTCGGAATCCCGATTCGGAGCCGGGAGCCTTTCTGACGCACTTGCGGAACGGGACGTTATGAAAATTCGATATAACGCATATAGAGAACTAGCCAGTGCCGCGTCTACATCGCAGAACCGTACGACGCGCTCCGAGGTGAAGTTTGTCAGTACTGTGAGTGTTTCAGCGATACAGCGAAAGGCGGATGACCTTGCTAGGGAATTTCGGGTGCTCGATACGAAAATACAGGAAACAGATGGGTTGACAACATTGTTGGACTAAGGACGAGAAGGTAGTTGACATTGCGAGAGGCGAGCATAGCCCTCCGGCGGGGAAATGCCGATCTGGTAGTGCGAGGGCAGCATTAAACGGTTCGAATCCGATCCGCACAACGTATGCCCAGTACTTCGTACAAACTCACGGTGCATCAATAACCGTGTACAACCGTGTGCTGATCTCGTAGCGTCGGCGAGGGTGGGCAAGGGGCACTCGTCCAAACTTAAGCCAAGATTGTGTATTTGTAGTATGGCAACCGGTCGTACGCACAATAAAGAGCTGCGATTGTAATGCGAGTGATCTTAAAAGAACGCGATCGCTCGTCCCGCCAGGCCCACACCGAACCACAGCATCACGGAAACGCACGCTGCACATTTACTCGCGACCGGCGAAGGCGCGTCGGCCTTGGTCAAATGCCGATGGAAAGTGAAGGTGAACACCAGCGCGGCGGCCAGCAGCCCCATCTTCACGAAAAACGGCAAGCTGCCGTAGCATTTCATGGCTTCCGAGAGAAACAGCAGAATACCGGACGTAATGCTCACCGCCATTCCCAAGAAGGTCCACGGCAGTGCATCCGCCGCGACCGACTTCAGCGGATACCCGCCCAGTCCCCATCCAAACAGGCGCAGGTTCAATACCGTCAAGGTTCCCAGCAGTAACGTCAGTCCGAACAAGTGGAACACCTCGATCAGCGCGAAAGCCCAGGTGGAATCGCGAATCATCACGGCGACCCAGGTATGATCGGCCCAGCGGAAAAATGGCAGCAGCGCGGGACTCATACGATCACTTCATCCCGTAGGCGGTCCAGCGTCCGAATCCCACCACGCCCATCCAGCAAATCAACGAAAACCAGCCCACCAGCCGCGCGCCCGAAGGCGTGACACCGCTCGATTCCCAGCTCTTCATTGACGGCACATACTTGATCTCGAAAAATAATGCGTTCAGTCCCGCCAGCGCCAGGAAAATCAGCTTGATCCGGAACGTCGGACTGCGGTAACACTTTTCCGCCTCGGACCAGAACAGCAACGCTCCGCTGGCAAACATCGCCGCGAAGCCCAGCAGATACCAGCGCTTCAGCTTGTGCATGATGTCGGACGCAGGAATGTGGCGCATCCCCGCGCCCACTAGCCGTAAATCCAGCATCACCAGTATGCCGACCGAAACCGCCAGCCCTAGCACGTGGACCGTTTCAATAATCGGGAAAGTCCAGATCGATTCGCGTATGGAAGTACCAACGGCAGAATCCTGCAGCGCTTGACAGATTTCGTAGAGGCTCATCCGCTTATTCTTGTGCGCCTTGCGAAGAAGAACGAGTTTAACATACTCGCCCCGGCGTTCCGCTTCTAATCGCCGTTGTATACTGCAACGAGGCAATCATCACAGCGATCAACGAGGAGATCCAGTACATGAGCGAAGTCTTGAGCGGCGCGGAATTCAAGAAACAATTGCGCGCGGGAGTCCCCAAGTTGGGACTGTTTGTGAACTCGCACAGCCCCACCGTGGTGGAACAACTGGCGCACAGCGGCTATGACTGGCTGCTGGTGGATTCGCAGCACGGCCCCATGAGCTACGAAACCTTGTCCACTATGCTGGCGGGGATTTCGAGCGGCGGCGCGAAGTCGATGGTGCGAGTCGGCGGCTATCAGGATCGGCCCGGCATCCAGCAATCGCTCGACACCGGCGCCGACGGCATTCTGGTGCCCTACATCAACACCGCCGAGGAAGCTCGCGCCGCGATAAGCTGCATGCGATATCCCACGGCCGGCACGCGCTCGGTCTACTTTCCGCAGCGCAGCATGAACAAAGCCGGACTGCTGGGCTATGCGGGCGCGGCCAACGACAACGTGATCAAGGCTCTGCAAGTCGAGACCGCGGATTGCATCAAGAACATCGACGAGATCGCCGCGGTGCCGGGCGTCGACATGCTGTTCCTCGGCCAGAACGATTTGTGCATGTCCATGGGCCTCTATGAGAAGTACGAGTTCCCGCACATGTATACGTCGCCTGAGCTGGGCGACGCCACCAACAAGCTGATCGCGGCAGCCAAAAAGAACAACGTGATTCTTGGGATCTTCCTGTTCGGCACTTCGCGCGTGGGCGAGTTCCTGGAAAAAGGATTCACCTTCATCAGCGTGGGCAACGATCTGCACCACGTGCTGACCCAGGCCGGCGCTTACGTGAACGACGTGGAAAAGATCGCCAAGGAAAAAGGCAAGTCCTGGACGCGGCGCGACACGGCGCTGTTCTAACTTAACTCGGGCGGCGGAACTGTCAACCGCCGTCCTCAAGATCTCGCGGGAGTAACATGATAACCATGCATCTGGTCGACAAAATGGCCCGTATCGGGGTCGAATCGGCGTTTGACGTCCTGGTGAAGGCGCGCGCGCTCGAAGCCCAAGGCAAGAGCATCATTCACCTTGAAATCGGCGAGCCGGACTTTCCCACGCCGCCCAACGTGATCGCGGCCGGCCAGCGAGCGCTCGCGGAAGGCTGGACCAAATACGGCCCGACCCAGGGCCTGCCTGAACTTGCGCCAGTCCATCGCCAACTACATTTCGCGCACGCGCGGGATCAAGGTGGGGCCGCAGAACGTGTGCGTGGTGCCGGGCGGCAAGCCGGTGATGTACTTCACCATCATCGCGCTGCTCCAGGAAGGCGACGAAGCCATTTTCCCCGACCCCGGCTTCCCCATTTTCGAGTCGATGATCCGCTTCCAGGGCGCGAAACCCGTGCCGATTCCGTTGCGCGAGAGCCGCGGCTTCTCGCTGGACGTCAATGAGCTCCGCGATCTGATCACGGACCGCACCAAGCTGATCATCCTCAACTCGCCGCAGAATCCCACCGGCGGCATCATTCCGGCGGAGGACATCAAGCAGATCGCCGACGTTCTGCGCGACCGCGACATCATGGTGCTGAGCGATGAAATCTACTCGCGCATCACCTACGACAATCCGCCGGGCTACAAGGGCACGCCCACCTCGATCGCCAGCATGGACGGGATGCTGGAGAAGACCATCATCCTGGATGGGTTCTCCAAAACTTATTCGATGACCGGCTGGCGCCTGGGCTACGGCGTGATGCCGGAGTGGCTGGCCGAGGCGGTGGTGAAGCTGATGGTGAACTCCAATTCCTGTACCGCGAGTTTCACGCAGCGCGCGGGCATCGAAGCGCTGGAGGGACCGCAGGATTCCGTCGACACCATGGTGGCCGAGTTCAAGCGGCGCCGCGACGCAATCGTCAAAGGCTTGAACTCCATTCCCGGCTTCCGCTGCCCCGTGCCCGCGGGCGCGTTCTATGTTTTCCCGAACGTCGAAGGCACCGGCATGGATTCGAAGGCGCTCGCCGACTATCTCTTATACGAAGGCGGCGTGGCCTGTCTCGACGGCAAATGTTTCGGCGCCCAAGGCGACGGCTACCTGCGCCTCAGCTACGCCAGTTCTTTCGAAAACATCCTGGAAGCGGTGGAGCGCATCCGCCGGGTGTCGTCGAAGTGGGCGGCGAAGTCCTAAGAACTGACAGAGCCGGTTGCGTCGACCAAATCTCGGATGTCGCTGTTTGCGTCGTAGGCGCATTCCGCGCGCATCGACTCAGTCAACGCATCCAGTTCGATCAGGCGCTTAACCGCGATTTCGCGGCAATGTGAACAAGGGTCCTTCTCGTATATTGACCGCTGCATGCGGACTTCGGTCCTGTCATCCGGATGTTGTTTCCAGAATTCCCTCAGATCTATTCCGAACGAATGCCGGATCTCACGGACCTGTTCGGCTTCGAACCAGCCGAGAACAATGTCGTGATCTCCGGGCTCGAAATTCTTGTGAAGGCAAGCATCCAAGATCACGTCGCGGTATTCGCGCATGTCGTGATCTCGCGCGTAAATAAAGGCGCGCCCAAGCCCCAGATGCAAACTCTTTCGAAATTGCTGCGCGTTCATCCTCGATCAGTCTAGCGATATTCGTCCTCCCGGCGGTAACCTGTAAGGCATGAGCGAACTTACACGTCGCAGCCTCTTGGGTTCGTTTGGTTATATAGCGGCATCGCGGGTGTTGACCGCGCAAGCCGCGCCGCCGCCGATCCGCGTGCGCTCGTTGAATCACATGACGCTGGCGGTTGCCGATCCCGCTCGATCGCAGCAGTTTTATCAGAGCCTGTTCGGCTTGCCGGTGCAGGCGCGCCAAGGCGCAACCACGGTTCTGCGGATCGGGTCCGGACCTCAGTTTGTGGCTTTGAACAAAGTCGGGGTCAGCGCCAAGCCCGGTATCCACCACTTCTGCATGACGGTCGACAACTTCGACTCCGAGCGGATTCTGCGGACGCTCGCCGCTCATGGCGTGACGAAAACCGACACCGCCACGACAGATCCTCTGAAAGCCTGGGTGCGAGTGCGACGCGAAGACACCGGCGGCGCGAAGGAAGGCACTCCGGAGCTGTACTTCACCGATCCCGGCGGAATCGTGGTTCAGCTTCAGGGCACCGCCTACTGCGGCGGAGCGGGTCGCCTGGGAAACGTATGCCTCGCCAAGCCGGAACCTGCGCCGCGCCAGGGCTTGCTCGCGGTGCGCGCGCTCAGCCACTTCACCATCACGGTTTCCAACCCGCAGCGTTCCCGCGATTTCTATCAGGCGCTGTTCGGCCTGCCCATCCAGGCCTATCAAGGTCCGACGCCAGCGCTCGCAGTCGGCCCGGGACCTCAGTTCCTGATGTTCGCGGGCGGCCCTGCGGCCAAGCCCAACATCGGACACGGCTGCTTCACCATGGACGGCTTCGATCCCGACAAGGTTCTGAAGACGCTCTCCGATTTCGGCGTGACCCCCAGAGGCGACGCCCGCAGCCCGGTCGGACCCTTAAAGTCTTACGTGAGCATGCGCATGGAAGATCGTGGCGGCGCGAGAGATGGCACGCCTGAACTCTACTTCACCGATCCCGACGGCATCCTGATGCAGCTCCAGGACGTGAGTTACTGCGGTGGCGGCGGCTACTTCGGCGAAGCCTGCCCCGCCCTCGCCTAGCCCGTGATCCGCCGCATACGCCTGCCCGTTCCAGTGCATACTGGTGGGGATGCTCTCTGCCCTCGACCCTGGAGTGGTCGCACGCGTGGATCAACTGAGCCGCGAGTTTCTGGAGGCCAAGCCCTTCCGCCACGTGGTGATCGAACCGTTTCTCGAACCCGGCTTCTGAGCGGATTTGATGGCGCAGTTTCCGCCGTTCGATCGCGAAAAGGCTCTCAACGAGCTGGGCGAAGTCGGCGGCAAAGCGCGGCGCGACAGCTACATTCGTTTCCTGTATGAGCGCGAGATGGAGTTTACCGAGACGCTGGGGAAGGTGATCCACTCGCCGACATTTCGCCTGGCCGCGCGCTTCGCCAAAGC
Organism: Bryobacterales bacterium; assembly: GCA_963779075.1. Classification (GTDB taxonomy): domain Bacteria; phylum Acidobacteriota; class Terriglobia; order Bryobacterales; family Bryobacteraceae; genus Palsa-187. The sequence goes on from CAVZWS010000006.1 coordinate 164,657, forward strand.
GGCTAAGTTCGTGCTCCGGAAAAAGGACTAATTTCGGCGGGCGACGTCGACACGGCTCAGAGTCTCGGCGTAAGCCGAGATGCCTTTGTAAAGCGCCTCGGCGATCTTCTCGCGGTACTCGGGCTTCCGCAGGAGCATCTCTTCGCTGGAGTTCGTCAGAAACCCGATCTCCGCCAGCACGCTTGGCATTTCCGCGCCGATCAGAACCACGAACGGCGCCGACTTGATCCCGCGGTTCTTGGCTCCTTGCGTGCTGCTTCGGGAAAGCGCCGAAAGCGAAGTCTGCAGCTTGGCGGCAAACTCGCGCGATTCGTCGATCTTGTCCTTGAGCGCGATCTTTTCGAGCAGACTGTGCAACTCATGGATAGATCGATCCGACGTGGCGTTTTCCCGCGCCGCCAGCTGCAGCGCTGTCTTGGAGGTGCTGAAGTTAAGAACGTAAGTTTCGACCCCGGCCGCCGCGCGATAGGGCGACGAATTGGCGTGGATCGAAAGAAACAGGTCCGCTCCGCGTTGATTGGCGATGCGCGTCCGCTCTTCGAGACCCACATAGGTGTCGTCGGAGCGCGTATACACCACTTCGCTGCCCATGCGTTCGGAGATCAACGCGCCCAGACGCTGCGCCACGTCCAGCGTCAGATCTTTTTCGTAGTAGCCGGAGGGTCCATGCGTGCCGACATCGTTTCCGCCGTGACCCGCGTCGATCACCACCCGCTCCAGTTTCAATCCCAAGCGCGCGCGTGAGCGACCGGTCGCCTCGCGTCGCGGGCGTCGATTGCCGCACTACCGGAGGGCGGCCGGCCGGCTGGAAGGGTCGGAAGCGGTCCCAGTCATACCGGCATTGGAGCGGACTCGCGTGGCGGCGGCAATTCGCGCGGCAACGCCGCCGTGAACGACGGCAGCCGGGAGGGTTTCGACATGCCGGCTATTCTTGCAGGAGGCTCCACCTCAGCTAACACCGGCGCGGGCTTCGGCTCGCGTCTCGGCTGCACCGGCGGCGGTTCAAACTTACGCGGCTCCGATTTCGATTCGATATCTGGTTTCGATGCGACATCCGGTTTCGACACGACGGGCGCGGGCGCCGCTTTGGCCATGATCGGTTGCGCCGGAATAGGGCCCCTCTCCCCGGAAGGCGTCAAGTCTTTGCCGCCCGTGAAACTTGGCCGCGCAGGCGGCATCGGCCCATCCTTGGACCGCAACTCGATCATCAGCCGGCTGGGATTCGAAAGTTGCGACGTGGTCACCGACGTGGTCTGCGCCAGGTCCAGCACAACTCGCGTCACTTCCGGCTGTGTTTCCGCGACGCGAATCTGGCCCAACAGCGCATCGCCCACCGCGATGACGGTGCCGTTGCCTGCGCCGCGCGTGAGATCCGGGCGAGCGCCGTGGATGTCGAAGAACAAGCGCTCAGGGTCGGAGAGATGGTTGTACTTAAATGTGAAGTCGGAAGATACTTCGATGGCGATGCGGGTTACATCGCCCAAGGACCAGAAGCGGACGGCGGTGACCTTGCCGGAATCGGGCGCGGCCGCAGTAGAACACACTCCCGTCATCACGAATACGCCGGCGGCCAGCATCGTCCGGCGAATTCCTGAATTATTCCTGCGCGGTTCTGAGAACCAATCTGCCATCTTGATCGATCGACTGTTCGAGCTTGGGATGCTTTTCCTCGGCGGGCGCGGCTGCTTCCGTTGCATCGCCGGCAGCCGCCTGTGCGGCGGCCTTCTCCGCTTCGATCCGTGCGGCCTCTATCTGCTTCGCCGTCTGATAACGCTGTCCCACTTGATTCACGTAATCCTGCGTTTCCGCATAAGGCGGCGCGCCCTTATAGCGGTCCACCGCTTTCGGACCGGCGTTGTAGGCGGCCAGCGCCAGACGGTCGTCCTGATAAACATTCTGCAGATACCGCAGATATCTTACACCCGCTTCAATATTCTCGGCGGGATCGAAAGAATTGGTCACGCCCAGCATGCGCGCGGTGCCCGGCATCAACTGCATCAGCCCTTCGGCTCCCTTGGGCGAAACCGCGTAATGGTTGTAGTTGCTTTCCACCTGAATGACGGACTGCACCAGCAGCGGATCGACATTGTGCGCCCGTGCGCTCTTTTCCACCAGTTGCTGAATTTGCGCCGGAGGAGGCGCGATGGTTGCCGGTCGGGAAGCGCCCCCCGAAACGGTGCGCACCAATTTGCCGGTGCGGCGATCGACGCGAACCACCGACACTTTTCCCGCGTCGGCTGCGGGCGTCAATAACGACGACGTAGCGGAGTCGGCTGCGCGCATGGGGGAGGCGGCCAGCATAGCAAATACTAAAGAACAAATATACACCATTTTGTTTCGGTGTGGGGCGCCTATGGTCCTGCCGCTGCATTGCTACCATCTTCTCATGGACTCCACGGCGGGATTCGTCCTCACCGGCGGCCGCAGCTCCCGGATGGGGCGCGACAAAGCGCTGCTGCCCATCGAAGGTTCCCTGCTCGTCGAGCGCACCGCCGAACGCGTCCGCGCCGCAGCCGGAAACGTTACGCTGATCGGCGCGCCCGGTCGCTACGCGCATCTGGGGCTTCCCGTGCTGCCCGATCTGGTAGAAGACTGTGGACCCATCTGTGGCGTCCATACTGCCTTGAAAACGACTCCCGCAGACTGGAATCTGGTGGTCGCCTGCGACATGCCCAGCCTCACCGCCGAGTTCCTGAGCGACCTGCTGGCCGCCGCGAAGCAACTGGGATGCACCTGCCTGGCGCCCCAAACGGACTCGGGACTCCACCCCTTGTGCGCCGTTTACCATCGCCGCGCCGACGACGCCGTCGAATTCGCTATCCATCATAAACGCTTCAAAATGCATGATTTACTCAAATCCCTCGGGGCCGTTCCCTGGCCCGTTGCCGACGCTTCGCTGCTTGAAAACGTAAACACACCGGTCGAGTGGGGCGCACGATGAGCGAGCACTACATCGACTTCCGTAATGTATGTAAGACGTTCGACTACCCGGTTTTAGTCGATGTCAATTTTTACGTGGATGCCGGCCAGACCCTTGCCATCATCGGACGCAGCGGCGTCGGTAAGTCGGTGAGTCTGGCGCACATCATGGGATTTCTCAAGCCCGATAGCGGGCGCGTGATCGTTTCCTACCAGGACATCACCGATTTCACCGAAGCCGAGTTGCGCGCGATTCGCAAGAAAGTGACCATGGTGTTTCAATCCGGCGCGCTGTTCGATTCGCTCACCGTGGGCGAAAATATTCTGTTTTCGCTGGAGCTGCGCGACGATTATACGCCGCACAACAAAGAGGACGTGATGAACGGTCTGCTCTCCATGGTGGACTTGCTCGACTTCCGCGACATCTATCCCGGCGAGCTCTCCACCGGACACCGCCGCGCCGTGGCGATCGCACGCGCACTGGCCGCGCAACCCGAGTGCATCCTTTACGACGAGCCCACCACCATGGTCGACCCCATCATGAGCGATCACGTCGGCAATCTGATGCTGCGGCTCAAGAAGCAACTGAAGCTGACCGGCGTGGTAGTCACGCACGATCTGGAATTGATGCGCAAAGTCGCCGACACTGTGGTGGTGCTGTTCGAGGGCAAGGCCATCTATTTCGGTCCGGTAGTGGATCTTGAAAAGTCCGAGCATCCACATATTCAAGAGTTCCTGGCAATGGATCGAGTCGCGTAACCCCAGCGTGTCTTGACTGCGCCCCGCGTTACTTGCCTACCGCGTGAGAAATGCTCTTCTCATTTTCCAGGCAAAAGTAATCCATCATTTCGGTGTTGGGCTGGATGAACTCCTTCACCTTCGCGGTCCACGGCTTGGTGTAAGCCTTCGGATCGTCCACCGTGATTTCGAGCTCCATAAGGCCGTAGTTCACGCGGTGGTAGCGCTCGATAATTTTCCCAGCGTCGGTTAGCGGGTTGCCGCTGCGGTCGAGCCACTCGCCGTCGATGAATCCGCTGGTCTCTACCACCAGCGTGTCGCCGTCCCATTTGCCCACCGAATATCCGTTCGGCGTAGGCAACGGATCGGTCAGCTTCGGGCGGCCGTCGGTAAAGATCTGACGATAGGCCGTGTCGCGCTCCATCAGAATCACCAGCAGGCCCGGAAGCTGGATCAGCTTGCGGAAAAAGGGATTGATGGTCTCTTTCACGATGCCCGTGGGATGGCAATTCGCGCCGGGATCGTCCTTCCCGTTTTGCTCGCGCCGGGCCTTCACCAGCGCCGCCGCCCACGGCTGATAGGGCACGCCGCCGGGAACATTCCACCCCAGGTTTACAAATTCGCGGCTGACCTCCATGTCGGGGCAGCCGTCCTTCGGGCACGGCAGGTTCTTTTCGAGCAGCCATAGTCCCGAGAGATCCGGCTTGCCATCGGCAGTGCGCGGCGTCGGCGCGTCCAGATTGGGTGTGCCATCGGCCTTCTTTGGAACTCCCGGAGTGGGATAGTTCATCCACTGCGCGGAGACCAGCGCCGGCATGATTAGTAAGGTCGCCGCCAGGATTGCACTGCGATTCAGCGTCACAAGACAAATATAGTGCATCTAGCCGCCCGTGCGCAGTTTTCGACGGACATGAAATACTCATAGGAACATGCCTCAGCAAACGCGAGCCGCGGCGAATAGTGAAAAGGAAACCGGCCGGCTCGAAGCCTTCAGCGACGGCGTGTTCGCGATCGCCATCACCTTGTTAGCCCTGGAATTGAAGGTTCCGCATTTCGACGGGGGCGGCAACATATCGGCCCGTCTGATCTCCGGCCTGACGAACCAATGGCCGAGCTACTTCGCCTTCCTCACCAGCTTTTTCACAGTGCTCATCATGTGGGTTCATCATCACGCGATTTTTCGTCTGGTGAAGGGAGCCGACGTCACGCTGCTGTTCGCGAACGGATTCCTGTTGATGCTGGTGACCCTGGTTCCCTTCCCCACTGCCGTGGTCGCCGAGTACTTGAGGACTCCAGCCGCAGCGGCCGCCTGCACGTTTTACGCAGGCTTCTTTGTGCTGATCGGCGTCGCCTTCATGGTGCTGCTGTGGGCCGCATTCCGCCCATCGATTGTCGACCCCGACGCAAGTCCCACGAGGATGGAACAATTACGGAAGAGCTACCGGCTAGGTCCACCGTTATATCTCGCGGCAACCGTCGCCGGACCATTCAGTCCCTGGCTGGCGATGGGAATTTGCACGGCGCTGTGGATCGTGTGGGCCGCGACTACGCGAGAGTGCTGACGGCTTCGCGCACGCCCATCTGCCGCAGGCAGCGGTCGATCCATTGCTTAGTCAGCTTCTCCTGCACGCCGTTCTGTGAGAGCCGTGTGCGCAGGTTCGCCCAATCCACCTGATCCAGCGGCTGATCCTGATTGAAGCAGCTGAACACCACGGTCTCCTCGCCGGTCACCGGGTCGTTGTGTACCTGCAGGCACTGCGCGCAAATCTCTTTCATCATGCACTGCATCGGCGAGTTGATGCTGGCGACGCCGACGTGATCGGGCTTCAGGTAGGGCTTCAGCACCGTGTGCCGCGCACGCGCCACCGCCGCCATCATGCCATCGGAGCCTATGGCGATCACACGATCGACCGAGTGCAGCGGGATCTCCGCCTCGCCCAGCGCGCCGCTGCCATAGGCTTCGATCGCCTGCACGATGTTTCCGACGAACGCCTTGTCTTGCGCGCGGCCCGGCGTGAAGCCCGGAGCCTCATCGCAGCACCAGACCACCACGTCGGCTGCTTTTTCGATTTCGTCGATCTTATAGCGGTCAACAATCTTCTTATAGCCCGCGAAATAAATCGTGCGCGACCCGTTCGCGCGCAACTGCTGCCCGATCGAGAACAGCACCGCGTTGCCCAAGCCTCCGCCCACCAACAGCGCGGTCTCCTGCGCGGGCGTCTCCGTCGGCGTCCCCGTGGGACCCATCAGGATCACCGGCTCGCCCGGCTTCAACAGCGCGCACAGATCGGACGATCCACCCATTTCGAGCACGATGGTCGAGAGCAGCCCCTTCTCGCGATCGACCGACGCGCCCGTCAGTGCGATGCCTTCCATACCCAGCACCGTTCCATTGGAACGCGGCGCCAGCGATTCGTAATTTTGCAGGCGATAGAACTGTCCCGGCTGGAACGCCCGCGCCGCCATGGGAGCTTCCACCACCACTTCCACGATGTTGTGCGTCAAGCGAATCACTTCGCGCACCTTCGCGCGCAACTCGCCATTCAACTTGTGCAGCAGATCGGACGGCTTCGGACCCGAGGGCGCGCACCGCGCCAACAAGCGAGACACGACCGGATGCCCTTGCTTCGCGCTCGCCATCGCCTTCACCACGTTGCCCGCGAACGACGGATGCAGATCGCCGAAGAAGCTGATGCCGCGTCCGTCTGCGCGAATCGACATCAAAACCGAAACCTTATCCGGCTTGGCAAGTCTCTGCGGCTTCACCGGCTGCCCGTCTTCGTCGACAGCCTGGAACCATTTGCCATCGAGAAACACATTGGTGGCGTCCTCACGCGCCAGCACGGTGTTGGGCTGCGTGCCGGCGGCTACTAGAATCGACCGCGCGGGCATGCGCATACGCTCCCCTGCCTGCGTCTTCACCCACACCCATAGCGCAGCGGCGTGGCCGTACTGATCCACCTCCACTTCATCCGGCGTCACGCTCTCGGCGAAACGCACGCCTTCTTCGAGAGCCTTGGCCACTTCCTCGTGATTCAGCGTGTAACTGGGCGCGTCGATCATTCGCCGCCGGTAGGCGATAGTGACGCCGCCCCAGGAGTTGAGCAGATCGATCAGCTTCGGATCGCGGCCCTCGCGCGCCGCCAGATCGCGTTCAGCGCGAATCGCCAGTCCGTGAGCCAGGAATTCATCGGCGGTCGCGACTTCTTCTGGAGTCCAGCTTGCCCGCACTGCGGCTTCGCCCTTCTCCGCGGCCAGCGCTTCATAGCGCTCCAGGAACTTGTCCACCTGCACCACGTAGTACGCCATCGATTCGGTGGCCGTGTCGACCGCCGTCAAGCCGCCGCCAATCACCACGATCGGCATCCGCAGTTGCAGATTCGCCAGCGAGTTGGATTTCGCCGCGCCCGTGAGTTGCAAGGCCATCAGGAAGTCGGACGCCTGGCGCACGCCGCGCACCAGACCGTTCTTCATCGGGATCACCGTCGGTTTTCCCGCTCCAGCGCATAGCGCCACATGATCGAAACCCAGCCCGAATGCGTCGTCCACCGTGAGCGTGCCGCCGAAGCGTACGCCGCCGAACATGCGGAACTCTTCACGGCGCTCCAGCAAGAGCCGGATGATCTTCAAGAAGTTCTTGTTCCAACGGACGGTAATGCCGTATTCCGCCACGCCTCCGAAGCCCGCCATCACGCGGTCGTCGAGCGATTCATAGAGATCGTTCACATCGCGAATCGGGCGGAACGGCACGCGCTCGCCCAATGGCGTCACGCCCGAGATCGACTCCGGCAGCGGCTCGATCTTCAACCCGTCAACCGCCGCCACCACGTGGCCATCGTTCATCAGGTGATGCGAGAGCGTGAAGCCCGCCGGACCCAGCCCCACCACCAACACTTTGTAACCAGTCGCGGCCCTCGGAATCGGCCTCACGAAGTTCAGCGGATTCCAGCGCGTCAGCAGGCTATAGATCTCGAAGCCCCACGGCAGCTCCAGAACATCTTTGAGCGTGCGCGTTTCCACCTGCGGGATATCCACCGGTTCCTGTTTCTGGAACACGCAGGCCTTCATGCAGTCGTTGCAGATGCGGTGTCCGGTGCTGGCGATCATCGGATTGTCGATGGTCGCGATCGCCAGCGCTCCGATGGAATTGCCCTCCTGCTTCACCAGGTTCATCTCGGAAATCTTCTCGTCGAGAGGGCACCCGGCCAGCGTGATGCCGAAGACCGTCGATTTGAAGCCTCCCTCTTTTTCCTTGAGCCCCGTCGAGCAGCTGTCCTTGCCTTGGTTGTGGCACTTGATGCAGTAGTGCGCCTGATCCAGCGCACCCGTCAGATTCATGCCCGCGTCGGTCAGCTTGAAGCCTTCGCGATGTCGCCAGTGGCTCTCCGGCAGCGCCAGTTCCGCCACGCCGTTCACCTCGAGCGTCCGGACCGGCACCAGGTGCTCCATGTCGAGCTTATGCGGGACCTTAAACAAAACACCGTGCTGATGTTTGTGGCGTCCCGCCGGAGAAAGCGCGGCCCACGCGGCATATTGCTGCGCGGCATTGAGCTGCGCCGGATGGTCCGTTTCACTTTCCAGCCAGCGCGAGACATGCTCGACGAAACTCTGCTCTGTCAGCGGCTCGCCGAAGAGCGATTCCAACTCCGCCCCTAGCGCACCGCCATGAATCAGCGCAGCCTTCTCCGCCGTCATTCCGCTGATAGCTTTCTTCTGCACGAACTTGCGCTTCAGCGCATAGAGCGGGGCCAACGCGTCGTGTTTGGCCTGCAACGCACGCACGTCCGCCGCAATGCCGAACAACTCGCCGATGAAATCTTCCAGATGCGGAGCGAGCGAGATCATTAACTCGGATTGCTGCTTGCGCGCCAATGCACTCGGGTCCTTGCGCGCCTCCAGCAGTTGCCGAAGAAGCCCCGCGTCCGCCGCTTGCAGGCTGTGACAAAACGCCGCATCCAACCGCACTAACCCTTCGCGGCTGTACAAGTCTTCGAAAGCGAATCCAAACGCCAGACGGAGTTGTTCGTGAATGTTGTGCATCAAATTTTAAATCAGGAAGTGGAGACGTCCCGGGAGTTAATTAACATTATCTCATGCCGCCGCGAAACACGCTGTAAAATCCATTGAAATTGCAGGTTTTGCGAGGGAAACGCGATTCCGCGGCAGTGACCGGAGTCTCACCGGCGGCCGCGCCAAGCCGAACTACCGCAACCCGGACTCCATCAGGAACGAAGCCGCAACATCTTTGGGCTGCGAATGATCAAGATCCACCTGCGCGTTCAACTTCCGCATTTTCTCGATCGTGAATTTCCCGGAGAGCTCCTGTAGTGCCGGGCGAGCCGCTGGCACCGCCACCAATAGGCTGTCCTGCACCAGCAACGCGGCCTGTTTGGGGACGAAGAGATTGCGGTCGTCGCGCAGCGTCTTCCAGGTAGCTCGCGTGAGATGGCCATCGGTGGCGCGGGTCACGATCATGGTTACCGTTCCCTTCTGGAGCGCATTAAACAAATCCCCGGCGTCCATGCTGCGCGGCGCCGCCTTCATGGGCAGCTTATACTGCGTAAGCGCCGGCATTCCATCGGACAATTGCTGAAATTCCGCGGTTACGCCCAGCGCCCATCCGTCGCTCACCGCCGCCGCCTCGCTCAGCGTCGACACTTTGCTCGCGCGCGGATCATCTGCCCGAATCACCACTTCAAACGGGTTATCTATTCCCAATGGATCCATCAGTTCCAATTGCGCCGTACGTTTCATCTCGCCGCGGGCGCGCTGAAAAATCAACGAAGCATCGGGCGACGGCAGCTCCTTCAGGATCTCGGTCACGATAGAGCCGCTGTACTCGGGATAGAGATTGATCTCGCCGCTCTGCAGCGCCTGGTACGCGTTCACTGTCTGGCCCAAGTTGGAACGGCGGTCCACTTCCCGTCCCAAGCGATGCTCCAGATGCTGGGCCACGATCTCCGCAAGCACCATCTGCTCGGTGCTATTCATCGATCCCACCGCGATCTTCGGCGCGCCGCCGCATCCTGTCGCCGCGAGGGTGCCCACCAACAGCAGCCCACCCACTAAACACTTCAGAGCTGTCTGTCGATTCATGCGCTAGCCTTCAGCATAACCCGAAGCTCAAGGAACATGGTGCTCTGATATCCTTAAAAAACTGTCTCAACGAGCCATATAAGCGATGTCGTTTCAAATTTATCCGGTGCGCGAGATTCTGGTGGTGCCGGCCCTGCCGCCTGCCCTGAGCCGTCTGCCTGAGCTGGGCTTAAACCTGTTGTGGTCCTGGAATCACTCTATGCGCGCGGTGTTCCGCCGCCTGGACCCCACCGCCTGGAAAGCCAGCAACCATGACCCGGTGGTGATGCTGGGCCGTGTGGAGCAGGCTGTCCTCGAGCGCGCCGCTGCCGATCCGCGCTTCCTCGCTCTCTATCGCCGCGCCTGTGAAATCCTGGACGCCTATCTGGCGGCTCGCGCGCCCTCCGACATGCTGGTGGCGTACTTTTCGATGGAGTACGGCCTGCTGGATTGCCTGCCCATCTACTCCGGAGGTCTGGGCGTACTTTCCGGCGACCACTTGAAGGCCGCGAGCGACGCCCTGCTGCCGCTGGTAGGTGTGGGCCTGCTGTATCAGAACGGCTATCTGCAGCAGAAGCTCGATCCCGACGGCTGGCAGCAGGAACACGCTCCGGTGAACGACTTCTATTCGCTGCCCATCACGCCAGTAAATCTCCCCCCGAGCGGTGAACAATCGGCCGGCGAATTGCTGGTCAGCGTGGATCTCACCGGCGTCGAGGTGTTCCTGAAGGTGTGGCGTATCGACGTAGGCCGCGTGAAACTCTATCTTCTCGACAGCAACATCCCCCAGAACGCCGCGGCGGAGCATCGCGAGATCACCAATCAACTCTACGGCGGCGACGATCACAAGCGCATGCACCAGGAGATCGTGCTGGGCATCGGCGGCCTGCGCGCTCTCAAGGCTCTCGGCCTTAGCCCCACCGTCTTTCACATGAACGAAGGTCATTCCGCATTTCTAGCCATCGAGCGCATTCGAGTTCTGATGGCGGATCGCGGTCTCAGCTTCGAAGAGGCGGAGCATGCCGCGCGCGCCAACAACGTCTTCACCACGCACACCTCAGTGCCCGCCGGACTCGACGTATTCGACCTGGGCATGGTCCGGGAACATTTTGAGCCCTACTGCCGGAAGGCCGGAATCGCGCTGGATTCGTTTCTGGCGCTGGGACGTGCCCCTGGCGCCGATCCCAATGAACCCTTTTCTATGGCCGTCTGTGCCATGCAGACTTCGGCCTTTCGCAATGCGGTCAGCCGGCTGCACCGCCAGGTCTCGCAGAGCATGTGGGAATCCCTGTGGCCCGGCCTGCCGGTTTGGGAAGTTCCTATCGCGGCCATCACCAACGGCGTGCACCTTACCTCCTGGATCAACGGCGACCTGGCGAACCTCTACGATCAGCACCTGCAGCCGGACTGGCGCGAGGGCAATAACGAGCCGGAGACCTGGCGGCAGACCGGCGACATTCCCGCCAGCGAACTGTGGGAAGCCCATCGCCGCCGCAAACGCCGCCTGGTAAATTTTGTCCGCGAGCGCGCCGTCGCCAGCGCTCTGGCGCGCAATGCCCCCGCGCCGGTGGTGGAGCGGGCGGGAGAAGTCCTGGACCCGGCCGTCCTCACCATCGGTTTTGCGCGGCGCTTCGCTACCTATAAGCGCGCCACCTTGGTGTTCCGGGATTTGGCGCGGCTCAAGCGAATCCTCACCAATCCCTCGATGCCGGTGCAGATCGTGATTTCCGGCAAGGCCCATCCCAAAGACATTCCGGGCAAGGGTCTGATCCGCGAAATCGTCCAGTTGTCGCGCGACCCGGAACTGCGCGGCCGCGTGGTTTTCGTCGAAGACTACGGCATCGAAGTCGCGGGCGAGATGGTGCAGGGCGTCGATCTGTGGCTCAATACTCCCCGCCGCGGAGAAGAGGCCTGCGGCACCAGCGGCATGAAGGCCGGCATCAACGGCGTACTGAACCTGAGTATTCTGGATGGCTGGTTCGACGAAGCGGCGGAAGATTCCGGCGGCTGGGCCATCGGCAACCGCGACCCTTACTCTCCGGACCACGATGACGCGCACGCTGCGGCGATCTACTCCTTGCTTGAAAACGAAATCGTGCCTTTGTACTATGCCGATCGCGTGGAGGACGTCCCCGTCAAGTGGATGCAGCGCGTGAAGCAGAGTCTGAACTATGTGAGTGCCCACTATAACTGCCGGCGCATGGTCGAAGACTATCGCTCGCAGCTCTATGAACCCGCCCACCGCGCCTGGGAGGCCATGGCCCGCGACGGTTTCGCGGCCGCCCGTCAGCACACCGTTTGGAACGGCCAGGTGAATCGGCTGTGGCCGCAGATCCGTTTCCTGGAGGCGAGCGCAGGAACCGATGCCAGCGTGCATGCCGGCTCGTCTTTGCCGCTGCGGGCGCGTATCGATCTCGCGGGCCTGGCCTCCACCGACGTTCGAGTGGAGGCCCTGATCGGCAGGATCGGCGCTCATGGCGATCTGGAGGAAGCCCACGTGATCACCCTCGATCGTCTGGAACAACAAGGAACCGTGTTTTTGTTTGGGCGGACCTTTGCCCCGCTAACTACCGGGCGGCTGGGGTTTTCCGTACGCGTGACCCCGAATCACTATGCGGATCCCTTGAATCGCCCGTGCAACGCTCCCTTAAAATGGATGACGTAGGCAGGATCCGGAAACGATTCGCCCTCCGGCGGCATCTAAAGTTCGGAAGCCGAATTGCCGATCAGCAATCAGCGCGAAAAGATTTTGCTGGATTCCGCGGCCGTTCCGTGGTACATAGTGGTTTAGGCAGTTCGTGAGCGTCCAGTCCTTTTAATGCCCCCAAGTCTGGTTGCTCTGCCGACTCTCGTAACCGAAATTACCGGTCTCCAACCACCACAGCGCGGGCTGTAGATTTACATTCAAGGAGTGCCCTCTAGCAGCATTATGGACGGCGATCGAAAGTACAATCAGCGCGGGTATCAGGAATCCAACCGCGACTTTTCTGGAAACAACGATTCCCGGCGCGACGAACGCCCTCGCCCGGCTGGCCCGCGACCGCCGATCGATGTGACCGGCCCACGTTTGCCGCGATTGGTGCAGGCCGTGGCGGCGGCGCGCTGCTACAACTGTTCCACCCCACTGCCGGCCGGCTCGGATTTTCCAGCCGAGTGTCCCAAGTGCCATACCGCGCTCCATTGCTGCAAGCAGTGCGCCTATTTTGAGCCTTCGACGCGCTTCCAGTGCGTGAAGCCGGTACCAGTACGCATAGTGGTCAAGGACCAGGCTAACGATTGCGCGCTATTCAAACCGCGTGTCACCGTGGCGCGCGATTCCGCGGCTGCGCCGCCTGCTGCATCGAATCAGGCGGGCAACGGCCCGGCTCCGCGCAATGCCGACGACGCCCGCGCGGCCTTCGACAGCCTGTTTAAGAAATCATCGTAGCCGCCGGCTACGCAAGCTAGGGCGGCGCGCGGTAACCGGTTCCGTCGCCATCAAAGCCAGTAATCCCATTTCTCTGCCCCGACCACGTAAGCGCTCAGGCAGGCATTGGCCACTGCGTGCGCTAGCATCAGGTCTCCCAGACTCTTGGTGCGGATCATCCACCAGTTGAAGAGGATTCCCGCCGCCAGGCCCACGTCCCAGTAGGGACCATGCTCGCTCGCGAACAGTATCGCAACGGTCCAGAACGAAAATGCCGAGTAGGCGCCCAGTGGCAAGCGCTGAAAGTCCTGTGCGATCATCCAGCGCATCAGCCAGCCGCGCCAGAACAACTCCTCGACGATCGGCACCACAATCACCGCCCGCAAGCTGCGCAGCCACAGCACCGCAGCGTCGTGCCGCGCGGACTCCGGCAGAGTGCTACGGGCGGCTCTGGTCAGAGCGCTGTGAAATAGGAAAGAATCCCGGTAGGACGGAAACAGCAGGTCCGGCGCGATCCATAGCCCAAAGATGACGACGCCGATCAGCAACGATCCGGCCCCCTGCCGTACGTGGAAATCGAGCGCCGGGCGCGCCACAAAGTACAGCACGGCGGCCATCAACGCCAGGCGCAGCAACTGGTCGGCGAGAGCCGGCATGGGCCATACCAGGCTTAGCCCGATCAACGCCATGAAGACGGCGAACGGAACTACGTAGGGTAACGCCGCAAAATAGGGAACAGCTGGGGAACCGGTCACCGATGCGTGCGCTCGTCTACATGCTGGCTAGCAAATGCCGGATCTTGTCGCCGTCGTCCTTCGAGGGATTGAAGCGGATCGCCGTCTCCAGTTCTCTCTTCGCGGAGGGCTTGTCACCCTTCTGTAGCAGAGCCATCCCGTAATGATAGTGGTAGGCGGCGCGGTTCGGCTCGGCGGCCAGCAATTCCTTGAAGGTGCGAATAGCATCGTCGCTCAGGTTCTTCTTGAGGTAGATCCAGCCCAGCGTATCCATGACGTCGGGTGAATTGGGCATCCCTTGCCGCGCCCGCTGGGCCATGGTCAAAGCTTGGTCCAGGTCTTGCCCTTCTTCGGCCTTGATAAACGCCAGATTGTTCAGCGCGATTGGATGGTCCGGCTGGATCTTCAGAATCTGCTCATAAATCGGCTTGGACTGATCGCGGCGGCCGGTGCCATCCATCAACAGGCCTAGCTGCAGCAGGGGCCGGGGATCTGTCGGCGCCGCCTGACTGGCGAGGCGGAAGGTTTCGATCGCGGCATTCACATCGCCCTTGCGGCGCTGGGTCTCCGCCAGGCGCAGCAGGAGGTCGGCCGACTTCGGATCGGTCTTCAAAAGCTGCCGCAAGAGGTTGACGGCGTCGTCGAAGCGCTGATCGCGCACATATAAGTTCGCCAGCGCCAGACGGAAATCTCGGCGGTCCGGCTCGCGCGCAAGCGAATCCTGCAGCAGCTTGATAGCCTCGGCCATATGGTTCTGGCTGGCCATCGTCTCGATCACTCCGATCAGACCGCGCGAATCCTTCGGATTGGCCTTGTATAAGTCGTCAAACACCTGCTGGGCGTGTTTGTAGTCCTTCTCGGTCCAGGCCAGATATCCGGCTTGGTAGCGGGCGTCGGGATTGTCCGGCGCTATCGTCAGCACCGTTTCGATCTCCTGCCGCGCCTTCTGCGAATCTCCGATGCTCATCAGTGCGCGCGATCGGATGAGCCGAGCCGCCACATCGTCTTTGTTCAGAGCGATGGTGTCATCGGCTTCCTTCAGCGCCCTGCTGTTGTCGCCTTTGTTGAGGTAAAGTCGCGCCAGCAGATCATGGGCGAGTATAAAATCCGGACGAATCTTGATCGCCGCCTCAAGCTGCAAGCGCGCCTGTTCCGGATCGTTCTTGGCCATGTAGGCCCGCGCCAGATTGAAGCGCAGCAGGTGGTTGTCGGGAGTCTTGGCCACCAGCGACTGCAGATCGGTGACGGCCTGATTGATCTGCTTCAGATCCCCGGACACGAGCATCAGCGCGGCCCGCATCGCCACGGCATCTGTATCCTTGGGCGCTTCCTGGAGGATGGTAGCCAGCAGTTGATTGGCATCCTGGTTGCGCCCGCTGGTGGTCAGCAGCTCCACTATCCGTTTCTGGTATACCAGCCGATCCCTCGGAAACGCCTTCTCCCCTGCCTCGTACTGCGCGCGCGCCCGATCGAAGTCGCGGGCCCTGAAATACAGGAAATCGCCCGCCATCAAATGGCCTTCCGGAAACTGTTTCTCGTCCTCCAGCCGCCGTAACACACCGTCCACTCGATCGTTCTGTTTGGTGAATAAATAATGCGCCGCCAGCTCCACCAGGTAATTGGCCTGCTGCGGGTTGTTGTCAACTTTCCGCTGGAGAATTCGCTCGGCGTCGGGCACCCGCTTGGTCTGCATGTAGTACATGTACAAGAGGCCGTACATGGGCGCGAAAGTCTTGTTCTGATCGATCACGGCCAGGCCCATTTTCTCGGCCTCGGGTGCTTGCTGGTTGGAGAGCAGCGCCTGGAAATACGCAAGCGACAGGCCGGTCTGAGCGGGCTTGGCGCGAGTGGCCAATTCAAACTGCTTCACCGCGCCCGGCGCATCTTTCTGCAGCAATGCCAGCTGCCCTTGGATGCGGTGCCCGTCATAGGAATTCGAGTCCTTTTGTAGCAGCTTGTCAGACAGTTGTTTCACTTCTTTTATCAAATCGTCGCTGTGATCCCGGTCTTGACTGATGGCGACCATTAGGATGTCGCTCAGCTTCACCGTTGCATCCGTATTGTCCGGGTCCAACTCCACCGCACGGCGCAATGCGCGCACGGCATCGCCGTAGGAGGCCAGTTGGATATCGGCCAGCGCCAAGCGGTAATAGGCTTCGCCGTACAGCAGATCCTTTTGGAGCGCCCTGCGGTACATGATCGAGGCTTCTTTGAATTTGCTCTTTTCGTAGAACTTATTGCCGTTTTCGACGTAGCGCCGGGCTTGCACCTTCGGGTCACGGCTGCAGGATGCCAAAACGAATGTAAATACCAGTAATACCAAAAGCTTACGGAAAGTCATCTATTTCACTTGATCATATTTGACACAGGGGCGCAATCCCTCCGCGGGGGGGCATGGCCCAGTACCATGGATCTATTCGCGATGCGCCGGGCCGCGTGGTAGCGCTCACCAACCCGCCGAACGGCTTGAGACGCTCCCGCTAGCGAGAATAAATGACGCGAGTCTCGCAAATCCGGTCGTGCAAGGCTCGCTTCTCGGGATCGAATCCGGCCATGATGTAGCCGATCATCAAAATAAACGCGCTGATCCACATCGCAAAATACCGCCCCAGAGCCAGTATCGGCGATATCGGTCCTCCATCCGCGCGGATCACGCGCAGACCGAGCGCCATCTTCCCGGGAGTCGCGCCATAAGCCGAGAGAAAGTAGACTTCGTAGGCAACGCCGAGCGCCAGCCCGATCAGCGTCGAAATTCCCAGCACGGCGATCATAGCCGGCGCAAAAATCAAGCTGGCGCCCGAACCTCGGCCCAGGCCGCGCATTCCCATCGTCCCGATGCCGAACATCAGCATGAGTGGAATCCGCACGATGGCATTGATCACGCCTACGATGATGCCATCGATGAGGCGCGCCAGAAAGCGGATCCAGAATCCGCCGTAGTGGCGGCCCGCGAAGCCAACTGCGGTGGCGGGCATCCCGCGCACCATGCCCAGCGGCTGCCATGACGGCAACCCTTCATGCCACACCAGCGTATCGGAGCGGACCGCGCCAAGAGTCACCAGCCGGTTGAGTTCGGTTTCCTCAATCGGCCCTGCTTGCTTTCCGCCATCGGAGTAATACCAATTCATGCGCGTCCCCTCGGTTTTCGTGGGCCGGAAGCGGTCTCGCTGGCCGCAGGCCATTGAGCCTCAGTGTATCAATGCGCGGTGGGAAGCGTGGAGACGCAGGCCGGAAACCGTCCGCCAGCAAAACAGCCAAAAAATCTCCCCGCGGCAGAACCCTCGCTGTCCGGGGAGGCCAGGAGATGGATCTAAGATTCGATGAAGCCTCTAGTTTTGCGCGACGATATGAGCTCGGCGATTCTTCTGCCAGCAATCCTCGGTCTGATCGGTGCAGACCGGCTTATCCTTGCCGTAGCTGATGATCGTCAATTAGGCGTGCTTTTGTCGAAATCGAACAGCGCGTCTTCGAGATGAGCCAGCCGGTCAGTCAGAACCTTCCTCTCCTCCGGGCTCATACCCGGGAGCGTGAATTCCCATTGACCGGCTGACCCGCGGACGCTGCCGCGCCTGAGGACGGGGACGCGACAGACGTTTTCTGAGCGGCTGCCGACCTGAACTGGTTCAGGCGTCCGGGCCGCAACGGGCTCGGCCTTATGGCACGCTCCCGTAAAACACAAACCAACTAAGCTAAGTGCACCAAGAACTCCCATTTTCACGTCTGCTTGTCCTTTGCACGGGGAGAACCAGATCGCCTCCAGTAGGCGTTAGCTCCAGGCCAGCTCGCAATCCTGTCGAGACGGTATTCCGCCGATCCCTATGTCGAGTAGACTGATAGGGGAATGCCACGGAACTCACTTCAACATGGCCGCCGCCTGCTGCTGGCAGGCTTCGGCGGCCTGTTGGCGCTGATGCTGGCAGGCGGTCTGGATTCGTTGATCAGGCTGCGTGAGGTAAAGGGGATTGAAGCCGATTTGCGCGAGAACTACCTGCATCGCGCCCAGTCGCTCGAACAGATTCGTTCTGGAATCTATCAATCCTCCATCGTTCTTCGTGATTACCTATTAGCCGATGATCGCGCTTCGGCCAGCGATCAGGTGCAAAAGTGGGACGCCGATCCGCGCCACGACCGACCAGACAATCGCGAAAGGCGCCGCCGCCGCAGAGGGGGAAGAGGCTCCCCTGTTTCAGAATCTGCGTAACGAAGTGGAGGACTATTGGAAGCTGCGGCAGTCGGTAGTTCTCAAGGCGGGCGGCGGGAAAGACAATCCCTATTCCTCGGGTGACTTGGTGCGGCGGCGCACCGCGCTACTGGCGTTGATCGACCGTATCGACCAAATCAACCAAGTGCAGCTAACCTCGGCCAACACCAAAGCGAACGCGGCATTTGAAGCCCTTCGCTGGCGGACGCTGTGGCTGCTCGCGATCACCATGGGCGTGGGCATCGGCCTGGCAGCTTTCACCGCGCGCCGCACGCTGCTGATGGAAGGCGAACTCCAGCAGCGCTATGAGGAAGGTGTGCGCGCGCGGCAGGAATTGCAGGAGCTTTCGGCCCGTCTGGTTTCGGCTCAGGAGGAAGAACGCCGCAGCATTTCTCGCGAGTTGCACGATGAGGTGGGGCAGTCTCTCTCGGCCCTCCTGATGGAAGCCGGCAACGCGGCGGCGCGGGTCTCGCCCGATTCCACCGACGTCCGCCGCCACGTGGAATCCATCAAGCGTCTGGCCGAGGCCAGCGTGCAAGTGATCCGCAATATGAGTCTGCTGCTGCGCCCCTCCATGCTGGACGATCTAGGCCTGGTACCGGCTCTCGAATGGCAGGCGCGCGAGGTGTCCAAGCGTACCGGACTGCGGGTCGAAGTCACGGCCGATGAAAACGCCAGCGAGCTGCCGGATGAACACAAGACTTGCATTTACCGCGTGGTGCAGGAGGCCCTCCACAATTGCGCCCGCCATGCCCATGCCCGCAGCGTGATGGTGCAGGTGCGCCAGCAGCCATCTCAGATTGTGCTTTCCGTCGAGGACGACGGGCGCGGCTTCGACGCCCGGCGCGTCCGCGGCCTGGGCCTGGTGGGCATGGAGGAACGCGTTCATCACCTGGGTGGCGCGCTGCGCGTGCACTCCCGGCCCGGTTCCGGAACGACGATTGCGGTGGTGCTGCCGCTGGCCTGTTAAATGACGGACGCGGTTAAATCCATGACGGGCGCGGTTCGGATTCTACTCGCCGACGATCATACGGTAATGCGCGCCGGTTTGCGTCTGCTGCTGGAGCGCCACGAAAATTTTGAGGTGGTCGGCGAAGCGGCCGACGGGCGCGAAGCGGTCGAGATCGCCGCAGAGCAGAAGCCGGCCGTAGTGGTGATGGACGTGGCCATGCCGCATCTCAATGGCGTGGAAGCGGCGCGCCAGATCCTGAGCCGCAATCCGGATACCGCGATCGTGATGCTCAGCATGCACAGCGACGAGAGTTACGTGCTGCGCTCGCTCAAGGCTGGAGCCCGCGCCTACCTGCTGAAGGATTCGGCTGAAGCGGACTTGATTGCCGCCATCGAGGCCATCATCGAAGGCAAATCGTTCTTCAGCCCCGGCGTGCGGGCGCTGCTCAAAGAAGACTACATTTACCGCCTGCAGAAATTCGGCGCCGACGATACCTACGAATTGCTGACCGCCCGCGAGCGCGAAGTGCTGCAACTGGTGGCCGAGGGCAGGAGTAACAAAGAAGTCGCCAGCCTGCTGGGCCTGAGCCTATACACGGTGGAGACGCACCGCACCCACATTCTGCAAAAACTGAACCTGCACAGCGTGCCGGAACTAATTTTGTACGCGGTGCGCAAGGGAATCATCAGTTAGCGCCGCGATTCTGGCCGATTGCAACGTTTCCGATTGCAACGTTTCTCATTGCACGTCCTGCCCGGTTTCGAGTACATTTGAGTGACGGAGGATGAACTGAATGGCTTTTTGTTCGAACTGTGGTGCCGAAGTTCAAGGAAGATTCTGCGCAAAGTGCGGCACCCCGATGTCAGCGGCAGCGACTCCCCCGCCGCGCCCGAACCCGCGGGCGCTTACACGGCTCCCCCGCCTCAGCCACCCCCGTACTCCGCTCCCCTACCGCCCCCCGCGGCTCCGGCGCAGGCTGCGGGTCTCGAAGAAAACATGGCCTGCGCGCTGTGTTACTTGGTGGGACTGCTCACCGGGGTCCTGTTCCTGGTGCTGGCGCCCTATAATCAGAACCGGCTCATTCGCTTTCACGCATTCCAATCGATATTTGTCCATATCGCATCGTTTTTTGTATTCATTGGGCTCATGATCGTCGTGAGCTTCCTGCATTTCATCCCCTTCCTGGGAACCATCCTTGCACTCATGTTGTATCCCATCGTTGGATTGGGTTTTTTCATCCTGTGGCTGATGCTGATGTATAAGGCATATAACCGCGAGCGCTGGGTACTGCCTATCGTCGGACCGCTGGCTGAAAAGCAGGCGTAGCGCGAATGGGTGGCCGCGCGTCTAAAGTCTGCATGCGGCTGCTGCTAACGGCACCATTATTATTGATAACGCTAACCTGCGGGGAGGCCGCGCAAGCGCCGGCAGGCGTGCGCCTCCCAGCTTCTCCGGCACCCACGACCCGAGTGCGGGCCGCGCAAGCACCGGCACCGATGCAAGTCGCCTCTTCTCCCGAGCCCACGGCTCCCACCGTCGGCGTCATCGATTTTTACGGGCTGAACAAAGTAACGCGGGACCGCATCCAGAAGACGCTCGGCTTCAAAGAAGGCGATCCTTTCCCAGCCTCGAAAGCCAATGTCGAGGAGCGCCTCGACGAAATCCCCGGCGTAGTCGAGTCGCACCTGGAAGCGGTGTGCTGCGACGAAGGCAAGATTCGTGCTGTACGTCGGTATCGAAGAGCGCGGCGCGGTGCACTTCGATCTGCGCGACGCTCCCGAAGGCGAAGTCACCCTGGCGCCTGAAATCATGGCGCTCTACCGGCGCTATTTCGATGCGTTTGAGGAAGCGGTGCGCCGCGGATCGACAGCCGAAGACCTCACCCACGGCCACTCACTGATGGCCGATCCGCTGGTGCGCGAAATTCAACTGCAGTTTCCCGGCGTCGCCGAGACGCACCTGGGCGAACTGCGCAACGTATTGCGTAATTCCGCCGACGATGAGCAGCGAGCCATCGCGACGTTCCTGATCGGCTATGCCCCGAAAAAAGATCAAGTGGCCGAGGATTTGCAATTCGCGCTACGTGATGCCGATCCTGGCGTGCGGGCCAATGCGGCGCGCGCCATCGTCGCCCTGGCGGTATATGCGCGGCTGCACGCAGACTCCGGAATCAAGCTGGAGCCGACCTGGTTCATCGAGATGCTGAACTCGCTTTCCTGGTCCGACCGCGAGCGTGCCTTGAAGGCTCTGCAGATTCTGACCGACGGCCGCGACGCCCCGATGTTGGAGCAGTTGCGCAACCGAGCCCTGCCCGCGCTGGTGGAAATGTCACGCTGGAAGACTTTGCAACACGCGCTCCCGGCCTTCGTGCTTACCGGCCGCGTCGCCGGCTTCAGCGAGCAGCAGATTCAGGACGCCTGGACCCGCGGCGACCGCGAATCCGTCATCGCAACGGCGCTTGGCAGCGGCAAGAAAGCGCGCTAGACGGGCGGCTGGTCTTAGTACCTGGCCAGTGAAAGTCCCGTGCGCAGTTTCCCAAAAAGTTCTGTATTCACACCCGCGATTTCGAGTTATACTCTGGCAATGCTACGTCAACGAGCGCTTTTTGCGTACAGCATTGTTGCCCTCGCTTCAGCATTTTCAAGCAATTCAGCCCTGGCTCAGCAAAAGACCCTGGCTCCCGCCGATTTTGTCGCCTGGTTGCCCATCAGCGATGCCGAGCGTGAGCTAAAGGCGCCTACGGTAGAGAAGGACGCGGGCGCGGAAATCCTGTTCTGGCGGGTCCATATCGTCGACGAACTCCTGAGCGGAAATCGCGAGGTACAACGGGTGTTCTACAACTATATCCGGCTCAAAGTCTTTGACGAAAAGGGCAAGGAGAAGGCCGGGACGATCGATTTGACCTACGGCAACCGCGGCGCGATTCTGGATGTCTCCGGACGGACCATAAAGGCCGACGGAACCATCCTCGAACTCGATAAAAAAGCTGTCTATAAACGTGACATAGTGCGCGCGGGAACCCTCACCCGCAAGGCGGTGTCCTTCGCCATGCCCGGCGTAGAACCCGGAGCAATCGTCGAATACCGCTGGAGGGAATCCGACGACAGCCAGGCGATCATGGAGCTTCGCCTGAAATTTCAGCGCGAATTCCCGGTCGAAAAGGTAACGTATTACTTCAGCCCGCTTCCGGAACGCATCGTTGGCTCCTACGTAATGGCGTTGCTGCCCTTCAATTGCCAGCCTTCGCCCGTCAAAGTTGAAAACGACGGCTATACTTCCGTTACCGTCGAACACCTCCCGGCCACGCGCTACGAGCCTTACGCTCCCAGCGAATCTAATCTGGAGGCTTGGGCCCTGCTGCATTACCAGCTGGGCGAACGTAAAGATCCCGACAAATACTGGAATGAAGTCAGCAAGAAAGAGTATTCGGAGCTGAAGGCTTCTTTGCGGTCCGACAATGAAATCAAAGCGGCGGCCTTCGAGGCCGTTGCCAGCGCCAAGACTGACGATGAAAAGATCGCGGCGATCATCCTGGCAGTGCGTTCCCGGGTGCGTAACCTCTTCGATAGAGAAGTCACTGAGGCAGAGCGCCAAGCGTACGTTAAATCGCTGCCCAAGGAACGGCTCCGCACCGCTGCTGAGATTTATAAAGGTGGAATCGGCACCGCGAATGAAATGAATGTGGTGTTCGCGGCGATGGCTCAGCAGGTTGGACTGGAAGCGCGGGCGGTTTTGGTGTCGGACCACACGCAATACCTCTTTCGCCCTAAATTAACTGTGGATAGCTATTTTTTACCCAACATCGACATGGCAGTGAAGCAGGGCGAGAATTGGAAACTTTTCGACGTAAGCACGAAATTGCTGCCTCCTGGAATGATTTCCTGGCGTGAGGAAGGCGTGTATGCGCTGGTCACCGACCCCAAGGGCCCGATCTTCATTCAGACCAAGCCCACACCCCCTGAAGCCTCGGCTGAGGTGCGTTCCGCGCATCTTCAACTTTCGCCGGACGGAACCCTCGAGGGCGACGTGGAAGAGACCTACAGCGGCCATCGCGGCGAGGACTACCGTGCTCAATTGATAGAAAAATCGCCGGCGCAGCGTGAAGAGTGGCTGCGTGACCGGATTACGAAAATGTTCCCGGATGCGGATGTGACCGAACTGAAGATCGAATACGTCGGAGATCCCGGTCGCCCGCTGCGAGCAACCTATCACTTGGCCGCACCGCATTATGCGCAGGCCACAGCGAAGCGGCTGTTGTTCCAGTCCAGCCCGTTTCACCGCGCGATCAGATCCCAATTTTCCGCTTCCGAGCGGCGCTTCTCCGTGGAATTTCCATACGCGTGGAGAGAATTCGACGAGATTCATATTCAACTGCCGCCCCAATGGGCCTTGGACAGCGCCGATGGTCCAGCCCGTCTGGCACTAGGAGCTACCGGTTTTTGGGAGAACCTGCTGACCATCAATAAGACCAACGAACTGGTGTCTAAACGCGAATTCGTCTTCGGCCGTGAGGGCGCGCTTAATTTTGCGGCTCAGGACTACCCGGCATTGAAGAAGGCATTCGACTTGATTCAAGTGCGCGACCAGCACTCGCTATCGATGAAAGCAGCCAACTAATGCGAATTTGCTTGCGCGCAGTACTGTTTCTTGCATTGACGGCAACCACGTTGCCGGCCGCCGAAGACGCTCCGTCGTGGGTGCGGGAAGCGGCTGCCCAGACTGTACCGGACTATCCGTCCAAAGTAACGTCAGTGGTCCTGTTGCAGGAAGAGATCGTCACGGTGGACGCTGATGGGCGGCGCGTGATGCGCGAGCGTGGCGCGGTCAAGATCCTGCAGCCAGACGGCGATTCTCTCCGAACCTACCGGACATACAACGTCAAGAACGGACGCATCCGCGATTTTCAAGGCTGGCTGATTCCCCCCGGCGGAAAGGCGGTCCCCTACGCGAAGAACCGCGTGATCGACGTGGCTCTATCCCGCGAATACGTGTACGATGAGGCCCGCGCGAAGGTGCTCGAATGCGGCGCTGCGGCGCCGGGGTCGGTGTTCGCATGGGAAGTGACCGAGGAAGAAAAAACCGTCTTCACGCAGGACCGCTTCAGCTTTCAGGGGCGTGAGCCGGCCCTTATCTCCCGCTTCATTCTGAACCTGCCGCCGGCGTGGGAAGCGCGCGGAGTTGTCTTTAATCACGAAAAGCTCGATCCCCAGCTTGCGAACGGCGCCTATACCTGGGAATTGCGCAATCTTCCATGGATCGAACGCGAAGACTATAGCCCGTCGATCAGCGCCCTCGCGCCGCATTTGGCCGTTAGCTATTTTCCTCCCGCCGATAATCGCGGCGGCCTGCAAGGCTTGAAGGACTGGACCGCCGTTTCCAACTGGCTCGCTCCGATGGTCGATCCGCCGGCGGCCGTGACCGACGCGGTGCGCGCCAAAGCGCTGCAGTTGATAGCCGGCGCTTCGGGGGAGATCGACAAGATCAAGGCTATTGCGGCCTTCGCCCAGCAGACCAACTACGTCGAGGTCAGTCTCAATATCACGCGCGGAGGCGGCTACACGCCGCATACAGCCGGCGAATCGCTGGCCCGAAACTACGGAGATTGTAAAGATAAAGCCACGCTGATGCGCGCGCTGCTAAAGGCCGTGCGTATTGATTCCTACCTGGTCACCATCAGCGCCGACGACCGCACCTATGTCCGTCCCGAATGGGCGTCGCCAGAGCAGTTCGATCACGCCATCATCGCCGTGAAAGTTTCCGATGGTGTAACCCTGCCTACCGTCATCGCGGATTCGCCGCTCGGCCGCCTGCTTATTTTCGACCCTACCGATCGCATCACCCCCGTGGGAAGTTTGCCCACGGAAGAACAGGGCAGCTATGCGCTGGTGATCGCAGCCAGCGGTGGAGCGCTGCTGAAAATGCCGCTGCTCCCAGCCCGCACGAACCGCATTGAAGCTGCTGTCGAGGCCACTATGAACGCCAACGGCGGCATCAGCGCACGCTTGCAGCGGCAGTACTTCGGGCAATCCGGTATTCCTCTGCGCGCCGTGGACCAACTGCGCGGCCACGAAGAGCTGCAGAAACGTTTCGAGCGCGGCTTCACGCGCCGGCTGGGCGGAGTCACGATCAAGAGCGTGGCAGCCAATGGGAGCGCGGATGACCGGCTGGTGGTGAATGTCGATCTTACAGCGGAGCGCTTCGGGCAATTGATGCAAGATCGCTTGTTGATTGTCCGGCCGGGCGCGCTCTCGAGCGGCGGCGAGTATATCTTCACCTCACGGAAGCGCTCGTCACCCGTAAAGCTGGAGGCGGACCTGCGCCACGATTCAATCAAAGTGAAGCTGCCTGACGGCTTCAAGCTGGATGAGCTTCCCGCCCCGGCCAAAGTGGAAAGCGCTTACGGAAGCATCCAGGGGAGCTGGGCGGTGCATGACGGAGAAATCGTCATGGAACAGACCTTGGAGATTCGGGACATGGTCGCTCCCGCCTCCGATTTCGCGAAAGTGCGCGACTTCTTCGATAGGGTCGCCGGAGTGGAAGGCGCTCCGGTTGTATTGATCCGGCAATAGCCCGCCGCCCGTTGCGCCCGAGGGCGCGGCAGACTAAGATCGTCCGATACCGTACCCCTCTGAAAAGGACACATATGGGCAAAATAAACCTGACTCGCGTAATTCTCGGCGGAGTGATTGCTGGACTCGTCATCGATGTCTGCGAAGGAATTCTGAACGGAGTGATCCTGAAACAGCAGTGGGCCGAAGCGTTTACCGCCCTCGGTAAAACGTCGGACACAATGTCCGTGAAGCAGATCATCGCGTTCAACCTGTGGGGCCTCGCCGCCGGCATCATCACAGTGTGGCTCTACGCCGGGCTTCGGCCGCGATACGGCGCCGGTCCGCGAACCGCGATCTTCGCGGGCCTGACGGTTTGGGCGCTGGCGTTTGCACTGGCCACCGCGGTTCCAGTGTTCTTTCACCTTTACCCAGTGGGACTGGGATTGACTTCGGTCGCCCTGGAGGCGGTCGAAATGATCCTTGCCGGGTTGGCGGGCGGAGCAATTTACAAAGAGACGGCGGCTAGCGATCCCCGGTCTGTTGCCGCCCGCGCCTAGCGAGCGCCTTCGTCACACAACCCGGAAGAGATCCCGGCTGCCGGTGGTCCAGAGCTCGGTGTAGCCTTTGGCTTTCTCACGAATGTTGGGGTCCGTGCTGTACTTCTTAAACGTCTCTTCGAATCCTGTCACCGACTCGACTTCATACTCCATGACGACGCGGTTGAAATCGCCGGTTACGTCGGTGAGAACGCGGTGATTTTTGAGTTGCCCGGCGGCTGCCATCTCTTTGAGTTGGGCCGCCAGTTTGCTGGCCTGCCCCGGCTTGGCAATGAAACTATTGCGAACGATGATCATAAAGGGAAGTTCTCCTGGGAACAGATCTTATCACCCGGAGACACTCGTGGGTGCCGTTCCGTCGTATAGAATGGACCCTATGCCCGACACTACCGATCGTAACTTTGGATTCAACACGCGTGCGCTGCATCATGGCTATCAGCCGGATCCCACCACCGGCGCCCGCGCGGTTCCCATTTACCAGACCACTTCGTTCGTGTTCAAAGATTCGGCGCACGCCACGAATTTATTCGCGCTGCAGGAATTCGGCAACATCTATACGCGCATCATGAACCCTACAACGGATGTGCTGGAGCAACGCGTGGCGTCGCTCGAAAACGGAGTGGCGGGTCTCGCGATGTCCTCCGGCCAGTCCGCTCAATTCATCACCATCAATAGCCTGATGGAATCGGGCGACGAAATGGTGGCCGCCAGCACGCTCTACGGTGGCACGTACACGCAGTTCGAAGTCAGCTTCCGCAAGATGGGTTATAACGTTACTTTCGTCGATCCCGACAATCCCGAAAACTTCCGCAAGGCGATCACGCCCAAAACCAAGTGCCTGTACGGCGAGACCATCTCCAATCCGCGCGGAGGGGTGCTGGACATTGAGGCCGTCGCCAAAATTGCCCACGAGCACAACCTGCCGCTGGTGGTCGATAACACGTTCGCCACACCCTACCTGTGCCGTCCCATCGATTTCGGCGCGGACATTGTGGTGCACTCGCTCACCAAATTCATGGGCGGACACGGCAACTCCATCGGCGGCATGATTGTCGACGGCGGCAAGTTCGATTGGACGAAAGGCGCCTTCCCGCAGATCAATCAGCCCTCGCGCGCGTATCACGGCATGAACTTCAGCGAGGTGTTCGGGCCCATCGCCTTCATTATCCGCGCGCGCGTCGAAGGCTTGCGCGATATCGGATCGTGCCTCAGCCCCTTCAATTCGTTCTTGTTTCTTCAGGGGATCGAGACACTGGGCATGCGCATGGATCGGCACGTATCGAACACCATGGCGGTGGCGAAACATCTCACCGGCCATAAGAGTGTTTCCTGGGTGAACTATCCCGGCCTCCCCGGCAACCAATATCACGACCTAGCGAAAAAATATTTGCCGAAAGGCGCGGGCGCCGTATTCTGCTTCGGCATCAAGGGCGGGCATGAGGCCGGGCGCAAGCTGGTCGACAATGCCAAGCTGCTGTCGCATCTGGCGAACGTCGGTGACGCGCGCAGCCTGGTGATCCATCCGGCTTCGACCACGCACCAGCAGTTAAGCGCCGCCGAGCAAAAAGCCGCCGGCGTCGAACCCGACATGATCCGCCTGTCGATTGGCCTGGAAGACATCGACGACATCTTGTGGGATCTCGACCAGGCGCTGGCCGCTAGTCAGAAGTAGCGCCGCGGTCGACTTTCTGAGAGAGCCGCTTTACCGCTTCAAACCACGCGCCGCCTGCCAAGCCCGCGCCCAGGCACAAGGCGATATCGCCCGGATGCAGCGTGCTGAAGTGAAACAACGACCGCAGCCAGGGAACATACAACACCAGCGCCAACAGCACCAGCGCCGATCCCGTCACCCACCACATGGCGGGGTTCGGCCGGCGCAGACTCTCCCAGACGCCCTGTGTCCGCGAGCGGTCGATTGCGATCAGCGCCAGATTCATCAGCACCAGTGAAGTGAACGTGAGCGCGCGTGCGTCGGCTTCGCCCTGTCCGCGCGCGTAAGCTACCGCGAATATCGCCAGCGAGATCGCCAGCATGCCTGTGCCCTGCAAAACGCTCATCCCCACAAACCGGCGCTGAAACAGGCTTTCCGTCGAAGAACGTGGGCGCCGCCGCATGATGCCGGCTTCTTCTCCTTCTGCTTCGAAGACGATGGAACAGGACGGATCAATAATTAATTCCAAGAAACGCAATGTGTACCGGACCCAGGATCAGCGGCCATCCCAGCAGCACCGGCAGGAACGAGAGCCCGGCGATGGGCACGTGGATAGCGAGAATATATTCCATGGCGTTCTTCAAGTTGTCGAAGATGCGCCGGCCCATGCGCACCGCCTTCACGATGGAGGAAAAATCGTCATCGAGCAGCACCAGATCGGCGGCCTCGCGCGCGACATCGGTGCCGCGGGCTCCCATGGCGATGCCGATGTGCGCAGCCTGGAGAGCAGGAGCATCGTTGACGCCATCGCCGGTCATGGCGACGATCTCGCCATTGGCCTTCAGTGCCTCCACCAGGCGCAGCTTCTGTTCCGGGACCGCGCGAGCGAAGATGCTGGTGCCACCAATCCGTTCGCGCAGCGCTGCCGGGTCCATCGCATTCAGCTCCGGCCCCGTGATGGTCCCGGCCTCTTGGTCCAGTCCCGCCTGGCGCGCAATGCTGCGGGCTGTCTCTGCGTAATCGCCGGTGATCATCACCACGCGGATGCCTGCTTCGCGGCACTCGCGCACGGCGTCCGGAACCGCCGGCCGCAGTGGATCGGCCAGTGCGATCAAGCCCAGGAACTCGAAAGTGAAGTCGTGCTGATTGCCCGGCAGATTCTGCGAGCTGAAGTGCGACTTGGCGACGCCCAGCACGCGCAGACCTTCGGAAGCCATGCCAGTCGCGGCGGCCAGCACCGCCATGACATCCCCTTCCGGCAGATGGCACAGATCGGCGATGGCCTCCGGTGCGCCTTTGGCGGCGATAATATAGTCGGCTCCATCTGGTGAGCGCCACACCTGTGATATCGCCAGCAGATGCTGTGCCAGCGGATACTGCCGCACTAGCGACCAATCGCCGTGCAGGTGCTCAGTGCCCGAAAGCGTTCGCTCCCCCAACCGCTGGATCGCGAGATCCATGGGATCGTGCGCCTCGACCTGCGTCGATAGCATGGCGAATTCCAACAAGCTGTGCCATTGCTCCGGCAGCGCCGACGGCGTGGTGGCCGAGGAAACATCCAGCAATTCCCCGGACGCGAAGAGTCCGCGTGACTTCCATTTGATTCCGCGTCAACGTACCGGTTTTGTCCACGCACAGCACCGTCGCCGCGCCCAACATCTCGATAGCGGGCATATTGCGAGTCAGAACACGCACTCGGGACATGCGCCAGGCACCCAGGGCCATGAATACCGTGAGCACCACCGGCAGCTCTTCGGGCAGCACCGACATCGCCATGGTCAACGCCGCCAGGAATCCGCGCAGCCAGTCCCCGCGGGTGATGCCGTAGATAACCGCCAGCAACGCGCACAACGACAGCCCCGCCGCCGCCATGACGCGAACTACCCGCCGCGTGTCGCGCTGAACCAGACTCGGCTCAGAGGCTGCGTTGTGCAGGGTCTTGCCGATTTTGCCCAACTCGGTTCTGAATCCGGTGGCCAACACGCGTGCCATACCCGCGCCCTGCACCATCAAGGTTCCCGAATAGACAAAGGGCAAATCGTCGCCGCCGGGCGCTTCCATGCCGCGTTTCGTCGCCGCGCTGCTCGCGGAATCGGCATCAGAGGCCGCTTGCTTGCGCACGGGCACCGACTCGCCCGTCAACAAGCTCTCATCGACAGCCAAATTTGTCGCGAAGAACAACGCCGCATCCGCCGGCACGCGATCGCCTTCGGACAGCACCAGAATGTCCCCTGGCACCACCTCGCGTCCGGCGATGCGCTGCCGATGGCCGTCGCGAATTACCAGCGCGCGCGGACTGGACAGGTCGCGCAAGGCCTCGAGTGCCCGTTCGGTCTTCTGCTGCTGATAGATCTCGATGCCGATCACCAGGTTCACGAAAACCGACAAGACCAGGGCCTCGCGGACGTCGCCCAGAAGAAAATAAATCGCCGAGCAAGCCACCAGCAGCAGCAGCATCGGCTCGCGCAGGATCTCGCCCGCGATGCGTAACAGGTTTTTGGGTTTGGAAGAAGGAAGCTCGTTAAATCCGGCTTCGCGCAGGCGCTGGGCGGCCTCCTGCCCGGATAAACCAGCGACGGTGTCGGGCACGAGGCTCACTCGCGCCAGTCTACATTACTTAAGGCGCGTCGCAAGCTGCAGATTCGAAGTAATCCGCCGGAAGCCATAACCCACATGCATGGGCAGCGGCTTGGGGCTCGACGTCTTGTAGGCTTCGCGCAGGTCGGGCTGCTCCATCCAGCGGAAGCTGCCGTAAGGCTGGTTGTAATCCCCGTAAAGCTGCACTTTCCACTGGTCCGTCGCGAACCTTTTGAAGGGGAGGCCGGAGTCATCCTGCAAAATCGCATCGCTATTACGCAGCAAAACATCGCTGATGATGGAGAATCCCGGGTGATGCGGCATGTAAGACGTCGCCTTCAGCATCGAAACCGTTCCCGAGAGGCGCGACAGATACAACTGGAATGGCGTGTTCTCGCGCAGCCGGTCATTCGAAAGATTCACCGAAAAATAGAACAGGTGATGCAACGACGCATCGGCGTCGTTCTGGAATTCGATTTCGACGCCCTTGTTCCCGTAGCGCGTGGACGCATGGTAGTCTGGCGCACGATCGATCACCTGGCCGGTCTCGTCCAGGCGCACATAACGGAAGCCGACGATCGAGTGTCCCGACCGAACCAGTAGTTGCAGAATCGGCACCAGCAAGCCGTCAGTGACTTGACCGCGGAATTGGCGGTCCATTTGGCGGGTGATAAAAAAGCTGCGGCCCAGCTCCGACGCCATGGTCTCGCGAATGGCGCTCAAGTATCCGGGCGTTTGTTTCGCGGCGATCTGACGCTCGGTGGGCAAAGTGCCGGCCGGCTCCAGTGCCACCATTATGTAAAGCGGATTGTGCGGGAAGTAGAGCGCGGCGGTCAGGGAGTCGGGGCCGCTGAACGGGTAGAATACGGTAGCGTTCTGGAGCGACGGTGCGCTCAGCTCATCCGTCTGGAACTTGCGCAGGCCGGGAAGTTGTTCCCGCTCCGCTTCCTGCCAAGCGGCATCGACGACGCGCCGATGCTCCTTCCAGACTTCGTTTGCCTCCAGGGCAGCGTAGGGGCTGCCGGGTGTTCCCGGCATTCCGGCCAGGAATCTCGCCACGTCATTGGCCGCGCGCGAGTGCGGGACCAGATCAGCCTGCTGCTCCTTCGGAAGGCTTTCCGCAGCGACCCGGCGGGGCGCACTACACCCGCCCAAAAGGACCCCAAGGCAGAGGACAACCAGTAGCGAAAGGCGACGCAACATAGACGAGGAATCGGCAGAATAACAGATTTTGGACAAGAATCCGGCAGATAAAGAAATAATCTTAATAAAAGAGGCGGAGCTGCCTGACGCGCAATAGCTTAGCGCGGCAAGCGCTAGGCCCTGCTGCCCTCGGCTAGGCGGCGTTGCTCGTCGGCGCCCCGTGTGACGCGCCGACCGGTTTTTCCGCGCGAGCCCCTATTTCGCTTCGGCGGGAGTCGACGCCGCGGGGCCATCGCCCATGATCAACAACACGGTATCGCCTTCCTTCGCGCCGTCGTAGTGGATCTGTTTGCCGAAGTGTTTCACGAAGCTGCCGGCCGGAACGGGAGTGGTGTGATCCGGGTCGTACTTGGCTCCGGTACCTACCCACCAGGTTCCCGAAAGAACTTGAATGTAGCGGTCATTTTGATGGAAGTGCGGACGGCTGGAGTGATTCGCGTGCCACTTGGTCAGCACCGCGTAAAAGCCCGGCTTGGTGGGGTCGCCGGCCACAACATAGTTGGCGGAACCGGATTCGCTCTCTTTCCACTTGATATCTTTCGGCAGTTGGATGTTGATCGCCGCGGGGTTCAGTGGCGCGGGAGTCATTTCGGCGGCAATCACCGACCCGATCCAAACAAAGCTGGCCACTAGGAACGCGCCCACTACAACTCGTCGCAACATCAAGGAACTGGACATGTTTCTCTCCTCTATTTCAAAACCTCAAGCTCAGGAGTAATTTATCACATTGGGCCGCGGGACGGAGGGGGTTCGGGCCACCAAGCGGGTAGTTGGCCAGTTCGGCGCGTCCGCGCTAAGAGTCAAACCAACACCGCCCTTCGAATTCCGGCCACTATGATAGACTTCTGCAAACCGCGATCTCTGGGTTCTAAAGATTAAGAACAGCCCGAAAACCGGATTAACCCGAAGGGGCAACATCCCCCGTCGCGTCGCGCCTCGTCGCGAGATACAATAGGCGCCAAGCGGATGCGCTAAGGAGGCTCTTCGAATGAGGATCGTCAGCGTTTCTCTTGCCTTCGGTCTAACGGCAGCGGCGGCGATGGCGGCCACGAGCGGAGTCACTTTCAATAAGGATGTCCTGCCGGTCCTGCAAAAGAATTGCCAGGAGTGCCACCGCCCCGGTGAAGTCGCGCCGATGTCGCTGCTGACTTATGCGGAGGCGCGGCCGTGGGCCAAGGCGCTCAAAGCCGCCGTGGTCACGCAGATGATGCCGCCATGGTTCGCCGATCCGAAGTACGGGCACTTCGCCAATGACCGCCGCTTGACCCCCGAGGAAATCGCCATCATTTCCGCGTGGGTGGATAACGGCGCGCCCGAAGGCGATCCGAAAGACAAGCCGCCCGCGAAGATCTTCCCCGAAGGGTGGCGCATCAAACCCGACATGGTGATCGAAATGCCGTCGGCGTTCCCGATCCCGGCCAAGGGCACCGTCAACTATCAGTTCATCCGCGTCAAAGGCAACATCACCGAAGATACCTGGGTGGAGGCCGCGGAGATGCGGCCCAGCAATCCCAAGGTTCTACATCACGGCAAGGTTTGGGTGCTGCCGCCGGGGTCCCACTGGATGGAAGGCGCGGTCCTGGGCAAGCCGTATGAAGAGCAAGAGACCAGCGGGAACAGCCCGCTCGAGGGCAACGACATCCTAGGCAAGTACAATCCAGGATTGGGGCCGCAGAATTTCCAGATCGGCGGCTCGGCGAAGATGATTCCCAAGGGTTCCGATTTCGTGTTCGAACTGCATTACACCGCGTCGGGCGAGCCCACGTCTGATATTTCGAAGCTTGGCTTGGTGCTGGCGAAGTCGCGGCCTTCGGTTCGCTATTATCTTTCCCCCGGTACGCCGTCGGCGTGGAACCTGGTGATTCCGGCGGGCGACGGAAATGCGGAAGTGGTGGCCGAAAGCACCGTCGGCGTGGATGCCAGGCTCACCTACATCCAGCCGCACATGCATCTGCGCGCCAAGGATTACGAACTCAGGCTGATCTATCCTACCGGTGAATCGCAAACGGTCTTCAAGGGCAAGTGGGACTTCAACTGGCAGTTGGGTTACACCTTGAAGGAGCCCATCGTGCTTCCCAAGGGCACGCGCATCGTGACCGTCGTGCACTACGACAATTCGGCCAATAACAAATTCAACCCGGATGCGCAGAAGACCGTGTTCTGGGGGCTGCAGAATTGGGACGAAATGCAGTCCAGTTTCCTGGGCTTTCTGATTCCCGCCGATACCAATGTCAGCCGGATGCTGCGGCCCTCCGGTGCGAGTCTGCAACCGCGTCCCGCCGTCGGGTGCCGGACCCACGCTGAGCATGGTGGATCTGCCGAAGTAGTTTTGGATCTTACGGGCGGCCCGACAGTAGGACGTTTCTCGCGCTCTTCAGCGCGGTGCGCAGGTCTTGCCGCGCGTCGTGCCAATAGCGCGAGAACACCATGCTGCGCCGGTGATCCACGTAGTAGGCGAGCGCACCTGCGACCGCGAATCCGGCGAGCAGTGTCCCGATCAGCTTGGGATCTGTGAATAACCGCTTCGCCGCGGAGAACAGCGGGGACCATTGCAAAGTGACCCCATCGTAGATCAGCGTTCCCGCATTCTTCAAGACGATCCAGAGATTGCGGCGCGAGCCTGCCTCCGGCGGAACCGACGCCGCCAGGATCGCCGACAGACAGCACAGCACGTAGATGTAGTAGGCGATGCGCCCAATGAACACCGTGCCGCGAGTTTTCCGGAGCTCCGATCCGCTGCGTGCGTAGGCGCTGTCCAAGGCTGATTTTGCGGCTTCTGCACGAACGAGAAGTGCCGCATTTTGATTAGCATCGTTGCTTGGAGTGAATGTAATACTAACAGCCGGCGCAAGCGTCCCCGGCGCGTAGCCTTCAGTGCCGTGGGCGATGCGTTCAAGCACGCTGAGATGGATGGGCGGCAGCGTCCCCGCCTTCTGGTCGGCCCAGAGCTTTTGCATGTTGCGCGGCTTCCAGCGGTAGAAGACGCCCACGCCGGCGCGCGAATCGTACAGCTTGTCATCCACGTTGCCATGCTCCCAATAATGCTTCCGATCGTCGCTGAGGATGCGCAAGCCGTTCAACTGGGCCTTCTGCATCATCCAATCGAGCGTCACCAGCGACATTCCCTGCTTGGGATAACCGCCGCCCACGTTCGAATGCACGCCCGCAAACCAGACCTGCTCGATATTGGGCTTGGCCTCCCACAGCACCGGTCCGAAGGCCGCACGCGCCTCGTCAATGCTGAGGGCGTGAACCGCCTGGTCAACTTTGTCGCTCAATATCCGGTCAGGAAACTTGAAGCGATGAAATACCGCGTTGATCACATCGCTGGTGTGAAACGGCCCGCCGACGGCATCGACCGTGTCCCAGACGCCGATGAAGCGGATGCGCACTTCGCCGGGAAGACTGCGGGCTTGTTTAAAATCAGCGATCGCATTGGCATCCGGGCGGCGCAGGCGTAAGACCACAAGAATTTGGTTGAGGACGCTTCCGAGCCAGGTTCTATAAGACCGGCGATACGTGCTATAGGCTTTCCGAACCGCTCCGCGCAGCGCATCCGTAGTGGGCAGCTTGTCGCGGTCCAGCACTCCGCACTTGGCGATCAGCCCTGCCAGCGTGCGTACCGTGAAGGCGCCCCGGCTGAAGCCAAAAAGATAGATTTGATCGGCGGGCGTGGCGCCGTCACCCGGATCGTAGACGCGCACCAGATTCATATACAGGTTGCGAACGTTCTTCGCGAGCCCGAAGCCGAACGCGCCGCCGAGGAGTTTCAGAGGCAGGAAGGTTTCCGTGCCGACTCCGTCGTCATAGAACGCGATCTGCGGATCGAGGTTGGGGTCGATGCGATGGCCATTGAGGTCGATTGCCTCAAACATTTTGAAGACATTGGTGCCGCGGTCCTTGATGGCGGTGTTGCCGGTCCCATCCGAGCAGATGATGATGTTCTTGGGCATGCGCGACCTTTCTATCACAGACGGCGGTGGCGTGCGGGAGCCGGGTACGTGAGTTATTGAATTGACGTAGCAAATCGCCGGGCAGCGCAGGTGATTGCGCGCCCGCTAGACCAGTTCTGTGCGTGTCTTTGCTTTCTAGCGAATGGTCGGCAGTCGATAATACGGATGCGCCGTCGCTCAGGCGCAATCAGGGAATAGAGCCGCGAGTACGGCTCACAGCTTTCGCGCGATCCCGGCAGCCAACCGCCAAAAGGGAAATCATCATGCGAGGGATTTATCGGAAATCAGATTCATGCCGATGCGCCAATTTCCAACCGTCCGCTTGCCGTACCCACACGCCGGAGATTCGAAGATGGCTCGGCTTTGCAGCTTCGTTGAGTTCTTTCACCGTGCCGATCCGGTAGAAAGTCGAGACGGCGGTATTTCCGAAAACACGAACTTCAAGTTCTTCGATTCTGTAATCTATCTTGCGGCCTGCATCAAACTCCGCCTGTCGGCGCTTCTTACTTTCCTCGGTCCAGCCTGCCAGGATGCGTCCACCACCTGGACCAAAGACCGTTCGGTCGGGCAAGGACAACCTAAACATCGCGTCAATGTTGCCCGCGTTCTCTGCCGCATTAAAGGCAATCTCAGCGGCCTTAACGTCCGACACGTCATCGGCCTTCGCATGCGTTACCACGGACAAGACGACTGATGCCATGATGACCGCAATCGAAATCGACCTCATCTTATCCTCCAGTTCGAGTGTTGTTCAGCCAGCCTGAGTTGGCGCTACGTTCTGCCCGATTGCACAGGCGGCGGCCGCTCCGTCCTAAGTCCAAAGTTTAGTGATTCTTGTATCTTACTATGCGCTGGCGAGGGCCTGGGGTTTGCTCCCAAGTATGCGCTCATGTTCGCCTGTGCTGGCCAAGTTGTTTCCGAATGGTATCTGGAAGTTGGTTTTTCTGCGGAAACCCCGACTCTGCGCGAAACCCGGAATTTCAAAAAGTTGTGGAGGGATGCGCCGGCACTCAAGACCTATCGGCTTCTGATCGAGTAAACTAAGCACCATCACTCGTATGCCGCTCTCGGCGGGCGACAAACTCGGGCCTTACGAGATCCTTGCGCTGATCGGCAAGGGCGGCATGGGTGAGGTGTACCGCGCGCGGGACCCCAAGCTGAAGCGCGACGTTGCAATCAAGGTTCTGCCCGAGGCTTTTGCTCGCGACGCCGAACGCATGGCTCGCTTCCAGCGCGAAGCGGAAGTGCTGGCCTCACTCAATCATCCCAACATCGCGGCGATCTACGGACTAGAGGATCGCGCGCTGGTCATGGAGTTGGTGGAAGGGACTTCGCTAAAGGGCCCTTTGAGTTTCGATGAGGCCTGGAAGATCGCGTCACAGATCTCCGCAGCATTGGAATATGCGCACGAACGCGGCATCATGCATCGGGACCTGAAGCCAGCAAACATCATGATCACCTCAGAAGGAGTGGTCAAGCTGTTGGATTTTGGTTTGGCGAAAGCGTTCACCAATCAGAGGGAGCCATCGGTGAGTCCCGAAAACTCACCGACGCTGACGCTCGGCGCCACGGAGGTAGGCGTCATTCTGGGAACTGCAGCCTATATGGCTCCCGAGCAGGCGCGCGGGAAAGCGGTGGACAAGCGCGCCGACATCTGGGCCTTCGGGGCTATATGAGCTGCTAACCGGCAAGCGCCTGTTTGAAGGCGAAGATGTCGGCCACACGCTGGCGGCAGTGATCATGCAGGAGCCGGATTTGAGCGGCGCACCGGCGCAGGTGCTGCCGCTGCTGAAGCGGTGCTTGGAGAAAGACCCAAAGAAGCGGCTGCGTGATATCGGCGACATGGAGTTGCTGCTCGACTCCGCGCACGCCGCCGTGTCCGAAGCCGCGTCCGCGCCGCGCAACTGGTTGTGGCCCGGCATGGTGGCTGTGATCGCGCTGGCGCTCACCGCGGCACTTGCTCTGTGGGCGCTGTGACGCTTGACACAGCCGGTGGATCGCCCGCTAATACGCCTCGACGTGAGCCTCGGCCCCGATGCCGTCGCCGGAGTGGATGCTAGCGTTGCGATCTCTCCCGATGGGACGAGGATCGTCTTTCCAATCCATCTCCAAGAAAACGGATCCGGCGCGAAGCAAATGCTTGCCACGCGAATCCTGAACCAAGCCGCCATCGCGCCGTTGCCTGGCACTGAAAACGGCGGCAACGTGTTCTTTTCACCCGACAGCGAGTGGATCGGATTTAATGCGGATAGCAAGCTAAAGAAAATCTCTCTCCGGGGAGGAGCGCCGGTGACCCTTGCCGATGTAACATTCCTTCGAGGCGCTAGTTGGGGAGAGAACGGAGATATCGTGGCGAGTCTCTACGCGGGAGGCTTGCAGAGTCTTCCCGCTGCTGGCGGATCGCCGCATCAGCTGACGAATCTTAGCAAGGAGGAACGCATTCACCTCTGGCCACAAATACTGCCCGGAGGGAACGCCGTTCTGTTCACGGCGTCAGATTTTGCCCCTTCCTACGAAGAAGCGAACATCGAGGTGGTTTCGCTGAAGACTGGCGCAGTGAAAACGCTCCTGAGCGGCGGTCATTTCGGGCGGTACCTGCCAATCAATGC
Organism: Bryobacterales bacterium; assembly: GCA_963779075.1. Lineage (GTDB taxonomy): Bacteria > Acidobacteriota > Terriglobia > Bryobacterales > Bryobacteraceae > Palsa-187. The sequence continues at coordinate 202,783 of CAVZWS010000006.1, forward strand.
ATCGCATGGAGCCATGGGCTACCTGGTGTATGTCCACCAGAGTGCGTTGTACGCAGTGGCCTTCGATCCGGTTCGGCTGGAAGTCCGGGGGAGCCCCGAGCCAATCCTTGAAGATGTGGCAGACAAGCCGGGTTTCGCCGGGAATCTGTTCGACGCCTCCGGGAATGGAACCTTTGTGTATCATCCGGGAATCGCGACAGATCAGAAGTGGCCCATAGTGTTGCTGGACAGTTTGGGCAAGACTGAGCCGTTGTTGACCACCCCCGAAAGTTTACACCAATCCCCAATTTTCTCCCGACGGAAAGCGCCTTGCCATAGTGCAGGATACCGGCAAGGGCCAGGGAATTGTTATCTATGACCGGCAGAAGGAAACCAAGACCCCTCTCACCTTCGCCGGGGAGCGGAGTCTGTTTCCCGTTTGGTCGCCAGACGGAGAGCACTTGGCGTTCACCACGCGCAGCGCGCAAGGGTCACGCCTGAATTGGATCCGCGCCGATGGTTCGGGCGAGACCCAGATGCTGCTGGAGAGCAAGAGTCTTAACGGGGTAAGCGGCTTTTCCCCCGACGGCTCGCGGCTGGCTTATTCTGAGATCAAGCCCGGGGGTGATCTCGATCTTTGGACTCTGCCACTCGACACGCGCGATCCGGAGCATCCTAAGCCCGGTAGGGCTGCGCCGTTCTTGCAAACATCGGCGTCCGAGTCGAGTCTGGTCTTCGCCCCTGACGGCCGCTACGTTGCCTACATGTCAAATGAGACCGGAACGCAGGAAATTTTCGTTCGGCCCGCTCCGGGACCGGATGGTAAACCAGGACCTGGAAAATGGAAGGTCTCAACCGGCGGCGGCTATTTTCCGGTGTGGTCGCCCAACGGCCGCGAGCTTTTCTATCGAGGCGTGGACAACCGCATCATGGTCGCGAACTACACGACGACGGGCCGCTCTTTCTCTCCCGGCAAAACTCGCGTGTGGTCCGACCGGCAGATCCGGCAGGTCGGAGTTGCTTTGACCTTCGCCCTCGCTCCGGACGGCAAGCACTTTGCTGTGTTTCCGATGGCCGAAGCAACGGCGGAGGACAAGGGTCCGGGCCACGTGACCTTTCTGCTGAATTTCTTCGACGAACTGCGGCGGCGCGTGCCGATGGGCAACTAACTGCAATCGCGCACAGCCTTGCGAAATTTCAATTTAAAGTCCCGTTCTGGAGTGGGTTGGCTGTCCGGATGGTCGTCAATCCGGAAGTTTCTTTTGGGGGTGGGCAGGTTTGAACCTCCTGATCCCTTATCCTGGCAGGCGGCTGTGACCGGGCCCCCGCTAGACTAGGTTTTGTGCGCGTCTTGATTTCGGCGGGTGAAGCTTCGGGGGACCTCTACGCTTCGCGGCTGGTTGCGGCGCTGAAGGCGCGCCATCCCGAGGCCGAGTTCTTCGGATGCGCCGGCCCGCGGATGCAGGCGGCCGGGGTGGAGGCGGTAGTGGATGCGCGCTCGCTGGCGGTAGTCGGGATCGTCGAGGTGCTGGGCCACATCCCGCGCATCTATGGCGAATTTCGCAAGCTGGTACGGGCGGCGAAGACACGGCGGCCGGACCTGGCGATCCTGACGGACTCGCCCGATTTCCACCTGCGCCTGGCCAAGAAACTGCACGCGCTGGGCGTGCCGGTGGTGTACCTGATCGCTCCGCAGGCGTGGGCGTGGAGGCAGGGCCGGGTGAAAACAATGCGGCGAACTCTGACGCGGCTGCTGTGCATTTTCCCGTTCGAGGAGCAGTTTTTTCAGGAGCAAGGGGTGCCCACGACATTCATCGGACACCCGCTGGCGCGGATCGTGAAGCCGTCGCTGACGCGCGCCGAATTCCTGGAAAAATATGGGCTCGCGGCCGGACGACCGGGTAGTGGTCCTGCTGCCAGGCAGCCGCCACGGCGAGGTCGCGCGCCACATGCCGTACCTGCTGGACGCCGTCAAATCGCATGCAGGCTCACGCGCAGGGAAAATGCGATTTATTTTGGCGCTCCCGGCCGGTTTCGGCGCCGAACACACAACTTTTTGGGAACCGGCGCGCGCGGCGTCCATCCAAGTGATAGAAGGGTTGACCTGGGATTGCCTTGCCTATGCGGACGCCGCTTTGGCGGCGAGCGGTACGGTTACCATCGAGGCAGCGATGCTCGGCACGCCCATGGTGACCTTTTATCGGGTAAACGCGTTAAGTTGGAGATTAGGGCGCTGGATGGTAAAGGCGCCGTTCCTGTCGATGGTGAATCTAGTGGCCGGGCGGAGGATAGCGGCGGAGTTGATCCAAAGCGAAATGACCGGGGAAGCGAATCGCGTCCGAGGCGCTGCGGTTACTGAATGACGACGGCGGCGCGGCGCAAGATGAAAGCCGATCTGGAGGAAGTGAAGCAGAAGCTTTCGAGCGAGCGCGACCCCATGGAAGTGGCGGCGGAGTGCATTGACGGGATTTTAGTGGAAAATGGAATCAGGCGATTGGAATTGCGCAATGAAGTTACCTAAGGTGTCGGGTTTGGTGCTGGTTGCGGTCGACCTCCGCTGTCATGGGATTGGCCCAGGACCGCCAGCAGGCGCGCGCGAGAATCGATGTGCAGACGGTGGCGCTGGACGCGCAGATCAATCCCACCGCGCAGACGCTCAACGCTACCGCGAAGATTACTTTCATTCCGCTGGACAACACTTCAACCGTTACCTTCGAGTTGAATAACGCGCTGAACCTGACGCGCGTCACCGATGTAGAAGGCCGGCAGGTGACGGCCTCCCGCTTTGGCGAAGACATGAGCGTGCGGCTCAGCCTGCCGCAGCCGCTGCCGAAGGGGCAACCCGCGACGCTGACGTTTGTGTACGAAGGGAAGCTGACGGGACAGGAAGAGTCGCCGGTATTCGGCATCAAATTCGCGGCGATCACGCCGGATGTCGCCTACCTGATGTATCCGGCGCGCTGGTTCCCGGTGAACGACTATACGGCGGATCGCTTCGCGTCGGATTTTCGGGTGACGGTGCCGGACGGATATCGGGTGGTCGCGAGCGGCATCGGCCAAGTGGATGCGAATGCGCCCGCGGGCATGCACACGGAGCGCTATCAGTTCGAACAGGCGTCGTTCCCGGGCAGCATCGCCATCGTGCGGGGCGAGCCCGATACGGTTTCCGCGGACGGCGTGTCGACCAAGTTTTATCTGCGGAAAGGCGCCGCCATGGCGCAGGCTTACGGCAGCGAAATCGCCAGAGCCATGACGTTTTTCACCGGAGTTTTCGGATTGCCGGCGCGCAAAGACCTGACCGTAATTGAAACCGAGGACGGCGCGCCCAACGGGTACGACGCTCCAGGAATGATTTTCTTGGCGCCCAAGGCCATGGGCCAGACAGTCGAATATGAAGCTGGTGGCCAACGAAGTCTCGCGGCAGTGGTGGGGCGCTGCAGGTTTCGCCGGCGACGCGCAACCATATGTGGATTGAAAATGGCCTGGCGCGCTACTCGGAAATCCTGTACCTGGAGCACGTGAACGGCCCGAGCGCGCTCGACGCCGAGATCCACGATACCTACGTGGAGGCGCTGACCGTGGATCAGCCGCCGCTGATTCAATCGGCGCGTCTGGAGGATTATTCGCCCGAATTCTGGGCGGCCACGGCCAGCAAAGGCGCGGCAGTTGTGAACATGCTGCGGCTGATTGCGGGCGAGGACAATTTCATGAAGATCCTGAAGGCGCTGCCGGAGCGCTACACGTGGAAGAGCGTGAACACCGACGAGTTCCGCAAGCTCTGCGAGGAATTCGCTGGGCAAAGCCTGCAAGGTTTCTTCGTGCAGTGGATTGAATCGAGCGGCGCGCCCGAATTCAAGCTGGAATACACGGTATTCCGCACGCAGAAGGGCTTCCGCGTGATGGGCAAAGTCTCGCAGGATCTGGATACGTTCCGCATGCCGGTGACGCTGCACGTCGAGACCGAAGGCAATCCGGAGGAAAAGACCATCGAAGTGGTGGGCACTTCTTCGGAATTCGCGATGGAGACGTTCGGTAAGCCCAAGACCGTGACGCTCGATCCCAAGCAGCAAGTGCTGCGCTTCGACGACACCATGCGCGTGGCGGTGGCGATCCGGCGCGGCGAGCAATTCGCCGAAGTGAGCGAATTCCAGGAAGCCTTGAAGGAATATCAGAAGGCCATCGATGTGAAGCGCAACAGCTCGCTGGCGCATTATCGCGTGGCCGAGCTGTTCTTCCTGCAGAACAATTATCAATCCGCCGCCAACGGTTTCCGCGAAGTGCTGAACGGCGATCTGGAGCCCAAGTGGACCGAAGTCTGGGCGCACATCAATCTGGGCAAGATTTTCGACGTCACCGATCAGCGCGAACGCGCGGTGAACGAATATCGCCAGGCGCTGCGCACCAAAGATGATACACAGGGCGCGCTAGAACTGGCCGGCAAATACATCAACGAAAAGTACGTGCGTCCGCCGAGCACGAATTAGCGCCGATTTGCGTTAATCCGGCCCTCGGATGAACGCGGATAAGGCTTGCGGCACGGCGTGGATCGTTACCGCATACGGCCCAAACTCCCGTTGACGCCGGCGCGCTGCTGGGGATTGAAGGCGGAGACGCGGCTCGGCTCAACGGACCCGTCCTTTCGGCGATAGAGGGAAAGTTTTCCGCCCATTTCTGGCAGCGGGATTCGCTGGTATTCCTCATCGAGATAACGCTTGGCCCAGGTGAAGATGTGAGGGTCGGATTCGCGCTCCCGTAACCAGGAGAGCGGCGAGGCGACATAAACCACGTATTCGGGCCGCGCGGTCTCGATTTCCCGGATCATTTGGTCTTGCATCTGCCGCGCATAGGGCTGCGCTTCCATCAGCCCGTAGGTGTAAATGTAGCCAGTAGCAGAGCGGCGCTGCGAATAAAAATAGATCTCTGGCTCCGAACCCAGAACGGCGATCCTGGCGCCGGCAGAACTGTGCTCGCGCAAGTAACGCGCGAGCGGAATGGCTTCCTGAAAAGGGTTCGCCCCAAAGCTAGCACCGGCAGCCTGCTGCGGAGTGAGCCGGCGAAAATAGTCCGCATCGCAGATCACGGGCAAGGCACATGCGACGGTGAGAGCGACAGTCGCGAATCGCGGACTTCCCTGGCTAAACCAATTCGTAACCGCGGCCGCAATCAACAGCGCCAGCGCAGGCAGGAGCATGACAAAGTAATGGCTGCGGAAATAGAATCCGGCCGAAACCGCCGCAGCGGAGGCCAGCAGCCAACCGCCGAGAAGGAACTTTGCGGGACGAGAGCCGGTCCTCAGGCCAGCCGCCGCCATCCCCCACAGCAACAGCGCCGGACCGACGACTTGCGGCAACATTCCCAGGAGTTTTATTAAGCCCACTCCAGGGGTGATTATCGATGCGTACTGACTGCCATACGCCACCGTCCAAAACCAGAACTCGTCGAAGACATGCGCTCTCGCTAACAGCAGGCAGGTGCCCGCGAAGGGCGCCGCAGCGGCGGCCGTGAAGATGGAGATCGCCGTCCAGCGAGCGCGTTTCGCAATCAGGTACACAAAGCCGAATCCAACGAAGGCTGCCCCCGGCTGCTTCATGACGAACGCGGCGCCCATGCAAAATCCGCTGGCCGCCAGGAGCCAGTTGCGGCTTTCCCGCGCCTCCAGCAACAGCCAGAACCCCGCGACGGCCGCCAGCGCAACAAAATGCGATGCGTTGGCGGTCAATCCCAGAACGTTCGGCATGCAAGAAAGCACGGCGTAAACGAAGCCGGCACACACGCCGCCGGTTCCGCCGAATAACCGCTTGCCTATCAGCGCCACCAAAACGATCGTTGCCAGATTCGCCAGCAGCAATCCAAGATGGACCGCCTGGACCGATTCCCCGAACACCGCAAAGGCTGCCGCATAAGCCGCGTAGGTCCCAGGCAGCTTCATGTTGTAGGCGAGTTTGTAAGGCGGGACACCCGCCAACATTAGCTGGCCGGCGTAGGCGTATTCTCCCTCGTCCCGGTCCAGAGGCGTATTAAGCAAACGTAGTCGAATCGCACAGACCGCCCCCAGCAGCAGAAGGAATAGTATCCGCCGCCAGGAACAATTTCGGACTACGAATCCCATTCCTACCTTTCGGCCAAAAATGGGCGCACCTATAGCCTCTCCAGGCGGATACGCCCGCCGTAAAGCTCTTCCGAGCGATAGTGCGGCTACCGCGAATCAGCGGCGATTCGCGGCGGAAGATTAGCCGATCCGCTTGCGGACGTTCCGTGTCAAAGATCCAGTCGGGGCCCCTACGAGCCGTCATTAACCCCTGAGACTCTTCGCCGATCGCGCTGCGCGCTCAGCTACCAAGCCCGCACGACCCAGTAGGTAACGTACGCGAGAGGGATGGCGTTTGAGGTGCGCCATTTCTCCCCATTGATCCAGCGCTGGCGGCGTTGCCTAGGTATTTCTACCACCCTCGCGGCCAGGGCGCCCAATGGGTGGGCCCGACACTGGTTTGAACTTACATCATCGGTTCAGGAAATGGCGGAAAATTGAAACGCGAAGTGGCTGACTGCGCGTGAAATAAAAGTTAAAGCTGCATGGTCTTGACGGGTTGCTCTGACGATCAACTTCGCCGCGGTGGCCTTCTGCACTTCTTCGACCGTCGTATCGGGGGCGATCTCTTCGAGCACCAGACCCTCGCGGCGTGACCCGAATCACGGCCAGTTCGGTGACGATGGTGTCCACCACTTTGAGTCCGGTGATGGGCAGCGTGCACTTGGGCAGAATCTTGGGGGCTCCGGTTTTCGTCGTGTGCTCCATGGCGATGATGACGCGGCGGGCGCTGGCGACCAGATCCATCGCGCCTCCCATGCCTTTGACCATTTTGCCGGGGATCATCCAGTTGGCGAGATCGCCCTTTTCGTCGACCTGCATCGCTCCCAGCACGCTGAGGTCGATGTGGCGGCCGCGGATCATGGCGAAGGATTCGGCGCTCGAAAAGTACGAAGTGCCGGGCAATTCGGTGACGGTCTCCTTGCCGGCGTTGATGATGTCGGCGTCCTCGCAGCCTTCCTCGGGATAAGGCCCAACGCCCAGCATGCCGTTTTCCGATTGCAGAATGACGTCGAAATGCGGCGGCACGTAGTTCGACACCATGGTCGGGATGCCGATGCCCAGGTTGACGTAGAAGCCGTCGCGCAGTTCATGGGCGATGCGGCGCGCGATGCGCTCGCGCTTCTGGTGATCGGTGAGAGGCGCGGCAGCGGCGCTCATTGGGCCTGCTCCCGAAGGGTTCGGCTTCTCGATGCGTTTTTCGAAGCGCTCGCCGACTACGACGCGCTGGACGTAGATGCCGGGGGTGACGATGTGGTCGGGATCGAGCTCGCCGGGTTCGACCAGGTGCTCGATTTCGGCGATGGTGACGGCGGCGGCAGTGGCCATGATGGGATTGAAGTTACGGGCGGCCTTGCGATAGACCAGGTTGCCGAGGCGGTCGCCTTTCCAGGCTTTGATAATGGCGAAATCGGCAGAGAGGGCGCGTTCCAGCAGATACTGGCGGCCGTCGAATTCGCGCACCTCCTTGCCTTCGGCGACCAGCGTACCGGCGCCGGCGGGAGTGAAGAAAGCCGGGATGCCCGCGCCAGCCGCGCGGATGGCTTCCGCCAAAGTTCCTTGCGGCAGCAGCTTCAGATTCAGAGTGCCGGCGAGCACCATTTTTTCGAGCAGCTTGTTTTCGCCGACGTAGCTGCCGGTGTGCGACGCGATCTGGCCGGCTTCGAGCAGGCGCCCGGTTCCGTAGCCGTCGATGCCGACGTTGTTGGCAATGGTGTGCAGGTTCTTGACGCCTCTGCGCACCAGCGCGGCGATCAGATTTTCGGGAATGCCGCAGAGTCCGAAGCCGCCGAACATGATGGTGGCGCCATCGTGGATATCGGCGACGGCTTCGTCCGCGCTGGCGACTACTTTATTCACAAGCTCTCAGTATAGCGGCCGGCGATTTTACGGCGCGCGATGCCGCATGTGGGTGTGGCATCAGATTACCGGGGGGCATGCCAGCGGTTTGGCAGAGTCCACGCCACTACTATGGGACATCCGCCAAAGCCAGCTTCACGTACCGAATCCTCTTTCGCCGCCAGGTATAAACGATGTGCAGGTCTCCGTCGCGACCTTGAATCACGTTCGGATACGAGAACTCTTCGCCGGGCGTATCCTCCAGCGTGCGGAACATTGTGAACTTTTCGGCATCCCGGCTCACCGCCAGATTCAACGGTGACCGACCCTTGACAGTGTTGTTGTAAACCAACACCACTCGGCCATCCCGCAGAGCCACCGCATCAATCCCCGAATTCGGGTTCGGGACATCCAATGGGCGAGCCTGCGTCCACGTTACGCCCCCATCCCCCGAATCCGCTACGCATACCCGTCCGATATCCTGCGTCGATCGCGTATACATTCGCAGCTTGTTTCCACCCAGCGAAATCACGGAAGGCTGAATCAAACCGTGTGTGGACTTACCATCGTCCGAACCACGATTCACATCCGGCGCTGTAATCGGCCCGATGCGCGAGAACGTCTTTCCGCCATCCGTGCTCCTCTCGATCCAAGCGGCCCAACTCCGGTAGCTCTCCACCGAACTGCCGCTGACAATCGTGCCATCCTCAAGGATCAGAGGCTTCGCTCGAATCGGTCCATAAATCCCGGCCGGCAGATGCTCTACCGCCGACCACGATTTCCCGTGGTCATCGCTATGCTTCCGTCCCGCCGTCCATTGAGACGGCGAGGTTCCGAACTTGTAATACAACCACAGGCGGCGGTCTTTTGTGTAGAAGAGCACGGGGTTCCAGCAGGGCGTCTGCCATTCCCTAACCATCTCAACGGGCTCCGCCCATTTCCCACCAGCACGCCGGGAGGCCCAGATAGCGACATCCGGTTTGCCCTCGCCGGCGCCTCCAAACCACGCCGACAGCAAATCGCCATTCGCCAACTCCACTACCGTCGACGCATGACACGAAGGGAACGGCGCTGATTCATAAATGAATTCACTCACCGCTTCATTCGCTCCACGCAACATTCCCGCCCATGCCAAGGGAGCGCCAAGCATCAGCGTTCGTCGAGAAACCACCCTACCCTCCTTCTTATCCGCAGACCCGTGATACCGCCGCACCCCTTCAAGTCAGACGCCGGCTTGATTTTTTCTGGTTCAGAAAAGCTGAAAGATCTGCCAGGAATTCCGCGCCCTTGACATACTCTTCCCGGACACGGCTGCCCGTACATGAGGCAGCTCTCCACGTCTGCCCCTGGATTTCATGAGCGAATCTGAGACCGGAGTGCATCGCGTTCAAGCTGTAGTTCGCGACGGTCTGGGCGACATCGAGCGCACGCTGCTCAACTTCCCCGATGGGCACTACCTGGTGGACAAGCCCGATCCGAAAGGCCTCGGCTGCGTTCATAACTTCGCCCGTCATCGTCAGCGCGAGCGCACGTCTCTGGCCTACGGCCGCCGAAACCGAGGGGAAGATCACGAAGGGCCAGAGGCCAAAGCGGATTCCGGTGAGACCGAAGGTTGCGTTTTCGGCCGCGATCGCCAAGTGGCAGTTGGCCACCAATCCCATGCCGCTTCCTAGCGCAACACCCTGCACAGCGCCGATCAGTGGTTTCGTGAGGCGGGCTCCTACCGTGAACAATGTTTCCTGAACACGGCTGACGCTTGCCACGTCACCTCTGGCGGCTTCATTGATCTCCATGCCCGCACAAAAGCAGTCCCCCATGCCGGTTAGCAACACCGACCCGACACTATGGTCCTTTTGAGCTCGGTCAAACTCCTGAACCAGCTCTTTGCAGAGTTGCATCGTCAGCGAATTGCGCTGAGCGGGGCGGTTCAGGCACACACGAAGTACACGGCCCTCGTGTTTGGTTTCGACGACGTTGGTCATAAGGACCTCATTGTACGGCATGCGCAGGAGGGCGTCAGCCGGGCACCGTCCTTCGGGCTGGCAGGGGCTCAAGTTGACGTTACAGCAGCGCAACATCACATTGCGGGGCGTCGGAAGTTTATCCAAATCAGACGTTATGGGCGCAAATCGCCGAAGTCCCCCATGAAACAGGCTGCAGAGCGCACTATGATCTTTACAGCATATGATCTGTATGACATATTGTAAGAGTGGAGTGGGAAGTTGAATTCCATAAGGACTTCGATCCCGAATTCGACGCGCTGCCGGAGGACGTGCAGAGCGAAATACTCGCCCACGCCCTGTTGCTGGAGCGGTTTGGCCCACAACTCGGCAGGCCCCGCGTCGATACGCTCAAAGGTTCGCGCCACGCGAATATGAAGGAGTTGCGCTTTGAGGCAGCGGACGGCGTCTGGCGCGTCGCCTTGGCGTTCGACCCGAAACGCAACGCGGTCCTTCTGATCGCGGGGGACAAGTCGGGCGGCGGAGAGAAGAGATTTTATCGCCAGCTCATAGCCAAGGCGGACGAAAGATTTGATGACCATCTGTCACGAACCAAAACAAGGAAAGAAGAGGAAAGGGACATAGCCAATGCCAATCACGCTGAAGGACAAAATGAAGGAACTTAGCCCCGCCCAACGCAAGAAGGTCCAGGCCCGCGCTGCGGAGCTGATCGCCGAGGAAATGACCTTGCGCGAACTGCGGCACGCGCGCAAGCTCACGCAGGTAAAGATGGCCAAGACGCTCGGCGTTACCCAGGACAGTGTTTCGCGTCTCGAAAAGCGAAGCGATCTCTTGCTGTCCACGCTCCGAAAAACGGTCGAGGCCATGGGCGGGAATCTTTCGCTAGTCGCCGAGTTTCCCGACCGTGCGCCGGTGGTTCTGTCCGGCATTGCCGAAGATGATCCCGCGCATAAGCCCAGGCCAAAGCCGACACGCCGGAGACGTGTCACTTAAGATTTGACTGCCGAGTACCGCGCCGTCAAGGAGGTTGCGAAATGAAAAAGCGCAACGATCGGCAGTATTTTTGCTAGACGATAAAGTATTTGTCATCAGCTAGCATTCCTCAATAACCGGTCACCAAGTTTCGGGAAAAAGCGTTACTTCAGAGCGAACGTGAATAGCGAACTGCCTGCGGCGAAGGCCACGTACTGCTTGCCGTTCACCTCATACGTCATGGGGCCCATGGCGATTTCGCCGCCGGCGGCGACCTTCCACAGCAGCTTGCCGGTGCGGGCGTCGAGCGCGTGGAAATAACCTTGGCGTCCGCCGGTGAAGAGAACATCTGTTGCGGTGGTCAGGATGCCGCTGGCGGTGACGTCCGGCATGGGAAATTCCCATTTGAGCTCGCCGGTCTTGGGGTCCAGCGCGCGGACCACGCCGAAGCCGTCCGCTGGGTCCACCTTGGTTACTTGCGGGCCGCGGGTTCCGCCGCGAGTGGGTTGAACGCCGCCTCCGGAGAAGCGCTTCCCTTCCTCGTAGGGGGCGTCGACCTTCTGAAATTTCCCGTGGACGTGCTCCCAAGCGGAAACGTAGAACAATCCGGTGCGCGGGCTGAAGGACGGCGAATACCAGTTGGTGCCGCCGGTCTGGCTAGGGTAAATGTCGGTGCCAGCCTCGGTGGGTTCGACGGAGTTGATGCGCATGGGTCGGCCGGTTTCATCAAGCCCTGTCGACCAGGTCACTTTCACGAACGGCTTGCCCAGAAGGAACTTGCCGGTGGTGCGGTCGAGCGCGTAGAAGTAGCCGTTGCGGTTGGCCCACAGCATGACTTTGCGCGATCCGGCGGGTGCGTTGGCGCCGGGCCACGGGATGTCGGCGAGCACCGGCACTTGCACGGCGTCGTAATCGAAATCATCATGCGGAGTGAACTGGAAATACCATTTGAGCTTGCCGGTATCGGCGTCGAGGGCGACGACGCAATCGCTATAGAGGTTGTCGCCGCCGCGGTGGTCGCCATTCCAATCGGGTCCAGGGTTGCCGATGCCCCAGTAGGTGAGATTGAGATCAGGATCGTAGGAGCCGGTGACCCACACGGAGGAGCCTCCGGTCTTCCAGGAATCGCCGGCCCAGGTTTCGTTGCCGGGCTCGCCCTTGCCGGGGATGGTGTAGAAGCGCCAGGCTTCCTTGCCGGTGGAGGCGTTGAAGGCGGCGATGAAACCGCGGATGCCGAACTCGCCGCCGGCGACTCCCATGATGACCTTGTCTTTGACGATCAACGGAGCGTGCGTGAGCGCATAGCCGGAAGTGGCTTTGGCGACTTCGGTGTCCCACAGGAGTTTGCCGTCGTGGGCGTCGAGAGCGATGAGGTGGGCGTCGATGGTGCCCATGTAGAGCGTGTTGCCGAGGATGGCGAGGCCGCGGTTGATGCGTCCGCAGCAGGGGCGCGCGTCGCGGGATACCGAGTAGGAGTAGAGCCACTTGATCTCGCCGGTGGCGGCGTCGAGCGCGACCACGTCGTTGGGCGCTTGCGTCACGTACATCATGCCGTCGACGACCAATGGTGTGGCTTCAAACTTTTCGGTGCTGCGCGCCTGGAAGGCCCACTGCATGGTGAGATTCTTGACGTTGTCGGGAGTGATCTGCTTCAGAGGGCTGTAGCGCTGGCCGAGCGTGGTGCCGGAATAGGTGAGCCAGTTCTGCGGCTCCTTATCGGCGTGGAGAATGCGGTCGAAAGTAACTTGAGCATTGAGGGCAGAGACGGCTAACAGGGCAAGCGCAGCGCGAGCAAACATAGTGGTTGCAATCCCCTTCCCGTTCATAATAGCGCCGTCACCTCAGGAGTTGGGATGAGTGTCGCGGCTGGTTGCATTTACTGCAAGTTCATCCGGGCAAGGGCGGCGGTGAAGCGCGCGTCCGATCGCAGCGGCGCGAATTCAGGGGTGGATTTTAGCCAGGTGATGCCCAACACATGGCGGGTGATGTCTTCGTTAATGACGTCAAAGGCACGGCTGGTATCTCCGGTTGCAGCCAATGCGAACGCCATACCGCCAGGTATTCGCCGCCCTGGCGGTTTATTCTTGAGCCATTCCCGAATGAGCGCGCGCGCTTTCGGCACTTCACCCGAACGGGCGAGCAAGTTGGCCCGTAGAATCGTCTGCATCGACGTTTCCGGGATGTGTTGCTCCCATTCCTTTAGCGCCGCGGTCGCCTCTGGAATCAAACCCTTCAGAGTATAGGCGCGCACCAGGACTTGATAGGACGCGGGATGGTGGCGGCTTAATTCTTGGGTTCTCCGCGCCTGAGTGATGGCCTCGTCGAAATGGCCGGCCTCCAGGTAGACTCGCGACAAAGAAAAGTTCATCAAGGCGGACTGCGGATGCAACTGGACGGCTCGTATCGCTTCCCTGATGGCCTCGTCTCCCCTGCCTCGCGAAACCAGGGACAGTCCATAGAGTTGGTGTGCAATCGCCAAATCCCCGTCTAACGCTAGAGCGCGCTGAAACTCTTCCTCGGACGCCTTCCATTTCCACTCTTGCCAGTAGCAATGAGCCAAGGCCGTATGGGCCTCCGCCAAGGTGTCATCGAGCTCAATGGCCTTGCGGGCCGTCGTTTCCGCTTCATTCAATTTCGGCATAATCGGCCCTTGGCTTTGAAAAGGTACGGTGACCAGAACATTAGCAAGCCCTGCGTAGGCTGGCGCGAAGTCGGGGGCACGCTGGATCACGCCCTTATATTTTTCAGCGGCTGCCGCGCTAGTGTCGGTCGCGTCTTTCGCCATGCGTTCCGCGTCCAAGAAAAGGTTGTACGTCTCATCGTCCTTCGGGCGACGGCGTGTGCGCGGAACGTCACCCTCCGTGACACTCAGCGTCAGCGTCTTCGCAAGCGAATCGAGTACGTTTTCCTGCACCTCGCCAAGGCTGGTTGCGGCGCGAATGTATTGATGACTCCAGAGGATGCGCTCCGTGCTCGCATCCACGAGTTGCATCGTCACATCCAAGTGTCCGCCGGTCAAATTCACGGAGCCTTCCAGAACGCGGTCGACGTGAAACCTTCGACTTAGTTCCGCGATCGTGGGTGACGTATTCTTAGTGTCTCCGGACCAGCGCGCCACCTTCACGCGAGGGGCTTTCGCCAGCGCATCCGCCAGCCGCATCGCAATCGCGTCGACGAACCAGGCGTTCTCGGGCGAGACATTCTGATTCACGAACGGCCGAACCAAAATCACCGTCGACTGGCTCCTGCTGTAATACTTCCAGCAGACAGCCGAGACCAGGACAACCAAAAGCGCAAATGCCGCCACCACTCGCGCGCGGGCTCCTGGGAAGAAGCGAGAACTGGCGTTAGCCGAGTCGCTGGCGCCCCGCGGCACTTGTGTGTTCAGCGATGCGAGCGCTGGCGTGTTGCGGGATGTTCCGCCGGATGGCGGCAGGCAAATCGGCTCGACGGAACATAAAAATCGATACCCCCGCTTGGGTAAAGTCTCTATAAACTTTGGCTCATGCACATCTTCGCCGAGTACCGCACGGATCTGCCGAATGCAAGAATTCAAGCTTTGGTCAAACTCGACAGTCGTGCCGTCGCTCCAAAGAGCCTGCCGGATCTCTTCGCGGGTGATCAGTTCCCCCGGTCGGGAAACGAGTAACAGCAGGAGACGGAAAGGCTGCGGTTGGAGCTTTAACTTCGCCCCTGCCTTGAGTACTTCGCCAGTCGCTGGGCAGAGTTCGAAGGCTCCAAATCTGAACCGCTCAACTTCGTCGGGAGTCAGCATGAGGATATTGGCTTTAGCCGGGATTATACTACACCGTTGTTTTCAACCGATTGCGCACATATATATTCTTTATCTTTTCTTCACATCCCAGGAAGCCAAGTCGGTGACATGCTGCTGAAAGGGAACCAGCCCATGATCAGGTCTTTATTGTTTGCTCTGTTAGTATGCGGGCCGTGGGGCTTGAATGCAGTGGCCCAACCATCTGGCAGCTTTGTCGCCACGGGCAATATGACGACCCCTCGTTGGGGATTCACAGCCACACTGCTGTACGACGGACGGGTCCTAATCACCGGAGGCGGCTCTGAGGGTCAGACGGTAGGGGCTAGTGCGGAGCTGTATGATCCCTCTACGGGTAAATTCATTACCACCGCAGCAATGTCTACTCCTCGAGCGGGTCACACGGCCACGCTCTTGACGAACGGCCAAGTCCTGATCGCCGGAGGCTCCTATGGTCGCGAGCCCAGCGCTGAACTATACAATCCGTCAACGGGCACGTTCACCTCGACCGGCAGCATGGTGGACGGACAACAGGGCGGGCACGCTGCCACCTTGCTGAAAGACGGAAAAGTGTTGATCAGCGGGGGGGAGCTTTATCCATCAGGCAGGGGCCCTACGGGCGCTGCGGCCCCGTCTCTTTACGATCCTGCGACGGGTAAGTTTACGCCGGCTGGCCATGTGAACGGGACCAGATTCGAGTCCACTGCTACTCTGCTCAATGACGGCAGGGTCTTGGTCGCAGGCGGCTGGCGGGACGGTGATCTATCGGTCTACGACCCCGCCAGTGGAAATTTGACGGTCTTAGGCGGTTTCCCCATCTGGTCACACACCGCCACCTTGCTTGCGAATGGTGCGGCTCTAATCTTGGGCGGAGCTAGAGTTACCTTTGACGGCAGTGATGATGACTATGGATCAGTCGAATTGCTACGTACATCGCTGCTCTACGACCCTCATCAAGCTTCTTTTCGGGCTACCGGATCCTTGCTCCACGCCAGAGCAGGGCACAGTGCTACTTTGTTAGCCTCGGGCCTCGTTTTAGTCGCCGGAGGTGACCAGAGCTATCACGCAGAACTGTACGATCCCGTCTCGGGGACCTTCACTGACGCCGGTAAAATGAACGAAAGCCGTCTCCGTCATACGGCAACGCTGCTCCGGGATGGCACGGTCTTACTTGTCGGGGGTGACGTCCTGGGAACCGCGGAAATCTATGTTCCGCCACCCGATCCGTGGCAACAGGCATTCACCGCCATGAAAGCGGCGGCGGGAACCGATAGCTTCAATTTCTGGCAGTGGGCTTGGTTCTGGCAGAGAGGGCCTGTATTCCCCGGCGCCCCTGCGGGCTTCGGGGTGTTCGGGTCTATCTCCACCGGCCTGATGGGCCGAATCGTCGCGGCCGGCGGCGGTGATGGTTCCCAACTCATTTCGGCAGAGCAGTGGGTATTGTACTTTCGTCAAACGATCCAGCAGTAGCGTCGGCTCAATCGATTACACGTATATTTTTTCTTCACTTTTTTTTCATGGCCGGTGGGGGAAAAAGCGTAAATACTACTCCGTATGATTCTTAAACTCCGGCGACCCTGGCTTTCTAAGGGATATTTCCGTCTGTTTTCAGCCATAGTGTGCCTGATCGGACTGTTGATCCCGAATGCTCTCGCGCAATCCCTGGGTAAATTTGTTCCGACCGGAAACTTGAATGCTCCTCGAATCGGCCATACCGCCACCCTGCTGAATGACGGCCGGGTCCTGATTGCCGGGGGTTCCAGGGTAGACGAGACGCCAATAAATAGCGCGGAACTGTATGATCCGGCATCCGGGACATTTTCCCCTACAGCAAACATGCTCTTTAGCCGGACTGGACACACGGCGACGTTGCTGTTAGACGGCCGGGTCTTGATCACAGGGGGATATACGGAGGGAGACTCTGGAGCTAGTGCAGAACTATATGATCCCGCGACTGGTGCGTTCACCTTGACCGGGAACATGCATGAAGCCCGCGTTTACCACGCCGCTACTTTGCTGAGCACGGGAAAAGTTCTCATCAGCGGCGCTGACGATAGGAGCCTGGAACTCTACGATCCCGCTACGGGCGCTTTCACGCCGACAGGATATGTGAACGGGAGCGCATACGGTGTTCCGGCGACCCGGCTCCTCAATGGCAGCGTCTTGCTCGGTGGATACCACTACGGGCCGGATGCCGCGCTCTACGATACTATGAGCGGGTCAATTCGAGCATACAGCTTTCCGGATCTGGTGCACGTATTCGGCTACTCCGAGACTCTGCTGACCAACGGCAGGGTTTTATTGGCCGGCGGCGCCGACCCTTTCACCCGTACTTGCTGCGCGCGCCTCTATGACCCCGCCAGCGAAACTTTCCAAACTACGGGCTCGCTGGTCGCGGGTCGGGCCGCGCATACCGCTACATTGCTGCCAAGCGGCCTCGTCTTGATCGCCGGGGGGTATGGAGGCATACCCGCCGACGTACAATCGGACCTCGCGAGCGCGGAACTGTACGATCCATCTAGCGGAACCTTCACGAACACAGGTGCGATGACCAGGCCTCGCTCGGTGCACACAGCGACGCTGCTGCGCGACGGCAGGGTTCTAATAGTTGGCGGGGAACTGGCTACTTCATATGACAGTGGACCGGAATCAACCGCCGAACTTTATGTGCCGGCTGGGTTCCCGACATCGAGCTGCGGCAAGTACCCGACGGTGGAGGGGTATTGCCGGAGAATCGGAATTCTTCCTTGGTATGCGGCGATACCGGGACAGTGGGAAACCGACCTTGAGTTACGCACGGGCACCTCCGATACGCTTCGCTTCGGATACCAGACGTCTTTGAGCACTTCGCCCTATTACGACGGAGTAAGACACAACCTGGTGATCGACAATGGTGCGGCCCGCGTTATTTCGGAGGGGTTCAGTGGGATCAATGTCAAGAGCGGCGATTCCTATTCGGCGCGCGTTCTGGCAGAGGCGAACTGTGCGTCCGGTTGCCCGGAGACGGCGAGCCTGGGGTCGTTGGTTGTGACCGTCGATGGACCAAATGCGGCTGCGCTGGATGCAGCATTCGTCCGGGCGACGCACAAGTTGCTGGCGAGTGATGGCTCGGCCGCAGGGCAAGCGGACGCACCGGTGATCTTCAGAGACCAGGCATCGAGCCGATGGGTTGCCCTGATTGCGGAAACTCCGCTGAGCCGACAAGCGCAATCCGGCGCAACCATAACGTCATTTGCCGTGGCGAATCTCTCTGCGGGAGCGCAAGCGGTGAGCGTCAAAGTTTACGATACGTCCGGCGTCTTGGTTGGGTCAGCAACAACGCCCGTCTTGTATGGCGCATCTTCGCTGGGCTTTCCATTTGAACAGGCAGACGGAGTGGGTGGCGTGTATGCAGTTACACTTTCGGGTTTACTGGGGTTCGATCTCGTCCCAAGCGCGGGAGACACAGTATTTCATGGCTCCGTTACCTTCGAAGGCACGGCGGACGGGAAAATTGCGCCTCTGGTAGTTCAAATGAACTGGCCTTCTATCACGTCGATACCTGCTAAGCCGGAATAACGCCACTTCCGCGCCCAGGGCCCGAACCCGCGGATTTCTGGTTTACAACAACTGATAAATCGCCAGTTCGACGCGGTCGGGATGGCGCTCCGCGGTGCCCACAAATACATTGCGGGCGAGCCATAGGTAATCCGTGGCGTCGGTCTCAAAGGCAGCGTACAGACGGAAATAGATCAGGCCGGGATCGACCGATTCGCCCGGCTGCCAGGGACTCCGTCACTTCGGGCGTTTTGTGATGGAAGCCGGTGTTGACCACATAAATCAGCGCGCCGGAATGAGTCTCGATCACATAGCGCGCGTCGAGCTCCGTGGTGTGATCGGCTCGAATGACCTGGAACTCCGCGCCGCCGGGCAGAATCTTCCCGTGGAGCCTGGCGCCCATCACCTCGCCTCCGTTAATGCCGATCACGCGCCTCGAACAGCTGACCACTGTGGGCGCGGCCACGCGCACAACCAGATCGGCAACGTGTTCCAGCAGCGGAGGCGTGGCAGTAGACATAGGTCAACTATACCCGCCTATTGTAGAATTGAAACTCCGTCCATGAATCATCTCAAAGGTCTGATCCGCGAGGTGCCGGATTTCCCCAAGCCCGGCATCCTGTTCTATGACATCACCACGCTGTTGAAGGATGCGAAGGGGTTGAAGTCCGTGATCGACGGGCTGAGCGCCAATTACCACGGCCAAGGGATCGATACCGTGGTCGGAATCGAAGCCCGCGGCTTCATTTTTGCGCCGGCTGTCGCGTACGCGCTGGGCGCGGGGTTCGTGCCGGTGCGCAAGCCCGGAAAACTTCCGGCCGCGGCGGAGCGGGTCGAGTATCAACTGGAGTACGGCACCGACATCCTGGAGGTGCATCGCGATGCGGTGGAGATCGGCAGCCGGGTCCTGATCGTCGACGATGTGCTGGCGACCGGGGGCACGGCGGCGGCGGTGGTTAAGCTGGTCCGGCAACTGAAGGGCGAGGTGGTGGGACTCCAGTTCGTCATCGAGCTGGACTTCCTGAAGGGCCGCGAAAAATTGCCGGGTTGGACGTGCAGGCGCTGGTTCACTACTAGCAATGATTCGGCGGGTGCGGCTGCGGTCACTGGCGAAGGTCAACCTGGATCTGCGGGTGCTCCACAAACGCGCCGATGGGTTCCACGAGCTGCGCACCGTTTTCCAGACGATTTCGTTGGCCGATACGATCGTTATCGAATATGAACCGGCGCGGCGGACGGTGCTGGAACTCGACGACCCGCTGGCTATCCCCGATAATCTGGTGCTGCGGGCGGCGCGCGCCGCGCTGGATGCCATGAAGGTGCATGCGCGGGTGCGATTTCGGCTTCAGAAACGCATTCCGATGGGCGGCGGATTGGGCGGCGGGTCGAGCAACGCGGCGGCGGTGCTGCTGGCCTTGCCGGTGCTGGCCGGACGCCGGATTCCATTCGACCGGCTGCTGGATCTGGGCGCCGAACTGGGCAGCGACGTGCCCGTTTTTCTTGACCGGCGGCACGGCGGTGGCGATCGGGCGAGGGACGGAGTTTTATGGGCTGCCGGAGTCGCCGCGGAGCCGATGCTGGTGGTGGCGCCCGGCATCCACGTCGCCACGGGACCGGCCTATGCGGCGCTTGGTCGAGGTTTGACTTCACCTGATTTGTCACGTAAAATTAATGATTTCCGGCTCTTTGTGCGGACGCTTGGCGACTTGCGTTCGGCGAGGGCGGCGAGTACGCTCAGCGCGAACGACTTCGAGTCTGCCGTTTTCAGTCAGCAACCCTTGCTCAAAAAGATGTGGGGCCGATTGCGGAAACACGCGGCGGGAGCGCGGATGACGGGAAGCGGATCGGCATTGTTCGCCGTTTTCGGTTCGAAGGCCGAGCGCGATCTCGCGGTAAAGACTTTGGAGGGGGACGGGGTGTTTGAGGACTGCCGCGTAATCCCGGCCAGCCTGGTGAGCGGCAGCGAGCTACCGGCGGCTGTGGCGCAGGCAATTGGCGGAATACATTGGACGAACGCCGGACTCCAAATGAGAATCTATGGCCGCCCCACAGCCGGCACGCCGAATGAGGTTTAATCACTTCAAAGTGTTCTCGGGCAACGCGAATCCCGCCCTGGCGGCGGAGATTTGCTATGAGCTGGGATGCCAGCTTGGCGGCGGTGAACGTCAAGCAGTTTTCAGACGGCGAAGTGCACCTGCAGATTCAGGAAAACGTGCGCGGGGCCGATGTTTTCGTGGTCCAGCCGACCTGCCGGCCGGTGGACCGGCACTTGATGGAATTGCTGCTGATGATGGATGCGCTGAAACGGGCTTCGGCAGAGCGCATCACCGCAGTGTTACCCTATTATGGGTATGCCCGGCAGGATCGTAAGGATCGGCCGCGTATGCCGATTTCGGCGCGTTTAGTGGCTAGTCTGATGGAACGCGCCGGAGCCAACCGCATCCTGGCGCTGGATTTACACGCGGCGCAGATTCAGGGTTTTTTCGATGTCCCGGTGGACCATTTGTTTGCGGCTCCGGTGATGATCGATTACTTCGAGGCGATGCGGGGCGAGAGTTTGACGGTGGTTTCGCCGGATGCCGGCGGCGTGGAGCGGGCGCGGGCGTTCGCCAAGCGCTTAGGCTCGCCGCTGGCGATTATCGATAAGCGGCGTACGGAAGTGAATGTCGCCGAGGTGATGCATATCATCGGCGATGTGGAAGGACAGCATTGCCTGATCGTGGACGATTTGATCGACACGGCGGGGACGCTGGTGAAGGCGGCCGAGGCGCTGCTGAAGCAGGGCGCGCGTTCGGTGCGGGCCTGTGCGACGCACGCGGTGCTGTCGGGCCCGGCGGTGGAGCGGATTGAGAATTCCGAGCTGGAAGAAGTGATCGTGACCAACTCGATTCCTTTGCCGGATCAAGCGGACAACTGCAAGCGGATCAAACCGCTTTCGGTGGCTCCGCTGCTGGCGAAGGCGATTCAGTCGGTGCACGAAGACGGTTCGGTGAGTACGTTATTTGTTTGAGCAGCGAAGGAAGAGACGATGAGAAAAGAAATTACGATTGTGGCAGAGCAGCGCACACTGCGCGGGAAGAATGAAGCGCGGCGGCTGCGGGCCAGCGGCTCGGCGCCGGCGGTGCTGTACGGCGGGGGCGGAGACGCGGTGGCGGTTGCGGTAAAGCCCAAGGAAATCAACCGGATTCTGCACAGCAAGACCGGGCACAACACGATTTTCGACATTGCGGTGGCGGGCGGCGAGACCACGCCGGTCATGATCGTCGACTGGCAGAACGATCCCATCAAGGAATACCTGCTGCACGTCGACCTCAAGCGCATCGACCTGAACGCGCGCATTCGCGTCAAGGTTCCGGTGCACACCGCGGGCGATCCCAAGGGCGTGAAGCTGCAAGGCGGATTGCACGAGCTGATCACGCGCGAAATTGAAATCGAGTGCCTGCCGGACGAGATTCCGGAAGAATTCACGGTGGACGTCAGCGAACTGATGATCGGCCAGAGCATCCGCGCAGGCGATATCCCGCTGGTGGGATCGACCAAGCTGTTGAGCCCCGCCGATTCGGTGATCTCGCACGTGATCACCATCAAGGTGGAAGCCGAGCCGGTGGCGGCGGAGGGCGCGGCGCCGGCAGCAGCGGCGGAGCCCGAAGTGATCAAGAAGGGCAAGAAGGAAGAGGAAGCCGCGGCGCCAGACGAGAAGAAGAAGCCGGCTGCCGAAGACAAAAAGAAGAAGTAAGCAGGGGCCAGGTGGCGAGACGCGCAGGGGCCAGCAGGATGCCGGACGAGATCGAGTTTCTGGTGGTTGGTCTGGGCAATCCCGGGGCGGAATATGAAAATACGCCGCATAACCTGGGCTTCCTCGTGATCGACCGGCTCGCGGCGGAAAATGCCATCCGCGTCACTCGCAAAGAGAATTTTTCGCGGGTGGGGCTGGGGACGATTCGCGGGAAACGGGTGGCGCTGGCCCAGCCGCAGAACGTATATGAATGTGAGCGGCCCGGCGGTAAAGGGGCTGCTCGAACGGTACGGTTTAGGGCCGGATCGTTTGTTGTTGGTTTACGACGAGCTCGCCATTCCCTGGCAGGAGCTGCGCATCCGGCCGAAAGGTTCGGATGCAGGGCACAAGGGGGTGAAGAGCGTGATCGGCAGTCTGGGCACGCAGGAATTTCCGCGGGTCCGGCTAGGGATTCGCCCTGTGGATGAAACCGGGGCTGCCATCCCGATCGGGGATGGAGCAAGTTTCGTGCTCGCGCCGTTCCGGCGGGCGCGGATGAAGGAAGTGGAGGAGGTGGTCGGGCGAGGAGCCGCGGCTGTCGAATCCATAATCGCTGATGGCGTCGAAAAGTCCATGGCGGTTTTTAACCGTCGCGCCGGAGGCTTAAATACAGAGGAAGAATGAGAGTCTACGAAGAGTTGTTTATTTTGAAGCCCGACACCGTCGAAGAAGAAGTCGACGGGTTCGTTGAACAGATCCAGCATGTGATCACCAACGGAAAGGGGACCATCGACAAGACCGACAAGTGGGGCGTGCGCAAGCTGGCCTACCGCGTACAGAAGTACAACGAAGGGTTGTACGTGCTGATTCAGTTCAGCTCCACGCCGGATCTGGTGAAAGAAGTCGAACGCCGACTGCGGGTAGCCGACTCGGTGATCAAGTTCATCACCGTGCGCATCGACGAAAAGCAGAAGAAGATTGCCAAGCGCAAGAAGGCCCGCGATAAGCGCGCCGCGCGCCGGCCGGCTCCGCAGCCCATGGCATCGCCCGCCGTTCCGGCAGCAGCGGCTCCCGCTATGCCCGCGCTTCCAGCGGAACCCGTTCCTGTCACACCAGGACATGCGGCGCCGGGCGCGCCGCCCGTAGCAGCGGCCGAATCCACTGAGGGCAAGGAGTAGTTATGGCAGAAACCAGAGGCGGCAGACCCATCAGCGGTTCCTCAAGGCCCACCGGCGGCGACAAGGCCGTGATGGGCAAGAAGCAATATTTCCGGCGCAAGAAGATGTGCCGGTTCTGCGTCGATAAAATCGACGACATCAATTACAAGGACGTGCGCCTGCTGCACTCCTTCATTTCCGAGCGCGGCAAGATCACGCCCCGGCGCATTTCGGGAGTCTGCGCACCGCATCAGCGCCGGCTGGCGGAAGCCATCAAGCAGGCACGCAACATCGTGCTGATCCCGTTTGCGACGTCGATGTAAGGGGACCCGATATGGAAGTCATTCTAAGAGAAGAAGTCGAAAAGCTTGGCCGGCGCGGCGATGTAGTGAAGGTGGCGGCCGGCTACGCGCGAAATTATCTGCTGCCGAAGCGGCTGGCGGTGGCGGCCAATGAATCGAACAAAAAGATCGTGGAGCAGGAAAAGCAGGCCTACCTGCGGCGCGAATCGAAGGAAATCGGCGACGCAACCGATCTGGCCAAGATGATGGGCTCGGTGGAAGTGACCATCGCACAGAAGGCCGGCGAGAACGATCAGTTGTTCGGCTCGGTGACGGCGCAGGATATCGTCGCGGCGCTCGAAAAGGCCGGCTACACGATCGACCGCAAGAAGGTGAATCTGGCGGAGCCGATCAAGGCGCTCGGCGACTACAAGGTGACCGTGAAGCTGCACCGCGAAGTTTCGGTGGAACTGCCGGTGCACGTTATCAAGGAAGAATAGTGAGCGCGGACCCGGGGCCAGGGGCCAGTCCGTACGAATTACTCGAAGCGGCGGCACGCGGACGTATCGGCGTCGACCGCCGCTTTCTTCATTCCATCGTCGATCACGGCGCGCCGAAAGAAATCGCCGCCGAAATCCTGCGTTTCTCCCGTTCGCCGCAAGACCAGTTCCCGATTAATGTCGATCCGCTGCTCACCGATTTGTTCCGGCATTTCGGAACCGAGGAAGCGCTCGAATTCTATGTCGACGCGATTCGGCGCGCTCCGGAGGACGTGGATGACAGCCTGATTCAGGCGCTGCTGCCGTTTGCCGAGAAGGCCGCGGGGCCGCTGCTGGCGCTTTACGAAGAGCTGGGCGAGGAGCAGGGATCGGATGTCGCGTTCCTGCTCGCCGCGTTGCGGGTGCGCGATCCGCGAGTCCTGAAGTTGCTGCTCGACCGCCTGGAGTACGACGCCGCCGACGGCGCGTTCTGTCTGGGCCTATATGGAGACTCTGCGGCGCAGCCTGCACTCGAAAAGATGCTGGCGGAGGTGCCCGAATCGGAAGCCGATCTGCGGCGCGAAATCGACTACGCGCTGGAGCAACTGAAGGCGCCTGAACCCAAATATCAGCCCGAGCCGTTCGACCTGTTCGCCGAGTATCCCGAACGCGAGCTGCCGGCCTTTGAAGTTATGGAGGAGGCGGAGCGCATCGAGATGATGGGATCGGCCGATGCGGAGGTGCGGGCGGGCGCGGCGCATACTTTCTTCAATCAGGATCTGGAGAAGCCGGCGCGCGAGGCTCTGTTTGCGCTGGCCACGGGCGATCCGGAATCGAAAGTTCGCGGCGAAGCCTGGGCGTCGCTGGGCGATGCGACCGCGGGAGACACCAAGGAAACGGCGCGCATCCGCGATGCGATGATCGCCGCGCTGAACGACGAGTCCAAATCCATCGAAGAGCGCGGCGGCGCGGCTATCGGTCTCTATGCGGTGGCGGATCGGGACGATGTTCGCAAGGGCCTGGAAACTTTGTATGCGGCGGGTGGCAAGGCGCGCGTCAAGGCGCTCGAGGCGATGTGGCGCTCGCTGTGGGAACCTTACGCCAAATACTTCCCGGAGCATCTGGACGACAGCAAGCCGGAGAATAAAGACGTCGAACTGCTGCGTCACGCTTTGCGCGGCGCGGGTTATTTCCGCCTGACGCGCAGATCGACAAAATCGCCAGCTTCTTCAATCGCGCCGAACCGTATGACGATCTGCGCGACGACGCTTTGTTCGCTTACGCGCTGGCGATGCCGGGCGAGACCACGCGCGGTCGCGTCAAGGGCATGCTGCGCAAGATCGACTCCATCGCGAAGCTTTCGCAAGCGGAGACGGAACTGGTGATGTTTGCGCTCGACGAACGGCTGCGGCTTGCATGGGCTGGCTCCGGTGTTCGAGGCCGAACAAGCCGATGAGCACGATCATGAGCACGATGCCGCGACTCCGAGCCCTGGCCCGGAGCCGCCGGCCGCGGCGCTGTATTCGCAGATGCCGGCGCAAAAGACCGGACGCAACGATCCCTGCCCTTGCGGCAGCGGCAAGAAATACAAGAAGTGCCATGGGGTTGTGCAATAGCGATCGCTAAACCCGCGTAGAATGAACCTAGGCGTGGCCAACCTCCAAGCCTTCTCTTCTCCGGCAGCTCGGCGTGTTCAGCGCCACTGCGTTGGTGGTCTCAAACATGATCGGCATCGGCATTTTCACCTTCACCGGTTATCTGGCCGGCGATCTGGGTTCCGCCAGCCTGGTGCTGTGGATCTGGGTAGTGGGTGCGGTCTGCGCCTTGACCGGGGCATTGTGTTATTCCGAGCTCGGGATCAACATGCCCAGTTCCGGCGGTGAATACGTTTACCTCACGCAGGCCTTCGGCCCTACCTGGGGATTCATGACCGGCTGGGTGTCATTTTTCGCGGGATTCTCAGCGCCCATCGCCTTGGCGGCCCTGGCGTTCTCGGACTATCTGGCGCAGTTCTTTCCCGGCGCTGCATCTGGAAGAATCGAGCGTGCTGTTCGGCTCGGGAGAATGGAAATTTACGTTTGGCTGGGCGCAGGTGGCGGCCTGCCTGTTAGTGCTGCTTTTCACCACCATCAATATTTTCGGCGTGCAGCGCGTGGCGAAGCTGCAAAACGTGCTTACCGGGGCCAAGATCCTCACCCTGGTGTCTTTCATTATCTTGGCATTTACCATCGGCAATGGCGACTGGCATCATTTTTCGACGCCTGCGGTGCGGACCTCCACCGAACTCAATCCCAACCCAGTTCGTCCTCAGCCTATTTTTCATTTATCTGGCATACAGCGGTTGGAACGCAGCGACCTATGTCGCCGAAGAATTGAAACAGCCCGCCAGAACCTTGCCCTTGGCTCTAACCGCCGGCACAATTCTGGTGGCGGCGCTTTACGTCGGATTGAATCTGGTTTTCATCTACGCCGTTCCGCTGGAGAACCTCAAAGGTGAGACGGCAGTGGGGGCGCTGGCGGCGTCGCGATTATTCGGTCCGCAGGTGGCAGGTATTTTCGCCGGATTGATGGCACTGTCGCTGATGTCGACGGTGAACGCGATGGTCACGATCGGCCCGCGCGTGTACTATGCGATGGCGAAGAACCGGGCGTTCCTGGCTTCAGCGGCAAAGGTGCACCCGAAGTGGCATACACCGGTGGTCGGCCATCGTGGCGCAGGGCGTATGCGCGATGCTGATGACCCTTACACCGTTTCCGCAACTGGCGATTTACATTGGCTTCACGCTAAATATTTTTGCGGTGATGAGCGTGGCTGCGCTCATGATCTTCCGGCGGCGCAACAGGATGGCAGAAGCTGCGCGTGGTGAGCTTTGCGTATCCTTTGATCCCAGTGATCTTTATATTAGTCGGCATGTGGATGATCATCCGCGGCGTGCAGTTCAAACCCATGATCTCGCTGGCGGCGGCGGTTACGCTCGCCACCGGTGCGCTGGTGTATCACTTCCGCCTGCGGGCACGCGAAGCTCCGGCGCCGACGGTTGAAACCTATTAACTTCGCGGCGGAAGTCGCGCGCGCGCGACTCCCGCGCGCTAAACTTGTAGTTCATGTCCCAACTGAATCCGCCGCGCCGGCTGCTATTTACCGCCGGCCCCACGCAAGTTCATCCCCGTGTCTATGAGGCCATGGGGAAGCCCATTGTCGGCCATCTGGACCCGTATTTCTTCGAAGTTTCGGAAGACATTCGCCGCGACCTCCGTCCGGTTTTCGGCACCGAGAATCCTTTCGTCCAGGTCATCTCCGGTACTGGCAGCGCCGGTATGGAAACGTCACTGGCCAATTTCGTCGAGCCGGGACAGAAGCTCGCCGTCTTCACTGCCGGATACTTCGCGGAGCGTTTCGTTGAAATGGGCCGCCGCCATGGCGCGAACGTGGTGTGTTCGAGCAAGCCTTGGGGCGAGACCTTCACTGAAGCCGAAGCCTCCGCTTTCTTAGATCGGGAAAAGCCCCACGCCGTCGCCTTCGTGCATGCGGAAACTTCCACCGGAGCGCTGCAGGACTTGGCCGCGATCACCCGGCCCGCGCACGCCGTCGGCGCGATCACCATCGTCGATTGCGTGACCTCGCTGGGCGCGATGCCCATCAATGTCGATGCCAACGGTGTCGACGTAGCTTTCAGTTGCATCCAGAAGGGCCTGAGCTGCCCGCCGGGGCTCTCGCCGATTACCGTCTCGCCGGCCGCAGTAGAACGCTTGCGTGCGCGTAAAGGTCCCTGCCCTATCTGGTACATGGATCTTAAGCTTCTGCTCGACTACTACGAGGGTGCGCACCGCTACCACCACACCGCTCCTATCAGCACTTTCTACGCCTTGCACGAAGGTCTCGCGCTGGTGCTCGAAGAAGGCGTGGAAGCGCGTTTCGCCCGCCACCGCGCGGTGCATGAAGATTTCTTGCGGCGGGTCGAGGCCGCCGGCCTCGAGATGTTTATCGCCGACGAGGCGCGCCGCATTACGACCATCAACACCATCCGGGTGCCGGCTGGTGTCAACGAGATCGAAGTACGCAAGCGCCTACTGGAGAAGTACGATATCGATATCGCGGTAGGGTTCGGCCAGCTCCTTGGCAAGATCTTCCGCATCGGCCTGATGGGTCCTCTGGCGACGACCGAGAACGTGGAACTGCTTAGCGGCGCGCTGCTTGAGTGCTTGCGATAAGCGTCTTTTCCGCGATCAGGGGTGCGGTAGGAATGCCAGGTTCTCGCTCAGCACGTAGATAGAAATTGCCGCGAGCATCAGAAACAGCCCTACCCAGAAGAGCCAACTACGATGCGCGCGCCTCCAGTACGGGACGCGAGGTTCAGGATGAACCACTCTGGCTCCCTCAGAACCTTCGTTTCCGTGATTATGGTGCTTGCTTTCAACTATTGGTTCCATGGGAGTCCAATATCAAGATGCTCCCGACGCGAAACCGTTTCTCGCCCATCCGTGACCGGCAATATACGCCTAAAATAGACCCATGGCCAAATTCGAGCTCACCAAGTCCATCGAAGCTGTGAAGCTGAATCCGCGCACTCTCCGCCCGCTGAGCGACCTGAGACACACCATTCCTTATGGCGGGGTTCTCGAAAAGCTGACCCCGGACGGCGACATGCAGCAGTTCCACTACCTTGGCGAGCCTTACGAATGCCCGGAGGCCGATCTCAAGGCCGCTATCCGTGAGCTAACTTAGGAGGCTGCTGAAAAGCTCGCCGCCGAGGCTACGAAAACGACAGGTCATGGACCTGTCCCACCAAGGATCAGAGGGTTGCCAAGCGTGGTGGGACCGGTCCATGACCGGTCAGCGAGTTTTTAACCCGTTAGAGCGTTGCGCTCGGAATGCGGCTCAATACGCGTCGAGGCCTTCGGTAAGTTCGATGTAGCCGCCCACCGGGTCGGTCAGAAAGGCGATGGCGATTCCGAGTCGCGGAATCTTTCTGTACGGCACATCGAATTTCACACCGTTTGCCTCAAGCTGTTTGCAGAAGGCTTCCAGGTCCTTAACCTCGAACCCGACATGGTCGATCGCCCGCCCTTTGGTGGCAGCCCGCGGCGTGTCCTCCTTGAAACTCGAAAAGGTTAGATTCATGGTGGAAATATCGGCGGTGACGGGGAGGTTGCCGCGGTTTCTGGCCACCGCCCCGAACGTCTTCACATACCAATCCCGAAGGGCTGAATTATCCTTCACCATATAGTGCACGTGATTTGGCGTGGGCGGTCCAGTAAGAGTGTCGTCTTGCTGAACTTCGACTTTCAACCCGTCAGGCCCATCGATATAAGCGTTGGGGTTCCCCTCGGCGCCTTTGAATACCGGACGGGTTGCGTATCCCATGTCACGAGCTTGTTTCAGCTTCTCCTCGGTGTTGTGAACCTTGAACCCGAAGTGATCGATGGTAGCTCCTTCCGAAGGACCGGTTGGCTCCTTCACAGTGAAGAGAATAATCATCCCGGGAACCTTGACGCCTTCGAGACCCTCGCGCTTCAAAGGTGTCGCGCTAAACAGCTCCGTCCAGAATTTCTTCTGGACCGCGACATCCTTGACGTTCAGGTGCATATGTCCCATGGTCACGCCCATGGCATTGGGCGGCAGCAATTGTGCCCGACTGGTACCCGCCAGGGCCACTGCAACCGCAACTGCCAGAAAGAATCTCATCGTCATCACTCCCCAGCAGCGTAGTATACACGGCAGCGCCAGCGGCTGCTGATTCAGACTTCACATTCCGCGTCATTTGCCATGGAACACAAACACCAGCTCGATCACCAGGATAACAACCACCATTACTTCCAGCACGAAGCCCCGGCTGGCGTGGAACTGATCCATCATGAAGGTGTAGAGCTCGCCCGCGGTATGGAGCTTGCTCTCCACCAGGCGCCGGTAGTCCTCGACACCTATTTTGCCGGCCGCCATCCGGTACTGCCGCGCCGAGAACATGTCGCTCAGAAATTTAATGGAGGTATCAATCCGTTCCGTGAGTTCACGGACGTCCAGGCGTATTTTATTGAGACTCTGCGCTTCCCTCGCCAGCCGCCAACGCTGGAAGATTCCGCCGCGCTTATCGAGCGAACTGTAGACGCGCTCCAGCACACGGCTGAGAGCCGTATCGTAATACCTGAATTCCAGCAATTGGGTGTTGGCGTATTCCAGCAGTTGAACCGTAGGCGTTGCGCCCTCGGCGGTATCGCACAGGAACGCCGCATTCCAGCCGACTACCAGAAGATCGTCAGGATAATACGACATTCGAGAGCCAAGGATTTCGCGCCTCTCCTCTTCCGATAGCTCCGCCAGTTCCCCGCGGACGATGCGGGCGATGTCCTTGCCGTGCTCTGCTATCAGTTCCGCTGCTTTAAACAAATGCGAGCCGTCCGGCTGGAGCTGGTTATGCAGATGGATGATGTAGTAGTCCTCGACCAGCCACTCTTCATTCGGCCGCACCAGGGCGAGCCGGGCCGATACCAAGCTCTTGCGCACGATCTGGAGAGCTCCTTGTTCAATCTCCGGGTCGGCGATCCATTGGCCGGAAAGCGTCACTAATTCCGGCCAGTCGACCGCAAACGGCTGGCCGAGCTTTATACTCACAGCGCCATATTCGTAGTAGTTGAGCTCGCAATCGAAGCACGCCCCGTTTTTCAGAGTGATGGAACCAAGCTGTTGCACCACCGGCGGCCGCTCAAATCGGACGTAATCGGGCGAGGGATGATGAAAGGCCGGATCACGCCGGCGCTCGGTTACCACTCCCTGGCCCTCGGCCAAGCAGGGTTCGGAGCTGCTCGGTGCGAATCTCCTCGCACACATCGTAGAGGAACAGAATCCGGAGCGAGCCGATGAGCGGCACGTTGGCCATCGCGTGCCGATTATACCTGTTAACGACTAGGCCTTCGGCATCCAGCCGCCGCTACGCAAGGATGCGCGACCTCAGGCGCTGCATTGGCCGCCGTTCTGGGCGATAATGGACCCACTGACTCGCGAGCGCAGTCTCGCGGCGAATGGGTGAGAAACTTGGTTGAGATTTCACATTCCAGACGGCGGAGCTGGCCTGCGGTGGCGCTCGCGTTCGCTGTTATTCTGCTTTTTATAACGCTGGTGGGCCTGCAGGCTCTTCGTTATGCCAACCGAATGGGCGTAGAAATTCAAAATATTCAGCAGGAGCAGGAAGAGAGCGATCAGATTCTGGACGAACTGCGTGCCGACACCTATGCGGCGGCAATTGAGGTAAGGGACTATTTGGAGGCGTCGCCGGCGGAGTCAGAATCCGCCCGCCAACGGTTTTTCGAGATCGAACAACGCATGAATTTGGACGCACTGCATCTCGAGGCCCGATTGGGCCCCCAAATGGACAGGCCAGTGCAGCGTCTCCGTCAAGGCTTGAAGCGCTATTGGCTTTCCATCGCGCCAATTTTGAAATGGACGCCTAAAGAGAGGCAAGCACACGGGGCAGCATTTCTGCGCGACAACATAGTACCGGAGCGAACGGCCGCGCTGAATGCAACCCGTGAAATTGAGTCCCTGCGAACCATCGATCTTCGCCGTGAACGCGAAGAATTGATTCGTGCGCGCGAGGCGTTTGGCAAGTTCGGGCTGATTGCCCTGGTGGCTCTCATTTTGTTTGTAGTGACGGTGGGCTTCGTGACCAGCCTCCGTCTTCGTTCCCTGGAAATGCGGGCACAAAGCTTGCAGGCACAGACCGAGAAGGATCGCGAAAAGCTCAGGAATCTGTCGCTTCAAATGTCCAAGGCCCTGGAGGACGAGCGGCGACTCATTTCGCGGGAGTTGCACGATCAAATCGGCCAGTTACTAACGGCCATACAGATGAAATTCAATAAAATCGAAGTCTCACCGGACCCTTCCGAGCGGATGCCGCTGCGTGCAAGATGGAAAGGCTTTGGTGTATCGGACGGTCACCGCAGCGAGAGACCTGGCTATGGGATTACGTCCCTCCATTCTGGATGACCTGGGTCTGTTAGCGGCCCTGGAATGGCAGGTTCGGGAATTCAAAAGGCGGAGCGGAATCCTAGTGAATCTCAATCTAGGCGGCAATCTCAGTGAATTGCCAGACGGCCATCGCACCTGCCTCTACCGGATCGTACAGGAAGCACTAACAAACTGCGGGCGCCATTCGGAGGCCAAACATGTGGAACTCACGGTTCACGGCGGCAAGGACCAAATATCCCTGACGGTCTGGGACGACGGAAAGGGATTCGACGCAGCGCCATCGACGAGACGAGGTTTGGGGCTGGTGGGCATCGAAGAGCGCGCACGGGAATTGGGCGGAAGCGTGGAGATCCATTCTGAGCCAGGCAAAGGCACGCTGCTGGAAGTTCGAGATACCCTCCGGCAGCGAGGTGCACGCATGAGCAAGGTTCCGATCCTGATCGCGGACGATCACAGCATCGTCCGTCACGGCTTGCGTTTCGTGCTGGAAAACGATCCCGAACTGGAAGTAGTGGGCGAGGCCACCGATGGCCGCGAAGCGGTCCGTCTAGCCGAGGAACTGCGCCCCAAGATCATCGTGATGGATATCGGCATGCCTCAGCTCAACGGCCTGGAAGCTACCGCCCAAATCGTGAAGCGGGATCCGGAGGTTGCGGTGATCATCCTGAGCGTATATACCGACGAAATTTATCTGGTTCGGGCGCTGAAATCGGGAGTCAAAGGTTACTTGGTGAAGGGTTCGGTAGAGGACGATCTCATCACCGCAGTGCGGATCGTAGCGGCAG
Organism: Bryobacterales bacterium; assembly: GCA_963779075.1. Lineage (GTDB taxonomy): Bacteria > Acidobacteriota > Terriglobia > Bryobacterales > Bryobacteraceae > Palsa-187. Next base: position 235,311 of record CAVZWS010000006.1, read on the forward strand.
GCAAATGCTTCTTTAGTCCGGAGATCTCTCAGTTGCTGGCGGAAAACTACACTCGCCAGCTACAGAATGAGGAGGTGCAGGACTCCTACGATCTTCTTACGGAACGCGAGAAGGAGATCCTGCAACTTCTGGCCGAAGGACGATCCAACAAAGAAGCGGCCGCCATCCTCAATGTCAGCCCCTATACTGTGGAGACCCACCGGATGCACTTCATGCAGAAGCTGAACTTGCACAACCGGGGCGAGATTGCTCTCTACGCGGTGCGCCACAAGATCATTACGTGACCGGCATCTCGGGCAGCAGCCCTAAACCAAACTGGGCCTTCGCTCTTTCAGGAAGGCCAAGCTTAGTATTTTCTAATTTCCGGCAATCGGCGAAGTTCTTATGCTAGAAGGTTAGTTTCAGACTCAGTCGCAGCGTTCGTTGGTCCAGGCCGTCTCGTCCGGTATTGGCAATGTCGTTGAGAATCATGAACCCGCCGTTCTGAACATTGTTCGCGCTGGTAGTGCTGGTTTGAACCGTGTAGCCGGGCCTCGCATGATGCACGTTGTTCCCAACATTAAATATTTCGGCCACAAACGCAAGGTTCCACCTTTCACTGAAGGCGAACTTTTTCGTGATACCAACGTCGCTGTTCACCAGCCCGGGGCCTCTGAGAGTGTTTTGTCCGCAATTTCCGAAGGCGGTGGACGATGGTACACCGAACGTGGACGGGTCATACCAGCGTAACTGGGTCCCGACCTTCTTAGGTTGTCCCAAACAGTTGGCAAACTGGTAGGAATTGACCGCGTTGAGGTTGTTGTTTGCGACGACGCTAAACGGCTGCCCCGTGAAGTCGCTGAACAGGCTGCTGATCTGCCAGCCGCCCAGAATATAGGACGACACGCCATTGGTAAGCCAGTGCTTTCCTTTGCCAAAAGGCAATTCATAAATCGCCGTCAACTCGAAGTTGCTGGCGATATCCGTGGGCAGCGGGCCATAGTTGTAAGTTCGGTATAACCAGGGCATCGCTGCTCCTCCTTGGGTCCCTCCGGGGCCAATGAATCCCAGGTTTTTGCTCCAGGTGTAGCCTGCGCTGATCGTGAGATCGCTGAATCGACCCTGCGTCCGCGCTTGCAGCGCATTGTAAGTGGTTGTCCCCATGGTTCCGAGAAGCGGGGTGCTGGCAATGCGGCCATCCCCAATCGCTTGGCCGTTCCGGCCCGGAGTATTCAGCAGGAGCCCGGCTGTTCCCGTGCCAATGGGAGACCAGTTCTGCTCGAGAGACTGCATCGGATCCTTCTGCGCCGAGCCGGCGTATGCGACCGAAGCGGTCCAGCCCGCTCTTATGCGCTCCTCGATCGTAAAGTTATAAGTCTGGATATAGTGCCGCGTGTAGTTAGCTTGATTGAAATCCTGCATACCCGCAGTGCCGGGTACCGACACTAGACCAGTTGTGAGAGGGAATGGGTTTGGGGGAGGGGTGATCCCCTGACGAAGTGTTATCGCGTACGAGTAGACATTGGGAGGGAGCTGGATCACTCCTTCTATGTACGGGAAGTTGATCCGGCGGTTGGAAAGCCCGAAAATATTGGTCGGGTCGCTGGACATGCCAAAACCCGCGCGGATTACGGTCCGGTCACCCAAGCGGTATGCGGCTCCCAGCCGGGGGACGATGTGCGCCTGGTCTTTGTCGAAAATGTTACAGGAGGCCGGGGTGCCTCCCACTCCGCAAATCACCATGTTATTGGTGGCATGATTGTAATATTCCGCGCCGGTGCCGTTGCGCATCGGGACCGGGAAATAGTCGAAGCGCACGCCCAGATTCACCGTCAGTTTAGGCGTAACCTGCCATTGATCGCGGGCGTAGCCGGCGTAATACTGATTGTGAGTATAGTAATAATCCGGCCATTGGAAGATCTTGCCGGAATCTTGCGAATAGCCCAGCAGGAATGAGGCAAACGAGTTGTACTCGTTCCCCTTGTTGGTGCCGCCCAGTTCCGTGGTCTGCTCGGCAAAGTGGAACCCCCCGGCGCCGCTGATGAAACCGCCGCTGGCAGGTTGCCACTGACTCTCCCTTGAATTCTGGATATCCGAGTCGAAACCGAATCGGAAGTTGTGATTTCCCTTCACCCAAGTGAGATTGGCATCATAGTTCCTCTCTGGATCCCAATAATCCTGGGGTTGGAACCGGCTCACCGAACCGAGCGCCCCGATGCCGCCGTCAATGGCAATCGACGGCAAGCCGCCCTGCTGCAACGCCTTGTACTTCGGCTGCCCAGCGGTGCTCAAGCCCGGAATTTGCATCACCGTCGAGCCGAAGTTGTCAGCCTGGCCTGGCTGGTTGCTCACGGAAATGTTCACGTCATAGCCGTAGTGCGCATCGAAGATTAAGCTGGGACTTATGATGTACGTCCCGGAAACGGTGCCGTTGAAGACGTTGGTGGCTCCAGACCCCTGGGCGGTGTTGGTGTTAGACAGTCCCTGCCCCCCCAGCACGCCGAATTGAGTCGGCGTCGTCCAGTCGCTATTCCCCCATCCCAAACGCACAAAGGTGCTGAGTTTCGCGGTCGGGTTCCAGTTGACCTTGTATTCGGATGCATCGCGCCGCAAGTAGGTCTTGCCATTGGTTAGCAGGTTGTTGAGAAGGCCTACCGAGCCGATTCCAGGGTGGTTCGGTAATGACCAAAGGTCTCCGTGTTGGTGACTGTAATCCAGCAGCGCCTGCACGCCGGTATCGATTCGTCCCGAGGGAATGATGTTTCCAGCAAACGGGGTTCTCCCGACGCCGGTCACGGGGTTGCCTGTCGCAGGGTCGTAAATCGGAAGAGGAGACTTGCTCAAATCGCCAATCCTCATCGCCGCGGTGGGAACTTCGTTAGTGAATGGAGCACTCTGAACCCAGCCAGTACCCTCGAAACTCACGAAGTAAAACAGTTTGTCTTTCTTGATCGGGCCGCCGATGGTGCCGCCGTATTGATTTTCGATATACAAGGGATTCGGTTGCGTACGATCAGCTTTCCAAGGGTACGCCTGCATGTGCTGGTCGGTGTGGTCTTCAAACAAGACTCCGTGGACGGCATTGGTTCCGCTCTTGATGGTGATGCTCACGGCTCCGCCACCGGATTGTTGTTCGGCATCGAAGGAGTTGCCCGAAATGCTGACATTCTCGATTTCTTCCAGGGAAGGAACGTACTGGGGCTCCGTCAAGGCAGTCATGTCATAAGTGCCGGTGCCGTCGACGCGCACGGTGTTGGTGTTTGCACTCCCACCGTTGACCGTGATGATGAGTGAGCGGTTGGAATTGGCGGTGAAGGAATTTGAATTGGTCGGCGGCGAGACGCCCGGAACCGTGACGAAGAGATTCTGGTAGTTTCGCCCGATGGGCACTGGTATGTTCTGCAGCGAGCGGACGGTGACGTCGTCGCGGATATCGGCCCGGTCCGTCTGCAAAGCGATCGCGTCGGCCGTTACTTCCACGTTTTGGGTCAACTGGCCGATGGCCAGAACCACATTAGTTCGGACGACTTCTTCCGGCAACAGGCGCACCCCGGTGGTGGTGCTGGTCTGAAACGACGGCGCGGTTACCGTAATGGTATAGGTGCCCGGCGGCATGGTCGGCAGGTTGTATGCTCCGGCCGCGTTGGTCGTGGTGTCACGAGTGAAGTTGGTTTGTTGTTCGGTGGCCACGACTTTCGCGCCCACCACCGCCGCCTGACTCGCGTCGGTTACGTTTCCAGTGATACTGCCTTGGAGTAGTTGCGCGTGGGCTGGTTCCACCCAAACCGTCAATGCCCCTAAAACGGCCAAAAAGGCCGCAAAAAGCACGCGCAACTTGAATATGCGCTTCATATTGCTGTCACCCCCAGTTGGGCATTCGCCCAACTCCGTTGGTTAAACTTTTGTGACTTCTTGCCCGGCTGCTGCCGCTCGGTCCCAGCTTGAGAAACTATTGCTTTTCCAACCGTCCGATTGGCGACCGTCACCCACGACCACACTCGCGGACACAGCGACTAGTCTCAAGGGACTGGGCCGAGCACACGCAGCAGTATTCTAAATCGCTCTTAAGACTCCTCAACGAGCCTATGACAGTCCGCCCCCACGCGCCATCCCTAAAATGCATGAGATTGTCTAAACGTCAGCATTACCTGGTTGCGGAAGCTGGACTCAGGTGGTTCTAGCTTGTTTTCCAGTTTCCGGCTCGCGGCAATTGTTGGGTTATCCGGCCCCCCGCCGGATGGCGCAGATGGTGTGCAAATCCGCGATATCTCACTCGTTTTAGGGATAGCGCCAAGATCGGCGTTCGTCATAGGCTGCTTGGGTACACTGAAGCGCCGGTCAGTCGGCGCGCCCCATCAGTGCAGCAACTAAATACTGGGAGCCCCAACCCCTTTGGGATTTCTCAGCCGCGGGTGACGCTCCGGTAACACGCAGCGCCACCCGTTTTTATTCGAGCTTAGCCGGATAAGCCCAGACTTTCAGATCTCACCAATCGGTGGAACATCATCACAACTTCGCGGTTGCACTCGTCGCGGTCGGCAAATACGAGAGTGCGGAAGAAGGGGCTCGCCGGGCCCACGATCTGGCGCCGGACAGCTCCGACATCCAAACGATTTCTGAACGCCCTGCTGACTTGTGCGGAATCCCGGCGAGGTACCCTGAACGCCCAGAGGGGGCCGAACCAAAGTGCGCCCTCTTCCAGGCTAGTTCCGCATGGACAAGATAGCGGGCACACACGTCAAAGAGTGACGCAGGCAGCTTGATCGTTACGCTATTTGCTGGGGCCGCCGTCGTCCGCGGAACCGGCGAAGATTTTGCGCCCGTCACCGAGAGTTACGTTGCGGGCGTTGGCCAGATTGCTGCCGTCCTTGGCAAGGTATCCTTCAATAATCACGACATCGCCGGGCTTTAGGGAGTTTCTCGTCCAGCCGCGCCGCATGAGCCCATTGGGACTGCCGAGTTCGAACTCCCAATTAGTCACCTTACCGGCTTGGTCGGTTACGTCCACGTAGAAGCGGGCGTGCGGATTCTGCCATTCCATCTTCGTGACGGCGCCTTTGAGTGTTACGGGCTTGCTCGAGTCATACTCAGCCGCAAAGGAGTGATGCGCTAAGGCCGGCATAGCCGCGAGCGCGAGCAGGATGCCCGACAGGAAAACTATCGATCTGTTTTTCATAATCACTCTCCAGGAATCGCTTCCGCCATTTGGACGTTTGCAGCTCTTGACGACACTTTACTCCGAATGATCCTTAGGCGTCAAGGGGCAGGCTCTCATTGTCCTTGTCCTTCGCCCGGCCACCGTCAAGTCCGCATGCGGGCCAGAAAATACAAACCAGCGAGGGAGAAGATCGCATCCGGGGACCAAGCGGCAATCTGCACCGGCAACTGGCTCAGATTTCCGAACTGTTCGAAGACCTGCCCGACCGACCAATACACGATGGCGATACCCAGGCTGACGCCCACTCCCGCCATCGCCCCGCGGTTCCCTGCCAGGAAGGCGAACGGTATCGAGACCATCGCCATGATGAGGGCGAACAGCGGTACCGCGAATTTTTTCTGAAGCTGTACTTGTAGCGCGACCGTATCGAAACCGCTCTGCTGCAACTCCTGTATGTAGGCGCCTAGCTCGTGAAAATTCATCTGGCGGGATTGCTTCACTTCTTTCACGAAGTAGTCGGGCGGCTCTTCGAGCTCCGGAAAAGTACGCGTGCCGCCCGAGAACTCATCGAAGCGCGTGATGGTGTTGCCGTTCATGTCGCGGCTCCACCCGTTCTCAAACACCCAAGCTTTGAGGCTGGGCTCCCAGCGCGCCCGCTCCGCAGTGATGTGGCGCTTCAAGCGAAAGCGCCCCGGTTCGATTTCGAAAACATTCACCCCCAGCATGACGCGTTGAGCTTGATCGAAATATTTGTAGTAGTACATGCGGTCGTGGAGCCCGGAAATCCAGCGGCGATCGGGGCGCAAAAAGGTCTGCGCGGGGCGGCCCTTGATCTCGGCCCGCAGTGCGTCCTGCCGCCGGTCGGACTCCGGGACCCAATAGTGATCGAAAGCGAACAGGCCGCCGCTCAGAAGCACGCCCGCCACCAGGATGGGAGCCGCCAGACGGTAGACGCTGACGCCACAAGCTTTGAGCGCCGTTACCTCATTGTGCTTGGTCAGTATTCCGAACGAAACCAGCACCGCGGTCAGCACCGCGAACGGCGCCAGTTCGTAGAGCAGCCGGGGGGTGAGAAAGAAGTGGTATTCCAGCACGCGGTCCATACCGATCCGGTTGCGGATGATGTCGCTCAGCAGTTCGAAGAAAGTGAACACCTGGAACATCAGCACAAAGCTGGCCAACAGCACTACGAAATAGAACACGAAGCTGGAAAGAACATAGGTGTCGGTGATGCTAGGCAGAAGCGAAAAACGGGCCAGCCAGACTCTCGGCTCCAGCCGTTCGAGCGGCTTGCGAATAAGTGGGAGGCCGCGGACCCGGCGCAAGCGCGCGTTTACCGCTCCCATGAGATCAAGGTCGCCGGGTTTCTCCAAGCGCACCAGCATCGTCAGCCCGCCGATGGCGAAAACCAGGTTGGGCAGCCATACCGCGGCTTCGGGCGTAAGGGAGCCTTGGCGCGCCATTCCGATAAAGCCGATTAGGCCGATGTAGTAAAGAAAAGCCAAACCGGCAGTCATCACCACGGCGGCGGACTTCCCTGCCCTCCGACGCGTGATGCCCAGCGGGATGCCTACCAGCGCCATGAGCAGGCAGGCGAAGGGCAAAGCTAATCTCTGATTGAATTCGGTGCGCGCGTCCAGTTTCGCAGTGCGGTCGAGCGCGGGGTTGCGATAGGCCAGGCGGTAAAGCGGACGCGTATCCATCTCTACCGACGGGCGCGTGGCGTGGACCTCGGCGGGTTTGTTAGCCTCCAACGCCTGATCGCCAGTTGGGAACGCAGTGATGCGGTAGTCGCCGACATCCTTGCCCGCCTCGTAAGTGCTCCCATTGCGCAAGGAAAGCTGAAGACGGTTCAAGGCCGAGTCGGCCAGTACGACGGCTTCGGTGGCCAGCGTGATACGCGGCTCGTCGCCTCGCTCCTGCGAGCCTGGAGGGCGCTGCTCCGGCGGTGTGATATCCGCCAGAAAGACTCTCTTCCAGAGCCCGGTCACGCCGGTAGTGACGTCCGTCACGTAGAGAATGGAGTTGGGGAAACGCTCCTCAAACACCCGCGGCTGGACGTCGGAGGTGAGCCCATTGCCGATCAACAGGTTCTCCACTCGATAGCGCTCACGGATGGTCCAGGGAGTCAGCCACAACGAGGCAGCGGCGGCAATCAGCAAGGCTCCGCCGCCGAATAGAAGGACGGGCGGCGCCACGCGCTGTCCCGGTATGCCGGCCGCGCGCATGGCCGTGATTTCGCCGTCGGTCGACATGCGGGTGAGCGTGATCAAGGTTGCTACCAGCACGCCCATGGGAACCGTAAAGGGGAGCGATTGCGGCAGCACCAGGAAAAACAGGTAGAGCACGGTCAAATGGGGGCCCGTGCTGCGCACCAGGAATTCGAACAACGGACGCGCCCGCATCAAAAATATCAGGAAGGTGAAAAGCACCGCCCACAGCAGCGCCGTAGTCACTAGTTCGCGGAGAATCGTGCGGCTCAGCAAACGCATGATAGATACTTAGCGGGTCGTGTTCCGGTCCGGCGGCGGAACCAGCGCCCGCTTTTGCAAGGGGTTCTGAAGCTGGTCTACCTCGAGCTCGTCGAACAGTAATCCCGGAGAGATCACGGAGGTAAGGGCGACGTAGCCGTCGACGCCGGAGCGCGCCAGAGGCGCACCATTATTGATGTAGTCGAATACGGCGGTTTCCGCGGAAGCGGCGAGAATGTCGCGCAGAGAGCGAGTGGAGAGTCCCCGGAAGCGCATGCCACGCACCAGTTCTTCGCGCCCGTCGGGATAGACGCGATACATGAGAATAGGAGGACTCACCGGCCGAACCGATCCGCCGGAATTCGCCGAGGCGCTTTGCAGCGTCTGGATTTCGGCGCCGGTTCCCAAAAACGGAAAATCGAGTTTGCGAATCAGCAGGCCGTAGGGCTTGTCGCGCTCCTTGCACATCTGGATGAGCCGCGCCTTGAGATCCGCCAGTGGCGTGCTCTCCGCCGGCTTCACGATCAGATTGCCAATGGCGGCCGCGCGCGTACCGAAACGGGCGGGAAAACGCGCATGCCCATTCGACCCAGCGGCCTTCTTCACCGGCTGGCGCGTCGCCAGGAAGGTTTTGAGCACCCCTTTTTGAATCACGGGCACCGCTTGGGCCTTCACGCCCTCAAAGTCGAATTGATAATAGCCGACGAGTGGCTTGCCCTGATAAGAGATCTGGGTAGGATCGTCTACTACGTCAATCCACTCCGGCAATACGCGCGAGCCGGTGCGCCCTTCGAACTCACTGGCAATGACGTTCGCCGGACGATTGGGATCGGAAATCGGCTTTCGAGGAATGCGCAGGTTATCGCCCAGGAGTTGGGCCAGCAACTGTGCAGCCGCAGACGGCTCAAACAATGCCGGCCCTATGAAGGATTCGCCCACCGGCGCCTGCAGGAGCGTTTGAATGTTGCGGGCCATGGCTTTCAGCGAGCCTTGCAACTCCGTTTCAGACGGGACTTGCGCCAGCGTAAGCGCAGGTGTCGCGAGAGCATCGCGCAGAATCATTCCGTCGGGCGCCTGTCCTTCGGCTCGCGCAAAGACCCAAGCCGCATCGTCCCGATAGCGTAGCGCGGCTCCTTCGGTATTCAGATAGTAGGTGGTGTCCTGATTAAAGTGGAATTCGACGCCGGATGCCAGCACTTCGGGATAGGCGTCGAAAATCGCCGAATGCCTGATGATTCGGGCCTTCCAGGCATCCTCGTCGAACTTGCTGCGCGTGACTTTGGCAAAACTCTCGACAGGATCGGACGGTGAAAAATCCGCCAGCTTCTCGGCCGACGCGGCAGCATTGGTGAGCGTCGCCCGCTTGCGGGCAATCGATTCGACAGCGGCTTTATAGGCGTGATCGGTTCCCAGCCAAAGGCGTTCACGCAATGCGCGGTAGTTATCATCCAACGGAAAGGGCTCTCGGTCGTAGCGCGAGCCGCTGTAAATACCGCTGTTAATGTGCCCGGTATTGTCGAAATCGTAGCTGCCCACGCGCACTTCGATGTTCGGAAGCCGGAAAAGATTACGCGAAACGGAAGTGATGGCGCCGAGGCTCGCGTCCACCTCGAAGGCGTCGTTGTCATCGAGCGTATAGCTGATGAAGTAGGGCGTGTCGTCACCGCCGCCGCCCACCACGCGCAACTGGCGGGAGCGCTCCAGTTCGTCCTTCATGGCCCGCAGGATGACGTCTTCAGCGTAAGCATCTTCGGCCAGCAGACGAAGCGCCGGCGCAGACAAACCGGCCGCGATCAGGAAATGACGCCGCGAAAACGGGGCCATCACGGATTAGTCTCCGGACGCGGCAGGTACGGCGGCTGGTCTTGCGAGCGCTCCTTGCGCTGAATCTCGATGCTGGAAACCAGCAGAGCCGGTGAAATTGCGGCCACCGGAACGTTGCCCGATTCGGCGCCGCAAATTCCGTTGAACACTTCGCTCTTGTCCGAAGTCGCTACGATATTGCCGAAACTGGCCAGGGGCGTGCCTACGATGCTCACCCCCCGGATCATCTCATCCGGGCGCCCGTCGGGATAGATGCGATACACCACAAGCGGAATCACCGTGAACGCCTGCAAGCCGCGGCGCGTCGTAGTGGTGTAGCCGCCGGTGACCTGGTCAAAAAAGAGTCCGTAAGGCTTACCTTGCTTCTTCACCTCTTCAAGCAGCATCTGCCGCAGCTCTTTATCGCTGACTTGCTTTGACGAGTTCACGAACAGATTCGACTGCCGCGAAACCACTTCTGCGCCCGGCTGCCTGCGCCCGTGCCCGTTGGAATTCGGAAAGCCGTCGATCGGGGAGCGCGACATCAGGAACGTCTTGAGTACTCCGTCTTCAACGATGGGAAGGCGGCGCGCCTTCACGCCCTCGTCGTCATATAGATACGATCCGTTGAGCATGGTGCCTTGAAACTGACGCAGCGTGGGGTCGAAGACCACCGAGAGAAACGGCGGGAGAATCTGCTTATTCACGCTCTTGGTGAAGGTCTGTCCTTCGGCCTCGTCCTTCTGACGGTGTCCTTCTATCCGATGGCCGAAAATCTCGTGGAAAAACACCCCCGCGGCACGGCCCGACAAGATTGCGGGACCGACAAATGGATCGGACGGAGGAGCAACCAAAAGGCCCTGCAAGTTTTTGCCGGCTTTTTCCACGGCTGCGAGGATCTCGGTGTCCTTGCGGCAAATGAGCGGGATCGTCGGCCTCGAAGGTTTCCAAAGTTTGCAAATCCATACCGTCGAGGGCCTTGCCAGCGGTAGTGATCACGATCCGGCTGAATAGGCGGCCCTGTCCCAGACGGGTGCCTTCGGTGGTGACCAAAGTTTCCATAGTCCGCTCGGTTTGCAGCGTAATGCTGGAATTCAACGCACCCGGATACTTGGCGAAGTCAGCCGAGAGCCGGCGCAGGCGCGCGACCCATTCCGCGGCGCTGAACTTGAGCACGGGAGGCTGCTCAAAGAACACCTGCGGCGTCTCCGCGGAGAAATCGTCGGAGCCGTCGGTGGCCGCCGCGCGCAGCTTTTCATCGGCTTGGATCTGAATGAGCCTTTGCGAAGCGCTGCGATAAACCTGGTCCGTGGCGAGCCATACGGCTTGCCGGATCGCCAGCGGGTCGTCTTCGAGCGCGATGGTGGTGGTCGAGGTAAAGTTGGGAATCTGGCCGTTGACGCGGCGGTAATTGTCGAACTTTGGCGAACCTACGCGCACGGTCACGTCGAGCAGCCTCGCCCGGCTGTGATTCTGACGCGAAATCGCGCCGTCGCTCGCACTCAGGGTATCGGATTCCCTATCCGTAACTGAGTACCCGATGAAATAGGGCGCAGGATTGCCTTTATCTTTTAGAGTGGCAAAGTTGCGATCCAACTCGCCCGTTAGAATTTTAATCAGCGGCGACTGGGCCGACACACAAGTAGCCGCCACAGCCAACACTACGAGGATTCGCACGCTCTAAGCATAACAAGATCTGCGAGCGGGACTTTTTGGAGGGTAGTGCCTGAGGCACTACCCTGGGAACCCGGCTGCGGTTGTGGCTTGAGGGAGATCAGAGTTTAGGCGGTCGCCCCGGCCATCCCCCGCTGCTTTAAGCCGTTGAGCGCCAGGCCATAACGGCCCCGCACTCCGGTCTTTTCGAAGATGTGCTTTAAGTGAATCTTGACGGTTCCCGGGCGAATGCCGAGATCGAGCGCGATTTCCTTGTTTTTGAAGCCCTGCTCGACCAGCTCCAGAACCTGTTGCTCGCGGGCCGTCAGCTCACTGCGCGGATAGCGCTCGCCGCGTCCGAGTTCGCCGAACACCGACTCTTCCATCCAGCTTCGCCCGCTTGCCACGGTACGCAGACACGCCAGAATGACGGGGATCTCGGCGGTCTTGCGAAGGATGCCGCGCGCGCCGGCTTGCAGGAAGCGCAACGCCTCGGCCTCGGTGATGGAAGCACCCCAAATCACGACGGCAGTGTTTGCGGTCAGATCCACGGCGCCGGAACGTATCGCCGCGAGCCATTCGAGAACCACCTGTATCCCGAAGGCTTTATCCAGCATGAGCACCGAGGGTGCGGAGTCCCGCAAAATATCCCTGGCGTGAGCCAGCGAATCGGCTCCTTGATCGAACCGCAGGCCTGACATGTCGTTGAGCAAGGTTCGGATGCCCTCCGCTGTCACCGGTTGCGTGTCGCAGACGCTCACGGTTTTTGTTTCGGCCTGAACCCGCTGCTGTGACGCCCAACCATCCGCCATAGCGGGCGAAAACCCGGTACTGGTGTCGGTAACATTCATAAGTTTGTAATTGCCCTCCTTGGGCTTACCCAGGCGAATTTGACTTCATTCCTTTCCGTCAGCAGCGTGCCGTTGCCTCCGGTGTAGTCCGCAATGGAGTAAAACCGCCTTCGAAGCCTCATCGGCCAGTGGTACCACTTTGTTAGTACATGAAATCGACTTGATCTCTCATGCTATGATCGGGTAGTCGATTTATTGCATTGAAACGAAACTCAATACGGTTCGGTCTCCATGGCGAATTCTGAGACCTCAATTTCTAGGCGCCCATTAGCCATCAGTCCGAACGCTCCACTGCTCGATCAGTTGGAACAGCTCCTCGCGCCACATCTGGGAGGTGTTTCGCTCTATCGCCTGCAAGCCTATCCATCTCCAAGAGATCTTCCCAACTTATTGCCCGCTGGAACCCCTCACCTGGTGTTTCTTGACACCGCCAGCGACCGGGACCAGGCCGTCCAGTTATTAGAGGAAGTCGGCCGCGCAGGGCAGCACGTTCAGGTGATTGCGCTGCTGGCGAGCAACGAACCGGACTTCATCCTGCGATGCCTGCGCGCCGGAGCCTCGGATTTTCTGATCCTTCCTTTGACCGCCGAACAGGTCGATGCGGCGTTCGGAAAGCTCGCGCGCGTCCAGCCGGCCCAGGAAGGTTCCGGCGGAGAACTGGCCAAGACCATCTCCGTCATGCCCGCCAAGGGCGCCTGCGGGGCCACCACTGTCGCTTGCAATCTGGCGTTTCAATGGAAGCGAATCAGCGGCAAGAAGATTCTGCTGGTGGATATGGACCCGCTCACCGGGAATCTTTCTTTCCTGCTCAAGGTAAAGTCGGTCTACAGTTTTCTGGATGCGCTGCAGCGTTCCAATGAATTGGACGCCGACCTGTGGGGCGCCATGGTCCGTCCGGTGCACGGCGTCGATGTGCTGCTGGCCCCCGACTTGATGCTGGAACAGAATCCGGACTTGCGGGACCCGTCGCCCATCCTCGAATATGCGCGCCACGCTTACGATGTAGTGATCCTCGACACCAGCAGCGTGTATACGGAATGGAATTTGAACTGTGCCCGGGCGGCGACTGAGCTGCTGCTGGTCACCACCAACGAACTTCCGGCGCTGCAGGCGGCCCAGCGCGCGCTTTCCTACCTGGACACCAACCGGATCGGGCGCTGGAAAATCCGCTTGGTGGTAAACCGCTATTTGCGGGACGTCGGATTAAGCCGCGAGGTGATCGGTACGGCTCTCCACACCGAGGTATTCGACACTCTGCCGAGCGATTACGAGGCGGTGCAAAAGGCGTTGCTCGATGGCAAGCCTATTCCAGCCAGCACCCCATTCGGCAAAGGGATCGCCCAGATGGTCGATCGCCTGGGTGGCAAGACCGGACCGGGCAATAAAAAGGGATCGTCCCTTTCCGGCTTGCTGGGCTTGTTTTCCAAGACTTCCAAGTAGGCGGCATGCGCTCCCCTCTGGCGGACATCTTTCTGCCGCAGGATCGGCTGCCGCAAGATCAGTTGCCGCAACGAAAGGCGCGCCCGGCGGGCTTGTCGATCTTCGAGAACGTTCCGCTGGCGCGTTATACCCGCTTCGAAGTCGGCGGTCCAGCGCGCATTCTGGCGGACGCCGCAACCGAGGCTGCTCTGACCGAAGTCCTCAGCGCGATCATAGAGAGCGGCGAGCGGTACGCAATCATTGGAGGCGGCACCAACCTGGTGGCGAGCCGATCAAGGTTATCCCGGGAGTGGTTGTGCGCTACACCAACGCCGCGCTCGAATTCGCGGGCGACACCGTGAATGTGGCCGCCGGCGCGGTGCTGCAGGATCTGGTGGATGCCTCGATTGCCCGCGGCTTAAAAGGCCTGGAAACCATGACTGGAATCCCCGGCTGGGTGGGAGGCGCCGTCTACGGCAACGCCGGGGCTTATGGGCATTCGATTCAGGAGCGGGTGGCCAGCGTCCGTTTTCTCGAACGAGGCTGCGTGCACGAAATCTCGAATGCCGCTTGCGAGTTCGCGTATCGCGAGAGCCGGTTCAAGCGCCGTAAGGATTGGGTGATCCTCTCGGTTACTCTGCGGCTGGAACCCGCAGACGCGGAGGAATTGCGCGCCGCCGCCAACGGGATTTTAAAGATCCGCAACGAAAAATATCCGCCCACGATGCGCTGCGCCGGCAGCATTTTCAAGAACCTTTTATGGTGCGACCTGCCGGCAGCGGTGCAAGCAGCTTGTCCCCGCAGCGGTGGTCCGCGAAGGAAAGGTCCCATCGGCATATTTTCTGGAACAAGCGGGCGCCAAGGGCATGCAGCGGGGCGGAGTGCGGGTGGCGGACTATCACGCGAACCTCATTTACAACGAAGGCGCGGGAACGGCACAGGAAGTAGGCGAGCTGATCAGCCGAACTGAAGCGCCTCGTGCATGACCGGTTCGGCCTGGATCTCGAAGAAGAAGTGCAGTTCCTTTAGTCCAGGCCTCTGTGCCGCCGGCGCGTAGAAGTTCGCCGTGGGTAGTTTTACAGGCCTTCATCCTATATTCGAATGGCGAGATTCTGTCGAAACTATAAGTGCCTTTCAACACGTCCGTAGTAGTTAAGCGTGGGACATTCGCGAGACCGCTCGCCGAATCGGCGCTCGGCGACAGAGTAGACTCTAAGTTTCGGGGGGAATTGTGGTGAGAGTGTCTCGGCGGTGCCCAATCGACCGCCGGCCGGATCGGCGGAACCGGTCAGCCGTAAGCGCAACGTTCAGTCGTATGCTGGCGGCCGGATGGTTGTTGGCCAGTTGGATGGCGACGCCAACGCTCACGGCGCAAGAGACGAGACCGAGCCAGGGATATCGCCCGGACGGCCGGGGCGACCGCCCGCGTACGATGGCGCCGCGCAACGGCCGCGAGTAACGCTGCCAGCGTGGCATTCACCACCGGAAACCAGATCAATTACAACGGTGGACCGGTTCTGTTGGGTACAACCAACGTCTACTACATCTGGTACGGGAACTGGGACGCCAGCTCGATTGGTATTCTGAGTAATCTTGCCACTAATATTGGCGGCTCGCCGTACTTCAACATCAACACCGGATATTTTGACGGTACCGGGGCCAGCATATCCAATTCGGTGAGTTTCTCCGGAAGCTCCAATGACAATTACTCACGGGGCAGCACCTTAACCGACAACGACATCTGGCTGGTCGTCACCAACGCGCTGAGCAAAGGCAGCTTGCCTATCGATTCTAATGGAGTCTATTTTGTTTTGACATCGGCGAGACGTACACGTCGCAGGATTTCCGCGTTCGGTCTGCGGGTGGCACTCCCAGCAAATCTACAACAACACCAACATCCAATATGTTTTCGTGGGTAACCCGGACCCGGGCGGTCTTTCCAGCTGCGCCGAGCAGACCGTCAGTCCGAATGCGAATCCGGGCGCGGACGCCATGGCCAACATAATCGCGCACGAATTAGAGGAATCGGTCACGGACCCCGCGCGGGAACGCCTGGTATGACTCCAGCGGAGAAGAAGTTGCAGATAAGTGTCGCTGGACTTTTGGAGCGACTTACACTTCCATGAACGGATCCCAAGGCCAATATGCAGCTCGGCGGGAAGGATTACCTAATCCAGCAAACTGGGTAAACGCGGGCGGCGGATATTGCGCATTGTCAGCTTCCTATGGGCCGGACTTCGCGTTAGCGGCTACAGTGGATTCGCAGACGGTTAACCAGGGGGGCGTTACTGGGAGCTACTATGTGTCGGTTATAGATGTAAGAGGATTCTCGTCGAGCATCACTTTCAGCGTGAGCGGGCTGCCCACGGGCGCCACCGCCAGCGCCATCCCCGCGTCCGCTACGGCGCCAGCTTCACGATCTCGACTGGAAGCGCGGGGCCGGGCACTTATTCGTTGACCATTACCGGGAACAGCGCCCCGCTCACGCGCACAGTTCCCGTAACTCTGGTCATCAGCGGGCAAACGCTGGCCGCGGACAGGCTCACTATTGGAGCCATTAGCCCGGAACCCAGCCAGATGGGCCAGTCTTATGCGGTGAGCTATTCGGTCACCTCCTCTAGTGGGACGCCGACCGGCAGTGTGACGGTGTCAGATGGTTCATCTAGTTGCACCGGGACGGTGGCGGCCGGGACTTGCATTATGGCCTCTACCACGCCTGGGACTAAGACCATCACAGTCGCCTATGCGGGCGACGGCCATTTCGCGCCACGAACCAAAACGGCCACACATGTGGTGACGAACGGGGGAGCGCTGGCGCACCTGACCTCCGGCGGCGGATGGGAGACGAGCTTCGCGGTGGTGAATCTGGGGCCGACTTCGACTTCGATGTCGCTGAATTTCTTTGGAGACTCCGGCAGCCCGCTGGCTTGCCGCTCACGTTTCCGCAGGGTTCGCCTGGCGCCCGCGAATGTCCCATCGGTAAACCAGACGCTGGGGTCGAACGCGATGCTGTTGCTGGATACCAACCCTCCCGACGTTCCGCTCAGCGAAGGATGGGCCAATCTGACCAGCGGCGGCGACGTGAACGCTTACGAAATTTTCCACTACGGCCCCAGCGGACAGGAGGCGGTGGTACCGATGCAGACCGCCGTGGGCGGGTATTATCTGCTGGTTTACGACAATACCAGCCTGGTCAATACGCTGGGAACTGGGGTGGCGATTGCAAACGGCGCGAATCAGCCAGCGAGCGTGCCTTTCATCATTAACGACGACACCGGTACGCTGATTGCTAACGGATCGCTTTCTGTGCCGGCGCTTGGCCATACTGCCTTCACGCTGTCCGATCAGTATCCGGCAACCGCCGGCAAACGAGGCACCTTGACGTTCACAAAGCCGCTGCAAGGGCAAATCAGCGTGCTGGGGATTCGCTCGAACGGCAATTCTTTTACCACGATTCCGGTGACCGGCCCGCCGGCGGCACTCAGCGGCAACATGGCGCACATCGTATCGGGCGGAGGATGGCGCACGGTCTTCTATTTGTCAAACTATTTGGCAAATACGGCGGGAAAGCCCTCCACTATCACGCTCAGCTTCTTCGATGACGCCGGAAATCCGCTCCCGTTGCCCCTCACTTTTCTACAAACCGGGGCGACATTGACGGCCGCGACGATTACCAGGACGCTGGCGGTTGGAGCGACACTGGCGATCCAGGCGCAGGGGTTGGACGCGCAGGTGGCGCTCGGCTCCGCGCAACTGACCAGCGATTTCGGAGCAAACGCTTTCGCGCTGTTCCGCTACGATCCCAGCGGGCAGGAGGCGACAGTGCCGTTTGAAACCCGCAACGCCGGCGCTTACGTGCTGGCCTTCGATAATACGGCGCCCTTGGCTACAGGAGTGGCGATTGCAAATCTTTCGAGTCAGGCCGCGAATGTCGGAATGATTCTGCGCGACGATGCGGGCAACACGCTTCAGACCACCACAATACCCGTTCCCGCCAACGGGCATTACGCTTTTGTGCTCGGAGGGGTTTATCCGCTGGCCGCGGGTAGGCGCGGGACGGTCGAGTTCACATCGCCGGCGCCAGATCAGCGTGCTGGGGATTCGAGCCAATGGGAATGCGTTTACGTCGATTCCGGTGCTGACAAGATGAGCCTGCCGCATGCATGGATCGCCGTTTCAGCAATTTTTGTGGCCACTTGCTGTGCTCAAGCACCACAAACGACGGCCGAGGATTTACTAAGACAGTCCCTCCAGCGTTGGGCGGGAGACCCTGATTCTGACGATGTCAAAACGACGAAGTATATTCACGCGTTCGTGGATCTAAATGGCGACGGGAAAACAGAAGCGATCGTCTATCTCATGGGTCGTGGGTGGTGTGGAAGCGGCGGCTGCAACACTCTAATCCTTGCGCGAGTGGGGGGGCCCTGGAAAGTAGTTAACAATATCACTATCACGCGTCCTCCGATTCGGGTGCTATCCAGTACATCGCACGGTTGGCACGACATTAGCGTATGGGTGCAGGGAGGAGGCATCCAGCCAGGTTACGACGCGGCGCTTTCCTTCAATGGCAAGGCTTATCGGGGAACCCTTCCGTTCCTCCTGCTCGTCGCTTGAAAGGGAATGTGCCCGGAAAAATTGTAATCCCTTCTATGGAAGGTGGAAAGCCTCTGTATCCGTAGTTCCGCAACGCCCACAACGATCGACTTGCAAGAAGACGTATCATCGAAGGCAGAGCCGACCGACCATGACGGAATATAGCTACACGGTTCTATTTGAACCGGCCGAAGAAGGCGGGTTCGTGGTGACGTGCCCGGCCCTGCCTGGATTGGTCACCGAGGGCGATACCCTCGAAGAGGCGCGTGCCATGGCCGAAGATGCCATCCGTGGATACATCGAAAGCTTACGCAAAGACCACCTGCCCATTCCTTCCGACAAGGCGCCTGTAAAAGAAGAGATCCGCGTGCTGGTGCCCGGGCCGGCGTGAGCCGACGGCTTCCGGCGCTCAAGCCCAAGGACGTGCTGCGAGCGCTCGAAGATGCCGGGTTCGTGGTACATCATGTTACGGGTAGCCACTACATCCTGAAACATCCGGAAAAAAGCGGAGTGCGAGTCACGCTTCCCTGTGCACAAGAAGGACATGAAGCGCGGGACCTTGCGGTCGGTCATCGAGCAGGCTGGTTACACGGCGGATGAGTTCGCAGAACTTCTGTGACCTACCCCGCCACGGCTTCTTCCGCGTGATAAGAACTGCGCACCAGCGGGCCGCTTTCGACGTGCTTAAAGCCCAGCTCGTAGCCCAGGCGCTTGAGGTCGGCGAATTCTTCGACGCTTACGTAGCGGATGATAGGCAGGTGCTTGAGCGAGGGGCGCAGGTATTGGCCCAGCGTGAGAATGTCGACGTTGCTCTGGCGCAGGTCGCGCATCACCTGATGCACTTCTTCGAGCGTCTCGCCCAGGCCCAGCATTAAACCGGACTTCGCGGGGATCTCGGGCCGCTGCCGCTTCACATAAGCCAGCATGTCGAGCGAGCGTTCGTAGCGCGCGCCCAGGCGCACCTGGCGATAGAGGCGCGGCACGGTTTCCGTATTGTGATTCAGCACGTCGGGCGAGGCTTCGAGCACCAGGTCCATGGCGGCGTGGGAGCCTTGGAAATCGGGAGTCAGCACTTCGATGCCGCACTCGGGCAGGCGCGCGCGGATGGCTTTGATGGTGAGCGCGAACAGCTCGGCTCCGCCATCCTTGCGGTCGTCGCGATTGACGCTGGTGATGACGGCGAACTTGAGTCCCAGGACGGCGCAGGCTTCGGCGACGCGGCGGGGCTCGTCGTAATCGACCGGCAGCGGGCCGCCCTTCTGCACGGCGCAGAATCCGCAGCGGCGCGTGCACACGTTGCCCAGGATCATGAAGGTGGCGGTGCGGCGGTTCCAGCAATCGCCGATGTTGGGGCAGGCGGCGCTTTCGCACACGGTGTGGAGGTCCAGCTTCTGCACCAGCTTCTTGAGATTGTGATAGTTTTCGCCGACGGGCGCAGGCGCGCGCAGCCAGGCGGGCCGTGGTGCGCGGGGTTTGGGATCAATGCTGACGAGCACTAGTTCGATTGTAGCAACTGGCCGATTCTGGTCTCGATAATGCGCGAGTCATTGAAGCCGCGGATGCGGTGGAAGAAGGACGGCGATTGTTCGAAGGCGGCTCGCGGGATGAACCCGATCAGCTCGCTTTCGGCGATGGCCGTGCCAAGGCGCGCGGCTTCGGCCTCGACAGCGGCATACAAATCGTCGAGGGGGATGGCCGCGAAATTGGTCAAGTTCATGGAGACCTGAGCGCGGTCGAGGGACGGGAGATGCAGCCCCATGGCCTTGACGAAGCGGAAGCCTCCTGACGATTCGCGAATCTTGGCGGCGATCTGCTTGGCGATGGCGGCGTCGGGCGTGGCCAGGTTGATGTTGTAGGCAATCAAAAAATTACGTGCGCCCACCATTACCGCACCGGCGGTGGGATGCTCGGCGATATCGCCGATATCGGGGGGCCGGCCATCGAAGCCCGGGCGGCGGACGTGTTCCAGCCGCTTGCGCTCAGGCATCTTGGCTGCGGCTTCGTAAAAGTAAACCGGCACGCGGAACCGCTGCCAGATTTCTTCACCAGCGCGATGGGCGATACCCACGCAATCTTCCAGTGTCGAGCCATCGAGCGGCACGAACGGGACCACATCGGCCGCGCCAACCCTTGGGTGCACGCCGATGTGGTGACGCAAATCGATCAACTCGGCAGCCTTGCCGGTGGCGCGCACGGCGGCTTCGAGCACCGCCTCAGCTTCGCCCGCGAAGGTGATCACACTGCGATGGTGGTCGGCGTCGGACTCGAAGCCCAGCACCGCAATACCGTTCAGGTGTCCGATGATACGGGCAAGGGCCGCGATAGTGTGCGGGTTCCGCCCCTCGGAAAAGTTAGGCACGCATTCGATCATTACTGGGATCATAAGGAGTGCACGCTCCTAAAGACAACCAGAAAAGGACGCTCGACCGGGTTCTGTCCAAATTCGGCGTGGGATCGCGGACCGAAGCTCGCAGTTGGATCGGCGCGGGGCGGGTCACGGTCAACGGCAAAAAGGTGCAAACGCCGGACACATGGATAGATCCGGAGCGGGATCAGGTGGCGCTCGACGGCCATCCGCTGACCGCTCGCCAGAAGCGATACCTGCTGCTCTACAAACCCAAGGGCTACCTAACCACTTATAAGGACCCCGAAGGGCGGCCGACGGTTTACGATCTGCTCGGCGGCGTGAAGGATTTTGTGTTTCCGGTGGGCCGGCTGGATCAGGACACCACCGGACTTGCTGATTCTGACCAACGATTCGGCGTTCGGCGATCACATCACTAGCCCGGAGTCGAAGGTTCCGAAGACCTATCTGGTGAAAGCGTCGGCTACTGCTTGACGACGCACAACTGGAGCAGTTGCGCCAGGGAATCACGCTGGCCGACGGCCCGACGCGCCCGGCCATCGTCAAGCGCATTCGCGACTCGGCCAAATACACATTTTTCGAAATCACCATCACCGAAGGGCGCAACCGGCAGGTGCGGCGCATGGTGGAGGCGCTAGGCGCCAAGGTGCTCAAGTTGGTGCGGACCGCAATCGGCAGCATCGAAATCGGCGGACTGGAGATCAGCAAGTATCGGGAGCTGGCAGCAGAGGAAATTGCTGAACTCCGCGGGGCGCGTCCTGTCAAGAGGCCTTCGCGCGCCGGGTATCCGGCTGATCCGCTGGATCGGAGGGCGGCTCCGGCGCCACGCCGAAGCGGAAAGTCAGCGCGCTGGGCAGGTGGAACTCGCCGCCGCGGCCATAACGATTGAGCACTCCGGCCGCTACGTGCAGGACCACCGCGGTGACGATCCAGAGTTGCCAGTGGGAAAACAGCCCGCGGATCGCGAATTCTCCAGTCACGCCTAGATCCGACGCCAGGCGCCAGAAACCCAGCACGTAAGCCATCAGCGCGGCGGGGATCAATAGTGCGCCGGAGGCGAGAGCCAACCGGCGGTTCTTGCCACGCGTTCTGCGCAACGGGTGGCCTTGCCGCAAATGTATGCGAACGATCATGTATGAATCAATCGTCCTAAATCTCAGTTCTAACAGGTGGCCGGAGAAGTGGTCTGCTCCCGTTCCGCTGCGGTTCCCCAAGACGTCCAACAGAGTGATACATTAGTGACCAACAGATACGCGGCCGCTCGGCGGCGTCAAGGGATCCTGGGTGGCCCTGCCGCTTGCACGGACGCACAGCCGACGAGGGAGACGCAACATGCGTTTTTTTAAGGCGATTGCCACCGTGTAGCGTGGCGTTGATGGGATTTGCAGTCCACCTGGGCGCTCAGAATCTGACGTCCCCGAGACTGACGGGCGAAGCTTGGAAACTGGAAGCGAAAGGCGAAGCAGCGGAGGCTCGCAGCCAGTTGCAGAAGGCCGCCGAGGGCGCGCCTAACGATCCGCTGGCGCTCGAAGCATATGCCGAGTTTCTGGCGTATCACCGGGATCCGGCAGCGCGTGGCGAGTATGAAAAACTGTTGCAGCTTTTCAGCCGCAATGGCGCCAGCCCGGCGGAGCGGGCCAAGGTCGCGCGGCGCGTAGTCGAGTTGGACCTGATGGCGGGCGACCGCGCTGGCGCTGCAAACTCATCTCGAAGCGTTCCGGTCGTCGGGCGGAAGCGGCCTGGCGCTGCCAGCCGCAGTCATCGCCGCCGCAGTCCAGTTATATTGAGATTCCGGGTCCCTTGCGTTCCTTTGCGCGCATGTCCGCCATTTCTCCGGATATCGCGCCGGAGGACGTGATTTCGGCGCTGGCGCACAACGTTACGCTCAACGGTTACGCGGCTGGGCACGGTGGTGAATCGCTGGAGCCCACCGAATTCCTGAAGCTGGTCAATGCGCTATCTGTCACAGGCGCGCGAACTGGAAAAGCTCGCGGGCGGCGACAAAATTCTGCAGGTTCCGACCTGCGAATCGGCGGTGACCGGCGACCTGCTGCGCATTCTGGGGTACCGGATGCGCGGCGGCTGCGGCTCGGACCTGGCGCTCGAAACGGTGAACCCGTCGCGGGCTTTTCTCACCATCGATTCGGGCTTCCCGCTATCGGAACTGGAAGCAGCGCTGCGCACCAATCGGGCGTTCACGCTGGATTATCACCCGGCGCGCGTGCCCATTCTTTATACTCGCCGATTACTGGCAGCCGGCGGCCGCGGGCCAGAAGCCGGCTGAATTCATCGATTACTTCCTGAGCGAACCTTCGGTCTGCCGCTTATATATCGCAACCGCGGCGCTCGATCCCGATACAGCGGAACAGATGCGCCAGGACCTGCCCGTTGCCAAAGCGAAAATCTACGCTCACGTGCTGGACTTTTTCGGCTCCATGTTCGAGTTGCGGGATGGCAAGGCATTGGTGCCCGGAGGCGTCCGGGCCGAGAAAGCGTGGGCCGACCTGGTAGGGGTTGCGCCCGACAAAGGCGCCGCGTTCTTCGAGCGGCTAGTGGCGAAGGACGACGGATGGCTGGCCTCCTACTATGACTCGCTGGCGCGAATCAACGGGCCGGTGCAGGACTATTTGACGGAGCCCGAGCGGATCAAGCGATTTTACGTGGCGCTGCGCGGAAGGGTCACCAGTCCCGGGCCGGCGCGTCCGGTATTCCGCGCGAATGCGGATCTGGTGCTGCTCACCACTCGTTTACGCCTGGATGCCAACGGCAAACCCCATCTGCCGGGCGGACTGGATGTATGGAAGAATCTGTTCGCCGGAAAAATGGAGGCCAAATACGATCAGCGTTTGGCGAAGGCGGCTCCGGGCTGGAAGGATTCCGAAGAAGTAGTGGAAGCGATGTTCGGGTTGTCGCGGAAGATGGTGGAAAATCAGCCGCTGAAGATTTTCATGGCTCTGACCGACATCGAGCGTAACCGCGCCAAGCCGCTCGAAACCAACACCGTAGAAATACTGGTCCGCAATCATAAAGAATTTGGCTCGCAGTATCCGTTGTTCGCGGAAACGACGGCGATTTCGGACGCGACCATCGTGGCCTATCTGGATGCGGCCCACGGAATCACCCAGATTCGCGATGTCGGCCTGCGCGCCGACGCCGCCGGCACCATGCAGGCGCTGGCCGGATTCTGGCAGATATTCGTGCGCCAGCGGAGCATCCAGCAGGCGGATGCGGACGCCGCGTTGACGTTCAGTGCTGCAGGGGTTCGCGAAGATTCAAAATCAGCGGGATATCTTCGACGCTGGACAGAAGGGCGTCGGCAAACTTCTCGAAGCGGCCCGCGCGCCTGCTTCAGGATCGGCGCAGGATCACATGATGGATTTGCTGGCCGGCACCAAGGCGGCCAGCGAGGGCGCGCTCTCCGACGCGCATACGCAGATGATCCAGGACATGACTCGCGTGTTCGAAGCGCAAAGGCTGGTGTCGCTCGACACCATCTTCACGCTGGCGGACCGTCTGGAAGCTGCGGCAGCCGGACAGAAGCTGGATAGCGCAACTGTGAATCCGGCTGGCCGGACGCATCACGGAAATTCAGTTGCCGCGCACGGCTTTGACCACGCGGGATCGGACCGAGGCGTCGACGGGTTACTGGACCGACCGCCATATCGACGGCGAACGCAAACTGAATCTGCGTTCGGCGATCGACAAAGCCGGCGCCGATCCGCAAAAGCTGCGGGAGATTCGTGGGGCGCTGGCGCCCGTGTTGCGCGACACTCTGGTGGGATTCAATTACGTCCACTACGCTCCTCCCGGAGCGCAGGTGCTGTTTACCAATCCGGCCTTCGTGCGCAGCCACGATTTCTTCGGCAGCTCATCGCATCCGTCCACTTGGCTGGGCACCGAGGTTATGGGCAGCGGCTGGCCCGCCAATGCCGGGGGACGTTTGACGGGTTCGCTGAGCTCCCTGCCTTACGCGCTGGCGGAGGCCGAGCAGAACTTCCTGATTCCTACCCGCGAACAGGCGCTGATCTGGGGCGATCTGGTGCCGCAAATGATCCTGAGCGCCGTGATCCCGCGCTGGTGGAACGTGACGTCCACGCAACTGCATTGGGTGGGATTGAACATGGCTTATGCCGAATCCTCGTTGGCGCAGTCGGCTTTGAATGAACCCGAACGCCGCCGAGTTATGGCGGTGCTGGATCATTACCTACCGCCATCGCGCTTAAAGAAGGTCGAGCGGCTCCTGGCCGAGGGCGAAGTACGCCGCGCGGAGGACAGCATCGTGCCCTCGGAGTTGTATCAGGTGGCGCGTGAACTGGCGCCGGGCGATCACGATTCGGCGCTGGCCGACGGACTTGCGCAGGATAACGGCCGAAGCGCCCGAAGAAGTCAGTGCCCAGGCGATATCGCACGCGTTTGGAACTCCCAAGCCACTGCTCTCTACATCCTATGAGCCGGCGCTGCTGAACTTGCGGACGTTCCCTACTTTGCTGGGATACTCCAGCCGGATTCTTGCCGAGAGTTGGGAATCGAACCTATTGTTCTATGCGGCGCTGGCGGATGAAGTCCACATGCGGCCGGATGAATTGAACCTCCGCGTGCCGGAGTGGACCCAGCAGACCGTGGAACATATTTTCGCGACGCATCTGGAGGACTGGCCGGCTCTGCTGCGCTCACTCCGCCTGGTGGGAGACGACGTGCTGCAGAAGGCGCGCAAACAAGTGGTCGCGCAAAATTAAAAGGCAGATTAGCGGAATAGGGAATTTGAGCGAGCTGGCAAGCAGGGAGGATAGAAAATTGTTTCGTCGAATGGGTCTGATCTTTTTGTTGGTCGTGCTGGCGATGGCGCAGGACCGTCCAACGTTTCGGGTCAAAGTGGATCTGGTGGTGCTCTCGTTCACCATCACCGATAACAAGGGCCACTACATCAACGGCCTGCAACCCAAGGATTTTCGAATTTTGGAGGACGGCATCCCGCAAAAGCTATCGAGCTTTGCCGAGGGCAATAAGCCGCCGCTTGAGGTGGATGCCGACGGCACGACGCGCCCGATGCCGATTTCCGAGCAAGGCAAACTGGCAGGCCGCCTGGATGCCGTATTGGGCACCAACGTGTTCGTATTCTTCGACACCAGCAATTATATGTACCGCGGGTTTGTTTACGCCTCCGACGCCATTGCGGATTTTGTGCGCGGACTGGACCGCGCGGACTCCGTGGCCGTTTACACCTATAGCCGCAATCTGACGCGCGCGGCTTCACTTACCAAGGAGCGCAATGAGGCGGTTTCCGGTCTGCGCAACGCCGTGGCTGGCGACGATTCGGCGCTTTACAATTGCCTCTTGCTGACTCTACGAGACGCGGCCCGCGTGCCAGGGCGCAAAGTGGTGATCGTATTTTCGAACGGACCGGATAACGCCAGCATGGTGGCGCCCGACGATGTGCGCGCGGTGGCGGAGGATGAAGGCATTCCGATTTACGTCATCTCCACCAATGAAGTGACCAAGGACCCGATCTCTTCGAACGTGTTCAAGCGCATTTCCACCGGAACCGGCGGGAAATCCTATTTCGCCAAGACCTGGCAGAAACAAGTGGAGGCGTTCGAGGCCATTCGCGAAGATCTGGGCAACTCCTACACCGTAACCTATTATCCGCAGCCCAACCCGAACGAAGGCTTCCGCAAAGTCACGGTGGAGGTGGTTTCGGACATCGGCAAGAAGTATCGCGTGCAGGCAAGGCCGGGTTACCGGCCACATGGCGGGTTCTGATGGCAGCTAATTCGGCTCTAATACAACGTCGCCGGCACCCGCTGCTTCGCTTCTTCATCGAACGCCTTGGCGTCCACGAAACCGCAGGTGTGCTTCGCCATCATGGTCCCCATGCTCGGCACCGTACCCGGCAAGCGCATGTTTCGCGGGATTCCAGATGTCGGACCGGAACAGCGCGCGGCTGCATTGGATATAAGCTTCCTTCACCGTCACGACAATCAGCGGTACGGGGCGCTTTACCCTGCATGACGAACTGATCGGTGAGAGCCGGGTCGCGGCTGATCACGGCCTCGCCATTGACGCGGAAAGTCTCATTGACGCCAGGCACCAGGAACAACAGACCGACGCTTCGGATTCCGCACCAGATTATGCAGCGTATCCAGGCGATTGTTACCGCGACGGTCGGGTATCAGCAGAGTGTGGTCATCGGCAACTTTGACAAAGCCGGGGACATCTCCGCGCGGCGAGTTGTCGGCGGCGGTTGGACCCTGACTACCGACGATGACCATCGGCGAGGCGGCAATGAAGGCGCGGCAGAGGTCATCCAGGTGATCGAGTTGCTTGCGAACCGACCGCTCGAGCGCCGGTCCGTACATCTCGCTAAGCTCGGCTTCATCGCGAATGATAAGCGTGGGGTCAATCTGCATGGCTCAGGGCTCCCCTTCCAATTTTCGCAGGCGCACTTCGACTCCCGGCGTATTCTTCAGTGCGTCGGCAAATTCCTGCGTATTCTGTCCGCGATAGTGATAGGGGTACACAATTTTGGGCCGGAACGCTGCTACGCACGCGGCCGCTTCGATGGGCGGCATGGTTCGCGGCGGATTCATCGCCACAAACGCGACCGAGATATTTTTCAGCGCCTTCATCTCCGGGACGCATTCCGTGTCGCCTGAAAAATAGACCCGGGTATCGCCGAAGGTCAGGATATAGCCGTTACCGATGCCTTTATGGTGAAACGGCTTGCCCGGTCCCGATCCCAGTTTCAGGTTGTACATCGGCACGGCTTCAATCTCAATCCCGAGAAAAGTTTTCTTCTCGCCGTTGCTGATAGCGTCGGTATCGCCTACAGTCCCATTCAGCGTATCGGTGACCGCAGGAGGCCCTACCAGGATCGTGGACTCCTTACGCAGCGTCTTGAGCAGCGCCGCATCCATGTGGTCGGCGTGAGTGTGCGTAATGACGATGAGATCGGCTTTGGGAATGCCGGTGTAATCCGCCTGGCTCCACGGATCGACGTGGATGACTTTTCCGTCGAACTCCAGCATCACGCTGCCGTGAAACAGGGGCGTGATCTTGAGGGGGCCTTTGGAGGTTTCCACGGATGTCCGATTGATGGTTGGGTGTTGCAGCGCCGAAGGCCAACGAAACGCCGGTCAAGAGCAGGATGCACAAGGATTTCGCACGCATGACCGAATTCTATCGCAGATCGGCGCTTCGTTCCAGCTCCAGCGGAGAAGATTCGGGCGCATGGCATACTGAGAAGTATCGACTCCAAAACACAAAAACGATGGATTGTTGCGATTGACGGTCCTGCGGGCGCGGGCAAGAGCACCATTGCGCGCGCTATCGCGCAGCGGCTGGGATTCACGTATATCGACTCCGGCGCGATGTACCGGGCGGTGGCGCTGTGGGCTTTGCGCGTAGGCGTGGACCTGGACGATCTGCATCGTCTCGAACAACTCGCGAAAGAGGCCCGCGTCGAGTTTCGCGGCGGGCGAACACCGTCCTCTTGAACGGCGAGGACGTGACGGCGGCGATCCGTGAACCGCGAGTCAGCGAAGCGGCTTCGAAAGTCTCGCTGGCTCCGGGTGTGCGGCGGGCCATGCGCGAAGAGCAACGGCGTATCGGAGCGACGCAGTCGGTGGTGATGGAGGGCCGCGACATCGGCACCGTCGTGTTCCCCGACGCCCAAGTGAAGATCTATCTGGATGCGGCTCCAGAAGTGCGCGCCGAGCGCCGGGCTGCCGAGACCGGTGGAGTCGTCGAGGAGATCGCGCAGGAAATCGCGGAGCGCGATCATCGCGACCGCACGCGCACCGAAGCGCCGTTGACGCAGGCGCCCGACGCCGAGTATCTGGACACCACGCGTCTGTCGCCCTCGGAAGTGGAAGAAGCGATCTTGAAGCTGGTCCGCGCGCGAACATCGAATGGAAAGGGGCATCGTTGATCAAGAGTAGTGGTCTGCTTGTGATGAAGTTCGGGGGCACCAGCATGGGCTCGGCCGAACGGATCGAGGCTGCGGCGCGTCTCACTACGGAACAGCACGCGAAGCGCCCGGTGGCGATCGTGGTGTCGGCGATGTCGAAGGTGACCGACCTGCTGCTCGACTCCCTGCGCAAGGCGGAGGCGGGCGATGAAGCAGGTGTCGACACGAATCTTGCGGCCCTGACCGAGCGCCACGCAACTTGCTGCCGCGCTTTGCTCCCGGCGGGATTTCAAGAAACCGCGATCGATGGAGTGGGCGCCTTACTTGGCGAATTCGCGCGCATCGCCAAGGGGATGCTGATGCTGGGCGAGCGTCCGCTTGGCGTCGGTGGATCGCGCGGTGGCGATCGGGGAACGGCTTTCGGCGCTGCTGATGGCGGCTTACTTGGAATCGCAGAATACGCGAGCGGCGGCGATAAACGCGGCGCAGGTGATCGCAACCGACGATGTGTTCGGCAACGCCTCCCCGCTGATGGAGGAGACGCGCGCACGGGCCGCAAGCGTCGTGAAACCGCTGCTGGATCAACGCGTCATACCGGTGGTGACGGGGTTCAATGCCGCCACCATCGACGGACGCCCGACGACGCTGGGACGCGGCGGCTCGGATTTCTCGGCAGCCATTCTGGCGGCGGCGATGGATGCGGAGGAGTTGTGGATCTGGACCGACGTCGATGGCATCATGACCGGCGATCCGCGGCTGATTCCCGACGCGCGGGTGTTGGACGAGATCACTTATAGCGAGGCCGCCGAGCTGGCTTACGCGGGCGCGAAAGTGTTGCATCCACGAACGCTGGCGCCGCTGATCGAGCGGCAGATTCCGGTGTGGAGCAAGAACAGTTTCGCGCCGGAGAAACCTGGAACCCGCATCGTGGGGCAACTCGGCGGCGGCGCGGATATAGCAGGCGGCCCGCATGCCGTGACCTCGATGACCGCGGTGGCGCTGGTGGCGATCGAGCCGGCAGGCGAGGCATTGAGCGGGGGCGCTTTGAGCGGGACCAGGCTGATGGCGGAAGCGCTCGAAGCACTGGACTCCGCCGGCGTGGAACTGCTGGCCATCACCAGTTCCAGCTATCGCCAGAACTTCTGTTTCCTGGTGCGCGAAGCGGAATTGAAGATCGCGCTGGAGCATTTGGAGGAGGCCTTTGCACTGGAATTGACCCATGGTTACGTCAAACCGATTCAGGTGGACGCGAATGTCGGATTGATTGCGGTAGTGGGCGAGGGAATGCGTGGCACTCCCGGCCTGGCGGGGCGCATTTTCACGGCAATTTCGCGGGGTAACATCAACATCATCGCCATCGCGCAGGGTTCGAGCGAATTGACGATCGCCATTGTCGTGCGCCGGGAAGGCCTGGAGCGGGCGGTCCGAGCCGTTCATCAGGAATGTGGATTAGGCGCCGCGCAGGGGCAAGTCGTGCTCTGATCCGCCATTGACAGGCGATCCTGAAAGGTCTGGAGTACAATAAAAACTAGGCGTTTTTGCCCCATCGTAGGAGCTTTCACCACAATGTTCAATTTGTTCCATAGCAGCGCCAAACTTACCAAGTATTTATTGGGCGGGTTGCTGCTGATCGTGGCCGCTTCGATGGTCACCTATCTGATCCCCAACACCGGGCTGACGGCATCGAGCGACACCGGCGTCGACAACGTATTAGCCGAAGTGGGCGGCGCCACGATAACCGCGGATCAGGCCAAAGCCGCGATCACCCGGTTAGTGGCCAATGGGCAACTGCCGCGCGATTCGGTGGATGTTTACCTGCCGCAACTGATCGACCAAATGATCCAGGACCGCGCCGCGACCTACGCTTTCGCGAAGATGGGCCTGTCGGTACCGACGATGAGGTGCTGGCGGGCCTGATGCAGGTATATCCGCAGTATTTCAAAGACGGAAAGCTGATTTCCGCGGACCAATTGGAACAGGCAATGCTGAGCCAGCAGAGCATGACGCTGGCGGAAGGCATAGACGAAATGCGGCGGCAGTTGCTGCTGCGCAAACTGCAGAATGTGGCTTTCACCAGCGTTGTGGTGACCAAGGCTGAGGCCGACCAGGCGATTATCCATAAACATCAGACCGCGAAAATCGAGTACATCGCGTTTCCGCCGGCGAAATTCCGCGACCAGGTGAAGGTTACCCCGGAGATTCTGCAGCAGGCTTATCAGAAACATCGCGCCATCTATAATCTGCCGGAGAAGCGGTCCTTCCAGGTGTTGATTGCCGATCAGGCTAAGATGGCGCAAAGCATGACGGTGACCGACGCCCAATTGCGCGCGGCCTACGCGTCTTCCATGGATAGCTTCCGCACGCCGGAGCGGGTCAAGGTGCGCCACATTTTATTGATGACGCAGGGAAAATCGGACGCCGAAAAGAAGGCCGCGTTAGCCAAAGCGCAGGATCTGCTGAAACAGATAAAGGCCGGCGCGGACTTTGCCGAACTCGCGAAGAAAAATTCGCAGGATCCGGGATCGGCGCCAAACGGCGGGGACTTGGGCTTTATCGTGCGCGGTCAGACCGTGGCTCCCTTCGAGAAGTTTGCGTTTTCAGCCAAGCCGAACGAGATCAGCGATCTGGTCACGACCGAGTATGGCTACCACATCATCCAGGTGATGGAGAAGGAACCCGCCCGGGTCAAGCCCTTCGACGAAGTGAAAGGCGCCATCGCCGAACAACTGAAGAAGCAGGGCGTGAACGACAAGATGCAGGCGTCGATGGATCAGGCCCGCGCCGCGCTGCTGAAGGCACCCGGCTCCGCGGCCGAGGTGGCCAAGCAGTTCGATCTCGAATTAGTGACGGCCAAGGATGTGGCAGCCAGCGACCCAATTCCGTCAATCGGTGCGTCGCCCGCGATCTCCGGCGTAGTGGCGGGCATGAAGCCCAACGATGTCTCGGACGTTCTGGTGGTACCGGGAAATAAGCTGGCTCTGGTCGTCCTCAACGGGATCACCCCGCCCAAACCCGCGGAATTCAGCGAAGTCGAGGCCAAGGTTCGGGACCTTTATGTTACCGGTGAGTCCAGCCGGCTGGCCGACATCGCCGCGAAAAAGGCCGGGGAACAGGCGCACGCCGGCGAGGATCTGGCAGGCCATCGCCAAGAGCGAAAAGCTGGAGTCCACCAAATCGTCGGATTTCACGATCAACGACTCCATCACGGGACTGGGCCCTGCGGCCGAGTTACCCGACATCTTCATCAAGCCGGTTAATCCGTGATCGGGCCGGTATCGGTAGATGGCAGGAGCGTTATTTACAGGATTGTGGACCGGCAGACTCCCGATCCGAATAATTTCTCCAATGAGCGGGAGGCCGCAATCCAGGAGCTGAAACAGCAAAAGGCGCGAGCCATGTATGGTCTTTTTCAGGACAGCTTGATGGAACAGGCTCGGCTGGATGGGAAGCTGAAGATCCATCAGAACGCGATCCACCAGCTGACCGCGGACTATCCACGCAGCGCGCTAGGGACGGAACCGGCGTCCCCAGTGCATTTCGCCCTTGAAGTTTGGCGGAGCCTCACAGATCCGGATCAGTTGATTCACTTGCTCACCCAGGTACTCACCGGGTGGCTGGGTTATGCCTTGCTCGCGGGCATCGTGTTTGCCGAGACTGGGTTGCTGGTGGGGCTGTTTCTTCCCGGAGATTCGCTGCTGTTCACGGTGGGAGTGGTGGCCGGCGCGGGCGATTTGGACATCGTGAAAATTTCACTGGTGCTGGCATTCGCATCCATCGCGGGCGACCAGAGCGGCTATTTTTTGGGCCGCCGCACGGGACCGCGCATCTTCTCGCGCCCCGATTCACGCATTTTCAAGCAGGAATATGTGACGCGCACCCAGGCGTTTTATGCCAAGCATGGCGGCAAGACGCTGATCTATGCGAAGTTCGTCCCGATCGTGCGTACCTTTGCGCCCTTCATGGCCGGCGTGGGGCGCATGGCGTATTCGCGTTTCGTTTCTTTCAATGTTTTCGGCGGGCTCGGCTGGGTGCTCTCGATGACCCTGGCCGGGTACTTTCTGGGCGGGGTCCCGCTGGTTCGCAGGAATTTTGAAAAAGTGGTGATCGGCATTGTGATGCTGAGCCTGCTGCCGATTCTGATCCAATACTGGCAATCGCGGCGAGCTAGCGCAGCGGCACGCTGAGGCTCTGGATGGCGCGCTGAACCACGGGATCGCGTTGCATCTCGATCTGGTCGCCTCTTTCCACGCCAAACTTCAGATTGACGATTTCCTGTTTCAACTTGCTCTGGATGAGATCGCGATCACGGAGCCATTCGCCAACGCCCGGCTGGATTTTGCGCGCCGACGAGATAGACTTTCAGTTCGTCGAGCAGATCCGGAGTGACGTCGAAATCATCCCGGATGTCGTGGGCTTGCACATACTCGCCGGCAAAGGCGGTGAGCGCGCCGCTGATCTCCAGCACGTACACCAACCGGCTGACCTGCGGAGGTTGGATCGCGATATCGGGCTGGATGCCTCCGCCGCCGAGAACCTCCCGGCCGGAATCGGTATGAAAGATGCCGGGAGTGGCCTTGGCCGCAACGTTGAGCGAACCGCTTTCGAGCGGCTTCTGCAGGGAGCGCCCGCTGGGCGTGTAGTAGAACGCGATGGTCAGCGCTAGACCGGTGTTGCCGGAAAGCGGGAATACATTCTGCACGATGCCCTTGCCATAGCTGGGTTCGCCGAGGATGGCGGCGCGGTCGTGGTCCTGCAGAGCGCCGGCCAGGATCTCCGCGGCACTGGCGCTCATTTCGTCCATCAGTACGGCCACGGGGAAAGTGTAGGGCTGGGCCAGTGGCGCTACGCGCGCTTCCTGTTTTTGTTCGCTGCGGCCGCGCACCGTGAACACCAGTTGGTCGGGCTGGAGGAACAGCGAAGCGACATCCACTGCCGCCTGCACGGCGCCGCCGGGATTGGCGCGCAGGTCGATCACCAGTCCCTTCAGCGCTTCCCCGCCCAGCTTTTCGATGGTGGTCTTGACCAGTTTGCCGGTGGGCTCGTCGAAACTCTTGATGCGCAGATAACCAATCCCGGGCTGGATCAGGAAAGCGCGGTCGACACTGGGCGCGTCAATGAGCTCGGGCGAGAGCGTCAAGCGGAAGGCGCGCGCGTTGCCGGGCTTGCGCACGTCCAGCACCGCGGCCTGCTGGCGCGCCTGCGAAAGGAGCTGCACCAGTTGCTCGGGCACCAGCGGCGCCACCGGGATATTGTTGATGGCGAGGATCTCGTCGCCGGCGCTCAGTCCGGACTTCGCAGAAGGCGAGCCCTCCATCGTTTGCAGAATCGTAACCTGCCCGGGGTTGATGCTGACGATGGTGCCGAAGCCCTTGGACTCGCTCCTCTGCATCTGCTGGAGCTGCTGGAACTGGTCGGGATCGAAAAAGATCGAGTGCGGATCGAGCGTCCGCAGCATGCCGGGAATGGCGCCCTGGTAGAAGGCTTGGTCGGGCGAGACGGGGTCGGCCGCCTGCTGGTCCAGAATCGTGAATACATCCATCAGCTTCTTGAGGTCGTCGGCGAGCCCGGCAGCGGGATCGTCGTCGGCCCGCAGCCCAGCGGGTAAGAGCAGCAAGAACGCGGCAAATGCCAGAAGACGCATACTCACCTGTGAAAGCGCGTGGCTTCGCGCTCGCGATGGCGTTCGAGCGCGAGATCGATCAGCCGGGCGATCAGCTCGGCGTACGGCAAGCCCGCCGCTTCCCACATTTTCGGATACATGCTGATGGAGGTAAAGCCCGGGATGGTGTTGGGTTCGTTGATATAGAATTTGCCGGTGGCGGTTTCGAGCAGGAAATCGACGCGCGCCATGCCTTCGCAGTAAACCGCTTGATAGCAGGCGACAGCGAGACGCTGGACTTCGCGGGTTTGCTCAGGCGTCAGGTCGGCCGGCAGCACCGTCTTGGAAGCGCCCAGCAGATACTTGTCTTCGTAATCGTAGAACTCGCGCGAGGGCAGGATTTCGCAGGGGACGGCAGCGACGGGGCTGTGGTTGCCGAGCACGGAGCATTCGAACTCGCGTCCCGCGATGCCGCGCTCGACCAGAATTTTGCGATCGAACTCTCCGGCGAATTCCAGAGCGCGGGCGAGCTCCTCGCGGGTCTTGGCCTTCGAGATCCCCACCGACGAGCCGAGATTCGCGGGCTTGACGAACATGGGGAACGGCAAGCGCGAACAGATGTCGTCGAGGTCATGTACGCCGCGGGCCAGCACCACAGAACTCCGCCACCGGCAGGCCGCGCTCGCGCAGCAGGCGCTTGGTCACCTCTTTGTCCATCGCGACCGCCGAGCCGAGCACTCCCGCGCCGACGTACGGCAAGCCGGCTAGTTCCAGCAGCCCCTGGACCGTGCCATCTTCGCCAAAGGTGCCGTGAAGCACCGGAAATACCACGTCGATGCCGGGATTGCCGCCGGGTTCAGGCGAAATGGCGCGCGGTTCCCAGCGGCCTTCCGGAGTGATGAAGATACGCTGGACTTCATAGCGCTGAGGATCCATGGCGGCGATGATGGATTCGGCCGAGCGCAGAGATATTTCATGCTCGCCGCTGCGCCCTCCGCACAGCACGGCTACCCGGAGTTCTCATAAGATTCGTTTCCCCAGTGCGCTGGTGGCGAGTTCCACGGCCAGCAGCGCAGTGCGATTGGCTTCATCGAGCACCGGGATTCACTTCCACCATTTCGAGAGAGGTCATGCGGCCGCTATCGCAGACCAGTTCCATCAGCAGGTGCGCCTCGCGGTAGGTGATGCCGCCGGGTACGGGCGTCCCGACGCCGGGGGCCTCTCGCGGATCGACCGCGTCCATATCGAACGAAAGATGGAAACCGGCAGTGCCCGCGGTGACAACGTCGATGGCCTCCCGAATGACTGCGGGGAGCCCGCGCTCGTCGATGTCGCGCATCGTAAAAGGATGAACTCCGGCGCCGCGTACGTTGAAGCGTTCGACGTCATCCACGCTGCGCAGACCGATGAGCGCCACCGACGTGGGCTCGACCTGGGGCGCAGGGCCGCCGATATGCGTGAGTTCGCGCGGCCCTAGCCCGATACAGCAGGCGAGGGGCATTCCATGTACGTTGCCGCTGGGACTGGTCTCGGGCGTGTTCATGTCGGCGTGCGCGTCGATCCAAATCAGACCCAGCTTGAGTTGGGCTTTGCGAAAGTGCCGCGACATTCCGGAGACGGTGCCGATGGCGACCGAGTGATCGCCCCCCAGCACCACCGGGACGCGGCCATCGTCGGCGGCCTTTTCCACCATCTCGGCAAGCCGCGTGCAGGTGTGCGCGATCTGCGGAAGATAGCGGGCGCCAGGGTTGCCGACCGGCAGGCTCTCGGGCTGATCCACCAGCGACGTTTCCCAAGATCCTCGACTTCGTAGCCGAGCGACGAGAGCTTTTCGTTGAGTCCCGCGAGGCGCAGTGCGGACGGGCCCATATCGACGCCGCGGCGTCCGGCGCCCAGGTCCATCGGCGCACCGATGATGGCGATGTGAGATTGCTTCATGAAGTCGGTTACGGCCGCGTGCGGTACAGCATGCGCGGGAAAGCGATGGTTTCTCTAATATGCTCCAGGCCGCACATCCAGGCGACGAATCGCTCGACGCCCATGCCGAATCCGGCGTGCGGAACCGAGCCGTAGCGGCGCAGATCCAGATACCATTCGAAGTCCGAGGCCGGCAGGTTGTGTTCTTGTAGACGCTGCAGCAGCAGGTCCAGGTCGTGGATGCGTTGGCCGCCGCCGATCACTTCGCCAAAGCCTTCAGGGGCGATGAAGTCGGCGCCGAGCGCCACCTCCGGGCGGTCCGCAGCAGTCTGGAAATAGAAAGCTTTGACTTTCGCCGGGTAGCGATCGACGATGACCGGCCGGTCGAGGTCGTCTGTGAGCAGGGTCTCGTCGGTGTTGCCGAAGTCGGTGCCCCATTGAATCTCGCTGCCCTTGGACTGGAGCTTGATCACCGCTTCGTCGTAACTCATGCGATGGAACGGCGCCTGAATGGCTTCGAGCTTGGTGACATCGCGTTCCAGTGCCTTCAGTTCCTCCTTGCGATTTTCAAGCACGCGGCCGACCACGGAAACGATCAGTTCTTCGCCGACGCGCTTGACGTCTTCGAGATCGGCGTACGCCATCTCAGGTTCCACCATCCAGAATTCCGTGAGGTGGCGGCGAGTCTTGGACTTCTCGGCGCGGAACGTAGGGCCGAAGCAGTAGGTCTTGCCGAACGCCATGATGGTGGCCTCGTTATAAAGCTGGCCCGACTGCGCAAGATATACTTTTTCCTCGTCGAAATAATTCACTTCGAAAAGAGTGCTGGTGCCTTCGCAGGCCGCCGGCGTGAAAATCGGCGTGTCCACGAGGATGAAGCCGTGAGAATCGAAATATTCGCGGATGCCCTTGATCACCTCGTGCCGCACCAGCAGCGCGGCGTGCTGACGGCGGCTGCGCAGCCACAGGTGGCGATGATCCATCAGGAAATCGACGCCGTGTTCCTTGGGAGTGATGGGATACGGCCGGTCTTCGGATACGCGCTGCAGGATATGCGCGCTCTCGACGTCGAGTTCGTAGCCGCCGGGCGCGCGCGCTTCGGCCCGGATCTTGCCGCGGATGGTGAGCGAGGACTCCTGAGTCAGATCTTTCAGCGCCTCAAAGGTTTCCTCCGGCAGCGCACTCTTCACTGCGACGCATTGCAGAATGCCGGTGCCATCCCGCATTTGCGGGAAACAAATCTTGCCGCTGCGCCGCAGATTGTAGAGCCAGCCGGCGATTTCGACGGACTCGCCCACATGCCGTCCGGCGTTGGCAATCGTTATTCTGGGTACCGCGGGTTCAGGATTCGTCATTTGGTAGTCAGATTTTCCAGCGTGTCAAACAGCTTGCGCAACGTATCGAACGGCGGTCCCATATCCGGCACTTCGCGGAGCTCCAGCAGCAGCGGATAGCGGTCATCCTGGGAACGGAGAAGCTGCATCGTGCGTACGCCAGTCGATACGTTCCCTGCCCGGGCGCGAGCATTGGAAACAGGTGCAGGTCCTCCTTCCCATCATTGTCGTGGACATGCGTCGAGCGGATGCGGCTTTTCAGTAAACGGTACGCGTCTTCGACGCCTTCGTTCATATGCGCGTGACCCACATCCAGACAGACATTCAAGTTCAGATGAGTAGTGTTCAGGAACATCAGCAAACGCTCGGCGCTCGCTAAGCCGTTCGGCGTATTTTCGAGCAGAACTTCCACGCCGCGCTGGCGGGCGAACAAGCTGATTTCCTCAAGCGCAGTGAACGCCGCGTCCACAGAGCGCTCGTCGTATTCCTGCCCAGTGACACCGATATGCTGGATCAAGTAAGGAAACGGAATGGTCTCGGCGACTTCCAGCGCGCGCTTGATTTCATCCAACATCGGAATGCGTTTGCTTTTCACCGGCTCGGTGATATTGATCACCGCATGCGGGCCGGAGCGTCCGGCGTACTCATCGGTGTGCAGGGGCGAATGCAGCGAATGGAGCTTGAGCTCGGAATCCCGGAACCAGTGCCCCAGCTCGGCGATTTGCGCGCGATTGTGATAGTCGAGATGCTGGCGCGCGCAGAAGATTTCCACCAGCGGAATGCCCGCCTCCCAAATCCGGTCCAGCAAAACGTTGCTGAGACGATGGTTGACCAGAAGGTAGGTCGAGAGGGCGCGTTGCATGAGGGTAGAGTTCTAGTATCCCGCAGCTTTGCCGACCCAGCGCGTATCCGCCGCGCCCTGCAGCCAGCCGCCGTCGCTGAGGATCGCCGTAAATCCGCGCTAGACACAACGCCTGGCGAGTAATCCACTTGATGGCCGCGCGTCTCTTAGAAGCGCGACCGTGTCGGGCGAGATGCCCGGCTTCGAGGTACAGTTTGTCGGGCTTCCATTGATGGTGGAAGCGCGGCGCATCGACGGCGTCCTGGATATTCATGTGGAAGTCGATCACGTTGAGCAGTACCTGCAGCACCGCCGTGATGATCCGCGGACCTCCTGGCGCGCCGAGAACCATGAACGGCTTGCCGTCGCGCACCACGATGGTGGGCGTCATGGCCGAGAGCGGCCGTTTGCCGGGCTCGATGGCGTTGGCCTCGCCTTGTACGAGTCCAAACATATTCGGCGTATTTGGCTTGGCGGTGAAGTCATCCATTTCGTCATTGAGCAGGAAGCCCAAACCGGGAACGGTGACGCCGCTGCCGTAGCCGTTGTTAAGCGTGTAGGTCACCGCAACGGCGTTGCCCGCCGCGTCGACAATCGAATAGTGAGTGGTCTCGGTGCCTTCGCGGCCAGCCGGTTTCCCAGGGTTAATTTCATCACTGGGCGTGGCGTGGTCCGGATCGATGGACGCGCGCCGCTCGCGAATGTAGTCAGGATCGAGCAGGCCTTTCACTGGGACCTTAACGAAATCGGAGTCGCCCAAATATTGGCTCCGGTCGGCAAAAAAACGGCGCATGACTTCGGCGGTGTAAGTGGATCGTCGCGGCGGCACCCGGCCCGGCCTTCCCGTAACCACTGCCTTCGAGCATCCCCAGCATCTGCAAAATCCCGATGCCGCCGGAACTGGGCAGCGGAGCGGTGAGTATGGTCAAGCCGCGATAGGCTCCGGTGAGCGGCGTACGTTCCACCGCCTGATACTTCTGCAGATCCGCGAGCGTAAGGAGGCCCCCATGCGTCGCCATCTCGGCGGCCAAGCGGCGCGCGGTCTCGCCTTCGTAAAACTCCCGTGCTCCGGAGGCTGCGATGCGCTTGAGGGTGGCCGCCAGTTCGGGCTGCACCAACACGTCGCCGGCGTCATAATACGAGCCGCCCTTCTGAAAGATGCGCTTCGATTCCGGGTCGCCGGCAAGGTTGCGCGCGTTGCTTAGCAATTCGGCGGATTTATAGGAAAGTGCGTAGCCCTTTGATGCCAGCTCGATTGCGGGTGCGATCAGTGCTTCCCATTTTTGACTGCCATATTTGGATTGCGCCAACTCGAAGCCCCGCACGCTGCCGGGGACTCCCACCGAGCGCCAGCCGTCGACCGAGTCCTGGGTCGGATTGCCCTGCGCGTCAAGGTACATATCGCGCGTGGCTCGTTCGGGTGCGCGCTCGCGAAAGTCGATGAAAGTGGACCGGCCATCGGCGAAGCGCACCAGCATGAAACCGCCGCCGCCGAGGTTCCCGGCGAAGGGATGCGTGACCGCAAGCGCGAAGCCGACGGCTACCGCGGCGTCCACGGCATTGCCCCCGCTCTTGAGCACCGCGACGCCCACGTCGGCCGCTAGAGGTTCGTCAGCGACCACCATGCCATGGCGCGCGCGCGCCGGCTCATGAGCGCTCAAAACAGCACCCATCAAAGGCACCAGCAACAACCCGCGCGGCATTGCCATCAAGCACGATTGTACTAAGCCCGGACTCTCGGAATACCCCACTGGTTTGGCGTCTTAAAACTGGTACCATCTTAAAGTTGGATTTTGGGGTCCGCGTTTGATCCCGATAACTAAACAAGCTTTTAGTTCACGCCACGGAGCGTACCATGACAAAGTTGTCGCTGTTGTTCCTCTCTTTGTGCACTCTTGCCACGGCTCAACCCGCCGGGGATCTCGACAAACGCCTTGCCGATCTGGAAAAGGCAACCAAGTCCGCCCAATCCGCCGGCGATAACGCGTGGATGCTCACCAGTGCCGCGCTGGTATTGATGATGACCGGACCAGGCTTGGCCCTATTTTATGGGGGCCTGGTGCGCACCAAGAACGTTCTCAGCACGATGATGCATAGCTTCGTGCTGATGGCGGTGGTGAGCGTTCTCTGGGCAGTAGTGGGTTATAGCATCGCCTTCGGCGAAGGCAACTCCTTTTTCGGCGGCCTGCAATATCTGTTCCTGCACGGCGTCGGAGCCGATCCCAATGCCGATTATGCGCCCACCATTCCGCAAGGCACGTTCATGATCTATCAGCTGATGTTCGCCATTATCACGCCCGCGCTGATCTCCGGAGCGTTTGCGGAGCGCATGAAGTTTTCCGGCATGCTGCTGTTCACCATACTCTGGACGCTGATCGTCTACTTCCCCATGGCGCACATGGTGTGGGGCAAGAACGGATTCCTCGGCGCGACTTGGGGGAAAGTCTCCACCTTTGATTTCGCGGGAGGGACCGTCGTCCATATCACCTCCGGCGTTTCGGCGCTGGTATGCGCGCTGTATCTCGGGAAAAGGAAAGGTTACGGCATCGATCCCATGCGCCCTCACAGCCTAGTGCTGAGCACCGTGGGCGCGTGCTTGCTGTGGGTGGGATGGTTCGGATTCAACGCCGGGAGCGCACTGGCGGCTTCCTCGCTCGCCACCAGTGCCTTCGTCGCCACCCACTTCGCCACTGCCGCGGCGGCGCTGGGATGGATGCTGGTCGAATGGATCAAGAATGGCAAACCGAGCATCCTAGGTGGCATTTCCGGGGCAGTAGCCGGACTGGTCGCGATCACTCCCGCATCCGGATTCGTGACACCCATGCCGGCCATGTTGATCGGACTCATCGCGGGCGTCGTATGCTACTTCATGGTCAGCGTCGTCAAGAGCAAATTCGGATACGACGATGCTCTGGACGCTTTCGGTGTACACGGCATCGGCGGAACCGTGGGCGCGATCCTCACGGGCATTTTCGCTACTAAAGAAATTAACGACCTGCGCATGGGCAAACCCATGGGGCTGATTGACGGCAATCCCGGACAAGTGATCAACAATCTGATCGGAGCACTGATCGCCTGGGGGCTGGCGATTGTGGGCACATGGATTATCCTCAAAGTGTGCGATGCGGTGACCGGGGTGCGCGCCGATGAACAGGCCGAAA
This sequence comes from Bryobacterales bacterium, assembly GCA_963779075.1. Taxonomy (GTDB): domain Bacteria; phylum Acidobacteriota; class Terriglobia; order Bryobacterales; family Bryobacteraceae; genus Palsa-187. The sequence goes on from CAVZWS010000006.1 coordinate 276,361, forward strand.
TTGAAGGGCTGGATCTCAGCATGCACGGCGAAGAAGGCTATAACTTCGAGGCGTAAGCGACGTATCAGGAGAACACCATGAAAAAGATTGAAGCCATCATCCAGCCGCACAAGATCGAGGAAGTGAAAGAAGCACTCAAGCGAATCGGCATCGATGGGATGACCATCACTGAGGTTCGCGGGCACGGCCGCCAGAAGGGGCACAAGGAAGTCTATCGCGGCATGGAGTACCAAGTGGACCTGCTGCCGAAGGTGAAGCTCGAACTCGTGGTTCCGTCGGACCGCGCCAACGAAGTAATCAAGGCCCTAGCGGATGCCGCGCGCTCGGGCAAAATCGGCGATGGCAAGATCTTCGTGTTCGACGTGGCGGAAGCTATCCGCATCCGCAATGACGATCGGGGTGAAGCCGCCTTGTGAGTTGGACGACGTGGTGGCTGTTCGCCGTCACCGAGACAGTTCTTTCCTTGACGCCGGGCCCCGCGGTGCTGTTCGTGCTCTCCAGCGCGCTCCGCGCCGGCGGCAGGAAGAGCGTGGGCTCAATCCTGGGGATACTTATTGCCAACACGGTTTATTTCGCTTTGTCGGCCAGCGGCCTCGGTGCATTGCTCATTTCGTCTTACCGAGTGTTCTTCGCAGTGAAGTGGATCGGTGCGGCGTACCTCGTATTTCTGGGGGCCCGTACGATTCTGGGGCACAGCCAGGTTCTCCCGGCCGGCGAAACAGTAGGAACCTGCGGGAGCGCCACTCGGCTGTTTAGGGACGGCTTCGTGCTGCAGATGTCGAATCCCAAGGCAATCGTCTTTTTCTCCGCCATCTTGCCGCAGTTTATCGACCCGCGCCGCGCGGTGCTTCCGCAGATCGTTATCCTGGGCCTGACCTCGGTTATCTGTGAATTTGCAGTGCTATCGAGCTATGGTTTTGCGGCGGCCCGTGTTTCCATGCTCGCCCGGCAACCGCGCTACGCCCTATGGACCAACCGCGTCGCAGGGAGTTTGCTGATTGGAGCGGGAGCAGGGCTGGCGACGCTTCAGCGGGACTGAAGATCGACTAGAATCCTCTCCGGCTCTAACCTAAGATCAGCCTCGCCGGTCTTTGGCGCTCATCAACTCCTGGATGTTCACTAGCTCGGTGGGATAGTTGCCCGTGTAACAGGCGTAGCAGTAGTCGTGGTTGCGATCGGCGACAGCCTCGCGCAGCCCGCCGATCGACAGATAGCCGAGCGAGTCGGCTTCGACAAAGCGCCGGATCTCTTCCACCGTATTATTGGCGGCAATCAGCTCCGCCACGCTAGGCGTATCCACGCCGTAAAAACACGGCGAAATGGTGGGCGGACAGGAAATGCGCAGATGCACTTCGCGCGCACCGGCGCCGCGCACCATGCGCACAATCTTGCGGCTGGTGGTCCCGCGCACCAGCGAATCGTCCACTAAGACCACACGCTTGCCTTCCAGCAGGTGCCGGACCGGGTTGAGTTTCAGCTTCACTCCGAAGTCGCGAATGGCCTGCGAAGGCTCAATGAACGTGCGTCCGACGTAATGATTCCGAATCAGCGCCTGGCGGAATGGTATTCCGGATTCAGACGAATAGCCCAACGCCGCCGCGACCCCGGAATCCGGCACCGGCACCACGATATCGGCGTCCACGCCGTGTTCCTGAGCCAGCAACCGCCCCAACTGCTCGCGCGATTCCTCAACCGGACGGCCGAAGACAAACGAATCGGGCCGCGAAAAATACACGTGTTCGAACACACAATGCGAGTGAGAGCGAACCGGGGCATAGCGTTCCCGCGTCATGCCGTCCTTGCTTACAATCACCATCTCGCCCGGCTCCACATCGCCCAGATAGACGGCGTTGATCAGATCGAACGCGCAGGTCTCGGAGGCGAAATACGTAGCAGATCGAACCGCCCGACAACTCCATCTGCCCGAACGCCAGCGGCCGGAATCCATGGGGATCGCGCGCAATGATGATGCGGTCTTCCGCCAGAAACACCAGCGAGAACGCGCCCTCCAGTTGCAGCAGCGCCTCGCGCAACGCGCCCGGCAGCGTTCGCTCGCGCGACCGGGCGACCAAATGCAGGATCACTTCGGTGTCGCTCGAAGCTTGGAAGATGGAGCCTTCGCGCTCCAGATCGCGCCGCAGCTCGGCTGCATTGGTGATGTTGCCGTTGTGCGCCACCGCGACCTGGCCTTTGTTGCAGGCCACCGAAAACGGCTGAGCGTTCAACAGCACCGTGTCGCCGGCCGTCGAATAGCGCGTGTGCCCGATGGCCAACTCGCCCGGTAAAGTTCCCAGCACTTCCGGCGTGAAGATGTCGGCCACATGGCCCATGCTCTTGTGATTGTGAATGTGGCGGCCGTCGCTCGAGGCGATGCCGGCGCTCTCCTGGCCGCGATGCTGCATCGCGTACAAGCCCAGATAAGCCAGATTGGCGGCTTCCGGGTGGCCGTAGATGGCAAACACCCCGCATTCATCGTGGAATTTATCAAACATGGATGCTCTCAGGCATGACGGGTGCCAGCTGCTCGGCTAGCGCATTCTCCCAAACCTGCTTGAGACGGTCCACGGGGGAATCGATCCAGGTCACGGAGCCGTCTCCTATCCGCAACCCTGTATTCATTGTAACGCCGATGCGCAGCGCTTCCACGTTGTGCTTGCGGGCGATTTTCTCCACTGCCTCGGGCACAGCGGTCGAAACCAGAATGCGCGAAGGACCTTCGTGGAACAACGCGAACTCCGGCCTCAAGCCGGTCGCGATCTCTACCGACGCGCCCACGCCGTTCACCGTACACTCCGCCAGCGCCACCGCCAGGCCGCCGTCGCTCACATCGTGCGCCGACTCCGCATGGCCTTCATTGACGATCTCGCGGATCGCCGCCTGCACCCGCTTTTCGTATTCCATATCGAGCGCGGGCGGAAGTCCCCACATTTTGTTTAAAACAACCTTGGCATATTGCGTGCCGCCGAAGTGCGTGGCGTCGCAGGCACCCAGGCCTCCCAGCAGCATCACGGTACGGCCCTGCTGCTTGAACGGAATCGTCACCGGCTCCGCGGTTTTCATCAATCCGACAATGCCCATCACCGGCGTCGGCCAGATCGCTTCGCCCAACGTTTCGTTATACAGGCTGACGTTGCCGCCGGTGATCGGAGTATCGAAGTAGCGGCAGGCCTCGCTTATGCCTTCGACGGCTTCGACGATTTGCGCCATGATCTCGGGCCGCTCGGGATTGCCGAAGTTCAGATTATTGGTGGCCGCCACCGGCGTGGCGCCGACGGTCGAAAGATTGCGGCAACACTCGGCGACCATGAGCTTCGCGCCCTCGCGCGGATCGAGCGCGCAATAGCGCCCGTTGCCGTCGAGCGACATGGCGATGCTGGTGCCGGTCTCCTTGATGCGCACAATTGCTGCGTCGCCGCCGGGGCCAGCAATGGTGTTGGTGCGAACCGTGTAATCATATTGCTGCCAGATCCAGCGCTTCGAACACAAGTCGCCCGAGCCAACCAGCGCGAGCAGATCGGCGTTGAGATCCCGGCTGGCATTTCTCCGCAAAACCAGCCGGCAGCCTCCATCGGCGCAGGACGATAGGGCGCGGCATTGTGCGGCCGATCGTAGAGCGGCGCTTCATCGGCCAGTTCGCGGTTGGGAATTTCGGCCACCACTTTGCCGTGGTCTTTCACCCGCAGCATGCCGTCATTCGTCACCACGCCGATGGTGACCGCATCCAGTCCCCACTTCTTGAAAACCGCGAAAACCTCATCCTCGCGGCCTTTTTCCGCTACCAGCAGCATGCGTTCCTGGGATTCGGAAAGCATGATGTCATAGGGAGTCATGCCGGTCTCCCTTTGGGGGACAAGTTTCAAATCGAATTCAATGCCGGTCTCCGCGCGGCTGCCCATTTCGCAGGTGGAACAGGTCAGACCCGCGGCGCCCATATCCTGAATGCCGACGACTGCGCCCGTGTGCATCGCCTCCAGGCAGGCTTCGAGCAGCAGCTTTTCCATGAAGGGGTCGCCCACTTGCACGTTGGGCCGCTTGTCCTTCGAATCTTCGTCGAACTCGGCCGACGCCATCGACGCGCCTTTGATCCCATCGCGGCCGGTCTTCGCGCCCACATAAATTACCGGATTGCCAATTCCGGTGGCGCGCCCGAAAAAGATTTCATCGTGCCGAAACACGCCCAGCGCGAATACGTTCACCAACGGATTGCCGTTGTAGCAGGATTCGAAAACCGTCTCGCCTCCCACCGTCGGAACGCCAAAGCAATTGCCGTAATGCGAGATGCCGCCGACCACGCCTTCGAGAATCCGCTTGTTGCGGTCGCCCCACTCCGGGTCGTCCAGCGGCCCGAAGCGCAGCGCATCCATGACCGCGATAGGCCGCGCGCCCATGGTGAAGATGTCGCGCAGAATGCCACCGACGCCGGTCGCCGCTCCCTGAAAAGGCTCGATAAAACTGGGGTGGTTGTGCGATTCGATCTTGAACGCGATGGCATAACCGTCGCCAATATCGATAATCCCCGCGTTTTCGCCGGGGCCGACCAGCACGCGATCGCCCTTGGTCGGCAGCTTCTTCAGATGAATGCGCGAGCTCTTATAGGAGCAGTGCTCGCTCCACATCACCGTAAAGATGCCGGTTTCAGTTTCGTTAGGTTCGCGCTTCAGGATCGACCGAACCTTGTCGAGTTCGGACGGCGTCAAATCGCTCATGCAGCGGCAACCGACAACGAATGGATCATGGATTCCAGTATTACTTTCCCATCGGTCGAGCCCAGCAAAGTGTCGGCGGCGCGCTCAGGATGCGGCATCATCCCCATGACGTTGCGCTTTTCACTGCAAATGCCGGCGATGTCGTCGAGCGATCCGTTGGGATTATCCACGTAGCGCAGCACCACGCGGTCGTCGTGGCGCAGCATGGCGAGCGTGGCATCGTCGGCGAAGTAGCAGCCTTCGCCATGCGCCACCGGAAGCGTGATCCGTTGGCCTTTGGTGGCCGAGGCGGTAAACGGTGTGTCGGTGGTTTCGACGCGCAGCGTCACCGGGCGGCACACGAACTTCAGCTCCCGATTGCGCAGCAGCGCGCCCGGCAGCAGGCCGCTTTCCACCAGCACCTGGAACCCGTTGCAGATTCCCAAGACCAGGCCGCCGCTCTCCGCGAACTCGCGCACTGCCGACATCACCGGCGAAAACTTGGCGATCGCGCCGCAACGCAGATAATCGCCATAGGAGAAACCGCCGGGGAGAATCACGGCGTCGACCAGCGCCAAGCGTTAGAGGAATCGTGCCAGATGAATTCGGCCGAATGGCCTAAATTGTGGGAAATGGCATACCAAGCGTCGTGATCGCAGTTGCTACCCGGGAACACAACGACGCCGAATCGCATAGCAGGAAACTTCAGTGTAACAAATGTTCGGGCGCGGGCGCAGGTGTCGGGGGAGCGCGTAATGCGATACCGGCTCAGCGCCGTTTCAGAGACTCGTCTAGCGAACTTCGTGAGGCGCGTTCTCGGATGGTTGCGATTCGGCGTTCACTGCACGCAATAGGTGCTCGGCATAAGCCGCGGCGGAATCTTCGGCGATCAGATTCCTGGAAATTTCGGGAGCCAGGCCGGGCGCGCTAACGGGGTAAACGGCGCGGCGCCCAGCGGAACGCGGCGCGCGCTCGCAATCAGATCTTTGATCTCGCGAATATCGGTGGCGATCTGAAACAACTTATAAACGCCGAAAAAGATCACGCATATGCCACGGTCGTGAGAAGTCCGTTAACAATAACTCCAAAGAAATCCACGGGCACGCTCCTTAAAGTCGAACCGGCGCGGCTCATCCCGACCCTCGCAAACCGATCCTTCAAGAGCGTTATCGGCACGCCTGCGATAGGAACTTTATGTCCGCGAGCTACTACTCTTTCCTCTTGAAATCAAGCGACGCCGAATTCATGCAAAATCGCGTGCCGGTAGGCCGGGGCCGTCGGGGAAAACATGCCCCAGGTGCGCATCGCATTGAGCACACAGCGCTTCCACGCGCCGCATGCCGTGGCTGGTGTCGGTTTCCGTGCGCACCTTACTGGGATCCAGCGGCGCAGAGAAACTGGGCCATCCGGTGCCCGATTCAAACTTGGCGGCGCTGTCGAACAGTTCCGCGCCGCAGCACACGCAGCGGTAGGTGCCGTCTTCATGGTTATCCCAATACTTGCCCGTGAAAGCCGGCTCCGTGCCCTTTTGCCGGGCGACGTGATACTGTTCGGGAGTCAACTGTTTGCGCCACTCTTCTTCGGTTTTCTTTACTTTTTCCATTGCACTTCTAGCTTACCCGATGGATTTTGTTGCGTGGACCCTTACACTGGAATTTGACACAGCCATCGCGCCTTTCCGAGCGCACCTTCCATCCAGATCCCATGCAGCAATTCGGACGCTGGTTCCGCGCCGTGAAACGCGCCGGGCTGCCCGAACCCAATGCCATGACGCTTGCAACCGACTACGCGCAGCGGCCGCCCTCGGCGCGCATGGTCCTGCTCAAGGGAATCGATGAGCGCGGCTTCCTTTTCTTCACCAATTACGAGAGCCGCAAGGGGCGGGAGCTGGCGGCGAATTCGCATGCCGCCCTGGTATTCTACTGGCGCGAGGTCAATCGCCAGGTGCGAGTCACCGGGCGCGTCTCGAAGCTTCCTGCCGCTGAATCCGACGCGTATTTCGTCACGCGCCCGCATGGCAGCCGCCTCGCGGCCCTGGCTTCGCGGCAAAGCTCCGTGATCCCGTCGCGCGCCGTGCTCGAAGGCCGCTACCGGAACTCGAGACCGGGTATCCCAATGACGGCCCGCCGCGTCCCATAAACTGGGGAGGGTATTGTGTTCATCCCGATGAGATCGAATTCTGGCAGCAAGGCCCGAACCGGCTGCATGACCGCCTGCGCTATCGCAAGAGTCGCGGTGTTTGGATTCTGGAGCGTCTGTCTCCTTAGCGGCGCGGCGGCCGCGGGCCGACATCGACGTTTCGCGTACTCTCAAAGGCGTCGAGGACCGCTACAATCGCACCCAGACCCTGCAGCTTTCCTTCACGGAAAGCTACCAGCAGGGCGCCCGCACGCGGGTAGAGAAGGGAGAGCTGTTTCTTGCGCAAACCCGGCCGCATGCGCTGGCAGTACAGCGCGCCCGCCGGCAAGCTGTTTGTCTCCGACGGGAAGTTCATTTACTCCTACACGCCGCAGGACAATCGCGCCGAGAAGATGAAGCTGAAGGAAACCGACGACATGCGCGCGCCGCTGGCGTTCCTGCTGGGACGCCTGGATTTCAACAAAGATTTCCGTGAGTTTCGCGCGCACGCCGAAGACGGCGGCGTCTTCATCACGGCGATTCCAAAGTCGGACAAGCTGCCTTACAGTGAAGTCTCGTTCCTCACCGCTCCGGACTACAGCATCCGCCGTCTGGAGGTGAAAAACCAGGACAACTCCGTGCTGCGGTTCGCGTTTGAAAACGAAAAGAAGGACCCCGCCCTTCAGGACTCTCTATTTCGCTTCATCCCGCCGCCCGGCGTCGAGTACGTGGACGCTACGAATCAGCCCTAGAACCAACCGCTTCCGCCCCCTACAACTTCTGAACGCCCTCGACCTTGCCCAATCCGCGATCAAATGTGCCGAGCGGAAGATGTCCGGCCTTCCGCGCAACCTGCAACATTAAACAGTCTGAAAAACCCAGCGACGGCCGGGAGCGGAATAGATCGAGCGCCGCTGCAACGGTGTCCGAATCCTGCAAAACCAGATGTTCGTGATGCAGCAGCATCTCGATGGCAGCGGCGAGACCCTGTGCACTGCGCCTGTACACGACAGCAAGAACCCAAACCGCTTCTTTAAGCGCAAGCAGCGGCACCCACGCTCCTTTTGCCACAAACGCCTCGGCGGAAAACGCTTGGCGGGCGTCGTCGCGAGTCACCAGACGCACCAGGACGTTGGTGTCAACCGCCCGCATAGCGCTCCCGAGCGCGCCGCCGGATACCTTCTTTCATATCCGCCAGAGTTTTGAATTTCGGAGTCCGCCCGGCGAACAAAGCCCTATGGATGCCCTCGGACGAAAACCTCGCCGAGCGCCGCACTACGATCTTATCGCCCTCTTCATCCCATTCCAGAACCGAGCCGGGACCGATACCAAGCTTGCGCCGAATATCGCTCGGAATTGAAATCTGCCTTGCGCTGTGACCTTGGAATGAGCCAGTGCCTTAACTTACATTACCACGGTAATGCAATGCGCCAAGCCTTTCCCGCTGGCTCACTCCGGAAGCCGCAACGCCGAAACACGGCCAGACTGATCGACACCATAGAGTACTTCCTCAGCTGCGTCTGGAAGTGCACCAAATAACCTCTCCGGATCTGCTCCGATTCGATACCTGATCTCGCGAGTCCCGGGCGCGATAACCGAAAGTGCGCTCAACGACGAGGCAAATATGAGATCGTGCGAAGCATCGTAACGAAGACTGAATGGAAATCCGTCCCCGGGCCACCCATCCTCCCGCGAGTTATCCTTGCATCCCCAAACGAATCGATCCTTCCGGGCGCCTGTGTCGCTTGAGGACAGGTTCAAGAGCATATCCTGGCCCGCTACTGCGAGGGACCAAACGCCTTCGCCGGGCCAGGTCCAAGAATCCACCCGTTCCCGCGTGGTGGGATCGAACAGCGTCAATGAGTCGGTTACGACCGTAATGCTGTCTTGAAACCTCTGCAGTTCCCGGCTGCACGGGCCATCTAACGCGCTTTCCCAAACGATATTTCCTGTGGCCTCCTCAAACGCAATTAAAGTACGTTCCGTTGTCGCCGCAAAAATCAAGTCTCCCCAACTCAACGCGGTCGAATTCACTTGGCCTTTCGTAGTGGCTGAGTGACTCCGGATCGAGGCGCCTGTCGCGGGATCCAGGCAATGGAAATCGCCCGCGCGGTCTCCGATAAACAGTTTGCCTCTGTGGAAAACTGGCGAAGAATAAATCGACTCACCATTGGTGCCATGTGGACTATACTTCCACCGAGTATCGCCAGTACTGGGGTCGAAGGCGAATAATGTGTGGGCGCTTTTAGCCAGCAGCAACCCATTAACGAATTCCACCGCCTCACCAGCAAAGGGTGTCATTTCGCGGGACCAAACAATATCCCCGGTGACGCGGTCTAATGCGCGGACGGCCCCCGGTGAAAATACCGACACAAATAGGAGCTTGCCTTCAATCCTAGGATTCGGCCGCTGAGTCGACGGAGGAAGAACCGCGTGCTGTACTGAAGGCAGATCTCTTCACCAGACAGCGAGATCCACAATCTTGCAAATGATCACTTCCTGATTATCGCGCACGGTTACAATAGAATTTCCATGCGCATCGCTCTGGCGCAACTGAATCCCACGGTCGGCGACTTGGCCGGGAATGTCGACCGCATGACCCGCGCCTCGCGCGAGGCGGCGGCTCGCGGCGCCGAAGTCGTGGTTTTTCCCGAGCTCTCCCTCACCGGTTACCCGCCCCGCGATCTGGTCGAGAAGCCCGCGTTTCTTGAAGGCTGCGAACGAGAGCTCGACCGCCTGGCTCGCGATACGGCGGACTTCGGTCTGAGCGTCATTTGCGGTTATGTGGGGCGGTCGGAGGCGGAAACCGGCAAGCGCGCGCTCAACCGCGCGGCTCTCATCGAGAATGGTGACGGTCGTGTTTCGGCAGAGCAAGATGCTGCTTCCCAACTACGATGTGTTCGACGAAGCACGCTACTTTCGGCCCGCCGAACGCGAATATCTGTGCACGTTGCGAGGCACTCCCGTCGCGCTCACCATCTGCGAGGACGCCTGGAATGACCGCCGCTTCTGGAAAGAGCGCCTCTACCAGCGCGACCCGGTGGAGGAATTGTTCGAAGCTGGTGCGCAAATGCTTATCTGTATCAACGCCTCCCCCTACAGCCTAGGGAAGCGCGCGATTCGCCGTAGCATCTATCGCGCGGCGGCGCGGCGCTATGCGAAACCGGTAATCTATGTGAACCAGGTGGGCGGCAACGATCAGTTGGTTTTCGATGGCACCAGTTTCGCCATGAACAGTGCCGGCGAGGTGATCGCCGCGGCGCGGACCTTCGAGGAGGACCTGATCCTCTGCGATCTGGATGCCGGAACCGGCGATCGCCATGAGGATCTCGGCGACGAATGCGCGGCCGCCTATCAGGCGCTGGTTCTTGGGACACGCGACTACATCCGCAAGTGCGGCTTTTCCAAGGTGCTGATCGGCTTAAGTGGTGGTATCGACTCCGCGCTCACCGCCGTAATCGCGGTCGATGCTGTCGGTAAAGAGAACGTCACTGGGGTGGGGATGCCAGGACCTTATTCCTCCGGATCCAGTGTCACCGACGCCCGCGACATGGCGGAGAAGCTGGGAATCCGATTCGAAATCGTCTCGATTACCGGAGCCTATGAACGTTTCGAACAGGAGCTGGCCCCGCTGTTTCAAGGGACACAACCCGGCGTCACCGAAGAGAACCTGCAATCACGGCTGCGCGGAGTAACGCTAATGGCTCTCTCCAACAAGACCGGGGCCATGGTGCTCACAACCGGCAATAAGAGCGAACTCGCCGTCGGCTACTGCACTCTTTATGGCGATATGTGCGGCGGCTTGGCGGTCATCAGCGACGTCCCTAAAACCCTGGTCTACAAACTGGCGCGCATCGCGAATCAGCGCCACGATGGAGCCATCCCGGAGAGCGTGTTCACCAAGCCGCCCTCCGCCGAGCTCCGTCCGGATCAGAAAGATACCGATTCCCTGCCCCCCTACGATGTGCTGGATCCGATTCTCGAAGCATACGTCGAGCAATACCGCACGCCGCGTGAGATCGCGTCCAGCCTGAAACTTCCGCTGGAGCTGGTACAGGACATCGTCAACAAAGTGGATCGAAATGAGTACAAGCGCCAGCAGGCCGCGCCGGGACTAAAAGTGACCACCAAGGCCTTCGGCGTCGGCCGCCGGATGCCCATCGCTCAAAGGTTTTCAGGATGAAATTCGTACTGTTTGTGGCGGCGGCGCTCAGCGCTTTCGCTCTTGATTTTCCGATGTCGCTGGCAGTGGCGCCGGATGGCCACGTGCTGGTTTTAAGCGGCGGCGCGAAAGCGTCCATCAGCGTGGTGAATGGCGCGGAGCTTCCTCTGCCCGACGCGTGGCTCGGCCTGACCTTCGCGCCCAACGGCAAAATGGTTTACGCCGGAGGCGGATCGCGCGGCGTGGTTTACGAGTTCAGCTACGCGCAAGGGGAGCTGAAGCTGCTGCGCGAGATGAAGGCTGGCGATTTCACCGGCGATGTCGCGCTCTCGCCCGACGGTCACCTGATCTACGCGGCGGACCTTTTCGGCAATGCCATCGTGGTGATCAATCCGCAATCGGGCCGGGTGATCGATCGCTTTAAGACCGGCCGCCGCCCCTACCGCATTCTGTTCCACCCCGACGGCCGTTCGTATTTCGTATCCAGTTGGGCCGACGCTTCGGTGTATCAGTACAACACCGTCAACGGCGAAGAGATTGGACGCGTCCGCCTGGGCTCGCACCCCACTGACATGGTTTTGAGCAACTACGCGCCGGAATCGGACGGACAGGCCGGGCTGAGTGCGAAGTATCGTCTGTTCGTCGCAGCGGCGAATACCAATGAAGTGTTCGCCGTGGGGATCGGCGACAGCAAGACCATGAATCTCCTGGAGACCATTCACGTCGCTGCGGCCCCGCTCTCTCCCCTCGGCATGACGCCCAGCGCACTCGCACTCTCGGCGGATCAGAAGCGCTTGTACGTGGCGTGCTCGGATGCCGATGTGGTCGCGTCGGTGGATGTCTCCGACGTCCGTGGCGTGGTCGAAGGGTTTCTGCCAGCCGGCGCCTATCCTGCAGCGGTGCGTACTAGCGGAGATCGCGTGTGGGCGGCCAACGCGCGAAGCAACACGGTGGAGGCGCTAGGCGAAACCTTCCAGCCGATAACCGACGCACCGGTTCTGGACCTTGCGCCCGCCGAACATGTCATCTATGTGGTCCGCGATACACGGCCCGAGCCGCTGATGCGCGCCATCGGAGGGCTCGCGCCGGATTACACAGTGAAACTGGGCGGCCGGCCTAATTTCGACATCGCCGACCCTGCCAACCTTCCGCCCGCTGGGCTATCTGTGGACCAACGCCCTCGCCGCCGGTCTCAGCGTCCGCGATTACGGAGTGTTTGTCCGCGATGGGAAGGCCATTGATCCCGCGGCTAGAACTTTCACCAAGCCGGACGCCTCGAGCATTCGCCGAAGACCTGAAACAATTCGAAGCCAGCGACATGATGCCGCGCCTGATCCTTCGTGCAGATCGGGGGCGACGAAGCCCTGGCATCGCTCAAGAGCGCCTTCGCTAAGAGCCGCTTCGCCGCGAAAACGGAAATCGTGTTGGGCGACTTGCGGCGCGTCGAGGCCTTGCTCGGGCTGCATCCCATGACGCGCAAAGATTGATCTGACTTCAATTGACCGGAAAGGACCGATGACCACCGTCTGCTTCCTCTGGCATATGCATCAACCGTTCTACAAGGATCTATGGAGCGGCGAATACAAACTGCCCTGGACCCGCCTCCACGCCATGAAGGACTACGCCGGCATGGTTGAGATCCTGGCCGACTTCCCGAACATCCACCAGACCTTCAATCTGGTCCCGTCAATGGTCGCGCAGATAGAGGAATACGCTTCCGGCAAGGCTTCCGATCCATTTCTCGATTGTGCCCTGGCGCGCGCCGAAGATCTAAGCGAAGCGCAGCGCAACTTCGTTCTGAAGTATTTCTTCCAGGCGAATCTCGACCGGCTCATCTCCCGCTACCCTCGTTATCTTGAATTGTACGGCAAGCAGGAGCGTAAGGAGTCTTTCACGCCGCAGGATCTTCGCGACCTCCAGATCTTCCATCTGCTGGTCTGGTTCGATGAGGACCTGCTGGCGCGCGATCCGGAATTGATCGCTCTCGTCCGCAAGCGCCGCGACTTCTCGCTGGCCGATCAGAGAATGATCGCCCGCAAGCAGCGCGAAGCGCTGGCGCGCGTGTTGCCGGTATATCGCGAATTCGGCGCGCGCGGCCAGATCGAAATCTCCACCACGCCGTTCTACCATCCCATCCTGCCATTGATCTGCGATTCCGATCAGGGCGCGGTTTCGAGCCCCGGTCTTCCGCTGCCTCCTCGCTTCGAGTATCCCGGTGACGCGCGCGAGCAACTGGATCGCGCCCGCGTCTACATCTATGACAAGCTGGGCGTCGCACCGGTTGGCTTATGGCCCTCGGAAGGCTCGGTTTCAGATGAGGCCCTGGCACTCGCTTCTCATGCCGGATTCACTTGGGCCGCCAGCGACAATGGTGTCCTGGCGCGCACCCTCAACCGCGATGCCGGCGTGGACGTCACTTACCGGGCCTACAACTGGCAGCAAAACGGCCATTCAATGCGCATGATCTTCCGTGACCGTTATCTCAGCGATCTAATTGGCTTCGAATATTCGCGGATGAACCCACACGATGCCGCTGGACATTTCCTCGATCGCATTCGCCAAAACACCCAGGGACGCGAATGTCTGGTGCCTATTATTCTTGATGGCGAAAACGCCTGGGAATGGTATGAGGCTAACGGCCGCCCATTTCTGCGCGAGCTCTACCGCCGCATCTCGGAAGACCCAACCCTCGAAGCTCTCACCGTCTCCGAAGCCCTCGCGAAATTCGAGGCCGAGCCGCTGCACGGCATCTTCCCCGGCTCCTGGATCAACGCAAACTTCAACGTCTGGATCGGGGCAGAAGAGGACAATCGGGCGTGGGCGCTGTTGCTCGCCGCGCGGCGCGCTTATGATGAAACGCTGGACGTTCCTGAAAGCGGGCGTAAACTCGCTTACGAAGAGCTGCTCATTGCCGAAGGCAGTGATTGGAACTGGTGGTATGGCCCCGAGCATGGCTCTGACAATCGTCCGGAATTCGATCAGCTCTATCGCGACCACCTGATCAACGTCTACCGCGCGCTGGGATTAGTCCCGCCCGAAGCCCTCTCCCGCTCCATCCTTCGCATCGAACATAGCGGCGAGATTCACGATCCTCCGCGCAATCCGATCCACGTCACGCTCGACGGCGAAATCAGCTCGTATTTCGAATGGATGGGCGCTGGACGCTATCGTCCCGATCCGCGTTCCGGCGCAATGCACGGAGCCGCCCCTCCGGTATGGGAGATGTTCTACGGCTGCGACGGCCAATCCGCGGCGATTCGCCTGGATGGCCTGGACAACGGAGTAACGGTCGAGGTCGAATTCGAAACCGGAATTGTGCCGGCGGAAATAGCAACTGGGCGTATCACCGAACTGCGCGCTCCGCTCGCCGGACATCACTTGCGGGTCAATCTCTCCAGGAACGGATTGCCGGTCGCGACGCTTCCGATGCATGGATGGTTCGAAGTCGGCGAATGTATGGCGTTGGTGAAAACTCAGTTGTCCGAGGCTGATCCTTTGTGACGAAACGTGCCACACTACTCTCGCTGCTCACGGCTGCTCTCGGCTGGGCGCAACAGGGTGCCCAGCAGGGCGTCATGCAAGTAAACGTGGATGCGCGAGACGCGCCACGCAGGCTGATCCACGTCCAGCTTCACATTCCCGCCAGTCCCGGGCCCATCACGCTGCTCTATCCGCAATGGATCCAGGGCGAGCACGGGCCCACGGGTCCGATCGCGGACGTAGTCAGCCTAAAATTTCGCGTGAACGATAAGACGATTGCGTGGCGCCGGGACTCAATGAACCTATATGCGTTCCATGTAACTATCCCGCAAGGCAGTACCGCGCTCGACGCGGCTTTCGATTTCATTTCGCCAGCGGACGCGGGGGGATTTACGGAAGGGTCGTCGATGACCACCGAGCTAGCGGTGCTGAACTGGAATCAGTATGTGCTCTATCCGCAAGGTACACCGGCCGATCAACTGCGCTATCAAGCCACCTTGCGCTTACCGCATGACTGGCATTACGGAACGGCGCTGGGCGTCGCGAAAGAATCGGGCGATGAAATTGAGTTCCAGCCAGTTTCTCTCTCCACCCTGATCGACTCGCCGGTCTCGGCGGGAGCGCACTATAAGACCATCGAACTAGGCGTCTTTAACGGAGCGGCGCACTACATTCACATCGCGGCGGATAGCGAGCGTGCTTTGGCCATGCCGCCCCAGGCAGTGAAGCAGTATAAGCGTCTGGTGGCGGAAGCCGGCGCGCTGTTTGGATCGCGCCACTACCGCAGCTATCACTTTCTGCTGACGCTAAGCGACCACGTGGCCAGCTTCGGCCTGGAGCATCACGAATCGAGCGACGACCGGCTCGGAGAGCGGGCGCTGCTCGACAACGACCTGCTGACATACTTTTCGGAACTGCTTCCTCACGAGTTTGTGCATTCCTGGAATGGCAAGTATCGCCGGCCAGCGGGCTTGGCGACCAAGGATTACAGCGAACCGCTGAGGGGCGATTTGGTGTGGATGTACGAAGGCCTCACCGAGTATTTGGGCTCGGTGCTGGCGGCCCGCAGCGGCATGGAGACGCCGGAATTGTTTCGTGAGCGGCTGGCGTACGTGATTTCGCATTTGGAGTATGAATCGGGGCGCTCCTGGCGGCCGCTGGCCGATACTTCGATCTCCGCGCAGATCTTGTTTAGCGCACGTGAGGATTACTCCGCATTGCGGCGTGGCATCGACTTCTATGGCGAAGGCCAGTTGGTGTGGCTGGAGGTGGACACTCTCATTCGCCAGTTGAGCCATGGGACCAAGTCGATCGACGACTTTTGCCGCGAGTTCTACGCGGGGGGCGACGCCGGCCCCTCCGTGAATCCTTACACGCTGGATGACGTCATCGCCTCGCTCAATCGCGTGCAGCCTTACGCATGGGCGAATTTCTTCCGCCAGAGAGTGGACACAGTGCAAACCGGAGCGCCGGTTCAGGGCGTCGAGAACGCGGGCTGGAAGCTGACCTACGACGATATCCGGACTGGGTACTGGAACACGACTGAGGATCAGGACAGGACCACGGATATGCTGCCTTCCCTAGGCATAAGCGTGAAGAGTGACGGTCTGGTGGCAGACGTAGTGATGGGTAGCCCAGCGCAAAAAGCGGGAGTCGTGCCGGGCGTAACGATTACGTCGGTGAATGGGCGTCAGTTTACTGCTGCGGTGCTGCGCGAAGAGATCCAGGGCACCGCGAAAACCGCCGGGAGAACTGATGATCCCATCGAACTCATGGTCAGGAATGGCGAATACACAAGCACGCGCAAGGTGGATTACCGTGGCGGCGAACGGTATCCGCATCTGGAGCGGCGCAATGGCAAACCAGATATGCTGACGGAGATTGTGCAGCCGCGGGCGAAGTAGCTAAAGCCCCATGATGTGATAGCCGGCGTCGGCAAACAGAACGTCGCCAGTGACGCCGCGGCCCAGATCGCTGGCGAGGAACACAGCCAGGTCGGCCACTTCCCCCGGTGTTACATTGCGGCGCATCGGAGCGTGCGCCTCAACGGCTTCGAGCACCTTTGAAAAATCCTTGATGCCGCGGGCGGCCGCGGTTTTCACGGGCCCGGCAGAGATCGCGTTCACGCGAATATTTTGCGGGCCGAGATCGCCCGCCAGATACCGGACCGAGGCTTCGAGCGCAGCTTTCGCCACTCCCATCACGTTGTAGTTATGCACTACGCGCGTCGAGCCCAGATACGTCAGCGTCATCATGGAGCCGCCATTCGTCATCTTGGGAGCCGTCGCGCGCGCCACCGCGATCATCGAATAGGCGCTGATATTCTGCGCCAGCAGATAGCCTTCGCGCGAAGTTTCAACGAAAGGCCGCGCCAGGTCGGCTTGGTTGGCGAAAGCGATGCTGTGAACCACTGCGTCCAGGCGCTCTTCGGACGCCAGCGTCTCGCTGAGCTTGACCAGATCCTCATCGCGCGTGACGTCGCACTCGAATATGCGCGCCGCGCCGAGCGACGCGCCCAGTTCTTCCACCGTCTTCTGCAAGCGCTCCCCTTGATACGTCAGCAGCAGCCGCGCCCCTTCGCGCTGGAACGCTTGCGCGATGGCGTATGCCAGGCTCCATCGATTCGCGACGCCCAATACCAGTGCGGTTTTTCCTTCCAACAATTGAGACATGAAATCGCATTGTACACTACACATTGGATCTCTCCACTCCACTCATGTATTTGAAAGGCGTCGGGCCGGCGCGTGCCGCCATGCTCGAAGCCAAGGGCTTGAAAGTGGTGGAGGATCTGCTCACTTACGCGCCTTTCCGTTACGAAGACCGCAGCAATGTGAAGTCGCTGCGAGATCTCGCGCCGGGGGAAATGGCGACGGTGCTGGCGGAAGTGCGGTCGACAAAGGTGTCGGGATTCCGCCGCCGCAATCTGGGATTGTTTGAAGCTACCTTCACCGACGCATCGCGCGGAGTGCTCGCGGGTAAGTGGTTCCATGGCGCGTATCTGGCGGACGTGCTGGCTCCGGGGCAGAAAGTGGCGCTCTACGGCAAAGTGGAATTCGATACCTACTCCGGGCATCTGGCGATGATGCATCCGGAGTATGAGATTCTGGCCGACGATGAAGACGGCGATGCGTCGCTTCACACCGGGCGTATCGTGCCGGTATATGAAGCCGCCGGGAAAGTGACCACGCGGGCGCTGCGCACGCTGGTCCATCGCGATCCTGGAAAGCATTGCGCCCCTGCGTGACGATCCGGTACCCGAGCATATTCGCGCGCAACTGAAATTGCCCGATCGCTGGAGTGCCATCCGCGAACTGCATTTCCCTCCCCCGGATGCCGATCTCCGAGTGCTCAACGCGTTCCGTTCGCCAGCGCAATACCGCCTGATCTTCGAGGAGTTTTTCTGGCTGGAGTGCGGCTTGGAATTGAAACGTGCCAAAGCGCGCCTGCAACCGGGAATCCAGTTCGCCCTTACCGACCGCGTGCGTGAGCGGGTGAAAGAGATGCTGCCGTTCCGTCCCACCGGAGCGCAGAAGCGCGTGCTGGCCGAAATCGCCCACGATATGTCGCAGCCGCATCCCATGTATCGCCTGCTGCAAGGCGATGTGGGCAGCGGCAAGACGCTGGTGGCAGCCGAGGCGGCCATCATCGCCATCGAAAACGGCTATCAGGTTGCCGTGCTGGCGCCTACGGAAATCCTCGCCACGCAACATTATTTTTATTTCAAGAAGCTGTTCCAGAAGCTGGGTTACGTCACCATTCTGGTGACCGGTTCGTCAACGGCGCGGGAAAAAGTGCAATTGAAGAAACTGGCGGCGGCTGGGTTGGCGCACATCGTAGTTGGAACGCACGCCCTGCTCGAATCCGATGTCGTATTCAAGCGCCTGGGTCTGGCGATCGTCGACGAGCAGCACCGTTTCGGCGTGGAGCAGCGGCAGGCGCTGCTCGAAAAGGGTGCCGAAAAAGGAACGCCTCCGGACGTTGTGGTGATGACTGCGACGCCGATTCCCCGCACGCTGGCGCTGACGATCTACGGCGACCTGGATGTGAGCGTGATCGATGAACTGCCTCCGGGACGCAAGCCCATCGTCACCAGTCACGTTACTGAAGATAAGGTGGAGCAGGTCTACAGTTTCCTGAAGAAGCAGATTGCGCTGGGGCGGCAGGCTTACGTGGTGTATCCGGTGATCGAAGAATCGGAGACACTGGCGATGAAGGCGGCGCAAAAGATGCACCAGCATCTATCCCAATTGGTGTTTCCCGATCTGGAAGTGGGCCTCCTGCACGGCCGCATGCCCGCCGCCGATAAGGAAGCCGCGATGGATAGGTTCCAGCGCGGACTGACCAAGATTCTGGTGTCGACCACCGTGATCGAAGTAGGCGTGGACGTACCGAATGCGTCGGTGATGGTGATCGAGCAGGCCGAGCGCTTCGGCCTCGCACAGATGCACCAGTTGCGCGGACGCGTGGGACGCGGAGCGGAGCAGAGCTATTGCATCCTGGTGACCGGAAAAATGAGCGAGCTCGCGCGCGAGCGCATTCGAACCCTGGTGGACTCGGGCGACGGTTTCTATATCGCCGAGATGGATATGAAGCTGCGCGGTCCCGGCGAATTCTTTGGGACTCGCCAATCCGGCTTGCCCGCCTTGCAGATCGGCAGCATCGTGCGCGATGCCGATGTGCTGGAAGTGGCGCGCAATGAGGCAGCGGCGTTCGTGGCGCACCCGCCTTCCGAGCAGGAGTTGCGCCGCGCGGTCACATTCATCCGCGATCATTGGCAGCGGCGCTACGGATTGGTGCAGGTGGGCTGATCCGCGATGCGAGTGATCGGAGGAGAGTTTCGCAGCCGTGCGATTAAGAGTCTTCCGGGACTCGACGTGCGACCGACCCCCGACCGCTTGCGGGAGGCCCTGTTCAACATCCTGGCGCCGCGCATCGAAGGTACCGATCTTCGCCGATTTATACGCCGGCACCGGCGCAGTCGGCATTGAGGCGTTGAGCCGGGGAGCTGCGCGCGCCATTTTCGTCGAGCAAAAGTACGCAGCGGTCAAAGCCATTCGCGAGAACTTGCGATCGCTCGGAATCGAGGGCCGCGCGGAAGTGCGGCAAGGGCGCGCCACCGCCATGATTCCGCGCCTCGAAGCCGGCATCGTATTTCTGGATCCTCCGTATGCGCTCGAAAACGAATATACGGCTGCGCTCGACCTGCTGGGCGAAAAGCCGCCACCTTTGGTGATCGCCCAGCATCCGCCGCGCCTTAAACTGGCGGACCGCTATGGCGATCTTCACCGCACCCGTCTCGTGAAGCACGGCGACAACGCGCTTAGTTTTTACGAGCCAGGCGGATTTAAGGATTGACCGGGCCAAAGCTGTTCGAAGTGCCTTTCGAATTGGTCATCGTCACAGTTACCGCAGTGAACGGGACCGTGGTTCCCGGCGGCCCGTGAACGTGAACTGCACCGTCATCGTGAACTGCTGCCGAAAGCGGTTGAGGCTGGGACTCCCGTACCAGGCTGTGAATGCAGTTGTGAGAGGAACGGTAACGTCGACGTTGAAGTGAGGTAGCGTGTTCGTCGGCAACGCGAAATGGAATAGCGCGTTGGTCATATCGCGCGGCGATCGAAAGGCCGGTAACGGAAATACTAAACCCGCTGTTGGTCACCGCTGCAATAGTGACTCCTTTGATGACCGGAGCGGTGGCATTGACCGTAACCACGACGGGCGCCGGCGGCGTAAGCAATGCCATTGAATCCTGAAGATTGATGCCGTGATCGTAATGGTTCCGGCCACAGTGCCTAATATCACGGGCACACTGGCGGTGGTCGAAAAGGTGGGCTTCAGGCGATGGTGAAATTGGCCGTGTAGGGTGGGCCGCTGGCAAACTTCGCGTCGAAGCGGCTGAGCGCTGCCGGCCGCGGGCGCGAAGGCCAGCGTCAGTGTGCCGCTGAGCGGGTCACTGGAGAGGCTCCGCCGACAGCGATACCGTTGCTGGCGATTGCGTGCGCGGCCACGCCGATGGAGGGAAGGCCCGTAATGGTGACAGAGGGCCGTTGATCACCAGCGTAAATGCTTGCACCACGGGCGGTCCCTACGCCAGCGCGATTCCCGAGAGTCGCTGTGATGGTGAACGTCGAACTTCCCGCCGTCAGTCGGCTTGCCGCTGATGACGCCCGTCGAGGAGTTCAGCGTCAAGCCGCGCAGGAAGCGTACCAACCGTGACGGCCCAGTTAGCCACTGTTGTTCCGGCGACCGTCAGCGGCGCCGGGTAGGGACGCCCACGAATCCGTTGGGGAGAGTGGCGGGGCTGATCGTGAGCGCGCCGACGGTTAACGAGAGGCTTGCGGTTGCCGTACCGTGCACTGCGTCGGTGACCGTGACCGAAATTGTCGATGTGCCCCCCGCCGTAGGGGTGCCGCTTAGAATGCCGGTCGTGGGATCCAATTGCAGCCCGGCCGGAAGACCGGTTGCGCTCCAGGTATAGGGAGCGGTTCCTCCGGTTGCCTGCAGCGTCTGCGAATAGGCGACGCCAATGGCCCCGTTGGGGAGCGGCGAGGTGGTCGTCACTGTCAAGAGGGACGTGATGCTAATGCTGAACGATTTGTCGCGGTCAGATTCGCCGCGGTGTTGGTCACATGAACCTGGAACGGGAACGTGCCATACATCGTGGGCGTGCCCGCGATGACACCCGTCATGGGGTCTAACGAAAGCCCCGGCAAGCTACCCGTAGGTGTTAGCGACCAGGTGACGGGCCCAGTGCCACCGACCGAGGTAAGGGTCTGCGCGTAAGCAACTCCAAGTGCGCCAGCCGGTAACGCGGCGGTGGTAATTCCCAGTACATTCAGGTTGAAACTCGCCGACGCCTGAGCGCCAGAGGCGTCAGTTACAGTAACACCAATCGGGAACACTCCTCCGGTTAGCGGGATTCCGGACAACAAGCCAGTGGCCGCATTCAGCTTCAATCCGTCGGCGTCAGTTCCGCTTTGCAACGCCCAAGTATAGCCGGGCACTCCGCCCGCAACCTGGAATACAAAACTCGCATAGTTGCTGCCGACAGCGCCTCCCGGGGGCGGGCGCGAACTGAGTAAGAGTCAGCGGCGACCCTGTGGAGACATATACCGTATACTGCTGGGATGCGTTGAAGTTGGTCGAGACTTCGACGGCGCCTATGGTGAAGGTGAAGGCGCCGACCAGCGTAGGAGTGCCGGTAATGGTGAGCAAGGCTAGTGTCGAGAGTAAGACCGGGAGGCAAGACTTCCGCTGCTCAATGACCACGTGAAGCCAGCGTCGATGAAAGGGTTCGTGCCGAGTTGCTGCGTGGGAATCGCTTGCCCAACACGGAAACACGCCGCCCCCAACCGGTATACTCGTTGGGGTGATTGTGAATGGTCCGGCTTGACCCCAGGCGCTGGCGCACGCCGCCGTCAGCAGCACTGCGAAAAGAATAGCTCGGCGCGCGATCATTGCGGGCCTCCGTTGGCGGCAGTGGCTGTCGCGGGAGGCGTCGCCGGCGTCGCGAGCGGCACGAACCAAACCTCGTTGCTGGAGGCGTCGAACACTTTGACGACGCCATCGGTCAGGCTCGTCAGCGCGGAATAGCGATCCGCCCATTCCATAAAGGCTCGGCGGGCGAACAAGCGCAATTCACGCCGATACTGGTGCCGGCCGTCAGGTCGAATGTCGATAGCGACCCCAGGTTTCCAGCGACGCTCAGATACCGGTTATCAAATGACGTAGCGAGCCCGACGGCTACTTCTACGGGCGGAGCCGTGGCGGGATCTGCCGGCGGCGGATCGTCGGGCTTGCTCCAGATCACGTTGGGCGCAACCGCGCCGGCGATGTCGGTGATGAGAATCACCTGAGTGGCTCGTGATCGCTGCCACATCATTTCGTCCATGGAAGAAGCACACCGCCTCCGCCGCGCCGCTCACCGGAAGGACCATCGCGTTGCCGGAAGGGCCGATGGCGTATAAGCTGAAGGGCCAAGCTCCCAGCATCCATTGGCCGTCGTCGCTGACCGCCAAGGCTCGTCGGATCGGAGCCAGTGAAAGAGAAATCGATATCCTGCACCGCTGGACTCGCCGACAAGCTATGGAGCAACTGAAAATGCCGGGTGGCCGAGAACCACAATCCGGCCGCCGTTCCACTGGGGCTGAATACGATGCGGTCCGGAGCGGAAGACACTCCCTGCACCGCCACGCTCGCACCCGAGCCAATCGTGTATAGCATCACTGCGCCGCTATCGGCCGCAACCGCCAGCGCTTGGGTCTGGTCTGGAGAAACCTCGATGCGGGAGAACGCGCCGCCCGGCAGTAATCCCAGCGCCTACCGAGCCAGCGGCCGGGATACCGGAAATCATACGCAACGTGCCTCCGTCCGGAAGATAACCCATAACCGGTGCTCCTGCACCTGGGCCCAGGCCGCGCCCGCCAGCGCAAGGAAAATTGCCGCTCGCAGAATTCGCGTATCGCCGCATCATTATGGCGCTCCCACGGTGACGGTGCCGGGTGTGATGGTGGTGAGTGGGGATGGCCGTCGTCGAACCGCCCCCGCGGTTCGCGACAACCACACCGGCCGCGATGCCTCCCCCCACGATCGCGCCGATGATCAATAATTTCGTGGTGAGGCTCATGCCGCCGACCGAGCCTCCGGATGCCGCTGCGCCGAGCACGTTGGTTTGCGTGATGATCGCACTGGCGGTTTGTCCCGCGAAGGAAGCGGCCACGCGGATCTGCATGGTGCCGGCTTGATTGTTGAAGCGGATGCCGCGGGCCACCGCCTGGCCCTGCGCGTTGGTGGTGGTGGTCAGGGAAGTCGTGCCGTTAGCGAGAACGTGCCGCCGGGTCCCTGATTGGGGAGGAAAAAGATGACAGCGGCTCCGGCGACTGGTTTGTGGTTTTCGTCCTCCACTTGAACGATGGGTTCCCGATTGACGCGCTGCTTGACGTTGTTAATCGCGCCCTCCCCTTCTACAATCACAATCTGCAGGCTGGTGGGAGTTTGACCCCGCACCGGAAGGCCAGAGAAATTGAGCAGCAGAAGAGCGATCAGGAAAGAGGCAACGTGGAGTTCTGGGATGCATAGTACCTCGTACTTGCGAAAGGCCTCCGAAATGTCAAGGTACCACTGTGGAGGGGTTAGCCGCAGCGTGGCGTCGAGACATCGCCAGGAAATGAAACAATCGGGGACATGACGTTGAGAATCGAGCTTGCGACGGAACGCGATCTGCCTGCGATTGTGCATTTGGTCAGGCAGTTGGCCCAATACGAAAAGCTGGAGCACGCCATGGTTGCGAGCCAGGATGATTTCCGGCAAGCTCTGTTTGGGGCCGAGCGCACCGCGTACGCCCTCATGGCCTTCGCGGATGACGCCGCGGTTGGGATTCGCTCTTTATTTCTATAATTTTTCGACTTTCGTAGGCAAACGCGGTATTTACCTGGAAGATATTTATGTGGAGCCGGAGTATCGCGGCCGCGGAATCGGGAGCGCGCTATTGAAGCGTCTGGCGAGAATTGCGAAGGAACAAGACTGCGGGCGAATGGAGTGGTCGGTGTTGACGTGGAATCAGCCGTCGATTGATTTCTATCACCGGCTGGGTGCGGTTACATTGGAGGACTGGCGGACCTTCCGTTTGCACGGTGAGGCGCTGGAGCGGCTGGCGGCTGGAGCAACTCGGAAGGAAACGAGGTGACGCGTGCAAATCGATCCGGAGGATTTCAAACGGCATTACGCGTTGCTTTCTGACGACGCGCTGCTGGAGATCGATCGCGACGAATTGGTGGCTACGGCGCGCATGTGTTACGACGCCGAGTTGGCCGAGCGTAAGCTGGCCCAGCCGGACGCGGAAGAGAATGCGCCGTCCGCGGATCATCCGAGCGATGACGCGCCCGGCCAGACGGAAGACGGCCTGCAATGGTGGCAACCTTCCTATCCATGGAAGAAGCCAATTTTGCGCGAGGCTTGCTGCAGTCGGCCGAAATCCCGTGTTCTTTCGAGAACGAACAGGCAGCGGCGTGGACCGGGATCGGCGAGTTAAGATTGATGGTCCCCACAGCGGCCTACGATCGGGCCTGTGAAATTCTGGAGTCCGAAATCAGCGAAGAGGATCTGATCGCGCAGGCGGAAGCCGAAGCGAGTGAAACGCCGGATGCTTTCCAAGACGATGAGTCGTCGTGAATTTTTGTCCGTAATTATTTTCTCCGCTACGCGCCGCTCCAACCCGCTATAATCTAACATCCGATGACGATCGTGATTTTATGGCAATAGATTGTTTATGGCAATAGACTGGTTCCCGTTGTGGCTCAGCCTGCGCGTTGCGCTCCTGTCGACGGCTCTGGCGTTTGGCGGCGGCCTTTGGATCGCCTATCTGCTGGCCAACCGGCAATTCCGCGGCAAAGACGTGCTCGATGCGGCAGTGACGCTGCCCTTCGTTTTGCCGCCTACAGTTCTGGGCTATTACTTGCTAGTGCTGCTGGGGCGCGCCAGCCCGCTGGGGAAGCTGTGGGAAGCAATCTTCGGATCGCCATTGGTATTCACCTGGAAAGCCGCTGTCGTCGCCGCGCTACTGCACGCACTTCCGCTACTGGTGAAGTCGGCGCGGGCGGCTCTCGAAAGCGTGGATCGCAGCTATGAACGCGCTGCGCGCAACCTCGGCGCATCGGAATGGAAACTCTTCTGGAGGGTGACCATGCCGCTCGCGTGGCGTTCGATTCTCGCAGCCACGGCGCTGGCCTTCGCGCGGTCCTTGGGCGATTTCGGAGTCACATTGATGGTGGCCGGCAACATCCCCGGCCGCACGCAGACCGTGGCAGTGGCCATCTACCAGGCGGTCGAATCCGGCAACGGCGCTCTCGCGCGAACCCTGGTGCTGATCGTTTCGGCGGCGGCTTTGCTCTTGTTGACACTCGCCAATCGCCTTAGCCCCAGCCGGCTTTGAAGCGCCATGTTGCAGGCCCGGCTCCGCAAATCCTTCGCCCCCAGACCCGATTCCGCGGGGTTCACTCTCGATCTGGAATTTTCGGCGACAGCCGGTGTCACTGTGCTCTTCGGCCCCAGCGGCGCGGGTAAGACGCTGGTGCTCGATTCGGTGGCCGGATTCACGCAACCCGACGAAGGCCGCATCCTATTGGACAACGAGATTCTCTACGACGCCGCGGCCGGGGTGCATCTCCCGCCCCAAAAGCGCAACTGCGGCTATGTGTTTCAGAACTACGCACTGTTTCCACATATGACGCTGCGCGAAAACCTGGCGTTCGCAGCCGAGCGCAAGCCGCGCCTGGAACGGCACCGGCGGGTCCACGACATGCTCGAAAAATTCCGGCTGACGGAAGCGGCGGGCCGGCGTCCGCATGAGGTCTCCGGCGGCCAGCGCCAGCGCTGCTGCATCGCGCGCGCGTTGATCGGCGAGCCCAAACTGCTGCTGCTCGACGAACCGGCCACCGGTCTCGACGCGGTGCTGCGCGCGGAATTCTACGAAGTCCTGCGGCAGGTTCGCAGCGAATTTGCCACGCCCATGCTGCTGGTGACGCACGATCTGACCGAGTGTTTCGAGCTGGGTGAGGAAATGCTGATTCTGCACGCCGGCAAGATCGTGCAGAAGGGGACGCCGCGCTCGGTGCTCGACGAACCGGCGACTCTCGAAGTCGCGCGCTTGCTGGGCGCCTTCAATTTGCTCGACTGCGAGATTCGGACGCTCGATCCCGGGCGCAATACCAGCCGCCTGCAAGTGGGCGAATTCGAACTGGAAGGCCCCTATTTCCCGGGCCACCTGAAAGGCGACCGCGTAACCCTGTGCGTGCGCCCGGAACAGCTCAAAGTTTCGGCGCGCAACGGCAAACCGGGGCCCAACCAGATCCCAGCCGCGCTGCTCAGAGCCGTCGAACGGCCTCACGGAGTGCGGCTGGAATTTTCCGCTGGCGGCATCCCCGCACCGGTGCGGGTAACCGTTTCACGGGCCGAATATGAGAGCCAGCGCGACAACCGCGAATGGGTGATCCAATTCCCCGCTGAGGCCTTGCGCGTGCTGTAGAAAAAGAGGGACGGAGCCTGATTATTAGCCCGTAATCGGCCGATGCCGTTTCGGAACAATAATCAGGCTCCGTCCCTCTTATTACTAGAACGTCAGCTTCAGAGCCAATTGGATGATGCGAGGGCCGCCGGACGTAATATCGCCCTGCGTCCCGCCTGCATTGGCCAGCGTCTGCGTGATCCTGCCGTAATTTGCATTGTTGAGCGTGGTCGACGGGTTATTGAACATGGGGTGGTTGAAGATGTTGAAAAACTCCGCCCGGAACTGCATGAAGGCTCTGTCTCCCTTCAGTGGAATTTTCTTGAAGGCTCCCATGTCCCACGCAAACATGCTGGGCCCGCGCAGCGTGCCCTTGCCCACGTTCCCAGCCGTACCCAGGAAATTCTGCGTAAAGGCGGCCTTGTTGAACCATTGCTGCAGCGGATTCACGCCGGCCGGACGATCCAGCGATTGCCCGATCACCACGTCGGCCCGGTCGCGGTTGAGGCCGGTCCGCGAGTTGTCTACGCCGCTATTTACCGTCATAGGTGACCCGGTTTGATATTGCTGGATACCGGTCAACTGCCAGCCGCCCAGCACTCCCTTCGCCAGGCCTTTCATATGGTTGGCAAACGGGATGTCCCAGACGTAGGACGTGACAATTCGGTGCGTGTGATCGAAATCCGACGGTCCTTTGAGCACCTGGTCATAAAACGGGCTGTACCAGGGTAAAACCTGATCGCCGCCGCCCCCGTTGCCCTGCAGTCCGGTTCCGATGTCGTCAATACTCTTAGACCAAGTGTAGTTCATCTGAATCGTGAAACCGTGGGAATAGCGCTTGAGCAGCGACCCCTGGAAGGAGTTGTAACGGGCGACGCCGTTGTCGCCATAACCAAACAGACCCGATGAATAAAAGGGAGAGAACAAGCGCCGCGCATCGGTTGTGCTGGTGGGTGAGGCTGACGTTCCGACGCCCCCCAAATTAACGGCCGAGTTGTACTCCAGGACGCGGCGCTCGTGAATGCCGCGGGAGCCGACGTAGGAGGCACGGACCAGGAAGTCGGAAGGCAGTTGGCGCTCTAGAGTCACGTTCCAGTTATAAACCAGCGGCGTAGGCAAGGTTTCGTCTCTATAGGTTGTCTCCACCGTCGGGACGGGGAAAATGGAGGTCGCGCTCGGCGGCGCAAACGGGAAGAGATCGGCCACGCCCGAAGTAATGTAGGGCGCCCGGAACTGGCCTCGATTGTTGAATTGAACCTGTGGAGACCACGGCGCCGCATCTACGCCGTTATTGTTCGTGTCGCCGCGCGCGTGCTGGTCATAGAAAGCTCCGGCGCCACCGCGAACGCTGGTCTTGCCATCGCCGAAGACATCCCAAGCGAAGCCTAGGCGCGGAGCGAGGTTGATCCAGCTTGCCCCTACTCCTCCATAAGGCACGCCCGGATCTCCATAGAACGTGGTTCCAGGGGGCGCCAGCGGGAATCGTTTGGAGCGGACGCCGGCGTAGAAATCACCAACCCGGAATTTCTCGTACCGGTCTCGAACATCGATCCACGGGCCGGTCGGCTCCCAGCGCAAACCGAGGTTGAGCGTCAGCCGCGATGTGGCCTTCCAGTCGTCCTGGACATAAATGGACGGATAGGTGGCCCGGAAATACTTATACTCGCCCGAGCCTTGGATCCAGGTTCCCAGGTCGCCTAGAAAGAAATCTGACATCGCGAGGCCGCTGACGTTGCCTGAGAAGGTCGCCGTGCCGGGCCGCAGAAACAAGTTGCGGATGTCCGCCCGCTGTTTATCGATCGAGAAACCGAACGACAGACTGTGGCGGCCTTTGACCCAACTCACCCGGTCCGCCAACTCGAATCCATTCCGGGTGAAGGCGGCAATTGTATTATCCCCCGCGCTGAAAAAGCCTGAAACGTTGAGTCCCTCAATAAAGGGCGCCTCGGGGATTCCTTGATTCACGGTCATGCCCAGAGTCTGAAACGTTGGAATTCCAGAAGGTGGACCGCGCTGGGAAAACTGCCGGGTATAGCCGACATGGAGGTCATTCAGCACCGTGGGACTGAAGGTGTGGATCTCGCCGATGTTCGCGTTGTGTACCCGCGTTTCCGACCCATTGGAAAATGTCACGTAATTGTGCGGATCATAGGTCGGTGCATTGGTAAAGTTGTCGATAAAATATCGCAGCGTGAGCCGGTCATTCTGGCTGATCTGGTGGTCAATTCTCATGATGCCCTGATCGAGATTCTGACTGACGGGCGTCTGGTAGGTATAGAAGCCGTTCCCGGTCAAACTACCAGGCATCATCTGGTTGGCGAAGGCCAGGGACACCGGGTCGAACCGTGTGGTCGGGATTTGCTTGCCAGGAAACGGGGTGCCCTTAGGGTTGGAGGCACTTATAGTGGTGGGGTCTATGATCGTGGCTTTGTCGCACGTTGAGCCGCAAGCCGCGAAATTTCCATTCTTCTCTTCCACCGTCGGCCCATTCGCATTCTTCGCGTTGTTGATGTTGCGTAGCCGTGTACCCTGCCAGCCGAGGAAGAAGAAGGTCTTGTTCCTGCCGTCGTAAAGCTTAGGGATAAAGACCGGGCCTCCGCCATAAACGCCGAACTGATTGCGCTTCAGATAGTCGGCTTGCGTCGCAAAAAAATCCTTGGCGTTGAATACACGATTGCGGACAAATTCGAATGCCCCGCCATGCAGGTCGTTGGTTCCCGATTTGGTCACCGCGTTCACCACAGCGCCCGCATTGTTGCCATATTGCGCGCTGAAGCCGCTGGTCTGGATGCTGAACTCCTGCAAAGCGTCGGGGAACGGGAACTCCTGATTCAACTGAAAGTAAGAATCGGTGTTCGAGTTGCCATCCAACCGGTAGGAAACCTGTCCCACGCCCGAGCCGTTCGCCGATAGATAGAAGTTGCCCGGGATGCCCTTTCCCGTCTCGGTGCTGGTGGAGATCATGACGGTGCCAGCGATCAGCGTGCTCAACTTGGCCGCGTCGCGCCCATTCAAAGGCAGTTCGATGATTCGCGTCGATTCCACCACCTCGGCGAGAGTGGAGGTACTGGTGTCCACCTGCACGGTCTGGCCCGCTACCGTGACCGTCTCGGTCACCGCACCGACTTCCATGGGGATATTGATGGTCAGACTCTGGTTGGCAAGCAACACGACATCCGTCTGCCGAAACGCCCGGAAGCCCGCGCCTTCTGCCGAAATTGTGTAGGTGGTGGGCCGCAGGTTCGGGAAAATGAACTCGCCGCCGCTTCCTGAGACCACGCTGCGAGCCTGGCCGGTGCCGGCTTCGGTCACGGTTACCGTGACGTTCGGAACCACCCCCTGGCTCTGATCTCGCACGGAGCCAACAATCTGCCCGGCCCCCTGGCCGTAAGCAAACGGAGCCAGCATGCACAGATACCCCACTGCAAAAATAAGTTTCTTTGCCACCAGAATCTCCCTGTTTCACCCAAAATATTCATGCCAGAGTACTCTGACATGGTGCTAACCTTCAAACAAACTGTGCGCCGACAAGAGCCGCTGCGGGCGCTAATTAAGTACAAGAATGGAACATTTACAGCAGCTTTAAAGCTCTACCCGCTCGCGGAAGAATGACATCAGATCTGCTTCGCGATTCGAAGCTACTGCGCGAACGTAGAACCTCAGGTATGCGCTTTGCTGCTGCTGAATTCACCCTTGCCTTAACGTCCAGCGGAATTTCTCCGCAACCTGTTAAAATCCCCGATTAAATCCCCAGACGCGTTTCCGCGAATGGCATTGTAGCTTTGTATCACGGGTAAAGGAAACTGTCAATAGACAACGACGCCACGAAGGGAGGAGGTATTATTTTCCTCATTAATAGGCATGAGATTTGTGCGATAAATGCAGGATATGGCAATGGCTCGACGTTCCGGGGCCGATTATGCGAGTCAACGCGACAACCACGAACGTGGGGCCGATTCCCAGCGGAAGGAATACGTGTGATGGAAACGCGCACGGACGCGACCGCGGCGCGGCCGCGCTTCAGCTTGCCGCAGCAACGGCTGGCAACTAGTCCGTGTAGAGGTTACAAACGAAGTAGGTGATCGAGCTGCCGGGGTCCGGAATCACCCAATGCGGCGTCTTAACCGCCATGTGGTAGACGTCACCCACCACGATCTTACGCCTCTCGCCGCCTTGAACGGTTTTCTTTCCGTCGGGTCCGGCAACGATTTCTCCGCCCAGGTTGACGCTCCCCGACCCACTCGTAAAAATGAGGACGTGAGCAAAATTGTCGTGACTTTCCGGGGCGGCTCCTACGTTGCGGCGCTGGACGCTGCAGTCATGATGTGGTCCGTCATACCTGCCCAAAAAGCCCGGGTTTGCCAATTTTTCCATGGTCCAGACTTCATACGCGGCGGTGTCCAGCGGAGGCGGCTCCTTTTTTGCTTTCTTGGTCTCACTGCCGGTTTGGGCTGAGACAAGTAGGGCTGCCGAAAATATCACCAACCCAAGCACAAACAGACTAGCGACGATCGCTCGAATCTCAATCTTTGTCTTCATTGTTCACTCCTGTACTTACCTACATTGACGGTGCGGTTCTGGCACGAACTCTATCATGAAACGCCTGTTACCGCAATGCATCGAGCGGTAGGTTAACAGGACCTTTGACCCCAATGTTTCAACATGATATAGTTTTTGCCAGATTGTTGGAGGTGTAAATGCGTCACCGTGTCGTGGTGTTGTGCGCTTCTCTTGTCGTCGCCTTCGCCGTTTACGCGGCCGAGTCCGGGCCCTTCACGCCCGCCCAGCGTAATCTTTGGTCTCTGGTTCCGGTCAAACACCAGGCTGTGCCCACCGTCAAGAATCAGGCATGGGTCAAGAATCCTATCGATGCGTTCGTCCTCGCGAAGCTCGAAGAGAAGAATCTGACGCCCAATCCGCCGGCCGATCGCATCACGCTCCTGCGCCGCGCCACCATTGATATGACCGGCCTGCCGCCTACGCCGGAAGAGACGCAGCAATTCCTGAACGACAAGTCGCCCAACGCCTACGAAAAAATAGTGGACCGTCTGCTCGCCTCCCCGGCTTACGGAGAGCGCTGGGCGCGCCACTGGCTGGACGTGGTCCGCTATGCGGATAGCAACGGTTTCAAAGCCGATGAGACACGGCCCAATATCTGGCGCTATCGCGACTATGTGATCAAAGCCCTGAACGACGACAAGCCTTACGACCGTTTCATCAAGGAGCAAATCGCGGGCGACGAAATTTATCCCGGAAACAACGAGGCGCTGGTGGCCATGGGATTCAACCGGCATTGGATCGACGAGAGCAACTCCTCCACTCTGTTCCTTCGCCGCCAGGAAACGCTGGATGACATGACCACCGTGACCGCCGAGACCTTCCTCGGTCTGACGTTCGGCTGCGCACGCTGCCACAACCACAAGTTCGATCCCATCCTGCAGAAGGATTACTACCGCCTGCAGGCCTTCTTCGCCAATACCGGCACCGGTGACGGGCCACTGCGCATTGAGGATGCCGATGCGCGCAAGAAGTATGAAGAGCAGATGGCCGTCTGGGAAGAGAAGACCAAAGACATCCGCGCCGAGATAGCAAAGATCGAAGCGCCGCTGCGGATGGAGAAAATGAAGACTGGCTCGGCCTACTATCAGCCCGAAGTCCAGGAAGCCATTTTCATGGACCCGGCCAAGCGCGATCCCGTGCAGGCCATGATGAACCATACGGCCAGGGGGCTCATGAGCCATCAACGCCCCGTTCGACGCCAAAGCGCTGCGTAACCTCAGCGAGGACGACGCAAAGCGTTACGCCGAGCTCAAGAAGCAGCTCGCGGAATTCGATTCCTTGAAGCCCGAGCCGCTGCCCCAAGCGCAATTCATGACCGACCTCAGCGCTACCGCGCCGCCGACTTATCTTCTCAAGGGTGGAAATTTGGACGTGAAGGGCGAGGAAGTCCAACCCGGCTTCCTGTCGATTCTCGATCCTTCCGATGCCAAGATTACACCGCTCCCGAATTCGACCGGCCGCCGCACCGCGCTGGCTGCCTGGCTCACCGATCCTAAGAATCCGTTGGTAGCCCGGGTGATGGTCAACCGCATCTGGAACTATAATTTCGATCGCGGCATCGCAGCCACGCCGGGAGATTTCGGGCTCATGGGTTCCCGTCCGACGCATCCCGAATTGCTGGATTATCTGGCCTCGGCGTTCGTCGACAACGGCTGGAGCATCAAGAAAATGAACCGCATGATTCTGCTGTCCAACACCTATCAGCAGTCGTCGGAGTTTCAGGCTAAGGCCGCGGCAGTCGATCCCGACAACAAGCTGCTGTGGCGCTACGGCCGGCATCGCATGGAAGCCGAAGCGATTCGCGATTCCATGCTGGCCGTCAGCGGACTGCTGAATCCGCAGATGGGCGGTCCCGGCGTTTTCCCGCCGGTTCCTCCCGGAACGCTGGCTTCCAAATCCAGCTACGGCCGCTGGAGTGAGGAGAAGGACCCGGCGCAGAATAACCGGCGCAGCGTTTACATTTTCGTGCGGCGCAACTTGCGCTATCCCATGCTGCAGGAGTTCGATTCCGCCAATACTTTCGAGAGTTGCGATTTCCGCAAGAACACCGTGACGCCTTCGCAGTCGCTCGATCTGCTGAACAACGGATCTGATACTCGATTGGGCGCAGGCTTTGGCCGGCCGCATTCTGAACGACAATGGCTTGACTCCCGATGCCCAGGTCGAGCGCGCTTTTAAGCTGACTTACGGACGCGACCCCAGCGCGGATGAGAAAAAACTCGCGTTGGATTTCCTGGCCAAGCAAAGCGCCATTATGGCGCAGCGCCTGGCCGACAGCGACAAGACGAAACCTCCACTGCCGGCGAACATGCCCGCGGGGATCGATCCGGCGCGAGCCGCTGCCGTCGTCGATCTGTCGCAAATGTTAATGGACTCCAACGAGTTCCTGTACATCAACTGATCTTGCATGAAAGGGAAGAACGCCATGTCAGATAAAATGCTGGACACCTTGCAGCGGCGCTGGAATGTTTCGAGCCGCCGCGAGTTCTTCACGCGCGCTGGCAGCGGCCTCGCGGGGATCGCCCTGAGTGCGATGCTGGCGGAAGACGGCTACGCCGCTGGCGTCGATCCGCTGGCGCCCAAGCAGCCCCATCTGCCGCCCAAGGCCAAGAACATCATCTGGTGTTTCATGGAAGGCGGCCCCAGCCAGGTCGACCTGTTCGATCCCAAGCCGTTGCTGGAGAAGTACGCGCTGCAGCCGATGCCGGCCTCGTTTCATCCGGAGACGCTGCTGACCGCGCAGGGCTCCAAGCCCAGCGATGGGCATGTTTCCCTCGCGGCGTGCGTTCAAGCAATACGGACAAAGCGGCTTGTGGGTCTCTGACTGGCTTCCGAACATCGCCCAGCACGTCGACGATATCGCGGTCCTCCGATCCTGCCATACCGACGCCGTGAATCACGTCGGCGGCGTCTGCGAGATGAATACCGGCTCACTGCTCGCGGGACGTCCGTCGCTCGGAGCGTGGCTGACCTACGGCCTCGGCACCGCGCAGAAGAATCTGCCCACCTTCGTCGTCATGCAGGACGACAAGGAGATCCTGGGCTCGGTGCAGAACTATGGCTCCGGCTTCCTGCCCGCCACGTATCAAGGCTCGCTCTTCCGCCAAGGCGATACGCCCATCCTGAATCTGAAGCCGCCTGCCGGGACTACCGACGAGCAGCAGCGCAGCAAGATCGAATTCCTCCAGAAGCTGAACGATTACTTCGGGCGCAACAAAGACGACGATACCGAACTCGACGCCCGCACGCGCTCGTATGAGCTCGCTTACCAGATGCAGTCCGCGGCGCCCGAAGCCGTGGATCTTTCGCAAAGAGTCCGACGCCACCAAGGCGCTCTATGGCATGGATGAGCCGGAGACCAAGGTCTACGGCACCAACTGCCTGCTGGCCCGGCGCTTGGTCGAGCGCGGCGTGCGCTTCGTCGAAGTCTATTCCGGGTCCGGTTCCGGCTGGGACGCGCACCATGACGTGGAAGCAAACCACAGCAAGTGGTGCAAGGCGTCCGACAAACCAGTCGCCGGCTTGCTGGCGGATCTGAAAGCCCGCGGCATGTTGAAAGACACCCTCGTCGTCTGGGGCGGCGAGTTCGGCCGCACTCCGTTCGCCGAAGTCATCCCGGGACAGAGTCCGGACAAATACGGGCGCGATCACAACCCATGGGGATTCACCATGTGGATGGCAGGTGGCGGCGTCAAAGGCGGCCAGACCATCGGCAGCACCGACGACCTCGGCCTGCGCGCCGCGGAAGATCCGTATCACGTCTGGGACATTCACGCGTCGATTCTCAATCTGCTCGGCCTGAATCATCTGCGGACCACATACATGCACAACGGCCGCGCCGAGCGGCCCACCGTTACCGGCGGAAATCTCATTCCAAAGCTGTGGACCTAAGGTTTCTTGTCGTAGCCACAGCACTGACCGCGGCGGTACTCCCTTCGAACGCCGAAGGGCTGCCCGACGGGCCTGGGAAGGATCTCGTCGAGGCCGTTTGCAGTGACTGCCACACCACAGAGCGCATCGCCGCCCAGCAGTTGACCAAGCCGCAATGGGCAGATAAGGTTCTTGAAATGCTGCAGGAAGCGCCCGACGTCAAACAGTCGGAGCGCGACACGATCGTCGAATATCTAGCCAAGGCCTTCCCGGCCCATGCGAATGTGAATAAGGACGATACCAAAAGCTTCAGGCAACACTTGAGATTTCTCCCGAATCTGCATCGACCATCGTAAGCTACAGGCAGAAAAACGGCAGCTTCAAGACGCTTGGACGATCTGAAAAAAGTCCCCGGCGTGGACGCGACAAAGCTCGACGCGAAGCGCGACATGATCGACTTCAAAGAGTGACGGCGGCCTACGCTGCGGCGCCCGTGGAAAGGGAGAACCACTTTCATGCACCGAATCGCGATCGTGGCGGCACTACTGCTGTTACTGGGTTCGTTACACGCGCAATGG
Source organism: Bryobacterales bacterium (assembly GCA_963779075.1). GTDB lineage: Bacteria > Acidobacteriota > Terriglobia > Bryobacterales > Bryobacteraceae > Palsa-187. The sequence goes on from CAVZWS010000006.1 coordinate 311,815, forward strand.
CTGGACTTCCACACACCAGGCATCCCCCGGGCTAGCAACGGCAAACCGATCCTAACGGCTCCCGCGCCCCGCACGCCCGATGGGAAGCCTGACCTGTCTGGACTTTGGCGGCCGGAATTTAACCCCTATAATCTTGACGTTATACAAGACCCGAAAGACGAGGCGATCTTCCGACCAGCGGCGGAGGCCATCTTCCAACAACACCTCGCGGATTTCCATCGTAGCGATCCCATTACACACTGCCTCCCGGGTGGTCCCCTGGAGATTCTTACTGCAGGGGGCATCACGCTGTACCGGATTATTCAGTCCCCGACTGTGATCGGGCTGCTTTACGAGCGCGGCGTCATTTATCGGCAGATTTTCATGGATGGGCGTGAACTACCCAAAGACCCGAACCCGACCTGGATGGGGTACTCGGTTGGGCGCTGGGAGGGGGATACGCTGGTAGTCGAAAGCGCGGGCTTCAATGACCGGACTTGGCTCGATAGAATCGGCCACCCGCATTCTGAGGACCTCCGCGTGACGGAGAGATTCCAGCGCGTCGATTTTGGTCACATGCGGTTCCAGATCACGTATGACGATCCCAAGGCGTTGACCAAGCCGCTAAGCATCTCAATGGCGGTGAACTACGCGCCTGATACGGACATGCTGGAAACCGTCTGCGAGGAGGATCGGGACGCGGGCCATCTGGTGGGAAAAGCAAACGCAGTGGTGAAGATCGATTCAGCCGTTCTCGCAAAGTATGGCGGCAGGTATGAACTTCGCGGAGCAGCACCGGCAATCGCGGGTTTCTATGGCAGGACCCAAACCTTGACCGTAATCGATGGCCAACTGTTTATGAATGCCATTCCTCTGATTCCGCAATCGGAGACGAGGTTTGATTCGGCGGCCGCACCTGTGGAGTTCTTCATGGACTCCCACGGCACGGTGACGCACTTCATGCTCACGTCAAACGACGGCGTAGGGAGATACGATCGCAAACCTTGAGAACCGTCATCCGATTAACGTAATAGCGTGGCTGGCCTCGGCTAGGCTGCGTTTTCCTCCATTTCAAGCATGGCCCGCCAGACGGCAATCCAGGCCCCATCCTGCTGCTGGAACACCCACAGATCACGGCCGGTTGCACGGTATCCTTCGCCCGAACGCACGTAGACCATGTCATAGCGAAAGGTGATCACAGCCGTGCCGCCGGCGGCATCCACTTGCTTGATCGTGCTCCTGATATTCCCTGAATGACCGCGTTTCGGCGGAAATCATCGAACCCGGCAAGTAAGTTCTCCCGGCCCTGAACCTTTCCGGCGAAATTTGGAAAGACCATGACAATTTCCGAATGCACCATTGGCGCAAGGTCCTCGACGCGGCCATCGAGCCAGGCCTGGTTGATCTGACGCATGACCATCGCTGCACTCTCGCGCTTGGATTCGTCCATTAGATCAATCTGCAATCAGCGGCTGCGTTGGGCAAGTCCCACCCCCGCCCCCGGCGTGTATTCTTGAACAAGAGCTTTCCTTGATCGCCCTCGTCGCGCCAATCCGCCGCCCGGTCAGCGAACCTTCGTCGCATCCTGCGCGTCGCTTCCGGCAACGCGCTGGAGATGTACGATTTCCAGATCTTCGGCTTCTACGCTCCCGCCATTGCACACGTCTTTTTCCCCGGCACTAGCGAATACGCGTCGCTGATGCTGTCGCTTTCGACCTTCGGCGCTGGTTTCCTGATGCGGCCACTCGGAGCCATCGTGCTGGGTTCCTACATCGACAAGCACGGCAGGCGCGCCGGCCTGCTCTTGACACTCACCCTGATGGCCTTCGGCACGCTCTCGATCGCCGTTCTTCCGGGCTATGCGGTCTTGGGCTTGGCCGCTCCCCTGCTGGTGCTGCTGGGCCGGCTGGTGCAGGGTTTTTCCGCCGGCGTGGAACTGGGAGGCGTCGCCGTCTACCTCTCGGAGATCGCTCCGCCGGGACGCAAAGGTTTCTACGTCAGTTGGCAATCCGGCAGCCAGCAAGCGGCCGTGATGTTTGCCGCCGCCCTCGGCATTGCTTCTCGCCACTAATCTTTCCAAGGCGCAGATGGCTGATTGGGGGTGGCGCATTCCGTTGTTGGCCGGATGCGCGCTTTTGCCGCTGCTTTTGTTTCTGCGGCGCTCGCTGGAAGAGACTCCGGAATTCCTCGCCCGCAAGCGGCACCCCGGCACGCGCGAGATTTTGAAATCGCTGCTGGCCAACTGGAGAATGGTGCTGCTCGGCATGATGATGTCGACCTTCAGCACCGTCTCCTATTACTCTTGCGACGGTTTACACGCCCACTTACGGTGGCTCCGAACTCCACTTGCCGCCGACGGGTACGCTGGTCGTGACACTCGCAGTCGGTTTGTCCAGCTTCCTCCTGTTGCCTACTTCAGGAGCGCTGTCAGACCGCATCGGCCGCCGTCCGATTGTAATTTTGCGACCGTCGCGGCGATATTAACGGCTTATCCCGCCCTCGCTTGGCTATCGACCGCGCCATCCTTCGCGCGCCTGCTGGCGGTGGAAGTTTGGTTCGCGTTTCTTTTTGCCGCCTATCAGGGCGCGATGTCTCCGCTCATGGTCGAAATGATGCCCGCCAAGATGCGGACCACCGGATTCGCTCTGGCCTATAGCTCGGCCACCGCTGTATTTGGCGGATTCACGCCCGCCGTCTGCACCTATCTGATTCATGCCACCGGCAACCGCGCCATGCCCGGAGTCTGGCTATCGCTCGCCGCCGCGATCGCCTTATCCGCTGTCTTGATCGTGACCGCTCGCGCCGGTTCCATGAACGCCGGTAACGCAAATCGCCACCAGCAACGTCCAATAGATGGCAGCCAAACTGCACATGGCAGTTGGCGGCGAGTTTTCTTATATGTGGACGCATTTATTTGAAGTTATCCTTACAGGCGTCGGGCTTTTCGTAGTTCCCTTGATTGGTGGTTGGTGCCATGGCAGTCGCATTAACACTGGCGGACCGGCTCTTTCAATTCCTTCAGGAGCGCAACAGCCGCGCTAGCCGGCCCCCTTCGGGCCGACGTATCCCTACCTCTGGGTCAAATCATCGGACCTTGGGTGAAATCCCTCAGGTTAGAAGCCACACTCAAACGCTCAGTACCGGACAGGGAGCATTCCGGATGATCCCGTAAGAGTGCGTGCGCAGCCTTCCCAAAGTCTCTTGCAGGGCGCCTCGGCCGATGATCACCAGATCCGAGCCATGCTGCAAGCGCTTCTTGCCGCACCACATCCGGCACCGTGCCCGCTCCCACGCACACCGGGACATCGATGTCCGCAGCCTTCTCCAAATTCTGGATCGTCCGCCGCGCGTTCTCGCGCAGGGTTTCTTCAAACTCCTGGTCCATTTGCCTCTCGGGCCAAGCTTCGATGCTCGGCACCGCGTGTACCAGCCGCAACGCTGCGCCGAGGTTCTTACACAGCCCCGCCGCCCACCGCATGAGTTCGATACTCGCTGGATTCGTATCCACGGCGCATAGAATCCTGCGCATTGCGGTATGGTTGCGATCCGCCGCTTCGCTGGTGTGGGCGGCCGTCCAAACCGGCACGTGACTGTCGTGCAGCACCTTGGACGTAACCGACCCCAATAACAATTGGCGGAAAGGGCCGTACCCATGTGTGGGCATCATCACCAAGTCGACCTTTTTGGCCGCAACGAAATCGGCAATCTCGCGTGCCGGATCGCCCAGCATCGCCACGCGATCCACAGTGAGACCGATGAAGTCGCGAGTGAACGTATTATCCAGCTGGAGCTTCACGTCATCCAGAATCAACTGCGGATCGATCATCGGCGCCGCCTCCAATCCGCCTGTGAAGTACGGATGCGCTACTGAGATCAGCGTGACCTTCGAGCCGTTTCGGCGAGCCATTTCCTCCACAAAGGGAACCCCGCTATTGCAGCGGTCCGAAAAATCAATTGGGAAAAGAATGTGCTTGATATCGGGCATTTTCTTGCCTCCTGAAGTATACAGAGGTGCAATCCTCGTGCCAAGCCCGCCAAGCACAAAGCCGCCGCGATGGCGCGTATCCTCTGAGAATTTCGCCAAACATATGCGCCGATTGGGGGAAGAGCCGCTATTACCACCGGGCGAGTGGCGTGAAATCGCCCAGTGCGACACCCCGGCTGCACGGTCGTCTTAACGGACCTTCCCTTGAGCGCTCATAATGGAGACACAAGGAGCTATCGTGATCACAAAATATCGGGCTGGTTTGGCGTTAAGTGCGACGCTGTGGGCGGGAAGTATTTGCGCGGCGCAGAACTCGCACCGTGAGAAGCCGAAATCGACGCCTCTGATCAATTCGATCCAGGGGCCGGAATTGTACAAAGCCTACTGCGCGTCCTGTCATGGCGTTGGCGCAAAAGGTGACGGCGTTATGACCGCGTCACTCAGGGTGAAACCGTCCGATTTGACCCGCATCGCCGCCCGCAACGGCGGGACTTTTCCACTGATGCGAATAGAAAGCATCATCTCGGGAGAGACGCTGCCGCCAACCGGTCACGGCAGCAGCCAAATGCCGGTCTGGGGCCCCATCTTTTCTCACGTGGATCGCGACCAGGATTTGGGCCGCGTCCGCATCGATAACCTAGCCCGCTACCTTCGCGACATCCAGGTGAAATAGTTCGCGAGCGCCAGAGCACCACTCGCTGCGGCCTCTCAATTGCACGTCAACATGGCGAGGAGACCGATCATGGCAAATATTCCGGTCCATAGAGTGGAGAACGACAAAGTAGAGACTGCTCCAACCCTCAAGGCTCTCCAAGACACAGTCGAGATGGTTCGCCAAAGAGCCTTTGAGTTGTTTGAGCATCGGGGATACAGTCCCGGCAAAGACCTGGCGGATTGGGTTCAAGCCGAGCGGGATCTGTTTTGGGTGCCGCCGGCCGAGTTAGCCGAGACCGAACACGAAGTCGAAATTACAGTAGCGGTACCGGGCTTCGATCCCCAAGAAGTTCATGTAACCGCGCAGCCTGGGGAAATTGTAATTCGGGGTGACCACGAAAAGCGCACAGAGAAAAAAGAGAAAGGCGTGCTTTACAGCGAATTCGACGAGAAGGCCCTGTACCGTCGGTTCGAGATCGCGCAGCCCATTGACGTCGGCCATGTGACCGCCAACGTCGAGAACGGGATGTTGACCGTCAAGGCTCCGAAGAAGATGCCTCAGGCAATCGCAGATCAGAAGGCTGCGGCAGCGTAGCTGTGAACCCAAACAACTACTTGCCCGCTCAGCGAACTGGCGGGCAAATCCCGCGAAGCCGGATGCTCGAAGCTTGCGAAGCGTCCCGTGACGTGATCGCGGAACCAAAAGTGCAGTAAGCTTGGACAGCAAATGGCGAACCGGCTTCCACCGAATTCTGAAGGTACGACTTTGGAAAAGCGCCTGTCGCTGCTTTTGGAATCATTACCCGATGCGATTTTTGAAGTCGACGCTGGGGGTCGAATCGCTCTCGCCAACCCCGAAGCTGAGCGTATGTTTGGGTGGACTCGCGAGGAGTTGCTGGGATTGCATGTAGAGGCGCTCATTCCTGAGCGCTTCGTCCATAGCCATGTCTCTCACCGGGAGCACTACGCCGCCCACCCCGGGAGACGCCCGATGGGTGCGGGTCTGGATTTGTTTGCGCTACGTAAGGACGGGACTGAATTTGCCGTGGATATTAATCTGAGCCCCCTGGAGGGCGTGGAAGTCGGCCGGGTCCTCTGCGTCATTCGCGATGTGAGTCCCCGGCGTGCGGCCGAAGAGAAAATTAAGGTGCTAAATCAAAACCTGGAGCGGCGTTCGGCGGAATTGGCGGTGGCCAATGAAGAGCTTTCCATCCAAAACCGGGAAGTGGAACGCGCTAACCGGTTGAAGAGCGAGTTCCTGGCCAGCATGAGCCACGAGTTGCGGACTCCGCTCAATACAATTCTGGGTTTCTCCGAACTGCTGTCCGAGGAACGCGCCGGGGCTCTGAACGACAAGCAGAAACGCTTCGTAACCCACATCCAACGCGATGCCAATCATCTGCTGGAACTGATTAACGACATTTTGGATTTGTCCAAGATCGAGGCCGGACGCCTGGAACTGCGCCTCGAACCGTTCGCAATGGCTGTGGCGGTCGCCGAAGTTCTCACCAGTATCCGCCCGCTGGCCGCGGCCAAGAGCATAACGGTCGACAGCGACGTCGACACTAGTTTGGTGCTGCCGGCGGACCGCCTTCGTTTCAAGGAAATCCTCTACAATCTGCTCAGTAATGCCATCAAGTTCACCCCGGCCGGCGGCCGAATCTGGATCGAATCCACGGTCGAGAGCGGATCGGTTCGCTTTCTGGTCGGCGACACCGGGATCGGTATCGCTCCCGCGGATCAACGGGAAATTTTCGAGAGCTTTCGCCAGGCCAGCGCTACCACCAAGGGCGTGCGCGAGGGAACCGGATTAGGTCTCGCGATTACTAAACGCCTGGTGGAGCATCACGGCGGAAAGATCTGGGTGGAGAGCGAGCCCGGCAAAGGCAGCCGCTTCTTTTTCACTTTGCCGGTCAGCGCTGGGCCGGGGACTGTCGGCGAAACCGAGCCCGGTGTGGAGACCACGCCCGTCGGACCGTTGCTTCTGATTACGAGTCATCACGCGGGCTGGCGCGAAGAAGCCGCCCATTTGCTGGAGCGCGGGGGCTTCGCCACCAACATCGCGGCCTCCGGCGCGGACGCATTTTATAAAGCCAAGGACCTTCGGCCGGATCTGATTCTCCTCGACATGGACCTGACAGGTAAGAGCGGCTGGGAAACATTGCACGATCTCAGGACCGCTCCCGAGACGATCGGCATCCCGGTGATTATCGTCTCGACGGTTGACGAGCGAAAGATGGGTGAGGCTCTGGGGGCGGCTGCGTGCCTGACGAAGCCGCTCGCCAAAGAGGCGTTACTTCACGCCGTGAACAAGACTCTCAAGTTGGACGACTCGCTGCGAGTACTGATCGTCGACGACGATCCTGAGACCCGGGAGCTCATCAAAGACACCCTCGGCGCGGAGGGCCATACCCCGCTAACGGCGCAAAATACCAACGAGGCGCTACGTATTTTGGAGCGGTCGAACATCGACGCGATTGTTCTCGATTTGCTGCTACCAGGGCGGAACGGTTTTGAATTCCTGACGGAAATCCGAGCGCAGGAAAAATGGAAAGCTGTTCCTGTGATGGTGCTTACCGTGAAGGATTTGGATGAGCGCGAGCGGGCCGCCCTGACGGCTCAGTCGGCGACCCTTTTCAAAAAAGGAACCGGTTGGCGGCCCGCGCTCCTGGCAAATCTCCGCCGCTTGGCCGGAAAGAACTCCCGAAAGAGGGTCCTGGTGGCGGATGATAATCCGGCTGGCCGCGAACTGGTCCGCGAAATTCTGAACGATATTGTTTCGAGCCTGGAAGAAGCGTCCAATGGATCGGAAGCCTTGGAAAAGATCCGCCAGTCGCCGCCCGATTTGGTGCTCTTGGATATACAAATGCCCGAGATGGATGGCTTTCAGGTTCTGCGAGAGATCCGCCGCGATCCTGTCCTTAAGAATCTCCGGGTGGTTGCCCTCACCGCTTTCGCCATGCAAGGCGACCGGGACCGGGCGCTTGAGGCCGGCTTTGACGATTACATTACGAAGCCGGTGACTGGCGCCAAATTGAAAGCACAACTGGATGCTACCGGGTCTTCGGTCAGCAAATAAGCAGGCCACTAAATCCGCCTCCCTCATTGCGCGATCCTAAGGTGGAGCACCATGATGACCAGAGCGGAGATTCACACCCGCATTCAAGAGATAGGAATCATCCCGTCGATTCACGCTTCTTCAGGCGAGGATGCCCAATTCGCGGCAAAGGAAATTTCGGCTGCCGGCATTCCCATCCTCGAACTCGCGACCATTGAACCTGGCGCGATCGAGATCATCGCCGATCTGGTGCGAAGCTATCCGGATCTCATTGTGGGCGCCGGCGAACTCACAGATTCGCAGACCGCGCGGCGCTGCCTGGACGCCGGAGCGAAATTCCTCACCGGCCCGGGAGTGGATTTAGGAGCCTTAGAATCCGCCAGCGAAGTCGGCCCTGTGATCATCCCCGGCGCGCTTACCCCTACGGAGGTTTTGAAGGCCTGGAAATCCAGTTGCGATTTTGTAAAGGTTTTTCCCTGTGCTGAAGTGGGAGGCGCTCACTACATTCGAGCGCTCAAAGGACCCTATCCGCACATACCGCTGATCGCTTCCGGGGGAGTCAATCAGGAGACCGCGGCGGAATTCATTATGGCTGGCGCGACGGCCCTCGGGATAGGCGGCGCCTTGATCCCGCATGAGTCCATTCGGCTTCGTCAGTCGCAGCGCATCCACGAGTTGGGGCGCCGCTTCGTCGCCATTGTGAAGCACGCCCGATCTCAGTTGCCCCATCGCAAGGAAAAGATCTAACCGGCGTTCTCGCGCTTAACGCGGCGATCCCAGATATCGCTTGCGCATCTTCGCGACAATCGTGAACTCCGGATCCACCACGTTCGAGATGTCGTACTCCATTCCTTGACCCAGCAGCAGGCTGGCGCCGCGTTCGTCGAATCCATAGCTGTCCATCAGCCAGCGCATCAGCTCGGTGGTTGCATGCTGCAAGGCTTCATTGAGCGCCCGCGAACTGCCCAGCACCATGATGTAGTCCTGGGTTTCCAGGCGCGGCCAGTTGATCTTCTTCCCTTTCACGAGGTCCACCGAGAATTCGACGTCGAGCGATGTCTCAATCGCGCTGCCCACCACTTCGCCGTCGCCCTGCCGCGCGTGACCGTCGCCCAGAAAGAACAGCGCCCCCGGCTCAAATACCGGCAGCATCACCGTCGCGCCCGCGCCCATGCCGTTGTAGTCCATGTTGCCGCCAAAGTTGTCGGCGGTGCTCGAAGGAATCGCGGCGTGATTGTCCGGAGCCGTACCGATGCAGCCCAGCATGGGCCGCAACGGCAACTCAATACGTGGTCCCTTGAAATCGGCTGGATCGCTATACGCGATGCCTTTTTGCTTATCGATATGCCAGGTCGCCTGCTTCGCTTCGCGCAGGGCTTCGCTCCGCAAAAAATCGGGGTCGGCGGTATAGGGGGCCAGCAGCGACGCGGAGAAGCCGGTGGCCCGGTTGGTCTCCAGGCGCAGCAAGTGAACGACCAGCGTGTCGCCAGGTTCGGCGCCGTCGATATAGAACGGACCGGTCTCCGGATTGGGCCGCTGGCCGCGCTGCACGCCGGCTGAGTCAAAGCCGCGCGCGTCGATGGTCGACGTGACCACGTGGTCGCCCGGCTTGATGTGCAGCACTGGCGGATGCGCGCCGGAGAAGGTATTGTAGAATTTCGTCGGAGCAAATTGATGGGTTTCCGCGAACCCGGTGGAAGCCAGCACCAGCGTCAGGAGCAATTTCATACTCATCCTCCAGTTTTGACAAGTATACCGGAAAGACTTCGCGCGACAGACACAGTCGTGCCGCCTTGTGCCGAATCAGAAAGGATTGTAATATACAGCTTGCCTCTCGACACATTCGCTCATGGAAGGGACTTGACAATATTTATGCGGCTAAGAGGTCAAGATAACCAATGGTCCAGACGGATGCCTCGCAGCCACCAAACTCATTGTCGTCCCTCTGATCGGCGCTGGGCTGGCAGTCGCTCAGACCGCGTCCTCGGACAAGCCGCTTCTGGCGGAACAGGTCTTCAAGAACATTCAGGCATTGAGAGGAATTCCCGTCGACGATTTTCTGCAGACCATGGGGATCATGACCGCCGCCCTCCAATTCGACTGTGCGGATTGTCACACCAATGCCGGCACCAACTTGGTGGATTGGGCCGCCGATACTCCGCGCAAAGTAATGGCGCGCCGCATGGTGAATATGGTCGCCACAATTAATAAGACCAACTTCGGCGGCCGTCAAGTGGTGACCTGCTGGACCTGTCATCGCAATCGCGACAAACCCATGGTCACGCCCACGATGGACGTTATCTACGGCATGCCGGACCTCTTGCCGGACGATGTCATCCAACAGGTTCAAGGATTCCCTTCCGCCGACGCCATCCTCAATAAATACATCCAGGCTTCAGGCGGCGCTGAGCGCTTGGCTGGCCTCACTAGCTTTGACGCGAGGGGCACAAGCGTAGGGTTCGGAGGATTCGGCGGCGGCGGCGACGTGGAGATTGTCGCGAAATTTCCGGATAAGCGCGCCACTATCATCCTGTTTAAGGCAGAGACGGGCCGGGGCGACCAGATCAGAGCCTACGATGGAAGCACCGGTTGGGTGCGAACACCGCTTAATGTCGTAGGGGAGTTTCAGTTAGGCGGCGGCGATCTGGACGGGGCCAGGTTTGACGCCCAGCTCTCTTTTCCCGGGCAGATCAAACAGATTCTCACGAATTTGAAAAGCGGTCCGCCGACTTCCATCACCGACCTTCCCGCGCCATCCAGCCAGTCTTCGCTGGAACAGAATGCTGCGTCTGCCCAGGAACACAGCGTCGACGTGGTTCAGGGGACCGGGCCAAGAGGCCTTCTGGTAACGCTCTATTTCGACAAGCAGACCGGCTTGCTTCTGCGCGAGTTGCGCTATGGCAACTCGCCGATTGGCCGCGTTCCCACTCAAATCGATTACGCCGATTATCGCGACGTCAACGGAATGAAACTGCCGTTCCGAATCACCTACGCGTGGCTGGACGGACGCGATGCAATCGAGCTTCGCGAGATTAAGACCAACGTCCTGTGGACGAGACGAAATTCGGCAAACCCGCTCCGCTGAAACCGCGATAAGCGCGGAGAGAAGTCTACTTCTTCTCCCCGTCGCTACCGGGCATCTGCAACCCGAGGAAAAGCCTCCGGCCGTCGGTAAACGTCACATTCTTGCCGACCGCTCGATTCGACCCGTCCTTCGCCTGGTAACCCTCGACCACGATCTCCGCCCCGGGAGGCAGTGAATCCCTGGTGAAGCCCAGCCGGTACAAATTGTTCGGGCTGCCGCCTTCGATCATCCAAGTTACCGCTTGTCCGTCTTCGCCCTTCACGGACATGTGTATCCAGGAGTGCGGATTGGTCACTTCCCACTTGATCACCGTTCCCTTCAAGGTAAGCGGCTTTTTTTGGTCGAATTCCGCGGCAAATGCGTGGTGCGCCCACACCGGTACCGCAGCCGTGAGCAGACCAAGAGCAGCCACCATAACCAATAGCCTTGTTCTCATCTGTCCCCCTTCTTGCTTTTTGTCGATACCACTACTTCCCTGCCTTCTTCGCGGCTTCTTGTTCGGCCACGCGAGCTCCATTGAGGGTATTCACTAGTCCGTAATTCGCCTCGTGACAAGCGTACTCATACAATTGCCCTTGCATCTTGGTGATGGGCAGTTCTCCCGACCACGGCTTGGTCCACATCCCAGGGTCTTCCACCGTGAACTGATAGAGGATGGTGTCCGGATCGACGCGGGTCAGCCGTTCCATCACGTGCACGTTCTGCGCGTCTTCAAACGGATTGAGGTCGGTGAAATTCGTGGTATCGATCACCAGCGTGTTTCCCTCCCAATGCCCTACCGAATCGCCCATCCACTGTTTGACGTTCTTGGCGATATGCGGCCGCCCGTCGGTGGGAATGATCCGCGCATCGTGGATCATCTCGGCTTCAATCACCACATATCCTGCGCCTTGCACAATCTGCAAATTACTGTTGTAGGCCGAGGGAAGCAGCGGCGGACCCACATTTGCCCGGGCGATGCACCGCGCGCTCAGTGACATGTTCTCGGGTCCGTCGAATTGATGCCCTTTGGCCTTGGCTCTGCGTTCCGCCCGCCGCTTGGCAGCCTCCGGCGTAAGCGGAGGAATGGTGCCCTCCGGCCCCACAATGATGGAAGTTCGCTTGTTCCACGCGAGCTTGGTCTGGGCCCGGTCCAGTCCGTACTCACTGAAATCGTAATGTACGTCATCGGCAGTGCCGGGTTCTGTGGGACGGCCTTCCTCAACGTTTAGATCCAGCCGCTCATGCTCCTTCTTCATACCCGCCGCCAATTCTGCGTCGGTATAGAACTCTTTCCCGGCAAGATCCTTTGGCCGCTCCAAAGGAGTAACGGTGTTATTGGTCCATACTCCCTGCAGGTCGGGCTGACCTTCGGGCGTGCGTGGTGGGGTCCACGCCTTTTTGACGGCGCTCTTTGCGGCGGGAGCGGCTTGACCGGCCGCAGGCACCGCCGACATAACTACAACTAAGGCCGCCAAAGCAGCCGAAGAAGCTACACGCATCGTTCCTCCCTTAAATAATCGCGCTCACTTCGCCGCTTCCTTTGCCGCTTCCTCTTCAACACGGGCTCCGCGGAGTATCGTCACGAACTCATCATAGTTCCCTTCGTGGCACGCCCACTCATAGACCGGCCCTTGCGCCTTCGCCATCGGAATCTCGGCGGTCCAGGGTTTATCCCACGTGGTTGGATCCTCGACCGTGAATTGATACAGCAGCGTCTTCTCGTCGGGGCGTGAGAAGCGCTCCACCAGATGGAGTTTCTCGCCGGATCCCCGGAAAGCGGTTAGGTCGGTGAAATTTGTGGTGTCCACCACAAGCGTATTACCTTCCCAATGGCCCACCGAGTCGCCTTGATACTCGCGAATATTTTGCGAGATATGCGGACGCCCATCAGTCGGGATTACCCGCGTCGAGTGGTCGATCTCATGCAGCAAAACCACGTACCCCGGCCCCTCGACAATCTGCAGCAGGTTGTTGTCAGCGGCTCCGGGAAGCATCGGGATACGCTCCTGCGCCATCAGGATGCAACGCTCCTGCAACGGCCGGTTCTCGTAGCTGTCGAATTCATGACCCTTATTCTTCGCGGCGCGTTCGGCGTTTCTCTTGCGTGCTTCGGGCAGCATGGGAGGAACCCTGCCCTCCGGCCCCACGATGAGCGAAGTCCGTTTATTGGAAGCGAGCGTAGCCTTGGTCAAATCAAAACCGTAGAGGCTGAGATCGTAGCGCACATCCTGCGGGGCGGCGTTTCCGAGGTCTGCCTCCTCCGGCACGATCCCCTGCTGGATGCGCTTCATCAATTCCGCGAATTCCTGTTCCGTGTAGAATTCCTTGGCGCCCAGACCTTTGGGCCTTTCGAGAGGCGTCAGCGTCGCGTTGGCGTACACTCCTTGCAGATCGGGCTTGCCATCTGCCGTGCGTGGCGGTGTCCAATGCTTCGCTGGCCGTCGAATCATTGGCGGTTGCCTGTGCGGTAACGAGGACTTGCGCCAGCACCAATCCGGCAATCGTGGCGGCTAAGGCGGTGATCGAAGCAAGCGAGCGACGCGTCGTCATGGGAACCTCCCTATTTGCTGGCCTTCTTGCGAAGCGGTCCGTACAGCAATTCCTCGGTGAACTCCACGCACTTGTATTCCAACAGCCGGGCATCCTTCTCCACCCGGCGGTAAAGCGGCATGCTGATTTTCCACGGCCGCGAAAACACTTTCGGATCCTCGATCGTGGCTTCGTAATTGAGAATGTCGGCGCTGCGCGGCGTGTAGCGCTCCACCACATGCAGCGCGTCACTATGGAAATCGCCCGCGCGGTCGAACCACGTGTCTTCGTTTTGACTGGTGACATCCACCACCAGCGTCTCGCCCTCCCAGTGTCCGTTGGACCACCCCATCCAGCTATCGGCCGGAGCCTTCGTCGGAGCCCCCATATTGATGGTGCGAACTGCTCCCGCATACTCGTAGGCCATCATGATGTTCTCGCGCGATTGAACGATCTGGAAAGGATATGGCAGATACGTCGCGCGCGGCACGCCCGGCAAATAACACTTGACCTCCGGGTCCAACTTCACCCAATTCGCACGATTCTCCTTTTGTTTCGCGGCCGCCGCCGGCAGATAAGGGATCTCATCGCCCTCCACCACACTCAACCCCGGCGGTATCGAGAAAACCGCGCCCAGTGCATACACCGGCCCCGTCGCCGCGGAGTGGCCCTGCAGGTTCCAATAAGCCGAATTATTGGCCTGCCAGATCCCATTCAGGTTGGGTTTTCCATCCGCCGTGCGCGGGGCCCGGTAAGCCGGAGTCTGGCTCCACGCCGACATCGCCGTCACGGAGAGGACACCGGCTAAGACTATCTTTCGTAACCTATACACCCGATTGATCCTATACGCGAACCCCTTCGAAGTCAAAGGGGATGCCCGCCACCCCGCGCATTTCTCGCAAATTGCGGGTATCATAGTCAACGGCTCGCCTCAGCGGGCCGTCTGAAGCGTAACGGCCAAGGAGGCTTCGATGGAATACGGAAGTTTATTCTCGCGGCGCAGTTTCTTCATATCTACGGGCTCGCTCGCCTTGGCCTCACGGCTGAATGCGGCCACCAATGTGGATAAGGCGAACCTGCCGGTCATCACGAGGCGCGTGGAGAAGGTCTTCAAGAACCCCGCGATCAAGGAGCCCAACGATCTCCAGTTCGCTCCGGACGGCAATCTGTGGATTCTCGATCAGGTCGATCCCAACAAAGTTTTCAAAGTGAATCCCAAGGATGGCTCCATCCTCGATCAAGTCCAGACGGAATCCATGCATGGCAGCGGGCTCACGTTCGGCAATGGAGCTTGGTGGATCGGTTCCACCAAGACTCTGAAGACGCTGAAGGTGGACCCCAAGACCGGCGCGACTCTGAAATCCTTCGACACTCCGGGAGCCGGCCTGTACGGCAAAGTCAAGACGCCGTCCGGCGCGCATGGCTTGAAATGGGTGGACGGCAAATATTGGATGGCCGTTCCCGCTTCCGGCAAGCTCTACTTGATGGAACCCGAGTCGGGACAAATCGCGCGCAGCATTCCCGCGCCGACAGTCCGTACGCACGGGCTCGCCTGGGATAACGGGATCCTCTGGTGCGTCGGCTCCGACGAACGCGAGATCTACAAAATGGATCCCGAAGGACGGCACGCTACTGGCGAAGATTAAATTGACGAAGGAAGATCCGGAGCCGCACGGCCTGGATCTGTACAAAGGCGTCATGTGGTATTGCGACGCCGCCAGCGGCTGGGTCTGCAAACTTTCGTAGGAGCTACGGGTCGAGGCGGACGCACATCAGGTGGCCTGCTTTCGCAACCACTTCGTGTGCGATCCGCGAGCTGAAACGCTTTTGATAAGTGCCATCGTCAATGACGAACACGCGCGTCTGGCGCGCTTCTAGCGCCTGCTCCAGCTCCGCGGGAGAAAGCAGCAAGGAAATCTCGCGCCCGCCATACCATAGCATCTGATTCACTTCATCGTAGAGCGGCGCCCCTTGGTCGTAGAAGGCGACGCGTTCGCCGGAAGGCGTAACAGCCGTGGCGGCGACTGCGATCGGCTGGATTTCAATTGCGTGATGGATGACGGGAGGAAAGATCGCGATCGCCAGGACCGCTACCGCCAGCACCGGCGTCGCGAAAAGAAGCCCTTTTTGGATGAAGCGCACTGGAATAAGCGTAACCAAACCGATCGCAGCCAGAATCGACAGCGCGGGATAAGCCGGCAGCATGTAACGCAACACCCGGCTGCGAGCCGCCGCGCACATCATCAAAACTACACCGAACCAGATGAGCAGAACGAAAAGCCGCCTCTGCCGCCTGCGGATGACGGTCACCATCCCCACAATCGCGAAAGGCAACCACGGCCAATACGACTTAGACAGCATGAACACATACTCAAACAGGCCAGTATAACGCCGCCAGCTTGGCGACAAAGCGCCGAAAGCTTCGCGATCCAGCCACGCCTCATGAGCCGTAAAAAACACTTGGCCGTAATGGTGAATCAACCGCCAGTACCAAAGCGCCAGCGGCAGTACCGCCAGCGCCAATGCCGCTAGTGCGTAGCCCCAGTGTGGCCGCCGCCTCGCGATGATCAGATCCAGTCCGAAAATCGCCGGGAGCGCAAAACCGATCAGCCCGCGAGTCATGAGCGCCATCGCCGTGAACGCTCCTGCCGCCAGGTACCAGCCGGGTTTGTCTTCCGTTAATGACCACGCGCACACCGCCGCCACAAAGAAGAACGTAACCGGGACGTCCGTCATGGCGCGCGCCGTGTACTTCACGAAATAAGCGCTGCTCGCTAGCGCAAACATGGCGAGGATGCCTTGCATCGGATCTCCCGTCAAGCGCCGCTCCAGCCAGGCCACTAACAGAACCGTCCCCAATCCGAGCAACGCCGAAGGTACCTTGGCCACGAAATCGGAAATGCCGAAAACCGAAAAGAATGCCGCCTGAATCCACTCCAGCAACGGAGGGTGCTCAAAGTCTGGCGCCCCGTTGAATTGCGTGTTCAGCCAGTCCCCGCTGAGAGCGATCTGCTTGGCGACCACGGTATACCGCGCATCGTCGTACCCCGGCAGATCTCCCACCCGAATCGGCGCCAGGAAACCAATGGCGGTCAGAATCGCAAAGGCGCCAAAATAAAACCGGGCGCTCAGTGCCTGGAATTGCTGATCGAACATCACTTGAGTATCACATTTTCAATTCGTTATTCTTCTGTTCATGGCACCCGCAGCGGACAATGGCATCGTCGATCTGCTCAGTCATCATTCCGTAGATGAAACTGTCGAGCGAATGAAGACCATCCTGCAAGTCAAAGGAGTCACGCTGTTCGCGATCATCGACCACAGCGGCGAGGCGGAAAAGGCCGGAATGAAGATGCCCCCGACCAAGCTGTTGATCTTCGGCAATCCCAAATCCGGGACTCCGCTCATGCTCGCGGCGCCCAGCAGCGCCATCGATCTGCCGCTGAAGATCCTCGTGTGGGAAGAAGCGCGCGAAGACGCAGCTCGAACAGTTTGGATTTCCTATAACAGCTCGTCTTACCTTGCGAAACGGCACGGGCTGCCGCCGGAGTTGATTCCCAACATCGCTGTGATCGAAGGATTGGCGGCGCAAGCCGCCGCCTGATCCACACCGTGACCCCGCGCTCGCGCGATGCGCTGCTCGGCTCGTTCAATGAGGCGCGACCACAGAGTCTCTGGCTCGGAATCGAAAACAATATCGGCGCTTCCGTTCAACACCTGCCAGAAGCCGTGGCTGGTTTCGTTTTCCAATTGGCCAGGACTCCAGCCGCAGTATCCCAGGTAAACCCGAAAATCCGCGGGGTCGGGACGCTTCGCCAAAGTCTTCTCCAGCAGCGCCTCTGTTGGCACCAGGTAGACCTTTCCGGTAACGTGCTCGGCGCCTTCCGGCATCACGTTCGCTCGCAGCAGTGCCAGCACGTTCGCCAATTCCACTGGCCCGCCCGCGAAAACCGGATCGGAGCGTCCGCTGGCTCCCTTCAACGGTTCGAGCGCCCTCGAGACCGGCACCTCCGTGCGCCGATTGAGCATCAGCCCCACCGTCCCGCCCTGCGTGTACCGGACCACCAGAATCACCGTCTCCGCGAATGTGGAATCCGGCGCGTCCCGCCTCGCAACTAGGAGTTTGCCAATACCAAGTTCGTGCGTCGATTGCGCTGGAAGAGGGAGAGCGCCGCACAACATTGCCGCCGCGATCGCCGGCAGCCCGGAGCATATGCGCACCATGACTCATTTTGCACTGTTGTAAGGAGAATTCTCAAGCGCTCGCACTGGCGTGAAGTCTCCATCGCAATGGAAGCAAGAACTCGGCCGGTCCGAGTCGCCCGACAAATACTGGAATAACCGAAGACTTCCCGGCCATGACAGGCCGTCTTTACTTCTTGCTTCCTTTACCCGGCGTGGGTTTGGCGCCGCTCGCCGCGCCCTGCGGCGCGCCCTCATCCACCCACTTCACGAGGGTGGTGATTTCGGCTTGTGTCAATCCCTCTCCTTGGGTCAGGACCATGTAGTGCGGGCTGCCCACGACAGGAGGCATCTTCTTAACAGTCACCACAACCTTGATCTGGCGCGCCCACGGCCGTGTGGTCTCGTATGTGAGGAAAGACATCGGCGCAACCTGCCCCGGACGGTGACAATTCTGGCAATGCTTCGCGAGGATCGGCAGGACATCGCGCTGGAATGTGACACGCCCCTCGGTTACATCCGCAGCCCTAGCGCCGCCCGTGAACGGAACGATCGCCAGTATCGTCACGGCAATAGTATAGCGCAGTGTCATCTCACCTCTATACTACCGCCCGAAAGGCCGTCACCGTCACATCAGCCTACGCGAGCCCCATCCAGCAGTGGCTGGTAGGATGAGCGTGCGTGCTCTCCGAACGAAATCAAAACCGTCGCGCGTAAGCGCTGCGATCAGTTCTCGGGCAAGTGAGCGACCGAAGGCCACGGTAGTCGATGGCCATGGTCTAGACGGTGACGGCGATACGGGGCTCCTCCTGGGAGACCTCTTCGATTTCGACGGAATCCTCCGGGCCTTCCGGCAGGGCTTTCCCCTCTTCCGTGAATTCCTGGACGATCATGTGAACGACCTCGTTGATTTTGGAGAGCGCTTCTTCCCTAATGCGCCCGGAGGTTGCGCCGCCCACGCTTTCAAGCGCCGGGCAGTAGGCGTACCACGCCGCATTGCCCGCGGCGTCTTCGTCCGGTTCCAATACCGCTTTGAAGCTGTAAGTCTTCATGGCCACTACAACGGGTCAGATTCGACCAGCAATTCCCTAAAAAGAACGGTTCCTTCGACTACTGAAATGAAGACGGTAGAAGTAGAACTTTTGGTGCCGGAGGTGGGACTTGAATCACTCCCCGGTATTGATAACACGCAAGTTGTTGATTTTATAAATGCCACGATAGCCACGATTTCCTAGTTTGGGGGAAAGTTGGTACGTATTGAGTACACTGCTCTCACGCGAATCATGACCAACTCGTTTACGTAGGATCTGCAGAGAGAATATCCCTGGCCGGTACCAGGACGGGCAGATTCGGACCCTGCAGCGGCGAACCAAGCCGCGTGGCCGCTCTGACTGCCATATGTTCGAGATGCCTATTATTCGGGCGGTCGGAACTTATTTCTCATTGAGTGAGTTGGCGATGATGCGCCATTCCGGTGTCATGCCGTAAGTCCGATGTCGGTTTACCTTTGTCATTCTGTCCGCAAGGCCTGCATGGGATCTATAGATGCTGCACGGCGGGCAGGAACAAAACAGGCAATCAGTGTAACGGCGCAGAGAAGAATGGCAACTATAACGAATGTCAGCCAATCCGCAGTCCCGACGCCATAGAGCATGCCACGTAGATAGCGGGTAAGCGCAAATGAGATCATCAGACCGAGAATCAGCCCCAAGCCCGTAAAGTGCAAGCCTCGTCCCAAGACCTGGCGAAAAATGTCTCGCTTGCCTGCACCGAGCGCCATGCGAATGCCGATTTCACGGGTGCGTTGCCTGGTGGCATAGGCAACCACACCATAAACTCCGATGGCAGCCAGAATAAGAGCCAACAGCCCGAACGAACCTGCGAAGGCTGCTGCGATGCGCTCAAAGGCATTCCCCATCCGCATGTTCGCGGCGAGCGTGGTCTCGTTGTAGAGCGGCAAATCAGAATTGAGTCCGTGAACTGTTCGTTCCACGGCAGAAGCATAGGCCATAGGATCACCGGCTACACGCACATATACAATCTGGTCGGTCCTGTAACTCTGCAACATCGGAATCAGCACCAGCGGCGCAGTATCGTAAACCAGGCGCCGGTACTTCCCATTGGCGGCCACACCAACCACTGTCGTCCACTGGCGGGCCACCTGCAGTCGCTGGCCGATCGGGTCCTGTCCCGGCCAATAGCGGTCGGCCAATGCCTTATTGATAATCGAGACCGGCGGCGCGCTGGCATTGTCCCTGTCGCTAAAGTCCCGTCCCGCCAGCAAGGCTGTTCGTACCGTCCGCAGGTACTCTGGCCCCGCCACACCCCTGTCGACCTCCATGGACTCGTTCTTCTGGGGCACATAGCCTTCAGGCTGGATAAAATCCGTATGAATGGTGTAATTCAGCGGCGAGAAATCGCCCAGCGTGACCGACTGGACGCCAGGCAGCGACTTCAGACGCACGAGCATCTGTTTGTCAAACTCGATGCCTTGCGCTCTGGAATAGCCCATTGGTTTCAGATCAAAGCTCGCAAGAAACACGTGGCTGGGGTCGAACCCGGGATGGGAATCCTGTGCTTTCTGCTGGCTGCTGACTAATAGTCCGGCACAGACCAGTAGCAACATCGATAGCGCAATCTGTCCGACGACCAGTCCTCCTGCCAGGCGCGATTTGTGAATTCCTCCGGAGGTACTGAGTGCTTCATCCTTCAGGGCAGACAACGGAGCGAGGGCGAGGCGGGAAGCTCGAAGCGCCGGCAAAATGCCGGACACCGCGGCGGTGAGAAGCGAAATCATAATGGTCGCCACTACCACCGTTCGGTCAACGTGTCCATCCAGAGTAAGAGGAAGCGACGTGGGCGGCAGAAACGCAGACAATCCGTGTGCCGTCCATTTAGTCAACCACAGCGCGAGCCCGCCTCCCGCCAGAGCGATCAACGCATTCTCCACCATCAACTGAAGCATCAGCCTCCCGCGAGTTGCCCCGATCGAGAGGCGAATGGCAAATTCGCGCCGGCGCGCCACCGAGCGCACCAATAGAAGATTCGCCAGGTTCGCGCACGCCAGCAGTAAGAGCACCAAAGCCAGCGCGAAAAGAATGGGCAGCGTTCCATAAAGATAGACATTCACACCAAACGGCGACCGCCACAGCGGATCGGAAGAGATCGTGTTTGGTCCCTTGTGCGCATCCGGAAACTGCTCCACAAGGCGTTGCATCAGGATGTTCAGCTCGTTTTCAGCCCGGCGATGATCGACTCCGGGCTGGAGCTTGCCAAGCACATTGAGCCAGAGGACGTCGCGATACTTGAGTCGATCGAAGCCCCAAACCTGCGAATCCATGCCAATCGGTATCCATATATCGGACCGTAACCCGGTCCCGCAGCCTTGGAAGCCCTCGGGGGCGACGCCAACAATCGTGTACGGATGTAGATTGATATGAACGATCTTGCCAATGATCGAAGGATCCGCGCCAAAATGGTTTTGCCATAAGCCGTAACCGATCACCGCTTCCGCTACACCCAGCCGCTCATTTGGCGCAGTCGGTCCAAGCGATCGGCCTAGGATGGGGCGCACACCGAGTACCTCAAAGTAATTCGACGACGCCAGTACTCCATAAATGCGCTCGGGCTTGCCCGATTCCGTGATCGCCATGTAGTCGTGGTGATAAGCGAGCAACCCGGCGAATGTCCGCGTGCTATCGCGAAGATCCGCGAAGTCCAGGTACGAAAATGGAGGTGTTGGATGCTCACTCCTTTCGCCCCGCATGATCGTGACCATGTCGCTCGTGTGCGCAATTCCGGGAATGGGATCGAGCATAGTCGAGTTGATCCAACTGAAGATTGTGCTGTTGGCAGCGATGCTCAGCGCGAGGGTGACGATTGCAATGGAGGTAAAGCCCGGGTTTCTTATCAGTTGACGAATCGCGAATTTAATATCGTGGAGCAGATTGTCGAACCATACGATACGGCTTCTGAGATAGAAGCGTTCTTGTGCTGTCTGCGCGTTGCCGAACTCGACTCTTGCCCTGCGACGCGCCTCTTCTTCGCTCAAGCCCTCGCTCTGTAAAGCATCGGCTTGGAGCTCGATATGCGATTTGATCTCCTCGGCAAAATCGTCCGTGCTTCTTCTGCGTCTGAACATGACTAGACCTCCTCGCTGCTCGGTCGTCTATCCAGAATCAATCCCATCGCTCTCGTCAACCGCTGCCATTCGCTGGTCTTTTCTACGAGCTGCTGGCGTCCCTTGGCAGTCAGTGAATAGAAGCGCGCCTTACGGTTATTCTCGCTAACGCCCCACTTGGCGCTGATCCACTTCTTGTCTTCAAGGCGCTGGAGAGCAAGATAGAGCGAACCATGATCAACGAAAAAGACCTCTTCCGACTGACGTTGTATGGAGCGCGCTATGCCTTGCCCGTGACACGAGCCGAGCACGAGGGTTTTGAGAATGAGCAAGTCGAGCGTGCCCTGCAAGAGGGCGATGCGATCGTCGGGATTGTTTTGGGAAGGCATCCGACCTAAACATGACATTATCTTGGGTCGGATGTCAACAGGATCGGGAGGG
>CAVZWS010000007.1:0-155822 GCA_963779075.1 Bryobacterales bacterium
TTAGGAGATAGAGGGATTTGAAACTGCACCCCCCTCCCTTCGGGTGTATGGGTGCCGCGAACGGCGCGCTCGGGCTGAAAACCGGTCCACGTCAGAATCCCCTGACAATAGGAAGTCGAGGAAGCTGATGCCCTTGTTCTTGCATGTTTCGCTGATGCTCAGCAAGATGAGGTATTCCCGCATGCCCTTGACTGTGCTCGTACCGCCAAAAATGTTCCGCAACCGGGCAAACGCCTTGATCGCGTGTTCAGCGTTATTGTTATTCCACGGCACGCCGTCGTGATCCAAGAATGTGAACAATCGATCCCGATTCTTTCCGAATCGTTTTTGGTACCCGGTCGCCACCTCGGTTTGGTAGGCGCGACCGAGGATTTCTTTGAAAAAACGGTCAACATCGGGTCGATGCTTTCGCAGGTGGCGAGCCCTTAATCCAAACCTATCCACCGATTTGACGATCAGTCTTAGCAGGGAGGCGAACGTCCGGGCGATATCCTTGATCTCCTCGTTGAACGGCTGTTTGCAGAGATCCTCGTTGATGTCCCTCATCAGGTGAACGAGGCATCTTTGCTGAATGCTGGCGATTGAATCGTACCCAGTGTAAAAATCGGACACCAATACACCCCGGAACCCCTCCAGTACGTTCAGCGCAACATTCGCTTCCCGGCTCTCGCTGAATACGAAAGCGACCTCCTCATGGTTAGTGAACACCCATACATACCCCCGCTTCCCAATGAGGTTGGTGCGCGTTTCGTCGGCGTGCACGAGCGTGCCGCTCACGATCTTTTTGAGAAGGGCCTTATATGTGTCTTCGTAACGCGCGGCTGCACCTGCCTTCAGACGATTAATTAAGTTCCCCGAAGCTGGAATGCTAAATATCTGCTGAAGGCTTTTCCCTACGGCGCGTTGCGACAGTTGCAGTTCAATGATCTGGTATATAACGTAAGCGCAGATCGTCGCGCCGTATTTGCGGCGAGGGAGAGAGAATTTATGAAACGTGGCCTTGCACTGCCAGCAGACGTATCGCGGGAGGGAATGCCGAACGACCCGTCGTCTGATGCCGGTGCGAGAAATTTTGAGATCGTAAATGACACGTTTCAGCCATCCCCAACGTTTGATCTCCGTTCCACCACAATGGATGCAGCAGGACGGCCGTTCCTCTTCCACTCGTACATGGCGGTCTATGCGCCCGAGACGCTTCATCGGTAATGTCGCTTGCCGCCGACGAAGAGGTTTGCTTGAACGCAGGTAAACTCTCTCGCGCTGATAGTCCCATTGGGCGGCGTCATTGATCTGTTGAAATTCTGGGAGCGCGAAGTCGATTTTCCCGAATCGCTGCGGATATTCGCGTTTCAGCGCGGTTGCGTCAACAGAGTCCGTGGCACCGACGGGCAGCGATCGCGAAAGTGCTGATAGCGCCTCTGTAACGGTCTGCGCGGCGGTACAGTCCTCGGAGTTGTAGATGAGCAACTTCTCTTTTAAATGAGGTGCCTGAGAAACTTCCCATTGGCGACGCCAGTACAGTGCAGTCAGTCCTGAGGCCGCCGGTTCTGACCAGCGAAAGCCGAGATGCTGCGCAATCTCCTTCAGACTGTTGGAATAAGTAGGAAAGTAGACCCCGCCATAGATGATGGAGACCAAGTTCACAGCGGACCCGATCAGCTGGTCGAGTAAGTCTGACTCCACGGCGTCGGGATATCTCTTCCTCATTTCTCGGAAGAAATTGGTTTCATAACTCCCGTAGTGGACCAGGCGAGCCGCTCTGATGCACTTCAGCGTGCTGGCGCATTCCGCCCACATCTTTCCTTCGTCCGTGGGGCTGTCAGCCCAATATGAGCGGTTTACAACTGTTCCCGATTCTTCGAATCGAAGACCAACGCAGTAGTAGAAATGACGGTCCGGGTCACCTTCGACGTCGATATAGACTAATGTGCCCGAGTTGTCCCAAGCGACCTTGCCAAGCAAATGCACCTGATTCTTCCGGATAGCCAGGGCCTTCAGCGCATGATCATGCTTCGGTTGGCCCGCACGCTTCCGGTATCGAAACGTGTGGGAAAGCTGCGTGACCGTGAAGATACCTTTGTCGTGATATCGCTGCCGCTCTTTGACACTCATCTTGGACAGAAGGCTCAAGTCGTCGGTTTCTTTTGCGGCGGAGGTGCAGCGGGACGCGAATTGGCATTCCCCACAATATTTGTTCAGTACGGGAGGCGATTCCGACGATGACATTGACACGGTAGCGGCTTCTAAGATTGATCTGACCTTCGCATAGAGCGGCGTCAGCGCGACGCGGCTCCTACGCAATTGTTGGCCGGAAATGAATTCGCCAACGCGCGGAGTCATTCCGGTGGCCTGAGAGAATGCAAAAGCGTTAAAGGCCAACAACAGTTTGTCGGTGCTTGATATTTTCTGGCTGAAGCAAAAGCGGAACGGAACACAGTTATTTCCGTCCACGTCCTTACCGATTTTCAGATTGATGCCGTGGACTTGAGCTTGTATCGAGGAAGTCTCGAAACCACAATCGAGAGCCATGGAATAGCGTTGTTGCTTCAGCGCCGCCACGGATGGCGTACCGATGTATAGCTGATCTGAGGAGACGGTCCCACGCAGTCTCGCAGAAATATCGCGATGAACAGCGTCCTGATGATCCTTAGCCAGTTGTGTGATCGCGCGGACCTCTGCAGGCGCTCTGTGGTAAATCAAGTAGGCTTTTGTCGGACACTGCAGCAATGCTTCGAAGGTTTCCGACGTAATTCTCATATCCCATTTTTAGACTGATTCAGAGTCTTTAGATAGTCAACGAAATCCAAACTCGAACGGTGAGAGGGCGACGGGGTCCGGCTTGCTAAGCATCTCCGATGTCGTGCTCGCGAAGACTTGCAAGAAGCTGGAGACCCCAAAACCAGGGGCTGGGGTACTCATCGGCTCAATCACAGATTGAAGCCATCGGGCACTTTTCGGCCGCGATTGATATTAGATCAAGCCGAGCCTCCGGAAACCTGTCGCAATCAGTTCCCAATTTTTTCGACGCGGCCTGCTGTCACCCACCCGTAAGCTGATCAAGGCTCTGCGCGAAAGCCCCGTTTCCTTCGTCAGCACAGAGAGCGGCGTTTTCTTTAGGATCGGCAGAATCTTCGCTATCCATTCATCTCTTTTGGGATCGGGGTACTCCGTGTAAACGGCGTCTGCCGAGTGAATCATCCCGGCCTCAACGTCTTCGAGGGCATTCGATTCCTTACCGATGAATCGCACTCGGTCGATTTGCACGTGCCGACGCACCAACAATCCAATTGTCTGCTTCCCACAGGCGTTTCCGTCAGCATCCGCACATTTTGACTCAGGGTGGAACTCGTATTCTTGGAGAACTTCCCCGTACGTTTTTACTCGCGCTGTTTTTCGGCTGCCGTGGTGACCGTCGGTGGTGATCCGATACCGCTCGCCCGTGTATTGGTCAATCCACTGGAATCTTAGCCAACGACGGGAGTCGGAGTTATATGGCGCGATTAGATGAAAACGTTCCGGGTTCGTCCCAGCAGGATGACCCAACGCCACCACCTGACAAGTCAAACCGAAGTTAAACGGTTTGATTCGATCGGCGTAGCACTTGTTCTCGTTGAAGCTCTTGAAGGCCCGCATTACCGCAGGACTACTAACGGACAGGCGGCCCACGGCTGGCAAGTCTTCGAAGTTCAGTTTAGTGGCCGATAACCCTAGCGCTTTTCGGACAAGATTTAACCAGACCTGCCCAATCCAGTCTCGATTATCACTATCGGGATCAGTTGGATTTAGAAGATGGCCGAGTCCATGTTGGGAGAACCGGTCCGACCTGTTGTTGGTGTTTTTGCGAAGTAGAACGGGCTCGCCCTTCTCGTTGAGCATATACAGGGTGTAGCGCTTGGCTGAGATCGCGTAGCAATGCAGTTGCCGTTGATCACCCGTTTCCGGATCAAAATTGTCCTCTTCGATTTTGAGGATCGAACCCGGCACAGCACCGCGATCATACGGATTTAGCGCCCTGAACCGCTCTGAGATTTCGCGGACCTGTTTCCGCGAGAGGGCTTTCACGGCTTGTTCGCCATCCTTCGTTTGATACGGGCCTCCCGGACACGGGATGAGCCCCCCATGCTCGGTGGCTACGATTGCCATGGAATCCGTATCCTCCATGGCGTAAGTCCCACCCAAATCGGACACGCAACGCTCGACCATCGCCAGCATGAGCCGGGCAGCCCCTGTTATTAAGGAGGCGAGCGGTGGAAAGCAGTATTCGCCGATAGCGTCCGGATGCGCAACTCGGCATGCAAACGATTTCTCATCAATGCCGTGACAGGTGACTTCCACCTTTTCGTCTGACTCTTGCCGGATCATCTCGGCGTATATCCCATAGCTTGATGAGGTTGCTAATACCTTCAAGGATTTATCGAGTCGGCCTTTCTCATCGGGCGAAAGGTCAGTCATGGACGAAGAGCGTTTACGCTGCTCGATCACAACCTTGAAGAAATCCTGCCGCGCGGGATCAATTTCTATCTGTCCGTAAAGCTTCGTCTTTTTTAGGCCCGGCTGCGTACCGCGAGGCTCAATCCGAAAGGCGTCGATGATATTCGGAATTCTACCGGTCAAAATCACTGTGGCCGCAATATCAGGCAGAGAAAACCATAACGCACCGCTCGCGTCGTCTTTTCCCGTGTAGAGATGATTTACTGCAACCTGCCAGTCGTTGCTAGACTGACCGTATTTGGCGCGGGTCGGTAAGATATCACCGTCCGGGATTATTTTGACGAACGCGGGCAGGACTTTCCAGGTCACGGGATTAAACAGGTCCTGCAGTGTCAATGACTTAAGAAAATTAAGAATTTTCTCGCGGCAATTCTCGACGACTCGAATTTCCCGTGCGACCACAAATTTCCATAAGCCCATTAAGCTGTTGACGGTAGGGTACATCGACAGAAAATCTGTATATACAACCGGAACCGGGCTTTTCCGCACGTGGGCGCTGGTCCGACCGCCGAAAAATGCGGTCTCCGCATATCCCAAGAACTCTTTTGGGAAATCAGGTTGCCGTTCCAAGATCGGCCTTATTCCCATGGCGCGAAGATATCCCTTCCCCATCGATGCGGGGGAATACGCTTTTGTGGCTTGCAGGCGAAGTGGATGTTTTTCGAATTCCGAAATCAGCTTAACTGCGAGTTCCGCCGTCGCCAAAACATCCCGGCGGTTGTAATCAATATATTCCTCGGTCACGACTCCGTGGACCGCGATTGTTTGTTTTCCATGCTCAACGCCAAATGCTTTGCATGCCGATTCGAGCGTGTACGACTGATCGGTTAGGGCAAATGCTAGGGTACGCAAGTCGAGAAAATGCCCACGAAACTTATATTTGTCTTCTGGCGCTCCCGTTTTGGAATCGTCCGGAATCAAGTCGTCGCGGTCTGGGTCTTTGCGCGAGGTGAAACCCTTAAGAGCACGTTTGCTGTCCAGATGCTTAACGAAGATTCTGGGTCTATATTTGTTGGGATGTTCGACGCCCGCTTCGTCCCGATAAAACCACAAACCCAATGAGAAGGCACCCGCGTATCGGCCCCGCGCGTTGCCGAAATCGCCTGCGATTCGGGCGAAGTCGAATGGAAGATGGAACCCGACTACCGAACAACGGCCTCGATATGCGTCCTCGAAAAATTGATCTGCAAATTCGCTGCGCGTAAGCAATTGCAGTTTGGCATCGCGCCTCTTCGATGTGTCGGCCCTGTGTGTCTTCACGTATTGCCTAAGCGTCGCAATATCACTTTCTGGCAAATCATCAGCGTAAAACAAGCCCTCTCTTGTACAGAGTCCGTTCTCAAAGAAACGAAAACTCCCAAAGGTCAGACGC
Source organism: Bryobacterales bacterium (assembly GCA_963779075.1). Taxonomy (GTDB): domain Bacteria; phylum Acidobacteriota; class Terriglobia; order Bryobacterales; family Bryobacteraceae; genus Palsa-187. Next base: position 5,864 of record CAVZWS010000007.1, read on the forward strand.
TGGCTTTCATCGACGCGCGTTTCCGTATCGAAAACAAGCATCGCGTCCGGAGAATGCCATTGTTTCGGCTTGTTGGAACGCTCTTCGCTTTCCTTCAGCACTGGGTAAGTGCGGACTGCGAGGTCCAGAAGAGAGGGCTTACGAGTTTTCATTAGGGTTCTCCTCATTTGTTAGTGGCTGATCACTGACGCGCACCCACCAGCGAGTTCCGAGTTTCCCGACGAGGTAAGCGTCGAGTTTTTCGAGTTCTTCGGCGGCCCACCTCAGAAGCTCGTCTACGCAGTACTCAATAAAATCGATAAAGCCGCGAATGCAGGCAGCAATTGCGAGCAAGGGACTTTTGTTCGAATTTCGGAGCGTCTCTGAAGGCCAATTAAGTTGCGCGGGGCTCAATCGGGCGCGGTGATCATTCACTGGCACCGGGACAGTCACACAACGGTTGTTCTGACCCGCGAGATGGTGCAGGTCCACTGTGGCCTTACCTTGCTTCTCTCGCTGGCACGCCGCGCAGGTTCGCGGCCCGCTATTTCGAATAAGAGCTTCGGGCCGGGCTTCGCCGCAACGTTGACATTCGGCCTTTGTCCCGAGGCGTCGCCTCGCGACGGCTTTTCTTCTGAATTCACTGCTCATATACGTTTCTCTCTTTCTCTAAACCTTGCTAACTTCGCGAATACAGACTTTCGAAACTCAATACGCCTGCGCCCGCGAGTCTGTCGATCTCGGTGAGATCGGTCAACAACCGAACGCGCGAACCGGTCACATCGGTGACGTAAACTTCAGAAAACCGGAGAACATCAGAGCCGTTCCCCGTGGTCATATATTTGGAGAGAGCCGCCGAATACTCACCTAGCGCGCTCGCATCACGCGAATTTCGAACGGCGATCTCGCGCATCCCATCAGCAGAAGGTATCTGGAGGACCCTAAGAAGTCGGTCTGTTCTTTTGGCGATGAAGCGGCCCGTCCTATTCTTCCGTAGTGCTGTCTTGCCCCAGCGCGTTACTGTTCGGGGTGAGACACCGACTTCACGCGCTGCCCGTGTCATCGAGAGTTTCTGCGATCTCATCTTCGCGATCACGTGGGCTACGCGGTTCCAGGTGTCCTGAAACCGCTCACTGCGAGCAAAGTATTGCTGCGCCGTTTGAGGTATTTGCCCAAATCCTCGCCGTGCTCGCCGCTTCGTCCGCTTTCGGTCAGCACCCACTGTCTTCTTCATCACCGATTACCTGAAATGACTTTGGAGCCTATCGGCACGGGGCCGCAAGTGTTTTTGCTATCTGCACTTTAGGCGCAGAAATGATAGACTTGCTTTGTTGCGCTGTTGGCGCAACAAAGAACTGCAAGCATTTTTGCTAAGGTCACTAAGTTTTGTTATGTCTGTTCCCTTAACACCCGACGAGATAGCGAAGCGGATCGATGCCGCATGGCATGAAGTCCTAGAAGAGAATGGCCTGGCCTTCGATAAATCGGATTTTATGGAGGCGCTGAAGCAGATTGATTTGTCGCCTGAGACAGCGATCGCGAAGGGATTGACTATTGGCGCCGCAATTGGTCTGACCAGCGCAGGCAAGCAGATAGCTCACCAAATCAAGGACGAGAAGCAACTCGACGACGTACTGCAGGATATGCGAACCAATGGAACAAAGATCCCGTCCCTGCTCCGAAGAGCCGTTAAGGAAATGACACAAACGCTGCCAAGAAGGGGTGGCCCCGGTCGCAAACCGAAGCTTTCGCCGAAGGAGGCGCGGATAATGTGCGATCAGATCTCGTTGTTTATTCGCCAGAAGAATTCCCTGAAAAAGTCACTGCAACTCACATCAAATTTGGCTCCGTCGCTCCTGAACGGAAAGAAGGTCGGGGCAAGAACATTACAGAACGCTTGGAAGGAGCGAGATCTGTATTTATAAGTAAGAAGAAAGAATTCGGGCTTGTCGCCTGTTACTAGCAGACGACAAGCCCTAACCACCAAGAGGAGCAAGCTCTATGGCAGCTACGAAAACCGTAGCGCATCGGCTAAAGATGCGCAAATCCCGCGTGCCAGAAATCCTGGCCGCAAATCCCCAATTAGGCATCAAACCGCGCCTTGGCGTCGTGACCCTTTTCGGTTACGGCATCCAAGTCCGCGTGGATCGCGGTCACTTGATTTTGGAGGACGGCATTGGCGCTGACCGGCGTTATGCGCGATTTCCTCGCGTTGCTCACGGACTCGATAGACTCGTAATAATCGGATCTGACGGCATGGTTTCGCTCGCGGCCCTTCGCTGGCTCGCCGCTCAAAATGCCTCATTTGTGATGTTGGATCGGGAGGGCTCAGTTCTTGTCGCAACAGGGCCCGCCCGGAAAGGCGACGTGCATCTCCGGCGCGCCCAGGCACTAGCACGGCAGTCGGGCGCTGGAATGCAGATCACGCGGGATCTCATCGACAGGAAGCTGCTCGGTCAGGAACAAGTCGCGCGCAATCAACTGGGTGATCTGTCGGTTGCGGATGCCATCGGTAAATTGCGTCTGGAAATCCCGTCCCTTCATGCCTTCGATACAATTCGTTTGCTCGAATCACAGGCGGGCGCATTTTATTGGGCGGCGTGGCAGAATGTGCAGATTCAGTTTCCTCGACAGGATTTGCCGCGTGTCCCGGATCACTGGCGGACGTTTCAGGCTCGAAGATCCCCGATCAGTCGATCACCCCGGCTCGCAACGAATCCCGTAAACGCCATCCTGAACTATTTGTACGCAATACTCGAAACCGAAGCGCGTCTGGCTGCTGCGGTCCTCGGCCTCGATCCTGGACTTGGATTTTTGCACGCGGATGCCGCCCATCGCGACAGCCTGGCTGCCGATCTCATGGAGCCAGTTCGCCCCCAAGTGGATGCCTTTGTACTGGATTGGATTCTTCGGGAACCGATCAAGAGGGAATGGTTTTTCGAACAGCGCGACGGAAACTGCCGGTTGATGGCACCATTTGCCGCTCGCCTATCCGAAACCGCACAGACTTGGCGGCGCTCATTAGCTCCGCTGGCAGAATCCATCGCGCGGGTGCTGTGGTCGAAGTTCCCAAAGCACGCGCGGTACCAACCCGTCGCGACTCGACTGACTCAGCAGAGCAGGCGCGAAGCGAAAGGCGCTCCCCCCGAGCCGCCCCCCGCACGCCCGCTGCGACGTGAGAATCTGTGTCGAGGCTGCGGCGGCAAAATCGGACCAGGCGCGATTCACTGTACATCTTGCGCGGTGCCCTCAACGACGGAACGGCTTAAGAATGCTGCACGTTCCGGGCGAGTTGCTGCCCTAAGCACCAGAGCGCAAGCCAGCCGATCAGCAACGCAGCGCCGTCACGCCGCCCAGCGACAGAGTTGGAGCGTGTCCGATCAACCGGCCTGGCTTACCGAGGAAACATACTTGCAAAAGATTAGGCCGTTGCTTGCGGGGATCTCGAATTCCGCCATCACGTCAGCCCTCTGTGTCTCGCTGCCATACGCGGTTGCCATCCGCCATGGCAAGCGCATCCCGCATCCAAGGCATTGGGGGAAGCTGGCGGCGCTGGTCGGCGCAATCGAGGGAGCCAGCACCTAGACCGGCCTATCTTGAAAACTTTTCCCTGTTCTGTTTTCAGAACAAAAAGACCGCGAAGCAGCCGCCGCTCGTGTCGCGGCGCATCCGCTTTATCTGGCACTTCTTGAAGTGTGTTCCGACTTCGGAACAAAAAATGTTTTATGTCCCCGATTTGCAATTTACAATACGCCCCGCCGTCACACTTTAGTAACAGTAGTAGGGCAAATTAGTTCTTGACATCGCGCCAAAAGTGCACGATAGTTTGAAACGAATCATCGCTCATCATCGCTCAGGCTTAATGGAGGACGAGAAATGATTCGCACCTTAGTCGTTCTTAGTGTGTTCACAAGCACACTTTTTGCTCAGGGACACGTCGCTTCGGAGAATTTGCATACCCGAGTTCTCTGTGTGGTTCCCATGATCGGAACTGGAACTACGGCTGATCCAATAAGGCCCATGTTCGTTCCGGCGCCACCCGATCCATCGAAGGCTCCTGACCTTGCGGTCGTCAAGACTCCTCCTGGCATCATCGCCTTTCAATATCAGCTTAGCGACGATGGCAATTACGCCCTGGTTGAGTTCGTAGGTGTTGACCGGGATGCATTAGTGGAAGTATTCAATTCGACGGATGCCAGAGTCAAGGTCTTTGAGGTGGCCAAGGCAAAGAAGAATGACATTGATACGGAGTTTCAGAAGTACAAGAAAAGTTTCAGCCTCGACAAATATATCCCAGTGGGGGCGAAATGAAGACCCGATTCGGTATCCTTCTCCTCGCTTGTGTCGCAGCGACCCTTCCGGCGTCCGGGCAGTATACTCCGTATTTCACGGATCAAATGCAGTCTTACCAGTCGGCGTACTGGACGGAAAACTACACGGCGGGATATGGCAACACACTTCAATTTTACTACAACTCAACCAAGGGTCGAATCGAGGTTGAAGGGATCGGCTCATTCATTTCGACGGTTAGTGTTCCGGACGGCACGAGTTCTTACAGTGCGAAGGCAACGGTTCTCGGAACATCCAATACCTACATAGCCTTTGACCTCTACCTCCGCGCAACCTCAGACGCCGACTATTACAAGTCGACCGGAACCTACTATCTGGTTCATTACGTCAAATCGTCGACGGTATATTCCGTATATATGTATAAGCGCGTCAGCGGCGCGCTAACCACATTGGCTAGTACGAGTGCCCCGTTATTGAATGACGGGGACACGATCAGTGCCATGGTCAACGACAATGGCGACATCGCAGCGTATGTTAACAATGCGGCGATACTCCATGCGAACGATCAGTCGATCTCTTCGGGGAAGCCTGGCGTTGGCATTTCGAATTACTATAACCTCAATAGTAGTGGTACAACAGCTGGCACCGCGATCACCAACGTGCAACTCGGTCCAGCCTATCGAACCCCGCCGGGACCGGTTACGACACCCACTGTCTCGGCGTACGCGACTCACATTGATTTCCAATGGCCAGCCGTTTCTGATGGTAATGGCGCTGGGATCGCTTACTATTCCTGGTACCGCAATTATCAGTGGGTTGCCAATACAACCTCGTTGACGTGGTCCGACACTACTGTCCAACCGGGCAACGAATATATCTACACGTTCCAGGTGACCGATATGCAATGGAATGTCGTGACACCAAATCCCATTACCGTCAGCGCGGCGATTGCGCCGACTGGATCACCCAATCCACCGGATGGCAGGGAAATCGGAATACGCCCCACCGGAACCTATTGGGGAGGTGGTGGAGAACAAATCGATGTTCTTTCAGGCAATGTTAACTACACTGTGCCGTTGTTGAAAGCCATGGGACGCACCGGCTGGAGTGCGGCATTCGGTCTCAGCTATAACTCGCAAAATTGGCGTCAGGACTCCGCGGGCCTCTGGAACCTCGGCGCGGATGTCGGCTACGGCTACGGCTGGAACCTGATGGCGGGTAGCATCCTTCCCGTTTATTCGGGCTCGACGCTTATTTATTATCTCTTCACCGATGCGACGGGCGCCCAATATCGCCTCAGTGCCAATAACGGAGGTATTTGGAGTTCGCCCGAAAGTGTCTATCTCGAATATGATTCCAACGTAAGCCCCGGGCGGCTCTACTTTAGGAGCGGACAGTTCTGGGTAATGGGCTGTACTTCGGCCGCAGGCGAACCTGACCAGGGAACGATGTATCCGACGATCCTAGAGGACACGAACGGAAGTAGAAGTTGTAGTGAGTATGGATGTAGTAGTAGGTTTTAGGTTTTATATTGATAGTTGGAAGGGTGGTTGTGGGTTGGGGTTGTGGTTGGTTTTGTTTTAGGGAGTTGATGTGGTGAGAGATGAGGTGGTGGGGAGTGAGATTGTTTAAGGAATGGATGGAAGTAGAGGTTTTGAAGTAGGAGGGAAGGATTGAGATAGGTGTGTTGGAAATAGGAGTGGTGGTGTATGATTGATAGGGGATAGTGAGAGGAGAGTGGAAGGGAGGTGGTGGTGAAGAAGGGGGTTGAGGGGAGGGGGAGAAGAGTGAGTGAGTAGGGGTGGAGAGGGGTAGAAAGGGGGTGAAGTTGAGAGTGAGGAGATGTAAATGCTAAGGTGATGTATGAGAGGTAAGTGGAAGAGGTTGGTGATTGAGAGGGGAGAAAGGAGCTGTGTAATATGCTTGCGAGATAAAGAAGATAAATGAAATTAGGGGTTAGATAAAAAAAAGTAGGTTAGTTAGGTATATGTAAGTTGATTGTTAACAATGAATGAAATGGCGCAGGGAGAATAGAGAAGGAAGAGGTTAGAGTTTTAGGTAAATAGAAAAGAAAAAAACTAGTGAGAAGAAATCACAGCGAATCGAGCCAGGCCAACAGATCGGCATCTCGCTTCCACCTCGGCGGCTTGCTGGCGCAACTTGGGATCGACCTGCTCGAGCGCCTTCCGCTTCGTCTCCAGATTCGCTTGGGCGTAGTGATTAGTAGTGTCCAGTTGAGCGTGCCCCAGCCAGCTTCGAATCACGGTGACATCGACGCCGGCGGCACGAGATGGACGGCGGTCGTATGTCGGAAAATATGCGGTGTGATCGCTTCCGCGAAAGAGTCGGAACGTGCTGGCGCGGCGTTCACATACTGACGCAAACGGAAGCGGAACCCGGAAGCAGTAAGCGGCTCACCGTACGATTAACGAAGAGCGGTTCATCGGCCGGCGCGGCGACCACGCAAGAGCGCCGTAATCACTCTGCGGTTTCGGGCCAAAGCGGGGAGATCTCTCCTTCCGGCCTTGCCAGCAAGCGACATGCGTGGGCGATTTCAGGTGGACATCCTGCGGCCGCAAATCGAGCGCCTCCTGGATGCGCGCTCCAGTGTTATAGAGGAGCGAAAGCAACGTGTGATCCGTTGACCTCCGCGTAGATTGGTCCGGCTGCGAGAGGATCGCCGCTACTTCAGCAGATTCTAGGTAACACATCGCCTTTTTCGGTGCTCGCTTGAAAGGAACGTGGAGCACCTCCGAGCACAGAGCTTGGCAGCGCGGGGTTCCGGTCGGCGACGAATGAGAAGAAACTGCGGATCGCGGCGAGACGGCAGTTCCTCGTGCCGATGCTGCCGCGACGTTCTGCTCGATGTGCTGCAAGAAGCCAGGACTCCGCCCCGGTGAGGTCTTCAGTGCGCAATGCGGAAACCTGCCGCTTCTGCCGTGCAGCCACAAAGCGAAGAAAGAGGCGCCATGTATCGCGGTAGGCCAAACGGTGCGATGAGACGCATTGCGCTGCTCAACGAGCCATTCGTGGAAGAAGGCATGCAAAAGACCGGCAAGTACTGGAAGAGCGGGTTTCATTTTTGAGATCCTCCTTGGATTGCTTTCAGCACGCTGGCCTCGGCGCCACGAAACCTCGCGTTGGCGTGCTGGAGAAGTTCTGCGTGATGGTCAAGTAAATGAGCGTCGAATGGATGTTGAGGTGGCCGAGATACGTAGCCAGGTACTGGAGACGGTTCTGTGGGTTGATTCCCTCGCGGTACCACGCGGTCATCCTGTGGACGACGAATGTGTGCCGAATATCGTGAATCCGTGGTCCACCGCGGCCGCGGTGCGTGTTCAACCCGGCACGGCGGATTACATTTTGAGCAATGCCCCGGCTGTGATCTGGCTGTATCCGCCTTTTCATGCACGAACAAGGGCGCCTGTGTTTCCTGGGATGCTCCCGCTTGCGCCGGGCAAAGAGGTAGTTCGCAAGGCGGTCAGGCGCTGGGCGACAGTGGCAGCCGGCGAGACTTGAAGAACTTGTATCGCGCACGTCGATGTCCTTGCAGATCGATGTCGCGGAGTTCCAAACCACGATCTCGCCGAGACGAAGTCCGGCGCAGTAGCACGACAACATCGTGTACAGCGTAGGGTCGCAATGGCGCCGGCGGCCGGGATAAGTCCGCGCCGTCTTAAGCAGCAACGATCTGCTCGTGGCTGTATATAAAAGGACGGCATCGCTCCGCGCAACGTCGTGAAGGAGCAGACGGTCGGGAACGATGGAAGGAGAAGCGGTGCGATACGCGTCAGAGCCGACGCTACGATGTTGCCGAGCCGAAGACGCCGGAGTTTCAAGGCTGGCGACCGACTGCGCGGCATACTCGAGAATCAGTTTGGAGAGCGGTTCCGCAGCGGCGACAGGCCGTGCCTGTAGGAATAAGGTCGAATCGAAGAAACTCGCTCGCATGCCGTAGTGATAACCAAGCTGCGCATGCGCTGGATGTGATCGCGCATGACGGGTCCAGATGACTTCCATAGCGCGGTGGCGGACGGAGAGCTTCAGAGCTACGATGGTTGGAGCTACGAGAGCACGACAATGGAGCCGTGGAGCGGCACTCGTATTGGCGCAGTTCCGCGAAAGGATTGACAGCGAGACCTTCTGTTTAACCAACCAATCGAGGAATCGAGTCACCAACTGGGCACGATGAACCACCCAGCGAACGGGATCGGTCAACTGAGCTCGCAGCCATCTGCGGAGAGGCGCTCTGATAGAGAACGTACCAGACCGTTGTTGCCGAGAGAAGCGTGGAACTTCCGCAGAGCGCAGCGGTAGCTCGTAGCTTTGGTTCGGACATTGAGATCTCGCACGAACTGATCCAGCAAGTTCAATCTGATCTACCGGCGCTGACATTACTTCTTCCTCGCCGGCACTTCGAGACTGAGCGCGCGAAGATCTCAGTTGCCAGCCGAAGATAAGTCTGAGTTGACGACGAGCTACGATGCCCGAGGAGATCGCCGATCCACTTCGGCGAGACTGAAGCTCGGAGCAGGCTCAACGCGCGCGCGAACCGAAACGCATGGGCGCCATGCCGCCTTACTCGATTCCGGACTCCGCAAACGGCGAAGATGACGGTGGCAATGAGGCAGGACCGCGAGCGGGCGGAATGGAGCACGGACCTCAGGAATACTTCCCGGCGTTCGGTCTGCGGCCGGCCATCTTTGAGATAAGCTCACCAACGCTTCGCCTACTGCTGACATCAGCGGAAGGAACGACTCAACACCGTTTTCGATTGCCGCACCCTGAACCGTTCTTCACGCCACTCGATGTCTTCCAGCCGTAGACGGAGCACTTCACTGGAACGCAAGCCGTACGTTGCGAGCATCAGAAGCATCGCATAGTCGCGTAAGCCAGTGGGACTCCGATCGCGTGGGTGGTCTCAAGCACGCCTCGATTGCGGTGCGGTGAGTGCACGAGGGATGTCTTCGAACTGATACAGGGAAGGACTGGAAACGCACAGCCAAGTCGCGATCGATAGCTTCGCCGAGTGAAGATAGCGAAGAAAGCTCCGCAGGCAACTGCAAACACCACGCGTGGCTCGTCGCAAATCGGGAAGCGCCAGGCCAGGTAGGCGTCGATGTTTAACGCTCAGCGACGAAGGATCTCACACGCGTTCTCGTGCAGCCATGAAGAAAGACACGCGCGGCTCTCCGTTCTTGCGGAGAGTAGCCGCGGAGAGGCCCTGACGTCAACGAGCCAGAGCATATCCATCACAGACTTCGCTGAGCCGTTCTTGAGCGTTGCCGGCGCTCGGCGGAGGCCCTGAGGATTATCATCGCAGCAGCATATATATGGGCGCTCTGAACTGGGACCGCCATTCGCCTCGAGCTGGGAGCGCGCGATGCTGACTGAGAAACTGCTGCTTGAGCCGGAGAAACGCCTCGATGTCGGCGGGTTGACACTTCTAAGCGAGTCCGCGTTCTCCGAATAGTGACGAACCCCTTACGCCAGACGTGCGCACAATCACCTTCGCTCCTACGCAAGCTTCAGGTGCTGTTGAACCGAACCACCACGGCCGGGGTTGTCAGGAGGCCACTCGCCGAGTCTGAAGCAAAAAGCTGCGGACGGACTGGCGGCTGATGGTGCGCCACAGACCAGCTTTCAGGCGATTCGGTTTCCGCTTACGGTACATGCGCAGAGCGACCCGATGGAAGGCCTCGACATCGTGGCTGAACTCCCACGCGCGTGACATGTCTGAGGTAATCGAGAAAGATGCCACATGGAGGCAGTGGTCGAGATGTTTTGTGGTGGAAGGCGCGGGCAATGAGATGCTCTTGTACTCGTCGAGTTCGAGATCTGACGAGGAGGCGGGGGCCATTGCCCCTGAACAAAGCGCAGGTATGGTGAATCCCTGATAAGCATCCGCGTTGCCAGCGCGAATATCGCTGGGCGCGCGTTTATACTTCGGCGATACGACTTCAGTGATCTTTCAGGAATGCATACGTGCTCTGGGTCACTCGCTCGGGTGGAAGGGCGATGCGATCAGAAAGGCGAGAAAATGTTTCGCCCGTATTCGTACTTGCGCGCTGATTCGGAGTCATGTTCTCTTGAGAAGCCTGCGTGCGGAACCAGGCGACGCGCCGATCGATGTCCGTAACCGGCGGCCATGGCCCTGAGCTAAGCGAGAGCCGGTGAATCGCGGTGTTCGCTCACATCGCCACTGAGTGTCGTCCGGCGGAAAATGTCCGTGCTGCCGCCGGTAAGCTGGCGCTGCTTGAAAGGAAACCTGCCACATCAAAGGGCTGGGCCGTTCGGATGGGAATGTTGTGATCGTCGAGAAAAACGAGAAAAAGACTGGCGTCGCCAAGATAGCCGTCGATCGTCGAGTGGCTCAGTTGCTCTTCGCTCAAATGTGCCCGCAGTTTGGCGAGCCAATGATTAATCGTTTGTGGTCGGGAAATCGAACGTCTCCTGGGGGGAGGACGCTCTTAGAGATGACGCATACTGGGCCGGGAGACTCAAATTTATGCGAAGGAAATCTGCTCGAAAGCGTTGCCGAGGCGCGGCGATCACGATCTTGCTCCGCATAAACTTGCTCGCATAAACCAAATTCAAATACAGTACATGAGTAGCGCAAGTGCGCGGATTACAGGCATCACGGATTTCCGCGGCGCGTATTGGTTCACTTACATGTACGATGGGAGTGCGAATCCTCATTATCATCTCTACCAAATCTCTAACACCATCGGCAGCGGCGGCGAGGCTTATACATTTTCGTTCACGAACCAGACGTTGCAGGCCCCCTTCTCGCCGTATACCAGCTACGGTACTACCAAAATTCTCGCGACGGTTACCGTCACCAACCCCGGAATTCAGCAGTCCTTCACGTACACGTCAGATAACTCAGCCACGCTTTCCTACGCATACTCACTCTACGGCGGTTATTTGCGATGGACCTACAACAATGTCAGTTACACTGGTGGCGCTACTTATCAGCAGGTCCAAAACCGGTATCTGTCAAAAGACGGAGTTTCGAGCGCTTATTATCCCTTCTCGCACGAAGGCACGACGGCGAATCTTCACCAGTACACAATCATCGACGACCCAGGCGGCGTAGGTGAAAAATATTGGGCGTTCTCGTTAAGCGGGGCTAACACCGGAGTCGTCACGCAGTACCAGGGGCGCCAGCTACCCGGACCGGTGACACAAACTCAGAATGATTTGACATGGGCTCAGGACACAAACGGCGATCTGTACATTCGATCCTCAACCACGACGCTTGACCCCGGCCAAACGTATCAGGTGCAAAAAAAGACTGATCAGAATGTTGATGTGCACGGCAATATCACTCAGGTTTACCAGTACGCGTTCAACAGCCTCACGAGTCCCGCCAGAATTTACACCTACCAGTATTTGACGCCAAATACGACGTATCACATCTACGACCGCCTGACGCAGGTCTCAGTCAGTTGGGGGTTGGGGACTAGCTGGACGATACTCACAAACGCTTATGCAAACTATACTGACGGGACACCTACAACAGGTCCGCCGCTTTGGGATAGCACATACGCGGCCTCATCACCAAGAAGCAATCTTTATACATCTAACGCTCCAGGCAAGTCGACACAGTACTGGTACAACCTTCTTGGTGTAATGACTCAGAGTTCTCTAAACGGCGTTTACACAACCGTAACGCCGTCGAGCACAAATGGCTATGCTGTTCCATCGCAAGTCACAACCGGTACCGTGTCAGAAACGCTTAGTTGGAACACGGCCCTCGAACTTACGAGTGCGACCCGGCAGAATAGTGACCAAAATTCAATGGTATATGACTCTTGGGGACGTCCGAGCTATTCGACTTCACCATTCGGTGCCGTTACCGGTTATAGCTTCGCGACAGCGCCGTACACGTCATCAAACCCATCATGGACCAAGAGCACGGTCAACGGTCGATGGACGAAGACTACCCTGGATGGTCTCGGTCGTGCGGTGAAAGTGGAGAAGGGTGACGCGTCGGGAACGAAATCACAGGTAGATACGGTATACGACTCCTGCGGCTGCTCTCCACTCGGGAAATTGAAGCAGACCTCCTTACCTCATGCTCCAGCAGCTGGGCCAGTTTGGACGACTTATACTTATGACGGCATCGGGCGGACACTCTCCGTGCTACTCCCCGATGGCGCCAGCACGACAACATACTCGTACCAGGGCAATGTCGTGACGGTAACCGATCCCGCCCTGAACTCGAAAAAATACACCATGGACGCCTTCGGGCGGCTGACGCAAGTGGAAGAACCAAATCCGTCCGGGGGCAGTTACATTACCACTTATACTTACGACCTGCTGGACCACTTGATAGTGGTTTCGATGCCACGCCCAACTGGCACGCAGACGCGGACCTTCAACTATACCGATCCGAATACCGGTCAGCCGGGAGCGCTTCTTCTTAGTGCTACTAACCCAGAAAGCGGGACGGTGAGCTACGCGTACTCCAATAATTTGCTGAATACCGTAACGGATGCCAAAGGCCACATCAAGTGGTTCTTTCGCGACAGCATGCGTCGCATAACCCAAGTGCATCGCTATATGTCATCCGCTTATGATGAAGACCCAATGCAACTCACCTCGTATTACTACGATACAAACCCGTTCAACAGTACCTATTCGCAGAACGCTCTGGGCCGCTTGGCGGCAGTTCAATACTATGGCGGCAACTGCACCTCCTATACACCTTCAAGCACCCAGAGCGGGTGTGACTTAATTCAGGAATGGTACTCGTACAGTACCGCTGGCGCCATGTTGGGTAAGAAGGTCGTGCTTACACGCGGGTCAGCAAGCGGATCACTGAGCGCAAGCTGGACCTACGATAACGAAGGCCGCGTCTTGACTGGGACGTATCCTTCGTGGCAAGGCTGTTCCTCCTGCTCGACAGTGAATGGCTCCGCGTACACTTACGCCTACGACACCATAGGCCGCCTGAATACGATGACGGATACGGTAAATACGCATACGCTTGTCTCAGGGATGACTTATGGAGTCGCGAACGAAGTCCAGCAGATGACCTCCGGATATACCGCCGGGGTCAACAGCGAAACACGCACCTATAACAGCATGTTCCAGCTGACCCAGCTTCAAGTCGGCTCGGCATTAAACATTTCCTACGCCTACTCGGCGACGCAGAACATTGGGAAGATCATCTCACAGTCGGACGCTATTTCAGGCGAGCAAATTGCCTACACCTACGACGCTCTCAACCGGCTCGCATCGGCGCAGACTACCCAAACCGGCGGCACCCAGTGGGGCCAGAGTTATACTTACGATGGGTTCGGAAATTTGACGGATCAGACGGTCATCAAGGGCTCCGCCCCGGACGTGCACGTGGCCTATAACTACTCAACGAACCGGCAGACCGGCGACACGGCTGATGCGAATGGGAACATTGGAAACGGGTACATCTACGATATGGAAAACCGGTTGGTGCAGCCCGGTAGCTCCTCGACTACACACTACGGATACGACCCAGGCAACAAACGCGTTTGGCGGGGCGACACCGGGGTTGACGAGATCGCCTTCTGGAAGGGCCAGAAGCTGGCGACGTTCCAGATTTCGACCAGCGGTAGCGTCGTCTACTTCACGCTGACCTCAACCAGGGCGTATTTCGGCGGCAAGTTGATTTCTCAAGGCACCTACAACTCTTCGGGTACTGGCGATAAGGTAACACTGGCACCGTTAGTGGCCGACCGTCTGGGTTCCATCGGCAAATTCTATCCTTACGGCACTGAGCGACCTTCCGCTACTGCTAACGACAAAGAGAAATTCACCGGCTACTTCCGCGACGCGTCAACCAGCCTCGATTACGCCGACCAACGGTACGAGCAGCCGGGTGTGGGCAGGTTCATGAGCCCGGACCCCTTCGACGGGAGCGCCAAAACGAATGATCCGGGAAGCCAAAATCGTTACGCCTATGTGGAGGGAGACCCGGTCAACCGAGTTGACCGCAACGGGGCGATGATGACTATGGTCGTTAGCGGGGGCGACGATTTTTGTGATGCATCGAACGAAAACTGCAACCCATTCAGTGACGATTACGGAGGATTTTTACTACCATCAAACGAATCCTGGTACCTGCAGGTGGAAAGGGAAACGGCAGAGCTCAATTCGTTGACAGCCGGAACAGGAGTCAGTTGGAACTATGCCAATGGAGACATCAGCCAGATCGCGTTCACGGTACAGGACGGCTCTGGAGGCAACATACCTATAGCCACTATAGGTTGGGGTGTGGTGCTCGGCTTCTCCTCCCCTACTATCACGTTCCCGACTGGCGGAACCTTGACCTGGGAAACCATAACGGCTGCCCTAAGAGCCAACCCGCTCATGGCCGTCTTGGCACTATTCCTGATGCAGACCCCCTCACGTCCATCGGATTGGGACCCCAGCAGACAAGGTGTGTGTGATCAGCAGCTTACAAATGACTACGAGACTTGCGATGCCAGATTTCCTAATGATTCTTCAAAACGCAACGCCTGCCACGGACACGCGATGACCCGCTATACGCTCTGCATGAGAAATTACCCAATTCCGCCGCTTCAGCCGGAAGATTAAGTTATGAACCGAGATCAAGACACTGATGTCATTGCTCGTCGAAGATACAGAGTGAGCGGAGCTTCGGACGAAGCGGCCGAAGTAATCCTCTCCATTTCCCGCCCGGTAAAAATCGAATCCGGCGACTATGAATGTCATTACGAGATAGCTTACGATGGACAGCGACAATCTGCCGGCATCCGGGGCATTGATGAAATTAGTGCACTCGTATATGTGCTAGCGATGGCGGGAAGCTGGATCAATGGACTAAATGAATCGATGTATGAAGGTCGATTAGTCTGGCTGGGCGGAAGCGATAATCTCGGACTTCCCAGGATTGAGTTTGACTGGCCATTCTTAAAGCGCGAAGGAACGTAATTGCTGGCTTCTAGGATTCGGCGCAAGCAAGTGACCTGCTTCGTTTTTTCAGCCAGTGATAACTGAGGATTCTAGCGGCGCTGTTAGCCGTCAGCCGGCGCGTGCTGTGCGCCTGCCGTTGGTGAGGGAGACCAAAGAGTTGATGAGTCTGAGGACGGCTTTCTGATCGCGCTCGGGGAGCGAGGAGACGCGCTGGGCCCGAAGCTGCGCGCGTGACGAACCGTTCGCAAGGCCATGCCGGGAGGGGGGTGCAGTTTCAAACCCCGCTATCTCCTAACCCGTCAATTGAGGGGTGGGGATGGCGGATAGGGGCGGGAAAAAGGGACCACCCCGGTTCCGCCGAACACATTTCATTGTTGCTAGAGGTAAGCCGGTGTTATTCGGCTCGCTCGTTGCTTGCAACACGTCCGTCTCGCAGGCAATCAACTCTGCTCAATTGCGCCAGACTGGACGATAACGACTTCACTTGATCTCCCAGTCACTTCGACGGTTTGCCGACTAACCAGCCAAGTGGACGTTGGGCCGGACAATTGGAAGCGGATTGTGCCCTTGCCCTGATGGCTTCAAGGACCGAGCGTGTTCCAGATTCATATCATGCGCTGGTAGTATTCGAGCACATCGTCCGGCTCAGATACTCCCGGATATAATGGTCGTGCGAGGTGCCCATGAAGCTGCTGACTCTCGTTGCTTTATCCGTTGCGCTTGGATTTAGCCAGAGTACCGACTGCGATACGTTGGACAAGTGTCAGGAAGTGCTCAAAACGAATAGGCGGAGTTCCTTGGTCCACTTCCGAATCGGTGAGTTCTACTTTCAACAAGGCAACTTGGACAAACCGGGCTCTCCGAACTGCACGTTAACCAGCGGCACAGCCAGCTCAGAAATGGACCGGCCGAACCGGCCAATTTCGATCTATCCGGCCAGTGCCATTTTGGGATGCAATAGCAAACATTACCGGAACGCAGCCAATGAATTCCGCGAATTGCTCAACGGCGATCTGGAGCCCAAGTGGACAGAAGTCTGGGCGCACATCAACCTGGGAAAGATTTTTGACGTTACCGCTCAGCGTGACCGGGCTCTAAATGAGTATCGACAGGCTCTAAGAACGAAGGACAACACGCGAGGCGCGTTGGACGAGGCGAAAAAATATACCGAAGCGCCGTACAAACCCAACTGACAGTGAATCGCCTTACGTTGGCGCAACTAGCTATAAGGACACTACCCAATTGGGGCAGTCAGATAAATGCATGTGGCCGTCACCGTGGCCGGTTTGCATATAATTAACGCATGTAAGAGAAAGGTGCTTCTCGTGAAAACTGGACTCCTTATCATGTGCCTGACACTCTTGCCGCTCACGGCTAGAAACAACGCTGAACTAAAAGAACTGACCGTTGGAGGCGCATTGAACGGCCTCCAATTTCTACCGAAGGTCAATGTCGCTGCTAAGAACATTCAGCAAAACGCGGGAATCGTCCACCTCAAAGGAAGCGTTGAAATCAAACTCGTGCCATACACACTCCTGGCGGATGAAGCTGAATACGATCAGCAGAGTGGAGAAATCCACGCGCACGGCCATGTGTTAATGAAGCCCACGCCATCCGATCCCCGTGGCGCGCGCCAGTTTGGCATAAAGTAACAACACATATTTCTCTGACTACCGGATTTTTTGCCGCGTTGATTTGGCCACTTTGACGTGTAACGCGCAAACCACCGATGTGGCGCAATGAAAGGTAGGGCGATTCACTTCGGTGGTTTGCCGACTTTTCGTCCAAGTGAACGTAAAGCCGGATTATCGGAAGTACGTTGTCAGCAGTGCACGATATCTGGGCGGCCTTCGTCATTTTATGGCAGGATGGTCCTGGAGGCGTTTACATGAGGCGTTTCTGCCCGCTGATCTCACTCGTTGCGCTGCTGCCTTTCGTCGCCCACGCTGGGGACGTGTACTATCGGGGCGACTTGGCTCCCCTCAACATTGTTCCAACATTTGATAAAGGTTATTTGGCGGTTTATGAGCCCCAAGAAGCCATATCTTTGTACCGGCCGGATGGATCCCTGGCCTATAAAGCGACGGTGCAGGTTCAGCGTGCGCAATGGATCACGATTGAGAATGCCACTCCGGATTCCGATGGAAGTCTGGCGGTCGCAACCGCGTATCGTATCAATAAATTAAGTGGCGGCGGCGTGGCGGTCTTTGATCCCACGGGAACACAAACCGCGTTCATCGACACCGGCGCAGGATATTCACCGACGCAAGTGTGCTTTGGACCGGACCACTCAATCTGGGTTATCGGGTGGAGAGGCCTCAACGCACCTGTGACGAGTACCGACGATTATTTTGTTCTTCGGAATTACGCTCTAGATGGACGGCTCCTTGGGGCATTCCTACCCCGGTCGTCTTTCGAGCAAGACCCGGTGGGTCCGATTGTGGGGCATTGGCAACTTCGCAGTGCGAATGACCGGATTGGCGGGCTTTTCTACACGACATCCGTGTTGCCTGCCGGAACAGAGCATCACGCGGGTGAATGGATAGAAACTGACTTATCTGGCAACGTAGTCAGGCGAGTTGGTATGCCGCAGAAAACGACGGCGGCATTTTCAAGCGTTGGTTCCCTGTACTCACTCGGATATCGCGGCGGATATTCAGTTCTCAGTCCGACGATGAATTCATGGCGAACAATTTCGGGCACCTCTAATGGGATACTGCTGGGTGCCGATGGCAGCAGCTTGGTCTTCCTAATCCGTGGTACCAATCGGGTAGTTTGGTCGACGCTAGAATAGCGCGGACGTTCTGACGGCTGAATCTGTAAGTCAACACCTGCGGCCCACCGCGAGTCGCTTCTGGTTTTACTAGACGATAAAGTATGTTATCGTCTGCAACGACACGCCAGCAGGTCGAGTTGGATGTGTAACGCTGAAACCGTCGAAGTGTTTGCCTGCGGACCGGGATGTCAAAGCCGCCCCGGTATACGATGAGCGAAACGCGCGAGGCCGCGATTGGCGTATATGCCACCTCGGATCCACCTTTGCGGCGGAAGCTAGGAGGTGCCATCGCCGGAGTAGCCAGGATACGCGCCCGAGAAGGTCCCGCGCCTGCGGTCGAGACTTATTGAACAGCCCTGGTCGCGCAGACTCAGCCAAAAAGTAGGGCGTAGAAGAATCCCCGGATGGATCAGGCGAAATAGGCGAGGAGGTATCGGATTGGCCCTCGGACGTGTTGAATACCCAGACCCTTCCTAGTGAGCCGGTTGCAGCTTATCGCGGTCCAAGGCGGGCCAGCCGTCTCATACCATCTACTTTGATTTTGATGACCGAAGCAGCCGGAAATTCATCTCTATGGTGACTTTTGCGGAAACTGGTTCACTGAAATAGTTTGTGGCAGGCTTGAATCGCCATTGCTGTAAACATTCGACAGCCCTTTCGTCCAGCCCCATTCCGAGGCCGCGAACCACTTTGATGTCCGACGGAACACCATCTTCCCCGATCATAGATGAGAGAATCACAACCCCTTCGGCCTTCGCGTCGAGGGCTTCTTTCGTGTACTGAGGCTCGGCTTTGTGGATCACTATTGGTTCAGTGGTATGGGAGATCTCCTGTGGTCGCAAGGTGATTACGGCAGTC
The DNA here is from genome assembly GCA_963779075.1 of Bryobacterales bacterium. Taxonomy (GTDB): domain Bacteria; phylum Acidobacteriota; class Terriglobia; order Bryobacterales; family Bryobacteraceae; genus Palsa-187. The sequence goes on from CAVZWS010000007.1 coordinate 24,690, forward strand.
AGCAGTAGAATCGCTAGCCTCATGTGATTTCCGGGTAGTGGCAAGTGTGAATTTTTAGCGTGATGCCGGTCGCACCCTCATGCCGCCGGGAGAGCTTCATCTGGTCGCCGGAATCGCGGCCGGCGGCGCGGATCACCTTGCGCTGCGTGATCAGGGTGTTCTTGATGCGGCGGAACATGTCCTGATAGCTGACGCCTTCCTTGCGCATGTACTCGCTGTACTGGCTGAGCATCTCGCGGACTTCATCGTTCAACTGGTCTTCGACGGCGAGATCGTCCTCGATGATGGTGGCCATGAATTCGCCAGCCACCTGCAGGTCGGTGGTTTCGATCCACTGGGGACTCAGCCTGCGGATAGTTTGGCGTGATATGTAGTCGACGAATTCGCGTGCAAGAAGCATCCCACTCCCATTATCGTTAGATTCCAGTCTAAAGGCGCTGTGCGAGGGGTGTCAATTGGAAGGGGGGGATGGCGGATAGGTGCGGGAAAGGGACCACCCGTGAGAAGCATGTCTTCTCCAGAGTAGACCCAACTGGTCTGATTGAATTGAAACAATCCAATACGGCCGTTCGTTGCGGTGACGTTGGGGTCCCAGGTCCGTCCCATTTCAATACCGGATATGCATTCAAGCTGCTGCACGGTAGAAATCCTCTGCAGGGCGGCCGCCTCAGCGCGTCGTAGTGACCTACCTCGATTCTTTCAGCCAGTCATAACTGAGGATTTCAGGACCGCCGCGAACTCGTTGGGCGTCCGGTAACCAGGCTGCTGTGATCCCGTCGCGCGAGTTCGTTTACTGAACCGGCCCCCAAGCGTACCCGCTGATTTCGATGCGGCGTGAGTCTTGGCTCAGAGATTCTATTCGAATCTCGATGCGGTCCTCCGGGAGCAACTGCGGGAAGCGTTCGCCCCACTCGATCAGCACCACGGCCTCGCGATCGAAGATCTCGTCGAGCCCCAGTGTGGCGACTTGTTCGGTCCGGTCCAAACGGTACAGGTCGATGTGATAGACGCGGCCTTGGCCGTATTCATGAACCAAGGTGAACGTGGGGCTGGTCACGTCCTCCGGTTCCGCCGCGCCGAGGCCGTTGATGATGCCCTTTGCCAGCGTGGTCTTACCCGCACCCAGGTTGCCGATCAGCAGGACCACCGCGCGCTGGGGAAGCGTCGCGGCGATACCGCGCCCGAGCTCGATGGTTTCCTCTTCGCCGTGAGTCTCAAAACATTTCACGGATGGCTCTCGGCAGCCTCACGAATGGCTCTCGGCAGATAGGTAAGTAAATCGGTGGCGAGCACACAGCGCTCGGTTAACTCTTCTGCCGCCAGCTCACCGGCGCGGCCATGCAGCCAGACGGCAGCGCGAACCGCCAGGCCGATCTCGGGAGGATCTTGCTCCGCGGCTTGCGCAATCAGACCCGCGATCAGCCCGGTCAGGACATCACCGGTGCCGCCTTTGGCCATCGAGGGCGACCCCGTGGGATTGATCCAGACTTTACCGTCAGGAAGCGCGATAAGCGTGCGGAAACCCTTCAGCACCATACAGACATTGCGCTCCACTGCGAATTGCCGGGCAGTCGAGAGCCGGGCATCGGGCTTAACGGCGGCCTTAAGGCCCAGCAGCCGTCCCATTTCGCCGGGGTGCGGCGTCAGCACCGTTTCCACACCGCGTCCGCGAAAATCGGTTCCGGCGATGGAGTTCAATCCATCGGCGTCGATCACGGTCGGAATCTTGGCCTCGCCGGTCAAGCGCTCGACCAGCTCGCGGTTCATGCCTAGACCGGGCCCGATTGCGAGCACCGTCATGCGCTCCAGACTAATCGCATCAAGCGATTGCGTCATCAATTCAGGCACTAGATGTGAAGAATCGGCGCAGGCAACGGTCACCAGACCTGCTCCAATCCGCAGCGCCGCAAGGCCTGACATCGCCACGGAACCGGTTTTCCCAGGCGCGCCTCCTACCACCAGCACATGGCCGTAGTCGCCTTTATTCGCGTCGCGTTTCCGCGGCTGAAACAGCGGCGCGAAATCCCGCGGCTCAGATAATTCCAGATCCGATTGCACGTATTTGGCCGGGATTCCGATATCGGCGACCACCAGTTTCCCGGCGTTGCCGGCGCGCGGGTCCAGCAGCATTTCGGCCTTGGGAGCGGCGAACGTCACTGTGAAATCCGCTCGCACCTGCATGGCGGAGGGAATGTCCACCGCCACCACTTTGGCGCGCGGGAACTGCCCGTTGATGATCGCAATCAGCTCCGCGTAGCGCCCTTCCAACGGCTCACGGAAGCCGGTCCCGAGCAGGGCGTCGATGACAATGGTGGCTTCACGGTCGACTGCTAAATCCGGCGCGCCGCCCGGCCCGGGCGTGTCCGTCACCCGCACTGTCTGAACGCTGGCGACGCGGGTCTTCAGCAGACTCCCCACCACCAGCCCGTCTCCGCCGTTATTGCCGGAGCCGCAGAAAATCACTACGCGCTGGCGCCCTAGCGGTGCGAATTCAGATTCGAGAAACTCGACTACCTTGGTACCGGCACGCGACATCAGCACGTCCGCCGGCGTGCCTCCGGCGATGGTCTGGCGGTCGGCTTCGCGCATCTGCTGGGCGGTTAGAACCTTCACGCAGGAACCCCGGTCAGAAGCTGTTCCAGTTTCTGCAGGCCATTCGGCTTCACCCATCACAATGAGGTGGTCTCCGGCGGCAATCTTCATGTCCGACGGCGGATTGAACAGCATCTCGCCCGCGGCCTTGCGGATGGCCAGGACGATCACATCCAGATCCCGCTGTATATGGATCTCCGCTAGCGTGCGATTCGCAAAGGAGCTGCGCGTGCTCACTTGCACTTGCTCAATGTTTACATTCAGACCGGCGCTCTGCGTGGCGAAATTGATGAACTGGTGGACATGCGGCTTGAGCAGCGCCTGCGCCATGCGATGGCCGGTGCTGTTGTAGGGAGCGAACACGAAGTCCGCGCCCGCACGGCGCATCTTTTGCTCGGAAGCTTCCTCGTCCACGCGCGCCGCCAGGCGCAGGCGCGAGTTCAGCGCCTTGGCGGAAAGAATCAGGAACAGGTTGTCGGCGTCTGAAGCCAGCGTGGCAATCAAGCCACCGGCCTTGTCAATGCCCACATCGCGCAGCGTTTCGTCACTGCTGGCGTCGGCCGCGACACCCAACATTCCCAGCTTCATGGCGCGCTCCACGCGCTCCTCATTTCTGTCGATCACGACGAAAGGCACGCCCGCCCGCCGAAGCTCGTCGGCGGCGCCCCGCCCCAGACGTCCGAACCCGCAAACGATGTAGTGCCCCTCCAGTTTCTCGATCATATTCTTAACCCGTCGCTTTCCGAAAAATTGATTCAACTCGAGTTCGATCGCGGTCTGCGTCATGGCTCCCACGGCGAGAAAGATGACCACCACGCCGAAGGAGATCAGGAAGGAATTGAAGATGCGCCCGGCATGGCTCAACGTCCGAATCTCGCCGTAGCCCACCGTGGTCACGGTGGTGAGCGTCATGTAGAACGCGTCGAAGACCGGATAGCCTTCGATTACAACGAAGCCTACTGTCCCGAAGGCCAGCGTGAACAGGATCGCCAGCGCGATTACGGCCAACCTGCGAGGAAGGTGCTCCATTGGTTTTATAGTAAACGCGCGCACCTGAACTTGTTGGCCCGGTAAGGTTTACAGAATGACGGAAGACAATTCTGGGTGGAAGTCTCTCGCAGATCCTAAAAATCAGCGACTTAGCGCTGGCTATCCAGTTGCTGCTGATCCCGGAAGGAGTTCGCCAATGGATATGAACGAAAGCCGTGGGAACGTCGATTCGGAAAAATCGGTCTTGCGATGGGGAATTGGGATAGCCGTGCTGGCGCTGTGCGTGGTGGCGGGGATCAGCCTCGCCTATGTTTCGCGTGAGCGGCGGCAGCTTAACGATCTGAGCGCCACCAATCAGTCGCTGAGCTCTTCGATTGCGCAGCTCAAGACTGAAATGCAGGTGATGGCTGATAAGCTGAGTCAGCCGCCACCGGCTCCTCCGGCGCGCGTTGCCTCCGAAGGCGCTTCACGTCCTAGCTCGCAGCCTCATACGGTTGCGCGAGCCAGTGTCGACCCGCGCTTCAGGCAGATGCAGGCTCGCCTGGCGGATCAGGAAAAGCAGCTCAGCAGTACGCGCGAAGACTTGAACAAGACCCGCGACGATCTGCAAGGGAAGCTCGATTCCACGCGCGATGAGTTGTCCGGTTCGCTCGCGTCCACCAAAGATGAACTCAACGGCTCGATCGGCCGCACGCATGACGACGTAGTAGCGTTGCAGAAGCGGGGCGAACGGAATTACTACGAGTTCCAGCTCATCAAATCCAAGGAGTTTAAACGCATCGGGCCGCTGAGCCTCTCCTTGCGCAAGGTGAATACCAAGCGCAAGTCCTATGACCTCGCGCTGTTCGTCGACGATAACCAAATGCAGAAGAAAAGCGTAAATCTTTACGAGCCCATCTGGATCAATCTCGATGACCGGCCGCAGCCGGTGCAGTTAGTGGTCAACCAGATCGGCAAGGACCAGATCCAGGGCTATATTTCCGAGCCGAAGTATAAGAAATCGGAACTGGGCGATACCGCTTCCGCGGCTCCTCTACCAGCGGCGGCCCTCAAGGAGAAATGAAGCCAGTTGCTGCGCGGCCGGTTCCGAGGTCATCGAAAGGAGACCGTCATGAAATTCAAATCGAACGTTTGGTTCGCACTGCCGCTGATCGTGGCCCTGAATTGGGCTCTGAATTCGCCCGCGGTCCGCGCAGCGGATAACCGCGACGCGCCCATTTACCGGATAACTGTGGTGCAACGGTCGCTATCGGCGGTGAACTATGGACGCCGCTCGGGGCCCACGAAAATTGATTTCCGTGGCACAGTGCTCGCTCCGGAAACCCGCGGCGGCGCCACCGTCGAAGCGAAGGCGGGCGCTGTGGCGATCCACGCTAAGTTCGCCGGGCTTGACTCGCCCGCGAAATTCGGGCCGCAGTATTTGACCTATGTGCTGTGGGCCATCAGTCCGGAAGGCCAGACCGAGCGCCTGGGCGAGGTCATCACCAATCACAGCGATGACGCGAAGCTGGAGGTCACGACTTCACTCCAGACCTTCGGCCTGCTGGTTACCGCCGAGCCATATTTCGCGGTCTCCAAACCGGGACCGGTAGTAGTAATGGAAAACGTGTTGCGGCCGGATACAGTGGGTACGTCCGAACAAGTTTCCGCTAAATACGAACTGTTGCCGCGAGCGGAAAACTACACCGTCAACCTGTCGCCGGATGTGAAGAGCAGCGGAAACGGACCCATGGTTTCGCAGCGCGAGTACGAAGCGGTACTGGCGTTGTATCAGGCGCAAAACGCAATCCAGATCGCGCGGGCCGAAGGGGTCGACGGCCGGGCACGAGAGACCCTGCAGAAGGCAGAGCATCTGGAGCGGGAAGCCGAACAGATCCCCAATCGCAAGGCCAATAGCGAGCGCGTGATTTCGCTGGCCCGCCAGGCGGCGCAAACTGCCGAGGATGCCAGAAACATCGCCGCGCACAGCGAAGGGAAATAGCGCTTGAGTTTCGGGGCCTGATATTCTTGATTCAGACCCTCCTGTGGCGCTCCTTCTGAACACCCAAGCTCTGGCGAAGTCCTACGGCGCCGCGTTTCTGTTTCGCGATGTTTCGCTGAGCGTTCGGGAAGGCGATCGCATTGGCCTCATCGGCCCGAATGGTTCCGGCAAATCCACACTGCTGGAAATTCTGGCCCAGCGCCGGGAGCCGGACACCGGCGATGTCGCGTTGCGTAAGGGCACGCGCCTGGCCTACCTCCCGCAGGATTCACAGTTTCCTCCAGGAGAAACCATCCGCGCGGTGATTCGCCGCTCGCTGCGGCGAGCAGGCATCCCGGAATCGGAATGGCAGGCGCGTGAGGGCGAGACGCTCGGCCGCGCGGGCTTCGAAGACTTCGATGCGGAGGCCGCGACACTCTCGGGTGGATGGCGAAAGCGCCTGGCAATCTCAGAAGCGCTGGTTCAAGATCCCGCCATCGTCTTGTTCGACGAACCGACCAATCATTTGGATCTGGGCGGCATTGAATGGCTGGAAAAGCTGTTGCAGAACGCGCCGTTCGCAAGCGTGATCGTCAGCCACGACCGCTATTTTCTGGAGAATGTGCCCACGGCGATTGCGGAGCTGAATCGGGTTTATGCCGACGGACTGCTGTACGTCGCCGGAAACTATAGCGCGTTTCTCGAGAAGAAGGCCGAGTTTCTCCACGCGCAATCCAAGCGCCAGGAATCGCTGGAGAACCGTGTGCGCACGGAGATGGAATGGCTGCGCCGGGGACCCAAAGCGCGCGCCACCAAGGCCAAGGCCCGCATCGATACGGCCCATGAGATGATCGGCGAACTGGCGGACCTGCGCTCCCGCAGCCGCACCAGCGCCACCGATATCGATTTCGCCGGCACGGAACGCAAGACCAAGCGGCTGATCCATCTGGAAGGTGTCGCCTACGGCTACGACGGCCGAATTTTGTTCGATGACTTGGACTTCACCATCACCGCCGGCATGCGCGTGGGATTGGTGGGATCGAACGGCAGCGGGAAAACCACGCTCCTGCGCTTGTTGCTAGGCGAGACGCGCGGGCAGATGGCGCCTCTGCGCGGCAAGATCGAGCGCGCCGACGGATTGCGCATGGTCTACTTCGATCAGAACCGGCAGCTCGATCCCGATGTCACGCTGCGGCGGGCGCTCGCGCCGAATAGCGATTCCGTGATCTATCGCGATCGCGTGATTCATGTGGCTGCCTGGGCCGCGCGCTTTCTCTTCACCGGCGAGCAGTTGAATCAACCGGTCGGCCGCTTGTCGGGAGGCGAGCGCGCCCGCGTGTTGATCGCTAATCTGATGCTGGAACCGGCCGACGTGCTGCTGCTCGACGAGCCCACCAACGATCTGGATATTCCTACGCTCGAAATCCTGGAAGAAAGTCTGCTCGAATTCCCCGGCGCACTGGTGCTGGTTACGCACGATCGCTATCTGCTTGATCGCGTTTCGACGCTGGTGCTGGGTTTGGACGGCCAAGGCCGCGCCGAGCGATTCGCCGACTACAGCCAGTGGGATGTGTGGCAGGAGCAGCGCAAGCAGCCTAAGCCGAAAACTCAGGTGGAGGTGCGGCCGCCAAATTCCGTCGCGACCGGACCTCTCGCTGCGCCAGCAAAAAAGAAACCGTCATATCTGGAAGCGCGCGAGTATGAATCAATAGAGCAGCGAGTTCATAAGGCAGAGGAAGTCCTGGAACAAAAGCGCGCCGCTTTGAAAGACCCGTCCCTCGCAAGAGACGGGCGGCTTCTCGAGCAAGCCTATCGCGAACTGGAAGAAGCGCAGGCCGCGGTCGACGCGGTTTACGCACGTTGGGCGGAGCTCGAACAAAAGATGGCGTAACGCGGCCGATCAGTGCTTGTCGCGATAAACTCCGTGGCAACTGTCGCAGGCATTGCTGAGCCGGTCGAGCGACACGGTCACTACATCCTGATTCTTGGACTGCGCCGCTTTGTAGGATGCGGCGCCTGCGTCCACCAATTCCTGCGTGAATTTGATCCAATCGGCGCGCTCCAACGGCACTTTCTGTCCGTTCGAGAGCAAGCGCCCGGGCATTGAGATTAATGCAGCCGCTTCGGAAATGGCGATGGCGCTGTCTTGCACCACGCCCCACTCCTTGTCGTTCTTCGGAGGCGTCTGCGCAACACTGAACACGATATCGGAATTGGGCAGTATGACCCCGCGCATCACCTGTTTCAGGGTCCCGACCGGAGCCGGCTTATAAACCGGAGCCTGCGCGACGGCCGCGCCGCAAAGAAGCAAAAGGAATCCGAAACGCATTCCTCTATTCTCGCGTGAATTCGACCGAAGTTTCATGGCGCGCCGGTGGATGAGGCCCGGCCGGAAGTGCCGCGAGCGCCAGTCCGCACGAAGGAAGTAGACATGCTACATGATAAGCAGTAGTCTATCTACAGCGTGTCGAAATCAAACCCTCTCTTGCAAGGCACACTCGATATGCTGGTTTTGCAGGCGCTCCGCCGGGGCCCGCAGCATGGTTACGGCATCGCGCAAGCAATTCGAGCGGGATCGAACGATATCCTTCAGATCGAGACCGGCTCACTCTACCCTGCGCTCCACCGGCTGGAAAAGCAATGCTGGATTCGGGCGGAATGGAAGACCTCCCAGCACAATCAGCGGGCAAAGTATTACCGCCTTACGGCAGCCGGCAAAAAACAACTGTCGTACGAACACAGCCGCTGGACGCAAATGACCAGAGCGATCGCGACGCTCATGAGCCCGTCCCAGAATGAAGGCAAATCATGATGTGGCGGCTGCTCTCCCACTCCCGATTGCGGCGCGAATCGGAATTACGCGAAGAAATTGAGTCGCACCTCGCTATGGCTGTCCGCGAACGTATGGAGCGGGGTGAATCTTCCGAAGCTGCCCACCAGGGTTCCCTCAAGGAATTCGGCAATCGCACGCTAATCCAGGAAGAGACTCGTGAAGCCTGGGGCTGGACCTGGATGGAACACCTGGCGCAGGACTTGCGTTACGCCTCACGGCAGGTCCGTCGGGCTCCGGGGACTTTCGCGTCCGCAGTCTTGCTCATCGCGCTGGGCGTGGCGGCGAGTACCCAGGTCTTTGCGTTCGTCGACGCGGTGCTCCTGCGGAATCTGCCGGTCCGGGACCCTCAGAGTCTGGTTCAGTTGTTTGAAATTCATCCGCGAATTCCAGCGCGGGCATTTTATCGATCTTTCTTCCTTCGTTTGATTCGCGAGCAATCGTCCACCATTACCAGCGTGGTGGGCCAGATCGAATGGACCGCTCCGGTGGAACACGGAGGCATCCGGGAGCGTGCTCATCCCCATGCGGTGACCAATGACTACTTTTCCGCCCTCGGAGTACCTCCAGCGCTGGGCCGCGTGATCGCCGGCGAAGATCAGCAGGTTGCGGTGCTTTCTCACGCCTATTGGATCCGGGCGTTTGGTGGAGATCCGAAGGTTGTGGGCCAGACGATCCGCCTTTATGATCGGCCATTCGCCATCATTGGCGTGGCTGCGCGCGATTTCGTAGGCACGGTGATCGATACCAGTGCGGACTTATGGTTCCCGCAGCGCGGCTCCTATAATCTCGCCGACAACCCGGCCATTCGCGTGGATGACGCCTATAGGGAAGATTCCTTTACGGAAATTCTTGGGCGATTGCGGCCGGGCGTCAGTATCTCGCAGGCGCAGGCGGAGCTGGTGGTGCTATTTAATCGCTATAACCAAGAGTTGATTCGCCGTAATCTTGGGGACAAGACGTTCCTTCAGGAGGACCGTCTGGAAGTAAGGTCCATCGCACGGGGCACGTCACCGTTGCGTGAGCAATCTTCGACGGCTCTCTGGTTGCTCTTGGCCGGGACCGGGCTGGTGCTGGTAATGGTCTGCGCAAATATCGGCGGGCTATTGTTGGCCAAGGCCAGCGTGCGCGAGAAAGAAACAGCCGTTCGCATGGCCATCGGCGCCAGCCGGGAGCGCATTGCAAGAATGTGGTTCATCGAGAGTTTGTTGCTTGCGGTAACTGGGGGCCTAGCGGGAACACTGGTGGCATATTCTAGCCTGCCTCTAATGACGCGCTGGCTTCCTCCCGCGCGTGGCATTGGATTTGACCCGGCCGAGCTAAGAATTCGCGCACTCGATCTGTCTCCCGATTCGCGGGTCCTGGCATTCAGCATTGGTGTGTGCGCCTTGGTCGCCGTCTTGAGTGCGTTGGTGCCGGTATGGCGTCTATCGCAGCGGGATTTGTGGACCGCGCTGAAGACTGGCATGGGGGAAGCGCGGCACCGGCGCTTCCAGTCGGCTCTGTGCAGTATGCAGGTCGCGCTTTGTATCGTCCTTCTCGTGTTTGCAGGATGGATGATGCGCAGTTTGTCAGTTCTCCGTGCCGCCGATACCGGCGTCGCCGCGAGCGCGATCTCGATCTTCTCGCTGGACCCAGCGAATGCGCGATATTCCAAGGAAGCAATTGTCTCCTACAAGCGCCGTTTGATCGACGCGGTGAAGACCTTGCCAGACGTAGAGAGCGCGGCCATCGCCAATCGAGCTCTGATGCGGGGTATTGGATTGGGCATGATCGTGGTATTCCCGGACCGGCCGCCGGAAGGACGCTTGAATACGAGCTTCAACATAGTCTCTCCAGAGTATTTCGACACCATGGGTATGCACTTCAGCGCGGGTAGCGGGTTCGATGCGAGCACGTTGCAGCGAAAGCCGGCCCCCGTAGTGATAAACCAGGAATTCGCGCGACACTTCTTCCCCAATCGAGACCCCATCGGTCAGGTTTTCGCTACGGGAAGGGTTTTTACGGGGAGGAAGTGGGTGGCGACGGAGTTCCAGATCACGGGTGTGGTGAATGACACCAAGTACCGATCACTCAGGGAGATCCCGCCGCCCATCTACTACACTGCAGACTTTGGGTCTTCAGAGGAAACGAACGCCTTTGCCCTGCACGTCCGTGCACGCGGCAACCCACGCGCGGTGATTTCCGATGTGCGAAAGCTGGCGGCCTCGATCGATCCTCGCGTATCGCTCTACGAAACCACCACATTGACAGAAGAAATCGACCGCTCCCTGTGGCAGGAACGAATGCTGGTGGCAATGGCTGGGGCGTTCGGAGTCTTCGCCATGGTGCTTACGGCGATCGGGCTTTACGGAGTTCTGGCGTATTTCGTCACCGTTCGGCGGCGGGAGATTGGGTTGCGGATGGCGCTGGGCGCGACACCGGTGCAGATTGGCCGCTTTCTGACAAGACCGCTGGCGGCCACCGTGGGAATTGGCCTGGTGCTGGGAGGAGCACTGGCGTTCGCCGCCAGCAGATGGGCGCAGAGCCTGTTCTACGGAATCGGTCCGTTTGACGCTCTTTCCATTGGAGTGGCATTGGGATTGGTCGCGGCGGTGACGTGCGCAGCCTCGGCGCCGCCGTGCTGGCGGGCGATTCGCCTTGACCCTGCTCAATCGCTGCGGGAGGAATGACAGGTGCCCCGGCTGTTACCTCACAGCAAGGCCCTGGTCGCGCGGGGTGCGGCGGGTACTGCGTACGACAATTTGGCCGTGCTAAACTCGCGACGAGTTGAACGATAACATCTGCTTTCTCAATGCAACCGAAATGATCCGGCGCATGCGCCGCAAAGAGCTTTCCGCGCGCGAGGTGCTGGAGGCGCACCTGGCGCAGATCGCGCGGCTGAATCCGCAAGTGAACGCCATCGTAACTCTTGCCGAGGAAGAAGCGCGCGCGCAGGCTTTGCGCGCGGATGAAGGCGCGGCGCGCGGCGAGTTCCTGGGCCCGCTGCACGGCCTTCCCATCGCGTTCAAGGATCTGACCGAGACCCGCGGCTTGCGCACCACCTTTGGGTCGCCGATTTTCAAGGACTACGTGCCGGATTTCAGCACACTTCTGGCCGAGCGAACGCAGGGCGCGGGCGCCATCACGATCGGCAAAACCAACACACCCGAGTTCGGCGCCGGATCGCAGACGTTCAACCCCATCTTCGGGCGCACCAAGAATCCATGGGACCTGTCGAAGACCTGCGGCGGTTCGAGCGGCGGCGCGGCGGTGGCGCTGGCTTGCGGAATGCTGCCGATCGCCGATGGCAGCGACCTGGGCGGCTCGCTGCGCAATCCGGCCAGCTTTTGTTCCGTGGTGGGCTTCCGCTCGTCGCCCGGGCGAGTCCCCAAGGTCCCGTCGCGAGACGGCTGGAATACGCTGAACGTGGTCGGACCAATGGCGCGCACCGTCGAGGACCTAGCGTTGTTTCTTTCGGCGATCGCCGGCCCCGATGCGCGGGCTCCCTTGTCGATTCATGAGCCGGGCGCGCGTTTCGCCCAGCCGCTCGCGCGAGATTGCAAAGGGTTACGCATCGCCTGGTGTGGCAAGTTCGCAGGCCTGCCCTTCGATCATCGGGTGAGCGCAGTCGTGAACGCGCGGCGGCGAACTTTCGAGGATCTCGGTTGCGTCACCGAAGACGCCGATCCCGATTTCTCGGGTGCCGACGAAGCCTTCAAGACTCTTCGCGCGCTGGGATTCTATCTGCAGCACGGAGACCTTCTCGATCCGCACCGCGCGCAGATGAAACGCACCGTGGTGGATGAGATCGAGCGCGGAGCGCGGCTGACGGGGCCGCAGATTGCCCGCGCCGAAACATTGCGCTCGCAGCTTTTCGCGCGTCTCGGCGAATTCATGGCCCGTTTCGATTTCCTGGTGTTGCCGGTGGTTCAGGTTCCGCCGTTCGATATCGATCAGGAGTACGTGACCGAGATCGAAGGCCAGCGCCTGGAAACCTATGTGGATTGGATGCGGTCCTGCTACTTCATCAGCACCACGGCGCTGCCGGCCATTTCCGTGCCGGCGGGTTTTACAGCGGAGGGCCTGCCGGTGGGCCTGCAGATTGTTGGCCGCCACCAGGATGACTGGAGCGTTTTGCAAATGGCCCACGCGTTCGAGCAGGCGGCCGGCATCCGCGAGCGGCCGGCCTTCGCTCAGAACGGGGTTTACTGAGTCGCTCGATAAAGGCGAGTAATCTTTTCAGGCTCCGGCCGCGTCTAACTTTTCATTGCCAGGTCTCGACCCGTAAGGGAATCTCGTACGAAATGCGAAAGATTGTAGGTCCCGTAATCCTTGCCCTGCTGTTCTCCGGGGCGGCCTTCAGCCAGAACTACACGATTCAGACATTTGCAGGAGGCGGCGTCCCGCAGGGTGTCGCAGGCCCTTCCGCTAGCTTAGGCGCCGTCACAGGCGTCGCGACGGACGCGGCCGGGAATGTCTACATTGCGCTACAAGTCTTATTCCGCCGTGGTTCGCATGGACGCCACTACGCACGTCCTCACGCTGGTGGCGGGCACCGGAACGCCCGGTTTTGGCGGCGACGGCGGATTCCGCGGCGAGCGCACAGTTGAACAAGCCTTCGGGGATGGCGGTCGACTCCGCGGGGAATCTCTACATCGCCGACTCCGGCAATAATCGCGATCCGGAAAGTTTCCAACGGTGTGATCACGACTGTGTCCGGAGGCGGCGCCGGTGCTCAGTTATCGAATCCGACTGGCATTGCCGTGGATACTTCGGGCAACTTGTACATTGCCGATTCCGGAAATAATGTGGTCCGCAAGGTATCCGGGTGGAGTCACCGTCACGGTGGCCGGCACCGGGACGGCTGGTGCGTTCGGCGACGGCGGTCCCGCGACCAGCGCTCAGTTGAATTCGCCACAGGGTGTCGCAGTGGACACGCAGGGAAATCTTTATATCGCGGATTACGGTAACGACGCGGTGGTCGAGGTGGCGGGCGGCATTCTCACCACGGTGTTTAACCAGCAAGGAGCTGGCCCCATCGCTGTAGCCGTGGATGGCACCGGCAACCTGTTCTTTGCAGCCTTCGGCTTTTCCGTCGTGGGCGACCTTTCAACCGGCGGGACGCTTTCCCCGGTCGCGGGAAACTTCACTACCGGCTACTCAGGCGACGCCGGTTCAGCGATCAACGCCGCACTCAACGGTCCCGTGGATGTTGCGGTGGACGCCACCGGCAACCTCTACATCGCGGATTACAACAACGACGTGGTCCGCGAAGTCGACGTCGTCCGGTATCATCACCACGGCGGCGGGAGGACCCTACGGATATGTCGGTGACAACGGGACGGCAACCAGCGCATTATTGTTTAACCCCACCTACACCGCCGCGGGTCCTGGCGGCGCGGTATACATCGTCGACAGCTATCACAATCTGGTGCGCAAAGTAGTCAATGGAGTCATCACCACGGTAGCCGGAACGGGCGCTCTGGGGTACACCGGCGATAATGGCGCCGCCACTAGCGCCACGTTAAATACTCCCTGGGGCGTTGCCGTGGACTCGGCCGGAAATCTCTACATTTCCGACACTGGCAATAGCGTCATCCGCAAAGTCTCGCGGTGCGGAGTGATCACCACGATCGCCGGAAACGGGACGGCGGGTTTCAGCGGCGACAACGGCGCCGCCACCAGCGCTACGCTAAACGGCCCAGCGGGAATCGCTTTGGACGCGGCCGGAAACCTCTACATCGCCGACTACGGGAACAATCGCGTCCGCATGATATCGGGAGGCACCATCACTACGGTTGCCGGGAACGGCACCGCTACGTTTGCGGGCGATAGCGGCTCGGCTACCAGCGCCTCGCTATCGGGTCCTCTGGATGTCAGGTTGGACGCTGCCGGGAACCTGTACATCGCGGATTACGGAAATAATCGCATTCGAATGGTAAGCAGCGGAACTATCTCCACCATCGCAGGAAACGGAGCAGCTGGCTTTGGCGGTGACAGCGGGCCTGCCGCCAGCGCCCAGTTGAACAGTCCGTCGGGCGTCGCCCTGGATGCGACGGGCGACCTGTTTATTGCGGATAACGGCCAACAATGTGATCCGGCAAGTAACCAGCGGCATCATCACCACCATCGCCGGCAATGGGACCGCCAGTTACAGTGGGGACAATGGCCCCGCCGCCGGCGCGGGGTTAAACGCGCCTTTAGGTGTCGCCACGGATTCGCTAGGAAGAATCTTCGTGGCGGACTCGGCAAACAATCTGGTCCGCGTGATGAATCCGCCTTGCAGTTTTGCGCTGGACACATCGTCGATTCAGGCGCCGGGGGCCGGCGGATCGTTCCCTATTGGCGTGCAGACCGCGGCGTTCTGTTCCTGGTCGGTATCGGAACTGCCGGATTGGATCACGGTGGGAGGCGCATCCTCAACTACCGGTCCGGCAAATGTCACGCTGATCGTGGCGGCAGCAAGCGGCACGCCGAGAAGCGCCAGCATATCCGTAGCCGGAATTTCGGTAACGGTTAACCAGGCGGCAAACTGTACCTATGCAATCAGCCCTGGCGGGCAAGGGTTCACGGCCTCCGGAGGCCCGGGAACCGTCACTATCACAGCTCCGGCGGGCTGCGCATGGAACGCCACCAACACCTTGCCGTTCGTTTCGTACAACGGAGCTTCCTCCGGATCAGGTAGCGGCGTCCTGAGTTTCCTGGTTGCGGCCAATGAGAGCGTAGACCGTTCGGGCACTCTTCACGGTGGCGGGCCTTTCCTTTAATGTTGAGCAGCAGGCGGCTTCGATCCCTAACCTGAACATCATCGGCTCGATGGCGCACCTCGCGGCGCAGGAAAACTGGACCACCACGTTCACGCTGGTCAACCAGAGCGCGGCCTCGGCAACGGCCCGCCTGAGCTTTTTCGGCGACGACTACTCATATTCCTCAGACCCTAACGGCAGCGGTCCGCTCGCGCTGCCCTTGACGTTGCCCCAACAGGCTGCACTTTCCGGACCGTTGCTGGCCGCTTCGTTCGACCGAACCATAGCCGCGAACGCTTCCTTGATTGCCACCACCGCGGGTTCGCCGGCCTCGCCAGTGCTAGTGGGTTCGGCACAACTGGCGGCCACGGGCGCAGTGGATGGCTTCGCCATTTTCCACCAGATTCAGACTCAGCAGGAAGCTGTAGTGCCGATGGAAACGCGCAACGCGAGTTCTTATTTGTTGCCTTTTGACAACTCCGCTTCTGGTAACAGCAACTTGGTGCTGGGCGTTGCTTTGGCTAACATTTCTGCACAGACCAGTCACCGTGCACGTGGTGATCCGTGACGATACGGGTGCGCCGATGGCGTCCGTACAGCCTATCCAGTTGACGGCTGGCGACCATTTCCAGTTCGGGTTGGCCGACCAATTCCCGGTCACGGCGAACAAACGCGGCACCATCGAGTTCGATACGCCGTCGCCTGGGCAGATCAGCGTGCTGGGACTGCGCTTCACGCCGCCGAACAACGCGCTCACGACGATTCCTGCTTTGGCGAATGTCGGCACCGGAGGCGGCAGCATCGCGCATCTGGCTTCGGGCGGTGATGGCTGGCAAACCACGTTCGTGCTGGTCAACGCCGGAACCAGCTGCGGCGTCGGCGACTCTCAGCTTTTTACGCCGATCAAAATAGCCCTAATCCCGGCGGTCTTCTGCCCCTGCCGCTTTCTTTTCCACAATCCGGCACCGCTAACATTTATCCAGTTCCCGCGGTCACTGAAAACCTGCTTCCTGGGGCGACCCTGCTGATCGTAAGCAGTGGAACCGGGGATCTGATCACGGGCTCGGCGCAACTCAGCACTACCGGAAACGTCAGCGGCTTCGTGATCTTCCGTCACAACAACCAGGAAGCGGTGGTGCCGCTGGAGAGCCGTAACGCCAACGCCTACGTTTTGGCTTTCGATAACACCGACGGCACCGCCACTGGCATTGCTGTGAATAGCGTCTCGACGGCGCCGCAGGTAAGTATCCCGGTAGTGGTTCGCGACGAGACGGGGAACCAAATCGCAACCGATACGATTACCATGGCCCCTAACGGGCACGTTGCGTTTACACTAGGGATCGATAAATTTCAGAACGTCCCCAACATCCTCAATATTCGCGGCACCATCGAGTTCGACAAACCGCCTAACACCTCCATCGGCGCGCTTGGCATTCGCATTCCGACTGGAGCCACGCACACATTTACCACCTTGCCCGCGCTTGCGAAATAACCGGGCTTCGCGAAGCGTGGCGCACCGGCGCGCAGAGAGGTAGTCGGATAATTTCTGGTTGATCGTGGTGGCGGTCGAGCGAGCCGGATAGGCGTGGGACATGATAGACTGTCCATCGAAAGCGAGGCTCCGATATGCTGGCGTTCATCTTCCCGTTCCAATCAATCCCCTGGACCGTAGGGGTCCCGTTCGTCGTGGTCGTTATCGGCGGCATTATCCTTAAGACGAAACTCGCCAGACCATCCCGGTAATGGCTTAGTCATCGCATTACGCCGCGTCCAGGATTTCGCGAACGCTCCAGATGTGATCGCTGATACCGCCGTTATAAGAACGGCGTCAACCAACTTCTATCCGACTAACCGCCGAGAACCGCCGCGTGCGAAATCATGCAATGATCGTATCTGCGTCAATTCATATTCATGATGAGGAGCAAAGTATGAAATCGATTCAGAAGTGGACTGTCGGGGGCTTGCTAGGTGTGGGTCTCGTGGCGGTTGGATTCGTCGCAGCAGCCAGCGGCCTGTGGGCCCAGAACCCCGGAATCAAGCGCACGGTTGTGTACACGGGCGATGTATCGGTCCCGGGCCGCGAGGCTAGAATCGCGTCGGTCGAGATCGCGCCTGGAGCGAGCGCCGGACGCCATACCCATCCCGGCGATGAGATCACCTATGTCATGGAAGGCCAGGGCGAACTGCTGATCGATGGAGAGCTTGCTCTGAAGTTCAAAGCGGGAGACGGCTTCGTGGTGAAGGCCGGCTTGAAGCACGATGCGCATAACACCGGCACGCAACCGCTCAAGTTGGCCGCGATTTATGTGGTCGACAAGGGCAAGCCCATCGCCACTCCAGTGCCCTAACGCGCTAAGTCCACTTGAGACTTAGCCGCGGACGCCAGCGCCGCGACCTTGATCACAGCCGCGCGATTTCATCCAGCAAGCTGCTGAGCGCCTTGCGAAACTGATCGGGCGAGTACACGTCATAGAGCCGCGGTTGCAGCGGCTTTAACAGGGGCTGGAGGGAATCGAACGCCTCAGGCGGCCCGGCGGGCTGTGGCATGCTCCCGTAGCCGCGCCGACCCATTCTCGCAAACTGTTCGTACCCCAGCGGCGTCCGCTCCGGCGGCAGATGGTAGCGCACGAAATACAGCGGGCCCTGCGGTTTCGTTTCCTGTTCGGTGGCACGGGATTTTTCGCCGGAATCCAGCGTCATGGGCGCCGCGAGAACAATCAGCACATGCAAGGGTTCGTTCACGGCCCCTGCCGGGCTGCTGGAGGGAGCCAGACGCTCGCGCACTTGCTGCAGGAAGTACGGCGCGTTTTGTTCGCGATGTTCCAGCGATTTGACGTCGATTTTATTGGGATCGGCCTGGGTTAATGCAGAGCTCAGGCGCGTCCAATCCAATTGGTGCACCGCGTCCTGTTCAAAAATGACGTGGCGGTTGGAAATATCCAGCAGCGTGATGTGCAGGCTCCCGCCGGCCACTTCCATCTGCGAAAACACTTTCAACGCAGGCACCAGGTTGGCCAAGTTCCGATTGTTGGCGGTTCCCGTGTTTAATCCGCGGCTGGGGCCGGAGGGCGAGGCGTTCATCAGCACCTCGACGCGAACCGGGCGGCGTGCGGCGACGGGTAGCTGCAAATGTGAGCTGACGTAGGGGACATACCAGCTATCGGGCGGCTCCGTCGCGCGGAGCAGTTCCACGGACGGCAGATCCTGCCACGCGCTCGGCAGCGGGTCGTTGCGCAGCGGATTCACGTGCAGCGTCTTTTGCTCGGCCCAATGATCGCGGGTCTTCGCGTCGAAAATCACCACGCCTACGCGGTAATCGCCCGGCAGAACAAAGGCGTCCTGAAGGTATTGGATATTGGAATTGCCCGTATCATCCTTCACCTCCTGCAAATCGATGCCTCCATGTGTCTGGTATAACCGCTTGGCGCTGTCCTCGAATTGAATCATGACCCCTAGCTCGCCATGGCCGCGGCGGCTAACGAGTTCGTTGCCATCCACTTGAATTTCCACTCTGGTCTGGAGCCGTTGATGGTTGTTGAGCGCGGCCGCGCCCACCCGCACGGACCAACGGAGATTGGTCGGCTCGCCTTCCGCTAGCCAGCGCTCGAACGGCACCGTGGAAAAAGCGGGATCGGGCGCACCTCGGCCTTGGGCATGCACGGTTGAGATGGCGGCAAGGCCGAGCGCCAACAATGGAAGTAAGGATTTGAACTTCACTGCTTTCTTCTCATTATTGCGCTTGGCGGTGAGACGCGGCCCGATGCCGCGCCGTTTCGGCGGTTCACTTGGCTTTTTTACTTCACGGCGGCTATCGAATCCACCTGGATGGCGCTGGTCTTGGCGTTGAGTGTGCCGGTGATGGTCACCCTCTTACCAGCGAACTTTTCCGGCGTCTGCTGGTCGCTCAGGTCGTAGGCTGCCTTCCCGTCGTAAAGAACGTAGGTGGCGCCGTGGGCCAGGATACAGGCAATGGTGCACTCAGCATCCGTCGGTCCCATTTGCATTCGCGAGTGATCGCCTCTGGCGCACATGCTGTCCGTGATGACGCCGCTGAAGGTCTGCTTGCCGGGCTGCGCGGAAAGCGCGGCAAGCGCCAGCAGGCTGAATAGCAAAGGCTTCATTACGCTCTAGTGGCCCGGTGTCATGAGGTGGGCGGTGGAGGTGCCCGCATTCATGATCCACGCGCCACCCTGCTTGGCATTGTCCGGCAGTCCGGTGGATTGCGTGGTGGCGCCGGGTAGCGCGACGGTGGTGTGTGGTCGCGCTGTGGCCTGGTCGGGCCCGTTCAGCATGTACCACACCGATCCATACTCGGGCTTCACGCGCGAGCCGTTGGCCTCGGCGGCATCGATCGCCGCTTGTCTCGCGGCCTTGTCGGGCATGGCTTCAAACTTCCGGTTCTGTGCGACCCGCTCCAAGTTGCCGATGCTGGTACACTGCACCGCGAACGGCGCGTGTCCGAGTTCGCCTGACCGGTCGTAGCAGACCAGCCGATTCGTGCCTTTCTTGAGGGTGTCGTAGGTGTTGTCGGCTTTCCACTTGATGACCGTGGCGCCCTCCTTCTGCTGGGCCGGCGCGGCGGCCAAGGCGCGATTGATGGCGTCGGCGTCAGCTTGCGCGAACGCGCTGGCTGCAACCGCCAGCACGCCAAGAACGATGGGGATTGTGCGTTTCATTCGGTGACCCTCCAGTTGGTCCGCCTGGAATAGTAGTATATCGCGCACGCACGCCCCCATTCGGAAATGCTTCGCGGAAATGCTATCCTGGTGGTGTTATGTCTATTCCGAACGTGAAACGGTACCGCATTACCAGTCCCGACGGCAGCATGTCCGCCAGCCTGATGGCTGTGCTCCCTAAAGATCTCGACGTCAATAAATATCTATCGGAAGCCGCTCAGAGGTTCGACTGGAAAGCGTACCAGGAAGCCCAGGCGAAACAGTTCAAGGTTCGCGTCGGTCAGCAGAAACAGAAGAAAGCGAAGTAGTTTCGCGCTTCTACTGCTACGGCAGCCGAGCCCGCAGTATACGCAGGCTGCGGATGCCTTCGGCCGCTACATCCGTATCCGGATCCATCGAGAGCGTTTCGAGCGACGGGATGCTGTCTTTGTCGCCGGAACGCGCCAGTACGATACTCAACTGAATTTTCTCGTCCTTGGTGGCCGTGCCCAGCATGCTGTAGATGGTCTGCCGGATGGGCTGCTCGCGGGCCAACTCGATCAGGAACGCGACCGCTACTCCGCGCCACGCCCGCTGATTCACGGAATTGAGCAGGTACTGCAACGGCCCGTACCGGTCGGTCTGTAACGCGCCCAACATGACCAGCGCGAAGGCCGCCGACAGGCGCGGATTCATGCCATGCTCGGTCTCGAACGCCTGATTCAGAGCCGATCGGTCCGTCTGATTCTTCAGCCGGCCCAAGCCTTCTTCCGCCGCGGCCCGCACCAGGTCGTCTTTGTCGGAAAGATTCTGCAGGAAGATGGCATGGTCCGCCGGATCGGCGATCATGGCCAGCGCTTCGAGCGCCGCGCGCCGTACTTTCACGGTTCGCGCGTGCTCCAGGGCGTCGCGCACTTTCGGCGCGGCCTCCCGATTGCGCAGCAGGCCGGTGGTCTCTAGCGCCTGCACTTGAATTTTTTCCTCCAGATCGCCCAGCAGGAAACTAAATCGTGGCGCCGCCGCCGGATCGCCAATTTTCTGGATCGCCACTAGCGACTCATACATCAGCTTGTCGTCTTTGGAGCGCAGGGCCTCGATCAAATCCGGTATCGCGGCACGGCCGCGCAGCACACCCAGCGCCCGCGCCGCATTGGCACGCGCATCCAGGCTGGCGGCGCCACGCGCGAGTTTCCCCAGCGCGACGATCACGTCCGGGCGCACTTGCACGAAGGGGTCGATCACCTGGTCGTTGTTATCGGTAAATTTGCCGGTCACCGACGAGCCGACGCGCGAAAGGTGCCCGCTCAGTCCGGTCTTGACGAAACCGGGCAAATACACGTTAACCAAGCCGTCGGTCGCCCGAATCTGAATTTCCGCGTCGTTGTCGCCGGCGGCGCGAACCAGCCCGTCGAGCGTCTTGGGGCCGCCGATTTGGATCAGCGCTTTGACCGCTTCGACGCGGACTCCCACGTCGGGGTCGCTCAACGACGGAACGATCTTCGGAATCGCGTCTTCGCCTTGCTTTGCCAGATCGCGCACCGCGCGGGTGCGCTGTTTCACGTCGGCATCCTGCGCCTGCAAGAGCGTGAACACCGCCGCGAAGCATAGAAGGAATAGTGGTTTCACCGCACGAACTCAACCTGAACGCGGTGCGGGATCAGCCCTGCCTCGTAGCCCATATCGAGCAGCTTCTGCGCGGCCTTGGGCACAATCTCCCCGCAATCCACGGTGTAGTGATTGACGTACATACCCACGAATTTCTCCGCCAGCGCGGGGTCCATATCGCGGGCAAATTGCAATGCGTAATTCAGAGCTTCTTCACGATGATCGATGGCGTACTGGATGCTCTCGCGCATCAGGCGGCAGCACTCGCTGGCCATTTCCGGACTCAGATCGCGCCGCAGCGCATTGGCGCCCAGCGGCAAGGGCAGATCGTAGGTGTCCTTGAACCAGCGGCCCAAGTCGACGACATTATGGAAGCCTGCGTTCGAGTAGGTCAACTGGGCCTCGTGAATGATCAAGCCGGCATCGGCCTTGCCGTCCTCGACTGCACCTAAAATTTTATCAAACGGCGTATCCACGGCTTCAAAGTCCGGCTGCATCAAGCGCATTGCCAGATAGGCCGTGGTGAGCCGGCCGGGAATCGCGATGCGCTTGCCCTTTAGCTCCTCGACCGACATGGGATGCGACGCCACCACCATCGGGCCGTAGCCGTCGCCGATGCTCGATCCGGCGGCCATCAGTTGGTACTTGTCGGCAACATACGGATAGGCGTGGTAGGAGATCGCCGTCAGCTCATACTCGCCCGCCCGCGCCTTCTGGTTCAGGGTCTGGATGTCGTCCAGGACATGGCGAAACTGCACCAGATTCGACCGTATTTTACGCGTAGCCAGGGCGTAAAACATGTAAGCGTCATCGGAGTCCGGACTATGGGCACAAACAATTTCAGCAGGGAGCGACATGCGTTGGAGTGAAATTAGATGATAGCAGGTGGCGCCGCGAAGCTCGCATCCGATTGTGCGCAGCTGTGCGCGGTTTAGGCAGGCGCCGGCAAGCCTTCGATCGATCCAAAGCTCGCAGCCGCGGTAGTGTCTGAAATCCACGGCGCCTGTTGGCCCGATGTACAATAAATCGTTTGGAATAAAACTATGTCCTACTCAAGCGGCCGTCAATTTCTTCAACTTCCGGGTCCCACCAACGTCCCCGAGCGTGTTTTGCGTGCCATGTCGCGCCCTACAATCGATCATCGCGGGCCGGATTTCGCCCGCCTGGGGCTGGAGGTACTCGAGGGATTGAAAGAGGTCTTCCAGACCAAGGGGCATGTGGTTATCTTCCCGTCCTCGGGCACCGGCGCCTGGGAGGCCGCGCTGACAAACACCCTCTCGCCCGGCGACAAGATTCTGATGTTCGAAAGCGGCCACTTCGCCACCTTGTGGATTGAGATGGCGCGAAGACTGGGCCTGGACGTCGACGTGGTGCCGACCGATTGGCGCCACGCTCCCGATCCGCAGGTGATCGAAGCCAAGCTGGCGGAAGATAGCGGCCACAAGATCAAGGCCGTGTGCGTGGTGCACAACGAAACTTCGACTGGCGTCACCAGCCGGGTGGCCGCCATCCGCGAGGCTATCAACCGCACGCACCATCCGGCGCTGTTTCTGGTCGACACCATCTCGTCACTCGCGTCTATCGATTTCCGGCACGATGAGTGGCAAGTGGACGTGACGGTGACCGGGATCGCAAAAAGGCCTGATGCTGCCGCCGGGCCTGGGGTTTAATGCGGTCAGTGAAAAGGCGCTGGCGGCTTCGAAGTCGGCGAAACTCCCGAGGGCCTACTGGGAGTGGGAGCCGATGATCAAGCAAAACGCCGCGGGTTTCTTCCCGTATACGCCGGCTACCAATCTGCTGTATGGCCTGAAAGAGGCGCTTCACATGCTGCTGCGCGAGGAAGGCTTGAAGAACGTATTTGCGCGGCACAAGCGTCATGGGGAAGCTACGCGGCGCGCCGTTAAGGCTTGGGGCCTGGAAAACGTGACGGCCGATTCGAGGGAATATAGCGATTCGGTGACGGCCATCTATACGCCCGCCGGCCACTCCGCCGACGGCCTCCGCAAAGTGATTCTGGAGCGCTTCGATATGCCGCTCGGCACCGGCCTCGGCAAGTTGCAGGACAAGGTTTTCCGCATCGGACACCTTGGTGACTTCAACGATCTGATGCTGGCCGGAACCCTGTGCGGCGTCGAGATGGGTCTGGAGATCGCCGGCGTTCCTCATCGCAAGGGCGGCGTGGCAACGGCGATGGATTATTTGACGGAATCGCTCAAAGTGGAGCACGCAGTAGCGCGTTGACACCCGATTTGACCAGCTGCGGGCGCCGGTTCCGGCCTTGTGGGCCAGGTGGGGGCCGGCGCTTTCCGGCGCGAGATTTTACGGGCCCGCTTCCGATTTCTGTTATACTGAACGCAGATGTTGACCCAGCCTCCGCGCCCGCGGATGTCCGGTTTCGTGTTGCACTCCTGCACTTCCCCTGAATGAAATCCAGCGTACAAATCAGCCGTGGCATTGAATCCCTGTTTGGGACCCGCGATGAAAATATCCGCCTGATCGAATCCGGCCTGCAAGTCCGCACGCGGTTGCTCAATGACTCGCTGGAAATTGAAGGCGACGACGCGGCGGTCGCTCGCGCCGCCAGCATCCTGGACGATTATGTGGCGTTGATGCAGGCCGGGCACGTGTTCAATAACGGCGATCTCAACAGCTTCCTGCGGGTGGTGACCGCGGACCCCGACGCCAGTCTCCGCCGTCTGGTGGAAAGCGGCAAGCAGCGCAGCTTCGGCAAGAAAATCATTACGCCGAAGACCATGAACCAGCGGCGCTACTTCGACGCCATCGAACATCATGATCTGGTTTTCGGCATCGGCCCCGCCGGCACCGGGAAGACCTACCTGGCCGTGGCCATGGCCGTTTCGGCGCTGCTCTCGAAGCGGGTGAGCCGCATCGTGCTGACCCGTCCCGCGGTCGAAGCTGGCGAGCGCCTGGGCTTCCTGCCCGGCACGCTGCAGGAGAAAGTCGATCCGTACCTGCGCCCTCTCTACGACGCGCTTTACGATATGATCGAAGCGGAAAAAGTGGAAAAGCTGCTGGAGCGCAACACCATTGAAATCGCGCCGCTCGCGTTCATGCGCGGCCGGACTCTCAACGACAGTTTCATCATCATGGACGAAGCCCAGAACACCTCGCCCGAACAGATGAAGATGATCCTGACGCGGCAGGGCTTCAATTCCAAGATGGTGGTCACCGGCGACGTGACGCAAATCGATTTGCCTCCGGGAATGCGCAGCGGATTGGTGGAAGTGGTCGACGTCCTGCGCAACGTGGAAGGCATCAGCTTCGTTCAATTCGACGACCGCGACGTCGTGCGCCACAATCTGGTGCAGAAGATCGTCAAGGCCTACGAGCGCTACAACGAAATCATCGGTGTTAACCGCCAGTTGACGCTCAAACTCTCGGAGACGGCGCCCGCCGAGGCTGCCGCGGAGCCGGTGACGATTCCTGAAACAGCGGCCTGAGGCCGCCTCCATGTCACCCGACGACATACCGCTGCTTTTCCATTCTTCGTCCCGTATTGCCCGGCGGGTTGATCGGGAAGAGCTGCGTGGCTTTTTGGGCGAGCTCACACGGCGTGTCGCGGACGGCCGGACCATTACCTGCCTGATCGCGGATGACGCGGAAGTCCGCCGCCTTAACCGGCAATTTCGCGGGAAGAATCAGGCGACCGACGTTCTGTCGTTTCCCCCAGCAAACCCGAACGGACTCGCAGGCGACATCGCCATCTCCTTCGATCGCGCCCGCATGCAGGCCACCGAGCGCGGACATTCGCTCACCGATGAACTGCGAATCCTGATGCTTCACGGCGCTTTGCACCTGGCGGGGATGGATCATGAATCCGACTCCGGCGAAATGGCGCGAGCCGAAAGCCGCTGGCGTAAGCGGCTGGGACTGCCGGACGGGCTGATCGAGCGCGCCAAACGCCCGGCTCGCAAGCCAAACCCCAAGAAGGCCAAGCGATGACGCTGCTCTTCCTCGT
This sequence comes from Bryobacterales bacterium, assembly GCA_963779075.1. Classification (GTDB taxonomy): domain Bacteria; phylum Acidobacteriota; class Terriglobia; order Bryobacterales; family Bryobacteraceae; genus Palsa-187. Next base: position 50,029 of record CAVZWS010000007.1, read on the forward strand.
CTTGGACATTGCGGTAGCGATCCTGGTGACGCTGGCTACCACCATTCAAGTGCTGTATCTGGAGTCCCTGCGCATTCGGGCCCGTGAACTACCCTCGCTGGAATTCTTCAAAGCCACGCTGGAAGCCAAAATCGGCCTCGAAACCGAACTCGGGGCGCTCACGTTCTCGCTGGTAAAACATCTCGGCCTAGCCGTGCTCGGCTGCCTGACTCTGGCTCTCACCGCGCAAAACGCGACGGACTGGGAAGCGCTCACGGTGGCCGTCCTGCTGGTGGGCTTTTATGCCATCGTCGGCACCTATGTCATCCCGCAGATCGTTTACCGCAAGTGTACGGGACGTGGGCTCCTGCCGCTGGTTCCCGTGTTTCGTTTGATGTCGCTGTTGATTCGGCCGCTAACGTGGGCGCTCAACTTCCTGCAATCCGTGTTCGATCTCGGCGACCATCCTCAAGCCGACGAAGCGCCCACGCCCGAGGAGCACATCGACGCCCTGATCGCCGCCGGCGAAGAAGAAGGCATCATTGAAAAAGGCGACCGCGAACTGATCCAATCGGTGGTCGCGTTCGGTGACACTACGGTGCGCGAAATCATGACGCCGCGCCCGCGCATCGTCGCCATCCGCCAGGACGCCTCGCTCGAGGAACTGCGCGAGATCGTGATCCATGAGCAGTACTCGCGCATCCCGGTTTACGAAGACAATATCGATCAGATCACCGGCTTCGTACACGTTCGCGACATGTTCGAGCTCAGCGACGAAGAGCGCGCCCAGCGTAAAGTCCGCGACATCGCGCGCCCGATTCGCGCCGTTCCCGAAACCAAGCCGGTCAACGATCTGCTGCGCGAGATGCAGGAAGAAGGCGCGCACATGGCCGTGGTGGTGGATGAATACGGCTCCACTGCCGGCATCGTCACCATGGAGGACATGGTGGAGGAGATCGTCGGTGAGATCCACGACGAGCATGAGCCAGAGCGTGATTTCAGCGCCCAGCCCGACGGCAGCTATATCGTCTCCGGCAGCTTCGACATCAGCCGTCTCCAATCCCTGCTGGATTACCGGCCGCCCGAAACAACGGAATCGACCACCGTCGGCGGGCTGGTCACGGAATGGCTGGGACACGTGCCGGAGGCGGGCGAATCGCTCGAGCGCGATGGCCTTTCGATCAAAGTTCTGGCCGCAAACCAGGTGCGGGTGGATCAGGTCCGGGTGGCAAAGACTGCCGCGAGCGAATGAAGAAACCCAAACATCGCGCGGGATTCGTCACTATCCTGGGCCGACCCAACGCCGGCAAGTCCACGCTGCTGAACGCGCTGCTGGGGACCAAGCTGGCTATCGTGGCGTCCAAACCGCAAACCACGCGGACCTCGATTCAAGGCGTACTGACACTGCCCCAGGCCCAGATCGTGTTCGTCGATACTCCCGGCATTCACAGATCCAATACCTTGCTCAACAAGCGCATGATGGATACCGTCCGGGCCGCCGCGGGCGCGCCTGATATCGTGCTGTTTGTGATCGACGCAACAGCCGCATTCACAGATGAAGACCTGCAGGCCGTGGATCTGGCGAAGAAAATCGAAGCGCCGGTCATCGCGGTGCTCAATAAAGTGGACTGGCTGGAGGAGAAGCCTAAAATTCTGGATCTGATCGAGAAATACCGCGCGTTGCATGATTTCGCGGCGTATATCCCGATTTCCGCCAAGACCGGCGATGGCCTGGATGTGCTGCAACAGGAAATCATCCAGCGCCTTCCCTCCGGCCCCGCGCAATACGCGGACGATTACTTGACCGATCAACCGCAGCGCTTCCTGGCCGCCGAAGTGGTCCGCGAAAAAGTTCTGCACCACACGCAGCAGGAAGTGCCGCACGCGGTGGCCGTGCTGATCGATTCCTGGGAGGACACGCCCAAGCTGCTGCGCATCGCCGCCACGATTTACGTCGAGAGGCCGGGGCAGAAAGCGATCCTCATCGGAGCGGGCGGCGCGGCGCTCAAGAAGATCGGCACGCTGGCGCGCAAGGAGCTCGAACACCTGTTCGACCGTAAAGTTTTCCTGCAGACTTTCGTAAAGGTGCGTGCCGGCTGGCGCCAAGACCCCGAGTTTCTTACCGCGGTCGACTGGCGCTGAAGGCATAGCAATATGTAGAATTGGAAAGGTAACTTTATGCGCCTCGTCAGCTTGCTCTTAATCTTCGCCTAATGATTGCGCCGATGCTGGTTCTGGCGCAGGGAACACCCGACGACGATCGTATTTACGACGCGGTACGCCGCAGACTCGCCGACGACGTCGACGTCAAGGGCGCGGGTTTCGAGGTGGTCGGTTAAGAAGGGCGCGGTAACTCTCCAAGGCCGGGTACACGACGAGAAGGCGCGCGAAAAGGCCGCCCGCATCGTGAAAAAAGTGAAAGGCGTCACCAGCGTCGACAATAAACTGAAGCTCTTGAGTGAGACTTAGTGCCGGAAGTGACGCACTCCGGTAAAGACCATCGCTAGCCCTAAGCGGTCCGCGGCCGCAATGACATCTTCATCGCGCACCGAGCCCCCGGGCTGAATCACCGCCGTAATTCCGTGGCGCGCCGCTTCTTCGACTCCATCCGCGAACGGGAAAAACGCGTCGGAAGCAACCACCGAGCCGGCAAGCGGCAGCACAGCCTTCATCGCGCCGAACTTCACCGAATCCACGCGGCTCATCTGCCCCGCGCCCGCGCTGATGGCCTGCCCGCGTCCGTCGATGGCACGCGCGTACACGATGGCGTTGCTCTTTACGTGTTTGGCCACCTTCCAGCCAAACTCCAGCGCAACCCATTCGGCATCCGTGGGGGCTGCGCTTGGTCGCGACTTGCGTCTCCGCACGCGACAGGCGGTGGATATCGGGCGTCTGCGCCAGGAATCCGCCGCTGATGGACTTCACTACCGCTCTCCGCGGGGCTTTCCGCAGACGGAGCCAGAACTTTTAGCAGCCGCAGATTTTTCTTTTGCCGCAGAATCCGAGCGCGTCTTCGTTGTAATCCGGCGCAGCGATTGCCTCGATAAAAGTCTTGGCGATTTCCGCAGCCGTCTCGCTATCCAGCGTGCGGTTGAACGCCAGGACTCCGCCGTACGCCGATACCGGATCCGCCTCAAATGCGCGGCGATAGCTTTCGGCCTGCGTGGCGCCCTCCGCGCAGCCGCACGGATTGGTGTGCTTGATGATGGCGGAAGCCGGTGCGTCAAACTCGGCGACCAATTGCCAGGCTGCGTCCAGATCCACCAGGTTGTTGTAGGAGAGCTCCTTTCCATGCAACTGTTCGGCCCCGGCGATTCCCGCGCCGCCGCTCGCATAGAGCGCAGCCGACTGATGCGGGTTCTCGCCGTAGCGCAATGCGAGCTTGCGGGGCGCGCGGATGTCCAGGATTGCGGGCAGCACTTCGCCGGTTGGCGGAATCTCCGCTAGCCGGGTACTGACCGCCCGATCGTATGCCGCCGTGGTCGCAAAGGCCTTCTTCGCCAGCCGCCAATGCGTATCGCTGGAGAGCTTTCCGCCGCTGGCCTGCAACTCCGCGACAATCGCGGCGTAGTCGGACGCCGCCGTCACCACCGCCACATCCTGCCAGTTCTTGGCCGCCGCGCGAATCATGGTGGGCCGCCGATGTCGATATTCTCGATCAACTCCTCTAAAGGCGCGTCCTTCTTGGCGGCGATTTTTTCGAACTCATACAGGTTCACGCATACCAGATCGATGGGCGGGATTCCGTGCTCCGCGATCGCGCGCATATGCTCGGGCTTGGAGCGCATCGCCAGAATTCCTCCGGCAATGCGCGGATGAATGGTTTTCACCCGGCCATCCAGCATCTCGGGAAACTCGGTGACTTCGGCCACCTCGCGCAGCGGGGCGATTCCGGCTTCTTTGAGCGCCCGGTACGTTCCGCCAGTAGAAAGCACTTCGACGCCGAGGCTGGTGAGAGCGCGGGCAAAATCCACGACTCCGCTTTTGTCTGTGACGCTGATCAGCGCACGTTGTATATGAGACATGAACTATCCATTTTGACATGCGACTGCGTTCGCGTCTGACATGCTACTGCGCCCACGGATGTGGCATGCTGGACCTCATGCGCTTGGTAACATTTCAACCCGCGGGTGCGGCTCCGCAAGCCGGAATCGTGATGCCGGACGGCCGGGTCATCGGCTTAGGTCGAGACATGCTGTCGGTGATTGCGGCCGGACCGCCGTCCAACGTTGACGGGCGCGTCTTATAGCCTGGCGGAGGTCAAATTATTGGCGCCCATTCCGCGTCCGCCGAAGTTCATCTGCGTGGGCTTGAACTACCGCGATCATGCGCGCGAAACCGGCATGGAGATCCCCACCGTCCCTACCATCTTCAATAAATTTACGAACGTGGTGATCGGTCCCGGCGCGCCGATCGTCCTGCCCAAGGTTTCGACACGGCCGGATTATGAGGCCGAATTCGCTTTCATCATCGGAGCCGGCGGCCGCAACATTTCCGCCTCCGACGCCCTCAATCACGTCTTCGGCTACACCATCGTGAATGACGTCACCGCGCGCGACTATCAGATGGTCACGTCGCAGTGGCTGATGGGCAAGACTTTCGATACTTTCGCGCCCATGGGGCCTTGGATCGTCACCCGTGACGAGATCGCCGACCCGCATGCTTTAGACATCTCGCTCGAAATCGGCGGCGAGATTCTGCAACATTCCAATACCCGGGAGCTGGTGTTCGGAGTCGCCGCGTTGATCGAATATATTTCTTCGGTGGTTACGCTCGAGCCGGGAGATGTTGTCGCCACGGGAACTCCGGCGGGCGTGGGCTTTGCGCGCAAACCGCCGCGCTATTTGCGTGCCGGCGACGAAGTTGTGATTCGCATCCAGGGCATTGGGGAACTGCGGAATCCCGTGATCGGCGAAGGTTAGCTGCGAAAGCCGGCTCCAGCGGACTATTTTCAGCTCGAACGGACTATTTCCGCCCACCTGCGCGTCTGATAAACTGGATCAAGTTGGGAGGTCGTCTAACGGTAAGACTGCGGCCTCTGGAGCCGCGTATCGGGGTTCGAATCCCTGCCTCCCAGCCATTCCAGACGGCAAACTCTATGCGATTCCACGCCTTTGTGCTCCTCGCCGCTCCACTATCGTGTCTTGCCCAAGTGCCTGGGGCTGACCACGGCGCCCCCAGCGGTCCAGATCCCGGCGGGTCGCCAAGGCTCCCCCGGAAGTGGACCAGGCATTGCGTGCCCGCGCGAACGCCTTCCTCGATTACGAGAGCAAGGGAGATTTTCGCAAAGCTTACGATTTAGTCGCCGAGGATAGCAAAGACTATTACTTTGGCGCCACCAAGGAGAAGTCTGCGTCGTTCACGATCGACGAAGTTCAATACGGCGCCGACTTATCCACGGCGACGGTCAAATCGACCATGAAGCGCCAAACGATGCTGGCAGGGCACCCAGTAGAAGTGCCCCAGTTGCTGATTTCCCGGTGGAAGCTTGAAAAGGGAGAGTGGGTTTGGTATCACGATCCATCCAAGGACGTCACTAAGACCATCATAGGCGAGCTCCCGAGCCGCCCCGGTGGAGACAACTACCGAGTCGCCGCTTCCGAAGGATCTAAGCCAAAAGGCTGGCGATGGAGGCGGAGAAGGCGATCGTCGCCCCCAGGGCAACCATCGATAAGAAGGAAGTCATATTCATCCTGGGCAAGGAAGGCGACGGAACAAGTGACGTTCCACAACAGCAATCCGGGACCGTTTCGTGTGTATGCCGAGGTACGGGGCGTTGCCGACACCATCACCGTGGAACCCAACAATATCATGGTAAATCCACAGGCGGATGCTCCATTTAAAATCACTTACAAGCCACGCCCGGAATCGCCCTTGCAAGGCAGGGTGCTGTTTACTTTAGAGCCTTTCGGCAGCGTCTACGTTTTGCCGGTGAGAATCGCGCGCGAACGGCAAATTCGGAAGCCCGCCGCCGCTCCCGTGGCACCAGCCGATGCCGTGCCCGCTCCTGCGGTGCCGTAGCGTCCGAAGTAGCTGCGTTCCTCTAGATACGCTTTACGTCCCGCCTGATGAGCCGGCGGCGGGAAGAACGATGCTCTCCTGCAAGTGACACCCCGCGTCCGCCCATAAACACATAGCATCCATCGACGTACCTCATCGGTTAGCAGTGCGCCGCCTGCTCCGCCTCGGAACATGGGTCAGGAGGATTTTGATTTGCCGATCGCGCGCCGCGGGCAATCACCGCAATCATGGCGGAAAGACAAAACCAGGAGCAATCATCATGCTGACTTCTTTACCCGATTGAGCAACCCCAACCCAACCAGGAATTCTACGGCTTGGACGTGCTGAACCTTTTCGAGACCTACACGCGCGCTCAATTTGAAGCGGCGGGCGGTCCGCTGATCCCGTTCGACCCGACTCGACCCGAGCAAGACTGGTGGGACGACACGTATGCGGCCGTAGCGCCCACCCAGAGCGTGAGTTATAACGCCGTAGTCTCGGGCGCCGGCGGCACAGCGGCCATCGGCAGCTTCACCCAGACGGCCGCGCAGATGGCTACACCCAATTTCAAGGGCCTGCCGAATTACCCGAAGTGGACTCCGGCTCCTTCGCGTGCGGTCTACAATCACGCCGCGCCGAGCACCACCAGCCCAGTGGACCCGAAGGATCTGAGCACGGCGGCGCAGGCGCAGGCGCTGCTGGCGGAGCTTGGCGGCACGCAGCATCGTGGATATCGGAGCAAACTCAGTCACGCTCCCCAATATCGGTCAGATCGTGTTCCCGGTGACCTACCCTCCCGACGACCCTCGCCGGTTATTTGCCGTGGTGCTTTCGAGCGGCAAGTTTTTCGACGTGGGACAGGCGCTCGCCGAGAAGTATGCCGCGGGTATGGGAGCGCCGGGGTCGTGGGTGGCCGACGCTACGCAGATCAGCGGCTTGAGCTGGCAGGCGACCGCCGTGCCGGACGGGAGCGCGAGCACCGCGGCGGCTCTTCCAGTGCCCTGCCGTCAATTGCTGGCGAATGAGAAGGTTGGTGACTTCTCTGGTCGGCGGGCTCGGGATTTCAGACCACGCAAGTTCAGCGGACGGACCTGATCCCGGCGGCTGACATCGCCTTCCGGCGAGGCGGCACAGATCCGGTACTGCTGGATATCCAGGTCAAGGTCACGGCCCTTTATAACTTGATCGTTCCGCGGAGCTGAAGGGAGTCACGGAGCATGTCCTTACGATCGGGAATTCATCTGATGATGGGGAGCCTGGCGCTGACTCTTGCTCTCTCGCTGCCCGTAGTGGCGCAGACTGCGCCGCCCGCCGCGTTGCCAGCCATAGCGCCGCGCCCTGCCCTGCCTCGTTTTATGCGGCAGGCGCGAGCTTTAATCCGCAGGCCACTCCCAACCTTGCTGGCTGGTATGCGATCGCCGTCCCGATTACGAAATGTGACAAGGACTTCCAGGCATATTCAATCACGATGAATAATCTGACTCCAAAGGGCAGCGGGGCAAACCTGACTTTCACCAGCACCACGTCGACCGGACTTGGCGATACCGCTGAAGCAAGTGGGGCCGATCGATATTCTATACTTTCGGCACGCTCGGAACCAGCGTAAGTGGGCAGTCTTCCAGCCTGGCAGGGACTTGGGGCGGGGTCGCCGTGGTGCCGATTGGCAGGACAACCTGGCGTCTCACTCCGTGGGCTCAGTCAATCGGCGGAAAGTGGATGGGCGGTTTGGGTATTGGAAGGAGCTATTGAGGAGCGGTCCCAAATAAAAAAGGGAGGGCCGAAGCCCTCCCTTTCTCTAACATCGACTACCTGTTAGTTTTCCAGCTCGTCAGCATACGTCTGGGTGGTGCGCTGCAATTGGCGCGCCGAGCCAGAAACGATCGGCGTGGCGATGCCGCCGCCGCCTGGGAGCCTCTGCCTTATCGAGGACCAGACCAAGGTAAGTCTGCGGAGTCAGGCCGACGCCCGAGAGCGAAGCGATGCCATGGCAGTATTGGAATTCAGACTGCGCAATGACATAACCGGCGAACGGACCTTCGATCGGCTTCAGACCATTGCCTGCGGTCTGACTGCCGGCGACTGCCGCCGACGGGCTGATCACAAACGCCATATACGAGCCGGGTGGAACCAGCGGGGTTGCCGTCTGCGGAGCAATGACCGTACTTGCGCTCGTGGCGCTACCGAAGGTCGACGGATTGAAGTTGAAGTCCGCCGTTCCGAAGAACCAGAAGGTCACGTGCCCGTTCTGCGGTTGGGCTGTAAAGCCGGCCGCGCAGGTGGTGCCTCCGCAAGGATCCTGCGACGTGTTGGCTATAACGATGCTGGTGTTGATGGCCGAGTTGCCAACCACCCACGGGAACAGCATGTCGCAAGCGCACTTGCCATAGGTATACAGTCTGATGGGAGGTGTCGGCAGCGGGTTATCCACGAAGCGCGGGATGGGGTAGGTGGAGGACAATTCTGGGCCGCGCCCACACCCGCAGTGCTGGTGGCGTAGTACGGAGCAAAGCTGGCATTCGCCGAGCCCGTCACGCCCACTTGAGGCGTGCCGCCCACCGGCGGAGTGGTGTTCAGGCTGATCGTCGGGTTGACATACACGACTACGTTGGCGAATTCGAGAGCGTTCGGATCGGCGAAAGCGACCTCGTAAACCACAATGCCGTTGCCATTGGCATCGAGAGAGATGAGGCTGGTACCCGCTACAGCGCCGGAGGCAGTGCAAGCGGCGGTGGTTCCACCATAGCCATGGGCATCCGTACCGCAGACCATAATAAGAGTGCCGGTGTCAACGTCATTGGCGATACTGCCGGTCTCGAGGTCCACCTGAAGCGGTACGCTGGGATTGCTGCCGATCGGTATCCCAGAGAAGCGGATGGCAAACCGCGTACCCTGCGAAACCTCACCGGCGGTAGATATGCCGGTTGTCGGAGCTATTGAAAGCCGTTCCAGTAGGAGCTACTCCGTTGGAGCCGGTTCCAGCGGGGGGATTGGTGGCAGGAGTACTGAGAAGGGGATCGAAGTTGATGCCGGTCTCAGTGTTATACAGCGCGTTGGGCACGTTCTGATTGATATCCGGGTCTGTGATACTGGTGCCGCCGTTCCACTGGAAAAACGAGCCAGGTGTAACCGGCGCGGTGCCATTGGCTAAGATCTGCGCGAAGTTACGGACCTTAAAGGCGGTCGGGAAACCTTCCGACAGCAGGATACAGTTGGTCGTATAACCCGGCTGCAGCGTTGCATTGCAGGAAGGTGGCTGCGCCGCTAATGAGGTCAGGCGACTCGTGCGTGCTGTTGCGCTCACTACTAGGCCGATGCGGACAGTGCCGTTCTGCACGTTCACGATCTGGTTACCACCAAAATTGGTGCCGTTGAACGACACCACGGTGTTGATGGTGGTCAAGCTGAACGAGTTGCCCAGATTATAGACGTTTAAAGCCACCGAGTTTACACGGAGGTTCGTGATACGCATGGTGCGGGTGGGTGTCACGCCATTGGCGGCCGGACCCGGGGGGTCGATCGGCACGCCAATGAACTGAATGGCTTGGCCAAACGAACCGTCAACCTGCCGTCCTTGGAATACGTTCGGACGACCAGCAGCGCCGTTATAGTCACCGGTCCCGTTGCCGTTTGCCGAAGTGATATCGCAGGTAAGGTTGGCTGGAGTGGTCTGGAAAGGAGCAGTCGTGCTGCCACAATTCTCCATCCCAATGGTGCTGGTCGACGTCCCGGCTTCATCCATGATCAACAAAGCTTCATTCCAATTCGGATCGTCGGTGGTTTGGGTGAGCTTGCTGGTGATCGCGGTGTTGGTTGTGAATACCGTAATGGTTGCCTTCGGTATCGAGGTACCAACGGTGGTAGGAACTCCACCCGTGGCAAGTGATAAATACATCACCCGCGAGCGCGGTATACTCCTCCGCCCGAATCAGTGGGTTGTTCGCTGAGCCTGCGCACTGCATCAGCGTAGATTGAGCGCTTGCCGGGACCGAGAGCCCCGCCAGGAGCGTTACTCCAGCAAACGCGTAAAGCCATTTGCGAAAATCTGCCATTTCCTTCTCCTTGTGAATTGTTGGAATTGAATTGATGGAAGTTCTCTTGTTCAACCTGAGCCTCAATATGCAATCCCCTTAGCTTTGAAGAACCTCGGGAACCGAGCTTCCCAGCCGCACTTCACTCTGGCTGATCTCCGCTCGACTGCTGTCTTACTCCAGCTCATCTTGATGGACTTCTTTTTGCTTCTTTATTCGTTCTGTGCTCGCGGGAATGACGGCGCAATACACCGCCCTGCCCTGATGTACAACTAACAACTGCTTTGGAATCCTCGGACGCAGTCAGACTCTATAGATAACATTGACGAATGGCTTTCGTCAAGGCAAAATTACCAATCCTCAGTTCAGTTTGCCCTTACGCACGGTATATAAATTGTAGTATTTCGCAGAGAATGGCGAGCTTTGGGGGTTTACCGGCGATTTTGACAGGCGGAGGGGGGAATCTAGCCCCCGAAGAATATTAAAGCAGCTTAACGTATCTTTGCAGCTTTTTGACCCGATCGCGCAGCTCGTTGCTGGCTTCAATGAGGTCGCTTTCGTCAAGAATCACGTGCGGCGTCATAAAGATAATGAGTTCGCTACGTTCATGCGAGGTGCTCTTGTTGCCGAATAACAGGCCGATTCCGGGCAGGCGCGACAAATAGGGAATTCCACTGGTACTGTTGGTGGAGGTATCGCTGATCAGGCCCCCGATGGCGATCGTGTCGCCATCCTGGACCGTCACTTGCGTCTGCACCACCTGCTGATCGAAGGACGGTGTCAGGGTGCCGGCGCCGGCGCCCGGCGGAGCTGACTTCCTGGTTGATCACCAGCGTGACCACGCCGCTGGGATTGACGCGCGCATTTACCTGCAGAGTGACTCCGGTGTTCTGGGCAGAGATGCTGCTGGTGACGGTGCTCGATCCCGCTACGGTGGTCGAAGTCGAAGTCTGCACGGGCACCTGGGTGCCGACATTGAGCGTTGCAGGAATGCTGTCGGTGGCGATCAGGCTTGGCTCGGAAAGAATCGTGGTGCGGCCTTGATTCTCGGATAGATTGAGGAACGCCAGAAGCTCCTTGCTCTTGCCCACCAAAGCCCGAACTGGAGGGCCCCGGCGGCTACGCCGGAGACAGAGCTGAGAGTGCCCAGCAGACCCTCGATCGGCGCCAGTCACGCGCTGGAACTGGGCCGAAACTCCGCCCGCGAACGATCCGCTCAGACTTACGGAATAGATCTTCGCTTCGAGCAGAATCTGGCGCGGGGGAACATCAAGATCCTTGAGGATGCGCAAAACCTCCTGATACTGTTCCGGAGTGGCTTGGATAATCAGTGCATTGTCGAGTGGGTTGGCAACAACTCGCACGGCCGGTTTGCCGTCCGGCGTTTGTCCTGGGGCAGGCGCCGCGGGCGCACCCGAGCCTACGATCGAAGCCACCGGAGTGGCGCCGGCCGCGGTCGCCGGTACTTGCGCCGCGTATCCGCCAAACACCGGATAACCATATCCTCCGCCACCATAGCCGCCGCCACCGCCGTATCCGCCCATGGAACCGGGACAGGCGCCCATCCCGCCAAAGTTGTTATTGAAATTGTTCCCGGCGCCATAGGTACTGCCATTCATTCCTGCGCCTGCACCGGCGGCCGCATAGGTATTGGGGTATCCATAGCCGTTGGATTGGCCGCCGTAGCCACCGCCGTAGCCGCCCCCGTAGCCGCCCGGGTAACCACCGCCGTAGCCGCCTCCGCCGTAGCCGCCCCCGCCATAGCCGCCGCCGTAGCCATACAGCTCGTTCAGGGCGATGGCCACGCACTCCGCGCGCCCATAGCGCAAGCGGTATACGTGATTCTCACTTCCGCCTCCGAGATTCAGCTTGACGGGAACATCCAGACGCTTCAGCCAGGCCTCAACGGTATCGAAAACGCCCGGGTTGGGAGCCACCGCAATCAGCGTGTTGATACGATCCACTGGCAGAAACCGCACGGTGGCGCTTTTGCCGTCGAGCGAAGCGGCCTTTAATACGCTTTCGAGATCCTTCACCAGATCCGAAGGCTTGGTGTTCTTCACGTCGAACAAGCGCACCCGCTGGTTCGCGAAACTATCGCTATCGAACAACTGGATCAGCTCCATGGTCCGGCGCATATTGCGGCGGCTGTCGAGGATAAACAACAGGTTCGAGGGCGCGTAGGAATACATGGTGGCGTTCTCGCCCACGAACTCGCCTAGCACCTTAGTGAGCTCATCCACCGTCACATACTTGAGGAACACCAGATTCAGCATGATCTGGTCGTCCTCGGGAATATCGTGCGCGTTTACCTGCGGGCGCAGGGGCATCTTCGGAGCATCCTTCAGCGGCAGGATGCGGTAGACCTCGCCTTCCTTGAATCATGGCCGCGCCATTGATGCGCAGGATCAGGTCGAGCAATCCGCGAGCATCCATGTTGGCGGTGCTGCCGTAAGTGTTCAGCACCACGCTGCCCTTCACCGCCGGGATCCAGGATGTAGTTGATCTTCAACTGACGCGCCAGTTGATTGATCACTTCGACCAGCGAAGCATTCTGTAGCGACAGGTTGCCGATGGGCACCAGCGCCTGGACCGGGGCAGTTTGCGCCGGATTGGTTTGTGCCGGAGTGGCTTGGGCCGGATTGGCGTCGGCGGGAGTGACTTGGGCCGGTGCGGCTTGCGCCGGCGCGAGCTGAACTGGAGCGGCTTGCGCTGGAGCAACTGGTGCAGGCGCCGCCGGAGCCGGGGCACCCTGAGCCGGAGCGCCTTGAGCTGGAGCAGGGGCCGGCGGTGGCGGAGCTTGCGCGAAGGCTACGCCCGCGGCCAGCAGCACCACTTGCAAAAGCGCAATTCCTCTTACTGCGACAGAACGCATTTTCATTTCACTCACTCTCATTTCACTTCCGTCCAACTGCACGACGCCCCGAATATGCCCACTGACTGAACCTTCATGAATCCCGAGTGAACCGTGCCCACCGGCGAATTGTCGGAGGGGAGGCAAGCGCGGTCTCCGCTGGACAACAACGGTCCGAAAGTGGAATCGCCGCTGGTATCGCCCGCGCTACCGGTATTGGAGGCGTTGGCTGTGCCGCCCAACGGAGTCACATTCTTGCCGGGCGATGGAGTGGCGGAGGCACTTGCGCCGTTCACCGCCGGAGCAGGGGCCGCAACCGGGCTCGGATGATCCAATGACGTCTGGCGCACCGGCGTGGCAGCCGCCGCTGACGCGGGAGCCGAAGCAGCGGACTTGGACCCCGCCTGCGCACCTGCCGCTACGGCGGTTTCCTTCGGCCGCAGTTCTTCCAGCTTGCGCTCGACGTTCTTGCCCTTCCATTCGAAGTCGGCTCGGTTTTCGTCAAAGCTGACCAGCTTGAAATCGCCCACCTGGTCGCCTGCGTGATAACCGCGCTGGGCGGCGTTGGCCGACGCGCTCAGCAAAATTACCGGCTCGCCAATCGACATCTGCCCGTGATAGTTGGGGAGCGCGGGCATCACCGGCTCCGGCGCGGGCTTGGGGGGCTCCACTACCACGGTGGGATTGCGGTCCTTCGAAAACAGCATTTTGCCGGCGACGTCAATGTACTCGGCCGGTGTCACGGCTTTCACTGGAGGCAGAGCCGGCGGTGCCAGCACCGCTTTCGCCGCGACCTTCCGCTGCAGCACCGCACGCTCGCGCGCTTTGGCTTGAAGCCAATTCGTACGCAGGGTCCATACCAGGGCTCCGGCGAGAGCCAGCAGCGCCAGATTCAACAATACGAGTCGCCGATTCAAAATGCGCCCTTTCCGGCCTTTTTGGAGGCTTGCGATTTTTCCGCCACCAGACGGCGCGGCACCACGCCCGAAACGGCCAGGCGCACGGCCACGGTCTTCTCCTTGGCGTTAGAGGAAAGAACGCGCAGATCGCTGGTGGCCACCAGCTCCGGCTCAGCTTGCAGCGCGGCGAGCAGGTTCACGAGCTGATCGATGCGGCATTCGATCTGCACCGCCACGCTCGCTTCGCCATAGGAATCGCCGAATGGCCGAACCGGAGTGAGCTCGGTGGAGCGAATTTCGATGGGCGGATTTTCGGCCGCACCCAAGCGGCGGATGATCTGGATCACTTGCGCCTGGGCTTGCGGGGCGGTGTCGGCCGTGATGATTTCTTTTTCCCGCGCGGCGAGTTCGGCCGATACTTTCTTGAACACACTTTCTTTCGCGGGCACCGTCGCCGCGGCTTCGCGCAAACGAGCCAAGCGAGTCTCCGCCAAGGCCACCGGATCCCCCGCGGGAGCCCCACCACCGCGGCGGCGCTATCGTTCGCCGGCCAGAAGTGAATCACCAATCCCAGCAGCGCGGATACCGCCAGCCAAGCCAGGGCGCGCCGGTCGCGAGGCCGCAGATTCATTTGCCGGGCTCCCGATTGGTTCGAATGCGAAACGCCTCGGCGTCTTTCACGCGCGAGGGCGGAATCACGAATTCCGAACCTTGGAACAGCGGCGAGGCGTCGATGGCTTGCAGCAGCGGAGCGGCCTGCGGGGTTTCCCCGGCCAGCGTCACCTGGGTGCGGGTGATTTCGAGAAAATTGAGCCAGGCGGTGCGGCGGCAGAATCCGGGTCATCTCGGCCAGCACATCCATGTCGCTTTTGGTGCGGGCGCGCAGTGCGTCCAGTTGCGAAGTGTTGCGGCGAGCGTTTTCGATCTGGCGGTCGAGCGCCGTAGAGCGGGCGGCTACCGGCGCCACGCGCGCGATTTCGGCGTTCAGCGAGGCCAGATAGCGTTGCGTATCGTAGCGCGGGAAGAAAGCCAGCCCGAATCGCCAGCAGCAGAACCGCGGCGCCCAAAGCGGCCGAGGGAATCCACAGCCAGCGCGCGCCGGACGGCCTCAATTCGGACGGAAGTAAGTTGAGCGGCAGGGCCATCAAGGGGCACGCCGAAGCCAGCGCCGCTGCATACGGCAGGGCCGGGGAGGCGTTCAACAGCTCATCCAGGCCAACTGGCGCGGTGTCCGCATCCAGGCGCAGCTCGGATGCCGCCATGGGCGCGGCGCGTTCCAGCGGAACATCGAAGGTGGCGGAGAACACCGGACGGCTGGCGCTTTCGCCGTAGATCTCGACGCCGGTTTCAGCCGGCTCGTAGGCCAGCAGGCCGGAAGACGAGGGCGCCTCCCGAAACATACGCAGCGCGGAATGGATCGCCGCAGCCGAGCAAGTGAACGCGCCTACTTCAATGCCGGCTTCTGCGAACAGCGTGACGAAGCGCTCGATTACCGCGCGGCGCGTGATCGCGATCAGCACCGAGGAAGTGCCGGGGATCCGCGCCCAACTCGCCGCCACGTCTTCTTCGCGGTAAGGATGCAGGCCGTCCAGTTGAAATTCGATGGCCGCAGGCAAGTCTTTATCAGTTACGCCGGGGAGCGCTACATGCCGCACCATCACCTCGCGGCGCGGCAGCAGAACCGTCGCCGCGACATGCGCGCAGCCGTGCTTGCGCACGAACGCGGCATATTCGGTTCCCCACACGCCGGCGGCATGATGCATCGCGTCTTCAAAAGAGAGCGTGCCCACCACGCGCGCCCCGCCGGGATGCACGCGCACCGCGGTTACGCGCAGCGATTCGCCGCCATGCGGTCCCACAACTTCAATGCCCACGCCGTGCCCGAACGCCAGCCATTTTTTCAGGCCGTCGGGAATCAGCGTGCGAAGCAGGCTCATGGCTGCACGTCTCCGGAAAAGCCCGGCTGCCCCGGCACGTTGCCGCCGCGAACCGTCATGCCCGGATAAGGCGGAAGCGCGGCTTGCGACCAGGCGTCATCGTACCAGCGCAAGATGTGCATGGCCTGAGGAGATTTCTGCGGATCGAAAAGCTTGATGGTGGCCGCGGCGGTGCGCACTACTTCGGAATACGACCCATCGGGCCGGCGCAGGCGGGCGCTCGCGCGCAGCGTATAAATCGAGAATCCGGAGCCCATGGCGATGCGCGGCGGCAGCGTGCCCGCGAGTTCCTGCGGATTTTGAAACGGACGCTGCTGGCGGGTCGCCACGATGGATGCCGCCATCTCCGGCGTCATGCCCATGGCTTCCATCAGCGCGGGACTGGCGGTATTCACGTCGAACGGACCGAGCGATCCCCACACCGAAAGACAATCGCGCAGCCCGCCGCGCGCGTACAGACGCCCGTCGGCCCCGGTGGTGTAATTGCCATAGAACAGTTCGGGACTCATGCCTTGCACCAGCAATAGTTCCTCAATCTCCAGAAGAGACGCGTGCCGCGCGCGAAAAGTCGGACCCAGGCTGAAATAGTATTGGTCGAACGCGCTGGGCTCGGCGACGGGCGATCGCCAGTCGACAATACCGTCGGTAATCTGCTGGGCGCGCGCCGGATCGCCGCTCACCGCGAGCACGACGCGATAAAGGTCGTCCGGGGAGGCTCTGATTGATATCGAGCTTGGAGGTTTCCGGAATCACTTCCACCAGAGCGTCGCCGCTCGGGAAACGCATCGTGAGACGCCGCGTATTGGAGGTCCAGAAGCGCGGCAAACCATCGGGCGCGGGATAAGTTCTGGCCCGAGAAGCCCCACTGGACCCATAAAATGCCGCGCTCCAACGCTCCCGAAGCCAGGTAGGATGCGCGCAGGCCCTCGCCGGAGGTGGAGACGCGATCGGTCTCCGAACGAACATTCGAAGACACGGAAAGCGCGATGGCCGCGAGTCCCGCCGATAGCCATAGCACAGCCAGCAGCGCTCCGCCACGCGTCTTTCCGGGCCGCAGCGTCGGGCCGCTCACCTCGCCGCCTAAATCCGTCGACATATACCATCCGAGGATCGCGATTCACCTGAATCGGCACCGTTACACCGAGAACCGAGAGACCTCCGGCGTCCGGCACAGCGGGCTCGCATTTCAATACGTACTCCCGCCGGCAGCAACGGCTTGTCCCACAGCGGCAGCCAGGGAGTTTCGATAAATCGATTCTGATCGTAAGGCTCGTGATAAGAGAAACGGCAGTAAGCAAGGTGCTCCGCCAGCACATACGATTCGCCAGACGCGGCGCGGCGGACTGCGCCCCGCCCAATGGCGCGGCAGATCGGGCTCCCAAGCTCGTAGGACGAAACCGGTGGCGGGGGAGCGCCGCCACAATACGGGATAGTGCTCTGCGGGCCCGTGTAGGGGCGTTCCGTGGCCACCAGTCGCACGCTGCCGCGTGGTTCCGCGATGACCCGGTACTCTACGATTTGCGGATATCCGCGAGCGCCTTCCGCGATCGAATAGCTCGACACCAGGCGCAGCGTATCTTCGGAGCCGCTGAGAAAAGAAGGAATCCCAATGGTCTGGCCGGCGTCCCCCAGGCACGCGCCTTGCACCGGCATTACGGCGGAGATTTGATCGGAGAGCATCTGCTGGGTCTTCACGAAGCGGCGATTGGATTCGAGTCGCTTGGCGGTCTTCTCATAGGTCAGCAGGCTGGTGCGCATTGCCATCAGCATGCCGGTCGAGAGCCCGGCCACCAGAGTGATCGCGATCATCAGCTCCAGCAGCGTGACGCCGCGTTCCGAATGGCGGCCGCGCCTCGAAAAACCATAGACTCGGTCGCGCATTAGAATCGCCGGTCTCCTTCGCGCAGGATGTTGCGGCGAAATCCTTCCAGCGAAAAACTGTGCCGCGCGGGACCGCTGATCCACCAGATTTCGAGCTCGATACGGTCGAGATCCCACAAGGAGCCGGCCGCGCCCGGCGTGGATTCAAACGGCGTCACGCGGGCGCGCCATCCGGTACGCACACCGCCGGTGAGCGCGGGATCGAACTCGGCGGCGATGTCCTGATTGCGGGGTGCGTCGCGGTCGATCAGCAGCTCGTCCATCTTCTGTTTCGCGAGCAGAGTGGCCCGATCATAGTCGGTGAGGCGGGATGCGTTGCGCGCGGCGCCGGCCATCCCGCTCAGAATGCCCGGCCACGGCGATGCCCATGATGAGGGTCGCCACCAGCACTTCGAGAAGCGTGAAGCCGTGTTGAATTAGGGTGCGGGATTGACGATGGTCGCGGTGCGGGGTCATCACGGCACCTTTTCCGCGCGCGTCAATTGCGTGAAGGGGTCGACGTTCACCAGCCGCTTGCTCCCGGCGCGGTTTGCAATCTCGATGCCGATGCGCGGGATGGTGCCGCCCGGATACATGAGGAAGCGGCGCGGCTCGATCCGGATTCACTTCGGCCGCGGGCAGCACCGCGAGGATGCGATATCCGTCGGGCAGCTCCAGGCGGCGCGAAAATTCCAGATCCGGCGAGCGCGCGATCAGGACGTTGTCTTTGGGAGCGATCCACACTTCGATCACCTGCTCGCGGCGGCCGGCGCGATCGATGGCGGTATTGAGAAAGTTCACCACCTGGTCCGACACGGAGCGCAGACGCAGGGATTCGACGCCCGCAGCGGCGCTGGGGTAGCTGATGCCGGTGACGAGCGCGATCAGCGTCAGCACGATCAGCAGTTCGATGAGCGTGACGCCGGAGTTGAACCGCGCACAACGCACTTCGTGCTGTGCGCTCGAAGCTCGTCTATTTGTTGCTCCAGCTAACAATGTCTGCGGCGTTCCCTTCTCCGCCGGGCTGGCCGTCGGCGCCTAGCGAAATCAAGTCGGGTTCGTCTCCGTGGTCGCCGGGAAACTTGTAGAGATACGCGTGGCCCCAGGGATCCATGGGAGCATCCTGCGGCAAATACGGGCCGGCCCACTGATCGACGCCATCCGGCTTCACGCGCAGCGCGTTCAGCCCCATTTCGGTAGTGGGAAAGTTGCCGGTATCCAGCTTGTAAGAGCCCAGCGCCGTCATAAACGAATTGATCTGCGCGTGCACCTGGGTGCGTTTTGCCTTGTCTACATTAGTGAACAGTTTCGGGACCCACCAGCGCCGCGAACAGCGCAATGATGGTCACCACCACCAGCATTTCAATCAGCGTGATACCGCGTTGGGTTCGTCTAGTTTTGCGCATACGTTTCCTTCTAGCCCGCAATGTCGTTGATGCTGGTGATGGCCAGCATCAGGCTCAAGATCAAAGTACCGATCAGCAGGCCCATCACTAGAATAATCAACGGTTCGAATAAGCGAAGTGAAGCGGCGGATGGCGCTGCGCGTTTCGGTTTCGTAAATATCGGCCATGCGGATGAACATGGCGTCCAGATGGCCGGTTTCCTCGCCTACGCTCAGCAGATGCGCGGCCAGTGGCGGGAATTCACCGGCCTTCGATAGCGGCCCGGCGATGCCTTCGCCGCGCTTGACGCCGGTGATCACGCGTTCGAGCGATGCCGCGATACGGCGGTTATTCAGAATCCCGCGCGAGATGCCGATCGATTGCACCAGCGGCACGCTGGCCGCGACCAAGGTGCCCATGGCGCGCGCGAAACGAGCGGTCTCGGCTTTGCGCAGCGCGTCGCCGAGAACCGGCACGCGCAAGCGGAAAGTGTCCCACCACATCGCGCCGCCGGGAGTGCGGATATAAGCGATCAGGCCAAGAATCGCCGCGGCTAATACAATCGCGGCGGGCAGTCCATACATTTGCAGATAGGCGCTGGTGGCCAGCAGCATCTGCGTGGGTACCGGGATGGTCATGCGCGGATCGGAAAAGATCTGCGCGAAACGCGGCACCACGAATTCCAGCAAAACAATGACGGATGAAAATCCGACGATGGTCAGCAGGCCGGGATAAATCAGCGAGCTGATGATGTAGCTGCGCAGGTCATCGCGGGTGCGCTCGAATTCCGCGAGGCGCTCAAAAATTTGCGCCAGCGACCCGGAGGCTTCACCGGCGCGCACCATGTTGACATAGAGGTCCGGAAAGTACGCGGGGTGCGACGCGAGACTGTCCGCCAGCGATTTCCCGCCCTTGATCAGGCGGACGATATCCAGCACCAGCGTGCGGAAATTCGCGTGCTCGGTGAGTTCCGCGGTGATCGACAGACCACGGTCGAGCGGCACGCCTGCATTGAGCAGCGTCGCCAGTTCCTGAGTGAAGAACAGAATATCTTTGCGCTTGCCGCGCTGGAACGCCGGCAGCTTGAGCGCCGCCGCGGCTTTCTGTTCCAGGCCTACATAGACCGGGATCAAGCCCTGGCGCTTCAATTCGGCGGCGACCTGCCGATCGGTCTCGGCCGAAAGCGTGCCGGTGCGGAGCTTGCCGTCCGCCGCCACCGCTTTGAAGAAGTATGCCGTCGCCATATCGAACTACAATTCCTGCGTCACGCGCATCACTTCTTCGGCCGAGGTCATGCCGCGGCGCACTTTATTCCAGCCATCCTCGCGAAGATTTTGCATGCCGTGGCGGCGGGCGATTTCGGTGATCTTGCCGGAATCCTCGTTGCGCATGATGGACGCGCGCAGTTCTTCGTTCAATTCCATCAGCTCGAAGATTCCGAGTCGTCCGCGATACCCGGTATTGAAACACGACTCACAACCGGCGCCGCGAAAAACGGGGATGGTCTCGCCTTCGGGCGTGATGGCGGTGCCCGCGGAAACCTTGCACTCGGCACAGATCACGCGAACCAGGCGCTGCGCCAGCACGGCCACCAGTGACGACGTGATCAGGTAATTCTCCACGCCCATGTCGGTCAAACGCGCGATGGCGCTGGGCGCGTCATTGGTGTGCAGCGTCGAATAGACGAAGTGGCCGGTGAGCGCCGAGCGGATGGCGATGTCGGCGGTCTCGCGGTCGCGGATTTCGCCCACCATGATGACGTCGGGATCCTGGCGCACGATGTGGCGCAACCCTTGCGCGAAGGTCAGCCCGATCTGCGTATTCACGTGGATCTGGTTGATGCCGTCCATCTGGTATTCGACCGGGTCTTCGATAGTGATGATCTTCTTGTCGGTCTGGTTGATGCGCTTGAGCGCCGAATAGAGCGTGGTCGATTTGCCGCTGCCGGTGGGGCCGGTGACCAGAAAGATGCCGTGCGGCAAGGAAGTGTAATGCTCCATGCGCGACAGCATGTGCTGGTCGAAGCCCAGGCGTTCGAGGTCATAGAAATCGCCCGCCGAGCGATCGAGCAGGCGCATGACGACGCTTTCGCCGTAGAGGGTAGGCAAGGTGGAAACGCGCAGGTCGACTTCGCGCCCCAGCGTCTTGACCTTGATGCGGCCGTCCTGCGGCAAGCGGCGTTCGGCGATATTCAGGCGAGCCATCAGTTTGACGCGCGAGATAATGGCGGCCTTCAGTTCGCGCGGCGGCGGGTCCTGACTCACCAGCACGCCGTCGATGCGGTAGCGTATGCGGAATTCTTTTTCGAACGGCTCGATGTGAATATCGCTCGCGCGCTTCTCCACGGCCTGCGCGACCATGGCGTTCACCAGGCGGATGACTGGCGCTTCGCTGGCCATGTCGCGAAGCTGTTCCAGGTCTTCGTTGGTCTCGCCAACCGGCGTGGCGATCTCGGTTTCGTTCTTCTCGGTTTGTCCGTAGTAGCGGTCGATGGCGTCGAGAATTTCCTGCTCGCCCGCGAGACCTGGCAACACCGCCAATCCGGTGCACGCTGCCACCGTCGACCGCGTTTCAAAATCCAGAGGATCGGCCATTGCCAGCGTGACGGTATGATCGTGCAGCGCCATCGGCAGGCAGCGGAACTGGCGCAGAAACTTAGGGGAAAGGGTTTCGGTCTCGGGAGAAACGGCGGGCGGACCTTCGATCGCGAGCAACGGCACCTGCAACTGCTCGGATAAAGCGATCAACACATCGCGCGCCGCGACGAAGCCGAGGTCGACCAGAATCTTGCCCAGCTTATCGCCACGCTCGCGCTGCAACTCCAGCGCCCGATCCAGGTCTTCACCGGTGATCAAGTGCTTCTGGATCAGGATTTCGCCAAGCCGCATGGGCGTTTAGTACTGCACGGCTTGAATGGAAGCTTCGAGAGCCGCGCCGCCTTCGTGCTGCGCCTCCATCAGTTTCTTCTTGGATCCCTGCATCATGATCTGCGACGGTACTCCGCTGAGGTCCTCCCAGGGAAAATGCGAGAGGAACGCCACTAGCACGATCTGCTCGTCGGGCGGCACCGCCGCCATTGCGGGCGACGCGGCGGTGTCGGCCAGAGCCTTCTCCATGGCCTTCTTGAGCTCCGGAATGCGATCGATCTTTTTCTGCCGGTGTTGGGCGATGCTCTGCTTGGTCATCGACGGCGTCAGGATTCCGATCTGCGGCCCCGCCACCAGATTCACTTCCGCCGTGAACACCGCGCCGTAGCCTTCTAAATAAACGCCGCGCGTGGGACCCAGCATGATGAACGGATTGTCGCTCCATAACCCGGCGAAGCGATTATCGAGACTCTTTTCCGCGGCAGCAAGCGTAGTCCTGGGCACGCGCGGCGCATCACTTGCAATCGCTGAGGCGGCAACCACAAGGAGGAGGAAAGGCACAGCAAGGAGAAAAGGCACAGCCGGGTGATTCTTCATGATCTTCATTTAGCGGACTCCCGCCCCGGTATTCAGGGCATAGATACGAGTTACTTGTTTGTTGAGAAAATCCGCGGCGTCCGAGTAACGACGCTCACTCGCGGACAAAAGTTGAGCAGTGCGCTGATCGTCGCGCTTTTCAGTTTCGGCGACGGCTTTCGTAACGGCGGTGTTGACGGCCATCGCCATCTCGCCCTGCAGGCGCGCGGTGACTTCAGCGGTGACACGAGCTTCGACAGCTCTGGTATCCACTTGCGCTACCGCTTGAGAAGGGGCACTCGCCGGCGTACTTACTGGCCGCACGAACGCATGCACCAAAATCGCCGCCGCGATCAACGCCCGCCGCCGCGAACGACGGCCGCAGGAAAGCCTGCGAGAACTTTTCATACCAGCGCGGCTCGAAAACCTTATCGGATACGAACGCGATCCGGCGCGGCAATTCTTCCTCGCGCAGCGTCGCCATTGCGTCCAGCGTCACGCGCAGTCCGGCCAGTTCGTCCTGGCAATCGGCGCACGCAGCGACGTGGCTCTCGGCCTCCTGCCGCGCGCGGGCATCCAATTCGCCCAGCGCGTACGACTTCCAATCCGGCCTGCGATCTTCCAATTTGCAACTCATAACTCGAAACCTCCGCCTCTGGGCCGATTTAAGCCAGCCCGCCTTTACGAAATACCGCCGGAGCCAGCGTTGCCTTGAGCAGGTCGAGCGCGGTATACAAGCGCGACTTCACGGTAGAGACCGGGATTTCCAAGATCTCCGCCATTTCGTCGAACTTGAACCCCTGATACACCTTCAACAAGACCGCTTCGCGTTGATCTTCACTCAGCACCTTGAGCGCGCTCTCGACCGCCAGTGACAGCTCGATCGGCAGCAGCCGCCCGCCGAAATCCCGCGGACGCGGCTCGGAGAGTTCGCTCTCCGGCTTGCGCCGCCGCAGCAACGAAAACGCTTCGTTGTGCGCGATCCGGAACAGCCACGCCGAAAAGCGCGCCGGATCGTCGAGTTTCCGCAGGTTCTGATACGCTTTCAAAAAAGTTTCCTGGCTGATATCGAGGGCGTCCTCGCGATTCGACACCAACCGCAGCAGATAGTTGAAGATGCGCTTCTCCCATCGGGACACGAGGAGGTTATACGCCTCGACGTCTCCCTGCCGCGCTTTGGCGATCAGGTCGCGATCTTCGACCTCGCGAAAGATCAACGTTTGCTCCGTTCGTAAAGACGCCCCCTATAAGGAAAAAGTCGGACGGGGGCGGGAATCGAGTCTCTTTATTATCGACATAGACGGACGCAAATGGTTTAGGGGAGCATAGGCGCGCTCGGATACCATTGAAAGTTAAGCAGATGACTTACCCCGACTCCGTCCAGTTCCTGTACGCGCTGGGCAACGAGATGAAGACGGCCAAACTGGGGCTGGAGCGCATTCGTGCGGTTCTCGATGCCCTCGGCAACCCGGAAATGGCGTACCGAGTCGTCCACGTGGCCGGGACCAATGGCAAAGGTTCCACCTGCGCGATGATCGCGGCGGGGTTGCGGGCGGCGGGAGTTCGCACGGGCCTGTTCACGTCGCCGCACTTGATCGAACCCACCGAGCGTATTCAGATCGACGGCATCCCGGTGACTGAGGCGCAGTTCTCGCGGGCGTTCGACGTGGTGCATCAGGCCGCTAGTTCGCTCGATCTCGATGCGCATCCCAGCTACTTTGAGACCGTATCGGCCATGGGGTTCTGGTTGTTCCGCGAGTTAAATGTGCAGACGGCGGTGATTGAAGTCGGCCTGGGCGGGCGCCTGGATGCGACTAATGTAGTAGACCCAGTGCTGACCGTAATAACGCCAGTCGACCTGGACCACCTGGTATTCTTGGGCGACACTATCGAGCAAATCGCCGCCGAGAAGGCCGGAATTTTGAAGCGCGGCGTGCCGGCTGTCTTCGCGCGGCAACGCCCAGAAGCGGAGGCGGTGCTCAATGCGAGGGCCGCAGAGCTCGGCATCGGTGTGCGCCGTGCGGCCGAATTCGAGATTCGCGATCTGGAGATCGATGCGCGCCGCAGCCGCTTCTCGGGACTCGAGGTTCCGCTCGCCGGAGAACATCAGGTGGAAAACGCGGTCACGGCGGCGCTGGCGCTGGAGGAGTTGGGTGTATCGCCTGCTGGAATCGCCGAAACTCGCTGGCCGGGACGTCTGGAGCACATCTCGCCCAACCCCGATATCGTGCTCGACGGGGCGCACAACCCGGCCGGTGCGCGAGCCCTGGCGCACTACTTAGATACGTATTACGCCGGCCGCAAGCGCTGGATGATTTTCGGCGCGATGCGCGATAAAGCCGTGGCCGAGATGGCCGGAATCCTGTTCCCGCTGGCCGACGAACTGATCCTGACGGCCGCCGATTCCCCGCGCTCCTTGGCGCCCGAGGAACTCGCGGCGCTGGCCGGACGCGGGCGTGCGATCGCGAATATAGGCGCGGCACTGCAACTGGTGGCGGGTGAAGCGGCAGCGGACGACGCCATCATCATTACCGGCTCGTTGTTCCTGGTGGGCGAAGCACGCGCCGCCTCTTACAATAGAAACTCATGGCCTTTCTCTGGAGCCTGGTCGTAATCGACCCGCTGTTCATTCTGTCCACTTTTCTGTGCGGCTGTGTCAGCATCCCGCTCGCGCTGATCGATAAAACCGGCGATTCGTCGATGCGGGTCGGGCGCGTGTGGGCGCGCTCTCTGCTATGGATCGCCGGCGTGCGGGTAACCATCGAAGGCCTGGAAAAAATTGACCTTAATCGAAACTACCTCTTCTGCTCGAATCACCTGAGTTACATGGATACTCCTGTAGTGCTGGCCAATATCCCGGCGCAGTTCCGCTTTCTGGCGAAGAAGGGCTTGTTCCAGATCCCGTTTCTGGGCACCCATCTAAGCCAGGCCGGACATATCCCGGTGCCGCTCGAAAATCCCCGGGAAGCCGTCAAGACCATGACCACAGCTGCTGCCGTCATGGAACAGCGCTCGATTTCGATGCTGATCTTCCCCGAAGGCGGCCGGTCGGAGGACGGCCTGCTCCAGCCTTTCAAAGAGGGCGGGGCGTTCATCGCCATCAAGGCAGGCGTCCCGCTGCTTCCGATTGCATTGATCGGCACGCGCGAGGTGATGGCGATGGGTTCCTCGGTGATCCACTCTTTCCGCCGGGTGACGCTACGGATCGGCGACCCCATTCCGACTGAAGGGCTCGCTCTGCGGGACCGTGGGCAACTCACGGAAGCCGTCCGGGAGCAGATCGTCGCGATGCTGGCTAAGCCGTCTGAGACTTCCCGGAGGCCGGGGCTTCAGCGAGCGCAGGCTTGACGGGCAGCGCTTCCATCAGCCCCAGCTTCTGCCGCACGGCAGTGTCCAGTTTGTCGCGAATATCGGTATGCTCCTTCAAAAACAGCCTTGCGTTGTCACGGCCCTGCCCCAGCCGCTCGCCGGCGTAGCTGAACCAGGACCCCGATTTCTCCACGACTTCGTGCGTGGCGGCCAGATCCAGCAGATCACCTTCCCGCGAGATTCCCTGGCCGTATAGGATGTCGACCTCCACTTCGCGGAAGGGCGCCGCGACTTTGTTCTTCACCACCTTGATCTTGGTGCGGTTGCCCATGATCTGATCGCCGTCCTTGATCGCGCCGATGCGCCGCACCTCGATGCGAACGGATGAATAAAACTTGAGGGCGCGTCCGCCGGTAGTGGTCTCCGGGTTGCCGAACACCACGCCGATCTTTTCGCGTACCTGGTTGATGAAGATGAGGCACGCGTTGGCCTTCGACACCGCCGCAGTGAGCTTTCGCATGGCTTGCGACATCAACCGCGCGTGTAGGCCCATAAAACTATCGCCCATTTCGCCTTCCAGTTCGGCTTTGGGCACCAGCGCGGCGACCGAATCCACCACCACCACATCAATCACGTTGGACGAGATCAGCGAATTGGTGATCTCCAGTGCCTGCTCGCCGTAGTCGGGCTGCGAAACCAGCAGGTTGTCGACGTCGACGCCCAACGCACGGGCGTAGGTGGGGTCGAGCGCATGCTCGGCATCGATGAAGGCTGCCGTCCCTCCGGCCGCCTGCGCCTGGGCGATCACTTGCAAGGCGAGCGTGGTCTTGCCGGACGATTCCGGTCCAAACACTTCCATTACGCGCCCGCGCGGGAAGCCGCCCACGCCCAGCGCGGCATCCAGAGAAATGGAGCCGGTGGGAATGACACTCACCTGCTGCACGCTGCGCGAGCCCAATTGCAGTACAGCTCCCTTGCCAAACTGCTTTTCCATTTGCAGCAGCGTCTGCATGATCAAACGGGCACGTTCCGTGGTTGGCGCAGCGGGGGTTTGCACAGGCTTCCTCGCCTATTGGTGCGCCCAGGTGGAGAAAGTTCTCACGCCCCAGAGTAGAATGTGTGGAGGAGATTACAGATGTCTTTACGCATTAACGACGAAGCGCCGAATTTTACGGCCGAGACAACCCAAGGCACCATTAACTTCCACGAGTGGATCGGCGACGGCTGGGCCGTCCTGTTTTCACATCCGAAAGACTTTACGCCGGTATGCACCACCGAACTGGGCTATATGGCGCGCATGAAACCCGAGTTCGACAAACGCAATACCAAGATCATCGGGCTTAGCGTGGACCCGGTGGCCAGCCACCTGAAGTGGGAAGGGGATATCGAGGAGACCCAGGGTTCGAAGGTGACATACCCGATGATCGGCGACCCGGAGCTGAAAATCGCCAAGCTGTACGACATGCTGCCCGCAGACGCCGGAACCACTTCGGAAGGCCGCACCGCCGCCAACAACGCCACCGTGCGCACGGTGTTCGTCATAGGGCCCGACAAGAAGATCAAGCTGATGCTGATTTATCCGATGAATACCGGACGAAACTTCGACGAAGTCCTACGCGTGCTGGACTCGATCCAACTCACGGCTAAGCACACTCTCGCCACCCCCGTGAACTGGAAGAAGGGCGAGGACGTGATCATTCCGCCTTCCGTAACGGATGAGGTCGCCAAGCAGAAATATCCCGGCGGCTGGAAGACCCTCAAGCCGTATCTGCGGATCGTGCCGCAACCGAAGTAGCGGCTTGAAAATAGCGTCCGAAACGCGGCAGCGGAGCGGGTGCCTGAAATGCCGAGGGATTTCAGGAGTGCAGATAGAACAGACTGAGGCGCGGCAAGCCCCTGTCTTCCAATAATTTTCTCTCTAGAAATTGCTTCTCGAGCATGGAGAGTTGCTCGGCGCTCATCTTGCCGCGATAAGGCTTGAGTTCACGGTCCAGCGTCCGACGGGCCTCAAACAGGGCTTCTTCGGGGGCGTCCGAGCGCAGCCGCGCAATCATTTTCTCTTCGATGGCGGTGAGCCTCTGTTCCAGTTGCTCCAGATCACCGTAGAGCGCATCGAGGGGAACTGCTTCGAGCGAGACGGCCAGTTCTTCGAGACCTGCACTGCGCAACGTCGCCGCGTTGCGCGCAACGAAAGCCCGCACGTCTTCGAGCGAAAACGGCGCGGCGGCGGCGCTGGATTTTGACGGCCTTCCATCCACCATGGCCTGCACTTCAGCAGCGATGGCCTGGGCGCAATAAGCCAGCGAATTCACCATCTGGATGCGCACGCGGTGGGGCCGCGAGCGCCACTTGTCGAAGGCTTGATCGATACCGCGCAGCACCGCTTCGAGCGGAATGCCGGCGTTTTTCCAGGCCTCGATCAGCGCCCAATCCAGCGGCGAGAGCAGAAACAGCCCGGTCCCGCGGGCGCGCTGAAAATGGTCTTCGATTTCGGTGAAGTAGTTGAAGTAGTTTTCGGTCAACGCTTTCTGTTATCGCCTTTGGTTACGTTCCCAGATGAGGCGCAGCCCTTCGAGCGTGAGGTCTTCGTCGTAGACCTTCACCAGCCGCGAGCCGTCGGCGATCAACTGCCCCTGCCCGCCGGTGGCGATGGCTTTGGTGCCGGGTCCGAGCTGAGCCGCGATGCGTTCGACGATGCCGTCGATGAGGCCGATGAATCCGTAATACAGGCCGGATTGGATGCTACCGACGGTATTGCTGCCGACCAGTTTTTCGGGCGCGCGGAAATCCACCATGGGCAGGCGCGCGGTGCGGGCAAACAGGCCGTTGATCGACATGCCGATGCCGGGAGCAATCAAGCCACCGAGGAATTCGGCGTCTTTCGACACCACGTCGAAGTTGATGGTGGTGCCCAGATCGACGATCACGCACGGTCCGCCGTACTTATGGAACCCCGCGACGGCGTTGACCACGCGGTCCGCGCCAACTTCGCGAGGATTGTCGTAAAGGACCTTGATGCCGGTATCGGTGGCGGGCGTGACGAACATGGGCTGGCGCTGGAAGTAGCGCTCGGCCATGGCGGTGAGCGGCTGGTCAACAGCCGGCACTACGCTTGAAATCACCACGCCGTGGACCTGGCTCAAGTCCAACGATGAAAGCGAGAACAAGTTGCGCATCAGGATGCCCCACTCGTCGGGGGTCTGATCGCGAATGGTTCGCAGGCGCCAGCGGCCGCTGAGCTTGCCGGCCAGGAACGCGCCGATGGTGATGTTGGTGTTGCCCGCGTCGAGTGCTAGCAGCATCGCATTGTCAGGTCAGATCAGATCGGCCGCACGCCGCCGGCCAGGATTTTCGTCACCGATCCATTATCCTGCCGGAGGAGCAGGAAACCGCAAGGGTCGAGTCCACGGGTGACGCCTTCGAGGATCGCGCCATCCTGGTCAACCCGAACTCGGCGGCCGTGCGCGTAGCTAGAAGCGAGTCCGAATGCTTTACAAATCGCTTCCGGCCCGCGCTGCGTCAGCACGCTGCAAGAGGCGTCAACCGCATCCGCCAAAGGGCCAAGCACCTCCTCGCGCGATACCGACGCACCGGCCATGAGTAGCGAAGTCGCGAGCGGCGCGATCTCCGGCGGAAAGCTGGCATGCCCCACGTTGATGCCGATCCCGGCGATCACGGCGTCGCACTCCATCTGCGCCAGGATGCCGGCGCACTTTTTTTCGCCCAGCAGGACGTCGTTGGGCCAGCGCAGGTCGGGCGCGAGCCCGGTCACATCGGCGATGGCGTTGCGCGTTGCGAGTCCAAGAGCCAGCATCACCAGCGGGAGCGAATCGGGGCCGAGCGCGAGCCGCAACACGATGGAGACATACAAACCGACGTCCGGCTCGGAGTGCCAGGAGTGGCCCAAGCGCCCGATGCCGGCGGTCTGTTCATCGGCTCCGACCACGGTGCCGGATGCGCAACCTTCACGCGCCAGCCGCGCAGCCACCGTCATGGTGGAATCGAGAGAAGGGAACCACTCGACGCGGCGGCCAGGAAGATCGATCTTCATTCGCTCAATGCAGCCTGGTTCTTGGCGAACTGCGCTTGGTATTCGGCCAGCTTGGCCCGCATTCCGTCGATCACATGCGAAGGCGCCTTCGAGACAAAACTTTCGTTTCCGAGTTGGCGTAGCGAATTGGCTATCACCTTTTCCAATTGCTCGTTGTCCTTCTTCAAGCGATCCTTCTGTTCGTCTGACGAACCCGCGGCTTCGGGCAAGTCGAGTTTGAGATCGAAACCCGAACCTTCGCCTGGCCGGACTTCCAGACTGACATTCGTAAGACGTTCGATGGTCGCCATTGGCACCGAGCCGACCAGAGAAAGCGTGCCCGAAAGTTTCACCTTGCGATCGATCTTGTGATCCGCGCGCAATTCGCGGATGGACGTAACGACATCTTGCAGCAGCTTCATTTCGCGCTCGGCGTCGGCATCATTTAACGCAGGCTCGTACTGCGGATAAGGCTCCAGCGCAATCGAAGTCTCATGGCCGCGGCGGTGCCACAGCTCCTCGGTGATGAAGGGCATCAGAGGATGCAACAGCAGCATCGCCTTCTCATGGACCTGGTACGCGAACCCCCAATCAGTGTCAGACTTCTTCAGTTCGAGATACCAGTCGCAGAACTCATCCCAGAAGAAAGTCCACACGGCATCTGCAGCTTCGTGATAGCGATGATGCTCAAAGGCCTTATTCGCTCTATCGATTGCGGTATTGAGCCGGCTCCCGATCCAGCGATCCGCGAGAGACGTGCGCAAGCCGGCGCCTTGACCTTTGCTGAACAGCAGCCCGGAGGCGTTCCAGATCTTGTTGGCGAACTTGCGTCCGCGCAGGATCACTTCTTCGCTCAGCGCGATGTCGTTGCCGGGCGCGGCGGCGACTAACAGTCCGAAGCGGACGGCATCGGTCCCATACTTGTCGTTGACCACCAGAGGATCGATCACATTGCCCTTGGTCTTCGACATCTTCTGGCGCTCGGCGTCGCGCACCAGTCCGTGGATGTGGACCTGGCGGAACGGCACGTCGCCCATCATTTCCATGCCCAGCATGATCATGCGCGCGGCCCAGAAGAAGATGATGTCGAAGCCGGTGACCAGCAGGGTCGTCGGATAAAACGCGCGCAGGTCGCGCGGTATCGTCCGGCCAGCCCAGCGTCGAGAAGGGCCACAGGCCGGAGCTGAACCAGGTGTCGAGCACGTCGGTTTCCTGCTTGAGTTTCGCCGAGCCGCAGTGCGAACATTTGGTTGGCGTCTCGCGAGCCACGGTGACGCCTTTACAATCGCCGCAATACCACGCGGGAATGCGATGGCCCCACCATAGCTGGCGCGAAATGCACCAGTCGCGGATGTTGTACATCCACTCGAAATAGGTCTTCGACCAGTTGGCGGGAACGAAAGTGATGCGGCCGTCCTCAACCGCGGCGATGGCGGGCGCGGCTAGCGGTTTCATCTTCATCCACCATTGCTTCGAGACCAGCGGTTCCACTACCGTCTTGCAGCGATGGCACTTGCCGACATTCAGCTTGTAGGGTTCGGTCTTTACTAGGTACCCCAGTTCCTGCAGTTCCGCGACAATACGCTTGCGGGCTTCGTAGCGATCCAGGCCAGCGAATTTCCCCGCCGCCGCGGTCATCTTGGCGTCTTCGCCGATGACTTGGATGCTCCGCAGATCGTGGCGCTTGCCGGCTTCAAAGTCATTGGGATCGTGCGCGGGTGTGATTTTCACGGCGCCGGAGCCGAATGCGAGATCGGCCATATCGTCGAGCACGATGGGAATCTCACGATCCGTCAGCGGCAGCTTCACATTGCGCGGATGCAGGCGCGCGGCGCGCGGATCCAGCGGATTGATGGCGACGCCAGTGTCGCCCAGCATGGTTTCGGGACGCGTGGTGGCGACGATGATGTCTTCGTCGAGACCCACCACCGGGTAGCGGATGTGCCACAAGCTGCCCTCGGACTCTTCGTGCTCCACTTCGAGATCCGAGAGCGCGGTCTGGCAGCGCGGGCACCAGTTGACGATGTAATCGCCTTGGTAGATGAGTCCTTTTTCGTAGAGGCGCACGAAGGCTTCGCGCACGGCGCGCGAGAGGCCAGGATCGAGCGTGAAGCGTTCGCGCGACCAGTCGCAACTGACGCCGGCGCGCTTCATCTGCTCGACGATGCGTCCGCCATTTTCCTCTTTCCACTTCCACACGCGGGCCTCGAAAGCATCACGGCCGAGGTCGCGCTTGGTCAGGCCTTCTGCGGCGAGCTGCCGCTCGACCATGATCTGCGTGGCGATTCCTGCATGATCGGTGCCGGGCAACCACAGGGTGTTGACGGGCTTTCCATCGGGCGTTCGCTTCATGCGGCGCCAGCGGACCTGGGCGTCGATAATGGAATGCTCGAACATGTGCCCCATGTGCAGAGAGCCGGTGACGTTCGGCGGCGGAATCGCGAGCGAAAAATAGGGTTCGCCGGGATGCGCCTCGGCGCGATAGGTGTTGTGCTCCACCCACCACTCGGCCCAGTGCGGTTCGAACCGCTGGGGCTCGTAGACTTTATCGATTTCCATGGGGAAATTCGATTTTAGCAGGGTGCCGCATTCCGCAATACCCGCGTCGCCTCAGTGTGCTGTATTGTAGCTGGAAGGTTGGTATTTGGAACTGGGACGCGCGCCAGTAGATGTCCAATGAATTGTTCGCTCTTCTGATCCTGTTGGCGTTCGCATTGAGTCTGGGAGGCCCTAGAATCTGGCGATATTGGGAAAGGCGATCGTCGAGCAGATGGCCGACCGTTCCGGCGTTCTTCGTTGAAGGCAAAATAGGCTGGCGAGAGTCTGGAAATCAGAGCCCCCGTTATCCCCAGGTTGAGATGTCATTTTCTTACGAAGTCAACGGGAACCGGTTCGGGGGCTACTACGAGGAAGTCTTTTTGAAATTGGAAGAGGCCCAAGACATCCTCGAGAGCCTTAAAACTGGGCCCTTGTTTGTGCGCTTTGATCCTCGCAACCCGGTCAAATACTTTATGGATCCGTACAGAGATGTTGCGCCTAGACAATAGAGAGTTAGGCGTCTACGCACAGTATCTCGCGCTCTCCCTTGTGTTTCTTATAAGCGTCGGTGTTCCAATTTGCGTGCGCCGCTGGAAAAGCCGGCGATCGAAAGATTGGCCAGTGGCGGTCGGAGTCTATGTTGACGGCAACGTAGTTTGTTCGCCGAGCACACAGTACCGCTATCCCAAGGTCAAAATAAATTTCTCTTACTCGGCATCCGACCGCCGATTCGATGGGCACTATGAAGAGGGTTTCGACACATTCGACGAAGCAGTGCATATGCTGGAAAGCCTCAAGAACGGGCCGTTGTTCGTTCGCTATAATCCTCGCAATCCGGCGAAATACGTATTGGATCCGTATCGGGATGTCCGCGAATCACGCGACAACACTTAGGCCAGTGCCCCATAAACCGGATCACTGCTTCCGGTTGGGCTTCCCTGGTGTATAGTCAATGTAGATCCATATGCCAAACGATACGCAAGTCGCGAAATGGGGCAATAGCCTGGCGGTGAGGATTCCGCGGGCGATTGTCAAAGACGCCGGCTTGGCGGAAGGCGATCGGTTGTCACTCGACCTAGCAGCCGATGGCACCATCGTGCTGCGCTCCAGTCGCCGGAAGTACTCGCTAGATGAGTTGGTCACGGGAATTTCGAAAAAGAATCGCCATCGCGAGACGGCTTGGGGAACGGCACAAGGTAAGGAAGTTTGGTAGATGGCCGTTTTTGTGCCGGATACGGGTAACCTGGTATGGCTCACCTTCGATCCGCAGGCAGGACACGAGCAAGCGGGTCGGCGTCCCGCGCTGGTACTGAGTCCGCGATCCTACAACCAGAAGGCCGGACTGGCGCTGGTTTGTCCAGTCACGAATCAAGTCAAAGGGTACCCTTTCGAAGTCCCGCTTCCGCCGGGCTGTGGCGTGAGCGGAGCGATCCTCGCGGATCACTTGAAGAGTCTCGATTGGAGTGCTCGGCGCGTAGCCAAAATCGGCCGTATTCCGCCTTCAGCACTCGATGAGGTTCTCGCCAGGCTCGCTCCGCTGCTGGGGTATTGAACTCTTACTCGGCCAGCAATCGGTCCAGTAGGTCGTCAACCTTGAGGTAAGGGGCCCATTGACGCAAGTAGGCAAGATCCAAGCGCGGGCCGCTGACCTTGAGAACGCCGCGGAGATCGTTCCACTGGCGCTCGGAGGTTTCGCCACCGGCCCGGTACCATTCCAATTTGCGGAGGATCGTGTCCTCAGCGGTCGCGATGGCGCATTCGAGCGGCTCGGGGCCGAAGGATAGGCACTGTTCAAAGCGCCGCCGGGCGAAGGAAATCCGGCTGTACTCGTCGTTGCGGAGCGGGAAAACATCGACCTTGAATGAGGTTTGATAGTGAATCACATTGAAGGAACGCCCGCAACTTAAGGCGTCGCGGATCGTTGCAACATCCGCATAGAAGTCTGGGTGCAGCAAGGTGGCAAATTCATCCGCCTGCTCCGGGCGAAGATCGGCAACAATATCTAAATCCAAAGTCGGCCGGGAGATCCCATGAACGGAACTGGCGACGGACCCACCTGCGAGATACGGAATCTCCATGCGGTCCAATACACCTAGAACTCGCCCAACGGCGTCAGCCGGGCTGGCGGTCATTTTCGGGATCCCAACCGTAGGCGCGAATCATCAGTTCTCTGGGGAGATGGCGCGCGGCCACCCGCAATAATATCTCGTGGTCGCTGGCGTCCGGATGCGTCCTGCGAACGCCCATTTCGTACAGTTGTAGAACGAATTGAGCGCCGCCCAGGACGACTGCCAATTTTTCCCCGGCGGGCATTTTCCGCAACAACTCCAGCCACACCTCCATGGCGCGCGGATCGGTGTCGGTGAACTCTTCCGGGTGCATCATAATTGTTTCGCGCACAACGCTTCGCCGTGCGACTCGTCCTACTCGTGGAGTTTAGCAGGAGCGCGTTAGAATAGGCGCTATGAACTATTACGGAGCTAAAGACCTTGCCGCCGCGTTCCGCACGGTGCGCAAGAACACGCTGATTGTGGCGGAAGAGATCCCGGAAGATAAGTACGGTTATCGCCCTGCTGAGGGCACCAGGACGGTGGGTGAGCTGCTTACCCACATTGCGCACGGCTGGAAATTCCACGAGAAGGTCATCCTGGTAGAGAAACGCACCACGATGGAGGGCTTCGATTTCATGGCGTTCCTGAGTCCCCTGCTGGCCGAACAAGCCAAGCCGCGCACCAAGGCCGAGATCATTACCTTGCTCAAGGACGAGGGCGAGAAGTACGCCAAGGCCGTCGAGTCGCTGTCAGACGACTTCCTGGGTTATAGCGTCTCCATGCCGCCCGGGCGCCCCGCAGACCAGCCGCACTCGTTTCGACATGCTGATGAGCGTGAAGGAGCATGAGATGCATCATCGGGGCCAGCTCATGTTGATCGAGCGCATGCTGGGCATCACGCCGCATCTTACTCGGGAACAACAAGCTCGCTTCGCCGCCATGCAGGCCGCCGCAGCGCAGAAGGCTTAGTCGTTCTAAAGCGGCAGCCGCCGGAGTTCGGCATAGTCGATGTGTGTCGCTGGAGCGCCCGGCCGCCCGGCCCCCGCGGCGGCTTCCACCATTTCTACAAACCGTTCCGCATCGATCGGCTTATTGATGAACTGATCCATGCCCGCCGCCAGGCACCGTTCCCGGTCGCCTTTCATGGTGTGCGCGGTCAAGGCAAGAATGGGCGTATAGGTTCCGCGGCGCTTCTCAAGCTCGCGAATCCGGGCGCTCGCCTGTAATCCGTCCATATCGGGCATTTGCACATCCATCACGATCACGTCGAAGGTTTCGGCCCCGACGCGTTCCAGCGCCTCACGTCCGCTGCCGGTCACCGTCACCGAATGCCCGCGCTTTTCGAGCAACCGCTTCACCAGGTGCTGGTTGATGAGATTGTCTTCGGCCAGCAGCACCGAGAGGTTTACCGGGAGCCTGCCGCGCGTGGTTCCCACCGCCCCTGCCATATTCTGCAGGCTGATGCTATCCACAGGCCGCAGCTCGGCGGGGAGCGCTGACTCGGGCGTCAATTGGAAGCGCGAGGTGAAGCGGAACGTGCTGCCGCGTCCCGCTTCGCTCTCGACGGCGATCGTCCCACCCATCAGATCCACCAAACGCGAGCAGATTGCGAGCCCCAGGCCAGTGCCGCCGTATTTGCGCGTGGTCGATCCGTCGGCCTGCCGGAAAGCCTCAAAGATCATCTGCTGTTGAGCGGCCGGGATGCCGATGCCGGTATCGTAAACCGCGAAGCGCAGCGTCACTCCGTTAGCTGCCTCCCCTGCCGCCGCATCGGCTGCGGACTCCGCCTCCACCACCAGTTCTACTCGGCCTTGCGCGGTAAACTTGATGGCATTGCCCAGCAGATTCGTCAGTATCTGACGCAGACGGAAGGGATCGCCCACCAGCCGGTCCGGGACCGCAGCTTCCACGCGCGTATCGAAACTGAGTTTTTTCTGCTCCGCCATGAAGCGGAAGATCCGGCTGCTGTCTGAAATGCATTGGCGCAGCGAGAATTCGATTGGATTCAACTCCATCCGTCCGGCTTCGATCTTGGAGAAATCCAGAATGTCGTTCAGCAATTCGAGAAGCGAGTGCGCCGAGAGCCTGGCCATCTCCAGGTATTCGCGCTGCTCCGCATTCAGGCTGGTCGCCAGCGCCAAGTCGGTCATGCCAATGACGCCGTTCATCGGCGTGCGGATCTCGTGGCTCATGTTGGCCAGGAATTCGCTCTTCAGTCGATTGGATTGCTTGGCGTCCGCCAGCAGACGCTCGATCTCCTGCTTCTGCTCTTGTACCACCGCGTTTTCCTGCTCAGTGCGGGCTTTTTCCTCCAGCACGCGCTGCTTTTCCTCGGAAAGCTGCCGCGTACGCTGACCGACCGCTACTTCGAGCCGCATCTTTTCGTCTTCCAGCCGATAGGTCCGCCGCTCCCATAACATGCGTACGAACACCAACGATAGCAGCGCCGCCGCGACGCGGAACCACCAGCTATACCACCACGGTGTCAAGACCTGGAAACTCAGGCGGGCCGGCTCGGCGCTCCACAGGCCCTGCGCGTTGCGTGCCTCTATTTCCAGCGTGTAATCGCCGGGGCCCAGGTTGGGATAATTCAGCTCGCGCTC
Source organism: Bryobacterales bacterium (assembly GCA_963779075.1). Taxonomy (GTDB): domain Bacteria; phylum Acidobacteriota; class Terriglobia; order Bryobacterales; family Bryobacteraceae; genus Palsa-187. The sequence continues at coordinate 86,945 of CAVZWS010000007.1, forward strand.
GCTGGTCTCGACCCAAGCCTTGGCTCTGTTCTTTATGCGGTAGCGGAACAACACCGAAGATTCTTGGACGAAGGTGAGCGCTGCGAACTGCACGTGCAGCGAGTTGTCTCGGTACGGAATTTCCGCGGGCATCGCCAGATCACCCTCAAGATCGCCAAACTTCACCGAGGTGTATACCACCGTCGGCGGCACATTCGGCGGTGCCACGGCGGCAGAGATGAAACCGCGATAACCCGCGACTGGTGCCGATCCAGACGCCGCTCGGCTCGGCGAAGAAGGCGTTGGTATTGCAGTCGCCCCAAATCAGGCCGTCCGAACGCCCATAGTGACGCCAGACCGCATGGTCGAATACATCCACGCCGCGGTCAGTGCCCACCCATAGACGTCCGCCGGTGTCGAATCCCAGGAACAAAGTCTTATCGGAGCGCAGGCCATTGGCCGTGCTGTAATCCGTCACCTCGGGCTTGCGGCGGCTGCTCGGGAAAGTCAATCGCGAGATCCCGAAAGCGTCGCGGTACCCGGCCCAGATCGAACCGTCCACGTCCTCGGCCAACTGCGCTACCCCGTCGGCGCGAAGACCGTCGCTCTTGGTATAGCGGGTCCACACGCCTTCCGACCAGCGCGCCAGCCCTAGGTCTCCGGCAGCCCAGACTTGGCCCCGGGCGTCTTCGATGGTCTTCAGAAATTTCTCATCTGCCCGCGTTCCCGGCGGAAACTGCTGTTCGAATTCGGCCTTCCCTCCAAAGCGCACCGGCGCGCGGCTGCGATACAGCCCGGTGTTCGCGGAAACCCAAACCAATCCGTGGCGGTCTACCATCACGGAGCGCACCCCGCCGATAGGAAGACCCTCGGCGTTGCCGAGAGTGCGAAGCTGCTTGCTGCGCGGATTAAACTGCCGCAGTCCGCCGGGCTCTCCTCCGATCCACAGTGTGCCATCGGGGTTCGCGGCTAGCGCGCGCACCATCTCCTGGCCCTCCACCGGCAGTTGCTTCCAGATGAGCCGCCCGTCTTTCTCCTCGGCGTAATCCAATCCGAACTGCGTACCCACCCACAGGCGGCCGGCGCCATCCCGCGTGATGGACCATACGGATTCGCGACTTAATCCTTCATGCGTGGTCCAGCTCTGCCATTCGCTATAGCCCAACCACCGCGCCAGGCCGGAGCCTAGCAACCCCAGCCATATCGAACCTTCGCGGTCCTGAAAGACCGCTGAGATGTCGTTGCTGGTGACGCCCTGCTCGGCGTCGATAAGATCCCAGCCGGTGGCGGCCCGCCGCATCAGTCCACGGTTAGTGGGCACGAGTAGGCGCCCCGCAGAATCTAGCGCCATGGTGGGGAACGTGTTGGTGGATTCCGCAAGCCCCGATTGCAGCTCGAAACGCGCGGAGCCGTTGCGGCGCAGGTAGAGCGCGGTCGCACTGCGCACCCATAGGTTTCCTTCCAGATCGGCCAGGATTGCGTCCCACCGATCTTGCGGCAGGCCTTGCGTCGCGCTCATATCGGTGACGTTTCGGTTATCCCATTGGCATAGATCGAGGCCGCAGCCAAACCACACCAGGCCGGACGCATCGGTGAAGACGCTGACAGCTTCGCGATGCTCTGTTTGCGCGAGTCCCGCAGGACGCTCGACGGGCCGGAACGCGACGCCCGACTTGCTTATGTCGCCAATCGTCAGGCCTAGGTCGGTGGCCAGATACAGATGCCCCTGGCGGTCCGACGAGATTCCCTGGCGGCCGATGACCGTTCTGCCGTTCAGCGTTACGGATTCAAAGCGGTCATGCGCGCGGCGAGCCAGGCCGCGGCCCGTGCTGACCCACAGCGTTCCATCCGCGCCTTCGTACAGCGCCTCGATGCGTGTGCCCGGCAGCCCGTCGCGAGAGGTGAATGCGGTGAAGTGATTGCCGTCGTAGCGGTACAAACCATCCTGGGTACCCACCCACAGGAACCCCGCGCGATCCTGCAACACTGCCTGGACCGCCAGATTCTTGAGCCCTTCCTCTTCGCCGTAGAACTTGAAGTTGTAGCGTTGAGCCCACGCCGACGGTGCAGCGAGACAGCAAGCTCCGAGAGCAATCAGCCAGACTGGACGCAGACGGGGCATGAGGTTTTCTGTACAGCTTAAATTCGGCGGTTCTGCTTGATTTCGTTAGGAGATACGGCGAAAGGGAGATGTGCCAGGAGACCGGAGGAGCCTCGCGGGCCCTTTCGTTTCGGCTGCCCTGAAGCCCCTAGGCTGTGCAGGCTCACGAGACCACCGGCGAGCGGAGCATAATCTTAACTCGGTATGCTGAATTGACATGTTGGGACAAGGCGTGAAGCCACGAGTAGCGGTCGCGGGGGCAGGAGCCTTCGGCAAGAATCATCTGCGGGTCATCCATCAGTCCGAACACGCCGAACTCGCCGGGGTTTATGATCTGGACCCGGCGCGGGCCGCGGCGGTCGCGGAGCCGCACGGGTGCCGCGTGTTCCGAAGTCTGGATGAGTTGGCGCAGAACGCCGACGCAGCGATCGTCGCGTCGCCCACCGTCACGCACTCCGAAGTGGGGTGCAGACTCATGGAGGCGGGCCTCGACGTGATGGTGGAAAAACCCATCGCGCATTCGCTCGAAGCCGCGCGCGCTCTGGTGGACAACGCCACGCGCCATAAGCGCATTCTGCAAATCGGGCATCTGGAGCGCTTCAATCCCGCCATCATCGCGCTCGCGGCGGCCATCGGCAAGCCGCTGTTTTTCGAGATTCACCGCTTGAGCGAATTCAGCCCGCGCTGTCTCGACGTGGACGTCGTGCTCGACCTGATGATTCACGATGTCGACATCATTCTGGCGCTCACCGGGGAGCGGCCCCAGGAAATCCGCGCCGCCGGCATTCGCATTCTCTCCGAGAAGGTGGACATCGCCAACGTGCGCATTCAGTTCCCGAGCGGCTGCGTTGCGAACCTCACGGCCAGCCGTGTCTCGACGGAGCGCGTCCGCAAGCTCCGCCTGTTCCAGCCGCACGAATATATTTCGCTCGACTACGGCCGTCAGGACGCGGTACGCTACCGGGTAAAGCCGCCCATGGCCATCGACTTCGCGCCTCTGGCGGTAACCAAGGACGAACCACTGCGTCTTGAACTTGAGGGGTTTTTCGAGAGCATCATCACCCGCCAGCCTCCTCGAGTGACCGGGGCCCAGGGCTTGGCCGCGCTGGAGGTGGCTTTCGAGATCCTTGATAAAATTGAGGAGCATTACCGCCTGGTGGAAAAAACGCTAGGAAGCACGTGAAAACCGACCGGCTCAACGATCTGCCGCGCGATCTAAATGATCTGGACGATCTGAATTTTCTGCGCGAGTGGCGGGAGCCTATCCCGCGCGCCAGAATCGCCGCCGCGGCAGTGGGAGCGGTCCTTTACCACCTGGCGGCGATCGCCGTGGTGGTCGCTGCCCTCAACGCTCCGCCGCCCGATTTTTCGGGGGATTTCCGACTCGACCTGCGCAGGGCGGTGGTGCTCTACACTCCACCCGATGTGATCCGCAAGCCGCCGATACAGAAGGAACTGACCCAGCGCGATCCCAATCGCGGTAAGATCACGCGCGACCTGGACGTCCGCAGCGCCGCGCCGCCCGCGCCCGTTCCCCAGGCTCCCCGCTTCCGCGCTCCTCTACCTGCTCCGCTTCCCACTCCGGCGATCCCCGCGCCGATTGAACCTCCCAAAATCGACGCCGACCTGGTTCCACCTCCGCCGCCAGCCTCGCCCGGAAACCTGCCGCAGGTCGCGCCTCCGCCCGCCGAAAAGCCCAAACTCGCATTTGAGCCCGTCGGAGCAGGCGGCGCCTCACCCCACCCGAATTCGAACCCGAACGTAAAGCTGCCGCAGATCGCCAATACCATTGCCGACGTGCTGCGGACGCCGGCTTCACCCGCCAATTCTCCGCCTGCCACCCCGGCTGGCGGAATCATGATCGGCGACATGGATGACGTGACGACTCTCGCCAGCCCCACCGCCCCTTCGCCCGGACCGGCACGCAGCAACCTCCAGCTCCTGAGCGATCCGGCAGGAGTGGACTTCAAGCCGTATCTGGTGCAGGTGCTGGCCGCCGTGCGCACCAACTGGCTCTCGGTGATTCCACAGAGTGCGCGCATGGGACGCCGAGGCCGCGTGCTGATCCAGTTCATCATCAACCGGCGCGGCGGCGTCCCCAAACTAGTCATCGCCGAATCGTCGGGAACAGCGGCATTCGACCGGGCGGCGGTAGCGGGCATCAGCGCTTCCTATCCCTTTCCACCGCTGCCCAACACGTTTAAAGGCGATGAAATTCGCCTCCAGTTGGCATTTACCTACAATCCCCAGGGACGTTGAGATAAGTTCCGCGAGATAGCCTCTACACACGAGATAATCCCCAAAGAGATAATCCCGATATGAACCGGCGCTTCCTCTACGCCATGTTGACCTACGCAGTGCTGGCGATTCTCGCGGTCTTCACCTTAGACGGAATCATCCGGTTAGCGACATTAGTTCTTTTGGGCGGATTCGCTTTGAAAACCTATCTGGCCGTACTTAAAGATCGCATCGGCTAAGCGTGAGACATATCCCTGCGTCGGATCATTATTAGGCCTCATATAGGGTGATCGATCTAGGTACTAACTTACCCCTTCCCATTAAGCTGCTAAAAGCCGGAGGAATTGAAGAGCAACCGATCCCAGATCGGAGGCTCACGTTCCGGTTTGGGAGGGAAACGTGGAAAACCGGTTTCAAAACGGTACGCGGGCAGGTTTGGAGCGCAAATCGCCAGACCGAATCGATCCGAAAGGCAACGGTGCCATTCCATCTAATTATCAGCGCATTAGACAGCCTCATCTTGGCCTGAGCCCGGGATTTCCCCGGCCCTCTAGGCCGGTTGGCCTAGAGCGTGCCCTTCATGGGGAGTCGGAAAAACAATCATGAGACTAAAAACTGCCGCCGCCACCGCTCCCGCACTTCAACATCAGACCCGTCCCGTTCAGACTCGCCTGCGGGCCATCCCCGCTAAGGGCGCCGAGTCGAGCAGCGCTTCCCCGAAGCCGATGGCGACGAGCGCCTCACTGCGTGGCCGTGCGGTCTCCAAGGTCCGCCTCAGCGCTTCGCTTCTGAGTGCCGTGCCGCGGAAAACCGTACAGCCAGGTTCAGCCCAACCGGGTTCCGCCCAACCTAGAGCCGCCCAGCCGAAAATTGCCCGGCAGAACACAGCCAAACTGAACGTGTCCCGACTAAACGCGGCCCAACAGAACGCCAAGCTGGCCCGGCGCGATCGCGTGGTCTTGGAGCATTTGCCGCTGGTCAAAGCCATCGCGATTCGCGTGCATGAGAATCTGCCGGTGCACGTGGATGTGGATGATCTGGTGCACTCCGGCGTCCTCGGTCTCTTCGACGCGGCCAGCAAGTACAACCCCGACAAACAAGTTGCGTTTTCGAGCTATGCCAAGCACCGCATCAAGGGCGCCATCCTCGACAGCCTGCGTCAGCTCGATTGGGCCTCCCGCGATATGCGCCGCCGTCACAAGCAGGTGGAGGCCGCCACTCGCGAACTGGCCGCCACGCTGCAGCGTAATCCCACCGAAGCCGAAGTCGCGCAGAAACTGGGCATCGATCAGGAGCGTTGGCGCAGCATGATGCTGGACTTGCGCAACGTGGGTCTGGTTTCGGCCTCGACGCGCACCAACGAAAGCGACGATCTACCGGCGCCGGATTTCCCGTGCAAGCCCGAGTCTCATCCGGATTCGATCTGCGCCCGGGAGCAACTGCGCGGCGTCCTCGGCGTGGCCATGAAGACTCTGCCGGAGCGCTATCAGAAAGTAGTTTCGCTCTACTACAGCGCTGAAATGACCATGAAGGAGATCGGCGGCATCCTGGGCATCAACGAAAGCCGCGTGTCGCAGATCCACAAGGCCGCGCTCGAGAAGATGCAGGCCGTGCTCCAGACCAACGGCATCAGCTCGCCCCAGGCGTTCTAGCTGCTTCGGGAAACGACAGGTCATGGACCTGTTCTACCGAGTATCAGTGCACCGTGGGACCGGTCCATGACCGGTCAGCCTCTTGCGGTAACATCGCAGAATGCGGCACAGCATCCTGCGTTCCACCGCTTTACTGGTTTTCGGCGCGTTCACCCAGGCGCAAACCGTCGACTGGCCCCAGGTCAACCCCGAATTGTTGCGCCACTATCAGGCGCTGGTACGCATCGACACTACCGATCCGCCCGGCAACGAGACCAAGGCCGTCGAATACATCCAGCAGGTCCTGGAAGCCGAAGGAATTCCCGTCATCGTAACAGCGAAGGACCCCGCGCGTGCGAATCTCATAGCGCGCATCAAGGGCAATGGATCGAAGCGTCCCATTCTTCTATTGGGCCACACCGACACCGTAAAAGTGGATCCCTCCAAATGGAGCTTTCCACCCTTCAGCGCTACGCGCGATGGCGGTTACATCTATGGGCGCGGGACGCTCGACAACAAGTGGCAGGTGGCCGCCGGCATGATGACGATGCTGCTGCTGAAGCGCGGCAACATCGCCCTGGATCGCGACGTGATCTTCGCGGCAGAAGCGGGCGAGGAAGCATCGACTGGACCTGGCATCGAACATTTGGTAGCGCAAAACTGGGGCGACATCGACGCCGAAGCGTGTCTCGCCGAATCGGGAAGCGTCGTGCGCACTAACGGCAAAGACCGGTACGCTCTCGTACAGACCGGCGAGAAGCTGCCGAATGGAGCGCGCCTGGTGGCTCACGGACCCTCCGGCCACGGTTCTCGGCCCATGCGCAGCAGCGCCATTTTGCATCTGTCGGAGGCCGTCGAGAAAGTTGCCTTGTGGGATCCGCCGATGCGGTTCAACGACACCACCCGAGCGTACTTCGAGAAGCTGGCGACCATCAGTACGCGCGAGCAGGCCGACCGCTATAACGACCTATTCGATCCCGCGAAGTCGGCAGCCAGCCGGGAGTATCTGGCCGAGCACGAACCAGGCCGGTATTCCATGCTGCACACTTCGATATCGCCAGACATCATTAGCGGCGGTTTCCAGATCAACGTTATTCCATCGCAGGCGGAGGCCACGGTGGATATTCGCGCACTGCCGGACGAGAACATGCCGGCCTTTTATGACATGATGCGCAAGGTGATCAACGATCCGTCGGTCGAAGTCATCCCGGAAACGAAAAACGCCCGCCCCGGCGCGGCGCCCTCGAGGATCGATTCCGAGATATATCACGCCATCGAAGCCGCCCACCGCAAGATCTACCAGGTTCCAACCATCCCGACTATGAGCACCGGCGCGACCGACATGGCATTTCTGCGCGCGAAGGGTATGCAATGCTATGGCGTCGGAATCGCGATCGATGACGAGGACGCCGATAAGGGCTTCGCCTCCCACAGCGACCAGGAGCGTATCCGCGAAGACTCACTCTACCAGTTCATGCAGTTTCAGTGGGACGTGCTGACGAACGTGGCGATGTCGAGGAAATAAGCCCGGCAACGACGGCTTCCGCGAAGACCCTCCGCGGCGGCTTTCGCGCAGCGCCCATGCGACCGGCTGCTAAAATCGTCGAGTAGGTGTCTTCCGCAACCAAACCACTCACCGTCCGCCAGTTCTTTGGCCGTAGAGGACTGCTTTCGGAGTGGCATTCGAATTACGAATTTCGCGCCGGGCAGCTCGCCATGGCGGAGGCAGCGGAATCCGCGCTGGCCGACAAGAAGCACCTGATTGTCGAAGCGGGCACGGGGACCGGAAAAACGCTGGCGTATCTGGTCCCGGCAATTCTCTGCGGCAAGCGCGTGGTGATTTCGACCGGCACTAAAAATCTCCAAGAGCAGCTTTTCTTCAAAGACATTCCGTTCCTGGAACGGCACTTGGGGCCGCTGCGTGCCTGCTACATGAAGGGACGCGGCAACTACGCCTGCCGGCAGAAAATCTACGATGCCGAGAAGGAGCCGATCCTCGACGGGCTAGAAGAGGTCGCCGACTTTCGAATCATTCGCGAGTGGGAAAAGACCACCGAGACCGGCGATCGCTCCGAGATCAAGACCCTGCCCGAATCGAGCAGTGCCTGGGCCAAGATCGACGCGCGTAGCGAGCTATGCTCCGGCCAGAAGTGTCCGCAGTTTGAGCGATGCTTCATCACCGCCATGCACCAGCGGGCGCAGGAAAGCGACATCATCATCGTCAATCACCACCTGTTCTTCGCGGATCTCGCGGTGAAGGGCGGACCAATGGGGCGAAGCCGGCGGCATCATTCCGGATTACGGCGCGGTGATCTTCGATGAAGCTCACGATATCGAAGACGTCGCCGGGCAGTATTTCGGCACCACCGTTTCCACCTATCAGTTCGAAGAGTTGACGCGTGATGTGGCGGGTCTGGCGCACCGCAAAAATTTCGGATCGAAGGAACTGGATCGCATTCTGATCACACTGGGCGAACGCGCGGCGCATTTCTTCACGCTCTTCGGCGCCACCGAAGGACGGTCGGGTTTCCGTTCGCACGAAGCGTTCCTGATGCAGCACGAGGAAGCCTATCGCGACATCCTCGCCGCGCTGGAAATCGTCGCGCTGCAACTGGAGCTGCTGCGGGCCGCGCCGGAAGAAGCCATTCCACTGGTGAATCGCGCGCGTGAAATCGCCCGGCGGTTGCAGTTCTGGATGGAATCGGGCGAAAAGGCTTACGTCTATTGGATCGAGCGCCGCGGCCGTGGCACGTTCCTCCAGGCCACGCCTATCGACGTATCGCAACTGCTCGACGAAAAGTTGTTCGATGCTATCGACACGGCGATTCTCACCTCGGCTACCCTGGCCGTGGCCGGAGAGTTTGACTTCACCAAACAGCGCCTGGGTCTGCGCAACGCGCGCACCCTGGTGGTCGAGAGCCATTTCGATTACAACCAGCAGGCCCTGCTGTACGTGCCGCAGGGACTGCCCGATCCGCGCAGCCCGGCGTTCTCTTCGGCGGCGGCGCGCGAGATCATTGAAATCCTGACGCACAGCCGCGGCCGGGCGTTTGTACTGTTCACCAGCTACCAGCAGATGCGTTTGATCTACGACAAAGTGTCGCTCGAAATCCCCTTCCAGACGCTAATGCAAGGGAGCGGTCCGCGCAGCGCGCTGCTCGAAGAATTTCGCACGACGCGCAACGCCGTGCTGTTCGCGACGTCGTCGTTCTGGCAGGGCGTGGACGTGCCGGGCGAACAGTTGAGCTGCGTTATTATCGATAAGTTGCCGTTCGCGGTGCCCAGCGATCCGGTGGTGGAGGCGCGCATCGCGGCCATTCGTAACGAGGGCGGCGATCCGTTTGCGGGCTACCAGGTGCCACAGGCGGCCATCGCACTAAAGCAGGGGTTCGGACGGCTGATCCGCAGCCGCACCGATCGCGGAGTGCTGACGCTGCTCGATAATCGCATTACCAAGACGCGCTACGGGCAGATTTTTTTCGACAGCCTGCCGGATTACGCGTTTACCACCAAGCGTGACGACGTGGAAAGGTTTTTCGAGCATGTTTGAAGTCGCCGTGGAACAAAGCTTCGCCTCCGCGCACGCGCTGCGCAACTACAAAGGACGTTGCGAGAACGTGCATGGCCACAACTGGAAGGTGCGCGTTGTGATTGAAGGCGAGAAGCTGGACGCAACCGGCATGCTGGTGGACTTCCTCGACGTGAAGAGCCTGCTGAGCGAGATCCTGGACCGCATCGACCACCAGTTCTTGAACGAGATCCCGCCGTTCGACAGCATCAACCCGTCGGCTGAAAACATCGCCGAATACTTTTACCAACAGATGATCGGCAGACTCGCGGAGACACCCGTCCCGGTGCGCATTCGCGAAGTAAAAATCTGGGAGACGGAAATTCAGAGTGCCACGTACCGGCCGTAGGGGATTAGGTTAGTGCGTCCGCGCTAACGTCCGAAGTAAGCCGCGTTTTTCTGAGCGAACTCGGCCCACTTCTCGGGAAGATCGTCGATGGCAAAGATGGCGGAGACCGGGCATACCGGTACGCACGCCCCGCAATCGATGCATTCCACCGGATCGATGTAAATCAACTCTTCGTTGGCGAATTTTTCGCTATCTTTCTTAGGGTGAATGCAATCGACCGGGCACGCGTCCACACAGGCCGCGTCCTTCACTCCAATGCAAGGTTCCGCAATTACGTACGCCATAGAATTCTCTCGTTTTCACCCTTCGGGGCTCGCTTTTCACCCTTAGGGGGATTGGCCGGGCGGGGTTGAAACTACTTATTCGAACTAATACTAATAGCATAGCGCGGTCAAACCGGGCAATCGAGTAACAGTGGGCGGCGCCGGGACGCTACCCGGAGGGGATCAGACGCCGTTGAACGGCATTCGATTTTCCAGAGGGGCGAGTTCCAACTTGGGCGTAGCTGCTGCGGGAACCGCTACCGGGTGGAGGTCAGATCCCGCTGAATGGCGAATTTGACCAGGCTGGCGACATCATGTATGTCGAGCTTGCGCATGAGGCTGGCGCGGTAGGTATCGACCGTCTTGGGGCTCAGATCCAGGCGCGCGGCGATTTCCTTGGCGCGGGTTCCTTCCACCAGAAGAGAGAATACCTGATATTCGCGAGCGCTTAGAGTCTCCAGGGGGTCATCGGGGATGGATCTCTGCCCGGGGCTGAATATCTTCTCCAGTTCGAGCGATGGAGACACATAGATTCCGCCGTCCAGAATCTGCTCGAAAGCTTCGAGAAGATGATGGGCGGGACCGGACTTGAGCAGGAACGCATTCACGCCGGCGCGCAACGCTTCCACTACCGTCTTGCGGTCCTTGCGCGTCGAGAGAACCACGATGCGCGTCGCAATCTGGGCTTCCCGCAGCTTGCGAACCATAGCCAGACTGAACAGGTCCGGCAAGTTCAGGTCGAGAACCGCAATGTCCGGGCGGTTGGTCATGATCGTGCGGAGAGCCGAGGCGCCGTCGGAACATTGGTCGACCACCCGATACTGGGGCAGTGTCCGGCACAGCGCCGCCAGCCCTTCCCGGACCAGCGTCAGTTCATCGGCCAGCAAAATCGAATAGGTCTTGGGCTCTCTAACCGGGACCATGAGTATTCTGGGAACCGCCCAAAGCAGCGAGAAGGGTCCTTCCCCATCCCTTCACTCAAGAGTGAACCGCAGACGCTCTAATTCTCTAATAATTCGCGAGCGGATACTCCTATCCCCTTTCCAATATGGTCCCCGCCCGCGCCAGCCGGATTCCCGCGGCCCACCAAATGTGCGCCCGATACTACTTGAAGCTCTGTACCGCCTTGGCTTCATCGTCGAAGACTTCAAATACTGTATACAATTTGGTGATCTGCAACAGGTCCTGGACGCGCTTGGTCAGGCTCAGCAACTTCACCACCCCGCCCTGATTGGCTACGGTGGTGAACCCGGATACCAGCTCGCCAATGCCGGAGCTGTCGATGTAGGAAATCTCGGCAAGATTCAGCAGCAACTTCTTGTGGCCGGCTGCAGCCAGGTCCCGAATGGTATCGCGGAACATGCTGGCGCCCTCGCCTAACGTGATGCGGCCCGCCGCATCCACCACTGTCACATCACCCACCTGGCGGGTGGTCAGTTTCACACTCACAGTAAAACCTCCTTCGCTTTCGTTGTTACCTTATGTGTTTGCATTATGTGTTGGCTTACGTTGCTTTAGCTTTGTACTTTACCATTTTCACTTCGGTGCCTTGCGGCTGCCGTGGTGAGATCTGGAACTCGTCCATGAACGACTGCATCAGCATCACACCCCGTCCCGAACCCCGCAGCAAATTTTCACCAGCCAGTGGATCTGGAACGGCGTTCGGATCGAAGCCATCGCCTTCATCTCCCACCACGATGGTAAGGCTGTCAGCGGTTCGCTCTACCTTCAGATGCACCTTTTTCCGGGAATTGTAGCGATTGCCATGCACTACAGCGTTGACCATGCACTCGCGAATCGCAATGCCCACGCGGTAAAGATCGTCGTCATCCAAACCCAGCGCCTGAGCTTCCGCGAGGACGATCTGTTCGGCGCTATCTACACTTTCCAATGTGGACTCCAACTCCTGTTCCAGGGTGTGCGCCTCCATACCCTCCTCGTCCCCCATAAGAAATGAGACAACCTACCCGGATCACGTGTGGCAAGTCGAACCGCTACATTAGAATAGTGCAGCCCACAAAGTCAAGAGCGGGGACCGGCGTTGTGTCGAATCCCGCCTGCGCGGCGCTGGCGCTGATTCTGTTGTCGAGCCCCATCTTCGCGCAGTTCGCGGCGAACGCCGAGGGGAAAGCGAGTGCGGAGCAAAAGCAAGCTAACCTGGCATCGTTTGAAACCGTCTGGACCACCATCCGCGATAAGCACTGGGAGACCAATCCGGGCGGCCTGGACTGGCAGGCGATCCATGCGGAATATCGCCCACGGGTGGAAGCCGCCGCTTCCACCGAAGCCGCGCGCGCGATCATGCGCGAGATGATCGGCCGCCTCAAGCAAACCCATTTCGCCATCTTCCCGGCGGCTGTCTATCAGGTTCTGGACGCCGACGGAAGCGGAGACGGCTGGCCCGGCTTCGATGCGCGCGTGCTCGACGGCCGGGTGATCGTCACTGACGTGTACCAAGCTCAGAGCAACATCAAGCCTGGCTGGGAAATACTGCGGACGAATGACGTGGATCTAGCTCCGTTGGTGGCCAAGCTACAGACCGACCCGGCCATCCATGAACTACAACTGGAACGGGCAGTGGCGGCACGCTTGTCCGGACAGATCAATACCACGCGGCCCATGGTATTCGCGGACCAGAACAACGCCAAGGTGTCGCTCGACGTGAAACTACTGCCGCCGCGCGGCGAATTCTCGGGCTTCGGCAATCTGCCGCCGCAGCCGGTCTGGTTTGAGTCGAAGAAACTGGGCAATACCGGCTACATCCGCTTCAATATATTTCTGGATCTGGTGCACGTCATGCAGGAATTTGGCGACGCCGTCCAGCAATGCGCCCACTGTGACGGCATCGTCATCGATCTGCGCGGGAATCCGGGCGGAATCGGCGCCATGGCCATGGGCATGGCGGGCTGGCTGGTGAAGCAGACTGGTGAGCGCTTGGGTGTCATGTTCATGCGTGGCGCCACGCTCAACTTTTTCATCAATCCGCGCACGGAGGCTTTCGAGGGTCCCGTCGCCGTATTAGTCGACGGAAGCTCGGCTTCCACTTCGGAAATCTTCGCCGGCGGCCTGAAGGACCTCGGCCGGGCACGCATCTTTGGCACTCGAACGGCGGCGGCCGCGCTCCCTTCCGTCATCACTCGGCTGCCCAACGGCGACGGATTTCAATACGCGGTCGCGAATTATGTATCCCAGGGCGGAAAGGCCCTGGAAGGCAACGGCGTGGTGCCCGACGTGGAAGTGAAGCTGACTCGGGAAACGCTACTCGCCGGGCACGATACGGTGGTTGACGCTGCGCTAGATTGGATACGAAAGCAGAAGGTATCGCAATGACCACACTTACACGGCTCACGGTTCTGGGCGCGCTGGCGGGAGCTTTCGCGTCGGCCCAGCCTTTGCCCAAAGCCGAAACCATTCTCGACCGCTACGTAGAAGTCACCGGTGGCAAGGCAGCCTATCAGAAGCATTCCCGTGAAATTCTTACCGGCACCATCACCTTTCCCGAGCAAGGATTGAACGGCCAACTCACGCGCTATGCCATGGCTCCCGACAAGGAATACTCAGTGGTGGAACTGGGGCCGATCGGGAAAATTGAGTCGGGCTTCACGAATGGAGTCGCCTGGGAGAAAAGTGCGATCCTCGGCCCGCGCGTCAAAACCGGTGACGAAAAGGATCAGGCCGCGCGGGAAGCGCAGTTCAACGGCCAGGCGGAGTGGCGCAACAGTTTCAGCAAGGCGGAAACTACCGGCTCGGAATCCGTAAATGGCGAGGACTGCTACAAGGTGCTGCTCACGCCGGCCGCGGGCAAGCCCGAGACCCAATATTTCTCGAAGAAATCCGGCCTGTTGCTGAAGACCGCAGCGACGGCGGTGAGTCCCATGGGCGAAGTCGCTGTGGAGGTGGAAGTGTCCGACTACAAAAGCTTCGATGGCATCCTGTTCCCGACGCGCTCCCGGCAGAAGGCCGGCGCGCAACAGCTTGAAATCAACATCACCAGCGTGACTACGGACCAGCCCTTTCCGGCGGGGGCCTTCGATCTTCCGCCCGAAATTCAGGCGCTAGTCGACAAGTCCGGCGGTAAGTAGCGATACGCGGGCTGCTATGGGCTCGGCAAACGGCAACTAGCCTCGAGCGTTATATGCTCAAAAATCTTCGGGTGCCTCCGCCACTCGGAAGAAGCGTGCACGGCAACTGCGGCAGCGGAACGGCCAGCGTCCAAAGATGCGCAAGAAGGCTGCTAACGCGCCTTCGCTCTGCGAGCGGCGCACATCACTGGATCCGCACTTGGGACACGAGACTTGGATTGGCGAACCGTGATCGGCTACTTCCATGGCGGCTGCACTGATCTCGGAGCTAACAATAAAAAGGGTAACATCCCACAATAGCGTTGCTGCGCACTAGTATTTTTTCGCGATCCGGGCTATAAACGTATTTTGGAAGTGTTTTCGCGCACGACCTCTCATCAGTCTCGAATCTCCGCAGTTTCACGGCGAGCCGGCTACATCGTTGTGGTAGGCCTGGTCGTGATCTATGGATTAGTGGCCCTGCGTGGACCGCAAGGCGTTTCCGCGCTGCTCGATAAGCGGCGTGAAGTCCGCCTGCTCGAGGAACAGAACGCCGCGAAGGCCGCCGAAAACCAGCGCCGCCGGGAGCGCATCCTCCGCTTGGAAAAGAACTCGACCGAGCAGGAGATGGAAATTCGCAAGCAGCTCAAGCTGCTGCGCCCCGGCGAAACGACGTTTATTCTTGAGGATCCTCCCAAGACGGCCGCGCCGGTTGCGCCGCCGAGCCAGCCTTGAAAGCGACAGCCGCGCCTGGCCTAGGTCAGAGTCACCAAACCCTGCACGCTGGTCCCCGGACCATGGGCTGACCAGTCCTGCACGCGAACGCCTTCTGGAATTCCGGCATGTTGGAAACCACCCCGTTAACCCGGAAATTCCCCGGCGAGTGCGGATCCGTCTGCGCACGCAGACGAGCCGCCTCCGGCCTTACATTCTGGCACCACACTTGTCCCCAGCCCAGAAAGAAGCGTTGCTCTGCCGTGAAGCCATCGCGCGGAGGCGGTTCCTTGCCTGCCAGCTTGTCCATTAGAGCCATGTACGCAAGGCGCAGCCCACCGTTGTCCGCCGTGTTCTCGCCCAGCGTCAGCTTGCCATTCAGCTTCACGTCGTCGACCGCACTATAGCCGCTGTACTGCTGCACCAGGCAATCGGCGCGCTGATTGAAAGCCTTGGCGTCGGCCTCAGTCCACCAGTCGCGCAGGTTGCCTTTGGCGTCGAATTGGCGGCCTTCATCGTCGAAACCGTGGGTCAGTTCATGTCCGATCACTGAGCCAATCGCGCCATAATTCACGGCATCGTCCATTTTGTTGTCGTAGAAAGGCGGCTGCAGGATGCCCGCGGGAAAATTGATGTTGTTCTGCTGGGGATCGTAATACGCGTTGACGGTGGGCTGGCTCATGCCCCACTCTTTCTTATCCACGGGCTTGCCGATGCGCGAGAGTTCGCGCTCCACTTCGTAGCGGCTGGCACGCTCGGTGTCGCCAAAAAAGTCATTCCGTGAGATCTGCACGGCCGCATAGGTCCGCCACTTGTCGTTGGTGCCGATCTTGTTGAGCACACCTTGTAGCTTCTCCAGCGCCAGTTGTTTGGTTTGGGGCGTCATCCACTCGAGGGATTGGAGGTCCGTGGCCATCGCTTTCTCGATCTCACCCACCATCTCGTGAGTGCGCCGCATGCCTTCCGCTCCCAAAGTGGTTTCGACAAACTTGCGGCCCAGCGCATCCGGCAACTGCTGATCGGTGAGATCGACGCAGCGCTTCCAGCGCGGGCGCATCTCCTTGGCTCCGCGCAATACCTTGCCGTAGAAGTTGAAGGATTCTTCCTCGAAGGGCAACGATAAAGCATTCGCCGAATCCCGCACCAGGTTCCAGGTGAGGTACGCCTTGAGATCGTCGATGGAGGCGGATGCGATAGCCGCATTCATGCCCTTAATGAAGTCCGGCACATCCACGTTCAGCGATTGCAGACTGGGTGCTCCCGCGGCCTTGAAATACCGGGCCCAGGCAAAGCCCGAGCCGAGCGCATCCAGTTCGCGCAGCGTCATCTTGTGATACAGCTTCTCGGGATCGCGGCGCGCCACGCGATCCAGCGACGCCTTGGCCAATTCGGTTTCCAGCGCCATCACCGCCTGCGCCTGTTTGGCCGCGGCTTCCGGGCTGGCGCCCGCGAGTTGCAGCATCTTTTGCACGTGAGCCACGTACAGCCTGCGGATCTCGGCGGACTTCTCATCCGTCTTCAAGTAATAATCGCGATCCGGCAAGCCCAAGCCTCCTTGATCCAGATCCGCAATCATCATGGCCGAGTTCTTGGCATCCGGCCCCGAGCCAAAGCGGAAGAACGGAGATGTTCCGTTACGATACAGCGCCACCACTGTATCGGTGAGACCCGTTTTATCTTCCATTGCCTTGATGCGGTCGAGTTCCGGTTTCAGCGGCGTCCCGTCCTTGGCATCGATCTCTTTCTCATTCATGCAGGCGGCGTAATAGTCGCCGATCTTCTGCTCGATTGCCGTTCGGCCCGGCTTAACCACCGCTGCGTCTTCCAGAATCAAGTGCAGGACGTCGCGATTCCGATCCTGCAGTGCGTCGAAGCGCCCCCAGCGCGATTGATCGGGTGGCACTGGGTTAGCCTTCATCCAAGCGCCGCAAGCGAATTGATAGAAATCCACGCACGGATCGGCGCTGTGGTCAATTGCAGCAGGATCGAATCCGGGAGCGGTCTGCCCCCACATTGCCCCCGGTAAGAGGCATAACGCGACGACGCCGAACGAAAGTGATGTGAAACGAGAGTGGTCTACTCATAGCTTTTATTGTAAATAGACGGTGGCTCAGCCCGTTTGTCCCGTGCGCGGCCCGTTTGTCCAATTCTGGCTTCGGTTGCCTATCCTTTAGTACTCAGGTACGTCAGGTGATCCCCACTTCAAACCTAAGCGCTCTTCCCAATTGGGCTGAGCCGGGCACCGCCTCTACAATCGAAGAGGTAGCCCAAAATGCTCATGACCCGTCCAAGTAAGTCTCAATACACCGAAGTGGAAGTAGCCGAAGAACTTGGCGTGTCTATCGATCGCTTGCGGACCATCATTCGCAGCCACGTGGTGGATCGTGACGAGGATGCCAGTTAATATCCCCGTCACCACTTTCCAGCCCTCAGACCTGCTTATTTTGCGCCTGCTGGCCGGAATGCCCACGAATCCCACACCGCAGGATTGAGCAGGTTAGACGGCTTCTGTCCGGTTAGAGCGGCCAGGGCGTTCTCCGCCGCTATCATCGTCATCTTGCTGCGAGTCGCGACGCTGGCCGACGCGCAATGCGGCGCCATCACCACGTTCTTGCACCCAAGCAACGCGGGGTCGACTTGAGGCTCGCGCTCAAATACATCCAGACCGGCGCCTGCGATCCAGTGCTCGCTTAGCGCCTTGGCAAGCGCGGCTTCATTCACCACTGGACCCCGCGCCGTATTCACCAGGATGGCCGTAGGCTTCATGGCGCGCAGTTCCGCCTCTCCGATTAGGTAACGGGTGCTGTCATTCAGTGGCACGTGGATGCTGATGAAATCCGATTCCCGCATCAACTCGTCTTTCTCCACCCAGGTGGCCTTCAACTCGCTCTCGATCTCCGGCGCGAGGCGTGTGCGATTGTGATACAGCACGCGCATTGAAAAGCCGCTCGCGCGCTTTGCCAAAGCTTGCCCAATGCGCCCCATGCCCAGAATGCCCAGCGTGCGGTGATGGACGTCGAGACCGATATTCAGTTCCAAGTTCCAGCGTTTCCACTGGCCTGAGCGAACGAACGCGTCGCCATCGGGCACGCGCCGGGCCGTCGCCAGCATCAGCGCAAACGCGTGGTCGGCGGTGGTGTCGTCCAGCACGCCGGGGGTATTGCTCACCAGGATGCCGTTCGCGGTCGCGGCCCCGACATCGATATTATCGAAGCCCACGCCCACGTGCGCGATCATGCCCAGGCCCTTCAGGCCGGCGATCACGGAGCTCGAAAGCGCATCGGTAAACTGGCTCACGATGGCCTGTTTTCCGCGCGCCCGTGCGATCAGTTCCTCGGACGTGAGTCCTTCCTGAGTGTCGGCGTAATCCACCTCGGCGTGCTGTTTCAGGAAGGCGACAGTTTCAGGAAAGACATGTTTGGTAACCAAAATATTTGGGCGCATTGGTAAGATTCTCTCATGGCACAAGTTGGCTTTCTAGGTTTAGGGATCATGGGCTACCCGATGGCCCGGCATTTGTTGGAGGCGGGACACGAAGTCGCGCTGTGGACTCATTCGTCGGCAAAGGCCCGCGAGCTGGCGGCGAAAGGCAAGGGCATCGCCTGCGCCACGCCCAAGGACGTGGCCGAGCGCTCCGATTTCATTTGTTATTGCGTCGGTGATAACGCCATGGCTCGCGCCATCACCGTCGGCAAGGACGGTCTGATCGAAGGCCTGCGCCCCAATAGCGTGACCGCGGATTGCAGCACCATTTCGGCCTCGGAGAGCATCGAGATCGGCGCGATGTTCGCGGCGAAGGGCGCACACTTTCTGGATGCTCCCATCACCGGATCGAAGGCGGGCGCAGAAGGCGGGACACTTACGTTCATGGTAGGCGGCGACCAAGCGGCTTTCGATCGCTTCAAACCCTACTTCGAGGCCATGGGCAAGCGCATGTTCTACTGCGGCGCCGCCGGCCAAGGCTTGCAGGCGAAGCTCGCCCTGAATCTGGTGATGGCGAACGTTCTGCAAGCCTTCAGCGAGGGATTGGTCCTGGCGGTCAAGAACGGTATTAAGGCCGAAATGATGTTCGAGATCCTGGACAACACCGCCGGCAAAAGCGCCCTTATGAGCGCCAAAGCACCCTCCATCCTGAAGCGTGACTTCAGCACCAAGTTCTCGATCAAGTGGATGCATAAGGACGTGGGACTGGCCCTGGAGTCCGCCAAAGCGCTGGACTTGCCGCTCCCGCTGACGGCCATCACGGAACAAATGCTACGGGCAACTATCGCCAAGGGCTACGGCGAGGACGACTTCTGCTCGGTTATACGGGTTTTGGAAGATTTTGCCGGCGTGGAGGTTAAGAGCTAGCGAAAGCTTCCCGGAGGGGTAGATATTACCGTCCCTGTGCCCTCTCGAGTTGAGTGGCATAGGAGGAGTAATTATCTTGTACTATCAAGGCTATAAGATACTTCTATAGGTCCTAGTACAACTGAAGTCATTTTGAAATACAAAAAACTGTTGCTTTCTTCAAGAGAGTATATTATTATTGGAATCAAGCCGGGGAGGAAACTCCCACCAAAGCGAGACTAACCTCACTAAGACCCCTGAAGCACCTTCCCGGCGCCCCTTCCAAACCGAGTCTTTCTGCACAAATCAAGTGCCAGCAGCAACGGCAAGTCCGGCAACAAATGACGGCGGCGCGAAGTTTTTCTGAGCCTCGTGCAGACGAAATGATATGATCGGAAGCAGGTGACTCACCTCACTCTACTCGGTTCCACGGGGTCCATCGGCACCAGCACGCTTGACGTGGTTCGCCGCTGGCCGGAGCGCTTTGGAATCTTTGCTTTAGTAGCGGGCCGGAACGTCAATCTACTGGCTCGGCAGATTGCAGAGTTTAGTCCCAAGGTGGCAGTTGTCGCCGACCAGCACGCACTCGCGGAACTCCGCGTGATTCTGAAATCCAACGGTACGCCTCTCCCTGAACTGGCCGCTGGCCCGGAAGCCCGCATCGCGGCTGCGGCAGCGCCCGAAGCCGGATTTGTAATGTCAGCTATCGTCGGCGTAGAGGGTCTCGAAGCCACCTACCAGGCGGTGCGGCTTGCCAAGCGCGTAGGTCTTGCAAACAAAGAGGTTTTGGTCGCCAGCGGCAAGCTCGTCACCGATGCGATGCGGGCCTCCGGTGCCGAACTGATCCCGGTCGATAGCGAACACAACGGTGCGCATCAGTGTTTTCGTGCCGGATTGCGCCGCGAGGTTTCCAAGCTAATCCTGACCGCCTCCGGTGGCCCCTTCCGGGAAACTCCAGTGGCGGATCTGAAATTTGTAACACCGGAGCAGGCGCTGAATCATCCAACTTGGAGGATGGGGCAGAGAATTACCATCGATTCGGCGACCCTTATGAACAAAGGTTTTGAGGTGATTGAGGCCTGTTGGTTATTCGACCTCGCGCCGAAAGATATAGCAGTAGTGGTGCATCCTCAATCCAAGGTTCATGCAATGGTGGAGTTTGCTGACGGTAGCGTGATGGCGCAGGTCTCGGCCACCGACATGCGGATGCCCATTCAATATGCCCTTACTTATCCGGAGCGGGCCGCTGCGCCCGTAGCCCGCCTGGACTGGACACAATCCGCCCGCTGGACCTTCGATCCGCCTGACTTCGAAAAATTCCCCTTGCTGAAGCTGGCCTACAAGGCGCAGGAAACCGGCGGCTCGGCCACATGTACTTTGAATGCGGCCGATGAAGTAGCCGTGGAGGCCTTCCTGGCAGGTCGAATTTCTTATCCTGGAATCGCAGCTACCATCGCCGAGACTTTGGCCCGGGTGCCGGTGCGGGAACCGCACTCCGTGGGAGAAGTGCTCGAGATTGACCGCGAATCGCGGGCCGTCGCTCGTGGCATTATGGAGAAGGGTGAGATAACGCGGACGCTCTCGTCTGAGAAAGATTCAACCGAAGCGGCGCTCCATGCGTAAACGGGCGTAACACAATATATGGCTTTGCTGCAAAACATCTGGTGGTACCTGGTCCTCATCGGTGTGATGATCCTGGTTCACGAATTCGGCCACTACTTCGCGGCGCGCTTTTTCGATGTAAAAGTAGAGACCTTCAGTTTTGGTTTTGGTCCCCGCCTTTTCGGATTCCGGCGAGGAGAGACCGATTTCCGCTTCTCCCTGATCCTGTTTGGCGGCTACGTCAAGATGACCGGTGAGCAGGCCGGCGATGAAGGCGCCGCCGATCCCCGGGCGCTCACCTCCAAGCCGCGCTGGCAGCGCCTCCTGATCGCGTTTGCGGGCCCCGCCATCAACATCGTGCTGGCCCTGGCCCTGCTCACTGGATTGTTCATGGTGCACTATGAGAAGGTCCCGAACCCGCGTTCTCCAGTGATCGGGTATGTGGCATCCGACGGCGCTGCAGCCAAAGCGGGAATACAGCTGGGGGATAAGATCGTCCAGATCGATGACACTACGGATCCGACCTGGGAACAGGTCGCGATCAAGAGCGCCATGAACCCCAAACAGCCTCTCGATGTGTGGGTGATGCGCAGGGGCGAACATCTTCACCTGACCTTGACGCCGGCTCTCCAGGAAAAAGAGAGCATCGGTAATGCGGGGTGGCAGCAGGAATCGGAGATCGAAGTGGCTGGCGTCCTGAAGGATATGGACGGCGCGCGCGTCGGCCTAGAGCGGGGCGACATCCTGGTGAGCGTGAACGGCCAGCCGCTGCGCTCGATCCCCCGCCTGAACGAGATTGAAAACGAAACCAGCGGCGCTCCCCTGGATCTGGTTTACTCCCGCAACGGCCAACAGCACGAAGTTAAGGTAACGCCAGCCAAGCGCGACATTGAAGGCCAGGGCGGGGCACGCTGGATGATCGGGCTGACGCTTCAGCCCAGGGTTGAAATCACCAAGCTGACGTTGGCGGAGGCGCTCGCCGAATCCTGGCGTCAGAACCTGCTGAATACGCAACTGATCGTGAAGTCGCTCGAGGGCATCGTCGAGCGCAAGATGTCCGCCAAATCGCTGCAAGGCCCCATCGGCATCGCGCAGATGTCGGGCGATGCGGCGCGCGAAGGCCCCATCCCCTACTTCTTGCTGATGGCTGCGGTCAGCCTCAATCTAGCGATCTTCAACCTGTTGCCCGTGCCCATCCTCGACGGCGGCGTGATGTTGATGCTGTTCGTCGAGATGCTGATGCGCCGCGACCTGGACATGAAGGTCAAGGAAACCGTGGTCAAGGTAGGCTTCGTGTTTCTGATGTTCGTGGTGGTCTTCGTGATCTATAACGATATCTCGAAGATCTTCCCGGCCGGATAGATTCGAACCCCTTGCAGCGCAACCGTACCCGCGTCGCGAAGCGCGCACCACTCTTCGTCCGCATTGAATCGATCCCACGCCTTGACTCGGGCTTCGATCGAAGCGAACGGTATAGAGTACACGGTGCCATTTGGCCGCCGTTTCACCGACACCGGGCGGATTCCATGGCGGTGAAGAACCTCCCGGGGCGGCAGCACGCTGCCGGGAGCGTAAATGCGCCGCTCGATAATCTGCCGATCAACGACGAGGCGGCCGCGCTGTGGCGGAACCGAGCACCGCGACTCCCGCGATTCCACACGCAAACTGGCGGCGGCTGATTCGCACCCTTCAATTGTAGAATGGGACACATGCCGAAAATCCTGGTAACCGGGGGCGCCGGGTACATCGGCTCCATCACCACCCGCCACTTGTTGAATCGCGGTTTTGATGTGGCCGTGATCGATGACCTCTCCCGCGGCCATCGCGAAAACGTCGCGCCGGAGCGTTTACATGTCCTGCGCCTGCAGGACACCAGCGCCGTCGCGCGCGCTGCTCGAAGACGTGGATGCCGTGGTGCATTTCGCGGCCCATAGCATGGTGGGCGAATCCATGCGCGAGCCCGAGTTGTATTTTTCCAACAACGTCGGCGGCACGGTATCGCTGCTCGAAGCCATGGCGCAAGCGGGCGTCCGCCGCCTGGTGTTTTCCTCCACCGCCGCCGTTTACGGCGATCCCGAAAAGCTTCCCATCCCCGAAGACGCGCGCATCGCGCCGGTCAACCCCTACGGAGAATCCAAGGCCATCGTCGAAAAGATTCTGCAGAAGCTGGATCATCTACCGGGGTTTGCGCAGTATCGCCCTGCGCTACTTCAACGCCTGCGGCGCCGAACCGGGCGCGGGCTTGGGCGAAGCGCACAACCCCGAAACCCACCTGATCCCGCTGCTATTCCGCGCGATTGCGACCGGCGAGCCCATACAGATTTTTGGCGACGACTACGCCACGTCCGACGGCACCTGTATCCGCGACTACATCCATGTCAGCGATCTCGCAACCGCGCATCTGGCCGCGCTCGATCACTTGATGGCGGGCGGCGCGTCCGGCGCTTTCAACGTCGGCACCGGCAAGGGACAAACCGTGATGGAGGTTCTGCGCGCGGTGGAAGAAGTCACCGGCAAGCGCGTTCCGTATGAGATCGCGCCCCGCCGCGAGGGCGATCCGGCCGAACTGGTGGCCGACTCCACTCGGCTCCGCAACACGTTTGGCTGGGAGCCGCGGCACAGCGAAATTCACGAAATCGTGCGCTCCGCCTGGGCCAAAAAGAGGGACGGAGCCTGATTATTGTTCCATTTCGACACAAGACAAGACTTGGAGCCATAATCAGGCTCCGTCCCTCTTTTTTGGAGTAGCATAGAAGCCATGAAGAAATTCATCCTCGTAGCGCTTTTGACCGGCTTCCTGGCCCTGTCCGCGCCCGCCCGCGATCTCGACATCTATTGGGTGGACGTGGAAGGCGGCGGCGCCACTCTCATCGTCACTCCCGAAGGGCAGTCGCTGCTGGTCGACACCGGGAATCCCGCTCCCGATGACCGCGACGCCAAGCGAATCTTTCGCGCCGCCCAAAAAGCCGGCCTCAAGAAGATCGACTACCTGATGATCACGCATCACCACGGCGATCATATCGGCGGCGCGCCGGCTCTCGCGAAGCTGATCCCCATCGAGCATTTCCTGGATCATGGCGATTCCATCGAATCCCAGGACCCTCGCAGCGGCAAGATTTGGGACGCCTACAAAGCCTTGGCCGATGGAAAGCGCACCACTCTGAAGCCCGGCGACAAGCTGCCGCTCAAGGGACTGGATGCCGTAGTGGTTGCCGCCAACGGCAAGGTCATCGCGTCGCCGGTCAAGGGCGCAAGCGGCGGCGAGAATCCCTATTGCAAAGATGCGCAGCAGAAGCCGCCCGACACTACCGAGAACCAGCGCAGCGCTGGATTCCTATTGACCTACGGAAAATTTAAGTTCCTGGACCTGGGCGATTTAACCTGGGACGTCGAAATGCAGCTCGCCTGCCCCGTGAATAAACTGGGCACGGTTACCTTGTTTCAGGCCACCCACCACGGGTTCTTCAATGACTTCTCGGGCGCTCCGGCGCATGTGCTCGCGCTGAAACCGCAGATCGTGATCGTCAATAACGGCGCGACCAAAGGTTGGCAGAATTCAGCATGGGACACGGTCCAAAAGATCCCCGGGCTGGAGGATGTGTGGCAGTTGCATCAGGCAATGGGGCCCAACCGCGATCACAACGTGAAGCCTGATCAGATCGCGAATCTGGAAGCGACGCCGCATGAGGGTCATTGGATCATGGCATCGGTGACGCGCGACGGCAAAATCACCATCACCAATGAACGCACCGGATTTAGCAAGAGCTATGCGGCTCGTTAACCCCGAATCCGTTCCGTGATTTCGCGGAATTTCACCAGCGCGGTCTCTGTCCCGCCGGGTAAGAACCGTGGAATTTCGCTTAGAAGCCGGCGAACCGCCCGTTTCCCTAATCGCCGCTCGCCATCGCCGCGCGACGCGTCCACTGCGCCGCCCGCCTGGACCACACCGGCCTTGCTGCTGTCGAATTCGTTTTCCCATTTCGCCACTACAACCGTCGCCACCGCGTTACCGGCCAGATTGGTGAGACTGCGCATTTGCGACATGAAACGGTCCACGCCCAGCAGCAGAGTGATCCCGGCTACCGGCACCGTATGCAGCGAAGACAGCGTTGCGGCCAGCGTTATAAAACCGCCGCCCGTGACCGCCGCTGCGCCCTTGGATGTCAGCATCAGCACCACCAGCAACTGGAACTCCTGCGCCGCGGTCAAGTGCGTATTGGTGGCCTGCGCTACGAATAACGCCGCGAGGGTCAGGTAAATCGACGTGCCATCGAGATTGAACGAATAACCCGACGGCACTACCAGCCCCACTACGGACTTCGTGCAGCCCAAGCGTTCCAGTTTTATCATCAGCGAAGGCAAAGCCGCCTCAGAAGTGGAGGTTCCCAACACGATCAAGAACTCTTCTCGCAGGTACTTCAACAGGTTCCAGATGCGGAATCCGTGCAGCCGCGCGATCGCTCCCAGCACCACGAAAACAAACAGCGCCGCAGTGGCATAGAAACACAGCATCAGGTTTCCCAGTTGCAGAAGCGTTCTGACTCCGTACCGGCCAATGGTGAAGGCCATCGCGCCGAACGCCCCCAACGGGGCGACATACATAATGAAGCCGATCATCTTGAACAAGATGTGATTGATATAGTGAAACGCATCCAGCACCGGCTTGCCCTTCTCGAAAGTCGCCAGCGCCATTCCGAACATGATGGCGATCAACAGGATCTGCAGAACTTCGCCTTTCGCGAAGGCATTGACCATTTGATCCGGAATGATGTTCATGATGAAATCCACCGTGCTCAAATGCTCGCCCGAGGTGGTGTATTGCGCCACTGCTTTGGCGTCCAGCGTCTTAGGATCGGCGTTAATGCCGGCGCCTGGCTGGACCACCGTCACGATCAAAAGCCCAATCAGCAGCGCCGCTGTGGTCACCACCTCGAAGTACAGCAGCGCCTTGACCCCCACGCGCCCCAGTTTCTTCATGTCGCTCATGCCCGCGATGCCGGTCACCACCGTGCAAAAGATGATTGGCGCAATCATCATGCGGATCAGCTTGATGAAACCGTCCCCCAGCGGCTTCATTTTTTCGGCCAGCGGCGGATCGAACACGCCTAGCGCAACGCCCAGCACGATCGCCACGAATACCTGGAAATACAGGGCCTGGTAGAACGGTTGTCGCGTGGCGGTCACCGGAGAGGGCGTTAGTGTCTGCCATAAGCTCCCTACAATTCTACGTCGCAATTCCGCGGAATGGTGCGCCATTGTGCTGGCGCGCCAAGACGCCTGGGGGTGTGTCCACGCACCGCCGCCCGCTAGCTCACGCTCCGCCCTGCCTCGCGCACCGCCGCCCGCCCCTTGTGGCTCGTAAAAAATGCTTCTACCCTGTACCAATGCTCCCTTTTCAAAAAATCCTTTTCCCGGTTGATTACTCCGAGCCTTGCCAGCCATCGTTCCCTATGTCTCGGAAATGCAGAAGCGCTTTTCCACGGAACTAAGTTTGGTTCACGCCTATGGCGCTGAGGCCCTGGCCTATAGCTCGCTGCCCATAACCGATCTGCAGTTGCCGGAGCAGGTTCGCACTATCATCGGAGGAACGACTGCGGGAATTCGCGCAACGCCAATTTTCCCGGCGTAAAGGCGGACGTATTCATTGAAGTCGGCGAACCCGGCGCCGTCATCGATAACATAGTCCGGCATCAGGGCGCCGACCTGGTGATGTTGCCCACCCACGGCCGCGCGCCCCTGCGGCGCTTTTTGCTGGGATCGGTCACCGCCAAGGTCTTGCACGATCTCACCGTGCCCGTCTGGACCGGTCACCCGTTGCGCATTCCTTACACCTCGATCCTGGCCGCCATCGACACCAGCGACGAAGCCGAAGCTGTGATTCGCGCTGCGGCCGCGCTTGCGGCATCTTACCAGGCCAGTTATCGCTGGCCTACGTTCTCGAAATGCCGCCCGTCAGCATGGAGACCGCGTTCGGAAACTACCGCGACGATTTCATGAAGGCCGCCGACAGCCCGCATTGTTGAACTGAAGAAGCGAGCCGGCGTCAGCGCCCCGCACACGATTCTGGACGGACCCGTAGCCGATGCGATCCATGACGAAGACTCTGCATACCTCCGCGGATCTCATCGTGACCGGACGCGGCGTGGTGTATGGCGCCGTCAGCCGGATGTGGTCGCACCTTTACCCCATCATTCGCCACGCGCCGTGCCCCGTTTTGAGTATTTAGCCGCGATCTAAGAGCACATGCGCCGCAGCAACCGAATCTGTCCCGCGTGATACAGATCGTGCGCCGCCGCGCCGCGGATCAGATGGCACAATGCCGGCGTGAACGCGCGCGCCGGCAAGTTCGCCACAGTATCGCGCAACTTCCGGTGCTCCGCTTCCAGGATCGCGATATCGCGCTTCCCTTCGCATCGGTGGCCGCAGATCCGGTGAGGCCGTTCCAGCGGCGGCCGATTCGTTCTCCGGCCGTTCGAAAAAATTGCTGCCCGGGAGCACAAATGACCCGCGCTTCTCGCGCAAAATCTTCCGCCGCACTGCATACTTCCAATACGCGGCATGCAGCGTCAGTTCCCAGATGTTGTGACGATCCTCCGTCGGACGCCACGCCGCTTGCGACGCCGTCACGCCGCGAATCGCTCCGCGCAGGTTCGGGCCGTGCCAGGACTTCTTATCGAACGCCTCATCCAGACCATCTAGCAGCATGGATCTTATGATCGCGCTCATAAAAGATGCGCCGGGGTCGCACGCGGCTTAGCTAATACCTCGAACGCAAGCACACGTTCACTTCTTCGAGCGAACCGAAGAATCCCACGAATGCCTGGTCCAAATGTCGCGGGCGTCGCCGCGATTGCCTGAAATCGCGTGGCCGGAATTGGTCTGTGAAGGAAATCACTGCCGACCCCAGAGGCCGGTATTCGTGCGTGCCCTGGGCCCACGCGAGACCCGGCTCCGCATCGATCCACAGGGCGAACCCCATACTGTAATTAGCCGGTGCGGGGAATTATGAAGACGCCGGCGATTCCCCGCGAGCCGCTTGCTCCAAAATGCGCGCCGCGCGGGCCGGATTAAACACTCCGCAGGAGCAGAATCGCGTCATGTAGGCGGCGGCCTGCTCCGGCGTGCGGCGGCCTTCTTTCACCCAGTCGATCATTTTCTTCGCCAGCGAACTGACTCACCATGCCGTGTCCGCACATGGTCGAAAGCAGCAGCACATCTGCGTTCGGCAGTTTTTCGGTCTTGCCTTCGAACCCCAAGCGAGTAGCCGACGCTGTGCCGCGGAATTCCGGCGGCGAAACAACACTGCTCGGCGCCGTCGACGGAAGTCGAAATGTTGATGCTCAACCCCAGATCGGCTTCCTTGACGGCTTTCACGAAATCCTCGGCGGCGACCCGGTTGTCGAACACGGCGGCTGCTGTGGTTAGCGCATCCATGCCGTCGATCACCGCCCGGAAGTCGGCAGTCGAATCGCGATTCCAGTGCGCCAGCGGATTCATCGCGCGCGACGGCCGCAGCGCGCCTCCATGAATCGCATCGCCCAGATTCACCGGCTTGAACGGCACCGCCATTTCGAGAAACTGCCGCAATTTGGGCAGCGCATCGCCGTCGTTCTTGCCGCGCGAGCACATCGCGAAAACAATGTAGTCGTCGGCGAAGCTCTGCGAAGGTCCAAAGCGATGAAGGGTGTTGGTCATGCGCTCACCGCCGTCACCCGCCCCAATCCGATATTGGTCTTGGCGCGCTCGGGATGATAGCCCAGTTTTTCCAGGATCGGCGCCACCACATGATCTTCCCCATCGGCATCGCAGCGCGTACCCACGCCCAGCGCGACCACGGTGTCGATCTGCTTCTCCACGTCCCACACCAGCCGTATGATTTCTTCGGTGCGCTCCACCGGCACCTTGATTTCGATGATCGCCGAGAGCACCTTTTCGTTCATGATGTCTTCGCGGATCGTTCCCGTCGCCACATCGCTCATCAGTGAAGTCACCGGATTGCGCTTCTCGAAACTCACGCCGGCCTTGGCCAGCGCCCAGCACATGGTTTGCAAATCGCGGAACCACACACCCACGCCGGGACGTCCGAATTCGATAGTGAATCCCACTTCCCCTTGCTTCACGCGGCCGCTGACATCGTTGGTCTTCACTTCTTCGGTGCCGCGTCCATGCACGCCGGTCGATTCGTGAGGCACGCGCGGATCGGAAAATGCGCGCCGCACCGTCCGCGGCCACACCAATTCGTCGGGAGCGAACGCCGCCGTCGGACACACATCCGGTTCGGGATCGAAGCGCAGCCGCAGCGTTTGAAATACCTTGCGCAGCGTGCGCACAAACGTGGGATTCAGGTGTTCCTGGCTCAGCCCGTTGTAGCACGCGTAACACTCCACGCATTCTTTGGAATTGACCGTCGCGCGGCGCGTCGCCGGATCGATGTAGATCGCGCCCACCGGACATACATACGTGCAGTTCCCGCACGCCACGCACTTGTTCGGATCGATCTTCACGCTTCTATTCTCATGCGACCCGTTTGGTCGCGTCAATTTTCAGGAACAGCGCCGCCGCGATCAAACATAGCGCGCACGTGATGAAGAAAGGTGCATTCCAGCCATAATCTCTCGCTGCATACGTGACAACTGCCGCTGAAATCGCGCCGCCGATGTTGCCCAGCGTGTTCATCACCGCCGAAACGGAGCCGGCGAAATCGCCCCCGATATCGAGCGTCACGGCCCAGGAAATTCCCACAGTCCATTCGAGACTAAAGAAGGCCACGCAGTAAAACGCTACGGACACTTGAGGATCGTGCGTCAAGCACCGCCGGAATCGTAGCAGCGGCCGAAACCAGAAAACCCGCGATCGCCACCCAGCGCCGCGCCAGATTAACATTGCTCGGTCTGCTTCAGCACGCGATCCGAACACCAGCCGCCCAGCAGATCCCCCAGCGTTCCTGCAAACAATGGCAAACTCGCGTAGATGCCCATTTTCGCCAGCGTCATGCCGCGTGAATCGTGCAGATAGGTCGGGAACCAATCGTTATAGACGTTGAGATTGAAGTTGTAGCAGAAGTACATCACCGAAAGAATCCACAGATTGTGGTGTGTGAGAATTTTGCGCCACGGAATATCGGTGGAACGCTTGCGCCCGCCCCCGATCAACTCGCGTTCGGCCGCATTCACGCTGCGGTGCTCTTCTGGCGTATCGCGATAGTAAAAATACCAGACCCCGGACCATGCCACGCCCAGCAATCCAAAAAGCATGAACGCCGCGCGCCAGCCGTACATTGGGATGAAGCCGCTCCAATGCAACCCGTAGACCGTGAAGCCCGCCAGGACCAGCGGCGTTAGCGCCGCGCCCAATCGCGACCCCGCGTGCGTAACACCTTGCGCGAAACCTCGCTCCGTCGGCCGCATCCAGCGCGACAGCGAACGCGTGGCGATGGGGAACGCTCCCGCCTCGCCTAGCCCAAAGAATATTTGGATCACCAGCATCGAAACCGCGTTCCATGCCAGCGCCGTGATCCCCGTGAAGATGCTCCACCACGTGACCACCGCCGTCAATGCCCGGCGCGCACCGAAACGGTCGCCCAGCCAGCCGCCGGGTAGTTGAAACAGCGCGTAGGCGATGCGGAAACTGAAGGTGATCCAACCCATCATCACCAGCGAGATTCCAAGTTCGTCGCGAATCGCGGGACGCGCCACGGCCAGAATCTGGCGGTCCATGTAAGTGATCATGTACGCCGCCACCGTCAGGCCCAGGACCACGTGGCGAACGCGCGTGGGGCGCTCGCCGGAAGGCCTGCCGCTAGCGGAAGCGCTCTGCGTCAGAGGATGGGGAGGAGGTACGGCCACAAAGGAGTGATCATACCACTTCCAACAAACCGCGGATCAAAACCGCTGGATGCACGCCCGTGGCGCCGGCCAGATCCGCCACTTGATGCCGGCATGAAGTGCCCACCGCCACCAGCGCCTCGCCGGACTTCATCGCCCTCACCGCCGGCAGCAGCTTGCGATTCGCGATGGTTACCGACACGTCATAGTGATCCTTCGAATAGCCAAACGACCCCGCCATGCCGCAGCAGCCCGCATCCAGATCCACCACGCTGCACTCGGGAATGCGCGCCAGCAGCGTCTTTGTGGCTTCCAGAAGTCCCATCGACTTTTGATGACAGTGCCCGTGCAACAGGATTTTCGACGGCCCTTTGCGGATTGGCAGGTCCAGCGTGCCCGCGAACTCTTCCCACAACTGCACCGCGCCGGCAACTGTGCGAGCCTTCAGCTGTTGGTCACCACGCAGCAGCGAAGCCGCGTCTTCCTTCAGCACCGAGAGGCAGCTGGGTTCACAGAACAGAATCTTGTCGCCGCGCGCGGCAATCGGATACAGCCCTTCAACCAACTGCCCCACTTGGGCGCGAGCTTCACTCAACAGTCCCTTCGAGATTAGAGGCCGTCCGCAGCACCCCGGCCTGACTACATCTACGCCGCATCCGCCGCGCTCCAAAACTTCGACGGCAGCGATACCAATCTCCGGATCGTAGTGATTCGTGAAGGTATCGTTGAAGAGCGTGATGCGCCGGCTGCCAACTGCCGGCTTCCGTGCCCGCAACCCAGTGCCCGAACGTCTTGCGACGCCACTCCGGCAACTTGCGGCGCGGGTCCAGGCCGAGCACCCTTTTATTCAGCCCGGTCCCCGCCACCCAATTCGAGATCGGCGCGAACGCACTGCCCAGCTTCGCCAGATTGGCGGTGTTGCCCAGCGCGCGCGCATGCATCGGCGTGCCGTGCCGCGAATAATAATCGGCCAGAAACTCGCTCTTATAGCGCGCCATGTCGACCCCCACCGGGCACTCAGCCTTACACGCGCGGCATTCCAGGCACAGGTCGAGGGCCTTGTAGACTCCCTCATCGCCCAGCCCCGCTTCACCCTCAATTTGTCCACTCATCGCGAGCCGCAGCACATTCGCACGCCCGCGCGTCGAATCCGATTCTTCCCGCGTCGCCATATAAGACGGGCACATCGTTCCGGAAAGCTTCTTGCGGCACGCTCCGACACCGCTACACATTTCGACCGCCCCGCCCAGGCCGCCGTATTCCGAGTAATCGAACCAGGTCTTCGGATTCGGCGTCTTGTAGCCTCCGCCGAAGCGCAGGTTCGAAGTCATCGCCGGCGAATCCACAATCTTGCCCGGATTGAAAATACCGTGCGGATCGAAAGTGCGCTTCACTTCGCGGAACGCTTCATACAGCGTGTCGCCGAACATCTGCCGCATGAACGGACCGCGCACCAGCCCGTCGCCGTGCTCGCCCGAAAGCGCCCCGCCGAATTCGAGCACCAGCTTCGCCACATCATTGGCGATGGCCTCGAACTGCCGCACGCCTTCTTCGGTCTTCATGTTGATCACCGGACGGACGTGCAGACAACCAACCGACGCGTGGGCATAAACTCCTGCCGTGGTGTTGTGCCCGCGCACCAGTTCCATGAACCGCCCGATAAACGGGCTCAGCTTTTCAGGAGACACCGCCGTGTCTTCGACGAACGAAATCGACTTCGCGTCGTCCTTCATCGCTGTCGAAAGGCCCAGCGCCGCCTCGCGCAGACTCCAGACGCGAGCTTGCCCCGCAAGGTCGGTCTCGGTGTGATAGTGATAACCGAGTTTCCGTCCCCGCAGGTCTTCTTCCAGTGCCTGCATACGCGGCGGCAGATCTTCCTTTTGATCCGCGTACATTTCGACGCAGAGCGTCGCCCCCGGGTCGCCCGAAACATAGGTGTTGCGAATACGGTCAAGCACGGCGTTCTGGCGCGTGAAATCCAGGATGTGCTTGTCCATCACTTCCACAGCCGAAGGCTTGTGATGCAGAATCACCGGCGCCGCCGTCAGTGACTCCAGCAAATGTTCGAAGCCGATCACCATCACCGCTTTGGCCTTCGGCAGCGGCACCAGATTGAGCTTGGCTTCGAGCACCACGCCCAGCGTGCCCTCCGACCCCACCATGATCTTCGCCAGATTGACGGGCTTATCCTGATCGACAAAATCGTTCAGGTTGTAGCCGCCCACGCGCCGCACTACTTTGGGAAAACGCCGGTCGATTTCATCCGCGTGTTCGCGAGCCAGCCCCAGCACCGCGCGGTAGCACGCCACTTCGAGCGTATCGCCCACCGGCACTTCGCTGCGCGGCATCTCCCGAAAATGCACGACACTGCCGTCCGCCAGCAGTACCGTCTGCTCCAGCACGTGATCGATGGTCTTGCCGTAGAGCACGCTGCGCGCCCCGCAGGAATTGTTGGCCATCATCCCGCCGATGGTGGCGCGGCTCGCGGTCGAAATATCCGGCGCGAAGCGCAGCCCCAGCGGAGCCATCTGTGCATTCAGTTCGTCCAGCACGATGCCGGGTTCGACGCGCGCCCAGCGCTCCTCCGCGTTCACTTCCAGCAGACGGTTGTAGTATTTCGAAGTATCGACTTGAATCCCTTCGCCGATCGCCTGCCCCGCCTGCGACGTTCCCCCGCCCCGCATCGTAATGGGGCATCGATAGCGCCCGCAAATCTCCACCACGCGAACGATGTCCTCGCGCGTCTTTGGAATGACAACCCCCAGCGGCCGAATCTTATACACACTGGCGTCGGTCGAATAGAGCGCGCGAGATACCGGGTCGAAACGTACTTCGCCTTCGAGCTGTTTACGGAGTTCACCCTCGAGAGCGCTCGCGTCGATTCGCGGTTCTAACTGCACCAGGCTCATGGAACCAAAAGATTAACATACGACGTCGCCGCCACATGATGGAATTGACTTTACGGGCCATGGGAGCCTGTAATGGAAGCTTGCGATCATGTTCAAATCAGAAATCTTAACCCCCGCCCTGCTACTGGATCTAGACGCCTTCGAAGCTAACCTAACGCGCATGATGGATCGCGTGAAGAGTTCCGGCAAAGCCCTGCGCCCCCACGCCAAGGCCCACAAGTGTGTCGAGATCGCCAAACGCCAGCTCGCCGCCGGCGCCTGCGGCGTCTGCGTGGCCACGCTCGCCGAGGCGGAGCTGATGTCGAGCGCGGGCATCAGCGGCATCCTGCTGACCTCTCCCGTTGCCGATCCAGCGAAGATGGCGCGCGTCGTCGAGACCGGCGCCATGGTAGCGGTGGATCATGTCCAGCAGGTCGAGTGGTACCAGGAAGCCGCGCAAGCCGCCGGGCGGCAGCTCGACATGCTCATCGATCTAGACGTCGGCGACCACCGCACCGGCGCGCGCTCCACCGAGCAGGCGCTCGAAATCGCGGAGGCCATCGCCCGCTCGGCGAACCTGAATCTGCGCGGTTTACAAGGGTACTCCGCCAAAGGCTCCCACCTGGCCGGTGAAGAAGGCCAGCGCCTGTCCCGCGCAACGTGGGCCCATGCCGCCGAAGTACGCGACGCGCTCGCCCGCAAAGGAATGACAACCGATATTGTATCCGGCGGTAGCACCGGAACCTGGCAAATCGACACGGCGAATCCCGAGATAACTGAGATGCAGGCCGGATCGTTCGTGCTGATGGACCTGGAGTACCGCAAAGCGGGCGTGGATTTCCCGCAGGTGATCACCGTCCTTGGGACGGTCGTGAGCGCAAATCATCCCAACTTCGTCACGACCGACGCCGGGATCAAATCGTTTTCTACCGATCGCGCCTATCCTCCGGAAGCTGCGAACTTACTTGGCCTTACCTACCGCTTCGGGGGCGACGAATTCGGCTACCTGAACGTTGAAGATCCCCAGAAACTACCGCGCTTGGGCCAGAAAATCGAATTCATTCCGCCACACTGCGACCCCACGGTGAACCTCTATAATCGCCTCTATGCGTGCCGCGGCGATCTCGTGGAAGCGGTATGGCCCGTGAAGTCCCTCGCGCTCTAACTTTGATGGATGAGCTGAAGAATCCTAGAAGGATAAGATAAGAAAGAAACTCCTAGCCGATCCAGGAACCATCAACCTGCGCGTACCGATTTTCGTATAGCGATGCTTTTAGAGTTTAGATTATAGCGCCGACACTCTAGACGTCACTGTACGGTCACGGTCAATGTAGCGTCCGGAATGTAGGGAGGCGCACCGGCGTGAATCACAGTGGTACCGGGACCCACCGCAGAGATCTGAATCTGGTCGATGGCTTGAGAGCTGCCATCCGGGAAGAAGCTCACGCTCGGCTGCACAAGTGCGACGTTCGGGTTATCGGAACTGAGGGCAACGGTCACGGAGCATACGGACGGATCCGGAGCTTCGCATCGGCCTGCGGGAGTCGTGCCCGGTGGCGCCGCCGAGGAAAGTGACAAGAGCACTCTCTCCACCGCCCCGCTGGTGGTCGTGATTGTAAGAGGCGAGAAGGTGACGGTTGCAGTCGCGTTCACATGTTGAGTTGCTGATATATAGCCAGGAGCCGAAGCGCCGATGGTTACTGTCCCTGTATTAAAGGCGCTCAAGGTCGGCTGGACCGCAGGAGTGTAGGCGCCTTGCGCTATAAAAACCTGAGCAGGAGAGACGGCAATTCTTACGCTATCACTGCTGCTAAGAGTGACAAATACACCTCCGGCAGGCGCGGAGGTCCCCAACGTTACCGGAAACGTGATCGCCTCTCCCAGTGGAACGTTCACGTTGGCCGGCAGACCGATCATGTTGGGAGGTATCACGTTCGTCAACGAGAAGCTCGCCGGGGAGCTTACCCCGGGTGCAGAAGCTGACACCCCATAGCTGCCATTTGTACCGTTGGCCGTGAACGTAGGCGACGTCGCTATACCTGAAGCGTTGGTCGTTGCCGTAGCCGTGGTTGCTCCGCCGGTGAAGGTTCCGCTGGCTCCCGAAGTTGGTGCTGCGAACGTCACCACTACCCCGGCCAGCGGGCTGCCTGAATTTGTCAACGTCGCAGCAAGAGGTGCTGCGAAGGCCGTGTTGATCTGCGTGGTTTGCGGCGTGCCGCTCGTCGCGGCGATCGACGAAGCAGCAACTAAGGACCATTTACCGGCCACCGGAACATCACCCGAAATTCCTCCAAAAGCAAAGGCGAGATCTTGGCCGGATCCCGTCCCGTCGAACGTGTGATTGCCGTTGGCGTCCAGCACCCAGAAGAAGCCTTGCCGGAACACACCCACTTTGCTGGTGCTGTCTCCGTTCCAATCGCCGACCACCGGAACGTCACCCGCAATGCCGCCGTAGGCGAACGCCAGATCGCCGCCCGCTCCGTTGATGTTGTCGAGCACCCCGTTGCCGTTGGCGTCCAGAATCCAGTAGAAGCCCATCCGGAATAGCCCAATTTTACTTGTGCCAGACCCGGTCCAATCCCCGACGACAGGGACATCGCCCGCGACTCCGCCAAACGCGTAGGTAGCATCAACACCCTGCTCAAATGTGCCGTTGCCATTGGTGTCGAGGATCCAGAAGAACCCCTGTCTAAATAGGCCCACCTTGGTGCGGCCATCGCCGTTCCAGTCGCCCACAACCGGCACATCTCCGGCTTGCGTCCCTACCCCAAGGTTGTATACGGCATCGCCGCCGTCAAACTGCTGGTTCCCATTGGTATCGAGAATGAACAGCCCGTTACTCGGACGGTAAACCCCCACCTTTGTCCGCCCATCACCGTTCCAATCTCCGGTGATCGGAATATCTCCCGCAACCCCTCCAAACGCGAATGCCTGATCGGGTGGTTGGTTGAACTGCTGGTTTCCATCCACATCCTCCAGCCAGTAAAAGCCCGAGCGAAATACTCCGACTCTGCTCGGAAACCCGGACGAACTCCCCGAAGTTACGATCAGAGTTGCGTTGACGCCATGACTAAGAGATCCGCTGGTGCCGGTAATAGTCAGCGTGTAGGTTCCGGGCGCGCTGGTGCCGACCGCAACGGCAAAAGTCGAGGAGATGCTGCTGGATGCGGGCGCGGGATTGAGGCTCGCACCTGTCGGCAAGCCCGTTACCGCGAAGGTTACCATCCCGGCGAAGCCGTTCGTCGGATTCACGGTAATCGTGTACGGCTGCGTGGTGTTGCCCGTACCGGCCGATCGCGAACCCGGTGAAACCGACAAGCTGTAGTCGGGATTCACCACGACCAGCGTCGCTGCCGCCATATGCGTCAATGCTCCGCTCGTGCCCGTAATCGTCAGCGGATAACTGCCCGTCGCCGCGGTCCCAGTCGAAATGTTGAAGGTAGCTGTCGTCGAGGTTGGATTCGGCGCAGGACCGTTCAAGGTAGCGCCCGCCGGGAGTCCAGTTACGCTCAGTGTTACGCCGTTCGAGAAGCCGTTTGTGGGATTCACCGTCACGGTGTAATTCCCGGTCGTGCCACCCTGAACCGCCGATTGCGTGCCCGGTGAAACCGACAGGCTGTAGTCGGCTGGGCTTTGGTAGCTCATCACGCAAGAGTCGGAGGCATTTGAGAAATTCTGCTGCAGCAGAAAGTCGAAGCCGCCCAAGGTTACGTTCGCCATGCTGCCATTGGGCGCGGCGAAGGTGGTGCCAAAAGTAAAGGCACATTTGTCGGCGACTTCCTGTTGGTCCAAGTCATACCAGGCATTGAACAACGGATCGGTCACCGCTTCGGAGAGCTCGTGGGCAATGATGGACGCCATGGCATCCACGGAAGGGTCATTGTTGGGGCTGCTGGCCGTCTGCTCCGCGCATTTGTTGAGGTTAGGGCCAGCTGCGTCTCCGATGAACGCGTAGTTTATCCACGTATTGCTTAACGAAAACGAGCTGTGATATCCACAGTAAATGCTGAGAAATCCCGAAGTCTCGGCCACGCCCGGAGCCGTTAGCACGAAGTAGACCCCGTTCGCGTCCAGAGGAAGGCTATTGTTTCCGATTGCAGCCTGGACAATACCCGAAATGTCGTTATCGGTTAACGCTAGCGGGTTCGCGGCCACGTAAGTGGAGTTGGTGCTGCCGCCTAACACCACCGAATTGGATATGTTGCCGCTCGGGTTGGTTTGCGAGTACTGGGTGAGGATGTTGTAATACGGGGATCCCGTAAGATTGTTCGCCAACGCGTTCAGAATTGGCGCCGCATTCGGATCGACGCTCCAGTTCCCATACCAGATGTAATAGATATGCGTCTGCCCCAGGATTACCGGGCCGCCATGGTAGTTGAGTAGGAGCGGTCCGGCGTTGCCGCTCAACGCGGCGGTGCTCGCCACGCCATTAAGCCGGTCGCCTCGACCGTTTGGCTTATCGTTTCCAGGGTTTTGAGCCAACAACAAAGTCGCGGCAGCCAGAGCGGCGGCGATGATACAAATACGTGACCTCATGATTCCTCTCTAAACGCCGCAATGCACGCGCCAACGACAGTTCCACAACCTGTCGGATAGCCGGGATGCGGAAATGTCATGGCCGCCCCCGGCGGCATAACCAACACTCTACCGCGCACAAAGCGATTCTGCGGGAGAGAGCCTCGGAGAAGGGAGTGACTAAAGTAATAGAACCGGCCGCCAAGAGTACCTAACCATCACAGATCCAGCTACGCACCAAGCGTCTGCGGCGAAGGGGTTGTATCCTGGCCTAGCTTATTTCACGCTGGGCCTAGCCATTGAGGAAGCCAAGCGGACTGTGCGGAAATCCAACAAAACCATCATGCTTCACTCCGATGCCTGCTCCGGGAACAATAATCAAACTACGGACCAAGTATCGGTGTTGGATTGACGAGCGTGCCGGTTGAGTGAACTACCCCTCGGATAGCTGCTAGTTCTTGAGGGGACGAGTTGTTCGCGATCCGCGGCTGAGGAAGGGTCCGCACCCAACAAATCCAGTTCCTTCCGCGTTGCTCCGATCGCGATTTCCACGTGCCAATCTATTTCCGAAACAGCCCCATTAACGACTTCTTCTCACCCACCGCCCCGGTAAGCATTCTGGAAAACGCAAGGTACGCTTCGCCGAGATCGGAACGTTTATCAATGAAACTAGCATCCGTCGTCGCTCGTCGGATAGCCCGGTAATCATTGGGAAATGTCGTTGCAACCGGATAATCCAGAATGAGCTCGGCATCCTTCGAACCAATATCGTTTTTGTGGCCACGATTGAGTAGCACGTGGACCCGACGGCGATCTACGCCCCAATGATCCAACTCCTGGCATCGCTGCTTCGACAGTTTTAACGAGCCCAACTCGGGGGTGCTTACCACGTAAACTGCGCGCGATCGGCGGACAATCTCCGCCGTCGCCGAATTGACGACCTCGGGCAGGTCCGCGATCACAAGGTCGTATTTCGGAGCAGCGAAACGCAAGATTTGGAAATAGTGCGTCCAGGTCGGAACCGGCTCCTTGACCGCTGTGTTCGTAAGCAGGAAATCCACGCCACCTGCCGAGGTGACGTATCGTTGCCAACTGAAATTGTCGATTCGCGGCGCTTCGGCCAGCAATTCGCGAATCGAGGACTTCGGCTCTACATGCAACATGGTCGAGAGTAAGCCAGAATGCAAATCCGCTTCTATCGCCAGCACACGGCGCTTCAACTCTTGCGCAACGACACGAGCAGTATGCAAGACCACCGTGCTCGCACCGCTTCCGGCCTTGCCTGGCAGGAACACGACCAGATTTTCGTGAATTCCACCGTGGAACTTGTGTATGGCAGTACCTACGGCGTGCTCAAGCTGAGCAATATTAAATGGCCACACTACAAAAGAGGCGAGATCGGAATTCGAACTACGGCTAAGCGACAGCTGGAGATCGCGCGATGCCAGACCGACAATCGGAACATCCGGGAACTGTTGGTGCATCGCGGCCGCGTGTGCCAGGTCTCGGTCCAATTCGGTCAGTTCCAATAGCATCACGTCCGGCCGGGTCGTGCCGACCGTTCGCTCGACAGGGTAGCCCGCCCAGGCAAGATTGACGATCGTCTCGATAGCTAATTCATCTGATTCGCCGGTCAATGTCCGTAGAAGACCGGCCATGTTCGGATCGGCAATCAACAAAACGGCGTTAAGCACTTGGCTCCCAATTGAGCACTAACTGTATCTCGTTCCAACCGCGAGAATTATACAAGAGTTCGCTTAGTTACTTATAGTCCCACAAGGGCGTTTCTGGGGACTGAGAGACAAGTTCCGTGAAATGCTGGGGTTACGGATGCGCCGCGTTAGGTTGCCCCTTGGATTGTCGGACCGCCGAATCAATCGGTGCGCAGTGCCACCTCGCTACCGCGTCGGGCTTCCGTCGTCCGTTTGACCACCGAAGACAGCTCATCAGTCATCGTCACCAACCTGGCGGCAGCAACGTTGGAGATTTCTTTTGAACGACAGCCTCGAACGACAAGGTGATCGCGAACCTTTATGGTTTCTCGCGTCCAGCCCCGAATCTTTATCAATGCCTCTCAAGGGCGGAGACACCCTGAGAACGGACTGGTGCTAGGATCTACGCCTACCGGCGATGAGTTGAACGGGACGAAGCTGGTGCGACTTGATGGGACCTGGCGGGAGGGGTTCATCGTGAACCTCACGATTGTTACGGCTGAATGCCAATGCCCTGCCATCGCCAAGCGAGAAGGGCGTTTATCGGAACGCCGCCGCTACACGATGGCGTATGATAGCTTTTCGGCAATGATTCAGTTCCGGAGGGTTCGCAAATGCTATCTAGACCATTGAAAATGATTCTTCTGGGCTCTGTTGCTGGGCTGTTGGCCTGGCTGGCGCCTGTCGTCTTCCCAGTCTCGGCTTCTGCACAGCAGAAAGCGGAGGCCAGATCCGTCGCATTGTACGTTGTCACATACGTAGATGTCTTCCCGAATTTCACCGGAGACACGATGGAGGCGCTGCGCCAATTCGCGACGGACAGCCGGAAGGACCAGGGCTTGGTGCGATTCGAGTTTCTTCAGGACGTTGTGCGAACCAACCATTTCAGCATCGTTGAGGTCTGGCAGAACCGGCAGGCATATGATGCACACCTGACCCAGGAACACAGCAAGCGCTTTCGCGAAAAGATCCAGCCGGGGTTGGGGAGTCCGTTCGACGAACGGCTTTATAACCTCGTGAAATGAACCGCCATTAGAACGCTTGCGCCCCGCACTCTCTACCAATCGGCGTGGATCGCCACTGATGCCCGATAACACGGATTCTCGTCGGGCGGTCGGATGATGAGGCATTGAGCGGGCAACGTGTCGCGATAGACCTGTCTAGTTAATCGCTGAGCCACGCGCAGCACGTCATCGCAGCGCTGCTTGCGACAACGTCTTTCGCTGCGGCACTGGTCTACCGATGGATCGAGCGCAGGGTGCGCGGCAGCACGACAGCCGTGGAGCCCCCTCATTGAACACGTTCGGCGTGGCCAGTGCCTGGTTTGATGGCGTCGACCTTACTTTTTGGTCCAATGGTAGAATTCACCTGGAAAGGAAATCCACGTCATGCCCGCGCAGAACACCAACAGCAGCCTCCGCCGTCAGTTTCTAAAGCATGCCGCCGCAATTGGCGGCGCAACTCTCTTTGGGGGTGGCTTGAGCAAAACGTTGGCGCAGGCTTCACCGGCACCAGTCTGGAAGAATCAGATCGGATTAGAACTTTACACGGTCCGGGACCTGATGATGTCTGACTTTGAGGGCGTCCTCGCAAAGGTCGCGCAAATGGGCTATCGGGAGGTCGAACCAGCGTCGGGATACAACAATATGGATCCGAAAACGTTCCGTGCGATGCTGGATCGATATAGGCTGCGGATGCCGAGCACGCATTCGGGTGCGAGGGGGACTGGCGCGGAATTGGAGAAGCAACTCGAGGGCTTCCAGATTATGGGGATCGAGTATACAGAGATCCTCAGCGACAGCGGTCCTGGTTCTGCCGGACCCGGCGCGGGTAGAAAGCTGGCGCCCGGCGCCTATTACAATCCCGGAACCGGTGTCATACGAAACTCATTCACGGAAACCGAGGCGTTCGGACCCTATCAGCCCCCGGTCTCGATCGAATCAGTTAAGAAGCGGGCGGCTCAGCTCAACGCCAACGGCAAGATCGCCCGGAAGTTTGGAATGAAGATATTCGTTCACAACCACACGGGCGAGTTCGAGAAGCTCACGGACAGTGATCGAACAACTTACGATGTCCTATTGTCCGAAACCGACCCGGAACTGGTGACGATGCAACTCGACATTGTCTGGGCAGCGATCGCCGGAATGAATGCGATCGAGATGTTCCGCAAGAATCCAGGACGTTACGAGTTGTGGCACCTCAAAGACGTGGTTGGACTGAAGACGGTGAACCGCTCGCTTTCGCCCAACGCGCGTGTGAGCAGTATGGCGTTCGTACCTTTAGGGGCCGGCCAGATGGATTACAAGCCAATATTTGCCAATGCAAAGCTGGCTGGCCTTAAGCATTTCTGTGTCGAGCAGGACAACGCCGCGTCTTGGGGCGACTCTCTGGCGGCGGCTCGTTTGTCGTGCCAGAACCTGCTGCGCATCCTTTCATAGAGTCGGGCAGGCGGAGCGCCGGGCCGGGCCGATACGACTTCCAGGCGTTCTAAGCTAGCCGTCGGGTGATACCCGTCCGCTCATGGTTTATGATCCGACTGCTGAATTCTTCTTCGTCGTGACTTACTAGGCGGGCCGCCCGTCTTTC
Organism: Bryobacterales bacterium; assembly: GCA_963779075.1. Classification (GTDB taxonomy): domain Bacteria; phylum Acidobacteriota; class Terriglobia; order Bryobacterales; family Bryobacteraceae; genus Palsa-187. The sequence goes on from CAVZWS010000007.1 coordinate 129,305, forward strand.
GCTGCGACAAAGCGGACCGTCAACCGCGCCCCCCTACCGGTCTGTGGAAACGCAGGGAGCCTATCGCCGGCACGCATTCAGCATGACAATATGCGCCGAAACATCAAGTCGAGAAATTCGCCATGATTGCCGTTCGCTAGGCGTGGCGCCGTGACGCCACCGACCGGTCACGTCGTTAAAGCTCGATAAATGCATCAGTTACATTCAGTTCCGGGATGGACGCGCAGCCCGACCGCGCAAAAAGCCCCGTGCCACGGCAACGCGCGCCGCCGCTGCGCCGAAGAAGGGCAAAGACCGCCACGAAGGCTAGCCGAACCTGGGCCCACTAATACCCTGCTCATTTGCCGCAATTGTGCCGATAGGTGAAATGTGAAGGCTGTGAAATTACTAGCTGTGAGAATGACCGTTCTGTTACTCGGTATCGCGTTCGAAGTCTCTGCAGCGTCCGAATACAAGATCTTGAGCGAATGCGACGAGTCGGCGAATGTTCGCGCGAACATCTCGAAGGATACCCGGCTTGAGATTCATTTCGCCATTGCAGGTGCTCCCACCTGCTATTCCGTGACGGCGACGGTGGATGGTAGGCAAGTACGTGGCTATGTCCTCGATGCGGGTCTCGATGCCATTCTTGCATTCGATAAGGCAAGAATGAAAGTAAGCCGAGACACGTTCGAAGCTCCCCAGGTTCTTCCTCAACCATTGGTGCAAATCGCTGATCCAGGTATGAACGCAACCAGTGGAAACAAGCCGGCCGCTGCAGAAAAGCCGACTGAGGCAGAAAGGCCGGTCGACGAAGCGCCGAAAGCTAAAGCTTCAGCCGAGAAGCCTCGTTGACGTGAAACACTCCCCCGCGACGGTATCGTGCGACTGAATCCTTCATCGTCGTGACTTACCACATTGCCTCTCCCCACAACAGAAGAATATTCAATCAGCGGTAGGGCGTACGGTTATGACGCAGGGGCCGCGTGATGCGCCCAGCTGCGTGTTCCGTGCGCCGAGTGACCGCCTGCCCGAATCCTTTCTTCGGCATTTTCCCAGGTTCCTTTCTGTCTTCCAATCTCTATCCGACTGGTACAGAAATCCCCGGTCAGGTCACTGATGCAGTCCGAAGTGGCGCACTGCATGGAGATATGTGTCAAGGCGAATATCAAACTCTTAACCCCACGGTTAAGTTCATCAGAGATAATAGATCGAGAGGGTCGCTGCTTTATGAAATGGGTTCCTTTGAGTTCGGGCCCACGACCACCAGTCGTTTTCGCTGGCTCTATGTTTCTGATCGTAATCTTGTTTTGTGCGATCAGTGAGCGACCTGCGACGGCCGATTCGAATGAATTTTCCAAATATGTCCAGCCGTTTTTCGCCAAGAACTGTTATCAATGCCATAGCGCAAGGCTAAAGACAGGTGGATTGAATCTCGAAGCGTACATGAGCGCCACGGCTCCGCTCCAGGATCAGCGGGAGTGGGAGAAGATTGTCCAGCGGCTCACTGCAGGTCAAATGCCTCCCAGGGGAATGCCACGACCCAATGAGACGGAATTGAAGACTGTCGTGACTTGGATCGAAAGCGAGTTGGACCGCGCGCCGCAATCTTCCGCCATCAGGATCCACCGCCTCAATCGGGTTGAGTATAACAATACGATACGGGATCTCTTAGGCGTGGACGTCAAGGCAGCCAATGACTTCCCACCCGATGATTCGGTTTTTGGCTTCGACAACATAGCACAGGCTCTCTCAGTATCTCCTTCGTTGATGGAAAAGTATCTTGCGGCTGCCGAAAGGATCTCTAAGACTGCTATTTTTGGTCCGGATCTGAAAGTCACCACCTACGTTTTGAAGGCTCCCTTACCGCGGCGCATGGAATTTGCGAACCCCATAGAGATCGTGCAGCCGGCCTACTATTCTTTCAATCACTACGACGACACGGGTCGTTCCCAGCCGGGGTCGCTGCACACGTCCTACACCTTCCCGATTGATGCTCAGTACGAATTTCGAATTGTGGGGGCAGGAAACCGTCCCCCGGGGTCAGAGCCCGGGCAGTGCACACTCTATATCGACGGAAAGTTGATCAGGACCTTTGCAGTCGAAGAGGCAGAGTCTGATGGATTTGTACGGAGGACAGATCACTGGGATGTTCGCTTGAAGGTCACGGCCGGTATGCACGATTTGGTCATCGCGTTTCCGCGGCAGTTTCACGGTCTGCCGGCTAGTATGGGCGGCCCGGAGAGCGGCGCATGCGCATCTGGCAGGCCATCATGAGGTGGTGTAGCCGCTCCACGGTCTGGCTCTTATTTTCGAGTTTGGGTATCTACATTTTTGACGACCATTTGTATCCCATTTCATATTAAGAGCAGCAGTCGAATTGGGCCGGGATCGTGAGCCGGATCTATTGAGACTGGATGCGAATCCTACTTGCCAATCTTGGTGAGAGCATCGGCGGATTTGCGGCCGGATTCGGAGTTTGGGTCCGTGGCGACGGCCTGGGTCCAGTATTGGCGTGCGAGTTCGGTCTTGCCCAGGTTCGCGTAGATGGCACCAATGTTGTAGAGCGCGTCTATTTGATTTGGATGATCGGCAAGTAGGCGCTTGGTTTCAGATAGGGCTCCATCAACATCGTTGTTTTCATACAGCGTGCGGCTGAGTTCGAGGCGAGCATCGACATTCTTGGAGTCGGCGGCGACCGCCTGCTTTAGGTAGTCGGCGGCCTGCTTGGGCTGACCAGCATCGCGGGCGAGTTCGGCAAGGCGAAGCAGAATAGGCGCGTGACCCGGTTTCTTCTTGAGCTCTTCTTCGAGTGCGGCTTTTTCGTGTGTTGGATCCTGTGGGGCCGGTAAGTTGGTGTTGACAGCTTTCGCGGGCACGGCAGAAGTGTTGGAGTGGAGGGAATCGAGGCCTCCCAGCAGATAGAACACACCCGCGCCGACCACCAGCGGGATGGCCGCAGTCCACACTTTCCAGTTTCCGAATTTCATACGGACATCACCTCCGGGGAGGCGGCCTGTCTGGCTTCCCGGCCGGCTTCAAGAGTCACATCCATTGTCCCAAACTGAATGCCGATGGACTTCAAAAAGTCATTGGGAGGAATGCCGCCGGCAAAGATCCACACGAAATCATTGGGAATCTCTTGCGGCACGCCAGCCACATCCAAAGTTACAGAATCCTGACGCACCTCCACTGGCTTTGAATTCAGGACAACGCTTACCTTGCCCGAGCGGATGCACTCTTCGATGCGGCGGGCATTCCGTTCCTTGATGCGGCCAAAGTGAGCTTGACGGTAGGAAAGTGTCACGGCGTTGCCTTTCTGATTGGCAAGACCCATGGCAGCTTCGACGGCGCTATCTCCGCCACCTACCACCAGGATTTTCTTGTTGATGTAGTGGTCGGCCTCGATCAGGCGGTACATTACTTTGGGAAGTTCTTCGCCTGGAACACCAAGTTTGCGGGGCGTTCCCGCACGGCCCAGGGCGAGTACGACAGCCAACGCCCGGTATTGTGCTTTTTGCGTGCGGACAGTGAAGGGACCGTCCGGCTCCTTTTCAATGTGCTCGACAGCTTCCTGAGTGCGGGGCTGGAAGTCGGCTCGTTGAAGTACGGTCTTCCAGAAGGAAAGGAGGTTTTCCTTCGATAACTCCAGCTTGTTGAACTTCCCATACATGGGAAATTCAACGGGACTGGTCATGACAAGCTTCTGGCGGGGATACTTCGCGACCGTGCCGCCAATCTCGTCACGTTCGATGGTGACGAATTTGAGCTTGTTCTCAATGGCTCGCAGCGAGGCGCTGAGGCCGGCGGGTCCGGCGCCCACGATGAGAACGTCGTACACTTCGCCAGTCTCGCGGGCCGGCGATGAGCCGGCGATACGGCGCGCAATCGTATCGATGCATTCGCGACCTTGATTGACAGCGTTCTTCACCAAGGCCAAGCCGCCCAGCTCGCCGGCGATGAATAGGTTGGAGACGCTGGTTTCATATTCAGCGGTCAGGTAGGGGAGGTCGGCGCTCATGCTGGGGCTGGCCATGACCATCGTGATGGCGCCCACCGGGCAAGCTTCGGCGCAGAGACTGTGGCCAATGCATTTGTGTCCATTGACGATCACCGCCTTCCCGCCGAGCATGGCCAGGACGTCGCCCTCCGGACAGACCGCGGTGCAAATCTGGCATCCGATGCAATGGGTGGTATCGATGTGGGGGTGCTGCGCGCGAGGACCCTCGGAATACAACTCACCTTTTTCGGCGGCGAGGCGCGCCTTGGTTTCGCGGCGCCGGAGGCCGATCAAGTAGATCGCAACCGGGACCAGCAAAACCAGGGCGTAAAAGCTATAGATGAGAATATTGTCTGACATGGACGGCTCAGTAATATCCCAAGGAAAGCACCACCGCGACGTGAACGATTACCAGCACCGCGAAGGAGTAGCTGAAGGGTCTGTGAATGACATGCCACAAGTGAAAAATACTTTGGACGCGTTCGAGGAAGACCATTTTGGCGCGTAGCCAAGACTGCTCTCGGACCCGGGCGACAATCTCTTCGAGCTCCTGATGGCGCGAAGCGAGGAGACCTCCCAGTGTGGTGATTCGCTCCGCCCCTTTCAACACGCGCCGACGGAGACGGCTAACCAGGAAAGGACGCACGAGATCCATTTTTAGCATGGTCCAAAGCATGGCCGCGAAGGGCATCGCGCGCACTTCGGCGGGAGAAGGAATCTGCAAGAGCGGCGCCAAGTCGTCAACGCGGAAGATGTTCTGACGCTCGATTAGCACGGCGAGTTCCGCAGACTGAGTTTGCAGCTCGCCTAGGCTGAGTTGAGCCGTGTTCAGACTGCGCGGAATTTGCGCATAGATATAGCGGCCCGCAAACCCGCTCAGGGCCACGGCGATCATGATCCAATAGGCGATACCGGCGAGACCCGCAAACTTGAAGGAAGCGTGGTAGGTGATCAGAATCGGAGCACTGATTCCGACCAAAACGTGAAAATCGAGCCAGTGGCGAGTCTTTCCGATGCTGGCGAGCCACTTCACTCGCTTGCGCAGCGGATAAAGAAACAAGACGCAAAAGAGGCCCAAACCGAGCATGCCGAGCCGCAGCCCGATAGTACCGCTTGGGCGGAGGGCGGGGTGCAGTGGAGACAGAGGACGATCTTCGAGGCTCAATGCGTAATACGAAAAACCGTAAACGCCCACGGTCACCATGAGCGTCACCGAGACGATCCAAGCTAGCCCCAGGCAGATATGATGGGGCTTTTCGGGGAGGAAGCTTTGGGCCGGGATGAATTCCCAGGCGCGCTGTTAGAAATGCCGGTGAGGGAGGTCATTGGGATGATTGTGGATTCGAAGGCTGGGCAACAGGCGCCGTGCCTACCTCGGAGTCAGCGTCCACGTTAAACAATCGGTGTCTGGAAAACTGGTGCGTGTTGCGCCAGTGCTGATGCCGGGTTCGTACATCGATGATGGCCATGGTTGGCAGCCAATAAGGCTGATTCTGCCCCCGAAAAGAGATCGGCTCATAGTGAACTTCGCTTGATAGTGACTGTAAACCCAGATCATCGGCCGGATCCTTCCAGTGAGCCACCAGACGGGTTACGGAGGCCGACAGGGGTTCGATCCAGGCGGTTCCCTCCCAGGCGATGGGGTAGTCCTGGCCTTTGATGGCCAGGATCGCCGGCGAGGGCGCGCCATCCCGGGGAACGAAGGACACTCGAACCAGTTTGCGGCCTGCAGCTTCTTCCACGCCCTCCACTGTGAAAGCATAGCTCGGCTGGAACTGCGGATGGAATATGGTCATGAGCGTTGCGAACCCCTGCGTGGTGAGCAGAGTCCCTTGCGGGGCCTTCTTGGCGCGCTGGCCTGTCGCCAACCGTGATTCGTCCACGAGCATGCCGCCGGAATCCGAACGGACAGTGATCAGGTAGTCATAGGTGGCGCGGTTGTTCAGAATTACTTTGCCTTTGATGTCCAGTTTCTCTTGCAGCACATTTTCAGTAATGGCGACAGAAGACAACTGTTCCCAGAATTGCCGGGCGCGCTCGGCCGCACGCTCGAGCAGATCGGCATCCGGAGTGGTCGCGGCGACGAGCGGGGAAGCAAGCGCGAGCAAGGCCACCCACTTCGCGATGCTATTCGACGCGCTAGAAACGATAGCCAAGCGAGAAGAATGTCTGATCATAATTTTGAATCTTTCCGCGGTAGAGGTTAACACCTCCACCTATACTGTAATGGCGGCTGAGAAACCAATCGATATTTGAGTTCATGAAGAAGCCGCGGTTGTCCTCAGTAAAGGCTGAACGGAACTCCTGCTGGCCGCCGCTGATTTCAAGACGCAGGCGGTCGCCGATATCCCGCGAGAGCTGAACAGCTTGATACCAGCCGCTGCCGTAAGCTCCGTTAAAGACCGAGCGGCGAATATCAGCGCGAATTCCGAGGTCCAAGACGTTGCGGAATCCGATGCCGTACATCTGGTTGAGCGATTTGCGGACATCGTCATTGCGCTTATTCTGCCCCAGGCTGCCGTAGACCGAGACATGGCCGGGCAGTTCCAAGCGCAGGCCGCCGCTCAAGCCGGTAAACAGGTACTTGTCCAGGAGTCCGGTGCCGACCAGGACCAAATCGAAGGTCGGGATCGTTCGGAAATAATTGTGGTTCACGTCGAGTGTGAGCCAGCTCACTGGCTGAAAGCGGGCGGTCAAGAAGCTATTGCTGATGGTGGCGCCGCTTTCGGTATTGCCGAGGCGGCCGGGCACCAGTTGGTCGGCTTCGAGGTTGTGATAAAAGGACACCAGTTGTTTATAGGAGAAAGAGCTCTCCGTGAAGGCGAACTGGCGTTCCGCACGCCAGCTCAAACGTGTCACGGCGACGCCCACAGTGGAGGTGATGCGCACGTTTTCAAAGCTGCCGATTTCGGCGTTGGCGAAGACGCCGGCGATCTGGCGGTTGGGCTTGTAGTTCCAAGCAGTCGGATCGGGCGTGGAACCGGCAAAGGCCCCTAGGCGAGCGCGGCGGCCGAAGCGCCGGGCCAAGTATCCGCCATCGACGGTACCGAGGCTGGTGGCCCAAGGAACATACAGGCGGCCGACTCCAATGGAGTAGAGCGATTGCGGATTGTTGTAGAACAGTCCGATCGTATAGGTCCGGTTCACCAGGTCCTGGATAGTGGTGGTCTGAACGGGGCTGCTGTTGGTATTGAAGCGGCCGCGCCAATAACCGGTGAAGTTCCAGAAGGTGCCGCCGAGGCGGTTGGCGTCCATGCGCACGGCAATGCCGTGCTGGAGAGTGGAGAGGCCAGCTTCGTGATCGGTGATGCTGTTGAACTCATAACTGATGCGCCCAAGCACGCGATTCACTTCAGGGGAAGGCGGATGCGGCACGTAATCGCGCAGTTCCTGATCGAGCGGATCGCCGTCGGTGAACGACACCACCTGACCGTAGCGTCGCGCGGTCTTGGATTGCTGTACGACCTGCAGCGATTCCAAATCCTGTTGGGATATTTGCGCCGTATCGCCGACTTCGGGATCGGTCGTGGAGGACACGATATCGCACACAGCAGAATGAGCCGAAACCGCGGTGACTACGAGCTGCGCGACGATAACGGCAGATAGGACAGGTTCGCCGGACTTAAGACGCTTGACGACGAGATGGAAGCCTTCCTGGAGACCTTCGTCGCGGCCGCCGTTGATGTAGACGGATGCCGGCGCGACGTAGCGGACTTCAAAGTTGGAGCGGAGTTCAGTGGGTGCAGTGGCGACTGGCGGAGGCGCTTGCGCCCGGGCCGCCGGTACAAGTGCAGCCAATGTCGCGGCATTGAGAAACAGCCGTCGCGGGGTCAATTGCTTCTCCCAGCGGGGTGGCAGCTGTAACAGTTGGTGCTGTTGTACACATAACCGCGTACGCCCGAGTGTTTGGGATCGGTCTGCGTCTTCAGGTGGCAACCGGTACAGGTGAACACGGAGTAATCGTTGGAATTCGTGTGGCAGGTAGCGCAGACGCTGTTGGCCTTGCCATGCGTCATGGGGAACCAAGAGTGGTTGAAGGTAGCCCCGGTCCAGTCGATGATCGTCGGTAGGTGGCAAGTGAGACAAGTCTTGGGGAAACCCGCCGCGATGTGATTGGGATTCGTGGTGGTGTTGTATTCGTTAGTGTGGCAAGAGTAACAGTCGGTGGGCGTGCCGGCGAATTTGCCGCCGACATGGCACAATGCGCACTGCGTGGTGGCATGTTTGCCGACCAGGGTGAAGCCGACGGTGGCGTGGTTGAAGGTAGCGCTCAGCCAGTCGGTCGTGGAGTGGCAGGTGGAGCAATCCTGCGGATAGCCGAGGGCTTGATGATTGGGGTTAGTGGTGGTGTTGTACTCATTCGAGTGACACGAGTAACAGGCCGTGCTTAAGGTCGCGTATTGGCCGCTGGAGTGGCACTGCGCGCAAGTCGCGGTGGTATGTTTGCCAGTGAGCGGGAACTTGGTCTTACTGTGATCAAAGGTGGCGCTGAGCCAATCGGTGGTCGAATGGCAGAGCGAACAATCCTGCGGAAAGCTGGCCGCGGCATGATTTGGATTCGTGGTCCCCTGGTAGTCTTTCAAATGGCATGAATTGCACGCAGTGTTGAGTCCTTTGTACACTCCGCTCGAATGGCACTGGACGCAAGTCGTCGTCGTGTGCTTCCCGGTGAGCGGGAAAGTGGTCTGCGTGGTGTGATTGAACGTAGATCCGGTCCAATCCGTGGTGGTGTGGCATAACTGGCAATCCTGCGGGAAGCCGGCCGCCGCATGGTTCGGATTGGTGGTGCCCTGGTAGTCCTTCAAGTGGCACGAATTGCAAGCGGTGCTGAGGCCTTTGAAGACTCCGCTCGAATGGCACTGGATACAGGTCGTCGTCGTGTGCTTGCCAGTGAGCGGGAAGGTGGTTTGGGCGGTGTGATCGAATTTCGCTCCGCTCCAATCGATCGTAGTGTGGCACTGTGAGCAATCCTGCGGGAAGCCAGCAGCGGCATGATTCGGATTGGTGGTGCCCTGGTAGTCCTTCAAGTGGCATGAATTGCAAGCGGTGGGAAGCGTGGCGTACTGGCCGCTGGCATGGCATTGAGCGCAAGTCGTAGTGGCGTGTGCGCCGGTCAAAGGAAATTTGGTGGCGCTGTGATTGAAGGTGGAAGGCACCCATGCCGTAGTGTTGTGGCAGAGCTGGCAATCCTGTGGGAATCCGGCGGCCGCGTGATTCGGATTGGTAGTACCCTGAAAATCTTTTAAATGGCACGAATTGCAGGTGGCGGCGAGGCCTTTGTAGACGCCACTTGAGTGGCACTGGACGCAAGTCGCCGCCGTGTGGGCGCCCGTAAGCGGGAACGTAGTCTGAGTGGTGTGATTGAAAGTAGCTCCGGTCCAATTTGTGGTGGTGTGGCAGAGTTGGCAGTCCTGCGGGAAGCTGGCCGCAACATGGTTTGGGTTGGTGGTGGCCTGGTAGTCCTTCAAATGGCAAGAAGAGCAGGCCGTGCTCAAGGTCGCGTATTGGCCGTTCGAATGGCACAACTGGCAGGTGACGGTCGCGTGCGCACCGGTTAAGGGAAACTTAGTCGCAGTGTGATCGAACTTGGCGCCGAGCCATTGCGTCGTGTTGTGGCACAGTTGGCAGTCCTGTGGGAAACTCGCCGCGACGTGATTGGGGTTGTTGGTGCCCTGGTAATCCTTGAGGTGACACGACACACAATTGGTGCTCAGCGTCGCATACTGCCCGTTGGTGTGGCATAGGGCGCATGTCACGGTTGTGTGCGCACCGGTTAAGGGGAACTTAGTCGCATTGTGATCGAACTTGGCGCCGAGCCATTGTGTGGTGGTGTGGCAGAGCTGGCAGTCCTGTGGGAAGCTGGCCGCAATGTGATTGGGACTGGTGGTGCCCTGGTAATCCTTGAGGTGGCACGACACACAATTGGCGCTCAACGCTGCATACTGCCCGTTGGTGTGGCACAAGGCGCAAGTGACAGTGGCGTGTGCGCCAGTCAGCGGAAACTTAGTGGCGTTGTGATCGAATTTGGCTCCCAGCCACTGCGTAGTGTTGTGGCAAACCTGGCAGTCCTGCGGGAAGCCGGCCGCCACATGATTAGGGTTGTTAGTGGCTTGGTAATCCTTCAAGTGGCAAGAGGAACAGGCGGTGTTCAATGTCGCATATTGCCCGTTGGTGTGGCACAGGGCGCAAGTGACCGCGGCGTGTCCACCCGTCAAGGGAAACTTGGTGGCATTATGATCGAACTTGGCGCCGAGCCATTGCGCAGTTGTGTGGCAGAGCTGGCAGTCCTGCGGGAAACTGGCAGCGACGTGATTGGGGCTGTCGGTGCCCTGGTAATCCTTGAGGTGGCACGACACACAATTGGTGCTCAGCGTCGCATACTGCCCGTTGGTGTGGCACAGGGCGCATGCCACGGTTGTGTGCGCACCGGTTAAGGGGAACTTGGTGGCGTTATGATCGAACTTCGCCCCGAGCCATTGCGTGGTGGTGTGGCACAACTGGCAGTCCTGTGAAAATCCGGCGGCGGTGTGATTCGGGTTGCTGGTTGCCTGGAAATCTTTCAGGTGACATGAGGAGCACGATGTATTCAAAGTCGCGTACTGGCCGTTCGAATGGCATTGCTGGCAAGTGGTCGTCGCGTGTGCGCCGGTGAGTGGAAACTTGGTAGTGCTGTGATCGAATTTGGCGCCCAGCCACTGCGTGGTGGTGTGGCATAGCTGACAAGTCTGCGGGAAGCTGGCTGCGATGTGATTGGGACTGGTGGTGGCCTGGTAGTCCTTCAGGTGGCAGGAAACGCAATCCGTGCTGATGTTCGTGTAGTTGCCGTTCGTATGACATTGGAGGCAGGCGACCGAGCTATGTGCTCCGGTGAGTGGGAACTTGGTCAGATTGTGGTCGAATTTAGCGCCCTCCCAGGTTGCAGTGTTGTGGCAGTTGGCGCAATCGCGAGAGATGCCGGCCGCTAGGTGGTTGGGATTGGTGGTCTTAGTGAAGTCCGCGAGATGGCAACCGACGCAGTCGCTCGGAACGCCCAGAAAGTGGTTGCCTACATGGCAGGAGGTGCAAGCCAGATTCTGATGCGAACCGGTGAGTGCGAAATTGGCAAAACGGCTGTGATCGAAGCGTGCAATCTGCCAGCGGTCGGCTGTATGACACGTTTCGCAGGTAGTTGGAAATCCCGCGGCGCGGTGATCGAGAACGCCGTTTTGTTGAAACTCGCGGGCGTGGCAACTAATGCATTGCGTGCTGAGCCCGACGTATTGCCCGACTGCCGCGCCGGTGTGACAGGAATCGCACGAAAGCCCAGCGTGTGCACCGATCAGTGGAAAGCGATTCCAGTGGTCCTGAATAGCCCTTGTGTTTACACGCCATCCCTGCACGGTATGGCAGTTCTCGCACTGTGCGCCGAACTGGCGCTTGTGGAAATCTGCATGGCAATCCGCGCAGCGGGTACCAGCTTCGGTAAATATTTTCGATACGTGGCAAGAAGTACACGCTACATTTTGGTGCATGCCACGAAGTTGAAAATGGGTTTCTGAATTGTGATTGAATTCAAGCTGCGGCCGAAGGGGGGACCAGCTCGTGGTAGTGTGACAGTTCTGACACGGGAGCGCGAGCCTCCCATGCGGGTTGGCAACATTGACTTGTGCTATCAACGGCAGCGCCACCCATAACGCTGCCGCCAGGTATCTTATCAACTCGATTCCCCGAAAGATCTCTCGCTAATCCGCCCCAAAATATGGCGGACTTCCATCATAAGAGCGAAGCGTTGGCCCGCGAGGCAGCATCAGCTATATTTTCCGTCTGGCTAAGTCATGCACCTTAGTCCAGTACCCGTACCGTTCTACGAGTTTCGGTTTACTTAGCATTTTTCTTGCCATTCAATGCAGGACTGTTCGCGGCATGGCACCCTTCACAGTTCTTGGGGGCTCCGCGATAGATACGAGCAACCCGGCCATCGATTTCTTTTTGCTGCGTATGACACTGGGCGCAGCGGACCATGCGGTGCGCCCCATCCAGCGGATAATCAGTCTTGTTGTGATCGAAAAAGGCGGCGCTCCATTTTGAAATGGAGTGGCAACTGGAGCAATCTTTCTCGCTTCCGGGCGTCATGAATTGGCCGCCGTGAATATCCTCGTGGCATTCGAAGCATTCTCTTGGAGTGTGGGAAAAATCGACTGTGGCATTGAGCTTCCCCGCGGAAACAGACGAAGTGGCGGTCATGGGTTTGTGGCACGCCGCACAAGTCGCGTTTTGATGAGCGCCTTCCAGGGAGAATCTGGTCGAAGCGTGATCGAAGCTGCGGAGCTCTTTCCAATTCCGGCTGTTGTGGCAAGTCTCGCAAGATTGTTTGGTGGAATGCGGATCGGCGTGGCACCCGGTGCACGTCTGATCGGCGAAATGATACTGCCGGGCAGAGGGCGGAGGCGATCCCGCGACATGGGCGGCGCTGGCATTGTTCACGTTGGGCAACACTTTGTGGCAGTCCGTGCACAGCACAGCGGAGTGAGCGTTGACGAGAACGAATTTCGTTTTCGCATGGCGCGACACGTTGAACGTGGAAGGCCGGAAGGACTCCTGGGTGTGGCAGAGTTCGCAGCGATTCCCGTAAGGTGCCGAACGGAATTCGCCGCCATGTGGGTCGGCGTGGCAATCCACACAGGCCGACTTGCGTAACTTATAGGCAGCTTCCTTGCCTGCCGGCTGGTGACATTGATCGCATTCCAGCTTGAAATGTTTGCCTTCGAGCTGGAACGCGCTTTGTTGGTGAGTCTCCCGCGTGAACAACGACGGCTTGAAGCTCACTTCGTTATGGCAGGCGCTGCAGTCTGCCCCGGCGGCGCGGCCTGCAAACTGGCCGCGATGAATGTCTTCGTGGCAATTGCCGCAGAGAGCGTGCTCAACCGGGGCGTGGAAATCGTTGTTTTTGTGGCATTGCGAGCAGGAACTCTCGGCATGCTTCCCGTGCAGCGGAAATTTAGTTTTGTTGTGATCAAAGCCACCGGAGGGCAGGATCGCTTTCCAACTCGACGTCGAGTGGCAATTCTGGCAGGAGCCCTGGAAAGACGCTGCTTGAAAGGCTCCCCGGTGCGGATCGGAATGACAATTCTGGCAGTTGGCAAAGGCCAGACCTTTATAGTGAGCGACGGTTTCGCCAGGCTTGGGGCCGTGACACTGCAAGCAAGTGACGTTTTGATGGAGTCCGGTTAATGGGAATGCTGTCCGGGAGTGGTTAAATCCCTCGGCAGGCTTCCAAGCGTCCTGATTGTGGCAGCGCAAGCACTCCGTGCCCAGTTGGCCGGTGTGGGGATCCTGATGGCAGTTCCGGCATTCCTTACCCAGCCCCAAAAAGGTCTTTCTGAGGTCCTTAATTTTGATTTCAACGTGGGCGGAGGCGGGGATATGGGAGGCGTTATGGCACTGCCCACAAGTTAACTGAGCGTGCTTCCCTTCGAGAATGAATCCAGTGAATCTGCCGTGCTCAAATTTCTTGGGGTCCAGCCTGGTGAGAGGGAATTGCCGCCCGTTATGTTCCAAGTGACAACGTGCGCAATCGGTCTGAGTGGTGGAAACGTTGTAGGCTCGCGCGTGGTAGCCGCTGTGTTCCTCAACGCGCCGGCGAATCTCGCCGTGGCAATCCAGGCATTTCAGGCCGCGTGTGCCAAGGCCGAAATTGTGACACGTCGCGCATTTGGTGGCGCCCTCCAAGGACTGGTGAGCCTGAGAGAGAGGGCCGGGAGATATTTGCGCAAATGCGGGGACGAACAAGAACAGTAGTACGCACGCTTCTACGCATTTGCCTGCCGTATGCATCCCGTTGGAGGGTAGATCGACAGCACGCGATGTACCATGTAGGACTTAGACGGAATCTACTCAACGCCTAAGGTGTTCCACCAAGTTCTGGTTGAAAAGCAGAGCGTCTGCCTCTTTTTAGGCGCTTTTACCAGGTAATAGTTGCGCTCACGAGAGTTCCTACTGTGTCAGCGATAGCTGGGTTCCTTACCGTGTGGGAGGACCAGGATCAGTTGATAGTGGACATGAGCTGCCAACCGCCAATCCATTGTGGCTTTCGCATTTTTAGGATTTCTTGCGTATTTGGGCCAGTACGGGTTCGCCCAAGTTCGTTTTGGCAAAAAAGTTCATGCGTTAAAATTGCAAGTAAGGCTCTTTCAGTCCGTAACCGTTGCAGGCGACACACGGACGTTGCGCGTGTGTACCAGAAACCCCGGCCTTCCGTGGCGGCTTTCTGGTTGATTACATGGGGTAATCCTCCCGGGTGAATCCTGCATCGAAAATATACTGTTTCCGGTACAATAAAGATAATGGAATGTATGTTTTACGCCAGGGTTTCCACTAAACGCTGGGGTGGTTGGGTCTGATCAGAAAGCGATCCAAGCGGTGGAAAAGTGGCGCTTCAAGCCCGGCATGAAAGACGGCAAGGCCGTGCCTGTGATAGCGACATTTGAAGTCCACTTCCGATGGTCGCAAGCTCGATCACAAGTCGAAGCCGGTTAATTAGACTCCGTTACATGCTGGTTAGCCTAGAGCACTTGTCAGCTAATAATCCCGAACAGTGTAGGGCCGCTTCTGACCGCAGATCCCCAGAAATTCGCCTAGTAGAAGTGAGAGACGGGGTATCGCGCGGGTGGTCACTAAGAACCCCTGCGCATACAAAATCACGGTCGAAAGGCATGGGGAATGTCGCTGAACAGACCAGTTTTAGAGAACGCGATCTTTGAAGAGCGGCTGCTAAAAGCTTCTGAGGTCCAGCGCATCTTGAACCTTAGTCGGGAAAATGTGTATCGGCTCATGAAAGCTGAGGTCTTGCCGACGGTTCGGATCCGAGGTGCCGTGCGTGTGCCCTATAGTGATCTCGTGAAGTGGATCGAATCGCATACTACACCAGGCGAAGGTTTTCCTACCTGCTGAGTTTCTGCTGACAAGGGAGCTTATTCTAATGGAGAGGTTCTCATGAGAGTATTCAAGGTCCGGCGCAATAGCGAAGACTACTTCTGGGTGGATTTGCCTCGGAATCTCTTCACCGACGGCAAGCGCCATTCCGTGATGGCCAGCACGCGCCGGGATGCCGTAGGAAAAGCACAAGACCCCATTGACCAACGAAAGAAGGGACTCGATGCGGAAGGTGCGAAAGTCGCACTCTCCGCCTTTCTCAAAAGGTTCCTCGACTATTACAAGACTGAAGGCGGTGTGGCGTTGAGGACTTGGCAGGATTACCGCTACCATGTTGAGCAAAATATCACGCCGGCCATCGGAGGAATCGCTCTGGGCGGCCTGAAGCCGCGGGAAGTGGATTTGTGGTTGAAGGCGTTGCGTGATCGCGGGCTCGGCGATAGGACCGTTGAATATGCACAAGCCGTCTTACGACGCGCCCTTCAATTCGCCGTGGAATGGGAGATTTTGGATCGCAATCCTGCGGCGGCGCGCTTCCGGGCGGTCAAGCGCAAGCGAAGTGTCAGACCTGGCGGGATGAAAATCCGATCCCTCGTTCCTGACGAGGTTCGGAAATTTCTCCAAGCAACCCACGGCAATCGCCACGAGACACTTTATGCGCTTGCCATCACCACGGGGCTGCGGCCCGCGGAATTATATGGGCTTCAATGGAAGGATTTCGATTTAGAGAACCGGAGATTGACCGTCAACCAGGTGGTCTCCAAGAGCCGTCGCAAAACAGGCGAAGATATCGCCCGGCATCACTTCGGGCTGCCCAAAACAGAAAGAAGCCGACGTACGATCGACTTTCCGGCTTTTGTCGCTGAGTTGCTCATTCAAGAACAACAGATCGTGAAGGAGAATCGTCTGCTCGCCGGGGATCGCTGGCTTGAGCACGGATTGGTGTTCCCCTCGCAAGCAGGGACAGCCCTCGAAGAGCGCAACGTCCTGCGTCGTTTTCAGACTATTTGCGAGGACATCGGTCTTCCGAAGCTCCGTCTTTATGATCTCCGGCACACACACGCTTCGCTCCTGATCAACGAGGGAGTTCACCAAAAGAAGATATCCGAACGGCTGGGCCATTCTTCGATCAAGCTGACGATAGACACCTACGGCCACCTGTTTGAGGGAAGCGATCGCGATTCCGCGGAGAAGATGGAAAAGCTCTTTGGAAGCGAGTTGAAGGTGGGACGCGTGCTAGCAATGCCGGATCGAGGAGGCGTTTCTAACCGCCTTGCTGACAAAACTGCTGACAAAAACACGAATGCACGCTTAGCGAGAGCTTCTAAGTGATGGATTCTATTATGGAGCCACCCGCCGGGATCGAACCGGCGACCTGCTGATTACGAAGAATATTCGCCGGCTCCAAACGCTCCATTGATTCTATACTGCTGTGCCTGATATCAACAACTTGGGGAAGCTGCTCTCGCTCAAATAGCAACTCCCGACGCCTCACACAGATGGGGTTTTGGCACAGTTTCCGCACAGGTGGAATTCACCGAGTTGGAAGTAAGGAGTTGGCTCGCCGCAGATGCCTGCATTCGAGGGACGATCGCTCACCGCGGCGGAGACAAACATCTCTTGGAGGCCGCACATGCAACTCAAAAAATGTTCTTGGACCTATGTGATCCAGATTCCTTGCCCGGTTTGCAGCGCGCCGACTGCGCGGCTGTTGAGCGCTTGCGGCACGGACGGAATTTCTCGTGGAGGATAAGCGTGGCGTTATCTCATTTGCATTTAGCAACTATGAGCGTAAGATCATCAGACTGCCCATGCGGGCTGAACGCCGCACTTCGTCCACAATTGTTTCAAGCAATGCCTGTGCCGGCGTTCGTGATGCCGGATCAAGACCTCAAGAAGAGGCTTTCTCCGAACTCCTCGCCTAACTCATTGAATAGTTCGGTGACGTCGTCCGTGTAGAGTACGAGCGCGTCACCTGGAGACAGTGTCAGTTCCTGGATCACGCAATTCCATTCTTTGAACATCCGCAACACGGTACAGGTAGAGGCAAGCCGTTCAAGCGTGCCGTCACTCCGTAAGAGGAGACCAGGGAGGTGCCCGCAATTTGCGAAACGCAACTGCCGCGTTCTCTCTGTATATTCCGCAAAAAAGACCGTTGCGTAGTTACCCTCGCCGGTGCTCTCGTAAAACAGCCGATTGACAGTTTGCAAGAACTCGCACGCCGATTGACCGGCTGTACATGTGCGGCGCGTCAACGTGGCCGGGAGCGGGGGTCGGGGCAGGCTCGGGCTTTTTGCTTGGCACGCAGTTGACTCGCCGTTTCGGGTGGTGAGGACTTGAAGTAGACACCGCCGCATAAGTGCGGTACAGATCAAGAGTCATTGGCGATCTTGAGAACTGGAACTGATTCGCTTTATCAGGAGATCGGCTTTATCGACCCCCGCGTTCTATTGCACCTACAGCGAGGTCAGTTGGGATTGTGTGCAGCAAGTGTGCGCGGGCAAAGCCGCGCGTGGTCGCTTTGTTCAAGACCATCCGCGCGTACGGCGAGATTCTTCCTCCGCTTAAGAGAGCCCACTTACGTGGCGGCCCGCGCTCGCTCGTCAGTGGCGACGGACTCGGACTTCGGGGGCGGGTCCAGGCGGGCCCCGGACCCTTGGGTTGTGGCAAGACCCGGCCTAGGCGAAAAGTGACACCGCGTTCGTACTCGCGCAAAATCTTGATGGAAGACAGCAAGTAGATGATGATGACAGCAGCTGGAATTAGTCCGATCGAGACCATTCCCGAAGCACCTCCCTTTCAATGTCTTTCTCGCCTCGCCCTCTTTTCTAAGTCTGAGGAGTAGCGGAACCAGCGGGCTCGACGCGGAGCTTCATGCCCTCGACGCCAACGACACGCACCTGGCCACCTTCATCCACCGCGACCGTCGATTCGGCGTCCCAATACTCTCCGTGAACGAAAACTTTCCCCTCTGGGTTCAGCGCGGTGCGCACCTCCGCGATCTGGTTGATCAGTCCCGCTTGTCCCCCGGCACGCTTCACTCTCTGCGAGCGGATCACCAGCGTCGTCAAGAACACGGTGATGACAGCGAACGGCAGGCTGATGGTAAGAGCGGTTGCGAGGTGAATACGCACCTCTGGCGGCCCATTAATCAGGAGTACGGCGCCTAGCGTCATCGCCACCGCACCGCCCGTTCCCAAAATTCCGTGAGAGGCAAACTTGGCTTCGAGGACGAAGAAGGCCAAGGCCAGAACCAGCAGCGCGGCTCCCACCCAATTGATCGGCAGCACGGCTAGCGAAGACAGCCCGAGCAGCATCATAATGCCGCCCGCCACGCCCGGAAGGATCATGCCTGGAGCCTGGAACTCAAGGTAGATTCCCAGCGCACCCAGGACCAGCAGAATATAACCGGTATTGGGATCGGCGATCGCCTGCACGAGGTGCTCGCGCGGCGAGGCGCGGTAATCGACAACCTCCGCTCCTTGCGTATGGAGGGTCTCCGTGTTCCCATCGAAGCGCTGAATCTTCTTTCCTTCGAGATCACTGAAAAGCTGTTTCTCATCCGATGCGATCAAGTCCAGTAGGTGATTGTCGAGCGCTTCCTTTTCGGTGAATGCCTTAGCCTGGCGAATGGTCTGTTCGGCCAGTTCGGCGTTCGGCCGCGTTTGGTAACGAGGCTGCGAAGCCAGGCGGAGGTGTCATTCTCCACCTTGTTGCGCATCACTGGATCCATTTGTTGTCCTATCAATACCGGGGAAGAAGCACCGGTATTCGTGCCCGGGGCCATCGCAGCTACGTCCGCCGGTTGGAGCAAGAAGAACCCAGCGGAAGCAGCGCTCGGGCCGCCGCGTCGTTTAACCGAGAGCTGGTGTTGCTTTCGCGGAAGCCGTCCAACTGTTCAGGCTTTTTACCAAGGCCCCTGACGAATTCTGACCGACGTACTTGGGAATCACGAAAGCAGAAGAAGAGCGGCTCCCGCCAATGATAAGTCCTTGATGAAGTGTGCGAACTCACTCAACCGCATATAGGAATCGGTTTCGTTCCAGAAATGGTGCAGAAAGAACGGCGCTGGAAAAATGATGCCGAATAATAAGCCCGCCCCAATCCACGGATGCCAAGCGAACAGAGTCAGAAGCCCCCCGGCCACCATCATCACAATCGTAAGAATGGTGGCCGCGCGCGCCAGAGGCACGCCCTTGCCCCCGATGAATGCCGCGTGCTCACGGAAATGTAGCAGATGGCTCATGCCCATGAGAATAAAGTAACTGGCGAACAGTACGCGTCCGGCTACCGGGAGCCAGAACGGCAAATGCACTTGCATCTGTATGGATACCTCCTCAAAATAGACGCCGACTCAGAATACAATCTTGCTCTTCAGTTCGGGCGCCGCCAGGTCTATACGTCTTGAGAGTTCCGGCAGATGACACGTGGGAACGCGCGGAAAAAGATGATGTTCGATATGCCGGAACATATCGAATGTAATCCGGTTCTTAATGCGGTTTCGCAGGGTGCGCGCGATGTAGTGCGTTCGATCACAATGGTGGTGCACGGTCCAAACCGCGAAAAATGCCGTGAGACATTGTCCGGCCGCCATAGCCATCACGTGGTACTGCAGCGTTCCACTACGCCAGATGCCAAAGACTAAGGTAGTCGACAACACAGTCATCGCTAACTCCGCGATCACGGTGATGCGCAGTTTTCTGTCGCCACATCGAAGTGCTGTGACGTGCAGCAGGATCGGGAAGAGAGGACCGGAAAGAAGCGCGCCCCAGGCCGGCATTTCCGCGCTTCGCCCTTCCACATCGGCATCGGCCATTTTGAGCCGGTGGTGTCTCAGGTGATTAAATCGCACTGCGTGCATCGATCCCAACATCATCAGGCTCATAACCCACAGCACGACGTCCGTGGAGCGCCGAGACATTCCCAGGGCGGAGTGAAATGCGTTATGAACCAGACGCAATCCTGCGAGAAAAAACATGAACGACAGACCCAGCGCAAGGATATAGTTGCCTCTCGCGGCCATCCCCAAGGATGCTGCCAGCCATATTGCCGGGAGCATTGGTTCCGCGAAAATCTCAAGATGAGTGACCGGCACAAGATCGCGCCACATCACGGACCGCAGGCGGGGATCGTGATATATGTCCTGCACCTGAGGTGTCTATTTTTTGAGAGTCCGTAGATAGGCGACTATGTTGTCAGCAGCCGCAGGGGTGACGGACGCGATCGCATGCATCTTGCCTTGGCCGTCGGTGATCACCTTCTTCAATTCGGCGTCGCTCCGGGACTGCACCTCGGGCGACTTCAGGTCTTTCATTTCCACCTTCATCGCTTTCGCTATCGCAGGATTTGGGGTGCCATCGGCCCCGTGGCAGGACTTGCAGGAAGTACTAAAGGCCACTTGGCCCGCTTTGGCGTCGGCCGCGAAACCGATACCCGTTGAGAGGCCGGTCAAAGTCAACACTGTCAAGATAGCTCGCATATCGTTTCACTTCTCCTTTTGATCATTCAAATGTGTTTCGTCACTTCCGGGCGCTGGGAGGCTCGTTAGAGACGCCCAACGTCTTCAGGATCTCCGGCGACGTTTCTTCCACTGCCAGAGACTGGTGGCAGGTGTTGCAATCCTGCGTGATTGTCTTCTTGTCGGCCGTCGCGTGGCTCTCGTCGTGGCAACGGAAACAACCCGGATCATCGGCGTGGCCAAGGTTGTTCGGGTAGGTTCCCCAGGTGACCTTGAGGTCGGGAAATACATTGCCACGATAAGCCGCCAAGAGTCCGGCGCCCGCGGCTTGGATTTCCAGGGCGCGCTTGCTCGCGACATCCGGATACTTCTGCTGGTAGAAGCTGGCCAGGTCCGCTGGGATCTTTTGTCCAGCTTCTTCATCGCTTTGATAGAGGGCCTTAATTAACTGCATTCCAGTCTTCTTGACAAAGGGGAGATCGCCGGGAATCTGGCCGTTTGCAATAGCGGCATCGATGGCGTGATCGGGAGTTTCAAAAGAGTGCGCCGCCCGGTTGTGACAATCTACGCACTGCATTTCGAAGACCGGCAGAGCGCTAGCCGCGTCAGGTTTGACGCCCGCGGCCAGAAAGGTCTGCGTTACGCCGCTGCTGGTGTTGGTGTATTCGACCCAGGGAATCATCTGCCGCTTTTTGTCCTGGGCGGCGTAGCGAATGTGGACACCGGGGCCCATATGCGCCCCATGAATTCCGCCCAGCTTTCCACCGCCGACCAGCATCATCAGGACGGTTTTCGTGGGGGTATTCGCTTCGTCATCCTTGTAGTTACTATTGATCCGCAACCGTGATCCAATGACCAGTTCGCGGGCATGGCATTGTTCGCAGGTGGCGGCAGAGGAAACCAAGCGGTTGCTCTCCAGGCCCGACTCGATGGGCCGCGGAAAATTGTTGAACGTGACCGCCATGAGCTGCTTGGTCCCAGCCATCTTCGCTTGCAGCCAGCCAGTCGCGCCCGGTGCAATGTGGCAAGCAGCGCAGCTCACTTCCTGGTGCGGAGCGAGAAGGTGCGCCGTGAACTCCGGCTTCATCACATGGCAGCTCTGCCCGCAGAACTGCACGGTCTCCATATGTTGCACCGAACGATAGGTAAGCTGGCTGCCGATGACGACATTCGCGAGCGTCATCACGCCGAAGAAAATGCCGGCCCGTCGCCAAGCGGCTTGCCGGTCGGGCAACGTGTCGAGCCGCTGGATCACGCGGCGTCTCGCTAACATGATGCCGATCGCGATCAACACCAGCCCGACGAAGAACAGGGCTGGAATCGCAATAAACACCAGCAAGCCGATGTAGGGACCCCCGACATTTCCGCGGATATCCGCCGGCAGCGCAAACAGCCAGGAAAAGCCCGCCAGCGTCACCAGGGCGACGCCCACCATACTCAACCAGTGGCTCGTGAGAACCAGAAGGAAGGGACGCTGTGGCTGCTCAGGCATTACTTTGCTCCGCCGGAGTTAAGATACGCGATCAGATTAGCCATATCGGCGCGGTCAAAACGCGGCCAGGTGACGCCTTCCGCTTTCATCTGTTCCATCATCTGTGGACCGTGCCGCCATAGTGCGGAAACCATCGCAGACCCGGTGAGCGGCGTCTGGCGGGCGCCCGCGAGTTTAGGAGCGCCGCTCGAAGCATCTTCATGGCAGCTCGCGCAATGCTTAGCGGCGAACACACGTTTGCCCGCTGCGGCGTTGCCGATATCTTCGAAAAACTGTTGTGCCCACAGATAGCTGCTCAAATCAGTCATCTCTTCCACATTCAGAGAGGGAGCCGCCTTGGCCATTCTGGGCGCGTGATTCCACATATCGACAGCGATATCCGTGAGCGTTTGCCCGCGAAGCCGCGATCTGAGGGCGAGCTTGTTGCTGTGGCAGATTGCACAGCCTTTTGAGGTAAACAACGCCTCGCCGTTTTCGCCGGAGGTGAGCAGTAGCAGGTCCGGCTGGTGTAGCGTCCCGGGAAGACCACGAAGGTAAACCAAAATGTCAGTGAAGTCCTGCGAGGTAAGCTCCGGCCAGGCTATTTTGCGCTGCGCAAACTCGGTCCGCATGGTGGCGGCGTGATTCCACATCGTAGAGACCAGCGCGACCGGGCTCCGCATGGATACCCACTGCGTGACCGGCTTGGCCTCTGGAAGTATGGCTTGCGTGAGGCCGTGGCACTCTGCGCAATGCTTCGCGGAGAAGAGGCTCTTGCCGCGGCCGGCATCGCCTGGCCTTTCAAAGAAACGGGCCGCGTAAAAGTAGGCGAACAGATCCGCGGCCGCCTGCTCGTCGAGATCGCCCGCGCGTACGCCTCGCTCACGCATCGCGGCCCACATGGCCGGAGCGTGGTTCCACATCGTGCTTGCTAGCAGCGCTGGCGTGAAATCACGGTCAAGATGGCTCCCCAGGTCGGGCGCGATTTTCCCGCCCACTCCGTTAATGCTGTGGCATTGGTTGCAGGACAGCGTGGCAAACAGAAGCTCGCCGCGGGCCGAATCCATGGCTCCGGTTGCCCCGGGAGCCGCACTCGCCAATGCCAGAACTACGATCGCGATCCGGGTGATCATCGCGTGAACCTCAGTCCGGTCGTCACCAGGTGCGACCGGAATCCTTCGTAGAAATAGAAAGCTTCTCCGTAGCCGTAGTAGGTCCACTCGGTGAACCACGCCAGGTTCTTGCGCACTGGCAAGAATATTTTAGCGAAAGGCCGGTAATAGGTGGTGGGACGGCTGCCGGATGAAATGAAGAGCGATCCGCCACCTGTGAATTTGGGTGTAAGTCCGGAATAGTGCGGCAAATTCGCGCTGAACAGAGCAGTGGCCGTGTGCGCATTATCGCGATAGATCGACAAGTCAGGAGTCAGGAACTCCGGCTCCAGGTACCCGATGTCCGAATACATCGTGGATCGGCTGTAAGAACCCTGGACGTTCCAGTTCTTGCCGGCGCTGGGCGCCCATAGGATCGAAAGCGATTCCTGCTGCGCTTGGTACGTATAATTGCTGCTCGAAAGAGGGTTTTGATTGTTGAGATATGTGAAATCGGCGGAAAGACTGAGGGAAGCGGTAGCTTGATAGCGCGCCTTCGCGCGGAGCTTCTGATAATTGTAGAGGCTGGTCCGGAAGTATGCGCCTCCGCTGGAAGCCGCCTCTACCTCCCCCGACACTAATATTTTTTGACTGGGACGAAACGTCACTCCGCCGATACCCACGTTCCGGCTGAGCTTCCCCTGGTCCGCGCTCGCCAATCCCGCCGTAGGAAGGAATGCGTCATTGGCATCGCCCCATACATAGCGGTATCCGCCGTGGAGCACCAGCTTCGCGATTGGATCGTAGAACAGATCCACTTCTTGCTGGCTGTAATTCGTTACCAGCGAAGACGTCAGCAGCGCCGCCATCTGCGCGGAAGAGCCCAGCACTTGCTTGGAAGTTGCCGAGCCGCTGCCATCCAGCCGATCCGTCATCCAGGACTCGATAATCCGCAGGTGGGGGAGTGGCCGTACTTCCGCGCTAAAACTTCCCGTCGTGTGCGGTAACTGCGCGGCGGCCGAAACCAAATACTGCTGGCTGGTGTAGAACAGCAACTGACTTTGCAGCACCAGGTTCCCCGTGTTGCTCTGCTGATAATTGACGTTCGTCTTAGGCTGGCTGTAGAGGAACTGGCCGTAGAGATCCAGCCACGGCGTCACGTTGGCCGTGAACAGAGCTTTACTGTAAGTGCTCGAACCGTCAATTCCGTAAGAAGCGAGCAGACTGGTCAGATCTATCTTCTGCCCGAAAAAAGGACTCGGGACATTGCCGTGGTTGATTGAACCGGAGTTTTGATAGACCGTCTGATTGTCCTGAAAAGTGGTTCCGCCCTCTTCGAGGGTCACGTGAAAGCGCTTGAGCTCGATGCGGACTCCGCCTCGATAGAGATTAGTTCGATCCGACATGGTGTTCGGCACCGCAAATTCGTTCGCGTCGGAGACGAACGTGGTCGCCCCTGTTCCCGATCCGGAGTCGCGGTCGTAAGCGAAGTAGGGAACGATCCAATTTCCCGGCAGCAGGTCCAGAGAAAAGCTGCCCAGGCGGCGGCGCGTGTCGAAGGATTGTTCGTTGAGAGCCGATGCCGCGGGAGGAAAGCAAAGGATCGGCGTAGGAAGGCAGAAAGTCGAAATAGGCAAAATCGCGGTAATCGGCGTTGAATTCGTAAAGTTTCGTTTTTCTCACTCCGACATGAACCGTCTCGTACGGTTCGTCTCCCCAACTATAGGCCCGTACCTGAATCTGATCGAACAAACGGCTCTTGGGATCGGTAACGGTGAAGTCGGCCCCCAAAAGCTTGGGGCCGGAGCCGAGATTCACAATACTGCGGTAAGTGTCGAGGCTGCCACCCACTCCCGTTTGCCAGCGATAGCCCAGATCAATCGAACCGGTGAGCCAGTTCTCAGTCGAGGGGACCGGTGAGGCCGCCTCGCTGGCCACCGGTGCACTCGCTGCGGGAGCAGTCGCCGGCGGTGGCTGCGTTGCAGTGGGTTGCTGCGCGGGCGGTGGCTGCTGTGCCAGCAGCGGTAAGACCATGGCAATGAAGCACAGTGTCTTCATCGCAAAAGGTTCCTATCCACATGGCTTCCGTGAATCTTTTGATGACAGACCGTGCAGTTTTGAAAACGTGGTGAACGCAGATCGTGGAACGATGGCGGCACTACTCCGACAACCGGGCGCGTGTTGTTTACGCCGGGCAGATTCGCGTGGCACTCCAGACACACCAGGCGCACTTCCTGCCGGATCAACATGCGCGGGTTGGCCGAACCATGCGCCTCGTGACACGCGCCGCAACCCTCAAACCGCACGGGAGCGTGTTCAAACGTAAAGGGCCCGCGTTTGTCCCCGTGGCAGTTGAAGCATCCCGGTTCGTTGGAGCCGAACGACTGCATCATTGCCGGACGGATGCTGCCGTGCGGATTGTGGCAATCGACACACGACATCGCGCCTTCGGGCAGCTTATGGTGATTCGGCTGTTGGAACTGCGCCCATACATTCAAGTGGCAACTCGCGCACTGTTCGTTGACGGCGGAAGCCTGGCGGACCACCAAATCATGTCCCCCATTCGCATGAACTTTATGACAGGACGTGCAAGAAACCTGGTTCTTCATGTGACTGCTTTGGAGGCGTCCCACGTGCGTCGGCTGGTTCAGGTGACAAGTGAGGCAGATCTTGTCGGCTGCAACCGCAGCAAGTTTGCCAGGATTGCGGATATCCGCGGCGGAAGTCGATTCTATATGTTTCTGGCCCGGGACCGTGGCAGGACTCACAAGACCGTCCTTCAAATCCACGCCTCTTGTCGGCTTCGACCGCGTGGTGCGGGCTCTTTTGAAAAGCCTTGAAAATATCTTCATGGCAGGCCCCGCAAACTTCCGAACCCACATAGCCGGCCGGAAGCGCAGGTTGGGCTGCCCCGCTACAAGGCCGCGAGAAAGAGGACCGCCCAGCACGGACGCAAGTCAATATTGCGCATGCACCTGGTCGACGGCAAAAGCGGCCCCGGAACTGTGGCACACCGTGCATGCTTCGCCCAGAATCGTGGTGTTCGAGAGCATGTGTGACGCCGCCGGAAGACTTAGATGGCAACCCGAACAGGCTGAGGAAATTGCCGGGTTAGGATCAACCGGACCCTGCGGGTCGTTGACGCGATTAAGCCCTAGGGGAAGGTTTTGTTCACTGCCGTTGACGTGGCACAAGGAGCAGTTCCTGGTATCCGTCGCCTCGCCGGTGGGGCTCATCGCGGGGAACAGCGTATCCGAGAAGTCGTTGTGGCTGCCGCCGAAACCGACCACGACATAGGTCCGTTTGGACGCCTGCATGTTGATACCGTAATGGATGCGGTGCACCAGCAGATTGAAGTTGATACCCTGAGCCGGCGCGGCCTTGTCGGAAGCGAGCGTGGCGGTAGGGCGTCTGGCCCCATCCGTATTCGACGGGTTGTGGCAAAGCACGCAGTACTCGGTATTATTGCGCAACGTACCGTGTACCTGGAGCGAAACATGGCATTGATTACAGTTGCTGGTCTCGACCACGGTTCGCCTGTCCGCCACGGGTGAGCCGTCCACCGAAAAGTACACAACTTTGTTGGGAGCTCCGTATTGAATGGTTTG
>CAVZWS010000008.1:0-386517 GCA_963779075.1 Bryobacterales bacterium
GCGGCAGCGTCAACTGACGAATTCCGGCTACGAAGAGCGCGCCGATTTCAACCCGGCGACACCGCGGATCGAAATCTCCGAGCAGCGCTAGGTTAGTGGCTCGCTTTGTAGTGAGCAGCGAGAAGATCCTCGCCCCAATCGTTCTTGTAATCGCGCCACACGCTGTGGATATGGTTGCCGTTGTCCTGCGTATCGTCAAACTCGATCAGGAACTCAGGCGTCTGCACACGGTAGTAGTGCTTCTGGCCGGGTTCGACAGGACCGGACCAGGCGAAAAATGCGTTGCCTTGCAAGCGGTGGAACTGCTCCACGCGTTGGGAGGCGATCTCCGGCGGAAAATCGTTGGCGTATTCGGCAATCAGCGCATCCATGGCTTCCTTCTGCGGCGCCGTCATCTTCGCGTAAGCCAGTCCATTGGGCTGGCCGTTCAATGCGGCCTTGCGCGAGTTGGTAGTGAGTAAGTCCGCGGGGGCTACCTTATCGACCACGGCGATGGCGCGCTGTTCTCCGGTCAGTGAGTCCACCAGCTTGTACCCCAGGTCGTCCTCGCGAGCGAGAGCGCGCAAGCCTTTGCGCCGCCCGTCCAGAATCTGAGCAGGGTTCGAGCCGAAGAAACTCGGCGACGAAGCAATCTTGCCATCGACGATGGTGTAGTTGAGGCTTACGTGATGGCCTTCGAAGCGGTATCCCCATGCGCCGCGCTCGGAGGGTTCACCGAAAATGGAGACGAAGTATTTGCCGGGATCGCGCTCCATGTCGCCGTTCTTTTCAAGAATGAAGAGAATCTCTTCGAGACTCATGATGGTGTGGGCCTTCACCAATCCCTGTGATGAAAGGCCGGCGGCCACCAGCGCCTCCGCAAGATTCCGCTGCGTCTGGGTCATCTCGCGCAGCGTCAGGCCATGGCGCAGAAACGGCGTGTAAAGCCAGTGCGTGCGTTCGTCCATGTTGTCGAGTGCGAAAGAAGTCAGTTTGCGCTGATCCGGGTTGAGCGACGCCAGATAGTTCTTGGCGGCGTCGACCATGAGATGGTCGGTGTGTGTTCGCTCATAGGCTGCCGTCAGCAAGCCAACCGCGAGCGGGATCAAGAGAGCGTATTTCCAGGCGCGCATGGGGATCTCCTTCTTCAACAGGGAACGTATGCCTTCATACAATATATCCTGCGGACGCGCCCAACGCGCGCCCGTCATGAGACAGGCACAACGTTTTTGGCCCGATCGGCTCTATTGCCGGCCCCGATCCTAGCCGGGACCTCCGCCGGCCGAAGGGACTTCGCTTTGCCAGGAATCCGGACCTCGACGCGATGAGTGCCGCCGTCGCCGTTCAGTTGAAGCGTATCCCGAATTGCCGGCGCGCCGCCATCCACTGACATCGTCGTCGCCCCGATTGACGCATCTTTTTGCACTGCGACTTGATACACGCTGGAGCGGTAGCGATAGGTGATGTCGAACCCGGGCCACTCTTCCGGCAACTCCGGGCTGAGAGTCAGAAGATCGCCGCGGAGTTTGAATCCCAGAACGTCTTCGATCCAAGCGCGATACATCACACCGGCTGAGCCCGTGTACCAGGTCCATCCGGCCTGCCCCTCTCTTCCCACGGCGGTCGACACGTCAGCCGCGGCAACGTAGGGCTCTGCGCGATAGCGGGCGGCATCATCGAGGTTCCGGCTATGCTCCGCGGGATTCATCATCGTGAGTAGGCGCACCGCAGCGCCACCCTCCCCGAGTCGGGCCCACGCCATGGCCATCCACAGGGAGCCATGCGTGTACTGTCCGCCATTTTCGCGCAAGCCTGGCGGATAACCCATGATGTAGCCGGGATGCGGCGTTGAATGGTCGAAGGGCGGCGTAAAAAGACGCACCAGGTGATTCGTCCCGTCCGCTAAAATCCGGTCGGCGGATTCCATGGCGCGGCGGACGCGCGCAGGCGGAGCTTTAGCCATCGCTGCCCAGGACTGCGCGATGGAATCGATGCGGGCCTCCGCATTTGCATGGGAACCCAGAGGCGCGCCGTTGTCGAAAAATCCGCGAAGATACCAGTCGCCATCCCAAGCGAAAAATTCGATCGCATCTCTTAACATCGCCGCTCGGCCACGCCACTCCGCAACGACGCCCGGCTCCTGCGTTTCGATCCACGGGGCGAACGAATCGACCACCACGCAAAGGAACCATGCCAGCCAAACGCTTTCGCCCTTGCCTTCGATGCCGACGAGATTCATCCCATCGTTCCAATCGCCGTTACCGAACAAAGGCAGTCCATGCGAGCCGAGCCTCCAGCCGCGCTCAATCGCGCGCCGGCAGTGTTCCCACAGCGGGGCGGTGTGCGTCGATACCTCGGCCACAAACAGGCGCTCGTGTTCACCCGGCTTCAGCGGCTCGCCTACCAGGAACGGGACTTCCTGGTCCAGGATTCCGATGTCTCCGGTGACAGCAATGTAATGCGACACCACGTACGGCAGCCACAGCAGATCGTCGGAGCAGAGCGTACGCACGCCCATGCCGGTGTCGGCGTGCCACCAATGCTGCACGTCGCCTTCAACGAATTGCCGGCTGGCCGAAAGCAGGATGTGTGCCCTCGTGATCCCAGGGCGCGCATACACAAGAGCCAGCGTATCCTGAAGCTGGTCGCGGAAGCCGAAAGCCCCGCTGGACTGGTAAAATCCGGAGCGGGCCCAAAAGCGGCAGCTCAGGGCCTGGTAGGGCAACCACCGATTCAATAGGAAGTCGGTGGAAAGAACCGGTGTTCGCACTTGCAATACGCCCAGCGTCGAATCCCAGGATTTGCGGGTCGCCGTGCAGGCTCGCTCGACTTGCTCCGCCGTTTGATAGCGGCTGATAATCGCCCGCGCTTCTTCGGCGCTCCCAGCCTCTCCCAGCAGGAAAATGACGTCCACTTGTGCGCCGCGTTCGAGCGAAACTTCAATCTGAAGCGCCGCCGCCGGATCGAGCCCTGCGCCCGCGCGATTATCGAGATGCATCCGTTCCAGCGCCGCGGGCTTGGACGCCGAACGGTTGCGTCCCAGCACCGCCGTGCGGTCTCCCGAATAAGATGCCGCGCGCGGGCTCGCCGCCGCGAATGCAATTTGATTCGGCTGACTGCCATTCCACGATTGTCTTGCGAACAGGGCGCCGGATTCCTGATCGTAGATAGTTTGTATATGCGGCTGCTGGTCTTCGCGATTCGTTCCCAGCACCCACTCGACGAAATACAGCGCCGTGACCCGGCGGCGGCGCGAGGAATCGTTACGAAGCCGCAGGCGGCACACCTTCACTGGATCGCCGGTTCCGTCGTCGTTCAGCGGCACGAATACCGTCAGTTCCTGCCCGATGGCGTGGCTGTTGTGCTCGTACACCGTGTACCCTTGGCCGTGGCGAGCCCTATAGGCGTCATTCTCGCGAATGGGCCGCGGCGTGGGACTCCAGCTCGCGCCGCTATCGTTGTCGCGCAAATAAATGACTTCCGATTGCGGGTCTGTCACCGGATCGTTATGCCACGGCGTCAGCCGGTTGGTCTGGCTGTTGCCGCGCCAGGTGAATCCCAGTCCGCTTTCGGTCACCAGCGCGCCGAAGTTCGCATTGGCCATGACGTTGGCCCAAGGCGCGGGTGTCTTGCTTCCGGGAGCCAGATAGATCGCATATTCCCGCCCGTCTTTGGTGAAACCGCCCAGCCCGTTGAAGTAAGGAAGTTCGAGAAACGGTAAGGGGACGGAAGGCTCCTCCGCTCCGGTGCCGGTTCTAACAAACGCCGGTTGATCTGGATTCTTCGCGGCGATCGCGAGTTGCTGCTGTAGCGATCCGCGGTTACCTGTGAGCACCACACGGGAAGCGGACAAAAGCAAATCGAGTTGAGGCTGCGGCAGTTCGCTCGAATCGATCAGGAACACTCCTCCCCGCTGATTATCGCCGACTTCTCTTGGGTGAGCGTCCAGTTGACGCTGTAGCTGGTGATGCAGCGGGTGATCGTAACTGGGGCCCTCTTGATTGAGAACAATGAGGTCGGCGCGGAACCCTCGCATTTGCCAGTAAGTGTGTGCCAGCAGAAGCTCACGGACCAAAGGGAGCGAGCGGACATCGGCAATGATCACGATGACCATAGGGAGATCGCCGGAAATCCCATAGCCCCACAGACCGGATTGTCCCAGCCGATTCCTCTGCAGCCTCACTCCAGGCACTCGAAGGTTGGGATTGGAGTAGAGCAGATTGCCGGCGAGTTCCTGGAAGCGGTGACTCTTGGCAGGACCGATTCCGAGGTAGCGAAACTCCAGCTGGCTGCGGGTCCACGCCATCTCGAAGGATCGCGTAATGGATTCGGGACGATGATATTTTGCCGCGAGCGCCAGCACTTCCTCGCGCGAATTCGCAATCAGCGTCACCAGCACAAATTCGATTTGGGCGAGCGGCTCCAGAGTGGCGCGGCAGCGCAGGCTGAACACCGGATCGAGAACAATCCCGGCCGAGCCCGTTAGCGGGCGCCGCAAGGATTCCGCAAATTCCACGGTGTTGTCGCGGCCGAGAAATTTTGCACGGTCGGTCTCGGATTGCAGCTTGCCAGGAGCCCCCACCAAGAAATGCGCGGCCCACACTTGCGGGTCTTCGGGCGAGCGCTGACGCCGCTGAGCCAGCAGAATGTCATCGGGAGTTCGCTCGGTTTCAACGAACATCTTGGCGAAGGCAGGGTGGGCTTTGTCGGCCGCGTGGGGCGTCAGCGCCAGCTCACAATAGCTGGTGAATTCCAGCGGCCGGGTTCGAATGGAGCGATTGATCACCTTCACCCGCCGCAACTCGACGTCGTCCTCGGGCGCCACCGTCACCTCCATGATGGTCTCGATGCCGAAGACTTGGCGGCGATATCCGGCCCGATCGGCCGAGAAATGCGCCTCCGCGGAGCCCAACTGGCTACCGACCGGCTTGGCGGCTGCAGCCCACAGCGCGTCCGAGCGCGTATCGCGAATATAGAGGAAGCTGCCCCAGGCATCGAGTGTGGTGTCGGAACGCCAGCGCGACAGATCCAGATCCTTCCACCGGCTATAGCCGCCTCCGGAATCCGTCACCATAAGCGAATAGCGGCCGTTTCCATAAAAGTGAACGTGCGGGACGGCACTCGTCCCCTTCCAAATGCGCTCCGCGGGCTCTTCCGTCGTCGACGGACGGACGGCGAGCGTAGCGCTGGTGTCTTTCTCCAAAGAGGAATTCGTCAGCGGAATCCGTTCGAACAGGACGGATTCGATCGCGCGAATACGCAGATCGGCGTGGAAGCGGCGTTGCATGACACAGCGGTGCACGGTGTTGTCGAGCGCCAGCAGGCTCATTCCCTGGTGGTGCGCCATATAGGCGTAAATGATCACGCCACGTTCGCCCTGGCGCTTGGCGGCGCGCGTAAAGTCGATGGCTTCATAAAATCCCATCGGTCCCACCAGCCCGAGTTCTTCCAGATGCTTAAGGTTCGCCACCGCGGCCCCCGGCTGAACGGGAAGCGCCAGCATCGTCGAATAGGGCGAGGTCACTACTCCTTCGGCGTCAAGGCCAGGCTTTAGCGCCAGTTGCGGCACGCCGAACGCCTGATACTGATAGGTCTGACTAGCGTCCAAGGCGCTGTAGGCAGATTCCGAAATGCCCCAGGGAACATTCATCCGCTTTCCGTAATCGATCTGCCGGCCGACGCAGTCTCTGCATGCGTCTTCGAGCAACGAGTTCGCGAACAGGCGGGTGAACAGAGCCGGCATCAAATACTCGAAGGCAGTGCCGCTCCACGACAGCAGTGTCTGCCCGCCACGCGAAGGCACGCACGGCCGGGACAAGGAGTACCAGTGCTCCACTGGAACATCACCTTTGGCCATCGCGACCAGACTCGCGATTCGCGATTCGCTTGCCAGCAAGTCATAGTGGCTGGTGAACATCACGGGAGCGCCCACGGCGTATCCAATGCCGAACATGCGTCTCTCCTGGTCATACAGAAAGCGCATGTTCATGCCGTTTGCCAGACTCTCGGCGGAGGCGGCCAGGAGCTCCAGATTGGCGACGGTTCGGGCCGCGTTGGCGCGGGCTTCCTGGTATTCCGCGTTAAGCTGATTGAGCCATCCCGCAACTTCCGATGGCAATCCCGGGTCCAAGCGGCGCGTCAAGATTTCATCCACCGGGCCGGAATGGCCGGAGGCCAGCGCATTCAGCGAGGGAACGGTGCGCACCGCGCGGCGCCGCAACCTGCCCACCTGCTCGCCCAGGACTCGCACGGTTGCCTCAGGCGCGCGCATGAGAGTCTCCATCCATTTGAGGTAAAGATCCACGGTTTCGGTCCAGGATCGCAACTCAGCTTCGAGGCGCGATGCCCAGTAGCAAACCTCCTCACCTGTCTGCATTTCCCGTAATTGTTGGATGGGGGCCAGAGCCAGCCGCAGCCGGCCGATCACCGCGTAGCCCTCCGATTTGCCGCGCAGCAGGCGGCGCAGCGCACTCATGTGGACGGCGGTCAGGGGATCCGATTCGCAGGCGTCCCGCAGGACCGATAAAGTATCCGCGAGTCCTCGCAGGCTTTGATGTCCCAGCACCGGCGCGCGCAGCGTGTCCTGGCATCCCTGTTCCAGCACCCACAGGCAAGCCAGCAGATTGCCGCTGTCGGCAGTCGAAATATAGCGTGGCTCAAGGGGCGCTAGCGTTCGCGTGTCGTACCAGTTCAGTAGGTGCCCTTCATACCGCTCCAGGCGATCGAGCGTAGTCATGGTTTGCGAGCAGCGGCGCCAGAGATCGTCCGGTGTCAGATATCCGAAATCGCGCGCCGCCAGCGCCGAAGTGAGCCAGAGACCGATATTCGTAGGCGACGTGCGCGGGGCCACCTCGATATGTAGCGCCAGTTGCGAGTTGTCCGGCGGAAGCCAGTTCATCGCGGGTCCTACCAGATCGTCGAAGTAGCGCCACGTGCGGCGCGCCATGATCCGCAAGAACGCGTTGTTTCCGATCTCGAAGCGATGTCTGCGAGAATCGCGGGCGGGACGCGATAGCCAATGCATCAACAGCGGGGAAAGAGCCCACAGCCCCAAGAAGAACGCCGCGGGAGCGAATCTGTTCTCCACCCGCGTTACGATCATGAGGACAACCGCGAATCCATACACCATCAGCATGTGGCGCATGGTGGAGCTTAGCTGGGATTGGTTCCGTGAGGCGCTGTCGGTGGTTTGCCATTCCAGCAGGTGATGGCGGCTGATCCATCGCCGATAAACCACGCGCACGATCGCATCCACCGAAAGCCACGCCTGATGCGGAAGGAACGCCAATAGGACGGCCGCCCGCACGACTTCGTCGAACGCTCCCCGCCAGCCGCGCACCGATCCATGCAAGTATCTGGCGGAGCGTTCGAACAATGGTGCGACTGCGGGAATCGCCACCGCCAGGCCCACCAGCAGGCTCCACACACCGGGGGCCTTCGAAGTCAGCCACCCGAAAAGCAGGAGCAGCATGGACGCGCTAGGGACCAGACTGCGCCTCAAGTTGTCAAAAATCCGCCATCGATTGATGATACTCAGGGGATTTCGTTCCCAACCCCCGCGGGCGGAAGGCACGCGTCCCAGCATCCACGGCGCGATCTGCCAATCGCCGCGTATCCAGCGATGCTGGCGCGTGCTGTAGGTCGCATAGTCGCATGGCATGTGTTCGAACAGCTCGATATCGCTGGCCAGCCCCACGCCGGCGTAGGCGCCTTCAATCAGGTCGTGGCTCAGCAGGGTCTCGGGAGGAAATCGGTCGCCGACGGCCTGACGGAAAGACCGCACGTTATAAATTGCTTTGCCGTGGAAGATGGCTTCTCCAAACAGATCCTGCTGCGCGTCGGAGACGGTCTGGCAATAGGGGTCGGTGCCCAGGCTGTCGGCGAACACTCGCGTGAAGTGGGTCGCCGTCGCGCCCGGCAACGAAATACTGACGCGCGGCTGAATGATCGCATACCCGCGCTTGCGGACTCGCGTCGCCGGGTCGAGAACCGCTTGGTTTAGCGGGTGCGCCAGCGTCTCGATCAGACGCCTTCCGCTTTCGGGAGGCAGCTGGGTATCGGCATCCAATGTGATCACGTAGTGAATGGGCAGCGGCAAGTCCCCCACGATCTTGATGGACGCGTCGCCTTCGCCACAGAGGAATGCATTCAAGTCTTCGAGCTTGCCGCGCTTGCGCTCGCGCCCGATCCAACGTCTCTCGCTGTCAGACCATACGCGGGGCCGATGAAACAGAAGAAAGCGGCCGCCGCCATAGCGGCTATTCAATTGTTCAATGCCCTGCCGGGCCGCCGCCAGAACTTCGACGTCTCCGAACGCCGTGGCTTCCGGAGAATCCGTGTAGTCCGAAAAGAGGCTGAAGAAAACGTTGGGCTCCTGATTCGCAAGAAAGCGGACCTCCAGTTTTTCCACTTCGAGCCGCACCACTTCCGTGCTCGACAGCATCATGGGCACGACTACCAGTGTTGCGTGATCGCTCGGGATTCCGTCCTTGTATTCCATCTTCGGGAGCGGATCGGGCGGCAGCAGCGAAATCACCAGCGCGTTGATAATCTGAACCGTCAATTCGCTCAATGGAAACAACGCCAGTGCGCCCAGGATGACTAGCATGAGCGGCTGGTGAACACCTAAGTCCCACGCGAATGCCAGCGACAATGCCAGGAACCACGCGGTCAAGCCCACCAGGCTCCCGAGATAAATTGGCGTTGCTCTGCGCCGGACAGCGCGAGTTACGCGAATCCGGAAAGGCATCCTCGCCCCAAGATCCTGTTCCAGCTCCGTGACGCCTTCCGCCAACAAGAAATACGATACCGACGCCGCTTCTGGCCGATCGGTTTGCCGGGCGAGGGCGACCGCGCGGCGGGCTACATCCAACTCTCCGGTTCCACAATGCCGCGAGATGTGCTCTACAATCTTCCTCGACCGGTCGCGCGTCGCAAAATCGCTGTGCGCATGAGTGGGATCGGTGCGCAACTCCGCTTCCACCAGGCTGGTGGCCTCAAAGATTTTTCTAAAATCCAATCTCGCGAGTGAGCGCAGACTGCCAAATGCATTGGCGATCGACAAACGTTCCGCGGCCTCGCGATTGTGTTCGTTTCGCACCACTTCCGCGAGCGGCATTCCGAGCCGCGCTTCTATCCACTGCTGCGCGGGCGCCAGCGCGCGATCCTCATCCTGGAGTTGTTCGACCAGGCACGTCGCAAAATAGGGCTCGCCCGCCACGGGTTCGGACTCCAGCAGGTGCAGGACGCTGTCAAATAACTCCGGTTCGCGGCGGGAACTGACCGCCAATCGATTCGCCCAGAAATAGCCCGCATCGCGAATTTGTTGAGCGTGGTCCACGCCCGCGGCGAGAACCGTGAGCGATTCAATCAGAGATAGCCGAAGCAGCAGAGGAAACGACCACAGTTCGGAGATTGAGAGCGTCGTCCACTTTTGATATTCGGTAAGCGCCTCTGAAATGTTGGCTTCGTCCACGACATTGTCCGAATATCGCGCCAGGTCGGCCGCCAGCTCGTAGACGCAAAGATAACCGTACTGCCCGGAGTGCGACCGAATATGATTCCGCGGGAGGCATCGGCGAATCTCCGCAATGCTGGTGCGGGTGAGATAGGCATTGTCCAGTAACCATTCCGCCGACGCGGTCAAGGTGTGGTCTAAACGCGCGGCTTCGGATAAACTCCCGCCAACCGTTTCCAGCTCCGACTCGCAATGGCTCAATCGAGACAGAATTTGCTTCTTGAGCAGCGGCGCCGCATTATGGCGCTCGGAGCAATTTCGCGCCATCTCTTCTATCGACGCGGGAGCCGGGCCTGTCGCTGCGGGCGCGGTTTCGGGAGCCCGCTCCGCAAGCATGAAAATCGAAGGCTCGCCAGCCCGGCGCAGCTCTTTTACAATGGCTTGAACTTCGGAGCGTGGGGATTCCACGAGGACGACATTCTCGCCGTCAAACTGGAGTGCTCCATAGCGGCTCAACTTTGACTGCGGCTTGGGTTTGGTGTTGGGCGTCAGCAGCAAACAGACGCGCCCGCGTCCCGCCGAGCACACGGTTCGATACGCTCTCTCGGCTTCTTCGCCGGAAGAATAGATCGCAAACACCACCCGAACGGATTTCGCTGGCATGCGACGTTGGGTCGTCATGTGACCCTGGAACGTCAAGCGCGGCCGCGCACCACCCGCGTCAAAAGACAGAGGAAGAACAGGACCGCAAACAATAAACTAGCCGTTACCGCCGGGACCGTCGGAGCCTTTCCCAGAATCATCGTCATGGAGCTGCCCAACGTCAACATTCCAAAGACCGTCAACCATCCAAGCATTGTGTTCACCCCGCCTGATCGGCATCGGCACCGACCTTAATTTATTCTCTCTTTGTTCGCCTCGGATAAATCCATCCGCCGAATGGCGCAGGCGAGTCATAAGTATCCAGGCAAGTCGAATGCCAGCCTGAAGCCTAAGACAACACATGAGAAAGGCCCGCTTGAGCGTCCTACTCCAGCAATTCTGACAGTCCAGGAGTGAAATATCTGCGATACCTTACGACTCCAACTGGGTGAATTCCCCCAGCGCTAACTTCTCGAACAAATCTAAAACTAACGTGTTACAGGTGAGGGTTGATGCGAGCAGGTGATGGCGCGGTTTGGATCTAAAGGTGCTAGGACGAGT
The DNA here is from genome assembly GCA_963779075.1 of Bryobacterales bacterium. Lineage (GTDB taxonomy): Bacteria > Acidobacteriota > Terriglobia > Bryobacterales > Bryobacteraceae > Palsa-187. Next base: position 10,640 of record CAVZWS010000008.1, read on the forward strand.
TCCGTGAATGCCCACAAGAACGACCTGCTCCAGGATGATCCGATGAAATTCGGCCGAACTTCGTGGATCGCCGATGAACTGATCGGGATTCGAACTCTGGAGCAGCGGCTATGCAGAAAATTGAAGTCGGCCCGGCCGCAGAATAGACAGTACTTGCTCAATCATATTCAGGACTTGAACTGGCGCGTAGAATTGTTGGATCGGGCTCTCGACGAATATGTGGGCAGGAGCCAGGATGCCTCACGTTCGCCGATGCTCGGGGACTGAAAACTGCCGCCTTCGCTGTCGAATCACTGCAGGAGTGAATCCCAGCGCGCGCTGGCCCTCGCCTTGATTTTTTCGACGTCGCTATCGAGCAGCAGGTGTTCTTGAGCTAATTGTCTCCCTGCGATCTCCACCTTCTTTAGATAATCTTCTTTGCTCGCATAACGCTCTTCAATCGAAGGCCGAGGATCGCCGGTTTTTTCGCGCTCCGCTTTGGTGCGGGCGAACGGTATGAAGGAACCGACCATGCTCTGAATTTCCTCCGGTGCGCCGATGGAAGCGTCTCGAAGATTCCATCCGGTATAGGTGGCGAGGGGAACAGCGAGTTCCGGCAACTGGATGCCGCTGGTTTCATTGCCGTCGCGATTCACTTGCGGAACCAGTGTGGGGAACGGCTTGCCGACCTTTGGAGGCTCATAGGCGACGATGCCTTTGGCCGCGAAATCGGGGCCGAAATCCAGACGCAGGGCGAAGTTGGGTTCGGAGGGAAGATTCACGCCCGGTATTTTCGGAAACGCCAGAGCGCCGGGCGCGACCAGGTTGTCCTTATCGACGCGCGGGATTTGCGAGTCGGGCGGCGCGGTTCCATTCGTGATCCAGGAGTTCATCGCGACCAGCAGCGCGCGCATCGCGTAGCGGTAATCCTGCGGATTGGCGCGGTTTTGCGTGCCATTTTTTTCGGGCTTCGCGTTGGCGCCGTGCTGCGTCCCGGCGATGTAATAGATGCGCGTGGTGGGCGGTGGCGCGATCATCTTCTTCCCGTCGGGACTGGTATGAATCAGGCCGGCATCGCGCCCCCAATATTCATACGATCCGTTGGTATAAAAAACATTCGGCACCACGCCGTCCTTTTTTGCGCGCGCGAGCATGCTGTCGGTGATTCCGCCGTCGCTTTCCGGTTCGTCGGTGAAGGGGAACAGATCCGTGGGGTAAAGAAAGTTCATCCACGTATGGCCGTCGCGCGAGGGCTGCGCGAAGCGATGATTGAAGCTACCTCGGCCGGCGCCGGCGACGTGCGCCCACAATCCGTCGAAGACCCGGTGGCCTTGTTCGTCGGCATTGAAGCCATCATAAAGAAACTTGCGCAGGAAGCGGCCGCTTTGTGAAGTGCCGAAGCCAATGGCCCGCTTCACCTCGCCTTGCTGCTTCATATAAGCAATGTAGTCACGGATGGCGGCGGGTCCCAAGCCCGTGATGGCAGGGTCCTTGCCGGTATAGACCACGTCGTAAATGCGGCCCGGTTCAAAACCCGCGGCGTATTCGATGCCGGTGGCATCGGCGTTGAATTTCCAGTGATCGCGCGGTATCGCAGTAACGGGGCCAGTGGGGTGGTCGCGCACGGTGAGCGTCGCGGAGGACTGATCGGCGACCGAATAGGGGATTTGTTTGCGATCGGCGAGGGAAGCAGTGGTCTCGCGTTTATCCACGATGATTTCAGCGCGCACCGGTCCGGTGATGCCACGGATCACGGGTGCGTAGAGCTTCATATTGGTGCTGTCGGGAACATCGAACTCCCAGCCCACCCACACCAGCGTATAGCCGGACTGGAACAGCAGAGGATCGCCGAGATCGGCCGCAGTGTGAGGAGGCGCCGATCCCTGCGCAAGGTCGAACATGCCCAGCATTCCCTTGCCTCCGCGATTGGAGATTTCAAGCAGCGCGGTGCCGTTGCTCTTCGCGGGATCCTTGGGCTTCAGCACATACAGATCGGCGGAGAATTCGACTAGCCCCTTCGCGTTGCGCGGAGCGCGGTCGAGGTCGACAATGATCAGGTTGTGCGGGAGCTTGGGATCGACGGCAAAATAGACCTTGCCGACGATCTCTTCATAGTTCACCATGGCGAGATCATGGCGCTGGGTGATCTCGACGCGGGTAACGCCGGCATAGGCCAGCGTGGAGATGAGCAGCAAAGCGATGCGGCGTGGCATGCAGATATTCTACATCCATGCAGGACCCTGCGCGGCGGTACGAACGTTTAGAGCATAATAATACGAGCCCATGAAAACCATTTCCGACAGACGTTTCGCCAGGGCCAAAGTCCTGGCCTTGGCCTGTGCGCTGCTGGGCGCCATTACAGTGCGGGCGGCCGAGATTAAAGTGGTGACTTCCGGGGCGTTCACGGCCGCCTACCTGAAACTGGTCCCGGAATATGAACGCGCCACCCACAGCAAGCTAGTGACCGAATTCGGACCCTCCATGGGAACCACGCACAACGCCATCCCGCTCCGCCTTGAACGCGGTGAGGCGATTGACGTCGTCATTATGGCCGCGCCCGCGCTCGCCGATCTGATCAAGCAGGGTAAGGTCCGGGCCGGCAGCCGCATCGATCTGGTCCAATCCCGCATCGGCATGGCTGTCAAGGCCGGTGCGCCCAAGCCGGACATCACCACCATCGATGCCCTGAAGCAGACTCTGCTGGCTGCGAGATCGATCGCTTACTCCGACAGCGCTAGCGGCGTCTATCTCTCTACCGAGTTATTTCCGAAGCTAGGAATCGCCGATCAGATCCGGGGCAAGAGCAGAAAAATCGAGGCCGACCCAGTAGGCGAAGCTGTGGCGAGGGGAGAGATCGAGATCGGCTTCCAACAGATCAGCGAATTGCGTCCGGTGAAGGGCATCGATATCGTAGGACCGCTGCCACCCGGGGCCCAAAGAGTTACGATTTTCGCCGCGGGCATCCCGACGACGTCAAAGCAGCCGGAAGCAGCCAAGGCGCTCATCCAGTGGCTTGCGTCACCGGCCGCCTATGCAGCGATGAAGGAGAGCGGCCTGGAACCCGCGAAGCTAACCGGATCGCGATAGCGCTTCAACCTGATCGAGCGACCACAGTGCGGCGCCGCCCGGACGGCTCGCGACGAGGGCACCCAGACGATTCGCAAAATCACCAATCTGAGCCACAGGCCAGCCGGCGTTGAGACCATGCAGAAACGCGGCGGAGAAAGCGTCGCCCGCGCCCACCGCGTCCGCAACCTGCACGCGGTACCCGGGAACTTCCACGTACTGATCGCCTACGAGTATGGCGCAACCCTGTTCGTCACGAGTAACACACACCGCTTCCCAGCCCCAGCGCGCCGCGTGATCACGACAAAACTCCTCCAGCGTGTGGTTGCCTCCTTGAAGCATCACGTCGAGGGAATGCACTTCGTCCTGATTAAGCTTCACGACAGTGGCCCGCCCCAGCAGTTCCACAACCAATTCCGACGTGAAAGACTTGGGGCGCAGATTCACATCGTAAAAGCGACGTGCCCGTGGAAGGGTTTCCATTGTCTCAACCAGTAGGTTGCGTCCGCGCGGATACATGGAAAGCAGGGTGCCGAAGCAAACCCAATCCGGATTCCCCGCGGCCAGACGTTGCAAGGCAGCTTGGTCGAGCATCATGGAATCGTAGGCCGCCGGCCGGTGGATTTCGAATTCAGGTTGTCCACCGTCAGCTACCGTTACGGTCACGATTCCGGTGGGCCATTCATCCGAGCGCTGAACCAGATCGATCGAGAGGCCCAACGACGACATCGCTTCGAGCGCACGGTCCCCACGCTGGTCTGCGCCCACTGCGCTCACCAGACACACCTCGTGTCCCAGACGCGCGGCGTGCACCGATAAGTTCAGCAGGGCGCCCCCAAGGTGCTCCTGTCCTCCGATAACATCCCACAGAATCTCGCCGATGCTGATGAGCCGCATGAATCCCGCGCGTCTTCATCCTACCGCCCGCAACCTCTTGTAGACTAGCCTCATGCGCTTCCTGCTGTGTTTGCTGCCTTCCCTTCTCGCCGCGCAGACCTATGACATGGTTCTGCAACGCGGCCGTGTGATGGACCCCGAATCCGGTCTGGATGCCGTTCGCAGCGTCGGCATCACTGGCGGCAAGATTGCCGCGATCTCCGCCAGCCCGCTCCGTGGCAAGGTGGAAGTGGATGCCGCCGGCCTGGTGATCGCGCCCGGTTTTATCGATCTCCACCAGCACTCGCAAACTCTCGAAGCTGCCGGCTTCAAAGCCATGGACGGCGTCACTACCGCGCTGGAACTCGAAGTCGGCGTCTCGCCAGTGAGCGAATGGTACGCGGCCCGTGAGGGGAAGTCGCTGATCAACTTCGGCGCTAGCTCCGGGCATATTCCGGCGCGCATGGCCGTCATGCACGATAGCGGCGAATTCCTGCCGCGCGATGCCGCCAACACTCGCGCCGCGACTCTCGAGGAACAAAAAGCCATCGAAGCCGCCGTGAAAAAAGGACTGGACGAAGGCGGTTTGGGAATGGGCCTGGGCATCACCTACACTCCCACCGCCAGCCCTGGCGAGATTCTCAACCTGTTCTACCTCGCTGCTCAATTCAAGCGGCCTGTATTTGTCCACATGCGGGCGAGCGGAGACGTCGTGAGGTCTTTGCAAGAAGTGATTGCCGATGCCGCTGTCTCGGGAGCTTCGCTGCACGTCGTGCACCTGAATAGCGCCGCCATGCGCCAGACTCCCGAAGCGCTGCGCATGGTCGACGGCGCGCGTCTCCGCGGTCTCGACGTAACCACTGAAGCTTATCCTTATATTGCGGGCGCCACGCGTCTGGAATCGGCCCTCTTCGATCCCGGATGGCAACAGCGGCAACACATAGACTATTCCGATCTCCTGTGGCCCGCCACCGGTGAGCGCTTGAACCCGGAGTTATTCGACCGCTACCGCAAACAGGGCGGTACAGTGGTGCTCTTCAGCAATACCGAAGAGATGATAAGCCTCATCCTGGCTCACCCGCAGGTGATGATTGCCAGCGACGGCATCCTCGAAGCAGGCGTCGGTCATCCACGCGCCGCCGGCACCTACGCCCGTCTGCTGGGCAAATATGTCCGTGAGGAAAAGGTACTCACGCTGATGGAAGCGATCCGCAAGTCGTCGCTCATGCCGGCGCAGCGTCTGCAGGCGTTCTCGCCCGCCATGCGCCAGAAAGGCCGGGTTAAGATCGGCACCGATGCGGACTTAGCGGTCTTTGATCCCAACACCGTGATCGACAAAGCCACGTACGAAAAGCCCGCGCAGTATTCCGAAGGCTTCCGTTATGTTCTGGTCGGCGGCGCCTTTGTAGTCCGGGACGGCAAACTGCAAGCGGATGCGCGCCCCGGTCAAGGCATCCGCGCACGCTAAGTCATCAACTAGACGCCGCGTTCAAACAGGAGCTTGCGCGGGCGCCGGGGAACGTAGCGCAGGCCGAAATTTTCGGTAGCGGATTTCTGAATAAAACCCACGGCCTCCGCGGGCGAATCCGTCACCAGCAAATGCTCCAGATCTTGCGGGTTAATAGCTGCGTTCATCAGGAGCGATCCGCGAATGAACTCGATCAGGGGCGTCCAGTAGTCGATACCCAACAGCACCACAGGGAAGTTCTTGATCTTTCCGGTCTGGATCAAGGTCGCGACCTCAAACAATTCGTCGAGAGTCCCGAATCCGCCCGGTGCCGCTACGAAACCGTACGAGTACTTCACCAGCATCAACTTCCGCACGAAGAAATACCGGAATTCCACCCATTTGTCGAGGTATGGATTTGGCTTTTGCTCCTGCGGCAATACTATGTTGCAGCCGATCGAGATGCCACCGGCCTCCTTGGCACCTCGGTTGGCCGCTTCCATCAAGCCGGGTCCGCCGCCGGTCATGACCGTAAAGCCCGTCTCCGCGACTCTCGCGCCCAGCTCGCGTGTGAGGGCATAGTAGCGGCTCTCCGCCGGGAAGCGCGCTGACCCGAACACAGTGATACACGGGCCTACGAAGTGAAGCGCACGGAAGCCATGGATCAATTCGCGGAAGATCCGCACCGCTCGGCCGAGTTCAAAGCCGCGTCCATGCGGGCCTCGCAGGAAGAACTGCTCTTCCGGACTTGCCGCCGTTTTCCCCCATTGGGCCCTTGCTTCGGGAGTCTCGGGCTGCTTCAGGTCGCTGGCGGACATAAGAGGAGCGGCTCCGGCTCAACTAGGGGCAGTGCAAACTTTCCTGGCGGAAGGAGATGAAATTCTATGCCGCGTGCTCGCGATCTTGATGCCGCTGGAGACGGAACGCGATCTTTGCCTGGCATTTTCTACTAAAGCGAATGACCTCGTCCAGGTCCTGATCCGGTTGCGCATCCACTCGATGGGCAACAGAAGGCAGGATCATCTGGGAGCGCTGCTGCAAAACGGTGTTTGCCTCAATCTGGTTCATGAGCCTGCGTTCGCGTTCAAGAGATTCACACACGGGACATCGCATATTGCTTTCTATTGTCTCCTATTTTTAGGCCGATCGAGGGGCCGGACTAGCCCAACGAATAGCCGCTTACGCCACGGCCGTTAGCAGCACAATGTCGTCGCGAAGATCAGTCCGCCAGAGGATTCGGCCGCACCTGGAAATGCACGACCTTGTCCATGGTCCCCTTGCCAGTCTCCGAGTGGAACGGAGTGCGCGTACCCCAGGTGGTCCAGACTCCTTTGCCCTTCCATCCGGCGTTGGGATCGTCAATGCGTCCATCCATGCCCTTGGCGAAGAAGCCCATCGGATACGGGACGCGCATCACCACCCACTTGCCGTTTTGCAGCGCGAGCAGCGAATCGCTGCCGTTACCGGTGGCGATCGGCGTATTCTTGCCGAGTCCCAGCGTGTCGAACTGATCCACCCAGTCGTAGTAGTGCGAATCCACGCTGCCCGAATCCTTCACGTTCTTGAAGTTCGGACCCGGAGAAGGATACAGCGTCCAGCCTTCAGGACAATGCTGACCGGTGGCTTTGGGTCCATTCAGCGGACCCTTGCATTTGCTGCGATCGAAGCTGGCGAGATGCCCGCTGCCGAGCACCACCCATGCCACGTTGTTGCGGTCGATATCCATGCCGCGCGGCGAGAAGCCTTGCACCTTCGCCTTCGGATTGTTATACGGCACTTCGTAGTACTCCGCCAGCGCCGTTTCCGAAGGGTTCGAGCCCGGAGCCACACGCACGATCCCGCCCGGAAATCCCAGCACGCTCCCCCAGACAGAACCATCCGTGCCGATCGCCAGGCCGTAAAACGCTGCGTTGAGGCGTGTATCCTTCTTGGCATCGGTGGCAATGCGCGGCAGGGCGGCCGAGGTGCCAAGGCTCTCGCCGGTAGCCGTGACGGCGACATTCTGATCGACTTCTTCGTAAGGATCGCGCTTGCCGTTCCCGTTGGTGTCGAGCACCAGCGCAGTCCATCCTTGCGCCTTCTGCGCGTCATGCGTCTGGTCCCAGACTTTCGTATTCAGCCATCCGACCACCCCGCCGCCGCCACCGCTGCTGGTCCACAGTGTGTTGTTCGCGTCCTCAGCGAATAGCAGGTGATGCGTGGCAAAGCACGTATCTACTAACGACACCTGCTTGGTCTTAGGATCGTAAACCGCGAGCTGACGGCCGGAGCGCTCCACGGGGGTAATCTTCGCCGACGGCTGGCTCGATCCTGCCTTGCACCACGCCGGGTTGTCCGGCGCCCGCAGGCGGGAGGTGAACCACACGCGACCCGTATTGTCGAACATCGGATTGTGAACGGTAACGTGGCTATCCCAAATGGACTCATCGCCCCAGACCGCCGAAGCTTCGAGCGGCTTCGGCTGGCCGGGCGTATTCGCATCGCGATAGGGAACTTTCACCCAGCTGGTGGTGTGGCGCACCGGATCGAGCACCGGAAGCGCATCACGGCTCTCTTCAGGCGATCCGTAAATCAGGCCGTTGGGGTTCAGACTCGGGTTCCGCTTGTCGGTGGAGATTTCGTCGTGCAGATAGGCTTTCGGATCGGCCCAGTCCCACTGCGTGATCACGACGTTCCGCTCGACGCCCTGCGGACGAGGCGGAGCCTGCGCTGGAATTTCGCCGTGCGCGATGCGATCGCTCCAGCTTCCGAATTCGGCGGTGGCGCGCTGCGGCCCCAGTTGCCCTAAGCCGCTGACCATCGCGTTGCCCGCTTGCCCCGAGCGTACGCGCCGTTCCCACGCCTTCGCCGGCGAATCGAAATTCTTGAACAGCGCTGGAATCGTGCGCGTGTACTCGCCGCCGAGCTGGTGGCAGGATTCGCAACTGTCGGTCTTCACCAGGTGGATCCACTGCCCCTGGCTCTTCACGTTCGGTGAAATACCATTGCCCGTGGGACCCGTGCCCGGGAATTCATTCTTCTCCGGTACCTTCATCAGTGAGTACCAATAATTGCCGGGATACAGCTTGGCGGCGGTCTTCGCGTCCGGTGCAATCGTCGGCTTCAGGTCGACCGATTTACCAGTAGCGGTCTGCACCTTTGGCGAATCCACCAGGCCGTAGCCGCGCGCCCACACAGTGTAGTTCGCCTTGGGCAGCGCCGGAATCAGGTAGCGTCCGCGGTCGTCTGTGACAACTTCCTTGATATAGCGCGTCGGCAAGTCGGTGGTTTCAGCGATCACCCAGACACCCGCTTCGGGTCCCTTGCTGCTGCTTACCACGCCGCCGATTTCGTCCGCCTTTACGCTCACGGAAGCCGAGCCTTGCTGCCCATTGCTCCTGCCCATCCATGCGGCCATGCAAATTGCTGTAAGCACCGCGATGCCTAGATATTTCGAACTCTTGCCGGTCATTTTAATGTTGGTCATAGTGAGTCGCTCCTGCGCTGACGCTGCTGGGATTCGTTGGACAGTATACACCCACCCAATCCCGATGAAAACCGGATGGGAAGCCGTCTGCGGATGCGACCGCAGCCTACTTCAAAGCGCCCGCCGCGGGCTTCACGTATTCCTTCGGAAAATAACGTGGCGTGCCTCCGCGGCGGATGACGATGTCGGCCATCCGCTGGATGGGCTGATCCAGCGGAAAAACATCGCCCACCTGAATGGGAGTTCTCCCACGCTTATCTGGTTGGTCGAGGGGAACACCGATGTCGGCCAGGTATTGTACAAGCTCAGTGAGCTCCGGCTGCGTCGCCACATTCCCCGTGGCGTTCACGCTCTCGTGCATTGCGGTGAAGCCGTAGTTGTCGACGGCCTTAACGTCCTTGTCGTATTGATAGGCGAGCTGCACCGCCGTTACGTGGCCGCTGGCGGCGGCGGCGAGAAACAAGCCGGCCCCGTCCTCATTCCTCAATTTGACGTCGGCGCCTGCATCGATCAGCGCTCGCATGATATCCACATGGTTGAACTTGGCGGCCAGCAGCAGCGCCGTTTGTTCCCCGCCCGCTCGCCGGAAAACGGTGTTTTCGGGAGGCGGCACCTTCGCGGTCTTGGCGTTCAGATCGGCGCCTTTGGATATCAGCTTATTGACCAGATCCAGCGAGCCGGCCTGCGCCGCCAGGTGCAACGGTGTTTTCCCGGTGCGATCGGCAACGTTGGGATTAGCGCCTCCGTCGAGCAAGGCGATAGCAGCCTCCGTGCTGTGATAAGCACCCGCCACAACCAGCATCTTGGTCTTGTCTTCATCCGGCAGAGCGTAGTTGGGGTCCGCTCCCGCTTTAACAAGGTGTCGAATCGAGGCGCTGTCGTTCTTCATGGTGGCGAATAGCAAGGGCGTGAAGCCCTTCTTGCTGGCCGCGTTTACGTTGGCGCCGTGTTGGATCAGCAGGTCTACAACGTCGGGATGCCCCTCCGCCGCGGCCCACATGAGCGCATTCTGGCCTTTTTCGCTTTCCTGTGCATTCACATCTAAACCGGCGTCCAGCAGCAGCTTCACTTCTTCCATGCTGCCCGCGCCCGCCGCGATCATCAGCGTGGTCTCGCCATTCCAGCGGGTCGCCTTCGGGTCAGCGCCGGCTCTGAGCAAGCGCGCGGAAAGGACGGCATTGCCGTTGGCCAAAGCTAATGTCAGGGGCGTCTCGCCGTAGTCGCCCGCCGTATTGACATTCGCTCCGGCGTCGATCAACTTCAGCGCAGTGTCCTGAAGGTCGAGAAACACCGCCCATGCCAGCGCCGTGGCGCCATCCGGCAGGGCGGCGTCGATATTGGCGCGCTTGGCGATGAGCGCGTCGGAGGCCCTGTTATCGCGGCGTTTGATGGCGTCGATCAGGGAGTAATCTGTCGCCGCCCGGCACAGCCCTGCGGCCAGAACGACCGCCGTTCCCGTGCGGATCAAGAGCGTTGACCGCATTGGTTACCTGCTAAATATCCGACAGATGCGCGAGTTCGCCGGTGCCGTCGCCCAGGGTTTCCGTCCGAACGCCGGACTTGTCGAGCATCGAAAGCAGCAAGTTATTGAGCGGCGTATTTTCGGGATAGCGCAGATGCCGCCCGCCCTTCACTGTTCCGCCCGCGCCGCCCACCAGAGCGATTGGCAGATCCACATGGGTGTGCTTGTTGCCGTCGGAGAGGCTGCTTCCGTAGAGCAGCATCGAATGATCCAGCAGCGTCCCGTCGCCGTCCGGAGTGTTCTTCATCTTATTCACCAGGTACGCCAGTTGGTCGACGTGGTGAGTGTTGATCTTCGCCGTCTTGGCAATTTTCACCGGGTCGTTCTGATGATGCGTGCAGTTATGATGGCCATCGTCGACACCGATTTCACGATAGCTGCGGTTGCTGCCTTCGCGAGCCAGCATCATGGTGATCACGCGCGTGAGATCGGACTGGTAAGCAATTACCATCAGGTCCATCATCAAGTGCGCGTGGTCCACAAACTCCTCCGGAGCCGCAGCCGGACGATCCATCACCGGCAATGGCGCCGAGGCGCTCTGCTGCTCCGCTTTCTGAATACGCCGCTCAATATCGCGAATCGCATCCAGATATTCCGTGAGCTTCCTGCGGTCGCCCGATCCGAGTTTGGTCTCCAGCCGATCCACACCGCCCTTGACGAAATCCAGAATGCTGCTCTGCTCCTGCATTTGCGCCACACGCGACTTCACGTCGGTGCTATCGCCGTCTCCGAACAGCCGCTCAAAGAGCACGCGCGGGTTGACCTCCACCGGATTCGGCGAAGTGGGATTGCGCCAGGAGATGGTATTGGTGTACGCGCAACTGTAGCCCGAATCGCATCCCCCGGCGAGACTGGGAGCTTCCACGCCCAGTTCCAACGAGCCGAACTGCGTTATCTGTCCCAGCTCACGCGCGGCTACCTGATCGGCGGAGATTCCGGCACGCAGGTCGGCGCCCTCGGTCTTCTTCGGATGAACTCCGGTGAGCCAAGTGGCGCCCGCGCGGGCATGATCTCCGGGACCGTCTCCATAGGAACGCCCCTGAATCTGCCCCAATCCGCTTAGCACCAGCGTGTGCTCGCGAAAAGGGACGAGCGGTTTCATGGTGGAGTTGAACTCAAAGTTTGCGCCTTCGCCCAACGGCGACCAACCGGCCGAGATGATTCCGTTCGGTACGTAGAGAAAACCCATGCGCACTACCGGCTTAGTCGCGCCGAGCCGGGGCGCGGCGAACGCGGGCACCATTGCGTCCAGAAACGGAAGCACCAAAGTTGTCCCGACGCCACGCAAAAAAGTGCGGCGCTGCAAATGCTTCTTGGTAACGATCATTGGTTGGCGGACCTCCTCATCTGAAATGGAACACTGCTTGCCACGGCCAGGATCAGGTCCCGGAGCCGGTACTGATTGGCCTCTGTTTGGCGCAGAATTGCCCGCACGGCCGGCATGTCATAGTATTCTACACCCCGCCCCAGGCCGTAGGTTAAAAGCTTCTCGGTCACCGTCGAAACGAACTCATCGCGGCGCCCGGTGGCCAGCACTTTCTTGAGGCCAGCCGGGCCGTCGAACTGTGTTCCGTCCGGGAGCTTGCCGGACGCGTCGATGGCGGAACCATCCTCTTTCGAACGCCATTCGCCGATGCCATTGTAGTTCTCCAGCGCAAAACCGAGCGGATCGATATTTCGGTGGCAAACGGCGCACGCCGGATTCGCGCGATGCAGCTCCATCGCTTCGCGCAGCGTCAATTTTCGCGCGCCCTTGGTGGTAGCATCCAGCGCCGGCACATCCGGTGGGGGCGGAGGCGGCGGTTCTCCCAGTAAATTGTCGAGAATCCATTTCCCGCGCTGCACCACCGAGGTTCGGTTGGGAGGAGAAGTCACCGTCAGAAGACTGCCTTGTCCCAGAAGGCCGCCGCGATTCGGATCGCTGAGCTCGACCCGGCGAAACTGCGACCCGTAAATATTGGGAATGCCGTAATGGATCGCCAGCCGTTCGTTCAGGAAAGTATAATTTGCCTCGATGAGATCTAATATGCTGCGATTCTCCCGTAAAATACTGGCGAAAAATAACTCGGTTTCCCGTTGCATGCTATAGCGGAGACTCTCGTCGAAGTCGGCAAACACCACCGGGTCCGGCCTCACCGTTGCCAAATTACGTATTTGCAGCCACTGTCCGGCGAAGTTGCTCACAAAGGCAAAGGACCGCGGATCATCGAGCATTCGGTCGACTTGCTGCGCGAACGCCGCCGGATCGGATAGTTTGGATTTCTCAGCCAGTTCCAGGAGAGTTTCGTCCGGTACGCTGCTCCACAGGAAAAACGAAAGCCGCGATGCCAATTCGACATCGCTGATCCGGTGATTGCGGCCAATCCCCTTACTCGTGCCGGCCGGCGGATCGGTCTCTACCCGAAATAAGAAATCGGGGGCGGCGAGTACGGCCTCGATTGCCTTTTGAATTCCGTAGTCGAAGTCGCCCTTAGCGCGGGCGTTCTGGTAAAACGCCAGCAAAGGCTTCCAGTCCGCTTCCGTCACCGGTCTGCGATACGCTGCGCGCGCGAGATTGGCGAGAATCCGTTGCGCGCACTGGTTCTCCTACGCACGGGCCGCCGGATGGCACACGAAGATCTTCGCGCGGCTGGGCGTGTCCCCTCGGCCAGTCACGTTATAGGGCCCGTCAATTCCCAGATTCATGACCGGCGGCGAAACCCCGTCGTCCGGGCGCGGGAAGCGCCTCACTCTCGCCCCGTCAACACGCAGATCCATGCCCGCCAACGATGCTTCGGGACGTTCACTCGACAGATAGGCGGAACGCCGCGCGATCGATGGCTCCACGCTTTCCAACTTCAGCGATTCCTTGGGGAACGTGACGCCAATCGTATGCGGCCCCGCCTTCATTGGCAAGCGCACTTCGAAGGGTGCGATTTTGACCGGTGTGTTCAGAGCTCCGCGCCGGATGCGGATCACGTATTCGGCATCCAGCGGAAAGTAATAGCGCACCGAGAGCCCGCCCGCAGAGTCAAACGGCAGATCGTCGCTCATCCACTCTGCTCGGATCGGAACCGCGGCGGCAACACCCCGGTTGGGCTCGCGGCGCGGCTCGAAAACCTCTTCGGAGGGCTTGATGGTGGGATCGCCAACCGCCAGCCGCGCTATTTTTCGGCCTACCGACAGATAGCGATCGAGCAGCGCCGGCGACAACGAAAGCACATCTCCGATGTTGTCGAACCCATACCCGGAATCATCCACCGGCAACTGCGAGCCGGCGTCAATATCCAGAGCGAAAACGTCGCGGATCGCGTTACTGTATTCGGCGCGGTTCAAGCGGTGAATCGCAGGACGTCCTGGGTTAGGGTGCGCTGCCGCCTCGGCGTCGAGAGAGGTCTCCAGCCACTTGCTGAACTCCGCCATTCGCGCGGCGTTTGGACGAGGCATTCCGGCGGGAGGCATCTGCCCCGCCGCGACTTTACGCAGCACTCGTTCGAGCAGTTCGGCATGGTCGCCGATGTTGCTTAGATCCAGCCCTTGTAGCGTGACTCCGGCCGTGCGCTTCTGGTTGTCATGGCAGACAACGCAGTATTGAGTAAACAGTGTCGTGGCCGCGGCGGCGCCTGGTTGCGCTTGTGCGCGTCCCTGCGGAGCGAGCACGATGGCGCACACTGCGAGAGCCGTCAGCAAACCATAACCGCGTCGTGGCGATAATTCAAGCACGTAAGTCTTGCCAAATTAAGTATATACCAGCGTTTCCACGACGAAAAGCCCCTCCTCGAAGCGCCCTAATCGGTGCCCCGGGCCGCAAGCCTTTCGACCCGCTCTTCCAGCAACTCCGTCGCCGCCTTAGCGTCTGCTTCAGAAGGCAGAGCAATCGCTTCTCCGACGCGCGTGCAGATCCTGCCCGAGCGAAACCAGCCCGTCTTCCCGGCCTTCGGCTCCCACAGGCCCCCTAGATACACCGGGAGCGCATCACACTGAAGTTCCTTCCATAGCAGTCCCGATCCGCGCTGAAAGGCGTGCATCTGCCCATCCGGCGTGCGCCGGCCTTCCGGGAACACCAGGACATGGAAGCCACGGTCCATGGCTCGAGCCGCATGCGCGAAGCTCGCGCGAAAATCCCCGGACTGCGGCAATGGGAAGACGTTGAAAAGCGCCGTCACCAGGTAATAGCCGGCCGGAGCAACCAGATTCAAAAACCAGTTGCCTTGGCCGCGCGCGTGGCGCCAATCGAGCAGCATTTCGCCCGCCATCGCCACCGCGACGCGCCGCCGCATTCGCCGGCTCAGTCCGTACAACAGAATCGGCACGTCGTATAGCGTTACGTGGTTAGCGACAATCAACAGCGGAGCGTCCGGCTCGCCCGTCGACTCGCGCTTTACGCCGGGTGCCGCCAATAGCGCTACCAGCGGCATGGCGATCGCCTCCAGAAACACGAATCGGACCACCCTCGCCATGCGCGTCCAGGGCCACTGCGGGTAAATATGTTGATCCCGATTGGAAGCGCCACCCGGTCCTCTAAGAAGTTCTCTGAGGTCACCGAGCGTCTGAACCTTCTGAAAATCGGCGTCGGCGATAGAAATCCCGAGCCGCGTTTCCAATGCGGATTGCAATTCCACGCGCCCCAGGCTATCCAGGTGTGCGTCTTCCGACAATCGTGCGCGATCCGGCAGCTCCGATGTGTCCTCTCCCGTGATCCGTTCGATCGTGCTCGCAAGACCGCCGCTCGCCGGCTTCCGGCTTCGCACTTCCCCCTCTGCCACCGCAAGGGTCGCCGCAATTTCCCGCCGCAGGACCTTCCCGGTCGAGGTGCGCGGCAAATCCGGTTCCGGCCATATCGTCCAGTTCCGGATTTGTTGGAATTCGGCCAGATCCCGGTTCGCCGCCCGAACTGCTTCCGCCGCATCGTCGCTCGCGCCACGCATGATCAGCGCCGCCAGTGGATGCGGCCCCCGCGTCCCCTGCGCCTCTACCACCGCCGCCGCCCGGATCTGGGGTTGCCGCAGCAGCGCTATCTCCAAATCCTCCGGATAGATGTTCAGCCCCGCAGCGGTGACGATCACGTCTTTTTTACGGCCGCGAAAGGTCAACGATCCCGCGTCATCCAGCGTGCCCAAGTCTCCGGTCGAGAGCCAGTCCGATTCCCGCGGCTGCACCTTGCCTCCGGTCCACGTGGCGCCCGAGACCGTCTCTCCCTTCACCAGGATCTCGCCCTCTGCGCTAAGACGAACCTCCCGGCCCGGCAGCACCTGCCCAATGGTTCCACGAGCCGGATGGAACGGATGGTTCAAGCTGACCAACGCGGCGGTTTCCGTCATCCCGTAACCTTGCACGACTACGAAACCCAGAGTAGTCCAGAAATGTTCCACCTCAGCGTCAAGCGTAGCGCCTCCCGAAACCAGCGCCCAGAATTTCAAACCCAACGCCCGGTGCACGTCGCGGAACATCCACCAGCGTCGCAACGCGGAGCGGCCTTCGGCTGCTTTCAACCTCGCCGGCAGGTCGGGAAAACGCTCGATCAAGTAAGATTCGATCATCCCTAGCACTCTGGGCACCGTGGCGAGGACCGATATCCGCTCGCCTTGAATCAACCCCGCCAGATCGCGGCCGATCAAACGCGATTCGAAATAGACCACCGCGCCCAGCAGCGGCGGGACCCAGATTCCCATGAACTGACCGAACACATGACTGAGCGGTAGCGTGTTCAGAATCCCCAGCGGATGAAAAATGCGCTCATACTTGAGATACTTCTGGATCTCGCGTTCGATGGGTCCCAGACTCGCCAGCACGTTGCGATGCGTGTGAACCACTCCTTTGGGTTCGCCGGTGGTCCCCGAAGTGAAAACAATCTGCAGCGTGTCGTCCGCCTCAAGACCCGTGACCGGCTCCAGTAAAGGCTCACCGGGGAGCGTCTCATAGAAATCCTCGAAGGCGATCTGAGCCACAGCGCGATCCAGGGCGTGAATCTGTTCCCGGCTACCGGTTACAAGCTTTGGGCTTACGTCCTCAATGACTCTGCGTACAAATTCCGGCGACCCTGCGACATCCAGCGGAACCGGAATCACGCCCCGCAAGATGCACCCGAAGAACGCTGCGATCCATTCGCTTCCGTTCGCGCCCCAGATCACGACGCGATCGCTTTTTGTGATGCCGCGCGATTCTAGTTCCCGGGAATAGCGTCCAGCAAGCCGTGCAAGCTGCCCATAAGAAGTCCGCACGGTTCGAAGGCCGTGCTTCGAGACCACTGCCGGCTCGTCCCCACGCCGCTCCAAATCCTGGACTAAGGATGCGAGATGCGGCCGGTCCACAATCCCAGCCTACTCCTTGGCGGCTGGCATCGCTTTCGCGGCCGTCAACGCGTCACTTCTTGGCGTACTTCTTCAGATCCTTCGGGCCCACCTCGGCCCCGTAAATCGCGCCCTTCGCGTCCACCGCGACACCTTCCGCGGCGGTGGTGCCGCCTGCCGAGGGATCCTGCGGGTCCGGAATAAATGCGGTCACCGTGCCGTCCTTCACGCTGCCGATTCTCATGCCCCGTTTCCAGCCGGGATGGTTCTTGTCGTTGGACTCCGAATCCACCACGTAAATCATGCCGCGCTTATCGATGAAAATCCCGCTGGGCCGGCTGAATTGCGTCCATTGGTCGATGAATTTTCCATCCTGGTCGAAGATCTCGATGCGATCGTTACCTCGGTCGCAGGCAAACAGGCGGCCCTTGCTATCGAACGCCAGGCAGTGTGGCACGCTGAAATCGCCGGGGCCCGACCCGTGTTTTCCAAATGCCGTAATATACTTCCCGTCCTTGCTGAATTTCACGATGCGCGCGTTGGTGTTCCCGCCGTGCCCGTCGGCCACGAAAATATCGCCGTTGGGAGCCACGATCACCGCCGACGGCTGATTAAAAGTGCCCGGCCCGTCGCCGGCCACTCCCGCCTTTCCCAGTGTCAGGAGGACCTTTCCATCGGGGCTGAACTTGAACACCTGCTGGCCCTTCCCATCCTTGCCTTGGCCATCGGTGACCCAGACGTTGTCGTCCTTATCGACGTAGAGCCCATGCGGAAATACGAACATTCCCGCGCCGAAGCTCTTTAGCAGCTTGCCCGATTGATCGAATTCGAGAATCGGCGCAAGGTTAGAGCCCGCACAAGAATTGACTCCGCACCGCTCGGCCACCCAAATGTGATTGTGCGAATCGACGCTGACCCCGGCCGCCGCGCCCCAGGTTCTCCCCTCGGGCATCTTGAAGTAGTTTTCGATCGTGCTATACGGATTGGGCTGCGCGTTGGGCTCGTTGGTAGCTCCCAACGCCGTAATCGCTGCAGCACCGAAGAGCGCGACTCTGAACCGGCCGGAGTAAGTCATGAGGTTCTCCTTCGAAAATGCGACTCGAATTGTATCGCTTCCGCGAATGGAAGTCCAAGGCCGTCCACTAAGTTTTCAGTCTGGGAAACAAGCGCTCCGCATTGCCGCGATCCAGCGCATGCTTGACCTGGGCGGACAATTTGGTATTCGGAAGCTGGTCCGCCGTAGTGCTGTACGGCCACACCGGAAAGTCGGTACCGAACAGGAACTGCGACACCGGTGCGAACTTCATCAAGGCCGCCAGCGGCGTCGGATACGCTGCATGTGCCACTTCGAAATACAACTTCCGCATCTGATCCCAAGCTCCGGTCTGCCCATTCGGAATCGCGATGCCATCTTGGCCCCGCACCTCGTCGCGAATGCGGCCGGACATCACCGGGACCGCCGCTCCCGAATGGTTCACGATAAATCGGATGTCCGGGATTCGCCCCAGCACGCCGTTATACAGCAGACTGGTCACCGCTCGCGTCGTGTCGAAGTCGAACTCCAGCACCGTGTCCGGAATCCCCGAGACTAGATTGCGGCAGCAGTTGGGAACCGACGGATGGATAAACACTACCGCCTTGCGACGATTGAGCTCCTGCCAAATCGGAAAGAACACGGGATCCCCCAGCCATTTGCTGCCGGTATTCGAGAACACGGCAATCCCGTCAACTTTCAAAGTGTCGAACGCGTACTCAATTTCTTTCAAGGTCACATCCGTGCCCGGAAGCGGCAACGCCGCGAAGTAGCCAAAACGCTTGGGCCGATCGCTCACCACTTTCGCTCCGTATTCATTCACCTTTCGCACCAGTCCAAGTGCTCTCTCCGAACCGTCATAGAACAGATCCGCGAAAGCCGGAGGAAGCCCGGTGACCGAAAGCATCGCCGTCTCTGTTCCATATTTGTCCATGGCTTCGAGCGATAGATCGGGCGACCAGTGCCGCGCCGCCCACACATCGAGCAATGGAGGAACCATGTGGTGATGCACATCGATGCGGCCATGCCTGCCAGACTGAGCGCTAGTGAGCGACGGCAGCGATGCCACCGCGGCCCCCGCCAGCGTCCTTAGCGCATGCCGCCGCGAAGAGCTACCGCGCACCGGCTGCCTCGACGGAAGTTGTGAGTGCTTCCGCCTTTGTTAACGGCCGCACCAGCACCGTGAGAACGAACCCCACGGCAAGCAGCGCCGCCAGCACTTCAAGCGGCCTGTCGTAGATGTGAACCTTGCTTGCGCCGGGAGCCAAAGCGGCTCGGGCACTGTTAGACAACTCGGTGATGATCACGGGACCCACTATGGCCGCTGCGCTCCATGCCGTGAGTAAGGCCCCATGAATGGCGCCCACATTGTCGGGACCGAAGAGATCCGCCAGGAACGCTGGGATGGTCGCGAAACCGCCGCCGTACATCGTGAAGACAACGAAGAGACTGGCTTCAAAAAGTCCCCAGTTCCCGCTCGCCGCCCAACCCGGAATGAACAGGAACAGCACAAACTGCACGACGAAGAACACCAGGTACGTATTACGACGCCCGATGAAATCCGAGCAGGACGCCCAAAACAAACGCCCACCCGCATTGAAAATACTGATGAGGGAGACCACCGCCGCAGCTTCAAGCGGGGTCTTCTGAAACAAGTCCTGCATCATCGGGGACGCTTGCGCCAGAATGCCGATCCCCGCGGTTACGTTGATGAACAGGATACCCCACAGCAAATAAAACTGAACGCGGCGAAGCGCTTGATTCCGCGTCCGGCTGCGATCCGTAATCATCTTGCCGATTTTTACGGGAGCGGCCCACCCCGCCGGACGCCAGCCTTCCGGTGGACGTCGCAGGAGGCGTGCGCCAATCAGCATCACGATCAAATAGGTAACGCCCAGCGCGATCACTGTACGCGCCACCCCCAGCCTGGCGATGAAGAACACATTCAAATACCCGGCCAGGAACGCGCCGCCTCCGAATCCCATGATGGCCATGCCCGTAGCCATTCCGCGCCGGTCCGGAAACCACTTCACCAGAGTGCTGACCGGGGAGATGTAGCCGAGACCGCATCCTATCCCGCCGATAACGCCCATTCCCAAAAACACCAGGAAGGATTGTCTCAAGGCGAGGCCGATGCCTCCAATCACCAGTCCGGTTCCGAAAAACACGGCAGCGGTGGTGGCTGCTACACGAGGCCCGTGCCGCTCGACCCACGGGCCGCCGAACGCAGCGCTCAGGCCCAACAGAAGCAGAGCCATCGTGAACGTGGTGTAGGGAGGGCTGAACCACCAGGGATCGTTGGGGAAGAGCGCGTGGATGGGCCGGTTGAATGTGCTCCACGCGTATACGGATCCGATGCAGATGTGAACCGCGACCGCTCCGACGGGAATGAGCCAGCGGTTAAACGCGGCGGTGCCTGTATCGTTCACAGAATGCGATGTCGCCATGGGCAAGATCCCTACCTCGGGATAGCCGCATTATTCTATCGCAAGCAACAATCGCCGCGCTTAGCGCGCGAAGAGACGATGCTGGAGAGGCCGCAAACGGTGTTTGATGTCGGGCCAGAATTCGGTCAGAATATTTGAGATTACGTCGTTGCCGAGTTGCATGCCAAAGCGTTCAAGGCCTTCGCCAGCCGACTGGCTTTCGGGATAATACCAGGTGGTAATGGCGTCCACTCCGATATTGCCGGCGATCTCCGTGACATTAAAGCTCGGCTTGCCGTTATCCCGGCGGGTGACAAAAATCCGCGACGCCGCATAGTAAGTTCGCCGCCAGAAAGTCCCGGTTCCGAGCCGAAAGTATCGCGGGTCTTCGTGGAGCAGGCTAGGCAGGATCGCGTCAGTGACGTAACTGCCGATGATTTGGTCGCTGAACCCGCGGGCGTAGAAACTGGCGAATCCTCGCATCCCGCCGTTGTGATGGAAGCCATCGGCCGCAATCTGCGACTGGGCCGCGTAGCCTGCCAGCAGAAAGAAATTCGGCCAATCAAAACTGTCTTCGAACGCAATATGGTATTTTTCGGCCATCGTGAGTGGCTTATAAGTTTCCAGGCTCTCGGAAGCCCGGTAATTTGGAATCACGCCGAAAAGCCGCTTTGAAACGGGTTCTGGATCGGGTAGCATGCTTTCCAACGGGGCTATCTCTGCAGCGTCGCTGCCATCCGACGCCATTTCCGGCACTGTAGGGGAATCGATCAACAGCGGATGCACTTGGGCGGACACCGTCGGCCCCATTGTCAGGCCACCCAGCGTGAGAACCAAGCCGAGCGGTAGTATGATATCCCTCGCCATATGCGGATGATGCAGCGTTTGATATGACGCCGGGGGCAATCTGATCGCTACATCGGCCGACATTTATTTTTGGATCAATCCAAGATGCTCGTCATTTGGCATAGAGCATGGGTGGGACAATCAGGCGTAAGCGTCAACTGATAGAGTATTGTTGAGCGGGGAGGCAGCTTGAAACTCTCGAGGAGACATTCTCTGAAGGCCTTGGCGGCGGCAGCGGTTTTCGCCGGCTCGTCTACCGGTGCGGAGACCCCCAAGATCCGCCTGGTTGCTCTAGATGTCGGAGGCACCATTCTCCAGGATCATGGAGACATCGTGGATGCGCTGCGAAGCTCCATGGGGCGGCGCGACATCACAGTCAGTGCCGCGGAGATCGGGCCCTGGAGGGGGGCGGCGAAACGGGCCGTGATTCGCCACTTCGTCGACCTGCAATCGAAACTCAACGAGGCCGGACGGCAGAAGCTGTCAGTCGAGATCTACAGGACGTTCGTCGAACAGGTGAACGAGGCGTATAAGACCGTTCCGCCTATCGAGGGCGCCGAGGAAGCCATTCGAAAGCTGCGCGAGAGCGGCTATTTGATCGTCACCACCACCGGCTTCGATCGCGAAATTGTAATGCCGATTTTTCACCGCCTGGGCTGGGAAAAGTACTTCGCGGCAATGGTGGCGAGCGACGATGTCGCTCAGGGACGGCCCGCTCCCTACATGCTCTTTCACGCCATGGAAACGGCTGGCGTAAACAGCGTTGCGGAAGTGATGGCCGTCGGAGACACACCACTCGACCTTCAGGCCGCGAGCAATGCGGGTGTCCGGGGGATGGTGGGAGTGCTTTCCGGCGCCGGTACCGCGGAGGCGCTTCGCCGCGAGCCACACACTGACATCATCCGAAGCGTAGCCGATCTGCCCGCCCTGCTCGGCTCCAAAAGTTGAAACGGCGGCTCGGCTAAGCCGTAGGCGCCCCATAGTAAAATGACGAATACCCTCATGAAGCCCAACGTCGCTGCATCGCTCGCCGGGCTGTGGGATGGCGCGGGGCAGTTGCTGCGCAATCATTTGCTGACCAGTATCGAAACCAAGCAGCAGGTTCTGGAAAGCTGCGAGGCCGATATTCTGGCGGCGGCAGCGCGCATCACCGGCAGCCTGCGCGACGGCGGGAAATTACTGTTGTGCGGAAACGGCGGCAGCGCAGCGGATTGCCAGCATATCGCCGCGGAACTCGTAATCCGGCTCACACAGGATTTTGTGCGGCCTGGACTTCCGGCGATCGCACTCACCACGGACTCGTCCATGTTGACGGCGAGCGCTAACGATTTCGGGTTTGCGCGCGTCTTCGAGCGCCAGGTGCAAGCTCTCGGCCGGCCTGGAGACGTGCTGGTCGGCATCAGTACCAGCGGGAACTCGGAGAACGTGTTATGCGCACTTGATTACGCCTCCGCGCATGGTATGCACACCATCGCGTTAACCGGCGCCACTGGAGGCAAGATGGCAGCCGTGGCCGAAATCGTCATTCGCATACCAAGCGAGAGCACGCAGCATATTCAGGAAGCGCACATAGCCGTGGGTCATATCCTGTGCGCGATTGTCGAGCGCAGCCTATTTCCCGAAGCGACCTGACGCCGCTCCCTGACAGGCTGCCTAGTGTTTCTCGGCCGGGAACCGGGTGTCGATGGGCTTACTGGGATTCGCAGTAATCTGCAAAACGGCGCAATGGTGATAGGTATAATCGCCGTCCTTGTTGAGACCGTGAGAGGCCATGAACTCGACGATCTGCAGCGTGCATTTGGAGCAGTTGATGTTCGGGATGTCCACGTCGGTTTCGACTTCCGAGGCGAACTTCGCGACATGCATGAATAACCCATCGGCCAGCACTGGAGGCGTCGGCGGATACTGAATCGCTGCCGAAATCGACCTTGGACCGTTGGCCGTCGGTTCGGTTTTCGCCACGGGATCGGCTGGAAGCTCATCGCGCGAGTTCACCGCCAGCGCCACCCGATAGAACCCAGGATGATAGACCGTCTCCTGAAGTTTGATATGGAGCTTCTCGCCTCCCTGGACCTTGTTCACGGCGCCGCTGGGTGTCCCCGCATTGGCCGAGGTGCCGCCGCAGGGGGCCATTTTCTGCGGATCGCCTTTGGGATCCTCCTGCAGCCAGGAGGCCGGCTCAAGCAGCTTGAAATGCGCGCTGGCTTGGGGTGCAATGACCGTTGCGCTCATGGAAACGAAAAACACACTCCAAAACATTTTCATGGGAAAGGTTCCTCCATATGAAAGTAGCACGATGTGCCGCCCAGACGGGAAAAGCGGCAGGGCACTTGTTGCAGCACCCTGCCGCTCTCTAATTCGCTCGGTCTGCCCGGCCTGATTTTCTAGGCCTTGGCTTGTACACTTCCGACGATTTGAGGAATCAGTTCGCCGGATACATCGGTCAAGCGCATGTTGCGCCCGTTAAAGTAATACGTCATCCGCTTGTGGTCCATACCCAACAAGTGAAGCAGCGTGGCGTGGACGTCATGGTTGGTCAGCTTTTGATCGGCAGCTTTGTAGCCGACTTCGTCGCTGGCGCCGATGGACTGGCCGCCCTGGATTCCGGCGCCGGTCATGAAGATGGTCATGGCTCCCGGATTGTGATCCCGGCCCATTCCGCGCTGTGAAATCGGCATGCGGCCGAATTCGCTATGCCACATCACGGCGGTTTGGTCGAGCAAGCCGCGCCGCTTCAAGTCAGTGATCAGCCCGGCGATCGGTTTGTCTACCTCTTTGGCGTGTTTGCGGTGGTTGGATACGATGTCCGCATGGGCATCCCACGTATCTTCGATACTGACGTAAGCGCCGCTCATCAATTGCACGAAACGGACGCCACGTTCTACTAGGCGGCGCGCTAGCAGGCACTGTTTACCATAAGACGCGCAGGCTGGATCGTTGATGCCGTATAACTGCTTGGTCTCGTCGCTCTCCGATGAGAGATCCACCGCCTCGGGCGCACAACCCTGCATACGGTAGGCCAGTTCATAAGAAGAAATTCTGGCCGAGAGTTCCGACATTCCCGGATACTGTTCATCGAAGCTCGCATTGAGCAAATCCATCTGGTCCAGGCGCGCGCGCTGCTGCTCGGGGCTCATGTATTGAGCGGGAGCCGACAGATCCAGGATCGGATCGCCCTTGGAGCGGAATACCGTCCCTTGGTAGGCCGCCGGCAGGAATCCGTTCTGCCAGTTCGGAGGACCCGCGTACGGGCCGCCTTTTTGGTCCAGCACCACCACAAAGCCCGGAAGGTTCTGGTTCTCGCTGCCGAGGCCGTACGTGACCCATGAACCAACGCTCGGGAAGCCCATCTGGATCGAGCCGGTGTTCCACTCGTAATGTGAAATCACGTGATCGTTGGAAGTGCCTTGGCAAGAATGGATGAACGCCAGGTCATCGACGATGGTTGCGATGTTCGGGAAGATCTCGGAGACCCACGCGCCCGATTGTCCGTACTGCTTGAACGTGAACGGGCTCTTCATCAAAGGCCCGGGATAGCCTTGGCGAACTTTGATGTCGCCGTGGCCTTCCATGGGCATGCGGTTATACTTTTCAAGCGCCGGCTTGTAATCGAAGGTGTCCATGTGGCTGACACCGCCGCTCATGAAGAGCGAGATTACTGACTTTGCCCGGGGCTTAAAGTGCGTGGGCTTCGGCGACAATGGGGAATCGATCTTCCCGCCAGCCACGCATTCCGCAGCCAGAAGTTTATCCTGGCTCAATAGATCAAGCAGGGCCAGGCCACCAATTCCCATACCGGCTTCCATCCAGAATTTCCGGCGGGAAATGTATTGTTCTTTGCGGTTCCGTTCGTTCATTTTTTCAAACATGGCTATTCTCCCTACTTGATATATACGAATTCGTTCAGATTCAGCGTCACGTGAGCCAAATCGTTCAGCGCCGAGCGCGCTGCGCTATCGCCGGCGGCATTCTTGGCAGCCGCGGCGTCGGTTTGCTTTTTCAGGAATTCCAGATTCGCGCGCATTTCGCTCGCACTAGGATCGCGGCTCAATGCGATACGGTACATCTGGGTGACTTGCTTCTCCGGATTTGGACCGGCTGCCTGCCACACTCGATCGGCGAAATAACCCGCCTGCTTCAGCGTGAATTCATTATTCAGCAGCGTCAGCGCCTGCGTTGGCACCGTGCTTGTCGCGCGGCGCTCACAGGTGACGTTGAGATCCGGTTCGTCGAATACTTCGAACATGGGGTACTTGAGACCCCGCTTCACGTAAGCGTAGACCGCGCGCCGCCATGTGGAAGGCTCCTCTTTCGTGAGCTCCCAGACGCCGCGGGGCTGATCGGCTCGTAACGACGCCGGGATCGCCGGGAAGAACGGCTCGCCACCGAACTGACGGTTCAGCTTGCCGCTGGCATCCAGCGTAATGTCGCGAATGATTTCCGCCTCGGCGCGGTGTGGCGGGAATCTCCACAGGTAGACGTTGGTCGGATCGGCCTTGAGATCGGCTTCGCGCGAGAACGCCGAGGCCATCTTGTAGGTTTCCGAGTTCATGATGAGCCGGTGCATAGCCTTCACGCTCCAGCCCTTCTGCACGAACTCAGTAGCCAGCCAGTCGAGCAGTTCCGGATTCGATGGCAACGTGCCCATCTTGCCAAAGTTGCCCGGCGTGCTTACGATACCGGTTCCAAAGTGCCATCCCCAGATGCGATTGACCATAACCCTGGCCGTCAACGGATTGTCGGCGGAGGCAATGGCTTCGGCGAGTGCACGACGGCGTCCGCTGGTCACATAGTCGCTCCGCTTGGGCGGGTCGACAGCCGGTGGCGGATTCTTCGGATCCGTCAACACCGTCAGGAAGCCGGGTTGCACCTGGAAAGTCGATTCATTGGTCTTGATATCGTCGCTGTTAGCGGCAAAGTACAGTGGCGGAACTTCAAACTTGGTCCCGACCGCCGGCACAAAACAGCACTTGATTCCGTAATCCGGACGTCCCGTTCCGGGGATGTGTGAGTCACCAAGACCGTCGGGCGTCAGGCGATAATCTCCGTCGCGCACTCCATCCGCGGTGGGCAGGGGAGGAGGCAGCCGCTCTTCGATCGCGGCAATCTTAGCCTGAAGTTCGGCCCGCTTCTTTTCGTCTTCCGGGTTTAGCTTAAGAGGCCCGCGGCCATAGCTCTCGCTGCCGGCGCCGAAGACTTGATTGGCCTTGGCAGCAGCTTTGGCTTTGGCGGAGGCATTCGCGTCGGCGACGATGTTGTCGGGATCGACATCGGGCCCGCCGATGATTACTTGCGCCACCAATAGCTTTTGACCAGGGGTTCTCTTATCTTCGGGAGTCTTGATTGCTTCCTGAATATCCGGCGGGAACTTCTTCAGCGCATCTTGCACTTGCTGTTCACGACGCTTCTCCTGATACGGCTTTTCGATCCGCGCGATCTCCTGCCGCAAAGGCGTCATTTCATCCGCGAGAGCCTTCAGTTTCGCATTGTAGGCGTCCACTTGATCCTTCGGGACCAGCGGCTGGTCGTAGTCTACGTAACTCCAGAAAGCCGCAACGGTCTTGAAGTAATCCAGGCGGGTGATGGGATCGAATTTGTGATCGTGGCAGCGCGCGCAGTTGACAGACAGGCCCTGGAATCCCTGGAAGGTCGTACGCACCATGTCGTCCATGTAGTCGTAGCGGTAAGACGGGTAATTCGCCTCCCGGAAACGCACTCGTGGACCCACGCGATAATACGTCGTCGCAATCAGGCTGTCGGGCGTCGGCTTGTCGAGCTCATCCCCGGCCAGTTGCTCAATAATAAACTGATTGTACGGCTTGTCTTCGTTGAAAGCCTTGATCACGTAGTCGCGATAGCGCCAGGCGTTCTCAACCGTGATATCGAACTCGAAGCCCGAGCTATCCGCGTAACGTACAACGTCCAGCCAGTTGCGGCCCCAGCGTTCACCATAATTCGGCGAAGCGAGCAGCTTGTCGACCAGCTTCGAATACGCATCCGGCGCGGGGTCTTTCACAAAGGCGTCTACTTCCTCAGGTGGCGGCAGCAGCCCGATCAAATCCAGATACGCGCGGCGAATCAGAGTCCTGCGATCCGCCTCGGGCGCGCCCTCGAGGCCCTTCTGTTCCCGCATGTTGGCAACAAAAGCGTCGATGGGATTGTGGCTCCATTTGGCATCCCGGACAGTAGGTGGCGTGTTACGTACCGGCTTCTTGAAAGCCCACCATGACCGATCCTGCTCGGTAATGACGCGGGGGGTGTATCCGCCGGGGTAGGTAGCAGAAGCCCCAGGGGCCACGGAAGCAGTTGCGGTCGGTGCAGCATCGGCCCACTTCGCACCCTGGTTGATCCAGTTCTTCACCAGCTCAATTTCCTGGGCGTTGAGGGCCGGAACCGGCGGCATCGGCATTGCCGGGGCCTGGAGACCGGCAATACGGCGGTAGAGTGGGCTCGCTTCCGCGTCGCCGGGTACGATGGCCGGACCCTTTTCGCCGCCTTTTAGCATCCCCTCGCGGCTGCTCAAATCCAGCTTCGACATTTGCAGCGTCGCCCCGTGGCATTGTGAACAGCGCTTTAGCGTCGCCTGGACATCCGCCTGGGAAACTTCCTGCGCTTGCAAGTCCGGGCCCAGAACTGCAGCACAAGCGACCAGGGCCACTGCGCCCGATAGGGCGGCCATTCGGTAACCCTGTTTGATTTTGCA
The DNA here is from genome assembly GCA_963779075.1 of Bryobacterales bacterium. Taxonomy (GTDB): domain Bacteria; phylum Acidobacteriota; class Terriglobia; order Bryobacterales; family Bryobacteraceae; genus Palsa-187. The sequence continues at coordinate 38,273 of CAVZWS010000008.1, forward strand.
AACGACTTGGTTTTGGTGCATAACTCAAAACCTCCCCAAAATGCGCCTCTACCGCTTGGCTCGGCTGGCTTCTCGCCTGCTCGCGCGCCAAGTCGGGCTACGCCTATTATCGATACTATGCCGGGCAAATTCAGCAAGTCCTTTGGAAGGTAGCAGGAAAGCTAGTGTGATCCCTAGTGAACTCGAAGGAAACTCTAAGGGAAGCTCAGCGGCGTGGCGCAACGCCTTACCGAGCGGGTCATTATCGCACGGGTTTGGGCAACCAGTTCGTCGAAATTATGATGCGGGATGACGATTCTCGAGGTACGTTCACCAGAAAACGACGCCCGTTATCGGCCACCTGGTAACGGGTCCGGCGTTCGGTTTTTTCGAGACGAATTCCGAATAGCGGCTTCACCACACCTGGCTCGAACACACCCGAGTCCGTCTTGACTTGCATGGCGTATAGATTGTCGGAGTTGGCATAGTACAATTCTTTGCCATCCTCCCGCCAGGACGGCTCCATCCCGCCCATGGTTGAGATCTGCCACTTGCTATCCGAGGGAGGAAAACTCTGAACATAAACCTCAGATCTGCCAGATTGATATGAGGCATAAGCAACCCATTTCCCGTTAGGCGAAACTCGGGGCGTATCCATCGCGTACGGTCCCAGAAGTTTGCCTCCTGCTCTAGGAAGCCCCCAGGTGGCGGTTCCCATCTTGAATAGAAGCACGCTCCCGTCAGGAGACCACGCGTAAATATATTTATTTTCATTGGTGTGGAGCAGAAGCTTCGGTTCGGAACCACTGGCAATTTCCTTCTCGTAGATATCCACCACTCCGTCATGGAACGCGTCGAAAGCGATGCGTTTACCATCCGGAGACCAAACGGCATTGGTCTCATCCGCAGTACTGAATGTAAACCGGGAAAAGCCGCCGCTCCCAAAATCGTATAGCCACAGGTCGCGCGTTCGAATTTGCGGATCCATGCGCGATACCACCAGCTTCTTCTGATCTGGGGAGAGCGCAGGGTTGGAGTACTCCTCTGACTCGCCCACCGCGCCCAGGCGTTTTCCGCTGCGATCATACCATTCCAAGTCAGTCGACCCCGTATCCACCCGGGTGCGGTAGGCCAATACACCGTTTTGCGAGACCGAAAGAGCAGCGCGAGGATGACCACCACCCAGACCGATCAGCAACCGCGGCGCGACAACAAACGGAGTGCCAATGAGTTCCCTGCCGCCCACATCAAATGCCTGCCCCATCAAATTCGTATCGCGAGGGAAGAGCAAATAGTAAGCTCCTCGCACTTGCGTGTACGCCGCATTGGCATTTGAGTTGGTCAGCCGCTGGCTGTCCTTTGAATCCAGCGAACCGACGTAAATCCCGGAATTCTCCGGGCGCTCGCTTTGCACAAAATAGATAAAATGCCGCCCATCCGGGAGAAACTGCGGCGCCGAATGGTGAATCTCATGGTTGGAGGAGTTCAAGCGGGTAACGGGCTTGGGTACGCCTCCGCTGGCAGATACGCTGTAGATTTCAGGACGCTCCGTAGTCTCGAAAAGCATATTATCGTTCTGGCTCCAACTCCCCGCCGAACGTGCAGCTGGCGTATCGCAAATGGTCTGCGGCGCTCCGCTCTGCAGATCCAATTTCTTCAATTTTCCGGAAGCGAAAAAGGCTACCGAACGCCCGTCGGGAGACCAAAAGGCCCCATCCACCAGCTCGGTGCCCGGGATAACATCGGCCGTCAGCGAACCGAGCGCGCGCATCCAGAGTTGTTTGGCTCCGTCCGGACCTACGCCAATGAATAATGACCCGGTCGCCGTTCGGCGAAACCGCGATCGAGTCCGCGTCCGGCGTAGTAACCAAATCCGGTGGCGTGATCAGGAAACTGACGGCTCGTTCTTCGGGTGGTGTCTCGAGAAAATGCGCCACGGCGAGCCACCCGGCAATGACGGCAACCACGGCGGTAGCAAGCCAGTAATAAGAAGGAATCCGGTCGCGAATAATGACCGGAGAAACTGCGGGTGCAGGCGCCGAAACCACCTCGGGAGGCTGTCCAAACCGCTGGCTCGGACCCATGATTCGGGCTTACTTCGAGAACTTCGCCGGCGAAGCGGTATCCGTATCGCGGAAGAGTTTCGATCCATTCGACCCCTTCTCCTCCCAGCGCTTTTCGCAGCGCCGAGACTTGGAAGGACAAATTCGCGTCTTCCACAAACGTGTCCGGCCAAAGCGCGGCCATGAGCTCTTTCTTCGCAAAGACCCGGCCGCGGCTTTCCACTAGCAGCAGGAGAAGGTCGAAGGTTTTCGGCGGCAGCGTGAGATGTTCGCCATCTCGGGTGAGAAGACGTTTGGCCGTATCTAGGCGAAAAGACCCAAATTCATACACGGTTCCTGTCGCGTTTGCCATCTTACTCTGAGGCCGGCCCCCTCGGCATTAGACTCGATCAATTCTACCCAGTGTCTAACTGTCTGGCAAGTGCCTACGAGCACCGCTACAAAGAGGGACGGAGGCGATGACCAAAAAAAATGGGCGGCATGGCCAAGCCACACCGCCCATCGGAAGTAAACCTAGTCTGCTAGAACGTTAGTTTCAGGCTCAGCCGCAGCGTTCGTTGATCCAGGCCGTCCCGTCCGGTGTTCGCAATCTCCGTGACATTCATAAACGCACCATTCTGGACGTTATTCGCGGCAGTGGTGCTGGTTTGTACGGTGTAGCCAGGACTAGCGTGATGCAGCGTTATTCCCGACGTTGAACATTTCGACTAGGAATGCAAAGTTCCATCTTTCCCGGAACGCGAACTTCTTCGTGAGCCCTATATCGCTGTTGACTAGCCCGGGTCCGCGTAAGGTGTTCTGGCCGCAATTTCCGAAAGCGGTGGCCGATGGCGCACCGAAGGTGGACGGGTCATACCAGTGCGATGATCGTCCCGGTCTTTATTGGGCGTGCCTAGACAGTTGGCAAACTGGTAGGAGTTGACCGCGTTTAGGTTGTTGTTGGCGACGACGCTAAACGGTTGTCCCGTGAAGTCGCTGAACAGGCCGCTGATCTGCCAGCCGCCTAGGATATGGCTCGACTTGCCATTCGAAGCCCAGTGCTTGCCCTTGCCAAAAGGCAACTCGTAAATCGCCGTCAACTCGAAGTTGCTCGCGATGTCGGTGGGCAGCGGGCCGTAGTCATAGGTTCGGTATAACCAAGGCATCGCTGCGCCTCCTTGGGTTCCTCCGGGGACTAATGAATCCCAGGTTTTTGCTCCAGGTGTAGCCTGCGCTGATCGTGAGATCGTTAAATCGGCCCTGGGTCCGAGCCTGCAAGGCGTTGTAGGTGGTCGTCCCCATGGTACCGAGGGTTGGAGTGGAGGCAATCCGGCCGTCCCCGGCCGCTTGGCCGTTAACGACCCGGAGTATTCAGCAGGAGCCCAGCTGTGCCGGTGCCGATCGGAGACCAATTTTGTTCCAGAGACGCCATCGGATCTTTCTGCGCCGAGCCAGCGTAACCAACCGAAGCGGTCCAGCCTGGCCTTATGCGCTGTTCGATCGTAAAGTTATAGGTCTCAACATAGCCTCGCACATAGTTGCCTGCATCGTAATTCTCCAGTCCTGCAGTACCCGGCACCGGCACCACCCCGGTGGTTAAGGGGAAAGGGTTCGGCGGTGGGGTGATTCCCTGGCGAAGAGTTACGGCATAGGAGTAGACATTGGGTGGAAGCTGGATCACGCCTTCAATGTACGGGAAGTTAATCCGCCGGTTGTTAAGCCCAAAAATATTGGTCGGGTCACTGGACATTCCAAAGCCCGCTCGGATGACAGTGGAATCGCCCAGCCGGTACGCCGCTCCCAGCCGGGGAACAAAATGCGCTTGGTCCTGGTTGAAAATGTTACAGGAAGACGGGGTATTCCCGACGCCGCAAATCTGCATATTGTTGGTGGTTGGATTGTAATACTCCGCGCCCGTTCCGTTGCGCATCGGGACCGGGAAGTAGTCGAAACGTACTCCCAAATTCACGGTCAGCCTGGGCGTGACTTGCCACTGATCGCGGGCGTAGCCAGCATAATACTGGTTATGCGTGTAGTAATAGTCCGGCCATTGAAAGATCTTGCCGGAGTCTTGCGAGTAAGCCTAGCAGGAATGAGGCAAAGGAGTTGTACTCGTTCCCCTTAGAGGTGTACAGGTGCCGGAGCGCAAAGTTCCGTGGTCTGCTCGGCAAAATGGAACCCGCCGGCGCCGCTGATGAAGCCGCCGCTGGCGGGCTGCCATTGGCTCTCTCTTGAATTCTGAATGTCGGAGTCGAAACCGAATCGGAAGTTATGATTTCCCTTCACCCAGGTTAGATTGGCGTCATAGTTCCGCTCCGGATCCCAGTAATCTTGCGGTTGGAACCTGCTCACCGAGCCGAGCGACGCCATGCCGCCGTCAATTGCGATAGACGGCAGGCCGCCCTGCTGCAAGCCTTGTACGCGGGCTGACCCGCAGTGCTTAAGCCCGGAATGTTCATCAGCGTAGCCCCGAAGTTGTCGGCTTGGCCTGGCTGCGTGCTAAGGCAATGTTCACGTCATAGCCGTAATGCGCATCGAAGATTAAGCTGGGGCTGATGATGTACGTACCGGAAACCGTGCCGTTGAAGACGTTAGTGGCTCCAAATCCCTGGGCTGTGTTGGTAGGAGACATACCCTGCCCGCCCAGATACGCCGAACTGAGCCGGCGTCGTCCAGGCAGTTGTTACCCCAACCCAAACGAGCAAAGAGGCTCAGTTTCGCGGTCGGGTTCCAGTTGACCTTCCCCTCGGATTGGTCGCGCCGCAAGTAGGTCTTGCCGTTCTTAGCAGGTTATTGACAAGTCCGACCGATCCAATTCCAGCGTTGATTCGGAAGTGACCAAAGGTTGACATGTTGTTGCACTGTAGTTCAGCAAGGCCTGCACGCCGGGGTCGATGCGTTTCGTAGGAATGATGTTTCCGGCGAAAGGCGATCCTCCCGATGCCGGTCCGGGATTACCCGTGGCGGGTCGTAGATCGGGTATGGAGACGCGCTCAGATCGCCGGTCCTCATCGCCGCGGTGGGAACTTCCATTAATAAATGGAGCCATCTGAGCCAGGCCGGTGCCTTCAAAGCTCAGGAAGTAAAACAATTTGTCTTTCTTGATCGGTCCGCCGATGGTGCCGCCGTATTGATTGTCGATATACTTCGGGTTTGGCAGGGTACGATTCGGCAATACGGGTAGGCCTGCATATGCTGGTCGGTGTGGTCTTCAAACAAGACGCCGTGCACGGCATTGGTTCCGCTCTTGATGGTGATGTTCACGGCTCCGCCGCCGGATTGTTGTTCGGCATCAAAGGAGTTGCCGGAAATGCTCACATTCTCGATTTCTTCAAGCGCCGGAACGTACTGCGGCTCCGTTAAGGCAGTCATGTCATACGTGCCTGTGCCATCGACTCGGACTGTGTTGGTATTTTGCGCTTCCGCCGTTGACCGTGATAATGAGCGAGCGGTTCGAATTGGCGGTAAACGAATTCGAATTGGTGGGCGGCGATACGCCGGGCACCGTGATGAAGAGATTTTGATAGTTCCGGCCGATGGGCACTGGCAGGTTCTGCAGCGAACGCACGTTTACGTCGTCGCGGATGTCGGCCCGGTCGGTCTGCAAGGCGATCGCGTCGGCCGTGACTTCCACATTTTGGGTCAACTGACCGATGGTCAGCGCCACATTCGTTCGCGCGACTTCTTCGGGCAGCACGCGCACCCCGGTGGTCAGTGCTGGTTTGAAAAGAAGGCGCCGTCACCGTAATGGTATAGGTGCCCGGCGGCATCGTTGGCAGGCTGTATGCGCCCGCCGCGTTGGTGGTTGTATCGCGCGTGAAGTTGGTGGTTTGTTCGGTGGCCACGACTTTCGCGCCCGCTACTGCCGCTTGGCTCGCGTCGGTTACGTTTCCGGTGATACTGCCTTGGAGTAGTTGCGCCTGGGCTGGTTCAACCCAAACTGTCAATGCCCCTAAAACGGCCAAAAAGGCCGCAAAAAGCACACCTCTCTTGGAACGATGTTGCATATACTAGCCCCCTTTGCTAGTTTTGTCTTACCTTACACTTGCCCCACAGCAGATCTTCTTACTCAAATCAGCCTAGAACATCCCACACCGCTCAGTCTGAATGCAGCGTCAGTTTCTGCACTCGCCAATTGGTGATTTCGCCCACAACAATTTCATTCGGACTGCGGCAATCGAGTTCATGCGTCGACCCGAATTCCTTCAGAAGCTTTCCCGCCGATCCGAACTTCCCGATAATTTTCCCGTTCAGCTCCATCTTGTAGATTTCGCCATTCTCCATGTCTCCGGTGCCGCTCGAATTGGAGCTGAAGAGGTATTGATGCGCGCCGGGCGAGATGCAGATGGCCCAAGGCGCGCCCACGTTGAGATACTGCGTCTTGAATTCTCCGTCGTTATTGAATACCTGAATGCGCCGGTTACCGCGGTCCCCCACATACACGTTGCCCTCGGCGTCGGTGGCAATCGAATGCAGGGTATTGAATTGGCCGGGCGCGTTGCCCTTCGAACCCCAGGACTTGATAAAACGGCCCTCCTTATCGAACTTCGCGACCCGCGAATTGCCGTAGCCGTCGGAGATGAAAATATTTCCAGCGGCGTCCCAAGCGACATCAGTCGGCCGATTGAAAACGTCGGTGGACGCACCTGCTCCCACCGGAGGCGCCAGAGCAGCATTGGGCGCAGCATTAGCGTTAGCGCCGCCGCGGCCAGGACCAGCACCCGGGCCTCCGCCCGGCATCCCTCCGCCCATCATTCCCATTGGCCCCATGGCGGCCCCGGCGCGGGAGCCGCAGGCCCTGCCGGGATTCGAGTGTTCTCGGACTTCCGGCCCATCGTCATGACGATTCGTCCCTGGGGGTTGAACTTGATGATCATGTTCGACCCTTCATCCACCACCCAGATGTTGTCCTCCGGATCGATTCGCACTGCGTGGGCAAAGGTGAATCCGTACGCATTGTGGCCGATCTCGCGGACGAAGTTTCCGTTCTGATCGAATTCGAAGAGCCTCGAGCCACCGCTCTCAAACGCCCGCGAGCCCCCCTCGGATACAAACGAGTTGCCGGTCCGGGTATAGACGTAGACGTTTTTCTTGGAATCGGTGGCCACGCCGACCGCCTCGCCCAGCGGAGTCTTATCCGTGAGCTTGAGGAAGTTTGGCACGGAATCGAAGGGGATTTCGGGAACCGCCCACTGGGCGTTCAGCAGCCCAGGGAAGCAGTAGCGCGACGGCCGCCGCTAGAACCGGCAGCACCGCGGTGCCTTTGAATATGAAAGCGCGTCATGGCATCTTCCAATCGCGATATTCCCTTTTACACCCTACGATTCTGCACCCTACCGAGCGGTTTGAGCCTTCGGGTACAGCTTGAATCGTTGCACTCGCCAACTTGTAATTTCAGCAACCGTAACTTCGTTGTCGTTGCGGCAATCGATCTCATGTATGGTAGTGAACTCGCCGGGCATCTTGCCGCCTTTGCCGAATTTCCCTACCACGGTCCCGTCCAGTTCCATCTTGTAGACTTCGCCACTCACCGCGTTGAGGGCCGGACTGCTATTGTTCGGGTTCGAGTTAGAGCTATACAAGTATTGGTGAGGACCCGGAGTGACGCACACTGCCCAGGGCACGCCGACGTTGTCGAAAATGGCGCGCAGCGTCAGATCGCTATCCAGAACCTGAATGCGCTTATTGCCGCGGTCGGCGACATAGACATTTCCCTTGGCGTCGGCTGCGATCGAGTGCGGCGTATTAAATTCCCCAGGCTGCCTGCCGTTGATTTCCAAACGCCCGAACGAACCGTCCATTCTTGTCGTACTTGACCACGCGCGCGTTGCCGTAGCCGTCGGAAACATAGATATTGCCCGCTGCATCCCAGGAAACATCGGTCGGGCGGTTGAAGTCGTAGGGCTTCGCCGGAGGCTGCGGTGCACCGTTGGGCGGCGTAGCCAGCACTCCGTGCGATTCCGGCCGGCGGCCCATAACCATGGTGATCCGGCCCTCCGGATTGAACTTCATGATCATGTTCGATCCCTCGTCGACCGCCCACATATTGTCCTGCGGATCGACCCTGACGACGTGAGCGAACACCATCCCGTACAATCCATCACCGACGAAGTGGAGGAATTTCCCGGTCTGGTCGAATTCAAAGATGCGGGTTCGGTGGCCGCGATCGTAGACGAAAGTATGGCCTTTGGAATTGGTCGCTACGCCGACGCTCTCTCCGAAATAGAGGTCATCCGGGAGCTTGAGGAAGTTCGGCACCGCCTCGTACGGAATGTCGGGAACTCCCTCTACTTTGGCCTTCAGGGCGAGTTGGGCCGGAGTCAGCGCCTGGGCATCGGCGTCGTAACCGGCGCGAGCAGCCCAATCGTCAGAGCACCGACCAACAAGCATTGCTTCATAAAGCGACCACCTTTCGGGAGCAGCCGGAAAACCTTTGCTTCCGCCGAGCGCCTAGGGCTTAATGGATTTTACGACCAGGTAGTCGATGGACCCGTTAACTTTCTTAAACCAATGGGGCGTTCCGGCCGGGATCACGATCACGTCGCCTTTTTTCAGCTCGTGGATCTCGGGATTCTGGATGTCCTTGGCGGTCATCTGCAACGGACGGTCGGGTCGGCCCGCATGAGGATCCACGGCGGTGCCACCCACCAAGAAGCGTCGCACTTCCGTCCATCACATAGAAGATATCGGTCTCTTTGACGTGGATCTCAATGTTGCCATCCTTGACGCGGCGATTGGTCTGCACTTCATAGGCGCCGTCGCCGGGAACCAACAAATTCTTTTTTCCAAACTGGTCGAGCACCTTTTGGCTGTCGACATAGGTGGGCCGCAACTTGCCCATCTCGGCCGCCTGGCCCGAAGTCTGCACCATCATGAGCGCCGCAAACGCGGCCATGCCCAATACTGCTGTTCTCATTTTTACTTCCTCCTCAGGAATACTTCGCTTTTCAACCTCGGCGGCGGAAACCACAGGCGCACGCGGTGCCAAAAGCACCCACCAACGGACCCACAAAGACACCCAATCGGAACGCACTCACCCAAACAAACTCCGAGTTTTGCCCGCGAAGCGCAGTCTACGCCCGGTTTCCCCAGCGAGTCCTTTGAAATATCTAAGCAAATCCAGAGAAAGACGAAATGGTCAAGTCCGTAAGTTATAGATTCTTAGATTGCTGTCGCGTTTCTGGAAAAATTCCATTTTGGCACTTCAACTTCCGATCTTGGAATCTTTGAACCAGAAGATACGGGAAACATAGGTCCGTCATCAAGCACAGTCGGCCGTTTTGGAGGTGCGGCTGAGGGGTTAATAATGGCTCGACCTGATCGCACCGACGCCCTTTACTCCGCCGCGGGTTGCTCGATAGACGGTGGCGATAGCGAATCCGGATGAGGCCGCCCAAAGAGCGCTGCAAGCAGAAATGCGGGATCGCATCTTGCAAGTCCTCACGGATTCCATAGTGGTTCCTCTATTCTTACTCAATGAAGATGATGTCAACGGAAGTATACTATTGAAAGTGCCGATTGGACGCCATCGGCTCCGCGTCCCACACTGAAGTTTTATTTCCGTTTGGGAGTAGTGTCGGCGTCGGCTTCTCTGGCATCATGACTATTCTTGAATCGTTGAGTCCAAGATTACTGAGGAGTTGAGATCGGTATGTGGCTGAGAATTTCTTTGGGGATATTAGTCCCGGCGGCATTTCTAGTGGCGCAGGGAGTGCAGAACCCCGCCCTGACGGGGGAGGCGGTGCACAGCAAGGACATCGCGCAAACCAATCCTTTTAATACGGATGCGGATGTGCAGCAGGGCGCGGCGCTATTCCAGCTTCACTGCTCCTACTGCCATGGCTCTCATGGCGAAGGCGGCCGTGGAGCCGACCTGACGGCCGGAGTCTATAAACAGGGCGGGAAAGACCCGGAGCTTATTTAAAACCATCCGCACCGGAATTCCTGGCACCGAGATGCCGGCGGTACGCGTAAGCGATGACGAAGTATGGAAACTGGTTGGTTTCGTGAAGCGCCTGGGATCGCAGGGTCTGGCGGAAAAGGCTCCGGGCGATGCCGTAGCCGGCAAAGCCATTTACGCGAAAAGCGGTTGCGCGGGGTGCCATCGAGTCGGCACGGAGGGATCGGACTTGGGTCCGGACCTCACCGACATCGGGCGGCGGCGCGGCTTGGCCTTCCTGACGGAGTCGATCGTGAAGCCGAATGCTTTCGTGCCTAACAATTATCGCGCCGTGCAATTGGAAATGAAGTCGGGTCCCAACGTTTCGGGCATCCGCCTTAACGAAGACGACCTTTCCGTCCAGGTTCGCGACGTCGCCGGCAACCCCCGGTCCTACATGAAAGAAAACATAAAGGAAATACATCGCGACAAGCCGTCGCTGATGCCCTCCTATGAAACCCGGCTCAGCCAGAAGGAATTGGGCGACTTGGTGGCTTACTTGAATTCCCTGAAGGGGGCAGCAATGAGAGCGGTAGGGAGCGAAATGAGAATGCGTAAGTGGAGCATACGGCTCGGAGCCGCGGTGTTCGCCGCGGCAGTGGCTTTCACCTTAAAGGGCAAGCGCCGGTCCAGAATTCCGACCACAGGGTCCGGTAACGTTTGAGCGGCTTCTGAAGGCCGCCGATGAGCCCGGCAACTGGCTCATGTATTCGCACAGCTACAATAGCTGGCGCTACAGCAGCCTGGATCAGATCAATGCGCAGACCGTGAAGAATCTTCACGTTAAGTGGATTTTCCAAGGCCGGCACGTGGAGAAATTTGAGACCACGCCGCTGGTGGCCAACGGGATCATGTATCTCACGCGTCCCGAGAACGCCATCTACGCGCTGGATGCGGCCACCGGCCGCCAGTTGTGGAGCTACGAATACCGCAATCCGGCGCGCACCTATAACTGCTGCGGCAAGGTGAATCGCGGCTTGGCGATGCTCGGCAATACGCTGTTCATGAATACGCTCGACATGCACGTCGTCGCCGTCGACGCCCGGTCCGGCCACGAAATATGGAAGACCGAGATGGGCGACTACACCGCGGCCGGCGGTTACGCGGCTCCCGGCGCGCCCCTGGTCGTCGGGAGACAAACTGATCGTCGGCATGGCCGGCGGCGAGCATGGCGTCAACGGATTTCTGGACGCCTACGATACCAAGACCGGCAAACGCCTGTGGCGCTTCAACACCATCCCGCAGCCCGGCGAGCCGAATTTCGGAACCTGGGCCGGCGATTCCTGGAAGACCGGCGGCGTCACCACCTGGAACAACGGATCGTACGATCCCGAAACCAATACGCTTTTCTGGGGCACCAGCAATCCCTGGCCGGATTACAACGATGACACGCGGCTGGGTGACAACCTTTATTCTTGCTCGGTGCTGGCGCTCGATCCCGACACCGGAAAGCTGAAGTGGTTCTTCCAATTCACGCCGCACGATTTGCACGATTGGGATTCGACGCAGATCCCGATCCTTCTCGACACCGAGTTCCGCGGCAAAATGACGAAGACCCTGGCCTGGGCCAATCGCAACGGGTTTTATTACCTGCTCGACCGCACCAACGGAAAATTCCTGACCGCCAAGGCCTTCGTCAAACAGACCTGGAGCAAAGGCTTCGACGACAACGGCCGCCCCGAGGTGATTCCCGGCAATGAGCCGACTCCCGAAGGCAACGATCACACCTGGCCCGGCGTCGACGGCGGCGCGAATTGGATGTCGCACAGCTACAGCCCGCTCACCAAGTGGCTCTACGTGTTTGCGCGCGAGGAGCACCGCCTGTTCTCGAAGAACGCGGTGCCGCATCCGACCACCGAAGAGCCGGACCGGCCGCTCGCTCCGGGAGCCCTGCCCAACGCAGGCGCCTACGACCCGGCAATGGGCGGAGCCAAAACTCAAAACTTCGGCGCGCCTGAGGAAAGCTGGGGCAAGGTCATCGCGATCGATCCCGGCACCGGAAACATCAAGTGGGAACACCGGGTCCTCACTCCTCCGTGGGGAGGCGTGATGGCCACCGGCGGAAACCTGGTCTTCGGCGGCACGCTCGAAGGCGTCATTTTCGCTTTGAATTCCACCACCGGCGAGCGCCTGTGGACCTTCTCCGCGAACGGCCCGGTATTCGCCTCGCCCATCAGCTATCTGGCGAATGGAAAGCAGATGGTGTCGATTCCGGCCGGCGACTTGATCGTCACTTTCGGCCTGGATTAAGAAGTCGCTGGATCAAGAGCAGTGTTCAAACCAAGCGGAATGGTTGCGGCGGTGTGGGTTGCCGCGCTGACTCTGGTGCTCCCACTCGCCGCCCAAAGTGGCAGCGCAAGAACCGGCAATGCCGCCGCGGGGAAAGCCATTTTCGACGGCAAGGGTGAATGCGGCTCTTGCCATTCGGTCGGGAGATCGCGGCGCCAGCCTGGGCCCGGATCTAGGCGACATCGGAGTCACGCGGACGCCGAAATCGCTGCGACTCGCATTGACCGATCCCGACGCCGAAATCTTCAAGGAGTATTACACCGTAGTTGTCGAAACCAAGGGCGGGGAAACCATCCGCGGCCTCGCCTTGAATGAAGACGATCTATCCATCCAGATTCGCGACATCAACGGCTATCCCAGATCGTTTTTGAAGGACGACCTCAAGAGCACCCATCGCGAACAGCGCTCCTTGATGCCGTCGTATGCATCGCGGCTTTCCGGTGCGGAGATCGACGACGTGGTGGCCTACCTTCGCACGCTGAAGGGGCCTCCACTCCCGCCAGACGCAAAGCGTCCGCGCCAGCCCAACCATCCTTATTCCGATGTGAGCTTTCTCAACCGCATCGGGCGCGACGCGGAAGAGCGTCCGGATTCTCTGCTGAACATGCTGGAAATTCCAGCGGGCGCGACCGTCGCGGAAATCGGCTCCGGCACGGGTTATTTCACCTGGCGCCTGGCGGAAAAAGTCGGCCCCAAGGGCAAGGTTTTCGCAGTCGATATACAGCAGAAGATGTTGGACCTGACCGCTGAGACTGTAAAGAAGCATCAGCTCTCGAACGTGCAATTGGTTTTGGGCGCCGACAATGACCCGCACCTGCCTCCCGCTTCGCTGGATCTGGTTTTCATCGCCAACGCTTATCATGAATTTGCCGATCCGGGAGCCATCATCACCGCGGTGAACCGGGCCTTGAAGCCGGACGGACGGCTGGTCATCGTCGAGTTTGCCGAAGGACGTCCCTTCGGGCCGCAGGACAAAGCGGAGCGGATGAGCATCAACCAAATCCGCGCCGAAATCGAGCCCCTGGGATTCGAACTAGACCGGGTGCTCGAGTTACTGCCTATTCAGCACGGCCTGATTTTCACCAAACGTCCGTGAACGCGAGGCCAAGCTATAATTTGGGTGCGTTCACGAGCAAGCTTTGAAAGACGAAAATCCTAACCCAACGCCCAACCGCATTCGCCAAGCGGTGTCACTCGCTCTCCCGATCGCGGCGGTGCTGATTGTCGTGTACGTTTGGTGGCCGCGCACCAGCAAACCGGTTGCACCGGATCTGCCGAACCCACAAAGTGAGCCGGCCTCGCAAGCCGCATCCCCCCCCGAAAATTCTCCCTCGCCGCATGATTTGCCGCCGGGACATCCCGGCCCCGCCGACAATGACAGTCTGCTGCAGCAGATGGGCAAGGATACCGGTCCGGACGCAGCCGACCAGTCGGGTCCGGTCGCGACCACGGCCCAACTGGAATCGCAATATTCGATCATTGCGGAGAGTCAGGACCAGTTGACCAAGATCAAAAATGAAGTGGCAGCCGCGGCCGAGTCAAAGAACAAAGCCGCGGTTCAACAAGGCGTCGAGCGCGGAAAGCCACTCATGGCTCTCTTGAACGCTCGCTTGGCGGCCTTTCAAAAAGACTTGACCGTGGCGCGGAAAGCGCGCCCGAACGACCCCGTTGTGCAATGGCTCACCGGGGAACTGTTCATGATCGTCGGCGGCGAACCCGAAGACATCCTGCCGTATTTCAACCGCGCAATTGCGGCCCACCTCGACCGGCCGCATTTATTCGTAAGCCTGGCGAAGGTGGAATTCGACCTCAATCACTTTCAAGAAGCTTATCGCGACGCGGCCAAAGCCGTCGCCGAAACCCCCAAAGGCCAGGACGCATGGGAGATTTACGCGCGCTCCGGATTTGCCATGGAGCGCTTCGTGGAGGTCCTTAAGAATATCGATTTGACCTTCCCCGGAGACTCGCCGCCCTGGGCTTCCCTGATCCGCCGCAGCGCTGAGCAACTTCAGAAATCGTGGCTGCGCGAGTTGTCGCAACGGCTGCGCGATCAAAAGAAAGGTGACTTGCCTATCGTGCGCTTGGTCATCGAGCATCGCAAATTCGCCGCGCCGGCGGATGGCAGCTCGGCTGAAAGCACGAAGGTGGTCGGCCGAGGCGAAGTCGAGATTGAATTATTCGAGGACCAAGCCCCCGCGACCGTGAGCAACTTCATTCATTTGGTGGAGACCGGTTTTTACAACGGCACATCGTTCTATTGGGCGGAAGCGGGGCACATGGTTGTCGGTGGCGATCCCAATACGAAAAACGCCGATCCCGCCGACGATGGGATCGGCGGCCCCGGCTACAACATTCCGGACGAGTTCAATCTGCCGGCGGCGCGCGGCCATTTCCGTGGAACTATATCGATGGCTCAGAATGGGCCGGGCAGGGCAGGCAGCCAATTCTTCATCACCTTGGTTGCAGCGCCGGAGTTTGATGGAAATTCGACCGCGTTCGGCCGCGTGATCCGCGGCCAGGACGTGCTCGATCAGGTCACCGAAGGGCGCACGAATCGCGACGTGGGCGAGTTCGGCAAAATCATTCCGGGCGACCTGATTATCCGCGCCGAAGTAGTGCGCAAACGCCCGCATGCATACGTTGTGACGAAACTGACGGCGCCCACGAAGCGTTAGCGGTGGTCCGCATGGCACGACCCGCAGCTCTGCGGCAGACGCCCCAAGGCTTGCTGAGCGCCCGGTAGATCGTGCTGTTCCACCGTTTTCAAGAGCGTCTGCGTCGCTGCCCGGTAATCCGCCACGTGCCCGCGCCAGCCCGCGAGCGACCCCTTCGGCGGACGCAACGCCAGCAACCAATCGCAGGATTCCACCAGCACAGCCGCGTGCGACTCGAGCCTGATCCCACTGCACGTCCGCGCCGGATGACGCCGCCAGCAGCCTCGCCAGTTTCCCTCTCACGCCATCGTCGGAGTTAATCACGCGCATGATGTCGCGAATCGTCACTACAAGGCTTGAAGATGCGAGGGGCGTTGCCGGGGCGGCCGCCCGATCCAGGAACTTGTAGATCTCGCCCCACGCGGGCGCGGATTCTACGCGATACGCACCGCCGGCTTCCACCGACGCCTTCAACTCTTGGCTCCGTTCCGGCGTGCAGCCGCCGACAACCAGCAGTATTGGCGCGGCGGGCGCGGCAGGCAGATTTTCAGGAACCGCGCACGGCTGGCTTTCGATCATCACCCCCGCATGGACCTGACCTTGCTGCGCCAATTTCAAGATCCTCGCCGATCCGCCATCCCAGCCGATCGTGCCGATGCGCTGCGGATCTACCAGCGGACGCTGCCGCGCCAGCCAGTCGGCGGCTGCTGTCAAGCGAAGCGAGAGTCCTTCTTCTGCGACACTCTGCACCAGATCCGATTCCTGCGAGACATGCTCGGGATCGTAGTCCACCGCGAGTGCGACGAAACCATGCCCAGCCAAGTCCCGCGCGGTTTCCAGCACCGCGCCCTTAAGATCGCTGATTGCCGCCACCAACAGCACAGCAGGCAAACTGGACCCCGCCGCTGGCTTGGCGAGATAGCCCGCGACAGTCGCACCCGCGCCTTGCACCTTTACGAACGATGCTGAAATTGCCGACGGCTTCTGGGCGTTCGCACTCCCCGCCGCGCAAATCAAGATACTGAGCAGAATCTGGCGGCGGGTAAGCCCGAGGCTCACCGAATCTCCAGATCGATGGCCGCAAAATGTTCGTGATCCCGCTGCGTGCGCTGCGATTCCACTCGCAGCAAATAATTGCCAGGCTGCGCCATCACCACCCGTTCCTTCGTTCCGATCTTGGCTTTGGGCTTGAGATTAAAAGTAAAGCTGCCCTGCGCCGCCAGGTTTTCGAGCGCAGGAACGGCCTTTTGGCCGAGCTGTGGTTCCCGCACAATATAAAAGCGTATGCCGGCATTGCGTGCGCTCTCATGCGCATACACGTTCGTCATCATGAATTGGAACGCGATCGTGTCGCCCGCTTTGGCGCGCAGCACAGGACGCGGATTCAAGCCGCCGATGGGAGGACTTTGGTCCGCGAAGGCTTCCTTGGTAATGCCATCGGGACCGGTGGCCGTCAGCTTAATATCGAAGTGCTCGGCGAGCGCCGCGCACGGGAGCAGCGCGAGCAGCAATGAAAAAGCCGCTCGTTTCATGGCACCGACACCTGCATTACAGCGGCCACTTCCTTCCCCAATTTCTTAGCGGCTCCGATTGTCTCGACCCTCACCAAGTACGTGCCCGCTTCCGGCATCGGCATTCTAAACTCGCCGCTGCTTTTCGCACCCGCCTCAAAATCCTGGATCAAAGCGCTTTCGTAAAGTGCCTTTGGGCCGGGCTTGGGCGCAGCCGCCCGCGCATCGCCACGGTCCATAAAAACGTGCAACGTGATATCGGAAAGCGGAGTGCCCGTGGCCCCATTCACCGCCGACCACTGGACCCACACCACTTCCTTGGCCTTTGCCGTGAATGTTGAAAGCGCGGCAGCCGGCTGCCCGCTCATCGCGGTCTGTTCGCGACTTCCGGATTGCACCTTCAGGTTGATGGTGAAGTCGTTGGCGCTGGCGCCCAAGCAGCGTCCCAGCAACACGCCCCCGGCCAAAGCCCCCGCTCTCACGCAATGCAAAAGGCTCATCGATTTAAATTATAACGGAAGCGTTCCAACGGCCCGCTGGTGGGCTACTTTGAAATTTCCTCTGAGCCTGACGTTGGAACGTGACTCATGATATTCAGAACGGTTCCATTCGGATCGACCACGAAGAAGCGGCGCACACCCCACGGCTCATCAGTCAGTGGGTAGACGATTTCCAGACGGTGCGCAATGGCCCGTGCATGCACTTCATCAACGTTAGTAACTTCTACGCTCACGTTAGGCAGCGGAGTTGGAGAGCCGTCATCACCGATGACGCTGATTTGGGCCATTGGATTAGTCGGCGATACGAACGTCATGATGAAGCCCATGTCCATCCCGAGCTGCAAGCCCAGAAAGTCAATGTAAAAGGCGCGACTTTCGTCCATGCGATCGGACTTGATGTCTGGCACAACTCGGCTGATGCCCATGGGCATCACTCTAGCATGTCGGGCTGAGATGCTTTACGCCGCTCTTTCTAACCCCCGTTCGTCGGCCTCCAGCAGGGCTACCAAGTCAGACACTTCCCGCTGCTGTCGCCCTGTACTACTTCGCATACAACTTCATCAAGATCCACGGTACGCTGCGTTGCACGCCCGCCATGGCCGCTGGTGTTACTGATAGGCTGTGCAGAATGGTTCTCAATCTTGCGGCTGAAAGCATTCGTCAATCGGGTATAGCGACGAAGGCCCATGCGGACGCTGAGGTTCTGGCGTTCGGCAAAGCTGGTGCTGATGTGCTTCGGATCGGGCTTGCCGATTACGGTTTCGCGCTTACATCCGATGCACTCCGCTGGGCTGTAGCGTTTCTGAGCTTCGGATGTTTCGCCATAGATTTTCATCAGCATGGCGTAATCGACATTCATGCCAGAGAAGGCATAGTCCATGCTCACCAGAATAGGCTTTGTGCCCGTCGCTAGTGAGTTGTACGCGATTCGCAAGCCGTTGGCGCAGGTCATAAAGGAACTGGGAGGCGACCGCCGCATCACGGCTGCCCGGCATCCAGGTGGGCACGATCTTGGTATCGGCGTCGATGGCGATCCAAAGCCAGATGTCGCCAGCGTTCGGATTCTTGGCTGCGATCTCAGGCGTGACGTTCTTTTGCTTTGCCCCGATGAAAGCCCACAATTCATCGACCTGAATGCGTTTGCAAGTGAGATTGCGGAAAGCATGGTCCTGATACTTCGATGCAACCGCACCGGCCTCGATCAGCAAGCGAGCCCACTACCAACGGCCCGCTGGTGTTCAGGTTGCCCGTGTGATAGGAAAGAATGGTGAACCGGAGCCTTTACTCATCGTTCCTAGCAATTTCCGCCGCGATCATTGGGCTGTCGCCTGCCGAGGCTCAAATAGCGCCCCGTGCTAAGCCGAAGCCAGCGAAGAGTTGGACCGCCCCGCGCACCTCCGACGGCCAGCCGGATTTACAGGGAATTTGGACCAACGCCACCATCACCCCCTTCGAACGTCCCGCTGCCTTAGCCGGGAAAGCCGTCTTCACGGAGCAGGAAGCCGCCGAATTCGAAGCACTCGCGGCGAAGAGTCGTGTCGACACCCCTGGCAAACCGGGCGACGTCGGCAGCTATAACCAGGCCTGGAGCGACGGAGGAACCACGGTGGTTTCCACGCGGCAAACTTCATTGGTGGTGGACCCGCCCGACGGCCGCGTTCCGGTCAAGGCGTGGGCGGAGGAGAAGCGAGCCAACGATCTGGCGCACGTCGCCGATTCCTGGGAGCACATGAGCGTATGGGATCGCTGCATCACGCGCGGCGTGCCCGGCGGCATGTTTCCCGCCGGCTATAACAACGCGTATCAGATTCTGCAAATTCCCGGATATGTAGTGATCCTCTACGAGATGATTCACGAGACGCGCATCATCCCCATCGATGACCGTCCCCATCTGCCCGCCAGCATCCGCCAGTGGAACGGCGATCCGCGCGGCCATTGGGAAGGCGACACGCTGGTTGTCGACACCACCAACTACAACGGCAAAGGCTGGATTGCCACCAGTGCGGCGGGCGCGCGCATCAAGGGCATTCCGCAGAGCGAAGGGGAGCACGTGGTGGAGCGCTTCAAGCGCGTCGATGCAAACACCATCGACTATCGAGTCACCATCGACGATCCCGCCGTTTATGCCAAGACTTGGGAAGTGTCGGTTCCCTTGACGCGCGAACAAAATTACATGATCTACGAATACGCCTGCCATGAAGGCAATCAAGCGGTGGAGAATATCCTCAAAGGCGGGCGTGCTCACGATGCGGCGGCGGGCCGCTGACGTTACTGCGCGGGTGCGAGCACAAAATCGAATTCACAGGTGCAGAACGGCGGCTCAGCGGCGAACTTGCGCGCAGCCTCATCCTGGGTCTTGTGCTCCTTGAATCCGGCGATCAAGGAGTTCTTGACGCCGAAGACCGCATCCTCATCCAGATATTTGTCCACCGAATCGAACACATGCGTCGTCACCGGCGAATAGCCGGGAGCCGAGACCACGAAGTGCACGTGCGCCGGCCGCCACGCATGCCGGTTAGTGGCTCTAAGCATCTCGCCCACCGGACCGTCCGCCGGAATCTGGTACGCCACCGGACGCGTGGTCTTCACCAGATAGCGCCCGTCTTTGTCGGCGCGAAACTTACCGCGCATATTCATCTCGCTCAGCGAAGGATCTTGTACATCGTATAAACCATCGGCCGCAGTCTGCCACACATCCAGTTCGGCGCCGGGGATGGGATTGCCATGCAGGTCCGTCACTCGCCCCGACATGTAAGTGATGGTGCCATTGCGGTCCGCTCCAATGATGCTTTCGCCATACTGCCTTTCCGGGGCGTCAGCTCGGTGGAATGGCCCGAACACCGTCGATTCGGTACTGCCCGCGGGCTTGCGGTTGCTGATCAGGTCCGTAAGCATCGAGACGCCCAGCGTGTCCGACAGCAGAATGAATTCCTGCCGCCGGTCGCTGCACATGTGACCGGTCCGGGTGAGGAATTCGATTCCCTTCCACCATTCGGATTCCTGCAGTTGAACCTCCTTCAGAAACGCGTGGACATGCTTCACCAGGCTCTGCATGATGTGCTTTAAGCGCGGGTCTTCGGTCGAGTCGAATCGGCGGAGTACCTCCGCGGTGATGTCGTCTTCGGTGGTGGGACGTGGCTTGATTGCCGAAGTGGACATGACGATTTCCTTCCCAAATTATAGTCCGGCATACCGGCGTATACTATCCTGACTCTTTATGCCCAACGTCACGCATCTCGAATGCAGCCTCTGCGCCCAACGCTTAGCTGCCAACCAGATTCACAATCTATGTTCCTGCGGCGGCGCGCTGCTGGTGCGCTACGATCTCGACGCAGTTCGTAAGACTTGGACCCGCGAGTCGCTGGCACAAGCCAAGCCCGACCTGTGGCGCTATTGGCCCGTGCTGCCGGTGAATCGGCGCGAATCGGTGGTGTCGTTGGGCGAAGGCATGACGCCGCTCATCGAGACCAAGCGTCTCGGCGCGGCCGTGGGCGCGAAGAATCTCTGGGTAAAGGACGAAGGACTCAACCCAACAGGTTCCTTCAAAGCGCGCGGCATGAGCGCCGCGATTTCGATGGCGCGCGAACTGGGGATAACCAAGATTGCGGTCCCCTCGGCCGGCAACGCCGCTAGTGCTGCCGCGGCCTACGCCGCTGCGGCCGGAATCGAAGCCCATATCTTTATGCCCATGGACGTCCCGCAAGCCAATTTCATCGAGTGCAAGGCGCTGGGTGCGCACGTGACATTGGTCAACGGATTGATCAGCGACTGCGGCAGGATCGTAAACGAGCGCAAGGATAAAGAAGGCTGGTTCGACGTCAGCACGTTAAAGGAGCCCTACCGCATCGAAGGTAAGAAGACCATGGGCTACGAAGTGGCCGAGCAATTTGGCTGGAAGCTGCCCGACGTGATCTTCTATCCCACCGGCGGCGGCGTGGGCCTCATCGGCATGTGGAAAGCCTTTGATGAGATGCAGGCGCTTGGCTGGATCGGCAGCGAGCGCCCGAAAATGATCGTGGTGCAAGCCGCGGGCTGCCAGCCCATGGTTCGCGCCTTCGAGCGCGGCGATCAGCGCGCAGAGTTCTGGCAGGACGCCTCCACAGTCGCCGCCGGGCTGCGGGTACCGAAGCCGCTCGGCGACAAGCTGATTCTGGACGCCGTGCGCCAAAGCGGTGGCACCGCCATCGCAGTAAACGACGAGGATCTCATTGATGCCGGCATTGAACTGGCCTCGCTCGAAGGCATGTTCGTCGCTCCCGAAGGAGCCGCGTGCATACCGGCCCTGCGCAAACTCCTCGCGACCGGCTTTCTCAAGCCCAGCGAGCGGATTGTGATCTATAATACCGGCGCCGGCTTGAAATATTTAGAGGCCTACGCGCAGCGCTTCCCGCGCGGATAGTCAGGCTACCGTAATGTATACTTTGAAGTAGACATTATGGAAGCCTCCATCGTCGATCTCCGCTACCGCATGAAGGATGTGCTGCGCGCCATTGACCGCGGCGAGACGGTCACCGTAACGTATCGCGGCAAGGAAAAAGCGCGCCTGGTCCCCGTCATCCCGACGGTCGGGCGGACACCCGCGAAGGTAAGCGATCAGCCCTTCGTCGGCATGTGGAAAGATCGCGAAGACATGGCCGATCCGGTTGCGTACGTGCGTAAGCTCCGTCAGCCGCGCTACGCTCACCTTTTTGAAGCGGCGTGGCCGGCGGCTCGCGGCGCCAAGCGCAAGAAGAAGCCGGTGGCAGTTGCCAAACGCCCACCAGCCCGGAAACAACGCAAGGCTCGCTAGTCTGTATTCATGATCTTCGACAGCGACGTGCTGATCTGGCTTTCGCGCGGCAACCGCGACGCGATTGCCTGGGTTGACTCGACGCCGGATCGAACCCTGTCCGTCGTCACCCTGATGGAAATCCTGCAGGGAATGCGTTCCAAGACCGAAATGAAGAAGACTCAAGAGTCGCTGCGCAATCTTGGTTTCCGTGTTCTCCCGCTCAGCGAATCCATCGGCCACCTGGCAGCGGGATTGATCGAGGAACACACACTGGCGCACGGGTTACAGATGCCGGATGCGTTAATCGCGGCCACGGCTATCGAAGCCGGCGAGGTGCTCGCCACCGCAAACCTGCGCCACTTCCGGCCCATCCGGCGGCTGGCATTGAAGCCGTTTCACCCGCGGCGGCGGTAGCAGATACCTCAGCTACCCAGCCACTGCATGAAGTTGGAACCGACGTTCGTGAACTCGAACGCGTGCAACCCCAGGTGGCTCGCCAGTTCTTTGCAAGCCAGAATGCCGCGCACGCTGTTGCCCTTGCTATCCAGCCGCGGCGAATATACGGCGATTCCCAATTGCCGGTTCACCACCGCGATGATGCCCCCGCCCACGCCGCTCTTGGCCGGCAGACCCACCCGGTACGCCCACTCGCCCGCGTGATCGTACAGACCGCAGGTGAACATCACGGTTAGCGTGTCTTTGATGAAATTAAAATCGAACACGCGCTCTTGCGTCACCGGATTCGTGCCCATGTTCGCCAGCGTCGCCGACATCATCGCCAGATCCTGGGCCGTCACCAGCAGCGAGCACTGGGAGAAGTATTGATGCAAAGTGTGTTCCACTCCCGGGTCAATGATGCCGCAGTTGAGCATCAGATAAGCGATCGCCCGGTTGCGGTGCCCGGTTGCGTCCTCCGACGCGTACACCGACTGGTCAATGCGCAGCTCCCGGCCCGCGGCCAGCTCCATTTTCTCCACGAATTCCCGCACACCTGATTCCGGCGACTCCTTCTTGATCATCGAGGCAATCGCGATGGCCCCCGCGTTGATCATCGCGTTATATGGGCGCATCGTCTTGGGCTCCAATTCGATGGAGTTGAAAGCATCGCCGCTCGGCTCGACACCCACGTGTTCGAGCGTTCGATCCCGCCCGAATTCTTCCAGCGCCATCTGAAACGCGAAGGGTTTGCAAATGGATTGAATCGTGAATTCCTGGTGCGCGTCACCGGCGCTGCACACCAACCCATCCACCGTCGCCATGGCGATGCCGAAGTGGTCCGGATTGGCCTTCGCGAGTTCGGGAATGTAAGTGGCTACTTCTCCCTCGTTAATATCCTTGTACTTTTCGTAAACGTCTTGGATGATCTCCTGAATGTGCGAAAGAGTGGACACTTGTCTCCCCGTTAGGAAAAGTTGTAGGAGGAGCGCTAGCGGGACGGGGCCGGCGGCCGGACGGGTTGCTCCGTTAGGGAATAAGTGTAGCAAAAAGCCGGGCGTCCGGCATACGCCCAGACGAATCGTTTTGGGTCGGATGATGGCTCATTCGATTTCTGCTTACGAACCCATAAGGTCAGGTACTAGGGTTTCATTGATCCTGTTCCGGTGCGCAAGAACTGACGATGGTTCGCCATAGGAGAAAGTCATGCAGGCTGGATTAGCACAAGCCCGACTGCGGATTAGAGAAACCCTGGACGCCCATCCGGAACTGACGATCATTCTGGATGCTACCGGCAGTCCGTCGTCCCGTTTGCGGGCGCGTTTTGTGGCGCAAGAGGGCGAAACGCTCACGGTGCACGTAGCCGCCGCACTCGGTCCCAACCTGCTGGTGAGCATCGCGGGTGAGGTCGATACCGGGGCTGGCCGCGAGCCCTTGCTGGGCAGGTACCGCGTGGCCTCCTGCAAAATCGCCGGCATCGGAAAATATCAGGCTAACTTAACGGCAGAGCCGCTTGCAGAGTCGGCTGAGTCCACTACTCCAAAGGCCAACCCGGATGACGAGGCGGATCATTACCAGGTGCTGCAGGTGAGCCGCACCGCCGACGTCGACACCATTCGCCGCGTCTTTCACATGCTGGCGCAGCGCTACCATCCGGACAATCGCGAGACCGGAAATCAAGAGAAATTCCGCCACGTAGTAGAGGCGCACGCGGTCTTAAGCGATCCGGTGAAGCGCGCCGCACACGATGTTTTCCTGGCTGGAGAGGACAAGATCCGGTTCAAGCTCTTCGACACGCTGCAGAGCACGGAAGGCGTGCAGGCCGAAGCACGTAAACGTCTGGGGATTCTGCGGCTGCTCTACGCCAAACGGCTCACGGATGCGCAACGGCCGGCCATGCGCGGGCGCGATTTCGCGGAAATGCTTGCCTGCCCTCTCGAGCACTTAGAGTTCGCCCTCTGGATGCTTCGTGAGCAGCGCCTCATCGGTCGCTCCGACAGTAACCTCTTCGAGATTACCTGGCAGGGCGTCCAGGCGTTCGAGGCGGAGCAGAGCGACTTTGCCAAGAAGGCTTTGATCGCCTTACCGGCGCCGGCGCAATCCGCCTAAGTTTCCTGCGCAGAACTGAAAAGTTCGGCTATAATCGGAGCACCCCCCCGAAGTAATTATGCCCCTTAGTGTGATCACTGGAGTCGCCTGTCTGGCCGGCGGTCTTGCTCTGCTGGCGATGTGGCGTGCAGTGCGCTCGCGCTTGACACCGGAGAGGCGCGAGCAGCGACGCCGGTTCGACCTCAATCTCCACGGCCGCCTGGGCGACGCGCTGCTCACGGAGTGTCACGAGAGCACACTTTACTACACCTACGAGGTGCGGGGCGTGCACTACGCGGCTTCTCAGGACATCAGCGGTCTGCGCGACCAGCTGCCGGGCGCTCCCGAGCGGCTGGGCGGAATGGTGAACATGAAGTACGCAGCTCAAAATCCCGCTAATTCGATTTTGGTTTGCGAAGAATGGAGCGGCCTGCGCGCCGCACCGGGAGCCGCCGACGCGCAGCGCACCGTCAACGAACGGTAATGCTGTAGGGCATGAGGCGCAGGATTCCACCTTGGCTTAGAGCTCCTAGCGGAAGGTTTCCCACCAGATCCTTTACCTTGGCGGCGATCCGCGAATCCACCATGTGCGACTCGATCGACGTCAAATCGGTGTCGCGATCCAGCAGCACCTGCAACAGATTTCGCCGCGGCGGATAAGCCACCAACGTGATTTTTTCGGAGGCGGCGATGTTGGCTTTCTGCTTCACCATCTCGATGGCGCGGTCGATGCCGCCGATTTCGTCCACCAGACCGTTCTGTTTGGCTTGCGCACCGGTCCAGACGCGGCCTTGCGCCAGCGGCTCCACATCGTCGTACTTTCGTTTGCGGCCATCCGCCACCCGCTGCACGAACCCCCGGTAGAAGACCTCGATTTCCGTCCGCAGCTTGGCGCGCTGCTCGTCATTCAGCGGTTGGTACTCGGTGTCGATGTCGGCGAAGTGGCCGCGCTTCATGATCTCCTTTTTGATCCCGAGTTTGTCGTAGAGGCCGTGCAGGTTGACCTTGCCGAAGAAGACTCCGATCGAGCCGGTCTCGGTGTTACGGTATGCGATTAACGGGTCGCCGGTCATGGCGATAAAGTAACCGCCCGAAGCGGCCAGATCTGACATCGATATCACCATCGGCTTCTTCTGGCTTAGCAGTTTCGCTTCATGCAGGATGTCGTCAGACGCGATCCCGTCGCCGCCGGGCGAGTCGATGCGCAAAATCACGCCTTTGATCGAGGCGTCGTCGCGCACCTGGCGTATTCGCCGGATCATGCCCGCCGCGGTGATTCCCTCGTTGCCCTGATCGTTGGTGGCGCCGCGCGTGATGTCGCCCTGGCCGACCAACAGCGCGATCTTGGTGGAGCCGTCCAAACCCAAATTGCCGACCCGTGCGCGGACGTAATCATGCTCTGCAATCTTCTCCATGTCGGAGAGCTTGAGCTGCTGCTTCAGCAGCCCGTACATCTCGTCTTCGTAGACCAGCGCGTCCACCAGGCCGCCGTTCAAGGCTTCCTTGCCCACGAAAGGACCCTGATCGATCAGCGCGCGAATCGCATCCGGCGCCTTCTTGCGGCCCTCGGCGATGGTGTTGACGAAGTCGCCGTAAAACTGATCCAGAACCTGGTTGATCACCTCGCGCGTTTCCGGGCTGGACTCGTTCTTGGTAAACATGTCGGGCGCGTCTTTGTATTTGCCGACGTGCTCGAACTCCATCTGCACTCCCAACTTATCCAGCGTGCCTTTGACGAACATCAGCTCCGCGCGCAGACCCTTCACGTCGAGTTCGTCTTCGGGCGCCATATAGACCCGGTCGGCCGCCGAGGCGAGATAGTATTCCTTGGTGCCGGCGCTCCGCAGGAATGCATAGACCGGTTTGCCGGACTTCTTAAAGTTGAGGATGTCGGTGCGAAGTTCTTCGAGCTTGGCCCAGCCCACGCTGAGCCCGCGCGGCTCCAGCACGACGGCCTGGATGCGCGAATCCGCGGCGGCATTGCGCAACATCTGCCAGGTCTCGGCGATGGTGGGGGGCTGTTGCTCTTGCAGGAACGGGATGCCAAAATCGACCGGCGATTGCTCCGGCAAGTCGCCTTCGAGTTGCAGGACCAGCGCCGAATTCGCGACTACTTGCGGCCGGCGGCTCCCGCCAAACCGGACTGCCGCAGCCACCAATATCACTGCCGTCAGCGCAACGAAAAGAATGCCGATCAGGAATCCGAGCAGGAACTTTTTCATAGGCCTTCTTTTAGTGTAGCGTCAGCATCTAAAGTGGATCGTTCACGATCAGGCCGGGCACGGCTATGAAGTTGCGATCATGGCTCCATATCTCGCGCGCACCGGCGTCCTGACAGATCAGGCCAATCTGCAGATCGAAAATTCTAGACCCCTGCAGGTCGAGTCGCACCGCCAGTTCAACGAAACGCTCCATCGCGCCGCTGCGCGGATACAGGATCTTTGCGCCCGCAGCAACCAGGTTGTCCAAGAACTGTCGCGCCTCGCGCGGCCGCGAGGGCCGGCCCGTGGACGCGGGGTGAGTGACCACCGCCCAAAATTCGGCGACGCAAGGAAGCGGAATGCACCAACCTCCCGCCCTTCCGGCAGCTTCCTCGATCGCGCACTTCGCTGCGCGGTGTTCGGGAACCCCGGCGCGATGCGCATAGATCAGGATGTTGGTGTCGAACGCGATCATTTCATCAGGCGTTGAAGCATCTTCGCCCGATCCGAGACATCCATCCCTTTGGGCAGCCCGCCTGGCACAGTGACCCAACGGATCACCGGCCGCTTGGCTTTGGGGGACAGCGCCTGGCCACCCAGTTCGCGCCGCAGGCCGCGTTCGATCAGCGCGCGGATGGTGGTCCGGTGCTCGGCGGCGTGCTTCTTGGCTTCCACCAGCAATTCATCCGGTATTTCAACGGTGGTCTTCATACAGGAACCCATATTACCATATATATGGGCCTCGTTCACGGGCACTAAAAAGGCCGCTCCTTGCGGAGCGGCCCATTTTCGGAACGCTGTGAAGCGGATGCTTAGAAGTCCATCCCGCCGCCACCGCCGTGGTGGTCGCCGCCCATCGGGGCAGCCTGCTTCTTCTCGGGGATCTCGCAGATCATCGCTTCGGTGGTCAGCATCAGAGCGCTGATCGAAGCGGCGTTCTGGAGCGCCGAGCGAGTCACCTTGGTCGGATCGATGACGCCCGCCTTCACCAGGTCTTCGTAGCCGCCCGTGGCCGCGTTGAAGCCATAGTTGGCGTCCTTGTTGGCGCGGATCTTTTCGATCACGATCGCGCCTTCCCAGCCGCCGTTGCCGACGATCTGGCGAACCGGCTCTTCGCAAGCGCGGCGCACGATATTGATGCCGATCTTCTCGTCGTTGTCGCCGCTCTTCAGGCTGTCGAGCACGGAAGCCGCGCGCAGCAGAGCCACGCCGCCGCCCGGAACGATGCCTTCCTCGACCGCAGCGCGCGTGGCATGCAGAGCATCCTCAACGCGAGCTTTCTTTTCCTTCATTTCGGTCTCGGTAGCCGCGCCGACTTTGATCACCGCAACGCCGCCGGCCAGCTTCGCCAGCCGCTCCTGCAGCTTCTCGCGATCGTATTCGGAGGTGGTGTCTTCCACCTGTGCGCGCAACTGCTTGATGCGGCCTTCGATGTCCTTGGCCTTGCCGCCGCCGTCGATGATGGTGGTGTTGTCCTTATCCACCGTGATGCGCTTGGCTTTGCCCAGGTCTTCCAGCTTCACGCCTTCGAGTTTGATGCCGGTCTCTTCGAAGATGGCCTTGCCGCCGGTCAGGATGGCAATGTCTTCGAGCATCGCTTTGCGGCGATCGCCAAAGCCCGGAGCCTTCACGGCGCAGGCGTTCAACGTGCCACGCAGCTTGTTGACCACCAGAGTGGCCAGCGCTTCGCCTTCCACTTCCTCGGCGATCACCAGCAGCGGCTTGCCGCTACGCGCGATCTGCTCGAGTACCGGCAGCAGGTCCTTCATGTTGGAGATTTTCTTCTCGTGGATCAGGATGTAAGGATCCTCGAGCACGCACTCCATCCGCTCCGGATCGCTGACGAAGTAGGGCGAGAGATAACCGCGGTCGAACTGCATGCCTTCGACGGTCTCGAGTTCGGTGACCATGGTCTTCGACTCTTCGACAGTGATGACGCCGTCCTTGCCCACCTTCTTCATCGCTTCCGCGATGGTGTTGCCGATGGTGGCGTCGCCGTTCGCCGAAATGGTGCCGACCTGGGCGATGGTTTCGTTGGTCTTGGTCTCGATCGAATACTTCTTCACTTCGGCGACCACTGCTTCCACCGCGCGCTCGATACCGCGCTTCAGCTCCATCGGGTTCGCGCCGGCGGCCACGCTCTTCACGCCTTCGCGGAAGATGCACTGCGCCAGAACGGTCGCCGTGGTGGTGCCGTCGCCGGCCACGTCGGAGGTCTTGGAGGCCACTTCGCGCACCATCTGCGCGCCCATGTTCTCCAGCGGATCTTTCAGTTCAACTTCTTTGGCTACCGTGACGCCGTCTTTGGTGATGGTGGGCCCGCCGAACTTCTTCTCGAGTACCACATTGCGGCCCTTGGGGCCGAGCGTAACCTTCACCGCATCGGCCAGTTGATTGACACCGCGAAGAATCGCCTGCCGGGAATTCTCGCTATAAACAATTTGTTTTGCTGCCATATTCTGATCTCCTTATAAACCTAAAACCTAAGCCTTGGCCTTCTTGGCCCCGCCGTCGAGCACACCGAGGACTTCGTCCTCGCGCATGATCAGGTACTCGTCGCCATCCAATTTGATTTCGGAGCCGGAGTACTTGCCAAATAGGATGCGATCGCCGGCTTTCACGTCGAGCGCGATCAGCTTGCCGTCGTCGGCTCGCTTGCCTTGGCCGACGGCGATAACTTCGCCTTCCTGCGGTTTCTCTTTGGCCGAATCGGGAATGAACAACCCGCTGGCCGTTTTCTCTGCACTATCCTCAATCCGTTTGACCACAATGCGGTCGTAGAGCGGACGAATCTTCATGGTTCAACCTCCTCTGGAATCACTCAAAATGTTGGCTTTTCGATGCCTAAACTGGACTCGGCTGAGCCGCCTGAGTCCAAGCACTATTATTAGCACACTCCGAGGAGGAGTGACAATACTTTGCTGTATGTAATTGATACTAGAACTAAATTGATGCAAATATTGCAGTTGTATTACGCGTTTTCTTCGCGTGGGGCGGGAGGGCGGTGGGATGCTGCTGGTACCCAATCGGTGGGTTCGTTTTTCGGGTTTCGGGTGGGGTCGTGCGTGCGGTATGCGAGCTCATGTCGCGGGAATCGGCCTTAAACGGATGTGATGCTTGGCCGTTCGGAGCAAGCGCGAAGCTTGGGTTCGTTTGGTTGTGGCGTTTTCGCACGCGGCGCTTTGGCGGAGCGACCCTCGTTATGAGCACTGGTTTCGAGCGAGGTGGCATAGCTGCATCAGGACGAGTATCGCAGACGGAGGGACTTCGGGCCGCCGAAGGCGCAGGGGAAACGATTGAATTGGAGCGGTGGATTGGTGGGTAGGGCGCCGAAAGCCCGATGCAACCACTCGCGCGTATTTCGGGGTTGGACTAGGCTCGTTCGCCTCAACTGCTACGCACCGGACCGCGCCGTAGCGCTCACTAGCTACCGTCCGCTATCGTAAATCCACCGCCTTAGTGGGATAGCATTCATAGTCAGGCTAGTGTATACTTCCGCAATAGCTTTGGGCGTCTTGAGAAACCCTAGCCGGCTGAATTAACTACGTGGGTGGAATTGCTTGTGGTGTTTTTCTGGTTTCTTTGGCTGATCTTCGGACAATGGGGGCCGCAACAATTTCCGGCTCCGCGACTTAACTCTGTTAAATAGGAGCGGTGAAATGAAACACTCTTTTTGTACCAGGCGATTCGCGCCGGCAGCGGTAGCAACTTTACTATTGTTGGCCATGTGGGCAGTAAGACCCCCAATCGCATGGTCCCAGGCGAATTCCGCCACGTTTTACGGAAGCGTCACCGATCCCTCCGGCTTGGCGGTAGCGGGAGCGACCGTCACGCTGACTGCACAGGGCACCCAGGCGACGATGACCAAAACTACAAATAATACTGGCGAGGTCGCCTTTAGCTTTGTTCCCGTCGGTGTTTATACGCTAAAAGTCGACGCCCAGGGCTTCAAGGGCTACGTAAACCCCGATCTCACGCTGTCCGCGGGCCAGCAAATCAGACAGACGCTCAAGCTGGAGTTGGGAGCGGTGACCGAAACGGTTACGGTCGATGCGGCTACCACGCTTGTCAACACCGTGTCCTCGGAGCAGCTTCAGAATTACAGCACCACAGATGCACGCGAACTGCCTTTGCAGAACCGAAACTTCAGCGGAATGTTGCGAATCAACGCTGGCGTTACGGCCAGCCCAGGGGAACAATGGATCCGGGGTTGATATGAACGGCGTTGGCCGGAATGGTACCGTATATTCACTCGACGGGACGAGCGCGAGCGGCAATACAGGCAGCAACAACCCTGGCGTATATCAAGGTAGCAACCTAGTCGACGTGATGAGCGTTGAAGGCATCCAGGGCGTCAGCGCCGTCAAGGGCGCTATTCCCGCTGAATATGAAGACGCAATGGGTGGACAGGTCAACCTGGTATCGATGTCGGGAACCAACCAGTATCATGGCAGCTTATTCGAGAACTTTCAGAACCGGGCTCTCAATGCGCGATTACAGTTTACTGCTACCAAGCCCCGGCTGAATTTTAATCAGTTTGGCGGTTCCTTCGGCGGACCCATCAAGAAGAACAAAATCTTTATCTTCGGGGACTACGAAGGCTATCGGCAAGCACAGTCCCTCTATGTGAACGGCAACGTTCCCACTCAAGCACTCCGTGATCAACTCCTACAAGCAGTGCCGGCTTATCAACTGGCGTTGCAAGCCTTCCCCTTGCCAAATCAACCTGTTGCGCCGGGTAAAACGGTTGGAACTTTTGCCACCACCAGAACCGCCATCCAAAACGACGATCACTACGACGCGAAGGGAGACTACATCATATCGGATAACAGCCGACTCGCCCTTACCTATAATCACGGGGCGCCTTACCAAACCGTTCCCCGTTACTTCATTGATGACGCGCGCGCATGGTACAACCACCTGGATCGCGGCAGCGCCAGCTATGTAATCAGTGGAGGTAGCTGGACCTCGGAATCGCGCATCGGCTACAACAAGACCATCCAGGATCGCACCGACCAATTCTTTAGTTTGAAAAATCCGCTGCAATCAACCGAGAGCTACCCTTACGGAGAGCGGCTTCCTGATATTCTAACCAATCTTGGATGGGGCGGCCCTAATGGCGAGATCAATCACTCCGGCGGACCCCTTATGCAGATTACGGAAAAGTACGCTCGCTATATCGGGCGGCACTCTTTGAAGTTTGGAGGCGATTATCATCGCTCCGTGGGAACCCGCAGTAATCCGCAGATTCCTGACATGACCTACTCCAGTCTGAGCGACTTGCTTGCAAATAAACCCAGCCAAGTGCTGGCGAGCCTGGGATCCGGGATATACAGCGGAACCATGTATGAGTTTGGTTTTTTTGTCCAGGATGACTGGCGTGTCAATTCCAAGCTTAGCTTGAACCTCGGTCTTCGTTACGACTACTACTCAAACTTCTCCGCATCGGGAGGGGCCGGGGCGCCCGACGCTGGGTTGTACAATCCAACTTACCTGAGCATGGACGGCAGCTACAACGTAGGACCGCTTCGACCGCGTTCTGAACCCTACAACAGCGATCCCGTCAACTTTGCCCCCAGGTTTGGGTTTGCCTACAATCCGGATGGACAGAGCAAGACCGTTATCCGCGGCGGCTACGGCCTCATGTTTAGCAACCTGCAGCCGGAAAATTTCTGGAATCTCGTTCAGCCGTCCTGCTAATATCCCTCGAGCGGTTGTGTTCTCTGCGGCGGATATCGCGAACTTTGGAATTAAATACCCGATTTACAACGATCAACTCTTCAACTACACCCAGCAGCTTGTCAAGACCAACCCAAATGTCAGAAATATAACGGCAATCTTCAATGCTAACCTGCAGGATCCTTACGTCATGCAATACACGCTGGACGTTCAACGGCAGGTGACATCCACCATGGTGTTCCAGTCGGCGATTGTCGGAACACGAGGGGTGAAGTTCCCTGAATATCGGGTTGCGAACGTTGTGGATCGCACCACCGGCCTGCGGCCGAATCCTAATTTGTTGGGGCAGCCTTACTATATCGACAACTCACAGAGTACAACCTATTACGGATGGCAGAATTCGTTCCGGAAGCGCTTCTCCAGTGGCTTTAGTTTCGATGCGAATTATACGTGGTCGAAGGCCCTGGGCAACGGCGGGGGCGATCCCGGGGTGTACTACGATGGCGAGAACGGCACTCGGAATCAGAACTTCTTTGACTTAAGAGCAGACCGCGGCCCCACCGCTTCCGACATAACTCATTATTTTTCCGGCGACTGGATGTACCAATTGCCGCTTTTCAAGGGACAAAACGCGATCCTCCGGCACGGCTTGGGTGGGTGGCAGGTCACGGGCATTTTCAGCGCGCAGACCGGCCTTCCCGTGATTATTACTCAAAGTTCAACCACGTCGGCACAACGGGCAGATTACGTCGGAGGTAACGCGGTGCTTTCCAATTACCAGAGCACGCTTCAATATCTCAATCCGGCGGCTTTCCAGAAAATTCCCATCGGAAAAGCCGGCGCCGCCATCCGCGACGGCAATGTGGGCCCGGGTGAGGTTCGCGCTCCCGGACTTTGGAATCTAAACTTCAGTATTGCCAGGAATTTCTCGCTCCGCGAAAACCTTAAATTGCAGATCCGGACCGACATGCTCAATGCCTTCAACCATACGAACCTCAACGGGCTGATAACCAGCGTGAATGACCCACGGTTTGGTCAGCTCACGAATACTGTCGGAGCGCGGATCATGCAGGTGAACGCCCGGCTCTCATTCTAAGTTGGGCTCATATCCGGCAGATGCCTCGGCGCTGCGCTGCGATCTCTGTCGCGGACGCGGCGGCCTCCAGGTTCTGGCGCAGGCGCCGTCACCTTGGCGAAGTCGGCGAGCGCAAGGGCACGGCTGCTAATTGGAGGCTGTCGGGTCGGCGTTACGCACCCGATGCGCGGCGGTTTAAGGAAACACACTGGCCTGGCCAGAGGACGTCGGTCCTCGCCAAACGACCGGTGGCGGCGAACATAGGTTGGTAGTAGAATGGATGTCGGTCAGATTCCCTGGCTGCGAGTGAAGAAACGTTAGCGAGTGTATCGGGCGGTTCGTAATTTGAGGATCGTGTGTCGTTGGTATCCTCAAATTGCGGAGGGCAGGAGATCCACTGCCCAATTCGGGAGGAGGCAGGAGATGACGGAACCGGTGTTATTCCCTCGATCGCTTAAAATAGGCCTTGCCGGCTCTGGCATTGACGATTTTGCTTTCTGTGCAGATGAACATATCCGCACAGCAGAGTAATGTTGCGCCTGCGGGATCCTGCTCCGACTTCGAGCCAGCGTCAATTTCTCGATCGCTATTGCGCGTCGTGCCATAACGAGAAACTGAAGACTGGCGGCCTGAGTCTGGTCCAGGTCGACTTGTCCAAGCCTGGCGCGCAATCCGAACTATGGGAGAAGGTGCTGCGCAAGCTGCACACGGGCGTCATGCCGCCTCCTAATATGCCGCAGCCTCCGGAGGCTGATCGACTCGCGATCGGTGAAGTGGCTGGAAACATCGCTCGATGCGGCGTCGGCCACCGCAAAACTGAATCCTGGCCGCACCGAAACGCTGCGACACCTGAATCGAACCGAATATCAGAACTCGATCCGAGACCTGCTGGCGCTGGACATCGACGCCACCTCGTTTCTGCCGGCGGATGAGAGCGGTCATGGCTTCGACAACGTCATCGTCGGCGATCTTTCGCCGACGCTGCTAGATCGTTACATCTCAGCCGCCCAGAAAATCAGCCGCCTGGCGGTGGGGACCACGCAATCCTCTTTGCAGAGCGACATCATTAACCTGCCGGCCGATCTCACGCAGGAGAATCACCTGCCTGGGCTACCGATGGGCACGCGGGGTGGCATCTTGACGTCCTATACGTTCCCGCAGGACGGCGAGTACGACATCCAGGCCTTACTCGCTCGCAATTTGGAAGGAAACGTCAGCGGATTGCGCGAGGCTCGTCCGCACCAGTTGCTGGTGCTGATCGACCGGGAGCCGGTCAAGACTTTCACGATCCAGAAGCTGCCGACCAGCGACGACACGAGCTTCGACCGCGATTTAAAAGTGCGCGTCAAGGTGAGCGCAGGTCCGCACAACATCGGCGTCACCTTCGTCCAAGAGGGATCGTCGCTTGTCGGCACGGTTAGGCAGCCTACCGAATCTCGCTACAACGACAGGCGATATCCGCGTACGGCGCCGGCCATCAACCAGGTTCAGGTCACCGGACCTTATGCGCCACAAAGGCGCTGGGGACACACCGAGCCGTCGCCGATTATTTGTATGCCGGCCAACCGGACAGGACAAAGCAGAGGAAGAAAAGTGTGCCGGAACGATTCTATCGACAGTGATGCGGCGCGCCTATCGGCGGCCGGTCGCCAAGGCTGAAGTTGACGAGGCGATGGCCTTCTATCGCAAAGGACGCGCCGCAGGCGATTTTGACGGCGGAATCGCAACCGCGTTGAGTGCGGTGCTCGGCAACCCGGCGTTCTTGTTCCGCGTGGAAACCGATCCGAAGAACGTACCGGCGGGCGGTGTCTACCGAATCAGCGATCTCGACCTGGCATCGCGATTGTCATTTTTCCTGTGGAGCAGCATCCCGGACGATGAGCTGCTCGACGTCGCCGTTCGGGGCAAGTTGAGTCAGCCTGAAGAGCTCGATAAGCAGGTACGCAGGATGCTCGCCGATCACCGCTCGTTCAACCTCGCGACGAATTTCGCTGGACAGTGGTTGCGATTGCGCAATATCGACGCGGTGGTTCCCGCCGCCACTCTTTTCCGGGACTTCGATGACAATCTGCGGCAAGCCTTCCGCCAGGAAACCGAGCTGTTCTTCGACAGCATACTGCGCGAGGATCGCAGCGTGCTCACTTTCATCAAGTCGGATTACACGTACCTCAATGAACGCCTGGCGAAGCACTACGGAATTCCCGACGTCTACGGAAGCCGCTTCCGGCGCGTGACGCTCGCTCCCGATAGCCATCGTGGCGGCCTGCTGCGGCAAGGCAGCGTGCTGTCGGTCACGTCGTATGCGACCCGGACATCGCCGGTACTTCGCGGGGTATTGGTGCTAAAAAACATCATAGGCGCGCCGCCGCCGCCGCCCCCGCCAAACGTGCCAGCGCTCGACGAGAGCACAGTGACAGCCAATCTTTCCATGCGTCAGCGCATGGCTGCGCATCGCAAGAGCGCCGTGTGCGCGAGTTGTCATCGCACGATTGATCCCGTGGGCTTCGCGCTCGAGAACTACAATGCGGTGGGGCAGTGGCGAGACTTCGACAATGATGGGCAACCCGTCGATGCAACCGGAGCTGCGCCCGGCGGCAAAGAGTTCAATGGGATCGACGGACTCGAAAACGCTCTGATGGCCCATCCCGAATTGTTTGTCACAGCTCTGACGGAAAACCTGATGACGTTCGCGCTCGGACGAGGCCTCGAGTACTATGATGCGCCTGCCACTCGTAAGATCGTGAGAGACGCCGAGAAGGATAAATACCGGTTCTCATCTCTCATTCTCGGCGTTGTGAAGAGCGTTCCATTTCAAATGCGGCGGGCTGAAATCAATGAAGCGCCCATAGCCCGTAACATAAGTAAATAACCGATGAATGGCAAAGAAAGGGGAGTGTGATGTTTCTCACAAAGAAGGCGATTCCAAGGCGGACGGTACTGAAAGCCGCGCGGGCCGCTCTGGCCCTGCCGCTACTCGACGCGATGATTCCCGCGGTTACGGCGTGGGCACAGACGCCCGCGAAGCCGATAGCGAGGCTCGGCTTCGTGTTTATTCCTATGGGATGCGATCAGGCGCGATGGACTCCGGCCGGCGAGGGAAATCTCGACACGCTTTCCCCCATCCTCGCCCCGCTGAAGCCGGTCAAAGATCAGGTGACCGTCCTCACCAATACGCGGCTGATGAATGCTTATCCCGGTACGCATGATACCTCCAACGCGTCTTTTCTGAGCGCGGCGTTCGCCAAACACACCGAGAGCTCGGATTATTATCTGGGCACGACGGTCGACCAGATCGCCGCCAAGGAGCTGGGCCGGGACACGCAACTGGCCTCGCTTCAACTCGCGATGGATCTGAACCCGCTCGCCGGCGTGTGCAACAACGGTTACGCATGCGTCTATCAGAATTGCCTCTCCTGGTCGTCGCCGACGACGCCGCTTCCGTCCGAAGCGCATCCGCGCGTCGTCTTCGAGCGCCTGTTCGGCGAGGGCGGCACTGGGGCCGCTCGGCGCGCGGCGCTGCGCGATCGAGCCAGCCTTCTGGATTCATTCAATACGGACATCGCGAAGCTCAAGGGACGCCTGGGCAGTCCCGATCGCGTGCGCCTGGACCAGTATCTCGACAGCGTTCGTCAGATCGAGCGTGAGATTGAGCGCGCCGAGAAGGCAGTGGCGGACAACAAGACGCCCGATATGGATCGGCCGATAGGGGTCCCGGCGGCGTTCGCCGACCACGCCAAGCTCATGTTCGACCTGCAGGTGCTGGCCTTCCAGGCGAATATCACGCGCGTCGTGACGTTCCAGCTCACGCGCGAGGAGAGCAATCGCACGTATCCGGAGATCGGCGTCGCGGATCCGCACCATCCAACCAGTCATCACGGTGGCGATCCAGAAAAGTTGGCCAAGCTAGCGAAGATCAACACCTTCCATATGACCCTGTTTTCAGACTTCCTGCAGAAATTGAAGGCGACTCCCGATGGGGACGGTTCGCTTCTGGATCACACGGTCTACGTGTACGGCAGCGGCATGGGTAATTCCAGCCTTCACGATCACGAAAAGCTTCCGATGCTGGTCGCTGGCGGCGCTGCAACGGGCCTAAAGGGTAACCGGCATATTCGGTACGAGAAGGGAATGGACCTGGCCAACCTCCACCTCACGCTGCTCGACCGGGTTGGCGTCCATCTGGATTCCTTTGGGGACAGCACGGGAGAAATCCAACAACTCTTCGTATAGGAGCGGCATATGCACTGGCGAAAAATAAGTGGATTCGTAATCCTGGGGGTCGGCCTCGCCGCTTCAGTGGGAGCGGCGCCACGTTCAGCGCTTGCCGACGCCGCGGAACAACATGACAAGGCCAGCATCCGCGCGCTGCTTCAGACGGGCGCGGATGTGAACGTCGCTCAGGTCGACGGGACCACGGCGCTGCACTGGGCCGCATATAACGATGATGCGGAGACGGTCGCCTTGCTGGTGAAAGCGGGCGCCAATGTGAACGCCGTGAACAACTATGGCGTGCCGCCGCTGGCACAGGCATGTATCAACGGTAACGCTGCGATTGTGAAACTGTTGTTAGCGGCTGGAGCTGACGCAAACGCCACCATGAAAGGCGGGGAAACCGTTCTTATGCTGGCTGCGCGCTCCGGGAACGCCGAGGCGGTGAAGGAGCTGCTTGCGCGCGACGCCAGCACTAAGACTCGCGAACGGCTGGGGCAGACTGCCTTGATGTGGGCGGCTGCCGAAGGGCACACCGACGTCGTCCGTGAGCTGCTTGCGGCTGGAGCCGACATCAACGCCAAGATCGATTCCGGATTTACGCCGTTCTTCTTTGCCGTACGCGAAGGCCACCTCGACACGGTGCGCGCGTTTCTCGCGGCGGGCATCGATGTGAACGCTATGATGCAGCCTGTGGAGAAGCCGTCCAGCAGGGCAGGTGGGGGCGGCGGAGGGCGTCCGGACGCGGCGAGAGCGCCGGGGGCCAACGCGTTGGCGCTGGCGGTGGAGAATGGCCACTTTGAGCTTGCGATTGCGCTGGTCGACGCGGGCGCCGATCCGAACGATGTTCGAACAGGATTCGCTCCTCTCCACATGATGGCCGGGGTGCGAAAGCCGGACTCGAGCGATATCAGCGATGGCGCGCCGCCGATCGGGGCGGGTCACCTCTCGAGCCTTGAGTTCGTGCGCGAAATCGTGAAGCGGGGCGCCAACGTGAATCTTCGCCTGCCCCAAGGCGCGCCCAAGCAGCCCCACACATCCTCGAAGGTCGGGTCCGAGGGGGCGACGCCGATTCTGTTTGCCGCCGATCGCTCCGACGTACCGCTGATGCGCCTGCTCGTGGAACTGGGCGCCGATCCCTTAGTGCCGAACTTCAACAACACCACTCCGCTGATGGCTGCAGCCGGGCTCGGCACGACGGAGCCGCTGGAAGAGGCTGGCGAGGAAAGCGAAGCGGTGGAAGCTGTGAAGATGTTGCTCGACCTCCACGCTGACCCCAACCTAGTGGACAACAATGGCGATACAGCCATGCACGGAGCCGCCTATAACATGTATCCGCGTGTCGTGAAACTGCTGGCTGAGCGCGGAGCCGATCCCCAAGTCTGGGGAAAGCCCGACAAAGCTGGCCGGACGCCACTATTCATTGCCGAAGGTTACAGCGGCCGACTCCCGCGTCCCGATCCGCCGACGATCGAAGCCGTTACCAAGCTGATGCTCGCAGCGGGCCTTTCCACCGAAGGTGAACGGCCGAAGGTGGTTGATATCTACGCGAAAACTCCAGAGCCGCCCAAGCCCGCTGCTGAACCATCGAAATGAGATGCTCAGTCCCGGTTGAGTCAAGGTCTTCTGCCGGGCGCGCTGCAGGTATGAGAAGATCGCTCACGATTCTCTGGGGCGCAGCCGTTTTCATTGGCAGCTTGAATGCGGGTCCGGTTGCGTCGCAGACGCGCAGAAGCGTCTGGGACGGTGTGTTCACGGCCGAGCAGGCCGCACGCGGAAAAACGATGTTTGCGACAACCTGCGCGGCATGTCATGCCGCGGATCTCAGCGGTGGGAATGGCCCGGCGTTGAAGGGTGACGTATTCGTCAGTCATTGGATGGAAGGCAGCCTGGATGCATTGTTCGCCCGCGTTAAGTCCATGCCGCCGAATCGTGCGAATTTGGGAGATAGTGCGTATATCGATTTGCTCGCCTTTGTGTTGGACGCGAACGCCTTTCCTGCCGGGGCGCAGGAACTGAACGCGGAAGCCATAACCGGCATTCAGATTCAAGGTAAGAATGGGCCGGCTCCCGTCCCCAACTTCGCCCTGGTGGATGTGGTCGGTTGTTTGGCGCGCGGACCGCACGATACCTGGATGCTATCGAACGGCAGCGAGCCGGTACGGACGCGAAGTCCGATGCAGCCCACCGAAGCGGAAATTGCGGCCGCGATAACGAAGCCGCTCGGCAGTCAGACGTTTCAGCTTCTCGATGTCGACTACTTCAGTAGCGCCTTTCATCCGGAAGCTCACGCGGGCCATAAGGTCAATGCGAAAGGCTTTCTGATTCGCGCGGGAACCGACGTTCGGATCAATGTGACGTGGGTCGAAATGCTCGCCGCGGATTGCGGCCATTAGTCCGTTACTTCGCTTCGCAGCATCAAACGCAAACATATTTGCAGGACGCAGGTGTGCATGTCCGTCCTTGCCCGGAAGCCGTGGACTTGCTTGCCGCCTCGGGATTGTTCGCCATGAAGAGAGCGTAGAACGCAGAGAAGAACGCCGCTCTTTCCGGGCGCGTTCATAACTCGTTCGTAGCTGTCGTTAAAGACCTGGGCCAGTTCGCTCTGATCCATAGAGTCTGACTTCCTTCAGACTTGCAAACTTCTATGCCCATGCCGGTGTTATTAGAGCCCCGGTGCTAGCTCTTTCACCGCGAATACGCGATGTTGATGACGGCGGCGGCTGCGCGGGCCTCTCTGTCAACGTTCATCAACTCATCTGCTAATTTGGTTGTCGGAAGGATACGCTCAGATGCAGCCAACGGGTGAAGCGACATTTCGACGGATCTGTTCCGATCGACATCCGAATGGAACGACGTGGCTGGGTTCCGTAGGAGTCCGAAACTGAGACAATCAGCCTCTTGCACGAGGCGAACGAGCGTCGCGACCTCGGTTGGAACACCGCGCCTTTGTGCTCCGTACATATGATGGACTCGCACCATCTCGCAGACCGACTCTGGCAGGTTCCATCGGCGGCACACCTCGTACCCGAGAGTAGCATGATCGAAACCGCACACCTGAAGTTCGGCCGCAACCAACTCGTGCGGATTGGACACCTCGGCTTCGTCGAGCTTGGCCATATCCTCCGGCCGGTGCTCGAAGATCAAGAAACGGCCGATATCGTGGAGCAGACCGGCTAGGAAGCACTCTTCCATTCCTAGACCCACGTCGGCGCGCAGCGCGGCCATCCGGCGTGCGGTCAGGGCCGTCTGGATCGAGTGAATCCAGAGGTTGCGTTGCCCGCGCGTGTGAGGCACGAACACCTCAACCACCGAAAGCGCCAGGATGACGTTGGCTAGACCTGCGGTGCCCACCCGCAGAATCGCGTCAGGAATCGTATCGATTTCGCCGTTACCGTGCAGCGAAGAGTTCGCCAAGCGCATGAGCCGGAGCGCCAGGGGAGGGTCGCTGCGCACGAGCGCGACGATTTCCTCATTTGCGTCTGGCGAGTCGAGATCGAGCGCGGCGAGACGCGCGATGACGCTGGGCAGCACCGCGATTTGCTCCAGTCGGGATTCCAAGCCCGCAATCGTTCTTCTCTGAAGCTCCGTCAGGGTCGAGCTCATTATGTTATCGTCGTCCCCAAGAATCTTGCCCAACGATATCACAAGGAATGTGCGTCTTTGTGAATCGAGATAAGTCGAAGCGTTATCCCGCTACAGGGGCCACTGTGAACAGAGGCGGGGGCGGCGCTGTACGCCCTGCCGCACATGTGTGGCTCGGCTGGAATTGTCGTCCTGATTCTGCTGATCCTCAGGATTTTATGGGGCCTTTGGAATTGGTCTCGGAGACCATAACCCGGCGAATCATGCCAATGCGCAGTCGAGTCGCCGGGCCGCGGATTGGTTCGGGGATTGCGGGTCATGCTTCGCCTTGGCCCGGGCTAATACCCAGCTCGGCAACGCTAAGCATGCGATAGGCAGCCCTCCGTCATAGTATTCGCCGGCCTTGACCGTCGAAAACCAGGACGCGATTCCTACCAGCCCGCCAGCCAAATTCACGATGGGGCCGCCCGAGGTTCCGCCCGAAATTGGATTTGAAGCCCGGATCGTCATTCGGCCGTTGTTAAGTCCTACAAGACCGTAGTTGGTTACCTCGGATTCAACCCATCCCTTGTCGTGAGTCAAAATGTGGGTTTCAAGGGATCTACCGGGCGGGAGCACCTCGTCAGCTATAGGAACTGGCCCAATGGCTTCAGCCCATTCCTTGAATGCGCACACATCATCAAGAAACACCTGGTCATCAAGCGCGCCAAGTACGGCGATGTCAGACACTGGATCTACAGCAACGGGAGTAACGCGAAGCCGCTTCCCACTCTTGGTCCTAATGGATTCTATGAGCAAATCCCCGAGCGCCATGCGGCCGTTTCCATCCCACTTGATGCAATGCGCCGCTGTGATGATGAAACCTCCATTTATAAGTACGCCCTGGCCCCCAAGTCCTTCGAGACGCACTGTGGCTTCGATAGCACGCTCCATCCAGCGATCATTGCGCGACGCCATCACTTCTCCTTCTCGGCTTTCGCCTTAGTCGATCGCACCTCGCAATGTGCAGGCTCAGCCCTTAAGGCCCCGGTCCCGAGCGTGATGGCCTCTAGAGTTTCTTCATAGGTGAGCGTGCCTTGGGCAAGAAGTGCGGCGGCCACGGCCGTGACCTGAGGCCACTGGGAATCAACAATATCGCGCGCGCTTTCAAAGCAATAGTGCAGGAAGGCGTTCACAGTCCGCTGACTGCCAGGGATCGCCCGCATAGCGAGCACGATTGCAGATCGATCATCGTCAGAGTGTGCCCGTGGGTCCGGCCGGCGCCCTCGGAACTTTTCTTCGGCGACTTGTCCGGCCATACCGTAGACGATATGACGCTCGGCGCGTAGTCGCGCGCGAATACTCAAAATAGCGCCGAATTCATCGTTGAGCCACTTCGGACCCTTGACGTTTAGGACATGCCCCAAACTATCACCCTCACTCTTGATGGTTACGCGCCGAAACTTCAGGCCGAGTCGCCACGCCACTACAGCATGGCCAGCTTCGTGGTGAGCTATCGCCCGCAACTCCCGCTGCGCCGTTGGCTTCATGACACGGGGTTCATCTGGGTGCTCGACCTATGAGTCTGGCTATACGACGCCAGCCAGAGAGCTTAAGGGGGCTCGCTCTGCCCGCGACGATTACTGTTCCACGGCGGCTAAACCACCGAACCGGCAAGATCTGCAGATGCCGAAGCCGCTGCCGTTGGTCTGAATGAACCCGCAAAGGGTGGTGATGCGAGTAAGTTCCGCGGCGCTCAAAGTTGAATTCGTGAAGGGAGTCTCCGTCTCTCCATAAGTAGTAGCCGGACTCCCAGGCGTAACCGGCAAGGCATGGATGGTGGTTCCCCAAGCGGCCATACCCGCCTGCGCTATGCCGCCCGGTGCAGATGGATTGCAGGTGGGCGCTCCGGGCGAAGCCAGCAGTTTAATTACGATGGACGTCGGGACGCCGGGCGTGAGGGTGTTGCTGATCAAGTCGTTGCGAGCCGAAAGGGAAACCAGCGCGTTGGGCGTGACTGGGCAAGCACAGCAAGAAATCAGTTGTTCATCTGGGGAGAATGTGTATACGTTCACGCAGATGTTTCCATTTGTGACTGCTGGCGCGTCCGCGATGGAGGCAGTCGACGTCGACCCAAAGGCTCCCGTGTTAGTGATATTAACCACCGAATCTCCGATGGGTAAGTTAGATGCATAGCGCACCTGGAACGGCCCATCTTGGGCTTGGGCGAGCGCAACCACGGAGCACAACATGCTCGCCGCGAAAATCGATAAGAGTTGTTTCATTTGTGAAGCCTCCCCGACTAGGCTACTAGGGTTAAGCACCTAGGGCAATCCTTAAGATGGAGTAGCCAAAAGTATTAGTCTAACGAACGCCTTCGTTCAGCGCTGCCAGACTGCCATCGCGGACCGGCGTCCGCGGGGTGGTTCCCACCCAAGCCGCCTAGTACGCGATCTCAAAGTCGATCCGACAGCGACAGACCTAATGGACTCTCCGGCCATGGAGCCGTACGTAAAACTGGCCATCGCCGTCATGAGGCATTAAGGCGTCTGTCCGGCACGTGCAGCTCGCGCCGCGTTGGCCTCCCTAAACGCTCTGCGCGGCGCATGGCGTCGCAAGAGTCAAGGAATCGGTGGGGGCTATTTGAAACCAGCTACCGACGCTCCAGTACTCCAGTGTGATTGACGGCCTCACCCGGGGGCTTTACGATTCTGATCGAGAGCGGAGTCTTACTGTAAGCCCGGACCCGGACGCCCGAGCGTAAGTCGAGACTGCGGTACCGCTCTCACCAAGGGCCTGTTATGGAGCGCAAATTGGAGATCCAACTGGAACGCCAATGGGAACTTTACCGGCGCAGCGTGGCCGAAGGGATGCCGGATTCGGACTACAAGAAGGCGCTTCTGGCT
This sequence comes from Bryobacterales bacterium, assembly GCA_963779075.1. Lineage (GTDB taxonomy): Bacteria > Acidobacteriota > Terriglobia > Bryobacterales > Bryobacteraceae > Palsa-187. The sequence continues at coordinate 82,115 of CAVZWS010000008.1, forward strand.
GGGATCGCACACGCGCTAATGAGGCTTGATGCGATCGAAGCCTCTCATCGGCCTTCTAACGAAGACGCTGCCAGGATCAGAACGGATCGGAGCCGTGGATCGTAGGAGCTGCGACTGCGCGGAATGGTCGTAATGGAAGTTTGTGAAGTTGGGCGAGTTGTTTTCTGCCGGCACTTCGGATGCAGGAAAGAGCTCTAGCGGCTTCGGACCCGCCGTTTTGGAAGACCCTGGACTTGATCGAGTGGCTTCGGTTGCGTGCGCAGTTCATAGGTCGAGAATTGCACGGCAACCAGGCTTTGATCGGATCTTACAACCGTGCCAAGGATGTGCAATGTAAGCGGACAAACGCTGCCAATGCGAATCGGCCACTCGATCACGATCCCGATCGGAGTACCGGGAGACACTTCGGGCGTGGACGTGATCAGCACACCGTGGCTGCTGATGTTCACTGTCCTGCCCGTAACCTCGGTCTCCTCCCGCCCAACCACTGCGTAACGGGCGCCAAGCGTTATGGGAAAGCGAATCCTCGTGCGGCGTTCGGGTCCATCGAAGCCACTGAATTTTGGCATGGCTAATCTCGTACGTCTAGCACCAGAATGAACGTGCGGTCGCAGCGGGTCACATACTTGACCGACGTCGAACCGGCAATACTGATCGCATTGGCACGAAGCATGACACGGGTGTGCAAGGGAATCTGCTCGGGTACCTCCACATGAATCCTCTTGCTGGAAACATCGATGCACCTTGCCGACAAGCATCGAATGTGCCCGTGTTCGTCAAGCCAGGCCAGCCGGACTGGCTTATCCGGTGGTGCGCGCCGATCACGGGTTGCGAATTCAGGCACTGAAATCCTCATTCTTCGGGCGGGCCTAGCGCCGGGAGTCGCAAGCGCTACGTTTGACTGCGTCACGCTTGGTTTTGGCAAGAACTCCCAGCGCCTAGGCTCAACCAGCGTTAGCATGACCTGCCACCAACCGGAGGGCAATAGTACGCAGGTCAGATAAGTTCTAGTACTGGATTGACTGCCGCGGGTGCATCCCTGTGCTCGATGGAAATCTTGGATAAGATCGATGTTGCCGCACCGGGACAGGGGGATTCCTACATGAAACAAGCAAGTTCGAAGTGGATGCCGTGGTTTCTTGCCGCAATCGCCGCCGCGACACTCGCAACCCAGCCCGTTCGGGCGGAGCTGCTGGAGAAGGCCAAGAAGGTGGGTGGGATCACAGTTCGATATAAAGTTGTTCTTCCCAATGGATATGATCCAGCGAAGACTTATCCAGCGATCCTGGCCGTCGGCGGCGGTTCGCAAGACATGAACACGGTGGATAGTGTTCTCAACCGCAACTTCCGCGCGGAGGCCGAAAAACGAGGCTACATCGTGATCGCTCCCGCCGCGCCGAACGATGAGCTGTTCTTCGAGGACGGAGCTCGCATCTTCCCCGAGTTCCTAAAGCTGATCGTGGCGGATTACAAGATACAAGATAATAAGTTCCATATCGCCGGACCGTCCAACGGCGGAATCGCCGCATTTCACGTGGCCGCCAAGAATCCTCAGTACTTCCTGTCAATTACTGCCTTCCCCGGATATATGTGGGAGCCCAGCCCAGCGAAGCTCCAGGCTATTTCGAAGATGTGCGTCTTTATGTACGTCGGCGAGGATGACCCATACATGTGGCACCCCGAAATGCAGAAGGAAGCGGAATGGCTGCGCTCCAGAGGGACGGTCGCCCGCTATAACGTCGAGAAGGGCCAACCGCACCGGCTGGAAACGCTCGCAGGTGTCAATGCCGGGCGCTTATTCGACGGCTTTGAGGAAACCAAGAAGGGTTGCAGCAAGTAGTTAGCTGCCCGCGCGGTGCCCAAGGCAGCGAATCCTTGGGCCCTGGGGCCGGGCGGAGACTCCCCGCCGCAAAGGCGGCAGTGCCCACCGAGCGACTTGCAGTCGGAGCGTCGGAGAACTTTACTCAGACGAAAGTTTTAGTACTAATCGTCCTCTTTGGCCTATAGCAACGCCACCTTTTCTAGTTCACGCTTATCCCACGCAGCGAACGCCGTCTCAACCGAAAACTAGCAGTGTTTCGCTGCCTGGGTGGCGTATTGGCTGCCATTTAACGCCACCCAATCTTTCTTGGCCACTGGCAGAGGAGTAACCATGCAAAACGTCTCCGCCATTCCCGCACTTGAGATTCTCAAGGATCAAGGTTTCGAAATAGGTGAATCGGCGACACAAGATGGGCAGGTGCGGATTCGAATTCGTTCCAGGGAAGATTCGGCGTTGGTTGAAGTGGGGCGGGACCTATGGGAGTTGGCTGCGGGACGGCTAACTCTAGCTGATCTGACCCAGCGCGATTAGCGGATGACGATTCTATGCGGTTCGAACCATCGCATCGAACGTTTCTTGCGCGATTTCTAGGTGATCGCCAGCTGGACCCGCTGGCCGCTTCGGACGCTGATTGCGTCCGCGATCTCGGTGATCAGGATCGTGCCGTCGTCGCCAGGTCCGTTCGTGCGGGCGGCTTGTAAGACCGCGTCGATCACTTCGTCGGCCCGAAGGGAGGAAACCAGCATTTCCAGTTTCACCTTTGGCACGTCCACGTAATATTCGGCGCCGCGATACACTGCCTTGAGTCCCAGCGGGCCGCCGTGATCGAGCACATGGCAGATTGTGATCCTTTCGATTCCCAAGCCATCCAGGGCCAGTTTGATCGAGTCTAACCGGAACGGCTGGACGATCGCTTCGATCTTGATCATAGGTTCGAATCCCTCCGTTTATGACAGTATCCGGAAGAGCATTAGGAAGTCATAGGGATTGCATGAAGAAAAGATAAAGATCCGGGGCGCTTTGGGGCAGAGCCTGCCTAGCAGGATCGTTCCGTAATCGCGAACGTATAACCCACCCATGGTTCGGTAATGATGTAGCGCGGATGGGCGGGGTCCGGCTCGATCTTCTTGCGCAGTTGATTCACAAATACTCGCAGGTATTGAAGCTGATCGCCGTAGTCCGGCCCCCACACCGCCTGCAGAAGCTTGGCGTGGGGAATCGGGATGTTGGGATTTGCGATCAGATACTGAAGCAGATCGAACTCTTTGGGCGTGAGCCGGATCTCGCGGTCTCTCGCGATGACCCGCCGCTGCATAAAATTGATCTGCAATTCCCCCACAACCACCAATTGATCGCGCTCTGGATAAGCCGGCAGCCGCCGCAGTGCGGCTCGAATCCGCGCGAGTAGTTCGGGCATGCCGAAGGGCTTGGTGACGTAGTCGTCGGCTCCGGCGTCCAGTGCGCCAACTTTGTCTTCTTCCGAATCGCTCACCGTGAGCATGATGATTGCAACGGCGGAGCCTGCTCTGATTTCCCGGCATGCTTCCAGTCCTCCCATACCAGGCATGTTCACATCTAAGAGGACCAGATCGAAGCGGTTTTGCCGCATGGCCGTAAGGGCATCTTCACCATTGGGTGCGTCGTGGACTTCGTAGCCTCGAGCCGCGAGGGTTGAGCGAAGAACTCGGCGGATTTGGGGTTCGTCATCGACGACCAGGACGCGCCCGAGACTCATGACGTCAGCGGCTCCTCTTGCGTGGGGAGCATCAAGCAAAACTCTGAACCGGATCCGAGTGCGCTTTCCACCCAAAGATCGCCCCCATGAGCACGAATGATTTCCCGGGCAATATACAATCCCAGCCCGCTGCCCGGCACGCGATCCTTAGCCGGCCGGCCGCGGTAGAACCGGTCGAAGATACGCTCGCGTTCCCGTTCGGGGATCCCGGGTCCTTGATCCCGAACTCGAATCGTCACGCCGTCGGCGCTCGCATCCGCCCCGACTTCTATTGCCGTCGCCGGGAGCGAGTACTTCAAGCCATTGTCGATCAACTGCCGGAGCGCCATCGAAGCGAGATCGGGATCGGCCGCGACTCGGGGCAATTCTTGGCTGAGATTGACGCGCAGACTGCGCCCGTCCAAGTGTGGCCTGAAGTCCTCCAGCACCCGGCCCACAAATTCCGCCACCGCTACCGGTTGCGGCTCAAGCTGGATCTTGCTGGCATCCATCTGAGCCATGCGGACTGCGTCGGTAACCAGCAAGTTCAAGCGGCTAGCTTCCTCGTCGATGATCGACGTCAGCTCGCGGACCTGCGGCGAGAGATCCGGAACGTCGAGCAAGATCGATGTGGAAGCAGCCTTAATGGACGTCAACGGAGTCTTGAATTCGTGCGCGATGGCGTCGAGGAGCGTCGACTTGAATTCCTCGCTTTGTCTAGCCGCTTCCGCGCGGGTCGCCGCCTGTTGTGTCCGAGCTCCCTCCAGGGCGATCGCAACCAGCTTCAAGAGCGCCTGCATGGCGTTCTCGGAAAGAGAAATCCCCGCCATCGCCAAACTGCCCAGTGCACGTCCGGAACCCGCGATCCCCGCGATCAGCACCTCGGAAGCGGGATCTTGTGAAGCAGCCGCGCCGCTCAAGGCTTGCTTGAGCCTTTCCTCAATTCCCGGCAACTGCTCGCGTCCTCCGTAAGAGATCGTGGCGGTTTCCGGATCGTAAATGGCGACTGACCGGCACTCGAAAATTCGTGCAAGATTCTGCGCAACCTGGAAGCAAATGTGTCCGGCCGTTCCCGTCAGGAGAATCACCCGGCTGAGCTCATAGAGCCGCTCGGTCTCTTGTTGACGCCTCTTGGCTTCTTGAGCTTGCTTCCTCGCTCTGTCCGAAAGGTGACTCGCAATGAGCGCAGTTGCTAGGAACGTAAACAGCGCGATCCAATTTTGCGGATCCGCAATCGCAAAACGGCCGACCGGCGGAAGGAAGAAGTAACTGAAGCACAACATGGCCGCGCCTGACGACACCAGAGCTTCAATGAGCCCCCAGGTCGCCGCGATCACCAGAATGCCAACCAAAAAAATGAAACCTGCCGTGGTTGCGTTCGCGGGAATTACAAAATAGCAGATGACCGTGGCGGCGGCGATAAGCGCCAGGCTCATCCACAAGCGAAACAAGCGGGAGCTAGTTTGGGAAGGCAACGGCTGATGGTCCCTCTCCAGAAGCAATTCTAGTCTAGCGTGATTCGAAGTGTTCTTCGCGTGATCTTTGGGTGCGCCGGGCCGCTCCAATGAGCGCAGCCGATTGCTCCCTTATAACTTCTTCATGACTTTTTTATAATTTATTTATCTTATTGACCAGTAGGTACTTACCCCTGTTTTGCGAATGTTGCTAATCCAAATTTTGAATTGGACACAATTGTAATTTACCGATACACTCCCCTTCAGATTGAAGTTGCCCTGTCCGCAACGACGTCGACTTTTTCGGCGGCATTCGGCCCGCCGAACGCGAGCCCTTAATCCCCTAATAGGAGAACGAAATCGTGAAGGCACAGAAAACTTCAAGAGGCGGACGACGGAATCGATCCGCAAAAAAAGTGTTCCAGGCTTGCTCACTATTGCTGCTGGTGTCCAGCATTTTTCTTGGGTTGTTGACACCTCTGCTGGCGGACGACCCTAAGCCGGATCCAGCCGGCATCGCCACCGGTGACAAGACCAACGCGGTGGACGCAGGCGGAACGGCGTTCATGGTGACCGAGCCGACCGACAAGACCGCGCCCAACTATGCGCAGGCCAAAAAGGACTTTGACGATTTCAAAGCCCAGGCCGACAAAGAGCCGCTGGCTGTGAAGCTTGCCGATTCCGTAGGCCACGTCCGCGTGGCCACCAACGCGGCCTGGACGTTGAACACCGGCTATCTGGTGTTATTCATGCAGGCGGGCTTTGCGCTGCTCACTTGCGGATTGGTTCGCAAGAAGAACGCCGGCCACCTGATGATGCTGAACTTCGCGGCGTATGTGTTCGCCTTTGTCGCCTACTGGGCGGTGGGCTATGCATTTCAGTTCGGTGCCGTGGCAGTGAACGCCGCACCCGCGAATCTGGGCGGAACGCCGACTCTGAATCATTTTCTGTTGGGTAGCGGCTTGTGGGGCTTCCTGGGAGGCAAAGGCTTCTTCCTGGCGGGCCCGGCCTACGATGCCGGCAGCAATGTATTGACGCTGTTTGAAGTAGTGTTCATGGAGACCGCAGGATACATCATTGTCGGTTCCATATGCGAGAGGATCACGTTCTGGTCCTTCATCCTTTGTGAATTATTCGTGGGCGCAATCCTGTATCCAATCTTTGGCTGCTGGGTCTGGGGCGGCGGCTGGCTGTCGCAGCTCGGCAACACCATGGGTATGGGACACGGTTATGTGGATTTTGCGGGATCGACGGTGGTGCACGCCGTGGGAGGGTTCTGCGCCATGGCGCTCTCCGTAGTGCTGGGCCCACGGCTCGGGAAGTTCGGGAAGGACGGAAAGGCCAAGGCGTTCCCGGCTCACAATATCCCATACGTCGTGATCGGAACCTTCATCCTGCTGTTTGGCTGGATGGGATTCAATCCCGGTTCAACGCTCGGCGCGACGGACCTGCGCATTTCGGTCATCGCGATCAATACCAATCTGGCGGCGATCATGGGATCGGCTACGGCCATGCTGTTCTGGTACATGAAATTCGGCAAACCGGATATCACCATGGCCTGTAATGGCATGCTCGCCGGCTTGGTGGCCATTACGGCTCCCTGCGCGTTCGTCGGACCCACCTCGGCCGTCATCATTGGGATTCTCGCCGGGCTGGTGGTTTGCTTGGGAGTGCTTTTCAATGACAACGTGACCAAGATCGACGACCCTTGCGGCGCGATCTCCGTGCACGGCTACTGCGGCATCCTAGGAGCTATTTGCCTGGGCCTGTTTGCCGATGGCACCTATGGCGCGGGCTGGAACGGCGTCGGCGCCACCACGTATCTTGGCAAAGCGGGCCAGGGTGTAACCGGGCTGTTCTACGGCGACACCAGCCAGTTCCTCACCCAATTGATGGGCGCGGCGATTTGCGCGGCATGGGCGTTTGGCGCCACCTTCATCGTGTTTAAGGTCGTGAACGCGGTTAAGTCCATGCGTGTATCCAGAGAAGTTGAAGAGCAGGGTTTAGATGTCCCGGAATTCGGGTTGGCTGCCTATCCAGAGGATGCCTTGCACGCGGCGGAGTTTTAAGTGACCGCAATACGGAGATCCTATGAAAAAAATTGAAGCCATCATCCAGCCCTTCAAGCTCGACGAAGTAAAAAACGCCCTGACCGGCATCGGCGTGGACGGTATTACCATCTCCGAGGTTCGCGGCCACGGCCGTCAGAAGGGCCATACCGAGGTCTACCGCGGTGCGGAGTACAAAGTAGACCTCATCCCGAAAGTCAAACTCGAAATCGTGGCCGTCGATGCGCGCGTTCCGCAGATCGTTCAGGCGCTCACCGACGCGGCGCGATCCGGCAAGATCGGCGACGGCAAGATCTTTGTCTCTTCAATTGAGGACGCGATTCGAATTCGCAACGGCGATCACGGAGAGAGCGCCCTGTAGCTTTTGTTTAAGCCCGGTGTGCCAGTCGCGTGTGTGATCTGGCACGCCGGGCCGTTCAATGGAGAGAACACCGTATGCTGGATCTGCAACAAGTGGAATCGTTTCGAATGGTCGCCCTGACGCACAATTTCACGCGCGCGGCGGCCGAGCTGGGCTATTCGCAGTCGAGCGTGACGCTGCACGTTAAGGCATTGGAGCGCGAGTTAGGCGCCTCCTTGCTGGAGCGGCACCGGTTTAGCAAGACGGTTCAACTCACCGAGGTCGGACGGCGCACGCTGGATTATGCCGAAAGGCTTCTGGCGTTGGCGCATGAAACGAAAGCAGCGGTCAGAGAACAACTGCCCTGAGACGGCTCGCACCATTGCCTATGCTACGAATAGCGCAATAGCGCCTTGAAGCCATAATCCATGTGCTGTTGGATGTGGCAGTGGAACAGCGTCGGCCCCGGCTGGTCGGCGGTAAAGTCCACGCTGGCGCGTCCATAGGTAGGCACTACAACGGTATCTTTGATCACGCCTGAAGTGGCTTTGCCATAAATCTCGACGATATCGAGCTGGTGGCGATGCACGTGCAGCGGGTGCGCATCGTCGGTGCGATTGTGAAACGTCAGGCGGTAACGCGTCCCCTGTTTGAGCATGAATTCCTGCTCGTGCGGATAAGACTTGCCGTTTACCGTGAAGCTATTGAATTTGCCCGCGCCGCGCGGCACTTTTTCAAACAGCATGTCCAGTTTCTCGGTAGGCGCAGCTCCCGACGGCTGCTTGCCGGAACCCGGGGGGTTACCAAAAATGGTGTAGTCCCAAGCGGATTTGGGCGGCGGCGTCCACTGCGGAGTGCGGCGTTGACCGGCGTACTCAACGACGATGCCCAGACCGCCTTCGCGCACCGGGTCTTCGGGCGCGCCCAGGATCCAAACCCCAGGCTGGTTCATCTCCACCCAGGCATCGATGCGCTCGCCCGGACCGAGCATCAACACGTCTACCGCCGCCGGGACCGGCACTGGATTTCCATCCAGCGCGATCACGTTGAATTTGTGGCCGGGCAGCGCCAAGTGGCGGTTCTCAATGGCGCTGGCGTTCAGAAAATGAAATAGCACGCGGTCGCCGGGTTTGACGCGAATCGGTTCACCGGCGCCGAGCGCCTTGTCGTTAATCGAATAAATATCGGACTGCACCTCCAGCCCCGGCTGCCGCGTATCCATCACCGCCGGCCTTTCCGGTTGCGCTCCGGCGGGATCGAGATCGTCGTTATCCATCGCCTGGTTGCTGAAATACGGCTCCCAATCGCGCAGCGCAAGATAGTGTTCCTGATCGTAGCGGCCGGGATTATTCGCTCCCTCGACGATGAGAAAGCCGAATTGCCCGGTAAAGCTGCCGCGGTGCAAGTCGTCCATCGACATGGTGTGGGTGTGATACCAGCGGGTGCCGGCCGGCGTGGGCGTGAACTGATAGCTGCGCTTTCCCTGAGGGGGCACGACAGGGGTGCCTTCTTCCTCCGATCCGTCTACGTCCGCGGGAATCAGCAGCCCGTGAAAATGCACATACTCCGGCACGTCGGTTTTATTGATGACGTTCACCGTGACCGGCACGCCCTCCTTCATCCGCAGCCGCGGCCCCGGCGAGATGCCGTTGTACCCGATGGTGCTGATGATGCGATTGGGCGCGAGCTCCACCGTGATCGGCGCGATTTCCAGCGTGAAATCGCTCTTGGCCACGTCTTCGGATGCCGTCGGCGTGAGAAAAGACTGCGGCTGCATTTGCATCTGCTGCTGGCCAAGCAGCTGGTTACTTGCCGCAGCCACGCCGGCCATCTTGAGAAAGTCGCGTCTTTGCATAAAAGATGAAAGAGGCAGTCTTCGACTAGGGTACCGCAACGTTGTTTCCGGCCAGCGGAGACTCGGCATGGCCAGCGTCACCGCCCCAGAATAAAATCCTGGCCGTGGCGTCTTGCCAGCAAGTTGATCGAATCCTGTGCTTGCTCGGAGCCTGGATTTTCGATCAGCTCCGCTTGATATTCCCGCAGGGCGTCCGCATCATTTCCCTGCAGTTCGAGAATATGTCCTAAACGCGTATGGTATTCGAAATACCGCGCCGAGCCGGGCACCCGCAGTTGCATGGCTTGCCGCATGTGAGCCGCGGCCGCGCTAAGGTCGCCCCGATGCTGGTCAACGGACGTGAGTGCTACATAGCCGTCTGGAAGCCGGGGGAAAAGAGCAATCTCCTGGTTAAGGTAACGCTCGGCGTGTTCCCAGTCGTCCAGATTCTCGTGGCAATAGGCGAGTTTTGAATACAGATCCGGATTGCCCATATCCATTGCCAAGGACCGGTTCAACAGAGGAAGCGCTTCAGAGCAGCGCTGCTGACGGACGAGCGTACTGCCCAGGTATTCCGCGGCAATGGTGCTATCCGGCGCCACGGCGACGGCTCGAGTGAAGAGCGCCAAGTCGTCCTGCCAATAAGCAGTGGTCTGGACCGTGACAACACTTAGCGCTCCCGCCACCGCGACAACCACAACGCCGAGGAGAAGGTCTTCCCGCTTTAACTCGAAGGCGTCAATCGACCGCAACCCCATTGCGAATAAGATGCACAGCCCCGCCGAGGGAATGTATAAATAGCGGTCGTGGGCTATGTCGTCGAAGGCGAATCCGCGGAGGCTCAACACCGGTAACAGCGGAAGCGCGAGCAATGCGACGCTGAATGCCGCGGCAGGCCCGCGCCGTGCGACCCACAACAGTCCCAAGGCTGCGACCCCGACGAGGGCGGCCGGCAATAGGACCTGGCTTATGCTGAACTGACGGACCGCCTCCAGCGGATGAATGAAACTGTAATCGTTGAGTGGGATCGCCATTTGTCGCAGATAGAAAAGCAGTACACCGGGCAAGGTATTGGCGATCATAGAAGGGGTCCAAGCCCGAGCCACGGGAGCTAGGCCGCCCAGCGCGTGGATGCGCGCGCCCAAATAGATCAGCAGGACGGCAAGGTATGGCGCGATATGCTCCGCGATGTTCCACAACCGCTGGCGGCCGTCGCGCAGCCGGTCGGCCGCGGCGAGGAGTATCGGAAGCACTACCGCGGTCTCTTTAGTAAATAGCGCCATCGCGAATAATGCCACGGCGTTGACTTCCCACCGAATGCGCAGGTGGGGATCTTCCCGCGCGCGCAGATAGCACAAGATCGCAGCGAACATCGACACCGCCAGCAAGGAGTCGGTAGCGCCACTGAGCCATGCCACAGTCTCGACGTGAGCCGGATGCACCCCAAATATCAATGCGGCGATGCCTGCCGTGAGCTGATCCCGTGTAACCCGGCGCGCCACGAAGTAAAGCAGCGCTGTCGCCGCCAGATGCAGTGCGACCGCGGCCGCGTGCCACCATACGGGTTCCAATCCAAACAACTTGTAATTGATAGTCAGCCAGACCAGAAACACCGGACGATAGTAGTTAGTCCGGACGGAGAGTAGATACTCCCAAACACTATGCGTGAAATACGCCGGAATCGCATGCCAAGCGAAGCCCGCATGTGCCAGGACGATCTGATCCGCATCGTCGGCGACGAAACTACCTCCCAGCGCGGGCAGATAAACGATCGCCGCCAGGATCAAGACTGTTAGCAGAATGAGGTAACTGCGGCTCGTGAGGAAGTCGCGTCTGTGCATGAGAGATGAAACGGCCTCCGACTATGGTACCGCCGGCATCACATTGGCGAACCGCCAGTCACGGCGCGAGGATCTTCCCAAGATCTTTTCTCTACTCGTTAGAAGAAGGTCGATCCTCTGGTCCACTGCACCCTTCCGCTATTGGATGCGACTGCCGATGTGTTATCCCTTAAGAGAAAGGAGTGTTCCCCGTATGAACACTAAAATTAAGCAGGACCAGAAGAATCAAAGACAAAAGATCCGTCAGGTGCAAAGGCCGGCGAAGCGGAGTCAGAATCTCCATATGCTTCCCGGCCGGAAGCACTCCGACCATGAACAGGAGCACCCCGAGACGCGGATGACCCGTTAAGTCTCACCTGTTTAAATATCCAAAACAAGAAAGCTCCCTCCCCCCACATTGTGGGAGGGAGCTTTCGTGTTTTTGGGCGTCGCTTCGGATGTGGCAGCCGCCCTCCGCTGTTGTTCGCTAGTCTGTCGTTGCCCAGGCTGGAGTCGCTCCCGCGCTTCTGATATCCTTCACTTCGTAGGCTTTCATCTATGAAGCTGGTGCGGCTCCTCTCCGCCACTCTGCTGGCGATTTCGCTCGGCCTCGGTCTGTTTGTGCTGCAGATGCCGGCGGCTCAAAGATTCGGCCGTGGGCGCGATTACTACTCCGGCGGACCCAACGTGCCCTCTGAGTTTTATTGGAGCCGGCTCCAATACACTTCCAGCTATGCCAACGGCAGCAGCTTCGGGTATCGCCGCTTTTACGGCGGCTGGTCCAGAGATTACCCCAAGGCCGACAACGATTGCTTGATTGCCCTGCGGCGTCTGACTCACATTAACTCTCCGTCGCCGCTGAACGTGGTCGATCTCGATAGCGATCACCTCAACGACTATCCTTGGATCTACGCGGTCCAGGTGAACACTTGGACCTTCACCGATCAGGAAGCCAAACGCCTGCACGATTATTTGCTGAAGGGCGGCTTCCTCATGGTGGACGACTTCCACGGCACCGACGATTGGGAGCATTTCATGGCCGGCATGCGCATGGTGCTGCCCGACCGGCCCGTCGAAGATCTCAAAGACAACGACGAGATTTACCACGTTCTGTACGACATCAACGAAAAGTTTCAGATCCCCAGCGAGGTCTACGTCAACACCGGCAGAACTTATGAGAAGGACGGCTACGTGCCCAAGTGGCGCGCCATCCGCAACGACCGCGGGCGCATCATGGTGGCGATCTGCGCCAACATGCATCTCGGCGACGCCTGGGAGTGGGCCGACAGCCCCGAGTATCCGGAGAAGTTTTCCGGACTCGCGTTTCGCATCGTCCTCAACTACATAACCTACGCCATGACCCACTAGCCATGAACCGCGTGCGCCTCTTCCTACAGTTCGCGAGCAGCCCAGAGGCCCATGTTCGAGTTCCTCTTTAAATATCCGCAATCAGTGTATTCACGCGGTCACTTCGCCCTTTTAGGGGCGTGGCCAACCTGGGTGCTGGCTGTGCTGATCGTGGCCGCGGCCGCGGGACTTGCTTGGCTGATCCGTTCGCGCTTGAAGGACGCCGCGCCGCTTCTGCAAGGTTGGCGAGCGTGGATCATTTGGGGTCTGGAGACGCTGATGGCCGCGATCGTGCTGGTGCTGCTGTGGCAGCCCGCGATCACCGTCGCCGAATTGAAGCCGCAGCAGAACATCATCGCCTTGCTGATCGACGACTCGCGCAGCATGGGAATATCCGAGGACGGTTCTACCCGCCAGGCGCAAGCCGTGAAGGCGCTTCAAGACGGCGTGCTTGCCAGCCTCAACCGCTCCTTTCAAACGCGTCTCTATCGCGTCGACGACGTGCCCGCGCGTATCGACAGCCTCAAGAATTTGCAACCGAGCGCGCGCTCGACGCGGATCGGCGACAGCCTCAAACAGTTGAGCGAGGAAACTTCTGACTTGCCCATCGGCGCAGTGGTGCTGCTCAGCGATGGCGACGATAACGCCGGAGGAATCAGTGCGGACGCGATCAGTGCGCTGCGCGCCCGTCACATTCCGGTTCATACCGTGGGCTTCGGACGCGAGCGCTCCGGACACGATGTGGAGTTGGAGGATGTGGTAGTTGCTCCCCGCGCCTTGGCCGACTCGCGAATCGCCGCCAAGATCACCTTGCAGCAGCGTGGATACGCGGGCGCGAAGATCAACCTGACCGTGCGCGACGTCAGTACCGGCCAACCCAAGGCTCTCGCCGCCCGCACCATCACGCTGGGGCCGGCCGGCAATCTCCAGACCGAGACGTTAATGTTCGATATCGGCGGCGCCGGGGCGAGAACACTGCAAATCGCCGCCGCTCCACTCACCGGCGAAGAGAACACCGCCAACAATACCTTGACGCGCGTGGTGAATGTCAGCTCCGAGGCGCGCCGCATCCTCTATATAGAGGGTGAACCGCGCTGGGAATACAAATTTATCCGCCAGGCGGAAGAAGACGACCGCATGGTGCAGATTGTTTCCATGGTTCGCACCAGCGAAAACAAGATTTACCGCCAGGGAATCGCCGATCCCAAAGAGCTGGGCGAAGGTTTTCCTGCTCGCGCCGAGGATCTTTTCGCCTACCAAGGATTAATGATCGGGTCGGTGGAAGCCGGCTACTTCACTCCGGCACAGCAGGAATTAATTCATCAGTTCGTGGATCGCCGGGGCGGGGGACTGCTGCTGCTCGGTGGTCAATTTGCCCTGGCGGATGGCGGTTGGAACGCGACCAAGCTCATCGACCTGATGCCCACCACGCTGCCGGGCCAGTCGCCCACCTTCCATCGCGAGGCCGATCCCAGGGACGGAACCACCCATACCACCGCCGAGCTCGCGCCCGCCGGCGTCGACAGCATCATCACGCGCGTGGTCGATGACCCCGCTGCTAATTTCGCCAAGTGGAAGCAGTTACCCTACCTGATGGATTATCAGGATCCCGGCATTCCTAAGCCGGGGGCGGAGGTTCTCGCCAACATGATTACTCCCGAAGGCCGCAAGCTGCCCTTGCTGATTACCGAAAACTTCGGCCGCGGCCGCAGCGCGATCATGGCCACCGGAGGCAGTTGGCGCTGGCAGATGAGTTCACCTCTCGGCGACACCGCGCACGATTTATTCTGGCAGCAGCTCTTGCGCTGGCTGGTTTCCGATACTCCGGGCCACGTCTCCGCTTCCGTGCCCGCGCAGATGCTGCTCGACAACGGTGCCGTGACGATCGCAGCCGAGGTCCGCGATCAACAGTACAACCCCGCTCCCGATGCCAAGGTCGAAGCGCACATCCTGGGCCCCAGCGGCGTAAGCGCCCTAGTCGAGATGACGCCGGTGCCCGATAATCCCGGCCGATTCCAAGCGGCCTGGTCCGCGCCGAGGACCGGTTCGTACTTGACCGAGGTAACGGCGCAGCGCGCGGATCCCAAGACCGGCAAGTCCAGCGAGCTGGGACGCGACGTGCTCACCTTTCAGCGCATGGACGGTGTAGCGGAAAATTTCCACACCGAACAAAATCGCGATTTGCTCGAACGCCTCGCCACGCAAACCGGTGGACAATATTGGAAGCCCGCCGACCTGGGCAAGCTCGCCGCGAGCATTCCTTTTTCGGAAGCTGGCGTAACGGTGCGCGAGACCAAAGACCTGTGGAATTTGCCGCTGGTATTTCTGGTGTTAGTGCTTCTGCGATTCTCCGAATGGTGGCTGCGGCGGAAGTGGGGGATCGTTTGATAAAGCCGCATAGTGGACACTGTAAACTAAAACATTTACATTAGAAGAATGATCGGCGGCTTCCGCCATAAGGGGCTTGAAGAGATTTACCTCACCGGTAAGACACGCCGGATCGGTGCCGATCACGTCAGGAAGTGCGCGCGTATCCTGCAATTGTTGGAAGTAGCGGCGCAGCCGGAGGACATGAACATCGCCGGCTTTCGCTTCCACGGCCTGCAGGGGAACCCGAGACGCTGGTCCGCGCGCGTGACCGCGAATTACCGGATCACTTTCGGCTGGTCGGGCGAAAATGCCCTGGATATCGATTTTGAAGACTATCATTGAGGAAGGTATGAACAGGCACAAAGTCATGGAGAGAAAGAACGGACTGCCGCCAGTCCATCCGGGCGAGATTATCAAGGAAGACATCTTGCCGTCGGTCGGCCTGTCGGTAACGGCGGCGGCGAAAGCTCTGGGCGTGTCCCGCCAGATGCTTCACGACATTCTGGCGGAACGCAAGCCTCTGTCCGCGATCATGTGCCTGAAGGTGTCGCGCCTGTTTGGCAGCTCGCCGGAAGTATGGATGCGGTTGCAGGCAACCTACGACCTGAAGAAGGCTGAGCAAAACAAGAACGTCATGAAACGCGTCGCGCGAATCGTGCCTGTAAAGCTGGCCGAAGAAGTTCGGGCCTGAGCCCGATGTGGTCCTTGATGTCGAGTAAATCAAAATCCTTCAGCCCGAATCGGTGCGGAGACCGCGTTTAGATGGGCTTCTTTGCGCCCTGGTTCCTCGCCGGGCTGGCCGGGGTCGCGCTGCCGCTCTACCTGCATTTGCTAAAGCGGCACAAACGTCCGCCCAAGCCGGTCCCGTCGTTGATGCTTTACGAATCGCGCGTGGTGAGTTCGACCAAGCACAAGCGGCTCGATCATATCCTTCTGTTATCGCTGCGGCTGCTATTGCTGGCGCTGTTGATTCTCGCCTTCGCCAATCCGTTCATCAACCGCAACGCGGCCGCGCTGGCGAGCAATCGGCTAGTGCTGCTGGTGATCGACAACTCTTTCAGCATGCGTGCCGGGACACGCTTGGCCGACGCCAAAGACGCCGCCATGAGCGTGCTCTCCGGAAAAGGTTCCGCGCGCGCGCAGGTGGCGGCTTTCGGATCGCAACTGCGGCTGATGACGCAGCCCATTGAGGATCAATCCGCGTTGCGCGCTGCGGTGCAGGCCATTCAGCCCGGCGACGGCCACGGTAACTTTGGCGAACTGGCGCGCGCGGTGCGCGGCATGGCCGAGTCGGTTCACACTCCCATCGAGGTGCATCTGTTCAGCGACATGCAGCGCACTGAGTTGGCCGCCACCTTCTCCGACATGGCGCTGCCCGCCAACGCCAAACTAGTGACGCATGCCGTGGTCGCCAAGGCCCAACCCAACTGGACGGTCGAATCGGTCGACGCGCCCGGACAAGTGTGGGGCAAGGACGCCAAGCCGGTTCACGTACAAGCGGTGATCGCCGGCTACGGCACTCCCGCCGCGCAGCGCAGCGTGTCGCTGGTGGTGAACGGCAAGACCACCGCCACCAAGTCTGTAGCGGTTCCCGCCAACGGACGCGCCACCGTTGACTTCCCGGCGCTCGAAGTGCCCTACGGTTTCAGCCGATGCGAGGTCAAGATCGACTCCGCCGACGGCTTCGCGGCCGACGATCTGCGCCGCTTTGCCGTCGAGCGCTCGGACCCGCAAAAAGTTTTGCTGATCCATAACTACGGTGACAGCCGCTCGCCGCTTTATGTCGGCGCCGCGCTCTCGGCAGCCGCGCAATCGGCCTTTACTCTCGAATCGATCAACGTCACCGAGGCGGCCGACCGCAAGCCATCCAACTACGCGTTCATCATTCTTTCCGATGTCAACACCGTGCCTTCACTGCTGGAAAATTCGCTCACGCAGTACGTGCGATCCGGCGGCAGCCTCTTCATCGCCGCCGGTACCTCTGCTGGCGCCCGCTTGCAGATTCCGATTTTCGGCGCGCACATCATCGCTACCCGCGACTACAGCCGTGTTCCCGATCGCTACATGGGAGTCGGATCGAGCGACTCCTCTTATCCCGCCGTGGCCAAGGCCGGCGGCTGGCCGGGCGTGAAGTTTTTCTACGCGCTGGATGTGGAACCAGGCGACGTCGCGCGTGATCGTTCGCTTGGAGCGACCAGACGCCGCTGTTGCTCGAGAAGCGCATCGGCGAGGGCCGCGTGATGCTGCTCACCTCCGGGCTCGACAATCTCACCAACGATTTTCCGTTGGCTCCCGCCTTCGTCCCTTTCATCGAGCAGACCGCGCGCTACCTTGCGGGCAGCGAACGCCAGGGCGGCGCGCGCATTGTGGACGCTTACCTCGAGCTGCGCAATGCCAAGGAACGGGCCCAGGGTGTCGAGGTCACCGACCCCGAGGGCAAGCGCCCACTCACGCTGGGCGAGGCCGCATCCGCTCAATCGTTCCAGCTCACCGAGGCCGGTTATTATCAACTCCGCCTCGCCGATGGGCGGCAGGACGAAGTCGGCGTCAATCCCGATCCGAAAGAATCGAACCTCGACGTGATCCCCGACGATGTCTTGGCTCTATGGCAAGGCAACGGCGGCAAATCTTCACAAGAGGCTGCGCGCTGGCCTGGTCAACCAATGCCCCCGGCAGCGCCGCAGAAGACGCCGGAATCATTTTGGTGGTACGTGATGCTATTCGTACTCGCCGCCGCCATTGCCGAATCGGTCATCGCGAGCGGCTACCTCGGCACGCAACGCGAGCAAGAGTAAGTGTCGTCGGGCGCTCTAGTGAATTCCAATCCCTTCCACGATTCTTTCGGCCTGCGTCCTCGTGAAGTTGCCGGTGATCACTGCGGATGCACCTAGCGACGCCCGGACCACCGGAGCCATAACGACCTGGCCATCAAGCAGGATTGCCACGGGCTTTCCGATGTGGCCCCCAGTAGCCGCGCGCACTTTTTCAGCTCCGGATGCATTGAACTCGATGCCTACGCTATACTGCGCCGGACTTTCCTGAACGAGCCGAGCCGCTGCAATATCGCTATTACTGACGACGACTTCATCGTGAAGATAAACCGGTCGGCTGGAACCTGATACCTTCACCTCACGCAAGCCGGGAGCAGGTTCGTCTTCGGCGAGCCTCATTTCAAAGCGAACCGCCGCCCGCAGATCGCTAACGAATAGCGACCACCCGCGCGAGCCAAGGAACGGGGCGGCGATTGCAATTGAAGCGACGGTAGCGAAAGCAGCAATTCGCGATCTCGACCCCATCCCACCGGGCGCACGCGCAGCGGAAGCTGCCGCAATGACCGCTTGACGGCGGAAATCGCGCTGGCCCGAGGGCCATGTTGGTTCATGCTGAAGTGGGTCCGCGTCCTGCAAGAATTTTCTAATGGTTTTCATTCGTGTCTCCCATATAGGGCTTAAGTGCCGCAGTCAAATCGCGCCTGCCCCTCGACAGGTGCCAACGAACCGTGATTGCGCTGATGCCGAGTAGGGCCGCAATCCCGGGAATCGCCAAACCCTCTAGTTCATACATGACGACGATGGCCCGGCGGCGGGGAGACAGGACGTTGAGCGCCTGCCAAACGGCGGTCTTGGCGATCAGGGCCGCTTCAGGGTCCGGGCCGCCAATTGCTATATAGCTGCTTCCGAACGCTGCCCTATCGTGGTGGTTGCGAACAAATGTCTTCCGCCACTGGTCACGGCGGATGTTGATGAGCACTCGCACTAGCCATGCCTCTTCATTCACAGTGCCGATCGGTATTGATTTCGGGAATCGGGCCGCCTTTAGAAACGTTTCTTGCACGAGGTCGAGAGCATCATCGGTACTCGGTGCAAGTCGCCTTGCCAAGCGGTAGAGACGGTCGTGATGAACATCGAACAACGATGCCAGCCGCTCGGCCGGGCTGCCGGCTAAAACGGCCGGAAGGGCACCAGCCACATACTGTCCGTTCATATATTGTTAAACGGTCGAGGACCCCATTATGTTGGTCCGATCCCAATAGAAAGGCAGCCGGAGCCCTTGGAGTCACGCGCACCACGCTATCGGAGCTGGTGAACGGGCGCGGTATATCGCCGGAAATGCCCGTGAGGCTCTCGAAGGTTTTTGGAGGCAGCGCCGAAAGCTAGCTGGTGCAACAGGCGCATTACGATCTTGCGCACGTCAGCGCCGACCGGTTGAACCTGAAGCGCCTTGCGCTGGCTTAGGACATTGAGCCGATGCGCCGTCCCAACATACGAGGAACGGCGCGTGGATCACAGTCTAAGGCTTCGCCGGAGCAGCAGCCGGACGAGCGGTCGGAGGCGTCCATCCGTCGATGGGCGGGCCGCCCTGATAGAAATTGAAATCCGATCTCGGGAAAGGCGTCGGAGGCACGGGCCCGGTGGCGCCCAAATATTTCCCGGCTCGCCTGGTTGCATCGTGGATGAGTTTTAGCATCCCCTGATAGGGTCCCGATTCGCGATCGAACCAGCCAGAGAAATTCGCCAGGTCGGTATTCGCAATCAATATGCCGTCGATGCCCGGAACGCTCGCGATCTCGTACGCGTTGGCGACACCGATCGGTGTTTCGATCATCGCGATCACGATCATGTTGTCGTTGACCGTGGTGCGGTACTTCATGGTGGCATCCGCGCCCTCGCCGATCCAGATTCTAGCGGCCTGGCCGCCTCCCATGCTGCGCCGGCCTTCCGGCGGGTACTTCGCGTAGCGCACAGCAGCTTGCGCCTTCTCAACCGTATCGACCGTGGGCATGATAATTCCCAGCAAACCGATGTCGGTGGCATGTTGAATGGAGCTTTCCAGTTCGTCCGCGATCCGGACCATCGGAGTGGCGACAGAATGCGGACACGCCGCAATCATTTTTTCGATGTCGGCCCAGGTCATGGTGCTGTGCTGCATCTCAAACCAAACGAAGTCGTAGTGTTTGGCGACTTCGCAGTAGAGTGCGGCGTCGGGCTTGCCGACCGTGTAGCTGGAGAGGGTTTTCCCGTCCAGTAGCTTTTGTTTGGCGTTATTGTAAAGTTTCGGCGCCTGGGCCTGAGCGGTCGCCGGCACGCTGAAGGTAAGCGCGGCCAAACACGCGCACCCTATTGTTTTCGCGATATCAATTCTCATTTGGGTCTCCCTGAGGATTTGTACCATACCCAGCGGTGTGCTCGCTACGTCGATCACCGCGCTGCGGCAGACGCCGAGTTCGCGCCACAAGCAACTGCTTTAGAATGTTATATTAAAATATAACTTAAGGAGGAACGCCCTGCACACTACCAATCTGCGTAAAGTCGGAGGCTCGGTCATGTTGGCTGTCCCGCCGGCGCTGCTCGATATCCTGCATTTACAGCCGGGGGCTACGGTAGGCATCGCGGTTGAAAGGGGCCGGATTGTCGTCGAGCCGCGGCAGCGGCGACGCTACGCCCTGAAGGAACTGCTCGCCAAATGCGATCCCAAGGCGCCGCGTGCCCGAGGAAAGTCGAAGAAGGAACAGCAGGAATGGCTCGATAGCAAGCCCGTGGGCGGCGAGATTATTTGATGAAGCGCGGTGAGATCTGGCTCGTCAGTCTCGATCCGACGTTGGGACACGAGCAAAAAGGCCGGCGTCCGGTGCTCGTCGTGTCGCTGGAAGCGTTCAACCGGATCACGAAGCTCCCGGTAGTTCTCCCGATTACGAGCGGCGGAAATTTCGCGCGGACGGCGGGCTTCGCCGTGCCGCTGACAGGAGCCGGAACCAAAACCACGGGGGTCGTC
Source organism: Bryobacterales bacterium (assembly GCA_963779075.1). GTDB lineage: Bacteria > Acidobacteriota > Terriglobia > Bryobacterales > Bryobacteraceae > Palsa-187. The sequence goes on from CAVZWS010000008.1 coordinate 102,657, forward strand.
CTCTGCGACCAGCCGCGCACTCTCGATCTTGGCGCGCGCCGCGGCAGGAAGCTCGAAAACATTCCAGGGAGGGTCATGGACGAGGTGCTGGCGAGGATATCGCCGATATTTGAGTGAGCGGAGTCCGCACCCGCTGAACGATTTTCCGTTTGCTGGCGCCTAGCGCGACCCCAGGCGGGAAGTGCGACTTTTCCGCACCCTTACTATGGAAACGTATCCTCCGGCTCGTCATTTTGGGCGCTTCTATACGCCATCAAATTGATTTTCGGAGGCTTGCTGGAAAACGAGCCTCACGTTCCGCACATCGCTGGCTGGCGTTCCACTGGCGAGTCCGCCGCAGTACAATGGCGTCACTGGATTATTGCGCGATCGCGCCATTACGGTCTTCTGTTTAGAATGATCGCAAACCTGGGTTCCAGGCATGAAAGAGGCATATCATGATCGCTACATCCACCGAAGCTACGAGTATTTCTCCCTGGTGGAGGCACTCGGCCATTCTCGTAATGATCGGTGGCTTCTCGGTTCTATCCTTTGTCACCGTCCTGACCTACACGAATGCCCCTCCCATCCCCGACCAGGTCACGGACGGTGCGGGAACCTTGGTGTTCAACGGAGCCGACATCCAAAAAGGCCAGGAGGTCTTCCTCAAGTACGGTCTCATGGAGCACGGAAGCCTGTGGGGTCATGGAGCTTATCTGGGTCCTGATTACAGCGCGGAATACCTGCATAGGCTCAGCGAGGTAACCCGCGATACGATCGCGACCGAGAAGTACAGCAAACTCTTCGCGCAGCTTTCACCGGACGAGCGCAGCGCCACATCTGCCCAAACGATAACGGTACTGAAAGAAAACCGCTACGAACCAGCTTCGCGAACTCTCCGGTTCTCGCCAGGCGAGGTAGCGGCCTACCGCATACAGCTTCCCGAGTGGAGCGAGTACTTCACCAGAAAGGACGCCGCTCCCGGGCTGCCCGCCAACTATATTCAGGACCCTGGAGAGCGTAGAGCTCTGACCGCCTACTTCGCCTGGGCGGCTTGGGCCGCAACGGCGAATCGCCCGGGGAAGGATTATTCGTATACCAACAACTGGCCCTACGAGCCCAACGTGGGAAACCGCCCTTCCACCGAGGCTTATGTCTGGAGCGCCTTGAGTCTGATCATTCTCCTGTCAGGAATTGGTTTGATTCTCTTCGTGGTCGGCAAGTTCGACTACTTGGGTTGGAAGGGCGAGAGCGGCAGCGCTCATATGATGCACTCTGCCTTATCCAGCCCCAAAATGTCTTCCTCTGCTTTGAAGCTCACGCCCAGCCAGTGGGCGACGGGATGGTTCTTCGGCATCGTAGCTTTGCTGTTCCTGGCGCAAGCGTTTCTGGGAGGCTTGTTGGCACACTATCGTGTGGAGACAGGAGCTTTCTACGGGTTCGACATCGCCCACTGGCTGCCCTACAACCTGGCACGCACCTGGCATCTCCAGCTCGCTATCTTCTGGATCGCAACGGCCTGGGTGGGCGGCGGTCTGTTCCTGGCATCTTGGGTCGGTGGCGCGGAGCCGAGACACCAGAGAACCGGCGTGTACGCACTTCTTGTGGCTCTGGTGGTGGTGGTTGTCGGCAGCCTGGCAGGCGAGTCCCTCGGCATCAACGACAAGCTCGGGCAAGTCTGGTTCTGGTTCGGACATCAAGGTTCCGAGTACCTGGATCTCGGGCGCTTCTGGCAGCTCCTGCTGGCAGTTGGCCTCGTCTTCTGGCTGTTTCTGATGTTTCGGGCGCTCCGGCCCGCCATCAAGAACGCTGACAAACGTGAACTTTCTTCACTCTTTTTGTATGCGGCCGTGGCCATCCCTGTCTTCTACCTGCCCGCCCTTTTCTACGGCCCGGACACGAACTTTGCGGTCATCGACAACTGGCGCTTCTGGATCATCCATCTTTGGGTGGAGGGATTTTTCGAAATCTTCGCAACGGTTCTGGTCGCCATCATGTTTCACCAGATGGGCGTCGTCAGCACCAGGACCGCCACCCACCTAATTTATCTGGACGCCATCCTGTATCTCACGGGAGGGATCATCGGCACAGGCCACCATTGGTACTTCACAGGTCAGGGGACGCTCAACATGGGCCTGGCATCGTGCTTTTCCGCTCTGGAAGTTGTGCCTCTGACGCTTTTGACTCTGGACGCCTGGGATTTCATCAATCTAAGGAAGGCAGAGGGCGCTCCAGACATGGTCTCGGGTCAGAAGTGGTCCATCTATTTCCTCATGGCCGTGGGTGTCTGGAACTTTGTCGGTGCGGGGGTCTTCGGTTTCCTGATCAACCTGCCGATCGTGTCCTACTTCGAAGTAGGTACCACGCTCACCGCCAATCACGCACACGCCGCAATGTTTGGGGTCTTCGGAATGTTGGCATTGGCAGTCCTGGTCTTCTGCTTGAGAGCCATGCAATCCGGTACCGCCTGGATGGGGACGGAGAAGTTCATTCGGTGGGGCTTCTGGGGCGCTAATGCAGGCCTCGCGCTCATGGTTATTCTGGATCTCTTCCCTGGAGGAGTGATCCAACTCTGGGATTCCATCGCCAACGGGTACTGGCATGCGCGGCGCCTCACGTTCCTGATGAACGGCACCTTCCACAAGCTGGAATGGCTCCGGATGGTGGGCGACATGGTCTTCCTCCTCGCCGGCGCTCTGCCCATCACGCTCGGCGCATTGCGCAGTGTGTGGAAAAGGGATCTTTCGCCCACGGCGTAAAGATGGGCGCGCTGAGAGACTGCCTTGGATGCTAAAGTCGACCGCGTTCGACAATCTTCTTTGGTCGGCCCCCCAGCTTTCCATTCGCCCTCGATGCAGCCTGTTTCCCTTTGCTCCGCGAACGGCCACCCATCTGGCCCAACCTGGACGCCATCCACGCTTTGGAGCCCAGAAAACCCTCTAAGAGACCTGGCACATAAAGATCCGCATCCACGGCCGGAAAGTGGATGCCAAAACCGGAGGGACTGATCTCGATTTCTTTGAGCTGCGAAGGCTGAGCGCCCTCCAGCCCTTCCGCATCGGCCGGCGAGAAACTCACTATTAACTTAGAACTGAGATGAATCACGATCCGCCCGGTCTTGCGGTCGTAGTGCGCGGAAACTGCCCGCGGAATGCGCGCCTTCAGATCCTTCGCTCGCTGCTTTGCCTGTTTGAAATCGTTACCTGATGCCATGAATATGCTCCCATGCCTGGCACAAATATTTTAGGTTCGCCGTCAAGACGCCTCGTATGTAGCTAAGCTCTCTACTCGGGAATCCATAGTTCTCCCTGAGTTCCACAGGCCCTGCTGGGCAGTTCAAATTAAATACCGCCTCACCACCACGCCCAATCACGTGGACATGCGCTGGCCGATGGTCATTCGGATAGACTACAACCCGCAGCCCGTCGAACCTCATCACCGTTAGGCACGACTCTAATTATACGCAAATTCCTAAGCGCTTGGGTTTCGATGATGCGCTACGTGACCGCACAGTTTACGACCCGATTGCGCACCAGCGAGTGCGATATGCTTTAGATGTTAAAGTGGCCGCCGTGGGAGGTTCCATGAGTCTCCGCGAACAACTTCACGCCTACATTGCGCAACTGGAGCAACGTCTGCGCTGGAATACTGTGTTGCGCGGCTTGGCCATCTTCACCGGCAGCGCTCTGGTGGCCACGTTGATGCTGGTCACCATCGCCAATGCGCTCGCTTTCTCGCATGGCAGCGTAACCGCCGCCCGCTTCGGACTCATCCTAATCCTGGCCATTGCCGCCGCCGCCGGGTTGGCGCTGCCCTTGCGCCGCTTGACTCGCCGCCGCGCGGTCGGAACCGCCGAAGCCACGTTCCCGCAATTCGAGCAGCGCCTCACGACTTTCGCGGAGCGCGATGGGCGCGATCCTTTCATTGAATTGCTGGCCGCGGACACTCTCAACGTCGCGCAATCCGCCGAGCCCAAGCTTCTGGTCACGGACCGCCGCCTTCAATTCTCGCTAGGCACCGCCCTCGGAGCCTTGGCCATCTTGATCTGGATGATTGCCGCCGGACCCGGTTTTCTAGGTTATGGCGCGTCGCTGCTGTGGACTGGTCCGCGTTCGGATAAGCCTGCGCTCTACGATCTGCGCGTGACTCCCGGCGACGCCGTCGTGCGCCGCCACGCCGATCAATTGATTTCGGCGTTGCCCATCGGCCTGCGGTCGCCCAACGTCAAGTTGTATGCCCGCTTCCAGAGTTCCGCCAAGTGGGAAGAGATTGCAATGCAGCCCCAGGCGGCAGGAAATTTCGCGGGCGGCTATCAATTTCTATTTGCCGGATTGCCGGAGGGAGTCGAATACTACGTCACCGCTGGGGCGATGGAGTCGAAACACTTCAACATTCGCGTTAGCGATCTGCCTGCGGTGAAGCAGATTCGCGTCACCTACCATTACCCGGCGTGGACTGGAATGCCGTCCGAAATCGAAGAGCGCGGCGGCGATCTGCGCGCCGTCATCGGCACCCAGGCGGAACTCGACGTTACCACCGACCGTCCGCTACAGGGCAGCCAGATCCAGCTCGACAACGGACAGCGCATCCAACTCACGCGGCGGCCAGAACAACGTGTATCACGGCACGGTCAAGATGGATCAGGACGGCGCCTATCACATCGCTGGCGTGGCTGAAGGCCAGCCGGTTCGCGTCAGCGAGGATTTTTTCATCGAGGCCCGCAAGGCTGATCCGCCGCAAATTTCGTTGGTACGGCCGAGCCGCGGCGACTACCGCGCGAGTCCTATCGAAGAGGTGACGATTGCCGCGAAGGCCACCGACGAGTTCGGCCTCGCGGGCGTTACGCTGCACTATTCGATTAACGGCGGACCCGAGACTGCGGTCGACCTCCTCAAGCAGCGGGGAAAGAAGCAAGCGGATGGTTCGGCCACTTTATCGCTTGAAGATTTTAAGCTGGTGCCGGGCGATCTGGTGAGCGTCTACGCCACCGCCAGGGACACCAACTCGGAAAACCACACCGACATGATCTTCATCCAAGCCGAGCCGTTTGAGCGCGAGTTTTCGCAATCGCAGGCGGGCGGCGGAGGGGGCGGCGGCGGTAGTGGCGGAGCCGATCCGTCGGAGCAGATCTCGCAGCGCGAGAAAGAAATCATTGCCGCCACGTTCAAACAGAATGGCGATAAGCACGCGACTCAACAACAAGCTGCCGACATTTCGAAGCTGCTGTCGCAATCGCAAACCACCTTGCACGATCAGGCGGTCACGCTTTCCGGCCGCTTGCAGGCGCGCGAACTGACCAATGAAGTGCAGGCCATCAGCGACTTCCAGAAAGCCATGCTCGCGGCATCCGCCGCCATGGAACCGGCCGCGCAGCAATTGCAGCAACAAAAATGGAAGGACGCCATTCCGAATGAGCAGAAGGCTCTGCAATTCCTGCTGCGCGCCGAAGCCACGTTCCGGCAAATTCAGGTTGCGTTTGGAGGGGGCGGCGGAGGCGGTGGTGGCGGAGGCGCGGCGCGCGATCTGGCTAGCCTCTTCGATCTCGAACTCGATACCGAGAAAAATCAATACGAGACCCGGCAAAGCGCGTCGAGCAGCGCTGAACAGAGAGCGCAGGAAGTTGACGACGCTCTGAAAAAGCTCGACGAACTGGCCAAGCGCGAAGAGGATTTAGCTCAGCAGCAACGCAATGGGCAGCAGACGGCCGAGCAAAAGTGGCAGCAGGAAATGTTGCAGCGCGAGGCCGAGCAGCTCCAGCGTCAGATGGAGCAGAACCTCGGCAAGAGCGGCCAAAGTGGCCAGCAAGGGAAGTCGAGCCAAAGTGGCGGGCAAGCGGGCAGCTCGTCCTCGAATAACGCCAGCGGGCAATCGAGCAGTCAGGAAAAAGGTGGCGCCAGTAATCCGCAGCAGGCGGCGGACCGATCCGCTGACGACCGCCAACAGTCGGCGCAAAAGGCGCTCGACCGCTTGCGCCAGGCCAACGACGACATGCGGCGCGCGGCTTCCCAGAGTGCCAGTGCGGCCGACTATCGCCGCGCAGCCGACCGCTTGCGGGAAGCCACCGACCTGTTGGGCGGTGTCGAGCAGCATGACGCCGCGAGCCGCGTCAACTCGATGGCCCAGACCGCCGATCAATTGGCGTCCGAGCAAAAGAAGCAAGCGGATCGGGTGCGCGATTTGATCGCTCAGCAGAATGCCGCTCGCGCCTCCGGCCAACTGCCGCCGAAACCTCCTTCGCCCCAGGAAATCGACAAGATGGTCAATGATCGCCAACAGGTGAGCGATAACCTCGGACACCTCACGCAGCAGATGCGCGACGCGGCGCGCGAGTTCGCGTCCACGCAACCGGGAGCTTCTAACAAGTTGCGGAGCGCGCTCAGCGGCATGGACGAAAACAATCTCGGCACCCGCATGCAGCGCAGTTCAGATTGGCTGCGGAGCGGCCAGTTCTCAGATCCGGCCGAAGCGGCTCTCACGAGCGACCTGCAAAAGCTGGGCCAGCAGGTAAGGGAAGCCGCTCAAGCCATGGGGAGCGGTCAACCCGCTTCGAAGGACGCGGCGGTGAACCGCGCGATGGACGATCTTGCGCGTCTACGCGACCAACTCGCCGGCCTCGGCGGCCCCCCCAACGGTCAACCTAATCCGTCTGGACAAGGTCAGGCTGGCCAGCCCGGCGGTCAGCAGTATCAAACCGGCCAGCTCAGCCGTAATGGGCAACCCGGCCAGTCGGGACAGTCTGCACAGCCGGGCCAGCAGCAAGGGCAATCGGGACAACCTGGACAAGCCGGCCAGCAAGGGCAAGGCGGCCAAGGCGGTCAGGTTGGCAACCGCATCGCTGGTGCGACGGGCAATCCCGGCGGCGGTGGCGGCAATCGCGATAGCACTGTATACGGCAACTATGACACCGGCAACACGCGCATCTCTGGGCGAGCGGTAGCGCCGCAGCGCGGACCCAATCCCGCCGATACGCAGCGTGAAATCGAGCAGGGATTGAACCTTCTCAACGGCGTTCGATCGGTGGCGCAGGATAGTCCCGAGGCGCGGCAACAATTGCGGACTCTGATCGATCAAATGCGCAGTCTGGATCCCAGCCGTTTCCCCGGGAATCCGGCGCTGGTCGAGCAGATGCGCCAGCAGCTCACTAGCGGAGTGGACGCGCTCGAATTACAACTACGCCGCCAGCTTGAGGAAAGCCGCGGCGGCACCATCCGCAACACCGATCCGGCCAAGGTCCCCGCTGGCTATCAGGACTCGGTAGCTGAGTACTACCGCAAACTCTCCGGCGCCGGCAACTAGACTCGTTTCCTCAAGAATCGCGCTGCGCAAAAGAGTGATCCGCCTGCTTGCTCCTTACGAGCGCCGGAATATCGATCCAGCGGCGTTCCTGCCAGGATTGCGTCGCCAGCTCCGCCAACTGTACTCCTTTGGCGCCTTCGAGAAAATCATACTTGTACGGCGCGTCGGCCAGGACGTGGCGCAGAAACATCTCCCATTGAACTTTGAATGCGTTTTCGAATTCGTAATTGTCGGGCACGGGCTGCCAATCCGCATAAAAGTTCAAGGGATTGGGCACGTCCGGATTCCAAACTGGTCTGGGCGTATTTACCCGGTGTTGCGACTTGCAGCCGCGCAGTCCCGCGATGGCGCTTCCATGGGTTCCGTCCACCTGAATTTCCAGAAGCTCGTCGCGATAGACGCGCGCTACCCAGGATGCGTCCATCCTCACCGTCAATCCGCCCTCGATCTGAAACATGGAGTACGCGGAGTCCTCGGCCGTGCATGCGAAGCGCTCTCCGCTCTCGTTCACGCGTTCCGCAATCTGGTTGGCGCCGACGCAAAAGACCGCATTCATATTGCCGAACGTGTGTTCGAACAGGTAACGCCAGTGGGGAAGCATGTCAAGGATGATTCCGCCGCCCTCTTCCTTGCGAGAGTTCCAGGAAGGCCGCTGCCCCTCCTGCCAATCCCCCTCGAAAACATAGTAGCCATGTTCCCCGCGGACGGATAAAACCCTGCCGAAGAAACCGGAATCGACCAGGCGCTGCAGTTTAAGGATGCCGGGCAAAAACAGCTTGTCCATGACCACACCGCTCTTGACTCCGTGGGCATTCGCGAGCCGCACTAATTCCAACGCTTCGGCCAGGGTTCCGGCGACGGGTTTTTCGCAGTACACGTGCTTTCCGCGTAGGATTGCCTCGCGCATGGCGGAAAATCGCGCGTGGGTGGTCTGCGCGTCGAAATAGATCAGGTCGGTCTTGCTGTCTAGCGCGCGATTCAGGTCAGTGGTGTAGCGGTGAATCCCGTGCGCCGCAGCGATCGACCGCAATTTCGCTTCGTTGCGTCCCACCAGAATGGGATCGGGTATGGCAACTTCGCCTCCCGTCAATTTAATCCCGCCTTGATTTTTGATGGACAAAATCGAACGGACCAGGTGCTGGTGCATGCCCATTCGCCCGGTCACGCCGTTCATGATGATGCCGATTTTTCGCTCGATCACTCTTATTTCCTCGCCGGCTGCGGCTTTGTTGTGAGTATGTACAAATTCCGGGGAGTTTGCAAATGGAACTGACCTCAGGCCACTTTGGGGGCCGCGAAGGTTGGCGATGCAATCAGAGCCACGGCTCCCCGCAGGCGCGGATCGGAAATCTTGGACGGTAGAATCACCGCTTTCGCGACTTTTTCGGTAAGAGCGCGCTCGATGATCGCTTCGCGCATCACCGGCTCGACGATATCCCACGCGGCCGTAATTTCGCCGCCGATATAAACGCATGCAGGATCCACGCCATGAAGAATGTTGGCCAGGCCCAATCCCAAGTAGCGGGCAGTCGCATGCAACGCCGCCATCGCCTTGGCATCGCCGGAGCGTGCACGCGAGATGATGATCCCAAGGGATGGGGCGGTCGCCGGCGGCTGCAAGTGCGCATAGGATGCGTAGCGAGAACTGGTCGCTCGATTCGAGATGTAGGCCATCCAGCATCCATTGGAGCCGCAGGCGCAGCGCGGCCCATCGAGACTAAGCGCCATGTGACCGAATTCACCCGCGGTTCCGCCGTGGCCGGAGACCAGTCTCCCGTCGACCACCAACCCTGTGCCAACGCCGTCGGAAATCGTGATGTAGATGAAATCTTGCGTGTTCATCGCGTCGTCGTGAGTCAGCCACATATGCGCCAGTGCGCAGGCCTTACCGGCGCTCTCGACAACCACAGGTAATCCCGTCGCTTTGGCCATGGGCGGGCCGATTTCGAGATCCCGCCAGCCCAGCAATGGCGCACTGATGACCCGCCCAGCCCGACGATCGGCCATGCCGGGAACCACGATGCCGATACCCTCGCAGAGTTCGGCTGCCTTGTGTTTCTTGAGCAGGGCATTCACGTATTTGGGAAATTCGCGAATGAACTCATCGGGCGAAAGGATCGGAGGCAGACTTTCGTGCGCGATCTGCTCGCCTGCAAAATCGCACAAGGCAATATCGATCGCGCTGACGCGGACATCGGCGGCGACTACCAGCCGGTCGCGCGTGCGCACATAAAGCAGCGTGGGTTTACGGCCGCGGGAAGCAGCACGAGTGGGGCCGTCAAAGACCAGGCCATCGGCGATCAACTCATTGACCAGCGCTCCGACCACGCCTCGGGTGGTGTTCATGAGGCGAGCCAGATCGGCACGCGAAACCGGCTGGTGGGCCCGCAACAGGTTCAACAAGATCTGGCGATTCACCTCGCGCGAGGTGGATTGCCGGGCAACCTGGAAATCCCGGATGTTGATTTTCCGCATAGCAAACCGAATCGTGCCTGGGACGATGATATAACGATATAACCGCGTCCAGTTGACGCCTTACCTTTGTCGCTCAGGAAAGCATGCTGACTCTTCGATTACCGCGGCAAGGCGGCCAACTCGAATCCTACACTCTTCGAACCGTTTCCGAGCCGCAGCTCACTGGAAGATTCACGTGCCGGGCTGCCTACGCCGCGGCTCACGTGGTTGCGGATCCCTTTGGGTGCGCAAATACAGCGATTGACTGGGACGCGACGCTCGCATTCCGGCGGCATCTGTGGAGCCACGGCTTTGCTGTTGCCGAGGCCATGGATACCGCTCAGCGAGGCATGGGGCTGGAGTGGGGCGCAGCCCGGGAGCTGATCGCGAGATCGGTGCGCGAGGCGGTTGCGGTTGGCGGTCAAATCGCCTGCGGGGCAGGAACCGATCAGCTTCCGGCGGATGCTCCGGTGACGCTCGAGAAAGTGTTAGAGGCGTATCAGGAGCAGGCCGAGTTCGTAGAGGCGCAGGGCGGGCGATTGATCCTGATGGCGAGCCGGGCGCTGGCGCGTTTCGCACGGGATGCCGACGACTATGCGTGGGTATACGAACGGATTCTGTCGCAAGTCCAGCGTCCCGTGATTCTCCATTGGCTGGGCGATATGTTCGATCCGGCGCTCGCGGGTTATTGGGGGAGCCGGAATCTCGACGAAGCGACGGCGGCTTGTCTAGCGGTGATCCGGCGAAATGCGTCGAAGATCGACGGCATCAAAATGTCGCTGCTGGATGCCGAGCGCGAGATTCAGATGCGGCGCGACCTGCCTGCTGGTGTCAAGATGTACACCGGCGATGACTTCAATTATGACCGGCTGATCCTGGGGGACGATCAACATTACAGCCACGCACTGTTGGGAATCTTCGACGCCATCGCGCCGGTTGCGGCGGCATCGCTGGAAGCCCTCGATCGCGGCGACGTGGCGGCGTATCGGAGGCGGATGGCTCCGACGGTGCCGTTGTCCCGCCATATTTTCGAACCACCAACCTACTTCTATAAGACCGGCATCGTGTTTCTGGCGTATCTGAACGGGCACCAGAAACATTTTCGGATGGTCGCGGGGCAGGAGAGTGCGCGGGGTGTAGTCCATTTATCGCAATTGTTCCGGCTGGCCGGCGACGCTGGTTTGCTTGCTGATCCGGAGCTCGCGGTGAGCCGCATGAAACTGGTGTTGGCGCTGGCGGGAGTTACTTAGGCCATGGCTGATTTGAGGCGTTTGAGTTTCAACCAGATCACGGTCAATTCCTGGACTCTCCGCGAAGCGTTAGACGGATGCGCGCGGCACTGCATCCCTTCAATCGGCTTGTGGCGCGATAAAGTCGATGCGATGGGCGTTTGCGCCGCCGCCAGGTTGGTAAAGGAATCCGGCGTGATGGTGTCCAGCTTGTGCCGGGGAGGCGGATTTCCTGCGGCGACGCAGCAGGAACGGCAGAAGCGGATCGAAGATAATTTTCGCGCCATCGACGAAGCCGCGGAACTCGGGACGCCACTCCTTGTTCTGGTGTGCGGTGCGTTGGCGGGACGCGACCTGGAAGGATCGCGGAGCATGGTGGTGGATGGGATCGCAGCCATTGAAACACACGCGCGGGAGCGCGGAATTAAGTTGGGGATCGAACCGCTGCATCCCATGTATGCGGCCGACCGCAGCGTTATCGTGAGCCTGAAACAGGCGCGCGAGATTGCGGCCCGATTCCCGCCGGAGAGTGTGGGCGTAGTAGTCGATGTCTTTCACGTGTGGCACGATCCGGACTTATATCAGGAAATCGAGCAATTGCAGGGGCGGATTCTAGGATTTCACGTGTCCGATTGGCCAGTGCCCCTTCCCGGCATATTGATGGGCCGGACCATGATAGGCGACGGGGTGATCGAACTTGACCGGATTCGCTCCGCTGTCGACCGGGCGGGCTACGCGGGGCCTATCGAAGTCGAGATTTTCAATCAAAAAATTTGGGAGCAACCCGGCGACCAAGTGCTCGATCTCATGAAGCGCCGTTTCCTGGAATGCGTATAACGCGTGATCATTACCCAGCCCAAATACGCCTGGTACAAAGACCTCGACCGGTATCAATGGTTCGTGGTTGCGATCGCCTCGGTCGGATGGATGTTCGACACCATGGCGCAGCAGTTGTTCAACCTGGCGCGCGTACCGGCGCTGCGGGATCTGATGGGCGGCGACGCCAGCGCCGGCGCCGTTTCCGAACAGGCCGGCGACGCCACCATGATTTTCATGATTGGCTGGGCCGTGGGCGGCGCGATCTTCGGGGTGCTGGGAGATCGCCTCGGCCGCGCCAAGACCATGATGCTGACCATCCTTTGCTACACCGTCTTCACGGGTCTGAGCTTGCTTTCGATCGGCGTTTGGGATTTCAACGCATATCGGTTCCTATGTGGATTGGGAGTGGGCGGCCAGTTCGCGGTGGGTGTATCGCTGGTGGCCGAGGTGGTCCCTGAACGCGCGCGGCCCTACGCGCTCGGCATGGTGCAGGCATTCTCGACGGTGGGTAACATGTTGGCGGCGATCACCGGCATTTTTCTCGGTCACATGGAGCAATCGGGGGCCATCGCGGGCGCGTGGAGATACGAATTTCTCGCCGGCGCACTTCCCGCGCCACTGGCGTTGATCGTATTCAAGAGACTCAAGGAGCCTGCGCAGTGGTTGAAAGCGCGCTCCGAAAAAAGGAGTATGGGGTCGCTGCGGGAATTGTTCTCCGATCCGCGCTGGCGGCGCAATTCGATTGTTGGAATGTTGCTGGCTTTTTCCGGCGTGGTGGGGCTGTGGGGCATCGGCTTCTTTAGCTATGACCTGCTGCGCCCGGTACTCGAAAAATCATTTCGCGAGCAGGGCCTGAGCGGGGCGGCGCTGGCGGGCAAGACCACCACCTGGATTGGAATCACCTCGCTGCTACAGAATTTCGGCGGCTTCCTGGGAGTGCATTCCTTTACATGGTTGACGCAGCGCACCAGCCGCAGGACCGCCTTCGCCGCCGCATTCCTTGCCGCGATGAGCACTACTGCCTACACTTTCTGGAATCTGAAACAGATCAGCGATATCTTCTGGATGATTCCGTTGATGGGCGCGGCGCAGCTCAGCCTGTTCGGCGGATATGCGATTTATCTTCCCGAATTGTTTCCCACGCGCCTGCGGAGCACCGGCACCAGTTTCTGTTACAACGCAAGCCGATTGGTCGCCGCCGCGGGCCCGTTCACGTTGGGCGCGTTGACCTCCCGGATGTTTTCACATGAAGCCGAGCCGATGCGCTATGCAGGCGTCGCCATGTGCCTGGTCTTCTTAGTAGGGCTGGCAGCGTTGCCTTTTGCGCCGGAAACGAAGGGCCAGCCGCTGCCCGAGTAGACGCCGCTTGCACGCGGGTTTGGCCTCCTCCGGTGGCCGCTCCGTTGCTACACTTATTAGGGCTATTCATGCTGACCAGCGCCGCCACGGACCCTGAACTTCGCGAGCTTCCAACCCGGTTGGAAGCGCCAGATCTCATCCGCGCATTTCGCATCATGTATATGTCGCGGCGCATTGACGACCGCGAGATCCTGCTGAAGCGGCAGAACAAAATCTTCTTCCAGGTGAGCGGCGCGGGACACGAAGGCATTCAGACGGCCGCCGGCATGGCGCTGCGGGCGGGTCATGACTGGTTCTTCCCGTATTATCGCGACCGTGCGCTCTCACTGGCGTTGGGCATGACGGTCGAGGACATGCTTTTGCAGGCGGTGGGCGCGGAATCCGACCCGTCGTCGGGCGGACGCCAGATGCCGTCGCACTGGAGTTCCACGAAATTGCACATCGTGTCGCCATCCTCGGCGACCGGGACGCAGTTGCTGCCGGCGGTGGGATGCGCGCACGCGAACCGCTACCTGGACCCGGCTTCGGACGCGGTTACGCTCACCAGCGCCGGCGAAGGCGCCACCAGCGAGGGCGAGTTCTGGGAGGCGATCAACGCGGCGTGCCTGGAATCGCTCCCGGTGATCTTCCTGGTGCAGGATAATGGCTTCGCCATCTCGGTTCCGGTGGAGGATCAAACTCCCGGCGGCGATATTTCGAAACTGGTGGAGGGGCATCCCAACCTGCGTAGCTTCCGCTGCGATGGAACGGATTTCGTGGCGTCCTACAGCACCTTTACGGAAGCGGTGAATTACTGCCGGCGGGAACGCAAGCCGGCCTTTGTCCACGCTTACTGCACGCGGCCGTATTCACACTCGCTCTCCGACGACGAGCGGCTATACAAGACCGCAGCCGAGCGCGCGCAAGAAGCGCTACACGATCCACTGACAAAGTTTCCCGAGTATTTGTTATCGAGCGGAGTAATGAACCGCGGCACGCTGGAACAATTGATGCAGGAAGTGGACCTCGAAATCCAGCAGGCCACGGAGCGGGCTCTGAAAGCTCCGCAGCCGCACAAAGGCACGGCGCTGCGGTATCTATATTCCGAAACCGTCGATCCCACTTCGAGCGCGTTCGAGAGCGAAGCCAAGTGCTCCGGCGACCCCCGCACCATGGTGGATACCATCACGCTCACCATCCACGAAGAAATGGCTCGCGACTCAACCGTGGTGGTCTTCGGCGAAGACGTAGCCGACTGCAGCCGCGAGGAACACCTGAAGGAAGTGAAGGGCAAGGGCGGCGTTTTCAAGGCGACGCAGGGCTTGCAGACCGACTTTGGTTCCGAGCGCGTTTTCAATACGCCGATCGCGGAGGCGGCCATTGTCGGGCGGGCGGCAGGCATGGCGATGCGCGGGCTGAAGCCGGTGGTGGAGATCCAGTTCCTGGACTACATCTGGCCGGCGATGATGCAGATTCGCGATGAGCTGGCGTCGCTGCGCTGGCGCTCGAATAACGCATGGTCGGCGCCGCTGGTGATTCGCGTGGCGACCGGCGGCTACCTGAACGGCGGGGCGATCTATCATAGCCAGAGCGCCGAGTCCGTGTTCACGCATATTCCGGGCCTCCGCGTGGTGTTTCCGTCGAACGCGCTGGATGCCTGCGGCCTGCTGCGCACGGCGATCCGCTGCGATGACCCAGTGCTGTTCCTGGAGCACAAGCGCCTGTATCGCGAGCCCTACAATCGGACGCAGCACCCTGGTCCGGACTATTTGGTTCCGTTCGGCAAGGCCAAGGTGGTGAAGCCGGGCGCGAACCTGACCATTGTGACCTTCGGCGCGCTGGTGCAGAAGTCGCTGCAGGCGGCGGTGCAAGTGGAGCAGCAGAATCCACGCGCGACGGTGGAAGTGATCGATCTGCGGACCTTAAATCCGTACGATTGGGCGGCCATCCAGACATCCGTCGAGAAAACCAGCCGCGTGATGGTAGTGCACGAAGACACGCTCTCCTGGGGCTTCGGCGCCGAACTCTCGGCGCGCATCGCCAGCGAGCTGTTCGGGCGGCTGGACGCGCCGGTGGGGCGCATCGGGGCGCTCGACACCTGGATCGGCTACGCTCCATCGCTCGAAAACGAGATTCTCCCGCAAGTGGAGAACATCGTCGAAGAAGCCGCGCGTATTCTGGCGTATTAAGGCTGAGCGCGGACGCCAGACAATCTTCAGCCTGAAACTTCGGTAGTGGTTCAGTTTGACGGACTTCTGCTAAAGAGAAAAAATAGAATCCACGGCAGCGCGGTCGAATCGTTCAGAAAATGAGCAACAATGCAGGGTACGAGCGCCCTGCGCCCAAGCAGATAGGCAACCCCCCACATCATACCGAGCAATGCAGTCGGCACCATGATCCCGGCGGCGGCGATTATTCCATGAACGGCGTACCCCAGGTGGGCGAAGCCAAACGCAACGCCGGGAAGAATGACTTGCGCAACCTTGCCATATCCGGCGCTGGCGAACTCGGTCATCAGGAACCCGCGAAAGAGCACCTCCTCACAGAATCCAGCCGTGATTCCCAGGGCAATGGCTGCCTCTAGGTGGAAGCCGCGCGGCGCAAAAGCATCGACAATCGGGATATGCATCCTCGGCAGGAATCGAAGGTTACTACCGATAGAAAGGCCAGCAAGCAATAGGGCCAAACCCCATGCAGCCCAGTTCCCGAATTGCAAGGTACCGAGATCGCGAAATGATTGATTTCTGCTCCTCAGCACGAGCCATAGCGCAATCACAAATAGCCACTCGCCTATCAGGCCTCCGCTGATGCTCAAGAGGAAGCGCTGAGCCACCGATCCATGAAGCGCCGCTGGTATGCCGAAGACAATGAGCTTTGAAATGCCGGATAACAAAGCGGGAACACCAAAAGCAAGGACGATCCATGCCAGCCAGCAGCGTCCCTGTGCTCCGCCTGTCACCAACGAATTCTAACATCGCATCCGTGCCATGATCGTAATCATGCCTTCCCGGGCAAACAAGCCTAAGCGCCCGCGCGATCCTAATCGGCGCTGAGGAAAGCGTTGGACTTTTGTAAGAACGCGAGCAGGCGGCCTTCGCAGCGAAATCAAACTGAACATTAGCGAAACTTCATGCGGCCGCGCAACGATTGGCCCTCGGTGAGCATTCTTAGCATTGAGCGGATCACCATCCGACAGAGGTTCCTTGTGAAGATTTCAAAGATGCTGGCGTGGGCTGCATTCGGTCTGGCGATGGCGGGATTTGTTTCCATGCTGCCGGATATTAAGCGCCATATCAGAATCAGCACGATGTAATCGCAGCTCGGGATTCTAGATCCCCGATTTAGGCCAGGCGGCGAACCACCGTGAAGGGCAGGGTCACGATGGCCCACACCAGCTTCAAT
Organism: Bryobacterales bacterium; assembly: GCA_963779075.1. Taxonomy (GTDB): domain Bacteria; phylum Acidobacteriota; class Terriglobia; order Bryobacterales; family Bryobacteraceae; genus Palsa-187. The sequence continues at coordinate 119,174 of CAVZWS010000008.1, forward strand.
GCGCCTTCGACCGCGATGCCGAGGATCCGGAACGGCAGCAGCAGAAGCCAGACGATGGGATAAAGCACCAGGGCGATCAGAGCGAGCGGCCAGCACAAAACGAAAAGCAGACACCAGAGCAGGAAAGTGAACATGGCGACGTCCCTGATTCTAGTACGAAGGGGAGTCGCGGGAAGTTCCGCCGGATTTTGGCCGGCCCTAGCGCTTGCGGGCTTCGGTCATGGTCTGGATGGAACTACGGGCCAAGCCCATCACGATTAATCCCACTACGCATTTCTTGAGAGACGGAACGTACCCATTGGGCAGGACCAGCGCCAGCGGCGTCAGCACCGCGAACATGATGAACAGCAAATTGATCAGGGTGTGAAATCGTTGGTGCATGCTGGTCTGAGGATTTTTTTCCGGTACCGCGGCACTGCATCCCCAGCACTCTTTCTCACCCACTTTGAGCGTCGCGTTGCACGAACCGCAGTGTTCCATACACTCTATTTGGCGCCTCTTTCACCCGAAGCACCATCGAGTGTTCGCCTTACGCTTGCTTAGGTGTCAGTTCTAGGTACACTGGGCTCAATCAGATGATTCGTCGCCTGCTGCTCACACTATTCCTGTGCCTGCCGCCCCTGGCGGCGCAGGTCAAACCGCTCACAATCCTCCACTCCAACGATCTGCATGCGCACCTTATGCCGGATGATCGGGATAACGGCGGTTTCGCGCAGCTGGCCACGGAAGTCCGCCGGCAGAAGGCGCGGTGCGCGGCGTGCCTGTATCTGAACGCGGGCGATATGGTGCAGGGAACGCCGGTTTCGACGCTGTTTCACGGTTCTCCGATTTATGAGATTGCCAACCTGCTGGGCTTGGATGCCTCGACGCTGGGCAATCACGATTTCGATTATGGATGGCGCCGCACCCAGGAGTTTATCCGCATCGCGCATTATCCGGTGGTGTCGGCGAATATCGTGGACAAAGACGGCAAGACCCTGGCGCGGCCGTATGTGATTCAGACCGTGGGCGGCATCCGCGTGGGAATCATCGGCGCAATTATGGGGGACCTGGTGGGTACGGTGATCACTCCGCAAGAGGCTGGCCCCTGGCATGTCCTGCCGGTGGTGGAGACGGTGCGAAAATACGCCGGTGAGCTGCGCGATCGCACCGACCTGATCGTGGTGCTGGCGCATATTCATGACGAAGGCGAAGTGGACGCGATCCTGCGCGATGTGCCGGAGATTTCGGTGGTGGTTGCGGGCCACAGCCATCTCGGCTATCCGGCCATGATGAAAGTGGACGGGCGCGTGGCGGTGCTGGTGCGCGCGGACGGAGATCAATTGGGGCGGCTGGATTTACAGGTGGATGTCGGGGCCAAGAAACTCAGCTCGGCCGAATGGACCAAGATTCCGATCGACTCGAAGATCCCTCCTGCGCCGGATGTCGCCCGCGAAGTGGCCAAGTGGGAAAGCAAAGTTTCGAAACTGGTGGACATTCCGATCGGAGAATCCAGCATGCGCATGGAGCGGAACAACGCGGAGCTGCGCAAGATGGTGGAACGCGCCATGGCGGAGCAGACCGGGGCGGATATCGCGTGGATTAACACGGGCAATCTGCGCGATACGCTGCCGAAGGGGCAAATCCTGATTCGCAACATCTGGAACCTGCTGCCGTTCGACGACTATATCGTGATGGGGAAATTCAAGGGCAGCGAACTGCCGCCCGCGATCACCCGGCGCTATCCGGTGGAAGCGGATCGCGAGTACACCGTGGCAACCACCGATTTCACCGCCACTAACCAATCGGCTAAGGAGCAGTTGGACGCCAGCGGGCTTCGCTTCCCTCGCACCGGCCCGCTGCAGCGCGACGCTGTCATCGAGTGGATCAAGAAGAAAAAGGTTGTGCCCTAGAGTCGGCGCCGTGTTCTGATCGCTACCCGTGAGACGCTATGTCTTCCAGTTGATCGAGACCTCAAATGATTGGACCCTGACGATCCTGCGGCTGGCCGCCGGAGTCATGATTTTTCCGCACGGACTGCAAAAAACTTTTGGCTGGTTCGGCGGGGCGGGATTTTCAGCGCAGATGGCCGGATTCGAGCACAGCCACATCCCGGCAGCGTTCGCGTTCCTGGCGATCGTGGCGGAATTCCTGGGCGGCCTCGGCCTTCTTCTCGGAGCCCTTACGCGCATTGCCGCCTTTGGCCTCGCCGCAGATATGGTCGTGGCCGTTTACATGGTGCATTGGCGCAACGGGCTGTTTATGAACTGGAGCGGCCATCAGCAGGGCGAAGGTTTTGAGTTCCACATCCTGGCGGTCGCGATAGCCGTCGTCCTAATGGCACGCGGCGGCGGCGCGGCTTCAGTGGATCGCGCTCTCGGTAACAGCTAGCTGGTTTACCCTAACGACGTCTTCGGCATCGACAGAAACGCGTGCAGCGCGTGCCAGAACACCTGGCGGTTCGTTCCCTGCACGACGGAGTGCGCCATCCCCGGCAGAATCACGAACTGGCGATCGCCGTTGGGAAGCTGCAGGAAGAAGTCCGACAAGTCATTCATGGTGGCGATGCCGTCGTACTCGCCGCGCACCAGCATCACCGGCGCGAGCACTTTCTTGGGGTCGACCAGCGGCAGCTTCGAGGTCATGTCGAGGTAAGTTCCGGTCGGGACCTGATCGCCGATACTTCAGCTCTTCGTCGGCCAGGAACTCGGCGATGGCGGGATCGGTGGTGCCCGGTTTATCGCGCGTAAAAATGCTGCGGATCATGGCGCGGTCGCGCAGCCGGCGGTTATGCGTCCGGTAGAACTCCAGGTTTTTGGCGCGCTCGGTCAAGGTCGGCGAATTCTCGCCTTTGTATGTGAACGCTCCCAGCGAGAGACGATCGACGCGCTCCGGCTCCAGCATCGCGTAGACTCCGGCGCGGATCGCACCTGAGGATTCGCCGAACAAGTGAACCTTTTGTGCGCCGGTCTCCTTGGCGATCACGGCGACGCCGGCCTTGATATCCTGGGCGCCGCTGGCGATATCCGAGTTGCTTTCGGTGCGGCTGGAGCGCCCGTAGTTTTCGTGGTCCATGGTCCAGACGTCGTAGCCCAGCCCCGCGAACACGTTCATGACCGAGTATTCGCCTTTGCCCGGCGTCGCCAAGTCGAAAGACGAGCGGCCGGAGTTGGACGATCCGTGAATCAGCATCAGCACCGGCAGCGGCTTCTCGCCCGCCTTGGGGGCGGTGGCGCGCTTGCGGAACATGTAGAGCTTGACGTCGCCTTTTTGCGCCCAGTATTCGTTGGACCAGACTTTGGCGGACGCTCCGCTCTTCGCGAAAGCTTTATGTGGATCGCGGGCGGGGCTTTGGGCCAACACCGCGGCCGGAGCCAACAGAGTTCCCGCCACCATGCTGCGCCGGGATATGTTTTGTTTCATGACGTCACCCCCCACCGAATTATATCTTTATCGTGGGCAGTGCGGGCTTGCGAAGTGGCGTGTTACTTGCGTCAATGCAGACGAGCCAGTTCTTCGGCGTAAAGTCGATTGTGAGGAAACTGGCGCGATAGCTCGGTCAGAATTTCGCGCGCCTTCGCTAGTGTCTTTGCGGCGGAGCGCATCCACGGCCAGCAGCAGGCGGGCGTAAGGCTTCAGCAGGTGTCCCTTTTCGGCGGTGACGCTCAACTGCTGAAGGCCGAGCTCGCGGTCGGCTTGCGCGCCGGCGAGTTGCAGGAACCAGCGTATCGGCGCTGGCTTCAGACTCAGCATATAGTTTTCGACGCCTACTGCGAGATGGGCGTCGTAGTAAGAGGGATCGATCGTGAGCAACTTCTCGGCGATCATGCGGCTGGTTTTGACGGATGAAAACGCGGCCAGATCGTGCTTATCGATCAAACCGTCGAAATCGGCACGCAACCCCAGCACCAGGATGGAAGCGAACAGCGCGTTGGGGTCGCGCGGCTGGGAGCCGAGCACACCGGAGGCAATGCCATCGGCCTTCGCCAGATCCGCATCGAAGACCCGCCGGACCGCAGGGTCGGAATACAGTTTCTTCGGATGGCGGAAGTTGTCGTCGTGCACGAAGAATTCCGACTGCAGAATGTGCAGCCGGTCGAATTCGGCGAACAGATAAGCCGCGGCGTCCGAAGCCGGTGCCAGCGGGTCAGCCGGATGGGACTGCGCGTAGTCGGCGAAAGTCTTATGCGCCGCGCTGAACTGCAGGTCGTACATCTGCAGGTAACCCAGGTCGAGCCCTGCAGGGGCGCTTCCTATGTCGGCGGCCAGCAACAGGGCCAGCGCGGGAATGGCGACTTGGATCACGTTGAAACTATCACTACTGTAGACATTCTTGCGACGGCCGCGCTACTGGTCCCATAAGAACAGACGCGATCTTGGGGCTGAGCGTTTCCCCGAGCTTGGCGCTGCGCCTGCCCGTGGCGAGCAGCTCTACTTGGCGATTTAACGTGGTGACCTACTTTTCGGCGAGCCATGGCTGGTGCGCCGAAGCGAAGACGCGTCTCAGGATCAGCCGCCCGCCGGATGGATGGAAGTGGGGCGTCGACTACGACTAGGCCGCGCCGCGTCCCAACAACGCGAGAGCTAAGATAAGGTAGCTATGCAGATTCTGCGAGCCAATTGCGCCGTGCCGGTATTGATGCTTGCCGCGGCGCTGTTGCATGCGCAAGGGAACGACACGCGCAGCGCGCGCAGCCAGGCGCTTCCTCCCGACCCCAGTCACGACCCTAATATGGATTGGCCCGTCGATCTCACCGGGCAGTGGGTTGCTGCTGTAACCGAAGACTGGAATTACCGGATGATGACGCCCGCCAAGGGCGACTACACCGGCGTCCCGCTCAATGCCGACGGCCGCAAGGTGGCCGATGCCTGGGACCCGGCCAAAGATGAAGCCGCCGGCGATCAATGCAAATCTTACGGCGCCCCGGCGATCATGCGCGTTCCCGAACGGATTCGAATTTCCTGGGCCGACGCCGGAGTCATGAAAATAGAAACCGACGCCGGTAAGCAGACGCGGTTGTTTTATTTCCAGGACTCCGAGAGCCCGGGCGGCGATCTGCAGGGAGTATCGCGCGCGTTCTGGGATGTCAAGGGCCGGCGCGGACCGGTGCGCGGCGGGTCGATGCGGGTGACCACCACCAAGTTGAAGCCGGGTTATTTGCGCAAGAACGGCGTGCCCTATAGCGACAAGGCCGAGTTGACGGAATATTACACGCGCACCGATAACCCGAACGGCGATAGCTGGCTGGTGATCATGACGGTGGTGAACGATCCAACGTATCTGACCGAGCCTTACACCACCCGAGCTCAGTTCAAGAAAGAGGACGACGAGTCCAGCTGGAATCCAACTCCCTGTTCCGCGCGGTAAGCTTCCCGTGATGGACCTGACCCACGTACATCTTCTCCTCAACCATGTTCCAACCGTCGGCTTTGTGATCGGGCTGATGCTGTTCGTCAGTTCCTTGATCGCGAGGAATGCCGAGTTAAAGCGGGCGAGTCTGGTGATATTCGTGGGTATCGCGCTGGTGACGATTCCCACCTACGTCAGCGGCAATGCGGCGGAGGAAGTGCTGTGCGGGGGCGGAGCCAAGGTGCCGGCCTGCGCCGACCCGAGCGTCTCGAAAAGTCTGATTCAGACGCATGAGGACGCGGCGCTGCTGGCCTTTGCGGCTATCATTCTGACGGGCGCGTTTGCGTGGCTGGGGCTGTGGCAGATTCGCCGGACGTCGCGCGCGGAGAACTGGAATCTGGCGGTGATTCTGCTGTTGTCGCTGGTGGCCTTCGGCCTGGCGGCGCGGGCTGCCAACATCGGCGGCGAGATTCGTCATCCCGAGATCCGGGCGGCTCAGGAAACGGTTACTCCGGAAGGGCACCTGGCGCGCAGGCTGGGTTCGTTCGTGCTGGCCCTGCCGTATGGATGGCCGTCGCTCGAGACGCTGCATTTCATCGGACTGTCGTTATTGATCGGAGTAGTCCTATTGATCGATCTGCGCATGCTGGGCGTGATGAAAGACGTGGCGTTCCCGGCGCTGCACCGTCTGTTGCCCTGGGCGATCCTCGGATTCGGCACTAATCTGGTGACCGGCATGTTGTTCTTTGTGGCGTCGCCGGAGCAGTACGATCGCAACATTGCTTTCGTCTGGAAGATGATTCTGGTGATGCTGGCGGGAGCGAATGCCCTGTACTTCACGCTGTTCGATGAGGCGTGGTCGCTGAAGCCGGGCGACGACGCGCCGTTCACGGCGAAAGCGGTCGCGGTGTCGGGCATCGCGCTGTGGCTGGGAGTCCTGTATTTTGGCAGCATGTTGCCATTCCTTGGGGATGCGTTTTAAACGATGCCCCTCGGTTTAGGAGTCCTGCTGGTGGTGCTGGGCTTCACTGCTGCAGTCGCGGCGGCAGGTTGTCTGATCGACAAAAGCGCGGAGCGGGCCGATCGCCGATACGCCCGCGAAGACAGGCGCGAAGACGGACACGAGACATGAATTTTCTGAACGCACTGGAGCAGATGCCCTTCAGTATCTGGGTGCGCGAGTCCAGTTCCCTCTGGGCGTTCCCGACATTTCTAGTGCTGCACACCATCGGCATGTCGATCGTAGCGGGGCTGAGCGCCATGATCGATCTGGTGCTGCTGGGCTTTTGGCCCAAGATGCCGGTCAAGCCGCTGGTGCGTTTGTATCCGCTGATGTGGTTCGGGTTCGGAATCAATGCGGTCACAGGCACGGTGCTGCTGATGGCGGACGCCGCGACTAAGCTGACGAACTGGGATTTTTACGTGAAGATGATATTCGTTTTTGTAGGGATGGGAGTTCTCTACGCCATGCGCAAGCAGGTGTTTGGAGATCCGCAGCTCGATAAGGCGCCGGTGAAGGGAAGCGCGAAACGGCTGGCCTGGATTTCACTGGTCTGCTGGTTCGGAGCCATTACCGCGGGGCGACTGCTGGCTTATGTCGGCCCGGTTTCAGGCTTGAGCGGCGTGACTAATAAGTAGAGGCGGCGCTAGCGCTCTTCGAGGTGTTTGAGGCGGGCGTCGAGCACTTCTTCGACGCAGCGCAGTTCGGAGTGCCAGGTCGCGCGCATATCGTCGAAACGGGAATCCATGTGGGAGCGAAGGTCGTTAATTCGTGAATTCACGTCGCCAGCCGCGAGTTGTTGATCAGGATTCCGATCAGTACGGTCAGCATGGTGGGCACGGTCGCCAGCGCGAGCGACAAGATTTGGCTGGGATTGATGTCCATGCTTTGTCAATAAAGGTAGCAGAATCCGGCGATTCCTCTCATGCTTGGGGGACGGCGGAAAGCTCCTGAAATTGACGGCGGATTCGATTTTAACTGTAATGATTCCGGCCTCAGTAGCAGGATCGCTCCTTTCGGGGTATAATTTCAGGTGGAGATCCTACCGTAGTAGATGTTATCCCCAAGGTTGAAATCATGAGCGGCCGCGTCCTCGGCGAGTATCTCGAGTTGACTAAGCCTCGCATCACGTGCTTCATTCTGATGAGCATGGCGATCGGCTTTCTGTGCGCCGAACACCTGGTGGGTAGCTTCAGTTGGCTGGTTTTGTTCCATGCGCTGATGGGCACGGCGCTGCTCGCGAGCGGCACGGCGGCGCTGAATCAGTGGTACGAGCGCGAAGGCGACGGCAAGATGCGGCGCACGCGCCAGCGCCCGATTCCATCCGGCCGCATGACTCCGAAGGCGGCTTTCGAGTTCGGCCTGGTGCTCTCGATCTTCGGATTTCTGGAACTGTGGTTCGGCGCGAATTTGCTGACGGCGATGCTGGGGGCGTTCACTGAATTCACGTACCTTTTCTTATACACGCCGCTGAAAAAGATTTCGCCGCATTCGACCACCATCGGCGCGATTCCCGGCGCGATGCCTCCGCTGATCGGCTACGCCGCGGCCAGCGGCCTGCTGAACTGGGAAGCCGGAGTGCTCTACGCCATCCTGTTTCTGTGGCAGTTCCCGCACTTCTACGCCATCGCCTGGATGTATCGCGAGGACTACGCCAAGGCCGGCATCCTGATGCTGCCGGTGGTGGAGCCGTCCAACGAATCGACTGCGCGGCGCATCGTCTGGTGCAGCCTGGTGCTGATTCCCATCAGCCTGCTGCCAAAATATTTCGACATGGTCGGCCATTACTACGTCTACGGAGCGGTAGCAGTCGGCTTGTATTACTTCTACGCGGGCGTGCGCGCCTCTTATGACCGCACGGTGCCGCGGGCCCGTCAGGTATTGCTGGCGAGCGTGGTCTATCTTCCGGTGCTTTATGGCCTCCTGGTGTTCGACGGCATTCGCTACTAGCGCGATCTACGGCGCGCTGGTGCTGGCTGGATGCAGCGGCAAGCCTCCATTGCCTTCTTATGGCGTGGTCCCGGATTTCACCCTTACCGATCAAACCGGCACGGCGTTTCAGAGCACCGCCAAGCTCAATAAGAAAATCTGGATCGCGGATTTCATTTTCACCAATTGCCCGGGTCCGTGCCCGCGCATGAGCTCGCAAATGCACCAGGTCCAAGCGGCGCTTGATGGAAATGACGCCGTACGCTTCGTGTCCTTCACAGTCGACCCGGCGCGGGACACGCCGCCGGTGCTCGCCGCCTATGCCCAGCACTTCGAAGCCGCTCCCGGGAAATGGTATTTCCTCACCGGCGCTGAAGCCGACCTGAACCGCATGAGCCGAGGCGTCTTCATGCTGGGCAACGTGGATGGCAGCCTGGAACATTCGACGCGCTTCGCCTTGATCGACGGCTCCGGGCGCATCCGGGGCTACTATCTGACGTCGGAGCCGGAAGCGATCCCCACGTTGATTGCCGATACCAAGCGCTTGCTGAAGGAGCAGCTCTGATCGGCCTTCACGATCTTCCCGCCGTCGACGCCGTTCTGAATGCGACCGCTGCGGTGCTGCTGGTCACCGCCTTCGTGCTCATCAGGCAAGGACGCCGCGAGGCGCACAAGCGCGTGATGCTGGCCGCGTTCGCGGTATCGAGCGTGTTCCTGGTCTGCTACCTGATTTACCACTCGCAAGTGGGTTCGGTGCACTATCCGCACACGGGCCTGATCCGCACCGTCTACCTGACCATATTGACCACGCACACCATCCTCGCCGCGAGCGTGCCGGTGCTGGCGATCATCACGCTGCGCCGCGGTCTCAAGGGCGCGTTCGTCCGCCACAAGGCCATTGCCCGCTGGACCTTCCCCATCTGGCTTTATGTCAGCGTGACCGGCGTGGTGGTTTACCTGATGCTGTACCAGTTCTGAGCCCTTAGTACCCTAAATCAGTACCTTTACACCCAAGTTTCGCGTCTATAATCGGGTAGGATGGTATCACCATGCGCCTGACCACATGCCTGGCCAAACTGCTCACAACGGCCGCCGCGCTCGCGTTCTTACCCGCGGCATTCGCGCAACACACTCCCACCGGATCGTATGGGAATGTCTTGCACCCCGGCGTCCCCTCGCCCGGTGCGCTTCGGCCGCCGGCACCCATTCGTCCGGGCGGCGGCGGTGCAAGAATCGGCGGTGGCGGAATCGGCAATGGACGAATGGGCGGACGGCGCTCCTTCGGCGGCGGAGCGGCTTATATTCCATACCCGGTGTATGGCGGCTATGGAATGGGTTATGGTTTCGACGGTTTCTACGCGAGCGATTATGCCGGCGCCGGAAATAATCCGGGCCCGGGATATGCCGAACCATACTCGGCCGAACAAGCCCCGGCCCCACCCACCGTTATCATCAATCAGAATTTCCAGACCGACAGCGTTCATCCGCAATTCCGCGATTACTCGAACGTGCCCTTGCCACAACCGGGCACGGTGGCGGCTCCGCCCGCGGCCCGGGGCGCGCTGGCAGACGATCAGCCCACCATCTTCCTGATCGCGATGCAGGACCACACCATTCATCCGGTAATCGCCTATTGGGTGCAGGGAGACACGCTGAATTACATAGATCAGGAAGGCGTCATGAACCACGTGAGCCTGGCTCTGGTGGACCGCGACTTCTCCAAGCAGCTCAACGCCGAACGGAACGTGCCGTTCGCTCTTCCCGCCGCGCGTTAAGGCGGTACTCAGAAATCCGCCGCGGCACCCGGAATCCGCCGCCGGATTATGATGCTATCTATGACCCACGATTTCGTCACCACCGCCTTCACTCTGGATGGCTTTCGCATCACCCATAACCTGGGCCTGGTGCGCGGTATTATCGTGCGCTCCCGCTCGATCTTCGGCACCCTCGGCGCCAGCCTGCAAACCATCGTTGGAGGGAACATCACCCTGCTTACCGATCTGTGCGAGAAAACCCGTGAGCAGGCCTTCGAGAAAATGGTGAGCCATGCCATCATGATGGGCGCCGACGCCGTGATCGGCGTCCGTTACGACGCCACCGAAGTGATGCAGGGCGTCACCGAAGTTCTGTGCTACGGCACGGCAGTGCGTATCGAGAAGATTCCGGCCTGACGCTGCACCCGATTTTGTATCCCCCCGATTTTCGTATCCTTTAGTTCTGATGATTTCGCACCTGCGTGGCACGCTTCTCGAAAAGAATCCCAACCAGATCGTCATCGACGTGCACGGGGTAGGTTATGAGGTTACGATCCCGGTCTCGGCCTATTCTTCGCTGCCCGAGCCGGGCGGCCCGGTGCGCATGCATATCTATCAGCACGTGCGCGAGGACATCCTGGCGCTCTACGGCTTCCCGACGAAAGATGACAAACTACTGTTCGAAAAGCTGATCGCGGTCAGCGGCATCGGCCCCAAGCTCGCGATCACGGCGCTGAGTGGCCTGACCACGGAGGATCTGGTCGCGGCGATTCGCTCCGGCGCGGTGGAGCAACTGGTGCGCATCACCGGAGTCGGCAAGAAAACCGCGGAGCGCATGGTGCTGGAGCTGCGCGATAAGTTGGGACCGCTGAGCGCCCCGCAGGCCGGCGCGAGCGGAGCGCCCAAAGGAGCCTTCGGCGCCACGGAAGAGGACGTCATCTCCGCGCTGATGAACTTCGGCGCTAGCCGCGGATCGGCGGAAACGGCAGTAACAAAAGCACGCTCAGAGAGCGAATCCAACGAATTCGATGCGCTCTTCCGGCGCGCATTAAAATTGGTGCGGTAACCTCCGGCGCGCATCAGCGCATGCACTCGGCCAGGAAGGCCGCGTACTCGGTAGAACTGTTAAATTTCGCGGTATCGTTCAACATCACGATCGTCCAGATCCCGCCACCCGGGGCGTAATGAGTGCCATGCGCGGGCGAAACCACTCCGTCCACAATCTGCGACGGGGCGATTTGCTGCTTGATACGATTCTGAACATGGAAAATCCAGAAGCCGGTGACAGCGTCGAAATGGCCAGTCGGCTGGGCCACTCCAACATTTGCAGAGAACGCCTGTCCGCGAGAGCACATCTGGAGCAGACGCTGCACCACCCTAACGTCATCCGGATTATTCGCTTCTCTCGGACCCACCCTGCCGAGCACATTCACGATCATAGACATCCCGTTGTAGGGTGGATTTAATGCTAGCGTTCGCGCCATCTACGCACCTCCTCTAGTGCTTTCCAATGAGGCCTATTATCCGGCTTCGTGGACCGGAACCGCAACCCGTAACGAAGGAGGCGTCTGAATGGCGCGTTCCGGCTGGGTTCCACTACACTAAAGCTTCATGCAGGAGAAGGGCATCGTTTCGGCATCGCTGCGCGAGGAAGAGCGCCAGTTTGAAACCGCGCTGCGGCCGCTGCGGCTCGCCGATTTCGCAGGCCAGAGCAAGCTCAAGGAACAGCTTTCGATCGCCATCGAAGCGGCCCGCAAACGCGGTGAAGCCATGGACCACGTGCTGCTGTATGGCCCGCCGGGACTGGGCAAAACCACGCTGGCCGGGATCATCGCCGCCGAGCTGGGAGTGGGCATGCAGCAAACCTCCGGCCCGGTATTGCAGAAAAAACTGGACCTGGTGGGCATTCTGAGCAACGTCGCCGAGCGCGAGGTTTTCTTCATCGACGAGATCCACCGCCTGCAGCCCGACGTGGAGGAGATGATCTACTCGGCGCTGGAAGATTTCCGCATGGACATCCTGATCGGCACCGGCCCGGGCGCGCGCACCGTGGCCATGGATATCAAGCCCTTCACGGCCATCGGCGCCACTACGCGCCAGGGCATCATCAGCGCGCCTTTGCGCGGGCGCTTCGGGCTGGTGTTGCGGCTAAATCCGTACGAAATGAAAGAACTGGCGAGTATCGTTCGACGCTCGGCGGCGCTGCTAAACGTGGAGGTGGATGCGGCCGGTGCGGAGGAGATCGCCCGCCGTAGCCGCGGCACTCCACGCATCGCCAACCGCCTGCTGCGCCGTGTGCGGGACTACGCTCAGGTTCGCGCCGACGGAGTGGTGGACGCAGGCGTGGCCGAGAAAGCGCTGGACCTGCTGGAAGTCGATCGCTTCGGCCTCGACGAAATCGACCAGAAGATCATGCTGACTGTGCTCGAAAAATACGGCGGCGGGCCGGTGGGATTGAGCACCATCGCGGCGTCGATTGACGAAGAGCAGGGCACCATCGAAGAAGTCTACGAGCCCTACCTGATGCAGATGGGTTTTCTCGATCGCACTCCGCGCGGCCGGGTGGGGACGGAGCGCGGTTTTGAATACTTCGGCATCGCGCGACGGCGCGGCGGCTCTCAGGGTGCCCTTTTCTAGAAGCTGTTCTAAGAAATGACGCCGTGAAAACCGTTTACATCGCGCTCGGCTCCAACCTGGGGGACCGCGTTGGGAACCTGCTGCTGGCACGCGAGCAGATCGCATCGCCGCATGTTCGTCTGACATGTGCTTCTTCCATCTATGAAACCGCTCCGCGCGAGATCGTCGATCAACCCTGGTTCCTGAATCAGGTAGTGGCGGCGGAGACCACGCTTTTCCCCCGGCAACTGTTGGCGCGGCTGCTGAGAATCGAACAGGAAATGGGCCGCCAGCGGACGGTGGCCAAAGGGCCACGCCTGATCGACCTGGATATATTGCTGTTCGGCGACGCGATTATTCACACCGCCGGTCTCGAATACCGCATCCGCGGATGGCCGAGCGCCGGTTTGTGCTCGAGCCATTGGCTGAGCTTGCGCCCGCGCTGCGTCCACCGCGGAGTAGCCTCACGGTGCAGGAGATGCTGAATAAAGTGCTGGATCAGCCGGTACGGCGGCTGTGATTAACGGCGGTCCGGACGGCCATCGCCATCGCGATCCTGATAATCGCGGACGCTGGCGGTTGCGATCCCAGCGGTGGTCGTGTCCCATTTCCCCGTGACTGCCGTTCCAGTAGCCTTGATAGTACATTCCGCCTTCATAGCGCGGGGCCATCCATTGCGAACCCTCGTACGGGGGGCGAGTCCAGTAACCTTGATGCCAGCTATAGCGGTTCCCCTGTGGATACCAGTATCCGTCGATCCAGGAATAACCGGGGCCGGGTGCGTTGGGGCGAACCCGTATCACGCGTGGGCGCGGCGGCTGGCCAATGTGAATTCCCACGGAGAATTGCGCTAAACCAATTCCCGCAGTCAGAACTAATGCTGCTAACAGCTTTTTCATTACTCTTTCTCCTTGTCGTTACGCTTGTGGTTACGGCACGTCTGCAGGTACTATGTGCACGCTTCCATCCAGGAGCCTAAGTCACTCATGATAGGAGGGTCAGTGCGTGAGTCGGGCGTTGGGGGAGAAGTAATAAGTGACGGCGGGCGGTCAGCGCGCCACTGCCGATTGCTAGCGCGCCAAATAGTAGCTGTGGAATATTTCGTCGCGCCTCGCGAAAATATTCTGCTCTTCCATCGGGGCTGATATTCTGACAGTGTAGCGGATGGCATTGCTGACGATTTCGGGCGATCCCGCGTCGCGCTGGGAAGAAGTGGCGCATGTGGTCGCACAGCTCATGGATTTCGAGCTGGTCACGGAAACGCGCCTGGCGCAATGGATGACCGAGGAATTCGGCGAGACCCCACTGCCCGCGCGGGCATGGGCCCCGGCCGCGGTCGCGGTGCTGGCGCGCTTGGCCCGGGAACATCCGTTACTGGTCGCTCTGGATGGCGCCGAGCATTTGTTTCGGCCCGCGCCGTGGGTGCTGCGCGCGTGGATCACGACCAGCGACGCTCATCGCGCCGGCAAACTGATGCTGGACCTGCGCCTGGAAAAACCGGAAGCTCTGGCGCGGCTGCGGGAACTCGACGCCGAGCAGAAGCGTCTTCGTAAAGCGCGCTTCGGGCGGGCCTCGGCCGATCCCGCATCCTTCGACATCACGTTGAGCCTGACGCACATGGACGCCGCGCAAGCCGCTGAGATGCTGGCCGCCGCCGCGGCCCCGCGCCTGGGCCAGCAAGGCTTGCTTTCGCCTAATGCCGCCGACGAAATCGAATTTGAAACGCGTTTTGAATTGGCCAAGCGCGGCATCGTTCCGGCGGGCCGTGCACGCGTCACGCGAGCCAGTTTTGGCCATCCCAGCGAAGAGATGTTTGCCAATCTGCTGGATTTCTACCGCATCCAGTGGGAATACGAGCCGCGCAGTTTCCCGCTGCAATGGGACAAGAATGGCGGCGTCACGGAAGCCTTCACGCCGGACTTCTATTTGCCCGAACTCGACCTCTACGTGGAGGTCACCACCATGAAGCAGTCGCTGGTCACCCGGAAAAATCGCAAAGTTAAGCTGCTGCGCGCCATCTATCCGCACATCAATATCCAGGTGTTCTATCAGAAAGATTTTCAGGACCTGGTGTTTAAATACGGATTGAAGATGGTGCACTCATGACGCCTGCTCGCGAAAATGTTCCGGATAATATCGAGCGAATCTTGTTTAGCGAGGAGCAGGTCTCGGCTCGCATCGCTGAAGTGGCCGCCGAGATCAGCGAGAAATATCGCGGGCGCGATCTCAAGCTGATCGCCGTGCTCAAAGGCTCGGTCTTTTTCCTGACCGCACTGGCGCGCGCGATCACAATCCCGGTGAAGATCGACTTCCTGGCGATTTCGAGCTTCGGCGGCCCGTCGCAGGGTCCCACGCCAGGACTGGTGCGCATCGCCAAGGATCTCGACGAGCCGATCCACGACGAAGACGTATTGTTGGTCGAAGACATCGTCGATACCGGCTTCACCACACGCTATCTCTTGCAGACGCTGGCCGGGCGGGGGCCGCGATCGCTGGGAATCTGCACTCTGCTCGACCGTTCGGTGCGGCGCATCGTGCAGGTGCCCATCGATTTCCGCTGCTTCGAGATCCCGGACCGCTTCGTGGTCGGTTGCGGCCTGGACCACCGGCAGTTATATCGAAATCTGGGCTACATCGCGGTGCTCGACCCCGATAGGGGTTAATGCCGATTGGCCCGCAGATGAACACAGATGGACACAGATAGCAAAATTTCCTGACGACTTTTTTTATCCGCGTTCATCGGTTTTCATCTGCGGGCAAATTCTTTAAAGTCCTTCGTATTGAACACTTCATTGAACGACACAGCCCCGCTCCGCTAATATCAATTAATGAGTACGGTCACGGAGGAGCCGCAGTTCCACACTTCGGGCATCGTGCGCCTGACCCGGCCGCAATTGGTCGGGACCATGACGGGCCTGGTGCTGGCCATGTTCCTGGCGGCGCTCGATCAAACCATTGTCGGCACAGCGGAGCCGCGTATCATCGCCTCGCTCTCCGGCTTCAATCGCTACCCGTGGGTGGCGACGGCGTACCTGCTAACGTCGACCGTAGTGCTGCCGATCATCGCCAAGCTCTCGGATTTGTGGGGGCGGAAATGGTTCTTCCTGTGGGGATCGGCGGTGTTCGTGGCGACTTCGGCGTTGTGCGGCGCGGCGGGCGAATTCAAATTTCTGGGTCTCGACGGGATGAATCAGTTAATTCTGTTCCGCGGGCTGCAGGGCATCGGCGCGGGCGCCATCATGGGCCTGATCTTCACCATCGTCGGCGACATCTTCTCTCCGGCCGAGCGCGGCCGCTACCAAGGCTTTTTCTCGGGCGTGTGGGGACTGGCGGCCATCTTCGGTCCCACGCTCGGCGGCTGGCTCACCGATCACATTTCCTGGCGTGCGACCTTCTACGTCAATCTGCCGGTGGGCATCATCGCCATCGCCGCCATCTATTTCGAGTTTCCCGATATCCGTCCGCAGGCCGCGCGCCGGGTTCTGGATTGGGCTGGGGTGTTCACGCTGCTCGCCTGCATGGGGCCGCTGCTGATGGCCTTCACCTGGGTGACGGAGTACGGCTGGGGATCGGGGCGCGTCGAGACGCTGCTGACGATCGCCGTAGCCATGCTAATCGCGTTCCTGTACTCGGAATAGAAAGCCGTCGAGCCGCTGATCCCGCTGACGCTGTTTAAGGACCCGGTGATCCGCGTGTCTTCCATCTGCATGTTTGTGCTGGGCATGGGCATGTTCGGCATGATCATTTATTTGCCGCTGTTCATGCAAGGCGTGCTGGGCGTCTCGGCGACGCAATCCGGCACGCTAATGACGCCCATGATGCTGGGTTCGGTGACGGGCAGCTTCCTGGGAGGGCAGATGACCTACCGTTTGCGAAGCTACAAGATCCCCGGCCTGCTTGGGTCGATACTGGTGACCAGTGGCATGACCATCTTCGCGGTCATGGACGCCGCGACGCCGCGGATGCATGTTGTCCTCGGCATGATCATCACCGGACTGGGCATGGGACTGCTGCAACCTGTCTACACCGTGGCTGTGCAGAACGTCGCGCCGCGGGCGCAGATGGGCGCGGCCACCGCTTCCACGATATTCTTCCGCGCGATCGGCAGCACGGTGGGCGTGGCGCTTTTCGGCAGCGTGCTGTTGACGAATTATCATGCGGAGTTTGGCCGCCGGTTGCCACCGGGCGTCCCGCAAGAGGGTTTGAAGTTCTTCAATAATCCCCTACTGCTGATTCAAATGCGGCCGCAGATAGAGGCGCTGTTCAGCCGCCTATCCCAATGGTTTGGAACTGATGCAGACGCTCATGGTGAACGTGCGTGAATCTTTGGTGCACGGATTGCATCTCATATTTGTATCGAGCGCTTGCGTTATGGGCGGAGCGGTGGTGCTGAACCTGCTTCTAAAGAACGTCCCGTTGCGGACCCATCACCACGCGCCCAGCACGGAGCCGGCAGTTCACTAGCACTTCGCCTGCCCGCTAGGGCACTGGCCAATTCGAAGGGATGAATACAGATGAGCGTTTACCAGATCGACCCTGCGCATGCCTCCGCGCAGTTCAAAGTCCGCCACATGATGATCGCCAATGTGAAGGGCGAGTTTGACAAGGTCAGCGGAACCGTCAACTTCGACCCCGCGAACCCTCTGCCTCGACCATCGAGGCGAGTATCGACGTCGCCAGCGTCAGCACGCGCGACGAGCAGCGCGACGCGCACCTTAAGAGCCCCGATTTTTTCGACGTGGAGAAGTTCCCAACCATCACTTATAAATCCAGGACAGTGACCGCCACCGGCAGCCGATAGCTTTACGGTGGTGGGCGATCTCACCATACACGGCGTCACCAAGGAAGTGGATCTGAAGGTGGAGGAGGTCACGGAGGAAACCAAAGATCCCTGGGGCAATCTGCGCCGCGGCGCTACTGCCAAGGCCCGCGTTCATCGCAAAGATTTTGGGATGATCTTCAACGTGGCTCTGGAGGCGGGCGGATTTCTGGTGGGCGAGGAAGTCGATCTGACAATCGATGTCGAGTTGATTCGCCAGGCGTAAGAACCCTAACGCGGCTCCAGCGTCATCTTCATTCCGTGCTTGGGCCGCAGCGTGATCACCGCCCGTGTCTCCACCGGATGTCCGGGAACCAGGCGCATCTTCCAGCGCTGGGCGATGGTGGCCAGCACCAGCACTCCTTCGGCCCACGCGAATCTCTCGCCGATGCACACGCGCGCGCCGCCGCCGAAGGGAAAATAGGCGAACTTCGGGCGCTTGGCCGCTTCCTCGGGATGCCAGCGATCCGGTTCGAAGCGCTCCGGCTCCGGCCACCAGCGGGGATCGCGATGCACCACCCAGGGGCTCATGAGCAGAATCGATTTTGCCGGAATCGCGTAGCCGCCGATTGAATAATCCTCCCGCGCACGCCGCCCGATGGCCCAAGCCGGCGGATACAGCCGCAGAGATTCGGCGAATACGCCGCTGGTGTAGGGCAACTTGGCCACATCGTCAAAATCCGGCAACTTCCCGCCGAGCGCGCTGTCGATTTCGGCGTGCATGCGCGCTTCCACCGCGGGATTTTGCGAAAGCAGATACCAGGTCCAGGTCAGAGCGTTTGCCGTAGTCTCATGCCCGGCGATCAGCAGCGTCAGCGCTTCGTCGCGCACCTGCTTGTCGGTCATGTGCGCGTGATCGCTTTCGTCTTGCGCCAGCAGCAGCATCGAAAGCAGATCGCCCGCGTCTTTCCCGCTGCGGCGGCGCTCGGCGATCAGTCCATAAACGATTTTGTCCAGGCGATCGCGCGCTTTTTCGAAGCGCCGTACCGGAGGGATGGGCAGCTTCTGGATCCAATCGGAAAACGGCAGCAGCAGTGTGTCGAACAGCTCGAAAATCTGCGTCATGGCGCCGCCGATTTCGTCGGCCTCGGACGATACATCGGCGCTGAACAGCGTGCGTCCGACAATCGCCAGCGTCAGCCTCGTCATTTCCCGATGCATGTCCAACTCGACACCGGGAGCCCAAGCGTCCCGTGTGCGTGCTGCGCAGACGACCATGTCGGCGGCATAGCGCACCAGTCGGTCGCGATGAAATGCCGGCTGCACCAGCCTGCGCTGGCGGGTGTGAAACTCGCCTTCGCTGGTCAGCAGGCCGTCGCCCAGCAGCACTTTGGCGCGCTCCAGCATGCGACTCTTGGTGAAGTTGCTCTGATGCGTAATCAGGATGTCGCGAATTGCGTCGGGATCGCTCACCACGAAAGCGTGCTGCGGCCCCAGCCGCATGTAGGCCAAGTCACCGTACTCACGTGCGATTTTAAGCAGGTAATTCGCGGGGTCCTTGCGGAACAGCGGCAGCACGCCCAGCCACGGCCGAGCGTTCTTCGGCCCGGGAGGCCGGGTGGTCGATAGCTTGGACGCGGTGGGCAGCCCTTCCATTGTTGTATGATTCACCTACGAAAGGATACGCCGCGATGTCCAGTTCCGTTCCACCGCCCTTTCCGCCTTCCAACCCTCCGCCGCCGGACCCGTTCGCATCCAGCCAGCCTCCGCTTCCGCCGGGCAAGAGGTCCGAATATCCTGATCTGGATCTTGGGCGGCATCGTGGCGTTGATGATCGGGGTCACCGCCATGTGCGGACTGGCCGGTTACTTCATCATGCACAAGGCCAAGCAGGCGGGCTTCGATTCGGGATTGCTCACCACGAATCCCGCCTATGCCGCGGCGAAAATGGTCGCGACCATGAATCCGGATGTCGAAACTGTTACGACCGACGATAGCAGCGGCACCATCACGGTGCGCGATAAGAAAAGCGGCAAGACCACCACCCTCAAATTCGATCCCGAAAAGAAAACCATGGTGGTCATCGATGAAAACGGCAAAGAAGCTACGGTCAAGAGTGAACACCGACGGCGATAAGGGTTCCGTCGAAGTGCAGTCCGCCGACGGCAACATGAAGTTCGGCGCGGCGGGAAGCGCCCAGATACCGGGGTGGATGCCGGTGTATCCCGGTTCCTCGCCGACCGGGACTTTCTCCACGCAAACTAAGGACGGCAACCAGAGCACGTTTGCGTTCAAGACCCAGGACGCGCCCGCCAAAGTGATGTCTTACTATCAGGACCAGCTAAAATCCAGCGGCTTCAGCATCAACATGGCCACCAACACTCCGCAGGGCGGCATGGTGATGGCGGAGGATGCCGGCAAGACCCGTTCGCTGATGATCACCGCGAGTTCCTCGAACAAAGGCACCGACGTCAGCTTGACGGCTATCGAGAAGAAATAGCTCAGTACTTCGTCAGGATCAGCGTCTCCGGCCCCAACTCCTGGGCCGTGCTCTCGCCAAACCCGGCGTCGCGGAACATGGCGTCGAGTTCCTTGAAGGTATAGGCGTCGCCGCCTTCGGTGGAGCCCAGCATCATCATGCTGAAGCCGGCGGCCATCGGCGGGGAGATGCGGTCTTCGTTAGGCACGAACTCCACAGTCGCCACGCGGCCGCCGGGCTTCAGCGCCGCGCGAACCCGCTTCAGCAGCTTCACGTTGGTCGCATGATCGAAGTGATGCAGGAAATTCGGCAGCAGAACCAGATCGTAGCCGCTTCCCAGATCCACGTCGAAAGCGCTGCCCGCGATGCCGTGATAGCGATCGCCCACGCCCGCTTGCCGCGCATGCTCCGATCGAAAGCGCCAGCACGTTCTTCCAATCCAGGCCGTAGATCTCGGCTTTCGGATTCAGCTTGGCGATGGCGATGCCATAGGCGCCCGGTCCCGCGGCGATATCCAGCACCTTCATCGGTTGGCCCGGGGTATTGACGATCTGCGCCAAGCCAGCCGCGCCCATCGCCGACATCGGCGCCATGGATTTCGCGAACTCCACCCAGATCGGGCGCTTCCGGACCCATGTTCCCCTGTTCGTGAGCCGTGCCGCCCTTGCGGACCGCTGCGGTCAGATCCAAAAAGTTCGCAACGTGGGTGGGATGCACCAGGAAGAAGGCGGTGGAGCCCAGATACGCCGGCGACTTCTTGTCGAGAAACACCGCTGAGTCGCGAGTCAGACCATAGGTCCCGTCCTGCTTGGTGAGAAAGCCTTGAATGGTCATGAAATCGCAAAGAATGCGCATGCCCTTCAGGCTGGTCTGGGCGCGCTTCGCGAGTTCGGCGGCAGTCACCACGCCCTCTCCGATCAGCGTGAAAATTCGAGCTCGATGGCGGCCTTGAGCGCCGTCGCGCGCGAAAATCCGTTCAGCGCTTCGAAGATCAGGAGGGGATTCGGTTCATTTCCGATAGGTGCGGAGCTTTGTGTGGCCATAGACTTTCATCATAATCTGCTAGCATGATGCGCGTGTTCTCTTCCCGCCTGCAGTGGGATTCGCAGCCCAATCCGTTGAGCATTCTCCTGGCGGAGAAGCGCCGCAGCGGCGCGGCCATCCTCGATCTCACCGAATCCAACCCCACCCGCGCGGCGCTCGATTATCCGGGCGGCGAACTGCTGGCGGCTCTCGCCGACCCGCGGGCGCTTCAATACGATCCGGACCCGCGTGGTTTGTTAGCGGCGCGCGAAGCCGTTGCGGAATATTATGCCCAGCGCGGCGTGGACGTGCCCGCCTCGCGCATTCTGCTCACCGCCAGCACCAGCGAAGCATACTCGTATCTCTTCAAACTGCTGGCCGATCCGGGTGACGAGATCCTGGTTCCGCGCCCGTCTTATCCTTTGTTCGATTACTTGGCGGCGATGGAATCGGTGCGGGTGCGCCAGTATCCGCTGCGTTACGACGGCGTTTGGCATATCGATTTCGACGCCCTCGCGAGCGCCATCACGCCGCGCACACGAGCGATCGTGGTAGTGAATCCCAACAATCCGACCGGCTCTTATCTCAAGCGCGCGGAATGGGAGCGGCTGCAAAGCTTCGGCCTGCCCATCTTGTCCGACGAAGTCTTCTCCGATTTTGCGTTTGCGCCGGACCCGGCGCGCGTTGCGACGCTCGCGGGATCAAGCGATGCGCTCACTTTTTCGATGAGCGGGCTTTCGAAGATCGCCGGCCTCCCGCAAATGAAGTTGGGCTGGATCGTTGCAGGCGGTCCGGATCATGCGGCCGCGCTCGAAGGTTTGGAGTGGATCGCCGACACTTTCTTATCCGTCGCTACGCCGGTTCAATGGGCGCTGCCCCGCATCTTGGCCGCGTCCGCAGCCGTCCAGGAGCAGATCCGCCAGCGGACGCGCGCGAACCTGGAATGTCTTATGGAACGCGCCTCTGGTACCGTCCCCGTGCCGCTGTCTGCACGCCGAGGGCGGCTGGTACGCCATCCTCGAAGTGCCCCGCATCCGCACCGAAGAGGAATGGGCGCTCCGTCTCTTGGCCGAAAGCGACGTCCTGGTTCAACCGGGCTTCTTCTACGATTTTGAAGCGGAAGCCTTTCTGGTGCTGAGTCTGCTCACGCCCCCCCGATCTTCGCCGAGGGGCTTCGCCGCATTCTGGATTCGGCGGGCCGCCCATCCTAAAGAAACCGTCCCAAACGGTCGTTATTAAGGGTGGAGGGTACTAAGTCCCTTTCTTTGACGAAACCATTCTTTGACCAAGCCATGTCTCTCACCAAGCCCAAAGTAGTCGTCGTGATGCCCGCCTACAATGCCGCGGAAACACTGCGCATGACTTATGCGGAATTGCCGCACGACAGCGTGGATCTGGTGATTGTCGTCGACGATGGCAGTTCCGATGAAACCGCGGCCATCGCGCGCGAGCTGGGTCTGGAGTTGTTCGTCCACAACCGCAACTACGGCTACGGCGCCAATCAGAAAACCTGCTATCGCGAAGCGCTGCGCGCGGGCGCCGACATTGTGGTGATGGTGCATCCGGATTATCAGTACGATCCCACGCTGCTGCCCGAAATTATCCGCCCGATTCAGGAGTGCAAAGCCGACGTGGTGCTGGGCTCGCGGCTGCTGGGCGGCCAGTCCCATGGCGCAGGGCATGCCGTGGTGGAAATATGCCGCCAACCGCTTCCTGACGCGGCTTGAAAATGCGATCTTCGGCCTGCACCTGGCCGAATACCACACCGGCTACCGCGCTTTCCGGCGGGAGGCGCTGGATCAAGTCAACTTGGACATGAATTCCGACAACTTTATTTTCGATCAGGAAATCATTGCGCAATTTGTGAACCTGAACATGCGCATTGCGGAGGTGCCGGTGCCTACACGCTATTTCCCGGAAGCGTCTTCCGCCTCCTTCGTGCAAAGTTCGGTCTACGGTCTCTCGATTCTGTGGCTGCTCTTCAGATATGAGATGCATCGACTGGGTCTAGTCCGGCAGCGGTCGTTTGAGAGTCTCACGCGCCGCTATACGGCTGGCCCGCGCACCGAGACGCCTGATGGCGGAGGGGAAGAAATGAAGCTCACGGCCTCCCCGGCGCTGCTGGCGGCAATCTTGTGCGCCCTTTCCACCGGCTGCGGAGATCCCGATGTTTTTAATGAGGGCGTAGCCAAAGGTGCGGCCGAAGCCGAGCCTTTCCAATTGGATAGCGAGCAGGTCTCGATCAGCTCCGCGCAACTGGCCTGCGGGGTCAACGAGGAACTATGGGATGCTCCCAGCCGCCGTGCTCGACCGTTCCATCTCGCATCTCGAGCAAAAAGGCCGGGACCTCAACTTCAGCGACGATGTTAGCTCCGGCGAGACCGGCTACGTGTCCCCTATACCCAAGTGCGCGGCAAGTTCCCGCTGCAATTAGACCAGGTGATTTCGATCAAGGATGGCGAAGATAAAGACACCAAAATCGTCCAGGCCAAAATTGGAGTCAAAATCGCGGAACCATGTTTCGACACGCCTTTGTACATCATGGGTATCCGTAAAGGTCAATATCACGATGACCTGCCGGCCACGCTGCGGTATGAGCGTTACGGCGAGGGCTGGCACCTGACGAAGATCCTTCATTAAGAATCGCGGCCCCGGGCGTACGGGCGGTTCACGTTCAGCGTCAGTCTCGCTTCTTGGTTGAACTCGCCGCGAACTCGCGGCCGCCACCGCCGTCTTCGGCGAATGCTAAAATAGCGGTTTCCACTGACGCGAGTTTCTTTTCATACGGCGAACAGGAATCCGCGGGAACACAAGATCGCAGGGCAAGGAGAATCATGGCAGTCACGGGTGCGGGTCTGGAAGGTATTGTCGCGGCTGAGTCGAAGATTTGCTACATCGATGGCGACGCGGGAATTTTAAGCTATCAGGGCTATAACATTCATACGCTCGCCGATCATGCGACGTTTGAGGAAGTCATCTACCTGTTGTGGTACGGCCGCCTTGCCCAAGCAGGCGGAGCTGGATCAGTTGAAAGCGTCGCTCGCGGCCAACCGCGCGATCCCCGCCGAAGTCACTGCGTTCCTGAAGGCCACCGGCAAGTGCGTTCCCATGGACGTGCTGCGCACCGCCGTCTCCATGTTGTCGCTCTACGACCCGGACGAGAAAGATACGTCCATCGAAGCCAGCGAGCGCAAGGCTGTCCGCCTGATGGCCCAGACCAGCACTATCGTCACCACTTTTGACCGGCTGCGCAAGGGCCAGGAGGTGGTTGCGTCCGATCCCACGCTGAGCACCGCGGGGAATTTCCTCTACACCTTGACGGGCAAAAAGCCCGACGAAGTGATGGAGCACGTCTTCGACATCGCGCTAACGCTGCACGCCGATCACGAGCTCAATGCTTCCACTTTCGCCGCCCGCGTGGTGGCCGCGACCCTTTCCGACATCTACTCCGCTGCCACGGCCGGCGTGGCCGCCCTCAAGGGACCGCTGCACGGCGGCGCCAATGAAGACGTGATGAAGATGCTGCTCGAAGCGGGCTCGGCCGACAAGGCCATGGATATGGTGAAGACCCGCCTGGCGAATAAGATCAAGATCCCCGGCTTCGGCCACCGCGTGTATCACACCATCGACCCGCGCGCGACGCACTTGAGCGCGCTCTCCGAAGAACTCGGCAAGCGCACCGGCCACGTGGAGCTCTACCTCACCTCCAGCCGCATCGAAAAGTACATGAAGGAAACCAAGAATCTGAACGCGAACGTGGACTTCTATTCGGCTTCCACTTACTATTCGCTCGGCATTCCCATCGACCTCTTCACGCCCATCTTTGCCGTCAGCCGCATGTCCGGCTGGACCGCGCACGTGCTCGAACAATATCGCCACAATCGTTTGATCCGCCCGCGCGCGGAATAC
Organism: Bryobacterales bacterium; assembly: GCA_963779075.1. Classification (GTDB taxonomy): domain Bacteria; phylum Acidobacteriota; class Terriglobia; order Bryobacterales; family Bryobacteraceae; genus Palsa-187. Next base: position 143,972 of record CAVZWS010000008.1, read on the forward strand.
ATCGGCACTCCGGTCGGCCAGCCGTGGGTCCCGATCGCCGAGCGATAGTCGCAGGCGAACGACGGCCGCGGCCGCTCGATGTACGATCTTTCTTTCTTCCGGCAGAATCTCGACGCCATCGCCACCCGGCTGGCGGATCGCGGTTTCACGCTCGACGTCGATGCTTTCCGGCAACTCGATGCGGAGCGGCGCGCCGCACTTACCGAATCCGAACAGCTCAAAGCTCTGCGCAAAACTGAATCGCAGGAAATCGGCAAACTTATTAAAGGCTGGTCAGGACGCGAGCGGAACGCCAGCAGAAGGTTCGCGAAATGGGCGACCGCGCCACCGCGCTCGAAGAACGCGCGAAAGAGCTCGACGACAAGTACCGCCAGTTGCTGGCCGGGGTTCCCAACACGCCCCACGCCTCGGTGCCCACCGGCCGAAGCGCCGACGATAATGTCGAAGTGCGCCGCTGGGGCACGCCGCCCGCGTTTTCTTTCACGCCCAAGGCCCATTGGGATCTCGGCCCCGAACTCGGCATCCTGGATTTCGAGCGCGCCGCTAAAATCACCGGAGCGCGCTTCGCCGTCTACTGGGGCCTGGGCGCGAAGCTCGAACGCGCTCTCATCAACTTCATGCTGGATGTGCACACCCAGCACCATGGCTACACCGAAGTGCTGCCGCCGTTCATGGCCAACACCGCCAGCTTCTACGGCACCGGCCAGTTGCCGAAGTTCGAGGCGGATCTGTTCAAGCTCCAGGGCACCGATTACTATCTGATCCCCACCGCCGAAGTCCCGGTGACGAATCTTGTATCGCGACGAAACTATCGAATTCGACAAACTCCCCATCAAGCTGTGCGCCTACACGCCGTGCTTTCGCAGCGAAGCCGGCTCCTACGGGCGCGATGTGCGCGGCATCATTCGTCAACACCAATTCCAAAAGGTGGAACTCGTAAAGTTCACGCCGCCGGAAACCAGCTACATCGAGCTCGAAGCTCTCACCGCGGATGCCGAAGACATCTTGCAGCGTCTTGGCCTGGCCTACCGCACGGTGGTTCTCTGCACCGGCGATATGGGCGCGAGCTCGGCCAAGACCTATGACATCGAGGTCTGGCTCCCGGGCCAGAGCGCCTATAAGGAAATTTCGTCGTGCTCCAATTTCGAGGCGTATCAGGCGCGCCGCGCTTCGATCAAGACCAAATCCGGCAGTGGCAAAGCCGATTTCGTGCACACCATCAATGGCAGCGGACTCGCGGTCGGCCGCACTTGGCTGGCGATCCTTGAAAACTACCAGCAGGCCGACGGCAGCGTGGTGGTGCCCGAAGCGTTGCGCCCGTACCTCGGCGTCGACGTGATTCGCAGCGCCTAGAATCGGACGCATCGCAGTTCATTTGCAGCGGCGGGCGGTTCCGCTTACTTGCCGACCGATTTAGGCGTGGAATACTAACTTTCGTTCACGCTCTGTTGCGCAACGCTACGCTCCGTTTCTGGCCAAACGCTGGGCGACGAGGTTCAACAGAGGCTTTAGGCGGGATGGCTTACGATCTTTGAGTGCACTTTCGCCGGTTCAGGAAATTGGCATTTTTACACCACATCGCCGCCCCGCTGACCACCTGCACCACCAATAGTACGCTGGTCAATGACATTACGATCTTACTCGGGATTCCGTAGATGTCACCGGTGTGAATGGCGCGGTTAGCGGTTATGATTCGCCAACCGGCAGGATACATTCGTGTATCTTCCTCATAGATTATATCGGCAGTGTACGGGTCAATGACGACGGACTTGCTGCTGGCCGACGGTGGATCCCCCGGTGAGCGCAGGACAATGAAATAGGGTTCAGTCGGCCCCGGCGCATTAATTTGAGAAGGTTCGGAGTTTGGCCATTTCGAGCGAGCTATTCCCAAAGCCTGATCCGGCGTTATTGGTGCGGTTCCCGACAGAGCCGCCACTTTAAAGCGGTGCGGCTGCGGAGGCTGCGATCCGGTCACACTATAGAACAATGGAGTAGTAGTTCTTTCAAAGGCAATCACTAAGCCAGTAACTGTTAGCAGCAGCAAGAATATGAACGAGAAGATTCCAACCACGCTGTGAACGTCGAACCACGCGCGTCTCCCAGGCGCTTTCCAATCGATTGCGGTTCGCTTAGACGGCCACCATAGATACAAGCCGGAGGGGAGAAGGAACAGCATTGCCACTCCAGACCATGTCATGACCTTCTTGCCGACATCAGCTCGGCCCCTGATGAGCAAGCGAATGTGAAATTGATGGACATCATGAAGAAATGAACCCGTGATATGCGGAGGACGGCCATTCCTAACGCCGAGCACTTCACCTGTGTATTGATTTACATAGACGGTGCTGCGACGCAGCCTTGCCTGGTACGACACGTCAGGCCCAGCCGGAAAGCCATAGTTAAGAACAGGGTTGCCAGGAAATGCCTTTTCAATTGCGGCACTGATGTCCGACAGGGGACGCACCTGCGCCTGCGGCGTGACATACGACAACTTCGAATGAACCATGCGATCTAGTTCTTCCTCGAACGCGGTGATGCTACCGGTGACTCCGAAGATAATAACAAATAACCCTGCTATCAGTGCCACGTACTGATGCAGTGCGAAGAGCACCTTACGCATCACGCTGACCTCCTGTAAGGGATGCTATTGGTCCACGTACAAATCTAAATCCTGCGGCACGTCGCTGCCCTCATCGACCTTCACGGGTTTTGCACGGGCGTTCGACATCGCGGGCGAATCTGGCATCCGGTATTCGAATGTGCCTAATACCCGATAATTTCCTGGCGCTACACCCCTGAATTGATATTGGCCACGATCATCAGTGCGGGTTACGAAGATGTTTGTCACTCGCTTTCGCGGCTCAAGATCGGTCGGCTCAAGAAATACTGGCACCCCGGCTACGGGATCGCTTCTCGATTTCACGGCACCGTGCAGTGCGCCTGGGTTCGAGGATAAAGTGAACTTCACGCCAGGACCTGCGCCTACTGTGATCTCGTTCCAGCCATCGGCGCGCCCGTCGGCAGGAATTTGATACGCGGGGCCTGAGAAGGCAGACGCATAAAAGCCGGGAGTAGCGGGGATCGCTAGCTCCCACGGCCCAGGAGCGAGTTGCACCCGGTTGTTTGTTAACTTCAGTATTTCCGGTGAGCTCTCGCCTGCGAGGTCTTTTCGCCTCCCCAACACTTGAATGGAATTCGGCTCCGCCGCCGAAACTGCCGCGCCCGCAAAAATAAACTGCAGCTCTGGAACTTGCCGTAAGACGATAGTGAGGGTCGTGTCTTGGCCGATGCTGACCCGCCGGTAATCGCCCTGTATGCCTGGGCGGCCCTCCAGCGGAGCCTGCGCGAATAGATCATACTGACCGGGCGGTAACGGACCAAATCGATGACTGGCGGCTTGTACGGTTTCTCTTCCAACGTCGGATGCGATCGTCAGAGTGACGGGCAGCGGCTGAATCGGATTGGGTGGAATGGTTACGATCCGGACATTGAGAGTGAATAACCGGCCTGGGGACGGACGAACATCGATCCGATCAACCTGCTGATCGAAGTCCACATCGACCGGGAACGCCTGATCCACAATCTGTGTTTCCCTGGAAAATGTCGGTAGGTACCCACCCTCTTCGTATTGTTTGCCCACTGCACGGACCAAATAACGGCCGGGCTCCAGACCAAATAGGCGAAACATGCCACGGTCGTCCGAGGTAGCACGCGTAACGAGCTGCGGCGGCTGTGTGTTGCGATAAGCCACAACCTCGTACTCCGGCAAGCCAACGTCGTTTTCATCCATTACGGTTCCAGTAATTGCGCCGAAGCGCGGCAGGCGGATGTTCAGAAGCTGCGAATCATCCTCCGAAACGACTACAGGAACGCCCGCCGATTTCCATTGCTTTTGCCCATACTGAATTGTGGCAAAGCCGGTCCTCGACGCGCTCACGAGGTACGTGCCAGCGGGGAGTGGTGGAAACTGAAATGTCCCGTAAAGGTTAGTGCGAACCGATCGGGGCGGACCTGAAGTGCGGGCCACTGGCTCCAAGGTCACCAAGGTACGTGCTAGCGGACGCCCGGTCTGGTTTTCAACCACCGTTCCCCGAATGATGGCGGCATGAAGCGCACAGGCGGCCAAGGCGAGGAGCAAGGATCTTCGCATGCTTATGTCCAAATGACGCCGCACCCGTCGAGCACGTGCAGATAATACTCTATCGATCCATGTTCCAACAATTTGCCGGGCCGAACCCCTGTGGGTTCATTATCTTACCTTAATATTAGGCGTCGGCCAGTTTCCGCAGCATTCCCGCGATCCGTTTCCAGTACTTCCGAGGTGGCCTGCTCCGTCACGCCCGCCAGTCGCTCAACGTTTGGCGGGGAAAGGGGCGCGCCGCGCTTCGATCAAGACCAAATCCGGCAGCGGCAAGGCCGATTTCGTGCATACCATCAACGGCAGCGGACTCGCGGTCGGCCGCACCTGGCTGGCGATTCTGGAAAACTATCAGCAGGCCGACGGCAGCGTGGTGGTACCCGAAGCGTTGCGCCCGTACCTCGGCGTCGACGTGATTCGCAGCGCCTAGAATCAGACGCATCGCGGTTTCATCGGCTGCGGCGGACGGATTCCGGTCCCTCGACTTTTGGGCGACGGGAGGTGAGTGGTCGGTGATACATACGTTCCGGATACGCCGTCATATATTCCCTATCCACTTCTTGATCGAGTAAGCTTAGTTGAATCAGGCGTATGCCGCTTTCCGTAGGCGACAAACTCGGCCACTACGAAGTTCTCTCCTTGCTCGGCCAAGGCGGGATGGGCGAGGTCTACCGCGCACGCGACACAACGCTCAAGCGTGAAGTGGCGCTCAAAGTTCTGCCCGCGACGTTCCTGCGCGATCCCGAACGCATGGCGCGCTTCCAGCGGGAAGCCGAAGTTCTCGCCTCGCTCGATCACCCCAATATCGGACACATTCACGGAATCGTGGACTCCGAAGACTCCCGCGCTTTGGTGCTGGCACTCATCGAAGGACCGACGCTGGCGGATCGCATCGAGGCCGGGCCGCTTCCGCAAGAAGAAGCAGTCTGCGATCGCGAAGCAAATCATCGAAGCTCTGGAGTACGCGCACGAGCGGGGCGTCGTCCATCGCGACCTGAAACCTGCCAACGTCAAGATCACGCCCGAGGGTGTGATCAAGGTGCTGGACTTCGGTCTGGCCAAAGTGCTCGAAGACGAGCCGCCGAAGTCGTCGCTTGCGAACTCGCCGACGCTAACATTGGGACACACCCGCGCCGGTGTGATCCTGGGCACGGCGGCGTACATGTCGCCCGAACAAGCCGTAGGCCGTCCCGTCGACCGTCGCAGCGATATTTTCTCGTTCGGCGCCGTGCTGTACGAGATGCTGAGCGGCAAGCGTGCTTTCGCTGGAGCAACCACGCCGGACGTGCTAGAGGCCGTAGTTAGAAACGATCCCGATTGGTCCAAGCTCCCCACCGACACCACCGGTTCGATCCACCGACTCCTGCGCCGCTGCCTGACCAAGGACCGCAAGCAGCGCCTGCAAGCCATCGGCGAAGCCCGCATCGCGCTGGAGAATCCAGGTGGGCCTGAAGTCCCGCTGCAGGCTGAAAGCCTGCGCCGCTCAAAGGCGCCGTGGGCTGTGGCGGCGCTGACCACTGTTGTCGCGGTGGCGCTGGCGTTCGTGCATTTTCGCGAAGCGGACGCGCAAGAGCCCTTGATGCGCTTGAGCGTGGATCTTGGGCCGGAAGCCGCGGCGGGTGCGAACATTACCGCCGTGATCTCGCCCGATGGAACCAGGCTGGTGTATCTGGCGCGTGGTCCTGGTGGCAAGCAGCAGACTCGAGACCAGGCTTTTAGACCAAGCCACTCCGTCCCTCCTGCGGGGCACGGAAAATGCGAGTGATCCATTCTTCTCCCCCGATGGCCAGTGGGTCGGATTCTTCGCTGACAACAAGATGAAAAAGATCTCCTTGCAGGGCGGCGCGCCGGTCACCCTTTGCGACGCTCTTCGTCCAATGGGTGCAAGCTGGGGCCAAGATGGCAATATCATCGCAGCTTTGAACTCAACCGCCGGACTCTCGATCGTTCCCGAAGCGGGAGGAGTTCCGCGGCGCTTGACCACCCCGGAGCGCGGAGAATTAACACATCGCTATCCGCAAGTTCTCCCCGGAAGTAATGCCGTTCTGTTTACGGCTTCTGTGTCAGTTACGCCCGATGATTTCGAGAACGCGAATATCGATGTCCTTAACCTGAAGACGGGCGTGCGAAAGACCCTGATCCGCGATGGCTACTTTGGCCGCTTTCTGCCCACGGGCAGATCAACCGGCCATCTGGTTTACGTGCAACAAGGCTCGTTGTTTGGTGTTCTGTTCGATCCAGCGCGACTAGAAGTTCGGGGTGCGCCCATTCCGTTGGTAGAGGATGTGACGGCGGGGTTTGAATTTTCCAGGACCGGGACGTTCCTGTACGCGGCGGGAAACGGCAGAGCGTCGGATGAAACCCGGCCAGTGGTGTGGCTGGACGCATCGGGCAAGACTCAGCCGCTGATCTCCCCGGGGATCTACCAAACTCCGCGCTTTTCGCCCAATGGCCGGCAGTTAGCGATTGCGAAGACAGGCAGTAAAGGACGCGACATCTATATTTACGATTTGCAAACCGACATCCCGTCGCCGGTTACCTTTGATGGCCAACGACACTCCTACCCGTTGTGGACCCCGGATGGAAAGCATTTGGTTTTTAACCGCCAAACCGGCGGAGATTTCGGAATCTCCTGGACGAGCGCCGATGGAGCCGGACAACCGATAAATTTGCTCTCCAGCAAGAATCTGATGATCCCCTTCTCGTTCTCGCCCGACGGCAAGCGCCTGGCGTATATGGACCTCAACGTTGAAACAGCCAGCGACCTTTGGAGTGTTGAGCTCGATTTGAGCGACCCGGAACATCCCAAGGCCGGCAATCCGGAGGTCCTCTTGCGCACACCCGCGAGGGAGCAATACCCGGCGTTTTCACCAGACGGCCAGTGGATGGCCTACGCATCCGATGATTCCGGAAGATTTGAGATCTTCGTGGCGTCGGTTCAGGGCTCTCCGCCCAGTCTGAAGAGCAAATGGAGAATTTCCAACGATGGAGGAGCCAACCCCATCTGGTCGCCCGATGGCCGCAAGCTGTATTTCACTAGCCTGGATCACCGCATCATGGTCGCGCCGGTCACGCCCCAGGGCGCTTCGTTCGAACACGGCAAGCCTTCGCTATGGTCCCCGACGGAGATCCGGCAGCCATCGGTCGCAACCTATCTCACGCTCTCTCCGACGAGCAACCGTTTCGCCGTGTTCCCTGCGCGGGAAGCAAAAGAGCAGCAAGGCTCCGTTCACATGGTCTTTCTGCTGAACTTCTTTGACGAGCTGCGACGCAAAGTGCCGACGGGCAAATGACGGAAATCTCAGATAACCTTTTCATTGGAAATGGGTTGGCCGGATAGCGCCCAGTTGGTTGGCCATCCGTCACTTACTTTTTTTGAAGATCGTTGTTGGCAGATTAAGTACCGGGTACGCCGGCTGTGCCAGGAAGCGTTGCGCCCGTACCTCGGCGTCGACATGATTCGCAGCGCCTGAAATCAGACACATCGCGGTTTCATCCGCCGCGGCGGGCGGCTTCCGGTCCCTAGACTTTTGGGCGACGGGAGGCGAGTCGATGCTGGGATAGGGGATAAGGGGGTTCAAAACTGCCCTCCCCCCACGCCGCACGGATAAATTCTCGGACGCCCGTGTGAATTAATCTGGCATGGATTCGAACCACGATTCCAAACGAAACGATCCACAGCCCGCCTTCTTGGCGGCTCGTCTGCTTCAATGGGGCATGTTGTCGGTGATGGTGATTTCTCCAACTTCGGAAATCGTTGCGCAATCGAGCGAAAAGTTGATCGTCGAAGAAACGTTTTGCCCGCTCAGCTCAACCGCTACTGATACGATACCCCTTAACTCCCTGCCCGGCATCGCGAGATAAGCGTTGTTGAAGTTGTCATTGTTTACGGCCACGCAAAAATCTTCACCAGGGCGTTGAAAGCAAATATCCAGCGACCTATGAGGCCCTACAGAAAATGGGGCGCTAAGTTCTTCGACATAATCCCTGGTTATGTCGCGATGTGCCATTTGAACTGAATCAGACCAGCGACCATCCATGACTATTAATCGATTACCTTCGGAATCGAAAAACGACACCCTAGCATAAAGGCGAGTGTTCCCCCGCTCAGTGTTGACCAACGGCTGATTGGTCATCCTAACCCTAAGTGCCGTATAGCCCCGTGCTATCGGGATAGTTACGACGCCCCTTGTTGCTGTTTGTTGGTTAACAGTTACATCAAAAGGCGCTGTTTCTATTGGGTGTTCAGCAAGAACAATCCTAGGGCCGGTCTCCGCAAGCAACTTGTTTTTCTTAGCTTGCTCATCCCATGCCGCGATCATAGCAAGCAGTAGGCCCAACAACGCACCATCCCACCATAGCCACCCGGGCGGACTCCACGATTCAGCAAGCTGCTGTGGAAGAATTATGGGAGCTAACCAACGCGAAATACCGACGAGTATGCTTGGACCGGCCAGCGCTACATATCTTCTGTTGCCTGACAGAAAGAGCGCAGCCCATAGTCTTCGCCAGAAGTCCATACGGGAGATTGTCCCACGGGCATTTACTTGCGACGTGGCCCGATGCGCCGCACGCCCGCGCGGTGGCCGATGGCATGAGGGATCGATTCGGGTCGGAGGGATATCTACTTAAGTAGCGGAGCTGCCGCCTACTTCTGCGACTTCGGCTTCCATTCAACTGCCAACCGCTGAGATTCAGCGAGCTCTTCGGGTGTGAGCTGCTTTGCGATATTAAGTCGTTCCTTGGCTCGAAGTTCCTGAGTTTCGCTAGGGCTTGCAGCCGACAGAGTCAACCACATATGAGCTAATACGAGGTTCTGCGCCACGCCTTGGCCCTGTGCGTAAGCCAGCCCGAGGCTGTACTGTGCCGCAGCGTTTCCTGCATCAGCGGCTCTGCGCCACCAACCGGCCGCCTCGGCGTAATCCTGCGTCACGCCTTGACCCTTGGCGTAGATGTTCCCGAGAGTCGTTTGAGCGCCGGCGTCCCCCTTGTCGGCGGCCTTACGATACCCTTCAGTTGCTCTCCGAAACCACTTCACAGATTCGGCGTCGTCCCGTGGCACGCCTCGGCTTTGTGCATATGCAATCCCGAGCTCGTACTGGGCGTCAACGTTTCCTGCATTAGCGGCTTTGCGCCACCAAGCGGCCGCCTCGCTATAGTCCCGCGTCAGGCCCTGGCCTCTGGCATACATGACACCGAGGATGAACTGCGCACGTGGCAATTCTTTCTCGGCGGCTTCGCGTATCAATCGCGCCGCCTCTTTGTAGTCCTGGGGCACTCCTTGGCCTCTGGCGTACCTGAGGCCGAGGTTGAACTGCGCGGCAGCATCACCCCCAACGGCTCTAACCCGCTGCTTGAAGTCGTCGGTTTGCGAATGCTCCGAGTTTGGGACGCTGCGCGGGTCTGGTGTGAGCTTAGAATCAACGTCTGGTGCAAGTTTGAAATTAATCTCGATCGTCGCCACTACCGGCACGGGTTTGCCGTCTTTCATGCCGGGCTTGAAGCTCCACTTTTCCACTGCTTCGATGGCCTGCTCATCCAGGCCCAAGCCCAGCGAGCGGACAACCTTCAGGTTCTGCGGACGGCCCTGCTGGTCGACCACAAGCGATAGCACGACCGTGCCTTCCAGCCGCGCTGCGCGAGCGTCATTGGAGTATTCGGGCGCCACTTTATTTAGCACGTTGGGCGCCGAGACGCCGCCACCAATCCGGTACGCGCCGCCGCCAAACCCGTCGCCCGATAGCACGGCTAATTCCCGTTTTGCTGGCTCCATCCCCTGCTCGGCCGCCAAGCCAAACCACTTTTTTGCCTCATTGAGGTCTTGCGGAACGCCTTCGCCCTGCTTGTATGCAAGCCCAAGGTTGAATTGGGCGACAGCGTTTCCCGCATCAGCGGCCAAAGCAAACCACTTCATCGCCTCATTGATGTCTCGCGGAACGCCTTGGCCTGTACTGTATGCAATCCCGAGATCGGCCTGCGCAGGTGCGGCTCCTTGCTCGGCTGCCTTGCGGAACCACTTCACCGCTTCGCCATAGTCGCGCATTACGCCACGCTCGGCGATGTAGCTCATGCCGAGGTTGAGCTGGGCGCGAGCATTTCCTCCATCAGCAGCCTTGCGGAACCACCTGACAGCTTCGGCGTAGTCCTGGGGCACGCCTCGACCAATGGCGTAAATCTCCCCGAGATTGTTCTCGAGGTAAACGTCGCCCTTGTCCGCTGGCGCCCCCGCAGCCTCAATCGATTGCGTGGGAGGTGCTTTTGACTGGCTGTAGGCGTAGGGAGAAAGCGCAGCGAGAATCGCAAACAGCAACGCGGCGTAAAGGCGCATCTTGGCTCGATCTTATCACCGACGGGCGCTTGGTGCGGGAACGCGAGCAGCCCTGAGGCCGTCCGATGCACTACCGTATCGACACTTTCGACATCTTGGAATGGGCGCTGCACTGGGCCGATCCCTGGCAGGAGCGCATCTGGGAAGAGCCATCGGACACGGACGAAAGCGCGGTCCTGGTTTCGCGGGCGAAGAGGCTGGGGGCGCTGTGAACCGCCTTCACGCTTCTTCGCAGATCTCGATGACGTTACCCTCGGGATCGCGGACTTCGAAGAACTCAGGTCCTGCGCCGTGCTGGATAAGTCCTGGTGCCGCGCGCCTACGACTGAGGTATTCATACGCTTTCGTCAACTTGGTGCAGAAAATGATGGGGTGATCGTTTGATCGTTCATATCCTGCGGCCCGAACCTCCATCCAGTCGCTGAGCAGGATGGTGGGCAGGTCATTGCCGGACAACCTCAAGGCAACATCCGAAGGCAGCACGCAATCCCAATCCGATGGCACCCTGGCTTCCTTACAATCTAAGGATTCTATCCACCACTTTTTCGCGGTTAGGAGATCCGAGCAACATAGCGCAATTGAGTCCGTCCAGAACAAGGGCATGGGTGTAGGAGAAGTAACACGCGGTACACAATTCCCGATTCTATCACTGGCGGGCGCTGTGTGCGGCCAGCCTCACGACCAGCGATGCGGGGGCGCGGCGGAGCGATGGGGCACATGTACGGTTTCAGCGTTATACAACCAAGTGCCTGGGCACCATGTTTGAGAGAATCTGATTATGAAATCCGCCTACGCCGCATTCTTTGCCGCGACGTTGATACTCGTGACCGGCGGTATCGCACAGACGCGTCCTGATCCCACCGCAATCGATCAGGCGGTGATCTCGAAACTGTCGGCACAATTTGGAATCAACTCCAAAGTCATTGCGCATCTGGACCTGACACAGGCGTTTCAAACGAAATCCCGGTGGAGCCTGGTCGTCGCTAAGCAGCCTGATGAGGAGAGCAGCGTCGAAGACGGAGGTGGTAACCGAATAGGAGCGGTATCTCTTTGCTTTGTCGAAAACGACGAGCCAGACTGCTCAGAAGAGATGTTCCTAGCAAAGTATCGTGAAGAGAAAATCAGCTTGGCTTCCGGGGAGCGGACATTCTACGAGCTCTTTACGAGCGACGTTGTGTTTTCGGGGCCTGGGAGAACGCTTCCCCTGCTGAGGATAAAGAGCTGTACGAATCGCGGGGCGAATGGAAATTGCGGAGTTTCGACATTCCTGTTCGCCTACGATCGAAAAACGGACAAATTTCGTGTCGTGTTCTTCAACATGACGGGCAGGAACAACAACGAAGAAACCCGGTATGTTGAGAACGGCCCCATCCTAGGTAGTGTGATTGTTGCGTATCCAACGACCGGTCTGCCATTTACGTACTTCATCGAGGTCTACAAGCGAACTCCCGACGGTGAGTATTCGCAGGCGTTGAAATATCGAGGCCATACCGGTTACGGCGACGGCAATCCGCTCGCGGTCATCGATTCAGAAATGCCAGAGACTCTTCGGCGGCTAGGTCTTTGGAAGACAGGCGATCCGTTGCCAGTTCCGCCGAGGATGCCTGGAGGATGTATACGGCTCGTGATGCGCAAAGCTGTCGAGTGGTGTGAACCGCGTTAATGGGACGCACATCGGGTCACCCCAGCACCCGACTCGTTAGGGATTACTTCTGATTAAATGCCCTAGTGTAGGAATCCACTTGGCTGGTTTGTCGGCAAACCGTCGAAATGACATTCTTCCCGACTCCCGTTAAATGAGTCCGAGTCTCCGAAGGGCATCGACGATCAACTTGCGATTTTTGTGGTGGGGCCTGCTACGCCCCGCCCGGAGATCGAGCAGGGCGCGCCGCGACAAACCAGTTTCCTTGATCAGAACAGCAAGGGGGGCAGCCTTGAGTGCTGGTAATATCTTTAAACTCCACTCGTCGCGCTTCGGGTCGGGGTATTCGGGGTAAACCTCTTCACCGGAATGGATGAGCCCTGCTTCAACTTCTTCGAGAAAATTAGACTCTTTTCCGATGGTTCTCAGACAATCAATTTGAATATGCCGTCGCGCCAGTAACCCGACAGTCCGTCGGTCGCACACATTGCCTTCAGTATCGGCGCACTTGGATTCTGGGTGAAACTCATAGTCGCGCATGACATCGCCGTAAGTTTTTACACGTGCCGTCTGGCGGTCGCCGTGATGTCCAGTTGTTGTGATGTGGTAGCGATTGCCACTATATTTATCAATCCATTGCATTCTGAGCCATTCCCTGGGATCGGGTTGGAAAGGCGCAATTAGCTGGAATCGTTCGGGGTCTGTACCCGTCGGATGCCCGAACGGCTTGACGTGACACGTCAATAAGAAATTGAAAGGCTTGATTTGGTCCGGATATTGCTTTCCTTCGTTAAACTGCTTGAGGGAACGCATGACGGATGGACTGCTAATTCCAGTTCGCCCAACGGCGGGCCGATCCGCGAATGCCAATTTCTCGATCGGATGCCCCAAGGCTTTCCGGATCATGTTTAGCCATATCTGGCTGATCCAGTTCTGATCATCGCTGTCTGGATCTATTGGATTCAACAGGTGACCAAGCCCGTGCCTCGACCATCGGTCAATTTTGTTGTTCGATCCCTTTCGAAGCAAAGTTGGTTCCCGGGTTTTATTCAGCGTAAACCTGGCATAACGCTTCGCTGAGATCGCGAAACAATATAGTTGCCGCTGCTTTTCCTCATGAAAATTGTCATCTTCAATTTTCAAGACCGCCTCCGGAACCATCGTGCGGTCGTAGGGTTTAAGCGCTTCAAAGCGTTGCGAAATCTCCTTCACCTGCGCCCAAGTCAGCGCCTTGACGGCGGCCTTCCCGGCATTGGTCTGGAACGGTCCACCGGCACACTCGATCAATCCTCCACGCTTTGTAGCCACGATTGCCATGGAGTCGGTATCCTCCATCGCATAGGTGCCCTCTAGGTCAGAAACACAGCGCTCTAGCAACGCAAGCATTAGCCGCGCCGCGCCGGTGATCAGAGACGCGAACGGTGGAAAGCAGAATTCGCCGACGGCGTCGGGATGAGCAACGCTGCACGCGAAAGGTTCTTGGTCAACTCCGTGACAGGTGACATCAATTTTCTGATCTGATTCTTTCCGGTGCATTTCAGCATAGATGCCATAGCTAGCCGAATTTGCGAGCACCTTGAGGGCCTTGTCGAGCCGGTCTCTTTCTTCTGGTTCAAGATCAGCCCTGGACGAAGAGCGTTTACGCTCCTCGATTACACGCTTGAAGAAATCGTCTGTCGCGGGATCGATTTCGACTTGGCTGTAGAGCTTTGTTTTTGTGAGCCCCGGCTGGATTCCGTGCGGTTCAATGCGAAATGCATCAACGATATTGGGGACCTTGCCGGTCAAGATAACAGATGCGACGGCATCTGGCAGTGAAACCCAAATTTCCCGATTGGCCTCATGATCACTTGCATACACGTGATTTACGGCAACCTGCCAATCGTTGCTGTCCTGGTTATACTTGGCGCGATTAGGGAGAATATCGCCATCCGGTACTACCTTGACGAACGCCGCCAACGATTTCCAAGTAGCGGGCTCGAAGAGCTTCTCCGTGCTGATCCGCTTGAGAAGTCGCAGAATGTCCCCCCGGCAATCCCGCACGACTCGAATTTCCTGGGCGATCACAAAGCTCCAAAGTCCCATGAGGCTATTGACGGTGGGATACATCGACAGGAAATCCATGTAAACAACGGGAACAACGACCTTGCGAATATGGGCGGATGCCCGGCCGCCAAAAAATGCAGATTCGGCATACCCTAGGAACTCTCTAGGGAAATCGGGCTGCCTCTCCACAATTGGCTTAATACCCATTTCGCGAAGATACGCTTTCCCGATTGAAGCAGGCGAGTAAGCTTTCGTAGGTTGCAACGCTACCTGATGCTTCGCGAATTCCGCCAGCAGTTTCTCAGCGAGTTCCGCCGTCGCTAAAACGTCCCGGCGATTGTAATCAACATAGTCCTCAGTCACAATCCCGTGGACGGATACCTTCTGCTTACCGTGCTCCACGCCGAATGCCTTGCAGGCCGCCTCCAGCGAATAAGACTGATCGGTAAGGGCAGATGCCAGTGTGCGTAAGTCCAGGAAGTGGCCCCGAAAAATGTATTTATCCTCCGGTTCGCCGTCCTCGGAATCCTCAGGAATGAGGTCGTCACTATCGGGTTTATATCGCGAGGTGAATGCTTTGATCGCACGCTTGCTGTCGATGTGCTTGACGCAGATGCGGGGTCGGCGGGTGCTGCGGCGTTCGGTGCCATCGTTACCCCGATAGGACCAGAGGCCCAGGGAAAAGCCCCCGGCATATCGTCCGCGCGTATTGCCGAAGTTGATCGCGATACGGGATAAATCAAATGGCAAGTTAAAGCCGACTAGCAAACAGCGGCTACGGTACACATTGTTAAAGAACTTCTTAGCGAACTCGGTGCGGCTCATCAACCCGAGTTTTGCGTCTCGCTGGTTAATAGTGTCTGCTCGGTGGGTCTTCACATACTGTTCGAGCACGGCGCGATCGCGCTCCGGCAAGTCATCCGCGTAGAACAGACATTCCCTTAAGCACTGCCCATTCTGGAAAAACCGATAGCTTCCGAACGTGAGACGTTGGGTTTCATCAACTCGCGTTTCGGTATCGAGAACGACCATCGCCTCCGGTCGACGCCATCCTTTAGGGCTGTCAGAATGTGGCTCCGATTCGGCAATAACCGGGTAAACACGGACCGCCAGATCTAGAACATCTGGCTTAGGTACGGACATTTAATTTCTCTGCGCTTACCCCTGGCGGCCTACACAGACGCATAAATACAATTCGGCGGTCTTCCGCGATTTCATGACGGCAGGCGAGCCGCTTCGGACAGAATTCCACCATGTCCTACGCGATCAAATGCCCCCTGAAGCCTAAGCCGGGATTGCCAGGCCCCGGCTTCGGTTAATGATTAGCAAATCGTGTTACGGCGTTTATCCTGAGTAGTCGCCGTTAGAGGCACCCCGCTTCGAACTTTACCCTAATGACATCCCACCAGCGAGGCCCAAATTTCTCGACGAGGCGGGCATCGAGTTCTTCGAGAAATGCGATGGCCCAAACAAGGAACTGTTCGATACAGTATTCCACGAAGTCAATGAAGCCGCGAATACATGCCGCGATGGCCAGCAAGGGGCTCTGATCTGGATTGCGCAGTGTTCTCGCGGGCCACTTGTGTTGCTCCAGGCTCAACCGGGCGCGGTGATCGTTTACCGGCACGGGGACAGTTCCGGCATGGTTATTCTTTCCCGCTACATGATGATTGTCGGTCACCGATTGGCCCTGATTCTTGCGCTGGCATTCCGCACAGATTCGCGGCTTGCTTTTGGGAATCAATGCTTTCGTGGCCCCACATTGAGTGCATTTGGTTTTGGTGCCGAGCCGTCGCTTCGCACGCTCTTGGCGTCGATATTCTGCTTCTGGATCTGGGTTGGATGGTGGTCTAGACATTATTGGCGCTCCGCATAAATGGAATGAAATGACAGAATGCCCGCTGAACCAAGGCGCTTCAATTGATTGAGGTCCGTCAGCAGGCCAATCTTGGTACCAGCCGCATCCCGGATGAATTGGCCTTCGAATTTCGAGAGGTCCTCAGTCTCACCAGTTTCTAGAAACGTGTGGACAGAAGTCCAATATTGGGATAGTAAAGTTGCTTGGCGGGAGTCCCGCACGGCGACCTCCACCGGCCCGTTAACAGATGGAACCACAAGGATTGAAAGCCGCGTGTCGGTTCGCTTCGCGACAAACCGGCCGCGCTGATTTTTTCTTAGCGCCGATTTTCCCAATCGCAGTACCGTTCGGGGACTGGTCCCCACTTCTCCTGCGGCCCTCCTAAGGGAAAATCCTTTTGCACGCATTTTGGTCAGGGCCTCGGTGACGCGATCCCACGCCGTTCGAAATCTCTTGCCCTTGGCGAAATACTGCTCCGCAGTTTTCGGGTGAGCTTCTCTGACACCGCCTTTCCCGGTTTTTGGCCGGTTCGCTGGAATATTGATTTTTCCAGAACGTCTTCGCATAAGTCTCTTCTTCTTTTTGCTGGAATCCATGTCGGATTACCTCCGAAAGCGACTCTAGCAAATAAGTCTATTTATATCAATTAGTTACAATGTATTTATGGGGAATAAAAAGGTGGCGGAACTGGTATTGTCAAGAACTATATGAGTGTCTGATTGACGAATGTTGTAATAATATGAGTGGCGAAAATAAAATGAAAAAAGGCAACGCGAGAGGGGGGAAGAGTCTTAAAAAACGTCGCCCAGAGATATCGGACGCCGACCTCAGAGGTTCGCGGGGAAATCTCTTTTCGCTATTCGATTCCACCTGGGCCGATACAGCGTGGCAGCTAGAAAATTTGTACAGTCCCGACGACGTTCGCTCTGCTTTAAAGGTTCTTCCCGCAGATTGCGAGGAATATGCTATCCGGGCTTTGCTGCGTCCAACTACCGTTCCGGAAACGGCTTCGTTAAGCCGAAGGGCGCTAGCGCGGCTAGATAAACAAATTCCGGATCTCAGAGCAACGGCATATAAGTCCGTAGTCGAACTCTCGGATCGCGTTCAGGTCTTAGAGCGAATGTTAATGAAAAAGATGACTGACGCTGATCGGGCCGCGTTGGAACAAACGTTAACGAATAAAATGACCGACGCCGAGCGCATCACCTTAGAGGAGGATCTTGCGGAGTCCCTAGACCGGTTACATCACGCGCAGGAAGCCCATGCATCGCTCATCCGTGAAAGCAATAGGGTCCGGGAGGAACTGATGGACCGTCGCTCGGATTTTGCCCGCATAGAGCTGGTGAAATATTGCAAGAGTGATCGAAGCAGACTGAACCCAAGAAGATTAGCGAACGCCGTCGCGGGCTTTCCTTTTATTGGTTGGCGACAATCGTCTAAAAGGTGCGTGAAGTTGCAAACAGACAAATCTCTTGGTGGACATCGATACCTGGTCACCAGGACCATTCGCCGCATTGTTATTTCGTGGGACCAAGACGCCGAGGCAGACCTAGTTGAGCATGCACGTCATTACCTTGAGAAGCGTAATCCAGTTCCAGCGGAAGTATTCTCTGACCTGCGGGCCCATTGGCGCTTTCTTCGACTCTCAATAACGGAAGCACTGGATACTGAGCCCGAGTTCGGAGCGATGCCTTACGTAATTGCGTCCGGATATTTTCGACGGAGGGTACGTTTTCCATCCGAGTTGGAAAAGTACCTCGCTGAGAAAGAGCGGATTGCCTCACGTGGTAAGATAAGTGATAGAAGTTAAATATACTTACGGGCTCGGCACCTGTTACTAGCAGGTGACAAGCCCTGACCACCAAGGAGGGCTTAGCTCCAATGGCAGCTACAAGAACCGTAGCGCACCCGCTACGCGTGCGCAAATCCCGAGTGCCAGAAATTCGGGCCGCCAATCCACATTCAGGCATCACGCCACGACACGGGGTCGTCACCCTTTTTGGTTACGGCATTCAAGTCCGGGTCGATAGTGGCCACATAATTCTGGCGGACGGCATCGGCGCTGATCGTCGCTATGCACGGTTTCCTCGCGTCGGTCACGGGCTTCAGCGGCTCATTGTTATTAGCGCTGATGGGATGGTTTCGCTCGCGGCGCTTCGCTGGCTTGCTGACCAAAATGCCGCGTTTGTAATGCTGGACCGGACCGGCAAAATCCTGACGATAACAGGACCCTCACGACCCCCCGATGGCCGGATGCGGCGTGCGCAGGGTCTTTCGCTAACATCGGGGGCGGCACTGCAAATCGCGCGAGAATTGATCGATCAGAAACTTGTAGGACAAGAGCGCCTTGTACGCCACAAACTGAACAAGCCTGACATCGCAGATGCGATTGCGGGTTTACGTTTGGCATTGCCGGGCAGCGCGGACTTCGATGGTGTGCGGCTCGTCGAATCCCAGGCCGCTGGAATCTACTGGTCTGCGTGGCGAGGAAAGGAAATCACATTTCCCAAAGCAGATATTCACCGGGTTCCGGAACATTGGCGGACTGTCGGTTCTCGTCGCTCGCCATTATCCGGATCGCCGCGCCTGGCAGTGTCCCCGATTCAGGCCACCCTCAACTATCTCTATGCGATCCTCGAATCAGAAGCTCGCCTCGCCGCCGTCGCTCTCGGACTCGACCCTTGTTTAGGTGTCTTGCATATGGATGCGCCAAATCGTGCAAGCCTAGCCTGCGACCTCATGGAGCCCGTGCGCCCCGAGATCGATGCTTTCGTGTTGGATTGGATTGCTCGAACACCGCTTAAGCGAGAATGGTTTTTCGAGCAACGTGATGGCAATTGTCGCTTGATGGGAGAATTTGCGGCACAGCTTTCAGAGACTGCCCCTAAATGGAGGGCCGCTGTTGCTCCGCTGGCCGAATGGGTCGCTCGCGTGCTATGGAGTACAACTGGAAAGTCCTCCGTCAAGGGTGTACCGGGAACGCCGCTCACTCAGCAACGGAGGCGGGAAGCGAGTGGAACTTCGGCGCTTTCATCAGTAAGTTCAATCAACATGCGGACTTTCTGCTCCGTCTGTGGCGCTGCCATCCCTGATGGCCGAAAATATTGCGGAGCTTGCGCCACATCGATCCGATCCAAACAGATAATCGAAGTCGCCCGAATCGGGCGAATTGCTGCACAGGCCCCGGACGCGCGAGCCCGCCGCGCCGAGGCGTGGCGGCGAACGTATTTGGAAAAAGCCCATTGGGACAGTTCGAAGCAACCAGCTTGGTTGACGGAAGAATTCTACCGCAACGCTATTCAGCCGAAGCTGAGCCAGCTTTCGAGTCCGCCAATCCAAAAGGCTACCGGCGTTTCCAGACCGTTCGCTGTTGATATCCGGAAGGGCCGACGCACCCCGCATCCGAGACATTGGGTGAAGCTGGCAGAATTGGTGGGATTTCGTCATAACGGAGAGACGCTATCAGATTGGTCTCCTGACGCTTATAAAACATTCTTGTGTGGTATTGTTTAACGAGGATCAACCCTTGACGGTCTTGCGAGGAACAGTTCGAAAACGGATGGAGCGCACGATCCAGCCTGCATTCACCACGGCGCTCGGCGCTGTATATAAGACAGATTGCTTCAATTTGTTCGGCGCATTGAAGGACCAAACGATTGACTGTGTGTTTGCAGATCCACCGTTCAATCTTGGCAAAGATTATGGGCGCGGAGCCGAGAAAGACAATCTTAATGCTGATGACTACCTAAAGTGGTGCTTCGATTGGATAGACGAATGCATTAGAGTGTTGAAGCCGGGCGGGGCAATCTTCATCTACAATCTTCCCCACTGGGCCTACCACCTCGCCACATATCTTGAAAAACAGGATATGACCTTCCGGCATTGGATCGCGATTTCAATGAAAGGTACATTTCCGCACGGACGTAAACTCTACCCGGCGCATTATGCATTATTGTACTTTACAAAGGGCTTGCCCAAGACATTTGCTAGACCTCGCGTCCCAGTGGCAAAGTGTCGCCACTGCAAGAAGGAAATAAAGGACTACGGAGGTCATAAGCACCTTCTGAATCCTCTTGGGCTGAATCTGACAGATTTCTGGGAAGACACGTCACCAGTTCGGCACGCGAAATTTAAGGCGCGGCGCGGCGCAAATGAATTGAATCCGAACATCCCTGCAAGATGTATTGAGATGGCTACCCAGGAGCGAGACTTGGTTCTGGATCCATTTGCCGGTGGTGGGTCAACGTTCGAAGCTGCGCAGAGATTAAACCGTCATTGGATTGGTACAGAGATCACTGATTGCAAGCTTATCGATGCACGATTTCGGCGTATCTTCCCTGATACGCCGAGAAGTAGACCGGTTCTTCCAGACTTATTCGACCGCAAAAACAACGTCGCGTTGGATTTGGGCCGAGATCGTGTGAGTTCCTCAATCCGATTAAAAGTGGACGCCGTGATGCCACCTCCGAAAGCGCACTTACAGCAGTAGCTCGGCGTATGCCGGGAAGAACCGATAGATTTCCCGATAAGCAAGCATGTCTTCGTCTCGAAGTTCGAATTCATTAGGTCGCCAAGCTTTCGAAGACGGCATCGCGCAATCAAGGTGTAGCCGTTCCTTCCGAGTCAGTCTCGGTACTCGGATTTCGTACGGGGGTTTGTTGAAATCGCGGCGACAATAAGAGGTTTTGGCTAACGTGCTTGCTTGAATTTTCCTGCGCTCCGTCTCCGTTGCGAGGACTCCACCGATTGTCAACATTTTGTGACCATCAGCGTATAGAAAATTGAACAAGGGAACGAAAGTTACTCCTCGCCCCGCCAAACCGGCTTGGATGGCACGGAACAAAATCTGAACATTGATTCTCGTCAACTTCGACTCCACATAGTCCGTTATCGAATTGAACTCGCCAAGATATTGTTCAGCCTCGCCACGAAAGTAATCGAACCATTGTTCAGGCCCATCAGTAGACGATCCGGGGGGCTCCACATCGACGGTCACTAACAAGATCGATCCCGGGGATAGATAAGTTGCGGCAAGGTTTATGTCAACCAATTGAGAAGCATTCAAGACGCTATCGTAATCCAACCACAACAAGTGGTGTAGATCTGGCGATAGAGTCGGGATCACATCGGCAATCGGCTTGAACGCGAGTTCGATCAGCTTGTAAGGGCGGTTAAAGCGTATCCGTTTCTTGATTTTCGGCGAGTATTCAACGTTTAGCAATCGCGTAATGTTGAGAAGCTTATGAAAGAGGATAAAGTCTACGAAGTACACTGAGCCGAACCCGGTATATTGATAGTCCTCAATTGGGAAGCCGGCAAGACCAAGGCGTTGAAGACCGTCAATGAGCATCCGGCGTTCAATTTGTTTAGCCGGTCGAAGGTCGTAAGCGACTTTCAAATAGCTTTCGCTTGGTATCATTCGGGACACTCCGTTTTCAGGAAGTGCTCGAACGTGTGCTTCCCAATCGCGGAAGCCGACATACTCGGTCGTCTGAGAACTTTTCTTATCCTTTCGACATCTTTCGTCTCAACGCTGTATTGAACGCTTGAAGTGCGCTTTCGCACAGTCTTTACGGTGGCTTCGAACTGACGCGAGGGGTTTGTCAATAACTTCCGAAAATCGCTTTGTGTCACGGCCTCTGCCACGGTTCGCTGACCCGGGGCTTCTGACAACTCAGACGGATACATTTCGTTCAAGAATTTAATGACTGGCCGCGAGAGGGCCGCCATTCGGTTTCGAGCCTGCTGGTAAACCAAGGCTTCCCGGTTTAATCCGCGCTTGCTGGTCGTCCAGGGAAGTAAGAGTGGAGAATCCGAAGCGAACAGAGCAATGCCAACGAATCCCCGATACTTGCTGTGGTACGCGGGCATCACACCAGTACCCCAGCCAGTCAACTCGGTCTTGTCGGCGTTGACAACGACACGACCGTTGCATAGGACGTACCAGCCCGCGATCTCCTGAACCCGTTTGTCTTTCGGCGCAAGGGTTGCGAACAGAGCAATCTTCACACCCTCATAGTCAAAGCGATCCGATCCGGGTGCGATTTCTGGTGAGCCGCCAAACGCGAGATCCCGCTTTTCAACTCGCTTTCCGTTGATTACTACTTCCACGAGATCCTGTAGGAAAACGGAATAGGTTTGCGCAACAGAGGCGCGTAGTGTTGAATCCAGCTTGCCATCACTGATCCGTCCCTTGACCTCCGAGTGGAGACTAGTGATCGTGATCGCCGTACCAGCGCGGCCCTTCGTGGTAACTGCATCCAATGGCTCTAGGGGAAAAGTCCAGTCGGAAAGCTTCGCGTCCTTTGCGGCCCACTTTGGCACGTCGATGGTGACTTTGAAACTGTCCTCCGTCGTCCGGGAGAGGACTTCTATGTAGTTTCCGATCTTGAATAGTGCCCTTTTAAGTCCTATACCGTACACTCCGAGGCGTCCAGTGGGCACGTCGTCACCATGCCCGAAACAGAACACATCCTCCTCGGCATCCTTACGCGAGATACCCCCGCAGTTGTCGGAGATGTGGAACTCGTCTTCTGAATACCGAACCTCTACACGCCCATGGCGTCGGCCGTGAATATGTGGATCGGGCGTCAATACTTCGTCCTCAATATCTATTCCTTGCGTGCGAAGAAGGGAATCGATTGAATTGTCTATCAGATCGAGGATGCAGTCCTCAAGTGAAATATCCCGAGTGAACATCTGGAGAAAAAACTGCTTGTGCGGATATGCTTTCGCAGTCGGCATGGCGCTCCTTCCTCCGTGTCTTGAATAGCCGAGAAACGATCTATTTTGAATAGAAACTATAGCACGCAGCTTAGCTTTCGCGTGGATCGCATATTTTTAATCCGCAAAAATGGATTTTCGTTTCACGTTGGGAATCCCTTACCTGTCGAATGGGTCTCCCGAATTAAGGAACGCCAAGGCGAGCACCGGCATGCAGGATCACCAAAGCCCGGCCATCCGCACGCTCCGGCACCATCGAATTTATGACAGCCAATTCTCACCACGCCCATCCTGAGTCTGGTCGACGCGGAAATATTGTACATTTCCGCAATAGTCACAGATCAGCAACAACGGCACGTGGCCGGAGCGACGCCGACGTTGCTCAACGAGCGTGCTTCCGCTCCGCGATCCCCTGGTCCTTTGGCTCACCGCACTGACTGGCACGTGATGAAAACCGGGCTATTCTGCACTGCCAAATTCGACCGAGACACGGGGCAGTTTTACGGGATGCCGACTATTGGGATCCTCTGGTCGATCAAACTGGCGCGTGAAGATATTCCAGGGCAGATACGTCAACCAATGCTCCTGGCCTTTTCCTGCACCCGGCAGAACGCTCTCGATCAGGTCGGGGCGCCCTTCATGAATTGGCCTCGGATACAAACGGCTTATGACGGTGACAGGCACCCGTACGAACCATCGATGCCAAGATTCTTCCATGGACTTAAGGATGTGACGAGTACGCGCGTCTGCCACGGACGGTCGCCCACCTTCGGGGTACGCGATATACACGAAGCCGATGTCTCCGGCGGGAATCTGCTTGATCGCGTTGGTCCAGAGCGAAGCGATTCCTCGCGATCTCTTTATAAGCGCCTCCTCGCTCTCGCTTTTCCACTTTAAGCAGAGCGGCATTCTGTACGACCTGACCATAATGTCGCGGGGAGCTTCGACTTCGCATAGGAGGCCATCCCATTCGCTTTCCAGCACCTCCCAGCCAAAGACCCTCTGGATGAAATCTGGGGAGTAGAGTCTTGTCCTAGGTAGCTCGTCAAAATACGAGAGACGCCGGACAGAGAATGATCCCCAAGAAGTTGACGTTGTATCTTGGTCATGACCGTTGCTCGCTGCTCCGAGGATGGATTCGGCGAATTCAGCGGCTGAGACTAACCGGAGCGGAACCGAGAATGTCACTTCAACGGAACAATGCATGCCTCGCTTATGAAACGGCTCTTGAATTGCCCAATACAATGCTTCCACGCGACGGGCTTCATCCAACTCATACACACTCAGGCCCAGCCTGCGCTTGCATTCGATGGCACCGGGTATAGCGCCGAGTCCGGTAACTCGGAAATCCGGCACCTTACCCGCCCGATCCTCCGGCACCATATTCACACTCAATCCTCGTCGAATACACGCTGCTCCAACCAGCAGTTCGAAAATTGTTGAAGTTACGACGTCATCGGGTAGATAGGGGAGGCTCGCGAGCTTCTTTTGGGCTTCTGGCCCCAGCGCCGCAATTTCATCGATGCTGTTCCCGAGGATCGCGAGTTCTGGCACGAACATTGCAGCACTAAAAAAATCAAGATTCGGATTCTTTTTGAGGTGATCCAGACAGACGAGAAGCATTCTGGCGAATCGCTGTGGTCCGACGACTTGCGTGGCTGTGCCAACCGGCACCCCGTTTACTAGATGCAGAGGGCTAGTAAGGAAGGAAGAACCTAACCGGTATTCTTTTTCGGCTTCGCCCCTTAGCCATTCGGGATCTACCAGTGCGAGGAGCGTCTGAAGGCCAGATTCTGCCAGTACATCTAAATCCTCGGTGGCGCGAGATTGCAATACTTGGTCATGCCATAACGCATCGCCGGTCGGTAGGCGCTTTTTTTCTTCGGCGCGCTCAATTGCCCTAATCTCGGACTCCGAAATACCACATGAGCGTTGGAGTAACCGCAGTTGACGTTTGAAGTCGGCTTCTAGCTTACGCGCTTCGCGTACTAATTTTTTGACGGTTTCATTCGGCTGGCCGGTGTCGCCAGTCGCGACCTGTGCCTTTATCGCCGCAGAGATTTCAAGGACTTTCGCTTCACTAGCAGCGTGAAGAAGATTGAGGTTCTTCAAGATTTCGTTGAATGGGAGCCTCCGGAATTCAAAACCTTGGAGATAAGTTTACACAATTTCCCGGCGCAATTCCAGGCCTGGGCATACCTAGTGGAGGGCGTATCGGTAAGTAGCTTACAGCACCCCCGCCTTCTTTTCCGACTAGATCAATATTGAGCTTTTATCAGCGTCACTATAGGTCAACCCCGCCCGCTCCTGCCCAGGATCGGCGCGACGGCGACCCCTATTATTACGGATGCTGCAACCGCGACTGTACAGGCCAGTCGACGACGATGGTTTCGATGAGGAATTCCGCAGGCACGAGCCAGGGGAGGGCAGTTTTGAACCTCCTTATCCCCTATCCCGGCGAGTCGATGCTTGGTCATAGAAAGTCGTTAATGCTGCTGGTGGCAGCGACGGGGTTGGCGTACGCGCAGCCCGCGCTCACCACCGATACAAGATATTCTCTATCGCGCTGACGGAACGCGCTTCAGCGGAACCATGTTCATTCGCTGGCAAAGTTTCCTGGCGGGCGACACTTCGAACATCGCCACCGCGAATCTCACGGTGCCGATTGTGAACGGCGTTCTGGGTGTCAAACTGGTTCCCACCACCACTGCTTCAGCCGGCGCGCAGTACAACATTACCTACTCGAGCGGCGGAGTCAATCAGTTCACTGAAGTGTGGGCCGTGCCTCCCAGCGGCCCCAAGCTGCGGGTGCGCGACGTGCGCCTCTCGAGCGGAACGGTGATCGGGCCGCCGCCACTTACCAGCAGCCCCATCCAAATCGGCGACGTGACTGGTTTGACCAACGCACTCGCCGTCCGGCCCACCGAAGGCGTGGGCTTCGGCATCGGTCGGGCCGCCGTCATCAACCAGGCCGGCCAGATCGAAGCGGCTGCCGGTAACCTGGGCGATTGCGTGCATGTCGACGGCACCTCCAACACCTGCGGAGGCGGGGGCGGAGGCGGAATCCTGCCGCTCTACTCCGACGCCGAAACTCCCGGCGGCACGATCGACGGAATCAACACTGCCTTCACACTCGGCTTTGCTCCTTCGCCGATTGGCAGCCTGATCCTGTTCCGCAACGGACTGCTGCAGGTCCACGGCTTCGATTACGCGATCGCCGGCAACGCCGTGACGTTTTTCGGCGGCTCCATTCCGCAGCCCGGCGACCAGCTTCTGGCCAGCTATCGCTACGGCAATCCCAGCAACCCGCTCGGCACGCTAACCGCCGCGCAGGTCATCTGCAGCAGCGCCGGGATTGGCACCAGCGCCACGGTGTCTACTTCACTCGGAACCTGCACCATCCCGGCCGGCCTGCTGATTACGGGCGACCGTATCGAAGTCCAGTTCCAATACCTTCACACCGGCACCGCCACCGCTTTCACGGGCGAACTGCATTGGGGTGCGAGCACAATTCTGTCGCGGACCTCGGTGGCCGGCGAAACCGCCCTCGCCGGGCGCTCCACCTTCGGGATTCTTAGGCAGCGGGCAAGCCTGGAATGCACAGAGCTGGGGCAACAGCTTGGACCCGGCGAATACAGTCGGCTCCGCGGCCGAAAACTCCGCTCTCAGTTTGACCATCGGCTTCCGCGGCGCAATGGCCGCGACCACCAGCGACGTGCTCACTCTCGGGAATTTCACAGTGATCCGCTACCCGGCGCAGACCAACCCATAGCTTGCGATGGCCCGTCACCACGACTTCGGGTAAACACCCTACTTAACCGCACCGAATGCCGGTCAGCCTATTACGTAAGGGGTTTTAGGCCTGTGTTTCGGGTATTATTACCCTTGTCCTTTCCCGCCGTCTCGCGCAAGATGTGAATAGAAGTTCAGCACGGCCGAGGGTACTTTTAATGACTGCGAAACTTTACACATGGATTTGCCGGCTCCACAACGATCTGCGGGGTCAAGACTTGGTCGAATACGCCCTGATGGCCGGTTTTGTAGCCGTGGCTGGCGGAGCTGTCTTCCCTACGACGCTGATGCCGGGCGTGAGCGCGATCTTCTCGAAACTCAACATCTTTACCGCGGCGGCCGCGAGTCAAGGCAGCTAGGGACTCCCTGGCGCGGCCGGGCTCCGCGGTGCGCAATTCGGCGCCGCGCGCCCGTTACTATTCGACGCGAACGCCCCGCGACTTCACGGACACGGTGCGCCCCAGTGAAGTGCTATGCTGATCGCAGCCCGTGACTGCAGTTTCCGCCGCACGAGAAATCTCCTTTCGCATTCTGACCAAAGTCGATGCCGGCGGATACGCTTCGGATCTGCTGCGCCGTGAAACCGCCGCTCTGGATTCCCGCGACGCCGCTTTGGCCGAGACGCTGGTACTCGGCTGTCTGCGGTATCAAAGCCAGCTCGATTTTCTGATCGCCCATTTCGCCGGGCGCCCGCAGCCCAAGCTCGATCTGGAAGTCCGCATCGCCCTGCGCCTGGGGATCTTCCAGTTGCGCTATCTCGACCGCGTTCCCGCCCACGCCGCGGTCGCCGAAAGTGTCGAACTGGTCAAAGGCGCCCGTAAGCGATCCGCCGCGGGCTTTGTAAACGCCGTGCTGCGCAAAGTGAATCGCGCGCCGGTCGGCTGGCCGGATCGCGCCACCGAACTCGGGCTCCCTGCCTGGATGCTGGAGCGCTGGGAGCTCCACTACGGCCCAGCGATCGCCCGCGGGATCGCCGAGGCTGCCCTCACCGAGCCCGCAGCCTTTATCAATCCGGCGACCGGCCGCCGGCAGGACATCGGTGCGCAGTCGATCATCCCTTTGCTTGAAATCGAGCCAGGGATGAGGGTGCTCGACCTGTGCGCCGCCCCCGGCAATAAGACCGCCCAGGCCATCGCGGCCGGAGGGCGCGTCACTGCCTGCGACCATTACCTCCGCCGACTGGCCGAAGTGCCCGCGGAAGCCGCCCGCCTGGTTCTGGATGCCGCCGAGCCGCTGCCCTTCTCGATCCATGAAACCGCCCGGTTCGACCGGATCCTGATCGACGCCCCGTGTTCCGGCACCGGTACCCTGGCGGGAAATCCTGAAATCAAATGGCGATTGCAGCCGTCAGATCTCTCTGCGTTCCAGGCGCGGCAGCGTAAGATGATCGAGCAGGCACTTCCGCATTTGCGCCGGGGCGGCCTGTTAGTCTACGCCACCTGCTCGCTGGAACGGGAGGAGAATGAGGCGGTCGTTGAGGGTTTTCCGGTACTTGCAACGCATTCGCGGATTCCGGGGCGCGACCCCGGAGACGGCTTTTTCGCCGCCACGATAGGGGAAGGACGATAAGGGAAGGACGTTAGGGCGGTGTGATGTGGGAAGCCCGGTTCGGCCCGGTTCAGGCCTGGTTCGGCCGTGAGACCGCCGTGCTAGCGCGTGATACCATGAATAAAGCTCTTTTCGGCCGGTCGTTAGCTCATGTGTTAGGGATGTAAGTTTCCTTTCATGCCCGAAATTCTCCCATCCATTCTTTCCGCCGATTTCGCCCGCTTGGGCGAGCAGGCGGCCGCGCTCGAACAGGCCGGCTGCCGTACGCTGCATGTCGACATCATGGACGGACATTTCGTGCCCAATCTCACCATCGGGCCGCCGGTGGTGGCTTCGCTGCGTAAGGCGACTCGCCTGACGCTGGATGTCCACCTGATGATTACCGACCCGGACCGCTATGCTCCGCTGTTCATCGAAGCCGGCGCGGATCACGTCTCGGTGCACCAGGAAACCTGCCCGCATCTGGACCGCACATTGAAAATGATTCAGGGTCTGGGAGCGCGGGCGGGCGTGGTCCTCAACCCGGCAACACCGCTGGCGACGATCGACGAGGTCCTGGCGTTCGTCGATTTCGTTCTGATTATGAGCGTGAATCCAGGTTTCGGCGGGCAGAAGTTCATTCCCTATACGCTGGACAAAGTACGGCGGCTGGCGGCGCGGAAGCGCGAGAGAGGCCTCAAGTTCGCCATTGAAATCGACGGCGGCGTCACTTTAGGGAACGTGGGCGAAATGGTGAAGGCAGGGGTCGATTGGATCGTGGCCGGGTCCGCCATTTTTGGCGCGGGAGACCCGGCGGGAGCGTTCGTGGAGATGCAACACCTGGCCCAGGCGGCCGGCATGGTGCATGTTTAGGCCAGATTCGGTTATAGTCGTGAAGAACACGTCGGTAAGGAAGACAGCAATGAATTTCAACACCAAGAGAATCGGGATAGCGGCTCTGGCGGCGGTCATGCTTACTGGAGGCTGCGGGTTCCATCGCAAGAAGTATGAGAACCCCATCACCAAGGACACCGAGCAGCCCGACAAGGTCCTGTTCGACAAAGCCGTCAACGACATCGAAAAAGGGCGCTACGAAGTGGCCCGGCTCACGCTCAATACTCTGATCAACACCTACGATTCGAGCGAATTCCTGGCCAAGGCCAAGCTGGCCATTGCCGATAGCTGGATGCGGCAGAGCGGCGCCGAGGGTTTCGCGCAGGCGGAAGCCGAATATAAGGATTTCCAGTTGTTTCTATCCCACTATGGAGGAAGCCCCGGAGGCCCAGTCCAAAATCTGCGACATCCATATCCGCCAGATGGAGAAGGCCGATCGGGATCCCGGGAACGCCTCTGCGCGCCGAGCAGGAATGCCGCGACCTGCTCACAAAATATCCCAACAGTAAATTCGCTCCCGCCACCGAGCAGCGGTTGCGCGAGATCCAGGAAACGCTGGCGCAGGCCGAAATGGTGGCCGGGGATTACTATTACAACAAGGGCGCGCTGGCTGCGGCGACCAACCGCTTGACTGGCCTGGTGGGTCAATACCCGCTCTATAGCCGCGCGGCCGAAGCTCTTTGGATGGATGGCAACGCCTATTCGCGCCTGGGGACTCGTTTCCGCGCGAAGGCTGGCGACGCCTACGCACGGATCGTGCGAGATTATCCGCTGAGCCCATACGCCGATCAGGCCAAGAAGAAGCTACAGGAACTGGAACTCCCGGTTCCGGAAGCTGATCCCGCCGCAGTGGCGCGCATGAAGTTCGAGGCGGCCAATCACGTGGAACCGAGCAAGTTCCATAAGCTCACCGACTTTATCCGCCGCAACCCGGATATGAGCGAGGCAGCCAAGAGCGGCACACCCACGATGGATCCGCCTGCGCGGGAAATTCCGGTTACCGTGCCGGTCACCGCGGACTCCGGGGCGACAAGCTTCAACGGCGATGTGACGGTGGCGCCCATCACCGGCAACTCCGCGCTCGATACCCAGCCCGACGCGCGAACCCCGTCGCCCAAGCCGGCTGCTGGCGGCGCTCCGGGTGGCGACACCGGGCCGAAGCAAAAGTAACCGCTCATGAGCGTGATCCTGCTGGCGGATGACAGCCCGCACGCGCAGCGCATGGGCCAGCGCATTCTGGCCGAAGAAGGCCACCGAGTCGAGTGCGTCGCAGATGGCGAGGCGGCGGCCTTGCGCCTGCCCGAAGTGGATGCGGATGTGGTGATCGCCGACGCGCACTTACCCGGGCTCAGCGGCCTTGAACTATGCCGCTGCATTAAGTCTAGTAGCCGGTATGTGCGCGTGATCCTCACCGCGGGATCGCTCGAGGAGCTGGACGAGGCCGCGGCCAAACGCGCCGGATGCGATGCCATCCTGCGTAAACCGTTTGAAGCGTCGGTGATGGCGGAAACTCTGGCGCCGCTGCTGGCGGCCGCTCAGCGTGACCGGCAATTAATATCAATGGCGGCGGCCGCGAAGAGCAGCCCGCCTTCACTCGCTGCGCAGCCGCCGGATGAAATTCGCGCCGCGGTCGAGCGCGCCGTCGAGCGGGAACTCCCGCGGCTTCTCGACGAGCTTACGCAAAGAGTATTATTGGCCCTGGGCCACTAGGAGGTTGCTGAAAAACTCGCTGACCGGTCATGGACCGGTCCCACCACGCTTGGCAACCCGCTGATCCTTGGTGGGACAGGTCCATGACCTGTCGTTTTCGTAGCATGGGCGGCGAGTTTTTCAGCAGCCTCCTAGATTCCGCCCGCGAGATCCCTTATGCCAGATAACAGTTTCGACATCGTATCCAAGATCGACTTGCCGGAAGTAAGCAACGCCGTGCAGCAGGCCGTCAAGGAAATCCAGCAACGCTTCGACTTGAAAGACAGCCGCTCTTCGATTGAATTGCGCGAGAAAGAGAACAAGATCCTGCTGGCGAGTTCCGACGAGTTCAAGCTCAAGGCGGTCACCGACGTCCTGCAGGCCAAGCTGGTGAAGCGCAGCGTGCCGCTCAAGGGATTGAGCTACGGTGTCATCACTCCGGCCGGCGGCTCGACCGTGCGCCAGGAGATCACGCTGCAACAAGGCATCGCCATCGAGAAGGCTCGCGATATCGTGAAGACCATCAAGGATGCGAAGAAAAAGGCGCAGGCTTCGATCCAGGGAGACTTGGTGCGGGTATCCGCGAAGGACCGCGATACGCTGCAGGAGATCATCGCCCTGCTACGCGGCCACGACTTCGGGATCGATATGCAGTTCACTAATTACCGGACGAATTAAAAGATCCGGACCGCCAGCAATCATGCCCCGTAAAATCGAGAGCCTGTTTCTTGCCGGTCCGGCCGGACGCCTGGAAGCTCTGCTCGAAGAACCCGACCAGTCTGCAAACGGCATCGCACTAGTGTGCCATCCCCACCCGCAGCATGGCGGGACAATGCACAATAAAGTGGTCTACCGGGTTGCGAAGGGGTTGCGGCGATCCGGCCACGTGGTGATGCGCTTCAATTACCGCGGCGTCAATCTCAGCGAAGGCTCTTACGCGCATGGCGAAGGCGAACTCGACGATGCGCGCATCGCACTCGATGTTCTCTTGAGCCGCTACCCGGCGCTGCCGCTTACGCTCGCAGGCTTCTCGTTCGGGTCGAGAATCGCACTGCGCATGGCGTGCGCCGCGGACAGTCTCGCGCCACGCCGCGTCATCGCCGTGGGCTTCCCGACGGTTTACAAAGACCGGTCATTTCTGGATCACTGCACGGTTCCGCGGATCTTTATTCAGAGCACGCGCGACCAATACGGACCCGTGGAGGAATTGCAGCCGCTGATTGAAGCGCTACCCGAACCCAAGCAGATGATCTGGATCGACGCCGAAGACCACTTCTTCGCAGGGGCCTTGGAGCAGCTGGAAGAATTCGTGATCCAGCTGGGCTGACGCGGGGATTGGCCAAATCGAGCCGGCCATGGCTTAAGACTCGGCATCCGTTCCTCATCATGTCCAGCCCGAGCGGGGAATGGAAACCACCGGTACCATTCTTATGGATGCTCCATTGTGATGATTGTATTTGAGCATCGTTTCGGTAGAATTATCGCGGAGGTTTCTAAATGAAACTGCGATATTTATCGATTTTCGCGGCCATGACGTTGTCTTCCGTGGTCGCGCTCGCCCAAAACCCTGTTACTACTGATTCACCTTTTCAAGTGCGGTATGCATCTAACTTACCCGATGGGGATTCGTTTATCAACATTACCAACACGGGAGCAGAGGGAGCCGCCTTCCAATCAGGCACGACGGCATCCATTACTGGAGCTCTCTGCGCCAACGTGTACACTTTCTCGCCAGATGAACAATTGATTTCTTGCTGCTCTTGCCCGGTAACGCCGGACGGACTAGTTTCTCTTTCGGCTCGCAATGACTTGATCAGCAACACCCTCACTCCCGGTGTGCCAACTTCCATCGTGATTAAACTGCTGGCCACTCGGCCCGTCGGGGGCTCCTGCAATAATTCTGCAGCCACGGTTCTGAACGGGGCGGTGCTGGTGCCGGGTATGTTAGCCTGGGGAACCACCATCCATCCGTTGCCGGTTACGCCTGGAAGCCCGGCTGGTACTTATGCAATGACGGAGTCCAGGTTCGAGCCGTCCACTCTGAGCGCTGGGGAACTGAACCGCATCGGGAACCTTTGTTCGTTCATTCTTGCCAACGGCAGCGGCTTCGGCGTCTGTCGATCTTGCCGGTTGGGTGGTTTGGCATCCGTGCAAGAGTAATCGTCGCGAGCAGATACAGTTTTTTGTGCTGTACCTCCAAATTGCGGGTGACTAAGCGTCACCCGCTTTTTTTGTTCCCCACGGCGAGTTCCCGCTCCACTTCAATCAGTAGCGCGGCGGCACCGCGGAAATAGCTCAACAGGTCCCGAGCGGTTGGTGTTTTTTCCTCCGAGTCCGATACCCGATAAAGGCCGGTCTCGATTATTCCAGATGCGAAGTCGCGAAGCTGTTCTAGTGTGAATCCGCCCCACCAGGGTAAGCGAATTTTCTTAGGTGCTTTAATGTCGTTCTTTATGTCGTTTGCTAGCTGCATTGCCGATCGCCTCTGCTGTTTTGCAAATGTCAACAAACAATGAAGCTCCAGAAATGATTTGGCCCAACGACTGGAATGCCGCCGGCGGGAGTATTTGCAATTCAGTAACGCCAAGGCCCGTGGAGATCCGCCCGTACCAGACGTTAGACGCCGGCGAGACGGAGTTCGCGCTGGAGGCGGCGCGTGGCGCGCTCGCTGATCAAATCGGCGACCTTGCTGAGCAGGCCGGGGATGTCCACCGGCTTGATAAACATGGAGTTTTCACGCCGCGGCAGATTCGGCCGGGCGTTCTCGTAGGTGGTCAGGAACGCGGTAGCAGGCTTATAGTCCACCAGCTTCGCATGCGCTAAGACCTGCAAACCTGCTTGCGGGGACTCCAGATGAAGGTCGCTAAGTACCAGTTCGTATTCCGATTCTTCCAGCTTCCCGACGGCTTCGGCGGCGCTGGCGGCTGAGTCCACACTGTAACCACTGGTTTCGAGCACCGTCTTCAGCGTCAGACGCGATGCCGGATCGGCAGCGACGAGCAGAACGCGCGCGAGATCGTAATCGAAACTACGTGGTAGATGACTCATTTCTTTCAGCCTGGAGCCTTAAACCGAGTTACAGCCAACCTCAGTTTAACCCCGAAAGCCTCAATTTTGACCCGTAGATTTTCGTGCTCGTACTTAGGAGGGAGTACTTGCTTTAGAATCAGTTGATTTCAGGGAAAACCCGGGCGAAGATCCGGTCCACATGGAGCAGATAACGGTCCACCGAAAAGGCCTTCTGAATCTGTTCAAGGGACAGATAAGAAAGAACTTTTTGGTCTGACTCCACACTGGCCCGGAAATTGCCCTCATTTTCCCAGGCGCGCATGGCATGGCCTTGAACTACATGGTAGGCCTGTTCCCGCAACATTCCGGCCGCGGCGAGATCCAACAAAAGCTGCCCGGAAAAAATCAGGCCGCGAGTGCTTTCGAGATTCTGGCGCATGCGCTCGGGATAGACCCGCATCCCATCGATGAGCCA
Source organism: Bryobacterales bacterium (assembly GCA_963779075.1). Taxonomy (GTDB): domain Bacteria; phylum Acidobacteriota; class Terriglobia; order Bryobacterales; family Bryobacteraceae; genus Palsa-187. Next base: position 178,093 of record CAVZWS010000008.1, read on the forward strand.
GATGGCTTTCGCGAGCAGGTAGTCGGTAAGAATCGCCGAATCGGCGAGGATCACGCGCTCGACGGAGGAGTGTGAGATATCGCGTTCATGCCACAGAGCGATATCTTCAATAGCCGGGTTCAGATTGCCGCGAACCACGCGCGCCAGACCGCAGATCTGCTCACAGGTGACCGGGTTGCGTTTGTGCGGCATTGCCGACGAACCTTTTTGCCCGGCTGAGAACGGCTCTTCCACTTCACGCACTTCGGTACGCTGCAGATGGCGGATTTCGAGCGCAATTTTTTCGAGCGTGGCGGTTAGAATGGCCAGCGCGGAGATCCAGGCAGCGTGGCGGTCGCGTGCGATTACTTGCGACGCGATATCGGCGGGTTTCAGTCCCAGGCGCTCGCAGATCTTCTCTTCGGCTTGCGGACCGATGTGGCCGAAGGTCCCGACCGCCCCGGAGATTTTCCCCACGCGGAGATCTTCCGCCGCGGCGTTGAGGCGCGCGAGATCGCGCTTCATCTCGTCGTACCATAGCGCCAGCTTCAGGCCGAAGGTAATGGGCTCGGCGTGCATGCCGTGAGTGCGGCCGATCTCGACGGTGTGTTTAAATTCGAACGCGCGCCGCTGGAGCGATTCGAGCAGCGATCCGGTTTCTTTGCGCAGCAGGGCCGAGGCCTGCCGGAGTACTAGCGCCTGCGCGGTGTCGACCACGTCATTCGACGTGAGCCCGTAATGCAGCCAGCGCGAAGCGTCGGCTTGGCCGGCGGCGGCCATTTTCTCGGCCACCGCGGTGGTGAAGGCGATCACGTCATGCTTCACTTCGCGTTCGATCTCGTGAATGCGCGCGACGTCGAAGGCGGCATGTTGACGCAGCGCGCGCGCCGCTTCGGCGGGAACTTCGCCGGTCTCAGCCAGCGCTTCAGTGGCCGCCAGTTCGACCGCCAGCCACTGCTCGAAGCGGTTCTCGTCGCCGAAGATACGGCCCATTTCAGGCCGGGTATATCGTAGGATCATTTTTCAGTAGACAAAGGATTCGGAGGTTCGATCGGACGCAGGCCTGGGCTCGGCAATCACCAGCCGCGTGAACAGACTGCGGCCTTCGAGCGCCTGCGCGGCCATCAGGCGCACGATTTCAGGATGATTGTTCTGCGCGCTCAGATGGCCCAGGATCAGCGTGGAGGTGCGGGTGTCCAGCTCATCGCGGATGAAGGAGCAGGCCACGTCGTTCGACAGATGCCCGTTGCGCCCCATGATGCGCTGCTTCAGCGCCCAGGGGTATGGGCCCACCTTCAGCATTTCGACGTCGTGATTGGATTCGAGCAGCAGCGCGTCGGAGCCGCGCAGGTGGAAGCGAATCGAATCCGGCATGTAGCCGAGATCGGTGGCGATGGAAATCTTGACGCCTTCGGCGCGGAACGAGAAGCCCACCGGATCGGCGGCGTCGTGCGGGATGGTGAAGCTGGTGACATCGATATCGCCCACCTGAAAGGAGGAGCCGGCCGCGAATAACTCCAGCTTGGGCGTGTAGTCTTCGGCCCACGGCGTGTCCTTCCCGAAAATCGCGGGCGCCGTCAGCCGCGACATATAAATAGGAATGTTGAGCTTGCGGGCGATCACCTGCAAGCCCGCGATGTGGTCGCTGTGCTCGTGCGTGATCAGGATCGCGGTCAGAGTTTCCGAGGCAACGCCCAGGGCGGCCAGGCGCTCAAAGGTTTCCTTGCGTGAGAGTCCCGCGTCCACCAGCAGGCGCGTGCGCTCGGTGGCAACTAAAGCGCAGTTGCCGGAACTGGACGACGCAAGTACCGCGAGCTTAAAGATGACGGGGCCTCCTCCTCATTAGAAGCGGAAACAGTGTAACGGCGCAAGCGCGATCTTCAGGGTCTAGTGAAAACGCGATCTCAGGTACCAGCAATTTTTGCGGCTGAGCTGTCATGTGGCGCGGAGCTTACGTTCTGCCGCCTCTTTGGACTAGTACTTGCAACTCAAAAGTCATGGCTAAGCAACTCTCCGTAGAGCGTAATTGGTGTTCTGAACTAGTCGCCCTCATCAACGTCACCCGCCGGGGCGTAGCGGAGTCGGTTACGGGCAACCTGGAAGAGATCGGCGAGCGCAGCGCCCTGGTGCTTACCGAATGTCCCCTTCCGGCGGGAAGCAGAGTGCATATGGCGTGCCGGGAGCATATGTTGCGGGGCGTCACCAAGACCTGCGAGTTTCATCGCGAGCTGGGATACTTCGTTGAAATCGCGCTCGCGCCGGCATCGCGGTGGTCGCGCCGCTGGTTCTCGCCACGGCATTTGTTGCCGAGACGTGAATGTCAGATAAGGCTTTCCGCTTAAGACCGTCCCTAAGGTTCCCCAGAAAGTTGTTCCCGCAGGTTTTGCGCGGACGGTATTTTTTGCGCCTGCGCTTTTTGCTGGCGCGGATGGACGCTCGGGCGGTGCGGCTCTCGGCCGCAAGCGGCTTGGCGGTAAACTCGGGGAGTGGAAACCAGACTCGCATTCGGAAAAGACGGCCTGAAAATTACGATTCCAGATCAGTATCAGTGCCAGGTGCTGAGCTGGAAATCCGGCGCGGCGCTGGCGGATCCGGTCGCGGCGATTGAATCGGCGCTGGATGCTCCCGCCGCCGGGAAGCCGCTCGCGGCGGTGATCGCCGGGAAGAAATCGGCGGCCATCTCGGTGTGCGACATCACGCGGCCCGCGCCCAATCCGGTGGTGCTGCCGCCCTTGCTCCGGCGCCTCGAAGCGGGAGGAATTCCGCGGCAGAATATTGCGATCCTGATCGCCACTGGACTCCATCGGGAAGCGACGGATGCCGAGATCCGTCAGATCGTGGGCCCCGAAATCGCTGCGAATTACACCATCCTGAATCACAATGCGCGCCGGCGGGAGCAGCATCGCCACCTGGGGACGACCCGCTCCGGCACGCCGGTGTGGATCGATGAGCGTTTCATAGCCGCCGATCTGCATCTGAGCCTGGGATTCATCGAGCCACATCTGATGCTGGGATTTTCGGGCGGCCGGAAGCTGATCGCGCCGGGTCTAGCGGCGCAGGAGACCATTAAAGAACTGCACAGCCCGCGTTTCATGCGCGATCCACGCTCGCGCGAGGGCTCGGTCGACGACAATCCGCTGCACGCGGAGCTGCTCGAGATCTCGCGCATGGCGCGCCACGATTTTCTGATCGACGTGTCGCTCTCGCACGACCGGCGGATCGCGGCGGTATTCGCGGGGGAGCCAGTGGGAGCGCACCGCGCGGGCGTCGCCTGGGTGCGGGCTTCGCTCGCGCAGCAACTGGAGCAGCCGGCCGATGCGGTGATCACCACCGGCGGCGGTTATCCGCTGGACATGACGTTTTACCAATGCATCAAGGGAATCACGGCGGCCGAGAAGATGGTGCGTCCGGGTGGACGCATCCTGATGGTGGGCGAGTGCTCGGAGGGAGTAGGGCAGCCCCGAGTTCAGCGAAATGATGACGCGCTTCGCGACCGACGAGGACTTTCTGCGGGAGACGGAACATGCGCCCGTAACCGTGGATCAATGGCAATTGGAGAAATTGGCGTTGGTCTCGCGCAATATTCAGGTAACGTATGCGATTCCGGGAGTGCCCGCGGACTATCGCAGCAAAACGTGGGGCCGTTCCTACGCCGATCCGCGGGAAGCCGTTGAGGCGCTGTGCGCAGGGTTAAAGCCGGGCGCGCGCATTGCGATCGTCCCCGAAGGCCCTTACGTATTGGCGCAAGCGAGCGCGGAGGCGTTAGGTGAGCAAACGGCCGCGCAATTCCGGCGCAGGTGCCTTAAACGCAGCACCGGACTCAGCTACAAAGCGTCGATTCATGAAATTCGCCGTGATTGCCGACTACGATGCCGCCGACCACTCAACTGCCTGTGGTCCGGCCGGTTCACCGAAAGGATCGGCGAAATGCGACGATGCCGGCGAAGCCGGTGATATCCGGTTCCGCTAGCATGATAGCGGCGGTGCGTTGATCGTGCTCGAAACGGAGCCCGGAGAGAGGCCGCTGCGATTGTGGACGCCGATCGCGTTCGTGAATATCCCGGTGTACTGCAGGTCCTGGGTCAGTCGCGGCCGGCGGAATAACCGATAATCACGCGAATTTAATGCCGCTATTGTACCGACTGCTCTAATCGTGGCGATGCGGGTGGGTGTGCGGGTGCGAGTGGGTCACGCCCGTAGCGTGCCGGTGGCGATGGGCATGAATCATATTGGTGCGTGCGAGCAGCGCTTGGTCGCGCAGCAGCACGCCGGCTCGCCTTCCGCCGCGACCTTTCCCTGGTAAAGCAGGACGCAGTGGTCGGCGATGTCCTCGACCAGACCCGAGATCGTGCGTGGCCGTGATCACCGTACGCGCGCCGTCGCCCCAGGAGATCAGCATGTCGATGATCTGGCTCTCGCTGCGAGGATCGAGGCCGGCGGTCGGCTCGTCGAGCAGCAGGACTTCTGGGTCCAGCACGAGCACCGACGCCAGCGCGACGCGCTTCTTCTCGCCGCCCGAGAAGCGGTGCGGTGGACGGGCTCGCAGATGTCCGATCTCCATCAAGTCGAGCACGGCGGAGACGCGCTCACGATCTGCTCCTTGGGCCAGCGCAATTGCAAGGGCGCGAACGCCACTTCATCGAACACCGTCGGATTGAAGAGCTGGACTTCAGGATTCTGGAACACCAGGCCCACGCGGCGTCGGAAGTCGAATGCGAAGGAGTCCTGGCTAAACGCGTCGGCGTCGAGCGCGCGGCCATGAAAAGAGACGACGCCGGATTCCGCGAAATACAGGCCGTCAAGCAGGCGCAACAGTGTGGATTTGCCGGAGCCGTTGGCTCCCAGTAACGCCAGGCGTTTGCCGGCTGGGATCGCCAGAGTAACGTCTGCGAGCGCCGCTACCGCGTCATAACGGTAGGTAACGTGACTGAGTTCGAAGACCGGCGCCGTCATGCTCTGTCAGCGCCCCCACCACAGCGCGGCTGCGGCGAGAAATACGAATCCGGCGAGCCAGCACCAATCGGCGGCGCGCGCGCGGAAGTCGGGCAGCACGTGGACTTCGCCGCGGAAACCGCGCGACTGCATGGCCAGGTGCACGTCGCCACTGAGGTGGACGCTCTTGCTTAAGAGCACGCCGACGGCGGATGCGGCCAGACGGCGGCTTTCGGCTGCGCTTAACGAGCCCACGGTGCGGCTACGGCGCGACTCGAACATGTCGAGCGCGGTGCGCAGGATTTCGAACACATAACGGTAGGTCATGCCCAATATCGCCACCAGCACCGTGGGGCACTTCAAGACTCGCAGCGACTTCAAACCCAGGGCCATGGCGTCGTGAGCACCAGCAGAGCGGATAAAGTTGCGGCGGTTTCCGCGCGTGATAAGAGGTAGGCGGCGCTGCGCACGCCTTGCGGGGCGAATACAATCGCCGGCAGCGCGATGGCGCCGGTAAAGATCAGCACTGGAGTCCAGACCCAGGTCGCGAGCTTGCCTATGCCGATCCCGGAAAGCAAGCGCCAGCCCTAGCGCAAACGTGAACAGCGCACCGATGACGACGAAGTGACGCGACGCGGCGACGACAATCACCAGCAGGATCAGGCCGACCACTTTTACGCGCGGATCGACGCGCTGCAGCAGGCCTCCGGATTCCGCGGAGTGTTCCGCGGCGGCCGCATATTCCGAGGCGCGCAGCAGACTCGCGAGAGTCGCTTCGATGAAGCTGCGGTCGCGGCGGCGCAGGAGCGCTCCCGCCAGCGAGGCCGATGACGATAATCAGCGCCATTCCGATCATCGCCGAGAGCATGTATCCCAGCGCGGAGTTCGTCAGCAAGGGCGGAGCATAGCGCGAAAACGGAGCGGTCCACAGCGGCGCCAAGCGTTCGAGGCCGGCCGGTGGCTGCGATGGCGGCGTTTGCCCCGCGGACGCGTTCGCGATCTGCTGTCTGGTCTCTGGATACAGGAAATCGCTCACCGACCATTCGCCCCACGCCGATCCAGCCGCAAGGATGCCCAGCGGCGTGAGGATCGCCAGCACGGCCAGCGCGATCCATAAAGGCTTGGTTGCGCTCCACGCGCTCTCCGTCCCAAAGTGGGACAGGCCCATGGCCTGTCATTACCTGCGCGCCCGGCGCCGTCGCGCGCAGCAAATTCGGTTCCATGCGCTGTAGGTAGGCGACCACGCCGCCGGAGACCACCATTTCCGCCAGTCCTGCCACCGTGAGATGTCCCGCCATCATCGCCGGAATGGCGATCTGCAAAGGATAGGGCGCGTACAGAGCTACGCCCGTGGCATCACGATACAGCAGCGGCTGAATTCCCAATTCGAATGCCGCAGCCAGTGCACTAAGATTGATCGCGACATATCCGGCGATAGCGCCTGCCATCACGCGGCGCGGCGATTCTATGGGCGCGTGGCCCGCGAGCAGGCGATAGATCCCATACGCCGAGAGCGAGCCGAGGATCGCCATGTTAAAACAATTCGCGCCGATCGCAGTGATGCCGCCGTCGCCGAACAGCAGCGCTTGAATGACGAGCGCGATCGAGATCGCAAGCATGGAGGCCCACGGCCCCAGCACAATCGCCGCGATGCCCACGCCCACTGCGTGCCCGGTGGTGCCGCCCGGCAGCGGCAGGTTGAACATCATGATGATGAATGAAAACGCAGCGAACACCGAGAGCAGGGGCACCATGTGGGTGTTGAGCCCGCGCCGCATGCGGCGGAGCGACACCCACCAGAACGGCGCGGAACCGGTGTAAAGCGTCGCGCAAGTGGCCGGGCTGAGATAACCGTCGGGAATATGCATGGCGTAGCTCGACACTCTAGGATACGCGCCGGACGCACGCAAGAACAAAAAGGCTGGGATGCTAGCCTTGCACCATCCCGCCCCCTCCCGGAACTTAATCGGAAAAGTTCCTTTCACTGAAAATTCACCAGATATTGATCTAGCCGTGCGCCTCCCTCCCGTAATATGAATTTTCGTTCGCAGGAAAACCCCGCAGGAGGATATTGATTCGTGAAAAAGAGTGGCTTCTCTATTTCTTTGCTTGGCTTGGCTCTTGGACTGCTCACTGTATCGAACTCACAGGCCGAAATCACTTTACTCGCCGTCGGAACCCTTGACGGGTCGCGTGCCGGTTCTAACGCCGATCTTTCCGGCCTCACTTACAACCTTGAGAACGGCGCACCCGCCAACTTGCTCGGTGGCTTAGGGTCAGGACTCGCTTACGCATCGGGCTTTACTTTTCTGGCCCTGCCCGACCGTGGCCCGAACGCCGTGACTTTCGACGCGGCCATTGATGACACAGTAAGCTATATCAACCGATTCCATACCGTCACGATGACCCTGGATCTCAATACAAGCGGCTCAGGTCTTCCGTTTACGTTGACTCCCAGGCTGAGCGCCACAACTCTGTTGTGGAGCTTCACTCCCCTCGCCTATGGCACCGGGAACGGGCTTGGCGTGGGCTCCGGCGTGCCGCCGATCAACAACTTTCTCTCCCATTTCTTCACCGGACGCTCCGACAACTTCGATCCCGGCCGCAACTCCGGCGACCCCAGCGCTGCCCGTTTCGACACCGAAGGCATTCGCGTCTCCAACGACGGGTGTAGCGTCTTCATCTCCGACGAGTACGGCCCCTATGTTTATCAGTTCAACCGATTTACGGGCGAACGAATCCGTTCCTACAAGCTGCCCGATTCCTTTTATGTTTCCAACCTGCGCCCGGTAGGCGCCGATGAGACTACCGCCAACGGCTCGGGCCGGACTGCCAACAAAGGCATGGAAGGTCTAGCCATCACTCCCGATGGCCGTACCCTGGTGGGCATCATGCAGAACGCGCTGATACAAGACGCAAAATTGGGTGGGGCTGCTGCCAAACTGCTGCGCATTGTTACCATTGATATTGCAACCGGACATACTCAGCAATACGCCTACCTGCTCACCACCGGCTCGGGGGTCAGCGAAATATTAGCCATCAACAATCACGAATTCCTGGTTGATGAGCGCGACGGCAAGGGGCTTGAGGGAGGCGACGGTTCGACCAGCAACAAGGCCGCGGTGAAACAACTCTTCAAGATCGATCTGGATGGCGCCGCCGACATCAGCTCCATGGATGGAACTACCGCGGCAACCCACGCCGTCAGCAAGACTCTCTTCTTGGACATTGTTGCGGTGCTCACCGCCAACGGCTTTGCCGCCGACCACATTCCCTCCAAGATCGAAGGCATCGCCTTCGGCCCGAATGTGAGGCAGGGAGCCTCAGCGCTTCACACCCTGTGGGTTTCCAACGACAACGACTTCGTGCCGGCCACGAAAGACACGCCCCCGATCCAGAATTCCAACCAATTCTTCGTTTTCGGGTTTCCTTACGCCGATTTGCCGAGCTTCGTGCCCCAACAGTTCCAATAGTTTCGGCTGGCAGTTCGGTCTGATCGCCGCAAAATACAAAAGGGCGGGAGATTCCCTCCCGCTCAGCGTTGAGGTGGGCGCCGGAGACAAAACCTTAGTGGAACCTATAGAAGATTGACCTTAAGTCCGATTAAAGTGCATGCATAAGTCCGGGACAACCCCTGGAACCTGCCGTCTGGAAGGTTGCACGGTCTAGACCGCTCGCGTCACAAAGGCACCGAATGTCAATCACTTTTTTGTCTGTTGTTCCGATCGGGGCGGCCGTCAGTTCGATCCTGCTCTCCCGTTACCTGCGTCGCGCCCGGTCTAGGCGTTTTCTGGCGCGATTGGAAGACGCGTTCTCGTTCGACGTCCCGCGGCCTTGGCATCGTGACATGCGCCAGGCTCTCAGGTCGGCGGACAATCAGTTTTTTGCCGCAGGCCACAGCACGAGAAGGAAGAGCGCACCCGCCGCAGCTTCCCAGCCGAGCGCTTGGGCGAATGAGAACGCGAAAGCGCAAGAAGTGTCCTGAAGGCCATCCCGAAAAACAGAAAGGGCAGGAACCGCCTGCTCCGCCCTCTTTTCGAAACTAGCGGCGCTTACGCTTTGGCTTCCGCCTTCAGCTTTTCGCGCTGCTCTTTCAGGATCGCTCTGCGGCTCAGCTTGATTTTGTTGCCTTCGAGCGCCAGCACCTTCACCAGGATCTGGTCGCCCTCATTGAGCTCATCGCGCACTTCCTTGATGCGGTTCTCCGCGATCTCGGAAATATGCAGCAGGCCGTCGGTGCCGGGGAAGATCTCGACGAACGCGCCGAAATCGACGATCCGCACCACTTTGCCCAGATAGGTCTTGCCCACTTCGGCCACCGCGCAAATGTCGGTGATCATCTGGATGCAGCGGTCGGCCGCGGTTCCGTCCGACGAGAAGATCTTCACGCTGCCGTCGTCCTCGACGTCGATCTTGCAGCCGGTCTGTTCGACGATGCTGCGAATCATCTTGCCGCCGGGTCCGATCAGCTCGCGAATCTTGTCGGTCGGAATCTTCATCGTGAAGATGCGCGGCGCATACGGCGACATGGTGTCGCGCGGCTTGTCGATGGTCTTCACCATGATTTCGAGAATGTGCAAACGCGCCTTGCGCGCCTGCTCCAACGCTTCCTTGAGGATCGAGTGCGTCACGTTCGGCACCTTGATATCCATCTGTAGCGCCGTGATGCCCTCTTTGGTGCCCGCGACTTTGAAATCCATGTCGCCGTAGTGATCTTCGGCGCCCGCGATGTCGGTGAGCACGGCGTAATCCTTGCCCTCCATCACCAGGCCCATCGCGATGCCCGCCACCGGAGCCGCGATCGGCACGCCGGCGTCCATCAGCGACAGCGTCGCGCCGCACACCGAAGCCATCGAGCTCGAACCGTTCGATTCCAGAATGTCGGACACCACCCGCATGGTGTAAGGGAAGGCCGCGTCGTCGGGAACCACGGCGGCGATGGCGCGTTCCGCCAACGCTCCGTGTCCAATTTCACGCCGTCCCGCGCCACGCATGAAGCCCACTTCGCCCACGCTGAACGGGGGGAAGTTATAGTGCAGCATGAAGCGCTTCGAGGATTCGGTCGCATCCAGCAGCTCAATCCGTTGTTCGTCGTCCTTGGTGCCGAGCGTCGCCGTCACCAGCGCCTGCGTTTCGCCGCGCGTAAACAGCGACGAACCGTGAGTGCGCGGCAGCACGCCCACTTCGCATTCGATCTTGCGGACCTGATCGAACTTGCGGCCATCCGGACGGCGCTTGGCCTTCAGCATCTCGTCGCGGAAGATGCGCTCCTTCAGCGCGTCGAACAGCTTCTTGCCTTCGGCCTGCTGCTCTTCCGGCAGCGCCTCGATCGCTTTCTTCTTGGCCGCATCGATACGCGAGTAGCTTTCCAGCTTCTCGTACTTCTCGGTGTTCATCGCGTCCTTCAGCTCCACTTGAACCGAAGCCGCGATCTGATCGTACAGCGCCTTATTCGTTTCAGGCGCCTTGTACTCTTTCTTCGGCTTGCCGCATTTCTTCGCCAGCGCGCGAATGCCCGCCGCGATCTTCTTGCAGCAATCATGGCCGAACTCGATGGCCGCCAGCACGTCGGCCTCGCTCACCTGCTGCGCGCCGGATTCCACCATGACGATGCCTTCGTCGGTGCCCGCCACCACGATGTTGACCCGCGACGCCTTGGTCTCTTCGTAGGTGGGATTCGCCACCAGCACGCCATCCACCATGCCTACGCGAACCGCCGCCAGCACGTGATGGAACGGAATATCGGAAATCGCGAGCGACGCGCCCGCGCCCACGATCGCGAGCGTCGAGGGATCGCGCACCGGATCGGCGGACAGCACCATGCCGATCACCTGTGTCTCATGCGAATAGCCTTCGGGGAACAGCGGCCGGATCGGCCGGTCAATCAGGCGGCTGGTGAGAATCTCTTTCTCGGTGGGCCGCCCCTCGCGCTTAATGAAGCCGCCGGGAAAACGCCCGGCGGAGTAAGTGTACTCGCGGTAATCCACGGTCAGCGGGAAAAAATTGGCGTTCGGTTTCGGCTCAGGCGCCGTACAGGCGGTCACCAGGACCACCGACTCTCCGGAACGGATGATCACCGCGCCATTGGCCTGTTTGGCCATCTTTCCGGATTCAAGGGTCAGAACCCGGCCACTGCCGAGGTCCACTTCAACGGAATGCAACATGTTTGACAACGTCCTTTAATCAAGACCAGCCCGGACTGCGCGTCGGCGTGTCCGTCGGCCTGCTTTGATTAAGAGGAGACTGGAGGGTTCTCCGGGGGTGGCCGGCACCATTGCCGGTTCTCGAGAATCGCTTCCGACGATTCTGGACCGTTAGCGGCGGATGCCCAGACTCGTAATCAGAGTCTTATAGCGTTCCGGGCTGCGGCTGCGCAGGTAATCCAATAACCGCCGGCGGCGAGCCACCATCTGCAGCAGACCCCTGCGCGAATGATGATCTTTTTTGTGCGATTTGAAATGCTCCGTCAATTCCACAATACGCCGGCTCAGGATTGCCACCTGCACCTCTGGCGACCCGGTGTCCGTTTTGTGGACCCGGAACTTCGAAATTACGTTGGTTTTTGCTTCGCCAGCCAGTGCCATTCGAGAATCGATACTCCTCGTCTATCCTTAATCGTTTTGTTTCAGTAAATAGGATAGCACAGGGTGTAATCGGGCCGGTAAGCTGGAACCTTGGAGGACTGCGTAAGCTGGCTAGCGCGTTTATACGACCTGGTGGCACCCATTGGCGTCAAGCCAATACAGTCTACGATTACCGCGGAATCCAGTATGACAGGCCCTCAAAGAAGAACTTCGATAGGACACCCACCACTGTTACACCAACAATGATGTTCCAAGCTATTTTGCGCCTCTGTACCGTGTTGGCGTATCTCTCCACCTCGTCACCCCACAAAAATACTGCGCTTGGGTAACACTTAACCAAGACCAAGACGCAGGCGAAGACTACAATTAACGGCACCACTAAGAATAGGGTTCGCGTTACCTGGTTCGGCGGAGTCGAGTGGGGAGGGCTCGGAGATCCGACGACATTCCGAAGTTGCATCGTTGCAATTTCTCGTAGATTTTCGTCTGTGAGTGTAGGGTGATCTCTGAGCATCGCGTCAATGCGATCGACATCCGAACTCATAAGCCAAAGCTGGGCGGGACCCGTCGGTATAAAGCGAAGTGGAATAAACGGGAACGTCAAAAAAAACAGCATGACTGGGAGAAGGATCAGGAGTACTATGAGAGATCCGATGGGCCAAGAGTGATGTATCCAGGTACGTTCAGCTTGCTCCTCAACTTCCGAAAGAGTGCGGCTTGCCCAAGCATTGTCATCGCTACGAACGCTAACGGCAACGAGCTTGGTGTTGCTGTTTGGGGTCCCGCCGCTTGGTTTTGGGTAACCAAAATCGATCTGTACCTCGTGCTCCGGCCTCGCCGCGCCAGGTGTAGATGCCGAGCATACGATTACGAGGCGCTCGATCTTGCGTTTGCGAGAATTATCGAGGGCGAGCACATCATCTACCGTGGTCATCTCTTCGCGTCGACTGCCGGCAAGGAAAACCTCAAAACGATCATACAAAGTGCTGTTCGCGTGGTCTGCGAGACGCTCGTGGATCTTGCCCACGAGCCTATTAAGCTTGGTAGGCTCCAAGAGAAATGGCCGCTGGTACTCCTTATGAATATGCTTCATGAGCGGAAGTTGTATTCATTGCGGCTCCCAAATACTTTGGTGGGCTTGCCATCAAGGATATCTCAAGTCAGAGTCCGCAGCTGCACAAGTGACGCCCATCAGGATGTCTCCATCGTTCATGGCTCCCGGTCTGGCGAGCCTTTAGGAAACCGAGTTTGGCCGCAACGCGACGGGAGCTCGTCAGCCGGGCGCTAGGCATCCACGATCTCGGTCTTGTCGGCGGGTAAGGGCTCTTTGCGGTCCGCGTACTCGTCCGAAATCAACCGAAAAATGGCAGCGAGCTCAACCAGCGCTTCGTCCCGAGTCGGCATCAGGGCGTGGCATCCGGGAATTGCCGGAATTTCCGCCACCCAACCATCAGGCTGGTTTCGATACAGCACGACTTTGTAGTCGTCGAATCCCATCGCCCTATTGTAGCGCTCATGTAAACGTGAGCTTTGCATTTCGGCGGTTAGCGGGTTACACCATCATGTGACCGGCGATAGATATGCACCGCGCGACATATCGCGGGTCAAGCTGGCGACGGCCTGATGCTTATGACAGAATTTAGGTATGAAGCGCCCCTTTGCGGCAAGCGTTTGGCGAGAAGGCGATTGGTACGTGGCTCAATGTCTTGAGCTGGATGTCGCAAGCCAAGGTGAAACGGAAGCGGAAGCGTTGTCCAATCTCAAGGAAGCTCTGGAACTCTATTTCGAACCACCACAAGCGACCCGCCCACCGCAGGTCCGGCTGATTGAGGTTGAGGTTGGGGCGGCTTAAGCCTGAGCCTTTCCGCGAAGTGAAGCGCCGCCTGCATGCTGCAGGTTTTGTAGAAGCCAGTCAGAAGGGCAGCCACGTGAAGTTTGTCCGGCAATCGGAGTCGGCCGTGGATACCGTGATTGTGCCCAGGAAACATGAGATTCCCGTGGGGACGCTGCGGAGCATCCTCAATCAAGCTCATCTTGAAGTTGAGGAGTGGGAATCACTCTGACTGGGATGCACGTTATGCGCGATAAGGCAGGAGTATTCGCCCAAAGCGTGATGATCAGAGGGCTGGCCCTTGGCGACTTGCCCTCGGAGTAGGAACATTTTGGCGTACGATCCGCTGCCGCAGACTTTGAAAGAGCCGAAGTCCTTGTACCAGTCGCCCTCGGGCATCTCAGGCCGGGTCTCGACCCAGAGGCGAAGTTGATTTAGATCCGAGACGCTGATCTCGCGGTCACGCATCCGCTCGATCAGATGTTGCCGCACCCGCGTGAGCAGGTTGTCCCAACGCTCGAGTTGCGGCATCAGCCGCCGAAGACCATACGGCCAAGTTCATCGCCCAGGCGGTTGGCCGTCTCCGGATCCTGCTCGTTGCGGAAACGCTCCGCCAGAGCGAAAAACTGCTGCTGCTTTCGCTTCTCTGCATCTATGCCGTTCTCGATCAGTTCCAATAACATGCGATTCTTGCTCAGTTTTCGACTCTTGGCCAAGCTACCCACTTGCTTCGCTAGCCTGGGAGGCAGACTTACGCTCTGGCGAACCGCTTTCTCACCCATCTTCACAACATCATTATGCACCAAAATGGTGCGCAGGCTCTCAAGTCTGATCGTAGGCAGCTTTCAAGCCGGCGATGTCGATCTTCTTCATCTGAAACATCGCCTTCATCACTCGCTGCGAGCGCGCTGGGTCTTTGTCGCGCAGCAGCTCGACCAGCACCTTCGGCACGATTTGCCACGACACGCCATATTTATCCACGAGCCAGCCGCATTGGATTTCCTTGCCGCCGGTGGTGAGCTTTTCCCAATAGTGGTCCACCTCCTCTTGCCCTTCGCAGTTGACGACGAACGAGATTGCCGGGTTGAATTGGTACTGCGGGCCGCCGTTGAGCGCCACGAACTTTTGTCCGTCGAGTGCGAACGCGATCGTCATCACGCTGCCTTTCGGGCCAGGCCCCGCGTCGCCGTAGCGGGTCACAGTCTCGATTTTTGAGTTCTTGAAAATGGAAGTGTAAAATGTGGCGGCCTCTTCGGCCTGGTGATCGAACCACAGGAATGGCGTGATTTTTTGAGTGGGCTTGTCCATACAACTCCAATATAGGAGTTGACGTCCGGAACTCGAGCAGCCGCGTCGCGGCCCCCGGCGCTCAGGACCCCCATTGACGTGATATGCTGTTCTGTCTTCAATGCCGCCGCGAATTGCATTCCCGCGTATCTGCATAGCGCTGGGATTTCCAGACGCCGAGGCGCTCTTGGCCCACGCGCGCAGCGAATACGATGCAGGCGAGCGCTTCTTCGAGTTCCGCCTGGATTACCTCGCGAAGCCCGAACAAGGCGTCGCCGCGATCCGCAAATTTCTGGCGCGCCATGCCGATTGCGTCATTCTGGCCACCTGCCGCCGCCACCAGAATGCGGGCCGCTTCAACGGCAGCATCGAAGAGCAGTTGCGGGTCCTCGAAGCAGCCATCGCCGCCGGGGCCAAAGCGGTTGACCTGGAGATCGAAAGCGCCGAGGGCTGCCGCCCGCGCCTGGAAGGCCTGCGTTCGCGGGCCTATTTGCTGCTTTCCTACCATAATTATGGGGGCACGCCGCCCACCGACGCCGTGATGCGCCGCATGCAGCGCGTCGCCGCCGACGGTTATAAGATCGTTACCACCGCCAAGAAACCTTCCGATAACTACAAAGTGTTGGAGATCGCGCGGGCCTATCCGAAGGTCGATACCGTGCTGCTGGCGATGGGCGAGACCGGCTTCCCCACGCGCGTCCTGTCGCCCGGGTTCGGCGGAATCTACACTTACGCCGCGCCCAATACGGCTGCGGGAACCGCAACCGGCCAGGTGTCGGCCAGCCAGTTGCGGAATCTTTATCGCGTGGACAAGATCTCGCGCAACGCCAAAATTTATGGCGTGATTGCCGACCCGGTGCGCCACTCGATTTCGCCCGCCGTGCACAATCGCGCGTTTCAAGCGCGTCGCGTGGATGCCGTGTATCTGCCGTTCCTGGTGCATCCGGTGCAGCTCAAGGATTTCTTCCATCTGGCGGCCAAGCTGCCGCTATCCGGCTTCAGCGTCACCCTTCCGCACAAACAGAAAATCATCCGTTATCTGGACGTGGTGGAACCGCTTGCGCGGCGGATCGGCGCAGTCAATACGGTGTGGCGCAAGTCCGGCAAATGGCGCGGCACCAATACCGACGCGGACGGGGTGACTCGGCCGCTGGCCAAGCGTTTACGGTTGGGTAAAGCGACGGCGTTGATCGCCGGCAATGGAGGCGCGGCCCGCGGCGCAGTGTATGCGCTGGCGGAGGCTGGCGCGAAGCTCGCCATCACCGGACGGAATCTGGATCGCGTGCGGGTCCTTGCGCGCGCGGTGGGAGCCGAACTGCTCACCCGCGAACAAGCCGATGCGCGCATGTTCGATGTGCTGGTCCATGCCACGCCGCTGGGGATGAGTCCGCGCTCCGGCGAATGTTTCTTCAACAGCCGTATCCCGGCGAAGCTGGTCTTCGACATGGTCTACAATCCGCTCGAGACCCTGTTGCTGCGCAAGGCCAAGAGCCAGGGCGCCGAATGTATCAGCGGCCTTGAGATGTTCATCGAACAGGCCGTGCGCCAGTTCGAGATCTTCACCGGCGACAGCGCGCCGCGGGCCGTGATGGAGCGGGCAGCGCTCGAAGCGCTCTCGCTGATGCACGAACAGAATCACGCGAAGACGGCCAACTCAGCTGTGAGGTAATCGCAATGCAATCGAAATTGACCTTGAGCGCGCTAGCGATGTCGCTGGGCGCGGCGACACTCTTGGCTCAGCCCCAGCCGCCTCCCGCGCCGTGGCGAGGGGCGGGTGCGGTGCCCTGCATCAGTTCCGACGGCGGCATTTACAAGTGCGCGCCCGCTCCGCGCACGATGGCGATCCGCGCCGGCCGTTTGTTCGACAGCAAAACCGGCCAGATGCTGACGCGCCAGGTGGTGTTGCTCTCGGGCGATCGCATCACCGAAGTCGGCGCCGAGGGTCAAGTGAAGATCCCGGCGGGAGCCGAAGTGATCGATCTGCGCCAGTCCACCGTTCTGCCCGGCTTGATCGACGCGCATACGCACATGTTCAATGCGCGCAAACCCGACGGCGCCACCGAAGCCGCCATGCTGCTGGCCGTCCAGAACGTGCAAAACGACCTCCGCGCGGGCTTCACCGCGGCGCGCGACATGAGCACTCACGGCAACGGCTACGGCGACATCGCCGTCCGCGACGCCATCAATCGCGGCGTCCTCGACGGCCCGCGCTATCAGGTATCGACGCTGGGCATCGTGTGGGGAGACAAGCCCGCCGACCCCTCGAAGCCCGACAACCCGCTCGGCAGCACCGTGGTTCGTTCCGTCGAAGACGCGCGCGCCGCCGTGCGCACGCAGATCCAACACGGCGCGGATTGGATCAAGCTCTACCCAGCGGGTGCGTACTCCTTCACGCCCGACGGAAAGGACCAATACGTGGTGACTTATCCGCTGCCGGTATTGCGTGCGCTGGTTGACGAAACGCATCGCCTGGGTAAGAAGGCCGGCTGCCACGTCTATGGCGGCGAAGGGCAGAAGAACGCCATCGTCGCGGGATGCGACACCATCGAGCACGGCTTCGGACTCGATCAGGAGCAGGTAAATATGATGGCCGCCAAGGGCCTGTATTACGACCCCACCGGCATTCGTTACACCGAGCCGTACATGGACGACAACGACGCAAAGAGCACCGGCGGCAAGTATCGTATCATTCCTATTTTTGAGAAGGCGGCGTCGATGGCCGCCGCGACCAAAGGCATCAAGGTGATGATGGGCAGCGGAGTCGATGGCTCCACGTTCGCGCATGGCACGCAGGCGCTCGAATTCGAATGGCTGGTGAAACGCGCGGGCCTGACTCCGGCGCGCGCCATCCAGGCCGGGACCACCATCAACGCCGAAGTGCTGGGATGGCAGGACCAGATCGGATCGATCGATAAAGGCAAATATCGCCGACCTGATCGCGGTATCCGGCGATCCGCTCGCCGACATCACCGAACTGCAACGCGTCAAGTTCGTGATGAAGGGCGGCAAGGTGATCAAGAACTAGATGACGCCGGGCGCGCCTAAATAGCGCCATAATGGCGATATGAAACCTCCTCGCTTGACTCGGCGTTCGCTGGCCAAATACTTGGTAGCACCCGCTCTGCTCGGCGGGAGAGCTAGCGCGCAGACACCCGCCCCAGCCTCTACTCCTGCTCCGGCGAGCAATCGCGTTCAAGAAGCCTCGCGCGCACTGGCCGCCGTCAAACTGCCACGCAACATCGAGCCGGCGACGCGCTTCGAGGCCTAGCGTCATGGCGGCGAAGACTCTCTCGGGCGACGTGTTCTTTGCCAGCATAGGCGAGATCTCGGCCGGTCTCCGCGCCAAAGAATATTCGGCGGTTGAGCTCACGCGCGCCTTCTGTGATCGCCTGGAGAAAATCGGCGCGGCCCACAACGCCCTGGCGCTTTCGCTGCGCAAGAGCGCCCTCAAGAAAGCCAAGGACGTCGACGGCGATCTGAAGCGTGACCGCACGCGCGGCCCGCTGCAAGGTATTCCGTACGGCGCGAAGGATCTGCTGGCTGTAAAGAAACAGCCTACCGAATGGGGCTCGCGCGCTTTTGCCGGACAAAAGTTCGACGAAGACGCGTTCGTGATCCAGAAGCTCGACAAGGCGGGAGCGATCCTGATCGGCAAACTCGCCATGGTCGAACTGGCCGGCGGCGTGAGCTACCGCACGGCGGCGGCTTCATCCACCGGCGCGGGGCAGAATCCGTGGGACCGCACGCGCTGGTCCGGCGGGTCGTCGAGCGGTGCGGGCATCGCTGCCGCGGCGGGACTGGTGACCTTCGCGCTAGGGTCGGAGACGTCCGGTTCCATCATCACGCCGAGCGCCTTCTGCGGCGTGACCGGATTGCGGCCGACCTACGGGCTGGTGAGCCGCCGCGGCGCCATGTCGCTCGCGTGGACCCTGGATAAGATCGGGCCCATGTGCCGCTCGGCCGAAGACTGCGGCCTGGTGCTGCACGTCATCGCAGGCGGCGATGCGGAAGACCCGGGTTCGGCGCGCAAGGGCTTCGCCTACGTACCGCAATTCGACCGCAAGATGACCGACTTCACCATAGGCTACGCGCCCATCGATTTCGAACGCGCTGCGCCGGACGCGCAAGCCGCGTTGCAGGCCGCGTTGGGTGTGATGAAGGGCCTGGGCGCGAAGTTCAAGGAAGTCGAAATTCCCGACTTTCCCTACGGCGCGCTGGTCGAGACCGTGATCGGCGCGGAAGCCGCCTCGATCTTCGAGGACTTCATTCGCGGCCCGAAGATCGAGCAGATGGCGGACCCGGCGCAGGCGGCGACATTGAAGGCGGCGTTGGATATTTCCGCGATCGATTATTTGAAAGCCATGCGCATCCGCTCGCTGGTGCGCGCCGCATTCCGCGAAATGTTTTACGACATCGATATGTTGCTCGCTCCATCCCGGCCAACTCCCGCACCGCGCATTGCCGACGGCACGGGCGGAGGCGGCGCCGGGAGTCCAGTCGCAGGTGGACGCGGTCTCACGGGCATTATCCCTGCCGGCAATTTAGCGGGCCTGCCGGCGATTTCTTTGCCCTGCGGATTCGCCGGCGGATTGCCGGTGGGGATTTCGCTAATCGGGCGGCCCTGGTTCGAAAATCATCTGATCGGCGTGGGCCGCGCCTTTCAGTCCCAGACCGATTGGCACAAGCGCAAACCGCCGGTGGGGTAAGGTAAGCGGCTGCGCCATAGACCAAAGTGGTCATACCCGATCTGCGCCGAAGTCTGGGCGCTTAGATATCCCTCACCGTCGTGGTGCGATTCGCACCATACTTGGCGCCATTTTCATTGACGGTGCAGCGAAAATCTAGCTGTGCCAATCCGGCGTAGCCACGCGGTCGCGGGTGATTTTCGCCACGCTCTGCGTGCCGCAGTTTCCCATCGCGAGTTTGAATTCGCCCTGCATGATTTCGAGCACGCGATCCACGCCGGCTTGCCCGAAAGCGCCCAAGCCCCACAAGAACGGACGGCCGATGCCAACGGCGGTGGCGCCGAGAGCGAGCGCTTTGAACACGTCCGTCCCGCGGCGAAAACCGCCGTCGACGAACACCGGGATGCGGCCGCCGACTTCTGCCACCACCTCCGGCAAGGCTTCGATGGTGGCGCGGAGAGTTTCGGTCGAACGGCCTCCGTGGTTCGAAACCCAAACGCCGTCGAATCCGTGCTCCAGCGCCAGCCGCGCGTCTTCGCGTCCGTCGATCCCTTTCACCAGCAGCTTCACCGAGACGAGTTTACGCAGGCGGTCGACGAAGTCCCAGTCCATCGCGGGATTCGTCCCGCTGACGCCGGTCATATCGATGCCCTCATACATGGGGCGTTTGCGGGAGCCGGGAGGCTCGCCGGGGCCGTGGCACACGACGCACTGGCTGAGATCCTTGGGCCGCATACGCTTATAGGTTTCGCTGTTGCGTCCGGTGGTGTTGTCGACGGTGAGCGCGATCACCGGGCAGCCGGCGGCTTCGACGCGATGCACAATTTTTTCGGTGACGGCCCACGAAGAAGGCGCGTAGAGCTGATACCAGACGGGCTGGCCGTGCGCCTGGCACACATCTTCGACGCCGGTGGAGGTAGCGGTGGAAAGCACTTGCAGCGTGCCGCGAGCCTTGGTCGCGCGAGCCACGGCGAGCTCGCCCTCGGCATGGAACGACTTCTCGCCGCCGGTGGGGCAGGTGAAGATGGGAGTTTTATATGTTATCCCCCACAGTTCGGTGCGCGTGTCAACTTTGGTGGCGTCGAACAGGCGGCGGGGGCGCAGCTGAACGTGCTTGAATCCCTCGCGATTGGCACGGATGGTGCCGTCGTCATCGACACCGCTGGCCATGTAGGCCCAGTGGCCGGGCGCGACTTTGCGGTGCGCGGCCTCTTCGAAGTCGAACACGTCGAGAGCTTCCTTGGGATCCGCGATGACATCGCCGTTCGCGGTGGCGGCCTGTTGGGTGTCGAAGGCTGCCGCGCTCACGCCGCCCAGGGCCGCGATGTAGGGGCTGCCCGCCAGAAACTTGAGGAACGCGCGGCGGTCACGCAGCCGCTCGAGAGCGGATTCCAACGAAGAATTCGTCATCATGGTTGGGTATTCTATCGCAATTGAGTGCAATGCAGAAGCCTAGCCGCGGGCGCGCCAGCGCCGTCCGAGTGCGGGGATGATCGCTCCTCCGATGTTCGCCAGGTTCGCATCGGGGAACGGGGGCCGCTCGGCTCGCGGATTGAGCGCGCCGATCAGCGAGCGCGAGAAGCGCAGCAAGGCTCCGAACTGCTCAGCCAGCGAAAAGCGCAGTTTGCGTCCGCTCGAGCGCACCAGGAGCACCGTCACGTCGTCGTCGGAGAGGTTCTCGGGATAACGCTCTGCGATCTCCCGCAGAAGCGCTCCGGTCAGTTCTGCCGGGTCCATATCGCCCAGCAAGCGGGCGATCCGCAGCACGCCTTGCTCGCCCAGCATCTCGCCATTGGCATCGTTCGATTCCATCAGGGCATCGGTGTAGCTGAGGACGCAATCGCCGGGCTCCAGCTCCACGTCGAACTGCTCGTACTCCGACATCTCCAGCAGCCCCAGCGGGATATTGCTGGGCGTGGCGCCGGCCTTCCCGTCATCGGCCTTTCCATCGCAAACCAGGAAATCCCATTTCTTCTGCGCGGAGCGATAGATCAGAGGACGGGGATGACCAGCGTTGCAAATGGTCATGCGCCGGCTGGGCTCGAAAAAGGTGGCGACAATCGCGGTGGCGAAAGTCCCGGCTTTCGACATCACGGCGAACTGCTGATTGAGCAGGCGCACGAATTCCGTCTGATCCAGGCGGTTGACGAAGCGCCGCATGAGCGTTCGCAAATCCGCCGCGGTGGCGGCGACCGATGTTCCGTGCCCCGACACATCCGCCAGCAGCAGACGGCTGATGCGGCCCGTGGCGCAGCTGGATGCATAGTAAACATCCCCGCCGTGCTGCGCATTTCCATAGGGCTTGCTGTAAACCCAAGCGTCGAGACCTCCGAACGCCACGCCGCGCGATGTGAGCTGACTGCCTCCCCAGACTTCCATGCATTGCATGTGTTGCGTGGCCGGAGTGCTCACCAGGGAACTAGGCCTCGCGGTCGATTCCAGAGATGGCCTCGAAAGGCGCTCCGGTGGCGACCGCCGTTTCTTTGGCCACCCTGTGCTGACCGGGCGGGGAGACTAGTACCGGAAGTATCATCGCCACGGTGAGAATTCCCGCGATCAAATACAGCGCCTGGTTATAACCGCCCGTCGACTGCCGCAGGTAGGCGAAGAGTAGGGGGCCAAACGCCGCCGGGAACGCCCATGGCAGCAGCATCAATCCAAAGATCGGTCCGACATGGCGAGGGCCAAAATAATCCGCTGCGAAGGCCGGCGTGATGCCGTAGGCTCCTCCATAACAGCACAGGATGATGAAACTCGCTAAGAGCAGAATCGCGGGAGACGAGATGCTGTGAAAACTCCAAAAGATGACGGCCTGTATCAAATACATCGCGAAGAACGCTGCTTTTCGGCTGGTGACGTCCGAGATCCAAGACCAGAACACGCGGCCCAGTCCGTTGCCCAAGCTGACGATGCCGACGAAGGTTGCGGCCGTAACTGCGCTCACTTTGCCTAGCTCCTGAAAGATGGGCGCCGCCTGCGACACGATCGATATGCCGGCGATCGTGTTGATCGACAACAGCGCGCAGATGGCCCACCATTGCCAGGTTCGCAATGCTTCGCGGAGCGTATAATCCCGATCGCAGCGTTGCGATATCTGCGCCGCGGATGGTGTCCAGCCCGCGGGCCTCCAGCCTTCCGGAGGATTCTGCATGAAGAAGCCGGAGCTGACCGCAACGGCGGCGAAGCCGATGCCTAGATACATGAAGGTCGGCAGGGTCCCGAAACTTTGCATGAGCCGGCCGGCGACGGGCGCCGCAACCAGCGCTCCTCCTCCGAATCCGCCTACTGCGATGCCGGTGATGAGGCCGCGGCGGTCGGGAAACCATTTAACAAGAACCGCCACTGGAACAACGAAACCCATACCCAGGCCGATTCCTCCCATCACGCCATAGGTCAGATACAGCCACCACAACTTGTAAGCGGAAAAACTCGCCAAAAACACTCCGCCGCCCCATAGCAGGCCGGCTACCATTCCCACCACCCTGGGGCCGCTGCGATTTAGCCAGAGGCCGCCGACGACCCCCGAGAAGCCGAGGAACAACCAAGTGATCGAAAACGTAAAGGAGACCTGGGAAATGCTCCAGCCGAATTCCTTGACCAGCGGAATGCGGAATACGCTCCAGGCATAGCCGGACCCCAATGCCATCTGCATGCAGAAACCCGCGACGGCGATCCACCAACGGTTCATGGAAGGCAGATGGACTGAGGGCTGATTGACCGGCGGCATGGGCCTCTCCTCACCCGCTTAGCGCGAAGCACCAAACAGGCCTATATTCTGGCATTGGCGTTGACGGCAGTCAATACGCTGGTGAGCGCCAGGAATTCGTCGCGAGTAGCCTTGCTCTTGCGGAAGGTGCCCAGCATGGCGCTGGTGACGGTGCCGGAGTGCTGTTTTTCGACGCCGCGCATCATCATACAGAAGTGTTGCGCCTCGCACAGCACGCCCACGCCGCGCGGAGACGCGGCGTGGGCGAGCGGCTGCGGCCGGTCAGCCGCTCACCAGTGGACTCGAATGCAAGATTCGACATCATGGTTGCGCAGGACGGCTTGTACTGACGAAGCTGGCTTTACAGCATGATAAACGAATCAGAACACAAGGCGGCCATCGGTTAGCCGCGGCGACAGTTTGCGTACGGTAAGACGGAAGTTATTTTCGTCCGAGAGCGAGGAATTTGTCGCGGGTGGTTTTGTTATTTTTGCTCTTCGCTGTGTTCCATCCCGCGCAGGCCGTGCTTGGCGACACGCGCCTCTTCCCTGTCGGCTTCCGCAATTGCCACTCCGATCTTCGATCCCCTCTCGAAAAGCTTGTTCAGAAACTCGGTGTTTCCATATTTCCGAAAAACAAGCTCTGAATGGCGGGGATTGTGATCGGCAATGGCTTCTCGGACGATAAATTCCACACTGGTTTTATCGTTTGCGCTGGTCGCGGTCATAACTGTAAGCTCGGAGCCTTGCATTATCCGAAAGGTATAGTCACCAGGCGGTAGAGTCGTGTCGCCGATGATGAAATTGTGGTCCACGTGGGCTTGTATCGCGTCCATAATCTGCGCGTTCAACCCCGAAGCGCCCGCCGTTAGGAAAAGGATGCTCACTGCGGGCACTAGCGTTCTTAGTCGGCTTATCATAGGTAACCTCCGCTGGTTAGATCCCACCGATCTGCGTCAGGTTACGTATATTCGCACGTACCGAGCAAGATCATGCGGTGAATATGATTGAGATCCGGCCGTGTCTTACGCGGCCGCGCCGCTTAAGGCGGCCAGCGCGCTCGCGCCGAGGCTGGATGAGTCGCGACGATCGAGTCGGGACACTATGCCCCTTTACCACCGCGGCATGGCAATCCGTAGTTGTGGGGAACTACTTCCGCGTGAGCGCCAGGAATTCGTCGCGAGTGGCTTTGTTCCTGCGGAAGCTGCCCAGCATGGCGCTGGTGACGGTGCCGGAGTGCTGTTTTTCGACGCCGCGCATCATCATGCAGAAGTGTTGCGCTTCGCACAGCACGCCCACGCCGCGCGGAGACACGGCTTCGGTAATGGCTTCGGCGATCTGCTGGGTGAGGCGTTCCTGCACCTGCAGGCGGCGCGCGAACATGTCCACCACACGCGGGATTTTGCTCAGGCCGATCACCTTGTCCTTAGGCAGGTAGGCCACGTGGATCTTGCCGAAGAACGGCAGCAGGTGGTGCTCGCAGAGGCTGAAGAATTCGATATCTTTGACCACCACCATCTCATCGAAGTCCACGGTGAAGAGCGCTCCGTTCACCACTTCCGTCAGATTGGTCCGGTAGCCGCTGGTGAGATATTGCATGGCGCGCTCCCAGCGCTGAGGGGTCTGGATCAAGCCTTCGCGCGTAGGATCTTCGCCCCACATCCGCAGCATCTCCGGCAAGCCGCTGGCGATCTTGCCGTCTCCGGGGGTGGGCATTTTTACAGGCATTTTAACGAGTGACTTCTGCTTCATTTGGTTTCCAGTTCGAAGGTATTCCTCGCAGTTTCCGAAATGCGCACGCGCGCCAGGCGCGCAGGCAGTGTCCAGTCCCGCGCGAGCATTCGCTCGATCGCGAACGCGAGGTTCTCGGTGGTCGCGACCTGGCTCTGCAACTCGGGAAGATCGCAATTCAGATTGCGGTGATCGACGTGTCCGAGCACGCGCTCCTGCACCAAGCGTGTCGAGCGCATTGCGATCCACAATCTGGCCGGACGCATCCAGCTGGCCTTCGACTGACACGTCCAGAACATAATCGTGCCCATGGCCGAAGGGGTTATTGCATTTGCCGTAAAGGCGCGCGTTCTCATCCGGCGTGAGCGCGTCGGAGTTGAGCCGATGCGAGGCGGAGAAGCGATAGCGGCGCGTCAGTCTCATGCCTCGCCTCCGTAATCGACGTAGAGGTCGGCGGTCTCATAGAGGCGGACATTCTTGAGCCGCGCGTTGGGGAGAGCGATGCGGCTGTGCAGGCGCTTCCAGATCTCGACGGCGATGTTTTCGGTGGTGGGAACGATGCGGTCGAACGGCGGGACCTCGTGATTGAGGAATCGGTGATCCATGGGATCGACCACTTCGGCGTTGATGATTTCCTTCAGTTCGCGGAGGTCGAAGACCATGCCGGTGACGGGGTCGGGATCGCCCTCGATGGTGACTTCCAGCACATAGTTGTGGCCATGGCCGTGCGGATTGGCGTTAGCGCCATAGAGCGCGCGATTCTCGTCCTCGCCCAAGGCCGGGTTGCGGCAGACGTGCGAAGCGGAGAATTCGGCTTTGCGGGTGAGGAGCATAGCTCAATATATAGATGCCTGGACGGGCACTAGCGATGCAGCGTTTGGCCCGATCCTATAAAATGATAGCGTGAAGTCTAAAGATAGCCCCGGGGCTGGCCAAGGTGTAGGGCAAGGTGCCGGACAAGGTATCGACCGGCTGCTGACGGCGGCGATAGTCCTGCTGGCGGGGGCCTTGGTGTGGGTGGTTGCCGGCACGATGGATGTGCACGTCACCAACGCCGGTGATCAGGCGCCGGATTTCAAGATCGTCGGGGACGACGGGCGAACGTACACGCGGGCGGATTTCGGCGGCAAGCTGCTGGTGTTGAATTTCTGGGCCTCGTGGTGCGCGCCCTGCGTCCAGGAAGTACCGTCGCTCGAAGCCTTCCAGCATGTGCTGGGTCCCGAAGGAGTCGTGGTGCTGGGGGTGAGCATCGATACCAGCCAGAAGCGCTATGAACAGTTTCTGCGCCGCTTCCGGGTCGATTTTCCCACCGCGCGCGACCCCGAAGCGAACATATCGAGTAACTACGGCACGTTTCAGATTCCGGAAACTTACCTGATCGATTCCACCGGCAAGGTGCGCGAGAAGATCATCAGCAACCAGAATTGGGTGGACCCGCAGTTTTTGGATCGCGTTAAGACGATGTTGAGGTGATGTCATGAAGCTGTCTGCAACCGTCGTGATCTTGTGTGCGCTTTCGGCGATGACCGCGATGGCCGCCGACAAGAAGGCGTTTCCGGGGCAAGCCGGCAATGACAACATCGAGCTGACGGGAACTCTGCTGCTCGATCCGGCGCAGATTCACGACGCGGTAGGCTCGGACCTGGGTCCGGGTATCGTCGTGGCGCGTGTGAAGGCGAGCAACAAAACCGGCGATCCCATGCGCATTGGGCCCGACGATTTTTCGCTGCTTTCGCGCAAAGACGGTGATCGCGGCGATGCGCTGGCGCCGGCGGAACTGGCGGGAGGGAGCGCGTTGATCGTGAAGCGGGACACCGCGGCGCGGGGCTGGGCGCAGATCACTAATCAGCCCGGATTTACCGGCGTTGGAGGGATGAGCAAAGCCGATAAACCGCTGGATCAGGCGCTGCTGGCGGCGCTCAAATCCAAGGAAATGCCGGATCAGGAGACCAAGCCCAGCGCCTCGGTGGAAGGTCTGCTGTATTTCTCGATGGAGAGCGCGAAGCTGAAGCTCAAGGATCTGGCGCTGACGTATAAGGGCCCCGGCGGGCACTTGAGCATGGAGTTCAAGTAGGACCGGCCCATGGCCGGTCGTGAGAGGCCATGGGCTGTCCAACGCCTTATACGCCCAACTCGGGCCGAAAGGATCGTCAACGGAATTGTGATTTCCTGGCCGACTCGCTGAAAGGCAGCTCAGAGATTTAGTCAACTCGCAATGTGTCTAGTGGATCGGCGAGTGCTGCTTTCATTGCTGGCCTGAGACTGGCAATTACACCTGTCATGATCACTAGGGCGGACGCTCCAATATAGGTCACCGGATCATTCGTGCCGATTTCGTAGATCAAGCTACCGAGCAGCCGGAAGAGGACTAGGAGCTTGCTGAAAAACGGGCCAGCGCGGCGTTTGGACTGATGGAAGAGGCTTAAATCAACGGAGAAGCGGGGAAGGATAGGGTGCCGCAGGCCGTTGGCGAAGTCGAATCGAGCCGTGGGATGCCGGTTTCAGCATGGCGCCGCCTGCAACTTCGGAATGCGCCAGATGTTGAACGCCGCTGCCGTAAAAGTGAACAGCCACCACAGCTTTTCCCGACCTCGCAACTTGACCTTGCGGAGCGGGCCGACGGACTTCATCCAGCCGAACGGTTTCTCGACCCAGTAGCGCTTGGCTTGACTGATCTGATAGCTCTGGTGGCGTGTGGTTCTTCCGTCAATGGCGCTCCGGCGGTTACGCTCGTTTTGCGCCACGTGGGGCGTGATCTTCAGCTCGCGCAGTGCTCCCACGAAGTCTTGCGTGTCGTAAGCCTTGTCCGCGGCCAGTGTCATGGGCTTGCTACTCTTGCGCCGTTTCTGGTGAGCCATCAGCAGCGCGGCATCCCGCTCGGCGTACCCGTCAGCCTGTGTCAGATAGGTCCCCACGATCAACCCGTTGCGATGCTCCACCAGCGTGTGACCCAGGTAGCTCAGCCGCGCCTCGCTGCCCGAACTCTTGCGGACTGGTGCGTCTGATTGCTGCGCTTGTGACCGTGAAAGTTTTCGCCGTCTGGCGGACCGTCCTCTTTACGCTGAAAACTCTTTTGGGAGGCCCACGCTTCGATCAGCGTCCCATCCACCGTGAAGTGTTCGTCGGAGATGAATGGCTGGGCCGCTTTCAGCACGCGCCGAAAGAAGGCTTCCGCCACCTCCTGGTTCAGCAGCCGATCCCGATTCTTGGTGAACACGGTGGCGTCCCACACTCGCTCGTCCATCCCCATGCCCACGAACCAGCGGAACAGCAGGTTGTAATCCAACTGCTCCATCAGCAACCGTTCACTGCGGATGGAATAGAAAACCTGCAACAGCAGCGCACGCAACAGCCGCTCCGGTGCGATCGACGGACGCCCGGTGTCGGCGTACAGCTTCGCGAACTGCCGGGACATGTCCCGCAAAACTTCATCCACTAGCGTCCGGATCTTGCGCAAAGGATGGTCCGCCGGCACCCGCTCCTCCGGCGAAATGTAACTGAAGATCGCGTCTTGCTTCTCGTCAGGTCCTCTCATATATATCAAGACGACCCAGAAATGTTTGAGGCTACACCGCGAAAGAGTTTTTCAGCAACCTCCTAGTGCACTGAGTCAGAAGTCCGCATGCAAAAGCGGGCGATCTTTTTGAGGATGGAGTCGGCGTCGGCGGTCCAGGCGAAGGGCTGAGGGTTTTGATTGTGGAGGAGGAGATAGTCGCGGATGGCGGCCTCTAACTCGCGAACGCTGCCGAAGGTGCCGCGCCGGATACGCCTGTCGGTAAGCAGGCCGAAGAATCGTTGGACTTGATTGAGCCAACTGGCGCTGGTTGGGGTGAAGTGCACATGATAGCGGGGATGACGTGCAAACCAGCGCTTCACTTTGGGCATCTTGTGAGTGCCGTAGTTATCCATCACCAGGTGAATATCGAGTTGGTCAGGGACAGCTTCGTCGATTCGTTCCAAAAAGCGGAGGAACTCCTGATGGCGGTGACGGCGGTGACAAGACCCAATTACTTTCCCGGTAGCTACATCGAGAGCGGCGAACAGTGAAGTGGTTCCGTTACGGATGTAATCGTGAGTTTGACGAGCGGGCAGGCCGGGCCGTAACGGCAGTACAGGACGCGTTCGATCCAGGGCCTGGACTTGGCTCTTTTCATCCACACACAGCACCAGAGCCCGTTCCGGCGGGTTCAAATACAAGCCCACGATGTCCCGAACCTTCTCGACGAAGAACGGATCGGTGGACAGCTTGAAGGTCTCCACCCGGTGCGGCTGCAACGAGAACGCCCGCCAGATGCGGGATATTGCGGACTGCGACATTCCTGTCGCCTGTGCCATGGTTCGTGTCGACCAGTGCGTGCCCTGCGAAGGCGTCGTTTCTAATGTACGCGTGATAAGCGCCTCCACTTGCGCATCCGAAATCTTGCGCGGAGTGCCTGGCCGAGGTTCATCGGCCAATCCCTCCAGACCGCTGGAGCGAAATCGCTCCCGCCACTTGCACACCGTTTGATCGGTGATGCGCAGTTGACGAGCCACCTGTCGGTTCTCCATCCCGTCGGCGCAACCCAATATAATGCGTGCCCGCATCGATAAACGCTGCGCAGTTTTAGGCCGCCGGGCCCACTCCTGCAGCTTGACGCGATCCTCTTCACTCACCACGATTGGCTTGGTTGGTCGACCCATGCTGGTTGGATTCCCAGCATAACAAGCAGGTTCCTATTATTTATACTAACTTCTGACTCGGGACACTAGCGCTGCCGCTACACTCACCAGCAATCCAATTAAGAGCGGGGTCATCGAGAACTTGAACGCCTCTATGACCACACGCTGGGGCGGAGTTGCATCCACATTTCGTACTCGGAGGAGGGGAACTCGAAGTCGGGTGGCATGACGCCGGCGACGGTAACGGCTTCGTCCGAGATAACAATCTTGCGGCCGATCACGGATGGGTCGGCATGGAACAAGCGTCGCCATAAGCGATCGCTTAACACGGTGATGTTTGTAGTATTAGGCTGATCGTCAGTGTCGAGTAGGGTGCGCCCCAGTTGGGCTTGACTGCCAAGCATTTGAAATATTCCGCCGGTACAACGCAGTGCCACGGCTTGCACTGGTTCATCAGTGTCAGTGATGGTCACCACGTCTTTCTGGAACGCACTGATTCTAGAAAAGAGATCGGAGCGGTTGTGCAAACGGAGATAGTCCGTCGCGGGGATGCCGGCGATTGGGACCTTCGTGCTGGTTTCCTCGATTCGGACGAGGCGTCGCGCGGAAGCGTAAGGAAGGGGTCGTAGCAGGACCGCGTCCACGATGCTGAATACGGCGGTGTTCGCCCCAATACCCAACGCCAGAATGGCAGTTACGGCGAGAGTGAAAACTGGACTATTGCGGAACCAGCGGAGCGCCCAGCGCAGATCGTACAACATGACTGACGATCTAATATACACCCCGCGATGGCCGCGGACAGAAGGCGTTTCCGGGGCAAGCGGGCAACGACAACATCGAACTGACGGGAACCCTGCTGCTCGATCCGGCGCAGATTCACGACGCGGTAGGCTCGGACCTGGGTCCGGGTATCGTCGTGGCGCGGGTGAAGGCGAGCAACAAAACCGGCGATCCCATGCGCATTGGGCCCGACGACTTTTCGCTGCTTTCGCGCAAAGACGGAGACCGCGGCGATGCGCTGGCGCCGGAGGAACTGGCGGGGGGGAAGCGCGTTGATCGTGAAGCGGGACCAGGCGGCGCGGGGCTATGCGCACATCACAACAGCCCGGATTCACGGGCGTGGGCGGGATAAGCAAAGCCGATAAGCCGGTCGGACGAGGCGCTGCTCGCGGGGCTCAAATCCAAGGAAATGCCGGATCGGGAGACCAAGCCGAACGAGTCAGTGGAAGGCCTTCTGTATTTCTCGATGGAGAGCGTGAAGCTGAAGCTCAAGGATCTGGCGCTGACCTACAAGAGCTCCGGCGGCCGCTTAAGCATGGAGTTCAAGTAGGACCGGCCCATGGCCGGTCAAAACCGGCCTTAGGTCATCACTCCGCACCCGGAACCCACTCGCGGGCACGCCTTTGGGCGCGAGCGATCTGGTCTGGCGTCATATAGACTGCGAGCGTGTCGCGAACTGCGGCGGACTTCTTGGGATCGGCTCCCACTGTTTTTGAAGCCGCCAGTTCGAGCCACATATACGCTTTGTCGTTATCCCGAGGAACGCCCAGGCCGTTCTTATAGCAAACTCCGAAATTATGCTGCGCGTATGCGTAGTCTTGATCGGCAGCCTTGCGGTACCAGAGCGCCGCTTCGACATAGTCCTGCTTAACGCCGTACCCATGGCGGTAAAGCTGGCCGAGGTTATACTGCGCTTTAACATCGCCCAGATCGGCAGCCTTCCGATACCAACGAATTGCTTCGGCATAGTCCCGCGGAAATCCTTGGCCGTTGTTGTACATCACGCCTAAGTTGTTCTGCGCGTCGGGGTAGTCTTGATCGGCCGCCTTGCGGTACCAGCGCGCCGCTTCGGCGAAGTCCTTGGGAACGCCCTGGCCGCTCGCATACATGAAGCCGAGATTGTTCTGCGCGTCGGCGTCGCCACTGGCTGCACTTTGTCTCAGCGCCGCGAGGTCAACCGGAGGCGTTTCCGGGCGATACGCTGTATTCGCCCCCTCCGTCCAGCTATCGTCCTCCTGCGGCGGCACGCCCATCAAGCTATGCGCCCCTAGAATAAGTGTGCCGGCAACCAGAACTCTTCGTGCCAACGTTTTCATGGGCGGGATCTCTCCACCACCAAGTGAGCACATTTCGTGCCAGTGTGTGGCGTCGAATTTGACAATAGTATGACTGTGCGGCGTATGTGGCGTCATTTCATGTGCGCCAAAGGACCCAAATAGAGTATTGCCGCGCATGTCAGCGCCCGGATGTGGTAGCTCCCCATTCTTCAGGGCTCACGTCACGAACGTGCTTCGAGAACAGCCAGTGGTGACCTTTCATGGTCCTCGACCCCATACTGCCGCTCCCCGTACTCGGTCTCGTGGATTTCTTCCACAATCTTGGCGCCTGCGGATTTAGCTTTTTGGAAGTGGGCATCGATATCTTCGACGAAAACGGTTAACGACTGGGTCCGGTAGCCGAGCCGTGAAGGACTTGCACGGTCCGGCCGTGAACCCGCGAGCATGATCCAGGTATGACCCAAATGCATCTGCGCGCCTTGTACGGGACCGCCCGGCTCGGCATAGCGAAAGTGTTCCGTGAAACCGAAAGCCTTCGCCAGCCAGGTGAGTGCGCCGCCGACGTCCTCATAAACCAGATGCGGCAATATCGTATCCACCGGGACGGAACGATTCTTCAATATTTGTTACTCCTGCGACGACTCCTTCCAAAAAAGGGGAGGGCGGTCGCGACGGGCCGCGGGCCTGTCCTACATATACATTCCGCCGTTGACGTTGAGCACGGCGCCGGTGATATAGCCGGCTTCTTCGCTGGCGAGAAACTTCACGGCGGCGGCAACGTCTTCGGGTTTGCCGAAACGTTTCAAGGGAATATGCGCGAGCATGTTCTGTTTTAGCTGGTCGGAGAGCGCGGCGGTCATGTCGGTATCGATGAAGCCGGGCGCGATGGCGTTGACAGTGATATTGCGGCTGGCGATCTCCTGCGCGAGCGATTTGGTCAAACCGATCAGGCCGGCTTTCGACGCCACATAATTCGCTTGTCCGGGATTGCCGGTTTCCCCTACAATTGACGAGATGTTGATGATGCGGCCCCAGCGCTCCTTCATCATGCCTTGCATCACCTGCTGAATGGCGAGAAACGCGCCGGTGAGATTGGTCGAGAGCACGGCGTCCCAATCGTCTTTCTTCATGCGCAGAGCCAGGCCATCTTTGGTCACGGCGGCGTTGTTCACCAGGATGTCGACCGGTCCGGCTTTGGCGAAAGCTGCTTTGATGGACTCTTGCGAGGACATGTCCAACGTGACCCACGTGGACCCGGGAATCGCGGCGGAGGCGGCTTCGAGCTTTGCAGCGTCGCGTGCGGCTAGAATTACGCGGGTTCCGGCGGATGCGAGTGCCTGAGCGCAGGCGAGCCCGATGCCGCGGCTGGCGCCGGTGATCAGTGCGGTTCAGATGGGCTCCTTTTTGATCGAGCATGGTTAAACTCTATATTATGGCCTATGCCGATTTGCGCGAGTTTATTCGCGCGCTAGATAAGCACGGGGAGTTGAAGCGGATTCCGTTCGAGGTCGATCCGGAACTTGAAATCACCGAGTTCGCCGACCGCAGCGTGAAGAACGGCGGGCCGGCGCTGCTGTTCGAAAATCCCAAAGGCTCGAAAGTGCCGGTGCTGATCAATGCTTTCGCCAGCACCAAGCGGATGGAGATTGCTCTCGAGAGCACGGCCGACGATGTGGCCGGGCGTATCTCGGAGTTTCTGCAAATGCGCATGCCCGAGGGGATCATCGGCAAATTGAAAATGCTGCCGATGCTGGCGGAAGTGGGCGCGTTCTTTCCGAAGATCGTGAACGACGGCCCGTGCAAGGAAGTGATTCGCCAGAAGGATTTTTCGCTGGATTATTTTCCGGTGCTTAAGTGCTGGCCGCACGACGGCGGGCGTTTCATCACGCTGCCTATGGTGTTTTCGAAGAATCCCGACACCGGCAAGCGCAACTGCGGCTGCTATCGCATGCAGGTATTCGACGAGCGCACGACGGGAATGCACTGGCAGACCCATAAGCAGGGCGCGGAACATTATCGCCGAGCGAGCACCGCCGGAGGTGGCGTTAAGAAAATGGATGTGGCCGTGGCGATTGGAGCAGATCCGGCGACCATGTATTCGGCGATTCTGCCGCTGCCACCCGACATCGACGAGATGATGATCGCCGGCTTCCTGCGGTCCAAGCCTGTCGAGATGGTGAAGTGCGAGACGGTCGACATCGAAGTGCCGGCAAACTCAGAGATCGTGCTCGAAGGCTATGTGGAGCTGGGCGAGCTGCGGCGCGAGGGGCCGTTTGGCGATCACACCGGGTTCTATTCGCTCGACGACGATTACCCGGTGTTCCATGTCACCTGCGTGACGCATCGCAAGAATCCGATTTATGCGACGACCATTGTGGGGCCTCCGCCGATGGAGGATTTCTACATGGGCAAGGCGATCGAGCGTATCTTCCTGCCGCTGATGCGCCTGCAACTGCCCGAAGTCCGCGACATCGCGATGCCCGCCGAAGGCATCTTCCACAACCTGATTCTGGTGGCGATTCGCAAATCGTATCCAGCGCACGCGCGCAAGGTGATGCACGCGATCTGGGGACTGGGGCAGGCGATGTTCTCGAAAGTGATCGTGGTGGTGGACGAAGACGTGGACGTGCAGAACTTCCGCGAAGTGGCATGGAAGGCGCTGAACAATATCGACCCGGAACGCGATATTCAGTTTGTAATGGGGCCGATCGACTCGCTGGACCATGCCAGCCGCCTTCCGAATTACGGATCGAAAATGGGCGTGGACGCGACGCGCAAATGGCCCGAGGAAGGTTTCGCGCGCCGCTGGCCCGCGGTGATGAGGATGCCGGAGGACGTGCGCAAACGCGTCGACGCGCTGTGGAAGAAGGCGGGGTTGAAGTAACGGCCAAAGTAGCCGCGTGTCGCCGTTCGACAACCCCACGTCGATCTCCTGGTCCGCGACGATGCCCGGGGATCAAGGACCCAGAACGGCTGCAGACCAGGGGCTCCGAGTGTGCTTCAGAAGTGAAACCTCACGCTGCCCGACACCGTGAACGGGGCCGCCGGATACGCGAGTTGGTACGCGCCAAACGACGTTCCGAAATAGCCGCCGGAGGAAACGTAGAGGTACTGGTTGTATTTGCGATTGAGGATATTGAGCCCATTCAGCAGGAAATCAACGTGTTTAAAGGGGGCGGTTAAGCCGACGTTGACAGTGCCGTAGGAGGGCATGGTCTGGTTACTGGGCGCACCGGTCAAGTTGTTGAAGATTGTCTGGGTGCCGACGAACTGGAAAGCTCCCACGGGGATGATCGAGACATGGCCCAACTTGAAGTGATAGGTGGCCCCCAGGTTAAAGGTGGAGGAGGGAACGTAGGAGACAGGGGAGCCGTTGTAGGAAACGCCGTTGACCACATAGCTGGTGTAATGGGCTCCCTCTATGTTTCCATTCATGAAGACGTGGAGATTGGGCGCGGGATCGTCGTCCAGAAAGTAATTCAGACCCTGGTAGCGGGCCGCGCCGTTGGCAGCGATGGTATCGCCGTTCTGGAGGCCAATGTCGATTTCCTGGCTGCTGTAACCCAGGCGGTAAAGATTCGCCCCGTAAATCAGGTTGTGGATGACACCGGTACTCTCCGTATGAATCTTGAAGCCGAACTGGCCGTAGCGGGTGCGGGACAGATGGTAGCTATAAGGATCGACGCTCTGGAACAGCCCGCCGCCGCCGCCGAGCGAAGGGCTGCGGAGCGATTCCATATAACCTCCGTAGAACGATAGCCAAGGCCGCGCGCGGTAACTGGCGTTGATCGACGGCTCGAACCCAGAACGGCGCTGGAAGTTGCCACAAGAGGCGCCTTGATCCTTGGTGTTGCCGGCTGTTGAGGTTAGCGTAGACGGGCATTGGCTGGATAAATGCACACCCGGGGCGAAGTTGAAATCCTGCAAAGAGTTGTTGAAGTAGCTGGTCGAGAAACTGGCGTAGCGCACACCGGGCGTGATGGACAAAGACGATGTCGGGTGAATGGTGTCCTGGAGCGCGATCGCGCCGTCATTCTGGTTGAAGTACCCAGAGCGAATCTTGCCCCCGATATTCACCGTATCGAAGCTGCCGCCGTCGGCGGGATTGTAGAAGTTGTTGCGGGTGTTATAAACGGCGTGGACGAAATAGCCGCTCACACCGATGAGGTTCATGGGCAAGCTCTTCGTGAGGCTGACCTGATCCCCATAGGTGTCCGTGTGGGGGTTGTTCCACTCATCCTGCTGCGGGCCGAGACTGTAGACGTCAGCGAGACGGTCATGCAGGCGGCGGATATGCGTGAACCAGGTAAGATTCGAGAGCTGGGTGTCGTCGCTGAGGTGGATGTTCTCGCGGGCGTGGACGATGCCCATTACGTTGACATCATACTTGTTGTAGTTGTCGTAGGGGAGCGTACTGAAGAAGCCTGAACTCTGCTGGCTGTACAAGGCGCCGCCCGGCGTGCCATCGACGGTAATGCCGACCACCGGCGTGGTGGGGATGACCTGGGCGCGGTAGCCTCCGCTGTGAACGTAATAGCCGCCGAACTCCAGGCTGCTCTGCTGGAATTTCTTGATGGTCTTGTCGTAGATGGCCAAGTCCTTGCTCGGGCTGCCGAAGCCGTCGGGACCGTTGCGGAAATCATCGCCCATGCCGCCGCCTCCTGCCAAGATGGTCGACCAGCCTTTGTAAACCGGACTGGAGACGTCGAATTGCAGGTTCTTCTGGTTATAGCTGCCGTAGGTGAGCATCAGGTCGCCATGCAACTGATTGCCGGGCTGCAGGGGCGTGAACTCCACCGCGCCGCCCACGTTGGTGTACCAGCGATTGAGCGGGTCGCCGGGACCGTAGGTGATCACGGTGTCCTGGATGAGCTGCATTTGAGGAATGGTTGCAGACTGCCACAGTCCGGTGGCGGGATCGACGACGGGAATGCCATCGAACGTGATACCGAGGCTTGCGCCGCCGGTGTAGCCGCCGTAGCCGCCCCAGCCTTGGTTAATGCCATTAAGTGACAGGGTGTACTTGGTCGCGCCGGTATTGCCGTAGCCGGTGACGCGAGCCCCGGGAGCAAGGCCGATTGTTTGCGCGGCGCCGGCGATGGGCCCGAGCATGTCCATCTGGGTGCGGTCGATGACCCGGATGGTCTGCTCGGACTGGAACACATCGCTTTGCGACGGCTCGGGCGTAGTGCCCAGAGCCGCGCCGCCATTGACGACGACAGTTTGCTGCACGGCGGATACCGACAGGCTGATGTCCGCAGCCAGGTTTTGCCCCGCCGGGAGCGCCACATTGCGTTCATAGATCTCAAAGCCCGCCTTGGAGGCTCGCAGGTTGTAGGAACCGGGTGCCAGGGCCGCGACCGTGTAATTGCCGTTGGCATCGCTGGCGATTTGGGAAACGTTATGCGTTGTCAGGTTGGTGAGCGAGATCGCGACGCCGGCAACCGCTGTACCGGATGGATCGATCACTCTGCCGCCGATGCTCGCGGAATTTTGTGCCGAAACAGTCAATAGACCGCAAAAGAAGAAAATACACGTCACCCACAACCTGCGCATAAAATGCAAAAGCCTCCAGTTAAGGTTTGGATTCTTGCCGGACAATAGCCGACTTGAAGCCTTAGAATGTAAGCCATATCTTACGCAGTTCGAGGTTTCCATTTAGTTAAATCAAGATGAATATCCACTTACAGGACAATCCATAATCACGCGCAACTCACACTGCTGCCTTGACTTGCGCAATTAAATACAGGATCAATGGTATGGAATTATCGAACGACCCGTGCGGCGGCCACGACGCCTCACGATACGCGTCTAGTTGCCACGGCCGCGCATATCAGTAGGTATGTGCGCGCGGGGGAACGCATTTGAGGTCGCAACTCTCCAGTGATCCGGCGCTGCCGGGCGTTGGCCGGGTATTTCTAGTACCGCGGCCGGGGTGCCCAGTAGGCGGGCCACCCGACGCTGACTAAAACCTGTCGCGGGATTGCGCGCCCGCGTGTGAGTGAATCGCGAAGTGTTGGAAGGGCGGGAGCAAGAGTTGGGCGAGGTCAGCTACGCCGCTGCCGATCCCGATGCTAGAATGTATTTATTCCCCTTGCGGCGGCTGTAGCTCAGTTGGTAGTAGCGCCAGATTGTGGTTCTGGAAGTCGTGGGTTCAAGCCCCACCAGCCGCCCCAAATTGAATTGAATCTTTGGCCGCCGTTGGAACTCCGGTTCCGGTTCGGCGCTCTGCGCACTGTTATCCTAAGAGAATTAATGCTGCGAGTCCGCTTTGCTCCCTCGCCGACGGGCTATCTGCACATCGGCAGCGCGAGAACTTTCATTTTCAATTGGCTCTATTCCCGGCACAATCAGGGCACGATGATCTTGCGTATCGACGACACCGACATCGAGCGCAATACCCAGACGTCGCTGGATTCGATCTTCGATGGATTGCAATGGCTGGGTCTGAGCTGGGACGAATTCTACCGGCAGTCCGAGCGCCTGGATCTGCACCGGAAACTGGCGAACGAGATTCTGGCGAAGGGGCTCGCCTATCGCGATTTCACGCCGCTGGCCGTGGAGACGGAAGAAAAGTCGCATATCGAGGGCCACTGGATATCCCATCCCGCGATGCGCGAACTATCGCGGGAAGAGAGCGACCGGCGCGCTGCGGCCGGCGAGTCGTTCGTGGTGCGTTATCGAGTGCCGCGCGAGTCGCGCGAGGCCGTCACATTTACTGATCTGGTTTACGGAGAGCAGTCGAAAGCCACCGCCGACATTGAAGACTTCGCCCTACTGCGCAGCAACGGGCTGCCGACATATCATATGGCGTCTTGCGCGGACGACGCGGATCTGCGTATCAGCCATATCATCCGCGGCCAGGATCATCTAACGAACAGCTTCAAACACGCGCTGATTTTCGAGGCCCTGGGCGTCAATCCGCCGCAGTTCGCGCACCTCCCGCTGCTGATTGCCCCCGATGGCTCGAAGCTATCGAAGCGCAAGCACGGGCCAGTGGTCAGCGTCACCACCTATCGCGATGGCGGCTTCTTGCCGCATACTTATGTCAATTTCTTGTGTCTTCTGGGTTGGTCGCCGAAGAACGATCGCGAAGTGATGTCGCGCCAGGAACTGATCGACGCGTTCACGCTGGAAGGAGTAAATCGCTCCAACGCTACCGTGAACTTCACCGAGGAAGATCCCTTCGATCCCAAGGCCGTCTGGTTGAATGCCGAGCATCTCCGCGCCCTGCCGGTGGACGAATTGTCGGTGCTGTTGCTGCAGTTCGCTCGTGAGGCTGGGTTTGACGCGGACGCCGCCAGGATGGCTGCGATCACGCCGCTGATTCGCGAGCGCATCCGCACCTTGCGCGAGGTCGCGACTGCCGCCGATTTTTTTTTTGCCGCCGAGCTGCCGCCTTACGACAGCAACGAACTGATTCCGCAGAAAGGCGACGCGCGCATGGCGCTGGCAGTTTTCGAAAAGGCGGGTGAAATTCTCAAGACCGCGGAGTTCAGCCACGATGGGCTGGATGCCGCGTTGCGGGCGGGCGCCGCCGAGCTGAAGGTCAAGACCGGCCAGATGTTTCAACCGATCCGGGTGGCTGTGTGCGGCCGCAAAGTTGCGCCGCCGCTGTTTGAAACCCTGGTAGTGCTGGGCCGTGAGACCTGCCTCCACCGCATCGAGCGCGCCATCGAACAGTTGCCCGCGGGAGCGATATCATGAGCGACAATATCCATCGCAACCACGCCGGTTGCGTCGAACTTCATCCGTGACATTATTCAGGACGACCTGAAGACCAACAAATATGGGGGCTGCGTTGTCACGCGATTTCCGCCGGAGCCCAATGGCTACCTGCATGTCGGCCACGCGAAGGCCATCAATCTGGATTTCGGTCTGGCTAAGGAATTCGGCGGCAAGTGCAATCTGCGTTTCGACGATACCAATCCTTCGAAGGAAGAAACCGAGTACGTCGAGGGTATTATCGAAGACGTCAAGTGGCTGGGCGGCGATTTCGGGGACCGCATCTTTTACGCGTCCGAATATTTCGGCCAGCTTTATGAATGGGCAGTGCAGCTGATTAAGGCGGGCAAGGCTTACGTGTGCGATTTGACTGGCGATCAGGTTCGCGAGCAGCGCGGCACTCTCACTGAGCCGGGCAAGGAGAGCCCCTATCGCAACCGTTCGGTGGAAGAAAATTTGGATTTGTTTGCGCGCATGAAGGCGGGTGAATTCCCGGATGCTTCGCGGACGCTGCGCGCGAAAATCGATATGGCGTCGAAAAACCTCAATATGCGGGACCCGATTATGTACCGCATTTTGCACGCCGAGCATCATCGTACCGGCAAGCAATGGTGCATTTACCCGATGTACGACTATGCGCATGGGCAGTCGGATTCGATCGAAGGCGTGACGCATTCGATCTGCACTCTTGAGTTTGAAGACCACCGTCCGCTGTATGACTGGTTCGTGGAGCAGCTCGGCATTCATCATCCGCAGCAGATCGAATTCGACCGGTTGAACCTGACCTACACCATGATGAGCAAGCGCAAGCTTTTGATGCTGGTGCAGGAAAAACATGTGAACGGGTGGGACGATCCGCGCATGCCCACCATTTCCGGAATGCGCCGCCGTGGATATACGCCCGAGGCGTTGCGGAATTTCTGCGGGCGTCTTGGTGTATCGAAAACCAACGGCACCACCGAGCTTTCATTGCTCGAATACTGCGTCCGCGAGGACTTGAACCGGCGCGCGCTGCGCGTGATGGCAGTGCTCAATCCGCTGCGCGTGGTGATCGACAATTATCCGGACGGCTTAGTGGAACAGATGGAAGCGGTCAACAATCCTGAAGACCCGGGCGACGGCGCACGCAACGTGCCGTTCTCGAAGGTGCTCTATATTGAGCAGGACGACTTCCGCGAAGATCCGCCCAAGCAAT
Organism: Bryobacterales bacterium; assembly: GCA_963779075.1. Lineage (GTDB taxonomy): Bacteria > Acidobacteriota > Terriglobia > Bryobacterales > Bryobacteraceae > Palsa-187. The sequence goes on from CAVZWS010000008.1 coordinate 218,463, forward strand.
TTTTCAGGCTGTCGCCCGGGCGCGAGGTTCGCTTGCGCTACGGCTATTTCGTGAAGTGTACCAGCGTGGTGAAAGACGCGCAGGGGAACGTAGTGGAAGTCCACTGCACCTACGATCCGGAAACGCGCGGCGGCAATTCTCCTCCGGACGGCCGCAAAGTGAAATCGACGATCCATTGGGTTTCGGCGGAGCACGCGATCGACGCCGAGGTTCGCCTCTACGAAACGTTATTCACCAAGGAAAATCCAAATGACGTCTAAGAAGGCCACGAGTTCACGGATAATTTGAATCCGCAATCGATGCAGATCCTGACCGGATGCAAACTGGAGCCGAGCCTGGCGAATGCGGCTCCGGGCGGCCGCTACCAGTTCGAGCGGTTGGGCTACTTCTGCGTGGACCCCGACTCCACGCCGGCAACATCCGGTCTTCAACCGCACGGTCACCTTGAAGGACACGTGGGCCAAGATCGAGAAGAAGAAATAGCATCATGATTATTCTCGGACTGGGCGGGCTGCAAGGCGGGGGCGCGTGCGCCGTCCTGAAAGACGGAACGATCGTAGCGGCGATCGAGGAATCCAAGCTGAGCCGCACTCCGCGGCCGGGAGTCCCGGAGGCGGCGGTGGCGGAATGTCTGCGTCTCGCCGGAGTCAGCCGCGATGCGGTGGATTGTGTGGCGGTGGTGCGGCCGGTCGACCCGTCCTTGCACTTCTCGCTGCGCGAGTTATTCCCGAGGGCCGAGGTTGCAGTAGTGGAGCATCACCTGGCGCACGCCGCTTCGGCTTTTTTCGCGTCGCCTTTTGAACACGCGACGGTGCTCACGCTGGATCATACCGGCGACTTTGGCTGCGGTGCGCGTTGGCAGCGCGCAGGGAAATCATCTGCAACTCGAAAAGGAATGGCAGTATCCGGATTCGCTGGCCTGGCTGTATAGCGCCGTGACCGAACTCCTGGGCTATCGCGCGGGCGCCGACGAGCACAAGGTGCAGTGGCTTTCCACGTCCGGAAGCGACCGCTTCCATGAACTGTTCCATGAAATCGCGGCGCCATCGGGACGGCTCGACGCGACCTTCTTCGATGGCCATCCCAGCGCCAACGGCGGCTTCAGCGCCAAGTTTTTCGAGCGGTTGGGGCTGGACGACGGCGCGGAGATTCCAGCGGCGATGGCTCCCGCAATCGCGCACGGACTGCAGCGGGCGGTCGAGGACACGGTATTAGCGATGGCCGGAGAAGGCGAGAATCTGTGCGTCGCGGGCGGTCTGTTTTACAATGCGCTGCTGGTCGAATTCCTGGAGCGCTGCGGCCGCTGGAAGAATGTATTCGTGCAACCGGCGGCGGGCAATTCCGGCACCGCGCTCGGCGGAGCGCTCCATATGTGGTATCAGCGGCAAGGGAACCGGCGCCAGACGGGCGTGAATTCGCTACTGCTCGGCCCTAGCTATGGCCGGGAAGAAATCAAAAAGGTTCTGGAAAACTGCAAGCTGCGGTTTCAATATCTGCAATCCATCGACGATGTGCTGGCGAAGGCGGTGAGCATGTTGGGAGAGCGCAAGATCGTGGCGTGGATGCAGGGGCGCATGGAGTTCGGTCCGCGCGCGCTGGGCAATCGCAGCATTCTGGCGTCGCCGCTGGATCCGTATTCCACCGAAAACCTGAACGTCTTCATCAAGCATCGCGAACCATTCCGCAAATTTGCCGCGTCGGTGCCGGCGGAGTTGGCCGCGGAATATTTCGACGCCGGTCCCAACGCGCGCAATCTGGCGACCGTGGGCAGGGTGAAGCCGGAGCATCGCAAGACCTTCGCGTCCGCGATTCTGGGCGACGATATCGTGCGCGTTCACGCCGTAACCGAAGCAGATAATCCGCTGTACCACCGCCTATTGCATGAAGCAGGCAAAGCCACTGGACTGCCGGTGCTTTACAATACCAGCTTCAATTTGTTTGGCGATCCCCTGGTCTCGACGCCGCGCGACGCCGTCCGCAGCTTCTACTCATCCGGTATCGACGCGCTGTTCGTGGGAAGTTTTGTGGTGGAAAAATAGGGACGGAGCCTGATTTCGGTTCCCTATTGGGAAACTAACGGATGTTGACGCGAAATCAGGCTCCGTCCCTATTTTTCGGCTTTGGTGAAATCGGCTGCCTGCCGCGCTGTACCGGTTAGCTCAACAATGTGCATGCCGGTGTTGGCGCGGTCGACGGCATAGACGTAGCCGCGATCGTCCACGTCGACATTGTTGGTCTGAATGGCCACCTTGCAGATCTGGCTCGCGCCTTCGCCAACGCAGCGTTTGTCGGTACGGTCGCTAATGGCCGGGATGTAGTACCCGATCTCTTTCGGCTTGTAGGGATCGCGCACGTCGACGGCGCGCACGCCCGCGTTGAAATGCGCCACGAATACCACGCGATTGGCATAGACCGGCGGCAGATTCTCGTTGGTCGAATGCGTGCCGAAGCGCCCGCCCGCGGAGCAGAAGTTGCCGCTATCTTCCGGGACGGTCCAGGTGGAAACTCCCACTGGTTTCGATTCGGTCGTGATGTCGAAAATCCGCGCCATCTGCCGGCTCTCATTACATTCGTTGGGAGTGGTTTCGCCCACCATGAAAATGAAGTCTTTGACCTTGCTGAATTTCTGATTGGCGAACTCGGAGAGCGGCATCCGCAGCATCGGAACGATGTTGTGTGCTCCCATATCGTCCGGCAAATCGACGCGGACGACGATGGGATAACGCAGGTTCTCGTCGGTGGCTTCCTTGGGCCCGTTCAACAGCTTTTCACGATCGACGATTTCGATCACGCCGTTGCGCGCGTTGTCGTACGCGAGATAAACGCGGTTGCCTTTCGGCCCGGTCGAGAACGCCCCGTGAAGGCCTCCCGGCGTTGGACCCTTGGCGCCCGGCTCCTGCCCCGGAAGTCCGAAGTTGCGGATGAACACCGGCTTGGCGGGATCGCTCAGATCGTAAATCTGCATCATGCGCGGGGTGCGCCAACCGACGGGACCCGAGACCAGATACGCAATGCCGGTGTCGCATTCCCACCAATTCTTGTGAGTGTCGCGCAGGCCGCTGACCACCACCGTAATGCGGCTGGGCTTGGCCGGATCGGTGACATCCCAGATTTCATGCGCGCTGTTGCCGAAGTCGCGCAGCATATAGAACTTGCCTTTACCGCCATGCGGCAAATCGTTGCCGCTGCACACGCGCACCATGGACGCGCCGCCGAACTCTCCGGCGCGGTCCTTCGGCTCGCCAGGAATGTGTACCAGATATTGGGGATGTTTGGGATCGGTAACATCGACGATGGAAGTGCCGTTAGGCTCCATCTTGCCGGTCTGCGGGTTGAGCGCTTCGCCGCCGTGGTGGCCAACGTAAGCGATCCAGCGCTCGCCTTGCTTCTGGATCACCGGTTGATAGGCGCTGCGGGCCTGCAGGTCGTTGTAGCCCACCAGGTCCATATTGCTGGCACGGGGGCTACGCTGCGCCGACGTGGGCGGGATCATGTTCTGCCCGGCGAGCACCGTACACAGCGCCAGTCCGGGCAGTACGCTTAAACGCCTGCGTTGCATGAGCGCTCTAGGGCGCCTGCGCCGCAACGTAGGCGGAGATTCCGAGCAGATCCTGATCGCTCAGGTTGGCGACCACGGGCTTCATGAGGCCGGTCCACAACCCATTGCGGAAACCATGCTCCATGTCGTACATCTGGCGCATCAAGTAGCTGGGGGAACGTCCCGCCAGTGGCGGCACGGGGCCGAGGCCCTTCAGTCCTTCACCGTGGCACAGGGCGCACTGCTTGTTCTTCACGAGCGCCTCGCCCTTCTTGAGGCTTCCGACGGGCACATAGGCGATGAAGCCGGAGTGCGGATCGCGCAGGATCGCGGTTGCTTCGGCGTTGACCGGAACTTCAACGATGCGGTTGCCTAAGGGCTCCTTCTCGCTGCCCTCAGCCAAAAACAAACCGTTTTCGACCTCAGTCTTCGGAGCCGTCTTGCTCTCGACAACCTTGATCCACGGAGTCCACTTGATGGCGGCGAAATACTCGGCGGCCTGCTTGATCTCATCGTCGGTCATGTTCTTCGCGAAAACCGCCATGGCTTTGGTGTTGGCCTTGCGTGTCTCGGCGCTCTTTCGGTTATCGTTCCGGAAGTCCAGCATCTGCTGGATAAAGTAGGAGACCGGCAAGCCGCTGACGCCGGCATTTTCGGCGCGGCCCTTGCCGTTGGGATAGTGGCACAACCCGCAGGCGCGCACCGCCGGTTCCTTACCCTTGGCCACGATGGGAGGCATCTGCGGATGGTCGCCCGGATACCAATCGGCCGGGCCGAAACCATTACTGATCTGAGCGCGCGTGAACGACAGGTCATTGCCGGGGAGATGCTTCATGCTGGTGTCGGGCGGCGCGGGAGCCGGCGCTACCACCGGTCCGGGCGGGATGCCGTAAGCCCAATATGGCACGTCCTCCGCGAAGGAAAGCCCAGCCGTCAACAGTGATCCGGCCGCAATCGCTACTAATCCCAATGTGCTTCTCATACGAGCTCCTTTTGGGGGCGAGACTTCGCTCGGCCCGCCGACCTGCTGATTTGCCGATCTTAAAGTTGCATTCGCTTACTTGTGCGCCAGCCGGCTGCACGCCATCTCGGCGCCTGACGGATCAATGGCGCCGGTGCCTTCTTCTATGTGAACGATCTTGCCATCCATGTCGACCACGAAGGTGGTGCGGTTGGCCATACCCAGATTGGGCAGCAACACGCCGTAATCGGCCATCACTTTTCGCTGGGCGAAGTCGCTCAGGATGGGGAAGCCGACATTGAGCTGCTTGGCGAATTCCTTTTGCGACGGAGTGTTATCGCCGCTGATACCGAAAACCTTGGTAGCTGCGCCTTCGAACTTTGCTGCGTTAGCCTGATACGCCAGCATCTCCTTGGTGCAGCCGCCGGTAAACGCGGCGGGGAAGAAAGCCAACACGACGGGCGCCTTTCCGCGGAAACTCGAAAGCGTGACTTTATCGCCGGTGGTGGAGGGCAGCGTGAAATCCGGAGCCATATCGCCAACCTTCAAATTCGTGTGCGACGGCGTCACGGCGCCTTGCTGAGCGGGCAGGGATGCGCACAGCAGCGCTCCCAGAAATGCGACGGCTAGTGGCTTCATAGATATAATTCTCCAGTCCTGCCGTAGATTATCACTTGGCAGCCACCCCCGCAAGAGGCTTAGGGAAGGTCAAGACGTCCAAGAGCCAACACTTTCGGGAACGCGGGGCGACTTGTCCCGACGTATCGCCTAGGGAAAGCCTGAGTCAATTGGCGCAAGCGGCAAATCGTGACGCAATTTAGCGCATTGCGTAGCCAGACTAGCCGACGCCTAGAGCATTGTTTGCCTCGCGGCAAGGCGGCTCTCCTTTGGAATCACGATTGCCTTTAGATTAGTGACCAAATGTGGTCATCCGATTTTGCGGTCCGGATTTCGAGAGAGAAGGTAAGGTATGCCCGCTACGGCAACTCAACCACAGATCAGCTACGGATCAACAGAGAGTTATCCAAAGGAGTCTTGGTGGGGAAAATTCGACGAGATTGTCGGCCGAAGCAAAGTCATGAACCGTGTCTTGCAACAGGTCGAAATAGTCGCTCCCACCGCCGCAACCGTGCTCATTCTGGGCGAAACCGGCACCGGGAAGGAGTTGATCGCGCGCGCCATTCACCGAATGAGCTCCCGCAACGACAGTCCATTCATAACTTTGAATTGCGCAGCCATTCCCGCCGGGCTTTTGGAAAGCGAGTTATTTGGATATGAGAGAGGGGCCTTCACCGGCGCTTTGTCACAAAAGATAGGTCGATTTGAGATGGCGAACAGGGGGACTCTATTTCTGGATGAAGTGGGCGATATCCCGCTGGATCTGCAACCCAAATTGTTGCGGGCGTTGCAGGAGAAGGCGTTTGAGAGGTTAGGAGGCACGCGAACGATCCCGATTGACGTCCGGCTCATTGCGGCGACCAACCGCAATCTGAGTCAAATGATGGGCGACAAACTCTTTCGCAGCGACCTTTACTACCGCTTGAAGGTCTTCCCAATCACGACACCGCCATTACGCGATCATCCCGAGGATATTCCCGCGCTCGTCCGGCACTTCACCCGCAAGTACGCAAGGGAAATGAACCGGCCGGTTGAAACGATTCCTCCGGACACCATGCAAGCGTTGTCGGGATTCACTTGGCCCGGGAACGTTCGTGAGCTCGAAAACTTCATCGAGAGGTCGGTCATCCTTTCGCGGGGGCCCGCGCTCTGTGCTCCATTGCCTGAACTCCGGACCGAGGCTGCGCAAGCCACCGGCCTCACCCTTGCGGCAATGGAACGTGAATACATACTGCGCGCTTTCCGGGAGACTAGTGGCGTGGTCAGCACCGCGGCCAAGCGGCTCGGGATACCGCGCACCACACTGAACGCGATGATGCGGAAGCTGGGGATCTCCCGCAAGGATCTTTGATTAATGCGGGATCGGGGATTGATACGGATCGGGAATTTATGCGAATTGGGGCGAATGGGACCAGCGATCAACGAGGCATGGCCGCTCCGCTCACGGATCGTTTCGTTCTGGTTACCCAACGGGATAGCTTGTCTGATATTCACAGGTGGGTGAGAGTGGCGGTGCTACTGACTCTCACGTGGGGCACATTTGTACGCGCACAGCAGTTTGCGCCTTTCGTAGACACTCGCGCCGGCGACCCGCTGCCGAGCCCCACCGCATTGGATGCTTCTTCACAGAGTGAGATGTTGCCGAGGGCATCTCTAGGGGGTTCTGCTTCGCAACAGGAGTCCGCGAAAGTCACTCCGGCAACGTGCCTGGAGCCGGCACCGGTCTTCAGTTGGGAAGACTACCATGGTCCATTCCAGAAGGTGGTGGGAGCCTTCGCCCGGAAATTGGAACTCAAATCGGTGCATTCTCCGCGGTACAAACCCGGAACCGTACTGTGCTCACTTGAGGTGAAAGACAAGTTCACCCTGTTTGTTCGGGATACGGTTGATCCGATCTCATTTCTTTCGGCCGCCTTCGACGCAGGTCTGGATCACGCCTCAAACCGGGACCCCACGTTCGGACAAGGGGCAGCGGGTTATGGCAGGCGCTTTGGCGCCGACTTCGCCGGGCAGACAACTTGGAGGTTCTTCACGGATTTCGCGTATCCAACGATTTTCTCGGAGGACCCTCGATACTACCGCCTGATTCAAGGCAGCGGGAGGCAGCGTTTCCTCCATGCAGCCGAACATACCTTTGTCGCGCAGCGTGATAACGGAAAGCACATGTTCAATCTTTCGCAATGGTTGGGGACGGTAACCGCCGTTGGTCTCAACGACGTTTATCATCCGGGGAATGAACGCGGGCTTGGCCCTGCTTTGAGGACAAGCGCTTATGCCCTCGCGACGGGGATGGGCTTCGATATCCTCCGGGAATTTTGGCCCGATATCACTCGAAAGCTCCACATGCCCTTCCGCCATACGCGTGTGCCGGCAGGGATGGCGAGCGACCGCCCGCCCCAATGAGTTAGGGAAAAACCAGCGCCCACGGCTTATGGACGCACCGGCCTGAACTTCTGAATCCTGCGGCCGCGGTTTTCGGCAACATAGACGTTGCCCTGGGAGTCCACCGCGATGCCGTGAGCCTGGTCGAATTCGCCGGCAAAGTGTCCGGCATGACCGAAAGTCGTGAGGACTTTGCCGGATTCGCGGTCGAGGACTTCCACTTGCTCATTGTTCTGATTAAGCAGATACAGGAAGCGCTGATTGGCATCGCGCGAGAGGTCGATCGCCACCGCTGCGCCACCACTCTCTTTCGGATTCCCATCAGGCGGGGCGGTGTATGGCGTCCACGGCGTTTCGATGTTCCGCTTGAAGTTGCCGAGCTTATCGTAGACCTGTATGCGCGACGCCTGGCGATTGCAGACGTACACCAGACCGTCGGTCGCGACACTCAGGCAATGCACGGTCCGCATCCCCTCGGGCTGCCATTGGCGCAGAAATTTTCCGCTGCGATCCATCACCGCGATGCGCCGGTTGCCACCCGCACCTTCGCCATCGGCAACATAAACGTCGCCGTTTCGGGGATCGGCAAAGAGGCTGGCGGGCATAAAGAACTGCGCCGCGTTCGAATTGAGCGGCTGGCCTTTTTCCGTGCCGTCGGAGGAATCGAAGACGCCTTTCTTGCCGATCTGCAAGAGCAGCTTGCTGCCATCGTGTGAATATTTCTGGACCATGCCGGAGGGCGAGCTGGCGATCCACATATTGTTGTCTTTATCGAAGTAACAGCTGTGGAGGCGCGGGTCGAGGGATGTCGGCGCGCTCCAGGAATTGACCAGATTGCCGTCGGTATCCAGTTCAATGATGGCGGGCGCAAGATGACCGGAATTGAGGTCTGCCTCCGGCACATCCTGCCGGTTCAAAAGAAACACGTGGTCGTGCAAATCCACGCAGACTCCGCCCAATCCGCCGATCACCCAGCGGTCGGGGAACGGCTTCGGCCAAGCCCGGTCGACTTCATACTTCGGGGCGTCACTCTCAGCCCGCAGCGCGCGCGGCGCGAGAGTCACGGCCGCGATAGCCAACGCCGCCGAAGCCGCCACTCTGATCTGAGCGCCTATTTTCATAGTTAGGTTCCGGGTCCATTGTAGAGCAGCTTGCTGTGGAATGCGACTCGGGTTGGCATTCACTGACCTGAAAACAAGCAGTCATCAGTTTGCGATCTTCGGTTGGTATTTTCATGGTTGCGCTTCATTCCCCAAGGAGACCAGCTAAATGACCGTAAAGATTTTGAAACACTCACGCCGGCTGCGAACGATCGCACTATTACTTGTATTTATTTCAGTCGCGGCTCTGACTGGCGTGCTGGCAAAAACTGCACAGGGCGATAGCGCCTTCTTCCTCCCGGGCAACCTGGTGGTTAGCCGCAGCGTGTATGTGGATGGAGGCAACATCGTTCAAGGGACCACGGTCCTGCCGCCGGACTGCTCGGCCGTCAACTGCACAACCCCGGTGACCGCGGTAACGGACGGTACGTATCCTTACGTTTTTAACAACAACATTATCGATGGCAGCTTCGGAATCACCTCCAAGATTTTTCTCGATCAGATGACTCCCGCCGGCGCGCTCCTTAACTCGCTCGAAGTGCCCAACAGCTCCCAAAATGGAGTCCCGCCGACCAAGGATCAAATGGTCACCAGCTTCTCTTCAAAGTCGGAAATCGCGCTGAACCTTTCGACCGACGGCAACTACCTCACCTTTATGGGATACCTGGCACCCATCGGCGCAATCGACGTATCGAATGCCAACACCCCTGCCATTTTCGATTCGACCAATCCCGTCGGCCTTACTAATTACCGTGTCGTGGCGCAAGTGGATCAGCACGGGAAATTTCATTTCACGAAAACCAACGCCTATAGCGGCAACAATGGCCGGGCGGCAATCCTGAACAATTCCCTGGGTGCGAATCTTTTCTATTTGTCGGGCAACGCAGGGAACGGCGGTAATCCCCAGCCGGATGGCATCATTATCGGAGCAGGCGCACAGATCCTGAACCCCGAAGTCAAGGCGTTAGTCGCGCAGAACCCCGGAATGCCCATGCCCGTCGCAAGTTTCAACATTACGCAGCTAGGCGACGGAGCGGACAAGATCGGTAAAGACACCAACTTCCGCGGCCTGACGATTTTCAATAATGTGCTGTATTACACCAAGGGAAGCGGCGGCAACGGCGTCAACACGGTCTACTTCGTCGATACCACCGATAACGTGTGCACGGACTCAAAAGGCGTCGGTCTCCCATCCCCCGGTGCGAGTCTTCCGACGTCGCCGCTGGCGTACGACCCGACGCTACTCCAGACAAAAGGCCTCGATCCCAACAATATGTGCATCTTGAAAGGCTTCCCGACGGCCCTCAAATCCACGACTTCGTTCCCCTTCGGCATCTGGTTTGCCAGCCCCACCGTCCTCTACGTTGCGGATGAAGGCACTGGCTACGCGGGCGGTCTGGATCTCTACAGTCAAGCCGCTTCTCAAACTACCGCAGGACTGCAGAAGTGGATTTTCGATCCCGTGGCCAAGCAGTGGAATCGAGCCTACACTTTGAGCAAAGGTTTGGGGCTCGGCGTGCCATACGCGATCACCGGTTATCCCGCGGGGCTTAATCTCGCCACATGCGTGGTTGGCAAGAACGCGCCCAATCCGAACAATTGTTCCGTGAGCAAGACGTTGAGTTCCAAGTCCCCGTTCCTTTACTCGGCGCCTGACGGACTTCCCTGGGCGCCGGCCCCCGACGGACTCCGCAACATCACTGGTGTCGTGAACAGCGATGGGACCGCGACCATCTATGGAATCACATCCACGATCAGCGGGAACGGAGACCAGGGCGCCGATCCGAACCAGTTGGTCGCGATCACGGATAGTTTGGCCGCCACTACGCTTCCGGCCGCGGAAAGCTTCTCCGTGCTCAAGACCGCCGGCTACGGCGAGGTTCTGCGCGGCGTATCCTGGACGCCAGGCTCGGCGAAGCATTAAATCTTACGCTACGAGGAGCGGGCGATTTTCGCCCGCCCTCCCTTCAGTAGCCTCGCCCAATCCGCCGAGGACCCAGCGATCCGGGAACGGCTTCGCCGGGAGCAGTCGGACTTCATACCTCGGCGCGTCACTCTCGGCATCCGGTGCGTGCGCTGCGAAAGTCATCGCAGCCACCGCGAAACCGGAAGGTCCATTGGAGGAAAGCGAACTCTCAAAAACTACGGGGAGTGGATGTCTCTAAGTGGACTCCACGGTTATACGGGTGCCGGCTACGACGGGCTTGCCCATCATCACATGAGGATTAGAAACGATCATTTGCTGAAAATCCTGCACAACTAGAGGAACCTAACCACCAGCCTACCGCGATTCCAAAGGCGCGCGATACCGTCACGGCCGGTCGACGAGGTTCGGCACCACCGCCAGCGCTTCGCGGGCTTTCACGAACAGATCGTACTCGCTCATGAGATCGCGGAACATAGCATCGCCGATCATCTGGTAGCCGGAAGCGGTGAGGTGCACGTAATCGTTTTGCGCCATCCCGGCCAGCACCCACTCGCGCATGGAGCCCTTCCCGCCCATCTTGGCGCGCTGGTCCCAGAACGCGCATCCCTGAGCCAAAGCGGCCTCGCGCTCCGCCTCCACAATCGTGTCCATGTGGTCGAGCGTCACCCAGCCTTTGCCGCGCATTCTGACGGCGCGGTCCGGCGGTCCCACCACTAGGATGGTGGCGGTGGGCGCGTCGGCGCGCAGCCTCTCGATCAGGCGCGTGAACAGGTCGCGGTAGCTCTCGAGGGACCAACCCTTGAGGCCTGCTTCATTAGTGCCGTAGGACAGCACGATCAAGGCGGGATTGCGGCGCTCGATATTAGACTTGAGCACCTCTTCATTCCAGTTGAGAACCATCGACGCTTGGGCGCCGTTGATCCCTAGCGCTTCGTAGGTGACGCCGGTGGGTTTCTCCGCCACCCATCCGAAAAGGCGGACGGGCGCACGATCCAGCGTCTCCGCTTCCAGGCGGTGCGCTCCGGGCTCGGCGTCGTAGTGGAAGTAGCTGGGAGCGGTTTCGCCGCCGGTCGAGATGCGCTCGACGGGGGCGCCGTTATCGTAAATCTGAATCGCTCCACCGCCGGGCTGCTGCAAGTAGTAGAGCTCGAACTGCTGGCCTTCGGCGACCAGATAGACGGATTGCCGCGGCGAACTGGCGGTCATGCTGACGCCGCCCAGGCCGTAAATGCCGTCGCCGGCGCGCCCGACCAGCCCGTCGCTGTGCCAGCCGCGCGTCGAGCCGCTCTTTACGTCGAAACGCCGGTACGTGTTCCAGGGCCGTCCGGCCAGTGAATAGCCGCTGCCGCCGTCGCCGAAAGTCTGCTGGAGGCGCTCGCGAATGTCGCTGGTCCATTCATCCGCGGCCACGTGTGAATCGCCAAAGTGCAGGGCGCGCAGGGGACCGGTCAGCTCTCCGTGCTGCTGGCGATAGAGTTGTTCAAAGAACGGAACCAGCGCGGCGGCGTTTTCCACTGGGAGCTGGGCGCCCCTGAACACCTTCTCCACCACTCCTTCGTGAGCTTCCGCGCGGGTGGCAGCGCTGACGGATGAACGCGGGGTGGCGGCGCGCCGGGGAGGTGACTTCTTAGCCGTCGCTGCGGCCGCCGGTTTCTTGGCTACCACGCGCCTGACGACCGGCTTGCGGGCGCGTTTCTTGGTGTTTGCAACTGTCGTCGTGGTCTGAGCGAAGGCCGTCAGGGCCATGGTGACAGTTACGGCGATTGCCGGAAGTATACGCATCACGGCCGCTGGCTCGCTTCCCGGCCGGTAGTAACTGCCTGCCTGACGATATTCTGCTTCAACTGTTCCAGCTTGAACTGATTGAAACCTTCGCGCAAGGCCGAGAACAAAAGCTCCCCTACGATTCTCGCACCGGCGGGCATGGGGTGGATGTAATCCGATCCAACCAGACGCGGTTCGGACGTATACCAGCGGCCCATGGTGCCGGAGCCTCCCATGGCTTCGAAGGTATCGAAGAAGGCTACGCCGGTATCAGCGGCGATCTTCGATTCAGTCGCAACCAGACGCGGCATGGTTGGAATGGTGTCGATCTCTCCGTTGACGCCCCTGGCGCCGCGATCCATGGGGCTCATCAGCAGTACGGACGTTTCGGGCATCGCCCTTTGCAGCCGGGCGACGGCCTTGCGCATTTCGCGGCCCCAGGTGCTGTCTACGAAATCGGGGAAGCCGCTCTCGTTGGTGCCGTAATTCACGATGATCAGATCGGGCTTGTAGTGGCGCAGTTCCGCCGCCCAGTGGGCTTCATTGAAGGCATTCGACAGCAGGGTCACGTTCGCGCCATTGATGCCCAGGCTGCTATAGACCACGCCAACTCCCTTGCGAAAATCCGCACCGTACAAGCGCACCGAGCCGCTGGTAACTCTGAGCCCGATCTCGGCCGCGCCCGGCGGAATATCGAAAGACGCGTAACCAGGAGTATACGGCTGCTCTCCAGCCCCGGCAGTGGAGGAGCCCGTTCCGATAGGATTGCCATCCGCCTCCACCACGAAGGCGCCGCCTTGGGGCTCGACGAGATACGCAATTTCCACGCTGCGTTGGGCCGCCTTCACTTTCCAATGGGAGACAGCGCCAGGAGCGCCGCGAAAACTCACCGCTCCCAACCCGTTGAGTCCATCCTTCGAAGTGGAAGTGCTGCCCACGTCGATCTTCCAGTTCGACCCCGACATCTCTATGCCGCGATGGTTATACCAGGCCCACGGCCGAGCCATTAACACAAAGCCCATACCGCCGTCGCCAAACTCATACTGGAACAGGGCCCGCGCGTCGGCGGTGATTAGATCCGCCGTAGTGGGGGAATCGCCGTAATGAATAATACGGACGCCTTCTCCCTTGAGCAGCGCTTCGTAAAAATGATCCAGCACATGCGCCGGGTCGGAAAGATTCCTGGGCGCCTTAGCCAGCAGCCGTTTGTTCAGCGTCGCGCTCAGGTTTTCAGGCGAGGCGAGCGGATCGATCAGCGCTTCCGTGGCCGCGCGCTTCACCGGAAAGGTCACCACTGCTACGGCGCTCTTCGGTTCGATCGACATGTAGTTTTTGAGCGAAGGAAAGGTTTGAGGCACCAGCAGCAGTGCCGCGAAAGTAAGCACCGTGAGCGTGGTCTTAACTGGTATAACGAGTCGCATCAGAACCTGGTGTATATGAACGGCGCGGCGCCGCTTTGGACAACATTTTGCAGCCCGAGCGCCAGCAGCACAAGGACCGCTGCCTGGGTATAGAATGGCGCTTCCACGTATAAGTTCAGGCTCCAGTCATACCACTTCTTGGGGACGTAATGCGCTAGCGCGCCGGTCAGGAACACCAGCATCAGCGGTTCCGATACATTTGCAAAAGATACGCTCAGGGAGGCGATGCGGCTTAGAACCGCTTGAGCGGCTTCGAAGCTGGGCGCGCGGAAAAAAATCCAGGCGAAAGTGACGTAGTGGAAGGTGAGGATGACGCTGGCGTAGCGCCACAAAGGGCTGCTTGAACCCGCGGTTTTGGCCGTGCCCGATCGCGTTTGCCACAGACGCACGAAGGCCAGCCCAAAGCCATGGAGTGCGCCCCAAATAACGAAGTTCCAGCTCGCGCCGTGCCACAGTCCGCCAATCACCATGGTGATCACCAGGTTCACATAGCTGAACATTTTCGACCGTTTGCCGGGCAGCGAAAAATACAGGTAGTCGCGCAGCCAGTTGGATAGCGAAATGTGCCAGCGGCGCCAGAAATCGGCGATGTTTTCCGCCGCGTAGGGGCGGTTGAAATTAGCTGGCAGCTTGACGCCGAGCAGCAGGGCCGATCCCATGGCGATATCGGTGTATCCGGAAAAGTCGTAGTAGATCTGCAGCGCGTAGGCGTACACGGCAACCAGCGTTTCAGCGCCGGTGTAGAGCGTCGGAAAATCGAAGACTCGATTGACCAGGTTACTCGACAGGTAATCCGCGATCACCAGTTTCTTCATCAGGCCCATGCCGATCAGGAACAAGGCTCGACCGCCATCGGCCGGGTCGAGGGGCTTGCGCTTTTCGAATTGATCGATGAGAGAAGAAACGCGCGTGATGGGGCCGGCCAGCGTGGTCGGGAAGAAAGAGACCGCGGCCAGGTGCGCCAGGTAGCTCCTGGTTCCCTTGGCGTCGCCGCGATAGATGTCGATGGTGTAGGTGAGCGCCTGGAAAACGTAAAAGGAGAGCGTCAGGGGAAGAACCACTGTGCTCACGGGCACGTAGCGCAGCACGGCCAGTATCCCGATGTTCATGACGATACTGGCCGTGACCAGGACCCGCCGAATCCAGGGAATCTTGGAAGATTGCAGACCCCAGCCCAGCAAGAAATCGCAGCTGGAAGCCGCCGGGATCAGCGCCAGGTAATGCAGGTCCCACTTGGCGTAGAAAAAATAATTGGCGAGCAGAATGACGGCGAGCGCCAGCGCCCGCACGCGGGCCAGCGGCCAGTAGAGCAGGAAAATCCCCACCAAAAAAATAAAGTAGGTTGAGGAGGAGAGAAGCAACTTCCAGGATACCGGAAGCCAGTGGGGGTAGGCACATCACCACTGCCATTCTTTAAAGTCGCGGCTAGTTTGGAGCGCGCCGGTCGGGACGGCTGCCGCCCTCAGTCTGTGCTGAAGCCGCCTGCCAGATGATCGACCGAATTTTTGCTGTAGTAATGCGCAGCGAGGGGCGCGGACGGTTTCATCACATCCCAGGCTTCCATCTTCGTTTTCTCTGTAGGGCAGTGCACCACCACAAATGCCGCGCCGCGGTGGGCGAAGTCGAGATTGTGGTCGGTGGAGATTTGTTCCGCTCCTATAAATCGAGACAGCTCCTGCATGAGAAAATTCCCCAGCCCCGTCTCCTCTTTCTCAAGTTTGATGAACTCGCTGCCCTCGACGGTAATCACTTCATCCTCGGCAAACCCCGCATATCGCAACTTCTTGCTCACCTCTTGAGCCGCGTCCAAATTCGCAAACACCGCTATCAAACAATGGAGCGGGTAAAAAATCCCAAAGGCCGTGTGAGTTTCTTTGAAAAAGTCCGCAAGTCTGCTCATAGCTAGCTCCCCGGTTCCTTCTCTGGCTCCGCTCCTCCAGCGGACTGCAGTGCCAGATAGTTC
Organism: Bryobacterales bacterium; assembly: GCA_963779075.1. Classification (GTDB taxonomy): domain Bacteria; phylum Acidobacteriota; class Terriglobia; order Bryobacterales; family Bryobacteraceae; genus Palsa-187. Next base: position 234,137 of record CAVZWS010000008.1, read on the forward strand.
GGCCCAAACTCCTTGATGTTATCCAACTGCTTTTCGAAGGCCGCGAAATGGCTTTCCTCTTCATGAATCAGCCGCTTGAAGAGTTGTTTCGATCCAGCGTCCTCGTTCGCACTGCAATCCAGCGCCGCCTTATTGTAATCTCTGGCGCTACTCTCTTCCATCGCCACCGCCTTTTCCAGCATCTTCGCGGGTTGCGTGATCTTCACCGTGGACTCCGTGGCCGCCATGTCGACATCGCCCTTGAGAAAGAGAATCCTGTCCGCCAAGGCTTCCACATGCCCATCTCTTGAATCGCCGTCTGTTTGAACATTCCGGCCAGATGATCGTAACCTTGGTCGTCGAGATGGAAATGAAAATACAAATACTAATGGATGGCCGACAATTCGTCTCCCACGGCCCTATTGAGCAGTTCAATAGTTTTCTCGCGATTCATAGTGCACTGCTATCGGGAACAAGGCAATTGACTCGCCATTACGGAAAGCTGCTAACTCATTGATTTCGATGCAGGGCGCGGGAAAGCACGCAAACGCCCTGAGGCACAGGACGCAGCTTTGCTCAATGCTTTCGCGGCTTCCCATCTCTTGCGATCGATCCCAAAAGCCACAATCGTCGCGAAGATTAGCAAGAGAGCCAACGCGTTACTTCCGGCCCTAATTGGCGCGCTTGCGGCCCATGCCTCTCCCAGCCCATTGGGGCGTGCCGTTTTTATCGCGCAGTGTCAATGTCTTTCCATCCTTGATGACTTCTCGTGCGATGACGTACTCCCTTCCGCCGATGGTTACTTTAGAGCCGGTCACTTCGATCAAATCACCCTTAGCGAAAGAAAAACCGTTAGTGGTAATGAAATTGGAAGGACCCAACATCACATCGTGGGCTTCCTCGCCCGCCTTCACCGTAAGGTGCGTCCCTCTCATTTGGCCGCGAGCCGATTGCGCCACGACCGCCTCGACGTTTCCCTTTAGGGTGGTCTCAGTCGACGGATCGTACATTCGCCCAGCCTGGGCTGCTCCTGGTGTCTGGGCTGACCCCAGCGCAACGCTGAAAAGTATTGCACCCAACGCCAAGTTCACGGACGTTAATATCGGTTTCATAAATACCTCCTTGCGTCATTTGCAGGAGCAACTCTCGGTCCAATCGCGAGGCCTTGCGGACAGACCTATAGCCTTCGCTCAGGCGCGAGGCTGAGTCATTTCACTCAGGTCCGGGTTCGGCGATTTTTTGACGCAACTTGCGAAGGAGATCCCAAGCCATGCACTTTGGACAAAGCTTAGTTGACCCTGCCCAAGCCTTCGTGGGTGAAAATCTCGCAGGTGCCGACCATTTCAGTGGACCGCGTAGGGAAGCGGACCGGGTCAGTGAGCCTGGAGGAACTGAATCACATCGTCGATGGACTGATCGAGCTCATCGGGTAAACGGCTCGCCGACTATTTCGCCCTATTTTGCTGGATACGCCTTAGTGTATTTGTTGCGCGAATTAAACACCGTAAAGGAGCCGTCTTCAGACGCCGACACTTTCAGGTACATCCCTTCATCGTGCTCTTCGAGGTTTGCGATGAAGGGGTCGGCGGCGTTGCGCTCTTTGCCTCCGGTAAAGGAGAAGTGCAACTGCCACATGTCCTCGACTCCGGGCGAGTTATGCAATAGCTTCCAGGCGTCGGGCAGGCCGCCTTTGCGCGCCCCGTTGTCCATCACGATCACGCGCGGCGCGAGGCCATAAACCGATTTCGGCGAGACGTGCGTCGCGTGATGCGCCGTGAGGTAGAGGTCCACCTTGCCGACTTTGTTAGTGGGGCATTCGAGCGCCAGTTCCTCGTTCCAAATGATGTCGCCGGGATCCGCGAAGCGAAACTTGCCAAATTGAATGAGGACCCCTACCGATTGCGGATTCTCGCCGGTTTCGCCCTCGACCGGCGCGAGGCCGGCGCAATACGGGTTGGCTTCGCCCTTGTACTGGAGGCGGCGGCCCGCGGCTGTGAGCACCGTGACGTCCAGCCCCTTGATGGCGATTTTTTCGCCCGGCGCGATCACTCGATGCGCTCCCCCGGCGATGGCTTTCTCGTAAGGCTCAGGGTATTTGCCGCCGGCTTCGACGCTGGGCCCGTAGTCTAGGAAAGTAGCCACCGGCAGCCGCTCCAGCAGGTTGGGAACCCCACCCACATGATCCGCATGGAAATGCGTGATCAGCAGCGTATCGATCTTCTTGATGCCGGCGGCTTTCGCCGCCGCCGCGATGCGATTGGCGTCGCGTCCGCTGTTGCCCGCATAGCCGGCGTCGATGAGCAGGGTTTGACCGGACGGTGGAACCACCAGCGTGGACTGGCCCCCCTCGACATCGATGAAGTAAATGTCGAGCGTCCTCGCGCCTTGGGCGGCAACGGCCAGCGCCGCGAGTAAAATCACCCGGAGCAGGCTGAGCCGGACGGCGGGAACTATCCTCATGACAGTATCGTACAAGATAATAGAGTGGTTCGAAAATACGAGAGATGCCTTATTGTTGCCAATGCGGAACGCCAGCCGGATCGACGGACAAATTCTGTGCCGCCTGCGGGGCCCGGCAACCTGCGTCGCCGGGGGCTGCCGCTTCCGGAGCAGGGGCAGAGACCGGGCCGCCCAAGATGCCGCCAGCGGATTTCTTGGTCGGGTTGAGCGATAAGAATGCCTCGCTGCTGTGCTATATCCCTTGGCTGGGTTGGATCGCAGCCATCATTGTGCTGGCCAGCGCGCGCTACAAACGGGATACGGCCGACGCACGTGAGGTGCGGTTCAATGCGTTTCAGGGGTTATATCTGTTCGTGGCCTGGTTGATTGTGGACTGGGTGGTCTCTCCCGCGCTCCGTTTCGGCATGATCGGGATGGGTGATTCCTTCCGCCCGCTGGAGGGCTTGCTGCGAGTGGCAGTTCTGGCGGCATGGATCGTGATGCTGGTCAAGGTCAGTCACTCCGAACACTACCGTCTGCCGATCGTAGGTGAGATGGCCGAACGTTCGGTGGAAGAGCAGAGGGCGTGAGTTTGGACGAATCCGCTCGCCTAAGAGCACTGAGCGTGATTTGCGCACGAACGGAAAGAATTGGCTCGCAGATGAAAACCGATGAACACAGATAAGAAAAACTAAATCCTGCCGAACTGGCGCCGTGGGCTGAGGCGGCTGGAAATTATCGTTATCTGTGTCCATCGGTTTTCATCCGCGGGCCAATTAAAAAGAAGTTGGCCGGCGCGCCCCACCCGAGTCCTGCTCAGTGTGCCGCCGGGTGGGATTGAGGCAAGGAACCGGGAACAAACCCCGATCCGGCCGCGTAATCCGGTATTATCTAGCAAGGACGGGCCACATGAAGCTATCTCTCTCAGTCGCCAGCATGGTTTTATTCGCCGGAACCGCATTCGCGGCGGATTCCATCACTTTCCACAAAGACGTCGAGCCGATTCTGCAGCGAAACTGCCAGAGCTGCCATCGCCCCGGTCAAGCCGCCCCCATGTCGCTGCTCACGTATCAGAGCGCGCGTCCCTGGGCCAAGGCGATGAAGGCAGCGGTGGCAACGCGCAAGATGCCGCCGTGGTTCGCGGACCCGCGCTACGGGCACTTCGTCAACGACCGTTCGCTCCAGCAAGCCGACATCGATACCATCGCGAAATGGGCCGACACCGGAGCCGCCGAAGGCGATGCCTCCGACGCTCCGGTCGCGATCAAGTGGCCTGCCGACGGCTGGGAGATCCAACCCGACATCGTCATCAATGGTGCCCCGTTCACAGTACCTGCAAAGCCCAAGGCCAACGTCATCGAGTGGAACTACATTACGGTCCCCAGCGAGCTCAAAGAGGACACCTGGATCACGTCCATGGAAATCCGTCCCAGCGAACTGGCGGTGACCCACCACATCTGCGTGTTCTTCAAGCCGCACACGGAGGATACGCAGTACAACACCCCGGTTTGGGCAGATCGCCCGCGCGATGAGAAGGGCCGGACGCCGGCGGAAAATTCCGGAATCAACGGCCCGGGTCTCCCGGATTCGGTTTTAAAAGGCGCCGACGGAGTGCAAGGTTGCTACGTCCCGGGACAGTTCACTCAGAATTACGCTTTGTTCCACGCCGCCAAGCTCATAAAAGCTGGTACGGATATTGTGTTCCAGCTTCACTACACTCCCATCGGCCGGGAAGTGGTGGATCGCCCGCGCCTCGGATTAACCGTCGCCAAGGCGCCCGCGGAGCGTACCTTCATCACCCTCGGAACCTCTGCGCCCAGCGATGCCAAGAGCTTCGCTATTCCGCCCAACAACCCCAACTGGGAAAGCCCTCCCATGGAAGCCGAGTTCCTGCAGGACGCCGAGCTGGTGAATATGTTCCCTCACATGCACCTCCGCGGCAAGGACATGACGTATCAGCTGATTTTTCCGAACGGAGAGACCACCACGCTGCTCAGCGTGCCGCACTACGATTTCAACTGGCAGATGGGCTACGACGTCGTCGAACCAGTAAAGATTCCCAAGGGAACGCATATAAAGGTGACCGCGCATTTCGACAACTCGGTCAACAACAAGTTCAACCCTGATCCCAACCAAACCGTGTATTACGGCGATATGACTTGGGAAGAAATGATGTTCCCCTTCTTCAGCGTCACCGTCGACAAAGGCAAAGAGGCGGAAAAAGTGATTCGCGTCATCAAAGGCCGCCACGGGGACGGCGCCTAGCCTAGGCCTTGCGGTCGGCCTGGCGGACCCCGCCGTACTAAGCTAGTCTTCATGGCTCTGCTCGATCAGATTCAGAAAGACATGACGGCGGCTATGAAAGGCCGCGAGGAAGCCCGGCTCGATGCGATACGCATGATCAAGGCGGCCTTGCAGCGTTACCCCATCGACACCGGGAAGCCGCTCGACGAGGCGGCGGAGCTGCAAATCCTCAATACTCTGGTCAAACAAAGGCGCGAGTCGGCGGACATGTTTCGCAAAGGGAACCGCCCCGAGCTGGCCGACAAAGAAGAGGCGGAGCTGAAGCTGATTGAATCCTACATGCCTTCGGCGCCGACCGACGAAGAGATCGACGCCGCGCTCGCAGCCGCCATGGCTGAAACCGGCGTCACTTCACTAAAACAGATGGGCGTCGTGATGAAAGCCGCGCAGGCGAAGCTGGCCGGCAAGCGGGTAGATGGCAAGGCCCTCAGCGACCGCGTCCGGTCAAAACTAAGTTAAAGATGCGCGGCGGCGCGCGGCGTGTTCGAGAGCGCCCTATTGCTCGCCGAAATGATAACCTATCGCGATGGTAGCTGCCGGCGCCCAATTACTTCCGAACTGGTCGGTGAAATTCGGCACATAGTGCAGATCGAATTGGGGGCGGATGAAGAAATGTTCCCTGAAGGGGATCTGGACGCCGACTCCAAGGTGGACCTGGAAATGCGTCGAACTGCCGACGGGTGAGGCGTAATTGCTGCACACCGCAGTCCCGACACAGGAATTCTGGTTGAAAATGAAACCCGTCGTCGCGGTGCCGATTCCGCCCTGCAACTGGAGGATAGCGCGCTTATTGATGATGGGCTCATAGATGCCATTCACATCGATAAACGTCTGCCGGGATCCGAGGGGCCCGTAATCTTGATGCACTGGCTGGAAGTTCACTTCCGCTCCAACGCCGAGATGCTCGCGGAACATGATGTCTCCTCCGAACCCAAGGAAAAAGCCGCTGAGGCGGGGCGTGGCCTGGCAAAACGGGTCTCCCGAGCCAGGTATGCATCCCCCTAAAGCATTCGCGGAGTTCAAATTATCGATCCCGGCGCCGTTCGCCGAATTCCAGGCCGTGCCGAAATTCACGTTAACATCCAGCGCGCTTTGTGCATGGGCTAGCGACGGGCAGAAAAGCAGCGGAAGGTAATGCCACATTCTTTTCATTTCGCAATTTTCCTCTAACTTTCAGAATAGGTTCGCGCATTCTCAGAAGCGTTATAATTCTACGACGCCGCCGACGGAGCAGACGTTTCAGCCGGAATTTCCGGAGGTAGGCCGCCGGACACGGCTTATATCTGCGCGAGCGAGAGGCAATTACAGCGTTTAGAGGGCGATCGAGCTAACCGTTAACCGATGAATTTGTCGCGGCACTCGGTGGAGCAAAAGTAGTAGGTCTGGCCTTGCGAGAATTTTTGGAAGGCGGTGGCAGTGGAAATAAAGGTTCCGCACACCGGATCCTTCTTAAGCTCGCCGCCGGAGGATGGACCTGGACCCGGGCGGGAACCCGAAGTTCCAGCCCGCGGAGAGGAAGTACTCGATAAGCCGTTAAAGGCCTTGCTGATGATTCCCAGCACTGACCGGATCACGCTCATGATGAGCATGAATCCGATCAGGTAGAGAATCGCTCGAAACATTCATTCCAAACTTACTTTTTCTTCGTGGGCGTGGCCTTGAAGTTAGTTTGTACCGTTGCTCCCATGCTGGCCATCATGGCCTTCGCGGTTTCCACGTTGGGACCGTTCGGCGCAAGATCCAGGTACTTTTGGAAGGCCTCCGCCGTTCCCGGCGGCGCGTTGGTTTTGCCATTATCAACCGTGGCTTTCGCAATCAGCGAGAGACCATATTGGAAATAGGCTTCGGCGTAATTCGGATCCAGCTCGATGGCTTTCTTGAAGGCTGCGGTGGCCGGTTCCATGTTGCCGGTATTCACATAGACGGCGCCAAGGTTGAAGTAGTATTTGCCGGCGTTGGGAGGATCTACCTGCGCCGCCTTTGTCAACTGCGCCTGGGCTTCATCGAACTTTTTCTGCTGGGCCAGCACCAGAGCGTAGTTGTTGAGATATGCCGCATCGTCGGCTTTAATCGCGATGGCTTTTTGATAGGCGTCGGCGGCTTTCGCCAGGTCCGCATCCTTGCCGGCCGGCGTCGCCTTGGCGCGGCCCACGTAGGCGTCGGCCAGATTGCCCCACACCACATGCTGTGTGGCATCGACTTCGCTGGCTTTGGTGAAGCCTGCAATGGCTGCGTCCCACTGGTTGGCTGGCGGCGGCCGTCTTGCCCTCATTAAAGGCATCGTTCAAAGCCTTGTTCTTGGCTAATGCGGCGGCCTGTTCTTTGTTCTTCTTCTCGAGCTCGGCTTTGTCGGCGGCAGACAGAGCGCGGCCGCTCTCGTCCACAGCGGCCGGAGGCCCGCCAGCGTCCGACTTGGACAGGTCGAAGTTCAGCTCCTGGGTGTCGCCAATTTTTATGGGAACACCATTCTGGAAGTCCCTTTCCTTGCCGTCCACGACGACTGTTACTTTGTAAGACCCGCCGGGCAACCCGCCATAAAAATAGTGGCCGCGCTTGTCGGTCTTAACGGTGTAGTTACCTCTGACGTCCAGGCGCTCGATCTTCATTTGCGCACCGGCCAGGTTTTTGCCGTCGGGTCCTTTCACGACGCCTTCGATCGCGGCGGTCTGGGCCCAGCCGCTGACAGCGAAAAAGGCCAGGCTAACCGGCAGAATCAACGCGAGCTTTCGAATGAGTGACATAAACTTTGAATACCTCCCCGGTCCTTCGTGGACACTTTCCATCGTCCAGGATACTACATAGATCCCGCGTTCGACTACATTCGCGCCTACCAAAAAAGACGTATCCCCTACGCCATTTGGCACATCTAAAATGTAAAGTTAGGTTCATGTAAAATGAAAGAACCGGTCAAATTGCACAACTGCCGGCAGCGCCATGCGCCAAATCATTTTCACCACTGCCGGTTTTTCTCTTGCTGACGAGTCGCTGCCAGCCCGGCAGAGCCGCTCGCCTGGACCCGCGCCCATGAGCTTTACCAGCGCACGGATTATGCCGGATCGCTCAAGGAGTTGCTAGCTACGAGCGACCGGGATGCCGCGGTCGAGCTGTTGATGGGCCAAGACTATTTCGCGCTGGCTGAATACAAGCAAGCCACGGATTCGCTGGAGAAGGCGGTGGCGCTTGCTCCTGACAATGCCGAGTGTTTCTTGTGGCTGGGCCGGGCCTACGGGAGGCGGGCGGAGACATCCAACCCGTTTTCGGCGCCAGGATTTGCTTCGAAAGCCCGGCAAATGTTCGAGAGGGCTGTCGCCCTCGACCCCGCGAATCGGGAAGCCCTGGGCGATCTGTTCGACTATTACCTGGAGGCGCCGGGATTCCTGGGCGGTGGAGAGAACAAAGCCGAAGCGCTGGCTTCGAAAGTTGCGCAGCATGATCCCGCTGAAGGCTATTACTACCAGGCGCAACTGGACGATCACCGCAAGCAATACGATTCGGCTGAAAAACACCTGCGTGCCGCCCTGGAACTGGCCCCCCGTCAAGTGGGACGCGTCATCGCGCTCGCCAGATATCTTTCGGCGCACGGCCACGCCAAGGAGAGCGATGCGCTGTTTGACCAGGCGGAGCGGATTGCTCCGGAAGACCCCCGCGTGATGTACGAGCGCGCCTCGGCCTATGTGAAAAGCGGGCGCAACCTGGATGAGGCCCGCAAGCTTCTGCAGCGCTACCTGAAAGCTCCGATCACGCCCAGCGATCCGCCGAAGTCCGACGCGCAGAATCTGCTGCGGAAAATCGGGGCCTGATGTTCCACAGCGAAGCGCTGCGCTTTAGCTTCCAGGCGCTTCAAGCCAACAAGTTCCGCGCGTTTCTTACCGCGCTCGGCCTGGTGATTGGCAACGCTTCCGTGATCTTGGTAGTCACCATCTCGCTCACCAGCCGGGATTACATTCTGGACCAGATCCAGCGCATCGGCTCCAACCTGATCTACGCGCAGTATGAAAGCGGCAACAACACCACCGGTGCGGCGGCCGCGGCGGATTACGTCAAGATCGCCGACGTCGATGCCGTACGCCAGCAGCTCGGCTCGCGCATCGTAGCGGCTACCGGCGTGATGAATAGCTTCGACCGCATGCGCATTCAGGGCGGGGAAGAAGACGTGGCGATCATCGGGTCGGACCAATACTATCCTGAGGTGCGCAATCTGGACTTGCTGGCCGGCCGCTTCTTGGACGTTTCCGACGTCACCCAGCGGCATCGCGTAGCTCTGTTGATGGAGCGGCTCGCGCGGCGCCTGTTTGGCAGTCAGAGCGCGGCGGTAGGCCAGACCGTGAAACTGCATGGATTGCAGTTTACGGTGATCGGGACTTTCAAGGAAAAGACCGAGAGCTTCGGGCTTTCCGAGCTATCGGGCGAGAACGTGCTGATCCCCATCACGGTGCTGCGTTATTTCGCCCCCGTAGAGCGCATCGATCCGCTCTACATTCAGGCGCGCAGCGCCGCCGACGTACTGCTCATCACGGGCCTGGTGAAGTCGATTCTGGAATCCCGGCACCGCGCCGGCGCCAAATACCGGGTCGACAATCTGGCGGCGATTCTGGACGCTGCGCGGCGCATTGCCACGGTACTTACGGTGGTGCTGATGCTGGTTTCCGCCCTGGCGCTCATCATCTCCGGCATCGGCATCATGAACATCATGCTGGTCACGGTGACTGAACGGACCCGCGAAATCGGCCTGCGCATGGCGGTGGGCGCCGCGCGGCGGGATGTACTGGAGCAGTTCCTGGCCGAAGCGGTGATCATCAGCATGACCGGAGGCCTGGCGGGGATTCTGATTGGAGTGGCGATTCCGCTCAGCGTGCGCTTTTTCACTGACGACTTCGCGGTTCCCATTTCGCCGCTCTCCATCATCGTGGCGTTCACGGTTTCGTTGATCGTGGGACTGGCGTTCGGCCTGCTGCCGGCGAACCGCGCGTCACGTCTGAATCCGACCGAAGCTCTGCGCTACGAGTAGCGCGGCCAGCATCACAAGCGTCCGCGAGTTTCGCGGGCCCCCGCTACACTGGTGGGGTATGAAACTCTCACTATCCGCACTGTTTCTGGGCCTCTTCGTATCCACTGTTTCGCTGTTTGGCGAGGTCAAGGTGCTGACGCTGCGGCAGGCCCTGGACATGGCTATGGCGCAGAATCCCGATGTGCTGCTGGCGCGCCTGGATGCCCAAAAAGCGCGCGAACAAGTGACCGTGACGCGCGATCCCTTCCGGCCCAAAGTCTTCGCCGGCAGCGGCGCGGCCTGGAGCACCGGGTTTCCCAGCACCATTGACGGCAGCGCCCCTTCCATCGTGGAGGTCAAGACACAAATGGCCATCTTCAATCGTCCGCAGAATTATTTGACCGCGCAGGCCAATGAGGAGGTTCGTGGCGCGGGCGTTGACGTGGCGCGGCGCCAGGAGGAAGCGGTCTATCGTGTAGCTTCTCTGTATTTGGACGCCGAGCAGGCGGGACGCAGCCTGGAAGCCGCGCGCCGGCAGGTGGAGAGTTTGAAGCGGGTACAGGAGTTGATGGGGCAGCGTGTCGCCGAAGGGCGCGAGTTGCCCATCGAATCGAAGAAAGCGAACTTGGCTGTATTGCGAGTCAGTCAGCACGCCGACGGTTTGGCCGAAGACATGTTGACGGCGGAAAGCAATCTGGCGGCGGCCCTCGGCTTGGACCCCGGCGATCTAGCGCGCCCGGCTGCTGAAGATCGGGCCCCGCTGGCGGTCCCGGTTTCGGAGGAGGCGTCTATCGAGAAGGCCCTCGAGGGGAGCAACGAACTGAAACGCCTGCAATCCAACATTCAGTCGAAGATGCTCGAGATCAAAAGCTATCACGCTGAGCGGCTTCCCAAGGTGAATCTGGTCGCGCAATATTCCCTATTCGCAAAATATGTTTACCAGGACTATTTTTCAAAATTCCAGCGCAACAATGCGCAGGTAGGAGCATCCATCGAAATTCCGATTCTGGTTGGCCGGACCGGATCGGCGGAATCCGCGCAGAGCGAAGCCGATATCGCGAAGCTGCGGATTGAGGTCACGCGTGCGCGTTCGCGCATTACTTCGGATCTCAGAATCGCGTACCAAAATCTGCGGCGGTCCGAATCGGCTCGCGACGTTGCCCGGGCGGACCTGGATCTGACTCGCGAGGAACTCACCATCGATCTCGCGCAAATGGACGAGGGCCGGTTGCCTCTGGCCACCGTGGAAACGCTGCGGGCAACTGAGAACGAAAAGTGGTTGGCTTACTATGAGGCGCAGCACGCCGCTGAACTGGCCCGTCTCAACGTGCTGCGGCAGACTGGGACGCTCGAAGTAGCGCTGCGGTAGGGCGCTGTTCTAGTTGCGCACCAGCTGAGCGATTGTCTCCAGGTGAAAAGTCTGCGGGAATAAATCGATCAGCGTCAGCCGCTCGATTCTGTAACTGGTGAGCGCCGCCAGGTCGCGCGCCAAGGTGGCCGGATCGCAGGAGACGATGGTGATCCGTGGCGGAGCCAGACGCTCCAGTTCCTTGACCACCGGCTTTCCCAGGCCCGCTCGCGGCGGATCGGCAAGCACGAAGTCAGGCGTGTCCGCGAAGTTGCGCAGGAAATCCTCTACCCGCGCGCGTTCCGTTTGCAACCGCACTTCCGCGCGGGCGGCGTTCACTTCCAGGTCGCGTGCGGCAGTCACGCCGGATTCGACGGCGATCACATTCTGGAAGCGCCGGGCCAGCGGGAGAGCGAACAGTCCGACGCCGGAGTACAGATCCAGCGCCGTTTTGCCTTCGGCGTCGTGCAGCGCGGCGTCGACCAGGTTCTCGATCAGGAAGCGGTTCACCTGGAAGAACGAGCGCGGGCTGACCCGGAACGTGCCAAACGAAGTGGCGTAATCGACGGCAACCGTCGAACCGCACCAATCGTAAAAAGAGCGCGCCACGGGACGATCGGTTTCGAGGGCATTTACCTGCACCTCAGTTTCATTGGTGAAGATTTCAAGTGCATGCACGAAACGCGGGAATCGCGGGTCGCTCAGCCGCTCGCGCATTTCCGCCAACGCCTGATTCAGACGGGGCGAGGAGATGGGGCACTCGCCCGAGACCGGCACTAGCGTGTGCGAGCGCGGCGCAAGATAGCCGATACTTCCGTCCGCAATATGAAACTGCCCGCGATTGCGGTAGCCCAGCGGCGGGCCGCTGATGGTATCGATGTCTGCCGTATATTCGATCTTGCCCACGCGGCGCAACTGTTCGCGCAGGATCTCGACTTTGCGAGCGAGCTGAAACGCATAGGGGGCATGCTGGTAGTGGCAGCCGCCGCAGCGGGTAAACAAAGGACAGGTCGGCGCGACACGTTCGGGCGACGCCGTGAGCACTTCAACCAGGTCGGCGTGGATGTCATCGTCGACGTCCAGGCGCACGGTTTCGCCGGGCAGCACGAATGGCGCCAGCACCACGCGTCCGCCGAGGCGAGCCAACGCTTCACCGCCGTAGACCCATTTCTCGATCGTGACTGAGTTCGCCACCTGCGTGGACACATCGTTTACGATAGAAGTTCTCCCCATCCGACATGAAAGCAAGAGTCCTCTCCGGCATTCAGCCCACCGGCAGCCCGCACATCGGAAATTATCTTGGCGCGTTGAAGAACTGGGCCAAGATCCAGTATGACTACGACAGTATCTACTGTATCGTGGATCTCCACGCCATAACGTTTTACCAGAAGCCGGAGGAACTGCGCGCCAAGATCGAGGAACTGGCCGGGATGCTGCTGGCGATCGGCATCGACCCTTTGCATTCGTCGGTGGTAGTGCAATCGGCCATCCCGGAGCATGCCGAACTCGCCTGGATGCTGACCTGCGTGACGCCCGTGGGCTGGCTGGAGCGCATGACGCAGTTCAAGGCCAAGTCGCAGGCACAGGAGACCGTCGGCGACGGGATCTTGCAATACCCCGTGCTGATGGCGGCCGACATCCTGCTGTATCAAGCCGCGATTGTGCCGGTGGGAGAAGATCAATCGCAACACCTGGAACTCGCGCGCGACATCGCGCAGCGCTTCAATTCGCTCTACGGCGAAACGTTCACGATGCCGGCCACGCATCTGCCGACGGTGGGCGCGCGCATCATGGGGCTCGACGATCCCGAGAAGAAAATGAGCAAGTCGGAAACTGGCGGGGGCCACGCGATCAGCTTGCTCGATCCGCCCGCGGTGATTCGCAAGAAATTTCTGCGCGCGACGACAGATTCGAACCCCGGTGTTGACTACGAAAACATGGGCGCCGGCGTGCGTAACCTGGTCACCATTTTTCAGGCTTTCACGGGCTGGTCCGATGAGAATGCACGCGCTCACTTCACCGGCATGCGCTACGGCGACCTGAAAAAGCAGGTGGCAGAGGCTGTGATTGGCGCGCTCGAACCGATCCAGAAGCGTTATCACGAGATCATGTCCGAACCCGGCTTCGTCGCGAAAGTGCTCGCCAACGGCGCCGAGCGTGTGAGGCCCATTGCGCAGGACACCGTGAACAAAGTGAAGAAGGCCATGGGGCTTTATTCGGCGTAAGGCGTTTCGGATTCTCCGCCTGGTTTCCACCGTCAAATAGCGTTGTGCGGAACCTGAGGTCCGTTTCGTCGTAAACCTCCGAAAGTCATCTGGATAGCGTTTAAAGTCGGCTAAAACGGCGAGCCGGCCAACTCGTTTCCATAGTTAGAGTGCGGGAAAGTTGAACGTCGCTCCTGGCGTCGCGCCAGGTACCAGCAAACGAATATTGTGCAAATTGCGATCCAGCGATGGATGTCGCGGGCTGTTGCGCGCGATCCTGCGCGCCTCTGCGCCTGTCAACCTAGATTGGCTGGCAGCCGGTAGCTGCATTGAACAAACGGAAGGATGCAGGATGCAGGGCGTCCAAACTTCATCGTGTATCGATATTACACGTCACGGCCTACCGCAAGGGGCACTTGACTCGCCGGCGCGGGCGCGGTACAACCTATTGACATCCCCCGAAGGAAATGATGAGTTCCGCAGCCGGAGTGCAGACGGTAGCGGCGGCTCCTGAGACGCAGGCCTCGTCACCTGCGGTGGATTTGCAAACCATCGCGCACGAGTTGCGTCAGCCGCTGAGCGCCATTGAGTCCATCGCCTATTACCTCAACCTCGCGCTGCCGCGGGATAGCCGCCCCGCGCGCAAACAGGCGAGGCGATTGCAGCAACTGGTGGAACAGTCCAACTGGATTCTTACTTGCGCGCTGCAGCTTGCCGATAACACGCCGCTCGCGCCCCAGCCGCTAAATCTAGAGGAGCTGATTATCCAGACGGTAAACGCACGCACTGCGCATGGTGATCCGCGGATACACCTCGAACTGGCCGGCGGACTGCCGCTTGTGAACCTCGATCCAGGCCGCAGCCGCACGCTCCTCGAAAATCTGCTCATGCTGTTTAGACAGTTGGCGAGCGACCTGCATCCGGTGCGGTTGACCACGGCGGCCGGGGAAGGCGGAGTGTCTCTCGGCATCGCCACCGCGATTCCCGGGTATCGCTCGGAAGCTTCGCTCGGGCCCGGATGCAGTTTAAGCGTCCAGAGCGCGCGCCGTATCGTCGAAGGGCATGGCGGGACCTTCAGTATCGATGTGGACGCCGCGAGCGGGGTCAGTCTCAAGGTGGTGCTACCATGAAATTTCCCCTTCATGGCAGTGGCAGTCCCAGATATTCTCGCTAGAATTGTCGACCACAAGCGCTCCCAGTTGGCGCGTGCATCCGCCCACCGCGCCGATCTGGAGCGCCGCGCGGCAGACCGTCCTGCGCCACGGGACTTCCGCGCTGCTCTCATCGCATCTCCCCCCGCGATCATCGCGGAGATAAAGCAAGCGTCACCCAGCAAAGGCGTTTTTACCGATGACTTTCACCCGGCTTCCATCGCGCAGCTCTACGAAACGGGTGGCGCGGCCGCTTTGAGCATCCTGACCGACGAGGAATTTTTCAAAGGCAAACTGGCAGACCTGGAGGCCGCCAGGTCGGCAGTGGCCGTTCCGGTTCTGCGCAAGGACTTCACTATCGACGAATTCCACATCGTCGAAGCCGCCGCGCACGGCGCCGACGCGATTCTGCTGATCGCGGCGATTCTCGGTGTCCAGCAACTGCGCGGCTTTCGCGAGCTCGCTGCACAGTATGGGATGGCGGCGCTGGTCGAGGTTCACGATGATTACGAGCTCGGCGCGGCGCTGGATTCCGGCGCGGACATCGTCGGCGTGAACAATCGCAATCTGCACACGTTTGAAGTCACGCTCGATACTTCGCTGCGCCTGGCGGAGAAGATGCCGGCGGCGGTGATCAAGGTCGCCGAAAGCGGGATTCACTCGCATGCCGATGTGCAGCAGCTCCGGGCCGCCGGATTCCATGCGTTTCTGGTCGGCGAACATCTGATGAAATCCGCGGACCCCGCCGCGGCACTGCGGGAATTGCGGTCATGATGGTCAAGGTCTGCGGCATCACCCGGCGCGAAGACGCGCTGGTCGCGGCTGAAGCCGGCGCGTCCGCTATCGGCTTTATTTTTTATCCGCAAAGCCCGCGCTACATCGCGCCCGAGCGCGCCGCCGCGTTGGGCGAGGGACTCGATCTGTGGAAAGTCGGCATATTTGTGGACGAAACGCCGGCAGCAATCGACGCCGTGATGCGGGCTGCGCATCTGGATGTCGCGCAGATTTATGGGGGCGATCCTCCCACGGGCGCGCGCGTCTGGAGGGCCGTCCGTGTAACCGATTCGTTCGACGGCTCGGCTGGCGATGGCGCCGAGGCCGTGTTTCTCGACAGCGCGAAGAACGGTCTGTCGTTCGATTGGAAATTGGCCCGCAACGCAGGCGCGAAGGTCATCGTCGCGGGGGGGTTGGATGCCTCGAACGTCGCGGCGGCGATCGATGCGGCGAAGCCCTGGGGCGTCGACGCCAGCTCGAAGCTGGAGACCGCGCCGGGTATCAAGGATCACGATAAAGTGCGCGCCTTCGTGAAGGCTGCGCGAGAGGCAACATGGTAATATCGCAACCCGACGCCACCGGTCACTTCGGACCCTACGGCGGACGATTCGTACCCGAAGTGCTGATGGCCCCGCTCGAAGAACTGGAGCGCGCCTATCACAAAGCCGCGGCCGATCCGGCGTTTCAAGCCGAGCTGGCCGATCTGCTGCACAACTACGCCGGCCGTCCGACGCCGCTCTATTACGCCAAGCGCCTGAGCGAAATGCTCGGCGGCGCGAAAATTTATCTCAAGCGCGAAGATCTGCTGCACACCGGCGCGCACAAGATCAACAACTGCCTGGGGCAGGCCCTGCTCGCCCGCCGCATGGGCAAGAAGCGCATCATTGCCGAGACCGGCGCGGGACAGCACGGCGTGGCGACGGCCACGGTCTGCGCGCTGTTTGGTCTCGAATGCATCGTCTACATGGGCGTTGAGGACATGCGCCGCCAGCGCCTCAACGTCTTTCGTATGCGCTTGCTGGGAGCGAAAGTGGTTGGGGTCGCCAATGGTAGCCAGACGCTCAAGGACGCCATCAGCGAAGCGATGCGGGATTGGGTCACCAACGTCCATGACACGTACTATCTGCTGGGCTCTGCGCTGGGAGCACATCCTTATCCAGTGATGGTTCGCGATTTCCATCGCGTGATCGGCGTGGAGGCGCGCGCTCAGATTCTGGAGCAGGAAGGTCGCCTGCCGGATGCGGCTTACGCGTGTGTTGGCGGAGGCAGCAATGCTATCGGCCTGTTTCACGCGTTCATTGGCGATGAGAGCGTGAAACTGATCGGCGTCGAAGCCGGCGGACGAAGCGCGCAGCTCGGCCAGCACGCGGCGCGTTTTTCAGGCGGATCACCCGGCGTTCTGCACGGCACGCTCAGCTATCTGCTACAGGACGACGATGGGCAGGTGGCGCTCACGCATTCGGTTTCCGCGGGCCTGGATTACCCGACGGTGGGACCCGAGCATGCCTGGCTGCACGATCGTCACCGCGCCGAATACACTTCGGCCAGCGATCCCGAAGCGCTCACGGCCGCCCTGCAACTGGCGCGCACCGAGGGCATCATCCCGGCGCTCGAATCCGCGCATGCTATTGCCGAGGTAATCAAACGTGCGCCAGCGGCCAAGGGGCAGGTTTTCATTGTCAACCTCTCCGGGCGCGGCGATAAAGACACCGATATCTACCGCGAAAATCTTCCCGAACTTGACGACAATCTGGCCGAACTTGATGCCGACACGAATTGAGCCCCTGTTCGCCGCTCTCAAATCCCAGAACCGCGCGGCCTTGATCGCCTACATCACTGCCGGCGACCCTGCGCCCGAACGCACGCCGCAGATTGTCGCGGCACTAGAGCGCGGCGGGGTCGATCTCATCGAGTTAGGCGTTCCTTTTTCCGATCCTATCGCCGACGGCCCGGTGATCCAGGCCGGCGCCGAACGCGCCCTTAAAGCGGGAACTACCCTGCGCAAAGTTCTCGAAATTGCGCGAACCATCCGCCAGACCTCGCAGATTCCGCTGCTGCTGTTCACGTATCTGAACCCAGCCATGCGCTACGGATTTGAGAAGTTGGGCCGCGACGCTAAAACCGCTGGAGTCGATGGCTGCCTGCTCACTGACCTGAGTGTCGAAGAAGCGGAGCCTTACGTGAATTCCATGCGCGAGGCCGGGCTCGACACCGTGTTTCTGGCAGCGCCCACCAGCACGGCGGAGCGGCTGCTTCTCGTGGCACAATATTCCACGGGCTTCGTGTATCTCGTATCTCGCACCGGCGTTACCGGAGAACGAACTGACTTGTCGGCGTCGCTTGGCCCGCTGGTGGAAGCTATGCGCGAGGCCACGTCTCTTCCGCTGGCGGTCGGCTTCGGCATCTCGACTCCGGAGCAAGCCGGAGCGGTGGCGAAGATTGCGGATGGCGTGGTGGTCGGCAGCGCGTTTGTGCGCCTTCTCGAAAACCACGCGAGCGATGCACAGATCGAAGCTTTCGCCCGCTCGCTGCGAGAGGGCATGGACCGCGATCGATGACCCAGGCCGAAGCACAAGCGCTGCTCGCCGACTGCCGGCGCCAGATCGATGCGATCGACGTTGAACTGCGCGATCTGCTGAACCGGCGCGCCGGAATCGTCGACGACGTAGTGCGCGCCAAGGAAGCTCTCGACATGCCAGTTTACGAAGCCGCGCGCGAGGCAGAAGTCTTGCGCAAAGCCAGCACCGGCAACCCGGGACCCCTCAGCGACCCAGCCTTGCGCCATATCTTTGAAACCATCATGCAAGAGATGCGCATGATTCAGCAGGTGTATCTCGACCGGCGCCAAGGTAAGCAGTAGTGAGCCGCGAAGTGAGCGAAGCATGGAAAGTCGTCACGGTCGCCGGCGTGGGCTTGATCGGCGGATCGTTCGCCCTGGCGCTGCGGCAAGCCGGATTTCAGGGTAAGATCATCGGGGTCAGTTCACCGGCAACCATTCGCACGGCACTCGATCGTGGAGCCATTGATGAAGCGCTTCCCCTGGCCGAAGCCGCCGCGCAGTCCGACGTCATCTATCTGGCGCAGCCCATCGAAAGAATTCTGGAGACGCTAAGCGTCATCGACGCTGCGGTGCGTCCAGGCACGCTGATCACCGACGCCGGCAGTACCAAGCAAGCCATCGTCGAGCGAGCGGAGCAGACCATACGGCGCGGCCGTTTCGTGGGTGGTCATCCCATGGCGGGCAAAGAGGCCCGCGGTGTTCAGGCTGCCGACGCGAATCTATTTCAATCGCGCCCGTACGTGCTTACGGGTTCCGATGCCACTCTGGAGCACTGGATCGCAAAGATTGGCGCACGCCTGGTAAGACTCGACGCAGCCGAGCACGATCGCCTGGTGGCGCTGGTCTCGCACTTGCCGCAACTGCTGTCGACGGCCCTCGCGTCACTGATCGCCGACTCTCCCGAGGCAGCGCGCGTGGCAGGACCCGCGGCAGCAGACTTGACCCGACTGGCCCTCAGCCCCTACGATATCTGGCGTGACATCTTCTCAACCAACGCCGCGGAGATTGACCGCGTAATCGGCGATGCCATCGCGCGGCTCCAGACTTTGCGCGAAAACCTGCTTTCCGAATCCGATATGCAAGCTACATTTGCCCGCGCGGCTCAGGCGGCGTCGCACCTCCGGGAAACATGAAAGCGGAGCAGTCCTGATATGCTTAGAGTGCAAAGGAGAGACAAAAATGGACGACGATAGCAAGATGTCTTTTTTCTTTTTGGGATTGGGGATAGGGGCGGCGGTGGGTATCCTGTTCGCTCCGAAGTCTGGATCCGAGACTCGCGATTTTCTCATGTCCAAGGCGAATGAAGGCACGGAACTTGCCAAGCGCAGGGCTCAGGAGTTGAAGGACCAGGCGGCCGAGACCATTGAGCGCGGGAAATCGACGGTGCAGCGCCAAAAAGAAAGCCTCTCAGCGGCAGTGGATGCCGGACGCCAGGCCTATCGCGACACTGTAAGCCAGCCGCTTCCAGAATAGTTTCGGTCCAGGCTGTCGGGAGCCAGCGGGATCACTTGGACGAAGGAGACGCAAAGGCCTGCATTAGGGCGTGCTTGAACCACTATGGACCAACAAACTCTGCTCACCGTGATGACGGCGTTTGTGATCATCGCGGCAGTGGCCCTGATTATCCAGGCTGCCATGTTGGCGGGCATCTATAAGACGTCGCGTGGAATGCAGGAGAACGTCCAGCGTCTCCTCCCCAAGATTGAGGGCGTGCTCGAGACCTCGCGCCAGACCATCGACGACAGCCGCAAGCAGATCGCCGACATCACCGCCAAGACCAGTGACATTCTGGAGACGACTCGCAAACAAGTGCACCGCATTGACGAGTTCCTCGACGATGCCGCGGCGCGCGCCCGCGTCCAGATGGATCGCGCCGAAATGGTGCTCGACGACGCCATGGTCCGCACTCAGCGTACGGTGGCGGTAGTGGAAGGTGGAATCCTTAAGCCCATCGTGCAGATTCAAGGCGTCGCCGCGGGAATCAAGACCGCACTCACGTTTCTGCTGCGCGGCCGCCCCAATCCCGAAGACGCCCACTCCGACGAAGAGATGTTCATCTAGGCGTGTGCACCGGGGAGGGCACGCAGCTTGCTCGAATCTCTAAACCATTGGCAGGAAGCCTGGACAGACCTCCAACACATTGGCTTGGCTTATGTGTTGACGGCTCTGATCGGTTGGGACCGCGAAAAGGAAGCGCATAGCGCGGGTCTTCGCACATTCCCCATCGTCGGTATGGCGAGTTGCGGGTATCTGATGGTTTTGGGAAATCAGCCCGACGTCGCCGCCCAATCCCGCGTGCTGCAAGGCTTGATCACAGGCATCGGCTTCGTGGGCGGAGGCGCGATCCTAAAAGAGGGCGCGACGGTGAAGGGCACCGCGACCGCCGCCAGCATCTGGAACGCCGGCGTGATCGGAGCCGCCGTGGCTATGCAGCGCTTCGAGATCGCGATTATACTTTCCTTGCTAAATTTATTCACGTTGCGAGCATTGCTCCCCATCAAGCAACACCTCGACAAGAAGAGCAATACCGAAGGCGACTGAAGCGGTCTAGACGTTAGTGATCATCCCCGGTATCCAGTCCAGCGCTCACTTTCCTAGGCTGAAATGACGGAACTGGAAGCCCACTCTTGTTAGCAGTGGCCAGGATCACCAGCAAGGCAACCAGATAGAGCCCGCCGCCGAATAAGAGTGTCGCTCGCAGGCCCGTATAGATGGCGAGGACAATTGCTGCGCCCGAGCCCAGCACGCTGGCAGCGGCGTTCAGCGACCATGCCCAGCGCACCGATGGCGAGTGGCGTTCTTCCAGACGCCGCAGGCCGCTGGGGAACGGCATCCCCATCAGAAACGCGGCCGGGGCAATAGCCAACGAAGTGATCAGCATTTTCGCCGGCAAAGGCCAGGAAACTGCGCCGGTCGTGATGGCGGGAGCCGCGAACGCTAGTAGCGCGACCAGCAATGCCACTCCGGCCAGCACCTGCATCAACCTCGCGTCACTGTCCGCGATCACTCTCCGGCTCCAGAAACTTCCCGCGCCGCTCGCCACCAGCATGGAGAAGACGATCACGGTAAGCGCATAGGTCGGATGGCCCAACAGCAGCACGAATTTCTGAATCAGCGCCACCTGGATCAGGATGTAGCCCGCGCCCAGGCACAGAAAGTACATCAAGAACACGAACACGCCTTTTTGTTTGGGCAAGCGCGTTCCCAATACCAGCCGCGGCAGAAATAAGATGAGGAGTGTGGCGCCTATGCTCACAGCGACCAGGGCAAACAGCAGCGGAATCGCGCGATTCACTTTGTAATCCGCGCTTTCGGTGCTCGCGGTCATCACGAAGTTCCATAGATCGCGGGGCTGCACGGTATAGAAGAAAAATGGCCGGTCATCGCTGACGGGAGACACATCGTAACGGTAACTGTGCCAGAACGCCGGCGGATCGGGACTGTTCAGCAACTCTCCGAAGGGATTGCCGGAGCCAATCGCCGGAGCACCGTTTACGCCGGGCAAGTACACGGCCTCCATCTTGGTTTCAGAAAGCAGTTGCTTTGCGCGCGCGACGTCACTATCCGTAAATGGTTTGCGCGAAATCAACACGGTATCTTGCGCGCCCCACCCATACAGCTTCGACGTGTCATCGCGCACTACCATCACATGCCGCGCGGGATCGGTCTCGCCGATGCGGGCCAGCGCATTCATCGCCAGCGTGACCAGCCGTAGCGACTCTCGCGGAGGATCGAACCCCCAGCGCGTGAACGTCATCACGCCGTCGTCGGTCAGGTGCGTGAGGTAATCGTAGAAGGCGTCGGTAGTGTAAAGATTGTTTTCCGACAGCGCGAAGGCGCCGGCCGCGGTGGACGCCCAGGTATCCACCAGCGTGGCTTGCAGCACCTGATATTTTTCGCTGCTGCGCCTTACGAAGGATCGCCCGTCCTCGATCGCCAGGTGCACCTCGGGGCGGAAATACAGGCCATGGCTCTCGGCGGCGAAAGGCCCGCGCATGATCTTGGTCGCGATGATGGGATTGATTTCCACCGCCGTGATATCGCGACTGCCGGATGCCAGCGCCCGCGCGACATCGTAGCCGCCGCCCGCGCCGATGACCAGCGTTTTCGCGCCCGGCCGGAGATAATACGGAAACCCAGGCCCGCCGTGCGAAAGGTCCCGCCGCTCGTTCTCGGTGAGGTGATCCCAATCCTTGCCGGCCAGCGCGGTGGCGGCGTCGCCGTCGATCACGATGCTGGTATAGCCGCGATCGGTGGTGACTCCCACGCGCGAAAAGCTGTTCCAGGCGACGAACTTTTCGGGCGGCAGCTTCTCACCTTTCGAGACCCGCACGTCGAGCAAGTGGATGCGGCCGTTCACGACCATCAGCACCACCAGCAGCAACGCCACCAGCACGGCCGTGGCGCGCCGTCCGAAGTTTCCCGCCTGATGAAACCAGATGGCCGCTGCGATGCCGTAAAACACACCGGCGGAGATTACGGTGTTGGGGCCGCCAAAAGTGTTCAGGAACGGAATCAGCACCAGACATCCCGCGGCCGCGCCGGCGAGGTCGAAAAAGTAAGCGCGGTCCACGCGCTCGATCGCTTCGGATACGGCGATGGAAACCACGGTCCCGGCCAGAAAGAATGGCAGCGCGCTCGCCACGTAAACCGCTGCGAGAGTCCCATAGCCGAGCTCAGCCGGACGGGAAAGTATGAACCACAGCGTCGCCACCACGCACAGCGCGTCGGCCAGACCCAGCACGCCGAGTTTCGTATAGAGGCGGCCGGGACGCGCCATCACCACGTACGAAAACACGCCGCCTGAGCCCAGTCCGAAGAGCGCGATGGAGATCGCCAGGAACGCAAAGTGGTAGTAAAACACCACCGAAAAGATACGGGTGAGCGACAGCTCCAATATCAAGGTGCCCAGGGTGGTGATCCCCAGACCCAGATACAGCTGGTTCCAGCGGACGGGGTCGGTAATGCTCGGGGAGGCGGAACTAATGCGGGACAATCCTCTACTTTAGCAATCTGGACTACGCTAGAACTATGAAGTGGACCACGATTGTCTTTATTCTTCTCCTGACGAGCTTGGCAAACGGGCAGGAGCCTCTCAGCCCGCCGGCCAGGACCAGCGTCACCATTGCGGGCAAGAAGCTAACCATCGCTTACTCGTCGCCGTTGATCCGCGGGCGCAAGATCATGGGCGGCCTGGTGCCCTACGGGCGCTGGTGGCGCACCGGCGCGGATAACGCCACAACTTTCCAGACCGATGCCGACGTTGACCTCGGCGGACTGAAAGTGCCGAAGGGCACCTATACGATCTACACGCTGCCGGGCGCAACCGAGTGGCAACTCATCATCAACAAGCAGACTGGCCAATGGGGCACCGAGTATAATCAACGGCAGGATTTGGGCCGCGTCAAAATGAATCTGGCCCAGACGCCAGCGCTGGTGGACAGTTTCAAGATCGAGCTATTATCCACCGGCGGCAACAAGGGCTTGCTCAAGATGACCTGGGAGCGGACGGAAGTCTCGGTTCCGTTCACGGTGCAGTGATCACAACGCCTTATTCAAGGAGGTTCGCCATGCAACGCCGTCAGTTTCTGTTCTCCGGCCTCGCCGCGGCAGCGGCCACCACAGTGAGCAGTATCCCCGCTTACGCGCAGGCGAGCCCGCCCAAGGTCGCGAATGGCATTGTTGGCGGCAGAGGCATCACTATCAACTACTATTCGCCTTCCATGCGCGGCCGCAAGATTTATGGTGAGCTGGTGCCGTACGGCCAGGTCTGGTGTCCCGGCGCTAACTGGGCGACCACCATCACGTCGCTCGATGCGGGACTTGAGATCGGCACTATGAAGCTGCAGTGGGGCAGTTACGCGATTTGGGTTCTCCCGAACGAAAAAGAGTGGCAGGCTATCATCAACAGCGACGCCAAGGCGTTCCATCTGGACCATGAGCCCGACAAGGACATCGGCCGCATCAAGATGAACCTGAAGACGCTGGAGCAACCCGTGGAGTCGTTGACCTTTGAAATCCGCAGCGATGCCGGCAACAAGGGGACGGTGGCGCTTCTCTGGGAGAAGACCGAAGCGTCGTTCCCGTTTACTGTCGTCCCGTAAAGCAACGGGCTAGGGGACGATTACCGCGGCGCCGTCTATTGACTCGTTTTTGATGGCCGCAAGCGCCTCATTCGCACGTTCCAGCGAAAAGATCGTTGCCTGCGGCCGGATACCTATCTCGCCCGCAATTCGCAGGAAATCGTGGGCGTCGGCGCGGGTCATGTTGGCCACGCTGCGGATTTGCCGCTCGCCCCACAGCAGGCGATCGTAATCGAATTCCGGCATGCGGTCGAGGTGGATGGCGTTAATTGCCACGATGCCACCTTTTCGAAGGCTGGAAAGCGCTGCGATCACTACATCTCCGCTCGGCGCGAAAGTCACTGCCCGATCCAATTCGACGGGCGGCCGGTCGGTTTCCGCTCCCACCCACTTTGCGCCCAGCTTGGACGCCAATTGCCGATGGCTCTCGCCTCGCGTTGAGACATACACTTCGCATTTCCATGCATGCAGAACTGCGATGGTCAGATGCGCCGAGGCGCCGAAGCCGAACAATCCCACCCGTTCGCCCGGCGCGACGCCCGCCACACGCAGGCTGCGGAATCCGATGATTCCGGCACAGAGGAGCGGGGCGGCGTGCACGTCGTCCAGATTCTCGGGCAGCGGGAAAACGAAATCGTTGCGAGCGAGAGCATACTCGGCGTAGCCACCATCCACGCTGTAGCCTGTGAAGGTGGGCGAATCGCAGAGATTTTCCTGGTCGCCCCGGCAGTAGCGGCACGTGCCATCGGTGCCGCCGATCCAGGACACGCCCACCCGTGTCCCCACAGGCAAGTCGGCTGTCGCTCCGTCCACTACATCGCCCACAATCTGGTGGCCGGGCGTCACGCTGGATTTGAGCGCCGGCAACTCGCCTTCAACGATGTGCAGGTCGGTGCGGCAAACTCCGCAGGCACGAACTTTCAACAGGACGTGACCAGGCTGAACCAGCGGCGTGGCGATCGATGCAATCTCCAGGGGGCGCTCTGCTATGGGCCGGGTGCGGATGAGAATAGCGGCTCGCATGACGGTCTGCATTGGAGGGACCTACCAGTCCGACGGCTCGTAATCCTTGAGGAACTGCCCCCACACATGCGCACCGGTATTCACACCATGGATGATGGGGTCGAGAATACGCGCCGCGCCGTCAACGATGTCGAGAGGCGGATGAAAGTTCTGCTCCGCTGTCTTCCGGGCGGCGATCTCCACGGGATCTTCGTCCGTCACCCATCCGGTATCGACACTGTTCATGTGGATGCCGTCGCCGTAATAGTCCGTCGCCGCGGTACGCGTCATCATGTTGAGCGCGGCCTTGGCCATATTGGTATGCGGATGGCGAGTGGTCTTCCAATTCCGATAGAACTGGCCTTCGACCGCCGACACGTTGACGATATGTTTGTCGCGCTCCTGTGTGCGCAGCATCAGCGGTTTCAGTTGCGCGTTGATGATGAACGGTGCGATGGCATTGATTAGGTGGACCTCCAGCAACTCCACCGGCGAGACCTCCGCCATCAACAGCCGCCAGGAGTTTCGCGTGCGTAAGTCGACTTGTTGCAGATCCTGGTCCAGACGATCTTCTGGGAACAGATGCTTTGGTGCGAGAAGATCTTCGGGCAGCAGGGGAAGTTGGGACAATTCAGCGGAGCGCGCCAGTCCCTCCTGGAGCGCCAACGGCACGCTGGACTCGGGGAGCACGCCGCTGCGTAATCCGTCATAGACGCCGACAAGCTTGCACACGCTCTCCGGCATCCCGTCGAATGCCGCTCTCTCGCTCTCCATCATGTGCGTGTAAAAGCCGGGCGGACGTCGCACAGTCTGGCAGGCATTGTTAATGATGAAATCCAACCGGGGAAGAGCCGCCAGCAAATGCCGGCAGAAGGCTTCGACGCTGGGCGTGTGTCGCATGTCCAGTCCGAAGATTTCGAGGCGATGACTCCAGTCGCCGAAATCCGCTTCCTGCGCGTAACGCTGGGCCGAATCGCGGGGAAAGCGCGTGGTTACAATCAGCCGCGCCCCCGAGCGCAGCAGTTTGAGGCCGGCCTGATAACCGATCTTGACTCTTCCGCCGGTCAGGAGCGCCACCCGGCCGCTCAGGTCCGCCAATTCAGTTCGCTTGTTGAAGTTAAACTCGGCGCACGCCGGGCACAATTGATCGTAAAAGTGATGGATTGCCGAATAGTGCTGCTTGCAGACATAGCAATGCGGTGTATCGCCCGATTCGGGGTCGATATCCGGAAGTGGACGCGATCCATTATCTCGGTCGGACTCGGCAGGTGGAAAGACATTGGGCGTGGTGAAAATGGGCTTGCGCCGCAGGGTCCGGATTCCGGTTTCCTGCAGTACGGCGCCGACGCGTTGGGATCGCGTGGCCATCCGTTCACGTTCGGCTTCCTTAATCTTGCGCCGCCGGGCGACTGGGTCGGGATTATAAAAATCGGCGACCGCCCGGTGCAGGCGTTCCCGATCCTGAGGAGTGATTGCTTCGAGACGCTCCCTGTCGGACGCGACCCATTCCAGCAATTCAGTGGCAGCGCGCAAGCGCTCCGCAAGTGTTTGATCGGAATTAGTCACGCGCGGACTCCGCATCGGCGGCCGCGCCTCAATGGCCGGTGGAATCCCCTCGGCGGCTGGCTTCGAACAGGAACCAGGTGCGCCGCTCGGTTTCGTCAATCCACACTTCGATCAGGCTGGTGGAAGCGATGTCGTTGTGGTCCTCGCATACGTTGTGAGCCTCGCGCAGCCGCGCCGCCAGAGTCTTGCTGTCTTCGCGTAACTCGGCCAGCATGTCTTCCGGTTCAACATACTCGGCATCGTTATCGCTGATGCGCTGCAGGCGGGCAATGTGGCCGATGGATTTGATGGTGCCGCCGCCCACTTTGCGGATGCGCTCGGCGATCGCGTCGGTCATGGCGAAAATCTGGTCGGCCTGTTCATCCAGAAGCAAGTGATAGTCGCGGAAGTGCGGACCGCTCAAATGCCAGTGGAAGTTCTTGGTCTTGATGTAAAGCGCGAACACATCCGCCAGGATGCCGTTCATGGCTCCGGCGATGTCTTTGGTCGCCCCGGCCTTCAGGTCGGTGGGCGTAATCAGCGGGGTCGTCTGCCTCCGCTTGAGGCTATCGATTTTCCTTGCGTTAAGTTTTTTCATAAATGCTTCTTTCATTGTAGATTAGCGCCGAGGGGCCATGAATATGAATCGCGGGCTCATCGGCTTCGGCTTGCATCTGGCTCCTGCGCGATAATTTCAAAGGGGTCCGAATCACGCGCATCGGTCGCCTCGACAAAAATAGATGCCCAAACTTCTCGCCGCGTTACTATTCGCCTTTGTTCTTTGCGCTCAGACTCCCGCTCCGGAAGCAAAGGATCCTCTGGGCCGGACGACACCCCAACAATCGATCTTCAATTTTCTGGAAGCCTGTCACACGCGTGATTATGCGAAGGCGACGTATTACCTGGATTTGAGTCGCCTGTCAGCGGGTTATCGGGCTAAGGCCGGTCCCGACCTGGCAATGCAGCTTGAAGACTTGCTGGACGATTCAACGTTTGACATCGCGACGCTCAGCCGCGATCCGGAGGGAGACCTATCTGACCTCTCTCCAAACATCGACAAGCTAGCTTCGTTTGAAGTGAACGGGCAGCCGATCGTTCTGCAGCTGGAACGATTGGAGCCACATCCTGGAAACCGCATCTGGGTGGTTTCGGCCTCCAGCGTCGCTCTGATTCCGAAGGCGCATCACGCTTTGGCCGAGACGCCGTTTGAGAAAGATTTGCCACAGGTGCTGGTGACCTTTGAAATTCTGGACACGCCCGTATGGCGCTGGATTGCGCTGGTGTTAGCGGCGGTGGGTCTGTGGTTTATAGGCGGGTTTTTGGCGGTTGCGCTGGTCAGGCTGCTAAAGCCGATCACCGACGGGGCCGGCTTCGCGGCTCCTCTGCGATTCGCATTGTTGGCGGCCGGATTGAGAGTGGCGATGGAATTTGCGTCGCCAGCAACGCTGCCGCGAACGTTCCTTGAACGGGGATTAGGACTGATCATCGCTCTAGCCGCCGCGTGGGCAGGTGCGATCGCTATTGATCTAATCTCGGAACGCTGGCGTTCCCGTCTCGATCCCCGTATGCAGGCCGTCAGCTATTCGGTGCTGCCACTCGGCCGACAGATACTGAAGTTAACGATTTTCCTCATTGCGATTCTAGCTGTGCTGAACGCCTGGGGCTACAATACCAACGGAATTCTGGCGGGTGTTGGCGTGGGAGGTATCGCAGTGGCGCTCGCCGCGCAGAAGACCATCGAAGACCTGTTTGGCGGCGTCTCGGTGATCAGCGATCGTCCGGTGTTGGTCGGTGACGTGTGCCGCTTCGGCGACCGCACCGGCACGGTGATGCATATCGGCCTGCGCTCCACGCGTATTCGGACGCCGGATCGCACCGTGGTGAGCATTCCGAATGGCCAGTTCGCGACCATGACGCTCGAAAATATCTCCGGGCGGGACAAGATCTGGTTCCACCCCACGCTCAATCTGCGCCGGGACACGACGTCGGAACAGTTGTTGCGGGTTCTGGCCTCGCTGCGCGAAATCCTGACGAGCCATCCCAAGGTGGAAGCCGGCCCGATCCCGGTGCGCTTCGTCGGCGTAGGGAGTTATTCGTTGGATGTCGAAATTAACTGCTACGTTAAGACCACGGACTTTGACGACTTTCTCGCGACCCAGCAGGAACTGCTGCTGCGGATTTTGCAAGCGGTGGAACAAGCGGGAACGCGGCTAGCCGTCCCGCTGCAGGAGAGCTTCGAATCGAGCGGTACGCCGCGGCCGGCAGAAACTCGCCCTCCACTTGGCTAAACTGTTCGCATGCCGCAACCAGATCTCTCCACGCTATGGGACGAACACACGAAGCATGAATTTGCCACCCGCGATACCGAAGCCACGCTCGCGACGATGGTGGAAGACGCTTATGTCAATCACGTGCCCGTGATGACTGGCGGGGCCGGCAAAGCCGCGTTGCGCGAATTTTATTCGCGGGACTTCATTCCATGCATGCCGCCGGATACAGCGCTTACGCCCATTTCCCGTACCATCGGCGAAAACCAATTGGTGGACGAGATGATTTTCTCGTTTACGCACTCGCGGGAGATGCCGTGGATGCTGCCGGGCGTGGCTCCCACCAATGCTCGGGTAGAGGTGGCGCTCGTGGTCATCGTGCGATTCCGCGATGGGAAACTCGCGCACGAACATATTTATTGGGACCAGGCCTCAGTGCTCAAGCAAATTGGCCTGCTCACCGATCCGGCACTCCCGGTTTGCGGAGTCGAGGCGGCGCGCAAGATCGGTCTGCCATAATCGGCTTGTGCCGCTTGTGCTTGCCACGGCCCATTTGAGTGACGACGACTTCCTGGAGGCATTCCACTCCGGTCGGCTCTCAACCTCCGAGTTTCGCCACGCCGATCACCTGCGGCTGGCCTGGTTGCATTTGGCGAAAGAGCCGTTCGACACCGCACTCGACCGCGTGCGCGCCGGCATTCGCGCGTTTGCGGAGCATCACAACCTCAGCGGTCTTTATCACGAGACGATTACAACCGCTTGGGTTCATCTTCTGGCCACCCATCAGGAAAACAGCTTCGAGGAGTTTCTAATGGTGAACGAGTCTCAGTTGAGCTCCAACTTGCTGCACCGCTTCTGGACGCCCGAGATACTTGCGAGCCGGGAAGCGCGGAACCGTTGGGTCCCGCCAGACCGGCGCGAGCTCCCGAGCCGCGCACGATGAACGCATGAAGGTGATTCTTTTCGGAGCGACAGGGATGGTGGGGCAAGGAGTCCTGCGGGAGTGCCTGCTCGATCCCGATGTCGAGCGGGTCCTGTCGATCGTGAGAGCGCCCACCGGGCGGCGCGATCCCAAGCTCCGCGAGTTGGTTCATAGAGACTTCTTCGACTTCTCGGCGATCGAGAACGATCTCGCGGGTTACGACGCGTGTTTCTTCTGCCTGGGCGTTTCTTCCGCCGGCATGAAAGAGGAAGATTATCGCCGAGTGACCTACGACATCACTTTGGCGGCAGCGCGGACGCTAGCACCGTTGAATCCCGCCATGACGTTCATCTATGTATCTGGCATGGGCACGGATAGTTCCGAGAAAGGCAGCAGTATGTGGGCCCGCGTGAAGGGCAAAACGGAGAATGACTTGCTGCAGCTGCCCTTCAAGGCCGCCTATATGTTCCGCCCCGCTGCAATTGTCCCGCTGCATGGGATCAAATCCAAGACTAAGCTCTACCAGATTTTCTACACGGTGTTGGCGCCGCTGTTGCCGATCATGTATAAGGCCTTTCCACATTACGTCACCACTACCGGGCAGGTTGGCCGTGCCATGCTGATCGTCGCGAAGCAAGGTACGCCCAAATCGGTCCTCGAAAATTCGGATATCAATAAGATTTGAAGCGGCCGGCGCGCGGCGTGTCGGCGCGCGTTGCTGCGCCTGATACCAGCATTTGGTATCGTACCTGGAGTGATCCAGGAGGCTACTTTGAAACGATATTCTCTGATAGTGCTGGCTTGTCTAGGTGCCGCGGCGTTCGCGCCAGTGTGGGCCGGCGACGTGCCCGAAATTCCTTTTGACTCGGTCCCGAATTTCCTGAAGCTGCCTACCGATATGTATCTGGGTGAGGTATCGGGCGTCGCGGTGAACTCAAAGAAGCACATCTTCATTTTCAATCGCGGCAACACCACCGGACCCGCTTACAGCGCCACCGCAGCGCAACTGCTGGAGTTTGGGCCGGACGGCAAGTTCATCCGCGAGATCGGCAAGAATCTGTATGCATGGTCCTTCGCCCACGATGTCCGGGTGGATAAAGACGACAATATCTGGGCGATCGATAAAGGCACCGACATGATCATCCGCTTTAACCCGGAGGGCCGGGTGACCATGGTGTTCGGCCGCAAGAAAGAGGCGTCGGATGAAGGCTCCGAGCCGTGGAAGCATCCGAATCCGCCACTGCCGCCGATTGACGGGCAGTTCCGCCAGCCTACCGATGTGGCCTGGGACACGCAGGGCGATATCTTTATTAGCGACGGCTACATCAATTCACGAGTGGCCAAGTACGACAAGAACGGTGACTGGGTGAAGTCCTTCGGCACTCCCGGCAAAGAGCCCGGCCAATTCAACACGCCGCATGGCATCGCCAACGATGCGCAGGGCAACATCTACGTCGCCGACCGCGGCAATGCCCGCATTCAAGTCTTTGATCCAGACGGTAAGGTTCTACGGCAGATCAAAATTGACGCGCCTGTTCCTGCGGACGCGAAGCCTTGGATGGGTCCCATACCGCCGGCCAACGGTCCCTTGACTATGCAGCCGAATACACCTTGGACCGTATGCATCACGCCTGGGCCCACACAGTACATCTATACGTCGGATGCGTATCCGGGGCGCATTTACAAGCTGACGCTCGACGGGAAGGTGGTGGGGATGTTAGGCAAGGCCGGGCGGCAGATGAAGCAGTTCGGATGGATCCACGAGATCGCGTGCCCCTCGGAGAACGAACTCTACGTAGGCGAACTGCTCAACTGGCGGACGCAGAAGCTCATTCTTCACCCTGCGAAATAGTGCTCTGAAGCACCTGGTTACAGTCGGGTCGATAGCCGGCTCGAAGACCTGGCGGCTTTCGCGAGCGAAGGGGCTTGGCCCGTCCGGGAAGGACTGCGCTTAGCCGCTTTGACCGGCGAGGATTGCAACGCGTACACATCCTCCACCGCGGCGCGCAGGATCTCTGCGACACTCCAGGCTTGCGCGATGCAGCCGCGCGGCGTGTAGGGGTATTCGGCATCGGCGATCTCACAGATCTGGCCCAGCCCGGCCGCGGTCAGGTGCTCGGCGAAACCTGCCAGCCAGGACTCGGCCTGCTGGCGCACCATTTCGCTGCGCTGGTTCACTTTCAGATACGCCGTGATGAACGGACCCATCAGCCAGGGCCAGACGGTGCCGAGATGATACGCAGTGTCGCGCTCAACCACTCCACCTTCGTAGTGCGCCCGATAGCGGGGGTCGTGACGCGAAAGCGTGCGCAGCCCCATCGGCGTCAGTAGTTCGTTCTGCACTGCCTGCACGAGGCCGCGGGCTTTTTCGGGCGGCAGCATGCCATGGGGAAGGCTGACGGCAAAAATCTGGTTGGGCCGCATGGAACCGTCGCAGTGCCCGTTTTCGACGACGTCGTAAAGGCATCCGGCCAGCGGATTCCAGAAGCGCGCATTGAAGGACTCCTTCGCTTCATTGGCGAGGCCGTCAAATAACGCTTCAGCCGATGGGTCGGCAAAACGCTGCGCCAAGTCCGTCATAATCCGCAGAGCGTTGTACCACAGCGCCTGAATCTCGACCGGCTTGCCAGTGCGAGGAGTCACCACATGCTCGCCGACTTTGGCATCCATCCAGGTCAACTGAACTCCGGGCTCCCCGCAAGCCAGCAGCCCGTCTGAGTCGACGTGAATTCCATAGCGCGTGCCGCGCACGTGCCAATCGATGATGTCTTTTAACTTGGGATATAGGCGTTCCCGCACAAAGTCCTCGTCACCGCTGTAGTGGAGAAAAGCCCGTATAGCCTCGATGAACCACAGCGTCGCGTCGGCGGTATTGTATTCGGGCGTCTCGCCGGTGTCCGGGAAGCGGTTGGGGAGCAGTCCTTGATCCAGGTGCTCGGAATAAGCCTCCAGGATCTGGCGCGCGATGTTGTAGCGTCCAGTAACCAGCGTCAATCCGGGGAGCGCGATCATGGTGTCACGGCCCCAATCCGTGAACCAGTGATAGCCGGCGACGATGGTTTTCAGCGCCCCGCGCTGGACGATGAATTGGTCTGCCGCTGCCACCAACGAAGTCACCAGCGGCTGATCGCCGGGCGCTGCGTCCACAATGGCTTCGCGGCGGCGGCGCTCGCCTTCGCGCAGAACCCCCGCAGACTCCGCAGCGTGCGCCTCAGTCGAGGCGATCACGGTGGCGCCGCGCCGTCGCGTCAGATCGAACCGCAGGGTGAATGGGTGGAACAGGTCTTCCTCGAAATCGAGGCCACGCTCCCGTTCGACGCGATATTCGAAATTGAGAAACCACTTACCCTCCGTGATCAATTCCTGGGCGTTGTGGGCGAAGAAGAGGTGAGGAAGACTGGGATAGGGCTGCATGCTCACCAACCCTTCTAGTGCATCGAGCGTAGGATTCAGCGCGTCGTTATGATGCGTCGTACTGTGATAGTCGCGAAAGGCGATTAACGGGCGAAGCTCCAGAACGCACTTTGGTTTGGCGGAATCGTTGGCGGCACGGACTTCGTACTCCGCCACCGTGGTATTTTCACCCTGGACCATGAAGATGCGCTTCTCGATCTCAAGGCCGGCGACGCGATAAATGAACACCGGAAAGGGGTCCAGTCGAAACTCCTTCAAATACTGATAGCCCTGGGGATAGATGGCGCCGGGATACTGGTTGGCCGCGAGTTCATATCGCTGACCGTCGATGACCACGGTTTCCTCCAGTTTCGACAACAACAGCACGCGGCCGGTGGGCGGCGTCGTTGAAGCCGTGAGCAGTCCGTGATAGCGCCGCGTGTTGAGGCCAATTACGGTCGACGAGGCGAAGCCGCCCAGCCCGTTGGTCTCCAGCCATTCCCGCGGAAGCGTCAAATCCAGCCGGGAGCAAACACTCTGATCGAAACGAATAGTTCCTGACTTCATCCTGCAAACTCCGCCACGCAAAAACGACCGTTCAACCAGCCACGTCGATATCTATACAGATTGTTTTCCTATCGACAAGTTACGACAAAATCGAACAATTTTTGGTGAATATTTTACTTGAAACGGAACGCATTCGATTGCGGTTTCGGGGCGACGGCGCACCCCGGCGGCAATCAACTGGTTCTCATACCCAGGAGGGTTGACTTCTCCAGAAGCCCGCTCCCGAACGGGGAGTTGGAGGCCACGGCGCATATACCGCTCACGCACCATCGCGTTATGCTTCCTGCAGACTCAAAATCGACGCAGCCGACATGCTTTGGCTGAGTCGATCTTTCGACCGCGTAAATAGAATACATCAATTCGCCGTCGATGGAAATCACTTTTGGGGAGTAATTTTAGTAATGCGGACGACGGCAGGAAGCGTGCCTCGCGGAGCGGTCCTGCGAGGAAAGGGCAGTCGCTGGTCTAGTATTGATCCAGGCCTTCGGTCAGCTCGATGTATGCGCCCTCGGGATCCGTCAGGAACGCCACAGCGAGACCCCTCTCCGGAATTTTCCGATAGGGAGAATCGAATTTGATTCCCTGGGCTTCCAGTTTCTTGCAGAAGGCTTCCAGATTCTTTACTTCGAAACCGATGTGATCCATCGCACGTCCCTTGATTGGGTAAGACACCGGCGCCCTGCGCAGCGGATCGAGACTCAGGTTCATGCCCGGAATGTTTGCGGACCGGTGGTTGCCGCGCATCTTTCCATCCATCGAGAACGTGGTCAAATACCACGTGCGTAGCGCATCCGGATCCTTCACCATGTAGTGCAAGTGCTGGGCCACGGCCCATTGTGTTTGATCGGACTGGGTTTGCAGTTCAACTTTGACGCCATCCGGACCGATGACGTAGGAATTCGGCACTCCCTCGGAGCCTTTGAACACCGGCAGCGTCATATAGCCTAGATCCGCCGCGCGCTTTAACATTCCATCCAGATCGCGGACCAGGAAACCGAAATGATCGATCGCGCCGCCCGCGGTGCCGTCCGTGGGCTTTTGATTGCGGAACAGGATCAGCATTCCAGGAACCTTGACACCCTGCAAAGTATCGCGCTTCAGAGGAACGGCATCGAACATTACGGTCCAAAATTTCCGCTGCGCCTCCATGTCCGTGACATTCAGGTGAACGTGACCCATGGTCATGCCGGCCTCGTTCGGCGGTTGTAGCTGCGCGGACGCGGATCCTATGCAAATCAGCGCCAGGGTGGAAGCGAGAACGAGTCGCATTAGAGGTGTTCCAGGCGCGTGGTGGCGTCGCCGAAGCGATCGAGCTTGATCCCCATGCGGTCCATGATCGACAGGTATAAGCTGCACATCTTGCGGTTGTCGTCGCCGGCTTTCAAATAATTGAGCGTGCGTCCGGTCTCGAGCGTGCCGCCCAAGCCGCCGGCCAGCACCAGCGGCAGTCTGGAGTTGTCGTGCAAGCGGCCAATCCATAGTTCGGAGAGGAACATCAAGCAGGAATTGTCGAGCACCGTGCCCTCTCCCTCTGGCATACTGTCGAGTTTGGCGGCCAGGTAAGCCAACTGGCTCACATGGAAGCGCGAAATGCGTTCGTACCCGTCGGACAGATTGTTGTGAGAGGCGGCGTGGTGTCCTTCGGCCACTTGCAGGAATGGATAATACATCGCTGAAAGATCGCGCGAAATGATCAGCGAAGCTACGCGCGTGCGATCCGTGTGGAAGGCGATGGCAATGATGTCGCACATCAGCTTCACGTGATCCCGCAGATCCTCCGGCAGGCCATTCTGCGGCCGATCCATCGTGAAGGCCGGGCGGTTCTTCTGCTTTGCCAGCTCGTCGGATTGATCCTTGACCTTGCGCGTGCTCTCGACGCGCTTTTCCACTTCGCGCACGCTGGTGAGGTACTCATCCAGCTTCGCTTTGTCGTTGGAGCTGACTTTGCTGCTGAGCGTCTCGGCGCGATCCTTCACGCGGTCGAGAATGCTGACGTTGATCTGGCTCCCGCGATTTTCAAACAGATTGTCCCACGCGAGAGACGGGTAGACTTCGACCGGCACCGGCGAATCCGGTGTCTGCCAGGAAATGTGCGAGCTGTAGGCCATCGAGTAATTAGTCTCGTGGTAGCCGCTCATGGGCTGCTCGCAGGCCAGCACGATGCTGGATTGTGGCGTATCCTGCCCGACTACGTTGGCAATCATTTGATCCACTGAAATACCCGAGCGGATGACTGCGCCTTTCTGGATTTCGGCGCCCGAGAGCAGGCTTCCGGTCTGCGGCGGGTGAATGCCGTGGCCGGTCGCGGCTTTATTGAACAGACCGTCGATCACGTTGATCTTGTGTTTCAGCGGTTCGAGCGGCGACAAGGTCTTGCTGAGCTTCATGTCGGCGCCCGAGCCTTCGGCGCTCCAGTTATTCTCATTGATGCCGTTGCCCATGAACATCACTCCGAAGCGTTTCGGGAAAACGGTGGGAGTGGTGGGATCTCCGAACGCAGGCAGCGATTCCAGCCAGGGAAGCGCGACCGCGACTCCGGCGCCGCGAAGCACTGCACGGCGTGAGATGCGAGGGAGGGAGTTTTGGGTTGACTTCGGCATTCTAGTTCACCTTTCCTTGGCTTAACTTATTTGGATTCACATTTTTTGGGAGAGCGGCGGTTTGAGGCGCTGATTTTTCAATCGCCTCGGGATTTCGTTGGTTCAAAAACTGCGGGCTGGTGACGATGGTCTCGACCAGCGAACTAAAGCGATAACGATTGGCGGCCAGCTTCGCCTGCATGCGATCTATGACCAGCTCATCGGAAAGCAGCAGCGAACGGTTTAGCGCGTATACCAACAACTTGCGCTCGAAACCATCCAGAAACTGGTTCTGGCGATTCTCGCGGATGTAGGCGCGCACGCCTTCGAGTCCAGTGCCTTCGCTGCCGCCGGGGAAAGACGCTTTGGCGTCTATGGGACGTCCTGCAAGATCCTTGGCGCGGGCTTCGCCCACCGGACCGTACCCCTCGAATGCGAGACCGAAGGTATCGAAGCGTGCGTGGCAAGAGGCACACACCGGATTGGCGCGATGTCGCGCCAGCATGTCGCGGATGGGCAGATCCGATTTTGCCTCGTCCGACGGCAACTCCGGAACTACCGGAGGGGGCGGCGGGATGACCTGGCCGAGGACCCGATGCACCACCCAATACCCGCGCTTCACGGGGCTGGTGCGCAGGCCCGGCGAGTTGGCGGTGAGGAAAACCGCCATCGGCAGCAAACCGCCGCGCTGATAACGAGCCGCGTCGTCGACCCGCACCCAGGTGTCCGCGTCGCTCTTGTCACCCTTCAGTTCGGGCGTGCCGTAGTGTTTGGCGAGCACCGGATTGACGAAGGTGTAGTTTCCGTAAATGAGGTCGAGAATGGACCGGTCATTATGGATGACGTCTTCGACGAAGCGGATCGGCTCCTGGAACATCGCCTCG
This sequence comes from Bryobacterales bacterium, assembly GCA_963779075.1. GTDB lineage: Bacteria > Acidobacteriota > Terriglobia > Bryobacterales > Bryobacteraceae > Palsa-187. The sequence goes on from CAVZWS010000008.1 coordinate 271,125, forward strand.
CGCAATTCGCCCGTGAAACTGGGGAAGCGCTCACGATCGACGGCGTTGTAGTTTTCGAAGCGCCGGAAATCCAGCCAGTTGCCGGTGAATTCGGTAGCCAGTCCGCTCACCCGCGGATCTCTCAACATGCGGCGCGTCTGCGCAAGCAGCACATCTGGCCGCTGCAAATCGCCGGCGGCGGCGTGCGCCAGCAACTCCTGATCGGGCATGCTGGACCACAGGAAATAACTCAGCCGGCTCGCCAGCGCGTACGCCGAGAGCGGACGGCCGGATGTTGCGGCAGTGGTGCGGAATGCCACGGGCTTGGTCGTCTCACCCGCCGCTGAGCGGGACTCCAGATCGATTCGATAGCAGAAGTCGGGCGACATCAATATGCCGGCGATGGAATTGCGGACAGCCTCTTCGTGCGTCAGATCGTTCTTGTCACGAAGGGTATGGTAGTAAGCCAGGATGTCGTCGCGTTCCGCTTTGGATAATGGCCTGCGATAAGCTCGCGCCGCGAATTTAAGCAGAGCGTCGAGGTGTTTGGGCTCGGCTGCCGCGTGCATCTTCTCAAAAGTCCGCAGAGTGGCATCGATACCGTTAAAGTGTTCCCGAATCGCCTCGGGAGCGATGGGATCATTCTTCACGTTGGGATCCGCGACAAAAAAACGATCCTTGACTTCCGGCGGAGTGGTGTCCTTCGTAGGGTCGGCCAGGGCCTTGGCGAGATAGGCGTTCAGCAAGCCCATGATGACTGGGGTGTCGGTGATCTCATGACCCTCTGGACGCGGCGAGGCGGACTCAGCTCCTTTGCCAAAAACCTCGCCGCTCTGATTGAAGAAATATTGAATAAAGGTGCGCGCCGTAAACTGGGAGATAAACTCAAATTCCTCCCACAGGCGGTTCAGCTCTTTCTGCCCCTTTTCATCCAGGATCAACTCCATGAGCGGTTGATCGTCACGGAAGAAACCCAGCACGCTGTGGTAACCCGCGCTCAACAGGCGCCCTTTGTCCTCCGAATCGTCGGGGAAGTAACGGCCGCGCTCGGAGACGTAGAACTTATCCGGAAAAACAGAAGCAAAGCGTTCGAAGGACGCTTCGTAGCGCTTCCGCTCGGCCGCTGGAACCACCAGATCCGGGTCGCCGAAGCGGGCCTTAGCCGAAAGTGCGGCCCAGCGCGGAGCCGATTCCTGGTGAAGCCCGGGATATTTCCCGATTTCCGGCATTACTTCCGGCGGATCGTTATCGTTGCGCAGATCGTTGGGATCGCTATGGCGGCGGTGGGTTGCGTATTCACGCAACTTCCAATTCAGCAGGGGCTGCGAAGCAGGCGGTATCCCATTCACTCGCGGCGCGGTGAACTGCATGGCCGTATGAGCGCGGATCTTGACCACGAAATCGCGCATGTCGATACACTTGGCCCGCACGTTCCCCCGCAGAGTGTCCTGCTGGTTCGCATTCAGCTTGTTCGCAGGAGGCAGAGCGCGCCACATGCTTTGCAGCTTGGCGATGGGACCCACTTCGGTTTTGGCCGCCGCCGGCGTCTCTTCAAGAAACTGCCAGATCATGGGCAGATACTTGGCGCTCACTTTGGCTTCCGCTGCCGTCGACGCCAGCGTCGCGGTCGGTTTTCCCAACGCCGCACGATACTTGAAACGCCACGCGGCTTGGAAGTAATCCGCATAATCGGTGGGCTGGCGCTGATAAAAATCGACAATCCGATGCGTGGCATATTTATCGCGGTCGGTATCCACCAGCATTGGATTCGGCGAGAAATCGATACCGTCGGGCGTGAGCACCATGTGATCGGCGACGTCGTGGGCGGCCTGCAAGTACTTCTTGAGCAGGGCGGGGGACATAGTCAGCGACTCGCCGGAGTTATCGAAGCCGGCTGTGTTGGCTGGGTCGACCGGGAACTCGCGGGCCGGGCGAATATCCACGCCGGTCAAGTCCCGGATCGTGTAATCGTATTCGGCATTGCTCAAGCGGCGCGCCAGCACGGGTCCGGGATCGCCGGCATTTTTGCGAGCCTGACTCGCGCGCATGGCCTGAATCCAATTGACTACCTGCTCGCGGGCTTCGGCTGGCGGCTGCGGCATCTGTTTGGGGGGCATTTCCTTGGCCATCAGCTTGTCACGCACCAAGGCCCAGCGAGGATGGTCCTCGACCACTTTCGCCATATCGGTGTAAGACTTCAGATCGAATCCCGCGGCCGGCTTCGCGCCGCTATGGCAGGCGAAGCAATACTGCTTGACAAAAGGCTGCACCGTTTGTCCGAACTGCTGCTCGATGGTTGTGGAAGGCGCGGCCTGCAAGGAGGGAATCGCACAAATTGCGATGATTCCGGGCAGGAAACGCAGCATGCTGGGAAAAGAGCGGCGAGGTATGGGTCCCGAAGTTTCCAAAATCATTTTCCTGCTTGAACCATTATCCCAGACTATTATAGAAGCGCCTTCTACCGGCCGCAATGGGCGCTAGTCCTATACAAATTCCCCGACGTCTCAATTTCAATTGGCAATTGGCTGGGCTGCCGATCTGCTTGCTCGGTCTCGCGTTTTGATATCATGGGCGGCGGTAAACAGGAGCGTTGCCCCATGACTCTTGCACTCATCCCCAAACCACGCTTGACAGCGTTGTCGGTACTTGTTCTAGCCTGCGCGGCCTCCCTTCCCGCCGCGGCGCAATCGCTTGACTATGATGTCTTCAAGACTAAGGTCGAGCCCATCTTTCTCCAAAAACGTCCCAGCCACGCTCGCTGCGTGGTGTGCCATGCGGCGGCGAATCATGCCTTCAGCCTGCAGCCTCTTGACAAGGGCGCCACTACCTGGACCGAGGAGCAATCCCGCAAAAACTTCGAAATGGTGTTGCGGATCGTGCGACCCGGCAATCCCGACGCCAGCCTTTTGCTGCGGCAGCCGCTGGCCCACGAAGCCGGAGGGCAAGAGTTCCACTCCGGAGGACGGCAGTTCGCGACTAAAGACGATCCGGCCTGGAAGACCATTGCGGACTGGGTAAGCGCCGCAAAATAGGGACCGCGGAACCCGTCTCAGCGAACACGATTCAGTTCGCCGCGCCGCGAGGCGTCAATTCCAGAAACATTGCGGTCTTTTCGCGGCGGAAGGTGGCGAAGCCAAGCCGGGCGAAGAATGAAGTTTGGCTGGTAACGGCGAATAATTCCCTGACTCCCCGTTCGCGCGCTCTTTCAGTGCAGCGCTCCACCAGGTCCGAAGCCAGGCCGCGGTCCTGGAAATCGGGATGAACCGCCAGGCTGCGGACCTCCGCCAATCTTTTCGAGTACACCTGAAGGGCGCAGCAGCCAACCAGTCTGCCGCCGGTGCTGGCAACGAAAAAAGACGGTGCACGCGGGAGATTCCGCTGGACTAGATGTCCTGGAAAAAGCCGGATCAAGCCGCGGATGGCCGCCATATCTTCGTTCCTGGCGGGGCGAATCTCGGGCCCACGAGAATGCGGGGTTTTGCCGGACACCATTCAATAGTGCCAGAAAAGGATCATTGCGGGCCGCTTGGCGTCAGAATCCTGGTCAGGTTTTGCCAGGAAACTCGGGCCACCGCCATGGAATCACCCCACGCCGCCGCGTTATCTTGCAGGACGAAGAAGTATTTCAATCCCGCGGTCTCGGCGCTAGCGAATATCGTTTTGAAATCCACTTCACCTAATCCGACAGGAACGGAATATGTGTACTGACGCCGTTGATTCGGAGTCGCGGCAGGATTCGCATCCGCATTCTTGATCCCGAAAGCGTCCCTGACATCCCAAATCGGGAATCGCCCTGGATACTGGCGAATCGTCTCGGGAATTTTCCGTCCCGCAATCGCGGTGTAACCCAGATCAAGTTCCATCCCGACCAATTCGGGATCGGTCTCGGAAAGAAACAGATCGAAGAAGGTAGATTTTGATCCGGTCAACAACTCGAAGTGTTCGACGTGGTTGTGGAAGATCACTTTGATGCCGAATTTCCGGGCGGCCTTCCCAAAGGCGTTGTAGTCGGCAGCCGTATGCTTAGCTTCTTCCTCAGTCTCCGGCAGAGGTGTCGCGAGGCGCCGGAAACCGGCTGAGGCTGGCCCCCGATAGGGGTCGCTGCCGCCACCGCCGCGGGCGCTGCCTCTCTGTGCGGTGCCCACCACCGCCGGTTCCGCGTACTTGATTCCCAGGATCTGACAGGCTTCCAGATCTTCTTCCATACCGGCTCCGGTGCTGAAGCCGAGATCGATTTGCGGCGCGCTGAGCCCGTGGCGATCCAGCATGGCCCGATACGCTTTGGCATCCAGGCCGCTAAAGCCCACCGGGTTAACAAACCTATAGCCGATTGCTGCCAGCTGCGCGAGCGTGGATTCAACGTCTTTGGCCATCTCATCGCGTACCACGATAAGCTGAATGCCGATTAATTTGCTCCAGTCAACGGAGCCTTCGGCACGGAGCCGGCTCGCGTAGCTGCCGATTGCGAGAGCCCCGCCGCCGCAGCGGGCAAGTTCCCTCAGGAATGTGCGACGGCCTTTTTCGGCGCGCTGATTTTTCTTGTCCACGGGGACTCCTTAAAACCAACGGCCATTTTAACTCCCGATGACCCTATAGCGTGCTCATGTCGATCACGAAGCGGTATTTCACGTCCGCCTTCACCGTCCGAGCGAAGGCTTCTTCGATGCGTTTGATCGGAATGATTTCGACGTCCGAAGCGATGCCGTGCTCCGCGCAGTAATCCAGCATCTCCTGGGTTTCGCGCACGCCGCCGATCAGCGATCCGGTGAGGGAGCGGCGTCCCATGATCAACGTGTGGGCGGGAATCGATAGCGGCTCGGGCGGCACTCCCACGACAGCCATTTGGCCATCCAGTTTGAGGAGCGAGAGCAGCGCCTCGACGTCGTGGGGCGCGGAAACCGTATCCAGAATAAAGTCGAGGGAGTTGGCCTGCGTCTTCATGGCTGCAGCGTCTTTAGAAATCACCACTTCATCCGCGCCCAGGCGCATGGCATCGTCCTTCTTGCTGGGGGACGTAGTGAACTGAACCACGCGTGCGCCGAATGATCGCGCGAACTTGAGCGCCATGTGGCCCAAACCTCCCAATCCGACCACGCCGACTCTCTGGCCCGGCCCCACTTTGTAGTGACGCATCGGCGAGTAGGTGGTGATCCCGGCGCACAGCAAAGGAGCGGCGGCGGCCAGGTTCAGTTTCGGCGAAATCTTCAGTACGAAGTCTTCATCTACCACGATGTTGTTCGAATAGCCGCCGTAGGTATTGCGGCCGGTGTTTTTCTCGGGCGAATTGTAAGTGAACACGGTCCTGACGAGGCAAAACTGTTCTTCGCCCTTTTTGCAATTGGCGCAGGTTCGGCAGGAATCAACCATGCAGCCAACGCCCGCGAGATCGCCTTCGCGAAACTTGGTTACAGCCGCGCCGATTCGCGCGACGCGGCCGACAATCTCGTGTCCGGGAACCATGGGGTACACCGCGCCGCCCCATTCGTCGCGCACCTGATGAATGTCGCTGTGACAGACGCCGCAGAATTGAATATCGATGACGACGTCTTTGGGCCCCGGATCGCGCCGCTCGAAGCTGAAAGGCGCAAGGGGAGTCGTATTATTTTGAGCGGCATAGCCGCGAGATGAAATCATAAGCTGAGTTTTGGATGACTGCGCGGTTGCTGCCGATTCACAAACTACGCGATGCTTAGACGCTGACGGGTGCCGGCTGCGGCTTGCTCTTCGCACCCTTTTTTAGCCACATGCGGACGCGGAAGAGCATCAACAGAGTGAGGATGCCGCCGTACATCAGCGGCTCGCGCACGTCGGACTTCACTAGCCAGTAATAGTGAATCACACCGGCCAACGCGCAGAGGTACACCAGTCGATGCAGCAACTGCCAGCGCTTAGGACCCAGCCGCCGCACCATCGCCGCAGTGGAGGTGATCGCCAGCGGGACTAGCATGAGAAAGCCGGCGGTGCCAACCGTAATGTACGGACGCTTCAAGACGTCCGCGAAGATTCCGCTGATGCTGAACATCTGGTCGAAGGTCAGATACATCAGCAGGTGCACGCAGACATAGAAGAACGCGAACAAGCCCAACATGCGGCGGAAGCGCGTCAACAGCGGCTGTTCGAAGATCTTGCGCAGAGGTGTGACCGCCAGCGTAATCAACAGGAAGCGCAGCGTCCAGTCACCGGTGCGGTGCTCGATGAACTCGACCGGGTTGGCGCTCAGATCTCCTGAAAATCCGCGCCAGATCAGCAGCAGCGCGGGAATCAAGCAAATGCCGAAAAGAACGCGCTTGGTCCACGGACTGAACAGGATTTTCTTCATCCGCGTTTGGCCCGACCGGTCCTCTTATTAATAGTTCTTGCGCAAGTCCATACCGGCGTACAGGCTCGCAACCTCGGTATAGCCGTTAAACATCAGCGTCTTTCTCTTGAACAGTTCGCCGAGGCGGCGCTCCTGCGACTGGGTCCAGCGCGGATGGTCCACAGTCGGGTTCACATTGGAATAGAATCCATACTCGTGCGCGTTGGTGATATTCCATGTGGTGGGCGGTTGCTTGTCGGTGAGCGTGATCTTCACGATGGACTTAATGCTCTTGAACCCGTACTTCCAGGGAATCACCAACCGGAAGGGTGCGCCGTTTTGGTTGGGCAACGTCTCGCCGTAAAGACCCACCGCCAGCAGTGCCAGCGGATGCATGGCTTCGTCCAGCCGCAGGCCTTCCACATAGGGCAGTTCAATACCCGCGCGGTCGCCGAGCGGCATTTGCTTGCGATCGTACAGTGTCTGAAACGCCACGTACTTGGCCTTCGCGTTGGGCTCCACTTCCTTAAGCAGCGCGGCCAGCGGGAATCCAATCCAGGGAACTACGATGGACCACGCTTCGACGCAGCGATGCCGGTAGATGCGCTCCTCGAGCGGGGCAATTTTCATGATGGAATCCAGGTCGTAGGTCTTGGGCTTGTTGACCAGCCCGCCCACTACCACCTGCCAGGGCGACGGACGCAGGGTGTTGGCGTAGTGCGACGGATCTCCTTTGTCGGTGCCGAATTCGTAGTAGTTGTTGTAACTGGTGATGTCCGCAAGCGGCGTGATCTTTTCGTTTACCGTATAGGCGCTTTTCATCACGTTATTGAGCTTCATCGTCGCGCCGGCGGGAGTGGGCAGCGCCCATGCGCCCGCGATTGCCGAGCCTGCGGCCAAAAATCGGCGGCGGTTCAGGTAGAACTGTTTCGGCGTGACATCGGAGTGGCGAAGATCAGCGGGTTTGCGAATCAGCATAGTTGCCTCTAACCAAATATTACTCCAAGCCCAGGCCGCGAGACGACGGGTCGTTTCCTAGAGGGGCCCCTGCTCGATATACGAATGCCGCGCCCCGGCGGATTCGTTCCCGCCGCAGGCGTCTTACTCGCGTCAGGAGAGCCGGATCACCGTCCGCCCGCGAATGGCTCCGGCAATGATCTTCTCCCCCAGATCGAACACGGCTTCGAGCGGCGCTTCCTGGGTCATGCTATCGAGCAGTGGCAGTGGCAGATCGCGCGAGAGGCGTTCCCAGATCAGCAGGCGGTCGCTGCGGGAGACGTACACCGAGTTGATTCCCAAGAGGTTCACCCCGCGCAGGATGAACGGGTAAACCGTGGTGTTGAGCACCGCGCCGCCCGCGACACCGCACGCAGCCACGCTTCCATTTGCGACCAACGCGCGCACAATCGCCGCCAGCGTATCGCCGCCCACGGTATCGACGGCGCCCGCCCAGCGCTCCGAGTCCATCGGCCGCTTTCCCGGTGCATTCAACGTGGCCCGGTCGACGATCTCGCTCGCGCCCAAGGATCGCAGGTAGTCGCTCAATTCCGCGCGCCCGGTTGACGCGGCCACGCGGTAGCCCAGCTTGGCCAGGATCGCCACAGCTATGCTGCCGACTCCTCCCGCCGCGCCCGTCACCAGGACTTCGCCGCTGGAACCCGCTGCAAGACCGTGCCGCTCGAGTGCGACCACGCACTGCATGGCCGTGAATCCAGCCGTTCCGATGGCCATCGACTGCTTCAATGTGAGTCCTTTGGGCAGTCCGACCAGCCAATCCGCCTTCACACGCGCCAATTCCGCGTATCCGCCCCACGCCGTTTCCGATAGCCCAAAGCCCGTGACCACAACCTCGTCGCCGGGCTTCCAGTCCGCCGAGGATGACTCTTCCACCACACCCGCCAGGTCGACGCCCGGAACCATAGGATACTTGCGGATCACGCCGGGGCGGCCTGTGACGGCGAGGCCATCCTTGTAATTCAGATCGGAATATCGCACCCGCACCAGCACATCGCCGGGGGGCAGACAGGCGCGGTCCAGCTGCTGCAGAGAAACCTTGGGTTTCCCTTCTATCTGTTCCGCAAAGACCGCTTTGAACGTGGACATGGCTGACTCTTAAGGATATTGGAAATTTCGACGATAGACAGAGGCCGGCGCGTCGGCGGAGATCCGCCCGCGGCCGGTTAGCAGCGGAGGAATACGAACATGATGTGTCCCGGTTGCGGCGCTCCCATGAGCTTGGATGCGGGCAAGGATTTCCTGGCCTGCGAATATTGCGGCACCACGCACTTTCCGGACCCCAATCCGGACGGCGTACGCGTGCTCGATGAGCCGTCCGATGAACAGTGTCCGCGGTGCAGCGTGCCGCTGGTTCAGGCCTCGTTGAGCGGCGAACGGGTACTCTATTGCCAGCGATGCCACGGGCTGCTGATCGATATGGGTGTGTTTCAGGCAGTGGTGGAGGATATGCGTTCGCATCACTCCAGCTCGGAGTACGCGGGCGTACAACCGGACTGGGGTGCCCTTGACCGCCACACCAAGTGCTCCAAATGCGGCCAGGAAATGGACACGCACCCCTACGGCGGTCCCGGCAACGTGATCATCGACACCTGCGAGCATTGTTCGCTAAATTGGCTGGATTACGGGGAATTGCAGCACATTATCCGCGCCCCCGACGAGCATTATGTCATCGCGGTTGACGAGGACGAGCGGCTGAGCGCGCAGAAAAAATAACCGCGAACGCGCTACCCGCACTCGCGCTTTCCCTGGCGCAAACTAAGGGTTTCGTTGGATTCCCGTTTCGCCTGAAATCCCCTTAGCATAAGCCTGAGGGGATTTATGCGAGCAAAACCGAAGGTGATGCTGTTGTTGGCGGTGGCCGCGGTGAGCGTGACCGCGCAGACGAATTCCTGGGAGTTGAGCCAGCCGGGCGCGAAGCTGCTTGTGGGAATCGACGTCAAGAGCTTGCGCGAGTCGACGGTAGGCCAGTCGATTCGGGAGCAGGTGGAGAATATCGCGCCGATGACGGTCCAATCGCCGTTGCAGGGTCCGATGCAGGCGATGGCGGCGGGGTTGGTCGATCAGGTTGACCGGGTGTTTATGTCGTCGCAGGGGAATCCCTCGACGGTCTTCGCGGCAAGCACGAAGAATAAGGCGCCATTCTTAATGGTAGTGGAAGGCCGTTTCCCGATGGGAGAACTGCAGCCGTTTCTGAACGGGAAGACGCCGCGCCGGTATCGGGATGCCGATGTGTATCGCCTCAACCCAACCGACGTCACCACCTTCGCCTTCATTAAGGGCGAAGCCGACAATGCGACCTTGATGCTAGGCGACGAACCGTCGGTCATGGCTGCGATTGGCCGGCGCAGCGGTGCGTTGGTCCCCGCGTCGGCACTGCTGAAGCGCGCCCAAACGCTGGCCGCCACTCACGACTTTTGGCTTATCGCCGATGGACCGCTCACCGGGTTCGAGCCCACTGCCGCCGCCCCCAGCAATGCGCTGGCGGCGCAGCTCGCCGCGCAGGTGAAGGGTCTCGACATGGGTCTCGCGCTGCGCGACGGTTTCCAATTGGAGGTGGGTGTGGCCGCCGAGAGCGATGCCGTGGCTGCGCAGATGGCGCAACTGCTCTCCAGTCAAATCCAAATGGCGATGCTGGTGCGTGCCAACCAGCCGGGAGCTGCGGGAGCTGCGGAGATCGCTCGCAAGCTGCAAATTGTGGCGGTGGGGAATCGCATGCAACTCAGTCTGGTTCTAACGAAGGATGAGTTTGCGAAGCAACTGCGAGCGGCCCAGGCGGCCGGCATGCAGGCAGCCACGTCGTCTTCTTCGCCGACCACCCAGCCGATGGTGCGCCCGGCCCAACCCGCCAATCCAGGCCACATCACTATCTATGGCCTCGACGACGGTCCGCGCGTAATCCAAACAACGCATTAAGATTGTGGGGCTGCAAGCCCGGGGGGACTTGACCGGCTCGGTAACATAGGAGCATGATTACGCTCCGTTTAGCGGAAGAACGCGGCCATGCCGATCACGGCTGGCTCAACTCGTATCACACCTTTTCGTTTGCGAATTACCACGATCCCAAACACATGGGCTTTCGCTCCCTGCGCGTTTTGAATGACGACCGTGTGGCGCCCGGGAGGGGCTTCGGTTCGCATGGCCATCGCGACATGGAAATCATCTCCTACGTCTTGGAGGGCAGCCTCGCGCATAAGGACAGCACCGGCACTCAAGAAGTTCTCGAGGCCAACATGGTGCAGGCGATGTCGGCGGGTACTGGCGTGATTCACAGTGAGTTCAACGGCTCGGCTAAGCAGCCGGCACACTTTCTCCAGATCTGGATTGAGCCCGCCGAAATGGATGTCGAGCCCTCCTACCAGCAATTCGCCTATGACCCCGCGGAGAAAAAGGGACGCCTGCGGCTGATCGCCGGGCCGGACAAGAAGACAGCGGAACCTGCCGCCTTCATCCATCAGGACGCGCGCATGTATGCGTCGGTGCTTGCGGCGGGCGAATCTCTCGAACAGTCGATTATCAAAGGCCGCTATGCCTGGGTGCATTGCGCCCAGGGAAACATCACGCTTAACGGACATGCGCTGAAAGAAGGCGACGGTGCGGCGATCAGCGATGAAGCGGCGCTGCAGATCGCGGGCGCCGGTCCCGCTGGCGGCGAGTTCCTGGTGTTCGATCTGGCGTAGCCCTTGACCATGCCAGATAACAAAGCAACGCCGGTCAACGTAGTGGTGGTGTTCTATTCGCGGTACGGCAATACGGAGCAGTTCGCGCTCGCGGCCGGCGTGGGAGCAGTCCAGGCTCACGCCAACATTCGCCTGCGGCGGTTGAAGGATCTGGCCGACCCCGAGACCATCGCGCGCGATCCTCGCTGGACCGAAAACCTGGAGCGCATGAATCGCGATTACATCGCGCCTCGTGAGATCGATGTGGATTGGGCGGAGGTGCTGCTGGTCGCGTCCTGCCCGGATTCGCTGCGTGAAACGGAGAAGTATGTAGAGGAACTTTTGGCTACGCCCGGCAGGAACGACCGTTTGCTGATCGTGCCGCTGGCGGATAATTCGTCAGACGCCCCGGGTGACCGCCTGGCTTCAGCCCGCGAGCAAGCCCACAAAGCAGTCGAGAACGCACGAAAATTAAAGACGTGAATACCTTGGTTCGTTGCGAGCGCGGTCAGGATGTCGCGGTGGTCACGATCGACAATCCTCCCGTCAACGCTCTAAGTCCGGGAGTGGTGGAAGAGTTGAAGGCAGCGATCGAACGAGCTAACGCCGATCCCGAAGTCCGGGCGATCGTCGTCATCGGAGCCGGGAGAACCTTCATCGCCGGCGCGGATGTCCACGAGTTTCAAAAGCCCACGGCGGGCGAGTACGTTGCGAAGATCCGGGCCTGTCTATCGACGATAGAGGATTCCGCCAAACCGGTAGTGATGGCGATTCACGGCGCGGCTTTGGGTGGTGGTCTGGAAACAGCGATGGCCGGGCACTATCGTTTGATCGCGCCCGCGGCACAGGTAGGGCAGCCCGAGGTGAAACTGGGCCTGATTCCGGGCGCGGGCGGGACCCAGCGGTTGCCACGATTGGCAGGCGTCGCCAAAGCGCTAGAGATGTGCGCGTTTGGCGCTCCGGTCAAAGCGCCAGAGGCGCGTGCCACCGGGATCGTAGATCGGATCATCGACGGTGATCTGCGCGCCGGTGCGGTGGAGTTCGCGCGTGAAATCGCGCCCTGGCCGACACTAAGAACCCGCGATCGTTACGGAAAACTTACAAATGTGGACCCGGCGATTTTTTCAGCAGCGCGGGATCTGACCCGCAAGAAATTACGAACGCAAACGGCGCCGCTGGCGGCTATCGATGCGGTGGAGACGGCTACCAAACTCACCTTCGCCGACGGCCTGAAGTGCGAAGCGGAATTGTTCGATCAGTGCCTGCGCTCCCCGCAGTCGAAAGCTCTGATCTATGCTTTTTTCTCGGAACGCGCCGTGACCAAGATTCCCGGCATATCCAGCAGCACCCCCACTTATGACATTGCGCGTGCGGCCATCGTCGGCGCGGGCACCATGGGCGGAGGCATCGCCATGGCCTTCGTCAACGCTGGGATTCCGGTCCTCATTAAGGAGACCACTCAGGAAGCCCTCGACCGCGGCATGGCGAACATTCGCCGCAACCATGCGCGCCTGCCCCGGGAGGCCGCGGAGCAAAAACTAGCGCTGATCACCCCGCAGCTAACCTTCGACGGTTTCGACCAAGCCGACATCATTATCGAAGCGGTGTTCGAGAATCTCACCGTGAAGCAGCAGGTCTTCCGTGAAATCGATGGTGTCGCGAAGCCTGGCTGCGTTCTGGCAACCAATACGTCGTCACTCGATATCGACCAGATCGCGGGCGTGACCACGCGCCCAGAGATGGTCATCGGCCTGCACTTTTTCAGCCCGGCAAACATCATGCGGCTAGTTGAGATTGTGCGTGGGAGCGGCACTCGACCTGAAGTTACTGCCACCGCCGCAGCGCTCGCCAAGCGTCTCGGCAAGATTGGCGTGATTGCCGGCAACTGCCCCGGCTTCATCGGCAACCGCATGATCAACGTCTACGGCCGCGAAGCGCAGTTCTTGTTGGAAGAAGGCGCTACTGTCGAAGACGTCAACCAGGCGCTATTCGATTTCGGCATGCCCATGGGACCGCTGGCGGTGTATGACCTAGTGGGCAACGACGTGATGCGCGACATCGCCGCGATTTCGAGCGCTGCGTCGACCCGAAGTCCGGTAGTTCTCCCGAAGCTTTGCGCGCTCGGCCGCTTGGGACAGAAAACCGGCAAAGGCTGGTCGCAATACGACGAGAGTCGCAAGCCCTCGGCCGATCCTGAAATTGCTGCGCTGATCGAGAACACCGCGCGCACCGCGGGCATCGAGCGCCGCGTCATATCAAAACAGGAGATCGTCGACCGCTGCATTCTCGCTCTCGTGAATGAAGGCGCGCGCATTCTCGAAGAAGGCATGGCGCTGCGCGCGTCCGATATCGATGTAATTTATCTCACCGGCTACGGCTTTCCGGCGTGGCGCGGCGGCCCCATGTTCTATGCGGACACCATCGGCCTCGCGAACGTGGTCGCGCGGATTGAAGAGTTCGCGCAACGCCACGGCGCGGACCTGTGGACTCCCGCGCCGCTTTTGAAGCGGCTCGCGACGGAAGGCAAGTCGCTCACTTAGCACCTAGTCAGTCCAACCAGAAGTTGAATTTCTCGGAGGTGCCGCGAACCGTACCATCGAACGGGACGATGACCCCTAGGTCCCTCAAATCCCCAACCGGTTTAAAGCTGTGATCGACCGTAAATTCAAAATGAATCGGCTTGGTGTAATCGATACTGGAGGGCAGGGCCGCCTCGAAGTACTTTTCGTTCCGCCCGGAGTATGTTTGCGTTCCCGCATCCTGGCCGTTCACCGCGCACGACATTTTCACCGCCGGCGATGCGGCCACGATCACCTCGGGAATCACAAACTGGAGCGAGAACTTGGGCGGTCTGGTCGCATCCAGCAGAGTCACTTCGAAACTGAATCGCTTCAGAGTCCAGGCCCATTGCAACTCCGTTACCTCGGTCCATCCCTCCAGCAAACGAATCGTGGCGGGAGCGGATAGCCGCCGGCTGCGCATGAACAGAAACTTGCGGGCGTCTTTGTCCAAATCGGTTGGATTAGAAGCCTGAATGCAACCGCGCGTCAACTGATCGATAACCCGCCATCCGCTTCGTTTGACGATTCGTTCCAGGCCGGTTGGAGAAAAAATCCATTGATTCGTCGGATCGTCGTTGGTCTCGCGGTGATCTAGCAGGTATGCCAGCGGCTCATCCTTCATAGGTACGCCGGATTTCGTCACGTCCGCGACGCGGGTACTCAGAACGCAATAGCGGCACTGGTTCGCCAGCGTCTCCAACGCCAGATAGGGATTCTTCAGGTGATACAGGACGCCCAGCGAGAAAGCCAGCCCATAGGTGTCGCCCGGCAACTGAGTGGCTGTGTCCGCGTTCAGTTCATGGATCTGGATCGGGAGATTAAGACGGTCGCGCAGCGCTCGTACGCCGGCCATCCAATTGTGATTGCTTCTGGGGTTATCGGCGGCGGCAACTTCGCATCCCAGACTTGCGAAAAACAGCGGGATATCGCCGTCCCCGCAACCGAAGTCGATCACCGGACCGGCGCGGAAGGCGCGCTCGAATTCCGAGAAATGCCGCTGCAAGAACGGCGTGATGTGATCGATCGAAGCCATGCTGTCGTAGGGGTACCAGGTCAATTCCAGCGGCAGCGGCTCTTTCTTGGCTTCCGCTAATTGCTTCGAGAATAAAGGGCGGCGATCAAGAATTTCCTGAACGTTCGCAGGCAGATGGGACACAGATAAATTCACAAGCCTTATCTTTCTCCGTTGATCCGGGTGAAGTTTCGAATCATTTGTATCGCTCCAGATTTGGACCCAAACCTAGTCTGCGGCCGAGTCCAAGCCAGCGCGAGCCGGCCGTCAGGCGTAGTTGCATCTCGGCCCTCTCTACGCGCTCTTCGAGCGCCGCTTTCTCTTTCTGCAAGCGCGTGATGCGCGCATCCAGCTCGGCTTTGCTGGCCGACCATGAACCCGCCTGCGAGACAACCGCGGGAAGCTTGGCAAATGGCTGCTTGCGAGCCACCAAGGGCCGGCTCCAGGGGCCGTCGAACACGATGCCGAACCGCTCCACAGGTTCCATTTGCAGGATCACATCCGAGAAGCCTGCGCCTCGGAGTTTGCGCACCAGATCTGCCTGCGCAAATAATCGCATCTCCAAAGTGGCGCCGATCCCGCCGTGGAACACCAGATTGCCGTGAATTTCGAGGGTCTTGTCCTGCTTGCGGTTAATCAGCACGTGCTCGCCGGCCAATTCGACAACGGAATATTGGTGCAGCTCCGGGTAGTGTTCCACAGTCTCGTCGGCGATCACGGACGGTACCGTGATGCATAGGAACCCATTCGGCTTTAATAGGCGAAACGCTTCTTCAAAAGCACGATCGATGGGCGGGGCCACGTGTTCGAAAACATCGCTCGACAAGATGAAGTCATACGCGCCGTATTGATCGGGATGAGACTCGGTGATATCCAGATACGGCTGGCGATCGTAAAACGTGTTGGCATAATTTACTTTCTCCGCCAGCGGAGTGGCATAACACAAAGCATCGCTCATGCCGAACCCCTTGATATTGTCGTATTGCGGAAATTCGGCAAGCGGCAGCGGTTCGCCAAATAATTCAAGCGCCAGCATGTAAATGATGGCGCGCATGCGCACGTTGGATCCACAACCCGTGCAGGTGGATGGTTCCCAGGGTATTGTTTCTACTGTGTTTGAAGTGCCACACAGATTGCAGGTGAAGGTAATCATTAAATAAGGTCGTCATCGAACAGAGTAACCCAAAGCCGATATCATTGAGTTGTTAGCACATGACCGCGAGACCTCCCAGAAAGACCAATACGCTGCTGCGCGTGATTATGAGCGCCGTGCTGGCGGCGTTCGCCATATTCGTCGTGCAGTACAAGAAGTCCACCGAGCATGCCCAGCCGAGCGCTAAGGGCCCGCTGAAGCCGTTTTTATCCACTGCGCCGTCGTCGGAGGGATCGAATCGCTTTGCTTGGGTCCCGCACTATCCCGGCGCAACTATCGAGAATATCAGCACCAAACAGACCCGCGATGAGTTGACCTACGGTTTCAACTTCCGAACCCCGGACGACTTCAAGCATGCTCTCGCGTTTTACCGCGACCAGCTCCAGTCCGCCGGTTTCAAAGTCGAGGTGAAGAATTCGAGCGAGTTCGGAGGGGAGCTGCACGCAGACGCTGCTAGCAGCGGCCGATCCTTGGACGTGGTCGCCGCCAAAGTGCTGCAGGGAACGGGCACCGAAGTCGGCGTCACAGCGGTACAGCGATGAACCAACCTCAGCCCCATACGTTCCGGCCGAAAGGCACGCGCAAGCCGGAGGTGAAGAGTCCGGCGGGCCACTGGCCGCAGTTGCACGCGGCGATCGAAGCGGGCGCCGACGGCGTTTATTTTGGCTTGAAACACTTCACGGCGCGCGCCAAGGCGGGCTTCGGCGTAGAAGAGTTGCCGGAGGCCATGCGCACGCTGCACGCACGCGGGGTTCGCGGCTATGTCACTTTTAATACGCTGCTGTTTGAACATGAGCTGAAGGCCGCCGCGAGCGCGATCGCCGCCATCGCCGAAGCAGGGGCCGATGGCCTGATCGTCCAGGATTTGACCGCCGTGCGCCTGGCGCGCGAAATCGCTCCCGGCATGCAGCTTCACGGCAGCACGCAGATGAGCATCACCGACGCGCGCGGAGTCGAGCTGGCTCGGAGCCTGGGCGTCAACCGCGTGACGCTGGCGCGCGAGCTATCGATGGATGACATCCGCGCGATCGCTTCGGAAACCGACTGCGACCTGGAGATCTTTGTCCACGGAGCGCTGTGCGTGGCCTACTCGGGCCAATGCTTTTCGTCGGAAGCCTGGGGAGGCAGAAGCGCCAACCGCGGGCAATGCGCGCAGGCCTGCCGCCTGCCTTACGAATTGCTGGTGGATGGGCGCATCGAGCCGCTGGAGGACGCACGCTATCTGCTATCGCCCGGCGATCTCTACGCGCTGCGCCAGATTCCGGAGATCGTCGAAGCCGGCATCGCCGCGCTCAAGATTGAAGGCCGCTACAAAGATGCCGACTATGTCGCGCTCACCACGCGAGCTTATCGCAAAGCTGTGGACGAAGCCTGGGCCGGGCGCCCGCTCAGCATCACGCCTCAGGAAGAACTGCAATTGGAGCAGGTGTATTCGCGCGGCCTCGGGGCGTTTTTCCTGACGGGCACGAATCACCAGGCGGTAGTCGAAGGGCGCGCTCCGCGGCATCGCGGCGTGAAGCTTGGACAGGTGACGCGGGTGGAACCGGATCGTGTCTTCGTGGAACCCGCCGCTGCGCACGACATCGCTCCGCTGAAGCCGGGCGACGGTGTAGTGTTCGATGCCGCGGACTGGCGCAGTCCCGAGGAACCGGAAGAAGGGGGCCGCTTGTTTGCCGTGCGCAACCACTTGAGCCGAGAGGTCGAGCTGCAATTCGGCAACGGGGCGGTCCGGTTCGCACGCATTCGCGCGGGCGATTGGCTGTGGCGCACCCATGATCCCGAAATCGACCGCATCTCGCGGCCCTTTCTCGATCCTTCCGTTCCGGTGGCCCGGCAGCGCGTGAACGTCTCGGTCGAAGCACGCGAGGGAGCGCCGCTGCGCGCCGTTTGGTCGCTTGATGCGCAACCGCGAATAAGCGTGCCGGTCGAATCCCCCGATGCTCTAAAGCCTGCTCAGAACCGCGGCGTTACGGTGGAGTCTTTGCGCGAACAATTCGGGCGGCTTGGTAATACGGCGTACGAACTGGGCGAAATTACTCTGGACGTCGAAGGATCGTTGTTCGCCGCCGTATCGACGCTTAACCAGATGCGGCGCGAGGCAGTGGAAAAACTGCAGGCCGCCGAGACCCACCAGCCGCCAGTTGAAATTCACGAGGCCGCCGTGTTTAAGAAATTCGCAGACGCACCGCGCCCCGAGCAGTTCGACGCAGCGCCTCAACTTCACGTTCTGGTTCGCACCCCGGAGCAACTGGACGCGGCGCTGTCACTCACACACGCACCCGCCAGTATCACGCTGGATTATCTTGATCTCTACGGCTTGCGTCCCTCGATCGACCGCGTGAAGGCCAGCGGCATTCCGGCGCGAGTCGCCAGTCCGCGCGTGCTCAAACCGGGTGAAGCGCGCATTCTGAATTTTCTGATCGGCCTGGATTGCCCGATTCTCGTACGCCCCGCAGGCCTCGTGCACGCGTTGCGCGGGCGCGATCACGCACCGCTGATCGGCGATTTTAGCCTTAACGTATCCAACTCCGTCAGCGCCGAATTGTTTCTGGATCTGGGCCTCGATCGGCTCACTCCGGCCCACGATTTAAATGCCGCGCAGATTACGACACTCGCGCTTGGCATTGGCGCAGTGAACATCGAAGCCATCGCCTATCAACATCTGCCGGTGTTTCACACCGAGCACTGCGTCTTCTGCCGCTTCTTATCGAAGGGAACCAGCTATCGCGATTGCGGGCGGCCCTGCGAAAAGCACCGCGTCGAGCTTAGGGACGCCAAAGGGCGGGCGCATGCGGTGCTCGCCGACGTGGGCTGCCGCAACACGGTTTTCGGCGCGGAGGCGCAGGAAGCCAGCAGCCACTTAGGCGCCTGGAGGCAAGCCGGAATCCGCCACTTCCGCCTGGAATTCGTACACGAATCGGGCGAGCAACTGCGCCAGGTGTTCCAAGCCTTTGAGTCCGTTCTCGCCGGACGCGCGACCAGCCGGGAACTGTCGGCGCAACTTCACCGCGCCGCCCCGCAAGGAATCACCGAAGGCAGCCTGTTCGTGCCCCCCGATTACTTGAAACTTCCGGTATTGCAGTAGCCGGCCGCCCGCCTTCCACGGGCCGCTCATGAAGCGTATAATCGACGCAGAGCAGGAGGCAACATGCGAAGCTGGGAAATCGCCGCCGCGGCACTTATATTGACGGGCGCAATAAGCGCGCAGACGAAAGGGGCCGGGGCCACCCCGCCACCCACTACTGGCAACACCGCACCCCGGTCCACTCAACCGAATATCAATAACAATACGACGACGCCCTTTCCGGAGGGCAACAACCCGTATCAGCCGCCTATCTTTATCTCCGGCATCGTAATGCTGAGCGACGGAACGCCCTTGACCGACCGCGCGAAGATTGAGCGCGTATGTAACGGCGTGCCGATTGTCGAGACCGAAACCGACAGGAAAGGGCATTTCAGCTTCGAGGTCGGACACAGCTTGGAGTTGCCGGACGCCAGTGTGGGCTCGGACATGAGCGGCCGCGGCGGCTCGCCCTTTGGCAACATGTCCGGCGGGGGCAACAACATGTCCAGTCGCATGGGTAACATGGGCACTGACCGCCGGCTTTGGGGTTGCGAACTGCGCGCGGCGCTGGCCGGTTTCCGGTCCGACGTGGTTCAGCTCGACACGATTCATTACATGGACAATCCCAACATCGGTACGATCATTCTGCATCGATTGGCAAAGGTGGATGGATTGACCATTAGCGTGGTTTCGGCTCTCGCGCCAAAGGACGCTCGCAAGGCTTACGAAAAGGGGCGCCAGGCTGAAGCCAAGAAGAAGCTGGAGGACGCCCAGAAAGAGTTTGAGAAGGCGGTTAGCGTATATCCGCAGTATTCCGCCGCTTGGTTCGAGCTGGGCCGGATTAACGAGCAAGGCAATCGAATCGACGAGGCTCGCAAAGCCTACCAGCAAGCCATCGCGGCTGAACCGAAGTTCGTCCTGCCCCGCGAACAACTCTCCTGGCTTGCGTTGCGCGAGGCCAAGTGGCAGGAACTGGTCGACCTCACCGATCAATGGTTGCAGTTAGACCCTGCAAACTCTCCCGATGCATACTATCTCAGCAGCATCGGTAATCTGCAGATGCAGCATTCGAGTGTCGCGGAGAAAAACGCACAAGAGGCTGTCCGTATGGACCCCGGCAAGAAGAACATGCGGGCGCGCTACGTGCTGGGCCTGGCACTGGCGCAGAATCACGATTTCACGGCGTCGGCGGACGCCATTCGCTCCTACTTGGATGCAACTCCGGACGCGAAAGACAGGGCCGTAATCCAGAAGCAATTGGAGCAAATCCAAGAGGCCGCGCAAGAGAAGGTCCAGTCCGGCGCAAATCAACCGAAACCTCAATAGCCACGCGCTACACTGAAGGCATGAGGCCGCTTCTGCTGCTCGCCTTTGCGGCCGTTTTACCTCTTCGCGCCGCCGATCCAGCCTTCCAGCGGGCCGAGAGCAAACTGGATCGTATCCAGTCCGGCCACGCTCGTCCCGGCTCGGTTATCGTATTCACGCCTGCCGAAATGAACGCTTGGGCGCGAGGACGCGTGCCGCAGATGTACCAGGGCATTCGTGACCCCCATGTCCAACTGGGCGCCGGCGCCGCCACCGGTTCCGCGTTCGTCGATTTGCTGAAGATGCGGCAGGGCGAGGGGCTGGCCACCAATTCCCTGATCGCGAAGCTGATCGAGGGTGAGCGGCCGCTTAAAGTCTCCATCCAGCTTGAATCCAGTCAGGGACGCGCCACCGCGCGTCTGACGCGCCTGGAGATCTCCGGTATCGCGGTCACTGGAGCACCCTTGGATTTTCTGGTCAACGAATTCTTCCTCCACCTTTTTCCTGACGCCAAGGTCAATAAGCCGTTCGAATTGCACGATAACATTGAGCGCATCGAACTCCGCCCGGACGGAGTGCGGGTCACGATGCGGAAGTGAGAGCCGCTTTGGCGGCCGCGCGGCCCGTTTGGATGCAGTCCGGGATGCCGATGCCGTCGTAGGCATTGCCTGCCAGATGGAGTCCGGGAATCGCCGCGGCGCGCGCCCGGATTTCCGCGACGCGCTGCTGGTGGCCCAGCGTATATTGAGCCATGGAGCGCGGCCAGCGCGCGATCGCCTGTGAGATCGGCGCCGCCGTCAGGCCTAGAATTCGACGCAGTTCTTCCCGCGCGATCGCGGTCACCGATTCATCGGATTCATTTAGGATCGCCGCATCACCGATGCCACCGAAGAAACAACGCAGCACGATGCGGTCATCCGGAACACGGAAGGAGAACTTTGTTCCCACGAACGTGCATGCCGCTAAGCGCTGGCGCTCTTTCTTAGGCACCAGGAAACCGAATCCCGCGCGCTTGCCGTCGAAATCCGCCGCGCGGTAGATCAAGGAAAGCGTCAGCGAAGAACTATAGTCGATGCTCGCCAGCATTTCCGCGAGCCGCGAATCGAGTCCGGAGACTAAACGCGCCGCCGACCACGCCGGGCACGCGACGATCACTTGATCGGCGTTCATCCATTTGCCGCCGGCGCGGACCCGAAAACCGCTGCCCGAGCGCTCAATCGCTTCTACATCCGCGCGGCATACTTTCACACGCGCTGCCAGAGTGTCGACCAGCGTTCCGAGGCCGCCCTTCAACGTGCGGAATAGCGGACCGCCGGGCGCCGCGCCGGAGCGCCCCGCCAGCACTCCGCGCACCAGGCTCCCGTACTTCGCTTCCATTTGCAGGAAACGCGGCAGCACGCTGCCCACGCTGAGTTGCGTGGGGTCTCCTCCGTACACGCCTGAGAGCAGCGGCTCGGCCAGATAGTCCAGCGTTTCCTGTCCGAAGTGATCGGTGACGAACTCGGCGACGCTGCGGTCATGCGACTCGCCGGGCCTGCGAAAATATTCCAGGCCCATGCGGATCTTGGTTCCCCAACTCAGCAGCGGCGACTTGACCATGGGCATGACGCGCGTGGGCACAATCATCATCACGCCTTCCGGCAGCGTGACCAGCGCGCCGTGTTTCAAGATGTAGGTGGTGCGCTGGTGATCGTTGGAGCCGATCACCTCGGCTTCCAGACCCAGCTCTTTGATGAGGGCAAGTGCCGCCGGCTTGGCGGAGAGGAAACTATCCGGACCGCATTCGAGCGTGCAGCCATCGGCGATGCGAGTTTCAATGACGCCGCCCAGACGCGGCTGCTTTTCGAGGATGGTGCAATCGGCGCCGGCTCGCGTCAGATCGTAGGCGGCAGACAGGCCGGAAATGCCCCCGCCAACGACGATCACTTTACGGCTGGCCTCTGGCACTTGGCCCTGGCCCCCCCGTCTACGGCCGGAAATCGCGCACGATTTCGACGCAGGCCTTCACGTTTTCCACCGGCGTCTCCGGCAGAATTCCATGGCCCAGGTTAAAGATGTGTCCCGGCCGCGAGCCGGTGCGCTTCAACAGTTCATGCACGCGCATCTTGAGCTCCGGTAGCGGAGCCATCAGCACCGCCGGATCCAGATTGCCCTGGATCGCCGAGCGGTAGCTGATATCCAGCCAAGCCTGGTCAATGTTAATGCGCCAGTCGACGCCCATCACGTCACCGCCCGCCGCGTGCAACTCGCGGAAAAAACCCGCCGCGCCGGTGCCGAAGTGGATCGCAGGAACGCCCGCCGCGCGAATGCGCTCGATGAGCGCGCGCGAATAAGGTGCAACATAGCGGACGTAATCGTCCGGCCCTAACGCTCCCACCCAGCTATCGAACACTTGAATGATACGCGCCCCCGCCGTGACCTGCAGCACCGCGAATGCGCCCAGCACGTCCACCAGCTTGCCCATCAGCCGCCGCCACAGAGTTTCGTCGCGGTACATCATGGTTTTGGTCTTGAGGAAATTGCGCGACGGACCGCCCTCGATCATGTAGCTGGCCATGGTAAACGGTGCGCCCACGAAGCCGATCACCGGCACGCGCCCGGCCAAGGCCCGCACGACTTGCTGAATCGCCTCGCCGACATAACCCAAGTCATCGGTGTTCGAGATTGACAGGCTGTCGACGTCATCGCTAGTACGTACTGGGTTCGCGATCACCGGACCCTCGCCCGGCGCAAAGCGCAGCTTCAGACCCATTGGCTCCACCGGCAGCAGCAAGTCGGCGAAAATGATGGCCGCGTCAACGTCCAGAATTTCCACTGGCTGCAGCGTGACTTGGGCGGCTAGATCGGGGCGTTTACAGATCTCCAGGATGCCGTGTTTGGCGCGGATGTCCCGGTATTGCTTCATATAGCGGCCCGCCTGCCGCATAAACCACACCGGGCGGACGTCGGTCGGCCGGCGGCGGCAAGCATCGAGAAACCGGCTGTTCATGGGGGCCACACGCATTTCCCCAAATTAGCACAAACGTTCTTAGGAAATCGTGTTTTTTGCTCGTCCGCGGCGGATTCTCTTTAGAATCTGCGGGGCTTTGGCGCTCAGCGTGGCGGGAAGGGCAGGTTCGAATTGCAGATCGGGAGTATGGTAAAGCTGAAGCCGTTCCGCTAACTGGTGTCTTAAGAACTGTTTAGCGTGCTCGATGGCTGCGAGCGTAGCCGCTTGCTGCTCCGGCGTGCCCTGCAGCAGTAGCCGGACGTTCGCCCGGCGAAAATCCGGCGAAACATGGACTTCGCTGACTGCCGCAGGGCCCACCCGCGGATCGGTCAACTCATAGTTGATCAGCTCGTCCAGCTCCTCGCGTAGACCTTCGGAGACGCGTTCGTTGCGGTGCGGGTCCACGCATTCAGCATATACCAACACGGGAACTTTTCTGACCCTAGTGGCATTACAATCATGAGCGGCGCAGGATGAACGGCCCGGATGAAATCTTGATGTTCGAATTTCAGCGCGGATCGCGCGCAGCGTTTGACGAGTTATTCGCGCGCTACCGTAACCCGCTCTACGGGCTCTTCCAGCGCCGGCTCGCTACGGCGGCACGAGCGGAGGATCTCATGCAGGAGATAGCGCTTATGAAACTTCCAGAGCAGGAACATGAAAGAATTCGTGAAGAGGAGCTCCTCCGCTTGCAAGTTCGCAAGGATTTGAAACGAATGCAGAGACCCCATCTGATTTTATTCGCATTATTGTGGACGGCCGCTCTCACGGCTCTCGCTTTCCTGGGTCCGCACGCCCACTAGGATCGAATCACCACTTGGTGAAGTTGGTGCTATCGTGGAAGCATGCGGCGTGCGACAGTAACCATCAGCGATGAGATCGAAGCCAACCTCGACGCCTATATCCGGCAGCAAGAAGTTTCGCCCCCTCTGACCGCGATCATGCAGGCAGCCTTGCAGGAATTTCTCGCTCGCCGCGGATTCGCCCCCGGCGCCCGAAAACTACGAGTCACCCCTGCAAAGAAAGGCAGCGGCGCCAAAGACGTCAGCGTCGATCACGACCGCTATCTCGCCAGCCACTTAACCAGGCAGTGAACCAAGCAGTGTTGGCCGATACCGGACCCCTCTACGCGCTGACCGACCCTTCAGATCAATATCACGCCCGCTCCCGCACGGAACTGAGCGTGATCGAAGCGCGCAACTTCACGGTAGTCGTAAGCTTCGCGACACTATGCGAAACACACACACTCATCCTGCGCCGTTTAGGCGTGCCTTATGCGCGCCAATGGCTCGGCGAAATGTTGGACGGCGCGCTTCTCCTCAACCCGGAAGCCGCGGATTATTCCCAAGCCGCCACACAACTGACACGCTTCCCAGACCATCCGATCACCCTGGTTGACGCCGTAACCGCCGCAGTAAGCCGCAGACTTGAAATCCCCGTGTGGACCTTCGACCGCCACTTCGCAACGATGCGCACCAAGCTTTGGCGCTAGGCCTCCGCGTTCGCCGATTTCATCAACACGCCCGCGATTTTGCACGTGGAAGGTCTTCTTGACGACGCTGCGGTTTCACCACGGATGCCGTTAGAACACGGTATATTCTGATGTGAGCCCAGGCGGAAGGCGCACCTTCGCAGCGAAAGTTCATTGCGGTGCCGGTCCGCGCTTCAGGATACGCCTGAAGCCAAAGCGGTCCAGTTCAGGCCGCCACCAGTTCAGCCCGCCGCGTGGCCTTTCGCGATCCACTTGGACCAATAAAAAGTCATCGGCGTCTTGCCGGTGTTGGTAATCCCGTGCAGCGTATTTCCGGCGCAATACATGATTGCCCCGGGCCCTACCTGGACGATTTTTCCATCGCATTCGATTTCGCCGGTTCCGTCACTAACGATCAGGAACTCTTCTTCGGGATGCCGGTGCGGTGGATGCGGGCTTGCGCCCGGAGCCAGAATTGCCATGCCTGCGCAGATGCCTCCCAGTTGATCGGTGGGACCGTTGTAGTGCGTGAAGACCTGACTGCCTTCCATGCCGGTGCTCGCCACGTTCGTCAGATCCAACACGCCGTCGCGAAGCTTCGCCGCGGTTGTGGCGACGGTCACAGCGTTATCTCTCTCAGGCATATTGCCTCTCTAGCGCCGATCTTCGCGTCCACGAAAGGCCAAGGCGAGGTTCAATTGCCGGATCGCCACATCGGTGGCGCGGATGGCGTCCGCTTTATGGCCTCCAAAATCATGCGGCGCGGCTTCCATGTAGGCGCGCGCATCTTTCAATGCCGCGATTGCCGTAGCAATTCGAGGATGCATGGCGCGTTCGGGTTGCGCCGACAGCGTCCAGACTCCTCCGCAAAGTAAACCTCCTAGTACAAGCCCCGATAAGAATCTCATCCTGACCTCCAGTGGGGATTTTAACAGACGCAATCGTGAAGCATCCCGCGGAGAACGGTTCGTTACTATCTGGAAGCTACTCTTCTCTTCGCTCGGCGGCCAGCGATGTCTTTGCCGCCAGAAGTCTCTGTTTCGCCCGGATTCGCTTCGTCTTCCACTCTGAAGCCAGCCGCAACACCTTGAAACTGGTAGATTTTGGCTACGCCGAGATTCTCCGTGGAGGATACAGCACCAAGCGCCTTACCCATTCTGCGCGCATTCCCGCCGTAGCAGGTAATAGATCAGAATGCCTGCCAGTACCAGAACTTTCGCGCGCAGTTGGGTGTAGCTTACCGCATCAGCTTCACGGATAATTCAACTGATGTTGTCCAAGAAAGAAAATCGCCGGCATCAACGCGTCTCGTATGTTGGGGCAGTCGGTATTTCCTGGGAAGACGAACGGGGACTTTCTAGGTACGCGAAAGCGAAGTGTCTCGACGTCTCAGAGGAGGGTCTGCGTATCGAGGTGGCGGAGCCAATCCCCGTCCTCTCAAGACTTTTGTTGCGCGCGGACCAGATCAATTTGGGGGGGGCCGCCTCGGTAAGGCACATCGCATCCCGCGGATGCAAATACGTTCTAGGTTTGAACCTGAGTCAAACCCTTGAAAACCCTCCCGCGGCGTTTCACCCCTTATAATTTGGGCGGCACTCCCAAGGCGCCTGCGCGCGAGAGTTGCGCCACAGACGAGGATTTGAACGCTCTAGCCGAGTCCGTGGGTAAGCTTAGAGATCAGCCTATCTTCGATTGCTGATCCAGCGGCATGCGGCTCGAACATCGGTTCACCCGCTTTGCGAGGCTTCGGCAAACTGGCAGAATGCTGGGAATTCCGCTCGATCCGCTGGATGCCCAGGAGCCGGCCGAAGTGCCCGGCCGAAGATAGCAACGATCCGGCCGAAGCAGCGCTGAAAATAAAACAGAAGTCTGAGCGCACGGCTGCGGATTCGCCTAGAATATTGGGCAGCAGCCGGAGGACGATTGGGGATATTCAAATGGTTGAGGGCTTCGCTGGCTACTCCGGCAATGCTTGTTATCGCTAGCGTTGCATCCGCCCAATGTCTCGTCGTGAAGCAAGCCGCGGCTACCCTGGTACGAGAAAGGGATTATGGCAGGCGTGAGAATGGACAAGTGGTTATGGGCAGCCAGATTCTTCAAGACCCGCTCACTCGCTGCACGGGCATGTGAACTCGGCAGAATTCAAGCTCACGGAATTCAAGCCAAGGCTTCGCGCGAGGTTCGAGTCGGCGAACTGCTGCAAGTGAAGAACGACGGCGGCGAGTTTCAGGTTGAAGTTCTACTTCTCAGCGAGATTCGCGGCCCGGCAGTGATGGCGCAGACGCTCTACCGCGAGACGGAGGCGAGCCGGGAATTGCGGCTGAAATTGGCGGAAGAACGAAAAGCTATGCCACATTACGAAGCATCGCGGGAAGGCAAACCATCGAAACGCGATCGCCGCAAACTAGACCGGCTCCGCAGCGGAGGGTGAGACAACGCTCGCCCAGTGGCTTTCTGCCCGTCAACGAGCATTAACGGCAGCTTGCTCCGGGAATCGCAGTTCGCTAGGTGGCGCGCATACTGGAGATCGCATAGCAGCAATATGCTTTCGCCGGCCGAATCACGCTCTTCGGCAACGCAAGTTACATCGAATCTATTTGGAACTCCGCAACGCTTGCCTAACCCGGATTTTCATGATTCGCGCGTCCAGGCTAGCCGCATCCGCGTAGTTTTGTTCGGATCGGAGAACTACTGAATAATCTTCGAGTAGCGAGAGAAGCATCGGACTCTCCGCGCCCCAGGCCTGCTCTAGAATTTCCAGCGCTCTTCGATATGAAGTTTCCGATCGATCAAGCCGTCCTTCCCGGTGGTAGATTTCAGCCAGACGGGCAAGCACCGTTCCGATCTC
The DNA here is from genome assembly GCA_963779075.1 of Bryobacterales bacterium. Classification (GTDB taxonomy): domain Bacteria; phylum Acidobacteriota; class Terriglobia; order Bryobacterales; family Bryobacteraceae; genus Palsa-187. The sequence goes on from CAVZWS010000008.1 coordinate 298,478, forward strand.
CGGGTGATTAGGGGGCAAGCGCGTTTCGAGCATCGCTTTCGCCTCTTGCAAGAGAGACTCCGCTTCGGCGTAGTGTTTGCGAGCTAGAGCGAGAACCGCCATGTTATTGAGGTCAATTGCGATTCTGGGATGGTTTGCTGGAAAAAACGCTTGGTCGATGTCACGAGCCCGACGCATTATTGGCTCCGCCTCACTGAATTTACTTCTTGAGCAAAGTAGAAGCCCGAGACTGGCCAGACCGGCCGCGACGCTCGGATGCGTTGGGCCGAATTGCTGCTCCCAAAGTGCGATTGCTTTCCGAAACAGTTGCTCTGCCTCCTTCGAGCGTCCCTGCTCGGCCCGTATCCGGCCGAGATTGTTGAGGGCGGCGGGAAGGTTCTTCGCTTCATGCCGTTCCTGGTATGCTGCGATGGCGCGGATATTCAGATCCGCGGCTTCCGCCAACCGGCTCTCGCGATGATAGACCAGCGCCAAACCAACTCGCGTGTCGGCCACTGCGGGGTCATTCTGACCGAACAGATGTTCCCGGATCTTCAAGGCTCGAAGAAACCACTTCTCTGCTTCGTTCGCGCTCCCTTGTGCCTCAAGGATCGTACCTAGAGTGGCAAAACAGGTTGCCGCTTCCGGAGTGCTTTCCGCATGCCGCAAGTCAAGGATGGACACGGCTCGCTCCATGATCTGCTGGGCGCGCGCGTATTGCGCGGTGTCAACGTAAAACAAGCCTATGCCATTGAGGAGCGGAATGTTAGACAGTTCCGTCTGCCCGGCCAGTTCGGCGTTCACGGCCAGAGCCCGTTCATACAAAGGCGCAGCTTCCGTGTACCGTGCCTGATTCCGGTAGACGGTGGCTAAGTTGTATAGTGCATTGCGTAAGTCCTCAGAAGGCTTGGCGTTGCTGGTCCAGACTGCAAGTGCGCGGACCAATGGGAGTTCCGCCTCTCGATATCGACCAGCGTGAAAATATACGGCCGCGAGATTGCTGAGGACGACTGGCAACTCCCGACAGCGACTCACTTCATCCGGGGCCTCACATGCCTGCAGTGCTGCCCGGTAAGCAAGTTCTGCCTCAGCGTATCGATTCTCACGTACGAGGGCAGATCCATCTGCATTTAAAGCAACAACGCGACTGGAGACCGCTGGGTCGACCGCTTCCGCACCGAACTCAAGTTGCGCGAGGGCAAGGAAGACAACAAACGCTCTACCGCGCATTAAGAGATTGTGCGGGAGAGAGCGTCGGAGAAAGGAGGGACTGGAGTAATGGAACCGACCGCAAACAGTACCTAGCCATTACCGCTCCATGTTGATGTCTTCCTCCCCTCTTCCCCCGCAGCGGAGGTATTTTTGCTATATTTCTGCGTATTATGGATAGCTGTTTCGGAGAGTCCGCGGAGGCGTGATCCATGAGGAAGGCAGGCACGTGGTGCAAGGCGGTTTTGATGCTGCTCTCGATTTGCGGAGCGGCGTGCTCCAGGAGTGACAAACCTAAAGAACTGGTGGCGCTTGACAAGGCCTACGACGCCGGGATCTTGAACCGGGACGAGTACCAGGCAAGGAAGGCGGCGCTCGAAAGTGTGCGTCCGACGCTGTTGGCCTTGGACAAGGCCTTCGAGGCGGGCGTCCTGACAAAAGAGGATTCCGACGCGAGAAAGGCGGCGCTGGTGAGCAAAGCCCGCACGCTCGCAGCGTTGGACCGGGCATTTAAGGCCGGTATTTTGAGCGGCGACGAGTACGCCGGCAAGAAGGCCGCGTTGCTGGCGGCAGCCGCTCCGGGTCCCCCGTCGACCGTGGCTCAGGGCAGCGCCACGGCGGCGGTAGTGAATACCGCGCTTCAACCCAGTGCGGTCACGGAGTCAGCAAATCGCGCGCTTGCGGCGTCTCCGGCGCCCGGATCCGCAGCTCGGCCGCAGGAGGGCAGACTGGCCGCGTCGGTTCCAAACGCGCCAGCTTCGGCGAATCAGTTCGCCGGAACGCAGCCCAACGCGAGGCAGTCCGACTCAAACCAGGCCCATCCGAACCCGCCCAGCCGGGACGGTCAAAAATCCGTGGTTGCAGGTGGAACGGCAACTTCCGCCGCCAGCGCGGGAGACGGTCATTTGTTGCGCCTGAAAGTATTCAGCATCATAGACGCCCACGGCTACGAGCGCCCGTTGGTGTCGGCGACCGTGTTGCTCCCCGTCGACTGGCAAGCCCAGGGAGAGACAAACTGGGTGCTCAAGGACAGTTGCAATACGGTGCAGACATCCCTGCACGCCAGCGGTCCTGACGGCCGGGGTGTTGACCTATGGCCGTCGTACAGCTGGAATTGGGCCGACAACCCCCAGCCCTTGCAGATTGCCGCCGCACAGAAGGCCCAGGCGGGAGGCCACGCCTGCGACGTGATGCCTCCTATGAGCGCCTCGGATTTTCTGCGGCGGAATCTCGCCAAAATCCGTCCGAACGCGCAGCTAGTGGGTATAGAACCCGCTTCGAAAGTCATGCAGATTTTGCAACAGCAAGCCCGCCAAAATCAACAATCGGCCGCGCAGTACGGGTTGCGGCAACAGATTCGCCCCGACGCTGTGCGTGGACGCCTGAAATATAACCTCAACGGCAAGCCCGTGGAGGAATGGATCTACGTGACGACTATCATCACCGGCACACTCGGCCCCAGCTTCAACGCGCAGATGCAGCCGACCCAAGCGTACACCTATAGCTGTGTCGCGACGATCGTGGCGGAGCGCACCCTGCAAGGACAGCTGGATTCGTCCGAGAAGTTCTTCGAACTGATCAACTCTACGTATCGGACGAATGCGCAGTGGCAGGCCCGCGTTAGCGGCACCGCTTCGAACGTTCAGCAGGCGGAACTCAAGGGTGTGCGCGAGCGTTCCGCGATCGTTTCCAAAACCGCCGACGACATCTCCAATATTCGGCGGCAACAATTCGAAAACCAGCAGAGGAGCGAGGACCACGTCTTCCAGCAGTTCAGCGAGAACACGCGCGGCGTGGATACCTACCGGAATCCCGCCAGTGGGGAAACCATCGAACTCAGCAATCAATACGGCCACGCCTGGGTCAACGACCGCGGCGAATATCTGCTCAGCGATCAGGAGGGTTTCGATCCGAGCGTTACGTTCAAGGAAAACTGGACTCAGTTGCAGCACGTCAAGCCGTAGGCGCAAGTTCGCGTCGTGCGTCTGTGGATGAGCGGCTCTCGAAGAGAGGAGGATCATGCGGCACACATGGCTGATGGCGGCAGTTATAGCGCTCCTGATGGGCGGGGCGGCCTGCAACCGGACGAACAAATCCGAGAAGTTGGCGGCGCTGGATAGCGCCTACCAATCCGGAGTCTTCACGAAGGAAGAATATGAGGCCAAGAAGGCTGCACTCTTAGCGCCGTCCGCCCAGCCAGTGGCCACCTCCGCGCCCGCTGCCCCTGCATCTTCTCCGGCACCGATTATTCCTGCCGCAGCCACACCGCAGAATCCGGCGGCTCCAACGTCACCGGCTTCGACGTCACCTGTTCCGGCGCCGGTCGTTTCCAATCCAGTCGCCGCAGGCCGAGCCAACGGGGCAGATCAAGCCGCTATGACGACTGCACCCTCGCCTCCACCGAAAACTCCAGCCTCGACTACCAAACGGGAGGCGGCGACTCAATCCGTGTCTCCGTCGGCTCCTGCAAAGGTGGCAAGCATACCGAAGAATCCGCCCTCGGACACTCAACCAGCTAAGGCCGTCCGTGGCAAGGACTCGGATCAGGACGAAGAGGAGCCGGCTCCATCGGCTGGTTGCACGGATACGGAATACAAGTCCGGAGGGAAGGGCATGCAGGAGCGCTTTTTCCCGATGCCCGTGGCCACCGTCAAGAAGGAAGCGGTCGCCGCGTTGAAGTCCCTCGATTTCACGATCCATAAGGATGCTGGCAACGAGGTCGAAGCCAGTAGGAATCGGCATATCGGAGTGATCATTGGCTCCGGCGGCGAGCGAGTGGTACTTCAGTTTGTGGTGGCACAACAAGGCGGCCAGAAAGGTACCCGCATCACCGCCGAAACCAAGAAGAGCATCGTTGGGCGACTGGCCCAGAAATCCTGGACGAACGCAGTTCTGGCGCAGACGGCCTGCATGCTGAAGGACGCCCCGCGCTGACAGGATGTTGAAAAAGACCTGCATGGCGGCCTAGCATGTTTGTCGAGCGTGAGATGGAACCGGCAGCGCAACTCCAATATGGGCCGAGACGATTCCCGATCCGTGTCGCGTGGATCTGCGGCGCTGGTGCGTGTCTTTTCGGCGTTGCGATGTTGGCGTTGGGGATTCTGACAGCCCGCCAGGATGCGTTCGATCTCTATTTCTTCAGCTTCATTGGAGCGTGCGCCTCCGCCTTTGGCTTGTGGATAGTTATAAACGGCTTTTGGATGACCAAGCTGCGCGCCATCGTCACGCCCGAATCGCTGCACCTTGTGGCGCACCGCGGCCGACATCTGGCTCTGCAGCGCGGGCTCGCCGAAGCCACCGTTCCGTGGGCCGAAATCCAAGGATTCAGCGACATGCGCACCTTGAACATGAACACGAAGACGCGCACGCAGACCACGTACATTCTATACACCAGCCAAGGCGACTTCACGCTCAACGACATCCAGTGGGAAAATCTGGCGGGACTCGTACACGCGGTATCGGCGCACACTGGCCGCAAACCAGGAGAAGTCTCGCCTGAACGAAGTTCGACGCGGGCACAAGTCGAGGCCAGTAAGCGCCGGCTGTTCGCGCTGGAGCGCATTTTCGGGTGGATTTTGGTCGGGCTTTGTACGCCGGTGCTGTTGTTGGTGATCCTGGGCGGATTCATTCAAGGGTTCTCGGCCGATTTAGTGCGTGGCGGTTTCATGCTGATGCTGGCAATTAGCCTTGGCTCGGCGATGATCCGCTTCTATCACAAGTAGGAGATGCGGGTATGCCCTTACTTCGTTGCCCGCGTCATGAAGCCGATCGCATCTCCCATCAGTTCCGCCAGCCGCTCTCTCACCACTGGGCCTATGCGTGTCAAATATACATTCGGATCATTCGTGAGTTTGAGAGGCAGGTAAACATCTGCATCTCCAATGGTGAAGCGGGAATACATGACGCCAACAATGGTGTAATTTTTGTGGACGAGTTGGAGGGTCCGTCCGACGACCAACGGATCGGCGTCGAAATGTCGCTGCCAGAACCGATAGCCAAGCACAACGACAGGTTGCGGATCTTGACCGTCTGGTGTGTCCGACGGGATGATGGTGCGCCCCAGATGTGCGGGAACGCCGAAGTGATCCCGGCGTCGCCAGAGAGCTGGGTGGACGGAACATCGTCCGGTAAGTCCTCACCCGTGGTGGTCAGGTTCCATGTGCCCCAACTCGCCGCCACGCTTTCGACGCATTCAGTTGCGGAGCCGTTATTCCGACCCACCAGTTATCGCCTTTTTCGTTCAGAACATTCAGTTCGATCATTCTATCGGCGCCCAGGTACGATAGGGAATTACCAATAGTGCGTAGATGACGCTGAATACCGCAGTCGTTGCACCAATGCCGAGCGCAGCGAAATGATCGTGGTCAAGGCGAAACCAGAACATCAGGTCCTGGCGCATGTCCTTATTTGATACGCTTACCTGCCTCGGTCTACCTTTCAACAGTTTATGGGTGTCCCGGCACAAACAAAAACATCTGTAGCTTGCTCGTCCTCCGACAGATTTGATCTCTGAACTTGCCTAGAACGCAAATCGGGCCTGGAACTCGAGCCGACGGTTATTCGCGCCGTTATCGTACGCGCCATGGCCGCGGATTTGGTTTGATTCCCCGAACAGTGGCGAATTGATGTTGCCGATGATCGGACCGGGGTTCAGATGATTTAGCAGATTGCGCGCCGAAACCGATAAGGTAAGCTTCTTGTGCTCGCGATAGACGAATGCGCGCGACAGGCGCAGGTTCACGGCGAACTCTCCAGGGCCGCGTGCGTAATTTCGCGGCACGAGTTTTTCGCCCGCCGTAGGATTGGGGTCAAACAACCCGTACGACGTAGGAATCACCCCAGGCTGACTGGGATCCGTGGCAAATCCCGGCCGCGCGGTGAGAACCGTATCGTTGTAAACATCCTGACTAGTGGTGATGTTGAACGGCGCGCCCGATTGCAGAATGACGAACGGGTTCCACAATAACCCGAACTTCGAAGTGATCGATCCGCCGAGCGACATCCGATTGCGAACGTCGTTCGATGCCGGACCATACTCTCCCTCCATGCTGTACTGGTTGGCGGGAAACGTATTCAATCCGTCTGTGTTGCTTCGCGCATAGGCCAACGAGTACGTTCCAAACAGAGAAATCTTCGATGTCAGCCGGGAATTGACGTTCGTCAGCAGGAGATGTTGGTTATAAATTCCCGTCGATTCCATCTCATAAATCGGGCCCTCACCAGGGTAAGGATACATCCCAGGGGAGAACGGAGCATTGATATTGCGCGAACGCAACTCGTGCAGCCCGTGCGAGTTCGTATAGGTCACCGCAAGCGTCGTCTTCTTCGGCAGTTGCCGCTCCACGCCTAGCGAGGATTGCATCACGTAGGGAGCACGCACTGAGGAACTGACGGCATGGATGGTCTGTTGTATTCCCGATTGCTCAAGCATGGTCTGGGAAGGAATCGACGGATAGCTGTCCGGATTGATGATGATGAATTGCTTTTGATTGATTCCGTTGTAGCGCTGCGCGACCAAGACGTTCTGTTCCGAGAAGCGGTCGTAGAATAGACCAAATCCGCCGCGGATCACAGTCTTCGGAGTCTTGTTCTTCTCTGAGCCTCCTGGCGCCCAGGCAAACGCAATGCGCGGCGCAAAGTCGGAATGGTCGCGAATATTGTCCTGCGTTTCGTATCGTCCGCCGAGACTGAGTGTCAGATTCGGTCTTACCTTCCAGTCGTCGCCGATGAACAAGCCAATATCCATGCCACCGACGTAAACTGTGGGGTCGCCCGCGTTGATCGAAAACTGAGTCGCACCACCGCCGAGCGCGCGAATCGTCTGCGCCGGCATCCCCATTTGCCCGAACAGCCGCGTTCGGCGATACTGCTCGATCGAAGTGATGGTCGTGCAGCCGGCCGTCAGAGTGACCGGATTGCAAATCACACCTGCCACCACGGGCTGGTTATTGGCATCGAGAACCGGAGCATACGCGCCGCCGAAAGTATAGGTCCCGTTGAAATTCTGCTCGGACTCGTCCACGATCGACACCGCGCGCAGTCGCGCACCGAAACGCCAGGTGTGGTTGTTCGCAATCCTGGTCGTGTAATTCTGCACTTCGTAGTGATGATGAATAAAATCGTGCAGCCCCGCCGAGGCGCCGCCACCGTTGAACGCATTCGCAACGATGATTGACGGATCGGTGCTATCGGGCGTCTGCGTCGCATTTTGATGGCGAAATTGAAAGCGCGTTTCATTCACCGTGCTGGCGCCCACCAGCATCGTTTCCGTGGCTTGCACGGAATGCTCCATCATCGACGACTGGAAGGACTGCGATGGCAATGTGAAATTTCCAATGCCCTGATTGTGCGCGGTGTTCAAGTTCGGTTCATAACGGACCGTCATTGTGTTCTTCGCGTTTATCTGATAATCGATGCGTGCGCCGACGTATAAGTGCTCGAGGGGGCTCACCGCGATCGGCGTGAATGGGCTAACGATGGCCAGCGTCTGCGGGTTAAGAGTGATTGCATTGACCACTTCGCCGTTGTCGATCGAACGCTTGTCGAAATCAAAGTAGAAGGATCCCTTTGCGTTGATCTTGCCGCCCAGGCTCCCGCCAAAATCCTTCAAATTGAATGGAGCTTTCCGATCGCCGTACGGATTGCGTGAATTAAACAGGCTGTCACCGTAGCCAAAATACGCCTCGCCCCGCAAATGATCCGTTCCCGGCTTCGTAATGATTTCGATATTGCCCGTGCCCAGGGTGTCGAACTCCGGCGAGAACGGATTCTGATTGACTCGGATCTCGCGTATAGCGTCCTTGCTTGGCAATGTTCCGTCACCGGCGGTAAAACCGTCAATAAAAATCTGCCCCCCGTTCAGTCCGGCTGACGGTCCGGCCAGTGTCTGCAAATCGGTCAAGAGATCGTCGACATCGTCGGCAAGCGATCCCAAATCCTCGCTGTGCATCACTTGGGCGGACGCGCTTTGTGTAGGGTCGAGGGTTACTTCCGACTCGGTCGTGTCGGATACCGTAACTTCCTGGTGCCCGGCAGCGACGTTCATCTGAAGGTTAAGCGTATTGTTCGCCGGTTGGATCGAGATCGTGCGCGGCGCGGGCTGAACCAACCCGGGGGCGGTCGCCTCCACTACCCAGGAACCGGGCTGCAATCCACGGAAGGTATAGTTGCCATTGTCCCCGGTGGTGGCCGATCGCTTCTGGCCGCCGGCCTCAGTAGCCGTCACAACCGCGCCCGGGATCGACGCGCCACTTGGATCCGTTACGGTGCCTCTCAGAACCCCGGTGCTCTGCTGCGCCGCTAGGGGCGGAACAAATATATGAGGAGCAAACAGGAAAAAAACTGCTGCGAAGAACGCACGTTTCATGATGGGCCAGAACTTGCCGGAACTGGCAATCGCCAACTCCGAGAGCTAGATCGAGAATTCCCTCTTAGATTCGAGATTTCTCTCAGTGTACACCCCCTCCTCTGTTTAGCGGTTTGCGAATGCACTCGACCTGGAGTCTTGCAGTTTTCACGCGCCGTTTACTAAACATCCATCGGGCGAGTCAACAATTTCTGAGGACTGATCGGGGAAGATAGCGGCCACTAACGACGATCAACTCAAGGCTGCCCAAGCGCCCTGGCCATGATGGATTCTGCCCGCTCTCTTCTTCATTAGCGTCCCGGCCTGGAAGACCTCTACCGATATCAGGTTTAGAAAGCGCCGGTTTGACCGTTGTGCCATCTCAGTATCCGCCAGCAGACCTGGCAGGAAATCATCCATTCCGTTCGGGGCTGATGGGGCTGTAGCCAGCTCCGGATGCTATCGCTAAAAGCGAACGGGTCATCCGTGACAAATGCGGCTTCGTCGTCGGCCATTCGGCTACTGCTGCTGCTTCAGAGCGACGGCTCGATCGTTCTTATCGTGAGTGAAGCTTTCCTTGTTCCGGTCGACCTGAAGGTACACCTGATCCGCCGAATACTCCTTTTCCGCGTCTTTGATGCATCCGCGCCGGTCGCCGCCCCGGGACCAATTGTCCTTCGGTTTGTCCGAGGAGATCGCGCCCGTCGCGTCTGAAGGCGCCGGCGCCTGGATGCTGGCCGACTTCCCGTTCCCAATCCGGCTGACTTTCGAATGGTCGACCTTCCGGAAGTTGGTCGATTCAGTCAACAATGCGGTGTTTTTAGCACTCGTCGCGGTAACAGGGCAAGATTGCATTTGACGACCTGTCGGCCTGGCTCCCACAATTCCAAGGAAGGCCTGAAATATCAATATCTAGCGATCTCCATTAGGGCGAGCCCCGCACGACGGCGCACTGGGTCCCGAGTAGTCCAGGGGCCTAACGGCAGGTGGTTGTATCCAATTGCAGCGTGTCCGGACGATTCCTGCCGAATCCTTACTTAAGGAAGAGCGCGGCTGGATTCCCGAATTACCTGATGTCGGTTGGGCGATACGCCACGTTTTGCCTCGAAGCGGTTCTCGCCCCTCAACCATTCAGAGAGCGGCCGGGAGCCGATGCGTATTTGTGCGCGCCTTAGCATCGAACTGAGGAACTGGACCTCGGCCACAAGGTTTCTCTCTGCATGTCCCCGCGCCTCGCGCATTACCTTTACCTGGCCCTTGGTGATCCACAGCAATCCCCACTTCGGAGGAAGCTCCTTCACCTGGATCACATCGGTTGGACAAAGATAGTAGCGACGCTGGCCCATTCCGGTGCGTGGATTCTTCCGTACGGTCTTTTTTGCGTCCCTCAAGAAATCCGAACGATTCAGCTTACATTCGATGAGGACGGAACCCGCTCCTGAAGCCCAGCCGATCACGTCGGGGTTCTCATCTGCTGCTGCGGCAAACTCGTACAGCACTACGGAGCACCGTCTGCCAAGCCAGCGTACCCCCATCGCAACTAAAGTTGAATGCTGCACGCGCTTTCAGGATTCTGAGACATTATAGCGCCCGAATGTTTCTATGATCGGTCGAGGTATCACTCCCTCCCGCTCGTGCCGAGTTCAACATTCGAGTATGGCCTTGCGCAAAAGTCCGACCCGTGTCAGGTTGAAGGCATGGAGCGACAGCAGGGCGAAGCCGCACTCCAACACCCGGCGTCTAAGGACCTTGTGGTCTTTTCCATTCTTCGTGATTCGCAGTGTGCCGAGTGCGGTGAGGCGTTGTGGAAGGGCAATTTCCTCTTCATGGAAAAAGAACGGCCGTTGTGCCTTGCATGCGCCCATCTCGATCAGCTGGTCTACCTCCCCCGTGGTGACGCTGCACTCACACGACGCGCCAAGAAGCACAGCACCCTTTCCGCGGCGGTCGTCCGCTTCAGCAGGGCTCGGGGCCACTATGAACGCCAAGGCATCTTGGTCGAAGAATCTGCACTCCAGAAAGCCGAACACGAATGCATTCAGGACGCTGGCCCGCGGGCGGCTCAGCGCGAGCGCCAGGAGGTGCGCCGAGTCGAACAGGATCGCGATCTGGGCACCCGCGTGGCGGATGCGATCCGGGAACTGTTTCCGGGCTGTCCGCCCACCGGGGCTGTTGTAAAATCCATTGAGATAGCCCAGAGGAGAAAGAGATGACCCGTTTTTCCGCAACTGCAATGTTGATTTGTCTTTCCGCCGGCGCCGTGATGGCGCAGGCGCCCCCGCAAACTCCGGCACAGCCGGCCCAACCTCCTGCGCAAGGAGGCGCAGCGCAAGCGCCTGCCCGCGGCCGCGGCCCCGGAGCACCGACGCGCGATCCCAACTCGCCCGGCTACGTGAAGGCCAAGGAACTGCCGGACGGCCAACTGCCGGCGGCCACCGAGAATGGGAATTTCATCATTGGCCCGACCCACAATCCAGCGGCGGAGTTGGCGCCGAAGGATCCGCTCGATGGCAAGGTGTCCGTGTTCACCATGGAGTCGAAGGACAGCAAAATCTATCCGGGCATTGCGCGGCAGCAAAACCCCAACGGGCGGGGGAACCCAGCCGACCCAGCGGCGCCTCGCCCAGCGATCACCATTGCCCTGGCGCCCTATTCCCGGAAAGTCGCCGTATACGTGCCGAAGGGCTATGCCGCCGGAACCGAGATTCCGTTCCTCGTCGCCGGCGACTATAGAGATGACCCCTGGCTGTTCGTCGCGACCGATAATCTCATTGCCGGGAAGAAGATTCCGCCGATAGTCGTTGTGTGGATCGCTAACGGTGGCAGCGATGGGCAGGGCAGTCAACGCGGGCTCGAGTACGACACCATGTCGGGCAAATACGCCGAGTTTGTCGAGACGGAGGTGCTTCCGCTCGTCGAGAAGCAGTACAACGTGAAGCTGACGAAGAACCCGGAAGGGCGCGCGGCGCTCGGTTGCAGCTCAGGGGCCGCCGCGGCGATGTCGATGGCCTGGTACCGGACCGACCTGTATCACCGTGTAGTCAGTTACTCGGGCACGTTCGTCTACCAGCAGTGGCCCCCGAATCCGGAAACGCCGCACGGAGCCTGGGACTACCACGCGACGATCATTCCGAACAGCCCGAAGAAGCCGCTGCGTATCTGGATGCAGGTGAGCGACCGCGACAACTACCAGAACCGCGACGACTACCACGACTGGGTGGTCGCCAACGAGCACATGGCCCAGGTCCTCGCAGACAAAGGTTACCCGTACCAGTTCCTGTTCACCCGGAACGCCGGCCACTGCGACGCCGGAGTAAGGTCGCAAACCCTACCGCTGGCGCTCGAGTACATCTGGCAGGGGTATAGGAAGTAACGGGAGACCTTCCTCACCGGTCATAGACCCAGGTCATGAGCACTAACAGATGGTGGCGGGATAGCTGCTGCGAAATTGGCATGGAGGCGCGCAGCAGAACCGTTTCGCCGACTTCGTTTCCATGATCTCCGGCACCAGGCAATTACCGAACTTGCCGAAGCTGGCGCGTCCGACGCTACTCTAATGGCTGGGGCTGGTCACTTAACTCGCGATAGGCTGGAGCACTACTCACATGTGCGCATGGCCGCAAAGCGCGACGCGTTGTCCAACTTGGAGAGCGGCCTAATGTCGTCCGTCGCGTCGGAAGCCGTTGCCCCGAAGCCCGCCAGATCTAAGGCGAACTGAGTGGTTACGTCACAATCAATGACACAAAAGCGGGTCCGATCGATCCGCTCCGCTTTTATCTTTATGATTTCTTTGGTCGGGGCGCAGAGATTTGAACTCTGGACCTCCTGGTCCCGAACCAGGCGCTCTACCAGGCTGAGCCACGCCCCGAAGACTCAATGGTTTAGCAGCCAGGACCAAGGATTAGAGCCTCTGGTCACATGGAAATCACTGCTAACTCGATTCTGAGTATACCATCGTTCGCCAACTACGTTGAAGATCGGAAGTACGTCAAAAACGTCTCCCCAAAGACACTTGCATGGCTTCAGGACGCGTGGAAGCCTTTTGGTCCCCACTTAGAACCAGTCTTGGCTTCTGGAGGACGTATCGGTGACGGTCTGAAAGCTGCGGTAATGGCACTCCTGGACAACGGTATACTTCCGGTGTCCGTCAACAGCTAGCGCCTGTAGTCTTACCGCATTGACTGGGGCCTAGATGAACCGTCAGAAGCCGAGCGGGGAACAGATCTCGGATGTACGGGAACAGCCCTTCGTTCATTGCTAGAAACCAGCGCATGGACGGAACTGCACAGGCTTGCGTATCGACGAGATGCTGCTCGAACAGGTCAAGAGCAGGGATCGGATCGCCCTCGGCATATGCTAGCGGAGATCCCTCCGAGTGTTCCAGCCAGAGCGAATCTGGATTGTCTCCGTTCGGGACTGTAGCAATTCCGGCTGCTGCGATTTGAAGAAGGTTGCCGCCCGTCTTGCAAATCTTCTTCGGTTGGGGGTTGCTCGGACATTTTCGCTCCGTTGGACTGGAATCAACGCGACATTAGCATAATGACGATCCCGCAGTTTCGGGCCAACGCCACGCAAGCAGATTCCGACGTACATCACTCAAGGTTTTGGTAGAGTGAGTGCGATGCCAAGAGGCAATAGTGGAAACCAAGGCCCTCGCAAGAGATCATCAAAACCGGGGAGGAGGATGCCCGTTAGTTCGTAGAAAGTAAGCGACTCTCAAACCTGGAGGTGTGAACACCTCTGGGTAGTTTTTCTGCCAAGAAAAGGAGAGAGTCGCTATGAAGAAACGATACCAGATCGACCAGCAACGGGCCGTGCAGCAGTTCCGCCAGCTCGCCAGCGAACAGAACCCCAACATCCAGATGATCCTGCCGATGGCCGACATCGTGGGCTTGTTGCAGGAGGGCGTGGGCAACTTGCTGCGGCACGCCGGACTGGAACTGATGCACCTGGTGATGGACGAAGAAGTGAAGTCGCTGGCTGGCGAGCGCCACCAGCAACACGAGCAACGGCGCGCGCATCGCTGGGGCACCGAAGACGGCTACTGCGTGGTGGATGGCCAGAAGGTGCCGATCAAGCGGACGCGCTTGCGCAGCGGCGACAATCGCGAACAACGCTTGGGGAGCTACGAACTGTTTCAGCGTGAGGGGCCTTTGCAGCAAGGCGTCTGGGACAAGATGATGCGGGGACTTTCGACGCGCAACTACGGTGCGGTGGTGAAGGACTTTCAATCCGCCTATGGAATCGAGAAATCGGCGGTGAGCGAGAACTTCATCGAGGCCAGCCGCGAGAAGGTGAAGCAGTTGATGGAGCGCCCGCTGGGCGAGTTGCGGTTGTGCGCCGTGCTGATCGACGGCACGCCCTTCAAGGACCGGCAGATGATTGCGGCCCTTGGGATTGGCTGCGATGGACGCAAAACGGTGCTGGGTATCCGCGAAGGTGCGACGGAAAATACGGCCGTGGTGAGCAGCCTACTAAGTGAGTTGGTGGAGCGCGGCCTGGACTTCTCGACGCCTCGTCTGTACATCCTCGATGGGGGCAAAGCGCTGCACGCGGCCGTGCGGCGCCACGCCGGCGAGACTGCGTTCATCCAACGCTGCCAAGTTCACAAGAAGCGCAACGTGGTGGATCATCTGCCGGACGAACACAAAGCCGATGTCAGAAGGAAGCTCCAGAACGCCTACGCGATGACCGAGTACTCCGATGCCAAGCACGCCTTAGAGAAACTACACCGGGAGCTGATGGACCTGAATCCGAGCGCCGCGCGCAGCCTGGAAGAAGGGATGGAAGAAACACTCACCGTCCACAAACTGCGCGTGCCGGATCAGCTGCGCCGGACACTCAGTTGTACGAACGTGATCGAGTCCGCTTTCTCGATCGTCGAAACCGTGTGCCGAAACGTGAAGCGTTGGCGGACCGGGGACCAGATCGAGCGATGGGTTGGCTCGGGGCTCCTGGTCGCTGAGCGCCAATTCCGCCGAGTCATCGGGCATCGCCAGATTCCGCTGTTACTGTCCTCAATGGCCAATGCCGTTTCCAAGAAACCAATTGCGAAAGGAGCCGCCGTCGCGTAGCCTATGAGGATCGAGAGTCGCTAACTTTCAACGGAGTTCCGGGCAACCTCGGTGAAACTGACTTTCAGGCAAGGAACCTGACACCCGATCTGACTGCCGAAGATGAAATTGACCTCGCAGACTTTTTTGACCCAGAGGAGTTCAGCATTGGTCGTCGTGATTACAAATCTACGCGTCCATGAGTTCCGAACTTGTGCCAATCCCATCGCGCGACCTCGCGCGTACAGGCCTTGAGCATCTGCCGGCCGCAATCGGCCGGGCCGGCGAAGCCGGTGCATACCCGCGCCGCTTATGGTGAGCCCGCATAGCACGTGCAACTTCGCAAAGTGAAAATCAAAAACGACCGCACTACTACTTCAGCCAGTAGCGTGATACCAAACGGCCTACGGAAAGAGGAATTCCAAAGACAGTGTGCCCGGTTAGGCACAACACTACAATTACCGCAGCCCATGCAAGGCTTGAGCCCACCCGAATCGTGTGCCCCTTCCACGTAATCTCAAGGGCTGTGTACTTCCCTTCGCTTCAGATCATCCGATTCTTCGCTTACCTGAGTAGTGACGGCAATCGAAAACATGGCTATCTTTCGGTCGCCCCATTCCAACTGCACAAGTTTGTCGCTGTAGGGGTGTGGGCCCGAAAGCACCTTTAGTTCCGCTCCTGCTGGGATCGCGATCCTGAAGAAACGATGGAACCTCGAATCGTTTGGGGCGCGGACCGACGAACTTTTGCGCAATTCGTTATATGCGCTTACTGAGAACGGGCTTACGCTGCTTGAACTGAGTCCGCTTCTCTCAGATTCTCCGTCGCCGGTTACACGTTTGGTTAACGTCCATTACCTGCACCTAGAATCCGAAGTCACCGGCAAGAATCGGGACGGCGGACCCCAGGTTCGGTCTATGCTCCTTCGAATGGCATTTTTATAACGACGAGCCCGCGATCGTCCTCGCACTATCAAAATTTACGGCCCGGCGCACTATGAGGTATCGCGTTGGGACAATGTTGCGCCACTTTGATAATGTCCCCTTGAGACCTCGATAGAAGTGTCCCCTTACGATGACCTCCGAAGGAGGTGGAGTGGGGAGGACGGCGTTTAGCAAGAGGGAGTTGAGTAGAAGTGGGATATTGGCGCGTGTGAAGGCGAAGGATCTACGGCTGAAAGATGCGGCGGTGCTGATGAGGTTGAGTTACCGGCAAGGCAAGCGGCTGTGGAGGGGCTACCAGGCAAGGGGCGCGGCCAGCCTGAAGCACGGGAATGCGGGGCGAGCCTCGAACCGTGCGTTCGCACCGAAACAGCGCCAGAAAATCCTGCGGAAGGTCCAGGAAAAATACCGGGGCTTCTGACCGACGCTGGCGGCAGAGCACTTGGCGAGCGAAGATCAGCTCGCAGTACATCCGGAGACGTTGCGGCGCTGGATGCTCTCCGCGGGACTGTGGAAGAAGGCGCGCCAGCGCAAACAGCATCGCAGAAGGCGCGAGCGCCGCGCGCACTTTGGCGAGCTGGTGCAGATGGACGGCAGCTTCCATGACTGGTATCAGGGCCGCGCCGGGAAGGCTTGCCTGATGAATATGGTGGACGACGCGACCTCGACGGTAGAAGCGGGCCTGGGGGAAGGGGAAACCATCTGGGCGGCGGTGGGAGTGCTGCGGCAATGGATCGAAAAGTACGGCGTGCCGGTGGCGCTTTACACCGATTGGAAAAACGTGTACGTGCGCGAGCCCACCGAAAAAGAGCAGTTGCACGGCAAGGTGCCAGTGACGCAGTTTGGACGCATGTGCCGGAAGCTGGACATCCGGATCATCGCGGCGAACTCGCCGCAAGCCAAGGGGCGCGTGGAGCGCGGCAATGGCACGCACCAGGATCGCCTGATCAAGAAGATGGGACGCAAGAAGATCCGCACGCACGAAGCGGCGAATCGTTTCTTGCAAGAAGAATATCTGGCCCATCACAACACACGGTTTGCGCGCGAGCCGGCCGAGCCGCAGGACTATCACCGCAAGCCACCGGCAGCGCGCGAACTGGAGCAAGTGTTCTGCCTGGAGACCGAGCGAAGTATTTCCAATGACTGGGTGGTGCGCTATGAGAACCGCTATTTTCAACTGGAGCGGACGAGCGATTATCCCCCGCGGCAAGCCAAGGTGACGGCGTGTGAATGGGAAGACGGGCGGACCGAGATTCGCTATAAAGGCAAGGCTCGGCCGCATCACGAGATTGAGGCGCCTGGGCCCAAGCAGGTAGCGATCCGGCTGGTGGATAAACCGCCCAAGCCGTCGCGCTGGAAGCCGCCGGCTGGCCACCCGTGGAAGAAGCCCGGCCCGGCGCTGGCGGCGACGATGGGGGCCCCTGCCTCCGCTTCGCCCTAAGCGCTCGGCCTAACGGCCTCGCAGGGCCTACGCTCCGGCAGCGGCCCCCATCATGCGATTCGACCGGTTCGAGAAGACAAACAAAGGGGACACTTCTAATGAGGGAAGATGGGGGACATTTCTAAAGTGGGTTGACAAAGGTATCGCGTTGGGACTTGACTTTAGGTTGTACCGGATTACTATGGGATACAAGTCAGGTTGTTTATGGCAGCAATCGGAGGCACGGCACTCACTGAACTTATAGAACTATCGGGTCGCCTTGGCCGAGAACCACTATGGGTTCAAGGCAGTACCGGGAATACCTCGATCAAGGTCGGACAAACTCTTTGGATTAAGGCTTCGGGCAAATGGCTTGCAAATGCAACCAACGAGGATATGTTCGTGCCGGTGGACCGGCAGGACGTGAAGCTTTTTCATTCCCGCGGTCTAAACTCGTCACCTGCGTCGGGCCTGACGCCCTCCATCGAGACCCCAATGCATCTGGTTTTGCCTTACCGTGTTGTGATTCATCTCCATTCAGTGAACACAATTGCCTGGGCTGTGCAACGAAATGGGCCTTCCTATTTGCGTGAGCGTTTAAACGGCCTTAACTGGCGTTGGATTGCTTACGCCTTTTCGGGTGTTCCTCTTGCCAAGGCGATCCAGGCATCGCTGCATTGCTCCCCTGACATATTCATACTGGCGAATCACGGACTCGTCATCGGTGCTGAAACATGCGAGCAGGCACTGAGTGTCTTATTAGATATAGAAAGACGGCTTCATATAGAGCCAAGAAAAGTTCCGGAAGCTAATCGGCTGAATCTGGAACGGTGGGCGATCGCGACCGACTATCGGCTTCCAGATGCAGACATCGTTCATTCGCTAGGAACCGACGCCATATCAACGGCCTTGGTGTCGCGTGGCATCTTGTACCCTTGCCAGGCATTATTCCTGGGCCGCCGTCCCTGCCTCGTACCCGTGCGTGGATCTACCGAGCAAACGATTCACGAATACCGAACCACGACTGGTGTTAGTCCTCGTGCGCTACTCATCGAAGGAAATGGGGTTCTCGTAGCCAAAGACCTAACTCAGAGCGCAAAAGAGATCTTGGCCGGCTTGGCAGAAGTTGTTAGACGATTGACTGAAACTGCCGGCATCAAGTATCTCAGTCAGCGACGAGTCAACCAAGTGCTGAACCACCTCGCTTACGATGGCGCCGCCCCGAAGCCGCCGGTGAAAGTTGGTTATGCGATGGTAAAGTTCGGAGCTGCCGGACGATAGGTTTCAGAACGGTAGCCTCTTGAACCAGCGCACAGTGTGCTTTGAGATTTCGTGCATCAGTCGGCTTCGAACGCTTTCGAGTAGTCCAACTTTAGACTAGGATCTTGATCTTTCTTTCGAAGAAAACAATTTCCAATCGCCAACGCTTCGATCTCGGTGCCCATAAAACAACGGAAAGCATCTTCGGGCGTCCCGACAATGGGTTCGCCGCGAACGTTAAAGCTCGTATTGACAACCACCGGGCAACCCGTAAAATCGCGAAAAGCGGAAATCAGTGCATGATATTTCGGATTGGTTTCGGCGTGAATCGTCTGAACCCGGGCGGAATAGTCGACGTGGGTGACGGCGGGAATCTCCGAACGTGGAACGTTTAGCTTGGCGATACCGAACAGCGCTTGCTGTTCAGGCGTCATTTCCAAGCGCCGCTTTTGCGTCACATCTGCCACGAGAAGCATGTAAGGACTATCGGTATCCAAGTCGAACCACTGGCTGACATCTTCTCGCAGCACTGAAGGCGCGAAAGGGCGAAAGGATTCTCGGTATTTCACTTTTAAATTCAGAACGGACTGCATTCGCGGTGAACGAGCGTCGCCGAGAATGGAACGCGCACCCAGAGCGCGGGGCCCGAACTCCATCCGGCCCTGGAACCAGCCTAGAGCCTCTTCGGCGGCTAAACTCTCGACACAAGCCTGAATTAGTTCGCGGTCGCACAGAGTCTCGTATCGAGCACCAACAGCTTGCAGCGCCTTTTCGATTTCCGGTTGCGAGAATTCGGGTCCAAGGAAAGCTCCTCGCATCGCATCGCAGCAAGGAGCTTGACGTTCCTGTTTTGCGAACTGATGATATACCGCCAGAGCCGCCCCCAACGCACCTCCCGCATCTCCAGCGGCGGGTTGGATCCACAGCTGTTTAAATTTTCCATCCCGAAGAATCTTTCCGTTCGCCACGCAATTCAAGGCGACACCACCTGCCATACACAAATTCGGAAGCTTGGTTTCCGCCGCAATCCCGCGAGTAATGCGAAGCAAGACTTCCTCCAGAACGGCCTGGATCGAAGCGGCAAGATTCATATGCGTTTGCGTCAGTTTCTCTTCCGGCTTCCGAGCCGCATGACCGAAAAGTGAAGCGAACTTGTCGTTGGTCATCGTTAGCCCGGTGCAGTAATCGAAGAATTCAAGGTTCAGGCGAAATGATCCGTCGGGCTTGATATCGATAAGGTTGTCGAGAATGATCTGCCGGTACTCCGGACGGCCATAGGGCGCCAGCCCCATGAGCTTGTATTCGCCCGAATTCACCTTGAAGCCGGTGTAGTAGGTGAATGCGGAATAGAGCAGCCCCAGCGAGTGAGGGAAATGGACCTCCTTCAAAATTTCCAGACTGTTACCATGGCCAGTGGCGATCGATGTAGTCGCCCATTCGCCGACGCCGTCCATAGTGAGGACAGCCGCGTCGTTAAATGGCGAAGCGAAGAAAGCACTGGCGGCGTGACTTACATGGTGTTCTGTAAACAACAAACGGTTTTGCCCTTCGAACCGCGCGTCCAAGTCTTTTAATTCTCCAGTCAAGAGGTTTTTCTGAAAGAGCTTCTCTCGCAACCAGAGCGGTATCGCCATGCGGAAGGAACGAACCCCCGAGGGCGCAAAGGCTAAGTATGTTTCAAGGAGACGTTCAAATTTGAGAAACGGCTTATCGTAGAAAACGACGTAGTCTACATCCGCCAGCTCAATTCCACCTGCAGCGAGACAGTAGCGGATTGCGTTTTTCGGGAAACGTGCGTCGTGCTTGCGGCGGCTAAAACGCTCCTCTTGCGCCGCAGCAACAATAGAACCATCCTGAACGAGCGCGGCGGCGCTGTCGTGATAGTATGCCGAAATGCCTAGCACGCGCATTGGCTAGAACAGGGTGTAAATGAAGGGCGCCACTGCTGAGGATTGAGCGAAGACCAAAAGCAATCCTGCCATCACCATCAGAAGAAATATCGGCAGGAGCCAGTACTTCTTGCGAGTGCGTAAGAAACCGAAAAACTCATGAATAAATGACATAAGGCCTTAATACTGATTTCTCATAGTGTCAGCAAGCGGCCCCGGAGGCACGCGTACGAGCCAGTAGGAATCACGCGAATCGTCGCGAAAGGTTCGCATCGATTCTTTTCGAAGAAGACGGCGCACAAATCCTGTCGGAGCGAACACCACAAAAAACAAGATCGTCATTACAACGGGCTGCATGACGCGTCCGAGAAGCAGGCCAAATCGGGCCCACACCACGTTCGGGTAATGAAGCAGCCGAGGTCGCAGAAGCCCAATCAAGGCCACCAGCAGGCCCGCGAATAGGAAAGACCAACGGACAGAGTGGCCATTCTTTAGCGGCGCTAGTCCTAAAATACATAGCACGGCCCCAATCCAAAAACCAAAGGCGCGGTCTGACGACCCTTTAGTGACAACTTCCCGCCGATAATCTTCGTGGGTTCCCAAGCCTTTAAACCTTCGTCACCAGGATTCTTTCAAGACCGCCCGCCTCGAATTGCAAACACGCCGCTCGGGTTTGTCATGATCGCCCAGGCTTATCTATACTGCGCTGACCTAAGTATCTATGCCGCTCTTCGATTGGCCTTCTTCGCTAAAACCACTTTCAATTGCCAGACCAAACGTTCATGAAAAAGCCGCGTCGCCACGACTTACCAAGACTCGGGCAGGAGGCCCGAACCAGCTGAGGTCGTAACAGCACGGAATTTTTCACGTGCCGAGTCCTTAGCACTCTGCCGGACTTGCCAATTCATCCGGATGCGCGTGACCATCTTTGTCATGCCCTTCAAAGAAGTTGTCCACACCTTGAGTGCAGCCCGGAGTTCACGCGCGCCTTCTTCCGACAAAGCAAACTCGAATTGTTCCTGGCGCGGCATTTTGTACTCATCGATTGTATCAAGAGGCATTCCGTCGGTGACCCACTGGGGAATGTCGTAGTGCATATTCACTGTCACCGGACTGAGGATTTCTTCTTCCGTCCGACCATCCGCATGCTTCGCTTGCACGTATCGCTGGAAGTCGTTCCAGAACTGCTCGAAGTCGGAACTGAGCTTCGCGGCTCCATTCTCTAACACCAGCTGTTTGGTTGCATCCATCGCAGCCTTGGAGATCTGAGGCCATAGATGAAACGATGCGATGGCCCGGTATTTGTACATGAGGTTGTCCCCAATGTCGCCATTGAGGAGCTTCTTGAAGTTGAGTTCATCCAAATAGAAGTTGTGGCACTCTTCGTAGGTGGGGAAGAGCTCGCCTTTGGTTTCGCCGACAAACCGATCGAGGAAATCACGAACGGGACCAGGAGTGTTTTCGAGGGCCGGCAACATGGCGTCGAACCACTGTGAGCGCTTCAATCCGAATTCCTGTGTGAATGAAACGGCATCCTCGAACCAAGAGTCATTCCAAAAGACGCTGCTGACCAAGTGGTATTTACGCGTCTCAATGTAATCCTCAAACGACATTGTATCGGTGGAGACTACTACTTCCTCAATGTCCAAAACCTTCTCTCCACCCCACACGCCGGCATTCTTGGGCAAGATCCGGAAGCGGGTCTGGAAAGTGAATTCTTTTCGGGTCTCGAGGGTTTCAAGCTCAGAACCCTTCAAGAGCACCAACTGCAAATTGTGCATTTGATTGGTGCCAGCGTCAATCAGGGAATGGATCGCGTTCACGTGCGACTGTAGGGTTTCACCAGGCAATCCGACGATCAGATCGGAGTTCGAGCGAAGACCGCGTCCCCGAATGTGAATCATCACTTCTTCATAGGCGTTCAATTTGATATTCGAGCGCTTGATGTTTTTCAAAACGTCGTCGTTCAGCGATTGAACGGCCTGGTAGACGACCAGCGCGCCGCTTACTTTTTCAACCGACCGGATAATCCGGTCAGGCCGATTTTTGCCGGTTGTCGCGTCGATGAAAGTGGGATATCCATAACGCTTCTGCATCTCTCCAATCCAGCCGGAGATTTCGACGTCGCGTTCGAACATTCCATAGTTAGAATCGGCGATTCGCAGCGTCCCCATATTCGGACTGAGTGCCTTGATCTTTTTCGCGATGTATTCGATCTCTTCCTGCATTCTCTCGAGCGAGAAGTTATGAACCTTCGTGTACCAACCGGTCCCTTGAACGCAAAAGGTACAAGTAAACGGGCAGCCTCGATTGGTTTCGATCATCGGCGCAAGTTTGCCGTCGAAAAAGTCGTCCTGAATTCCTGTGAGCCAGGGCGAAGGGATCTCGTCGACCTCCTTCTTGCGATCCCACACTTTCTTCAAGACGGTTTCGCCGGTGGGCGTCCGATAAATGCTGGACGGAATTTCCCGCTCGCCAATGCGAGCAGCGGACATTCCATTGTCCAGGAAACGTCTGACGACTTCCGTCGCCAGGAAATCTCCTTCGCCAACCACGTACACATCGATTTCAGGATGGGCGTTGAAATACTCGATTTGCCGGTGCTCTTCGATCGGAATGTTCGGGCCGCCCATGACCACCAGTGTTCCGGGGCGAAGCCGTTTCGCTAGTTTCGCGAAATGAAAGCTGAGAGCTTCGTTCCAGAGATAGTTGCTCACCATGAGCACGTCGGGCGGCGCGCTTTCCATGGCGTCCCAGAGTTTGTCCGGATAAGCAAACAGGGTAGATGAAACTTCGGGAAGATCGCGGTCCATTACCGCCTTCATGTAAGCCACTCCGAGCGGCATACAGTCGTTGGCTAAGACACCGGAATAGTTATATCGAAGATCCGCCAGATAGACAATTGGTTTCATCTTTTCCCCCTCCGTAGGATTACGCCGTGTGTGCGGCCAGACTGGCGCGCGTGTTGCTGCTTTCAAAATGCTTGCTATACCAAGCGATCGTCTCGCGAAGCCCTTCAATCAGCGTATACTGAGGCGACCACTCAAGCACCGTCTGCGCCTTTTCGCATGAAAGATATTGCTCGCGAATTTCGTGACTGGCCCGATTTTGCACGATCGGCTCCAGATCTTTGCGACCCATCATTTCAAGAATCGTTCCCACCAGTTCGAGAACGGTGAGCCTCAGGCCCAATCCGAAATTGAACGCTTCTCCGGCCAGGCTGGGATTGGAAGCCAGTGCTTCGGCGACACGCATGTATGCTAGAGCCGCGTCCTTGACGTACAAGAAATCACGCACGAATTTTCCATCGCTGCGAATCACGAAGCGCTCGCCCTTGAGGGTGGCTTCAACGGCTCCAGGAATCGTTCTACTGAAGTTGAGATCGCCGCCTCCGAACAGATTGGCACACCGCATAATGCCTACCGGAAGGCCGTAGGTGGTGGCATACATGGTGGCGATTAAATCGGTGCAAGATTTCGAAACGTCGTAGGGGTAGCGTCCCTGCAAAGGATGTTTTTCCGTGTAAGGGAGATCGGGCGAGGCTCCGTAAGCTTTATCTGAAGAGGCGATGACTGTCTGGCGTACGCCGCACAACCGGGCGGCTTCCAGAACATTCCAACTTCCGCGGACATTCGTCTCAAGGGTGCTCAGCGGATCCAGTTTGGCCACTCCTACCAGAGGCTGTGCTGCTAGGTGAAAGACAGTGTCGATGGAATATTCTGACAGCGAACGCCGGATAAGATTGAAGTCTTCTAAGCTTCCGTAAACCGTACCAACCTGTAATAACAGTCCGCTTGTAGCCGCAATGCTCCGTGGAGCCCCGTCGCGCACTAACACGGTCACTTCGGCGCCCGCATCCACAAGTGACCGCAACAGCCAACTCCCCATTAGGCCGGTCGCCCCGGTGACAAATGTTGGTCGCAATCTCCAAAAGTTAGTTGACACGGCCTAAGTCCTTTCGCTTAGCTCGCAGCCACAGACCTGGATTTAGGAAGAAGAGCCATCCACGGGACGCCCGCCTCGCTGTCTCCGCGCAGTTGATCCAGTTCCTGTTGGTCCTTACTGGTGTCCATCGATTTCCAGAAGCCTTCGTGCAGGTGGGTATAGAGAACACCGCGTTCCGCCAAGGCGGGCAGAACGTCGTTTTCCAGATTGCTTCCGCGCCACAGATCAAACGCACGCTTCTCGAAAACGAAATAGCCGGCGTTAATCCAGCAATTCTTGATTGTGGGCTTTTCCTTGAACCGCTCTACACGATAGTTAGAGGAAAACTCCACGGTGCCGTATTGAGACCGCAATGGCACGGAGGTCACGGTCGCGAGAGCGCGATGCGATTGGTGAGTCTCTAGGAGACTTGCGAGATCAACGTTGCCTAATCCGTCTCCGTAGGTGGCGAAGAATCGATCGGAGAGGAATTCTTTGCAGCGGAGGACCCGTTCGCCTGTGTCAGCTTCTTCACCGGTATCCACGATGCGGACCGACCAGTCTTGAAATCGGCCCGAGAAGTAGTCCGTGAGTATTTCCTGACGGTGGCCCGCCGCCAGAACGAACTTCGTGAATCCCTGGGATGCGTAAATTCGCATCAAATGGACCAGAACCGGAGTTCCCCCGATCGGCATCATCACCTTCGGGAAATATTCCGTGAACGGATAGGATCGAGTTCCTTTTCCCCCGCAAAGAATAACTACTTCCATTTGATTTCCTCCGCTCAATCACATGCCGTCATGAGACGCGAACATCACTTGCTGCGGGGACAAGGCCTCGGCCCTGCCATCGATTGTTTGGGCTACTTTAGCATCTCTTGCGGTTCGAATACAAGTAGAACCTTAGTTTCAGGCTTACAATAACTGATTTTGTCGTACTGGATTGGTACTAGTACCTGAGTGGCTCTCGGCGTGATTCTTAGAGAATTTCCAAACCTGCAAAAACTGCATTGTATAATGCGTTCGTGCTGAACTCGGGGGCGCATATTGACGTCAGACCCGGTAGCTTTTCGCGGCACTTCATCAGCGTCTTCTGGGTCTTCTACGCATTCGCCGCCATCGTTTGCGTCGTGGCCCCCGAGGGCCGGATATTCCTTGGTTCCATAGGAATGGCCGTGTATTGGCTAGTGCTGCTAAAGTTCCGCCAGCCAATGCAGAGGCTCGCCGGCTCGATTCGGCCAACCATCTTGCGTTTTTTTGTCATCGGTATCGTCTCGTCGGACTTGATTATGGAAAACCTTGCCATTAATTTCAAAGGGGATCTCCAGAGCAATCTTCTGCTAAACTCGCTGCTCTGGTTAGGAGCCTACTTAGGGTCAATTTGCGGCTGGTGGTTAGTGGCACGAGTCTTTCGATTTACGCCCTATCAAGCATTTTTCACTGCCGGACTACTGGGCATGATCATTGAGCAAAACTGGATGATTCCAAAGCTTTTGGCAGCCGGCCAGTGGGCGATTGCGCTAATCGCTGCTCCGGTGATTTTAGTTGTATACGGGGCGGCAGTCGCCCCAGCTTTTCTACTGGCGGATCTGGACCGCTCTGGGCGAAAGCCTGGGATTGTCGGTTTTTCCGCCGCACTCGTGCTCCCCGGTCTTATGTTTTATGCCGGGGGCGCGGTTTGGATCGCGTTATTAAAGCCCTTTATTGGTTCTTGAAACACCTGCGTAAAATTGGAGCCAGGATACAGCCGCATCTTGTACAGCTTTCACAACTTCGTCTTGGGTTGGTGGCGGAATTCCGAAGGTCTCGACCGTTTCGTCTATGTCCAGAACGATCGAAGTCGATTCGCCGGGACAAAGCGGCGCATCCCACCGCACGTTCAGTCGATGGCCGTGTTTTTGCAGAGTCTCGGTGACGATATGCCCCACATCACCGTTGGTCATCCCGTGCCCTGTGCCAGCGTTGAAGACTTGGAAAGAGCTGGTCTTCCAAGGTTTGCAAGCGGTCGTCCAGAGAAGCTGAACGATATGATCAACCGGAACATAATCCCTTACGATCAGTCCGCGGCCACGACACTGAGCGTCGCAATCTCCCTCCGGATGGGTTAGAGCGTGCCGAACTAAATAGGGAATCAAGCCTCTGCACCGCGGCCCGATCACGTTTCCAAAACGAAAGGCCACCGCAGATCCGGATTTTTCACGGCACCACTGAGAGCACACCATTTCTCCAAAAAGCTTGGAAACCCCGTAAGTACCCACCGGCTTTACGAAATCGAAATCCGTCCTGACGCCGCTCCCTTTCGCGCTCCCATAAACGGCGCTGGATGAGGCGAAAACGAAGGTGTGTGGTTTCAGTTCTGCCAACAGATGAGCCGTGCCGTTTACATTGGTAAGACTCAAGGTCCCTACCTCCTCGAGCGGCACCACAACTTCCGCGTGCGCAGCCAGGTGAATGATCGCTGTAGGATTCGCAAATGGTACTTTTTCTAGAGAGCCGGGGATGCGGATGTCAACTTGGTTGGTATGGTAGTTGAATCCGCTCGGTGGGGGGGCGAGATCCAATCCGTGTAGCGCAGCATTGGGCGGAAGAAATGAACCTGCTTGCGCGCAGACGTGGGTGCCAATGAACCCCGATGATCCCGTGACCAAATAGTTTTCAGCCATTTGCGGGCGGGCGGGTTTCCTCACAGACACGACAGTACGCAGCTTCGAGATTTCGCAGGGCCTTTTCCATGGAGTAGTTTTCTCTTACGAAGGTTTGCGCTGCATCTCCCATGCGCTTGGCAGCCGCAGCGTCATCGAGAAGTTGGAGCATAGCTGTTGCTATCTGTTGCGAGTCGCCAGGAGGCACAATCAATCCATTTTCGCCATGAGCCAAGACCTCGCGAATACCTCCCACGTCGGTGGACACGATGGGAAGTCCCGCAGCCATACCTTGCAGGATTGCGATTGGCAGTCCTTCGTAAACCGAAGAATGCACTTGGGCGTCCAGGATCTTGATGATACCTGTGACATTATCAGGAAAACCTGCGAAGATTACGTTATCCGCAAGGCCCAACTGGGCGATCTGGGCACGGATGCGCTCTTCCAGCGGACCGGTGCCAATGATTACCAACTTGACCGAGGGATGTTTGTCGATGACGATTCGCAAGGCGTCAATCAGATAACGATGGCCTTTCTCTGGCCAAAGTCGCGCGAGGTTTCCAAAAACGAGATCGTCAGGAGCCAACCCCAAACTCTCCCGGATAGTTCTTCGGTCGGGAGCATTTTGCAGCGATTCGTAGTCCACGCCGGTGCGCACGAGTATGAGTTTTCCCGGGTCGAGCCCGCGATCCAGGCTCTCCTGCCGCAGACTCTCGCTTACCGTGAGTACGCCTTGAAATCGCTTGAGCATATGGACGTCTAACCATTCATACAAGCGCACGCGAAAGACGCTTCGGCTGCCAAACCACCCATAGGCCGATCCCACCACTGGAACGTTAGTCCTCGCTTGCGCAAGCAGAGCGACCACGTTTGACTTCGCATCGTGGCTGTGAATAATCGATGCGTTAGTGCTCTTGATTATATGAACCAGCTGGTTGACCGCTGCCCACAGACGTTTGCGCCTGCCCCACGGCAACCGGAACGTGGGTACCTGCAGAGCTTCGGCAGCGTCGAGAAGGCAAGATTCCGGCCGTCCTGGATTGGCGAAGCATACAATCGAGAAGCGCAGCCGCGTTTGGTGAACATGGCTACACCAATTGAGGAGCATCTTTTCGGCTCCCCCATCGGTGATTGTGTTTCGGAGATGAATTACGTTGATGGATGCGCTGCTCATTACTTGGAACGATCATAACGCGCCGTCGCGGGCAATTACTTTCATTATGGTCTGGAGCACTATCGAAACGTCCATCCGCCAACTTCTATGGCGCACG
This sequence comes from Bryobacterales bacterium, assembly GCA_963779075.1. Lineage (GTDB taxonomy): Bacteria > Acidobacteriota > Terriglobia > Bryobacterales > Bryobacteraceae > Palsa-187. The sequence continues at coordinate 326,410 of CAVZWS010000008.1, forward strand.
TAGTATACATCCCATTCAATAGTTTGCTTGATGGTCAGGTGGTTACGGCCCGTTACTTGCGCCAACCCCGTAAGTCCGGGTTTTACGGAGAATTTAATCAATTCTTCTTGGCTGTAGTAGGGCAGCATTTCCGGTATTTCTGGTCTTGGACCCACGAAGGTTACGTCGCCTTTGAGAAGGTTGTATAAATTCGGGATTTCATCTAGCGTCGTTCGGCGGAGCCACTTGCCGACCTTCGTCACGCGCGGATCGTCATCGGTTTTGAATGGCTTTGTTTCAATATCTTGCACGGTGTACTTGTATGCATATAATTCCGGCCAACGCTCGCGGGCGTCCCGGTATAAAGTCCTGAATTTATAGAATGCAAAAGTCTGGCCATTATGAGCTACACGCGCTTGGCAAAACACAGCGGGCCCTGGTGAGTCACGCTTAATAAGCCAGGCAATGAAGACGGCTATCGGGAAAGTGAGAACCAGCCCACTGACGGCCACTACAACTTCCACCAAGCGGTAGGCATATCGCCCGATCGGCTCATACCAATTCTTGTTCTTGCGGGAATGGAAGCCTGAACCAGAATCCGGTACTACTCCCCTTTCGAGCAGAGCGGCCTTTTCGGACCGTCGACCATCGGCCGGCTCTCGTCGCTGCGGGGCTGGTGCAGCACTCATTCACGTCACCTCCGGCCCTGTTAGTCCGAACATTTTTACCTGCGCTCCCTTAGGAATCTGGCGAGCGAGGTAAGGGCCGATGAAATCGGATGGACGATGTTATCACGTAACATGGCATCCGACAAGTCTCATGCCATTGCTCATGCCATTGCTATGCCATTACTACTAGTACTTCTTCACGCAATAGCCCCAGCCCTGTAAAAACGACAAAATCGAGGCGGCAATGCGCCATTGACAATTGGTCGCTTTGATGGCGTAATGTAAGCTAATTCTAATCGTTCGCTGGATCCGCAATTGCAAGAGTTGCTGCAGCGGGGACGAGGTGTTTCTCTGGCGGAAATAACACAGCGCCGAGTACCCGGAGGCTTGCTCGAGGCTATACTGGTATGCCCCTCGTGCACGGGATCACTGGCGTTTCGGGACACCGAAACCGAATGTCAAGGATGTGGCACGCGCTTTTACAAGCGCGGAGCCACTTGGGATTTCACACTCGGGGAAAGCTTTCCTGATCAGGAAGATCCCGACCGGTGGGAGCGCGAAGAACACCAAGATTTCAATCGCGCTCGTAATTATTTCTTACCGTTTTTTCGTCGTGAGCGGCCTTCCCGCGAAGGACGGCCATTGCGCGCACTTTCGGTAGGTTGCGGGGTGGCGGCGGACGTCGATCAGCTGAACTCCGCTGGAATCGAGTGTTACGGCGTGGATTGCGGTAATCGGGCGTTGGTATGGTCCCGAAGAACACATCCTGAAAACCTACTGCGCGCCAACGGATTGCATCTTCCTTTTCCCGATGGCTATTTCGATATTGTGTTCGCGGGATGCCTGTTTCCGCATGTTGGAGTAATCGGTGATACGTTCCAGGTTCGGCCGGACTTCTGGGAGTCCCGTTTGGAAATGGCTCGCGAGATAGTGCGCGTGTGCGGGCTAGGGGGCCTGCTAATGACCAGTTGTCCGAATCGCCTCTTTCCTTTGGATCTTTTTCATCGGCAAGGCCCTGGCTATGTTCCTCGCACACACTCGCCTTCCGAAAAATTCCTGCTTTCTGTTCGGGATTTTCACAAACTGTTTGTGTCTGGCTGCGGTTGCCGAGATGTGCGCGCGCTGCCTCCCGCGAATTATTGGACTTTCAACGAACTAACACGATCGTTGTCCGGGCGCGTGTTGGCGGGGCTGATGGGCTTCTACCTAAAGCTTGTCTCGACAAAGCTCTTCAGCGTGTTACCCGGAGGGTTCTTGAGTCCCTGGCTGGTAGTGGCGGTGCGGAAGTGAGCGGACGATTTATGCGTGATTCGGATCTGGTTGGCGTCATCTTGGCTGCGGGACGAGGCAGCCGAATGTTTCCATTTAATTTAAAAATCCCCAAGCCCCTTCTGCCTATCTGTAACAAGCCCTTGCTGGAGTATCAAATAGAGGCGATGTTCAAGCTCGGAATTCGCAGAGTGGTTATTGTCATCGGACATTTAGGATTCGAACTGAGTCGTCAGTTGGGCGATGGTAGCCGCTTCGGCGTCTCGATTGAGTATTACGAGCAGGAGCGCATCCTCGGCATCGCCCACGCCGTTGGACAATTGGAATCCCATATCAGCGGGCCCTTCTTGCTACTCCTCGGCGATATCTATTTTGAGTTTTCGAACTTGGGCAACATGCTGGAAGAGATGGAACGGAAGCAGGCCGCTGCAGTTCTTGCGGTACGCGAAGAAGTGGACCCCGGGGCTGTGAGAAAGAACTTTGTTGTGATTGAAAACGACGAAGGGTTCGTGCGCCGCGTGATCGAGAAGCCCCGCTACGCCAAATCGATGCTGAAGGGTTGCGGCCTTTACCTTTTTGACCTTCCAATCTTCGACGCGATTCGCCGTACCCCCCGCTCCGCTATGCGAGATGAGTACGAGTTGACGGACTCCATTCAAATACTCATCGATGATGATTTTCGCGTCGCTGCATCGCGTTGCGTCTCATACGATATGAACCTCACCTTCCCCGGTGACCTTTTGGCCTGTAACTTGCGGAGGATCGCCTCCATCCAGGTTGGAAATGTGATCGACCGCACTGCCACCATTCACCCCGGGGCTACATTGAGCCGAACAGTGGTGGGACGGGGGGCGGAAATTCAAAATCCCATCACCATAACGGACACGGTCGTTTTCTCTGATTGTAGGGTTGTTTCCAAACAACATCTGGATCGTATGATTATCACCCCCACCAGTGTCATCGACTGCCGGTCATTCGAGGCTATTCAGGACCAGGACACAAAAGAGTACTCGGCGGCGGTGACCACTTGACGGAGGAGCTGATTCGTGGACAATAGTCGAGGATTAATGTCACGCCTTTTGACGGGCATCGCCGTGCGGATTGGGCTATGCGCTGCACTGGGTCCCGTATATCTTATTCACGCCCAGCAGGGGGTGCTTCCACTAGTTTCGACACCCGCTACCGAGACCGCGTATCAGCTTGCTGCTGGCGATACGGTCAACATCCAATTCTTTTACAATTCGGAATTCAATACCAAAGCGACGATCCGGCCGGACGGAAAAATTTCGATGCCCTTGGTGGGCGAGATCGCAGTCGCCAACTTGTCGGTCGATGAGTTGACGCAGCGCCTGACGGATCTTTATAGGGCGACCATCCGCCAGGCGTCGATCACAATTCAAGTCGACACTTTTGCGAACCGAAGAATCTTCGTCGGGGGCGAAGTGGCGCGCCCCGGAATGTTTCCGCTCACCGGACACGAGACGGTTCTTAGTGCCATCTACGAGGCAGGCGGTCTGACGCGGGCGGCGCGACGTAGCGAAGTCACGGTCGTCCGGCGGTCTGAAAAGGGCGTTCCTGAATATATTGCGGTTTCCTTAAAGGGCACAGGCGTAGGTAAGGATATCGGCGTGACACCTGGGTTTGTCTTGCAGCCGCTCGACGTGGTGGTGATTCACGAAAGCGGTATTGCAAAGGCCGACCGCGCGGTGGATCAATATATTCGCCAAATGATTCCCGCTCTTCTGACTGGCGGATTTACGTATCTTCTCAATAGCGCAACGGTTTTCACCCCTTAAGCCATGCCAAGCCCAATAGATCGATTGATCGAAGCGGAGTACAAACGCTTTCAGTTCACTTGGTCCGATGTCAGCGAATTCTTGAAACTGTATCGATGGACTATTGTCATTGTATTCTTCACCACCGTGGTGGCTACCTATTGTGTACTTTCCCTGTATTCGGACAAGTATGAAAGTCGTGCTTCACTCCTAGTGAAGATCGGCCGGGAGAACACGGATCCGCCGGCTACCGCTGGGAGCCGCGGCGGGACGCTGGTCAGCAGTGGAGTCCGAAAGGAGGAGGTGGCGTCGGAAGTTCAGATCCTGACCGCACCCGATATTCTCCAAGACGCTGTGGATCGTATTGGACCAGAGCGTTTTCAACCGAGCAAAATAGTGCCGGATGGTTTTTTGGCCCGTCTGAGGTTTCATCTTAAAGAGGGAGTGCGCGCAGTCAAGGCGCAATTTGAGGAAGTCTTGATCGCGCTAGGTTTGCAAAAGCGGCTCAATGATCGCGAGAAGGTAATCGAGGCGATCATGAAGGACCTTTCGGTGACGCCGGAAAAGGAAACCGATGTTTTTACGGTGACGCTTCGGAGCTCTGACCAACAATTGGGCAACGCGGTGCTCCAGCAGTTGATCTCCATATATTTGGCGCGGCGCGTGCAAATCCGCGCGAATTCCGGAGTTCAGGAATTCCTGACGCGCGAAACCAGCGATGCACGCCAGAGATTGGAGCAGGCCGAGGCGGCACGGAATCAGTGGAAACAGACCGAGGACTTGAGCTTAACAACGGCTCAGAAAGAGGCCTTGATTCGGCAGATTCGCGAACAGTCCGCCACGCTCGATCAGACCATCCTGGAGATCAATTCACTTTTCGAGCAGATTGAACAGGCGCGTCAGTTAAGGCAGGATACGCCAGCAAACATTAAGACATCTGAAATAGAAACTACCAATTCGCCGGTCCAAGTTTACCGCAATGAATTGGCCAGTCTCGAAGTCGAAAAGTCCAAGTTGCTGAGCAAGTATGAATCGACTGCGGAGCCAGTCAAGCGAATGGACGAGCAAATCGGCCGCTTGCGGGAGTTAATTAGCAATGAAACCCCTCGCCAGATCAGCTCTTCCACAACGGAACAAAATCCTCTGGCCAAGTCCTTAGAACTGCGAATTCAAGAGGATGCCATTCGACTGCAAGGTCTCAGACAACGCGCGCGCATTCAAGCAGAGCAGCAGAAAGCTCTCCAAACACAACTTAAAGGTCTCGAAAGCGCCGATGCGAGACTGAGCGATTTGGACCGGGAGCGTCAGATCGCGGAAGACTCATACCTAGTCCTCGTCAAGCGTCGACAGGAGGCGGAGGTTACCGGGGAACTAGACCGCGACCGGCTTTCCAACGTGAGCCTTCTTTCTGCTCCGACGTCGAGCATTGAACCGGTTTACCCAAAACGCCAGCTCATTATGGGAATTGCCTTGGCGCTGGGTTTACTTCTTGGCATAGGTCTTAGTTTGATATATGAATTATTCAGCGGGAGAGTGCGCGGTCCCAGCGAACTGTCGCAGCTGACTGCGCTTCCTTTTCTTGGGCGCATTCGTCTGCCGGAAGGGGCGAGCTCTTGACCTTGCGTTCGAATTGGCCGCTCCGACTGGTGCGCAAATCGCCTGTACTGTTTACGGCTGTGGGCCTCCTTACCGGTGCTGGGTTCGCATGGCTTGCAATCGCCACTTCACCGCTTATCGCATTTTTATTACTGGTGGGTCTCGCTGTAACCATTGGTGTGTGCGTATGGCCTTTTTTCGGGCTCCTATTGACTGCCGCCATGGCTCCGTTGGAACGATTCGGCAGACTGACGAACGATGACAGCACCTTCACCTTCTCGGTCATGCGAATGGCCGGCTTTCTATCCTTGGGTGCCTTCTTGGTTCACTGGATTATAAAAAAGCGAAAGCTTAGGGCTCCGTCCAGTCTTTTATGGTATGGCGCTTATATGACTCTAGGTGTATTGTCGCTAAGCTGGACCAGCGACCTTCACTATGGGTTTAATCAGACTTCGATGCAATTGGGCAATCTCATGTTCTTCTTCGTAGTGCTGAATATGGTCGAAGACATGAGCAAGGCACGGCTAGCTCTGGCAGTTTGGCTTTGCGTCATCGCCGTAATCGGAGTTTACACCGTTTACCAATGGAACGCCGGCACGACGGCCGTAGTTCAAGACGATGACTACTATAACGAGGGAGCGGCGTTGACGACCGAGGATCGGTTTGCGGCCGTCGCCTACGACATTCCTGAGTTACATATCGAGCGGCAGAAGCGAGCGATCGGCACCACTTCACATCCCGGTGCGTACGCTTTAAATCTGCTCTTGGCCCTGCCGTTTTTTATATATTTCTTCAGAACCGTTTCCGGATTCTGGATGAAATTGCTAATAGGAGCTGGTACCCTTCTCACGGCCTATAATGTTTTGCTCACTAACACTCGGGCGGCTTTGGCCACCATGCTGGCGCTATTTCTTCTTAGCCTTTGTACCGGCCTGATTCGACTTCGCACATCTCTGGTTGTCGCGCTAATCGTGTGTGGCGCTACTGCGACCGCTCTGGCGCCCCAAGACTTACGCAGCCGCATCTTTCGGTTCGATCAATGGTTCAGCGATAGCCGGGACACCAGCTTCGGTGACCGGCTTTACCTCATGCAAGTAAGCATGGATATTATCTTTGAGAACCCTTTGTTCGGCGTCGGTCTTGGAAATCAGGTGGATGTTCCGAAACGCGCCCAACTCGACTGGCGCGATCGGGCGCGAAGCGCACACAATGATTTCATTGCAACGCTTCTCGAGGTGGGCATAGTCGGATTTCTATTAGTAGCAGGATTTTTGGTCTCGTTATACCGGCGCTACCGGCTTTGCGATAGGATCGGGCGCGCCTACCGGGATCCAAAACTTCATTTGTTGGTCAATGCGGCGCTGGTTCAACTGCTGGTCATTTTATTCTTTGGTTTGCAGGCCGAGCCCTTGACTCTTCCGATTAAGGGGTTTTGGCTGACGGCCGGCATTGCCGTGGCACTTTCACAGACCCTGCTTGAGCGGGGCAAATCCGTGAAGGACGGCCCCGCTGAGCAGATCGATCTTCTTACATCCCCCCTATGAGTATCGATGTCTCAGCGGTAGTAATCAGCCTAAATTCGCGGCACTTCCTGAAGGGATGTCTCGACTCGCTGAAGTCGGCCGAATGGCGTAACTATTCTTTTGAGGCAGTTGTAATTGATAACGGTTCGAGCGACGGTTCGCAGGAGATGGTTCGGACCGAGTATCCCTGGGTCCGACTGATCGCCAATGAAAATAACGTTGGTTTCTGCGCGGCTGCCAACCAGGGAGCCAAGGCCGCAACCGGCAGGTATTATCTGCTGCTGAATGACGACATCCTGATACTCGATGACGCGATTCCACGACTCGTGCAATTCCTCGATTCACACGCAGAAATTTCCATGATCGGAAGCCGCTTGCTCAATGCCGATGGCACGGACCAATTCTCATCCGGACGCAGTTTTCCATCTCCCATGAATGCTTTGTTCGGACGAAAATCTGCCCTCACTAAATTTTTTCCGCGTTCGCGCTGGTCGCGCCGTTATTTGCTGTCGGACCAAATCGACAGCCCGGAGCCTTACGAGGTCGATTGGCTTTCGGCAGCAGCGATGATGGTGCGCAGGGATGTGTACCTCCAGCTGGGCGGTTTGGACGAGGATTTCTATTATTTTGTCGAAATCCTGTTTTTCGAACGGGCGAAGCAAGCGGGACATAAAATATTTTTAGATCCACAATCGAGAATTATTCATTTTGAAGGCGTAGGAAGCGGCATACGAACCCGCCGCGTGCGGCGCCGCCATATTATTCGCTTTCACGTCGGAGCCTATCGCTGGTACTGTCTACATCGACAGTGGAATCGATACGCGCCACAGCGCCTGTTGGCCGGCGCCTTCCTTTCTGTTCGGGCCGGGGCTCTTCTAGCTGCTGATCTGCTCAAACCTACCTCAAAGGAAGTTCGCGGGCAACTGAACAGCGGTCGACCTGAAGGAGGTGTTGCGATATGAGTGCTATTAAATCCAACCTTTTCAGAACAAGTATTATCATTAGCTGTTTGTTTCTGACTTTGGTCTCCCATCCATCTGCTTTTGCAGTATCGCCAACTTATCTACCTCTTCAGGTAGGCAATCGATGGGAACTGAGATCTCCTGCGCGAAATACGGCTCCTATGGTTTTCGAGGTGACCTCTCGCTCCCAGGACACTTGGTTTGTCCGTTGGGACAGTTCCTTTATGCGCAATGTTGTCTATGGCTTCAGCCCTTCCGGCAATGTTGTTATGTTGCGTTCTCTGGATCTAGGCACAGGCGCTTCGCGCTTACCTGATGGAACAGTTTACTTCGATTTGGAAAGCCCGGGGCGCAAGACGTGGGCGAACCTTCTTGGCGATTTTCTGGTGTTCGAGACAGTGGAGAGAGTGGAAACGCCCTCGGGCGCCTTTGCCGACTGCCGACACATCCGATATAAAACAAAGCAAGGCGCTGACACAGATTATTTCCTGGCGCCAGGAGTTGGTTTCGTTCAAGTCGGCACGGGGCCGGCGGCCTACAAGCTGGTCTCATTTAGAAGATCCGACAGCCCGGCCCCGCAGGATAGACGGATTCCGAAATAGAGTTTGAAAACGCCGAATAAACGTGATAGAGTTTTACACAAAGTAGTAATACCAGAAGACCATAAAAAATATTCTGCGGCCCTGATGCTGGAGGCTTTTGTGCTTTCGGTTCAGGCGGCAACGCTCTTGCCATTTACATTCCTCGGCGCGGACCCCGCCTTCACAGCTACATTCAACAGCGGCTTGGGCACATTGAACCTGGCTACACCGTTTGGTCCCGACGCACTAGCGTGTATGATAGCGTCCCAAGTTTAATCGGCACCGTGTACAACACTGACGGGGGTACGTGACTGAGGAGGTTACCCTCGTGTTTGACACGACTGGCGCTCAGCTCATTGGTTCTAATCTGGTCATCACTGCGGTGGGTTCTCAAAGCTACTACGATGCCGATCCAGGATTAGCAGCGCTGTTGGGATCCTCGAATTTCATCATCTCGTTCACAAGCACAACAGCCAACTCTTCGGTTTTCGATTTTTCAGGGGCGTTACTGACCAGCGTGCCCGAACCGAACATAGCCTACATCACGGGAATCGGCCTGCTCGCAATTCTAGTTTTTCAATTACGAAAGACTATTTCCTACTGGTTTAAAAGGCGGATCCCGCCCTGCAGGGGGCCGTGGTGCTAGCGAAGTATGAATTGGAGTCCCGACCAAAGGTCCTGTACAAACGCACCGCTAGTGCCGCTGTCAGAGACAAGTTGAACCAGCACGGTCTTTCCCTGAAATGCTGAAAGATCCACAGCGCCATCAACCCAACCGGGTTTTGCGATTGACTGCGACCAAGTTTCGGGATCCATTGACCAATATCGAAAGTGCGATTCCAGACGCGGGCGCTACTTGACCATCGGCAAGGCCCGCACTGAACGAAAGCTGAACGCCCTCATTTGCAGGCAAACGGACGTTCCACGCCACGATGGTACGTCCAATGTTCGCCGGAGAAACCGCGAGTACGCTCGACTTAACGATTCCTCCCGAACTCCCATTTGTAATCACCGGTTGACTATAGGTTGGATTGGCCGCGATCGGAGTTCCGCCAGGCTCCGCGGTAAAAAGCAAATTGGAGGCGCCGATGAGACTTTGATTCACATTCATCGACGTTCCTGAATTCAAAAAAACCACGAAATTCTGAGGCACAGAGGAGTTCCCAACGCTTAGCGAATTTGAGGAGTTCTGTAGTGTTCCGGTTCCCGAAAATTGAGTCATTTGCGTAGGCAACGCTATGTTCACGGGAAGCGAGAGTGTGGCAGTAGTGCTCAACTGCACTGTGCTCCAGCAGGCCCACGCGAAAGCGTTACCCGGCGTGCCAGCATCCGTAATCAGACGTAAATGCACGTTCTGACCGGCCCATGCCGCCAAGCTCACACTGCGCGCCTGCCAGGATCCTTTGCTGACTGCTTCTTTCCAGATTTGCTGCCCATTGATAGCAACGCTGAAGTAAACCGGGTCCGTGCGAGTCGCCGCATCATCAATTCCGGCTGAGAACTGAAACAGGACATTATTCCCCGTTGGAATAGGAACTGTGAAGTCGATGTACGATTGTGATCCAGTTGCGGGAGGGTGTTCGAAAATGGAGGGCTGAATTACGCCTCCCACCGCGTCTTGGTTAAGAATGATCGGGCAAGCCGGACATGGGGGGCCATCCGTTCCGTTCGAGGTGGTTCCCAAACTCGCCTGTGTAAAGTTGGCAAGAAAATCGAATGATTCTTGAGCCACCGGCACCAAGGCAATGCTCGCAGACGAACTGGTCACAGATGTATTCACGCCTAATTTCACGTTTGTCGGAAGCGCCGTAACATGGGACAGTTCGGTAGGCCGAGGAAGTGCGTCAAGCCAGTACTGTAAAGCCGGATCCAGCCCGTAAATAGTTGTGTTATCGAACGCCGGCCATTTATCGATGTAGCGGCTGGTCTGTATCTGGTTGACATCGTGGGCGCGTTGATACAGAATCCCGCTGATCCCAGTTAATGTCTTAAGTGTTCCATCGTCGCTCAGAGCTGCCGTGGCGCCGTCAGCACTGCTGTAACGGAAAAGCGCGGAACTCCAGTCCCCCGTCCAATCCGGGCTATAGCCGTGGGCTTGCCATTGCTGCACTTGCGCGAAGGTCCGTGCAAACGCCAATTCAGTCGCACGGTATACGGCATCTGAATGCAAGAGGGGGAGAACGCCCTGCGTTTCGTACTGTTCCATCCATTTCAAGAAGCCCGGTTCGCCGGGATTCGGTTGAGCGAGATGACCGTGAAATGAAACTTGATCGCCCTGCAGAAATGTGGTGATCGGATGCCCCGGAAGCATGCCCATATTAACGGGCCAGCTTTGCGCGGTCCAACAGTACGGGGCAGCTGACTCTGCCATTCCCTCGGTGCCAAAAACCAAATCCGGGAAATTTGTGCGGGCTGTCTGCAGCATTTGTACTAATCCCTGCTCCGAACTCATCCCATCGATTAGTCCGTTTCCGTCGTTTACTAGATTCGGCAACGCGTCGAGATGAATTGCGTCAGGATGTACCGCGCTCACGACCGTTTGTATTCGATTCAGAAGAAGAGTTCTCCAGGCTGACGCGGCCGGGTTGATGAATGCTTCGGTTTGGGGGCTGGCTGTGCTGGACCACTGCCAGCCTATCGGTTGCAGAGTGTCCGGAGTCCGCATTTGGTACTGCCTTAATTGTGCAAAGGCGGAATTTGCCGGGTCTACACCGATCGCATTAAAGTACAGTTCCACGTGGAAGCCGAGGCCGTGTGCCTGATCGATAAAGGGTTTCAGTAACGAGCTGGGCGTATAATCCGGATAGTTCGTGCCCGGTGTACTCGTTGTCCAGTAAGGTATGTGCAGCAGGGTCTTTTTCGGATCGACGAGCGTAACCAGAGTGTTAAGAAAATTGGGGTCGCTCAAGTTCTCAACCGTAAAGACCGATTGGATGTTCCGTATCCAGCTAGTGTTCCCGCTAGGCACAGCGTTTGGCCAAGCGCTGCTCGACCACTTCTTGTATTGTGCCGCACCAACACGCCAGTCTCCCGCAAAAACGTTCATGCGCCATTCTGTGGAGGGAACCGACTGAGCCGTTGTCCAAGGTGCCACCGCTTCAGTGCCGATTTGAAGATTTGCTGTAGAGTTCGGACTCGGGATCAACTGCAAATCTTTGAACTGAAAACTACGGTCCGTTGAATACACCGTGAAGCCGCCGTGCGGCCCTTCAAATAGAGCCAGTTGTGACGCCCAGGACACGGGGTACTGGAGTGATACGGAGGGCAGGTGCTTCGCATCGACATAATTGCCGCCTTGCGAAGGTAAAATGACACGGCCCGAACTCACGTCTATGCCTTCCACGCCCCAATTAAGGGCCCGCACACCCGGGACGTGGGAGCCGCCCGCGAGCGTAATCACTAGCTCTTGCGTTTGAGGATCGATGGCAACGGTAAAGGTACCATATCGTACTGAGTCCTGAAATGAGATCGTCGCCACATTCTGCGATGACGCGTTTCTTCCAATGGTCCACTGAGAGAATGTGAGCGTTTCACCAGTGGGGTTCAGCATCGTCAAATTCATGAGGCCGCCCGCACCTTTAGGCTTCAGATAACTCTCCCCGGTGACCGAATTTACCAGTTGCGTCAAATCCGCGTTCTGAAAAACCGCAGATAGCGTGGAAGTAGTCGCCGTCAGCGTAGAACCGTTCTCCACCAACTGGGCCCGCATCGGCACACAGCCGATCAGCAGGGCAAAAGAGCCGACTCGCAAGATGCGCTTTGTATTCATGTTGGTATAATTCGTTGTCTACTGTGTTTATCGGCGCGAAAAGAAAAACGATAAGAATTTTCTGTTATGCTGCTCTACCAGTACCAGGATATCTTTTGAACTGCGCGCAGACGCTTAGTCAGTAGCCTTAGTCATTGTGTCAAAAATACTTATGCCCATGGCTTTAGCTCGAGTCGGCCGTTGGCACTTGCCCGAGAAGGCTAAGGTTTCGCCTAATAATTTCGCTAGACGAAGCGCTTGTTGCAGCATGAATCGCTGAATCTACTCAGGAATGAACATCAGTATTTTCGCGGCAATGACTGGCCGTCAATCTGGAGGGCCTGAGACATACGAACTTCAGCTGATACGCGCTTTAAGCTCGTTGGGCGGCGGCCACAAGTACGACGTTTATTGCATCAACCGGAGAGGCTCCGAGTTGCTGCATGACAGCGTTCCGGAGGTTCACGTCCACACGCTGCAGCCCGCAATTCGCTGGTTCAGCGTGCCTTTTGCGCTACCTATCCATCTGCTTGCACGGCCTGCCGACGTATTTCATGCCACGTACGTCGCTCCGCCCTTTGTTCCATCGAAGCTGATTTTCACTTTGCACGACCTGAGCCCCTTCTCGCACCCTGAATTCTATCCTCCCGCCATCCGGTTTCGCTTACAGAAGGGATTCGCTTCTTCCATTCGCCGGGCGGCCGCGATCTTGTGCGTGTCGGAGTTCACGCGGCGGCACTTGCTGGAGCAATTTCCTGCGGCGGCCCCGAAAGCTTTCCTCACACATCATGGCCTCGATCCCGCATTTCACGCCGTTTATGATCGCGAACAAGTGCAGGGCTGCTTGGATCGTTATGGAATCGCCGGGCCTTATCTGCTGAGCGCGGGAAAGCTGCAGGCGCGCAAGAACACCGTACGCGTGATAGAGGCGTACGGACTGCTGAAGCGAAACACTAAACTTCCCCACAAGCTGCTAATGGTCGGTCGAAAGATGTGGACCTCCGATGAGGTCGATCCTCTCATCGATCGTCTGGGTTTGCGAGAGCAAATTATCATGACCGGCCACGTTCCTCCGGAAGACTTACCCCTTTTGTATACTGGAGCGAATGCGCTGGTTTTCCCGTCGCTATTTGAAGGATTCGGATTCCCTGTGCTTGAGGCGATGGCGTGCGGGTGTCCAGTAGTGACCTCGACAGTGACCTCACTGCCGGAAATTGCCGGCGACGCGGCTGTGTTGGTCGATCCTTACCGCCCGGAGGCAATCGCCGAGGGTATCGAAAGTATTCTGACGAATCCGAAACGCCGCCAGGAACTGATCCAAAAAGGACTCGAAAGAGCCCGGCAGTTCACTTGGGAAAGAACCGCGGAACAAGTGCTGAAGATTTATGAGGCGGTCGCTGCGCGACGCGAGAACCACAATGCCGGCGCCAGCTGAACGAAGCCGGTGGCGGCGAGTTGCAGTTAACGTGGCGATGTTGGCGGTCAGTTTCTCGATTTTCTGGATAGGTGGCGAGGTTATGGTACGTGTGCTGCGAATCCAGCCACGGCCCGGCCCCTACGACCCAAACCAAGTCGACCGTGACTTGGGGATGATACCGATTCCAAACCAAGCCTTGAAGGCTGATTTTCCCGAATATTCCGGTACTCTGATTCTTCAGACCAACAATCTGGGCTTCTATCAAAGCAAGAACACTGCACCTCTACCATCGCCGGGAACCCGGCGGATAGCCGTACTCGGCGATAGTTTTACGGCTGGTGCCAGCAACGCACGGGAAAATTTCCCGACTGTACTCGAAGACATCCTCAATTCGAAGCAGTCGGAAGGACCTGTCGAAGTGCTGGATGTCGGTGCCGGCCGGTACTCGCCATATCAGTGCTACGTGCGTTTCCGCCGCGACATTCTTAAGCTGGAACCGGTGCACGTGATTGTGGCCGAGTACGTCGGTAATGATTTTTTAGACATGGTCCGGCAGGACGACCGTCCCTTCCTGCGGTTACTTCCGGATGGAACCCTGCAGCCCGAACCTCCTCGTTTCGTCACCTACCCGGATCCCTCGGATCGTCCTGGCCTGCTAGATAGGAGCCGCCTTTATTCGGTATTGAAATCCTTGGCCGGTCCTACGATTCGTTATCAATACTCGCGCGTCGTTCTGCTACACAACAACTTGCGTGAATACGGTTATGGCACCTCGGCGATATTCAAGTACATCTTCGAGATTGCAAAGCTGGACAAGATCGCGCATGGAATGATGCTGCAGATTCTGAACCAACAGGTATGGTTTGCCGACTTTCCCGATACACTTCCGTTATCCCTGAAAATCAACCGTGAGGCCATCCGCCTGTTTCGTGACCTTTGCCGCCAAAAAGGAATCCGTTTGACGTATACGGTCATTCCCTCCGCTGAGATGATTGAGCCGCAACTGATGAATGAGGTTTTTGCCCGCTTGCAGGCGAGCAATCCACAATGGACAGCTGAGAGAATGGCGGCATTTGATAATCGACTCACGGATGAGACCATGCGCGCATGCCGGGAACTTGGAGTGGAATACATCGATCTGCGGCAAGGTCTTCGAAAAAGACACAGCGGCGAGCGCATGTACTATCCCCAAGACATGCATATGAATCAGATTGGCAATCGCGCGGTAGCCGAAACACTCGCGGAAGCCCTGGTGCAGTCCAAATGATTTTTCTAAAGCGCACAACGCGGGGGACGGGAATTCTTGCCAAGCGGATCTCTGCATGACCGGGCAGGTCGAAGGCGTTCGCGCGCTGCGAGAAAGATTCGATAGCCTGCTGGCGATAGCCGCTAAGATTGTCAGCGGAGCAGGCGCTCTCATCATTAATCTGTTCGCGGTGCGGCACTTGGCCCCGGCGGTTTATGGCGTCTTCGCTTTCTGCATCGCTAACCTTCAATTATTCGATGCTCTCATCGGCTCCGCAATGGACATGAGTGTACTCAAACTGGCTCCCTTGCATCGCCAGCAAGGTTTCGTGGGCATTACCCCGCCAGAACGTGCCTCCGTTGTTTTTAAAATCGGAATTGCGGTGATCGCCGTCGCACTCCTTGCAATCTTTGGAGAGCCGTTAGGAAGAGCTGTCTTCCATTCCTCCGGGGAACACGCGACCTTGGTTGTGCTGGGCCTCTCCGGGCTCGGCTTACTACTGTTCCGGTCGATGCAGGTTCACTCGCAAATCGATCTGCGTTTCAAGCGTTACGCCGTCGGAGATCTTTTGCAGATTGCAACGCGAATCTCACTATCCATCGGATTGATTGCGGCCGGAATCAAATCCAGTGCTTGGTTAGTCGGAGGGTACGGTGCATCGTCCTTTCTGGTCGTTGCTTGTCTCGCTCCCCTATTGCTATTCGAGCACCAGACGCCAGCTCCCTGGTTTGATCGAGGCGCTTTCCGTCAAATCTTCGTGCAGAGTTCGCTCCTCATGTCGATCGCTGCAGTCAGTCTTCTGGTTTTCAATCAGGACATGTTCTTTCTGGCATTGTTTCGAGGCCCCGCCGAAGTCGGCATACTGCGGGCCAGTTACACCATAGCTTTCATTCCAGAACTCCTGGGAACGTATATCGGACAGACTGTCATTCCGCGGATCGTGCCCGCATGCGAGGCCGGTACTTTCGAGAAGTTCTACAAGACATTTCAGATTCGAGCGTTTGCCGCTGCCATACCGATACTGATTTTAGGTCTGCTGCTGGTGAACCCCGTAATCACCAAAGTGTTCCCACCATCCTATCGGGAGTCGTTGCCGGTGATAAAGATCCTGCTTCCGGCCGGCGTGGCCAGTTTAATCGGCTACCCGCTCACCCTAAACTTCTTAATTTTCTATAGGCCAAGGGTATTTCTGGCGATCGACGCTGGGCTCGCTCCATTTATGGCGGCTGGATATTGGTTTGCCGCAAAGCACGGCGGGGTGCTAGCGGTAGCAGAGGTAACCTGCGCCGCACGTCTCGTGAAGTTCGCGATTAGCCAGTACTATTCGTACCGTCTCTCTCGCCGTATAGGACTTCAACCAATACACAAATAGCGGAAAAGCATGTTATGGTCTAATGATACAAGATAGGCTCTAAGCCACCGCGGTTTATCATGACGGCAGGTAAAGCGCTACTTACGATTTCTAACAGTGGCCCGGACACCGCGACTGAGCACGGCAAAGCCGGTGTGGATGCACTTCAATTTGCCGGTCTACTGCTCGGTGCCACCGCTTCGACAGGCGTCCGCACGATCCTGTTTGCCTCCGCTTCAGTAAACACCCCGGTTCCCGACATGATGTATGAAACCGCGCTCTCCCTTCGATTGATTCGCGGTTCCCGGGTGGCCATGATCCTGCTGTCTGACTCTAAGCCAGTGGCACGAGAGCCGAACAGCGTCAGCGCACTCGAGCCGCCTTTGAGCCGGGATTGGGCAAGTGAAGGCGATTCAAGTTTGGCGTTTTTTCGTTGGCGGCGTCCGAACAGTGGGCGGTCCCCAGTTCCCGCTTCGGCTTTTCTAGAGCTGATAGGGGGCATTGAGGGAGATTTCGATTTCATCCTAGTGGATGCAGGTACCATCGGAGCTTCACCGCAACCGATACTGCTCGCACCTTTCTGTACTGCAACCGTCCTGTTAGTCAAACCGGGAATCACCACAGTCGCCGAAGTGCAATCGAGTAAAGATCTCCTCATGCAGGCGCGGGCAAATATTCTAGGGTTTGCTTTTGTCGAGACAGCTTAGCCGTGCGAAATTGGCCGCGCTTCGAATAGGTGCAGCTCCGATGCACGATTCCTGCGCGTACGATTTACTACACGGCTCCGAGGAATCTTCGATCGAAGGCAATGTATCAGCGGCAGCAGGCTCGATCAAGACGTAGCAGAGAGGTACTACCTCTGTCGCAACGACAGTATTCCGCTAATAAGGGTGTCCCCAAGATCGAGGAACAGAGAAGTTCTGCTATTTTCCGACGCTGGGCGCGGAATTGCGGCTGCCAGCTTTAGCGGAGACGGTCGGCATCCGACGTAAACGCGCGAAACTCGCCGATTTTCCTAAACAAACGGGGAGAGAGAGTTCAATATTAGTGGCTCCCTGACCTGCCCCCCGAAAACACGAGTAACGCGCGTATTGGATGAAGTGATCGGGGTCCGCGGCACGGCGCCGGAAAGCATCCGCATCGACAACGGACCGGAGTTCACCAGCCGGTGCTTTCTGACGTGGGCCGAGCAGCGTGGCATCCGACTGGTCCACATCGAGCCCGGCAAGCCGACGCAGGAAAGTTTTATCGAAAGCTTCAATGGCCGCTTTCGCGATGAATGTCTGAATGCCAACTGGTTTGAGAACCTGGCCGATGCCAAGCGCAAGATCGAGGCCTGGCGCGTAGATTACAACCAGCATCGGCCGCACAGCAGTTTGGCATACCGCACCCCCGCCGAGTTTGCCCGCGTGTGGTCCCCATCACCCTGCGCCACCGTCGTAGAGCAAACCGAGGAATCTGTCAAGGATTCCCTGGCGGCGCGCAAACCCCGCGCGTCCTTGACAGATTCCCCGGTCTGCTCCAAGGCCTCTGATACCAGGATGAAGGGGAGCTCTGAAGGAGTTATGATTTAGCGGAGAATTCTAGTTTCGTTTGGTAGAGAAAATGGGGGCAGGTCAGATGACCTTCATCGCGGAGCTTGCCGCGGCTGGAAAGCTCAAGCCGGTGATCGACAGAAGTTATCCCTTGGAGCAGATCGCGGAAGCTTTCAAGCAGGTTGAGCGAGGGCACAAGAAGGGAAATGTGGTCATCAATGAACTGAACCCCTGGAGTGAGACACAAAGTTAAGGGGGTTATCGCCGTTCGCTGATAAATCATTGCACGGCGAGGTTGAAGTAATCCACTCTGGAAGAATCTGAGCGGAGGATAGGGCACTGCGGGGACGCAACCCGAGCGCCGACTCAGCAGCCGGAATGAGCGGAGGCCGAGCGATCTGCCTCCGCGCTCCGTCATTCTGGCAGGAATGCGATAAATCCCAGGGGCTTGGGGGCAGCACCCCCAACTGGAGGATTCGTCGCGAAGCAACGTCATTGGATACTCCCGCCGTTCTGCTCGAACTCGGCGGGTGGAACATAGCCCAGAGCCGAGTGCAACCGCTGTTGGTTGTAGACGCGTTCCAGGAACTCGCCGATCTTTGCGTAGGCATCGGCCAAGTCGCGGTACTCGCTGCGGTAGACCTCTTCGTACTTCAGGGTTTTCATAAACGACTCGCAAGCCGCGTTGTCGTACGGATTGCCTTTGCGGCTCATGCTAATCTGGGCGCCATGCTGCTTCAGCAAATCCGTGTATTCGTACGAGGCGTACTGCACGCCGCGATCGGAATGATGCACCAGCCCGGGCGCGGGCCGTCGTTGCCGCAACGCCATGGTAAGCGCCGACACGGCCAATCCCGCTTCCAGCGTGCGGCCCAGCGCCCAACCAATCACACGACGCGAGTACGCATCCAGCACCACCGCCAGATACACGAACTCGGTGCGCAGCCGGATGTAGGTAATATCGGCCCGCCACAACTGATTCACGCCATCCGGTGTGACGTCGCGAGCCAGGTTTGGATACACCGGCAGGTTGTGCCGCGAATCCGTCGTGACCACGAAGGACTTGTGCCGCAAACACAGCAGGTTGTCGGCGCGCATCAACCGCAGCACTCGCTTGTGATTGACGGCGAAGCCGCGGCGGTTCAACTCGAACGTGATCCGGCGGTACCCATACGCGGGGAACTCCAGAGCGACCTGTTGCATGGCATCGCGCAGTTCCATCTCCACGGGGAAACTCGACGGCGGTATGCGCCAACGATAGTAACCGGCGCGGCTGATGCCGGTCATCTGGCACAACGCGTTCACGGCTTCGCCTTTCCCCGAGGCTTGACGGACTTCCTCAAACAAGCAGCTTCGCCACTGACGACGGCTGGCGGGTGATGATCCCTGAAATGCTCCAACGCTTTTTTTAAGAAGTCGTTCTCCATCGTGAGCTGGCCGATTTTACGCTCCAACTCGGCGATCCGCTGCAACTCCGTCAACGCTGGCGACATGCCGCGCCGGCCAATGCCGGGAAACGCCAACTCGCCCCGCGCCCGCCACTCACCACGCCATCGTTCCAACAAATGAGGGCTCAGTTCCAGGTGCCGGGCTACTTCCCCGATCGGCCGCCCGCCATCAATCTCTCGCATGGCCGCGATCTTCAGATCACGACTGTATATTCTCCGGGCCAAATCCATACACCTCTCCTTTCAATGTATGTGGCCCCTTAACTTCGTGTCTCATTTTCGGGGTGCAGTCCACAAGGTGGAGCACGCATAGATGAGGCGATTCATTGCCGCGCGCACGACAACTTTCGAAACTGCTGCTTTGCGCGGATTGGCTGCCGGTAACGCTGCTGCCAGTGGCGAAGGCCAAGGGTACACTCAAGCCTGGGATCGTGAAATAGAAAGACGTGTATGGGATACGGAATCGGCGGCCTGCTCTCGGTAGTTGTGTCTGTGTTTGCGAGGTCCGTAGGATTGGATCGCGATCGCGCTTTCTACCCAACGGTGCTGATCGTAGTTGCCCACTACTACGACCTGTTTGCGGTGATGGGGGGACAACCCAGGCTCTGATCATCGAATCGAGCGTGATGACCGTCTTCGTGGTAGCTGCCGTCGCAGGGTTCAAGCGCAATCTCTGGATAGCCGTCGCCGCGCTCGTTGGCCACGGCGTATTCGATTTCTTCCACGCCGGCATCGTGACAAATGCTGGTGTGCCCGAATGGTGGCCCTCCTTCTGCATGGCGTATGATGTTGGCGCCGGGGGGTGTCTGGCATGGCTGCTCATGCGCGATAAAATAGCTGCCCGCGTTGACGGGAATCTCGTCGGAAAGAATAGCTGATCCAGCCATCGCCAATAGCCGATCCGTTCAATACTTGGCAGGGGCTTCGGGGGAGAGATCCCAGAAAGGCTTCAATCATGCATAACTACTCCGGTGTTCTAGTCGTTGTCGGCAGTCTTTGTTTGACGATCACGCTGGTGCTGGCGTGGTGTCTGGTAGGCGTTCGTTCGTCTTCGCTTGTGGAGAAAGCTGTTCCCCAGCGTGCCGAATTTACTGAAGGCCCATATTGACTATCTGCTCATGACCGGCCCGTTGATGATCTTCTACCTGCTGTTCGCACATTTCCGACTGTCCGTGTCACCTGGTGTCTCGTTACTCCGCACGAGCCGATGTCACCGAAACGCCATCGCCTACACTCCGAACTGGCGGATGTGGTGATCGGCGTGTAGGTAACCCCAGCGAATCCATTCCCACTTGGTAAGTTCACCGAAGGTCGGATGACGAGAGAACCGGGAAGTATTGGGCTGCCGCGCAAACCGCTCGATGGCTGCGGCCAGCGCGGCTTTGTCGCGCGAAAATTCGACGGGTCGCGTACCTCCCCGCAGTTGATCCATTTCCGCTCGGCGTTGGTACTCCCTGTGACCAGGGGAATGGCGCGTAGAGGGCAACCCACTTGATCAGCGTTCGATTCAAGAAATTGATGTCCTCGCTTGCCGTCTTATCGCCCATTGCGAGGCCGAAGGAATCATTTAGCTGGCATACCATTTGATGGGCGTTCATCCTGCCCCCGAGCGCACGAGTTTCTGGACGAATGCGCTGGAGCCGATCCAGCAGATCCTTGATAGTGGAGGAATCGAGTGTTTGCATCTTGCATTCGCTGATCATTCCAACTGTGGAAACTCCCACAAATCACTTACTGCTTAACTCCACGTGAGCCTGGCGACCGAGGCGCGCCACCAATGGCGGCACGGCCTCGATGTCGCCGGTTGAGGTTCTGAAGTTGACGATACAGAACCGCAATGCGCACTTCCCCTCGATCACGGCATTGGAGCAGAACGCCTCCCCGCTATTCTCAAAGTGCGTCAGCAGGAGTTGATTCAGCCGATTCAGGTACGCCTCTGCCTGCTCGGAGCCCACACTGGCAAGCAGTTCTAACGGAACGTAGCGCAGTGTCGTGATGCTTAGATTATGTGTGAACGCCTCCAGTTCCGGGTGTTCTGCAGCCAGGTCGTAGAGGTACCGGGCCAATGCGACGTCTTCCCCGATCATCTGACGGCAGGCTGCTGCACCCGCTTGCTGGAGGGCAAGCCAAATCTTGAGTGCGCGAAAACCGCGTGAGTTCTGAGGCCCGAGATCATAGTAATTCGTGGCCTCGACGTCAAAGCTGTAGTATGGCGGGTGGTAAGAAAACGCCTTGCGCAAAGCAGCAGGATCGCGGACTAGCGCGCATCCGGCTTCGAGCGGGGCGTACAGCCATTTGTGAGGATCGACAGCCACCGAGTCCGCCGCGGTCAAGCCCATGAGATCGGAAGGCGCTTCTTTAATTCCAGCGGCGAAAGCCCCGTATGCGCCATCCACATGGAACCACAATTGGCGCTCCTGGCAGAAGGCCGCCAGATCCGGGAGGGGATCTACCGCTCCTGTACTGACGGTTCCGGCGGTGCCGACTACGAGAAATGGCCGGTAACCCTCTGCAAGATCCCGCTTGTACTGAACTTCTAAAGCAGCAAGATCCATACGCCGCCATTTGTCGACGCCGATCCAGCGAATCGCATCCGTGCCGAGTCCTGTGATGTCAGCCGCTTTTTGAATCCAGGTGTGTGTTTCTTTGGAAGCGTAGATAAGCAGGGGAGGCCCCTTGGCGACACCTTGTTTTCGAACATCCCATCCGGCCTTTGCGGCACGGGCGGCCAGGAAACACGTGAGGTTGGCCATGTTGCCACCGCTCAGGAGCAAGCCGCTACAATCGGCCGGGTAGCCGATGAACTGCGCGAGCCATCGAATCGTCTGGGCTTCTATCTCGGTGGCCATGGGAGATAGTTTCCAGGCGCCGACGTTAGCGTTTACGGAAGCCGCCAGCAACTCCGCGAGCATTCCGATGGGAGCGGCGGAGGACGTAATGTAGCCATAGAAGTGTGGATGTCCGTTGAAAAGCGAGTGCTCAAACAGCAGTTTGGCCGCGCCCTTAAGCAACTCGCCGGCCTCTTTGCCTTCCTCCGGCAACGTTCGATCCGCGCCTAAAGCCGCGCGGACTTTATCTGCGGGCTCCGCCGGCGTTACCGCCCGTCCGTCTAGAGAGCCTAGGAAGCAGCTTATCTGATCGACAAGGTCGTGACCGACCGAACGAAACTGCTCTTCCGTCATTTCGAGGGGTACTTTGCGGGATCTGAGCTGGTCGATTCGAAGAGAAGAAGACATCGTTATTTACCGTAACCCCTCAAATAGGTCGGTTTCCAGTTTGCGGCCCCCATTGACGGCGCTGTAAGTGCGATAGAATTCCTGTGAGCCCCAAAGCGCTCGCTGCTGCTCCTCCGCGAGTTGCCCCAGCCGTTCGTAGATAGATATCTGGGTTTGGTGGCAGCACACCGCTTTCCAGACGATTGGCCAATAGGCGGACGTGTCGATCTGCGTGGTGACGGCCCAATCGGGCCAGGGAGTAGCCTGTCGCGCGACACCATCCACCATCGACGTTAGTTCGCGAAAGGCGGACTGGTAGGCTGTCCACTTTTCATTGCGCCACGCCAAATAGTAAAGCTTGGCAACGCGGTGCGGAGGAAGCGGGTCGCTGTCCAATCCGTCATGCGTGCGGTGTGCGCTATCGCCGGCGCACACCGATGGCGGCCGTCGTGAATTGTGAGATAGCAATGTGGTCAGGGTGGCCGTATCCGCCTTCTGGACCAAACGTGACGACCACATGGGGCCGAATGCGCCGGATGTGCCAGGCAACGGCCCGTATCGCAGTCGCGGCATCCATCTGGTCAACAGCTCCGTCGGGGTAACCCAGTATGGAAACATTACGGATACCCAGCATGGCGGCGGCGGCTCCCAATTCCCCCTCGCGAACGCGGCCGACCTCTGACGGATCGCCCGTTTTGCCTTGTGAACCAAAGCGGCCGCGCTCGCCGCGCGTGGCTGTAACAAGGTGAGTTTCCACCCCTTCCGCTGCATACCTTGCCAACGTCCCGCCAAATCCGAGGGACTCGTCGTCGGGATGGGCCAAAACTGCCAGCAGTTTGAATTGTTGAGTCATCGACGCCTCCCGGCGTTTGGTTAGACAGAGTCCCTATGGACCCCCTCCGGCGAGAAGGCTGGCACACAGATCGCGATATACTTCGCGCCATTTTCGTCCGGGGTCGAGTAGCGTACCCATTCGCCAGCGGCGGTGAAAAATGCTTGGTCCGCCGTCACGTGAGTCGCTCCGGTTCGGGTTTCCACTCGAATCGAACCGCGCAGAACTAGCGTGTACTCATCAAAGTCGGGAGTTTGCCCAGGCTCTTGCCAGCCGCCAGGGCTCTCCATTCGCGCGATGCTGAGCGCGGCATCTCCTGAATTCAAGTGCCCCACATACTCTGCAATCTGCTTGGGCGGATTACCCGCCGCAGCGATCGTCGTGGCAGTCTTAATCAAACCCATGGCCTTCTCCTTGCAATCCTGCGCGTCAATATGGGCGCCTCTCAGCGGCCGAGGGCTGCCCGGATCCCGGCCAGGTGATGGTAACTGTGGCGCACCGCATGGTCCTCAAGGAAGTACTGGCAGGTGAGTGGGGCATTGCTATTGAGAGAAACGGGCGCGGCCCGATCCAACTCAATATCACTAAGCGCCCGTATGGCCGTGGCCGCCGCGGCGCTGTTGGTCGCCAACAAGGCGAGAGCGGCTTCCTTGGTCACGCCATCGTTTTCTTCAGCGTGGTCGTGGTTCATCTTGTGGACAACATCCCAAGTCACACCGGCGATCGGCTGACTGGCGGCGAAGGACTGCGCCAATTGGATCTCAATCGGATACATGCTGGCGACGTGATGTACAACCACGCCGACTCTGCGTCCGTCATGAGGAAGGCGTGTCTGCCACTCTCGCTCGGAAAGTGCCGCCGCAAGTGCGGCGAGGGATGCGGCGCCTGTTTCGAGGCGTGCCGCAAGGGCTTCAGATCGGCTATTCATATTTGCTCCTTATTCAAAAGAAAGATCCTCTGGGCTTCCTGTGATTGCATTTAGCTGGCGATGCGTGCCCGTGCCGGTCGCCGTCCAGGCCACATTTAGTTGAGCGTTGCCAATGCCGCGCCAATCCGACCGGATTGAGACGGGGCAAACTTGGCGTACCTTTCCGTGTTGATTTCAAGTGTTGTCTGTAGTGTCAT
This sequence comes from Bryobacterales bacterium, assembly GCA_963779075.1. Classification (GTDB taxonomy): domain Bacteria; phylum Acidobacteriota; class Terriglobia; order Bryobacterales; family Bryobacteraceae; genus Palsa-187. The sequence continues at coordinate 350,680 of CAVZWS010000008.1, forward strand.
TTCTATTCTCCGTTCGTAGCGGTCCGCGGATCTTGTCCGTGGCGCGCTTCGTGTCTACGAGACGATTGTGCGGCGCACCCGCCCGATAAGCCATGCTCGTGCGTCGCAATCACTTGCTCGAACGGATTGCTGGGGCAAATCGATTAGCCGGGAGGTCAGGAAAGTTTGCCGGTAGTCTGCTTCGAAACATTCCCGAGGACCCAATGGATGGGTTCTCCGAGATTCAGAATGGAGGCAAACTGGAAAACGCCAAGTATTGAGTGTGAGGCCTTTAGAAAGGCAACCTGACGATGCGCGGGCCTGGCCCGCCGATTGAGGCGTTTCGTCGTGCCGGCCGCGCTCTCACGAGTGCTGGGCTGGCAGCGTTCTTTGATCGCTGCGGTATCGGCCCGGAGGTTGCCCAAACTCCCGCTTGAACGCGCGATTGAAGGCAGCCTCCGATTCGTATCCGACCTCGGCGGCGATCTCCGCCACGCCCCGAGCGGTTCTCTTGAGCGATCGAGCGGCCAGTTGAAGCCGCCAGCGGGTTAGGTAGGTCATCGGTGGCTCGGAGAGATAACGCGTGAAACGCTGCACAAGAGCGGACCGCGAAATGCCCACTTCATCCGCAAGATCCGCAATTGTCCACGGATGCGCGATGCGGCTATGAAGCAAGCCGAGACTTTTCCCCACGATGGGATCACGCACTCCTGTGAGCCATCCCGTCTGTTGTTCGGGCAGGCTCGCCACGTAGCGACGCAAGGTGTCCACGAACAAGGCTTCCGAAAGTTTGGCGAGCATGGCTTCGCTGCCCATTCGCCCTGAAGCGGCTTCTTCGACCAGGTGCAGAATGGAATTTTCCAACCAGAGTCCCGAGGGATCCGTTCGAATGTTGACTTTGAAGACGGGGGGCAATCCGCCTAGGATCGGGCGGCTGAGATGGGGATCGCAACTCATGTACCCACACACAAATCGCGAAATGTCACCGCCTCCGCCGGCCTGTAACGGACTCAAGTCGCGCGCCTTGATCTTCGCGCTGATGCCATAGTCCGGGAACGGCCGTTCTCCGGCACCGCTGCCCATGTGGTGAGGGTCCCCATTCGGAAAAACGACGATGTCGCCGGGGCTCAGTTCGGTTCGCTGCCCATCGATCAACTCGATGAAAGCCCTGCCCTCGATGACCAAGTGGTAGAGCACAAGGTGCTCCGCCCCCACGCCCGCAGTGGCCGCCATCGCTTTCGCCGCGGACGTCGAGACTCCCCACGGTGCAGAGAATTCCGCACGGAAGAACACAGCGCCGTTCAACTGGACTCCACTCAGAATTTGCGAGAACGCGTCCATTCGTTTCGTTAGCCTATCTGCAAACTCCCCTGGCCTCTTAGTAAAGCGATTTGCCCCTGCAAGCCGTTCGAGCAAGTCATTGCGACGTTCGGGCATAGTCGCGGGACCGTAGGCAAAGCACCATTGTAGCTGTGAAGAGGACGCGTCGCAGCTTACTGAAGGCGAGTCCGAGAAAAGGAGCTTTTATGAATCCGAATAAGGCATTGTGGGAAAAAGGTGACTTTACTGAGATTGCCGCTTTCATGCGTCAGTCTGGTGGGCGATCATTCAAGGCATAGGGATAACCCTGCCGCTGCGGGTTCTGGACCTCGGCTGTGGAGACGGCACCACGGCGATTCCGTTGGCCCGCTTGGGCGCTGAAGTGGTTGGAATCGACATCGCCAGGAATCTAGTGGAGGCCGGGAACAGGCGCGCGGCGGAGGCGGGTCTCACCCGACTGAAGTTTCAAGAAGGAGACGCGTGCAATTTGGAGGGCGTCGCCGACCGTTCCTTTGATCTGGTCGTTTCCATCTTTGGCGCCATGTTTGCCCCCAAGCCATTCGATGTCGCCAAGGAGATGCTGCGCGTTACGAAACGCGGCGGACGCATTCTAATGGGCAACTGGATTCCGAACGATCCGACGTTCGTATCACAGGTGCTGAAGATCAGCTCTGCATTTACGCCTCCACCGCCGGAAGGTTTTATCAGTCCCATGACGTGGGGTGTGGAGAGCAACATCATTGAGCGTTTTGGCCATGCCGGAGTGCCCAAGGAGAACATCTCCATGGTCCACGACACGTACTACTTTGCCTCGCCTGAAAAAACCCCTACGCAGTTCATCGATCTATTTGAGAAATTCTATGGACCGACCATGAACGCTGTCGAAGCGGCCCAGAAAGACGGCAAGGCCGAGGAATTACATCAGCGACTCGTGGAACTGGCGAGCGCTCAAAACAAGAGCAAGAACGCCGGTATGTTCATACCGGCCACTTTCATGCGGATTACTGTTTCCGTCTAATGGACCGATGAAAATGCTAGCTTTCATTTTCGCTTTGGCCGTTTTTGCGCGTGGGCAAGACGCCATTTCATTAAACAGCCTATCATCACAGATCACCCCGAGACGGGATTCGCTAATCGATTGGAATTGAGTCTCTTACGCGGATTCTAAACACGTTACTGTGTTGGCTTAGCGGCCCCGAAAAGGCTGGCGTCGGCGGTTCAAGTCCGTCCCTGGCCACCATGTTTTAAATGTCCGGACCGGACACAGGTAACAGATTGTTCCTAAGACATAGGTAACACTTTTGGCCGAAGGGATTTCGAGGGGCTGCAAGGGTTTTTCCTCCAGATCGATATAGCCAAGATCGTAGTCCATAAAGCTGACGAGCCAGATACCGTCATCGACTTGCCTTATGCCGACGGCTTGGCCAGCCAGGCACTTGCTGAGATTGACCTTTTTGCGATAAAGGCACAGACAGCCACAGCAAGGTGACGACAACAGTTTTGTCATGGAAGGGGTAGTGCGGCTCAACAATGCCCTGATGGTCTGGGAGAGGCAGTGTACAGCTCGGCAGGACATTTCATATTGAGGGCCGCATCTTCCACGCTACATCAACCGGTCGGCTCATTCTTCCGGTGCCGACGATCGCCCGGGCATGAATGGTGTTGACTTCTGGATTAAGTTCATGCTAAATTCGTCCATCGAGATCTTCGATCTCGGATCAGCCTCTGTAGTTCCCGTCGTGGCTCAGCAACGTCCGCATGAGTCTGTAGTTCAAGTCCCAGTCTAGACCCCAAACCCAGTCGGCTTCGTTCCCAAGAGCATATCGCGCCTGCGGTGCGTAGCTCGTATGACTCTAACTAGACGTGTTTCTCACTGCCGCAAAAAGGGATTCTGACTATGCGATTTCATTTGGATTTGACGCGAGCCGCACTTTTAGTGGCATTCAGTGCCATGTTGTGGTGGCCGCAAGATTCACGGGCGCAAAGCGCGCCGGTGCAAGGAATTCCGATTGACGACCAGCTCACGATCCGCAAATGCGGCGGCTGCCATCAACGGGATTCCAACGGAATGATGCGGCGGCTTTCCTACATCAGGACCAGTCCCGAGGTATGGGAGCAGGCCATCAAGCGCATGATCCGGCTGAACGGGCTTTCGATCACACCGCCCGAAGTCCGCGATGTTCTGCGCTACCTGAGTAGCAATAACGGCTTGGCTCCGGAAGAGATGAAACCCGCTTTCTGGGAAGCGGAACACCTCACGGTGGGCGACCAGGAGGATTACACGCCCAACCCGGCGTTACAGAAGACCTGCAATAACTGCCATAGCGTCGGTCGCGTACTTGCGCAACGGCGTACCCGTGACGATTACGAAAAGCTGGTGGCGATGCACATAGGTCTTTTCCCCGGCGCTGCAAATATCTATCGTCCGATGAGGCCCAAGCCATTGCTGGATGTTGACGCGCCGGCGCGGCCCACGGTCAACCCGGCAGGCGGAATCGCGATGGAATATCCCAAAGGCTCAAAGCCTTCCGCCAACGCGAAATATCCGGTGGACCTCGCGCTCGATTATCTGGCGAGCGCCCAGCCCTTGATGACGCCTGAATGGACTGCATGGCGAGCTGCCATGCGGCCCCAGAAGCTCGCGGGCACCTGGTTGCTCAGTGGGTATCAGCCAGGCAAAGGCAAACTTTATGGGCAGGTGGTGATCACGCCCGGCGCCGCGGATGGCCAGTTTGCGACCAGCGTGCAGTTCAGTTATGTCACCAGCGGCGTGACGGTTAAAGCTGCAGGGAAGAGCATCGTGTACACGGGTTACAACTGGCGCGGACGCGTCTACCCGCCAGCAGGGCCGTCTACAGCGCCCAGCATCACCGCCACCTCGATTCCTACGGAGTGGAGAGAGGCCATGATGGTTTCGCGCGATGGCAATAGCATCGACGGCCGCTGGTTCTGGAGCGGCTTCGGCGAACTCGGGATTGATGTCCATATGGTGCGGGCCGGAAGCGAGACGGTGGTGCTTGGCACCGATCTTTCCGCTTTGCAGTCGCCCTCCAAGGTCACGCTCAAGATCTTCGGCGGGAGTCTCCCTGCCGGCCTGAAGGCTTCCGATATCGATTTCGGCCACGGGGTGACGGTTACAAAAGTCGTCAGCGCTGCGCCAGGCTTGGTCACGGTTGAAGTGGAAGTCGCCAAGGGACTGCCTGTGGGTATGCACGATCTGGCAGTGGGGCGGGCTTCTGTAAAAGAGGCGCTGGCGGTGTACGACAAGGTGGCCTATATCGAAGTGACTCCAGAGGCGAGGATGTCGCGCTTGGGCGGCCTGAAATATCCCAAGGAGTATGCGCAGTTCGAGGCGATCGCTTACGCCGCTGGCCCCGACGGTAAACCGCACACCGACGACGATGTTCCGCTGGGGCCGGTCGCCGCGCACTGGGGGATGGAGGAGTTCATTTCGACGCCCACCGACGACGATGTAAAGTTTGTCGGCTCGCTGGACGACGCCGGTCTCTTTACACCCAATGTCGAGGGACCCAACCCGGAACGCAAAAAACAGGCCAATAATTTTCCCGTCAACAATTACGGCGACGTGTGGGTGGCGGCAACCTACAAAACGGCGGACGGAACTGAGCTGAAAGCGAAGTCCTACCTGGTGGTGACGGTGCCGAATTACTCTATCTACGATCAGCCTGAGGTAGCACAGTGACGGTGACCGAAGCGGCCTCGATGGCGTACCATCCGGCCGAGCACCATCGGTTTGAAGCCGGCGGGAAGAAGTTCCTGTACCTGGTGCCAAGCGGTGCGGTCTTCGGGCTCAGCGGACTCTCGCAGGAGATTTTCGAGCTTCTCGAAAATTGCCCGCTTTCTGGCGAGGAACTGAATATGGCGCTGCTCGGGCGCGGCTACGCACCGGGCGATATCGAAGATACCCTCGATGAGATGGAAGAGTTTGACGTAGTCTCTTCCGGCCGACCCAAGAAGATGTTTCCCAGCCTGCCCGAGGAGAAGTTTCCCCTCCAGCGGATTGTCCTGAACACTACCAATCAGTGCAATCTGGCATGCGGCTACTGCTACGAGTACAGCGACGACAAAATCGCCCAGACCAAAGACAAGCCGAAATACATGAGCGACGCCGTGGCACAGGCCGCGATCGACACGCTCATCTCGGAATCCGGCGGCCGACCCCAACTGCATGTGACCTTCTTCGGAGGGGAAACGCTGCTGAACTTCGGCTTGATGAAGTCGAGCGTCGAGTACGCGACGTACAAAGCCGGCGAGGCGGGCAAGAGTGTCGATTTCAGCCTGACCACGAACGCCACGCTCCTCACCGAGGAGATCGCCGATTTTCTGGCCGAACACCGCATCGGCGTTACGGTCAGCATTGACGGCGATAAAGAATTGCACGATCGCATGCGGGTGTTCCATAGCGGAAAGGGAAGCTACGACATCATTGCGCCCAAGATCAAGATGCTGCTGGCTCGTCACCGCACCAATTCCATCGGAGCGCGTGTCACCCTGAGCAGCGGCGTGCGCGAGGTGCGGCGCATTTACGACCACCTCACCAAGGAATTGGGGTTCCAGGGCGTGGGCTTCTCTCCCGCCACCGCCAATCCCGATCGCCTCTATCACATTAATGGCACGAAGATGGATCAAGTGCTGGATGAATTTGCCGAATTGGCGTGGGAATATCGCGACTACGCCATCAACGGCGGCCAGCACTACTTCACGAACGTCAGCGACACCATCAAGGAAGTGCATTTAGGAATCAGTAAAGCCTACACCTGCGGGGCTGGACTGGGCCTCCTGGGCGTGGGCACTTCCGGCGACATCGCCGCCTGCCACCGCTTCGTCGATTCGCCCGTCGCACAGATGGGGAACGTGATGAACGGCGGCGTGGATCACGAAACCCGCCGCGAGTTTCTGGAAAACCATCACATTGGCGCGCGGCCCGATTGCCACACCTGCTGGGTGCGGCCGGTCTGCGCCGGAGGGTGCTACCACGAGTCCTACATCAACCACGGAGAGACGGCGGCGTCCAATCTGAATCAATGCGACAGAATCCGTGGCTGGATCGATTTGTGCCTGCGCATCTACGGGGAGATCGGCATCAAGAATCCCAAGTTTCTGGAGCGCTTTGACGGCAATTAGGCCCGGTCTCATGCCGGCCGGAACCCGAAACCATGCAACCTCTCACCAATCAATGCCCACAAGGAAGGTTATGAACTCTTTACAACCACTGAATCGTAAGGCTCGCAAGTTGGCGGAAAGCCAGAATGGCTGAAACAGGCGATGTTGAGGCGCTTCAGCAGAAAAGCAAGAAGCAGGGGCGCGTCTACTATCCGCTGGGGTGCACGCATCGCCTTCAACCCGGGTTGGGAAGTGGATGTGTCCGGCGGCACCGCCGGGCTGTGCGCTCCGGTCGAGCGCGATCTTTTCGATTGTTATCTGGGCTGCGCATGGCCGGCTCAGGTTCCGGATCACGTCAGCAACAATCCGGACTGGACTTCAAAATGTAATGCGGCGGCCAATGACTGGCGCAACGTCGATGTGGTCTATCCGTAAGGCAAGAGGAGCCAAGAATGAAAAATCTGTGCCCGCACCATGGCCTTCGGGTCTTGCTGCTGTTGACGAGTGTATTTGCGGCGCTCTCGACGGCGCAGACGGCCGACCAGCCTGAAAGGCCTCATGTACGTGGGGACGATCGATCACAAGCTACTGGTCATTAACGAAGACTCAGGCGACGTTATCGGCGAAATTCCATTGGGAGGCATCCCGAGAACCACGGTTCTCTCCGCCGATAAAACCAAGCTGCACATCGTGACTACCCAAATGCAGGTGGAGACGGTGGACCTGGCGAGCCGGCAAGTCATCAGCAGTTTCCCTCTCTCCGACGGAAAGAGCTCTCCGCGCATGGCGCGAGGAGCTGGTGGGAGGAGTTTTTCGGGGCTTGCCGTCGACCCTGCAGGCCGCTACTTGTACGCCACCATGTCGCTAACGGTGAAGGAAATCGATCAGTACCGGACCGATCCGCCGCAGTTCGTGATGATCGATCTTCAGGACAAGAAGATCGCGAAGTCGATTCCCTTTCCCGAAAGGCTACGACCAGGGATTTGGTTTTGCGGCCACTTACAAAATTTCGCCGGACGGCAAACTGCTGTACGTCTTCGATGATGACATCGTGGTGTTCGATCTGGCCACCATGAACGAAGTCGACCGCATTGCCTTGGCCAAGCCCGAGTATCCTGGCGCTTCACCCTACCGGTTGGCCGCCAGCGACGACCCCAACGATGACCCCGGCGTGGTGACGACTATTTTCACCTCGGTGGACCCGATCGTTCACAAAGAAACGCTGGGCTTGGCCAAAATCGATTTGGCCACTCATAAGGTGGACTACGAGCCCATCGGTCCTGCATTCCCGATGGTTGGATTCGCGCTCACGCCGGATCGCAAGACGGGATATTCGCTCATGATCGAGCGCACGGGAGGGAACCGGGAGGCGGAATGGTGGGTGTGGGACATCGCGAGCCATTCCGTGGTTAAGAAAGTCCCGGTGCCGGCCCGCATCAGCTTCCGGCTGGGAATGAGCAGTGACGGCAAGAAGCTCTATCTGTATGGCGCAGGCTCGACCATCGAGTTCTTCGACGCCGACACGCTGCAGTCGACAAAACTTCTGTATCTGAATAAAGACACGACCACGAATCTGATCGTCCTAGCAGGGAAATAGAAACTTGATGGAATCTCCGGGTGCAGTGGCCCATTGGCGGGACTACCGCCGTCTCTGGGTCTATCTGCGCCCTTACACGCGGCGGCTGGTGCTGGTGCTGGTGGTCAGCCTGGTCGCCACGGCGCTCAGTTTAGTCCAGCCTCTCATCTCTAAGCTCCTGATCGACCGCGCGCTGCTGAAACATGACATGCGGGCGCTGGTGCAGATTGCGGGCCTCATGTTTGTCGTGACGGTGCTCGGGTTTGCGCTGAATATACTTTCCAGTTACCGCTATGTCACCGTGTCTGCCTCCATGCTGTTCGACATGCGCCTGGCGCTGTTCCGGCATTTGCAAAAGCTGTCTCCGCGTTTCTACGCCCAATATCGCCTGGGCGACTTGATGTCGCGGCTCAATAATGACATCGGTGAAGTGCAGCGCGTCTCGGCGGACACGCTGCTGTCGGTGCTGAGCAACGTCGTGTTTTTCGTGGGCAGCGTGGCCATGATGGTATGGCTGAACTGGCGCTTGTTTTTGGTAAGCGTAATCCTGATTCCTTTTTGTCTTTACACGTTCCTGCATTATCAGCAGAAGCTCACCGCGCTCACCAAGCTGCTGCGCGAACGCAGTGCGGACTTGGGAAGCCTGTTCGTCGAAACCATCCTCGGCATGCGTGTCATTGTCTCCCTGCGGGCCAACGAACACGAGGCTCGGCGCTTCCGGCAACGCAATGACGCGTTTGTTGCCACCATGCTGGATGTGCAGATCGCGTCTTTCCTCACGGGTGCGTTACCCGGAACCATTCTCACCGCTGCCATCTCCGTCGTGTTTCTCTACGGGGGCTGGCTCATCATGCAGGGAGCCATGTCTATCGGGACCCTGGTGGCGTTCATGGCATATCACACGCGTCTCATGTCGCCGGTGCAAAACCTAATGGGCCTGAGTTCGAGTCTGGCTTCGGCGCGCGTGTCGCTGGGCCGGATCTTCGAACTTTTCGACACGGTTCCCGACGTCATGGACAGCGCGGACGCCTCGCCCCTGCCGCTCTTTCGCGATTCCATCCGCATCGAAAACGTTTCCCTGCGCTATGATCGCGCGCCGGTGCTTGACGACGTCTCGCTCGAAATACCAGCCGGCAGCTTCTGCGCGATTCTGGGCCCGAGCGGCATCGGCAAATCTACTCTGGCGGATCTCCTGGTACGCTATCTGGATCCTGACCAGGGAAGAATTCTGATCGACGGACGCGATCTGCGCTCGGTATCGCTCGAAGATCTGCGGAAACAGGTAATCTTGGTGGACCAGTCACCTTACCTGTTCAACGTCAGCATCGCTGAAAATATTGCCTATGCGTTTCCCGAGGCGACCCAGCAGGCGATCGAGGAAGCCGGGAGCGCCGCCGGGCTAGACGAGCTGATTGCACGGTTGCCCGAAGGTTACCAGACCACCACCGGGGAACGCGGGCTCGCGATGTCGGCCGGCGAGCGTCAGCGGATTGCCCTGGCCCGGGCGTTTCTGCGCCGTCCCCGCGTGCTGATCCTCGACGAGCCCACTTCCGCGCTGGATGCGCAGAACGAGAGGCTGCTTGCGGCCAATCTCAGAACCGTGCTGCCGGGCTGCACTCTTATCGTCATCACGCACCGTCCCGCCCTCGCTGAAATTGCCGACGCGGTCATCACCCTGGAGGGTGGCAAGGCGAAAATAACTTATGACTTTGCAGGCGCTCTCGAAGTTTGACGAAGACCAGAATCTTCTGTTCCCCTTGCAGCAGGGGCTAAACGTGCGCGTCGCCGTCATCGACAGCGGGGTGAACCCGCGCCACCCGCACATCAACGGCATTGCCGGCGGCGTCTCCATCGGTGAGGACGGCGAGATCGAGCCCGACTCTTATTCCGACGTCCTGGGACATGGCACCGCCGTCATGGCCGCGATTCAAGAGAAGGCGCAGGGGCCACAGTATTTCGCCGTCAAGCTGTTTCATTCCACTTTGCGTACCCATATTGACCGCCTGATTCAAGCCATCGAATGGGCCATCGATCAGCGGATGGATGTGGTGAACCTGAGCCTTGGTACCCGCAACCCGGACCACGCGCCGCGTTTCGAAGCGGTGATCGCACGGGCGCATCGCGAAGGTGTTCTGCTGGTGGCCGCGCGGGAGGCCGACGGGCAACCCTGTTTCCCCGGCAGTCTGCCTGGCATTTTCAGCGTGGGCCTGGATTGGGATTGCCCGCGAAACCGCTATCGCTGTGAGCCTGTCGACGGTGGAATCGCGTTCTATGCCTCGGGCTATCCGCGTGCGCTTCCGGGCCTGCCTCGCGAACGTAATCTGCACGGTATCAGTTTCGCGGTTGCCAACATGTCCGGATTCATCGCGCGGGCGTGCGAGAGTTTCCCGCGAGTGGACGACGGCGGCCGCCCCGTGGATCTGGTGCGCGCCGCTCTGTTGACGGAAGCGGCTAGTTTGCTGGCGGCACCGTAATATAGACCGCGATAATCATGTCGCTGGTCCTGGTAGGCACGTTGCCCGCGTTATACAGAGGCGAATCGTCGCGATACGGGAACTCGCGCGGGAAGGCGCGGATCCCGCCGTAAAGATATCCTGCCAGTACCCGCTTTCCACGAAGCGGCCGCAGGTCGAACACGTCCGCATCGTTGCGGATTCTTTGCAGCACCGGCGGGGAGAAATGCGGCGTTGGTGCCCAGATAAGCCGCCAACCGGTTGGAGGGTTGCACGGCTTCAAGCGTCTTTTGCGGGCTTCGAATTAGAGTTGTGATGTGATCGATCCATGCCAGTCCGTCGAAGTACGAGGGTTCGGACTTGTCTCCCTTGCGCGGCGCCAATTCGAAATGGCTTTTGCCGTAGTCCCACGTCCAGCCGCTGATGCCGCCGAAAAAGGTGGTGTACATGGTCCGTGAATCCGGATCGAAGAGCAGAAGTTTGGCGCACGTATACGCGCTCATTTTCTGTTCGAAGTTCATCGATCATTCGGGGCTTCGCCGCGGCTCCAATAGATGGGCTTGACGAAGGCCAGCTGGTCCCGCGTAAATACGCCGCCATACGCAGCAGCGCCCAACGAATGACCATCGGGCAAGATGGTGAAGCCGGCATTCAAGTCGCGGCGCGCGAATTCCGGGTCCTGGAAACGCTCCACTAGCGAGACCGCGAGGTGACCGCGGCCGTCGCGCTTTACGCTCAACTTGCGAATTTCGCCGAGATACGTCTGCGAAACCTGCTGCGTATTTTTTTCGTTGGCGGTTTCAAACTCGCGATAAGTGCCCATGAATACGTGGCCGCCTACGATGTAAAACATGCCGTCATCCAGTTTCAGTAAGTCCCCGCCGGTCGCCTGGACAAGGGGACTCGTCCGCGTACGCGACCGAGTTTGAAAATAGATCCTGCCCCTGGGTTACGCCCGCCACTAGAGAAGGCAGGTCAACCGAGGAAAGAAGCGGATAGCGTGACCCAGTCACCCACCGAGTTCTGCCCATAGCCGCCCGCCAGATAGAGCGTGTCCTTATCCTGGAAGAACAGAACATTGCTCGACATCCATTGATCTTTCACGACGCCCAGCGAAGGGGGCAAGTCCGTCACGGGGAAACTGAACGTTCGCGCCGGACCGGGACCTGACGGATCGACAACCCATATTCTGGTGTTGGCGCTGGCGCGCGGGAAGTCGGCTTCCTTGCCGCCTACGCCGTGGTAACCGGAAGTGCGGCCGGCGATAAAGATCCACTTGCCATCCCACTGCGCCCAAGCGAAGGACTGCAGTCGAGGTGCGCCCGGGAAGTGCTGACTGACGTTTTCAGTGGCTTCAATGACAAAGGGGACGGGGCCCGGAACCGGTTGGTTGTGAAGGTCGGCTGCCCAATCGTTCCCCGCCAATAGCGCACCGCAACCGAGCAACAGAATTAAATTTGGTCTGCCAGCAATGGGCATGGTCTCACTCATTTCTAAAAACTTTGGAAATCCTGCGAAGGAGGGGACAACGGGGTCGCAGCACCTTCAGATTACCCGCAATCGCACAAAATCGGAAGTGTTTTTTCATTTCCAGCGGCACAACCTGACGCTGGCGAGCGCGCAACCCCCCAATGGAACCTATCTGCAGTAGTTTGTGCGAATCGTTGTCACTTCGCGTTTTCAAGCGCCAGTACCGCGTAAGCGGTCGCCGCATCGCTCATGAACAGTCCTGCGTCCGATGACAACTCGCGCTGCTTGTTCAGTGAAGAAGCCGGCCAGCGGCCGTCCTTCTGGTCCTGATTCTGGCCTAGCCACGTGATGGCGCGTTTCAACGCCGTTTGAGTCTGCGGCGCTCCGGCTTGCTCCAAAGCGAATGCGACCAAGCCCGTGGCATAGCCATCGCTTTTGGTGTCGAGCGGGGTATTATCCTTGCGCTTCCAGGCACCTACCAGTGAAGCCATGCTGAAGCCGCCGTCTTCCTGCTGCTTCGCCAGCGTCTGGTCGACAATCATCTTCTGCTGAGCTTCCGTGAGAAGCCCGGGAATCTTTGCGGACGCCCACAGCAACACCACGCGATCCACGGGAGTTTGCGCGTCCATTCCCTTCTGAAGATAGGCCCGCAGCAACTTGAGGCTGGCCTGAATCTCAGGCTCAGACTTATAGTCTTCCGGGGCAGTGCCGATGGCGACCGCGGCGAGCGCCGTCCCGTAGAATTGCGAGTCGCCTTCCCAGGGTGCGTTGTGAAACTGCAGCCAGGCCCACGCGCCGCTCATCTCGCCGGACTTCAATTGCAGCGCGCGCATATTGTCAAGAGCCAGGCGAGTGTCTGGACTCAGCTTGCCGGAAGGTTCATCGTTCCAAACCAGAATCAGTGCGTCCAGGATCGATTCGGTTCCGCGCGACTCCGATGTCTTGGGAAGTCCCGACGTCTGATCGGCATAGAATGGTTCGACTTCTTTCCACATTCGAACGCGCTTAATGACGTTATCCAGCAACTTCTGCTCAGTCGGCGAAGCGGATTCCTCCGCCAGCGCCTTGCGCAACGCCGGGCGGCCCAACGCGTAGGGCGCAGCCGTGTGGCAGGAGACACAAAACGTTCCATGATCGCGCGCAGATTTGGGCCAGTTCATCCACCAGGTGAATCGTTGGTCAAGATAGGCTGCAGCAGCCTTCGGATTCCATTCGGTGGCGCTGGAAGTCTGTGCGAACATGTTTCCGGCCAGAAAAAGGATGCTTGTGAAGCACGCTCTGTATCGAAAGTTTGGCATTGAATGTGCACCTTTGCATATGGGAAGTCTCACAGAAAACGACCCGACCACGCGCTCCGGACTGGCGGAAACGCGCAGCATCGTGGACAAGTCAGGCCAAGTCTCATCATAACCGGGAAATCTGGTTATCGGGCCAAGTTTTCTTCGATCGAGTCCCATCAAAGCGGTGCGCGTGGCAAAGTGCCGGTCTACAAAAATCCGATTGCGTTTATCGGGGCGATAACGAATTTGAATTGACGCTTTACCTGTTTGATGTTAGGTTGAGTAGACTCGTTGGTCCTCTAATCGTTTTCAGAGGACATCCGGCTTTGTTCCCGCCGATATCTATTCGCCCATCGTCTGGGCAGCCACACCGTTAAGTGTACCGATCTACTTGTTTGCCTGCGCGCCTGGGTGACGCGTGTGGCGCAGGCCAGAATTACATGCTTGAAAAGGGTGGGGTCTATTAAAATGATTTATTCCAATTTTTCCCGATACGACAAGAGCGGAGCGGCGAGCGTAACGCACGCCGCGAGAATGAGTATGTTTTGGGCCATCGCGACGGTGGCTCTATGGCTGGCATCTGCCGCCATCGCGCAGTCGACATTCGGATCGTTTGTCGGAACCGTGCACGATTCCTCGGGTGGCGTGGTACCGGATTGCGTAGTGACGCTGACAAATATCGGGACGTCCGCGACTCGATCCACGATTTCCGACAAGGAAGGCAACTACGTGTTGGTCAATATCGATCCCGGAACGTATAAGATCACCATGCAAGCGCCGGGCTTTCAAGTATCGACCGTCGACAACCTGAGCCTGCTGTCGCGGCAAACGCTGCGCGTTGACAGGGCTCTGGGTGTCGCATCGCAGGTGGAAAGTGTCAACGTGACCGCTTCCACGGAAGCGGTCATCACGACGGAAGTCTCCAGCATCGCGGAAACCAAGACAGGACGCGAACTGATGGATCTTCCGGTAGCGATTGGCTCGCGGGCGCTGGGTTCCACCAGCGCCATTTCGACTCTGACCACTCAGGCCGGTGTGCAAGTGGACAACGCGGGCAGCATATCGGTTGCCGGTTCCAAACCAAGCATGCTGTCGATCACTATCGACGGCATCAGCACCATGAGCGTTCGTACCAACGCGGCTGCGTCGGAGTTATTCCCGTCGTTTGGCACCATCGCCGAAATTCACGTAAGTGAAATCAACAACGCCGCGGAATTCGGCGGCGTCAGTGACATCACCACGGTTTCAAAAAGCGGAAGCAATGGGGTGCATGGCGGTATCTTCGAAAATCTGCAGAACACCGCGTTGAATTCCCGCAATCCATTTAGCGCTATCAAGACGAAGACGATCATGAACAACTACGGCGGGTTCGTTGGCGGGCCGGTGATTAAGGACAAGACCTTCTTCTTCGCCAGCTACGAGGGATTGCAATTGCCGCGCCAGCAGTTCATCAATCAGAGTGTGCCGTCGCTTGCTCTGCGCGCCGGCGACCTTTCCGCTTACTCGGGAGCCATCAAAGACCCTTCTTCCGGCCTCCCTTTCCAGGGAAACCAGATCCCCATGAACCGCATTTCGCCGGTGTCGCTTGCTGCTTTGCAATATCTTTTCCCGCTGCCCAATGCGGGTCCAGCGAATGCGATTGCCAACAATTATTCGATTAACCTGCCGACGCCCATCAGCAGCAATCAGGGCGACTTGCGGCTTGATCACACCATTAGCGCCCGGCAAACAATGTTTGTGCGCGGAACATATAAGGACAGGTCCGTGGATAACCCGCCGACCGGCACCGCTCAGGCGGTGGTCCCGGTCAACGGGGTGGCGCATCAGCCTGAACGTGATTACTCGGTGACGGCGGCGCATAACTTTGTCATCACGCCGCACGTGGTGAACGAACTGCGCCTCGGTCTCAGCGACGTGCGCATCATAACGACCACCGACGTCAACGCGAAGGATATCGTCAACAAGATCGGCGTCCCCCTACCGGATCCGCCGGACGGAAACGCGACTCCGATCTTTAGCATTACGGGATTTCAGACCACCGGCACGGCATCCTCCTCGGTGAGCCGATCGAAGACCCTGCAATTGTTGGACAATATTACCTGGAATCGTGGCGCACACACCTTGAAGGTTGGCGGCGATGTCCGTAAGCTTTACGCCTATTTCAGCAATGTATTTGCCACTGACCGGTCGGGCCGATACACCTTCAATGGGTCCGTGTCGAATTCCCTCATAGGCAACCCATATGCCGCATTTTTGCTGGGTGTTCCGGATACCACTGGCATCGGGCTGGTCAATTCGCCGGATTCGGATGGGCACTCCATTCATTGGGCGACCTATGCGCAAGACGATTGGAAGATCACGCCGCGGCTGACCATCAATTATGGGATTCGCTGGGAATATCATCCGCCCTTCACCGATAGTTTGAACAATATCGCGGTGTTCCTTCCCGATAAGTACTCGATCATCAACGGCGTCTCGGTGCGCGGAGCGGTTGCTGTTCCGGATGCGGGATTCGGACTCACGCATCCGTTGTTCGCCGCGTCTATTGCTCCCACTCCCGTGATTACGGCGACGGAGGCGGGCATTCCGCAACAGTTGCACACTTCGCAAAAGACCAGCTTCGCTCCGCGCATTGGGTTCGCCTGGCGGGCAACGGCCGACGGCAAGACCGTCATCCGCGGCGGCTACGGCCGGTTTATCGAAACAATGCTCGGCACGCTGACCAGCGCCGGCTGGGCGGTTTCTGCCAGTGACGTGGGAACCTTCACGAACGCGATTGTCAACGGACAACCGGCGCTGAGCTTCCCCTATCCTTATCCGGCAAACCTGGCGCAACCCGGTACGCAGAACTTCCGTCTCTCGGCGGATGTGAATTATCGTGATCCCTACGTCCAGCAGTGGAACTTTACTGTAGAACGCGACCTCGGCTTCAGCACCGGCCTGCGCGTGTCCTACGATGGCAACCACGGCTCAAACTTGGGATACACCCAGAATTTGAACCAGCTTCCGCCCAATACGGTGGGCTTTGCAGCGGCAAAATCGGGGTCTCCGTTCCCGCTGTTCTCGCGCATTTCGCAGGAATCGACGGGCGCACGCGGCAACTACAACGCCTTCACGGTCGCGGCGAACAAGCGCATGTCGCATGGTCTCCAGTTCTCCGCCAGCTACTCTTTCGCCCGTAACCTCTCCAACGGGCAAGGGTTCGATCCGACTGCATTCGCCACCCAGTCCGGCGGCACAGTCACGGACCCCTACAACTTAAGCACCGATTATGGCAATGTTGCGTTCACGCACCGGAACCGTGTATTGGCCACGTTCCTTTACGAGCTGCCTTTCGGCAGCAAGGGAATGTTTCTGAAGGGCAGTAAATGGATGGATCCAATCGTTGGCGGGTGGCAGCTTTCCGGCGTGATGCTCTTCCAGAGCGGGCCTTTCATGACTGTCGTGGCCCCCGGGGCCGACCCCATGGGTACGAATTTTGCCAACCTTGAAGGCTCCGGCAGGGCAGACTGGATTTCGGGGCAGCCTTTGTATCCGGATAGCCAAAGCATCACCAACTGGATCAATAAGGCGGCGTTCGCCATACCCGGGAAAAATATTGGGCGCGCTCCAACCTCGCCCGTCGGGTCGGTCGTGGGCCCGGGGACGCAGGCTGTGTCGCTGTCTCTCTTCAAAACCTTTGACATCACGGAGCGGGTCCACTTCCAAGTGGGTGCAGCGGCGTCGAACGCATTCAATCATCCTAACTATGCGATACCGAATCTGAACTACGGGACCGCCGCGTTCGGAACCATCACCAACGTTCAGGCGCAGGAATCCGGTGGTCCACGTTCCTTGCAAGTGACGGGGCGAATCATTTTCTGACGCATTATCGATAAGAGACTGAAGCATGACAGGAGTCGTCATTCGGGGTGGAGGCGCTGCAGCTTACGGCAGCGCCTACCTCCTTAGCAAAGGCGGCCTCAAGGTGACTGTGCGGCGTTCCAGCCGCGCGCAGCTGCCGGTTTTGATGTTGAGCGATGCGGCTCGCTCGCTCATTCAAGACGTATTCGACGAGCCGCAGTTGTTTTACGGCTCGCATCGTATCCGTAAGCGGATCGTGGCTTGGGGCAAGGATACAGAGCCCCGCGTGTTGGAACATTCCGCCACCGTACTTTCCGAAGAAGAGTTATTGCAAAGCCTGGGCAGCCGGATCGACTTTGATGACGATGACGTTGGCGCAGGATCGAATTGGAGCATACTTTCGTCGCGCCCGATACCGGCTGCTACGATGGAACAACGGTTTGGCTCCCGCACCGCTGCCGCCACAAAGGTGACTCTCCGGCCCAGTGCGGATTCCTCTGCGTGTTGGATTGAAGCTCTGGAGCAAGGATGGTTGTTTCTGATCCCGAACGCGGCGGGCTCCGGGTGGCTTCTTTCCGTCGGCCAGCCTCCGGGCGTGTTGCTGGCGGAAAGCCGACTGGTTCGGATGCAAATCCTCGGGAGGGGGAACTGTCGCGGTGAATTTCCGGCGTATCCTCGGATACTCTCACCGCTATGCGGACCAGGGTGGCTGGCCTGCGGAACCACGGCAATGGCGTTCGATCCAATCTGCGGGGATGGGACCGCTCATGCAATTCGGGAAGCAATCCTGGCCGCGGCGGTCATCCGTTCGGCAAGCGAGGGGGAAGATGTCCCGAGTCTGCTGAACCATTATGAGGCACGGCTTACCGCCGGATTCGCGCGGCATCTTGAACTATGTCTAAACTTTTACCGGTCCGGATTCGGCGGCCCATGGTGGGAAAGAGAGGCCGAGTCTCTGGAGCAGGGAATCCGTTGGTGCGCCCGGCAATCCGCCAGCTTCACCGAATACCGGTATCGGTTGAGCGGGTTTGAGTTGAGGGCGGCCTGTTGACGCTATTTCTCGTTGCCGATTTCGATGGCGACGCCCGGCGCAATCACGTCAAGATTACGGGTGCGGTGATCCTTTGCAACCACAATCTCTTCAAATTCAAGATGATCGGAAAGCAGATCCGAAATCGCGAACTGCGCCTTGCCAATTCCAGTTTGAGTGTGATCGCTACTCTTGCTAAGCACGTGATACAACTCGTGCGCCGCCAGTCGGGCCATGGCTCGCCCGTATGTAAAATTGCGCAACGCAGCTGGAAGTTCTGCGACCGAGTGCCCGATGAAGCGAGTCAACGCGCTGCAGTCCACATAGCTAAACGGCAGAATCCGGCCGTCAGCTACTGCGCTGGAGCCTAGGGAGGATGATTGGTTTAATAGCTGAGGACTCGAAAGCGTTTCGTGAGGAGCGTCGCAAACTCCGCGCAATGCCAGCACGACCAATTCCTGGTGGTTTCCGCCGGGTTCTTTTCGGGTATCCCGCCAATGGATCCTGACACCCGCGGATTGCATCAACCTCTCTAACTCGGTTTTCATCTCGCCCACGGCGGCGGGCGAATCGTCACGTTGTACTTTTAGATACACCGCTACGTCGCCGGATCCGAGAAACTGCGGCCGGCCGATGGAGGTGCTCACGTAGAGCAGGCAAATCAGTGCCAATAGTCGCGCGTACATGGCGCAAGCCCATAAAAATTATACACAATTCAAGTCGATGGTGTGCTGGTGGTTGCGGCCGTGTTGCTCTGGTTTCGGTCAAGAGGCCGGCTGCGCAATCATCGATAAATGCGTTGACAGCCGGGTGTTTTGATGGCAAAATTGGAAATTAAAGTGTGCCTATGCGCCTGTGGCTCGTAGGCGACCTGCCTCGTGGCATCCGCGTCCAGCGTCGGACGAAATTCATAAAAGCAATACTCAGGCGGTTGGTGTTCCCCTGTCGGTTCCCCTTCGTCGATGTGATTTCTGGACAGGCGGACGCCACGCGTGTATCTACTAACTAACCTCGCCATTGATCTTACTGAGAAGCCGAATCCGCTCGCGACCAATACTGCCGCGTCACGACGCCCTGCGCCGGTGCATTGGGCGCTGGGCCATCGGCTGCTGAAAAGTACCGTCGCCGGCATCGCCTTGGCCGCCTTAGTATGCAGTCTGGCATCCATGGATGTCGCCTTCGCGCAAGACGTGCCGGCGGCGGAGACTCGCGCAGCGGCTGCAACGCCTCCCGAGGAAGGGATTCCCGTTACCGACTCGCTGGTGATCGAAAAGTGCGGGACCTGCCACAAGAAGGACGAGAAGGGCAATCTTTCGCGTATCTCCTATGTGCGGGCCGCGCCGGAAGGGTGGGAGGAAGCGATTAAGCGAATGGTCCGTTTGAGCGGGCTATCGCTTGCGCCCACGGAGGCCCGGGCGATCTTGAAATATCTCAGCACTTATCACGGACTCGCGCCGGAAGAGGCCAAGCCCGTCATGTACATGGCGGAGCACCGCATCCAAGACGAAGCGATTCCGAATGAGACCGTGCGCGGAACCTGCATGTATTGCCACGCGCTGGGCAAGGCATTCTCCTGGCGCCGCACCCGTGACGACTGGAAATTACTTACGAATATGCACGTCGCGTTCTTCGCGCAAGCCGACGTTGCATTCCGCCGAGCGGGAGCTCCGAATCCGGCGCCGGGCGCGCCCCCTCCGGTTCTGGCCCCCGGCGCGAAGTTGCCGGTTGAAGACACGCTGGATTTTCTAGGGAAATCCTACGGGCTTCATACGGTGGAATGGTCCAACTGGCAGGCTCGCATGCGCGCGCCGAAGCTCGCCGGCCGCTGGGCCATATCGGCTCACATCACCGGCAAAGGCAAGTTCTTCGGCGAACTTGTGATCGCCCCGGGAGCCGCGGAAGATGAATTCACAACGCGCATCACGCTGCAGTCCGTCAAGGGCGGGGCGAAACTGGAACACTCCGGCAGCGGGCTGGTTTACGCGGGTTACGCCTGGCGCGGGCGATCAAAAGGAACGGCACTGGCAGCCAGTGCCCCGCCCGACGATCTCTCGCACGAGATGCGCGAGGCGTTATGGTTTTCGCCGGACCAGAGCACCGCTGAAGGCCGCTGGTTCTGGGGCGAATACCAGGAGTTCGGCGTCGATGTGAAGCTGACCCGCATCAGCGCCGACCCCTTGCTGGTCACTGCCGACATGTCAGCCCTCAAGACTGGTGCACAAAATCTTCGCGTAAAACTGATCGGTGAAAACTTTCCCGCCGATGCGGTGGCCGGCGATCTCGATTTCGGATCAGGCGTGAAAGTTCGCACACTCGTTTCGCATAGCCCCACCGAGCTGGTCGCCGATGTGGATGTCGCCGCCGATGCCGTATCGGGCAAGCGTGATATCTCGTTCCGCCGCGCGGTCCTGTCGGGGGCTATCGCGGTCTATGATCGCGTGGACTACCTAGTGGTCACACCCGAATCGACGCTCGCGCGTTTAGGGAGCGACGTGCATCCCAAGGGGTACCAGCAATTTGAGGCGATCGGCTACCAGCGCGGCGCTGACGGAAAGGCTCACACCGCCGATGATGTCGAACTGGGCGTGATCGATGCGAATTTTTCGATGGAAGAGTTTCTCTCGGTTTATGGCGACGATGACAAGGAATTTATAGGCTCGCTGAGTCAGAACGGCTTCTTCACGCCGTCACTCGACGGGCCGAATCCGCGGCGCAAATTCTCACGCAACAACTACGGCGATGTTTGGATTGTCGCTTCCGCAAAGAACCAGATGGACAAGGACGGCAAGCCGTTGGTCGGCAAATCGTACCTGGTGGTGACCGTTCCTTCCTATGTTCGTTGGGATCAGCCGGAGGTGGCGCCATAATGATTGCCCAAGCGACACGCACGTATCGCGCCGGCGAGTTTCATGAATTTGAAGGCAGGGAACGCCGCTTCCTCTATCTGGTGCCCGCGGGCGCAATTTTCGAATTGGATGACTACGCCGCGCTGGTTGTGGACCGGACGGCCGGGGGCGAGGCGACCCACGAGGATCTGCTCGACGAACTGACAGCGGCAGGCGTTTCGGACTCCGACGCAGAAGAGTTGATTGGCGAGCTATTGGGATCCCGCGCGTTGCTCGCCGCGGATTTCAAGCCCGAGCCGGTGCAGGAAGCACCCGCGGTATTTCCCTTGCAGACGCTGGTGATGAACCTCACCAACCAGTGCAATCTGTCCTGCCAATACTGCTATGAGTTTGGTGCGGACAAAGTGGCGACGCCCGAGGGTAAGCCGAAATTCATGGATATCGACGCCGCCAAGTCGTCGGTGGATTTTCTGTTGGAGCAATCCGCCGGACGCCGCGGCATCCACATCACGTTCTTTGGCGGTGAGACGCTGATGAACTTCCCGCTGCTCAAAGAAGTTGTGGAGTATGCGAATCAGCGCGCCGCGGGAGAGGGACGATCGGTCGATTTCAGCCTGACGACGAATGCGACTTTGCTCACTCCGGCGATCATCCAGTTCCTTTCCGACAACCGCATCGGGGTTACGGTGAGCATGGACGGCCCCAAGGATCTGCACGACAAGCTGCGCGTGTTCTCGAACGGCAAGGGCAGCTACGACATGATTGAGCCGCGCGTACGGGCGCTGATACAGGGTCACAAGACCCGCCCGATTGTGGCGCGCGTGACCCTGACCAACGGCGTGACCGACGTGCTCCGTATTTATCGTCACCTGAAAGAGGACTTGAGATTTCATGAGGTCGGATTCGCGCCGGTGACTTCCTCACCCGATCAGCTCTATTCCATCAACGCACCCGGAATGGATACTGTCCTCGGACAGTTTCAGAAACTTGCCGACGAGTACCTGGAATACGCGCTGCGCGGCGAGATGCATGGGTTCACTAACGTCAGTGACACCATCGCCGAATTGTATCAGGGCGTCAACAAGTCGCAACCCTGCGGAGCGGGCCTTGGCCTCATGGGCGTCGGCCCTTCGGGCGACATCGCGCCGTGCCATCGTTTTGTGGATTCCGACACGCACGCGCTGGGCAACATCGCGACCGGCATCGATCGGGAGAAACAACAGGACTTTCTGGCGCGCGGTCACGTGAACAACAAATACGAGTGCAGCACTTGCTGGGCGCGCCCCTTGTGCGCCGGAGGCTGCCATCATGAGGCCTATGTCCGCTACGGCGACACCGGCCACCCGAATCTGCATTACTGCGACTGGATCCGCGAGTGGACGGACACATGTCTGCGCATCTTCGGAACGCTCCATGCGCAGAATCCTCAGTTCTTGGAAACCTTCGCCGAGAGGAAAGCCTTATGAAACATTTGCGACCAGTGAACCGGAAGGCGCGCCGCATCGATCAACTGATGAGCCCGCCCAATCAGGATGTGGAGGCTTTACAAAACAGGAGGCCTACCCCCCAACAGCGCCCCCACGTCCCAATGGGATGCACACTCTCCTTTTCACCGGGGTGGGAAGTGGATTCCTCGGGAGGGACAGCGGGACTCTGCCAGCCCGTCGAGCGCGACATTTACGATTGCTACGTCACGTGCTTCTGGCCTGGACAGGTTCCCGATCATCTTAATAATTCTCCGGATTGGGCCAGCAAATGCGCGACCGCCACGAAGGACTGGCGAAATTTGGACTTGGTCTTCCCGTAAACGGTTGGCTTTCTCTGAGGGACGCCGGAGTGTGGTGTCGTGATTGATCTTCTGGGAGCACACGGAACTATGAAGAGACTGCTTGGACTGATCCTTGCGTACGGAACGGCTGCGAGCGCCGGAACTTTATTTTTCGGGGCGTATCCAAACTCGGTTTTGGTTTTCGACGAAGGCCAAGGCAAGGTGGTCGACCGGATCATGCTGGAAACCGGACTGCCGACCAGCCTCCGCTTATCGCCTGACCGCAAGAAGATCTACGTTACCACCAACGATCATTCCGGCATTGAGGTGATCGATGTCGCGTCGCGCAAGGTATTGCGCCATTTCGTTCTGAACGACGGTCCACGCCGTTATCGCTTTAACGGCGGCGTGGCGGATCCGACGAATAAGCTTTTCTACACCGTCACCACTAAAATTGTGAAAGAAGCGGACCGCTACGAGATCGGCAAGCCGAAGTATACGGTCATCGATCTGGAGCAGGGCAAAATCGTCAAGGAGACGGAAGTCGCCAAGCAAGACGAGAACGCCATCGCCGGCGGCTTCGGTGGCCGCAACGGCGGCTTCGACATCTCCCCTGACGGCAAATACTTGTATGAATTCCGCGACTCTGTGGTGATCTTAGACTCGTCGGATTTCAAAGTCGTCGACCGCATTGATCTGGCGAAACCCGACCTGCCGGGCATGGAGGCAATCGGTTTTGGTGGCCTGCTCGATAATATCGACGGGCCGGGCGAGCGCGTCTCGGTATTCAATTCGGCGGATCCGGTAGTGCACAACCATCTGTTCGGCATCGCTCGTTTCGATCTCACCAGCCGCAAGATGGAATACACGCCCATTGGGCCCTCGCCCGCGGCAATGTCCGGCCTTCAGGTCTCCCCTGACAAGAGCTCGGCTTACGTAGTGGTCGCCAATGGACAAGGCGGGAACAAGCGGTGCGAGTTCTGGGCATTCGACATGAAGAGCGACCGCATTACTGCCACGCAGGAAATCCCGTGCAGGTCGCGATTTAGCTTCGGGATGT
Source organism: Bryobacterales bacterium (assembly GCA_963779075.1). Classification (GTDB taxonomy): domain Bacteria; phylum Acidobacteriota; class Terriglobia; order Bryobacterales; family Bryobacteraceae; genus Palsa-187. The sequence goes on from CAVZWS010000008.1 coordinate 374,429, forward strand.
CGGCCGACGGAAAGAAGCTCTATATCTACGGCGCGGGATTCGAGTTCGACGTCTACGACGCAGCGACTCTCAAGCATGAAAAGACGTGGGATATCAATAACGACGTAACTGGCGCGGGCCTGATTGTGGTGCCTTAGCGGTGGGGGCCGCGGACTCTGCCCTGACGAAGAGCGTCTATGCGTCGCGTGACTCGTGGCGCACTCGGTCTTGCTTTCTTCTGTTCGCCGCTTCGTTGTCCGCATCGTTCGGTACCACGCGGGGCCAGACCTTGGAACAACCGCGGCAAACACCGGCGGCGGAAGCGCCAGGCGAAGCGGGCATCCCGGTCACCGATCCTCTCGTATTCGCCAAGTGCGGAGCCTGCCACGCCAATGACCGGCACGGGAATATCGCGCGCATTTCTACGGCGCGGACCACGCCCGAGGGCTGGCAGGACGTCCTGAGGCGAATGGTTCTGGTAAACGGCATGTCGCTTACGCCGCCGGAGGCGCGAACGATCGTCAAGTATCTCAGCACTCGTCACGGGCTCGCTCCCGAAGAAGCCAGGCCGGTAATGTACGACGCCGAGCGCCGCATTCACGACGAAACCGATGTCCCGAACCAAAAGCTGGTGGACGCCTGTACCAAATGCCATACATTCGCCCGTGCCCTTTCGTGGCGGCGAACCGCCGGGGATTGGAAACAGTTTCTCGAAGGGCATGCTGAGCGGTATAAGATCCCGCCGCACGAGGGGGCCCTGGCGTTTTTCACGCGGGCGGCCCCCTTGATTACTCCCGAATGGACTGCGTGGAGCAACCGCACCCGCACGCAGAACCTGGCTGGCCGATGGCTGGTGACCGCTACCGTGAATGGCCGCGGCAAGTATTACGGCGAAATGGTGATTGAAGCCGCCGGCGCGGACGACGAGTTCAAGACGCGCGTGAACCTCCGATCGGTCAAGGATGGGTCGGCACTGATCCGCGAGGGCCGCAGCGCGGTGTACGACGGATATGCTTGGCGCGGTCGCTCCAAAGGCGGCGTTTCGGCGAGCCCCGCTCCCGACGATCCGGCGAGTGAAGTGCGCGAGGTCATGTGGATTGCACCGGATCAATCCAGGGCCGAGGGGCGTTGGTTCTGGGGACAGTACCAGGAGTTCGGCTTCGATGTGAAGCTACAGCGGGCAGTGCCGGACGATCCAAAGCTGCTCGGTATCGATCGAACCGCTTTGAAGACGGGCTCGCAAGGTAACCGCATTCGGCTGATTGGGGACAATTTTCCGGGCGAGGTGACACCGGCGGACGTGAATCTTGGGCCAGGCGTAACCGTCCGTCGCATCGTTTCTCATAGCACTACCGAGATCGCGGTCGAGGTAGACGTGGCCGCCGGCGCGCTGCCCGGCAGGCGTGACGTAGCCTTTCGCCATTCGGGCATCGAGCGCGCGCTTGCGATCTACGATCGCGTCGACTACATCAAGGCGACACCCGAATCGACTCTCGCCGCGTTCGGCGGTCCGGGGCAGCCCCGAGGCTACCAGCAATTCGAGGCGATTGGTTATCAGCGGGGCCCGGACGGCAAGCGGCATACGGCCGACGATGTGGAACTGGGCACCGTCGATGTCACATGGTCTATGGAAATATTTTACGCGGCTGCGGACAGCAAAACGGACGTGGTAGGGAACGTAAGTTCCACTGGCTTCTTCACTCCGGCCGCGGAAAGCCCCAAGAACAATTTCGACGTCTGGGTGATCGCGCAAGCCAGAGAAGAAAAAGATGTGGACGGCAAACCGCTGGTCGGCAAGGCTTACCTGGTGGTCACCGTGCCTTTTTATAGTTTCAACGGGCGGCGATATGTTCGAGACCTGGAACGCTGGGTTGACGATGGGCCGGTCCGAGCGGGTCAGTGATTGATTTTAAAGTAAGAACTCGTACCGCCAAGTGCTGGAGGGAAAATGAGAAATACGTTCTTGACCGCTTTGTTCATTACCGCCGCCACCTCGTTTCTGCTCCCGGGTTTGGCGAGCGCTCACCACGGGTGGGCGGCATTCGATCCGGATTCATCGGTCACGCTCCACGGAACCGTAACGGATTTTCATTTCACCAATCCTCATTGCGTCGTGGAATTCGATGTCAAAGATGAAAAGGGCCAAAATCAGAAATGGCAAGGAGAACTGACGAGCCTGAACCGTCTGGCGCGCAAAGGGTGGACCGCGACCACGATGGAGGCTGGAGACGACATCACAGTGAGCGGCTACCGCGCCCGCAACGGCGTTCTGGTAATCCGAATCTCGAAGATCGCCGTCAAGGGACGAGATCTCATCGTTGATATGGGAAATTGAGAACGGGCCCGTGTCAGTGGATGGCGTAGGCGTCCGCATGCCATTTGCCACCTTCTTTTACCAGCGTGAGCCGTTCTGTTACATCGGCCTTGTTCTTGAACGAGGTCGTAAAATGGATAATCGCGTAGTCTCCATCCGGAGCCCCTCGCAACGTCTTCGCAAAAACGACACGCGCGGAAGTTCGGGAAACCATGGGTCCCATCGGCTCGCGAGAACGTTTTAGGGCCAGCACCCATTGGTCCTGCTTCACCTGATCGCGAAAAGTCGAAGCCGCTTGGTTCCAGCTTTCTTCGTACTTTTGATCGTCCAGGAGAGAGAGCCACTTTTCTCCGATCGCGGAAGCTTCGTCCTCGGCCTGGGCGGCGACCAATGTCACCGCGCCGGCGACTCCCGCCAAGGTAAGTACACAAATAAGTCTAAAATCGATCAGTTGCACCTGTCCTCCGTTTTTCTGGGACAGCCGGTTTACGGTCGCCCGTTCTTCCGCAAAAAGCTCTTGACTAGCTGGTGTGGCGAACAGGGCCGATGAAGATAACGTCTCCATTATAAACCTGCCGCGCCTTGCATGGATAAGGCCACAACCCATCCGGGCACAATCCGCTCGGTAGCCTATGCAATCGAGAGGTACGGACTCGATGCATTCGAAAATGTATACATAGTGCCGGCGATACTCGGATGAGTCCGACGATATCGGGCGATGGGCAGGTTGTTCTGATCGGCGCGAATTTCCAGTTGGACAGTGCACAGTTTCGGCCGGTTTCAAGATTATCCCCAGAGGTGAGCCTGTTGTGAGGATAAAGATGTTTCCTCAATTCGATGGCGCTGAGTACGTGGTTGTCATCGGCAAAGTCAAGAAAGTCTACCGAAACTATTTTCATGCTCGGGCGAACAAGGCTAAATCGACGCACCGAAGTAGTGTACATATAACGTACATCGCCGATCCCAAGCGAGCCTGCAACATCACGGGTCATCGCAAAACTGTATTCGCGTCCCTGGCCACCACCTGCATTACTCCATTTACACCATCCCTGGCGCTCCGCCCGGCTTGTGCGCACCGCCTCTTTGGGTGTCACCGCCGAGCCGTTCTAAGCGGCGTCTCGCCGCAAGAGCAAACGCCGCGCCCAAGGAATCACTAAACATGGAATCGTTTGGAACCCGCATCGAGAGGGAGGGTTCTTTCCTTCCCGCGAGTTCTTACGGAACTTCAAATGCAGCCGCGAGAAGCGCATCGGCGATCGCAGACCTCGCCGGCAAGGATGTCCACGTGTGGACCGTACCCATCCCGGCCCGGTTCAAGGCCGCACTCGGCCACTAGTCGATCGCGGCAAAGTTTGAATGCCGCAGCCTCATTTCGAAGCTTTGTCCGGCAGCGCGAACGCCACGTAACCTTTGGTTTGACCTAGGGCTGGCGGGGCGCTGCTCGGGCCACCATGCCCTCCCCCGGAGTTGATGCCTGAGGAGGCCGGCACCACCAGGAATTGCCGTCCGTTCACCTCATACATGGCCGGCATGCCTTCGGAACCCGTCGGCAGATCTCCGGTCCACAGCACCTTGCCCGTGTCGGTATCGTGCGCGCGAACTTTACCATCGGTGGTGGCGACGAAGAGCAATCCAGTCGATGTGGTGATGATTCCGTGGTGTTCTGCCATGAAGACGCCTGTATTGGTCGCGCCCTCCGCGGCGGCCTTCGCATCCTGGCCGAGCGGCACCTTCCACTTGATGGTTCCACTATTCAAGTCGTAGGCAACCAGCGAGGACCAGGGCGGTCCGATCACATACGGTTGGTTGGGATAGAGTCCCCAATCCGTGTAGTAGCGTCTGCTGGTTGCGCTGATCCCCTCGGGATAAGGAGGGCCGCCTATCTGGCTGTAACGAGTTCCGCTGACCGTGATGTCGAGTCCACCCGGCGCTCCTCCGGACGCAACTACGGGCCCCGCCGGCAATACGTTTTTCACACTTGTGCTTCCCGGGCTGGATAGGTAAGCGAACAGCTCCTGCACCGCCACGTCGTCCAGATCCTGGAATGCGGGCATTTCGCCTTTTCCGGAACGAACCACTCGCTGGAAAGAATCAAGATCCAGCCGTGTGTTTATGCCGGCGAGCCTCGGTGGACCGACGGTCGAGCCCACTCCGTTCGCACCATGGCAGGACTCGCACCGTTGTTCATATGTAGCCTGACCCGCGGACACGCCTGGCCTTCCGGTGCGAGTGCGTGGAGCAAAGGGATCGTCAGGGCTCAACTTATAAATCGTGGGCCAATCCTGAGTGGTTAGGTACACCATTCCCTTGGCCGGATTCGACGCCGCGGTGCCCCAATTGGACCCTCCCCGGGCGCCTGGTATCGAAAGCGTCTCCACAGTAGAGGGCGGAGTGAACAGGCCTTCGCTCCTCAGGCTGGCGATTCTATCTTTCCAACTGGCGCGTTTCTGGGCCGTCAGGATGTAGGGATTCACATCGTCCGCCGTCATTTTTTGACGGGCGAAGGGCGGCGGAGAGGTGGGGAATGGCTGCGTGGGCCACGCCTGCTCTCCGGGCATATCGCTCTTGGGCACGGGACGCTCTTCGATAGGCCAAAGCGGCTTGCCCGTCACACGATCGAACACGTACAAGAAGCCTTGCTTGGACGATTGCGCCACCGCGTTCCACCAGCTTGCCATCGTGGCGCACGGTTACGAGTTGCGGGGCGGTGGTGGCATCGTAATCCCACAGATCGTGATGGACCATCTGGAAATGCCATAACCTCTTGCCGGTGCGCGCGTCCAGCGCCAGCAGGCAATTGGCGAACAGATTCGTGCCGGGCCGATCGGCGCCATAATAATCGTAGGTTGGCGATCCGGTGGGGATGTAGGCAATGCCTCGTGGTTCATCCAGCGTCATTTCGCCCCAATTGTTGGTTCCGCCGGAATATCGCCAGGCATCTTTGGGCCAGGTCTCGTAACCGAATTCACCCGGATGCGGGATGGTATGGAAGATCCACACCATTTTGCCGGTGATCACATGGAAGGCGCGAATATCGCCAGGAGGGGAAAGATACCCTTCGCCAGTGGCGGATCCCAAGATGATCAGATCCTCGAATATGCGCCCGGGCGTGTTGGGTTGAATGCGGGCCATGGTCTGGGGATCACGGCCCAAGCCTTCTCTTAGGTTGACCAGTCCATTGTTTCCGAACTGCAGGATTGATTTTCCGGTGCGGGCATCGATCTCTTCCAGGAAGCCGTTGATCGCAAAGATCAGCCGGCGATCCTTGCGATCTTTGCTTTCCCAGTAAGCTATGCCGCGAGTACTCAGGCCTGGGAGGTTGGCATGAATCCAAATCTCTTTTCCAGTGGAGGCGTCGAGGGCAACCAGCGAACTGTTCTTCGCCAGCACGAACATCACGTTGTCAACGACGATGGGATTGAACAGATAAGTGTTGTTGTCGCCGGTGGGATAAATCCACGCAATCTTAAGTTGATTTACATTGGATTTGTTGATTTGGTTGAGTGCGACGTAGTGCGACGAATCGGGACCGCCTCCGTAATTCGTCCATTTCTTGTGATCCTGCTGCGCTGTTGCGAAGGGAGTTGCCAGCGCGATCAAAAGGGCCGGGAGCACGGCTTTGCGTAGGATAGACAAGATATTAGCCTACGCGATGATTCTCTTCGCCACAACCCCGGCGACATCGGTGAGCCGAAAATCGCGGCCGGGATAGCTATCCGTGAGACGCGTGTGATCTAGACCCATCCCTTGCGAGGATGGCGGACTCGCCCCCGACAGTTCGCGGCTAATTCCTGAGTTACGGCGTACTCCAAAGTTATCTTTCAAAAAAGTAACTTCCGGATCGCCGAAACGGAACCCAATCCACCAACCTATTTCAATGATGGAAGTGAAATCGCCTTTTCGACCCCGCCTGCCAGTTATCCGGTGGACGGTTAGGTCACATGGCGAATCCCTACTTGCCTTCGCGCCTACGGTTAAGCGCCACAGGTTCAGAGAAAAATTCACCCAAGTGGGTGAGCGTGATCCCATGAACAAATTGCAGCTACGATGCTGATTTTCTCTCTGCGATTCGTGCTGGTCCCTTCGCGAGGCAGGTAACTCTAGCGGAAACTCTTGTGGGTTTCACGTTCGACAGCCAGGCGGTACTGATAAGTCGTGTGCTGGCGATCCAGCTCCGTGGCGCGCAGCTCCGCGAAGCGATCCGACGTGAGAGCGCCCAGGAAGTTCACCAGATCGTCAACTTCGCTCGCGGTAAGCCCCAGCGGCTTCATCTCGGCGTCGAGGAACGGATTTCGCTCGCCTCCTTTGTTGAAAAATTCGATCACGTCCCACAGAGTCTCCAGGCTTCCGTCGTGCATGTAAGGCCCGGTCAGAAGCACGTCCCGCAGAAACGGCGTCTTGAAGCCGCCGATATCCTCCCTTTTTTGGGTAACCAGAAAACGGCCCAGATCCGAGTCATCCGTTTCCAGCGCCAGCTTGTCGATCTCCGCCTTGTTGCGTGCCGCCGCGCTCTGTGCGGCGCGCTTGGCCAGCTTATTGAAATCCTGTTTGCCAGCGGCGACTCCAGTGTTGTGAAAGCGGTTATCGCCAAAGAGCGGGAGCGCCGGATCGTACGTGTGGCAGCTTCCGCAGCGAGCCTTGCCCGTGAACAGAGCCCATCCGCGACGCTGCGAGGCGTTCAAGGCCTTCTCGTCGCCGTGTAGAAAACGGTCGAAAGGCGCCTCGGTAGAAAGCCGGGTCCGCTCGAAAGCGGCAAGGGCTTTGCCTATGTCCTCCCAGTTCGGGGGGCGGCCGAACACGTTCTGGAATGCCTCGACAAACTCCGGAATTGCGGCCAGCTTCGCCACGACGTCTTTCCGGTCCTTCTGGCCCATCTCAACGGGGTTCAGAATCGGCACCGTGGCCTGCTCTTCGAGAGTAGCGGCCCGCCCGTCCCAGAACATCGACTTATAGAACATGGCATTCAGGATCGAAGGAGCGTTGCGCTTCCCGATCTGGTCGCCCACGCCCCGCGAAGTTTCGGTGTGGGTGGTGAAACCGTTGCGGGGCGAGTGGCAGGTATTGCAGGCTACCGAGCCATCGGCCGAGACGCGCTTCTCGTCGAAGATCATGTCGCCCAGTTTCGCCTTGGCATCCGTTATCGGGTTATCCGGCGGCGTGAACGACTTAATCAACTCGGCGGAAAAAAGAGGGACTGGGGCCGCAGCCCCCGGGGTCGGCTGCTGCGCGGGTACGGAAACCGCTGCTGCCAAGAAGATCAGCACAGGGATCGCTGTACGGTTCATTTTGTCTCCAATGATCGCAATAAGGATCTTACCAGAGGATGATCCGAACCGATGTAGCTACGCCGTAAAGGCAAGTGCCTGCTTCCCGCAGGCGGGCAGACCGTCGTGGAATCGGATTGATATCGCCGTTCCGGCCGATTCCAAAATCAGGCTTGCCGGAATTTGTCTCAACTCAGAATGGATCGGGCGCGTCTCGCCCCGGTCTCGGACCAGTGATGGTTTTTCAAGCCCCACGCACCAACGATGGATTACGATGATTCGCGCCGGCTAAGTCTTGCATTTGGCGGACGCTTCGGTCCACCATTGGGAATTGCAGTCGCTGGCTATCATTCCCAGACGAATTATGCTTCCGCGGTAACGGTATTTATGAGGCGATATCTCCATTTCTGTCCCACACTGCCCGCACATTTGGTATTCCCGATCGTGATGGCTTTCTTCGGCGGCTTTCTGCATGCTGCGACGTTAACTCTTGCCGCGTCTCCAAGTCCGGTGGCATTTGGGCAAACAACCGCCTTAACCGCAACCGTAAGTCCTACCTCGGCTATTGGAAAAGTAACTTTTTACGACGGCAGTACTGTGCTGGGTACGGTGCCCATATCCGGTGGCATGGCTGTGCTCAACGTCGCCTTTTCGGTTACTGGCAATCGCAAACTGCTAGCGCGCTTCTGGGGTAGCGCCCAAGACTCGGCCGCTACATCTAACACGATCGTGGAAACAGTGGCCTCCGCGCCGGCGTTCGGCTTCACGTCCTCCGTTCTCAACGTGGGAATTAGCCCCCTTTGGGGGGCGGCGGGAGACTTCAATGGTGACGGGAAACAAGATCTAGTCGTCGCTGGAAACTCGAATTTGCTATCGGTGATTCTGGGAAACGGAGATGGCACGTTTGGGAGCCCTATCTTTTCGCACTTTCAGATAAACGTCGGCGCGTCACTGGTGGCAGTAGCGGATTTCGATGGGGATGGCAAGTTAGACGTCGTGCTTTCCGACCCCACAACCGTCAAGGTAGTTTTCGGCAACGGTGACGGAACTTTTGGGAACACACTCGTCTTGCCAGCGGCTTGGGGCCCTCTAGTGGTGGCGGATTTCAATCGGGATGGCATTCCCGATATTGCAGTTATGCATTCCCCCGGGGCGACGATCGGAATCCTTCTAGGTCACGGCGACCGAACCTTCTCCGCGCCAGTAGAATATTCCATTGGACCCAGCAGCATGACCTCCTCCCTGTTTATAACTGCGGGGGATTTAAATGGAGACGGGACTCCCGACATCGTAACTGTAATTCCCACTCCGAACCAAGGCAGCCGTCTGGTTGTCGTCTTACTGGGCACCGGAAATGGCGGGTTTCGGCCCGCGGTAAGTTATCCGCTGATCTCGCTCGGGTCCTATGTCGCCTACGATGCTCTCTCTCTAGAGGATCTGAACGGCGACGGCAAGTTGGATCTTGTCGTGGCTCCGGGGTATGGTTCGCGCGTCGCCGTGCTCAGTGGCAACGGCGACGGAAGCTTTGGCCTGCCCGCCACGTACTCCGCACAAGACTATAACAACGGATCCGCTACAGGTTTGGCGACCGTTGACATTAACGGAGATCAAGAGATTGACGTACTCGCGGATCTTATAGTGGGTCCTGTTGGTCTAAATTTGAGTAACGAACTGCACATGTTTTTAGGTAATGGTGACGCAAGCTCGCAGCCAGTCGGCATTCAAGTTGCGCCGACTACGCACCTTTATCAGCTCATACCAGGTGATTTTAATAATGACGGTCGCGTGGATTTCGTATCCATAAATCGGGACTCAACCGTCGCCACCGCGATTCTTTTTCTGGGCTCTGTGGTTCCGGCCTTGAGATCCACAAAAACCCACGCCGGAGATTTCACGCAAGGGCAAACCGGAGCATCGTTTATTGTGACTGTCAAGAATATCGGGGGAACGTCAACCTCCGCACCCGTCACTGTGAACGAATTGCCGGGAGCCGGCCTGCAAATTACGTCCATGTCGGGTAACGGCTGGACATGTTCCACTGCCTCTTGCTCCCGAAGCGACCCACTTTCTGCTGGGTCGAGCTTTTCGCCGGTCACAGTGCTCGTAAATGTCAATACGACTAACAATGCCCAACCGGGAATCACCGCGAATGAGGCGACGGTGTCGGGAGGTGGTTCGGCGACAAGCGCATTCGTTTTGGATACGGTAAATATTGGCTCGCCGTTGCTCCCCGCGGATGTTTCCATTGCGGTCTCCCACGCTGGCAACTTCAGCCAGGGGCAAACTGCAGCAACCTACTCGATCACAGTCTCAAATGTAGGCGGCACTGCCACCACCGGTTCAGTTGCCATAACCGACGTCTTACCTGCAGGTTTGACGGCTACCATGCTAAGCGGGCTCGGTTGGGATTGTACCCTATCATCCGGAATTTGCTCGCGCCTGGATTCGTTGGCACCCGGCACCAGTTATCCAGCAATCACAGTGACCGTAAATGTGCTCACAAACGCGCCCTCAAGCCTTGTCAACTATGCGAGGGTCGTCCTTCAAAACGAGGCAAACACCAGTAATAACTTGGCATTGGACCCGACGATTGTCCAGCTGACCCCTTCCCGTGTGGGCGTGTTTCGCTCGGGCTTCTACTGGTTACAGGACGTGGATGGTGACCAACAGTTCAATTCCCCGCCAGATCGCGCTTTCGCGTTTGGCGGTATCGCCGGCGACATCCCGATCACGGGCGACTGGACCGGCACAGGAACGACAAAAGTGGGAATCTATCGGCCCAGCAATGGTCTATTTATTTTGGATACTAACGGCAACGGCGTATTCGACGGAGGCGATGCGGTCTACAACCTGGCGGTGGGGACGCAAGCCGGCGATGTACCGGTCGTCGGCGACTGGAACGGCGACGGAAGAAGTAAAGTTGGCTTGTTCCGTCAAGGCTTCTTCTGGATTCTCGATACCAACGGTAACGGAGTCTTCGAACAAGGCGTCGACAATACCTACGCGTTTGGCGGGGTCGCGGGCGATGTTCCGGTAGTCGGGGATTGGACCGGGTCTGGCACTAGCAAGATTGGGCTGTTTCGCCTGGGCTTCTACTGGATTCTGGACGCCAACGGCAACGGCGTCCTCGACAACATCAATGGCACGGGCGGCGATCAAGCGTTCGGGTATGGAGGAATAGCGGGCGATGTTCCTGTAGTTGGCGACTGGAACGGCGACGGCACAAGCAAAGTCGGCGTGTTCCGCGATGGTTTCTTCTGGGTCCTCGACGCCAACGGCAATCACACCTTCGACAGTACCGGTCCCGGCCAGGATTTCGCATTCCCGTTCGGCGGTATCGGCGGCGATATGCCGGTGGTGGGGAAATGGTGAGAAGCCTATGAACAATCTCCTTTTGAAGCCGTCGCCGGCGCGGCTATGAAGTGTCCAATACCTTCGGCGCCGGGTCCCTCGAAAAGGTCTGCGAACGCGTTCCTACAAAGGAGTTGGCACTCCGAGGGATCTCGTCCATCTCGCGCAATGCCTCTCCCCGAAAAAAGTTTGGCCCGCGGCTGCTGACTCAAAGCGAGGGCGACGTTTTCCATTACCTCTACGCGCTGCTGCATCATCCCGCATACCGCGAGCCTTTCGCGGCCAACTTGAAACGCCAACTTCCGCGCATCCCGTTCGCGCCCGATTTCCGCGCGTTCGCGGAAGCGGGCAGGGAACTCGGGGCGTAGCCGCTCTCACCGGTGCGATCAGCGAGCCAGCGTGGCGGGCGAAGCCCAGCTGGTACCTGGTAGTCACCGAAGACAAGATGATCCCGCCTGCTGCCCAGCGCTCCATGTCAAAGCGCGCGGGTTCGACAGTCGTCGAGATCAAAGGCAGCCACGCTATTTATGTCTCGCAGCCAGGCCCTGTCGCGGCGCTCATCGAACAAGCCGCCGAGGGCTCCAAGGCCGTCGGCGCATAGCCCGATCAGTTGCGATAACATCACGTTCTCATTTCTTATCTGTGTCCATCGGTTCCCATCTGCGAGCCAATTCTCTTTTTTTGCCCGCAGATTGGAACCGATGGACACAGATAAGAGAGAATTCTCTCCCTCACGCACGACTACCCTAAATGGACCTGAACTCTCTGACCGAGGCCGTAATCGGCGCGGCCTTCGAAGTATCCAACACCCTCGGCGCCGGATTTCTGGAAAAGCTATACGAGCGTGCCCTGGCGAGCGAGCTAAACCTTCGAGGCATAGCAGTCGTCACCCAAGCCGTTTACCCCGTAGCCTACAAGGGGCAGATTATCGGCGAATACCAGCCCGACTTGGTAGTCGAAAACATTCTCATCGTCGAGCTGAAATGCGTGGATCGTTTCGCTCCAACCCACCTGGCCCAATGCCTAAGCTACCTCCATGCTTCCGACCTAACCCTCGCTCTCCTTCTCAATTTCCAACACCCCAAAGTCGAATGCCGCCGAGTAAGGCGTATTGGCTCGCAGATGGGAACCGATGGACACAGATCGGAAAGGTGAGTTCCTCTCTATCGGTTCGCAGTGTC
>CAVZWS010000009.1:0-342971 GCA_963779075.1 Bryobacterales bacterium
TCGTTGATCGCCGGTCGCCGGATTACGGCCCATGCGCGCCTTGCGGTCCACCCGTACCAGCCGGCCGATGCCGGGCAGAACGGTGACACCGTTCTTCTTGGTTTCGGCGATGGCCATATCGGCGTAAGCCGTGGTGAACGCCTTCGCTACCTTGGTAGGCACACCCACGGTCTCCGCAAGCTTCTTGATCAATTGGGACTGCGTCATTTTTGCTGCTGCCATATTGCTCCTTTTTCGAAAATCTAATTCTCCCGATGTTGCGTTTTCGTTCGCGCGCCACTGCCGCAAGCGGCGACAGGCACGCATTTACTACTGCATCATACGGGATGCGCAATCCTGGTGTAAAGAGAAAAGTGCATAAAAACACCGATTATTAGCGGGTTTCGTGCAATGCGCAAATTTCCGGCGCGTTGCCACGGCGGTTTCCGTTGATACACGCAACGAATGCTATCCTGGCAGCGTACAGGCGATGAGCGAGCTACAAGATCAACTGGCGGCTCTGCGCCAGCGCATGGCGCGCGTTGCCGCGGAGTGTGAGGAAAAATACGGAAAGCCGGAAAAACCTTATTCCACGGGTGTTTCGCGTACTTTTCCACAGAAATTCCACGTACAGGAGTGGTTTCCAGGCGAGGAAATCGAGACCGAACTCGGAAAACATTTCGAGACCGAAACGTTTTATGCACGCCATCGCCGCCACGGCTCGGCGGAGCTAAGCGAGTTGGCGGAGCTTCCCGGAAATCTGCTCGAAACACTGTCGCATGGCGCTGTCCGCGACGTTCCGCCGCAGGAATGGGCCTTTCTCGACACCGAAACCACCGGGCTCGCGGGCGGCACCGGCACCTGCGCGTTTCTGGTGGGCGTGGGGCGCATCACCGCCGAAGGTTTTCATGTCCGCCAGTTTTTCATGCGCGATTTTGGCGAGGAACCCAGCCAGTTGGATGCTTTATCGCGGTACCTGGAGCCGTTCCGCGTGCTCATCACGTATAACGGGAAGACCTTCGATCAGCCGCTGCTCGAAACCCGCTACCGCCTGAATCGCACGCGCTCGCCGTTTACCCGCTTCGAGCACCTGGACCTGTTGCACGGCGCGCGGCGGCTGTGGAAATTGCGTTTCGAGAGCTGCCGCCTGATCGAACTAGAGGAGCAGATTTTGGGCTTCGAACGCCAGGGCGACGTGCCGGGCGCGATGATCCCGTACATCTATTTCGACTACGTCCGCACTGGGGAGATGGCGCGGCTGCTGCCGGTGTTTCACCACAACGCCATCGATATTTTGACGCTGGCCTGTCTGACAGGGATCGTGCCCTATGCTTTCAAAGATCCGGCCACCGCCCCACTGCGCCACGGCGCTGAGATGGCAGGAATCGCGCGCTGGCTGCGGGAATCGGGCGATGCCGAGCAAGCTCGCAATCTTTTCCGGCGCGCTGTCGACGCTGGCCTGCCCGACGCGATTCTGTTCCGCACGTTGTGGGACATTGCCGCGCTGGAACGCAAACTGGGCTGCGACGACGCTGCCGTCGGCGTGTGGAACGACCTGGCGGCATGCCGCAATCCGTTTCGCGTACGAGCGATGGAAGAGCTCGCGAAACACCACGAGCATCGCACTAAGAATTACGCGCAGGCTCTGGAATTGACGCGCGGTGCCCTGGCGCTGGAGGCTTCGGCGGGATTGCGTAAGCGCGAGGATCGGCTGGCGAAGCGAACTGAAAATCGCTCGCAGATGAAAACAGATGGACGCAGATGAGAAGGCGTAGCGTTACTGGCTCGGGATGGGCACCGGCCGCCGAGGCGGCGGTTCGAAATCGCGCAATGGCCGACCGGCGATTTCAAATTCACGCTGGATATACGCCATTGGCTCCAGTGTTAGTAACGGGACCGGCTGTGTGTCCAATAGAGAACCCTGATAATAACCGATCGTGACGGGGCTTACTCCTAATTCCGCCGGGAACGGAGAGTAGGATAGCTGGAACGGGCTTGAACTTCGTGATGGCATCAGGAACAAATTGGACGGCGCTCGGAACAATCCCAGGCAAATGCGTATGTTTCCTCGAGAAGGCGATTCGATAAAACACGCACCGCCACCGGGTATGGCCGTTAGTTCACTCCCGATCAATGTTGTCCGGCGGTTTCCGAATAATGTCACATAGACGGTCCAGTGAAGCTTTACGGGCTGATCCTTCACTCGTGTATAGAAGGCCATCGGCACGGACGCCCTTAGGTCCGTCTGTGCGTCTGGCCATAACTGGAACGTCGTCTCCGAATATTCGCGGGAGGGCCACACACTCCCGTCGGCCGCTTCGATGCGCACGCCGATTCCGATGATGTGGGCGTCCATCTCGCTGCCATCGGCATCTTTCGGAAGGTCCGTGATCCGAAGCGGGACGTCGATGGGCTTATAAAGCCCGCCAACTTCGCCTACGGTTGTCGCGGAATCGCGCGAAACGCTTGGCTTCGCAGACTGCCTTTCCGCATCGAGTGAGACGTGGACTTGCGAGGCATCGATTTGCCGTTTGGACTGGCGGGCCTGAACGGCCACTACAAACGAGAGGGGAATTATAGCGGCTCCGAGCATCACTACCAGTCCCAGCGCGACGCCGGCGAGGCGGGCCAGAGCGGTTCGGCGCAGCGAATATTGCATGGCGACGATGACGGCGGAAGCGAGCGCAAGTGCGGCGGTGGTGTAGGAATGAGTGATCCAATTCATTGGACCAAAGGCGTCCCCGAAACCGAACAGTAAGATCGGCAGGAGAAGCAAGGTGGAGAAAAACAGTTGCACCATGCTGGAAGTTAAGGTGGCGAGCGCAGCCAACGGCAGGACAAACGCGCCGAATAATAACAACTGGCTCCACAGGAGCCCGGGAAGCACCGGCCCCAGAGAATGTCCATACCTATGAATAATGATCACGTCGGAGACCAGCTTCGGCAGGCTGAGGAAAGTCAGAAGAAACAGGACCTTTGCGGCGAGCAGGCTTCCGCTCGAATAGGGCCGGGTGAGCCAGAATTGCTGCGTGCCTGGCAAGGCCTCGGCGTGAATCGACCGGGCGATCAGAACCCATGCGGCGATGGGCAGCAGAAGCTCCGTGAAAGGTTCCGTGGGCATAAGTCTTGAGCCGGCAAGGCTGAAGTATACATAGGTCGCGACCAACGCCAGGGTCGCCACGATCTCGTAAGTCAGGCCGCGGACGTCTTTTCCGAAAATATGCAGAGTTTGCCGCATTCTAGGCCGCCTTCCTTCCAGTCTTGGCCAGCGCCACGAAAATCGCTCGTAGCGGCATCGGCCTGACGGAGATATCTTCGACGCCGGCCCACAGACGGCGGATCTCTGCGACGGTGCGCTCCTGGTTGAACTCGGTGTCGACGAAGCGGACTACCGCAGCCGCAGCTTCCGCCGGCAGCCAGGTGGTGGGCCAGGGTCGCGGGAGCGCAGCCGGAGACGCCAGCGTGATTTCGATTTCACGGAAGCGCGCGGTGAGCGCTGCCATCTCTTCCGAGAATTTCAGAAAGCCGTGGTCCAGATAACCGATGTGGCTGGCGAAGGTTTCGATCTCGGCGAGATCGTGCGAGGAGAGAAATATGGTGGTGTCTTCGGCGGTATCGAGCAGGCTTTCGATCAACTCGTCGCGCACCAGCGGATCGAGCCCGGTGAAGGGTTCGTCGAGCACCATTAATCGCGGACGGTAGGCGAGAGAGGAGGCCAGCGCAGCTTTCATCTTCATCCCGCGCGACAGCTCCTTCAGCTTACGAGAGGGCGGAAGGTCGAACTGGCGCAGCAGCTCAGCGGCGCGAGCGTCGTCCCAGGCGGGGTAGAACGGCTTCAGATAACCCAGGAAATATTCGAGCGTCATCCATTCCGGCAGTTCCTGATTTTCCGAGACGTAGCCGATCTGCGCGAAGTCCTGCGGAGACAGGCGGCGTGAATCGTGGCCGAGAACCTCCGCGTGGCCAGACGTGGCCCGGAGCAGGTTCATCAGGATCTTGATGCAGGTGGTTTTGCCGGCTCCGTTCGGGCCTACCAGCGCGTAGACGCTGCCTTCCGGGACCGTCAGGTTGAGCTGATTGAGCACCGGCGTGGCTCGGAATCGTTTGGTAAGATCGCTGGTGCGCAGGATATCGCTCATGGCTTTCCTCCTTCGAGCCGCTTCCAATGCTGCTCCAGGGCGGCGGTTACGTGATCCAGTTCGAGACCGAGGCGCTTCGCATCGACCACCAGTTGTTCCAGCTCCTTCTTGAGCAGGTGGCTGCGCTCGGCGGGCGTTGAGGCGCGCGAAGCTACTACGGTACCGGTGCCGGGGCGAACTTCGAGCAATCCCTCAGCGATCAAATGGGCGACTACTTTATGCGCGGTATTGGGGTTGATCTTGAGGGCCTTGCTGAGAGCGCGCACCGAGGGGAAGGGGTCGCCGGGACGCATCTGGCCGGACACAATGGCTTTCTTGGCAGCATAGGCGGCCTGCTCGTAAAGAGAAACGCCGGGTTGAAAGACCAGGCGGAACGGGATCACATGTGTATTATGACAGCTAGTACACTAAAAGCAAGCGAAAATTGCGCGGAAGCGGAACGAACTAGGGAAGCTTGGCTGCCTCGGCGGCCGCGTCCACACGAGAAATCAATTTTGGCTGGGCGGTCTGGTGCGCGCCTTCTTCCAGAGTAATGGTCGTCTCCGGTGACGCGAATCGCTTGAGAAACTCCAGATCGAAGCTCAGGTATGGATCGAGATCTTCCCATGCGTTCATGTAATAGTCGCCGGGAGGCAGGCCCGCGATGTGAAAATCGCCGTTCTGGTCAGTGGAACCTCGGTAAACGCTTTTCGATAGCCCCTGTTTGGGCCAGAGCGTGACCTCGAGGCCGGTCATCGCTGCGCCATCCTTATTTTTCACTGTGCCGGATACCTCTGCGGCGCCCGGCGAAAGCAGGATATCGAGAGTGCCGCTCACGCCAGAGGTTAGATCAAGCACCGTGCGCGTGATATCCTGCTGCCCGAACCGGATCGACTTCACATACACTCCTTCCGGTAATTCCTGAAGGTGTACGGCATATTTACCCAAAGCAATGCCGGGCAACTCAAAAGTACCATCGTCCTTGGCTTCCGTAATGACGTTGCCCGATGCCCCTCCCAAATCGGAGAGGAATATCGACAGATGAACGCGCGGCCCACCGCCTTCGAGCTTGACGGTTCCTGCGACTGTCACGCCGTGCTCCAGAGTCACCTGCACCGACGTAATATCCGAATCGGAGATGCTGACTTCCTCGCGTCCGTAGGCCGGTTCCGAGTTATTGCTCGTGGAAGACGCCATGAGAACATACTCACCGGGAAGCAAGTTGCGAAGCTCAAAGGTTCCGTCCTCACGGCTGGAAGTTTCCCATGCGGAGTCAAATCCGTATGGCAAAGCACCCTTGAGCTGGGCACGTAACTCCGTTTTGGCGGGTTTCCCGGTGGCCGCGTCAATCGTCAGTCCGCGAATAGAGAACACTCGCTCCCGGCGCATTCGAATGTCGATCCCGCGAAGCTCGGAGCCGGCAACGATCTGCAGGGCTATGGCACCGGCGGCATCAATAGAATCCGGATAGTAAGTGGTAACGTTGCTGGCACGGTTTAAAACGCGGCCGGGGCGTACCGTGTTGTCTTGCGCCCGCGTGCGCGATTGCGTGTCATCGGCGGAGACATAATAGGGTCCGGGTGAAAGATTGGCGATGCGGAAACTGCCTTGGTCGTCGGTTTCACCACGTCCCTTGGGCACCAGTCCGCGCTGTCCGCGCGCATGATACGTCTGGGTCACAGAGACCTGAACGCCAGGCATCGGATCGCCATCGGCATCTGTTACGCGCCCCGTGATCACACCTTGGGGAATTAACTTGAAATTGAGGTCCTTCACGATCTGGCCGGCAGTGAGGGTGAGTACCGACCCAGGGCTGCCAGTGGCGGCGCCGCGCGAGCCGTAGTCTTGCGGGAAGGAATCCAGTGCGCTCCGCAGAAAGCGTGTACCGGCCGGGAAGGACTCCTTCCAATACAAATTTGCCGGCGCCGTCCGTGGTGTCGGTGTAGGACATATTCGAGCCGCGGTCCGCGTAATAAGGCTCCAGCCGCACGGTGGCTTTGCGCAAGAGTTCCCCAGCCTGGCTGAGCACCTGACCCTCAACGCGAGCGGTGCGGGCGGCGGCGTTCGCAGCGGAGTCGGGCGCGGGCTGCGCTCTAAGGGAAGCGGAGAGCAGCAAACAGAATAGACACAAGCGCAAGACCAAGTCCTTCCAGCGCTGATTTTACACGGTTGAAGCGAGGGCGGCTAGCGGGAGCCGCGAAACTTTTAGTGCGTTTCCGGCTTGAATTCCGGAGGAAGCTCGGAGCCTTTGCCGAAGAAGTATTCTTCCATCTGTTTGAGCAGGAACTCCTGGGCTTCGGGCTGGCCGAGGTTGAGGCGGTACTCGTTCATGATCATTTTCATGTGCTCCACCCAACCCTTCCAGGCTTCTTTGGAAACGTTCTCGTAGATGCGTTTGCCGAGGGGATGGCCGTCGAAGGGGATTTCGTCGAGGCCGGGGGCTTCCTTCTGTAGCTTTACGCAAAAAACGGTGTGGCCGGCGGGGGCTGGAGTGGTCGGATCTGCCATGGAACTAGGATAGCGCGCGGGGCTGGCGGAGACCGGTCATGGACCGGTCCTACGTATGGCAAGGAGGAGGTTGGATTCGTTCGGGCGCCACTTGTAGCCGATGCTGAAATCCAGCGGCTCGACGCCGGTGCGGGCATCGTAGGCGGCTTTCAAATCGTCCTGCACACCGGTCTCGAACAGCTTGATGGGCTGGTCGTAGGCGCCGAAGAGGCGCACGTCCCACACCGGCGGTTCAAAGAAATAGTGATAGGGGATGCCGGAGTCGTCTTCGATCACTACGCTACTGCGGCTCAGAATGACGCTGCGAATGGTGGAGAAGTATTTCTTATGCATCAGGTAGGACGCCGATTTCACCAGCGTTCCGCCGGGCGGCAGGGTTCGCAGATATTTGGTGGTGCCGGGCTTCCTGTCGAGACGCCGGTTCTGCAGGTTGAGCGCGAAGTAGCGCAGCGTGCGGAGGCGCTGGCGGGGGTCTTTAAAATGTATCGTCAGGCCGCGAGTCTCCGTCGCCGCTTTATCGTTCGATTCGATCAGTACGCCGGTGGGCGTGATGCCGACGGGCGTTACGTCCACCACCGAGTTGCCAGCTCGCGCGATCAGGAAGAGGAGCACGGGCAAGACTCCGCTGGCGGGGCCTTCGGCCAGGTCGCGCTCCATGTTCTCGGTTTTGAAAAAGCCCATGGAGGCCGCCGTCTGCCAGCCTTCGCGGAGTGCCGGCCAGTATTCGGGCGTGAAGTCCTCGACCTTGGAGGGGATGCAGCCGGCCGGTTCCAGGCCCACCAGAACGTACTCGCCCGCGTCGGGGAAAAACGCCAGCGGATTGGTGGCGTCCGGCCCGCTGAAGGGATAAAAGACGGAATTCACGGCGGGGGATTTTTGCAGATACTTGCTGCGCCACGCCGAGATGCGATCCACATAGCGGCGCTTGAGCCGGTTCCAGTCCGACGCGGCGGTTTTGGAATAATCCGTCCAGGCGGCCCTCTGTTCGTCGGTCATGGACCCGGCGTAGGCGGCGTTGCTGACACCCGCGATTAGCTGCGCCGCCGCATTCCAATTGTCGATGGGACCTTGCACGGTGCACGCAGGCGGGAGGCTGGGGCTGGGTGGGGCGGGCGGGACGGCTTGGGCTGTCACATGGGTGTAAAGCAGCGGAAGCAGACGCAATCCTGCCCAAAGCAACCTGAACTTCATGAACTTCCCCATTACTACCATGATGCACGAACGCTTGAAGGGATGCTGACTCAAGCGGGAATGTTACGCCACTATCACGAACGCCCCGCGAGAAACTGCTCGACTTCAGCGTTGAAGCGCTGCGGATCTTCCATCATTAGGAAATGACCGGCCCCCGCCCAACTACTGAGCTGGAGGCGCGGAAAAATGGATCGCATCAGCTCGAAGCGCGCCTGGGTCCCCGGCTCGGCGGCCTGGATGGCGATGGCCGGCAGGTCGAAGGTTTCGTCGTCCGGGGGCGGGCGCAGCGAGGAAATGCTGGTGAGCGCCGCGATGCGCACGTACTTGGGGGTCGCGGTCATTTTCGCGCGGATTTCGGCGCGCAAGGCGTCAGGCGTCTGCTTACTGAAACAGGATTCGACACGCTCGGCGAAGTTCCTCTCGCCGGCGGCGCCCTGGAGGCTACGGGCGACCTTGGCGAAATAGGCGGCGGTAGCGGCGCGATCCGCGGGCCCGGCCATGTGGCGCGAAACGAAGGCGTCGACGAGCACCAGCGCCGCAGCCTTTTCCGGAAACTCCCGCAGGAAAGCATAGGCGATGGGGCCACCCAAACTGTGACCGATCAGAACGGCACGCTCGATTTGAGCGTCGCGCATGACGGCCTCCACGGCGCGGGCGAAGAACTCGATGGGATAGGCGCGATGCGGCTTATCGCTCGATCCGTGACCCGGCAGGTCGATCAATAGCGCGCGGCGATTGGGCCGGTTATAGAGCGCCTCCTGGCCGCGCCAGAACGTGAGGTCGCAAGCCCAGCCATGGATGAATACCAGCGCCTCGCTGCCCGCGCCGTAGCTCTCATAACGGACCCGCAGGCCGTCGAATCGGGCAAAGCGGGACACGTCAACACCCGCCGCTCGGGCTTGGCAGGCGACTCCCGCAACGGCTGCGCCCCCCAGTGCCAGGAATCTCCGCCGGGGGATAGGAGCCTGCATTGCCGGAATCAGGACGCCGCTTTTTCCGTCGCGCCACCCCGCTTGGCCTTGACGGCAGCCAGGTACTCGGAAAGTTTCAACGGCTGCCGCGCCCCTTTTTCCATATGGCGCTGCACCGCCTTTTGATAGCGCCGCAGCGTGTCGCGCTTGTGGGCCTCGCGCAGGCTGCAGCTTTCGATATCCAGAAGCAACTCGATCTCCCACGGCCGAAAGGTATTGCGATGCATGTTGCCGCGAAGCAATTCCTGGATCAGGCGGTTGAACTGCGCCAATACTGTCTCGCTGTCGGGTTCGGATTCGTACATTAGTTTAGGGACCCGCGTGGTCCTCGCTCTAGTTTACCCTTGCCAGCCACGCGTGGATGGCCTGCATTTGCTTGAGGATCTCCGGCCGGTCGGCGGCCTCCGGTTCCATGGTTAGATACTGCTCCAGATCGCGGCGGGCGGCCTGGAAGCGCTTCAACTCCAGTTCCAGCAGGCCGCGCTGTTTGTACCAGGCGGACAATCCAGGCACGCCGACCAGCAGCAGGTCCAATGTATCGACGGCGCGCGCCCAGTCCTTGCGCCGCAGATAGACACCGCGCAAATTCTGCAGCATGCGGATAGCGATTTCCTTTTTCGAGGCGTGGCGCAGCAGCACCGGGTCGGCCACCTTCGCCCCCGCCAGCGCGAAACAGTCCTGCGCCGTGATGGGACGGCCGCCGTTGAAAGGGTCTATGTAGGTAGCATAGTTGCCGTCATCGAATTGGATGACGAAGTGCCGCGGCAGGCTGATGCCGAAGACCGGCATCGCCAGACGGCGCGCGATTTCCATGTACATCACGGAGAGCGTGATGGGAATGCCGACGCGCCGCTCGAGCACCTGGTCCAGGCAGCTGTTGCGGGGATCGAAGAAGTCGTCCTCGTTGCCGTGAAAGCCGAGCTCGCCGAACAGGTAGCGCTGCGCGGTCTCGACGAAGTCGCGGCCGTCGTTGAAATTACGCAGGCGGTCGCCCAGTTGCGAGGCCAGCTCGTTCAAGCGGTCGAGCCAGGGCTCGGGTTCAAGGCCGGGCGTGTCGATGGCGGCCAGTTCCAGAGCGGCGTGATCCAGGCGTCCCTTGGGAGGATCTTCTTCGAGTAGATGGCGGAGATGATTTGCTTCGGGCACCCAGTCTCTATTGTGGCATGGAGCTTCTGCCAACCCGCGATTCGGAATGCCAACTAGGACCGCGGCGAGCGAATAGTTGCGTCCGCCGGTTTAGAACTCGCTTAGGCTAAATATAAGGATCAAACTTCTCGGGAACGGTACCGTGTGAAAGACGCGACCTTGATTTTAGCTTCCTCAGCGAGCGCCAGAAGCCGCTCGGCATATTCAAAAGTACGCCGACCGACTTCCGTCATGGCGATGGACTTCGAGAAGCGTTCACGTTCGAATAGCTTTACACCCAATTCGCGCTCCAGCGACTTAATGTGAAAAGTCACCGTGGATTGATGATAGCCAAGTTGGGAGGCGGCGCGACTAAAGTTATTCGCGACCGCCACCACGCGGAATGTTTCTAGCTGCTGCAAGTCGAGCATTGGATAAAAAGACTCCCCAGAAAATCGTGCTGCCAGGCGGACGGACTAAAGCGCGCTCTCGCCATGATCTCCATTGCGGATGCGAATGGCGTCGTCAATGGTGGCGACGAAGATCTTTCCATCGCCGATTTTGCCGGTGCGCGCGGCGGTGGTGAGCGTTTCGACGACCGGACTCAGAAGTGCATCGCGCACCACCATCTCCAGCTTCACTTTTGGCAGCAGGTCGACTTTATACTCACTGCCGCGATAGACCTCGGTATGGCCCTTCTGGCGCCCGTGCCCCCGCACCTCGGAGACCGTAATGCCCTCGACACCGATCTTGATCAGGGCGTCTTTGACTTCGTCCAGTTTGAAGGGCTGGATGACTGCTTCAATCTTCTTCATTCGATTTCTGTCCTTTCAGAAGAACCGTACTCGATTGCAAGATGAAGGCCGCGCAAGAGCACCTCACGCGGCCCGCAGAGTGTACCAGACCCTAGCGCCCGTGCTCGGCGGCTCGGATGCCGGGGAGCGGTTCGGTTGCCGAGAAATGCATCGCTTTCTCAGGCACCATCCCGCCCGGACGTCCCATCGAAGAGATCACGTATTCGGGGTAAGCCGAGATGCCGTGCTCGTGCAAATCCAGACCGTAGTTTTCGCCTTCGGCCGAGATGCGCAGCAGGCCCATCGCGTTGACCGCGTACATCACCACCATGGCAACCACGAACGTGGAGACAGTGATGATCGCGCTGCCGATGATCTGGGCTACCAGTACCTGCGTGCCGCCGCCGTAGAACAGGCCTTTGAGAGGCGCGGAGTTATCCGGCGCGAAGGGTCCAGTGGCGCCGTACTGTCCGGAAGCGAACAGGCCCAGCGAGATTGTCCCCCAAATGCCGCACATCCCGTGCACCGGCACCGCGCCGATCGGGTCGTCGATGCGCAGGTACTCGAGCAGCTCGACGCCGTACACCACGATGACGCCGGCTACCGCGCCGAGCAGAATCGCACCGGTGGGGCTGACCCAGTAGCACGGGCAAGTGATCGCGACCAATCCCGCCAGGAAGCCGTTGACCGTGAAACTCACGTCCCACTTCTTGCTCATCGTGTAAGCGACGAACATCGCGGCCAGACCAGCCGAGCAAGCGGCCAGCGTGGTGTTGGCGGCAACCCGCCCGATGCCTTCAAAGTCCATGGCCGAAAGCGTGCTGCCAGGGTTGAATCCGTACCAGCCGAACCAGAGCAGCAAGCCGCCGGACGCAGCGATGGTGAGATCGTGCGGCATCATGGGTCCACCGCCGTCGCGTTTGAAGCGGCGGCCCAGGCGCGGGCCGAGGACGATGGCGCCCGCCAGTGCGATGAATCCGCCGATGGTATGCACGACCGTCGAACCCGCGAAATCATGGAAACCCGTGCCGACCGAAGGCAGGAAGAAGCCTGCAGCACCCATGGTGGCCAGGAAGCCATCCGGACCCCAGGCCCAGTGGCCGATGATCGGATAGATGAAGCCCGAAACCATAAAGCTGTAGAGCAGGTCGCCCATCCAAGCAGTGCGGCCGATCATCGCGCCCGAAGTGATGGTGGAGCAGGTGTCGGCAAACGCGAACTGGAAGAGCCAGAATGCCAGGAACGCGACGCCGGTGCCTTCATATGTATGCGGCGCGCCTTGCAGGAAGAACCAGTTCATGCCGATGAATCCGTTGCCATGGCTGAACATGAACGAGAAGCCCCAGGCGTAGAATAAAAGACCGCAGAGGCAGGTATCGACCACGCATTCCATCAGCACGTTCACGGTTTCACGCGAACGGCAGAAACCAGCTTCGAGCATAGTGAAGCCCACCTGCATACCGAACACCAGGAACGCCGCAACCAGCGTCCACACGGTGTTGATGGGGTTGACGATGTCGTTACCCTTCAAGACCGGGTCCGCGGCAAACGTCCGAAAGCCGATCAAGTCGGGGTTCAGCAGAAGCGCGGCCAGCAGAATCAGGCCAACGCCGGTCAGTTTCCCCATGATCAGGATCTTGCCGTATTGGCGCCATTCCGGATTCCGAAGGCGATCCCTCAATCGGCTCAGCTTGCCCGGAAAAGATAGTCTATTTTCCATAATTGATTCCTCTCTACGTTGGTAGTTAAGTCCGCTGGCGCTTGGGTACACCTACGGCCAAGGTGGCGCGGTGCCCTCAATGAAAAACAAAGTTGTTTAACGGAATGTCTCCCGCAGACCGGGCGGGAAGCAGATGTCGGTTCTTTTGCAGTCTAAGGGATGCATTGCACTGCGTCCAATCGATTTTTTTAATGTATGCGGAAGCCATTTTCTATTTGTTATCGAAAGACATACGAGTGATTTCCAAAGATATTTCCACGGTATTGGAAGGGAAAATGCCGAGCGGGCACGGTGATCGCTGACGGCCTTATATCGATGTGATTTGCCGCAGTCAGCTGGCCGTGAAACTATCTTTCGATGCGTATAGGCTATCGTTCGATCCTGAAATTATAGGCGAACGAAAATTCAAAACGCCTTGTGCCGCCTATCCTTCGAACTCTATTCTTAGACTAATGATCGCGCTTTTGCTTAAGGCGGGGCACGCCAGAATCCTCGCCGCCACAGCTGCATTGATCGCGTTGATCGCCTATGCGGATTGGTTCGTCGGCAGGAACGTCTCGCTGGCCGCGCTGTACATTCTTCCGATGATGTTGGGCGCAGTGGTGCTGCCGATTTGGGGAACTCTGGCTCTAGCAATTTTTTGTTCTTACCTCAGAGCCGGGTTCGACGTGGCGGGCTCCCAGACGGAATTGGTTCTGCGCTTTGTCTTTGCGGTGCTCGCCTACTTCGTTTCCGGCGAGTTCGTGACCGCTTTAGTCCGCAAGCACCTGCAGGCGACTCATCACCTGGTCAGAATTGAGCACGAACAGACCTTGCGCCGGGAGGCCGAGGAACAGTTGAAGGTTCTGGTCGAGAGCAGCCCCGCGGCGGTCCTTACTGTGGACGCGACAGGAGTTGTCTTAGCCGCCAATGACGCCGCCCACAGCCTATTCGCGATTCCTCAGGGGCAAGCACTCCAAGGGCGGCCCATTGGGCCTTATTTGCCCATGCTCACCGACGCTCTCGCCTTGGATCCGGAGCGCCGCCGCCTGCGCACCACGGCCCAGTGCCAGGGACACCGCGATAACGGAGAGATTTTTCTCGCGCACATTTGGTTTTCTTCTTATGCGGTCCCGGGTGGCAAGCGCCTGGCGGCGATCATCGTGGATTCATCGGAGGAACTCCGCGACCTTGAAGAACACGGGCTGCGTCAATTATTGAAGGGGAATCGAATCGCCACCGCAGCGGTCGCGCACGAAGTTCGCAACTTCTGCGGAGCCATGAGTTTGTTGTGCGCGAATCTGAGCGAGCGGCACGGCCTGGCCGCGGATGCCGACTTGCAAGGATTGGTCAACCTGGCGATGGGACTCGAATCTATTGCATCACTGGAATTAAAGTCCATGGCGGCTGAAGAGCTGGAAGACGTGCCTTTGCGAAAATTGCTGGACGATCTTCGCATCGTGATCGAACCCGACTGGCGCGAGATTGAAGGGACAGTGCGATGGCATTTGCCTCCGGAGGTTCCTTCGGTGGTTGGCGAACCTCACGGGCTGTTGCAGGCTTTTCTGAATCTGGTCCAGAATAGCCACCGCGCCGTGCAGGAAGTTCCCACTCGCGAGTTGGACATTTCGATTTGGCCGGAAGGACAAAAGGTGATCGTGCGATTCCGCGATTCCGGCCCGGGTGTCCCCATCACGGAACGGCTGTTTGAGCCCTTTCAGGAGGGGGCTGCCGGAAGCGGCCTCGGGCTTTATTTGTCGCGATTCATCGTGAGAAGCTACGGTGGTGAGCTGCGGTTCGAACCGCAGTCCGCGGGCTCCTGTTTCGCCGTCGAGCTGCTAGCAGTCGCCGAGGCCAGTCATGAATAGTTCGCTTACGAACATCCATCTCCTCTTGATCGACGACCATATAATGTTCCGCGAAGGGCTGGCGCGCGGCATCGAGAGAGAGCCTGGATTCAAGGTGTTTGGACAATGCAGCTCTTCCGCGGAAGCTATGTCTCTTCTGGCCGGAGCTAAAGACACCGTGACGGTCCTGTTGGACGTCGACTTGGGGACGCACCGCGGGCTGGAATTCGTCGCGGCCGCTCGGGACGCCGGATTCCTGGGCACCATCCTGGTGTTGACGGCGGGTATCAGCGGCCAGGAAGCCGTCCAGTTGATGCGGGCGGGCGTCGCAGGAATCGTGCACAAGCAGCATTCGACGCGAGTGTTGTGCGACGCGATCCGAAAAGTCGTGGATGGCGGAGGCACCTGGCTGGAGGAGGAGTACCTCACGCCATTGCTTAGATCGGTTGACCGGACGCATGCGTTGGCGCGTCCTGAACTCACGGAACGCGACCGAACCATCCTTCGCTCCATCCTGGAAGGTCTCACGAATAGGGAAATCGGCGCGGGCCTCAACCTATCCGAGGGCGCGGTCAAGGCTTCCTTGCGCGTGCTGTTCGAGAAATTAGGAGTTCGCACGCGCGCCCAACTCGTTAAGGTTGCACTGGAGCAATACAAAGACGAGTTGTAAGCGCAAGTACAGACCGGCTGTAAGCGTTAGCCCGCCAGACTCAAATAACGGAACCCGGCCTTCGACAATCTGGCGCGGTCGAGTAGATTGCGGCCGTCGAGCAGCACTTGGCCGCGCATGCTGTTCTTAATGGATTCCCAGTCGAGATCGCGATACTCCTGCCACTCGGTGACCAGGACCACGGCGTCGCAATCCTGCAGGGCTTCCTCGGCGGTGGCGCACAGAGCGACATCGAGATCGGGGCACTCCTGCAGAAACCGGGTCATCGCCACCGGGTCATGCGCCTTCACGCGCGCGCCGCGTTCGATCAGCTTACGGGCGATGTCTAGCGCCGGGGCCTCGCGCAAGTCGTCGGTGTCGGGCTTGAACGCCAGCCCCAGCAGGCCGATCGTGCGGCCTTTGAGGATTTTCAGTTCGTCGAGCAGCTTTTCGACCACGCGCTCGCGCTGCCGCCGGTTCATGTCGCGCGCCGCTTTGACGATCTGCGAGTCCAGGCCATACTCGCTCGCGGTGGCGACCAGCGCCGCCGTGTCCTTACCGAAGCACGAGCCGCCCCAGCCGATGCCGGCCTGGAGAAACCGCGTGCCGATGCGGGCATCGAGTCCAATGCCCTTGGCCACTTGCGTGATATCCGCGCCCACCTTTTCGGCAAGTTGACCGATTTCATTGATGTAACTGATCTTCAGCGCCAGAAACGCGTTGGCAGCGTACTTGATGAGTTCGGCGGAGGCCAGGTCCGCTGAAATCAGAGGCACGGCGCCCATGCGGTCGGGACGCGGCAGGTAGGACGGAGCGTTGAAGGTCTGTTCCAGCAGGGGCCGGTAAAGCGAATACAGCACTTCCGCCGTGCGCTGGTTGTCGGAGCCAACCACTACGCGGTCCGGGTAAAGGCTATCGAAAATGGCTGAGCCCTCGCGCAGGAACTCCGGATTGGAGGCCACAGCGAACATGCCCTTCGCCTTCTGGTTGGTGCGCTTCTCGTAGGCGTCGCGCACGATGGATTCCACCCAGTTGCCGCTGCCGATGGGTACCGTGGATTTATTCACCACCACCACGAACTCGCCCGCCAGGTATTCACCGATGCCGCGCGCCGCGGCTTCCAGGTACTTCAGGTCAGGTGCGCCGTTCGCTCCGGGGGGCGTCCCCACCGCGATAAAAATCACTTGCGATTGCGGGATGGCTTCCGCGTAATCGGTGGTGAAGGAAAGATTGTGCCTGGCGCCGGCCACCAGTTCCGGCAGGTGCGGTTCATAAAAGGGAATCTTACCGGCTTGGAGCGCCTTCACTTTGCGTTCGTCGGCATCGATGCAGGTTACCTTGTGACCCAGAAAAGCCAGGCACGCTCCTGTGGTCAGACCCACATATCCGGTTCCAATGATCGAGACATTCATAAAATTTAGAGTCGATTCTCCATCTTAGCCATCTCACCGTGCTGCGTGCGCCCTCCCGCATCGACTAACCTGAAAAACATGCGGCGCTTCGCGACCGGATTGGGGCTCACTTTCCGTTATTGGATGCAGACCGAGGTGCACGTCTACGCTTTTTCAGTGGCCGCTAACGTTCTTCTATCGTTCTTTCCCTTCTTGATCGTTATGCTGTCGCTTTCGCGGCGGGTTTTCGGCCAACAGGCAGCCGCCGGCGCCATCGACTTGGCACTGCGGGATTATTTCCCCGACGCTTTGGGTCAATTTCTGCAACGAAACTTGCCGCAAACCGGCTCGCTGGAACTGGTCTCGATCGTGCTGCTGCTATTCACCGCCAACGGCATCTTCGAACCCTTAGAGGTAGGACTGAACCGCGTTTGGGGCATCCGCAAGAATCGCAGTTTCGTCCGTAATCAGATCGTCAGTTTGGGTCTAATCTTCATTTGCGGTGGCCTGGCGCTGGGTTCCATGCTTCTGACGGCGCTGAATCAGCAGTCATTCCGCGTGAACGCATATCCCAATAGCTGGATCCAAAACCTGGCGGGCGGGAGCACGGCGTGGGTGTCGCTGCTGTTCTTCAAACTGGCGGCGGTGCCGCTGGCGGTGCTGGTGCTGTTCTTGATTTATCGCTATTTACCGAACGGGCCGACTCCCCTCAATCGCGTGCTGCCGGCAGCCATCTTTGTGGGACTGCTGATGGAGGTGCTCAAATACGTCAACACGCTGGTCTGGCCCGGCTTTCAACGCAAGCTGGCGCGCGAGTATGGCGTGTTCCAATATTCGGTCACGCTGATTTTTTTGGGATTCCTGGCGTCCATGCTGGTGCTGGGCGGCGCGGAGTGGGCTGCGCGGGGGCACCGGCTGGATGAGAGGGCGGAAATGGCGCCCCATGACTAACCGTTGACTTGAGGCGGTCAATCGTCAGGCGCACTCGGGCGGGCATTTTGCAGGTTTTTGCCGTCATCTGTTCACATTCCGAAAGTGCCATAATTCGATCAGCCAATCTCCTTAAAGTCAGATCGGTTGGCCTCGCAGACGAGGCGAGCGATGAAACGACTACTTACGCCCCTCTTCTTTGGCTCACTTGCATCGTCGGTTGTTCTCCCGGTGCTTCGCCGAACTCAGACTGCGAATGGTCAAAAGAGATCGCTGAGCCGCTTGATCTGAGTCGATCGACGCAGGCACGACACCTTTCCGGAGACGCAGAACGCGCGGAAGACCTGGCTATTCGCTACGCCGATGCGCGTCGCGGACCGCACTCCGGTCACTTCCTGGATGGGGCTGAGTATGGGCGTACGAGAGATCAGTGTATGGCGCGTCTGTTCCAGATTGTTGGAAGCAACCACGGCGTGACGGAGGAGCAGATTCGTTGGCACCTCGCCCATCGCCCCACAGAATTGGACGTTGCAGTCATTCTGACCTTTATCGCGCTCTATTGCGTGGGGGCCACCCTCATCGTTCGCCGGGTTTGCTGGCGCAATGCGGACCATCAGGAAACTTCGGGTTGGTTAGTGATGATCGTTTATACCTCCATCATCGCGAGTGTGGTCGGGGTGCTCCTGGGTGAGGTGTGGTCCGACCTAATGGAAAACATTCGGCTGGGTAACGGCCATCTGAGCTATCGCTTAGAACGCGTCCCCTGGAGTCACCATCGCCTTGGGATGTTTGTTGGCGGCGTTGTTTTGTTCTGGCTCCTGGCCGCCATCGACCATCGAGGGCGGTCCACTACACTTGGCGTCTGGTGGACAAGCGCGCGCTGACGTTTTGCGATTTCTGCGCTGATGCCGCCGCTTGAAGGAAAATAGACTCATGACTGGAATCCAGTGCGTGACCGATGAGAAAGGCCGTAAGGTGGCCGTTCAAATCGACCTTAAAAAACACGGAGCCATCTGGGAGGACTTCTGGGATGGCCTTGTCTCCGAATCGCGCCGAAAGGAAAAGGGCATTCCGTACGAACAATACCGGACCAGCCTCGTGAAGCGCGGCCGACTGCGTGAATAGTTAGGGCTGTCGAGGTAAAGCCTTGCACCGCCTGCAGAATGCAAATAGCTGAAGGCCGCGCGCGTTCCGCGTCACGACACGCGCAGTTCCTGCGGGATGTGCTGGCGGCGGACCTTGATTTTGCTTTCATTCTTGCGGGCTGCCGCCAGGTCATAGGCAAGCTGCATCCGTAACCAAGTCTCCTCGGTGCCGCCGAAGGCCTTGGTGAGCCGGATCGCCATCTCCGGGCTGATACCGGACTTGCCGTTGACTATGTTATTGAGCGCCTGCCGGCTCACGCCGAGCACCTTTGACCCGGCGGCAACAGACAGGCCCAATGGCTCCAAGCAGTCAAAACGAACGACGCGGCCGGGATGCACGGGAGTCTTCATGGGCATGGCGGTTTTCTCTTTCCTAGTGGCAGTGAGTCAGTTCAACATCAAAAGCATCGGTTTCCGCAAAGCGAAAAACGATGCGCCAGTTGGCCCGCACCGTCACGGACCACAAACCCTTCAAGTCGCCTTTCAGCGGATGCAGGCGATAGCGCGGAAGATCCAGAGCTTGCGGCGCGACGGCGGCGTCGAGAACCGAGAGAATTCGTTCAACCGTATCCAACGGGTCGGGGCGAACTCCGCTCCGGTCACCGCGTTCATAGAGCCGTTTGAGACCACGATGCTTGAAGCTCCTGATCACCAGAGTACAATGTAAAGTAGCACTTGTCACTTGTCAATACAGAAAGCGCTAGAATCAGCGGCATGGGCTGGAACTTCGTAGATGCCGGGCAAGGCTCGGCGCTGTAGGCCATGACTGAACGTTTGCTGGCGGTGGTCACTGGCGCGTCAAGCGGCATCGGCGAGGAGTTCGCACGTCAGCTTGCGGTACGCCGCTACGACCTTCTACTGGTTGCGCGGCGCGAGGATCGGCTCAAGATGCTGGCGGACGAGCTCGTGGCCAAGCACCACGTCGCGGTTGAGGCGATGGCGGCCGATCTCGCGACCGACGAAGGCCGCGCCGCGCTGGTCGAGCGCATCCGCAGCGCCACCAACTTCGGCCTGCTGGTAAACAACGCGGGCTTCGGGGCGGCTGGGTTCTTTCACAAGGCCGGCTTGGACGTGCAGGATCGGATGCATCGCCTGCACGTGCTCACCCCGCTCGCACTGTCGCACGCCGCGCTTGAAAATCTCATGGCGCGGCCGGACGCCGACGGGCGCTGCGGCATCATTAATGTGTCCTCGGTGGCGGGCTTTGAGCAAGCGCCCACCAGCGTCAGCTATAACGCCACCAAAGCCTGGATGAACAGCTTCACGAATGGCCTGGCCACTGAGCTGACCGTGCAACGATCCCCTGTGAAAGTCCAGGCGCTCTGCCCCGGCTTCACCTACTCGGAATTTCATGACCGCATGGCGATGGATCGCGGTCCGATCCCGAAGCAGTTGTGGCTCGACACCGGATTTGTGGTGGCGGAATCGCTGCGAGGTTTCGACCACGGCCAGTTGATCGTGGTGCCAGGCTGGTGCTACAAGATCATCGTGGCGTTCCTGCGGGCGGCGCCGGGTGCGATCATGCGCCGTATTTCAGGGGCTTTGGGCCACCGGTACCGCAAGATAAGAGCCTAAAATGCGCGAGCCGCGCGCCCCAGCCGGCTGCCGTGCCGGTGCTACACTGACAATGTTATGGCCATCAGCAAGGAACTGCTGGAGATCCTCGTGTGCCCCGTGGACAAGGCGGACCTCGAGCTGAAGCAGAACCCGGACGGCCTGAAATGTGTGCAGTGCAAGCGGGTCTACCCAATTCGCGACGACATCCCAGTGATGCTGGTCGACGAAGCCCGCATCGAAGATTAGGGCTACGCGGAATAGGCTACGCGCGAAAAAATGGAATCTCTGCTGGCGCGGCTCCCGTCGCGCTCTCGGATTGCCGTGATCCGCTTGCGGTCGATGGGTGACTGCGTCCTTACCACTCCGGCGCTGGCTTTACTCAAAGCCTACCGTCCCGATCTGCAAGTGCGCGTGGTCGTGGAGCCGCGCTTCGCCGGTGTGTTCGAGGGCAATCCGGACGTGGACGAAATTTCGCCGCGAGTGGGCGCCCGGGTAGACATGGCGTTGAATTTGCACGGCGGCACGCGCAGCATGTGGATGACGCTGGCCTCGGGCGCGAAGTTCGGCGTCGGGTTCGGGCATCATCGCTTTAGCGGCATCTATTCGCAGCGGATTCCCCGCGCGCAGGAGATCCTGGGCGAAGAACGGCCGGTCCACACGGCGGAACATTTGGCCGCGGCGATGTTCTGGTTGGGAGTGCCGCGCACGGAGATTCCGCGCGCC
This sequence comes from Bryobacterales bacterium, assembly GCA_963779075.1. GTDB lineage: Bacteria > Acidobacteriota > Terriglobia > Bryobacterales > Bryobacteraceae > Palsa-187. Next base: position 20,628 of record CAVZWS010000009.1, read on the forward strand.
AAACTGGTCGCGGGGATGCGGCCCTCCTACCCGCCCTACGTGGTGATGCATCCATTCGCGGCGACGGCCGAAAAAACCTGGCCGGCCGAGCGATTCGTTGCGGTCGCGGACCAAATGCAAGCCGCCGGCTTGCAACCGATGATCGTGGCCGGGCCAGCCGATGACGTTGCGCCGTTCTCCAGGTTCCAGGTGCTTCGCAACCAGCCGCTCAGCGCGCTGAAGAGCCTGATGTCGGGCGCGGCTCTGTTCATAGGCAACGATAGCGGCCCGGCCCATGTGGCGGCGGCGTTTGGGATTCCAGTGGTAGTTTTATTCGGCCCGTCGGACCCCGTGACGTGGGCACCCTGGCACACCGAAGCGCGAGTACTCAGGTCGAGCGGCGGCATCAGCCAGATCGCGGTAGAAGAGGTGATGGCCGCGGCGGAAGCGCTGCGTAACAGTAATGTGAAGGCTGAAGCATGAGCGAACTGGGCCGGCTTCTGCGTTTCTCGCGGCCCTACACGCCGCACCTGGTTTTATCGGTATTACTCATGGCCTGCGTGGGAGCCGCGCAAGCCCTCACCGCGCTACTCATCGGACCCATCTTTGACCGCGTGCTCAATCCGGCGTCGGCTGACGCGCCAGTATTGCTGGTGACGCTTCCCATCTTGCGCCACAAGATCTATCTCTCCGAACTGATGCCCGCTTCGATCCACAATGTGTGGACCATGGTGGCCGTGGGGATCCTGGCAGTGTTTTTCGTCAAAGGCCTGTGCGACTACTGTGCGAATTATTTGATCAACTACGTGGGCTTCTCCGCGGTGACGGATCTGCGCCAGACCGTGTTCGACCGCGTAGTGCATCAGGACGCACATTTCTTTGAAGCCAATTCGACGGCGCGCGTCATGTCGTCGATCATGAATGACCTGGAAAAGATCCAAGTCGCGCTGTCGCAAATTTTGGCGGACTGGCTGCGGCAAAGCTTTACCGCACTAGGTTTGCTGGCGGTCCTGTTGCAGATCGATTGGAAGCTGGCCGGCGTGAGCCTGACGATGCTGCCTTTCGTGCTGGTGCCCACGCTGCGCCTCGGCCGGCGCATCCGCCGAACCACGCGAAGCGCCCAGGACAACGCCGCGGAATTGAATCAGGTGCTGCAGGAGACCTTGAGCGGCCACCAGGTGGTGAAGGCCTTCGGCGCGGAAGAGGTCGAATCCAATCGTTTCCGAGACCGCGCCGAGAAGCTGCGAAATAGCAATCTGCGCTACGTGGCGCAGCAGGCCATTGCCAGCCCCGTAATCGAATTCTTCGGCGCGATCACCATCGTGGGCCTGCTGACCTACGCCCGGCTGCAAATCAAGGCCGGCTCGATGACCACCGGCGAATTCAGCAGCTTCGTCATCGCTCTGCTGATGCTGTACGAGCCCGTCAAGCGCTTGACCGGCATCCACAACATCTTTCAGCAGGCGCTGGGCGCATCGCAGAAAGTGTTCGAATACCTGGACCGCGATCGGCACGTGGAGGAGAAGCCGGGCGCCGTGAGACTCGCGCGATTCGAGAAGTCCGTCCATTTCGACAATGTCAGTTTTCGTTACCCGAGCGTGCCGGACGGCTTCATGTTGGATTCCATTCAACTGGAAGTGAAGCGCGGACAAGTGGTGGCGCTGGTGGGATCGAGCGGCGCGGGCAAAACTACGCTGGCCAATCTGGTGCCGCGCTTCTACGACGTGACGGGCGGCGCGGTGCGCATCGACGGCCGCGATATTCGCGATCTGCGGCTGGCGTCGCTGCGCGACAAGATCAGCATCGTGGCACAGGATACCTTCCTTTTTAACGACACGGTCGCCGCCAACATCGGCTACGGTTTGCGCCATGCCACCTCTGAGCAGATCCACGAAGCCGCGCGCAACGCCATGGCCGAGGAATTTATTCTGCAGCTTCCGCAAGGCTACGACACCATCATCGGCGAGCGTGGGACTAAGCTTTCGGGTGGGCAGCGGCAGCGCCTGGCGATCGCACGCGCGCTGCTGAAGAACGCTCCGATTTTGATTCTCGATGAAGCGACTTCGCATCTCGATACGGAGTCGGAACGCCTGGTGCAGAAGGCTTTGCAGAATCTGATGGCCCACCGCACCGTGATTGTGATCGCCCACCGGCTCTCCACCGTGCGCCGCGCAGACAAGATCGTGGTGCTGGATCAAGGCCGCATCGCCGAGACTGGCACGCACGACGAGTTGATCGCTCACGGCGGCATCTACCAGCGCTTGCACGACATGCAGTTTCTGGAAGCCGACGCGTAAAACGTTTTCAGCTCACAACGTTGCGGTGTTACTATAGGCGAAGGAAGGGCGAAGAATGAACCTCACCCACTTGGCCGAAAACGACTTGGCGCAACAAAATGACCGCGCACTTGCGCGGCGCACCGGGCTGGCCGGAGCCATCGCACGTTTCGAAGAATGGATGGCCGATCCCGAATCGCCGGTGCGCGCCATCCGCCGCCAGCCAGCGAAGCCAGGAGTGTTCGCCGAGTTTCCCGAAGTGCTGGCGCCGCCTCTCAAGCAATCGCTGGTATCGCGCGGCATCCGCCAACTGTACTCACACCAAGCGGAAGCGTTTGAGCACGCGACGGGCGGGCGAAGTGTGGTGGTGGTCACTCCTACAGCGAGCGGCAAAACGCTGTGCTATAACCTGCCGGTGTTGCAGCGACTGATCGCCGATCCCGGCGCGCGCGCGATGTACCTGTTCCCCACGAAAGCACTCGCCGAAGATCAGCTCGCCGAGTTCCAAGGCGCCGTGGATGCGATGGGCTCCGAAATTCGCGCCTTTACTTATGACGGCGACACGCCGCAGGACGCACGCCGCGCCATTCGCGAGCGCGCCAACGTGGTGCTCACTAATCCTGATATGCTGCACGCCAGCATTTTGCCGCACCACACCAAGTGGGCCAAGGCTTTCGAGAACCTGCGCTACATCGTGATCGACGAGTTACATTCCTATCGCGGCGTCTACGGCAGTCATCTCGCAAATGTGCTGCGGCGTCTGCAGCGCGTGTGCGAATTTTATGGCTCGTCGCCGCAGTTCATCTGTTGCTCGGCGACGATTGCGAATCCGCGCGAGTTGGCCCAGGCGCTCACCGGCCGCGAGTTCGAGCTGGTGTCGGAAAACGGGGCGCCCTCCGGCGAGAAGTATGTGGTGTTTTACAATCCGCCGGTGGTGAATAAAGCGCTGGGCATACGGCGAGGGTATTTGAACGAGACGCAGCGCATCGCGCGCGAGCTATTGGATCGCGGCCAGCAGACGCTGGTGTTCGCAAACTCGCGACTGGCGACTGAGGTGCTGCTCACCTATTTGAAGGACGATCGCCCTTCCGGAAGCATTCGCGGCTATCGCGGCGGCTATCTGCCCAAGGAGCGCCGTGAGATCGAGCGTAAATTGCGTGACGGCGAAATTCGCGCGGTGGTCGCGACCAACGCGCTGGAGCTGGGGATCGACATCGGATCGCTAGACGCAGTGGTGATGGCGGGCTATCCCGGAACCATTGCTTCGACGTGGCAGCGCGCGGGCCGCGCGGGCCGCCGGCAAACTACGGCGCTGGCGGTGCTGGTGGCGTCTAGCGCGCCGCTGGATCAATACATCATCGAGCACCCTGAGTATTTTTTCGAGCGCCCACCGGAGCACGCCTATATAAACCCCGACAATCTGGAAATCCTGCTCAATCACATGAAGTGCGCCGCGTTCGAACTGCCGGTGCGCGACGGGGAGAAATTCGGCACGCACGATGTGGGAGAAATGTGCCAGTTTCTCGCAGACCTGAAGCTGCTGCACCATTCCGGGTCGGCAACACGTGGCTCCTGGCACTGGACTTCGGACACCTATCCCGCCGACGCGGTGAGCTTGCGCAGTATTTCGAGCGATAACTTTTTGGTGATCGACATCACCGGAGACCACCAGGTGATCGGCGAGGTGGCTTTCACCGCTGCATTGACGACGCTCCACGAGAAGGCGATTTATCTCCATGACGCGCGGCAATTTCAAGTGGAGCGTTTCGATTATGACGGGCGCAAGGCCTACGTCCGCCACGTGGATTCGGATTATTTTACGGACGCGATCGATTACACGCAAGTGAAAGAGCTGGAAGAGTTCGAATCGGCCGCCGTGAATGGAGCCAGCGCGGCGTACGGCGATGTCCGGCTCAACCGGCAGATCGTTGGCTTCAAAAAGATCAAGTTCTACACCATGGAGAACGTGGGCGCGGGCAACCTCTCGATGCCGGAGCAGGAGATGCACACCACCGCATTCTGGCTGCATTTTCCGGAGGCCTTTCTAGCGCGCTTCGCGGACTTGACGCCTACCGACAAGCAAAGTGGATTGGTGGGTCTAGGCGCACTGCTGCGCACGGTTGGATCTCTTCGCGTGATGTGCGATCCGCGCGATTTGGGAATCTCGATCACCGAGGCCATCGCGGGAAGTTTGCAGACTTTCGAGCCGAATCTGTATCTCTACGACAATTATCCGGGCGGCATTGGGCAGAGCGCACCGCTGTTCAAGATGACGCGATCGCTGCTCGAAGGCGCCGCGGCACTGTTGCGGGGTTGCCTGTGTGAAGCAGGCTGCCCGGGTTGCGTGGGACCGATCGGCGAAGTCGGTGAGAGAGGCAAAGAAATCGCCGGCCGGATCTTAGCGGCACTACTAGGCAGTTCTAGCGCGCCCAGCTAAAGCCCAGCCCGGTGCTGTAGAGGAAATCATTTTTCTTGAAGCCGGGGACCGGATCGCTCAAATAGCGATCGCTCAGCGAAACATTCCAGTTGAGCCATTTGGTCAATTGCGTCGTTGCGCCCATATCGGCGTTCATGCGGTATTGCCCGGTGTCGGAAAGATTGTCGAACATGCGGAAGGTCTCGACGAAGCTGGTCCGAGCGCTGAGCTTGTAGTTGAAGTCGTCGCCCCAAAAGGCTTCAGCCGAATTCCGCGTGAACGCCGCGCTCACGCTGGCGGCCCCAAAGGCCTGGCGGTTCCAATCGCCGCCGCCGATTACGCTCAGGCGGCTGGCATCGTGCGACCAGATCAGATAACCCACGCCGCCGCCCACCGTCACGCCCAGATCGAGGGATTGGAACTTGTCGTATTCAAAATCGTTGAAGGCGTTCAAAAACACTTTCTTGGTGAGGTTGCGATTATAGCCCCATCCGCCGCGCACTGCTTTCGCCGTGGATGAATCTACACCATTGATCTTTGCCGACGAACTGATCGAATTGAAGTACGCCGTGGTGCGCGTGGTGTTCGACGCGCGCACGAAATTGATGGGCGTCGTCAGCGTGGAGGTCTCAGCATTGCCTTTGGTGCCGGCGAGGTTGAGGCTGCCGGTGATGGTCCACAGGTCGAGCAATCTGGGATGCAGAAATTTCTGATAGGTCTTCTCTTCCGCGTCGTCGCGCAGCGTTACGACGTCTTTGGGATCCACTGCCTGCGGCGCTCCGGGCGCGGCGACTTGAATACGGTCGCCCTGGGTCTCGATGTTGGCTTTGACGGTTTTCCCTCCGGAGAGCGTTACGGTGAGTGGTTGATCGCTTTTTACCGTGGCGACGTCTGCCCACTTTAGCGTCACGGTGCCGAAGTTCTTGCTTTTGATAGTGACGCTATCCCCGTCTTTCTTGACGATGGCGCCGGTGATGCGGTCGCCGTCCTTCATGATGATCTGGTCCGCGAAAACCGCAGGGATAAAAGGGATAAAAAGGATGAGGAATGCCGCTAGAACTTTCATCACTCCAGGTTACGTCAATGTGCCCGGCGTTTAAGCAAGAAGTACACCGGCACGCCGATGAGCACGATCACCAGTCCCGGCACGGTTGTCGAGGTGCGGTACGCGAACAGCAGAATCAGAATCACCGACGCGCCGGCAATGTAGAGCGCGGGCACGAACGGATAGCCGAACGCGCGGTAGGGGCGCTCCTCATTCGGACGGCGCCGGCGCAGCACAAAGACGGCGGCGATGGTCAAGATATAGAAGATCAGCGCGGCGGAGATCACGTAATCCAGCAGGTTTCCGTAGAGATTACCGAACTTGCCCGTGGCCGCGTCGTAGGTGCGCGCCAGCACCAGCAGCGTGGTCCACGCCGCCTGCAGGATCAGCGCGACGCCTGGGACCCGCGCATTATTCAGTTTCTTCGCGGCCTTGAAAAACAGGTTGTCCTGGGCCATGGCGAAGCAGGCCCGCGCGCCAGCCAGCACCATGCCGTTGATGCAGCCGAAGGTCGAGATCATGATGCCGATGGCCATGATCTCCGCGCCGGCGCTGGGAAACACCGCGCCCACCATGGCGCTGGCCACGCGGTCGAGCGGCGCCGTCTGCACTTTGTCCAGCGGGAGCACCACCAAGTAGGCCACGTTCGCCAGGACGTACAAGCCGATGACGATCGCCGTCCCGAAGGCCAGCGACAGCGGCACGTTGCGGCGCGGCGTCCGGACTTCGCCGGCGGTGAAGGTAATGTTGTTCCAGGCATCGGCTGAAAACAGCGAGCCGGTCTGCGCTACGCACAAAGCCACAAGCAGTCCGAAGGAAGTTTCCGGCGTTAGACCGGGTGCGATGGGGATGAATCCGCGCGGCATCCATAGATTTCCAAAATTCTCCGCCACCGCTGCGCGATTCCAACCGAAGAAGATGCCGAGCCCGATCAGTCCCAGCAGCGAGCCGATCTTCGCCACTGTGAAAACATTCTGAACCCGCTTGCCATACTGAATCCCCAGCGTGTTGGTGTAGGTGAGGAACTGGATCACCAGAATCGCCACCAGTTGCGCGGTGGAAAGCGACAACGCGTAGCCGATCGAAACGTGGATCGGCGCAATCAGGTAACGGTCTTCCGAGATGACCGGCCACAGCACGCCCAGATAGCGCGCGAACGCGACGCCCACCGCCGCGATGGTGCCGGTCTGGATCACGCCGAACAGAGTCCAGCCGTAGAGGAATCCCCACATGGGCGAAAACGCCTCGCGCAGGTACACATATTGGCCCCCGGCGCGCGGCATCATTGCCGCCAACTCGCCATAGGAGAGCGCCGCAGTCAGCGTCAGAATGCCGGTGATGATCCACGAAGCCAGCAACCAGCCAGGACTGCCGACGTTGCGCGACATCTCCGCCGACACAATAAAGATGCCGGAGCCGATCATGGACCCGGCCACCAGCATGGTGGAATCGAACAGTCCTAGACTGCGCGCGAGTTCACTTTTGGTTGATTGGATCGGCTTCGCGGGTTGCATGGACCTTTCGTCGAGTATAGCCCGCGCGATTCGCGCTCAATCTTCGAAGCCGAGGTGCCAACCCAGTCTTGCGCTGTCGAACCAGGAGATAGCCACGCCGAACCAGCGCGACTTCGCGGCCGTCTGATACGCGGTCCTCCGAGGTGCGCCGTCTTCGGGCTTGCCTAGCAGAAACGCGCACGGGCCTTCACCAAATTGTGCGATCCGGCGCGCTACCCAGGACTGCGCGTCCGACGGCTCCGCCAGCACGACCGGCGTGCCTTTAAACCACGCCAGGCGCGCGCCGAAGCCTGCGTCTTCCTGCACCAGCGGCTCCGGCAAAGCATACGCTTGCCGGTAGCGCGCGAGGGAGGCTTTGAGATCGCGCACCGCGATCACCACGCGCTTGATGCCGCTAAAATCTCTCGTCGCCGGGTGACCCTTGGGAAACGCGCGAGCTTCACGCGGCGTGAAATCGTGAATCAGGAACGGGAAGAACACGCCATTCGCTCCCGGCCCCACCGGCGCCGCTTCCCATTCGAGGCGGGTGCCGTCGGGACGCTCACGCCCGCTGCGCTGTAGCGTTACCTCAATGCCCGCCGCCCGCAACCGTTTGACTTCGGCCCCGGTGTCGGTCGCGCGCACCGCCCACGCCGCTGGACCCGCATTGCCGCGGATCTGCTTGGACCAATAATGTGCCGCCACCGCCTTCTCGTCAGGCTTCTCCTGCAACGCGATCAGTTCCAAGTAAGAGCCGTCGGGAAAACCTGTCAGCGCCATTTGCGTGGCGTGGTTGCTGTGCGGACCGCCAAATTCGCTGGGGATTCCCAGGGCCGCCAACCGTGCCTGCATCTGTTTGAGGTCGCGGCCAGCCACGCTGACATGATCCACCGTCAGTTCGGCCGCGCCGAGGGCTGCGGCCACAAGGAGGAATGTAGTCGCGCGTTTCAGCATGGTCTTTAGCGCGCCACCGGCGCGGACATGGAAAATCAATGCCCAGCCTTGTCGGCAGGCAACTTCAGGAATTCCTCGGGCGGCAGAGCGCGCCGGGTAAAACGCGCTTCGCGGATGGACCCCTTGAAGTAATTCACTTTGTTAATCCGGACGCCAACGGACGAATGTCCCGGTCCTTCCGGGTCGAAGTGAAGCGCGGCCTTGCCCTGCAGTTCGCCGTCGACATAGCTCCTGAATTCCTGCCCATCGTAGACCATGGCGACGCGGTGCCAGACGTCAAGCGAGTGCAGCTTGTCGCGAAACAGCAGCGCTTTGTCGACCATGGGCGTGTGCACGAACGCATCCAGGCACCACTGGTTGTTGATCACGCGGATCTCGAACAGGAACCGTGTGTCGGTATCCTTGCCAGTCTTGGGATCCTGCTCGGCCAGATGAAACCAGCGCTGCTCGGGCGCGCCGCCGCTCTCCGGACGGAATATGGCCTCGAAGGTAAATGTGGATGCTCCGGCCAGCGGATGTTCCGGGATGAATAGCGCGTCATCCGTGCCGTTGAACTGAATGGCCTTCCCCAACGGCGTCTTGATGACGTGCGGGTGGCCGACAACCGTGATCGGCATTCCGTGGATCTTATCCAGACGCTCGAACTTCCATACTTCCGGCGCGGGCGTTTGTCCCCACGAAGGCTGAACCAAAATCGATCCAGCGGCTATGACGCAAAATCCCGCGAACATGGTACGCATGAGTGCTCCCTTATAGTGCCGCATCATTCTTGCAAAATAGCGGCGAGGTTGTCAATCGTGCGAACGATGTACTCAGGCACTTTTGGTCTCGAAAACCATAAGCGTCACGCCGGCCTGCGCGAAATTGCTCAGATCCGCGGCGGCCGCCTGGCCCTCGGCCGAGGACAGAGCCGACTGCAGGTCCGCCATGCTGCCGAAAGAGAGCTCGGCGATCAAGTAGGGCGATGGACTCCCAGCGATCGCGTTCACCGGCCCGTTGTTCACGATGTAGGATTGCAGGCCTGGAACTTTTTTGGCGATCGGGAGGTGGGTTTCGAAGTAGTATCGATCGAATGCCGCCGGATCGGCGGGCTGATGATAGAGGGCGAGTAATTGAGCCATAGGGTAGGGAAAGTATAGCGGAAACCCACTACGCGAGCCAAAAGTCCCGCGGACGCCAGGACTTCGGACACCGGAGCGTGCTAGCCAGCGTGGCGGTTCGCGGTCCGCCGGGCACGCCCCCGTCGCGGACCCTTTTGTTTTTCCGGGTCAAGTTTGATATGTTCGTATCGGCCTGCATCGGCGCGTGGCCTCGAAACCCAAACCTTCTTGGAGTCCGCTCATGAAGATCAATCTGACTATTAACGGAAAAAAGTATTCGCCAGATGTAGAGCCCAGGCTGCTTCTGATCCATTACCTGCGCGACGTGGCCGGACTCACGGGGTCGCATATCGGGTGCGAAACGTCGCTCTGCGGAGCGTGTACCGTTGAGCTCGACGGCAAAGCCGTCAAGAGTTGCAGCATGTTTGCCGTGCAGGCCGACGGCGCGAGCCTGACTACCATCGAAGGGTTGGCCGAAAACGGAAAGCTGCACGGGATGCAGGAGGCCTTCTGGAACCAGCATGGCGCGCAATGCGGTTTTTGTACGCCCGGCATGATCATGGCGTCCAAACAGATTCTGGACCGCAATGCGAACCCGACAGACGACGAGATCCGTCATGGCATCGAAGGCAATCTGTGCCGGTGCACCGGGTATCAGCACATTGTCAACGCGGTGAGAGCGGCGGCCGCAGCGGCGGGCAAGTAAGAGGAGTATCGGGAGACGGATATGGCAAGCACAATTACACAAGTTGAAAAACTGGTAGGCAAGCGCATCCGCAGGCGCGAGGATCCGCGGCTCATCACCGGCACGGCCACCTACGTCGACGACATTCAGATGCCGGGCATGCACTACGCGGCGATTGTTCGCAGCCCGCACGCGGCGGCGCGGATTCGTTCGATCGACACGAAGGCAGCGGCTGAAACTCCCAGTGTCGCGGCGATCTATACCGGGAAGGACACGATGAAAGTGGGTCCGGTTCCGTGCGGCGCATCTTTGCCGGGACTTCGCGTCCCGCATCATTACATTCTGGCGACCGATCGTGTTTACTTCGTGGGTCATCCAGTGGCGGTAGTGGTTGCGACCGACAAGTACCTGGCGCGCGACGCCGCCGAGAAGATCGAAATCGACTGGGACGTGCTGCCGGCCGTGGCCGATCCCGAGAAGGCGATTGCCGCGGGCGCGCCTGCGGTGCATCCTGAGTGGCCCGACAACGTCGCGTTCAACTATCACCAGGAAGGCGGCGACGTGGACAAGGCCTTCGCCGAGGCGCAAGTGGTCGTCAAGCAGCGCATCACCAGCCAGCGCCTGATTCCGGCGGCCATGGAGACGCGCGGCGTGGTGGCGGAGTGGCGCGCCGCAGACCGGCAGTTGAACCTGTATACGTCTACGCAGGTGCCGCATCTGGTGCGCACGCTGGTGGCGGGCATGCTGGGCTTGGAGGAGAATCGCATGCGCGTGATTGCGCCGGAAGTTGGCGGCGGCTTCGGCAGCAAGCTGAACATCTATGCCGAAGAGGCGCTAATGGGCTTCGTGGCGATGCAGATCGGCAAGCCGGTGAAGTGGATCGAGTCGCGGCGCGAAAATTTCCTGACGACCATTCACGGACGTGGACACGTGGATTATTTCGAGCTCGCGGCCAAGAGTGACGGGACCATCCTGGGTATTAAGCTCAAGCTGATCCAGGATCTGGGCGCGTATCACCAGTTGCTGACGCCTGCAATTCCTACGCTCAGCGTGCTGATGATGCCGGGCCTCTATCGCACCCAGAACGTGCGTGCCGACATCATCGGAGCGTTCACCAACTGTGTTCCCACCGATGCGTATCGCGGCGCTGGCCGTCCTGAAGCCACCCATGGCATCGAGCGCATGGTGGATATTCTTGCCGCCGAGCTCAAGATGGACCCGGCCGAGATTCGCGTCAAGAATTTCGTCCACCGCGAAGAGTTTCCGTTCCCGACCGCGACCGGCCTGATGTATGACTCGGGGAACTATGCGGCCCCGCTCGATAAGGCCATGGCCACTGTGGATTACAAAAAGCTGCGCGCGGAGCAAGCCGAGGCGCGCAAGCAGGGTAAATTTATGGGCATCGGCATCTGCACCTATGGCGAGATCTGCGGCTTTGGGCCTTCGCCCGCGACGCCCGCCGGCGGCTGGGAGAGCGCCACGGTGAAGATCGAACCGTCGGGCAAAGTGACGGTGCTGACCGGCACCTGCTCCCACGGCCAGGGCGAGGAGACGACCTTTGCGCAGATCGCCGCCGACGAACTGGGCGTCGACATCGACGATATTCTGGTGCTGCGCGGCGACACGGCCATTGTGCCCTACGGCATCGGCACGTTCGGCAGCCGGGCTACCGCCATCGGCGGGACGGCGCTGTATTTTGCGCTGCAGGAACTGCGCGAGAAGGTGAAGAAGTTCGGCGCGATGATGCTCGAATCGGACGATGTCGCCTTCGCTAACGGCCGGGTGACCTGTAACAAGACCGGCCAATCCAAGTCGTTCGCGGAAATCGCGGGCGCGACCTATCGCGCCATGAAACTGCCTCCCAACACCGAGCCGGGGCTGCAATCCACGCATTTCTGGGAGCCGCCAAATTTCATGTTTGGCTTCGGCGCGCACATTGTCGTGACGGATATCGAGAAGGATACCGGGCAAATTAAGATTCGCCGCTACGTCGCGGTGGACGATTGCGGCAATATTCTGAATCCGCTGATCGTCGACGGGCAAGTCCACGGCGGCGTCGCGCAGGGATTGGGGCAGGCGCTGTGGGAACAGGCGGTCTATGACGACAACGGCCAGTTGATCACGGGCGAGTACATGGATTACGCCATGCCGCGCGCGCACATGATGCCGTGGGTGGAGAGCGACCATACCATCACGCCCTCGCCGGTGAATCCGCTGGGCGTAAAAGGCGTCGGCGAGGCCGGCACCATCGGCTGTTCGCCGGCGGTGGTGAATTCGGTGGTGGATGCGCTGTCGCCCTTGGGCGTGCGGCATCTCGACATGCCGCTCACGCCGGAGAAAATTTGGAAAGTGATGGCGGGAGGCAAGAACTAAAATGATTCCGCAGACGTTCGAATACACGGCGCCGAAAACGCTGGACGAAGCTGTAGCGCTGGCGGGAAGCGGCGCCAAGCTGTTGGCTGGCGGCATGAGCCTGATCCCGATGATGAAGCTGCGGCTGGCCGCGCCGGAACATCTGGTGGACCTGGGCCGCATCAAGGACCTGAACTACATTCGCGAAGAGGGCGGCGCGCTGCATATCGGCGCCACTGCGACGCATTACTCAGTGGAAAGCTCCGCGCTGGTCCGCACCAAATGCCCGCTGCTGGCGGAAACCGCTTCGGCCATCGGCGACGTGCAGGTGCGCAATATGGGCACGATGGGCGGAAGCGTGGCGCATGCCGATCCCTCGGCGGATTATCCAGCGGCGCTGCAGGCGCTGGAGGCGAAGGTCGTGATCCGCGGCGCGAAGGGCGAGCGCACGGTGAGCGCGGCGGATTTCTTCGTGGACTCCTTCACGACGACGCTCGAACCCGGCGAGATCATTCGTGAGATCGTGGTCCCGGTGGAAGAAGCGGGAACCGGCACCAGTTATCAGAAGAACGTGCAGCCGGCCAGCGGATTCGCGATCGTGGGCGTCGCGGCGCGAGTGCGGCGCAGCGGCGGGAAGATCACGCTGGCGCGCATCGGCGTCACGGGCCTGTCCAACATCGGCTATCGCGCAACAGCGGCGGAGAAGGCGCTGGAGGGAACCGCGGGGTCGCCGGAGGATGTCGCGAAGGCTGCGGCACTGGTGTCGCAAGGCGCCGATGCCAACTCCGATCTGCACGCTTCGAGCGATTATCGCAAGCACCTGGCGACGGTGTACGCGGCGCGCGCGATCAACGCGGCGCTGGCGGCGGCGAAGGCGTAACGGGTGAAAATTTCCGGAACGTACACTCTGCCGCTCTCACAAGAGCGTGCCTATGCGGTGATGCAGGACCCCGAAGTGCTGGCGCGCGCCATTCCAGGCTGCGAGAGTCTGGAAAAAGTCGGCCCCGACGAATACCGCATGAAAATGAAGATGGCGCTGGCGAGCTTGTCGGGCGCTTTCGAAGGCAAAGTTCGGATCACGGAACAGACGCCGCCGAATAGTTTTCGTCTGGTGGTGGAAGGAACCGGGCGTATCGGATTCGTGAAGGGCGACGGTCTGCTGAAGCTCACTCCCGCGGAGGCTGGCGGGACCGAGGTCGCCTATGAAGGCGAAGCGCAAGTGGGTGGGACCATCGCGGCGGTAGGGCAGCGTCTGATCGACGGCACCGCCAAAACCATGATCAAGAAGTTCTTCGACAAGCTGGCTGCCGAAGCAGCGAGCTGACTTCGCACCCGGCTACAGCGGAATGTTGCCGTGCTTCTTGCGCGGCATGGTATCGACTTTGGTTTCCAGCATCCGCAGCGCACGGATCACGCGCGGGCGCGTGAGGCGCGGCTCAATCACATCGTCGACGAAGCCGTTTTCGGCGGCGACGAAGGGGCTGGCGAAGCGTTCGCGGAATTCGTCGAGCTTGGCGGTGCGAACGGCGTCGGCGATTTTCGGCGGAAGCGATTTCGCGGCGATAGACGATGTTCACCGCGCCTTCGGCTCCCATGACGGCGATTTCGGCGCTGGGCCAGGCCAGGTTCACATCGGTCCGCAGATGCTTCGAACCCATCACGCAATACGCGCCGCCATAAGCCTTGCGCGTGATGACGGTGATCTTGGGCACGGTGGCTTCGGCATACGCGTAGAGCAGTTTCGCGCCGTGGCGGATGATGCCGCCGAACTCCTGCGCAGTGCCTGGCAAAAAACCGGGTACATCTTCGAACGTCAGGATCGGAATGTTGAACGCATCGCAGAAGCGCACGAAGCGCGCGCCCTTGGTGGAGGAATCGATGTCCAGGCATCCGGCCAGATAGGCAGGCTGATTGGCGACCACGCCCACGCTGCGGCCGTCCATGCGCACGAATCCGATCACGATATTGCGCGCCCAGTGCTCGTGGACTTCGAGAAACTCTCCGTGATCGGCCACGCGGCGGATCACATCCTTGATGTCGTAGGGCTGATTCGAGGCTCGCCGGAACGATAGTGTCGAGCTCGGGGTCCTGGCGATCGGCGGGGTCGTCGGTGTCGCCGCGCGGCGCTTCGTCGCGATTGTTCTGCGGCAGGTAGCTCATCAATTCACGAATGGTGCGGAGGCACTCGGCGTCGTCGTGCGACTGAAAATGGGCTACGCCGCTGGTGGAGTTGTGCGTGGCCGCGCCGCCGAGCGCCTCCTTGGTGACGTCCTCATGCGTCACGGTCTTGATGACGTCGGGGCCGGTGACGAACATGTAGCTGGTCTTGTCGACCATAAAGACGAAGTCAGTGAGCGCCGGAGAATAGACCGCGCCGCCCGCGCACGGACCCATGATGGCGGAGATCTGCGGGATCACGCCGCTCGAAAGCGTATTGCGCAGGAAGATATCGGCGTAGCCCGCGAGCGACAGCACGCCTTCCTGGATGCGCGCGCCGCCGGAATCGTTCAGGCCGATGACGGGCGCGCCGGTCTTGAGCGCCAGGTCCATAATCTTGACGATCTTCTTGGCGTTGGCTTCCGAGAGCGAACCGCCGAAGACCGTGAAGTCCTGCGCGAACACGTAGGCGGGACGGCCGTGGATCAGGCCGTAGCCGGTGACGAAGCCGTCGCCGTCGATGACTTGTTCCTCCATGCCGAAGTCGTGGCAATGGTGACGAACCAGCTTGTCGGTTTCCTCGAAGGTGCCTTCGTCGAGCAGCAGATCGATGCGTTCGCGCGCGGCGAGCTTGCCTTCGGCGTGCTGGCGTGCGCGGCGCTCGTCTCCACCGCCCGCTTCGGCGCGCCGCGTGGCGGCGCTGCAATTCTTCCATGCGGTCTGACATTACAAGTTGTAGACTAGCAAACTAGCCGCGCCCACAAGGATAATGGATGAGGGTGACGGTTGCATAACGTAACGGCGAAAGGCTCTGGGGGCGTCCCATAGGTGCGTGCTGCGTTGGTCTTGCGTCTTTCTCGCCGCAATTCTTGTGTTTCCCTTGCTTGCGCAGGAGCCGGAAAACTCCGCCACCATTCGCGCTAACGTGCCGCTGGTGCTGGCGCCGGTTACGGTGACCGACAAGAAGGGCAACTTCATCGACGGCCTGAAAGTGGAGGACTTCCGTCTGAACGACGAAGGCGTGCCGCAGCAAATCCGGATGGACACGTCCGATACGGTGCTGGCGCCGGTGTCGCTGATGGTTCTGATTCAAGCCAGCGGAATTTCCACGCCGGTGCTGGCGCGGACCGAGCAGGTGGGCGGCATGATCAAGCCGCTGGTGATCGGTGAGCGCGGTCAGGCGGCGGTGATCGAGTTCGACGATGAGATTCGCGTGCGCACCGATTTTACGGCGGATTCGAGCATCATTCGCACTGCCTTTGAAGGAACCCGCAGCCGCAGCATTCGCACGGCGCGGCTGATCGACGCGGTGGTGGAGGGCGTGAAGATGCTGGATACGCGGCCGCCCAATAACCGCCGCGTGATGCTGATTTTGAGCGAATCGCGCGACCGCGGAAGCAACAGCAAGCTCAGCGAAGCCATCGAGCTCGCGCAGCATGCGGGCGTGGTAGGTGTACCCGCGACATATTCGGTGCAGGGTTCCACGTTTGTCTCCAAGCCCGCCGACAGCCCGTCGATGCCGGGCGGCGACAATAACGTGGATCTGCTCGGCGGCGCAATCGAATTAGGACGAATTGGCAAAGCGAACGTGGCTGCGGCATTGGCGCGCTCGACCGGCGGACACCATTTGGCTTTCCTTACGCTCGCGTCGTTGGAGGAGGCGATCTCACGCGCCGGCGAAGAAATTCACAGCCAATATCTGCTGAGTTTCACGCCCACTCCAGCAGCAAAGAAGGCTTCCACCAGATTCAGGTGGCGATCCCGTCGCGTCCCGACGCAGTGATTCGCGTGCGCCCGGGGTATTGGCCGCAAAAGTAGCGAGTCGCCAAAATGATATGCTGGTGTCCCCGATCGGCGGCTGTCTTTGCGCCCATCCCAACTTCATTACCAACTGAGGAGGCAGTATGAAATACATTGTTTCGTGGACTTTCATTCCGGGTACATTCCAGGCGGCTGTCGACCGCTTTTTGAAAACCGGCGGAATGCCGGCGCCACCGGCGAAGTTATCGGGACGGTGGCACGGGTTGGCTGACCAAGGATTTGCGCTCGTGCAGTCGAAAGATCCGAGCGCGGTCTTCGCCTGGGCGGCTCAGTGGGCCGACGTACTCGCAATTAAAGTTACGCCGGTGATCGAAGACGCGGCAGCGGCAAGGGCGCTGAGAGCAATTCGCCGTAAGTAGCAGGGCGCCGGGCGGGCCGCCCCCGCGAGCTTAGTTAAACAGGTACAGCGCAGTGCCTGGAAGCGGAAGAGGCGCTTCGGCAACGCCACCCTCGGCGACGCCCACCGGCTCCTCCTGCAACTGGCGCACGTAGATGCCGCCTTCGCCGAGATAAACTTCGAGCTCGGACGGGCGCGGCAGCGAGCCTTGAATCAGCGCTTCGCTAAGCGGATCTTCGATATACTTCTGCAGCGCGCGCCGCAACGGACGGGCGCCGTAGCTGCGATCTGTCAGAGTCTTCTCGATGATGTATTTCGCCGCGTCGTCGTTGAGGCGCAGCTTGATCTGCTTGGCGACCAGGTTCTTGTTGATCTGGTCGGCGAGCAGATGCATGATCTTCAGCAGATCCTCGTCGGTGAGCGAGGTGAACAGAATGGTTTCATCCAGACGATTCAGGAACTCCGGATTGAACGCCTTCTTCACTTCGCTCATCACCTGGTCTTCCACCTTGGCCGGCACGCCCGTGCCGGGCGCCGAGAAGCCCATGGGGCTGCGCTTGTCGAGGAAGCGCGCTCCCAGGTTGGAAGTCATGATGATGATGGTGTTCTTGAAGTCCACCGTGTTGCCGAGGCCATCAGTCAACTGGCCGTCTTCAAACACCTGCAGCAGGATGTTGTAAACATCCGGGTGCGCCTTCTCGATTTCGTCCAAGCAGGATGATGGAATAGGGCGCGCGCTTGACGCGCTCGGTCAACTGGCCGCCCTCTTCGTAGCCCACATAACCGGGAGGCGAACCGATCAGCTTCGACACCGAGTGCTTTTCCATGAACTCGGACATATCGAAGCGGATCAGCGATTTCTCGCTGCCGAACAGGAACTCGGCCAGCGCCCGTGCGACTTCGGTCTTGCCGACGCCGGTAGGTCCCAGGAACAGGAACGACCCGGCCGGACGCTTGGGCGATTTCAATCCCGCACGCGAGCGGCGAATAGCGCGAGCCAGCGCGGAGATGGCTTTCTCCTGGCTGATGACGCGATGGTGCAGCTCTTCTTCAATGCGCAGGAGCTTGGAAACTTCTTCTTCGCGGATCGCCGTCATGGGGACGCCAGTCCAGCGCGCGACCACGTCTTCGATGTCGTCCTTGGTCACGACGCCGGTGGAAGTGTCGTCCAGGTTGTATTTTTCACGCAGTATCCGCAGATTCTCGCGTTCCTTGCGCTCTTCGTCGGAGTAGAAGCGCGCCTTCTCGAACTCATGGTTGGCGATGGCGTTCTCCATGCGGTGCACGATGAACTTGATGCGCTTCTGGATGTCCGCCACTTCGCCGGGCAGCGTGGTCTGGCGCAGCTTCACGCGCGCGCCGGCTTCGTCGATCAAGTCAATAGCCTTGTCGGGCAGGAAGCGGTCGGGTATGAAGCGCACGGAAGTGTGGACGGCGTTCTCGATCGCTTCATCGGTGTAGGCCACGGCGTGGAACTTCTCGTAGCGCTCCTTGATGCCGAACAGAATGCGGGTCGCGTCTTCCTCGTTAGGAGGCGGAACTTTCACGGCCTGGAATCGGCGTTCGAGCGAACGGTCCTTTTCGATGGATTTGCGATATTCGGAGGGCGTGGTCGCGCCGATGCACTGAATTTCGCCGCGCGACAAAGCCGGCTTCAGAATATTGGCGGCGTCAAGCGACCCTTCGGCCGAGCCCGCGCCCACCAGCGTGTGCAGCTCGTCAATGAAGATGATGGCGTTCTGATTCTCCATCAGTTCCTTCATGATGGTCTTCAGGCGCTCTTCAAACTGGCCGCGATACTTCGTGCCGGCGACGATCAGCGAAAGATCCAGCGCGAGAATGCGTTTGTCGGCCAGGAAGGACGGCACATCGCCATCCGCTACTTTTTGCGCCAGGCCCTCGACAATGGCAGTCTTGCCGACGCCCGGCTCACCAATCAACACCGGGTTGTTTTTCGTCCGGCGGCACAGGATCTGGATCACGCGATCGAGCTCGGTATCGCGGCCGATCAGCGGATCCAGCAGCCCATCCATCGCAGCCTGCGTGAGGTCGCGGCTGAACTCGCTCAGCAGCGAGCTTTCCTTGGGGCGATTCGAGGACACTTTTTCCGAACTGGACCGCTGAATTTCATCGCGCACCTGCGTCAGGCGCAGCCCGCGCTCATGCAGGATGTCAGCGGCGAAGCACTTCTCTTCCCGCAGCAAGTCCCAACAGCAGATGCTCCGTGCCAATGTGCTTGTGGTTTAGGCGCTCGGCTTCTTCCGCTGCATAAGCCAGGACGCGCTTGCACTCGTGGCTCAACGGCAGATCCACCGAGGTCGAAACCTTTTCGCGCAGCGTGGTGTGCGCTTCAATCTGCTTGCGAATGGATTCCACCGACGCGCTGGAGCGCAGAAAGCGGTTCGCTAGCGCTTTATCTTCGCGCAGGAGGCCCAGCAGCAAATGCTCGGTTTCGATACAAGGGCTGCCGAACTGGCTGGCCTCGTATCGCGCGAAGAATATGACACGGCGGGCTTTCTCGGTATAGCGTTCAAACATGATGATTGCCCTCGATAGTATTAGACGGATTCCCCGGGGCCACGGATTCAAGCAGTTGGCTGGCCGCGACCAACTGCCCTCTTTCGAGCGCGACAACACGGTCCGCACGATGCGCGAAGTTCAAATTGTGAGTAACGTGAATGGAAGTTAGACGGCGCGAGCGATGCAGCTCGTCGATCAAGTCCATGATCATCTCGCCGGTTCGAAAATCGAGACTGCCGGTGGGTTCATCGGCCAGCAGCACGCTGGGATTGCCGGCCAGGGCCCGCGCCAAGCACTACTCGTTGTTGTTCGCCGCCGGAAAGTTCGCCCGCTCGGTGGGTGGCTCGCTTGCGCAGGCCGACCTCTTCCAAACGCGCCATCGATACGGGTTCCGCCTGCTGCTGGCTTTGGCCGCGTATCAGCAGGGGCATCATCACGTTCTCGAGCGCCGTGAATTCGGCCAGCAGGGAGTGAATCTGCCAGACAAAGCCCAACTCCCGGTTGCGGAAATCCGCAAGCTCATTGGCCGGTAGCTGGCAAATGTCATTCTGCCCGAAGTATATCGCACCCTCCGTTGGCCTGTCTAGACCTCCAAGTAGGTGTAATAGCGTACTCTTGCCGCTGCCCGACTCGCCCACCAGCGCGAGTTTTTCACCTTGCGCGACTTCCAGGTTGAGCCCCGCAAACACCACCAGATCGGCGTCGCCGGAGCGATAGACCTTGGATAGGCCTACGGCGCGGACCGCGGGTTCTGGCGTAGCGGACATAACCTATACAACTATCTTATCGTTAAGCGCAACTGGGGAGGCCGTACTAAGGTGAAATTAGGAGAAAACATCGGTCGAGAGGGAGTTCTAGTAGCGGGGTTTTCTGTGCGCAGAACGTCGCCTTTGAATTCGTGGAGACCGGCCTCATGTGTGGCGACGTAGACGTGGCCGGCGCCGGGGTCGAACAGCCAAAAGTAAAAAAGTCCCACGGCGAGATGTTCGTCGATTCCCTGGCGCACTTCGGCCAAGCGGCCGGTGGGCGAAAGAATCTGGATAAGCAAAAATGGCGCCGTCGACGGAAGACTGACGTATAGATGCGGCCCGGCTGCGGAGACGCGCAGTTCGTTGTGGTGGGATTCCAGGTATTTCAGCAACCTGGTTTGCAGAGCATTGCCGGGACTAACCGGCGAATCGGCGCCACGAGCCCTAAGTTCCTCGCGAACTCTTGCGATCGATAGTCCGCGTTCCTGCAATAGGTTTGCAGCCAGGCTTTTTTCCTCGCGCAGGAGGCCCAGCAGCATGTGCTCCGGGCCAATGTGCCGCTGCTTGAGTTTGTCCGACTCTTCGGCGGAATAGGCGAGCGCGCGTTTGGACTCATGGCTCAACGGAAGATCGACGGAAGTCGAAATCTTTTCGCGCCGGGGAGTCAGGGCGCGAATCCTCTGGCGGATGGATGCTACGGAATCATTCGAAGGCAGGAAGCGGCTCGCAAGTGCCTTGTCCTCTCTGAGGATTCCGAGGAGAAGATACTCGGTCTCAATCGTCGGAGAGCCAAACTCACTGGCTTCGTAGCGTGCGAAAAAGACGATCCGGCGGGCTTTTTCGGTGTAGCGCTCGAACATGACGCCCTTTCTGCTAGGCGAAGATTTCGGCGAGGGGGAGTTCCAGCACGGGATTTTCGGTGCGCAGAATGTCGCCTTTGAATTCGTGGAAGCCAGCCGCTGGAGTCGCGACGTACACTTGCCGGCCGGATGGATCGAGCACCCAAACGTAGCTCACACCCATCGCCAGGAAATCGTTTATCCGCTGCTGCATTTCGGTCATGCGATCGTCTTTCGAAAGGATCTCGATGCAGATGAACGGAGGCTGGCGGAAAATCTGGCCAGCTGGCTCGCCGAGAACCACACAGACGTCGGGAATCCGGAAGCGCGTCGAGCGATACCTGAACACGCTGTTCCGGAGCGACCGAAATGTTCCATGTCTTGCGGCGCTGGTAGAAAAACGCCGTGATCGCCGCTTGCAACTTGCTGTGATCCCATTCGCCCAAGTTACGCTCTTCGATGCGCCCGTCCACGTAGTCGCAATCCGGCCGATAGCTCGTCGCCAGATACTGTTCTACGGAGATCAGCGTCCCTGTGGGCATGTCTTCAACCTAGCACCTTTCAACGGACGACGATGTTGACCAACTTGTCCGGCACCACGATGATCTTCACCACCTGTTTGCCGTCGATAAACTGGTGCGCCTTGGGATCGGCGAGCGCCAGCTTTTCGATCTCCGCTTGCGGAGTGCCGAAGGGAACCGCCAATCGTCCGCGCACCTTGCCGTTGACTTGCAGCACCACGTCGGCGGCGTCCTCTTTCGCGAGCGCGGGTTCGAAAGCCGGCCACGGCTGGCGGAACACCGGACCGGTGCGCCCGAGCTGCTCCCATAATTCCTCGGCCAGATAGGGCGCGAACGGTCCGATCAGCAGCACCAGCGCCGGCAGGATCTGATCCAGCGCGGCCCGCGACAAGTTCGCGTCTTCATCATTAAGAGTGTTGAGCAGCTCCATGAGCGCCGCGATTGACGTATTGAAGTGCCAGCGATTGTTGAAGTCTTCCGTGACTTTTTGAATCGTCTGATGCAGCTTGCGCAGAGCTCGCTTGTCGGCGGCCGCGTCGCCCGCGGCATCGCGCTCCAGATTCCGCATTCACGAACCGGTAAATGCGCTCGACGAACTTGCGCGGTCCGCCGACGCTCGATTCGATCCACGGCATGTCCTTTTCCGGAGCGTTCGCGAACAGGACGAACAGGCGGCAGGTATCGGCGCCGTACTTGCCCACCATCTCTTCGGGATCGACCACGTTGCCCTTCGACTTCGACATCGCCGAGCCGTCTGCGCCCAGCACCATTCCCTGCGTGAACAGATTGGTGGCAGGCTCGTCGTTCGCGATCATTCCCAGATCGCGCATCACTTTCGTGAAGAAGCGCGAATAGATCAAATGCAGAATCGCATGCGTGACGCCGCCGATGTATTGGTCGATCGGAAACCACTTCTTGACTTTGGCGGACTCGAACGGCGCCGCGTCGTTCTTGGGATCGCAGTAGCGATAGAAATACCAGGACGAATCGACGAAGGTATCCATGGTGTCGCTCTCGCGCTGCCCGTCCGCCCCGCACTGCGGGCACTTCACGTTCATGAACGACGCCACCTCGGCCAGCGGCGAACGGCCCTTGCCCGTGAACTTCACATCGTAGGGCAGGATCACCGGCAGGTCTTCTTCGGGAACGGGCACAACGCCGCATTTCGGGCAGTGGATCATCGGGATCGGCGTTCCCCAATACCGCTGGCGCGAGATGCCCCAGTCCTTGATGCGATAAGTGATGGCCGCCTTGCCGAAGCCCTTCTGCTCGGCGTACGCGTTCATCCTCCGGCGGGCTTCCGCGCTCGGGAGACCGGAAAATTCGCCGGTGTTCTCAGTGATGCCGTCTTCGGTAAACGCAGCCTTGGGATCGGCGTCAAGCAGCTCCGTCCACCGGACGGATCACCGGGCGAATCGGAATGCCAAAAGTCTTTCGCGAAATCGAAATCGCGCTCGTCGTGCGCGGGCACCGCCATGATCGCGCCGGTGCCGTAGTCGATTAGCACAAAGTTGCCGATCCAGATGGGGATCTTCTCTCCGCTATACGGATTGATCGCGTAGTGACCCGTGAAGACACCGTCCTTGACGATGTCTCCGGGACCCATCTGCTTGCGCGCATCGATCATCTGCCGGGCCTTGGCGCGTCCGGCGTCGTCGAGCAGCTTCTGCGCCAGCGGATGCTCGGGCGCCAGGATCAAGCAGGTCGCTCCATAGATAGTATCGACGCGCGTGGTGAACACGCGGATCTTCTCGCTCGCGCCTTCGAGTGCAAAGTCGATCTCCGATCCCTCCGAGCGCCCAATCCAGTTGCGCTGCATGGAGAGCACGCGCTCCGGCCAGCCGCCTTCAAGTTTCTCGTAAGTGTCGCGCAGCAGTTCTTCGGCGTAGTCGGTGATCTTCCAGAACCATTGCTCCAGCGCGCGCTGCTCCACCGGCGTGGTTTCGTGACGCCAGCAGCAGCCATTCACTACCTGCTCATTGGCGAGCACCGTGGCGCACTCCGGGCACCAGTTAACCATCGCCTTCTTGCGATAGGCAAGGCCGCGCTCGAACATCTTCAGGAAGAACCACTGGTTCCACTTGTAGTATTCCGGCTCGCAGGTCGCGATTTCCAGGCTCCAGTCATAGGCGAAGCCCATGCGATGCATCTGGCGCTTCATCTCGGCGATGTTGGAGACGGTCCAATCGCGCGGGTGCATGCCGCGCTTGATGGCGGCGTTCTCGGCGGGCAGTCCGAACGCGTCCCAACCCATGGGGTGCTGGACGTTATAGCCGCGCATCCACATATACCGCGCCAGCGCATCGCCGATAGAATAATTGCGCACGTGGCCCATGTGCAGGCGGCCGCTCGGGATAGGGCAGCATCTCGACGACGTAATATTTCGGTGCACTCGAAGCGGGGTCCGCGGCGTAGAGTGTTGGGTCGCTATTCCAGCGCTGCTCCCACTTCAACTCGATCTGGTTGTGGTCGTACTGGTTTTGGTCGTGGAAGCTTTCCGGCATAGGCTCTTCAGTGTGTCCAGGTTGCGCTGTTCGTCGCCGTCCTGATCCACCGGCGTCTCAAGAATAAAAGCTTTGGAACGAAGCTGCGGGTGGGTGAGAATGCGACGAAACCCGTCTAATCCAATATAACCTTGCCCGATGTGCTGATGCCGGTCGATGTGCGATGCGAGCGGGCCCTTCGGAATCGTTGGCGTGGATCACGTGGACGTTGTCGAGCCCCAGGACACGCTCGGCTTCCGCGACGGTTTCTTTCAGGCCGGCCGCGCTCGCAACGTCGTAGCCCGACGCCAGCAGATGACAGGTATCGAGACAGAAGCCCACCGGCAGATCCGTCATACGCGGCGCGAATTCGCGGATCGCCGCCAGCTCTTCGAAGCGCCCGCCAATTTGCGCGCCCGCGCCCACCGTGCACTCGGCCAGCAGCATCAGTTTGCCGAACTTCAAACCGGCCGCCGCTTGCGCAGATTCCCTGCAGAAATTTGAAAATGCCCTGCTCTACGGTCTGCCCTTTGTAATTTCCCGGATGCGCCACCAGATACTCCGCGCCGATCGCGATGGCGCGTTCGAGCTCGCCACGGAACGCTTCCACTGACTTCGCCCAGACAACTTCGTCCGCTGCCGCGAGATTGATCAAATAGTTGTCATGGATCACCAGCGGCGTCAGATCGTGCTTAGTCGCGCGCCCGATTCAGCAGCGAGATCGACGCCGCGCCGGAGAGGAGGCTTTCCATTGCCTGCGGGCTTGCCGAGAAGATCTGGAACGTATTGGCGCCCAGTTCCGCGGCCCGCAGCGCTGCGCCTTCGAGCGATTTCGCGATGGAAGTGTGCAGGCCGATGCGCATGACTGGGATGGTCCAGTTCGGATTCCTTCATAATAGAAGCAAGGTGTTCCTTCGCGCCGCAGCTTTTCTTTTGCTGGCTTCCGCGGTTGCCTCCGCCGCCGACCGGCTGTATCTCAAAGACGGCACCTACCAGCTCACCAATCAGTACGAAGTGAAGACCGATCGCGTGCGCTATTACAGCACCGAGCGCAGCGAGTGGGAAGAGATCCCACTCGAAATGGTGGACCTCGACCGTACCAAAGCCGAGCTGGCGGAGCGCGAATCCCAAGTCGCCGCCGACGCCAAGGCCGAAGCCGAAGAACGCGCGGCCGAGAAACTGGCGCAGAAGCAGGTCGCCAGCATTCCCACTAAGCCGGGCGCCTACTATATTCGCGGCGACGCGATGGACCCTCTGAAGCAGGCGGAATCGAAGATCGTCAGTGACAAAAAGCGCACGGTCTTGAGGGTGTTGTCGCCGATTCCCACGGTCCCCGGCAAATCCACCGTGGAACTGGATGGCGAGCACGCGCCCTTGCACCTCACCGATGTTCGTCCGGAGTTTTATTTCCGGCTTTCCGATTATGAAGGCGTCGAGATCGTCCGGCTGACGCCGAAGAAGAACGTGCGCGTGGTGGAAAATGTATCCATCATCCAGTTGAAAGAGGACCGCATCGTGGAGGAGAAGTTCGACAAGGTCGAATCCTTCAAGAAGCAGGAAGCCGATCTGCTCTTCCGAATCTGGCCGATGAAGCCGATGGCGCCAGGCGAATACGCGGTGATCCAGTATGCGGATGGCAAATTGGATCCGCAGATCTGGGATTTCACGATCGACGCGAAGTGATCAGCCACCTAACTACGCTTCGAGCTGTTCGGGGAACACCGCGTAACCCGACGGCGGCGCGAATAGTTCTTCCAGCAGCAGGAGCCGCTTCCGCAGATACCGGCTAGGCAACTGCCGCGGACCCGTGTCCACGTCGATATCGCAGCAGATGCCATGCAAATAAAGCGTCAACGTGTCGGCGAACGACTGTCGCGCGTACTCGCGAAACGCCTTGCCATTGCGCACATTCTGCGACCGCCGCATGGCCTGCTTCAGACGCCAACTGGGCTCGTCCACTTCCCCGTGCACATCGGCGCTCAGTTCATCGCGCAGCACGCGGATATACCGGGTCTCGACGTCGTCGCTCCAGTGATCCGCCATCAGCGTTGCCAGCAGATGATAGAAGCGGTAGTGATATTCCGCCACTTCCTGATCCTTCAGCGCGAAGGCCAGCACCGTCTCCTCACCCAACTTCAGTTGCGTGTACGGGGATAAGCGCCCTTCCGGAGGCCGCTCGATCGAGACATAGTCCGCCCCGGGCAACGTCGTTTTGCGCTTCTCGTGACCGTCGCCACGCTCCAGGTATGGCACCAACAGGATGGAAATCTTCGGCAGCGCCCGGGCAATCGTCGGCGGCAGCGCCCCTACCGGCTCTTCCAGATACTCCTTCAGGTCTTCCTCCGACATCGGAACCGAAGCGCAGAAGTACGAAAACGTGTTGCTCAGCGGAATCATCTCGCCGCGAAAGCGCTCGGCGAATTGGGTAACGCTCAGCTTGGAGAGATCGGGTTGGGCCGGCATTGAGTGGCAATCTCATTGTAACCCCGTGCGCAAACGCCAATCTTGCGCGAAGCCCTGCCTATGCGCAAGCGCCCTTCCACGTTCCCGCGGCCAAATCAACAAGGCCAACGATTCCAGACACCTGCGGATCACCTCACGGTGGATAGAATTCGTGCGACGCCTGAAAGCCGGCAGAAACGGCCCCCGCCGTGCTCTGCAAAAGCCGAGGTGAACCTTATGGACGCCCGCTCGCCCTATCCTGCCGCCTCTGAAGGCCTGCTCGATCACCTGGAGCATCGCCTCTTTAAGAAGCCGCTGTGGGCCTATCTCCGAGGCGTTCACCCGCTCGTGATCCTGACCTCTCCGATCGTTTACTTGTGCGCCATACCGTTTCTCGTGCTGGATCTGGCGGTCACCGTTTACCAGGCGATTTGCTTTCCGATCTATGGAATCGCGAAAGTCCCGCGCCGGGATTACCTGGTCTTTGACCGCGGACGCCTGGCGTATCTCAACGCCATCGAAAAAGTTGCTTGCGTCTATTGTTCTTACGCCAACGGATTGCTGGCGTACATAGTCGAGATCGCTGCCTGCACCGAACAGCATTTCTGTCCCATCAAACACGCCCGGGCACCGCTGCGGCCACACTCGCATTACCCGGCTTTTGTTCCCTACGGGGATCCCCGGGCCTATCGCAAACTGGTGGATCGCATCGCCCCGGCGCCTGCCCCGCCCAGGTCTGCCTGAGTAGGACGGGCCCATGGC
This sequence comes from Bryobacterales bacterium, assembly GCA_963779075.1. Classification (GTDB taxonomy): domain Bacteria; phylum Acidobacteriota; class Terriglobia; order Bryobacterales; family Bryobacteraceae; genus Palsa-187. Next base: position 47,559 of record CAVZWS010000009.1, read on the forward strand.
CTGTCTTCACCTTCTCGCAACAGGCCATGGGCCTGTCCTACGAGGGCCTAGGAGCCCGGCGTCTCCCCCGAAGACGAAGGCGGGTCTTGAGACGCCGCCCAACGCTTGAGACTATTCGCGCGCTTGTTTTCGTGGGTCTTCTCCGCGTGGCGCTCGTACACCACCAGCCCGCCCAGAATGCAGATGATCGCGACGGGGATGCCCACGAGCACATAAGTCGGCATGCAATTCCCTGAAGAGCGCTCCGTCGCTCGTTTTCAATTACCCAACTCCATTCTAACAGGCGGTTGGTCCAGACAACTCGCCGGAATCGCGGTTTTATTCGCGCGCCGGCCGTTTCGTTTCGCGGGTGCCGGGCTGCGTGACAGCCGTACGAGCACGCCTCCGCGAATGTTAGGCTAAGGCAGTGGCACCTTCCCTGCAAAGTTCACCCGCTATTCCCAAGGAACTTCTCATACGCGACTTTGAAGGCAAGATCACCTATCTGCCTCTCGACCGTGATCGCATCATGCTGGGGCGTTCCAGCGCCTGCCAACTGTGCTATCCCGACGACTCCGGGCTTTCGCGCCAGCACATGGCCCTTTCGAAAGTAAATGGCCAGTGGATCGCTGAGGATCTGGGCAGCAAGAACGGAACCCTGGTCAATGACCGCAGGATCGAAGGCGCTACTCCCGTGGGCGTGGGCGACAAAATCGTTGCCGGCCATCTGGAACTGGAGTTGTCCGCCGCGCTACCCGGCGCCGCCGGCATTCAAAAGGTGGAATTCGTGGAGGCCGCCGAGAGCTCTGCCGCAGGGTCGACCACCTTGGTCGCAAGCCTGGACGAGATGCTGGGAACGCAATCCGGTGAGATGGATCAGACTTCCATCATCCGTGGCAATCCGCAGATGCAGGCTCTGATCCGCGCCGGGCGCGAACTGGCCGGGCACCGGCCTCTCAACGAGCTGTTCGAAGTCATCATGGATCTGTCGATGGAAGCGGTGCTGGCAGGACGCGGCGTGCTGATGACGCTCGAAGGCGATGAGCTGAAGGCGCGGGCGGCGCGCGGCGCGGGCTTCAAGATCTCCAATACCGTGCGCGACCGCGTGATCAAGCAAAAGTCGTCGCTGCTGGTGCGCGACGCGCAGATGGACATGGCGCTCAAGGCGCAGATGAGCATCGTGCAGCAGTCGGTGCGCAGCATGATCGCAGTGCCGCTCCAGACCAACGACCGCGTCATCGGACTCATCTACGTTGATTCGCCCGACCTGATCCGCGAGTTCACGCGCGAAGACCTGGGGCTGCTTACCGTGATGGCGAACGTGGCCGCCATTCGCATCGAGCACGCGCGGCTGAATGAAATCGAGCTGGTGGAGCGCGCCATGTCAAAGGAGCTGGATCAGGCCGCGCACATTCAAATGGGCCTGCTGCCCTCGGAACAGCCCAAAGTGGAGGGCATGGACATCTTCGGCAGCACCGCGCCCTGCCGCACCGTCGGCGGCGATTATTACGACTACCTGGAATTCCCCGACGGCCGGATCGGCATGCTGGTGGGCGACGTGGCCGGCAAAGGCATGCCTGCGTCCCTGCTGATGTCCAGCCTGCAGGCTCGCGTCAAAGTGCTGTTTGAAGATGGCGACCGACTGGCTGAGAAAATTACGCGTCTGAACAAGGCCACCACCGCTCACACTCCCGACAACCGCTTCATCACTTTCTTCATGACCGTAGCGGACCCGGCCACCGGCGAACTGGTGTTTACCAATGCGGGACACAACCCGCCGGTACTGGTGCGCGCGAAAGGCGGCTTCGAGCTGCTCGCCGGCGGCGGCATGATTCTGGGCATTCTGCCCATGGCGGAATATACCGAGGTGCGCGCCAAAATGGAGCCGGGCGATACGCTGGTGCTTTTCAGCGATGGCGTCACCGAAGCCGTGAATCCGTCGGATGAAGATTTCGGCGAGCAAAGGCTGGCGGAACTGGTGGCCACGCTGCGCGACCGGCCGGCCCGGGAAATCGTGAAGGCGGTGCATGCCGAAGTCGCGCGTTTCACGCAGGGCGCGCCGCCGGCCGACGATATTACGGTAGTCGTGGCGCGCCGCTTATAGGCAGCGAACTCCACACCAGCGCCGCCGTCAGCGCCACCATCACCACCGCGGTCGACCACGCCACCACGTTCTGCCACCAGTTGTTGACATACTCCTGCATGATGCGTTTGCGGTTGATCAGCGTCAGCATGTAGAACAGCACGAAAGGCAGCAGAATGCCGTTGGCCACCTGAGAGAACAGAATCACTTTCAGCAGCGGCAAACGGGGAATCAGCACAAAACCCGCGCCGCCCACGATCAGCAGCGTATACAGCCAGTAGAAGATTGGCGCCTCGGAAAAACGCCGTTCGACACCGGCTTCGAAGCCCAGGCCTTCGCAGACGTTAAAGGCCGTGGCCAGTGGCAGGATGGCGGCGGCCAGCAGCGAAGCGTTCACCAATCCGACGGCGAACAGCGCACTGGCAAATTGCCCGGCAAAAGGTTTCAGCGCCAAGGCGGCGTCGGCGGCGTCCCGGATTTCGGTGCCTCCGATTGTCCCGCCTGCGGACTTGTAGATGGTGGCCGCGCAGGCAACCACGATGAAGAAGGCGATGACGTCGGTGACCACGCAGCCCAGGATCACGTCCAATCGGGTAAGCGCGTAATGCCGCCGGTCGACGCCCTTTTCGACGATGGACGCTTGCAGATAGAACTGCATCCACGGCGTGATGGTGGTGCCGACCAGCCCCACGATCATCAGCAGGTATTGCGAATCGCCGTGGAATTGCGGGATCAGGGTATCGTGCAGCGCGAGTTTCCAGTCGGGCTTGGCTAAATACGCCGAGATTGGATACGTGAAATAAATCAGCGAAAACAAAATCAGCATCCGCTCGACCGGCTTGTAGCGGCCTTTGACGATGACGATCCAGACCAGCGCCGCGCCCACCGGCACCGCGAAGTATTTGCTGACCCCGAAGACTCCCATGCCGGAGGCGATGCCGGCGAACTCCGCGGCGATGTTGCCGAAATCGGCCACCGCAAGAATCGCCATCGTGATGAAGGTGGCGCGCAGCCCGAACTCTTCGCGAATGAGATCGGACAGGCCCTTGCCGGTAACCGAGCCCATCCGCGCCGCCATCTCCTGCACCACGATCAGCGCGATGGTGGTGGGAATCAGCGTCCATAGCAGCGTGTAGCCGTATTTCGCGCCGGCCTGCGAATAGGTGAGGATGCCGCCGGGATCGTTATCGACGTTGGCGGTGATGAAGCCTGGGCCCAGGATCGCCAGAAACGCCATTAGCCGGAACTTGACTAGCGAAAGATTCGCCCTCTTGCGAACCGCCGGCCGCGAAGTTGTGACATCGCCACGCATGCGTACTTATTGAGAGTAGAGGGGGGAGCGGAGCGGAAGCAAGTTAAAAGTAATTTAAAAAACAGCGGCTGCAGCCGAGCCTATACTGGGTCATGCGTTTTGCAAAATTCTCCTGGAGTTCTCTGTGACCGAAGCTGTATTTGAATCGCGTGCGGCTGAGATCGACGGCACTCGGCTGCATTACCTGACGGCGGGGAGTGGGCCGCCGCTTCTCCTCTTGCATGGCTATGCGGAGACCTCATCGATGTGGCGTTCGCTTCTGCCTGCGGTCGCGGAGCGCTTCATGGTGGTGGCGCCGGATCTGCCGGGCATTGGAGATTCGGACATCCCGGCGGATGGTCTGGACATGCAGAGCGCGGCTATTCGGATACACCAACTTGCCCGCTCACTGGGCATCGAAAAGGCGCGCGTCGTGGGGCACGACATCGGTTTGATGGTTGCCTACGCCTACGCGGCGCAATTTCCGGACGAGGTGGAAAAACTGGTGGTGATGGACGCCTTCCTGCCGGGAGTCGGCGAGTGGGAAGCGATCTATAACGACCCCGGCTTCTGGCATTTCCGCTTCCACGGTCCGACCCCGGAAGCGCTGGTTCGCGGACGCGAGCGCATTTACTTCGAATATTTGTGGAACGATTTAGCCGCAAATAAATGGAAGTCCATTCCAGAAGCCGACCGGGAGGCTTATGCGGACGCCTACTCGGAGCCGGGACGTATGCGCGCCGGATGGGCATACTTTGCTTCGTTCCCCCAGACCGCGAAGGATTTCGCGCGGCTCGCCGAGACCAAGCTCAGCATGCCGGTTCTGGCAATCGGCGGCGACAAATCACTGGGCGAGTTTCTGGGCCGCCAGATGAAGCTCGCGGCTTCAAACGTAACTGCCGTCGTGATTGAGGACAGCGGACATTGGTTGCTGGAAGAGCAGCCGGACCATACCACTCGGGCATTAATGGAATTTCTCTAAACCTTTTGAACACGGCGGCAGCCCGAAATGTCCAGGAAATCTCCTCCCACCGTCGTCGAACGGCTCCCGATACCAGTGGAACTGATCGAACGCCGGATCTACCTGATCCGTGGCCAGAAGGTCATGCTCGATTCGGAGTTGGCCGAACTCTACCAGGTCACCACCGGTAACCTCAACCTGGCTGTTCGCCGCAACGTCGAACGCTTCCCGGATGATTTCATGTTTCAGCTGACCAAGGAAGAGCACAACGTTTTGCTCTTGCAATTTGCAAGAGCAAAGACTGGTCGTGGCGGCCGGCAGACTCGACCCTTCGCGTTCACCGAGCATGGCGTGGCAATGCCTTCGGCGGTTTTGGGCAGCCAGCGGGCCGTGCAGATGAGAGTATTCTTATTGTCCGTGCGTTCGTCAAAATGCGCGAACTGCTGGCCAGCCACAAGGACCTGGCAGCGCGCGTTGAGAAGCTGGAAAGGGCTCAGATAGAGCACGGGTCCATCATTGCCGTGCTGGCTGAGGAAATCGACGAAATGAAACGCTTGCCGGAACCTCGCAAGCGCCGCATCGGCTTTAAGCCGAGTCAATAACCTTTAAGCTCGCAAAGTCCCAATCCGGTTTTCGCTGCTGGGTGGACCTCCCCGCATTCCCCGCCTTGCTATTATGAGCATTCCACTATGCCTGATCCGCGGCCCCAGACGTCGCCTGTTTCCGAAGCGGTCACCAACGATATTCGGGTCGAAGTTCTATCGCGCTACTCCGCTGAGAACTCGCGTCCGCTGGAGGACAACTGGATCTTCCAGTACACGGTCCGCATCACCAACCAGGGCGCCGAAACGGTGCAACTGGTCAGCCGCCACTGGATCATCACCGACGGCCTGGGCCATGCCGAAGAGGTGACGGGTCCGGGCGTGGTCGGAGAACAGCCGGTGCTGGCGCCGGGCGAGTCGTTCCAATACTCATCCTGGTGTCCGCTCAAGACCCCCACCGGCAGGATGCACGGCACCTATCAGATGGCGCGCGCGGACGGCAACCAGTTCGATATCGAGATCGCGCCCTTCGCGCTCAAAGCCAAGTACGCGGTCAACTGACCCGGCACAAGCCTGAGCGCGCGTCGCCATCCTGTAAACCCTGTATTGTCACTTCGTACCCAGCATGGTAGAAGTCGATAAGGGAGCAGAAATCTTGTCTCCTGAAGGCTGGAAATCAATGCTGACTCGACGGCTCTTCAAATGGCCCCTCGTCCCCGCGTGTGCGGTTCTCAGTTTGCTCACCTGTGTGGAGATGCGGAGTGCCGACGCGCCCGCATCTTCCACTAAGGTGCAAGGAGTTCTAATCGATCAACATTGCTCCGAGCAAGCCGAAACCCGGATGGTGCCTGACCCGAGCCCCCACTTGGAGGGAGGCATCCTGTGGGCTTATACCCACGAAAAAAGCTGCCTGCTGATGCCCACCTGCCGGCGCAGCGGCTACGGAGTTTTCACCAACGAGACCAATAAATTTCTACTTTTTGACGCCGCCGGCAGCCGCAAGGCCCTGGCACTAATCGAGGCTTCGAAAAAGGACGACGACATGCGTGTCGAAGTCACCGGCCAGATCGACGGCGATAAAATGAAGGTGTCTAGCCTGAAACTGTTACCCTAGACCAGCGGCGTTGCTATCCGCGAGATCCAGTCTCAGTTCCCCTGGCATTTGCCGCCGGGGCAGCGATTGTTTTCCTCGCACACGTACTCGAACAGCCCCACCTTGTCCCACTCCGGCTTGGCCTTGATCTGGAATAGCTGAGACCAAGGTTTGGTGAAGATCTTGGGATCGTCAATGGTCAGCAGGTAGGAAATGGTGTCTTTATCCTTCCACTCCAGGCGTTCGGTGGTCGTCAGCGCGTCGCTATGCATGCGGTATTGTTTGGGATCGGTGTAATAATAGTCGTCCAACATCCAGCGCTTGAAGTTGGTGCTGACGATCACCAGCGCGTCGCCTTCCCAATGCCCCACCGAATCGCCGTAATAGGTCGGCTCGATATCCTTGCGGAACGGCCGCCCATCGAGCGGAACGATGCGCGACATACGCTGGAACTCGTGCACGATGGTCAGATAGTTCTTAGTCTGGAAGAATTGCATAGCGTTAGCGGAGAGCATTCCGGCGGTTAAACCGGCGGGCATGCAGAAATCGCGCGGCTCATCGTGCCGCATATCGCCGGTTCGCGGTTCCAGAAATGCCTCGCCGCCCGGCTTGAGCGGCGCAAAATATTTCGGGTCGAAGGTGGTTGCCGAAGACTTGCCGTGTACGTCACCGAGCATGTAAGTGGGCCATTGATACATGCCGGTGAAATCGGGTTTGCCGTCGGGCGTTCGCGGAATCGTGAAGGATCCCTTCGCCGCCGGCATCGCACCGGATTGGGCGCTGCCCGCAGGGGCGAATGCCAGGGCCGCGAAAACGACGATCAAGCTGCTGAGGGAAACGTATCGCAATATTTTCTTCATGGCTTTATCCTCATGGACCTGCGAGTCGCTATGGAACCTGCGAGCCGCTAATGCTTTTCTTCCGCGCCTTGATTGGAAGTAAAAACCATGCGGCCATCGGGGAACGTCACCTTTGAGCCGTAGCCATTCGTGGATCCGTCCTTGGCCTTGAATCCGTCCACGGTGATCGTCGAGCCGATGATCAGCGCGCTCTTCATAATGCCGCGCCGCATCAACTGCCCCGGAGCGCCGCCCGAAAACGCGTAGTTGGTGACCTTGCCGTCCTCCCCCTTTACGTCAACGTAAAACCAGACGTGCGGGTTTTGCCATTCCACCTTGGTGATGACGCCGGTCACCCGAATGGGCTTGGTGTCGTCATATTCCGCCGCGAAAGAGTGGTGAGCCAGCAGCGGGGCCGAGCTTGCCGACAGCGTCAGAGCCAGTAAAATCGAACGAATGATTCCGTATTGCATACGCTACAGGATATCAATTCGATCACGTGCGCGAAACTGCCGATCAGCCGAGTCCGATGCCGCCCGGGCCACCCCCTCGCCAGGTATTTGGGACCGAGCCAAAAGCCTCTTAGCGGTCCTAAGGTCGACTTGAGCGCCTTCTAAGGCGGATTTCGCTTGACCTGGCACCGCCTTATCCTGCAAACTGGCAGTTCGAGCAGATGTTGTGGACACGTGAGGAGAAGTCTTGTCCTTCTTAGCAAATAGAGTCGTTTACGGCGCCAGCGTCCTGCTGCTCCTCAGCCTGCCCTCGGCGGCGATCACCAAGAAACCCGTCAAGCATAAGGCGACCCGCGCTCATAAAGCTTCCACCACCATCGCTCCGGTGGTCAACACCGCCTCGAAAAGAACCACCGTGAGATCCGCCGCAGCCAAGGGTAAGTATTTGAGCGGACCTTGGCGCGTCCCCACCTACGCCGATTCTTCTGAAGGTGACCGGATCGAAGGCGAAGACCCCACGGTGCGCCGCGCCGCCCTCGACGCTCTGGGCAAATTGAACGGTACCGTGGTGGTGGCCGATCCGCAAACCGGCCGCATCCTGACAATCGTGAACCAGCGCCTGGCCCTCCGCGACGGCTTCCAACCCTGCTCCACTGTGAAAGTTCCGGTGGCGCTGGCGGCGCTGAGCGAATCCGTTGTCGAACGCGACACTCGCATCCGCATCTATGGCCGCACCACCATGACGCTCACCGATGCGCTGGCTAAATCCAGCAATCAATACTTCGCCAGCCTGGGCCAGAAGCTGGGCTTCGAACGCGTCAGTTACTATGCGCACCTGTTCGGCCTGGGCGAGAAGGCGGGACTCGATATCGAAGGCGAACAAGCCGGGCTGCTGCCTCCCGCTCCGCCCAAAAATGGCATGGGCATGATGACCAGTTTCGGCGACGGCATCGCGCTGACTCCGCTTGAACTCACGGCCTTGGTAAGCGCCGTGGCCAACGGCGGCACGCTGTATTACCTGCAGTACCCGCGCACTCAAGAAGAAGCGCAGACTATTCTGCCGCGCGTGAAGCGGCACCTGGCTATTGAAGACCTGATCCCGGAGATCAAGCCCGGCATGGCGGGCGCCGTCGAGTATGGCACTGCGCGCCGCATCGGCTTCGATCCCCAGGAACCCATCTTTGGCAAGACCGGAACCTGCACCGATGAGCGGTCGCCCACGCACCTGGGCTGGTTCGGATCGTTCTCTGAAACCAGCCGTGGCAAGATCGCCATCACCGTGCTGCTGACGGGCGGCCGCGGAGTCAGCGGTCCCGCTGCGGCCGGTGTCGCGGGCAACGTTTATAAGAATCTGGACGCGGTGGATTACGTGGCGGAGACTAACCCATCGTCTCCAGTTCCGCCGTCAATTCTTCCCACTCGGCCACTCTTGCTTCGAGCTCGCTCCGACGCGCGGTAAGCTGCTGGGTTAGGCGCATCGTTTCTTCCACGCTCTTGAAATCACCCAGCGCCGCCTCGTTCTGCTGAATACCGGATTCGAGCTCGGCCACTTCCTGCTCCACTTCCCGGAGCCGCTCGCGCATCTTCTGCGCCTTCATCGGATTCACGCGCGGCTTGTCTTTTTTAACCATCGCCGCAGGCGCCTGGTCCACTGGGGCTGCGACGACCGCCTCCGCCAGCATCGCCTCCGGCCCCCCTGCCTTGCGCCACAGATAGTCTTCGTAATTTCCCGGATACACATGCACGTGGCCTTCTTGAATTTCAAACACCCTCGTCGCCAGGTTGTCGATGAAGTAGCGGTCGTGTGACACGAACACCACGGTGCCGTTGTATTCTTTCAGCGCTTCGAGCAGCACGTCTTTGGCGCGCATATCCAGGTGATTGGTGGGCTCGTCGAGCAGCAGGAAATTCGAGGGCGCCAGCAGCATCCGCGCCAGCGCATAGCGGTTGCGCTCGCCTCCCGACAGCACGCCGATCTTCTTGAATACGTCGTCTTCGCTGAACAGGAAGCACCCCAGTAGCGAACGCAGTTGAGTCTGCGAATGCCTTGGGGCGGACGCGCTCAAATCGTCCAACAAGCGCGCGTCGGTGTTCAGTTCCTTATATTGGTCCTGCGCGAAATAATCCGGGATCACATTATGCCCCAGCGTGTAAGAGCCCGACGTCAGCGGCTCTGTCCCCGCCATCAGCTTAATCATGGTGGACTTGCCCGCGCCGTTGATGCCAACCAAAGATACCCGGTCGCCGCGCTCGATCACGAAGTCAGCATCGCCGAACACGAACTTCTGTCCGTAGCTCTTCGACACGCCCTTGAACTCGGCTACGATGCGCCCGCTCGGCTTCGGCTGCGGGAACTTAAAGTGGATGGTCTGCTCTTCCGGTGGAATCTCGATACGTTCAATCTTGTCGAGCTCTTTGATACGCGACTGCACCTGCTTGGCTTTGGTCGCTTGCGCGCGAAAGCGGTTGATGAACGCCTCCAGTTGCTCGATGCGCTCGCGCTGATTGCGGTACGCCGCCGTCAACTGGTCGCGCCGCTCGGTCTTCTGCCGCAGGTAAGAATCGTAGTTGCCGCTATAGAACTGCACCTGCTTGTTCCAGATCTCGACCGTGCGATTCACCGTCACGTCCAGGAAATAACGGTCGTGCGAGATCAGCAGATACGCGCCCGGATAATTCGTCAGATACGATTCCAGCCAGTTGCGCGCTTCCAGATCCAGGTGATTGGTGGGCTCATCCAGCAACAGCAGACTGGGCTTTTCGAGCAGCAGCTTCGCCAGCGCCAGCCGCATCTGCCAGCCACCCGAGAACTCCTCGGTGCGCCGTTCCCAGTCCTCCTTGCGGAACCCGAGCCCGTCCAGCACCGTGCCCACCTGCGCCTCAATCGCATACCCGTCGCGATTCCTGAACTCGCTGTCGATTTGATGCGCGCGTTCCGCCGCCGCGGCATACTCCGTGCTCGCTGGGTCCAGTTCGCCTAAGCTGTGATGCAATTCCTCCAGTTCTTTTTCCATCTCCCGCAACTGGTCGAACACCGACATGGCCTCGGCAAACACCGTGCGCCCGGTGAGCGACAGCCCATCCTGCGGCAGGTAGCCGATGGTCAAGCCCTTGCTCATGCTCAGCGACCCGTAGTCGAGCGTCTCCATCCCGCACAGGATTTTCAGCAGCGTGGACTTGCCGGTGCCGTTGCCGCCCACGAGACCCGTACGCTCGCGCGGCGTAATCAGCCAGTTGCAGTCTTCAAACAGGAGCTTGTGGCCGAAACGTTTTCCGGCCCCTTGGAGTTGGATCATTTCGCGGAGGAGTCTTATATCGATTCTAGCGGACGCTTGGGTGACGCACCCAACACGTCCAAATGGGTTGGTATATACTTTGGCGGGGGGCGATCCAGGCGCCTACCCTGGCGGGCGGTTTGGGTGACGCTCGCTGCTTCGTTGCCCTGAAAGCCCTGCTGTAACCCACATCCGTTCATGGGGTTACACGGCATAATCTCCCATTCCGCGGTGAGTGAATTCACTCAGGTATGCGTTACGCTTCTCTCACAGCATGCACCTCGGCGGGACAGTGGTAACAGGTGATGAGGGCAGCGCTTCACTTAGACGTCGATGACGATTGGATCTCCGAGTGCTCGCTTAAGAGAGGCCATCAAAATGATTCGCGTTCTGGTTCTCCTGCTAGTACTCACCGCTTCGTTCCCACCTGCCTCCGCGGAGCCTCGCCCGGCGAGCTGTGGATCGGCGCTATGCCGTCTGCTAGTTTCAGACAGACTTCCCATTCTTCACTGGCCAGACTTTTCAGATTACAAGGCTCAGATCCAGAACTCATACCAAAACGCCGGATATACCTTCTTGTGGATTCGTGACGGTAAGGCGACCGAGCAGGCGAAAGCCGTGATCGAAGCGCTCCAGGAATCCGACACCAAGGGACTGAACTCCGAAGACTATGACGGTCCCCGCTGGATCGATCGGCTCGCGCGACTGCAGGATGCGGCCAATCCTCCATCCGAAGCCGATCTCGCGGAATTCGACTTGGCACTCACCGTGTCCGCCATGCGCTACATCTCGGATCTCCAATTCGGGCGCGCGAATCCCGGACTTTTTCGGGATGCGTTCGACGTCGAGAGTGAGAAATTCGATCTCGCGAGTTTCCTCCGGGAATTGGTTTATGCTGTTGACGCGAAGGCGGCCTTGGAGGGAATCGAACCGCCGTACCAAAGCTATCGCCGAACCGAACGGGCACTGCAACAGTACATCGCCATGGCTCGGGAGGATCACGCTGGCTTCCTACCCGTCACCAAGAAGCCTCTCGAACCAGGCGGTTCGTATGTCGCGATCGCCCAGCTTGCGGACCGGTTGCGACTGATGGGGGACCTGCCGAAAAATGGGAGCGTACCGCTTGATCTAAATATTTATAGCGGGCCCCTGGTGGATGCAGTGAAGCATTTTCAGGCACGTCATGGGCTCGATCCGGACGGGCGGATCGGCAAGGCAACGTTCGCGCAAATCAATACGCCCCTGAGTCATCGCGTCCTGCAACTGCAATTGACTCTCGAGCGCTGGCGCTGGATGCCGCACGGCTTCCCTCAGCCGCCGATCGTCATCAATATCCCTGAATTCGAGTTGCGCGCTACCAATGATTCTTACCGGACCGAGCTCGAAATGAAGGTCGTCGTCGGGGCGGCGTACCGCCACCAGACTCCCGCGTTCATGGCCTATTTGAAGGAGGTCGTCTTTCGGCCTTATTGGAATGTGCCACTCAGTATCCAACGGGCCGAACTGGTGCCCAAACTTGATAAAGATTCGGCGTACCTTGCGAAGAACCGGTATGAGGTTGTGACTCCGCAAAATAAGTTTGTATCGAACGGGATTGTGGACCAGGCGACGCTAGCACAGCTCCGCGCCGGGACGCTACGGACACGTCAGATTCCGGGTCCCGATAACGCGTTGGGTCTGGTCGCGTTCCGATTTCCCAACCAGCACGATGTGTATCTGCATGGGACTCCCGCGGCCCAACTCTTTGAGAAATCCCGCCGCGATTTCAGTCATGGCTGCATCCGCGCCGAACACCCGCAGCAACTCGCGGAGTGGGTTATGCGAAACCAACCCGAGTGGACGCCGGAACGGATCGCCGAGGCTATGAATGGCGAAAAGACAATCCACGTGCGCCTTGAAAGACCAATTCCGGTCCTGATCGTATACGCCACGGCGGTAGTTCTGGAGAGTGGCGAGGTCCGGTTTTTCGAGGATATTTATGGGCAGGACGCCACGCTCGCAAAGACGCTAGAGTCGCGCGGGAAACCTACCAACGCCGGACGCGGCCGACGTCCACGTGAATGAAATCGGAAGCCGGATAATATCCGACGCCGCCGCGGCCAAGCGCTAGGGCCGCATCTCGAAGGCTGGACGTCTTGACACCCGGCAGGCGAATATCGATGGCTTCCGCTTCCATGTGCAGGCTTTTCTTTGCCACTCCGGAAGTATGGGTTCGCAGAAATTCGTTGGTCTGAGGAGTACGGTAACCACAAATGATTTGGATTTCGGCGCCGGGACGCCCGCTCGCCCGGGTCAGATCGAACAGAACGTCGAAGAGATGCGGATCAAAGTGATGCATATCGCCGGTCAAGCTGTCGCGCAGGAACCGGTCCAGTTGCATAAGAGCATCGCCAACATAAGTATTGTCCCTCCGATAAACCACGTCGATATGCTCGCGCGAGTGCGTGTTATACAAACGCAGGTGCCGCTCTTCATCCGCCCGAGCGGCAGGAATGAGGACCGTCACAACGGATGCGAGTAACAAGAGCCGGGTAATTGACCACATATCCACAGAATACCAGCGCCACAACCCTCCTGCCTCGCCACCGTCCTGCCTCGCCACCTTATCGGTGCCGTTGCCCTCGCGTTGACGTAGGGCGGTGACCATGGATGCGCCACACATCAAGGATTCCCTGGTTATCGACTGGCGTCGACCACACTAACAGTAGCAAGCCGTGCACCTATCGATCCGCCATCTGCCGAGCCTTTTCCTTCAATTCGGTTTTTGGGACCACGCGAATCGATCTCGCGCTGGCATTACGGCGGGAATAAAACGCTATCCGCAGGGCCCCAGGCTGAGCGCTTGACACTGGTCTCCTAGAGATCTACCCTAGCAAACTAGGTAAACGATGCGGCGATCGGATCATCTTCAAGGCGCGCTCGAACTGCTGATTCTCAAGTCTCTCGAGCACAAAGCCAACCACGGATTCGGGATCACTCTGCACGTGCAGACCGTATCGGGCGGGCTGCTGCGCATGGAGGAAGGATCGCTGTACCCGGCGCTCCACCGCATGGAGAAAGCGAAGCTGATCAAGGGCGAGTGGCGTGTCACGGAAAACGGACGCAAGGCGCGGATCTACGCGCTGACTTCGGCGGGGCGGAGGCGGCTGGAGGAGGCGGAGTTCAATTGGACTTCGGCGGCGAAGGGTATCCAGAAATTACTGAGGTTTGCGTGAAGACGCCTTGGGCGTGGCTCCGAAAGTGGCGCGGCCGCGAGTCCGAATGGCAGGACGAGTTGGATAGCCATCTTGCAATGAGCGCAGAGTGGAACCAAGCAGGTGGACTTCCCGCGGAGGAAGCCCGCATGGTTGCCCGGCGGCAGTTCGGAAATCGGCTGCGCGCGCTGGAGGAGGTGCGCGCGGTCCATGTGCGAAGATGGCTCGACGATTTCCTGCAGGATACGCGGCTGGTGGTACGCAGCTTCCGGCGATCGCCCAGCCTGGTTATCGTGGCGACTGCGACCATTGCGATTGGCGTCGGAGCGTCGACGGCCATTTTCGGCATTGTGGATCCTCTGCTGTTTCGCAGTCTGCCCTATCCCAATAGCGATCGACTAGTCTCCATCGGGTATTTCGGCCCGGTGGATAATAACGAGTTCAACGTGGTCAGCAGTTACCTGGACTGGCGTCAGCAGCAGAATGTGTTTCAAGACATCACTTCCATGCGGCCGGCGTCACAGTGCGACCTGTTGGCAGGGGAAACGCCGTTTCGGATCACTTGTTACTCGGTAGAGGCAAATTTCCTCAGGACCCTGGGATTGGCGCCGGCGCTCGGGCGCGACTTCACGCGCGAAGACGACCAGCCGCATGCGCCGCCTGTAGCGCTGCTTGCGTTCTCCCTCTGGCAGAGCCGCTACGGCGGCGATGCGCGTGTCGTGGGCCAGGACGTGATCGTGGACGAAGAACCAGTGAGAATCGCCGGCGTCCTACCACAGGGCTTCGAAATGCCGCAACTCGGTCAGGCCGACATCCTGAGGCCGGAGCGTCTCGATACTACGGTGCCGCGTGCGGCGAATTCCTCCTCGTTTCTGCGCACATTCGGGCGGCTGCGGGCGGGCGTATCGATTGAGGAGGCTCACGACCGGATGCTGCCGCTATTTCAACAGACCACGCAATTGGATGTCCCCAAAGCACTCCGCTCGGAGGTGCGTCTGGTGGTCCGCTCGCTGCGCGACAGGCAGATCCACGATGTGAAGCTGGCCTCCTGGATGTTGCTAGGTGCAGTGCTGGCCTTTCTGCTGCTGGTATGCGCGAATGTGGCAAATCTTCTGCTGGCCCGGGCTGCGGCGCGGCAGCGGGAACTAGCAGTACGGGCGGCGATTGGCGCGGGGCGCGGCCGGCTGATCCGCCAGATGCTCACGGAGAGTCTGGCGCTGGCGTGGCTGGGCGGCGTGGCTGGATGCGGCATCGCCTGGGCTTTGATGCGTGCTCTGGTGGCGATGGCGCCGGAAGGCTTGCTTCGCGTTGACCGAACCGGGCTAGACGGGCGGGTGTTGCTGTTCGCGCTGGCGGCGTCTACGGTGGCGGCTTTGCTCTTCGGGACGGCGCCAGCATTGGAACGGCCGCACGCCGAGGCGCTGGCGGGATCGCGCGTGGCCGGCGCCGCGCGCACGTTGTTCCGGAGACTACTGGTAGCCGTGCAGGTGGCGATTTCCCTCGTTCTACTAAGCGCTGCGTCGCTATTTCTGCGCAGCTTTTGGAACCTCCAGAACCAGCCACTTGGTTATCAGACCGAGCACATCGTCACGGCATCCTTCACGCTATCGCAACAGCGCTATCGGCCGGAGAGGGCGCAGGCGGCCTTCTTCCATGACCTCGAAGCGAGATTGAAGTATATCCCCGGCGGCGGCTCCTTCGCGATGAGCGATTCGATCCCGCCGCGAGGATCCATGGGACGGCCTTATTCGAACCTGCGGATCGCGGCACATGGCCCAGTCGCTGCGGACGGCGGCATGGTGGAGTTTCGCTGGGTGACTCCGGGGTACTTCCGTACGTTGGGCATTCCGATCTTGTCGGGGCGGGAGTTTGAAGAAGCCGAGCGCGCGTCCGGCGAGTCTCCCGTCATTCTGAACGCAACGCTGGCACGGCGGCTATTCGGCGACGAAAATCCGATCGGTCAGCAGATCGGATTGGACGGGGACGGCCGATGGTGCCCGATCGTGGGAGTCGCCGCCGACACGCGCAACAGTGGATTGACCGCCACAGATCCCGAGTATTATCGTCTACGGATGAATAACGCAGCGCAGCCGCGGGCGGCCGTGGCGCTGTTCCGGACATCGCTGGCGCCGGCGACTTTGTCGCGCTGGATCAAAGAACAGGTGGGGCAAGCAGACCCGTCGCTGCCGGTGACGATCGAAGCGCTGGATGAACGGGTCGGGCGGTTGCGCGAACAGCCAAGATTCGTGGCGACGCTGATTGTGCTATTCGCGGGGTTTGGAGTGTTGCTGGCGGCGGTGGGATTGTACGGCGTACTTTCGTTCCTGGTGGCGCAACAGACTCAAGAAATCGGCATCCGCATGGCGTTGGGTGCGCGTCCCAAGGATATCGCCCTGCGGATTCAGACCTACGCGGGAGTATGGACGGGGATCGGCGTGGCGGTGGGCGCGGTATGCTCGATGGCGGTCATGCGACTGGTGAAAGGACTGTTGTTCGGCGTAACGCCGGAAGACCCTGTGTCGCTGTTTGCTGCAATTGGCGTGCTGGCGCTCACAGCCGCCGTCGCCGCGTGGATACCGTCGCGGCGGGCAGCACTCGTGGATCCGATGGTGGCGCTGAGGTACGAGTGACGAGCCCGTTACCCTAAGGTTGACGCCCTGCCCCTAATCGCAGAAAAGCTCAGCGCCTTCGCGATGTAGGCTTTCATCTCGCCGTGCTTCACCACCGCGTCCAGGAACTCGCTGCGCTGAAAGCCGAACATCAGCCACCAAGGAGTCCAAACATCCTATCCGCCAATGGCGTATACTGGTTCCGAGTGGAACTGCTTGAAACTCCGGTTTTTACCCGGCAAATTACAGCGCTGCTCAGCGACGAGGAGTATCGGCGGTTTCAGTCTCAGTTGGCCGCGAACCCTGCGATAGGCTCGGTGATTAAAGGTGGCGGAGGCATTCGGAAGGTCCGCTTGGCGGTTGGATCGCGAGGGAAAAGTGGAGGTGCCCGCGTTATCTACTACTGGGCGGCCCGTAAGAACCTTATCCTGCTGCTCTACGCGTATCCGAAGAATTTTACGGCGAATATGACACCCAAACAGACCGCTCAGCTAGCCAAGCTTGTGAAGGAGGAATTCGGAAATGAAATCCAAGATGTTTAAGGAGTTATTGGGAAGCGTCCGTGAAGGCGGGGCCATCCTTCGTGGCCAGCAGACGGCATCGCGCCGCTTTGTCGTCGAGGCCTCGGGTGTACGCGCGATCCGCGAACGCACCACCATGTCTCAAACCGAATTCGCGGACCTGATCGGGGTTAGCGTAAAAACGCTTCAGAACTGGGAACAGGACCGGCGGCATCCGACGGGACCGGCTGCGGCGCTACTCCGCATCATCGCGCAGGAACCCCGCTTGGCGGTGCGGGCGATACACCGGGCGTGACGCATCGGGGATGATTCTGAGTCGCCGAGACTCGAAAGGCAACGTAAAACGAGGCGGCGATGACGACGTTATTACACAGAAAATCGGCGAGAACCGAGTGTAATGCCCGTAGCACTACGCGTTAATCGCAGAAAAAGCTCAGCGCCTTCGCGATGTACGCCTTCATCTCGCCGCGCTTCATCACTGCGTCCAGGAACCCGTGGTCCAGCAGGAACTCGCAGTCATACCGCCAGTGGTCGGATCAGTCAACCGCGAGGACCGGCCGATGCGCAAATGGGGGGTTCCGCGCGTCGCGCCGTGATATGGCCGAGTGGTAAACTATGCAGACCGCGGGCTTATATAGAGACGCACTGAGGCGACGATGGAGACACGGTTCAGTGAGGTTACGGTCACGTTCAGCCCTCGAGGTATACCGACCTATGTGGTCCAAGTCTCCCACGATGGACTTCACAAATACGTGGTACTGCGAGCGGGAAATGCCGACACTCTCAAGTTTATGGGTCTAGCTCAGGCGCAGAGATGGGACGCCGAATGGGCCAAGCAGTCGGCCGCAGACCTCCGCATACGGCGGACGTTTGAGAAGAAGGAGGCACGACAGCTCCACCTTGAACGCCAGAAGGAGATAGCGCTTGAGCGAACCACAGAGGCTCAGCAGCTTCTGGAAACGCTTCAAACGATTCTGGCCGCGAAAATCGATCTGGACCCAGCGCTTGACTGGGAACAACTCAAGGTCAGGACGCCATTTCCGTTTAGCGCCCCTAAGAAACCGGATGTCGTACCGGAGCCGGCACCCAAGCCGGCGCCTTCGGTTCCCGATCGATCCGCATATAGATATCAGGTCGCATCTACTTTTCTTGACTGGCTGATCCCTTCCCGAAAGCGTTCCAAGCTGGCCGCCGCGCAAAATCGATTTGACGCCGATATGGCCGAGTGGCATGACACCTGCACAGCCTTGGCTGCGGAACACCGGGACCAATTAGACCTGCATGTAATCAATCGAAGCAAGAAACAGCAAGAATACTCGTTGGCGATGGAAAAATGGAAAACAGAGCAGGCAGCGTACTTAGAAGAACAAGCAAAGCAACATGCTGAAGTCGATGCTTTCCGCGATAGATACGAGTCCAAAGCCCTCGACGCCATTATTGAATACTGCGAACGAGTTCTCTCAAATTCGGATTATCCGACTTGCGTGCCTCGCGAATTCGAATTCGATCTGAACCAAGAGACCGGCGTGCTGCTGATCAATTGTAGACTTCCTGCGCCGGAAGATCTTCCGCGACTGGCCGAGGTGAAGTATATACAGACCACGGATACTCTGTCGGAAAAGGTCCTTTCCGAAACGCAGAGCGCTCACTTATATGAAGATGTCGTTTACCAAATTACTCTTCGGACGCTGCACGAGTTGTTTCAGAGCGATTCGCAGAAAGCTATCTCGAAGATTGTATTTAATGGAATCGTAACATCGACCGACAAGAGCACAGGGAACGAGGCCACCGCCTGTATTCTATCGGTTCAGGTTTCGCGTGAAATTTTTCTGAGTATCAATTTGGCGAAGGTCGACCCAAAGGCTTGCTTCCGCCAACTGAGGGGGGTCGGCAGTTCGAAGCTGCACAGTCTAACCCCAATAGCGCCCATCATGGAGCTTCGGCGCGATGATCAGCGGTTTATCACCGCTTACGGCGTTGCGGAGCGATTAAATGAAGGCTACAACCTCGCCACGATGGACTGGGAAGATTTTGAGCACTTAATTCGAGAAATCTTCGAAAAAGAATTTTCGTCCGGCGGGGGTGAGGTAAAGGTTACTCAGGCAAGCCGGGATGGCGGCGTTGACGCAATTGCTTTCGATCCTGATCCAATCCGCGGCGGGAAGATTGTTATACAGGCGAAGCGATACGCCTACACCGTTGGCGTTTCGGCGGTGAGAGATCTTTATGGAACGGTTTTAAACGAGGGCGCCAGTAAGGGCATTCTTGTTACGACGTCGGATTACGGCCCAGATGCATATGAGTTCGCGAGTGGAAAGCCACTGACACTTCTTAGCGGATCCAATCTGCTTCACCTACTCGGAAAGCATAGCGTCGCAGCGCATATCAATTTAGCCGAAGCCCGCAGGATTGCGCACGAACGCTCCGCCCGAGGGAACTAGTAGTCGGGGCCAAATCGCCCGCTAATCGCAGAAAAAGCTCAGCGCCTTCGCGATGTACGCTTTCATCTCGCCGCGCTTCACCACGGCGTCGAGGAACCCGTGGTCCAGCAGAAACTCGCTGCGCTGGAAACCGGCCGGCAGCTTTTGGCGAATGGTTTGCTCGATCACTCTGGGTCCCGCGAAGCCGATCAGCGCTCCCGGCTCGGCGATGTTCAGATCGCCCAGCATCGCGAAACTCGCGGTCACGCCGCCGGTGGTCGGGTCGGTCAGCACGCTGATGAAGGGCAGGCGCTCCTCATCTAAACGCATCAGCGCCGAAGAAATCTTGGCCATCTGCATCAGGCTGATCGCCCCCTCCTGCATGCGCGCGCCGCCCGACGCCGAAATCACGATCAGCGGCGCCCGCCGTTCCATGGACCGCTCCACCGCCCGTGTGATCTTTTCGCCCACCACCGTGCCCATGCTGCCGCCGACGAACTTCAGCTCCATCGCGCAGATGTTCACCGGCCGCCCTTCGAGCTTGCCCCAACCCGCCAGCAGCGCATCCGACATCGACGTCGCCTTCTGCATCTCGCTCAAGCGCACCGCGTAGGTTTTAGAATCGGAAAAGCGCAGCGGATCGGTGGAAGTCAAGCTGGCGTCAACTTCCTCATAGGCCCCGCCGTCGAACAATAGCGCCAGCCGCGTGCGCGCGTCCACCCGAAAATGGTGATCGCACTGCGGGCACACTTGCCCGTTCTCTTCCAGGGCTTTCTTCCAGATGATCTGGCTGCAGCCTTCGCACTTGAGCCACAAACCCTCGGTGCGGACGCGCTTTTCGCCTTCACCCGCCCCCTCTGCCCCCGAACGTTCCCGCGAAAACCACGCCATAGTTGAGTTCTTCTTAGGGTAACAGGCGCCCCAAGGCGGAAGCGAATTGCGGTGACATGATTGCGGTCACGACATAGCGCCCCGCAGCTTCTCCAGCCGCTGCCTCAACTTGACGCTTTCGCCGGCAGCCGCGCCCGGCCGGCCTGACGCATCTTGATTCCGTAAGAGTCGGGGCCTCCCACTGGGTAACCCGGCCGCGCTCGGCGGAAGTCTGCAGCTACCCCGCCGGACGCAAAAATGAGTGAGGTGGTCATGGCGGCCATAACGCCATCCCTGGTTGGAAAGGGTTACAAACCAGCTAGGAGCGCTCCGAATCTAAAATGCAGAGTAAAGCAGAGTAAAAAATCGGCCGAGACGTCCGCTGGTGTCAGAAAGAAGCCGCCAGAGGCGGGGCGTAGGGTTCCAGGCGCACGTCCGTCACTTTCGGGCCGAGACGCACCAGCCAAGTCTTGCGGCCCGGAAAATGATCCAGCAAATCCCGATTCTCGCGCGGCGAGAGCAGGTGCGCGAAGATCACCGGACTTGCGTTCAAATCCGCGCCGTTATACACCCACTCGCGGACGGGATCCCAGTTTTCCGAGTAATCGACGAACACCAGGTGACGCCCGCCTTCGCCCGTAAGCTGGCGAATGAGGCGGCCGCGCTCGTTCGGTTGCGCTTGGATCGCGCCGGCGTAGCTGATCGCCAGAGGAACCAGCAGGACAATCAGCAGGGAAACGAACGCCAGCCCGCGTGCCCGCGAAGCGGCGATGCGATACCACACCGCTCGCGCGGCGGCGACGATCAGAATAAGCTCGACAATCGTATAGGGCGCCGTGTAGTGTCCGTTGATCCAAACTTCCGGCAGTAGCGCGGCGACACCTGCGCTGAGCAGCAGCACCAGCCACTTCTTCCGTTTCCGCATGCGCGCCCAGGGTGTGGCTATTAGCAAAAATCCGAAAGCCAGAAACTGGAGCCACACTCCGTTCAGGAATATATTCACCGCTTGCAGCGCCAGCGCGCGCGGAAGGCTCGCATTGTGAAATCGCCGATAGTCGTCGATTTCCGTTTGGTGCGCGGCACGAAGGTTGGCGCTACTGTACCGCTTGGGAGGCAAGGGCGCGAGAGGCCAGAACACGGGAACTGGATCGTACTGGCGCATGTGTTCCATATACGGCAAGCCTGTCGCGCGGCCCGTAACCCGCAGGTTGTACCACCCGATCAGCGGAATCGCCAGCAGCAGCACTGCGATATTCGGCAGGATCGCGGTGCGCAGCCAGCGACGCCTCTTATGAGCTGTGGATTTCCAAAAGTGAATCGTTAGGATCGCCAGCACAGCCGCGCATAGCACTCCGCCCTCATAAGGCCGGGTCGCGTAGAGGATCAGCGCGCCACCCGCGAGACTGAATCGCGCGGATTCGCAGCGGCCGCGCAGCAGATAGCCCAAACCGCCCACCACCAGTGCGCCCCCACAGGCCCCCAGGGCGCCGCCCCAGTAGCTGGTGAACCAATAGCTGGGGATGAAGAACAGCACGGCTGCCAGTCCGCCGGCGATCAGCGACCACTGCGGAGGCAGCCACGCATCTGCCGCCCAGCAAAACAAAAATACCATCAGCGCGCAGCTCAGGACCACGCCCCAATACGCGTGCCCGGCGACCTTTTGCCCTAGCGCCAGAATCAAGCCTTGACCGGGCTGATACTTCGACGCATAGATAGGCGTGAGCAGCACGTGCGGCGATTCAAAAAACTGCGGATCGGGAGGCGTGGGATTCGTCACACGCCCGTGGGCGAAGGTATCCGCCGACAGCAAATAGCTAAATTCGTCGTGGACCACCGGCTCCGGCACAGGAAGCAGCGGCAGCAGCGCCACCCGGCAGGCGATCATCCCGATCGCGAGCGCGCTCCACCACAACCACTGCCGTTGAGAATAGCGGCGCAATAAGATCGGAAGGCGAAAATCCCGATTGACTCGGTGCTCCAGGGGCTTGGGTTTGCCAACGGGCGCCGGCGAATTCTGCGGCATGAAATCAAGTGGATCCGCGTGCCGATGAACCGTTGTGCGCGCCATAAGGGGCCTGATCGGCCGGACAGTAGCTTAATCGGCGGCGAATCCCGGAAACCTTAACCGCCTTCGGGCGCTTCTACCACGAATCCCAAACGTAGGCCGCGAAGTCCCGCCGGTCGGTAAAGCCCATCTGCTCATAGAGGCGGATAGCGCTTGCGTTCTTCGACGTCACGGTCAAGCCCACGGTGCGGCATCCGTGCGCCGCCAGCGCCAGCATGGACCGCCGCAGCAGCGCATATCCAATGCCTTGGCCGCGCCGTGACGGCGCCACACAGATCTGCGTGATATGTCCCGTGTCGCGCGCCACCAGGCTAGCCAGCGAAATGCCGCATAGCTCGCCCTTGGCTCCACTCGAGGCGACCGCCGCAAACGACGCCTGCGGGAAAAAGGTTCCGCATCCCGGATACTGCACGATGTTGCTCAAGAACCGCCGCGATCCATTGGGCGAGCGGTACTGGTCGTTGATCTCGCTGTCGATATGCCCGCGATACGCGGCCGCCACCAGCCGCGCCGAATCGTCCTGCTGCGCTTCCGTCCAGGGCGCGATCGCGATGCCTTCCGGCTCGCGCGCTTCGAGAGCTAGAACCTGCCTGGCGGGCGCCTCCAGGAACCGGCGAGGGTACGGTTTGAAGCGTGACGCAAACGGCACTTTGCGCTTCAGTGGCGATTCGAGTAACAGCAACTGGGCTTCCACTCGGCGCACGCCGGGGGAGCGCCACAGTGCTTCCAGCGTGGCCTCGATCAGCGCATTCTCGCGTTCGGCGGTGCGCCCGCGTTCACACACATACAAGTCGCCGATCAGCCCCTTCTTTTCTTCCCGAATGTAATAGGAATAGCCGATGGTCCGCGGGCCATCGAGCAGCGCGAACCCGCTCAGCGCCTGCATGCCGACGAAACGCCGAACTAATTCGGCCGAGGGCTCGAAGTCCCAATCGAGCGCCGCCCTCCATGTCACCGTCTCTTCATCCAGCAGCGGCGCCAGGTCCGCCGCCGAGATGTTTCGCAAGTCGACGACAAGGTAGTCCGGCGATTCTAGCCAGGCAGCCATAGCCGCCTACATTATGTCATGCCGGGGTTCACCAGGCTTATGGAAGCGCGCTGGGTTTAACGGCGATTACTCGCATCGCGTCCCATAAATTTATGGGAACTCCCCACTGGTTCAGTGCTGGGAATAGCCTGGGTTTCAGCCCGACAAGGCGCTGAAGCTGATACGCAAGTAGCGACAAAGGAACGCGTTTCCAGGGATGCGATAGCTCTACCACGCGCAACCCGGCCGCCTCCAGCATCAGTGTCATGGAGCGCGGCGTGAAGAAAGACAAGTGCTGCGGCGGGGTCATCAGCCGCCACTTCGGACCCATCGCTCGCGCCAGCAGAGATCTCCAATCGCCGCTTGTTAGCAGAATTGTGCCGCCGGGATTGAGCCGGCCGGCAATCAGTTTCACAACTTCGTGCGGGTCGGGGATGTGCTCGATCACGTCCAGGCCCACCACCGCATCGTAAGTCCCCTTTAATGTGGCGGCGTCCACGACCCCTCTCGCGACGTTCAACCCTCGCGAGCGGCAGAAACGCACTGCGTCCTCGCACAGCTCAATCCCTTCTACGCGTTCAAAAAATGGCGCAGCTTCCATCAGGAAGAAACCGTAAGCGCATCCGAACTCCAACAAGGCGCCCTGGGAACGGGCATGCGCCAGTTGGTGGATCACCGTCCGGCGGAACTCAGGGCGAAGAACCTCCTCCGAACCAATGTAATCGGCGTACCCGTCATCCACGCTGCCGTTAAAATACGATTCCGAGTAATACTTTTCTAAATCGAAATCTTTATCTAACGCCGTTCGGCCCAGGCCGCAAAAAGAACAGCGGGATATGGCGAAGGACCTCACCTCGTATACCGTTTGGGCGGCCGTCTTCCCGCAGCAGATGCAAGCTGGCGAACTTGCCGCGCGGGGAATGGATGCCCGGACTCCCCGGCCAAGTGGGCTACTGACGGCTATATTGGATGACGACATAATCGTTAATCGGCTGAATTTGGGCGCGGAATCCAAGCTTTTCCAGATGACTCGACATCCAGGCGCCCAAAGGAGAATCCGCAGCCGCGACCAGAAAGAAGCGTTGCCCTGGTTTGTAGGTGGAGAAATCGGTTTGACGTATGAATTCCTGAACTGGCTCGCCAAACAGGAAGGGCAATCCGATCGCGCGGTTGGGAATCGGGTACGCCGTCAAGGCCGCATACAGTCCACTGGAAATAGGATCCTGAATCTTCCAGTTCAACCAGCTGGAATCTGCCACCCCACTCGTCACGAAAACAGGCGGCGCCTCCCTTCCCGACCTTGCTGCAACCCAGCGCAGCGGTTCGCGCCAACTGGCCGCGGATTCCCGAAACGCTAGCATCAGGCTGCCGGGATGGAGCACCGTGCCCGCGAATATCGCCAGCAGGATCAGGAAGCGCCACTCCTGCCGCTCGAATCCGGAAATCATCCAGACAATAAAGAGCACGAACGCCGGTAAGGTGAAGAGTAAATAGCGGGAGGAAAATACGCTCTGGCCGGTCAGGCGGGCTACCAGGAAGAAGATCAGCGGGGCCAGCGTCACCCAGGTTGCCAGCAGCAACACCAATTCCGTCTGCAGCGGCGCCGGCCGCCAGCGCGGATTTCTCGCCGAGACCAAAAGCAGCAGGAGCCCCAAGCCGGTCGTGAACAGCAGCGCGGGAGGAAAGCAGATCTGCAATAACTGGGCGAATGTCGGCGGTACCGCGTGGGCGAAGCTATCCGGGTGACGCGCGGAGGAACGCAGGACTCCCACCAGCGGCAGCATGCTCGCCGGAAGTAGAATCGCGGCCGCTAGCGGCAGGCCGATGCCGATCGTTCGGCCCAACACCGGCCGGCCCAACACCCCTCGTCCAAGCCAGCGACAACCAGCGAAAAACACCGCTTGGATGACAAAAATGAATCCGAATAAATAGTGAAAGTGCAGCGTCAGCGCCGATGCGAGCAGGTACTTCGCCGCCGTCTTCCGAGCCGGGGATTTCTGCCATTCGATCAAATACCGGAAGGATGCGATGGACGCCGCCAGCGCCAGCGCGTAGGGCCGCGCCGAGGTGCCGAAATTTACCATGTCGGGCGCGCAGATCAGAGGAATGATGGCGAGCCAGCCGGCGCCGCGGTTTATCGTTAGCTCTGCGAGGCGCTTCAATTGCCAGGCGGCGATGGCGCTCGCGAGTACCGATGGGATGCGCAGCAGCGGCTCCTTCCAAAAGCCTGCCGCTACGAAAAAAGATTCGAGAACGCTGTAGGGTATTGACTGCCCGGGCCAGGTTGCGGTGCGGCTCATCGCTTCGCGCCAACCTCTGCACGCCATCCAGAACGTTCCCGCTTCGTCGGTCCAGAAGCCCCAGCGCAGGCGCGGCAACCAAGCCAGCAGAAACGCGGCCGCGCACAGGATAAGAATGCGAAACGGCAGGTTAAAAGGAGACGTGTCGACGGCGGACGGCGCGTCGGGCTCCATGCCGCGTGCCGGCTCGGCGAGGACGCCGGTGGTCACCGCAACGTCCATCATGCCTCCCGATGCGGTGCCTGGGCGCCTTGTAACGCCACTTGGCGCGCGACTTCGGTCAGCTTCTCTTCCATGGCGCGGTGCTTCTTGTACAGCTTGAGAAACACCGTGACGCTTGCCATGCAAAATAAATAGAACAGCAGATCGGTGCCGCGGCCGACGCCCACGCTGCGCGCGATCCGCGTCGTCAAATCCGGGTTGATGACGCAGACCAGGCCCGCTCCCAGCAAGCTCAGCAGCGCGAGCCTGGAGACCAGCCGCGAAGACAATGCGGTGAGATAGATTCCCCCGATGAGGAGCAGCAGCGCGATCAGGATGGCCTGAATGGGTAGCATCTAGAGAACTTTCCGCAACAGCACATCGATCAGGATATTCACGCTGTTCAATGCCGGCTGGCCTTTCGCCCGGGAGTAATCGGTATAGCGAATGGCGACCGGTACCTCCCGCAGCCGCAACCGCGCGCGGCGGACTTCATCCAGAAACTCGGTGGCGTGCGCAAATCCATTTTCGCGAAGGCGAATTTTTTGGGCGGCGGCGCGGGGCAGTGCGCGGAATCCGTTATGCGCGTCGGAAAGCCACAGGTTGGTCAGAATGCCCGAAATCACTACTGCTGCGCGCAATAGGATGCGGCGGCCGCGCGGAATCAACTTCACGTTTTCCGCATCCAGGAATCGCGAACCGACCGCAACATCGCATTCTCCCTGGCGGATAGGCGCCAGCAGGCTGGGAATTCCCTCGGCCGGATGTTGTCCGTCGGCGTCGAAGTGAACCAAATATTCCGCTCCGTGAGCCAGTGCATAATCCATGCCGGTTTGCAGCGCAGCTCCTTGGCCCAGGTTGATCGGGTGCCGGACATAGTGGACCGGCAGCCCCTTGAGGATGTCGGCGGTTCCGTCGGTCGACCCATCATCCACCACCACTATGGAATAACCGTAGGGGATTAAGCTGCGGATCGTGGACGCCAACACGCGGCCCTCGTTGTAGGCCGGGACCACCAGGAAAACCGGCGGTGAGTGGGCGCAGTCCGGCGCAGCGTGCTCCATGCGTGGGACATCGGAGGGATTGAGAAAAATCTTTACCCGGAAACTCTTGGGCCCTGCGGATTTAGGAGGTTGCTGAAAAACTCGCTGACCGGTCATGGACCGGTCCCACTACGCTTGGCAATCCCCTGATCCTTGGTGGGACAGGTCCATGACCTGTCGTTTTCGTAGCATGGGCGGCGAGTTTTCCAGCAGCCTCTTAGGTTGGTCCCGAGGTTTACTTCACGCGCTCCAGCCAAGCTCCCGGCCAATAAGTAACGTTTTCCGTGAGTACGCCGTGATGTGCGAGCCAAGCCGGTGGTTGCTGGCGGAACTCGGGATGCCGCGCCGCAAACTCAAGCGCGGCCTCGAAAGGGTTGTCGGTCTTCCATTCCGGCAGCGCGCGCGGCACGTCCGCGATATCTTTCATGATGCCGTCAGTGGCCACCAGATACGATCCCTTGGTGACCAGCGGTGCGTAGCATTCGAGTTCGCGCGCCACATGTTCGCGCGTATGGCCGGAATCGAGAATCACCAACACTGGACTCGCGGAGCCGATCAGGCCAGCCACCTGCGCGACGATTTTCGGATCCGTGGAATCGCCCTCAAGCAACGATATCCGCGCCGCCAGTGGATGCCGGCATAGCGCGTCGCGGGTGTGCTGCGGGATCTCGCGGTCGACGCCGATCACTTTGCCTTCGCCCATCGTTTTGCCTTCACCGATCGCGGCGAGCAAGGATGCGTGAAATAACAGGGAGCCGCCCTGGTACACTCCGGTCTCGACAATCACCGCGGGGCGCAGCGCGTAAATCACCTCCTGCAGCCGCAGCAAGTCTTCAGGAAGTTGCAAAACCGGCAGGCCGAACCAGGTGAAATTGTGATAATACTGCAGGCTCCAGCCGACCTGCAGCCAGGCGAGCGAAAGCGCCTCAAAGGCCTCTTTGGTATACAGGCCGACAGTGTTTTCCGCTGCACCGTTTCCTTGAGTCAAGGTTTGCGCAGCGGTGTCGATCACAATCTTCATTTCCTCAAGTATAGGCATGGCTCCAAAACACCGGCGTAAAACACCGCACTTGCGTCCACACCCCTCGGTGCCAAATACTGAATGAGCTATGGATGTTGCAAAAGTCCTATCGGATCTCCGGGCGTACAAAGCGCAACTCGATGAAGCGATCGCGATCTTCGACCGGTTGGCTCACCAGCGAGGCAAGCGTGGGCGCCCGGTTGGCGTGCCGTCCAAACGCCGTCCCGTCAGTGCGGAAGCGCGCCAGCGCATGGCGGCCGCGCAACGTAAGCGCTGGGCCGCTGCGCGCAGGGCGAGCGCAAAGCTTAAATCTAAAACCTAAGGGTATCCGCGGAATCCGCCCGCTCAATAGATGACGACGCGCCGCCTTGCGAGCGGGCCACGCAGCCGCATCGCCGATCGACATCGCTGACCGTCATTTCCGCCGGCGCCGGCTTGTTATGATGCCTGGATGAAGCGTGCGCTCTTCTTTTCATTCGTCTCCCTCGTGGCGGCGGCCGCCGTTTGGGCCCAGATCGGCCCAGCGCAGGTCCCGCAATCTGGGACCGCGGACATCTCGGGAGAGCGCATACGCGCCCACGTGAAATTTCTGGCCAGCGATCTGCTCGAAGGCCGCGGGATGGGCGCGCGCGGCGGCGATCTCGCCAGCGAATACATTGCCACCGAGTTTGCGCTGGACGGCCTGAAACCGGCCGGCGATAAAGGAACATATTTCCAGAACTTCACGCTGGTCGGCGCCGATCCTCAGCCCACTACGTCGCTGAGTGTGATCGCGGGCCGCGTCACCCTTCCCTTCGGCTGGCTGGACGATTTCGTGGGAGTCACCTTCCAGCAGAAACCCAATGTCGAGATTGACGCCGACGCCGTGTTCGTGGGCCATGGTATCGTCGCGCCGGAATACCAGTCGGACGACTACCAGGGCGTCGATGTGCACGGCAAAGTAGTAGTGTTTTTCACCGGCGAGCCGCCATCCCACGACCCCAAATTCTTCAACGGCGAGGCGCTCACTTACTATGGGCGCTGGACCTACAAATTCGAAGAAGCCGCGCGCCACGGCGCCATCGGCGCCATCATCATCCACACCACGCCGACCGCCAGCTATGGATGGAATGTGGTGCGGTCCTCCTGGTCGAAAGAAGAAGTGGAGATGAAACTCGCGCCGGGGAGCCCCGCCGTCGGATTCGCCGGCTGGGTAACGAAGGAGGCTGGCGAGCGCATCGCGGCCACCCAAAACACCACCGCGGACCAGTGGCTGAAGCTGGCGGATACGCGGGGCTTCCGGGCCCAGCCGTTACCGCTGCGTTTCCGCATTCACGCGTCCGCAAAAATCCGCGAGATCCGGACGCGCAACGTCATCGGCAAAGTGGAGGGCAGCGATCCCCAGCTTAAGGACGAAGCCGTGATGTTCAGCGCCCACTGGGATCACTTGGGCGTAGGCGAAGCGATTCGCGGCGACGCCATTTATAACGGCGCGCAGGATAACGCCACCGGCTGCGGCGTCCTACTGGAACTGGCTCGCGCCTGGGCCGCGCTGCCGCAGAAGCCGCGCCGCTCCGCACTGTTCATCTCGGTGGCCGCGGAAGAAGCGGGGCTGCTGGGCTCGGAATACTATGGACAGCATCCGGTGATTCCCGCGGGCAAAACCGCTCTGGCGCTCAACTACGATTCCTTGCCGCCGCTCGGCCGAACCCGCGATGTGCAAGTCAATGGGGCTGAACGCACCACCATTTTCCCGGTAGTCGAGGAAGCCGCGCGGCGCTTCCATCTCGCCATCTCTCCCGATCCACGCCCGCTGGCCGGCACGTATTATCGCTCCGACCATTTCTCGTTTGCACGCGTCGGCATCCCCGCGTTCTCGATCGACTCCGGCCACGACTTGCTGGGTAAGCCGCCCGGTACCGGCAACCAGCTTGCAGACGAGTACAACGAAGCCCATTACCATCAGCCGTCTGACGAGTACCACAATGATTGGGATTTCTCCGGCATGGAGCTTTACGCCCGCTTCGGATTCCTGATCAACCGCGAAGCCGCCAACTTGCCGAAGCTCCCCACCTGGCACGCCAGCGATGAATTTCTTGCCGCACGGGTGGCCAGCGGGGTAAGGTAATGTATCTCCGTTTGAGAAGTTGATGCTATGAATCTCACTAGGCTTTAGGCATAGTTTTCACATCAGCGACAGGGATCTTAAGAATAGACTTGCGCTGAAAACCTATTTTGGGATATTATGGGAACTTGGAGGGGTTGAATTTTGGCACGCCAAGCTGCATTGAAGTGGGATGATCGGGCGTTCGATGTTAAGTCCTATCTGAAGGATGGTTCCAATCTCACTCCGGCCTACGCGTCTTCTCTGGGAGCACTATTCTCTGCTGACTGCATGGCCATTCTGCCGAAAATCAAGGACGAAGTGGTCGACACAGTTTTTGCTGATCCGCCGTTCAATTTAGGCAAGGAGTACGGCGAGAGCTGCAATGACCTCAAGCCCGAAGAAGAATACCTGAAGTGGTGTAAAGCATGGGTTGCGGAATGCGTGCGCACCATCAAGCCAGGCGGCGCATTCTTCCTCTATAATTTGCCGAAGTGGAACGTCTCTCTCGGGGCGTACCTTTCGGAACTCGGTATGGATTTCCGGCATTGGATCGCGGTAGAGATTTCGGCATGTCTCCCAATCCCGGGACGGCTCCATCCAAGCCATTACAGTCTGCTCTACTACACGAAGGGGAAACCGAAGACGTTCCGGCGTGTCCGCACGCCAATTCAGACGTGCCGCCATTGTGGCGGTGAAGTCAAGGACTACGGCGGCCACCGCGGGGCGATGAATCCGAACGGCGTCACGCTCAAAGATGTATGGACCGACATACCCCCTGTCCGGCATTGGAAGTTTAAATCCAAGGAGCGCCGGGCGAATGCGCTTTCCACGAAAATTCTAGATCGAGTCGTAGAAATGTCCACAAATCCGGGCGATCTTGTAATTGATCCCTTCGGTGGCAGCGGGACTACCTTCGCTGTTTGCGAAAAAAAATCGCGCCAGTGGATTGGAACCGAGATCGATTTTGCCCAGGAGATAGCGGACCGCCTGGAAGGCGGCGAGATTCGCTCCCACAAGAACGACGACTTCGTAGAACGTTAGCCCTTAGCTCGGCCGTCACTTCCTTTGGGGATTTTCGGAACGTCGAAGCTCTCGGCGTCCTGTTCAATTACAACTATTTCAAGAACGCCACGGCGGCACGGCACGGACTTCCAAAGTCGCAGATACGGTTCAAGCTCACTGTAATTCCCGATGCGGTCCGTGAGATAGACGTAGAGTTTTCGCGAAGGCACGAACAAGGTACCGGAAGCAATGACGCCGTTTGAGACCAGCATTGTGAGCTTGTTCATCGAGCGGTGGCTGGACGAGATGTTGCCGGTCTCCCACTCCGCTACAACCGGTCCAGCAGGACCGGTTAGGACTGCATCGAAGGCGCCGATCTGCTGGTCAAGATGATTCTTCGCGCGGCCCTCGATGGTCCACTCTAGCTTCCTGAGTTGCTTTATAAACTCCGCTCTAATTGGTACAACCCCGTTGCCCTCGCCCCGCTTCTTACCGCTCTGCGGATAGATCGTGAACTTCTTGCTGCCCGGCGGCCAGGTGCAGCGTTTCACGGCTGCATGCAGAGATTTCCTTGTGTGGGCCCAATGCTGGGACGAGGCATATGAGCCACAGCTAAATATGGTTTCCACATGAACTATCTTCATGGGATCTCCCGAAATAGCTTTTCGAGAAACCGGAGGGGACTGACGCTAAGCGCTCGCGCAACTTCCCCAAATTCGACAACATCCAACCGGCGTTCACCTCGCTCGTATTTCGAGACGAATGATTGCGGGCGTTTGAGACGCAAGGATAGTTCAGCTTGGGTAAGGTCTGCCTTTTTGCGCTCCTCAATGAGAAGTTGCTGGAATCTGATATACGCCTGATTTCTCGCGGTTTTCATCCGGAAGAGATTCAGTATAGAACCTCTTCTGGGATAATCCCAAAATAGGTTTAGAAAATAATCGAAGGAGTCCGCTTCGGATCAATGTCGGCTCAGCACGGTGTTCGATGCTTGGGGTGGACGGGTGCCGAAGCTCCCCACCTGGAGCCCCGGCGACGAATTCCTGGCCGCACGGGTTGCGAGCGGGGTAAGGGAATAGTGGGCGAACAAAAGGCGTAACTCCAGCCGCTGCAACAAAATGCTTGCTAAGTGCAAGAACCTTGGTTTACACTGAGTGGACTGAAGTGGTTAGTTGTGGCGTAAAGTGGCAGAACAAGTGGTTGGAAATGACGTCGGAGGGGCGGTTCCAGTGGAGCCGCCGCACTCGATTGCCCAGGCGCGCGTCGACGACAAAGGCCGCCTCAAGCTGCCGTCAGAATTCCTCGAATACCTGAAAAAGCTGGGCGTGGACAAAGTTTTCATCACCACGTTTGGATACGGAGGTAGCTCGAATTTACCCCATTCCGAGTGTGGAAAGGCAACGAAAATTTTTTCGGCAACGCGGGCGAACTGGCGGAGCTTGCGGAAGACGTGGCTTACGTCGCCAAGGTGTTCGGCGGAGATTCGGAGATCGATGCGCAGGGGCGGGTGCTGATGCCGGCGGCGCTGCGGCGCGAACTGATCGCTCGAATCGCAGCCGGTGTTTCTGGATTGTTACAACGGCCGCATCAACGTGGCCGGCAAAGCGGTACATGAGGCGCGCTTCCACCGCGCCATGGCGAATCTGGGCGAAAAGGTGAAGACGCTCGAAAAGAAGGGATTGAAGTAGCGGCCATGTATGCACGTTCCGGTCATGTTGCGCGAGTGCCTGGAGTATCTGGCAATCCGGCCGGACGGAGTTTATCTCGACGCAACCGCGGGTATGGGAGGACACGCCGGGGCCATCGCACGGAAGCTTGCTCATTTGTCAGGCGGGGGCTTGGTCCTGGCGTGCGACCGCGATGCGGAGAGCCTGGCGCGCGCGCAGGTGAATACCGCGGACTGCGCTTCGCGCATCCACTTTCACAACGTTTCTTTTTCTTTGGTGGGGCAGGCGCTGGCGGCCGAGGGGCTCACGCAAGTGGACGGGCTGCTGGCGGACCTGGGCGTATCGAGATATCAGTTGACGGAGGGAGAAAGGGGCTTCTCCCTGATGGCCGATGGGCCGCTGGACATGCGCATGGATCGCAGCCAGGGGCAGACGGCGGCCGACATCGTCAACTACGAAGCGGAAAAGCAGCTCGCCGACTTGATCTTTCAGTTAGGCGAGGAAAGGAGGAGCCGGAGAATAGCCAGAGCAATCGTGCGGGCACGGCCGATCAAAACCACCGGTCAGTTGGCCAAGCTGATCGAGAGTGCCGTGCCCCGTACGGGCAAATTGCATCCCGCCACGCAGACGTTCATGGCGCTGCGCATCGCGGTGAATCAGGAAAACGAGGAACTGGACGCGCTGCTGGCAGCTATCCCCGCGCTGGTGAAGCCCGGCGGACGGGCGGTGCTGCTCACGTTCATGTCGCTCGAGGACCGCAAGGTCAAGCAGAGTTTTCAGGCGCTGGCCAAGGAAGGGCGAGTGAACATTCTCACGCGTCATGTGGTGCGGCCCAGCGAAGAAGAAGTCCGGGACAACCCGCCGTCGCGCTCGGCAAAGTTACGCGCGGTGGAAATTATTTGACGGGAACGCACAGCAACGCATTGTGCGCGGTTACAACAACAGAAATAAGCGGGCAGCGTTCAGCCACAGGCACTCTCCTCCTCCAGTGCCCGGGGCTGAGGGTTGACCCGCAAGCAGGAGAGGAAACGGGAACATGGCAACTCTAGCAACTGTCTGCAGCAGAATCTTCACCGGGGAAACGGCGCGCTCCGCGGCCTCGTCGGGGGCGAATCGCGCCGCCCGCGCGGTACCGGTGCGGGCCTTCGCCAATGAGGACATCTACTTCTTCGTGAAGCGCATCGACAACAGCCGCGTGGTGCGGCAGACCGATCCGCAGGCCGGAGGAGTGTGCTGGAAAATGATCGGCTCGGTGGGCGCGGCCGCGCTGTTATTGATCGGCGTGCTGCTGCCGAGCGCCTACGGATTGCTGGCGGGTTACCAGATCCAGTCTCTGCGCAGCGAAGCCCAGCGGCTGGCAGGCGAGCAGGCGTCGCTGGAGCTGCAGGAAGCGAAGCTGGTTTCGCCGGCGCGCATGGAGCAGCTGGCGCGCCAGCAGCAATTCATCGATCCGGAGCCGGAGAAAGTGGTTTACCTGGATTCAAAGGACGGCTCTTCGCTGGCGTTGAACCAGAAGCGGTAGGCGCGCGCTCAAGGGGAAGTCATGCCGGAAACTCTATCTACCCGGCGGCTGCGGTGGCTGCTGCGGTTGTTGTTGGTGTGGGCTGGCGCCGTTTTCTGCAAGCTGATCTGGCTGCAGGTAGTGCACCATGACGAGCTGGTGAAGCTCGCCGAGCAGCAGCAACAGAAGATGGTGGAGATCGAAGCCCCGCGCGGCACTATCTTCGACCGCACCGGCCAGCCGCTGGCCAAAACGCTGCCGGCCGAATCCATCTGCATCAACCCCCTGAAGATTCCCGATGCGGGCGTGGCCGCGGATCTGCTCTCTCGCGTGTTGGATCTGAAGCGGACCGCGCTCTACAACCGCATCGCCACCGCCAAGCTGCGCAACAGCGGATTCCTGTGGGTGAAACGCAAGGTCTCCGCCGAGGAAGCCGACCGCGTGCGCAGCCTGCGGCTGGACTGGGTGGAATTTCGCCCGGAGATGCGGCGATTCTATCCGCACGGGGAACTGGCGTCGCATGTGCTGGGGTCGACCGGCATTGTCGATCCCGACGATGTGGTCGAGCACGGCAACGGCGGCGTCGAGATGAGTTTCGACGATGAGCTATCGGGACGGCCGGGTCTGGCCCGCGTATATAACGACGTGCGGCAGAACGCTTATGATTCGGTGGTCTCGCGGACGCCGGAGCCGGGCACCAACCTGACGCTCACGCTGGATCCGAATCTGCAGTACGACGCCGAGAAGGCGCTGGCGGCGGCGGTGGCTAAGAGCAGCGCCAAGACCGGATCGATCGTGGTGCTCAATCCTTATACCGGCGATATTCTCGCGATGGCCAACTATCCGTCCTACGATCCCAATGGTCTCCAGAATGGCGCGAAGGAGACGCTGGGCGCGCGCAGCAATCTGGCGGTGGCGACTCCGTTCGAGCCCGGCAGCGTGTTCAAGGTAGTGACGCTGGCGGCGGCGCTGGAAACCACCAACCTGACGCCGGACTCGATAATAAATTGCGGCAACGGCACCATCAAATTGTTCGGCCGCGTGATTCACGATCACAACCGGTACTCGTCGCTCAGCATGGCGGATGTGCTGGCGAATTCGAGCAACATCGGCGCGATCAATATCGGCTTGAAAGTGGGCGAGAAGAACCTCTACGAATACGTGCGCAAATTCGGCTTCGGGCGCAAGACCGGCATCGAGTTGCCGGGGGAATCGGCGGGCATGTTGCGCCGCTTGAGCCAGTGGGAGGCCACCTCAATCGGCTCGGTTGCCATGGGGCACGAAGTAGGCGCGACGTCGATTCAACTGGCGCTGGCCGGCGCGGTCGTCGCCAACGGCGGCATGCGCGTGAAGCCCCGCTTGATCCTGGCGCGGCAAAAGCCCGGCGGAGTGGAAGAGCGCACCGTGCCGGAAAAGCCAGAGCGCGTGATCCGGCCCGAGACCGCCATCAAGATGCGCCAGATGATGGAAGGCGTGGTGCTGCACGGCACCGGCAAGCAGGCCATCCTGCGCGGCTATACGTCGGGCGGCAAGACCGGCTCGGCGCAGATATACGATTTCAAAGCCAAAGCCTACACGCACAACTACAACGCGAGCTTCCTGGGTTTCGCGCCGGTATCCAATCCGCAGATCGTGATTGCGGTGACGCTGGTGGGAACTTCGGGCGGCAGCGCGGGATATGGCGGCCCCGTGGCCGCGCCGGTGTTCCGCGCGGTGGCGACGTCGGCGCTGCGGATGCTGGACGTTCCCAAAGATTTGCCGGACACCAGTCCGCGGGTGGCAAAAAGCAGCAAACGGGATGAAAACGATTTAGCAATCGCGGGCTTGGGTGCCGCGCCGCTGGAACTCGCGGCCGCGCCGGCAGTCGATATTCCGCATAGTCTTGATATCGCGCACAACGCAGGAGTTTACCCGCCGCGGGCCGTGCGCTCTGGAGATGTATCCTCCGTCACTACGCCGCCGGCTCCGGGAGCTTCCTCTGCTTCGGCAGTTGAGGCGCCTCCGGGGATTTCCTTCGGGACGTCCCCGGACCGGCGGCCTTTTTTAAGCGCGCAAAAAGGGATCGGGCCGAAGGTGCCGGATCTTCGCGGTCTGACGCTGCGCGCGGTGCTGGAGGAATCGGCGGCCACGGGGCTTCCTATTGAGGTGCAGGGAGATGGCATGGCACGGGCGCAGGATCCGCCGCCCGGATCCATTCTCGCGCCCGGCAGCCGCGTGCACGTGCAACTTACGCGGTGAAGGATTGACGCGCTGTCATGGCCCCCACGCGGATGACTTTGGCCGGGGTCTTGGAGGGCGTGCGGTTGCGCGGCGTACTGGCCCGCCCGTTGGCGGAGATGAAGGTCGGGGGCCTGGAATACGATTCGCGCAGAGTGGAAAAGGACACCTTGTTTTTTGCGTTTGCAGGAGCGCGCGTCGATGGACGCCAGTTCGCACGGGATGCGGAGGCCCGAGGTGCGTGCGCGGTAGTCAGCGAGTTGCCGCGGAGTGAAGGCCTTAGCGCTCCCATCGGGATTCCATGGATCGAAGTGGAGCACGGCCGCAAGGCGCTGGCGATCGCCGCGCGAAATTTTTATGCGCAGCCGGATGAACGAGTTCACTTCACCGGCATCACCGGCACCAACGGCAAGACCACGACCGCGTATCTGACCGACGCGATTTTGCGGAGCGCCGGCGCGCCTACTGCAATGATCGGGACCATCGAATATCGCATCGGCGACGAAATTCGCAAGGCGCCCAACACGACTCCCGAATCGCTGGATGTCATTCGGCTGGCAGCCGAGCTGGAGCAGCGCGGCGGACGCTACCTCACCATGGAAGTTTCCTCGCACGGCCTGGCGCTGGCGCGGGTTTACGGAATGCACTTCCACACCGCGGTGTTCACCAATCTGACGCGCGATCACCTGGACTTTCATCACACGATGGAGGAGTACGCTGCGGCCAAGCGGCTGCTGTTTGCGCCCGAGGACGGGCCCGCGCCGCGGTGGGCGATTCTGAACGCCGACGATCCCGCGAGCGAGAGCATGCTGCCGCGGGGGGATGCCCAGGCGATCTGGTACGGAATCTCGGAAGGCGCATCTGCGCGCCGAAAATATCAGCTCTGGCTTCGACGGGCTTGCGCTTCGATGTCGTCTATCAGGGGCAGCGTCAAGCCATCGAATCCTCCTTGGTGGGACGAATCAACGTGTCGAACATTCTGGCGGCGGCGGGCGTTGGCCTCAGCTACGGGATGGATCTGGCCGCCATCGCCGAGGGAATTCGGATGTGCCCGGCGGTTCCGGGGCGCTTCGAGCGGGTCGACGGCGGGCAGCCTTTTCTAGTAGTGGTGGATTATGCGCACACCGACGACGCGCTGCGCAATGTGATCCGGTCGGCTCGCGAGTTGGCGGTGCAGGCCGGCAGCGGCCGCGTCATTACGCTGTTCGGATGCGGCGGCGACCGGGATCGCACCAAGCGTCCGTTGATGGGCATGGCGGCGGCGGAGGCGAGCGATTTCGTGGTGCTGACGTCGGACAATCCGCGCTCCGAAGATCCGCTCGACATCATGAACGACGTGATGGTGGGCCTGGGGCGCTTCGATACGCCGCATGGTCGCCGAGCCGGATCGCGCCAAAGCGATTGCCCGTGCACTGGGCGAAGCGAAAGCCGGCGATGTGGTGCTGATGGCCGGCAAAGGGCACGAGACGTATCAGATTTTGAAAGACCGAACGATTGATTTCGACGACCGCGAAACGGCGCGGCAAGTTTTGCAATCTCTGGGTTATAAGAAGCATGGGGTATGAGCACGAGAGATGAAGTTTTCCCTGCGAGCGGTGGCGGACGCGCTGGGCGTGAGTCCGCCTGCCAACCCGGACGCGATGGTCACGGGCTGGTCGGTCGATTCGCGCACGTTGCAGCCCGGCGATCTGTTCTTCGCGCTGCGAGGTCCGATCAATGACGGGCATGCGCATATCGCCGAGGTTTTCGAAAAAGGCGCGGTGGCCGCGGTGGTCGAAGAGAGTATCGGCGGCGGTCCGCTGCTGCGCGTGGACGACACGCTGCGCGCGTTGCAGGAACTGGCGGCGTGGGCGCGGCGCGAATGGCGGGGCGACGTGGTAGCGGTGACCGGCAGCGCCGGGAAGACCACCACGAAGGACGTGATCGCGGAGATGTTGGCAACGGAAATAGCGACGGCGAAGAATCAAGGCAACCTGAACAATCACGTGGGGCTGCCGCTGTCCCTGCTGCGCCTGGAGGAAACGGCGCGCGTGGCGGTGCTGGAAATGGGGATGAATCACGCCGGAGAGATTCGCGAGCTGGCGGCGATCGCGCGGCCCGACGTGGGCGTGGTGACCAACGTGGGCTACGCGCATATCGAAAATTTCGAATCCATCGAGGGCATCGCGGCGGCCAAGCGGGAGTTGATGGAGGCGCTGGGCGATCGCGGCACGGCGGTGCTGAATGCCGACGATGAGCGCGTGGCGGCATTTGCGGAAAGCTCATCGCGGCCGCACCATTCTCTATGGCCAATCGCCGGACGCGCAGGTGCGGGCCGAAGATGTCGAGCACACACGCGGCGACGGATCTCCGGGAGTGCGCTTCCGCGTCGGGGCGGTGCGTTTTGAGAGCGCGCTGACCGGCCGCCATAGCGTGTCGAATATGCTGGCGGGGATCGCGGTGGCGGGCGTGTATGGAATCGCGCCGGAGCGGCTGCGCGAAAAGGTTCAACAATTGACGCCAGGAAAGATGCGCGGCGAGAGGCTGCAGCACAACGGCGTCCTGATTTTTAACGATTGCTACAACTCCAATCCAGATGCGGTGCGGGCCATGCTGGAGGTCGTGCGCGACACTCCGGCGCGGCGGCGCATCGCGGTTCTGGGGGAGATGCTCGAACTCGGCCGCTGGGCCGAGCCCTTACATCGCGACGTAGGCAACTACGCCGCGGTGTGCGGTTTTGATGTGCTCGTTGGAATTCGCGGCGCGGCCTGCTTCATGGTGGACGCGGTCAAGCGTGCCGGCCTAACGGCCGACGCCGCGTTTTTTTTCGACGACCCGGAGGAAGCGGGACGGCTGGTGCGCACGCTGGCGCAGCCGGGCGACGCCATCCTGTTCAAGGGCTCGCGCGGCGTGCATGTTGAACGCGCTTTGGAAGAGTTCCTGATCAAGGCCGGGAACTGAGGGATGTTCTACTGGCTATTCTTCGAAAAACTGTTCCACTATTATTCGCCGTTCCGGGTGTTTCAATACTCGACCTTTCGTACGGGTATGGCGACGCTCACGGCGATGCTGCTCTCGATCGCGCTCGGCCCGTGGCTGATCGCGCGCTTGCGCGAATTTCAGATCGGCCAGCATATTCGGGAAGACGGTCCGCAATCGCATCACAAGAAGGCGGGCACGCCGACCATGGGCGGCTTGCTGATCTGCGTATCGATCGTCGTGCCGACGCTGCTGTGGTCCAATCTGCGCGTTCCCGCCGTGTGGGTGGCGCTGGCGGGCTTGATCAGTTTCGGCGCGGTGGGATTCCTGGACGATTACACGAAAATGCGCAACAAGCGCAACCTGGGCCTGACGGCGCGCTGGAAGTTGGCGCTGGAAGTCTTGGCCGCGCTGCTCATCGGCGTGCTGCTGCTGGGGATGAACGCGCGCGGCGTCTACTCAACCAGCATGAACGTGCCGTTCGTCAAGAATTTCAAGCCGGACCTGCTGATATCGGCCTGGCTGCACAATCCGCTGACCTATCCGCTGGCGTTCTCGGCATTCTTCGGCTTCCTGATGCTGGTGCTGGTGGGCGCATCGAACGCCGTGAACTTGACCGATGGCCTGGACGGCCTGGCGATCGGACTGATGGTGATCGCCGCCGGCGCGATGACGGCGCTGTCTTTTCTGAGCGGCAACGCGGATTTCGCGCGCTATCTGGAACTGTCGCGCACGCCGGGCGCGAGCGAGCTGACGATTTTTTGCGGCGCGATGACGGGCGCTTCGCTGGGGTTCCTTTGGTACAACGCGCATCCGGCGGAAGTTTTCATGGGCGATGTCGGGTCGCTCGCGCTGGGCGGCGGATTGGGCGTGGTGGCGGTGCTGCTGAAGCAGGAAATTCTGCTGCTGTTCATCGGCGGCGTGTACGTGATCGAGGCGCTGTCGGTGATCTTGCAGGTGGGCAGTTTCAAGCTGCGCGGCAAACGGATTTTCAAGATGGCGCCGCTGCATCATCACTTCGAGCAGATCGGATGGCAGGAATCGAAGGTCATCGCGCGTTTTTGGATCGTGGGCCTGATCCTGGCGCTGTTCGCGCTGACGACGCTGAAACTGAGATGAAACTGGAAGGCGCAAAAGTCGTGGTGGTGGGGATGGCGCGCAGCGGCGTGGCGGCGGTGGAATTGTTGCGCGAGAAAGGCGCCAGCGTGCGCGCCGTGGACCAGAACCCGGCGGCGGATCTCGGGAGTGAAGGTCGAGCCGCAAACCGAAGCCTCTTTCGCGGATGCGGAGCTGATCGTGTTGTCGCCGGGCGTTCCCGCCGATCTGGCGATTTTCGAGGCAGCTCGGCGCCGGGGCGTGCGCGTGATCGGCGATCTGGAACTGGCGAGCTGGTTTCTTGCAGGGCGAAATCATCGGCATCACGGGCGCGAACGGCAAGACCACCACCACCGCGCTCACCGGCCATATCCTCAAGCAG
The DNA here is from genome assembly GCA_963779075.1 of Bryobacterales bacterium. Taxonomy (GTDB): domain Bacteria; phylum Acidobacteriota; class Terriglobia; order Bryobacterales; family Bryobacteraceae; genus Palsa-187. Next base: position 88,253 of record CAVZWS010000009.1, read on the forward strand.
AGCGGCATCCCGGTGCAGGTGGGCGGGAACATCGGCACGCCGCCGGCAGCGATGGTGAAGACCTCGCGCGCCGGACAGTGGAACGTGCTGGAACTTTCGAGCTTTCAACTGGAAACCACCGACACCTTTCGCGCGCACATTGGCGCGGCGCTGAATGTGACGCCGGATCATCTGGATCGCCATGGCACCCTCGAGCGCTATGCCGACGCAAAGGGGCGCCTGTTCACCAAGCAGACGCGGGACGATTTCACGGTGCTGAATGCCGACGATCCCATCTGCCACGAGCTTCGCGGAGCGCGGCACGGGGCCGTGGTGTGGTTCAGCTCCACGCGCGAGGTCTCGCCCGGAGCGTTCCTCAGAAGCGGCGAGATCGTGCTGAACGGAAACTCCGTGATGAAGACTTCCGAAGTTCCCTTGCGCGGTGTGCATAACCTGGAGAACACCATGGCCGCGGCGGCGATGGCGAGCCTGGCGGGCGCCACGCACGCGCAGATTCGAGCGGCCGTGATGACGTTTCCGGGCGTCGAGCACCGGCTGGAATTCGTCGGCAAGCTGAACGGAGTCGACTGGTATAACGATTCGAAAGCCACCAACGTGGACGCGACGTTAAAAGCGATCGCGGCGTTTGACGGCGGCCTGTGGGTGATCCTGGGCGGCAAGGACAAGAACAGCGACTATTCGGTGCTGGCGAGTCCGCTGCGCGAGAAGGCGCACGGCGCGCTGTTGATCGGCGCGGCGGCGGATAAGATCGAAGCCCAGTTGCGCGGCGCGGTTCCGTTGTTTCGCTCGGGCACCATCGAGGCCGCGGTGGCCGAAGCGCACGCGCGGGCCAAATCCGGCGATACCGTGTTGCTCGCGCCGGCCTGCGCCAGCTTCGATCAGTTCGAGAATTTCGAGCACCGCGGCCGCGAATTCAAGCGGCTGGTGCATGCATTAACCGAGAACGGCGCGGAGGCGAAGCATGGCTAGATTGCGCACCGACTGGATCCTGTTTCTGACCATCGTCGCGATGGTGTTTTTCGGACTGGTGATGCTCTACAGCGCATCCAGCGCGGTGGCGGAGCTGCGCTATCACGTCGCGCCTTATTATTTCGTGGTGCGCCAGATCGGCTGGGCCGTCGTTTCATTCCTGGTGCTGATGTATTTCAAGCGCATGGATTACCGGCGGCTCAATACGCCGGCGTGGGCGTTCTCCGGATTGGGCATCGTGCTGGGCTTGCTGGTGGTGGTGTATTTTGTCGATCCGCACACGCACCGCTGGTTCAAGCTGCCGGGCGTCGGATCGTTTCAGCCGTCGGAGTTCGCCAAGCCCGCGCTGATTTTGTTTCTGGCCTATTTCATCGCGCGCCGCGCGCATATTATCAATGACCGCCGGACGCTGAAGCAGGCCCTGGTCGCGGTGCTGATGCTGGGCTTCATGGTGGTGGTGGCGGATCTCGGAACCGCGCTGGTTCCGGTGATCACCGCCGTCATCGTTTTCTGGATCGCGGGCCTCGAGCGGCAAGTACATGCTGCGCGTGGGACTGATCGCGTTGGCTTTGGTGGTGGTCGCGATCGCGTCGCGCGGCTACCGGCTGGGGCGCATCATCGCTTACGTCGATCCGGACTACTGCAAGATCGAAATGATCGATCCCGGCGGCCGGCTGAAAGCCTACATGCAGCGGTCGACCAGCGTGCGCGACGCGAGCTATCAGCCGCGGCAATCGCGGATCGCGGTGGGCACCGGCGGCGTGTTCGGCATGGGATTGATGCAGGGCAAACAGAAGCTGATGTTCCTGCCGGACGCGCACACCGATTTTATTTTCGCCACCGTGGGCGAAGAACTGGGCTTATGGGGATCGACCGCGGTGATCGTCGGATTCCTGGTGATCTTGTGGCGCGGGGCGCGGCTCTTCATGCTGGCGCGCGACGATTTTGGAAAATATCTGGCGCTGGGCGTGACGGTTTCGATTGTGGTGCAGGCGTTGATCAACATGAGCGTGGTGGTGGGCATTGCTCCGACCAAGGGCTTCCCGTTGCCCATGATCAGCTTCGGCGGCAGTTCGCTGCTGAGCACGCTGGCTTCGCTTGGGAATGCTGTTGAGCGTGAGTGAAAATGAGGGGTGAGTTTGCCGCGAACATTCGTGATGGCCGGCGGGGGCACGGGAGGCCATGTGCTTCCGGCTCTGGCAGTGGCGCGCGAACTGCGGGCGCGGGGGCATCAGGTGCGCTTCGTGGGCGTCGAGCGCGGCATGGAAGCGAAGCTGGTTCCCGCCGAGAATTTTCCCATCGAGTGGATCGAGATCGGCGGCTTGAATCGCGTCGGATTCCGGCAGACTCTGGCGACGTTGGGCGAATTGCCCTTCAGCATCTGGCAGGCCGCGCGGATTCTGGATCGCGCCGCGCCAGCGGCGGTTTTTTCCATGGGCGGTTATGTCGCGGGACCGGTGCTGCTCGCCGCGGTATGGAAGCGCATTCCGATCGTGATCATGGAGCCCAACGCGATTCCGGGCTTCACGCACCGGCACCTCGCGCGATTCGTTTCGCGCGCGCTGGTGAGCTTCGCCGAAGCCGAGCGATGGTTTCCCAAAGGGCGCACCGAGGTCACGGGGCTGCCGATCCGCGAAGAATTCTTCGCCGTTCCGACGAAGCCGCGCGGCTCGGTAGTCACCGTGCTCATCACCGGCGGCAGCCAGGGTTCGCGAACCCTGAATCGCGCGGCGGAAGAGAGCTGGCCGCTGTGGGACAGAACGCGCATTCGCTTGATACACCAGATCGGGTCGCGCATGTATTCTGAACTCGCGCCGAAATTCAATGAATCCGGCATGCCGGGAGAGGTCGCGGAGTTCCTCACGGACATGCCGCGGGCTTTTTCGGAAGCAGACCTGGTTGTGAGCCGGGCCGGAATGGGCGCGGTAAGCGAACTGGCGGCGGCGGGCAAGCCTTCGATTCTGGTGCCGCTGCCCGGAGCGAGCGATCAGCATCAATTGAAGAATGCGCAGGCGTTCGAACGAGGCGGGGCGGCGCGGCTGGTGCTGGATCGGGAGATGACCGGCGCGCGCCTGGTGGAGGAAGTGACGCGGTTGATCGACACTCCAGGATTTGTTAGAAAAAATGGGCGCGGCGGCGAGGGCCTTCGCGAAACCGGGAGCGGCGCGGCGGGCCGCGGATGTGCTGGAGTCCGTGGCGGCGAGATCAAACATCAGCGAGGCTATTGACACGCGCTAAGCAAAGCCGAAACAATACATTATTAAAATGTTTTTTAAACCCCAGCCCGTTCACTTCATCGGCATCGGAGGCATAGGCATGAGCAGCCTGGCCGAGGTGCTGATCGACATGGGCTATCCGGTGACCGGTTCGGATCAGAAATTCTCGCCGACCACCGAGCGTCTGGCGGCGCGCGGAGCCGTAGTTTACGAGGGCCATGCGGCCGCGAATCTGGCCGGAGCCAAGATGGTGGTCTACAGTTCCGCAGTGCGGCCGGAGAATCCGGAGATCGTCGAAGCGCGGCGCCGCAAGCTTCCCGTGATCCCGCGCGGCGAATTGCTGGCGGAGCTGATGCGCCAGAAATTCGGCATCGCCGTCGCCGGCAGCCACGGCAAGACCACCACCACCGCGATGGTGGCGGCGATTCTGATCCACGCCAATCTGGACCCCACCATTCTGGTGGGCGGGCGCATGGGGATCAACGGCTCTAACGCCCGCCTGGGCAAGAGCGAATATCTGGTGGTCGAAAGCGACGAGAGCGACGGGTCGTTTCTCAAGCTGGCGCCGATCATTGCTGTAGTCACCAATATTGACCGCGAACATCTGGATCACTACTCGGGCATCGAAGAGATCCGCAGCGCGTTCGCCACTTTTATTGCGAAAGTCCCGTTTTACGGCGCGGCCATCCTGTGTCTGGACGACGAAAACATTCAGCAGCTCCTGCCGGGCGTGAATCGCCGGGTGGTTACCTACGGCACCAGCGCGCAGGCCGACTTGCGCATCACCGGCGCGTCCGCCGGCCATATGGCCAGCGAGTTTCATCTGTTTCTGGGCGATCGTGATCTGGGTTGTTTCCGCCTGCAAGTTCCCGGCGCGCACAACACGCTGAACGCCACGGCGGCGGTGGCAGTGGCGCTGGAGCTCAACGTTCCCGTGGAGACGATTCGCGAAGCGCTGGCGGAATTTCGCGGCGTGGACCGGCGCTTTCAAGTGCGCGGCTCCGAGCGCGGCGTGACGGTGATCGACGATTACGGCCATCATCCGACCGAGATCCGCGCCACGCTCGCGGCGGCGCGCGCCTGCCGCTTTCAAAGCGTGCACGTGCTGTTTCAGCCGCACCGCTACACGCGCACCCAGGCGCTGCTGGACGATTTCGCGCGCTCCTTTCATCAAGCCGATAGCGTGCACGTCACCGATATCTACGCGGCCTCGGAAGCGCCCATCGCGGGAGTCACGGCGCAGGCGCTGGTTGAGAAGCTGAATGCCTTTGGGCATCGCGGAGCGAGTTATGCGGGCTCGGTCGAACAGGGCATCGCTGCCGTGATCGCGGCCGCCGGCCCGGGTGATGCGATCGTGACGCTGGGAGCCGGCAGCGTGTCGCAGGCCGCCCCGGAGATTCTGACGCGCCTGAGGAGTAAAGCGTGACGCCATTGCAGCCGCCGCGGCCCCGTCCGCGCGTCTCGAATCCGCAGGAGACAGCTATTCCGCGGCTGAAGATCGCAGTGTGGGTGGTGGCGCTGACCGTCGCGCTGGTGATTTCGCTCTTCGCATGGCATCGGCTGGAGCAGTTCCTGATTCACGATCCGCGTTTCGCCGTGAATGGACCCGACGGCGCGGACGATGCGTCCGTGATTCAGATCCAGGGCGCGCAGCATGCTTCGCGGCGCGCGATTGAAGGCGCATTCGCGGACGATATGGGCCAAAGCATTTACCTTCTGCCGCTGGAGGCACGGCGCTCCACTGTGCGCACGGTGGACTGGGTGAGGGACGCGACGGTGATGCGCCTGTGGCCGAATCGCGTGGTGGTGCGGGTAGCCGAGCGCAAGCCGGTGGCATTCGTGACGCTCTCGGGTTCGCGCTACGGGCTGATCGATGAAGACGGCGTGATCCTGCCGCCGGCCACCGATCGTTTTCACCTGCCGGTGCTGCGGGGCGTGGCAGCGCGCGATCCGCTGGCCGACCGCCGCGACCGCGTGCAGCGTATGCAGAAGCTGTTGCGCGCGCTGGGAGCAAATGCCGATAAGATCGCCGAAGTGGACGTGACCGATCGCGAGGATCTTCGAGTTACCCAGCCGTACGACGGCCGCATGGTCACCTTGCTGCTGGGCGATCAGAACTTCGCGGTACGGTATCAGAATTTCCTAAATCACTATGCGGAAATTCGCGAGAAAATGCCGGACGCAAGCTCGCTGGATCTGCGGATGGAAGACCGGATTACAGTGGTGCAACAGAAAGACGGCGCATGAGCACGAAAGTCCAACTGGCGGTGGGACTGGACGCAGGAAGCGCCCGCACGCGCTGCGTCATCGGCGCCATCGAGAACGGCGGGATTCGTTATCTGGCGCATGGCTTGGCCCCTTCGGCAGGCTGGTCGAAGGGCCGCATGAGCGATCCTGTCGCCGTGGCCGAATCGATTCGCGCCGCGGTTACCGACGCCGAGCGCGGCGCACAGGTTTCGGTGGATTCCGTCACCCTCGGCATCGGCGGCATGGAGGTCCGGGGCGCGCAGAGCCGCGGTCTCTACGAATTCGGTCGCCCTCACGAACTGGATTCGGGCGATCTGGAGTACGCCGTCGAAATGGCGGCCGACGTCCGCCTGGAACGCGACCGTACTTTGCTGCACGTGCTGCCGCAGCATTTCACGCTGGACGGACGGGGAGGATTCCGGCGCCCGCAGAAGAGTGTTTGTTCGCGCCTGGAGGCTCACGTCCACATCGTGACCGGCGCGGCGCACGAACATCAGGCGCTGATTGCAGCCGCGCACCTGGCGCACCTGGCAGTGGAAGAAACCGTGTATGAGCCGCTGGCCGCGGCCTACGCATGCGTGCGTCCGGAAGCGCGGGCTCGTGGAGTGGCGGTGCTCGACATGGGCATCCAGTCGACCGACCTGGTGGTTTACGATGGCGACTCGATGCTACTCGCCGCCAGCATTCCGGTGTGGGGCGACCATCTGACGCGCGACATCGCGATGATCTTCAAAGTCACCTACGAAGACGCCGAATGCCTGAAGCAGGAGTATGGCTGCGCGCTGCTCGGCCTGACCGCGGATTCGAGCCTGATCGAGGTGCCTTCGCCCGAAGGCCGCCCTTCGCGCGAAGCCCGCCGCAGCGAACTGAACGAAATTCTGGAAGCGCGCGCCGAGGAGTTGTTTCTGTATGTGCGCTCCGAGTTGCACCGCGTGGGGATGGAGCGGCACCTCTATGAGGGCATCATTCTCACGGGAGGCGGCGCGTCGCTGAACGGCATGTGCGACATGGCCGAGCGCGTGCTGGATTGCCAGTCCGCCAACGGCATCGTTACCGAAGACGACATCGGCGGCTGGCCGGAAGAATTGAAGAGCCCGCTGTGGACCACCGCCGCCGGGCTTGCGCTCTTTTCGGCGAAGTTGAAGCTGCACCAGCCGCCTTCGCGGCACGTCAGCGGCCTTATGGGTCTAGTTTTGAGATAAACAGGAGGAACCAGCGATGGCACTCGATGGATTGAAATTCATGATAGAAGAAGATCCCGCGCCGCGAACCAAAATCCGCGTGTTCGGCGTGGGCGGAGGCGGCTCTAACGCGGTCGCGCGCATGCTGGAGCATAGCTTGACGGGCGTCGAGTTCTGCGTATTAAACACCGACGCCCAGGCGCTCGAATCATGCATGGTGCCATCGAAGCTGACGATCGGATCCAAGATCACCAACGGACTCGGCGCCGGCTCGGACCCGGCGGTGGGCCGGCAAGCCGCGCTCGAAGACACCGAGCGCATCATCGACTTATTGGAAGGTTCCGACATGGTGTTCGTCACCGCGGGAATGGGCGGCGGCACCGGAACGGGCGCGGCGCCGGTAGTGGCCTCGCTCGCCAAGGAACTGGGCGCGTTGACTGTGGCCATCGTCACGACACCCTTCGGCTTCGAGGGGCCGAAGCGCCGCAAGCAGGCGGAAGCTGGCTTGGCGGAGCTGGCAAGTGTGGCGGATACCGTCATCACCATTCCCAACGATCAGCTGCTGGATCTGGCTCCCAAGGGAACCAGTTTCATGGATGCGTTTCGCATCGCCGACGATGTTCTGCGGCAAGCGGTGCAGGGGATCAGCGACATCATCAACACGCCCGGCCTGGTGAACCGCGATTTCTCCGACGTGCGCAGCATCATGACGGGGATGGGCTACGCCATGATGGGCACGGCCACGGCGCGCGGGGAGAATGGCTGCGTTGCGGCGGCACAGAAGGCGCTTCACTCGCCGCTGATGGAATCCGGCGGGCTGCGCGGCGCGCGCGGCGTGTTACTCAACATTACCGGGTCCAGCCGGCTGGGACTGCACGAAGTCAACGAAGCCTGCACACTGGTGCGGGAGGCCGCCGGCAACGATGACGTCCAGATCAACTTCGGCGTGGTGCTCAACGAAGACATGGGCGATGAGGTGAAGATCACGGTGATCGCCACCGGTTTCGCGCGGGAGAATCTGCCGCAGATCGAGCGGCCCGCCGCGAAGATCGAAGCCGTCGGCAGCGCCCCCCGCGCCGGCATTCGCAGCGACGAGCGCTCAGACGCAGCAGGTGGAAGACGTCGAGCCAGAACCAGTCGAGCCGGCGTATGTCGAGCCTCTGGCGTCCGAGCCGGTTCACGAGGAGCCCGCTCCAATGGCCATGGCCGCCGCTGCAATGAGCCCGAACGTAAGCGCTTCTGAAACCGACAACCTGTTTGACGATCTGGAAGTCCCCGCGATCTTGCGCTCGCGCCGGCGGATGGTGCAGTAAGCCAGTATGTGGCATAAACTCGCGGCAGCGGTTTTATTCGTTGCCGCGTCCGTCGCACTTTATTATGGAAGTGGAATGCTGTTGCTGGTTCCAAGCATCCCTGGCCACTACTTTGATCTAAAGCTCTTGATGTACGGCGTTCTACCAACCTTGTTGAGCGCCGCCTTACTGCTGACCGTAGGGTGGCTCTGGACCCGCTCCAACCGCTCAATCAGACTCGGAAGAGCAATTGGTCAAAGCTTCTCCTTCGCGATTGCGGCGGTCTTACTCTTCTGGATCGGTCTGATTATCCTCGCGGATATTAGGAATCCTCACGGCTTCTGACCATCGGGTGCCTTCCGGTCCTCGATGCCACATTTGCGGCTCAGCCCAGCAAATGCAGCACCACGCTTCTGCGGTACGAAGCGGAACGATGCTCGAACAGATAAACGCCTTGCCACGTTCCCAAGGCCATGCGTCCGTCAATCACGGGAATGGAAAGCGAAGTCTGCGTCAGCGCGGAGCGGATGTGCGCGGGCATGTCGTCGGACCCCTCCGTCGTGTGGCGATAGCGCGGGTCATTCTCTGGCGCCAGGCGCTCGAAGTAATCGGCCAGGTCCAAGACCACGTCGGGATCGGCGTTCTCCTGAATGACTAGCGACGCCGAGGTGTGCTGCACGAAGATAGTCAGCAGCCCGCTTGAAACGCCGGTCGAAGCCACCCACTTCGACACCTCGCGCGTGAACGGATAGAGGCCCTTGCCGCGCGTCGCCAGATGCAGAGTGTGATGGAAGGAGCTCACTCCACGCAGCTACTCGACGGTGACGCTCTTGGCCAGGTTGCGCGGCTGATCCACGTCGCAACCGCGGCGCACCGCGATGTGATACGCCAGCATCTGCAGCGGCACTACTTCGAGAATGGGCAGCAGCAACTCATTGGTCACGCCGATCGGGATCACGTAATCGGCGACCTTGGACACTTCCTCCACGTCGGGCTCGCAGGCCACCGCCACCACGATGCCCTCCCGCGCCTTCACTTCTTGCAGGTTGGAGAGCGTCTTCTCGTAGAGCGTGCGGCTCAGCTCATCTTCCGGGTCGCGCGTCGCCAGCACAACTACCGGAAGGTTCTCGTCAATCAGCGCGTTGGGACCGTGCTTCATCTCGCCGGCCGGATAGCCTTCCGCGTGAATGTAGGAAATCTCTTTCAGCTTGAGCGCGCCTTCGAGCGCGATGGGGAAGTGGATGCCCCGCCCCAGGTACAGAAAATCGGTGGAGCGGAACAGAACCTTCGTCAGGTCCTCATAAATCGCGTCGCGGCGCAGCACGTCCTCAATCACCGCCGGCAGCTTGAGTAGCTGATCGACAAGCTTGAAAGACTTGGCCGGTTCCAGTGTTTCGCGCACCTGGCCCAAATGCATGGCGATCAGAAACAACGCGGTCAACTGGCAGGTGAACGCCTTGGTGGAGGCCACGCCTATCTCGGGCCCGGCGTGCGTGATCAGCGTGCCGGACGCCTCGCGCGTGATGGCCGATCCGACCACATTGCAAATGGCCAGGGTCTTCGAACGCTTGCGCATGGCTTCGTGCAGGGCGGCGCGTGTATCGGCGGTTTCGCCGGATTGCGAAATTACGATGGTAAGCGTATCCGGCCCCACCAGCGGATCGCGGTAGCGGAACTCGCTGCCGTAATCCACTTCCACGCGGACGCGCGCCAGCCGCTCGATCATGAACTTGCCGGCCAGCGCCGCGTGCCAACTGGTGCCGCAGGCCACGATGCGCACCTGGCTGAACGCCTTGAAGTCTTTTTCCGAAATCTCCATCTCGTCGAGGAAGATGCGCCCGGATTCCTGGCCCACACGGCCGAGCGTGGTGTCGCGCACGGCGCGGGGTTGCTCAAAGATTTCCTTGAGCATGAAGTGTTTGTACCCCCCCTTTTCGGCCATAATGGGGTCCCACAAAATGTGCGAAGGCGGGCGCTTCACGGGGCGGCCGTTGAAATCGGTAAGATGGACGCCGTCCTTGGTCAGCACGGCCACATCGCCATCCGCCAGGAAGATCATGTCGCGGGTGTGGCTAAGGATGGCGGGCACATCGGAGGCGACGAAGTATTCGCTATCGCCCAAGCCGATCACCACCGGTGGCCCGGAGCGGGCGGCCACGATTTTGTTAGGGTCCTTGCGCGAGATCACGCTGAGCGCGAACACGCCGGTCAACTGGCGCACGGCGTCGCGCACCGCGTTTTCGAGATTCCCGTCGTAGTATTTTTCCACCAGGTGCGCGATCACCTCGGTGTCGGTTTCGGTGACGAAAGTATGGCCCTCCTTGACCAACTGGGCCTTTAGTGTCAGATAGTTTTCGACGATGCCGTTGTGCACCACCACGATGTCGCCGTGACAGTCGCGATGCGGGTGCGCGTTTTCCTCAGTGGGGCGTCCGTGCGTCGCCCAGCGCGTGTGGCCGATGCCGAAGTGGCCTTCCACCGGATTCAGCTTCAGCACTTCCTCCAGATTACGCAGCTTGCCAGAGGCCCGGCGCACCGCCAGGCAGCCGTCTTCGAGCACGGCCAAGCCTGCCGAATCGTAGCCGCGGTACTCCAAGCGCTTCAAGCCGTCAATAATGATGGGGACCGCTTCGCGGGGGCCGATGTAGCCTACAATGCCGCACATATTTGGTTAGATCCGTTCAGTCTAGAAACTCGACGCGATAATCCTCAATCACCGGATTGGCGAGCACGTCGCGGGCCACTTGATCCATCTCCTGTTGCGCCTGCTCACGCTCAGCGCCGGGAGCGATTTCGATGTCGAAGAATTTTCCTTGCCGCACGGCGGCGATGGTGGAATGTCCCAAGCTGTTGAGCGCGCCGCGAATGGTCTGACCTTGCGGATCGAGCACGGTGGGCTTGAAGGAAACGTAGACGCGAGCCTTCATACTCCTACTCTACAGGATCGGCGGAACCGGCTGTCGAAACGCGCTTCGGGTCCGTGTCGACGGGGCCTGGGGCGGATCGGCGCGGCGCCCCAGGCGCTAAGATTACCGCCGATTACGTCTAAATTACGGGGATGCGCAATCAAATAAAGTATTGACATTTAACACCTACAGAGTACAAAGAAACTTGGTTTTCGATTAAATACCGTGACACTTTGTGCGTTTTGTGGGTCGGAAGCGAAGTTTGCCATCGATGGCGCGTCCGCTTGCGATGGGTGCGCTGGCAAACCTGATGCCGAGCTGTCAAAGCCGAAGACGGATCGGCAAATTCGGGCAGCCTTGCATCGGGAGATTCTGGCGTCCACGGCGCGGACTCACGCCGCTTCTGAAACATTAATCGCAATTATGCGCGATATTCCCAGCGGATTGCCGCATCCGGATGGCAGCCAGCGGATTCAAAATGCCGCGCACGCGCTGGCGGCTGCCCGCAATGACGTAATGAAAGCGCATTCCCGGCTCAATGAGTTTCTTGCTCGCGGCGGCGTCTCCGGCGATTTCTAGCGGGGTGGCCTCGCTTAGCTTCGCGCCGTGTGAGTCGAGCCGCCGGTGGGTTGAGAGCAGTGTGCGGGTTCAGCAAGGCGCCGCCATTTGCGGCGAGTGCGTAGGTGCGGTATATCTAACGGGTATGGCTTCTTTCATCGACCGCCGTTCGTTCCTGGCTTCTGCTTTGGGGGGCACCGCACTGAGCAGCGCAGCGCTAATCCCTGCTGCTGCGCGCGCTCAGTCGCAAGCGGTATCTCCGGTTCCCTCCGCGCGCAACTATGCTGGCGGTCCGCCGGTCCAATATCCTGATCCCGACATCGTTGCTCTGGACAAGCGCTTCCAACGTTACATCGTCGGCAACACGGTTATCAAAAGGCATTACACCGGAACGTTTTGGTCCGAGGGGCCCGCCTGGAATGGCGTCGGCCGATTTTTGGTGTGGAGCGACATTCCGAATAACGTGCAAATGCGCTGGCGGGAGGAGGACAACACGGTCAGCGTGTTCCGCAGTCCCTCGGGATATAGCAACGGCAACACTTTCGATTTTGAGGGACGCCAGCTTTCCTGCGAACATGGCGGACGCCGCGTGGCGCGCTACGAATATAACGGAGCCGTGACCGTGATCGCCGATAAATTCGAGGGCAAGCGGCTGAATTCGCCCAACGACATTGTGGTTCATCCCGATGGCAGCGTATGGTTCACGGATCCCATGTACGGGATTCTGGGAAACTACGAAGGCTTCAAGTCGCAGTCCGAACTCAAGCCCGCGGTCTATCGCGTCGACACGAAGACGGGACAGATGGATAAGGTGGCGGATCAACCGGATGCGCCGAACGGGATCTGCTTCTCGCCGGATTACAAGAAAGTTTACGTGGCGGATACCGGCAACGCCCGCCAGGTCTGGGTCTATGACCTGGACGGCAAGACGCTGCGCAACGTCAAGCGTTTCGTGCAATTGAACGTTCCGGTGACCGGAGCACCCACCGCGGCCGACGGAATGCGTTGCGATACCGACGGCAACCTATGGTGCGGCGCGCTTCCCGGCGTGCAAGTGGTTACGCCGAACGCGGAACTCATCGGCATGATCCGCCTGCCGGAGAATTGCGCCAACGTCTGCTTCGGCGGCACCAAGCGCAACCGGCTATTCATGGCCGCGAGCCAGTCGCTTTACAGCGTTTATGTGGACACGCAGGGCGCGCACATCAGTTAATCGCGCTTCGCGGAGCGGTTTTGACCAATTAACCGCCAATACTTTTCCAGTTCTTGACCAGGTGATCCGCGGTGCGCCACGCCAGTGCCTGCGCCGTCAGCGTAGGATTGCGCGCGCCGCTGGTCCCCATTACCGAGGCTCCCAGAATGCCCAGGTTCGGCGCCTCGTGCGAGAAACCCCAGCGGTCGACTACGTTGGTTTCCGGATTGTCGCCCATGCGCGTGCCGCCATAGGCATGCGTGCTCAGAGCCGGCACGCCGATCTCCGCGGGCTGGACGGCGACGGCGCCCGCCTCGCGGAACCACTGCTCCATTTTCGTCTGGGCATAGCGCGTGGCGAGATATTCGTTCTGTTTCGCGCCACCGGTGGTAATGCGGCAAACCGGATCGCCGAGCGGATCCGTCACCGCGGGATCGAGATCCAGATAACAGGTCTCGTAAGGGAACGTGGATGTCTGAAGGTAGGTCATCGCGACGCGGGCCGCATTTTCGTGGACAAATTTCTTCCAGGCCGCGCCCCAAGCGGGAGCCTTGCCGTAGGTATCCATGGACGCCCCTTCAATCGGGTGGCGCTCGGTGCGCACATGCAAGCTGGTGCCGCCGACGAAGCCGAGACCGGCGTGGTCGTACGCGTCGTCGGCAAAATCGTCCACCGCGATCCCTTGCGCCGGCAGGCCATACCAGATATTCACGTCGAAGGGGAAAAGCCCGGTCACACTAGTCTGATAATGCGCGAAGAAATGCTTGCCCACCTGGCCGTGATTGTTGGCCAGCCCGTTGCGATAGGCTCCCGACTTCGAAAGCAGCAGCAGGCGTGAGTTCTCGTAAGTGTATCCGCCCAGCAAGACTGCCTTGGCGGGCTGGAAAAACTCTTCGCGGTTTCGCACATAGCTGACGCCCGTAACCCGGCCGTTCGAATCGGCGACAATGCGCGTCACGTGCGCGAGATCGAAGATCTTCAGGTTCTTGGTGGCGAGCGCCGCTGGAATGGTGGTGACCGCGGTGGAACCCTTGGCGCTGACATGGCATCCGCCGGCGTTGCAATATCCGTGATACGCGCAACCCGGACGGTGATCGCGCGGCTGGGTGTTGATCGCGGCGGGCGGATGAAACGGATGCCAGCCCAAGCGCCGTGCGGCTTCCGACATGCGATCGATGAACTCGGTGCTGCGCAGCGGCGGGCATCGGATATTCGCGGCGGCGCGGGCCTTCGAAAATGTTGCCGCGCGGGTCGATCTTCCCTAGCAGGTTGCCGGCCTTCCCGGAGACGCCCACTTCCCACTCGATGGTGTCGTAGAAAGGTTCGAGGTCGTCGTAGGTGAGAGGCCAGTCTTCGAGCGTCGAGCCGGCCGGCAGCGCGCCCGCTCCGTAGCGCCGGATAATTTCAGAGCGCGAGCGGAAATCCCACGGCTTCAGCCGCCAGCTTTGCGCCCAGTAATGAATGGAGGTGCCGCCGATGGCGTTCATCATGGGATGCTGCGCTGCCGCCGGGCGCGCGGTTTCCGACGGATTCGCCCGAGCGGTGGGAATTTCCCGCATGGCTTTGGGAACCGAAGTGACCCGGCGGCGGACGTTGTTGTAAATCTCGTCCGCGCGATAGTCCTTCGGCCCCATCCAGGTGCCGGCCTCGATGCCGGCGACTTTCAGCCCCGCGCGCGCCAGCGGCAGAACCGCCACGCCGCCGGCCGCACCCAGCCCGATCACGGCCACATCCACGGACCTTAGCTGGGTAGCCATGATGCCGCGCCCGACCCAAAAGTTTGCATGCTTTCTAAGATATCAGCGCGTGGAGGCAGCGGCACGTTGCGCGCGTGGTGAAGAAACTGGCAGGGCGTGCGGCCCTGAATGCGCCGGACACGCCACTAGGAGGTTGCTGAAAAACTCGCTGACAGGTCATGGACCGGTCCCACCACGCTTGGCAACCCGCTGATCCTTAGTGGGACAGGTCCATGACCTGTCGTTTTCGTAGCATGGGCGGAGAGTTTTTCAGCAGCCTCCTAGCTCCGCGATTGGCGGTAAACCTTAGTAGGGAACGCTAGCGGAGCTTCTGCTTTCGGCGAATAGGGAGTACTTACGCGTTACGGTTGGGCGCTGGATTGAGGTTGTAGGGTGACAGCCTGAGCGCTATCGGGACTCCCGATCTATGGTAATTGCCGCCGGGAACGTGGAACATGTCATCATGCGCCTGCAAACCATGGCCGCGGATGCGCCTATCGCGCTTGATCCACAAACGGATCAGAGACAGGATCAGCGCCACCAACTAGATCAGTCCGCCACCGTGAGCGTACTTGGAACCCCTAGCGAGATTCTTCACGGTGAGATCCGAAACGTCAGCAAAGGCGGGACCCAAATCCGGCTCGACCAGCCTCTCCGATACGCCTCGCTAGTGAAGATCGATTACAACGACAATCGCCTCCTGGGCGAGGTGATCTATTGCGTGAAAGAGCAAGCCGGCTGGCTTGTGGGCATTCGCGTCGAGCACGCTCTGTTCGGACTGACGTCTCTTGCCTCCATTGGAGCGCAATATTGACGATCTGGTCGCGGACCCGGGAGGATTCGAATGCTAATTCAAGCTATCTTGAGCGCTATTCTTGCCATGTCGATCTCGGGCGTTGACCCACACGGAGCAACAGGGGTTCGTTAAGAGCACGACGACCGATGGACACGGGCGGTTCATATTGGAGCCAGTGCCGTCCGGACTGTATGACTTCAGGACCTCAGCACAAGGCTTTGCAGTTTTCGAATGTCCCGTTGTCGTCCGTGGCGGTGATTCCCGTCGAAATTAGATCGGTGTCACTGCATCAGTTCCGGCGGATCGACAAGCCGTGTCGGTCGTTGAACTGAGGCGGCGCCAATCGCCTACAGTTGTTCCCATGGGCGATCGCGGACAAGTCGCAAACAGGCGGGAGACTACTCGTTGAAAGAGCAGCTCAGCAGTTCTCTCGCTACTGGGGCAAGAGGAAGCAATGCGGTTACGGCCGCTTTCACGACTAATGCGCATGGCGGCCGCCTGAATTTGTCGTGACAGCACCCCTGAGGGTCGCCTATTGCGCGCTCGCTGCGTGGACTCCGCTAAAAGAACGCGGGAGGACCTGTTATTTTCGGCGACCGAAGTCTTTGCGAACCTGGCCGCGCGCATGAGCACTCGGAACGCCAACAAAACCGGTCGGGACAAGCCGACGAGAGTTTCGCTATAGTACAACTATGCGCGCTGTAAAAAACATTTTCTTCTCAATCTGTTTTATTGTGCCGGTCTCGGCCGCCCTTGGGGACGGCGCGGGACAAGATATCAAGGCGGCTGGCGGGTCTGCTAAGACTGCGGTCGTCAAGACTGGCGCCGCTACAGGTAAAGTTACCCTCAAGGGCGCCAAGGCCACGGGCCGGGGGATTCGGTGGGGCGCCAGGAAGATAGCTTTAGGGACGGGTTCCGGTATCGAGAAGAGCGGAGCGGCGCTTAAATCGGTCGGCAAGTAGCCGACACTAAGTTAACGCCTATACGCGACCCGCGCCTGCACCGCCACCGATATGACGCAACCTAAGTCCTTGCACCGGGTGCGTCAGTAACGTCTGTGCTGCTGCGAGAAACCGCACGGTGTGCAGCAAGGTCGCGTGCAGTTCAAACGAATCCGGCCGCTGAGTTCATGGTTGTGTCCCTTCGCCCGTACCGAAGACCGCTTGCCGCATAGGAAGCGTGCCCACGGGGCCAGGTTGCCGTCTCCCAAGTTAATGAAAAGCCGAAGCAAAGGCTTCGAAAACGCTGCCTATTTCTGGTGAGATAGAGTTCACCGCTTGCGGCTAGTGTGCTGCGCATCTGCGGTCTGAAACGATAGATCAAAACCGTCGCATGTACCATGACTTTTCTCGATTATTGGGGATAGCCGGCTCGACTGGCTTCAGGCATAATCCGGCTGATGTCGAAACAATGCTGCGAGTGCCGGACTGTCGCGAATGACGAAGAACGATATTGTGACGCTTGTGGAGGCCGTTCCTGGACGAAAGCGCCGAACCAGCCGGTGGAGCTAAACATGCTGAACTGGTTCTCGCTTCTGTTCATGCTCGGCTTGATCGCGTTCGCGTACTGGCTGCTGGTCTGGCATATTCCGATAAAGTAAGGCAAGCGGACGTTTGTTCCGATCTAAGCCCACTGCGTGAGGCGGTGGTCCTCGCAATCCGGGTGTTCCGCGAGCGCGACTGCGCGGCGGGTGCGGCAAGCGAGTTAGAAGTGGAACCGGCGACCTCCTAATGCGTCAGCAAACCGCAGCCGATCTCTAGAGCGGAGGTCCCATGCCTCATCCACTCGCCCGCAATGTCCTCTCCGTTGCTTTGCGCATTGGGCTCATAGCTGGACCGTCGGCGTTGCTGGGGGCAGCCGACTATTACCAGCTCCCAATATCAAGCGAGTTGACCACGATCTATACCGCACTGCGGAGGTGGCCATTGTAACCGTCTCCTGTCATCACGTGCCCGCCGGCGAAGAGGCCTTGTTGAAGTACGAAGGGCCCGGCGAGTACACGATTGTATGGCAGGATAGATCAACCTGCGAAGTGCTCCGGGTCCTGCTCCTCAATTAATCGCCATGCTGCGGCGTGGGTCTACGAGTCCATAATCTACATGGCAGTTACCACTTGCCCACGACTGGCTTGTCGCCGGTGATCCCTCCGAAGGGAATTGCGACGTCTTGGCCTGGAGCCGTTCCGTCAAAGGAATGGTTGCCATTGGCGTCCAAAACCCAGAAGAATCCCTGGCGGAAAACACCTACTTTGCTGGAACCGCTGCCGTTCCAATCCCCGACCACTGGCACGTCACCTGGAATTCCGCCGTAGGCAAACCCCAGATCGCCGCCGTTTCCATTTACGTTGTCCAACGTTCCGTTGCCATTGGCATCCAGTATCCAGTAAAAGCCTTGCCGGAACAGCCCGATCTTACTCGTCCCACTACCATTCCAATCGCCGACCACCGGCACATCGCCCGCGATTCCTCCAAACGCATAAGTATGGTCAAGAGCCTGCTCGAATATTCCATTGCCATTCGTGTCGAGAATCCAGAAGAATCCCTGACGAAACAAACCAACTTTGGTGGTGCCACTCCCGTTCCAATCGCCAACTACCGGGACATCTCCCGCTTGCGTTCCCACACCCAAGTTGTAAACTGCATCGCCAGCATCAAAAGCGCCGTCGCCATTCGAGTCCAATATGAACAGTCCGTTACTGGGGCGATAAATTCCCACTTTCGAGGTCCCGTTTCCATTCCAGTCGCCCGTGATTGGAATGTCACCAGCGATGCCCCCAAACGCGAAGGCACGATCAGCGGGCGTATTGAATTGCTGATTACCATCTACGTCCTCCAGCCAAAAATACCCCGCGCGAAAAATACCAACCTCCGCCGAACCTGGACTTGTTCCACTGGTGTTAACGATGGCTATGTCCGAGGCGCTGTCATTGCTTGTATTCGTCTCGCCCCCGCCAGAAACAGCCACCGTGTCGGTGACGCTTGCGGGTGCGTTGCTGGCCACGTTCACCGTGAACGTGATCGCCGGATAACTGGAGCTGGCGCCTAGCGCAGTGCTGCGGGTACAGGACCCGGATGGCTGCGTACAAGTCCAGCCGATGCCAGCGATCGCTGTTGCAGTTAGGCCCGTAGGTGCTGTCTCGGTCACGGTCACAGTTCCGCTGGTGGTGGCCGTCCCTGCGTTGGTGACGGTAATCGTAAACACTGCGCCGGTTTGTCCCCGCACAAAGTTTCCCGCGTGAGATGAACTGATCGTAAGATCGGGGGAACTCCCGCTTAGGACCAGCGTGGTGTCGGTAGCGGTGGCCGCAACCGAACGCCCGCCCCAAACACTTGCTGAATTGAGCAACGGAGAAGCCGCATCGGCTGCAACATTTACGGTTACGTTCACTGCGGGGAATGACGAACCGATGGCGAGAACATCGCCGCGGCTGCAGGTCAATGTGCCCAACGTGCAGGTCCAGCCGGCTCCAGCAATGTTCGTCGCGGTTAAGCCCGCAGGGAGAGTATCCGAAATGTTAATGGCGCCGCTGCTGGCAAGTGTTCCTCCATTGGCGACGGTGATGGAATAGGTTGCCCCCGTTTGTCCCTGAGAGAAATTGCCCGTATGGGATGACGTAACGGTTAACTTGGGAACCGGTACGCTGTCCCACCCAATATCCTCCAGCAACGGATACGTCAGATCGAAATTCGGAGCTACCTCATGTTGAAGAGTCGGATTGATGAAGGGCTCCATGATCTGGTTGGGCGTTAAGCTTGTATCCCAATGCGAAACCGACGAACCGGCGGCGTAGGCGCTCGGTGTGTACAGGAGCGGACGGTTCATTGAGTCCGTTCCCGAAAAGCTGGAACCGCTTGCGGTGAGAACCTGCGGCAAAAAATAGTTCGTGCTCGGTCCGGTCCAAACCAGATGATTGACCGCATTTGCCGAAGCGATGCGCTCCGCTGCCGTCATATCAGTCCATCGTTTATTAGTGGTATTGTCCAACAGGAAGTCATCCCAAACACTTGGAAATCCGCTCAGCATCGCTCCCGTCGAACCATTGGTAAACGTCGCAAATCCCAACCCGTGACCAAACTCGTGAAGCACCACTCCAAAGAGATCCACGAACTGGCCCTTGGTCTGTGACGGGAGGCTTGGATAGTCTAACCCAAGATAGAAAGGAATGTTTGTTAGGCAGCCGGATTGCCCAAGATTCACGTTGAAATTTGCATTGATATCGACATTGGCGCTGCTCAGATCGAAACCCGCCAATTTATCCGCTAGAGCTTTAGGAAACCAATGGCCGCCGACCGGCGCGTTCGTGAAGTCGCGATAGATTGATGCCGCGCCCGCGCTTCCCAGCACGGCAGAATTGGCGGAGCATGTTAAGGCAGTCCAAATAGCGTTCACCCGGATATTGACGCTGCTGGTAAGAGTTGCGCCCCACTTTGCGGCGACCGCTTGAAATACATTCAGCCGCTGCGCGCCGATCGTGGTGCCTGAGTTTCCCCCTATCGGAGCGGCCGCGGTGGCGTCGTTAAAGCCGACTCCCGCCGGATCTCCGTTTATGATGGTGACGGTAGCGCCATTCACCGCACCCAGCGTGACGAAAAGAGTGGTTGCCGTCAGGCCCCAGTGAAAACGCAAGGTTTGGAACCTATTTGCCACGCTTTGCTTCCTCAGGCGTCCCACCGTTGATGCGCTCGCGAGCTGCTTTTTCTCCCGTGACCTCCTCAATTTTTAGACCTTCCGGCGTCTTGGTCACTACGCTATAGGTCATAGAATCTGGCCCCAACTTCATACCAGCGGATCCGTCCGCACCCTGAATGTTCACGGAGTCGGGCAGCACCGCTTGTTTACCATTTGCCGGGGGCGGATTTGCATCCGTTAAAGTCTTCAGCTCTTCCGGCGTGGGTTCTCGCACCTGCCCCGTCACGGGGTCGACGAAAATCATGAGGCCGTTGCTGGTCGTCCCTTCCTTCGACGACCCAGCAACTTTCGAGGCCCGATTCCTTTCCGATGATTTGGGTAGAGAGACCCTCCAGGCTTCAGAGTTCAGTGCGGAGGGCTGGGACACTTCTGCTCGCGTAGCAACTGGATGAGAGATCGCCGGCGGGGTTGGGCTTGAATTGGCCTTTTCGTCTGTCGCCTTGGCGCAGCCGGTTGTCCAAATAAAGAGCCCCGCTGACAGTCCAAATGTCAAAACAGTGCTAAAACCCTTGACCGCTTTTCGCATGAGTTTCTCTCCTTCGATCGGGATTTGCGCTGCGGTATAACTGTTTTCTTCCGCCCAGCATCCTTACTCGCCACAGTCCTCGATCCGTCTATGCAGTCTTAGTTGAATCCGGCGTGCACCTCGTTTCAACATCGGTCATTTCCTGGCCATGTTGTAGCGGATAAGAACTAAAATCGCGGGCGCCCCTTAGATTTTCATTACCTAGGCTCATCTACGTAAGATTCACTACCCTGGTTGGGCTTCCGCATCCAATACCTTACTGAAGCCGATCAGAAAGACCTGGGTCCTCAATGACTCGCAAGTTCTCTTGACAAAGACTACATGGAAGTCGGCAAACCGTCGAAGTGACCCTTCCGTCCTGCCACCACACCCTCGTCACGCTTGTCGAGTCTGGAAGGCTGAAGAATGCGAACCGGCTACCGAATTCAGCCGAACTCATCGACGAACTTCTGAGCTTCAAGGTCCGGATCAATCAACGTACGAGGCAGGAAACGTACCAGGCAGGCAGAGGAACCGTGCACGATGACATCGTGGTTGCGGTTGCCCTCGCGTGCTTTCTCACCGGGACGCGATCAGTGAATGCGCGATAAACGTCATTTCGCATAGCAGTCCTGTCAGCAACCGCGTTAATGGCGTCCCCCGTGAGACTTCAGCGCGGGTCAAGGCTTGGGCTGAACTGGATGATGTTTAGTAGGCCAGACTTGATCTGACAAACAAGATCAAGTCTTGGCTACTACAGATGATTGCTGAAGGCTTCGTTCAGTTCCTTCGCGTCCACTGAGAGATCAACTTGAAAGGACCGGGCATTGCCCTCGGGCTCCAGCACATACTCGGTGATGACCCTTATCTTCCAGAAGATTGCGTCGCCCCTATGCTGCCAGTGGCAGACTATCGGGTCGGAAGAGGAGATCCGTCGCGCAATTCGTCGGAGCCACGGCGGACCACTTTGTCGCCGAGATGGAGGTCGCCCATCACTTCGATGAGGTCGCCGTCGGTGGAGCCTTTGCGAACGTTCACCCACTCGGCTCGTCCGCTGCGATCGCGAATGACGAAGGTGCGCTCGGTGGTGGTGACCACGCTGGTGGCGGGGACGAAAAGCGCAGGACGGGAGCGGCGGACCGGCCATTTCACCGTGGGGTACATGCCGGGCGAAAGAGAGCCGTCGGCGTTGATGACATCCAATTCGACGGGCATTGTGCGGGTTTTAGTATCGAGCGCGTGGGCGCTGCGGGCGACGGTCCCAGCGTAAGTGCGCTCCGGAAAGGCCGGTACGTGAAACTCAACTCGGGCGGCAGGCACGATGCTGCCGGCGTCCTCTTCCGGAACCGCGACGACCAGCCGCAGCTTCGATATCTGCTGGATGGTGAAGAGTGGGGAATCTGCTCCGGGTCCAACTAATGCGCCGGGATGCACCAGGCGATCGGTGACGACGCCGTCGAAGGGCGCGGTGATTCGCAAATAGGATTGCATCTCCTGAAGCGCTTTGAGGTTGGCGGTTGCGGCGCGGCCGGCGTCCTGACGAGATCGAATGAGGGCGCGCTGCGCTTCGACCTGCTTCTCCATCTGCACCAGCTCATTTCCGGCGATGGCGCCGGGTGTTTCCGCGGCTTGCTTCAGGCGCGCGTTGGTAGCTTCCAAAGCGGCGAGTTGGGCTTCGGCCTGCAGGCGGTCGGATTCGAGAGCTTGTACCTTGGATTCGGCCTCCGCGACCTGCGCGGTCATTTCCGGGGCGCTTAATTCGGCGAGGAGTTGGCCTTGCTTTACGATACTGGCGCGATCCACCAGGATCTTTTCGATGTAGCCGGGCACCCTCGCGTGCAGCGAGACGCTCAGATAGGGAAGGAACTCGCCTGGCAGATCGACGTTGCGGGATACGGGCCTTGCGATGACGGTAACGAGTGGATCGTCTCCGAGAGGCGAGGCGAGCGCGGCAAACAGCACGGCGCAACCACTGAGGATTAAGAGATTATTTCGCATCATAATATTGGCTCGTGGGGTCCATTGGGTTGAGAGAACCAGAAGCAAGGGATGCCTTGGATTGTAAGATCGCGTAGATGGAGGGCAGGATGGTAAGCGTAGCGAAGGTAGACAAAATCAAACCTCCGAT
Organism: Bryobacterales bacterium; assembly: GCA_963779075.1. Lineage (GTDB taxonomy): Bacteria > Acidobacteriota > Terriglobia > Bryobacterales > Bryobacteraceae > Palsa-187. The sequence goes on from CAVZWS010000009.1 coordinate 110,668, forward strand.
CACCGCGCGGCCAAGCGGCGTAGAGGGCGATCCGCCTTCCGAATAGCCCATCGCCATCGGAATCATTCCGAAGATCATGGCGGTGGCCGTCATCAGAATGGCACGCAGGCGGCCGCTGGCTCCAGTGCGCGCGGCGTCGCGAGGAGAAGATCCGGCAATTCGCGAACGTTCGGCGAAGCTGACTAACAGAATCGAATTTGCGACCGCGATGCCGACGGCCATGATTGCTCCCATGAATGACTGGAGGTTGAGCGTGGTGTGGGTGAGGAGCAGCATTAATAAGACGCCGCACAAAACCGCTGGAACGGTGAGCAGGATCGCGAACGCGAGGCGGATCGACTGGAAGTTGGCAGCGAGCAGGAGGAAAATTACCAGGATCGCTAATAGAAGGCCGGTCCGCAGACCCGCGTTGGTTTGATCCAATGCAGGGAGCTCGCCGCGGAAGCCTACGGTGACGCCTCTGGGTGGAGTGCCGGCTCGGGCGACGGCGGCAGCAAGTTTTGGTTCGGCATCACCTAGCGTCATGCCGTGCAAATTAGCGGTGAGGCTGATGACACGCTGGCCGTTGTTGCGTTCGATGAGGCCGGGCATGGTTCCGGATTTCAGCGTCGCGATATCGTCGAGGCGCAGATCGGGACGGCCTTCCTGCATTACTGCGAGGGCGCCCAACTCCTCGGCGCTTTGCAGGCGGTTCTGCGGAAGCTCGACTTGGATCTGAAACGCGTTGCCGGAGTTCGGATCGCGCCAATAGTTGGGCTGGGTGAAGCGCGAGGACGAAGTGGCGGGGACGACGGAGCGGGTCACATCGGCCATGGTGAGCCCGAATTGACCGGCGCGCTCGCGGTTGATGTCGATGTCGAGCGTGGGATAGTTCACGTCTTGCGCAACCTGGAGATCGCGCAGGAAAGGAAGTGCGGCCATCTGGATCTGGATCTGCTGGGCGAAGGCGTAGTCGTTCTGAAGATTGCCGCCCAGCACGGTTACTTCGATGGGCGTGGGAGAGCCGAAGCTCATCACCTGACTCACGATGTCGCCGGCTTCGAAAGAGACCTGAGTGCCGGGCAGTTCCTTGGCGAGATTGGCGCGCAGGTGTTCGCGAAGGTCTTCGCCATGCGGGGCACCGGGCTTCAACGCGAACTGGATGATGGCTTCCTGGGGACCGCTGGTGAACAGATGAATCAGGTCGACGGGGTAACTGGAGGGGACGACACCGACGAAATCGCTGGTGATTTCAAGTTTGTCGGGACCGACTTCCTGTTTGATCACGTCGAGGGCGCGCAACGTGATTCGTTCGGTTTCTTCCACGCGCGTTCCGGTGGGAGCCCGGAGTCGGATGCGGAGGAGTCGCGCGTCAGTGTCGGGGAAGATCTCCGTACCGATGCGCGGAAGCAAGATGTAGATGAGACCGATGGACGCAACAAGGTAGAGGAGAACTACGGGCCAGCGGAGGCGCAAGACTAAGTTCAAATAACGCTCGTAGACGGAGCGAAAGGCGTTGAAGAAGCCGTGCCGTTCTGCATCTGGTTGTGAGGGCCGCATCAGCCATGTGGAGAACACTGGAACGAGGGTGCTCGAAAGCAGGTAGGACGCGATCATGGCGAATCCCACCGCGAGCGAAAGTGGAACGAAGAGCTGGCGGGCCACTCCGGCCATGAAGAACGACGGCACGAATACGGCAAGGATGCATAGCATCGAGAGCAGACGCGCGATGGCGGTTTGGCTGGAGGCATCGAGAACGGCGCGCGCTCGTGATGTACCCGGACGCATTTGGGTGTGGATGTTTTCGACGGAAACGGTCGACTCATCGACCAGGACGCCGACGGCGAGGGCGAGTCCGCCGAGCGTCATGATGTTGATGGTTTGGCCGGTGCCCCACAGCAGGATCACGGCTCCGAGCAGGGCGAATGGGATGTTTAGGACCACGATGAGGGCGCCACGCCAGTCGCGCAGGAAGATCAGCACAATCAGGCCAGTGAGAAGGGCACCCAGCAGGCCTTCGCTGGTGAGACTGCGGACTGAAGTGTCTACGTAAACAGACTGGTCGAACTCCAGGCGAACGTCAACGTCGTCGGGAACCACCTTCTTGAAACTGGGGATCGCGGCTTTCACTTCATTGATTACGGTCACCGTGGATGAGTCGGCACGCTTGGTGACCGGTATATATACGGTGCGCTTGCCGTTGACATGAGCATAGGCTGTGACCAGGTCGGTGCCATTCTCGATGGTGCCGATATCCCGCAGATAGACCGTGGTTCCGGATGCGGGGCGTATTGGCGTGCTCAGCAGTTGCGAAAGGTCTGCGCCGAGCGCGGCGTTGGTTCGTGCGATGCGGTTGATCTTTCCTGTCCAGGTGTTGCCGGACGGCATCACGAGGCTGGATTTGCTGATTGCGGCGATGGCAAAGTCGGGCGAGATTTGATATTGGTGCAACTTGTCGGGATCGAGAGTGATGACAATGGTCCTCTGATTCCCTCCGAAGGGCGGCGGCGCGGAGACGCCGGGAAGAGTCGCGAAGAGGGGTCGAACGCGATTCAGGGCGTAATCCTGCAACTCGCCTTGCGTGTGCGTCGAGCTGTCGAAGATCAACTGGCCGACGGCGACGCTGCCGGCATCAAAGCGCGTCACAAACGGGGGTACGGTGCCGGGCGGCATGAAGGCGCGCGCGCGATTCACATAGCCGATGGTTTCCGAGATGGCCTGGTTCATGTCGGTGCCTTGGTGAAACGTGAGCTTCATCAACGCGGCGCCCTGGATGCTTTTGCTTTCGACGCGGTCGATTCCCGTGATGTAGAGGAAATGATACTCGTAGTAATACGTGATGTAGCCTTCCATCTGCGCGGGGTCCATTCCGCCGTAGGGCTGAGCGACGTAGATGGCGGGATCGCCGACTTGAGGGAAGATGTCGACGGGCATTCGTTGAACCGCAAGCACAGCGAATAATGCGACTGCGATCAGCGCGACGACAACTGTGATGGGCCGTGAAAGAGCAGCGAGGACTAGACGCATTGGTTCACTTACTGGCCTCGCTCACGAATGGTTGCAGATCTCCGGCGGCGGTTGCCAATCCGAGCAACGCGCGCCACACGCCGAGATGGGCAAGCGCGTCGTCGATTTCGGCCTGGGTGAGCAAACGCTGCGCTTCGGCCACTTGATCGATGGTGCCGAGACCGGATTCGTAGCGGGCGGCGGCCTGCTGCGAGGCAGTGCGAGCGGCGGAAATCTGGACGGGCGTGTTCAGAGCGACCTCACGCGCGCCGCGAAGTTGCGCAAGGGCAACATTCCAGCGCCCGCGGAGTTCGGTCACGATTTGATCGGAGCGCGCGGCTTGGGCGCGAATGGTAGCGGACTGGGCGGCCTCGCGCGCGTGAATCGCTGCGAGATCCATCACCGGGAAGGTCACACTGAAGCCGAGGGCATAGTTCTGGACATTAGGAGCCAGGCCGTTCAAGCCTCCCAATCGGCCGCCATCGATTTCGTCGCCGGTGCCTCGGGTGTAAGCGGCGGCTTGCAGGGAGAACTTTGGGAAATAGGATCGTTCCAAGGCGCGGAGTTGAGCCTTCGCTTGTTCGACAGTGGCATTCTGCTCGGCGGTGAAGGGGTTCGCATTGAAATTCGCTGTGGCGGGCGGGGTGTCCGGAGGCAAGCGCAGTAGTCCATCAGAGATGACGGCAACCTGAGCCGGATCTTCAGACACGAATTGCGCCAGGGTTGCCTGCGCGACTTCGACAGCCTGTCGCGCTTGAATCAACTGCGTGCGAGCCGCCGCTAGTTCCGCCTCTGCGCGGGAGGAATCCGCTCCCGGGCGCAACTGCGCGTTGACCACCGCATTAGTGGTTCGCAGAAGGGTCTCGGCGCGATCGACGCCGGCCTGTGCGGCTCGCACAGTCTGTTGGGTGGCAACCAGTGTGAGATAAGAATCGGCGGTGGCGGTGGCGACCTCGAACTCAGTGCGTTTCAGGGTGGCTTCGGACTGGGCTCTGGCCGATTCCGCGGCGGAGACATTCGCCTGGCGAAGGCCAAAATCGAATGGCTCCCAACTGACCAGACCGCCGATGGCGCTGCCCCAGGCGGAACCGAAGTTGTTCGTGCCGAGGACCGGTCCGGAGATGGAGGGAAGCACACTTTGTGGAAGCAGCATTCCGAAGACGTTATTTCGGGTCGCGCGATTGACTTGGGCCAGCGCGTCAACGCGGGGCAGGTAGGCGGTGCGCGCCAGCCTGATGCCGGCGGCGGCCGCATTGATCTGTTCCTGCGACACGCGGACGGAGGGGTAGTTCCTCGAGGCTCTCTCGACGGCTTGCGCCAGCGTCAGCACGCTGGGAGGCGGGTTTTGTGCGGCCGTTAAAAGACAAGAAGCGACCAGCAGGGCGGCTGTTAATTTCATCAATCGATCAATCGCCTTCCATGAGTTCGTGAAAGAGTTCGCGGACCTTGGTCTTGGCGGTTTTCAGGGCTTTACGTCCGAGAGGAGTGGCGCGGTATACCTTGCGCCGCGATTTGCCATTACTTTGCTCGGTGGAACGCAGGTAGCCCTTTCGTTCCAAACCGTGGAGCAGGGGATACAGGGTCCCAGGGCTTATGCGGTAGCCGTGGCGCCTCAGCTCCTCGATCATGCCCAGTCCGAAAATCGGCTCTTCCACGGCGTGGTGCAATACGTGAAGGCGGATTAGGCCGGAGTAGAGGTCCTTGTCGTCGAGCATCATATTAGGATCGGATTTCATTATCGATAACCGATGACGAAATACGAGTATGGCAAAGAATTAAGCCCGGCGTCAAGGATTTCTGAAGGAACTGTGTGTGGGCGAGAGACTTCAATAGTGTTAGCACGCATCATTGGCGACATCATCTCGATTGAAACCGCTCCTTGTCATCAATTCATCGACCTAAGGCAGACGCGGATAAGCCCGATTCTTCAGGTGGACGGGCTCAGCTCTAGGTCATCGGGTGGATTAGTAGCGATAAACGCGCTTGCCTTTGTCGATCCACTTGGCTTTGTCGGCATTCCGTCGAAGCATCTTGACTTGTTAACGACACTTCGCACTAGGCATTGAAGACAAGATGCTGCTGAGGTGCCATGCTGATGAGCCTGCTGTTCAAATATCCGAGGAGACAAACATGCCTAAAGTAATCGTCACAGCGCAGGTTCAAGACCCGGTGAAGTGGGAGGCGGGCTTCCGGACGCACGGCGAAATTGTTTCCGTATGGCCGACCATACGGAAACAATCCGGCCATCCACTTCAAGAAGCATTGAGTTATTGGCCAAGCGCAAGAACGGGCCTTTGAGGCAGAGTGTTTTTGTGGTCGGGTGATCGCGGTAGAAATTCGCCTATTACAAACGCGGGCTACTTCGCCAGCGCCGACAGCGTGGTATACGGTGTGCGGCGCCGATGGGAATGCGGATCCCCAGCGCGCCGACGAAAAATGGCGAGACCGTGCGCCGCACCCGTTGCCGCCAGTTGGCGGACCATCCGGGAGCTATCCGCCGACCCTCTAACCACAGGACGGTTATCAGCGATTTCGCTGTCAGCACGCCGCTCTGGTGCGGTTTCCAAATGCCGCAAACGATTATTTCTTCTCCTGCTTCGATGTCTCGATGATGGCGTTCAGCGCGGGAATATCCTTCAGGTCGGGTGCCGAGCTTTTAAACGTCCGGATGTAGGCGTAAATATCTTTCGCCTGCTTGTTGGACAGAGAGGCTTCGCCGAAATTCGGCATCGACGTTGAAGGCACAATCGGCGCTACGTTCGCCCGGCCGCGCAGGAATGCAATGAAGGCCTCCTCGGTCGCAAGGTTTCCCCATCGTCCTACGAAAGCCCGCGCCCCGGTCTCACCGTTGTAACCATGGCACGCATAGCAGGCGTAGGAGTAATAAAGTGCCTTTCCGGCTGACGCGCTGCCTGTGACCGGGCTTGTCGGCGCCGGTCTGTTCGCCACCGCAACGCCAGCGCCGCCTCCACCTTGCCCGTAAAGCGCCGAGCCCAACGAAACCAACGCGCACACTGCAGCAGCCAAAAACGTAATGTTCTTCATCCCGGTCCCTTTCATCGCGGCTGCGTAACGACGTCGATCATATACGGCTCCCCGCGCTTCGCCGCCGCCACGCCCCGCTTCAAAGCCACCGACAGTCTCGAAGGATCGGTAATCGGTCCTTCACCTGCCATCCCGTAGCCCGCAGCCATCTTGGTGTAGTCAATAAAAGGATCCCGGAGGGTGTTGCCGATATACGCACGGTCCCCGCCGCGTCCGCGAACGCCTGCCATGTATTCCACGAACATATATTCCTGATGCCACGCGCGATTATTGTGCATAACCGTAAGCAGCGGCAACTTGTGATGCACTGCCGTCCAGAGAACGCCGGGAGCATAATTCAGATCGCCATCGGTCTGGATATTGACGACGATCCGGTTGCGCCCTCGTGCGGCCAGCGCCGCGCCCACCGATGCTGGCGCGCCGTAACCCATGCCGCCTGCGCCCTGGCCTCCCAGATAGCTGTAAGGCTTATTGTGGTCCCAGAGCTGGTTGTTATGTCCGCCAGAGAAACTGCTGGGCGAAGAGAAGCACCAGTCCTCGTTCATGATCAGCGGCCAGAGCTCCGCGTAAACTCGCGCCGTGCTGATCGGGCTGCCGTTCCATCCGGCCCGCTTCGCCTCCACTGCCTGCATGACCGCGGCCACGTGGGCGTCGTGGTTGGCGAGTGCGTGCTTCGCGGCCCGCTCTTGAATGCGCGTCTTCTGTTCCGGTGTCAATTGCCGCTTCACTTCGTCGATGATCAGCGGAATACTGGCTTCGGCATCGGCTTCAATGGGTAGAGCTGTGACATTCCCGCGGGCGCCCTGGCCCGCTCTGCCACGAACAGCAGCACCTGTGAGACCGCCGAAACCGATGCCGAGCGGATCCCGCGGCCCGGCAATCTTCGCGACGGCCGGCCCCTGAATCGTAGCCTGCGCACCCGGAGTTTCCAGACCCAGGGTGTAATCGTAAGCGGTGCTCGCGCCCGGACCGCAAAGCGGATGCCGTTGTGGAAAACTCATGGGCCCGCTCGTCGCTGCCGTGCTGGTCGATGCGCTCACCAGTTCCGCTAGCTCAACCGCGCGTTTCACGCCCTCGGGTGTTCTCAATCGGCCGACCATAATCCTCGGATTTTGCGCCTCTACAAGGCCCTTTGCAATTTCCCGAACCTGCGTCGAATCGGCGGTTACATACCTGGGTGGCACGTAGGTTGGCACCGTTAAGCTACCTGCGTTTTCTTTCTGGATTTCCGAATCCAGCACGACAAGCGTGGGACCCATGGGCGGCGTAATCGCTTCGTTGTAAGCGCGCTGAATGTCCCGAAGGGACTGTTCGAGCGTCTTCGGCTGGGAGTCCCACTTGGTGTAGCTGCGGACCATCCCTGCCATATCGTGCGCGGTATGCGCCTGAATGAAGTCCGGGTCGTTGCCCGCGAGCATTAATACGGGCGTGCGGTCATGGTACGCCTGGTAGATCGACATGGCCGCATGCTGAATTCCGATCGTCCCATGCAGTAGCGCGAGCATCGGCTGGCCTTCGGCTTTGGCGTAACCATGGGCCATCGTCACAGCCGATTCTTCGTGAAGGGCCGTGATGAACTCGGGCATCTGATTTGGCGGATTGCCGTAGTTGATGAACGATTCCTGCAGACCTTCGAAGCTCGATCCCGGGTTTGCGGCGACAAATTCGATGCCGAGGTCTTTGATCGCCTGAACCATCAGATCCGAGCCAGGCCGTGTGATTTTGCGCACCGCCGCCGGCGGGCGAATATTCCCCGCTTCCCGGGCAAGTTGAGTCTGCGTCGGAGCGGGCACATCCACTGCGGGCTCCGCGCCGGTTCCATCGCGTTTCTGAGCTTCGACAAGCGGCGTTGTGGTTACCAGCGCCGCTGCTCCGGCCGCTGCATTCTTCAGGAAACCGCGACGCCCAACGGAAGTCTTCCGTGATTTCGCCATGATCTCTCCTCTCCACCGTCTCCGAGAAGGCGGTGTACCTGCAATTCTATTGGCAACCGTCCAGGCCTTTGGTGAGGCAGATGGAAGATGCTGGCGGCGGGGGGATCGGTAGACCCTGCGCCGTCATCAGCTTTACCAAAAGCTTCTCGGCCTCGGGGTGCGGAATGGCGGACTGGACGCCCACGCGCACTAAGCCGCGTGCCCAATCGAGCGGAATCCAGGTCTTGCCGAGCAACGCACCGTTAACGCTATCGCGGCTCCCGGCGTCGTGGGCGTCGAGTTTAGCGCCGTGGTCCGACAGGACTTGAATGACTTCCGTTCGCCCCTTATGCGCTGCGCCATGCAGCGCCGTGCGCCTTTCGTCGTCGGCAACGTTTGGATCAATTCCCAAATCGAGACACATCTTCACCGCTTCCAGGCTTTGCGCCTCGGACCATTCGAACGTGACTCCTTCCACCCAGCCGATACCAGAGGCTACCGCCAATGGTGTCACGTTGTGCGCCGTAAAGATTTTAGGATTCGCGCCGTGAGACAGAAGTAGCTTCATTAAGGGAATGTCGCCGGATTGAGCCGCACGCAGGAAAGGCGTCGCGCCGTCCTCAAACAGCCATTGCATCGTGAAATTATTGCGCGTCTCCGTGGTATCGCCAGAACACTGCGCCGCACTGGACGCCGGTTCGCAGACGCGAGCGTTGACTTCCGCTCCCTTGGCTAGCAGCAACTGGATGAACTCCAAATGATCCATGTCTGGCGCGCGAACCGGGTAATCGCCGCTTTCGATATTGCGATTGTCCGTGGCAATATAGAGCGGCGACCAACCGCCATTGTTCTTGATGTTGGGATTCGCTCCGTGCTCAAGCAGATATTGGGCCAGCTTGTAATGGCGATTCTGCGTTGCCACCAACAGCGGAGTCCAGCCATAGTACGAGCGCTGGTTCACATCTGCCCCATGCTCCAGCAGGATCTCGGCACACTCGAGGCAGTCCTCGCGCGCGGCATAGATCAGCGGCGTGAGTCCGCCTCCATCGGTCTTCTGCACTCGCGTTGGAGGAGGTGGAATATTTTCGCCCGCGGGCGGAGGCGAGGCGGAAGAGACTGCACGCGCCTTACTTTGACCGACCGCACCGAAGGCCGAATTTAGTCGTTCTGTCACAGTATTGGCAAGGTTGTTTCTTGCATTGCGAGTATCGGGATTGGAGGCCGCGCTCACATCGGCGCCATGCACCAGCAGAAGTTTAACGGCGGCAGTGTGCCCCTGTTCAGCGGCCCACATCAGGGCAGTGGTTCCACGCAGCTTCTCTCTTGCGTTTACCGATGCCTTATGATCCAGCAGCACTTTCATCGCGTCGACGTTGCCGTTTCGCGATGCGAGCATCAACGGGGTCTCCCCTTGCGGCCCGCGCTCGTCAGCATCCGCACCTGCGCTCAACAGCCTCTCGATCATCAGTGCGCTGCCGTTGGTCGCCGCCAAGGACATAGGAGTCGCACCCTCGCGGTTTGGTGTCGTCACGTTAGCGCCGCCCGCAACCAGCATTTCGGCCATCGCCAAATCGTTCTTGTAGGCTGCCCAGTGCATGGCCGTGGCTCCATCGGCTTGCGGCACATTTACGTTCACCTTCTGCTCGATGAGCCTTCGCAGAGCCTCGCGATCCCCCCGCATGGCAGCGTCAGCGGCAGGACTGTTAGCAGCAGCGAGGACGCCTGTGCACAGCGCAAACCATCCACAGAACACTCCGGCGATTTGGCGGATACGCATGCGTCTAAGTAAGACCCTCCAGAGGCCCAGTGCTATCGCCGATCACGTCCTGTTGAATGCCGTACATTTCGAGAATGGTCAACAACAGATTTCCGCTGGTTACCGACTTCGTGGGATACGCAAGATGACGGTTGCCTTTTAGCTGGCCCGAAGCACCGCCGATCAACAGGTGGGGAACATCGTAATGCAGATGCTGGTTCGAGTCGCCCATGTTGCTGCCGTATAGAATCAGCGAGTGGTCGAGCAAGGTGCCATCGCCATCGCGAGTCCGATTCAGTTTTTCGATGAAATATGCCAGGCACTTGACGTGATACTGATTGAGCTTTGCGTAATTCGCGATGGTGTCTGGATTTTCAGCGTGATGCGACAAGCCGTGGAATCCGGCGGTGACGCCGCTTTCGGGGTAGGATCGCGCCGTAAGATCACGGGCGTACAGGACGGTGGAAACACGCGTGATGTCGGCCTGAAACGCCAAGGTCTGCAGATCGAAGTGCAGCTTCACGTGTTCGTCGAACGACTCGGGCACTCCTGCCGGAACGACGACGCCATCGGTTGATACCTGGCCGACTGCTCTCTTGGCGACGTCGAGGCGGCGCTCCAGCTCGCGGATATCGGTTTCATATTCGTCCAGGCGCGCCCGGTCGCCGGCACCCAGGTCCTGCTTGAAACGCAACAACTTCTCTGCGACCGAGTCGAGGATGCTGCGGTCCTGGTCGCGGCGCGCGGCTCGCTCCGCGGGAGTTCCGCCGGAACCGAACAGATGCTCGAAGGCGACTTGCGGATCCAGTTCCATGGGCAAAGGCTGCGTCGGCGTGGCCCACGAAATCGTGTTCGAGTAGGTACAGCTATAGCCTTCGCCACAGTTGCTGGAGTTCGCTCCCGGATCTTCGAGGGCCAGTTGGAGCGACGGAAGCAGCGTTTCCTGGCCAATCTTCCGGGCAATGATCTGATCGATCGTCGTGCCGTCGTAGATATCGGCGCCGGTGGTTTTCTTCGGTTTATCGGCGCATAGGAAGGCGGCGGCCACCCAGTGATCCGCACCCGTCTGGCCCGGCGGAGGCTCCGCCGATTTCGACCACAGGCCGCTCAGGATCACCGTCTGGCGGCGGAACGGCTCGAGCGGCTGCAGGATCATCGAATACTTGAAGTCCTTGTCCCCGGGCTGCGATCTTGGCTCACCTGGGCCGCCGGCTTCCGGGACCCACCATCCGGGTGCAGCGCCATGCGGAACAAAGATGCCGGTGAAGCGCGTCTTAGGCCGTGCGGCGGTTTTTCTGAGCGGCGTCTGCGCGGGGATCATCGAGTCGAGTAAAGGCAGCGCCAGCGTGATGCCGGCGCCCCGCAAGAACGTCCTTCTGGCAAGGTGTTTTTTCGTGAGGAACATCATGGCCGCTTACCATTCTCCGCCAAGTTGGTTTCGGATTTTCTATTCATTTGAAACTCGTCGCTGCGAACGATTCCCTGGATCAGGGTTGAAAAGCGATAGTTGCTTCTCGCGGCTTCGCGAACTACGGAGCGAACCAGAGGCATGTCGAAGTGCTCGGTGCCACGGCCTAATGCGTAGATCAGCAGCTTCTCCACGAGGACCCGCACAAATTGCGGAGAATAGCCCAGGATAGCCTGCCTTAAATCCGTCACGCCGTTCAACTTTGTACCATCCACCAACACGCCCGAGGCGTCGATCGGGCTGCCGTCGTCGGTGTTTCGCCAGCGGCCGATCGCGTCGAAATTCTCCATAGAGAAGCCAATGGGGTCCATGATCTTGTGGCAGCTTGCACAGGGCTCCACTTTGCGGTGAGCCTCCATCTGCTGGCGCATCGTCGGTTTCATCCCTCCGTGAACGGCGGAATCTTGATCCTTGAGCGCCGGTACGTTCGGCGGCGGATCAGGCGGACTGACGCCGAGGAAAATCTGCATGATCATCTTGCCGCGCCCCACGGGCGAGGTGCGCTGCGGTTGGGACGAGATGGTTTGCAAACTGGCTTGGCCAAGCAGGCCCCGTCGGAACTCGAACTCCTGGCCGAGATCCACCCTGCGAAAATTGCTCCCGTAGACATTCGGAATCCCGTAGTGATTGGCGAGGCGTTCGTTTACATAGGTATAATCCGCATTTAGCAAGTCCAGCACACTGCGGTCCTCGCGCACGATGCTTTCGACGAACAGCTCCGTCTCTTTTCGCATCGCGAGCCGCAGGTTGTCATCGAAATCGGGAAACAGCGCTGCGGCGGGAGCCCAAGTTTGCAGAGCGCGCAAGTTCAACCACTGCCCTGCAAAATTGACAACGAATTGTCCCGAGCGCGCGTCGGACAACATTCTGCGTACTTGGCGGTCTAAAACGTCTGGCTCGTGCAGGCGATTCGCGGCGGCGAGCTGGATCAGTTCCTCATCCGGGATGCTGCTCCACAAGAAAAACGACAGGCGCGAGGCAAACTCGGTGTCGCTAATCCGATAGGGTTTACCAGGAGGCACATCCGGTGGCTCAGCTTCCTTTCGGAACACGAACTCGGGATCGGCCAGGATGCGTTGCAAGGCGCGTTCAATGCCGCCTTCGAAGTTGCTCCGCTGGCGGTCCTGCTGATAAAAGCTCATCAACGCCTCGGTGTCGAGCGGGGTCACCGGACGCCGGAAAGCATGACGGGCAAGAGTGTTGACAATCTCCTGAGCGCACGAAAATTCGCTGGTTGAATCGGCAGGTTGGCACGTGAAAATCTTCTTCCGGCTGGGCGAGTCCCGTGCGCCCGCCGGCTTGAACGGACCAATGATTTCCAACTTGCCGACGTGCGGAAAGAACTTGAATCCGGGCAGGCCTCCCGTCTCGATGGAACTGCGCAGGAAGTGCTGATTCAGATCGTTGCCAGGCGCCAGCTGCGTTGCCAGAAATGTCACCCCGACCAGATGTTGGCCCGCTTTCACCTGAAAGTGAACATCGACCGTACCACTATGTACAGCACTTCCTCGCGCGAGGTCTTTGTCCCAATCGTAGAGATGGACACGTTCACCGTCGATTAACAGTTCAAGCCTTTCGCCGGTTATCTCTCCAAAGGCCTGGTTGTTGTCCATCAAGCCCTTATTGATTGGGAAAATCTTGAATATGTAGTCGCCGTCGGCCGGGAATTCATGACGCACGGCCAACCCGCCGCGCGTGCCGAATGGCAAGCCTTCGATGTGATACTCCTGGGAGGTGTCGGAAGGAACACGGTAGGTAGCTTGCGCGGCTTCCGTCACATCCCCAACAGCAATCCGGCTGATCTTTCCGGCGGCGGATGTGTATCCCTCAAGCAGCGCCGGTGAAAGCGAGAGTGCACCGGCAATATTGTCGAAACCCCGAGTGGAGTCGTCGGAAGGCAGGAACTTTGCCGGATCGATTTCGATGGCCAGGAGGTCTCGAATCGCATTCGCATATTCGGTACGATTCAACCGGTGGAGTCCCGGCGGCGGGAAGCTCGGTATCGCCGTGGCGTCAAGCTCGCGTTCGAGCCAGGCGATCATTCCCTCGTATACATCTGGCGCCGGCCTCCGGATGCCTGCCGGCGGCATCATTCCGGCGCGGAGTTTGCGCACCACCCTCTCCCAAACTTCGGGGTTGGCCCTTACCTGCGCAGGGTCAAGCTGATCGAGTTGCAAGCCGCCGGTCTTGAGCCGCTGGTTGTGGCAGGGCACGCAAGTGTGGTCAATCAGCGCCCGTTCGTCGCTTGCGGACACAGGTACCTGCGCCGGCAAAATTGCGGCTGTCACGAGCACCAGCCCTACAAGAGCGGGCAGTCTTTTATTCATGGCTTTGCGCGCTATTATTGCTGGTCGAAATCATATCACTTCAGGGTTTCGAGCGACAGCATTACGTGATATATTCGGCAGCAGACTCGGGAGGCGTGCCCATGAAACCAATAGTGATCAACCTGCTCTTAATAGCGGGAACAGCGGCAATGTGTGTCGGCCAAGCAACAGAAGGAGTTGCTCAAAAGACTCCACGGCTCGCGGACGGGAAAGTAGATCTTGGTGGCAAAGGAGTCTGGGCTCCCATTTGGGTGCTGGACTGGGCCGATCCCAAATACGTGGATAAGGCCGTAGACGTACCGTTTACGACGTGGGGGCTAGCGACCTTCAAAGAACGCCGGGCGAGTCTTTCGAAGGACGATCCGGAAGGGTATTGCTTACCGCCCGGAGTGCCGCGTTACACAGGCACGCCATACCCGTTTCAGATCATCCAACTCCCAGACCGCGTGGTGATTTTGTATGAGGGCGGAAGCCATATGTACCGGACGGTTTTCATGGACGGCCGTAAACATTCAAAGGATCCGAATCCGACCTGGATGGGAGAATCGATCGGGTCCTGGGAAGGGAATGACACGCTCGTGGTGGATACGACTGGCTTTAATGGAAGAACGTGGCTTGATTATGTCGGCCACCCCGCCACCGAGGCATTACATGTCGTGGAAAAGTTCCGCCGGCCCGACTACCTGACGCTTACTTACGAAGCGACGATCGACGATTCCAAAGCATACAGCAAGCCGTGGACGACCAGCTTTAAGGTGAGTTTCAAACCCGGCTGGGACTTGCTGGAATATGTTTGCCTCGAGAATAACAAGGACCTGCAGCACCTCGGAACTAAGGAACCCAAGTGAGATGCGGTTGATTGGAAATTTCTTCGGGATCGGCATCTAGGTGCTGTTCCTGCGCGGCTCGGCCAGCGCCCCGGCAAGAAGCGCTGGCTGTGAGGGCTAAGTTTAGCCGGTTAGAAAGCATGTAACTCCTGTATTACGGCAATCCATCCAGAATCCAGGCCAGGCCCATCCCTCCACATTGTAAAGAACGAGTTAGAATCTCTGCTATGCGCCTCTTGCTGATCGCCACCGCCCTGCTCACAACCCTCGCTGCGGAGACGCCCACGCCGCGAAAAATCGCGGTCTCCCGCACGTTCGGGAACGCCGGCCAAGTCGGACTGTTTGTTGCAGCTTCCGATGGTAGCGATGAACGCCCTCTGCTCTCGTCGCCCAATACGGACTACGATCCCGTTTGGGCTCCCGACGGATCGTCGATCGTTTTCACATCCGATCGGGCCGGGTCCGCGGATCTTTATCGAGTGAAACCCGATGGAAGTGGTCTCGAGAGGCTGACAACGGACCCGGCGTACGACGATCAGGCAGCCTTTTCTCGAGACGCCAAGCGGCTTGCATTCGTGAGCACTCGTCGCGGCGGAAGGCCATTTCTCTGGATAATGGATCTGTCCAGCCGGAACGCGAAAGCCCTGACTTCAGGATCCGGCGGAGACTTTCGCCCCTCCTGGTCTCCGGACGGAAAGTGGATTGCATTCTCGTCCGTCCGGGGCAACGCGATGCCCTTTAGTCACGGACGGTGGGAACGCCTTCAGATCGCGGATATCTACATCATTCACCCGGATGGCTCCGGCCTAAAGAAGATCACAGAGAGCGGCAACTTCTGTGGAAGCCCGAAATGGATGGGAGACAGCCGGCACATCGTGGCCTATTGCATGAAGGCGGAACAAACTTTGGCGAATCGCCTTGGAAATCCCGATCCCGGAAACGACACTCGGCTGGTGTCGATCGACACGGCCACCGGCGCTTCCAAAGACCTGGCTGCTGGTCCCGGCGTGAAAATGAACCCGTCCCCACTCCCAGAAAACGACATCGGCTACGTGCGCAAGGACAAGGCAGACGCTGGTGCCGGCATCTACTATATAAGCGGCAAACGGGGACCACGGGGAGACATCCGGACCGCCTCGTGGTCACCCGACGGTAAGCACGTCGTCTTTCACAAGCGTCTCACCGCGCCGCTTCCGGCACTCCAGAAAACGTTTAGCCGGAACCCGAACTACGAACTGAGCCTCACAGGCACGTACCTGCCGGCCTTCAGTCCTTCCGGTGATCGATTCGTCACGAACAGTCGCCCTTCGGCCAATCCATTCGGCGCGAGCCTGTTTGTGACGACGAGCGCAACGGGAAGATCGGAAGTCGTCCACCAGGAAAAGAACAGAAATGTGCTGGCTGCTCAATGGTCCCCACGAGGCGACAAAATCATCTTCAGCATAGGCGCGTTTGGCGCGTTCTTCGACGGCTTCCACGAGGTGTTTCTGAAGCCAGCGGACCGGGTGGAGGGCGGAGCCCAAGTCGCCATCGTCAACCCGGACGGGACCGCCTTTGAGGAACTGACCACCGGAACCGGCAACAACGCGTTCCCGTCGTTCGCCCCCGACGGCAAGCGCTTTGTCTTCCGAACCTTCGAAGCGGATCGCTACGGTTTGCGCATCATCGACCTCGAGACGAAAGCTGTCGCGATCTTGACCACGGCGTACGATAATTTCCCCCTTTGGTCACCGCGCGGCAACCTGATTATGTTCTCGCGCCTGATCGACAACGCGTACGAGATCTACACCATCAAGCCGGATGGGACCTCTCTAAAGCGGCTCACATTCACGCATGGTAATGACGCGCACATGGCCTGGTCGCCAGACGGAGAATACATCGCGTTCGCTAGTTCGAGGATGGGCTTCAAGGATGAGGTCCTTTACACGGATGCGCCGCAGCCCTACGGGGAGTTGTTCGTCATGCGGTACGACGGCACAAGTATCGAGCAACTTACCGATAACCAATGGGAAGACGGCACTCCGGTGTGGCAGCCAACTGCAGCCCGAAAGACCACCGATCACTAACACGTTCGACTGTAACGCAGAAGGGGGTGGTGCACGAGTGCGGCAGCTCGAAGTTGCAGTGCTGCGTTGCGCCGGAGCGGTGGCGCCACTATACTCTGCTTGAGGAATTCATAAAATGAACCCACGAATACGTGTAGCTTGTCTGCTCGTTTTGGTCGCCGTTGCGTTCCCGGCTCTCGCCCACCATTCCTTCAGTGCCGAGTTTAACGACAAGACGACCATCACGCTGACGGGTGCGGTGACCAAAGTTGAATGGTTCAATCCCCACATCTGGGTCTACCTCGACGTGAAAGATGCTGAGGGGAAGCCCCAACACTGGCAATGTGAAGGTGGCGCGCCCAATTCGCTGATCCGCAACGGCTGGACAAAGAATTCCCTGAAGCAGGGTGACGAGATCACTATCGACGGCTACCTGGCCAAGGACGGCTCGAAGACCTGTAATGCGAAAAAAGTGACGCTGGCAGACGGGAAAAGCGTATTTGCCGGTTCTTCCGCGCCAACCGCGAAGTAATCCGGAGGCTGCAATGCGAAATACTTCCCTTGTCTATGGTCTATTGCTCGCCGCGTGCGTTGTATCCGGGCAGCCCTACAAGCCGCCCCCAGGCCCGACTCCGCGCACGCCTGCCGGCAAAGTGGACTTCAGCGGCGTCTGGCAAAAGCCCTATTCCCCGGACATGACAAAAGTTGGCGGTGCAGACTCGAAGCCCATGGAACTGCCATTCACCGAATGGGGTCTGGCGGAGTGGAAATCGTACCGCCCAGAGGACGGGGACTACACGGGAGCCTGCCTGCCGTTTGGCTTGAGCCGGTCGATCAATACGCCGGAGCCGATGCAGATTGTCGAGAACGACAAATACTTCACGATTCTGTTCGAGCAGAACAACTGGTATACGGTGGTTCCGATCGACGGCCGCAAGCACCGCGAAATCGATCCCACGTGGTTCGGTGACTCGGTTGGCCACTGGGAGGGCGACACGCTCGTGATCGACACCGTCAACTTCAACGGCAAGACCCGCCTCGACACCGTTGGTCATCCCCACAGCGATCAGCTTCACTACATCCAGAGATATTCCCGTCCGGACCTTGGCCACATCACTTGGGAAGCAACCATCGACGATCCCAAGACCTACACCAAACCTTGGAAGAATACCCGCACGTTCACGCTGCGCCCGGATTGGGAAATGATGGAGTATTCCTGCGAGGAAAACAACAAGAGCCTCTGGGAAGGCAGAATCAAAATCCCGAAACAGTAGGATTTCCTGCCGCTGCCGGCGACTGACACTATTGATCGGGCCCGATTTGCCCACCCCCGGGGCCAGCCGGCCCTGAGAATATGCTTCACGTCGACGTTATTTTCCTGACAGATGTATTCCAGGATTTCACCTTTCGGCATGAGCGTTGCATTGAACTTCAGTGTGAACGGTTTCGAGTACGCACCCGGATCGTCGATTGTTACTTCGTTCACCAGCGTCCCGAAGTCTTTGCGAGTGTAGCGTTCGACGGTGTGAAGCTGCTCGGTATGCGGATGGCCGCGAAAATCGAACCAGAACTTGTCGTTAAATCCTACGGTATCGATCACCAGCGCGTCGCCCTCCCAGTGCCCCACGGAATGCCCGTACCAAGTCGGATTGAGATCCTTAGGGTGCTCGCGCCCATCCATGAAAATCTGCCGGTAGCTATGAATGTTGCCCTCGAAAAGTATGTACAATCGGCCGGGAGCCGTGGCGAAGGTCCAGGGGTACGGCGCCACGCGGGGAATACCCGTAGGCAGGCAGTTGGCTTCGGGGTCGTCTTTCGACTGGCGCGCCCGCATGAGCTTTTCCGCTGATGGCAGCAGGGGGATTTTCTCGCCTTTGGGAAGACCTACGGCAAGATCATCGATCGGACCTCCGCCCTCCCAAATCCCGGAAAAGTCTGGCTTGCCATCGGGGAGACGGGGCACTGGTCCGCTGTTGCGAGCGATGGCTCTACTGCCAGCAGGAGACGCGGCCGTGGCCGGCACCTCTTGTCCAGGCAAAAACGCCACAGTTAGTGCCGATACGATGACCATCCCACGAAGGGTTCTCATGTCACCTCTCCTTTCGCTGCAGACCAGCTCGACAGACGAGCTGTCAAACATAAGTCTTTCGTCAGCGCCGAGTTTTCCGCCGGGCAGAGAACGGTAGCTCAGTGAGTGAGCTTATTTTACTCGATCTGCAAGCAGGTAGCGCCTGGATCACGGCGCGTCCGGAAGTTAGCGCGAAAAGAAAGTAACTTCCGAATTCCCGACCAGCCGGACACTACCGAGCCAACCCTTGAGTCGGGCCCCGGCATATGAGAAGATTCCACCTACGCCGAAAGTAGGTGGACCAAAATGAAAGCCGGGTTCTGCTTTTTCGCTTTGTGTGCGACCCTGTCCGGGCAGTGGCTGAACTATCCGACGCCCGGAATGCCGCGCACAGCGGATGGCAAACCTAATCTCTTGGCGCCTGCGCCGCGAACGGCGGACGGAAGACCGGACCTCAGCGGGCTATGGAACAAGTTTTCGAATTATCGCGCCAACATTGCCAAGGACCTCGATCCCGCCGATATTCAGGCGTGGGCGAAAGCCTTGGTCCGGCAGCGCATCGAAGACCTCTCCAAAGACCACATGAGCGCGCGGTGTCTGCCATTAGGCCCCGGCTATACCACCGACGCAGACAGCAACGGCGGTGGGATGATGAAAATCGTCCAAACGCCATCTCTCATCTTGATTCTCAATCAGGATCTTACCTATCGGCAGGTCTTCATGGACGGTCGTGCCTTGGAAACCAATCCCACTACTCCGAGTTGGATGGGATACTCGGTGGGGCATTGGGAAGCAGACACGCTCGTGGTAGAAAGTTCGGGATTCAATGACCGGACGTGGTTGGATTACAACGGCCATCCCCACACCGAAGCGCTGCGCATGACCGAACGTTACCAGCGCCGCGACTTTGGACACTTGGCGGTCGCGGTAACACTGCAGGACTCGGCGGTGTATGCCAAGCCTTGGACGGTCAACGTTACGGCCGAGTTGGCGGCCGACACGGAAGTTCTTGAATACGTCTGCAACGACAATGACAAGGGTCAAGAGCACTGGGTTGGCAAGGCCTCCGACCAGGAGAAATACCAGGTGAAGGTGGCGCCTGAAATTTTAGCGAAGTATGTAGGCACCTACGTCGAGCAACCGAAGTACTGGAGATCGAAGGCTCGAACGGTCCAGTTCACGCTCTCCGACGGCGTCCTGTTCGGGCAAGTGGATGGAAAGGAAAAGGAGCGGCAATTTGCGACCTCAGAAACCAGCTTTTCCGGCTTCGGCGGACTGGCCGTCGAATTTATCAGAGATGCCCAGGGTGAACCAACGGGTCTCTTTGTGAAGCACGTGTCGGGCGATTACCGGTTTGCACGCCAATGAAGTGGGTTTCGATCAGTCACTCGACGAGCGGTCCATGAACCGTGCACAACTCCTGGTGCTCATGCTGTGCGGCAGCGTGCTCTTCATAGACGGATTCGACGCACAGTCAATGGGGTTCGTCGCTCCCGCGTTAGTCCAGCAGTTGCACCTTGCGCGCTCAGCGCTCGGCCCGGTTTTTTCCAGCGGATTGGTGGGCATCATGATCGGTGCGCTGGTCTTCGGTCCGCTGGCCGATCGACTTGGGCGAAAGCCAGTTCTGGTCTGGTGCACGTTGCTGTTCGGAGTCTTCTCCCTGCTTACAGCCACGGCCGGCTCGCTTCAAGGCTTGCTGCTCTATCGGCTGTTTACGGGTTTCGGCCTGGGAGGCGCCATGCCGAATGCAGTCGCGTTGACATCGGAATTCATGCCGGAGAGGTTTCGAGCCACCGCGGTCACCGTCATGTTCGTCGGCTTTGCCATCGGCGCGGCGGCAGGTGGCTTCGTCGCAGCCGGGCTTATCCCACTCTTTGGCTGGCAATCCGTCTTCGTAGCCGGTGGTGTCGCGCCCTGCGTGATCGCCGTTCTTCTGATTGCGTTTCTTCCGGAATCGACTCGGTTTCTCCAGACGGGGAATGCGCGATCATCCTTGATCATGGGGCGCGGTTCTAAGCAGTTCATTGTCAGGCAGCTCTTCGACGCAGGGCGCACACGAATGACTCTGCTGATCTGGGTCATCTTCTTCATGAGCCTGTTGGATCTGTACTTCCTCAACGCTTGGATGCCGACGTTAGTCCACGACGCAGGAATCGAGATCGGGCGAGCAATTGTACTCACGGCTCTATTCCAGTTGGGAGGCGCGGTCGGATCCTTCGTTTTGGGCAGGGTCCTCGACCGCTTTCTGTCCTTCCGGGTTCTGGCGTACGCCTATCTCTCGGCTGGCGTCTTCGTATTTCTCATTGGGACCGCGGGAAAATCCGTGGTGCTGTTGGCTTGCGCCATACTTGCGGCCGGATGCGCGGTAATCGGCGGGCAGGGCTGCGCCAATGCGCTGGCCGCAGCGTTCTATCCAACCCCGATTCGCGCCACCGGCGTGGGTTGGGCGCTGGGGATCGGCAGAGCGGGGTCCATTGTCGGTCCTCTTGTGGGAGGAGTGCTGTTGTCTTTCCAACAGGATACTCGCCGCGTCTTCTGGGCCGCGGCCGTTCCAGTTCTAATCGCCTCTGTCGCGGGTTTTTTTGCGAGCCGCGCCGAGCCTTCCCGGCTAGCAGAACAATCGTCAAGATCCGGACAAGATATAATAACCCCCTCATTATGAAGATCGACCTGTTTACTCACTTTTTCCCCAAGCGGTTTGCCGAGGAATTCGTCAATACAGGCGTGGTCGGCAGGGACATCGGCAAACGCGTGCAGAATGTCGCCACCATCGCCGACCTGGACGCGCGCTTTCGCGTGATGGATGACTTCGGCGAGTATTGCCAGGTGCTTTCGCTGCCGGCGCCCCCGCTGGAGGTCATAGCTGGGCCGGAGAAATCGCCATTGCTGGCACGAGTCGCCAACGACGGATTGGCTGAGTTGGTGGCAAAGTACCCTGACCGCTTCATCGCTTTTATAGCTTCTCTGCCGATGAACAATCCGGATGCATCCATCAAGGAGATGGATCGTGCCGTGACACAGCTCGGCGCGCGGGGAATCATGATGTATACCAACGTTGCCGGTAAGCCGCTGGACCTCCCGGAGTTCTTGCCTTTGTTTGAAGAAGCCGCGCGCCGCGATCTAGCTATTTGGATCCATCCGGCGCGGTCGGCCGACTTTTCGGACTACCGCAGCGAAGACAAATCGAAGTACGAAATCTGGTGGACGTTCGGCTGGCCCTACGAAACCAGTGCGGCCATGTCGCGCATTGTATTTTCTGGATTGTTCGACCGGTTGCCCAATCTCAAGATCATCACCCACCACATGGGCGGCATGATTCCATACTTTGAAGGCCGGGTCGGCTATGGTTGGGATCAACTCGGCGCCCGCACTTCCGACGCAGACTACGGTTCGCTCTTGCGATCCATGAAGAAGCGGCCCATCGACTATTTTCGAATGTTCTACGGGGACACGGCGTTGTTCGGCTCATTGGCTGGCACCAAGTGCGGTTTGGACTTCTTCGGCGTCGATCATATAGCGTTCGCCTCAGACGTACCCTTCGAGCCGAAGCCGGGGCTATACATCCGGGAAACGATCCGGTGTATTGAGAGCCTGGATCTCACCAGCGAAGAAAAAGATCGGATCTACCGCGGCAATGCCCAGCGGCTGCTGCATTTGGAGAAAAAGTAGACCCGCAGACTGGAGTTATCTGGGGTAGCCTGATGCTTATCGCAGTGCCCGGATTCCTCGCTTTCGCGTGGGACGGTTATCGCAAAATGCATCGTAAAGGGCGAGGTAACTCAAAGTAGTCTGCCTACCATGGCTCTTATGGAAGTCGAAGGCCCGGAAGGTTCGTCGGATGGGGAACCGTACCAAATCGGGAGGTCAATGTGCATATGAAAATCTGGCTCGGTGGCTGTGCTGTTCTCCTGGCTGTCGCGACACAAGTCTTGTCGCAACGCCCGCCCGCTTCGGTTTCTAAGGCTCTCATCGACGAATTGGTGTTGGCCAACCATATTCTGGCGAACGAAGACGTGGTTGACGGTTATGGACATGTGAGTGTTCGCAGTCCCAGCAACCCCAATCATTATTTTTTGGCTCGCGCCGGGGCTCCGGCATTAGTGACTGCTGCCGCGATTACCGAGTACGACTTGGAGAGCAACCCAGTAACGGACACTTCAGTCACTGGATATACCGAGCGCTTCATTCACGGCGAGATCTACAAAGCCCGTCCCGATGTGATGGCGGTAGTGCATTGCCACTGCCCCGAAGTGATTCCTTTCGCGAACACTTCCGTGCCGCTGCAGCCCATGCACCACATGGGGTCCTTCATCGGCGGAGGGGTACCTGTATTTGAGATTCGCAACGCTGGCGGTGAGACCGACATGCTGATCCGGACGCCCGCGCTGGGCCGGGCGCTGGCTCAGACGCTCGGAGGCAAATCCGCCGTCCTGATGCGCGGGCACGGCGCCGCAATTGTGGCGTCCTCCCTGCATGTCGTAGTTGCGAGGGCCTACTATCTTAATCTGAATGCGCGGCTACAGTTACAGGCCGTGCAACTCGGAGGCAAGGTGACGTATCTGGATTCGGAGGAATCAAAAAAGGCGGCGACGGATTACGAGCGCTCGTGGGATTCTTGGAAATCCAAAGTAACCACGAAATGACGCACACGTGCGAGTCTCGCCCATCAGTTGTTCAGCAACGGAATATCCTTGACGGGCGGCGGTTGCTTCACTGATTGCAGAAACGCATAGATATCGGCGACGTCCTTGTCCGACACAACTTTGGTCGTGTAGGGCGGCATCTGCCCGGTGGGTTGCCTCAGGTACTTCTGCACGGCAACGAAGGGCAGAGGCTTGGGGCCCAGGCGGGGGCCGGTTCCTAGTCCACCTTGGGCTTCGCGGCCGTGGCATTGATAGCAGCCGTAGCTCTCAAAAAACTTGCGGCCGTTCTGCGCGTTTCCGGCGGGAGCAAGTGTTTGCGCGAATAGTGCACTTGTGATGAAGGTGATCAGCAATAGCCGCATGTGTCCCTCCTAGCGCGGTTGCGTCACAACATCGACTAGCGCCGGTTCGCCCTTTGCGACAACCTCTAACGCACGCTTCAGCGCCGGAGCCAGATCTTTGGGATCCGTGATTGGTCCTTCGCCGTGCACGCCCATGCTGCGAGCCATGGCGGCGTAATCGATGTTTGGATTTTTGATGGTCGTGCCGATTTCGGCGGTCGTGATGCCGCGTTGATGACGATTGGCCATGCGCTGCAGGTGCATCATTTCCTGATGATAGGCACGGTTATTGTGCATCACACTCAGCAACGGAATGCTGTGGTGCGCGCTGGTCCACAAGACTCCCGGAGCATACATCAGATCGCCGTCGTTTTGAATGTTTATCGACAGGCGCCCGTATTTTTTGTTGGCCACGGCTGCACCCAACGCAGCCGGAGCGCCATAGCCAACACCCGCGCCGCCTGCCCCGCCGATGTATTGATAATGCTTATCGAAACTCCACAGCCTCTGCGGCCAGGCGTTGTTCGACACGAGCGACCAGTCCTTGTCCTTGATTTGGGCCCAAATTTCCATCGCCATGCGAGCCGTGCTGATGGGGCTGGCATCCCAGGCGTAGCTGGCTTCCATGCGCAGACGTTCGTGCGCCTGCTGGTGGGCTTCCGCCAACTTGGTGGCGCGGTCTTCAAAGTTGCGTTTGCGGTCTCCGGTGAGTAAGCGTTTGCACGCTTCCGTCAACGCCGGGAGCGTTGCTTCGGAGTCGGCGGCCATCGAAAGGTCCAGGTCCGGGAAACGCTGGAAATCCTGATAGTTGCTCTTCGTGTTAAGATCGGTCGCCGAGATGGCGATCATTTTCGTGTTCGGCTTGGTCAGCGGCCGTGAAGTGCGATGTACTTGATCGCGCAGACTATTGACCGTGCCCCAAAAATCCCACACCTCCAGGCCTAAAATCACATCGGTGTTGGCGATCAACGCGCGGCTGCGCTCGGTTTGATTCAAACGATGAGCCGAGGGGAAATTCATCCGTCCATACTGATTGATCACCGGAGCCTGCAGCGTTTCCGCGAGTTCGATCAGTGCCTTTACTCCCGCAGGCGTGCGCGCGCAACGATCCGCAACGATCACTGGGTTCTCCGCGTTCACCAGCATGCGCGCGGCTTCGGCCACAGCTCCTGAATCGCCCTGGGGGGGGCCTGCCAAAGTGATTTTCGGAATGTGAGGACGCTCGTGCTCGCGCATGGGCGATTCCTGCAAATCCCCGTCGGCCACCAGCAACACTGGCATGGTGGGCGGAGTCATCGCCATCTTATAAGCGCGTACGGCCGATTCAGCAAAGTGTTGGAGAGAGACCGGGGCGTCATCCCACTTGGTGAAATCGCGCACCAGAACCGCCGCGTCCTGAACGCTATGGGCCCACTCGACTCCTGGACGCCGGGTGGCAGCGTCCAGGGTGTTGCCGATGATCATAAACACAGGCACGCGGTCGACGTAGGCGTTGTAGATGGCCATCGAAGCGTGCTGCAGCCCGACTGTTCCATGCGCTAGCACGCACACGGGTTTGCCTTCGATCTTCGCGTAACCATGCGCCATGGCTACCGAGGACTCCTCGTGGCAGCACGTAAGGAACTCCGGGCTCTTGTTACCGCCGTAATTGACGACCGATTCATGCAGACCCCTAAAACTGGAGCCAGGATTGGCAAAAATGTAATCGAAGCCTAAAGCTTTGATCACGTCGACCATGAAATCGGAACCAGGGTGATCGACGGTGAGTACTTCGACACTCGGCGAGGGGTCTTTTTCTTGCGTAGCCACGGCTGCCGTCGCTGAACGCGCAGGTTCAGATTGTTGAGCGCGGGCTGGTTTTATGCCGGCGGCCAAAGCCGCCGCTCCGGTGGCGGTTCCCTTCAGGAAATTGCGTCGGCCCACATCTTGCCGACCAATCGGGGGCTTGCTTGAGCTTGCCATATTTCCTCACCTTCGCTGTGAGGCATTATATAACCTCCCAGTCCACAGTAGAATTTTAAGAGCGGATGAACGCAGGAAGCAGAAGGCCTATCCAAGCCAGCCCTTCCCGACCAAGCCGCCGGCGAGACCGCCTGCACCGTCGGGCCTCAAGTTTCGAGTGGGGGCTTTGTTCAAGCAATTATTTGGGTAGACTGAAGCAGCCCCAACTCGGGCCCGCTTCCGGCCGGGCAGCCGGGTGTATACTGCATCTTCCGGATTATGCAGCGCATCGGCTCACGCGCGGATGGAGAAAATTTCCTTGATCCACCGTAACTTGTTTCAGGCCGCGAGATTCGTCGTCGAGGTGGCCGCCGTAATCGTCATGCTTGGGACGGTTGTGATAACGGCGCCGGGACAATCGTCCGCCGCAAGCGGACAATTTCCGCCGTACAAAGCTCCGCGGATGGCGGACGGTCATCCGGACCTGAATGGTACGTGGCAGGCATTCGTCACAGCCGATTGGGATCTCCAGGATCATGAGGCGCAACCCGGGCCGCATCCCGGGCTGATGGGCGCGTACGGCGCGGGGCCGCGCTCCGTAATCTTGTAGGTGTCAGGATTGGCGTCCATGAAGACCACGCGAGGAAACCTGGTTCGATCGCGCGGGCGATTATCACAGCGAAGATCTGCACGTCGTTGAGCGCTATACGCCGGTGAGTCCGTATCACCTTATGTACGAAGCGACCATCGAGGACAAGAATGTATATACGCGCCTGTGGCGCGGTATCCGGACATCCACTGGATTCTTTCCCATGGCGGTGGCACCACTCCGTTTCTGCTGAGCCGTTTTACCCGGCAAGAAGCAGAAATGAAGGAAAGAGAAAAACGTTTGCCGAAGGGAGTCATGTACGAATTGAAGAAGTTCTACTATGATACGGCGCAAGCCAACCACCCGGGGGCTCTGGCCGCCCTGCTGAAGCTGGCGCCCGTATCGCAGATTCTGTTCGGCACTGACTATCCATATCGCAGCAGCGCCGAGGAGATCGACGGCCTGACGGCGCAGCACTTCGCCGCTGCCGATCTCAGCGCCATTGAGCGCGACAACTCACTGCGGATCCTGCCAGGGCTGAAAGCCTAGTGTGGTCTTCAGGCGCACTTTGACGGGCAGCTATTTCTTAACGCCAGAGATTACATTAAAGGCGCGGGTCCATACGCGCAGTTCAGTGGTTCCCAATGGATACAGCGCGGTCCAGGAAATCATAATTGGGTTCAAGAAATTGCGGCCAAGAGGCCAGCCTTTTACCTTGGGAATCTCAACCAGCCTTCGCCAGTCATTAGGCGATAGACTGGAGCGCGTAATACAGTCCACCGAACACTACAACAGCGACAAACGCGGTCGCAGCCCACTTCGTAATGCGCTGCCGAGGGGTTGCCGCCGTGGCATCGTCAATCTTCATTTGCTCATCGAGACTTGCGAACATAAAATTCTCCTCACAACTGGTAGACGTGACCAAGAGCAATAAGTTCGCGGTTTGAGACTGAGATGCCATTTTTAATTGCTTCATCGCCGCAATGCCAGTGGTCCTCCGGCCAAAAGGACTAGGCTAAATGAGACGATTGGCGTTTTTGCTGCCTGACATTTCTACTGGTGGTATTCGCGTCGCACGCTTTTAACAGACTGCACACACCTATGATCCCTGGAAGACCAAGCCCGTTAGGGTGATGGCCGTCTGTCAAGCGGCGGCGATTTTGGGTAGTGGTCAAGTTTGAAATTTTTCACAAGCAGTTATGGTTGACGTAGCACTGGTAGTAAAGGGCGGCGGTCATATGTGGCCAGAAAAGGGCGGGAAGCAATCCGAGGAGGGTCCATGCTCCGCGCTTGCGGTATTTTGCCGCCGCAAAGATGGCCATTGCAAGCCACAGGCCCGATAGCGGGAAACTCACGTAAAGAACGCTGCCGTAGTCGATATAGCCGACAACAAACGGAAACGCGCAACTCAACCCGGCGATCACAAGAGCAAGGATTACCGTAAGGCGGAATGACATCTAGAACCCTATCTTACGCCGCTCTTTCTAACCCCCGTTCGTCGGCCCCAGTAGCCCACTACCTAAAGTCACGGGCCGTTCCTGTCGATAGCAAAACAGCGTAGTTGTAAACCTCCTATTTCACGGATGCCCTTTCTCACAGGTTGGGGCATCCGTTTTTTCCCCGCCGGGTCATCCGGCGACGGCGCGTCGTGTGGACATTCGTGTGGACATCAAGCCGGAGGTGCCCTTGAGCCATACAGTAAGTTATTGAGTTTAATGGTGGGCGCGCGGGGACTCGAACCCCAGACCTCCTGCGTGTGAAGCAGGCGCTCTAACCAACTGAGCTACGCGCCCGTATTGCGGCTGGAATGCTCATTATAAACCATGCTCGCGTTGGCCGAATATCGCAACGAAATCGAGTCCACGGCATTCGCTAGAATGGATCTACTCATGCCCGAGCCAGCGCAGCCGAAAGACGCACCCCTCAGCTTCGAGACCGGACTTCAGCAACTGGAGGCCATCGTCAAGGAAATGGAAAGTGGCGAGCTTCCGCTGGAGCGCGCCCTGGAACTGTTCGAGCGCGGCATGAAGCTCAGCGATGCCTGCCGCAAACAGTTGGAAGAGGCCGAAACGCGCGTCGAGGTGCTGATGAAGCGCGCTGGCGAGGTTCATCCCGAACCGCTCCGTTCGAACAAAGCATGACGCTCGGCGAATACATGGCGGCACAGCAGAAGGCTGTCGACGCCGCACTCGACCGCTGGGTCCCGCCTCAGGACGAGAATCCGGCCACTATTCACAGCGCCATGCGCTACAGCTTGTTTGCCGGCGGCAAACGCATCCGTCCGCTGCTGGCCATCGCCGCGGCTCAAACGGTTTCGGATGCGCCCATCGGTATCGAATCCTGCGCCTGCGCGCTGGAAATGATCCACACTTATTCGCTGATCCACGACGACTTGCCGGCCCTGGATAACGACGACTTGCGCCGCGGCCGTCCCACTTGCCACAAAGTGTACGGCGAAGCCATGGCGATCCTGGCCGGCGATGCGCTGCTGACGCTGGCCTTCGAAGTCCTGGCGAAGATGGAATATGCGGATGCGTCCAAGCGCATCGAACTGGTCCGCGAGCTCGCCACCGCGTCGGGCACCGTGGGCGGCATGATCGGCGGCCAGGTCAACGATATTGAAGGCGAAGGGAAGCATCCGACGGCGCACCTGCTCGAATCGATTCACCGCGCTAAGACCGGAGCGTTGCTGCGCGCCAGCGTCCGCATGGGAGCGATATACGCAGGCGCGTGCCGCGGATCAACTCACGGCGCTCACCAGTTTCGGCGAGCACATAGGCCTGGCGTTTCAGATCGTGGATGACATTCTCGACGTGGAGCAATCTTCGGAGGCTCTCGGCAAGACCGCCGGCAAGGACGCCGCGCAAAAGAAGATCACTTTCCCGGCGGTTTACGGCATCGAGCGCTCCCGCGAAATGGCTGAGGAGGAGCGGCTCGCCGCTCACCTCGCGCTGCAACCTTTCGACGATCGCGCGCAGCGGCTGCGGGAATTGGCGGATCTGGTCGTGCGGCGGCAGGCATGACAGCCGGGACCATGACATCATCCGCGAAAATCCGTATCGATCAACTGCTGGTCGAACGCGGGCTGGCGGAGTCGCGCGAAAAAGCGCAGGCTCTGATCATCGCCGGTGAAGTGGTGGTGAATGGGCAGAAGGCGCTCAAGCCCGGCCACAGCGTGGCGGCGGATTCGCGGGTCGAAGTTCTCGAGCGAATGCCCTACGTCAGCCGCGGCGGCTACAAACTCGCGGGTGCGCTGGATCACTGGGCGCTGGACGTGACTGGATGGGCTTGCCTGGATGTGGGTGCGTCCACCGGCGGCTTCACGGATTGCCTGCTGCAGCGCGGCGCCGCGAAAGTGTGGGCCATCGATGTCGGCCACGGGCAGATCGACTGGAAACTGCGCAGCGACGCGCGCGTAGTGGTCCAGGAAGGCGTCAACGCGCGCTACCTCACCGCGGCGGACTTCCCGGAGAAATTCGACCTCGCGGTATGCGATGCCAGCTTCATCTCCCTCACGTTTGCTGATTCCCGCGCTCGACGCCTTTGCTCGCCCCGCAGGGCAAGATGATGCTGCTGGTCAAGCCGCAGTTTGAAGTGGAGCGGGGCCAGGTCGGCAAAGGCGGAATCGTACGCGAGCCCGCATTGCATCAGGCCGCCTGCGATCGCGTTCGAGCCGCGGTCGAAGCGCAAGGGTTCCGGGCTGATATCATCGAGAGTCCGATCCTGGGCGCCGAGGGCAATCGGGAATTCTTGCTTTATGCCAGCCGCGAATCCCACCACATCAAGAATCTCGACCGCCGGCATTATCTCCAAGCCGCATAGCGAGAAGGCGGCCATTGGTGGCGCCCGCTCTGGTGAAGTGGCTGGCGGAGCGTGGCGTGGGAGTTCGCTGCGATGTGGAAACCTCCGCCTACCTGGAGGGCGGCGCGGGCTTGCAAAGGGGATTGCCTCGCGAAGCCGTACCGGAAGGCGCGCAACTGCTGATTGTGCTGGGTGGCGACGGGACTCTGCTGTCGGCGGCGCGGGCTCTGAAGGGCCGCGACATTCCTCTGTTCGCCGTCAATCTGGGCAACCTGGGATTCCTGACGGCCATCACCGTCGAAGAACTTTATCCGCAGCTCGAGCGAGTGCTCGCGGGCGAATACGACGTCAGCCGCCGCCGCATGCTGCACACGGAGCTGTGGCGCGGCGGCCACTGCGCCTGCATCTACGAAGCGCTCAACGACATCACTCTCGCCAAGGCTGATATCGCGCGCATCATCGATCTGGAAGTGCAGGTGGACAATCATTTCATGTGCCTGTATAAGGCCGACGGGCTGATCGTTTCGACGCCCACCGGCTCCACAGCCTATTCGCTTTCGGCGGGCGGCCCCATTATGGTTCCGGTAGTCGCCGCTCTGTGCATCACGCCGATCTGCCCGCACATGCTGACGAACCGTCCCGTGATCGTCCCCGATGAAGCCGTTATCCAGATTACGATGAGCGGCGACAACACCACTTACCTGACTGTGGACGGGCAAGTAGGCGAACAGCTTGCATAAAGGGGATCGCGTGATCTGCCGGCGGTCCGAGCAGACAGTGCAATTGATCCGCGCCAGCGGCGTCGGGTTCTTCGATGTTCTGCGCGAGAAGTTGCAGTGGGGCGGTTAATCTCGCGCGGCGGAGGCGCGAGCACGGCTAACACCACCAGCCGTTTTTCGCCGCGATTGCGCACGGAATGCATCACGCCCGAAGGAGCAAAAGCGCCGCCTCCTGCGGAGACCAGTTGCGTATCATCGCCCACCTGGATCTCCGCCTCGCCTTCGAGCACTACGTAAAGCTTGTCCTGGCCGGCGTGCGCGTGCGCGGCGTGCTCCTGTCCGGGCTCAAAACAATTGAGTCCGGCGAACAGGGTCTCGCCCCGCGCGATGTTCGTCTTCGCCATTTTTTGGGAAGAGAATTCGGCGAGCGCGGCCAGGTGCTTTACGATCATTGAGTTGTGAGGGAGTTTATGCGGTTGCCGCGACGCCCAGCTTTTTGTACCAAGGCGTTGCGCCGGTGAGCGCTGCGTTGACAGCGTTGATGTTCTCCACGCCCTTGGTCGACAGAAAGTCTTCGAGAGCCGCCAGACCCTTGGTCGCGTAGATCGGCATGCCGTCCTTCCAGGTGGCGCGCCCGCACAGTACTCCCGAGTAATCCGTGCCCGCTTCGGTGGCCATGCGCAGGCTCTCCACGAACTGCGCGTTGCCCACGCCGGCGCTCAGATAAATGAACGGCTTCGTGGCCACGGCCGCGGCCTTGCGGAAAAGGTCCATGGCCTCTGACATCGACTGCGCCTTCTCGCCCTTATAAACCGAACTGCCTTCGACAAACTCGGCGTTGATGGGCACTTCCACTTTCAGGACATCCACTTTATATTGCGGCTTGGTGAACTCCGCCATGCAGCCGATCACCACTTGCGGTTTGATCTTGGCGTACTCCAGGCCTTTCTCGTTGCCGCCCTTGGGATCGTAGCCGACGAATTCGAGGAAGAAGGGAATCTGATGGTCCTCGCATTCCGAGCCAATGCGCTCGACGAAAGCGTGCTTGATATCGTTGACTGACCCGTCATCGAACGGGCTGTAGTAAATCAGGATCTTCACGGCATCCGCGCCCCAATCGACGATGCGCTTCACGGAAACGTGCGGCAGCAGGTCGGGCAAGCGGCCGGGCTTGGTGTTGTCGTAGCCGGAATGCTCATACGCCAGCAGCAGGCCGGCGTTCGAGGAACGCGCCTTGGCGGCTTCCAGGCCGTATTCGGGATCGAGCAGGATGGCCGAAGCATGCGGCGTCAGGATGCGGGTGACGGCCGTCTTGAACTCCGACATCATGTCCCAGGTGATCGCTTTCTGATCCACGCCCTTGGCGGTCGCGAGCGACTTCTGCAAGCTGCCGCGTTGATCCATCGCAGCCGCGGCGATAATGCCGTCCTTATTGGACAGCTTCTTCATGTATTTTGTTTTTCCAGCGGAAAGAGCCATAACTTATTCTAAAGGGCGGCGCACCCATTTTGTCACGCCGGCGAAAGTACGCTTGCGCCCGGCCTACGTCGCGCAGGATCTGCGCCTTCAGGGCCTCCGGCGTCTCGAACTTGCGTTCCTCGCGCACGCGGCGCAGATATTCCACGCGGATGCGCTGCGGCGCGGGCGGGTCCAAACGATCCAGCAGGAAAGTCTCGATGGTCAGTTCCTGTCCGCCCGACGCGTCCGCGAAGGTAGGGCGATAACCGACGTTGGTAATCGAATTCCAACTGCGCGCCGACTCCGCGTCGAACGTGCGCGTGATATAGACGCCGGTCGAAGGCAGCACCTGCGCGTGCGTCCGCAAATTCAGCGTGGGCACGGTTTGCTTCGAACCGATTCCGTGCCCCGGAACCACGTCGCCCGCGGTTGCATAGGGCCGCCCGAGCAGCCGCCCCGCGAGCGCTACTCTGCCCGATTCCACCGCGCGGCGGATTTCGCTCGAGGACACGGCGCGCCCGCGCCACTTCACGGGAGTGACCACGCGAGTCTCGAAACCGTATCGCTCGCCCAAGTTGCGCCAGCACCTTCACGTCGCCGGCCTGGCCGTGCCCGAAGCGGAAGTTGTCGCCCACAATGACAGCCCGCGCCCGCAGGGCCTTCACCAACACTCGCTCGATGAACTGTTCCGGAGTCCAGTGCGCCACGTCGCGCGTGAACGGGAGCACCAGCACGTACTCGATTCCTTCGCGCGCCAGTATCGCGCAGCGTTCCGCCTGCGTGGTGAGCAAGCGTGCCGCGCGTTGCGGCGCGACAATCGATGCGGGATGCGGATCGAAGGTCAGTACCGCCGGCTGCAGGCCTTTTTCACGAGCCGCGCGCGCCACTTCGCGCAACAACTCATGGTGACCGGTATGGACGCCGTCGAAGTTGCCGATGGTCACCGCCACCGGCTCGAACCCGGCGGCTTCCTCTAAGGAGCGGGCGACTCGCATTTATTTTGAGACCCCGGACTGCGGAAGTGGAACCTCAAGCTGAAGGCCATCGTACGCCAGGCGCACGTTCGGCGGAAACGCGGCTTCGGTCTGCGCATGCGGCAGGTCGTGGCAGATGTGCGTAAAGAAAGCGCGCTGCGGCGCCAATTCGCGAGCCGACGCCAGACTCTGCTCCACGGTCGAGTGAGTGGGATGCGGGCGGTGCCGCAAGGCGTCTAGAAATAGCACATCCAAATTCCGCAACAGCGCCTTTGAGCCTTCCGGAATGTCGCTGTGATCGGTGAGGTAGGCGGCATCGCCGAAGCGGAATCCCAGGGTCGCGCCGCGGCCGTGCATCAGGGGAATGGGAATCACGCGCAGACCGAACAGATCGAATGGCTCCTCGGTAATGGCGTGCAGGTCCACGCGCGGCGCCGACGATTGCGACAGGCTCCGGATCGAATGCGTAGCGGAAAACGCGGCGGACGATATCCAGCGTGGCTTCGGTCCCGTACGCCGGAATCGACATCTTCTGGTGATAGTTCAAGGGCCGCACGTCGTCGAGTCCCAGGATATGATCGGCGTGCGCGTGCGTGAAAAGGATGGCGTCCACGCGGCCGATGCCCGCGCGCAATGCCTGGGCGCGAAAGTCCGGCGTGGTATCGATCAGCACGTTCTTCCCGCCATATTGCACCAACACTGACGGCCGCAGCCGGTTGTCGCGCGGATCAGTGGAAGCGCACGTGGCGCAACGGCAGCCGATGGTCGGCACGCCCGAGCTGGTGCCCGAGCCGAGCACCGTAATGCGCAATGTTTCCGGCATCAGGACGACGCGGGCGCGTCCCCCGGTTCTACGGATTTCTCGGCAGATTTCTCTGCCTCTGCGGGCGATTCCGCAGGTTTTTGAGCCGGTTTCTGTTCCGCCACCTGCACGAAGCGGAAGCGCAGCTCGGTCAGCGAGTTTTCGATCAGCCGCTGTTCTTCGAGCGCTAAATTGCCGCGCGTCTTCTCGGCGATCATGGCCAACAGATCGATAGCGTGGCGCGCCGCCGGCAGGTTGGGCGGTTCCTCGGATGCTTCTCCGAACTGGAACAGGCCGAGCTGCATCTCCGCCTGAGTCTTCAGCGAGAAAACCAGAAATTCAAAAGTGGGAGGCGGTAAGGGGAAACCGGAATCGCTCATGGGCTTTATTCTTAGTGTAGTTTGGAATGGAATGCCTGCGCCGGAAGAACCCGCGAGCCCCGATCGGGAACGAATGGACGCCATCTCCGGCGCCTTGGGCCGCATGGTCCAGCGCCAGGAAGAACTGATTCAGCGTCAGGCAGAGTTGGAGCAGCGCTTGCTTCGGATCGAAGCAGCCGTGGGGCTTGCTCTCGCGCCGCCACCTGCTGCCGTTTCCGCGTCGCCAATCGCAACTGCACCTGAGCCGGAAGCGGCGACCGCGGCGCCACATCTGCCGCTAACACCGCCTCCTCTGCCGCAAGACATCCCCTGGCGTCTCGCCGGAGTTGAACGCGGCGGATGAATCCGCCCTCGAAACCACCTTCGGGCTCGGCTGGCTCAACCGCATGGCCGTCGTAACTCTCATCTTCGGCGTTGGCTTTCTTTTCAAGTACGCCGTCGATAGCCAGTGGATTGGTCCCGCGAATGCGCGTTGCTCTGGGCGTCGCCGCGGCCACTCTCTCGCTGTTTCTAGGCGAATGGATTTCGCTGCGCGGTCAAAAAACTTTTGCCCGGGGATTGACGGGGCTCGGCTTAGCGCTGCTCTATCTATCGTTCTATGCGGGCTTCGGCTTCTATCATTTGCTCCCACAAGTGACCGCATTCCTGCTGATGTGCCTGACCACCGCCGCAGCCGCGATGCTGGCTCTGCATTACGATTCCCAGGCCGTAGCCTTGCTGGGACTGGCCGGAGGTTACCTCACACCGGTGCTGCTGTCGACCGGCGAAAACCATATGTGGGTTCTGGCCGGCTATACTTCCATGCTGAATCTGGGAGCGCTGGCGATCGCCTACACCAAGCGTTGGCCCGCGTTGGAGTATCTCGCTTGGCCAGCAACCGCATGGCTGTTTTTGGGCTGGAGCTCGCAGTGGCTCGATGACGAGACCCGCCTAGCGGCATGGGGCTGGCTATCGCTCAGCTTCGCATTATTTTTCGCAGCGAGCGTGCTGGGCGTGCGTTTGTGGCTACTCGCGGTGAACACGGGAGCTTACTTCGCCGGAACCTACGTTTTACTGGATCATCAGTACCACGGCTCCATGGGGACCTTCACTCTTGCGCTGGCCGTCTGCCACGCGCTGCTGGCGAAAGCAGTTTGGACCCGCGATCGCCGCGTGGGTGAATTAGCGGCTGCAATCGCGATGGTCTTGCTGACGCTGGCGATCCCTATCCAATTCACCGGCTTCCGCATC
The DNA here is from genome assembly GCA_963779075.1 of Bryobacterales bacterium. Taxonomy (GTDB): domain Bacteria; phylum Acidobacteriota; class Terriglobia; order Bryobacterales; family Bryobacteraceae; genus Palsa-187. The sequence goes on from CAVZWS010000009.1 coordinate 145,980, forward strand.
ACGATGCTGTGGTCGCTCGAAGCCGCGGCGCTGACATGGGTGGGAGCACACTTCCATCAGTCCCGGCTTCAGGCGGGAGCTCTCCTGGTCTTCGGACTGGTGTTCATTCGGCTGCTCACCGTGGATGCCGAAATGTATTCTCTTCAGCAGTCTTACGCCACTTTGGCCAACCAGCGTTTCCTGGCCTTCGCGGTGGCTGCCGCCAGTCTATGGATCGCATCCCGATTCGCGCAGATTCGTGAATTTCAAACGGTGACTTATGGCGCGGGCCACCTGGTTCTACTGTGGGCGTTGGGGATGGAAATCATCGGATGGGCGCGCCGCACGAGCGATCCACAGGACATCTCCAACGTTGAGTCTACGGGGATTTCCATTTTGATGGCGGTTTACGCCTCGGCTCTGATTGTGGCCGGAGTCGCGCTGCGTTCCGCCCTAAACCGCATCTTGGGCCTGGGACTGTTCGCGCTGGTGATCGTGAAATTGTATCTGCTGGACGTGTGGTCGCTCAGCCGTGGCTTCCGCATTACCGCATTCCTAGCGTTGGGCGGCTTGTTACTGCTGGTATCGTATCTATATTCCCGTTTCAAGCCGGCTCTGGAAAGGCTTTGGAGACCGGAAACGCCGCCGGATGACCGGCCCGCAGGAGAGCACTCGTCCATCTAACGCATGCCGCGATACTTTACCTTGACCGAAGCGGAGCGGGTGCTGCCCCAAGTGGACCGCGCTCTGCGCGACGCTCTGTTTCACGAGGCCGAATACCGGTCCGCCGAGGAAGCCCTGAACGCCACCATGCAGGGCATCCGTATGGCGGGCGGCTCGCGCGTGAACCCCGGGCCGATCCTGGCAACCCGCGCCCGCCGGGACGCCAGCGCTGGCGCTTTGCGGGAAGTCCTCGAGAAGATCGAGCAAATAGGGGTTCTTATCAAGGATTTGGACATCGGCCTGATCGATTTTCTCACTCGCTATCAGAGCCGCGAGGTGTGCCTGTGCTGGAAACTGGGCGAAGAACGCATCCGCTTCTGGCACGGGATGGACGAAGGCTTCGCAGGGCGCAAGCCCATCGACGATGAGTTCCTTGAAAACCATCGGGGCGATGCTGTTGTCTAAGTAAAATCAGTTGACGACGCCGTTCGCGCGCCCCGGCAACTCTTCGATTTACACGAAATCGGTACATCCGACCTAGTACGAACAGACTTCTAAATCAGGACTAAAGGCTGATTCCCTGTGCCGGCCTCGATCTTTATATTCAATCCATGCGAGCTATACTGATCTGCCCTGGCGAAGACCTTCGGAAAGAGTTCGAGCAAGCGATTGCTCCGCACTGGGTTCTGCACATTTCCCGGACCCTAGACGAATACCCGACGCCGCAGGATCTGCGCAGGGTAGTTCGGGCATGGGCGCCTGAGATTGTCTTTCTCAATATTGAGAACCTGCACATGGCGGAACTCATCGCTCGCCAGTTGGAAGCTGAATTCCCGGCCATCCAGCGCGTTGCCCTTCACCCGTCGCAAGACGTTACAGTCCTTCGCAAGGTTCTGCAGTTGCGCATGACCCAGCTCTTATCGTCACCATTTGAAAGCACCGAGGTGGGCCAAGTCCTGGATCAACTCGAGCGCGATCTCGAAGTTCGCCCCGTCGTCATCGATTCCACCGACCGTTTTTTTGCGTTTATGCCCGCGAAAGCCGGGGTAGGCGCCTCCACTATCGCCGCCAATACCACCTGGGCCTTCAGTCAGATGGAGAACACCAGCGTATTGCTGGCTGACTTCGATATGGCTTCGGGCGTGACCGAGTTTATGTTCAATACCTCGCATGATCGCAATTTGGCGGATGCAACGGCTCACGGCAGACAACTCGACGACGATGCTTGGCGAAGCCTGATTAAGACCGTGGGCAACACCGACCTGCTTCTCTCAGGTGCACCGCGGGTGGGGGAAGGGATCCCAAGAGTACAGGTGGCCCAACTGATTGAGTTTGCCCGGCGCAATTACAACGTCGTTAGCGCCGACCTCCCCGATACCTTCGATGAAACCACGCTCGCGGTATTGCGCGAAGCCAACAAGATCATGCTGGTGACAACCCCGGAACTGCCGGCGTTGCGGCTCGCCCATTTGAAGGTCTCGCTGCTGCGGAAGCTGGATCTTGCTCGACAAGGTATCGCTCCTGTTAAACCGAGTGTCGAGCCATATGTTGCTTAACTTGGACGAAATTGAGAAGACCGTCGGATTGCCCGTATTCACGTCATTCCCGTGCGATTACGCCGACGTAACCGAGGCAATTCGGGCGGGCCGGCCCGCTGCGACACTCGCAACCAGCGTCCAAAAGTTTGCCAGGATGGTCCTGGATCGGCAAATGACGGCTGATAAGCCCCGCCGCTTTATCGAACGCTTCGGACTAGTCCCGCTGCGCTACGGTTTCCGCTAGACGTAATCCCGAAATGAACATCCGGAAATTACATTGAGCACAGGCTTACAGCGCAGACAGACAAATCGGAAGCGCAGCGATCCCAGCGTCGTCAGAGTTCGCTTGAAGGATCAAACGGGGAATCCGCGTTGGGCCACCGCTTACCTTCGGGATGTAACCGAGGATGGCATCGGCCTTTCGCTCATGACGCCACTGCAAGTTGGTTCGATCGTCGTCATACGCGGAACTTTCGGCGAGGGCCGGGCCGACGTCCAATTGCAGGTGGACGTGAAGTGGTGTTCCGAGGAAGGCGGAGGAGTTTATCAGGTCGGTCTGGAACTGACGAACAGCCAAGGGGCGCGCGGCAGAAATGAACGGCGGGAGCCGGAGCCTCCACCCGGCGATATGGCCCAGTTCTCGAGGATCCTGAGCAGCTGGATTGCTACGAAATCATGCAGCTGAGTCCGAAGGCCACTGCGGATACCATCCATCGAGTCCATCGGATTCTGGCGCAGCGCTATCATCCCGATGCACCCGACACCGGGAATGCGGAAATGTTCATCCGGGTCACGGCCGCTGCGCGGATCTTGAGCGACCCGGAGCAGCGCGCCAAATATGACGCTCGCTATCATGCCACCAGGCAACTGCACTGGAAGATCTTTGACCAAGCCGAGGCGTCCCAGGGACCCCAAGCGGAAAAAGCGAAGCGGAAAGGCATTCTTGGCCTGCTCTATACCAAGGCCGCGCACGACATTGAACGCGCGTCCATGACGGCAGTCGACTTCGAGGAGATTCTCGGCTGCCCCGCGAGCATCTGCAAGCCGCCCTGTGGTACTTGAAAGGGAAAGGCTACATCCGGCGCGGCGACAATGGACACTACACAATTACCGTAGCGGGCTTCGATGAAATGGAGTCGCAATCGTTCATGCCCGAGCCTGGCCACCGAAAACTGATTGAGCAGGGAACCACTCAGGTGGCGTGAGGCTCGTTCGGACCAGCGTAGCTTCGCTTCTCCCCATCCCGCGCATTCTCGCCGGCCCGGCATTCGGGGCCGTCCGCCTGTTGTATACTCCAACCCAGAACATCATGATTACCACGCGACGTTCCCTGCTTCGCTGGACGGGCGCGGCTGCGGTGGCTGCAATCGCGGAGAGACTGCCGCTCCAAGCCGATGCGCCGAACGATATACGAATCACCGAAGTGCGCCCGCTGATCGTCAAGGGGCGGACGCTATTCGTGATGGTGAAAGCTTCCAACGGGATGTTCGGCCTGGGCGAGTGCTCACCGATGAACATGACGGTGCTGGCTTCGAACGTCCAGACTTTGTTGACGCCGCGACTCATCGGCAAAGACCCGTTCCAAGTCGATCCGCTCTACGACGAAATGCTCTACCCGAACTTCAAGCTGGGCCCGATGGGCGCAATTTCAGAAGGCCATCGCCGGTGTCGATATCGCTCTTTGGGATCTGAAGGGCAAGATTCTGGGAATCCCGGTATATAAGCTGCTGGGCGGCAAATATCGCGACCGCCAGCCGGTCTATTTCAGCTACGGGCGAGGAGGCGCTAAAACCGACACTCCGGAAAGCGTGTCGAAACTGATGGCGCAAGCCGTCGAACGCGGCTTCACCGCAGTGAAGATCCGTATGGACTTCGGCAGCCAGGTGCTGGACGCTCCTGACGATCCCGCGGAGAGTTTCATATCCGCGATCCGCAGGGCTGTGGGCGATAAAGTCGACGTGGCATTCGACGCGAACAATGGTTATTCCCCAAAGCGGGCCATTATGATCGGCCGAAAATTCTACGAAAAATACAACATCGCCTGGTTCGAAGAGCCAACGCCGCAGTACGATTACGCTGCGATGAAAGAGGTCGCCACGGCGCTCGACGTGCCGATCAGCGCCGGCGAACATGAGTACACGATCTGGCAGTTCAAAGATTTGATCACGCAAAGCGGGATCTCCATCGTGCAGCCGGACGTAACCAAGTGCGGTGGCCTCACGCAGGCGAAGAAGATCGCCACGCTCGCGCTGGCTTATAACAAGCACGTTGTAGTGCACAACACGACACCCACGGTGGCCACCGCCGCGGTGATCCATTTCGCGGCCTCGTGTTCGAATGCAGCCCGGCGGCAGGAGTTTCCCGGCGAGCGAGCGGATCTGGAGCCGCTATTCGAAAACAAGCTGGAGTTTGAACGGGGCTTCATGAAGGTGCCGGAATTGCCCGGGCTCGGCCTGATCGCCCGGGAGAGCGAACTGGCGAAATATCAGTAGCGCTGCAGTAGCATCGCGATAAAATGTCAGTACCATGAGATACCCCGCCGCCGTAATCGCCGCGCTGCTCGCCTTCGCCGGAAGCGGAGCGGGCCAGACCGCCGCCGTCACTCCCACCATGGCGGAAGTCGACGGCATCTATCCCGACATCGAAACTTTTTACATCGATCTTCACCGCAATCCGGAGCTGGCGTTCCAGGAGGTGCGGACCGCAGGTAAACTCGCGGCGTTCACGAAAGCGCTGGGCTATGAGGTCACGACCGGCGTCGGCAAAACCGGCATCGTGGCAGTGATGAAAAATGGACCCGGCCCCACGGTGATGCTGCGGACCGAACTCGACGCGCTTCCGGTGGAAGAGAAAACCGGACTGCCGTTCGCGAGCACAGTCATCGGGAAGACCGCCAGCGGCCAAACCACTCCGGTGATGCATGCCTGCGGCCACGATATCCACATGTCCGCGTGGGCCGGCACCGCGCGCTGGATGGCGGAACACAAGGATCGCTGGCACGGCACGCTGCTGCTGGTGGGGCAGCCGGCCGAAGAAAGCGGCTCCGGCGGAGCTGCCGCCATGCTAAAGGACGGCCTCTTCACGCGCTTTCCGCGTCCCGATTTTGCGCTGTCCCTGCACGATGACGACACCATGCCGGCCGGAACCATCGGCTATCATCCGGGCCCGTTCCGCTCCATGTCGGATGCGGTCACCATCATCGTGCATGGGCGCGGCGGACATGCCGCCATGCCGATGAATACGGTGGATTCCATTGTCCTGGCTTCGCGCATCGTACTGGCGCTGCAGACCATCGTCTCGCGCGAGAACAATCCCGCCGATCCAGTGGTGATTACGGTGGGCTCGATTCACGGCGGAACCACGGGTAACGTCATTCCGGATGAAGTGCGGCTCCAACTCTCGGTGCGGACTTACACCCCCGAGGTCCGGCGTAAGACTCTCGCCGCCATTCGCCGCATCGCCAAGGGCGAAGCCATGGCCGCGGGAGCGCCGCGGGAGCCGGAGATTATTTCACGTGGCGACGAGCCCGCTGAATCCGTGGTCTACAACGATCCTGCGCTGGTCGCGCGTCTGGCAAAAGCGCTCACAGCCGGACTTGGCGATAAAGTAGTCCCGATGCCGGCGAAGATGACCTCGGAAGACTTCGGCCAGTATTGGATCACCGGCAAAGTGCCATCGGCGCTGCTGCACGTCGGCGCGGTCAACGCGGAGAAGTTCGCGGAAATCCAGAAAACCGGTATTCCGGGTCCCGCGCCGCATTCGCCCGAATGGGCTCCCGACCGTGAGCCGACTCTCAAGGGCGCGATTCGCGCGGAAGTGACCGAACTCACCGAACTGTTCAACGGAAAGTAGCCGGCCGCTATCGCCTCCGAGTGGGGCTAGTGGCACAATCAACCCAGTTTTGCTGTGCGGATTCGCTCAACCAATGCCGGGCGATCGGCTCCCGTGGCATGGCTGGCCGTTAAGTCTACTTTCCCTTCACCTGTAGCGATTCGATGTAGGCGGTCAAATCGCGCACACGCGCTTCAAGACGCTTCTGATTGGATTTCTGGTTGTAGAACACGTCGCCCCAGGCGGGCATATCCGGAGTTCCATGCCCCGGGATTGGCTTCTTGTTGTAGATTGCCTCTCTTACGCGGTCCTCTGGAAACTCCCCTGCGTTCTGCTGACTCATTACCGTCAAATCAGCAGGCGGTACGCGTCGCGCCTTATCGGCTGAGTTGGGATCGTACATCGAACCCGAGCCCCTCGATGCCGAGCCCCTCCCATCATTGCCGTGACATGACGAGCAATGCTGGTGGAACAGCTTTTCGCCTGCGGCTACATTCGCGCGCGTCTTAGACTGCCCGGAAGCGTATCCGGTGAACGCAACGCCAATGCTGAATATGAGAATCCCCAACTTGGTATAGCGCATAAACTTATCTCCTCGTACTGGTCTTTACCGGCAACCTGCCAGGATCTGCGTCCAATTAGAGTGCATTTCAGCATCCAAACTTTCGTATGGGCGAAACGCTAGCGCCGCCGTAGTGATGTATACTTTATGCGGATCTGCACTCGCAGACCGACCAGCCACAGCGTCCTATGAGGGCAGCGTGTGGTCCCCAGGAAGGACGAGAATGATGAAGCACCGTAAAATGATCGCCGCATTGCCGGCGATGGTATTGGCTCTGACCGGTCTGGCCATGGCCGCCGACCCCGATGTCAATATTCTGAAGAACAGCGGCTCTCTCGAGCGGCTGTTCAAACAATCGGGTGTGTATAACGCTTCCAGCACCGGCAAGACGCCCGGTTTTGTTGTCGATCCCGCATGGCCGCAGCCGCTTCCCAACAACTGGCTGGTGGGCCAGCTAGGCGGACTCTACGTCGACCAGCACGATCATATCTGGGTCTACAATCGGCCGCGCACGATGACGAATGAAGAGGCGGGCCTCGAAGGAGCCGTGCCGGGCGCCACGAATGACAAAGGTCAGCCGATCGACGGTATTGGCCAGCCGCGTGTTTATGGCCCCATCGCGGATTGCTGCAAAGCCGCTCCTTCGATTCTGGAGTTTGATGCCGACGGCAAACTGCTACGCGCCTGGGGCGGTCCGGCGGATCCGGGTTTCATCGGCGGCAAATGTAAAGAGGAGGCTGGTTGCATCTGGCCGCAGAGCGAGCACGGGATCTATGTCGATCAGAAGGACAACGTCTGGATCTCGGGAAATTCCGGCGTTCCCGGCAAAGCATCTATGCCGTGGTCGACGAACAAGGCAGGCGGCGACGGCCTGGTCCTCAAGTTCGACATGGACGGCAACTTCAAGATGCGGATCGGCGGAACTCCGACCAAACCGGACAGCAACGACACGCATGGCGGTATTAACGGCACGCCGTTGCTGTACCAGGCTACCGACATGGTGGTCGATCCCGCGACCAACCGTTTGTATGTTTCTGACGGCTACGGCAATCGGCACGTCCTCATCGTCGACGCCGACACCGGTAAATACATCGGCCATTTCGGCGCGTACGGAAACAATCCAGTGGACGACGCGGGCGCAAAAGCGGCCGGGACCTGGATCCAGGATTATGCCAAAGGCAACCGGAAGCCCGCGTTCTTCCGCAATCCCGGTACACTGCGTGAAGCTATCCAATGACGGCAAGATTTATGTCTGCGATCGCGGCAACGACCGCATTCAGGTGTTCGATAAAAACAGTCCCGAGCTGGGGAAGGCATGCAGCAATCCGACCGGCCAGCCCGGCAAATGCGGCTTCGTCGCCGAGCAATTTATCAGCGAGCACACCAACACCACGATTCCCGGAACGGCCGTTTCCATCAACTTCTCCGCCGACAAGGCGCAGAGTTGCCTGTATGTGGGAGACAACTCCAACATGACCATCTACCTGCTGAATCGAAGTAATCTGCAGGAGCTGGGACGGCTGGGCCGCAGCGGCCAGATGCCGGGCGAATTCCACTGGCTGCATCAGGTGAGTGTGGATAGCAAGGGCAACATCTATACCGCCGAAGTCGACACCGGCAAGCGCATTCAGAAATTCATCCGCTATGGAGCGACTGGTTGCAGCGGGACCGGATCGCCGACCGTGGGCGGACCGATGAAGTAGGAAGACAGATGAGAAGGAATACTTCGAACTGGAACAACCGGAAACCGGAAAGCTGTTTTATATCCGGGTATCCGCACCCGGCATGGATATTTACGAGCTTCGAGTGCGCATCAAGAAGCAAGCAGCGAAGGAACTGACGATTCGTCTCAGCATTGCTGCGTAGGATCGGACCCTCGGGAAACCTCCAAAGGACGGGATGCCGAGATTCGCCTGGACAATTTAAGGTTTCTTTTGCGACGGCGTGACGAGGAAGGATGTGCCGTGCTGCTTCACTTCGACGCTGAGTGCGGCCGTCTGCACTGGGGAAGATTCGCGGTCGACGATTCTCTCCGGAACTGTCATCCAGATCACCGTGACGGCGAGCATTGCCAGGAAGGCAAGCGCCAGCGGCAACGGCGCCTAACAGGATTCCACGGATCACTAGCGCTTATTGGTAACCCGCCAGCCTCGGCTGCCCATGTTTCCATGGTGGAGCGTCGGAGAATCCATTAACGTTCGGCATCTTCACTTTCGGCAGACTCTGCGCGTCCATGACTTCGCCTTCCTTAATGACTTCGTTCTTGGCGAGCAGGAAGGCCGTCAGCGCGTAGACTTCATCGGGCTTTAACGTCCCCTCTTTGAAAAGAGGCATGCCACGGTTGATGTAATCCCAGAGGGTCACGGCGTAGGGCGAGCGCAGCGCCATGATTCCTGTATCCGGCGACATGTGCATTCCTTCCATACCGGGCGGAATAGGCTGGCCTCTTTCCGGGCCACCTTTGACCAAAGCAGGCGCTCGGGCTCCTATCCCGGTGGGCCCGTGGCATCCCCCGCACCCCTTCGTCAAAAAGAGCTTCGCGCCTTCGGCAGCGGTACCGCGCCCCGGCGGCAGTTCCTTTCCCTCGGGACCAATCGAAATATCCCAGGCGCGAATTTCATCCGCGCTCGGAGTCTTTCCCAAACCGTAGGTCGGCGACTGCGCCCATCCGGTGCAAGCCCCCAACGCCAATGCGAGCAGCGGAAGCCTAAGCGTGCCCATTGCGAACGCTCCCATCCGCGGCCACGATCCATGGCTGAATGCTATTGTCGGTTCCGCGCACTCGAGCTTTATCCGGCGGATCGCCAAAGAATTTGCCGGCTTCGGCTACGGTCGGCTGCACCGCGCCCAGCTCGTCCGTGCAGCGCGACAGCAGCGTGCACTCTTTCCCGTCCCACCTCCAGTTGAGGCCAAAGCGGGTATGCGCCATGCGATAAGCAGGTGTCCGCAGCTCGGCATCCTGCCATTTTTTTCCGCCGTCGGTGGATACTTCCACTCTCTTAACAGCGCCCCCACCAGACCAGGCTAGCCCACTGATGTCGTAGAATCCGGGGCCGGAAAGCTTCTGTCCGCCGGAAGGAAATGTGATGACCGATTTCGGCCCCCACTGGACCGTCAACGCGGTGACCTTCGGATCCGGGTTGATGTGCCCGTAATCGTTATAGGTCATGTAGAAGCGGTCTACGATCTTGATCCGCCGTAGATATTTGGTCTGATAAATTCCCTCAAAGCCGGGAACGATCAGCCGGAGTGGGAAGCCCTGTTGAGGACGCAGCGCCTCGCCATTCTGGGCGTAGGCCACTAAACAGTCGTCGAGCCCCTTCGCGAGAGGAATACTGGACGCGCCTTTCACTTCCTCCGCCCCTTCCGCCACCATCCAGGACGCGCCTGCTTGCACGCCGCACTCCTTGAGCAACACCGACAGCAGCACACCCGTCCATTCGCTGCAACTGGTCAACCCGTGGGTATCCTGGACTGTCTTAGCCTTGGCGCCCGAGCGGTTTCCAAGGCATTCGAGAAAATGCACGCGGGTCACGTAAGGGAGGCGCTTCAGCTCGTCCATGGTAAAAACCAGCGGGCGGTCCACCATGCCGTGAATCATAAAACGATGCTGCTTGGGGTCGATATCCGGAACAAAGGAGCCGCGGTGGGTAGCCACATAATGCAGCGAGGAAGGCGTGATGATGCCTACCGAATCCTGCAGCGGAGTGGTTACGTGAAACACCAGTCCAAAGGCATCTGGCGACATTCTTCCGGGTACCGGCTCGCGTATCGAGGTCACGAAGTGCGAGCGCTCGCCGTAGGCGATCAAATCCTTCTTTGAATACTCTGTAAGTACGGGCTCGCCTTTCGCGGTCTTTGCGGCTCCCACGGCTAAGCCGGCAAGCGCGGCATCTTTTAGGAATCCTCTTCGACCAGGCTTTTTCGAATCTGGCTTTTTCGAATCCATGGGTGTCTCCTTCGAAGATCGAGTTGGTCCGGAGCTTAAAATTCTGGGCCCTCCGGTGGCTAAAAGTATACATCCGTTAGGTGCTGATGGCGAGGGTACCCTACTCGCATATCAACCCACTCGCTACTCACTCCATTTCCGAGTCTGCCGGAATCTTGTAGCGATAAATGGGGATGTTCGTCGCGGGAGGTCCCACGATGCGGAGCGGGCTTAGAGGTGGCACGGGCGACACCCCTTGAATGCCGCCCGCCCAATGCAATCCCCGTTAGCGGCTAGTGTAAACATTGTTTTTGATCTGGTTGTGAGGAAAGTGTAAATAATTCGTAAACACATATCCACTGGCGGAAAAGCAGGTAGCACGGGTAGCACGGGGCAGCTAGAGTAATGGGTGAACACAATGAAGACGGTTTTGGTGATCGATGACGATGCCCCGCTGAGAGACACCATCGGGCTTATGCTTGAGACCGAAGGGTTCAGTCCGGCTTTCGCCGAGAACGGGGAAGTAGGCCTCACGCAGGCGCTGGCGCTCAAGCCCAGTCTGGTGCTAGTGGATCTGCGAATGCCCGGCTTGGGCGGCATGGAGGTGTGCAAAGGAATTCGCGCCGCCGGGATGAACACTCCTCTGATCGTGCTCAGCGCGATCGGCGACGAGATGGACAAGGTGCTCCTGCTCGAAATGGGCGCTGACGATTACGTGGTGAAACCGTTCGGCTCGCGGGAGCTGCTGGCCCGCATCCGCGCGCTGCTGCGCCGATCGTCAGCCGATGACACCAAGGTAATTTCCTTCGGTGACGTAGAGGTGGATCTGTCGCGCCGCGTGGTTCTAAAGAAAAACGAGGAAACCAAACTCACTCGCGCGGAATACAATCTGCTGACTTATTTCCTGCACAATCCGGATCGGGTGCTTTCGCGCGACATGATTCTGAACTCGGTATGGGGCTACGAGTCGTTTCCGAACACGCGCACCGTGGACGCGCATGTTGTTCGCCTGCGGCAGAAGCTGGAGGCCGATTCCACGATGCCGCGGCATTTCGTGACCGTGCATGGTGTGGGATATCGCTTCTTGCTGTAGATGCTTATGGAATATATGGTCCTCACATGGCGGAGGATGCAGATCCCTGTTTAGACCGGCTTTTCGCCGCACTATGCAACCGACTGGAGCGATCCAAATATGTTTCCTAAACGCTGGCCTCTGATCGTGGCATTGTTTCCGCTGCTGCTTCCCGCGCAGGAGCGCGGAGATTTTCAGCAAATTCTGCAACGCCTGGACCAACTCGAAAAGGAGAATCGCAACCTTGCGGACGAGGTGCATGCGCTTCGCTCCGAAATCGCCGGCGCGCGGCTTCCCCCTGCCAGCCCGGCGCCTCCGCAAACTGGCGCTGCCTCAGCAGGGACGCCGCTGAACACGCCGCCCGAGCCGGTGAATGTGTCGCCCGTTCCAACGGAAGAGCGAGTGGCTGTGCAAGAGCAGCGAACCGAAGAACTCTCCCAAACCAAGGTCGAGGCGGCGCAGCGCATGCCGGTCACGCTGGCTGGAATGGTGTTATTCAACAGCTTCGTGAATGGACGGGCCAGCGGAGGCGCGCAGAATCCGCTGACCGCCTCGCTTGCCGACAGCGTCTCGCGCGGCGGCGCTAGTCTGAGCCAAAGCATCGTTGGTTTGCGCTTGCAGGGCCCGCGTATCCTCGGCGGGGGCCAAGTGCGAGGATCGATTGACCTGGACCTATGGGGCGGCACGGCTAGCTCTCTGAACCACCTGGTGCGGATGCGGGTCGCCACCATTCAAGTCGACTGGAAAAACACCAGCGTAACGGTCGGCCAAGACAAGCCCTTGATCGCGCCGCGCGACCCCGATTCGCTGGCGCAAGTAGCATTCTCGCCCCTGACCTCGGCCGGGAACTTGTGGCTGTGGTCACCGCAAGCGCGTATCGAGCAACGCTTTGCCATGGGCGACAACGCCGGTTTGCGGGCGCAGGCCAGTTTGTACCAAACCAGTGAGCCGGCGGCAGCCGTGGTCCCGCGATATCAATCCACGCTTTCCACCGCAAGCCCGGCGCTGGAGGGCCGCTTCGAGTTCTGGGACCAATATTCTTCCCACGGGCGAATTGAAATCGCTCCCGGGTTTCATGCGAGCGAGACCCACGTCGCCGGCTTATCTATTCCGTCGCGACTTTTTGCGATCGACTGGATGCTGCAGCCGCTGGCAAAATGGCGCTTCACGGGAACCTACTTTCATGGCCGCAACGCCGCAGGAGTGGGCGGACTGCGTCAGGGGTTCAACTTTGCCGACGAGAATCAGTTCACCGCGGTGCGCACCTCCGGTGGCTGGGCGCAGATTTCCTTTCTGGCCACGAAACGCCTGACTTTCAATTCGTATGCCGGGCAGGAGAGCGACAATGCCGCGGATCTGCTGGCCGGGCAGATTTCGCGAAACTTTGTCTACGCCGTAAACTCTCAGTACCGTTTGGGTTCCAATATACTGTTGGGTCTGGAAGCCAGCCAGACTCGCACGACCTACACCGGCGGGAAAATCCGGCTGGTGAATCACTATGACCTTGCGCTGGCTTATCTGTTTTAGCGCGAGCCTGCTTCCGCTTTTCGCCGCCGCGGTTTCGGGCCGTGTCGAACTGCGGGATTCGCGTTACGCCCCGGTTCGAAATCACCATGATTATTCGGGCGTGGCGATCGCGCTGATTCCGGCGGAAGGCGCGGCCCCGCCGGTTGCAGGCAAGCACGCGATGATGTTGCAGAAAGACAAAACATTTTCGCCGCACGTTTTGATCGTCCAGGCGGGGTCTCTGGTGGAATTTCCCAACGCCGATCCGATTTTTCACAACGCTTTTTCCAGCTATAACGGCCAGGTTTTCGACATCGGGTTGTATCCGCCGGGAACCACCCGGTCGGTAAAATTCGCGCGTCCCGGCGTGGTGCGGGTCTTCTGCAATATTCACGCATCGATGAGCGCCCTGATCGTGGTGGTTGCGAGCCCGTACTTTGCCACCACCAAACCGGATGGAACTTTCAACATTGCCGACGTGCCGCCGGGCCAATATAATCTGACCGTGTTCCATGAGCGCGCGAGCGAGGCAACCCTAGCCGGACTGAGCCGGCAAATCACCGTCGGACCGGACGGCGCCAGCTTGCCGAATATCCTGATTTCCGAAGCCGGCTACCTTTCGATTCCGCATAAGAACAAGTACGGCCACGACTATCCGCCGGATTCAGGCGACTTGGCATATCCCGGAAGCAAACCATAATGCCGGCCCAACCAGCAGCTCCAACATGCTAGGCTCGTTTTCACGTCTATCGCTGCTCTGGAAAATCCTGCTCGCGACATCCATCGCTTTGACGATGTTATTCGCCCTGGTGGGCTGGGTGGTCCAGGATAACGCCACTCGCGCGATGTCCGCCAGCGTGGATGAAGATGTACAGGCGAGCTTCCGCGCCTATGATTCTTTGTGGCGTTCCCGGGCCCAGACGCTGGCAGCCGTGAGCCTGGTGATTAGCCGCATGTCGGATGTGCGCGCCGCTTTCAGCACCGGCGATCAGGCCACCATTCGCGATTCGGCGGACGAGCTGTGGAAACAAATTTCAAATCAGGATGCCATTTTTCTGGTGACCGATCCAGAGGGCAGGGTTCTCGCCTCACTGGGCGGAAGCTTGGGTGAGTCGCTTAAACACGATGTACCGGCGGTGCGTGATGCGGCAGGGAGCTTCCCCAAGCAGACTTCGGGTTTTGTGACTCTCGATGGGCATCTGTACCAGATCGCCGTCACGCCGGTATACGTGCAGGCCGGCGCCGGAATGGGATTATTGAACGTACTGGTGGCGGGCTATGAGGTGAATCGGGAAACCGTGCGCAGTCTAAAGGACTCCACTGGCGGCAGTGATTTCTGCTTTCTTTCGGGAGCATCGGTGGTGGCTTCCACGCTTAACGCGAGTGCGAATGCCAGCATGCAGGCCGTGTCGCCGCCGGCCGGAGCCGTGGAGAGAATCGAAGCCGGCGGGACGCACTATACCATGCTGGGCACACCTTTGCTGGACGTGGCAGGACGGCGCATCGGCGAGCTTCGCATCCTGCGATCCACGGAAAGCGCGCTGCAGCGGATCAATGCTTTGGGCCGCGATATTGTTTTCGTCTGGCTGATCGCGGTGCTGGCGGGATTGTGGCTTACCTACAGCCTCACGCGACGCATCCTGAGACCCGTCAAGGAGCTGGATCGCGGAGCGAGCGAGGTAGCGCATGGCAACTATGATTACCGCATCCCGGTGGAAGATCCGGACGTCGGCACGAGTGACGAGCTGGGGCGCCTGGCTGCGGCATTTAACGCAATGTGCGCGTCTATCCAGAACGGACGGCAGGAATTGATCCGCCAGGAACGGATCGCCACCATCGGCCGGCTCTCCACGTCCATCGTCCATGATTTGCGAAATCCTCTGGCTGCTATTTACGGCGGTGCGGAAATGCTGATCGACGGAGAACTCACCACCGGGCAGGTGCAACGTCTGGCGGGTAACATCTACCGTTCCTCGCGGCGAATGCAGCAACTGCTGCAAGAGTTGGTGGACACGGGGCGGGGGCGCTCCATGAGCACCGAAGTCTGCCGGCTCAAGGATATCGTCTCCGCTGCTTGTGAAGTGTTCTCTCCAACGGCTGAGGCTCAATCGGTGGCGATCGAAGTGGATGTGCCGGATGGCATTGAGCTGCCGCTGGAGCGCGCGCGTATGGAGCGTGTGTTCCTCAACCTGATTGATAATTCTCTCGGCATGATGCCCATGGGAGGCACACTGCGCATAACCGCGCGAGCCGAAGCGTCATCGGTGACGGTTCGCGTGCAGGATACCGGCCCCGGGATTCCGTCGCAAGTCCGCGCGCGCCTGTTCCAACCTTTTGTGAGCGCGGGGAAGAAGAACGGAATCGGCCTGGGCCTGGCTTTTTCGCACCAGACCGTTCTCGATCATGGCGGCAAGCTTTGGGCTGATCCGGAAACCCGGACAGGGGCCTGCTTTCTGATTCAGCTGCCCCTGTAACGCGTTCAGTCAGGAAACCGGATTCACGACGCCGGCCGTTGCATCGAATCGCCGACGCAACGGCCCTGGCTGAAAGTGCAGGTATCAGCCTACTGAGCGCCGCTCCCCAGCCTCTCGATCTAGTACGTATATCCGCCGCCGCAAGTGTCGTAACCGCCGCCACCACCTCCGGTCGAAGGCGCGGTAATGAGTGGTGCCCCGGTCTGGAAAAACACCGGCGCCGCCGTAAACGATTGAGTCGGATTAAATCTGAACCCAATCATCGAGATGTTGCCTGTGGCGCTATAGAATTCTGCCAATCCGCGGTGCCCGGCAATCACTGGAAACGTCTGCGACAACACGAAGGCCGTGTGCGCCATGGCCTTCAGCGTCGGAAGGGCGCTCACAGCGACTAAGCCGTCCACGGTTCGGAATCCGACGCTTATCGTTTGATCCGCCGCAGTGGGGTTCACAATCGCAATGGCGGTTACGAATCCGTTAGAGTCATCATAAGGCACCAGAATGCGATTCGACGCGGCCACCGCCGGCGCCGTGCCTTCGTCGTCCTGATGGCCCTGTATCCGGTTCGTGAAGACAACATAACCCATGACGCCGGCATCCGCATCCATTTCAGCCCAGCCTTCCGTCAGACCCGCCGCGGTGCCATTGGTGTGCAAATAGATCACCGAACCGGGGGCCATGACCATGCCGCTGGTGGAACTAACTTCCAAGAGCGGCGGATTCCATGGCAGACTACCGCCGTCGGAAGTATCTTGGTGAAAAATCAGGCTCACCGAGGTCGCACTCGCGCTGCTGTTGGTAAGGACAATGGTCGATTGCCATCCTCCGCCGTCGAGTACGTGTGGAATAGTGAGAATCTGTGCGGATTGCCCGAACAGGGGCACCCACACGAGCAATGAAGCAAGAGCGATTTTCGCAAGGAGTTTCATAGGTTCTAGTGTGGGCCAAGGCGGGTTCTAAGCTGTTTTCGTTTTGTGAAATGCTTGTGAAATTTGCAGACCCTCTGCATAGGAGTGACGCCGGGAATCGCTATCCGGGGAGCGCGCGGACTTCCGCGCGCTCCGGTTCTAACCGCTGCAGCCCCTGAAGCTACACCCGCAACGGTCAAAACTGATACGCCAGTGCAATATTCAGGACGTTTCCGCGCCCGGAAGTCGCGCGCGGCCCCAGAACGCCTGCCGGGCTGAAAGTGCGTGTCCGAAAATCCCAGAAACTCCATTCGACCGCGGCCGTAACATCGGGACCCAGCCTGCGGAAATAGCTGGCCCACACAAAGGAGTTCTTGGATCTGTTGGTGCCGGGCAGCAAATCGCGGTCGCGAGGATCGTCCGTGCCGGCTCCGACGTAGAAGACGTTCTTGTTGTCGAGCGTCAGCGGCACGATGCCCTCCACCCAACCGCCGCCAGCGCCAATCTTGTTGATTTTCGCTGGTGTCAAGATCACGCCGGACGCGTTGATCAGGGGCGCGACGAACCCGACGCCTTGAATAATGCCGCCGTCGAAGGGCACCAGATTCGAGCCCACGTATCCCTCGCCGCGGAAGATGAACCGCGAACTCAGTGGGAGAGTGGCATCCAGCGCGAAGGCCCAGGAATCGAGGGTTCGATCAGCACCTATTTGCTCCCGGCCGTAGTGCACGCCCGCACCGACGGTCGCATTACGCCCGTTAATCGGGTGCGAGACTGCCACGCGCGCCTGATAAAACGGTTGACCCGAGCGTTCTCCATATCCCGAGAATGAGTCTATGGCATTGCCGGTTAGGGCGGCCTGATCCTTGAGGGCCGGGTCGCCGAAGGACGGACGCAATATGCCTGCTTGAAATAACGTCGTGGTGTTGCCGAATTTTTCTCGGTTTTCCACTCGCACTTGCGGCAGCCATGCCCACAGATCTCCGGCGGAGGCGCCCAGCGGAATCGCCACATGCGAAAGCGAGATGGGATCCAGAGGCGCGATGATCATTTTGTCCTGACCAGCCACGATCTTCCATGTGCCTTTGTCCAACTGCAAATACGCACGGCGCAGCCGCGGCTGATTCAGCACCCTGTCCTGCGGCTGCAGGGTGGGGTCAATCGGCCGTGAACCAAAGAAATCGATCTCCGCAAGGCCGGAAGTAGTCCAACCCTCCAGGGGCTTTGCAGACGTGACCTGGAGTCCTAAGATCGATTGACGCGCCGTGAAGACGGTGTCGTGCACCAATCCTGCCCTCTTGGTGGTTCCATCCGGGAATGACACATTCGAGCTGCCCGGCAAAGGCCATAGGGGCACATCCTGTCCCACCTGGGCCGTGCCGGCCGTCGATATATTCAGAAGCAGTGTTCCGTAGAATCGAACGGTGAAATCGCCGAGCGTAGCTTGCAATCGGGACTTGGATTTGGGAAGACCCGGATAGTAGGGTCCATCCGGAGGAGTGTGGTCCACTGCCGCCGGCGCACCCGCAGAATTGGTCTGCGCGGGCTGTGCCATCGTCGAAACCGTCAGTGAGGCCAAAATCGCCGCTAGAAGGCCTATTCTCGAAAATCTAACCATCATGTTTCCTCTTCATCTCCTTCGTTTGCAATACACGAGTGAGGGCTGCCGCACGAAGTGCAGGCGAGCCGGCAGCGCTCAACACGCGTTAAGTATGATTTGTTTCGGCTGGAATAACAGCTAGGACACTGCTAATTCTTTGTGAAGATATTGTTGCAGCGGCGCGCCAGGGAGATGGGGTCAATAGCCTGCCGAGTGGTCATGCCGCGGCGCTGAAGAGATCGTTGGCCACTAGTCGTCGGCACTCCGGTCCTATTCAAAAAGTTCGCGTCTTGTTACCGGACATCCCCGATCCTGACGCTCCCGGTACCGCGGAGCCATATGCTCTTGCGGCTAGGTGTTCGCTCTTTCCGCAACCAGCATGGACTGCAGAATTTGATCCGAGACTTCTTTCACCGCCGCGGGCGAGTGTGTCAAGAACAGCGTGTTGGTTCGGTCACTTTCGCCGATGGATTTTAGAGTGTCGAAGTACTGCGTCACCATGACCAACTGCATGACCTCCTTGGCCGACGCCCCTTCGACAACTTTCTGGAATTGTTCGATCGAAACCTGAAGCCCTTCGATGATCGCCTTCCTTTGGTTGGCGATGCCTTGTCCCTGGAGCGCCTTGCTCTCCGCTTCGGCCTCGGCTTTTTTCACCACCAGGATCTTTTCCGCCTCGCCTCTGGCGTTCGCGGCAACCTGCTCTCGCTGCGCCGCATTGATGTCGTTCATGGCCGACTTCACCTTCGAATCGGGAACAATGTCGGTGACCAGTACATTGACGATTTCATAGCCGAACCCTGCCATGTCCGCGTCCAACTCCTGCTTTACCGCGGCCGCGATACTGGACTGGCTGGCAAATACTTCGTCCAGCGTCATTCCCGGCACATGCCCGAGAATCACCTGCTCGACATAGGACTTGATCTGAGCCACCGGATCCGCCAGCTTATAGTAGGCGTCGAAAACCTTTTCGGGCCGGACGCGATTCTGGACGGAAATAGGAATCGTGACGAAAACGTTGTCCTTGGTTTTCGTTTCCATGGTCAGCGTAATTTGGACCACCCGCAAACTGACTCGGCCCGCTACGGAATCGAAGAACGGAGATTTCCAGTTCAGTCCCGCGTCGGCGATGCGCAGGAATTTGCCGAATCTCGTGATCACCGCCACTTCTGCCGTATTGACCGTGAAGAAGCTCCCGAAGATCACATAGAGCCCCATGAAGGTCAGGATCGCCAGCAGAATCAAATAAACTTGGGCCACAAATCCTCCTCTTGCAGTTTCCAACGCAAAACTAGAACAGAGTATATAAGATCGGCCGGATCACCCGCCGCAATTAGGCTCCCGTTCCCAGCGATAGGCCTTCGGGCGGAGGATGGTTCACCCGTTAAGCGATGTAGTGGCGCTCTCTCAATTTGCTCTGAAGTTGATCTTCTAAGCTAACTGGCTGTACGTTTGATAAAAGGCCCGGCTCTTTCGAGAAGTCGGGCCCTTTTTTCGTGCAGGGGACATACACTAATTGTTATGGCGCACTCGAAACGCATTCTATCGGCAATCGCTCTGTTAACCGCAGTCTCCTGCCCTGGGCTGTGCGCGGCTGATCGAGCGAAGGCAAAGGTCCGCGCCATTACTGGATTCATCACGATCGATGCGAAGTCGTATCCTTCGCAATTTGAGGAAGCCGCGAAATTCCTCAGCCAGGTGCGCGAAACGATCCAGGCGGCCGGGTACGAAGTACAAGGTATCCGTATCACGACGCAGCCGTTTCCGGATTACACGCGTGGGCTCAGCCGCGCCGAGGCGCTGAAGGTCCTGCGCCGCATCAGCGAATTGGCCGGCAAAGAACACTTCTCCGTCAGCATCGGCCCCGCCATGTCGAAAGACAGCGATAGCACAGAGCCGGTGGAAGTTCTGATCGATGAGTTGTCGACGCCCGGCAATCGCGTCAACGGGACTATCGTCACGGCGGGTGAGGACGGTATCCACTGGAACGCGATACGGCAGGCCGCGCACCTGATCAAGACGGTGGGCGAGCGCAGCCCACATGGCCAGGGAAACTCCAGCTTTGCCGCCGCGGCCATGATAAAGGCGTATGTTCCTTTCTATCCCGGCTCATGGCACCCGGCCGGCGGCCCGCGAAGTTTTTCGATCGGACTGGAATCCGCCAACGTGGTGATGGACGTCTTTTCGCGCGAGCACGACCCGCGCACCGCAGCGGCAGCACTCACCAAGGCGCTCAGCTTACACGCACGCGCGGTGGAAGCGGCCGCCATGAAAACGGCTGCCGGCAGCGGATGGACCTACGCGGGTATCGATCCGACGCCGGCGCCGCGCGGACCGGTATCGATTGGCGCCGCGATTGAATCGTTCACGGGCGCTCCCTTCGGCTCTCCCGGAACCGAGACCGCTTCCGGCATCATCACGCGGGCCGTGAAGGCCGTGCCGGTCAAGCAGGCGGGCTATTCGGGGCTGATGCTCGCGGTGCTCGAAGACGATACGCTGTTGCGCCGCTGGACGGAAGGCACCTACGGGATCGATTCGATACTGGCGTATTCCGCCGTCTGCGCCACCGGCGTGGATACCGTCCCACTGGCCGGCGACACCAGCGAAGACGCTATCGCGCGGATTATCGGCGATGTCGCGACGCTGGCGTTCAAGTGGGATAAGCCGCTCGCGACGCGGCTGCTGCCGGCGCCCGGCAAGAAAGTGGGCGACATGACGGAATTCAGCGGCATCTATGAGAACACGATCATTCAGCCGCTGAGCGGCTCGCCGCGGCGATAGCGGTTCTAACAGCCAGCCTTATTTGGCAGGATTCATCGCGGCGATGTCCACGCGATAGCTGACCGTCTCCGCCGTGGGGAACCCTGCTGGCGCTTTTTGGGTGACTTTTCCGGTCGCCGCCCACTCCGTTCCGCGCTGGAATGTCGCAATGAAACCGACGCAGCTCAGGGCCGGAATATCATGCCCCATCGTGGTGTGGAAAATGCGGCCCTTTCCGTAACTGAGGACCATCAGCATCGGTTCGTCGCGGCCGGTACCCTTATTAGCAGGATCGGAATGAGCGGTTGCGAGAACCGTCATGTTTTCGCCGGGACCGCGCAAGGTGGCGTAAAGCTCATCCGGCGCGTGCATCCAGGCTTTCGGCAATCCCTTTAAGATCGGATGTTCCGGCTGCTGGGCCGTCACCAGAAAAGGCAGGCGGGCGCCATGGGATCCGGCCGATCCCGGCGTGTTATCGGATACTAACCGGCCGTCCTTGACATACCAGAGCGGCCCAGCCTTCTCGGTTCGTTCGCGCCAGCCGCCGATACCGATCATCTGATTGAAACCGCGCCAGTTGGGGAATGCGTTGTCGGCGGCGTGAACGATGACAAGTCCCCCGCCCTCTTTGACGTAGTTCTCGAAAGATGTCTTTAGCTCCGCGGGCCAATCCGGACCATCGTAGTTCAGCACGATCGCCTGATACTGACTGAAATCCGGTTTGAACTTCTTGAAGTCGCCGCCGGATGGGGGAGCGGTCACGACATCCACCTGGAAGAGACCGGCGTCCTCCAGTTCTTTCTTGAGCACGGGCGTTGTGTGCTGCCAGTCGTGATAGGTTCCACCGCTCTGGCCGTCCAAAATCATGACGCGCACGGGAGTCGCGGCTGGGAGAGGTAACACTGGAGCTAGCAAAAGCGCGCCCGCGAGTACTGCATAGAAGGTCTTGCTCATCATCTATTTCCTTCCGAATACCAGGAACAATTTGGTCCCCGGAAACAGATCCGAATGTTCCTGAATCAGCTTGAACCCGGCATCCGACATCCACTGCAAGATCTCCTCACGCCCCACCAGCAGTTCGGGCTGATTTCTGTGAGGCGTCTTGGGATCGTTCCTATCCATTTCGATAATCGCAATCCGTCCTCCCGGCTTCATATAAGTACCAAGCGCTTTCAGGTAAACTGCACGGTGCTGGATATGGTGTAGGACGTCATTAATGAAGGCCAGGTCGACGTTGCGCGCCGGCAGCTTGGGATCGTCATAGTCACCCAAGACAGTCTGGATATTGCCGATGCTCTCTTCCTTGGCGTGCTGGTTGATGTGGTCCAGCAGGTCCTGCTGAATATCGACGGCGTATACCTTCCCTGCGGGAGCCACGGCCTTCGCCAGCGGCCTCGAAAAGAGCCCCGACCCGGCGCCGATGTCCGCGACCACCATTCCAGGCTTCAAGTCGAGCTTCGACAAGACTTGATCGATCCTCTGCGTGGCGATTCGCTGCTGACCTTCCAGCGTCGTTACCCATTCGTCCGCCTTCCTCGCCGCAAGCTGCGCCTGGGAATTCGTAGCGCCGCCGGCCAGCATCACGCCGATCAAGCACCGCAACCACAATTTGCTTGTTCGGAGCATTTGAGACTCAGGAGATCATGACTTTCCGCGGGAACTGCCCGTTGTCCTGCAGGAACGTCTTCTTCCGCTTCAACTCGGCTGCCGTGGGCTGCACCATTCCCTCGGCATCGGTGACGCGCGAGACCAGCGTATGCTCGCCCGGCGTGGCGCCTTCCCAGCGGTAGCTGAACAGCTTCCAGGAATACTGGGTGTTGGTCGAAGCCAGCGTCGCCTTCTGCCATGGCCCATTGTCGATCTGCACTTCCACTAATTTGAGCGGCGTGCCATCGTTCAGCACAAATCCGAGAATCTCATGGACATCACCCTTCTTGCGGACACGCGCGATGGCCGACTTCAAGTGGATCCGCGTGATCTCATTCTCCACCCACTGGGTCGCCGGATCGTTGTCCTCGCCGGTTCCGCCTACGCCCACTAGCGAACGGTACCAGCGCGCCTGATAGTTCCCCAAAAAGCGCTCTTCCTGGAGATGCACTTCCGCGAGCCACTTCACGTTGGCGACGCCGTACCAGCCCGGCATGATCAGCCGCACCGGAAATCCTTGATTGCGCGTCAAGGGCTCGCCGTTGAGCGCGTAGGCCAGCATCGGCTCGCGCTTCATCGCGTTTTCCAGCGTGACGCTGCGCCCGAATTGCTGCTCGACCTTGAATGTCTGTGTGCGGAAGACCACTTCCTGCGGCCCGCGGTCCGTGCCGAAAAAGACCACTTCGCGAGCCTTGGAATTGACGCCCACTTGCTTCAGGACGTCGCTCAGGCGAACGCCTGTAAAGCGGCCGCACGAAGATAATCCCTCTATGGACTCGGGGACTGTTGCCGGAGCACTCATAGCCCGCGGCCAATTCAGTGGACCGCATCGCGCGCAGATCGGCCAGCGTGAACTCGGTTGGCTTGTTGACCATGCCCGTGAACTTCAGCTTATAGGTGGCCGGATCGATCTCGGGCTTGCCCATGTGCTGGATGGTGAAGAAGTCGTCTTTCGACGTAAACGGCCCGTCGATTTTCCGGATATCGAGCATCCGGACACCGGTGGTGGCGTTGTTCGGATTGAAGGTCGCGGGAATATCGGTGAACGGCACGTCCACCTCGCCCTGCGCAAGCGCCGGCGTGGCCCAATCGGGCACGAATGCGAGCAAGCCCGCCGCTGCCAGCCCTCGCTTCAAGGTTTCTCTGCGTGTGGTCTGCTCCGACTTTGTCAGTTCAGGCATGGGTCTCCTCGGCCGCGATGAATCGCGGGATTCTGGTACATTCTAACTCTTGTGTTGTCGAAGCACCAGCGCGTGGCTGCAAGCGCGCGGCTCCGAGGCTCAGCCTCGTGACTGACGATGCGCGCCGCCGCCCAGGCCGCTGAGATCAATGATCACAGCAATGAGCAGCCACAGCAGATTGATTCCCGCGGTGGGCATACCGCTATTGAGCTCCCATGCGTAGACGATCGTCGTAAGCGGCAGAAAAATGAAGCCGAGCAGGGGCAGGAATAAGCTGGCGTGGAATGCGCGCTGCAGGTAGTTCGTGAAGAACCACATCAACACCAGCGCCACGCGCGGAAACAGAAGGACAATGAATAACAGGAAGCAGGGCATAGTCGGTGAATATCAAACCGGGCGGGCCAGTCCCCTTTGGTGCGAGGATTTCCACGCGTGCGCACCAAGGGGCGCGGCCCGTCTCATCAGTGCCGATTTTCTAGAGTTCAATTTTTATAGCGCGCAACCGGGATGCGCGCAACCGCACGAGATCTCCATCGATCCTTTCGAGTCCTGACAACGCTGGCAGCAGTATTTCTTGTCATCGGGTACGGTGCACTGGCAAGCTGGGTGCGCGCATTTCTTTTTTTCAGTCTCAGTCATGGAGAATATCCTTTCTTACCGAATGTACGAGAACGCCTTGAAGTGGTGCTCCCGGATTTCAGAACTCCGCCAGCCTAGCGAATATTGATCTTGAGCAGGGCGTCCGAATGATCGTGACGCCATCCCCAATAGGCTTGCTGGTCGTTCTGGCTCAGCTTGGTGAAAGTGCGATATTTGCGATGATTTTGTTTTGCGTACATGCGATACGCTTGATCTTCATGATTGTTCCATTGATGATCGTCGTTGTTCTGATTGTCATGGTAGCTGCGAGCGGCCTTGTGATCCTGGGCTCGCAGCGCTGTTGGCGCCATGGCGACTGGGATGATAAGCGCTGCACCCAGCAAGGCCGCATTCAAGAAACGAAGCATGAATTTTGTTACTCCTAGTCTCCGGCTAGCGCAATTGTCGTGCCAAGGTCGTGGCAGAAATGAGACGGGCGCAAACGGTCAGAATACAGAGACGATCGCAGCGCGCTGCTTGGTTCGTTCCCACGATCAGGAGTCAAGGACGGGGTTGCCGCATTGACGTTATATGGTCGGCGCCGCCTTCACTGGCCGCGCACTTCGGCTATTGACACCCACTTCATCCACGGCCTAAAGTTGGGGCATGGAACAAGGACCATTCGGAAACCAGTCGATGGGCAGTCCCGCGCTAGGCAGCCAGAGCATTCGGGCCCGTCTCCATCGCAGCGGAGAACGCCCGCTTCATGAGCCGCGTTTACGGCTGGATGGCGGGGGGCCTGTGTCTTACCGGCGTGGTGGCGTGGAACGTCGCGGGCAATCCCGACCTGGTGCAAATGATCTTCGGCAACCGCCTGCTGTTCTGGGGATTGATCATCGCGCAACTTGGCGCCGTGGTCGCCTTGTCGGGCCTGATCAACCGGATCAACGGCCTGACGGCGACGCTCATCTATTTTGTTTACGCGGGATTAACCGGATTGACACTTTCCAGCATCTTTCTGGCTTACACCGGCTCCAGCATCGCGCAAGTATTCGGCGTAACGGCTTTCGGCTTCGCGGGCCTCAGCGGATTCGGGTTGGTGACCAAGCGCGACCTCGGCCCGGTGGGCTCCTTCTGCATGATGGGGCTTTTTGGAATGGTCGGATTCGCGGTGCTCTCCATGATCTTCCCGTCTATGATGGGCGCGGGCGCGAGTTTCGTGTTCTCAATCGTCGGCATCATTGTTTTCGCGGGACTGACTGCCTACGATACGCAGCGGATCAAAGCGATGAACGCGCCCGGCAACGAAGGCACCGACGCCGGCCGCAAGACTGCGATCTACGGCGCTCTGACGCTGTATCTCGACTTCATCAACCTGTTCCTGAGTCTGCTGCGGCTGACCGGGCGCAGGCGATAATTCTCTCGAGTCGGACGCGCTCAATCTCTTTTGACGCATTCGCCGAGAGCCGTAGTATAATTTTCGTGCCATGAGCCATCGCTTTTCCGCTCGCCGTGAATTCCTGCGTTTCCTGGCCGCTAGCCCGCTCGCTGCCCAGGCCTGGGCGCAGAATCCAACGGGCCCTTATACGCCCACTTATATTGCACCCGCTTCGGCCAAGGATGCCCTGGATGTAATGGACTTCGAGTCTTTGGCGCGTAAGGCGCTGCCACCGGCGCATTGGGGCTATATGGCCACCGGCGTGGATGACGATCTGACGCTGCAGATGAACCGCGAAGCCTTCCACCATTACCAGTTGCGCGCGCGGCGCCTGGTGGATGTCGCGACGGTCGATCTGAAGACCGAGGTGCTCGGCGTCCCCTGGGACATGCCGATTTATATCAGCGCCGTGGGCAGCCAGAGGGCGTTTCATCCGCAAGGCGAACTGGCGACGGCTCGCGCGGCCAAGGCCAAGAAGACCATGCAGATGCTGTCGACGACGACCTCCACCGCGGTGGAGGACGTGGCCAAGGCCCTGGGCACGCCGCCCTGGTACCAGCTCTACATGCCCCCCTCGTGGAACGAGACCGAGAAACTAGTGAAACGGGTAGAGGCGGCAGGTTGCCCGGTGCTGGTCTGGACCATCGATCTTCTGGGCGGCCGGAATACCGAAACCGCCTCGCGATTCGCGCGCCAGGATACGCGCGAGTGCCTGTCCTGTCACGCCACCTCTCCGGCGGCCGGCGCCAATACCTCGAATATGGCGGGCAAGCCCATGTTAGATGGTCTCTCCGGCGCCATGAATCCGCCGGAAGCCAACTGGTCTTACGTTGACCGGCTGAAGAAGCTGACGAAGATGAAGCTGATCCTCAAAGGGATCGATGTAGCCGAGGACGCCCGGCTGGCGCGCGAGCACGGAGTGGATGCCGTTGTGATTTCGAACCATGGCGGGCGCGCTACGGAGACAGGCCGTGGCACGATCGATATTCTTCCTGAAGTTATCGATGCGGTGGGCCCTCAATTTCCGGTTCTTGTCGACGGCGGCTTCCGGCGCGGCTCGGATATTTACAAGGCGCTCGCGATCGGGGCGCGCGCTGTGGGCCTCGGCCGGGCGTACATCTACGGCCTTTCAGCGTTTGGCCAAGAGGGTGTGGAGCGAGTACTCGACATCCTGCGCGCCGAGCTCACGATGACGATGCGGCAGTGCGGCACGCCGACAATTGCTCAAATAACGCGCGCATCGATTCTTCGGAACGGTACGCGTATTTAGGCGCGCTCTGAGCTAAAAAGGCCTACGGCTGGAGCGCCAGGGTGGCCTTTCCAGTCGGGCCGTTGTAAATCAGCTCCAGCGAGCGAATATTCTCGGGCTTGCCGCGATACTCGAAGAAGAGCAATCCCGCCGCCGGCAGGGCGCGGTCGCCTTCCGGCATCGAGGCGCGCTGCACGCGTTGTTGCATGGTGCGCTTACGCTCGATGGGCATACGGACAATCGGGTGAAAGGAGTCATCGGGTTGTCCTCCGCCTGCGTCGAGCGTGGGTTTCGACTCCCTTTTGGCTTGGACGGCGGCTCCCATTCGGGATCTTTGAGGGACGAGAACGAAAGTCCATAAGGCTGGCTGGGCGTGGCCATCTTCTTACCGTTGATGCGGAGCGAGAAATCTCCGATGGACAGCTTGGCCCGGGCCTCTGGCGGCCCGAACAGTCCGGCCTCGACGATCACAAAGTCTTCGGTCGAGTAGGGCGCCTCGGGCGTAGGAACGGCGTGCCGCATAAACTCGGCCGCGAGCGTCAGCGTGCCAGCCTGCGTATGCGCCTGATAGTCAGCTGGCGTGGCTCGGGGCGGCATCCCCTTCGATTCGCTGACCGGCGCGTCTTTAGCGGCGGCATCCTGACTCGGTGCGTCTTGCGTTTGAGCGCGCAGGCACAGAACACCGAGCGGCACTAACAGCATCAACCCGGTTCTCAACGTAGAGGAGAGTCGCATTCCAACTCTCAAGCTAACATATCGGGGCGGGGCCTTCGGAGTGGGTCAGTCTCCAGATGCGTGTTTTTCGTCAAGGTGGCCCGTCTGCAGTGCCTGTCCGCCGATTTCAATTCCCGCCGTCGAAAAGGTCGCGGAACATTCTGGCTTGTCCTGTCGTAAAGAGAGGTCGTAAAGAGAGCATATATGATCACCCTAATTCTGCTCCTCTCGCCACTGCTTGCGGCGTCCCCGGATGACCTTACTGTCAAGATCACGGCGCTTGACGCGGAGGTATTCGGTGCCTATAAGAAATGTGATCTCGCTAAATTCGCGTCGTTCTTCGCTGAGGATCTTGAGTTCTATCACGATCAAGGCGGACTGAGCGTGGGACGGCAGGCGACCGTCGAGGCAGTTAGGAATAACATCTGAGGTAAAGTTCACCGGGATCTGATTCGCGGGACGCTGGCCGTCTATCCGCTCACGGGTTACGGCGCGGTCGAAACAGGGATTCACCTGTTCTGCGATCCAAAGAGTACAGAGACGACTGGCAAGTGCGGCGATGGCAGCGGGGTTGCCTGTTTCACTCTCCTCTGGCAGAACCAGGATGGCGCATGGAAGATCACGCGAGTGATAAGCTACGACCACTGCAATCGCTGCTCTACTTCGATTCCGCCGGACTTTAGGATCGCGCCCGTTAAGTAAGCCCAGAGACAGAAGAATGCTGCAGATGGCAGCGATGCAGGAAGCGGCACTCGGACGTGTTGTCGCCAAGTCGGAAACTGACTCACCGCGTAGCGGCCGATGCAAGTCATGACCAAGGCTCGGAACCGCGACACCGGGGCATTTGCTAAATTAGGTGCGGTGCTGAGACGCTGAACATGAATCCGACAGCCTCTACGGAATCGACGATTGTGGTCTTCCCCAGCGGCAAGCCGTTGGGGGCGGAGATTCGCGGCGTGGATCTAAGGGCCGTGACGGACGCCGAATTTGCGGCGATTCACCGCGCCTGGAACGATCACTCCGTGCTGGTCTTTCGCGGCCAGCAGCTTACCGACGACGACCTGATCGCCTTCAGCCGGCGCTTTGGCGATCTCGATTGGGCGCCGGTTCAGGAAACCGGACGCCGCTTCGTGGAAGGGCCACCCGGAGATCTACGTGGTCTCGAACGTGATCGTGAATGGCGAGCCGATCGGGAGCCTGGGCGCGGGTGAAGCGAGCTGGCACACCGACATGTCGTATCTGGAAATCCCGCCCAAGGCGAGCATGCTGTACGCGCTGGAGGTTCCTCCGACCGGCGGCAATACCTATTTCTGCGGGATGTACCACGCCTACGACTCTTTGCCGGACGCGCTGAAACGCCGCATTGCGGGACGGATGCTGAAGCACGACGGCACTTATAACAGCGGCGGATACCTGCGCCAGGGCGTCACGGCCGGGGACGATCCGATGACGTCGCCGGGCGCCTGGCATCCGCTGGTTTGCACGCATCCGGAAACCAAACGTCGCACGCTTTATCTGGGACGAAGGCGGAATGCCTACATTCAGGGCCTGCCACTGGCGGAGTCCGAAGCGCTGCTCGACGAGTTGTGGGCGATCGCCACCCGCGAAGAATTCACGTGGGGTAACGAGTGGCAAGTGGGCGATCTCGTGCTGTGGGATAATCGCTCGACAATGCATCGCCGCGACCCGTTTGACCCCAACACGCGCCGAATCCTGCATCGGACGCAGATCAAGAGCGAAACGCGTCCCGCGGCGGAATAGATATGCGCTCCCGCCCCGCCTCCGACTGGGGGCCTGCTGCATGCGGATAGGCAAGCTGGGCGCGCCCACCGTGGTCCTCGCGCTGCTATGCGCGATGTACTTTCTGTATTTCGTCGACCGCGTGAGTATCTCGACTGTAGCCCCGCTGATCAAGGCGGATCTCAAGATCAGCAACACGCAACTCGGGCTGGCGTTCTCGGCGTTTGCGATTCCCTATGCCTTTTTCCAATTGATCGGCGGCTGGATCGGCGACCGCCTGGGTCCGCGGCTGACACTGGCGATTTGTTGCGCAATGGTGGGGATATCCACGGCGCTGACGGGCGCCATCACCGGGATCGCCTCGCTCGTCTTGCTGCGGCTGGCGCTGGGATTCGGCGAAGGGGCCGGCTTCCCCACGGCCACGCGCGCGATGGCCAGTTGGACTCCGCAAGGCAATTGGGGGTTCGCCCAGGGAATCGTTCATTCGTTCGCGCGCGATCGGCAATGCGGTGACGCCGCCGATCATGGCGGGGCTGCTGCTGTTCTCCACCTGGCGTGGCACATTTGTGATGCTAGGCACCGTGAGCCTGCTGTGGCTGGTGGTTTGGACTATGGTATTTCCGCAACGATCCGCGCGAGCATCCCGCGATGACCGCGGCAGTTCTGGCGACGCTGCCGGTTCGAGCCGCCGGCGCGGCGCGGGCGATTCCCTGGCTGCAACTGGCCCGGCACGTGATGCCGTTGACGATCGTCGACTTCTGTTACGGGTGGACGCTGTGGCTCTTTCTGACGTGGATCCCGGCGTTCTTTTTCGAGAACTATCATCAGAACCTGCAAGCGTCGGCGCTTTTTTCGGGCGGCGTGCTGCTGGCGGGCGTCATCGGCGACACTACCGGCGGCGTTGCGACCGACCGTTTGCTTCGCAAAACCGGCAGCCTGGTGATCGCGCGGCGCGGCGTGATTGTGGCCGGATTTCTGGGAGCGTTTGTGTTTTTGATTCCGGTGGTGATGATTCACAACCTGACGGTTGCCGCCGTGTGCCTGTCGCTCGCGTTCTTTTTCGCGGAGCTGATCGTCGGGCCGATCTGGTCGGTTCCGATGGACATCGCGCCGCGCTACGCCGGTACCGCCAGCGGCATGATGAACTTCGGCTTTGGCGTCGCGGGCCTGGTTTCGCCACTCAGCTTCGGCTATCTGGTGGACCGCACGGGAAGCTGGGTGGTCCCGTTCATCGCATCGATTCTGCTTCTGCTGCTGGGCGCGGTGCTGGCGCTGCGGCTGCGGCCCGATCGCCCCTTCGTGGAAGACGCCAGGACGGAAGCCGAGCCGGTCACTCGCTGATCGTGGAAGCCAGAATCAGCGTAGGGAACGAGAAACAGATCTTCCCGTCTTGACGAACCGCTGCCATGCCAAGATCGTCATGCTCCAATGATTCGGCGAAGATTTTGCGGATTCGATCGGCATCCCCTTCGCGAGGAAACGAGCGAGCAAGCAGGCTTTCCACGTCTCCCGGCAGGAGGTCAGGCTGAACGCGAGGCGCGGGCAAACCCGCGTCCGTAAACAATGTGCGAAGTTCTTCGGGCGACAACGCACGGACGTGGGAAGGATCGCGCAGCCGCTCCATGCGATTGAATGCCTCCGCCTTATTCGCCGCGGGCGCGCTATCGGCCACGACGACGCGCCCTCCCGGACGGCATACCCGGCGCATCTCCTTCAACACCGCGAGCGGATCCAGAAAGTGATGAAACGCGAACCGCGTACTGACAATGGAGAAACTGCCATCTCGCGATACGGCAGGGGCAACACGTCGCCTTCCTGCCACGTTAGGTTTTCGAGGCCCTGTTGGCGCTGCAGCGCGCGTGCTTGTTCGAGCATGGCAGGCGTGAGATCGATGCCTGTTACGTGCCGCGTCACGCGGGCAAACGCGCAAGCCAGAAGCCCGGGTCCGCACGCGACATCGAGCACCGTATCGTCCGGGCCGGCCTCAGCCATCTTCACAATGCGGTTGAGCGCGTCTTCATTGCGAATGGCCGCAGCAGTCGCGAAAGGCACCGCCTGACGGGTGAATTGATCGAGAATGTGTTCTTTGTGTTCCGTTGCCATGGATTGAGTTTACAGGTCTTCAAACGGTATATCAGGCCGCAGACGTAGGGCGAGAATTGCGCCGCAAAATAGCAGCACGATCGAGGCGATGAATGGGACAACCCAACTGCCGGTCAGGTCGACGAGATAGCCGAAGCTGGAAGGCGAGACCAGGCCGGCAACAGCAAAGCCGGTATTCATCATTCCACTGGCGGTGCCGGCATAACGCGGTGCGATGTCCATGGGCACGGACCAGATCGGCGCGACGAGCAGCTCGGCGCAAAAGAAAGCCAGCGAGAGGCAAACCGCCGCAGTCTTCAGATCGTGAATCAGGACCACAGGCAGCATGAATACAAAGGCGCCCAGGAAACCTCCGACGATCACCGCCCGCCGCGCAATCACGAGGCTTCCGGTTTTACGAAGCAAACGGTCGCTGAGGACGCCGCCCACGGTGTCGCCGACGACTCCGGCAAACAGGACGCCGGAAGTGAACATGGCGGACGACTTCAAATTGAGGTGGTAGTTTTCGAGGAAGAAGCGTGGGAATCCAGCTCGTAAACAGCCATAGCGTCCAGCCGTAACAGAAGTCGACGGCAGTTACCGGAAGGATGCGCCGCGCTAAACGCAGCCAAGGGACTGAGGGGCGAACGCCGGCAGCGCTAATGGGCAACGCCACTAGATCCGCTTGCGTGATGGCGGAATGTTTCCGCGGGTCGTCACGAAAATACCAGGCCCACGCTACCAGCCACACGATGCTAGCCGAACCCATGACGATGAAGGACCCGCGCCAGGTTATCAGCGCGAATAGAGCAACCATCAACACTGGCGTCAATGCGTTGCCGACGTGGGCAAACGAGTGAGTGATCCCTTGTGCGAAGCCCCTTTTCCCAACCGGCAGCCAGATGGACATCGCTCGCGTGGCGGTGGAGAACGCCGCACCCTCGCCCAATCCCAAGGCCAAACGCGCGGTAATCAGCGAAACGAAGCCGCCCGCGGCCCCCGTGAGAATGGTCGCGACGCCGACGATGGCGCAGCATGTCGACAAAATTAGACGTGGTCCGAACTTATCGCCGATCCAACTGCCGAGGAGCTGGAACACTGCGTAGGAAACGGCAAAGGCCGAGAAGACCAGTCCCAACTGCGTATTGCTGAGATGCAGATCGAGCTTGATCAGAGGCGCAGCGGTGCCAATATTCACACGGTCCACAAACAGGATCAGGTACATTGCGCACAGCAGCGAAAGAACGATAGTGGGAGCACTGATTCGCGCACGCCGGTTGCGGAGCCGGTCGGTGATTCGAATTGCGTGGGGGATCGCATTACAACACGTCGTCTTTGGTTTCGCGGCTCGCGATCAGCCCGATCAGCGTCAATACCGCTGCTCCGAAGAGGTAGTAGCCGACATACTGCAGGCCGTAGGTCTTTGGCGAGACCGGTGGCAATGTAGGGTGCGAGCGAAGCACCGAAAATGCCAGCAAAGTTGAAGGTCAGCGAACTGCCGGTGTAACGTACCGAGGTTGGAAATAGCTCGGATAGGACGGTGCCGAGCGGGCCATAGGTCAGGCCCATCAAGGTCAGGCCCACGGCCATCATCATCACCGCGCCGGCGGTCCCTGCGACGAACATCGGCGCCATGATCAGG
Organism: Bryobacterales bacterium; assembly: GCA_963779075.1. Lineage (GTDB taxonomy): Bacteria > Acidobacteriota > Terriglobia > Bryobacterales > Bryobacteraceae > Palsa-187. The sequence continues at coordinate 179,073 of CAVZWS010000009.1, forward strand.
CCGAACGCGCCGATCGCGCACGTTACCCACAGAAGCGTGAGGCGGCGGCCCCGCTCCGCCAGCAGCCCGCCGACTCGGAATCGCCAGCGCGAAAACAGATCATGCCGAACAACTGCATCACCAGGAACTTCTCGCGGCTATAGCCGAGCGCGGTGGTGCCCCAGGACAGCGCGAAGACCGTCATCAGGTAGAACAGCACAAAGGTTGCGAGCGACACCATGGTGCCTACGATCAGCGCCCCGGTGTGGTCGCGGAACACCGCCAGCATCGGCACCTTCACTTGCTCCCGGCGGCTGAGCGCGTCCCTGGAATACCGGAGTCTCCGTGATGGTCAGCCGCACGTAGAGGCCAATCAACACCAGCGCGGAACTCGCCAGGAAAGGGATGCGCCAACCGAAGGCAAAGAACTGTTCGTCGGTGAGCCACCTGGAGAGCACCAGGAATGTGCCCCCGGACAAGATGAATCCAGCGGGCGCGCCGAGCTGCGGAAACATGCCGTACCAGGCGCGCTTGCCGGGCGGCGCATTCTCGATCGCCAGCAGCACTGCACCGCCCCACTCGCCTCCGAGGCCCAGGCCCTGGCCAAAGCGAAAGAGCGCAAGGAGCACCGGCGCCGCGACACCAATGGTCTGATACGCCGGCAGGGCGCCGATCGCCACCGTCGAGAGCCCCATGGTGAGCAGCGCGGCAACTAACGTAGTCTTGCGGCCAACGCGATCGCCGAAGTGGCCGAAGAGCGCCGAGCCGACCGGCCGCGCGAAGAACGCAATCCCAAATGTCGCCAGCGACGCGAGGCGGGCGGTGGCCGGATCGGACGCCGGGAAGAACAACTTTGGGAAGACTAAGGACCGCGGCAGTCGCGTAAATGTAGAAGTCGAAGAACTCGATGGTGGTGCCGATCAGGCTCGCAAACAGCACCTGGCTGGGGCTATTGACAGGCGGGCTCGCGCCTGGGCGCTGCGGGCTAATCGCCGTGCCGGTGGTAGGTGGCTCTCGCAAGAATCCCCTAGCTTACCGCAGGCGGCGCAGCCTGAATTACGGCCGGAGCACTACAAAGTGGCTGATGGAATACCCGAGGGCGGCGCCAAGAAAGATGTCGGAAGGGAAATGCGCCTGTACATTTAGCCGCGACAGGCCGACCACGCCCGCCAGCCCATAGGCTACCCACGGCACCCAGCGGTGGGTCCGATAGCGTTCGGCAAAAACGGTCGCCACCGAGAAGGCGGCCACGGTATGGCCCGAAGGAAAACTGCCGAATCCTCCGACGCTGCGGTTTTTGGAGTCGAACCAAGTGTCGTTGAAGTTGCCGTTCGGACCGACGTCGACAGGACGCAGCCGGCGGCTGATGTCTTTCATGGCGATGGTGACAATCTCAGCATTGAGGACTGCCTCGCCGGCGAGGAGCGCCGTGTTGGTGCTGTACGTGTCCTTGTGAATAAGCCCGGCAACATAGAACGAAATCGGCACGGCGGCAATGAATAGACCCGTGTTCGTGCCGCTGAGAACATGGCCGATACCGTGAACCGCCGGATTTTGCTTGGTAAGAAGCGCGCGAGAAAAACGGCGTATCGTGGGGATCAAGGGCCACCAATCCCGCGGTCACGCCAATGATAGCTAGGGCCGGCTTCCAGTATCTGCCGTGGGCCGCCGCCGCTGGGAACAGCCAGATCCGCTTCTGATCGGTCGCGATGTGCCGCAGCAGAAGTTTGGGTGTGAGCAACTGCTCGTCGGGCGCTGGCGCGGGAGTGCCGGAATCCGCGGCGGCGGCAGAGTCTGCAACCGCAGGAGGATCTGCATCGGCTATGGGAAGCGATTGCGCTTGGAAGCGGACAGTGCAGGAGAAGAAGCACCGTCAGAATAGCCGTGGCGCGACAGGACTTCACGGTTCCGTCGCCACTTCCGGCTGGAGCTGCTCGAGTTGCGCGCGTTGTTCGAGCACCTTCGCCCACTCGCCGCTAGCCTTTTTGGTAGGGGGCGAGACAGGAGGCTTGCGGTGCTTGTAGTAGTCCAGAATATTAGCCGCGAAGATCCGCTGAGACGCCTCGCGAATTTATGGTCTGCGAGCTTGTCCAGCAGCTTGTCATAAGCCAGGTCGGCTCCCAGATATTCTCGCCGGCGACGGTAGGTTTGCCAATGTCGAAATTCTCGTTCACCAGTTCAGTGCGGCCACTGCCGACCTTCACCAGCAACGCCCGGTAGTTGTCGACAGTTGCATTGAAGCTGGTCATGAACATCTTCTCCACCTCCGGCGTCGGCGCCCGGAATTTGAGCGATTTGAAGGGACCAACCTTCGGAACAATCTTTAGAATCCAGGATACAAAGCGCGTACGAAACCCGGGCCGGTGGTATCCTTTTCCAAAATCCTTTTCATAGCTGGAGCGCGAAAGATTGTACAGGAACTTCTTCTTTGTCATTCCCGGTATATCTTTGACGACGGAATCGCCTTTGAGTTGCCATGCCACGCGCGTCATTCCCGGAATAATATTGCTGACGCTGTAGCGGAACGAGCCTAGCGCCAGATCCAAGCTCCCGAAGACATCCTTGAGCTCCAGGCCGTAGATGTCGCTGAACGCGCGCTCAAGCACGGGCTTCGAGACCTGGAAGCCTATGAACTTGTGGTAGCTGTCGGTCGCATAGCGCCCTTGCGCTACCTGCAGGACATCGAAGCCGAACTCCGTTCGCAGGTGCGAAATGAGGATTGTCCCAGTAGGTCACGATTCTGCCAAACTTGCTGCGGAGCTCAGGATAGAGGATCGGCACCGCCAGATTGGTGGCGAGGCGATGGCCGCTGTCGTCAGCAGCATAATGGGCCAGCGCACCTAGCGCAAAGGCGTATTCGTCGAGGTCCTGGGATTCGCGGATCAGCGCGATGATGAAGTCCCCGCTGCGGACGTAATGCGTCAGATCGCTGAAGAATTTGCTGCTGAACGGATAGTACCCCATATCCTGTAAAATGCAGCCGCCATAGGCGTAGGCGTGGGCCTCTTCCAGCTCTTCGGGAGTCGCGGCGGGAAATCGCGCCAGGAGCATCTTCTGGAGCGAAGCATCCCAAAGAGAATCGACGATGGTTTCGTGCGTCAGCACCGAATAGCCATAGGAGAGGGACGTTGGGACCAATGTCAAGAGCAATACTAGTGCGCTTAGCCGTGCGGCCGCTAAGAAGCTTCTAGACATTTATCGGCCACGGGCCGTTGGGCCCGCGGAAGCTGCCAGCGTGCTCATGCTGTACTCCACATCGCGCGATAGCATGGTGTGGCGTCCCAGAAAGCGAACGTCCGCGCTCGACTCCGAACTGGTCTGCAGCCACATTCCGCCGACATCGCCATAAATCAGCGCCACGCGCGCGTCCTTAAGCCACCACGAGGGGCTCCGGGCCAGTTCGCCTTCCGTCCGATGGAGTAGGTACGTGACCGAATCCACCCAGATTTCGCCGCGCAGCAAAGTTTTTGTCTTTGCGCCGCGGACGATCTGCCAGCACATAGCAGCGCCGGCCATCCAATTCTTCTTCGCGCAGATAACGGAAATCATAATTGGCTGGAGACAGGTCGGTGGATTTATTGTTCCTGCCAATCTCGGTTTCATGCTCCAGCATCTGACGGACGATTCTTTCGCCCAGTCCCATGCCGCTAGCCTGCTGGATCACAAACTGTTTTAGTCCCGGGGGAGTCGAAAGTCAACCGCGCAATCACCTCGGCCCTGGCCGTCTGTTGTTTCGCTGCCGAACAACCGATAATCGCGCGTAACGATATAAGGGCGAAGGCGGGCGCGATTCTCCGAGCGGGCCTGATCATATGGAGCGATAATGCTTTCCGCACTGGGGAGCACGCTCTCGACGTGCGCCCGCGCAAATACAACTCCTAATGCCAGCGAAATGCAGGAATATCAATCGGCAGAGTCGAGTTCGCATGGCACCCACGCTCCCCTCTCCATCCCTTGAAATTATGACTCGTAAGGCCCCGCAGGTCCAGCGTTTCAGCCGGTAGCCAGCAGGCGGCGATACGAGCGGGAGCATTGAATCAACAGCAGAGGCCACAGTTTCACGGGAATCACATTCCTCCCTGATAACAGCCCGGTGAGATAGTGCGGACTCCGCGGAAGTTATTCTCATGGCGAGATTTCCCCGCCCATGGCGCAACCACGGCGAAACATAAACACTTGTCCGGGATATTTTTCCAGACTCCTTTCGCCGACAACCATTAATGCACGCGGATGGCCATTCGAGGATCGCCATGGGATCATTCAATTAGGTTCCGGATATCACCTGGAGGGGAGTAGATCTCTAAGGGATGGCCCTATACGGATGACCGTCCTGCGTCAAATGACCAAGGGCGGTCGCCCGTACATTACGGCTTGCGATGCAGCAACTTTCTTTTGATGTCGGGCCAGAACTCAGAGCCCAGATTAGACAGCAGATCGAAGCCGAGTTGAGTGGACCCCTGCGTGAGGCCCAGCTCTACGGTGTTGACCCGGTCGGGGTACCATTCGTTAGAAATAAAGGCCGCGCCGTAAGCACTCCCCACTCGCCAGGTGGCGAGTGTCTCACCGCCTGAGTCCTTATGCGTGAATATAGTTTCGCGGAACGCGTGTTTGGCACGGCGCCACATGCCGTGCTCGGTGGAGCGATAGTATCGCGGGTCCTGATGCAGCGCCGAATCGAGACCAAACCCGAGCAGGTTACGAACTCCCGAATAGGCCAGCGTGGAACCTAAACGCTTGCTGTACCCCAGGCCGCCCTGTCCCCACTCGCGCGGGAAATCGATTCCCTGGAGGAAGCCATCATAAACCGCGGCACCCGCAAGGGCCGCAGGACCATAGGCGCTCACGGAATGAAAGCGGAGTTTGCCTTCCCATCCGATGGGATGCATGTCCGGCGTGAGATTATTCGCGCGATCCGGCACGAGGTTCTGCCCGACGGCGGTGCCACGAAGAACGTCACGGCCACGGCCAGTAGTAACCGCGGCCGTCTGGCCGCGCGCCGGTTAGAGCGCCTCAATGGGCGCCTTTTTCGGGCTCAATTGGCATGGTGGTTCTAGTGCACGGCATGGACCACATTACTCTCCGGCGGTTCACCAATGCTATGTGCCGCGTGGCACTCCACGTGCCTGTATCAGGCTGCGACTAGGAGTTGTATCAAATGAGATTCACCAATAGAGCCGGTGCCGCGGCAATCTGCCTGCTTTCGGGATTGATAGTACCTGGATACGCGCAGCACGACGAAAAGCAAGGAGAGAAGCAGGGAGGCAAGCCAGAGCAGCGCGCTCAGCCAGCACAACCGCAGCAGCGCGCACCGCAGGCCCAGCAGCAGCCGAAACGCGCCCAGCAAGCGCCTCAACAACAACAGCAGCGCGCGCAGCAGGTCCAGGCGGAGCCACAACGTGCTCAGCAAGCACCTCAACAGCGGCATACTCAGGCGGCACAGCAACAACCGCAAGCGCAGCCGCAACGTGCTCAGCAACCACAACAGCAGCAGCGCGCACCGCAAGCCCAGCAGCTACCACAACGCGCCCAGCAAGCGCCTCAACCCCAGCGTACTCAAGCACCGCAGCAGCGTGCACAACAGGCATCTCAACAGCAGCAACGCCAGCAGCCGCAAGCTCAACAACGTTCGATCCTCTCGCAGACACAGCAGCAGCAGCAGCCGCAGCGCAGCAGGCAGCAGGCGCAATCCTGGCAGCAACAGCGGGGATGGCTCAAGCAGGGCGGCGGCTGGCAGGGGCACGATACGTTCCAGCAAGACGGCTCCCGCAACTGGGCTTCCGACCATCGCTCGTGGGCGCAGCGCGGAGGCTACGGTGGCTACTACATCCCGCAAAGCACGTTCAATTTGTACTTCGGTAACCAGCACTTCTTCCGCCTCGGGGCGCTTCCAGCGATGTATTTGGGTTATCCGCGTTTCGAGTATGAAGGGACTTCGTTCTTGTTGTTGGATCCCTGGCCCGAAACCTGGTCGCAGGACTGGTACGCCTCCGATGACGTCTATATCGACTACGACAATGGCTATTACCTCTACGACCGTAACTATCCGCAGCAAAGGCTTGCGATCACAATCCTGGTATAACTAGCGGCCGGCGAACCGCGGGCGCCTGGGTTCCATTCGCCCCTAAGAATTTGAACCATTAGCAACAAGGAGGAACCATGAAGACCCTCATACCGTATTTGTCCCTGCTGGCGTTGTTAGCCGTTGGGACCCTGGCCGGATGCTCGAATGACTCAACCAAAGCCGCCGATGTCTCGGGCAGCATCCGCACGTCGCTCGATCAGGCCGGCCTCAAGGATGTGTCCGTGACTCAGGATCGCGACAAGAGCGTGGTTACCCTGGGCGGGCACGTGGCGACCGACGGCGACAAAGGACAAGCCGAGGCCATCGCCAGAACCATGGCGGGGATTCAGGTGGTTGCGAATCAGATTGCCGTGCTTCCGCCCGGCGACGAGAGCGATGCGAAGAGGATGAACTCCGATTTGGATAAAGGCATCGAGAGTAATCTGCATGCGGCCCTGATTCAAGAGAGCCTCCAGGACAGCGTTAAGTACGCCGTCAAGAACAACGTGGTCACTCTGACCGGCGATGTCGATTCCCAAGCCAAGCGCGGCCGGGCTCAAGCGCTGGCATCCACGGTTCCAAACGTGCAGCAAGTGGTGAACGAGTTGCAGGTGAGAGGGCAGAAGGCAACCTCGTCAAATTAACAACAGTTCGAAATCGAAAGAAAGAGGAAATTATGCTTTGGACACTTGTAGCTGTATTCTTGATTTTGTGGCTTCTGGGATTTAGTCTCAGCATTGGAGGCAGCCTGATCCACTTGTTGCTGGTTGTCGCCGTGATACTCGTAGTGGTCAACCTGGTGAGCGGCCGGCGCGTGGTTTAGATCTTGCCCCGCGGTTCATCGGGTTGGATCGACTCATGATTCGTTGACGCCTGCGACGTGCCGATGAGCCAGAGCCAGCGGTCGAAAACTTACAAGCCACTACTCGGGCCATTGCACTTCCGGAGGTTCTTCAGCCGTCTGGGGCCGGGATTGATCACCGGCGCAGCCGACGACGATCCCTCCGGCATTTCTACCTATTCCGTCACGGGCGCGGCGTTCGGCTACGCGCCCTTATGGACGGCGCTCTTCTCCTTCCCGCTGATGACCGCGGTGCAGATGATGTGCGCGCGCCTGGGCATGGTGACGGGCCAGGGGCTCGCGGGCGTTATCCGGCGCCACTATTCGCGATGGGTATTGTGGAGCGCCTGCGCTCTCCTGGTGATCGCGAACACGGTGAACATTGGGGCCGACCTCGGCGGCATGGGGAAGGTCACCGAGTTGATGACCGGCATTAACAGCATGTACTGGACGCCGGCCTATGCATTGGTGATCGGCGCCTTCCTGATCTGGTGGTCCTACTACGCCATCGCGCGCATCTTCAAATGGATGACGCTCATTCTGTTTTGCTATGTCCTGGCGGCGTTCTTCGCCAAACCGGATTGGGGAGCGGTCCTTTACGCTACGTTCGTCCCCCATGTTGAACAGTCCGCGAAATATTGGGCCACGCTGGTAGGAATCTTCGGAACCACCATCTCCCCTTACCTGTTCTTCTGGCAGGCGTCGCAAGAAGTTGAGGAAGAGCGCGAGCAGGGAGAGTTGACGGTTGAGGCAAGAAAAGGCGCCTCCGACGCCGAACTGCGAAAATCCCGCAACGATGTGATCACCGGGATGTTCTTCTCGAACCTGATCATGTACTTCATCATCCTTACAACCGCCGCAACTTTGCACGCGCACGGCAAGACCACGATTTCAACCGCGCAGGATGCGGCCGAGGCGCTGCGGCCGCTGGCCGGGAACGGAGCCTACTGGCTCTTCAGTCTGGGGCTGATTGGCGCGGGAATGCTGGGCGTCCCGGTGCTGGCAGGATCAAGCGCCTACGCAGTGGCCGAGGGTGCGGCGTGGCGCGGATCTTTGGCCGATCATGCCGGAACCGCGCGCGGATTCTATGCAGTGATCGCGGTCGGCCTGGGGCTGGGCCTGGTCCTGGATTACGCTGGCTTCAATGCAGTATCGATGCTGTTCTGGTCGGCGGTACTGAACGGCGTCCTGGCGCCGCCGCTTATTGTCATCCTGCTGCTTCTGACCAGCAATCCGGCAATCATGGGATCGCGGTCGAACTCGCGATGGATGGCAGGGCTAGGATGGACCACGGTGGTGGTGATGACGGCAGCAAGCCTCGCGATGTTTGCGACGATGTTCGCAAGTGGGAAATGATCCGGTGGCGCGGCGGCTGCTCCGATTGGCGCTTTGCGATGAAGCGCACTAAAGGTCAGCGCGCGAGATGCCCAGCTTTTTCATCATGGCGTTCAAAGTCGTCCGCGGCATTCCCAGCCGGTTGGCGGCGGCGCTGATCACCCCGCCGGTTTCGCGGAAGACCCGCAGGATATGGTCCCGCTCCACTTTTTCGAGAGTAGAGTTGCCGCCGTCTTCTGGGGCGTCCGAGCGCAATTCCGCTAACGGCGCGCGCAGGCTGGGACCGCGCGACAGGATCACGGAGCGTTCCATGAAATTCTCCAGCTCGCGAACATTACCGGGCCAGGACCAATTCATCAGGGCCTTCATCGTGTCCGCCGGGATCTTGTCGATGGTCCGGTCCATTTTGGCAGCATACTTTTTGGTGAAATACCGGGCCAGAATGGGTATGTCCTCGGGGTGGTCGCGCAGCGGAGGCGTGATGATGGGGAAGACCTTCAGCCGGTAATACAGATCGCTACGAAAGAGCTTGTCGCCCATCATCTGAGTGAGGTTCCGGTTCGTGGCCGCCACCAGCCGCACGTCGATGGGGATGGTTCGCGTGCCGCCCAAGCGCTCGAAGGACTTCTCCTGCAAAGCGCGCAGCAACTTGGGCTGCAGGTCCAATGGAATGTCGCCGACCTCATCGAGAAACAGAGTCCCGCGATGCGCCATTTCGAAGCGGCCGATCTTTTGCCCCAAGGCGCCGGTAAAGGCGCCGCGCTCGTAGCCGAACAACTCGCTTTCGAGCAGGCCGGTGGGGATCGCGGCGCAGTTCAAGCTGATGAACGGAAGGTTCCGCCGCGGACTCATGCGGTGGATAGCGCGCGCGATCAACTCTTTGCCGGTTCCGGTTTCACCCAGGATCAAAACCGTAGCGTCGGTCGGCGCCACCACCTCCACCTGTCCCATCACCCGTTTGATGGCCGCGCTGGAACCGATAATTTCTTCGAAGTTCTGCGTAACTTCGAAGGACTGCCCTTCGATATCCTCTTGTCGGTCGCGCTCGCGCAGATCGGTTACGAAGGTGATCCAGCGGAAAGGCGACAATTTCAGGACGGCAGTGGCGACCAATACCGGTACACGCGTCCCGTCCTTGCGGATCAACTCTTTTTCGAAGGGCGTGCAAGCCCCGAAGCGCAGGCCTTCTTCGTGCGCAAACTCATCCAGGCCCACATACTCCTTAGGCGTCAGGTCGGGCCAGACCAAGCGGCCGGCCCGCAGATCCTCACGGCTATAGCCGACCAGGTCGAGAAAAGTGTCGTTGGCTTCCGGGATGCGGTCAAACTCTCCGGCAACCACGCCTACGATAGTCGACTCGGCCGGTACCGTGCGGACGCGCTCCCGGCTGCGCCGCAACTTCTCATCCCGTTTGTGACGCTCGCTGAAGTCGCGCACCACCCGGGCATAGCCCTGCAAATCTCCGCTTTCGCTCCGCAGGGCCATGGTGATCACGTTGGCCCAGAATCGAGTACCATCCTTTTTGCAGATGCCAGCCTTCAGTGCCGAAATGGCCTTCGCTCGCGGCCCGCTTCAACTCTTCGCGCATGGTGACTTGCAGCGGGTCTTCCTCAGGATTCAGAAGCGATACGTTCTGGCCCACGGCCTCGTCGCTGGTGTACTGGTAGATGCGCTCCGACCCGCCATACCAGGCGACGATCTGTCCGTCCACGTCCAACAGCGAGAGAGCAAAGTCTTGTACCCAGGAGGGAATAGAGTTTTGCAGCGGGATCTGCGTCCGGCGCGGCTGCCGAAGTCTTGTCGCGCAGCGCGAGCAGGTGGCGAACCGGCAGCACGTTGCCTTTCGCCACGTACTCGACATCCCGCGGAGCTCCGTCCGGACCCAACAGCTGGAGCGTTCCCACTTGCTCGCCCTCTTCGAGAAAAGTCCGCCAGCGCTCCGAGATGACCGGCCTGATTTCGGGAACCGCAAAATCGTCCAGCCTGCGGCCGATGATTTTTTCACGCGGCAGCCCGAGCAGCTTGCTGGCACCGACGCTGGCCTCCCGGTAACGGCGATCATTATCGGCAATGAGGATGGGCGTGGAGGGATGGAATATTACGGCGCGGAGCAGCAACTCAAGTTCTTTGGGTCCGTTTTCCGTCAGCCAACGGATGGCGACGGGTTGTGAGGCCGCGGAGTTCAAAGCGCATTTCTCCTTTGCCCCGTCGATCCAGGAAGCCGTTTGCCGGAAGAACGCATATGTCGCGTTCCGCAAACATTGGGACGCCAAGAATGGCGGTCAAGACTCATAGTATCACGGAAGCTACGGCGATCAGCATTTTTTATTGCGATTGTGACCATATATAGTCACTTGCTTGGCACAGTTCGGAGGATCGCCTTCCTTTTGAGCAGCTAAGCGGCCTGCTTCGACAAGCTAAGTAACCGCCGCGTGTATCCAGTCAAGCCCAAGAGAAGGCCGATGCTCAAGAAGGTGGCAGTTCCGGGCTCGGGAGCAGTGGCGATCCCGGCGCCGCACCCTGGCGCATTGATGGAGACATCGTTGGTATCCATTGTCACAGCTCCGTTGAGCGCCAGAGCCCTGCCACACGAAATATCTGCGCCCGCATCAAGCGTAATGTCCGAAAGCGCGAGAATGTTCCCTGCGAATTGGCTGCTAGTCCCGAGAGTCGCCGAGCCGCCGACCTGCCAGAAAACATTATTGCCGGTACCTCCATTAATAATCGTCACCCGCGAACTGCTTAGAGTTGTCAGCGTGCCTCCTATCTCGAAAATGAAGACCGCATTTGCCTCTCCCTGGGCGTTGAGAATGAGGGTTCCATTCAACTGCGCCGCGGACGCAAAGCAATAGACTCCAGCCGTCAGGGTCTTCCCGCCCAGATTTTGACCGGTCAAAACGCCTCCGCAGGGTTGGGCCGCGGCAAGATTGTACGCGCTGGTCAGGTCCATTTGGGCCTGCATTGCGCTCGCGTTGGTGGCGTCGATGGTTCCATTGACGGTCCCAGGAGGAAAGCCCGTGATGGATGTCCCAGACCAGAGTCCCAGATTTCCATCGATGGAGCTGATGCCGGTGTTGGTAACGGTTGTTCCGCCGAGAACCGCAAATAAGCTTGCCGCTCCCAGTCCGACGTTTACCGGAGTAGCGTAAGCATTCGCCGCCCACAGCAAGAGAATTATCAAAAAAACACTTCGGACTTTCAACGCGGCAACCTCCCCAGCGCGCGTGAATAGATTCACCGTTCGCCGAGTCGTACGGACCAATGACAGAGCGCTTATCGACTGGCCAGCACATTTCTTTAGGGCATGGCCCTAGTCACGCTTGCGACCGAGCAAGCGTCAAAATGCGTTAGGATACTGATTCACAGTTTTCCATCCGGCATGACATTATTGGTTCTATTCTGAGGCTCACTGCAAACGCGGCGTAACCGATTCTTTAGTACGGCGTAGTCGCCTCGATATTGCTCTTAACACATCGCAGGATTGCGTTTCGTGACGACATTGAGAAGGTCCGTAGGCTTCTCTATCTGGCAGGAATAGAGCGTTACCTCGCGGAGTTTTCGGCTGACCGTGCGTGGTCACTTGACCGCCAATAGTCAACATATTCCCCTATAATAGTCATGCTTTTAGTGAGTATTAGTGTGTTCCGAAAATCCTGTAGCATGAACTGAATGGCGCTCTTCCTGTCAACTACGGGCTCTTTGGGCCTTCGCCTGCTCTTCCTAAAATGCCTGCTATTCCATTAAAAACAGGCACTATTACTTGACACTAAGGAGTACACTCTACATGCAAATAGCACGTATTATCCGATCTGCCGCGCTAACCGGAGCGGCGGTCTTCCTGATGGCTGCAAGCGCTAGCGCCGACACCATAACGTTCAACACCGCCCAAACGGGATCGGGGGGGACGGATTTTAACGGCTCCGGCAACCTGGTCCTGCAAAGTTCGTCGGGCGCGGCGGCGACCCTCGCGTTCGTACCCGATATGAACTCCGTTAACGCCGTACCGGGAAATGTAAACTTTGGAAATTTTACCCTGGCGTGCGCGTCTTGCTCGACACAGGCAGGCGGCTTGGGGTCCACCTTCGCCGGGTTCACTTTTGATCTGGTCGTAACCGACGTGACCGACGGCGCCACAGGGTTTTTTGAAGGCACTGCGGCCACCGGTACAGCGTATCTGGATTCCAGTACGATTACTCTCAACTGGCTTCCACTGCAACTCGGGCCTGGCGCCAGCAATGCAACCTCAGGAAATTTTGGCCCGACATCGTTTCAAACCACGGTGCAAACCAAGATAGTGAATCCGTCTTCCGGTGCAGAGATCGGCAGTACTACGGTTCAGGGGAACATAAGCTCCAGCGCCATCCCCGAGCCGGCAACCCTAAGTTTAGTAGGCGGCGCCCTATTAGGCTTCGGCCTGCTGCGCCGCAAAAGAGGTTTGTCTCGGTAGAGATTCCGATGCAGACCGGCAAAACCCTGAAACGGGGCGGTGGATAGTCAGATCGCACCCGTTCAGGGATTACCGGGCGTTCAAGCTTTCTCTCGATCGAAAGCACGTGGGCCATTGAAGGCATGTAGGCCATCGATGGCATATGGACCATGGATTGCACTTGGGGTCGGCGAGGAGTATTCAAAATGCCTTTGATAAATATTGTGATCGCGTTGATTGTGGTGGGCATGGCGCTGTGGCTGATCAATCGCTTCATCCCGATGGCCGGAAGCATCAAAACCATTCTGAACGTGGTTGTGGTGGTCGCCGTATCGGTCTGGGTATTGCAAGCTACCGGACTTTGGGGACCGATTAGTAACTACCGCCTGACGCGCTAAGGTCTGCGAAACTGGAGTCCCGATGAGTGCGACAAAACTATTGGCAATTGCGCTTATTGCGATAGGAATCATTGCTTTCGCCTACCAGGGCATCAGCTACACCAGTCGAGACAACGTTGTAGATCTGGGACCGTTGCACGTGACTGCCGAGAGATCCCACACCCTGCCCCTGCCTCCGATCATAGGGGCGATTGCCTTGATTGGCGGCCTTGCCCTGTTCTTCACGAATGGCCAGAAGGCTCGACAATAACCGCTTTCCAGGCGCAGCGGACTCCGGCGGGCACCACCACCTTACCCCATCCTCACTGCTTTGACGTAATCCGGTCAGCCTGACCGCAATCGGTCAGATCAAGCTCCCCCAGAAGTCACTTCCGCTCCCGTCGAGGGGTGTATTTTTCTCATCGATCCAATGCAACAGCGCGACAGGTGTGGCTATATGCCCGTCGCGGGCCCACTATTCGTACCGCAGTTGATGCTCGATCGCAACGGACCCCGGCGTGCCTTAGTCCAGGCGTGCGAAGCGAGAGCACAGGCTCGCAGAGCTTAGAACACCAAAAGGAGAACGAATGACATTTTTGAAAGCAGCACCGACCGTATTGGGCTTGGCGCTTCTGGGCTTGGCTTTCTCGCCCAGCGCCACGGCCGACGAATGGAACAAGAAGACCGTCATCACTTTTAGCGGACCCGTGGAAATCCCGGGCGTCCACCTTCAAGGCTATGGAGTGCTGCCCGCCGGCACTTACGTCTTCAAAATTCTGGACTCGCAATCCGACCGCCACATCGTCCAGATCTTCAGCAAGGACGAATTGACGGTCTATGCCACCATCCTGGCCATCCCGAACTATCGCCTTAAAGCCACCGACAAGACCGTGATGACCTTCCGCGAAAGACCGGCCGGCGAGCCCGAAGCTCTCCGCGCCTGGTTCTATCCGGGCCGCCTGTGGGGCGAGGAATTCGTCTACCCGAAGGCTAGGGCGATCGTGCTGGCGAAGGAAACCCATGACGCGGTTCTGTTCACGCCGGACCGAGATTACTCCTGAAGTCACCGCCCCGATCAAGACGCGCGGAGGAGCCAGTGGTAGTCGCAACTCGAGAGGGCGCCCGTAAAGGCGATCCAACCGACCGGCGAGGAAGTGGAGATCGCGCAGGTCGTCACGCCGCCTCCCGCAGCTGAAGTAGCTCAGGCTGAGCCCGCGCCGGCGCTCCCGGCAACCGGCAGTTCGATGCCGCTAGTGGCCTTGTTCGGAATGCTGGCTCTGGCCGGCGGCCTGAGCCTGAGTCTGATCCCAAAGCGCAGCGACTGTAAGGCTTGCGACGAATCGGGCCGGCGCGCCGCACGGGGCGCGCCGCCCTGGAGAGCGGTCCGAGGCGTGAAGGAGCCACTGGATGCAACAGAAAGTTATCCCGTTGTTGGTCCCGCCGCTGCGGAAGAGCCGGCCTGAAGGAGCAGGCAGTCACGTGACTTCCAAACGGGGAATGGCGGTTCTCACTACGCCGCTGCTGAACAAGGGCTCCGCGTTCACCGCCCAAGAACGGGAGAGCTTGGGCCTCAACGGGCTGCTTCCACCGGTCATCAGCACGCTCGAGTCGCAAGTCGCCTCAGCCTATATCCAATACCAGCGGCTGCCGGATGCGCTGGGCAAAAACATATATCTAACCGCGCTCCACGACCGCAATGAGGTGTTGTTCTTCCGGCTGTTCTCGGAGCATCTGCGCGAGATGATCCCGATCGTGAACGATCGCACGGTCGGCCTCGCGATGGAACAATACCATCACGAGTGCCGGCGTCCCCGCGGAGTATATCTTTCGATCGACGAGCCCGACGGGATTGAAGCAGCGTTCAGAAACCTTGGCGCCGGGCCCGACGACATCGATTTGATCCTAGCTACCGATGCCGAGCAGATATTCGGAATCGGCGATTGGGGCGTGGGCGGGATTGAAATTGCCATCGGCAAGCTGGCGATCTATACGGCGGCGGGCGGAATCGACCCGGCCCGGGTGATCCCGGTAATGATCGACGTGGGCACCAATCGCCAAAGTCTGCGTGACGATCCGATGTATCCCGGAAACCGGCACGCCCGAGTTCGCGGCGAACGCTACGACAAGTTTATCGACGCTTACATAAGGACCGCGGCCCGGCTGTTTCCGAACGCGCTGCTGCAACTGGAAGATTTCGCGATGGGCAATGCGCGCCGCATCCTGGAAAAATATCACGGGCTGTTCCGTACCTTCAGCGATGATCTGCAGGGTACCGGCGCCATCACGCTGGCCGCACTGGTTTCAGCGATGCGGGTATGCGGAACTCCGCTGCGCAATCAACGCGTGGTGATTTTCGGCGCGGGCACGGCGGGAATCGGCATCGCCGACCTGATCCGCGACGTCATGGTTACAGAAGGCCTGACCACGGAAACCGCCGCCCGCCGGTTTTGGTGCGTCGACACCGATGGTCTGATCACCGATGACATGGGCGATGAGCTCCCCGACCATCACATAGTCTATGCTCGGCCGGCCGGCGAGGTAAAAGGATGGAGACGGGACCACGACGACATCGGGGAACTCCGGAAAGGATCGCCGCGCTCCCGAAGCGCCCGTGCAATCGACTTAGCCGAAGTAATCCACCAGGTGCGTCCCACCATGCTGATCGGTACCTCAGGACAAGCGGGCGCATTCACCGAGTCCATCATCCGGGAAATGGCCTGGCATACCGACCGGCCCATCATCTTCCCGCTTTCCAGTCCGGCTCCGCTCGCCGAGGCCACGCCCGCGGATCTGATCACCTGGACCGATGGGCGTGCTTTAATTGCAAGCGGCGGCTTGTTCACCCCCGTCACGCATAAAGGGACCACACATGTGATCGGCCAACTGAACAATGCCATGCTGTACCCCGGCGTGGGCCTGGGCACGATCGTGTCGCGCGCCAGATATATTAGTGTAGGAATGCTCATGGCTGCGGCCAACGCGCTTTCGAGCCTGGTAGCCGTGCGCCTGGCGGGCGCCACCCTGCTGCCGCATATCGAGGACCTGCGCAGTGTCACGGTGACCGTTGCGGTGGCCGTGGCCGAAGCGGCCATGCAGGAAGGCTTGGCCGAAGCCCGGCTGGCCGATATCGTACAGCAAGTGGAGGACGCAATGTGGCGCCCCGAGTATCGCCGGATCGAAGCTTCCTGAAGAGGCGCGACAGTCCACATGAAATATGCTCTCATCGCTCTCCTGCTGGCAGCCGGACGGGTTGCGATGGCGCAATCCCCAGCGCCTAGGTCTAGCAGCCAGCAAGGCTCCGAACCGGGGGCGTTCCAGATCTCGGTGGATGTCGCCTTGGTGGTGCTCGGTGCCACTGTGCGCGATCATCAGGGTCACACGGTCCCCCAGCTTAAGCGCGAGGATTTCGAAGTATTCGAAGATGGCCGGCCCCAGCCGATCCGTCTGTTCCGGCATGATGATACGCCCGTCGCCGTCGGCCTGGTGATCGACCACAGCGGCAGCATGCGAGAGAAACTGGACGAAGTGACCGCCGGCGCCCGCGCCTTTGTCCGTTCGAGCAATTCCAGCGATCAGATGTTTGTCGTGAACTTCAACGAGACAGTGTCGGAGGGCCTGCCTCCCGGCATTCGCTTCAGCGATGGCGTCGAACAACTGGGAGCCGCAGTCTGGGGGCAGCCGGCGGTTGGTACAACCGCCCTCTATGATGCGATCGTCGAGGGGCTGACGCGTTTGCAGGAAGGCGCGCGGGAAAAGAAAGTTCTGATCGTGATCAGCGACGGAGGCGACAACGCGAGCAAGGCCCCTCTCGCCCATGTACTGAAGATGGCGGAACAATCGAACGCCATGATCTACACCATCGGCATCTTCGACCAGGACGATCCCGACGGGAAGCCGGCAGTGCTGCGCCGTCTGGCTCATGAAACCGGCGGGCAAGCGTTCTTTCCCTCACAACTGACTGAAACCGTGGAGATTTGCGAGCGCATTGCCAAGGACATTCGGGATCAATACACGATCGGGTACTCGTCGCCGGACGAAAAACGCGACGGGACATACCATAAAATCCGGCTTACGGCGCGTTCGAAGACAGCCGGAAAACTAGCGGTGCGCACTAGAGCAGGCTATAGTGAGGCTGAAGCAGCCCCAGCGGTTTCCGGTCCGGTGGCGAAATGAAGGTCGGCATACCGCAGAATTCCGTCGGGAAGTTAGTGAGCTGGTCGCGGAACGTCTTGCTGACGGCCGCAGCCGGCATGCTGGGCTATTGTGGGTTTGTGCTGGCGGATACTTGGATCTACCAGAGGCAAGCGAGCCAGTTGTTTGACCGGGCGCACTTGCAGGTTGCCGCGATTCCAAGCCCCGGCACGGACTCGACCAACGGATTGCTGGGACGGATGGAAATACCGCGGCTGGGCGTTTCCGTGATCGTCGCTGAAGGAACAGCCGAAGCCACGCTGCGTCGCGCGGGCGGTCACATCCCGGGAACGTCATTCCCCGGCCAGCGCGGCAATGTCGGCATTGCCGGTCACCGCGATACTCTGTTCCGTCCGCTGCGGAACATCCGGCAAAACGACGTGATCACGCTCACCACCCTAGCGGGCGAATATCGTTACCGGGTGATGTCTACGGAAATCGTGAGTCCGTCCGACGTCACGGTTTTGCAGCCGGATGGACGTGAAGTCCTGACGCTGGTCACCTGTTATCCGTTCTATTTCGTCGGTCCGGCGCCAGATCGATTCATCGTGCGCGCCCAACGAGTCATGGGCAGCACCTAGGCGGGGCGCGCGAAATCAGTGGCCGCCTCTTGACTTCACGCCCTTTTGAGGCTTCTGCATCAGAAACGCAGCCGGAGCCATCACCGCGCAAACCAGCGAAAAGATAAAGATCGCGTCGATATAGCCCAAGAGCGCGGCCTGCCGTTGCATGGCGCCATAAAGCATCTGCTGCGCCATCGTGGTGGCATGCGCCGCGTCCGAACCTAGCGATTGGAAGGTCCGCGTTAAGCCGGCCAGGCTTTGTTGGAACACGGAATCGTACTGACTGGTGTGCGATGCCAGCACGCTCTGATGATATTGCGCGCGGCGCGAGACGATCACCGAAATCGCCGATATACCCAGGCTGCCGCCCAGGTTGCGCGCGAGATTCGTCATGCCGCTCACGTTATTGTTCTTCTCCTGCGGGATGCCCACATAGCACAACGTTTGAATCGGCACGAACAGGAAGCCCATGCCGATGGCCTGGTAGACGCGGAACATCATGGCGGTCTTGAAATCGATGTCCAGCGTCCAACTGGTCATGTGGTAGAGCGCGAGTGCGGTGCTGCTAAAACCGAACACGATCAGCCAGCGGCCGTCCATCTTGCCGAGCAGCCGGCCAATGAGAGGCATGGTCGCGATGATGACCAAGCCCCCCGGCGAGAGCACCATGCCCGCCTGCTGCGCGGTGTAGCCCATCAAGGTTTGCAGGAGTTGCGGGATCAGCACGGTGGCGCCGTAGAGTGCCGCGCCCAACATGAACATCATGATGCAGGCGACCGAGAAATTGCGGCTCTTGAAGAGGCGCACATCCAGCACCGGATGGGGATGATGATATTCCCAGACGATCGCGCTCACCAAGGCCACCAGGGCAATGATAGAGAAGCTGACGATGAAGCTGGAGCTAAACCAATCTTCGCGCTCGCCTTTATCCAGCGCCACTTGCAGACAGCCGATTCCCGTCGCCAGTAAGCCCAGGCCGACGTAGTCGACCGTAAACATCTGCTTGCGCAATTTCTCTAGGAACGGCGGATCCTCCAACATTCGCGCGCTCAAAACCAGCGAGAGCACGGCTACCGGAACATTAATTAGAAACAGCCATCGCCAACTGAAGTTGTCGGTGATGTAGCCGCCCAGCGTGGGCCCGATCACCGGCGCCACCACCACCGCCATGGCGTAAACCGAAAACGCCTGGCCGCGCTTTTCAGGAGGGAAGGTGTCGGCAAGAATCGCCTGTTCGGTAGGTGCGAGGCCGCCGCCTCCCAGTCCCTGCAGGACGCGAAACAATACCAGGACGGGCAGATTCGGAGCTAGGCCGCACATCAGTGAACTGACTCCGAAGAGCACCACGCAAGTCATATAGAAACGCTTGCGGCCAAACTTGGTCGAAAGCCACGCACTGATGGGTAGAATTACGGCGTTCGCCACCAGGTAAGAGGTCAGTACCCAGGTGGCTTCATCCTGGCTGATGGAAAGATTGCCGGCGATGTGCGGCAGGGCTACGTTGGCGATGCTGGTATCCAGCACTTCCATGAAGGTCGCCAGCGTAACAGTCATGGCGATGGCCCACGGATTAAATCGCGGACGCCATTCGGGCGCGACTGCGGGAACGATTGGCTCGACTGCTGTGCTCATGCGATCGTGGATCAGAACCGCGTTAGCGCACTCTCACGGAAGGCACCACGGACATGCCGGGACGCAAGAGATGATCCGAATTCTGGCCGGGATCGAAGGCGATGCGCACCGGGATGCGCTGCACTACCTTCACGTAGTTGCCGGTGGCGTTTTCCGGAGGCAGAAGACTGAATTTCGCGCCGCTGGCTCCGGCGATACTCTGGACGGTGCCGGTGTAATCGCGGCCGTAGGCGTCGACAGAAAGCTTCACCTTTTGACCCACGCGCATTTCCTTGAGCTGGGTCTCCTTGAAATTCGCGGTGACCCATAAGTCATCGAGCGGAACGATTGCCATCATCTGCTGGCCAACGGCCACATTTTGGCCGGGGTTGATATTCTTTTTGCCAATGACGCCGTCGATTGGGGCCGTGATAGTCGTGTATTGAAGATTTAACAGTGCCTGGTCGAGATCCGCCTGGCGCTGCGCCACCTTGGCCTGCGCCACTGCAACTTCGCTCTGGGTAGATGGTGACCTGCTGCGGACCGGTCATGGCATTCTGCACTTCCGCTTCTGCGTGGCCCAGCTTCGCTTTCGCCTGCTCGACCGCCACCGCTGCCGCGCCGATGCCGTGCTGCGCTTCGACCACCGCGGCTTTCTGAGCGTCCACCGTGGCTTTGGCTGCTTCCGAGGCGGCTACCGCCTGATCGTACTGCTGCTTGGAGATCTCGTCTTTGGCGACCAAGGTCTTGTAGCGCTCGACATCCTGCGCGGCTTTGGTAGCATTGGCCTCAGCCACTTTGACGTTGGCCTGCGCCAAGCTCAAACGGGCCTGCGCGACGTTCTGCTGCTGCTGCGCGTAGTTGATCGCCTCGGCTGCATCCTGTCGCGTAGACTTCGCGCCATTCAGGGTGCTGCTGGTGGTAGCGGTGGTGAGCGGCACGTCGTTGCGGGACGTCTGCAGATTGGCGAGCTCGTTATTCAGATCGGCTTTCGCGCGCTCGATCGCGATTTCGAAATCCTTGGGATCGAGCTTTACCAGAACATCGCCCTTCTTCACCATCTGCCCGTCCTCCACCAGAACCTCGCTCACGTGACCCGCCACGCGGGCGCTGATGGCGACTACATTGCCATCGATTTCCGCGTCGTCGGTGCTCTCGGTTTTCTGCATCTCCTGCCAGATGAAGTATCCGCCGGCTCACTACCACCACAAACACAATCAATCCGATGATCTTCTTCATTTACTGGTCCCCATGAACTGCTTCAAATTGGTGTCGGTCATACCAACGGCGCGCGCCAGCGTCACTTTCGCGAGATTGTGCGCGTACATGCTGGAGATCAGCGCCTCCTGCGCGTTGGCCACGGCGTCCTGCGCCTGCACTACTTCAATGTTGTCGGTGACGCCTGCGCTAAAGCGGTCACGCGCCTGCGTCAAGGTCTGATTCGCGACGCCCAGATTGTCGCGCGCCACGGCTACCTGATCCGCTGCGGACTTCAGATCCAGCAACGCCGAGCGAATGTCGACGTCGATGTGCTGGTCGAGCGATCCCAGTTGGTCTTTACGCTGGCGGATCTCGATGTCGGCCTGGGCCACATCGGCGTGAATCCTGCCGCCATCGAAAACATTCACTTTTACCGAGCCGACAAACGCGAAGGTCGGATGCAATTGCGCGACATTGACGCCGTTGGCGCCATAGTTGCCCTCGAGCGCCAGCTTGGGATAACGCTCGGCGAGCGCCGCGTCGCGCGCGGTTTCGGCCGCTTGGATCTGAGCCTTCAGGCTCAAGTAATCGCCGCGCGACTGGTGCGCGCGATCCAGCATCTGCTCCGGCGTAAGTCCTTCGAGCGGCGCGTAGGGCGCGGCGTCCGACAATTCAAAATCCTGCGCTGGCGGCAAGCCAGTGACGCGCGCCAGCGTGAGCTTGTCCTTCGAGAAGAGATTTTGCGCCGCGAGAAGCTGCTGCTGGCGGGATTTCCACTCGACCTGCGAGCGCAGTTCGTCAATCGCGGGGGAGACGCCGGCGGCATGCTGGTCGCGGGCCCGCTCGTAGAGCGCTTGCGCGGTGGCCGCTTCCGAGCGCGCCGCTTCCACGCGCGCGCCCGCGGCAATGATGCTCAAGTAAGAATTCGCCACGGCTTCGACCACCAGGTCGCGCGCGTCCTGCCCGCTCAGTTCCACAGCCTTCTGATTCTGCTCCGCGGCCCGCAGATTTTTGCGTGCCGACCAATCCAGCAGATTCATGGATGCTGAGGCACGGACGTCGGAATAGCCGAACGGACCAATGATGGTTGGGAAAGCCCGGGAAGCGGAATCCAAAAGTCGCTAAGTTGATCTCCTGAACATATTCGCCCGCGCTGCCGCTCACGGTCGGCAATAATGCGCTTAGGGCGCGAATACGTTCCAATCTAGCCAGGCTGTTGCCGGTGTCGGCCTGCAGGGCGCGCAGATTGTTCTTGAGGCCGAGCTGAATCGCTTCGTCAAGGGAAAGCTTCCGCAGAGCAGGATGCTGAGCATGAAGCATGCTGGCCAAGTAGGCTAACCCAAAGTAAATAGGAAGTTTACGCATTAGTACTCTCCATCCTAGGCACGCGGCATGCCGCTGTAAATTACTCAAAAAATAGGATAGTGCCGATCTAGCGGCGCCGATATGGAATCAATTGACGAAATATCGTCTTCGAATGCCCAACCGTCCCATCCTGGATTGCAGGGTACTGCGCTTCAATCCGAGCAAGTTGGCGGCTCCTTTGGGACCGCCCACTACCCAGTTAGATGCGTTCAGGGCCTCCAGGATGTGGCGACGTTCGGCGTCGGTCATGGGGAGGACAACGGAGGATTGGTTCGGCGGCTGGCTTAGGGCGTCCTTGGGGACTTCCAGACGGGTGCCTGAGGAAAGGATGACGGAGCGCTCGAGAACGTTGCGGAGTTCACGGATGTTGCCGGGCCAGGCGTAGTTCAACAAAGCATTCATGGCTTCGGCGGGGATGGCGTCGATGGGCTTGCGCATGCGGGCGGCGAAATCCTGCACAAAAAAGCGCGCCAGCAGGGGAATGTCTTCGCGGCGCTCGCGCAGAGGGGGGACCGTGATCGGAAAAATGTTGAGCCGATAGTAGAGGTCCATGCGAAACTCCTGATCGGCCGCCAGGGCGCGCAGATCACGGTTAGTGGCAGCGATCAAGCGGAACTCCGAGGTGAGCGTACGCGAGCTTCCGAGCCGCTCGAACTGGCCGTCCTGAAGAACGCGCAGGAGCTTGGGTTGCAGCTCCAGCGGCAGGTCGGCGACCTCATCCAGGAACAGCGTGCCTTTGTGAGCCAGCTCGACGCGGCCCAGCCGCTGGTTGAGAGCTCCGGTGAAGGCGCCCTTCTCGTGCCCGAACATTTCGCTTTCGAGCAGGCCGGCGGGAATCGCCGAGCAGTTGAGTTTGACGAAAGTACCGTGGCTGCGGCGGCTGAGTTGATGCAGCGCGCGCGCGACCAGTTCCTTGCCAGTTCCGGTCTCGCCTTGTATCAGGACGGAGGAATCGGTGGGCGCGGCGGATTGGACTTGCTCCAGCACGTGGCGCAGAGCCGGGCTGGAGCCGATGATTTCGCCGAAGCGGTGCTCGCTGCGGATTTCCTCCTCCAGATAAACCTTCTCTCCTTCAATGCGCTCGCGCAGTTGGTTGATCTGCTCGAAGGCGAGGGCGTTTTCGACAGCGATGGCCACGTGCCGGGCCACGTGCTGCATGAATTCGCGGTCCTCGGCGGAATAAGGATCGACCGCGCGGGAGGCGAACACCATGCTGCCCAGCCGCTGGCGCACCGTCGAGAGCGGGACCCACAAGCCGCTTGAGAGGTGGTGGCGGCGAAGGTCGTGCATGACATCCGGACGGAAACGGGTCTCGATCGCCAGGTCGGGGATATAAAGCGGCTGCTGAGATTTCCAGGCAAGCTCGGAAGGCGAGCCTTCTAGCGGAAAATCGCGGCCCACGGGGCTATCGAGCGGCGGCTCTCCGGCCACGGTTTCGATACGAAGGCTGCGGTTATGCTCATCGATCAGCGTGAGCAGGAGATGGTCGAAGCGGATCAGCGCGCTCAGCGACTTCCACAGGCCGCGGAACAGGGCGTCGCAATCGCGCGAGCCCAAAAAGGCTTCCGAGATCTCAGTGAGTGCACGATATTTAAGGGCGCTGTCGTCGGGCATGCGAGGGGCGACAGGTCTATTTTAGAACGCTGGCGCTCAGGCTCCAACCGCGGGGATGCGCCACGCGTGAACGATGAAGCGCAGCGGCGCGGGACCCAAGTAGGAGAACGGATAACACGTCACCAGCGTCAATTCGGAACGATTGGAGCTGTCGAGCACCGCTACATCCTGGGGTGGGACGACCTCCGTGGAACTGACTTCATATTCGTAGAGCCCAGCCGGCGTTATCAGCTTGATGTGGTCCCGCACGGCAACATTGCGCAGCCGCCGGAAGATGGTATCGCGATGGGCGGCGATTCCTACATTGCCGCCCTCGGCAGGCAGGCGCGTCCAGGGGACGTGACCGGCGCCGAAGCGCAGCGCACCTGCGTCGTCTCCTTCGACTACCACGGTCGACACTTGCAGCCGCGGGATCTCAAGCCGCCCGATGATTTCATGCGGATGCAAGATCCCGCGAGGGTATGCGGAATGCGAGCCGGGCACGGCTGCCGTGTGCGCTGGATGTGCTAGCTCGCGTCCTTCATACCAATCGAAAATAGCCGTGCCGCTCCACACGGCGGCGTACCACACCAGCGCGGCGACTCCCAGAAGCAGCAAGATATTGCTCGCGCGCTTCATGGTTCCTCAAAGGGTTTTGCTGAAGACGCGCAAAGCTGCCCCGGAAGCTACCGAGAACGCCCCTATTAACGCAATCAACGGCAGAGTGCTGCCGGTTTTGGGAAGCTCCCTGGCCGGCGCCGGAGCGGGCTGCGCCTGGGCGATTTCAACCGGCGGCTGCGGCGCGGACTGGGCAGGCAGAATGTTTTGTGCAACTACGGGAGCACTGGCGGGAGCACTGGCAGGGGCCGGCTGTAACGCGGCCTGCGGCGGCTCGGACGGCGCGGGCCGGGGACTCAACGTGGTCGGGGCCGGCGTGGCGCGGACGATTGCGGCTTTTGGATAGACGAACTCTTCGCCCCAGTTATCGCCCGGATAAAACCAGGTCTTCAGCGCTTCCGGCGCGTTCGCTCCCCGCTCTTCAAACGTGAAGGTGCTATGATCCCTGACTACATTCGGTTGATAGTCGGGAATCGCAAGCACGGTTGCGAAAACGCGAGTCTCTTTCTCATTGAGGAACTGCACAATATTCCGATCGCTTAGACTATCCACGAGCTTAACCACATAAGTGCCAGGACCCAGCACAGCTCGCGGGATTTCAACCGGCCTCCGAAAAGTGACGATGGTGCGTCGATCCCATTCGTCTGCATGCAGCAACGGAGCTGCCACCGTGCACGCCAGGGCAAACCACGCGCCATAGGAAATATGAAAGAGTTTCATCGAAAATGCCTCCAGTTTCTGAGACGCAGTGGCGGGACGAAGGGCCATCCCCTTGAAACAGTATTTTCGACGAGAAGAGTTGTGCGCAGAAAAAAAGTGCAGATCGCGGCGGGATGAAATTCGAAACCGCGCGTCTATCAGTTTGGATACAGGAGCGACTATCCACATTATGAAATTTCAAACTTTTTGGAAAGAGAGCAGGATCTTTGCATTTTGCTTAGTATCGGCGAGCGTGGGGGCCGTCATCGGCTCGGGCCTCTGGGCCGAGCATGCGCCCGCATTAGCGCCGGTTGCCGCTGCTTCGACAGCAGCGATTACACCTGGGTCGATTGATACCAGTTTTGCGCCGGTGGTGCGAAAGAGCACTACCAGCGGTGGTAAATATATCTTCTTCGAAAGCCATGAAGGTAAGCGCTGACGGGATGTCCGAACAAGGCATGCCTCAGATGGATCCCTTCTTCCGGCAATTCTTCGGCCAGGAGTTTGAAGGCCGGGGAGAGCGGGGCCAAGGCCGTGGTTCGATGACGCCTCGCAAACAG
The DNA here is from genome assembly GCA_963779075.1 of Bryobacterales bacterium. Lineage (GTDB taxonomy): Bacteria > Acidobacteriota > Terriglobia > Bryobacterales > Bryobacteraceae > Palsa-187. The sequence goes on from CAVZWS010000009.1 coordinate 204,492, forward strand.
TATGAGCACAGTCTAGGTTCGGGCGTAGTGGTCCGTTCGGACGGCTACATCCTCACTAACAACCACGTGATTGACGGAGCCAATGAAATCACTGTCACCTTCGATAACAAGCGTGAGATGAAGGCAAAGCTGGTGGGAACGGACGCGAAGACCGATGTCGCTGTCCTAAAAGTTGACGCCACGAATCTGCCGACCATCGCGATGGGCGACTCCTCGCGAGCGCGGGTAGGCGATCTCGTGCTGGCGATGGGCAGTCCGTTCGGCTTGAAGCAGACGGTGACGATGGGAATCGTCAGCGCGCGTGGGCGCACGGGACTGGGCATCGAAGATTATGAAGACTTTATCCAGACCGATGCTTCGATCAATCCGGGCAACTCCGGCGGCGCGCTGCTGAATACTCGCGGCGAGTTGATCGGTATCAACACGGCGATTCTCGCCAACAACGGCGGCAATCAGGGCGTGGGTTTCGCAATTCCAGCAAACCTGGCGCGCAACGTGATGACGCAGGTAATGGACCACGGCAAAGTGGTGCGCGGTTACCTGGGTTTGCTGCCGCAAGACATTACTCCGGCGATGGCGCAGGCCTTGCACTACAAGCAATCTGAAGGCGTGCTGATCGGCGACGTCACCGCAGGCGCTCCGGCTGCGCAAGCGGGGTTGCAGCGCGGCGATGTGATTCTGGACCTCAATGGACAGAAGGTGGAAGACAGCAACCAACTGCGGATGCGGGTTTCCATGACCGCTCCGGGAACCACCGTGCAGTTGCGTGTAATGCATGACGGGTGCAGAGAAGACTGTGCCTGTGAAGCTGGCGGAAATGCCGGGGACTCTAGGTAGCTCGTCGGCAAAGGGTAGCGAGAGCGGTGCCACCAGCGCGCTGGATGGAGTCACGGTAGAGGCAGCTAAAGGCCACGGCGTAACCGTTACCAGCGTGGACCAGGGTAGTCCTGCGGCAGAGGCCGGCTTGCGAGAGGGCGACACCATCCTCGAAGTGAACCGTGCTGCTGTCTCAGGCACGGCCGACTTCGAGCGTGCCATGCACAGTGTGAGCAATGGAGCGACTCTGTTGCTGGTGAAACGCGGCGACAATACGTTCTACATTGCAGTGCAGAAATAACAGCTGGCTGTAAAACGACAGCTGTAAATCGAGCGATGGAGAGGGGTCGGGCTTGGTGCCTGGCCCCTTTTTTTGTGTACCGGCGGCGATGTCTCTAGGCCTTTTGCAGCATGACCTCGGTCGACTTGATGACGACGGTCACCTTGTCTCCCTTCTTCAGCTTGAGATCTTCGGCACTTCGACGCGTAATCACGCTGTCTATACGGCTCTTTCCTATTTTGACGACGACGTGGGCCATGATGTCGCCCAACTTTACGCTGGCGACTTTTCCTTCGAGTTGGTTTCGGGCCGATAGGGGCATGTGCTAAGGATGCCACGAATCCAAGCGCCAGGGCGGCTGCCGCGACCGCTACAATGAGTGCGTGGAAACCCGCCGGATGTGCCCCAACTGCCGTGCCTTTATCACCACCAGTGACAAGGTCTGCCCGTATTGCGATATAAAGCTGCAGGCCCCGGCCGCGGCCCGCCGCGCGCCCGCCGACCTGCTGGGTGGTTTGATTCCGCATGCGCGATTTACCACCATCGTGATTCTGTTGATCAATGCGGGCTTTTATCTGGCGGAGGAGCTTCCCGGACTAATTCAAAATGGCGCATCCGGGCTTCCGCTGTTCCAGGCCGGGGCGAAGTACGGTCCGGCGATTCATGACGGGCAGTGGTGGCGGCTGCTCACGGCGGGCTTCCTGCATGGTGGAATTCTGCATCTACTGATGAACTCCTGGGTACTGTTCGATCTGGGCGCGGCTACGGAAGAGAACCTACGGGACTAGCCGCTTTCTGGTGTTCTATTTTGTATCCACCATCACGGGATTCTATGCGAGTTACTTATGGAATCCGGCAGTGCCTTCGAGTGGGTTCCTCCGCGGGAATTTTCGGATTGTTGGGGGCGATGATTGCGCTTGGGATGCGCGACAAATCTTCGTACGGGGCGGCGATACGCGTCGCACTATTTGCAATGGGGGATTTACGCGATCATTTTGTCAGCCTTGTTCCCGGCTACCGATAACGCCGCGCATATTGGCGGCGTCACGGGCGGATTCGCAATTGCGTATGTCGCCGGCACCCCGCGTTTAACCGGTTACGGAGAGCGCCTCTGGCAGTTTGCCGGGGCAGCGGCGGTCGCGCTTACGGCGGTTGCGTTTGTCTTTATGTTCCGTTGGATGATGACAGCGGGGAACCTTTAGCGCGCGGGCCGGTGTGGCTCCCGCTATTTCGGCGGAATTTCGGAACTGGCCACATCCTCGATTGCCTTCCAGCTTCCATCCGCCTGTTTTTTGTACACCGTGATGTACGTGCCTTTATCCTCGATGGCCTTCTTCGTCTTGGGATTGGTCATGGTCATGGTATACGAACCCGTGGTGCTGGCCATGTCGCCCGACGAACTGACGTCCACGCGGTTCGAAGCAAAGACCAGCTTCGAGTTAGGGTCTGCAAGCATGTCCTTCCAGGCCGCACGAATAGCATCCTTGCCCTTAGCGGCGGGGGCGCCCGGGTTCAATAGGATGGCGTCGTCGGCATAAAACGAGACGCTTTTGTCCAAGTCCTTGGCAAGCGCGGCGGCCGCCCAGGCGGATTCGAGGTCGCGAATTTTACCCTGCTCGGCGGCGATATCAACCGCTGGGGTCGCCGGCGCGGGAGGCGCAGTATTGCAACCAGCCAGCAGCAAAAGACCAGTCAAGGAGACAACCGTAAATTTGAGCATGAGGAACTTTAGCCGATCGGAATAGACAATGCAAGGGACTTAGCGAAGAGACTAGCGAACGACTACTTTGGCGAGGCCGGCGTTGCCGGCGACATCATACGCGCGGATGACGATCAGGTGTTCGCCGGGCGGGAAATTGTCGATGTGGATGGGAATTCTTCGCGGGCGGAATCCGTGACGCCGTCCAGCGCCTCGACGGGAACCCAGGGCCGCGCGTCGACTGAATATTCACAGCGGCGGAGGGCGGAGCCGCGGTCCTGCGCATCGACGTCGATCTCGACCGCCGTACCGCTGCGACGCGCAGCGCCGGCATTGACCACCGGAGGCGTGTTATCGATCAGCACCGGCGGCCCGATCAATTCGACTTGGCGCGCCTGATCGGGGGGATTTGAAGGACGGTCCGACGCCACCACGCGGAAAAAATAGCGGCCGTCAGCGAGCATGTCGCCATCCAGCAGGTAGGTGTTCTCGGCGATATCGGCGCGCAACAGCTTCCATTCACGCTCGTCTTCGCCGCGAAACCAGAGGCTGTAAGAGAGCTTGTCGCCGTCGGGGTCGTCGGCTTGCCAGGAGATCAGCATCTGCTGGCCTGTGGGGCGCGAAAGCGTTTGCGCCTGGGTGCCCGCGGCGCTGGTGGCGTCGCCGGTATCGGTCACGGTGATGGAGAAAGCCGAGGAGGCGCTCGAACTGACGCTTTTCGCGGAACCCGCGGGAGCGCGGTTTGCGCCGAAACGGTAATGCTGCGGAGCGAGGGCGGACTGTTCTGCGGCAGATACCCGACCGTCACGCTGTCAAGTTCCGGAGGGGCGCTGGCGGCGCCGGCAAACTCAGCGCGCCATTGGATAAAGCGGGCGTTCGGACTGGTAATCAGCGCTTTCGCCGGATCGGCAATGGGCTCGGACCAATCGCTCCAGGTGGCGTCGGGACGCGCCGAGTTGCCCGCGCGGGTTTTGAACACGACACCTTTGCTGCCAACCCACGCCAGGCGCCCCCAACGCGCGACCGTGCCGGAATCGTGAACCGCGGATTCGAACCACCCGGTGCTGGACGCCGATGCGTCCAGACGCAGCATTTTTCCAACATTGCCGGCTGCCACCAGAAGCCCGCGCGGCGAAGCGGCCAGCCGCGTAACGTCGGCTTCGTTGGTTTGAGCGACCAGCACGGCGTCACCGGTCGCGATCGGGACGCGGGTCAAGGCGATAGATGCGGCCCTGCGCGTCCGTCAAGGAAAGTGAGCGTGCCGCCGGCGTCCGCCACTACGTCGTAAATGTTTTCGTCTTTCGAAGTCCACAGGGTCTCAACCGTGTTGTCGGGAAGAATCTTGTAGAGCGCCGAGCGCTCGACGCCGGAGACTTCGGTGGCGGTCGCAGGGGCGCTGATGGGCGAGGCTCCCGTAGCGGGCTTGGTGGGATCCGGCTTGGGCGCGACGGCGAGGCCGGCTTGGGCGTCGGTCACCGTGATGCTGGTGGCAGGGGCAGTGACGGTAGGAGTCGAGGACGACGAACTGGAGGCGGCGGACGTGCGCTTCGCCAGACTGCCGCCGAGCGCTGCCGCGTAAATGGAGCCATCGGCGACCGGAACGATGCTGCGGATTTCGGGCAAGTTCGCGTCGTAGAGCACGAAACCGCCGCGCCGGCGTTCCGGTAATGCGATACAGAATGCCGTTGGGCTCGCTGCCCGCAAGCAGACGTCCTTCGCGATCGAAGGCCAGCGCCGTGACGTGGGACTGGCCGGTCTCGTAGTAGAGGTCGCCGCGTCCGATGCCATGACCAGCATCGACACGCGGTAGATCTTGCCCTTGCTGGCCAGTCGCGACATACAGCGAACCATCGGGCGCGAAGGCCAGCGCCCAGATGTAGCGCTCACCGGGAGCGAAGTATTCAGTGGCGCGGCCGTTCTCGATGCGGTACACCTTGCCGTCGGGCGAGGTGCCGGCGTAGACAACGCCCGCGCGGTCGACTGCGACCGCGAAGATCTCGGGCTGATCGGAAGTCCATGCCACTGTTCCATTGCCGGCCGGCGTCGATTTTGAGGAGCCGGCCGCGATTGCCGGTGCCGAGATAGAGAGAGCCGTCGGGCGCCGTGGCGATGCTCCAAATCTGGGCCTGATCGGAGGAGAAAACCGTTTCGAGCTTGGGGCCGAGAATCAAGTGGCCGTCGCGCGTGATCGAGAGGCCGCTCATGCGGCCGCGCAGGAAATCCTGATAGCCATTGAGTTCCCAAGTCGCTGTGGTGGCGGCAAACGAAACACTGGCCGCTACGGCGGTGAGTATCAGCGCGCGCGCGGCGGGTCTCATTCCTTCACTTCCACCTGAATGGTCTTCGTACCGGTGACGACGAAACCCGGCGCACCCGGCACTTCGAGTTCCGCGACCTTCGCGCCGCGCGTGTTTACCAAATTGGTAGAGCCGGCCTGTCCGCGGGTCAGAAGCATTGCGAGAGAAGGGGGCGGATCGGGAATATCGCGGCCATCGACAGTGAAGGAAGGTTCGGCGCGCCAGACGCGGATGTAGGCTTTGGTATTCGATCGAAGACCATTCAGCAGGTTCAGCACCTGCTGCGGGCGAACGCTGCGGCGTGGCCGACGGCGGCTTGGAATTCGATCACGTTGGTGGAAGTGGCATCGGCGATGGTGAAGTTCAGGGTACCGGCCGGCGTGCCCACGGGAACACGATACTTTACGCGGCGTGAGGTGTCCACACCGTTTTGCCCTTCCATCACCACGGTAAGGTCGAGGTCTTCGCCGGGACGCACGGTTCGCGCCGCCATCAGATCGACGATCTGCTGCTGGCTGCGGCGCTCGACGGGAGCAACGTCGAGCGAAACAGACTTCAGCTTGAGAGCATCGAAGCCGCTCTGCAACGCGTAGGCAATCGGCGATCCGATGCCGGCCGAAGCAATCACCGCTACGCCAACATCGCCGCTATATACGTCGTCGACGCGCACGGGTCCGCCATCGAAATCGAGCTGGCCGCGCACCGAATACGCCTGGGCGCCGACGCTACGCTCGGTGGAATCGATAGCCGAAAATAGCGCCATCTGCATCAGCAGCGGCGTCATGACGCGGTCCTGCACCAGGCGCATGCGGTAAGTGTTTTGACCGACGCGGATCTGGACCGGGATCAAGCTTGCCTGGCGGCCAGTGAGCCCGGAGACGGCGCGTATCGCGATCCGAAGTGATAGAGCCCATCCATTCACGCGCGGCGGAGATCTTGAAGGAACTGGAAACATTGGGCAGCAGCGCCAGCACCTCGGCGCTGGCGAACGGCAGGTCAGTAGATCCTTCGTCTAGGAAGCGGTGGCCGAAAGCGTAAATGCGATCACCGTCGATGGCGGTGATGGTGCCTTCCGCGCCGACCGTCATGTCGCCCGAGATTAACTGGACGCTGATCATGGACCCGGGCTCAAGCTTGCGAGGATCGCCCAGGCGAGCCGGGATCGTGCCGCCGCCGGAAACTCCCTGGCGTGGATCGAGACCCATCTGGCGAAGCTGCGGCGCGAAATGTTCCAGCGCGGCGGGCGTGAAGCCGGTGAAAGACACCGGGGTGGCGATTTCCTCCAGCGCGTTGCCACCGGCGACAAACGGACTGGCGGCGTGGCGCGGCCCGGGCGATGGTTTGCGCGCGGCTGCGGTCTCACCCGCAGCATGTCTTCGATGGGCCGGATGCCGGCGATGGCTTCCTTCGAGAGCGGGAAGCTCAAGGCGACGGCGCCCACCAGTTTGCCGTCGATATAAACCGGCGAGCCGCTCATACCCTGCATGACCCCGGTGGAGGCTAGGGGTCCGCCGCTCAAGCGCGCCAGAATGATGGACTGCCGAGGGCCCAGATTCTCAAGCACTCCAAGCACTTCCACTTGAAATTCTTCCACGCGAGTGCCGGAGAAAACGGTGCGGCCGACCCCATGCTGGCCTGCGCGGACATCCTTGAGAGGGAAGATGTCCGGGGCGGCGAAACCCGATGGAGGCGAACCCCAAGCACGCGAACGACAGGGCGGCCATCCGGTGCAGGCGGATCACAAGAACATTGTAACGAGTCAAGCGAGTCCATCATCTCACTTCAGATTGGCCCGTAGTAGTATAGGTGAAGTACTCTGACGGAAGGAGGCGCTTTCCGATGTGGAATCGCCGAAGAGAAGAAGAACCAGCACCGAAACCCACTTCGGTTCCGCCGACCGTGTCCGAACCAGCTAAGGAAGGAATCCCCATGTCCACACAGCCGACCCGCCCCCTGGAAACGCGCACCGAACCCGCGCGCGGAGGCGGCGCCATATTAGGAAAATCCGTGATTCTGAAGGGCCAGATTTATGGGCGCGAAGACGTGACCATAGACGGCGAAGTGGAGGGGACGGTGGAGTTGCAGGAGCACCGGCTCACAGTCGGGCCGAGCGGCAAAGTTGTCGCCACCATTAAGGCGCGCGAAATCGTGGTGTTGGGTACGGTTCAGGGCAACATCGAGACGCGCGAAAAGATCGAGATCCGCAAGGATGCCAAGGTGATGGGCGACATTCGCACGGCGCGCATCGTGATCGAGGACGGCGCCTTACTTCAAAGGCAGCATCGACATTGTTCGCGCCGAAGCTCCTAAGCCGGCAGCGGTCTCGCCGGCGCCAAAGCCGCAAGCGGTGGCCTCGGCCGGCACTCCATCCCCGGCGGCTGCAGCGAGCGCGGGTGACAACAAGCGGTAGTGGCTCAAACACCGATAGCCGGTTCCGAGACGCGACAGAGTCACGGTCTGGATCAGTTCTGCGCTTCGCTTGAGGAACGGCCCGGGATGTCCATCCTGGACTTCGCGGGCGCGAGCCAGGCGACGGTGAGCTTTGTCACTAACTACGGCCATCGTCTGTACTCCGACGATTTTGTGCGTCAACTGGATCGGGTGTTCGGATCGGCGCCAGCGGGTGCAACCGACGGCGAGTTCTTCGAGAACCAGGCCAACCCCGCGCTGGTGTCGGATTTTTTCGAGCTGGCGCTGAACTTCGACGACGCGAGTTTTGACGGCGCGCTCGTGTGGGACTCGTTGCAATTTCTGTCCTCACCGCTATTGCAGACCGTGGTGGCGAAGCTTCACCGAGATGTTGCGGCCGGGCGCGAATTTGATGGCGCTGTTCCACACCGATGAGCGGATCGAGAACATTGCCACCTACGCCTACCGCATCCACGACAAGCGGACCATTCAGATGGTTTCGCGGTCGCAACGCAAGCCGGCGCAGATTTTCAACAACCGGAACCTGGAGAAGCTGTTCCAGGATTTCCAGTCGGTGAAATTTTTTCTGACGCGGGACCGGCTGCGGGAAGTGATTGTTAGGCGCTAGGGTCCGCTCCAGATGCCTCGTGCGCTCTATACTTCCTAAAAGGAGTTTTTTTGTCCCTCGAAGACGAATTATTGGAGCAGCGCGTCAACCGTATCGCGGAGATTGAAGCTCTCGGGTTCCGGGCCTACGGGGAGCGGTTTGATTTTACGCACACGGTGCCGGAGATCCTGGCGACCGAAAGCGCGAAGACCGCCGAGGAATTGGCGGCCGCGAAACCGCAGGTCAGGATTGCCGGGCGCATTCAGACCATGCGGCGCATGGGCAAGGCCGGCTTCTTCCACGTGATGCAGCGAGGCGAGCGGCTCCAGGTATATGTCCGCAGCGATGCCGTCAACGAGCGCGAGTACGCGCTTTACCAGTTGCTCGACCTCGGCGACATCGTCGGCGTGGAAGGTTACTTATTCCGCACCCGCACTGGGGAGTTGAGCGTTCATGCGGAGAAGCTCACGTTCCTTTCCAAGATCCTGCTGAATCTGCCGGAAAAATGGCACGGTCTCGAAGACGTCGAGATTCGCTATCGGCAGCGCTATCTGGATCTGATCGCGAACCCGGAATCGCAGAAGGTTTTCGTGACGCGGGCGCGCATTATTTCGTCGCTGCGGCGGCAACTCGAAGATCGCGGATTCGTGGAAGTGGAGACTCCCATGATGCAGCCGCTCTACGGAGGCGCCACGGCGCGCCCCTTCGTCACGCATCACAATACGCTGGACATGGATCTGTATCTGCGCATCGCGCCGGAGTTGTATCTGAAGCGGCTGATCGTGGGCGGCCTGGAACGGGTTTACGAAATCAACCGCAATTTCCGCAACGAAGGCATCTCGACGCAGCACAATCCGGAGTTCACCATGCTGGAGTTTTATCAGGCCTACACCGACTATCAGGGCTTGATGGATTTCACCTGCGAATTTCTGAAGCAGACGGCGATGGATGCGACGGGCTCGACGGTAGTCGAGTGGCAAGGCCATACGCTGGACTTCGCGAACATCCGCCGCGTTTCCATGCAGGAGGCGGTCGGCGCGGAGGTACCGCTGCGAGGGCACGCGCTGGTAGAAGCATTCGAGAGAAACGTGGAGCCCACGCTGATCGAGCCCACCATCATCTATCGACTACCCGGTGGAAGTTTCGCCGCTCTCGAAAATGAAGCACAGCGACCCGGCGTTCGTCGAGCGTTTCGAAATCTATGCCGCGGGCATGGAGATCGGCAACGCCTACACCGAGTTGAACGATCCCCAGGAGCAGCGGCGCCGGTTCGAGGCGCAACTGGAGATTGAAAGCGGCCGGCGATGAAGAGGCGCATCAGATGGACGAGGACTACATCCGCGCGCTGTCCTATGGGATGCCGCCCACTGGCGGCGAAGGGATCGGCATCGACCGGCTGACCATGATCTTGACGAATTCGAAATCCATCCGCGACGTGATTTTGTTCCCGCTGCTGCGTCCCGAGGGAGAGATCGGGCTGGCCGAGAAGCTGCGGCGCATCGCCCCCTAAATGTTTGAACTTTTCATTGCCCGCCGCTATCTGCGCGCCAAACGCAAGCAGGTGGTGATCTCCGTCATCACGGCGATTTCGGTGATCGGCGTGGCCGCGGGCGTGATGGCGCTGGTGATCGCGCTGGCAATCAACAACGGTTTTCGCGACACGCTGCAGCGGAATCTATTCGGCGCCACCGCGCACGTCTCGATTCTCGAGAAAGAACTACATGGCACCGGCATCGAGCATTGGGAAGAGCTGGCTCCGCAACTGGCGCGGATTCCGCACGTGAAATCGGCGGCCCCCGCGCTCTATGAGAGTGGCTACATCAGCGGGCCGGTCAGTGGAGCGGGCGTGGCGATCAAGGGCGTCGATGTGCGTGCGGGCGCTCCCTCGCGGACACGCTGCGGCACTTGAAAACCGGATCGCTCGAAGGGCTGCGGGCTTCGGGAGATCTGCCGGGGATCGTGCTGGGCTCGCGGCTGGCGGAAAATATCGGAGCCGTCACCGGCAAGCAGGTGCAATTGATGGTTCCCAACGGAGAGTTGACGCCGTTCGGGCCCCGTCCCAGCTACGTGCGCTTGCGAGTGGCGGGAACATTCGAATCCGGGTTTCTACGATCTGGACGCCAATTGGGCCTTCCTGTCGCTCCCGAACGCACAAAAGGCTTTCGATCTGACGGATGTGGTGAACAGCATCGAATTGATGCTCGACGACATTTATCAGGCGCCGGAAGTGGCTGCGGCCGCCGAAAAACTGATCGGACCGAAGCTCGCCGCAACTACCTGGGGCGAGCAGAACAAGCAATTGCTGAGCGCTCTCACCATGGAGCGCACGGTCACGGTGGTCACCATCGGACTGATCCAACTGGTGGCGGCCCTGAATATCTTGATCACCCTGGTGATGATGGTGATGGAGAAGCACCGCGATATTGCCATCCTGATGTCGATGGGCGCCAAGGCCCGGCAGATTCGCAAAGTGTTCGTCTATGAAGGCGCACTGATCGGAGCAGTGGGTACCGCGATTGGCTTGGTGACCGGCTACGGCGTATGTTACTTTGCCGAGCACTATCAGTGGGTGAAACTGGACCAGCAGGTGTACTCAATCGCATATGTGCCCTTCGAGCCGCGAGCTTTCGACGGGATTTGGATCGCGGCGGCGGCGATGGCCGTGAGCCTGATCGCGACGCTCTATCCCGCACGCAGTGCGACGCGCATCGCTCCGGTCGAATCGTTACGATATGAGTAATAAATGCCTCAACTGATCGCAGCGCCTACACTCATACCAGTACCGGGCAACAAAATTATCGAAGAATACATTGGACGCGTGAATTCAGGCGATGCGCAGGCGAGCGTCGCGCGTATGCGCAGTCCGGCGGGTTGGTCGGAGCCGGGCCAGCGGCCGGAGTTCGATGAATACACCGTGGTGCTTCAAGGCGTGATGCGAGTGGAGCACGAGGGAGGCGTGACCGACGTGGCGGCCGGTCAGGCGATCATCGCGCGGAAAGGCGAATGGGTTCGTTACAGCACGCCCCACGGAGCCGAGTACGTCGCGATATGCGTGCCCGCGTTCTCGCCGGAAACGGTGCACCGCGACCAATAGCCGGCGAATCGCCCAATCTGGTGCAGCCGGCCACAACCTGTCCCGACGCGATTGACACCCTCGCTCCGCGGCAACTATGATGATTAGCGGCGGTCGCCATAAGGCGCCGCTTACCTTAAACTAACCAAGCGGAGCTGCTAACCAGACAGGGCTCTCATTCGTCCAAATTACGCCAATTATGATCAGAGTCGAAGGACTGACCAAGCGGTACGCCAACCATGTCGCCGTCGACAATATCTCTTTCTCGGTAGAAAGAGGACAGATTGTCGGCTTCCTGGGGCCCAATGGGGCCGGCAAGACCACCACTATGCGGGTGCTGACCTGCTTCCTGCCGCCCACTTCGGGCACGGCACGGGTGGCGGAGTTCGATGTCCTGGAACAGCCGATGGAGGTCAAGAAACGCATCGGCTATCTGCCGGAGACGCCGCCGCTGTATCCCGAAATGGAAGTCGTCGAATACCTGGAATACGTCGGCCGCCTCAAGGGTGTACCCAAGGAGAGCCTGGCGCGGCGGGTGGATGAGGTGGCTCAGAAGTGCTCGGTGGGCGACGTCAAAACCAAGCTCATCGGCAAGCTGTCGAAGGGCTACCGGCAGCGCGTTGGGCTGGCTCAGGCGATTATTCACAATCCCGATGTGCTGATCTTGGATGAACCCACCTCGGGCCTGGATCCGCAGCAGATTATCGAAACCCGCGACCTGATCAAGGGCCTGGCGGGGGATCACACCATCATTCTTTCGACGCACATTTTGCCCGAGGTCGAGCAATTGTGCGAGCGCGTCATCATCATCGCGAAAGGCAAGCTGGTGGCGACCGACACGGTTCATAACCTCACGAGCCGCCTGCGAGGAGCCGAGACGGTGGCCGTCGAGATCGCCGCGCGCAATGGAGCGGCACTCAGCGCGCCCGAAGTACAGCAACAACTGGAACGCGTAGCAGGCGTCAGCCGGGTGCTAGTGCGCGATTCAAGGGACGGCCATCTGGCCTTTACGGTGGAGAGCCAGCAGGGACAACACGTCCGGCCCGAACTGGCGCGCGCCGTGATCGAAGCCGGATGGAATCTAAATGAATTGCACGCGGTGGGATTGAGCCTGGAAGAGATTTTCCTCGAATTGACGGGAGCGCCGAGGGCGGATGTGGATGCTCCGCACGCGACCACTATTGGCGCGGAGGGAGAGCGGTCATGAACACATTCACCATCTGCCGCAAGGAATTGAACAGCTATTTCCGGTCGCCGATCGCTTACGGCGTGATGTTCTTTTTTGCGGTAATCACGGGTTATTTTTTCTACGCGTACGTGGTGTCCTTTGTCACGTTTAGTATTCAAAGCTCGATGCAGGGGCAGAGCCAGCCGATGAGCGTGAACGACCAGATGATCCGGCCCTTGATGTCGAACCTGGCGGTGATCGGTTTGTTTTTCATCCCGATTATCACGATGCGCCTGTTCGCGGAAGAAAAACGTACCGGCACTTTCGAGCTGCTTGCGACCTCCCCGGTGACCGACATGGAAATCATACTGGGCAAATGGCTGGCCGCGGTCGCGCTATACGCAGCCATGCTGGGCATATCGCTGGTAAGCATGGCGACTTTATTTGCGTACGGCAGGCCCGATTGGCGTCCCATGATCGTGGGATATTTGGGACTCTTACTGCAAGGCGGATGTCTGCTTGCAATTGGCACCTACATCTCTTCGTGCACGCGGAACCAGATTGTCGCGGCGGTGGCGACTTTCAGCGTGCTACTGATGCTGTGGGTGATCGACTGGGTTTCTTCGTTACAGGATTCCGCGCTCGCGAAAGCCACCGGATATCTATCGGTGACGCAGCATTTCGATTCCTTTTCGAAGGGCGTGCTGGATGCGAAGGATATCCTCTTCTACGCGTCCATGATTTTCATCGGCCTGTTTCTGACGGCCCGGTCGCTCGAGTCTCTGCGGTGGAGGGCCTAGGCGATGGCGGGTAACACTTCCTGGATGAAAGCCCGGCAGACCAAATTTGCGGCCTACACCGCGGTGTATGTGCTGATCGTGCTGGCGGTATTAGGTGTGCTGAATTTTCTCGCGAACCGCTACAACAAGACTTACGACACCACCAGCAACAAACAGTTCACGCTGTCCGATCAGACCATCAAGATCGCGAAGAATCTCAAGCAGGACGTGAGCATTTCGTATTGGGATCAGCCCACGCAGTTTCAAGCGGCGCACGACCTGCTGGATCGCTACAAGGATCTTTCCCCGAAGATCGATGTGCATTACGAAGATCTTGAGAAGAACATCACGCAGGCTAGAGCGGCCGGCGTGACACGGCGGGGCGCGGTGCTGGTCCAGACCGGCGGCAAAACACAAGAGGCCAAGAGCCTGTCGGAAGAAGAAGTCACGGGAGCGCTGGTGCGCGCCATGAAGACCGGCGACAAGCTGGCCTGCTTCACGGAGGGTGCGGGCGAGCATACGCTGGATGACGCGGACCGCAGCGGCTATGGGCAATTGAAGACGCTTGATCGAGAGCAACAACTACAAAACACAGAGCATCAATCTGCTGCAGAAGCCGGAGATCCCCAAGGATTGCACCATGGTGATTGTTGAGCGGCCCTTCGCGGGATTACTTGCAGCCAGCGGTGGACGCGCTGAAAAGTTACGTCGAAGGCGGTGGCAAGGCGATTTTCATGCTGGATCCGCCACTCAAGTTCGCCAAGCAGAACGTGGATGACAACGCCGCGCTTGTCAGCCTGCTGGCATCCTGGGGCGTCACCGCCGACAAGGATCTGGTGCTCGATACCAGCGGCGTGGGCCAGATCTATGGCCTGGGTCCCGAAATTGCACTCGTCGGCAGCTACGGAACGCATCCGATCGTGGGTTCAATGAAGAAGCTGGCGTCAGCTTTCCCGATTGCCCGCTCGCTGCAGATTAAGAACGGCGATAAGACTACGGTAGAGAAACTGTTTGAATCGAGTGACGACTCTTTTGCCACAGCCAACCTGGCGGCGTCGGAGATCAAGCAATCCGCTTCGGACAAGAAGGGGCCGTTCGTGCTGGGCGCCGCGGGTACCTATAACACCGGCAAGGAAGGCGGTGGCGGACGGTTCGTCGTGGTGGGATCCTCCAGTTGGGTGGCGAACACCTACTTGCGCCTGGCGGGCAATCGCGACCTCTTTTTGAACATGATGAACTGGCTATCGGCGGATGAGGATCTGATCTCGATTCGTCCCAAGGAGCCCGAGGACCGGCGCCTGACCATGACGCGAAGCCAGATGGCGCTGGCGTTTTATTCGAGCGTGCTGGCGATTCCGCTGCTGATTCTCGCGGCCGGCATAAGCGTATGGTGGAAGCGGCGCTGACATTATGAAGTGGGGCAGGATGTTGGCGGCTGGCGTCTTGCTGGCCGGATTAGCGGCGGTCTTATGGTGGTCGAATCGCCAGGAGAAGGCCAAGGAAGGCAAGCCTGCGGCGGACGCACCGCCAAAAATTCTCGCGCTGGGCGCGGATACCATCCAGCGGATTGAGATCCGGCACCGCGGCGAAGATCCGATCACTCTCCAGCTCAAGGGAAGCCAATGGGAAATGACTTCGCCGAAGCCCTTCGCGGTAGACTCCTCGGCGGTATCAGCGATTACCAGCGCGGCTGCAAGCGTCGATTCGGAGCGGGTGGTGGATCCGAACGTAAGCGATCTCAAGGCCTATGGGCTTGCTCCTGCATCCATTGAAGTGGACATCGGCACCAAGAACGGCAAGACCTCCAAGCTTCTGATCGGGGACAATACGCCGGCCGGTAGCGCGGTCTATGCCAAGCTTGACGGCGACCCGCGCCTCTTCACCATGGCGACGTACTCCAAGACTGCGTTCGATAAGGAGGCCAAGGACCTTCGCGATAAGCGCCTGCTCCCGTTTACGCAGGATAAACTGAGCCGCATCGAGATTACAGCTCAGAAGCAAACCTACGAGTTCGTCAAGAAAGGCGAGAGCGAATGGCAGATCGTGAAGCCCAAGGCCATGCGCGCGGACAGCGCTCAGACGGACGATCTGGTCCGGCAACTGGCTCGCGCCGAAATGGATTTGAGTGGGGTCCAAGACGACAAGAAGAACGCGGCGGCGTTCAACTCGGCGCCGATGCTGGCGATTGCCAAAGTGACCGATCAGGACGGCACGAGGACGCTTGAAATCCGCAAAGTCAAAGACGATTACTACGCGAAATCGAGCGCGGTCGAGGGCGTTTACAAAGTGGCTAAGACGGTTGGCGACGGCCTGGACAAGCCGGTCGACACCTATCGCAACAAGAAGCTGTTCGATTTCGGGTTCAGCGATCCCACGCACATTGAAGTCACCGATGGCGGCAAGACTTCGATCTTCGACAAGAACGGCGAGAACTGGATGTCCGGCGGAAAGAAGATGGACTCCACCAGCGTTCAGGCATTTGCCGACCGCTTGCGCGATCTTTCGGCCACCAAGTTCGCCGAATCGGGATTCACGACACCCGTCATCACGCTGACGGTCGTATCGAATCAAGGCAAGCTGCGGGAGAAAGTAGAGATCGCGCCCGCGGCCTCCGGCGGCAACTTCCTGGCGCGGCGGGATGGCGATGCGTCATTCTATGAGTTGGAGGCCAGCGTGGTAAAGGACTTGCGGCAGGCAGTAGGCGACGTGCGCGAGGCTCGGCCGGAAACGAAGAAGAAGTAGTGGGCCTCGGCCTTACCACCGATCTTTACCAGCTCACCATGGCTGCCGGCTATTTCGAGGCCGGGAAAGCGCAAGATCGCGCGACCTTCGAACTCTCCATGCGGCGCCTGCCGCACAATCGTAATTTCATCCTGGCCGCTGGGCTCGCGCAGGCTGTCGACTACCTGCTCAACTTCCGAATCACCGCGGAGGAAATCGCTTACCTGCGGCGCATCCCACAGTTCAAGTACGCGAGCCGCGAGTTTTTCGAAATGCTGGCTGGATTGCGCTTCACCGGCGACGTGTTCGCGATCCCGGAAGGAACCCCAGTGTTCGCGGGCGAGCCGTTTATGACGGTGCGCGCGCCCATCATCGAGGCGCAGATTCCGGAGACCTACTTGCTGGCGATGATCGGTTTCCAGTCGTCTATCGCGACCAAGGCGGCGCGGGTGGTGAAGGCGGCGCTGGGCCGCGATGTGGTGGAATTCGGCACGCGGCGCGCGCATTCGCCCGAAGCGGGCGTGCTCGCGGGACGGGCGGCGTATATTGGCGGCTGCGTTGGCACCAGCAACGCCGAAACCGGGCTCCGTTACAAGGTGCACGTGTTCGGAACGGCGGCGCATTCCTGGGTGATGTCGTTTCCCAGCGAGCGGGCGGCCTTCGAACAGCTTCAAAAATTGCTCGGAGAGCGCACGACCTATCTCATCGATACCTACGATACGATCGAAGGCGCGAAGCTGGCCGCGTCGCTGGGGCGGCCCTTGTGGGGCGTGCGATTGGACAGCGGCAATTTGATCGAACTGGCCCCGGCAGTGCGCAAGATTCTGGACGACGCCGGCCTGGCGGACGCCAAAATCATGGCCACCGGAGATCTAAACGAGTTCAAAATTCACGAACTGGTGGCTGCGCGGGCGCCGATCGACTTATTCGGCGTTGGAACCGACCTGGCGACATCGGCCGACGCGCCGTCGCTCGGCGTGATTTACAAGATGGTAGAAATGGAGACTGCCGGCGAACACCGCTACACGGCCAAGTTCAGTCACGAAAAGCACACGCTGCCGGGCGCCAAACAGATTTTTCGTTTTGCGGATCATGATGTGCTGGGCCGGTCCACCGAGTGCATTGCGTGCGGAAGCGGCGGGATAGAGGCGCTGCAGCGTCCCGTGATCCTGGGAGGCAAGCTGGTAGAGCCACTGCCGGCAACGGCCCAGGTGAGACGTTACGCGGCCGAGCACCTGGCGCGGCTGCCCGCGCCGTGCCACAGTTTGTTTCAGGCCAAGGACGCCTGGCGCGTCGATCTGAGCCACGAACTTCTGGAACTAACGGAGCAAGTCCGAAGGGAGCACGGCGGGTGAAGACAGTATTTTTCGACGTAGACACGCAACTGGATTTTATGTATCCGGCGGGAGCATTGTACGTGCCGGGCGCCGAGCAGATCGTCGAACAGATCGCCGCGCTGAACCGCTTCGCTGGAGCGCAGGGAATTCCGCTGGTGTCGACCATGGACGCGCACACCGAGAATGACCCCGAGTTCCAGGCGTGGCCGCCGCACTGTGTGGCAGGCTGCATCGGCCAGCACAAGCCGGAGGCGACGCTGTTGAGCCGCCGCGTGGTAGTGCCAAATTCGCCGAGCGACGTAGCCCTCGAAAGCGGTCAACAGATCCTGCTTGAAAAGCAGACTTTCGACTGCTTCACCAACGCAAACCTGGCGCGGCTTCTGGAACGGTTGGGAGCCGAACGCTACGTGGTCTACGGCGTTGTGACCGAGATCTGCGTGAAGCTCGCGGCTTGGGGCCTGCTGAAAACCGGCAAGCGCGTGGAGCTGGTCACGGACGCGGTGCGCAGCCTGGATGATGCCGCCGCGGCCGCAATGAACGATGCGTTTCTGGCGTCGGGCGGGGTCCTGACCACGGTCAGCGTGACGACGTGCAGGCCCTAAGATCCCCCCGGGATCAGTTCGCGGCGTTCGAAAGCGTCCGCGCGGCCAGGATAGCAGGTTTCCTCCCCCTTCAGCCGACCAGCACGCACCGCCGCCGGTAATTTTTATGAGATTATTCCCCCCGCCTCCGCACTCATGAATCAGCACGTACTCCTCCGATTCGTGCCTTAGGCGTTCCTTCCTCAGGCCGCGTGACCATCGCCGCCTAAGGGGGAACGCCTATTCTTTAGTCGCGAGCCGGATGGCATACTGGTTTCGTGCGCGTTAAAGAACTGGCTGCCTTTCTGCAAGCTCCTTTTGAGGGCGATGGCGAGCGCGTACTGCGCAAGGTGACGGCGCTTGAATTCGCAGGCCCAGAGGATCTTTCTTTCGTCTCCAGCGGGAGGGCGCGCAAGCTTGCCGACGCGTCGGCGGCGGGCTGCCTGCTGGTCCCGGCTGACTTCGACAACATCGGACAGCGTACGGTGGTGCGTACGCCTCATCCCAGGGCGGCAATGGCACGCGTTATCCCTAGGTTTTATCCGACGATCGAGCATGCTCCTGGTGTTCATCCCTCCGCCGTGATCGGGCCGGGGGCGATCGTCGAGCCAGGGGCGCACATCGGTCCCCTGGTTTCAATCGGCGCGGGGGTGCGCGTGGGGGCGGGCGCTTCGATCGGCGCGGGGAGCGTAATCGGCGATTACGTAGTGATCGGCGAAAAATGCACATTGCACCCCAACGTCACCCTCTATCGCGACGTGACTCTGGGCCGTGAAGTGGTGCTGCATTCCGGCTGCGTGATTGGCGCCGACGGCTTCGGCTACGTGCTCACAGATGGGATCTACGAGAATTTCCCACAGGTGGGGCGCGTGGAAATCGGCGACCGCGTGGAGATCGGCGCGAATTCCTGCGTGGATCGCGCGGCACTGGGCGTGACGTCGATCGGCGATGGGACCAAGCTCGACAACCTGGTGCATGTAGGCCACAATTGCCGCATCGGGCGCAACGTGGTGGTAGCGGCACAGACCGGGTTCTCCGGTGGCGTGGTAGTGGAAGACTACGCGGTGATCGGCGGGCAGGTAGGGGTTGGCGACAAGGCGCGGATCGAATCGGGGGCGGTAGTGGGTTCAGGAAGCGGCGTCCTGACGTCGAAAATCGTGCGTGCGGGCCAGCCCGTTTGGGGCACCCCAGCCCGGCCGCTGAAGGAACACCTGGCGCAGTTGGCGGTCCTGAGCCGGTTGGCCAAGCAGCGGAAAAGGGAGAAGGCGACGTGAGCAGCGCCGCGAACGCTTCCTACCGTTTCCACTCCAGCGTCTCGACCACGCTGACACGCGCTTGAGGAAACACGGTCATGCGGAAACGCACCGAATTCGAGACGCTGCGATAAATCAGGCTGCCGTTTTGCAGTTGGGCGGCGTCGAGCGCGACGGGTCGGGTGTAACCGCCATCGTCGATTTCGAGCAAGCCTCTCTGTGCGGAGCGCACGGCGGGCGACAGACGGCTCCAACTTACCCGCAGGTTGTCGCCACTCTTTTTGACCGATAAGGACAAGGAGAAATCCTGCGCGGCAATCGAGGCAGCACGCGCCCCCATCGTCTGGGCCAATTGATATCCCAGCGCTGCGCCCAGGAGCATGAAAAGAAAGATCAGCGGAAGCCACACCCAGCCGCTGCGCAGGCGCGACCTAGCGGACGCGGGTTCAATATCCTGCGGCAGGGCAGGTTCGGAGCCCGCAAATCCAAAGCCTGACTGTAGCGACTCCTCGGGAGTAGTAGCCATAAGGGCGCGCGCCGGGCGTTCCCCTCGCCCTTGCATCCATCCTTCCGCAAGCGAACGGCGCGGCGCGGGTTCCTCGCCCAGCAATTCGCGGCGCCGCAAGGGAAACTCCAGAGGGGTGGTCTGTGGGAAACTCTCCGTGCTCGCGAATGAAGAACCCTCCCGACACTGACTTTGGTGGCGTAGGGCTTGATCAGCAGTGCGACGTGGGCGGGGCCGGGGAAAAGGTGCTCGAGCAGTTCCAAATCTTCCGGTGCAAGCGAGAATCCATCGCGAGTGTGACTCCGAAAATATCCCACCGCATATGCCGAGGGCGAGACGCTGGGCTGGAGCCGCGCCAGCTGTCCTCCAGAGCTACGCCGTCTTCTTCCGTGAACAGATACGAAGGGCCGCGGCGGTATTCGCAGGCGACCGGCTCGAAGTCGTCAATTTGGACAATCGTGGGAACACCTGGGCGGATGGTCCCGATGAGAAAGCCGCCGACCTCGGCGCCGCGTTTGGGAACCGAGCCAAAGCCCCGCATGACTTCCGCGGCAAGACGATCGACGACGTCGAGACGCAGGTGAACTACCACGGATTTCCCGGGCACTTCCCAGACGTAGTAGCCGGCGGGATCTTGTGTCCGAGTCTCCATTTCAGTTACCGTTTCATCGTACTACGGTGATTGGAACTCTCTATATAGTCGCGACGCCTATCGGCAACCTGGAAGACATCACGCTGCGCGCGCTGCGCGTGTTGCGCGAGGTGGACTGGATCGCTTGCGAAGACACCCGGCAGACGCGCAAGCTGCTGGATCATTTTGGAATCGCCAAGCCCATGGTCAGCTATCACGAACACAATGAGGCCGGGCGCGCGGCGGAATTGGCGGAGAAGCTCACCAAGCGGCGGCAGTGGCGCGCTGGTTTCCGATGCCGGAACGCCGCTGATTTCCGACCCGGGCTATCGCCTGGTGCAGGCGGCAATCGCGGCGGCTATCCCGTGTAGTGCCGATTCCGGGCGCCTCGGCGGCGGTGAGCGCTTTAAGCGCCGCGGGACTGCCGACCGATGCTTTTCGCTTTTGCGGATTTCTGCCGCCGAAGTCGTCGCAGCGGCGAAAGACTCTGGAACAATTGAAGCCCGAGACCGCGCACCCTGATCTTCTACGAAACTCCGCATCGGATTCTGGAAGTCGCTGGAAGACGTCGCCGCCGTGATGGGCGCCGCGGCCGGTGGTGGTCGCTCGCGAGCTTACGAAATTGCACGAAGAGTTTCTGCGCGGAACCGCGGCGGAGTTGCGCGCGGAACTGGCCTCGCGGCCGTCGGTGAAGGGCGAAATCACACTGCTCATCGGCAAAACCGACGAGGTGCAAGCGGACGACACTCCGCTGGAGGAAGCTGTGCGCGCGGCCGAACAGCAGGGAATGCCGCGCATGGAAGCGATCAAGCAGGTGGCGCGGCAACGGGGACTTTCGAAGCGCGAAGTCTACCGGCTGATTGCCGGCGACGGAGGCCGCTGAGGGGCTGGGCAACAAGTGGCGGCGCACGGCTCCGGTTCGCGCTCGATCAGTTCGGCGATCATGCGAATGATCGCGGGATGGGTCCCCACCGTGCCCGCGCGCACCATGCGAACGCCCAGTTCCTCGCATACTGCGCGCGCTTCCGTGTCCAGGTCATACATCACTTCCATGTGATCCGAAAGGAAGCCGATGGGGGCGATGACGGTGTCGCTGGGGGATTCGCGCAGATAATCGCAAATGTCGGGACCAAGCCAGGGCTGGGTGGGCGGTCCGCTGCGGCTTTGGTAGACCAGCTTCCACTCGCGCACGCCGAGGGTTTCGGCGACGCGCCGCGAGGCGGCTTCGAGTTGCTGCACATATGGACTGTTCTCCGCCATCGAAACCGGCACGCTGTGCGCCGTGAACACCAGACGCGCGTCGGGTAACTCGGCGAGGGCCGCGCGCACACGATCCGTCATGGCTTCAAGGAACCGAGGATGTTCGGAAAATGGAGGAGTTTTTACGATCTCCGGCGCGTTCTCTCCCACCTCCGCCCGAGCGCGTTGGATGTCTTCCAAATATTGGCGGCAGCCGGAATAGGAGCCGAAGGCCGAAGTCGGGAACGCGATTGCCCGCCGGATGCCGTCCTCTTGCATCTGGCGAACCGTGTCCGCGAGCAGGGGATGCCAGTTGCGATTCCCCCAATAAATCGGGATTTTCACCACCTCCCGCAGCGCCGCGATCAAAGCCCGATTTTGATCGTTGATCGGGCTCCGGCCGTCAAAATGGTAGTAGTGTTCGGCCACCGCCAGCAGGCGCTCTCGGGGCACGTTTCGTCCCCGTAACACATTCTCCAGAAAGGGGATAACGTCTTCGCGCTGCTCCGGACCACCAAACGAAACGATCAGCAGAGCATCGAAGTGGGGCACACCACCATTGTACCGGGTTATAATTAAGGCTCCTTGCGCGCATAAGGCGTGGCACCCAAGCCAATTCATGCTCGCACTCACAATCGCCGCAACCGTCCATATCAGTGTCCTCGGGTCCTTCCACCCGGTTCAATTCGAATTACAGCCGGCCCAGGGGCAGACGCTGGTGGTGGAATCGCAAGGAGGAACTGAGTTGGTTCAGGGTGAACGCACGCTGCCGCTTACGGGTCCCGCTAAGGTTAGCCGGGCGCAACGGCTCGATGGTGCGTTTCCGCCTGGCGGTGCCGGGTGTGGCGCCTCGGGAATATATCGGACGGCTGGAAGTGCGGCGTTCCGGCTCGGAACTGCTGGCCATCGTTGAGATGGATCGCGAGACCGCGGTCGCGGCCATTGTCGAGGCGGAGGGCGCGGCTGGGCTTCCCTTTGAGGCTCGCAAAGCCCAGGCGGTAGTGACCCGCTCCTACCTGGCGGGCGCGCACAACCGGCATCAGGGTTTCGATTTTTGCGATAACGAGCACTGCCAGCTTATGAAGGGCCTCGCCCACCCGACCGGCGCGGGGAGCCGAGCGGCCTTGGCGACGCTCGGGCAGGTGCTGGTTTATAAAGGCGATATCATCGCTGCCATGTACTCGGCCAACTGCGGCGGACACACCAAGTCACTAGCCCAGACCAAGTGGGAAGGCGCAGCCATCCCGCAGCCAGGCTATCCCTATTATTCGGTGGCTTGCCCCCTACGCGGCAAGGCTTCCGGACACGGCGTTGGGATGTGCCAGATGGGTGCGATCGCTATCGCGCGAGCACGGCTACCCGGCGCGCATCATTCTGGGCCACTATTTTCCGGGTACCACCATAGCGACGGCGGCAAGCGCTGATGCCAAAGGCCGCGCCACCGATTAGAAGCCAGATCAGCATGACGCCGGCGCCAGCCAGGGCACTTACGGCTAGCGCGGGTAGGGGTGCCCGCGCAGCGCAGTAAACGCGCGATAAATTTGCTCGGCCAGCACCACCCGCGCCAGTTCGTGCGGCATGGTCATCGGCGATAGCCCCAGAAGCAAATCCCTCCGCAGCCGCCTCTTCGCCGAGGTGCTAGGAATTGATCGTCTGTTAAAGTAGAACCGTCCGGAGATCAAAAGGGGGGCGACACGATGCCCCGTCATAAGCGTGTGAATATTCCGTTATAGATTGCGCAAGGAGATTTTCATGTTGCCCATGCTCCTCCGCCAAGTGGTCCCTGCTTCGGTATATCGAGGACAGACCGGATATTCACTCCTTTCGAAATTAGATCGCCAACTCCACGTTTGCTTGAGCATCGAAGAGGCCATTGATACACTCGATAACTTTAAAATCGACTTGTATCGGGCTTTGGCTGCGCGTTTTCCGATCACTGTAGCTCAGGCGCTGACGGTTAAGACCCTTAATATTTGTCTCGCAAAATATCATTACAAGGCCCGTAACGCGTCGCTCCTGTCGCGCCCGTTTGGAATTGTCGTCGACCCTTCCAACGTATGTCAGTTGGCGTGCCCAGGCTGTGTGCACTCAGAACGCTCCGAAGCTCTTAAACTGTTTGATTGGCCCAAAGGCACGCTCACGCAGAATTGCTTTTCGCAGCTGCTCGGACTTTACGGTTCCCATGCCATCGCCGTTTATTTTTGCGACTACGGCGAACCTCTGCTCAACCTCAATACGCCAAAGTTCATCCGCATGGCGAAACAGTATCTGCTCGGAACAGCCCTCTCCACGAGTTTCTCCGTCGCCAAATTCGACGCGGACGCCTATGTGCAATCCGGTCTCGATTTCATGGTTGTTTCGATCGATGGCGCGACGCAGCCGGTGTACCAGCAATTCCGCCGCAACGGCAACTTGGAACTCGTATTTGGCAATCTTCGCAAGCTGGCAGAAGCCAAACGAAGGCTCGGCAGAAAAACGCCGGTCGTGTCGTGGAACTTTCTGGCGTTTCAGCATAATGCTCACGAGATTCCCCAGGCGCAGCGCCAGGCGCGGCAACTAGGCGTGGATCAATTCCGCGTCGTGTCTCCATTTGGCGTAGAGTGGGACGATCCAGCCATTCGCCCGGCCTCCGTGAAGACCGGAGTACGGCGGTTCAATTGGTTCACGACCACCAACCTGCCGCAGAATTGGAATCCGTTCCCGGAAACCCTGGAGAACGAAGCGATTGAGCGGTCCTTTGAGAACCCGTGGGACCGGCGGTTGATTCGCGATGAGGCCCCTACCAAAGGCCACACGTGTCAGTGGCTCTATAAGAACATCGTGATGGATGCGACAGGTAGAATCATGCCGTGCTGCGGCGCCCCGCGGCCGGACACAAATCTCGTATTCACAACTATCGCGGCTGGGGGGCTCGATGCCTACAATTCTCAAAAGCACCTGGATGCGCGGCGTTGGTTTTCAGCTCCCGGAACCGTTTCCGATAGCAGCCCTTACTGCGTCAAATGCGAATGGGACCACGACGTGGTGAATATCGGCAGCTCAGAAATTCGGCGCTATTTCCGTGCAGCGGATGCTGCATTCTTCGATCGAAGGAGTTTGCGGCTCCTCTCCGACTGGTAATCAAGATCGCTTCAATGAACCCTCGTGCGACGCAGGTGCAAAGGCGGGCGGCCCGCCACGCCGGCCGGCCAGCGGTTTCCCTAACGCGGATACGGGTGCCCGCGCAGCGCAGTGAACGCCCGATAAATCTGCTCGGCCAGCACCACGCGCGCCAGTTCGTGCGGCATGGTCATCGGCGATAGCCCCAGAAGCAAATCCGCGCGCGGCTTCCACTCCGCGGGGAGTCCATCGGCGCCTCCGATGAGGAAGACCATGTCGCGCCCGTCGCGCTCGGCTTTTTCGACCAGCGAAATGAACCCAGCGGAATCGAGCGCGCGGCCGGCAGGGTCCAGCAGAATCTTCGACGCCGTCGGATGTTTAACCCAGGGATCGAAGCGCAGCGGATGAATCTCACGCATCTCGCACTTGGCGAAACGCGTGGAGCGCTTAATGTATTCCTCGGCCATGGCGTTGGCGTGCGTGTCGCGCGCCTTGCCGATGTAGTGGAGCAGGACCTTCACGCTGCTAGCTTCACGCCTTGCGAAAGAACGGAATGCCGTTGCGGTCCTCAACGAAATCCACGCGATCGCCGATGACTACACACTCACCGTCAACGCGCGCCGTCAGGCGTCCGCCTTCCTCGAGCGACACGATCGCCAATTGATACGGCGCGTCGGCGACGAATTGCTCCGGCGCCGCATGGACCACGGTTTCGGTGTAAACGATTCCGCTCTTCATGCGACCCCCAGAATCGTGACCACGGCGGTCGCCCCGGACCCGCCCAGGTTCTGCGCCAGGCCCAGCGAATGCCGCGCCAACTGGCGTTCTCCCGCTTCACCGCGCAGTTGGTAGACCAGGTCGCAAATCTGTCCCACGCCGGTCGCGCCCACCGGATGTCCTTTGGACTTCAACCCGCCGCTGGTATTGATGGGCAGCGGCCCCGTCAGCCGCGTGCAGCCCGCCAGCGCATACGGACCGCCTTCGCCCTTCTTCACAAACCCGAGATCTTCGGTCGCGATAATCTCGGCGATGGTGAAGCAGTCGTGCACTTCGGCGAATTGGATATCCTGCGCCGTGACGCCCGCCATCTTGTACGCCTTCTGCGCGGCGGCAACCACTGCCCGAAAAGTGGTGATGTCGTCCTTCTGATCGAGCGCCACATAATCGGAAGTCTGCGCGACGCCCAGAACCTTCACCGGCTTGTCAGTGAACTCCGCGGCGCGCTCGAGGGGCGCGATCAACACCGCAGCCGCGCCGTCGCTGATCAACGAGCAATCGAAGACCGTGAGCGGCTCGGAGATGGGCTTGCCTTTGAGCGCTTGCTCCATGGTGATGACCTTGCGCATGTGGGCCAGCGGATTCTTGGCGCCGTTTTCGTGGTTCTTCACGGCGACCGCGGCCATCATTTCCCGCGTGGTGCCGTACTGATACATGTGCCGCCGCGCGATCATCGCGAACAGCGCCGGGAACGTAGCGCCAGCCCGAACCTCGCCGCAAGTGTCGCCCGCTCCGGCCAGAATCTCGGTGACTTTAGGAGTGGTCTGCGAAGTCATCTTCTCGACTCCGGCGACTAGAACCACGTCGTTCAGTCCGGCCGCGACGCTCGACACGGCGTGATAGAAAGCCGAGCCGCTAGAGGCGCAGGCCGCCTCAAAGCGCGTGCACGGAACCCCGGTGATCCCCATCGCGCCAGCGATATACGGGGCCAGATGGTTTTGACCCACGAAAGATGGCCCCGCGAAGTTACCCAGATAATAAGCCTCTACTTGTGAGGGACTTACGTGGGCGTCCGCCAGGCACTTCTGGCCCGCCTCCACCGCTAGCGAGCGCAGGTCCCGGTCGGGGAACGCGCCAAAGCCGTCTTGCCAATGCCAATAATCGCTACAGGCCTCATATATGATTAGGATAGCGCCGCCGATAGAGCAGAGATAGGACCGATTCAGGCTGCACGCTTGAGTTGCCTGGATCGTCATGTTGGTGTAGGGGCGAGAGCACCCCCGAACCAGCAATGAGCGCGCTAGCGGCGACAATTGAACGACAGATGAGCGAGACCCCAGGCTCGGCCCGCTATGACGCGTCAACGCTCGCCTCGGAGGCACAAAGCCGGTTTGTGTCCGAGAACATGCGCCGCGTGTTCCTGCTGATCTACCGGATCGTGGGCAACGTGTCCGACGCCCAGGATCTCACTCAGGAAGCTTTCATCAAGGCGCTGCAGCGGCAGGATCAGCTAAAAGATCTGGACAAGGCCGCGCACTGGCTGTCGCGTATCGCCAGCAATACGGCTATCGATTTTCTGCGCCGGTCCGGCCGCGTGAGTTTTTCCGAACTCGATGAGATGCCGGAGCCGGTGGCAGTGTCTGCAATGGAGAGCCCCGAGCAGATGGTGCTCCGAACCGAACGCCGCGAGTACCTGGAATCGGGACTGGATATTCTTACCTATCGGGAGCGAACCGCGCTGTTGCTGCGCGACGTGGAAGATCTGCCGGCTGAAG
Organism: Bryobacterales bacterium; assembly: GCA_963779075.1. GTDB lineage: Bacteria > Acidobacteriota > Terriglobia > Bryobacterales > Bryobacteraceae > Palsa-187. Next base: position 231,478 of record CAVZWS010000009.1, read on the forward strand.
AAGTAGCGGAGCGATTGAGCTGCTCCAAGGCGACGGTGCGTTCGCATATCGCCAATGCGCGCGTGAAATTGCGGAAGCATTTCGCCCGGCTGCAGAAACGGGGTCTGGCATGACGCACCCCCTACAATCCGATTTGGCGCTCTACTCGACGGGCGACCTGCCATTGTGGCGTCGGCCGCTGGTCCGTCTGCATTTGGCTGGTTGTGACGGCTGCCGCGAGTTGGGTGGCAGCTTTCGACAGCGATCGAGAATCCATTCGCCGACTGGCGACGGAAATGCCGGAGGGTGTGAATTGGGATCGCATGGCGGCGGAGATGTCGGCCAATGTGCGCGTAGGCCTGGAGGCAGGGGAATGCGTGGCTTCGCGGGTCCGCAAGCCCGCGGTGGCTACGGGATGGCGAGTCGCGGCTGCTAGCGCCGGAGTTGCGATTCTGCTGGTGAGCGCCTGGTGGCTGAACATGCCGCGCGCGGATAGCGTCGCATTGGGCCGGGCGATGCAGAAGATCGCGCGGGCAGGGCCTTGGCGCGGCGGTGGTCTGGCTCTCGAAGACCGCGGGCCAACGGTGCAAGTTTCCGCATCCGGAATTCAATTGCAGCAGAATGGCGGCACGCTGGGCATGTCGCAGGGACAGGAGCGTCCGGTCAATGTAACGCTGAGCGTGCAGGGGTCAGCGCGGGCGCGGTATATCGACGCGGACACCGGCCAAATCACCATCACAGGCGTGTATGCGCAATAGAATTTTCCCGCTGCTGCTGGGTGCGAGTGCGCTGGCCTTCGGACAGTTCGGCCAGCAGAACATCGCTCAGCAAAATCTGGCGCAGCAGAATCTGGCGCACAAGATCAGATTTTCCGCACGATGCGCCGGTAACACTGGCCGGTGACGAGTGGGGTGGCTCGGCGGCCACGGTGCGCGGCGGAGCTTATGCCATCGATGTGCGGGTGGCGCTCTCCCTGCGCAATGCGAGCCAGCGCCGTATCCGGGGCATCACGCTGACCGTGCTCGCGCAAGAGGCTACGCCGGGCGGGAAAGGTTCGATCTCGGTGCCCAGTCTGGATGTTGCGCCGGGCGAAACATTTTCAGTACGCGGCGATTTACACCTGTTGCGGCCAATTGCGGCCGGTGTCAGCCCCATGGTGGAAGTCAGCCTCGACGGCGTCCTGTTCGACGACCTGAACTTCTACGGTCCAGATAAGCTGCAATCGCGGCGGACCATGATGGTTTGGGAACTGGAAGCCCGCCGCGACCGCCAGTTTTTCAAGGCGCTGCTGGAACAAGCCGGCCGCGACGGATTGCAGAAAGAAATGCTGGCCAGCTTGGCGCGGGATGCCGACCGCCCGCAGTTTGGCGTGCAAATGGTGCGGGGGCGCGCGACCAATACCGCCGGTGAGCGCGATCTGCAGTTCGCCTTTCTGCAATTTCCCGGCGCTCCGGTGGAACCGACGAGTGGAATGGCGCGCATTGCCGGCAATGAAGCGCGGGAACCGAAGTTGGTGGTGCACAATCGTTCCCCCCGCGTGATTCGCTATCTGGAGATGGGCTGGATCGTGCGGGATTCGCAGGGGCGCGAGTTTTTGGCGGCTTCCTTGCCGTCGGAGATGCGGCTGCCGCCCAGCAGTTCCAGCCAGCTTCTACAGGACGCGGCTCTGCGCTTCGACCCGCGGACTTCCGTCGAAAGCATGACGGGTTTCGTATCGAGCGTCGAATTCGGCGATGGCTCGATGTGGATTCCAAATCGTGCCGAACTGGACGATCCGGTACTGCGCCGCGTGGTGGCGCCTTCGCCCGAGGAGCAGCGCCTGGTGCAGATCTACCGCAAACGCGGCATTAATGCGGTGATTGAAGAACTGAAGAAGTTCTAGGCGGATCGCGGGATGAAGTTCTTCCAGAAACCGGCCTGTTCGACGTGCCGCAAGGCCAAGAAGTGGCTCCAGGAACAAGGCGTGAAGGTGGAGGAGATCGATCTCAACCGAGGTCTCAGCGAAGCCGAGATCGAGGAACTGATCGGCAGCACGCGATTACACGAAATTTTTGAACTTTCGCAATGAGCTCTACCGCGAACGCAAAATGAAGGCCAATCCGCCCTCGCGCGCCGAGGCGATCAAACTGATGTCGCAGCATCCCAATCTGATCCGGCGTCCGATTCTGGTTGCAAGGGTCCAAGATCGCGCTGGGCTTCGATGAAGAGCAGTTCCGCGACCTGACGGCACGCTAACGAACCGCTAGCCCACGACGATAAGCCCTGCGTGGGAAGCTCGCCCAAGCCTTATCTGACCTTTCGCGTGGCTCGCCAGGATCTGGCAATGGAGGCGGCATGCATTCGCGGAATCTTGCCGCTCACCGACCTTGAACCGGCGGCGACCGGACGTAACGGGTTGATAGGAATCACCAGCCTGAAGGGCCAAGTGGTGGGCGTCATCGACCTGCGCACGCAGACTGCGGCTGCCGCACACCAGCCAGGGCAGCCAGCCGAAAATTGTGGTCCTGGAATTGACGGCAGGCACCCGCCAGCATCTCCTGGGCTTCGTTGCGGATCGGATTTCCGACGTGGTGGTTTATCGTGACCGCGATCTGCGGAGTGGCGCATTGCGCGGCAAAGGACGTCCCCGCAAACTCGTCGATTTCGATCAGCTTGTCAGTGAGACGAACTGGCGGGCTGGTGGGCGCTCAGCCCTTGAGTCCGTCGAAAGCTTGCTCAATCTCTTTCTTGGCTTCGGGCGTAATCGCGGTCAGCGGAAGGCGCGGGGGACCGCCATAGTAGCCGTTCAGATCCATGGCGTATTTCAAGCCCGGCACGCCGTATTTAACGGTCACGAGTTGGGCCGCGCGCAAAATGCGGTTCTGCCAATCCATGCCGGCGGCAAACTCGCGCGAGCGGTGGGCTTCCCAAATGCTGATGGTCGAATACGGCGCCGCGTTGGCGAACGCCAGCACCGCTCCCGCGCAGCCAATGGCTAGCGACGGCGCGAGTATCGGCGCCGAGCCGGTCAGTACCTGAAAGCCCGGCTCGACATCCTTGATCATCTGGATGCACTTTTCCAGACTCCCGGAGCTTTCCTTGATCCCAAAAATATTGGGATGATGCGACAGCGTAACCACCGCCTCAGCCGAGATGTCGACGCCCGTGACTTGCGGCCAGTTGTAGATCATCACCGGGATCTTGACCTGATCCGCAACAGCGCGGAAGTAGAGAATCTGGGCATCCATCTTATGCACCAGGTTCTTGTAATAGTGCGGCGTGCGCACCATCGCGGCCTTGTAACCGCGCTCGGCGGCGGCGTTGGTCAGCGCGACCGTTTCACGCACGCTCTCCATGCCGGTCCCGCAGACCAGAATCTTATCGGAGGCGGCGTATTCCGCCACCCACTCCCATAACTGGAGCTTCTCTTCGGTGGTGAGATAGACGCTTTCGCCGGTCGAGCCGCAGACCACGTAGCCGGTGAGGCCGGTGCGATTCCACTTCTCGACGTTGTGCTGGACTTTGACTTTGTATAAATCGCCGCGGTGATCGAAGGGCGTGGCGATGGGGGGAAGAATGCCGTGCAGCTTGAACATAGGGAACCGCTCGGGGCGGGCGTCTGACAGCCCGCCCGCAGGTAGAACGAGCCTAGCCTTTCAATACGATAGCGAGCGCGTAGATGGTCAGCGTTTCGATGAACACCAGACCAAGAATCAGTGCAAATCGAATTCCCGCGGATGCGGCGGGGTTCCGCGCCATCGCTTCCGCGGCGCCGGCAACCGCCTTGCCTTGGCCGATTCCGCAGAAGCCCACCGGCGAGGCCCAAGCCCAGCATGGCGCCGAAGAACTTCACTTCCCCAGGAGCCATGCCTGAACCGCCTGTGGTCTGCGCAAAGATCGGGCAGGCCGCCAGGAGGAATAGCACCACCATCAGCAGCATCATTTTGTTTCGCATTTTTGTGTACCTTCCCTTTCGTGTATTAAAGTTGCGCCGAGGAGGTGGTTCCAATCCGAACCGGGGGGAACGGCGGCTCACGCTCGAACGCGATTATGCCGGATTAATGTTCGTGCGAAGTTCCAATGCTCACATAAATCATCGTGAGCAAGGTGAAAACGTAGGCCTGCAAAAATGAAACAAACACGTGTAGACCCATGAAAACCACTGGGACCACAAGATAGGTCAAGGGTTATAAATACATTGGTAATCTGCTCACCGGCGAACATGTTGCCGTAAAGACGAACGGTGAGCGAGAGCGTACGCGCCACGTGACCGATAATTTCGATAAGAATCATCAGCGAGGCTAGCGCCAGAATCGGGCCGCCGAAATTGGGCCAGATACTTCCAGACGCCTAGTTCGCGCACACCCATGGCGTGATAGTAGACCCACGTACGACACCGCCAGCCCCGCGGGCACATATACCGTCATGGTCGGCGATTCGAAACCGGGAATGATCCCGATCAAGATTCATCGCAAGGATAAAGATGAACAACGTCGCGAAGAAGTTGAGATACTTCTCGGGGTGCTCAATCCCGACCTCTTCGAGCTTGAGTATTGAGGAAACCGTAAGCACCTTCAGAAGCGTGCTGGAGCTTCCCGGGATTGTCGACAGAAAGGCGGGACCGCAGCAATCGCCACCGTTACCATCAGAATCGCGACCACCAGCAGTTCCATCACCAGCCAGGTTTCCCAGGGGTGCGCGGCGTCCTGCGCCGTTATGCCGAACAGCCCTAAGACAGCGTTGGCGACGCCGGCCAGATACTTATTAAAGATGGCAGTAAGCCAGTTTCATTACCAGTGTTCATCGCAGGTATCATTCATGGATACGAAAGATTAACTCGTAGAGAATTTCCAGGATCACGGCCGCGAAAAGCAGCCAGCAGTCCCCATACCACAGCCACTGGCGTGATCCCAAGAAACCTCACTATAGCATAGATAGCGCAGCCAATCAGGAGATATCGGAGAGCGATCAGCACGGCTGCGAGCACTCCTGGCTTGGCCGCGCCGCCGATGACATTCACCAGCATAGACAAGCCTCGAAAATTGAGAATCGAGAGGGCTGCGCCCAGCATGAATCCGACTGCCGTCCGCAAACCGTACGCGATTAGCACGGCGGCAGTTCCAGTCAATCCCAAGACTACGGCAAAACGACGCACACGCCGGAGCGCCTGCTCGTAGAAATCGGCGGTCATTTCATGCTCATTTCATATCGTTGCCGAGGATCCGCATCAACTGTACGATACCCGCCGCCACACCCAGGATCATAAACACAAACCGGAGGAATAGTCGTCGAAAATAGATAGTCAAGACCGTAGCCAATCGCGTATCCGGCAAGAACGCTGGCCGGCAGCAGCCCGATCGCCGGAGCGTAGCGCGTCATCAGCCGCCAAAATTCGTCGCGGCCGTTGACCGTCCCTGGATCTTCCGAGCCCGACTTCTGGCGCGCTTTGCTCACTGCTTCGATTGTAGAATCCGGCGAGCCTGCTGCGCGGTCTCATTCACCAGCAGGCCCATCTTAGGGTGACTGGGCTCAAAGTCGGCGGGCAGGCCGAGTTCGGCCAGCGTCTCGCTGGTGGTGGGTCCGATCGAAGAGATCACGATGCGTCTGCAAGCCCGTCCGGACGGCGTCTTCGAGACCCATCTCCGCCGCGATCCGCAGCAGATGCTCGAACTGCACCGAGGACGTGAGCAGCAGCACGTCGATCTCTCCGGCCGCGAGCCTGCGCACTGCCTCGCGCAGCGGACCAAGATCGTCGGGCAAGTCCCACTGATAAACCGGGACGGAGGTCACCTCCGCGCCGCGCGCGATCAGTCCGTCAATGAGTTCCTGACTGGGGCGGCCATATTCCTGTAACGCAACGCGCTTCTCGGGCCGGCCTTCAGTCGCGGCCAGAATCTCGCGCCAGGTATTCGGTTCGGGAACCAGAATCGCGACGGGAACGCCCCATTCGCGCATCACTGCCATCGGTTTGGGGCCGCGGGCGACGACTGTAATGCTGTCGCAGAGCGGCGGCGAATGTGCCGGGTGGCCAGCGCGTCTCGATCACCTGATTGAGCAGACGCGTGCCCACGCCGGTGAGCAAAATCAGCATGTCGAACTGGTTTGCGAAAAGGCGCTCGGCGAACGACAAGGCCTGGGAATTCTGCTCCAGCGGAGTCTCCCGCATGGAGGGCGCGACTAAGGGATCTCCACCGGCGCGGCGGATCAAGGTCTCGATTTCCGAGGCGCGGCGGCTCTCCAGAGAAAGCACCCGCAGCCCGTCGAATGACATGGGATCAGCTTAGCAAGCTGGCGGGAGGCTAACGCTGGGAGGGTAGTAAAGGCGTGCAGACGCACAAACGCGACCGGCACAGATGGCGCCGGTCGCGCGCGGGAGAAGGATCGCGTAAAAAGCTACTGCGCCGGAGGAGCCATCAACGGCTCTTCAGCACCGCGATGGCAGGTGTAGCAGCTCACATGCCGCTTGCCATCCGGAAACTTCGCGTTGATATCCCGCGCCATGCTGATCATCATGCGGGCAACGTCCTTCTTGGGATTGTCATCGCTAGCGAAATCGCCCTGCACGTGGCAGTAGCTGCACATCACACCCAAAGCTCCCCGAAAGGCTTGCATGGTTGGCTGCAGACCTTCAGCCGGGAGCACTTTGAGATTCTTGGGATTCTCGAACGGGCTCGGTCCCTTCTTTTTCTTCTCCTCTTGGGCAGAAGCGGTCAAACACATCACTAAAGCAAGTGATACCAGGAGTAAGCGCATGGATGAATTATACACAATGGAAGGGCCGCGTCAAATGCCGGTTTTGCCAAAAATTTGCGGCGTCGCCGAAAGGGTGTTCCGTGCTTGCGGCTGCAGGCGGTTCGAGCCGTTACAAAGCTATACGCACGGCGCCACCGGCAGGTTGCGCCTTTCGAGCTGCAACTTCGGAGCGCTACCAGCGTCCAATTTAGTGTGAGGACAAAGATATGAGAACTGCAAAATACATCGCAACTGCAATAGCCGCCGGGGTTGGGCTGATGGGCGTGACTCTGTTGGCGGCGAGTAACCCGACGCCTCGAACCCTGGAAGATCAGGTCCGGCACGAGATCCTGATGGTTCCCTATATTGGCGTTTTTGACAACTTGAACTATCAGGTTGACAACGGGGTGGTAACGCTCTCCGGTGAGGTAACGGACCCAGTCCGTAAGACCGACGTGGAAAACGTAGTCAAAAGCATCCATGGCGTGACCGCCGTGAACGACCAGATCGAGGTATTGCCGCTTTCTCGCTTCGATGATCAGATCCGGGTTCGAACCCTGCGTACCTTGCTGCGTTCGGCGCCGCTGGACAAATATTTCCAGGGCGTGCAGCCGGGCATTCGCATCATCGTAAAGAATGGCGATGTGACTCTGGATGGCGTCGTGCTCAATAGCGGTGACCGCCAAATCGCTTATATGGCGGCCAATGGAGTTCCCGGAGTATTCTCGGTGACCAACAATCTGCGAACCGAAAATTAACTCGGTATCGTGCACTAGCGCTCGTTTCCATTCCTTTCCTAAACGGCCCGCTCGTCTGTCGAGTGGGCCGTCTTTTTTGCATTTTCGATCACCCCCGCCTTCGCCAGAGATATCCTCCCCCTGGCCCGCGACCATTGGGTGCCCAAGTGCACCCTTAGCTGCACAATGGCAAATCGCGAACGAATTCCTCCCCTTTTGGCATGCCGCAGCGCGCGTTCTGACGAGTTTCCCAGTTCAGGCCGCACTCTCTAGAGACCCGGATGACGACGGGATTTTCCGCTCGTCGACGGGAAGCGCCGGCCAAGCTGCGTTCGCTGTTATCGCCCTGAAAGCAAGCATCGGGTTAGTTACCAAGCCATACGTATCCGGCGTGGGGTATATCGCTTCGCAGCGAAGAATGTAAATCGTTTTCTGGTCGAGATATTTCATCATGCGCTGCGGTTCGTGCCGATAAGAGACGATCCGGAAATGGTTGTCAATTTGGGACTCCTTTTCGCTGAAGCGGGCCTTCGACGACTGGGAGTAGCGGCATGAAGCCGGCGGCGGAGCGCTTACCCGCGCCGGCCAATTTAAAGATTAGCCCCTATCGGAATCCAGGTTCCGATGGCCGCCGAGGTGCGCGAGCAGCTCATCCTGGAGCATCTCCCGCAGGTGCGCTTGATCGCCCGCCGCATCCACGAGCGGTTACCGGAGAGCGTGAGCCTGGACGATCTGGTTTCGACCGGGGTGGTCGGCCTGATCTCGGCGATCGACCGCTTCGACGCCTCGCATAACGTGAAGCTCAAGACCTATGCCGAGTATAAAATCCGTGGCGCCATCCTGGATGGGCTGCGTGGGCTGGATTGGGCTCCCCGGCAGCAGCGTAAGCGCTCGAAGCAAATCGAGGCCGCCATGGTTTCCGCCGAACACCGCCTGCAACGGTCGGCCAGCGAGGAGGAGATTGCCCAGGAGCTCGGCTTAGGAATAAAGGAATATCACGAGTGGCTGGTCGAGGTCCGCGGCCTGAATCTCGGAAGCCTGGAAGGGGCCTCCGACGATGAGGACAGCCGCGATCTGCTCAATTTTATCTCCGACGATGAAGAGGACTGGCCTTCCCGTCTGCTCGAACGCAACGAACTCAAGAAGCTGCTGGCGCTGGCGATTACCAAGATGCCGGAAGTTGAAAAGACCGTGCTCGGCCTCTATTACCACGAGGAACTGACGCTACGCGAGATCTCCAAGATTCTGCATTTGCACGAATCGCGCATCTCGCAATTGAAGTCGCAAGCGATTCTCCGCCTGCGCGCGTATATGGAAAAGCGCTGGCCTAAGCCGCGGGGAATCTGACGCTGGACATGAGGTACACGCGGGGCCGGTTCGGCGGTAGGGCTTTAGTCCCGTTCAAACATGACCATGCGAACCGGCTCTGCTCGTCCTCCGGAGCGCGGCTCCGCATCCACAGTCACGCTTATTTCCTTGTGCTCCCGCATAACCGCCACCGGCACAGGCTTTCCACGAGCGGCACGTAAATGGGCGGAAATTTCCGCGGGCGTGGTAACCTTCGCCTCATCCACCCGCAGAATCACGTCGCCGGCTTTGACGCCGGCCTTTTCTGCAGGCGAGCCCTTCAGGACGGTCCGCACCAGTACACCTTCGTTCACTCCGAAATACTGCGCCAGTTGTCCCTCAATCGACTCTGCCTCTACACCCAGCATCGGACTGCGCAAACCTTGGATGGTGCGCGGCACATCCGGCATGTGGAAACTAAATCCGTCAGACATGCCCGGCAGCGGGGGGTGCTCGCCTACTCGGGCCATAACGTCAAAGGTGCGCCATTGCGGAAAATATCCAGCTTCGCTTCGCGCCCGACCGGCGTCTCCCGCACCAGCCGCGAAAGTTGCTCCAAGCCTTCAACCTTCGTGCCGTTGTATTGCAATACGACGTCGCCCTCTTTTAAGCCCGCCTTGTCCGCCGGACTGTCGGGGGCCACTCGCGTAACCTCTACGCCCGCTTCTTCCCGGAGTTTCAGTGCCTTCGCGCGCTCCGCCGTAATTTCCTGAATCCCGATCCCCAAATAGCTTCCCGGAGGCGCGATCGTAATCAAGCGCGAGGAGATGGCCGGAGGCGCAGGCGGCTGAGGTGGAACATTGGTCTGCCCCGCCGCGCCCCAAGGAAGAGCCAGGGGAAGAGCCAGCGCGGATATCAGAAGTTGTCTAGTCATGATGAAAAACCCTTTAATAAGTTCCGGCCGATGCCTTGATCGAATGCAGCATACGGCCGGCCCGTTCGCGTACATCCTGGTCGTCCTCGCGGCTCATCAGCTCCTGAAGAGCGCCCACCATCTGGCGGTTCAGTTCCTGCCCTACGCGCTCGTTCAGCGCTTCGATCACGCGAGTCCGCATGCCGCTGTTCGGGTCATTCAGTAGGACGTGGGCCAGCGCATTCTGTACCACGGGGTCGCTAGTATACCGTTCCAGACCCTCCATCGCTTTCAGGCGGACATTGGTGTTCTCGTCATTGGCCATGGCGAACGCCAATGCTTCGCGCACGTCTGAGGCGTCCGCGTCGCCCAGCAGGATCGTCACTGTCTGTGCTCGCAGCCCGGGGTCCGCACCTTCCTTGGCTGCCGCCATCAGCAGGTCCCGGATCTGCCGATCCTCACGGCTTCCGGAAATCGTACGCTCCCGCGTTTCGTCGACAACGATGCGCAAGCGGCCGTCCGGTTCAGTGGCCACATTGCGCACCTGGGCGCCACCAAAACCCCCGAGCCCCATGGAGGCCACGCCGCCTGGAAAGTTCAAGCCGGGTGTCACCTTCGCGGCAAAGAAGCCGACCGCTAGTAGTGCCATCGCCGTCATAGGCCGCAGGAACTGGATATTCCAGCTACCGGTCATTTGCCGCCACCACGAAGGCTTCCCTGAGGCAGCCCATCCGAAGGCGGGCTTCTCCTGCGCCAGCAATTGTGTGAGATCTTCGCGGCAGCGGCTCAAGAGCGCCGGCGAGGGCGTCACCGCCACCCCATCTAGCGCGTCGTGCAAGGTCCTCTGGCGTTCGAGCGCCGCGCGGCACTGGGCGCAACCGTCCAGGTGCGACTCAACCCGCTCCTCTTCATCGAAACTTAACTCGCCATAGAGCAGGAGAGCAAATTGTCCCCGAACCTCTTCGCAATTCTCATGTTGCTTGAATGTTTCGCTCATACTAATTCTCCCAAGGCCGATCGCATCTTTTGCGTCGCCCGGAACAGACAATTTTTAGCGGCTTCCTCGGAAGTGCCCAGAACTTCGCCGATCTTCCGCAGCCGCATTCCTTCATAGTGCCGCAGCTCAAATACCATGCGCTCGCGCGGCGTCAATTCCCCCAGCGCTTCCTTTCACGCGCTTCCGGATCTGCCCGCTGAATAGATTTCGCAGGGGATCGCCTTCCACCCTGGTTTCCGCCGCCGTATCGGCGCGGTCCATAGTTCCTTCCGGAGTGGTCACGATCACCGGCTCCTCTTTGCGAACCTTTCGCCGGCGCAATTGGTCCAGGCACAGATTCGTCGCAATCCGGTACAGCCAGGTGTGAAAGCTGCAATCGAAGCGGAAATTGATTCAGGTTGCGATACACCCGCAAGAAGGTTTCCTGGTAGACATCCCGGGCATCTTCAGGCGATCGCAGCATACTTAACGCCAGCCGGAGCACACTCTGGTCGTAGGTACGCACCAATTCCTCAAACGCAGCCGAGTCGCCTCGCTGCGCCGCGCGAATGAGCTCCGTTTCATCCACGGTAGCCCCTTCCTTGCGCGCCGCCCATCGGGCTAAGGATGGTTGCACCACTTCATTGGACGGTGCGCGGGATGAAAAGTAACGTCGTCACCAAGGCCTTCATCGTAACCAACATCTTAGGGATGGTTCCGGCTAGGCCAGTTCCAGATCGATGCGTTTTTGAGCGGCATCCAAGTTGGTGATCCGGAAGGACCGGACCTCCCCGGCGCGCACTGCGCTCGGACCGGAAGGTGCGCTTGGCCCCGACTTCCATTTCTGCGCCAGCATCTCCGAAAGCGAGGAAATGTCCGCTTTTGAGGCACTTGCAGAGGCTTCGGCAGTCTTGCCTGTGGTCAGTTTACAGTTGGCCATCACCCCTTCGCCCAACTCGACCTTGGCGCGGGTAGCGGAAACGTCCACCACGCGGCCGCTGACGCCGTCGCCGGGCTTGTGTTCGGCGATGTATTCGTCGATGGAGGTGGGCACCAGTTGCTTGATCCCCAGCCGGAGCCGCCGGCGTTCCTTATCCGCCTCCAGAACCTGCGCCTTCACGATTTCGCCAACCTTGAGGGCGTCGCTTGGGTGATTCAACCGCTTTTCGTGGCTGATATCGCCGATGTGGATCATTCCTTCGATCCCGTCGCCCAAGTCGACGAAGGCGCCGAACTTGGCCAAACTGGTGACGGGCGCTTCAACCGCGGCGCCGACCGGATACTTCTTCAAAGCCTCTTCCCAGGGATCGCCCAGCGCCTGCTTCAGGCCCAGCGCAATCCGCTTGTCGGCTCCGTTCACGCCCAGGACCACGACCTCGACCATGTCGCCCGGCTTCACGACGTCCGCTGCGCGGACATTCTTGCGGGTCCAGGACATCTCGGAAACGTGAATCAGGCCTTCGATCCCAGGTTCCAATTCCACGAATGCGCCGAAATCGGCAACCCGCGAAACTTTGCCGCGAATGCGCGAACCCGCCTCATATTTTTGCGCCGCCACGGTCCACGGATCGGGCGACAGTTGCTTCAGCCCCAGCGAGATCTTGCGCGTGTCGCGATTGATCTTGAGGATCTTGACTTCAATCTGCTGATCCTGCGTCACGACGTCGGATGGCTTGACTCCGCGCGCATAAGTCATGTCGGAGACGTGGAGCAATCCGTCCACGCCGCCCAAATCGACGAAAGCACCGAAGTCGGTAATCGTGCGGACGGTGCCGCGAACCACGTCACCTACCTGCAGCTTCCCGAAAGCTTCCTGCTTGGCCTCGCGTTCGCGCTCTTCTAAAACCACGCGTCGGTCGACCACCACGTCCTCGCTCGCGGTGTCGAGCTTGGTGATGCGGCACTCGATATCCTGGCCCACCAGTTTTTCGAGATCGGCGAGTTCGCGCGCCCCGCTGCGGGAGGCCGGCATGAAGGCGCGCACGCCCACGTCCACGCGCAAACCACCCTTCACCAATTCCAACACATGGCCGGAAATCACGTTCTTATTCGCGAACGCCGCCTCCAGGCCGGTCCAGTCCTTGGGCGTTTCGACGCGAATGGTGGATAACTGATAATTGCCTTCTTCGTCCCGGCCGCGGATGGAGACGATCAGCTTCTGCCCGGGTTTCAGTGGCACTGCGGGGTCGACCGGCAATACGCCGTCGGTCTTGCGTCCGATATCGACAAAAACGGCGTCGGCCGTAACCGATACCACCGTGCCTTCGAGCGTCTCGCCGCGGGCGTGGTGAGACTGTTCGAACTCGTTGAGTATATCGGCGAAGGAGGTGTCGACCGCAGTCACCTCGGGTGTATCAGGCGCGTTTGATTGGGGCATGCGAGAAAACTGCTGTTTCCATATTGTGTCACATTTTTGAAAGTCCGGTGCCCTGGAAAGGTCCGCCAGCAAGCTGCATGGCTTCGAGCCCACCCAGCAACCCCTCACGGCCCTTGAATCGCAAGTAGCGATTCCGCAAAGCTAGAATATCCTCAGTGCCGTCCACTTGGCGCCGTTACGTTCGCCCGCAGGATTTCGTCTGGCTGCTGTTCTTTTCTGCGCTGGCCGGTTTCGGCCCAGCGCGCAGTCCCCGCACGATCGCTACCCTGGTGGCCTTGGGATTGGTGCAAGTGCTGGAGCCGCGCATCGGGGCGCGGGTTTCCGTGGTCCTTAAGCTGGCGTTGTGCTACCTGCTGATCGGGTTCACCTACGGCGTCTCCAGCAGCTTCTACCTGCTTCTGCTTCTGCCGGTGATCACGGGTCCCGCCAACTTCGGACTGCTGGGGACCGCAATCACGTCGCTTGCAGCTTGCGCAGTCTATCTTTCATTCCTGGTGTTTCTCGGCGAAAATCAGTTCATTCCCCCGGACCAGATCCCCGAACTGGTGCTGCGGACTCTGTTCCTGCCGGTGGTCGGCTACTTGACGTACCAATTGGCCCAAGCCAATCAAGAGGAAAAGCACAAAGCTCAGGAAGCCGTCGAAGAACTGGCTCGCGCGAATCGCAGTCTGCACGAGGCCCAGGCGGAGGTGCGGCGCGCGGAGCGGCTGGCGGCTTTAGGACAGCTCACCGCCGGGTTGGCGCATGAGCTGCGAAATCCGCTGGGCACCATGAAGACTTCCGCCGAAATGCTCTCGCGGCAGGTGGCCCAGGAAAATGCAGTGGCGAAGGAGATGGCGGGATTCATCGCCTCCGAAGTCGATCGCACCAATTCGCTCATTACGCGCTTTCTGGATTTCGCGCGTCCCCAGCACTTGAAACTGGAGACTGCCGACATTACGACCATGCTCGACGGAGCCATCGCCCGCTTTGAACGGGAGCAGAAGAATATCGGCACGTCGGTGACGGTGTTTAAGAATTATTCGCCGGACGTGCCGCCGGTGCGCTTCGACGCCGAGTTGATGGAACACGTGATCGCGAACCTGCTGGTAAACGCCGCGCAGGCCAGTCCGCCCGGGGGCATCGTCACCGTGAAGACGTTCTCAAGCGACGCGGAAGTGGAGGTCGCGGTGATCGATCGCGGCTCCGGCATCGATCCCAAGAACATCGAGAACATTTTCAATCCGTTTTTCACCACTAAGAGCGAAGGCCTCGGCTTCGGCCTCGCCATTATCTCGAAGATCCTGGACGAACATGGCGGCCGGATCACGGTAGAGAGCGTGTTAGACGAGGGCAGCGTATTTCGCGTCTTCCTTCCGCTCGGGCGACAATAGAAAACACTACACTCATGGGCAAAGCCACCATCCTGGTTATCGAAGACGAAGAAAAGCAGCGGCGCGTCGTGGGTCTGCATCTGGCCGCTGCGGACTACGAAGTCAAGGGAGCGGGCACCGCCGAAGAAGGATGGAAGCTCGCTGGCGACGTAGACCTGATTTTGACCGATCTCAAGCTGCCCGGGATGGACGGCCTGGCGCTGCTCGAAAAACTCAAAGCGCAGAATTCCCATACCCCAGTGATCGTCATGTCGGCCTTCAGCACCGTCGAGAACGCGGTCGAAGCCATGAAGCGCGGCGCTGTGGATTTCCTGCCCAAGCCGTTTTCGCTGGATCACCTCAGCGTGGTGGTGGAGAAAGCACTCGAAGTCAGCAAGTTGCGCGACGAGAATCGCGAATTGCGCGAAGCTCTGGGCGAACGCTATAAGTTCGAGAACATCATCGGCGGCAGCCCTGCGATGCAGGAAATTTTTGCCACCATCATGCGGGTGGCGCCCACACGGGCGACGGTGCTGCTGGCTGGGGAAAGCGGCGTGGGCAAGGACATGATCGCCCGCGCGATCCACCAGCATTCTCCGCGCAAGGACCGGCCCTTCGTCAAGATCAACTGCACCGCCATCCCGGAAAACCTGATGGAGAGCGAATTGTTCGGCTACGAAAAAGGCGCGTTTACGGGCGCGAATATCTCCAAACCCGGCAAATTCGAGCAAGCCAATACCGGCACCGTGATGCTGGATGAAATCGGCGACGTGCCGGCGTCCGTCCAGGTGAAGCTGCTGCGGATTCTCCAGGAGCGCGAGTTCGAGCGCCTGGGTAGCAACAAGACCCAGCAAACCGATGTGCGCGTGATCGCCGCCACTAATGTGGACCTGCGCGCGGCCCTCGAACAAGGTACTTTCCGCGAAGATCTGTATTACCGCCTAAACGTAGTGCCAATGAACATCCCGCCGCTGCGGGAGCGCAAGGAAGACATCCCCTATCTGGTGGATCACTTTGTCAAGAAGTTTGGCGGCGAGATCAGTGAAGCTGCCCTGGAGCGTCTGGTGAGTTATCACTGGCCCGGCAACGTGCGCGAGCTGGAGAATGTGATCGAGCGCAGCATTCTGCTGGCGAAAGGTCCGCGCGTCGAAGCGGACGACATCAAAATCGAGAGCGGCATCGTGCGGGCGCGCCCCGCCTTTAGCGCGGAGGCTTTCCTACCCGAGGGCATGACGCTCGACCAATACGAGCAATCGATTATTCGCGAGGCGCTGAAGCGCGCCAATGGCAACAAAAGCCAGGCGGCACGGCTGCTGGGTCTGACACGCAACGCCTTGCGCTACCGTTTGACGCAGATGGGGATTGAGTAAATCAGCGCTCTTTGCGGATCAGATTACCTGCAAGCTCAACACCACTAGCAATCCCACTACCCACCGCAGCGTCCACGGATTACGCAGTCGCGCCCGTCATCTTAGGCTTCAGAACGTCTACTAGTTCCTGCACCGCGCTTGCGCTTTTGGCCAGCATGGCTTTTTCCTCGGCATTGAGCTGCATTTCGTAGATTTTCTCAATGCCGTTGCGTCCCAGCTTCACCGGCACGCCCACGAACAATCCGTGAACGCCGTATTCGCCTTCGAGCAACGCCGCGCAAGGAAGCACTTTCTTCTTGTCCTTGAGGATCGACTCCACCATCTCGACTGCGGCCGCCGACGGAGCGTAGTAGGCGCTGCCGGTCTTCAAATACTTTACGATCTCAGCGCCGCCGTTACGCGTGCGATCCACGATCGCCGCCAATCTGTCGGCCGGAATCAGCTCGGTCAGCGGGATACCGGAAACGTTCGACAAACGCACCACCGGAACCATAGTGTCGCCGTGACCACCGAGCACCACCGCCGTTACATTCTCCACCGACACACCCAACTCCATCGCGATAAATGTTCGGAAGCGGGCGGAATCCAACACTCCAGCCATGCCCACCACTCGGTGCTTGGGAAATTTCGAAACGTGATGCGCCACTGTGCACATCGCATCCAACGGATTGGTCACCAGCACCAGGATCGCGTTGGGCGAATGCTTGGCAATATTTTCCGTAACGCTCTTCACCACTTCGTAATTGGCGACCAGCAGATCGTCGCGGCTCATGCCCGGCTTCCGCGCCAGTCCGGCCGTGATCACAACCACATCGGAGTTGGCCGTGGGCGCGTAATCGTTGGCTCCAGTGACGGCGACGTCGTAGCCTTCGATGGGGCCCATCTGGGCCATGTCCAGTCCCTTGCCTTGCGGCACTCCTTCGACGACGTCCACCAGAACGACATCGCCCAGTTCTTTCATGGCGAGGTTAATGGCGGCGCTTGCGCCAACATTTCCTCCGCCTACTACGGTAATTTTATTGCGCATAAGCCACCGATTATAGCGTAGTCTGGAGAATAGCTTGCCTCTCGATCAGTCCACCGCAGAACAATTCGCGCGTTTGGCCCTGGACTGCGTTCATCGCGAATATCCCAATAAAATCGCCCATACGCTGCTGTCGGACGCCGACGTGCGGCGGCCCCGTGAACTGACTCCCGCGTTCTATGGGTGCTATGACTGGCACTCCGCCGTGCACGGACACTGGATGCTGGCACGACTGGCCCGCTGCTTCCCCAATACGCCGCTAGCCGAGCAAGCGCGAGCGGCCCTCGCCCGCAGTATCACCGCGGATAACATCGCAGCGGAGGTCCGTTACATTGAGGCTCCGGGCCGCGTCGCGTTCGAGCGTCCCTACGGACTAGCATGGCTATTGCAACTGAGCGCCGAGCTGCGCGCCTCCAAATCCACCCTGGCACACGTCATCGAACCGCTAGAGGCGGCGGCGGCCAAAAAGCTGGAAGACTGGCTGCCGAAACTTCCCTATCCCGATCGCTCCGGACAGCATCCAAACACCGCGTTCGCGCTCGGGCTGATGATGGACTGGGCGCGCCTGGTGGGCCATCGCCGCGAGACGCTGCCCTTTGCATCCGCCGTGCGATTTTACAACGGGGACCGCAACGGCCCGATCGCCTTCGAGCCGTCCGGCGAAGATTTCCTCTCACCGTGTCTCGCCGAAGCCGACTTGATGCGCCGCGTGTGCACCCCCCCGGAATTCGCGGATTGGCTGACTGCGTTCCTCCCGGAAGTTCCGACGCTGCGGCCGGTCGCGTCGCCTGACCGAAGCGACGGCAAATTGGCCCATTTCGATGGCTTGAACCTGAGCCGGGCCTGGATGTTATTCGGGATTGCGAAGGGACTGCCCGATGGCGATCCGCGGCGTCTTCGGCTATTGCTCATCGCCGACGCGCATCGCGACGCCGGACTCGCAGCCGTCTCGGCAACGCATTATGAAGGCAGCCACTGGCTGGGCACCTTCGCGGTGTACCTTGAGACGATGGACCTGGAGGGGCGCCCTAAAGGCATGCACCGGGTCCGCTAGACCGCCGGTTCGTTCGGGTTTCCTTCGTTCGCTTCCGCTTCGACCGCCTCTTCCAGATCCGGTGGCAGCTCTCCCGGTTTGGGCGCTTCCTTGCGCGCCTTGTCGAACAGGAAGCTGAGGGTCTTCTCGGTCCGGATCTGGCTGGCTATGCGGCCAAGCGTCCCGTCCTTCTGCAATTTGGCGCGCACCGCGGCTACCGGCTCGCGCTGCTGGCGCGCGTAGCGCTGCACTTCGCGGTCGACCTCTTCCTGAGTCGCGCCGATGGCTTCACGGTCGGAAATTTTGTCCAGAATCAAAGATGCGCGAACGTCCCGCTCGGCGCGTTCCTTTTGGGAATCGCGAATCTTCTCCCAGTCCAGTTTGAGCGATCGCGGGTCGATCCCCTGCGAAGCTAATTGCTGTAGCTGAGTGTTGAGAGTCCCCTCAATCTGCCGGTCGATAAATGCGTCGGGCACGGCAAATGGGTGCGTATCCACCAGCTTCGCGATGATCTGCTGTTTGGTATCGTCCTGGGCCTGGTGTTCGCGCTCATGCAGGATGGACTTGCGAATCGAATCTTTTAGCTCATCCAGCGTCTGGTAATCGCCCATGTCCTTGGCGAAGTCGTCGTTCAACTCCGGCAGTTCCTTGCGCCGAACAGCTTTCACCGTGGCTTTGAAGCGCACGGTGCGGCCCGCTAAGGTCTTGCGGTCGTACTCCGCGGGATAAGTAACTTCAAACTCGCGCGATTCCTCAGGAGACGCGCCCAGCAGGTTCTCGGTGAACGCCGGCATGGTGGCTTCGTCGCCAAGCTTCAGCATTAACTCGTCCTGCTGAACTTTTTCGTCAACGCCGGACACGCTTTCGAGCGAAACCACGGCGTAATCGCCGTCCGCCAGCGCCCGCGGCTCCTCGTTGACGAACTCAGCCTTGCGCTCACGCAAGCTTTCGAGGCGCTCGTTGACGTCCTCATCGGTGGCGACGGGTTCGGCGTAAGTAACGGTCAGGCCCTGATACTCTCCCAACTCGAACTCGGGCGCGACTTCGAACTCGGCCTTAAAGCGCAGCGGCTCGCCCTTGTGAAAATGCACGTCGCTGATGTTGGGTTGCCCGACCACCTTCAGATGATCGTGTTCAAAGGCTTCGTTCAGAAATCGCGGCACCAGCTTTTCGAGCACTTCCTGTCGAATGTCGCCGGCGAAGCGGGTCTTCACCATGGCGAGCGGGGCCTTGCCCGGACGGAAGCCCGGCAGGCGCACCTTGACTTGAATCGCCGCAGCCGCGCGCTCGGTTTCCTGATCTACTTCGGTCTCCGGAACCGTTATCTCCAGAGAATGCTTGCAACCTTCAATAAGAGCCATCTAAATAAATATAACCTGGAGCCCCAAACTGCTGGCGGGAGCGAGGCTTAAAGTTCAGTGATCGGCTGGCCTGAAGCGCCGGTTCGCCGCGCGTTTTCCGGGCGGTCGGCCAAGGCGAAGGCTAATATGACAGTAAGGGCGAAACGCTGTCGCCGGGAGGTGTAAAACTAAAGACATGATGCCAAGAATCATCCCAGCCGTGGTCGTACTTACAGGAACCCTCGCGTTACGCAGTAACGCTCATGAGAACGAACTTGGGAAGGTCGAGGCGCAAATAAACGACACTTACATTGAGGCCATAACGAACGCCCGGCGCACTCATACTCCTAAGGAAGTCGAAAGCATCAAGGACTCCGAGAGTAAATGGCGCGCCTACAGGAACGCTGAATGCGAAGCCGAGAAAGGCGGGGATACCTGTCTCGTTAGGATGACCAAGGAACGGATCCTGGCGCTTACAGCGCTATACCTCGCCGCCAAATAGCATTTTCGGACCGGCTTCCGGCCAACGCAGCCATAAGGACAATAACCTTTTACGCGCTTAAGCCGCCGTAGTTACTTCAATTTCGCCTACTAAGCTCGTTGGCTCAGGAATTGGATCTCCGTCCTCGCGCATCGTCTCCAGATGGCCGTGAATCGCTTCACGGATGTTCACTTTGGTTTCTTCGAGCGTCTTCCCAGTAGTAATGCAGCCGGGAAGATCCGGCACATAGGCGGCCCAGTTATTCTCGGCCCGCTCGAAGATCACAGCGTACTTGGCGCTCATTTCTCTTCCTCCAAGCCCGCAGCCCGAAGAATCGATTTCATGGTGCCGACGGGAACATCATCGCCCGGATGACCTGGAATCGTCACCACGTTAGGCCTGCGCGAATGCCAAAGTGCCGGTGGCTCCCGTAGTTCGAACGTGCTTCCAACCCTCGGACTCCACCATCCGTATCAGGTCCCTGACCTTCGCTGTGGTACGGCGGGCTCGAAGAACAACAAAACAGCCACCCTTTCGAGTGGCTGTCTGTACACTGGGTTGCGAGCCTGAAAGTCTACCGGCGTGTGACCGCCTGTCCGGCGCTTAGCGCGCCGCGGCCAGTGCGTGAGACGCTTCTTTCAAAGCTTTGGCCTTGTCAGTGGCTTCCCACGTGAAAGTCTCTTCGGTGCGGCCGAAGTGGCCGAAAGCGGCGGTTTTGCGGTAAATCGGACGGCGCAGCTTCAGGGTTTCGATCATGCCCTTGGGCGTCAGCACGAAGGTCGCGCGAACCATCTCGACCAATCGCTCTTCCGGAACCGTGCCCGTGCCGAACGTGTTCACCATGACGGATACCGGCTCGGCCACGCCGATCGCGTAGGCCAACTGCACTTCGACGCGCGAAGCCAGACCCGCGGCGACGATGTTCTTGGCCACGTAACGCGCCATGTAGCAGGCCGAACGGTCCACCTTCGTCGGATCCTTGCCCGAGAAAGCGCCGCCGCCGTGGCGCCCCATTCCGCCGTAGGTGTCCACAATAATTTTGCGTCCCGTGAGTCCCGTGTCGCCGTGCGGCCCGCCGATTACGAAACGCCCGGTGGGATTGATGTGGTACTTGGTCTGCGAATCTACCATATTGCCGCCGACCACAGGATCGATGATGTACTTCTTCACGTCGGCGCGAAGCTGTTCGGTCGTGACATCGTCGTCATGCTGCGTCGATAGAACCACGGCATCGATGCGCTTGGGCTTGCCGTCCACGTACTCGACGCTGACCTGGCTCTTGGCGTCGGGACGCAAGTAGGTGAGCTTGCCATCGCGACGGACATCGCTCTGCTGCCGCACCAGCTTGTGCGCCATCATGATGGGCAGCGGCATCAGCTCCGGCGTTTCATCGCAAGCATAGCCGAACATCATACCCTGGTCGCCGGCGCCCCCGGTATCCACGCCCATGGCGATGTCGGACGACTGGCTCTGGATGGTGTTCAGAATACCGCAGGTCTTGGCATCGAATCCCATTCTGGCGTCGTTGAACCCGATATCAGCGATTACTTCCCGCGCCAGCTTCGGTACGTCAACGTAGGTGGTGGTGGTGATCTCGCCGGCTACCACGCAGATGCCGGTAGTGACCAGGACTTCACAGGCCACGCGGCCGGTGGGATCGTCTTTCAGAACGGCGTCTAATACGGCGTCGGAAATCTGATCCGCCATCTTATCCGGGTGGCCTTCGCTCACCGATTCGGACGTGAAAATGTGTCGCATTTTATCGGACATTCACTCTCCTTATATTGAAATCTCGTCAATTCCCCGCCGACCGCCGTCTAGTATCGATAGTGATCCGGCTTGTACGGACCTTCCACCGGAACACCCAGATAATCGGCTTGTTTCTTAGAAAGCGTTGTCAGCTTGACGCCGATTTTTTCCAGGTGCAAGCGGGCGACTTCCTCGTCCAGCTTCTTCGATAGAGTATAGACGCCCACTTTGTAGGTGTCCTTGTTTTTCCACAAATCCAATTGCGCCAGCGTCTGATTGCTGAAGCTGTTGCTCATCACAAAGCTGGGATGGCCGGTCGCGCAGCCCAGATTCACCAGCCGTCCCTCGGCCAGCATGAAGATGCTGTGGCCGTCGGGGAAAGTGTACATGTCCACTTGCGGCTTGATGTTGGTCTTCTTGATATCTTTCGCGGCGTTCAGGGGATCCACCTGGATCTCGTTATCGAAGTGGCCGATGTTGCAGACGATGGCCTGGTCCTTCATGTGCCGCATGTGTTCGAGAGTGATGATGTCCACGTTGCCGGTAGTGGTGACGTAAATGTCGCCGCGTCCCAGCGTGTCTTCGACCGTGGTCACCTCGAAGCCTTCCATGGCGGCCTGTAGAGCGTTGATCGGATCGATCTCCGTGACCACTACGCGCGCGCCCATGCCTCGCAGCGAGTGAGCCGAGCCCTTGCCCACATCGCCGTATCCGCAGATCACAGCCACTTTGCCGGCCACCATCACGTCAGTGGCGCGCTTGATTCCGTCGGCCAACGACTCGCGGCATCCATACAGATTATCGAACTTCGACTTGGTGACCGAATCGTTCACGTTGATCGCGGGAATCAGCAGTTTGCCCTCTTCCTGCATCTTATACAGACGGTGCACGCCGGTTGTGGTTTCCTCGGAAACGCCGCGCCAGGCCTTGACGATTTCCCGCCAGCGGTTCGGGCGTCTCGGCGTGGACCTTCTTGAGCAGATCCTTGATGACCGTTCTCTTCATGGCTCCCCGAAGGCGTGTTCACCCAGTCGCTGCCGTTCTCCAGTTCGTAGCCCCGGTGGATCAGCAGCGTCACATCGCCGCCATCGTCGACTACTAGTTCCGGGCCTTTACCATCCGCGTGGCTGACCGCCTGATAAGTGCACCACCAATACTCTTCGAGCGATTCGCCCTTCCATGCGAACACCGGAACCCCGGCGGCGGCAATGGCGGCCGCGGCGTGGTCCTGCGTCGAAAAAATGTTGCAGCTCGCCCAGCGCACCGTGGCGCCCAGGTCAATCAATGTCTCGATCAGCACCGCGGTCTGAATGGTCATGTGCAGCGATCCGGTGACACGCACGCCCTGAAGCGGCTTGTCGACCGCATATTTCCGCCGGATCGACATCAAGCCGGGCATTTCCTGCTCGGCGATCGAAATCTCCTTGCGGCCCCACTCGGCCAGGCTCATGTCCGCGACTTTGTATTCAGCCGTGACGTTTTGGATGGCGGTACTCATTCAATCTCCTGTATCCGGGGCTTGATTGGACTTGTTTCTATCAATCAATCCAGATATGTTGATATTAGACTAGAAACCTGCATGCCGTCAATGCTCCAAAACCTTCGCCTGCTGGCCGACCCCAGCCGCATCCGGATACTGCTCCTGGTGACCCGGGAAGAGCTCTCCGTGGCCGAGCTGCAAAACATCTTGAACATGGGCCAAAGCCGCATTTCGACCCATCTGGCGCAGCTCAAAAGCGCCGGTCTGGTGACTGACCGCCGGAGCGGCAAGAGCGTCCTTTATCGGCTGCGGCCGCCTCGCGGCGCCGAATCCAAGTCTTTCGCTCAATTGATGGACGTGCTTGAGGAAGCCGCTTCCGAGATTCCGGAGGCGGAACACGATTCCGAAGCTCTTCTGCATACCATGCGCCGCCGACAGGATAAAGTCCGCGCCTACTTCAATGAATTGGCAGGAAAGTTCGGACGCCAATACCTTCCAGGTCGTTCCTGGGAAGGGCTCGCCGAAACACTGCTTCTGCTGATGCCGCCCTTGGTGATCGCCGATCTAGGCGCTGGCGAAGGTACGTTTTCGCAGTTGCTGGCGCGCCGCGCCAAGAAAGTAATCGCCATCGACAACTCGGAAAAGATGGTGGAATACGGGGCCGAACTGGCCCGCAAACACGGAGTCGATAATCTCGAATACCGTAAGGGCGATATCGAACAGGTTCCCATCCGCACCGGCACGGTCGATCTGGCGTTCTTCAGCCAGGCGCTGCATCACGCCCAGCACCCGCAGCAGGCCGTCGGCGAAGCCCACCGGATTTTGAAGCCTGGCGGCCGCATCGTGGTGCTGGATCTCCTGCGCCACAATTATCAGGAAGCCCGCGACATGTACGCCGACGTGTGGTTCGGGTTCACAGAAGCCGAGGTCGGCCGGTTTCTACGGGATGCCGGATTCAAAGGGGTGGAAATCTCCATCGTTCATCGCGAAGAGGAGTCCCCCCACTTCGAGACGCTGCTGGCGGTGGGAATTAAGTAAGCCCCGCTTCGGATCTCAGGCGAACACCGTATCCTGCTGAATCCAAAAACCGAAATTACACAACTCTTACAATCCCACACCGCTTCGGCTGTTACTCTACTTGAGCGGGAGACAAAGTGAGTAAATACGCGATTCAACTCGCCAACGGCCAAAAAGTCAACTGGGTTACGTCGTTAATCCTTGTGGGCCTTCACATAGGGGCGGTAGCCGCCTTCTTTTTCTTTAGCTGGAAAGCGCTTTTCGTGGCGATCGCCCTGCACTGGGTAGCGGTCGGATGGGGCATTAGCCTGGGCTATCATCGCCTGCACACCCATCAGTCGTATCAGTGTCCGCGATGGCTCGAATACTTTTTCGCGGTTTGCGGCACCATGACGCTAGAAGGCGGCCCCATGTTCTGGGTGGGCACGCATCGCTTGCATCATGCGAAATCGGACCAGCCGGGTGACCCGCACTCCCCGCGCGAGGGCGCATTCTGGGCGCACATGGGCTGGATCGTGTTGGGCGAGACCAATCACAACAACAAGATCATGGCCAAGTACGCGCCAGATCTGGCTCGCCATAAGTTCTACCGGCTGCTGAACACGTATCATTGGGTGCCGGTGGTGGTTACCGGTCTCGCGCTGCTCGCCTTTGGCGGACTGCCCATGTTCCTGTGGGGATTCTGCCTGCGCATCGTCTATGGGTTGCATTGCACGTGGCTGATCAATTCCGCCACCCATATCTTCGGCAAACGCCGTTTTGAGACCGAAGACGATTCGCGCAACAGCTTCATCCTCGCGGTGCTGACGTTCGGCGAGGGCTGGCACAACAATCACCACGCGCATCAGACATCCGCACGCCATGGGATGCTGTGGCACGAGTTGGACATCTCCTGGCTCACGCTGAAGCTGCTGAGATCTGTGGGCTTGGTCTGGGGCATCCGGCTGGTCAAGCCGGAAGCGCTGGTCATGGAACAAGAGGCCGCTTAGGCCGCTTTCACCTGGCTTTCAGCTACCCAAGTTCCCGGTAATACGCGATCAAGTCCAGCGGCGGCGGCTTGTGCCCCATCGCTCGTAGAAATCCGGAAACCTGCCCTCGATGGTGCGTCCCGTGATTGACCACATGCAGGACAATCTTCCACCAGGGCGTGGTCCACGCATTGCCCTTCAAATCCTGATAGGCGGCCACCTGCGTGACGTTTTCGTCGGTCAGGCCCGTGGCCCAATCTCTGCCACGAGCGAAGCACCACCGGCCACTCCCTTTGCAGCACAGATAAGTCGCGATCCTCGTCGGTTATGAATTTTGCTGGCGCGGCGCCCTGAATTCTGCCGATCCAGACACGGTCTGCTGCGAATACGTGCGCGAGCGTGCCCACGACACTCTTGTCCGCAGTTCCAAAATCCCGTGTTAGTTCCTCGGGTGACAACTGAGCTGACGCATCCAGCAGACGCGACGCGGCCCAGGCCGCGTAATCCAGGTGAACGCGAAGAGTCTCCGGGCTGACAGGCATGTTACTGCAGTTATCATCATCGGCGGTCTCCTGCGCTTCCGGGCTACTCTAAAAGCATGGTTGTCGGCGGACGGCGCACATCTATCGCGTTCTTTATCGCGCTGGGCGCCGGACTCATCGCGTTTATCGTCTTCCTCTACGTCGGCTGGGTCCTGCTCGGCTGGCAAAATGGAATTCTGCTGTTCTTCGGCATTCTGCTTGTCCTCCTGGTGATCGCCGGAGTGGTTCTCAACACCACCTTTCTGGTCCGGGAAGTTCGGCGCAACGCCCAGCACGATGCCTTCATCAACGCGGTCACGCACGAGTTGAAGACCCCGGTCGCCTCCATTCGCCTGTACCTCGAAACCCTGCAGACTCGGGCGGTCGACGAACCCAAGCGCCAGGAATTCTATCGCACAATGCTGGATGACAGCGACCGCCTGCTGGGCACCATCGAGCAGATTCTACGTACCGGCCGCACCGGCCAAACCAAACGGGCGTTGCATGTTTCCGCCATCGATTTCGGTGCGAATCGTGGAGGATTGCCTGGCGCGCGCCCGCCGACTTTACCATGTTCCGGCCGATGCGCTCACATACCGTCCAGGACCACCAGTCACCATTCAGGGCGACGAAGATGAAGTGCGCGCCGCCGTCTCCAATTTGATCGATAACGCGGTTAAATATTCAGGTAAAGATGTCCGAGGTGAAGGTCGAAACAGAGAATATTGACGGCCGCTACGTGCAGGTTCGCGTGAGAGATAACGGTCCCGGAATCCCGCAATCCGAGCTCAAGCAGATCTTCAAGCGCTTTTACCGCGTCTCCGGGCCGCTGGCCACTCGGGTGAAGGGCACCGGTCTGGGTCTCTTCATCGTGCGCTCCGTCGCCAAACGGCACCGCGGCCGAGTGTGGGCGGAAAGCGAAGGCCCCGGCCGCGGCAGCACTTTTGTGTTGCAGCTTCCCATCGCGAAATGAGCCATCCCGACCGCATCCTCATCGTCGAAGACGAACAGCACCTCGCCGAAGGA
Source organism: Bryobacterales bacterium (assembly GCA_963779075.1). GTDB lineage: Bacteria > Acidobacteriota > Terriglobia > Bryobacterales > Bryobacteraceae > Palsa-187. Next base: position 257,819 of record CAVZWS010000009.1, read on the forward strand.
CTGCGTTTCAACTTGGAAGCCGAAGGCTATCAAGTGCAGGCCGTCGAGACCGGCGAGGCTGCGCTGCAGTTGCTCATCCCCCCGGCCCAGGACGTGACCCAGCCGCCTTTCGATCTGGTGGTGCTGGACGTCATGCTCCCCGTGAAAGACGGTTTCACTGTGGTCTCCGAAATGCGCGGAGCCGGGCAGTTCGTCCCGACGCTGATGCTGACGGCACGGGGCCGCCCCGAAGACGTACTCGAAGGATTCGCCGCGGGCGCCGACGACTATCTGCCCAAGCCTTTTGAGCTCTCCATCCTGATCGCGCGCATTCGCAGTCTGTTGCGCAGGAAGCAGTGGCTGCGCGCGACCGCGCCGGCGCCGGGCGCGCCCAAGACGTTCGCGATGGATTCCTTCGTATTCGGCGAGAAGTCGGTTCACTTCGATCTTCTGGAAGTGCATGCCGGCGGCAAGGTCTATCCGCTGACGCTGATGGAAGCCAGCATCCTGCGCAATCTGATCGACCACGAGGGTAAAGCCGTCTCCCGCAAAACCATGTTGCAGGAGGTATGGGGCCTGCGCGAGGACACCGACACTCGCGCCATCGACAACTTCATCGTGCGGCTGCGCCGCTACGTCGAGGACGACCCCGCTCATCCCCGCCATTTAGTGACGGTGCGCGGGATCGGATACAGGTTCGTAGCGTCTCCGGACTAAGTAGGACAGGCCCATGGCCTGTCTTCAAATTTTCGTGACAGGCCATGGGCCTGTCCTACTTGGTAATCGTTCCGCAGGCGATACGCGCGCCGGCGTTGCCTGCCGGGTCGGTTTTCATATCGTCCTTCATGGCGTGGATGACCAGCGCGGTGCCGCCGTTAGTAAACACCGAGTGGGCGCCGTTGTCGAGGGTCACGCGTGTGTTCACGAGCGTCACGCTGGCCTTGCCCTTCTTGCCAACCGTGAAGTTCGCCATATCCCCGGCGTGCGGGCCATTTTCGCTATCCAGGCCGTGCATTTTCATTTCAGGATTGAAATGTCCGCCGGCAGATGTAAACGCCGGGCCTTCGCATTTGGCATTCGTATGAATGTGCGCCGCATGTTCGCCGGGAGGGAGCCCCATCAACTTCATGTGAATCACCACGCCGCCGGTCTTGGCTTCGCTAATCGTGGCGGTGCCCACCGGCTTCCCCATCGCATCCTTGAGGTCCACCTTTACGGAAGCGGCGGTCAACGTGGCGACGGCGAAAAGCGCGGCAACAACTGTTTTCTGGATCATGTATCCTCTTTCCTTCTTATAAGATCGTCGCACGAAAACCGTACGAGGTGGTAGCGTCACCCGTCGGTCAGAACTCGTACTGAATGCCGCCGTTTGCCGTGCGCCCGGGAGTGCGGAAGCCGTTTTCGAAATATTCCCGATTCACCAGATTCTCGCCGCGCACGAAGAATCGGACCGCACGGAACTCGCTCAACGGCAGCCGGTAACTGGCGCCCGCATTCACCCGGCGGAGTCCGTCGAAGCGATAGGCACGCGATGAAAAGGTGACATCCGAGAACATCGGCCCCAGATAGTTTCCCGCGTCCAGCGTATCGAAGGTAAGCAGCGTCCGTTTCCCCGCGTGCCAAGTCAGCGCCGCGGAAAATTGGTGGCGCGGGATCGCCAGCGTGCGCCATGCGCCGGCCACCGGAGCTCGCTCCACCGCGTTCACGTAAGTGTAACTCGCCGAAAAATTCAACGCCGCGACGGGCGCCATCGCGACCTTCGTCTCCACGCCTCGTGAAATCCCGCCCTGCGAATTGTAATATCCGAAGAACCGGTCGAAGGGATCGGGTCCGCTCAGCGCCGCGAACGCGATCACCTGCTGCAGGGTCGTATAGAAGTAGGTGGCCGACGCCCGTACGAGTCCCTTCGCAAAGGTTTGATCGACGCCGGCGTCGAAACTAATCGAGTGCTCCGGAGCGAGCCGCGGATCACCGTAAGTTGTATAGCCAAAGGACGAATCGAACCCCGCGCCGAATCTTTCATAAAGCGAAGGTACCCGATAGCCGCGACCCACATGTCCGCGCAGCTTGGTGTTGGTCTGGCGGATGAAATAGGCGACCGACGCATCGCCCGTATATGCCGCCGGCGGCGAAGCAATCGCAACGCCCTGGTATGGAGCCGATGCCAAAGGCAGCAGCGCCGGCCGGTCCAGCGTAAAATACTGGGCGCGAAAACCGCCGGTTACCAGCAGCCGGCCGCCAAACCAGCGTGTCTGATCCTGGACGAAAACTGAGTTGCTCTTCTGTGTGACGTTTACTCCGGATGCCGCTCCGGGATCGCTGGAATCCCCGAAATCAAAAGCATAATTCTCGCTCTCGAATTCATAGCCGCCGGTTAGCAAGTGCGTCGCGCTGGGCTGATAGTGGACTTGCGCGTTCACCGTCTGAATGCGTCCGTCATACACCGAACGCTGCTGTCCGAAAGGTTGAAATCCCGTGCCCACTGGCCCGTCGTTGTAACGCCGGCTGGATGCCAGCGTCTGATACGACAACGAATAATTCAGCTTGGCCAGCGGCTGCCCTTCCAGGCTCAACGCTCCGCTTCAAGAACCTGCCCGCGCGCCTGCTGTCGGGGTCGTCGGCGCCCGGCAGAAACGTGACGAACGGAACCGCGTCGACGATTCCGCTCGCTGGCAGGACCCCTGTTTGCAAAGGGCTCGAATTGTTTTTTGCGAACGAATCGCCGCCAAACAGACGCGCGCGTCAGCAGCGTGGTGCTCGACAGACGATAGCTCACGCTGCCCTGTGCGCTGCGCATCGCGAAACGGGTCGTCGCCATCTACGCCCTGGGTCACGTCCGTGTACGCCAGACCGCGCGCTATATTGCAGGCGGTCGCCCAACCCTCCGCCCGCCATTTGCGCCCGCCCACGCATGGTCCCGAGCGACCCGCCCTCCGTCAACACGCTGCCGCGCGTTCGACCGCCGCCTTCATCGGTGACGATATTCACCACCCCGCCGATGGCGCTCGTGCCATAGAGCGAAGATCCCGCGCCATTCAATACCTCTACGCGGCTGGGATTGACGGCCAGCAGGTCTTCGATCAGCCCGGTGGCGTCGCCATGAAGCACGGCCGCATCGCGCAGACGCATTCCATCCACCAGCACCGCGGTGTCGATATCCCGCATCCCTCGAATGTGGATCGACGCCTCCTGCCCTGGTCCTCCGAGTGTCTGCACTCGCACCCCGGGCGCGAGATCCACGGCATCGGTGAGAGGGAACACGTCTCGCTGCTCCATTTCCGAGCGATCGATGACGGTCACGCTTTTCGAGACTTCATCGGCGGATTGCGACGTCCCCGAAGCCGTCACCACCACTTGTTCGCGAACGCCCGCCAGCGCCAGCGAAATATCGCGCGTGAGAGGCGCGTCGACATGCAGCCTCTCCTCAAGATACGCGGCAAATCCAGGGGCTTCGGCACGCAGAAGATAGTCGCCCGGCGCGACTTCTCCGAAGCGGTACGCGCCTTGAGGGTCGCTGGTGGTCGCCGCCACGGTGCTGCTGCTGCGCGAAAACAGGCTGACGGCCGCGCCTGCTACCGGGCGCCCTTGGGGATCTTTCACGGAACCGCTCACCGACGGAGCTTCGCCCGCAATCGCCACGGCCATAGCCGAGGCATAAAACAATACGAATAGTCTGGTCGTCATAGGACGAGGTAACGCGCCTCCTCGACCAAGGCAGGTCTCCTGACTGACAGGTCATCGCAAACCGGCGGCCTTCCCATTTCCGAAGAAACAGTGGCTACTACTTGCCGGTCCGCTCGCTGCTCACAGTGGCGCGACCGTGCGGGATTCTCACCCGCTTCCCTTTTCACCCGCCCCCGAAAGGGCGAGAACCTTGGAATAGTCTATGGGTACCATAAGCCGGTTCCGAGGTCAACGAAATTCTGAGGCCGTAAATCCTGCCGCCGCTAACGCCCTCAAGATTCGGCGGATTTGGCCGAAGAGAATTCCACAGCGGTGCACAATAGCATTCGCTGGAGAGAGGGTCTGTGACCTCGGAGCCCTGTAAACTGCTGGTCGTCGACGATAACCCTCAGAATCGCGATCTACTTCTTCGCCGCCTGACTGGCAGCGGCTATCAGGTTGAAGTCGCCGAAGACGGGGCGGAGGCGCTCACGAAGATCAACCAGGCGCACTACGATCTGGTCCTTTTGGATCAGGTGATGCCCGGGATGAGCGGACTTGACCTGCTACGCTTGCTGCGCGCAACGCATTCCCCTAGCGAACTCCCGGTCATCATGGTCAGTGCTCTCAACGATAGCGAAGCCATCGTCGGCGCGTTCAATCTGGGCGCGAACGATTACGTCGTCAAGCCTATCGACCTGCGGGTCATGGACGCGCGCATCCAGACGCAGCTTTTGCGGTCTCAGGCCGAGCGTCAAGACCGCCTGCTGGACCCGCTTACCGGCCTCGGAAACCGGGCCATGTTTCTGGGCCAACTGGAGCAAGCGCTTGCCCGGCACAATCCCGGAGAATCCCTGACGGTGTTGCTGCTCGACCTGGATGGCTTCCAGAACTTGAACGACAATTTGGGACACCAGACCGGAGATCAGACGTTGGTCGAGGCCGCGGCCCGTTTCCGCCGGATCATTACGGAATCTGCGATCCATCCATCGTGTACGCTAGCACGCGTGGGGAGCGATGAATTCGCCTTTCTGCTGGAAGCCACGCCGGCAGAGCAGGCGGAGGCCCTCGCCAAAACCCTCCTGTCGTCTCTATCGCGACCCTTCAGCCTCGGAAATTCGCAGGTTTCCGTTAGCGCCTGCGCCGGGATCGCCCGCTGCGCCAGCCCCCAAACCATCGCGACCGAACTCTTGCGCGATGCCAGGGTCGCTATGTTCGAGGCGCGGCGGGAAGGCCGCAGCCGCTGCCAGACATTCGATCCCGAGTTGCGCCAGCACGCCCACATCCGCATGGCCATGACCATCGATTTGTATCAAGCACTGGAGCGGGATCAGATGGCCGTGTTTTACCAGCCTAAGGTGGACCTGCGCACCCGGTCCGTGATCGGTTTCGAGGCGCTGCTGCGCTGGCGCCACCCCAGGTACGGGCTGATACAGCCTTCCGATTTCATCTCTATCGCTGAAGACACTGGCCTGATAATTCCCATGGGAAGCTGGGTACTCCGTCGGGCCGCCGCTCAGCTCGAAAGCTGGCAGGCGAAGTTTCCGTGCACTCCTCCGCTTTCGATGAACGTCAATGTATCCGTCAAGCAATTGGCGGGGTTCCAACTGGTCGAGGCCGTCGCCGCCGTGCTGGCCGAAACCGGCATTCCGCCGGAAACTCTTAAATTGGAGATTACGGAAGGTGCTCTGATTCCAGAACTTGAATCCGTCCGGGAAGTCCTGGCTCGTCTTCGGGCCCTGCATATCGGCCTCAAGCTGGACGACTTCGGGACCGGCTACTCCTCGCTCAGTTGCTTGCGCACTCTACAGTTCGATTCCCTTAAAATCGACCGCTCCTTCGTCCAGCGTCTGAACGTGGACCCGGAGAGTTGCGCGATCGTCGAAACCATTCTTAATCTCGCCCGCAGCCTCCATATGACGGTGGTTGCCGAAGGTATCCAGAACGAGGAACAGCGGGCTACGTTGCTTAAACTCGGCTGTGAGACCGGCCAAGGCTTCCTGTTTTCCAAGCCCGTCGCAGCCGAAATCGCGGAACGCGTGCTCGCATCCGAGATCTCCGCCGCCAAGCTTGCGCTCGCCTAACGAGTATCCTGGAGGCATGAGGCTCCCAGTGGCGGGAGATGGAGCGGGCATGCTCGGCGCTGACCGGCGCCCCGGCCTCGTCTTCCAGCAGCCCGCCCCCAATGCCACATCGCCGCTTTGCCGCGTTCGCCTGGGGAGTTCTCGCCTATAACGTCGCCGTGATCCTGTGGGGCGCTCTGGTGCGAGCAACCGGCTCCGGAGCCGGTTGCGGCGGACACTGGCCCCTCTGCAACGGTGAGGTTCTGCCCAACGTTTCGCAAATCGCGACGGTTATCGAGCTCACCCACCGGGTTATGAGCGGCATAGCACTCGTGGCGGTCGTCGTGATGTTTGTGTGGGCTCGGCGAGCATTTGCAGCCGGCCACGCGGCGCGCCGCTGGGCTGGGTGGGCGCTGGTGTTCATCCTCACCGAAGCGCTGCTGGGAGCGTCTCTGGTTTTGCTGGGACATGTTGCCCGCAATGAATCCGTGGGCCGAGTCTATTCGTTGGCCACTCATCTGATCAATACCTTCCTGTTGCTGGCCTCGCTCGCGCTCACGGCGCGGTTCTCGGGAGAGGACACGCTGCCGGCACGGAACCGCAACGGTCGGACATTTTCGCTGGCTGCGGCAGGTCCCTTGGTGGCGCTGGTTCTGGTGGCTGTAGCCGGAGTCATAACCGCTCTGGGCGACACCCTGTTCCCTTCCCATACCTTGGCCGAAGGCATGCGCGAGGATTTTTCATCCACCGCCAGCTTCTTGATCCGCTTGCGGATTATCCACCCGCTCCTCGCCGTCGGCGCAGGATTTGTGGTGGCGCTGGTCGCGTTCCCTGAATATCGGGCGCGCCATACAGCTCGGTTGCGCTCTTTATCCGGCTGGCTTCTGGGGCTTTTCGCTGCCCAATTCGCGATCGGGGCCTTGAGCATAGTGCTGCAGGCTCCGGTTCCCATACAGCTCCTCCACCTGCTTCTAGCTGACGCTATCTGGATAGCCCTGGTTCTTTTCATGGCGGAGCGCGGAATGCGTCGCACGAGGTCGATGGAACACTAAACCCTTTCGCGCCCGCGGCAGTGGCCTCTCCTCGCCGTCGCGCCGAAATAGAAAAAGGGCAGCATCCCGAAGGACGCTGCCCTGCTTCCGATCTCGAATTTCGATCCCGATTAGTAGCGATTGTTGCGGCGCTGACCGCCAAAACCACCGCCCCCGCCTTTACCGCGGCCACCGCCGCCTCCGCCGAATCCACGGTCTTCTTTCGGACGGGCCTCGTTAACGTTAAGCGCACGGCCGTCGAGCTCCCTGCCGTTCAACTCGGCAATCGCCCGGTCGCCTTCGGCATTATTCGCCATTTCGACGAACCCGAAGCCGCGGGCTTGCCCAGTGTCCCTATCGGTCACCACACTCACGCGATCGACGGTACCATACGCTTCAAACATGGAGCGAATCGCATCTTCGGTAGCACCGAAGCTGAGATTTCCTACAAAAATGTTTTTCATTTTGACTTCCTTCTGCAGTTGCAGAACAGCGAATCACGGGCAGGATCGGACAATGGGCGGCGGACCGGACAATGTTAAAGATGCCTGTATCAGCGAACTGACAAACTACGCTTTACTGTAGCACGGCTGCCGAAAGGCCGCGCTCCTGTTCATGGCGGCGAAAGTTGCGGCGCCCGCGAGGAGCGCCGGCAAGACGTTCACTTAGGGGCGCCAGCCTAGCGCTCCCAGTTGTTGCTCCAGGAAAGCCAGACCATCGCTTAGAGTCTTGCGATAGCGCTCATCGCTGCATTTTTCGAGGTCGGACAGGACACGCGTCCGATGCAGCAGCAAGCTCTCACACTTCCGCTGCGCCTCCAATTGTTCGGGCGTGAGCCGGAGCTTGCCCTCGCCACGGCGCTGGTTTGCCGACTCGATCTGCGCTTCGACCGATTTGCTTTCCCAGCCCCGTGCCACGCTTCATTATACGTCGCGTGTGCGGTTCGCGAACCGGAGCGTTCGTTTGTTCTAACGTGGCGCGGAAGACTGGTCTGTTCTGGCTGAATTGCCGCTAAACGCCACGGAGGCACACCGCTCGCATTCATCGCCTTCCAGGCTGCGGATCTGCTTCCAGCTATGCGGGCGCGTCACGATGCATCCGCACAAAGTCAGAGAATCACCCGAGGATTGATATGTCGCCGATAGGTGATGTTTCATGCCTTCTGTCACCAGCTTCATGTAGGTCATCAGCCGAAACCTCACGGGACCATTTAGTCGCGATCTCGTCAAATCAGTCGCGAGTACCAAGGCTCGGGCGGGCTTCGCCGAGCGGGTACCCGCAGGAGCGATTGGTGATGCAGCGCTCCAAGCTGCCGGACCGTCGAATAGAGATCTGCACTCATGCTCGTGGTCGAACGCGGCACGTTTACCCTCGTGAGCCGCATTGATTTCTGCCATCAAGCTCGGCGGCGCCCCATCGCATTACGTTACTCACTCAGTTGGCGCCGCATGTTTTCCAGAGATTCTTGCATCGAAGCATGAGACGGCCAAGCGGCATCATGGCCGGCGCTGGTTTGCATCTCCATCTCGGCAAATAATGGAATCAGTTCCGGATCGCGCCATCCCCGCTGCGATTCTTCGAGCATGATCTCGAGCGCGTAGCTGTGGGAAAACGCCGGCTTATAAGAGCGCGCCGTGGTGAGCGCATCATAAATATCGGCCACCTGCAGAATGCGCGCCAGCAGCGGGATCTCTTCACCCTTCAGTCCGTCGGGATAGCCCGAGCCGTCCCACCGTTCATGATGGCTACGGATGATGGGGAGAACCGGCGCCAGGGTTTTCATGGGCCGGCAGATTTCCTCGCCGCGGATGGTATGCATGCGCATCACCTGCCACTCTTCAGCGCTCAGCATGACCTTTGTTGAAGAGAATCGAGTCCGGAATTCCTATCTTGCCGATGTCATGCAGATAGCCGCCACGGTAGAGGGCCAGTTGGTCCGACCGGGACAGTCCCAGTGCCTGGCCCAGCCTAACGCTGTAGGCGGCCAGCCGCTCACAATGCAGTCCAGTGTAGCTATCGCGCGCTTCCACCGACTTCGCCAAAGCGAAGAGGATGGTCTCGGCCTCGTCCAGTGAATCGATGAGCGCCTTGCTACGCAGCATCCCGCGGACCCGTGTCCGCACCAGCGCGGGCTGCAAAGGCTTCACCAGAAATTCGTCGGCGCCGGATTCGATGCCGGCGATCTCGTTTTCCGTTCCCTGAACGCCGGTGATCACCAGGAGGGGGATAAGCTGGGTGTGGCGGTCCGCTTTCAGTGCGCGGCAGAAGTCCGGCCCGCTCATTCCGGGCATGACCATATCCATCACCACCAGATCAACTTTCTCGTGTTCTAACATCTTCAGCGCCAGCGAGGGCCGCTTGGCCTCGAGGATGCGGTAGGGTTCGGTTTTTAGAATGGCTTTCAGCAGGTGCCGGTTCAGGTCCAGATCGTCGACGATCAGGATGGTTGACACCTGCGCGGCATCTTCGAGAGCTTTGTCCCAGCGGGGAAGACGGTTTTCCGCGAGCATGGAGCCCACTTCTTTCACCGCGCGTTTAGCAACCGCCATGGTGCGAAATACCTTCTAGGGATGTATCGGTAAAGCCCTAGAAATTCATTAGGCGCGCTAGACCGTACTCAAGGAGTAGTGGCTCAGGTCTAAACTTGACGGAGCCTAATAGGATCCCCACGGCGGCCCAATAATTGCATATGATAAATCGATTGTCATGAGCCGCTCGTCATGAGTTTCGCCTATGCGCTGTTAGCTCTCAATCTACTAGCAACCCGCCAGCTGCCACCTGGCGCTCAGCTGCACATCCGCCTGACCACTCCTATTTCGTCGTACGCGAGCCGTACTGGAGACCGCGTGGATGCTGTCCTGATTGCCCCTGTTGTTTCGAACGGAGAGATCGTTTTTCCTGCCGGGAGCCTAGTTTCAGGAAAGCTGAAATCGGTGCAGAAAGTGGGCTTCGGGTTGGTTCACGAGTTGGCCGGCTTCGATCTGGACTTCTCCAGCATCGCCACGCCGGATGGCCAGCGTTTTCCTCTCGCGGCGCGGGTGCAGGAGGTTGAGAATGGCCGTGAGCGTCTGACCCGCGAAGGCGGAATTCGCGGCGCGCGTCCCACCGGCAGCTTGGCGTATCGCACCGGCGGCTACATTAGAACGGCGATCACCTGGGATATCCATGCCGCGCTGGCGGTGTGGGCGATCAAGACTCTTCTAGTGCAAGTGCCCGAGCCTGAGATCTATTATCCCGCGGGGGTCGAGCTCACTTTGGCTTTGACGGGTCCCATGCTGGCGCCGGCACCCGCAGCAGGCGCCCGCGCCGCGCTTGACCGACAGCGACCGCGCGCGAATAGACGCGCTGCTGGCGGTAGTTCCCACGCGCACATATGCAGCCTATTCCAACCGCCCGTCGGATCTCATCAATGTGATGTTCATCGGTTCCCGCGACGATATGGTCACCGCCTTTGAAGCCGCGGGATGGGCCCAGCCGCAGCAAGATACTCTCCGGGCGAAAGTCCGCAGCATCCGCGCGGTTGCCGACGGGCACGGGGATAGCACCGCTCCCATGTCCGACCTGCTGGTGGAGGACCAAAAAGCGGATATGTCCTGGCAAAAGAGTTTTAACGACGTGTCCAAGCGTCACCACATCCGGATCTGGAAGCAACCCGCAACCTGGAACGGCCGGCAAGTTTGGATTGGCGCCGCCACCCATGACATTGACTTCGCGTTTTGGCGTCCCGGAAAGGCAATGGCTCACAAGATCGCCGAGAACGTGGACGACGAGCGCGACAAGGTAGTGAACGATCTGCTATTTACGTCCTGCGCCAGCGTCCTGGACACGCCGGAGCGCGCCGATATTCCCAGCGTTTACGCGGAACGCCACCGGCGATCCCATGCGGACGGATACACGCCTTGCCATCGTGCAAGTGAATGCGTGCTCGGCCCCACCGACTTCCCTGCAATTCAACAACGCCGCGCTTCCGCTTCATGGGAGCAAGCTGCAGCGCTTCGCGCGCCGCGAAATACTCAGCCTGCGGAGCGATGTCGTTCGCGAGAATATCTACTGGCGCAGTTATGAAGGCGTGCGCTGGATGATCACCGCCTATCGCGGGCGCGGAGGACGGGCGCAGGAAAACGAAACCCGCGCCCTCGCCAACGAGGAACCCAGACAGGGGACCGATCACGCGGCTTTCTTTAAGGACATGTTCCGCTAGATCTAACCGGCTGCTCCCAGAATTCCGGACCGAACCGCTACACTGAAAGATTCATGAACGAAACTGTTTCGCCCGCAAAATCCATTGAGGGCGTCATTACACTGCCCGGCGACAAATCCATTTCCCACCGCTACGGAATGTTGGGAGGCATCGCCCAAGGGGTCACCACCATCCACAATTATTCGACTGGCGCGGATTGCCAGTCGACGCTTGGCTGCATGGCGGCGCTGGGCGCGCGCGTCGAGCGCAGCGATGGCAAAGTCATCATCCATGGCGGCGCGCTGCGCGAACCAGCCGGGCAACTGGACGCCGGCAATTCCGGCTCGACAATACGCATGCTCTCCGGAATCCTCGCGGCGCAGCCTTTCAACACCCGCATCGGCGGTGACGAATCGCTCTCCGTGCGGCCCATGGATCGCATCATCCGCCCGCTGGCTGAAATGGGCGCGCATATCGAAGGCCGCCAGATTTCCGGGCGCAGCGGGAGTTTCCCGCCGCTCACCATCCACGGGCGGCATCTGCATGGCATCGACTACACGCTGCCCATGGCCAGCGCGCAGGTGAAAAGCTGCGTGCTACTGGCGGGACTGTTCGCGGAGGGCGACACCATTGTCCGCGAGCCGGTGCGCACGCGCGATCACACCGAAATCGCGCTGGCGGAATTCGGCGCCGAGATCGAAGTTCACCAGCGCGTGATTAAGCTGACGGCCGGCGCACGGCTCACCGGCCGCGAACTGGTGGTCCCCGGCGATCTGTCGTCGGCGACCTTCTTCCTGGTAGCCGCGCTGCTGATGCCCGAGGCCAGCCTGGTGATCCATAACGTGGGGCTGAACCCCACGCGCTCTTCTCTGTTGGATTTTTTGACTGGCGTGGGCGCGTCCATTAAGGTCATCGACGTCAAACAAAGCGGCGGTGAATTGATTGGCAGCCTGCGCATCCGGGCTTCGAAAATTAAAGGCGGCGTGATTGAAGGCGCGCTGACCGCCGCGCTGATCGACGAGATTCCGGCGCTTGCCATTCTGGGCGCCGCCAGCCAGGGCGGCCTGGTAGTCCGCGATGCCGCCGAGTTGCGCGTCAAGGAAACTGACCGTATCGCCGCCATCGAATCCAATTTGAAGCGTATGGGTATCTCGATTGAAACCACGCCCGACGGTTTTCATATCCCCGGAGGCCAGATCTTTCGCGCCGCGGAAATCGATTCCGCCGGCGACCACCGCATCGCGATGGCCTTCTCCGTGGCCGCGCTGGCCGCGGATGGCCCTTGCACCATTCACGGAGCGGAATCGGCGGGTGTGTCATTCCCCGAGTTTTTTAGTACACTGCGGGAAATCGCACACTAGTCCATGGACCCTCTTCTCGATCTCGCTCTGCCCGGCTTGATCCACGATCTGAATAACGTGTTCCAAACTCTGATGGACGCCGCCGACACGCTTTCCGGCGACCCGCGCTGGGTACATCTGTCCGCGGCGATCTTTCGCAGCGTCGAGCGCGGACGGGAAATCACGCAAAGCATGCAAGCCATCGATCAGCCTTCGGCGGCGTTCGAAACCGTGCTGGAGAATGCGCGGACGCTGGTGGAAGACTCGATGATGTCGCGGCCCGGCCCCAAGATTCAATTCGACTGCCGGGCCGAACCCGGCTTGGTGCTGCGGCATGCCTGGGCGTGGGAGCGGGTTCTCATCAATTTGTTCTGTAACGCGGTGCAGGCTATGCCCCAGGGCGGAACGATTTTCGTCGATGCCCGGCGTAAGCATAATGACATTCAAATCGTGGTGGCCGACGAAGGCTCCGGGATCGCGCCGGAACTTCTGGCGGTGATCTTCGATCCCCGCGTTTCCACCAAGACATTGGGCGGCCTCGGCCTGCACGTCGTACGCAGTATCGTGAAGCAGGAGGCGGGCGAGGTGCGCGCCGCGAATCGCGACGGACGCGGCGCTGAATTCACGATCACGCTTCCGGCCCAGCCAGCAGTCTCACGGGTTGTTAGCGCGTAGCATTATCGGCGGTTTATTGCTGGTTGCGCTGGGCGCTCCGGCGCAGGAACGCGCGCCCGATCCCCTCGAGATTGTCCGCCGCTCGGTCGAGCGCGATTGGACCGACTTTGAAAGCCGCAAGAACTATACCTACCAGGAGCGCTCCGAGTTCCGTCAATATGCGCGCAATGGCACCCTCGCCAGGGTCCGCAGCGAAACCAATGAGATTCTGATTCTGGGAGGCCGTCCCTATGAGCGCCTCACCGCGCGCAATGACAAGCCGATTGCCCGCCCGAGGGGAGCGCCGGGAGCAGGCCAAGCTCGATAGCGAACTCGCCAAGCGCCAGCATGAATCTCCTGCCGAACAGGCCCGCTATCAAAAGGAACGCGCCGAAGAGCGCGCGTTTATTCGGGAAATCCCCGACGCTTTCATCTTCCGTCTGGTGGGGAACGGCGCCGTCAGCAACCATCCTGCCTGGATCATTGAAGCCCTGCCCAAACCTGGATATCGCGCAGTTCTTTCGCGAGCCAAGGATCTCGCTAAAGTTCGCGCCACCATCTGGATCGAGAAGGATACCTACCATTGGGTCAAAGTAGACGCCGATGTGCTGAACACGATCTCCGTGGGTTTCGGATTGCTGCGCATCGCGCCCGGTAGCAGCATGCATTTCGAGCAGACTCGTATAAACGATGAAATCTGGCTGCCGTCGAGCATGCTCGTGCGCTTCGAAGCCCGCTTGGCTCTGCTCAAAGTGCTGCGCGGCGAATACGATATTCGCTACAGCAACTATCGAAAGTTTCAGAGCGATTCAAAAATCATCGTAGGGCATTAGGCCGCTGCCATTTGCCAAGATAGTAAGTATGGCCCCCTTGCGCATCCTGGTAACCAACGATGACGGTTGGGATGCACCAGGACTCGCGGTCCTCAAGTCACTGGCCGCGGAGTTGGGCGACGTGTATGTGCTCGCTCCACGCGATCCGCATTCCTCCGCCGGCCACCGCGTCACGGAAGATTCGTCGCTGCTGTTGGCCGAGATCGCGCCGCAGGAGTTCACGCTGGCCGGAACTCCCGCCGATTGTGTTCGGGTCGCGCTGACCGCGGTCTTTCAAGACATCGATTGGGTATTCTCGGGAATCAATCGCGGAGGAAATCTGGGTTCGGATCTGTTCACTTCCGGCACTGTCGCTGCGGCGCGTGAAGCGGCATTCCTGGGCAAGCCGGCAATCGCCATATCGCAGTACATCCAGAAGGGCGTCCCGCTCGAATGGGATCGCTCGCGCGAGCTCGCACGGCCTATCCTGGCGCAATTGCTCGCGCAAGGCTGCTTGCCCAAGAATTATTGGAACGTGAATCTTCCCCACGCTCAGAACGGAGATCTGGTTGCTACGGTGGTTTGCGATCCCGATAACCAGCCGCTGGATGTGCGCTTCCATCGCGAGGGCGACGCCTTGCGTTTCGCCGGCTCCTACCAGGCTCGCCCGCGCACACCCGGGCGCGACACTGACTTGTGCTTCCAGGGCGCCATTACTGTGAGCCGTCTGCAATTATAAAAGTCCGCTGGCCCCGCGGATGTATTCTAGTAACGAAGGCCGCCAGTGGGGCGTCAGTACGTTAGCGAGAGCACCAAGTGTGAACGCTTATGCGTAATTCATTCATTCTTCTTTCGATCTTGGCTGCAGCGGCATTCCCCGCAGGGGCTACACTGGGTGGCTCCGCCCAGTCGGTGGTGACCGACCAAACCAAACTTCACGCTAAACGCGCGGTTGTGGAAAGGCAGGGCTACACAGTCCACGAGATTACCAGCGAAGACGGCACCCTAATCCGGGAGTACGTTGCGCCCGCCGGCAAAGTTTTTGGAGTTTCCTGGACTGGACCGACCATCCCCGATCTAACACAATTGCTTGGCCCGTACAATGCAGAATTTCAAACGGCCATGCGCGCGAAGCGCGGCCGCCGAAGCAGCGCGGCGGTCCACAACCCGGATTTAGTCGTGGAAAGTAGCGGTCATATGCGTGCCTTCCGCGGTCGTGCCTACCTCAACTCCATGCTGCCCAGCGGCGTAACCGAGGATGTGGTGCATTGAGGCTTCCCCACTGGCACGATTCGGCCGCGGCTGCGGTCACGCTGGTTCTGCTCGTGAGTCTCACGGCCTGTAGTGGAGGCAGTAGCACCGTAAGCTCAAGCTCTGGTGTGACGACCACGCCACCGCCCGTTAATAACGTTCAGCCCGTGTTGATGGATTATGGCCCCATCGTGAATGGCCAGTACGTGGGTTTCAATAATACTCTTTATACGACCGTGATCATCTGCGTGCCGGGAACCACCATATGCCAGAGTGTCGATCATGTTCTAGTCGATACGGGTTCCACCGGACTTCGCATCCCGGCATCTTTGGTAACGCTGCCTTTACCCTATATTGCGGGCGCCGGCAATAATCCGATCGGGAACTGTGTTCAATACGCGGACACTACCTACCAATGGGGGCCCATCGTGAATGTAGACCTCCAAATGGCTGGTGAAGTGGCTTCATCCGTGCCCATTCAGATCGTCGGCCCCACCAATTTCGCCGCTGCTCCTAAGTTGTGCAGCGCCGGAGGGACGGCCCGCCCAAACTGTAGCCGAACTGGGCGCCAATGGAATCCTGGGTGTAGGTCTTTTCCGCCAGGACTGCGGCTCCGCCTTGCGCCGCTGCCGCGCCTCCCGCGTTCTATTTCACTTGTCCTGCGTCGGGCTGCGTCGTGACTTCCGTTCCTTTAACCTCCCAGTTGCAGAATCCCGTCTGGATGTTCCCGCAGGATAATAATGGCCTCGCGATCATTCTTCCTCAAGTCGGATCCGCCGGGTCAGTATCGCTCTCGGGTTCCATGATTTTTGGAATTGGTACGCAGTCTGACAATGCATTGGGCGGCGCGCAGGCGCAAGGCGCCGATTCCGAAGGAAATTTCACGACCACTTTCAACGGCGCGCCTTATCCGGGCAGCTTCATCGACAGCGGTTCGAGCGGCTACTTTTTTCTGGATTCATCTACCACCGGACTGCCCAATTGCGCCACCAACAGCGATGCCAATGGCTTCTATTGCCCTGCATCTCCCGTGACTCCGACCGCCATAAATAGCGGTCCTAATCCTAGGGGAACTGGCGTTCCAGTTTCCATCAATGTTGCGTTCTCGATCGCCAATGCGTTGCCCCTCATCGATTCACCCTCCGTGGTCTTTAACAACTTAGGCGGCCCGAATCCACTTATCTTCGATTGGGGCATCCCGTTCTTCCTGGGACGCACGGTGTTCGTCGGGATCGAAGGTCAAAGCTCGCCCGCCGGCACCGGCCCCTATTGGGCCTACTAGGCAGTTCACCCGAATTCCAGCCTATCGTCCCGGCCGCTCAATTTATCCTTGCGCCATCGCGTAACCATCGGTCATAGTAATGATGTGGAACCCGGCAGTACAAAGATCGTACAAGATCAGGCAGTACATGGCGGAACAAGTCCTCTATCTCACCGAATTATTCGGCCTCAAGGTCTATGACCTTAAGGGGCGCAGCCTCGGTGCGGTCAAAGACGCCGCAATCGTACCGCTAGTCGATCCGGTCCGCATCGACCGCTTCCTGATCGGCGGCGACGGGACATTGCTGACCGTCCGTTACGATCAGGTCAAGACCATTTCGCTCCATGGCATTCATTTGCGGGATGAAAACCTCACCCCCTACCACTCCGATGAATATATGCTCCGGCTTACGCGCGATCTTCTGGATCAGCAGATTGTCGACGCCCAGGGCCGCAAAGTGGTTCGCGTCAACGACATTACCTTCGAATTGCGCGAGGAGAATCAATCGCAGATCTTGTGGGTACTCGAAGTCGACATCGGCATTCGCAGCATTTTCCGCCGCCTGCTGCGCGGTATCCTGCCTGCGCTTTGGATTCGCCGGCTGCAGGGGCGCATTCCGCCCCACTCCATCCGCTGGGAGTTCTGCAACATCCTGGAGCCCGATCCGCAGCGCCGTCTGCGCCTGAATATTTCCAACCGTTTGCTCGAAAACATGCACCCGGCCGATCTCGCCGATATCGTCGAGTCGCTGGGTCCCGAGGACCGCGAAGCTATTTTCGAAAACATCGATAGCGAAGTGGCGGCGGATGCGCTGTCCGAAGTGGATCCCGGAATCCAGGTCAGCATTCTGGAGTCGCTGGAGACCGAAAAAGCCGCGGAGATCGTCGAGGAGATGTCTCCCGACGAAGCCGCCGACGTCCTGGCGGAGTTGGAAGAGGAAACCAGCGACGAGATTCTGGAAGAGATGGAGCACGAACCCAAGCAAGAGGTGGAAGAACTGCTGGAGTTCGACGAGGATACCGCCGGCGGCCTGATGAATACCGAGTATGTCGCCCTGCCCCAGTACGCCACCGTCGCCGACGCGCTGGAGGCGCTCAAGCAAAACGAGGATCTGCTCGAAACGCTCAACACCCTGTTTCTGGTGGATGACGAGGAGCGGCTGATCGGCGTGGTGCCACTGGCGCGATTGTTCCTGCACCAGGGCGCCCAGTTGCTTTCCACGCTGGCCGCGGAAACCCTCATTCAAGTGCCGGTCACCGAGCGGCAGGATCGTGTCACCGAACTCTTCGATAAGTACAACCTGCTGGCGCTGCCGGTGGTAGACCAGCACCAGAAGCTCACCGGCGTCATCACGGCGGACGACATCATCTCCGTGCTGCGGCAAAAATAGGGACGGAGCGGCTCCGTCTCCACCTATGCGTCACAATGGAAGTTCATGGTGGAAACAATTGAGTGGACCGCCGATGGCGTGGTCATGATCGATCAGCGCCTGCTGCCGCGCCAGCAGGTATTTGTGACCTGCCGCACCTACCAGGAAGTCGCCGAAGCGATTAAGACCATGGTGATTCGCGGAGCGCCCGCCATTGGCGTAGCCGCGGCCATGGGCGTGGCGCTGGGCGTCCAGCAGGATGCCGATTTCGAGACGGTCTGCAATACGCTCGCGGCCACCCGGCCAACCGCCGTGAATCTGTTTTGGGCCATCGACCGCATGCGCCGGCTGCGAGCGAGCCTGGAAGGCGAGTCCCCGCGAGACAATCGTCAGCCGCATGATTGAAGAAGCGCAGCAGGTGCGCCAGGAAGATATCGCGCTATGCATGGCCATCGGACGCCACGGCGCCGCGCTGGTGCCGGACGGCAAGACCGTGCTGACGCACTGCAACGCGGGCGCGCTGGCCACCGCCGGGTACGGCACCGCGCTGGGCGTGATCCGGGCGGCGGTCGAGGCCGGCAAGAAGATCGACGTGTTCGCCGATGAAACCCGGCCCTTTCTGCAAGGCGCGCGGCTGACCGCCTGGGAATTGCAGCAGGACCGCATACCCACCACCCTCATCACCGACAACATGGCGGGCCATTTCCTGCGCTCCGGCCGGATCGGCTGCGTCGTCGTCGGCGCGGACCGCATCGCGTCGAATGGCGACGTCGCGAATAAGATCGGAACCTATTCGGTGGCGGTGCTGGCGAAAGAAAATGGCGTGCCGTTTTACGTGGCGGCGCCGGTTTCCACCTTCGATCTGACGCTCGCCTCCGGCGACCAGATACCGATCGAGCAGCGCCCGTCGAGCGAGGTCACCCACGTGTTCGGCGTTCCCGTCGCACCCGAAAATATCCCCGTCGAGAATCCCGCTTTCGACGTCACACCGGCGCGCTACGTGACCGCCATCATCTGTGAACATGGCATCGCCCGAAGCCCCTACAAGGAATCCTTGCGAGCCTTGGCTGCCAAAGCCTCGCGGGCGTCGGTCTAAAATCTTCCCTATGAAAATGCAGAAACTAGCAATTTTTCTCGCGGCTATGGCGGCCGTCATCCTTGGCCAAGCCCCGGGCCAAAACCTCTCCGGCCGCCGCGCGCCGAGCTTCGCCCTGCCGGATTCGACCATGAAGTCTTACGACATCCTGGATTATCGCGGGCGCTGGCTACTGCTGGATTACATGAAGACGGACGCGCGTGCCTCCAAACCCCTGAGCAAGGAACTCGGCCAATTGAAGGCCCGCCTGGGCGCGAAGGTGGCGATTCTGCAAATTGTCCTGCCGCCGGATAATACCGCGACCGTCGCGAAGTACGTTGCCGATACCAAGACCACGCTCCCCATCCTGTTCGACTCCGGCCAGTCCGGCATGTGGTATTTCAAAGTCACTCCGGAACATCCGCAGTTCGATTCGCCCCATTTGTTCGCCATCAACCCGCAAGGCATGCTGGTCCGCGATTGGAATCAGTTGGATATTGAAAAGGGTGGCTACATGCCGCAAGTGGAAGCGCTGCTCGCGGGCGGCGCGGCAGGCAAGAAGTAGCCGCAGGTTCACCCCGGCGTCCGCGCGCCCCAAATACGTCAAACTGCCCGTGCTCTTAGTACTAAAGGGGAGGCCTTAGAATGCCGATTCCTCCTTAAGAGTGCAAAATGCACAGCTATCCCCCGAACTAGCCGACGCGGCGGACGTTCTCAGCGATCAGTTACGCGTGCATTTGCATCGGCTTGCGGTGCTGCTCGAGCCGCACGCCGACTACATCGACCGCAAATTTCTGGGCCGTCTGCGGAAGCTCTCTTTCGAACCCAAGCAGAGATCCGCCTTGGCCCAGATCACGCCGGGAGCCGCATCGCGCATTCTGGCGCAGGGCAAGGCTCCGCTCCATTTCATAGAGCAGGTGGAGTACAACGGACGCCGTCTCGCCAAGCTGAACCTGCCGCCCAGCGCGATTCTCGAAGCGCTCCAGGAATACGACCGGCTGCTTTCGCCGCTGCTGGTGTCGCTGCTGCCGGAGGAGCACGCCAACTTCCAGTGGGTCCGCGAGCAGCTCCACTTCTGCGTCATCCTGACCCTGAATAACGCGTATTATCAGGTCCGCGAAGCGGAAACGCAGGCGTTCTACGAGCTGTTCCGTATCGAGCTGGAATCGCGCAATCTGGAAGAACTGCTGCGACGCTTTCTCGAATCGCTGGTGCACGTCTGCCAGGCCGACGCCGGGCGCTTGTATATGCTGAGCGAGGACGGCGCGGCTTGGGTGCTCCAGGCCGGCGTCCCGCAGTCCGCCGTCGTTTCGGTCCCCAATCAGCCCGGTCTGGTGCGTAAGCTCTCCAGACTCCGCTACATGGACGGCAGCCGCCCCGCAGACTTCCTGCTGGATGAGCAATGGCACAACCGCTATGCGTCTTGTTGGTCTATTCCCCTGGCTACCGACGGGCGCACCGCCGGCGTCATGCAGTTCGGCTTCACCAAGTCGTATGAATGGCTGCCGCGGGAACAGGAACTGCTGGCGGCCGCCGCGGAACGCTGCTTGATGGCAGCGGAAAAAGCGCGCCTGATGGAAGACCTCGCGCAGCGCGAAGAGCAGGTCCGCCGCCTGGCCGAGCATATGCTGCACGTCGAGGAAATGGAGCGCCGCCGCATCAGCCGCGAGTTGCACGATGAAGCCGGCCAGAGCCTGCTGTGCATCCGCCTCCAGATGGAGCTGATTGAGCAGGCGCTGCCGGAAAGCGAATGGGAGCTAAGGGCAAAACTGGGCGAGGCCCGCGATCTTACCGAACGCACCATTTTGGAAATGCGGCGCCTGATCGCGGCCCTAAGTCCCGCCGTCCTGGAACAACTAGGGTTAGGTGCGGCTCTGCGCCAATTGATCAACCGCTTCCAGCGGCTCCATCCGTGCCGGGTAAAGCTGCAGCTTTCAAAGATGGGGACCCTGCCGCAACAAACCGAAGTGATCACCTACCGCCTTGTGCAGGAATGCTTTAACAACATCGGAAAGCACGCCGCCGCCGGGCTTGTAAACATTTCCCTGGCTTCCGCCGATGGATTTCTGAAGCTGATCGTGGAAGATAACGGCGTTGGTTTCAATGTCGAGGAAGCATTTCAGAAGCGCGAATCCTTCGGAATGTCGGGTATGCGGGAGCGGGTTGCCCTATTGGGCGGCAAATTCCTGGCCGAAAGCCGTATCGAAGGACCTAAACGGGGTACAAAGATTTCCATCGAACTGCCGATAGCTAAGTAAGGCGTTCCATCAAGAGCGCGGTAGGCAGGATAACGGAGACGGCATAAACATGGCGAAGATTCGAATCATGCTGGCGGACGACCACACGCTGTTCCGCCAAGGAATCCGGACGCTGATTTCCGCGGAAGCGGACATGGAAGTGGTCGGCGAGGCTCCTAACGGCGGCGATGCCGTCGAAAAAGCCAACGAGGTGCGCCCGGACGTGGTGCTGATGGACATCGGCATGCCGGGGCTAAGTAGTTTCGAAGCCACGCGCCAGATCAAGAAGAACCGGCCCGAGACTAAGGTCCTGTTCCTGACCATGTACGACGACGAGGATTACCTGGTCGAAGGCATGGAGGTGGGGGCCAGCGGCTACGTACTCAAGGATAGCCCTAGCCAGCAACTGGTGGCGGCGGTGCGCGACATCTGCCGCGGCGGGAGCTACCTGAGCCCGCGCATGCTGTCGCAATTGGTGGACGATTTCCGCAGCCGCATCAAATCGGCCAATCGCCTCCCGCGTTTCGCCACTCTGACGACGCGCGAGCGCGAAGTGCTGAAGATGCTCGCCGAAGGCAACTCCGTCAAAGAAATCGCCTGCGACCTGAACCTTAGCGTGAAGACCGTCGAGGCCCACAAGTTCAATCTGATGCGTAAGCTGGACATCCACAACAAAGCGCAACTGGTCCAGTACGCAATTCAGAAGAAAATTATCAAAATCCCTAACCTGGCGTAGCGAGAACCTCCGATTTGTCCTTTTGGCCTCCCGTAAGGGAGGCCTTCTTTTATTTCAATCCGTCAGTACTCTGCAGAAATTCCGCTGCCACCTCTGCTACTGGCCGATGCCTGCCGTCCACTTCGTAATTGAGCTGCTGCATTTTGCGGTCGCTGAACTTCCCCGATAATTCAGCTAGAGTCGCCCGCAGACCCGGTACCGCGCTCAGCCGGTCCTCGCGCGCGGCGATACACAACTCGTATGGGGGAAAAGCATGCTTGTCGTCGTCGAGCGCCTTCACGTCCAACTTCGAAAGAAGTCCGTCGGTCGCGTTCGCGGCGATCATGGTCACTTGCCCGTCTTCGAGCGCCCGGTACAGTAGCCCCAAGTCCATGGTCTTAATGGCGTTCGACCGTAGAGCGTAGGTTCGCTGCAAAGCCTTCAGCCCGTCGACACGCTGCTCGAATTCGTAACCGACGCCCAGCGCCCAGGGCTTGGGGCTCCGCGCTGCGTTGCTAAGCGTTTCGAGTTTTTTGTTGTCGCCACTCACCACCATCGCAAAGCCGTTGTTGATGCCCAACGAATCCAGCCACGCCACGTGGAATCGGCTCGCGTACTCGGATCGCACCAGCCCCAGTACCGCCGCCGGATCGGTTTGGATCGGGTCCTTCAAAACCGCTACCAGCGCCGTGCCCGTGTACTCCGGATACAAATCGATTTCGCCCGCAAGCAGCGCCTGGTGCGCCAGCAGCGTCCCTCCCAGGTTCAGCCTCCGCTCCACTTTTTGATGCAGCCGATGCTCTAGATGCTGGGCTATGATTTCCCCCAGCACCACCTGTTCGGTGAAGTTCTTCGACCCGACCCGCAACACGCCGCCCGCGTGGGAAGCGGAGCAGCCCGCGAGCAGCAACGCAAACGCCCCCGCTATGCCCGCGATAGTTTTCGTTCCACCCATCCCAATCCCCCATCCGCCATCAGCGCAATCAGCGCGGCCGGTACCGCACCGGCGAGGATCTGCGCCGTATCCACGGACGCCACACCTCGGAAAATGAAAACTCCCAGCCCGCCTCCTCCAATCGCCGCCGCGATGGTCGCCGTTCCGATAGTGGTGACCGTCGCTACCCGAATACCCGCCAGGATGGTCGGCGCCGCCAGCGGCAACTGCACTTGCCGGAGCATTTGCCCGCTGGTCATCCCCATCGCCACCGCCGATTCGCACACCGCCGCGTCCACGCTCATAATGCCGACAAACGTGTTGCGAAGAATCGGCAGCAGCGCATACAACACCAGCGCAATAATCACCGTGCGCTTCCCGATGCCGCCGATAAAAGGAATCGGGATCAGGAAGCCGAACAGAGCCAGGCTGGGAATCGTCTGCATCACGCTGGCGAACCCAAGCAGCCAGCGACGCAAGCCCTCGCGCCGCGTCAACAGGATGCCCAGGGGGACGCCAATCAGCATCGCGACGGCCATAGCGCTCAACACCAGCACCAGGTGCTCACCTGTAAGCTGGACCAGATCATTCGCTAAATCGGGACGCATCTAGAGCTCAATCCAGACTGCCCAGAAACGCCAACGCCTCTTCGGTCCTCGCGTTGCGAAACGTCTGTGGATCGGCCGCCACCTCTAACCGGCCGCGCGTGAGCAGGCCGATCCGCGTGCCCAATCGCAGCGCCTCGCGCACATCGTGGGTAACGAAAATTGAAGTCTTACGCAGGTGCCGCCGCAAATCCAAAAACTGGCGCTGCAGTTCCACGCGCGTCACCGGGTCCAGTGCTCCGAACGGCTCGTCGAACAATAGCAATGAAGGGTCCGCCGCCAGCGCCCGCGCCACGCCCACCCTCTGCCGCTGCCCACCCGAAAGTTGACGCGGATAGCGCCGCAGATATTCCGCGGGCTGCAATCCCATGTCACCGAGCAACCGCTCCACGCGCTGTTCCACGTCCGCCGCCGGCCATCCTTCAAGCGTAGGAACCAGCCCGACGTTTTCCGCTACCGTAAAATGCGGGAACAATCCCACGTCCTGGATCACGTATCCGATACGGCGCTTCAGACGAATCGGGTCCCACTCGGTTGTTGCTCGTCCTTCCACCAGCACTTCCCCGCGAGTCGGGAAAAAGCATCCCGTTGGTCATTTTTAGAGCAGTGGTTTTTCCCGATCCACTACGGCCCAGCAAAACCAGCGTCTCGCCGGCGTCCACGGTAAAGTTTACTTCCGAGAGTATCCGCCGTCCGCCCACCTCATAAGAAACATCGCGGAACTCGACCAGGGGCATGACCCGCATTATTCCACGTTACGGCCCGGCGCCGTTGCATCCTGCCCCACTCGGGCGCCATCTAAACTGCTACCTTGGCAGAGAACGTGGAAATAGCCTGGGAATGACGAACGTGCTGATTGCGCACAGCCCGGTTGCGAATTCTGGCGAGCTCCTGAAGCGTTTTGCAGACGCACGCGTCGAATCCGATCGGCTCTTTGCCGATTGTCCGGCCCGATGCCCTCTACGAACGCCCCATCGCGGACCGCCACCGCATCGTTTTTTACCTCGGCCACCTGGAAGCCTTCGAAGGAAATCTGCTCCGCGACACCGTAGGCGGCCTACCGTCATCCCACCAGGAGTTCGACCGCCTCTTCGCCTTCGGCATTGATCCCGTAGGCACAGCGCTCCCCAACGATCGTCCCGAAGCGTGGCCGAGGCTAGAAGAAATTCGAGAGTACAATCGGCACCTCCGCAACCAGATCGACGCTCGCGCGATCAGCGACGCGCAGCTTTTAAACGTCGCTATCGAGCACCGTCTGATGCACTGCGAAACGCTTGCCTATATGCTGCACCGTTTGCCGCCGGAGCAGAAGCTGCTCCCCGCTACCGCGCTGCTCGCTTTCTCCAACGAACCTCTCCAGCCGGCCGTGATCGAAATTCCACCGGGCCCGGCAGCGTTAGGCCTCGCGTCGAGCAGCGGGACTTTCGGTTGGGACAACGAGTTCGAAGCCCATACCGTCGTGGTCCCCGCTTTCGCCATCGACAAGTACAAAGTCACGAACGCGCAGTACCTGGAATTCATGCAAGCTGGCGGATACGAAAATCTCCGCCTGTGGACCGCCGCCGATTGGGATTGGAAGACCGGCAACAATATCAGCCCATCCCGCGTTCTGGCGACGCATCGGCGACGCCTGGCGGTATCGCGCCATGTTCGACGAAATCCCCCTGCCGCCGGACTGGCCCGTTTATGTGAGCCACGCCGAAGCGAGCGCATATGCGCGCTGGGCAGGCAAGAAGCTACCAACCGAAGCCCAATGGCAGCGAGCGGCGCAAGTGCACGCAGCTCCGGCAACGCCGATTTCAAGAGTTGGGACCCGACCCCCGTCAACGCCTTCCCCGAGACCAGCAGCGACTTCGGAGCCGTCGAAATGACCGGCAACGGATGGGAATGGACCTCCACCGTCTTCGCTCCTTTCGCCGGCTTCGAGCCGTTTCCGTTCTATCCCGGCTACTCCGCCAATTTCTTCGACGGAAAGCATTACGTGATGAAAGGCGGATCGCCCCGCACCGCCGGCCTGCATGTTGCGCCCGTCGTTCCGCAACTGGTTTCAACCCCACTATCCCGTACGTGTACGCAGGTTTCCGCTGCGTGGACAGCTAACCACAAAGACTCCACAAGAGAGGAACTCTCCCCCATGATCGTTTCGACGGAACTATCTATCTTTGAGCAAAGCTTCGCAGCGGACGTTCAATCTGGGCTCACCAAGCCGGGTCAAAAGGAACTCCCCTCAAAATATCTTTACGATACCGTGGGCTCGCGCTTATTCGACGTCATCACCGCGCTTCCGGAATATGGCTTGACGCGCGCCGAGGATCGCATCCTGCGCCAGCACGCCGCCGAAATCGTGGCGCGCTTGCACACGCCTCTGACCGTCGCCGAGTTGGGCAGCGGCAGCGGCCAGAAGACGCGGGGGCTTCTCGAAGCGCTATGCGTTCCGCGATCCCACTTCCTACTACCCCATCGAAATCTCGCCCGCCGCGTTGGCGATGTGCAAGCGCGAAGTCGCTGACATCCAGGCCATCAGCATCCTCGGTTTGGAGCGCGATTACCTGGATGGTCTGGCGGAAGTAGCTGCGTCCCGCCGCCACGGCAAGCCGCTGCTGGTTTTATTCCTCGGCAGTACCATCGGAAATTTCGATCCGCCCGCGGCGGCAAACTTCCTTCAAGAAGTGCGCGGCTTGCTCCAACCGGGCGACTCGCTACTCCTCGGAACCGATCTGGCAAAGCCCGCTCCGGTGCTGCTCGCGGCTTATGACGATCCGATCGGCGTCACTGCGGCCTTCAACTTAAACTTGCTGGGGCGCATCAATCGCGAACTGGACGGCCACTTCGATCTCTCCCGGTTCGATCACGTCGCGCGTTTCGACAGCGCCGCGTGCCGCGTCGAAATGCACCTGCGATCGAACCGCAGACAGCGCGATCGCAATCGAAAAGGCGGATCTGTCGGTGGTCTTCGAAGAAGGTGAAACCATCTGGACGGAGAGCAGCCACAAGTACAACCTGGCGGAGGTTCTCCGTATGGCTCAATCGAGCGGCTTCCGCTGCGAAGCGCAGTGGGTCGATACCGAGTGGCCCTTCGCGGAAAACCTCTGGATCGCCGAGTAGCGTCGCTACTGTGCGGCCATGCCTTTATAATTCCAGCGCAGGACGCGGCGGCCATTGTTGACCTCGCCAATGTAGATGTTGCCCTTGGAATCCGTCACGGCGCTATGGATGTGGAAGAAATCGCCAACTCCATGGCCGCCATGCCCGCCGAAGAACCCCACGATCTCCAGCGTTTCGCGGTTCACGATATCCACTTTCTTGTTGCTTCCATCCGGCACGTAGAAGAACTGCTGCTGTTTGTCGGGCGAGAACGCGATATCGAACGCCGTGCCTTCCGCCCCCGAGGTTTTCCGTTCGATGTAGTTCTCCTTCACGAACGTGCCATCCAGCCGGAACACTTGGATGCGATTGTTCACCCGGTCGCCCACATACACCAGACCATCGTTTGAAATGCGAATGCCGTGCACCAGGTTGAACTGCGGCGAACCCGCCCCTTCGTAAACGCGCGTGCGCGGCGCGCTATCGTCGGGCTTCTTCCCGTAGGCGCCCCAGTGGCGCTTATAGGCGCCGGTATCGGCATCGAACACGATCACGCGACGGTTCCCATAGCCGTCCGCGACGAAAACTTCATTGCCGTAGACCGCCACGCCCGCGGGACGCCCCAGATTCTCCGTGTCATTGCTGCCGCCACTCTTGCCGTGATGCCCGATTTGCAGTAGAAACTTCCCGCTCTTCGTGAACTTCAGAATCTGCGCGTCTTTATCGCCGTTGCCGGTGATCCATACGTTGTCTTTCGAATCGACAAAAATTCCGTGCTCATTATCGGGCCATTCGTAACTTTGTCGCACTGCCCGCCTTGCTGGGGCCGCCCCAGGCTTGCACCACGTTGCCCGCCTGGTCGAATTCGATCACCGCCGGCGCGGGAACAGCAGCAATCGCCCTTGCCGGTCTCGCCGTAGCGATCATGCTCTTCTAAGGTGCGTGGACGATGCAGCACCCAGATGTGATCGTGCGAATCGACCGACGTGCCGGAGACTTGCCCCAGCATCCAGTTGTTCGGAAGCGGCTTCGGCCACGATGGGTCCGGCTCGAACTTAGGTATCTGAGCGGCCGATAGAGCGATGCTCAGCGCGATAGAAACGCTGGCAAGTTTGCAGCGAATGTTGGAAACGCTATTTCTCGGGTGCGTCGCCCGGGGCGCCGGTTCCGGTGGTACCCAGGAACAACTTCCTGCCGTCCGCGAAGGTCACATCCCGGCCATTGGCCCGATTCGAGCCGTCCTTCGACTGATACCCATCGACCAGGATCTCCATCCCCACCGTCACCGAAGCCTTGGTGACGCCGCGCCGTAGCAGCGTGTTGGGACTGCCGCATTCCACCATCCAGTTTGTAACCTTGCCGTCGGCGTCCTTAACGTCGACGTGAATCCAGGCGTGCGGATTAATCCACTCCATCTTGCTCACCGTCCCGCGCAGATTCACCGGCTTATTGCCGTCGAATTCCGCGGTGAACGCGTGATGCGCCCATAGCGGAGCCGAAAGCAGCACCGCCGCGCCCATCGCTAGACCAATTTTTATTGATCGCATAAAAGCTCCTTCTATTCGCGCCCGGCTATTTCGCGGCCGCCTTGGCAGAGTTGTTTTCTTCCGCGCGCGCGTCCGGTGAATATCCCCAGTCATCGCGTAATTTCCCTCATGACACGCATATTCATAAACCCGGCTTTCGGACTTCGCCATGGTCACCTGCGCGGTCCAGGGTTTGGTCCAAGTAGCCGGATCATTCACAGTGTACTCATAAAGAATGGTATCCGGATCGGTGCGCGTAAAACGTTCCGTCAGGCGCATGTTCTCGCTCGATCCCCGAAACCTGGTTTTATCGGTGAAATTGGTCGTCTCCACTACCAGCGTATTGCCTTCCCAATGCCCCCGAGAATCGCCCAGCCACTGGCGCACGTTCGACGGCAGATGCGGGCGCGCATCCAGCGGAATAATGCGCACGTCGTGGATCATCTCGACCACGATCGCCACATATCCCGGCGCCTGAAAGATCTGATAATTGTCGTTATACGGACCCGGCATCATCGGAGGTCCAGCAGTCGCCCAAAGAATGCAGCGCTCCGCCAGACTGCGGTTCTCCGGACCGTCCGCCGGATGCAGTCTCCGTTGCTCGGCCAGCGCAGCCGCTCGCCGCTCCCCATCGGGCGTAAGCGCGGGCAGCTTGCCATCGGCCGGATCGACGATCAACGACGTCCGCAGCGTCTTCACCACATGCGTTCCCCGGTCCCACCACGCTTCATTATAGGCCAGACCCACATCAGTTGCGATGTCGCTGCGCCGCCGGTCCACATTGGCGTTTTCCACCACTCGCTTTTCATAAGCTGCCGCCTCAGCCGCCGTGAAGGTCGCCTTCCCGGCGAGGTCCGCGGGCCGCTCCAGCGGCGTGATCGTGGCATTGGTCCAGACGCCTTGCAGATCCGGCTGACCATCCGCAGTGCGCGGTGGCGTCCAAGCTTTCTTTGCCGCCAGCACCTGCCCGGCGGCGTGCTGTACAGTGACCGTGCACATCGCTGCCACCATAACACTAACGAAAGCGGATCGCAGCTTCATGGGATCACTTCCCTACCTTGGTTGCAGCTTCCTGCGCGCGCGCCCCCCCGAGAATCCCGGGAACCGCATAGTTCCCCTCATGGCACGCATATTCGTAAATCGGTCCAGCCGACTTAGCCATGGGAATCGAGGCGGTCCACGGCTTTGTAAAAGTCGCCGGATCTTCCACCGTGAATTCGTAAGTGAGCGTGTTCGCGTCCGTGCGCGTGAACCGCTCGATCAAGCGCATGTTCGCGGTGGCCCCACGGAAGTGCGACTTGTCCGTGAAATTGCTGGTCTCCACCACCAGCGTATTGCCTTCCCAGTGTCCCCGCGAGTCGCCCAGCCACTGCCGCACGTTGGCCGGCAAATGTGGACGCCGGTCCAACGGAATGATCCGCACGTCATGAATCATTTCGATTGAAATGGCCACATAGCCCGGTGCCTGGAAAATTTGATAGTTGCTGTTGTAAGGACCCGGCAGCATCGGCGGCCCCGCCGTTGCCCACAAGATGCACCGATCGGCCAGCGCCAAATCTTCCGGACCATCGGCCGGATGCAGGCGCGCATACTCGGCCGCCGCGGCCAACCGCTTCCTTCCCTCGGCGCTATAGGGAATCTTTCCGTCTACCGGATCGACGATCAGCGAAGTGCGCAGCGTGGGCACTACCTTGGACCCACGGTCAAACCACGCCTGATTGTAGGCGCCCGCGACGTCCGATGCGCCATCCGTGCCTCTGCGATCCCGATTGTTTTGCTCCGCGAACCGCTTTTCGTAGGCAGCCGCTTCCGCCGGCGTGAATAAAGCCTTTGAAGCAAGTTCTGCCGGACGCTCCAGCGGTGTAATGGTCGCATTGTTCCAGACGCCCTGAATATCCGGTTGCCCGTCAGCGGTGCGCGGCGGAAGATAGCCGGCAGGTGCCGGCGGCGGCGCAGCCCAGCACGCCACACCGATCAACGCCGCGATCCAAAAACGCATGGCTAAGAGCTCTCCTATTGCTTCGCGGGCTTCTTGCGATACTGCCCGTACATCAATTCTTCCACGAATTCCACGCACTTGAATTCCATCAGCTGCACGTTCTTTTCCTGGCGGCGGTAAATCGGCATGCTGATTTTCCACGGTTTGGTGAATACGTTCTTGTCCTCGATTGTAGCCTCATACATCAGCGTATCAGGCCCATGCAGCGTATAGCGCTCCACCACATGCAACGCGTCGGTATGATAGTCGCCCGCGCGGTCGAACCAGCTCTGGTCGTTGAATCCTGTCGCATCCACTACCAGCGTGTCGCCTTCCCAATGGCCCACCGACTGCCCCATCCAGCTATCCACCGGGGCCGGTCCCGGGTCTTCCATATAGATGGTGCGCGCCGCGTTCGCGTACTCGTAGCTGATCAGAATGAACTTCGGAGTCTGCACGATCTGAAATGGGAATGGCATGTAAGTGGCGCGGGGCACCCCCGGCAGATAGCACTTCACTTCCGGGTCCAGCTTCAACCGGTTCGCAAAATTTGCCTTCTTGGTCGCCAGAGCTTCCGGCTTATACGGAATCTCCTCGCCTTCGACGACGCCCTGCCCCGGCGGCATCGCACCGATTGCGCCCAGCGGAATCATCGGACCCGCCGCCGCCGCATGGCCCTGCAGATCCCAGTTAGCCTCGGTCAGAACCTGCCAGATTCCGTTGAGATTGGGTTTGCCGTCCGCGGTCCTGGGGCCTCTGGAGACTGTCCCTTGCGCCGCTACTGGCATCGCCGCCAGTGAGAACACGCTCGCGACTGCCGCCGCTATTATCGAGTTCCTGAATGTTTCTCGCAAACCGACCCTCCCGGCACGCCACGCGCTCTCGCCGTGGCAGCGAATTTGATCGTACATTCGAGCCAATTCGAAGTCAACCCGGAAAATCGACGTGCGAACCGTGGTTGGTGCGCCGGAAAACGGAACTTGGTTTGGTCTGCGCTAATTCGGCAGCCGGTAAGCGATCAGCTCGCCCGGGAATCCGGGTCCACCGATCGCAATCACGATATATTGTTTGCCGTCCGCCATGTAGGTCATGGGCGAACCGGTTTGCCCCATCGGCATGTACACCGCGCCCGCATCTTTCCCCGTCGCTTTGTCATACGCGCGAAGCAACGCGCCTACTTTGCCCTCTGCATTGGTAAAGGTTCCGCGCTCGCCCGCAATCACCAAGGATTTGGTGGTCAAAACGCCAACTAAGCCGCCGCGCCCGGTGCGCGGAATCGTCAAGCCCTTCAACGCGGGACTATTTCGAACATTGTCCGGAGTCTCACCGTGAGCAATCGACCAGGCAATCTCGCCCTTATCCAAGTTGATCGCCGACAATCGAACCATACGGTGGCTTGAAAAGCGGCAGTCCCTCAACCGTCAAACCGCGGAAGCCCTCACCAGCGGGGCCGCGAGGCCCCTCCGGCAGCACCCGCCGGCCGCGCCACGCCAGAGACATAATTCATATCGGACTGCCCAGGAGCCGGAGGCACTAAACCAAGCGAAGTAACGTTCGACCAGGTGAACGTGTACAGCATGTGCGTCTCTGGATCATAAGATCCACCCGGCCATCCGGTTCCGCCCTGGCAGCATCCAAACACCAGCGTGCCCAGCGGGCCGTCTACTTTACTCACAACGGGCGGCGTAAAAATCGGCCCCATTTTATATCGCGAGGCCACTTTGATCGCTTCCGCCCGCAGCTCGGGAGTGAAATCAATCAGCTCGTCGACCGACGTGCCCGTGCGGCCGTAAGCCGGCGGCTTGGTTGGCATGGGTTGCGTCGGCGAATACTTCTCGCCCGGCACATCTCCCTGCGGCACCGGCACCTCCTCGATTGGCCAGATGGGCTTACCGGTGGCGCGATCGAAGACGTACAGGATCGATTGCTTGGTCGGCTGGGCTACCGCCTTTACCGTGCGACCATTGAGAGTGAAATCCACCAGCATCGGAGCGCACGGAATATCCCAGTCCCAAATGCCGTGGTGAACCAGTTGGTAATGCCATTTCCGCTGGCCGGTCTTGAGGTCCACTGCAACGATGCTTTCGCCGAACAAGCCGTTGCCGGGACGATGGCCGCCGTAATAGTCGCCGGTCGGCAATTCAACTGGTATGTACGCCAATCCCAAATCCTCATCGACGCTCATCTGGCCCCACGAACCAGTGTTTCCGGTATAGTCGGCGGAATCTTTTTCCCAGGTGTCGTAGCCGAATTCGCCGGGCTTCGGGATGGTGTGGAAGATCCACAGGCGTTTGCCCGTCTTCACGTCGAATCCACGCACATAGCCCTTCACGTTGCTCTTGGTTTTCGGATTGCCACCCGCCAAGTGAGCGGCGCCGACGATGATCGTATTCCCGGCCACAACCGGAGCCGAGTGCAGCCCTACTTCGCCAGTGACGAGATCGATATCCTGGTCGTCCTGAAGTTTCAGATCCACCTCGCCCGCGTTGCCGAACGATGGTATCCGGTTGCCGGTTTTCGCATCCAGCGCGATTAAGCGATAGCCGGGCGTGACATAGAGGATGCGCTGTTCGCGGCCATCTGTCCAGTAGGAGAGGCCGCGGCCCGAAAGTCTTCTCGGCGCGTCCTCGCCGCGCAGGCCCTCATTTTCGCCATGAACCCATAGCAGCTCGCCGTTAGTTGCGTCGAGCGCCACCACGTCCCGCCGCGAGCCGGCCACCGAGTAAACCACTCCGCCAACCATGAGCGGCGTGGCTTCCAGGTTGTACTCCGGCCGCGGGCCTAGATTAGTGGTGCTGAAGCGCCAGGCGACTTGCAGTTTATCGAAGTTGGACGCGTTGATCTGATCCAGCGGCGAGTAGCGCGTATTTCCGAGATCGCCTCCATACGTCCGCCATTCTCCGTTTTTCGCGCCGGTCTGCGCGCTCGCCGGCATGACCACGCATAGCAACCCCGCACAAAAAGCACTCGCCCACGACAAACTCATTGCCTCTGCAATCCCCGTGCGGGCGCTACGACAGAATTTCGACATCGATTTTCTCCATTTCGTTATGCAAGGTCTTCAATCAAACGTGGTCCCGAAGCAACATGGGACTCGATTTTGAGCGCTACCAGTCTATCTCAACTGAATCGTTTTAGTCTGCGCAAATTTCATCCCCACAAACAAATCCGGGAGAGCCATATTGCGCCCTCCCGGATTCCACTGCGATGTTCAAAGGTTCGCAGGCGTTGCCGCCCGCAAAATCCTACCTCTTTTCCGCGTAGGGTCCAACTTCAACCTTGCCCTGAGTGTTCTTCAATGGTCCCAGTTCATCGCCCACGCCCTTCGCGATAGCAGCCAGTTCGCTGCCGGCCTGGAAGCAAGTGAAGTCCGGACGATCGCGCCATGCGAACGGTCCACACAGCCGCTTGCCGGCCGCAATGGCAGCGTCGTGTACTGTGTTGATCAAGCGTTCGTAATCCGGCGTTCCCTGCTTGTAGCCCGAGAAGTTGCCCAGATCGCCGCTGGCGGCAAAGACCGCGGTCACGCCCGGTACTTTGGCGATCTTATAAGCGTCTTTCACGCCATCTACTGTCTCGATCATCAGGATCAGCACGATGTTGTCATTGGCGGTCTGGCGATATCCACCGGGGACGTTCCCCCACATGTGCCGGGTCAAAGCCCGTGCCGCCGCCCAGGCTGCGCTTGCCGAGTGGCGGGAAGAAGGTCCAGTCCCGCGCTTCAATGGCTTCTTGCTCCGAGCGGACCGTCGGAACTATGACCACCAGAGCGCCTGCGTCTGTGGCATGCTGAATCTCACGCTCGTTGGCGAAAGCTACGCGCGCGCCGGGAACCGCCTTGGCGTGCGGGCAATGGCCCCACATCTTGGCAACCTGATCCCAATCATGCGTGGAGTGCTGCATTTCGGTCCAGATGAAATCGTAACCGGCATTCGCCATCGCGCAATAGGTGGTTCCGTCGGTGGCGCTGAAAACCGTGCCGCCGGTTACTTTGCCGCCGGCCTTCATCTTGGCCATCACCGGATTCCAGATCTGGGAGCCGCCCGGCGGCGCTGAAGTCGGGGCCGTACTTCCAGGTCTTCTCATCCGGCACTCCAGTATTGGTTGCGCCGGGGAGCGCCTTGTGCATTGCATCGCTGTCCTTGCCTGCCGGCGCGGCCAGCGGGAACTTCATCTGTCCCGCGGCGGCATTATTTGCGTAGGGATCGGCGGAAGCAGGTGGTGCGTTTTGGGCCTGGGCCGCCACCGCTCCTAAAGCAGCCGACAAGGCTACCGTGTAAAACAAGCGTTTCATTCTATTCTCCTTAACGTGCGGTGGGTTCGCTCGCGGAGATCGTGTCCCCCAAGAATCGCCTTAACCGCCGAATATCTCAAT
The DNA here is from genome assembly GCA_963779075.1 of Bryobacterales bacterium. Taxonomy (GTDB): domain Bacteria; phylum Acidobacteriota; class Terriglobia; order Bryobacterales; family Bryobacteraceae; genus Palsa-187. The sequence goes on from CAVZWS010000009.1 coordinate 291,951, forward strand.
ATGCAAGTCGAGCATCAACCTGACTCGCAGCGCAAGCAGTCTATCAGAAGAAAGATGGATAGTGTCAACCCGGAAGGAGCCGATGAAGTCACTGCCAAATGGGTAGGTTTCGCTTAAGAAAAGCCGGTGAACAAAGGAGAAAGGTGCCTTCCGATATCTTCGCCGGGACGTCGTTCTAGAGGTAGCGGCGCAATCGCGCCAGCGGTGCCCTATTTGACCTCGACTAGCTCCAGCGCCTCGCGGCTGGGACCTTCGATCATCACCGCCCGCGCATCGCCCAACTTATACATCTTGGTCAGGAATTTGACGTGCTCACCCCGCAGCTTGGCGATCCAGGCGTCCAGATCTGTAACACTCAGCCCAATGTGATCGTAAAGCTGGCCGCGCGTCGGCGCCAGCGGCCGGTTGTCCTGTTGAACGTGGAAACTGAGCGAAACGTCACTGAACGTTACTCCGCCGGGCATCCGGAACATGCCTTCGCGATCGAGAGACGGCCAGGAACGCTCCGGCATCGCCACGTGGCAATTCGCCTCGCTATAGCCGGCGCGTTTGGAGGCTGCAGAGAGCGACGCATTGAGGTGCTGGTGATACCACAGTTCCGCGCAGTACGGATCTTTTTGAAACATGTGGACATGGTTGAAGCGCTCGGCCGGCATGTCCCCCTGATATTCAATGATGGCGCCGTCCGGGGCTTCGAGGTACGCGAATCCTGCGCCATGAGTGGGCTGGATGCCTTTGGAGATCGCTTCGGAGATTTCCGCCTTGGTGCGGCCCAATGATCCTCCGGCGCCTGGCCAGGTATCGCTGCTGACAAATACCGAACCGCCCTCATCCGTCGTAAACAGCGGCAGCAGTTTTACGCCACGCTGCTGGTACGCGGCCATGTTCTTGTGCGCGTCGACGACATGCCAGCCGAAGTGCCAGATCGCGGTCTGCGGTTGCGTCGGCGGCGGCGTTTTGACCTTCGTGAACAGCACCCAGACCGGGCCTGACTTAAGCGCCGGCGCTCCCGCGTACGAAGCTCTCGCCGTGCTGGGAAACTGGCGCGTATAAAATTCGATGGCCGCGTCCGGGTTCACCGAGTTGAGATGCAGATGATGAAAACCCGGAGCGGGAAGCGTTTGCGCGCCGCACAGCGCAGTCAGCACCATTGGAAAGCAGAAACGCATTCTCATGCGGTCTCCCAGGCAATTCGGCCGGCCACTTCAATACCGGCGGTTTAGCTCTTCAGCGTGACGTGCAACACGTCGAGCAGATATTTTCTGTGGGCGTCCATGTCTTGCTCCACTGTCCCCTCGCCAGGCCGGGGAGCGTCAAAGTCGAGCGTCACCCAGCCCGCGTACTTCTTCTCGCGCAAGACTTGGAAAAATGCCGGAAAATCCACGCCTCCGCTGCCAAGGCGCTTGTAGAGGTTTACCCGGTTGTGCTCCGCTTCGCTCGGTGCCGGGCCCTTCCAGCCATGACCGGCGCTATATTTTGCCTCGCAATCCTTCAGATGAATCGCCGCGATGCGCGGATAGTACTCGCGCAGCGCCTTCACCGGATCGATGCCGCCCAGGCTCGCATGCCCCGTATCGAGAATCAGGAACACATACCGGGAATCGGTCAGCTCCATCATTTTATCGAGTTCCGGCTGCCGTTCCACCAGCGTCCAGCAGTGCGGATGAAATGCAAACTTCACGCCAGTTTCACCCATCGTCCGTTTCCCGATTTCATTCAGCGTTCGCGCAATCGCCGCGGCGTTCTCGTCGCTCAGATTCGCGCGCCCGTCTCCGGGCCGCCGGCTCAGGTTGACCTTGAGGTGTTCGCATCCGAACTGCGAGATGTAGCGGCACCGGGCGACGTTGCTCGCGATGGTCTCGGGAACCTTGGCCGGATCCAGATACTGCCCGCCGCTGCCCACCGTGCATAACGCTAAACCGGAGGCATCCAAAACTTCCTTGAGCGCCGCGGGAGGCTTATCCAAGTACTTCGCGATGTCTTCCTGGAACGGCTCCAATCCGTGGTAGCCATAGCGCGCCGCCATCTTGATGCCCGCCTCGGGATGCGGCGGCGTGTGACGAAATTCGTGGCCGCTCATGGCATACCGCATTCGGTCCTGCGGCATGGCGTGCAGCGTTGAGGCCGCGGCAAGGCCAGCTCCTAGAAACTCGCGCCGGTTGAGCATAATCTCCTCCTCCGTGAGGAAGTATACACTGCTTTCCATCGGCTGGCGGACGTCACTCGTCGACTTCATTGGCCAAAACTCTAGCGTGCAACGTTAGCAGCGCAGCCCCTGAGGGCGGGGTGGAGAGCGGAGGCCGAACGCCTGACCTCACAAAGACAGATGGAATGAGAGGGACTATGGGAGAGGAGGAGCGCTCATTTGAAGAACAAGCGCTCCCTCTCCTAGGGGACACATCGGAGGAAGTGCCCACCTTGTCTCGAATTATAAACTGTCGATATCCAGAGCGTTGGTCGTCAGCGTGCTGCGTGTCAACGTGGGCTCGCGGATGGCATCTCTAAATTCGGCAACGCCTCTCCCAGGCTTTCCTCCAAGAGTCGCGATAGGCCCGACGTTCCTATCACAACGTCGACAATGTCAATGCCGGTGTGAAATAAACGCCGTTCGGGTAAGGCGTCGCCTGAGATACTCGATTCAGACCATATTTTATTGCGGGCGAAAGACGGTCTCGACAACGGGGGCCACTCTTCGGAGTGGGTGACGAACCCGTATAATACGCTGTCTGCGATATCCACCTGGACCATGCTGCCCGTCGGGAGCGCCAGCGGCAAGAAAACGCCGACGCCAGTTCTCGAGATATCTTGAGACTCTCCTGAAGCCGAGAGTTCAGGGTTCGCGACTACGGTCACGCAAACTTGAAAGGCAACTGGAATGCGGTCATGAAGTCTTCGGTTCCGCATGGGTTATCTTCTTCCCGTATCATCGTCGTTTTCGTCGGGAGACTTTACAAAATGGGACATTAGCATTTCTCCACGCGCTGGATCCCAAGTATCATGGCCGGAGCTAGCATGAACATAGAAAGCTTCGGCAAATTTGCTCTCGACCTTTAGTAAAGGCTGTGGCGAAGTTTGCTTAGGTTTGGACGCCATCGGCCCGGTTCCGCACCCGTTCCATCTCGGGCGCGCTCAACCTCGTTCTTGCGCTCAAAGCCTCGAATCCGCCGGGATTCTTGGCGTTATCTAACCCAAATCACGGCGCCGAAATGCACAAAGTCCCTGAACGTAGCGCTTCTTTTCGCACGTGCGGCGCTGATTCTGAAGGTGGTGCCGGAGGCGCCGCTATCAACTGAACCGACGAGTCACCCGGTCAGGTCCAGTCCTCGAACCGTGCCCCTCCTAGAGTACACTGGACTCGATCCGGCAACATGCGACAGTTCTCAATGGATCAGAATGTGAAGGGAATTATTTTATGCAACGGGCCATCCTTTCGGCTGCTTTCGTGTCCTTGACCCTGGGGGCGGCTACCCGTCCCGCCTTGGCGCAGACATTTCCCTACGACCACGTTCATCTGAATGTGCCCGATCCGGCTGCGGCCGCCAGTTGGTACGAGAAATACTTCGGCGCGCGGCGAGTCCCAGAGGGCCCGGACAGACTGATGTTCGGCAGCACGCGCTTCCTGTTTATGCGCAAGGCGGATGCGAAACCGAGCAGCGGAAGCGTCGTCGACCACCTGGGCTTCTCGTTCCCGGACCTCGACGCGAAAATGAAGGAATTTGAAGCGGCCGGCATCAAGATCGTCACGCCGATGCGCGACGCGCCTGGGCTCTTTAAACTGGCTTTCGTTGAAGACCCCTGGGGCACGCGTATCGAAGTGGTGCAGGATCCGGAACTCCTCGGTCTGCATCACATCCATATGCGCGCGCCGGACCCGGATGAAGTTTTCCGCTGGCTGCTGGCTAAGTTCGGCGGAGAGCGCACTAAGCTCAAGGGACGCGTCGACGGCATCAAGTACAGCCCGGACGGCTTCAGCAGCGTCTGGATTCTGGTGCAGCGCGGCGACGCGGAGCCCAGCGAAGGACACGCCATCGACCACATCGGCTTCCGCTCCACGGGCCCGCTCGCGAAGACCATCGACGGCCTGCGCGCCAAAGGTGTGACGGTGACCAGCGAGCCGCGCCCGCTCGCGATGGCGAACGGTCCGGGAGTCAACTTCTCCTATGTGGCGGGGCCTGCCGGAGCCAGGATCGAAATCGTCGAGCGCCCAGGACTGAAGCCCGGCGAATAACGCCGCACAGAACTCCTGCGAAACGATCGCGGATCGAGTGAGCCGCAAGAGTTAAACGTTGAAGGCAGGGATCGGAGTCGAACCGACGAATAAAGGCTTTTGCAGAGCTTCGATCTCCTAAATGCGTTATCTCACTTTGATGGGTGACGCGCTACTCGGAGAAGTGCTCCTGTACGGACCCGGCCGAAAGTAGAAGGATCTTCCGCGAATGATGCTTATCGGGCGCTCTTACGGTTTAGGAGAAATGGCTAACTGGCTTTCTAGCACTGAATTACTCACAGCAAGATAACTGTGCAGCTGCGGGCTCCGTGGGCCCCTATGACCAGGGACTGTTCTATGTCGGCGGTTTTGGAAGGGCCGGAGACGAAGATGCCAAAGCTATTTGGGCTCCATCGAATTCGTTCGTAAGCCTGGTGGAGATTGTCCACGATTTCGTGGGCTGGAACGATTAAGATCAGATGCTGCACTATGACGAAGATGGCCCGGTGGGGCGTTAGGGTTTCACCGGGGATCCAGACGGCGGCGTTTTCGGCTACTCCGAATTTGCCTGGAATGACGGCTACGTCGATGCCTTCGAGATCGTGCGGGTCCTCGATCGCGCTCAAGTCAACGTTCCTTGAGGGGATACCGGGTACGAGCGACGCGACCTTCGCCGCGCTTGCGTAGACATCGATACTGGCTAATTCGGATGCGAGGTCTTGCCCGGCGGTGGTGCGGACGAGCCTGCCCCCAGCTCCGCTCAGTGCTTCCTCAAATTGCCGGATCGGGTCGGCGTAGCGGATTCCGGTTATTGGGGCAGGCCGCGATGCAGACGGCGGAAAAGTCTGGCGGAGGGAATCGAGAATCGTGTTGCGGCTGCTCATGAAGGTTCTTTGTGGATAAGATCGCGGAAGCTCTGTTTGGGCATGGGTGGAAGCTCGCGTTGGATTCCCCAGGGATTCCATGGTCCGTATACCAGGCTGCGCGGAAGACGCGGAACAATCGCACGCATGAGACCTCCGCCCACGCGGTAGAGCAATGGGTGCGACAAGACGAAGCCCATCGCAGCCATACTGAGACGCTTCTGCAGCGGTACGGCTTTGAGGTCCACCAACACCTTGCGGAAGGCCAGCAGCTGATGATGGAGGTCAATTTTGACCGGACAAACATCGGTGCAGGAGCCGCAGAGGCTGGATGCAAACGGTAGCGAGGCGTACTTCTGGGGATCGCGTTGCGGCGCGAGGATGGAACCGATGGGACCTGGGATGGTATAGCCGTAACTGTAGCCGCCGCTACGCCGGTAGACGGGGCAGGTATTCATGCAGGCGCCGCAGCGAATGCAGCCCAGGGAGCGGCGGAAAGATTGTTGTCCGAGGATACGGCTGCGGCCGTTATCGACGATGACCACGTGCATCTCGCCGCCGCGGAGAGGTCCGTTGAAGTGGGAGGTGTACGCGGTGATGGGCTGGCCGGTGCCGCTGCGTGCCAGCAGGCGGAGGAATACTGAGAGGTCCGCGGCGCGCGGGATGAGCTTCTCGATGCCCATGCAGGCGATATGGAGAGGAGGGAGGCTGGCGCCCATATCCGCATTGCCTTCATTGGTGCAGACGACCACGCCTCCGGTCTCGGCGACGGCGAAGTTGACGCCGGTGAGTCCGGCTTGGGCCCCCATGAACTTACCGCGGAGGTGGCCCCGGGCGGCTTCTGTAAGGTACTTGGGATCCGACGCGCCTTTGTCGGTGCCGAGTTCGATGTGGAAGAGGTCGCCGATTTCTTCCCGCTTCAAATGGATCGCCGGCATGACGATATGGCTTGGCGGCTCCTTGCGGAGTTGCACGATACGTTCGCCGAGATCGGTGTCGGTGACTTCAATGCCGCGGGCCTCGAGGTAAGGATTGAGATGGCACTCTTCGGTGAGCATCGACTTCGACTTGACGAGCCGCGTGACGCTGTGGCTCGCCAGAATCTGATGAACGATGGCGTTATGTTCGGCGCCATCGCGAGCCCAATGGACATGAATGCCGTTGGCGGTGGCATTGCGCTCAAACTCCTCGAGATAATCGGCGAGCTGGGAGAGGGTATGAGCCTTAATGGCGGAAGCGGCTTCGCGAAGAGCTTCCCATTCGGGGATGCTGGAGGCCTGCCGGTCGCGCTTGGCGCGAACAAACCATAGCGACTGGTCATGCCAATGCGCGCGCTCTTCATCGGCGACAAACGAGGCGGCGTTTTCGGCGTGGCCGGTCATGAGAGCTGGGCTTTCTCGAGAATTTCGGCAACATGCATGACACGCTGCGGTTGGTTGGCGCGGCGGATCAAGCCGTCGAGATGCATGAGGCACGACATATCGAATCCGGCAATGACTTCGGCGCCGGCGCGGGCGTGGTCCTGGATACGATCGCGTCCCATGAGGCAGGAGACGGCTTCTTCTCCCACCGCGAAGGTGCCGCCGAAGCCGCAGCACTCATCGGGCCGGGACAACTCGATGACTTCGATGCCACGCAATTGGGAGAGAAGCTGGCGCACCTTGTTAAACGGGGCGACCATCAGTTCGGAGGACCGGGCGAGCCGGAGTTCACGCAAGCCGTGGCAGCTCATCTGGAGTCCGACTTTGAAGGGGAACTCACCATCGACTTTGACGACTTTGGCGATGTTGGTGAGGTACTCACAAAGCTCGAAGGTGTGGCCGCGAAGATGTTCGAAGCGAGGTTTGCCGTGAAGCCAGTGACCATAATGATTGCGCACCATGGAGACGCAACTGCCGGAGGGCGCCACCACGTGGTCGTACTTGCCGAAGATCTCGAGAAAACGTTCGGCTAGGGGGCGGGCTGCAGCGTCGCAACCGGAGTTAGCCATGGGTTGGCCGCAGCAAGTCTGCTCCCGGGGGAACTCGACGTCGAGACCGAGGCGGCGCAGGACACGTAGCGTGGCGATTCCGACTTTGGGATAAAGCTGGTCAACGTAACAAGGTACGAAAAGACCGACGTTGGGCATCTGCACTCTCAAGTCTTACATGCCGGGGAACGCCTGTCCCAATTTCCCAAGCTTGCTGGTTTTCGCGGGGAGGGGGATGCGGCTCGACGGTTCGGCTGTGGCATAGCGATCCATCTTTGATCCCCTATCTGTGCTGCTCAGATGTGCCGTCCGAGGATTTCGTACGGTTCCCAAGCGGGTTCCGGGAGTCAGGGGCATAGACTGTTAGTCGATTCTAACCCACTCAATTTGGCTATGGGCGCATAACTCCCGAGTTACGGCAGCATCCGTCCATGTATGGTCCGCCGCCGAATTGCAAGCGAAAATGAGAGGGACAGGGTTGGTCTGCGCTCATGTATACGGCCTTGGGTGGAGTGAAAGGACTCCGGGCCAGGATGGAATGCGCTACGCTCTCTTCCCATTTACTACTCCAGTCATAGAAGACTGTGGACGGGTGCGGGTTTCGAGAGCGCCGGATTTGACCGTTGTGCCATCTCGTGGTTCGTCTGCAAACCTGGCAGGAAATCATAAAGTTCTCAGTTGCCGTCAGTCCGTTTCAAGCAGCGGCCGGTAGCGGAGGCCGATAGGCTTCCCCGGTAGCCAGCACCGCCCAGGCCATCCTCGCCAATTTATTAGCTAAGGCGACGGCGGCGGCGTGGCGGTGGGTATGGGACGTAAGTTTTTCGAGCCACGCTTTCAGGCCGGGAGTCTGTTTGGTTTTCTGCTGCAGGACGGCACGCGCACATTGCACGAACAGTTTTCGCAAATATCGGTTCCCTCGCTTGCTGATGCCCAGCAGCTTCTGCTTGCCGCCGGTGGAGTGCTCGCGAGGAACCACGCCCATCCAGGCTGCGAACTCCCGCCCCTTGCGGAACGCGGCTCCGTTGCCAATCGCCGCGATTACTGCGGTTGCTGTCACCGGTCCGATGCCCGGGACCTTCACCAGCCGTTGGCAGGCTTCGTTCTCCTGCACGGTCTGCTCGATCAGTGCCTCGGCCTCCTCCAGCCGTTGAGCCAACTGGTCCAGTTCCAATTTCAGTTGCGCCAGCAGCAAACGTAATGTTCCCGACAGCTTCGCATCTGCATCTTCCAGGATCCCAGGCAATGCTGCTTCGATATAGCGTCGCCCCTTCCGTACCGTGATCCCGCGCTCCAGCAGCAAGCCGCGAATCTGGTTGATGACCGCAGTGCGCCGTGTGACCCACCGTTCACGCACCCGATGCAGGGACTGCAGATCCAACTGGTCATCGCTCTTAATCGGCACAAACCGCATCGTCGGCCGGCCCACCGCTTCCGCGATCGCCTCCGCATCGACATAGTCATTCTTGTTGGTCTTCACGTAGGGCTTCACGTACTGGGCCGGAATCAGACGCACTTCGTGTCCTTGCTCCTGCAGGGCCCGGCCCAGAAAATGTGCGCCTCCGCAAGATTCCATGCCAATCACATGCACCTTCCGGTTCGCGGTAAACCGCAGCAGCTGCGCTCGCGAGAAGCGTTTACGCACGACCACCTCTCCCCGCTCGCTCAAACCTACCAAGTGAAAACTCGTCTTACCGAGATCAATGCCAATCGTGTGTATGTGCATGGGATGTCTCCTTGTGATGTCTTGCCACCTTTCGTTTTGCCAGAACGAAGTGGCAGAAGTCTTCCCTGAGTCTCGTTCCCGGCGGAGCCGCCCGTCGCTCGCCCAATAGGGCGACGGGCGGTGTAGCCGGGTACGAGACGAACTCGTTTCCCGGTGGTGAGTCCCCGAGCAGTGTCGCGGCGGCGGACCATCCCATTACTACTTTTCAAACTCCGGCAATACATGGATTACTCTCGATCACCCCTATCCCACCGCCCCATTCTCAAAAGCTTCTTAAGGCCATCGGTGAAGGCCTCGGCAGGGCCATAAAATTGCTAAGATAAAAGTTAGTCGCCGCGCCTCATGCCGACCTTTTTGACGACTCCCGCGTTCCTGCTGGCCAGCAGTCTTTTCTCGGGCGCCGGCAAGCTGGTCGACTCGCTGTTTGACAACACCTTCACGGACATCTACCGGCTGCAGCCTTTCGATTACGCCATCCTGGTGCCGTATTTCGGGGTACTGATCGTGCTTTCCTTCTACGGCCTGCACCGTTACCACATGATTCGCGGGTACATGAAGTATCGCAAGCAGATGCCGACGGAAGCCCCGCAAAAGTTTAAGCAATTGCCTCGGGTGACGATTCAGCTGCCGCTCTACAACGAACAATATGTAGTCGAGCGGCTGCTCGAGGAAACCAGCAAGATCGATTATCCGCGTGACTTGCTGCAAATTCAGGTTTTGGATGACTCTACCGACTCGACGGATCCTTTCACGCGCGCCCTGGTTGCCGAGTATCAGGCCGCCGGGCTGCCGATCGAGTACATCCACCGAACCCATCGCCATGGCTACAAAGCCGGTGCCCTGCAAAATGGCTTGAAAACCGCAACCGGCGAGGTCGTAGCTATTTTTGACGCCGATTTCATCCCGCCGGTCGATTTCCTGCGGCGCACGGTAGATTATTTCGCCGACCCCAATGTCGGCATGGTGCAAACGCGCTGGGGTTATCTAAACCGGCATTACAACCTGCTTACCGAAGTTCAAGCCATGCTGCTGGACGGCCATTTCGTGCTGGAGCACGTGGCGCGGTCGGGCGGCGGACGATTCTTCAACTTCAATGGCACCGCGGGGATTCTGCGGCGCTCCATGATCGACGATGCCGGCGGGTGGCAGCATGACACGCTCACCGAGGATTCCGATCTCAGCTATCGGGCGCAGTTGAAGGGCTGGAAGTTCGTGTACGTGCCTTCGATCGAGTGCCTGTCGGAACTGCCGGTTGAGACTTACGGCTTCCAAGTGCAGCAATCGCGCTGGGCCAAGGGTCTGACGCAGGTGGCGATCAAACTATTGCCGACCATCCTGAAGTCGGACGCGCCCCGGAAAGTGAAGATTGAGGCGTTTTTCCATCTGACGCCGAACATTTCCTATCCGCTGATGATCATCGTGAGTGCGCTGATGCTGCCGGTGATGATCGTGCGGTTTTACATGGGCTGGTTCCAGATGCTGACCATCGACCTGCCGCTGATTATTGCATCGTTCTGGTCAATTTCTGCATTCTATGTGGTGGCGCACCGGGAGATTTTTCCCAAGACCTGGAAGCGGGCGTTTCTATTTCTGCCGGCGCTGATGGCCGCCGGCGTGGCTCTCACCATTATCAATTCGCGTTCCGTGCTGGAGGCGCTTTTCGGCTACCAGACAAGTTTTGCGCGCACCCCCAAGTACGCGATTGGCGGCACGCGGAAGGTGAAGCTGGAGAACATCCAATATCGCCGCCGCAGTGGCTGGCTGCCGTACGCGGAACTCGCCGTCGGCACCTACTTCCTGGGGATGACGGCGTTCGCGATTGAATCCTACAATTACCTGGCGGTTCCGTTCCAGTTGCTGTTCGTTGGCGGCTATTATTGGGCGGGATTCAGCACGTTGTGGGAAGAATACCAGGGCAAGCTGGCGTGGCAGCGGCAGCAGGCTCTCGTGGAAGCATCCTCGCCCGCGAAGGCAGCTTAGCTCCAGTCCCTAAATCAATTCGCGCTGGGTCTTCTTAGGCAACTTCGCGAAGATCAGTTCGTAAGCTTGCTTCAGCCGAAGTTCGAGTTCTTTGCGCGGCATCGCGTCGAAAGATTCGAGCGCGACCCACTTCGCTCGTGCAATGTAGGGCGCGGGAATGATCCCGGGGCGCTCGATCAATTCCTCGAAATCTTCGGGCGAGCACTTGAATGCCAGGCAAATAGTGTGGGGTTCCAGAACCGTTATCGCGAACATTTTGCCGCCGATCTTGAACACCAGATCGATTTTCCACTGTACTTGCTCGGTAACGTGCGGCAGGGACATACAGTACTTCCGCACCCATTCGCGATTCACGTTTTCAACTCTGCGTTCATGTTTTTAACTCTACGATCGTCGCACCCGAGCCGCCTTCTTCGGGTGAGGCAATGTAAAACTTTTCCACATGCGGATGGCGCGCCAGCAGCTCGGCAATGGCGCGTTTCAAAATCCCCATGCCATGGCCGTGAACGATGCGAATGCGATCGACTTCGGCAAGGGCGGCGCTATCCAATAGCTTATCTACCTGCTGACAAGCTTCCTCGGCGCGCTGCCCGATGAGATTAATCTCACGGAAGGAGCCGTCAAAACTCGGCCCCTGACGGAAGGAAACCGGGGCGCGAGCGGCGGGAGCGCCCACAGGCGGTAGCACTTCCTCCACGTCCGTCGCCGCCACTTGCATCCGCAGAAAACCGGCGTCCACTTCCAAAAGGCCATTCGCGAGAATGCGGCGTACCGTAGCGGGCTGGCGGATATTCTTGAGGCGGACGCGAGCGCCCTCTATCAGCTTCCGTCTGGGCGGGGTAGCAACCGGGTTCCCTGCCGGTGGTCCTGCGCTTTCAATCGCGGTTTCGATGGCTTCCTGGAACTCACGGCGTGTCTTGGCGATTTTAACGCGGGCCTTTTGGCTCAAGTCGCCGATGGTCTCTTGGGCCTGCTTTTCGAAATGCGCGGACAGTTCGGAGGCACGCTGTTCCAGTTCGCGAATCTTAGCTGCGTATTTCTTCTCCCAGGTTTGCTCGACGGACTGCTCGCGAAGGGCAAGCGCGCGCTCCCTCTCGGCAACCGCGCCGCGGTCTCTTTCGAGCGCATCCAAGCGCTGGTGCATCTCGCTCAAGAAGTGCGCGATGTCGCGCTCGGTGGTGGTCATGCGCGCGCGAGCGTCTTGGATCAGAGCGGGGTCGAGGCCCAAACGGCTGGCGATGTCGAGCCCCGCGGATTTTCCCGGCGCACCGAGGCGTAAAACATAGGTGGGCTCGAGCGTTGCATCGTCGAAGCCCATGGAGCCGTTGCGGACTCCCGCCGTCGAAGCGCCGTAAAGCTTGAGAGCCAGCAGATGCGTGGAAGCAACTGTGAAAGCGCCACGGGAGCGGAACGCGTCGAGCACCGCCACACCCAGTGCCCCTCCTTCCTCGGGATCGGTCGCGCGACCGAGCTCGTCAATGAGCACCAGTGAATCCGGCGTGGCGCGCTCCAGCATCGCGCGGATCGAAACGATGTGGGCGGAGAAAGTACTGAGGCTCTCTTGAATCGATTGGTGATCGCCGATATCCGCCAGCACTTCGTCGAACAACGGAAACTCGGCGTCGCCGGCGGGCACGGGCAGGCCCGCGTGAGCCATGAGAGCCAGCAGCCCGGCAGTCTTGAGCGTGACAGTCTTGCCTCCGGTATTCGGACCGCTGATCAGCAGCGTGCGCTGGTCATCATCCAGATCGAAAGTGATCGGCACGACCGCTTTTTGTTGCTTGCGCAAAATGTCTTCGAGCAGCGGATGACGGGCCTCGCGCAGGATGAGGCGGCGGCGATCATCCGGACTGATGCGCGGGACGAAGCAATGGAACTCGCGCGCAAATTCCGCCTTGGCGAAGATCAGCTCCAGTCGCGCCAGAGCCTTGGTGGTGGCCGCAATCGCGGGCGCGTGCGTACGCAGGCGGGCAGTGAATTCGCGCAGGATACGGTGGACTTCGCGGGCCTCCTCTTCAGTGAGGCGCACCAACTCGTTGTTGAGTTCGATGGTTTCGAGCGGCTCGACGAAAAGCGTGTGGCCGCTGCCGCTTGCGCCGTGGATCACGCCATCGACTCGCCGCTCGCGGCCTGTGACAACGGGAACCACGAAGCGGTCATTGCGAATCGTGACGAAGTCTTCCTGCAGCGTGCCGTCCGCATGATGCGCGCGCAGAAAACGTTCGAGCGAATGCTGGATTCCCTGGCGCTGCTTTTCGATGTCACGCCGCAGCCTGCCCAGGGCGACACTCGCGTGATCCGCCAGCATGCCGCCTGGAAGAATCTTGCCACTCAGCTCCTGCGCCAACTCGCGCAGATCGGCGATGGCAGCGCCGTGCGCCGCCAGACGGGGGAATCGTTGGCCGGCGGCAACCAAAACGCCGCGCGCCTCGGCGGCCAGATCCAGCAGCCGGGTGAGCTCATAGATCTCCTCGGCTTCGAGTGTCGCGCCTTCGATCCTGAGCCGGGCCACGGCGCTGACGGGATCGGCAATATCGGCAAAGCTGATGCGAATGGCCGCGCCCCGCGACGCTGCTTGCGGTTGCGCCGCCGCGCGCAAGTATTCAATTCCTTCGGCGGTCTCCGCGAGTGCGGCTTCAACGGCATCGCGATCGTTGCATGGGGCGACGCGCTCCAGTTCCCCTCGTCCCAGCGCGCTACGCACGTAACGGCCTAGTAGGGCGCGCAGAGCTTCGAATTCAAGAACGGGCTCTGAGTTCATGGGAGTATGCTCGCTCTACTGCCTCTATGGTTCCGCTGGTCACTTTGTAATCGCGCAAGCGATCGCAGGGTACCCACTCGACGCGGCTCACGTCATCGCCGGGAACAAGTCCGCCACCGGCCACTTTGCAGACGTAATCCACCAGCACATAGTGATACTCGGCGCGGCCCTGGGCATCGCGCATGATGCGCTCGAAGATATCGAAGCGATACACGATCTCCACCCGCAGTCCGGTCTCTTCGAGAGTCTCGCGGCGCACCGCATCCTCCAGTTTCTCACCGGTTTCAAGCAGGCCTCCGGGGATGGACCACCAGCCTTTCAGCGGCTCGCCCGCCCGCTCCACCAGCAGCACGGAAGCACCATCGAAAATGATTGCCCCCACTCCAAGCAACGGGTATTGCGGATATTGGCGGCTAATAAGGTAACGCTCCCTTCACGCCCAGGCGCACACGATATACCGACGTCCGCGCCGTGATGTAAAGCGTTTCCATGTCGGCGTCGCCGAACGCCAAATTCGACGGGGTCTCCGCGAGCGGAATTTCGCCCAACAGTTTCGCGGAGCCATTGGATAGCTCGTACACATACACCTCTTTCGCGGCCACGTACAAGTTCCCGTTTTCGTCGGTGCGCACACCGTCGGGGACGCCGTCGATCTTATCCACTACGATGCGTTCCTTCGATGCCACGCCTTTGCCGTCAAGATCGTAAGCGCGCACGCTGCGCTCGTCAGAATCCGAAACGTAGAGCGTGCGTCCGTTCGGAGAAAGCGCAATTCCATTGGGGCGCGTCTTCCATTTAGCGACGACCTCCAGCTCGCCCTTCGGCGTGATGTGATAGATGCCGTAGAAATCCAGCTCGCGCGTATCCTGCTGCGCCCCAAACGCCGGGTCCGTGAAATAGACCTGTCCATCGCGACGCACGACGATGTCGTTGGGCGCGTTGAATCGCTTGCCTTCGAAACGCGCTGCCAGCACTTCCACCTTGCCGTTCTTTAGCGTACGGGTTATCCGGCGTTGCCGAAATTCGCAGCTATACAAGCGTCCCTCGGTGTCATACGCGTTGCCTATGGCGCCGCCTGCGCGCTCGGCGAAAACCGCATCCCCACCGCCGGGAGTTACCTTGAGGAGCTTATCTACTACCGTGTCGCTAAACAACAGGAACCCATCGTAGGACCACACCGGTCCTTCCGCAAAGTGGAGATTGGCCACCACGCGCTGGACCTCCAAGTGGGCGAACTCCTGGCCGAACACGCGGGCAGCGAACAATAAAGCGAAGAGAACTCTCACCTATCTAGAAACTATAGCGGACAGCGAGCGACGCATAGGAATTGCGGTGGTACTGGCCCAGAAAATCCGTCATGTCGCCACGAATCCAGGCCACTCCGGGCGTGACGCGCCAGTGTTCCCCGTAGGCCTGCGAGTATTCGAAACGCACGAAGGACCCTGCGGCGCGCACGGCGGTTTCGACAGTCAGGCTGCGGTTCACATCGATCGTGAGTGTCGCGTGGCCGACGAACGACTTTGCGAAGCCCCGGTCCGGTGTGAAACTGAGCGGATTGGCTGCGCCTCGGGTCACCGCCTCACCCGCGTAGCCCCCGACCAGCGACCACTCCTTCACCTGCCGCTCGACTTGAATCACGTAAAGGACGTAATCCTGCTCGCCGGGCGTGGTGCTGGTGAAATATCCGGCTTCACCCTTTAGCGTCAGCCAAGGCAATGGAATCGCTGCATCCGAGCCATACATGCGCATTCTGGGATAAAAGCGTTGGGCGCGTGCGGTGGCGGTCGCCGGATCGAAGCTCGCGTCGAACAAGGGTAGATTGTTGAAGCCATCGAAATACGAAAGCGAATACTCGTAGCGCGGCGCAACATGATTCCAGCGCACGCCGAACTGGCTACGGCCGGGATAGCGCGCACCCACATCGACGATCGTGACGCCGTTCAGCTCCGGCGGCAGCGCGGTCCAGCGCTGATCGAGCAGCGGGATGCGGCTGGGCGTGAACCAGGGCTGCCAGATCGCATCCAGCGAGTCATTCGCTCCAGCGATCGTAATCCGCGCCGCAGGTACCGCCAGAAAATCGCTATCGACCACACTGCTCAAATAGTCCCTGGGTGCGAAACGATCGGTGGGCGTAAGAATATCGGTCTTGCCCCAGCGAATGATTTGCCGCCCAAATTCCGCAGTCACCTTGCCTTTGTGTATAGTCGCGTTGAGTTCGCGCAAGGAGAGAGCGGGCCGTTGCGTCGTGCGGTCGTCCAAATTCAATTGCGTGTCACGATTCACTTGCCGGTGAGTATCGGCGCGCGCGTCCAGCGCCCCATTCAATTTCAACCAGGTCGCAACTTTGTAGGACGCCTCCCAGCGGATCGCCGCCTGATCGACGGCTTGCGCCCTGTCGTTGGGCGCAGTCTGCGGATAGAACAACGCTTGATTTTCGATGAAGCCGCGCTGTTCGAAATTCTGCGCGATGTTTTGCGTGAGCAGCGCTAGCAGCAACAACCCCGTCATGGTCCACGCCGTAATGCGTCGAGAGTGAAATCGCTGTCCTTCATCGGCAGATTGTATTCCAGCTTGTCGTACTTAAGCGTGGTCCGGCTGTTACGAGTCACGTCCTTGACCTCAATGGTGCGCGCCGTCCAGATGCCCTTTGTGAGCTCAAAATCGCGGTAGTCAATCACGCGGACCAAGCCCTTCTTGTTGTACGATTCCACCTTCACGACCGTGTAGTTGTCCTTCTTCACCCACAAGTATCCGTACGTGTATTGTGACGATTTACGCGGCGTAGACTGGAGCTTCCAGGTGTCCTTTTCATCGCCGAGGAGCTTATACTCGAACTGCGCGACGTCACGCTCTTCCAGATCTTCGAAGCTAAAGTCTGTGCCGAAGAAGCGCGTCGAACGATCCTGCAAGGCGATGCGTTGCTCGCGCCCGATGTTCGGCCGCCACAGCCATTGATCGCTGGCGCGGTCGGTGTGATTGACGATTAGCAGCCCGACGCCTTTGACCTCAGCGGGCACCGTGAACCGCAGCATGCCCTTGCTATTTCCGAACGCGCCAATGCGGTCGAAGACCCAGCGCTTGGTGGCGATGCGGCTACCGTTGCCGATCACTTCCAGCGTTCCTTCGTAGTGCTGTGACTCCGAGCGCTGCCGGGGCTGAACTTCTTCCATGATCTGACGAGGGTCTTGTGCGATGGCGAAAGGGATTGCAAGAAGGAAGACGGCGAGGAGCCTACTCATATTCCAAAGCCTCCACCAGCGAACCGCGCACTGCGCTCTCGGCCGGCCCTAGCGCCGCCAGAAATGCCGCGCCCAGGATTACTGGAGCCAATGCCAGAGCGGTCGCAATCGGATACGAGTAACCGATGTCGATGCCCACTAGATCGCGTCGCGAAATCTCAATAGCGTAGTAGAGCTCGACGGCCCCCAACAGCAGCCCCAAGGCGAGTCCGATAAATCCGATGGCGGCCGCTTCCATCCACACGGTGTGCCGTATCTGCTGCCGCTGTCCGCCGACGGCCTGGAGCACGCCGAGCTCGCGTCTGCGGTCGGTGATCGAAACGGTGAGCGCGTTGACAATGCCCAGCACCGCGACGAGCACAGCCACAGCGATCTGCACGTAGGTGAGGCCGAACCATTGATCGGTGAGTCGTGTCACGTAGTCGCGGACGTCTTTATTCGTGAGTACGAATAGGCGTTGCTGTTTTCCGAAGGCGTCTAAGATGCGCTGGCGGACTTCGGTGGAGTTCGCGCCGCGCGCCAAGTATAAGCGGAAGACATTGACCGAATCGTCGTGCCATGCGCGGATGTAGGCGTCGCGCGAGATTAGCAGGCTGCCTTGTTGATCGGAAAAATCGCGCACGATTCCGGCGATGGGCATCCGCAGCGTGCCGGCGGGGGCTGGGAATTCCAGCGTCTCGCCGAGCCTGCCGCCATGCAATCGTACGAAGTTCTCTGAGGCCAGCACTGCTTCGCCGCGTTCGGTGCGGCGATACATGTCGGCTTGGTCGCCTTCGACCGGCGGCAGTTTCGCGCGGCGTTCCACGGAGGCCACATCCAGCGCCACCAGCATCACGGGGCCGCCTTTGACCGTCACGCGAACGCTGCGGACTAATTGAACTTCAGCCACTCCCGGAATCCGCCGTAACCCTTCGCCGAGCGACGCGGGGAAAACAAAGTTCCGCGCCGTAAGATTCTGCGCTGTGGTCACGAACAAGTCGGGGTTGAGAGCGATGCGCATCCAGTCGGATAGCGAATTGTAGCTTGACCGTGCGAGGCCACCCAGTGCGATCACCAGCGCCAGCGATAGCATCAATGCGGCGACGGTGCCCGATGTCCGCCGCGGCCCTTGAATCAAGCTATCGGCGGCGAGCGTTCCCTCCACCGGCCGGACCCACGCCAGCGCCGGCCGAAGTACGCGCGAAAGCCACAACGTCAGACTGGGCGCGAGCAACACCGCCGTAAATCCGCTGAGCACGAAGCCCGCGTAAAAGATCATAGTATTGCGGCTGAAGATCAGCGCGATCGCGGCTGCCGCTGCGCACGCCAGCGCAGCCCAACGCCGCGCTCGGCTCTCGCCCTCCCCCAGCGCTTGGTTGCGGCCCTTCTGCAGTGCTTTCACGGGATCGACGGACGCCGCTGCACGTGCCGGAATCACCGCGGCAAACAAACTGGTCACGATGCCCATCGCCAGGGCCCCGCCCAGCAACACGGGATTAAGTTCCAGACCATCCGCCCGTTGGGCGACACCATAAACATTCGTTAGGATGCCACCGATATAACCCGCCATCGCCTGCGCCATACCGATGCCGAACAGCACGCCGAGCGTTGAGCCAAACGTCCCCGCGATCAGACTCTCAACGAGAAATAACGTGCGGATCTGTGAACGCGTCGCACCCAGCGCGCGCAGGATTCCGATCTCCGAGCGGCGCTGCGTCACGGCAATGGCGAAGGTGTTGTAGATGATGAACATCCCTATGAAGAGCGCGAATATGCTGGTGATGCTGGAGGCCAGCGAGTAGATGCGCGAAGTCTGCTCGAACTGCTCGCCGCGCGAACTGGGAGGATCTACTTCGTATCCCGGACCCAGCAGCGCGCGCAATTTCGCAGTGCCCTGGGCGAGCGTCACATCGTCGCGAAGCGCTAAGTCTATGCGATCGAACTTGCGTCCGCGGCCGAAAAATTTTTGGGCGGCGTAGATATCCATGATGGCGAGGTCACCACCGAAGGCGCTCGCCAAGCCGCCGGGCTTCATGATGCCGCGCACGGTGAACACCAAGTCGCCTTGCATGGTGCGCATGGGCATACGGCTATTGATCGCCAAGCCATTTTTTTCCGCGAAGCTCTTGGTGACGATCAGCGAGTCGGCCTGTGCTAGAAACACCAGCGGATCGTCGATCGCTTCGTCGGTGCCTTCCAGATCGTACGTGCGCAGGCTGCGATCGCCCAGCATGTCCACGCCGAGAATCAGAAGATTGCCTTTGCCCGTGGAGACGGTTGCTTCGATCACTGGCGAGGCGGCGCGCACCTCCGGCAGGCTTTGGACCTTCTCCAAGACCTCTTCCTCGAAGCCAGGCTCGCCGGCGGTGACTTGAAGCTGCGTGGTCCCCGCTACTTTGTCGATGGTTTCGCGGAAAGCAGCGGATACACTCTGGTTCGCGGTGTGCATGCCGACGAACACGCCCACGCCCAGGACGATTCCCGCCGTAGTCAGCAGCCAGCGAAGCAGATGCTTGCGCGCGTACGGCCAACTGATGAGGCGCAACAGCCTCATGCGCGGGATACTTCCTGACGCACGTCGGCAACAATGTGTCCATCGCGCAGGCTGATAGTCCGCGGGCAGCTTTCGGCCACCGTGTGATCGTGGGTGACGATCAGAACCGTGGCGCCCAGGCGATCATGCAGGTCGTGCATCAGCTTCAGGATCTCCGCGCCGGTGTGCGTGTCCAGATTGCCGGTGGGTTCATCCGCCAAGAGAATCGGCGGAAAAATACTCAGCGCGCGGGCGATTGCAACGCGCTGCCGCTCGCCGCCTGAGAGTTCGTCGGGCAAGTGTTCCAGGCGCGCAGTGAGTTGCACCAGCTCCAGCAACTCCCTCGCCCGCTCGTCGATCTTCTTACGCGGCCATCCGCGCAGGTGCAGCGGCAGCGAAACGTTTTCGAGACTGGTCAGCGTGGGCAGCAGGTTGAAGAACTGAAAAATGAAACCGATCTTGTCGCGGCGCACCCGTGTCAGCCCATCGTCGCTGAGCGAGGACAACGTTTCTCCGTCGATTTCGATCTCGCCTTCGGTCGGCCGGTCCAAGCCGCCGATCAAATTCAGGAGCGTAGACTTTCCCGAGCCGGACGGGCCAACAATCGACACCATTTCGCCGCGGCCAATATGCAGGTCTAGGCGCTCCAGCGCCGTCACCTTACGCTTGCCCTCAAATTGCTTCGAAACGCCGCGGAGATGGATCACCTAGTAATATGATGACGCAACCCAGGTCACAGGTAGAATAAGAACTCAATGCGCATCGGGGTGGATGCCGGGGGAACCTTCACGGATTTCGTGGTCCTTCACGATGACGGGCGCATGGAGACCTTCAAGCTGCGCTCACATCCGCGGGACCCGGCCAAGGTGATCCTGGCGGGTTTGGTACGTGTGGCGAGCGCCGCCGATGTAGTCCACGGCTCCACGGTCGCGACCAACGCGCTGCTCGAACGCAAGGGCGCGCGTACGGCTTTCGTGACCACCGCGGGTTTCGAAGACCTGCTCGAAATCGGCCGCCAGAATCGGGCTGAACTCTATAATTTGACGCCCGCGCCGCGGCATTTGCTGGCGGATCGCGATCTGGGCTTTGGCGTGGGTGAGCGGACACGTCATGACGGCGCCATCGCGTTGCGCCCATCCGCGGCGGAGTTGAGGCGGCTCGCGGTGAAGCTGCGGCGCGCGCGCGTGGAGTCTGTGGCGATCTGTTTTCTGCACTCGTACCGGAATCCGGGGAATGAGCGTGCGGTCGCCGCGGCGCTGCGTCGCGATGAACTCTATCTGTGCACGTCAGACGAGATCAGCCCCGAGTTCCGCGAGTACGAGCGCGGTTCGACGACTTTTATCAACGCCTATGTCGGCCCTTTGATGCAGGCGTACCTGACCGAGCTGTCGAGAGCGCGCCACTACCGCATCGCTATCATGCAATCGAACGGCGGCTTTCTCTCCGCGCAGCAGGCAGCGAAACACGCCGTGAGGACGGTGCTTTCAGGTCCCGCGGGCGGCGTGGTAGGAGCGCTTGAAACTGCGCGCCGCAGCGGCTTCGAGCGGGTGCTGGGATTTGACATGGGCGGCACTTCCACGGATGTCAGTCTGGCCCATGGCGCACCACGTGAAAGTACCGAATCAATGGTAGCCGGCTATCCCATCCGCGTGCCCATGCTCGACATCCACACCGTAGGTGCAGGTGGCGGGTCTATCGCGCGCGTAGATTCCGGCGGCTTGCTGCGCGTGGGCCCGGAAAGCGCGGGCGCCGACCCCGGACCGGCTTGTTACGGAGTTGGAACTGACGCGACGGTCACCGACGCGCACGTAGTGCTGGGGCGCATCGGAGCAGCGCAGTTGTTGGGTGGCGCCATGTCCATTGATGTCGAGCGTGCCGCTGCGGCTGTTGATCGTCTTGCCCGCAGCCATGAAACTGAATCGCATCGCAGCCGCGGCCGGCATTCTGCGCGTGGCCAATGCCAACATGGAGCGGGCGATTCGAGTGGTTTCGGTCGAACGCGGTTACGATCCTCGCGATTTTGCGCTAGTGGCCTTCGGCGGCTCCGGCGGTTTGCACGCCTGCGAAATCGCGCGCGAGTTAGGCATCCGCACCGTGATCGTGCCGGAGCAAGCAGGCGCTCTCTCAGCTCTCGGAATGCTGATGGCCGATGCCGCACGTGATTATGCGGTGGGCGCCTTGGGCCGCAGCGATCTCGAAAAACAATTCGCGATATTAGAGCGCCGCGCGCGCCGCGAATCGCCGTCAGCCGAAATCGAGCGCACTGCCGATCTGCGCTATCGCGGCCAGAGCTACGAGTTAAATGTCCCGGATGGCCCGCCGCGGCGCGAGCTTTCCATCGTGAACATGCCCGCATTTACGGTTACGCCACGCCGGATCGTGAGATTGAAGTCGTGACCATTCGCGTGCGTGCGCGCCAGTGTCTGACCAAAACCCAAGCTCACGCGAGGGCCGTTCCGGAAAGGCCCCGCCGAAATCCGCCGCGTATGGGTTGAAGGAGCATGGCGAAAGATCCCGGCGCTGCGACGTGCTCAGGTTTCTCCGCGCCGCGCCGCCGGTCCGGCATTGATTCTCGACTACGGTTCCACGACGCTGGTCCCGCCCGGTTGGTGGTATCGTAACGACCGCTCTGGAAATCTTATAATCAGCGCATGATCGAACTCGGCGTCCAGCCTAAGCGTAAGTCCGTCATTATCGCCGAAGAGGAGCCCGCGCACTACTTGATTCTGGGCGATTTCGGGGGCGGCGCCACCGAACCGCTGGCCATCGACCGCGATAACTTCGACTCGGTCATGGCGAAGCTGCAGGTGAGCTTGGCCGGTGCTCCCTTCCGCGAGTTGGAGGATTTTCATCCCGACCACTTGTATCGCAACCTGAATTTGTTTCGTGAGTTCGATCCGGCGCAGACCGAGGCTAAGGAGAAGAGCAGTCAGCCAACCCCGCAAGCCGACATCGGTGAACTCCTGCGGTCCTCCAGCCTGCTGGAACAAATCGCCCAAGGTGGCGACCCGTTTGATCGTTACGTCCGCGACCTCGCACGCGCCCATGCCGCGCCGGTGGAGTTGTCCGATCCCCAGCGCGACGCCGCGCTCGGCGAACGCATGCGCGGTCTCTTGCATCATCCGCGCTTCCAAGCTGTCGAAGCCGCCTGGCGCGGGCTCGACTTCGTCATTCGCAGCGATTCTGGTGACGAGTCTGGGACCCGCATCCGCATCGCTCATTTTCCCAAGGCCGAAGCCGCGCGCGATCTGCTCGACGCGAAAAGTCTCGGCGAAACCCGCATGCACGCTCTGCTCAGCGCCCGCAAATGGCGCGCCGTGATCGGGCTTTATTCATTCGGTCCCGACGCCGCGGATATCGAATTCCTGGGCCGCATGGCTCTGCTCGCCGCGCACATCGGAGCGCCTTTCATCGCTGAAGGCTCAATCGATATGGGCGATCATTGGGAGGAGTTGCGCGCCATTCCGGAGGCGTCGTACTTGGGCCTGGCTCTGCCTCGCTTCCTGTTGCGCCTGCCTTACGGCGCACGGACCAGCACCATCGAATCATTTCCATTCGAAGAAATGCCGGCCGCGCCGGTTCATGCGCACTATCTGTGGGGCAACCCCGCGCTGGCGTTTCTCACACTGCTGACCGCGGGCGGAGCCCTTAACCTTGAAGGCCTGCCGCTGCATACCTATCAGCATGAAGGCGAGTGGCACATGACGCCGTGCGCGGAGGTTTGGATGACGGAAACCCAAGTGCTGGCGCTGATCGATCTCGGAATGATGCCTTTGGTCTCCTTCCGCGATAGCGATCGCGTGCGTCTCGCAGGGTTCCGGGCTATCAATGGAGAAGAGTTGGCGCTGCGCCTGGCTTAGTTTAGGCTTTGCTGGCCGCGCGGGCGCTAGGAGCAGCCTTCAGTTGGGCTTCTTCCAGGCGTTTGGCTTCCTGCCAGGTGAAAATCATGCGATGCACTACTGTCAGGTTCCCTAGTACAGCGATCACCCATAACACTGGGGCCATGAGGTCGAACAGGGCGCCAATGATCACCAGCACTACGCGCTCAGGACGCTCCATGAAACCGACCTTGCACATCGGTATGGAATTTTCCGCGCGCGCCCGGGTGTAGCTAATCATTACCGATGCAGCCATTGCAATCGCCGTCAGAACCACATAAAACGGCCGGTTGATGGACCCGTACCATACCAGCAAACCCACCAGCAACGCGCAATCCGAATAGCGGTCCAGCACCGAATCGAAGAACCCGCCGAAGCGTGTCACGCGATTGGTTTCGCGCGCCACCCGGCCATCCACCATGTCGAACAGACCCGCGCCGATAATCACAGCCGCCCCCCAGCGGAACTGCCCCACCGCCAGCATGTAGGCGGCGATCATGTTGATCACCAGTCCCAGGAAGGTGAGCACGTTGGGATGAATTCGTGAAAGGGCCAGCCCACGCACAATCAGCCGGATAATCTTGTTACTGCCGTATCCAATGGCGTGAGTGATAGTCATTCGTCACCGTCAGGTCGCAGGGGCCGCCGCCTGGAGCTTCTCAGCTATCTGATGAATGGTGGTGAGCTCGATGACTTCCATCTCGCGCACACCTCCGGGAATCGTGATACGCACCGTATCGCCCACTTGCCTACCCAGCAGCCCGCGGCCGATTGGCGAGACGGTAGAGATCAGGCCGTTGGCAACATCCACGTCTTCGCTGGTGACCAGCTTATAGCGCACCTTTTCGTCTTTATCGATGTCCAACACCACGACGACGGAACCCAATCCGATGCGGTCATGGGGGATCTTGGACATGTCGATCATCGAGATGTCACGCAGACGGGCGTGCAGTTGTCCCAGGCGGGCGTTGACGAAGGCCTGGCGCTCCTTGGCCGCATGATACTCAGCGTTTTCACTGAGATCGCCGTGCGCCCGCGCCTTCAGAATCTCCCGCGGAAGCTCGACCCGGAACTCGTTTTCGAGCACCGCAATCTCGTCCTGGAGCTTCTTGATCAAGTCCAGCATGTAACATTAGATTGTACCGCGCCGGGGGCTGGGAGTGCCCCATCTGGCCTCGGCCGCTACGAAACGATGGGGCCGGGGTTTCGCGGCTCTTGGCGCCGGCTCTCAAATGCTAGGATGGCGCTAAATGCTCACTGTCATCCTGCTTCTGATCTCGAATACCTTCATGACCTTCGCCTGGTACGGACATCTGAAGCACCGCTCCTGGACTTTGCTGCAAGCCATCATTTTTAGCTGGCTGATCGCGCTGGGCGAATACTGTTTTCAGGTTCCCGCCAATCGCTTCGGCTATGGCCGCTTTACCGGATATCAACTGAAGATCATCCAGGAGGCCATCACGTTGGTGGTCTTCGTGGTATTTGCCTATTTCTATTTGGGCGAAGATCTGCGCTGGAACTACGCGCTCTCCGGCGTGTGCCTGTTCGGGGCGGTGGTGTTCGCCTTCTGGAGCCGCGCATAATCCCGCGGCCTTGACCTACCATCTTCTTATGGAAAAGCCCACATTCGATCCCGGCTTAACGCAACAGTTTACCGGCGTCCTGCGGCGCAGCATCAACAAGGACGGGAGCTTCAACGTTTTCCGGCGCGGCGGGACCTGGCGCGACTTCCATCCCTACTTGCAGATGCTCAGCATGAGTTGGCCGCGGTTTTTCGCGACGATCCTGGGCGGCTATCTGCTCATCAACGTCCTATTCGCGCTGGCCTACTTCGCCCTAGGGCCGGGCCATTTGCAAGGCGCTGACGGCGTGTCGGAGATGGACCGCTTCCTCAATGATTTCTTTTTCAGCACCCATACGCTGACTACGGTGGGTTATGGAAATATGGTGCCGGCATCCTTGACGACGAATATCCTGGCTTCGCTCGAAGCCATTGCAGGGTTGATGGCAGTGGCCCTCGGCACGGGGTTGTTGTTCGGCCGATTCTCACGGCCCTCCGCGAAAATCGGTTTCAGCGAGCACATCTTGATGGCGCCCTATCAGGACCAAAGTAGCCTGCAGTTCCGCATTGCCAATCTGCGTCCCAACGTCCTGATGGATCTGGAAGCCAACCTGGTACTAATGACGGTGGAAGGGCCTCCCGGCAAGCTGAAGCGGCGTTTCGATCCCCTCACACTGGAACGTGACAAGATTTATTTTCTGGCGCTGACCTGGACCATCGTTCACCCTTTGGATGAAACCAGTCCGCTGTTCGGGAAAACCGCCGAGGATCTCGAGCGCCTGCAGGCGGAATTCGTGGTTCTGATCAAGGCTTTCGATGACACCTTTAGCCAGGTGGTTCACACGCGCTATTCCTATCGCTACGATGAATTGAAGTGGCAGGCGAAATTCCAACCCGCCTTCGAAATCGATGGTAACGGAAACATGATCTTGAACCTGGACCGTGTCGGTAGCCATGCGCTCTTGAGCGATGGCCGATCGTAAGCACGGCATGCGGTTCGCGCCCAAAATCCGGGCGCAAAACCCGTAACATGGTATATGCGCAATACCAAGATTGTCGCGACCATAGGGCCGGCTTCGCGCTCCGCGGAAATGCTGCGGGCGCTGCTGAGGGCGGGCGTAGATGTCTTCCGCATCAACGCGTCCCACGGTGTTTACGGCGAGCACGCTGGTGTGATCCATCTGATTCGCGAAATTGCGGCGGATTGCGGCGCCACTGCGGGTATTCTGCTGGATCTGCAAGGACCTAAAATCCGCCTGGGCAAGTTCGAGGGCGGCGAGGCCACGCTCGAAACCGGGGCGCGCTTCAGTATCACGGTGGAGGACGTAATCGGGAACGCGGAGCTCGCGCCCACCAGTTATAAGGCGCTCGCACGCGACGTCACAGCGGGCGATCGCGTGTTGCTGGCCGACGGCTGCGTCGAATTGCGCGCCTTGGCAACCAACGGCGTGTCCGTGGACTTCAGGGTGGTCTCGGGCGGAGTCATTCGCGACAAGCAAGGCATCAATCTTCCGGGCGTGCGCGTGAGCATCCCTTCCATGACGGAAAAGGACTGCGCGGATCTAGAATTCGGCTTGGCGCAGAACGTCGATATGGTGGCGCTTTCGTTTGTCCGAACCGGCGAGGATGTGGCGGGCCTGAAGCGGCGTC
Organism: Bryobacterales bacterium; assembly: GCA_963779075.1. Classification (GTDB taxonomy): domain Bacteria; phylum Acidobacteriota; class Terriglobia; order Bryobacterales; family Bryobacteraceae; genus Palsa-187. The sequence continues at coordinate 318,294 of CAVZWS010000009.1, forward strand.
TCAAGGACCGCGGGCGCAGGATACCGGTGATCGCGAAGATCGAGAAACCGGATGCGCTGGACAATCTCGAAGAGATTCTTACAGAGTCCGACGGGGTAATGGTGGCCCGCGGCGATCTGGGCGTGGAAATGACGCTGGCCCGCGTGCCGGGCGCGCAAAAGACCATCATCGAACGCGCGCGCATGCGCGGCAAGTTCGTGATCACGGCTACGCAGATGCTGGAGTCCATGGTCACGCGGTCCACGCCGACGCGGGCGGAGGTGACCGATGTTGCCAACGCGATTTTCGATGGTACCGATGCGGTGATGCTATCGGCCGAGACGGCCAGCGGCCAGTATCCGCGCGAGGCGGTTTCGATGATGGCTACCATTGCTGTCGAGGCGGAAGCTTACCAGAAAGAACGGCACTTTCCGGAGCCGCCGCAGGTGATCAATCCCACGCACGCGCAGATTATTACCGAAGCCGCGTATCACGCCGGCCTTTCGGCCAGCGTGAAGGCGCTGTTGGCGTTCACCACGTCGGGCGAGACAGCGCGCCTGATCGCACGCTTCCGCCCGCATGTCCCAATTTTTGCGTTTTGCGAAACTGAGGCTGTGGCGCGCGAGCTGGCGGTGATTTACGGCGTCCATCCGGTGGCGCCAGTGAGCGTGGATTCGATCGAGGAAATGTTGCGCGTGTGCGATATGAAGCTGCTGGGCGAAGCGTGGTCGCGCATCGGCGACAGCGTAATTCTGGTGGCCGGCGCCCCCTTCGGCATGTCGGGCAGCGCCAACCTGATCAAGCTGCACCATGTGGGGCAAGTGAGTTTTCAAGAGTCGTTGGAGTAATCGAGAGACGCGGCTTTTAGTGCCGCGCCTCAGTCCCGCGAACCCCTGCTGATTACTTGTCGGTCTTCTTGCGGCGCACGGGACGGCGCTGTCCGCCACCCCCGCCGGCAGCAGGCTTGGAAATGCGCTTGCGGGCCGGGGCACGCTTCGCTTTCGCAGGCGGTGGATTGGGCTCAAAGATGGTCGGCTGGCCTTCGACGTAGGGCTGCGGCTCGTCCTCTTCAATCTCTTCCTCCACGGCCGCTACCGGTTCCGGCTTCGGCGGTTCGGCGGGCGGATAGAATTCCGCGCCGAGATACACCAATACCGTACCTTGATCCTCGTGCGGCTCCAGGCGAACCACCGTTTTGTCTTGCGCGTAGTTCAGGAACTCGGTGAACTGCTGGAAGCCGTACGCGGCGACGTCGAAGTTAGGCTGCTCGGTCTTGAACCATCCGGCCAGATCTTCCACCGGGCAGCCGTTCTCGATTTCGAGCCGATGGTTCTCCAGCACGTCGCGGAGCGGCGGTAACAAATCTTCATGCTTGAGCGAGGGATGCTCGGCTGACGCCGACCCCTTGCGCTCGATGACGTAGCGGCCGCCGGTGCCCGAGACGTTCACCAGATCGGCGCGCTTCAGCTTCTCGACAAAATCGGAAAAGCTCGACCCGCCGTAGGCGCGTTCATTGAACGCGGAATCAAGCTGCAGCATGGTAGACTTCAGCAGTCCTAGCTGCGGCTGCACGCCGCGGCGTTCCAGCACCTGCAGAGCGCGCTCGACTAGCGGCATGGCCTGTACCAGATCCAGCGGCGCGGGACGCTCGCGGCGTCCGCCTCGGTCGCCTTGCTGACGATCCCCTTGCGGCTGGCGATCCCCTTGCGGGCGGTCGCCACGCTCCGGCCGATCGCTGCGCGGGCGCTGCTGGTGAATCGCGCGCACTTCGAGCGCAGCCACACTGGCCGGCACGGAGGTATCGGACAGCAGCGACTCAAAGCTGATGAACTCGTGGCAATTCTGCTGGAGAATCGTCGAAGTAAACGCCTTGCCGCCGACCACGAAGACCGTCTTGCCGTATTCCTTGAGCTTGTTCACCAGCGGGATGAAGTCGCTATCTCCGCTGACTATGGCGAAGGCGTTCACATGCGTATGGGTGAAGGCCATCTCCAAGGCATCGAGCGCGAGGTTGATGTCGGCTCCGTTCTTGTCTCCGCGCGGGGAGGGAATTCGCTGGACCATTTGCACGGCGTTTTCGGCCATCTGCCGGGTAGCGCCATCCTGGCGTCCCCAGTTGGCATAAGCGAATTTGGCGACGATATCGCCGCGCTCCTTGAGCGCATCCAAGGCGAGCGAGACGTCAAATTCCCGCCGCAACGTGGATTTCAATCCAATCTCGATGTTGTCGTAGTCGACAAACACGGCGATATTCAGTTTTTCTTGCATTCTTACTCCTGCACTCGCTAAACGCGGTGCGTTCTTTCCTTGCGTTCTGTCTTCAGGTGAGCGATGCCGGCTGCTTCACCGCGCCGCGGATGAATTCCACAATATTCCGGAGCGAAGAACCGGGTTGAAACACGGCGCCCACGCCCTGGCGTTTGAGTTCGGCGGCGTCTTCATCCGGAACGATGCCCCCTACGATGACTACAACGTCAGTCATCTCTTTCTGCTGCAGAAGCTCCATCACGCGCGGCACGATGGCGTTGTGCGCGCCGGAAAGAATGGACAGGCCGATGACCTGCACATCTTCCTGGAGCGCGGCGTTGACGATCATCTCCGGCGTTTGGCGGAGTCCGGTATAGACCACCTCCATGCCAGCATCGCGCAGCGCCCGGGCGATTACCTTGGCGCCGCGATCATGTCCGTCGAGGCCGGGTTTTGCCACCAGCACCCGGATTCTAGAATCCATACGTTAGGGAGCTCTGGAACGCGCCGCAAAGCCACACAGGGGCAAAGCGGTGAGTTCTCTTTGAACCACGCACCACGCGAAAGGCGCCATGCACGGTCCGTATTCAGTATAGAACGGTTTGCTGCGGGACAGAGAGGGGCCTCGGCACGAGGCCCAGTCCGCAACGAGTGGCACGGCAATTGCAGCTCCCCACTTGAAATGAGGTGACAATGCGCCGGATACCGAGTTACATCATGTTAGGCGGTTTATTAATCAGTGCTGCGGCTTGTGACCGCCGCGTAAATACTGACGATAGCCGTACGCGGGAAGAAAAGACCGACCAGGCGGCTCACCGGGCAGGTGAGGACGCGTACAAGGCCGCCGCGAAGACTAAAGAACTGGCACGTCAGGCGGCAGAGGAACTCAAGAGAGCGGGTCGAGAGGCTCGAAACGGCTGGGAAGACGCTAAACATAGCGACCCCGATCCGGACGCCCAGCACACGAAAAAGTGAAGGTGGTTAGCGCCTGGGCCTGAAAATGGGCTATTGAAACACGTAGTGACCGCCCATGGTCTAACGGGCATGAGAACCCTTTCGCGCATTTACGGAATCGGATTGCTAGGCGCCACGTTGCTAGCTCCAACGGCATTTCTGCCTGCCACAGCGTTGGCTCAGGACCATCGAGACGAGCAGCGCAAAGAAGCTGCCAACAATCGTCGTTACCAGGACGCCAAGCATCGTGATGAACACGCCTGGAATGACCATGAGGATCGCGCTTTTCGAATGTGGCTCGAAGAGAGACATCGCAAATATGATGGCTTTGACCGGCTCAACGCGCGAGACCAGCAAGCCTATTGGGATTGGCGCCACAATCACTCCGACGCTCAGCTAAAAATCGATATTCGGTAGGGCAAAGGAAATTCGGGTTCGAAAGTTCGGCGCCTGACCGCTGAAATGGTCGCGGGATGGCCCCGAATGACCGTTCCTGACGTAGGTTGCACCCCTTTGCGTAGGACCGCTTCATAGCCCCGGGCCCTGTGGCTTGCATTCGGCCGAAGCGAGCGATGAGCCCGTACTGAGCATGCTATACTCACGTTGTGAGTAAGCGACTTCAGGTCCTGATTCCCGATTCGGAGATGGAGGAGCTCCAGCGCCTGGCTCGCCGCGAGCATTTGGCTCTGGGAGAATGGGTCCGCCGAATTCTTCGGGAAGCACGGCTGCAGCGGCCGGAGCAGGAACCGCAAGCAAAGCTGAAGGCAGTCCGCAAAGCAGTGGACTATGCGTTCCCTACCGCCGACGTCGATCAAATGCTCACCGAAATCGAGCGAGGTTATGAGTGATTTTCGTCGACTCAAACATTCCGATGTATTTGGTCGGAGCGGCGCATCCCAACAAAACAGCTGCGCAAATCCTTCTTGAAAGCCTGATCGCCAAAGGAGAACGCCTGGTGACGGACGCCGAGGTCCTGCAGGAAATCCTTCACCGCTATACCGCGATCAACCGCCGGGATGCGATTGATCCCGCGATTCAGTTGACCCTTTCTGTCGTCGACGAGGTGTTTGCCGTCGAAAAGGCTGAGGTGCTGCGCGCAAGCGAAATCACACAAACCCGCACCACGCTCTCAGCTCGCGACGCGCTGCACATCGCAATTATGGAGCGCCAGCGGATTCGTTCGATCCTGAGTTTCGATTCAGACTTCGATCATTGGCCTGGTCTGCGGCGTTATCACGAAATCTGAGATCAGGTTTAGGGCTTGGGGGCGTTGATCGCGAAGCAATAGAACATTCCCGCGCCGCCGGTGCTGATCAGCCCTTCCTGGCTGCAGCCACGGCTGGGATGCGCGGCGTTCCACGAAGTGTTGGGGCCGCCGGTACGGTCGAAGTGCCCCAGCATCGCGCCACCATCGGAACTGCTGGTCCAGTTGTTGCAGGTGTGATCCATCGCGTCGGTAAAGGCGCGGCCGTCGGGGGTTGAGCCGGTAAGCATGTCGTGCTGGTTGGGATTGTCGCCAAAGCCCTTGACCGTTTCGCCCTTCTCCGTAAGCACCGTCGCCTTGGTCAGACTATTGCCGACGCGGGCTTGTTCCAGCGTGTCGCCATGCAGGTCGGAAAGATTCATGGCGACGCGCTGCCCCTTGGCGTTGAACCAAGGCCCTTCGCCGATGCGATCGCGCGCATTCACGGCTGGTTGGCCACCTTTGGCCTGAGTACTTAGGTAAGCGTGCCAAGTGAAGGTGCTGCCGGCCGCCGCGGCGAGCGTCTGACAGCGCTGATCGGCGCCGGCGAGGCCGCCAAGATCGGCTCCTTTACCGGAACCCGAACTGGTGACGAAAGAAACTCATGGGCTGTTGCGCCTGCTTCCCCTGGGCGAGCGCGAGCGAGGACCCTAGAGTGAACAACGCGAAACTAACGAGCATCGGTTTATTCATAGGTATTTCCTTTCTGGGTTAGCGTAGCATGGCGCGGCGTGCGCGTCGCGGCAAGCCCGTGATCCGTCCGTAAGCCTTGGCCAAGGATGAAGACGAGGACCCCGCTGCCGTTTTTTTGGGCGATGACTAGTGCGGAGCGTCGGTCGATGGCGCTGGTGGCGACTGAGAAACTGGCGAAGTGGCAATCTTGACGCTCCCGGTCGCTTCCAGAAGACACCTCTGGCTTGCGGAGGTTGCGGCGGGGGGAGTGGTTTGGCTTAGGCCTGGCTCGGCGCCGGTAGTTGTCGAATCGCCGGCAGCCAGTTGGTAAATCGGTTCCAGCTTCGAACGATGCGCAGCCGTGTGCGCCGCGCGTGTTCCACCAGCCGGCCCGGCGTGGTGAAAATCAAGAATCGCAAGCGTTTCGGCCGCGCCCGAAGCAGTTCCGGCGGAAGCGCCAAACGCTTCAGGCCCGTGAGCACATTGTGCGTGATCACGGCCAATCCAAACCAAGCCGCGTCCACACCGAAGCGCTTGGAAGGAAGCACGCCGCCGCCTAGTTCATTCTTCAGCACGTCGTGAACGGCCTCAATCGATCCCGCCTTCTCGCGATGCCACTGCAGCAACCGTTTCGGCTCCCAGTCCCACAGATTGGTCGCTACCGCGAAGTACAGAACTTCCCTGCTGCCATCGAACAGATCGCGCTGCTTGCGGCGGACCCGGATGCCGAGGTAGCGCAACGGCTCGCGATAGCGGTTCTCCGGCGCTTCTTCCGGATAGTAGTTCACCACCGCGCATTCTTTCACCGCTCCGCCATCCTCTCCGTACGGCTTCCAGCGGTGCTCTTCGGTGGCTTCGATTTCCTCTCGCAGCGCCGCCTGCATCGGTGCGCTCACCGCGAACCCAATCCGCCCCTGGGGCCCGCCCTCCCTCTGCTCATCGCGCAACCAGGTCAGCAACTCATGTTCGTAGCAAGCCGAGTCCCCGCGAAAGTAATACTCGCTTACCGTTCCGGGCAGTGCCTGAAACGCCCGCTGCGCCACCCGCCGGGGTTCCTGAATCGCGGGCACGTTCCCATCTCGGAACTCGTCGGCCAGCACTAGGTCCATCTCGGCCCACAGCGCCAGCATAGGTTGATAGCCGGTCGATCCTTCGTAAGTTTTCTTGGCCTGCTGTTTCCAGCTTTCGATAATGGTCGAGTCCTGATCCACCGTGGCGATCTTCTGCTCCGGCGAGCGCCGCCCGAGGAGCGCAATCACATCGTCGTTGACCTGACCCAGTCCCGCCAACGGCGCATTCTCGTGGGGGATATAACTGGTGCGCTCCAGCGGCAACGCCTGCTGGGCTTGCTCCAGCAGAGCGTCGTCATGAAAGTGATTCAGAAACTTCCGCGCCCCTTCCGGGCTAGGCGGCAGATACCCCAGCAGTTCCGGGATGCCGGCATCCTCGCGCAAACCGTCCAGATCGTCGATGCAATCCCCGCCCAGGGCGTGCAGCACGATCAGGCTTTCCACATACTCGGCTTCCGAAAGCCCGCGCTGGCGCTGTTTGATCTGCACATGCCGCGCCGTGCTACCCGGCACATCCAGGGAACGGATGGCTTGCACCAGCAAGGCCGCGCCTCCCCACGCCGTCAGCTTCTCCTCGATTGGCTCCGCATCGATATCAATGGGCAGCAATAACGGCTCGCCCGCCATCTGTCCGGTTCTGTGTTTCAAAGCACAGCATACACGCCCTCTTCACCCGCTGGGTGGCAACCGCTTTCCCTCCCGCACCAGTTTGCGCTTGACTGAAAGCTTTACTGCAGCGCCTCCTCCAACCCGCGACGGTTTAAGCTCCCCTCCTTACGGACGGATCACGGGCAAGCCGGATCGGTTCACGGAAGCGTCTGCAAAGGGTAAGCTAGCATGAGGCCGCAAATGAACTCGCATGAACCCAGCTAACGCCGTTACGGCGCCCGTCACGATCCCTAAAATCGCCGCGATCATCATCGCGCATAATCAAGCCGCGGAATTGCGGCAGGCGATTGCCGCGCTGGAAAGATCCGAGCACCGCGAGCAGCTCGAGATTCTAGTCGTAGATTGCGCGAGCGATGATTCGACCGCGACTATCGCCGAAGAGTTCCCGGGCATTACGATGCAGCGGCTCCCGGAAAACTTTGGCGCCACCAAGGCGCTGAATATCGCGACGCGCACGGCCCGGGCGGAATACCTGTTTCTGCTATCGCCGGACGTGGAAGTGGCGCCCGATACAGTCGCTCGGCTGGCGGAAAAGCTGGATGCGGACCCGAGCCTGACAGGCGCTTGTCCCCTCCTGATTGACGATGAAGGGAGGCCTGTAGCACGCGCACGGCGGTTTCCGGATCGGGAGTCGCTCGCGCAAGTTCGTGGGGGCGGGGAGCTGGCATGGACGCCGATCCCGGAGGAGACTCTGGCGCAGGAGCGGTTCGGAGTGATGTATCCGGGACGTGAGGCGCTTCTGGTCCGCAAGCAGTTCATTGCGGGGATGAACTACTTCGATGAACGCTTCGGAGAATACTGGGCCGACGCCGACCTGGCGATCAAAATTCGGAAAGCGGGGCGCAAAGTGGAGATGTATCCCGCCATCCGCGCGATATGGCATGCGCCGCCGGAGGCGGCTCCTAACGACCCGATCCATAGATCGGACCGCATCCTGGGCGCGGCCACCCTGCTGAGCAAACACGAAGGGTTCTTCGCCGGATTCGGCTTCCGCATGGCGGCGATGCTCGGCGCCTTGATGCGCTTCGACTTACCCCTGCTAGCGGCCTTGGCGGGAGGGAAAAAGGTTGGCTCCCAAGCGAAATAGCCGCGTGGGGAATGGCCTTAATCCTATTTCGCCTAAGGTTTTTGGCTTAAGCCGCTAACTTTTTTCCCATGGTCGTCCGATAGGTTTCTTAGCAGGACTATCGTATGCAAATGGAAGCTTTCTTGTGGCTGTTCTTGCCGGTATTCGTAGCAGGCGGAAGCGCATTGCTGTCCTACTATGTGATGCAGGCGCGAATGGAAGTGGCGCTGGCAAAAGAGCGCGAGTCGCTGGCGGAGGCGCGGGCGATGATCAGCGCGCACAAAGTCACTCTCGATGAGCGCGTAAAGGCCACTGAGGAAGCGTGCAAGCGGCAGGCGCTCGACGACTTCATGCACGATATTCGCGTGGAGGAGCGCAGCTACGTTCGCGAGAGCAAATCGCGTCATACCTCAAGAAAATCATGGTGATGCAGGAACGGATTTTCTTCCGGAACATCCCGCTCTCCAATTGGATCGAGCGCGAGATGTTGATCGAAGACGGCCTGGAAACGCGGCAACTTACCGCGGAATCGTTATTTACTCCACCGGCGCTGCCGACGATTGAGACCCCCCTGGCGATCGCGAAACTTCTCCAGGAAGTGAAGGGAGCTCCGCCCAAGCCCGTCGTGCCAGCGGTGGCTCCGCAAGTAATAGAGCCGGTGTTGCTTACCCAGCACGCGACGGCTTTTGGGGCGCAATAGGCGTCGCACTGACAGGCCATGGGCCTGTCCTACAGTCGGTTCGATGTAATCCCCGCGACGCTTTTCCCGTCCTGAAGAGTATGATGAGGCTGGCGGCCGAGCCTCTGGTAGCCGGACGGGTTGATACAGGTTTGCTACGGGATTTCGGCACATGGATGACGTCGGAACAGCGCCGCGTGAATGCGCTGTGCCGGCGCTTGCTGCAAGACCCGGACGAAGCCGATTCCGCAACCCAAGACGTATTTCTCAAGGCCTATCAAGCGTTATTGAGAGAAGAAGAGCGCGGAGAGGACGGAAGGGTCCTGGACGACCCGGCCCGCTGGCTGTCGAAAATCGCCGTGAATACCTGCCTGGACCGGCTGCGCTCGAAGAAGTGGCAGATCTGGCGGCGAAGACCGGCTCCGGAAGACGAAGCGACCATCTTGTCGATGACCGCTTCGCGAGCTCCGGAATCCGAGGACCGGTACTTCGCGGGCCAGATCAACCGGCGCCTGGCCGCGGCGCTGGCAGGGCTTTCAGACCGGCAGCGCGCGGTGTTCACACTGAGGCATTATGAAGAAATGAGCCTGGAAGAGATCGGACAAATTCTGGGCCTGGATGTGGGTACGGTAAAAGCCCACATGTTCCGCGCGGTGAATAAACTGCGCGTGGACTTGCGGGACTTATATGAGGGAAAGCACCATGAGCGGGCACGAACATTTAAGTGAAGACGCGCTGCTGGACGCAGTTTATGGGATCGCGGGAAACCAGGCGGAGGCGCATCTGCGCGAGTGCGTGGATTGTGCTCAGCGCTTAGGCGAGTGGCGCGGGAAGGGAGCGGCGGCGGCGAGGATCGAAATCCCAGACGATTTCCTGGCGGCGCAGCGCAGAAAGATTTATGAGCGGATCGAACGGCCTTCGCGCAAACATTGGCTGTGGGCGCCCGGGCTAGCCGCGGCGTGTGCCCTGGCAGTTGGGATTTTCGTTTACCACCCAGCTCCCCAACAGCGGCCGGTGAATAAGCCTGCGGAGATCAGCGATGCCCAATTGTTCGGCGATATTTATTCCATGGAGCAAGTAGTGGAACCAGCGGCTGCGGCTCCTGCGCGCGCCTTGTTTGAGGAGCAGTGATAGCGATGCGGAGCTGGTTTTGGGCGGCTGCAGTGTTTCCGGTAGTGCTATGCGCGCAGGGCCCGAGGCCGGGACTGCGGCAGGGTCCGGCATTGTGGGAGGGCGCGTGGTGGAACAGCCCTATCGTTCAGAACCTGGATCTGAGCGAAGCTCAGCGGAAGGACATTCGCGGCACGGTGCGGGAGTACCGCGGCCATTTGTTGGACCTGCGGGAAGCGGTGCAACGCGCCGATAGCGACCTGGAAATCGCTTTGGGCGAGAACCCGCTTGACCAGCGCAAAGCCAACGAGGCGATCGAACACCTAGCCACAGCGCGCGGCGAGTTAACGCGCACGCTTTCGCAGATGACATTGCGTCTGCGCACGATTCTTACCAGCGACCAGTGGCAGGAATTGCAGAGGCGGCAAGCACAACGAAGAACGGGTGCTTTTCGCGGGCGCGAAGAAGGGGGACCGCGGCCCGCTCCCCCCGCCGCTACGCAGCAGCGTTAGGCGCGGTGGCTCCTATTTCGCCGCCCAGGGTTTGAACCAGCCCAGACCGTCCACGGTTTTTCCGGCGGGACGATACTCGCAACCGATCCAGCCCTTATAGCCGATATCGTCGAGGACCTTGAACAAGTATGTGTAGTTGATCTCGCCGGTATCGGGCTCATGGCGTTCGGGGACTCCGGCGATCTGGATGTGCTCGCAGAGAGCGGCGTATTTTTTCAGCTTGGTGGTGATGTCGCCTTCGGTGACCTGGATGTGATAGCAGTCCATCTGCATTCTCAGATTGGGTCCGACGGCCGCGCAGAAATCCGCCGCTTCAGCTTGGGTGTTCAGAAAAAAGCCGGGAATGTCGCGGGTGTTGATGGGTTCGATGACCAAAACAATTCCGGCGGCGGCGAGCTGTTCGGCGGCGTAACGCAGGTTGGCGATATAAGTGTCCCGGCAAGCAGCGCGCGTTGAACCGGCTGGGACCAGGCCCGCCATGGCGTGCACGCGCGGGGTTTTCAGTGCGCGAGCGTAGGTGATCGCGGTAGCGACGCCTTTGCGGAACTCTTCTTCACGTCCGGGTATGCAGGCGATGCCGCGGTCGCCGGCGGCCCAGTCCCCGGGCGGCATATTGATCAGAACATTCTCGAGATTCGACGTTTTGAGGCGCTCCGCGACGACTTCCGGAGGATGTTCGTAAGGGAACATGAACTCGACGGCGCGGTAGCCGGCGGCGGCGGCGGCGGCAAAACGTTCCAGGAAAGGGATGTCCTGGAACTGAAAGCTGAGATTGGCGGCAAAGCGAGGCATAAGCGAACAGTTTAGCAAACGCGGCGAAGAACGCGCGACGTCACGTTCGCTGAAACGTTCCCGGTTTACGTTCCCGGTGGCGCGGGTTGACATTGCGGGTGCTGGCACGGTATCTGTGGGATATATACGAAGCACGCAAGGCGCGGTAGCCAAGTGGTAAGGCAGAGGTCTGCAAAACCTTTATTCGTCGGTTCGACTCCGATCCGCGCCTCCAATAACTTAGCCCCTATTTAGCACATTTAAAAAGACTTGCTTGGTTCGCGACGATTCATTTCGTTCTGTCAAACGGACGGAAAATTCGCCTCGAAATGCCTCGATGGTGGACGGAAAGGGGACGGAAACACTCTTTCGAGACTCCGTCCGATCCCGCCTTGAGTCTCAACTTCGGGTTCACTTCTTTAGGCGCTCACCCAAATGCCAGAGGCTCGGAAGAAACCATGCACACTGTGCCGTCGGTGCTCCCCGCACGAACCTAGTGCAATCGGCAACGAGACTGCAGCGCGCCTGAATTTGTCGGACCGCTTGGTGACGGAAGACTCAAACGTCTGGCGGGCTCGAAACCTGAATACGCGATCATCAGGCGTCCGGCCAGCATTACATCGAGGGCGACGATCTCCTCCCACACCGATGCTTTCATGCGATCCTGCGTCTCTCTCTACGCAGCGTCCTCCACCCCGAGAAGCACAGCAACACGCCAGTGACTGATCGTTTCGTCCAGAGTTGCAGGCAGCAGCCCGAATTCTTCCGTCTTCAACCTAGGCCCAACGAATTCCCCGAAACGCAGAAGCCCAGCATCCCTGGATGAGCCCATCACTCTAGGCCGCCGAGCAGTTCGCGCTCCCGTAGATCTCCCGACGGCGTCAGCAGCCAGCTCCACTCCTACACAGCGGGGCAGACTCCCCAACAACGAAGATGCGAGATCGCAGGTTCTCGCGGCCAAATTCCTGCCGACTCTGCAAACCTTGTCTGTTCCCATTTGCTAAGCGCTTCTCGCATTACCTTGACGCGATCATGGGCCGGTCGGCGTGCCCAGTCAACGGCGGGCCCGATCCATTCGCCGGCACCTCCTGCGGTAGGCTAGCGGCTCCCGTGTGGCCGTTCCCCTTCGGTGACAAGGCACTTCATCCCGCCCGGCCTTTCGATGCCCGCGTCATGCGAAACCGCAACGCAAACGAAAGGAACAACACAATGCAGAATTCAGAACGGCAGGATATTTACACCCGCATTACCGGGCAGATCGTCGCTTCCCTTGAAAAGGGCGTACGCCCCTGGATGAAACCGTGGAGCGGAGAAAACGCCGCCGGGAGAATCACCCGCCCGCTACGCCACAACGGCACCCCTTACTCCGGCATCAACATCTTGATGCTATGGGCCGCTTCTCTCGAACACGGCTTCAGTTCGCCGAGTTGGATGACATTCAAACAGGCGCAGGACCTGAACGCCCATGTACGCAAGGGCGAGAAGGGTTCACTGGTCGTGTACGCCAACACGTTCACGCGCACCGAAGAGGACGCCGAGGGGCAGGAGACCGAGCGCGAGATCCCGTTCCTGAAAGGCTTCACGGTGTTCAACGTCGAACAGATCGAAGGCCTGCCCGAGCACTTCTACCTGAAGCCGCAGCCTAAGTTCACCACCGTCGAACGCATCGATCACGCTGAGGCATTCTTCGCCGCCACACACGCGGACATCCGTTACCGCGGAGGCCGGGCCTACTACGCCCAGGAGGCCGACTACATCCAGATGCCGCCTATCGAGAGCTTTACCGACTCAGGTAGCTTTTACGCAACGCTTGCGCACGAAACCTGTCACTGGACAAAGCACTCGTCCCGCATCCAGCGCGATTTTGGCCGCAAGACTTGGGGCGACGATGGCTATGCCCGCGAAGAGCTCGTTGCCGAACTCGGTGCCGCTTTCCTTTGCGCTGACCTCGAACTCACGCCCGAAGTTCGTGAAGACCACGCTTCTTATATCGCCACCTGGCTCGAAGTTCTCAAGAACGACAACCGCGCGATCTTTCAGGCCGCAGCACACGCGCAGCGCGCTGTTGATTACCTGCACCAGCTCCAGCCGGAGCCTGTGGAGGCCGCCGCTAGGCGGCCTCTTCAGGCCGAGATCCGCGACTTCATCAGCGAGAATGATCACAACCTGAAGAAATAGTTGTTCGATCCGGCAAGCCGATTTCGCCGACCTTCTAGTTTGGAAACTTACGCAGAATTGAAGATGGCGAATTGGGGAGACGGGTGCGAATCAGTATGCACGGCGGCGTAAGTTGTTCATTTTCGTGTAGGAGGTGAACTGGGTGCGCCGGCGTGCACGGCCCTATTCGCGGCAACTTTGTCGTCACAACTGTCGTCAAGAACTGCACCTCAATGACTCATTCAGTCGACCTACAGCTTGCCTCGATCATGTCCACTGGCCGTTTGTGTCTCTTCCCCGAGCGGCGCGAGGCAGCAAATGCAAAGCATCGTCGGAAGTGAGATGTTGCGGAAAAGGGTGGCCCGAGTGATGCATAACGGGACATTCCGCCCATAGCCGGTGGTAATTAAAGCAGACCCAACTCATCCAAGATGTCCGTTACATCAGGTGCGCCCATCTTCAGATGCCTGGCGATCCGCTCAGCACTGAATCCTTGTTGCCACAAATGCTTGATGATCAGCTTGTCAAATTCGTGGCGTAATGACTTTCTGGTTTCGCCTTCGGTGTTTACGAGCGCAATTATTGCCGCTAGATCGGATGTTGCGCCCCGAACGTCAGTAACCGCCGCCCTTAGTTCGTTTAAGTAGTGCCGGACATAGTCATGCCGGGTAGCATGCAAGAGCGATTCCGCTTCGAGTTGGTAGGCCCGAGCGTCATCGATATTACCGATTCGGATGTGAGACAGGCCGAGCCAGAGTGCAACCTTCCCCTGTAGCCGTTGATGCTTCGTCCCGCGCACAAGATCAGCGGCTTCCGCCACCGCCTGTAGCGCCCGCTGAGCCATCGATTGAGCCACTGCTCTATCGTGTTCGTCGTCGGCTTTCTGGTGCTCAATCATGCATTCGAGAACTTTCGCTTGGGCCATGCCTATGTGATCGTCCGAAGCGCTTAAGCTATACGCACACGCGGCATCTGCGGCGGCAACCTCGAAATTACCTCGGTCGAGGTTAAGGTAGCCGGCATGAATGGCTACGGTTCGCAGCCCACGACGACTCCCGGTCTTCGAGTACAACGCTTTCGCCGAAGCTAAATGCTGGTCCGCGGCGATGCGCAGATCCTCAATACGCTTCACGTTGTTTATTCGAATTGAGCGCAGTTTACCGTCGGCTCGCGCGCGCGCTAGGGCAGCTATTGCCGCACGAGAAAACTTCTTGACGGCGTCCTCGTTGGCCAACTGAGGCAGAGACGCGTCCTGCCTGGTCAGTTGAGTGATTAGGCCCGAATGCCCAGAGTAGAGCTCGACGAATTGTCTCTCTATGGCGGTGCTATCACTGGCCCGCTGCGCCGCCCGCTGTACTTCTCGTTCAAGAGAAAGAGCGTGGAGCCGTTCCTCGAATGCCAAGTCCGCCAGGCATCGAGCCAGTTGCTGGGGTTGGTCTGGACGCTTCTTGCAGTATTCGATCGCTCGATTCAGGCGCTGACAGGCGTTTCCATGCTGGGCAGCCCGTCGAGACATGCGGGCCAAGCAGATTTCGATCCGCGCCAGGCTGATGTAATCATCTGTTTTCCCTAAAATGTCCTGGGCCTCCACAAGCAACCGTTGAGGCTCTTCACGCTCCCCGGATTGAAATTGTAACCATGCGACGTTCAGCGAGATGACCGCCGCCATCTTGTGGCGGCCGTTCTTAATAGCCGTTTGCCGCGCTTTCGTCGCACCGTCAAGCGCCATATCGTAGTGGCCATCTCTCTGCCAGCAACGGCTTAAGATGAACTGCACCATCACACGGATGTCGGGGTTGTCCAGATCGTCGGCGTCCAACACGCGGCGCAGGATTTTTGCCGCCCCTGCGTAGTCTCCTTCGTTATGCGATTTGACGCCAAATGCGACGTTGATACACGCTTTCGTCGGGCCCGGGAGCCAGTGGATCACCTCCGGCGTGAATTTCCCCAGCAGGAGAGATAACGCACTGGCGTTCTTGTAGCCAGCATCTACCCATAGGGCGGTGCGCCCCGCAAGACGTTGCGTACTCACCAATCGAACATCCATGTGCGCGAATAATCCCTGAATGGAGTCGAGGAGCACGTATCCCTCCGAGATTCTGCGTTCGACAAGACAGTGGAGAATGCTTTCAGATACAGAATCGGGAACGTCGTGAATGGCTTCGATTGGCGTCATCGTGGATACCCATCCTCTTAAGCGATTTATAGAGCTTACGGCCGGCTTGGCTGGATGTAAAGGCGGCGCCTCGAAAACGTTCGAGGCTTCGATTTGAACGGCTCTTCAAGCACACCGAACAAGCGCGGCGCCTGGGCAAAACCATGCAAAACGTTACGGGTTTTAATTCGCACGCCTTACTTTGACAAAAAAGAATAGTCGTGGTTATTTACCGTGGAGGATAATTATGCTGTTTTCACGATCTACAAAGACCACTGCTGCTCGAACGGTCAGTCCGTTCAACGGGAATAGCTCCCGCGTGTGCCAGAAGGGGCGGACTGGCGCGGAGGAGCCCAACTCGAACTCTACGGTTGGATTCACGCCGGGTGGACCGAGCGCTTCGGGATCGGAAGATTCCCAGCGATTTGAGAAAGTGCGTGAACGGGCGCCGAGCAACGCCGACGGCCAGCTCGTTTATACGGAATCCAGCAAGACGATGGCAGAGGGACCCGTGGATGGAGTTCCCGTCGGCGATATCACTCTGGCTCTCTCCAGACTCCGGAACGGAGACGAATCCGCCGCCGAGGACCTTATGGCGTTAGCGTATGATGCGTTTCGCCGGTGTGCAGCGCGGCAATTGTCGCGCGAACGCTGCGGGCATACACTCCAATCTTCCGATCTCGCCCACGAAACTTATCTCAAGATCATCGACTCCGCCATTCCCAAATGCCGCAACCGTAAGCAGTTTTTTAAAGCAGGAGCGCGCGCCATGAGGTGTATCTTGATTGACTATGCCCGGATGCGGGGAGCGCAAAAACGCGGCTCAAATCCTGAAATGGCCCAGTTGGACGAACTTCTCGTGGCTTCGCCAACAAAACGCGATCAGCTTATTGCTCTGGACGATGCTCTGGTTCGTCTTGAAAAAGTAGATCCAACCATGGCCGCTATTGTTGAGCTTCGATTCTTTGGTGGGCTCACGGCGAAAGAAGCGGCGGCGGCGATCGGGCTATCGCTAGGCCAACTGAAATCTGAGTGGTCCCACGCAAGAGCGTGGCTCCACATCCAATTGGAGAATACCGGCAAGTGACGGGTGAGCATCACGCCCAAGTTAAGAAAATCTTTGCAGCGGCAGTCGCGCTCGACGAATTGTCGGAGCGTGCGCGGTACATCGAGCGCGTCTGCCTCGGCAAGGAGCAGTTAAGAACTGAAGTGGAACTTCTTTTACACCACCACCAAGAAGCTGCCGGATTCATGGAAGTGCCTTCGACCCTTGACGGCAAACTGATCTTGCACTTCCGGATGCTCGGAAAGATTGGGGCAGGAATGAACTGGGTCTACCTGGCCCGCGATGTTCGATTAGACCGATTCGTCGTGCTGAAGAGCCTTCCGCCCTGGGCAGTCGGCGACCTAGCGCGAAAAGCTCGCCTTTTGCTGGAAGCCAAATGTCTGTCCGCGATCGGACATCCGAATGTGGTTCACATTTACGACGTCTGCGAAGTAGACGGCATCGATCACATCGTGATGGAATTCGTGCCTGGCAGTGCGCTGAATCAGATGCTTGGATCAAGAAAGCTGCCCATCAAGGAAACCCTTCAGTACGGTTTGCAGATCGCTCATGCCCTTGATGCGGCCCACTCGCTTGGTATTGTTCACCGTGATTTGAAGCCGTCAAACATTATGGTCGGTGATGACGGAGTTGTGAAGCTGCTCGACTTCGGGCTCGCGAAAGTGCTCCGCCAGCCTTTTGCAGAACCGGCGCCTCAAGCGGCGGCGTCTAGTCGCCTTGAACTAACGACACGCGATGGCGACATTCTCGGAACCGTTGGCTACATGTCACCCGAACAGGCTGCGGGAAGGTCAGCGGATCACCGTTCCGATATCTGGGGCTTCGGCGTACTCCTGTACGAGATGTTAAGCGGCCGTCGTGCATTCAGCGTGGCGTCAGGCCACGCGTCGATAGACTCGACACGCATGATCAGGCCCGCCGAATTGCCGGCTACGGTCCCTCCCCCGGTCGCCGAACTAGTCTGGCGTTGCTTGGAGACCCAAGCCAAGAACCGATATCAGTCCGTCCAAGAAATACTGCCACTTTTGAGAGGCGCCCTAGCGGGCGCCACCGGCGGGCAAGACAGACACGGACTCATTCTATCCAGCCCAAAGATTGGATCACCGTTCCCCAAGAAAAAGGTATCAAAGGCTATCGCCCTAGGAACGCTGGTGCTAGTTGGTGCCCTGGGATTGCATCAAAGCCGAAATCGGAAGTAAGCGACGCTGATGATCTGGGTGAGTCGTCGCCCCAGCTCCCACAAAACAAGTCCGGATCGCCGATTAAGCACTTCCTTCCGAGATCTCGTTCGGAACTAATCTTGCTACCAGCATGAAGTCTCGCTGATTCAAACCTTGCTCAACATTAACCGCCACGAGGTAGCCGTCCGCCGTTCTTGCATCTTGCAATTCGTCGACGGCCTTATCGAATATTGCCTTGCGGCGGCTCTTGTACTTGTGCCAGCCCGCAGTCGGTAGATTGAGGACCCGAATCAAATTCAGAAGTTCGATTGAATGTTCTCGCCCCATACCACGACTAATCAGGATCGGTTCGAGGTAGAGCCTCAGCAGGAAGGCCAACTCGCTGCGCATTTTCAGCATCTCTTTGGGCCGGGTCACCACTCGCCGCGCAAGCAGCTGGCGACTGTACGGATCGGAGAATAGAACGCGGAACGTTGTCTGATCTAGCCCCTGGCGCCTCCTGTCCACGAGATCAAAACCATCGATCAAAGAAAATCCGTAGCCCTGTACGCCGGCGCCCCGGAACTCCTCGACTGCCTCCAATTCCAAGTAATACCCGGTCATTTTTAGTTTGATGGTCTTTCGTTTGAGATGAGCAAAATCCCTCCCGCCGAAGGTTTCCCATCCAAGCATCTGCGCGAGCCGCCGTATCGGCACGCGGCAGAAGCAAGAAACTGAGCCATTCCCGAACCGGGCGTACTGACAGCCTTGCTCTACCCAAAGGCACTCGATCGCCCCGAGTATCCGGCCGTGCTCCGCCGTCAAGATTCCGCGCTCCTCGTCTTGCGGAAACAGCCGTCCGCGTATCATCGGAACCGCCGCGACTTTTCCGTCGAGCGCGCGAAAGTGCGCGATTACTCGATCACTTTTTGCCTGGTTGGTGGAAAGAGTGAAGAACTCTGGCCCAACGAACGTCGCCCAGGGCACGGCCTTCTTGGAATATGGCGGTTCCATCGTGGCTGGTGCCATCGGCATTGTAGACGCCGGTGTTGACAAGGGTCGCAGTTCGCTGAGGAGATCGCTGCCGGAAGCAGGCGCATAGCTAGTGAGTTGCCGCGATTGCTCGGGCCATGCGCGACGTCCGCGTGATCGCAAGTGGTCCTTGGACTTACTTGTTGCTTCTTCCGCTCCTTCGCGCCGCGAGGGTGTAGGACTTCCGAGTCTGCAAATCTGATTTATAAGTAGCCTGGTGAAGTACTTGGCGGGGTCGTGAACCTCGCTCGTCTGCATCCGAAATCGCAGTTCCCCGAGTTCCTCCTCAACAATCCCGTCGCCCAACTGTCGAATCACTCGCCGGTAAAACGGAACAGATTGAGCCGAACGCGTCGTTTTGACGATACGTTCTATTAGGTCCTCTCTTGCCGCCTCTACCGCGGTGGGGTTCACGCCTCAGTTATTCCTTGCTTTCGACTAAAGATCATTCCTCCTCTGCGTCTTCAATGATTCTTTGAACTTCTCTAAACTTCTACAGTCAGTTTTCGCCGTCGGGCCAGCTGCACCGGCATCCCATGCTTTTGCACCGGTATCCCATAGGTTTGCACCGGCATCCCATGCTCTTGCACCCGAATCCCATGGTCATCGACACAGGCACAATACGCAGCCGTTGGCAAAACATAGAAAAAATGGGAAGAGTTGTCAATCCAAGATCTGCGCGAGCTTCCTAGGGCTTCTCTTCGCGCCACCCATACGATAGTGCGCCTGATAGAAACCAAGAGGATGGTCCGACGACGGCGTTCTGAAAGTAGAGTCGAGGAAGGGCGCTGGACCGGGACCTACTGGCAGCCGGTGGTTTCCCTTCCCCGCTCATCAAACCGGACGTGCGGTCTTCTTAATCGGGCGACAACAGCCTCTGCTTGCCGGTGTGCTTTGAATTCCTACTTCGAGATTCCGAGGGCTTTGTGCGCCTCCCGATGACAGCGTCGCTCATTGGGAGGAACTTCCGTGTCTTTTGATCGACCTTCTTTCGATCCTCCAGGCGGCTCCTATTGATGGCCTTCCATTCCTTTACGGCCGCAGGTGAATATCCGGACCGGCCATCGGCACTCTCCCATCGTTGTGCGTAGACATCCTCTCTCCCACGAAACAGGTTTCGAAACAGCGCGATTCTTTTTCTGGCCCGCTCATCCTTATCCACTGGTGCGGTGTCAAGGGTTTTGGTGGGAGTCGGTTTCTCTAGCGCGAGTTGCGGAATCGGAATACCGTGAACCGCCAGCAGACGCTGCAGGCGCGCATTTTCCTCCCGGAGGCGAATATCTTCCTGCTCTGGAGGTTCAAACGGAAGAGATGCCGAATCGTTCCATGCCATACCGCGTTTACTGCTCCGTACGCCGTCCCAACACTTCTTCAAGGAACTCCTGTAAGCCCGCAAAAACCGCAGCGACATCAGTCGGAAGCCCACACTCTTCCGCCAACGCTTGGAACGGGATCTGCCAATCTGCTGGCGGCGGGAGCAAATCCGCAGGCAAATCGTGTGTTTCTCTTTTTTCAAAGGTCAGACGTAGGGCGTCCAGTATCCTCTCTTTATCCAGTCCGCCCGATCCGATCATGAGAGCCAGATCCACCAGGTCCTTCACTCTGCTGTTCGCAGTGTTCCGCGGGAGCGTGTAGGCATGAATCTTTTCGGCGAACTGCTGTTCGCGAGCGATCATCCAGACCTGCGACGATTCGATACCAGCGAATCCAAGCCAGTCCCGGCAGATGATCGTATCAAGCGGCTGCATCACCACATCGCCGATGCCGGCGTCCAGATGGAAGCGGGCAAAGATCCGTTCGTCCATTCGAGCTTCGACCGGATAGCGGGCCCCGCCGTAAGGCGCGGCGGTCAAGTCCAGAACAGGTGGTCCGATCAGGTACTCGAACCAGTCACCGAGAGCAACGTCAGCCACGTTCTGCAACATCTCCCGCAAAACCTGGTTCGTGTCAACACCCGACGATTTTGCTGCCACTCGTTGCAACGTCAAGTCGATGTCCACCGTTGACCGTGCAGCCTTGAAGCGTAGCTCCAACGCGTAACCACCCTTCAAAACCCAGGGTGCCGGTTCTTCGCGGAACAGCCTTGCGAGCAGACGGTCGAATGACACCTGCCGCCGGAGGCGGTTGAGATCGATCTGATCCGTGAGAGCTGCCCTCTTCAGGCGTTCTTCAAGTGCCTTTCGGAATGCTCCCGCTGTCGTATATGCCCTGGGTGATGGCATTATGCAACTCGCCGCAGAACTTCGTCAACGGTTTTGCGCGCAGGTCCGCTCATTTGCGCGTTCCGAATCTGTTGGCGCGTGATCAGACCACGGTCGACAGCTTGCCGCAGCGCCTGGCGGATGAAGTTTCGTTCGACAGTGCCAACCTCAATCAGGTCAAGAATCGTCCGCAGAGGGCGAGTAAACTTGAAGCCCTGCGCTGTCTGCACGTCTGTCGCGGGCAGGTCGAAATAATGCAGGACGAGGACGCCGGGAATATCGCTGTTGCGCCGAAAACCAGTCGGAACGGTCATGTGAAGCTTCGCCGGATTCAGATCTGACAGATCGTAAAGGCTAAGGGCCGTGTGGTGGCTGTATACACCCTCGACTTCCTCGTTTCGGTTCCGGGACCACAGCGCCCAAAGCACAAGGTCCGGCCGATCAGCCGCCGGAAACAGAGCGAGCCGATAGATCCCCCGGTGCTCACGGATCCAGTTCCCGGCCTGCACATGATAGGGATGGGTGTTTTCGGCGAATCCGGCCGCCCTCGCCTGCTTGGCAGTGAAGAAACCTTGCTGCCGTTCAGCGAACTCGAAGAGCCGTCGCGCCGCTTCCCGATGAGACTGGGCCATAACACAATACTACAACTTTCTTGACACTCTATCAAGCGCAGAAGTTCGCGGACACCGCCCAACCCGGATCGCAGTTTCGGCAAGATTATGCTTTAGGAGCAAACGCTAGCGAAGCCGACCTCGCGCGTTAAATCAACGCCCTTAAGGAAATCTTGCGGCAAAGTTAATGGTTTAGGACCGGCAAGGATATGCTTTAAACCACAATTTCCCGCATCCGGCTTTCCGACAGATTTCACCGCAAGCTCACGGAAGGGGCCCAAGGTGCACATCCCGTACGGGGGCGGAAGGTGACGACAAGTGTGACTTTGTCGGGCACTAACGTAAATGCTGCGAAGATAGCCTGCGTGATTGTCATGAGTTCATCTTCATGGATTCGCCTCGAAGCGGCACCCACACAGTGCCGGTTGAGATTAGTCCGCGCACTCCCGGTGTGCGAACGGGTATGCACGGATATTCCCTCATTCCGGGGTCTTGCATATATGGAGGAAGGCTCTATAATTGCATAGATGCTGTCCCGCCGCCTCAGCGCCCGCCTGAATCACCTGCTTCGCCACTCTCCGGCCGTAGTCCTGCTGGGGCCGCGCCAAGCCGGAAAGACCACCTTAGCTTTGGAGATAGGCAAACAACAAGCTTCGGTATACCTGGATCTTGAGGACGAGGATGAGCGCGCCAAGCTCTCCAACCCCACCCGGTACCTTGCGGATCACGAAAGCGAGTTGGTCATCCTGGATGAGGTTCACCGCGCGCCTGAATTGTTTCAGCGGCTGCGGGGCATCATCGACCGGGGCCGTCGGCGCGGAAAAGCAAATGGGCGGTTCCTGCTTCTCGGATCAGCCGCCATGGACTTGCTCAAGCAAACCGGCGAAAGCCTGGCCGGTCGTATTTCATATCTGGAACTTGGCCCGTTCGACGCCCTGGAGATCGATCCCGCTGCGATCGAGACGCTCTGGGTTCGGGGTGGCTTTCCACGCAGTTTCTTGGCTGAATCCGACGATCTCAGCATGGAATGGCGGCGTGATTTTATCCGAACTTACCTGGAGCGTGACGTTCCCCAGTTCGGCTCGCGAATACCGGCAGAGACGCTTCGGCGCTTCTGGACGATGCTGGCGCACAACCAGACTCAAATTCTTAATGCTGCCAATCTGGCGCGTGGCCTGGGTGTCGATGGCAAGTCAGTCGCCGGTTATCTTGATCTTCTTGTTGACCTCCTGCTCGTACGGCGATTGCCGGCTTGGCACCGTAATGTCGGCAAGAGGCTGGTAAAATCGCCCAAGGTGTATGTGCGCGATAGCGGCATCGCGCATGCGCTGCTCGGAATTCGGGACAAAGAAGCGTTGCTCAGTCATCCAGTCGTCGGACAGACCTGGGAAAGCTTTATCATCGAAACCCTGATCGCGACAGCCCCTGACGGGACCGAGGCGCACTACTACAGAACCTCCAATGGGACCGAGGTTGATCTCATCCTCACGCTTCCCGGCGGAAAGCTTTGGGCCATCGAGGTCAAACGCAGTTCTGCGCCCAGGATGGAGCGCGGATTTCATTCAGCGTGCGCCGATCTCAGTCCGCAAAAGCGCTTTGTCGTGTATCCAGGAACCGAGCGATTTCCACTTGACGACATTACCGATGCAATCGGCGTCGTCGCGTTAGCGAAGGCGCTTCAATCGGCAAAGTAGCGCTGCCTCATTCTGACGGGCGCAAGAACGCCGCTGCGATCGGCCCCGACCGCAATAGGCCAAAAATACGCCTTCTTTATAACAGGAGCGACCGCGATTGTCAGAACAACGGCAATGAGACACTCGCTACGAACACCATTGAGATGACGCCTGCGTCACAGCGGCAAGTCCGAAGTCCAGCACCTTCACAGTACCCGCTGGCGTGACCATGATGTTCGCCGGCTTTAGATCGCGATGAACAATACCCTTGTCGTGTGCCGCTTCGAGGACTTCGGCGATTTGCTTGGCGTAGTTGAGGGCCGTCTCAAGCGGGAGTGTGCCTTTGAGCGTCTCGCCCGGCACCAGTTCCATGACCAACGCGCGGCCCGTGCTGGATTCTTCGATGCCATATATCTGCGCGATATTCGGATGGTTCAGGGATGCGAGAACTTTCGCTTCGCGCTCAAACCGAGCCAGTCGTTCGGGATCTTGTGCCAACGCGGAGGGAAGAACTTTGATCGCTACTTCACGATCCAGCTTTGTGTCTTTGGCTCGATAAACCTCGCCCATGCCCCCGGCGCCGATGGGCGCAACAATTTCGTATGGGCCGAGTTTGTCGCCTGGAGAGAGCGCCATCTGTTTGTCAGAGCTAAGTTTAGTCGATTAGAAAGCAGATTGCGCCTGGATCACGGCGCATCCGTCCATAATTTTTTCTTCGGCGTAGCACCGGACGATCAAAAACGTTTATGGAAGGGTGCCCGACCATCCGGACGCTATCCCGCTACCCACTCCATTGCGGGACCTTTAGTAAGAATTCGCAGGGCTACGCGTCACCGTAGTTATTTGCCGGTAGGAACCCGTCGCTGCAGTTCGTCGACAAAGTTTTTTCGCTATTTTTCGTGGCGATTAGCGATTGCGGCCTGCTCAGCGTAGTTCCGATGCATCGGAAGTCTATGTTGAGCGTTTATCCTGCGGCAGTTAGCGACGGCGGCGACAGCCGCTGTTGCTTCCGTATCTGCTCGTACCCACGGTGGTTCCGCAGACGGTCGAAAGGAACAAACACATCAATATAAAGGGCGAGCGGGTCAGCTACATCAACAGCTCCCTGTAGATGTTGCATGGCCTGATCAAGCTCGCCCAATCCCGCGTACGCCCAACAATAGTAGAGTTCCCGGACGGGAGCCGACTTGGCCGTCTCTTGGAGGCGATCGAGGTACTTCTTCGCGGCGCGCGGGTTCCCGCCGACTCCTTCCATGTAACTTCTGAGAGCCAGCGTAAAGAGAACGTCGGGGCCAAGCAGTTCGGCCTTGTCAAAAGCCTCGCAAGCAGACCGATAGTGCCCCAAGGACGATTCTGCGAGTCCCAGCGACCAGTAGGCTTCTAGAAAGCTGGGGTGCAATGCGATAATTCTACGGCCCTGCTCAACGGACTCCTCAAACTGACGGCAGCACAGACGGACCCACACGATTTCATTGCCGATTTCTGGAGAAGCCGGATCCAGGTCGTACGCGGCAAACACCGTGTCAACCGCTTCTTCAAAGCGCATGCGGGGAACTAGGGCAATGATCGACAACCAGTTCAGAGCGAGAGCGCTGCTCGGGTTTGCATCCAGTGCGCGGCGGAAGAGCGCTTCAGAGTTAGCCCAGTCCCG
>CAVZWS010000010.1:0-22809 GCA_963779075.1 Bryobacterales bacterium
GACCTTCTATCTAACATCCCATCGCCAGATTGGCGATATGGTTTTATTTCTGCTATTGTGCCGGCCTTCACTCGGGGCTATCGCCTTGGACAATGTTGGAGTTTTGGGAGGCATCATTGGGTGCGTGTTGATATCTCTGGCAAATGCCGGAGTCTACGCAGGAATCGGGTTGCATTTAGATCGACAAGGAATTCAAAGTAGCCGTGCCCTTAGGCGTTAGTCAAAAAGGAAAAAACGTGCGGAATCGAAGCGAAGCCGCGTTGAAGGCGTGGAAGACGCGAAGGATCAGAAATGCTTTCGTAAAAGCCCGCGCCTCTGAGGCCGCGAGCAAGGAAGCTCTTCGGGCGTTTTGCGAGAAAAAGGGTTGGAGAGTGGCATTCTTTGAGGGCAAGACCGGCTCGCCACGAACCGGCATCATTGACGCTATCGCCTTCCGATTAGGCCGTAAGAATTCTGATCTCCTGGACGTTCGCCTTATTCAGTTGAAGGGCGGAAAGGCCGGTGTGACCGCTCAGGAAATTGCGCGGCTCAAAAAAGCGACTTCTGGAGTTGTGGTCAATTGGCTGATCGCTGCCTTCGACGGGGACACGCTCCACATTGTGCCAGATAAGCCGGAATTCTGAATCATCAACAAATGCCTGACTACCGCCGCCGCATTCGCTTTCGCCGTTTCGGCGCGTCTGCTATGGTAGAGGGTTGGGCGGTTCGCAGCCCGTAGAGTCCCTATAAAACGCTAGAGGTCTGTAATGTCCGGTCATTCTAAATGGGCGACGATCAAGCATAAGAAAGCCGCCACCGACGCCAAGCGCGGTAAGCAGTTCACGAAAATCATCAAGGAAATCATGATTGCGGCGCGCAGCGGGGGCGATCCCGACGGCAATCCGCGCCTGCGCACGGCCATCGCCGACGCCAAAAACGTCAGCATGCCGGGCGAGAACATCAAGCGGGCCATCATGCGCGGCACGGGTGAGCTCGAAGGCGGGCAGATCGACGAGATCATGTTCGAAGGCTACGGACCCGGCGGCGCGGCGGTACTGGTGGCGACGGCTACCGACAATCGCAATCGCACGGTGAGCGAGATCCGCCATATGTTCTCCAAAAACGGCGGGAACCTGGGCGAGCAGGGCAGTGTCGCCTGGATGTTCGAGCGCAAGAGCCAGATCATTATCGACGCGGAGAAGGCTCCGGGCGAGGATGAACTGATGGCGCTGGTGCTCGACGCCGGTGCCGACGATCTGCGCGAGGAAGACGGCAGTTGGGAAGTGCTGTCGGCGCCCGAGGTGCACGTGCAGGTGCTCGAAGCCATCCAGAAGGCCGGGATTCCCACGGAATCGGCGGAAATCGCCATGATCCCGAAGAACCTGATGAAGCTCGAAGGCAAGACGGCGGCGGGGATGATGAAGCTGAGCGAGGCTTTGGAAGAACACGACGACGTGCAGAACGTGTACTCCAACTTCGACGTCGATGAGAAGGACATGGAGGCTCTGGCGTAAGCGGGTTCCGCCGGGCGAAGTTCATGCGGGTGCTAGGCATCGACTGCGGAACGGAACGGACCGGCTGGGGCGTGATCGAAAGCGACGGGCGCCGGCACGCGGTCCTCGCGCATGGGGTGATTTCTCTTTCTCCGCGCGATCCGTTGTGTGACCGATTGGCTGCCGTGGGAGCCGCGCTGCGCTTGCTGTTGGCGCAACACGCTCCAGAGGCGGCGGCGGTGGAAGAAGTGTTCTACTCCCAAAATGTGAAGACCGCGCTGAAGCTGGCGCACGTGCGCGGCGTGGTGCTGGCGGCCATCGCGGAAGCGGGCGTGATGCTGGGCGAGTACTCGGCGCTATCGGTGAAATCGAGCGTGGTGGGTTACGGGCGCGCGGAAAAGAGCCAGGTGCAACTGATGGTGCGCACGCTCACTGGGCAGTCGATCGAATCGGAAGACGCGGCGGATGCGGTGGCGGTGGCGATATGCCACGTGACGCGCTCGAAAACCCTGGTGGCGATGCCGGTGAAAGTAGCGGCGCGATGAAAGTCGCGGCGGGGTCGGTCGCGGCCAGGTTTTTAGCGGTGTTGCTGGCGGCTCTGCTCGCAGCGGTGGCGCTTGGCATTGCTGGCGCACAAGAGGCCCCGCGCATCACCTTCAGCAAGTCCTTCCCGGGATCGCAGCCGGCGTTCTTCCTCATCACTGTCGAGCGGACCGGCGTGGCGTCCTACAACGAATCGCAGGACCCGGACAACGCCGAGAAACTCCAGCTCGAACCCAGCGTGGCCAGCGAGATGTTCCAGATGGCGGAACGGCTGGATCATTTCAACAAGCCGCTCGAATCCGGCATGAAGGTCGCCAACATGGGAGAGAAGACCCTGCGCTGGGAAGGCGGCGGCGAAACCTGGGAGTCGAAGTTTAACTACTCGACGAACGAAGACGCCAAGCTGCTGGCTGACCGGTTCGAGGCGATCGCGGTGTGCGCGCAGACTTTGCTGGAGCTGCGGAGGTCGATCCGGCATGACCGGCTGGGCGTGAACGCGGCGGTCTGAAGATTCAGGGCCTGTGGAACGACAAGCGGCTGGTGGCGACGGCGGACTTTCTGCCGGTGCTCGATCAGGTGGCCAACAACGAGGTCTACATTAATATGGCGCGCGAGCGGGCTGCGCAGATCGCGGACGCGATTCGTGCGCGGTCAAAGTAGGCCGGACGCCAATTAAAATAGAGACAGCATGAAACGCGGGATCGGGCTCGTACTCCTCTGCATGTCGGCGCTGGCGCAGGCCCGGGGCCCAGGCGAATTCGGAGGCGACGCCTGCGGAGAAGCACGAGCTGGCCGAGGCGATCAAGGAAGCCAATACCAGCGGCTACGATATAACGCGGGCCCTGGAAGCGCACCTCCGTAAGTATCCGAATACGCCGTTGCGGCCGGACATCTACAATTTACTGGCGAAAGCCGCGGTAGAGATCCGCGATGACGCCCGCATCGTCCGCTACGGTGAGCCGGCGCTGACGGTCACACCCAACGATGTGACGTTACTGGACCGGGTTTCGCGGGCGCTGCTCAACGCCGGGGGCAAAGAGAACGCGACGCGCGCGCTGGGCTACGCGAAACGCTTCGAGGATTACGTGATTCGAGTGCCCGTTCCGCTCGGCTACGACGCCGTAAAAAACCAGGAGGATCACGACCAGGCGCTGGCCCGCGCGCTGCTCTATCAATCCCGTGCGAACCGCATCCTGGGCGATTATGACGACGCGCGGCGCACGGCGGCGTTGGCGTATATCGCTTATCCCGACGAGTCTGTCCGCGCGGGCGTGGTCCGAGGCGCTGGAACTCCAGGGGAAACACCAGGAGGCCATCGAACGGCTGGCGGATGCGTTTGCGATCGCCGACGCGCAGTCGTCTGACGACGATCGGGCCGCGGATCGCAAGCAGTTGGGCGAGATGTATCGCAAGCTGCACGATGGTTCGGAGAAGGGGCTGGGCGACGAAGTTCTGGCCGCGTACGACCGCACGTCGGCGACCATGGCCAAGCGCGTGAGCGAGCTGCGCAAGCTGGATCCGAATCTGGGCGTGACGGACCCGATGAATTTTACGCTGGCGGCGCTCGACGGCGGGAAGCTGGACTTGAAGAGCATGCGGGGCAAAGTGGTGATCTTCGATTTCTGGGCTACCTGGTGCGTTCCGTGCCGCGCGCAGCATCCGCTTTACGAAGAACTGAAGAAGCGGTTTCGGGAGCGGGATGACGTGGTGTTTCTATCGGTGGACACGGATGAAGATCACCAGTTAGTCGCGCCGTTCCTGGAATCGCAGCACTGGAGCGGCAGCAACGTGTATTTCGACAATGGATTGGTGCGGCTGCTGACCGTTAGCTCGATCCCGACAACCATCATTGCCGACAAGCAGGGACGGCTGGCGAGCCGCATGAACGGCTTCAATGGCGACAAATTCGTCGATGACATCGCCGCACGAATTCAAGCCATTCTCGATGCACCGAGCGGTGCAGAAATAGTGGGCTTCGGGCGGGTCATCTGGATCGTTCTCGATAGCGTCGGCATCGGCGAAATGCCGGATGCGGAAGCCTACGGCGACAAGGGCAGCGACACGCTGGGCAACATCGCGCGGCAGCGGCCATTGAATTTGCCGAATCTGTGCCGCCTGGGACTGGCGAATATCCGTCCCCTCACGGGTCTTGATCCGGTGGCCGAGCCGGCGGGAGCGTTTGGACGATGCGCGCTGGCGTCGCCCGGCAAGGACACGACTACCGGGCACTGGGAGATGGCGGGCATTCATTTGGAGAAGCCCTTCCCGCTGTTCCCCAAGGGTTTTCCGCGCGAGGTGATGGAGCGGTTTGAAACCCGCATCGGGCGCCGCACGCTGGGCAATAAAGCGGCGTCGGGCACCGAGATCATCAAAGAATTGGGCGAGGAACATGTGCGCACGGGTCGCCGATCGTGTATACGTCGGCCGATAGCGTGTTTCAGATCGCGGCGCACGAAGAAGTGATTCCGCTCTTTGAGCTGTACAAGATGTGCGAGACCGCGCGCGACATCCTGCGAGGGCCGTATGAAGTGGGGCGCGTGATCGCGCGGCCTTTTGTGGGCGAGGCGGGTGTCGTTCACGCGGACTTCGAATCGCCACGATTATGCGGTGCCGCCGCCCAAGGGAATGCTGCTCGATCAGCTTCAGGCGCGTGGCGTCGAGATCTATAGCGTGGGCAAAATCTTCGACGTGTTTCTGGGGCGGGGCATCGCGCGAGCAGGTGAAGACCAAGACGAATGCGGATGGAATGGCCAAGACCCTGGCCGCCATGGACGAGCAGGATCGCGGCTTGATCTTCGTCAACCTGGTGGATTTCGACATGCTCTACGGACATCGCAACGACGTTGAGGGCTACGCGCGCGCGCTCGAAGAAGTGGATGGCTGGCTGCCGTCGCTCGAAGCGAAGCTGGGGGCGGACGACCTGGTGATTCTGACGGCGGATCACGGCTGCGACCCCACCACGCCATCGACAGATCACAGCCGCGAGTACGTGCCGGTGCTGGCGTGCGGACCCAAGGCGCGCGCGGGGGTGAACTTGGGAGTGCGCGGATCGCTGTCGGATATCGGGCAGACGGTTGCCGAAAACTTCGGCACTACAATCGTCACTGGGATGAGTTTTGTGAAGGATTTGCTAAGGCTTTAACGGGCCGTCGCACTTGCCTTTGCAGACCAGTTCGGAAACGGGAGCGGGCGGGCCGAGGCGGTTGGGGTCCTGCATCGTAGGCCGGCTCACCGTCGTGGTTTCCGTAACTACGCCGTTCTTTTCGCGCCGCACGATCACATCCTGTTCCTTAAGTTGCTGCGTGGCGTTTTCGGAGCGGGCGATGCCATAAGCGGCGGGTGCGTAGAGATTGACCTCAGTGACCAAAGACCCGTCGGCGGCCTTCTTGACGGTGGTGACCTGCTGGCCGGCCAGACTCATTTTGCCGGTGAAGTCAGGTTCGTAGCGCGCGGAAGTGGAGGTCGTGGTGCCGTCGACGGTAGTTTGATCGCGAACTTCGCGAAGTGTCTCCATGAGTTGACCGTTTGCGGCCGGGACCTGCACTATCTCCGTCTCATGCACCGTCTTGTCCTTCGTATTCGTGACGACGTTGCGCTTTTCGGCGACGTCGAAGGAACCGCTCAGTCCAGGGCGCGAAATCGTGACATTGGTGGTGGAGTTGGGGCCTTGAGTTTGGGTTTCGATGGTGCGGCGTTCACTTTCGGCCATCTGCCCGTTCAAATCGCTGCGATAGACGGTGGCGTGAATCACCGCGCCGTTGGCGGTCTTCTTCTCCTCAACCACCGTACGCTCGGTTGAAACGACTTGGCCGGTGGCGTCGTACTTATGCGTCAGGGTTTCGGTGGTGCGGCCATCCGGCCCTTCGCTCAAGACATGGGTGTCGCTCTGTTCGAGGGGAACCTGGCGGCCGTTGATGGATTGCGTGAGCTCTTGGCGGTCACCGTCTTTGGCAGTGTAGATAGCTGCCTGGACGCGATTGCCGTTGAGATCCGGTACGATCAGGCCCGTGGTGGATTGCCGCCGGATTGAGCTAGGGCGAGGCCGGCGCACAGGAGCGAGTGGAAACAGTACTTCACGATTTCAGACTAGGCTGATTCCCGGGTGGTTTCAATACGCGTAATACCTTAGATGCGCCGTGAAGAAAATAGGGACGGAGCCTCATTTCGCCATCGCCCCATGAAGCGCTGGTGCTGAAAGGCCAGGGGCGAAAATGAGGCTCCGTCCCTATTTTCTCCACGCTACAATGACTTCAGGTGAAGACGTTCTACATCGAGACCTTCGGCTGCCAGATGAACGCCCATGACTCGGAAAAAGTCATCGGGACGCTGGTGAGCCAAGGCTACAGCCAAGTCCCGACGCCGGAAGCGGCGGAGCTGGTGTTCTACAACACCTGCAGCATTCGCGATAAGGCCGAGCAGAAGGTGTTTCATCGCCTGGATCAGTTTAAGCGCGACGCGAAGGGCAAGACTTTCGCGGTGCTGGGGTGCGTGGCGCAGCAGGAAGGCGAGAAGATTTTTGAGAAGGCTCCGCACGTGAGCATGGTGTGCGGGTCGGCCAGCTACAATCAACTGCCGCAGATGCTGGTGCAACTGGAGGCGGGCAACCGGCGCGTCACTGGACTGGGCCTGGATACCGATGAGACCTTCGATACTCCCATGACGCGGCGCGACAATCCGCATCGGGCGTACATCACGATCATTGAAGGCTGCGATAAGAAGTGCTCCTACTGCGTGGTGCCGTTCACGCGAGGGCCGGAGCGCAGCCGGACCAGCGCGTCTGTAATCGCTGAAGCCGCGCAGTTGGCGGCGATGGGCTATAGCGAAATCCAACTGCTGGGGCAAAACGTAAACAGTTATCGAGACCCGTCGCCCGCGGGCTGGGATTTTGCGAAGCTGCTGGATGAAGTCGGGCGCGTCGCCGGTATCCGGCGCGTGCGGTTTACAACCTCGCATCCGCGGGATTTCGTTAAGCCGATTGTCGACGTCATCGATTCGAATCCGTCGTTGTGCAACCACGTGCATCTGCCGGTGCAATCGGGCTCCACGCGCATGCTGGACGCCATGCAGCGCCTCTACACGCGCGAAGAATACATGCAAAGGATTTCTTGGATGAAAGCGGCGCGGCGGCCGATTGCGATTACCAGCGATATCATCGTCGGGTTCCCGGGGGAAACCGAGGCGGACTTCGAGGCCACGCTGGGGTTGCTGACGGAAGTAGAATACGATTCGGTGTTTGCCTTCAAATATTCCCGGCGGCCCAACACCTCGGCGCTGGCTGTGGAGGATCAGATTCCGGAAGACGAGAAAGTCCGGCGCCTGGCGCTGGTGCAGGAGCATCAGCGGCAGATTCAGATCCGGCGTAACGCTGCGTATGTGGGAAACATCGAAGAGTGTCTGGTGGAAGGATTCAATAAGGCCACGGGACAGTGGATCGGGCGGACTTCGCAGTATAAGACTCTGAATTTCCTGCATCCGGCCGCCGATGAAACGTTGGTGGGGAAGTACGCAGACGTGCGGGTGACGCGTTCGGGGGCTAACTCGCTGGCGGGCGAGTATGCCGGTTAGGAGATCGCTATGGAAGTGGAAATGAAAATCCGTGGATTGATGGTGGACCCGGTCACGAACATGCCCATCGTCGTCTTGAAAGACGTCAACGGCATGGCCATCCTGCCGATTTGGGTGGGCGTGTATGAGGCCAACGCCATTGCGCTTGAGATCGAGAAAGTGGCGACGCCCCGGCCCATGACGCACGATCTGATTCGCAATCTCCTGTTTGGCTTGGAAACCGGCGTCAAGAAAGTAGTGGTCAGCGATTTGAAGGAAGACACCTTCTATGCGGTCATCTGGCTGGAGCGCAACGGAGAGCTGATCTCAATCGACTCGCGCCCCAGCGACGCGCTGGCAATCGCATTGCGTCTGGACTGCCCCATCTATGTGGAAGAGACGGTACTGAGCACGTCGAAGACGGTGGCGGCGGTGGCGGAAGTCGGCAGCAACGAAGAGCTGCGCCGCTGGCTGGAGAATCTGAACGACGAGGACATGGGCCGCTACAAGATGTAGCCGGCTAGGTCTGAGGTGTGATTGCCGTTAGAAACGCGGCTACAAGAAGTTACGCGCTCCGGGAGGTTCGTCTCCAGGAGCGCGTTGTGTTTTTGGAGATGAAGCCGCCGCTACTCTTTCTTCTTGGCCGGAGCTTTCTTGGCCCCGGTACGCGGCGGGCCCGCCGGACCCTTGCCGGTCCAACCGTCAAGATCGTCCTTGGTGACCTTGAAAGTGACCATGAAGGGGTCCTTGCTTAGCTCCTCCGCTGCGCCGAAGAAGGAAATATCGCCGCCCGGTTCCATTTTCCCCGGAAGCGGTTCATCGAGGACTAACGTGGCATCGGCGACATCTGGTTTTGCGATGGCGATCTTAAGCTCCTTGGGCCGGACTTCCGGAGTAGCTGAAATTAGCTTGCCTGTGAATTTGCCGCTCGGAACCTTTTCCATGGGAGGAAGGCCGGCACCTTTCATCGCATCCCAATACTTGTCTGCCGTCGCGGCGTCACTCGAAGTCAGAGCTTCTTTGATCTCGGTCCAGAAGGCCAGCATCGGGTTTTCTGCCGCTGCCTTTTGACGCTTCTCTTCTTCTTCTTTGGCGATATCGACTGTGCTCTTGATCTTGAAATCGGGGGGTGGCAGCGCGCTTGGCCCCTTCGCGAGCGTCTTCAACTGGTCCAATCCCTCGGCGGAACCGTGATATGTGGTGTAGGCCTTAGTAAGGAAGTCACCGACGCTTTTTTGGAGGGGGGCCGCCAGAGCGTTGGGGCCAGTATAGTTGCCGGCTCGGGCATACTCAAACAGCGCCTCCGGCATGAGTTCGGGGTGTTCTTTCTGCTGCGCGAGCAAAACCCCGGCCAGCATGTAGGCCGCTTGCGCATTGGTTACGTCCATTTGAAGGGTCTTGGTCAATTCAGCTTGCGCCTTGGCGTTGTCCTTTTGCTCGGTTCCTATGTAACCGAGCGTGAACTGGGAGAAGTTCACCATGGTGGGCTTGGCCTGGGCCCACTGAGCAGGCGTGGCGCCCGGCGGCATTTTGTCGGGGGCGAAGATCGCATCCGCATTCGCAAGGAGGTAGCGGGCGACCTTTTCCGCCGTATCTAAGTCAGCCTTGTTCTGGGCGGAAAGAGGATCGGTTGGCTTCGCCGGCATGAGTGCGCGAACGTATCCCAGGATTTCCTGAATCGAGGCCAAGTCGTTGGGATCGGTCTTGAGAATCTCGGTGGCCATGTCGAAGGCGGCGCGATGATTATTCATCTGCTGATACGTGATCAAATAAATCTTCTGGCGCGTGTCGGCGTATTCGCTCTGGGGATAGCCGGTCTTCCATTTATCCAGGTTCTGCAGGCGCGCCGCGGGGGTCGCATCCGCCTTGATGATCGCTGAATACAGCTCATACTCAGCGTTATCCTTCCAATTCTTCTTTTTTTCAGCCGACGCTGCCGCTGGCGCCGCCGCCGGCGCCTGTGCCTGAAGACCCGCCGCTAGCGCGGCAATTGCGACGAGGGAAATAATTGTTGTTTTCATTTTTACTGCGCTCCGCCCGCGATCCATTGCGAACTCACCCTTTCTTTACTTGGATTCGCACTCTGCGAAGTATACCCGAACCTGCGACGCAGCCGCAAGCGCCTGTCCGACGCCCGGATTCGGGGATACGCGTTTGAATCCCTGCACACCAGCCTACACCCAAAGCAGGCATGATTCCTCTCATTGTTTAGACGCCGAATAGCGGGAATCGTTCCACGCCCCCATTCGCGACTCTACGGCCCTGGGTGATCGGCAGTGGGGCGTGGATGAGCGAGCTATCATTCCACGGCCTCGGACCGCTATCCTGTCCCTTACATGAACCTGGGTGCGAGATGGATCGACGTGGCCGTGATCGTGGCCTATCTGGCGGCGATCACCTGGTTCGGCGCGCAATTTCGCTCATCGCAGCGCACCTTGCGGGATTACTTCTTGGGCGGAAAGACCGCGCCGTGGTGGGCCATCGCGTTATCGATCGTGTCGGCGGAGACCAGCACGCTCACCGTGATCGGGACGCCGCCGCTGGCATTCCGCGGAAATTATGCGTTCCTGCAACTGGTGTTCGGATACCTGCTGGCAAGGCTGGTGATCGTCATATTCTTCCTCCCGGCCTACTTCCGCGGCGAAATGTACACCGCCTATGAGCTGATGCGAGTGCGCTTTGGGGAACGCATCCGGCGTCTGACCGCCGCCGCCTTCCTGGTGCTGCGCGCGCTGGCTGAAGGGGTCCGCGTATTCGCGGTCTCGATCGTGATTTCCATCATCCTTGGCGCGGGAGAGACGGCTTCGATCGCGGTCATCTTGTGCCTGACGCTGTTCTATACATATGAAGGCGGCCTGACGGCGGTGATCTGGACTGACGTGGTGCAAATGGCGCTGTACGTAGCGGGAGCAATCGTGAGCCTGGTGCTGCTGCTGCACCAGATTCCGGGCGGCTGGGGGCACGTAGCGGCGGTGGCTGGGCCGCTGGGCAAGCTACAGGTTTTCGATTTCCGCCTGGCGGCTCCGGCAGTCTTTTTCGCGCGGACGTACAGTTTCTGGGCCGGGGTCCTGGGCGGGACCTTTTTGACCACAGCCAGTCACGGCACCGACCAGTTGATGGTGCAGCGACTGCTCGCCGCGCGCAACTGCGGACAGAGCCAAGCGGCCCTATTGGCAAGCTGGGTGGTGATCTTCTTACAGTTCACGCTGTTCCTGGCAATCGGCACCTGCCTGTTTGTGCTGTACCGGGAGCAGGGACAGGCAGCGCCGGCGGTGCTGGACCGGCTATACCCGCTCTACATCTGGCAGAGCCTGCCTGCTGGCGTCGCCGGACTGGTGATGGCGGCGATTCTGGCTGCGGCCATGTCCAATTTAAGTGCCGCGCTGAATTCGCTGGCTTCCACCACGGTGCTGGATCTTTGGAAGCCCATTCTGGGTGGTTTCAATAAGATGGGCGGCGGCGCCAACGATGCCACCTGGCTCGCCCGCTCGCGCTACGCGACCGTCTTCTGGGGGATCGTGCTGATGGGGGTGGCGCTGCTCGCGCGGCAGTGGGGAAATGTATTGCAGGCCGGGCTCTCGATTGCATCCATCGTTTACGGATCGCTGCTCGGCGTGTTTCTGCTGGGCTTGTTCACGCGGCGGGTGGGCGAAATCGCCGCGATGTGCGGGATGTCGGTGGGTTTAGTTCTGCTGCTGTATGTCCGCTTCGCGACGCCCATCGCCTTCACCTGGTACGTAATGATCGGCGCGAGCGCCACCTTTGCGACGGCGGTGCTGGTCTCGCTGTGTATAAATGAGGCGGCCCATGGCGCTTGATCCGCATATCCACGAAGGCACGCGCGCTCACGAACCGCTTCGCGCGCTGGGATTGCCGGCCGCCGTGTCGATGGTGGTGGGTACGGTGATCGGCAGCGGAATCTTCCTGGTGACCGCGCAGATGATGCGCGCCGTGGGCTCGACGCCCATGGTTCTGGCGGTGTGGGTTTTCGGTGGAATTCTGACGATGTTTGGCGCGCTGAGTTATGCCGAGTTGTCCGCCGCTATGCCCCAATCCGGCGCCGAATATGTGTACTTGAAGGCCGCTTATGGGCCCGTATGGGGATTCATTTACGGGTGGACGATCACATGGGTCGCGAAACCGGGATCGGCGGCCGCGCTGGCGAGCGGAGCGTACCGTTATTTGGCCGAGTTTTTCCCGGGATTAAATGACGTGGTATTTTCGGTCGCCCTGCCGATTGGGCCGGGCGGCGGCCCACTCGATATCCACAAAGGGCAGTTCCTGGGCGCCGGCCTCATTATCCTATTCAGCGGTGTAAACATGCTGGGAACCCGCCTCGGCGGCGGATTGCAGGTGGCGGGTACCGGGTTAAAGGTGGCGCTGATTGCAGGAATCATCCTGGGCGGCCTGGCAACGGGTCACGGGAGTTTGGCGAGTTTCCACTCGTCGTTACCGGTTCACAGCGGCACCGAAACCGGCGGCGGAATCACCGGATTTTTTGTGGCGCTGGTGGCCGCTCTGTGGGCCTATGACGGATGGAACACTGCCAGCATGATCGGGTCGGACATCCAGAATCCGCGGAAGAACCTACCGCGCGCGTTGATATGGGGAACCGTCACTGTGATCGCCATTTATGTGATGGCCAATCTTGCGTATTTGTATGTGCTGAGCGCGCCCGAGGTGGCTGCGAGCCAGCGCGTGGCGGCCGATATGATGCGGCGGGTGGCGGGGCCTTCAGGCGCCGCAATGGTCAGTGTCGCGGCGATCGTTTCCATCCTCGCGGCATTGAATGGCGTGCTAATTTCGGGATCGCGGGTGCCCTTCGCCATGGCGCAGGATGGATATTTTTTCGCTTGGGTGGGGCGGATTTCCCGATTTCAAACGCCTGCGGCGAGTCTGGTGTTGCAGGGTGCATGGTCCGTCCTGCTGCTGGCGAGCGGCCGCTTTGAGGATTTAATCGCCATGGTAATTTTCACCGAATGGATTTTGTACGGCATGGCGACCGCGGGAGTTTTGGTGCTGCGCAAGACTCGGCCGGAGATGGCCCGGCCCTATCGAGTTTGGGGTTACCCCCTGGTACCACTAGCATTTGTACTGGTGGCGGCGGCCCTCTTATCTGCCACCTTGCGCGAGTCGCCACGTGAGTCCGGAATGGGTTTGGGACTGATTGCGCTAGGATTACCCTTCTATTATTATTGGAACCGGCGCCAAAACCGCCGCCTGCAGGAACACTCCCGCGGGTAAAAGCGAATCTGGCCGCTGCGTTTCAAAAAATGGGACTCGCGGACGGATTCTGTTCGGTAAACGGAACAAATTGCTTGAAACACCCTTAATTAGGCGGTAGACTCAGAACTGTAGTCAGGGAGAAAATCCGCGTTCTGTTCTGATTTCAGAACGGGCGAGTAATTAAGGATCCTGACCGATAGGGGAGAAACGAATGGATGTAATGAAAATGCTGGCTGATTTGCGGCAGGAGCGAGAGCAAATAGAGGAAGCCATTATCACCTTGGAGCGGCTGGCTCGCGGCCGCAGCAAGCGCCGCGGCCGTCCTCCAGCATGGATGGCGGCGATCAAGCGGCGGGGCCGTCCTCCTGGCAGCAAGAACAAAGCTAGAGAATCCGCTGCAGCGTAGCTTGCCTGCTCGTAAGCCATCCAACCCGGCCTCCGAAGGCGGTACGCTTAGGCTTATCACTCCTGCATGAAATCCTCTCCGGTAATTGTGGCCCTCGATCTTGAATCGAGGGCTGATGCATGTGCGCTGGTTGCGGCTCTGGGGGACTCAGCTTCATTCTATAAAGTCGGGCTGGAACTCTACACATCGACCGGAGTGGACTTTGTCCGTGAGCTAAAGGCCCAGGGACACCGCGTATTTCTCGATCTCAAGCTCTATGACATTGGGGAAACCGTGAAGCGGGCGGTGGCGCAAGTCGCGCGCCTGGGTGTGGATTTCCTGACCGTTCACGGCAGCCGCGCGGTGATGGAGGCAGCGGTGGCCGGAAAGGG
The DNA here is from genome assembly GCA_963779075.1 of Bryobacterales bacterium. GTDB lineage: Bacteria > Acidobacteriota > Terriglobia > Bryobacterales > Bryobacteraceae > Palsa-187. The sequence goes on from CAVZWS010000010.1 coordinate 13,563, forward strand.
CGCTGCCCACCTCCAATTACTGGCGGTGACGGTTCTCACCAGTTTCGATGAGAGCGACCTCCAGCAGATGGGCTATCCCTGTTCGGTTTCCGACCTGGTAGAGCTGCGCGTGCGCAACGCGATGGAAGTGGGCGTGAACGGCATCGTCTGCTCGCCGCTGGAAGTGTCCCGAGTGCGGCGGGTGGCGGGGCCGGGAGCGATTTTGGTCACGCCTGGCGTACGGTCGATGGGCGCGGCTGCAGGCGACCAGAAGCGGGTGGCCACGCCGGCTCAGGCGATCGCCGACGGAGCCGATTATCTGGTGATAGGCCGGCAGGTAACGCGCGCGGCCGATCCGCGCAGCGAGATGCTGCGCATTTTAGAAGAAATTCGATCCGCCGGTTAGAGGTTGCTGAAAAACTCGCTGACCGGTCATGGACCGGTCCCACCACGCTTGGCAACCCGCTGATCCTTGGTGGGACAGGTCCATGACCTGTCGTTTTCGTAGCATGGGCGGCGAGTTTTTCAGCAGCCTCTTAGAACTGACCGGCCAGGTCAGGGCTTAAAGCCCCAAATCAGGGCAATTATTCACTTGACTGACCAAATTGTGATACACTCTACCTGACGGGCAGAGTGGAAAAATGTTTTAGGTTGGGCGTCCGACGCTGATAGCCTTGGCGGGTGAAAGCAGCGTTGCGGCCCTTTCCCGGTGAGTACGCCATCAGTGTATCATGGCGATCCAATCTCCAATCTTGCTGTCGAGGAACTACGTAGGGGAGAGCCTTCGTTTGGCGTTCCGGCAATCGCTTGGCCGGAAGAATCGTTTCGTGCTGACACTGCAAGCCTACTTCGATGAGAGCGGAACCCATCAGGGATCGCCAACCGTCTGCGTAGCTGGCTACATTTCAACACCCGAACAATGGGAAGTATTTGGCGATGAGTGGAAGTGTGCGCTGGATGAATGGGGCCTAGACGGCTTCCACATGACCGATTTCGTAGGGCGCGTGGGGCCGTATTCATCCTGGAGCGATCAGGACCGAAGGTGGAGACTGGCGCGACTTATAACGATCATCAACCGCCATACCATCGGATCGGTTGGAATCGCCGTTCCAAAGGAATCTTTCGACCAAATTTTTCCCAAGGCGACAAAAAGATTTATCGGTGGAGCTTATGGCCTTGCCGCTAGTTGCTGCTTTCTGGATTGCGCCAAACTGATCGAAGGAGATTTTCCGTCTGCGCGGATAGCTTATGTATTTGAGATTGGCGCTCCGCTAAGTGGCGAGGTTCATAAAGTTTTCAACTGGAACTATAAGGACCCTGCCCAGCGCGCCGCGCTGAAACTGCTATCCATTAAGTTTGAGGGTAAGGAATTCGCCCCGCTCCAAGCCGCCGATATACTGGCCTACGAGTTGTATAGATATTTTCCCGTTCAGGCTGGATTGACGGATGGACCCGCTAGAATCGCAAGCATGGAAATGCTAAAAGAATGCAAGTCAACCCGCTGGGGACGATTATCGGAAGATGAACTTTTTAAGTGGGCTGAAATTTCAACAATCGCTACCCAGTACCACACCAAAGGCAGGCGTCGAGGGTAAACTAAAGTCGATATGAAGCCGCCCGAAATGATCGAAGGACCGGAAGCGTTCACGCGGTTCCGCGCTGCCGTGAAACACATCCTCTCAGTTCCGAAGTCCGCGCTCCCACCAAGTCCATTCAAAAAGTGGAAACCAAAGAAGCAACTCAAAAAAATTAGCCCGAAGCCTTCATGAAGAAAACCATACTGGCGCTAATCGTATCCTCCATTGCCATATTCGGCCAAGTTCCGAAAGATGTTGACGGATGGAACAAGATCAAATGGGGCATGACGCTGGGCGAAGCCAAGGCCACGCTCGAATCAAACAGCGTTACCGTGGGAGACGTAAAACTAAGCGTGCATCTTTCCGCTGCCCGAACTGACCCAGACCGATATAACGCTGTTACGAAGCCAATCGCGGAGGTCGAACTTTCAAACTTAATTGCGTCGGCCAGCGATTATGCCACCATAAAGACTCCCTTGATTCAAAAGTACGGGAAGCCCACCACGGAAGATACTGTGCCAGACGGCGCGGCAACTGAAAGCCGTTCCGTTTGGATATTTCCATCGACCGTTATCACTCTCACGTTTCGAAGCGTCAGGGGAAGCGGATCAGTGGAGTTGCTTTATGATCCTGCCGACAAGAAAGCCAAGGACGCACTTTAAGCTACTCAGTGATCTATTGGCACTACACCGATGGCCTTCACATCGAGGGAATTCCCAATGCGGGATATATCGAGCCTCGCGCCTCTTACCGTAGTAGTCGCGTATCACTTGTGTGGCTCTCAGCCGATCCGATTGGGGAGCATAGCGCGAATGCGTCCGGTGGGCACTTCCGCTTAGGGATTGATTCTTCATTTCCATTTATTCATTGCCCGGAGTTGCTTTACTTAGACGGATGGTGGAATGCGGCTGGGTTTTCGAAAGATTGGGCGGGAAGTCTTGAGCCTATCACCCGCGAACATTGGCGGACCGTACAGCGGTGGAGTAATGGCGATTGGAAAGAATTTCTAGGGCAGGCTTTCGACGCTGATTGTTCCCCCTTGCAGATCGGTGAAGCCGTTGCCCACCATAGTCCCCCTGGAATCCTTAACCCAAAACTCAAATATGAATTGCGCGGTAGCGAGCTTGAGCGGTACGCCAATGGGTAGCCCACGATCCTCGATCACCCCTTCAAGGGAAAACATTCCAGGGATCTCGGAGCCGCCAATGCCGCTGTCGATAAAATCTCGGAATACGTCAATCCTGTAGTTTGCAGGCGGCTGCAACTGAGCATCGCCGCGATAAACCGTACCAACACCTTTTAATTGCCTCACAAGTTTTCTTCCCGCCATAGGAGCCTCCGAAATGGAAAATATGTCGTGTCCCCACTGCCAGAAACAGTTAACCGTTAAGCAAGCAGTGGATATTCTGAATGGGTCAGGTTACCAGCGTATCGTGAAAGTGAAACTGCCGGACGGTCGTGTCGATTTAGTTCCGGCAAACTTAGTCAATCCCAATGAGATTGAAATCCTGGAATGAAGGTGCCTATCTTTTACCGCGCCCCTGTCGCTTTCGTTCCTTCTCAGTGCGGGAGTCTCGTTTGTAGGTCCTGACCTTTGCCAGTGACATCGTTCCAGGTAAGGCGCTTGCCGACGATTTGCGAAGCGGCCAATTTGAAGCGGTCGAAATCTCCCATGTCCTTGCGGTTGTTATAGCGGTAGGCTTGCTCATCCAAGTACCGAAACAAATGGTAGGGTTCGACCGAAACGTAAGTACCGCTGATGGTCCGCTTTAGTAACGACCAATAATTTTCCAAGCCGTTAGTGTGAATCTGCCCGTCCACATAGGCTACCGCGTGATCCACAACCTGATGAGCGAACTCTCCGGCCAATCCATCGTAGGAAAGCAGCGCATCGCTATAGAGCGACGATCCGGCTTCCACATGCTTGCGGACTTCAGCCTGAAGCGCCTTTTTCTTGCGGTTCGGAACTACTGCGGTGCGAACCTTGCCGCCGCGTTCCAGGATACCCATAACCGGAACCTTGTCCTTGGTTCCGGTGCCAGTGATCCGACGCGCACGCTTCGCAACGTGCATATTCCGCGCCTTGCCGCCGATGAAGGTCTCATCCACTTCGACGTGACCGGCGAGCATCTTATCGAACGATCCTTGATGCAGAGCGAACCTGATGCGGTGTGCCAAGTGCCAAGCCGACTTCTGGCGGATTCCCAAGTCGCGGGCGATTTCGCAACTGGAAATACCGTTTTTGCAGGACACGATCAGCCACATGGCGGTGAGCCACTTATCCAGACCCAGCGGGGAATCTTCCATGATGGTTCCGACCTTGAGGGAAAACTTTGGTTTCGGATGATCGCCATAGCACTTGTACAGTTTGGCGGTTTCCAGATAGGTAACCTTCTCAGAACCGCAGTATGGGCAGCGCACCTTCGCATCCGGCCAGCGCAGTTCGGTTACGAATTGGCGGCAACGGTCGAAGTCTGAGAAGTAGATGATCGCTTCCTGAAGGGTCTTTGGCGCTTCCATGTAATGATTATGCGCCTTTTGTAGTGGTCAGTCAAGTGAATAATTTCCCAAATCAGGGCTTAAACCCGTAGAGAAAGACTTGGGAAATGCCCGGAGCCGCAGTATAGGCCTGATAACCGGCAGGGTAAATGTCGCCGGTGGAATAACCAGTGGAGTAAACGGTGCCGGAAGCGTCAAAATCCACGCCGTAGACGATTTGCGATCCCGGCCCGGTAACGTAGCTGGAATAAACCAGCGAATTGAGCGGCGGCGCCGCAGGATTGATAAGCGCAATGAAGCCGTCAAACCCGCCTTTGGCGGAAGACGAATTGATCGCGTTTTGAGAAACCGGCAGGTCGGGCGAGAGAGTAAAGCCGCCCAAATAGTAAGTTCCGTTCGCGTCCAGACGCAAACTGTAAGGGACTTCATCCACGCTTCCGCCGTAGAAGGTGGAGTACACCAGGGATTGCGCGGGCGGAAGCGTCAAATCCAGAATCGATAAAAACGCGTTAGTGGGGCTAAAGGTGCTAGTGGCGTTCGGACCGCCCAGTTGCGATTGGTAAGCGTTCTGGGTGATGGGAAAGTTAGCCGATGAAGTGTAACCGGCGATGGCGACTCTTCCCGCCGGATCGAGCAAAATTTTTTTGGCGCCATCGGTACCGGTTCCACCGAGGTAAGTGGAGTACATAATCAGCGGCAGCTCCAAGGAGAGCTTTACCAGAAAGGCTTCGCCGCTTCCGTTGGCGTTTGGCTGATAAGCTGTCGCGACGGTGATGGGGAGATTAAATGAGTAGGTGATTCCGGCTACGTACACAAAGCCCGCGGCGTCCACCGCCACCGATGCGCCGTAATCCAGGCCCGCTCCTCCGTAATAGCCGCTGGCAACCATGCTGGCGGCGCCGCTCTGGGCAGGGTTCAGCTCGGTGATGAACATGTCGGTCCCGCCCTGGCTGGAAGGAAGCGTAGCGTTGGCCACAGGGAAGTCGCCGGAGGTGGTGGAGCCCGTAATATAAACGTTGCCATTGTGGGTTGCGATTCCGTATGGCACATCAATTCCAGTTCCGCCCAGATAAGTCGCGTACAACAGACTCGCAGTACCAAACTGGGTGGGATCGAAGACCGCCACGAATCCGTTGGTGGCGCCTGTAAGTGTAGTTTGGAACGCCCCCGTGGTGACGGGCACATCGGTGGACGTGGTAGAGCCTGTGAGGTACACCAAACCGGTGGCGCTGTCGACCGACATGTCTTTGAGGCTGTCGACCAAACTGCCGCCGAACAAGCTCGAATACACAATCACCTGGTCGCCGCTGGTGGCGGAGGGATCGAGCTTCATCATCCATGTTGTCTGCGTGCCGCGAATGATTCCGTTAAAAGCGTTCGGCGTGCCGACGAAATCAGTGGCAGAGGTGTTGCCCGCCAGGTAGATGAAGCCTTTGGCATCGTGCGCGATGGCCACGCCAACCGAGTTCTTCGAGCCCGGCAGGAAAGCCGCGAAGGTGATCACCGGGTCGATGACCAGAGGGGCGGACGGATCGTAGCGATCCAAACGAAGAGTCACGTCGCGATTGGCTTCTATTTGATATTCGGCATGGATCGGCGTCCGCTTCCCGCCCGCTATCACCTGATAGACCACAGGAAGGTGCTGGGTAACGGTCTGGCTGCCTAAGTCGACCAGCAGATCCCCGTTAAGCGCCATCCGCAAACGGTCCGCGCCGTCGAAGCGCAGGCGGATGCGCGAGGGGTCGGCGCCTGCCGCTATCTCAAAATCGTATTCCAGATTGTCGCCGGTTCCGTAGAACACCAGATCGACGCCCGGATAGATTTGGCGACGCCGCAGACGGCGATAACTCTGCACCGGTCCGCGGTAGGCCGCCGTGAAATACTGCGTGGGCACGGAATAGGGCGATGCGGCTTCGAAAGCCGCGTGGGGATCGGCGCCCAGCAGGCGCAATGCGAGTGTTCGGTCGCCGAGCCGGAACATGGTCGCGTCCGCGGTGAAGGCAAGCGAATACCCCAAGCCGCGCGCCGACCATTCAATTGAGCCGGCCGGGGCGCTGCGGCCGACATGCGGCTCAAAGCGTATCGGCTGCCGCGGCAAAACCGGGTTGGTTAGAATCTGGGTGGGCGTGGCGGCGAAGGCACTGGCAGCCAGAAAAAACAGACTCGTGAAGCGCATAATCGGTTTAGACGTCCTTGGGAGCGGCATTGGTTTCATGGCCGCCTCTGTTAGTTTAGTCAATGTCAGTTTAGATAGTACGTGCGATACAGGGTGTCCCGCTGCTTGGGGACGAAGCCGGCGTCGCGGATCAGGCGGCGGAGCTCTTCTTCGGACGCGCGATGATGCGCGCCCGCCGCGCTGACCACATTCTCCTCGATCATGATGCTGCCGACGTCGTTGCCGCCGAAGCGCAGCCCTAGTTGACACGTTTTCAGACCGGGAGTTACCCAGGAAGACTGAATGTTGAGGATATTTTCCAGATACAGCCGCGAGAGCGCCAACATCTTCAGATATTCCACCGCCGTGGCTTCCTGCTTGACGAAATTGCCGAGCGAAGTGTTTTCGCGCTGGTACGCCCAGGGAATGAACGCCGTGAAGCCGCCGGTGTCTTCCTGAATCTGGCGAACCAGGTCGAAGTGGTTCATCCGCTGCTCGATGGTCTCGCCGGTGCCAAACATCATGGTCGCCGTGGTGCGAATTCCCAGCGCGTGGCAGGTGCGGTGGACATCCACCCACTCCTGCGTCGTGCACTTCAGACGGCTGATGCGGCGCCGGACGTCGTCATCCAGAATTTCCGCGCCGCCGCCGGGCACTGAATCGAGACCGGCGTCGCGAAGGCGCGCGAGAGTATCGCGCAGCGACAAGCCGCTCACCTCGGCGATATTGACGATCTCCGGCGCCGAGAAGCAGTGGCACCAGATATCGAAACGCTGCTTGATTCCGCGCAGCAGGTCTTCGTACCACTCGATCTTCAAATCCGGATGCAGGCCGCCTTGCATCAGGATGCCAGTGCCGCCCAGGTCGATGGTCTCGCGGATCTTGTCGAAGATCACTTCCTGCGGATGCACGTAGCCTTCCTCATGCCCGGGCGGGCGGTAAAAGGCGCAGAAGCTGCAATATTCAGTGCAGAAATTGGTGTAGTTGATGTTGCGATCGATGATGTAGCTGACCACGCCTTCCGGGTGCAGCTTGCGGCGCACCCGGTCGGCGGCCATGCCGAGGCCAACGAGGTCGTCGCTGCTAAAGAGATCGATCGCTTCGACGCGGGTCATCATGCGGAGACGCCTCCAGAGACGGCCGTGCGCTCCAGCGCAGCGGCGTGCTTGAGATAGGTTTCGATGGCGGTCGAGTGCGCGTCCGAGAGTTCGAAACGGATGTGGCGCGTCAGGTACTCGCGGACCAAGGGCTCCGGGAAACCGCGCTGGGTGGTTTCCTGGCGAATGATGTCGTCGATGTGAGCCAATCCGTAGCGGCAGGACGCCTGGAGCGCGGCGCCGTACGGCTCGACGATGGCTTCCGCGCGGCCCGCCCAGACCGCGAACACCATGGGCAGACCGGTGAGGTTGGTCCACTGTTCGCCGAGGTCCAGCGTTTCAAACGGTAGCGTGGCGGGATCGACTCGCAGCGCTGCGTCGCCGATCAACAGCGCCGCGTCGGCCATGCCCAGCATCGCCGCGAGATCCGGCGGGTGCGAGATCACTTGCGGCTCGACGCCATATTTTTCGGCCAGAATGATGCGCGAAAGCATCACCGACGTGCGCGAGCCGGAATCCGTCGCCAACTTCCGGATCTTGCCGAACGGAACCTTGGAGACTAGCAGGATGCTGCGCACCCGGCCGTAGGAGGCGATTCCGGTTTCGCGGAAATAGGCCAGCTTCTGGCGATCCATTTCGATCACGGGAACGATGCCGATGTCGGCCTCGCCCGAGGCGAGCTGGTCCGCGCATACTGAGGGGACGGCGAAGCGCAGGTCAAAGGTCTGCGATTGCGCAGGATCTTTGAGGAGCCCCCACACCAGCGGAACGGTGTTGAGATAGCTCACCGCGCACACACGGGGACGGCTGGACTGGAAAGGCGTGGGAGGCAAGCTGTTATTTTATCAGGTCGCCGCGCGGACTCGCTGTCATTGGCCTAAAACCAGGACTCCGAAGGAGTCGGGAATCATGGGCGCTCTCGGCCGCGGGCCCTCTTTGGTGGCAGGCGGCACAGGGCCGAATTTCGCGGCCGACAGATACACCTTGCCAGTCTTGCGATCCAGCGCCATGGTGCGGGCGCCGGGTTGGGTCTTCACAGTTTCTACGAGCGTGTATTTATCCGGCGTGTCCTCATGAAAAATGGACAGGGAACCGTCGCCGCCGCCGCTCGAAAAATATGCCAGGCCTCTGGCGGGATCGAATTCGGTAGCATCGACACCCCGGCCGATCGGCTGCATGTTGACGATTTTGCCGGTGAGGCTGTTGACCACCGTCATGACGCCGCTGCGGCAGCCAATGAAGATTCGCTGATGCACGCGATCCATGTCCATGCTGCTGGGCTGCCCGCAGGGGGCCAGCGCCCATGTATTTGTGACCTTCAGTGCCTGTGCGTCGATTCGGAGCAGCTTCCCAAGATCCTGCATATTCAGGAATATGTGCCCGGCTCCGTCGGACACCGCATGCTCCGTGCGGCCTCCCAGGCCCTCGACGGTTCCGACAACTTTGGCGATCTTCGGATCAATCGCGCTCACGCGCTTGCTGCCTCGATCGACTGTAAACACACGCTTCGTCTTTCCGTCATAGAAGATCGCATTAGGATCTTTGCCGACGGGCACCTTGCCGATCACGGCGAGAGTCTTCAGATCGAAGACCGTCACGGAACCGGGGTCCGTGGCACTGATAAAACCGCGTCCCAATTCCTTGACGACTGCAATGCCGTGGACGTCGCTGCCAGGGATCTTTCCAACGATGGCGCCGGAGTCGAGATCGAGGACCACGACTTCTTCGTCGTGAGAAACATACAGACGCCGGCCTTCGCTATCGGCGGTGAGGTAATCCCAGCCGTAATCGCCCGGGATGGGAATGGTCTTGAGAATGTGATAGGCGCCGGCCGCTCCCAGTGTTGCTGCAAGTGTGAGAAATATTCCCGCCAATGGTTTGGTCATAGATTTACCGTGTCGCCGCGCGAAGCTTGGACGGTCTCAATTTTATATGTTTTC
>CAVZWS010000011.1:0-135888 GCA_963779075.1 Bryobacterales bacterium
ACGTATGGCCGGTTTTGGGTGTCCCCCGAGGACCCGATCGTGAGCTTCTCTCGCCGGGTCTTCTCTCCTGTCAATCGAGTCTTCACAGTGATACGCTTTTTCATGGCCGGTCTCCTTTTCGATTGCACCTTCGAGTGCGATTCTCATTGGGAGCGTAACGCATCCCGCCGAGGGACCGGCCCTTCTCATCCTATCTGGCCACCACATTCTAAAGCATTTAGTGATCGCCAGAAACATTGGTTTTTAAGCGCGGGAACAATACGGGAACATTCAAACCGTTCCCGATGCTTGCTTCCGCAGGACTCCTTCCATCAGCTTCCACATCTCGCGTGCCGTGCTACCCGTCCTGGCGATATGACTCTTGGCCAGTTTGGCGTAGCGTTCGGTCATCTTGATGTTTGCGTGGCCCAGGATCTTGGCCAGTTCGTACAGGTCGCCGCCGTTCATCATGTACCAGCTCGCGAATGTATGCCGGAGATCGTGGAATCGGAACTCCTTGATCCCGGCCAGTTCCAGAATGGTGTCGAAACTCCGATCCACCCTCTGGCGATCGCGCTTGGCTCCCGGCACAGGAGGAAAAATGCGCTCCTCCGCAAAAATGGCCGGGAACTTCCTGAACTCCGAAGCCAGTTCCGGAGGCATCGGAACATAGCGGACTTTGCCGCCTTTCAGCTTGGCCCGGACCGCGATCAACTCCTCCCTGTAGATCAGGTCACGCCATCTAGACTGAAGACCTCGGCAATCCGCATCCCTGTGGTCAGCGCGGTCAGAACAATCAATCGCAAACGAAAAAACGTCTGGTTGATGCCCTTCCCGCCCTTCCGGTACATCTTTTCGTCCAGGGCTGCTTTTAGCCTGCCGATCTCCTCAGCATCGAGATAACGCTCCCTCTGGTCATCCGGCCGCCGCAGTTCCACCGCATCCGCGGGATTGCGATCCAGGCCAGTATCCTTGGACCAGACAGTCGTGGCCTTCGCCATCATGTGATGCATGACATTGAAGTGCCGCACGGCCGTTCCGGGGGAGAGCCCTTTCCTTCGGTGAGACCTTGATACCACCCGTTGATGGCGGCACCGTCGATCTCCCTCACGAAACGGCTCCCGAACTCCTTCCGGATGTCCTCCAGAATGCTTTTCTCCCGATCCCAGGACTTCTTCTTCAGCCCATACTGATCCCGGTATCGGTCGAATAGCGCTGTCATCCGAAAGTTGACCTCCTTCTTCACGTCCAGGTGGCGATTCTCATCCCGCGCCGACAGCTTCTTGCGCAGGATCTTGGTCGCCAGTTCATGCGAACCATGTACGTTCAGACTGCGGTTCCTACCTCCTTCTCGCCAACGGATCTTATAGACTCCGTCTTCTACTTTGTGAATAGACACTTTCTGCGTACTCCTTTCAGTCGATGGTTTCGATCGTGTGCTGTTCAATAAAGCGCTCTAACGCTTCAACATCGAACCGCAACGCCCGACCCACCTTGACCGAGGGAAGCTCCCGCAACCGGGCTTTCTTGTAGACGGTGTCCACTTCGAGACCCAGGTAGCGGGCAGCCTCCTCGACCTTCAGGAGCCGCTTACCGACCTCTTTATTGGACACCATAGTGTGCGGGTCTGTCATGCATCCCGTCCGTCAGCGTTTCTACTGGCCCAATACTCCAGGCGATCGATGCCTAGCTGGGTAATCCGGTAGTAAACACGCCGCCCCTTCCCGCGGCCGAGTTCGACCAGGCCGAACCGCCGCTAGCCGTCGGAGATAGGAGTACAAGCCGCGAAAGGAATATCGAAGATTCACCTTCTGTGCGATTACGGGAACGGAAATCCACTTTTCCTGAGCCGCCAACACTTTCAATACAGGTTTCTTCAGCGAGTTATATTTTGGATTCACTTGCTCTCACTCCTGTGCATGACAAATTCTTTTTTGGAAATCTTTCCGAGGGTGCGAATCTGGACCGGCGATCATAATCTAGCTGCTGAAAGGGCCGAAACACACCCCACCTCGGATTCCCGATGTGGGGCATATTAACTTTTGGGATACGGTTATCCATTTGGTTCACCCTTAAGCGCTTTTTCTAGCTGCGCGGCGCGTTTTCGTAAACCAGATTCGAGCTGGGGCGGGGTCCGGTCACTGCGGAGGGCGGCACGAACGCCTTTCAATTGGTCCCGGAGGCTCAAGGTGGCCCCGCCCGTTCTTGATTGCCGTTTCCGCCTGCTAATTTCGGCTAGCTTCTTCAGGAAGGAATTAACGGCGGGCAAGCGAAGCTCAGTGTTCAACAGGCTGGCATCCCCATGGACAGCGGATGTCAAGGCACGCCGGAGGTATTCCGTGCGGTTCAGGCCAAAGTGATTGCTGACTGCATCCACAGCGTCGATGAGATCCTGCTCTAAACGGAAGCTCCGCCGTTTCATGCTCCAACCTTATCGTCGGCACGTGCTCCGAACTCAGTTTGGCGGCGTGATTATGTCCGGCGCTTCTGCGGAATCAATGAATTGATAGGTGGATTCTGTCTCCCAGTCTCGGAACCTCAGCGACTAGGTCGATCCATATTGGCCTTGCCGTTGTCATGACGTTCTGCCAAAGGACAGGCAGGTTTCGCCTAAGATGTTGTCATGACAGGCGAAGGTCACCCAGGTCGGCCGAAAAAGCTCCGCCCGGAGTACGTCTGTGATCAACTCAGCCGCCTGGAGAGGATATTTAAGTGGGCAATCAAGTCCGAAGACTGGCGATCCATGAACCGGCCCATGACCAAACCACGGGATTCCGGCGAGGAGGCGCAACGACGTGAGGAATATTCGAAGCTCCTGAGGAACTTGGGATACTCCGATCTGATGGCGCACTGCGAGTCTGCGATTAACCAGAGCTTGCCCGCCAGCAACTACCCCGATCTGATTCTCCTGTGGCAATACAGCGAAGGCCTTCTGTTACCGCACAGGGGAGAGTCTGGGAAAGAGTTGGTCGTGGGTGTACCCGAGGAATCAGTGGCCGCGCAACGATCTGAATTCGCCCGCCGCCTGGCGCTCTACATCGTGGCCGCTGAGAAGCAGACCTCCGTCGAATACCTGACGAAGTTGTGCCGGAAGTGGGACCCGGCTCCGAACTCAAAACAGGCTGACCTAGGCTGAGCCGGAAAGCGTCTTCGGACCCTTTCGTCACACCTCTATCAGTTGGACCTGCCGATGGATAACCATGCCGTCCAGCTTATGCGCCGGAAGGAAATCCTTTTGGATTTGTGATCGTTCTGGTAATTAAGGGGAGGAGGGGGAAGGTAGTGCGCTAACTCTGTGTCCCTAACTCAGGCTTATTCGCAAATGAAATCACCTGGTGGCTTGACGTACTTAGCCCTAAACGAGCCTTCCAGCTTCCGGCCATCGTCGAACACGATCTCGAAATTACCCGACATCTCCATGGTTCGCCACCAGTGGCGAGACAGGTGAACTATTTGAATCCGGCTGGACTTCGCATCGTCCTGGCGGGGCGAATCAACCCACTGATTCGCGTACAGCTGGAGGCCGGATTCTCCTAAAACTTTGAACTCAATTGTTTTCTCCAGCCGATGCCCTTGATAGTTAGTAATTTCGAGAAGGTATTGATAGGGGAACCCGCACTGCGGATGCAGGACCCCGATGGCATCGCTCCCGAACGAGCGCACCGAGCTGATCAATAGTGTGCAAAGTACCGCACTGGTTCGTGCTGTTCCTCGACCCAACATGGCAGATTCCTCTAAGAATACATCGACCGTTCCCGGATTTGGCACTATCCTCAATGGTTGTCACGCGGGCACAAGTGTGCCGGAAGGAAATGGTTTCGGCACGCCGGACAGTCCTGGAGTGGATAACTTCCGAGTACGCCGTCGCCCAGGCACAAACTACTTACTGATCGGCTAAACTTAACCGCTTCAATATGATGGCGTTTTCGTGTTGGCGACAAATCCGGGCCGCTAAGAGATCATTTCGCTAGAATTAATAACGTTCTAGGAACTACGCGCGTGACGCGCAGACGGCTTCACCATTACCCGGAAACCATCTGCGACCGACCGGAGCATGCACAGTACTATTTCCATCAAAAACAGGCCGTGCAGTACTGGGGTCTCGCGGTATATAATCTTCCGAAGAGGGCATCCCATGAAACGTATGAGGTGGTCCGTTGTCTTGGCTGTGATCGGCATCTTCGGAGGAGCTGCATGGTCGGCTCCGATCACTTACGTAGAAACAACAACAGCAACGGGCTCGCTAGGTGGCACAGCGTTCACGAATGCTTCGGTCACTGTTACGCTCGTCGGAGACACGTCGAACATTGCACCTGGTCCTTCCCCCTTCGATGCTTTCCTGGTGAATCCTGGTTCCGCAACGATAAAGATTGATGGCTTTTCACTCGCTACCTTTACCGACCTGGTTGAGGTTGCCGGAAGTTTCAATCAACCGACGCCGGGTCCATTCGGTGCGCCCTTCGTGTTGATCGCGACCCTGGACAATCCCGCAGGGACCTCGCTCACGGGTGTAGTGTACGAAACTGGAGACCCGGCGTTTCTGGGATATGATTTAACCGCGCTCGGACCGATTTCAGGCACTGGAGGGAAGGCGTCTGGACCAGGAGGCCCCCACAACACGAGCGCTGGTGTCCTCCTCTTCAGTTCGGACCACGCGATTGAAGACGCAACATTTACAGCTACGGTAACGCCAGAGCCAACCAGCGTGCTATTACTCGGCACCGGTCTGCTAAGTTTGATCGGCCTTCGCCTACGCCTAAAACGCACGTAGAGACTAGCGCCAGTTAACGATTAAACCTTTCACTCAGGCGCTCTTCGTCCTTACGGCGAACTCCAACATAGTTGGTACTACACTCCTAGTGAAAAGACGATGAATTAAGGGTTCCGTCTGGAGATCGGCAATCCGGAAGCTAGTTGTCCGCAGTGTGCCGAAAGCGGTATTGGTGTTCCTCTGGTAATCGACTGATTCCAATCGGGGCGGACGCCCACGATAAGCAGTGTCGAAACCTCATGGTTCTGACACAAGCGAAGTAACTTCCCCCAGCAGCGCTTCGAGGACAACTCGCGGATAGCCGGGTAGCGGCAGAGTGCCATTGCTCCCTACCGCGACCTTTTGCGAAAGTGGCCGGGCCGCCTTCCAACCACTGCGGACTCAAGTTAGCCGATTCGTCCACATTGCAGGAGCGTATAATAAGCGAGTCAAGAGTAAGCGTCTGAGCAACCCATCTTGAGGGAGTGCCGTTAATCGCCGAAGATGGCGGCATGGGAAAAGAGACGAAGCGGTCTGCCGAGATGCGGCGAGTGCTGGAGGAGTACACGGCCAGCGGGTTGACGCGGCGGGAGTTTTGTCGGCAGCGCCGCATTGCCTTGACGACGTTCGACTATTGGCGGCGCGAGCATGCGGTGAAGCCGCGGAAACAAGAGCGGCGGCCACGCATGGTGGCAGTCGAAGTGGCCAAGCGAAGCGGCCGGGCCGGGATTTACACTCAGGTTGGCGAACGGACGGCGCATCGAAAGCTCATGGCGATTCGCCGATGCGGAGTCTGGTGCGACTGATTCGCATGGCTGAAAGCGCGTATGTTCGGGCTGGGGCTGGCGACCAAGATTTACATCGCGGTGGAAGCCATCGACATGCGCAAGGGGTTCGAAGGTTTGCACGGGTTGGTGCGCGATCATCTGGGACAAGATCCGTTGAGCGGGCACTTGTTTTTGTTCACCAATAAAACGAAAACACGGCTGAAAGCCTTAGTGTGGGATGGCAGCGGATTATGGGTGTGCGCGAAACGTCTCGAAGAAGGGCCGTTTTCGTTGGCCGGAGGCGGACAAGGTGCGCAGCGTAACGATGCGCGCGGAAGAGTTGGCGATGCTGGTGAACGGGCTGGATGTGAAGCAGACCAAGCAGCGCAACTGGTATCGCAAGAGCGCTTGAAAAGGATGGAAAAAGCTCTGGAACATTTTCGGGAGTTCGCGTAATATGGGGCATCTCCCCCATGGCGGCTCTCGATCCACAGGTGCATATCGCGATGCTGGAACGCGATTTGGAGTCGGCGAATCGCAGACTGCAATGGGCGAACTTAACGATTCAAAAACGGGAAGCGCAGATTCAGCTGCTGGAAGAACGCCTGCGGCAACGGCGCATTCAAGTGTTGGGCCCGCACAGCGAAACGCTGAGCAATCTGCAGCTGGAGCTGCTGGCGGAAGTAGAGCCCAGCGCCACGCGCGATGAAGTAGAAGCCGAAGCGCGTCGCGAACCGCTTCCACAACGGCCGTCGCGAGAGCGCAAACCTCATCCGGGGCGCAATCCGCTGCCGGAGAATCTGCCGCGCATCGAGCAAGTGATCGCCTGCATGGATGCGAACTGCAAAACCTGCGGCGAAGAAACGTCCATCATCGGCTACGACGAAAGCGAAGTGCTCGATCATGAGCCGGCGCGCTGGTTCGTACGCGTAACGAAGCGTGAAAAACGCGCGTGCAGAAAATGTTCCACCATCGCGATGCCGGAGCTGACGCCGCGCATCGTGGACAAAGGCCTGGCGAGCGACACCGTGGTCATCAACACAGTGATCGCAAAGTATTGCGATCATCTTCCGTTGTATCGTCAGCAGGCCATCCTGGAACGCGAAGCGGGCGTGGAGATCAGCCGCGCGACACTGGACGGTTGGGTGATGCGTGTGGGTGAACTGCTCGAGCCCATCGTGAGAACCATGCGACGCGATCTGCTCGCCGAACCCTATTTACAGGCCGACGAAACCACCGTTCCTGTGCAGATGCACGATCAGCGGGGCTCCGATCATCAAGCGTACTTGTGGCAATACGGCTCGCCGGGTGGCGAAACGGTATTCGAGTTTCAGTTGGGCCGCGGGCGCGATGGTCCGCGCAAGTTCCTGGGCGAGTGGGAAGGGATCTTACAAACCGATGGCTATCAGGCCTACGAAGGTGTCGGCGGGCCGAAGATGGTGCACGTCGGTTGCTGGGCGCACGCGCGACGAAAGTTTGTCGATGCGGTCAAGGTGAATCCACAGGATGCCGCCGCCTTCAATATGGTTACGCGCATGGACGCCCTGTTTCTGGTGGACCGCCACGCGCGACAGCAACACCTGAGTGTCCAAGATCGTCTGGCCTTGCGGCGCGAGCACGCCGAATCGTGGGCCGCCGAGATCCACGACGAATGCGTGTCGCTGCGTGCGACCGTGTTGCCGAAAAGCACGCTGGGCCAGGCCGTGACTTATACCTTAAATATGTGGCCGAAGCTGCGGCGGTGTTTCGCTTACGCCGAAGTCGAGTTATCCAACAACCTCGCAGAGAACTCCATGCGCCCGGTCGCCCTGGGCCGCAAGAACTGGCTGCACGTGGGCAGCGCGCAGTCCGGGCCCAAGGTTGCCGCGATTCTCTCAGTGGTCGAATCCTGCCGCCGCTTGCGTGTGCCCGTCAAGGAATATCTCCTCGCCGTGCTCCCCGGCATGGCCCGGAGGAAGCTGTCCGAGGTGACTCCCCTCACCCCCGCCCGCTGGCCTCCGTCCCGAAACTAACCTGGGTTGGTCGGACGGATACGTTCGAGCCTTGCTGTTCTTGCTGTTGCTGCTGTTGTTCCTGACCCGAACCTTGTGAGTCTTCTGGCATCAGCACTCGATGATATCAGTTCCTATCTGTGATCGGCGAATCCAGATAGTACAGAATCGAAAACCGATTGCGGCTCCCCGGCGCGGTCATAGACGTCCTTATCGGAAGTTGGTTTTAACCAATGTCCGATCGATGGATGCCAGCGTGGGCCTGCCGGTCTGCGCCATCGCCATCACCAGCTCACCTTGAAGAATTTCGTGAATCCTCGTGACACCGGGAGCGCCGTAGGCGGCCAGTCCCCAGCGGGCTCCGCGGCCGATGCACACCGCTTTTGCGCCCAGCGCGAGGGCCTTCAATATGTCGGAGCCGGAGCGGATGCCGCTGTCGAACAATACCGGAACGCGCCCCTGCACGGCATCCACAATCTCCGGTAGCACTTCCAGCGTGGAAGGCACGTAGTCGCAGGAACGGCCGCCGTGGTTGGAGACATAGACTCCGTCGAAACCGTGTTCGATGCAGAGTTTCGCGTCCTCGGCGGTGAGAATGCCCTTCGCGAAGAGGGGAATTTTCAGCATCGCCTTCACCTGCTCGGCGTATTTCCAGTTGTACCAGAGACGCCTTTCGGGAACGCGATACGCGCGCGGACCGGAGGTGGCATTGCCGCTGCCGCCAGGCGGCACCACAGGCCGAGTCGGACGAGCCGAAATCAGATGCTGCTCGTGGAAGTCCCGCTCGTAGAAAGCCGCCTGCTGATCGACCGTCATCACGACGGCCTTGCCTCCCAGAGTTTGTACGTTTTCGGCCCACGCCTTCATGGCGTCCATATCTTTTATCGGATAGAGCTGGAACCAGAGCGGACTGTTGGCCGCGGCCACAATCTTCGCCTTCGGCAGCGAGGAGCCGTCGCTCACGATATAGGGCGTGTTCGAAGCGGCCTCCGATCCGCGATAGGTGCCTGCCTCGGCGTCGCGGTGCAGTTGAATATGGCCGGAGGTGGGCGACGTCATGATGGGGAACGCCATGGGAGTGCCCAGAATCTCGGTAGCGGTTTGTACCGAACTCACGTCGACGACGCCTTTCGGAACCAGTTCCACCCAATCGTAGGCTTCGCGATTGCGGCGCAGCGTGAACTCGCCTTCGCCGCCGTGCGCCATGTACTGGAAGGAATCGCCCTGCATTTTCGCGAAGGCGATGGCCTCAAATTCCATGACCGAGGTGAGTTCGTCCAGGGCCGGAACGCGGCTGTGGTCGCGGAACGGGTCCTGCTGGGCGTCGAGCAGCGAAGAACCTGCGAGTGCGCCGCCGATGCCGCCCAGCGCCGCTCGCCTGGTCATTGAACTGGAGCGCTTCATGGGAAGTTCTGTCACCTCATCTCAAGATCGGCCGTCGGTTTGCCAGCGTGCGCGCGCATAGCGTGACCGTGCATCAGTATATTAACAGGCGGTCAGAGCTGTCAAAGCTCAGATGGCATATCTGCTGGACTTTTTCAGATGGCGGGCGTGACCGAACGACGCATCCTTAGTGAGCCGCGGCTGCGGCGCCGCCTTTGGGCTTCACGCGTTTCAGGAGCAGCACGACGGGAATGCACACAAGGCAAACGACCGCGATGTAGCGAAGGTCGTCCACATAAGAATAGATCACGGCTTGCTGGTTGAGGCCGCGGTCCATCAAGGCGTAGGCGCGAGTGGTGGCGATTTGCGAATCAGTGCCTTGCCCCACTGCGCCCCGGAAGAAGGTCAGCGCGGAATCGAAATTGGCTCCCGGGCTGATGTAGCGGCTTAGCTCCGCGCGATGGATCTGCTGACGGCGCGCGACGATGGTGTTCACCACTGAGATCCCGACGCTGCCTCCGACGTTGCGCAGCAGATTGTATAGCCCGCTCGCGTTGCCGATCATTTCATTGCGCAGCGTCCCCATGGAGGTGGTCGCGAGAGGGACGAATACCAATCCCGACGCCGAGCCGCTCAGGATGATGGGAATCAGCAGCGACCATTGCGACATATCCAATGACAGATGGCTCATCCAAATGGCGGTACCGGCGAAAGCCAGGAATCCCGTGGAGATGAGCCAGCGATTGTCGAGCTTGCTGGTGAGGACGGCGACTACCGGCATAATGCAGATGGCCCCGATGCCGCGCGGGCTCACGGCGAGTCCGGCGGAGCGCGCGGAATAGCCCATGACGGTTTGATAAAACAGCGGCAGGATGGCCACCAGCCCATAAATCACGCCGCCGAACATGGTCATCACAATGCAGCCCAGCGCGAAATTGCGGTCCTTGAAAACCCGGAGATTGACGATGGGGTGGGGATCGCGAACTTGATGGATCAGGAAAGCGATGAAAGCAGCCACCGAGATCGTCACGCCCCAGCGGATCCACGGCGCGGCGAACCAGTCGTCTTCCTGGCCCTTGTCGAGCACGATTTGCATGGCTCCCAGCCAGACGACCAGCAGGCCGAGACCAATGCTGTCGAAGCGGCCGGGCTTGGCGGAAGTGATATACGGAGGATCTTCGACAAAGCGCGAAACCATGAACACGGCGAGGAAGCCGATGGGAATGTTGATGTAGAACGCCCAGCGCCAGGAGTATTCGTCAGTCAAATAACCGCCTAGGGTTGGACCCAGCACCGGCGCCACCACGACGCCCAAGGCGAAGATCGCCATGGCCGCGCCACGTTTCTGAGGAGGAAAACTTTCGAGCAGGATGGCTTGCGAAAGCGGCTGGAGCGCGCCGCCTCCGGCTCCTTGGACCGCACGGGCGGCCAGGATCATCCACAGGCTGCTGGCTGCGCCGCAAAAAAACGAAGAGACCGTGAACACGACGATGCAGAATAAGAGAAATCGCCGCCGGCCGAAGCGCAGCGCGAGCCAACCGCTGGCGGGGAGGACGATGGCATTGGCCACCAGGTAACTGGTGAGCACCCAGGTGGCTTCATCAATGGTGGCCGACAGGTTCCCGGCGATGTGAGGCAGCGCGACGGAAGCGATGGAGGTATCGAGCACCTCCATGAACGTGGGCACGATCACGGCGAGCGCGATGAGCCAGGGATTCGCTTTGGGGCGCCATTGTTGGTCGGGCATCAGCTAACGGCCCCGCAGCGGCGGCCTAAGTTTTTATTATGGCGCGGCATTCATGGGAAACTACAGTTTCATGATCCGCATTGCGAATGCGCAAGGCTTCTGGGGGGACTCGCTGGAAGCGCCGCTCGAACAATTGCGGGGCGGGCCTATCGACTATCTGACGCTGGATTATCTGGCCGAGGTCACGATGTCGATCCTGCAAAAGCAATACGCTCGCGATCCGCAGGCCGGCTATGCGCGGGATTTTCCGCAAATGATCGAGCGTGGCGCAAAGGAAATCGTGCGAGCGCGGCGTGAAGGTGGTGGCCAACGCCGGCGGAGTGAATCCGGAGACCTGCGGCGAAGCGGTGGCGGCGGCGCTGGCGCGCGCGAGTTGCCAGGGGCGGATGAAGATTGGCGTTGTGACCGGCGACAACATTCTCGATCGTCTGGACGATCTGGTTGCGCGCGGCATTGAGCTTCGCAATATGGATACGGGCGAGCCATTGGCGGGGGTCCGGGAACGGGTCCGCAGCGCGAATGTATATCTGGGCGCGTTTCCGATTGCCGAAGCGCTGGGGCAGGGTGCGCAGATCGTGGTGACCGGGCGATGCTCCGACGTGGCGTTATCTCTGGGACCTAGCATTCACGAATTCGGCTGGAAGCGCGGCGACTGGGACCGGCTGGCCGCAGGCGTGGTGGGCGGCCACGTCATCGAATGCGGCGCGCAGGCGACGGGCGGCAATTGCCAGGTGGATTGGGAGACGATGCCCGATCTGGCTGGAATCGGTTACCCGATTCTCGAAGCCGAAGCCGATGGGCGCTTCGCCATCACCAAACATCCGGGCACGGGCGGACGGGTGACGGTGGCCGGTGTAACCGAACAGTTGGTGTATGAAATCGGCGATCCTCGCGCCTACATTACGCCGGACGTGGTCGCGGATTTCACGACCATTCAGTTAAAGCAGGCGGGTCCGGATCGCGTGCAATTCTGGGGGATCGAGGGCCGCCCTGCAACGGACTTCTATAAAGTCTCGATCAGCTATTCGGCGGGATTCAAAGCGGCGGGCACCATGACCTACGGCTGGCCCGACGCTTATAAGAAGGCCAAGATGGCGGATCAGATCTTGCGCACCAGACTGGAGCGGCTGGAACTAAAGTTCGACGCTATCCATAGCGAATATGTGGGGGCAAACGCGTGTCACGGCGAGCTACTCTCGGGGGAACCCTCGCCCGATCTGGCGGAGGTAACGCTGCGGGTGGGCGTTCGCGGCAGCGATCCCGCCGCCATCGAGCGCTTCACGCGCGAGATCGCGCCGCTGGCGCTCAATGGACCGCCGGTAGTGACGTATCCGGCGAGCGGCAAGCCGAAGGTGGAAGAAGTAGTGGCGTACTGGCCCGCGCTGATTCCGAAAAACGAAGTGACGGCGCGGGTCCAAGTGAGGGAGGCGTAAGATGCCCCGCGTACAGCTTCGTGAGATCGCGCATGCCCGCAGCGGCGATAAAGGCGATTGCGCCAACATCGGGCTGATCGCTCTGCGCCCGGAAAACTATCCGGCATTGGTGGAACAAGTAACGGCCGAGCGGGTGAAAGAGCATTTTCGCGAGCTGTGCCGCGGGCGCGTCGAGCGTTTTGAGCTGCCCAATCTGAATGCCTTGAATTTTCTGCTGTACGAGGCGCTGGACGGCGGCGGAACGGTTTCGCTGCGCACCGATGCGCAGGGCAAGACTCTGAGTGCAGCGCTGTTGCGGATGGAGATCGAGATCTAACTCCGCTGGCGAAATTTTTTAGCGGCGGAGCGCTTCCCCTTGGGTCGAACCGCTGCCTCGGCCTCCTCCGCCAGCGCCAGGAGCCGCGCCGAGTATTCGTAAATTTTCCCGCCCGCATCGGTCAAGGCGATGCTTTTGGCAAAGCGGAACCGGTTCAGCAGCCGGACGCCCAAATTCCGTTCCAGGGTCTTGATATGGTGCGTCACGCTCGATTGCGAATAATGAAGCTCTTCCGCGGCGCGGCTGAAGCTCATGGTGGTCACGACCGCCATAAACGTCTTGAGGTGTTGCAGGTCAAGCATACCTCGATCAACTCCGAGATCCTTTCCGTTCGAAAACCAGTTTCAGGAGCGGCGGCGTAATGAAGGTGGTCAGCATAATCATCAGCACCAGCGCGGAAAAAGTCGTCGGAGATAGAATCGGCTTGCCCGCCAGCGTCAGCGTGGCGCCCATCCCCGCAAAAATCAGCCCGACTTCTCCTCGCGGAATCATTCCCACTCCAATCGCCAAGCGGTCCAGGCCGCGCTCCAGCACGCCTAGACCGCAAATCTGCTTGCCCACAATCGCCACCAGCGTAATCAACGCCGCGAAGCCCAGCACCGCGGGAGAGGCGAAACTCTTCAGATCGACGCGGAAACCCATCATCACGAAGAATATCGGCACGATCAGCGTGGTGATGGGAAACAGCAATTCCTCCACCTTGCGCTCGCCGCGCTCGCGGAACGGATGGTAGTGGACTTCTTCCAGCACAATCCCCGCCGCAAACGCTCCCACGATGGGAGCCAAACCAACAAAACCTGAAATCGCTGCGACAATGAAACAAAAGCACAAGCACAGGCCCAGCAACACACCCGGTACCTGAAGCTTGGCCGCATGCACGAAGATCCGCTGGGACCAGAACCGCCCCACCACCACGGCGAGGATCAGGAACACGGATGCCTTTACTACAATCCACAGGACCGAACCCAGGTTCACGCCTCCGCCTCCGCCACTCGCCGTCGCCGCTGTCACCAGGCCGCTGACCACCGCCAGCACTACCAATCCGATCACATCGTCGGCGACCGCCGCGCCGAGAATGATCCGGGCTTCCTTGGTATTGGCTTTGCCCAGATCCTTCAAGACTCGCGCCGTGATTCCGACGCTGGTGGCCGTGAGCGTGCCGCCGACAAATAGATGGGTCAGCCAACTAGCGTCTGGGAGCAGTTGCGACGAAACGATGTAGCCCAGGATCATCGGCACGATCACTCCCAGCGTTGCCACTACCAGGGAGGACCAGCCAACTGCCAGCAACTGGAACAGGTCGGACTCGACGCCCACTTCAAACAACAGCAGGATCGCTCCGATCTCCGCCACCACCCTCAGCATGGAGCTATCGCGCAGCGGCTCCAGAGCGGTGATCCCAAAGAGACTGAGATTCCCCAGCAAGACCCCCATCAGCAACTCACCCAGAACGGGCGGCTGCCCGAGGCGTCCGAGCAGCTCTCCTCCCAGTTTCGCGGCGACGATGATCAGCGAAAGAACTAATATCGCCTGACGCACCAGCTCGCCGATATCGGTCGCCGGCGTCAGATGGCGGTTTCTCCCCGTTCGCCATTGCGAATGCGAACCACATCTTCGAGCGAGGAGATGAAGATTTTTCCATCGCCGATTTTCCCGGAGCGTGCCGCGGCGGTGAGTGTTTCGACGACCTGACTCACATTAGCCGAGGCTACTACCATCTCCAACTTGACCTTTGGAAGCAGGTCCACCTTATACTCGGCGCCGCGGTAAACCTCGGTGTGGCCTTTCTGGCGGCCATGGCCGCGAACTTCGGAGATCGTCATGCCGCTGACGCCGATCTTGATCAGGGCCTCTTTGACTTCGTCCAGCTTGTGGGGCTGAATGATGGCTTCAATTTTTTTCATAAGCGCTCGCTCCTCGTCTTTTCCAGGCGTTCCAGGCTCCGGCCAGGCCGACGCCTCCAATCACGGTGAAGAGTGGGGCGCCCATGGCAAACATGACATATCCCACCATCACGGCACATCCGGCGAACAAAGTCCATCTCATTTGGTCACCACCATTAGAACGCTGAAAGCAACGATCATAGCCGCCAGAACCATAGCCGGCACCTTCAGCGATTTGGTCCACGCCGGTTTTTGCGTACCGTCGTGGATCAGCCTGCGGATCTCCTGGAGTTGCTTGCGGGCGAGCGACAGCTCCCACCCATTCTGAGCCAGGCGGACCGCTTTGAGAGTCTCCTCTTCGGCCCGCGGCAACGCGCGCAGCCGATAGAAGAGCTCGGATAACTTCATTTGAGCGAAAAAGTGCATTTCGTCCAGGCCCACAGCCGTCTCAAGAGCGTCCATGCTCTTGTAAACGTCGTAATTCATAGCGTAGGCCATGCCCAGGCAGGTGCGAAGATCGGCCGACCGGGGACTGTCCAGGCAGGCCTTCTCGAGCGAGCTGATGTGTGCGGCGAGTTCCTGTCTGGAAACCGTGGACGGGTCGCGCCACGGAATCTGCAGGACCCGCACCGGCGCGGAGCTCTCGGGTAGTGCGAGAGCTTCCGGCCGGAGAACTTCCACTGCGGTGGACATTATCTTACGCTCCCACCGACTGCGTCTTCACTTCGAATTCGGGGTAGCACAGCGCGCCCATTTCCGGCAGGTCCAGGCCCGCCAGCTCGGTTGCGGCGCTTACGCGCTGACCCAGGAACGTATCGATGACCCAGTTGACCGCGAAGCTAAAGCTGAATACGAAGCCGACCAAGGTCGCAACGCCAATCAACTGCGCTACCAACTGGCCGGGGTCGCCGTAGAACAGGCCCTTTACCGAACCGTCCACGCCGTTCCACGATCCGCCGTAGTTGCTCTTGCCGTCGGCGAAGAGCCCGACTGAGATCACGCCCCAGAGCCCGTTTGTGCCGTGGACCGATATAGCGCCGACCGGATCGTCGACTCGCATCTTGCGTTCCACGAATTCAACCGAGAGGCACACCAGCACGCCGGCGATCAGTCCGATGATGACCGCGCCGACAGTGTTGACGAAGCCGCTAGGAGCGGTGATGGCCACTAGTCCGGCCAAGAGGCCATTGCCGGTCATGGAAGCGTCCGGCTTGCCGTAACGCAGCCACATATACAACATGGAACCGAAGGAGCCGGCCATGCCCGCCAGCATGGTATTCACGGCGATACTGCCGATGCGCAGGTTGCCGTTGCCCGAAGCGCCCAGCGTGGAACCGGGATTAAACCCGAACCAGCCGAAGGCCAGAATGAAGCAGCCAAGCAGCACCACCAGTAGGTCGTGACCCGGCATCGCGAGCGGCTTGCCGTCCCGCGTGAACTTGCCCAGGCGGGGTCCAATGAGGATGCCCATGGCCAAGGCTGTGATGCCGCCGACGGCGTGCACCACTCCCGATCCGGCAAAATCGCAGTAACCGTGCCCCAGCCCGAAACTGGAGCCCAGGGTAGCCAGCCAGCCGCCGCCCCAAGCCCAATTGGCGAAAAGCGGATAGGTGAAAGCGCCCATCACAAAGGAAGACACTACGAACGCCGCATACTTCCACCGCTCGGCAACCGTGCCCGTTACGATGGTGAGCGCGGTGTCCATGAACACCATCTGGAACAGGAACAGCACCATCGCAAAAACGTCGTAGGCGCCGGCGTGCGTCAAGAAGTAGCCGCCCTGGCCAAAGAGTCCGAAGGGTTTGCCGAACAACGTGATGACGTACTCATGACTGAGCACAGGCGAGCTGCCCAGGTTGGCTACCGCGCCGACGCCGCCTTCTTGTATCGCGAAGCCTATCAACCAATACGCCAGCATGCCGACGCCATAAACCATGAAGTTCATCATCATGGTGTGGTTGGCGTTCTTCACGCGGCATAGACCCGTCTCGACAATGGCGAACCCGGCCTGCATGAACATGACCAGGAAGCCGGTGACCAGCGTCCAGACGAAGTTGATGGCGATCTTGTTTTGGCCTTCCTGATTGACGATGTCGGCAATCGTGAGGCCTTTCGCCTTGGGCGTCTTGTCCGTGACTGGGTCAGCGATCGTAACATCGTTGATGGTGCCGGTAAGGCTTCCGTCAGGATCGCCGTTGGCGCGAGCTTTCGCATCCGGACCGGAGAGGCCTTTGACGTCCTGATCGGTGATCATCACCGGAGTGGCCGCAGGAGCCGCGGGCGGGGCCGCCGCCGGTGGAGCGGCAGCCGGAGGGGCGGGTGCCTGCGCGAGTGCAAGAGGCGCGAGACAGAGGATCAATGCAAGCAGTAAGCGTGTGGTTTTCATTGGTTATTTTCTCCAGTTCGCGTTCTTCATATACGCCTGGTTGAGTACACCGATGATGCCTCCCAGACTGACAGCCAAGCCGATAAGCACGATGATCAGCCGGCCCGACGTGCTCGAAGATACGCTGAGACTAAAAACGCTGATCAGGAAGCCCAGCAGCGTGATGATGATTCCAGCAATAGCCATTTCGATAATCTCCTCAGTTGAAATCCTTCCAGTCGGATGACTACTCCTTCTGGTCCTCCCACGGCTTACACTTCATGAACATGGCGATCGAGATGCCCAGCAGGACGAGGAATCCCAAAACGTATAGGATGCCGCCGCCGGCCATGGCGCCCGCTAGCAAAACAAAGGCAATCAAGAACAATGTGATTCCAACTGCTTGTGTGGGATTGGCTCCCATAGCGTTTCACCTCCAAAATTGAATGAACTGGCAAAAATTGAATCAGGAACTGGCCCTGAAGTTCGGCGATTGGACACACCTGTAGCGCTGGATCGGACAGCTACCGATCGCTCATGGCTTCAGGTTTTTCGACGAAGGCGAATGGCGGGACAGGGCCAGTACGCCGCAGGTCCTTGCGGGAAAACTAAGCATATGCTCTTACTCCAAAGGTGTCCAATTAATATTTTCAATCGAGCCGCAAGTAAATTTGGATATAGCGGAACACGCCCGGCGCGATTGTTCAACTCATTGCGTTGCCGAGACTTGCCGATTTCAGCGCCCCGCGCGGGGACGATTCGGGCATTAGTTTGATGGCGGAAGGACGGGGGCAAATGAGCTTTGACATCGCCCGGACGCCGACGTTGCACGCGGTGGCCACGGGGGACGAGCAGCAACTCGTCGAGGATTTGCAGGAGCGCGTGGAGGCGGCGATTCGCCAAGCCGCGGAGACGCCCGCTGTGGTGGAAGCAGCAGAGGCGCAGCGGCGTGCGGAACAGCACTTTCTAAGCCTGCAGAAGGCGGAGCGCGCGCTGAATCAATTCGCGAAAATCGCGGGCGATAAATTGGTTGCGATGCGGGAAGCCGCGCTCGATGCGGTAATTGAATCCGCCGCGGGCGGGGACAAACTGGATTTCAAGGGGCTCAGTGAACTGGCTGCGCTCGAAAGCCGCAGCCGGCAGGCCACGCGGGCGATTGAAAGACTGGTGGAACGCCTGCTTCCGCTGGCGCTGTGGACGCGATTGCGCGAGGAATCCCATGCAGCGATCACGCTGGCGCGGGCGCTCGAAGGCGTGGCGCAGGAGCGGGCGGAGCGGGTGCTGGATCAGTTGCGGGAAGCCGTCGGCGAAGAGATGATCCTGCCGGTGGATCTCTCGAAAGGTGTAGCGGGAGCGCTGCTGGCGCGGGCGGAGGATCTCAAGCAGCGTGGCGTGCAGCTTTCGAGCAACGCGGATTCGATTGAAAAGTCGCTGGGGAGATAGAACATGAATTCAAAATTTGACGATTTGGTGCGGAGTTTAGATCCGCAGACGCTGGAAGAATTGCGGCGGTCGGTGATAGCCGAACTCGGCGGACGGCGGGACGAGAACGCGATTCAACTCGAGCACATCCATCCGAAAATGAGCGCGGACGCGCGGGAGGAAGCGGCGCGGGAGATCGGCCGGGTACTGCGCGGCGAGAGTCTGGATGCCTGACCTTAAGAAATATTGGCAGGAGATCCGGGCGATCGAGAAGAGTCTGCCCGCGGAGGTCTGGCTGGTGAGCCTGCAGAACCTGGCCAAGGGCCAAACGGCGGGATCGATGGTGGAAGCGGCGGCAGTGGTTGCGGCGAAACTGCTCTATGCCAAGTCACAGCGGCTGGCGACCGAAGAGGAAATCCAGGCGCACAAAGCGCTGCAATCCGACACCAAGCGTCAGGTATTCGAGCAGCGGATGCGCGAACAGGGGATTGCGGTCATACCTGTAGAAAGCCGCCGGAAATCAGAGTAGCGAGCATCTCCGCGAATGCGCTGGCGGGTGTCTCGGGATGCAGGGCGCCGTCGGATTTAAGCCGCTCGAGCAATTCCGCTGCTGTCATCGAGCCATCGGCGCACGCGAGCAAGTGTGCGGTCCAAGCTTGCGCCGGCAGTCCGCTGGCGAAGGGATGATCGGTCTCGAGAAGATAAGAGTCCGGTACCCAATTCCCGCCGGCGAAACTATGTTCGACGTGGAGCCGGATGCCAGGGGTCGAGCGCGGGCGCAATCCCAGGAGCCAGGCGGGTTCATGAGTGACCACTGCAGTTTCCCAGTCGAAGAGCCGCGCATGTTCGGCCGGGCCGGTTTGCGAGGCGATCTGCCGCCGCACCGTGAATACCGGCCGGTTCTTGGCGCGGCGCTGAATCATCACTAGCCCATATACCAGCGCGCTAACGTGCAGGTTTTCGAAAAACGAGCGCCACTCGGCGATATCGGTGACCGATCCTTTTTTGCTGATGACCGATTCGGCGGCCCACTCGCGCGGCGTGCGCGTTAGGCGGTTGACGAAGGCGACATCGAACTCGCTCTCGGCAGGCACTAACCACTCGCGCAAGCGTTGTTCAAAAGGGTGCTGGCGATCGCTCCCCATGGTGAGCCCGTAGAAGCGGCCGCCTGGGCGAAGGTAACGCGGCAGCCCTTCGATGATGCGCCGCACGATTTGCTCGCCATCCTGGCCGCCGCTATCGAAGATGAGGTTGGGGCGGTACACGGGGACGTAGGGCGGATGGGCCACGATGCGGTCGAATGTGAGTTCGCCGGCCGGCTGGTATAGATCGCCTTGCGCTGCGGTGACGTTCGCGATGCCGTTGAGGCGGCGGTTGAACTCGGCGAAGACGGTGGAGCGCGGGGTGATGTCATACGAATACGCGTGTGCCGCACCATCGCGCGCGGCTACCAGAGCGGCGACTCCGGTTCCGGCGCAGAGATCGAGAAACGCATCGCTCGGGCCCGGCGGGATGAGGTCCAGGAACAACTGCGTGTTGGGAATTATTGCCGGATAGACGAAATCGTCGGGCGGACGGAGCTCGCCGTCCTCAATGGGACTGGGGCGATCGGAAACAATGTACAGGCCGCGCAACGGGTGCAGCAACACGGTTCCCGACAGCAGGCCGGCATTGGAGGCATGATGCGCCACGAGTCCCAGCGCAGCCAAGATATCCAACGGCAGCATCCGCGCAGTATCGCGTTCGACCGGCTGGTTTTCGAGGAACAGACGGAGGAGGAGGTCCATGGAGTCCGGATTTTCCGGTACCGTCCGCGGCGCCGGCCGGCGGTCCGTCGCGAATTGGAATTGCGAGAGTTTCTGGATTCCCAGGCGCTCGCAAACCGCCGGCTCAGTGTAGCCGGCCGCGTCGAGGGCCGAACGCAGCGCGGCAAATTCGTTATCCGTACCCAGCCGCAAGGGAATGGAAGACGGCGTGCCGTCTAAGCACGCTCGGCGCTCCAGTGACGGTCCGTAACTTGCGTGACCTTTACGTCTGAGAGGCCGCACTCATCCAAGTATTCTTCTACTTCTTCGAGCGTGAGCGCGGCGTGGAGCGAATCGGTAAAGAGCGTGCGTTGCAGCGGGCTCCACCGCGCTGCATGCGCTTCGAGCAGCCGCTCCAAGGCCCCCTGCGTTTCCGGACGTACCAGGTCGCGGATCAGAATAGGAGCGCCGGGGCGGGCAATCCGCGCGATCTCCAAAAACACGGCGCGAGGGTCGGGAATGTGGTGCACCAAGCTGTTGGAAGTGATCATCCCCACCGAGCGATCGGCGAACGGAATCCGCTTGGCGTCGGCGGTGACGAGTTGCAGGCGGCCGGGAGAAACGCCATCGCGCGCACGATTCCGGGCCGCGACCGCTAGCATTTCCGGCGACATTTCTACCGCGCACACGCGAATGGAGGCGGGGAGAAGGGGACACATCGCCAGCGGGATTTTTGCGTTGCCGGAGCCGAGATCCGCGATCAGGTTGACGGGAGCGCTCGCGCCACGGACCAGTTGCGCCGCACGCTCGGCGAAGAGCAGATCGGTGG
Source organism: Bryobacterales bacterium (assembly GCA_963779075.1). Taxonomy (GTDB): domain Bacteria; phylum Acidobacteriota; class Terriglobia; order Bryobacterales; family Bryobacteraceae; genus Palsa-187. Next base: position 20,611 of record CAVZWS010000011.1, read on the forward strand.
CGCTGAAATCCATCTCGTCATATTCGCCGGCTTCTTCGGCGCTGGACATCACTTCGGGTTCGAGTACGCGTGGCAGCGGCATATTGTTACAATTGTAGTTTCCGCTCAAAAACTCTGTTATGCAATCGATCCAAGAACTCGTGGAGCGCGCGCTCGCGCACATCGGCCAGGCCGATTCGGTGGCCAAGCTGGAACAGGCGCGGGTGCAGTATCTGGGCAAGTCGGGCGAGCTGACGGGGCAGATGAAATTGCTGGGTGGGCTGGCTCCCGAGGAGCGCAAGCCCTTCGGGCAGGCCGTGAATGCGGCCAAAAGCCGGATCGAGGAAGCGATCGACCAGCGGCGCGCCGCGTTGCAGGAGACCGCGAAACCAGCAGGGCCGGATCTGGACGTCACGCTGCCGGGGCGGCGGCGGTGGGCCGGGCGCGTTCACCCGATCACGGCCACGGCCGAGACCATGAAGAAGATCCTGATGGGCTTGGGATTTTCTTACGACGACTATCCCGACATCGAAAGCGAATACTATAATTTCGACTCGCTCAACACGCCCGCCTGGCATCCCGCGCGCGATCTTCACGATACGTTTTATGTCGGGCCAGGGGCAGTTGCTGCGCACCCACACCACCGCGTTTCAAGCCCGCGTGATGCGCGCCAGCGGAGGCCGCGTGCCGATTCGCGCGATGACCACGGGACGCTGCTATCGCGCCGACGATATCGACGCATCGCACTACCCGATCTTTCAGCAACTGGATGTTTTCGCGGTGGGCGAGAAGCTGAGCATGTCGGACCTGCGGTGGACGCTGACGGAGTTGGCCAAGGGCCTGTTCGGCCCGGAAGCCAAACTGCGCTTTCGCCCCAGTTATTTTCCGTTCACGACGCCTAGCGCGGAGGTGGACATCAGTTGCGTGGTGTGCCGGCAGAAGGGCTGCGCTCTGTGCTCGCGCACCGGCTGGCTCGAAGTTTTAGGCAGCGGCATGACGCGGCCGGAAGTGCTGCGGGCGGGCGGGCTCGACCCGCAAAAGCACCAGGGCTTCGCGTTCGGCATCGGCGTCGACCGCATCACCATGCTGCGGCACCAGATCAATGACATCCGCCTGCTCTACGACAACGAGGAAGCTTTCTTGCGCCAGTTTTGATGCTGGTTTCTGAATCATGATCGTCAACACTAGATGGCTGCTGGATTATCTGTCGCCGCGAGTCCCTTTGGCGGATCTGCTCACCGCGCTGCCGCGCGTGGGGCTGGACGTGGAAGCGACGCACATACTGGCGCACGACTTGGCGCCGGTGCGCATCGGCTTCATTCGCGCGAAGCGGCCCCTCGAAGGCACTACCGACAAGTTTGTGTGCCAGGTCGAAGTCGCGCCGGGCGATGTGCGAAGCATCGTGGCCGCCTCCGCGCATCCGCTGGAAGTGGGCTGGGGAGTGCCGGTGGCGCTGGCCGGAACCGATCTGCCGACTGGAGATTCGATCCACGAAGAAAATTTCCACGGTGTCTTGTCGCAGGGCATGATTTGCCTGGACGGCGAAATGGGCATGATCGCGACGGGCAGCGGATTGCAGGTGTTTCGCGACGAATCGCTGCTGGGCAAGAGTCTTCCGGAAGTGATGCCCATCGACGAGGCGCTGGTTCATATGAAGGTGTATCCCAACCGGCCGGATTGTTTGGGGCTGGTGGGAATCGCGCGGGAGCTCGCCGCGCTACTCGATTTGCAACTGGTGCTGCCGGAGGCGCCGCAACCGGCTTCTTTCAGCGACGCCGTGATGCCCGTGAAGATTCAGGACCGCGCCGCGTGCACGCGCTACACGTGCCAGGTGGTTTCAGGCGTGCGCGTCGGGAAAGTCGTCGAGCGTGGCTGGCGAGCCGCCTGCTGGCGACGGGATCGCGGCCGATCAATAATGTCGTCGACATAACGAACTTCGTGATGAAGGAGTGGGGCCAGCCGCTGCACGCGTTCGATTTGCAGAACGTGCGCGAGCGAGTGGTGGTGCGCCGGTTCAAGAAAGGCGAGAGCCTGCGATTGCTGGATGGACGCACGGTGGATGGCGCGGAGGAGTTGCCGCTGGCCATCGCCGACGCCAAATCCCCGATGGCGCTCGCCGGCATCATGGGCGGCGAATTCTCGGGCATTAGCGATGAAACCACCAGCGTGCTGCTCGAAGCCGCGCACTTCGAGCCCACCAACATCCGCATGACCAGCCGCCGGCTGGGGGTGAGTTCGGATTCATCGTACCGCTTCGAGCGCGGTCTCGATCCCAACGAGACTTTGGAAGCGGCGCGCAATCGAGCGACGGCGCTGCTGTTCTCCGATGCGGGCGCGCAGTCGGCGGGTCCGGTGACCGATGTGTACCCCAAACGCTTGAAGCGCGCGGTGTTTTCGCTGCCCGCCGAGCGGGTCAGTAGCTATCTGGGAATTCCAGTGACGCGGGAACAAGTGCAGACTAGCCTTACCAAACTTGGATACGAAGTGTCCGAGAATCTGAAGCGCATTCAAGTGCCGACGCGACGCGTGGACGCGACCGATCCAGTGGTGCTGATCGAGGATGTGGCGCGCGTGATCGGCTACGAGGCCATCACCGCGTCTCCCAGCGCGGAGACTCCGACTGCGGGTGGAAGCACGCCGCTCGATGCAGCCCGGTACGCGGTGCGCAAAGTAATGGGCGGCCAAGGATTTCTGGAATTGCGCGGCGTGCCGCTGGAGCCATTGGAAGGGGAGGCGCAGTTCTCGCAGATCGCGGGTGATTCGATCACTCTCCAAAATCCACTGAACTCGGACTTGGCGCGTCTGCGGCGGTCCTTGGTGCCGTTTCTGGTAAAGACTGCGGCCTTGAATGCGCGGCGGCGCGTCACAACGTTTCGCTACTTCGAGATCGACAAGATTTTTGCGCGGCCGGCGAGCGGAGCCTGTGGAGCACTGGTCGCTCGGCATCTTGCTGGGCGGGGCGGCGAACGATGCGGATTGGTCGACGCGTCGCGCCATGGATTATTTCGATCTCAAGGGCGTGGTCGAATCCGTTCTCGAATCGTTACGCGTGCCGCGCGCGTCGTTTGAAGTCACGGGGCCGGTCGAGGGCTATGCAGCGGGTACGGTTGCGCGGGTGGTGATCAACGGAGAGCCGATGGGCGTGATCGGCCAAGTCGCGCCGGAGTTGTTGGCGGCTCATAGAATTCAGACCGCGGTATTCGCCGCGGAATTGTTCCTTGGCAAGCTGGTGGCTGCTCGGAATCCGACTGCGGTGTATGAACCGCTGCCGCGCTTCCCGGGCGTCTATCGCGACCTGTCCTTTGTAATCAAAATGACGTGCCGTATGCGGCGGTTGAGCAGGCGATCCGCGCCGCCGGCGGAGCGTATCTAGAATCGGTTGAGTGCATCGACGTATTCGCGGGCAAGGGCATCGACAAGAGCAGCCGAAGCATGGCTGTATCCATGGCGTTTCGCGCGCCGGACCGCACGCTTTCTTCGGAGGAAGTGGCCGCGTCGGTGGAGCAGGTGATTGCGCGCCTGGCGCAGGCATTGGGCGCGGAACTGCGTAGCCAGTAAACGCAACTTGGCCGGCAACCGATGATAATGGAAACAGGTTCATGACGGAGGATCCCACCGCAGTCAGCAAGGCAGTCCGCGCCGGATGTAGAGCGGTGCTTCGACGCCATCGCCGGGAAGAAAAAATATGAACGAACTTTCTCCGCTGACTCCGTCGAGCAGGATTTTTGTGGCGGGACACCGCGGCCTGGCCGGTTCCGCGATCGTTCGACAGCTTGAGAAAAGCGGTTACCTCAATCTGATTCTTGCGACTCGCGCCGAACTGGATCTCCGCGACCAGGCGGCGGTCTCGCGTTTCTTTGCACGCCAACTTCCGGAGTTCGTGTTCCTTTCGGCGGCGAAAGCGGGCGGCATCCTGGCGAATTCCACGCATCCGGCGGAATTTCTGTACGATAATCTGGCGATTCAGACCAACGTCATACACGCGGCGTGGCAGAATCGAGTGCAGAAGTTGGTTTTCCTGGGATCGTCGGCGATTTATCCGCAACTTGCGCCGCAGCCGATGAAGGAAGAATATCTGCTCACCGGGCCGCTGGAACCCACCAGCGAGGCCTACGCGATCGCGCAAAATTGCGGGATTGAGAGCTGGCCGCCGCGTACCGGGAGCAGTATGGGTTCCAGACGATCAGCCTGATGCCGAGCAATCTTTACGGGCCGGGCGACAACTTCGATCTGGAGACGTCGCAAGTGCTGCCGGCGCTGATTCGCCGTTTCCACGAGGCCAAAATATGGAGATCGCCTTCGGTGACGTTGTGGGGCACGGGCACGCCGCGGCGCGAATTTCTGCATGCGGACGATCTGGCGGCGGCCGCGTGTTTCGTCATGGAAAACTATGGCGGCGGGGAACCCTTCGGCAATCTGCTCAATGTCGGGACCGGCGCGGATTTGCCGGTCGCCGAACTGGCGGAGTTGGTGGCGCGCATCGTGGATTATCGCGGGCAAATTCGTTTTGATCCCAAGCGGCCGGACGGCACGCCCCGCAAACTGCTGGATGTTTCGCGCATCCATTCGCTCGGCTGGCGCGCGCGCATTTCGCTGGAGGACGGGATCGCGTCTACTTACGAATGGTATTGCGCGAATGCGGCCGCAGAGTATGGCAGGATGAAGTTTCATGCCTGATGCCACGCGCCGCGAGCGCCTCCTGCGCGTTTTGAAAACTGTGACCACGCAGCCCCTGCCTGCCGATGACGAAGAATCGTTGTTCGAGAGCGGTTTACTGGATTCCTTCGCTCTCCCGGATTTAGTCAGCGCGCTGGAGAAGGAGTTTTCCATTAAGGTGCCCGACCGGGATCTCAATCCGCGCAAGTTCGATTCGATTGCCCGCATCGACACGTATCTCCAAGACCGCGCGAGTTGAACGGAGACGCCATGCGCGCATTTCTCCACGGCTTCGGAATGCACGTGCCGGAGCGCGTGGTCACCAATGCGGAAATGGCCGCGCGAGTGGAACGCACGGCGGAGTGGATCGAAGGCGCCTCCGGCATTCGAGAGCGCCGTTGGGCGGCGGCCGACACCAGCGTTGCCGATCTCGCCATCGCGGCTGCGCACGATTGCCTGACGCGTGTGGGCGTCGAGGCGTCCTCACTGGGTCTGATCATTCGTGGCCAGCGGCAGCGCACGGCCGGGATTTCCCGGACCCGCGGCGGAAGTGGCTGCGCGATTGGGACTCGAAAGCACTCCAGCGATCGATGTGCCCATGGCCAGTGCGGGCAGTTTATTCGGGATGGCGATGGCGGCGCAGATGGCCGCACACTTTGGCGACGTGCTGGTGATTGGCGCGGAAAAAATGTCGGCAGTGATTGAATCCGCCGCGCTCGATCCCAACACCGCAATCCTTTTCGGCGACGGCGCGGGCGCGGTGCTGGTGAGTGCGCGTCCGGGACCATGGGAGATCCTGGATGCCGTGCTGCATAGCGACGGGCAGTATCGCGACTCGCTGGCGTTCGATTGGTCCGCGCCGCTGCGCATGAACGGGCTGTCGGTGATCCTGCAAGCTGCGCGCAAGCTGCCTTCGTCAATCGAAGAAGTATTGACGCGGCAGAAGGTGGCGGCCGGCAGATGTCGTGCAGTTCCTGTTGCATCAGGCGAACCAGAATCTGCTGGTGCGGGTCGCCAAGTCGCTGGGAGTTCCCGCCGAGCGTGTCTACTCGAACGTCGCGCGCTACGGCAATACGTCGTCGGCTTCGATGCTGATTGCCGCGGCGTGAATGGTCGCAGGCGAATCCAGCGGCTGGTCCCGTAGTGTTTTCCGCTTTTGGAGCGGGATTCCATTGGGGCGCGCTGCTGGTGCGCGGCACTTAGTCTTCGGCGGCTTTTGCGCGCCGCTCGGGAGTGCTGGATTGCGCCACCAGGTTGGTCGCGCGCAGCAGCGATTCAAACGTGCCGGCGTCGCTCCACCAGCCATCGACGAAGGAATAGGTCATGGTGCCTTCGCGAATATAGGCGTTGTTGACGTCGGTGATTTCCAGTTCGCCGCGTCCGCTGGGCACCAACTTTTTGACCTTTTCGAATACGCTGCCGTCGTACATATAAATGCCGGTGACAGCATAGTTGGATTTCGGCTTTTTGGGCTTTTCTTCGATGCTGACGATGCGGCGGCCATCCATCTCGGCCACGCCGAAACGCTCGGCGTCGGGCACTTCCTTGAGCAGAATGCGCGCGCCGCGCTCCTGTTGTCTCGAACGCCCGGGCCATTTCCGCGATCGGCTTTTCCAGAATGTTATCGCCCAGGATCACGCAGATCTTGTCGCCATCGGCGAAGTGTTCGGCCAGCCCAAGCGCATCCGCGATGCCGCCTTCGCCCTCCTGGTAAGCGTAGTTCAGATGCTTGAGCCCGAATTCTTTGCCGTTGGCGAGAAGGCGCAAAAAATCGCCGGAATTGCGCCCGCCGGTGACCAACAGAATATCTTTGATCCCGGCATCCACCAGGGTCTGGATCGGGTAGTAGATCATCGGCTTGTCGTAAATCGGCAGCAGATGTTTGTTGGTGATTTTGGTGAGCGGGAACAGGCGGCTTCCGGTGCCCCCCGCCAATACGATGCCTTTCACGTGTGCTGCTCCCCTTCCTCTAAGAGGTCTCTGGCCTTCGCGGTAACATTCGCGCCGTGGATTTCCTGCAGGCTCCATACGCGCACGGGATCGCGCCGCCGCGAGACGATCGCTTCCACCGAGGCGCGAGCGCCGCTCATGGTGGTGATGCATGGGATGCGGTGGGTCACCGCATTTTTGCGAATCGCCTTTTCGTCGCTGAAGGCGTGCGCCCCGCTGGTGGCCGTGTAAATGATCAGATCGATCGAACCGGCCTTCAGAAGATCCACCGCGTTGGGACGGCCTTCGTTCACCTTGAACACGGTCTTCGAAGGCACGCCCGCCGCCCGGATCTCTTCGGCCGTGCCGCGCGTGGCGGTCACTTCAAAACCCAGTTCATGGAAGCGCTTGGCCAGCGCGATGGCGACGGGTTTATCGCGATCGTTCACGCTGATGAAAACGCGCCCCTTGTCGGGCAGCGGCGTTCCGGCGCTCAACTGGGCCTTGGCGAACGCTTCGCCGAAGTTTTCGCCGACGCCCATCACTTCGCCGGTGGAGCGCATCTCGGGACCCAGCGTGGGGTCGACGCCCGGGAATTTGTTGAACGGGAATACCGGCGATTTCACGAAATATTGCGGGACGCGTGAGAACGCCGGTGGCGTCGGTAAAATCCGCGATGGTCTTGCCGAGCATGACGCCGACGGCGATTTTCGGCAGGGCCACTCCCGTGGCCTTGCTCACATAAGGCACGGTGCGCGATGCGCGCGGGTTTACTTCGAGCACGTAGACTTTCCCGTCCTTCACGGCGTACTGCACGTTCATCAGGCCGATGACGGTGAGCGCGCGGGCCAGTTTCTCGGTATAGGTTTTGATGGTCGCGAGCGTTTCCGGTGCGAGCGAAGTAGGCGGCAGCACGCAACTGGAATCGCCCGAGTGCACGCCGGCTTCCTCGATATGTTCCATGATGCCGGCGATAAGGACGGCGCCGGTTGTGTCGGCGATCGCATCCACGTCGACTTCGGTGGCGTCTTCGAGGAAGCGGTCGATCAGAACCGGACGGCTTTGCGAGAACGAAACCGCTTCCTGCATGTAACGGCGGACGGTATCCTCATCGTAGGCGATCACCATGGCGCGGCCGCCGAGCACATAGCTCGGACGCACCAGCACCGGGAAGCCGATGGAGCGGGCTACCGCGCAGGCCTCCTCTGCATTGGTTGCGGAACCGTTCGCGGGCGAGGGAATCTTCAGGTCGTCGAGCAGCTTGCCAAAAAGCTTGCGGTCTTCGGCCAAGATCGATGTTGGTGGGATCGGTGCCAATGATCGGAATGCCGGCGGCTTTCAGCGGCAGCGCCAGCGTCAGCGGCGTCTGTCCGCCAAACTGAACGATCACGCCATCGGGCTTCTCGGTGTCGCAAATATTCAGACACCTCTTCGAGCGTGAGGGGCTCGAAGTAGAGGCGGTCGCTGGTGTCGTAGTCGGTCGAGACGGTCTCCGGGTTGCAGTTGACCATGATCGATTCGACACCAAACTCCTGCAGCGCGAATGACGCGTGGCAGCAGCAGTAATCGAACTCGATGCCTTGCCCGATGCGGTTGGGCCCGCTGCCCAGGATCATGACCTTCTTGCGCGACGATACGTTCGCCTCGCACTCGGACTCGTAGCTCGAATAGAGATACGGCGTGAAGCTCTCGAACTCCGCGGCGCAGGTGTCGACGCGATTGAACACGGCCGTGACGCCGAGCGCCTTACGGCGCGCCCGCACTTCGAGCGGCGGAACGCCCCAGGCCCGCGCCAGGAAACTGTCGGAGACGCCGTCGCGTTTGGCCAGCAGCAATTGCTCTCGCGTCGCGGCCGCTAACGATCCCTTGGCCAATTCCTTTTCGAGATCCACCATCTCGCGCACCTGCCGCAGGAACCAGGGATCGATGGAGGTCAGCTCGTGGACCTGCCCTTCGGTATAGCCGTGCTGGAAAGCGAAGCGGATGTAACCGAGGCGGTCCGGGTTGGGCGTGATCAGGCGGGCTTCGATCAGATGTTCATGAAAAACGGTGGCGCCGTCGGCCTTGCCGGTTTCGAGGCTCCGCATGCCTTTGCCGAGAGCCTGTTTGAAGGTGCGACCGATGGCCATCACTTCGCCCACGCTTTTCATCTGCGTGCCGAGCACCGGCTCAGCGCCGGGGAATTTTTCAAACTGCCAGCGCGGGATCTTTGCGACTACATAATCGATCGTTGGCTCGAAGCAGGCCGGCGTCAGGCGCGTAATGTCGTTCTTGATTTCATCGAGGCGATAGCCCACGGCGAGCTTGGCGGCGATCTTGGCGATGGGAAATCCCGTGGCTTTGGACGCTAGCGCCGAGCTGCGCGACACGCGCGGGTTCATCTCGACGATGACCATGCGCCCGGTCTTGGGATCGATGGCGAATTGCACGTTAGACCCGCCAGTGTCGACGCCGATTTCGCGCAGGCAGGCCAGCGCCGCGTCGCGCATCATTTGATATTCGCGGTCCGTCAGCGTTTGCGCGGGGGCGACCGTGATGGAATCGCCAGTGTGCACGCCCATGGGGTCGAAGTTCTCGATCGAGCACACGATGATGGCGTTGTCGGCCTGATCGCGCATCACTTCGAGCTCGAATTCCTTCCAGCCGAGCACGCTCTCTTCGACCAGGACTTCATGCACCGGCGACAGGTCGATGCCGCGCTCCAGAATCTCTTCGGCTTCCTCGCGGTTATAAGCAATGCCGCCGCCTGCGCCGCCCATGGTGAAACTGGGGCGCAGGATCACCGGGTAGCCGATGCGCGCGGCAAATTCCAAACCTTTGTCGATCGAATTCACCAACTGCGATTGCGGCAGTTCGAGACCGATCTTCTTCATGGCGTCCTTGAAGAGCAGCCGGTCTTCCGCCTTCTTGATGGAATCGATCTTCGCGCCGATCAGTTCTACGCCGTATTTATCGAGCACGCCCGCCTCGGCCAAAGCGACCGCGAGATTCAAGCCAGTCTGCCCGCCGACGGTGGAAAGCAGCGCATCGGGACGCTCGCGGCGGATCACTTCCGTGGCGTATTCGACGCTGAGCGGTTCCACATAGGTGCGGTCGGCGAGATTCGGATCCGTCATGATGGTGGCCGGATTCGAATTGATCAGCACCACTTCGAAGCCATCGGCCTTGAGCGCTTTGCACGCCTGCGCGCCGGAGTAATCGAATTCGCAGGCCTGTCCGATGATGATCGGACCGCTGCCCACGATCAGGATGCGATGAATGTCGTTGCGGCGCGGCATCAGCTTCCCTGGTCCATCAACTTCACGAAATCGTCAAACAGGTAGTGCGAATCGTGCGGCCCGGGCGCGGCCTCGGGATGATATTGCACGCAGAACACGGGATGGCTGCGGTGCCGGAAGCCTTCGAGCGTCTCGTCGTTCAGATTCATGTGGGTGATTTCGAGCTCGTTGAGATTGAGCGAATCCGCGTCGACGGCGAATCCATGATTGTGCGACGTAATTTCCACTTTGTTCGTGATCCGATTCAGCACCGGATGATTCGCGCCGCGGTGGCCGAACTTGAGCTTGTAGGTCTTGCCTCCCAGCGCGAGCCCCAGGATCTGGTGACCGAGGCAGATGCCGAAGATCGGCGTTTTGCCCACCAGTTTGCGGATCTGCTGGGCCTGGTAGTCGAGCGGCTCGGGATCGCCGGGTCCGTTCGAAAGAAACACGCCGTCAGGTTTCAAGTCCAGAACATCCTCGGCGGTTGTGCCGGCGGGAACCACCGTGACGCGGCAGCCGGAATGCACCAGCCGGCGCAGAATATTGCGCTTGATGCCGAAATCGTAGGCGACGACATGATGGCGGATCGCGGCGTCGGCGCCTTCGCGGTCCGACGGCGAGGCGCGGACGATGCCGTGGCTCCAATCGTAACTTTGCGCGGTTGAAACGCGCGTCGCGAGATCGAGCCCCGCCATCGACGGAGAGTTGCGGGCGCGCTCGACTAATGTTTGAGAATCCGGTCTGGGCGTAGGTCCCGCCCACAGCACACCGCGCATTACTCCGCGCGAGCGCAGATGACGCACCAGGCGGCGCGTGTCGATTTCGGAAATCACCGGCACGCCGCTATTGGTGAGAAATTGCTGCGCGGTTTCGTCCGCTCGCCAGTTGCTCGAAAGCGGTGAGAATTCGCGCACCACCAATCCTTCAATGTGCGGCTTCGCGGATTCGTTGTCGCCATCATTCGAGCCGTAGTTGCCGATCTGCGGGTAGGTGAGAACCACGATCTGGCCGGAGTAAGACGGGTCGGTGAAGACTTCCTGATAGCCCGTGATAGCGGTATTGAAAACCACCTCACCCGTCCGCTCGACGGGCGCACCAAAACTGCTGCCCTCGAAGACCGTGCCGTCTTCCAGGGCGAGGACTGCTGGGTTCAATTGGGCTTATTCCTCCAGATTCGGGGGTAACTTCTATTGGAACACATTGAGGCGGTGGTCCGCAGCTTTGTCCGCAGCATTAAGCGCAGGCGGCTTCTGTTATCCTTCAAATGCGGTTGGTTATGACGACGATTGTCAAGGAACGAGATCCTCTGGTGGTGCCGCTGACCATCCGGCGCCGGGCCGGGATCAAGCCAGGTGATCGCCTGGAATTCAAGGTCGCACGGGGAGTGATCACAATCGTCAGCCGGTCGCGAACTGCCTCCGATGAGACGCAGCGCCGAATCATCGACGCTCAACTGGCGGAAGGTCTAGAGGATATCCGGAAGGGCCGCATTTCACGGCCCTTCGATACCGTAGAAGAGATGCTGGCATCGCTAAAGGGTTCCTCGCCGAAGAGGCCCCGAAAGGCCGCTCGTACCGCGAAAATCCCCCCGCGATGAAGTGGCAGCATTCGAACCGTTCGCGACAAGACTACTCAAACGCTCCCGCCCAAATCCAGAAAGCCTTCGATAAGCAGGTTCGCCTGTTGGCCGAGAACCCATCGCACCCATCGCTGCGCGCGAAAAAGTACAGCGAGTCCCTCGATCTCTGGCAGGCGCGCGTAAATCGGGATTGGCGCTTTTACTTCATTCTTGAGGACGATAGGTATCTGATCGCGCGAATCGTTCCGCACCCAAAGTAGAATGGACCATGCTTCCAGACAAAGAAGGCAGTAGCTCGATCCCTGAAAACGATGTTGCCGAAGCATGGCAGCGAGAAATTGCTCGACGCCTTCGACAGATCGATTGCGGTGAGGTCGAACTCATTCCGTGGGAAGAAGTCGAGCGTAGACTTTGGTCCAAGGTTCGTTCGTAGAGCCAACTCTACCGAAGCAGCCGAAGCAACCCGTAGGCAACTCCAAGGAAGATCAGGAACACTATGAGCGCAAGCAAGAGTTCCTGGAGACTCCGCCAAGGCTTGGTTCGCATCCAGGCGGGTCTTCGGTCGCTGTGCGCCATGCAGGTGGTGTCGTCAAGTATATCAACGCTCAAAATAGTTGCTCTTCGCAACCCTGAGCGCAGCGTCTTGGGTCCACCCTGTACACTAGTAGCATCCCCGTCCGATGATTACTGAGGCCGCCACAGTCACATTCGATGAATTGGAACTCGACTGCGGAGTCACGCTTGCGCCGGTGGATTGCGCCTACGAAACTTACGGGACGCTGAACGCCGCCAAGAGCAACGCCATCCTGGTCACGCACGCTTTTTCGGGCGATGCGCATGCGGGGGGCGAGGGCGGCTGGTGGTCCAATATGATCGGTCCCGGCAAGGGCTTCGATACCGATCAATACTTTGTGATCTGCGCCAACGTGCTGGGCGGCTGCAAGGGAACCACGGGGCCCGGCTCCGTGAATCCGGCTACCGGCTGTCCCTGGGGCATGGCGTTTCCGGTGATCACCGTTACCGATATGGTGCGTCTGCAAAAGAAGCTGATCGACCATATGGGCATTCGGCGGCTGCTGGCGGTGGCGGGCGGGTCGATGGGAGGGATGCAGGCGCTGGAGTGGGCGGTGTCCTATCCGGATCACGTTTTGGCTGTACTGCCGATCGCGACCACGGCGCGCCATAGTGCGCAGCAGATCGCCTTCAATGAAGTCGGGCGGCAGGCCATCATGGCGGACCCTGACTGGAACAGCGGAAATTATTATGACCGGCGTCCTCCGGCGCGCGGCCTGGCGGTGGCGCGCATGGTGGGCCACATCACTTATATGAGCGATGAGAGCATGCGCGAGAAGTTTGGCCGGCGCCTGCGCTCGTCAGACGAGTTTGAAGTGGAGAGCTACCTGAAGTACCGCGGCTACAAGTTCGTCGACCGCTTCGACGCGAATTCGTACATTTACATTACACGTGCCATGGACGCTTACGATCTGACGCAGCACGGATCGCTGCCGTCGCTGTTTCGAAAACATCGCGACGCGTTTTCTGGTGATCAGCTTCACGTCGGATTGGCTGTATCCCAGCTATCAGTCGCTTGAAATCGTCAGCGCGCTGCGCAGCCGAAACTGCGACGTGGCTTACGTGAATCTGGCGGCGGTGTATGGGCACGATTCGTTCCTGGTGGAAGTGAAAGAGCAAACCGAGATCGTTCGCGGGTTCCTGGCGAGCACCTTCCGGGAGGGCGCCGTTGGGGGTTAGTGAAATCTATGGGCGCAGCGACTACGCCATCATCGGCGAGCTGATCGAGCCCGGCACGCGCGTGCTCGATTTAGGCTGCGGCGAAGGACTTGCTGCTGGCCTGGCTCAAGGAAAATAAGCAGGTGAACGCGCGCGGCGTCGAGTTGGTCGGCGCGAGCGTGCAGAAGGCGATCGCGCGCGGAGTCTCGGTGTATCAGGGCAATCTCGAATCCGCGCTCGCAGATTATCCGGACGGCGCGTTCGATTATGTGATTCTTAGCCAGACGCTGCAGGAAACGCGCAACCCTCTGAAAGTCTTGCAGAGCATGCTGCGTATCGGCCGCCATGCCATCGTGGCGTTCCCCAATTTCGGCCATTGGAGCGTGCGCTGGGCGCATCTGTGGACCGGCGGCGCTCCGAAAACCAAACTTTTCCCGCACGAATGGTACGATTCGCCCAACATACACTTCCTCACGGTGTTCGATTTCGAGTCGCTGGCGCAGAAACAGCACTGGAAAATTGAGCGCAGCATGTTCCTCGCCCGCGGCCGCCAGGTAAAGATGTTTCCCAACGTGACGGCCGAAGTCGCGGTGTTCCTGTTTTCGGCGTCCGCATGACCTTCACGGGAGACGCCGGCAAACGTCTGGATCATTTTCTGCAGGAGCGTCTGCCGCAGTTCAGCCGCTCGCGCCTGCAAAGCTGGATCAAGGAAGGGCGCGTGCTGGTCAACGGGTCCGCGGCCAAGGCGTCGCTGCTGCTTCACGGTGGCGAGGGCGTGGAAGTATCGCCCGCCGATGAAGTGCCGCTCCTCGCCGCGCCTGAGGATCTGCCGCTCGAAATCTTATACGAGGACGCCGCGGTGATCGCGATCAATAAACCCGCGGGACTGGTGGTGCATGCGGGCGCCGGCGCCGAATCGGGCACGCTGGTGAACCGGCTGGTGCATCATTTCGCCGCGCTCTCGCAAGTGGGCGGCGATCTGCGCCCGGGCATCGTGCATCGCCTGGACAAGGGCACCAGCGGAGTTCTGCTGGTGGCTCGTAACGACGCTGCGCATCGCGCGCTGGCGGCGCAGTTCGCGGGCCGCACGGTGGAGAAAACTTATCTAGCGCTGGTGCATGGACAACGTCCGCGACGAACAGGGGCGCGTGACAACGCCTATCGCTCGCGATCCGATCCGCCGCATCCGCATGACGACCAAGCTGGCGACGGGCCGCTCCGCGCTTACCGAATATCGCGTGCTCCGCCGTTTCGAGAAGTTCACGTATCTCGAAGTACGCATCGGCACCGGCCGCACGCACCAGATCCGGGTACACCTGTCGAGCATCGGGCATCCCGGTCGCGGGCGATAAGTTATATGGCGCGCCGCCGGCCGAGCGTATTTTCCTGCACGCGTGGCGGATCGCGTTCACCAGCCCCGCGACGGACCAGCGCGTTACGGTGGAGGCGCCCTTGCCCGCGGAACTCGCCGAATGGCTGGCGAGTCTATAATTGAGAGTGCTCACATGAAGTATTTTCTGGCGATTGCGTTGTTGCTTGCGCTCGTATCGTTAGAAGCGCAGGCCCCTGCCCAAGCCAACCCCGGCCGACGAAGATCCAGCCGCCCGCATCACGCTCGACGTCACTCGCGTGAATATGCTGTTCACGGTTTCCGACAAGAAGGGCCGTTTTGTCACGGATCTCAACAAAGATGAATTCGAAATTCTGGAAGCCAGGAAACCGCAAAGCATCATGGAGTTCACAGCCGAAACCGATCTGCCCCTGCGCATCGGCATTCTGATCGACACCAGCAACAGCATTCGCGACCGCTTCCGCTTCCAGCAGGACGCCGCAACCGATTTCGTCAATGCGGTGGTGCGGCCGCGCGAGGATAAAGCCATGGTGGTCAGCTTCGACAGCGCCGCGGAACTGGTGTCCGATCTGACGGATTCGACCGAACAACTCGCCAAGGCCATCCATAGCTTGCGCCCCGGCGGAGGGACCGCGCTTTACGACGCCATTTATTTCGCGTGCAAGGAAAAGTTGATGAGCGATCAGCCGCGCGATAAATTTCGCCGCGCGATCGTGATGCTGAGCGACGGCGAGGACAACGATAGCCGCTATTCGCGCGAGCAGGCGCTCGAAATGGCGCACAAGGCCGACGTGGTGATCTATAGCATCTCAACCAACATCTCGCGCATTCCCACGGATGGCGACAAAGTGCTGCGCTACTTCGCCGAGGAAACCGGCGGCCTGGCTTTCTTCCCGTTTAAGTCCGAGGACCTGGCGCAGTCCTTCGAAAACATCGCTAATGAGCTGCGCCATCAATACAACCTGTTGTTCCGCCCGGAACCGCTCAAAGCCGACGGACTGTATCACCCGGTCAGTATTCGGGTGAAGGGCCGCAAGGACCTGGTGGTGCGCGCCCGCCACGGTTATTACGCGCCGAAGCTCTGAGAAAGCGTCTCCCATGAGAATTCTGATCCACTGGTTCATCACCGCGGTTGCGCTGGTGGTTGCCGCGTGGCTGGTGCCCGGAATACGCGTCGAGCGCGAGGCATGGACGGTATTCGCCGGAATGGCGATCATCTTAGGACTGGTAAATGCCATCGTGAGGCCCATACTCGCGTTCCTTTCGTGTCCGCTGATCGTACTGACGCTGGGGCTGTTTGTCCTGGTGATCAACGGACTAACGCTGTGGATCGCAGCGGGAATTGCGGTCCGCTGGTTCCACGTAGGCTTCTACGTCGATGGATTCTTGCCGGCGTTTTTGGGCGCGCTGATCGTGAGCATCGTATCGGTGATTCTCACGGCGATACTCACTCCCAGGCGCCCGGGCCAGGCATAGACGCCACGATAGACGTCCCGCAGCGCGCGATCAGAACATCAGTTTCAAGCCGAATTGGATCTGCCGGGGGGTGGTGGCCAGGCTCGTGATCAGCCCCGCTGAGGCACTGACGTTGGTGCCGGAAAAGACGTTTGTGCTCGGGGTTCCCAGATTGGCCCGGTTCAGCAAATTGAAAAACTCGGTCCTAAACTGCAATCTGAAGCGCTCCGAAAGGGGGATGTTTTTAAATACGGACATATCCACCTCTGCCAGGCCCGGTCCGGTATAAGTTCCCCGGCCCAAATTCCCGAACGTGCCCGGCCGTGGGCACAAGGAAAGCGCGGGATCGAACCACTGCGTCTGCTTGCCGAGGATGACCGGGCCCGTGAAGTTCGGATTAAGATTGGGCCGGTCCGGATTCCTTATGTTGCCGTCACCGGACCGGTTCGAGCCCAGCAGGGGAGTAAACGGGAAGCCGGTCAGCAGGGTTGTGATTCCGTTTACTTGCCAGCCGCCGATGAGCTTTCCGCGAAAGCCTGTTGCGTGCCTGCCGAACGGCAGATCGTACGTGATGGACATGCTCGACTGGCCAGTTACGTTCAGGGCCGCGGGACCCCAATCCAATGGCAGGTTGTTTCGATTCGAGATCATTTGCGGTTGATTTAGGGCTTGGGCGACGGTTAGGCCGGAATTCATATCCAGATTCTTCGACCACGTGTAATTGGCACGGAACTGTAGGCCCTGGCTGAGGCGGCGCGTGAAGTCCACTTGAAGCGCGTTATAACTGGTGTTTCCTTCCGTGAACCAGAAAAAACCCGCTGCGAGGTAAGGGTTCGGCCTGCCGGAGCAAGCGGCGCAACCGGCGGGGGCAGTCTGGATGGGCACGTACAGCGTGCCCTGGGGCACGGTAGGCTTGATGGCGCCGATGCCGCCCGCCATGCAGCCGCTCGCGTTACCGCAAATCTGCGGAGGGATGCTATTGGGGTCGACGCTGAGAAGTCCATGATATCCATGCGATCCCACGTAGGCGACGCGGAGAGCCATGTTGCGGCTGAGTTGTTGCTCCACCGAGATATTCCATTCCTCCACCGTCGGTGTCTGCGCGTCCGCCTGGATGCCTTGCGGGAGCGAAAATCGTACAGCCTGAGAGAACGCCGGGGCCGCAGGAGGGGGGCACCGGTACGTTGGGCGTGATGGGCAGGATCGAGGGCAGGGAACCGGTGAACGACGCCGATCCATTGTAAGGAGGAAGCGAGTTCACCAAAAAAGTCAGCACGTCTATCAGGGAATAATAGGTCCCAAATCCCGCGCGGACCGCGGTTTTTTGGTTGCCAAAGGGGTCCCATGCCAATCCAACTCGCGGGCTGAATAAGTGCGTCGCGTTATTTTTCGTATATACCGAGTTGCCTACCAGCGGATCGGTCAAGAGCACGCCGCCAGGGCCGGTGATATAGTTGGCGGCCCTTCCGGATTCTTCATTCCAGCCCGTGGTGAATTCCTGGCGAAGGCCAACCTGCAATGTAAGGTTACGCCGGAGCCGGATTGCGTCCTGAATGTACCAGGCTCCGAACAGACTTCTCCAACCCAGCTCAGCGTGGTTGGGTACCACCTGAAAGTTGGTCAGCGTTCCCTGCAGGAACGTCGTCAAGGTGCCAAAAGTCGCCATCCCCAAGCGGCGGGAAGCGGTATCTTCGTTCTCCTGGACCCGCTGAATCCAGACACCTGCGCTGATCTGATGGGCGCCTTTGACGATCTGGACGCCATCCGTGAAAGTAAACAAGTTGCGGCGGTCAAACACACCGGCGTTTACGTTGCCGCCTGCCGCAGTGATACCGCCGCCGGTGATCGTGATCGCTCCCGGCTGTCCGCCCTGGACGAATGAGGTGCCGGGAGCGAACGGTGCGTAACTCGCCGCGTCGTAGTTAAAAGCCCCCCGCGAAAATCCAACCCGGAACGTGTTAAGGATGGAGGGGGAGACCACGTGCGTTTCCTCCAGGCTAGCCACGTGAGCGCCGAGCCCGAGCGCTGAGGCGAACAGCGGATCCGCCAAAGGGATTATGCTATTGCCGGTGTCGTTCATATACGACACGAAAAACCGGTCCTGGTCGCGCAGGTTGTAGTCGGCGCGCGCAGTACCGAAGTCTTCATGAATCGTGTTCTTGGGATTGTAATAGGCCAGCGCGGTCCCCGAAGGCTGCCCCTTCACGAGCAATTCCGGACCGTTGGCCAGGGGCCATAAGGCCGTAAAAGGAAGCATCGCGCGATTCAAGTTAGGCACCTGCGCGCGCGCCCCCGCGGCATTTGGCAGCAACCCCAACCGCGCTTCATCGTCGGGAACGACGCTGACGCTGCTCACCGCCAACGATTGCCGGAACCCTTCATAGTTGCCGAACAGGAACAATCGATCTTTCTTGAGAGGCCCTCCGAGAGCGCCACCGAATTGGTTTCTTCGGAAGGGGGGAACCGCACCCTGGTCAAAGAGTCCCGGCTCATCCAAAGCGCTGTTGCGGAGAAACTCGAAAGCCGTCCCATGCAGGGCGTTTGTTCCCGACTGGGTCACAACGAGGACCTGGGCTCCCGAGCGTTTCCCATATTCGGCGCTGTAAGTGTCGGTGAGCACGTTGAACTCGCGGATCGCATCGATTCCCAGCATGTATCCGCTGACGCCGCCGGGAGTCACCGCGAGTTGGCTGGCCCCGGTGTATTCGATTCCGTTCCACAGGAACAGGTTGTCTCCGGGCCGCCGCCCCGCCACGGAAAAGCTGTTCCCGTCGCTGGTGGTAGTATTGGCGATCTTCATTGGCGTGTAGTTGATCGCGCCCGGATTGAGCGTGATCAAGTTGTCGAAGCTGCGGCCGTTCAGCGGCAACTCCTTCACGGCTTGGCCGCCCACCATTCCCGAGACCGAAGACGTGGTGGTATTGACCAAAGGAGCATCTCCAGAGACGGTCACGGCCTGGGCAATCTCCCCCAGTTCGAGTCGCAGGCTCACAACCGCGTCCTGACCCACCTCCAGATTGATCCCGGTGCGTACTGCCGCTTTAAAGCCGGTCTTTTCTACCTTGACCTCGTGCAGACCCAGCGCCAGCGAAAGAACTCTGAAATTGCCAGCGGCATCGGTTGTCGCGGTACGGACCTCTCCCGTTTCCAGATTCTTTACCGTGACCGTCGCACCGCTCACTCCGACGCTGGACGGATCCTCAACGTGTCCGGAAATCGCAGCGGCTACTTGAGCCCGCAGGAGTCCGGGTGCAAGGAGCAAAACCCCCAGCAGCAGGTGCTTCAACTGCACATATCCGCATTACGACCCCCCATGGACATAAATATATATACTGGCACGACGACGAAGTGAATTGCATCGCTGAATGGCAGGGGTTGAGGCGCGGGCGCGGGCGGCCGAGGTTAGTCGCTCCGGTTAGCCGCTCCGGTATTGACCTAGCTCCCGCGCCGCGATACCATAAGACCCGATTTCCAACGAGAGGCGATACGCATGAGACTGGTTTCACTTTGGCTGCTGCTGGCGCTGCCTGCGGCCCTGCTTGCGCAGCACGCTTACACCCCTGCTGACATCGAGGAAGGCGGCCGGCTTTTTCGCACGAATTGCGTTCTCTGCCATGGCCCCGAGGGCGACCAGGTGCCGGGTATCGATCTCGGCCACGGACGGTTCCGCCAGACCTACTCGGAAGCGGCATTAGTCAAGATCATCCAAAACGGGATTCCCGGTACCGCGATGCCGCCGCACAACCTGGAAGACTATCGCGCCGAAATCATCTTGGCGTACTTGCACTCCATCGCCACCAGCGGGCGCGCCGTCACCGGCAATGGCAATCCGGCAAGCGGCAAGGCCATCTTTGAAGGCAAGGGAAATTGCGCGAGCTGCCACCGTGTGAATGGCGTGGGATCGCGCGTCGGACCCGACTTGAGCGACATCGGCGCGCTCCGCCGCACCGCCGAAATCGAGCAATCCCTTCTGGATCCCAATGCCGAAGTGCTGCCGCAGAACCGTTCTTACCGGGTGGTCACCAAACAGGGAGAGACCATTACTGGACGGCTGCTGAATCTGGATTCGTTTAACGTCCTGCTGCTCGATTCCAAAGAGCGTCTTCTTTCGCTGCAGCGCTCCAACCTGCGCGAAGCGGATTTTATGAAGGACTCGCCCATGCCCTCCTACCGCGGCAAACTCAGCACCCAGGAACTGGCGGATGTGGTGGCTTACCTGAATTCCTTGAAAGGTCTCTGACGACATGGTTACGACCGCAATGATTACGAAAATGACGCGACGTTTAGCACTTCTCTTATCGATTGCCGGAAGCCTTTCCGCCCAGGTGACCTTTGACCGCCTGGTGAACGCCAGTAAAGAGCCGCAAAACTGGCTTACTTATTCCGGCAATTTGATGAGCCAGCGCTACAGCCCGCTGGATCAGGTGACGCCGCAGAACGTGAAGAATCTGGAACTGAAGTGGCTTTTCCAGGCACGTTCGCTGGAAAAGTTCGAAGCCACGCCGCTGGTTGTCGACGGCGTGATGTACACTGTACAGGCGCCCAATGACGTGGTTGCGCTTGACCCGGTGACTGGCCGTGTTTTCTGGATCTATTCGTACGCGCCTTCTCCGCTGTCGCGCCCCTGCTGCGGCCGTATCAATCGCGGAGTCGCCATTGCCGGGGACACCCTGTTCATGGGGACAATCGACGCTCACCTGGTCGCCATCGACGCCAAGAACGGAAAGCCGCTGTGGAACACCACCGTTGCCAAAGCCGAGAGTGGCTATGCGCTCACACATGCGCCGCTGATCGTGAAAGACAAAGTGATCGTCGGCGTGGCGGGTGGCGAGTTCGGGATCCGCGGCTTCATCGCGGCCTATGACGTAAAGACCGGCAAGGAGGCCTGGCGCTTTAACACCATCCCCGGCCCGGGCGAACCCGGTCATGAAACCTGGAAGGGCGATTCCTGGAAAACCGGCGGCGCATCGGTATGGGTGACCGGTTCCTACGATCCTGCTCTCAACCTCACTTATTGGGGAATCGGCAACGCGGGTCCGGATTACGACGGTGACGTTCGCGTGGGCGACAATCTCTACAGCAGTTCGGTGGTAGCGCTCGACGGCGATACTGGAAAGCTGAAGTGGCATTATCAGTTCTCGCCGCACGATGAGTTCGATTACGATTCCGTGCAGGTTCCCGTGCTCGCCGATATCACCTGGCAGGGCAGCCCGCGCAAAGTGATGCTCTGGGCCAATCGCAACGGATTTTTTTATGTGTTGGACCGAGCCACCGGAAAGTTTCTGCTGGGCAAGCCCTTCGTCGAAGTGAACTGGGCCAGTGGTTTTGACGAAACCGGCCGCCCGATGCGCGTGCCGGGTAAAGTGCCTTCGCCCGAGGGAACCGTGATTTTCCCCGGCAATCAGGGCGGCACGAACTGGTATTCGCCGTCGTTCAGTCCGCGCACCGGATTGTTCTACATCCCGTCCTGGGTGAATTATTCGTCGATCTATCTCAGCGGCAAGCAGGAATACACCGAAGGGAATCGTTATCTCGGCGTCTCGCCGCGCTCCGTCATCGGAGGCATGTTCGCCGCTCGTGTCAATACACGCAAAGAAGACGAAGGCTACGGCGCCATACGCGCCATCGATCCCATGACGGGCGACCGCAAATGGGAATTCAAGATGAACGACGTCACCGACGCGGGCGTCATGAGCACCGCCTCCGATCTGGTATTTTCCGGCGGCCGCGAGGGCTACTTCTATGCCCTCAACGCCCGCGACGGAGAACTGCTGTGGAAGACCAGCGTAGGCGGCGGCGTTGCCTCCGGACCAATGAGCTACTCAATCGGCGGCAAGCAATATATTGCCATCTCAGCGGGTAATTCGCTGTTCGTTTACGGGCTGAGGGAATAAAATCCGCAGACTGAGCGCAGGCCGAGTTATTTTGGCGCAAGCTTGAGCAACGTGCCGTTGTCGGTCACATAAACCGCGCCTTCGAACCGATGCGGACGTTCCGAACCCTGGAGTGCTGATCGACCAGTAGCGGTTCCTCCGCGACGACCCTTCCGGCAACGGATGGCTGTGTTGAGGCAAAGCCTGGCTGCGTGTTCGATTTCGCTTGCGCGGGCCGACGAGATCCGCTAGAATGCAGTTTAAAAAGACATTTAGTGTATAAAGTAAAAGGAAGAAAAGTGCGAATGCAGGTCCATAGTTAGGGTACGATCAACAAAGGCGCCCCAGATCGCTTAAGGCCGGGCGCTTGAGAAGCAAGGAGAAATAAGCGAGAAATGACGATAAAATTGGCGAAAGCGGCGTTGCTTCTTACCCTGGCGTCGGCGGCGGCCTGGGCTCAGGTCAATGCGGGCGCACAGAAGCCCGAAGCCAGCCTGCCCTTCACCATGACACGGTGGCCACCTTTGAACTGCCCTGGCGGCTGGCCTTCCTGCCCGATGGCCGCATGCTGATCACCGAAAAGGTCGGGCCCGTTTGGCTGGTGTCCCAGCAGGGACAGAAGATCCCGGTGGCCGGTACGCCCCCAGTTTATTGGCAGGGCCAGAACGGCATGCTGGGCGTCTTCCTCTCGCCCAATTACGCCACCGACCAGAGTATCTATCTCACCTATGTCGAGCCAGGCGACTATGGCGGCGGCCTGGCGCTCGCCCGCGCCAAACTGAACATCACCGCCACCGCGGCTAGACTGCAAAACTTCGAAGTGCTGTGGCGCCAGATGCCCAAGGGCAGGGGCGGCCAGGAAGGCGGGCAGATCGCCTTCTCGCCCGACGGCCAGTATCTGTTCCTCACGGTGGGCGACCGCCAGCGCTTCACGCCCGCCCAGGATCCAAACCAGCCCGAAGGCAAGATCCTGCGCCTGACGCTGGACGGCAAACCCGCCCCCGGCAATCCCAACTTCGACAAAACCGGCGCCACCACCGATTCCCCTGATCGATCCGCCCCGCGACACCGAAGCCGCCAAGACCGCGAAGGTGGTGAGCATCTATACCTTTCCCGGCCCCAACGAGACGCCGGCTGAAACCTGGGCCAGCGGCTTCCGCACGCCCTATGGCATGGCGTTTTCACCCACCGGCGAATTATGGGAGGTGGAGCATGGCCCGCGCGGCGGCGACGAGCTGAACCTGATCGAGAAGGGCAAGAATTATGGCTGGCCGCTCGTCTCCTTTGGCCAGAACTATAATGGCGTGCCCATTCCCAATCCCGACACGCGGCCCGAACTGGCGATGCCGGTGATCTATTGGGTGCCGGTGATCGCGCCGGGCAATCTGATGTTCTACCGCGGCACCCAGACCTTCCCGCAATGGAACGGCAGCGGCTTCATCAGCGGCCTGGCGACCACGAGCCTCAACCGCATCGTCTTTGACGGCCATGGCGGCGCCAAAACCGCCGAGCGCTGGGAGGTGGGCCACCGCATCCGCGATGTGGAACAAGGCCCCGATGGCTCGCTGTGGATGCTGGAAGACGCCAATCCCGGCGCCCTGATCCATGTGACACCCAAGTGATCACTTCGCGTTAGGTAGCTTTCCGCCTGATCCGCTCGACACCTGTGGTAGCATCGTCAGAGACAGGTTGGGCTCCCTCAGCGCCGGTGCTCGTCTGCATCATTGTGTTGGCATAGACTCGCCGGCTCTAAGTTCATGAACGATCGAATTAGCTGCTTCAATAGGCCGAACCGCGAAGAATCGGCCCGGTCCGGGAATCCATGCGCCGGTAAGACCTTTTCGCAACTATTCTGCGGCGTGTGGTCGATCTTCTTTTTGACGATAATCGTTTCCATGGCCGCTACCGCGCTGCGCGCCGAACAGCCGATCGCCTACTCGCATAAAATACACATCGAGCATGGACTGCAGTGCCTGGATTGTCACAGCGGCGCTGACACGGGTGCGCGCGCGACCATTCCATCGGTATCCAAGTGCATGTTGTGTCACGCCAAAATCGCTACCGGCAATCGGGAAGTCAAGAAAGTTGCCGAGTTTGCCGCCGCGCGGCGCGAGATTCCATGGGAACGAGTCTACGGATTCGATCCCAGCGCGTTAGTGAAGTTCCAACATGCGCCGCATATTCGCGCGGGAGTGCAATGCGCCCGGTGTCATGGCGACATGACGCAGGCAGCCACCGCACAGCCTCTCGTAAAGCACAACATGGGAACTTGCTTGAGTTGCCACCGCCAGAATCACGCGTCTGAGGATTGCGCTACATGTCACTACTAAGCGCGGGAGCGCGCTTCGATGGCCAGCGGCGTGGCGAAACGGCCGGCTCGGAGGGCTGCTCAAATAATGCCGGCCCGGAGGGCGGCCTAATAAATATGGACCGGCGCGTCTTCTTCCGAATTCTGTCCGCAACCTCAGCAGGCGCTCTGACCACGGGCTGCGGAACCAGCGTCGGCAAGTTAATGCCGCTGCTGGTGCCAGAGCACGAAATCGTCCCCGGCGAAGAGCAGTGGCACCCGGCGGTTTGCACCGCTTGCAGCGCGGGATGCGGAACGTTGGCGCGCATCATGGAGGGTGAGCACATCACCACCGACAAAGGCGAACAGGTTCGCGAGCGGGTGGCCGCGGTGAAGAAGATTGAAGGCAATCCGCTCGATCCCATCAGCGGAGGCAAGTTGTGCGCAAGAGGGCAGGCCGCAGTCCAGGCCCTGTATCACCCGGACCGTTTGCGCGGTCCCATGCAGCGCTCGGGCAAGCGCGGCGCGGCCAGTTCGCGGCAACTATCCTGGGACATGGCGATCGCCTCGGCATCCGAAAAAATCGCGAAGGTAAGAGCTGCTGATCCCGGCAAAATCGTCATTCTGAGCGGCGGCGCGGCGAGTACCCGCTCGCTGGCGCTAGACCGGTTCGCGAAAGCCTTGAAAGCGCCGTCTCCAGTTGCCTGCTCCATCACGGATCATCCAGTGGAGCGCAAAGCGGCGCAAACGGTTTTCGGATGGACGGGCCAGCCGGTCTACGATCTGGCGAACGCGCATTTCATATTAGGCGTGGGTGCGGACTTCCTGGGCGGCTGGACTTCACCGGTGTATTACACGCGTCAATATGGTGCGTTCCGGCAAGGGCGGAACGAGGTGCGCGGACGATTGGTGCAGGCGGAGTCACGCCTTTCCATCACCGCATCCGCGGCGGACCGGTGGCTGCCGGTGCGACCCGGAACCGAGCCGCAATTTCTGGCGGCAGTTGGGCGCATCCTGCTCGACTACTAAGCTCGCGCGCAATGCCAAGGATCTTCCGAAGGCAGCGGCCGGATGCTTTCCACGCCGCCGATGTGAAGTCGCTGCTTGCGGCCTGCGGCCTGGACGAGAAGCGCGTGCGCGAGGCGGTGCAGGAGCTGGGCGAATCGCCCGCTCCGCTTGGTGATCGGCGGAGCTTCTCGTCGTGCAGAGCAATTCGCTCGATGCAGTGATTGCCTCGCACTACATCAACGTCATGCTGGGAAATGTCGGCAAGCCCGGGGGCATTCTGGCGCCCGCGAAGCAAGCCATCGCTCCGGCCGAGAACTATCGCGTGGCCGAAGCTCTGGCGCATGCGCAGGTGGTTCTGATTGATGGCGCGAATCCCGCATACCTGTTTCCGAAATCCAGCGGAATTGAAGATGCGCTGAAGCGCGCGGAAACGGTGATTAGCTTTGGATCTTTCCTGGACGACTCGAGTGCGCTGGGCGGATCTGATCTTGCCGGATAACGACACCCTGGAGTCCGAAATTGCGCTGGTGCCGGCGGTGTCGACTCAGGCAGGGATGGCCGTCGGGACACCGTTCATTCGGCCTCTGTACGATACCCGAGCAGTGGAAAGAACGCTGGCCGAGATCGCAGAGAAGATGCAGTTGTCCTACGACGGCGTCAGCGTGAGAGAAGTAATCGAGCCCTTGTCCCTGGGCGAACTGACGGTAGACGATGTCCTGCATCAAGGCGGCTTTTGGAACCATGCTGCTGCCGCACCTGCTCCGCATATCGCCGACGCGAAATTTGAAGTCGCCTCGAGCGCGATGCCCGGCGATGTCGCGCAATTCCCATTGGAATTCCAGCCGTATGCTTCGCTCCAGCACCACGATGGATCGGGGGCGAACCTTCCGTGGATGCAGGAACTCCCCGATCCCGTCTCAAGCTCCATCTGGGGATTGCCGGTGGAACTCGATCCCAAGACCGCCGCTGGCCTGCGCGTAGCGAATGGCGACATCATACGCGTGGAGTCTGCGCACGGCTCGATAGACGCGCCCGCCTATGTGCATCCCGGAGCGATTCCCGGCGTGGTGAGCATGCCCATCGGCGACGGGCACACGCATTACACGCGCTACGCGTCCGGGCGCGGTGCGAATCCGCTCTCGATTTTGGCTCCAGTGTATGAGAAGTCGACAGGCGCATTGGTCCTGGGCGGAACCCGCGTGAAGGTATCGCGCCTGGGGGATCGAAAAGGCTGGATCCAGTTCTCGACGCCGGACCGTGAAGAAAGAGACATCCACAGGTAAACGCATGGAACATCGTTGGGGAATGTCGATTGATCTGGACCGGTGCACCGGCTGCGAGGCGTGCGTCGTCGCTTGCCATGCGGAAAACAATCTCCCGGTGTCGAGTCCGGATCAGGCCGAGAAAGGCCGCACCGCGCACTGGATTCGGGTGGATCGCTACTATGAAGGCGAATTCCCGGACGTGAAAGTGAAGTATCGTCCGGTACTCTGCCAGCAGTGCGATAACGCGCCCTGCGAGCCGGTTTGCCCGACATACGCGACTTATCACAACGCAGAAGGGCTCAACGTTCAGGTCTACAATCGCTGCGTCGGTACGTTCTATTGCGCCAATAATTGCCCCTACACCGTGCGCTTCTTCAATTGGTTTGCGCCGGAGTGGCCCGAGCCGCTTGCAATTGCAGCACAATCCCGATGTTTCGATTCGCCCGGCCGGCGTCATGGAAAAATGCACGTTCTGCGTGCAGCGCATCCAGCGCGGCAAGCGGGATGCCGCGGTTGAAAACCGTCCCTTAGCCGATGGCGAGATTCAGCCCGCATGCGTGCAGTCCTGCCCGGCGGAGGCGATGGTGTTTGGCGATCTGAACGATCCCGAAAGCCGGGTATCGAAACTTGCCGGAAGCGGGCGCTCGACGCAGCTCCTGGGCGAGCTCGGCACCAAGCCCAAAGTTTTTTATCTGGAGAGGGCCAAGTAAAGCATGGCGGCGTCCGCACCGGAGTTGTTGCCGTACGCAAAAATTCGCGAGGATCTTATTCCGCCCGCTGTCGAGTGGAAGCGCGCGTTATTGGATCACGATATGCGCCGCGATGTCCGTAATCGTTCTGGGCATGGTGGCATGGGGCATCCAAGTGCGCGACGGGATGGGTGTCACAGGTCTGAACCGCCCGGTCTTCTGGGGCTTCTACATCGTAGACTTCGTTTTCTGGATCGGCATTTCGCACGCAGGAACCCTTATCTCGGCGATCCTGCGGCTCACCGATGCCGGCTGGCGCAAGCCGGTGACGCGCGCGGCGGAAGCGATCACGGTATTTTGTCTGATGATCGGCGGCATGTTTCCGATCATTCACCTGGGCCGCTCGTGGTTGTTCTACTGGCTCATTCCTTACCCCAATCCGCGTCTGCTGTGGCCGAACTTCCGCTCGCCGCTGCTGTGGGACCTGGTTGCCATCCTCACCTATGTGACCGGCAGCGTCATTTATCTTTACTTGCCGCTGATTCCGGATATGGCGCAACTGGCGGAGCACAACGTCCCCTGGCGGCGCAAACTGTATCGAATTCTTTCGCTCGGATGGACCGGCAGCGATCGCGAATGGCATGCGCTGGAACGCGCCATGAAGCTGATGGCCTGCATCATCCTGGCCGTCGCCATCTCCGTGCACACAGTGGTCTCCTGGGATTTCGCGATGTCGATCGCACCCATGTGGCACAGCACCATCTTCGGTCCCTACTTTGTTGCCGGAGCGATCTTCAGCGGCATTGCCGCCCTCCTATTGGTGTTGGGCATCCTGCGGCGCGCCCTCGGCCTGGAATTGTACCTGACCAAGCATCACTTCAATAATTTGTCGAAGCTTCTGCTGTTGATGAGCTTGCTGTGGTTTTATTTCACGTTCGCCGAGTATCAGACCGTTTGGTACGGCAACGAGCCAAGTGAAATGGCGGTCTTCGCGAGCAAGATTCGCGGGGCCTACGCGCCGTTCTTCTGGACCATGGTGGTTTGCAATTTCGTGGTGCCGTTTATCTTACTGGGGATACGAAAATTGCGGAACATCAATACCGCCATGATCAGTTCCGTTTGCGTTCTCATCGGCATGTGGCTGGAGCGCTATCTGATTGTCGCGCCCACGCTGGGCAATCCAAGAATGAATTCAGCCTCCGGCGTGTATGTGCCCACCTGGATCGAATTCGCGATCACTGCCGCGACCTTCGCCGGAATGATCGTGCTATACCTGTTGTTCTCCAAGTTGTTTCCGATTATCGCGGTGTGGGAGTTCAAGGCACACCCGGTGGAGGAAGACTAGGCGTGTATTTGATTGCGGATTTCCGGGAGCAGTCCAAGCTCGAAGCTGCGATTCTGGCCTTGAAGGCGGCCGGTATCACGGCCGACGACATGGACGTGTTTTCGGAAGAACCGGTGGAACTCCGCCGCGGGATTCTAGACCGTCCCAGCCGCATGTCGCTGGTGGCGGTATTAGGCGCGATCGCAAGCGGGGGGCTGGCAACCGCGGGCCTTTACGCGGCGCAGCACAATTACCCGCTGCCCACTGGTGGAATGCCGATCTTCTCGTTCTGGGGCACGGGCGTTATTACTTATGAGACGACGATGCTGGGCTCGGTGCTGGCTACGTTTGGCTGGTTTCTCTGGGAAAGCGGCCTGCTTCGTAAGCGCGACAAGGATATTCCAGTGCCCACGGTGCTGCCGGGCGTAATGTGCTTGCGGGTCCGCTGCTTCCGACCCTCATATAACTCGCGCGCGGCAGATTCTCGATAGTGCGGGCGCCACCGACATTGCGCGCAAGGAGGTGGCGTGAGAATTTCTTCCGCCGTCGCCCGCGTTCACTTGCCGGCGGTGATCGCCATCGCGATGTTTGCGCCCGCAGCGACCGCGCAAGATCTCCCCGCCGGAAAAGGGCGGGAGACATTCAAGACGATTTGCACTTCTTGTCACGATGCCGAGACCACCACAAACCTGCGCAATACGCGCGGCGGCTGGGCAGAGGTAATCGCGACCATGAAAAACAACGGTGCGGATGGGACCGAAGCGCAGTTCACGGAAGTCCTGGATTACCTCACCGTCAATTTCGGCAAGAAAGACGACGGTTCGGGGAAGGATAGTTCGGCGAAAAAGGCGGGATCGTCTGCCTATGCCGGCGTTGGCAGTCTCGATAGGTCAGCGGCGCCAGCCGCGCTGCGACCGGTCCCGTGGGAAAAGAACCGCTTGAAAATCGGGCAGGCGATCTATCGCGAAAATTGCGTGGTTTGTCACGCGGTCGAAGCCGGGAGCCCGAACAAGCTCGGGCCAAATTTCTATCATCTGTTCCAGCGCGACAAGATGCCGCAGAGCAACGCCAAGCCGCAGCGCACCCTGATCGCCGGAAAAATACGAGTGGGGGGCAAACTCATGCCCTCTTTCGCAAAAAAGCTAACCTCGTCGGACATCGACGCCGTCCTCGATTACCTGCAATCGAAATAAGACGGAGTCCGGTACGCGCTGTTTGCCGGGTCGCTAGTGAGCTACCCTCCTCTGCTCTTCGGACGGGCTCTTTGCAACCGCAAACGCGACGAAGGCCCCGGTGGCTAAGGCGACCACGGCTCCGGCGCGCAGGAGCGCGTTTCCCTGCATCCCCTCCCATTCCATGATCGCTCGCGCGCGTTCAATTCCGAGGACCGTCGCAACAAGTGCTTGCAGGCACATGGCGGCTCCGAAGGCGCGCAGGGTCCAGGGCCAGCGAGACCGCAAGGCAGCCAGGATCAGCACTAGTCCCATGGCTACGCGAACAGCGCCGGCCGTGTAGAATCTGCCAGGCGTCTCAAAGTACAATCGGCGAAGCGTCATCCCGCTATTGGGGGAAACGATGCCCACCACGCCAACGACGATGGTTAGGAGAGCGACGAGTAGCGCGGCAATTCTCATGTCTTTCATACGGCTGTCTTTCCTGTGGTTATCTTTCCTGGCGGCTAAGTATGGCACATTCTCGCACCGTCAACGGGGCTCCCCAGAATCCGAAGCACCAGGGATTGCAACCTGACCACTACCGCCACAAGGTGCTGGCCCCCGCCAGCAAAATCGTGTATAGTGTCCAAGGTTCTCTGACAACAAGATCGGCAGCATTGCTCGAAGGGAGATCAGTTATGACGCATAAGCTCAAAGTGGGAGCAGGCCTGGTTGCAGTCGTCGCGGCGCTCGGTGTCGGCTCCGCTGTGCTCCAAAAGCGCGCGGTGGCGGCGGCCGCTGGTGGACAGGCGCCAAGATTTGAAGTGAATCCGCTGTGGCCGAAGCCGCTGCCGAACCATTGGGTGATCGGGAACACGATCGGCGTATCGGTGGATTCGAACGATCACATCTGGATTATTCATCGCGCCGGCTCGCTCGAAGCCAAGGAAACCTATCTGGCTACGAATAGCGCGCGGTGCTGCATCGCCGCCCCGCCGGTGCTCGAATTCGACGAAGAAGGCAACCTCTTGAATCACTGGGGTGGCCCCGGCCAAGGTTATGACTGGCCGCTGTCGAACCACGGAATCACCGTCGACTACAAAGGGAACGTCTGGATCGGCGGCAATGGCCGCGGCACGCCTCCCGGCGCGACCAGCAAGAAGAAGGAAGGCACGCCGATGGAAGATCAGACTTCGGCTGCCGGCTACTATCACGATAATCAGGTTCTCAAGTTCACCCAGGACGGGAAATTCCTGATGCAGATCGGCAAGCCCGGCATGAGCAAGGGCAGCAACGACACCGCGAACCTCCGGCTGCCGGCCAAACTTTTCATCGATAAGAAGACCGATGAATTGTACGTTGCCGACGGCTACGGGAACCGCCGCGTGATCGTGTTCGACGCCACTAGCGGCAAGTTCAAGCGGTATTGGGGCGCCTACGGCCACAAGCCCGACGACACTAATCTCGGCAACTACAATCCGAAGCGCGCCTATCGCGCAGCAATTCCGCAACCCGGTACACTGCGCCGATGTCTCCGACGACGGTTTCGTGTATGTCTGCGACCGCGTGAACGATCGTATGCAGGTGTTCAAGACCGACGGGTCCTTTGTGAAGGAAGCATTCTTTGACAAGAACACGCTGGGCGACGGATCGGTGTGGGATGTGGCCTTCTCGAAAGATCCTCAACAGAGATTCCTGTATGTTGCCGATGGGGCCAACGAGCGGATCAATATCCTCGACCGCCAATCGCTCCAAGTCGTCAGCAGCTTCGGCGACGGCGGACGCCAGCCCGGTCAATTCTACGCCGTCCACAGTATCGCTACCGATTCGAAAGGCAACATCTTCACTACGGAAACCTATCGGGGACAGCGCGTCCAGAAGTTCGAGTACAAGGGAATGGGGCCTGCTAAAGCAGACCAGGGCGTGCCTTGGCCGACGAAGAAGTAGCCGTTTACTTGCTCGTTCGAGAGATCTATTTAGTTAACGCACTCCGGGGGCCAACCAGGCCCCCGGTTTCGTTTGTTACGAACGCCGACTCATCGCTGATACACTTACCTGAGGAGAAAAACATGCGAGTCATAAGCAAGACGTTGTTGGGAGCCGCGGCGCTTCTGGTGTCCGCCGCAGCGTTGAGCGCGGAGGCGCCCTTCGATGTGTTCTTCAATGCGGACAAATTGTCCGCTATGATCGCCAAGGCGAAGGACGAGCGTAAACCCGATCAGGGAAACTTTGTTCAGCCGCTGTGGGCGTTTCCTCCGTATCACGCGAGCCTGGAATACCGCGTGCATGGAATCGATACCCCTCCCAACGTTCACGAGCAGGACAAAGAAATCATCTACGTGGTCCAGGGCGGCTGTAAGTTCACCATGGGCGGACACCTTCGCGACGAGCACCGCACCAACGCGGCGAATCGGCAGGGCAGCGCCGTCGATGGCGGTACCGCCCAGCATATTAGTAAAGGGGCTTGGCTTCATGGTTCCTGAGAATACTCCCCATTCCTTCACCGAAATCGACGATACGCTAGTGATCATTTCGTTGCACGTGCCGAAGGATGGCGCCGCAAAGTAGAATAGTGGCGCTCGGGTCATGAGCGAGAAGTATGAAGTTTGATCTTTTGCGTAATTGGCAGTCGGCGAGCGTTGACCGCGGCTCGTCGCCGCTCTGCTTCACCCCAGTCCTTGCGGGCGCTCACGACATCCCAAATGACGTAACCGTCCAGGCGTTTCTGAAGCCAACCGGCGACCGGTTGCATTTGCTGGTCCGCGTGCCCTTGAAGGCCATGCGCGATGTCGATTTCCCGGCCCGCGGGAAGGAAGGCTTTCTGGATATCGAGCGCACCGGCCCGCTGCTGCCCGATGCCGCCACGCTGTGGATCTCCGACTTCATAGACCTCTACGAAAACAATACTGTCCTGCCCAAACCGCGCGTAACCAAGGTGCTCTTGTCGCTGCCGTCGGACCGGTCCTTTACGTCCTACGACGAAGCCGTGGCGCACCTCGCCGGTCCGAACCTCGACAGCAACGTGTTCTGGGACCAGGTGATGTTGGACGTCCTGTTTGAATATCCCATCCAGTCGGATCAATCCCGATTTTCCATCGCACCCGGCGGCCTGAACCGTCTGGGCCTCAATGTGGTTACCGTGCTCAGCTACGTGCTGCCCAACGGAACGATTCGGGCGTTCGAATTCACCAGCGATCCGGGACTGGTCCGGCTGGACCCGCAGTGGTATCAGGCGGCCGGGAGATTCGTCGGATCTCGGGTTCAAGCATATTCTGGACGGAACCGACCATCTACTGTTCCTGTTTTGCCTGGTCATCCCGTTCCGGAGATTCCGGGCGCTGATTCCGGTGGTGACCGCGTTCACGGTGGCGCACTCCATCACTCTGATCGCTTCCGCGTATAATCTCGCGCCCGACGCGTCCTGGTTCCCGCCATTGATCGAAACTCTCATTGCGGTTTCCATCGTCTACATGGCGCTCGAAAACATCGTCGGCGGCGCCACCGTAAAACGCCGCTGGATGATCGCCTTCGGCTTCGGACTTGGTGCATGGATTCGGCTTCTCCTTTGCGCTGCGGCAGACGCTGCAACTGGCGGGGTCGCATATGCTGACCTCGCTGCTGTCGTTCAACATCGGCGTCGAACTGGGCCAATTGCTGGTGCTGGCGATGCTGATCCCCGCGCTCGATCTTCTGTTCCGGTTATGCGGTGCCGGAACGTACCGGCACCATCATTTTGTCCGCGCTGGTGGCGCACACCGCCTGGCATTGGATGATGGACCGCTGGGGAGTCCTGAGCCAAGTATCACATCGAGATGCCGGCCTTCGATGCCGCCCTGTGGGCCAGCGTCTTGAGATGGCTCATGTTCATCGTCATTGGTGGAGGCGCAGTCTGGTTCATTGCCGGGCTGGTGCGGGAACGCAACTCCCAGCGCGCAGCCGTCCGGGTCGAAGAGGACGAGATGGACCCTTCGAGCGTCGACCATTAAGCACTTACTGGCGCGCGGCCTTCGCGAGCCGGACTATCATAAAGAGAGAGCCCGCCCTCATGATTCAAATCACGCCCCGCGGCATTGCATTCAGGTTCGCCCTCGCGGCGGCGCTGCTGGTTCCAGTACTCTTACTCTCGGCCTGTAATTCCGCGCCGGCGAAACCCAAGACCCCGCTCGTCGGCTGGCGCCATATAACGGACTTTTCGGGGCGGGGAAGCACGCAGACCGAGTCCTTTAATATCGAGAGCACGCAATGGCGCATCAAGTGGGAAACCAAGGGGGACACTACTCCCAGTACCGGAACGATGCTCGTTATGGTGAACAGCGCGGTGAGCGGACGCCCCATCGCCTTCGGCCTCGAGCACAACGGTAACGGCAAGGGTATCGCGTATGTTACTGAAGATCCCCGCTACTATTACTTGGTCATTACTTCCGAGAATTTGGATTGGTCCTTTAGCATCGACGAAGAGGTCCTGGGCCAACCGAAGGGCTCCTAAGGGGTTGCTGAAAAACTCGCTGACCGGTCATGGACCGGTCCCACCACGCTTGGCAACCCGCTGATCCTTGGTGGGACAGGTCCATGACCTGTCGTTTTCGTAGCATGGGCGGCGAGTTTTTCAGCAGCCTCCCAGAGAACCTGGGCATAAGCCTCCCCTGCCGTCTACTTTATCGACGGGACCCAAATCTTTTACCAACCCCCTTGCGGCTTTTCCCCGAGGGTGTATAATTGTTCCCGTATTGAAGCCAACTACCTTTGTTACTAGGCAGTTCTTCCGGGCTCCGGGCAAGCTGGTGTGGTTTCAGAGATACTGGCCATTCGATCGTTGACGGCATGACATCTGATCGCGTAACATTGTTTCGCACGAACGGGTTCGCCCAAGCAACTCGGCACCAAACCAGGTTTGTATAAAGCATGATTTGCGTAAACACCATTCACGTAACAGCGTTGCACGGCCCAAGCTGTGCGACCATCGAGGTGATCTAAATTATGGCGGATAAGAATAATATGGAAGACGCCCCCAACGGGATCTCTAGACGCAGTGCGATAAAAGGCGTGATTGCGGCAGGCGCCGTTTCATCGTCTGGCGCTTACCTGTTCCGCACCTCCACCGTGCGGGCGCAACAGTCGGCGGCGGGCTCCGTCGAGCGTCTGGTCACTCTCAACGTCAATGGACAGCAGCGGCGAGTGGATGTGATGAAGCAGGAAACCCTCAACACCACGCTGCGCTATAAGCTTGGTCTCACCGGCTCGAAGCTGGGCTGCGATCGCTCGGAATGCGGCGCGTGCACCGTCTTGATCGACGATGTGCCCCACTATTCATGCTCGATCTTGACCCACACGACGCGCGGGAAGAACATCGTCACCATTGAAGGTCTCGCGAGCGCGAACGGCAAGCTCCACCCGGTACAACAGGGCGTAGTCGACGAGCAGGGCTTCCAATGCGCCTTCTGCATGCCGGGCTTTGTGATGGCCACGGTTGGATTCCTGAAAGTCGAATCCGTCGCCGACGCGGGCCGAACTGGCTCACGGTGTTTCCGGCAACTTGTGCCGGTGTCAGGACTACGACAAGATCCTCACCGCTCTGATGAAGGGCGCCGACAACTTAAGGAAGGTAAGCTAACATGCCAGCAGCCAAGACGACTCCGATCGATTCTACCCATAAGCTGGTTGGAAAGAATTACCAGACTCCAGACTTAGTCGCCAAGGTGACCGGGAAGGCCAAGTACGCCGAGGACTATCGTGTCGATGGCATGCTGTTCGCCAGACTGCTGCTGAGCCCGATGCCGCATGCGCGGGTGGTCAGCATCGACGCATCCGAAGCCCTGGCCATGCCGGGCGTAAAAGGGATTCTCACGGCGGACGATCTTCCGGCTCCCGCCGACGGCATGACGGATTTGGGCCAGGTCATTCCCGCTAATAAGTTAGCGGACCGGAGCCTTACGAATGAACCTGTGTATCAGGGAGAACCAATTCTAGCGGTTTGCGCCGTCGACGAATTGACTTGCGCCGAAGCCATCGAGAAGATCCACATTACTTATGAGCGGCTCCCGCATGTGGTAGATCCCTTCGTGAGTCTGCGTCCGGGTGGGCCGAACGCACGAGTGCAGGGCAACGTCTGGATACGGCCGGATACTCCCAAGGCAGTTCCGGGACAGCCGCCACCACTCCCGCCTGCCGCCCAAGTCCAGGAACTGAAGTGGACCGAAGAAGATTTCGCGGCCGCCAAAGACGGGCAGATGCCCATGGGCAAGCCCGCCGAGGAATGGTCGTTCGGCGATTGGGAAGCGGGACTGAAGAAAGCCGACTTGGTGCTGGATGAGACTTTCGTTTCGCCCAATACCAGCCACCAGCCGCTCGAAACCCGCACCACCATGGCGTACTGGCAGAACGGGAAGGTTTACGTTCACACCGGCACCCAGAGCACTTCGCAAACCGTCCCCGCGATCGCGCGCTGGTTAGGCCCGAACATCAAGAGTCCCGATGACGTAGTGGTGATCAGCGAGTACACAGGTGGTGGATTCGGCAGCAAGATCACCAGTTCGATTTCGGCCATCATCCCGTGCATCCTCTCGAAAAAGGTCGGCGCTCCGGTGATGATGCGGATCAGCCGCGAGGAAGAGCACTTTATCGGCCGCGCGCGCCCCAGCGTGCATGGCCGCATGAAGGTTGGGTTCACCAAGGATGGCCGTATCACCGCCATCGACATGTATACGGTCTGCGACAACGGATCGTATGACGCGCAGGGCGATGGCATGACCTCCGGACGCATCGCTTCGCTGATGTATCAGCCGCCGGCGATGCGCATGCGCGGTGTCAGTGTTATCACGAATACCTCGCCCCGCGTTTCGCAAAGCCAGCCGGGCGGGTTCCAGGGCATCGTGATGATGGAACCGATCCTGTCCAAGGCGGCGCGCAAGCTGGGCATCGATCCTGTGGAGATTCACAAAATCAATGCCCCCGCGGGCAAGGCCGAGGTTGGCCCTCCTGTTCGCGGGAAGCGGCCCTATATCACCAGCAGCTTCATTCGCGAAGCGCTGGACCGCGGGCGTGAGTTGTTCGCCTGGGATGAGCGCAAGAAACAAGTCAAGCGCAGCGGCACTAAAGTGCGCGGTATCGGTGTCGCGACCAGCGCATTTGTAGGCGGTTCGATCGGATTCGACGGACTGTTTGTGATTAAGCCGGACGGCCGTATGTACGTGCAGAGCGGCATCGGCAATCTGGGTACGGAATCCGTGCACGATTGCAATCGCGTCGCGGCTGAGATGCTCGGCGTGCCGTGGGAAAAAGTTGAAATCACCTGGGGCCATACCAGTCGCAATCTCCCCTGGGCCTGTCCCTCAGGCGGTAGCCAAACGACTCACGCCATGACGCGGGCGGCGTACATTACCGCCACCGACGGCATCCAGAAGTTGCAGCAGATCGCCGCCAAGGATCTGGGCGGGAAGCCGGACGATTATGTGGTTGCCAACGAGCGCGTCTTCCGCAAGGGAGGCGGTGCGGGCATGAGCCTGGCGCAGGCCGCCAAGCGGGCGATCGAACTCGGCGGCATCTACGATGGCCACGAGCTGCCCAAGGGCATTAACAAGATGACGGTGGCTTCGGCTACCGCGCTGGCTGGCCAAGGATTGCTGGCCGTGGCTCGCGACACCATGCCGCGCGATGGCCTTACCCACTCCTTCGTCGCTGGTTTTGCCGAGGTCGAAGTGGACCTCGAAACCGGCAAGTATGTCATCAAGGACTACATGGCGGTTGCCGACGTGGGAACCGTGCTTCACCCCCACGCTCTTGGCGGCCAGGTTCTCGGCCGCTCGGTTCTGGGCATCGGCCACGCGCTGAGTCAGAAGTGGGTTTACGACCAGCACTACGGTATCCCGCTGGCGAAGCGTTTCCACCATAACCGGCCGCCCACCATCCTCGACGTTCCGGTGGACATGAAGTGGGATGCGGTTAACATTCCCGATCCTGAAACTCCGATCGGCGCGCGCGGTATCGGCGAGCCTCCGGTCGGCGCCGGCTGCATGGCGATTTTGAACGCGCTTTCCGACGCTTTGGGAGACGACGTTTTCCGCCGAGCTCCGGTAATGGCAGATACAATTCTGGCTTCTCTCGAAGCTGGGCACCCCATGGAAGAGGGCCTGACGGCTCACATTTAGGAGACTTGAATATATGGCTATCATTCGCGACATCATGCCGGCGTTCGAGCTCTTCCAGCCGGCAACCATTGGAGACGCTCTGGGCTTGCTCGATCAGCACGGCAGCGACGCCTGGGTGCTGGCGGGCGGACTCGACAGTTTCGACTGGCTGAAAGACCGCATCAAGCGGCCCAAAGTAGTCATCGACCTGAGTCAGGTCAGCGAGCTGCGCGGGGTGAAGGAAGTGGCGGGCGGCCTGGAAATCGGCGCCATGACCACGCTCACCGAGGTGGTGCGCAACCCGATCGTCAAGGAGAAGTTCAGTATCCTTTCGACCGGCGCGGAACTGGCCGCATCCCCGCAGATCCGTAATCAGGGTACCCTCGGCGGCAACGTATCGCAGGACGCGCGCTGTTGGTATTATCGTGGCGGCTGGAAGTGCTATCGCGCGGGCGGTAACATCTGCTTTGCGGATACCCCGACGGCGGTCAATCGTGAGCACGCCATCCTGCACGCCGACCGTTGCGTGGCGGTGAACCCATCCGACAGCGCTCCGGCGCTGATCGCTCTTGAAGCGCAGATGGTGATTCGCAGCGTCAAGGGTGAGCGCGTCGTCAACGCCGAAGATTACTTCGTCGGCCCAGCCATCGACATCACTCACATGACGGTTCTGAAGCCGGGTGAACTGTTGACGGCTATCCGTATCCCGGCCACTTGGGCCGGCGCGCAGTTCTACTTCGAGAAGGTCCGCGACCGCCAGGTCTGGGACTTCCCGCTGATGAACGTCGCCTCCGCCATGGTCGTGAATGGCGGTAACATCGAAAAGATTCGTATCGTAGTTAATGCCGCCGCGGCAACGCCGCTGCGTTTGACGGCAGTCGAGGATGCAGTGCGCGGTCAGCCTCGCAGCGCCGCCACCGGTGAGATGGCAGGGAAGCTCGCCATCGTGGGCGCTGAGCCTCTTCGGTACAACGGCTACAAGGTTCCCCTCATGCGGAATCTGGTGAAGCGCGCAATTAGCGGCGTGGAGGAACCAAAGTGGGCGTAATAGAAACCGCGACGAATCCGTGGGGGCAGAGTGTTCCCATTCATATCGAGTTTTACCTGATGTGGGTAGCGGCCATCGGCGGACTCGCGTTTTTGATGGTGCATGCGATTTACGTGCAGTTTGTGGCAGCCAAGGCGGCTCACTCCGCGCCTGTTTCCCCCGCCATCGAGGCGCGTTATCCGGAGAAGATAAAACGGCATAGCTTGGTCGCTCGGCTGTTTCACTGGGTGATGTCGATAGCAATGTTCGCGCTCCTGATCACTGCGTTTCTGCCGCGCATGGGGTATCCGTTTGCCTGGGTGACGTGGCACTGGATTGCAGGCCTGGTGCTGACGGCGTCTATCATCTTCCATATTTTCCACGCATCGTTCTGGATGGACTTCTGGTCCATCTGGCCCGATAAGATCGACATCGAAGACGCCAAGCGGCGATGGTTGCGCGCTACCGGGAAAGAGGCGCCGGAGCCGCGCAAGTTCGCCAAGTATCCGATGGAAAACAAGATGTACCACCTCATCATCGTTCTGGCGGGATTGTCGGTTATCCTGACAGGTGTCTTCATGATGAAGCGCGTGCGTACTCCGTTCTTCACGCGGAATCCGTACCTGTTTAGCGACTTTACTTGGGGCATGATGTACGTGCTGCATGGTCTGGCCGGCGTGGGATTGATCGGTTTGATCATGGCTCACGTCTATTTCGCGCTGCGGCCCGAAAAATTCGTAATCACGAAATCGATGATCGGTGGCGACTTGGACCGCGACTTCTATTTGGAGCATTACGATCAAGAGCGCTGGAAAGTCCCCGCGGCAAAATAGCGGTCTGCTCAATCATCAATGTTCAAAGAACTAGCGGCGCGCTGCGACGTTATTGAAGAGTGTTATGAATATATGCTGGCCTTCGCCGGGCAGGGTCTGCCCGGTGAGGCTGGCAAAGGTGCAGTGATCCGCGACTTCCTGGGCCGAGCCTCTGCCGCTCTCTCCGGGCTTTCCGAAGTCTGTGCCGATGCGGTTAAACAGGAAGGGCTGGAGCACCCTGAGCGCTACCAGGCTTTCTTAAGCGTGCTGGCGCGGGATGCGCAGGATTCGCTCGCCGCGATCGAAATGGTGCTCGCCCAATCCATCATCAGTTCTCAGTTGATCGATAATCTGAACGCTTCCATTCACCTTCGCGCTTTGCTCACCGACCTGTTCTTGATCGACGAGATCGTGAAGGCGCATCAAATCGCCGAGGAACCTGCCAGCACCACCTAGCACTCTCCTTGGCATCCGCCCGCGTCCGGGCTTACAATAATCAAAGTGCCCAGAGCCCTCGAATAGAGTGAGTGTCTGACCGTGCGCTTTCGAACTCATACGCAAAGAAGGAAGGGAAATTACTATGGCTAAGATTGCATTTGTCGGACTCGGAATCATGGGCAAGCCCATGTCGAAGAACCTGCTCAAGGCGGGACATTCAGTGGTGGTTTTTGACGTCGCGCCGGCTCCGGTCGCCGACGTTGTAGCCGCGGGAGGAACCGCCGCGAAGAGCAGCAAGGAAGCCGCGTCGCAGGCAGATGTGATCATCACCATGCTGCCCGACGGGCCAGAGGTGGAAGCCGCGATGCTCGGTCCCGGAGGCATTCTGGAAGGCGCAGCCAAAGGTTCGACGGTGGTCGACATGAGTTCCATCAGCCCCGTGGTGGCGCAGAAAGTGGGCGCGGCCTGCGCGGCCAAGGGCGTGGAGTTCCTGGACGCACCCGTGAGCGGCGGCGAGCCCAAGGCCATCGAAGGCACGCTGGCGATCATGGTCGGCGGCGATGCCAAAACATTTGAGAAGATTGAACCCATCTTGAAGAACATGGGCGCGTCGGTTACGCTGACCGGTCCCGTCGGCGCTGGCAATGTGACCAAGCTCGCCAATCAGATCATCGTGGCCTGTAACATCGCCGCCATGGGCGAGGCCCTGACTTTAGCCACCAAGGCTGGTCTCGATCCGGAGGTCGTGTTTAACGCCATCAAGGGCGGCTTGGCAGGCAGCACCGTCCTCAATGCCAAGGCGCCGATGGTGATTTCGCGCAATTTCCAGCCGGGCTTCCGCATCGCGCTGCACCAGAAAGACCTGCGCAACGCGCTTTTGGCGGCCGAATCCATGAAAGTCTCGCTGCCGCTTACCAGCGCAGTGCAGAATCAACTGATGGCGCTCATGAACGACGGGAAGGGCGGTCTGGATCACTCCGCCATCGTGACGTTCGTCGAAAAGATGGCCGGCGTCGAAATCAAGAAAGCCGCCTCCGCCAAAGCCTAGCCGTACTGCTGTGCCCCTCCAGCCTTCCGCCGGAGGGGCCGTTCTCCGGCGCGGAAGGAATCCTCGTGTAGTGGGCGTAGTGCGTTTTTTCTGGCGATTTAGTTACCGCAAACTGGACTGGTCGAGTATAATACAAGACCATGTGGCCACAAACCTACGATCCTGTTGGCGGTAGTCTCCAACTTTCCGCGCTGGTAGCGGTGTTGCCGGTATTTGTTGTTCTGGTGGTGCTCGGCGTATTCCGCAAACCCGCCTGGGTCGCGGCGATGAGCGGATTTGTCACGTCCGCTATCGTTTCGGTGACCGCTTATCACATGCCGATGTCGCTCGCGGTCAGCTCAGCCCTCTACGGCGCGGCCTACGGCATCCTGCCCATCGGCTGGATTGTATTCACCGCGATCCTGCTTTACCGGATCACAGTCGAGACCGGCAAATTTGAAATTATCAAGGACTCCCTGGGGCACATCACCAAGGATCGCCCGGTGCAGGCTCTGCTGATCGCGTTCTGCTTCAGTGGCTTCATCGAAGCAGCCGCCGGATTCGGAACGCCGGTCGCCATCGCCGCAGCCATGCTGGTCGGGTCTGGGATTCGAGCCGTTTTTCGCCGCCAGCATTTGCCTGCTGGCGAACACCGTGCCGGTAGCGTTCGGCTCCATCGGCATTCCCATCGTCATGCTGGGTGGCGTCACCAAGCTGCCGCTGGAGTCCCTTTCGGCCGATGTCGGCCGCCTGTGCGCGCCTCTTTCCTTGATCCTGCCATCGTATTTGATGTTGGTCATGGGTGGATTGCCGGCTTTGCGTGCCGCGCTTCCGGCCGCTATCGTTTGCGGCGTCGCATTTGCCGGTATCCAATTAGTCGTCTCGACTTACATTGGCCCCTTACTCACTGGCATCCTCAGCGCGGTCGGCGCGATGGCCGCGATGCTGCTTTTGCTGAAGTTCTGGACGCCGCCCGGCGAACGCGATGAAAAGCGTGTTGCCTCGCGCCATACACCGGGCGAAGT
This sequence comes from Bryobacterales bacterium, assembly GCA_963779075.1. GTDB lineage: Bacteria > Acidobacteriota > Terriglobia > Bryobacterales > Bryobacteraceae > Palsa-187. Next base: position 62,603 of record CAVZWS010000011.1, read on the forward strand.
CTTCCTGGCGTGGAGTCCGTATCTGATGCTAGTGATCTTCGTGTTGATATGGGGGAACGCCAGCACCAAGGCGATTTTGGATAAGGTCACGGTTATTTTCCCCTGGCCGGGTTTGCATAACATGATCCAGCGCATGCCGCCCATTACGCCTGCGCCTGCACCCTATGCGGCAATTTACACGCTGAACCTTTTGTCCGCCGCGGGAACGTCGTGCTTGTTCGCGGTCGTTTGCGGCATGCATCGTGCTGCGTGTGAGTCCGGCCCGATTCTTTAAGGTATTGGGAGCCACGGCCCGCCAGCTCGCTTTACCGGTGCTGACGATTGCCAGCGTGCTTGCGCTCGCGTACATCATGAACTACTCGGGTCAAACCGCTACGCTGGGACTGGTAATGTCGGCAACTGGAGTGGCCTTCCCATTCTTCAGCGCCCTGCTGGGATGGCTCGGCGTTTTTCTTACCGGCAGCGATACCGCGGCCAACGGTTTGTTTGGAACCTTGCAGGTAGTTACGGGCACCAGCTTGGGCTTGAACCCGGTGCTGATGGCGTCGGCGAACTCGGCAGGCGGCGTGCTGGGTAAGATGATCAGCCTGCAGAGCATTGCGGTGGCGGCGGCGGCAACGGGCATGGCGCGTAGCGAAGAATCGAAGCTGCTGCGTTTCACGCTGCGGCATAGCGTGTTCCTGGTTATCCTGATGGGCCTGCTGACGTTGTTCTACGCGTATGTCGAGCCGGGCTGGGTTAAGTAGAGCCGCGTAGTTCCGCAGCGAAGGCGTCGAGCGCAATCGACTTTTGGATGTTGCGGCGCACCAGCAGCGCCATTTCGTCCACTCGCGCGACCGCTGAACGCAGCCAATCGAACGACACGCGGCGCGCGAGCGGCTCCAGTTGCCCGCGCACATCCTCGTTGCGCAGCGGAGTCACGCCGTTGGCTGCACGCAGCACGTCTTCGAGCAGCACATATAGCACATCCAGATACGAATCCAGTTTCTCGGTGCGGCGCGCCCCAATCGAATCGGAATGCTTTAGCCACGAGCCAAACGGCTCCAGGCCACTGGCGACCCGCAGCAGCGCCAGCATCGCATCGCGCCGGCGGTCGTACGTATCGAGATCCAGCGATACCGCGACGCCCGGTGAACCTTCGGCCAGCCGCAAGCGGCGCTCCGCGTGATCGAGTTGGCGGGCGGCGGAGAAGGCCCGCATTTCGGCGTCGGTCAGACGTGACAATCCAAACGGTACCGCGCGGGAGCGAATCGTCGGCAGCAGATCGTAAGGATTACGCGCGGTCATGATCAGGACCAGATGGGGCGGCGGCTCCTCCAGCGTCTTCAGCAGGGAATTGGCGGCCTGCTCGTTGGCGCGATCGATATCGTCGATCAGGAACACGCGCCACGCACCCTTCAGCGGCTTGAGCGATGCGCGGTCTTTCAGCAGCCGCATCTGCTGGATGGTGAGCTGGCGCAAAGGGCCGTCTGGAGCGAAGGTTAATACATCTGGATGCGACGCAAAAAACAGTGGGTCTTCGTTACGCTTGTCCGATGGCCACTTTTCTCGATCCGCAATGATATCCAGGTTCGCTGCAAGGCTCAGGTCATCCTGCTCGATTTTGGCGATATCCGCCGGAGTCGCCGCGCCCACCAGCAGTGCCGCGAAGCGCCGCGCTAAAGTCGCCTTGCCCACGCCTTCCGGCCCGGAAAGCAGCAGCGTCTGCGCGACGCGTCCGCTCGCCGCCATTTCCGTGAGGGCCGTCACCGCCGTAGAGTTGCCGAAAAAATTGTCCAAGACTAAAAAGTACCACTTTGATATACTTTCGTCGGCAACATGCTTGCTAACTCCCCGATCGTCGCCTTCGTTGCAACCACCGATCCCTCTCGTGCGAAGGCGTTCTATCGTGACGTGCTCGGTTTGCTGCTGATTTCCGAAGACGAATATGCGCTGGTGTTCGATGCGCATGGCACCATGCTGCGAGTGGCGACCGCGGGCGAAATCGTGCTGGCTCCTTACACTGTTTTAGGTTGGCGGGTGGGCGACATCGAGGCGACTGTGCGTGGCCTGGCAGCCAAGGCAGTGAAGTTCGAACGCTATGCTTGGATGGAACAGGACGACCTCGGCATCTGGAGCGCCCCCAGCGGCGCGAAAGTCGCCTGGTTCAAGGACCCGGACGGCAATCTGCTGAGCGTGAGCCGCCACTGATCCGGCTCTGGTATACTCCCTTTGAGCCTGTGACAATTCTCGCCGTCCGCTAATCTCTCCATCGCGGCCCTTCGCTGGCCGGATCCAAAACGCCTGTGGTGTGTCTTGAATCCGGCGCCTTCATGCCACAGGAGAAATCAATTGCAACCTGAATGGTTTGAGACCTTTTTTCAGGGCGTCGCCGTGGAGTTCTGGAATCGCGCCATCGCGCCCTCGCTTACTTTGATGGAAGTGGACTTCTTGGAGAAGGCGCTCGCGCCGCCGCCAGGAGCGAGCCTGCTCGACATTCCGTGCGGCAGCGGCCGCCATTCGGTCGAGCTCGCCCGGCGCGGATATCGCATGACGGGCATCGATCTCTCGGACGATTTTTTGTGCTTGGCCCGAGCCGGCGCCGGAGACGCGCAAGTTCAAGTGGACTTCCGCCATGGCGATATGCGTAACCCCAACGTAGCCGCCGATGCCTTTGACGGCGCCTTCTGCTTTGGCAACAGCTTCCCCTATCTGGACCGGCCCGGGGTAACTGCGTTTTTCGCCGCGCTGAGTAGTGCCATCCGGCCCGGAGGCAGCCTGGTGATCGACACCGGATGCGCCGCGGAGTCCATCCTGCCGACCCTGCTTCCGCAGCGCTGGCACCGCTTCGATGACATCATCGTGATGAGCAAAGCCAGCTACATCGCCGGCGCCAGCCGCCTGGATATCGACTACACGTTCATCCAGGGAGGCAAGATCGAGACACGCCCCTCGTCCAGCTACGTGTTCACCGTGGCCGAGCTGACCAGGGTGCTAGCCGAAGCAGGATTCGAAGTCGTTTCCCTGGCTGGTGGCTTCGCCGGTGAGCGATACGAACTCGGATCGCCCCGTCTGGTGCTCACCGCGCAACGCGTTAACGTACAGGAACCCTGTACAATAGAATCTGAGGCAAAATAACGATGGAGACCACCTACACACAGCTTCGCGACAAGCTTGCGTCGGTGCTGGATCGCGTCACAGCGGAGCAGGAAGTAGTGATTGTCCGCCGTAAAGGATCCAGGGACGTTGCCCTGATTCCCGCAGACGAACTATCGGCAATCATGGAAACCGCCCACTTGCTCCGTTCGCCTAAAAACGCCAGCCGCCTTCTTCGTGCCTTCCGGCGTGCCGGGAAACGATTGGGCAAACCGGAGCCGCTCGACAAGCTGCGAGATGAGATGAAAATTGGGCCGAGGCATTGAACGGGAAGCGATCTTCCATCCTGAGTTCAGATCTGACCTGCGCCACTGGGTAGAGACGGATCGGGCCGTCGCATTGCGGGTGTTTCAACTGATCGAGGCGGTTCTGCGCGATCCCTTCACGGGCATCGGCAAGCCGGAGCCGTTGAAGTATCTGCTCGCAGGCGCTTGGTCCCGGCGGATCACCCAGGAGCATCGCTTAGTTTATCGAGTGAGCGGCAACCGCATCGATTTCCTACAGGCGCGGTATCACTACTAGATCGGCAGACTCATCTGGGATCGCAATTCGCTCCACGGGACGAGTTGCTTGCGGGAACAAGTACAAGGAATACGCCACCGCCGCCCAGACACAGGATCCCGACAGCGGCCATTAGCAGAAATGGAACCCGCAGTTCCCGATCTAGTGCAATGCCAACAAGTTTGTCTTTCCCATCCAGCCGATAACTTGTCACGATCAGATCTTCAGATGAAGCCAAGCCGCGCTTGCCCTTGTCAATCCTGACCTCGACCCGGCTGCCAGGCGTAGCATTGAACTGGACCCCAACAGGCGAAGAACAGGAAGTGGAGAATCCGTATGGCGGGGAATTCGCCATTTGGGTTGGCAAAGGCTGCCCATCGACGGTCGCCTGGACTTTGATCTCCCAGGTATCCAGGCAATCCATTGTCTGCAGATCAGATGATACGGGAGCGATCACGTATCCAGGATCACCCCATGCTCGCCGGATACGTCTCCAAGCCTCGTTGTCTGGAATCGTTACCGAAAACGTTGCGCCCGAGTCCAGATTTTCCAGCCCGATCCTATAGAGTGGCGTGAACGCAACTGTCTCATCGCCGGGTCGAAGCGATGTCTTCGTTGAGGACCAGATTTGCGGTATTACGAGCAAAACCCCGATCACTGAAAGAAAAAGCCCTGTGAGCCTTCGCTTCATGGAAAAATTGGGGTATCATATACGCACACCGTCCTAAAACGGCACATCGTCGTCCGTAATCCCCTCGTTCATCGCCGCGGCTGCCTGTGGAGCTGCGGCTGGACGAGCACGCGGAGCGCTGCGCATTCCGGACGACGGAGGCTCCTGCGAAAAACCTTCATCCATCCCAGTACCTGCCCCGCCTCCGCCCGCCTGACCGCGGCTGCCCAGCAGAATGACTTCCTCGGCCACCACTTCGGTGGCCCATACTTTTTTACCGTCTTTGTCGTCATAGCTGCGCGTTTGCAGCCGCCCCTCGACATAAACTTGGGTGCCCTTCACCAGGTACGGTGCGACATTTTCCCCACGCCACAAGACTACTCTGGTCCAATCGGTTTCTTCCTTCCAGTCGCCCGTGGCCTGGTCCTTCCAGCGCCGGTTGGTCGCGACCGAAAACTTCGTAACCGCCGTTTGCGAGGCGGTATAGGCGGTCTCGGCGTCACGTCCAAGATGCCCGATCAGAATCACTTTATTTACACTGCGGCTAGCCATGATTCTGCACTTTACCATACGGGCGTCTGGCGCGCCGCCAGATCCCAAATATTGGCATCGGTTTCATTGGGCGACGAAAGTACTACTATCAAAAATTTTGGTCTCCCAATTGCCCGTGAAACGATGTATGATTTCATTCGTGAGCGTATCGGGGCGCGTCCGGCTAGTGGTTGGCCTGGCTTTGACGCTCCTTTTGTGCGCAAAGATGCCGGCGCAGACGCTGCTCTCCTCCGGCAACGGCCAGGTGCATCTGGTTGGCAGCGACCTGGCGGTGCTCGAAGCCCAGGACGTTCGCAAGGAAATCAACTGCACGGTCACGCCGCAAAAGCCGGCGTTGGGTTTTGACTTGCGCTACCACGCGGGCTTCAGCGTGACAGTGCCGCTCAAGGAATTGGCCGGAGAGGAGAATTCCCTCGCCATTTTGTTCCGGGTGACGTCCCAAGGTCAGGCGGCGGAACCGGCCTACTTCATTCAGCGCTACACCGTCCCCAGCATTGTCGAGGACGCCGGCGGCGACGCGCTGCTGCAAGGATCGTTCGACCTGGGCGAAGGCAAGTATCATGTGGATTGGATGATGCGTGACCGCATTCAGCAGGTGTGCTCTTCTTACTGGGATATGGAAGCCGCGCTGGCTGCGAAAGACCGCGACATCAAACTGGAGATGCCCCCTGGCGCCATCGAAGCCGCTCACATCGAGCAGTTCACGGAGGAACCGCCGGTGGCGCGCGTTCTGGATAAGACGCCCCTGAAAATCAAGGTACTGGTTAATTTCGCGCCGCAGAATTCCGCAGCCTCCGCCATGCGCCCCCAGGACACGTCGGCGCTGGTATCGATCCTGCGGCAACTCGATCGGGAGCCGCAGTTTGGTAGATATTCGGTGGTGGCTTTTAACATACAGGAACAGCGGGTCATCTACCGGCAGGATAGCGAAGATAGCATCGATTTCCCGGCCCTTGGCGAGGCTCTGACCACGGTGAAGCTGGGGATTGTCGACGCCGCCAAGCTGCAACGAAAGCATGGAGATACCGAGTTCCTGACCGAATTGATTCAAAAGGAGATGTCCGGCGACGACCATCCCGACGCCCTGATTTTTGCTGGACCCAAAGTGATGCTGGATGCGTCTCTACCAGAGGAGGCGCTAAAACCGCTGACGGACGTGGATTACCCGATCTTCTATATGAATTACACCTTGAATCCGCAGGAAACACCCTGGCGGGATTCAATTGGGCGTGCCATACGGCTGTTTCGTGGCACCGAATTTACCATCACCCGCCCGCGCGATCTGTGGTTTTCCATCTCCGACATGGTCTCCCGTATAGTAAAATCGAATTACTCGCGGTTGTCGATCCGAGCGACAGAATAGGTTCTTTTATGCGTTGGCCCTTCGCTATCGCCGTCGTTTTGGCCGCTCTGGCGGCAGTGCCGGTGAACGCGCAAAATTCGCCTTACGCCAATAAGTTGGCGCCCTACGTAGCCTCGCCCACTCGCGTTGTAGACCGCATGCTGGTGTTGGCGAATATCAAGCCCGGCGAAACCGTATTCGATCTGGGGTCCGGAGATGGCCGGGTGCTGATCGCTGCCGTGGAAAAGTACAAAGCCAAGGCGGTTGGTGTCGAAATTTCTCCCAGGCTGGTTGCCAAGGCGACCGCCAACATCCAAAAAGAAGGCTTGGCCGACCAGGCTCGCGTGATTCAAGGCGATGTCCTCACCGCGGATCTCACCGGCGCCGATGTAGTCTTCCTTTACCTGGTTACGCCCTTAAATGAACGGTTGCGTCCGCGCTTAGAGCGCTTTCTGAAAGCCGGAGCACGCGTGATCTCCCACGACTACGCTATCCCCGGCTGGAGGGCGTCGCACACCGAAAAGACCGATAGCCGCCATGCGCATCTCATCTACGTTTACGAGATGCCCCCGGTCAAGAATTAGCGCTGCTGTTCCGAATCCGCTAGCCTGAGCGCGCATGATTCCCCTACGATCTACCGAGCGAGTCCAGTCCACCACTTTCGTCGTCGGCATTCTGATCGCGCTCAATGTGCTGATTTTTCTGTACCAGGCTTCGCTCGATCCTTACGCCCTGCAGCAGTTTGTGGAGCACTGGGGCATTGTCCCGGACTCCATCTCCGGCAATCTCCAAACCTTGCTGACATCCATGTTTCTGCACGGCGGCTGGCTGCATTTGCTGGGCAACATGCTGTTCCTATGGGTATTCGGACGTAATGTGGAAGATATTATCGGCGGCGGCCGGTTTCTGGCTTTCTATTTGTGCTGCGGCCTCGCCGCAGCGATTCTGCAAGTGATCACGAGTCCATATTCGCGCGTGCCCACCATCGGCGCCAGCGGCGCCATCGCCGGCGTGATGGGCGCGTATTTGATCAAATTCCCGCGCGCGCGCATCGTGACCCTGGTTTTCATTATCGTTTTCGTGACCACGATCGAAATTCCGGCGTGGATCATGCTGCTCTGGTGGTTCGTCATCCAGCTCTTTAGCGGCCTGGGATCGCTGGCCAACACCAACTACTCCGGCGGCGGCATCGCCTGGTTCGCTCACGTGGGCGGATTCGTAACGGGAATGCTGCTGATCCGTGCGTTCCCAATCAAGCGCCGGCAGTGGCGCGCCTGGTACGAAGAGGAATAGCGGAAGCCGCTATGATGGGTGTTGAGATGGCCGATACCCAGATCCTGACGATCGCCTTGAGCACGGCGCCGACCATGCTCCTGGTGCTGGTTGGGATCTTGATTAATAACGCCCGTCTGGGTGACACGAATACAGGCATCGGGGAAACCAATATCCGAATTGGTCCGCTCGCACATGGACGTGCGATTCGAGGAAATGAAAGACCTGTGGCGCTCGGAGCTTCACCGTGTGGAAGAGGTCATCGACGCCCGCCTGAAGCACATTGAAGAGCGCTGAGGCGGCGCGGCATCATCACTCCTCCGGCACCGTCCATTTTTCGCCGACTTGAAACACTTTAAACTGCTGGTGCGGCCGCTGGCCCAGCATATGGGTGACGAAATCGTTCTCCCGGCCGGACTCGTAGTGCATCGGCACTAACCACTTGGCTCCGATGTCCTCCGCCAGTTGCGCGGCCTCGCTCACCGAAAAATTCTTGCCGCCGACCGGCAGCAGCGCGACGCTCACGTTGTAGGGACGCAGGCGTTCGGCAAGCGCGTCGTAGGGCACGCAATCGCCCGCGTGATAGACGGTCCAGCGTCCAAAGCGCATCAGGTAGCCGAGATACGGGTAGCCTCCGATCGGAGTCCGGTCAAGTTGCGGATGTGCGGACGGCACCGCATAAATGCGGGCGTACAAATTGTCCTTGAAATATTCGACGCGCAGATCGGCGTCAGTAGTAGTCATGCGCGGATACGGAATCCCTGCGGCGTGGGCTTGGTCCGCCGCGCTTTTGGGCAGAATCAGCTTCGCGCCCTTGCATCCTTCAAGCATCGCGATCACCGAAGGCGCGTCCAGATGGCCCGGATGCGCATGCGTGGCCAGGATCATATCGGCGTTGCCGATAACCGAGCCTTCAAGCAGCGCGCCTGGCTGCGAAAGGCACGGGTCCACGTAAAAAGTAATGTTGGCGAAACGCACCACGAAACCGGCGCGGCCCAGCCACCACAGCGTCGGCGTAGCGGTAAGAGTTTGGTCGATGTCTTCGATGAGGTTCACTTGGATGCGGCTCTCTGCAGCCGGTCGCGGACCGCTGCCCATTCTACCGTGTCCGGTGGCGGCTCGACGCTAATGACCGGCCAGCCTTCGCGATCCAACTCGTGCAGGACGCTATACAGCCGCGCCGCATAAGCCTCCGGCGTGGACGGCATTTGAACCGAATGAACCGCATGCGCTGGCCGCGTAGTCCAGATGTATGCGCCGCCCGGGTCCGGCTCGCTGGCTAAGACCAGCCGCGTCCTCGGACTGTAATGCCGCGGGTGCATGCCCGGAGCTGGATGCGCGGCATCGACCGAAGGTGCGCTCGCGCGCTCCACATCTTCAATCGAAATCATACCTGGCCGCAGTAGCGTGATCTTTCCCGCGCTGATCGACACCACCGTCGACTCAATGCCCACTTGGCACGGCCCGCCATCGAGCACTGGCACGGCATCGCCGAACGCTTCGCGAACATGCTGTGCCGTGGTCGCCGAAAGCCCCATAAACCGATTCGCACTGGGCGCGGCAAGCGGGACTCCCGCCTCCCGGATCAAGGCGAGCGCGAGGGGATGATCGGGCACGCGTACCCCCACCGTAGGCAGACCCGCCGTCACGATGCCGGGAATCGCCGTCGATTTCGGGAGCACTAGCGTCATGGGCCCCGGCCAATAGCGGCGCGCGAGTTTCTCGGCCTCAAGCGGCCACTCGCTGACAAGAGCTTGCGCCATTTCGATGGATGCCACGTGTACGATCAACGGACTTGTCACCGGCCGCCCCTTCAACTTGTAAATCCGCGCGACCGCGTCCGCATCCAGCGCGTTCGCGCCCAGGCCATAGACCGTTTCGGTGGGAAACGCTACCAATTCACCGGCTCGAATGCGTTCCGCGGCTTCCTTAATCGAGATCATCACCATCCGAACTAGCGGCGCCAACCGTCTTGCCGGTCTTGAGCAGCACCAGATACGCGTGGATCAGCGCTTCCAGGTCGCCGTCGAGCACCTTATCCACATCGCCGATGGCCAGCTTGGTGCGATGATCCTTGATCATTCGATAAGGAGCCAGCACGTAGCTGCGGATCTGGCTGCCGAAGTTGATTCCCAGCTTGGTGTCTTCGAGCTTGCGCTCCTCGACGCGCTTCTTCGCCAATTCGTGCTCATACAACTTCGCGCGGAGCTGCTTCATAGCGCTCGCCCGATTCTTATGCTGACTGCGCTCGTTCTGGCACTGCACCACGATGCCGGTTGACAGATGCGTCATGCGGATCGCCGAGTCGGTGCGGTTGACATGCTGGCCGCCGGCCCCCGACGCGCGGAACGTATCCACGCGCAAATCCTCCGGGCGGATGTCGATCACGATTTCGTCGTCAATCTGCGGATATACGAACACGGACGCAAATGACGTGTGGCGGCGTGCGTTAGCGTCGAACGGCGAGATGCGGACCAGCCGGTGCACCCCCACTTCGCTTTGCAGCAGTCCATACGCGTTCTCGCCGTTCACTTCAAAGGTGACCGATTTGATCCCCGCGCCCTCGCCCTCCAGCCGGTCCGTGATCACGGTTTCGTAGTGGTTACGCTCGGCCCAGCGCAGGTACATGCGCAACAGCATCTCGGCCCAGTCCTGGCTCTCGGTGCCGCCCGCGCCGGGGTGGATAGTGACGATGGCGCTGCGCGCGTCGTTGTCGCCCGAGAGCAGCATCTTGGTTTCCAGCTTTTCGAGATACGCCGTCAGGCTGCGCATCTCACGCTCCAGATCGGCGTTGACGTCCTCGCCTTCGCGCGCCAGCTCAAACAGCGTGTCCAGGTCGGAAGCCAGTCCGGCGATCTTTTCTTCCTGGGCGATCTGCTCTTCCAGACGCTTGCGATCCTGCATGATCTTCTGGCTCTTCTCGGGGCTGGACCAGAAGTCGGGCGCGTTGATCTGCTCTTGGGTCAGGGCTAGCTGGGATTTTCGCGCGGGCGCGTCAAAGATAGCTCCGCACAGCGTCTGCCTGCTGGCGGAGCGTAACGTATTCTCTTTCCAATTCGTCGAGGGTCATTTCAAATACAAGTTTAGCAGGGGGCTAAAGCACGGCACTCGATCCCCGCAGCAGCCGCGGATCGAATTCGAAAAGTCGCGGGACGTCCCAGACGACGTCTTGAAACGCGTCATGCACGGGATTCACCAGCACGTTGGATTCGGCCGGTATGATGACCGACGGAACATAAATCGCGAGCGAGGTCAGCGACGCCGCCCACGATTGCCCGTAGCGGCGTGTCGACTCGGCATCGCGAAGAGTTCCGCGGAAATCATGAGCCACCGGTTCCATTGGAATGACGGCGGTAGTGTACACAAAATCCAACGGGATCTGGTCCGGGCTCACATGCACCAGTAGTTCGAGGCACGCCAGCGACAGCGCCGTCGAAGCGTACAGCATCGGAGTTCCCGCTGGATTCCAGCGGCTCGCGAAGCGCAGAGATCCGCTGTAATCCGCTGCCGCTCGTTGCCGGCGATGGAGCCGGAAGATCCGCATCCGCTAACTGAACATCCCGTAGTCGATCCGTCCCAGGATCGTCAGGATCTCACGCTGCATCGCAGCATCGCCCGAAGCAGAATGATGTTCCGGTGTCGCCTGACCGAGAATCGGAAGCGGAGTATCCATCCATTTCCGAGCCAGCTCTTCGCCGCCGAAGACTTCGACGGCGCGCATCCAGATCGCTTCGGAGCTGGGATGCTCAAGCTGGTAGGACTGCTCGGGAAGCCCAGAAACCGCGGGACTGCGCGTGGCGCCCATAGCTCAAGCGTAGCGCAAACCTGACAGCGGCTCACCGGTGGGCGGCCAGATTCTCCAGATGCAACTCGATCGCTTCCCGGGCATTGCGCGCGGCTTCGGCCACTGTCTCACCGTACGAAATGCAGCCTGGCAGGGCAGGGACAACAACCGTGTAGCCGCCCTCGTCCGTCGGGACGAGATCGACCAAGTACGAGTGTTCTTTCTTCACCTTCGCCACATCCCTATTCTAGTGATTCGGGTTTCAGGGTGGCACGATGCATCAACCAACTATGATCGGTAGGTCTTTCCAAATCGATCGTGTCATGTGCTGGTACTATCGATCACAATCCTGCAAGCTTCCATTGAGGGTGTGTTGGATTGATGGTAAGTTCGAGATCTTGCCGAACAATTTGAAAGCATTCAGGGCAAATCCAATCGAGTTGGAATCCATCTGGCTTCGGAGAGGGGACACACACATATCCGCTTTCACGCAGGTCGGTGATCAGTTTGTCCGCCGTTTCGTCTGCAGGCCAAAGCGTGACCCAGCCTTCAGTTTGGACTAAGCCTTCCCACTCCTCCGGTCGCTCGGCAAACCGAGCCCAGCAACCGTGGCAATGATCATGATCCCAATCGGGCGACAACTGTTCCCAACGCTGCCAGCGAAACACGAATCCGCGGTATTGGCTAAGCGAATTCAAAAGCTGGTCCTTTGATCTGCGACTTGACATATATTATGGCTTTTCTTATTCGCCGCTAAATCTCCAACAAATACCCCTTCTTCCCCACATTCATCGCCCACGTAGCGCCCATCTGGAACACCACTCCCTCCGCCTCATGAATATGCCCGCAGAAAAAGTATTCCGGCTGATGCTTCTCAATGAACTCGCGCACCGCCCGGCTGCCGGCGTGCAGTCCTTCCTTGATGCGATCGAGCGGTGTGCCCAGTGGTGGCGAGTGGCAGATCAACACTTGCGGTTTCCACGCCGCGAACTTCTCCAGCCGCTCTGCGATTTCATCCTCGCCATATTCGCCCGGCGTGTCGAACGGCGTCACGGTCGAGTAGCCCAGCCCCGCGAAACGGACACCCCCGATCTCCGCCGTCGCACCGTGAAAATCCATGAATCCGAAGCGCCCGCAAAACGCCGCGACGTCGCTCGCCGATTCGTGATTGCCAGGCAGGACGTAAACCCGCTCAGCCCGGCTCTTCATCAGCTCCCCCATCTTGTCGAGTCCGCGAGCCCAGCTCACCAGGTCTCCGGCAGCGAAATAAACGTCGGCGTCGATCGCCATCAGCTTCGCGAGCGCGCGCCCGTCGTTATGAATGTCCGAGAAGATGAGCGCCTTGACCATCAGTTATTATGTTAAATAGAAACCCCGATGTCTGACCCCTCCGCTCCAAGTGTAAACAGTTGGCTCGAAGATGAGCTGTATCACCAATACCTTTACGATCGTCAAACCGTAGACTCCGGCTGGAAGCAGGTATTTGACGCCGATAGTGAGCGCCTCAATCCCAACGGTCTGCCATCGAACGGCACCACCATTACCATCGAGCCCGAATTCGAAGCTCCGCTCAGAGATGAGAGCGCTGCCCGCTCCGGCCGCCGGCGGCCCTGCTGTCGCGCTCGGCCAGGACGATCAGGCGCTGCCGCTGCGTGGCCCCGCGCTGAAAATCGCCGAGAACATGGCGGCGAGCCTCACGGTTCCCACTGCCACCAGCCTGCGCGTGCTGCCCGTGAAGGTGCTCGACGAGAACCGCCGTGCGATCAACGCGCACCGCTCGCTCCAGGGTCAGAGCAAGCTTTCCTATACGCACCTGGTCGCCTGGGCCATCGTGCGCGCCATCGAAAAGGTTCCGGCGCTGAACGATGCGTTTTCTGGCAACGGCCACGACTCTCTCCGCATTCACCGCGGCCACGTAAACCTCGGCCTAGCGGTAGACGTCGCGGGCAAAGACGGCGCACGCTCGCTCAAAGTCCCTTCGGTCAAGAGCGCGGAAGCGATGAGCTTCGCCGAATTTCTAGCCGCCTATGACGACATCGTCATCCGAGCGCGCGGCAATAAACTGACCGTGGCCGATTTCGAAGGCACTACGATTTCGCTCACCAACCCCGGTACGGTCGGCACCGTGGGCTCGGTTCCGCGTCTCATGCCGGGACAAGGCGCCATCATCGCCACCGGCTCCATCGACTATCCGCCGGAATATCGCGGAATGACGGAAGACGCCCGCGTTGCGTTGGGCCTCAGCAAGGTCATGACGGTGACCTGCACATACGATCATCGCGTGATCCAGGGCGCCGAGTCGGGCCTGTTCCTGGCGCAGATGCAGGCGCTGCTCGAAGGCGAAGACGCGTTCTACGACAAGATTTACGCGGACCTCGCCATTCCATCCAAGCCCGTTCGATGGGAAGTGGAGCCTCCCTCCGCGCCGTCTATCAACGCCGACCCCGCCAAGCAATCGGCAGTAGCGAGTTTCATTCAGGCCTGGCGCGAGCGCGGGCATTTGGCCGCCGACATCGACCCGCTGGGTGTTCCGCGGCCCCTTGCTCCAGATCTCGATCCCTCCGCACACGGACTCACCATTTGGGATCTCGACCGCACCTTCGACGCAGGTTCCTTCGGCGTCGCCACCCTGCGGGACTTGATCGACCGTCTTCGGTTGACCTACGCCGGCAAAATGGGCGTCGAGTTCATGCACTGCGAGAATCCTGAAGAGCGCCGCTGGTTCCTCGATCAACTGGAGCCGGGCGCCAGTCAATGGAAGCTCGATGCCGAAGGCAAGCGCCGCGCGCTGATGAGCGTGCTCAACGCGGAAGGTTTCGAGAGTTTCCTTGAAAATCGCTTCAAGGGCCACAAGCGATTTTCGCTCGAAGGCGGCGAATCCACCATTGCCGTCGTCGACGAATTGCTGGATCGCGCCACGCTCGGCAACGTCGATGAGTGCGTCATCGGGATGGCGCATCGCGGCCGTCTCACTATGCTCGCCAACGTCATCGGCAAAGGCATCGCGCAGTTGTTCTCCGAATTCGAAGGCGAGATTTCCGAAGATAGACTTCGAAGGCGCCGGCGACGTGAAGTATCATCTCGGCGCCAGCAACCGGCGTCAGTTGCCCGGAGGTAAAGCGATTCGCGTTTCCGTGGCTCCCAATCCCAGTCATCTCGAAGCTGTGAATCCGGTAGTCGAAGGCATTGTGCGTCCCAAGCAGGATCGGCTCGAAGATCGTTTGCGCGAGCGCGTCATTCCCCTGCTGATTCACGGCGACGCCGCCATGGCGGGGCAGGGCATCGTAGCCGAGACCCTGAATCTCTCGCAGATTGACGGTTATAACACCGGCGGCACCATTCATCTGGTCATCAACAACCAGATCGGCTTCACCACCAATCCCAGCGAAGCCGCTCCACCGGCTATTGCTCGGATGTGGCTCTGATGGTGCACGCTCCCGTGTTCCATGTGAACGGAGACGACCCGGAAGCGTGCACTCGCGCCGCGCAGATGGCTTACGATTTCCGCCAGCGGTTTCACCGCGATGTGGTGATCGATGTCCTCTGCTGGCGTAAGCACGGCCACAACGAAGGCGATGACGCCAGCTACACACAGCCAGTGCTCTATCGCCAGTTAAAAGATCACAAATCCGTGGCGGCGCTTTATGGCGCGCGCCTTCAGAAAGAAGGCGTGATCACCGCCGAAGAGATCACCGCTCTGCAGGAAGCGCAGAAGAAGTACCTCTACGAAATCTACGACCAGACGCAAAAGAACAAGGAAGAGTGGGAGTTGCTGGAGCTTAGCCCACTGGAGCCCGGTTCGAAGCCGCAGGATCTGCCGCTCACCGGCGCTAGCCACTTGGCGCTCGAACAGGTCCTCCTAACCATCACGGAGTTCCCTCCGGATTTCAAGGTTCATCCGAAACTTGTGCGTTTGGTGGAGAAGCGCGCCGCTGCGCTGCGCGATAACTCTGTCGACTGGGCGCTCGCCGAAACTCTGGCATTCGGAAGCCTGATGCTCGAAGGCACCTCGGTTCGTCTGAGCGGTCAGGACGCGGGCCGCGGTACTTTCAGCCACCGCCACGCCACTTATCACGACTACGAATCGGGCGCCGTTTACGTGCCACTGGCGCACCTGGTGCCGGGCTTGGCGAAGTTTGAAGTCTATAACAGCCCGCTCAGCGAATACGGCGTGGTGGGTTTCGAATTCGGCTATAGCGTTGCCGATCCGTTCAGCCTGGTGGTGTGGGAAGCGCAGTACGGCGATTTCGCCAACGGCGCGCAGATCATGATCGACCAGTTCATCGCTTCGGCGGAATCGAAATGGGGCCAGCCGAGCGGCCTGGTGATGCTGCTGCCTCACGGGCAGGAAGGCGGAGGGTCGGAGCACTCGAGCGCCCGCCTGGAACGCTTCCTGCAGCTCTCCGCCGAAAGCAATCTGCAAGTGGTGAATTGCACCACTCCCGCGCAGTACTTCCATCTGTTGCGCCGCCAGATGCGCGGCGGCTCGGATCTGCGCGGTTTGCGCAAACCTCTGATTGTCATGTCGCCGAAGAGCCTGCTGCGCCATCCGCAGGTGATCTCCACCGTCGACGATCTCACCAAGGGCGCCTTTCATCCCGTGCTGGACGATCCGGCCGTCGCGAATCCCGCGTCCATCCGCAAGCTTCTGTTGTGCAGCGGCAAAGTCTATTACGAAGTGCTGGCGGCCCGCGAGGCGCGCAAAGCCACCGACGAGACCGCCGCGTCACCGCCATTGTGCGCATCGAGCAACTCTACCCGTTCCCTGAAGCCGAGATCCGCGCTGTGATCGCGCGATATTCGTCCGCGAGCGGCGTGGTGTGGGTACAAGAAGAACCGAGAAACATGGGAGCCTGGATCTTCATGCGCACCCGTCTGCAGCGCATCATGGCGAACGAAGCCCGCGCTCTAGGTTACGCGGGGCGTCCCGAAAGCGCATCCACCGCGCCCGGCTCCACCAAAGTGCACAATCGCGAACAGACCGAATTATTGGATCAGGCCTTCGCTCCGCCCTCTATCGCCCGCCGCTGGCGCAAACGTCTGGTCAAACGTCGCAAGACCAAATAATACGCCCCGGATCGTCAGCCTCGCTACAATGAACCGTTGCCCGACGAGTCCGTGGTAAAGCACAATTCGCCCTGGCTATTTGGAATTTTGGGGATTCCCAATGGCCTTTCCAACGCGATCATCGTCATCCTCATGCCCTACGTGCTGCGCAAGCAGGGCGTGGCCGTGGACCGCATCGCGGAAATCGTCGCCGTCGCCAGCATTCCTAACGTCTGGTATTTTCTGTATTCGCCCGTGGTCGATCTCGGTCTGCGCCGCCGCTCCTGGATCCTGCTCTCAGCCGCCAGCGCGGGATTGTTTGCCGCACTTGCCGTGTTGTCCTCAGCGGGATCTCTAAGCATTCTGACCGCGTTGCTGTTCGCATCCGGCACAGTCGGCAGCCTGATTTCGTCGGCGAACGGAGCGCTCCTCTCGTTTCTCGATCCCCAGCGTGCGCGGTCGCGCCAGCGGTTGGTATCAGGCCGGAAATCTCGGCGGCGGCACCGTCGGTGGAGGCGTGGCCATTTGGCTGGCGGACCGGGTAAACCTGCCCGGCCTGGCGCTCGGTGTGATCGTGCTGATCGTTCTGCCGGCCACCGCCGCGCTCCTGATCCGCGAGCCAGCCCCTCATCGCCGCGCCGTGATACCGGTGTTCAAGGACTTGTTTGATGACTTGCGCGAACTGCTCTGGTCCCGCCGGACGCTGGTTGGCCTGGTCTTCTTTCTTTCACCCGTCGGCAGCGCCGCCGTCGCCAATCTCGCCTCCGGACTGGGCCCCGATTATCATGCGCCCGCCGCCGAAGTCATGTGGATTTCCGGAATCGCCGGAGGCTTGCTCAGCGCCCTCGGCAGCCTGATGGGCGGCTTCGTATGCGACCGTATGAATCGCATGCACGCCTACGCGCTCTCGGGCGGCTTAGCCGCGCTGTTTGCGGTTTATCTGGCTTTCGCGCCGCACACGCCCTGGACCTACGCGCTGGGTTACTCCGGCTACTCGATTGCCGCCGGTTTCGCTTATGCGGTTTTCACAGCGCTGGTGCTCGAAGTGATGGGCCGCCGCCACCACGCCGCCGGCACCGCCTACGCGCTGTTCGTCGCCACCGGCAATGTTCCGATCCTCTATATGACCTGGCTGGATGGCGTCGGATATAAGTACGGCGCCGTCCGCGGCTTGATGACGGTCGACGCCCTCGCCAACGGAATGGGAGCCTTGGTGCTCCTCCTGGTTGCCCGCTCTGCCGCGCGCTACTTTCGGGATTCCGCACCAGCGCCGCAAGCTATTGCGCAGTGACTTCTACCGCCGCGGAGTGCGCGCTCTCGTTTCCGGTGCGATCGACCGAGGTGATCGTATAGCTGTACTTCTTGCCAATCTCCACCGTGCGGTCACTGAAATTCGGCACATCCACCGGCCCGGCGATTCTCTCGGGCGCGCCGCCGGCGACTCGAGCGGTAGACTTGATACCCCGCCAAATCCTCTTCTGTATTCGGCTGCCACGCCAACTCGATTGAGTTCACGCCCGCCACCGCCATGAGCCCCACAGGCACGGCCGGAGGAAACATATCCATCGGCGTCACGCCCACGATGGCGGAAATCTCGCTCTGCCTCAGCTCTCCCACGAGCGCCTGCACGAAATACCGGTAGGGCGATCCGAAGTCCGCCGCGGTGTCCACATATTCCGGCTTGTCGGATTCCGCAAGCCGCTGCGGCATCGCGTCGCCCGAGCCTCGAAAGATGCGATAGCGCCCCCCTGTTTCACTACCAAACGAACCTGCCCAGGTTAACCGCACACCTTTTGGATCGGAAGCGGCTTTGAGGTTGGCCGGAGTCGCCAGTGGCGCGCCCACTGCCAGCGCCACCGCGTTCGACCAGTCCGACGCTTTCCCCTTCGGACCCGTTGCCCGCACCATCAGCGTCACCTGCTTTCCCACCCAATCTTTCGCCGGGAAGTCGTGATCCACCGGTCCCGGCCCATTCGCCGGCACGGGCAGCATTTGCGGCGAATCGCCCCCGGTCACCTGCAGTTCCACTGCTTTTACTCTCGTAAGCGCGAGACCGTCGGTCGTAAGCGCGCCGATCGTGAACTGGACCACGATCTTGTCGCCGTACTCAGCGGCGCGAAGGTCGGTGATGCGCGTGGGAATGTCGAGCGCGGGCGGCTTCGGCGCGCCCACATACGCGCAACCCGCCAGCCAGAGAATGCAAAACAGGGCAGCGGCGCGGGTCACAAAATGTAGCGGCTCAAGTCCTGATCCTTGACGATATCGGCAAGTTGCTTGCGCACGTAAGCCGCGTCGACCTTCACGACCTTCTTCTTCAGATCCGGACCGTCGAACGACACTTCTTCCAGCAGCTTCTCCAGAATCGTATGCAGGCGCCGTGCCCCAATGTTCTCCATCGATTCGTTGACGCGCGTCGCGAAGGCTGCGATCTCCTGAATGGCGTCTTCGGTAAACGTCAGCTTGATGCCTTCGGTATCGAGCAGCGCTTGATACTGCTTGATCAGGGCGTTCTTGGGTTCCTTCAGAATGCGGATGAAATCCGCCTCGTTGAGCGATTTCAGCTCCACGCGAATGGGAAAGCGGCCCTGCAGTTCTGGAATCAGATCGCTGGGCTTCGACACATGGAACGCGCCCGCCGCGATGAACAGAATATGATCCGTGCGCACAAAGCCATAGCGCGTATTCACGGTGGTGCCTTCGACGATCGGCAGAATGTCGCGCTGCACGCCCTCGCGGCTGATATCCGGCCCATGGCCTCCCTCGCGGCCCGCGATCTTATCCACCTCGTCGAGGAAGATGATGCCGCTGCGCTCCACGCGCTCGATCGCGATGCGCGTCACCTGGTCCATGTCCACTAGCTTCTGCTCTTCTTCCTGGACCAGATAATCCATGGCCTCGCCCACGCGCATCTTGCGCTTGCGGGTGCGTCCGCCGAACAAGCCCGGCAGCACGTCCTTGAGGTTGATATCCATTTCCTCCATGCCGCCCAGGGTGGAAACTTCAAACGTGGGAGCGCGCTCCTTCACATCCACTTCCACCATGCGGTCGTCCAGTTTGCCGGCCCGCAGCCGTTCCCGCAGCTTTTCGCGAGTGCGGTCGACGCTCTCCGGCGCCTCAGCCGTCTCACCCGCGGGAGGCATCAGCAGATCCAGCAGACGCTCCTCGGCATTCCGCTCGGCGCGCTCGCCGATTTCATTCAGCCGCTCTTCGCGCACCATGTCGATCGCGATCTCCGCCAGATCGCGGATCATCGATTCGACATCGCGCCCCACATAACCCACTTCCGTGAACTTGCTCGCCTCCACTTTTAGAAACGGCGAGTTTGCCAGCTTCGCCAGACGCCGCGCCAGTTCGGTTTTGCCCACGCCGGTCGGCCCGATCATCAGAATGTTCTTGGGCATCACCTCTTCCGCCATCTCCGGGTCGAGCTTCTGGCGGCGAATGCGATTACGTAGCGCGATGGCGACCGCCTTCTTTGCGTCGCCCTGGCCGATGACGTATTTGTCCAGTTCGCGGACGATTTCCCGAGGCGTGAGCTCGTCGAGCAGCGGGGTATCCTCGGATGTCTGGGCCGGGAGATAGATCACCACTGGCTACGCCCCCGGCGGGTGAAATGCTTCATAACTGTTGTCAAACTTCCAGTGTGGCATACCCGGGAAAGCACCGCCGCGCTCAGCCCAGTTCCTCAAAAACCACACTGTCGTTGGTGTAAATGCAGATCTTGCCGGCAATGGCCATGGCCTTCGCCACAATCTCATGCGCGGAAAGCGCCGTGTTCTCCATCAGCGCCGTGGCCGCGGCTTTAGCGTAAGCTCCGCCCGAGCCAATAGCCGCGATGTTGTCGTCGGGATCGATGACGTCGCCCGTTCCGCTGAGGATGAAGGTATTGGTAGGGTCGGCCACCAGCAGCAGCGCTTCCAGATGGCGCAGCATGCGGTCGGTGCGCCAGTCCTTCGCCATCTCCACCACCGAGCGCGGCAGGTTGCCGTTGAATTGTTCCAGCTTGGTTTCAAAGCGCGTGAACAGCGCGAAGGCGTCGGCGGTCGCACCTGCGAACCCGGCCAGAATCTTGCCGTTATACAGCCGCCGCAGCTTCTTCGCCGAGCCTTTCAATACCTCTGAGCCCAGCGTCACCTGCCCGTCTCCGGCCATCACCACTTTGCCGTCGCGGCGGACACAGAGGATCGTCGTGGACCGAATTCGTTCTCTCATGATTGTGAATTTCAGTGTGACACAAGCCCCCGCCGTTCGCGAAGATTGAGTGGAACTGGTTCTAACCCACAATCACTGGCACTAGCCGGCTTCTCTTACTAATCCCCGAAACTTCCTTGAACGCCGTTTCTCGGGAGTGGCTGAACGCGTACTAGCGCGGATTGGGTGAACAGTACCCATTGCGTGCGAGCGATCCTCACATGGGGTGGCATGATAGCGGAACGAAGGCCCAAGTCGGCTCACAATTCGTCCTTGCTCGTGACGTGGAATTTTCGTGTGCCGCCTCGTCAACCTTCGTCAGTTGGAATGGGTCGGCGAGAGGGTCCCTTTGACGAGGACTCGGATCCAGGTGGCTCACGGAACGGTTCCACTGAAATGCGCTCGTAACACACTTCCAGCACGTCCAGGTATTCTGTACCGCCCGGCGCTTGGAGCACAACGCTGTCGCCCGCTGCCGCCTTCAGCAACGCGCGTCCCAGCGGCGACACCCAACTGATGTGTCTGCGTTCGAGATCGACTTCGTCGGTGCCCACGATGCTCACCACTCGCTCCACTCCCGCGGCGTTGGCATAGCGCACGGTCGCGCCGAAGAATGCTCTCGTGGCCGCTTGCCCCGTTCTCGGAGTTTCCGGGTCCACCACTTCCGCAGCTTCGATGCGCTTCCTGAGAAAGCGAATCCGCCCATCGATCTGCCGCAGCCGCCGCTTGCCGTAATGATAGTCGGCGTTTTCACTGCGATCGCCGTTACTGGCCGCCCACTTCACCACCTCGGTCACGGCCGGGCGTTCCCTGGTGAGCAGAAACCGGTGCTCATCTTGGAGGCGCTGCAGCCCGCTCGGCGTTATGTAGTTCTTGCCCGGCGTCGCGGGCTCGTCCGCCTTTGGTTTTCTAGTGAACCCTTTTCGCATCTCTTAGTCCTTCCAGGCATACGTCGGACATGATAAAAAAAATGAAAAGAGTAGAAGGGAGCGTAAATCCGGTGGGGCCACAGCACTCTCAGAATCCAGACGGCAAAGCTGCCTCAAGATTGATTTGTTCTCCGCTGATGGGGTGGTGAAATTTCAGATATTGCGCGTGCAGGAAATATCCTCCATCGCCGGGGAGGCCGGGGAGATTTTCAAGAGGCTGGCCGGTCAAGCCGTACAGCGGATCGCCTACCAGGGGATGGCCGATGGATGCCAGATGGATTCTGATTTGATGCGGGCGGCCCGAATGTAGGCTTACCTCAAATGTTGTGGTGCTGATCGTGCGTGAGATCACTTTTGCCAATGACTTCGACGGTTTGCCGCTTGGGTTGGCGGCCCACACGGAACCGATGAGCGGGTGCGGTACCAAGCCGATGGGTGTGAGGATTTCGTAGGCGTCGTGCTGAGCAATGTTTTGCGCCAGCGCCCGGTAGATTTTTTGAATTTTGGGTGTGTTCCAGTTTGCGAATAAATTCGACGCCGCCTGCGGTGTTTTGGCGAAGAGCACGATGCCGCTGGTGGCTCGGCCCAACCGGTGGACAGGGTTTGCGTTGGGAGTTTGCTTTTGCACCCAGCGCAGCAGGGTGTTTTCCATGAAGCCACCGCCGGGGAGGGTGGGCAGCCCGCTGGGTTTGTTGACGGCCAACAGATGGGGGTCTTCAAACAGCACGTCGAAGTGCCGAGGGGAGTCTGGTTCGATCCAGGGTGGACGCTTCCAGACAAGGGTTTGGCCTAAAGTGACCGATTCGCTTCCGCCGGCGGTGACGCCGTTGAGGGTGACTTCGCCGTTGTTCAGTTTTTGCTGCCAGGCTTGTGGGGTTGAGTGGGGGCAAAGGCTTGCCAGGTGGGAGAGCAGGGTTTGTCCATGGTATTTGCTGCTGATGATTGTGGTGTAGGCATAGCCCCGGTTGAGCATGTAGTTTGAGTGTAAGCGATGGTTACGAGCGCAAAGAAGTACAATGTGAAATGAACAGAACGCCACAGAAATGTTTTGGATTGCCTGCGTTGCCACAAGCTGCGGATTAAACTCGTTCCAAATGAATAGTAGGGAAAGGCAAATGCGATCGGTGCCATCTTGCTGACGCCAAGTTCCATCAAGACCCCCCTCCGCGAAAGCGGATACCGCCCCGAATTGCTTCGGACCGATTTCTCATTCGGACAAGACCAGATAGCGCCGTTAGTGGCATTTGCTCAAGCACCTGCGGACTCCCGTTCGGCCTGTGTCGCTGTCCTGGCGGCATCCAGCGGGCCCCGCGCTATCGTTGAGGCGTGCAGGCCGCTTGGCGCCCCGGTTGTCTTTGTATGCTTTCAGGATACGCTTCAGTGGTGGAAGCAAGGCTCGGGCGCGGCCGAACTTTTAGAGAGCATTCCGGCGAACAGCATCGAGCAGTTTTTTAAAACTAATAACTTTTCTCCCGAGGCGGTCTACAGAGCAAAAACCTGGGGACGTTTCCGGACGGCCTACCAGCTCAGCTTCGTTGATATGGGCTTAATGCCCTTGGTCGAAGAACAAGTCGGCAGGTCTTTGGGGGAATTGATTGAACGCAATGTATCCGGGCTAAAGGATCGCCTCGCGTGGGGCGAGATTACTGACGAACAGGGTCACTGGCTGTTGCAAACCGTGTTCTGGCTAGTTTCAGCGAAGATTTTGCGAGACAAACAAGTCCAGACCTTCGAGGATCTGGATCTAAATGACATTGACGACGTTTTTCGACGGGTAGGAAATCACTACGGGACGAAGCCACTTGTAGCCGGATCAAAGAGAAAGGTCGAGGCACTTTGTGAATCGGCAAGGACCATCAATCAATTCAGCAGTCTCGTTCTGACGACGACAGAAGCTCTCGCATACGTATATGAAAGCACTCTGATTTCAAAAGAAACGCGGTCGGCGCTCGGAACACACAGCACGCCGTCGTTCCTCGTTGATTATGTCGTCGGCCATCTGGCTGAATGGGTAGAGGAAATGCCGGCCAACGACAGAAGCGTATTTGAACCGGCATGTGGCCATGCTGCGTTTCTTGTTTCAGCTATGCGACTTCTAACCGAGTTGTTGCCAGCAGAGAAGCAGATACCGAGCCGGCGTGGACCGTATCTGCGTAGTCGCCTGCATGGAACTGAGATCGATCCTTTTGCGCTCGAATTGGCTCGCCTGTCGCTCACGCTCACGGATATCCCTAATCCTGATGGCTGGGATTTGAAAGTTCAGGATATGTTCCTGGAAAACCGCTTGGCCGCGCAGGCGAAGAAGAACAGCATCCTGCTTGCGAATCCGCCTTTTGATAACTTCACCCCGCAGGAGCGGAATCATTACGAGAACCAGGCATCCGAGACAAGATTTGTCAATAAAGCTGCCGAAATGCTCTGGCGGACGCTGCCGCACTTGCCCAAGGGCGGCGTATTCGGTGTCGTACTTCCGCAGACAATTCTGCATAGCGATAATGCTAAGAATTTGCGCGAATTCCTAAGCGGCGAGTTTGAACTGAAAGAAATCTGCCTTTTCCCCGACAAAGTATTTTCGTTTTCGGATGCGGAATCGGCGGTTCTAGTCGGTCGGCGCAAGAAAGTTAGCGCCAAGAACACTGTCTCCTACCACCGTATTCGCGAACGCGATCTGCCATCCTTCCGGTCCGACTACTCCGTTCTAAGCGCGAGGAACGTTCTCCAATCACGTTTCTCTGCGGACAGTTCGTTTTCCTTGGTTTTGCCCGAACTGGAAGAAGTCTGGAATGCATGTGCGGACAACCCGACGCTTGGGGACATCGCGTCGGTTGGGCAGGGTCTCATCTACCGGGGTGAAGACTTGGCATCTGGCAGCACAACGTACTCAAATGACCGTTTCGCGGGGAGTCATCAAGGCTTCGTGCTTTTTGATCGCGGCTTGCAATTGCATGATTTACCCAAGCGCTACTGGATGAATCTGGATTCCTCTGTGATTCGAAGACCAGTGAGTGGGACAGAGATGGGCACTCCGCAAGTACTACTAAACTATGCTCCCGCCAGTCGCGGCCCATGGAGACTGAAAGCTCTGATTGACAAGCGAGGACGGCCCGCCACGAGCCGATTCATTACGGTACGTCCGACGAAACCTGAATATTCGATTGAGACGCTTTGGGCTCTCCTGAACTCACCCGTCGTGAATGCTTTCGTCTATTCGCATTTGGGTAAACGCGATAACATAGTCGGCGAAATCCGAAAAATACCGCTTCCCCCCAAGCGCTCATTCGCAGGGATCGAACGTGCTGCCAAAGCGTATCTTGAAGCGGCGTCGTCCGATTTGGCCTCGGTGAATCTTGGCGAACTTCTACTGCAGGTGGATTCCGAGGTTCTGAAGCTATATTCCATGCCTCTCGAACTTGAGCAACGAGTGCTTGGGTTATTCAGCGGATGGAAACGTGTTGGTGTGCCATTCGTACAAAGCGAGTATCTGCCGAAGGCGCTCGAAGGGAAGATGCACCTTCACGATTTCCTTCAGTTCGAGGAAAACTGGTCAATCACAAATCGCGAACGCGGCAAACTGATCGACAGGAACATTTCAGGCAAGATCAGTGCGGAGGAAAGGGCCCGTCTCGAACGTTTGCAAGCCTACGCGGACTATCACATCCAAAAGGTATCGCCCCGCCCCACGCATCTGCTCGATGAGCTTGAGAATCGGCTTTTTGGCCCGCCAGAGAAAGTCCGTGGCCGATGATCGGATTTGAATATCCGGCAACCCCGCACGTCAGACGACATGGTCCTGGAGGCTATAAGGACTACGGAAGCTATCGCGACTGGCTCCGCGATGAATTCACCTTCCTATGCGTTTACTGCCTCCATCGCGAACAGTGGTACTCGCGCGGCGGGACATTTCATATTGATCATTTCGTGCCTGTAAGCATTGACCCGGATGGAAAGTGTGAATACTCCAATCTGCTCTATGCCTGTGCGACCTGCAACGAGGCCAAGCAAGATATCCTTGACATCCCTGACCCGTGTAAAGTGGCGTTTCATGATTGCCTAACGATTGCCCCACAAGGGCACGTCGTCGCCCTAAATAATTATGGTGAGAAGCTTCAGCAGGTTCTGCTATTGAATAGTGAAAGCAACGTGAGATATCGCTCCCGCATGATGCGAACCCTCGACTTTCTCCAGAAGGCCCACCCCGCGTTGTACTTGGAACACATGGCATTTCCTGAGGACTTGCCAAACTTGCGAGCAAAGCAAGCGCAAATCAATACGAAACCCGATGGAGTGGAAAATTGCTACTTCGCTCTTCGAGAACGTGGCGAGCTGCCGGCGATGTATTGAGTCGAAGTATCACCTGGCCGTATCGTCGGTATTCGGTATAAGTCCCATTACCCCCGCATGAACGAGTCCCCGAAATTCCAGCCTGCTCGCCCCATGCGGTCACGCCCTCTACAGCTCCTCTTTCTCTCTCCCTATCAATCACCTCGCACTTCGCCCTCCCGCCTCCCGCGGACCACCCGCGCTACCGTGCCAGCGTGAGAGTCCGTCCCACCCACCGGGGGCCAAGGACCACGTGAGCGGAATTCTAGACCCTTCCGCGGAGCGTAACAGCGGTGAGGTAGTAGCGGAGAACTGGAACTCCGTCCCGCTCGGTAGGTGGTCTCTCCCAGATCGCCGGGCCTGCGAAATGAGCGTACAGCGTCTTATCAACGTTGTGCGTCACTCACAGCAGGCCTCACGGGTTAATGCCACCATGAGAGGGCCCTCGAAGGAAAAAAAGTTCGAAAGAAAGAGGCAAAACCAAACGGCAAAACAAAATGCGGCACAAACGCGCCGGCGTAGCCATTTTTGCCGTCTCTCTTATCCTCGCCGCGCCCCGCAATGGTAAAATCAATTACTTCCATGAAGATTGCAATCGGCGCCGACCACGCTGGATTCGGCCTAAAACGGGAAATTTCAGAGATGTTGCGCCAAGCCGGCCACAACGTGATCGACGAAGGTACCAACAATACCGAGTCAACCGATTATCCGGACTACGCCGCCACCGTGGGGCGAGCCGTCGCCGATGGTTCAGCGGATCGCGGCATCCTGGTGTGCGGCACCGGCGTCGGCATGGCCATCGCAGCGAATAAGATTCACGGCGTGCGCGCGGCGCTCGGTGTGAACCCTGACGAAGTGCAACTCACCCGCCGCCATAACGACGCCAACGTGCTCGCGCTCGGCGCCAACTATACTGACGCCAAGACCGCCAATGAATTCGTAAAACTGTTTATCGAAACAGAGTTTGAGCGCGGCGGGCGACATGAACGCCGGGTACACAAGATCGCAGAATTGGAGCGCAACTAACATGACCCAATCCGAGAACCAAGCACCCCCGGCGCGCCCTTTGGCCGAAGCCGATCCCGAAATTTTCGACTTGATCCGCCACGAAACCGAACGCCAGAACTCGCGCCTCGAACTGATCGCCAGCGAGAACTTCGTTTCCGAATCGATTCTGGAAGCCGCCGGCACCATCCTCACCAACAAGTACGCCGAAGGCTACCCGGGCAAGCGCTATTACGGCGGCTGCGAATACGTGGACGGAGTCGAGAACCTCGCTCGCGACCGCGCCAAGAAGTTGTTTCACGCCGAGTATGTCAACGTGCAGCCGCACTCCGGTTCGCAGGCGAATCAAGGAGCCTACTTCAGCGTGCTCAATCCGGGCGACACCATCCTGGGCATGAACCTGGCGCACGGCGGCCACTTGACCCACGGGCATCCGCTCAACTTCTCCGGCAAGCTGTATAAAATCGTGCCCTACGGTGTCCGCAAGGAAGACGAACGGATCGATTACGACGAAGTGGCGCGGCTCGCGGACGAGCACCGGCCTAAGCTGATCGTGGCCGGCGGCAGCGCCTATCCAAGGATTATCGATTTCGCCCGTTTTCGCGAGATCGCGGACGCGACCGGCGCGCTCTTCATGGTCGACATGGCGCATTTTGCGGGACTGGTCGCCGCCGGAGTGCACCCGAATCCGTGCGAGTGGGCCGACATCGTCACCTCCACCACCCACAAGACTCTGCGCGGTCCGCGCGGCGGCATGATCCTGGCGAAAGAGAAGCATGGCGCGGCTATCGACAAGGCAGTGTTCCCGGGAATTCAGGGCGGCCCGCTCATGCATATCATTGCGGCCAAGGCCATCTGCTTTCGCGAGGCCATGACGCCAGAGTTCGTCGCGTATAGCCGCCAAGTGGTGGCCAACGCGCAGACTCTGGCAAAGGAGCTGAGCGCGGTTGGGTTCCGCATGGTTTCCGGGGGCACCGATACCCACCTGATGCTGGTGGATGTGTTCGCCAAAGGCGTGCGCGGCAAGGAGGCTGAAGTGGCCCTGGATCGCGCCTACATCACCGCCAACAAGAATGCGATTCCGTTCGACCCGAATCCGCCGGTCAATCCCAGCGGTATGCGTTTCGGAAGCCCGGCCGTCACCACGCGCGGTTTTGGCGAGAGCGAGATGCGCGAAGTGGCCGCGTTGATCACGCGCGTTCTCGAAAACGTGGCCGATGAAAACGTCCAGGCTGAAGTGCGGCGGCGCGTGACGGCGCTCACCGACCGCTTCCCGCTATACTCCTGGAAACTGACCCCCGCGGTAGCTCGCTAAATGCGCGTCCGCTAAACGCACACACCATTCGCCTGGAGGAAGGATGCCGCTGCATATCGTTATCGATGCCAGGCGGGTCCGCGACTTCGGCATCGGCACCTACATCCGCAACATTGCGCGGTCTCTGGCGTTGCTGGATACGGAAAATCAATACACTCTGATCACGCATCCCAACGATGCTGGTGAGCTGGCCGGCCTGGGGTCCAATTTCCGGATCGCACCCTTCGGTATCGGCGATCGAGGGCTGAAACACAATCTCTCTTTTCCGGGATTTTTAAGATCATTAAAAGCTTCGCTGTATCATATTCCTCTAAATTCGGTCGCTTGGGCCATGCCTCGTCCATATGTGGTTACAATCCACGATTTGAGTTCGCTGCTGTTTCCGCAGCGCCGGGATTTCCGCTACACCCTGCATCAGCAACGCTACCGGCGCGGCGTGGTTCGGGCAGCCCGCGTCATCGCCGTATCTAATGCCACCCGCCGCGACCTGGAATCGATCTTGCACCTGTCGGACGAACGCCTGTCCACCATTTACAGCGCCCCCGACCCCGCCTTCACCAGCGTGCACGACGATCCCTCCCAGCAGCGTCAGATTCTGGATCGTTACTCGATCACTTACCCCTACATCCTTTACGCGGGAACCGTTCGCGTGCACAAGAACGTCCCGCGTCTGGTGGAGGCGTTCGCAGTCCTCCGTCACAAGCTGGAAAATCACCCGGTATATAAAGATCTGCGTCTTGTCATCATTGGCGACGAGCTCTCGAAGAATCCCGCTGTAAGACGCGCCGTGGCCCATTCACGGATTGAGAACGCGGTGCGTTTTCTGGGCTTCGTTCCGATTGAGACGCTGCGTGTGTTCTACTGTGCCGCGGAGGCCTTCGCTTTCCCTACACTCTATGAGGGATTCGGCCTGGCGCCGCTTGAAGCCATGGCCTGCGGCGCGCCGGTGGTTGCATCCGATCTTCCTTCTCTGGTGGAAGCCGTGGGGCAAGCCGCCGAACTGGTGAGCCCCGATAATGTGTTCGATATCGAGCGTGGAATGCGCGAGGTTCTCCTGAATGTCGAGCGCCGCGAAAGCCTGAGGGTGGCAGGACGAGCGCAGGCGCAGCGTTTTCATTGGGGATCTACCGCGCAACAAGTGCTTGCCATTTATCGGGAAGTCGCAACTAAATAGTGTGTAATTAGTACAGTTTAAAGAAATACTAATTGACATCAAGTACCCCCGGAAGTACTATACCTATGCGGTTGCCGGTGGGAGTCCACAAGGGACACCGAATACAAGTTGAGAGGAACTAAACAGCAATGGAATGGACACGCTCAGAAACACTGGCGCTCGCCATGCACAATTGCACGCAATGCCACGGGTGTGGACTGCGGCTACGAAACATAGGGGACTGGATGCCTTGCAACTGCGTCCTGCGCGCGATGTTTCGCATCTGTTACGACCGTTTTCGACGCTGCACCGAACAGGAAAGGCATGTGAGCCGGGTTTCCATGGAACCGGCGGCGGGATCTTACCGCCCGATGTCGTTCGGCCGCAAAGACGAAGAATATATGGCAGATTTTTGTCTGGTTTCGCGGCGAAATCTCAGTGATGCTGAGCATCGCTTATTTCGCTATCATTTTTTGCTGGGCGCGGATTGGATATTGTGCACGCGCAAGCTGGGAATGAGCCGCGGCAATTTCTTTCACGCCGTCTACCGCATCGAGCAGAAACTGGGCCGTGTGTTCCGGGAACTGCAGCCTTATCCGCTGTTTCCACTGGACGACTACTTTCATGGACCTTCCCGGTTCGATCCGGCGCGCGTCACCGCGCCCAAGTGCCGTGCGATTCCGCTGCGACCGCCGCACCTGCGTTTCCCGCAGCCGGTCGGCAAGACGGCTTAGGTTCAGGCGCCAGATGCGCGACGTTGCGCGAAGAACTTCAGCATCAGCTCGGCGCACTCCGCGCCGAGCACGCCTTCCTCGATCGCCAGGCGATGATTAAGGACTTCAGCGTCAGCCAGGCGGAACTTACTGCGCACGCCGCCGAAGCGGAGATCCCGCGCCCCGAAAACCACTTTCGCAATGCGCGCCGCCACCAGTGCGCCCGCGCACATCACGCACGGTTCGAGCGTAGTGTATAAAATCGCTCTTTCTAAGCGGTAGTTGCCGGCCGCGGCACAAGCTTCACGCAGCGCCAGAATTTCGGCGTGCGCGGTGGGATCGGAGCGTTCGATGGGAGAGTTGCGTCCGCGGCCGATGACTTCACCCGCCATAACCACTATTGCGCCCACCGGGACCTCGCCGGCGGCCTCGGCCTCACGGGCGAGATCCAGCGCCTGGCGCATATAGCTTTCGTTGGTCACCTCACGAGAATAGCGCCATTTGGGGATCCTGCGGCCAAAGCTCAGGCTCGGCGAGGCCGTCTTCGCGAGGCCGGAGATTATAGCGGCCGCGGATACGATCGATCCATTCGCGAATCATGTCGGGATACGCGCCGCGCAGAAAAGCGCTCCGCTCGAAGCGTTCCCGGTAGCGCCGCAAATAAGACGGGAAATGTTCCTCCAGGAACGGAAAGAACACTTTTTGCGCGCACGGCTTCAGATAAACTACATTGCCGCCGAGATGCGCCGCGCCCGCGCGGGCCGACGCCTTGGCCACCGCGTCAAGGCTGGGCTCTGCGTCGTTGATCAGCGGAAGGATGGGAGCCAGATTCACCGCCACACGCAGCCCCGCCGCGCTCAGTTTGCGAACGGCGTTGAGGCGCAGGTCGGGCCGGGGCGCCAGAGGTTCCAGCAGGCGCGCCAAATCCCGGTCGAGTGTCGTAATTGTCACGACTAGAGTCAGATAATTGCACCGGTTAATCTTCTGGAATATATCGATATCGCGCGCAATCAAATCCGATTTCGTGATCAGTCCGACGCGGTAGCCGCTGACTTTGCGCGAGCAGCTCCAGAATGGATCGGGTCACGCGGAATCTTCGCTCGGCCGGTTGATACGGGTCAGTGGCTGTACCAATGGCGATGGCTTCGCCCGTGGGGAGGCGCCGCAACTCCGACTGGAACGCCGCGCCGTCAAAATGTTTGACGAAGATTTTGCGCTCAAAAGCTTCCGGGTCGTGTAGCTCCATGAATTCGTGGGTGTAGCGCGCATAGCAGTACTTGCAGCCGAATTCGCAGCCTCTGTAAGGATTGATCATCCAGCGGAAGGGCATGCGGGGGCTTTCGCAGCGCGACAGATATTTCCGTGTGGGAAGTTCGAAGTATTCGGTCTCGCGCTTGGCTTCGAGCGAGGGGCTTTCCGCCGCTAAGCGAGCGATACGGACCAGCGGAGTCACGCGTCTAGTTTCGCCTTATGTTCGCCTTTTGTCAAGCGCGGATTTGGGGTGGGTTTGGTCTAGCTTTCCGCCGCTACCCGCTTGCGGCTGTACGTGAAGTAGACCGCCAGTCCAACCGCCAGCCAAACGAAAAAACGGATCCAGGTTTCGAGCGGCAAACTCAGCATCAGCAGGAGGCAGCACAGGATCGACAGCAGCGGAAGAAACGGAACCCAAGGCACACGAAAGACCCGCTTGTGATCCGGCTGCGAGCGGCGCAAGAGGATCACGCCGGCGGAGACCACTACGAAGGCGAACAAGGTGCCGATGTTGGTGAGGTCTGCGAAAGTGCCGATATCCCAGACGCCCGCGGGGATCGCGACGACAATGCCGGCGATCCAGGTGCTGATATCGGGGGTTTCGAACTTCGGACTCACGCGGCAAAACATGCCGGGGAGCAGGCGGTCGCGCGACATCGCAAAAAGAATTCGCGACTGCCCATATTGCCCGACCAGAACCGAGCTAATCATTCCCAGCAGCGCACCCACTGTCACCACGAAGCGGAGCCGGTTGAGTCCCACCGCCTTGAGGGCGTTTGCCACCGGCGCATCGTTGTTGAGCGTATCCCAATGCACGATGCCGGTGAGAACCAACGCCACCGCCGCGTAGAGAAGCGCGCAAATAATCAGCGTGAACATAATTCCGCGCGGCAGATCGCGCTGCGGGGTATGGCATTCTTCGGCGGTGGTCGATAGGGCATCGAAGCCGATATAGCTAAAGAAGACGATGGCGGCTCCGGTGAGCACTCCGGAATAACCGTTCGGCATAAACGGATGCCAGTTGTGAGTGTCGACGCTGCGGGCGGCGCCGAAGATGAACATCAAGATGGCGCCTACTTTGATAGCGACGATGATGGTATTCGTGCGCGCCGATTCCCGCACCCCTCGCACCAGCAGCCACGTGAGCAGCATCACCAACAGAAACGACGGCAGGTTGAACCAGGCGCCGGTGGGTTTTTCTCCGATGAAAATAGGCTGCGTGAGCTGGAAGGGCAGGTGGAAGCCAAAGACATTGTCGAGCAGATCATTGAAATAAGCGCCAAAGCCAACGGCTACCGCCATGTTGCCGACCGCGTATTCGAGGATCAGATCCCAGCCGATGATCCACGCGAAGATCTCGCCCATCGTCGCGTAGGCGTAAGTATAGGCGCTTCCCGAAACGGGGATCATAGAGGCCAGTTCCGCGTAACACAAGGCCGCGAAACTGCAGGCCACGGCGACCAGGAGAAACGAGATGGAGATGGCAGGGCCGGCGCCGGGGCGTCCAAAGGTGCCGACGGCGTGCTGGCCGTTCAGCAGCAGGTTCAGTAACGGGGCCTTCAAGACCGACGGATAGTCAAACTTGAGTCCGGCGGCGGCGGTGCCGGTTAGCGTGAAAATGCCGGACCCCACCACCATGCCGATCCCTAGGGCAATCAGGCTGCCGAGCCCTAGGGTTTTCTTGAGGCGATGAGAAGGGTGATCGCTGGCCGCGATTAATGCCGCGATGCTCTTGGTGCGAAAAAGAGTGGACATGCGGCCAGGGAGGGACCGGCCATGGGCCGGTCCTACGCGGCTAACGCTTGCGTTGGCCCTTGACCATCTTCTTGACTTTGCGCTTCTGCGAACCACGGGCAACGTCAGCGGCCCGTTTGGCCTTGGGCGCCACCTTCTTGCGGGCTGCGCGCTTCAGCTTCTTGCGTTCGTCTTTGTCGGTAACCTTTTTTGTATTCATTCCACCTTGATCCCTGCGTATTTCGCGATTAATTTTTTCAATCCGTATCCGGGAAAACTCACGGTCACTTTCGTATCGTCGCCCGAGCCTTCCAGGCGCAGCACCGTTCCCCGGCCCCACTTGGTGTGTTCCACCGTTGAACCTGGCCCTAACTTCTTGGGACCCGCCTTCTTGAACTGAGGAACCGGCGCCGCCGGCTGGGCCGCACTTGAAGCCGCTGCCGGGGCCGCTGACGAAGCTGCCAGTGGGGCCGCCGCTGGGGCAATCCACTGCGGCGCCGGCATGCCGCGTTCCGAAAAAAACTGCCGGATGTTATCGACAGAATTATAAGTCTTTCCAGTATAGAGGTTCCGCTGAGCGGATTCGCGCACCTGGTAGCGCTCGGAATAAAGGTCCACCGAACGGGCCTGCGGTTGGTCCCCGCGAATGGCGTCGACCAAGTTGCGCGGCACCTCGTTCAGGAAGCGCGAAGCCAGCGAGACTTCGGGTTGCCCGCCTCCGAAGCGCCGGCGATAGCGGGCCCAGCTTAAGTACAGTTTGGTTTCCGAGCGCGTCATGCCGACGTAGCACAGGCGGCGCTCCTCTTCCATTCCGCTTTCGGAATCGAGCGAACGGCTGTGCGGAAACAGCCCTTCTTCCAGGCCCGCGATGAACACGACGGGGAATTCCAGACCCTTCGCGTTGTGCATGGTGAGCAACGAGACCGGCACGCGCGAGTCGGCCGAATCGGCGTCGGAGACCAGCGCGGCGTGGTCCAGAAAATCGCGCAGAGTTTCGCCGCGCTCGCCGGCATCGGCGGCGGCGTTGAGCAGTTCGTCCAAGTTCGCCAGACGCTGCCGCGATTCCTCGGTGCCTTCGTCTTCGAGCATCTTGCGGTAGCCAGTGCGCTCCAGAACATCGGCCAAAGTGTTCGAAATGGGCCGAGTATCGAGTTGTCCCGCGAGCTCCGTCATCATGCGATGGAATGCCGCCAGAGCCGCTTCGGCGCGTCCGGGAAAGGCGTGCGCTTCGAGCATCTGTTCGAGCGAGGTCCAGAGCGACAGCCCGTGTTGCAGCGCGTACTGCTCGATCTGCTCGAGAGTGGTACGGCCGATGCCGCGCGCGGGCGTGTTGATGACACGCAGCAGGCCGATCGAATCGTGCGGACTAACCAGGACTTTAAGATACGCGAGGACGTCCTTCACCTCGGCGCGCTGATAGAAGCTGAAGCCGCCGACCACCACGTACTTGCGGCCGTAACGACGCAGCGCTTCTTCGATTTGGCGGGATTGCGAATTGGTGCGATAGAGCACCGCCACGCGCTCCTGCGGATTGCGCGCCAGGCGGTTCTCGACGGTGTCGGCAATCCACAGAGCTTCGTTTTCTGAATCCGGCGCCTCGTAGAGCGTGATCTTTTCGCCCGCCCCGGAATCGGTCCACAAGGTCTTGCCGATGCGTTCGGTATTGTTGGCCACCACAGCGCTGGCCGCTTCGAGAATGGTTTGGGTCGAGCGGTAGTTCTGCTCCAGGCGGATGATGGTGGCGCCGGGGAAATCGCGTTCGAAGTCCAGGATGTTACGGATGTTGGCGCCGCGCCAGCCGTAGATCGATTGGTCTTCGTCGCCGACCACGCAGATGTTGTGGCGCTGCTCAGTGAGCAGGCGCATCAGATCGTATTGGCTGCGGTTGGTGTCCTGATATTCATCGACCATCACGAATTCGTAGCGCTGGTTGAGGCGCTGGCGAGTGGCGTCGTCATGGCGCAACAGGTTCACGGCTTCGAGCAAAAGGTCGTCGAAATCGAGGGCATTCGATTC
This sequence comes from Bryobacterales bacterium, assembly GCA_963779075.1. Classification (GTDB taxonomy): domain Bacteria; phylum Acidobacteriota; class Terriglobia; order Bryobacterales; family Bryobacteraceae; genus Palsa-187. The sequence continues at coordinate 97,532 of CAVZWS010000011.1, forward strand.
GCGCAGCCGCGCTTCGTAGCGCTCGTAGACGGTAGCAAAGCGAGTGGCGGTGGGGTCGGTGGCAGCGCGCGCGATTTCTTCCGGCGATTGCGCGTGGCTTTTGGCATGGCTGATGCGCGAGAGCGCGGCGCGCGGCTGCATGAACTTGTCGTCCAGGCCGAGCGACTTATAGATCGACTTGATCATCGAAATCTGATCGTCGTCGTCGTAGATGGTGAACAGAGGTGTGAAGCCGCGGCGAAGCTGTCCGAGCGGAGCGCCGTCGCGCCGCAGCAGCCGAACGCAGAAGGAGTGGAAGGTCGCGACCGTCGGGGCACCTTCGGGGCCGGTGGAAACGAGGGAGCGGACCCGGTCGCGCATCTCGCCCGCCGCCTTGTTGGTGAAGGTGACGGCCAGGATGGCCCATCCGGGAACCCGGAACGCCGTCATCAGATGGGCGATGCGGTGGGTGATCACCCGGGTTTTCCCGCTGCCGGCGCCGGCCAGCACCAGAAGGGGGCCTTCGGAGTGCTCGACCGCCTCCCTCTGGCGGGGATTTAACCCCTCAAGAAAATCCATCAACTGGCGATTTTAGCACGATTCGTGTTCATGCCCCCATTTGCGGGTATTGGTACTATTACTGCTATTCAGATATATTAGCAGCAGACGTCAGTCTCCCATCACGACCCGCTATGGTTTAGTGAAATTCAACAATCTAAAGACAATTCGGTCCATGTTTCCGAACACCTCCCCCGAGACGTCCGGAGCAATCCGGGCGCGGCTGACTGATCTACGGAATCGGAAAGCCGCCCTCGACGAAGCGATCGCTTCGTTGGAGCGCTACGCTATTTGCGCGATGCCACCGGGTGCAGTGATTCCGCCGAGAGCCCCCAAGGTGATTCAGATGAAGGGCGACACACGGTTGGCCGGAGCCGCTTAGCCAAAGACTACACGATTTTGCTCGTGTGGCGTCCAACCCTTCAGGGCTGTTGTAACCTGAGTGGGTATACTTGCGCCATTTCTAATGGTTAAATCTAGTTTGCGCTACCGCCGGGCGAAGGGACGAAGCAGCGGGCGTTAGCGATGCTGATTGAATTCGAGCTCATTGAAAAAGCGAAGAGTGGGGACGACGGCGCGTTCAACCAAGTTGTTAAAGCGTACCGCAAGCGAATACTGGGAACGATCGCGCGATTGATCGGACGGCCGGAAGACGTGGAAGATGTCGGCCAGGAGGTGTTTCTCCGGCTGTATTATTCGCTGGATCAGTTGCGGGCCGCGGAAGTTTTTGAACCTTGGTTGTACCGGCTCACCGTGAATGCCGCCTACGACTATTTGCGGCGGCAGAAGCGGCGGCACGAAAGCCGGATGTCGGATTTGAGCGAGCAGCAGGTGATGATGGCGGACGCATCCGCCGGCGGGAAGCGGCAGACCGAGGAACTGCGGCGGACGAAAGTTCGCGAAATGGTGCAGTCCCTGCTGGACAAGGTATCCGAGGAAGATCGGGTTCTGCTGATGATGAAGGAAGTGGAAGGGTTGTCGCTAAAGGAACTGGAACAGATCTACAAGGTGAACGAGAATGCCTTGAAGGTGCGGCTGTTTCGGGCGCGGCAAAGAGTTTTGAAGGCATTTGAGGCGGGCGACGTTTGAAGGGCTGGATAGCCTTGAAATCGGCGGCGAGGAGCATATAATGGACCGGATGGACCAGGATCGAGTCGGCGACAAACTAGATCCCCTGTGGGCCGAGTACCGGGAAGCTTGCCCGGACGTGGAACCCAGCGCTCACTTCATGCCGCAACTGTGGCAGCGTATTGAAACCCAGCGTAGTGCGGTAGCTTCATCGTGGTTCCGTCTGTGGGCCGAAGTCTGGCTGGTGGCCACCGTCACTCTTGCGATTGTGATGGGCGCCATCCTGATCCCGCGTTTCCAGAGCAATCCTCCCGCGTATCTGGCGAGTTATGTGGACGTGCTGGCCGCGGCGGATTCCGCCAATGACGGTGTGATGCTGCCGCCGGGGGATACCCAATGAAATTGACTCGCTGGACCGTTGCGTTGTACATGGCGTTGGTGTTCGTGTGCGGCGGCGTGGTGGGGGCATTCGCCCACCGCCTATACACGGTTTCAGGCGTCAGCGCCAATGTGGCTCAGCGCAATCCCGAGGAATTCCGCAAGCGGTTCATGGCCGACATGAAGGCCCGGCTGCAGCTCAGCGACGATCAGGCCGCCAAACTGGGCGTCGTCATGGACGACACCCGCGCGCGGTTCCGCGACGTGCGGGACAAGTTCGAGCCGGAGATGCAGAAGATCCGGGAGGATCAGCGGCAGAGAATCAGCGAGTTGCTCTCACCCAGCCAACAGACCGAATGGCAAAAAATCATGGATGAGCGGCAACGGCGGCGCGAAGGCAAGAAGGGCAGAGAAGGAGCGCCTCCGCCGCAGCAATAGATTTGCGCGCTTGCGCTACTCGAGCGCCTCCCGGCCCAAACCTCGTTTAAGCGACTGGGTTTAAGCGACCGGCTGCTTCTTTTTGGCTTCGGCCGCGTCGCGGACCTTCTGATACTTCTTCTGGAAACGGTCGACGCGGCCTTCCGTGTCGATCAGCTTTTGTTTGCCGGTAAAAAACGGGTGGCAACTGGAGCAGATTTCTACGCGTATGTCGCCTTTATGCGCCGAGCGGGTGCGGAACTTATGTCCGCAAGCGCAGGTCACATTCACTTCTTCGTAGGCGGGGTGGATACCAGGTTTCATGGCGAGGCTCTTAACTTTCTTTGGGAATTTTCATCTTACCACAGCCCCGCGCGGCCCCCGAGCGGCGCACCGCAGGCATTAGTGGGCTTTTGTACTGACGCCTTGCGACTGGCCCGCGGAGCCCCGGCTTATGAAGCTGTTGGCGGCTTGCCAGACGCTTGAGACATTGGAGGCGCTCGAAAGAAACAGGCAGGCGGAAACTAACAAGAGGAAAGTGATCAGGAGCGTGTACTCAGACACATCTCCCCCGTCGTCATTTTTCCACAGACGCATCCACACGAAATTGTAATGCTCCCGCCGAGGACGCGTCAAGCGGCTCATTTGCGCATGTGTCAGGGTGCACAAGGAATCCGCCTGGAAAACAGACAGAGCCGGTTAAATTACTTCTTTTCAGCGCTCTCGCCCGAGGCGCCGGGTGCGGAGCCGCCCAGGAACAAGCGGCGCCCGTCCGCCAAAGTCAAGTCCTTGCCAACCGCCCGGTTTGAGCTATCCTTCGCCCGGTAGCCATCCACGACAATTTCCGTTCCGACGGGCAGCGAGTTCTTGGTGAATCCGAGCCGAAGAAGAGCGTTCGGGCTGCCTCCCTCCACTCCCCAGTTGACCACCTTGCCGTCGGCCCCGGCTACGTCGAGGTGGATCCAGGAATGGGGATTGATGAACTCCACCTTAGTCACTCTGCCGCGCAGCTTGATCGGCTTGTCGGCGTCGAATTCGGCGGCAAAAGAATGGTGCGCGCACACCGGAGCTGCCGCCAGCATGCCGCACGCGCAAAGAAGAAACGTTCTCACGACGCGCTTCGTCATTGGGGCGCCTTCCCTGGGGGTTGCCGATCCGCGCGTTCCTTTGAAGCCTCCAGGGCGCGGACTTCGCTGAGGGTATTGGCCATTCCATAATTCCCCTCGTGACATGCAAATTCGAAAATCCGGTTGGATTCTTTCAGCATGGGCAATTGTGCGGTCCAGGGCTTGATCCAGGTGGCCGGATCCTCGACGGTAAATTCGTAAAGGAGAGTGTCCTCCGCAGTGCGCGTAAATCGCTCGATTACGTGCAGGGATTCGGTCGATCCGAGGAATTCGGTCTTGTTGCTGAAATTGGTGGTATCGACCACCAGCGTGTTGCCTTCCCAATGCCCGCGGGAGTCGCCACGCCATTGGCGGATACTTGCCGGCAGGTGCGGGTGAGCGCCGATCGGAATAATGCGCATGTCATGGACCAGCTCCTGCAGGATCGCTACGTATCCGGGGGCCTGGAATATCTGCAGGTTGTTGTTATATGCGAAGGGCAGCATCGGCGGACCCGCGGTGGGGAACAGGATGCATCGTTCGCTCATGGGACGGTTCTCAGGACCGTCGAATTCGTGGCCTTTTTGCCTGGCGGCTTCGGCTTCATCGCGCTGCTGCGCTTCCGGAGTCTCATCCGGGATTTTGCCTTCCGGTCCGAGGATCATGGAGGTCCGGAGACTGGGCGCGTAGCGAGCTTGCGATGGGTCGAGACCGAACTGGGAGAGATCGTAGTGCGCGCCTCCGGTGACGGCCCGATCGCCTTGAAAGCCCTTCTTCAGGTTTTCAGCGGCTTCCTGGGGCGTGTAGAATTCTTTGGCGCCAAGGTTGTCGGGACGCTCCAGGGGAACGTTGCTTCCGTAGTTCCAGACGCCCTGCAGATCGGGCTGGCCATCAATGGTGAGCGTCGGGGTCCAGCCCTGCGCGTTCAGCGCGAGTGGCACGAGCAACAGAAGAGCAAACCAAAATTGCACGCGACCCCCTGGAATCAAGATTACCAAGGGATGTCGGCGTTGCGGCGTGAGAGCTGGCGTGGCCGTATGCTAACATCGCACCAAATGAGAACTGTAATCACGCTTGCGCTGTGTCTGGCGGCCACGGGGATGGCGCAGCAATACACGAAGGACGGCGAATTGCTGCTTCCCAAGGATTACCGCCAATGGATCTTCCTGTCTTCCGGTATCGGGATGACCTATTCCGGCAGCGCTTCCAAGGACCCCGCGTTCGAAAATGTATTCGTCAATCCGGAAGCGTACCGGGGGTTTCTGAAAACCGGGACGTGGCCCGACAAAACCGTGATGGTGCTGGAAATCAGGAAATCGGAGAGCCGGGTTTCGATCAACAAAGACGGGCGGGTTCAAACCACTGTGGCGGCTACCGAGGTTCACGTGAAGGATGCCGCGCGCGGCGGCTGGGCCTTCTACGGATTCCATGACAGCCCCGAAAACGGGAAGCTGTTTCCGAAGACCGCCGATTGCTACTCCTGCCATGAGAAGAACGGCGCGACCGATACTACTTTCGTCCAGTTCTATCCCACGCTGATCGAGACCGCCAAGAAGAACGGCAACTACAAAGAAACCGGCGAGTAACACCCGAATTGGGGACAGACGATATTTCCCAACTTCGCATCATTTCGCGTTTTATTTGACGGCGAATACCCAGATCGCGCCGCCTTCGGGGACCTCGGGGTACTTGCCGGGGAAGAGGCCGTTCAGCAGCAGCTCCATGCCGCGGGCGTCGACGCCCCAGCCCGATTGCACGGCGACATACTGCTTGCCGTCCACCATGAACGTTGACGGTTGGCCGGTGATGCCGGAATTGGTGGGGAACTCCCACAGCAGCGCGCCGGTGGTCGCGTCGAAGGCGTGGAACTTGCGGTCGTTGGTGCCGCCAGTGAATACCAATCCACCGCCAGTGGCCAGCATCGGGCCCCAGTTCTGCGAGTTCTGATAAGTGTGGGTCCACACGCGCTTGCCGGTATCGACATTCCATGCCTGCACTTCGCCGATGTGGTCGGCGCCGGGCGCGGCCAATAGCGTGCTTCTGCCTCCGGTGTAGTGGCCTCCGGCGTGTGTATTCGACATTCGTTCCGGTCATGGTGGTGCAGAGGTTCTCATTTGCGGGAATGTAGATCATGCGGGTCTGCGGGACTGTAGGCGATCGGCGGCCAGTTCTTGCCGCCCCACAGCGACGGGCAGAAAGTCGCGGTCTTTCCCGTTCCCGGCTTTGCGGTCGGGATCGACATCGGGACGGCCGGTCTTGGGGTCGAGGCTCCTATAGACGTTCTGCTTGACGTAAGGCCTCCCGTCGACGAAATTGATCGGGCCGTCGGTGCGCTCGAGAAACCACAGATAGCCGTCGCGGGCCACATCGACCAGGCCTTTGACGGTTCTTCCGTTGCGCTCATAGTCGATGAGGAGCGGGGGTGACACTTCATCCCAGTCCCACGACTCGTTGGGATCGTACTGATGGTAGCCTTTGATTTTTCCGGTGGCGACATCGAGCGCGATGGTGGACGAAGTATAGAGGTTGTCGCCGGGGCGCTGATCGCCCATCCAGGGACCGCCGTTGCCGACGCCCCAGAAAGCCAGCTTGGTTGCGGGGTCGTAATTACCGGAGACCCAGACCGATCCGCCGCCGTTTTTCCACTGCTCACCCTTCGGCCAAGTCTCGCTGCCAGGCTCGCCGGGAGCGGGCACGGTGTAGGTTCGCCAAATTTCCTCGCCGGTTTCGGCTTGAAACGCCGCGACGAAACCGCGGATTCCCATTTCGCCGCCGGAACAGCCCACCATAATTTTGCCGTCGGCCGCGAGCGGGGCGAGCGACATATAGTATCCGGACTTGTTGTCGGCCACTTGCTTGGACCAGACTTCCTTGCCGGTCTTTACTTCCAGGGCCACCAGAGTTGCGTCCCCCGCAGCCAGGAAAACCTTGTCGCCGTACAAGGCGACGCCGCGGCTAGTCGGATGAGGAATGATGGCGCCCTCGGGAAGCTGCCGCTTGAAACGCCACAGAAAATTGCCGGTGGCGGCATCGAGCGCGATTACCTGGCTCCCCGGCGTGGCGACAAACATCACGCCGTTGGCGACGACGGGCGCGGCCTCATGACCGCTGGTCATGCCGGTGGAAAAAATCCAGGCCGGCTGCAGTCGCTGCACGTTCTGCGGCGTGATCTGCGCGAGCGGGCTGTAGCCCCAGCCGTCATAGGTGCGGCGGACCATGGCCCAGTCGCCGTCTTCGGGCTTGGTGAGGCGATCTGCGGTGATCGATTTATAATTTTGCAAAACCGGCGGCATCGGTGGGGGCGGCGGCGCTGCGGGCTCGGACGGCGGTTGCGCCGCGGCGATCAGCCCAAATACAGCGGATAGAAACCCAATGCGAAGAACACTCGGCAGAATCATTCACGCCTCCTGATGCGAAAACGAACGGGTGGGGAGCAGTCATCGGACTGCTCGATCCCCGTCTTTGAAATATACTCTATGCGAGAAGCGGTTCGGAGAAAGGGTGGTGTCTGAAAGGTGCGTTGAAGCTGCTGGGCATCAGACAGCAAACCCGATGCCCTGCTGGATTTGTTGACGCACGAGCAATCGGTGAGCCTTTGCGAACGCGGCCCAGGCGGACTCGCTTTCGCATATTACATATCTGTGATGAAGAGCACGAAGAGACTTCATGGCGGCCTCGTTTGCGGTTGTAGCTTTCTCAGCCGAGCCATCCTTGAGAACTATCAAGTACATGATCTTTAGCTTACTTGTTTCCAAGTTGGGCCGCACACGCCTTCGCCTCCTGGGAATCGATAGCTGATAAATCGTTTGCTATTGTTTCGAGAAGAGTACGAAGCGCAAAGAATCGCGAACTTGCATAGCGGCAAGCCGCTACTAAGGAGCCTGAATTTGTGTCACCCAGGCGCATTCCCCTTATCCACTCCACATAGGACTCCTCGGTGTCGGCAGGAAGATTCAAGAGCATGTTTGCTTCCCGGTCCCCATGCTTTATTTGGGACTCGCGAACAGCTTCCTGGAGCCGCATTAAAATGACCTGCGCCCAAGGCGCGTCAATCCGAGCGAGCGTTGCGGCAACAGTGTTAGCTTTACCAATCCACTTATGTAAATCTTCGAGAATCACCCTAGCGGTCGCCACAAGTTCGATATGGCATTGATCGATTACGGCTTGGCTTGAGCGAAGCCGCGCATCATACTCTTCAAGTTTCGACTTCGGGTCGTCATCCACAGGATGAGCATAACATCACGCAGGCAACTCCTAGAGTTCCCAAACGTGATCGCTGAGGCCAGATTCCATCGCATGCGTCACGCTGAAAGAGCGGTGAATCCGGCAAAGTTGTAATAAGCGAATGCCGATGCTTTCACTTCAGCTTTAGCGCTTGGCGGAGCCACTTCTGGCGGTCCTGCGACGCCTGATCGTTGAGGCCGTGGCCGGCTTGGTACCACAGAATTTGCTTGGGCCCGCGGACGGCGGTGTAGAGCGCTTCGGCGTGGTCGCGCGGCACGTAGAAGTCCTTGTCGGCGAATTGCAAGAGCACGGGCAATCGAACCCAACTGGCCCAGGAACTTCACCGGATCGAGCGGCGCCAGCCGGTCGATCACGCGCTGCCGGGCGCCGGGCGCAAGCTGCTTCTGGTTATACAGAAACCAATCGCTGAAACTGCCGGTGAAGGCTTGCAGCGCGACTGCCGACACGCGCTTTTCGGAGGCGGCGGCGAGGATGCCGTACATGGCGCCGAAGTCATGGCCCACTAGAGCCATGCGCTTGCGATCGACGCGCGGCTGCGCAGTCAGCACATCCAGCGCGCGCCGCAGTTCACGGACTTCCTGAACAGAATTCTCGAAGTCGCGAGCGACATCGCGCTTCTGATACCACTGGGGATCGGACCAAGGCGTCGCGACCAGCAGCGAAACCAAACCATGCCGCGCCAGCTCGACCGCCTCTTTCAAGAATTGCTTGCGATTCGACAGGGGCGATTCGGAATCATACCAGTGGACGAACAGCGCGCCGGAGACCCTACCGCGGCCGGGCGGAGTCACGAGATAAGCGGCGGTGCGTGCGCCGTCAAGACTGGCGAACGAGATATCGTCGATGCGCACCATGCCACGCGTTTCCGTGCCGGCAACGTGGATGTCCAGTGGCTTGGCGCGATCGTAATCGAATGACAGAGGCTGCGCTGCCGCGGCTAGTGCAACCGCGAGTGCGAGTAGGGCGGGCTTCACGACCCGTACGATAGCACGCGGCATGGGATGATAAAAAGGTTTGCGCAAGTCTCCTCTTCTTCCCATCTTTCTGATCGTCGCCGTGGATGTTCTCGGGCTTACGATCATGATCCCGCTGCTGCCGTTCTATGCCGAAAAACTGGGCGCGAGCCCCTCGCAAGTGGGCTGGCTGGTGGGGGTCTACGCACTGTTCCAATTGTTCTCCGGGCCGCTGCTGGGGCGCATGTCGGATCACGTGGGTCGCAAGCCGCTGCTGATCGTCAGCCAGATCGGAACGCTGATCGGTTTCCTGGTGACAGCTTTCGCGGGAACGCTGTGGGTGGTGTTTTTGGGGCGCATCATCGATGGAGCCACCGCAGGCAACCTGTCGCTGGCGCAAGCGTACATTTCCGATGTGACCAAGCCCGAAGAGCGCGCCAAATCTTTCGGCGTGATCGGCATCGCATTCGGACTCGGGTTTCTCATCGGTCCGGCGATCTCCGGGTTCTTATCGCAGTTCGACTACCGGATGCCGATCCTGGCCGCAGCGCTGATGTCGTTCACCAGCATCATGGCTACCACTTTTCTCTTGCCGTCGGTGGCTAACGTAAATAAGGTACAGGGCGGCGGCCCCAGCGGTCCTGGTGGACGCCGCCTGTCGCTGGTGCAGTGGGGCGAGTACGGGCGGTACTTCAGGCAGCCGGGCCTGGGTGAACTGCTGGCGCAGTTTCTGATCTTCACCTTTTCTTTCGCCATGTTTGTGGCGGCGCTGGCCTTGTTCGTGGAGCGCCGGCTCACCTGGCACGGCAAACCGTTTGGTCCCGAACAGACCGGGTACGTGTGGGCGTACGCGGGGTTCCTGGGAATCTGTCTGCAAGGGCCGGGTTTGGGGCGGCTGGTCAAGCGCTTCGGCGAGCGCGCGCTGAACCGCACTGGATTCGCAGCGTATGTGGTGGGGTATTCGCTGCTGGCGTTCACGCACTCCATACCGTGGTTGCTGATGAGCACAACGGTGCTGGCGCTAGGAGGCTTGGTGCGTCCGACGCTCACCAGCATGATCACGCAGCACACGCCCCGCGAGGAGCAGGGCACGGTGCTGGGTTTGACGCAGTCGCTGACATCCGTTTCGCAGATCGTGGGGCCGCCGCTGGCGGGATTGCTGATCCAGCACGATTTGCTCACGGGCTGGGGATTGTCGATTGCGATCGTGGCGCTGCTGGGGCTGGTGATGGCATCGCGTCCGGTGGTGCCAGTGGAGGCGCATGCCTGATGCGACGCTGTGTGCGGCGCTGCGCGACAAAATCGGCGAACAGATCGAGCGGACCATTCATCTGATTAGTTTGGTTCCTACGGGGCGATTGGATTGGGCACCGCAAGCCGGCGATTGGACGACGGCTGATTTGCTCGGCCATCTGCTCGACTGCATTTCGGGATTCTGCGCTGTGCTAGCGGCCGCCGAGCCCGTGCGGCTGGCGCATTTCGCGAAGCTGCGCGAGTTATCCCCGGCGATCGAGCTCTACCGCGCCTCTATCGAGGAAGGCTTCGCGCTGCTGACGGACGCCGATCTGGCGCGTCGCGTACCTACCGTCTTTGTGGCGGAAGGCGAGTCGATACTGACGCTGCTGCTCGGCAATCTCGAACACCTGATCAACCACAAGCACCAGTTGTTCACTTACCTGAAGCAAATGGGTGTGCCGGTGGCGACGCCGGATCTGTATCGGTTCCGCGGAAAATAGGGACGGAGCCTGATTTCGCAACCGCGCATGGAGCGCTGGCGCGGAGACGTCGCTCGCGAAATCAGGCTCCGTCCCTATTTTCCACGTCGGCAAAGACGAATCCATCGCGCGCGACGATTTCGCCCACGCGGACTTCAATGGGACGCGAGAACACCGGCGCATCGTACACAAAGGTGTGGAATTCTCCGTTTTCGCCGCACGGGTCGACGCCGGGGGGCAGGGAATCGAGCAAGGCTTGATCGAAATCGCGGCCGGCGAACGAACGGTCGACTTGGGCGGGGTCCACGCAAGTGATTTTTGCTTTCACGCCGGCGGCGATCATGTCACGCGCCAGTTTCGCGGTTGGGATCTGCCATACCGGAAACAGCGGATCGAGTCCGGTGCCTTGTAATTGGCGCTCGCGGTAATCGCGAATGTCCTGCAAGAACAGATCGCCGAAGGCTACTGCGGTGATACCTTCGGCAATCGCGCGCTGGCACACGCCGCGCATGCGTTCTTCATATTCGGCGTTGGAACACGGCCAGGGCAGGTCTACGGACCATTGCGGAATTCCGGTGCGGGCGGCTTGCGCGTCGACTAGCGCTCGACGCACAGCGTGCATGGCGACACGGCCAGCCGCGGAGTTGAAGCTGGTCAGGAGCGCGGCGACTTCGATATCCGGCTGCTGCCGCAGCAGATGCAGCGCCCAGACGCTGTCCTTGCCGCTGCTCCAGGAGAGAAGCACTTTCTTCATACGTGGTTCGGAAATAGCGACGGAGCCTCATTTCGCCACCGGCCTTTCCGCACCAGCGCTCCATGTGCGATCGCGAAATGAGGCTCCGTCCCAATTTTCCCCGTGCAGGATTTCAGCGATGATTTCGGCCGATTGCGAGATCGTCATGCCGGAGCGATTGAAAAACAGATTGCCGTCGGCAAACGAGACGTTGCCGTTGCGGACGGCCCGCAGATCGCGCCACCAGGGATGCCGTTCGAGCACGGCCCGCTCGCGTTCGGCCCGCTCCAGGTTGAAGCCGCAGGGCGCGACGATCAGATACTCGGGATCGGCGTCGCGAAGCTGTTCGGCAGGTATCGCCGTCGAGAATTCGCCCGGGTGACCCAGCAGCGGTTCGCCGTTGGCGATCTCTACTAGCTCGGGACCCCAGTTGCCCATGGAGAAAAACGGATCGGTCCATTCCAACATGACCACGGTAGGCCGGCGCAGATGATGCGGTCCGCTGGCGCACGGTTTCTAAACGCTGGCGCTCACGCTCGATGACGGCGGGCGCTCGTTCAGGAACACCGAGCGCTTCGGCGACCTGCGCGATGCCGCGGAAGATTTCCTCGATGGTCGCGGCCGAGAGCGACAGTTGGCGTGCGGAGAGGGCGCAGGCGTCACGTTCTAAATCGGCCGGTGTCACGGCGCACACGTCGCAATGCGATTGCGTGATGACGAGATCCGGCTGCAACCGACGGATCAGTTCCATATCGATGCGATACAGCGGTTCGCCCGCGTGCAGACGGCGGCGGACTTCGGCGTCGATCTCGCCGCTTGATACGGAAATATCGAAAGCCGGCTGGCTGCAAGATGGAAGCTGCCGCACCCAGGAAGGGTTGTCGCATTCATGCGACCGACCCACCAGCATCTCGCCCGCACCTAAGGCGCAGACCATCTCGGTGGCGCCGGCCAGCAGGGAAACTACGCGCACGCTAGGCGGCCTGGTGCGCCGGATGGAACGAACGCTTCAGCAGCGCGTAGCCGCCGAAGAGCGCCAGGGTGTAAACCGCGTCGCCCACGAATTGATTCTGATAGAACGGAATCGCGGCCGTGAAGCACGCGGCGAGGCCGGTCAGCGTGATGGGATACATCCCGCTGGTGGCCCACACCATAAAATTGGTGATCAGGAAAAACGACAGGCTGGAGCCTAGCGCCGCCGCTGCAATCGCGCTTGCGCCGCCGCGGTTCCGCGTGATCCTGCCGAACAGCACCGCCACTAGTGCCGCTGCGTACACGAACCAGAAGCCGCTATGGAAACCCAGTACCAAGTCGCTCAGCGCCAGCGCGGATAAAGTAACCAGAATCCCGGTGGCGGCCTTGCTGGCCTGGTAGCCGGAGAACAATCCGATGGCCATGAGAGGCGTGAAATTCCAGGGATGCGGCAGCAGCCGGGCAACCGCGCACAGAACCACCATCGCTATCCACAATCGCTTCCCGTTTTCCATGGGTGTTCTCCTACAGGATATTGTAGTTCACTCCGGACGCGGAAGCGTATCAGTCTCAGGGCGAGTTCGGCGATTTCGGACGGGGACCCAGCTCGAAGCATGCCTTCGGCGCCAGGCGGAGATACCACCGCGGGGATCACACGCGCTGCGATGGGGAGGGGCCGCCTGGGAGTGCCACCGGACTTCGCCATTTGCTCCTGTGGGGCTGCACGAGCTAAATGGTTTAGAATGCACGTTGTCCAAGGCGGCTTATGGAGTCCTATGCCGTCGCATGACTGGGCACCGCTGGCATAAAACGACACTTAGTACCTATCTTCGCATCGCGCCCTCGAGTCGATTCTATGTTTCTAAGGGAAACCACGTGAATCCAGTCAGGGTATTCGCTTGTGAAGGACAGCCGATCGTGCTCGAAGGATTGGCGAGGGTACTCGAGCAGGATGGCGAGTTCGAGTATATCGGCGCGACAGCCAGTATTTCAGAAGCGTTGGATGCGGTACGCGAGCGCCAGCCCGACGTTCTGCTGGTGGATCAAAGCGCCGGTCTGAAGCAGATCTTTCAATTTGTTTCCGACGTGAAAAGCACGCGGGCCCCGCTGCTATCCGACCCTGTGGATAAACGAGCTGGCGGAAATAGATTGTTTCCGTGCGCTGCAATTGGGCGCGCGCGGCATTCTGAAGAAGTCGGCGGCTGATCGCTGCGATAAGAACCTGTCTGCGCGCTGTCAGCCAGGGCGAGGTGTGGATCGAGAACTCTCTTTCGGACCGGTCGGTGAGCGCTCTCGACCGTCGCTCGGCGCCGCGCTTGACGCCGCGCGAGAAAGACATCGTGCAGAACGTCTGCGGCGGGCTCAAGAACAAGGAAATTGCGGAGGCGCTGGCGATCACACCCGGCACGGTAAAAGTCCACCTGATGCACATATTCGAGAAGACTGGCGTTAAGGACCGCTTCGAACTCGCGGTACAAGGGCGGCGCTTATTGGGAACCGAGCGCCCACCAGGAAGCTGCACCGGACGATATTCAAGCCGAAAAAACCTTCGCCTGAGCGATCGTATCCGCAGCTAAAGTGACTGGCGCTAACTGGCGAATAGGTAAACAGGCCCACGACATTTTCCCGATGACTCCGCCATCCACAATTGGAACGACGATCGGAACGCTGCCTGCGCCGGCACCCGCGCCGGCAAAAGACGCATCGGGTAAGCATTCTGCAAAGCGTATCGACGCGTTGCTGGCGCACCGCTGGGGACGCCTGCTGATTCCATCGCTGGCGGATTTCCTGTTTATCGCGCTGATCGCATGGCTGTTCATGAGCAGCGGGGCGCACGGCTGGCAATCCTTGCTGGCGGACGCCGATGTCGGCTGGCATATCCGCACCGGCGAGTATATTCTCGATCACCACCAGGTTCCGCACCACGATCTGTATTCGTTCTCCAAGCCCGGCGCGCGCCTGGTACGCCTGGGAATGGCTGACCGACATTATCGATGGAGCTGCTGTTCCGCTGGGCCGGATTAAAGGGCATCGTGCTGGCGGCGGGAGTGCTGATTGCGCTCTTCGCCACTACTCTGATGCGCCGTATCGTCGACGCGGGAGCCCACCTATTCGTGGCGCTGCTGGTAACGCTGCTGTCGGTGGGCTCGGCCTCCATGCACTTCCTGGCCCGGCCGCACATATTTACATTGCTGCTGCTCTCGATTTCGATGGGAATTATCGAAGCCGACCGCAGGGGCGCGAATCCCGCGCGCATCTGGTGGCTGGTCCCTATCGCTCTGGTCTGGACCAATCTGCACGGCGGATTCCTGGTGTTGATCGGGCTGCTGGGTTTAGCGGCCATCGGCGCCGCCGCCGAAGCCTGGCTCGAGAGACCGCGCGGCGGGCGTCCGAATTGGCGCTCCCGCGCTGCGCTGGGCCGGCCTGGCGGCGGCGTGCGGGGCCGTGTCCTTTATCAATCCCTACGGCTGGGAACTGCACCGGCATGTCATCCAATACCTGCGTTCGGACTGGATCCGCAAAGTGGTTCAGGAATTCCAGTCGCCCAGTTTCCGGGATGAAAACATGCTGCAGTTCGAGGCGCTGTTGTTTATCGGGCTCATCACCGCCGGCGCGCGCTTGCGGCGCGGGCAAGTGATCGACGGGTTGTGGATCGTATGCCTGGGATATATGTCGCTTTCGAGCGTGCGCCATGTTCCGATCTTCGTAACCGTGGCTGGTCCCATGATCGCGGTCGAAATGACGTACTGGTGGAAGACCTGGGTGGGCGCTTCGTCCAAGCAATCGGCGCTGGGAATTCTGAACCAGATGGGCCGCGACATCGTGCCCGGTTTTCAGCGCTTCACCATCTGGATGGCGGTGGCGGTGGCGTTGCTGGCGACCAGCGGCTCGGCCATTGCGTGGCCCCAGGATTTTCCCGCGCTAGTGTTTCCGACCGCCATGGTCCACGCCCACGAGCAGGAGATATTGCAGGCGCGCGTGCTGACCACCGACCAATGGGCGGACTACCTGATCTACCTCCATCCGGAGCAGAAAGTCTTCGTCGACGGCCGCAGTGACTTCTACGGGCCGGAAATCGGCGATCAATTTCTGCAGGTCATGCGCGGGATGCCCGGGTGGGAGAAAGTGATCGAGAAATACCGCTTCAATTTGGCGCTGATACCGGTGGATACCGCGGCAGCGCAGCTGTTGAAGCAGCGTCCGGAGTGGCGGGTAGTGGCCGATGACGGCAAGGAAATCCTCTTAGTCCTTCGCAAAACGGATGCGCGGGGCACCTAGCAAATAGAGGCGGATTGGACGGAACTAAGGTTCTACGGAGCGAGGGGTTATACCGACCGAGCTAATGAAAACCACCGACCCAGCCGAAGTAGTTAAGGGGAGCGATAAGAACAGATGAAGTCGGAGAACCCCAGTCCGCGCAGGACCGGCGCGGGCCGCGGAAAGAGTAGCGTCGGTATTCCTCATCTCCCGATGGAGTGGATGGATCCGATGAGCTGGCGCCTGCCCTCGGGCAAAGCGCTGGCGGAATTCGCATTGCAGACCGGCTTTCTGGCTCCGTTGATGATGCGTGCGCCTAAGGGCAATAAGAAACCGGAGGCATCGGATATGGCGATGACATCGGGTGTCAGGAACCTCCCGGCGACCAGGGATCAGGTTAAGGAGGCGCCGGCGCGTACGGCGTCGTTTCGGTAAAGCGAATGAGCATGCAAGCTTGGATCGCGATCGTGGTGGGCATGGCGGCGGTGATTGACGATCTCGCGCGGCGCCACATCGCCAACTGGATTCCGGCGGCGGCCCTGGCAGGCGGCTTCGGATGGCAGATCGGGCGCGGCGGCTGGCAAGGTGCGCTGACAGCGCTGGCCGGCACGGCGGCGGGTTTTGCGGTGTTCCTGATTTTTTACTTAATGGGCGGAATGGGCGGCGGCGATGTAAAGCTGATGGCGGGTTTCGGAGCGTTGCTGGGTACGGGCCGGCTGCTCGAGGCCGCTCTGTGGACCGCTGGAATTGGCGGAATCATGGCGGCTGGCGGTTCTGGGGTGGAGGGCGCTGCGGCGCTCATCGCCGGCTTCCGGAGCTCTCAGCGCGGAAGAGCGGGAGCGGGAAGCATCTATCCCCTATGCTCCGGCGATTGCGCTGGGCGTATGGCTGTCGCTGGTCCCTAAGGGGTGAATCGGTGGCGCGAAGAAAATGCGTGGCCGCAGGCGGAAAAAGTGGGCTCTGTCACAAGAAATTCTTGAAGTAACGAAAGTCAGCCTTCCGGCGGAAAAACCGCTAGGGAGGCGGAGGAGAAGAGAATGGATCGCAGGTTTCTTACGGTTTTGGGTGTCAGTCTGGTATTCGCGCTGGTGGTGTCGAGCGTGTTCTATCAGATGACGGCGCGATCATCGGGTCCTTCGAGGAAGGCCGAATCGACAGATCAAAAGGACGTGGTGGTCACTGCCCGCCCGCTGGGCGTGGGCGTGATGGTAAAGCCGGCCGACATCAAAGTAGTCAAGATGCCCGCCGCGGCTTTTCCTAAAGGCGCATTCTCCAAGGTGGAAGATGTGCTGGACCGGCCGGTGATTTCAAATATGCTGCTCGAAGAGCCGGTCCTCGAGGGCCGCTTGGCGGCTAAAGGCAGCGGCCTGGGCCTGGCGCCGACCATACCAGTGGGAATGCGCGCCGTCACGGTCCGCGTCAATGACGTCGCGAGCGTGTCCGGCTTCGTATTGCCGGGCATGCGGGTCGACGTGCTGGTGACGGGCCGGCCACCGACGTCGGAGGGCGACATGACCTCGACGGTGCTACAGAACATGCTGGTGCTCTCGGCCGGCACTACCATTCAGGCGGACGCGCGCGGCCAGGCCATCCAAGCCCCCACCGTGACCCTGCTGGCGACTCCGCAGCAGTCGGAAACCTTGACGCTCGCGGGCAACGAAGGACGGCTCCAACTGGTGCTGCGTAATTCCAGCGATCAGACCGTGGAACAGACCACGGGGCGGTACATCAGCGAACTCTATGGTGCGCCACGCAAGGCCGCCGCGCCTCCTGCTCCGGCAGCGCAACGACCGGCGCCCCGTCCCGTGGTGATCGCGGCAGCGCCACCGCCGCCTCCTCCGCCACCGCCGCTCGATCAGATCGTGGTGATCCGGGGAACGCAAAAGACGGTTGAAACCATGCCCAATCGGGCAACGAATTAAGGGAGCCAACGAACATGAATCGCAACTCTATATCTCAAACCGCGGGCTTGGCGCCGCACGCGCATTCGCGCGGCGCGCTGGTAGTCCTGGGCTTCCTGCTGGGCGCGGCCACGGCTTTTAGCCAAAGCGCCGAAGACCTTCGCTTGACCGTCGGCAAGAGCGTCGTGATCGACTATCCTTCCGATATCCGCCAGATCTCGACCAGCAGTCCCGACATCGTGGACGCCAGTCCCGTCACCACCCGCGAGATTCTATTGCATGGCAAAGGCCTCGGCAACGCCACCCTGGTGGTCTGGAGCAAGACCGGCGAACGAACCTTCTATAACGTTACGGTAGATCTGAATCTGGACTCGCTGCGGAAAATCCTGAAGGATTCTTTTCCCAACGAGCAGATCGTACCCGAAAGTTCCCGCGATTCGTTGACCCTCAACGGCAAGGTGTCGAGCAAAGAAGTCGCGGACCGGGCAATTGCGCTGGCCAGCACCTTCGCGAAAACCGTGGTCAACAATTTGGACCTCGGTACGCCTCCCGTGGATAAGCAAGTGCTGCTGCGGGTGAGATTCGCCGAACTAGACCGGGCCAGAGAAGAGCAGTACGGTGTCAACTTGTTCGGGCAGCCGGGTCAGACGCAGGCTTACGCTTCCACCCAGCAGTCCCCCATCAGTTCGACCACGATCGGCAGCGTCGGTGGCGCCGCCGGCCCAGAATGTTCTCACGATCGGATCTGCGCTGAACATCTTCGCATTCAATCCCAAGCTGAACCTGGGCGCGTTCATCCAAGCGCTCCAGACCGAAAACATTTTGCAGATCCTGGCCGAGCCGAATCTGGTGACCACCAACGGCAAGGAAGCCTACTTCCTGGTGGGCGGCGAGTTCCCGGTTCCGGTGCTGCAAGGTGGCGGCAACGCGGGGTCGGTAACCGTCCAATTCAAGGAATTTGGCATTCGCTTGCGCTTCACCCCGGTCGATCACCGGAAACGGCACCATCAAGTTGCATTTGGCGCAGGAGGTTTCGACCATAGATACCGCGAATGGAGTGACCTTCGACGGTTTTGTGATCCCGGCGATTTCAACCCGGCGCACTGAATCCGACGTGGAGCTAGGCGACGGTCAGAGCTTCGCAGTATCGGGATTGCTCGACAACCGCGATACAGAGAGCTTCAGCAAGTTGCCGTTTTTAGGCGATATCCCCATACTCGGCACGCTCTTCAAGAGCAGAACTTCAAAGAAATCGCGCACCGATCTGGTGATGTTGGTTACGCCGGAGGTGACGCAACCGCTGGGACCCAACGATCCGCGGCCCGAGATCGCCTTCCCCAAGGATTTCCTGGTGCGCCTGACCCAGTCCGATATGCAGAACGCCAAGAATAAGGCGGGGAAGAAGAACCCGTAGGCCGCGCTTCCGCGCCAAGGAAAGTTTGCCGGAGATGAGCACACCTGTCCAGAAAGACCCGCCGATCACCGCGCTGTTGATTGCGCCGAATCGCGAGCTGGCGCAGCAATTCGTGGCTACGCTGCCGCAAACTCGCGCGTTCCAGATTCTGGCGGACTTAAAGAGCTATCCGCCGGCCCAAACTCTGGAAGTGCGGGCCCGGCAACTCAAGCCCGACGTAATCCTGCTGGATCTGGCGTCTGATTTGGCGGTTTCCACCGAGCTCATCCGGTTTGTCGCGGGACTAAAACCGCCGGTGCAGGTGGTGGGGCTGCACACGCATAACGATTCGGACGCCATACTGCAGTCGCTGCGGGCCGGCGCCACCGAGTTTCTGGCCGCGCCGTTCGAGCTGGCGTCGCAGCGGGACGCCATCGCGCGGCTCCGCCGTTTGTGCGGATCGGAAACCACAGAGGATAGCGGAGCGGGACACGTAATCGCATTTTCGAGCGCCAAGCCGGGCTCGGGGGCCTCCACGCTGGCTACCCAAACAGCTTTCGCGCTGCGCCGGCTGACGGGCCAGCGCATCCTGCTGGCGGACTTCGACCTGACGGGAGGAACCATCGGGTTTTATTTGAAGCTGAGCCACAACTATTCAGTGGTCGATGCGCTCCAGCATGCCGAGCATCTGGACCCGACTCTCTGGAGTTCGCTAGCGGTGAGCCACGGTGGATTGGACATACTGCCTTCGCCGGCAGCGCCCTATGCCGAACCGATCGACGGAGGCCGGCTGCGCCTGCTGATCGATTATGCGCGCCAGCTCTACGACTGGGTGATCCTGGACCTGCCGACGGTATTCAGCCAAATCAGTTTGACCGCGCTGGCCGAATGCGAGCATGCCTATCTGGTTACCACATCAGAGCTGCCCAGCCTTCACCTGACCCGCAAAGCCATGGGCATGATCGCGCAGGTTGGTTTTCCCAGCGAACGTTTTGAAGTGCTGGTGAACCGGGTGGACCGGCGGGACGATATCGGCGCCGCGAATTTGGAGAAATTGTTCAATTGCCCGGTGCATGCCAGCCTTCCCAACGACTATTTTTCTCTGCACCGCGTGGTGACCCTGGGCCAGCCGCTTGGTCCGGAGGGGGAATTGGGCAAGGCCATCGAAAGACTGGCGGCCGGCTTGTGCAGTGCAGTGGACGAAGGGAAGAAACCGGGGCCGGTGGCGCGGGACCTGAAAGCCGTGTTGTTGCATGCCTGAGTCCCGCCGCCGAGCACGAATACGTTCGAGAAATACGCCCGTGAAATCAGACAGGAAGACTTAGACCAAAATGTTTCCAAACACCGACAACGGCAGCAAGAATACCCAGCAGGTTTCCTGGGAGCAGCGGCTTCTCAAGAATGCCGGCCGCCAGAAAGCCAACCTGAAACCGGAATATCAGGAGTTGAAGTTCACGCTCCACCGCAAGCTGGTGGATAAGATTAACCTCGAAGCGCTGGCCACCATTGACAACCAGCGGGTGCGGGCCGAGGTGCGCCAGGCGGTGATCCAGCTGATCGACGGCGAGCCCACGCTGCTTAGCTCGCTCGAAAAACAGCAGATCAGCGACGAGGTGCTGGATGAAGTTTTCGGTCTGGGGCCGCTCGAGCCGCTGCTGACCGATCCTACGATTTCCGACATTCTGGTAAATACCTATAAGCAGGTCTACGTCGAGCGCCGCGGCTTGCTGGAGCTGACCAACGTGACTTTCCGCGACGATCAGCACCTGCTGCGCATCATCGACAAGATTGTCAGCCAGGTGGGACGCCGCATCGACGAATCGACGCCGATGGTGGACGCCCGCTTGAGCGATGGATCGCGCGTCAACGCCATCATCGCGCCGCTGGCGGTTGACGGTCCGCTGCTGTCGATACGCCGTTTTTCGACCGACAAATTGATGCCGCCCGATCTGGTGCAGCGCAACGCCATGACCCAGGGCATGATGGAACTGCTGGAATCTGCGGTAAAAGCGCGCCTCAACATTATCATCGCGGGCGGGACCGGCTCCGGTAAAACCACGCTACTCAATGCGCTCTCTTGCTTCATCAACGGCAAGGAGCGCATCGTTACCATCGAAGACGCAGCCGAACTGCAATTGAAGCAGCCCCACGTGGCGCGCCTCGAAACCCGCCCCGCGAATCTCGAAGGCGGCGGTGCGGTACGGCAGCGCGAGTTGCTGGTCAACAGTCTGCGTATGCGGCCCGACCGCATCGTGGTGGGCGAAGTCCGCGGCGAGGAAGCGCTGGACATGCTGCAGGCCATGAATACCGGCCATGACGGATCGCTGACCACGGTCCACGCCAATTCTCCGCGCGATGCGATTTCGCGCCTGGAGGTAATGGTATCGCTGGCCAACTCCAATATGCAGCTGGTTTCGATCCGCCAGCAGATCGCGAGCGCGGTGCACTTGCTGGTGCAAGCCTCGCGCATGAGCGACGGCTCGCGCCGCGTGGTCTCGATCACGGAGGTGACCGGCATGGAAGGCGAAGTGGTGACGCTGCAGGATCTGTTTGTGTTTGAAAAGCGCGGCATGGATCCCGACGGCAAGGTAGTGGGACGCTTCGCCGCCACCGGCATCCGTCCCAAGTTTTACGAAAAACTGCTCAGCGCCGGCATTCGCCTGCGGCAGGACCTGTTTGAAGAAGTGATGGAGATCTGATCATGGGCTTTCTTTTAGTCATTCTGGGAATTTGGGCGCGTCGCCATGGCGGCCTGGTTCATGGTGTCGAAGTATTTCAAGGCCTCCGACATCGACCGCGTCAAGGCCCGGCTGCTCGGAACCCCCCGCGGCAACGCGGCTAAGGGCAAGAAAGGCGCGGCGGCCGAAAAGCAGGTCATCATCGACCGCAACGATTCCCGGAACCAGTTCGCGCAAAAGGTGGTCGAAAAGTATCAACTGGGGCCTAAGCTCGCAACGCTCATGGAACAGGCGGGATTGAACTGGCCGCCCGCGCGGGTCGTGATTACTTGACCATCATGACGTTCGGTTCGGTGCTGGCTATCGGGTGGCTGTTCCTGCCGATCCCCAAGCTGGTGACGGTGGGGGTGGCATCCGTGGCAGCCGTGCTTCCCTGGCTGTATGTGATCCGCAAGCGCAAGGCGCGGCTGCACAAGTTCGAAGAACTATTCCCGGAAACCCTGGAGTTCGTTTCGCGTTCGATGCGCGCAGGGCACGCCTTTTCGGTGTCTCTCGAAATGATTCATCGCGAGTTTCCCGAGCCCGTTTCAGGCGAATTCCGCCGCACTTTCGAAGAACACAACTTGGGATTGCCCATCGAAGTCGCGCTGCAGAAGCTGGCCAAGCGGGTGCCCTCGCTCGATGTGCACTTCTTCGTCTCCGCCGTCCTGCTGCAGAAGCGCACGGGCGGCAACCTGGCGGAAATTTTGGACAAGCTGGCCTACGTGATTCGCGAGCGCTTCAAGTTGCGCGGACGGATTCGCGCGGTGAGCGCGCACGGAAAGATGACGGCCACCGCGCTGAGCCTGATTCCGGTGGCGGTAGCGGTCCTGATGTTCTATACCAATCCGGAATACGTCAAGTTCTTTTTCACCGACGACGTCGGCCAAATCATGCTGGGCTCGGCCGTGGCCCTGCAGTTGATCGGCTACGGCATCATGCAGAAGATCGTGAAGATCGAGGTTTAGCGTTATGAGCCTGCTCCTGCCCGTTTTGATTTTTTTCGCAATCGCCGTCGCCGGCGCCATGTTTGGCATGAAGATTTACGTGCGCCCGAAAGAGGCCATGGATCGGGTGGTCGGCGGCGCACAGCAGACCGACGAGATGCCCTCGCATCCCAGCCTGGCATTCCACGACGTGATCAAGCGCCTGGGCAATTTCATTCCGCAATCGCCCAAGGACGTCACGGTCATGCAGCGGCGTCTCATCCGCGCGGGTATCCGCAAGGAGGGCGCGCTTAAGGTCCTGTACGGAGCCAAGGCCGTACTGGGCATCGCCTTTCCGCTGATCGCGCTGGCGGCAGTGGCCGGATCGGAAACCGATACCAGCAATAAATTCATCGTGATTCTGCTGGCCACCGCCATAGGTTTCTTCGGGCCCAATGAGTACGTGCGGCGCAAAGCGGCCAAGCGCCAGAAGGAGATCGCGCGCGGCCTGCCGAACGCGCTCGACCTGCTGGTGGTTTGCGTCGAGAGCGGGTTGGGTCTGGATCAGGCGATCCTCCAGGTCTCGAAGGAACTGGAACACGCCCATCCGGAAATCAGCGAAGAGTTCGGTTTGGTGAATCTCGAGCTGAAGGCCGGCAAACGCCGTGTCGAGGCGCTGCGCAACCTGGCCGAGCGCACCGGGGTCGACGATCTGAAGAAGCTGGTGGCGGTGCTGATTCAAGCCGACCGCTTCGGCACGGGCGTGGCGCAGAGTCTGCGCGCGCACTCCGACTTCATGCGGGTCCAGGCGCGCCAGGTAGCCGAAGAGAAGGCCGCCAAGCTGGGCGTGAAGTTGATTTTTCCGATCTTCTTCTGCATCCTGCCCTCGCTGTTTGTGGTGACGGTGGGGCCGGTGGCGATGAAGATCATCCGCGAGTTAGTGCCGATGATGCAGAACATTTAGGACTTGTCTAAAGCTTAGTACTAGAAGAGCCGAATTCACTGATATCAGGAAAGGAGAAATACGATGGATTCTTCCACTGTTCGAATCGTGTGTGCCGTGCTGGCGATCCTGTTTCTTGGGATCATCGTGCTGCGCCGCAAAAAGAACGCCGAATAACAGGCAAAGCTCCTTTCCGGGAGGCGCGGGACTGACGCGCATCTTGCGATTTTGCGCCCGCGCTCTTCCGGGAACGCTGGTTTTTGGAGGTTGCCGGCTGACGACTGGTTGCCGCTGCAACCCGATCCGTCGGTCTAATGACGGCCGCGCCCGACTGCAAAACGGCGTCGCCGCGAGCGTCCTTTGCCGATGGAGAGGGAAATGAAGCTCCTGGAATCCGCTTGGATAGCCGGGTGGCGGGAATAACGTTTAGGGGAGTCAAGGTTATGGGAGTGAGGGAGATTGGAGTACGCATGTTACGTAAGTTGGTATTGGCAGCCTTGGCAATAGCATCCGCGTCCCTTGGCGCTGCCCAACCCGCCACCTTCGGAATTCGCGTTTCCATTGGGGGCGAGGCCACCGATCTCGCACTGGACCAGTCGCGCGGCGTGCTGTACATCGCAGACTTCACAGCCAGCCGCATCGACCGTATGAATCTGGCGACCTTCCAGTTGCAGACGCCCATTCCAGGTAGACCCGAACCCCGTTTCCATGTCGCTCTCCCCGGATCTGCGCTGGCTGCTGGTGGCGCACTACGACAATCCGAAGACCGGGACGCCCACCAATAATCATTTGACGCTGCTCGATCTGGTGCTGGGCACACGCCAGACGTTAGCGCTGCCGGAGCCGCCGCTGGCCGTCTCGTTCGGCGCCGACGGTCAGGCGTTCGTGGTTACCACCACGGAATTTCTGCTGTACGATCCCGGTTCCAACAGCGTCGGATCGCTGGGAACGATTGCCAGTCTGGGGCCTCTGGTCACGCCGGTCCCCGACGCCACGTTCCCGCCCGACATCACTACCGCTTCGGTCTCCCGATCGGGCGACGGCATGACGATTTTCGGCGTGGGCGGCTCCACCCAGACCATTACGTTTGTCTACGATGTGGCTTCGCAAATGGTTTCTCCCGGCGCCATCGTACTCGCGAGCGGGAACCTGGGGCCTCGCGTGGTGAGTCTCAATCAGGATGGATCGGTCGTGATGGTCGGCTGGATCATGCTGAATCACGGCGCGATCACCAATTTCGTTCCCCAAAGCACCAATCAATTTAGTGTTGGGACCAGTCTCATTGACGACTCGCGTGGTGTGATCTACGCCCAGATCCCTGCGAATCGACGGCGAGCCTCCGGTGCTGCAAGTCCTGGCGGAGGATAATCTCACGGTCATCCAAAAGCTGAAGTTGCCGGAAAATACCAAGGGAAAGAGCATCTTCAATCCAGCAGTCGAGCGTCATGTATTCCATCTCCGATTCGGGCGTGCTGGTTCTGCCCGTGGGTTACCTGGATTCCATGTCGCGGGTAACCACTTCGGTTCCCAGTCTCTTGGTCCGCGGAAATTTCTGTGACAGCAGCCCCATTTCGCGAACCTTCACGGTGATGGATCCGGGCATCGTCCAAAGCGGGTTCAGCTTCCAGCCGGCCAGCCCCGGAGTCACGGTATCGCCGATGGTCGGGGTCACGCCCGCTACAGTTACGGTCACGGTCGATCCCTCGGCGTTCTCTGCCCTCAAGGGAACTCAGGCGGTGGATCTGGGACTCTCCTCCCCGGACGCCATCAATGTGATCGATCCGGTGCGCGTATTGGTGAATCATCCCGATCCCAATCAGCGGGGAACCATTCTCGAAGTCCGCGGAACCTTGGTCGACATTCTGGCGGATCCGGTTCGCGACCGCTATTACGTTTTGCGCCAGGATAACAACACTCTGCTGGTATTCGACGGGACCAACAACACGCAACTCCAGAAGTTGCGCACCAATAATGTCCCCACCAGCATGGCCATCAGCTTCGACCATCAGTACATCTATATCGCGCACGACGATTCCCAGACCTTGGCGATTTACAACCTGGATGACTTCACCCGCCTGCCCGATGTTGCGACTGGCGCCGGCAACGGAAACGTGTTGCGTTCTCTGGCAGTCGCTAATAACCGCATCATCGCAACCTCACGGGACTATAAAGGCCAAGGACACATCGTTTTCATTGACCCGGTCACATTGACGGCGACCCAGCCTGACGCAGTGGGGCTGTGGGTGAACCAGATTGCGGTCGGATCGGTGGCGCTCGCCAATCAGGACGGCTCCCAGGTCATGGTGGCGACGCCGGATGGGTTTACGTTTCTCTACGACGCGGGCGTGGGCGATTTCACGGTTTCACGCCAGGACTCCAAGGGGCTCACGGGAGCCTATGCGGCCACGCCCGGCATCTTCTCGGTCGGCGATCAGTTGCTCAATGGATCGCTGGTTCCATTTCTGGGTCTGGATACCTCGAGTGGCCAGTCTTCAGGTATGGTTTTCTCAACGGGCGCGGTGCGCACCGGTGCGGTCGACTCGGCCAGCCCGGGATTTGCGGAGCGCGTGAATTTCTCCACCGGGGGCGCCATTCTGCCCAACTCTCACTGTGGAAGCCCCGCTGCTGCCGCTTCCCAAGGCGATCATGAACAATTTCATCCGCAGCCTGGTGGTATTGCCCTTCCATAATTCATTCGTGAGCCTGTCGCAGTCCGGTCTCACTCTGCTCGCGGCAGACTACGATGCTCCACTTCCGCAGCCGCTGATTTCGAGCGTAAACAGCGCGGCTGACGGCACTTCCGGCGCCGCTTCGGGCGGATTGATTTCGATTACTGGCAGCAATCTCAGCACGTCTCCCGTCGCCTCCGGGACCACGCCGCTCCCCACTGTGCTTGGCAATAGCTGCGTCACGGTGAACGGCCGGCCCATCTCGCTGCTGATGGTCTCTTCGTCGCTCATAAATGCGCAACTGGATGACGGCACCAGCGGCGCGGCCATCATGAGTATCCGGACGCCGCAGAACGTGAGTCCGGATTTCAGCTTTAACGTCCTCGCCAACGCTCCTGCCGTGTTTCTGAACGGACAAGCCGGGGATGCAACCAACTTGCCGGCGATCTACCGGGTTGCGAACGGTCTGCTAGTGACTGCTTCGAATCCGGTGCGCCGTAGTGATTCGCTGAACATTTTTGCGGCCGGGCTGGGGCTGACGTCGCCGGCGGTGGCCGCCGGAACAGTGTCGCCTTCCAATCCTTTGGCGACGGCTGTGCTGCAACCCACGGTTACGCTCAATGGCGTGGGGCTTCCCGTGACTTTCGCGGGGCTGGCCGGAGGACAAATTGGCGTGTACGAGATTTCGGTCACTGTTCCGAGGAGTACACCGCTTGGATTAAGTGTTCCGTTAACCATCACTCAGGGCGGACAGTCGCAGACCGTGAACGTCCGCGTGGTGAATTAGGCAACAACGTGGGCAGGCCCGCAGAGAGCGAATTCGATCGCCCGGCGATCGGCTCACACAGGACACAGGAAGAATAGCGACAAGAACAGGGGAAATGACATGAGACTGTACCGAATATTCGGGGTTTGCGCGATGGGCCTGATCGGATTGGCTCCAGGCGCGCTGGCGCAGAAATGGGAGTTCGGCGGCGGCATCGGAGGCAGCTTCTATCCTTCGCGCGATGTGACCAACGGCTCCACCACCGCCAGCGCCGGCATCCGCACCAATATCGCAAGCGGCGTCTGGCTGGGCCAGAATGCTTCCAATAAATGGGGCGGTGAAGTTCGCTTCGACTATCAAATCGGCGACCTTTCGCTGGAACGCGGCTCTACAGCGGCCAACTTGACGGCCCAATCCTACGGTCTGCATTACGACGTGCTGTGGCACGCCACACGGCGCGGCTCTAAAGTACGGCCGTTTCTGGCGGCGGGCGCGGGCATCAAAGTTTATCGCGCTACCGGCCAACCGGGCCTGGTGCAGCCGTTAAGCCAATATGCGCTGCTCACCAATGGCGACGAACTGCAGCCCTTGCTGAGCCTGGGTGCGGGCGTGAAGTGGCAGATCGCAAATTCGCTGCAGCTGCGCCTGGAAGTGCACGATTACATCACGCCCTTCCCCAAGGAACTCATCGCTCCTAATGTGGGTTCCAGCGTGCCCGCCATCTTGCAGAATATCGTGCCGATGCTGGCAATCGCTTATACGTTTTAATGGCGGTGCATTCGCCGAAAAACGCGAATGAAATTGTATGTACTTTGACGCAACTCCGATGAACATGACCATCCTGCTGGTGGTCGCCCTGGCTATCATCGCCATTGTGCTGCTCAGCCGGGGACGCTACGACAGCAACCTTCCGCTGCTCTACTACAGCGCCGCCTTGACTCTGACTGTGCTTACCGACCGTGGCCTGCCGCTCGTCCTGCTCTACGCTGGCATCGCTTTCGCCCTAATTTTGCGTTTCGAGTTCATGGGTAAGGGCTTCACTAAGTTCATCGGGGTCATGAATTCGATCGCGATTGGCCTCACGGTGCTCGCGTTCCTGGAACAGGTGTTTGGCGACGGACGCGAGCTGTTCTAATCTTTGGCCACTGGTCTTTAACGCTTAATCTTTAACGACAGGCAACCCGGCTTCGTTCCACGCGCGCCATCCGCCATCGAGCGAAATCGCATTGCGATAGCCCATCATCCGCAGCGCATCGGCCACCAACGCCGAGCGGTAGCCGCCGCCGCAATACAATACCATCTTGGTAGCGGGATCCGGTACCTTCACTTCAATATCCCGTTCGATGGTTCCCTTACTCATGTGGATGGCGTCCGCGGCATGGCCCGCAGCCCATTCGTGGTCTTCACGTACGTCGATCAGTAAATGACCTTCGCGCGGCATGCTTTGATAAGCGGCGATATCGACTTCTTCAATCCGCGATTTGGCGTCGTTCACCAAGGCCAAAAAACCCGGACTGTGCACTTTGTGGGGAATCGTCATAACAGCCTCTCCTCCAATTTTCAATCTCCGGGCATTCTAGGGAACCCGCCGTATGCGCGCTCCCACGCCCGCGAGCTTCGCTTCGATCCGGTCATAGCCGCGATCGATGTGATAGACCCGGTCGATGACAGTGGCCCCCTGCGCCGCCAGTCCGGCCAGCACCAGGGAAGCGCTGGCGCGCAGATCGCTGGCAATCACTTGCGCGCCGGAGAGCGTCATGGGCCCGGCCACCATTGCCTGACGGCCCTCCAGCCGGATGTTGGCGCCCATGCGCGCCAGTTCCTGGGCATGCATGAAGCGATTTTCGAAGATGGTCTCGGTGATGATCGAAATCCCCTCGGCTCGCGTCATCAGCGCCATGAATTGGGCCTGCAAATCGGTGGCGAAGCCGGGGTGCTCCTCGGTGGTTACGTCCACGCTGCGCAGTTTCGGTCCCGAGCGCACCCGCAGCGTTCCCGGCGCCGGCTCACTGACCTCCACGCCCGCGCTCCGCAGCTTGGCGATGAACGCGCGCAAATGCTCCGGCTCGCAGCCGGTCACGTGGAGATCTCCGCGGGTGATGGCGCCTGCTATCAGAAAAGTTCCGGTCTCGATGCGATCGGCGATGATCGCGTGCCGGGCGCCGTGCAATTTCGCGACGCCTTGGATGCGGATCACGCTGGTTCCGGCGCCCTCGATGCGCGCGCCCATTTTAGTGAGCAAAGCCGCCAGGTCCACCACTTCCGGCTCGCGCGCCGCGTTATGAATGACGGTCTCGCCACGCGCCAGCACGGCGGCCATCATCAAGTCTTCGGTGCCGGTGACGGTGATGCGGTCGAAATGCACCTCGGCGCCTTCCAGACCGTGCGGCGCTTCGGCCACAATGTAACCATGCTCCTGGCGAACTGTAGCGCCTAGCTGTTCCAGTCCCGCCACGTGCAGATTGATGGGGCGAGCGCCGATGGCGCAACCGCCCGGTACCGAAACCCGGGCGCGCCCGCAGCGCGCTACCAGGGGACCCAACACCAGGCTAGAGGCACGCATGGTCTTGACCAAGTCATACGGCGCCTCGGCGTTCTGGATCGCATCCGCCTCGACTGTTACCCGCTCGCCATCGATGCTGACGCGCGCCCCGGCGTGTTCCAGCAACTTCTCCATGGTGTGGATATCGCGCACCGGCGGAATGCGTTCCAGCACCACCGGGTCCGCGGTGAGCAGGCACGCGGCCAGCGCGGGGAGCGCCGAATTCTTCGCGCCGCTGACGGCGATTTCCCCTTCCAGCGGCGCCCCTCCCTGGATCTCAAACTTGTCCAAATAAAGCCAAAGCCTCCCGAATCCGCCCGCCCGCCTGGGCCAGCAATCGCTCCGCTTCGCCGCGCGGAGTCTTGGTCTTCTCCATGACGATCGCGGTGCGGACGCTGTTTCCACCCGCTGCCAGCAGCTCCACCGCCCGCTCGGCCGATGCGCCGGTGGCCTGACGGATAATCCGCCGCGCGCGCTCGGTTAGCTTCTGATTCGTGGGCTGGACGTTCACCATCCAGTGACCGTAGACATGGCCTAACCGTATCATCACCGCCGTGCTGATCATGTTCAGGACCAGCTTGGTGGCGGTACCTGCCCGCAGCCGGGTCGACCCAGCCAACACTTCCGGTCCCGGCTTGGGTTCAATAGGAAAATCGACGGCGCGCGACAGCTCCGAGTCCGGCGTGCAGCTAATGCCGCAAGTGATGGCGCCCAATGCGCGTGCCTGCGCCACCGCGCCCAGAACGTAGGGCGTCCGGCCGCTGGCGGCGATACCCACCAGAACGTCACCCGGACCGAATCCGGAGGAGAGCAGATCGCGCGCGCCGGCATCCGGATCGTCTTCGCTGATTTCCGACGAACGGCTCAGCGCCCCCTCACCACCCGCCATAAGGCCACGCACCAGCTCGGGCGGGACGCCAAAGGTGGGCGGGCATTCTGCTGCGTCCAGCACGCCCAGGCGTCCGCTACTGCCGGCGCCGACGTAGACCAGATGACCGCCCCGTTCAAGAGCCTTGACGATTGCCTCCACCGCTGCTGCGATGCGCGGAATCTCCTGCGCCACGGCTAGGGGAACTTCTGCATCCGCGGCGTTTAAGATCCCTAGGATCTGCGTTATAGGGAGAGAATCCAGGTCTCGCGAACCCAGGGGAGCCTGCTCCGTCAAAAGGTCATCTAGCATCGGCAAAGAGGGGCTGGAAAGCCCCGCGTCACCATTGTATATGGCTGGGGCTACCGCCGCGCCTTCCAGATGTAATTGATACGTGGGAATGACGGATAGTACTATACGAACACTAGTACGCAACCCGAGCTTACCCTCTTGTAAATCACCTTAGTAATTGATAAGCTTAGGCCCTAGGAAAGAATTGGGTGCGTAAGACACCCAGACTGCGGAGGAAGGGATAAAAGATTATGAGGATACTAAGAATCGGCGGCGCGAAGTGCGCTTTGGCAATTTCAATATTGGGACTGGGGATGGCTGGAACGGCTTCGGCAGCTTTTACTGCTTGTCCTGCGCCTGCGTCCCCCGCGCTCCCCTACACAATTAGTTCGAGTGGAACCATCACGTCGGGAGCTTCTACTGACAGCTCATTTAACTGCGGTGGGCTGAACTTCAGCAACTTCTCGGAAGTCGATGCCGGCGGTGCAACTATTCCGAGTCCCTGGTCCGGCCATATCGACTTGGCCAGCGCGGTCTCGAGCGGCGGGGTTACAACCTTGGGGTTCAACCCTAATCTCTCGTTCAACAACACCACCGCTCCCACTGCTGACCTCTGGCTCTACTTCACGGTTACGGGCGCCGGGCTGGATCAGGTCGACCTCGCTGTCACGGGGACTGGTTCGAGCGTCAGTGAAACGGTTTGCGCCGTCGCGTTCGGCGACGGCAACAGTTGCAGCAACGTTCTGACGTCGCTCTCGAACACTGGTGCCAATAGTAAGCTTTCCGGCCTTTTCGGGCCAGTGAGCACGATCTATATCTTCAAAGATATTCACGTTGGGCCAGTGGGCTCAGACGCCGGGCACCTCACTTCCCTCGGGCAGAGCTTCCATTCATCGGCTGTTCCCGAGCCGGCGACCCTCTCCATGATGGGCCTCGGGCTCCTGGGCTTGGGCCTAATCGGTCGTCGCCGCAAGAGCTAAGTAAAGTTTTCCTCCTCCCAAGAAGGTGCATTAGGGGCGCAGCGTGAGCTGCGCCCTTTTTCTGTTCCTAGTCAAAATCTGTATCCCACGCAAAAAGAGCGTCCTAAGTGAGGACGCTCTCTCGCAAATCGTAAAAGTTAGTATTGCCCGGACGAGGCCGGCTCGAAAGCGCTTACGCGCTAAAGGAACTGCCGCACCCGCAGGTGGACTTCACATTGGGGTTGTTAAACTTGAATCCGGAACCTTCGAGCGTCTCCACGTAATCTACTTGAACGCCATCGAGGTACAGGAGGCTAGCTTGGTCGATGAACAACTGCAGGTCCCCGAACTTGTAGGTCTTATCCAGCATGCCCGGCGTATTCTCAAACGCCATGGAATAGCTGAAACCGGAACAACCGCCGCCCACCACCGAGATCCGCAAACCAGCCGGTTTGGGCTCCTGAGTTTCCAGGATCTCCTTGACCTTGCTTACGGCGGTTTCTGTTAGTTGTACCATGTTTGTTAGACCTCCCCTTCATTATACTATGATGCGGAACGAGGAGCTAGAGGCTCAGCGGAATTCGGCTTTCGAAGCGATTCCAAGGACCGTCTTTGCCGTAACTTAAATCGAGCCAGCCGCGTCCGACCCAGTAGCGAGGGATCGGCAGCCATGGACGCCTCAATAACGACACTACCCTTTCCGGCAGTAGTAGGCGAGGGAACCCGGGCGAGGACCCGAGTGGATCATAAGACCAGCGAAGAAGCGGCACTGGTACGCCGCGTCCAGGCGCGTGACGAGATGGCTTTCCGCGAGGTCGTGGAGCGCTACCAGTCCAAGGTGTTTTCGATCATCTTCGGCATCCTGCGCAACCGCAACGACGCCGAGGATATCGCCCAGCAGGTTTTCGCGAAAGTCTATTTTTCAATTAAGAACTTCGACTTTCGCAGCTCGCTGCTTACCTGGATCTATAAAATCACGGTGAACGAGTGCTACGACTATCTGCGCAAGAAGCGGGTGCGCAAGTTGGTTTACGAGAGCGATTTCTCGCAAGAGGACGCCCAGCGCATGGAAACTTCCGAGCCGGCCGTTGACGGCTCCGTGCCCGCGGACACCAGGCTCGCTCAGAGAGACTTGATTCTAAAGCTTCTGTCGAAGGTTTCCGAAGAAGAGCGTAGCCTGATTTTGTTGAAAGAAGTGGAAGGGCATTCGGTTGAGGAATTGGCCGGAATGACCGGGTTGAACGAGAACACAATTAAGGTAAAATTGTTCCGGACCCGGCAGAAGTTGCTCCGGGCGGCGGGGCGTTTGACCCGCACGCGTTAGTTGGCCCAGATTTTAAGCGGGCATTAGACCCGCCAGTGCAGTTGATAGTAGTGACTGAGGGAAGAACCATGCATCGCGAGATTCGGGATCATATTGAAGACGTGCTGGCGGGGTCGCAGCCGGTTTCCCGGGACACGCTGAAACACGCGCGGGAACATCTGGCCCAGTGCGACGAGTGCCGGACCGAGGCGCAAGGCATGCAGGAACAGACCGCGCTGATTCGGGAGTTACGGGCGCCCGAGGACTTCGCCGCGGATCTCCGTCCCGGCTTCTACGCGCGCGTGATGGAGCGCATCGAAGCGGAAGGCCCCATATCCATCTGGAATCTCTTCATCGAGTCCGCATTCGGACGCCGTATCGCCGTGGCTTCGCTCGCGCTGGCTCTGCTGATAGGCGTTTATGTAGTCACTGCGGAGCGTTCGGTCGAAGATTCCACGATGGCGCTGGAATCGCAGCAGGTGCCTGCGGAGCAGACGATCGTGGCGGGTGAAGACGCGCCGGCCCGAGAGATCACGCGGGTGGATCAGTCGCAGACGGACGAGTCATCGCAAGACGCCGTCTTAGCGAATCTGGTCACCTATCGGGAACAGTAGGGACCCAATGTCATCCCCCTGCAATGTGAAAGTGGCTGGGACGCTGGTAGTGGTATTTCTGGCGGGAGCCGCCGTGGGCGCGTTGACGATGCAGATGGGACTCCACGAAAGACTGCATCGCACGGTTTCCGCCGCTACGCTTCCGGTCATCCGCAAAGCTTCGAGCAGCGATGCGCTGGTGCAAAGGTTCAAGACCGAGCTCAATCTCTCCGCCGATCAGACCGACAAGATCGCCATGGTCCTGGCCGACTACCGCGAGTATTATCACAGCCTGGAAGATCAGTTGGAGGACGTTCGCTCCACCGGGAAATCGCGGATCATGCAAATCCTGGACGAGCAGCAGCGCGCCAAGTTCGAGAAGATCATGGGCGATCTGCAGCCTCAACTCGAAGCCAAGTAGGCGGCGCGCGCGTCAGGGCCTGTGCGTCAAAGCGGTACGCGTCAGCTTTTCCCGCGTTCGGCCATCTTGCGCTCGATAGCCTTCCAAAGACGCGCTTCGACGTCCTCTGGAATGGCTTTCGGTTCCATGCCCTTATAAACCTGCAACGTCTTCAAAGTCGTGTCGACGATGACAAAGCAGTTGGGGCATTTGTTCACGTGCGCTTCGAGATTGGCCTTGATCGCGGCGTCTACATTGGGGTCGAGATAATCGTTCAGTTCCTGGAGAAACTGTTTACAGGTAACCAAGTGGATCGTCCCCTTTCCGCTTAAACTGGCGGGTCAGTTTTTCCCGGAGCGCCAAGCGCGCTCTTAATAGTCTACTCTTGACGGCCGGCACCGAAATCCCGAGCGCCTCGGCAGTGTCTTCCGTGCTCAGTTCTTCGATGTCGCGCAAGCGTGAAGACGGTTCGGAAATCTGGCTTTAAACTATCCACCGCCTCGTTCAGGATGGCCTGCATTTCATCCCGCGAATAGCGTTGTTCGGGGTTGTCCTCCCAGACGGCGATCTCCCGTTTCACCTCTTCTTCGCCTGTTTCGATGGGTTCGTCCAGCGAAACGAAGCGGTTGCCCTTGCGCTTGCGCAACTTCATGAGGGATTCGTTCACGGCGATGCGCACGATCCAGGTGTAGAACTTCGAATTGCCCTGGAAGCCGGAGAGGTGCTCGTAGGCCTTGAGGAAGGTCTCCTGCAGGACGTCTTCGGCGTCCTCGTCGTTCTGGGTGATGTTCTTGGCGACGCGATAGATCTTGCGGCTATACTCCGCCACCAGCGCGGCGAAGGCGGCCTGCTCCCCGGCCTGCGCGCGCACGACCAGGTTCGACTCGTCGAACGTAGGCGCACTGGATGCGGGAACGGGGGTGGGTGTCACGAAGGCCTCTTCATTCAATATAGCAGCGGGGTGCCAGGTGCAAACCCGGCAATCATTCTCTCTCTTGTCAATCATCTCCAGCAAGAAGGCTCGATACCTTCGATGCGAGCGTCTTATACGGATCTTCAGCGAAACCTCCGGCATGACGCCAGGCAACTCTGCCGTTTCGGTCGAGCAGGATCAGGTACGCGGCGTTGGGGTCCTTGAACCCGACCCGTTGCTTCCACGCATCGGTGCCGCCATACACCGTGATCACATTCCCGTAATCCGTTTTCGGAGTGCCTCGCCGCATGCCGCTGTCGATGAACCATTTCCCCATCCGCGCCAGACCCCCGATCATGGGGATCTCAAAAAATGTCACTCTCGGTTGTTTCCCGAAATCCTGCCGAAACCTCTTCGCCCAGGCTTCCACCGCGAACCGGGATTCGTAGGTGAAGCCAAGCATCAGCAGCGCAACACGGCCGGAAGAGTCTTTCGGAAGAGCCGCGCGCTGGCCGTTGAGGTATTCGCCCCGCAAGACGGGGAGTTGATCGCCAATAGCCAACTCAGGAACCGGTGCTGCGGCCGACGCTGTCATAGACACCACCAACATTCCCAGTGCCCTCCCGTCCATCCCTTTCACCCCATCCACCTCATTGTTTCACTTCGCGGCCTCGGCGAATGGATCCACGCGGGGCGCCTGCGGCAAGACAGCCGGCGGCTCCGGGTGCACAGCCGCGGCGGCGATATGCCGCAACATTCCGCGAAACATCAGCTCGTGAATGGGACTGAGAAGATACCAGTAGAGAACTCCAGCCAGACCTCGCGGTTCAAACTGCGCGAGTTGGGTGATTACCGTTGACGCGCCATCGGCCTCCGCTCGAAACTCCAGCCAGGCGCGTCCCGGGACCTTCATCTCGGCGAACAACCGCAGCCGCTTGCCGGGCTCGTAGATCTCCACGCGCCAGAAATCCAAGGTGCTGCCGGGAAACGGAGTCTCCGGGTCGGGCCGGCCGCGCCGCATGCCCACGCCTCCCATCATCAGATCGATCAGGCCGCGAATTCTCCACAGCACGTTGCCGAAATACCAGCCGGTCCGGCCCCCGATGCGGCGAATCGGGGCGAACGCTTGCAGGACGGGCACCGGCACTCGGATGCTCTGTTCATTGGTGAACAGATCGCGCGAGGGCGCGGGCTGGGCGCTGTACTGCTCCAGTATGCGATCGCGCATCCGACCAGCGGCTTTCGGCAACTTCCTGATCTTCATTGGCCATGGCCCGCTCGATGGCCTGCGCGATTCCCATGGGCCGGATGTTGAAGGCTGCCAGAGCTTCGGGATTCACCACGATACTCGGATTCCGTACGCTTTCGATGAGGCACCGACCGATGCTCGCGTATACCGGCGTGATCAGCGTCAGCCAGCGGCTCGACAATGACAAGCTGAGGAACGGCACGCGCAGGATCCAGCGGTGCAGATTTCCGCTGCCGGGCGTATTCGCGCATGATTCCGAAATAAGAAGTGACGTCGGCTCCGCCGATCTCGAAAGTGCGGTTGCCCACTGCCGGCATTCGAGCCGCCGCCACCAGATACTCGATCACATCTTCGATCGCGATGGGTTGTGCGGCGGTATTCACCCAGCGCGGCGTGAGCATTACTGGGAGCCGCTCCACTAAGGCCCGCATCATTTCAAACGATGCGCTGCCGGAACCGATCACGATGGAGGCTTGCAGTTCGATCACCGGAACGCCGCTGGAGCGCAGGATGTTCCCGGTCTCGGCGCGGCTGCGCATGTGCGGAGACAGTTCGCCGCTGTCCGCCAACCCATCGGCATGCGCCAGCCCACCGAGATAAACGATGCGCCGCACTCCCGCGTCCCGCGCCGCCGCCGCGAAGTTGGAAGCCGCCGCTTTCTCCTCGGCCTCGAACCGGTCGCCCGCCTTCATCGAGTGGACCAGATAGAAGGCGGTATCCACACCTGAAAACGCAATCCCCAGAGACGCCGGCTGGAGCAGATCTCCCTGCACCAGTTCGGTGCCGGGAGCCGCGCGCCAGCCGAGCGCCTCCGGGTTGCGACACAAACATCTGACTGCCAAGCCGTCTCTTTGTAGACGCCGTAAAAGACGTCCTCCGATGTATCCAGTGGCGCCGGTCAGCAGATGCATGCGAGCCCTCTATGTCATTTCGACCCAATTCACTTGGGCATGATGACGGTGTCGATGACGTGAATCACTCCATTGGAGGCCACGATATCCGTCTTGATCACGTGCGCGTTGTTCACCATGACGCCGCCATTCATGGTCTCGATGGTGATGTTCTGGCCTTCCACCGTCTGGGCGGAATGGAGGCCCATTACGTCGTGCGCCATCACTTTCCCCGCCACCACATGGTACTTGAGAATGCTTTGCAGCTTGGCCTTATTTTCCGGCTTGAGCAACATTTCAAGCGTGCCCGGGGGCAGTTTGGCGAAGGCCTCATCGGTGGGCGCGAATACCGTGAAGGGGCCGGGACCTTTCAGCGTGTCTACTAACCCGGCGGCTTTCACGGCGGCCACCAGGGTGTTGAACTTGCCGGCGACAGCGGTATCGACGATGTCGGCGGCGGATGCGATGCTCGAAGCCAGCGTCAGCGCGATCGCGCCTGCCAGCATCATTGGTAATTTAGATTTCATTTGTTTCTCCTGTTCACTTGTCTTTAGGTTCTTGGGGATCTCGGGGGCCCTAGGCGCGGGCCGACGCGAAATCGCCATGCCAGCGGCGCTGGATCGCTTTCCAGGTGAGTGCCTGATACAGCCCGGAGAGTCCCACCAGGCTGTACACCACGGTGCTGAGCGCGGAAGTTTCGCCAAATTTCATGCCGAACGCGGCTGCCACCAGATCCAGGTGGAATGCCCCGGCCAGGCCCCAGTTCAGGGCTCCGATGATGACCAGCGCGGCTGCGATTACATCAATCTTTTTCATATTCAAAACCGTTCCTTTCTTTCCCGATGCGGCCGGCGGTTGCCAACCACAATTTGATCCTATGGAAAATATGTTTTACTGTAAAGAATATCGAGAAGCTGCCTTTCCTGAGCGGAAAATACCGGCGGGAAACCGGCATTGAGAGGAAAACGACCTTCACCATGGCGTCCGACACCATCACGGCGGGACTCAAGAATTACGCGATTGGAAGCAAACTGCGGCGCCTGCGGCTGCGCAAAAGCATGGGACTGGTGGAGTTAAGCAAGCACACCGGGCTTTCTCCGGCGCTGCTCTCGAAACTGGAACGGGACGTGATGCACCCCACGCTGCCCACGCTCCTGCGCATCGCCATGGTATTCAGCGTCGGACTGGAGTATTTCTTCAATCCCGAGCCGAAGCCGGTGCTGGCGATCGTGCGCAAGAAGGATCGTCTGCGTTTCCCTGATTCGCCGGACGCCCGCAAAGTGGCCTACTACTTTGAGAGTCTGGATTTCCCGGTACCCGACCGCGCGCTGAACGCTTACCTGGCGGAATTCGAGCCTATCGAGGCGGAGCAAGTCCGCCCCCACCACCATCCCGGCGTCGAACTCCTGTACGTTCTCTCCGGCAAGCTGGAACTGCGCGTCGGCGACGACCCGCACGAGTTGTCGGAAGGCGACTCGGTGTACTTCGATTCCAGCGTGGCGCACAGCTATCGCAGGATCGGGGCGAAGCGCACAGCGGCGCTGGTGGTGGCGCTGGAATCGTGAGAACAAACGGGGCGCTTGCCGCTATCGTCCTTGAGACATCACCACCCGAAGAACGTGATTGATGCGCGTGGAATAACCGGCGCCGTA
>CAVZWS010000012.1:0-46471 GCA_963779075.1 Bryobacterales bacterium
TAAGCAGCGCGGTACGCTTCCACGCCGCCAAAGGGGCTGACGTGGGGCGCGGCGATGGCGAGGGTGCGGCCGGACCGGCCACCGTTGGGATTTGCGCCGTCCATGTATTCCGCGAACGTGGCGCGGAGTTCACCGGGCTCATCCGGATAGCCGGAGCCGGCATGCGCGGGTTCGCGAAGCGGCGCCTCGGCGAAGGCACGTTCGGTTTCGGCGCGCCGCTTCTCAAAGTTTTCATCTTCGAGAAAGCCAGCCTCACTGAGCGCATTCAGCAGATTGGTTTCGATATCGCCGGCCTGAAGATCGCCGGTGATGCGCACCAGATGCGCCCGCAGGTCGAGGGCGCTGTGCTCGCCGTCGAAGAATTCCAGGCACTCGATGAGCGGAGGAGGGACGATGAGCGTCGCTTCGGAGAAATGAAAAGGATCGCGAATCACCAGACCGGGTTTGTCCTCGAACGGCGAGGGCATGAAGTCGAGAGTCATTCGCAGGCGTGGCAACATGGTGAGTCCCTGAGCGCGGGCAACACCAGCATACAACGCCGGGCGGGGACGGGCAGACTAGAATTGAAGGGACTCCTTTGTCGATTCAAGACGCATCCCCGCTACAGGAATATCGCTCGCGATTGGAACGCTGGCAGACGGAACACACGGCCAGTAGTATCCACTCGCGGCAACTCGGCAATGCGCGACTGGTGACGGGACTGGCGGCGGTGGCCATCGCGGCGCTGGCGATTGGTGCGGGAGTTCTCTCGCCGTGGTGGTTGCTGGTTCCGGTGGTGGTTTTCGTGGTGCTCGCTGTCATGCACGATCGCGCGGACAAACGGCGTGAGGCGGCGCTGCGGGGAACTGCGTACTACGAACGCGCGCTGGCGCGGATGGAGAACCGGTGGATCGGCAAGGGCCACCAGGGCGCGGCTTTTCGCGATCCCAAACATTTGTATGCCGATGATTTGGATCTGCTGGGTCCGGGGTCGGCGTTCGAGTTACTCTCGACGTCGCGCACGGCGACGGGGGACCGGATGCTCGCCGAGTGGCTGCTGGCGCCGTCGCCGCCGGACATCGTGACGGCGCGGCAAGCGGCGGTGTCCGAGTTGCGCGCAAGGCTGGATCTGCGGGAAGACATCGCGCTGATGGGCGAAGATATTCGTACCGCGATCGATGACCAAGCCATGAAGACCTGGGGCGAGCAGCCTGCGGTGAGATTTTTTTCGGGCGCGCGATGGGTGGCGCTGGCGCTCGCTTGTGCGGCGGTGCTCACGTTTGGATTATTCCTGGCGCAGGTGCTCAGTCTGCGGCCGTTTCTGGCTGTGGTTTTTACGGAGCTCATCTTTGGATTGGTGGTACGCGACGCGGTGCGACGGGTGGTGGTCCTGGTATCGACGCCAGCGCGGGAATTGAAATAGTACGGCTACTGCTGGAGCGCTGGAGAAGGAACAATTCACGGCGCCGCATTTAGTGCATCTGACGCATGCTTTGGACGCGCACGGGCTGACGGCGTCGGCGGAAATCCGGCGGCTGGAGCGGGCGGTGGAATATCTGGATTCGGCGCGGAACCAGTTTTTTCGCGTGTTCGCCGCGCCGCTGGTGTGGATACCGCAGTTCACGATGGCGATTGAAGCGTGGAGGCAGGAGTGCGGCCCGCACATCGGGGAGTGGATCGCGGCGGTGGGCGAGTTCGAAGCGCTGTGCTCGCTCGCGACGTTCGCGTACGAGCGGCCGGACGCGGTGTTTCCGGAGTTGGCGGCGGCCGATGACGGGCCGTTGTTCGACGGAATGGACGTGCGGCATCCGCTGATTCCTCGGGATCACGCTGTCGGCAACGATGTGAGGCTGGGCGTCAAGTTCGACGGAGCCTGCGCGCTGTGGATCGTTAGCGGATCAAATATGTCGGGGAAGAGTACGCTGTTGCGTGCGGTGGGACTGAACACGGCACTGGCGTGGGCGGGTGCTCCAGTGTGTTGTGCGCGCCTGCGGGTGTCGCCCTTGTGCATTGGAGCGTCGATCCGTGTGAACGATTCGCTGGTAGACAATAAATCGCGCTTCTATGCCGAGATCAGCCGCCTTCGGGACATCGTGGACCTTGCCCGCGCGGGGCGGCCGACGCTGTTCTTGCTGGATGAACTATTGAGCGGCACCAACTCGCACGACCGGCGCATCGGTGCGGCGGCGGTGATTCAAGGTCTGGTGGAGCGGGGCGCGATCGGACTGGTGACCACGC
This sequence comes from Bryobacterales bacterium, assembly GCA_963779075.1. Taxonomy (GTDB): domain Bacteria; phylum Acidobacteriota; class Terriglobia; order Bryobacterales; family Bryobacteraceae; genus Palsa-187. Next base: position 2,218 of record CAVZWS010000012.1, read on the forward strand.
ATGATCTGGCGCTGGCGGAAATCACCGCAACGCTGGGCGAGCGGGCGCTTAACGTACATTTCGAGGATCACATTGAGAACGGTGAAATCCATTTCGACTATCATTTGCGGCCAGGAGTAGTCGAGCGAAGCAACGCTCTGGAATTGATGCGCGCCGTCGGTCTGGATGTATAGTGGGCCTATGAACGTCCTCATCACGGGCGCAAGCGGCGGGCTGGGAACCGCAGTGTGCCAGGAATTTCTTGCGAGCGGAGCGAAGGTCATCGGTGTGGATCGCGGGTGGAAAATGGCGGCGCCGTTTGCAACGATTTCGGCCGACGTGTCGACCGCGGACGGCTGCGAGTCCATGGTGAAACAGGCGCTGGAACACGGGCCACTGGACGCGCTAGTGCATCTGGTGGGCGGCTTCGCGGGCGGCTCGGGCGTGGCCGAGACCAGCGACGAGACTTGGGACAAGATGATGAACATTAACCTGCGCGCGGCGTTTTGCTGCATCCGTGCGGCGCTCAAGCCCATGCAGGCGGCGGGGCGCGGCCGCATCGTCGCGGTGGGAACGCGCATGGCCGTCGAGCCATCGCCGAATTTCGCGGCGTATGCAGTATCGAAAGCGGCGCTGGTGGCGTTAGTGAAGAATGTAGCAGCCGAAGGGCAAAAGTTTGGCGTGACGGCGAACGTGATTCTGCCTTCGACAATCGACACGCCGGCGAATCGCGCGGCCATGCCGAAGGCGGATTTTTCACGCTGGGTCAAGCCGGAGTCGATCGCAAAGCTGCTGGTATTTTTGGTGTCGGACGCGGCGGCGGATACCAGCGGCGCGGTGATTCCGATTTACGGGAGGGCTTGAATGAAGATGAGAAAGATGACGGCCGCGCAGATTGCGGCCGCCTTGCCGAAGTTGGACGGATGGAAGGTGAAGGGCGGCAAGCTGCATCGTGAATACAAGTTTCCCGACTTCAAGCACGCGATGAAGTTCATGCGCTCTGCTGTCGCGGACATCAACAAGATGGATCATCACCCAGAGTGGTTCAACGTCTATAACAAGGTGATCGTGGATCTGAACACGCACGACGCCGGCGGGATTACGGCCAAGGATTTTGAACTCGGAGAATTGCTAGAGAGACTGTCGAAGCGCGCGCTATGAAGGCGGTGTGGCTCGGAGTCGTTTTGGTCTGCATGCAAGCTGCGCAGGCGCAGGAGACGTTTTCCGCATCTGCGACGCTCGACGCGGTGGTGGACGCGGCGGTTCGCGAGGGATTGATTCCGGGTGCGGTGCTGATCGTGGGGCACGACGGCAAGATTGTTCATCGCAAGGCCTACGGGAATCGCGCTCTGGTGCCATCTCGCGAGGCCATGACCGTCGATACGATTTTCGACATGGCGTCGCTGACGAAAGTGACCGCCACCACACCGTCGCTGATGAAATTGTTCGAGCAAGGCAAGTTGCGCATCAACGATCCAGTGACAGCATATCTGCCGGAGTTCCAGCGAGGGCACAGCGAGATTACGGTGCGCGATCTGTTGACGCACTTCTCCGGGATGCCTCCCGATCTGGCGCTGGAGCCGGCGTGGAGCGGTTACCAGACCGGCATCGAACGGGCGCTGGTAGAGAAGCCGATGTCGCCGCCAGCGACGCGGTTCGTCTATAGCGATGTAAATTTTGAATTGCTGGGCGAGATCGTGCACCGGCTGAGTGGCAAGCCGCTGAACGAGTATGCGCGCGAAGCCGTGTTTGCGCCGCTCGGCATGAAGGAAACGGAATTTCTTCCGCCGGCGTCGCTGCGCCCGCGGATCGCGCCCACTGAGATCGATGCGGCGACTGGCGTTCCTTTTCGAGGAGTTGTGCACGATCCCACCGCGCGGTATATGGGCGGCGTGGCGGGGCACGCGGGATTGTTCTCGACTGCCGACGATCTCGCGAAGTACGCCCAGATGCTGGTAGACGGCGGCGGAAAGCTATTTTCGCCGCTCACAGTGAAGAAATTCACTGCGCCAAACTCACCGCCGGATCAGCCGATTTTGCGAGGGTTGGGGTGGGACATCGATTCCGGGTTTTCGGCGCCGCGCGGCGAGTTGTTCGCCATCGGATCGTACGGGCACACGGGCTTCACGGGACCGTCGCTGTGGATCGATCCGGCGTCAAAAACCTACGTCATCATCATGACCAATTCGGTGCATCCGAAGGCGGGCAAGAATTTGAGTCCGCTGCGGTCGAAGGTTGCGACGGTGGTGGCCGCGGCGTTCGGTGTGGAAGGCGGCGCGCCGGTTTACGAAACTCTGGAGAACGCGGGCGTGCGGCGCATGATTGCGCCGAATCACGAAGTGATGACCGGGCTCGATGTGATGGAGACCAACCATTTCGCGGAGTTTGCGGGCAAACGTGTCGGATTGATCACCAACCAGACCGGTCTGAATCGTGTGGGTCAGCGCAACGTAGACGCGATGCGCGCTGCCGGCGTGCGGATCACGACGCTCTTTTCGCCAGAGCATGGGCTGACGGGGAAGGAAGACCGTCCCGATGTAGCAGATGCCAAAGACGCTCCGACGGGACTCCCGGTGTGGAGTTTGTACGAAAACGGACGCTATCGGATGACGCCCGCGATGTTGAGCGGCGTCGATGTCCTAGTGTTCGATATTCAGGACGCGGGTGCGCGTTTCTACACCTATTCGTGCACCATGCTCTACGCAATGGAGGAAGCCGCGAAGGCGAAGATCCCGTTTTACGTGCTGGACCGTCCGAATCCGGTGACCGGTGCGCATGTCGAGGGGCCGCTACTCGACGGTAACCTGCATAGTTTCGTGGGTTGCTTCAACATGCCGGTGCGGCACGGACTGACGCTGGGCGAGTTGGCGGCGTTTGCCAATGAAGAAAATAAATTGCACGCGGATTTGCATGTCGCCAAAATGAAGAACTGGCAGCGCGGCGACTGGTTCGATTCGACCGGCTTGACCTGGATCGACCCTTCGCCCAACCTGCGCAGCTTGAACGCCGCGGCGCTCTACGACGGGCTGGCGCTGCTGGAAGCGTCGCCCAACTATTCGGTGGGACGGGGCACGGATGCGCCCTTCGAGCAGATCGGCGCGGATTGGATTCACGGCGCAGAACTCGCGGAGTTCCTCAACCGCTGGGTGCTGCCGGGAGTGCGCGTGTATGCGACCAAGTTCCAGCCTTCGTCCGGGCCGTTTGCCGGGAAAGCGATTGAAGGCGTGCGCTTTGTGATTGTGAACCGCGAGCAGTTAAATTCTGTGCGGTTGGGACTGGATGTAGCATACGCATTACAGCGCCTGTATCCCGGCAAAATCAATTTCGAGGCGTGCCGTTTTCTGATCGGCAGCCGCGAGGTGGTGGACGCTCTCAAAGCCGGGACTGCGCCCGGCGTGATCGAGGAGCGCCTGCGCGAATCGGTGCAAGAATTCGAAGACCGGCGGCGACCATATCTCCTTTACTGAGGCTGCTCGAAAGTACCGGCGAACTGGCGTTTCAACGTAGCGATAGTTTTGCTCTGGGCGGGTGTCAGGCCAGCAGTTTCGCGGTCAACGACCTCCCGATCGCCTGCGATTCCGTGATCGGCAGCCAGGCTGAACCAAGCCAGCGCCTGCTCGTATTCATAGTCGGGTCGATCCGGTGCGTCGAACAAAAGGCGCGCAAGGCGGTCCTGGCATTCCGCTATGCCTCCCGCCGCACAAAGGCGAAAGTAATTCTTGGCGCGATCTGCATTCACTTCCACGCCCACTCCTTTTTGATAGCGGTCGCCCAGGAAGTATTGCGCCTCAGGGCTGCCGAGCTCAGCGGCGCGCCGAATGTTGTCCCAAGTTTTCTCGTTGCTCGGGGAGTCGTCGAGAGAACGTTTCGCAATGCGGTAAATGGCGGGCCCATAGTTCTTCTTCGCGGCCTGCTCGATCTTAGTCCAGCCCGCCGCTGGGTTCTGGGTTACGGCCGGTGCATTTTCTCCGGTGGTCTCCCACAGGCCGACCAAGTACAACGCGCCTGGAAAGTTTTGCCGGGCAAGCTTGAGTATGCTTTCGACGGCATGATCCCTGGCTGGAGCTTTATTGCGTATTAGGCTCTGCAACGCCACATTGTATTCGGTCCGGCGGCGCTCGGCGGCTTCGTCAAATCCGGTTCCGACGAAGCGGAAGTTCACCATTATGGTCGCCCGCACGGGAACCGCTACGCCATTTTTTTGGCCCGGCATGAATTCCCATTTTTGAATCGCAGCGATTGCGTTTTCGTCGAGCCCGTACCCCAGCGGACTGATCACTTGAATGTCAGCGGCGCGGCCTTTTTCACTAACGACCAACTGCAGCACAACAGTTCCCTGTATGCGATCGGCGTGGGCCAGTGGGCTGTACTCAGGCTCGATTTTCCGAGTAACGTGCGGCGGAGTCACGCCGGGGCCGAGCCGCAGAGGCGCGGTTTGAGCATACAGTTGCGCCGCGATCAATATCGTTAAAAAAACATAATCGTCCTGCAATCGAAACACGATAAGCACACTATACACTGAAGATACAATTGGTCACGTCGGTTGACGTGCCGACGATGTGCCGAATGGCATACAGTATTCGGACGGCGCAGAAGTTATTCCGAACTTTTTTTGCGAAGACGTAACCTGAACGCAGCGGTGCGCGTTTTATAGGTAATTAAATCCCCGTTACGACAGCGGGCGCCCTCACCCTTATCACCCAAACTGGCGCCCGCTTTTTCTTTCCCTCAAAGACCGCTGCGGATTCGAGGCAGCGCGCTAATCCAGATCGTCCACCAGCGCGGAACTCAAGTAGCGCTCTCCGGAATCCGGCAGAATCACGACGATCATTTTCCCCTTCATCGCCGGCTCATGCGCGAGCTTCACGGCTGCACTCACCGCCGCCCCACAGGATATCCCGCACAGAATCCCTTCTTCCTTTGCCAAGCGGCGGGCCATTTCGATGGCTTCTTCGTCGCTGACTTTTTCCACGCGATCTAATATTTTCAAATCCAAGTTGCCGGGGATGAAGCCGGCTCCGATTCCCTGGATGGCGTGAGGTCCGGGCTCGATGGCCTTGCCGGCGAGCGTTTGGCTGATGACGGCGCTGCCGCGCGGTTCCACTCCCACTGACAAAATCGGTTTCTTCTTTTCGAGCTTGATGTAGCGCGAAACGCCGGTTATAGTTCCGCCGGTTCCGATGCCGGCGACGAAGGCGTCGATTTGGCCTTGCGTGTCGTCCCAGATTTCAGGACCGGTGGTCTTGAAATGGATGTCGGGGTTGGCGGGGTTCTGAAACTGTTGCAGCAGGACCCAGCGGTTTGGCTCGGCCGCCACCATTTGCTCGGCGCGTTCGATGGAGGCGCCCATGCCGAGAGCGCCGTCGGTGAGGATGATTTTCGCGCCCAACAGCTTTAGCACAGCGCGGCGCTCAATCGACATGGTCTCGGGCATCAGCAACGTCACCGGATAGCCGCGCGCGGCACCGACAAAAGCGAGCGCGATACCGGTGTTGCCGCTAGTGGGCTCGATCAGCTCCCGGCCGGGCTTGAGAAGACCGCGGCGTTCCGCGTCCCAGATCATCGCGGCGCCAATGCGGCACTTCACGGAATACGCCGGGTTGCGGCCCTCGATCTTAGCGATGACGCTGGCCTGCGCGCCGTCCGTAACGCGATTGAGGCGAACCAAAGGAGTGCGCCCGATGCTAAATGAATTGTCAGGAAAGATCATGTTCTATGTTTCACTTGGTGAGCGCCGTCAGATGTCCCAGTTTGCCACGTAGCGGGTTTGGGATTTCTGCCAAGTGCGCGCGAGCTCGGCAAAAGTGGTGTGGTCCAGGATAGTGGCGACGGCCGCATCCACCTGTTGCCAGATCTGGTGAAACGGGTTGGAAGCCACGCGCTTAGTGCGCTTGGTGTCTTCGACGAAGCGCAGGACTTCGCCCACCGTAATCTCGTTGGCTTGCTTGGCCAGGCGATAGCCGCCCTCGGCGCCGCGGCGGGATTCGACGAAGCCTCCCTGCTTGAGTCCGGCGAGGATGAGTTCCAGAAACTTTTGCGGGATCTTTTGGCGACGTGCGACATCGGCGATCTTGACCGGCTCGCCGGGAGGCTGCAGCGAAAGGTCGAAGATCGCTAGCAGGGCGTATTCACTTTTCACGGAAATGTTCATGCGGATCGCGCGAACGGGACGTTCTACCTAGCGATTGTAGGGGTTGGCGGGGGAGCGTGTAAAGGCGTGTGCTGCGCGTTCACAAGAACCTCAGAAAATATATCTCGTGCAGGTTCCGTAAGTTGATGTGTTGACATCCGGCGGGAGGATGACTGCCGGCTGATACATTGCTGGTCGCGAGGGAACGATGGCGAATGGCGATCAGCGAGACGAGCAGCAAGGCGCGGTCAAAGGGCGCAGCAGCGCGAGGAAAACGCGCGGTGAAAGCGAAGGTCGAGACGGAGACGAAGGCGGCCGGCGGCGGGGGCCAGGCACGGGCTGTGAAGTGCATGCTCACCAAGATCGAGGAAAAGATGTCGGGGAATCAAATGAAGGCGACGCTGGGGGATTACATCAGGCTGGTGCAACTGCACAAGGAGCTGGATGACGAGTCACCGAAGGAGATTAGAGTGACATACGCAGATTTCACGCTTTCCGGGACGGTGAACGCGGGCGACTACGTGGGGCTGTCATTTTTGACAGAAGCCTACACATACGAGTTATTGAGCGGGGACATTCTAGCAAACGCGGCGCAGGCGATCATGGATAGCGTCAACACGTTTTCAGCGGTTATGAAGGCTACTCGAAGCGGGGCGACGGTCCGGCTATATTACACGGGCGGGGCTACAGTCGCCGCCAGCACGGCGGGCGCGAACGGAAATCGCTTCGCAGTGTATTCATATTCGACCGGTGCGGCCGTGTGGGATGCGGGCGCGAAGACCTTTGCGAATGGGACTTCACCGAGCGCATGGAGAGTGACGTTGGATTTCAGTGCACTCCAGGGCGCGATCACGCCCGACCTTTCAGGCACGTTGTACACCATCCCCACGAATCTGATTCGCAAGATGCGATGGACTTACGGGGCGGACTTGCAACCGGGCGCATTCGCGCGGAGCGAATTCAATGTGGCAGTGTCGAACTGGAACGTGACCGGAACGAATCGAACTTATTCGGTCGCGGGTCCAGGGAGCCTGCGGATCGAGGACCACGATGCGTCGATGGTTTTTAGCGGTTCCTGGACCGAGGTGCGCGGCAACTATTCGGGTGGCACGATCCATCAGACGACGACGCCGGGCGATTCGCTGAGTTGTACGTACCAAGTGACGCAGAGCCACGCGCTTTACGTCGGACTGCGCTACACCGGAACAGGAGGAACGGTCTCGATCGTCGTCGATGGAGGAGCAGCGGTGTCCATAGATTTGGCAATTCCGGGGGAAGACACGCTGTTCCGCTATTCGGCGGGGACGTTTGCCGCCGGATCGCACACGGTGGCTGGCGGCTCACACAGGGGCCGCGGGCACGGAAGTTTATTTCGATTTCCTGGAACTCGCCGTGCCGTCGGCCGATCTTCCGGTGGTGCCGAGTCAGCCGGTTGTCACGCTGGCGACCGACTGGGACACGCTGCATTGCATTTCGCTCCCGCCGGAGCGCACAGCGTGGATGCTGACGTCTCTCAATTTCGTGGGACGGGCGAATCATTATGTAGGTGCATTGTGGTTCTATGAGCTGGTGCGGGTCGGACATGTGTACGCGTCGGCCACGGTCACGTTTAGCGGGACGCCCGCGGCGAACGCTAACGTCACGGTGACGCTCGGACAGACTGGTCAACCGCCGCTATCGGATACGGTTCTGCAGAAACAGATCCATGTGGGCGATACGTCGGATACAATCGCGCTTGCGTTTTCGCAGGAACTGAATCGCGGGTACACGGGCGTATGGGCGAGCGCGGCGGGGAGCGTGCTCACGATTACCGCACGCACAATGGGCGTCGCGGGAGACGCGAACACGCTGACCGCGACTACGACTAGCGGCGGGTTCACGGCGACGACATCTGGAGCGAGCTTCGCGGGAGGCGCGGACGGAAACTGGCGGACAGACCTGACGGCCAGCCCGGCGCTCAACCGCGCGGTGCGGGACTGGAGTGCAGCCTACTTTGTGGCGCTGGTGGGTTATGGGATCGACGCCGCCGCGTCGTTCAGCATGGAATTGCAACATGGCGATCCGACGGCCAGCGCGGGGATAGCGCAGATGGGTCCTGCGGGCGATCCGATCCTGCTGCCGACACCGTCGCTGCAGACTAACTTTTCGCCGACGAGCCTCGCGTTCTGGAAAGTAGTGTATGAGGAGATGGCGACGATCCAGACTGCGGCGGGGCTCACTCCGTATCTTCAGTTCGGCGAAGTGCAGTGGTGGTATTTTCCAAACGATGGGTTGGGTACCAACTTTTCAGGCATGCCGTTTTACGATGCTTGGAATCTTTCGACATTCGCCGCTCTCTATGGTCATCGGCTGGCGACCATCACGGTGAACACAGTAGACCCGGCGGCTTACCCGGATGAGGCGGCGTATCTGCCGACTGTCATTGGCAACTTCACCGCCGCAATCATGAGTTTCGTGCGCGCGACCCAGCCGACGTGCCGCTTCGAGGTGTTGTATCCAACCGATGTGAACCAGACTGCGTTCAACCGGGCGATCAACTATCCGGCGGCGGGGTGGATGCCGGCGGCGCTTACTTGTCTCAAGACGGAGGCGTTCGGGTTCACGTTTGGACGCAATCTTGACCTGAGCTCGGCGACGCTGGATTTCGGCAGCGCGCTGGGTTTCACTGCGGCGCAGCGCAGCCATCTGGTGGGCGCCGGTGATTCGACGGCGGCGTGGCTCAAGGAAGTGCGCGCCGCGGAGGGGAAGCGCTTCGAGAGCGTGGTGCTGTTTGCCATCGATCAGTTCTGTCTGATCGGATATGACGTGCCCTTGGCGGGCGGCTTGCGGCGCAGTTTTCGCATCGGCGGGTGATAGTCTCGTAAGAATGAGGCTTGAACAAATCCAGGCAGCACTGCGCGATGAGGGATTGGACGGCTGGTTGTTTTTCGATTACCATCGCAGGGACCCCCTGGCTTACCGGGTGCTCCAATTCACACCGGGATCGATGGTGACACGGCGCTGGTTTTATTACATTCCTGCGAGCGGTGAACCGCGCGGGTTGGTGCACAAGATCGAGGCGCAGACGCTGGCGCCGCTGCCCGGCAAACATTCCTTATACGCGGGTTGGAGCACGTTGGTGGATGGGCTAAAGACGCTCCTGGGCGGCGACCGCCGCGTTGCGATGCAGTATTCGCCGAATTGCGCTGTGCCCTACGTAGCAATGGTGGACGCAGGGACGGTGGAGCTGGTGCGCGGCCTGGGAGTGGAAGTCGTCACATCGGCGAACTTGATTCAATTTTTCGAGTCGCGATGGACCGAAGAGCAGTTGGTGATGCACCTCGAAGCCGCGCGCAAGGTCGACGCCATTCGCCAGCAGGCGTTCGAGCGCGTGGGAGCAAAGTTGCGGGCAGGCGAGCGCGTCACCGAATGGGAGATGCAACAGTTCATCCTGTCGCGATTCGCCGAAGAAGGCCTGACCACGGATCATGGGCCTGATATTGCGGTGAATGCCAACGCGTCGAATCCGCACTACGAACCCAAGCAAGATGCGTCCGCTGAAATCAAGCGCGGCGATCTCGTGCTGATGGATATGTGGGCCAAGCTGGATCGCCCCGAGGCGGTTTACTACGACATCACGTGGATGGGATTTTGCGGTCCGGAACCGCCCGCGCAAGTGGAGCGTGTATTCACCGTGGTCCGCGACGCCCGCGATCGAGCGATCGCGCGCGTGAAGGATGCCGTTAGCGAGCAGCGGGAACTGCGAGGCTTCGAGGTGGACGACGCGGCTCGTGAATACATTCGGGCGCAAGGCTTCGAGGAGTTCTTCTTTCATCGCACCGGGCATTCAATCGGCGCCGAGGTCCACGGGTCGGGCGCAAATATGGATAATCTGGAAACGCATGACGAACGTAGGGTGATCCCGTGGACCTGTTTCTCTGTGGAGCCAGGGATCTATTTGCCGGAGTTCGGCATCCGCTCGGAAGTGGACGTATTCGTGGGCGATCGTGAGGCGCGAGTTACCGGCGAGGTCCAAGACAAATTGGTTCTGATATGATGTGGAAGAAAATCCTATGAAAACCCTTCTCATCTCCATGCTGGCTTGCGGAATCGCGCTGGCGCAGACGCCGGCGGCTCCTAAGAAAGCCGCACCTGCGACGAAGAGCGCCGCTCCGTCGGCCCAGAAAGCCGCTCCAGCGGCTGGGCCGAATTTGCTGCGGCCCGCTACGCTGAAGGCCAGGGCTCCCGAAGTTTACAAAGTGAAACTGACCACGACTAAGGGCGACGTGATAATTCAAGTGAACCGGGCATGGGCGCCGATCGGCGCGGATCGTTTTTACAATCTGGTGCGGGGCGGCTTTTTTAAGGACGCGGCATTTTTCCGTATCGATTCCCAATTTTATGACGCAGTTCGGCATCCCAGCGAGACCGGATGTAGCCGCGGCGTGGGAACATGCCGACCTGATAGACGATCGGGTAACGCAATCCAACAAACGTGGGATGGTGACGTTCGCTAAGACTAGTAACCCCAACTCTCGCTCCACGCAAGTCTTCATCAATTACGGTGATAATCTTTTTCTGGATCCGCAAGGGTTCGCACCATTCGGACAGGTGATCGAGGGGATGGATGTGGTGGACAGGTTTTTCTCGGGTTACGGCGATACGCCGGATCAGGGCCGCATCACAGCGCAGGGCAAGGCGTATCTGGATAGGAGTTTCCCCAATCTGGACCGGATCGTCAACGCGGTGGTGATGCCGGCGGATGCTCCGGCGCCGGCGGCTGCGCCTGACACCAAGAAGTAGCTGTCAAAACAACGCTCATCGCGCACTGTGGAAAAGTTCTGCAAATTCTTAACTTGCAGTTTCGCCCGTGCGAATGGTTAAGCTAGAACGGTTTCACGGAGCTTGCCATGGCCACCATCGATCTCACTTTTGAGCGAGGACTTCCCGCCAACGTCGACGCCGAGCGTTTTGTGCTCGGCTCGATTCTGCTGAACCAGGACACCTATTTTCAGGTCGCGGGCGCGGTTGAGCCCGAAGACTTCAGCCTCGAAAAGCACCGCCGCATTTTCGCGCGCATGAAGGACCTGTACGACCGCGGCGAGAAAATCGACCGGGTCACGCTCGCCAATGAGCTGATGAAGCAGGGGCAGCTCGAATCGGTGGATGGGTTCTCCTACCTGATCTCGCTGGACGAAGGGCTGCCGGCGCTCAGCAATCTGGACAGCTACATTCGCATAGTCAAGGACAAGGCTACACTGCGCAAGCTGATTTTCAGCGCCCAGAAGGTGATTGACCGGTGCCTGATCGGCGAAGAGGAACCGGATGAAATTCTGGCGGGCGCCGAAGAGTCGCTGCTTAAGCTGGGCGAGGCGCGCTCGGGAGAGAAACTGGAATCGCCGGCCACGGTGATCGGAAAATTTCCGGGCGGCGTCAACGCGTTTCTCGATCCCAGCCAGCGGGTGAGCGGACTCGGCACCGGCTTCGCCAAATTCGATGAAATGACGGGCGGGCTGCACGGAGGGGAACTGCTGATCCTGGCGGCGCGGCCCTCGATGGGCAAGACTGCGCTGGCGCTGAACATCGCGCAGCACGTGGCGACGCATCCGCAGATGCGCAAGCCGGTGGCAGTGTTCTCGCTCGAAATGTCGTCGGCGAGTCTGCTGACGCGCCTGCTGTGCTCGGCGGCTCGCGTCGATCAGCACAAATTCCGCGCGGGATATTTGAATGCCGACGAGCGGCGCAAGCTACAAGTGGCGCTGGCCGATTTGACGGAATCGCCGCTATTCCTGGACGATACCGCCGGAGTGAACCTGATGGACATCCATTCCAAGCTCCGCCGCCTGCAAGCCGAGCACGGCTTGAGCCTGGTGGTGATCGACTATCTGCAGTTGATGAGCAGCCGCGGACGCAGCGAGAATCGCAACCAGGAAGTGAGCGCCATCTCGCGCGGCCTGAAATTGATGGCCAAGGATCTGAATGTTCCGTTCCTGGTGCTATCGCAGTTGAGCCGCGCGGCGGAAACTCGCATCGGCGATCACAAGCCGCAGTTGAGCGATCTGCGCGATTCGGGATCGATCGAACAGGACGCGGATCTGGTCGCTTTTATTTTCCGCGAGGAAGTTTACAAGCGGGATCGCGAGGACCTGCGCGGACTCGCCGATCTGATCGTCGCGAAGCAGCGCAACGGGCCCATCGGCAATGTGCCGCTACGTTTCCTGGGGCAGTTCACACGATTCGAAAATCGCGCGGAAGACCTTCCTGAAGAACCTTAAACAATCGTCATAATCGCAGTTCATTAAAGTGTTTACACAAAAGGGTTTAAGAATGTTTTTTCATGAACCTGCACTGGCGGACTTGCGTCCATAGGGGTGAAGGCGGCTGAGAGATGGACGCCTTCGAAAGTGAAATGCGAACGGCCTGCTGAGCGGGTTGTTGGCAACCAAGGAGAAGTACTTTTATGAAAACCCTGATGACCACGTCGTTAAGGATGTTGTTACTTGCGGGAACCGCACTAATGGCTGCCCAGACCGGCAACACGTCCGCTCCGGCCGCTAACTCTTCTTCCACCACGGCCCCGGCGAAGGTGAAGAAGCATCATCACCACAAATCCAAGACCAGCTCTACCGCGGCTGCCGCAACCAAATCGGCCCCGGCCAGCACCACGCCCGCGAAATAACGTTGGCTCGTGGAATACCAAGCGGCGGCTGGGCACCGGCGTGTCCGGCCGCTAAGTTTGGGTTTAGCCGGTGCTCTAGCCGCGCTTTCCGGGACGGTCCGCCTTGATGCTAAACTATAGCCCTTGGCACCCCGGACTCTAAATATCGGGTTGAGGCAGGCGGGTGATCCTGCAACGGGGCTCTATAAAGGGACCTTTGACAATCCATCTGATCAACCCCAGCGATTCCGCATTCGGAACCGCCGTCATCACGCCGCGTTGGCTGTACGTGTTGGCGACCGCGACGCCAATCGAATTTGGCGATCCGGTAATTTGTGACGAAACACTTGAAAGCCTGATTCCGGAGAGCATCGCGGCCGGCGACGTAGTCGGCATCGGCATTCACACGGGCAATGCGCTGCGCGGTTACGCCGTGGGACGTCTCGCGCGCGCGCGCGGCGCCTATGTGGTATTCGGCGGCATCCACTGCCACGCTCTATCCGGAGGAAGCTCTGGAATTGGGGCATGCGCACGCCGTCGTCAAAGGCGATGGCGATTTAGCGTGGGGCCAGGCCCTGCGCGATTGCGCGCGCAACGCACCGCAGAAAATATACGAAGGCGGCCGCGTGGCGCCGGAGGATTTCAAAGCCGCGCGCTGGGACCTGCTTCCGCCGGACCGTTATATGTGGGCTTCGGTGCAGACGGTTCGCGGTTGCTCCAAGCACTGCTCGTTCTGTTCCGTTTGGCGCACCGACGGGCAGAAACCGCGGCAGCGCCCCTCCGATGTGGTGATTGAGGAGATCGTGGCGCTGCGCCGCCTGGGATTCCGCTTCATCGCGTTGGCCGACGATAACTTCTACCCGGTCTCGCTCACCGACATCAAGAACGCCGAGCGGCAAGGCAACCAGCATAAAGTCGACGAGCTGAAGGCCATCCGCGAAGAGCGATTCGAGTTGATGGAGCGGCTGGCGGACTTGCCCGGGCGACTTAACGTTCTTCACGCAGATCACCATGGAATCCGCCGAAGACGGCAGGTTTCTGGACGCCATGCGCGCGGCCCATATCCGCGGCGCCCTGGTGGGCGTGGAGGCGGTAACGCCGGAAGGCCTGAAGGCGGTGTTCAAGGACTTCAACTGCTCCGGCGAGAAGCTCGTCAATCAACTGCAGGAGTTCCGGCGGCATGGCCTTCACGTATTGGGATCTTTTATTTTTGGGCTCTCGACCGACCGCACCGATACTTTCGACGCGACGCTCGAACTGGCCCACAAGGCCGGATTGACGTTCGCGCAATTCGTGATGCTGACTCCATTTTGCGGAACCGTGGATTTCGAGCGCTGGGAAAAGGCGTTTGGCGACAACGTGCCCACGGTGGCCGGCACGCCCATCACCCGCTATTGGCTGATCCCGCCCGATGCCCGGCCCAAGATGTTCATGCCGCATCCCACCATGAACTCGGAAGAGATGCGCCAAAGAACGCAGGGCGTATGGGACCGCTTCTACAGTTTCAGCGCGGTGTGGAAGCGGTCGAACTGCACGCCGAATTTGCGAGCGCGCCTGGCGTTTATTTTTATTTCGAAGCTGTACCGGCAGATGTACGCGAGCACCGGTATCGCCACCGACAGCGCCCGCCGGAATCGCGCCAACCAATGGGCGCGCTTGCTGGCAAAGCCTTGCCGCAAGCTGTTTCAAGGGAAGCCCATGCCGGGATTGCAGGCGCCGCCGCGCAAACACGAACAGGCTGAGGCAGCCGCGGCGGGAAATCGCGGACTCCTGAACGTGATTCAGTAGACGGGCGCGCGCGTTACGCCGTTGGCGTCATCTCGATGCGCACCGGCGGGTTGTAGTAGAGGAAGCGGCCGCAGCTTTCGCACGTCATCAAGTGGTCGCCCTTCTTCAAGTCCTGCAGATATTGGGGACGCAAAACGATCTGGCAGGCTGCGCAGCGTCCACTGGTGGCTTCCGCGATCACCACTCCATGCCATTTTTTGCGGATGCGCGCGTACTCGGCGAGCGTGGCCTTGGGAAGTTGGGCGGCGGCCTCGGTCCGCTGCGCCTGAAGCTGCTGTAGTTGCGCCTGATCGGCCGCCGTGCGCTCGCGAGCGCGGCTCTTCTCGCCCTCGACCAGTTGCTTCTCTTCTTTGAGCGCGGCTTCCGCTTTCTTGACGGCGACGTCGAGGGATTCCGATTCCGACATCAGCTCCAGGATGCGGTCCTCGGAAGATGCGGATTTCGTTTTGCAGATATTCGATTTCGTGCTGGAAAGCTTTGTATTGTTCGTTGGTTTTGGCGCCGAGCATCTGATCCCTGAGCTTCGAGATCTTCTGCTCGTGCATCTGAATGTCGCCTTCGAATTTCTTGCGGTCCTTCTGGTTGGCGGTGAGCGCGGCGCGGTCGGCTTCCAGGCGGCGCTGGTGCGATTCCAGCGTTTTTTCGATGATGGCGATATGTTTAGGAAGCGCGGCGACTTCTTTTTCGAGCTCTGCCATCCGCAAGTCGATGGCCTGGAGCTGACTCACCAGACGCGTATCTGGGTGCATGAAAACCTATCTTAACACGCGCGCCTTATCGCAACACGCGTGTCAACACGCGCACCCCAGAGATGAAGCTTATCGCATAGAAACGAGCTGCGTAACGGAGTATGATGACAGGCGGAGACATCGACACCATGAATCAAAGGTTGACTCTAACTCTTGCGCTTGCCGCCGGCCTCCTCGGCGGCTTGATGTCACGTTACTTCACGCCTACGCCGGTCCTCGCTCAGGCACAGACACTCGCCCCGAAGGAAATTCGGGCTCAGACTTTTGTGCTGGTAGATCCGCGGGGCGTTCCCCTCGGGCTCATGGGATTCGATCCTCGTGGCAATCCGGTGATCAAATTAGTGGACGAGCGTGGGCGCGTAATCTGGAGCGCCGGGCAGGCACGCAATCAGCCAACCAAATAGGCATAATTGTGCGGCACAGTCACTCCGGCCAATAACCTGGTCGCGCCCGAACGACAGCTTCCGACCGCTTCACGCTAACGGCAATTGAATGGTACATCTTGCGTTCGCTCTCGCCAGCCTGGAAGCTTAGCAGATATTGCGTGTGGAGATCGTCGCCTACCTTGGCGATCACCCGCTCCAGTCCCGAGAGTTTCGCAAACGAGACTTTCTCGCCGCCGGTATACTTCGCCAGCGCATCGCCTGCGTTCTGCGTCGCCAGTCGGCCGATCTCGGTGAATATTGCGAGCAGATTTCCGGGGTCGGTATTGTACACCCGGCGATCCGAGCCATCAAAGCGCTCGTCACCGCGCGAAGTGTAACTGGTCTTGTAAACCGAGTAGTTCACAGGATAGATCGTCACATTCGCGGCTTGCGCTTTGGTTATCGCTTCTTCCAGCTTGGCCTGGCTGCCGCGATCCCGGCTCTCGCCGATCACCACCAGCACTCGCCTGAACTTGGGCCGATCCGCGAGCATTTTCACGGCCTCCAGCACCGCGTCATTCATGTGCGCTTCAGTCCGCGAATCACCGTCAGGCTCGATCTTGCGCATGCGACGCGTGAAATCATCAGCGCTGTGAGTGAAGTCCTGCCACACTTTGATCTGATCCGAGTACGTTACGATCGCGGCCATGCCTCCTTCACCCACCACTAGCGGTTCAAACATCGCGCCAATTTTTTGAACCTTGGCCAGCGCCGGCCCGGAGATCGCGCTGGTTTGCACGGCCACCACTAACGCAATCGGCTGATTTGTCACTTCGAGACTATGCTTGACTGGCTTGCCGTTGTCCAGCACCTCGAAGTCGGACTCCGTCAGCCCCTCGATGTTCTTGCCGTGACGATCCGTCACGGTTGTGGGCACCAAAATCAGCGGCACGGTTGTTCGAATCACCGTGTCCTGGGCACAGAGGCACATGGCGCCCGCCAGAAGCACGGACCGCATATATATTGGGTCGGGACGCATGGCCCGTTTGTAACGTTTCGCTAAAGCTATTCCAAAAGGCCGGCTAATGCCGGCAGCGAGACGCCGCTTTCTTTCAAGGCTCGCTCGTGAAAGTCCTTGAGGGAAAACGCGGTACCTTTGGCTTTTTTATAGCCCTCGCGCACATCGAGCCAGCCTTTCCAGCCCACAAAATAATGGGCAACTGGCAGGAGGATAGCTGCGCGCGTTGCAGCTTGGCGGTGGCCTCCTCTTTTTCCTGGATAGGTGTCCTTGATCATCAAGTCGAGCGCCTGCTGGTCGGTCATGCCCATGGTTTGCAGGCGCACATCGAGAATTGTGTTGGCCAGCACGCGCAGAATCTGCTTGTCGAAAGTCAGCCGGAGTCCCTTGCTGTTGTCCAGATATCCCTCGTCGGACATCAACTGCTGCGCATACACGCCCCAGCCTTCCACATAAGGCCCGTTGGAAAAGATAGTTCGCAACAGGCGGCGTGGAAGCGGCTGGACAGCGTTGGCGTATTCGAATTGCACGTAGTGGCCGGGCATGGCCTCATGGATGGTCAGTTCTTGCAGGCCGAAGTCGTTATACTCGCGCAGCTTCGATTCGGCTCGCGCGGCGGACCAGCTTTTGGGAATGGGCGTGATCCAATAGAACGCGCCCAGTTCAGGTTCAAGCGCGGGCGCCGGGTTGAATCCTCCCACACCGTAGATGCCGCGCAGGAATTCGGGCGTCTCGACCACCTGTAAGTTGGAACGCCCGGACAGCATGAGAAGGTCCTTCTGCTTGACGAAGGCGGTAGCCTGGGCCAGCATCTCCTTGGCTTTGGGTATGTAATTTTCGCGGGTGGGATGCTGGCGGGCGGCTGCGTCCAAGGCCTGCTGGATGGTTTGAGGCGCGGCCAGCTTCGCCATTTCGGCGCGAACAGCTTTCAAGTCGTCCTCCGCGGCGGCGAGGAGCTGCTCGGGCGTGCGTCCGGCGGCCAGCACCAAGGTCGAACTTTTTCGCGTAGTTTTCTTTGCCGAGACGCCAATCGGAAGTTTTGGACGAGAGCTTGTCCTTGAGAAAAGCGTTGAAATCGCGCACCGCCGCCAGAGCTTTCGCGGCCGCTGCGGCGTACGCTGCCTTCTGCGATGCGGGCGCGGCGTCACGCAGTGTCTTGTCGATCAGCGCGATATTGCCGTCGTTCTCTTCACGCGCGACCCGGTTCCATACTTCGGGCGCGTCGGTCAGATTGGCTTTGGCCTGCTCGTACAAGGCCGGCACTTTCTCCAGACGATGCGTGATGTGATCGAAGCGCTGCTCGATGGGCGCGTAGTTGAGCATGTACGGCGGGAACAGGGCGCTGCCGACGAGCTCGACGTATACCGTGGGATTGTGCTTGAAACTCTGGATAGTGCTGAGTTCGAGCAGACACAGGCCGGCGTTGCTCTTGATGATGTCGAGGTCGGCCTTTTGTTCCTTGTCCAGTTTGGCGGCATCCAGGGCGTTGGCACGGTCCTGTATGCCTTTGCAAAAGCCGCGCTGCTGTTCGAGGCCTGCGGCGCTGTAGTCATCGAGAAGATCGTCGAGCCCGTGCCGTCGTGCTGATGGTAGCCGGCTTGGGTTGCGCTGACGGGGGATAAGGCGAGCGTGCCGTAAATAAAATCCTGCGTGAGTTTCTCGGAGTCCTGCGGGGCGGGGGACGGGGCTTGGGTGCAGGCTGTCAGGCAGGCGAACAAGGCAAACGGAAGCAGGTGGCGCATGAGTTCCAATATACTGCGATCCGCAGCTCGAACATCCCGAGGCGTGCGCCAGCCGATTGCTACTTTAGACAGCTGCGGCGGACATGTTGCGGTTTCCGCTCGCCGTGCTGCAGGCGGCTGTGATGGCGGCTGTAGCTGAAGTAAATCACCAGCCCGATGACTAGCCATATGCCGAGACGCGCCCAGTTGATCCATCCCAGCTTGTACATCATATAGCCGTTGAAGGCGATTCCCAAGATGGGCACCAGCGGTACCCAAGGCGTCCGAAACGGGCGCGGCTGCGCCGGATTGGTGTGCCTGAGGACCATCACCGCGCAGCATACAATCACGAAGGCCAGAAGGGTTCCGATATTCACCATCTTGCCGATGTCATCGATAGGCGTAATGCTGCCCACGATAGCCGCGAGCAGTCCGACCAGAATCGTATTCTTCCAGGGAGTTCGAAACTTCGGATGGATCGCTGCGAAGAATTTCCTCGGCAGCAGTCCGTCATTTGCCATCGAATAGAGCACTCGCGATTGCCCCAGCAGCATCACCAGCATCACGCTGGTTAGGCCCGCCAGCGCTCCCAGCGTGATGATGTGAGAGGCCGTCGTCAGCCCGCGGTCCATGAACGCGCGCGCAATGGGAGCTTCGATGTTGACTTCCTGCCATGGCACCATGCCGGTGAGAACGCCGGCCACCAGAATGTACAGGAGGGTGCACAATACCAACGATGCGATGATTCCGATGGGCAGATCGCGCTGTGGATTGCGCGCTTCCTGAGCGGTGGTCGAGACGGCATCGAATCCGATGTAAGCGAAGAATATGTAGGCCGCTCCCGCACCCACGCCGGAGAACCCATAAGGTGCAAATGTACTCCAGTCATGGCCCCAGTTGGCGAAGTTCACGTAGCGGAATCCCAGCGCAATCACAAACAATACGACCGATACCTTGATGACGACGATGGTGGAATTGAAGCGGGCGCTCTCGCGAATTCCAACAACCAGGATGGCGGTGATCAGCAGGGCTATGCAGAACGCGGGCAGGTTGAAGCCGATTGCGACGCCGAATATCGTGGGCGCGTTCAGGAGCTCAGTTGCGCGCTGCGCCAGCTCCGGAGAGTGCGCGCTGGCGATCGCGCCCACTTTATCCAAAAACGCCGATGTCCCGGGAACCAGGTTGGGATCGGAAGCCTGCGCCATTTGGCGCGCGATGATGTTCTCAGCGGTTCGCAGGCCGGTCCAGTGATCGTAGGCGAGCCATAGGGGAATTTTGAGGTGCAGGATATCGAGCAGCTCGATGAAGTGGTTGGACCAGCCGGAGGAAACCGTACTTGCGCCCATGGCGTATTCGAGGGTCAGGTCCCAACCGATGATCCAGGCGAATAATTCACCGAGCGTAGCGTAGGCATAGGTATAGGCACTTCCGGCCAGCGGAATCATGGCGGCAAATTCGGCGTAGCAGAGTCCGGCGAACGCGCAGCCCAGTCCGGAAAGGACAAAGGAAAGCATAAGGCCCGGACCCGCGTAATGCGCACCCAGTCCCGATAGCACGAAGATTCCCGCGCCGATGACGGCTCCCACGCCCAAGGCGGTGAGTTGAAAAGGCCCCAGAGTCCGTTTAAGGCTATGCTCCCCCGTTTGGTGGGCTTCCTCAATCAGAAGATCCAATGGTTTTGTGGCAAAAAGATTCATGGACGGCTCCGCGACCAGAGGAAGATCATAGCTTAATAGCAAGAGTCTAGCAGAATGACGTTGCCGGACTGCTGCTGTGGGCGCGCGGGGGCCCGTGGCTCCGCAGAGCGGCGATGTACGATGAAATGAGTGGCTACCACAGTTTGTCTGTTTGTCGTCGGCCTCGGCCGCGCCACCAAATTGAGATCGTCTCCGGAGAAAGCCCCTTACGTTCGCGGTGGCCGAAGCACGGTCGGAGGAAATTGCATGAGCGGGCGGGCTGCGGGTTGCTGACAGAACGCGAGTCCCAGTCTGATCGCGGCTCGGATGCCCGTACCGGCGGGCACTCGAGCCGTCAGGCCACGCGCGTGGCGCTGCTGGTAGCGGGCGCCTTCTTCATGGAGAACCTGGATGGCACCGTGATCGCCACGGCGCTGCCGCAGATGGCAGTGTCGTTCGGGGCGCACCCGGTGGATCTGAATCTCGGCATGACAGTTTACATGCTGACGCTCGCGGTGTTCATTCCGGTGAGCGGATGGGTGGCGGACCGGCTGGGCGCGCGCACGGTGTTCTCGACGGCGATCGGCGTATTCACGCTGGCGTCGATGATTTGCGGGGTCAGCAACACGCTTACGGGGTTCACGGCAGCGCGGGTATTGCAGGGGATCGGCGGGGCCATGATGGTTCCGGTGGGGCGGCTGGTGGTGCTGCGCATCACCGAGAAAAAAGATTTGATGCGCTCGATGTCCTACATCACCTGGCCGGGCTTGATGGCTCCGGTGTTGGGGCCGCCGCTGGGCGGCTTCATTACGACCTATTCGACCTGGCGCTGGATCTTTTACCTGAACGTGCCGCTGGGCGCGATCGCAATGGCGCTGGCGCTGTGGTGGACCGATAACGAACGCGAAAACAGCGAGCGGACTTTCGACTGGCTGGGTTTTGCGCTGGCGGGCTCGGCCTGTATCGCATTCATGTATGGCCTGGAACTGATGGGGCAGCCGTCGGCGCACTGGGCGACGGTGGGGGCTTTGTTGGTATACAGTTTGTTCGCGGGGTGGCTGGCGGTGCTGCACATGCATCGGACGGAGCATCCGCTGATCGACTTCTCGGTCCTGCGGCTGCGCACGTTTTCGGTTTCCATCTGGGGAGGGTCGCTGTTCCGCACCGGGATCATGGCGTCGCCGTTCCTGCTGCCGTTAATGTTTCAGGTGACCTTTGGCTTAAACCCATTTCAATCCGGACTGCTGGTGCTCACGATGTTCGCCGGCAATTTAACGATGAAGTCGGTGACCACGCCGGTATTACGGAGGTGGGGATTCCGCAGCGTACTGCTGGTGAACGGGATCATCTCCGCGTTGCTGCTAGTGGCGTGCGGACTGCTGGCGCCGGCGACGCCCAAGGCGGCGATGGTAACGGTTCTGTTCTTACACGGTTTATCGCGGTCGATGCAGTTCACGGCCCTAAACACGCTGGCGTTCGTGGATGTTCCCAAGGCGCTGATGAGCTCAGCCACCAGCTTCGCGGCGGTGGTGCAGCAGATGGGCATGGGACTGGGCGTGGCGGTAGGCGCGGTGGCTTTGCGCGGTGCGGGGTGGCTGCGAGGCGAGCGTGCGGGCACGCTTACGCTGATGGATTTTCATATAGCGTTCTGGCTGGTGGGTGCGCTGGGCGTGCTGGCGGTGCTGGATTGCCTGGCCTTGCCACGCGACGCCGGAGCCGAGGTGAGCGGGCACCGGACGGCTTGAAGGCGCGGGATCTACTCGGACGTGGCGTTCCCAGCAAATACATCGAACAGCGTGCTGGCGACCCAGCCGATCGCTATTCCGGCGAGGGCGCAGCCGACATAGGCCAGGCTTTGCGATATGCCAAAGTCGTCCTGAAAGTGGTAAGCCAGTCCGAGTCCGATAAGTCCGCCCACGGCTGAAGTGATCAATCGTCTCTGCATTTCGTTCCTTATATATCGCAGATCGGCTAGGCCTGCGGGCATCACGCTAGAGTCTTGCGCCTCATACGAGAGGGAAGACGCCTTAGAGGCGAGTCCACTTTTGTTGCAGTACGCAAAAGCGCGGGGGACTAGTCAGGCGGCTGTATTCGTGTCAGATTCCGGGCCGTAAATGCAGCAATTTTGTAAAATGCAGGGCCGGCCGTTGGGGGATGTTCAGTGCAATTCCCAGTCAGTCGCCCGGTGTATTCGTATGAATCGTCGTCGCAGCCGATTTGTAACCGCCATGGCTGATAGTCGATTTCGCCGCGATATATCATTTCGAGGCCATCGGCGGCGTAGAGGCAGTACCTGTCGGTGAACCAGGCGTCGAAAGTCCGGGCGGCCGACCAATTAGATTGGGCCCACGGCTTCGTATGTTGCACTGAACCTTGCCGCGCCACCCTCACTGCTAATTTCTGGCCTGCATCCAGGCAGAACAACCACACGCCAGCCTTGGCGCCAACCGTCACGTAGGTCCGCAAACTCAGCTCCGGAAATGCAGTCAATCCGGGCAGCGGAGGCACCAGCCGCGGAGTCACACGCTCCATCAGGAAAGGAACCGAGCCCGCATAACAGGGGACTTCGAACAAACCCAGTTGTAAGCCGGTCGGAATCAGCGATCGCGCCACGGACGGGTCGACAATCCAGTGCGCAAATAGCAGCTCCCGCCAGCGCATTTGTAATGCCCAAGGCCGTGCGGGAACGGGCCAAGGCCGGTGCAGGCTCGCTGGTGCTATCGGTAGAACCGTGTTGCCCATGCCTTCATATATCGTTGACCGGCGTCCCGGGCGTCGGCGTCGCCGTGGCGGGCAAGACGGGCAAGTGAAGCGACGGCCGGGCTCTGTCAGCGGACGCCGTGGGTGATGAGCTCCACGAAAACCGTACGGCCGGGTTGGGGCAGCGCGTCGACCAGCGGGGTCAGCGCGATCGGATCGGAATAATTCCGGCTGAAAGCGTTGCGGACACCGAACCGAATGTCGAAATTAGGGAACAGGTTCTTGGAAGTGATCGTGAAATCGGCGAGATAGACCGGTGTCACCCAGGCGCCAGCAAGGGTCCTGCGAGAGCTGTAATACTGCATGCTGCTGCTGGCGTCGAACTTTCGTCCCAAGGGTACCGCAAAGCGCAGTTTGGCCAGGTGGTCGGGGGAGTTTTCGAGGACCCCGTCCGCATCATAATCTGTCGACTTCTGAAAGGCGTAGCTGGCGGTGGTTTCGAGCCAGGAGAACGGCCGGCCGTTGATTTCGATCTCCACGCCACTCGCGTGGACCTTGCCGCGGTTTTGGTACTGAATTAATCGCGTATCGGTGAAGACGCCTTCGAGGAAATTGTTCAGCCAATAGCTGTATCCCACTGCCACCAGATTCATGTGCCGTCCCAATTTTCGCTCGACATCGAGTTCAACGGTATTCGCGCTCTCAGGGTGCAAAGCCGGATTGGCAACCGCCGAAAATCCATCGCCATAGAACAACTGGAATGCGCTGGGGTTGCGGAAACTCCGGCCGAAGAGGAATTTGTAGGACCACTCGGAGGAGGGCTGGTAAATCAGTGCGGCACGTGGGGACACGAAGTTCTTGCGATAGGTGGAGAGATCGTAGCGCGCCCCCAAGTCCAGGCTCCAATGCGGGGATAGCCGCTTTTCGTCCTGCAGGAAGAACGCCAAAGTTTTGTCGCGTTCGTCGATGTTCACGAACACCATGGGCACGGGCTCGACATCCTTGGAACCCTGGTAGGCGCGCAGGTCGATTTCACTTTGGGCGCCAACGGTGAGGGTTCCGAGGTGCGATACATCGAAGCGGTAGCTGAGGCGGGTCCCGATCCAATCGGACTCGGAGAACGTGCGGTTATCCTCGACTAGAGAGCCGGATGGCGTGTCGAGCGGATAGTCGAAGCGCCCGCGAAGATGATCGGCATTGAAGTAGGTTCGCCATTCGAGAGCGCCGCGGGCGAATTCGCGCGCATAGGCGGCCTCGACATAGCCGGCGCTTTCCATCAACTGCGTCCCGCGATCATTGAAAATCGTGGGACCCCAGGAAATCGGCTGGATCTTGTTGCGGTCGGAGAGCACAGCGGTGATGCTCCAATTGCGCCAGACCAAGTTGGCGAAAAAGTGATAGCCCTTCTCGGAATCCATGCGCAGGGCTTCGCCATCGTTGTTCGCTGGCGTGTTGAGCTGGGGAAAATACAAAGGGCTTTGGCCGGAGTTGTTGAACACGGAGCCGGAAAACAGGAGGCTGGCGCCCTTTCCGATGGGCTCGGCAATCATGACCTGAGCCTTCTTTTCACCGAAGCTGCCACTGTCGAGGATGAGCGCGGGCGGCCCGGCTTCCTGCGGCGATTTGGTCACGATGTTGATGGTGGCGAAGATTCCGTTGCTGCCGTAGAGGGCCGACGACGGGCCGCGGACGATCTCAATCTGTTTGATGAGGTTCATCTCGATGGGGAAGTCCACGCCTAACCAGAGCATGGAATCGAAAATATGATCAGCCATGTTGTGGCCATTGACCATGATCAGAAAACGGCTGGCATAGTCTCCCGGCAGGTTAAAGCCGCGAACGCCTACGCTGTGGTAGGAGCGGTCATAGCTGCCATAAAATCCGCGCACAGAGGCGAGCGCTTCCGCCAAGGTGCGATAACCATACTTGCGAATGTCCTCGGCGGTGAGGACGGTCACGCTGGCGGGGGCATCTTCGAGGGTCTGGGGATGGAGCGCGGCGGATTCGACCCGGACGTCGAGGAGCTGTTCGAGGCTGAGCGCGGTGAGGTCCTGGGTGGACGGGGGCGGCGGCTTCGCGTCATCGGAGCGGGCGGGAACCGCCAGAGACAGTGCGAGTCCGCAGACGAAAGCTGTAAGGAGAGGGCTCACTTAATGATGTTTATCGACCTGCCAGCTTGTAATTTGAGACTCGCCTGGATCTGGGGGGGGCGGGGGGAAATGGGGGCTCGCGAGGTGCGTAGTAGCGGAGACTGGTGGCGGCCCGTCCATATTTGGTCAACCGAGACGGTGTAAGGTCGAAAGTCTGGTTACCCCACTGGGACCCCGCGGTCGCAAGGGTATATGTCTCCGCAATTTATGGGTTTGGCGCTTGAAGTGCATCTCGCAAGCGGCGGAGTTGGCATCCAAAATGGAACCTAAATCCGAACTTCAACGCAAGAAAACCATTCTGATCGTTGACGACGACGCGGCAATTCTACGTCTTGTAGCCGAATCGCTGGCCGATAAATTCGACGTTCTCACGGCCAGCAGCAGCGACGAAGCCCTTCAGCAATCGAATGACTTCAAAAAAGAGATATACCTTCTTCTGTCAGACGTGCAAATGCCTGGGATGACGGGTATTGAATTGGCGACTCGGATCACGGCTCAACGGCCGAAAATCAAGGTGTTACTGATGTCCGGGTACACCGGAGGAATGCTGGTCCTGAATGAGGGGTGGCACTTTCTGTCTAAACCATTCATCCCGTCGCAACTGCGAGTGCTGGTCGCGGGGCTGATCTCTCCGGCAAAATCCCGATTCAACGCGGCATAATTTTAGCGAAACATACAGGCCGAGGGGCTGGCCGAAATCAGTGGCGGCGGGCGACCATGCCATTCTCTTCGCGCTGGACTGGCTCGCTAGCCGCTGGCCCGCCAGCAAGGGGCGAGTGGCTGAAAAATTTGATATAGTGGTGACCCATGAGCAACCGGAAAATTTTAGCGCGCGTCTCCGCTGGCCTCCTGTTTCTGCTGCTGGCCTCCGTGGCTTACATGCAGAGCCAGAACCAGCCTCCGAAACTGACTCTCAATAAGGTCAAAGATGATCTATATGAAATCGAAGGCGACGGCGGCAACGTCGGCGTGTACATCACTTCCGAAGGCGTGATTCTGATCGACGATAAATACGATCAAGACCACGAGGGGATCCTGGCGGCGGTGAAGCAGGTGACTCCGCTGCCGGTGAAATACGTGATCAGCACGCATCATCACGCGGATCACAGCGGCGGAAATACCAAGATGTACAGCAGCGGGGCGGACATCATTTCCACCGCCATGGCGCGGAAGAACATCGTGGAGAAGAAGCAGGGCAATGCGCCTCCGGGAATGACGCCGGCGCGCATCGTGTTCACGGAGGAAACGTCGGTATTTCTGGGCGGCAAGGAAGTGCGTGCGCGTTATTACGGGCGCGGCCATACCAATGGCGACGCGGTCATCTATTATCCGGCGCTGCGGACACTGCAGACCGGCGATCTGATGGCCGGTACGAGCCCGCTGATCGATTATCCCGGCGGCGGGAGTCTGGTGGAGTGGACCAAAACACTGGATGGTGCGCTGCAACTGGACTTCGACACCGTGATTCCCGGGCATGGGCCGATTACCAATAAAGCGGGCTTGCAGACTTACCGCGATAACGTCGCGAAAATGCGCGAGCGGGTGACGCAGCAGATTCGCAGCGGCAAGAGCCAGGCCGAGATCGCGAAATTCATGGAGACCGAATACCAGTGGGCGCCCAACAGCCTGCAGCAGCAGTGGAGCGTACCGGGCTTCATGACGGAGCTCAAGTAGGTCGCGACGATTCGGGCGTTTTATCCGCCACGCGAGTACATCAGAACCAGAGAGCGCTGCGCGAACGGCAGGTAGACCAGCGGGGCGCTCAAACCCAGCGCCAGACCGGTGTTGATGTGATGGATCAGAAGGAACGGCGACACCGCCCATAACAGGTCGAGGATCAGCAGAACCGGGAATAATCTGCTGAACTTTGACGGAAGGTTCTGAAAGTCGAGCGCGACTGCCACCACGATGAACAGCCTGACCGGGATCAGCACTGCGGCTGTTGCAACCAGGAAAGACATAACCGCCGCCGGATGGGGCAGACTTGTCTCCAGGAAAATTTCATCGATCTCGGTCAAGTTCGCCAGCGCTCCTATGTAGAACGCCAGATACATCATCTGGATCAGCAGCAGCAGAGTCCGCACCAGCATCCGCGAAGCGGTGGGAAGCTCGTCGGGCGTCGTAAGAAATGTTCCTGCGGATAATCCGGTTACGCCCAGCGGCTCCGGGGGCGGGGCTGATGCGTTTGCCTGGATCGGTGAGTTCAGAGCTATGGCGGGGGGTTGCTCATGTAGCGTCACCGGCGCAAGAAAGCGATAACCTTTGCCGGAGACGGTTTCCACATATCGCGGCACGGAGGCGGAATCGCCCAGCGCTTCCCTGATCTTGTTCACCGCGGTATTGAGGCCGTGATCGAAGTCGACGAAAGTATCCGTGCCCCACAGCCGCTGGCGCATTTCTTCGCGCGTCACGATCTCCATAGGCCTCTCGAGAAGCAGCAGCAGAACCTTGAAAGGCTGTGAGTGGAGTTTGATGCGGACGCCGTGCTTGCGCAGCTCTCCCGCGGCTTCGTTGGCTTCGAACACTCCGAAGCGGAATACTCGGGCTGCGCTGTCCCCGGGCATGCGTAATTTCCCAGTTTAGCCTCGAACTGGGACACAGCCGTTTTTGCGTCCATAATCTATCCGATACTCACGTTCCAGATTGCTGGATTTGATCATCTAACCCAAGTTAAGGTAAAAATATCGTTGACACACCCAAACAGGGAGTGTCATCATAAATCCCGCAGGGTTTGGAGCCTGCTGGACTTGCTAAAATTTCACGCCCACATATTGATTTCCAGGGTTACGCAATTGGCTGTCGCGGTTCCGATCTTTGCTGATGACCCAAAACAAAAGTTGGAAGTCATTCGCATTTTGGAACTGATAAGAGAGAGTTGCTCCGGTCTCGACCTAAGTGAGTGTGTTGAAAAGAGCACAAGGGCCATTGAGTATGTCCAGGATCACTTCAACAAGCCAGACGGAGTACGAGCGTTAGCTGCGGATCTCAAGGCCGATATTGACGCGGCTCTCGCGAAGCGAGTCTTCCTGTTTGTCAAGAAGGGCCTGACCGATTTCATAGACAACCCGATACTGTTCGGGAAGGCCGTGGCCACGGCCTTCCCTGATGCTCGTTTTGATATTCAGGAGGCCGGTAATTGCTTAGCTGCTGACTGTAGCACCGCCGCCGTGTTCCATCTTATGCGGGTCGCGGAATACGGGCTAAGAGCACTCGCCAATGATCGGCGGGTGACGGTTCCGAAGGGCATCCTTGAACTTGCTACATGGGAAGACATTCTAAGGGAACTTGAGAACGCGGAAGCCGCCATTCAACGCTACCCGAAGACGCTAGCGCGTGAAGCACAATTCGATTTCTATCACGGAGCGAATATGGAATTTAAGCGGTTCAAAAACAAGTTTCGCAATCAAATTATGCACACGCGTGATTCCTATGACGATGGGGAGGCCTGATAGCGCGTTCACCCACGTCCGCGCCTTTATGCAGATCCTTGCTGGAAAGATTTCGGATAAGAAAAGGACTCCCGTGATATGGAAGCACGCTTGAGGTATTATCAAACCAGTGAAGCGCGAACCTGCACCGACGTCCGAATACGACGCTTTCAAGGGTCTGCTAAATCGCATCATGGCGGTTCCTCATTCCGTGATCGCCAAGCGCGAAGCGGAATATCAGAAGCAGGTTGCGCTCAATCCGAACAAGCGCGGACCAAAGCCGAAACGAAAGCGCGGCGCTTCCCGCGTCCCTGCCGTTTAGCAGGTTGCCGTCCCTTCCTCCTTCCCGCTTCCGATCAATGCATCGTAAGTAAGTCGCTTGCCGACGATCCCCGAAAGCAGCAACTTGAAGCGGTCGAAATCGGTCCTGTCCTCACGGTTGTTAAACCGAAACGCCTGTTCGTCAACATAACGGAACAAGTGGTAAGGTTCCACGCTCACATAGGTTCCGTTGATGCCGCGCTTGAGCAAACTCCAGAAGTTCTCAAGGCCGTTAGTGTGGACAATTCTCGCGAACGTACTCAATAGCGTGATCCACAACCTGATGCGCGTATTCTTCACTCAGCCCGTC
Source organism: Bryobacterales bacterium (assembly GCA_963779075.1). GTDB lineage: Bacteria > Acidobacteriota > Terriglobia > Bryobacterales > Bryobacteraceae > Palsa-187. The sequence goes on from CAVZWS010000012.1 coordinate 31,190, forward strand.
ATAGGATTTGAGCGCATCGGAGTACAGCGCGGACTTTGGCTCCACGTTATCGCGGACCAAAGCCTGAAGTTGAGTCTTGCGGCGCTTGTCGATGACTTTCGCCCGAACCTTGCCGCCACGCTCCAGAACCGCCGCGACGATGGCCTTCCCTTCGGGTCCGCGCCGTCCCTGGATCTTCCGTGCCTTTTGCGCCGCGTGCATGTTCCGCGCTTTGCCGCCGATAAAGGTTTCGTCAACCTCGACGCCGTTACCGCTCCCGCCCAACTTGCCGCCAGTCTTTTCGTCCTGCATAGCAAGGCGAACGCGGTGGAGCATGAACCAAGCGGTCTTCTGGGTAACACCGACGGCCTTCGCGATCTCATAGCTGCTGATTCCGTTCTTGCAGTTGGCAATCATCCAAGTAGCGGTAAGCCACTTATCCAGCGGGATCGGGGAATCCTCAAAAACAGATTTGGTCTTAATGGAAAACTGCTTGCGGCATTTGGAGCATTTCCAGATGCGGCGAGTCTTGAGAAACATTGGTTTCTCAGATCCGCAATGCTGGCAGATGACGCCCATCGCCCATCGGCTGTCCGCGACTTCGCCCAGCGCGTTATCCGCGTCGGCGTAGTATCTGATGGCCTGCATCAGGGTGGTGGGTTTGACGTTTTCCATGCTTCAAGTATGCCTGAAAAACGTGGGTGTGTCAACTATATTCCTACCCAAGTTAATACATGAATTTACGCATTGAGGTTCAAACGAGAACCGTTTGAGTTGCGAGGTATTGCACACGTCGTCGCCAGAGCCGCATTATCGGGCTACGAGGTGCACGAATGCGGAACCGAATCGCGGCGACATTCCTTCTATTGGCTGTGAATTGCTGGGCGGCCAGCCTGAGCCCGTCCGCCGAACGAGCATACAAGATCTACGTTGCCGATGTCGAGGCGAGACTCGCCAGGCAGCATGCCAGGCCCGAGACCTACCTTGCGGTGCTCGCCTCCGACGGTGGCGATCAAGACAAATTCGTACCTCCGCTGATGTCGGGCGACATCCAAGTGGAGCCGGTGAACGGCGGGACCTGGCAGGTGCCCGGAGCGCTCCTGCATCACTGGCGTGGTACAGCCTTCGTGCCGAATGCGACGCCCGCGGAGATGCTCGCGGCTTTGCGGGACTTCCGCCATTTTCCCAGGCATTATGCGCCGCAGGTCGTTTCGGCCCGTGCGCTCACCGACAACGGAGAGACCGCGACTCTCGCAGTTCGATTCAAAGAACAGAGAGTGGTCACCATTGTGCTGGATGGCGAATACAAGGTCGAGAGCGGACTCTCCGGCAATGACCAGGGGTACAGTGTTTCGCGCAGCTTGCACTTTTGGCAAGTTGACAATCCCGGGACAGCGCAGGAGCGCCGCCGGCCCGAAGGCCAGGACGATGGCTTCCTCTGGCGCCTCAATTCGTACTGGAGCTTCACCCGGATACACGGAGGATTGCAAATGGAGTGCGAAGCGGTATCGCTCACGCGCGATGTGCCGGTGGGACTCGGATGGCTGGTTACACCGGTCATTGCCGATCTGCCGCGTGAAGAGTTGGAATTCACTTTGCGAGCAACCAGGAAAGCATTGATCGAATACACCGCCCAGGAGGCAAACTAATGCAAGCCGGCGCAACGGTTGAGAACGCGGGAAGTGAATTCGCGAACGCCGTGCGAGTGCACAACGCGCTCACGGCGAAGCTTGAGAAGCGTTTCTTGACGTGGATGGCGCTGCAGGATGCCGGAAGCGATTAACCCGGATCATCTGACGGCTTTGGGTTTTGCGGCCCAGGTCTTGGCAGGCGGCGCGTATGCCCTGTCGTCGCGGGACGGGCGATATCTCTGGCTAGTGAATTTCTTCCTGGCCGTCAACTGGTTCGGCGACAGCCTGGACGGAACACTGGCTCGCGTTCGCAACCGGCAGCGTCCGCGCTATGGATTCTATGTGGATCACATCGCCGACACCTTCGGCGCGTTCGCATTGATGGCGGGGCTCGGCTGCTCCGGGTACGCGCATTGGGAGATCGCCGCCGGGATGCTGGTGTGCTTCTACGCGCTTTCCATCGAGAGCTATCTGGCGACTTACACGACCGGGCGATTTCATCTTTCGCACGGCCTCTTCGGGCCGACGGAAATTCGCATACTGCTCGCCATCGGCAACATCCTGATACTCAGCTATCCGTACGTGAATATTGCTGGCCACCGCTTGCTATCTTTTGATTTTGGAGGCGCAGTGGCGATCATGGGAATGGCGGCGATGGTTTCTGTCCGCGGCATTCCAGCAGACCGTGCTCCTTTACAAGAAGGAAGCGCCTGCCGTGACCGGCGTTGGGTGGCGCTTTGGCCGATTCAGCTTGGTCGGATTCATGGGCGCCCTGCTGCAATTGACGCTCGTATTCCTGCTGACAAATTATTTCGGGGTACTGAGCACCGCGGCAACACTAGTCGCCGTCGAGATCACAGTCTTGCACAACTTTATCTGGCATGAACGCTTCACATGGGGCAATCGAGATCCCAAAAACTCCCGGAGTTGGCCCTACGGCTGTGGCGATTTCATGCCGGCAATGGTCTCGTCTCGCTGGCTGGCAATGCGATCCTGATGTATTGTCTGGTCGAACGACTCAAGGCTCCCATATTGCCTGCGGCCATTGGAGCAATCGTACTCTGCTCTCTTGCAAATTTCTTGATTGCGGATCGTTGGGTGTATCCGTTACTAGGCGATTACACTTCCAGAGGACTTGTGCTGTCGCCGATCTTGTCGATCTCTACGCCCGACTTTTTCAGGATCGTCAGCAACAGATTCGACATCGGCGTGTCTTTCGGATACGCCAGGTGACGTCCGGTCTCGAATTGCCCGCCCAACTTCCCGGCCATCAGGCAAGGCAGATTGGAGTGGCGATGCAAGTTGCCGTCGCCCATGCCGCCGCCGTAAAGAATCAGGCTCTGGTCCAGCAGCGAACCGTCGCCATCCTGCGTCGCCTGCAACTTCTGCAGGAAGTAGCCGAGTAATTGAACGTGGTACGTGTCGATCTTGGCCTTCTTCACGATCAGCGCGGGATCGTTGCGGTGATGCGACATCGGATGGTGCGGGTCAGGCACGCCGATCTGCGGATAAGTGCGGGCGCTCAACTCGCGGCACACGATCATCGTGAATACGCGAGTGGCATCGGCCTGGAACCCTAACGCCTGCAGGTCGAACATCAGCTTAATGTGTTCCTCAAACGTGTCCGGGAATATCGGTGGGCCGCTCCGGCAGCTCAATGGACTGGGCTCCGCGCGCTTCCACGCCTTGAATGCGCTGCTCGATCTCGCGAACCGAATCCAGATATTCGTTCAGCTTGGTCCGGTCGCCAGGTCCCAGCATTTTGTCGAGGCCGCTCACCTCTTCCATTACGGAATCGAGAATGCTGCCGTTGCGCTTCATCCGCGCCAGGCGCTGCCCCGCGCTTCCGCCATCGCCGAACAAGCGTTCAAACACCACGCGCGGATGAGCTTCGGCGGGATTCGGCGTGCTCGGATTGCGCCAGGAAATGGTGTTGTTGAAGAAACAATCGCTGGTGTCGCAGGCGCCCTGCGTCGGAAGATCCAGATTGATTTCGACCGAAGGCGTCTGCGTGGTCTTGCCGATGCACCCGCGCGGCGATCTGGTCGGCCGAAGTGGCCAGGTGCACCTCGATATCCGGGCGGCTGCGGTCGTAAGCATGAACGCCGGTGAGCCAGACGGCCGAAGAGCGCGGATGATCGCCGGTGCCGTCTCCAAACGTATCGGCCTGCAGGTGCGAGAGCCCGCTCAACACATTGATATACTTCTGCACGGGTTCGAGCGGCTGCAATATCGGCGACAGCGCGAAGTTGGGCCCGGTGGTCTTCGGGATCCACTGATCCTGGATCACGCCGTTCGCAATATAAATGAAGCCCAGCCGGGGCGTCGATTTGAGCGGCTTGGCGGAAAGCGCCGGGATCATGGCGTCCAGCAGGGGCAGCGATACCGTGGCGCCGACGCCCCTCAGGAAGTCCGTCTGCGCAAGGACTTTTTGGTCACGAACGTCATGCGATCCTCCTGCTGCGCTCTACTTCAAATTCTAACGCCATCAGCGCCTCGCCGTCTTTGCTCGCCTGCCGCCGGAGTCTCCCGCATCTGGAACGGCGCGCTCTCCACCACTCCCAGAACCAGCGATGCAAATGTGTAATTGTTGCGGGCGGCTTGCTTGATGATCGCGCGAATGGCCGGCCGATCGTAATACTGCACGTTGCGCCCGATGCCATACATCATCAGCTTCTCGGTGATGGTGGACACGAACTCCTCCGGGTGGCTCAGCAAAGCCGCTTTCAATCCGGCCATCCCGTCGAATTTCTCGCCGCCGGGGAAAACTCCCGAGGCGTCAATCGGGTTGCCGGCGTCCCGGTCGCGCCACCTTCCTATCGCGTCGAAATTCTCCATCGCGAAGCCGATCGGGTCCATGCGCGAGTGGCAACCCGCGCAGGCCGGGTTCGCGCGGTGCTGGATCATCGCATCCCGCATGGTTAGCGTCTTGCCGGTGTCTTTCCCCTCCGTCTTCAGAGCCGGGACGTCGGGCGGCGGGGGAGGCGGCGGCGCCGACAGAAGATTCTCCAGCACCCACTTGCCGCGGCTTACCGGAGAGGTGCGGTTCGCGTAGGAGGTGATGGTCAGAATGCTCCCTTGCCCCAACAGTCCGCCGCGCGGGCTGCCGGGAGGAAAAGTGACGCGCCGGAAATCGCTTCCATGCACATTGGGAATGCCGTAATGTTTCGCCAGCCGTTCGTTGACGAAAGTATAATTCGCCGATAGCAAATCCAGCACGCTGTGATTTCCGCGCAGAACGCTGTCCAGGAACAGATCCGTTTCCTGGCGAAACGCGTCGCGCAGCGACTCATCGAAATCGGCGAACAGGGCCTCGTTCGGCCGCTTGTTCTCGATATCCCGCAAGTACAGCCACTGTTCGGCAAAATTCGCTTACCAGCGAAGTGGAGCGCGAATCCGCCAGCATTCGCTGCACCTGCTGTTCCAGTATGCCGGGTTGCCGCAGTTTGCCCTGGCTGGCCAGATCCAGCAGTTCGTCATCCGGGATGCTGCTCCACAGAAAGAACGAGAGGCGCGACGCCAGTTCCAGATCGCTAACCGGATGCGCGGTTCCCGGCGCCGCCGTGGCCGGATCGCGCTCGATCCGAAACAGGAACTGAGGGCTGACCAGCAGGCGCTGGATGGCCCGCTGAATTCCCAGATCGAACCCGCCTTCCGTCTTGCCTGCAGTGTAGAAAGGCATCAGCGTTTCGACATCGTTCGCAGTGACTGGCCGCCGGTAAGCGCGGCGCTCCAGCGTGGAGAGGATGCGGCGCGCGCAGGGTTCTTCTTCGGACGGCCGCTGCCGGGCGGCACACAAAAATGCGCTTGCGCGACAACGTATCGCCGGGGCCCTTGGCATTGTAGGGTCCGCTGATGGTTACGACGCCGACACCGATTTCCGCGCCCGCGCCGCGCAGCCGGGGACGCAGCACCTCTTCGTCGCGCACCTCATCCTTTTCGATGAAGGCCACGCCAATGAGGCGCGGCCCCGCTTTCACAGGCACTCGGAATTCGATGGGACGCCGGCCGCCCCCGTAACCTGGCGCTGCATCGGGGTCATCGTCGTCATCTTTTTTAGCTGTCCCGGTGCCTTTCGTTGCGGCGGCATTCGGCGCGGCTTTCTGCGCGCCCTTGGCGGCCTGACGAGCCGTGCTGGCCACTAGCTGCGCTCGTTCGCCATCCACGGTGAGTTCCACCTGTTCCGGCTCCGCGGATCGGCCCACGAATGTCACTTTGATGCGGTACTCGCCGTCCGCCGGAAAATAGCTGCGGACCGCAAGGCCTCCCCGCGTGCCGAACGGCAGCCCATCCACGCGGACGTTCTGCGGCTGTTCGTCGGGGACGCGATAGATATTGACCATGGGCGGCGCGGCGGGATCGCCCACCGCCAGGCGGCTGATTTTCTCCGCGGCGCTGAGGTAACTTTCCATCGCGGTCGGTGAGACAAACAGCAGGTCGGCGATGTTGTCGAAGCCGCTGTTGGAATTGTCGGGCGGCAACAGCAACGAATAATCCATTTCCTTCGGCAGCGCTTCCACCGCCAGCAGATCGCGCACCGCATTCTGATATTCCGTGCGGCTCAAACGGTGCAGCAGTGGCAGCTTGCCCGGATTCGGTTTGGCGGCGGCTGCCCGGTCGAGTTCGGTCTCGAGGAATCCCGCCAGCGCGTTGTAGGTGGCCGGATCCGGACGTGGCAACCCCGGAGGCGGCATGGTGTTGGCTCGCAGCTTGCGGATTACCTTCTCCCATCGCTCCGCGCCGGCGGGAACGTTGGTAAGCGTTGCGGGATCCAGGACCAGCCCTGCCGTTTGGAGTTTGGGGTTATGACAGGTCGCACAATACTTGCCGATCACCGCGCTGGCCTGCTGGGAGTCGAAGGCCTGCGCTCGCGCGGACGGCGAAATCAGAGCGGCCGCCGCTATCGCTATGAAAAATCTGGTCATCGGATCACGGAAAGCCGAGTATCTGCGCAACCGGAGTCATTATATCCACCGCCGCCAAGGACAGCAATGGTGGAGCATGGCAATTGGTGGGCATGGCGATCCGTAAGTCCCTGTAATATACTGTGCCCAGATGCACGGATGCATATGAAACTCTTGAGAGTTGCAACAGGCGTGATATTGCTGTCGGGCGCTCTCGCGGCAGCCACCGCCGACTTGCGCTTGATCGACGCGGCAAGGAACAAGGACGCCAAGGCGGTCCGCGAGCTGCTCGCGCAACACGTGCCGGTGACTGCGACGGCCCCCGATGGTTTCACCGCGCTCCATGAGGCGGTCCGCTACGACAATCTGGAAATCGCCGACCTCCTGATCGCCGCCGGAGCCGATGTAACCGCCGCCACCCGCTACAACATCACTCCACTTTCGCTCGCGTGCACCAATGGGAACGCCGCGATGATCGAGCGCCTATTGAAAGCCGGCGCCGACCCTAACAGCACTTCCGAAGCCGGCCAGACGGCGCTCATGACGGCGGCGCTCGCCGGGAAAGTGGACGCGGTAAAGATGCTGTTGGCGCATGGCGCGAAAGTGAATGTCCAGGAGCCTACCAAGGGCCAGACGGCGCTTATGTGGGCCGCCTCGGAGGGCAACACTGCCGCCGCCGAGTCGCTCATCGAGTTCGGCGCCGACATCAAAGCGAAATCCAAGGCCGGCTTCACGCCGCTGCTGTTTGCAGTCCGCGGCGGACATAAGGATACGGTCCAGGCGCTGCTGGCGCATGGCGCGAACTCCAACGATGTTACTCCCGACGGCACCAGCGCCCTCAATGTCGCGGTGGTCAACGCCTATTTCGAAGTTGCCGCCGTTCTGCTGGATCACGGTGCGGACCCCAATGCGCCCGACGCCCGCGGATCGGCGCTGCACACGCTGGCGTGGTTGCGAAAGCCGGGCTCGGATGGTGGCAATGGCCTGGGACACAGATCCTACGCTCCTCCGCTTCCCACCGGGAACATGACTGCGCTGGAACTCGCGAAGGCGCTGCTCGATCATGGGGCCAATCCCAATGTTCGGATTGCCTGGCAGGAAAAGAAGATTTGAAAAAGAAGGCGGCACCATGAGGAATCCGCCGCTGATCCAGTTGGGCCGGCATTACCTCACCTATGTGGGCGCGACTCCCTTTTATGTGGCGGCCCACAATGGAGACGCCCCCTACATGCGCCTGCTGGCGGAGCACGGCGCCGATCCCAAGATGCCGAACATTCTGGGGATCACGCCGCTGATCGCGGCCTCCGGGCTGGACTACTGGGAAGGCGAGGCCCCCGGCCCGTTTACCGGGGTCACCGAAGCCGAGAGGCTGGAGGCCGTCAAGCTGGCGCTCGATCTTGGAAACGACATCAATGCCGCCGCCGATTTCGGCGATTATCCGATGGAGGGCGATCCCGCCTACACGCTGCTGTACTATCCGCTGAATATGGATCAGTTAATGGGAAAAGTGATGGGTGATCCGCGTTGGAGTGGCAGTACCGCGCTCCATGGGGCGGTGGTTTCCGGGCAGCCGGGGATCGTGCAGTATCTGGTAGATCACGGAGCCAGGCTGGATGCGAAAACCAAGACCGGATGGACTCCGCTGATGCTGGCGGGCGGCGTGTTCTTCGCCAACGCCAAGAAGGAGTATCCCGCCGAAGCGGAGATCCTCAAGAAGGCGATGATCGAGCACGGTCTGATGGCCTCCGATTCTGCGCGGTAGACCGGCAGGGCGTAGTGTCTTCATGCCGCGCACTGCCTTGTTGTGCGATCGTTTTCATGGCGGCGTGCGCCAGGCCGCCGCGGCCTCCCGTCGAGGATCTGAGCGGGCGCGAGGACCTCTCCTCGTATACGCTCGGACAGGTGCGGGGCACACGTGAGGGCGATCGTCTCGATGCCGAGGCCACTTTCGGGGATGGGTCGTCTGATTCTCACTGTAGATATGCGTTTCGCTATTGGTGCTCCCACCAAGTTGGAGTCAGGCCGATGGCAGTGGACCCGCGATGGCCGTCTCGATGGGTGGAACGGTGGCCGAGCGATCGGTCATGTTTCTTGGTGGGCAGGACGGTCCGCCCAGCATCGGAGGCAGGTACGATCTACTTGGTCCGACGGGAGCCGCGGCGTACCGCATCACCATTCCGACCACCGAGCTGAAGCAAAAGTTGCTGCGCGAGTAATATCCGCTTCGGCATCCATCATACCGATACGCGCCGTCACGCTCCCCCGCTGTGTTGTTAGAGTACGAAGAGGTGAATATGCTTGGAAAAATGCGCGGCGTGCTGGTTGGGACGGGATGTGTGCTGATCGTGATGTTGATGGCGGGCGGCCGCCGGGCTGCCGCGGCCGCACGGTCGTACGCGGTATGAAGAAGTAAAGGATTGGCCGAATCTGCCTCCCGACGTTCACCTCGGCGAAACCGCTGGGGTTTCCATCGACTTGAATGGCCACGTATTTATCTTCCACCGGCCCGGTCGCGGGTTCGACCTGAAGGCCACCACCAAGCTCACCGAGCCGACTGTACTCGAGGTAGACGCCAATACCGGCAAGCTCATTTCGTCGTGGGGCGCGAATACGTTCATGGTGCCGCACGGCATCACCATTGACGGGCAGAATAACGTCTTCCTGACCGACGTCTCCTTGCAGCAGGTTTTTAAGTTCACCCACGACGGTAAGCTGATTTTCGCGATTGGGGAACCACGCGTCGGAGCCTGGGATGCGACGCATTTCAATGAGCCGACCGACATCGCCATCCGCCCCGACGGAACCTTTTATGTATCCGACGGCTATGTGAACAGCCGCGTCGCGCTCTTCGACCGCGACGGAAAATGGTTGCTGGAGTGGGGCAAGAAGGGATCGGGCGAGGGTGAGTTTCTCAATCCGCATGGGCTCGTATTCGTGCCCGGCGGCACCGACGTCCTCGTCGCCGACCGCCAGAATTCTCGCCTTCAACTATTCGACCGGGCGGGCAAATTCAAGCGCCAGTGGACCGGCGCCAAGGATGCCCAAACCACCGGGCGCATCTTTTGTGTTGACGCCGATGCCGATGGTTTTCTATACCTCGGGATTCGCCGCGCGGATTACGATACCGAACATACCGGCGTCGTTAAGCTCGACCGCGACTGGAATATTGTTACATCCATCGGCTTCGGGAAGCCTGGCGATCCGGTGTTTAATGCGGTTCACGATATTGCGGTCGGCCGCGATGGCTCGATCTACGTAGTTGAGACACGAACTAAACGCGTGGTGAAGCTGCGTCCGGTGAAGCCCTGACCGAGGACGCGATCACCAGTTAAAAACCAGTGGCAAATCCGGCCGGAAATCCATCTGCTTTGCCTGGCAGCCGCCATCGAATTCCAGTTCAAGCAAGTGTTTGGGGCCGGTCTTCGAGCGAATCACTCCCGCCCGAGTCATCGATAAGTGATAGAAGTTTCGTCAAGCACGGGACAAACGACGCGTACACCTGTTACTTCGCCAAGGCCTGACGGATGCTCCAGCGGTTGCCGTCGCTCAGTCGGAGCGTCCTTGGGCGCTCGGCCTGCTTCCATGTAACACCACATCGGCTCCTTTGGCCCGATGCCATCGGCAACGTGAAGCTTCAGATCCGGCATAGACGCAAGCCTGTATTGCCAGGATGGAAAAGGGCACTCTTCGCGCATCGCCGGCGGGGGGCGAAGAATAACTCCGAAGGGAGAAAGTGCACTTCCCGCCTCCGACCAACGTTCCCACAGCATGGTTCTCCGAGTCTGATCGCCGCGAGCTTCCTCTTCATCATGCACCCACAAGAGCTCAAGCATTGCGTTCTGAAAGAAGAAGCGCCGGCAGGCCGTGCCCTGTCCAGGATGCCGATTCGGCGATCCCTCCACCAAACCAAATTGCCGCAGACGTTCAGCGCCTGGTGCACCGATGGCCGTACAAATAAAGACATGATCGACGACCGCAGTCATTTGAACGATTTATTCCGCGCGTTCTTTCCTGGCGACTCCCGAGTGGCGGGCGGCGTCGGCGACGGCCTTCGCCACCAGGGGCGCTATGTGCCGGTTGAAGACCGAGGGCACGATGTAATCGGCGTGTAGTTCATCCGGCGTGATCACCGACGCGATGGCGTGCGCTGCCGCTAACTTCATTTCTTCGTTAATGTCGCTGGCGCGGCAATCGATGGCTCCGCGAAAAATCCCCGGAAAGCAAAGCACGTTATTGATCTGGTTGGGATAATCGGACCGGCCCGTCGCCATCACGGCCACGTATGGCGCCGCACTTTCCGGCATGACCTCCGGTGTGGGATTGGCCAGTGCAAATACGATGGGGTCACGATTCATTTTCTTCAGCCACTGCGGTTGCACCAGTCCGGCCGAGGCCACTCCCAAGAAGAGGTCCGCGCCCTCCAGGACTTCTTCCAGCGTTCCTTTCACTCGATCGAAGTTGGTATTTTCGACGTACCATTTCGTCTTGCCGGCATCGCCGCCGTCGCGACCCTTATAAATGGCGCCCAGGCGGTCGACGCCGATCATGTTGCGCACGCCCGCGTTCTTCAAGATCTTGGAACAAGCTCTGCCGGCTGCGCCGACACCGGCGACCACAACTTTGATCTCGTCGATCTTCTTGCCTACCAGCTTCAACGCATTAATTAGCGCGGCCAGAACCACCACCGCAGTGCCGTGCTGATCGTCGTGGAATACTGGAATGCTTAACTCGCTCTTCAGCCGCTCTTCGATCTCAAAACACCGCGGCGCGGAAATGTCTTCCAGAGTTTATTCCCGCAAAAACCGGAGCGATGGCTTTCACGGTGCGCACAATTTCATCCGGGTCCTTGGTGTCGAGACAAATGGGAAAGGCGTCGACGCCGGCGAATTCTTTGAAGAGCACTGCTTTGCCTTCCATCACCGGCATGGCGGCCGAGGGGCCGATATCGCCCAGCCCGAGCACCGCCGTGCCATCGGTCACTACTGCAATACAGTTACGCTTGATGGTCAGGTTGTAGACTTTTTCCGGGTCGTCATGGATGGCCATGCACACGCGCGCGACTCCGGGCGTGTAGGCCATGGAGAGATCCGCGCGCGTTGCGATGGGATGTTTGCTCTTGATCTCGATTTTGCCGCCCAGATGCAACAGGAAAGTTCGATCCGAAACGTTGATCAGCGTTACGTCGGGGACCGCGCGAACGGCGGCGCTGATCTGCTCCGCATGTTCCACGCTGCTGGCCGAGACCGTAATATCGCGGACCGTATGACTGGGAGTCGACTCGACGATATCGACGGCCCCTATAATCCCGCCTGCCGCGCCGATCGCCGCGGAAACACTGCCCAGCATGCCAGGTTGCTTTTTTAGATGCACCCGCAATGTGATGCTATAAGCCTCATTCGGTGTGTTATTCATAGCCTCAAGTCGAGGCGCTAAGTTAAGAGCCACGTGAAATTATCCAGTTTAAGGACCAGACTGCGAAAGGCGCGAGCGGAGATTCGGCTGCGGATTCGCTTTTCCTCGGCGGACTTTTGCGATAAACTTCCCTCCACGAGGTAATTCGAAAATGCTCTTCTGTCATCGATCTTGGGTAGCGGCCGCGCTGATCGGATACGCTGGATGCCTTTGGCAGCCATGGGACAGCAGACGCGGCGCGTGGATGACGCAGTTCTGAGGAATGCGGGCAAGAGTGGAGAAGAGTGGCTGACCTATGGCCGCGACCCCGGCGAGACGCGTTACAGCCCGCTCAATCTAATCAACGCCAGTAACGTGGGCCGGCTGGGATTGAAGTGGTCTTACGACTTGGGCGTTGGAGGTGGAAATCAGGAGGCGACTCCGCTGGTGAGGGACGGTATCCTCTACGGCATCACCAACTGGAGCGTGGTATTCGCCGTGGATGCCCGCACCGGGAAAGAACGTCTGGCGCTGGGATCCGGAAGTGAACCAGGCGGCGGTGTTCCCGAAAATATGCTGTGGCGTGGTGCATCGCGGTCTCGCGACTTATCAGAACCTGATTATCGCTCCGATCATTGATGGCCGGCTGCAGGCGCTGGACGCCGATACCGGCAAAGTGGTGTGGGAGGCGCGCGTTGCCTATCCGCAAGATAACTACACCGTCACTATGGCGCCGCGCATCGCTAAAGGGAAAGTGATCGTCGGCGTGAGCGGATCGGAATACCCGGTGCGCGGATTCTTCGCCGCCTTCGACGCCCTTACCGGCCATTTTGCGTGGAAGTTTTACACGGTTCCCGGCGATCCCTCCAAGCCGTTCGAGAATGCTGCCATGAAGGCGGCGGCCGCAACTTGGGACCCCGAAGCCTGGAAGTTAGGCGGCGGCGCCACAGTATGGGACGGTTTCGCGTATGATCCCGAAGCGGATCTGGTTTACGTCGGCACGGGAAACGCCGGACCTTGGCCGGAGGAACTCCGCGCACTCGAAAGGCAAAGACAACCTCTATGCCTGTTCGGTGCTCGCGGTGAGGCCCGACACGGGTGAATTGAAATGGTATTTCCAGATGGTTCCCGGACGACTCCTGGGACTACGACAGCGTGCAGCAGTTGCTGCTGGCCGATATCACGGTGAAGGGACAGCCGCGCAAAGTGATCATGCAGGCCAACAAGGACGGCTTCTATTATGTGATCGACCGCGTGACCGGACAGTTTATTTCCGGGCAGCCGTTCGCCCAGGTGACGTGGGCCCGCGGACTCAACGAGGAAACCGGCCGTCCGATTGTCAATGAAGCAGCGCACTACGGCTCGCAGACTATTTCGCTTTCTCCAGGGCCGGGAGGCGCGCACAACTGGTCTCCCATGTCGTTCAATCCGGCCACCGGATTGGTTTACATTCCGACCACCGCGGCTAGTTCCTACGACTTCGCGGTGGAAGAGAATTTCACGTACAAGCCGGGAGAAAAGAATCGCGGCGTTGTGCGTCCGGGCGCGCCGGGAGCTCTTGCCGCCGCAGATCCAAGCAGCGCAGCGAAGTTGCCATCACCGCCCGCGATTGGACCCGAACCTCCACCTCTCGGAGAGCGAGGAATTCTGGTGGCGTGGGATCCCGCGGCGCAGAAAGAACGCTGGCGTGCTCCTGGTGGAGGAGGGATCGGAGGGGGCACGGTCACGACCGCCGGGAATCTGGTATTTCAGGTAATTCCCGACGGGCGGCTGGTGGCGTATCGAGCGGACACGGGAGAGAAGTTGTTGGACGTCAAGACGGGCCTGCGCGGCGGCATGGGTCCCCCAATCACGTATCAGATTGACGGAATCCAGTACGTCTCTCTGATGGGTGGAACCGGCCGCGTCACACCGTCGGTGGGTAACGCTCCGCCACACGGTGACTCCTACGCTGCCGAAGCTGTTGACCTTTGTTCTGGATGGTGCGGCATCTCCTGCGCAGTGACGGTCTGGCGGCGATGACGTTTTGGTGGACCTGGACGGGTTCGAACCGTCGACCTCTTCCATGCCATGGAAGCAAAGGGCTGATCTTACAGACAACTTCACCAGGAACCCAGGGGTTACGGCGCTGCCAGATGGCACGGTTTTGTGGCCGCAGTGGCTCGGATTTGTTAGTGGCTCGGGCCGTCAGCTATCACGATGTAATGCTTTTCGAACGACACAACTCTTGACAACTTTATGATCCCGCTGCTGTAGAATGCGCACGGCATTGCACCGAATAATGGATCAAAAAAACACAACTCAAACAACTTTTAAGCAACATGAATGCTTTGCTGGAGGCGAAGCGCTGCATTAGCACTTCCGCAACACGGTATCTCGGAAGCGAGGTCGTTAGCAGCCCATTCCATGCCGGGGATCACACTTACAAAGTTGTTCTATAATTGAGCTGCCCGCGTTCTGATGCTTCGAATTTATCCTGCAATATGTGGAAGAGTTTCCGCCGCCAAAGCAGCCTGTTTATGTTCGCGGTAACACTACCAATTTGGGGTCAGGGCTTTCATGCCGGATTGAAACTCGGGGTTCCTTTTACACAATATTTTGAAACCGGCGCCACAGGGAATTTGCATTTAGGTGCCACCTATTCCTCAGCAACTCGGCGCTATACGTTTGGAGCCTCTGGTGAGTGGCGGCTGACGAACACGTTCGGGTTCGAAGTTGACGCCCTGTACCATCGGGTAGGTTATACAGGGAATGTTTTTGTATTCTCCGGCGGGGGACCCTACATCCTCTCTGTATTCGACGTGAAAGGCAGCTCGTGGGATTTTCCGATAATTGCCAAGTATCGCTTTGGCCATGTAGTCCGTCCCTACGTGGCAGGGGGTGGCGTACTCCGACATTTTGGACCGGTGCGTGAGCAAGGCGAAGAGACCCGCGGCGACCTGGCCGCCCCTCCTCCGATCAAGCTTTCGACAAGCCCGATTGATACAACTAGTCCCCCTGATCTCAACAAACGGTTCTACCCCGGTCTGACAGTTGTGACCGGCATTGAAATTGGCGCAGGTCGTCTTCGGGTACTTCCGGAATTCCGCTACACACGGTGGACCGCTAACATTACGAACGCGGGTGGACTGCTTCGCCTCGCTCCGAATCAGGCCGAGTTCATGGTAGGTCTATTATTTTAGCTCCCGGCCCGATCCTGCTATGGTGCACGGGGTTTCTCCGTGCGGCCAGCCGAGGGACCAGAGATGCGGGGCGCGGCGGAGCGATGGGCACTTCTACGGTTTCCGCATTACTCGGCAAAGTGGCAGCTGCTGACCTTTGTTCTGGATGGTGCGGCATCTCCTGCGCAGTGACGGTCTGGCGGCGATGACGTTTTG
>CAVZWS010000013.1:0-43741 GCA_963779075.1 Bryobacterales bacterium
CCAGGGCGGCGGCATCGAAACGTCATGGCACGGCTCCTGGCCGCCGTGGTACGTCATCTTCGTAAAATCGAGACGCCTGAGGCCCAAGCCCAGGGGAGGCGCGGCGACCAACCATTTCGGGGTCCCCTGGCCCGCCGCGACCGCGAGCTCCACAGCCAGATGGTGCGATCGCGCTGCCTCGATGTGGGTCGATCGTTGTAAAATCGTAGGTTTTGAGCGCGGGCGAAATCTCCGACCATTCCGCATGGACGCCGACCCCGTCGACGCCCGCGACGGCAAGGGCCTTGGCGAAGTCGCCATTCTTGACCGCCCAGTTGGAGGGCCATACGTAGATCCCGCGAAGGGCCCGCTGAGTGGTCGCCCGGCGGCTGGCGGCGCGGTCTGCTGTGCCCAGGCGGAGAACCCCGTCACTAGCACCGACACTGCAATGGCGGCCAATACACGTGCCATTCGCGTTCCCAGCGGCAAGCCGTTCCACGATGGCGCGCTACGGGAATAGCCCGTGACGAAGGTCGCGATCCGCACATTCAACTGAGGAGGAAACGGCGTCATGTGGCTTTTCATCCTTGTTATTTCACAAGCCTATCATCAATCCAAAAGCACGGTGTCTCACCGTCTCCGCGCAGAATCGCGCCGAAGCAGTAGGCCTTCATCACTGAGGCTAGGAAGCGAGCTTGAACAACTCCGGCGAATTGGCCAGACGGCACCCCGTGGAAGTGGCCCGTGCTGCTATCCGTGACGGTCAACTCCTGAGTGACGCGCCATACGGAAGTAAACATCAGAAAAAAGTAGTGGAAGGGTTCGCGACCATACATTCCCTATCCAAACAACATGTTTCCAATGAGAGTTTTAGCTGAACTTCCTGCTGCTATCAGCGACTGACGATGTACTCTGCCATGGAGAATGAGGTGTCGGCCAACGGTTCTCAGTTGCCCGTTTGGCGACCTCCCAGGAGTTGAGTGGGTTACTTCTTCAGCCCCGCCTGCCAGTTCAGCACCACTGTGATAGGCGCGGGAGCTGCTTCCTCCGCTGGGTCCTCGGTGTTGATCAAGAACCTCTTGCCGTCGGGCGTCACATCATAGGCGGTGAAGGCCAGGCTGTTTCCGAAAAAGATCCGCGTTGCGAAGAGCGGCTTTGGATCGAGGTATTCGAACTTGGGAGAAGTCTTCACATCCACAGCCATCAGTTTCGAGTCGCCGGAGACATAGAAGAGTTCCTTCCCATCTCGGCTCCATCGCGGTTCGCTGCCGCCCCCTTGAGACACTTGAAACATCCCGTTTCCACGCGGGAACGACTCCACGTACACTTCGCGCTGTCCGGACGCGTCGGACGCGTACGCGACCCAGCGCGGACCCGCCAGGCCCGGAGAGAATTGCGCATGGTCTTCGTTTGCCTGAGTCTTTAGATACAATTGCGGCTTGCCGGCTCCTGGTTTCCCGGCCGGATCGAGCGGTAAAAACCACAGATCGGAACCAGTGTTCGGATTGTTCTCCACGTACAGCAGAAACTTCCCGTCGGCGGACCAGTCACCCGGATGGCGCGTTACGTTGCTGCTGGCGGCGTCTAACATAGCTTCCTGGTTCCCCACGCCGCTGGAGTCCTTCCAGTCAATGTTAGACGCGCTGAGCGGATTGTAGCTGAAGGCCAGCCGCTTGTCTTCCGGCGACCAAACCGGGGCGTACGCAGCCCCAGGACCGAAGGTGAATTTACTGGGAACGCCGGTTGCCGCGTCCACCAGCCAGATGTCGCGGCTTCCCGACACAATCCGGTCCACAGCCACTCGCTTGCCATCGTGCGAGAGCGCCAGGCTGCTGTACCGGCCGGGCGGTCCCAAGGTTCCCAGTTCCGTGCCTTTCCGGTCGTACCAAACCGGCCGGGCGACGCTCTGCGCAAGCCCGGCGAGATAGGCTAGCGTGCCGTTGGGCGAAACCGAAAATGCGCCGACCTGTTCAGTACCCAACGGAAATGCTTCGCCTGTCAAATCGAAGGTCTTCGGATCCATAGGTTGGGCCATGAGCGTGTTATTGCGCACGAACAGAAGATGTCCCAGCGCCCCGCCAGCCGAAGGCGGTGCGTAACGCGCGGACATGAGGTCATAGCTGGCGTCCACCGCCCGTTTCCGCTGTTTTCCATCCAGCGTTGTTAGGTAAAATCCGTTGTATTCCCTGTAAATAAAATGTATGCCGTCGGGCAGAAACTCGGGCAGGGTCGCAGCACCCGGTGTGGCAATGCGGGTGGCCGGACCGCCCGACTGCTGTACCTGGTAAAGCCCGCTGCTTCTCGACAAGCCCGCTGCGAAGACAATCGTGCCATTACCATTCCAGGTGCCGCCGCTAAAAAGCGGTGCGGTGCAGACCGTGAGGGGAGGTCCGCCCGAAACGTCCATTCTCATGAGCTTCCCCTGCGCTCCGAACGCGACAAAGCGGGAGTCCGCCGACCAGAAGGGAATGCCCTGCACCCCATCGGTTCCGGGAAGCGGCCGGGCGTCCAGTGACTCGAGTCGACCGCATCCACAGCCTCACTCGTCCGTCCTCGCCGACTGCGTTAACGATCAATCTTCGGCCATCGGGCGAGAGGACCAGCGCGCGCTCGGCCGTGGGGAGATAGGTCTTCTCCGGCAACGGGATTTGGAAGCGAACGGGAGCCGCTTCCGGCGGCTGCTCGCGGAAGTGGAGGAAGGCGAGTGCAGCGAAGCCCAGCGCGAGCACTGTAGCAACGATAGGCCACAGCTTTCCGACCCGCGACGGCGAGGGAGCGGCCGATGGGCCAAGCTCATCCGTTTGGGGCTTCGCCAGCATGATCCGCGCTTCACCGATGGCTTGCAAACGCTCCTTGCGATCTTTCGTCAGGCACCGTTCGAGCAGCCTCCGCAAGTACGCCGGAGTCCCTGTTGGCAGTGCCGACCAATCGGGATCGGTCTTAACCACCGCTTCGAGCACATCCGGTGCGGTTGCTCCCGTGAAGGCGCGCTTGCCGGTGAGCATCTCGTACAGCACGGCGCCGAACGAGAAGATTCGCTTCGCTTGTCCACAGGTCGGCCGATGGCTTGCTCCGGTGACATGTACGCGGCCGTACCCAGAATCACGCCCGCACGAGTGTGTCCCAGCGTCATGGTGGGTGAGTTCGCCAGGGAAGACTTGGGCGGCTCGTCTTCGAGAACCTTGGCGAGACCGAAGTCCAACACCTTTACGACGCCCTCGGGAGTGATCTTGATGTTGGCGGGTTTCAAATCGCGATGGACAACGCCCCGGTCGTGGGCATATTCCAGCGCCTCGATGATCTGGTTCGCGATCGACAGCGCGTCTTCCATGGGCAGCGGCCCGAGAGCGATCTGATCGGCAAGAGTCGGACCTTCGATCAGCGCCAGGACCAAACCGCGAGAGTCCTCGGAGTCTACGATCCCGTAAATCGGCCCGACATTGGGATGATCGAGCGAAGCCAGCACCTCGGCCTCGCGCTGGAAGCGGGCCATGCGTTCGCTGTCGCGCAAGAACGACGCAGGCAGGACTTTCAGCGCCACGTCACGCTTTAGCGTGGTGTCACGGGCTTTGTACACCTCGCCCATGCCACCGACCCCGAGCAGCGAGAGGACTTGATAGTGCCCGAGTTTGTCTCCTGGAGAGAGCGCCATCTGCTTGATCTAGCCTAGCTCACTCGATCAAAAAATGGATTGTGCCTTCCATGAGAAGGCCGGTCGATGTCAATAGCGAAATGTTTCTTCCTAGCCAGTTGAATGGACCATCGTGTTTCCTGTCTCCAGACTCGTCGTTGGGGTATCCTCGAAGATTCGCACCGATCTGTCGCCATCCTTCCATCCGCACTCGTCGTTGAGCATTTATTTGCTCGGTGCCAGTTGGGCGTTTCTCGTTTCAGTGGGTGCTGCAACCTGTATGTCGCTCTCTTGGATTCCGCGTTAACGGACCAGGAGCTGGCGCAAATCCCGCAGTCACCCTAACTCGGCGATCTTCTTTGGACCTATTAGAACGGCCTAAGCTGCGCGAGCAATCAGTTGGCGACTGTTCCGGAGCGGGTCATAAGCTTCGCCACTCACCCACAGCTTGTGCAACAGCACTGCCAGCTTTCGCGCCACCGCCACGACCGCTCGCTTCTTGGCCTTCTTGCCCCCTCGTTCCGACATCTTCAAACCCCAGCGCCGCAGATCACAGTCGATCCCAAAGGGACCGAGAATGTAGTGGGCTCCCTGCACCAGCAAGCTCCTCATGTAGCAGTCACCTTCCTTGCTGATGTGCAACTGCGGCTCACTCTTGCCGGAGTTTCGGCGTCCTGGCCGTAGACCCATGTAGCAACCCACGTCCCGACTCCGCTGGAAACGGCTCGGGTCGTCCACTGTCAGCACGAATGTGAGCGCGATCAGTGTCCCTACACCCCTCACTTGTTTCAGCCGCTCCACTTCTGGGTAGTGCTCCTTGACCAGTTGCTCGAGCCGCCGGTCGTAGGCCGCGATGCGCTGGTTGAGTGCCTCGACTTCCGCCAACAGCGGCACCACTGCAGCCCGGATCTCCGCACTCAGCTCGGCCGCCAATGTCGGCGCCACTTGGCCCGCGCCACACTTGCCCAACCGCTGTCCGAACGACTTCGTCAATCCACGCGCGGCATTGATCAACATCGTCCGTGCCCGGACCAGCACTCGCCGCGCACGGATCACGGCCAGGTCCGCCTGCGCTTCCGCGCCCCGGTGACGCACCGGACTCAGAAGCAGTGGATCGATGCGGGCCAGGCGAGCCAGAGTCCGCGCGTCCAGCCGGTCATCCTTGCGTGTGCTCTCTCCGATCAGGCGCACACTCCGCGGGTTGGCGACGATCAATTCGTGACCGAACTCCTCCAACTGCCGGCTCACCCACGGCGAGTGACCTCCGACCTCCAACGCGATCCGGCATCGCGCCATCGCGCCAAACACTTTCGCGATTCCCGCTTTCGTCGTGGGAGTGCTTGCTTCCCCGATCACCACTCCTTCTTCATCCAGCAAACAGTAACGGCTCGTTCGATCTCCCAAATCGATCCCTACTGTCACCTTCTTCTTAGCCGCTTGGCTCTTGATCTTTGCAGTGCTAATCTTTTTCACAGCCGGTCTCCTTTTCCGCGCCTGACGCGCTTCTTTGGGAGCTTATCGCATCCCGTTTCGGAGACCGGCCTTCTCATCCCATCTGTATCACGGCGTATACGGAAGCTATCTTGCCAGTTTGCTGTCCAGAAGTCTGGTTGTGGGACATCAACCCGCGAGGCGGAGCGATAGCTGGCGAGAACAGCTTCGGGTAGCGGCTTTTCACCAATCCCTCCGGAGGCGTGGTTCATGCAGGCGCGAAGGTACCGCAAGAGAAAAGCCCATGCATGGGAATGCGCAGGATACGAACTATTTGAAAATAAACGCGATATCTTGGTGCCCAGGGTGGGACTTGAACCCACACTCTCCTTACGGAAAAAGGGATTTTAAGAAAGTTTCCTTCAGGCATACCCGGATACACACGCGTATCCAATCAAGCACTTAGCGTCTACTCAGACCTATCAGAAAACACCCAAAGGTGCCCCTCACGGGCACCCGAATCCCAGCGTGCTGCTGGTCTGCGAAACTTGAGTTCAGATGGCGAAGGTCGGGCGGAACGAGCCGTGTCCCTGCGGTAGTGGAAAGAAATACAAGCGTTGCCACGGATCGCCCGTAGCGCGTCCGCGAGATACGATGGCTGAATTCGAGAAGGTGCGCGCACGAGCGGAAGCGGACCAGGTTCAACGTGAACGGCAGCAGGGGCTTGGTAGACCGATCCTTTCGCTGCAGGACCCTGCTAGCGGTCAACGCCTCGTGTTCGTCAAGAATCGCCTGATGCACTCCAAGGGGTGGGTGACGTTCTTCGATTTTCTCGGCGCTTACATCACGACGGCGATGGGCAGAGATTGGGCCAACGCGGAGATCGCGAAACCCCTCGAAGAGCGTCATCCGATATTACGCTGGTATCAGAAGCTCTGCGACTTTCAGCGGACCTTCATGAAGGAGCCGGCACCGGGCAAGGTATATTCGGCTAGAGGACCGGGGCCGT
The DNA here is from genome assembly GCA_963779075.1 of Bryobacterales bacterium. Classification (GTDB taxonomy): domain Bacteria; phylum Acidobacteriota; class Terriglobia; order Bryobacterales; family Bryobacteraceae; genus Palsa-187. Next base: position 6,051 of record CAVZWS010000013.1, read on the forward strand.
CTCGGCCTATTATCATCTGGCGTACGACTTGTACGAGCTCGATCACAACGCCGAATTGCAACAGAAGCTAATCGCTCGTTTGCGCAATCGCGATATGTTCACCGGCGCGCGCTACGAGGTCTACGTCGCGGCCGCGTTTATCCGCGGAGGCTTCAATCTAGAGTTCGAAGACGAGTCTGACGGCAACAGGACGCACTGCGAATTCACGGCCACGCATAAGCGCACGGGTAAACGGTTCTCAGTCGAGGCGAAGCGCCGTGAAGGTAACGGTGCTCGCGTTCGCATAGGCTCGCTTTTCAACGATGCCCTATCCAAGCAGGCCGACCACCAGCGGGTTATCTTCATTGACGTGAACACGGACGATGACGTGAGAGGTTATGAGGTGCCTGGCTATTTGAAAAAAGCGCTTCGGCGAATCCGTTCGTTCGAGGGCCAGCACCTCAACGGAGAGCCTCGTCCGTCCGCGTACGTTTTCGTGACCAGCACGCCTTGGGATCGGTACCTCGATACGCCCGAGCCGCGATCCATGGCTCTCGCGGAGGGCTTTCAGATTCCGGACTTCAAAAGCGACGTGTGGGCGGATCTTCGGGGTATGATAGACGCCCGCGAAGCGCACATCGAAATGCACGAATTGATCCAATCGCTCAAGGATCATTCCGACATCCCGTCTACGTTCGACGGCGAGATGCCGGAATACGCGTTCAACCCAGGGATGCGCAGGATCTTGATCGGCAACCGTTACATGTTAAGAGACGGCGACGGCGTCGTGCGGTCCGCCGAGGTGACGGCCGCGACGGTTAATGAATCGCAGCGAGTCGCGTGCTGCGGAGTTACCTTCGAGGACGGTCACGCGGCGATGTACATGATACCTCTCTCCGATGAGGAGTTAGGCGCGTGGAGGAGGCATCCCGATACGTTCTTCGGCGTGCTCGGCCAACGAAGCACCGAGCCGAAAAGCGCGCTCGAATTTTACGACTTCCTGTATAGATCGTTCGGGCGCGAGAGCAAAGTACGACTACTGGAGCTGCTGGGCGGCGCCCACGATTTCGAACAACTCGCCAAACTCGAACAGCCGCGTCTGGCCAGCATTTACTGTGAGCGCTTGGCGAACTCTGTGCTGTTCAGGAAGGGGATGTTTCAGAGCGCTAGTACACAGAAAAAGTAAGGCCCGAAGGGTTCAAGGCGAATTCGGGCCTTTTTTCGTGAACCGAACTTTGCTAAGGGCTTAAGCCTCTTCAGGTCCGTCCAACTCCGGATTCGGCGGCGCCAGTGGCTCCATTACTGCATCGCCCGGCGGCGTGATGTTCTCGTATAGCAGGGTTCCGTGCTCTTCCACAAATCTCAGGGGGATTTTGGGATTGTTGATGTCCCTCCCCCCGTCAGCATGCCACTTCTCTTCCCACTTCTGGTAATAGGGTTCAAGGTCCTCGGGAGTCATCAAGAAAATAGTTTTGATCTCGATGCCCTCGTACACTGCAAAAATCCAGTCCACCTGGCGGTACTTAGCAATGATCGTCGGGTTCATATGATGATGAGTCGAAAAACTCCGAGTCAAATGGATATTGACAGACTTCAATTCGTACTCTTTGCCCTCTTCATCCACCGCATCGTCAGCCAACGCCGAAATTGGCAACGACGTAGCAACTGTAGTGGAAACTGTAGTGACGACCTGTTGGGAGCTTGGTATACGTCGTGCTCCCATCATGGCCTAGAACCACTGATTTTATTGCTCCGTAGCATCTTGTCTCGCTGGGTCGGAGAAGGCCAGTCAGATTTTAAGTCCCTTCATTAGTCTTGCAACTGATTGATTCCATGTTTATTATATTTTTCAAATGTGAAAATGTGTAATAAAATGCGTAAGTTTTGGAGCGTGCACTCCTTTCTCCCCTAAATTCAATTCGTTACAGGGACCATGTTCTCCAGTGGACCGGCTGGATGCTATTTACGCTAAATGGAATCAGCTAGTTAGACCGGTCCGCAATTGTCCAAAGGGAGGCCCTGCCAAAGAAAGTGAAAATCCTTGAGGCAGAATGGTTCCCATCCTCGGCACCGGGGCGGGAACAGGCCGAGCATCGCCAAAGATTACCGCCTCTCGACTACGCCGGAGTCAGATGTTCCGTGATCCGTGATTTGGAAACGGAGAAATTCATAAATAGCGGCCAGCGCTTCACGGTTTCTAGTCGCAATGCGAATTCGGCCGCCGCTTTCGGTTTCCTCGAAACGATATTGGATCTCCGCTCTCAGCCGTTTCATCGCAGCTACGCCCGGAGGGGTCTGCGCATGAATCAACATAGGCGCCGTGAAATCACCATCCGCAAACATTTGCGCGATATGACTCAAATGCTCCCTGATCTGATCGCGGCTCGCAGTATCCTTCGGGTCATTCGCCTCTACCTCAATAGCGCCACCATCGGAAGTCAGGTGGAAATGATGCGTAGTTCTCTCGTGATCAAAGCCCATGACTTGATCGCCTCTTGCATTGACGTCGGCGTGATGCTGATCGTGGCCCTGAGCCATAGACTGGTGGTCATGAACTTGCTTTGTAACTGCGGATTGGCTTGGCGTCTCGCCCTTCGGCGGATTTCCCATCATTCCGCCGTGCATGCCGTTCTGCATCATCGCTGCGTGCATGGCAGCCATGCCGCCTTTGACAAGGTCACTCACCTCTGAGGCGTGCTTCTGCAGCACCGCTACCGTCTCTGGATCGGTTGACGTTTGAACGACGATAACGCCGTTTGCGGTTATCTGAATCGAGGTGTGAACTTTATCGGCATTTCTGAAAATCGAATGCAGCGCCGGACTCTCCATCGGCAAGCCGGGGTCATTCCCCGCGCGGACGCGCTGATCCATACCCGAAACGTGCTCTTGGATGAGCTTTGCAGTCTGCGGATCGTCTGATTCCGTGACGGTGCGGATGCCGTCCGCAAGATTAGTCACGGTGCGGTTGATGCGATCATGGTTGACCATCAACTCGTGGATAGCGCCCATCTCCGCCATTGTTGAGGAATCGTGGCCCATCATCGCCGGTCCCATGCCCGTCGTCCCTCTCGGCGGCGTTGTGGTCTGCTGTGCGGTTGCGACCGCTGCAATCACAGTAAAGACAAAAAGTGCGGACAGCGCATATGTATGTTTCATCGTTTTCTCCCGTTGATTTCGTTTTTCTGACCGAAGCGGCGGGCCGGCAGTGATCGATGGATGCTATTCGCGGGTGCTAAGGTTTCCAGCAGTCTGGCGGGTTCACCGGACGTTGTTTTTTGTAACCGAAGGTCCCAGTCCTTTATCAAGGCGCGCAACCGATTTCGCACGGCTGTAATGTCGCGCAACTGCACGTCCATATGGGCGAGTTTCTCTGCGGCAAGTTCGCGTACTTGACGGCAGGGGGCGCCGCCCCGGTTCCGTACCTCGAAGATGCTGGCAAGTTCAGTCAGCGTGAACCCAACCGCGAGCGCGCTGCGAACCAAGCGAAGACGTTCTGTAGCATCGGGGCTATACTCGCGGTATCCGTTTGCCGAACGCCGGGACGACAGCACCCCAACTCGCTCGTAGTGCCGCAACGTATCGGTGCTCACCCCAGCCAATTTGGCGAGTTCGCTTGAGCGCAGGAAATGACGCTTCGAAGACCGTATCACTACCCAAAGTATAAACCCTGGAATGGCTTCCAGGGTCAAGTCCTCATCGAACGCCCCTGCTCAGAATTACCGGACGGCAGGGGGAAAGGGAAGTTGGTGCGGGCGGAGGGACTTGAACCCTCACGGGCCTTGCGGCCCAACGGATTTTCATGCCCTCTACGGCTTTCGCCGCCCCTGCATTCTTGCCGCAGGGTTTGGGGTCTGGACTATCCCTTCACCGTGTCCGGATTTGGCTCCGGGTGTCAGGTGCTGCCCGTCTAGTCTCTACACCTTCCCGGCCGTTTCGGGCCGGGCTTGGCTCGGGATCGCCATGTTACAGGGTTCCCCGAATTTGAGCAGTTCTGCATCGCCGGTTTCCCGGCGGGCACTCAAGTTCGTTCGCTTAAGTCCGATGCGTCTGCCGATTCCGCCACGCCCGCACGGTTTCAAGGTAACACGAAAGAACGACTGACCCGATCGGACTTTTAAGCCCTTGCGTCTGCCGATTTCGCCACCCGGGCACATTGAAATGCTGAACTCATTACACCACAGCGGCATTGGTATTCCTGAGTGTGGGGGATTTGTCGGAGTGCCGTCATGCGCTCGAAGGCGAGTTGGACGGATTCCGGGCATCGGCGCCGGCTTTCGCGAGGCGCGCGCCGATAAACCATCGGTTGGGCCCAGGGAAATCATCCGGTTCGGTACTCGCCCGGCCTGGCCTAGCGCTAATGTCAGGCCGTGGATCAGCCGATAAAGGCGGAGAATGGATCGCAGGATTCATGAGCGCCATCTAGCGCACTTTCAAGTTCGCTTAACTGATCTCGCAAGGCCAGAAGTGTCAGCATCGGGCCGGGGCTTTGACATTTCGGAATCTGGTATCGGAGTTTACGTGCCGCTCAAGTTCACCCCCGGAAGTGCCGTCGAGCTAAACATCAACGACAGCGCGCTATTCGGCGTGGTTACCCACTCCGTGCCAGAACGCTCATTATTTCGCACTGGCATTGAGGTTTGGCAGGTATTGATAGGACGCTCCGAGCTGGCGGAACTTCTTAAGACGACGCTGCAAGAAACTATGCCGAACCAGCAACTGGAAGACTCAGATTCGGCCCACTATCGGTAAATTGGAACTGCCGCACTGCCTACTGCGGCTGCTGTGTGGCGAGCTGGTACAGCTTCTCGATGTACTCGTCCGGGGTCATCCCACGTACCGGTTGTTTCTTCACCGAGTCGGCTAGTCTCCAATGCGCGTAGTTGCATAAGAATTGAGTGTCCGAGATGGACATGTCGAAAGGCACGGACATCACGACTTCCGCCACGATGGATTCGCATGGAGTGTTGGGTGCTAGGCATTCGATTGCCACTGCAATCGTGCGCTCGTGATCGTTGGTGGGCTTCGGTATACGGTCCATCTAATCCACTCCCACCACAGTATGCGGCCTATTTCTGCGCATACTCAATTTGAGCCAGCGTAAAAGTACCGGCCTGTCACGCCTAACGTACCCGTACCCGGGTTACGAAACTCACTGCGCGGCCCCGTGAAACTGAGCCGAGTCAATACCCGCGTCATGTAGTACGCCTCGGCTTCCATGGGTTGTGATAGGCCTCACTTATCGCAAGTCATTAAAAAGATCGAGTTCCGCGCGAAGGGGTGAGCCGCAACCGCAGATCCAACCAACGCCTTTCCGGCACCCAGCGGCTTCGACACCTGACCTTGCGCTGGTCCTGCTATCCCACGCCGATTTCAGACTCGTACCACTCCAAATTGGACGCGCCGGCCTATTCATGAACCGCCATACTTTGCACAAGAATTGAGGCATGGGATTCGATCAGCCGGTGCTCCATTGGCTTTTTGATGTGGTAATGATTACGGGCTTCACCAGTTTGGCGGTGATCTGCCATGGGCTCAAACAAGACAAAAAGAAGTTAACTATCGCACTAGCTCACACGCAACTACGGAAGGAACTTTCGGAGATCGCTATGACGCCGTCCGCGGCGCCAGGCTCCATGCCAGGACAGAACACAGAACCCAAGGCATCACAGTCGGAGCAACAGGATATTCGCCATTTCGTGGCACGGCGGTCGCACGACTGGTTTGCCTTGGCGCACTGATGAATCAAAGCTCGCGTGCGATCTGGCGATTCCAGGCTTTCACATACCTACCACGAAGAGATGAACCGGGCATGGGAATCCCCTACTTGATTTTTCTGGGCTTAGTTTCTGCCGTTTTGTTGTGGTGCTTGACATTAATTATCGTAGCCTCGGCTCGTGGTCGTAAGATCACCAAGTGCCCCCATTGTCATTCCCGCAGGATTCGATCTTCGTGGCCCAGCTTCGGGGACAAGTTCCTGTTACTCACTGGCATCACGTCCTATCGTTGCGAAGCGTGCCTAAAACGCTGCTATGCAATGAGGAGGAACCGAGGCTGAAAGGCAGCCACACGGGCGACGCCACGCAAACCAACGCGAACCCGAAGAAGAAACGCTGAAGGCAGCCTATTGAAAGCCGAACGGCAGTAGTGGGTAAGGAGAGTTCGGAGGAGGCTCCCCCGCCTGCCGTTCGGTTCGTGGGACAGCAACGTCGATTGTCTTATCGGGCATATTACCGAGCCACTTTATAGGCCGTTCAATTTGAGGCAGCCAGCGTGATGCCCGAATCGGCGCGCTTCCCACCGTCGGCGCCCGGTAGCCGCACATCGGCAGCCGCAGAATAGTTACGATGCCGCAGCTTGGCTTGACGCTTCTCTCCAGTCCCGCGACGGACCTGGGGCCCTCGCTCAACCCTCCGTGCATCCCGCGGTTTCATTCCGGGACGTGACAGCCGCTTCAGCAAATTTCGAGGCTACCCCCTGGCCGAAAGATAGGCCCACGGGGTAAAATGGACGCCTGTGCGGGACCACGTTCTGGAGCGCCATTGTCCAAGTTGCCAATCCCAAATGGTGCGCTCCCGGGCCCATGGTGCCCGTGAAGACCTGGCTTTCATGATGGGCAGCGAAATCTTCCGCTGTGCCTCTTGCGGGGCCCGTTTCCTCTTTTTTCGTCGGTTCAGTATCCCGACGCCGGCTCATCATGGATATATCAGCAATCGTTCCGGCGATAGAGCTTTTATGATCGCGTGGGTCGCCATTCTCAGCGGATTTCTGGCCTGCCTGGGAATCGCCTTCTGGACCCTCCGCAGATTTCACCGCTGGCCGTTTTAAACGTGTCAGAGTGTTGATTCGGTCTCCGAACCACGCTACAGTGCGCCCCGCGGGCGTCGAACTTTAGTCGCGGCGGTCGTGCTTCGCGGTCGCGAGCTCCCACTCTTTAGCTCCCGACTCTTGCGCCCCACAAGCAGCCGTGACAGAATTACGAAACGCCACATCAGCCCATCGGAGGTCGTGAATAGCCAAGTATCTTGTCGTTTTAGCTCTTTAGCTCTTAGGCAGGAGCTACCCGTTAAACAGTAGCGCGCGACCACCAAACCAATGGCTGGGAGATTCATGGCTGGACCGATTTGGGCGATCTTGGGAGGCCTCGCTATCGTTACAGGCGTGGCGTTGCTTATTTCAGCCAGACGGCGACGGCTTAAACGAAAGGCCCGTGAGCGAGGTCTTGGGCTATTGGATCGACCTTGAGATCGCGTATCGGATTGATCGAGATTCAGCCGCCCTGGGTTGCGATAACACTCTGCTATCGCAAGTCAAAAACCGGCCGCCCACCGCACTTTTTCGGCCCGCTTGCGGGAGTGGCCCTCGACTCTCGCTGGACGTGGTTCGGCCGTTGGTTCACAAAGTTCATCGCCCCGTTCCGCAAGATCGCTTTCGAACATGGCGAAAACCTTTCCATCCCACAACACATCCACAATCCGCAATCCTGAGGCAGTTCGGCTGACGATCTCGACAACGGACGACATTGGGACCATGGCGGCCACCCTATCTCCGTTGTTATCGAAGGCGGTCGCAATAACAGGTTCACGCAGTTTAAAACGCCTTCCAGCCAACATGCAGCTCCATCCCTTCCTGCGCTACGTGGGCCGTTTCTGACGGGGATACTTAGTAACCTAGCACAAACGCGAGATCGCGGTGGCGCGGGCAACGGGCGTCGTCATCGTGGCCTTTCGCTGTGCCTTTCGCCCGGCAGCGCTCCGCCGGGTTATTTCGTAGCCCGAATCGCGGGCACTTCAATTACGCTGACGCCGGAAGGCGGATGATCTACCGCCTCGGCCAGCGTCCGCAGCATCTGTTCCACCGTGACCAGCCCGAGCCTCCGCGCACTTTCGCGAGTAGATGAAATCCTTTCCGCGAGCCAGTAAAAGGGGATCAGAACATAAGGCCAGCGATGTCCCGGACCCAGCACGTACCACGGCCGCAGGATAGTGGCATTGAGCCCGCTCGCCTCCAATTCCGCCCCGCAGGCAGAGCGTGAGGCGATGTAGGCGTGCATCGCCGGAGCCGGATGCGCCACGCTCACATAAATAAAATGTGCGATGCCGGCGCGTTTCGCCGCGCGGATGGCTTCGATTCCCGAGCGCTGATCGATCGCTACGAACTCCTTCGCTTTCGCCGGACTCGGGTGCGCCACTCCCACCAGTTGGATGAATGTGTCGCATCCCGCGAGATGTTGCTCGTACGAGGCGCCGTCGACCGCGTCGCCGACAACCGGCGTGCAGGCAGCCGGTAGCTTGTGTTCTGATCCCGGTCGTACCAGCGCCACCACGTCATGCCCCTGTGCTGCCAGCCGTGGAATCAAGCGGCTACCCATGTAGCCCGTCCCACCCGTAATAAAAATGCGCCGGCTCAAGTATCCTCCCGGAAAAGTGGCCGAGAAAAGTGGCTCGCCGCAGACACTATCTTGATACTTCAGTGCGAAAACACGTCTTGTTCCTGGCTTTTGCCGCTGCCGCGTTTAGCCAGACCATTATAGATCCGGCGTACGCGGAATTGGACCGCGCTTACCAGGCCTTGCAGGCCAAAGAATATGACCGCGCCATTGCCGGCTTTGAGCGCGCCATCGCCCTCGCGCCGGACCGGCCGTCGGTCCGCAAAGATCTCGCGTATACGCTTCTCAAGGTGGGCGAAACTGCCGCCGCGCGCGATCAGTTTGCCGCGGCCATGCGCCTCGACCCGCGTGACGATCAAGTGGCGCTCGAATACGCGTTCCTGTGTTACGAAACTCATCAGGAGGTGGCGGCGCGGCGCATCTTCGACCGTTATCGCCAGTCGAGTGCGACCGCCGCCCAGGCCTTTGAGAATATCGATCGCCCTTTGCGCGAAGGCATTGAGCGCTGGAAACAGGCGCTGGCGCTTTCGCCCGGCAATTTCAGCGGCCACAGCGAACTGGCGCGTCTTGCGGAACAGCGCGACGAACTCCCGCTTGCCGCCGAGCATTATGAACAGGCATCGAAATTGCGCCCGGATCATCGCGAGCTGCTGCTCGATTTGGGGCGCGTGTGGCAAGAACTCGGCCGCGCTGAAGAGGCCGCTGCTGCGTTGCTCGCGGCGTCGCGCGGAGCCGAGCCGCGGGTCGCCGAACTAGCGCGCGAACTCCTGCCCGCGCGCTATCCCTATGTGTACGAGTTCGAGAAGGCGCTGGCGCTCGATCCCTCCAATGTCCCCCTGCAGCGCGAGTTCGCCTATCTGCAGCTTCAGATGGAGCGCACGGCTGACGCCGAGGCGCAGTTCACGTCCGTCGTCGAACATGCTCCCGATGACCTGCTGTCGGTCACCCAGTTAGGACTCTTGAAGATGGCGCGTGGAGATGGCGCGGGCGCGATGACTCTGCTCAACCGCGTCCTCCAAAGCGGCGATGAGAACCTGGCGGAACGCGTGCGAAGCGCCTTCGACATTCCCCGGACGCTGCGCGGCCGCCCCGAAGAATCGCATCCCGTGGTATCGGATCAGGCCAAGGAGCTCGCTTTCAAGAGTCTCGATAAAGGCTATTTGCAGGACGCGCTGCGCTATCTTACCATCGCTCACGAGAATGATCCGGTGGATTTCGACGTCATGTTGAAGCTGGGCTGGGCTAACAACCTGCTCAAAGACGATCGCGACGCCGTCAAGTGGTTCAACCTTGCGCGCAAAAGCCCCGACGTGAAGACCGCCGCCGAAGCCGCCGGTGCGTCCCGCAACTTGGCCCCTTCGCTAGAGCGTTTCCGTACTACCGTATGGGTCTTCCCCACGTTCTCCTCGCGCTGGCACGATCTGTTCGCTTATGCGCAGGCCAAATCCGAGCTGAATCTGCCCGCCTGGCTGGTGCGCCCCTACTTGTCCCTGCGTTTTGTCGGGGACTCGCACGGAGCGGTCGAGCCGGGGATTGGTTTCGCTCCGCAGTATCTTTCCGAAAACGCGGTGATCGCCGCACTCGGTCTAGCCACCCGCACCTGGCGCGGCGTCACGGGATGGCTGGAAGCCGGTGAACAGTTTCGATACCGCCCTACGCCCACGGATCCCAGTCTCATGTCGCCCGATTATCGCGGCGGCGTGTCATACAGCAAAGGCTTCGGCCATCTGCTCACCGGAGGCTCGCACGGCCTCTTCGCGGAGACCAATGACGACGCGGTCTATGTGCGCCGCTTCGAGAACGATACTCTGCTTTATTCGCAGAATCGCACTGGATATACGCTGCGCCAGGCCGAAACCGGCTTCGCTGGTTTGCACCCGCAGTTGTATTGGAACTTCAACGCAATCACCGATGTGAAGCGCCTCTATTGGGCGAACTATATGGAGACCGGCCCCGGTCTGCGCTTCCGCCTCGGTGGGCGAGCATCGCCGCTGCTGTTCTCCGTGAACCTGCTCAAAGGCAAGTACCTGGTGAACGCCGGCAATCCGCGCGGGCCCACCTTCAATGACGTACGGATCGGAGTCTGGTATGCGTTTTCCCGCTAGATGGCTGTGGATCGTCTGGGCGTGTTCACAGATCCAGGCCGCCCCGCGGTTCTCTTTTCACGTTATAGGAGACGATTCGGGAGGCTGGCCCGAACTGCTTTCGTCGCTGGGCTTGACCAACGGAGTCGGCGGCGGAGCGAGCGTGATCGTCGCACCGCACGGAACCGACCTGCCCTACGCTGAATGGTCGGCCCGGATAGAGCACGGTGTCATCTTAATTCTGGAAGGCGAGTCGCCGCTCGCCGCCGCCTTCGGATTTCGCCCGGGCACCCAGCCGCCGGCCTTAGGCAGCAGCGTAACAGTACAGAGCGTCGAAGACCTGCGCGCCCCCGATCTGCGCATCGTGTGGGAGAAGGCGCTCGATCTGCCGGTGGTCGCGATCCCGCCCGAGGCTCGCGTATTCGCGCGGGACCGCTGGCAGAAGGCGCCGCTCCTCGCCGGTTACCGTAAAGGCGAGGGCGCGGTGCTGTGGGTGGCCGCTCCACTCGGCGCGCGCGGCTATGAGCGCTTTCCCTATCTGCCGCAGGCGCTCCTCGATCTGGGGCTCGAACCGCCTTTTCGCTCTGCGCGCCTGTGGGCGTTCTTCGATTCGGCTTATCGCGCGCGCGTCGACGTGGATTATTTCGCCCAGCGCTGGCGTGCCGCCGGAATCAGCGCGCTGCACGTTGCCGCCTGGCATTTCTGGGAGCGCGATCCGCAGAGTGACGAATATCTGCGGCGTTTGATCGACGCGTGCCATCGCTATGCCATCCAGGTCTATGCGTGGCTGGAACTGCCTCACGTGAGCGAAGCGTTTTGGGACCAGCATCCCGAGTGGCGCGAAAAGACCGCGCTGCAACAGGACGCGCAGCTCGACTGGCGCAAGCTGATGAACCTGACCAATCGGGATGCCTTCGCCGCCGTCTCGGCGGGCACGCGCGATCTGCTTACGCGCTTCGATTGGGACGGCGTGAATCTGGCCGAGCTATATTTCGAATCGCTCGAAGGCCACGAGAACCCGGCGCGTTTCACGCCGCTCAATGCCGACGTCCGCCGCGAATTCCAGCAGACTGCGGGATTCGATCCGCTCGATCTGTTCGACGCCCAGTCGCCTCGCAACTGGCAGAAGAACGCGCCCGGCCTCGCCAAATTTCTGGAATTCCGCGCGCAACTCGCCCAGCGCCAGCAGACCGAATGGATCGCGCAGATCGAAGACCTGCGCCGCCTGAAACCGCAGTTGGATTTGACGGTCACGCATATCGACGACCGCTTTGACACCAGCATGCGCGAAAAGCTGGGTGCGGATGCCGCGCGCGTTCTGCCCCTGCTCGCGCAGCACAATTTCACGTTTCTCATCGAGGACCCGGCCACCGTCTGGAACCTGGGGCCGCAGCGCTACCCGCAGATCGCCGCGCGCTATGCGCCGCTTACTTCCTCGCAGGAAGAGCTCGCGATCGACGTCAACATCGTCGACCGCTATCAGGACGTCTACCCCACCAAACAACAGACCGGCGCGGAATTGTTTGAGCTGGTTCACGCCGCGGCCAACTCATTCCCGCGCGTGGCATTATACTTTGAAGCGTCGATTGCGCGCTGGGACCTGCCCCTGCTCGCTTCCGCGGCCGCCGCCGTCGAGCGCGCCGAGCTGGTGAATGGAAAGCTGGTGGTGGAATCCCGGCGCGGCGTGGGGGTTCCGTGGAAGGGTCCGGCGCTGGTAGACGGAAAGTTGTGGCCCGTTGCCGGCGACGACACCCTCTGGCTGATGCCCGGCCCGCATGCGATCGAGCCCGCTCCGGCGGCGGAAGCCCTGCCCATGCGCATCCTCGATTTCAACGGGGACCTGAAGATGGCCGCTGTCGCACCGCAGGGCATCGACTTCGCGTATCAAAGCACTGCACGGGCGATGGCGCTGATCGAGCATTCGCCCGCAAAACTACAAATCGACGGCGTCGAGCGTGCCCCGGAGATGATAGGCAACGTCCTTCTGCTGCCGCGCGGCCAGCACCTCGTCAGCTTGAGCAGATAGACCGCGCCCGCTCGAAAACCTCGCGCAGCATCTGCGCCGTCAACTTGCCGGTGGAAGTATTCTGCTGGCTCGGATGATACGAGCCCACCAAAACCGCCGCTCCGGGAATCTCATACTGCACGTTGTGGCCAAACGTGTATGCTGCGCGGCTGCGAATGGCGCCGTTGTCGCGCAGGATGCCGAGATACGCATCGAACGCCAGTTTACCCAGTGCCACCACGCATTTCAGGCTCTTGAGCAAGGTCAGCTCGCGTTCCAGATAGCGCCGGCACGTGCGGAACTCGTCAGGTGTCGGCTTATTGTCCGGCGGGGCGCAGCGCACCGCGGCCGTTATATAAGCGTCCGTCAGTTTCTGGCCGTCGCCGCGCGCAAGGCTTTCGGGCTGCGAAGCGAAACCGGTCTCATACAGCGCCCGATACAGGAAATCGCCTGATCGGTCGCCGGTAAACATACGTCCGGTCCGGTTGCCGCCATGCGCCGCCGGAGCCAGACCAATAATAAGCATGCGCGCTCCCGGATCGCCGAACGGGGGCACCGGCTTCCCCCAGTATTCCCATTCGCGATAGGCGCGCCGCTTCACCTCGGCCATATTGCGGCAGTGCGCCGTCAGGCGTGGGCAAGCGGTGCATGCCACGACCTCATCCTCCAGAATTTGTAGCGCGCTCTTAGGCATCGGCCAACTTACGATACAGCGCCGCGAGCTCCGGCAGCCCCACTTGTTCCGCGCGCAGGCGCCCTTCGGCGAGCGCGTCAATAGTCTTCAATCCGTACACCGATCCCAGGTTATTGCGCAGCGTCTTGCGCTTGTGGCGGAAGCAGTACTGCGCGAACTTCAGAAACGCGGCGACATCCGTAATCCCCAATTCGGCCCTGGCATCTCGCGGAGTCAACCGCACCACCGCGCTATCCACCTTCGGTTGCGGCCGGAACGCCTCGCGTCCCACCGGGAACAGGATCTCCGCGCGGGCGTGGGTCTGCACCAGCACGCTCAGATAGCCGAAGTCCCGTGTGCCCGGCCCGGCGGCGATGCGCTCGGCGACCTCGGCCTGCACCAGGAATACGGCCCGCTCCCACGCGCCATGCAGATTGAACACACGCTCCAGAATCGGCGACGTAATGTAGTACGGCAGATTCCCAACGATCACAGGCCGCTCCGCCGCCGCCGCGAAATCGGCCTTCAGCACGTCGCCTTCGATCAGTTCCAGGCGCCCCGCCTCGATCGCCTCATGAAACTTCTGGCGCAGATAATGCACCAGAACCGCATCCACTTCTATGGCGACCACCCGCTCGGCCCGTTCGAGCAGCGGCCGTGTCAGCGCACCGCGCCCCGCGCCGATTTCGATCGCGGCACGCGCACCTTGGCCGCACGCCGCGTCCGCGATGCGATCCAGAATAGATTTGCGGGTAAGAAAATGCTGCCCGAAGCGGCGCCCCAGAGGTTACCCTCTCACGTCGATACGACTCGACTGGAACCACAGCCTCATCTTCGACATCGTGGGCTGCCCGAAAGTAGTGGCCGGAGTGAAATTGGAAAACACCAGCGCGTTCTCCAGGCGTCTCCGCATCTGCGGATTGGCCAGCACGCTCGCGCCTGCCACCACTGCGTAATCCATCATGCGGCCCTGCTCATCCACCGTCACATCCACCACCACGTCGGTGTCGCCCACGCTGAAGGGCGCAATGCTCTTCACCGCAACCGGAGTATTGAGAACCGTGGGCACGTCGCTAGCGCTGTTCGACAGCAGCGGATAAGCCGGCACCACGAACATGCTGAACAAAATCACGGTCGAGAACACGCCTCCCGCGAACGGCAGCGCCAGCGACAGGGCCACGTTATCCAAGAACAACTGGGCGTTTCCCCGCCAGGTGTTCCAAATCGCCGCGAAGCTGCGGCGCTCGAAGCGCCGCTGCCGCTCCCGCGAAGCGATCACCCGCAACGAAGTCCGCAGTTCCGCGGGCGGGACCTTCACGGAAAGACTCCGCAGTGACTCGCCGATGGAGTCTACGCCACGCAGATTGCCGGGATGATATCTCATTCCGCCACCGCCGTTGTCGGATTCCAGCCGGCCGGCGCACTCTCGCGCCGCAGACGCTCGGTTAAACGCTGGCGCAGCGCTTCCCGGCCGCGCAAGATTCGCGATTTCACCGTACCCAGCGAGGTTTCCAGGATCTCGGCGATCTCGTCGTAACTTAAACCTTCCAGTTCGCGCAACACCAGCGCCGCGCGGTAATGCGGATTGATCTCCGCAAGCGCGGCTTCGATCAGCGTCTCCCGTTCGTGATCGATGGCCAATTCCATGGGCGAGCGAGCCGGATCGGGCAGCCAGTCCAAAGAGCTGTGGGTTTCACCGCGCGCCGGCTCCAGCGCGACCTCCTGGCCGCGATGCCGTCCGAACCAGCGCCGGTGATTGCGCGACTCGTTCACCGCGATGCGATAAATCCAGGTCTTCAGCGAACTCTGTCCGCGGAAGGACTGCACATTCCGGAACACCTTGAGAAAAACTTCCTGCACGACGTCGGGCGCATCGCCCGGATCGTTGGTAAGGCGGCTCACCAGGTTAAAGATCGGGTGCTCGAAGCGCTCAATGAGAGTTTCGTAGGCGGCTTCGTCGCCCTCGCACAGCCGGGAGATCAGTGCCCGTTCTTCCTGGGCGACGGCCGCCGCCGCAGCCTTTCCCGCGTCAAACCCGGCATCGAACTGGAAGCCAATCGTCGTGTGAGCCACAAGCGTACCGCTCATCCAGTGTACCGCCTCCAACAATACAGTAGACACCGCCGCCGTGCCGAAGGTTCCCGCCCGGCCGCCCAGCAGGACCCGATCACCCAACCCGGGCGGCTGGAACCATCCTCCAACTCCGCGCCCTGCAAGCTCGTAAGTCTTTTGATACAATTAGTTATAGAGCTTACGCTCCGAAAGAAGGTCCAGTCCTTTATGGCCAGCAAACCCGCCTTCGCCCAGAGTGCGCAGGTCGATCACCCCAAGTTCGGTTTGGGCAGTGTCCTCTCCTGTAACGAAGAATATATTGTGATCAAGTTCGACGACCATGGTGAAAAGAAGTTCGTCCTCTCCATTGTGATGCCGAACCTGAAGAAGAGTGACCGCGTGCCCCCCGCCGAGAAACGCCGCAGTTCTAAGAAGAAGGTGGCTGCAACGGCAGCCCCCGCCACCGCGGCTAAGACACCAGCCAACGCCGCGGCCAAGAAGTAGTCCGCACGAAAGTCGCAGTTACGGTGTTTTTGCTGGCGCTGAAGCAGGCCCCGAGGGTTCACCCACACGAGAGAATTCCAGCCTCAGCGGCACTCTCACAGGCATTCCGTCTTGAGTGCCCGGCTGAAAGCTCCATTTACGTACTGCTGCAATCAGCTCTTCTTCCCATTTAGGATCTGAAGATTTCTCTACGCGAATATCTACTGGGCTTCCTTGCTCGTCCACATCGAGGGCTAAGGTAACTGAACCGCTCTCACGGGAGGGAGAGGCCGGCGGAAACACTGGCATTAATATCAATGGACG
Source organism: Bryobacterales bacterium (assembly GCA_963779075.1). Lineage (GTDB taxonomy): Bacteria > Acidobacteriota > Terriglobia > Bryobacterales > Bryobacteraceae > Palsa-187. The sequence continues at coordinate 22,037 of CAVZWS010000013.1, forward strand.
CGAAGCGCCGGCCGGCAGATTGTAGAGAGCTCCGTCCAGACGCCAATAACTTGCTACATCACCCAGGCGAAAGTTAACTTGGATCGTCGCCAGGACCGGCACCGGAGCACCTTCTTTTTGTCCCGGCGCGAAACGCCACGTGCGGACGGTCTCCATGGCCTTTTCGTCCAATCCCAGGCCCAGACTTTTTAGAACCCTGACATTTCTGGGCTCCCCATCTTCACCGACAACTAAAGCGATCAGCACTGTTCCTTGGAGGCGCGCTTTGCGGGCCTCTTCGGAGTATTGCGGTTCGGTCTTAGAGATGACGGTCGGGGCGCTGACGCCGCCGCCGATGCGGTATGCGCCTTGCGGAGAAGGTGCCGTTGGCGCTCCCGCGCCGGCCTGCGGCGCAGATCCCGCCGCATTCAGTGAGAAATTAACGGAGAGTTCCGTCTTCACCTCCACAGGCTCGCCATTGAGCAGCGTCGGGTTGTAGAGCCATTGCTTTACGGCATCCCTTGCCGCGTCCACCAAGAGAGGATGTCCGCTGATCAGCTCCAGGCTTTTCACGGTGCCGTCCTTGCCAAGCAAGGCGGCGAAACGGACGGGCCCCTGGATACGCGCGTCCTTGGCAGCCTTGGGATATTCAGGAGTGACACGTTTTATCAGTGTCGCTGCCCGAACCGTTCCCGGCACTGCTTGCCCAGGCGGTGGAGTGCTCGGCCCAGCCGCGCGAGGGGTTTCCATTTCGGTGGCTCCCTCGGGCGGCGTGAACACGAACTCGCTGCCGGTCATAGCGGGCGCCAACGTGAGCTTGGTCAGGGCCAGGTCCAGAGTTCTTTCTAACGGCTCTGGGGATTGGGCGCGCCGAACCGGAACATTAACCCTACGGCGCAGCACTATAAAATTCATTTGGTCAATCCAGAAGATCACGCGTCGCTCGGTACTCCCCCGCGCCGGACTCGGGCCGTAATTCGCCGAGACGACATAACAATGAATTGGGGACCCTTCGAGGATGACATCTTCATCCGGCGCCGTCTGCGCCGATTGCAATCCCGCCGTGACGAGACCAAACCATACCGAGGGATCCGCACTCCCCATATTGGCTGCGGACGCCGTAGTTGAGGGGGAATTCCGATACTTCTTGGCGATTGGAATGTAAAGCCAGGTTTGGGCGCCGTCGCGGATCGTCCATTGGTCGATCGGCCCAAGCGGCCCAACCTTCATCTCTACACGCAATTTGTCGGGCGGCTGAGAAAGAACATTGCCTGAAATTTCTACCTTTCGGTCAATTCCAGTGCTTTTCCATCCTTCCGCTGAATTCGGCGCGAAAGCTCTGGCCCGACTGATTCGCGCGTGCGACTTTTTCAAGAATTGCACGGGCTTCCGGAGAATCTTGCCCCTGTGCGCCCGCAAATGCCAGCAAAAGGAGGAAAACGACCAACCTTTTCATTGCAGATCATGCTATCACGGTCACCGCTCAAAATCACGTGGCCCGGCCGCCGCGATCAGCTGATGGCTCTCGCTAAACGCCCGCGCTAGACTCGCTAGCGGCTCACGCGCGTCGGTTGGGGGATCGATTTCTCCGTGCTCCAGCGGCGCGTGATCCTTCTCGAAAATATAGATCAGCCGGCCATCCGCGCCCATCGAAAAGCGCACCGCATCGGCCTCCATCGCGGCCGGGAAATGCTCGCAGCGTCCGCGCGCATAACCGCAGTTGCAGACCTCGCGCTGGGTCGATTCCGCGGGCTGCTGGGCGCATCCGGCCGTGCACTCGCCGGCCCAGGCATCGCCCAAGGGAAGCCGCGGAGCCGGGTCCCATCCGCCTGCATCCAGCCGGCGCACGGGTTTGAACAACGGGCAAGCCATGTGAATTCGCGCTAAGCGGTATCCTAACAGATACGTGACCCCGCGCATCCAGCTTCTCGAACAGATTCTGGCCCAGGACCCTGCCAGCAAACTCGCTCGTTACGGATTGGCGATGGAATACGTCAACACTGGCGAATGGGCGCGGGCGATACCGGAATTCGAAGCCGTTCTGGTCACCGATCCGGCCTATTCGGCAGCCTATTATCACGGCGGCCAAACGCTGGAAAAACTAGGCCGCCTGGACGACGCCCGCGAATTCTACCGCCGCGGGATCGCCGCCACGCGCGACCCCCATGCGCTGGGAGAACTCGAAGCCGCGCTGAGTATACTGGGGGATTAACATTGGGATTAGTATTTCCCAAGAGGTTGCCTTGCGCCGTATTCCATATCTTCTCCTGACCCTGTGCGCCGCCGCGCTGCCCGCCCTGCCGCAGGCCCCTCCGCCGCCGCGGATTGCCAAGCCGCCGGTCCGCCGCCCGCGCGCTCCGTCGACCAGCACCGAGAATCAGTTGGACGGCAATGAGGCGCTGTTCACAGTGCTCGCCGCCATCAACGCCGCCGGTTACGACGATCAGATCAATGCCGCTTCCACCCACGCCTTCCGCCATACGCTGCGCACCGAGCTCGCCGCCCGCAATCTCGACAGCGTCTTCGAGCTGAAGCGCTTCTTCCGCGACCATAAACTCTCCGATCCCACCGCTGAGTTGAACCGCTACATCTCTTACGCGCTGCTCATCAACGGTCCACCTCTTTTCGACTACCGCGATCCCGACATGGTGCGCCCGCCCGACGCTACCTCGATTGAAGGCTTGTCCCCACTGCTCGTTGCGTTCTATAAGGAAGCCGGCATCGGCGAGTTCTGGCAGCGCGCGCAGCCTTTCTACGACCAGGTGATCGAGCAGTATCACGAACCGGTGATCAACGCTATTTTGCGGGCCAATGCATATGCGCGCAACACCACTAGCGGCTATCTGGGGCGCCATTTCCAGATTTATGTCGATCTGCTGGGCGCACCGAATCAGGTGCAATCGCGCAGCTTCGCCGACGACTATTTTGTTGTGGTGACGCCCTCGGTGGAGCCCCAGATCGACGGCATCCGCCACGCTTACCTGCACTTTCTGGTAGACCCTCTGGGCATCAAGTTCTCCGACGACATCAATAAGAAGCACGCCTTGGGCGACTACGCGCTGGGCGCCGGCGCACTGGACGATCACTATAAGATCGATTTCGTCGATCTGGCCACCGAGAGCCTAATCAAAGCCATCGAGAGCCGCCTGGACCGCCGCCCAGCCGAAGCTGAGCAGGCCCTGAAAGAGGGTTTCGTGCTGGCCCCGGCGCTGGCCGAGCAGCTCGCGATCTACGAAAAGCAGGACGCGGCGCTGCGTCTGTATTTCCCCAATTTGTTCGCCGGCCTGGATTTCAAGCGCGAAGAGGAGCGCATGGCCAACGTGGAGTTTGCCGCCTCCCGCGCCAGCCGCACCGTCCGGCCCGCGCAATCCGTCAAACCGCCGGAGCTGACCGGCGCCGCCAAGACTCTGGATGATGCGGAGGAGGCCTACCGCGCCCGCGACCTCGACCGGGCCAAGCAGATCTTTCTGCGCGTGCTGGACGAAACCGCCGAGCAACCCTTGCATGCAAAAGCGTATTATGGTTTAGCGCGGGTGGCTGTGCTGCAGAGGGATCCCGAGACGGGCGATCGCCTGTTCCGCAAGGTTCTCGAATTGCAGCCGGACTCCGAAACCAAATCGTGGAGCTTGCTATATTTGGCGCGTTTGGCTGATTCGCAGGGCAATCGCGACCAGGCAGTAGAAAATTACAAGGCGGCCCTCGCCGTTCCGGACGCTCCGGATTCTGTCCGGCAAGCGGCCCTCAAGGGTGTCGGGGAAGCCTTTAAAAAGTGAAGCCTTCAAAAATAACTGGAATTTACGAGGAGTAACCAAATGAAGATGAAGTCTCTGATAGCCGCCCTGCTGATGGCAGGCACGCTGGCCATGGGCCAAAAGGTCAAGTCCAAGGCGGAAGCCGAGGCAGTGAACGCGGTTTTAACCGCAGCCACTCCGGACCAAAAGATCGCCGCCGCCGAAAATCTGCTGAGCAAATACAAGGACACCGCATTCAAGTCCGTCGCGCTCCAGATGGAAGGTGAGGCTTACGGGCAAAAAGGCGACGGCCCCAACGCGATCGTATATGGAGATCGCGCGATCGAAGCCGACCCCAAAAACTTCCAGGCATTGCTGCTGGTCTCCAGCCAGCTCGCGCGAATGACCAAGGAATTCGATCTGGACAAGGACGAAAAATTAAAGCGCGCCACCAAACTGGCGAACGACGCCGTCACCGCTATCGGCGCGGCTGAGAAGCCCAACCCGCAGCTCACCGACGAGCAGTGGGCCGGCATCAAGAAGGACCTGACTTCCGAAGCGCACGAAACCCTGGGCATGATCGCCACTGTCGACAAGAAATGGGACGCCGCCATTACCGAATATAAGACCGCCATCGACACCTCGGCCTCTCCCGCCTTCACTGCCATGGTCCGGCTGATGTCGGTTTACAACAATGACAAGAAGTACGATGACGCCAATGCCTTGGCCGACAAAGTGATCGCCACCGCCGGCGTTCCCGATAACTTGAAGAAAATCGCCGCGGAAGAAAAAGCGCGCGCCGCCAAAGGGAAAGGCCAATAGAATTCGCCTGACGCGCCCTGGGCGCGGACACCCGAGCGCAACCCATGAACGCGGACACGTGAGTGCGAACACATGAGTGTGGACCTGGGGATTCTCGAGAAGGCGCTCGGTCACACCTTTCGCGACCGCGAGTTGCTGGAACGTGCGCTCACCCATAAATCGCGGGTCTATGAGCATGCGATCGAGGGAAAGAACGGCGCCGATAACGAGCAACTCGAATTCCTGGGCGATGCCATTCTGGGCTTCGCCGTCAGCGCATCGCTGGTCCGCCGCTTTGCGTCTTTCCAGGAGGGCCGTCTTTCCAAACTAAAGGCGTACCTGGTCAGCGCCGCGTATCTCTACGCGGTGGCGCAGAATCTGCAGTTGGGCGATCATCTTCGGCTCGGACGCGGCGAAGAAATGAGCGGCGGGCGCGAGAAGAAGGCGCTGCTCTCGGATGCCGTCGAAGCCCTGATCGCCGCACTCTACCTGGATGCGGGACTCGAAATCGCGTGCCGGTTCATTGAGGAGCACGTCATCGGATCATGCGATCTCCCGGAGGACGGCCTGAACAGTACGGTTACCGACCATAAGAGCGCCTTGCAGGAAATGGCTCAGACTCTCAAGCTCCCCCCGCCCCGCTACAGCATCGTCGCCGAGGCCGGCCCGGAGCATTCCAAGATCTTCACTGTCGAGGTTCGCGTGGGCAAGGATTGAGTGAGCCAGGCGCAGGGGCTCTCGAAGAAAAGCGCAAGCCAAAAGGCCGCAAAGCAAGTCCTGCAACAATTAATGGAACCGGGAGGTTAGGGCGCAGCAGCGGCGCTGCCGTTCCACTCGATAGCCTCTCTAGTCGACGGCGCCTCGCCACGTATTGCCTTTTTCATCGCGCAGCGTGACTACCAACCCGCTCGAAATACCGGTAAGCGTCTGTCCCAAGCCATCCCGAAAGCGGTACACAATCGAATTGTCCGCGACGGTTTCCGCCGAGCCCAGCCAGACGTTGCCGTACTCATCCTTCAATTTAATAAAGTCGCCGTGGCCGTAACCCGAGACGCGCGTCTTGGTTTTTTCTTCTTGGAGGTTAAAATACCCCCCCGGTTCTCGCCGGTGTCTGTTTTTGATTTTTGCCATCTGATCTCCCGAGCCATTACGATTGTGCGGCAAGTACCAGCGCATTGCCATCCAGCGAAGTATCTAAGTCGCCTCGGGTGTTTATCCTAGTATTCTATGCGGGCGCTGCTCCAAAGAGTCATCCAGGCGAGTGTGGTAGTCGAAGGGTCGGTGGTGGGCGAAATCGGCGCTGGACTGCTGATTCTGCTGGGTGTCGCCAAGCCCGACACAGCTCGCCGACGCCGCGTTTCTGGCGGAAAAAATCGTCAATCTGCGCGTATTCCCGGACGCGGACGGCAAAATGAATCATAGCCTGCTCGATACCGGAGGCAGCCTGCTGGTGGTCTCGCAATTCACGCTCTATGGCGATTGCCGCAAGGGACGCCGCCCCGGCTTTGACGCCGCCGCTCCCGCCGAACAGGCCCGCGCGCTCTACGAATCTTTTGTCGAGATCGTACGCCGCAGCGGCCTCCGCGTCGAAACCGGAGTGTTCCAGGCCCACATGGAAGTCGCGCTCGTCAATGACGGCCCGGTGACCCTTATGCTCGAGACAAACGAAGGCAAGCTACCCTAATTACAGTGATCCTCGGTTCCGGTGTAGACCTGTGTGAAGTGCCGCGCATCGAAGCCGCCGTCGCGCGCTACGGCAGCCGCTTCCTTGAACGAATTTTTACTGCCCGTGAGATCGCCTACGCCGATCGCAAGGCCAACCGCTTTGAACGCTACGCCGTCCGTTTTGCCGCCAAGGAAGCCGGGATGAAGGCGCTCGGCGTAGGTTGGACGGGAGGCATCGCGTGGCGCGATTTTGAAGTCGTCAACCTGCCCTCTGGCCGGCCTACTCTTAACTTTCACGGCCGGGCCGCCGAAATCGCCGCGAAACTCGGAGTGCGTCACGTGGCTCTCTCCCTCACGCACACCAAGGAGCAGGCCCTGGCAATGGTGATCCTTGAAGGCGAAACATGACCATTCATATCCGAGAACACCAGCGCAGGTACTTACGAGGTGACCGTCGAAGGCGCCTCCACCACAGTACACTCGGTAACGGTGACGCCCGAATATTTGCAGAAATTGAGCGGCGGCCGCGCATCCGCGGAAACGCTGATCGAGAAGTCTTTTGAGTTTCTCCTGGAACGCGAGAGCAACACCAGCATCTTGCGTTCTTTCGATCTGCCTCTAATCCAGCGCTATTTTCCCGAATACGAGCGCACAATTACAGCCGCGCTGCGCCAGTCTTAACGCACGAACACCGCTACCAGGACGCCGGCAGTTACCAGAATCGCGGCCAGCACGTTTCCCGTAGTCGGCTTCTCGCCCAGGAAAATGAACGCCATCACAACCGCTAGTGCCACGCTTAGTTTGTCGATGGGCGCGACGCGCGAAGCCTCGCCGAGCTTTAGCGCCTTGTAGTAGAACAGCCAGGAAAGCCCGGTCGCGATCGCGGATAGCACCAGAAAGATCATCGAGTGCTGCGAGATCCGCCAGGCGTCGCGGGCGTTGCCCTGTGCCAGTACGATTCCCCACGCGAAGAAGACGATGATCACGGTGCGAATCGCCACCGCGAGGTTGCTATCCACGTCGCGCACGCCGATTTTGCCCAGAATGGCCACCAGCGCGCCGAAAAACGCCGACAAAACCGCGTAAACCGCCCAGCTCGCGCCCGTAGTCATAGCTCCAGAGTATCGCTCCCCCGCGGATATACTGGACGCCATGCCCAAACACGACACTTTGGCCAAACACATCGGGATCGCTGCAGTCACGTCAGAAGGCGCGGCGCTGTGTTACCGGACCATCTGTCAGGAGGGCGAAGCGCGCACCGGATACGCGCATCCTGAGGTCACCCTCCACACCTTTCCGTTGTCCGACTACATGAACGCCATTGAAGCCGAGGACTGGCCCACCGTCGGCAACCTGCTGCTCGAATCGGCCGGGAAACTCGCGCGCGTGGGCGCGGCGTTCGCCATCTGTCCCGACAACACCGCGCATCAGGGACTCAACCTGGTTCGCGCCCGATCGCCCATCCCCTGGCTGCATATCGCGGAAGAGATCGCGTCGCTCGCGGCCGAGCACGGCTATCGCAAAGTCGGGCTGCTGGGCACGCGATGGCTGATGGAAGGGCCGGTCTACCCAACCGCTCTCAGCGCCCATGGCATCGCCTGCGAAATTCCCGAAAGCGGTGTACGTCAACAGATCAACACTTTAATAATGGGCGAGCTGGTGTTCGGGCGCTTCGCTTCTTCCACTCGCGAATACTTCCAGCAGGCGATTCAGATCTTTGAGCGCAGCGGTTGCCAGGCCGTTATTTTGGGATGCACCGAAATCCCGCTGCTGATTCGCGCCGAGGATTCCGTGCTCCCTATCCTCGATTCCACTCGCACTCTGGCCCGCGCCGCATTACGCGAGGCGGCTGCTTAGACCCGGGTCACTGGTGTTCCGTCGTCATTGCCGACGGGTCCGGCACGATTCCCATTTCGATGTAGACGGGGCGGATCGCGCGGCGGATTTCGGATAGGCGTCCGAAATACCAGAGAGACGCGAATAGGCACAGCACTCCGCCCAGGATTAGCGTGTAGGGCGCGCCCATCCACGAAGCCAGTGCGCCGGCGATCAGGCTGCCGATCGGCGAGAAACCGAACACCGACATCGCGTAGAACGACATCACGCGGCCGCGCTTATCGTCGGCGACGATGGTTTGCAGAATGGTATTGCTGGTTACGATCTGCTGCATCATGCCATAGCCTGCGCCGAACATGAGCAGCAGGGACCACCAGAAGGAATGCGAGAGTCCAAACAAGATCAGCGATCCGCCCAGGATGCCCGCCGCGATCCCTAGCCATTTGCCCAATCCCACCACACTGCGGCGCATCGCGAGGGCCATTGCGGAGGTGAGAGCTCCCACGCCGGTAGCCGCCGTCAGGAAACCGAGGGTGTGAGCTCCCCCGCCCAACACTTTATCCGCGACGATGGGCAGCAGCACGGTGAAGGGCATCCCGATCACGCTCACCAGAGTGAGCATCAGCAGGATCCACCGAATCGCGGGCGACGCGATAATGTAGCGCCAGCCCTCGGCCAGTTCCTGGCCAACGTTGCGCGGCGGATTGCGCAGGCCGGGAAGCAGGTTCTTCATCGCCAGCAGCGAGTACAGCACGGCGATGTAGCTGATGCCGTCGATCAGGAAACAGTAGCCTTCGCCCACCCACGCGATCACCACGCCGGCAATGGCGGGGCCTACCAAACGCCCGGCATTGACGATGGAGGAATTCAACGCGATGGCGTTGCCGAGCGCCGAGCGGTCGTGAATCATCTGGATCACGAAGGACTGCCGCGCCGGGGTTTCGAAGGTGTTGATAACGCCCTGCAGAAACGTGAGGAAGAGGATCCAGGGCATGTTGATTGTGTGCGTGAGGGTAAGCGCGGCCAGCGCGAGCGATTGCAGCATGGCCAGCGTTTGCGTGATCACCATGGCGTGATGGCGATCCCAGCGGTCCACCCAAACGCCTGCGATCGGCGAGAGAAATAGCGCTGGAATCTGGCTCATGAAGCCGGCGAGGCCAAGCAGGAATGCGGAACCGGTGAGGCGATAGACCAGCCAACTGGTCGCCAGCCGCGTCATCCAGGTGCCAATCAGCGAAATGCTCTGCCCCGCGAAGTACAGCCGGTAGTTTCGCGATTGAAAGGCGGGGAACGAGAGCGTCACTCTGTTTCTATTGTCGCTGAGACTCTCCGAATCATGGCAAGATAGCAAAGTGGCAACTATGATCGATCTCCGCAGCGATACGTGCAGTCAGCCGACGGATGCAATGCGCGAAGCGATGGCGCACGCGCCGGTGGGCGATGACGTTTATGGCGACGACCCCACCGTAAAGCAGTTGGAAGCCGAAGTCGCCGGAGTGCTGGGCGTGGAAGACGCCGTGTATGTGCCCTCCGGCACCATGTCGAATCAAATCGCGGTGCGCACCCACACCGAACCCGGTGACGCCGTGCTGCTCGACCAGGGCGCGCACATTTATATGAATGAGGCGGGCGGGATGGCGGCGCTTTCGGGCACGCTGCCCCGGCTGCTGCCCGGAGTTCGCGGCGTTTTCACCGCCGACGACGTCCGCGCGACGCTGGGAGTGCCGAGCCGTTACCCACTTTCGACCAATGCCACGCCGATGAAACTGCTGTGCCTCGAGAACACCCACAACGGCGGAGGCGGCAAAATCTGGAGTCTCGACCAGATCAAGGCGGCCACCGATGTGGCGCGGGAGCGCGGCCTGAAAACGCATCTGGACGGCGCGCGCTTGTGGAACGCCAGCGTCGCCACCGGGATTCCGGAGAAGACCTACGCGCAGTTCTTCGACAGCATCAGCGTGTGCTTTTCGAAAGGGCTGGGCGCGCCGGTGGGGTCGGCTTTGTGCGGCAGCCGCGAATTCATCAAGCGGGCGCGGCGGTTTAAGCAGCAATTCGGTGGAGGTTTCCGGCAGGCGGGGATCATCGCGGCAGGGGCGCTCTACGCGCTGCGCTGCAATCGGGCGCGCCTCGCCGAGGATCACGCTCACGCCAAGATGCTCGCCGAGGGCATTCGCGATTGCCCCGGCCTGATGGTGGACGTGGCGGCCGTCGAGACCAACATCCTGCGCTTCAAAGTCACCAGTCTCCACGCGAGCGAGTTCGCCGAGCGCCTGTCCGCTAAGGGCCTGCGCGTGCTTCCGGGCGGACTCGACGGCATCCGCGCGATCCCGTACCTCAACATCAGCACCGCGCAGATTCAGGAAGCCATCGAAATTATTCGCTCGGTGACCGCGGCGGCGCAAGCGGCGCAGGCATGAAATGGATGATTCCAACCCTGATCCTGACGGCCGGGCTCTTGTTATCCGCCAAGATCAGTCCGGCCAAGCCGGAATACACGCGCCGCACCCACAAGGACTGCGAGTTCTGCCACCCTCCCGATTCCCGCAAGCTCACTCCAGCGGGAGAGTACTTCCGCGACCACGGGAATTCGCTCAAGGGCTACCAGCCTCCCGAGCCGGATAGCAAGAAGGCTAGCGCGAAGCCGGTAAAGTAACGAGTAGGACAGGCCCATGGCCTGTCTTCTTTGCGACAGGCCATGGGCCTGTCCTACCGTCCCGCTTGGGTTCGTTTGGTTATAGGCGCGCCTGCGTGTCCGCGCCCGATGTAGAATGTAAAACCATGAAGCATTTGATTCCGCTAACGTTAATTGCCGTGGCGCTGACGCCTTGGCACACGGCGCGCGCGCAGAGCGGCGAAGTCACGCTCATCGCGCCCGGCGGCATCCGCGAGGCGATGGAGCTAATGATCCCCGGCTTCGAGAAGAAGACGGGCTACAAGGTGAAGCCGATTTTCGGTACTGGCCTGGTGACCAAGAACCAGGTGGCGAGCGGCGATGATTTCGACGTGGCGGTGGTGCAGCCGCCGTATCCGGCGGTGATCGCTTCGGGGAACGCTTTGGACAGCACCGCGACGCCGCTGGCGAGTTCCGCGGTGGGCGTTGCCGTCCGCAAGGGCGCGCCGAAGCCTGACATCTCGACGCCCGACGCCGTCAAGCGGATGCTGCTCGCGGCGAATTCCGTCGCGTATCCGTCCGCGGCCATCGGGGCGGCGGCGGGAGTCAGCTTCGACGAAACGCTCAGGCGGCTGGGCATCTTAGATCAAGTGCGGGCGAAGGTCAAGCCCTCGACAGGCGGCAAAGCTGCGATGGCGATGGCAGCGAAAGGCGAGGTCGAGGTCGGCGTTACCTTCATGAGCGAAATGGACGTGTCCGGCATTGACGTGGTGGGTCCGCTGCCGCGCGAAATTTCGACGGCCACATCTTTCGTGGGGCTCATTTCCGCCCACGCGAAAAACCCGGCGGGGGCCAAGGCCCTGCTGGATTACATTTCCTCGCCGGCCGCGATGAACGTGTATAAGCAGAATCGGATGGACCCCGGCCGGTAAGAGAACGCGCGCAGAACGTGATTCCGAAGCTCAAGTTTCTGCATTCCGACAACACGTTGAACAAAGTAAAGCTCGAATTTTTTCGGCGCATCGCGACTGATGATCTGAGATCCTCGCTTGCGCCTGGCGCGCAAGGTTCCTTAAAGGTTCGGCCGGATGGGACTGTTCTTGATGGCCATCATCGGTTGAGCGTGCTGCTAGAGCGCGGAGAGGACATCCACCAGCTATCGCGAGAGATAATGGAGGCGAGCGATGAATCCTGACCTCTTCTGGATACCGGGACCCTGGCGGGGCCGAATGGCGGTGGCCACTCGCCCGCGGGGCGGAGACTGGCTGGAGGACGAAGCCGACGGCTGGCGGCGCGCTGGCCTGGAGGTAGTGGTTTCTCTGCTTGAAGAGGACGAGGCCGCTCAACTGCAACTGGCTAGCGAAGGCGACATTGCACGGTCAAAAGGGATTCAGCTTATCTCATTTCCCATTCCCGACAGAGGTGTGCCTGCCTCCATGCCCGCTGCACTCGGGTTGCTACGGGGTCTCGCGGGTGCGTTGGAGGAGGGCAAGAACGTTGCCATTCACTGCCGGCAAGGCATTGGGCGGTCCGGATTAATCGCAACCGCGGTGCTTGTGACTTCCGGAATTGGCGTCGAGAAAGCTATAGAGACCGTCAGTGCAGCCCGCGGACAAGCGATTCCGGAGACCCCTGCTCAGCTCGACTGGATCCATCATTTGCCTGCAGAGCGCCCAGTAGTAACGTCCTAGCTAAATCCGGCCTAGCGCGACGCCAGATCGATACCGAGCTTCTTCAGTTCCTCGGCGTAGTAGCGCTTGTGCAGCAGATCCCACTCCTCGGTGCCCTCGGCGATCTCGCGCTTCTGGGTGCGGATCTTGGTGCGGGCGGCGCGATCCACCTTCTCCTCGGTCTGCAGGAGGTCGGTGATGATCTTGACCAGCTCCAGGCGCACGTCGTTGGGGTCGCGCTTGAGGCGGAAGTCGCGGCTCTTGCGCAGGGCGGCGACGATCTTGTGCGACAGGTCGTTGATTTTGTCGCGGGAGAGTTTCATCTGGTCGCCGGAATCGCGGCCGGCGGCGCGGATCACCTTGCGCTGCGTGATCAGGGTGTTCTTGATGCGGCGGAACATGTCCTGATAGCTGACGCCTTCCTTGCGCATGTACTCGCTGTACTGGCTGAGCATCTCGCGGACTTCATCGTTCAACTGGTCTTCGACGGCGAGATCGTCCTCAATGATGGTGGCCATGAATTCGCCAGCCACCTGCAGATCGGTGGTTTCGATCCACTGGGGACTCAGCCTGCGGATAGTTTGGCGTGATATGTAGTCGACGAATTCGCGTGCAAGAAGCATCCCACTCCCATTATCGTTAGATTCCAGTCTAAAGGCGCTGTGCGAGGGGTGTCAATTGAGGGGTGGGGTTAGGAGATAGAGCCCCGAAGTTGACCCACCCCGCATCGCTTCAAGCCGCGCGGGTCACTTCGACGGTTTGGCGATTAACCAGCCAAGTGGTTTCAGAGTGATCCGGCGCGGCTGCGATGAATGGTGTTAGGTCGCAGGTCCATCGGAGATTGGATAAAATCGCAGTATTGGAGGGCGTTTTATGTTCTGGAACAGGGCGGCGGCAGCGCACAAGCCCGCCGGCACCGTTTTGATCGGCCCGGTAATCCTCGGACACTATCCACTGTGACGGTTTGTCGCCAAACCACCGAAGTGAATTGGGATCGGTGGTTTCAGCACTAGAACAAAATTCCTAACAAGAAGCTCGCTTCGTTTGGATTCGTCCGAAAGGGACCCGGTACCGTAGCTATCGGCCCCGTGGCCGTACCCCCACAACAAGTCTCTACAAATCCAGCCTCCTTTGAAAATAAGCGAACATAACGCACTTCGGGTCGAATTGTAGATGCCACAATCCCAATTCGAGGCCACCCCCAGCGACAAAGCCTGCTTGCGTCGTCGTCGCATAAATAATCGAGGAAGGTTTTGATTGAGAAGGACTTGGCAAAAGATCGCTGATCTTGCCGGATGCGTTCGTAATTCTTGAAATCGTCAGACCCGCTTCCACAAACGGTCATACTGCCGGAGCTCGACGTGATATTGGGTCAGCAACGGAAATTGCCATCGGTCACCCTTGGTCTGCTCGAAACTGCGATTCAATGAGTTGTTGGATATAGAGGCAATGAAATGATCATAGTCGACCCGCTGATACAAGGCGTCGAACTCAAATCCAAAGCCGCGCGCCAAATCGACTCGAAAGACTGGACCAACTAGCAACCGCTTATCTTTGGAATTGTAACGATCAATGTTAGCGAAAATCCCACGGTCAAAATTAGAGGAATAATCCGTCGATAAAAGTGTATCATTAATCGGCGCCCCCAGCTCGACTCCGAAATGCGGATGAATTTGCGAGAGCGCAGGAACAGTAATGACACACAATAAGAGTAGGTGCCATGAACACGGCAGTCTCATAGAGAATGCCAGAGGAAAAAACACACCGGTTTGCTCAAGAATCCTTGCTCCGATAGAACGGCCCGCCTTCTACAGCCCCTCCTGTATGGAACACATTGACACGGAATCTGTGTCGATCTGCCACGGCACACACCGAAAAGTCTGTTGAATCGATGGAACATGTTAAACCGGCTCATAGTTTTGAAGCAAGTATCGGTCCGTTCCCCGGCGACAGAGGTAGCATGAAAGACGAGAACATGGAGGCGGCACGATAACTGGCGACGCTGATGACCTAACTAGCTACAACTGCGTACTCGGAAAGCTATGTCAATTGACCGTGTAACGCGCAAACCACCCATGTGGCCAGAAGCGACGGAAGGAGATTCTGCGCCGGACAGAGACACAACTACCGCTAATTGATTACCATTTGCCTACGATCGGCTTGTCACCGGAAATGCCTCCGAACGCAAACGCCAAGTCCTGTCCCAGTCCCGTCAAACTGGTTGTTGCCGTTGGCGTCCAGCACCCAGAAAAATCCCAGCCGGAAAAGCCCAACCTTGCTGGTGCCGTCTCCGTTCCAATCGCCGACCACGGGCACATCGCCGGAAAGCCCTCCGAAGGGAAAGGCCAAATCCTGGCCTACTGCTGTTCCGTCAAACGAGCCGTTGCCGTTGGCATCCAGGATCCAATAATAGCCCTGCCGGAAGAGCCCGATCTTGGTCGTGCCGGTGCCGGTCCAATCTCCGACCACGGGAACATCGCCGGCCGCGCCGCCAAAGGAATAGGTCTTGTCGATTCCCGCTTCGAACACGCCGTTGCCGTTGTAGTCCAGAAGCCAAGTGGAGCCTTGCCGGAAGAGACCGACCTTGCTTTTACCGTCGCCATTCCAATCGCCCACGACCGGAATGTCTCCCGCCTGTTGTCCTACGCCCAGGTTATAGACCGCGTCTCCCGAGTCAAACTGCTCGTCGCCATTGGTATCGAGAATGAACAGTCCGTTGCTGGAACGATACACGCCGACCTTGGTGTGTCCGTCACCATTCCAATCGCCGGTGATCTGAATGTCCCCGGCGATTCCTCCGAATGCGAACGCGCGATCCGGGGGAAGATTGAACGCCTGGTTTCCGTCCACATCTTCCAACCAGTAGTAGCCATAACGGAAGATTCCGACTTTTGCCGTTGCCAGGGTTGTAAAGGACCAAATTCCGACGCATTGCCGCCAATCCGTTCTGGGCAACGATCTCCAAAAATACTGTGTGGAAGTGGCCAGCGGAGCCGGGGTGTAGTTGGTCGTCGCGACATTCGTTACAAGCGGCGGCGGGTTTGAAGTGCCGAAATATATATCATAGGAAGTCGCCCCCGTCGAATAATTCCACGTCAAACTGGTAGACACCGGTACCGCATTCGCTCCGTTCGCAGGTGAGACCAGCGCAGGCACCGGGTTGTTCGCGGTGGTGGTCGGGTCGATGTCGTATGCAGGCGGCGAGCCGCCGCCAGAGGCACTCACTTGGTTGGCCACTAGCGACGGCGCATTCATCGCGAAGGTTACGGTCAAGGTGATGAGTGGAGAACCGCGATGCCCAGCGAGTCGCTGCGCGTGCAAGTAAGCGTACCGAGGACACAGTTCCATCCGGTACCAGTCATCGAGACCGCAGTTAACCCCGTGGGGAGCGTATCGGTGACCGTGATGGTTGGGGCCGTAACGCCGGGGCCGTTGTTCGGGACCTCGATGGTGTATTTCGCAGGGCCGCCTACTGGGAAATTACCTGGGTGCGTGCTGGTAACGCTCAGTACTGGAGATAAGATTCCCCAGCAGGATAGTCACATTGTTGCTTTGGTTGTTGACAATCGCCAGATCTGCTGCTTCTGTCCCGGTTGTCGTATCCGCCCGGTGACCAGCCCTCGCGGCGATGAACCTATAGCGTAAGAAGTCGCCGTCTGCAGCGTGCCGTCGCCATTACCCAGTAGTAAGCTGATGGTATTGTTGTTGCTGTTCGCCGCGACGACGTCGAGTTTGCCATCGCCGTTCACATCAGCGACAACCACGCCAGTGGGTGAATTGCGCCGCCGACGTTGCATCCTTTACAGGGTTAAAATGCGCCGTCTCCCTTGCCAAGCGCGACATAGCTCAATCCCACCACATCCAACTTCCCGTCCGCATTGATGTCCCCGACCACGGCCGGTCCGTAGATTCCCATGTTATTACCAGATTGGAAGGTGCCGTCTCCCACTCCGAGGTAAATGGCGCCACCAATGATGAAATCGGTCTTACCGTCTCCATTAAAATCTCCCGAGATAGGCACGCCCCCGTAACAATGGGAAGTCGCGGGCGTACTGTGAAATTTTCTGTCCCCATTGCCGAGGAGAACGCTCACGTTGTAATAGCCGGAAACGACTAGATCTGCTTTCGCGTCTCCATCAAAGTCGCCGACAATCAAGTTCGTGGGCGAGTTAATCGTCGCGATGCTGGTGGCGCCCGCGAACGTCCCGTCTCCGTTATTCAGGAGAATGCTCAGCGTGCTGCTCCCCTGATTGGTGACGGCAAGATCGGCTTTGCCATCGCCATTGAAATCTCCAATGGCCACGCTGACGGGTTGCGTGCCAACCGTATAGTCTGTTTCGGTTCGAATGTCCCGTCAGCATTACCCAACAGCACCGAACGGTGTTGGCAGTATTGTTGGCGGTGACCCAATCTACATTTCCGTCTCCGTTGAAGTCGCCGGCGACTACTGCCACGGGTCCGGCACCGGTGCCATAACTGGATGGCAGAGCAAAGCCACTGGTGGGGCTTGCAATTACCGTGAAAGCGTGAATGGAGGAACTACTCGGCCCATGTGTGGAATCGCCGTTATAAGTCGCCCATAGTTGGTTGAAGTTAGATGTAAATATGCAAATCGTTGAGCTGGCCTGGCCGCCCGCGATCGTGGCACTCTCCAGAAAGGCGCCGTTATTGTAAAACGCGATGGTACCCGTTGCACCGTTGGTCACGGCGGCGGTCAGCGACACTGGCTGGCCTAGAACCGATGAGCTCGGCGATAACGTCAATGTTGTGGTGGTCGCCAGAACAATGGTCGTGGGATCGTTTGCCATGTTCACCACTCCTCCCCACGAGACTGAAGCCTGATTAGTAATCACGGACGGAGAAAGGTTTGCGGCCACGGTTACAGCCACTGTGATCGCGGGGAAGCTGGTCGCGGTGTTGAGTCCATCCGAACGCGTGCAGCTGAGCGTTGCAAGCGTACATGTCCAGCCGCTACCGCTCAGGGCGGTCGCCGTCAGTCCGGGAGGCAAAGTGTCAGTAACCGTGACCAGGCCCGTCGATGCCGTAAAGGCATGTTGGGTAACGGCTTACGGGGGGTTCGAGTCTGCCCTGCAGTGAACCTCCCCCTATGGCTTAATGCGATACCGAGCCCGGAAAACTGTCCTCCCAAGAACACATCAATTGTGGCCGCCGATGCATTGGCGACCGCCAGATCGGGCTCGCCGTCCCCGTTGAAGTCAGCTAACACAATATTTCCGCTGTTTCCCTCCGTGGGCAGCGACAAGCCGGACTGGAAAGTCCCGTCTCCGTTACCGAAAATGATGAAGGCTGCATTAACACTACAGCAACTTCTAAATGCCAAATCCAGCTTTCCATCCCCATTAAAATCGCCTGTGAATATGAGGATCGAATTCGGCAAGACTAAAACGGACGAGACGGGAGCTCGCAAGCTTCCATCGCCATTGCCGAGCAGAGCCGCAACTCCGTTATAGTAAGCGATCACGACATCCGGTCTGCCGTCACCATTGAAGTCTCCTACAGCGAGAAAGTTGGTGGAGTAATTAAGGATGCCGGAATAGCCCACGGGCGATTGGAAAGTCCCATCGCCAATACCCAACGCGACACTCACAGTGGACGGGTTGTATCCAAATGTCGTTACAAGATCTAGTTTGCCATCGCCATCGAGGTCCGCCAGAGCCCAGAACCCAGCCTGAAGGCCTGTGTTCGGCGTGTTCAAAGGCGCTTGAAACGTACCATCTCCGTTCCCCAACAAGAAGACTCAGCCCGTTGTTAGCGATACCGATCAAATCAAGTTGTCCGTCGCGGTTGATGTCAACAAGCTTTAAATCGGAAATGCCGGCATTGGTGACGGCGATCTGCGGCGCTTGAAACGTCCCATCGCCATTGCCTAAAAGGATGTACACGTTGCCGTTGGTAACGACAATATCCGCGTTGCCATCGCCGTTGAAGTCGCCCACCGCTATTCTGTCCGGATTAGAATAAGTCGGGTAAACTGCGTAGCGCACCGCCGACTGGAAGGTTCCGTCGCCGTTGCCCAGCAGGACGCTTATGTCTCCAGTGTTGTAGTTGGCCGTAGCCATGTCGGGTTTGCCGTCCCGATTGAAGTCCCCCACGGCTACCCATGCGGGTTGACTGTTTGGGCTACCTACGCTATACGAGATTAAGGATTGCCACCCATTGGGTGCCAACGGGTTAATCGTCTGGACCCATGCTGTTGAAGTACTGGGGCCGTAAGGTGGAATCGCTATCATAGCGCGCGGTCAGGGAATGCGAGCCCGAAGCCAACAGGCTGGTGGACAAGGTGGCGTGCCCTGCGGCGAGCGTTGCGACGCCCAGCACGGTGCCGCCGTCATAAAATGTCACCTTCCCGGCTCCCGAGCTAACCGTTGCCGTAACGACAACCGCGTGACCTAGCACCGATGGGTTGGGTGTCGCGGTTAGGCTGGTGCTGGTGGTCAAATGAACTAAGATCGTGTCTGCTGCCGTATCGTTGGACACGTTCCCATCACCACCGCCGGACACGGTCGCGGTGCTGGTAGCGTTCCCAGTGACACCGCCGGCCACGTTAACCGTGATTTTTATAGCTGGGTAGCTGGCGCCTACAGCAAGGGGGTCGGAACGCGTGCAAGTGGTTGTCGCAAGAACGCAAGTCCAGCCGCTGCCGGTGATAGAGGTGGCGGTGAAGCGGGGAAGGTCATCCACTACCCCCACGGGGCCGCTGGCGACGATATCACCGACATTGCTGACGGTCAAACTATAAGCCGCACCTATCTGCCCCTGAGTGAAGCCATTTCCATGCGTAATGGCAACTGTAAGGCTCGGGGACGGCACCGCCTAATAGCACGCTGACGTTGTTTGTGCCGTTATTCGCTCCGACTAGGTCTGCTTTCCCACCTGGCGCCACTAAAATCACTCACCACCAAAGACGTGGGGGAGGAATCAACGGCGTAACCCGAAAATGTCCCAAAGGTGCCATCACCGTTCCCAAACCATACAGCTACTCCCGTAAATCCAGTGAACGTCATGACCACGTCCAGTTTGCCGTCGCCATCGAGGTCTCCGACGACCAAAGCTTGCACCCTTTAGAGCTGGGTTGAGAAAGATCGTCGAGGTCTCTAAGGTTCCGTCTCCATTGCCCAACAATAAGGCAAACGAGGCCGAGTACTGAGGGATAACTATTAAGTCCAATCTGCCATCGCCATTCAAGTCGCCAACGGCAAGCCCCTCGCTTTATACCCGCCGGGGCTGGAGTTCGTGGCAGCCTGGAAGGTCCCGTCTCCGTTACCGAGCAATATGCCGACCGAGCCAACGCCGGAAGTTGCGAAGGCCAAATCCGGTTTGTTGTCGCCATTGAAGTCGCCGACGGCGACAGAAGACACAGGACCGGCTCCTGCATAGTTCACCACGGGCTGGAAAGTCCCATCGCCGTCGCCCAGCAACACGCTCAACGCATTGGAGTTGCTCGCCGAGTTCCCGGACGCAAGATCCGGTTTTCCGTCACCGTTGAAGTCACTCACGACCAATGCTTGCACGGAAATGGAGGAACCGATGGTGAAACTAACGCCAGCCTGGAACGTCCCATCGCCATTTCCGATTAGAATTCGGATTACATTGCCGCTAGCGGCAGCGAGGTCCGTCTTGCCATCGCCATTGAAATCTCCGACAGCGACAGCGCCGAGAGTTATTCCTAACGGAGAATTCATCGGAGCCTGGAAGCTCCCGTCGCCGTTACCCAGGAGAACGCTGATGCTGCTCGTGCTATAGTTGCCAACGATCAGGTCGGGCTTGCCATCGCCATTCAAGTCTCCCACCACCAAAGCGGCCGGGTAAGCGCCGGCTGGATAGTTGACAGCATGCCGGAGTCCGAGGGAGCTCCCGAAGCGACTACCGATTGCGACACCGCTCCGGAGTTGCTCGGGGAATAGCTGGCATCGCCCCAATAATGAGCATGTAAAGATCGCGTCCCCGACGGCAGCAGTACTGTGGTCAGCGTTGCCTGTGTGCCGGTGAGCGCAGCCACGCCCAGAACAGTAGTGCCGTACATAAAACGTCACTTTCCGGTCGCGCCTGCGGTGACCGTGGCCGTCAGAAGCACGGGCTGTCCATAGCCGACAGGGTTCGGCATGGAAGAAAGGCTCACTGAACTGGGGGCTTGACCCAATGCAACAGCGCCAAGCGAGCGCGCAACATGAAGCCAGAACGCTGCGGCGGAAATGCGACAAGGGTGTTCAGTCTAGCATAGATTTGTGACATTTAGGACACTTTTGTATGCGTAGGAAATCGCAATAGTACCAACAAACCCACCAATATGATGAATACAACGAAGTTAATTCTGCTAAGAAAGCAATTCTTCCAGCGCCTTCACCAACTTCTCAATCGTGGACTTCCGAAGACGCCCGCCCCGCATCGCCACTTTGACCGGATTCTTGCTAACTCCAGCCGCTCTGGCCGAGGTTCGAATTGGCACATTGGCACCCCTGCTTCGCAATTCCTCACCGGAAGTCATGAGCTGCTCGGTTTCGTTTGGATGAAACTGCAATGGCCTCGCAGTGAGTATGCTGATGTCTTCCCCCTGCTCAAAGCGGCGGTCGGTTTCCTTTCCGATGTACCCCAAGCTGCCGAAGGTGATCGGCGCGCGAAGCAGTAGCCCACGCGTGCGAGCCGTGCACGGGGTTCCATCTGGCGCTAAACTTTTCGCTTCGGGGTGCAGCGATTGGCTAATCACATCCAGCAGGGTCATTGGCTCCGCTTCAGAGGGTAGGCGTCTACCGGGTCGCCTGAGACGGTAGATTTTGCCGCCGTGGATGTTTATGTATGCGCGGTCGTACTAGCCTGCGGTGTCATCGGAAGAGGGAGCCACAAGGGTAAATGCATTAGGGCGACAGCCAATAGGGTGGCCGCCTAATAGATATGACCGGGCTCTGAATAAAATTGAGGGGCTTGACACGATCCCGGTAGGGTAGCTTCGATTGGCGGGCCTGGATAACCTTAAAAACTTCGGGTGTGGTGATCGTGAAACGCATCATCGCCGGAAGATCGAACCAGGGGAGGTGAAGCTGGGCAAGACCGAGAACGCCGCTAAGTATCCACTGCCAGCCCTCAACGATCCAGGTTGGAGCGCGTCCAGAGCGTCGTCGTATTCCTTGTTCGGCGCAAACAGATAGCCGAGGCCATGTGCACTAGCCTTTCGGACTTGGATTCCTAAGTCCTCGCGAGTAAACAGGGCATAGCGCTTGGCGGATACCGAGTAGCCCAAGAGTTGGCGCTGTGCCCCATCGTGGTAATTCACATCTTCAATTTTCAGGATCGAGCCGGGTACTGCGTCTGCGATCGTAGGGATTGAGCTTACCAAAATCACTCACGATTGCATCAACGTCTTTCCACGAAACGACTTTGATTTGATGTGTTCCTT
>CAVZWS010000014.1:0-79016 GCA_963779075.1 Bryobacterales bacterium
AACGGTTCAAACGAGAGTTTGATCCCGGCTCAGAATCAACGCTGGCGGCGCGCTTAACACATGCAAGTCGCACGAGAAAGGGAGCAATGCTAGTAAAGTGGCGCACGGGTGAGTAACACGTGGATCATCTACCTTTTAGTGGGGAATACCTCTGGGAAACCGGAGACAATACCGCATAAGCCCGCAAGGGGAAAGCAGCAATGCGCTGAAAGAGGAGTCCGCGGCCGATTAGCTAGTTGGCGGGGTAATGGCCCACCAAGGCGAAGATCGGTAGCCGGCCTGAGAGGGCACACGGCCACACTGGCACTGAAACACGGGCCAGACTCCTACGGGAGGCAGCAGTGGGGAATCTTGCACAATGGGCGAAAGCCTGATGCAGCGACGCCGCGTGAGCGATGAAGCCCTTCGGGGTGTAAAGCTCTTTCGACGGGAACGATAATGACGGTACCCGGAGAAGAAGCTGCGGCTAACTACGTGCCAGCAGCCGCGGTAATACGTAGGCAGCGAGCGTTGTTCGGAATTACTGGGCGTAAAGAGTGTGTAGGCGGTGTTCCCAGTCTGTTGTGAAATCTCCCGGCTTAACTGGGAGGGTGCAGCGGAAACTAGAATGCTAGAGGGTGGGAGAGGTAAGCGGAATTCCTGGTGTAGCGGTGAAATGCGTAGATATCAGGAGGAACACCTGTGGTGTAGACAGCTTACTGGACCACTTCTGACGCTGAGACACGAAAGCGTGGGTAGCAAACAGGATTAGATACCCTGGTAGTCCACGCCCTAAACGATGCATACTTGGTGTGAGCGATTCATTTCGTTCGTGCCGGAGCTAACGCGTTAAGTATGCCGCCTGGGGAGTACGGTCGCAAGGCTGAAACTCAAAGGAATTGACGGGGGCCCGCACAAGCGGTGGAGCATGTGGTTCAATTCGACGCAACGCGAAGAACCTTACCTGGGCTCGAACGGCTTTGGATCATCCTTGGAAACAGGGACTTCTCGCAAGAGACCGGAGTCGAGGTGCTGCATGGCTGTCGTCAGCTCGTGTCGTGAGATGTTGGGTTAAGTCCCGCAACGAGCGCAACCCTTGTCCTGTGTTGCCACTCCCGTAAGGGAAGCACTCTCAGGAGACCGCCAGCGATAAGTTGGAGGAAGGTGGGGATGATGTCAAGTCATCATGGCCTTTATGTCCAGGGCTACACACGTGCTACAATGGACGGTACAAAGCGCTGCAAACCCGCGAGGGGGAGCCAATCGCAAAAAACCGTTCTCAGTTCGGATCGCAGGCTGCAACTCGCCTGCGTGAAGCTGGAATCGCTAGTAATGGCGTATCAGAACGATGCCGTGAATACGTTCCCGGGCCTTGTACACACCGCCCGTCACATCACGAAAGTGGATTGTACTAGAAGTCCTAATCAAACAGGCCCAAGGTATGATTCATGATTGGGGTGAAGTCGTAACAAGGTAGCCGTAGGAGAACCTGCGGCTGGATCACCTCCTTTCTAAGAGAACGTGGCTGGAATCACCGAAAAAAGATCGGAAGTTTACAGCCGATCCAAGTAAGTGATAGTCGTTCCAGTCCATAAGCCGAAGCGGTCCGTTTACGGATCGCGTAAGCATGTCTCAGTTCTCTTTCTCAAGTTCCGCACGACCTTTTATGATCATCGAGCTGGTCTTGGTGATCCCGCGTTCAACTGGCCTCGATTCAAATTTTTTCCGGGGCTGTAGCTCAGCTGGGAGAGCGCCTGATTTGCATTCAGGAGGCCGCCGGTTCGATCCCGACCAGCTCCACCAAGCTTCGGGCACACGGCCGCAGGTTTCTGGAGCGCACAGCGGTTTATCAGCGTTGTGCGCGGTTCAGAAAATGGGCCTGTAGCTCAGGTGGCTAGAGCGCGCCCCTGATAAGGGCGAGGTCGATAGTTCGAGTCTATCCAGGCCCACCAAACAAGTTTTTTGCGCGCGATCGGCAAAAATGTTCTTTGACAATTGAATATTGACGGGCAACTACAAAGTTGCAAAGGTCACCAGGAGTCACAAAGCCTTTTCCAAAAGGTGGCGTGCGCCAAATATCTGGTGGCCGGTAGCGCTAAAGAAAACAGAGCAGCCAGTCCGCAGCCCCCCAAGGCGGCGGTTTCGGTTGGCTCTGCGTGAATACTACTCTGTGTTTAGAGTAAATTTTATGGTCAAGCTACTAAGGGCATGCGTGTGGATGCCTTGGCGCAAGAAGGCGATGAAGGACGTGGCTAGCTGCGATAAGCCTCGGGAAGATGCAAGCAATCTATGATCCGGGGATTTCCGAATGGGGGAACCCATCCAGTGCGAACACTGGATATCCTGCGATGAATACATAGTCGTAGGAAGCGAACGGGGGGAAGTGAACCATCTCAGTACCCCTAGGAAGAGAAAACAACCGTGA
Source organism: Bryobacterales bacterium (assembly GCA_963779075.1). GTDB lineage: Bacteria > Acidobacteriota > Terriglobia > Bryobacterales > Bryobacteraceae > Palsa-187. The sequence goes on from CAVZWS010000014.1 coordinate 2,405, forward strand.
TTCCGATAGTAGTGGCGAGCGAACTCGGAACAGCCTAAACCGGACGATCCGCAAGGAGAGTCCGGGGTTGCAGGACCACAATAATCATTCCCCTCGTTCCCCCAAGAGTCGGTCGCAAGGTCCCCACAAAACGGGGAGGTTGCTGGAAATGGTTAAACGAGGGATAAGAAAGTGTTAATAGAACGGTCTGGAAAGGCCGGCCATAGAGGGTGACAGCCCCGTATATGAAAATGCAATCTTCTTTCAAGTGGCTCCTAAGTACCGCGGGACACGTGGAACCCTGCGGGAATCTACCGGGACCATCCGGTAAGGCTAAATACTCTCTTGCGACCGATAGTGAACAAGTACCGTGAGGGAAAGGTGAAAAGTACCCCTGCGAGGGGAGTGAAATAGTACCTGAAACCGCATGCCTACAAGCAGTGGGAGGGCTATGCCGCGCAAGCGGAATGCCTGACCTCGTGCCTATTGAATAATGAGCTGGCTAGTTTATCTCAGTGGCAAGGTTAAGCGTAAGCGAGCCGAAGCGAAAGCGAGTCTGAATAGGGCGTTCAGTCGCTGGGATAAGACGCGAAGCGGGATGATCTACCCTTGGCCAGGATGAAATCCGTGTAACAGCGGATGGAGGTCCGAACCGGTGTTGGTTGAAAACAGCTCGGATGAGCTGAGGGTAGGGGTGAAAGGCTAATCAAATTCCGTGATAGCTCGTTCTCTCCGAAATAGCTTTAGGGCTAGCCTCGCGTGGTCCGTCGCGGTGGTAGAGATCTGGATGAACTAGGGGCCTTCCCAGGTTACCGAATTCAACCAAACTTCGAATGCCGTAAACGAGTAACGCGGGAGTCAGACGGCGGGGGCTAAGCTTCGTCGTCAAAAGGGGAAGAGCCCAGACCATCAACTAAGGTCCCTAAATTCATGCTAAGTGGGAAAGGAAGTCGATTCGCTCAGACAGCCAGGAGGTTGGCTTAGAAGCAGCCATCCTTTAAAGAAAGCGTAATAGCTCACTGGTCGAGTGGGTCGGTGCCGACAATCCAACGGGGCTCAAGCATGGTACCGAAGTTATGGATGCGCTAGGTTTCGATCTAGCGTGTGGTAGGAGAGCATTCTTAACTGATGTGAAGGTGTAGCGAGAGCAGCACTGGATCGTTAGGAAGAGACTCTGCCAGCATAAGTAGCGAAAAACCAGGTGAGAACCCTGGTCGCCGTAAGTCTAAGGTTTCCTGAGAAAGGTTAATCCGCTCAGGGTTAGTCGGAGCCTAAGGTGAGGCCGAAAGGCGTAGCCGATGGACACACGGTTAACATTCCGTGACTACGAACGTTCGATCAAGACCGATGCGGGGACGCAGCGCGTAAGCTCTGGGTGTAATGGTTTAACTCCAGAGTGAAGCGAGGTTGGGAAGGGGAAATCCGCCCGACTGTCTGCCAGGAAAATCCGCTAAGGAGAACGGCCGTATCCGTACCACAAACCGACACAGGTGGACGAGATGAGTATTCTCAGGCGCTCGGGTGATGGTATGTTCAGGAACTAGGCAAATTAGCTCCGTAACTTCGGGATAAGGAGTGCCCTCAGCAATGGGGGTCGCAGCAAAGCACGTCAGGCGACTGTTTAACAAAAACACAGGTCTCTGCAAAGTCGAAAACGACGTATAGGGGCTGACGCCTGCCCGGTGCCGGAAGGTTAAAGGGAGCGGTTAGCCGCAAGGCGAAGCTGTGAACTGAAGCCCCGGTGAACGGCGGCCGTAACTATAACGGTCCTAAGGTAGCGAAATTCCTTGTCGGGTAAGTTCCGACCTGCACGAATGGCGTAACGATCTGACGACTGTCTTAACATGCCGCCCGGCGAATTTGTGGTTCCGGTGAAGACGCCGGATGCCCGCCACAAGACGGAAAGACCCCGTGCACCTTTACTATACCCTATCAATGAATTATGGGGTGCTCTGCGCAGCATAGGTGGGAGGCTTTGAATCTGGGATCTCGGTTTCAGAGGAGCCAACAGTGAGATACCACCCTGAGCATTCTGTGATTCTAACTTACGTCCCTTATCGGGATGAAGGACATTGGTAGGCGGGTAGTTTGACTGGGGCGGTCGCCTCCTAAATAGTAACGGAGGCGCTCAAAGCTTGGTTCAGGAGGTTTGGAAATCCTCCTTCGAGTGCAATGGCATAAACCAGGTTAACTGCGAGACCAACGAGTCAAGCAGGTGCGAAAGCAGGACATAGTGATCCGGTGGTTCTGAATGGAAGGGCCATCGCTCAACGGATAAAAGGTACGCCGGGGATAACAGGCTGATCGGAGTCAAGAGTTCACATCGACGCTCCGGTTTGGCACCTCGATGTCGGTTCATCGCATCCTGGGGGTGTAGAAGCTCCCAAGGGTTAGGCTGTTCGCCTATTAAAGCGGTACGTGAACTGGGTTCAGAACGTCGCGAGACAGTTCGGTCCCTATCTGTGGTGGGCGCAGGAAATTTGAGAGGGGTTGACCCTAGTACGAGAGGACCGGGTTGAACAGACCTCTTGTGATCCAGTTGTCACACCAGTGGCATAGCTGGGTAGCGAAGTCTGGTCGGGATAAGCGCTGAAGGCATATAAGCGCGAAACCTTCCTCGAGATGAGATTTCCCAAGCGAAAGCTAAGAAGGGCCGTGGAAGACGACCACGTTGATAGGGCAGATGTGTAAGCGCAGCAATGCGTTGAGCTGACTGCTACTAATAGCCCGTTCGGCTTGACCATAAAATTTTACTGTGGATACAGGGTAGTGATACGCGGGCCGCTGCAAGGCGGGACGCGTTAAACAGAAAATTAGTGTTAAGCAGCTTGTAGTTGTTTACGATTTAAAAATTGTGGCAGGCCCGTCAATATTCAAGTCAGAGAGCTGTGTCTAACAGGCCGGCTCTTTGATGTAGCTCGCACAACGGAGCAATTGCCCTGTGCGAGCGAACAAAACCAGTTTTGGGTGACTGTAGCGAGAGGGATCCACCCGTTCCCATCCCGAACACGGAAGTTAAGCCTCTCAGCCCCGATGGTACTGCACGCGCGAGTGTGTGGGAGAGTAGGACGTTGCCCAGATTAAATTAAAAAGCCCCCAGCGGATGCTGGGGGCTTTTTGCTTTTGAGGACGCGTTCCGTTACTCTGAAATCGGGAACGTAGTGTACCGCGCTTTTTCAAATTCGTGTTGGTCGCTTCTGCTGGTGGTCAGTTACTTGTGGGGCGGCTGTATATCTTGCCAACAGTTCTTCATGTTGCCGGGGAGCAAAAGCCATTGCTGCGAAGCACAGCGGTGCAAGAACCCGGCAAAGAAATCCACGGATCGTGCGGGATCGCAAACCACGCCGCAAGACTGCCAGACCATGCCGCTGGAGCGAACCTCCGCGGCGCACTCGCATTCCGATCTCGCGGCGCGGTTGGCGGATATTTCGGTGCCAGCCACGGATTTGATTGAACTCGCACGCAGCCATGCTAGGGCTGCCGTCGAGTTTGATCCGACGGCGGGATCGCCTCCTGACATCCCGGTCATGGGCGCGGCTCTCCTGATCTAGTCTCTCTCCTAATTTCTCCACAAACAATTCTTGGCGGTAGTGTTTGGTGCGGGAGGAGAGTCCGTGATCGATCGTCTGATCGAGTTTTCACTTCGAAATCGTTTCTTGGTTATTGCGTTCTATTTGGGGATCGCGGGCTGGGGATATTGGGCGCTGACGCAAAGCCCAGTGGATGCGATTCCGGACTTGAGCGATAACCAGGTCATTGTCTTTACGGATTGGACGGGGCGGAGTCCGCAAGAAGTGGAAGACCAGGTCACGTATCCGCTGACGACCAGTCTGCAGGGTCTGCCGGGCGTGCGGGTGGTGCGGTCGAGCTCGGCGTTTGGGTTCTCGATGATCTTTGTGATTTTCGAGGACAATGTCGATCTGTATTTCGCGCGCACTCGCGTTTTGGAGCGGCTGAATCTGGTGAGCAAACAGATGCCTCCGGGGGTGGTTCCTACGCTGGGGCCGGATGCGACGGGTGTGGGTCACGTCTTCTGGTACACGGTGGAAGGCGGGGGGCTTGATTTACGCGAGCTACGCACGCTGCAAGATTGGTTCATTCGGTATCAGCTCAATTCCGTGCCCGGGGTGGCGGAAGTGGCGAGCGTGGGCGGAGAGGTGCAGCAATACCAGATTGATGTCGATCCGAACCGCCTGCGCACCTATGGTCTGCCATTGAGCCGGTTGGTGGACGCGGTGATGCGCAGCAACCAAAATGTTGGCGGGAATGTTTTGGAGTCGAACGGGTCGTGGTCTATTGTGCGGGGGCTGGGGCTGATTCAGTCGGTTGCCGATATCGAAAACATTGTGGTGGGCGCGAAAGCGGGCGTGCCGATTTATGTCCGCGACTTGGCGAATGTGAGTATCGGCAATGCGTTTCGGGTGGCGTCACTGGTAAAACTTGGCCGCGAAGCGGTGGGGGGCGTGGTGGTGGCGCGGTCGGGAGTCAATCCCAGAGAACTTATCGATCGCGTGAAGGCCAAAATTAAAGACTTGGAGGCGGGGCTTCCTGCTGGTGTCAAAATCGTGCCGTTCTATGACCGGTCGGAACTGATCGACAACACCATCGATACGCTGCGGCGGGCGCTGATCGAGGAGATTCTGCTGGTTACTCTCGCGCACATCATTTTTCTCGCGCATTTCCGCAGCATCCTGATCGTAACGCTGCCGCTGCCGCTGGCGGTGCTGAGTTCATTTCTGATTCTGTACTACTTGAATGTCACGTCGAACATCATGTCGCTGGCGGGGATCGCTATCGCCATCGGCGTACTGGTGGACGCGGGCATTGTGGTTACGGAAAATGCGTTCCGGCACATGGAGCAAGCAGGTGTTGATCCACGCGACCGACGTGCCGTGTGGCAAACGGTGCTGGCGTCGACCAAGCTGGTGGGGCGTCCCATCTTCTTTTCGATGGCGATTATTCTGCTGGCGTTTATACCGGTGTTCGCGCTGACGGGCCAGGAGGGCAAACTATTTCGGCCGCTGGCTTTTGCTAAGACCGCGGCGATGGCGTGTGCAACGGTGATCTCGGTATCGTTGGTGCCGGTACTCTGCACGCTCTTGCTGCGGGGCAAAGTTCATCGCGAGCAGGATAACCCGGTGATGCGGGCTCTGCATTGGATTTACCGGCCAGTCTTGCGAGGAGCACTGCGGCACCGGGCGATCACGCTGGGGATTGCGTTGGTCCTATTTAGTGGAGCGGTGTTTCTCAGCACGCGAATCGGCAGCGAGTTCATGCCGCCCTTGAATGAAGGCGATTTGATGTTTATGCCGATTGCCGACCCCAGCATTTCGCTGGGTGAAAACACGCAAATCGCGTTGCGGCAGGATCAAATCATCGAGAAGTTCCCAGAAGTCGTGTCGGTAGTGGCCAAGGTGGCGCGGGCCGATAGCGCGACCGATCCGGCGGCGTTAAACATGACAGAAACCATCGTGCATCTTAAGCCGCGCGAGCAGTGGCGGCCGGGGATGACGATCGAGAAATTGAAATCCGACATGGACCGCGCGGTGGCGATTCCGGGAGTGGCGAACATCTGGACCATGCCCATCATCAACCGGATCGATATGTTGAGCACGGGGATACGGTCGGAACTGGGAGTCAAGATTTTCGGGGCGGATCTCAAGACGCTAGAGCAAAAAGCACGGGAGATTGCGGAGGTGCTGCGGAGCGTTCCGGGAGCGCGTGACGTATATGCAGAACAGGTGACGGGCGCGCTCTACACCGACATTCAGATCGATCGCCAGGCAGCGGCTCGTTACGGCATCAGTGTAGGTGACATTCAAGACGTGGTTGAAACCGCCATTGGCGAGAGGAACTTGACGACGACGATCGAAGGACGAAAGCGCTTTCCGGTGCGAGTGCGGTATGCGCCGCAGTACCGGAAGGATGTGAATGGGCTGAAAGATATTCTGGTGGCGGCTCCGGACGGAAGCGAAGTTCCGCTCGGGCGCTTGGCATCGATCAAACCCGCGAGCGGGCCCGCCATGATCAACAGCGAAAACGGGCTGTTGGTGGTGTCGGTTCTGCTCAATGTGCGCGACCGCGACATCGGAGGCTTCGTGGATGAAGCGAAGCCCGCCATTCTGCAACGGGTCAGCCTGCCAGCGGGCTACTACCTGGGGTGGAGCGGCCAGTATGAAAACAAGGAGCACGCGCGCAAGCGCCTGCTAGTGGTGTTCCCGATCGTTCTGGGCGTGATCTATATCCTGTTGTTTCTGACCTACCGCTCCTTCCTGGAAGCTGCCCACGTGCTGATGGCCGTTCCTTTTGCGCTCACCGGAGGGGTCTATCTGCTGTATCTTCTGGGCTACAACTTCAGCGTGGCGGTATGGATCGGATTCATTGCCCTGTTCGGTACGGCGGTGCAGACGGGAATGGTGATGGTGATTTACCTCGAAGAGGCGGTCGCGAGGAGGCAGAACGAACGAGGCTCTGAATTCAATCTGAGCGATCTTCGGGGAGCGGTGATGGACGGAGCGCTGCTACGGCTTCGCCCGAAAGTGATGACGGTTTCGACTATCGTCGCGGGGCTGCTGCCGATCATGTGGAGCCAGCGAGTGGGTGCGGAAGTGATCAAACCGTTGGCGACGCCGGTGTTAGGCGGAATGGTGAGCTCGCTTATACATGTGTTGATTGTGACTCCAGTTATTTTTTTATGGCTGCGGGAAAGAGAACTTCGAAAGACTTTAAACCAAGGAGATCAAAGATGAATATCGTTATTGGCGGACTTATTGTAGCGGCGGTGGTTCTGAGCGCCTGCAGCAGCAGCGCTCGGGCGACCAAGGAGATTGAATCGCACACAGCGGGAGACATGGTGATCACGCTCTCGAACGAAAAAGGAGAGCTCGCGCAAGGACAGAACACTTTTGTGATCGCGTTCCGCTCGGCCGGCACGAAGCAACCTGTGGATGCGGGAACGATCATGCTGAGCGCATCGATGACGATGCCAGGGATGGCTCCGATGGTGGCTCCTATCGAGATCTCACCGGCCGGAAAACCCGGACAATACCTTGTCAAGGCCGATTTCGGGATGAGTGGGTCGTTTGCGGTCGATGTGCGATGGGATGGCCCTGGTGGCCGGGGAAGCACTTCATTTCATAGCAGTGTGCGGTGACGGCGATGAAGAGAACTTTGTTGGTTTTGGCCGCCGCGATTCCGTTATGGGGACAACGGGCCAGCGAAGGCATCGTCGATGTGGTTCATGGGCGCACAGTGGAAGAACTGGTTTCCATTGCATTGCAGCGGAACGGGGATATTTTGGCAGCCCAGCAACAGGTGGAGGCGGCGCGCGGAGGCCTGACCCAGGCGCGGTTGCGCGCCAATCCTTCGGCTGAAATAAGCGGATCGAAAGAGGTGGGAGGCCCACAGAACACCTTGGTCTTAGGAGGGTCGCTTCCTTTGGAGTTGTACCATCGGCGGGAGCGGCGCATGGAAGTGGCGGCGGGTGGAATCAGAACGGCGGATTTCGAGCGGATCGAGCGCGAACGCCAAGTCCGCGGGGAAGTGGAAGCCAAGTTTGGCGAGGTCTTGGCAGCGTTGCGGAATTTGCAGGTCATCGAAGATCTGCTCAAACTGAACCAGGATGCGCTGGGCTTGACGCAGGCGCGGGCAGATCAGGGCACGGTGCCGCCGCTGGACGCGAATCTGTTAAGGGTAGAGGTAAACCGGATCGACTCGCGCCGCGTGGATTTCGAAGCCACTTTGGGAGTGAGCATGCTTGAGCTAAAGAGCCTGATCGGAATGAGAGCGGAGGAGCAGTTGCAGTTACGCGGCGCGCTGGAGTCACAGCCGCTCGAACTGACTCGCGACGCGGCGATTCAAAGGGCTCTGGCTACGCGGCCGGACCTGCTTGCGGCCCGAGCGGCGGAGGAAGTCGCGAGCGCAAGATTGAAGCAAGCCCAAACGGAGGGCAGGGCGGACGCGAGCATTTCGGCGAATTACCAGCGAATGGACTCCAGTTTTGATGTGAACGGGTTGAATGCCGCGGGGCAACTCCAGCCGATCCAGGGAGTGTTTCATTCGATCGGCGCGGGCGTGTCGGTCACGCTGCCTGTCAGAAATCGCAATGAGGGTGCGATTCAGACAGCGGTGGCACAGATGGAGGAGGCGCGAAGGCGTCGCGAGTATATGGAACTGATTGTGACGCGTGAAGTTCTCGCAGCATTTCTGGTGCAGGCAAAGGCCAAAGAGAGCCTGGATATTTATAGCCGCGGCGTGCGGGATCAGGCGAGCCAGAACCTAGACGTGATTCGAAAAATCTACGAGTTGGGGCGCACGCAATTGCTGGACGTCATCGCAGAGCAAAGGCGCTTCATCGAAGTTGAAACCGGCTATACGGAAGCTTTGAACCGTTCCTATCAAGCTTCTGTGCGCGTGAGGACGGCGGCAGCGTTGGGCGTTGGGAGTAAATGATGCAACCCACAGACAAGTCTGGAAGGAAAGGGCGACACTGGCTTTGGCTGGCGGGTTTGGCGATTCTGATCGTCGGCGTTGGGGCGGGTGGCTGGCTGGCGCAACGCGGGATGCTATTCTCGACGCCAAAGTCGCAGAGACCTGCCGCGAGTCCTGCGCCTACTGTGGCGCCATTCAAGGGGGAAGACGCGGCGCCCACGAAGCCTCAGGAGATTGAAGTTACTGTGCCGGTGGAGTCTATGGATCGCATGCATCTTCAGTTTGCAAAGGTGACCGGCGGCACGATGAGTACCGAGATTCGAGTTCCAGGAACGGTTCAACCCAACGCGTACCGTGAGGTGCACGTGACGCCCATCGCGGCAGGCGTGGTGACGCAGGTTTCGGTCGAGCTCGGACAAAGTGTCAAGCGCGGGCAGCCTATTGCTCAGGTGTTGAGCAGGGATCTGTCGGAAGCGCAGAGCGTATTCGTGGGGTTCGAAGCAGAACTCGAAGTAGAACACAAAAAGTTGGAACGCACGCAGGAACTGGTCCGAATCGGTGCGGCCAGCCGCGAGGAACTCGAAAGGGTGGAAGCTGACCATCGGGTTCACGCGGCACACGTGCAGGAAGCACGGCAGAAATTGATCCTGTTAGGAATGGAGGAAGCGCAGATCGAGTTGTTGAATACCGGACAAACTCCGAGCGCGTACATCTCTGTGCCGTCGCCTATCGATGGAATCGTGACGGCGCGCAGCGTGAATTTGGGACAAGTGGTGGGGGTGGGGCAGGATCTGTTGACGGTAACAGACCTTTCCTCCGTGTGGATCGAGGGCAATGTGCTGGAGGATGACTTCAGCGTGGTTCGCGCGGGGAGCGGCGCAACCATTACGACGCCGGCATATCCGGGGCGAATTTACCGGGGAGTGGTGGATTACATCGAGCCGCGCGTTGATCCGCAGACGCGAACGGCGAAGGTGAGAGTGACAATCCAGAATCCGGGCCTGGCTTTGCGGATGGGTATGTATGTGGATCTCACATTCACGAACGTACAGGCGGGGAAAGTGGCCATCGTTCCGAAGGAGGCGATCCAGACGGTGGCGTCCGGCAGCGTGGTTTATCTTCGAGTGGCATCGGAGGAGGGACGGTTTCTGCAGAGAGCCGTGAGGATCGGCGGGGAGACCGTCGGGGGCTTCGGGGTACTCGAGGGATTGACGCAGGGAGACACGGTAGTCACCGAAGGAAGTGTTCTGCTGCGCGCGGAATCGCTCCGGCAACATCCGCAATGAGTCTTGGGATTCGTCGGCAATTTACAAATTTGGCGGACGTCTAAGGGCAGTGACTTCATGTATATGGTGGTGTGGCCAGATTGAGTGGACGGCGGGTCGTGATATCAACGTGACATGAGTTACTTACCTGAGATGGATGGAGTGAAGATTCTGCCGTCGGATTTGCGCATTACAGAACCGTCGTCGGCTAATCCGCTGGCGGTGTTGGAGCGGCGGGCGAATTTCGCGCGGGCGTATATAACTCGCGGCCGCACGCTCGGGAATGGACAGAAGTTAGACCCAGTGCTAGCGTCGCATCTTGGGCTGCAGGAACCAGAGCAGTAGACGGCTCAGCGCTGGGGGTTCGGACGAGGCCCAGCGGGCCGGCCTTATAAACGAGCCAACTGCGAGACCAACGAGTCAAGCAGGTGCGAAAGCAGGACATAGTGATCCGGTGGTTCTGAATGGAAGGGCCATCGCTCACTGCTGTAAATCAATGGGGATAAAAGGTACGCCGGGGATAACAGGCTGATCGGAGTCAAGAGTTCACATCGACGCTCCGGTTTGGCAGATCGATGCCGGTTCATCGCGGTTTATCCCAGAGGGGTGTAGAAGCTCCCAAGGGTTAGGCTGTTCGCCTATAAAAGCGGTACGTGAACTGGGTTCAGAACGTCGCGAGACAGTTCGGTCCCTATCTGTGGTGGGCGCAGGAAATTTGAGAGGGGTTGAGCGAATGCTTGACGCGCACAACGCGACGAGCATGCTGTGCGCTAAGGTACGAGAGGACCCGGACCCAGAGGGTGCCCCGATATGTTTGATGCGCACAACGGACACGAGCGGCCTGTGCGCTACAGACCTCTTGTGATCCAGTTGTCACGCCAGTGGCATAGCTGGATAGCGAAGTCTGGTCGGGATAAGCGCTGAAGGCATATAAGCGCGAAACCTTCCTCGAGATGAGATTTCCCAAGCGAAAGCTAAGAAGGGCCGTGGAAGACGACCACGTTGATAGGGCAGATGTGTAAGCGTAGCAATACGTTGAGCTGACTGCTACTAATAGCCCGTTCGGCTTAAACCCGTCAGTTGCTGCAAATTCCTGAGAGGAATCCGGGTTTGGATATACTATTCGGTAGATGGATATTGACCAACGCCTCGACAAGCTCGCTGAACGCCACGAGGCGCTGGCCCAGTCCGTGGAACTGCTGCTTCACACCCAACGCGAAGCGTTTGCAAAACACGACGCCCTGTTCGAGAAGCACGAACTCGCATTCCAAGAGTACGACGCGGCGTTTGAGAGGAATGAAGCGGCGATGGCGAAGAATCAGGTCCTAATGTCGCAGGTCGTTGAAAGCATCGATAGCCTGGCGCGGATCGCTCATGCGCACGAGCAACGCATTACCGGGTTAGAGGATCGCCCGCAGTAGACTGATAGGCCGCAGCCATGTATTGGGACGTGGTTGAAGTTAAGGCCGAGTCCGGGCACCGGTTGTTCGTCCGCTTCGCCGATGGGACCAGCGGCACCGTACAGATGGATCTTTCAGAGTTCCGCGGTGTGTTGGCGCCCTTGCGAGATCCCTCGTCTTTCGAGCGTGTGTTTGTGGACCATGGCGCGGTCGCGTGGCCTGGGGACATCGGTCTCGCGCCGGATGCGATGTATAAGCAGGTCGTCAAGCAGGGGAGCCTGGCGTAGTTTCAGGCCGCTTGGTGGCTGGTTCGTGGCGGAGGCGTATGTGAGCTGATCTGCATCCGTCATTGATGTGATCGGGGGGCAAAAATAGGACAGACCCGAAGTTTCGCAAGGGCGGCGAAATTCGGAGCTGTCCCCATTTTGCGGGCTCGTAAAAGGTATGGGCGGGGAGGCATTTCATCGTCTGCTCTAACCTGTGGTTCGGACGAGGCCCAGCGGGCCGGCCTTATTGAAATGACCGGAGGCAGCGGCCGTATTCTCCCAAGTCCGTCGCCGGAGCGGTGCCCATCGCTTGCAAACGATCGAGCAGCCGCAGCACGAAGAAGATCAGCGATTCGTCGGGATCGCTGATGCGGAGTTGGGCGGCGTGTTCAAACGCGCCGTGCTGGAGCGAACAACCTAAGTCAATCCGGGTGAGGGAATCGGGGACACTCCCACTGCTGCCGTTGCGCGGCGCGCCGCCGATTCTTCCGGGGCCGGTGAGCGCGTTGCGGACGTTGTCACCGAAGGTTTCAGCAGACCAAACGGAACTGGTGGCGAGGAGTCCGGCGAGAATGGGCTGGGGGCGGATGGGGGCTCGGCGAAGTGCGCCACTGGCGATGATGGGAGCCGAAGTCCGGCGGAGAACTCGCACGGAAGCGGCTTTCTCGGCGGCATCGCGGAGCCACTGTTTGGAGATGGTGGGCTTGACCTCGAAGACGGCGTAGACGCTTTCGGCGGGCAGGTGGAGTCCGGCTTCATGCGGAAAGAGCGGGGGCGAGTAGAGGTTGTCGAAGATGGCGATGTCGATCTGGCGGGAACGGCCGCCGTCGGCATCGATGATGAAAGCGGGAGCGGCTCGGTAGCGGCGGGGAAGGTAACGTTCAAAGAGATTGATCCAGTGATGCTCGGTGGCGGTGCCGGCGGAGGTGGCGTGCTCGAAGAGGCCGCCGACGGAAAGATCGGAGAGCATCTGCGCTTGCACGCGGCGGAAGATTTCGATGAGATCGATGCGGCCGGAGTCGGGTTTGCGAGTCATAAAGGCGTCGACCAGAATAGGGGCGGGGGAGCGGGCGGATCGGCGAGTTGCGGCGGTAAGTGGCGGGAAATAGGGTGTTGGACTGCGCGGGCGGGGTGGTGAACGGCGGACGGTGGCGCGAACTGGCGGGGCATTGCATTGCGGCCGCATGCAATCGCGGGGCTGGACGTTGCGGAAGTGCGTTCCCGTGAGCAGGTTGCGTCTCCGAAGCCGCACCGCTTTCCGGATGGAGTGTTATTCGGTAGACATGAGAATACTTCCGGGTAGTTCGTTAGCACATGCGGTGCAGGCGGATCGTAATGGAGCTATTGAGAAGGAAACGATTGAGAAACAGATCGTCGCAATGGCTCCGAGAGCGAATTTCGCGCGGGCTTATATCGCTCGCGGCGGAAGGGATGCGAATGGCCGGCAATTAGATCCGGTGCTGGCGTCTCACTTGGGGCTGAACCGGACGGAGTAGGGTGCGCGATTCCGGAGGCGCCTCGCATCAGTTAATAGCGATCGAGGCCTTTCGCTTTCCACACCGTATTCGATTCCGGCGTCAACAGATATTTTGAGAATGCAGCCGCGTCCTCGCGATGTTGCGCTCTCGCCGAAATCGCGGTCGCCATATCGATCCAGGCGCCCAGTTCGCGCGGCAGAGGCGCGACAAGTTCGATCTGCTTGTAAGGCAGAATTTCGCAAATCGCCTGGAGGGCCATGTCGCCTTCCCCGCGAATCAGCGCTTGACCGCCTTCTCCACGAGTACTGACGGGACTGTTGACACCGGCGAATTCCGGCCGTTTGATCACCTTGTCCTCAATCACGCTGGCCACCATACTGCCGCCAGCTGGATTCGAGCGCATCACCGCCTTCGCGCTATGCAGTACGGCAGCCAGCTTTTCGACGCTCGAAATATCGGGATGCGGCGCGCCCGTGGGAACAGCCAAGCCCATTTCCGAGCGGCCCAGCGGCACGAAGCTGCCGGGAACCACGCCGCCATCGAGCGACAGGCTGCTCATCAACTCCAGCGGCAGCATGATTACATCGGCGGGTGGATTCGCCGTCTTCACGGCCTTGACGATCGTGCCCATTCCGACCGACATGACGGCTACCTTCTTCCCGGTTTGCTTGGTATAAGCTGCCGCGAGATCCAGAAGCCCAGCGTTATAGACCACGCCCGGCGCCATCACGCGGATATCGGCGGCGGCATAGCGAGAGGCGGCCCCTTCTCTAGACTCCGCTGACTGCGCGCGTTCCTGGGCGCGAGCCGGCGTTGGAATACCGGTAACTCCGAAGATCAGCAAGGTAGCGGCGAAGCCGAAGAGGTCAAGGCGGCGCATGTTCATTCCTTTTCTAGTTGATCGACTCTAATAGCAAATCAACACCCGGGTGGGCCCGAGTCCCATTGTATTCGAGGTGGACCAGTTTCCGCGTAACTTCGTATACTATACCGGTGGGGAGTTTGCTTAGCAAGGAAGCCGTTGGGCGTTTGGGAGGAACTATGACAAGACGAACTTGGCTGATGATAGCGGGCGCGCTGGCAGGTACCCCTTGGGCGAAAGGCCAATATGTGCTCCCGCCGCAAAATCCACCGGACACGCGGTTCCTGCCAACGCCGGAGCAAGCCGCTGAAATCGGCCGCAAAATGGCTCAGTTGCAGGAGAGCCTCTCCGCTCTCAAGCAAAAGAACGTGCCGGATGAACAGCTCGCCGAAGTTGAGATTTTCCACAAGGCCGCGGAGTGGATCGGGCGCTATCATGAGTACTTCACCAAGAACTCGGTGGCCCAAACCATCGCTCTGCTCGACACGGGCATTGCGCGCGCGGGCGAACTGGAAGCAGGCAAGCCCAGCTGGATCACCGCCACCGGCCCCGTGATTCGCGCCTACCGGTCGCGCGTGGACGGCAGTGTGCAGCCCTACATTGCCTACGTTCCCGCGTCCTACGATCGGAGCAAGCCGGTGCGGATGGATGTTTTCCTTCATGGCACCAACCGCGGCATGGTCGAAGTACAGTTCATGTCTCACACGGCGATCACCTATGGCGGCATGCCCGCGCCGCCAGCTCCGGATTACATCCAGCTTGAGCTGCTAGGACGCACCAACAACGCCTATCGCTGGGCCGGCGAAGCCGATGTACTGGAAGCTGTCGAGGCCGCGAAGCGCAGCTACGCCATCGATGAGAACCGCGTCCTGCTGCGCGGGTTTTCGATGGGAGGCTCCGGAACCTGGCACCTGGGGCTGCACCACCCCGATCACTGGGCCGCCATCGAACCCGGCGCCGGCTTCAATGACACGATTCGCTATGGCCACTTCTCCAATCTGCCGCCGCAGGACCTGAAGTCGATCCATATTTACGACTCCCGCGACTACTCGCTCAACGTTTTCCAATTGCCCACCGCTGCCTACACCGGTGAAGACGACGGGCAGAAGCAAAACCTTGACAATTTCCGCGAGGAACTCGCGAAAAGCGGCTTCACGTTCAAGCCGGAGGGTCTCAACTTCTCTACAACAGAACTGCCGGTGACCATTCTGGTAGGGCCAAAAACCCCCCATCGCTGGGAAGCGGAAAGCAAGAAGCGCTCGGATATATTCATCGACGCGGCGGCCAAGAAAGGCCGCACCGACCCGGATCACATCCGCTTCGTAACCTATACCACTCGCTACAACCGCTGCTTCTGGGTCACCGTCGATGGCCTCGACCAGCACTATCAGCGGGCTGAAGTGGACGCGCGCCGCTCCCCCAGCGACGGAACCATCGAGGTCAAGACCACCAACGTCTCGGGGCTCGCGCTGAAGTGCGCGGGAGTGAAGAAGATTTCCATCGACGGCCACAGTTTCACTTCCAATGGCCAGGGCGAGATGCAGTTCCTGAAGCGGGCAGGCGCATGGAAAGAAGGCGTCGACACCTCGGTCCGCAAGCGCCACGGACTGCAGGGTCCCATCGACGACGCTTTCATGGATTCCTTCCTGTGCGTGCGTCCCACCGGACCAGCCGCGCACGATCTGGCAGGCCGCTATGCCCAGGAAACGCTGGATGCTTTCGTGGAGGACTTCTCAAAGTTCTTCCGCGGACAGGTGCGGATGAAGGATGCCGCTGCCGTTACCGCCGCCGATATCGCCGACCATCACTTGATCGTGTTTGGCGATCCCCAGAACAACCAGGTGCTGGCCCGTGCGCTACCCAACCTGCCGTTGCGGTGGGACGCGCGCGAGCTTTCACTGGGCGGCAAGACCTACGATCCAGCCAGGCACATCGTAGCGATGGTCCATCCGAACCCGCTGAATCCCCGCCGCTATATCGTGCTGAATAGCGGGCATTCCTTCCACCGCAATGAAATGGCGGCCACCAACGCGTCTCTCTTCCCGCGCTTCGGAGACTATGCGATTCTGCAGCTGCGCCAGCCAGTAGACCGGCAGGTTGAAAGCGAAATCCTGACGGCGGATTATTTCGACGAAGAATGGAAACTGCCGCCGCCTAGTGCGGCAGTTTAGTCACGTTCGGCTCAGCCTAAATTAAAAAGCCGCGGATGCTGGTTGGCATCCGCGGCTAAAGACACTCCACTCACTCTTCAGGCTAGAAGACTACCTTCAGCGCAAGCTGAATAATGCGTGGATCGTACGCATGCGCAATGGTTCCAAAACCGCCGGAACTTACGCTGGCGATGGGATAGTTATTGCCTGAATCGGTGAAATTAGCGTGGTTAAAAGTATTGAAGAATTCACCACGCAACTGTGCCCGCCACCGTTCGGTGATGGGAATATTCTTAAACGCTCCCATGTCCCAATTGAACAATCCTGGGCCGACAAGCGCGCCCTTACCCACGTTCCCAAACGTGCCGGTAGCAGGTAAGGTAAAAGCGTTCGGGTTTAGCCAGCTTACACACGGTGCGCTTTTGCAGGCGGTATTGCCATAGGGGTCGCCTCCGCGGTAGACGGCACGGTCCGAATTCAGCCCGGTTTGCGAAATATCCTTGCCGGCAAAAACCGCGAACGGCAATCCCGTTTCGTAGGTCACGATCCCGGTAATCTCCCAGTCGCCCGCGACGCCTCTTACCAGCTTGTTCTGACCTCTAAGCGCAGGGGTCTGCCACACGTAGGAAAGCACAAAGACATTTTGCCGATCGAAGTCGGAGAGGCCGTAATCGAATGACCGGTTGCCTGGCACGTACCAGGGGTAGGGCTTGTTGCTCCCCCCGCCAGTGGTGCCCGCGCCGCTTCCTCCGGAGGAAGGCGGCACATTGTCGATGCTCTTCTGGAACGTGTAGTTGGCCAGGATCGACACGCCATGCGCGAGCCGTTTCTGTGCCGTAAGTTGGAGCGAATTGTAATTAGAGTTGCCGGATTCGTCGCTCAACGGAATGCTGGAATACGGTTGGAAGAGACGCCGCGCGTCGGTTGATAGCTTACTGCCGGGAATATAGACCGCCGGATTCAACTCCTCACCGATCGACAAATGGGAAGCGTGCGAACCGACATAGGCGACGCGGCCCAGCCATTCGTTGCCGAACTGATGTTCCAGCGCCAGGTTCCAGTTGTAGACCACGGGAACCTGGAAGCTGCTGCTCCCCAGGTTGAAGGTCTGAGCCGAGATCGGCAAGGGGAACGAGACGTTGGCGGGAGGCGGGAATACTCCCGGGAAAATATTGGCGTAAATAGACTGCCCAGCCAGAGGATTGCTATAGGGTCCCGGTGGCGGAGTCAGAGTAAGATTGGGGGCGAACGGAGACACGTCCACCATGTTGTTGTTGAAGATGCCCGAAGAGCGCGAGTCGTAAAACATGCCCACGCCGCCGCGAATACTAGTTTTGCCGTTGCCCGAAACATCATAAGCAAAGCCCACGCGCGGAGCGAAGTCTTTGAAGTTATTGCCGGTTCCATTTTCAGGGAAACCCTTATCGCCGCGGAACAGCAAGCCCGGCGGCGCGTTGGTATAGACCGTGGAGCGTGTTCCCGCAATGTAGTTCGGCATTGAGAATCCTTCCACGCGGCCCTTGATTTCATGCCACGGCCAATAGGGCTCCCAGCGCAGCCCAAGGTTGAGCGTCAAGCGCGACGATGCGTGCCAGTTGTCTTGTACGTAGAACCCCATCGCCCAGGCGCGCGTGTCCTCGTACTGTCCCTTGGCCTGCTGGAACTGGTAAAGATCGCCGAGCATGAAATCCGCCATCGAGAGGCCCGTGTAGCTGCCGTTGAAGGTGAAGAGGCCAGGCGAATTGAAGCCGTTGTCCAGGTCTACCCGCCGGCGCTCAATGTCGAAGCCCATCGAGATATTGTGGTTGCCCTTCACCCACCGCAAGTCATCGCTCCACAGGAAATTGTTACGGATAAAGCGCGCGTTCGGGTTGTCGCCGAAATTGAAGAAGCCATTGATATTGACGCTTTGCACGACATTCGATGGGGGCTGGTAAGGAATGTTCACTCCGAAATCGCGGACACTCGGGGAATCTCCCGCAGGCCCGCGCGACGAGGCGATCCGGCTGTAGCCCATGCGGAAGTCATTCAGCAGACTCGGGCTGAAGATGTGAACTTCCTGCAACAGAGCGTTCTGCGCGATGATCAGCGAGCCATCCGCGTAAGACAGAATATTGGACGGGGTGTAGACCGACGCGTTGCTAAACCGGTCGTAATAATAGCGGGCGGATAGCCGGTCCTTGTCGGAAATATTGTGATCAATGCGGCCCAGCCATTCGTTGAAATTCTGGTGAAGCGGGGAGGAATAAAACACCTGCCCCGTTCCGCCGATTTGCGGCAGGAACTTCATGGTTCCGATGGCAGCCGGATCAAATCGGCTCAAAGGAATGATGTTGCCCGGAAACGGCTGGCCGGTGAGCGGATCGTTGATAACCACCCGCTTGCTCAATGAATTGGCAGGATCGTTGGCGTTGAGGAACGCCGAAAAATCGCCGGTCCGCTCGGCGTTGGTTGGCGCGAATTTGTTAAGGCCATTAGTGACGTTCCGCAGGGTCGTACCCTGATAGCCGGCAAAGAAGAAGGTCTTGTCTTTGCGGATCGGTCCGCCGATCGTGCCACCTTCCTGGCCGCGCTTCAGAGCGTCAACCTTGGAGGCGAAAAAATTGCGGGCGTTTAAGTCGCCGTTGCGCAGAAAGCCAAAAACGTCGCCGTGAATCGCGTTGGTGCCGCTCTTTGTCACCACGTTCACCACGCCGCCGGCGTTGCCGCCGAATTCGGCGGTGTAATTGGCGGTCTGCACGCTGAACTCCTGCAGCGCGTCGGGAAACGGAAACGGCATATTGACGTTGGTATAGCCATCCACGTTGTTGCTGCCATCGAGATTGTAGGCCACCATGTTCTGTCTGGCGCCATTTGTGGTGATGGTCACAGCGCCCGGGAAGGTCTTGGTATTCCCCTGATCGGCGCCGCCGTTGGGAGAAATCACCGCGCCCGGGACCAGCGTCGCCAGCGTCGCCGCATTGCGGCCATTCAGCGGCAAGTCAACGATTCGAGCTTGGTCGACAACTTCGCGGAGAGTGGACGTATAGGTATCGGTTTGCGCGACGTTCGTTTCTACCGTCACGGTTTGGGTTGCCTGACCGAGCGCCAGCGCAACGTTCACCGTTACGGTCTGATCGGCAGTCAGCAGGATGTTCCCCTGGCTATATGTGTTGAAGCCCGGCGCTTCGACGGTCAGCGTGTACGTCGTGGGCCGCAGCGCAGGGACGACAAATCCGCCCTGGGCGTTCGTAACCGCCTGGCGGGAAGTGCCGGTCGCCGGATCTGTGATTGTGACCTTCGCGGATGCCACCGAAGCGTTGGATGGATCTGATACCGTTCCTACGATGGTTCCGGAACCTTGAGAAAACGCAAGCTGGCTAACCCCCAGCAGCAAAACGAGTGCGACTAAGCAACTCTTCATTGACCCCCCTTTGGACAACTAGGTAGCTTGGTGATATTGTACAACCATAATACTTTTTCGAGACCGCCCCAAAGCATAGCAAATTTACTACATAATTGGCATCGAAGTCAATGGTTTATACACTGTAACTTCATGCCTTCTAGGGATGCGTCAAAGGCCTGGCGTGGGATTTCGCTGATTCCTCGATATTGCTCAATTGCTTGCGGACGGTTGCGGCATCCGGCGCGTTGGGCGCGGCGCGCAGATAGGCGTTCAGCAATTCGGCCGCCTGCCCGTAGTCCTGCTTTTCAGCCAGCACCAGCCCCAGTACGTAACTGGTTCTCGGATTACGATGCGCGCTGTCGAGGCGGACCGCTTCCCGCGCGCTCTTCTCCGCCGCATCGAGATGCCCCAGGCGCAAATTCGCCATCGCATTAAGATAAAAGGCCGAAGGATAACCAGCGGAGTCGGCCTGCAGAACGTGCTCGCTCGAATCGGCAGCGTCCTCCCAATTACCTTCCTGTAACGAGGTGATCGCCTTTCCTTGCATCAACGCAACGCCGGCTGCATCCGTGCGGCCTTGCGCCGCCAGCACGGCCGACAATTGCTGGTACAGTCGCGGGTCTAGTGGCTCCAACTCGCGCGCCTGGTTGACCGCTTCATAAGCCTTGTCCGGGTTTTCTAATCGCAGATACACCAGGGAAAGCAACAAGCGGGCTTGAGCGTCTCCCTGTGGAAGCGCGGCGAATCGTGTAGAAGATCTGACATCCGTGCGTGAAAGATAGTTGCCACGCGAGGCCTGGTCGATTGAAATGCAACGCTCCAGAGCGTGCAGCGCGCTGCGATAGGCTGCCGCGCTTTGCGTTGCGTTGCGCTCGTGCTCAAGATCGCCCTTCAGGAGAAGATAGTAACCCGCCTGACGATAAGAATCCGGACGACTGAGCGCCGGCGGCAAAGCATCCAGCAGCGCGAGGCTTTTCCCCTGTTCCTCGATCACCCGATCGATGTTTGAATGCGCCGGGTCGGATTCAAAAAGCGACACCGCCAGCAGTTGATGGAGTTTATAGCTGGAGGGGCTGACCTGGACGTCGTGAGTGGCTAACGCGAGCTCGCTTTGCCAGTCCTGATTTCGTACCCAGGTGCGGACCGCGAATCCGGACACAATCAGACCCAACACTATCGGCGGAAGCAATGCCAGCCTGGGCTTTTGCGCGCAGGCGTAGATCGCCAGAACCAGGCAAGCGAGCAATCCGAGCGAGGGAAGATACAGCAGACGATCGGCCATAATCGTGCCGATCGGGAAGAAAAGGTTAGATGCCGGAACAAAGTTCAGGAACGCGAAGCACGCCAGGAAAAAGGCGGTACGATTCCAGCGAAAGAGCAGAACGACGGCGATCGCCAGGGAGAACACAATGATGCATGCGAACCAGTCCGCCCCGGAGCCGTGCGCCAGCAGGATCTGATTGTAGGAATAGTCACAGGAAAGTTTCGCCGGCCAGATGGTCAGCCACAAATAGCGGACGATCACCTTGATGGCAGTCAGGCGGCCGGTCCACCAATCGGCTCCGACGATGGGGTTATCGGTAAAAGGAAACTCCGCGGGTGGGGATGCGGCCATTACGGCGGACCGCTTCCACAGCATGGCCGCGATCGGCACTAGCGTCGCCGCGCAGCCCAGCCCGAATCCTTCACGCCGCTGAGGCTGCTTCCACCAAACCAGTTCATACAAGACAATGATGGGCAAAATCGCCACCGCGCTCTCCTTGGAGAAGACGCCAATAGTGGTGACGGCGGCCAGTCCCGCGAGCCAAGGTCCGCGAGCCCACCCGCTGGCTTCCCTGTTCTTCAAATACATCAGGAATCCCGATAGCACGGCCATCGCGGCCAGCAAGTCGGCTCGGCCCACAATATTGGTCACGGATTCCGTGGACGCCGGGTGAACTGCCCAGGCAGCGGCGATGAAAACGGAAGGCCAGAAGCGGCGCACCAGGCGCAGGGCAAGCGCATACGCCAGCAGAACATTGCCGAGTTGCAGGATGAGGTTAATCGCATGATACCCGGAGAGTTGGTCGCCTTCTCCGAGGATCTCGTAGTTGAAAAGATACGACAGTGTCGTGAAGGGGCGGTAAAGACCGGCCTCGCCAGTGGGCCACCAGTACGTATGTTGAAAAATGAGAGCGATATTCTGCGGTGTGGCTTCGCGGATGCGCGGATCGAGCAGCAGGACTTTGTTGTCGAGAACGAGTCCGCCTTGAAACGAATTCGAATACGCGAGGAGGGTAAGCGCACACAGCGCAAGGGCTGCCAGCAGGTGACGGGGATATTGGCTAGGCGCACGTTGGAGCGCTTTGTCCGCAGGCGGCCGGACGCCACGGTTCTTCGCCTTCCGGTTGCGGCCCGGCTCGTGTGACTTCACGTGTCCTTGCTTTGCCTTAGGGATTCACTTACTTTTTCGGCTTGACGGATTCAAACAGGGTATCCGTCAGCAGGCTGGGATCCGACGGAAGTTCCGCTTTTCCCGCAGGAAATCCGTTGAACTTCAGAATGTAGGCGATGACGTCGGCGGTAAGCGTCCGGCTAAACCTTCCGGGATCGTCTCGCGGCATCGTCTTGATCACTTTGTCGAACAAATCCGAGAGCGGCCGTCCATTCCAATTTCCTTTGAATACGTCGCCTGAAAGCGGAGGAAGAACCCGGTTGAGTTGCTTGCCGCGCTCGGTCTGCGCGTCGCCCTCCAAGGCATCGCCATGACATACCGCGCACTGTTGCTTATACTGCGTTTCACCGCGCTGGGCTTGCGCCTGCGAGTACGCGCCGTCCCACACGGACTCCGGCGCCTGTGCTTGCAGCCTATAGAATGTGGCGCTAAGAACGAGCAGGCAGCCGATGATTGGAATCGTGGGAATCGTGACTTTCCTGTGTTGGCGCGCGTCCATTCCGGGATTGTATCGCTTTTGTTGCACATAGCCAAGCGATTCCGTCTATACGGACACCGTCCTATGCCGGAGGGCCTTTGCAATCCACGTGGATTCCGGCTACTCTAGCTGGTGGAAGACGTTCCCGTGCCGAAAGCGGGAGCTGCGTGGAGGAGCTTGGATGATGCGGGCGCTCAGCAAACACATTTTGGAAAGTACCCCTAAGTCGTTGAGTCAAACGGCAGGGATTGCTTGCCTGCTCGCATTCATGGTGGTTCCCGCACTGGCCCAGGATGCTTCGCCCGACAGATTAGTCGCCGAATGGATGCTGCGCATGGGCGGAAGCGTCGTGCTCGAAGGGCAGCACCGGTCGATCTCGGATTTGGCGGATCTGCCGCCTTCTAATTTCTATGTACAAACTTTGAACTTCACCGGAATCACGCAATGGGCCTCCGCGCTCGAAGATGAGCTGCGGCGCTTACCGCCGCTCAAGCACGTCAAGGAAGTTTATATCAACGGGCGCCTCTGGTATGACCAACCGGTGGCGCTGGTCCGGACGACCATGGGCCTGTTTGCCGGCTCGCCGGAGCTGGAGACCCTAATTCTAAGCCGGCCCGTCCAGACCTATATTCCGTTCGACGACACCGTCCTCAAAGCGCTTCTGCCCCTGCCGAAGCTGAAGAACCTGCGCATCCGCCAGACCCGCGTCGCGGGCGCGGCGCTAGCCTCCTTCCCGGGCCTCGAAAGTCTGGATCTGAATTATGACCGGACCTTCAATGACGCCGGCTTGGCCAGCCTGAAGGCGATGACCGGTTTAACCACTCTCTACCTGCGCGGTACTTCCATCACCGATGAGGGCCTCAAGAATCTGGCGGGCCTTACCAAGTTGACCGAACTGGATCTGGCTGACGACGGCATAACCGACGAGGGGCTGTCGGCTTTGGCGGGGTTGACCCACCTGCGGACGCTGAATCTTCAGGCTTCTAATGTGACCGACGCTGGGCTCGACGCCATCCGCGGGATGACCGGTCTCGAAGAGCTGAGTCTGTATCGAACCAAGGTCACCAACGCAGGCCTGGCAAAACTGGCGAATCTGAAACGGCTGCGCGCGGTGGATCTGCGCTACAGCCGTGCCACCGCTTCCGGCGTTAAAGAACTCGTGGCCGGTCTCCCCAATTGCAAAGTGGCGTTCCAGGCTTCCTCCACCGGCGAAGTAAAGCGGACCATGAGCGCGGAATCGGTTGCCTCCAAGGGAGAGCCGGCTATCGCGGAATGGCTGCGCTCCATCGGCGGAAAAGTCGAGATGCACGACGGTCATGTGACCGCCGTTAATCTGAAGTCGACGACCGTCACCGACCGCGAACTGGAGATCCTCACCAAACTCCCGCAACTTGCGGATTTGAATTTGCGGAACACCGAGGTAAGCGATGTGGGCGCCGCCCATCTGTCGTCGATTGTGTCGCTGCAAAAATTGGACCTCGGCTACACCCTGCTTGCCGACAGCGCTCTCGCGAAGCTGACACCGCTGGTGAATTTGCGATCTCTCGGCCTGGGCAGCAGCCAAGTGGAAGGACCCGGCCTGGCGGCGATCGAAGGATTGACCAAGCTGCGCGAGCTCAACCTTGAGAACGCTCCGCTGAAGAATGAGGGTCTGGAACACATCGGAAAAATGACCGGCCTCGAAGCGCTCTCCGTCCAATACACTCAGATCAACGACAAAGGCATGTCGGCGCTCGCGGGCCTGAAGAACCTGAAGCGCCTGAATCTGACCGGCGACGACATTCGGGACGCGGGACTGAAGGGCATTTCGACGCTAACCCAGATAGAGGATCTGGACATCAGCTTCTGCCGGTTTAGCGAAGCGGGTCTGAAGGCGCTCAGCGGCCTGACGAATCTCAAGCGGCTTGGATTGAACCAGACCAGCACCGCCGACGCCGCCATGGATTGGGTTGCCACCATGCCCCACTTGCAGTCGCTTAGCCTGGAATACACGGCCGTCAGCGACGCCGGTTTCGCGAAGCTCGCGGGCCTCGCGGACCTGCGGGAATTGCGCCTCGATCATGTGGCCCTTACCGACGCTTCCGTCAAAGTGCTGAGCGGCATGACCAAGCTGAATTACATGGATTTGTATCACACCGAGTTCTCTGAACAGGGCTACGAGAGCCTTAAGAAGAGTCTGCAGGGCTGCGACATTAACTGGAACAAGGATTCCACTCGTCGGGAGCGGAGAACGTGAGGAACAACAATATGAAGCGTCTTCTCGCAGCTGCTGTCTTCGTGCTCGCGGCGGGTTCCACTGCCCGCGCAGCCGATCCGCCCCAGGCCGCTATAGCGCATTCGATTGAAGCGCTGGGCGGCACGGTTACCCGTGGCCCGGATGGCAACATCGTCGAGGTGTCGCTCGCGCGGACCGGAGCCACCGACAACGATATCGAGCTTGTGGTCCAGATCAAAGGTCTGAAGCGCCTCAACCTCTCCTTTACTTATGTCACGGATGTCGGCATCGAGCGTCTCCGCGAATTGCCGCAACTGGAAGAGTTGACGCTGGACGCCACCGAATCCATCACCGACGCCTCAACCTCTTATCTGCGCGCGAATAAGCAGCTCCGCAAACTGGTGCTGCGCGGCACCGACATCACCGACGTGGGCATGCCAGCACTGGCAACTCTCACCAACTTGAAGTCTCTCGATCTGAGCCACACCATGATCGGCAATGTGGGACTCGAAAGCCTGCCCGCATTGAGCGAACTCGAAGAGCTGGATTTGGGCGGCACCCGGATCACGGGGACCAATCTGAACTTTCTCAAGCTGCTGCCCAAGCTCAAGAAGCTAAGCTTTAACGGAATCCAGCGGCGCAATGCCAGTGCCTGCTGGACGCCTTTGATCACGGATCTGGATCTGGATACCATCTCGCTGCTGTCAGGGCTGGAAGATCTAAACCTGGGCGTCGGCGTGAGCCTGGGCAGGACCGGGGAGCCGATGGGGGAAAGAAACTGCCGCGTCACCGGCGGCATTCAGCTTACGGATTTGGGTGTGGCGAAACTAGTGAAACTGACGAAGTTGCGGCGGCTCGATATCAGCGGCGCCAAGATCACCCCCGCCGGATTGAAAATTTTAAAGAGCCTGCCGCAGTTAGAGCGCTTGAGTCTATGGAATTGCAAGGGGCTGGATGATTCCGCGGCCGCGCAATTCGCCGACGTTCCCAAGCTGACCGATCTCGATCTTTCTTACACGTCGACCGGCGATGCCATGCTGAAGACCCTCGCGGCGCTGCCGAACTTGAAGCTCCTGTACCTGACCGATACCAAAGTGACCCCAGCCGGCGTGGAAGCGTTCCGCAAGCAAAAACCCGCCAGTTTCGTGTCCTTCGGACGGCGGCCCGAACCGATATCAATAGCGTCCGACACAAAAGCTAAAGACACAAAAGCACCAGCCAAACCCAAAGCAGCGGCAGCAGAAGAAGATAAACCATGAACCGGCCGGGCATTCGAACACTTTTATTTTTGACACCATCGATATGGATCGCCTCGGCGGCGTGGGCCCAGAGTCCCGCAGCCGATCCAGTTTTTTTCGCAACCAAGTTGTATCCCGTCCTTGAAGCCGCCCATTGCCGCGTCTGCCACACCACCAGCGGCGTTGCTTCCGGCACGCGGGTGCACTTCCCGGATGCGGACGCGAGCCAGGATCAGATCGAGATGTTCGGACTCTCACTGGCTCCGCTGGTGAACCGCGCCGACGTCTCCCATTCCCTGCTATTGCAGAAGCCCACCCAACGCATCCCGCATACCGGTGGAGAGCGCATCAAGCCGGGCTCGGACGAAGAGAAGATTCTCACGCAGTGGATCCAATATCTGGCGTCTAACTCCGACCAGTCCCTGGCCGCCCTAAGAACCAAGTTGAGTGAGACCGCGGGATCGGCCATGCAAGGTCATCTGGTTCGCCGCCTGACTCACAGCCAATACGACAACACGGTGCGCGATCTGCTCGGCGATTACAGCCGCCCCGCGACGCATTTCCCGCCCGAGGATTACGTTGACGGTTTCAAGAATCAGACCCGTTTCCAGGGAATGCCTCCGCTGTTGGTCGACGCTTACAGTACCGCTGCCGAGAAGCTTGCAATGAATGCTTTCCGCGCAGGCGACATCAACAACTTGATTCCCTGCAAGGCTACCGGACCCGCGGATGTAAAGTGCCGCGACCAGTTTGTTCGCACCTTCGGCGGACGCGCCTTCCGCCGCCCGTTGCGGGATGATGAATTTAGGCGCTACGCCGCCGCCTTTAGCGCGCAGGCGACCGCCGCCGGGAAGTTCATCGAGGGAGCGCGAACCGTGGTCGAGGCCATGCTCCAGTCGCCAAATTTTCTGTTCCATCTGGAAGGCGGACCCGACGGGCATTTAGTGGATTATGATATCGCCAGCCGGCTGTCGTACCTGTTGCAGAATACGATGCCCGACAAGCTTCTCATGGAAGCCGCCGCAAAAGGCGAGTTGCGCACCGTGGCGGGACGCGAGAAGGCAGCCCGGCGGTTGCTGGACGATCCGCGCGCGCGCCAGTCGCTCGACGACTACTTCGACCAGTGGCTGCGCTTCGACCGCGTACTGAATTCAACCAAAGAAGCCAAGCGCTTCCCGGAGTTTTCGCTGGAGATGGCCGGCAACATGGTCGAAGAGACCCGCCGCCTGCTGGATCACCTGGTGTGGGACAACCAGAACTTCATGGAGTTGTTCACCGCCAATTACGCGTACCTGTCCACCGATTTGGCCACTCTTTATAAGTTGCCGCCTCCCTCCGGCGAGTTCGATATGGTGAAGTTCCCCGCCGATTCCCACCGCGCTGGAATATCTGGGAGAGGCGTCGTTCCTGGCTGCGAACGCCGGTCCGACCGAAACCTCGCCCACCGCTCGCGGCATCTTCATCCGCGAACAATTGTTATGCCAGAACGTGCCGCCTCCGCCTCCCAACGTGGATACCAACCTTCCCGAGGCCAGCGAGGATAAGCCGCTCACCCGGCGGCAGCGGATGTCCAACCACGAGGCAAATCCCCTCTGCGCTTCCTGCCACCGCCTGATGGACCCCATCGGCTTCGGACTCGAGAGCTTCGACGCCATCGGCCGTTATCGCGAGCACGAGACCATCCTTATTGAGAGCCCGACTGGCAAACGCTCCGCCGACAAGAAAATCGACCTTCCCCTCGATACCAACGGCGAGGTTCGCGGAATTCCGGACTCTACATTTTCCGACTCGGTGAAATTGGGGCAGATTCTTTCGCAAAGCCAAGTGTGCCAGCAGTGCATGGTGCGCCAGATCTTCCGTTATGCCTACGGCCGCATGGAGACATCCGCGGACGACGACACCATTCGTCAGTTGTTCACGGCCTTCCGGGACTCCGGGTTCCACTTCAAAGACCTGTTAGTCGGCCTGATAAGAACCCCGGAGTTTTTGGAGGGGTTGGATCTTAAGCCAGAACGAGCTAACCTGAAAGTGGAGCCTGCTGTCAGTCCGAAGGCCATGAACGCAAAAGTTCCTAGTTTGAACATTGAAGCGAGGAGATAAGAAATGAAACTCGACAGACGCAAATTCTTACGTGGCATCAGCGCTAGTGGAGCATTAGTAAGGATCGGGCTTCCGCCCCTCGCCGCCATGTTCAACTTCAACGGCACGGCTTATGCCGCTCCGGCCAAGAAGGGCGGTGAAGCCATTGAATCGCGCTTCCTGATCTGGTGGAACGGCAATGGAATTCCCGAACGCTACTGGATCCCCGAGACCACAGGGCCGGACTACGAGCTGTCGCCTTGTCTCGCGCCCCTCGAGCCGGTGAAGGACTACGTTCACGTCGTCAGCGGCATCGACAACGTGGCCGCGCGTCTCAATGGACAAGGCAACGGACACTTTACTGCCCTATGCGGATCGATGACCGGCACCGCCTACACCGGGCGTGGCGCCAGCGGCCCTTCGATCGACCAGATCCTCGCCGCCAAGATGGGCGCGAAGTCGCGCTTCCATTCGCTGCAGATCGGTGTGGCGCAGGAATCGCATGGTGAGAACGTTCACCGCAACATGAGCTGGGCGGGTTATGACCGTGCCCTGCCGCCGGAAATGATTCCTCAGAATCTGTTCGACCGGCTCTTCGGGAAAAAAGATCAAAACTGGGTTGGCCGCAAGGAAAGCATTCTCGACCTGGTAGGCGGCGATGTCGCCGAACTGAAGCCGGCACTGGGTCACGAAGATCAGCTGCGTCTCGAAGAGCACTTGTCTTCGGTGCGGGATCTGGAACGCGCCATTGCCAGCCTGCCGCCCGACTACGGCAAGAATCTGAAGGAGCCTGAAGACATCTCCGACCTGACGGATTATCCGAAGATCGCGAAGATTCAGTCCGATCTATTAGTCCAAGCCTTCGCCACCAAGCAGACTCGCGTAGCGTCCTACATGCTTACCAAGTGCCAGAGCCTTACGCGCTTCCCCTGGCTGGGCTTGTCGGCGAATCGCCACCACGATTACACCCACAATAATGCCGGCTCGCCCGAGCAGCAGCGCATACTGCGAGACATAACGCGCTGGCACGTCGAAGAGTTTTCCTACTTCCTGCAGCGCATGAAGGCCGTGCCGGAAGGCGACGGCAACCTGCTGGATCACACCGCTTGCGTCTACATCCACGAGCACGCCGAAGCCAATCCGCATAAGTGCAACGGCCTGGCGGCGCTGGTCGCGGGTGGCGGGATCAAGGGCGGTACGCACACCAAATCGCACAACTCCTTCGGCGATATCTACATGACCATCGCGGACGAAGTTCTCAAAGCCCCGATCGGCAAGGAATTCCCGACCGCCGAAGAAAAGATGAGCGAGTTGATCTAAGGGAGGGTCAAGGGGAGCGCCCAACGCGCGGTTGGCCCGCCTCGTCAAGCATGTGGTCCTGCCTCTTCGGGAAACTACGCCCGGGCTTTCTGCCGACCCGCGCCAAGCGCCGTTCTGCCCCCTTCCTGATAATCTAAACTGGTTGGCGGTACGCGGAGAATCGAATGGCATCTAGACATTGGTTGAAATCAGCGCTGCTTTTGCTGGCGCTCGGCTCGGGGTTGTGCTTTGGTCAAGCTCTAACCAATCCTTTCGCGGGCAACGCGCAAGCGGTGGCGGACGGCAGTAAACTCTTTGCCCAGTCTTGCGCACCCTGCCACGGCCGGGATGGCACCGGCGGTCAGGGACAGGCCGAAGGAATGCGCCCGCCGGATCTGACGCGCGGGGTCTTCAAAGCGGGACGGCAGGACTCCGACCTGTTCCGCGTAGTCTCGCAGGGCGTCCGAGGAACCGAGATGCCGTCTTTCTCCTCTCTCGGCACCGAACAAATTTGGCGGTTGATCACATTCGTTCGCTCGTTGTCCGCGGTCGCGCCCGTGCTTGCCGGCAATCCCGCCGCCGGCGAGGCGCTGTTCTGGGGGAAAGGCAATTGTGGAAGCTGTCATCAAATCGGGACCAGAGGCACAAGGCTCGGCCCGGATCTCACTCGCGGCGGCCGGCGCAGCAACGTCAAATATTTGAAAGAATCCATCGTCGATCCCAACGCCGACATCACTCAGGGTTTCGCGATCATCACCGTCGAGACTCGCGACCATCAGAAAATATCCGGGCTCGAGCGCTGGCTCGACAACTTCTCCGCGCGCCTGATCGATCAGTCCGGAAACGAGCGCACCTACCTGCGCGACGAAGTGATCTCCATCGACCGCGAAATGCGCTCCACCATGCCCGACAACTACGGCAAGACGTTCAGCGCGGCGGATATCGACAACTTAGTGGCTTACATACAAAAGATGCGAAGCGAGGCGAATTCCCAATGAAGAAGTTCGGCTGGATTTTACTGGCGGCAACGCTCGCCGTCCAAGCGCAGGTGCCGGCACCCGTAACCACAGAAACCCTGACCAAAGCCCAGCAGGACCCCAATTCCTGGCTCTCCTATGGCAAGAATTATTTCGGCTGGCGTTACAGCCCGTTGACCCAGATAACCACCGCCAACGTCGCGCAGCTCGCGCCCGCCTGGATTCTGCCCACCGGCGTCCCTGGCAACAATGAGACCACGCCGCTGGTCTATGGCGACATGATGTATCTCACCGGGCCATCGAACAACGCCTGGGCCGTCGACCTGCTGACCGGCAAGAAAGTCTGGAGCTATTCCGATTACGTGCCCTCGGGCCTGGGCCTCTGCTGCGGCACCGTCAATCGCGGATTCGCCATGCTGGGCGATCGCTTGTTCAAGGTGAACATCCAATCCACACTGGTGTCGCTCGAAGCCAAGAGCGGCAAAGTGCTATGGGAAACCACTATCGACGATTACAAGAAGGGTTATTCCAACACCGCCGCGCCGCTGATCGTGAAAGACATGGTAGTCGTCGGCACCGCCGGAGCCGAGTGGGGAATTCGCGGCTACATCGACGCCTATGACGCAGCCACCGGCAAGCGCCGATGGCGTTTCTACACCGTTCCCACCGCCGGCGAGCCCGGCATCGAAACCTGGGGCGGCAATTCATTTAAGACCGGCGGCGGTTCCACCTGGATCACCGGCACCTACGATCCGGAATTGAATCTCATCTACTGGGGCATCGGCAATCCCGGCCCGGATATGGACGGAACGGTGCGGTTGGGTGACAATCTCTACACCTGCGCCATCGTCGCCATCGACGCCGACACCGGCAAGCTGAAATGGTATTTCCAGATGACCCCGCATGACGTCCACGATTGGGATGCTGTCGCCGACCCGGTCCTGGTCGAGGCGACCGTGAATGGAGCCAAAGTCAAGGCCGTCGCGCAGGCCAATCGCAATGGATTTTATTATCTACTGGACCGCACCACCGGCAAATTCCTCACGGCGAAGGCTTACACGAAGGTCAACTGGGCGGATGGCATCGGTGCGGATGGACGCCCGATCCTGATCGCCAACCGCGAGCCGACTCCCGAAGGAAATATGACGTGCCCTGGACTCGGCGGCGGCCACAACTGGTCGGCCACAGCCTACAGCCCAAAGACCGGCCTGTATTATTTCAGCGCCACCGATGGCTGTCAGATGTTCAATGTTGAAAAGATGGAGTACGTCGAAGGAAAGCAGTATCAGGCTGGCGACGCGGTTCCCGTTCCTAAAGAGCCTGCCAGCGGTTCCGTCAATGCAGTCGACCCGTCGACGGGAACGCTCAAGTGGAAGCACCCGCTCGTGAGCACCCCTTCGGGCCTGCTCGCCACCGCCGGCGGACTGGTTTTCACCGGGGATTCCGACGGCTACATGATGGCGCTCGATGGCGTCACCGGGAAGGTGCTGTGGCATTTCCCGACCGGCGCCGCGATCCGCTCGCCGGCCATCAGCTATACATTTCACGGTAAGCAATATATTGCGATGGTCTCGGGCCAAAACCTGCTGGCGTTCAAGCTGCCCTGACGATCAAGTATGTCGATCCGGCCTGTCAAACGCCTGCTCAAATCCAAACCTACGTTGGAGGGCGCCGGCGTGCACCTGCGCCGCGCATTCGGCTTCGGCAACACTTCCGAGTTCGACCCGTTCCTCCTCCTCGACGACTTTCGCAACGACGTTCCCGACGATTACCTGGCCGGCTTCCCCTGGCATCCCCACCGCGGCATCGAGACCATTACGTATGTGCTGGCGGGAACCGTCGAACATGGCGATAGCCTGGGCAACCGCGGCGCCATCGCGTCCGGCGACGTGCAATGGATGACCGCCGGCAGCGGAATCATCCATCAGGAAATGCCCAAAGGCGACCCCGCGGGCCAGATGCACGGCTTCCAACTGTGGGGGAACCTCCCCTCCACTCTGAAAATGACTCCGCCGCGTTATCAGGAAGTGAAGGCTCCCGACATCCCCGAAGTCACGGACGACGACGGCACCCACGTTCGCATCGTCTGCGGAAATTTTTGGGGCAAGAAAGGCCCTGTGGATGGCGTCGCGGCCGATCCCGTCTATCTGGATGTGTCCATCGCGCCGGGACGCCGCAAGACGCTGCCGGTCGAGACCACTCGCCACGCCTTTGCCTACGTGTTCGCAGGCTCCGGCAAATTCTGCAACGCGTCCGGTCCGCTCACGGTGCCCACCGAAGGGGTTGGCTGGCTCGACACGGCACCTCCGTCGGAAGCCGACAATCGCTCGCTGGTCGTCTTCGATCGCGGCGATGAGGTCGAAGTCCAGGCGGGCGCGGACGGCATTCGCTTTCTACTGGTCTCCGGCAAGCCGCTCAATGAGCCGGTGGCCTGGTACGGCCCCATCGTCATGAACACGCAGAAGCAACTGCAAGAGGCCTTCGAGGAACTTGAGAAGGGCACGTTTCTTAAGAAATAGCCGCGCCCTCAAAGACCGCCACTTGGCCGTCTCCAAATCGATCCGATTGGTATATACTCTTTGACGGCCCTGCGCGCCCGAAAGGGCTTTAGCGAGCGGCGTGCTGAAAGGAAAAACCCTAATATGATCCACCGTAAAATGTTGACCGCGCTGCCGGCGATGCTGTTGACTCTGACCAGCCTCGCGATGGCCGCCGATAGCGACGCTATCAATCTCCTGAAGAGCACAGGCGCGCTTGACCGGCTCGCCAAACAATCCGGAGTGTACAACGCCTCCAGCACCGGCAAAACGCCGGGCTTCATTGTCGACCCGTCATTTCCGCAGCGGCTGCCGCACAACTGGATGATTGGCCAGGTAGGCGGTCTCTACGTCGACAAGCATGACCATATCTGGATCTACCAGCGGCCGCGTACCCTGACCAACGACGAAGCCGGCCTCGAAGGACCCGCGCCCGGCGCCACCAATGAAAAGGGTCAGCCGATCAACGGCATCGGCTACGCGCGCCAGTATGGCACCATCACCGATTGCTGCAAGGCCGCACCTTCGGTTATGGAGTTCGATGTCGATGGCAAGCTGCTGCGCGCCTGGGGCGGTCCCGCGGACCCCGGTTTCCTGGGTGGTAAATGCAAGGCGGACGCAGGCTGCATCTGGCCCAACAGCGAGCACGGGATCTATGTCGATCAGAACGACAACGTCTGGATCTCCGGGAATAATGCGTACAATCCGCGCAACGCGGGCAAGAACGCGCCGTGGACCACCAATAAGGAAGGCGGCGACGGCTTCATCCTGAAGTTCGACATGGACGGCAATTTCAAGATGCGCATCGGCGGCACTCCCAAGGGCCCCGCGAGCAATGACACGAATGGCGGCATTAACGGCACGCCACTGCTGTATCTGGCCGCGGATATGGTGGTCGATCCTGCAACCAACCGCCTGTATGTCGCCGACGGCTACGGCAACCGCCGCGTCCTGATCGTCGATGCCAACACCGGCAAATATATTGGCCATTTCGGCGCCTATGGAAACAATCCTGTCGACGATGCCGGCGCCAGGGCTGCTGGCACGTGGATCGACGATGCGGCCAAGGGCAACAAGAAGCCTGCATTTTTCCGCAATCCCGTGCATTGCGTAAAGATCGCCGATGACGGCAAGATCTATGTTTGCGACCGCGGCAACGATCGCATTCAGGTCTTCGACAAGAACAGCCCCGAGCTGGGCAAGGCGTGCAGCAATCCGGATGGCCAGCCCGGCAAATGTGGCTATGTCGCCGAACGGTTTGTCAGCGATCACACTAATATCATCGGAACCGCGGTTTCGATGAATTTCTCCACCGACAAGGCGCAGAGCTGCCTGTATATCGGAGACAACGCCAACATGGCGATCTACATTTTGAATCGAAGTAATCTAGAGGAACTTGGCCGCTTCGGGCACAGCGGCCGCGCGCCGGGAGAATTCCACTGGACCCATCAGGTGAGCCTGGATAGCAAGGGCAACATCTATACCGCCGAAGTCGATACCGGCAAGCGCATCCAGAAATTTCTCCGCTACGGCGCAACGGGTTGCAGCGGAACCGGCTCGACGACCGTGGGCGGAGTGCTCGAGAAGTAGGGCGCGTCCGGCGGGTGAAGGAACAACAGAACATGATCCAACATAAACTCATAGCCGCGCTACCGGCGATGGTATTGAGTCTGAGCAGCCTGGCGATAGCGGCCGATAACGATGCCACCAGTCTCCTGAAAACCACTGGCGCGCTCGACCGGCTAGCCAAAGAATCCGGCGTGTACAACGCCTCCAGTACCGGCAAGACGCCGGGCTTTATTGTCGACCCGTCATTTCCGCAGCGCCTGCCGCACAACTGGATGATCGGTCAGGTAGGCGGCCTCTATGTCGACAAGCATGACCATATCTGGGTGTATCACCGGGCCCGTTCCCTGACAAATGACGAGGCTGGCCTCGAAGGACCGGTGCCCGGCGCCACCAATGAAAAGGGACAGCCGATCAACGGCATCGGCTACGCGCGCCAGTATGGCACCATCACCGATTGCTGCAAAGCCGCTCCTGCGGTTCTGGAATTCGATGCCGACGGAAAGCTGCTGCGTTCCTGGGGCGGTCCTTCGGATCCCGGTTTCCTCGGCGGAAAATGCAAAGCGGAGGCGGGCTGCATCTGGCCCAACAGCGAGCACGGGATCTATGTTGACCAGAACGACAACGTCTGGCTCTCCGGGAGTGGCGCATACAATCCCAAAGCCAACATGCCCTGGGCGACGAACAAGCAAGGTGGCGACGGTCTCATCCTGAAGTTCGACATGGACGGGAATTTCAAGATGCGGATCGGCGGCACGCCCAAGGGACCGAACAGCAACGACACCAATGGAGGCATCAACGGCACGCCACAGACGTATCTGTCGGCGGATATGGTCGTTGATCCCGCCACCAACCGGCTGTACGTCGCCGATGGATATGGCAACCGCCGCGTCCTGATCGTGGACGCGAATACCGGCAAATATATTGGCCATTTCGGGGCGTATGGAAACAATCCGGTAGATGATGCAGGCGCGAAGGCCGCTGGCACGTGGATCGACGACGCAGCCAAAGGCAACAAGAAGCCCGCCTTCTTCCGCAATCCCGTGCATTGCGTAAAGATCGCCGACGACGGCAAGATCTATGTCTGCGACCGCGGTAACGATCGCATTCAGGTGTTCGACAAAAACAGCCCTGAGTTGGGCAAGGCGTGCAGCAACCCGACCGGCCAGCCCGGCAAATGCGGTTTTGTCGCCGAGCGCTTTGTCAGCGACCACACCAACATCATTGGGACCGCCGTTTCCATGAACTTCTCCACCGACAAGGCGCAGAGCTGCCTGTATGTCGCAGACAACGCCAACATGGCGATCTACATTCTGAATCGCAGTAACCTGGAGGAGCTCGGCCGGTTCGGCCACAGTGGCCGTGCGCCGGGAGAGTTCCACTGGACACATCAGGTGAGTGTGGATACCAAGGGCAATCTCTATACCGCTGAGGTGGACACCGGCAAGCGCATCCAGAAATTTCTGCGCTATGGCGCGACCGGTTGCAGTGGAACTGGATCCACAACCGTCGGCGGGGTGCTGGAGAAGTAGCGTCAGCGGGCGGTTGACTCAAACTCCGAGGCGGTCCTTCAGAGCGCGGACACGGTCGCGCGAGATTGCGAGCTCCGTCTTCTTGGAGTCCTTCAGACGCGCCACCATCTTTCCGCCAAACCAGGTGTGCAACTCGCGCAGGTGATCCAGATTCAGGATCGTCGCGCGGTGGATGCGTACAAACCGCGCCGGGTCCAGCTTGCTTTCGAGCTCCGTGATGCTGGGATCCACTGTATAACTGCGCTCCGCCGTCGCGGCGTAGGTAAGTTTATCGCTGGCGTAAAAGTGCGTCACGCGAGCCAGATCCACCAGTTCCAGCTTGTCTCCCGTGCGCGAAGCGATGCGTTCCATCCAGCGCGGCGTCGCAGCACCCGCGCCCGGACCCATCGCCGATCCCAATTGCGCCAGCAACGTGCGCAGGTCGGGAGGCATATCCGCCCGTCCAGCCTGCGCAAAAAGCCGCTCGGCCTTCACCAGCGCACGATCCAGATGCGCGGGCTCGATGGGCTTCATCAGGTAGTCGATGGAATTCACCTTAAACGCTTCGAGCGCATACTGGTCGTAAGCGGTGGTGAAAACCACCAGTGGTTGCTGCTGCTCCAGTTCCGCCAGAAGCTCGAAGCCGGTCAGCTCCGGCATGTGGATATCGAGGAACAACAGTTGCGGCCGCGACCAGCGAATTTGCTCCACGGCCTCCACCGGGTCGGAACACGCGCCCGCGATCTCGACCCGTCCCGTCGCCTGCAGCATACGCCGCAGACGCTCTAGAGCCAGCGGTTCATCGTCGACGATGAAGGTCTTGATCATGGCCGCCCGAGTCAAACTTGCGTAGCCGCCGGCGCGACCACTGGAAACATCAGGCGCACGGTGGTCCAACCGTCCTGCCGCGTAACCTGCAAATCGGCAGTGTCACCAAACAGCATCGCCAGGCGATTACGCAGGTTGTCGAGACCGTGGCCACTCGGCGCGGACTCCAGCGAAAAGCCCGGACCGGTATCGGAAACATCGATCTGCAGCCGGCCCTGGGCCTCGCGTGCCAACACGCGAATCTCGCCGCCCATGCGATCCGGCGCCACGGCGTATTTGATGCTGTTCTCGATCAGCGTTTGTACCGCTAGGGGCGGCAGCCGCAAATCGCCGGCGTCATCCGGAGCCTCCACGCGATAGCGCAGCCGCGACCCCAGCCTCGCCTGCTCAATCTCCAGGTAATCGCGCACGATCTTCATTTCCTGTTCAAGCGGCACCAGCCCGCGCGCATGCGCATCCAGTGAAAAACGCAGCAGCGCAGCCATGCGCTCCATCAGCCGCTCGGCGCGTTCCGGATCCACCGGGATCAGCGCCGAGATCGAGTTCAGCGTGTTGAACAGGAAGTGCGGATGGATACGCGATTCGAGCGACGCCAGTTGTGCTTCGGTAGCCAGATTGACGGCGCGCTGGCGTTCCAGTTCCTGCCGGTGCAACTGCCCCTGCATCCGTCCGAATGCGGTGAAGACCAATCCAAAAGCCAGCGTGATGAAGATGCAGATCACGAAGTTGTGGCGAGCCACCATCCAATATTCCGGCCACGGAAACATTCCCAACGCTGCCATCGCGGCGGTTCCGATCAGGCAACCGATGACGGCCAGCCCAATCAAAACCAGCGTGATGCCGGTCCATTCCTGCACGGTACCGCGGCGGGCGATCCGCGGATACAGGCGCGGGATCAAATAATTGGCGGGAAGGCCGATGGCGTTCGCAAAGACCGCACCGGCGATCAGGCTGTGCAGTACGTCCACGCTGCTGACGCGGGAATCGATCAATAGCAGGAACGCCGTCGGGATCGCGCCGGCCACGCAATTGACGGCCACCACGCGCGCCAAACTCTTTAGCCAGTGGCGATCACAGTTCGCGGTTGTCATGGCTCCCTCCTATTTTGCAACGTGGCAGCCCAGGCAGCCAGCCTCGCGCGGCGCAAGCGTCTTGGTCGCGAGCCACTTCTCGGCGCTTGCGGCATAAGCGGTGCCCGGCAGAGCGGCGCGGATGCGCTCAAAATAGGCGGTCGCCTGTTCGTCTTTGCCCAGCCGTGCGTAGCCGTCGGCCAGCCCGATCAGCAGCTCACCGCGCGGATGCGTGCCGAGCGTATCGAAATACGGTTTTTGGATTTCGAGCGCGTGCTCGAAGTCGCTAACGCCCTTTTCGATCAGCGGATGCGCCCTCTCCGCATCGGGGAGCGCGCGCGCGGCCGTGAGCAGAACCGCACCCCGCGGGATGCGCACGCCCAGGGCATCGGGCGCCATCTTGACCGCGTTGTCCATCTCGCTCAGCCCGCGCTCCCAGAACTCGATGCCCTTGGCCCG
The DNA here is from genome assembly GCA_963779075.1 of Bryobacterales bacterium. Classification (GTDB taxonomy): domain Bacteria; phylum Acidobacteriota; class Terriglobia; order Bryobacterales; family Bryobacteraceae; genus Palsa-187. The sequence goes on from CAVZWS010000014.1 coordinate 40,311, forward strand.
GTCGCCGGATCGAAAATAGTTTCTGCTTTCAAAGAATACGCCGGAGCCATGCCATACGAGCGCCGCCGCATTGGCCGGATTACGCGCCAGCTCGTCTTCGCACAGCTTCATGGCGCGGTCGAGCGCCTCCTGGTCGCCGGCGAACCCGGCGAAGAAATCGTTGCGCACCCGCATGTCGAAGCGTTCCTGCGCGACAGCCAGACCCAGCACCGCCAGACCGAGGCCGAGCACGGTAACGACGGTCTTGAGCATGTGATTCATGTGTAATCTCCTTCGAGTTCTACAGTAAAAGACTCCGCCGTCTCCCGCCCCTAGTTTCCGACGAAAGGCAGGAAAAATGGATGAGCGGGGCCGTGGGGCGGGCCCATGGCCGGCCGCTCCTCCCCGCCGCCTCTTCCGGCGCTAGAATGAAAGTCGATGCACCGCTTCCTGCTGCATAACGACGACATCCGCGATGCCGGCGACTTTGGCCTCTCGCCCGGGCAGGTGGGATTGCTCTCCGGCTGGGGCGTTTTCTCCACGCTGCGGGTTTACGACGGCGTGATGTTCGCTTTCGAGCGCCATTGGGAGCGGATGCGGCGCGACGCCGTGCGCATGCACGTTCCCTTCCCGGCGCAACCGGAGTGGCTGGAGTCGCGGCTCCAGCGCCTCATCGAAGCCAATCAACCGTCACCTGGCAAGCCGCTGAACGCCACCCTGCGCGTAGTCATCGTACGCAATCGCGGCGGGCTCTATGAAGGACCCGGCATCACTCGCGATTTCGACGTGATCGCTTTCACCGTTGACATGGTGCGCTGGCCGGAAACGGTAAAACTTGGGGTCATTCCCAACGGCCGCCATGCCGCTAGCGAATTTGCCGGGACGAAATACACTTCCTGGGCCGAGAACCTGACGCGCTATGAAAGAGCTCACCAGCAAGGATTGGATGAGGTCATCCTGCTCAACGAGCGCGGCGAAGTCGCCGAATGTACTTCCGCCAACGTATTTATTGTGGATACTGACGTGAATAACGACAGCCGCGTCTGGACCCCGCCGCTCTCCTCCGGCGGACTGGGCGGCGTCACCCGCGCGGTGCTGCTGGAAGAAATCCGCATCCCCGAAATCACCATCGCCGAGAAGCCCTTGCTGCCGGCGGATCTCAGCTCCGCGAGCGAAGTCTTCATCACGTCCACCACCCGCGAGCTGCTCCCGGCAGTCAGCATTGAAGGCCTGCCGATTCAAGGCGGGCGCGCGGTGTGCGATCGCCTCCGCAAGGCCTTCTCCGCGCACGTGAATCAGTACGTCAGGCTCCGCCCCAATCCGGTCTATAATTGACCCAAGGTCTGGCAAATGAAACTGGCGTGCCCTCAATGCGGCTCACGCGATGCCCGGGTATCCCACCGCACTGGCTTGGCCGAGTGGCTCAAGAGCCTGGTCGGAATTTTCCCGTTGCGTTGCCGCCGCTGCAAGACGCGTTGGGCCACCAGCACCTGGGAATCCGCCGCCTGGAAATACGCGCGTTGCCCCAAGTGCTATCGCCAGCAGCTTTCCACCTGGAGCCAACAGCACTACAGCCCGCCCCGCTGGATCTTGCTGCAGTTGCGCTTCGGGGCCACGCCTTACCGCTGTGTCTCCTGCCGCTGCAACTTCGCCAGCTTCAAGAAGTGTAAGGAAAAATTCACCTGGCGTCACCAGGATCGGAACCTAGGGGATCGGTCCCAAACGCCGCCCGAAGTCGAATCCGATTCAGCGCTCAAGAAGTAAGCTTCGTAGGTGGCCGCGTCGAAACACACCCGGAGTAGCGCGACCAGAAGAGGAAGACCGTCACCGGGCGTTGCGCGAAGGCGGGACACGCAAGAAAAATGGTTCCAAGTGACCCGTTGGATCGCTCGCTCTCCGACCGGCATGCACGGCCTGAACTTGGCATCCGGATCGGATGTGACGTCGGCCCTTTGCTCCCCACGGCCGGTCTTATTCAGCCGCGGATCGTAGCTCCGGTGCGCGTCCGCTCTCCGTTCCGGTAGAAGTTTGCTTCTCGATGCAGCCTTTCACTCTCCCGCAGCGAAGGTTTGCCTTGCGGCAAATCCCCGCGGCCGGGTCGACGCTCCTGGCCTACATCTTCAAAGCTGCCTTAGAATTTCAATTAGCCCGTTCGGCTTCCCGCTCCCGGCTTAGCCTGACTTTTTTTCGTCCTGCAGAGCTCGTTCATCGCGAGTCGCCCGTTGCCAACTTCCTGTCCTAAAGCCCTCCGTCTGTCTTCGGGCCTCCGCTCCCCTTCAGGACCTTTCGATCCTTTCCAGATCATAGCGCTCTGCCCGGTTTCAGCCGGAGAAACTTACCATAGCGAGTTGCCCGATCTGCCTTCACTCCCCGCCGCGTTGCAATAGTTTTGACGTACCACCGCGCGACGGATCAAAGTTCCAGCTCCGCTACTTCCCGCTTGGCTCGCTGTCCTTCGAACCTCTTGGAACCATAGTCATCTTGCACTCATGCGAAACTTTCGTCAAGCGAAAACATTACCTTTCCTCAAGGTATATTTGCTTTCTTATCAGAGGATTACGGACAAACCTGAGTGGACAATTTGTGGATAAAACAAATGGAAGGCCGCACGTTTGAGAGAATTTTCACGCCCGCGCATCAGGGTTAACGCGATAATCGTAGAATCATCCCAGTATCCGTCGCGGCCCACAAATGTTCGGCATCCGGACCCGCCAGCACCAGCGATTGCGCCACCGCGCGGTAGTCGACTGGCATCTCCACCCAGTCTTTTAAGTTAGTGCTCGAAAGGATCCGCACTTTGCCCGGAATCGGCGCCGACCGCAGCCGCCCCGGCGGCTCCACTGCTGCCAGAAACGCGCGCCGGTCCGCACCGTCCGCCCCGCCAACAAAGATCGCCGCGTCCGTCACCAGGCGGTCTCTCTTCTTGAAAACACTTTCGCTCCGGCCCGTCTTCAAATCCAGCCGATATACTTCCGCCGGCAATTCGAAAGAATCGGCGTAGTTGAACACCGCCAGGCCATTCTCCCCGCTCAAATGCAAACTGGCCACCGTGCCGAGCAACGGAGCCGTGCCCGACTTCCACGTTGCGCCGCCATCGCGCGTGTCTAGTTCGAGGATGAGCCGCGGCTGCTGACTCCGGCGAAGCGTACTCTCCGGGTGCATCCAATCCGGCAGATCACCTTCTTCGTCGCGTTCTTCGCGCGATTTGCCGGCGGTGCGCGGCGGTGCATAGCCCCCGACGATCATACCGCCCTTGCTATCCGTAAATGCGATGTGCGAATACACGCTGTATGCAGGATTCGACGTGGGCACGGCGGCTTCCGCCAGAGGCTTCCAGGTGCGCCCTCCATCGTGAGTTTCGTATACCGATTTCTGCAAGCCCACCGCGTAGCCGTGCTGCGCGTCCAGGAACCACACACGCAGGATCAGACCGGTGTGCGGAGCGTCCTTGAGCTTCTTATCCGGCTTGATCTGATCGCTGATGCGGGTCCAGCTACGGCCAGCTTCCTGGGTGAACCACAGCGACTCGCCGGTCACCATCCAGCCATTCGATTCGTCCAGAAAGAAAATCGAGCGTGGAAATTCCTTCAGCGGCGTCAGCGCCCAGTGCTCGCCGCCATCGCTCGTGACCAGGGAAGCGAATTGCGGCTTGCGCCCTTCGCGGTCGACGATGGCGCCGACGGCGATCCCGCGTTTGGCGGAAGGAAACGCCAGATCGGTGATGTGGAGATCCTTGCCGTCCTGATCGTAAAAATACTGGAGCGTCCAGCCGGCGCCCTCTTTGGTTTGCCCGTGCAGCAGCGGAAGCAACGTCACCGCCAAGAACCACCGGAGCATACGCGGTCAGCTCCGCGGCATGGAGACCGGTCCCGAAGTTACGGGTGCCATCACCAGTTCCAGCACATCGGTCTCTGCCAGTTTCGCCGGGTCGAGCGAAGCCAGCGCCACCAGGCACCCGACCTGTTCGCCCACCGTGGTGAGCAGTTCCATCTCGCCGCCCGAATGCGGGTGCGGGTCGCGATGCTGCACGTTGATGACGCCCGCGACTCGCCCGCGCACCAGAATAGGGGCCGACAGAAACGCTTCGTAAGTATCTTCCGGCAGATCCGTGAACAGCTTGAAGCGCGGATCGGCGTACGCTTCGCGCGAAATCGACAGCAGGCGCCGCTCGCGCGCCACCCAACCTGTCAAGCCTTCACCCAGTTTCAAGCGCACGTGCCCGATAGTCGATGGCTGTGGGTTATTCGATGCGCAGAGCACGAGTTCTTTGTCCTGCAGCAAGTACAGCAGGCAGGAATCCGAGTTCATGAACTCCACCACCAGCGATACCACGCTCGCGAGCGATTTCGCGAGCCCGGTTTCGCGAACCATGTAGCGGCTGATCTTTTGCAGGAGTCGGAGCTGCTGCTCCGTGCTGGCGAGCTGTGCTTCCAATTCTCTTGTGCGGGACACCGGCTTTATTATGGCAGAAACTTAATGTTCCGGATGGCCTCCCACCTGCCGGCACCAACCTTTTTTAATTGGCCCGCAGATGAAAACCGATGGACACAGATAGCTAAAATTCCCGGACGACTCGGCGACACTGTACTTTTGAATGCTGAAAATTGAGAAGGAGCGCTAGCGTCAAGCCGGATGCTTGCAGATAGCTGATCAACTGGGCCAGGTGCGTGGGGGCGAAGCGATACACGCATTTCAGCTCGACGATCAGAATGTTTTCGATCACCATGTCGGGTTGGAATTCGGCGACGATACGACCCTTATAGGCTACGGAGTAGGTGGCTTGAGTGGCTGCTGTTTATGCCTCGAAGGGCTAGTTCTAACGCGCGCTCGTAGACTTTTTCCAGAAAGCCGGCGCCCAGAGTGTTGGAAACTTCGAACGCCGCACCAATGACGGATTCGGTAAGGGAGTTCACATCCACTCTTACTAGTCTCGCCGCCGAGACGAAAGTTCTCCCCCTTCCATTTGCCCTCGAATAGGCTGACCTCAACGAGCTGACGGGTATCTGCGTTGTTCATCTGCGGGCCAATTCTTTTCGGCATGCGCATTCACATACCCTCTGTCACCTCCATTCCCGCCCTTTTCAATCACATCCCACTCTGCGCGCGCGCAGCTCTCCACCCCCACCCGCATAATCCAAACGTAGTTGAGCCTGGCCAGGCCGATCGTTGTTGTTTAGTGGAATCCGCGTCCGTGGAACTTGGGCGTCGCTCGCAAGAGTGATCTCAGGCCAAGCGAACTTGCCGCTCCGGAAACATTGAGAAAAGGGCGGGACACGGAAGAGAATCGATTCTCTGGTTGATACGAGCGCCGCGAGAGCGGCGTGAGGTTACCGCAAAAGGAAACGGGAGAGCGCAATGGATGGTTGATTCGGAACCCTTTTCTAAGACCCTCAGCCGCCTGTTTCCGCACCACTCCGGTGGGCTGTTTATATAGGCAGCCCACCGCGAGACGATTCGAAAAAGTCATCCCACTACTGCCGAAGTGTGCCTATCCCCATGGCCCTCATCTCCTAAGTACTTATCAGTCTTCAACTTTGCGTGCCGCCTCAATCCGCCAGAGCCGTTTCCGCGTATATCCTATTAGAAGACTACGCATGTCGCTGCTTAAAATACTGCCTGCCGGGCTTGCGTTTGCAATCCTGCAGGTGGCCTTGCGTCTCGCCGACGACGCCGACCTGGTGCGCCGCCTGAAGGCCCGCGAGTCCAGGGCCATGAACGATCTCTACGATCGCTACGGCCGCCTGGCGTATTCGCTGATCTGCCGCATCGTGCGCAACGCCTCCACCGCCGAAGACCTGGTCCAGGAAACCTTCCTGCGCGTTTGGAACCGCGTGCAATCCTTCGATGCGGAACGCGGCGCATTGGGAGCATGGGTGCTGACGGTCGCGCGCAACCGCGCCATCGATCATCTGCGCTCCGTCGACGGCCGCATGGAAGCCGGAGCCATCGAGCTCGATCACCTGGAACGCCCCGGCCTGTTCGCGAAACTGGATTCCGCCGCGCTGGCCATGGATCGCGTGCGCCGCCTGAAGAGCGCCTTCGAGAAGCTCACGCCCACGCAGCGGCAGGTCATCGAACTCGCCTACTACGAGGGCATGTCGCAAACCGAAATGGCGGAGCGCCTGAAGCAGCCGCTCGGTACTGTGAAGACCTGGACCCGCAGCGCGCTCAAGATTTTGCGTGATGAGCTGGCGGAGGCGGCCATCGCATGACGTGCCAGGAGCTACAGGAAATGTTCGAGCTCTACGCCTTGGGCGCACTCGAGCCCGCGGAAAAAGCCGAGATCGAAGCCCACCTGGCGCGGGGCTGCGAGAACTGTAGCCAGGCTCTGTCCGCTGCGCTCGCGCTCAACGCCGGCGTCTTCAGTTTCGCGCCGGCAGTGAAACCGCGCGGCCGTTTGAAGCGGCGCTTACTGACGTCGGTAGGCGTTCACTATCCGGGTTGGGGATGGGTTTGGGCGGTAGGCGCGGTGTGTCTTTTGCTGGTCGCCGCTTGGCTGGGCGTCGAGGAGCGGAGCCGCACCTATGAGTTGGCCGATGCGCGGCGCGCGTTGCTCGAATCCAACGGAGAGCGCGACCGCCTGACGCAGGCGCTCCAGTTTCTTTCGGACCCGCAAACCCGCCCGGCCAGTTTCGGGCGCGGCCAAACCGCTCCGCCGCGCGGTTACGTGTTCCTGCATCCGCAGATGGGAGTGTTGTTGATCGCTTCCAACCTTCCCGCAGCCGGAGCCGGCAAGACCTATGAGATGTGGGTGATCCCCAAAGGCGGCGCGCCGCAGCCCGCGGGACTGTTTCAATCCGACGGAATGCGCGCCCTTCACATTCTGAGCGGCCCGGTGGATGTATCGGCCATCGGCACAGTGGCCGTGACCATCGAGCCCGTAGCCGGATCGTCTACGCCAACCATGCCGATCGTTATTGCAGCCCCCGTCGGGAGCTGACGCGCATGGCCGGCTCCCGATGAAGTTAGTTTACTTCGCTTTTTTCAGAATATTAACCGCAAGCTGAACTGCAACTGCCGGTTATTGTTCACCGTCACAAACTGGTTCCCGTGCGCCGTCCGGACCTCACCGAAACCGTTATTGCCGAGCACAAAACCAGGCCTGTCGTACTGCGGCGTATTGGTCAAGTTAAACGCTTCGCCGCGCAACTCCAGATTGAACCGCTCCCGGATGGGGAATCTGCGGAAGATCGACGAGTCGATTTCGAACAAGCCCGGGCCGTGCAGGACGTTGCGGCCGAGATTGCCAAAAGTATTTGGCGCGGGCGCCGAAAACATCGACTTGTCGAAATACAGTTGGCCGGGCCCGATGTTTCCGAATATCTGCACCGGGCCATTTACGTTCGGGCGATTGATGTTGCCCGGTGCGTTCAAGCTGGCAGGGCTGGTGCTGATATCCAGCGGCAATCCGCTTTCCCAGCTCCAGAGTCCGTTGAGCTGCCAGCCGCCCAGAATCCACTTTCCCGGCCCGCTGGTCAGAAAGCGCTTCCCCTGCCCGAAAGGCAACTCGTACACCGCGCTCATGGTGTAGATGTGCCTCCGGTCCCAGTCGGCGAGTCCCTTGTTGGCCGCGAAATTGATGACGTTAAAATTATTCGCGCCTTGGGTGCTGGGATTGAAGTCGATGGACTTGCCGAACGCGTACGAATTGATGAGCGTGAAGCCATTGCTGAATCTGCGATTCAACCTGAGCTGCAAACCCTCATAGTAGCTGGGAGCATTCCAGGGCTCTGAGGTGTTAGTCGTCCGGCCAAACAGGATATTCAACGGTTCAGTCGAAGTTCCCTGACCGGGAACCCGGGCGGCGTTAATGTTCAGGTTATTGGAGGTCGGTATATTTACTCCGTGATTGCCGACGAAGGCCGCCTCGGCTGTAAAATTGGAGGGCAACGCTCGCTGCAAGGTGATATTCCAGGATTCCACATATCCTTGGGGGAAATCCTTCGGTATGTAGGTATAAGCCTGACTTTTAGGCGGGTTGACGATGATGCCAGTCGATGGCAATACTACCGGGCTGAGGGGCGGAACACCTGCCGCCATCGACCCTGCTGCCGCAAACGAGTTCGGCGCGGCGAATTGGGTGGCTTGCGATACCGGGAAGTTATAAACGTTGGTGTCCCTGGGTACGAAGCTGATGCCGTAGCCGGCGCGAAAAACCGTCTTGTCATTTAGACGGTAGGCAACACCCAGCCGGGGGCCGAAACTGGTGTAAATATTGTCGATACCCAGATCGTTGGGCACGCTGCCGATACCCGCGAGCTCGAGGGTATTGTTGAACGGATCGTAGTTGGAAAAGCCGCCGGGGAAATGCGGCGTGCTGGAAGGCCAGTATTCCCAGCGCAAGCCTAAATCCACCGTGAGCTTCTGCGAAACCTGCCACTTATCCTGGAAGTACAGGTTGTAAACGGTATTTCTGCGGGCCGGGAAAACAACCGCCAGATCGCGGCCAATCGAGTTCGGCCGGTCCAGCAGGAAGGAGGCGAATGAGTTTGCGAAACTGGTATTGGAGTCGCCGTTACGCGAGGTGGGCCCAGCCGTGAAGACGAACAGTCCGCGCGGGTTGAAAGTCTGAGTTTGCAGCAGGTCCTGCCGTTCGCGGCGAATATCTGCCCCCCACTTGAATATGTGGGTGCCCATCGTCTTGGTCCAGTTGTTGACAATGTTGAAATTTGTCACCGCCCGAATCCAAGGAAGGCTGGGCGAAAATCCCAGCATGGGAGTATCGTAGCCATTCACGTTGATTTGGGCAAGGCCACTCGACCATGCGTCCAGATTGACGCCGGGGATACCGATGTCTCTGGAGATGGTCGAACCGCTGTCCACATTTAGCGCCTGATTGTGGTTCCGTACGATGCCGAAGCGAAACTCCGACACCAAGGTCGGACTAAAAATGTGGGTGTAATTGAGCCCGGGACTCTGATTGCGGGAAGGCCCGGATCCCTGGAAGCCGCTATTGTGAGGGCCGCCGTAAATGCCGCCGTTGGGCCCATAAAGGCCGGGATCAAACACCGTTGTCCGCTGGAAGCTGTAGCGCACGAACAGCCGATCGTTTGCCCCTATCACGTAGTCGATCTTGGTATCGAACTGGTCCAACGGTTTCGACTGTATGGTATCTTCCTGAAAATTAGTGGATAGCCCGGGACGCGTAGGCGGGGGCAGGAAGCTGAGGAGTTTGGCCGCGATGGGGCTGATGAGGCTGGGGTCGATCCGATTATTAGCGAACGGGACTCGGCCGGTACCGTCCGGAGCGCCTGTGGTTGGGTTGTAGATGATGCTGGAAGATTGGCTCAGATCGCCGTTGCGGAAGGCCGTGGTCGGGATGGTCACCAGGTTGGTGGTCCCGGCAATGTCCCGGCTGCCCTGATAGTCGCCGAAGAAGAACAGTTTGTCTCTCTTGATTCGGCCGCCGAAGGAACCGCCGAACTGATTGTAAACCGAGTGCGCGACGCCGGTGGTGAAAGGATCCCTGGCCTGTAGCGCGCTGACGCGGTTGTACTCAAAGGCGCTGCCGTGATAATCGTTGGTGCCCGATTTCAGAACCACGTTGGTAACCGCTCCGCCGGCGCGGCCGAGTTCAGGGTCGTAGTTGGTGGTGCTCACATCGACGTTCGCGATGGCGTCGGCCGGCGGGATGATGCCGGTGAGATCCTCCACGTTATTGTCGAGGCCCTCGATCATGTAATTATTGCGATGATCGAGGCCGTTCACCACCGACTGGAGGTGCTCCTGCGAGTTGTAGAACGCGGAGTGATCGCGATAGGATTTCTGCACGCCTGGAACCAGTTCGAGAAGGCTCTGGTAGTTCCGGTTATGCAGCATGGGCATGGTATCCAGCGACTGGCTTCCAATCTGACCACCGGTATCGGCGCGATCGGTCTTGAGCACCGGAGCTTCGCCAGTGACGTCGACGGTTTCGGTGACGGCGCCGGGAGTCAGCTGCAGGTCCACGCGCACCGTGGTATTGGCGTCCAGCCCGATGTCGGACCGCACGGTTTTTTGAAATCCCGGCTGTTCTATGTCCACGCGGTAAGTGCCGGGGGCCAGATTGGCAAAGACAAAGTAGCCCGCGCTATTGGTCTCCGCCGTGCGGCGCGTATTTGTTCCGGTGTCCGTGAGTGACACTTGCACATTCGGAATCACGGCACGGGAACTGTCTGTGATGGTTCCCAGGATTGTCCCGTTGGAAGTTTGCCCACTCATCAGAGCGGTGGACAGAATGGTTGCAACGATCATCAAGAACAGATTGACTCTCGCGAAGATTCGCATGTGGCCCCCTTAAGCCGAATTTCAATTGAGATAGCTTTGAAAGTCTTTATGTGTACTGCTTAAATCCCTGTGATCCACCCTGATCGACGTCCCCGCATCCTGCAATTGCGGCTACTCGCAACTATGCCATATGGCCAAGACGTTCGCTATTTGTACCAAAGTTGCCCGATGTTGTCAACCGGACGGCGGACCGCTGCGTCGGAAACACGTTGGTTGTGCGGCGATCGCGCCGCTTTCAAAGGCAGTGAACTGCGCATCCGCGTCTTACAGGGATCTCAATGGTACGATGTCACTAATCGGTCCCGGCCGCGGAAACTGCGAATCACTGAGAGGGCCCTTAGCACAGCGGTTAGTGCAGCGGACTCATAATCCGTTGGTCGATGGTTCGAATCCATCAGGGCCCACCAAACCTTTCGGTACTTTGGGTGTTCGTTCGACTTTGCGTCCGCGGCACTGACAGTATGGCGGAGACGAGTTCGATGCTCACTACCACAACGGAGTGATTTGACAGGATGACGGATACGCCTCTTGTGTCCGACGCTCCCTTGGTATTATTTACGCGGGTACTAATCCTTTTGGATGATTGCACTAAGTGCTTCACCGTAGTATTCTACAACCCGGAGGTACTACAGAAGATGAAATTACGCTACTTATCGATTTTCGCTGCCATGACGTTGTGTTCCGTGGTCGCGTTGGCCCAAGCCCAAGATGGGTATTTCCAGGTGCGCTACGCATCGAACTTACCAATTGGGGATTCGGTGGTCAACGCCACCAACACGGGAGCCAGTTCCACGACGGCTTTTCCGAATCAAAACGGCAGCATCTGCATGAACGTGTACACGTTCTCGCCAGATGAACAATTGATTTCTTGCTGCACGTGCCCGATCACGCCCGACGGGTTGGTTTCCCTGTCGGCCCGCAATGACTTGATTAGCAACACCCTTACGCCCGGTGTGCCGACATCCATCGTCGTCAAATTGCTAGGATCGACGGGAGCGCCCGCCTGTAATGCATCTACGGTGGGGAACGGGACCAACAATTTAGCCCTGGGTCTGGCCGCCTGGGGAACCACCATCCATGAGCTTCCGGTTACTCCTGGGAGCCCGGCGACTACTTACGGAGTGACGGAGACCGCCTTCACGAATGCAACTTTGAGCGGTGCGGAATTAAACCGCATCACGACCCTTTGCGGTTTCATTCAGACCAACGGCAGCGGCTTCGGCATCTGCAAGTCTTGCCGGTTTGGTGGTTTGGCAGCCACGGAATAGTAATAATCGCGGACTGATACAGTAAGGCGAATTAGAGCATTACGGTATCTCCAAGGTGACGCTTCCACAAGGAGGCGTCACCTTTTCTATTGTTTCGATCCAAGTTCGCCGCTACCCTGATTTGCGTATGGGCGAGCTGAAGAACTATTTTTTGGCCTAAACCGCGAAATAGTCCTAGTACTTTTTTTGTTGTAGTGCTACGATTTTATTCGAGAACCTCCGAAGTGCGGGTGACGCTTGCTATTTCTAGAAGCGCCACCCGTTTGTTTTCAATCCAACCCGCCTGCTGCCTTGTGATTCCCAAGTCGCTTTCAATCCTATAATCTTGCGACCGCCGGAGGGATGTGGGTTTTCAAAAGCGGCGACTGGAAACCCTGCTTCACCAAGGCGCGCATGCGGTGCGCGAACACGAAGCACGGGCGCTACCGGAAAGCGGCTCTTGAGTCGTGGCGGAGAGTTCGCCAGTTCGCTGGATGAAACGCCGTGGACGGCGTTCCTTGGGGCTCATAGTCCGCTGGTCGTTGCTTTGAATCCAACAGCGCCTACCAAACTCTTTCCTTCGAAGCAAAGCTAATCCTAGAGTCAACACCAGCATCTGAATCGATTGGCCGGAGTATAATTCGGCAGTGACTCGATCGCTTAATCGACGCACTTCGAAGGGAAGGGAATTTATGGATCGGCGCGAGTTCTTGACCGGCAGTATGGGTGCCGCGGTCTTGGGGTCATTGGAAGCGGACTCATTCGCACAGGAGGCCACGCCGCCACCAGCGCGGAACTGGGATGCGGGACAAGTTCGGCATCTCCTGCCGACGGTCAGCGACTCAAGCATCCTGATTAAGGCATCCTTCGCAAAACCGTTAGCCGGAACACCGGCTCTACGGATCGGCGGGTCGACTATTCGCGGCCGCATGAACGACACCGAAGGCGCCTTTTGGCAGTTCCATGCCACGGGTCTCCAACCTGGCCGGCGATATTCTTTGTCGCTGGTGTCTTCATACCGCAAGCCGCTCTGCCAGCCCTGGGATTTATCGACGTTTCCAGCCGCTGACGCGCGGCCAGAGAGTTTCCGGGTCCTGTTCTTCAGCTGCGCCGGAGGCCCCGACAACGACCGTAACCAGCGTCCCTATCTTCCCACCGCCATTCGGAATCGAATGATGCGCCGCGCCCTGTCATTTCAGCCGCAAGCCATGGTCGCAAATGGCGACCACGTCTACTGGGACTTGCATGCGCCGGGACTTCCGCCAGAGCGCAGGAACAACACAAAATTGGAGAGCTTCAAGCGATCGGCACTGGTGTTTGGCGATAACAATGAGACCGTGTTGAAACTCGCCGCCGGGCCGCAGATTGTGAACGTCTACGGCACGGACTTTCGCTCCACGCCGGTATTTTTTCTGCAAGACGATCACGACTACTTCGATAATGACGAAGCCTGGGATGAGATCGTCACGTTTCCTCCGGTGTGGTTTCAGTTGCAACTGGCGCGCGCTACGCAACGCCTTTACTATCCGGAATTCCTGCCCGATGCGAATCGACCACTGGGATTGCCCTGGGGCTCGGTCGGCGACGGCAAGGAGGCGATTTCGGAGAGTTGGGGCACGCTCCGCTATGGCCGCTTGGCGGAAGTCCTGCTTTACGATGTCCGCCGCACTTGTACGCTCGCCGGGCCCAGCGCCGTATACATCGATCCGGAGGCCGAGCGCTGGCTTCTGGCGCGCACCGCTGCGCCGGATGTTACTCATCTGGTCCATGCCCCCAGCAGCCCCATGGGTTGGAGCGCGGGGAAGTGGATGGAGTGGTATCCGGACGTGCTCAACGCGGATGGCAAGCTCACGACAGCCAAGCCGAAGCCGTATTGGCAAAGCGGTTGGCTGAAGCAGCACGATCGCCTAGCCGCCTCTATCGCGGCCATGAAGGGTCGCATCCCGCTCACGGTCAGCGGTGACTTGCATGCAATCGCGATCGGAAAGCTCTTGCGTTCCGGAACGCTCAATCTGGAAAAGACGCCCATCACTTCGATACTGGCGGGTCCCATCGGCACCGGACCGCTGGGCTGGCCTTCGGCGAGACGCGGCGTGGGTTCCACTCCGCCGGCGCACCTCGACGTTCAAGAGGAGATCAAGCCAATCGAACAACATGGCTTTACAATCGCGGATTTTCTGCCGGATCGGATCCTGCTGCGGTTCTTCAAATGGCACGTGAATGTCGAATCTCCCGACGCGATCGACAATCTGCAGCCGTTTCACAGCACCGAACTGGGGCGGCCGATATGAGGCTGCTGGGGCGCGGTCGAGCGCATGCCGGTCCGCCGATGACGCGGCGTCAATGTCTTTCCACGTTCGCTGCCGCCGTGCTCCCGTTGAGCATGCCTGCGGTTTCCCTTTCCGCGCAAAGTGACGCCGGGAAAATTCGTATCGGTGATCATGAGACTTTTGTCATCCATGTGAATGCGCGGGGCAATTGGGTTCTGGTAAGGCTCGCCACGGATTCAGGCATCAAGGGGCTCGGCGAGGCATCGCATGGCCGTGACGCCGAAACTTTGCGATATGTGGGCTTGTTCGCAGGGAGGCTGAAGGGCCGCAGTATCTTCGATATTGAATGGCTGCGCTTGGCTGCCGCTCCGGAGATCGCAGCCGGCGGCACCAGCGCCGCGTGCGCCTTGAGCGCTCTCGAACAATGCCTTTGGGACATCATCGGACAGGCGCTCAATGTGCCGGTGTACGAACTTTTCGGAGGCGCCTTGCGAACCTCGATCCGCAACTACGCCAATATCAACCGCTCCACCGATCCGCGAACGCCGGCGGGATTTGCCGCTATGGCGGAGCGCGCCGTCGATGCAGGCTTTACCGCAGTCAAATTGGCGCCCTGGGACGATATGCCGGCCGATCTGTCGAATGCAAGCAAGGTGGAGGAGCTCACGCAGTTGGGCATCGACCGCGCGGCTGCGGTCCGCAAGGTGTTGGGGCCGGGCCGGGATCTGTTGCTTGACGCGCACAGTAAGTTTGATCTGGCGCGGGGGCTGGCGCTGCCGAAACGCTTGGAGCCCCTGAAGCTCTTTTGGCTGGAGGAGGTGACTCGGGTGCCCGACCTGCCCGCGATTCATCGTGCGGCACCGATGCCTTCCGCCGGCGGCGAAGTGATTTACGGCGCGAAGGGTTTCTTGCCCTACATCAATGCAGGCTGCGTGGATATCGTCATGCCGGATGTGAAGTATTGCGGAGGCATGCTGGAGCTAAAGAAAATTGCCAGCTTGGCGGAGGCGGCTGGCCTGCGAGTCGCGCCGCACGGTCCCGCGGGCCCGGTGGGGAATGTGGCGTCGGCGCATGTTTGCGCGGGCATGCCAAATTTTTTGATCCTGGAATATTCGTACGGCGAAGTGCCGTGGCGCGCTGAATTGATCGATCCGCCGGAGCGAATCGAAAAAGGATTTCTGGAACTTGCCTCGCGCCCTGGATTGGGAATTCGTCTCAACGAGAAGACTGCGGCGAAGTACCAAGTGCGCTGAGGGGTTGAGCGTTGAGGCGCCCACAACTGTGGGTATTCCGTAAGGCTTTCACCTTAAGCCATCTAGGTATTTTTTGTTGGCCTTCACCCCTGTTCATGTGGGCCACGTACCAGTACCATGGTTGTGGTACCTCCTAAGCGGGAATTCGAGCAGGAGTAAGTGATGGATACTAAGGCCGCGCGACGCAGTATGTTGTGTTCCGAGATTGTCAACCTGCATTTGCAGGTCGGGCCGGGACGCGGCCGCGAACTGAAAGCCAACCTCGAAGAGATCTGGCCAGCGGGCGCTATTCTGTGGACCGATGTACGGATTGGGCAATACAAATCTCTGTGGTTCCTGGGCGGAGGCTTCGAATTCCGCGGGCAGGTGAGTGCCCAAAAGTTACTCCGGGGGATCGGTTACGTAGTCGAAATGCAATTTCACCCAGGATGCAGATGGTCTGAACAAAAATATCGCCCCAAGCACCTGTTCAATCCCCTGGTTCTGCTCGCAAACCGGGTTTTCGAAACCACGCTCTGTGCAACCAGAGGCCCTTTCGATCGCGCCCGGCAAACTTCCCTGTCGAGCGTGGCCGCTGAGCCTTCGCTCAAGGCAGCGTACGGGAGTTGATCTTGCTACCCCGCGATTCTCACGCGTCAGACCCCGAGCATAGGGCCGGACGGCATCGCGCGAGTCGCTGGTTCAGAAACGTTCAGGCCGGCAGCATCAAAGCGCATCGCAGAGGGATATCGCTGCGTACCCAATTGATTCTGTTGCTGGGCATTCTGGTTCTTCTAGCTACTGCGAGCTTGGGCTCGATTGCCTACCGCACTTCGCGCACGATCATCGAGCAGGACGCGGTTCGGGACGTGGGGGTCACGGCTACGGTTCGCAAACAGGTACTGATTCGAGTGTTGGCCCAACAACGCGACCGCGCCGATGCTCTATTGAAAACCGCCGATATCGGCTGTTTGCATAGTGAGACTTGGTGCCTCCGGAAACTCCTGTTGGATTTCGTTGCAACCGAGGGAGCTACCGCCGCTCGCCTGGCGTATCGGGACCGTGCAGCAGTGATGGTGGGCAAGGACGCCGCCTCGCTCCCGGCCGCGGTTCCTTCCGATGCCGGCCAAATCGCCCATTTCGATTTCGATCGTAAGGGGCAGCCATCCTACGTGCTTCAGGTGCTATCCCGGTCCGGCAATGGAGTCCTTACGATTCGGGGGGACATGCAACTTCCCAATCAGATCTTTCTGGACCGCTACGGGCTTGGTCAATCCGGTGAGACTTTTCTGACCGATAACCGAGGACTCTTTCTCACGCCGCCGAAGTATCCTGCAGCAGGTGAGAGCCGCCCGCTCAGCGGCCAGCCGATAGAGACGTGTCTCGCGGGAATGGACGGCGAAGGCTTCGGAGAAAGCTACCGGGGAGTGGCCGTGATTCGCGGGTTCCGTGCTGTGCCGGAGATCGGCGGCGGGTGCATCATGGCCCTCATCGATCAGACTGAAGCCTTCGCGCCCGCCAAGCGCATCGCGAAGGACGTGGCGGAAGTATCGGGCATCCTGGCGATGATGGCGATCATTTGCTCGCTTCTACTGGCGCAACTGGTCTCGCGGCCCCTGAAGCGTCTGACCGGCCGCGCGCGATCGCTGCAGAGAGGAGACTTCGATAGTCCGGTGCCGGTGGAAGGACCTGCCGAAGTACGCATGTTTGCCCAGACCTTTCAGGCCATGGCGCTGTCTCTCAAGAGCTCACGCGTTGCTCTGGAGGAATACAGCGAGCAGACCAGGAATATTCTCGAAAGTATCAGCGACGGATTCGCCGCATTCGACCGGCAATGGCGCTGTACCTACGTCAACGACAAGGCCACCGAATTGAGCCGCATTCCTCGCGATGAAATTCTAGGCAGGAATGTTTGGCACCTGTTTCCGGGCAGCGCTGGCACCTCGCTCTACGCCGAGCTTCACCGCGCCATGGAAGACGGAGTATTCGTGCATTTCGAAGAGCATTACGTCCCCTTCGATCTTTGGTTCGAAGTGGACGCTTATCCAACCAAAGACGGTCTGGCGATTTTCGGGCGGGACGTCACCGAGCGAAGACGGTTTAACGACCGGTTGCAGCAAACCCAGAAACTGGAGAGCCTGGGCGTGCTGGCGGGGGGAATCGCTCACGACTTTAACAATTTGCTCACCGGAATCATGGGCAATGCCAGCATTGTGCTGGACGATCTTCCGTCTGATAGTCCAGGGCGGGAAAATCTCGAGGCGGTGATGAAGGCGAGCGAGCGGGCCGCTGCTCTGACGCGGCAATTATTGGCTTATGCCGGCAAGGGCCGTTTCGTCATCGAGCCGCTGAATTTATCCGAGCTGGCCCGCGAGATCACCAGCTCTGCTGCAAACCTCCATCCCCAGGACTGTCGAGCTGCGTTTGCAGTTGCAGAATGACCTGCCGTCGATCGAAGGCGACGCCGCTCAGATCCAGCAACTCATCATGAACTTAGTCATCAACGCCGCCGAGGCAGTCGAGGAAGGCCAGACCGAAACGGTTTTGATCGTCACCCGCCTGGAGCAAGTCAGCCAGGCTTACATCAATCAGATGATTGCTCCGAATGGCGTCGTGCCCGGCAAATACGTCACGCTCGAAGTGCGGGATGCCGGTTGTGGAATGGACGCCGAGACGTTGTCACGCATTTTCGATCCGTTCTTTACCACTAAGTTTACCGGCCGCGGCCTTGGCCTGGCCGCAGTGATGGGCATGGTGCGGGGACATAAAGGCGCGCTTCATGTGGAGAGCACTCCCGGGAAAGGGAGCTGCTTCAAAGTGCTCTTCCCGGTGAGCAGTGGACTGGCCGCGAGCATCCTCCCGTCTACACCGGAAATGAGTCTGGCCGGGGTCGAAACCATCCTGGTGATCGATGACGAAGACACGGTTCGGCAGGCTGCCAGGTCGGCACTCGAAAGCTACGGCTATAGGGTGGTGGCCGCCGCGAATGGCAAGGAAGGCGTCCGTCTCTTTCAGGAACTGGCCGGTGAGATCGACGCGGTCCTGTTGGATATGACCATGCCGGTGATGTCGGGCGAAGAAGCGCTGGCGCGATTGAAGGACATTCGACCGGATATCCCGGTCGTGTTGTCCAGCGGTTACGAGGAGGCCGACGCAACGCGCCGTTTTACCGGCAAGGGGCTCGCGGGCTTTATTCAAAAGCCGTATGCAGCCGCGGGTCTGGCGGAGAAGATGAAGATCGCACTGGAATCCCCCGCAGCGGCACGTTGCCGACGCCCGTCGGACAAATCAAGCAGAGCAGCATCACCGGATGGACGGATGTCGAATGGGTGAGGCTTATCCCTTTACCAGCGCACCCGCGACGCCGCCGATCAGTAGTAGCATTCCGCAGAGCGACAGGACAATCCAGGTTAGCCATTTTTCGTAGTTGGTTCTCAAGTTGCCCTCCTTTTGTCGCCAATCGGCGGGATCGGCTGTCGGGAATAGGGCTGGGCCCGGCTCAGGAGCCTCGTGGGGCACGGCCGACCCGCGTTACGTCCCTACCGGCTCGAAACGTGGCCTATACTTTATCGTTACGGCGATTTTCTTCGGAATTTCGCTCGTGCAAGGAGGACCTTTATTCCCGTCTTAGGAATCGACATCGGTACGGGCGGATCCCGCGCCATAGTCATGGCAGATGACGGCTCCCTCATCGCTTCGGCGACGGCGGAGCACCAGGCGTTCACTTCAGAACGCGCGGCGTGGGCGGAACAGGATCCGGCGGATTGGTGGCGGGCTTGCCAACAAGCGGTGCGTTCCGTGCTGTCTCAAAGCGGGGTGCCGCCCCAACAAATCGCCTGCATCGGCTTATCCGGCCAGATGCACGGGACCATGGTTCTCGATCAGGATGGTCAAGTCCTGCGGCCTTCCATCATCTGGTGCGATCAGAGGGGAGAGGAACAGTGCGCGTGGCTCAATCAGACCGTTGGCGCGCGGCGCCTGCTGGAGCTGACCTGCAATCCGGCACTCACCAATTTCACTTTAATCAAGCTGTTGTGGATCCGCGAGCACGAGCCGCATATATGGAGCCGGGTCCGTCATGTGCTGCTTCCTAAGGATTATGTGCGGTTCTGCCTGAGTGGCGAGTATGCCATCGATGTGGCAGAAGCTTCCGGCACGCTGCTGCTGGACGTGGTGCGCCGGTGCTGGTCGCAGGAGCTTCTCGGTCAGGTCGATCTGGATGCAGCGCTGCTGCCGAGAGTTTTTGAATCTCCGGAAATCTGCGCGCGCGTAACCGCTGAAGCCGCAGCAACTGACCGGACTGGTGGCAGGAACTCCGATTGTCGCGGGCGCCGGAGATCAGGCGGCAGGCGCAGTTGGCATGGGGATTACTCGCCCGGGAACTGTGAGCGCGACGATTGGAACGTCGGGAGTAGTGTTCGCGGCGACCGACCGTCCCGCGCTCGATCCCAAGGGCCGCCTGCATACGTTTTGTCATGCGATTCCGGGCCGATGGCACGTCATGGGCGTGACCCAGGCAGCCGGTCTTTCCTTGCGCTGGTTGCGCGATTTGTTTACCGTCGGGGCCGGGGCTGAGCCGTGGTCCTATGAGCGCATGACGGAGGAGGCAGCTCTTGCGCCGCCGGGCGCCGATGGAGCGCTTTGGGGGCCCTACTTGATGGGAGAGCGAGCGCCGCACATGGATCCGAATATCCGCGCCGGGCTGGTGGGGCTCGCGGCTAGTCATACGCGGGCGCACGTCATTCGCGCGGTCATGGAGGGTGTCGCGTTCAGCCTGCGCGACAGTCTCACGATTTTTTCCGAGCTAAACGTGCCGGTGGAAAAGATTCGACTCGGCGGCGGCGGCGCGCGATCGCCTCTATGGCGGCAGATCCAAGCGGATGTCTACAATCGCGCGGTCGAGATCATCGCAGCCGAGGAAGGCGCGGCTTTCGGGGCGGCGATCCTGGCGGGAGTCGGCGCAGGATTGTGGCCGGGAGTCGACGATGCTTGCGACCAGGCCATACACGCGATCGAGAATATCCCATGCCGGCCGCATGTTGCTAAATTAATGAACGAGCGCTATCGCGATTACCAGCGTCTCTATCCGGCGCTGCGCAGCCTTATCCAAAACCACACAGGAAACTCTCAATGCCTGATCAATACACTCCCCTTCCGGAACACAAGTTTTCGTTTGGCCTCTGGACCGTCAGCAATCGCGGACGCGATCCGTTTGGCGATGCCGTGCGAGCTCCGCTGCCTCCAGTGGATGCGGTCAAGCTGCTGGCGGAAGTCGGCGCGTGGGGCGTGAATCTGCACGACAACGACCTGGTGCCGATCGACGCCACGCCAGCCGAGCGCGACCGGATCGTGAAAGAGTTCAGTCGAGGCCTGCCAGGCCAACGGAATCGTGGTTCCCATGGCGACCGTGAATCTGTTCTTCGATCCTGCTTTTAGAGACGGGGCGTTCACATCCAATGACGCTCGGGTGCGCGCTTATGCGGTGCAGAAAACCATGCGCGCGATGGATATTGGCGCCGAGTTGGGAGCCACCATCTTCGTGCTGTGGGGTGGGCGGGAAGGAGTGGAGACCGATGCCTGCCGCCGTCCTGACGAAGCAGTGAAGCGTTTGCGCGAGGCCGTCAACTATCTTTGCGAGTATTCGCTCGATCGCAAGTACGGATTCAAGCTTCGCAATGGAGGCGAAACCTAACGAGCCGCGCGGCGATATCTACATGGCGACGACAGGCGCGTATCTAGGCTTCATCCCGACGCTTGCTCATCCGGCGATGGTGGGTGTGAATCCGGAATTTGCGCACGAACACATGGCCGGACTGAATTTTGCGCATGCGGTGGCGCAGGCCTGGGAAGCTGGGAAGCTCTTCCACATCGATCTGAACGATCAAATGCCGGGACGCTATGACCAGGACTTGCGCTTCGGCTCGGCGAATCTGAAGTCGACGTTCTGGCTGGTGAAATTTCTGGAAGATGTCGGGTACGCGGGGCCGCGCCACTTCGACGCTCACGCCTATCGAACCGAAGACTACGACGGCGTAAAGGATTTCGCGCGCGGGTGCATGCGAACGTATCTCATTCTGAAGGAGCGGGCCGCCCGTTGGAATGCAGATCCGGAGATTCAGGCGCTGCTTGAGAAAATCCGTCAAACCGGCCGCGGGAGCGCCACTGTTATCGGCATATTCTCCGCAGAGCCGAGACATTTTGCTGGGGGAAAAGTTCGATCGCATTGCGCTCGCGGAAAAGGGGTTGGCGTATGAGCGATTGGATCAGTTAACTGTGGATCTTCTGTTGGGAGTTCGCTAGAAGCCACTGAGGTACCGGTACCTTTGTACTGATATCAGTACCAGTGGATCGCGCCGACGGGTATATACTTGCGGTACCGTGAAATCGACGGTTTTCTCCTTTCTTCTGTTGAACTCGATGCTTGCGGGCGCCGACACGGCTCCGCCGAATACTCCCAATCGGCTCCGCGTCGCCTCGGTCACTTCGACATCCGTGACTCTGCAATGGAAGGCGTCCACAGATGGCAAAAAAGGCAGCGGACTTGCGGGTTACGACATCTTCGAGAACAAGTCCGCAGCAGCCTCCACAACCAGCACCACATTCACCGTCACGGGGCTTTCGCCGTCGACGACCTTTCGGTTCGCGGTTCGCGCGCGCGACAACGCGGGCAACGTTTCCGCGCTCAGCAATACGGTCAGCACCAGCACCAAGGGGCCATCCTGCACGTCCTATCCGGCCATGCCCACGGGACTGCAAGTGACCTCGGTTTCGAGCAGCACGGTCAATCTTCTGTGGAACGCCGTCACGCCACCTGGCGGCTGCAACGTGACGTATAACGTTTATCGCGATGGCGCGGAGATCGCCGGCGGCTTAACCACCTCGACCTTCAATGCGGGCGGCCTGCTGCCATCGACAACGTATCAGTTTGCGGTCTCTTCCACCGATGCGTTCGGAGGTTCCGGCTTGTCGAGCCTGGTGGGCGCCACTACTGCCGCGGGCGGCGGAGCCTCCAGCGGTTTCCCCGTGCATCTGTTCGCCCCCTATATCGACATGTTGCAATACCCGACGCCCTCGCTTTCGGAGCTCGCGGCCGCAACGGGCCAGGAGTATTTCTCAATGGCCTTCATCGTCGCCGGCAGCGGCTGTCAGGCCAACTGGGGCGGCTATTACACGATGCCGCAGAACTTCGAAGTCAACGACGTGGCGGCGCTGCGCGCCCAGGGCGGTGACGTGATCGTCAGCTTCGGCGGCGCCGACGGAACCGAATTGGCGCTAGCCTGTTCGACTGTCGCAACGCTGCAAGCGCAGTATCAGGCAGTGATCGACAAATATAATCTGACGCGGGTCGACTTCGATGTCGAAGGATCGGCGCTCGGCAACACAGCGTCTATCGACCGGCGCAACAAGGCCATCGCAGCGCTACAAGCTGCCGCGGCGGCCGCCGGAAAGACACTCGTTGTTCAGTACACGCTTCCCGTGCTCCCCACGGGACTGACGTCGCAAGACCTGAACCTCCTGAAAAACGCATTGACCAATGGAGTCAACGTCGGCATCGTCAACGTGATGACCATGGATTACGGCAGCTACTACGACCCCAGCCAAATGGGTGCGCACGCGGTTGAAGCCATGAACGCCACCATCGCGCAATTGGCCACGCTCTTTGGCGCGACGAAGACCGATGCGCAGGTGCGCGCGATGATTGGCGTCACGCCCGAAATCGGGTTGAACGACGTTGCCCCTGAAGTATTCACTCTTGGGGACGCGTCGACTGTGGTTTCAGAGGCGCAGTCGGACGGTATTGGGATGCTGACGTTCTGGTCCACCGGCCGCGACCAGCAGTGCCCCGGTGCGCCAGTCGTTTCGGGTACGTGCAGTGGCATCATCCAGTCACCTTGGGCGTTCACAAATATCTTTAAGCCATTTACGGGAAACTAAGCGACGCTGTTGCGTCACCACACGCTTGCGTCGCGCTCCGCGCAGAGCAAACCTTCCTCGCCGTATCCTGGAGGAAAGCCTGGGCGATGGTCGCCGATATCTGGCTATCTCTCACGAGCGGAGCGACGCAGTCATGAGCCAAGACAGCCGTACCAGCCACCCGCTTTACAATCTACTGCCCACCGAGATCGCAGGGTTCGATTCCCTGGCGGAGCTCGCGCTGGATATGCGCTGGTCATGGAATCACTCGACCGACGAGGTGTGGCGGATGCTGGATCCCAAACTGTGGGAGGTCACGCATAATCCTTGGGTGGTGCTGCAGACGGTCGCGCGGGTTCGGATCGAAAACGTACTGGCCGATCCAGATTTCCGAAAGGAAGTTAATGGCCGGCTGCGAAGGGACGCGGGAAGCGGCGAGGCAGCCCGCCTGGTTTCAAAAGGCCCACGCGGACCCTCCTCTAACCTGCGCTGCCTATTTCAGCATGGAGTTCATGCTGAGCGAAGCGCTTCCCATTTACTCGGGAGGGCTGGGCAATGTGGCCGGCGATCAACTCAAGGCCGCCAGCGATCTGGGGGTTCCGGTGGCCGGCGTCGGGCTGCTCTACCAACAGGGCTATTTTCGGCAGTTGATCGACAATGACGGAGTGACAACAGGAGATGTTCCCGTATAACGACCCGGGCCAGTTGCCTATTACGCCGCTGCGCCAACCGAACGGGGAGTGGTTGCGGCTGGAGATCGCATTGCCGGGGTACTCGGTCTGGCTGCGCGCCTGGCAGGTCCAGGTCGGCAGAGTGAAGCTATACCTGCTCGACAGCAATGACGCGGCCAACTATCCCGCACACCGCGGGATCACAAGCGAACTCTATGGTGGCGGGCCGGAGTTGCGCCTGCAAGCAAGAGATGCTCCTGGGGATCGGCGGATGGCGGCTGCTGCGTGCGCTGGGGATTACGCCGGAGGTATGTCATCTGAACGAAGGGCACGCGGCGTTCGCGGTGCTAGAGCGTGCCCGCGACTTCATGGAAGAGACCGGGCAGCCCTTCGACGTGGCTCTCGCCGCGACGCGCGCCGGCAATCATCTTCACCACCCACACCGCGGTGGCGGCTGGCTTTGATCAGATTCGCGCCGGATCTCATCGAGCAATATCTCGGGCGGATACGCCGAGCAGAAGCTCGGGATCTCGGTCTACGATCTTCTGGCTCTCGGCCGCCAGAATCCAGGCGACAGCGTCGGAGCCTTTCAATATGGCGTATCTGGCGATTCGAGGAAGTGGGTCAGTGAACGGCGTGAGCCGCTTGCACGGAGAGGTGAGCCGGCAGATTTTCCTGCCTTTGTTTCCGCGATGGCCGGAGGACGAAATTCCGGTGGGACACGTGACCAACGGCGTCCATACGCCCACCTGGGATTCGGCGCCGGCCGACGATCTTTGGACCGGCGCTTGCGGAAAGGGCCGCTGGCTGGGAACGACGGAACATCTGCAAGAGGGAATTCGCCGCGTTTCCGACTCGGACTCTGTGGCAATTGCGCAGCGCGTCTAAAAAGGCGTTAGTGGAGTACGCCCGCGAACGATTATCCCGGCTCCTGGCCGCGTCGGGTTCGCCGCCTGAGGCGATTGAAGGGGCAAAGAATGTCTTCGATCCCAATATCTTGACACTGGGCTTTGCGCGGCGTTTTGCTACCTATAAGCGGCCGGACTTGCTGCTGCACGACCCGCCGCGGCTGGTTCGCTTACTAACCAATCCACAGCGCCCAATGCAGCTCATCATTGCCGGCAAGGCGCATCCGGCGGATGAGGCAGGGCAGGCCCTGATTCAAAATGGGTGCAGTTCATCCGGCTCCCGGAGGTCCGCCCGCATGCAGTATTTCTCAGCGACTACGATATGCTGATGACCGAGAATCTAGTGCAGGGCGTGGACGTCTGGATCAACACGCCACGGCGGCCATGGGAAGCTTGCGGCACCAGCGGGATGAAGGTACTGGTGAACGGAGGGATCAATCTATCCGAACTGGATGGTTGGTGGGCGGAGGCCTACACTCCTGAAGTCGGATGGGCGTTGGGGGACGGCCAGGAGCATGGCGACGATCCCGCTCGAGACGCGCTCGAAGCGGGCGCGCTCTATGACCTGCTGGAGCGGGAGGTGGTTCCTGAGTTCTATAGCCGCGACCAGAACGGTATTCCCACCGCGTGGATCAAGCGGATGCGGGAAAGCATGGCGCAGTTAACGCCGCGCTTCTCGGCCAGCCGTGCGGTGCGCGAATACACGGAACAATACTATCTCCCGGCCGCAGTCTTTACCGGGAGCGTTCGGCAAGCCAGGGTGCGGTGGCCAGGCAAATCGTCGATTGGAAGAATACGCTGGATCGGAAATGGGACTCGTTGCGCTTCGGGGACGTGCGAGGTGGAATCCAAGGCAATCACCACGTATTTGAAGTCGAAATCTTCTGGACGGTCTCGATCCGAATGCCGTGCGAGTGGAGTTGTATGCCGACGGACTCGGC
The DNA here is from genome assembly GCA_963779075.1 of Bryobacterales bacterium. GTDB lineage: Bacteria > Acidobacteriota > Terriglobia > Bryobacterales > Bryobacteraceae > Palsa-187. Next base: position 65,739 of record CAVZWS010000014.1, read on the forward strand.
GGGGGCGTACGCCAGCAGCGTGGAGATGAAGTGTGCGCGCCCGCAACCCGACGCAGGGGGCCACTACGTGTATCACGCAGCGTTTCTAATGCGCGCCCAGCCATCAGATTACACGCCGCGAGTGATCCCGCAGCACTCCGGGGTGGCGGTTCCGCTGGAATCCGCTCTAGTCCTTTGGCAACGGTGATTGAGGTACGGTCAGCGGCCACTGGCAATGGGCGCTTCAGATTCCGGCAGAATCGGCTGGATGGTAATGCCTCCGAAACGGGCGCGCAGATGGATCCGGCGCGAAGGGGACGGATCTTCGTGTGTATATCGCTGCCCGACCAGATACCGGACGGCAAAGTTACCGGGGAAATCGGAAGCCACGGTTCCCACTTTGCTCCGGGCGTCGATCGCGTAAGAGCCTTTCTCCGGAAGCCACAGCACCAGGTCGCCGCGGCGGCAGGTAGCGTCGATGTCGCCGGTCACGCCGCTCACGGAAACGAAGCCGACGCGGTGATGAATCGCCAGACTGGAGTTGCGCGGCACCTGAATTTCGTATTCGATGCCAAGGCTGCTCTTGGTTGTCGAAATGGCCAATTCAGTAGGAGACCGGCGCTCGGCGACCACGCGAAGGCCATCCAGGCGCCGCTTTGCTTTGTCGGGATGTTTCCTCTCATAGCCGTAGGTCAGTGACTTAGTCACGGTAACGGCAACTTCGGGCCGGTCCCATCCCTCTACTCGCAAGATGCCGTACGATCCGTCGATGTGAATGGCGCCTCCGGGCGCGAAATCAATGTGCTGGGTATTCGTGACCTGGCGAGGTTGCGTCGAAGGCTGAGCGGCAGATTCATCCGATGCGTTTGCTCCCAGCGCAGGAAGCGCGATCGCGATGATGCCTAGCCGGAGAAACTCGGTTGCGAGCTTGCAAGTCATGTGGTTGTCCTCCTGATGCCCAGCCGCGGCGTAAGCACCGCGAGATCTCCCGCGGTTTCCTTGACCAGCGGGCCGCCGGCCTGAAAGTCGTAGCGCTTCAGCATCCACAACTCGGGAATAATTTCACCGATGAGAGTGCCGTGGCAAAAGAGCCGGACCACCGAGCTTTCGGAGACGACGATTCCCACGGCGCGAGTCGCCGAGCTAATGTGCGCGGCGGCAATGTGGCGGCTGCCGAGGCCCAGCGGAAGATCAATGGCGGTCGCGGCTGCATCCAGGTAACGGCAAGCCGCGATGGCGATGCCCGCTGCACCGACTACAAACGCGCCGTCCAACTGCGCCAATTCCTTTATGGTGCCGCGGAGATTGGGATCGCTGATGTGGCGCACGCTTTCCGGGTGGCCTTCCAGAGGATTGAGAATCAACGAGCGCGATCTTTCCAGCACCGCCGCTTCGTCGCCAAGCGTGAACAACGTGCCGATGCGTCTCCCTTCACGCCCCTCACGCGCGATCTCGACCGCCAGCTCGATCAGCGACTCGACGATCTCGGCGTCGTAATCCGTCACCTGGCAGAGAATGCTTTCAAACATCCGGAGGCGCTCCCTTCACTTCACGCACTACACTTATCTTCGCGCACAGCTTGGGGCGCTCTGCGATGCTCAGTGTTCCAGGGCGGCAACCTTGCCGAGGCGTCGCAAATGCCGCTCGGCGTGGCTGAATTCGGCCGCCAGGAATGCTTCGACCAAGTCCCAGGCGAGTTCCGCCCCGACGATGCGGCCACCCAAACAGAGGATGTTCATGTGATCGTCTTCGACGCCTTGCCGCGCCGAGAAATGATCTTCAATGAGAGCCGCGCGAACGCCCGCGATCTTATTGGCGCAGACCGCCGCGCCCACGCCGCTGCCACACACGGCAACGCCGCGCGCTAGCTTTCCCTCGGCCACTGCACGGGCGAGAGGGATGACGAAATCCGGATAATCATCCTGCGGACTTAGCGAGAAGGCGCCGAAATCGGTAACCGCATGGCCTGCCGCGCGAAGCTTCTGCGCAAGCTTGCCCTTTAACTCAAATCCGCCATGATCGGTGCAGATTCCAACATGCATCTCTTCTCATTTTAGCCGTCCGCGAGCAATCGGCCGGGGCGCCCAGTCTAAAATTAATCATCATGCCCGAAACCACCGAACAAATCGACGCGATGTTCCCGGCTTTGACGGATGCACAGATCGCACGGCTTTCCGCGTTCGGCCAGCAGCGGCGCTTGCAGACGCGTGAAATCGTTTTCGATCAAGGGGACGCCAGCCGCGGTGTTTTTGTCGTACTCGAAGGCAGTATCGAAGTTGTCAACGTAGCCAAGGATCGCGAAGACCCTCTGCACGCGCTCCATCGCGGAGAATTTACCGGCGAAGTAAATCAACTCTCGGGCCGGCGCAGCCTCGTGCGATGCCGGGCGCGCGAATCCAGCAATCTGCTCGAAATAGCCCGATCGGATTTGCGGCGTGTGATGCAAAACGATGCTGACCTGGGGGAAGTCCTGCTGCGCGCGTTCATGCTGCGCCGGGTATTTCTGATCGCTCATTCGGTGGGGGACGCGGTACTGATCGGATCCAGCCATTCCGCCGACACTTTGCGTCTGCAGTCGTTTCTTGCCCGGAATGGCCATCCGCATACTTACTTGGATGTGGAGAGGGACCCGGACGTCCAGATTATTCTCGATCAATTCCAAATCACGCCGGCGGACATTCCGGTGCTGATCTGCCGTAGCGATGTGGTATTGCGGAATCCCACCAACGCGGAGGCGGCCGCCTGCTTCGGGCTGAATGCCGGAATTGACGAGGGCGGCGTTTACGATCTGATCGTGATTGGCGCGGGACCGAGCGGACTGGCGTCCGCGGTCTATGGCGCATCGGAGGGGCTGAACGTATTGGTGGTTGAAAGCACTGCGCCGGGTGGGCAAGCCGGGTCGAGCTCACGAATCGAAAATTACCTGGGCTTTCCCAACGGCATTTCCGGACAGGACCTGGCGCGCCGGGCCTTCGTGCAGGCGGAGAAGTTCGGAGCCAATATCGCGGTGGCCCGGTCCGCGCGCTCCCTCAAATGCGATCGTCCGCCGTACACGGTGGAACTGGACGACGGCGCGTTAGTGCAAGGCCGCAGCATCATAGTTGCCGCGGGAGCTCAGTATCGCAAACTGGATCTGCCCAATCTGGCGCAGTTCGAAGGGGCCGGAGTATATTACGGCGCAACTTCGGTGGAGGCCGAAATGTGTTCCGGTCAAACAGTGGCCGTCGTGGGCGGAGGCAACGCGGCGGGCCAGGCGTCCGTTTTTCTTGCAAGCGTGGCCAAGCGCGTCTACCTGTTCGTGCGCGGGCCGGGACTGGCTGAAACCATGTCGCGATATTTAATTTCGCGCATCGAAGCGTGCGCCGAAATCACGCAGAAGACGTGGACCCAGATTCAGGCGTTGGAAGGCGGCTCCTACCTGGAGCGTATTCACTGGCGCAATTCTCAGACTAGCGTCGAAGAGACCCAGGACATCCAGCATCTGTTTTTAATGACCGGCGCTGACCCGAATACGTCGTGGCTCGGCAAATGTCTGGCGCTCGACGACAGGCAATTCATCAAGACCGGCGCGGACGTGGGAGCAGAATGGCCGCTGCCCCGGCCGCCGTATCTGCTCGAAACCAGTCTGCCTGGGGTGTTCGCGGTGGGAGACATCCGGGCCGGAAGCCTGAAGCGCGTTGCCGCAGCGGTGGGCGAAGGATCGATGGCCGTGCAATTTGTACATAAGGTCTTGGCGAGTTAGCGCGGACTGTGACGCGCGGAAGCCGCCTCGCATTTCGGCAAAAACTACCGTTTTCGCCAATCATTTGCCAAAGATCCCTTCATTTTGGCGTTACGAAAGCAGTGCTCCCCCATCTAACTAACGAGGGCGTAAGCATCTCTACCCAGATGAAAGCGTTCTCCGCCGGACGTGAGGCCTTCTTCCGGCTAATAAATCAAATCGGAGCTTCCGTTTGGCCAATTCTCCAAAACACTCAAAACACATTTCACTGGGATACCGGACGTTACGCTGGTGTGGGCTCTGGGCTCTAGCTGTGAGCGCCCATGCCAGCGTGACTCCTGACAGCTTGGGCACGATCGAGGACCAACGGCATGCCAAGCTGGAAACCTTTTTTCAATCTTTCGGCTGCCCCGCGCCCTATCACGTGAAAGAGTATCTGGGGGCCGCGGACACTTACGCAATCGATTACCGTTTGCTTCCGGCGATATCGGTATTGGAAAGCACCTGCGGAATCTATCAGCGCGAGAACAACCGTTGGGGCTGGGCCTCGGCTCGCAAGGGGTTTGCATCTTTCCGCGCAGGGCTGGAATACATTGCGCATCAGCTCGCGGAAGGCCGCTACTACAAGAACAAGACGCTGGAAGAAAAAGTTCACATGTATAATCCGCGCCCGCAATATGCGCGCCAACTGGACAGCTTGATGCGCAGGATCGATGCTGCGTTGCCTTCCTCGGTTGCGAGTTCCCGGCCGTGACGCGGCATTCGCTACACTAGCGCCCAGGGGATGTTTCATGCCCCCGAGGGAGGCATTTATGGGCACGTTATCGCGGCGCGGGGCACTAGGCGGATTAGCGGGGATGGCGGCGGCGCTGCAGACGTAAAGCGCTCGCGCAGGCGCCAGCCGATGTCGCTCCCGGCAGCATCACCTACGAAGATATTCCGTATCCGCATCCGGTCAAGACTTTGCCGTTGACCCTTTATGGGCAGGACGTGCGCATGGCTTACATGGACGTGCCGCCGGAGGGGCCCGCCAACGGGCGTCAGATCGTGCTGTTGCATGGCATGAATTTTGGCGGCTTCTATTTCGGCGGGCTGATCGAAGCTTTGCGCGCGGATGGCTTTCCGAGTAATCGTTCCGGATCAAATCGGATTCGGACGCTCATCGAAACCAGTCATCCCTTATAACTTTCACGATATGGCGGCGAACACGCGGAAGCTGCTCGAGTCGCTAGGCGTCGCGAAGCCGGTGATCTTCGGGCATTCGATGGGCGGCATGCTGGCGGCGCGGTTCAGTGCGTCCTACCGGATGTCGGTGGAGCGCACGGTGTTGTGCAATCCGATCGGTCTGGTGGACCTGCGCTGGAAGTCGCCGTGGCCGAGCGCCGAAGACGCCTACAAAGCCACCATGGCGCAGAGCCGCGACCAGCTCTATAAGGGATTCCAGGAAACCATCCAGCGCTATTTTCCGAATGCGTGGAAGCCGGAGTACGAAAGATTCGTGCGCATCATGTACGCTCCTACGTTGAGCGCGGATTGGCCGCGGCTCGCGATGGTGCGCGCGATCTATCGGCAGATGCCGTATCTGGACCCGGTGGTCTACGACTGGGCGCACATACAGGCGCGAACGCTGGTGATCGGCGGCGATAAGGACGGCGAGAATTTTCCGGCGCTGGCGAAGCACGTCGCCGATACGATTCCGCACGGCGAACTGGTGCTGATCCCGAACGTGGGGCACGTCCCGCACATTCAGGCGCCGGACGTGTTCCTGCGCGAGCTACTGAAGTTCTTGGCTTAGGTCTTCAACACGGGCTGCAGAGCGCGGCTGGCGATGATGTGATCGATCAAGCCGTATTCCATGGCCTGGTCGGGCTCCAGAATGTAATCGCGGTCCACGTCGCGGGCGATGCGTTCGACCGGCTGTCCGGTGGCGTCGGCCAGAATCTGATTCAACGTTTCGCGCATGCGCAGGATTTCGCGCGCATAGATGTCGATGTCGGTGGCCTGCCCGGCGAGTCCGCTCATCGACGGCTGATGGATCAGGATGCGCGAATGCGGCAGGCTGTGGCGCTTGCCCTTGGTGCCGCAGGCGAGCAGCACGGCGGCCATGGAAGCGGCCTGGCCAACGCAATAGGTAACGATGTCGGGCTCGACCAAACGCATGGTGTCGAGGATCGCCAGGCCCGCCGTGATGGAACCACCGGGCGAATTGATGTAGAGCGAGATGTCCTTCTCGGGATCTTCAGCCGCGAGGAACAGCATCTGCGCGATGACCAGGTTGGCCACGTTGTCGTCGATGGGCGTGCCCAGGAAGATGATATTTTCCTTGAGCAGGCGCGAGTAAATGTCGAAAGCGCGCTCGCCGCGCGAGGTCTGTTCGACCACCATCGGGACCAGGACGGAATTCTGCATAACGGTTAACTCTCCTTCACTTGCGGCGGGGGCGGGCGAGCAAGCGGCGCTTCTCACCCAGGGCTTGCGCCAGATCGGCGATCGAAGTACCCCCCAAGTAATCTATGATACGCGACCGCAGAGCCTTCCACGAGTCGTGCATGCCGCAGGCGGCGCGGTCATTGCACTCCGGGGCGCCGCCGATGCAGCGATCATAGCGCCCGGCGCCGTCGACGGCCTCGATGACGCGCAGCATGGAAAGGTCTTCGGCGGGCAGGGCGAGGCGGAATCCGCCGCGCGGGCCCTTGTTGGATTTGAGGAAGCCGTCGCGGGCCAGGTCCTGCAGAATCTTGGCTAGAAAGTGTGCGGGGATGTTGCCTTCGGCGGCTATGTTCTTCGCCATGGCGTATTCGTCTGGGGGGAGAGCGGCAAGTTGGATGAGGGCGCGGAGGGCGTATTCGGCGGAACGCGAATAGATCATATAAAAAAACGACAGGTCATGGACCTGTCTCACTGGGTGGGACCGGTCCATGACCGGTCAGTATCAGCTTATCTGAAACGTGCCGGCTGAGTGCGTTTAAATAAACTATGCGCTACCGCATCGGACTGCTGGCCGACATTCATGCCAACGTGTGGGCGCTTGAAGCAGTGTTCGCCGACGTGCGCAAACAGGGCGTCGACGCCCTGTGGAATCTGGGCGACATTCTGCATGGCGATCTGAAGCCGCGCGCGACTTACGACCTGCTGCGGAGCGCGGACATTGCGCTGACCATCCGCGGGAATCAGGACCGCGAGTTGTATGAGCCTAGCGCCGATCCGAGAGTTGAGCGGATGCTTCGCGACCTGGGGCCGGAACCGATCGAGTGGTTGCGGGGGTTACCAGCGAGGGTGGTGTTCGAGGATGAAGTGCTGCTGTGCCACGGGTCACCCACGGACGACCTGTGTTATCTGCTGGAGGACGTCACGAGCGGCCATCCCCAAGTGCGCGAGGAGGAAGAGGTCGTAAGCCTGCTGGCGGGTGCGGCGCAGCCGGTGATCGTCTGCGGGCATACTCATATTCCGCGGCTCGTGCGGATGGCGAATGGACAAACGATTGTGAATCCGGGGAGCGTGGGCCTGGCGGCGTACAGCGACGATGCGCCTGTGCCGCACGCCATGGAGAACTATTCGCCGGATGCTTCCTACGCGGTTCTCGAAAAGACGCCGTCGGGTTGGGACGCCACATTCCGGAAGGTCCAATATGACACGCGCGAGGCTTCGCGGACAGCGGCGGAACTGGGACGCAGCGACTGGGCGTATCAGATCGCGACCGGGCGGGTGGCGAAGCGCTAGCTCCTATTCGATCAGTTCCCAAATTCGCGCGAGATGATGATCGTCGTGTTCAGCGAGAAAATACAAGTGATCCAGCAGCCGCATCGGCGTCTTCAAGCGTGGGTGCGGGAGAGTTCGAGCGAATAGCGTCCAATTCGTCTACACGCTTCAGTAGTGTTGCTCTCGCGGCGCGAAACTCAGCCAGAAGCGATTCCATTTCGACGCGAATTGTGGTCCGCGTCATCGGTTTTTCGATTGGTCAGATCCGCCGGAGTGAGTTCGCCGCGGGCCGCCACATAATCGTCCAAGCGCGCGAGCCATAGCGTTTCGAGGTCAAGCAGATGCCCGGCGTGTTCCTGCGCCGACCACTTACCTTGCGGTTTCGCCGTCAGGATTTCGTGAGAACGGCTGCGAAGGGTCTCCGCAAGTCGGGCCGGCGTGCCACGCAGGCGCGCGAGCAGATTCGGTAGCAGGTCCAAGGAATAAGAAAACTCGAACTTGCGCTCAAACCAGATGGGTACCTGACTCAAGCGGCGGGCGGGAGCAGCCGGATGCCTAAAACGTCGCGCAGATAGTTGATGTTGTGCGCGATGTAATCATCAACGGCGACATCCAGATTGCCACCGATGGAGTCGAATCCGTCGTCGCCCTTGCGCGGGCCGTCGACATCGAAAATCGCCCAGCCTTTGTAGTGCTTGTCGCGTAGCACCTTGAAGACCGCCGGGAAATCGACGCCGCCTCCGCCTAGATTGTGATACACGCTGGCGACTTTGTGTTCCTCCTGGGTCGGCGTGGAGGTGTTACCGCGAAACTTGGCGTAGGTGTCCTTGAGATGCACTTCGGCGACGCGCGTGAAATAATCGCTGATGATTTGCGCCGGATCTCCGCCGCCCAGGACCAGATGTCCGGTGTCGGCCGTCATCCAGACATATTTGGGATCGGTGAGTTCCATGGCCCGGCGCATATCCTTCTCGCGTTCGAGCGGTCCCCAGATATGGGGATGCGGCGCGAGTTTCACTCCCATGGCGATGGTTTGCCGGCCGATCTCGTTGAGGGTGTCGGAGAGCCGCTTGAGCTGTTCGTCGCTGGGACCGCCGGGCGGACGTTGGCCCATGTTGACCTTGTAGTGGCCGCAGCCGCAGGGCTGAAGGAAATCGCGAACGAAGGCCACATGGTCGGCAATGGTTTTGGGGATCGCTTCCTTATCGATGAAATTCGTCGACTGGCCCTTGGCGCCATTGGACACATCGATGAGGGTGATACCCGCCTCGTCGAACATCTTCTTGAGCTCGAGCGGATTCTTGCGATATTGCTCGATGTTGTTCGCGTAGGGCTCGATGCCTTGCAGTCCCAGGGCGGCGATGCGCTGGATGGCCCATACGACGTCGTGCTGGTTGCCCCAGATGGTACTGGTGGTTCCGAAAAGAATGTCAGGATTGACGGGGTCGAGCGGCTTACGGGAAACCGCGGCCGACATCGTGGATGGCGCGACGAGGCTCGCAGCCGCCGTCATGCCGGACAGGGCCAGCGCGGAAGACACAAACTCTCGCCTATTGGTTCTGCGCTCAGTGATTCTTACAGACATGGGTGTTTCCTCCCTAGTTGCTCAGGAGATATTTTGCGCACATTCGGCGAAGGAATGGAAGCCCCTAGCGTCGGGCGATCGTCACGCCAGGTGAACTTTCACGTGTGCCCGGGAGATCGACTTAATAGTTGGTGTACCGCACTGACCTAAGTCGCGGCCAACCTCAGTCTGCAGCATCTCGACAACCGACTGCACGCCGTCCGCGCCATACGCTGCCAGGCCCCACATCGCCGGACGTCCGATCATCACCGCAGTCGCACCGAATGCGAGTGCCTTGAAGATATCGGAGCCTCGGCGGAAGCTGCCATCGATCAGCACGGGAACTCGTCCGCCGACGGCATCGACGATCGAGGGCAGCATTTCGATGGCTGGCGCCATTCCCTTGGTCAGCAGGCTGCCGTAATCGGAAACCACGATGCCTTGCACGCCATGCTTTACGGCGGCGTCGGCTTCTTCGGGCGTCATGATGCCTTTCAATACGAACGGCACGGTGAGGCCCTGGCGCAGTTGATCGATCACATTCCAATTCAGCGCCGCTGGCGCCAGTTTCGCAAGTTGTGCGGGACCGGAAGCGGGCTTGGCATTCCGATACTCGGCGCCGACAGTAATGCAGACGGCCTTGCAGCCCGCCTTCACGGCCTGCTGAATTTGCGATTTGAGCGCATTCGCATCCGCATTCGGGAAGGCCTGGTACCACAAGCCGGCCTTGGCCTCGGCTACGATCTTGTCGATGGGGAAGCTGGAGTCGCTGCTGGCCACCATCACGGCTTTGGCGGCGGAGGCTCCGCGCGCGGTCGCCAGTTCGCCATCCGGATGGAACTGCTGCTGGCGGGCGATGGGGCCGACGATGATGGGCGCAAACATTTTTTGGCCGAAGAGGTCGACCGACATGTCCATCTCGAGGGTGCTGATCATCATGCGCGGGCGCAGGGTGATGCGGTCAAAATATGTGCGGTCGCCGCCGGCGATGGGCGCGTAGGCTGGTGACGCCAGCATGCGCGAGGCGACGTCCTCGAATTCGAGAACATTCGCCATGTCCTCGCGGGGCGCGATGCGGCCGGGGGCCTCGCCTATCAGTTTGGGCCCGGGATTCTGTTTTGAAATATTCTGTTGCGCGGTCAGAGCCGAAACCGCGGCTAGCGAGCCGAAACCCGCCAGCGCTTTGCGTCGATTGATTACAGTTTTCTTCATTGGATTACCGAAAGTTTGTTTTCACCAGAGTGCGATCGATGGAAGCCAGAGTGGGCCTGCCGGTTTGCGCCATCGCCATGACGAGCTCACCTTGCAGGATTTCGTGAATGCGCTGCACGCCGGCGGCGCCGTAGGCGGCGAGTCCCCAGCGGTGGCCGCGGCCGATGCACACGGCTTTCGCGCCCAGCGCGAGGGCTTTCAATATGTCGGAGCCGCAGCGGATGCCGCTGTCGAAGATCACCGGCACCTTCCCTTGCACGGCGTCGACGATCTCGGGAAGAACTTCTAACGTGGAAGGGCCGTAGTCGACGGAGCGGCCGCCGTGATTGGAGACATACACCGCATCGAAACCGTGGTCGATGCAAAGCTTGGCGTCTTCGCCGGTGAGAATGCCTTTCGCGACCATGGGCACTTTCAGCATCGCCTTCACTTGCTCGGCGTATTTCCAGTTGTACCAAAGGCGTCCTTCGGGAACGCGATAGGCGCGCGGACCACTGGTAGCAGGAGCGCCGCGTCCGCCGGGAGGCCCGGCAGGCCGAGCGCTGCCATCACCCACCAGGTGACGGTCATGGAATGCACGCTCGTAATAGGTGGCTTGCTGATCCACCGTCATCACGACGGCCTTGCCTCCGGCGCCTTGCGCCGCGTCGATCCAGGCTTTGGTTACATCCATATCCTTCTGCGGATAAAGTTGGAACCACAGCGGACTCTTGGCTGCGGCCGCGATCTTGTCGATGGGCAGCGAGTGATTATGGCTAACGATATAAGGAGTGTTCGAGGCGGCTTCGGAACCACGATAAGTTCCGGCTTCGGCCTCGCGGTTCAACTGGATGTGAAACGCGGTGGGCGACGTAAAGATGGGGAACGCCATTGGCGTGCCCAAAACGTTGGTGGCGGTTTGCACCGTGCTCACATCCACCACGCCCTGGGGAACCAGCTCGACCCAATCGTAAGCCTCGCGATTGCGCCGCAGCGTGAACTCGCCTTCGCCGCCATGCGCCATGTACATGAAGAAGTCACGCGGCATTTTCGCGAAAGCAATGGCCTCGAACTCGGTTACGGTGGTGAGTTCGTCCGTGCCGGGGACGCGGCTATGGTCGCGGAAGGGATCCTGCTGGGCGTTGAGGAGCGCGGAACCTGCCAGCGCGCCGCCGATGCCGCCCAACGCCGCTCGCCTGGTCATTGAACTGGGGCGCTTCATGGGAATTTCTGTCACCTCTTCTTCGAGATCGGCCGTCGACAGCAGGCGTGCGCGAGCATACGGGGACCGTCAATCAGTATATTCGCAGGCCGCCTCAGGTGTCAAAATCGGGAAATGCGTTGATTCGGTCAAACCAATTTTTCGCCGCAATAGCGGCACTTGATGGCTTCAGCCTGAATAGTCTCGGCGCAAAACGGGCATTTCTTTGTTTCTGCCGGGAGGGGCGGCGGCGGTCCGATAATCTTCGCATTCCACATTGGATCGCCCGGCTTCATCATGTGATAGTTGCAGCGCGGGCACACTGTCGCCTTCTCGCTGATCTTACTACTGCATTTGGGGCACTTGGTCCCGGTCGTAAAGGCAAGGGCGAATCCTATCGGACCAAGGATGACTCCAAGGCCGAACCAAAGGCATCCGTTCCCGCCTCTGTTACTAGCAACAATGGCGGCACAGATCCCGAATAGTAGCCAAATTACTAGAAGCGGCACCGGGCTGCCATGCTATCACATTGGGCCAGACTCGAAGTTATGATGGGGCGAGAAGCGAAAAAATGGTCTGCCAAGGCTAGCTTTTAAAGCTTTTTGAAGAGTAGCGCGGGGGTGTCGTCAATGGCAAACAATGATCTTTCCAAAGAAGAAGTGAAGCGGTTGATCTACGGCTATAAGGATACCGGCGTCACTGACGAATTGTATTCTTTCGGCGTAATGCTTCTAAGCGAAATAGGTCAACGATCTACCCAGATAGATACTAAAGCGGCAATTACATTAGGGTGGGCAACCGCGGTGCTTGCCTTTGTGGTCTCGACCATGAGGCAAGCTAATAGTAACTTCTATATAGCGATTACATTTGCGGGCGCGTCGTACGCCCTGATTACGGTAGTGTTCTCCTTCGCAGCCCTTCGAGTTTATGACGAATGGGCATGGCCTAGCGACAGAGATTGGTTAGAGGAAGTTGCGCTTGTAAATGCTGATGAACTCCGAAGATTTCACATTCGTTCGATCCACGAGATCAGACAAAATCACAAAAGCATTACAGATAGGAAGGCCAGCCGCCTTATTTGGGGTCAGAGATTCTTGGTGTGCGCTGGAACGCTCTTAGCGCTGGAGATTTGCGTTCGAACGCTATTTGCGCTCTGTCCCGCCAGTATCTCTCTTCTCAAATCTATCGGGATGAGTATCAACGTGACGTGACGGGTGGCCGTTTTGCGTGTTCGAGCGTAAGCGTCTGAGGAACCCGTCTTGATTGGCCAGGGGAAAGCCCGGAGAATGACGGCATGGCCAGCAAAGAAGTCTGGATTATTGGCGGCTGAAACGAAAGACGAAACTGGTCGAGGTGGCGATTGAGCCGCAACAATCCGGGCCGGGATTTACACTCACGTTGGCGAATGGGCGGCGCATCGAAAGCTCATGGCGATTCGCCGAAGCCGATCTGTTGCGATTGATTCGCACGGCTGAGGCATAGCGTTGTTCGGGCTGGGGCTGGCGACCAGGATTTACATCGCGGTGGAAGCCATCGACATGCGCAAGGGGTTCGAAGGTTTGCACGGATTGGTGCGCGATCGTCTGGGACAAGATCCGCTGAGCGGGCACTTGTTTTTGTTCACCAATAAAACGAAAACACGGCTGAAAGCCTTAGTGTGGGACGGCAGCGGATTATGGGTGTGCGCGAAACGTCTCGAAAAAGGGCCGTTTTCGTTGGCCGGAGGCGGACAAGGTGCGCAGCGTAACGATGCGCGCGGAAGAGTTGGCGATGCTGGTGAACGGGCTGGATGTGAAGCAGACCAAGCAGCGCAACTGGTATCGCAAGAGCGCTTGAAAAGGATGGAAAAAGCTCTGGAACATTTTCAGAACTTCGCGTAATATGGGGCAACTCCCCCATGGCGGCTCTCGATCCACAGGCGCA
>CAVZWS010000015.1:0-307565 GCA_963779075.1 Bryobacterales bacterium
TTGTGCTCTTGGTCGGTGATTGTCAGTCCTACCGACCCCGAAAAATCTTCGCTATACTTGGCACCGATAGTCGCAGGGAGGTCATCGCATGAAGGCGCTCTTCCGGCTTGCTCTCTTTTCCTTGTGTCCGGTTCTGGGTCTAGCCGAAGTGGCTGGCACCTGGGAAGGTGTGCTGAACTTCCCGTCTCAGAAGTTGCGCATCGTCCTCCACATAACCGGCGACGACAACAACCTGAAGGCGACACACGACAGCCCCGATCAAGACAGATGGGGTGGCAAGGTCGGTTCGATTACTCTTGCAGGCCGCGTTCTCACTTTTGCAATCCCTCCGCTTGACGTGGGATTCATCGGGGACCTGATGCCCGACGGAACGATCGTCGGCACATTCAAACAATATGGCACGGGTCTTCCTTTGGTGCTGGCACGATCTGCGGGAGTGCCACGCGTTCTACCGAATACAACCAGCAGCGTGATCGATGGCCGCTATCATAATGACTGGACAGGTATCGAGTTCACCGTTCCGGAGAAATTCACCGTCATTGAGACCGAGACCCGTTCGAACCCGAGCGGGATGCAGGTGGATCTTGCCTTTACCGACGTCAAAAACAGTCGTGCTGCTGCAGTGTGGATAGACAGGCAGAGGATGCGCCCCGAGAACATACCACGTAGTCTGACAGTTCAGATTCCGGCGAAGATACAGCGACGAGGCGGAGCCGCGGCGGGCTACACGATTTCGCAGAATGATATTCAGAGACTTCAGATTGGCGGACAACAGGCGATCCGGGCAACGGCGTACTATACGATGCAAGGGAGGAAAATGGTCGAACTGCTTGCCTGGATAAGCACCGAGCATAATATTGCGCATTTTTACGCCATGACGCCTGCCGATCAAGTGTATTTGTTGCAACCTGCCTTCGATCAGATGGTGATGACCGCTCAGGTTCCTTGAGACGCTTCCGGATTGTGGCTCACAACTGCAGCGGCACATGGCCGAGATGATGCGGATGACTTCTTCGCCATTTGGGCTCTCCTCAAGTTACTACTATTGCCCGACAGATCCGTACCCCATCCCAAAGTCGAGCGATAATGCTAACATATATGTTATTATAAAAAGGTGCTTGACGTTCGGGAGTACGTTGACCCCGCTGGACGGAGTCCCTTTGCGAAGTAGTTCCGTGCGCTAAACGTTCAAGCCGCTGCGAAAGTGGTAACAGCGCTGGAGCGTATTTCGGATGGCAACTTGTCCAACGTCAGACCGGTCGGCAGTGGAGTTCTCGAGTACAAGATTGATTTCGGTCCTGGCTACCGCATCTACTTTGGAAGGGACGGGGATCGGTTCTTGATTTTGCTCGCCGGTGGGACCAAGAAGCGCCAGCGGGAAGACGTTCAGCAAGCGCAGGTGAATTGGGCAGACTACAGGAAGCGAAAGAACTAGGAGAGATCATGGCACTGACGAAAGATTTTCGGGAAACGATCCGCGAACGCGCCCAACGGCAACCGCAATTTCGCAAGGCGCTGCTGCGAGAAGCAATCGAACGCATGCTCTCCGGCGACGAGAAGACGGGCCGCGCGATCCTGCGCAACTACATCAACGCCACGGTCGGCTTCCGACAGTTGGAAGCGGCGACATCTATCCCAGCCACCAGCCTCATGCGGATGTTTGGGCCGAACGGCAACCCCTCGGCGAAAAACCTGTTTGGTGTCCTGGCCCATCTTCAAGCGCAGGAGGGCGTGAACTTCGAGATCCGTCCTCGGCGCAGTTAGCACTCTGCAGGCCCGCGACTCGCACATAACGCCCTCCCCGTTCGCTGTAACCCTCGTTTCTACAAGCGCTTCTCGCGGTCACTAGGTGTCATTGCTGTATGCGTGTGCGATTTTTCGATTGATGCTTAAAGCGCAATCGCGTTTGAACCGGCTTGGGTTCGTTTGGTTGTACAGGATGTCGCCGGCACCCGGAGAGACCCCGTCAACACCGGGCCGCTTGGGTTCGTTTGGTAACCTGATTAGTACCGATGAGTAATCTTCAGGTCACCCTTCCGGACGGAAGTGTCCAAAATGTTCCCGCGGGCGCGGCGCCTATCGACGTGGCGCGCTCCATCAGCCCACGCTTGGCCGATGACGCCCTGGTCGCCAAGGTCAACGGCAATTTGTGGGATTTGAACCGTCCGCTCGAAGCCGATTCGACGCTGCAAATCCTGACGCCGAAGAATCCGGAGGCTCTCGAAGTTTATCGCCATTCGACCGCGCATCTGCTGGCCGCGGCGGTGCTTGAATTATTTCCGGAAACCAAACTCGGCGTCGGCCCCCCCATCGAAAACGGTTTTTACTACGACTTCCAGCGCCCCGATGCGTTCTCGCCCGAGGATCTCGAAAAGATCGAGAAAAAGATGTGGGAGCTGCAGGCGAAGGATCTACCCTACCAGCGCCAGTACATGGAAAAGGAAAAGGGGCTGAAGCTCTACGGCGACCAGCCCATGAAGTGCGAACTGATCACCGAGAAGGCCGACGCCGTTTTTTCGGAATACACGCTGGGGCCGCACTTCATCGATTTCTGCCGCGGGCCGCATGTGCCGTCCACCAAGAAAATCAAAGCGTTCAAATTGCTCTCCATCGCCGGCGCGTATTGGAAGGGCAACGAAAAGAACGCGCAATTGCAGCGCATCTACGGAACTGCGTTCTTCACGAAGAAAGAACTGGACGACTATCTCGCCAAACTCGAAGAGGCCAAGAAGCGCGATCACCGCAAGCTGGGTCAGGAACTCGATCTCTTCAGCATCCAGGAGTTGGCGGGGCCGGGGCTGATTTTTTTCCATCCCAAGGGCGCGCGCGTTCGCAAGATCATCGAAGACTGGATGCGCGATCAATATCTGGCGCGCGGTTACGATTTGGTCTACACGCCGCACGTCATGCGCGCGGATCTATGGAAGACTTCCGGCCACCTGAGCCACTACGCCGAAAACATGTTTGCCGGCATGGAGCTCGACGACGCTGAATATCGTCTGAAGCCCATGAACTGTCCGGGCCACATTTTGATTTATCGCGATCGCCTGCGTAGCTATCGCGAACTGCCGGTGCGGTTCGGCGAGCTGGGAACTGTCTACCGCTACGAGCGCAGCGGAACCATGCACGGCCTGCTGCGCGTGCGCGGCTTCACGCAGGATGACGCCCACATTTTCTGCACGCCCGACCAGATCGAAGACGAAGTGGTGAGCTGTCTGGAGTTCGCTCTGGATACGCTGAAGACCTTCGGCTTTGAACAATACGAAGCCGAGATTTCGACTTGGGACGGTGGCAAGAGCGGTAAGTACGACGGGACGCCGGATTTGTGGGCGCTGGCCGAGAAGGCGCTGCAGAACGCGGTCGACCGCTTGGGGATGAAAGCTCCGGTGACGCCTGACGAAGCCGCGTTCTATGGCCCCAAGATCGACGTGAAGCTCCTTGACGCGTTGGGCCGCAAGTGGCAGCTTTCGACCGTGCAGTTCGATTTCACCCTGCCGCAACGCTTTGGACTGGAGTATGTCGCCGCGGACGGCGCACGGCATCAGCCGCTGATGGTGCATCGCGCGCTGTATGGCAGCATCGAACGTTTCTTCGGCACGCTGGTCGAGCACTACGCGGGCGCGTTCCCGGTGTGGCTGGCTCCGGTGCAGGTAGTCGTCATGCCGATCACGGATCGCCAGCTCGACTACGCAAAGAAGGTGCATGCGCGCCTGGAAGAGGCCGGGCTACGCTCGCATCTGGACGACCGCAAGGAAAAAGTGAATCTCAAGATTCGCGAGTCGCAATTGCAGAAAGTGCCCTACATGCTGGTAGTGGGCGACCGCGAGGCTGAAGCCGGTACGGTGTCGGTGCGACACCGCAAGCACGCCGATATGGGCGTCAAACCGCTGGAGCAGTTTGTGGAAGACGTGTGCAAGCTGGTCGAGTCGAAATCCGCGACGGAATAATCGCGCGAACGATCTTAAGCCCCACCACCGGCTTCATCGCCGAGGCGGGGTTCACGCATTCGCTGACGCCCGCGCGCAATTGCACCTTCGGCTGCACCTATTGCTACGTTCCCACCATGCGCATCCAGGGCGGCCTGCAGCCGGAAGACTGGCAGCGCTGGGGCCAGTTCACGACATTCAAGAGCAACGCCGCGGATCTGCTTCGTCATGAACTGCGCACGCATCAGCGCATCTATTGCTCGCCGATGGTGGATCCCTACCAACCGGCTGAAGAGTGCGAGCGCATGATGCCGCGAATCCTGGATGTGTTGCTCGACGCGCCGCCGCGCGTGTTTGTATTGCAGACGCGCGGCCCTTTGATTCTGCGCGATCTCGAACGGCTGCGGACGCTCGCCGCGCGCACCACCTTGCGGGTCAGCTTTTCGATCACGACGAATCGCGAAGAGATTCGCAAACTCTACGAGCCGCACTGCTCGCCCATCGCCGAGCGCTTGGATGCGATCCGGACTCTCCGGGGCACGGGAATCGAAACCTATGCGACGCTGGCTCCCTTGCTGCCGTGCGATCCCGAAGAACTGGCGCTCCGTGCGCTGGATGCCAGTGGACGCGATCTGATCGGCGATCCTCTGCACATTCGCAGCGCCAAACCTCGCGGCGCGACTACTCGCGACGCGGCGTTCCGTGTAAGCACGGTCAACGATCAGCAAGCGTGGTTTGATCGGGCGTTTCAAGACGGTGTCGTCGAGCGCATCCAACGCACGGCGCGCTCTCAGGGACGCACCTTCGCCACCGGTCCATCTGGATTTGCGACATTGGCTTTATGAGCCTCCTCGACGAGATTCTCGGCAAGACCCACTCCGGGGCCTGCGGTCAAGCTTGGATCGAAAATGCCGGCGGGGGAGAGTTAGCCTCGTTCAATCCCAGTGACGGCAGCGAACTGGGACGCGTGCGCTTGGCGGACGAGGAAGACTACGACGAGGTCCTGTGGGCCGCCACCAAAACCTTCGCGCGATGGCGCATGCTGCCCGCCCCGCAGCGCGGCGAGATCGTGCGTGAGATCGGCGAGGAATTGCGCGCCGCCAAGGACGAGCTCGGCATGCTGGTCACGCTTGAGATGGGAAAGATTCTCGCGGAGGGCAAAGGCGAAGTGCAGGAGATGATCGATATCGCCGATTTCGCGACCGGCCTTTCGCGGCAACTCTACGGCCCCTCGATGCATAGCGAGCGTGCGGGTCACCGAATGTATGAGCAGTGGCATCCGCTGGGCGTCGTCGGTGTCATCAGTGCGTTCAATTTCCCCGTCGCTGTTTGGAGTTGGAACGCGCTCATTGCGATCGCCTGCGGTGATACTGTGGTGTGGAAGCCTTCACCAAAAACGCCGCTGACTGCGATTGCCGTGCAGCACATCTGTAATCGCGTGCTGGAGCGCCGCGGATGGCAGGGTGTTTTAAACCTGGTGATCGGACGCGACGACGTAGTGGGAGAACGCCTGATCCACGACCCGCGAGTGCCTCTCATTAGCGCTACCGGCTCTACGCGCATGGGGAAACATATCGCCCCCGTGATCGCAACAGGGATGCGCCGAAGCCTGCTCGAACTCGGCGGCAATAACGGAGCGATCGTGATGGATGACGCCGACCTCGATCTAGTGGTCCGCGCGGTGTTATTTGGAGCGGTGGGAACGGCGGGTCAGCGCTGCACTTCGCTGCGGCGGTTATTCCTGCAGAGAGGCATCGCATCCCGGATTACCGAAAGTCTGCTGGCTGCGTACCAGCAGATCCGCATCGGCGATCCGCGCGATCCGAGCACGCTGATGGGCCCGCTGATCGATCGCGACGCCGTCGAGAACATGATGCGGGGATTGGATCGGATTCGTGACGAGGGCGGGGAAGTGCTCTACGGCGGCCGTGTCGTGAAGGATTGTTTCGTCGAGCCAACCATCGTCCGCGCGCACCCGAACATGCCGATCCTCAAGGAAGAAATCTTCGCGCCCATTCTTTACCTGCTGGAATTCGACGCGCTGGATGAGGCTATCGCCTGGCATAACGACGTTCCGCAGGGGCTCTCTTCAGCGATCTTCACTTCGAACTTGAAGGCAGCCGAAACTTTTCTGAGCGCGCGCGGCAGCGATTGCGGCATCGCCAACGTCAATATCGGCACCAGCGGCGCGGAGATCGGCGGAGCATTCGGGGGCGAGAAGGAAACCGGCGGCGGGCGCGAATCCGGCAGCGATGCCTGGAAGGCTTATATGCGCCGCCAGACCGTTACGGTGAACTGGTCCGGCGAACTGCCGCTGGCGCAAGGAATCAAATTCGATCTGTAGGCTGGCGAGCCGCGGCGGCCGCTACTTCTTGGCTGCCGTAATCCCGGGCTCTTTCATCAACTCGCGTATGGTGCTGCGGATGATGCCTTCCGGCTTCTGCATCAGCGGGTCATTGCCAAACAGTTGAACGCGCACTGCGCCCCTGGCATCCACAAACAGCATTATGGGAACGAAGGGACGATCCTTGGGCCCGATATTCGCCAGCTTCATGATGGCGGGCCGATCCAGGTAGCCTAGCGGAAAATTGGGTTTGTGCTCAGCCACGAAAGGACCGATCGCGACCGCAGCATTCGGGTCACCGGCGGCCACCACCACCTGCAATCCGTGCGAACCCTGCTCCGACTGGATCGCCTTCAAAAGATCCACAACTTGACCGCAGTCCTGGCAGGTTGTCGAAATGATCGCCAGCACCAGCGCCTTACCGCGATATTGTTTGAGGTCGAGCTTCTTGCCGCCTGCCTGCGAAACCGGCACGTCGGGCAACGGCCGGCCGGGCGGGAGACCTGCGTAAGCTACAACTGTCAGGGCAAAGAGAAATATAACGCGACGTAGCATTAGTCTCTATTTTAGTCGCATCGACCGCTATCTTAATTGACTCTCGACTTCCTCCAGCCAGTCGGGCCGCTTCAGGACCTCGCGCGGACGGCTGCCGTCGGGCGGCCCGATGATGCCTTCGCGCTGCATCATGTCGAGGATGCGCGCGGCGCGGCCGTAGCCCAGCCGCAAGCGCCGCTGCAGCGTGGATGTAGACGCCTTGCCCTGCTCCAGCACCACGCGCACCGCGTCCTGATAGAGCGGGTCTTGCGCGCCGTCGAAATCTTCGGCGTCCACCTCGTCTTCGTCGGCCGGCGGCGCGAGCAGGAAGGTCTGGTCGTATTCGGGCGCGGCCTGCCGCTTCCAGAACTCCACCACGTCGTTGGTCTCAGCCTCGCTTACATAGGAGCCGTGCACGCGCACCAAGCGCGAGGAACCCGGCGGCAGGAACAACATATCGCCGCGGCCCAACAAATGTTCGGCGCCCATCACATCCAGCACCGTGCGCGAGTCGACCCGCGTTGCCACGCGGAAGCTGATGCGCGAGGGGAAATTCGCCTTGATCAAACCTGTAATCACGTCCACGCTGGGCCGCTGGGTCGCCAGCACCAGATGCATGCCCACGGCGCGCGCCATCTGCGCCAGCCGGGTCACGGTTTCCTCCACGTTGGCGCGTTCCAGCATCATCAGGTCGGCCAGCTCGTCGATCAGAATCAGGATGTAGGGGATGGTCTCCAGAACCGGCTCGTCTGTTTCTTCTTCAAACAAACTGCGTGGCTGCGCCTGCAACTGGCGCACCTTGCGATTGTATTGATCGATGTTGCGCACTCCCAGCGAGGCCAGGAGTTTTAATCGCCGCTCCATTTCAAGCACAGCGTTGCGCAGCGCGTTGGTAGCCTTCTTGGGGTCCGTGATCACCGGCGTCAGCAGATGCGGAATGCCCTCGTAGAGCCCGAATTCCAGGCGCTTCGGGTCCACCATGATCATGCGTACCTGCTGCGGCGTGGCTTTGTACAGGATCGACATGATCAGCGAATTGAGCATCACGCTCTTGCCCGATCCAGTGGACCCGGCGATCAGCAGGTGCGGCATGGAATCCAGCGCCGCGATCTTCATGCGTCCGTTGATGTCCTTGCCGAGGGCTACCGTCAGCGGGGAAGCCGAATTGTGGAATTCTTCCGACTCCAAAATCTGCCGCAAGCTGATGACCTCGCGCTTGGAGTTCGGCACCTCAATACCGACGGTTGGTTTTCCGGGAATGCGCTCGATCAGAATCGATTCCGCCTGCAAGCCCAGACAGAGATCTTCGGTGAGCGTGGTGATACGGGAATACTTGACGCCGGCTTCCGGCTTGAACTCGAAAGTCGTGACTACCGGTCCGGGGTTGATTTGAGTAACTGTCCCGCGGACGTTGAATTCCTCGAACTTCGACTTGATCTGAGCAGCGGTTTCTTTCAACTCCAGGCTGTCGAAGGCGGTGCGCTCCGGCGGCTCCTGCAACAGGTTCGTCGGGGGCAGCTTGAAGGAGGAGCGCGCCTTGCGGGACTCGGCTGGCGCCGGCTTCGGTGCGCTTCGTCGCGAAATATCAACTGGCGCGGGTTGGGTCAGCTCGAACGGCGGGGGCTCCGGCGGCAGTTCCTCCAGCGTGCGGATCGGGATCTCTTCCATCTGCTCTTCTTCGCGATCTTCACTCCGGTCGAGCACTTGCGGCACGAATGGCGGCCGCTGGGGATCGTTGATCGAGGGCTGGATCTGCGTGTACGCGAACTCCGCAGGGAGGGGCTGCGCCGCCGCCGCTCTTGCGGCCATGGTTCTCTGTAGGACACGTTTTTCCGCACGCTCCTTGGCGATACGCCCGCGTGCCTCCCGCCACTTTTGCCAGCCGCCCTGCGCCCCGCTGAACATTCCGGCAAACATCCGATTCAGCACTCGTCCAAACCACGCCGTAGGCGCGCCGAGCCATTTCGCGAGCTTAGACATCTCGAAGGTAGATACCAGATAGAGTCCCAGAATCCAGCACACCCCTGTGAACATGGCCGCGCCGGTCAAGTTCATGGACGCTACAAGACCGTCGGCAAGAATACCCCCGACGACTCCGCCCGCGGGCAGCGAGTCGGCAATCGGACGCCAGTTGGCGCCAAAACCGAACGCGGCGCACGATGCGCCCAGCAGCATTACCGAGCCTGCCAGCTTCGCCCAAGGGGTGTGGATGGGCGCCGAACGCACCCAGCTCCACCCCAGCAGCAGAGTCAGAACCGGGATTGCATACGCAGCGAATCCGAAGGCTTGCAGCAAGAAGTCCGCCAGAGCCGCCCCGGTTCGGCCCATTAAATTGAGGGGTTTGGCGACGGATGTCGCCGTGTTCCACGATGGATCGAAGGGATTGAAGGAAACCAAGCTGATCAGAAGGAACAAGCCTGCGAATAGAAACACGACTGCGACGGCTTCGTTAAGCCGGGGCCGCGTGGTGGGTCCTAAATAGTTCATTCCCCGGTGAGCCGGAAGAAATGAGCCAGAGCAATTATCATTATGCCAAAAATCACGCGGTAAGCGACGAAGAAGGTCAAAGTGCCATGCCGCAGGTAGCGCATGAAGAATTGGATGACCAAGCAGCCCGTGATGCCGCTCACGGCAATCCCCACCAGAAACGCCATCCGCATGTTGGGTGGAATCCCGCCAGCGTGCTTCATCAAATCGTAGAAATCTTTAGTGGCGGCCGCGCCGATGGCGGGTGTCGAGAGCAAGAACGAGAAGCGCGCGGCAGTCTCGCGGTCCAGGTGCCGCAGCAGGCCTGCGGCGATGGTGACGCCGCTGCGCGAAGTCCCCGGCACAATCGCCAGCACCTGCGCGAAGCCCACCGTCATGGCGTCGGGAAAATTGAGATGCCCCAAGTCCCTCTGCTTGCGGCCGGCGCGCTCCGCCCACCACAGGAGGCCGCCAACGGCGATCATCATCGCGCCAATCACGTTGGGTGTGCGCCACGCGCTTTCGGCCTGATGCTGGAAGAGGAAGCCAAAGACGCCGATGGGGATGGTCGCCGCGACCATCAGCCACAATAGCCCCCGGTTGCGCGCGAGCGCGGCGTCGCCTCCGGCCGGGATGCCTAGGCCTTGGGCCAGTACCTGTATCCAGTCGCGAAAAAAGTAGATGAGAATCGCGGCCAGTGTCCCCACGTGCAGCGCTACGTCGAAAGCCAGGCCTGGATCCTTCCACCCCAGCAGCCAGGGGATCAGGATCAAGTGGGCGGTGCTTGAAATCGGCAAAAATTCCGTGAGTCCCTGGACGATACCCAGGACGATCGCTTGGATCAGAGGCATGAAGCTTAAAGCGTAGCGGAAAACCGCAAGGCGGGGCAATTTTCGAGCAGGTACGCCGGAATCTTGCGGCACATCATCTAGTGTTCTAAAATTGAAGGAGTTCTGTTCGCCGTTGCCCGTTTCCGCCCTTTATCATCACGCATTTTCTGACGATGCCCAGTGAACGAAAACTCCGAATCAAGACGCTAGTGATGGTGTTTGCCTTGGTGATTTGCGCCAACATCGGCGATCTCACGTTGAAGCGCGGCATGATGGAAATCGGCGCGGTGGATCTAACCGCCAGCGGCCTCACACACTCGCTTTGGCTAAGCATCACCAGCGTCAAGATCTGGATTGGCATCTTTTTCCTGGCCGGTTTCATGGCCAGTTACATGACTGTGCTGAGTTGGGCGGATTACAGCTACGTAATGCCGGTGGGCGCTTTCGGCTATGCGATGCTGACGTTCTTCGCCGTGGTTGTCTTGCACGAGCATGTGTCTCCGCGGCGTTGGATCGGCGTGCTGGTGGTCTGCTTCGGAGTCCTGCTGGTAGGTATGACGAAGCCTCGCACGACCGACGTCGGAACGCTGGACAAGGCAGCATGACTGCCACTATTATTTTGCTGGGACTGTTAATTTGCGGGAGTACCGGAGGAGAGATTTCGATCGCTCACGGCATGAAGACCATCGGCGAGCCTTCACTCCGGCCTGGGGCTCTGCTGCTATTTCTGGGGCGCGCGCTGCGCAGCGGCTCGCTGTGGATCGGCATTTGTTTGATGGCGGTGTCGTTTTATTCGCTGCTCGTGCTGCTTTCCTGGCAGCCGGTGAGTTTTGTGATTCCGGCGTCCGCGCTCAGCAACGTAGTGGGGACGCTGGGCGCCAAGTACATCCTCCGTGAGCAAATCAGCCGCGCCCGCTGGGCCGGAGTCCTGCTGGTGTGCGGCGGCGTCGCGCTGGTTGCGGGTGGCTGAATGTTCTGGGCATCGTTCCTTTACCTGCTGCTGGGGATAGCGGCCCTGGGAATAGTCAGCTCCACGATATTCCTTGGTTTGGCTGCCGCCGGGGCTAGCCGGTTCCATCGCGATGCACGTCGGGCCAGAAGTTTGCAGCCCGCTCCGGCCGGCATGCCTCCCGTTTCGGTTCTAAAGCCGGTGCATGGAGCCGAGGCGCAATTGAAGGAGAATCTCGAAAGCTTTTTTCGCCAGGACTACCCGTCGTATGAGATTTTGATCGCCGCCGACGAAGCGGACGATCCCGCGCTGGATGTAGTTCGAGACGTGAGTGCGCGCTATCCCGACATTCCGTGCCATATCCTGGTCAGCGGCACGCCGCCTTGGCCCAACCCTCCGGCATATTGTTTCTACCGAATGACGGAAGTGGCCGCCCATGAAATCCTGGTGACCAGCGACAGTGACGTGGAGGTCGCGCCCAACTACTTGCAGGAAGTGGTGGCGCCGCTGCTCGATCCGAAGGTGGGCATGGTCACCTGCGTTTATCGCGGCAAGAACGTGGCCGGTTTCTGGTCGGGGCTGACGGCAATTGGAATGTCGGTCGAGATGACGGCGGGCGTACTGGTGGCAAATCTGCTGGAGGGCATCAATTTTGGCCTGGGCCCAACCATCGCGGTCAAGAAAGCAGCGGTCGCGAGCATCGGCGGATATGAAGCGCTGGGAGAGTATTTCGCTAACGATTATATGATCGGCAAGCTGATCGACAGGGCCGGCTACCGCGTGGTGCTCTCGCATCACGTCATCGATCATGTTGTGAGCCAGACGACGTTTCAAAAAATGTGGGGCAGCCAGCTGCGCTGGGCCAAATCCACGCGCTATTCCCGGCCCAAAGGCCATTTCGGGAGCGGCTTGATCTATGCGGCGCCGTTCGGCTTACTGGGGTTCGCCGCGGCGGCTTTGCTCGGGCATATCGGTCTTGGGTTGTGGTTGTTAGGGGCCGCGTGCCTAAACCGCGTCATCGAGTCATGGCTAGTGGGATGGACGGTAGTGCGCGATCCCGTCGCGATGAAACAGCCCTGGATGAACGTGTTTCGCGACCTGCTGGGATTCGCCGTTTGGGCCGCCAGCTACACGGCCGCGCGCGCGGTTTGGAGAGATAGCAACTACGAGCTGAGCCGCGACAAAATCGTTCTTCGCGAGAATACGCAGTGAAAATTAAGGTTGGGGTTTGACCACTAAGACGTCCTTTGCTTCCACCTTGCCGTATTGCATCGGGAAGCTGCGTCCCGCGTAATAGGCGTCCCACTGGTCTTTGTAATGCGAGGACAGCACCTGGGCGGATTCGCCGGTCGCCAGATTGGCGAAGGAATGTTCCAGATCTCCCAAGTCCACTACCATTCGCAGGGACGGACCTAGCCGCCGCGTGTACTGCTTGACGGTAGTACCGGCTCCGCTCATCGACACCGGTCCGATGTCAAAGAATCTGCCGATCGCGGGCAAGCGGCCCTCTACCGGGTTTAGGATTTGGAGCGACATGTATTGTCCGTAATCCCAGCGCGACACGCTCGATCCCTGGATCTTCTGCCCTGCGTCCAGAGCGCCGGTGAGGCAGCGCAGCAGCAGGGCGTCATAATCCGGAAACCAGCCCGCGGGCCGTTCCCGCAACAGTCTTTCGACCACGCTCGGCGCCATGAAGCTTGTATAGGTGTCGCCCATGCCGGTGGCCGCGCGCTCCGCCATTTGCTTGCGGATCTGGTCGTAGACCAAGGCTGCGAGCATAGGAGCTGCCAGCCCTTTTTGCATCTGGCCTTTCCAGGCGCGCAGAACGTCGACGGCTTCCTGCATTTGCGGGTCGGCGGGTTTTGGCGGATTGGCGGGCTTGGTCTTCTGCGCATCGTAGGCCGCCACCACCTGTTGAGCCAGAAAATGATCGAAGGCGGAATATATGTCAGTCTCCACGGACAGCATCTCTTCCGCCTTCCATTTCGTGCGCGAGCCCAGCAGGGCTCTAATCTGATTTGCACGATAGGGGGCGGCAAAGTTGCCGTTTACCTGGTAAGCGAAGTCCGCCGGAAATGGATTTTGATTGGCGGTGACGATCATCCCCGCTGCCGGATTGTAGGCGCTGGGAAGTTTCTCGAAGGGGATGAATCCTTGCCAATCGCAGGCGGCGTCCTCTACTGGCGCCTCGCCCGCGCAGGCCTGGCGAATCGGCAGCATGCCCGCCGCCTGATAGCCGATGTTCCCGTCCGTATCGGCGTAAACGAAGTTCTGCCCCGGGCCTGCGTAGTGCTCGAGGGCGGCGCGGAATTCGGTCCAGTTGTGCGCGCGATCGATGTCCAGAAAGGGAAACGTTAACCCGCCGGGCTCATTCGCGGTCCAGTGCAGCGCATACTGCGCGCCGGCGTCGGAGAGAAAAAGCGGCCCGTGCGTCGTGATTCCAAGAGCGATCGGAATGGCGCTGGCGCTCTTCACGGGAATGGCGTCCTGCTCTACCCGCATGGTCGCGCCCGGCTGCTCGCGGTAAAGATCCTCCACGTCGAATTGTAAATTGGTGGCGCCCCAGGCGATGCGATCGTTGTGGCCGACGATTACCGCCGGGAGCCCAATGATGGTCGCACCCGTCACATTCAGGCCGGGTGCCTGCAGGTGCACCAGGTACCACGGCGAGGGAATGGAGAACTCCAGATGCGGGTCGTTCGCCAGGATCGGCTTCCCGGTGGCCGTGCGCGATCCCGCGAGTGCCCAGGCATTCGAACCCGGTTGCGGCTCGTGCCCGGTACGCACCGGGAATAGGAACTCGACCTTGCTACGCTCGCCGGTTTCGAGCATCTTTTGCTTGAGCAACTCGGCCCGCCAACTATTGGTCAGCGTGCGGTACATCTCCAGGCCGGCTAGCAGGCAATCGCTGGGGGCCCACGGACGCGGATCGTAACGCAGCAGGGTGAACTCCAGCGGCAACCGGCCGCGATGGGTTTCGATGAAGTAATTCACGCCCCGCGCGAAGGCTGCCAGGACGGCTCTCTGCTGGGGCGGGAGAGCTCGCTCCTGCCTCTCTGCGATCCGGCGCAAGTTCATGCGGCGTGCTTCCTGATCCGACTCGATCGCGGCCCGACCTACGATCTCCGCCAATTCCCCAGCCGCGCGCCTGCGCAGACCATCCATCTGCCACAGCCGATCCTGGGCCATCGCATAGCCTTGAAGGAAGATCGTGTCCTCCCACGAAGCGGCCTGAATGTGCGGGACGCCTTTGGCATCGCGGACGATGCGCGCCTCCGCTGAAATAGGTGCGCTGATCTGCCCGGAAGTTTGCGGCAGCGGCCGCCAGGCATACCAGTACGCCGCCCCCAGAAGAGCCATCAGCAAAACCGCTATGCTCAGATTAAGCAGGCGAAGCAGGCGCGACGCGCGCGCGGACCGTGGCGCGTCGTGCTCGGTTTCGAGAAGGCTCACTGCTCCGATTGTAGCGAATCGCACTCAGGCGCCTATGTCTCTGCGGCTCATCTTATTGGCGGCTATCGTAGCGCTGAACGGCTTCTTTGCCGCAGCCGAAGTGGCCCTGGTATCGGTGCGCCGGTCGCGCCTGAAGGAACTTGCCGAGCAGGGCAACGCGTCCGCCCGCGCGGCGCTCGGGTTGCTCGCCAACCCCGGACGCTTACTGAGCGTCACTCAAGTAGGTGTCACACTGGCGAGCTTAGGGCTGGGATGGGCGGGCGAAGATACCGTTTATCAGATCCTGCTTTCGTGGTTCCAGCCGTGGATCGCACCCCGTTCCGCGTTCGTGCCCTGGCTGCATGGGCTAAGCTTCGCGGCGGCGTTTCTGGCGATCAGCTTCATCCACGTGGTGATCGGCGAGGTAGTTCCTAAGAATCTCGCGCTGGAAAAAGCCGACAAGCTGGCGCTGCTGGTGGCCACCCCGCTGCTGATTTTCCGCCGCGTATCGGCGCCCTTCGTTTTTGTCCTCGAGCGCGCATCCGGTGCTCTGTCGCGCCTGATCGGGCTGCACGGCGAGCATGGCGGAGGGCATTCGGCGGAAGAACTGAAGTTCATCGTTGAGTCCAGCAAGCACGCGGGACATTTGGAGAGCTTCGAGGAAGAGGCCATCAATAAACTGCTGGAACTCAAAGAAGTGAATGCGCGCGAGATTATGACGCCGCGGCGGCAGATCGTTTCGGTCTCGGTGGACGCGGGGCTGGATGAATTGTTGCGCCTGACCATGAAGCACAAGTATTCGCGTCTGCCGGTGTATCAGGATAGTCCGGAAAATATCATCGGCGTGCTGCACTATAAGGATCTGGTGCGCGCGTGGCAGGACCGAAAAAGCGCCGCGGATCGCCGCCAGACGCCGCGCCCCTTCCGGCTGCGGCCCTATGTCCGCAAGCCGCTGGTAGTGCCTGAGACCAAGCCGCTGCATCAGCTACTTGAAGAATTCCGGAGTTCGCATACGCACCTGGCCATGGTGGTGGACGAATTCGGCACGTTCACGGGATTAGTGACGCTGGAAGACGTTCTCGAACAGGTGTTCGGCGAGATCGCCGATGAGCATGACGTGCGCAGGCCGTTGCCGGTTGCCGGAGCGCCTGTGGTGGAGCTCGATGGCAGCACTAACATCCGCGATTTAGGTTCGCTATACGGGATAGAACTGCCGGGGGACGCGGGTTTCGAAACCCTCGCTGGCTTCTTGCTGCATCAATTCGGCTACATTCCGGCGGCGGGCGAGTCACTGACTCACGATGGCCGGACATTCATCGTCGAATCCATGGATCGCAACCGCATTGCACGGGTGAAGATTCTGAATGCCCAGCCGGCTAATCCTACCGGGCAGCCGGAAGATAGCGGCGCGCAGGCTGACGGCAAGGGCGCACAGACGAACGGCAGTGAACGGCCAGCCGGCACCAGCAGAGTGTCCTGAAAACCACGCATGCCCGGTGACAATTCTCTGCTGTTTATAGAACTGGGCATCGTCATTGTCGGACTGGCCGCGGCGGCGCGCCTCTCCAGCCGTCTGGGCTTCTCGACCATCCCGCTATATTTGCTGGCAGGCTTGGCGTTCGGCAAAGGCGGACTCGCTCCTTTACCGCTCAGCCAGGAGTTTTATTCACGTCGGTGCGGAAATCGGAGTCCTGTTATTGCTGTTCATGCTGGGGCTGGAATACACCGGCGAAGAATTGAAGCAGCAACTCAAAACCGGATTGCCTGCAGGGCTGGTGGATCTGGTGCTGAACTTCCCGCCGGGTGTGATCGCCGGTTATCTGCTGGGATGGAGCTCCATGGCGGCGCTATTGTTAGGTGGCGTTACGTATATCTCTTCTTCGGGAGTGATCGCGAAGGTCCTGGCGGACACGGGGCGCCTGAATAATCCGGAAACCCCTGCCGTCATGTCGGTGCTGGTGCTGGAGGATCTGGCGATGGCGGCTTATTTGCCATTGGTGGCGGTCTTGATCAGCGGCGGAACAGTTCAGGTAATGGTCGCCTCGGTTGCGATTGCAATCACGCTGGTCTAACTAGTGTTGTTTGCCGCCATCCGCTATGGGCAGGGCCTAAGCCGGTTCGCGGCGCACCAATCCGACGAGGTGATCCTGCTCTCGGTGCTGGGCGCAGTCTTGTTGATGGCCGGCCTGATGCAACGGCTACAAGTGTCGGCTGCGATTGGCGCGTTCCTGGTGGGCATAGCGATTTCCGGCCCAATCGCGGAGCAATCGCATCGCTTGCTTGCGCCGCTTCGCGATCTTTTCGCCGCGACCTTCTTTTTCTTCTTTGGGCTCGAAATCGATCCTGCCAGTCTGCTGCCGGTGCTGCCGGCCGCGGTCGCCCTAGGAGTCTTCACCGCGCTCACGAAAGTAGGTGCAGGATATTGGGCGGCACGGCACAAGGGCATTGCGCCGGCGGGACGTTGGCGCGCCGGCGCCGTGCTAGTAGCACGCGGCGAGTTCTCTATTGTGATCGCAGGGTTGGGAGTGGTTATTGAACCCCGGCTCGGTCCCTTGGCTGCCGCCTATGTTCTGCTTTTGGCCATCGGTGGGCCGATTGTTTCGCGCCTGGTCAAATAGCGGGGATCAGCGGTCAAAAGACGCTGGCCGAAAACCACCATGAACGGTTGGAGTCGGCCACTCTTTCCCCTTGAAGGACGGCCAAGCCTTCTGGTTTCAATCGTTTCATTCTGGTACGCGACTTGCAATTATCACGTCGAACAAGGAGGCAGCCATGAAAAATAATCGGTTAGGAATGGGGATTTTGACGGGTACATTGATGTTGATGGCGCTCACGTTTACCGCGAACACGGCGAACGCGCAGCGTATCGGTTTTGGTGTCACCTTTGGACCGGGCTACTATGCGCCTCCGCCGGTAGCGTATGCGCCGCCAGTGGCTTATGCCCCCGCTGCGCCTTATCCCGGTTACGTTTGGACTGACGGCTATTACAACCCCTATGGCGTGTGGGTTGCCGGCTTCTGGGGCCCGCGGTTCGGGTATCGAGGCTTCCATGGTCGCGGATTCGTAGGCGGACGCGGATTTGTGGGTGGAAGGGGCTTCGTCGCTGGGCGCGGTTTCGGCGGCGGCCGTGCTTTTGTGGGTGGACGCGGACACCGCTAGACACCTGAATCTTTCTTTCGATCTGGCCGCCCTGTAGGATTTACCGGGCGGCCTTTTCTTTGAGACCCGCATTTACAATGATTTACAATTGGATCGTGTCGTGCATTACGATCCGAAGAAGCACCGGTTGAAAAACGCAACGAGGAGAAAGAGACAATGAAGAAGCTATTGGCAGCAATGCTGTTGACTGCGGGGCTTGGAATGGGCCAAGTGTCCCTGGGGATTCGGATTGGGCCGCCACCACGGCCGCGGGTAGTACGCGTGCGACCTGTAGCGCCAGGGCCCGGCTACTTTTGGGTGGACGGGTATTGGTATCCGGCAGGGAACCGCTATCGCTGGCACGAGGGCTACTGGAGCCGGCCGCCATATGAAGGCTCCCATTGGGTCGGACCGCATTATGAAGGCGGCATGTTTTTCAACGGCTATTGGGACGGCAGCCGCGGGCGTTTCGATCACGATCACCGTTGGGACCGCGACCGGAGGAACCGCGACTTCGGCCATGATCGGCATTAGTTGGAATTCGTTTCCGTGGAGCCGGGTGTCCTGCCCGGCTCGCGGTCGGCGGGAAATCTAACGCGAACCGAAAAGCGCGATTCTTCCCCAGTCCATGCGGGAGGCAAGCGCAGCGAGTGCGACTCCCGCTATGGACATCGAAATCAGAAAGCGCAAAATGCGCGGCGCTGCTGGGTTGTGCATAGTGGGACCCTTCACCTTAGATAAGATATCTTTCGAATTGATAGTGCGAGGTTCGCCGTTTTAGTCGGCCTATCTTTCGATAAAGGTGTTTAATTCCGCGCGGATTGTGCGCTACAATCCGATCAAACGGTGTCTCCTCCGAGCACCTACTGAGAGGGAACGCTGGATCCGTCGGCGTTCCTCCTCCTCCTCCTCAGCACTCTCCTTGTACGGAGCGCTGAGCGTCGCAGGCGAAGTTGACCCCAGCCTGATTCTTGTGTTACCGTAATTTTTCGGGCGACGTCGTCGTAAACGTCTTTCTGAAGTTGGCTCCGTTCCCTTACCAAACAACCTGATGGAACAGACTCTGCACGCACTCGCTGGGATACTGCTGAAATCTATCCCAACTGTTGTCCTGCTGCTTTTCCTGTACTTCTATTTGAAGGCCATGCTGTTCGGGCCGTTGGTTCGGCTGCTGAAACAGCGTGAAGAACTGACCACGGGTACCCGACATGCGGCGCAGCAGAGCCTGAAGGACGCCGAGCGCAAGGTTCAGGAATACGAAGCCAAGATACGGGAGGCTCGCGCGGAAGTGTATCGCGAGCAGGAGGAGACCCGAAAGCAGTGGCTGGCCGATCAAACGAGCCAAGTGGAAAGTGCGCGGGAGCGCAACGGGCGCGTCGTCCAACAAGCCAAGGAAGAGATGACGGCCGAGATGGCGGCTGGGCGCCAGACGCTGGCGGCATCGGCCATAGTGCTAGCGGATCAGATTGCTACCGTTGTGCTGGCGAGGAGAGCTTGATGAGGCGTGCTTCATCCGTCGTGCTACTGGTGCTGGCAGGCGCTGCGTGGTTGAGCGCACAGGAGGGCGGAGCGACGCCCGAGCCGAGCGTTGGGTGGAAGTGGGCAAATTTCGTACTCCTGGTCGCGGGGTTAGGCTACTTGATCGCCAAGACGCTGCCGCCGCTCTTCAAATCGCGCACCGAGGAAATTCAGAAGGGAATCGCGGAAGCGCGCGCGATCAAGCAGGACGCCGATAAACGCGCTGCGGAAGTCGCCGCCCGCACGGCGACGCTGGGAGCCGACATCGAGCGCTTCCGAGTGGAAGCCAAAGCGGAGATGCAGCAAGAAGGCGAACGCATCCGCCAGGAGACGGCGGCTGAGATTGCGCGGCTGGAAAACCAGGCCCAACAGGAAATCGAAATGTCCGGTAAAATCGCGCGCCGCGAACTCAAGAGCTACGCGGCGAAACTTTCGCTCGATTTGGCCGAGCAGCGCGTTCGCGAACGGCTGGATGCGAAGACCGAGCAAGGCTTGGTCGACGCCTTCATTCGGGATTTAGAGCGGGAGTCAAAAAGCTAAATGATTTCGGTGGTGGCAGCGCGTTACGCGAAGGCACTGGCCGATGTGGTCACGGCGGGTATGCACGCGTCGAGTGCGGCCCAAGCCGATCCAGCTGCCATTATGGCCCAGCTTCGGGCGGTGGACGAGATGATCGAAACGTCCAACGAATTGAAGAACGCGCTGGCGTCGCCGGCAGTAGCGCCGTCGCGAAAGCGTGCGGTCATGGCGCGATTGATTGCGCCCATGAATCTATCCGCGCAAGTGCGTAATTTTCTATTTGTAGTGATCGATCACCGGCGCGTGCAGCAACTGAAATCGATCATCGAAGCGTTTGAGAATTTGGCCGATGAGCGTCTGGGTTACGTGCGCGCGGATGTGTCGAGCGCGCAGGCCTTACCGGAGGCGCAGCGTGCGGCTCTGGAAGTGCAGCTTTCGCGGCTGGCGGGAAAGAAAACCAGGATGCGGTATTCCACCGATCCGGCGCTGGTCGGGGGCGTGGTGGCTAAAGTAGGCTCCACCGTTTATGATGGCAGCGTCCGTGGTCAGCTAGAGCGGCTGCGGGTAAAACTGGGGAGCCAATAGGCCCTCCGATCAAAAAGGAATTATGGCTCAGATTCGGGCAGATGAAATCTCGCGCCTGTTACGCGAGGAGATCGAGAACTACGAGAAGGCGGTCAACGTGGCCGAAACCGGCTCCGTGATTTCCGTCGGCGACGGAATCGCGCGCATCTACGGCCTCGAAAACGTGATGGCCGGCGAACTGATCGAGTTCAAGGGCGGCGTTTCGGGCATCGCGTTGAACCTGGAAGAAGACCAAGTCGGCGCAGTGCTGCTGGGCGAAGCGTCGGGCATCATGGAAGGCGACGAGGTTCGCCGCACGGGACGCATCATGAGCGTGCCGGTGGGCGAAGCCATGATCGGACGCGTGGTGGATGCGCTGGGCAAACCCATCGACGGTAAGGGTCCCATCGAAACCAAGTCTTTCAACGCCATCGAACGCATCGCTCCCGGTGTGGTTGACCGGCAGCCGGTGAAAGAGCCGATGCAGACCGGGATCAAAGCCATCGACGCCATGGTGCCGATCGGCCGCGGACAGCGCGAGTTGATCATTGGCGATCGCCAGACCGGTAAAACCACGGTGGCGCTCGACACCATCATCAATCAGAAGGGCGGCGACGTGATTTGTATTTACGTCGCGATCGGGCAGAAACGTTCGACTGTGGCGCAGGTCGTGAAGACGCTCGAAGACTACGGCGCCATGGAGTATTCGATCGTAGTCGCGGCGACCGCGTCCGACCCCGCGCCCATGCAGTATCTGGCGCCTTACTCCGGCTGCGCGATCGGCGAGTATTTCCGCGACAGCAGCCGCCACGCGCTGTGTATTTACGACGATCTTTCCAAGCACGCGGCGGCGTACCGCGAGATTTCGCTGCTGCTGCGCCGTCCTCCCGGACGCGAAGCGTTCCCCGGCGATGTGTTCTATCTTCACAGCCGTTTGCTGGAGCGCGCCGCGAAACTCTCGGCCGAGAAGGGCGGCGGCTCGCTGACCGCTCTGCCGTTCATCGAAACCCAGGCCGGCGACGTCTCGGCGTACATTCCGACCAACGTGATTTCGATTACGGACGGCCAGATTTACCTCGAGTCCGATTTGTTCAACGCGAATATCCGTCCTGCGATCAACGTGGGTATCTCGGTCAGCCGCGTCGGCGGCAACGCGCAGGTGAAAGCCATGCGCCAAGTGGCTGGAAGTTTGCGCTTGAACCTAGCGCAGTATCGCGCGCTGGCGGCGTTTGCGCAGATGGGGTCGGATCTGGACAAGACCTCGACTGCCCAACTCACGCGCGGCAGCCGCATGGTGGAAATCCTGAAGCAGGGTCAGTACTCGCCGGTGCCTGTCGAAAAGCAAGTCCTGATCCTTTACGCCGGCACCGAGGGCATCTTAGACGATCTGCCACTCGACCAGTGTCGCGCCTTCGAAGAAGGCGTATACAAGTTTGTCGAGAACGCGCACCCCGGAATGCTTTCGACCATCCGCGAAAAGAAGGCACTGGATGACACGCTGAAGGGGCAGATGACCGCGGCCCTGGGCGAATTCAAGACCCGCTTCGTCGAGGAACAAAAGTCCAAGTAAAATGCCGAGTCTAATCGACATCCGGCGGCGCGTCCGTTCGATCCGCAACACGCAGCAGATCACCAAGGCCATGAAGATGATCTCGGCGGCGCGGCTGCGTAAGGCGCAGGAGCGGGCGCTGGCGGCTCGTCCCTACGGCAGGATGCTGCGCGAGATGCTGGCGAACGTGGCCTCGGCCGCGAGCCAGAATCCGGATGCGGGCGGGAACCCCCTGCTGGCCGTGCGGCCCGAGAAAAAGATTCTGGCAGTAGTGGTGACGGCGGATCGCGGACTTGCCGGCGGATTTAACGCAAACCTGCTGAAGCTAGCCCAGCGCTTCGTCAACGAACACCGCGATTCCGAGCTGAGTTTCGAACTGATCGGCCGCAAGGGGCGCGATTATTTCCGCAAGCGCAATGCGCGTATCTCCGGCGAACACTTGGATATGATGCGCTCGCTGAGCTTGGCTTACGCGGACAAGATCGCCGACGCCATCATCGAGCGCTTTTCGAGCGGCGAGATCGACGCGGTCTACATGTTCGTCAACGAATTCAAGAGCGTGATGGCACCTACGCTGTCGGAGACGCGGCTGCTGCCGATTGAAGTCCCGAAAGCGCAGGAGCAGGTGGATTACATCTACGAGCAGAAGCCCGAAGAGCTGTTGGGCACACTGCTGCCGCGCTACATAAAGTTGCAGGTGTATAGCGCGCTGCTCGAATCGGTGGCGGCCGAGCACGCCGCGCGCATGACGGCGATGGACGCGGCCAGTTCCAACGCGACCGACGTGATCGACAAGCTGACTTTGTATATGAACCGCGTGCGCCAGGCGAGCATCACGCGCGAAATTATCGAAATTGTAAGCGGCGCGGCGGCGCTGGACTAAAGCGAGGTTCTTATGAGCGTAATCGGAAAAGTGATCCAGGTGGCAGGGCCGGCCGTGGACGTGGAATTTCCCGAGGGGCAGATTCCGGTCATCCGCACGGCGATCCGCATCACTAGCGAAGGCTATAAGGTGCCGGACCCCATTGACATCATCTGCGAAGTGGCGCAGCACATTGGCGAGGGCCGCGTGCGCACCATCGCGCTGCAGCCGACCGATGGTCTGGTGCGCGGCATGAAGGCCGAGAGCCTGGGCCAGCCGGTGACGGTTCCGGTGGGCAAGGAAACGCTCGGCCGCGTACTGAATGTGATCGGCGAGCCGGTGGACAAGATGGGTCCGGTGAACACGGCGAAGCGTTACCCGATTCATCGCCAGGCTCCTGCCTTCGATGAGCAGGCGACTGAGCTGCAGATGTTCGAGACGGGCATCAAGGTTGTCGATCTGCTCGAACCTTATTTGCGCGGCGGCAAGATCGGCTTGTTCGGCGGCGCGGGCGTGGGCAAGACCGTCATCATTCAGGAGCTGATCAGTAATCTCGCCCAGAAACACGGCGGCGTGTCGGTGTTTGCCGGCGTCGGCGAGCGTACGCGCGAAGGGAACGATCTGTGGCTGGAATTCCAGGAGTCCGGCGTTATCGATCCGCATGACTGGCGGAAATCGAAATGCGCCCTGATCTATGGGCAGATGACCGAGCCTCCTGGGGCGCGTCTGCGAGTGGCGCTTACGGCGTTGACCGTCGCTGAATATTTCCGCGACGAAGAAAATCAGGACGTGCTGCTGTTTATCGACAACATTTTCCGTTTCACGCAGGCGGGTTCCGAGGTATCGGCGCTGCTGGGCCGCATGCCGAGCGCGGTGGGATACCAGCCTAACCTGGCGTCGGAGATGGGCGATCTGCAGGAACGCATCACGTCGACCAAGAATGGTTCCATCACGTCGGTGCAGGCGATTTACGTGCCAGCCGACGACTACACCGATCCGGCTCCGGCGACGACGTTCGCGCACTTGGACGCGACGACGAACTTGTCGCGATCGATTTCGGAGTTGGGTATCTATCCTGCTGTCGATCCGCTGGCATCGACCTCGCGCATTCTAGATCCGCGCATCATCGGCGAGGAACACTATAACGTGGCGCAGCATGTGAAGCAGATTCTGCAACGTTATAAAGACTTGCAGGACATCATCGCGATTCTGGGCGTCGACGAACTTTCGGACGAAGACAAGGCCACCGTGGCGCGCGCGCGCAAGATCCAGCGGTTCCTGTCGCAGCCGTTCACTGTCGCCGAAGCGTTTACGGGTCTGAAGGGCAAGTACGTGAAGGTGGCCGACACGGTGCGTAGCTTCAAGGAAGTTGTCGAAGGCAAGCACGACGAGATTCCGGAGCAGGCGTTCTACATGAAGGGCTCGATCGACGACGTGCTCGAGACCTGGGAAGACATGAAGAAGAAGGGCTGACGTGGCCGACACTTTCCAGATCGACATCGCGACGCCGGAGAAGCTGGTGCTGCAGCAGCAGGCAGAGTCGGCGCAGATTCCGGGCAAGGATGGCTATATGGGAATCCTGCCGGGCCACGCGGCGCTGCTCAGTGAACTGGCTGAGGGTACGCTTTCGGTGTCGCTAAAGGGCCAGACGGAAAGCTTCCACGTGACGGGCGGATTCGTCGAGGTCCGCAACAATCACGTGAGGGTGCTGGCGGATAAAGCGGAGTAGACGTCGGCTTGTCACTCAATCTTCCCCCTTGAATTTGTGGGGAGGCAAGGGCATCCTAGAATCACTATGTTAGACCTTCGTTCGATGATCGGCGGGAATATTCCTGCCGTGAGTTCGCTTGACATCCAACGTCTGTGGTCCTTGCAGTCCCAACATCCCGGAGACTCCGTCAGCTATTGTACGAGTGCGATCTCGCAGATTTGCGAGTCCGAATCCGCGGATCCGATAGCAGTCGGGGCGCGGACGATGCTCCTAGGTATTCTGCTTCAGCAAGGCGTCTTAGAGAATTGGCGCGAAGACGATGGTTTAAGCAAAGTAGTATTTGACGCGGCGGCGACGTTCCCATTGCCAACCGGCCTGCAAGGATTAAATCCAAGCGAATTTGTTGCTGTGCTAGGCGGTCGTCCTTAGGACTGTCAAGTTTCTAGTCCTCAGGCGGCGGCCCCTAAGGAAACTACTCTTCTTCTTCCTCTTCACCGGTCTTCGCAGCCTTGGCGGCGGCGACGATCTTTTCGGCCTGCGGGCCGGGGACGAAATCGTAGTGATCGAACTCCATGTGAAACGTAGCCCGGCCCTGGGTCATGGAGATCAGGTCGTTTTGATAGTTGAGCATTTCCGACATCGGCACGTGCGCCTTGATGATCTGCGTGCCGCCCTTGGTGTCCATGCCTGAGATGCGGCCGCGGCGGCCGTTCATGTCGCCCATCAGGTCGCCGGCGAATTCGACGGGCGCCTGCACTTCCACGTTCATCACGGGTTCGAGCAGCGCGGGTTTGGCGTGCTCCATGGCCGCTTTGAAGGCCTTGCGGGCCGCTAGTTTGAACGACATTTCCGACGAGTCCACGTCGTGATACGAACCGTCGTAGACCACCACTTTGAAATCGACTACGGGATAGCCGGCGAGGTAGCCTTTCTCGGCGGTCTCGACGATACCTTTTTCGATGGCGGGGATGAAATTACGCGGGATCGCGCCGCCGAACACTTCGTTGGCGAATTCGAACTTGCCGCCGCGGGGGAGCGGCTCCAGGCGAATCCAGCAATCGCCGAACTGGCCGTGGCCTCCGGTCTGCTTCTTGTGGCGGCCTTGCACGTCGGCTTTTCCGCGAACGGTTTCGCGGTAGGGAATCTTCGGCGCGTGAAGTTGCACGTCGACGCTGTAGCGTTTCTTCAGGCGGCTAACGATGATTTCAACGTGCTGCTGTCCGCTGCCGGCCAGCAGAAATTCCTTGGTCTGCGGATCGCGGTAGAAGCGCAGGGACTGGTCCTCTTCGAGGATCTTGTGGATGGCGTTACCCATGCGGTCTTCATCGTTACGAGTCTTGGCGGAGATGGCGTAGGCGATGGAGGGCTCCGGCAACTGCACCGGCGGATAGGCGATGAGCGAGGACTTATCGGCCAAGGTGTCGCCGGTGAGGGTATCTTTCAATTTGGCCACGCCGCCAATATCGCCCGCATGCAGTTCGGTGATGGGGTTGATGGTTTTGCCGAGCAGTGTGCCGATATGCGACAGGCGCTCCGCCCCGCCGTTGCGGACGTTGACCACATTCGCGTCGTTCCGGAGGATGCCGGAGACCACCTTGAAATAGGTGACGCGTCCGGCAAACGGATCGGCAATGGTTTTGAATACGAACAGCGAGAGCGGCTCAGAATCCTTGACCGCACGCTCTTTCTCGGCGCCGTTGAGCGTGCCCGGCCAAGGTTCGCGTTCGGCGGGGCCCGGGAAGTACTCGAACGCGAAGTTCAGAACCAGGTCGGTCCCGACATTGTGCAGCGCCGACGAGCACAGTACCGGGAACATGCGGCGCTGACGAATGGCCTCGCGCAAGCCGTCATGAATGTGTTCCAGGGGCAGCGTGCCGGTGTCGAAGAACTCCTCCAGGTAGGTATCGTTGCCCTCGGCCACCATTTCGACGAGGGCTTCGTGCGCGGCCTTGGCAGCTTCGGCGAGGTCCGCGGGAATGTCGCCTTCTTTTCCCTTGCCGTCGCCGTCGGGCGTGTAGGTGTAACACTTCATCTGCACCAGATCCACCACGCCCTTGAAATCTTTCTCGGAGCCTATTGGCAGATGAACCGGAATGGCGGTGCGGCCAAAGAATGACTGGACGCTTTCGAGGGCGCGCTCGAAGCTGGAGCGCTCGCGGTCCAGTTTGTTAATGACGATGCCGCGCGGAAGCTGAAAGTCGTCGCAGAAGGACCACACTTTCTCGGTCTGCACTTCGACACCGGCCACGCCGTCCACCAGAACGAAGGCGGAGTCGGCCGCCGCCAGAGAGGCTTTGGTGTCATTGATAAAAATATTGAAGCCCGGCGTGTCCAGCAGGTTGATCTTTTTCCGATTCCACTCGGCCGCGGCCACGGCGGTGGAAATCGTGATCTTGCGCGCAATCTCTTCGTCGTCGAAATCGGTAACGGAAGCGCCCTCATCGACGCGCAGGAGGCGGCTGGTGGCGCCCGTCGTGTACAACAATCCCGCCGCTAAAGTTGTCTTTCCAGAATGCCCATGGCCGATCAGCGCCACATTCCGGATATCGCTGGTTTCGTAAACTTTCACCGGATCTAAGCTCCCTTGTAACCGAGTCGCAAACTGTGGATCTTATCACAACGGAGATGTTCGCGATTCTGGCGATGGGGCGCAAGACGGCGTCGCTAGGCGCAGAGTCAAAAGATAATATCGAAGTCGCCCCGATAGCGGCGGTGGTAATCGCCGAAGAAAATGCCGTATTGCGGGTCACTGGTATTGGCGTGCACGGCCAGGGCGTTGAAATGGTTCGTGAAGTTGAGTCCGGTGAGAGACAGGCGAACCGTGTATTTCGGACTGATTTTGAAATCCTTCGCGAAGCGGGCGTCGAGAGAGAAATAATTGGGGAAACGGTTGGAATTGGGGACGCCCGCATAGTCCTGCAGCACATTCAGGCTGGAATACGGGAAGCCGCTGCGATATTCGACGATCGGCAGAATCTGCAACTGGGGACGGCGGATGTTGAGGCTGCCCCACCACAGGAAGCGATTCGGTAAATCGCCGGGGAGGCGGGCGTAGACGTCCGGGCGCACCAGCGGATTGGGAAAATTGCCGAGGTATCCGTCGAAGCTGTTGAGACTGCCTTCGGCGCGGCTACGAGTGTAGGAAAAATTCAGTTGCTGCCGCTCTTTCCAGTTGAATTTCGCCGTGATTTCCGCCTGGCGGTAGCGCGAACTGCCATCGCCGTTGAGCACGATTTCATTTCCGGTGGCGGCGACCTCCGGCTCAAAGACCACCAGCCCCACGGAACGATTGTCGGAATACACGCCGCGCACATGTAACCACGGCGCAAAAGTGTGCTCCACCTGAACGTTCCAGGTCGCTCCGCGCGGAGAGAAGGCGCCGGCGACTTGTTCGCCGTTCACGAAGAACGATCGGGGACCGGTGATGCTGCCAATGACGTTGACGTACTCAATAGGAGCGCCATTGATGGAGCCGTCGGGATTGTAAAACGTCACGGTCCTTTGGGGGTAGCGCGAAAACGTATACACGTTGAGCGGAACATGGTCGTAGAACTGGCCGAAGCCGGCGCGGAAGACGGTCCGTTCCCCAGAAAATGGCGCAACGACAATTCCAGCGCGCGGCGCGATGCGAAGGCTGTCGGGCAACTGCTGAGTCTCGACGCGGAAACCGTAATCGAAAGAGATTCTCGGACCGAGAGACCAGTGATCCTGCGCGAAAGCGGTCAGTTCTTGATCGGTGCGGCTGAAGGGATTGCGATTGGAGAAATCGATGCGCTCCAGCAATTGCCCGGTATTGTTCACGATATTGACGGGGCGGTAAGTGAACTGGCCATCATCGCCGGAGGTAGTAAAGGAAGTTCCCATCTTTAGAAGGTGAGTTCCGGCGGCACGGAGGGGAACCAGAGACCAGGTTTCCAGCCATTCAGTGCGGCGAGCATCGCGATTCTGCACTCCAAAGTAATTCCCGCTATTGCGCAGGGGATTGAGAACCATGTCGGCAGCGCCTTGAGAGCCGACGAACACATTGAAGCGCTGTACCGAGAGGCTGCTGTCCAGAATGCCGCCGAACAGGCCCCAGTGGTCGGCGACCGTTCCGACGTAGGTGTGTTGCGCATAACTGGGCGTGACGGCTTGCGGATTGTAGTAATCCGGGTTGACGAAATTGATGTGCTGGGGACTGAAGTGAAACGTGGCCGTCACGATCTGTTTCGGTGAGAGCACCAGATCGAGTTGCGTAAAGGAATTGATCCACTCCTTTTTCGACTCGTTGAAGGGGAAGCCCAGCGTCAACACCGACTCGCGCTGGAAATTGTATTGCAGCGCGGTGTTGATGTACAAGCGATTACGCAGGAGCGGACCGCCCACCACGAAGCGCGGGGAGACATCCCGGATGCCGCGCATATGCCAACTGCGGATGCGAAAGTCGGGGAATGGATCGTTGAGATCGGCGTGCCATTTTTCGCCGCCGCGTCGGGTTTCCACCGCGATCACACCGGATGTGAAGCGGCCGTATTGCGCCAGGAAGGGAGTGTTGAGGACGTTTACCGACTCGATGCTATCCACCGGAATGGTCTGGCCGAACTTGCCGGTGGCGGGATCGGTGACGTCGGTCTGGTTCACTACCAGGGCGCTGCGCTGCTCGCCGGAGCCGTCAATTTTGAGTTCGCCGTCAGGGGATTTCACGATGCCCGGCACCAGCGGCAGGATTTCGGAAACGGTGGCCGGGTTGGTCGGCAGAACTTTGACTTCCGCCAGCCGCACTTCCGTACTTTGCGAGGAAGCCTGTTCGATGGGAGCGGCAGAAGCGGTCACGTCGACGCTGGAACGCTGGGCCTGGGGCCTAAAAGTGAGAGTGATTTGGGCCCGCGCGGCGCTGGTCATGGTAACGTCGCCGCTCGCGGGATCGAAGCCCGGCTTGGACGCGGAAACGGTGACCGGACCGCAAGGCAGGTTCGCGAAGTCGACAGCCCCTTGCGACAATGTGCTGGATTGCCCCAAGGATTGCGTGCCGGTGGCGAGGCGGACGTCGGCGTCGAACACCGGGCCGAATTCGGAATCCACCACGAACACGCGCAACTCGCCGGGAGCGCAGGTTTGGCCCCAGGCGCACACCGATAGAAGCGCGAGAATCGCGGCGAACGCGGGGCGGAACGGAAGCTTCACGCTAAGCCATACAGCATAGCGAAAAGACGGGATTGCGGGTTGTAGAAATTTTCGTTCATCGACTCCGCAAATGAAAAACCCCGCACAACCTTAACAGGCCGTACGGGGTTCTTACTAGAGACTCGAGCTTCAGCGTGAAGCAGCCGGTCCAGAGGAGGAGCGGCTTCGTCACTGAAACGAAACCTGAACAATAGAGGTTCGGGATTAAGAGTCAGCCACCTCACGCGTGGTTAGAGTGCTGTAGTTACTACTACTTCCAGATATCATTAGACTGGACCACCTCCTTTTTCAGTGATGAAACCATGATATGCCGGGTCGGCGCGGCTGTCAAACATTTTGTGTGTCGCGTGTAAGAGAGACCCATTCCTCGGTGCGCGGGCGTAGATTGCCGTCTTCGGCGAACAAATCGCCGATGATGGCGACAGAGTCGGCGCCTGCTGCGAGCACCGATTGAGCGTTGGTGCGGGTGATGCCCCCGATGGCTACCAGAGGGCGATCGGTGAGCGGCCGCAAGCGGCGCAGCTCGGCGACTCCAACGACGGGATCCGGATTTTGTTTCGAAGCCGTGCCGAAGATGGGTCCGAGCGCAAGGTAATCGGCAGGCTCGGCGGCGGCGGCGCGAAGTTGAGCCTCATTGTGGGTGGAGAATCCGATGAGCGTCTTCGCGCCAACCACTTTGCGCGCCGCGCTGGGCGTCAGATCTTCCTGGCCCAGATGCAGAGCCGCACCGGTGAGAGCGGCGACATCGGCGCGGTCGTTGACGACGAATAGAGCCCCGGCATTCCGGCACAGTTCGGCGATATGCTCAAGTTGCCCGAACACTTCGCGCGAGAAAAATCCTTTGTGACGGAACTGGAGAATCTTCGCGCCGCCGTCGAGTATCTGTTCGGCGGCAACCACGGGATCAATGCCATGGCGAACAGCGATTTCCGGGTCCAGAATTGGATAAAACTTAGGCAGCATGCGACAGAACCACGTTGGGATCGGGCGTACCGCGCTGGCCGAAGCGTATGATGCCGTCGGGGCCGATCAGGTACACGGTGCGCCTCACGATCAATCCATTCGCATTATAAAGCGCGCCGGTTTTCTGGCCGGTGTCGACTAAGAGAGGGAAGGGCAGGCGGCTCTTGGCGATGAACTTGACGTGGCTCTTCGCACTTTGAGGGTTCACGCCGAAGATCAGCGTGTTCTTCTGCTGCGCATCCGCCCAGCGGTCGCGAAACTCACACAACTGCTGACGGCAGACAGTGGTGTCGTCGCCGGGATAGAAAACCAGCACCACGTTGTGGCCGCGCAGCGCGGCGAGCGAAACAACCTTTCCGTCCTGATCGCGCAGCGAGAAATCGGGTGCGGGCGTGCCTGGAAGAAGAGGATCTGCGAACAGCCAGTCGAGCATGAATTGACCCGGCGGTGACCGGGCTTT
Organism: Bryobacterales bacterium; assembly: GCA_963779075.1. Lineage (GTDB taxonomy): Bacteria > Acidobacteriota > Terriglobia > Bryobacterales > Bryobacteraceae > Palsa-187. Next base: position 30,929 of record CAVZWS010000015.1, read on the forward strand.
TATTGTAGCTGCTCTTGTGGGGCTTCCACGTTGAAACTATATCCAAACCCGCGTACGCTGCGGATGAAAGGCGGTCCATCTTCCTGCTCGATTTTCTGACGGAGGCGGAGCACATAGACGTCGACAGTGCGATCGGTAACCGCGCGGTCGTGGCCCCATACTGCATCGAGCAACTGTTCGCGGCTGAACACCACGCCCGGCCGGCTCATCAGGAATTCCAGCAGACGGAACTCGGTGGCGGTCAGCGTCAGCTCCTCGCTGCCGCGGCGCACGATGCAGCGGGTGCGGTCGAGTTCCAGGTCGCCCGAGCGCAGTACCTTGTTCACCGGCTTATCGCCGCGGAAGTGAATCTTCACGCGTGCGATCAGCTCGCGCACGAAAAAGGGCTTGACGATGTAGTCGTTCGCTCCCAGTTCGAGGCCCACGATGCGGTCGGTTTCAGAGGCGCGCGCCGTCAGGAAGATGACCGGCGTATTCGCCAGCTCGGTATTGGCGCGAATGCCCTTGCAGATTTCGAGGCCGTCGGAATCCGGCAGCATGATGTCGAGGATCACCAGGTCCGGGTGCTCGCGGCGGCACAGATCGAGCGCGCCTTTCCCGGTTTGTGATCCGACTACCTGGAAACCTTCTTTATCCAGGTTGTACTGGACCAAGTTGTAGAGGTCGGTATCGTCTTCAATGAGAGCGATTTTCTTCATAGACTGCCTTTACATATAAGAGTAACAGTCCATTTGTTACAGCCATATTACAGGACGGTTGAGAAGCGCTGAATATACATAAAAATCGACGGGCCTACGTTCGCACACCTACGAAATGGCTGCAAGATTCACGAGGCACGACGATAAGAAGCTGACGGCATAGACCATTGCCGAAATGACGTTGATTGCAGGCGCCTTATCGGTGTGCGGCTGAGCCACGCGGCGGCGTAATTATCAGGAGGCTCGATGCACGTCCGGCAGTATGCGTTCTTTGCGCTCACACTCGTTGTTTGTGGTGGGGTGACCGCAAGCGCGCAGTGTTCCTACGCTCTGAACGCGGGCGGGCAGGCTTTCACGCCGGCCGGGGGAAGCGGGAGCATCCTCGTTACGGCTCCGCAGGGATGCGCGTGGAATGTAACTGGCACTCCGGGATGGGTCACGCTCACGGGCTCTGCGGCGGGCAGCGGCAATGGCACACTCACGTATCAGGTGGCGGTGAACGCGGATGGGGACCGCTCTTCAGCCATCACCATTGCAGGTGTCAACTTCACGGTAGAGCAGGAAGCGGGAGTGTTGCCCGGCCTGGCGTTTATCGGTTCAATGGCGCATCTCGCGGCCGAGGAGAACTGGACCACAGCGTTCACAATCGTGAACAAAGACACGATCTCGGCGATTGCGCGGCTGAGCTTTTCCGGCGACGCGCTCGATCCGAGCGGAAACGGCGCGCTGACGCTGCCCCTTGCCTTTCCACAGCAAACTGCCGCGGTGGTGCCGCTACTGGCGGCAACGCTCGATCGCACCGTGGCCCCTAACGCCTCTTTGATTGTCGAGACCCCGGCAGGGCAGGCGCCCCCGGTGCTGGTGGGATCCGCTCAACTGATGGCCACCGGTTCGCTGGACGGGTTCGCCATCTTCCATCAGATTGAGACGAACCAGGAAGCGGTGGTGCCGCTCGAAACCCGCAGCGCACGTTCTTACCTGCTTGCCTTCGATAATACCGGTGGCCTAACATTAGGCGTCGCAGTGTCAAACCTCTCGGCGCAGATTGCGTCCATACCGGTGATCATTCGCAGCGACAATGGAACGATCATCAGCGCCCCGGGAACCGCCATTTCACTGGCGGGCAACGGCCATACTTCGTTCGGGCTGGCGGATCCAGTTCTGGGATTCCCGGTGACGGCGGATATACGCGGCACCATCGAATTCGACACGCCCGCAGGGGGCCGGATCAGTGTGCTGGGCCTCCGCTTCACGCCGCCGGATAACGCACTCACCACCATTCCGGCAATCGCCAATGTCGGAACCAATGGCGGCTCCATCGCGCATCTCGCCACGGGAAACGGCTGGCAAACCACGTTCGTGCTGGTCAACACTGGCGCCAGCGCGGCGCAAGTGAATCTGAATTTTTTCGACGACAATGGCAGCCCGCTGCCGTTGCCACTTTCATTCCCGCAACCGGGGGGCGCCGCCGCCACTGTAGCTCCGACGGTGAACTATCTGCTTCCCGCCGGGGCTACCCTGATCGTCGAGAGCGTCGCTCCCGAGTCCGATCCAGCGCCGACGGTTGGCTCGGCGCAGCTTACGACCAATGGCAATGTCGGCGGGTTTGTGATCTTCCGTTACAATCTTGACGGCCAGGAAGCGGTGGCGCCGCTGGAGAACCGCAACGCCAACGCCTACATATTGGCGTTCGATAATACAGGCGACCTCTCGACCGGCATCGCGATTAACAGCGTCGCGACGCAAGTGGTGAACATTCCGGTTACGGTGCGCGACGCCACCGGGGCACAGATCGCGACGGATGCCATTACGCTCGCACCGAACGGGCATCTTTCGTTTACGCTCGGGAGCGGCAATTATCCGGCCACCGCTGGAATTCGAGGCAGCATCGAGTTCGACACGCCCGCCAACGCCCAAATCGGCGTGCTGGGGATTCGCATTCCCGCGGCCGCTCATACTTTTACGACACTGCCGGCGCTGGCGAAGTAGATTAAACGCTCGGCGCGAAAGTGGGTTTGCGGCGCGCCTTGGTCGACTGCTCGAAGGCGTAGGCCACTTTGATTAATGCAGGCTCGGACCATGCAGGCCCGAAAAAGGAGATGCCGGCGGGCAATCCATGCACCAAGCCCGCGGGCACCGTGATGTGCGGGTAACCGGCGACGGCGGGAGGCGTGGAGCAGCCTCCGTTGCCGCTGTCGCCATTGATGTAATCGGTGAGCCAAGCCAGGCAGGAAGTGGGAGCGACCAGAGAATGCAGCCGGTACTTGGAACAGGCGGCGTCGATGCCTTCGGTGCGGGTCAGGCGAATGCACTCGGCGCGCGCCTTGCGATAAGCCGCGTCGGTGAGCGGGCCTTTTTTCTCGGCTTTCAAAAACAGTTCCTGGCCGAAATGGTCGAGTTCGCGAGCGTGGTTCTTCTCATTGAACGCGATCAGGCTTGCCAGAGTCCCAGTTTCACCCCGCGCTTTCAGGTAGGCATTCAATCCCGCCTTGAATTCGTAGAGAAGCACTTCATTTTCCGGTTCACTGATCTGGCCGTCGGGCGGAATTTCGACGGGATCGACAATCTCGGCGCCGGCGCTTTTCATAGCGGCGATGGATTGCTCCATCAGTTTGTCGACGGCGGCACTAAAGCCGAACGATTTTCGAACAATGCCGAGGCGTACGCCGCGCAGCCCGTTCTTATCGAGAAACTGCGCGTAGTCGGGACGGGTTTTCGGAGCGCTAGCAGTCGCCGAGTCCGCGGAATCTGCGGCTGCGAGGACATTCAGCAGAAGCACCGCGTCGCGCACTGTGCGCGCCATAGGTCCGGCGGTGTCCTGGCTGGCCGAGATCGGAATGATGCCGCTGCGGCTGACCAGGCCCACCGTCGGCTTGATGCCAACCAGACCGTTGATCGAAGAAGGCGAGACGATGGAGCCGTCGGTCTCCGTTCCGACCGCGGCCGCGCACAAGCTTGCGGCAGACGCGGCGCCCGAGCCGGAACTCGACCCGGAGGGATTGCGATTCAGCGCGTACGGGTTCTTGGTCTGGCCGCCGCGGCCGCTCCAGCCGCTGGTGGAGTGATCGCCGCGAAAATTCGCCCACTCGCTCAGGTTGGTCTTGCCGATCAGAACTGCACCTGCGGCTCGCAGGCGCGCGACGATGAAGGCGTCCTTGGGCGCCGGCGCGCCCAGCAGGGCGAGGGAGCCCGCGGTAGTGCTCATGTTGCCAGTGTCGATATTGTCCTTGACCAGCACGGGAACGCCATGCAGTGGGCCGCGGAGGCCCTTGGCTTGCCGTTCGCGATCGAGTTCGGCGGCGATCTTAAGCGCGTCCGGATTGAGTTCAATGACCGCGTTGATGGCCGGGCCATGGCGGTCAATCGCATCGATACGGGCCAGGTAGGCTTCGCTCAGGGATTGCGCGGTGAATTGACCGGACTGGAAGCCTTTCTGGATGTCGCCGATCGTGAGCTCTTCCAGGTTGACCTGGGGGGCGGCGGCCGAGGCGGATACCGCCGCGAGGAATGCCGATTTAATAACATCGCGGCGGTTCATAGAGCGCTTTCAGTGATCTTACCCGATCCGGAAGGGAATTGCGATTTGTGACCATCTTTGGGCACCTGACCGTATATCGTTACCGGTGATCCACGCGCCTCCCTATCCGAACGCAATCTGCACAAGGGAGACTGGCCTGTTTGAGCGTCAAATTGAGAGCCAAAGATGGTGCGACTCGTGCACTAAGAAAGGGGTCTCGAGGTCCCGGCCGGCCGATAAGTTCGACGGAGGTTGGAAATGTCTGTTTCCGAAGATGCCATTGCCACTGCGGATGGCGTAACCGAAGTTCGGCGCGAAGCGGCGTTGCTCAAAACCGGCGCGCTGCAGAACGCGATTCTCAACAGCGCCAATTTCTCGAGCATCGCCACCGATGAGAAAGGCGTCATCCAACTCTTCAACGTAGGCGCCGAGCGAATGCTGGGCTACGCAGCCATCGAAGTAGTTGACAGAATTACTCCCGCCGATATTTCCGATCCGCAGGAAGTGATCGCGCGCGCCCAAGCACTGAGCCTGGAACTGGCGACTCCGATTACACCCGGCTTCGAGGCGCTGGTCTTCAAGGCTTCACGCGGCATTGAAGACATTTACGAGTTGACTTACATCCGTAAGGATGGCAGCCGATTTCCAGCGGTGGTATCGGTTACGGCCTTACGTGACGATCTTGGCGGGATCATTGGCTACCTGTTGATCGGCACCGATAATACAGCGCGCAAGCTGGCGGAGGAGGCACTGCTCAAGGCTGGCGCCCTACAAAGCGCGATCTTCAATAGCGAAAATTTTTCGAGCATCGCCACCGACGAGAAAGGCGTGATTCAACTCTTCAATGTCGGGGCCGAACGCATGCTGGGTTACACGGCTATCGAGGTGGTGGATAAGATTACCCCGGCTGACATTTCCGATCCCCAGGAAGTGATCGCCCGCGCGAAAGCCTTGAGCGATGAGCTTGACACCGCCATCACGCCGGGCTTCGGGGCCTTGGCGTTCAAGGCTTCGCGCGGCATCGAAGACATTTACGAGCTGACTTACATCCGCAAGGATGGCAGCCGTTTTCCAGCGGTAGTGTCGGTCACGGCGCTACGCGACGCACTGGGCGCGATCATCGGCTACCTGTTGATAGGGACCGACAACACGGCGCGTAAACAAGTGGAAGCCGAACAGAAGCGACTGGATCAGCGGCTACGCGACCAGCAGTTCTACACCCGCTCGCTGATAGAATCCAATATCGACGCACTGATGACCACCGATCCGGCGGGCATCATCACCGACGTCAACAAGCAGATGGAGGCGCTCACCGGCTGCACGCGCGACGAATTGATTGGCGCGCCTTTCAAGAATTTCTTTACCGATCCGGACCGCGCCGAAGCGGGCATCAAGCGAGTGCTCAGCGGAAGCAAGGTCACCGATTATGAGCTTACGGCGCGCGCCCGGGATGGCAAACAGACGGTGGTCTCTTACAACGCAACTACCTTTCACGATCGCGACCGCAAGCTGCAGGGTGTATTCGCCGCGGCGCGCGACGTGACGGAGCGTAAACGTTTTGAGCGCACGCTGCAGGAGAATAACGCCGAACTGGAGCGCGCCCGGGCCGCGGCGGAAAAGGCCAACCTCACCAAATCGGATTTTCTATCCAGCATGAGCCATGAGCTGCGCTCGCCGCTCAACGCGATCCTCGGTTTCGCCCAGCTGATGAATTCGGATTCCCCGCCGCCAACGCCCTCGCAGACGGCCAGTATCGACCAGATTCTCAACGCGGGATGGTACCTGCTGGAGCTGATCAACGAAATCCTGGATCTCGCGCAGATCGAGTCCGGCAAGCTGGCGCTTTCCCGGGAGCCGACGTCGCTCGCGGACGTCATGCTGGAATGTCAGGCCATGATCGAGCCGCAGGGGGAAAAACGGGGCATCCGAATGACGTTTCCCGATTCCGGCACCCCGTACTTCGTGGACGCCGACCGGACCCGGCTGAAGCAGGTTCTCATTAATCTTCTCTCGAACGCGATCAAGTACAACCAACCAAATGGAACGGTGGTGGTCGAGTACGCGATGAATACGCCGCAGCGCGTTCGGGTTAGCGTTACGGACTCGGGCGCGGGTTTGCCTCCCGAGATGCTGCAGCAGCTGTTTCAGCCGTTCAACCGTCTGGGACAAGAGCGGAGCACGGAAGAAGGAACCGGCATCGGCCTCGTGATGAGCAAACGGCTGGTGGAAATGATGGGAGGCATCATCGGCGTCGACAGCACGGTCGGAATGGGAAGTGTCTTCTGGTTCGAGCTAAACTCTACGAATGAGCCACAGCTTGAAGCGGATCTCACGCCATCGCTGGTTGCAAGAGAGCAGATCGCGACGGTCGTTCCCCTGCGAACCCTGCTGTACGTAGAAGACAACCCGGCGAATCTGAAACTCATTGAGCAATTGATCGCGCGGCGTCCCGATATCCACTTGCTCAGCGCCAGAGACGGTAATACGGGCATCCAGCTTGCGCGGGCTAACCAGCCGACGCTCATCCTCATGGACATCAATCTTCCCGGCATCAGCGGCATTGAAGCCCTCCAAATCCTTCGCGAGGACCCAGCGACCGCGCATATCCCGGTGATTGCCTTGAGCGCCAATGCGATGCCTCGCGATATCGAAAAAGGCCTCCAGGCCGGCTTCTTTCGCTATCTTACGAAGCCGATCAAGGTCCCTGAGTTCATGGATACGATCGAAGTGGCGCTTAGATTCGGCGAACAAGAAACCGTCCGGAGCAAGTAAACCCGAGTCAAGCCCATGGTCAGCCAAGCCGATATTCTGCACGCCAAGATCCTGGTGGTCGACGATAAGCAAGCCAACATCCTGTTGATTGAGGGGATGCTGCGGGTTGCCGGCTATACCGCCGTCTACTCCACGACTGATCCGCAAGCGGTCTGTAAAATGCACCGCGACCACGGCTATGACCTGATTCTGCTGGATCTCCAAATGCCCCTCATGGACGGATTCAAGGTGATGGAGGAGCTGAAGGAGATCGAGGAAGACGGCTACCTGCCGGTCCTGGTCATCACCGCGCAGCCGGATCATAGGCTGCGGGCGCTCGAAGCGGGAGCCAAGGATTTCGTGAGCAAACCGTTCGATCTGGCCGAGTTGCGGGCCCGCGTCCATAACATTCTGGAAGTGCGCCTGCTGCACAGCGCGGCGAAGCGGCACCGCCAGGTTCTGGAGGAAACGGTGCGGGAACTGGAAGCCAGCCGCGAGGTTATTCGCCTGAAGACCTTAGAGGATCAGAAGAAGAGCGAACGGGAATTGGCCTTAGCGCAAGAAACTCAGGAAAGCTTGCTGCCGCGGTGCCTGCCTCAGTTCAAGAGTTTTCATATCCATGCCTTCAACCAGCCGACACGCTACGTGGGCGGCGATTTCTACGATTTTCTGCAACTGAGTTCGGGGGAGTGGATGGGAGTTCTGGCGGATGTCTCCGGCAAAGGGATGTCCGCGGCGCTGCTCAGTTCGATGGTGCTGGGCGCTCTGAATATGGAGTTCCGCTCCGGGACGCAGCCGCAGGACGCCCTAAAGCGCGTGAACCAGCTGCTCTGCGATAAATCTCTTCCCTTCCAGTTCGTAACGCTTTTTCTGTTCTTGCTGCGTCCTGGTGGCGAAGGCCAATTCATCAGCGCGGGGCACAATCCGGCCTATCTGTTCCGCTCGGCCACCGGAAAGGTGGAAGAACTCACTCCGGACGCTTTTGCGTTGGGGATGTTCGAGTCCGCTTGCTTTCAATCCCGCCAGTTCCAACTTGACGAGGGAGACCTCCTGATCGTTTATTCCGACGGCCTCACCGACGCGGAAAATCCGCAGGAAGAAATGTTCGGGGAGGAAAGACTGCTCGAAATCATTCAAAGGGAGGCTCCGGCAGGAAGCCGCGCGGTCGAGCAGACGATTTTGAAGAGTATGGCGGATTTCACGCAGAGCATGCCGCAAACCGACGACATCACCTTGGTGGTAGTTGAAAAGTCACTCTAAGGAGCACCACCCGGTGGCGCTCAGGCTGGGAATCCGCGCGGGTCCAATTGCTTCGCGGCGACGTCAGATGTGCGCACATACCAGTTCATGAGCTGCACGAATAACTCGCTCTGGATCTTGCGATACGACGCTTGCCCGTAGACGTTGTGCAGTTCCCGCGGGTCTCTTGCAAGATCGTAGAATTCGCTTTGATCGTCGGGACGGTAGACCAGCTTATGGTGCTGCGTGCGGATCATCGACGAACGCGTGATGGTGTCCGGTTGCTGATTCTGCAGCGCGACCTTCGGATAGTAGGGGTTGGCCGCGGAATTAAAATCGCCTAAGGGCTCAAAACACTGCGGTTCGTTGGTGTTGTAGCCGCCTTCGCAGAAAGCCGCGCGTCCCGCGTCGCCGGGCTGACCCTTCAGTTGCGGAACCAGCGACCGCGCAAAATGCGTATGGCGCGCTTCAATGCCGGTCAAATCCAAGCAAGTGGCCATCACGTCGAATAATTCGACGATTTCATTTACCACATGCCCCTGTTGGCCGCCTGGGATGCGCGCGATCAGCGGGATATGCGTCAGCGGATCGTGCATGGCATTGGGCCATTTTTCCACCAGCCCGTAGTCGCCGGCGTAGTCGCCGTGATCGGCAAAATAAAACAGGGCGGTATCATTTACGCGCTGGTTCTTTTCGATGGCCTCCATTAGCTCGCCCAGAACCCAGTCGGCGTAGCTCACCATTCCTAGATAGACAGCTTGTACCTGGCGGAAATCGTGATCATTCAATTGGTCCAGCCGCATCTTTTTGCGCAGCGCCTGATGAAAGCGCGGGAGTCCGGGCGTGTTCGCTGGGCGCAGGGGCGCGAGCGCGGACGGGGAATACTTGTCGTGATATTCGGCCGGCGCCGAATACGGCGGATGCGGATAGATCAATGGCAGAAAAATGCAAAACGGCTTATCGCCCTCACGCTGCATGATCTCGGCCGCCGATTGGACACAACCATAGTCGCTGGTATGGCGCGGGTCTGCTCCTTTTTCAAACAGGAAGCTGTAATAGTGCGGATCGTCCAGCGCGTAGAGGTTGCGCGTGAACATGGTGGGGCCTTTGCCCGCTTCGGCGTGGGTGACGCTCAGGGCGAAGGTCTCCGGCGCGAGCAGGTCGTTCTTGCCGAACCAGTAGACATCGTAGCCCGCTTCTTTCAAATAGCGGAACAGATTCGGCTCATCGGGATGAAGGCCGTAGTAGAGGCTGCGATGCCCGCGCACGTGCACCGGCCAACCGGTCAGGAAGCTGCATCGCGAGGGCTCGCACACGGTGTTCTGAACGTGACACTGCGCAAAGCGCGTCCCCTGGGAGGCCAGCCGGTCCATGTTGGGAGTCTGGACCAGCGGATGGCCGTAGCAGGCGATGCTTTCGGCGCGCAGTTCGTCCGCCATGCAGAGAATCAGGTTCGGGCGTTTGGCCGGAGTGCGGGGCGCCTGCGTCTGAGCGGCGGCCAAAGCAGTAGCGCCCAGAAAGCCCCGCCGTGTGATGTCGAGTGGCATTCAAGCTCAGTCTACATCAGACGAGGCGCACGACCGCCGTGCTTGATATAGTGGATTGCTATGAGCATCAAGAGCCTTCCCGCGATTGTCGGTCTCAACATCGTTCTCGGCATTGCCCCGCTATCCGCGCAACTCGCGCCTCCCAATGCGATGGGCGTATCGATTGGACATGTTCACGTCAATGCGCGCGACATCGCGGCGCAGCAACGCTTTTGGACCCAGGTGGGTGGAACGCTGGTCCATAACGGGAAGATCCAGATGGTGCAATTCCCGGGAATGTTCATCAACTTGAGGCAACAGGATCCAACCGGCGGCACCGTCGGATCGGTTGTGAACCACATCGGTTTTCATGTGAAGAACCTTGCCGATGAAATGACGAAGTGGGAAGCGGCGGGACTCAAGATCGAGGCGGGCGCCAATCCCAAGCAGAAGTTCCTGACCGCGCCGGATGACGTCCGCGTGGAGATCATCGAGGACTCGTCGATTGCCACGCCGGTCGCGATGCATCACATTCACATTTTCGTTCCGGACCCGCTGGCAACGCAGGCCTGGTACATCAAGAATTTTGGCGGCGTTGCTGGCAAACGCGGCCGGTACGATACGGTGAATATTCCTGGGGCGGAACTTACCCTGGCCAAGAGCGAGACGCCGCAGGCGGCTACCAAGGGCCGCTCGATCGATCACATCGGGTTCGAGATCAAGAATCTCGATCAGTTCGTGAAGAGCCTGCAAGCCAACGGAATTCATACGGATGCGGCTATCCGCACCAGCGGCAACGCTCCCACGCTGCGACTCGCTTACATAGTGGACCCGTGGGGCACCAATATCGAACTGACTGAGGGCCTGACTCCGCCGCGCGAATCGGCAAGCCGCTAGGCGGGTTGGTCCGCCTGCTCCGCGTGCGCAATGATTGCGATTTGTGCGGCATCGGCCTGCAGCAATAGTTCTGCGCGATCCAGCAGCAGCGTCCGTCCGGCGTCGATGGAGAGCGCGGTCGTGCCAGTTTCGCGCATCACAGCGATGGTCTGGGGGCCGATCACCGGCACGTCGTAGAGCATGTGCTTGCGGCGGCGCGATCCTTTGACCAAGCGCAGCGGTTTCCCTTCCGCCAGCGACGCAGCCCGGCGCAGCATGGCATCCGTACCTTCCATGGCTTCGACGGCGACACACGCGCGCTCGGCAATGGCCACGCTCTGGCCGATATCGTGTTCCGAAAGCGCGGCCGCGATGCGACGGCCGTAATCAATATCGCGCTCCTCGTCTGCTGATGGCTTGCGCCGCGTGAGGACGCCCGCGGGCGCGAGCAGATCTTTGAGCAGCAGCGTCGAATCCAGCAATTCAATGCCTTCGTCTTTGAGGACTTTGATCACGCCGCCGATCAGGCCTTCGGTATTCTTGGTTTCGATCGATGCCAGCAGCTTCACCAGCTTCAGGTCGGGGACGATCGACGAGAAAATCTTGGCGTGCTTCACTTGTCCGCACATCATGACCTGCGTGATGCCCTCGCGGTGGCAGATGTCGATCAACTTGCTGAGTGCGCCTAGTGAAATCCAGTGGTAGCGGACTGCCAGAGGTTCGATCTCGGGCGAAGCTTCTTCCCTGATGCCGATGGCGACCACCTCGAGGCCGGCTTTTTTTGCGGCCTCGAGCGCCAGTACCGGGAAGCGGCCATTGCCCGCGATCAGCCCGTAAGGCATGGGTTATTTTATGAATCCGCGGTCCGACGCGGCGATGAACTGGAGGAGTTCCTTGACCTCGGGCGTGTCCCCGAGCTCCGCCAGAATTTTTTCGAGCGCCTGGGAGGTATTTAGCTTCGAGCGCGAAAGAAGACGGAAGGCCTTGTGCAACGCTTCGATAGTCTCGGCGGAAAATCCGCGGCGTTCGAGACCGGTCTTGTTTTCACCGTAAACCTTGATCTCGCGCTTAGCGGAGGTGGTGGAAAAGGGCAGCACATCCTGGGTGATCACGCTATAGCCGCCAATCATGGCGTGGCGGCCGACGCGGCAGAACTGATGGATGGCGCTGCCGGCGCCCACCACCGACCAATCGTCGATGGCGACGTGGCCGCCGATCGTCGCAGCGTGTGAGAGCACACAGTGGCTGCCGACCCGGACGTCATGCGCCACGTGCACCTGCACCATGAGCAGATTGTCGTCGCCAATCGAAGTCAGCATACCGCCGCCCTCGGTGCCGCGGTGAATGGTAACGAATTCGCGGATCTTGTTGCGGCGGCCGATGTGGGTGCAGGAGCGCTCGCCGTGATATTTCAGATCCTGAGGCGCGACGCCCACCGTCGAGTAGGGAAAGAAAACGTTGTCCTCGCCGATGGCCAGCGGACCTTCCATCACCACGTTGGCTTTGAGTTGGGTCCTGGCGCCGATTTCGACGTCCGCGCCGATGATGGAGTAGGGTCCGATTTCGGCCGAGTTAGCGATCTTGGCGGAGGGGTCGACGATCGCAGTCGGATGAATCGGCATCGCGGTTGAGTTATTGGCGGTCGGCCAGGACGCAGAGCATTTCGGCCTCGGCGACGATTGCTCCGTCGACGGTCGCGATGCCGCTAACCTTCGCCATCGACGCCCGGCTCCGCAGGATCTTCATCTCCATGCGCAGTTGATCGCCGGGGCGCACTGGCTTGCGGAACTTCGCGCCATCGACGCCCGCCAGGAGCACCAGTTTGCTCTTTCTATCCGGGATGCCGCTCAGCACCAGGACGCCCGCCACCTGCGCCATGGCTTCAATGATCAAGACCCCCGGCATCACCGGATAATCCGGGAAATGACCGGCGAAGAAGGGCTCGTTCACGGTCACGTTCTTGATGCCGACGACGCGCTCCGCTTCCAGTTCCTCGATGCGGTCCACCAATAAGAACGGATAGCGATGGGGCAGGATTTCGCGGATAGCGTCAATGTCCAGGGCGCGGGCGGAAACAGAAGTGGACATACGGATTCTGAATTATAGCAGGCGGTATCCTACGAACGATGAGTTTCCCCGAGAAGCAGGTCATTGCCACGATCCGCGAATTTGTCGAGTGCGAATCGCCCAGCGACGATCCCGCCAGCGTCAACCGCTTCGTAGACCTGTTGGCAGAGACTGTCAAAGATATCGCGCGGGTTAAGACGTACCCGGGCGGCAAGGGCCGCGGGAGGCACCTACGTTGCGAGTTCCTCCTCCGGGGACGAAGTCTGGCGCTGCAAAGACCGCGCAGATTCTGGCGCTCGGCCACTCCGATACCGTCTGGCCACTCGGGACGCTCCGCAGCATGCCGTTCCGGCAGTCTCAGGGACGCCTGTGGGGGCCGGGCGTGTTCGATATGAAAGCCGGTCTGGTTTTCTTCATTTTCGCGATGCGGGTGTTGCGGGAGCAGGACATCCCAGTGGCACGTAAGGTCGTGTTGCAGGTGAATTCGGATGAAGAGGTCGGCAGCGCGTCATCCAGGGCCCTCACGGAGCAGGCAGCGCGCGCGAGCGCGGCGGTTCTGGTGCTCGAACCCAGTCAGGGCCTCGACGGCAAACTTAAGACTGCACGGAAAGGCGTCGGAGACTATACCGTGACCGTACACGGCCGCGCGGCGCACGCGGGACTAGATTTTCTGAATGGCGCCAGCGCGATTGTCGAAATGGCGCGTCAGGTCCAAAAGATAGCTGGGTTCACGCGTCTGGGTCGGGGGATCACGGTCAGCCCCGGCCTCATTCGCGGAGGCACGCGCAGCAACGTGATCGCCGCGGAATGCTGGGTTGAGTTTGACGTGCGCGCTCCCAGATCGGCCGATGCGCGCTACCTGGAACGCCAGTTCTCGTCTCTTAAGCCGTTCGACAAGCGCTGCACGGTAGACGTAGCCGGCGGCATGAACCGCCCGCCCTTGGAGCGCACGGCCGGAGTGCGGGCGCTCTTCCGGAAAGCGAAGGCGTTGGCGGCGGAGTTGGGCGTGAACCTGGAGGAATCGTCGGCCGGCGGCGGGTCGGACGGCAACTTTACCGCTGCGCTGGGCGTGCCCACGCTGGACGGCCTAGGAGCGGTCGGCGAAGGTGCACACGCAGCCAACGAGAGCATTTTGATCGATCGGATGGCCGATCGGATAGCGCTTTTGAGTAAACTTGTGGCGGCTCTGTAACGTCTGTTTTGTATGTGCCGACGCTATCGGATGATATCCTTACGGTAAGGCACCCATTCATACTATGCGTCTCAGCCGGTGGCTGATTCTTGCCGCACTTCTCACGATTGTCGTGTTCGTCCTCCAGACCTATATCAAGCGTCAGCAGGCTCTCGCGCGCGACACGCCGGCGGCCCCGCGGCCGCTCGAAACCGGGATAAACGGCAGGGCTAACAACTGGGTTTACTCGCAGAGCGATGGCGAGCACCCCCGCGTCACCGTGCGCGCGAAAAGCTTCCGCCAGGTGAAGGCACCTTCGGTGATGGAACTGGAGGGTGTGGAACTGCAGTTGTTCCACCAGGAAAGCGACCAGTTCGATCTGGTGCGGAGCGCCAAGGCGCAGTTCGATATCGCCGCCAAGACCCTCTACGCCGATGGCGACGTAGACATCACCATGGCCAGGCCGGCGGCTGGGAAGCCCACAGTGGCGCCTAAGCCTGGCGCGGACGGTGAGAACGAGGAGCAAAATCCGGGAGGCCGAATCGTCAAGATCCGCACTTCCGGCGTCCGTTTCGCCAGCGACACCGGCAAGGCCTCTACCGACCGGCACGCGGATTTCGAGTTTGAGCAAGGAAGCGGATCGGCCGACGGCGTGGACTATGATCCGGTTTCGCGCGAGTTGCACCTGCGCAGCGGAGTGGAGCTTCACTGGATGGGTAAAGGGGAGCGCTCAAAGCCCATGTTGATTGAGGCCGGTGAAGCATACTATCGCGAGATGGAATCCAAAGTCTTCCTGCTGCCGTGGTCCAAACTGACCCGAGACACGCTGCACATGGAGGGCACATCGTCCGTGATTTCGCTGGACAAGGGAGTCATCAAAGAAGCCCAGACTGAAGCTGCGCATGGGGTCCAGGATGACCCCGGCCGCAAAGTCGAATTCGCGGCGGACTCCTTGCTGATGACGTTTGGCGACGGCATGGCGATTCAGGAAATCAAAGGCCAACACAACGGTAAGCTGGTTTCTACCGCCGAAACGATGCGCACCACAGTGACCGGCGAGATGATCGATCTCCAGTTCGATCCCACCGCGCGCGAGAGCACGCTCACCCACGCCGTCGCGATGCAAAAGGCGGTTGCCGAGGCGCAGCCTTTGCCGCAGCCGGGCGCACTTCTCGCGGAAACGCGGGTTCTGCGCAGTGAAGTCATCCATCTGAACATGCGCCCGGGAGGGCGGGATATCGATACGGTGGAAACCGACGGCGCCGGTACAGTCGACTTTCTGCCGAACCGTCCGGAGCAGCCCAAGCGATTCATGCAGGGCGACCGCATATGGATCACCTACGGTCCCGAAAACCGGATTCAGTCGTTTCGGGCCATCAATGCCTCTACCCGCACCGATAAGCCCGGCACACCGGTTCCACCGCCTATGCTGACCCAGAGCAAGGAGCTTCTAGCGACGTTCGATCCCAAGACCAGTGAGCTGATTCGGCTGGAGCAGAAGACGGATTTCCACTATGAGGAAGGAGTTCGCCGGGCGACGGCCGATCGCGCGACTCTCGAACAGGCGAAGGACGTGATCACCCTGGAGGGTTCGGCGCGGACTTGGGACCCCACCGGGACGGCGGCGGCCGATCGCCTGGCGCTGAACCAGAAATCCGGCGACTTTGTGGCGGATGGCCGCGTCTCCACAACGCGCCTGCCGGATCAGAAACCGTCGTCCTCCTCTTCGTTGCTCTCAGACGCTGAGTTGATGCAAGGGCGCGCCCAACACATGACATCGGCGGACAAGAACCAGAAGTTGCATTACGAGGGCAACGCTGTGGTATGGCAAGGCGTCAACCGTGTCGAAGCCGACCGCATCGACATCGACCGCACGCGGCAGGTTTTTGAGGCACATGGGAAAGTAGTGAGCCAATTCGCCGATAAGGCTTCCGACAGTGGCGCCGGCAATAAGACAGAGGCTAGCAAGCCGGCCGCTGCCGCCTCGCCGGTCTTCACCGTGGTGAGGGCACCGGATTTGATATACACCGACGATACGCGGATTGCCCATTACCAGGGCGGCGCCGCTATGGTTCGGCCGGGGCTGGCGGTGAATGGCAAAGAGCTGAAGGCCTACCTGAACGATCGCGAGGCGAACACTTCTCTGAACCATGCCTTTGCCGAGGGGGCCGTGAAAATTGTCAGCACCGCCGACAAGCGCACGCGCATCGGCACCGGTGAACACGGCGAATACTACGCCGCTGAGCAGAAGGTGATCTTGAATGGCGGCGATGCGCTGCTGGTGGACAGCGTAAAAGGGCAGACGCGTGGCAAACAATTGACCTGGTGGTCTAACAATGATAGGCTGCTGGTTAACGGTGCGGAAAATCGTCCCGTCGACACGCTCTACCTCAAGAAATAGAGCCCTGTGCATACTCTCCAGACCGCCGAACTCACAAAGTCATACCGCGGCCGGAAGGTCGTGGACAACGTCTCCGTGCGTGTGAAGCAGGGCGAGGTGGTGGGCCTGCTGGGCCCCAACGGCGCAGGCAAAACGACAACCTTTTACATGATCGTCGGGCTGATCACGCCGGACTCGGGCCGAGTCCTGCTGGACGGCATCGATCTGACGCAACTCGCCATGTACCAGCGCGCCCGCAAGGGTATCAGCTATCTGCCGCAGGAAGCCTCGGTATTCCGGAAGCTTTCCGTTGAGGACAATCTGATGGCGATTCTACAAACGCTGCGGCTAAGCCGGCGGGAACGATTGGACCGCATGGATCGCCTGATCGCTCAACTGGGTCTGGAGCAGGTTCGGAAAAGCAAAGGCTACGTTCTTTCAGGCGGCGAGCGCCGCCGGGTGGAGATCGCGCGGAGCTTGGTGATCGAGCCGAGTTTTCTGCTGCTGGACGAGCCGTTCTCCGGCATCGATCCCATCCAGGTGCTTGAGTTGCAGAAGATTATTTTCGATCTCAAAAATTCCGGGATCGGAATCCTGATGACCGACCATAACGTGCGGGAGACTCTGGCGGTGACGGATCGCGCCTACATCATCAATAACGGACGCATCTTCCGCTCGGGCTCGCCCGAGTCGCTGGGGAACGATGCAGAGGTTCGCCGGGTGTATCTGGGAGAGCACTTCAGTATGGGGATTGAAAGCACACGCGCACCGCGCGCGGATTAGAACGTTCCGCGTTTAAGCGGCAGCGCCCTCGGCTTGCTGGCCCATAGCGTTTGCAAAATGGGCGATCACCATGGACATCTCTTCGAGCGCTTTACAGGCCGCGGCAGGCGAAAACACGCTGCTCACTCGATACCAACCGCGCATCACGCGGTAGTTGAGTGCCAGCATGCGTGTCTCAAGCGACGATTCTTCAACCGAAGAACCTCTTAGCTGCTTCAGCATTCCGGTCAACACTTCGTAGTCGCGATCGAGGGTGTCGCGCAGAGAATCCAAGTTCACCGTAGCGGCGCGGAGTTGCGTCTGGACGTCGAGGAATCCAAGCTGATTTGCGGCTGCGACCTGGCCGGCAAAGTCCCGAGTCGTCTTCGCGCTCAGGATCAGCAGGCAGGTGTAACGAAACCAGTAGCCGAAAAGCAGCACCGAGCTTCCGGTAACGATCACGGTTGTGAGAAATTCAATCATTCGCCTCTACTCAAGACTCACAGTGCCATGTGCAGTTGTTTGCCATTCGAACTAGCTGAAGAATAGCACCGGATCTGTTTTCATTCAATGGTTTTGGGACGTTCTAAGGTGATTTTGTCGCGGCGGTGTAGGGGGAACCCAGATCGAAGGTCATATCGGCAGGCGCCTCCGGATGTTGCTCCTTATACCCCCAGTACAGCGCGGCATAGCTAGTTGTCAAGAACAGCGCAGCGGGGAAACCTAGGCGGGCGGCAGTACTATCGATCCAATCCTGCGGCCCTTCGATCTCCAGGTACACGCCAATGGGAGTTTCATCGATCGTGATGAGCCCGGGTTCGCCGGCGGCCCTGAGTTGAGTACGGTATTTTTCGTAACGGAAGGCCGGTTGGTACCCGAGCCGGTGAAGTACCAGTGAGAAGGTGCCGGGATCGGATACATCGAATTCGATTTCCTCGCGGCTCTTGTAGCCGTCGCGCGTGGCCGGGCCTTTGTAGGTGACCATGGCTCGCGTCTTTCCTTCTGGCGATACTGTCTTCCGCAAGCGGAGGATCCGATCGGATTGTCGAAGGGTGGAGGACGGCAGGTCGAAGAGCTGGTCGGATTCGAGCGTCCGCGGAGATGAAATTCCATAGCCGCGGCCTTCGATAAGAGCTCGCGCTTCTTGGGGGGTGCCCTCCCAGCGCAGCTTGATTTCAGTTTCAGTCACCTATCTTGTGATGATACGATGAGGCAACGCGCCCGTAGCTCAGCTGGATAGAGCGACTGACTTCGAATCAGTAGGCCGGGGGTTCGAGTCCCTCCGGGCGCACCATTCAAATCAATCTCTTACGACTACTGCGGACGCAGCATGCTCACAACTACAGGGACTTCCACAGGGACTACCTCGTAATTCTCGCCTCTTGGCCTGAGCGTTGACGCCCGCGACAGCATCCCGCTTGGCAGTCATCCGAATGTGCGAGTAGCGTTCCAGCATGGAGCGGCTCATATGGCCCATTAGCGCGAGCATCGTGCTCTCGGAGACTCCAGTTCCGCCATCCGAGTGGCAAACGTGTGCCGGAGATCGTGAAGGCGGCAGGAAACGCCCGCTCGCGTGCGCAGTTCGCCCCACGACCGCTTTAGTTGGGCGGCGTGGCGCGTTGGGTCGGTCGGGTTCTCCTGACCCCATGGGAACAGGCAGTGCCCCGACAGAGGCTCACCAAATCGCGCAACGAACCACGCCCGATGGTTCGCCAAGATGATGCGCAAGGTCATCGTTGATCGGGATAGCGCGCCCCGTACCGTTGGAGGTTTTCGCCCGGCCTACGGTTATCGTCCGGGCCAACAGGTCCGCCTGCTCCCACCTAGAGACTGATCGCTTCGCCTGACCGCATCCCAGTTAGCAGCAGCATCGGAACCAGAGTCCGCAGATGCGGCGTGGGACTGACTCATCTCCAAGCCATCCAGCAGCCGCCTGCTGCTCATCGGGGGACAGTGCCTTGCCCACGTCCTTTCGCTCTTCGAGCTTCCGCACCTTCGGCCAGAGTAGTGACCACGGCTGGCCGATTGCGCGGCTCAGTTCGCCCACCTCCATGTTGATCGTGCGACCGGTAACCCCATCGCTCTGCCGCTTGCGGCATGTACTCTCGGATACGTTCTTCCGTAAGATCCGAGAGCACTACATTGGCAAGAGCCTTCTTAACCTGTGCGAGTCGGCCCTCAGCGAAAAGGATGCTCTTTGGACGATGGCTCAGTTTGTACGCTTCCAAATAGGGCGTAATCACGTCTGCCACGGTGCGGATGCGTGCGGCCTTCTGCTCAGTGGGCATGCCGGCCGCGGCGCGTTCCATTTCCGCCTTGCGCCGCTTCTCGTATTCCTTCGCGACCGTCTTGCTCGTTGCGCCGGTCGATTCCTGGAACCGCTTGCCCTGATACACGAACTCGCAGACGTAGAACTTCGACGCCTCGCCCTTGCGCGTTGGTTTGTAGACTGCCATCACTTGCCACCTTTCTTCGTTTGTTTCTTCCCGCTCCCCTTCGGCCGCCCGCCCTTCTTGCCCATCTCGCTCAGCTGTTCCTTGGTGTATTTCTTCGCGCGCGCCTTGCCGCCGATGGAGCCGGTCTTGCGGAAATACTCCATAACGTCGTCAGGGATGCGGATCTTCGCCACGTCAAGAGTATAAACCTAGGCCTAAGATATTGCAAGTAGCACTCCTGAACCTGTACGAAATGTGATACTGGGGTCGGAGGGTGGCGGAGTCGAACCGCAATCCCTTGATGAGATCTGGCGTTTTGCAGACGCCTCCTAGCGCCGGCTAGTCACCCTCCCATAACCACTTCTTTCGTTTATCTCGTTTCACGGTAGAACCCAGAACTTGGACTTCTTTCGTTCTTTTCGGTACTAATGCACCCCATCGGGGACAACTCGGGGGGATCGATCCGCTTGGCTCACCGAAAAACAAAAGAACGAAATAAGGGCAGTTCCTAAAGCGCGTCGACCGCGAACCACCTTTCAGCCGGTCGCCCTCCCGAAGGTGAGTCCTTTGCAGCGCGGATTTGCCCTTGCGTGGCCAGAGCGTCCAGCGCGGCAGTAATTCGATCCGATGACAAATCACGGCTGAACAGCTCGCTGATTTCTACGCGCTTGAGGCCCTTCGGCGAGGCCCTAAGTGCTACCAGAATGCGGTGCGCCACTCTATCACCCGGAGCACTCTGAAAGATGTAACGAGCCGAATCCTCGCAGTAGCGCCAAACGGCGAGTCCGGCCTGCAAGTGCTCGACCCCAACCTCAGCTTTAAGATCCATGAGCGCATATAAGCACGCAAGCCGCATAACGTGCGCCTCTGCACGGGCCGTGGCCGCTCCAAACATCCCTGAATGCCCCCTGGAGAGGGATTCATATTTGGTCCGCCAGAGCGCGGCCGCCTCAGGGCTGCGGTTGATAGTTCTGACTTCGCGCGCGAACTTCAGAGCCTCCCTCGTCGCCTCTATGATGTATTCCATCACTTCTCGGTCGGGTGGCTCCCCATCCGGTAGATACTGTCGCCGTGCCGCGAATACCCAGAGAAAACGATTCGCAAACCCATTAAGTGTCGTAAGATCCGTCAAGAGGGAACGCAGTTCGTCAACTGTGATATGCCCGACAAGGGAGATATGCGGCTTGGTCACCCTCAGCGGGTTAGTGCGTGTCATGACGCCCAAATCCACGCCGTCCCATGCCTGTCGAAGGATGTCAGATAACACGCAGCGATCGCGGTCCGCCGTTTTGAGAACCCGCGAGAATTCGGGCTCGTGCGCCAATAGCCGCTTGTCTTTTGAACCAGCCAGAGCGGCAATGATTCCCTCGCCGGACGCCAGACCGCTTCTGACACACTCAGCGAACCAACTGGGATTTGCCGACCGGAACACTTCACGAACAAAGTTCCAGGCCATGCCCTTGCGCGCGTTCGCGGTTTCGCCAACGACTACACAGAATTCATTCATGTAGTGTGTGTCCGATCCAGCAATGAAGTGTGGCCCTCGCCCTACCGTGTTACCAAACGCTACAATGAACTGCACTAAGATCGCAGCAAGGCTCGCCTCCGAGTAGGAGTCGATGAGTGTAATGAAATCTCCGGCGATCCCAAGAAACGCCTCCGATCCGAGCACGGGAACCGCTGCGGTCGTAGGAGGCGAGTTTAGACGGGCAGTGAAATCAAGTGATACTTTAGGCATAGGTGTTGTCAGTCGCTTATTGAACAATTCGAGCCCGCCGGTCGAAACGGCGGGCTTCGTTCAACCACGTATTTTCTTCGGCGCCACAGTGGCGACTTGCGCGCCGCCAACAGGTTGTGATGCGAGCCAGGTTGCAAGATCTTCGGCCCTGTAGCGAATCGACGTGCCGCCGCATCGAAGGAATTTAGGACCGCGATTAAGTAGACGCCACCTTCGGAGGCTTGCGACTGACATGCCAATGACGCGTGCCACTTGTCGCTCATCGAGGAGTGTGTCAAAACCAGAGATATTTTGTGAAAAGCTCATCTTTCTCGCTCCTGAGATAACTCTCGGAAGCAAGTTTGCCAAAAGGTGCGCTTTTAAACTACAAGCGGAAAGTCAGCATTTCCGGTTTTTTGACTGTCCACTGCCGGGTACCGGCTGCCCATCGATTAGGTGACGTTTCTTGCGCCACTCAGCGAGCGCTCGCCCGCTTGGAAAGTTCGCGCAGTTTGGAGGTACCATCCGATTCAACACCTCTGACAGCAATTCATCGTTGTACGCTCCGGTTGTTTCCAGAACGTATTTGACTATGTTCGTCACGCGGAACTCGAAAGCAGGGCGTTTTTGTGGGCCGATTTCAGCCACGCGGCGCTTCAGCATCACGAGAGTCTCTTTCAATTGCGCGGTAGTAGTCATCACATCCGCAATTGGTCTGCTGCCCATGCCACGCCAGACACGCGCCCCGTCCAGTCGTTCCATCGCTGCCTCAAATCGTCTGAGTGCGCTGTTCGCACTTGCCAGGAGCGTGCGGCATTGCTTAAGAGGAAGCCCATTCAGCATGGGCTCGTGTTAGTCTTGGATGTAGAATTTGATAGCACGACCCGGCCGTTTCAAGGTCAATTTCCTCATACTTAGGAAGACAAGCAAGCGGGCGAGAACCCGCGCATCGCAGCCGCGAGTGACCAACTGCTCGAATGCAGTGTAATAAGGACCGAGCTTCTCCCGCACCTTTTGGAGTTGCGCCGCTCGCACGCGATGATTGAACGGGGGGGTGCTCGTGTCGTGAGGCCTTCGCCATCGCTCCCTCAGCGATTCCTGAGTGATGTAAGCCGCAACGGCAGGGTACGGCTTTCGCCTCGCGACGGCTAGGCGGCCAGAATACAATTATCAGAGAGTGGACACGTGGGGTGGTAGTGTCTAATTTGATTGCGTTGAGACGATCTCTGATGTCTTCTAATAGACTGGTTGATATTCTCAAGGTGATCGTTCTGGGATACGGCGAGACTTGGCATATTTCCTGGCTACAAAGGACCGCACAACGATAGGAGGAGGATCAGAACACTTGCGTAAAGATGAGCATGTCGAGTATCCTCCTGGGGTAAACCTTTGCATGTACGATTGGTCTATATGGACGAGGGCACACCGCACCAAGTACAACGCTCGCCGAAGCAAATACTACGCAACGCCGAAGGTCATCTCGGACTCTAACAACTTGCGATTCTCCGCATCCTCCCGTGGGTCTATGAACTCAAAGGAGACAGCGTGTTCTAGCGACACGGAGATCATACCGGAAGGAATCGCCTCACCTAAGAACGAACAACACGACCACGCCAGATGAGGTTACTTTCCTGACTACTCCGGTGGAAGAACCACCTAAGAGGTATGTTTTGAAAAGAACGCGTACTGCGGATTTCTCCTCTTCCCACTTTCTGATATGCTTAACGATTCTTCCAGTGACGTGGTCATGTTCGCTCTCTACGCGCTGAGCATTTGGTGAAGATGTAGCCGAGCGCTACAGAGAATGGAGGAGCGTTCTAAGGTAACAGCTCTTGCAAACTCCAAAGATGCCAGCTACACGAGCTTCCATCGCAGGCGTCACCGCAACGTTCGATGAATCCGGCAAAAATTGTAGTGTGCAAAGTACAAACACAGCGCAGCCACAGATTATCCACGTCTTGCTGAAGCGTTTGTCAGTCGCGTCAGCCTGCGAATCTGCATCGCATGGTTAGATTCTGGCGTTCAATGTGCGATGTACAGATACGCTCTAGGTCGGGTTACCATAACTGGGACCACGTCCACGGATTGCACTTCGCTGGGACTGTACGTTTCTCGTTATACTGCGGGGCGCGGTAGATCTTGATGAGTTGGCGAAGTAGCAACGGTCATGTATGTTGTGGTGATCGCAGGCCGGAAGTGCTCATGTGCGGTAGCTTGGCCACGCCTCTATGAAGACATCGGCGGTGGTCTGATCGCGCTTACCATACCTCGGGCTTGTGCGATCCGGGTATATCATGTGAGGCATGTTGCCTGGAATTCTGGTTAACCTCGCCTGTGCCGGTGTGTGGCTCTACCTCGGATTCCGTCGCGTCTCAAGTGTCCGACACAGAGCGCCACAACCTCGGCCGGCGTTGACCTTCCCAAGATCCACCGTTACTGAGCCTCGAAATGTACAGCGAGGCGGCGACGGCGCTAGAGTCTGCGATCAAATCTGACGAGTTCAATGGTGAACTTCGATTCCTCTACGGCGTTGCCTTCAGGACCTACAGCGATATGAAGAGGCGATCCACAATTTTCAGCTTGCGGCCAAGTTGGGTGGCGACAACTGGGAGGTGTTGGACCACTTGGTACAAAGCTACTTAGGCAAGTATGCAAGTCTCAGACAACGCGGATCGAATCCTTGCTTACAACACGGCCTCTCAATTGGTGCAATTGTCCCACCGGCCAGCAAGAAGCCAGCGCAAACCAGCGCCTCCGCGAAGCAAAGCGACAAGCGCTGAAGGTGATGGAGCACTAGACTCACCATCGGAGTTTGGAGATTTCAGGCCGCGGGATATCGACGTCGCTCGCCCGTCCCGCGAAAATGCGTTCACGAAGGCAAGAATGGCGAGTTCTTCTGGGCAGAAGTCGCTCGCGATGGAGAGAAGTGTCTTTGCATCCAATCGCGCTGCGGAAGTCTCTCCCACGAATTGACGGCTCAGGTTCGTGGAATAGTGGCTCTTGTCTCTATGAAAGTGAGTTCACCTGCATTGGCAAGACGCTGGAACGAAGTTGATCGAAAAGCGGTGGGCACCAGATACAAAGGCCAGTACGGACCTGGACCGGCCAACGTCACTTGAGCAACTGAAGATAATTGACGAAGCCTGCAAGACATGCGTCTGGGATCTAATAAAAGCCGGAGCTAATTTTTGAACGGGTGTTGAATAACGGTGAGGACGATCCAAACTCAACTCCACGTGGGTAGAGGCGGGCGCTTGGGTAGAGGCCGCGCGGCTTGTAGGCGTGCACCATCTGGCAACCGCTTAGGCACGGTCTACCGCCAATGGGTACTAGATCGGGATGCAAATTGCCCCTCCCCCGCATGGAGACTTGACACTCTGGAGCGTACCACGACATAGCGTCGGTGCGCTCGCGTGATGTGATAAAAGCGCTGGACGGATGAACTCAACCGTGTCGGCGTCACTCGCACCCTAGACAATTCCCGCGCGGCCGCCGCTCTGTTCCAAGGGGTCTTTCATTGAGCTTTATCGAGCGTCGCGCTCACGTTTGCCGAAGAGCCAGCAGCTACAGTCATACTTCTCTTCCAAGAGGGAAAAGTGCGCCTTCTCGATCGCGATGGAGTGATCGCCAGCCGTAAGTTGCAAGCTAGACGGCGTAGTCCAACGAATTTGCATCGATGGTAATGTCTGCTCCGTCTGGTTCGGATCTAAACGTGACGTACAAATTGCGTTGCATTTGGCTGCTGAACAGCGGTTTCCACGGGTGGCGCGGCCAACTTGAACTCCCGGTCGCATCAATGTAGGCGGTGATCTCGGCTCCCTGGAAATCGTAATAGCTTCCCGCGCATGATAAAGAAGGCGGAGACAGCACGACCGACCAATAATCACAGTGCCGGTTTTCTCACCTTCCTCGCCGATGATGCCGCAAGCGGAGATTGCTGCATCCGGTGCTTGACGTGATCGACCGTAAAGTTCAATTGCAGCGCGCCCATTCTTTTGCGGGGTTCAACCTCTACGACGTGTCGACCGCGTTGAGCCTCTCGGAACGGCAACAACACGCGCCCTTGACATCCTCCACAACTTCAAAGTGAGCAGGACATCGACTTGATTGGTCGCGGAACTCAGCTCCTGAGTCAAGGAAAGGCGCAAGCAGGTCCGTATGGAATCTTCACCACTGAAGGCGCTTGGGCTGTAAGAACGCCTCCTATGCAAATCAGCAGCAGCCCGGTAAGTCTATTTGTTGGCATGGTTGTGCGCCCGAATTAGACGCATCCGATTATGTCACAGTTGTTGATTCTTCGACCGCTCCGCAAAGCTGAGGCATTTTTACGGAACCCGAAAAGTTGGAAATGAGTGCCTCCAAAATTTCTTGAAAATTTTGAGAACTCTGGACGCCTGAGGTCAACCCGGACCTAGCACACCGCCACCCCTAGACAACTCCGCCGCGCGGCTGCCAGAGAGCGCAGTCCTTATCTTGGTGACGTAGAGTCTATGCTGAAGCCTTCCCAGGGTTCGCCTGCTGCCAGTCCGAGTACAGGAACAGCTACAGGGACTTTCACAGGGACTCGGGTTCAATCTGGCGATCTTGGGCGAGCAATGACGAGCACTGCCCATATGCTTCAAACCCGCTCCATCCGGGCATTTCGAGCAACGGTGGGCAACGGCGAGTTTCGCTAGACGTGCCGCGTCGCACGACTTCGAATCAGTAGGCCGGGGGTTCGAGTCCCTCCGGGCGCACCAATGAAAACATTGTCCGGACCGGACACATAGGTGACAGATCGTTCCTAAGACATAGGTAACACTTTTGGCCCGAAGGGGTTTTCCAGGGGCTGCAAGGTTCTCTCCTCCCGTCATGTCCAGTGGGACTCGCGCCGTTTTCCAAGGCTCTCAACGAACGCGGGCAATAATCCTTTTGGGTACTCCGTTGTGAGGATTGTACTAAGTACTTCACTCTAGTACGATGGGGCCGGAGGTTTTTACAAATGAAACTCCGCTATCTATCAATTTTCGCGGCCGGTATGCTGTGTTCCGTGGTCGCGCTCGCGCAGCCAGCGGCCAATGATGGGCCGTTCCAGGTGCGCTATGCATCTAACTTACCCATCGGGGATTCGGTGATCAATATCACCAATACGGGAGCCTTTGGCGCGGCTGCAGGCGCCCCCGTCGCGGACGCTCCAGCAGTCACAAACGGAGACATCTGCGTGAACGTGTACACATTCTCCCCAGATGAACAACTGATTTCTTGCTGTGCTTGCCCAGTCACGCCCAACGCGCTGGTTTCCCTTTCGGCTCGCAACGACTTGATCAGCAACACCCTCACGCCCGGTGTCCCGACGTCCATCGTAATTAAACTGCTGGCTTCGCCCGGAGCGCCCACCTGCAATCCATCTGCACCGGGCGGCATAGCGCAGGCGGGTCTGGCCGCTTG
This sequence comes from Bryobacterales bacterium, assembly GCA_963779075.1. Lineage (GTDB taxonomy): Bacteria > Acidobacteriota > Terriglobia > Bryobacterales > Bryobacteraceae > Palsa-187. Next base: position 57,495 of record CAVZWS010000015.1, read on the forward strand.
GGGAACCACCATCCATGCCTTACCAGTTACGCCTGGGACTCCGGATACTACTTATGGAGAGACGGAGACTCCCTTCACGAATGCAACTTTGAGCCAAGCGGAATATAGGCGCATCACCACCCTTTGCGGATTCATTCAGACTAACGGCAGCGGCTTCGGCATCTGCAGGTCGTGCCGGTTCGGTGGTTTGGGAGCCGTACAACCGTAGTAGTCGCGGACAGATACAGGCAATTATGTTCGATCCTTCGAAGTGCAGGGTGACGCTTGCGATTTCTTGAGAGCGTCACCAGCTTTTTTCAATTCAACTTGCCCACAGGAGCAGCCGGGCATAAGCCACCTCCAATTCAGATGCGAATTCCGCGCCGCTTGGCAATTGCAGCTTGCAGCGCTTCTCGATCCCTGCCGAGGGTCCTCTACTAGGCCGTACAATATCGCGATTTCCCCACAAGAGTCGACGCCCAGGTATCACTATCAGGCACATTGTGCGATCGATTCGCAGCACAAAGTCTAGCTGGGAATGAGCAGGCAGAATCTGACGGTGGAGCCGATAAAGCCGACTGAATACGACCTGGGAGTGAAGTCTCATCGGTGGATACATAGCCGGGAGCCAGGTTCTCTGGCTCCTCGGCAGAACCCTCCGTTGCACGCTTCAGCATGCGGTGCCTCATCCGCTTTCTGCTTTCGTCTGTTCGATTAACGGACGCTCGGCGTGCGGATCACGGGGAGTCTCTGTCAAGAGACGTGAACCATTCCACATCCACACGCATTTGCGCGTGAACCGATCCATCACGGTCAGGATGCAGATCGTCCGGTATCGACTGGGTTAACCGGATGCTTACGTTACGGTTCCACGGCCGCCAGGCCACCGAGACGGCAAGACCGGCAGATGCCGAAGCCGCTGCCGTTGGTCTGAATGAACCCGCAAAGGGTCGTGATACGCGTTAATTCCGCAGCGCTCAAGCTTCCCCGCGTGAAGGGGGTCTCGGTGGCTGCATACGTACCGAGTGTCGATCCGGTTGCCGGCGCCGCGTGCAGCGTTGTGCCCCATGCACTCAAGCCACCCACCAAGGGTCCGCCGTTGGCCGACGGGGCGGAGGCGACCAGCTTGACGACGAGGGATGTCGGCACTCCGGGCGTGAGGGTATTGTTGATCAAATCATTGCGAGCCGAAAGGGAAACGAGCGCGTCCGGCGTCACCAGACAGCTGCAACAAGACACTAGTTGCTCATCCGGCGAAAACGTGTACACATTTGCGCAGATGTTGCCGTTTTGGGTAGGAAACGCAGTGGTGGAGCTTGTTCCGGCGTTGGTCATGTTCACGAACGAATCGCCGATGCTCAGGTTAGAAATGTACTTCACTTGAAACGTATCCGCGTATCCCCCATTGCCGAAAGTTAGAGTGGACGGATTGCAGAGGGACGACGGCGGCAGTGGCGGTGGCAATGGTGGCGGTGGCGCCCCGATTGCAATGGTGCACTGCGTGGTCTGGGTCTGTTGCTGTGCCCCTGCCGCATCTTGCACCTGAGCTGTGAAAGTGAATGGCCCAGGGGTCGTGGGCGTGCCTGTGATCAAGCCGGTTGTGTTCGGGAACGTCCCTAAGCCGCCGGGAAGCGTTCCGGAGATGATCGAGAAACTGTACGGAGCGGTACCGCCGCTGGCCACCAGGCTACTGCTATACGGCACACCGACTTCACCGGTGCTCGCTGGGCAAGCCAGTGTCAGCAGAGGTGGAGGAGGTGTGCCGCCGCCGTTGGCGACGTCATCGAGAGCCGCGCGCAAATATACCTCAGTCTGAAAGACAGGAGCCAGTCCCCCAAGATTGTTATTGATGAGCTTACTGGCGTTGGCGCTGTAGTCGACGAAGAGCAGATCGCCGTCATTGTTTGCGCCGAACAGGTGTCCCGCCGAGTCCATGGAGACTTGATCCCAGTTGGGGGTATTGCAATCCTTGTTCAGGGGGTCCGTGTTGCCTGGGGGTACGCAAGTTGCACCCGTGGAAATCTTAGCTCTGACGTGGAACCTGCCATCCGTGGCCGCGCCCGCCACTCCAGGAGGGCAGAGCTGCCAGATCTGGTTCGCACTGCTGGCGATAATACATCCCGAATAGGTATCGTATTCCAGCCCGTGCGTCGGCAGGGATCCGTTAAGATCCGTGGTGCCACCCACGGTATCGTCGACAACCACTGCACGCGCCGTTACGAACGCAGAGCTGATTGTGCCGAAATGACCGTCTACGACATTATCGTTGGCGTCGCCGTAATATGCCTGACCTCCGATAAACGCAAGACCCCTCAGCGAGGGATTGACACCGCTTCCTAATCCGTCCACGCCGGTAACCGTATGCGGGACCCCGTCCGCCGACACCGGGAGTGCCACGATATTAATTTGATTCGGGTTGGGGGCGAGGTCGTTCGGGAACATCCATAGGTGGCTCTTGTCCGGAGTAGCAGTAATTCCATAGGCCTGACCATTACCCTTGCCAGCCGGAGCCGTCCCGTCCGCCTTCACTTGGGTCGCAACGGCCCCTGAGCACGGGTTTGCGCCCAAGGCTATCGAGGCAACCAGGTTAGCGCTCTGCTCAGCGACCAGCAACGTCTTGCCGGAAGCGTCATTCGGGTCGAAGATCAAACCGTCGGACCCATCCAGCGCGGCGACGTTGCAATCTGAGCTCAAAGTGAGCGACGGCGCGCTGTCGTAGACGAAATGAACCTTATAAACATTTGGCCCAGCCGGACCGCCCTGAGTCTGAAAGGTCGAGTAGAACAGATCTCCGGTTAGAACCGTCGCCGCATGAGCGGCGGGCATTATGCTTAACAACAGTCCCAGCGCGAGCGATCGCTGGGCCCTTAGGGGTTTCATAACGAATTCCTCCTGGACATGAATTTCAATCGCCTCCGTGCGGACCCTGCGGCATTTAACATCCACTGAGTCCCGATAATTGCCAGAACAGCGTTACAAATTGCCCGGATCCAAAAGTGTGAAGCAGGAAGTCCGGATTGTCAGTGACAGAAAAGTTGCCCGTGACAACTTGAATAACCCAAACTGGATCGAGAATGGTCTCCGAAAACTCGTCATAAAAATTAAGAATGCGACGTCTGGCTCCTGCCGACCGAAGACAGTAAGAGAACGAAGGCCAGAGGCCGCGCTAGGCGAAGGCAACACATCACGGGAGCCTCCTTTTTCGTTTACGACGAAAGATAATTATACAGTAAAGCCTCGGTTGGTTCTAGATAGATCTAGAAGTATTCGTACTGGTACGGCTAATTCCACTTGGCGTTCTAACGCGCGTCAGAACCCACAGAACCGCTAGCGGGCCGCATAAGATTTGCTGAATCCGTTGCGGCTGTTAGTGACAGTGAATTTGCCATCGGATGCAACGCTGGCTTTGATCCAGTTGCCCTTGCAATCTGCCGTCTCTTCCAGATTGGCGATCATGTTCTCCGCTGTATTGTGATGCGGGTCGGAATCAAGCAGCGATAGATGACTTTGCCAAACGCCTTCGACGCCGGGCGTGGACGCGAGCCGCAGGTAGGTGTTTTTCTCAAACGCAGCCACGATCTTGCCGGGAGGGTTGTTGGACTTAGTGGCATCCGTTTGTCCCATTCCTTTGCGCGGGCCGTTGTTCATCACAACTACTTGTGGGCGAATCGCACCGAGCATCGCGGGCGAGCCGGCATCGTCAAATGAGCCGTGGCGGCTGGTTTGATAGATGGTGACTTGACCCAGCTTGTTGATCGGGCACACCAGTTCCATTTCCTTTTCCCAGTCGAGGTCGAGCAGCGCCAGAAATTTGAATTTGCCGAAAGTTAGCAGCGTGCCCACCATACGCTGGTTTTCCGGACCCGCCGCGGCTTTCTCTTCCGCCGTCGCGCACAGCGGATTGGGCCCGCCGCCCTTCACAGGCCGAGCCAGAAGCTTTCCGTCCGAGGCCACCACCAGCGCTTCGAGTCCCGCAATAGGAATGGTATCGCCCGGGTTAACGACCGTTCGCCGTCCCTTCGAGGCAGTCACAAAGCTGTCGAGCCACTGCTGATTTTCCTTCTCGATGTCGTCGCCGCGGCCGTAGAAGCGGCCGATGGGGATCATCTTGGAAAGCGCGGCCAGCCCGCCTGCGTGATCTGCATGGTAGTGGCTGAGCACCAGGTGATCGATTTGTTTGAGGCCGGCCTGCTGGGCCGCGGCATAGATTCGTTTGGCGTCGCGATCGCCCACCGCCCATCCGGTGTCGATAAGCAGCGATTGACCCGAAGGCGAAACGATCAGTGTAGCCGCGCCCCCTTCGACGTCGATCCAATACATTTCGAGGTTCTTCGATGGGGACGAGGGTTGCGCCGGGGCGGATTGCGCCTGGAGCGCGGCGGCCGGGGCCAGCAGCATGGCGAACAGCGTCAAGAACAGCATGATTCTCTCCTGACCAAATTCCCGAATAGTATACTCCTGTTCGCTTACAGCCCCTGGCGCTGAGGTCTCAGTTGGAGTAACCTAACGGGTGGCCTGCTAATGCGCTCGTCAAAGCTAGGATTATTGTGGAGTACGACGGCCCTGCTTTACCTTGGGCTGGCAATGGTTGTTCATGCCGCGGAGGCAACCGACCCCGCAGCCGGCCTTCCCGATCCCTACCAAGCCCCCGTTCGGAATTGGGCGGTTCTCCCGGACCACAGAACCTGGGGCTCGACGGCCGGCATCGAGATTGGCCCGCACAACGAAATCTGGGCAATTGATCGCTGTGGCGTCAATTCCTGCGAGACCTCGGACCTCCCGCCTATTCATATGTTGGATCTGGCGACCGGCAAACCGATCAAGAGCATTGGAGCGGGATTGTTCGTCTTCCCCCACGGTTTGCACGTCGATCGCGATGGCAATATCTGGGTGGTGGACGCTGCAGCGAGCAAAGACGGGACCAAAGGCGATCAGGTGATCAAGCTGTCTCCGGATGGCAAGGTTCTCATGCGCCTCGGCACGGCGGGTGTCGCAGGCGGCGGCCCGGATCATTTCAATGAACCGTCGGATGTGGTCACTGCGGCAAACGGCGATATTTTCGTGGCCGACGGACATTCGGGGCAGAATCCGAACGTGCCGCCGGGCTACATAACCCGCATCGTGAAATTTTCGAAGGACGGGAAGTTCATCAAGGAGTGGGGAAAGCTTGGGACCGGCCCAGGCGAGTTTAGGAACGCCCATGCGCTGGCGATCGATTCCAGGGGCCGTCTGTTTGTCTGCGATCGCGGAAATGCGCGTCTGCAGATTTTCGATCTGAACGGTAAGTTCCTCGCCGAGTGGCCGCAATTCGGGCGTCCCAGCGGTCTATACATTGATAAGAACGACAAGCTGTATGTTATCGACGCCGATTCGACAGCCGCGAATCATCCGGGATGGAAAAAAGGCATTCGGATCGGCAATGCCAAGGACGGCAAGGTGACCGCATTCGTACCGGGTCATCAGACGGACAACCCGGACGGAGCGGCAGGTGAAGGCATCGTAGCCGATCCCTCGGGCAATTTATACGCCGCGGAGAACACGCTGCGCGGAGTGACGAAGTACGCGAAACGTTAAAGCTTCAGCGCCGGCGTCAGCCGGAGCGGAAGCTGGGTTTGAAGGCAGGAAGGGAGATTACATGAGCGCTAAAGCAAAATCACGACGGGCATTCCTGATCCAGTCGGCAGGAACCCTGAACGCCGCCTGGATTGCGGCCCACTACCACGACATTCTTGCCGCGCAACAATACGCGAGCAAGTCGGAAGGCGGTGCGCCTCCCAAACTGGCCTTCTTCACGGCGGAGCAAGCCGCGGAGATCGAGGCCATGGCGGACCAGATCATCCCCACCGATGATACTCCCGGCGCACGCGAGGCCCGCTGCCTGTACTTCATTGACCGGGCGCTGACGACTTTCGAAAAGAAGAGGCAGCCGGTTTACACGCAAGGGCTGCTGGATCTTCAGGCGAAGACGAAGGAACTGTTATCCGAACGCCGGGAAATTCTCGGCGCTCACTTCGGATCAGCAGATAAAAGTGCTCACCGAGATCGAGAAGACGCCGTTCTTCAATCTGGTCCGGATGCATACGGTAATTGGATTCTTTGCGCGGCCCGAGAATGGCGGCAACCACGATAAAGTGGGCTGGCAGTTGATCGGCTACGACGGTTCCCTGAATCACAAGGCGCCGTTTGGCTACTATGACGCGGAATATCTAAAGATGTCGGCGAACCGGGGAGGAAAAATATGAAACAGTATCGGCCATCCGCAGAGGTTGACTTCGTTATCATCGGTTCCGGCGCCGCCGGCGGCATTATGGCGAAGGAGTTATCAACCGCCGGCTTTTCTGTCGTCGTGCTGGAGCAGGGCGGTTGGGGAAAGTTCGGCAGAGAGCAGGAATACAACAAGGATGAGTGGCTGCAGCGGAATCTCAGCGACGACGATCGCCTGATGAGCAATCCGCAGACGCAGCGCAACACTTTTCGCAAGAACGATAAGGAAAAGGCGGTCGCGGGGAACCACAGCTATGGCTGCGTAGTGGGCGGCGGCACGGTGACCTACGGCAGCAGCAGCTGGCGGCACCTGCCTTATGAGTTCCGCGAAGCTTCGTACGATCAGACCATCCCTTCCGGAACGGGCATGGCCGACTGGCCTATCACCTACGAGGAACTGGAGCCTTACTACACCAAAGCCGAATGGGAAATGGGTATTTCCGGGCTCCGCGTGAACTCGCCGTTCGTGGCGCCGATGTCGAAAGATTATCCGGTTCCGCCCATGCCATTGAAGAGTTCGGGCGCACTGATGAAAACTGCGGCGTCGAAGTTGGGATTGACGGTCGTGCCGGGGCCGCTGGCGATCATCTCGCAGCCCTATATGGGACGCCAGGCGTGCGTCAACTGCGGAATCTGTTCCGGCTATGGCTGCCAGGTGAAAGCGCGCTCGAGTTCGGCGGTCACGGTGTTGCCCGTTGCCATGAAGACGGGCCGCTGCGAAATTCGCGTGAAGAGCTACGTCCGTGAGATCTCGGTGGATAGCAGCGGCCGCGCTACCGGCGTAGTGTATTTCGACGCCCAGAAGCGCGAAGTGCGCCAAAAAGCCAAGAATGTGATTCTCTCCGCCAACGGCACGGAGTCCGCTCGCTTGTTGCTGCTCTCGAAATCGGCTCGCTTCCCGGATGGCTTGGCGAACTCCAACGGCGTGGTTGGAAAATATGTCATGTTCGGCAACGGCGCCAGCGCCAGCGCGTTATTTGAGCATCCGTTGAACGAATATAAGGGCGTGATTTCCGGCGCCGGCATCGTGGACTACGTGCCATCGGATCCGAAAGCGGGGATTCTATGGCGGCGGGCGCATGACCGCTCGCGGATATCTGACGCCGCTGGAACTGGGTCTCAACGGGTTGTCGCCGGGTTCTCCGCGCTGGGGCGCCGCATACAAGAAGGCGCTGCGGGAAGAGGCCAATCACCGCATGACGATTACGTGTTTCGTCACGCAATTGCCGCTGGAGACGAACCGCGTCGACCTCGACCCCGACGTGAAGGACGAGTGGGGTCTGCCGGCCATGCGCATTACGTCGTCGGCGCATCCCGACGACGTGAAGAACATGGAGTTCTTCCGCCAGAAATCCATCGAAGTTCTGGAAGCCGCGGGAGCGAAGAAGGTCTGGGCGCCTAAAGTGGCCGAAAGCCATGGCGGCGCGCACAACCGTGGTTCCTGCCGTATGGGGAACGATCCCAAGACATCCGTGGTCGATAAGTTCCACAAGGCGCATGATGTGCCGAACCTGTTTGTCGTGGACGGCAGCAATCTTGTCACCGGTGGCCGCAACCACCCCACGATGACGATCCAGGCGCTGGCGTTTCGAGCGGCCGAACATATCATTCGCGACGCGAAGAATGGTACGCATCGAAACGCGTAGGTCATCGTAGAGAAAGAACAGACGCCAGACTCTAGACTGTGGTGTCATCGACAGAAACGTCATTCCGATGACGGCGATTTAATCGGCGCACTAGACGCAAGTCTGGCAAGCCCCTCGACTCCCGCTCTTCAGAAGACGAGCACGTGAGATCCGCGTCGCGCTGTGTAGACGTGGCCACGCGGAGCCTGGCGATCTATTGTCCAGTGGCCAGCCTTTACGAGGTGGCCGCGGCTGAACCGCTCCGCGCGCCAGTCCGGCTGGAGGCTCTCGTTCAGGATAGGGATTTTATCCTGCTTTCGATGCTGGAGCGGACGCCGGATGTTCGGGATGCCGTAAAGGCTGAACCGGCGCTGGCGCGAATTGCCACGGAACGATTGGCGGCGCTCGACAAAGCAGCGAAGACGTGCATCTCGATCCCGACCGCTACGCCGCAGCGTTTGAGTGGAGCGACGCGCAATCGAGAGACGCACGCGAAATCCGATGTCTGGCGCCACATTGTGCAAAACCTTGCCGCGATACTGGAGGACGATCGTGCGAGCAGGGTGAAACTTTCCTAGCGTGTGTCATTGAATGCGCGGTCCGAAATGCGGTAGAAGAATGATGCGGTAGAACGAGCAAGGCGGGTCAAGAGGAGAGGCGAAAATGAAGATCGTGCAGTTAAGCGTCGTAACTTTTCTAGCCGCCGCGACGCTCGCCGCGCAGAACGTCAAGCCGCAGGTCAACGTGACGGTGAGTGAAGGTACGTCCATGTCCGTGGCTGTTTCACCGGATGGTCAGACTCTCGCAATTGATCTACAAGGCAGCATCTGGACTCTCCCGGCAACTGGCGGCGCGGCCAAGCGCATTACGGATCTGTTCAATGACGCGCGACAGCCGACGTGGTCGCCCGACGGAAAGTGGATTACGTACTTTGGCTATCGCGATGGCGGTTATGACATTTGGGCGATGGCGCCAGATGGTTCCAATCAACACAAGCTGACCTGGGGGCCGTTCGACGATCGCGAGCCCGTCTACTCGCATGACGGAACCAAGATCGCTTTTTCTTCGGACCGCGGCGATCCGCTAGGCAGCGACTACAACATCTGGGTGCTGGACCTGAAGACGGGAGCGTTCAAACAACTGACCACCGATCCGGCCGAAGACTACATGCCGAGCTGGTCGCCCGACGACAAGGAGATCGCCTTCGCGTCGACCAGGGAAGGCGGGCGAGGCTTATGGGCGGTGACCGTCGCCGATGCCAAGGAGCGCAAGGTCCTGACGGCCGCTGGCCATGTGGATGCGCCTTCGTGGGGGCCGGGCGGCCAGATCGTGTATCACTCCGACGCGGATCGCGGGAGTCGCCTGGAAGTGGACGGCAAGCGTCTGACCGGCGGCGAGAATGCATTTGCATTCCGTGCCTCGTGGGCCTCCGCAGCCTACTTCTATTACGTTTCCGACGGCAAGATCCGCAAGCGCTCGCTGAACAGCGGAGATGCGCAGACCATCGAATTCAAGGCGACTTTGGTGGTTACTCCGACGCTCTACACGCATAGACGCGACTTCGATTCTGCTGCACCGCGGAAAGCGGTGGGCGTTGTGCGGCCAGTGATTTCGCCAGACGGAATGAAGGTGGCGTTCGCGGCCGTAGGCGATATCTACGTCATGCCGGTGGGCGGCAAGCCGGAGAACATCACCAAAGATAAATATCTGGACACCGATCCGGCATGGTCGCCGGATGGCAGTCAGCTGGTCTACTCCTCCGATAAGGGCGGTGGCCTTCTCCAATTGTGGATCCGCGACATGAAGACCGGCCGCGACCGCCAGCTCACGCACATGACGACCCAGCCGCAGGGCGCAGCGTGGTCGCCGGATGGTAAGAAGGTCGCTTTCTTCGACGTCGACGCGATGTGGCGCGAGTCGAATGTTTCGGTGATCGACGTCGCGAGCGGGCAAGTCACTAAGATTCACGACTCGCTGTTCGCGCCCGGAACGCCAACCTGGTCGCGGGACGGAAAGACTGTCGCCCTTGCGATGGTGGCGCCTTATTCGAAGCGTTTCCGCGAGGGGACCAATCAGGTGCTGACCATGTCCGCTGAGGGTGGCGGCGTTGAAAGGCGCGATAAATGGTATGCGCCAGTGCCGACTCTTTCAATCGATTCGCGCGGCGAATGCGGACCGGTGTGGTCGCCAGATGGCACGAAGATGGCGGCGATCTACGAAGGAGTGCTTGCCGTGTGGCCGGTTTCACCCTCGGGAGAACCACTGGGACCGCCCCGTCATGTGACTACAGAGAGCGCCCACGCGCCGAGTTGGTTCGGCGATTCGAAACGCATCCTTTACCAGGCGCTGGGCAACCAGCTGAAGTCAGTCGACATCGAGACTGGTGAAGTGAAGACGATTCCGCTCGACCTGAAGTACACGCCGGATGTACCGCAGGGCCGCATCGTCATTCACGCCGCGCATCTGGTGGATGGGAACAGCTCGACGCCCCGCAACGATGTGGACATCGTGATCGAGGGGAATCGCATTAAGAGCGTGATGCCGCATTCGGCGAGCCTCAGTACGAGTGGCGCGGCGGTGGTCGATGCGACCGCCTCGAATCTGTATGTGATGCCGGGCCTGATCGAATACCATTCGCACCTGCAAAAAGATTTTGGCGAAGCGCAGGGCCGCGCCTGGCTCGCGTTCGGGATCACTACCGTGCGCAGTCCCGGCAACACTCCTTATGAAGCCGCCGAGGATCGGGAAGCGAACGAGGCAGGCGTGCGGCCGGGCCCGCGGGTCTATGCCTCCGGCTGGCTGTTCGAGTGGTTGCGGACCTATTACAAGATGGGCATTGCGATTTCGAGCCCAGCTCACCTGGAGATGGAACTGCAGCGCGCGAAGGATCTGCAGCTAGATCTGCTGAAGAGCTACGTGCGCCTGCCGGATCTGCAGCAAAAGCGGCTGGTGGAATTCGCGCATGGGATCGGCATCCCCGTGGCCACGCATGAAATCTATCCCGCGGCGTTCGTCGGTGTGGATAGCACCGAGCATACCGATGCCACCAGCCGCCGCGGCTATTCGCCCAAGATCGCGACTCTGCAGCGCAGCTACGAAGATGTGATCCAGATATTCGGCAAGTCCGGCAGGATTCTATGCCCGATGATCTCGAATCCAGGTGTGAACAATTGTTCGCGATGGAACCGGTTATGCGCCAAGACCCGCGCTTCAAGCTGTATCCGCAGTGGATGCAGGAGTTGGTGCAGCATCCGGCGGCTCCGCGCCGCGCACTGTATCTGGCGCGGGGAAGATGGTCATGGACGTGATGAAGGCCGGCGGCCTGATTGTCGCCGGCACCGATACGCCCAACGGCTTCAATCTTCATGGCGAACTGGAAGGCTACGTCATGGCGGGGATGACTCCCTACCAGGCGCTGCGGACCGCAACCGTGAATTCATCCAAGGCGCTCGGCCTCGACGCCGGAAGCATCGAACCCGGGAAACTCGCCGACCTCGTGATCGTGGAAGGGAACCCACTAGAGAACATCGCCAACGCGCACCACGTAAAGCGCGTCATTGCCAATGGCCGGTTGTTCGATATGGACGATTTACTGAAAGACACTTACCGGACTTCGCGGTGAGTGACGGGCCGTCACTCGTAGTGAAGCGCCTGGATCGGATCCATGAAAGCGGCTTTGCGCGCCGGGTAATATCCGAATGAAACGCCGACCAAGGCCGAAAACACGAATGCCAGTAAAATCGATCCGAAGCTGACCACAGTCGACCAGTCGGCGAAGTAGGAGATGAGGGCGCTTACGGTCAATCCCAATACGATTCCCGCGACGCCTCCGGCCACCGACAACGTTACGGCTTCGACCAGGAATTGGGTCAGGATGTCTTTGGTTTTGGCGCCGACGGCTTGGCGCAGTCCGATTTCCTTGGTTCGTTCGGTGACCGACACGAGCATGATATTCATGATGCCGATGCCGCCGACCACCAGCGACACCGATGCGATGGCCGCCAGTAGAATCGACATCACACTCGCGGAGCTTTCCTGAGCCTTGAAGACTTCGGTCATATCGCGAACGCTGAAGTCGTCGTCCTGGGAACCTTGGATGTGGTGCCGCTGCCGCAAAATATCAGTCATTTGCTCCAGTGCGGTGGCCGTCATCCCATCCCGGGCCTGGACCATGATCTGCCCTACGCTGGCTGCGTTAGCCTGGCTCGATCCAATGACTTTTTTCTTCGCTGAGCTGATTGGCAGCAGGATCACATCGTCCTGATCCTGACCGGTGGGCGATTGGCCTTTGGAGACCAGCGTTCCGGTAACCGTGAAGGGCACGTTCTTGATGCGGATAGCCTTGCCCACCGGGTCCTCGCCGTTGAATAAGTTATCCGCCACGGTTTTGCCAAGCAGGGCGACTTTCGCCGCGGAATCCACATCGGCCGTGGTGAACGGCTGGCCTTCGTCAATCCGCAAATCGCGAATGGTCAAATAGTCCGGCGTTGTGCCCAGGATTTGTGTGCCCCAATTCTCGTTGCCATAGACTACTTGCGCCCCGCCACGGCTCACCGGAGCGGCGGCTTGCACGGCGGAGGCGTCGCGGGCCAGCGCCTTGGCGTCATCTTCGGTGAGGGTCTGCGCAAAGCCCGCGCCCATGCGCATTCCGGAGCTGGTGACGCTGCCGGAGAGTACGATGATGATGTTGCTGCCGATGGAGGCAATCTGCTGTTGAATCCGTACTTGCGCCCCCGCGCCAACAGCCACCATCGCGATCACCGCCGCCACGCCGATAATGATGCCGAGCATGGTCAGCGCCGACCGCAGCTTATTGATAAGCAGCGCACCGAACGCGATCTTCATGCTTGCCAGGAGTTTTTTCATAAAGCGACGACCTCTCCCCGTAGTACCTGCTCGGCATTGTAGCGGTCGCGGACCGGCTGGTCGCTAACGATGCGGCCATCCTTGAAGGTAATGATGCGCTCGCCGTACTGCGCAATGTCGGTCTCATGGGTCACTACGATGATGCTGATGTCCTGCTCGCGGTTCAGGCGCTGGAAGATGGCCATGATCTCGATGCTGGTGCGGGAATCCAGCGCGCCGGTGGGCTCGTCGGCCAGGATGATCCGCGGGTTGTTGATCAGGCTGCGGGCGATGGCGACGCGCTGCTGCTGGCCGCCGGAAAGTTGGTTAGGGCGATGATCGGCACGTTCCGCCAAGCCCACTATGCGCAACGCGTTCATGGCGCGCTCGTGGCTCGAGTCGACGCCTTCCGCGCTATACAACAAGGGGAGCTCGACGTTTTCGAGCGCCGTGGTTCGCGCCAGGAGATTGAATTGCTGAAATACGAAACCGATCTTGCGGTTGCGAATATCGGCGAGTTGGTCGCGGTCGAGCTCCCCTACGTTTTCGCCGTCGAGGGTATAAGTGCCCGACGTGGGGCGGTCCAGGCAGCCCAGAATGTTCATGAAGGTGGACTTCCCGGACCCCGACGGTCCCATGATTGTGACGAAGCTGCCGCGATCGATGGTAGTGGAGACGCCGTCTAGTGCGTGCACAGCCACGTCTCCCAAGGTGTAGATCTTGGTCAGATTCTCGATGCGAATGAAGTCGGACACAGCGCGTCTCCTTAGAAACCCAGCCGCCGCGAGCCGGGAGCCGCTGGCGTAGCCGCTGGAGCGGCGGTCTTGTTGGTTGTCGCGGTCCCCGTTACCACCGCTTGGCCTTCGCTGAGGCCGCTCACGATCTCGATATAGTTTCCGTCGGTCAGCCCCAACTTGACCGGCACGCGTTTCAGTTTGCCTTGGTCGAGAACGTATACTGCTTGCTGTGCCGGGGCGCCGGAAGCCGCTCGCCGGCCTGATTTCGCCTGGCCTTTCGCGGCGCTAGTGGCGGAAGTTGCGGTGGGCGGATGGAAACGCAACGCCGCTACGGGAAGTCTCAGCGCATGGTCCGCCCGCCCGGTGACGATTTTCACATTGGCTGTCATGCCCGGGAAAAGCTTCAGGTCGGCGTTGGATACTTCGACGACTACGTCATAGGTAACCACGTTCTGTACGTTTATTGGCGCTTGACGGATCTGTGAAACAACGCCGGGAAAAGTAACTCCAGGGTAAGCGTCCACCGTGAAATTGGCCGCTTGGCCCACACGAATCGGTCCGACATCGGACTCATCCACGTTGGTATCCACCTGCATCTTAGTGAGGTCCTGCGCTATCTGGAAGATGGTAGGCGCCTGGAAGGATGCCGCCACCGTCTGGCCGACATCCATATTGCGCGAAATCACGGTGCCGTCGACCGGCGCGAGAATCTGCGTATGCTCCAAGTCCAATTGAGCTTGTTGGAGCGTGGCTGTGGCCTGTTTCACCTGCGATTCCGCCTGAGCGAGCATGGTCTGCGTCACATCCTTTTGCGCCTGCGCCGAGGTCACTGCGGACTGCGCGGCGGTTATTGCCGACTGGGCGGCATCCAGACTGGCCACTGCCTGATCGTAGGTGGCTTGGTAAGTTTCACCTTCTTCGCGGGCAATGAGTCCGCCTTTGACCATTTCGACGCGGCGGTCGTTCTTGGTTTTGGCGTCAGTGACGGCGCTCTGAGCGTGTACCAAGTTAGCCTTTTGGCTGGCGACGTTGGCTTCGGCGCCGGCGATATCCGACTGCGCCTTCGCGATCGAGGCGCGAGCGCTGACCACCGAGGCTTTCGCGCTATCCACCGCGGCGCGGGCTTGATCGACGCGGGCCTGGAAGATGGCCGGGTCGATACGGGCGACCAACTGCCCAGCCTTTACTTTGGTATTGAAGTCGGCGTACAGCTCGAGAATGTTGCCGGATACTTGGCTGCCCACCTGGACCGTTTTCACTGCATTGACGTTGCCGGTTGCCGTGATGGCGGCTTCAATATCGCCGCGATCGATGGCTGAGGTGATGTATGCCGGTTGTGCCGAACCCCGGAAATAGAGAGTAGCGCCAATCGCGAGAACCACCACCAGGCTGGCTGCCAGCAACCACTTTCCGCGGTTTGGTTTGGCCAAAATCCCCTTTGGCGATGGCGTGGGATGCACGATCCTGGGCCCAACTTGCAGGTTAACTGGCTTAGAATCATCACTCGCTGGCGGTACTAGCAACTCTGTCGTGGGCATGACGCCCTCCTAACGACATCAGATAGTGCAATTGAGCTTCCGATTGCGCAGGGCGCGAGATGCGGGCGGTGTGGGGTGGTAAAATTTAATGAGGACTAGACTGGACTTAGTCAGAAATTATGACCAATATTCACGAGGCCAAGACCCATTTTTCTAAGTTGATCGAGCGTGCCGCGGCTGGAGAGGAGATCGTCATCGGCAAGGCCGGCAAACCGGTCGCGCGTCTGATTCCTTATAAAGAAACGCCTCCTCAGCGCAAGCCCGGTTCGATGAAGGGGAAGATCCGGATCGCTCGCGACTTCGATGACTTGCCGGCTGACGTTCTAGCAGCCTTCAAAGGCGAGCGTCCGTGAATCTTCTTCTGGACACGCACATTCTGCTGTGGTGGCTCTCCGGTAGCCGGCGTTTACACACGGCGGCTCGAAAAGCCATTGCCGACAGTGCCCGAGCCTATGTGAGTGCCGCCACGGTTTGGGAGATTGCGATCAAGATCGCTCTTGGAAAGCTGGAATTTCGGGGAGAGATGGCAGAGCAACTAGCGATGAATAACCTGCTATCTCTCGCGGTGACGGTGCCGCACGCCTTGGCTGCGGGTGTGCTGCCCGTGCACCACAGCGATCCCTTCGACCGCATGCTCATCGCCCAAGCCAAGATCGAGTCGCTCACTTTAATGACACACGATGCCCGCCTGCGCGACTATGACGTTCCGGTGTTGGTGGTTTGACGGGCGGGCCCTAGTCGCTATCGCTACCAGTGCTGACTTTGAGCACCGCCAGGAAGGCTTCCTGGGGGATCTCGACGCGCCCCACGCGTTTCATGCGCCGCTTGCCTTCCTTCTGCTTTTCGAGCAGTTTGCGCTTGCGCGAAATATCGCCGCCATAACACTTGGCGAGGACGTTCTTACGCATCGCCGCGATGGTTTCGCGCGCGATGATTTTGTTGCCGATCGCAGCCTGTAGCGCCACTTCGAACATCTGCCGCGGAATCAATTTGCGAAGTCTCTCGATCAGTATTTTGCCGCGCTCGTAGGCGAATTCCTTGTGTACAATCATCGACAACGCATCCACCGGCTCCCCGGCCACTAGCACATCCAGTTTGACCAAGGCGGAAGCTCGATAGCCCGACAAGTGATAGTCCAGCGACGCATATCCGCGTGAAGCCGACTTCAAACGGTCATAGAAATCCAGCACGATCTCGTTCAGCGGCATCTCATATAACAGCAGCACGCGCCCCGAGCCGATATATTCGAACTTCTTCTGTATCCCGCGCTTCTCTTCCAGCAGTTTCAGGATCTCGCCCAGATATTCCTCGCGCGTGATTACGGTGGCGTCGATAATCGGCTCGTCGATTTCTTTGATCTCGGACGGGTCCGGAAACTTCTGCGGATTATCGATCTCGAACACGTCTCCATTGGTGGCGGTGACGCGATAGCGCACGCCCGGAGCTGTCGTGATCAGGTCGATCTCGAACTCGCGCTCCAGCCGCTCCTGAATGATCTCCAGATGCAGCAGACCCAGGAAGCCGCAGCGGAACCCAAAGCCCAGCGCCGCGGAATGTTCCGGCTCAAAGGTGAACGCGCTGTCGTTCAGACGCAGCTTTTCAAGCGCATCCCGCAGCAACCCGTGCTCGTGCGATTCCACCGGATACAAGCCCGCAAAGACCATGGCCTTCAGCGGCTCGAACCCGGGCAAGGGTTCTGCCGCCGGGTCCGCATCGTTGGTAATGGTGTCGCCGATTTGCGCATCCGAAACGGTCTTGATCGTGGCGAACAAGAATCCGACTTCGCCGGCCGCCAGTTCATCGCAGGGGATAGGTTTCGGAGATTGATACCCCACGCCCTCTACCTCGTGAACGCTGCCGTTGTTCCACAGGCGGATCTTCATGCCCTTGCGCACTCGGCCATCGACTACGCGCGCCAGGATGATGACGCCGCGGTACGAATCGAACCACGAGTCGAAGATCAGCGCCCGTAGCGGCGCGTCCGGCGATCCCTTGGGCGGCGGAACTTTGTGTACCACCGCCTCGAGAATCTCTTCGATGCCCACGCCGTTCTTGGCGCTTGCCAGAACCGCCTCGCTGGCGTCTAATCCAATTACGCTCTCGATCTGTTCGCGAATCCGTTCAGGCTCGGCCGATGGTAAGTCGATCTTATTGATGACCGGAATAATTTCCAGGTTGTGGTGCAGTGCCAAGTAAGTGTTCGCGAGCGTCTGGGCTTCAACGCCCTGCGATGCATCGACCACCAGCAGCGCGCCTTCGCACGCCTGCAGGCTGCGCGAAACCTCGTAGCTGAAATCCACGTGGCCCGGCGTGTCGATCAAGTTGAGCTGATAATCCTGCCCGTCTTTTGCTTTGTAATCGAGACGCACGGCGTGAGCTTTAATGGTGATGCCACGCTCGCGTTCCAGGTCCATCGAATCCAGCACCTGCGCCATCATTTCGCGTTGGCTAAGCGCGCCAGTGAACTCCAGAAGGCGGTCCGCAAGTGTCGATTTGCCGTGATCGATGTGCGCAATGATAGAGAAATTGCGGATATGAGAAGGATCCATTGAGGTAAGATAGTGCCGGAACCCCAATTATCCCACGATGTCCGCGGATTCTCCCAATTTTCGAAAATTAGACGCGAACGGTCTCAACTTCGCCATCCTGGTCGCGCGTTTTAACGGCGCCATCACGGAGAAGCTGCTGGCCGGCGCCTGCGAAGCTTTCACCAAGTGCGGCGCGAAAAGCCAGCAGGTCTTCTACGTTCCGGGAGCTTTCGAGCTCCCTTTCGCGGCAAAAAAACTGGCCGGGCGCGGCGGCTTTGACGCCATCGTCGCGCTAGGCGCCGTGATTCGTGGCGATACGCCGCACTTCGATTACGTGGCCGGAGAGTCGTCGCGCGGTTTGCAACAGGTTGGCCTCGAAACCGGCGTGCCGGTCATCTTCGGCGTTCTCACTACCGACAATTGGGAGCAGGCCGAGGCTCGTGCGGGCGGCGCATTGGGCAACAAGGGTTTCGACGCTGCTATGACCGCGATCGAGATGGCGCGGTTCTAAGCCATGCCCGCCCGCCATCGCTCCCGCCAGCGTGCGTTGCAAGTTCTGTTTCTCTGGGATCAGCGCAAGCAGGATATCGGTGACGCCATTTCTTCCTTTTACGAAACTCTCGGCTCCGAAGAAGACGATCCCGAACGCACTCCTCCCGACGAGTTCATGGAGATCCTTGTGCGGGGCGCCGCCGCCGGCTCGGCGGAAATCGACCAGCGCATCAGCGCGAAGTCGGCGCACTGGCGTATCGAGCGCATGCCGGTAGTCGATCGTAACATCCTCCGCTTGGCCACCTACGAGATGAACCAGTTGAAAACCCCTCCGGCGGTGGTGATCGACGAAGCCCTGGAACTCGCGCGCCAGTTTTCGGGCGAGGAATCCGTCGCGTTCATCAACGGAGTTCTCGACGCCGTCCGCCGCGACGAGGATCAGCCCCATACGCCGTGAGCCCCCTCAAAGTTGTCCTGGTTTCCCCGCGCAATCCTCTGAATATCGGAGCCGCCGCCCGCGCCATGAGCAATTTCGGATTCTCCGAGCTCCGGCTGGTAAATCCGTACCACGTTGCCTTCCGCGAAGCCCGCTCGGCCGTGAAAGCTCACGCCGTCCTGGAGCAAGCCCGCGAATATTCCACGGTCGCCGAAGCCGTGGCTGATTGCGCGCTGGTAGTCGGCACTACGGCTATTGGACCCCGCGTGCTGGAACATTCTCTGCGGCGTTTGGAATACGGCGGCAAACTCATCGCTAAAGAGCTTGCAACCGCGCCCACACAGGTGGCCTTGCTGTTCGGTTCCGAGAAATTCGGTCTATCGAACGAAGACATGTCGCATTGCCACTGGCTGATGCGCATCCCCACGCGTGAGGAACATGGTTCGATGAACCTGGGACAAGCCGTGGCGGTGTGCCTCTACGAGATCATCCGCAGCCCCGCCGCCGCCAAAACCGCGCCGGATACCAAGCGTCTCGCGGCCGCGGCTCACCTGGAGCGCATCACGGAATTGCTCGAAACTATCCTCGATCGTTCCGGTTACGTTCACGCCCGCGTTGAAGGCTCCACCCAGATGAAGATCCGCCGCCTGGTGCGCCGCCTGCAACTAAACGCGCACGATGCCGAGGTTTGGCTGGGCATGCTGCGCCAGATTCTGTGGAAGCTAGAAAACATTTCGGATTCCAATCCGGGCTGATATCCTGGGTTAACATATGGCGAGAAACCGATGACGAAAGTGACCTTACATTACGATCTCACCCGGCCCCTAGGGGACGAGGACTTCGAAAACATCGCCCAAGTGCACGCCACCTACGGCATGGCGCGCGTCCAGGTATCTCCCGCGCTGGACAAAATCACAGTGGATTACGATGCCTCGCGCCTGATGAAGAAGGACGTCGAAGCGGTGCTGGCCAACCACGGGATTCCCATTCGGATTGCAGCCGCCGCCTAACGATATACAGCCCCGGGCCGTACAATGCCCTACATGAGGCAACTCAACCTCAATGTTACCGAGGAATTCGAGCGTGACCTGCGGCGCTTCATGCGTCAGAAAGGGATCACGAAACAATCCGAGGCAATCCGTGTAGCCGTACGTGAGGCCGTTGCTAAGGTCAGTGCCGCCTCCCACGCCGACTACCGCTCCTGGTTGGGGCTCGGGTTGAAAGCTCCGTTCAATCCCAAACCGCGATTCCGCAGCAAGGATGATCTGTGGTCGTAGACACCGCAGCGCTTCTGGCAGTATTCTTCAACCAGAGCGGCCCTTGGGTGCTCGACCACTTGCAAGCGAATTCCAGCGATCTGGCCATGAGCATGGTGAATTAGGCCGAAGTCCTGATCCTGATGCAGGACCGACAACCCGCGGCCTACCAAGAGATTCGCGACGCCATCGAGACTTCATCGGTCCGGCTGATTCCGCCCACCGAACGCCAGGCCGAGATTGCTGCGGCCGCACGCCTGCGTTATCCTCTCAACCTGGGAGACTGCTTCGCATATGCTCTCGCTAAGGATGAAGACCGCGCGTTACTGACCCTCGACCGCGATTTCCGCCGCAGCGATCTTAGGGTGATTTTGCCGAGCGCACGGTGAGCGATTCGAGTTCTTCCGGAGTCCTGGGCCAATCTTCTCGCAGCAGCCGCGACAGCGCGCGGTCGGCAAGCAATTTTCCGTTGGTCTGGCACCTGGGGCAATAGTTCGTTTCGTTCGCGGCATAGCGGATGCGCTGGATCTTCGAGC
This sequence comes from Bryobacterales bacterium, assembly GCA_963779075.1. Classification (GTDB taxonomy): domain Bacteria; phylum Acidobacteriota; class Terriglobia; order Bryobacterales; family Bryobacteraceae; genus Palsa-187. Next base: position 77,731 of record CAVZWS010000015.1, read on the forward strand.
CGCATTTCGGGCAAGCCTGCTTGTAGCGGCCGTGCACCGACATTCCCTCCCGGAAGGCCGTGATTTTTTCCGGAAAATCTTCACCCGCTTGCTCGCGAAGGCGATCGACCCAGCGAGTTAACGTCGCGCGCGTCGCCGCGAACAACCGCGCAATCTCTTCGCGCGAGAGCTTTTGGGTGAGCGCGAACGGCGAGAGACGCGCTGCAAATAGGATCTCATCGGAATACGCGTTGCCGATGCCGCTGAAGAGGTGTGGATCGCTCAACGCTCGCTTCAAAGTGTGGTTGGTGGAGGTCAGGGCCGCGGCAAAGTGCTCCAAATCCGTATCGAGCACCTCTAATCCTCTTGGATCGAGCTCGTTGAGACCGGCCTCGCCCACGACCACATGCAGCGACGCGCGCTTCTGCGATCCCGCTTCGGTCAAGAGTAAGCTCCCGTTGGGAAAATCGAACGCAGCTAGCCCCCGAGGCTTCGATACCTTCACGCCGCACGCCCGCCAATGCAGCCGGCCTGCGATCATCAGGTGCAGCACCAACCAGAGATCGTCCTCGAGGCCAATGCAGATCCGCTTACCCAACCTGCGCAAGCGAATCACGGCCTTGCCATAGGCGCCTTCGAGCGGCGGATCGACGGTGCGCAGCAGAAACGGACTTACGATGCGTACGGATTCAAGCTTCCGCCCGAGGATGCGCTTCTCGAGAGCCTCGATATAAACCGTGACGTCGGGTAGCTCCGGCACCGCGTCTACCTATTTTTTAAGTCCTGGCAACCCACCCAAAGCCGGCGCCATCCGTACCGCGCGCAGGATCGCTTCCGCTACCGCTTCTGAAGCGGCTACGCCCAGCGCGTCAATCGGGGCGCTGGAAGTCCCGCAGGACATCGCCACTACCAGATCTCCGTCTGACATGGTGTTCACCGGATTGATGGCGCGCGCCACCCCTAGTTGGCCCAACTGCGCCAGCTTGGTCGCTTCCACCTTGGTGAGGGCGGCGTTGGTCGCAACCACCACCAGAGTTGTGTTCTCGCGCGTGAACCCAGTCGGCCCCAGGCTCTTCATCAGGCGTGCACTGTCGGCAAAATTCGCCTCGCCCGGAGCACTCTCAGCCGTCTTGCGCGCGCCCGCGATGATCTTGCCAGTCGCCGGATCACGGACATCGCCGATGGCGTTCACTATCGCCAGCGCTGAAACCAGCACTCCGGCGTTCTGCCCCTCCAGCGGCACCGTCCACGATCCGACGCCGGATTTCATCGCCTGCCTGATCCCCAGGATCTTGCCGACGGTTGCGCCGGTTCCCGCGCCGACCGCGCCTTCAACCACAGCCCTGTCGCTAGCGGCCGCCGCCGCCGTTTCCGCCATCTCGCGCGTCGGCCGCACACCCTTTTTGCCGAAGCCGAGATCGTAGAGAATCGCGCCTACAACAATCGGCACCGGTCCCGCGCCGGTCTTGAATCCAACGCCCTTGTGTTCCAAAAAACGGCGCACGCCGCTGGCCGATTCCAGCCCGAACGCACTGCCTCCCGAAAACACCACGCCGTGAATCATCGGTGCCACGTGCATCGGGCTCAGCACGTCCCATTCGTCCACCCCCGTGGCCGATCCGCGGATGTCTCCCCCAGCCACCGCGCCCCGCTCGCATAGTACCACCGTGCACCCCGTCAATCCGTCATAATCGGATGCATGGCCCACTAAGATTCCGGGAATGTCGGTGAGGCCTTTCATTTTGCGTTTTCATATTAACATCAACCATGCCAGCATCCTTGCCGCCGGGAGACACTGATTGCTCGACTTTCTGAAAAGGCCCGTCGAGACGTTCCAGGAGTTTCTTTACTTGAGCGGCCGGGCGTTCCGCAACATTGTCCGGTCGCCGCATTACGCCGAAGATATCCTTCTGCAGATGGACGCCATCGGAGTCGGCTCCCTGTTCATCGTCAGCCTGATTGGTTTCTTCAGTGGCGTAGTGATGGCCCTGCAAATGTCGCGCGCGCTCGCCACCTACGGCGCGCAGGGGCAAATCGGACAGATCGTCTCCATCACTCTGGTGCGCGAACTGGGACCGGTGCTGGCTTCTCTGCTGGTGGCCGGGCGCAACGCCAGCGGCATCGCCAGCGAACTTGGCTCCATGCGCGTCACCGAGCAGATCGACGCCATGCGCGCCCTGGGCACGGACCCGATTCAGAAACTGGTGACTCCGCGCCTAATCGCCATGGCCGTGGTCCTGCCTTTGCTCACCATCATCGCGGACTTCCTGGGCTTGATTGGCGGCTGGTTCATCGCCTACGCGATGCTGAACATTACCACCGATCAGTATTGGAGCACGGCATGGCGTATCCTCGAATACAACGATCTCACCCAGGGCCTGATTAAGCCGTTTCTGTTCGCCATCGTGATCGCGCTGGTGGGTTGCTACTACGGCATGAACACTTCCGGTGGCACGCAGGGTGTCGGTCGCGCCACTACCAAAGCCGTAGTTGTGGCGTCGGTCTGGATCTTCATCATCACCTCCATGCTGGATCCGCTCTTCGTGAATTTGGGTTCGTAAACCTATGATGCCAGTCGAACCTTCCGCCGTTCAGCCGGCGGCCCAGCAACCAGTAGTTCGTTTCGAAGACGTCAATCTCGCCTTCGGCGACACGCCCGCGCTGGTGCACTTGTCCTTCTCCATGCGAGCTGGGGAGACCCGCGTGGTGCTGGGAGCCGCGGGCAGCGGCAAGACCATGCTGCTCAAGAGCGCCGTCGGTTTGGTCAGGCCCGATTCCGGCCACATTTCGCTGTTTGGCGAAGAGGTCACGGGCCGCAAGGAAAGCCAGTTGTACGACGTGCGCAGCAAAGTCGGAATCCTGTTTCAGGAAGGCGGCCTGTTCGATTCGCTCACCATCGCCGAGAACGTAGCGTACCCCCTGCTCAACCAACATGCCCTCTACCAGGGGGGCCACGCGCCGCCGCCCGAGGAAGTGGATCGGCGTGTGCGCGAGTCCTTGAGCTTCGTCGAACTGGAGCACACTCTTGAAAAATTTCCCAGCGAGCTCTCCGGAGGTATGCGCCGCCGCGTCGGGATCGCCCGCGCCGTGGTCACCGTTCCGCAACTGGTGCTCTACGACTCGCCCACCGCGGGGCTTGACCCCATCACCGCCAACCTAATCATCAACCTGATTCTCAAGGGCCGCGATATACGCAATACCGCCACCATTATGGTCACCCACCGCTACCAGGACGGGCACCTCATGGCCAATTTTCGCTACAATCCGAGCAGTGGGAAAATCGAGCGGGCGGAGAGCAGCCAATTGACCACCCGGTTCTTCGTCATGCAGGAGGGCCGCCTCTTCTTCGAAGGCTCGGAAGCCGAATTGCGCGCCAGCACTGATTCGTACGTACAAAAATTCGCGCGTCCGGGGAGTTCCTAGGGATCTATGGCGCTACAAACCAAGAAGCGATGGGCCCAACTGAAGGTCGGCCTGCTGGCCATCTCGGCGCTCTGCATACTAGCCGTGCTGATCTTCCTGATGACCAGCTCCACCGGTCTGTTCACCAAGCGCAGCGACGTTTATACCTTTCTGGATGATTCGGCCGCCATCGCTACCGGCGCTCCGGTGCGGCTCAATGGGATCACTGTCGGAAAAGTGGCCAACGTCGGTCTTTCAGGATCGAGCGAGCCTAACCGCATCGTGCGCCTCACCCTCGAGGTAGATAACAGCTTCTTTCCTTCGATTCCGGTGGACTCCCAGGCCGCCATCGCCGCCGAGAATTTACTGGGTACCAAGTACATCAACATCAAAAAGGGCCGCGGTGCCATGACCATCCAGCCCGGCGCCGAGATCAAGAGCCTGGACACCCGCGAATTCGACGACGTGGTCCAGCAGGGCTACAGCACGCTCGCTTCCTTGAACGGAATTTTCAAGAAGCTCGACGGCATCCTCGACCAGCTTCAGGCGGGCAACGGGACCATCGGCAAGTTACTCTCCGACGATGAACTCTACAAAAAGGTGGTTGGCATTGTTGACGAAACCCACCGAGTGATTGCTGCCCTGGACTCCCAGGAAGGCACCCTCGGCAAGCTTATGCATGACGATAGCCTCTACACGGACCTTCGCGGCACGCTGGGTCGCGTGAACGATCTGGCTGACAACATCCAGAAAGGCGACGGCACCATCGGCAAGCTAATGAAGGACCCCGCTCTCTATGACGACACCCGCGCCACCATCGGAGATCTGCGCGGAATATTGGCGGGAATCAGCCAAGGCAAAGGCACCGTCGGCAAACTGCTTAAGCAGCGACGATCTGCATAACCAGCTGCAGGCCACCATGGGCCGCCTCGATACGCTGCTGGATAAGATCAACAATGGCCAGGGCACGCTTGGGCAATTGCTGGTGAACCCGTCGCTGTATCAAAACCTCGACAGCACCACGCGCGAGGTCAACGGCCTGATGAAGGATTTCCGCGCCAATCCCAAGAAATTCCTGCGCATCAAGCTCGGCTTGTTCTGACGTGCGCAAACTGGTGGTTAACGCCGACGACTTCGGCTTCACGTGCGACGTGAATCGAGGAATTGTCGAAGCGCACCGCGAAGGTATCCTTACGTCCACCACGCTCATGGCCACCGGCGCGGCGTTTGACGACGCCGTAAGTCTGGCGCGCGAAACCCCTACGCTGGATATCGGGGTTCACCTGGTCCTGGTTGGCGAGCCGCCATTTCCCATCACCATCGCTCAACTTATGCGCGCGATGCTGCTCGACCGCATTCACATTTATGACGAATTGCGTGCGCAAGTGCGGCGCATCCTTGACGCCGGTCTGGAGCCCACGCATCTCGATACGCACAAACACACGCACTTGCTGCCGCCGGTGCTCGAGGCTGTGGCACGCCTGTCGGAAGAGTACAAGATCCCTTGGGTGCGCCGCCCCTTCGATTTGCCGCTCCATGCCGCTACACGGCCCGGGATCGGGTGGGCCAGGCGCATTACCAGCCAGGCTTGGGCGTCGTGCGCAGCCGTTTCGCGCGCGTGCTGGCCCGCCATGGCTGCCGCTCCACCGATCACTTCGCGGGATTCCAGATCACCGGCCGCTACGACGCGGCGGAATTGGCCCAGTTGATTCACGCACTGCCCGAAGGCTCTACCGAATTCATGTGCCATCCCGGAATCTGCGGCGACGAACTCCGCAGCAGCCCGTACCCGCTTGAAGGAGAGCCGCGAGCGCGAGCTGCGCGCTCTTACTTCCCCGGAAGTCCGCGCGGCGCTGGCCGAGTCCGGCGTCGAACTGGTCAGCTATCGCGGCCTCTAGCTTAACGTCCGCCAGTGCGTCAGCGTGTATCCCAGAGAAGCCCATCGCATTGTAGGCCGAGTGCATGAGAAACGCCGAGGTTGTCGATCCCGTTTTGTAACGCACGTAACCGAATGCCGTACCCGCCACGCCTATCAGGAGCACTGGTTGCCACGCCCAGTGATACTCCGGGCCATGTAACAGTGCGAACAGCACGGCCGTGAGCAAGATCCCCAGCCACGGTCCCATTGACCGTACCAGCAGCGGCAACAAGAATCCCCGGAACAGCATCTCTTCAAAGATCGGCGCCAGAACCACTCCGAACAGGATGATCGCACTGAGCGACGCCCGGCTCTTGATCAGGACTTCGATCTGCGAGTTATCCGGCGGAGCGCGCATTAGGACTCCCAGCGCAGAAAGCGCGATGGCCAGCGCCGGCCCGGCCGCTAGGACCAAGAACGCATTTGGAATCGGGAAGGTCCATCCCAATGAGGTCCAGAAGGGCTCGCCATACCGCCAGGCGATCACCAGATACAGGGCTCCCACCAGGAAGCATATAGATGAAGGATTGAAATACCAGCGTCTCGTGCCGCGTCGCTCAAGAACAGTTTCGGCGCCAGCGATTCGGCTCGTGCTTAGTAGCACCAACGCCAGCACCCACGAGGGCAAGCAATGCGCTCAAGAATAGCGCCAAGTCCCGATAACCCCAAACCGGTGCGCGGCGTTCTGGCATTGCCGTCGTCAGGCTTCACCCTCAATCAGCGCCGCAGCCAGCAGCGGAATCATCAGCTCGTGATGGCCGGTCACCGCGAATCCATGCCCGCCCGATTTCGCGTGCGGCCTCTCCACCACATTCAACTTCGGCCGGTAATGTTGCAGGAAATCGAAGTTCGCAGTGGTGAAATTCGCCAGCGGATGGCCCAGGTTGCGCACCACGGACACGGCTTTCAGGAACACTTCCGGCAACACCACCGCCGAACCCACATTCAAATACACGCCGCCATCGTTCAGTCCGCGCACCAGCGAGCACAGCAATCGGAAATCATGATGCGTGGTCGCGCCGATCGCCGGTCCATCGGCAGCCGGATGCGTGTGCGGAGTATCCGCTCCCACCGCCACATGCACCGTCACCGGGAACGTTGGCCCGATACGCGGACGCCAGGATGCTGTGTGGTGCGAACTCCGGCCGCGCCAGTTTATCCAGACGCCGCCCCAGCGCTTCACCCATGCCAAGCCCGTCGCGCGCCCCCTCGGTAATCGACCGTGTTCATTTCCCGCCCGGTTTCTTCCGCCGCGCCAAAGCGGCCATCCGGCAGCACGGCTTCCACGTCTTCGCTGGTTTGGCCCGCGATGGCGATTTCGAAATCGTGAATCGACGCCGCTCCGTTCATCACGAAACCCGTCACCCATCCGCGCCGCATCAGATCCAGCAGGACGTCGGCCAGCCCGCATTTCACAACGTGGCCGCCTATGCCCCACAGGATCGCGCGCTTCTGCTGCTTGGCGCGCCGCAGCGCATCGACCACGCCGCGGAACGCATCTGCCGCCAGGAGTTTCGGCAGCGAGTCCAGCAGCCGTGCGACGCCGTCGCCCTTCTGGTAAGGCCGCGCGAAGTGTTCAATCTGCACTTTCCCGCCACGTTCGCCGATGGGAACGGTCTTCAGCCCGGCGAACGATAGCGGTTCCTCCGCGTATTTACTCATGGCGTATTTACTCATGCCGCTTTTCCGCCGCGCAAGGCCTTCTTCAGCGCCTGCCCCGTGTGGCTCTTGGCCACTCGCAAAATTTCCTCGGGTGGCCCGCAGGCGACTACGTGTCCTCCGCGCTCGCCACCTTCCGGCCCCAGGTCGATCACCCAGTCGGCCGTCTTAATGACATCCAGATGATGCTCGATCACCACGACAGTATTGCCCAACTCGACCAGGCTGTGCAGCACGTCCAGCAGCTTGCGCACATCTTCGAAGTGGAGCCCAGTGGTCGGTTCATCCAGGATGTAGAGTGTCTTGCCGGTCTGGCGCCGGCTGAGCTCGCGCGCCAGCTTGATGCGTTGGGCCTCGCCTCCCGAAAGCGTGGTCGAGGACTGCCCCAGATGCAGATATCCCAGCCCCACTTCGACCAGCGTCTCCAGCTTGGCCCGAATCTGCGGAATATTTTCCAGCAGCGACAGCGCGTCCTCCACCGGCATTTCCAGCAGGTCCGCAATCGACTTGTCTTTATACTTCACCTGCAGCGTTTCATGATTGTAGCGCCGCCCGCGGCACACATCGCAGGTGACATATACGTCCGGCAGAAAATTCATTTCGATGCGCTTCTGCCCGTCGCCCTGGCAGGCCTCGCAGCGGCCGCCCTTGACGTTGAAGCTGAATCGCCCCGGCTTGTAACCGCGAGCCCGCGATTCCGGCAGCTTCGCATACAAGTCGCGAATATGCGTGAACACCTGCGTGTAGGTGGCCGGGTTCGATCGTGGGGAACGGCCGATCGGCGCCTGGTCGATCTCGATCACTTTGTCCAGCAGGTCGAGACCCTCGATCGCCGCGTGCGCGCCCGCCTCCGCCCGCGATCCGTACACTTCCTTGGCCGCCGCGCGGTACAGGATATCGTTCACCAGCGTCGATTTCCCGCTTCCCGAAACGCCCGTCACCGCGACGAACAATCCCAAGGGAAACTCCACGTCGATGTTCTTGAGGTTGTGTTCCGTCGCGCCTTGAATTGCGATCCGCCGCTTGCCCGGCACGCGCCGCTTGGCCGGAAGCGCGATCACTCGCGTGCCCGCCAGATATTGCCCGGTGAGCGAATCGACGTTTTGCTCGATCTGCTTCGGCGTGCCCTGCGCCACCAATTCGCCGCCCAGCCTGCCGGCTCCCGGCCCCAGATCGATCACGTAATCGGCGCGCTCGATGGTCTCGGCGTCGTGCTCGACAACCAGCACTGTGTTGCCCAGATCCCGCAGGCTCTGGAGCGAATCGAGCAAGCGGTCATTATCGCGCGAATGCAGACCGATCGACGGCTCGTCCAGCACATACAAAACGCCGCGCAGCTTCGAGCCGATCTGGGTTGCAAGGCGGATGCGCTGCGCCTCGCCGCCCGATAGCGTCGCCGCCGAACGCTCCAAGCTCAGATACCCGAGACCCACGCCCACCAGGAATTCCAACCGGTTCCGCACTTCGTCCACCGGACGCTTCCCAATCTGTTCCTCGCGCCCGGCAAGCTTCCATTTCTTGACAGTCTCTAGCGCGCGCGTCACCGAAAGCCCCGTCAGCTCCGCGATGCCCACGCCCTTCACCTTCACCGCCAGACTCGACGGCTTCAGCCGCTTGCCGTGGCAATCCGGGCAGACCGCGGCCGATTGATATTGCAGCAGCCACTCGCGCGTATTTTCGCTCACGTCTTCCTGCTCGTAGTATTGATCCAGCGCCGCGATCAGTCCTTCGCTCAGCGCCTGCTGCGCTTTCTTCGGCAGCTTCTCGAACGGCTTCTGAATCGGAATCTTCAAGCGCGCGGCCAGCAGTTTCAAATCGCCCGTCACATACGTCGAGGTGCCGCCGATCCCCAGCGCCCCGTCCAGCATGGGCTTCGAGGGGTCCACGATCACCTTCGCCGGATCCCAACTCCAGCGGCTGCCCAGGCCGGTGCACGTCTCGCACGCGCCAAACGGACTATTGAACGAGAACGACCGCGGCTCCAGTTGCGGCACGCTTCCTCCGCATTCCGGACACGCAAATTTCTGCGAGTACAACCGCTCCGGTCCATCCACCTGCGCCACTAGAACCAGCCCGTCGGCCAGCTTGGTCGCGGTCTCGATCGACGCTTCCAGGCGCTTTTCCACTTCCGGCTTGATCAGCAACCGGTCGACCACCACTTCGATGGTGTGATTCTTGCGTTTATCCAGCGTGATCTCTTCATCCAGCGGCCGCAGCACGCCGTCCACGCGCGCCCGCACGAATCCTTGACGAGCCAGTTTTTCAAGCTCTTTGCGATACTCGCCCTTGCGCCCGCGCACGATGGGCGCCAGGATCATCACCCGCTCCTGCGGCCCCAGCGCCATCACCTGCTGCAGGATCTGCTGCGACGATTGCCGCGAAATCTCCAGCCCGCAAGTGGGACAATGCGGCACGCCGATGGCCGCGTACAACACGCGCAGGTAATCGTAGATCTCCGTGATGGTGCCCACGGTCGAGCGCGGACTGCGGCTGGTGGTCTTCTGTTCGATCGAAATCGCCGGACTCAGCCCGTCGATCGAGTCCACTTCCGGCCGCTCCATCTGATCCAGGAACTGCCGCGCGTAAGGGGACAGCGTTTCGACATAGCGCCGCTGTCCCTCCGCGTAAATCGTATCGAAGGCCAGCGAAGATTTGCCGGAGCCGCTCAACCCCGTGATCACCGTCAGGGTATTGCGCGGAATCGCCACGTCGATATTCTTCAGGTTGTGCTGCCGCGCCCCGTGCACGGTAATCTGCTTGAGCAAAACGTCTCCAATTGGTAGGGTGCGCTTTCATTGTCCCAGAAACCGGGAATCGCACTCGCCCGCCCAGTTTGATGCCGATCTTGGCGGCCTCCGATTCGCTATACTAGCGGCAATCCCGGCAGGCCCAGTCGCTTCCCGGACCTCCAGGAGGCAAGGGTGAGTTTTGAAGCATCGGTGCGGTATGCGGGCGATGTGGCGATCATCGATCTAGCGGGCCGCATTGTTCTGAACGATGGGTCGGCCGCGGTGCGCGAGGCCATCGCAAAATTGCGCGAAACCGGCGCGAACAAAATCCTCCTCAACTTGGCGGACGTCAGTTTTATCGATAGCTCAGGGCTGGGAGAACTGGCCAGTGCTTACGCCGGCATGAATAAGGCCGGCGGCCAACTCAAGCTTGTGAATCTCCCTGCACGCATCGTGGACCTGCTGCGCATCACCAAGCTGGACACGGTTCTCATCGCGTTTCCGAGCGAGCCCGCGGCGCTCCAGAGTTTCAACAACGGCGCCGTCGCCTCCTGAATCCCGCTCGCGAGCATCACGGCTCGCAACTCCGCTTGCGATGGAAACCGGAATGCTCATGAGTAGTCGTGAGTTGCCCGCATCCACGCGAAGTCAGTAGCTTAGCGTCAAGGCCATCGGGAAAATTTAGTAGCCAGATCCGGCAAAGGCCGGAACCTTTTTCCGCTGCGGCCCTCAAGGTTAGCAGCCGGGCTCTTTGGCGCGCTGCTGGTCTCTCGGTCCCGCTGCCTACGCCCAAGCCGTTCCCGCAGCCCCGCCAACCTCCGCCGCCAGCGCCTTCGAAGCCCGAGGACCCGCTCCATCGCGACTCGCCGCAGAGCGCCGTACTTTCCTTTCTCCAATCCTGCCGCTCGGCGAATTTCGCGCAGGCTGCCAAATATCTTAATTTTCGAGGCATCCCGCACGACCAACGCGTCAAAGAAGGCCCGCGGGTGGCGCAACAGTTGGACCAGCTCCTCGACCGCGATCCCGCCTTCGACGTCGCCGCGCTCAGCCGCAATCCGGAAGGCGGCCACGAAGACGGGCTTCCGCCCGACCGTGAGCGTGTCACGTCCTTCAAAGTCGGTAGCCAAACTTTCGAACTGCAAATGGAGCGAATTACGCTTCGATCCGGACTCGCCGTGTGGCTGTTCTCCGCAGACAGCGTGAAGCTCATCCCCAAGCTCGCGCGAGTCACCAGCGATCATCCCGTGGAGAAATACTTGCCGGAACCTCTGGTGAGTTCAACCTTGCTGGATACGCCGCTGTGGCGCTGGATTGCCCTGGCCTTGCTGGCGCTGGCGGTAGCCGCCATGGCCCGAGTATTTTCACGAATCGGGCTGGCGCTCGCAGAGCGCGCCGCCAGACGCTTTGGCCCGAAAGCGGCCCACGGAGTGATGGATTTTCTTTGGCCGCCCTGCTGTGGCTGATATGCCTCGCTCTGTTTCGGGCCGGAATGGAGTGGGTCGGACCCGAAGGGCGCTTGCGCCTGTATATGGAGCGCGGCCTGACGCTGGCGTTCTTCCTGGGCTTGGCCTGGCTGGCCGCGAGATTGATCGATTTAGGTCTGGAACATTTGCGCTCCACCATGCTGGCCCGCCACGGAAAGTTCTCCTCCTCGGTGCTGCCGCTGGTCTCGCGACTGGTCAAGCTTTCCGTTTTGCTGCTGGCGATCGCTGCCGTACTCAGCGAGTGGGGCTATAATGCCACCGCCATACTGGCCGGGCTCGGCGTCGGCAGCATCGCCATTGCTTTGGCAGCCCAGAAGACCATCGAGAATTTCTTTGGCGGAGTCTCAGTGATCAGCGACCGCCCGGTATCGGTGGGTGATTTCTGCAAGGTTGGAGACCGGATGGGAACCATTGAGGACATCGGATTGCGTTCCACTCGCATTCGTACGCTGGACCGCACGATGGTCAGCGTGCCTAACGGTCAGTTCTCATCGATGACGCTGGAGAACTTCGAAAAGCGCGACAAGATGCTGTTTCACGTGACTCTGAATCTGCGGCGCGACTCCACCCCAGATCAGGTCCGTATCGTGCTGCAATCGATCGCCCGGATTCTGGCGGAAAATTCCAAGGTCGAAGCCGGCGCATTTCCCGTGCGCTTCGTAGGCGTCGGAACCTATTCGCTCGACATTGAGATCTTCGTCTACGTGTTGACCCGAGACTATGACGAGTTTCTGCGGACGCAGCAGGATTTGCTTCTCAAAATTCTCGACGCGGTGAAAGACGCCGGCACGGCTCTGGCGCTGCCGACGCAGGCCACTGTTGGCTATGCGCCGAATCCGGGAGGCGCGGCTCTGACTCAAGATCTCATGCCGGCCGGGCGCATCTAGCTCGCGTGCCGCGCCCACCAGGCCGGCAAATCTGCCATCGAATCCAGCACCGCATTTGGCTTAACGGAGCCTTCCAGATCCAGCTCCCGGAACTTCCCGGTTCTCACCAGCGCGGCCTGCATGCCGGCCAATTGCGCCCCGGCGATGTCGGTCTCAATGTCATCTCCCACCATCAGGATCTCCCTGTTCGGAACACCCAGCCGATCCGCGGCCGCCTGGAAGAATTCCGCAGCCGGCTTGCCGAGCACCAGCGCCTTGCGCCCGGTGGCATGTTCCAGCGCCGCCACAAAAGGAGCGACGTCCAGCGAAATCCCGTCCGCTGCTTTCCAATATCGCGTCATCCCCAGAGCGATCAGCTCCGCCTCGGGATTCGCATGCAGCAGGCGGAACGCGCGGTTGAGCGTGGCGAAATCCCAAGCGCTTGCCAGGTCTCCAATCACCACGTAATTCGCGCCGCTCTCGGCAACTTCGGGCAAGAGATCCAGGCCATCGAATGCCGGCCGCGCTGCCGGTCGCAGGAACAGGGACACATGTGTTGCTCCCCGGGAGCGAAGCCAATCCGCAGCCGCCTCACACGGCGTCATAATCTCACTGGGCGTCGCCGGGATTCCGAAGCGCGCCAGTTTCGCGGCCAGCACATCGCGCCCGCGCGAGGTGGTGTTAGTGACAAACAAATGCGGGATCTCGCGCGCGCGAACCCAAGCTAAAGTCTCCGCCGCTCCGGGAATGAGTTCCTCGGAGTTATACAGCACTCCATCCATGTCGAAGAGAAGGGCTTGCATGGCTCAATCTACCGCCGACTAGGCGGCGGCTCGCATGCTAAGTTCATCCGCAGGGCAGCGGCGAGTCCTTTATCCGACCGCACGCGCCAGATACGTGCATCCATGCAGTAGTGCGTAAAGGCTACGCCCCATACCGCGGCTTGGGCGGTTTGGTAGGGCAACAGAGCGGATGGGATAAAGTTCAATACCAAATTCAATCCGATCGCAATGGCAATGTATACCCCGACGTTCGAGACCAATCGCGCCGCGAGTCCATGACGCTGCAGCGCGCCGGGCTCGGTATAGCGGTTGCGGTTGTGGAACCACATCAGGCGATGGTACTGGAAGCTATGGAACAGGCCCAGCGCAATGCCCGCCCGCAGGATTCCATCCGGACCGTAGTGAGAAGCATTCAGCAGAGCCAGCCATTGCAGAGGCATCACGGTAATCAGGAGCCCCAGTTTGGGCCAATTCATGGACGATCCGGCGCGCAGCTTTTGCGCTTGCCTTACCAGCCAGGCTGCGGCCAGTGTGGCGTACAGCCCGAGCGCCAGCGCCGGAAGCCATTCGAGCGGCGGCACGGTCTGAGTCAACAGCGGCCGGGTACGCAGCACGAATATTCCCAGGGGTATCAGCAGGGAACCCAGTAACAACCAGCGGTCCAGCAGGAAATCCGTACGGTCTCGATCTTTGTTTTTCGCCTTGTACAGCATCATGAACCCGAAGTGTTGTTTCACAATATGGAACTGCTGCCAGCAGACCGCGAACAAGAAGAACAGCGACGCCAGCCCGGCCCACACCATAGCCGGGCCCAGCAGGAGGAGCGGCACCGGTATCCACAGATACCAGCCCAGCCGCGCGCGTTCCGCTTTATCGAAGTAGGTGCGCGTGATGGTAGATTGAACGTGCGGCCCGTCCACGGCGAAGAACCAGATGAACTGGATCAACGCGACTCCCACTCCCAACGCCATGAGGCCCAATGCGAAATAGCTGATGAGTGCCGATCCGATAAACCAGAGTAGATCCTGGCGACGGGAGATGATCCACCGTGACGGCAGGCGTTCGGAAGAGGAAATGCCAGCCGCAGGGTGAAGGGTCGCCGTACTCATGGCACGTGCTTGTATATCGAACCAATCCCCTGAAATCTTTATCTGTTAACGCGGAGCGTCGACGAAAGCAAATATTATTGAACGTACCTGGCGCGTACTTCGGCTTCGGCTTTGAGCCAGTCGTCTTCCGGCGAGCCCGGGCGATCCGCCCGCTCCAGCCAGATTCGGTACGCCACCTGCGCAATCTCCTTTTGGTGAGCCGCTGCGTCGTATGCGAGGATCGGGGCCGGCGCGCTTTTAGGGACCCGCCGTGGGCTGCGGTGAGTCTTGGGTTCGACGGCCTTAGGGGGTGCGGTCCGGGTTACGGCCATGTCAATTCTCCTTGCTACGGACAACGGGGCCGATTGAGGATCTCCGAGGATGGTACTTTCATTGTAGCGCAATGTTCTAGTGAAATCGGCAAAAGCGATCTGAGTCTTTAGTGCGCATAATTTGCTCTCTGAGGTAATCGCATTTATGATCATCGCCACCCTCCGGTATCTCGGCTGCCTTACGATCGTCCCGGCCCTTCTGCCGGTACCGCTCTTCAGCCAGGGCCGTAATTACGGCCGTTCCCAAGTGATCACGCAGCAGGGAATCGCGGCCACCAGCCAGACGCTGGCGTCGCAAGCCGCTGTGCAGATTCTGGCGCGCGGCGGAACCGCGGTCGACGCCGCTATCGCTGCCAACGCTGTGCTCGCTGTGGTCGAGCCTATGAAGAACGGTCTGGGTGGAGATCTGTTCGCTCTCTATTGGGATGCCAAGACCGGGAAGCTGCAAGGTCTAAACGCATCCGGCCCGGCGCCGCGCGGTCTGACGCCAGAATTCCTGGCGAAGCTGGGCATCAAAGCCATGCCCCAGCAAGGCATCCACAGTTTCACCGTTCCGGGCGCCGTGGATGGCTGGTGGAAAATGCATCAGCGCTACGGAAAGCTGCCTTGGAAGGATCTGTTCCAATCGGCGATCGCGTACGCCGAAGACGGATTCCCGGTTTCCGAGGCAATCCAGGAATCCTGGGCGGACGCCGCGAATAGTTCCCGTGTCCAGGGTAATCCGGAGTCGATGCGTGTGTTCTTCCCGGGCGGAAAAGCTCCGCTGGAAGGCGATGTGTTTCGCAATCCGGGGATGGCACGCGCCTTTCGTCTGGTCGCCGAGCAAGGTCCGGAAGCAATATACAAAGGCGAGATCGCCGCTGCGATTTTGAAAACCTCGCACAGCCTCGGCGGCGCCATGACCGCCGAAGACCTAGCCTCCTTTTCCTCGGAGTGGGTCGAACCCATCTCGATCGATTACCGCGGCTGGCATGTGTACGAAATGCCGCCCAACGGCCAAGGTATGGCTGCGCTCGAAATGCTGAACATCATGGAGACCGCGCCGGCTTCGCCGCTAGGCGCGTTTAGCGCCGTCGAAATGCACAAGCGCATCGAATCCATGAAGCTGGCCTACGCCGATGTGCACCGCTATGACGCGGACCCCCACACCTACGACGTGCCGGTCGCCCAATTGCTGTCGAAAGAGTACGCCCGCAAGCGCGCGGCCTTGATCGATCCGAAGCAAGGCGAATTGTACGGTGCCTCCAGGTCAACCGGTGGGAAGCGATACGACCTATCTCACGATTGTCGACAAAGACGGAAACATCGCCAGTTGGATTGAGAGCGTGTACGCGGAGTTCGGTTCCGGAGTCACCGTCGATGGCATGGGATTCCTGCTGCAGAACCGCGGCGCGGGATTCACGCTAGAGCCCAATCATCCCGACGTTCTCGCCGGCGGAAAGCGGCCGTTTCACACCATCATCCCGGCCTTCATGGAGCGCGGCGACCTGCATATCGGATTCGGCATCATGGGCGGCGCGAATCAGCCGCTCGCGCACGCGCAGTTCGTCTCGAATCTGGTGGATTATGGCATGAACTTGCAGGCCGCGCTGGAAGCGCCGCGCTTCACGAAGCGCAACTCCACCGGCTGCGATGTTTCGATCGAAGATCGCATCCCGCTCAGTACCTTGCAGCAACTCTCCGAGCGCGGCCACCAAATCGCCATCCGCCGTGCGTATACCCAGGAGATGGGACGCGGCCAGGCCATTCTGCACAACTCGAAGACCGGCACCAACTACGCCGCATCCGACCCGCGCGCCGATGGCGCCGCCATCCCGGAACCGATTCGGTAGCCGGTCTTAAGGTAGTGGTCAAGTTTGAAATTTAGTGTCGCATTGTATATACGACATTTCCGGCAACAATGAGCGCAAGGCCAATCCAGAAAACAGGAAGCCGGAAAATTTGCGGCCAAGTAAGGTCGACTGGACCAGACCAGACGCAGGATAAGTATGCACGCTAGCCAGATGAATGGCCCCGCAACGAAAATCTACCACCCCCGTAAATATCGAGATGACACCAAAGATAGGAACGCCACCACAGACGAAGTTAAGTGGATACAGGAAACTTCCAAAACTCCGCAATAGCGCCACGGTGAATCAGGCATCATGCCGTTCTTTCTAACCCCCGTTCGTCGGCTTCGAGCAGGGCTACGATGTCCGCTATCTCCCAGACGTGCCTACTGACGCCGCGGCCATGGCGGGCGTCATGGGTAGCGTCTGAAAGTGGATGCGGACGAAGTTGTAATGCAGCATATGGAACGAGACGGAGGCGACATGGTTCTCAATCTTCTTACTGAAGCCATTGGTCAAACGAGTAAAGCGGCGCATCCCCATCCGCATCGTTAAATCTCGCTCCTCGGTGGGCTGCTCCTCCTCCGTAGATGCCATCAACTTGTCTACAATGAATTTGCCGAGTTGGTTAGCGTCCGTTGGTCTCTTTTTGGGCGCTGGTGCTTTTTTCTTACTCACCTTCTCAGCATGACAGAATGCTAAAGCCCTTCAAGATGCGCGGATTTCAAACTTTACCACTACCTGGTCTTAGGTTCTGTTACAGTAAGCGCGATGGCTCGCGAAACCAGCAGAGTCCGTATCCCGCCGCAAACCCGCAAGGCGCTGGATAGAATTGCCGCGTCTCTCTATCGTGACCGGACCGATGTTGTCGATCAACAATGGCAGATCAATCACATTCGCCAGGGACTTCACGAAGCCAACGCCGGAAAGTTCGCCACTCAGGCGGAAGTAAACCGCACGATCGCGCGATTGCTAACGAAGTAGACGTCTGCGCCGGACCCGTGAATCTTTGCGGGATCTTTGACGCGCTCCGCGCCGCTAGATGACTGTGATCCTCAACTCGCCCAGCTTGGCGATGCGCCCCACCATTACGTCGCCCGAAACCACTGGGCCGACGCCCTCCGGCGTGCCCGTATAGATCAGGTCCCCCGGCTGTAAAGTCACCTGTTGCGACAACTGGCTGATGATATTGGGGACATCCCAGATCATCAGGTTCAAATCGGAGTGCTGGCGAACCTGCCCGTTAACCGCAATCTCGATTTCGCCATCGCGCAGGTGCCCCACCTGCGCCACCGGATAAATGGGGCCGCACGGAGCCGACTGGTCGAAGGACTTTCCGATCTCCCACGGGTGGCCCTTCTTGGCTGCCGCCTGCTGCACGTCGCGACGCGTCATATCGAACCCAATCGCGTAACCGAACACGTGGCCGAGCGCCGCTTCCGGGAGGATGTTCGCGCCGCTTTTGCCGATGGCCGCCACCAGCTCTACTTCGTGGTGGTAGTTTCCGGTCAGGGGCGGGTAGGGAACCGCAGAGCGGTCCTCGACGATCATATCGCTGGCCTTGGCGAAGAAGAACGGCGGGTTCTTTTCGTCGTTTCCGAACTCCCGCACATGCGCCAGGTAGTTGCGTCCCACGCAGTAGATACGGTGGACCGGGAAGCGCGCTTCGGTTCCAACGACGGCCAGGGAAGGCTGCGGAGTAGTGGGAACGACGTAGTCCATACAGTCAAAAGTACCATTACAATCGGAAGTATATTGAGACTCTAAGGCGTTGACCTTAGTCGCCGCCGCCTATACACTCAGAAACACAGTGATGGAACAACGCAAAAACCAGCGGTTTGATTTGCGCCTTCCCTTCGAGATCGTCGATGGCGCGACCAAGACCCAATCCAGAGGCGAAACCCGGAACGTCAGTTCGTGTGGAGTGCTGTTTATGTCCAAAGCGCCGGTGGCGGTCGGGACGTCGATCGAGTATATGATTACGCTGCCGAAGGCGCCCGGAACGCGCTCAGACGTTCGCCTGCGTTGTATCGGCAAAGTGGTTCGCAGCGAGCAGCCTTCCCGTTACGCCGCGACGCTGGAGCGCTACGAATTCGTGCGCCAGAAGAATTAATCCCGTTTTCTCCCATCCCTCCCGCCTAGGCTGTATCCCCCCGCCCAGACCCCACCTGGCGCTTCCAGTAACCGAAACCAAGCTGTTATAATTGCAACTTAAGATATGGCCAACCCTGCGATCGCTCCCCAGGCAGTCTCGACCAAGAAGATTATCCTCTTGAGGCCAAGAGGGTTTTGCGCCGGAGTAGTTCGGGCAATTGATGTGGTTAAGATTGCGCTGGGCCTTTATGGGGCACCCATTTACGTACGCAAGGAGATCGTTCACAACAAGCACGTGGTGGATGAACTCCGGGCCGCCGGGGCGATCTTCATCGAAGAGCTGGACGAAGTACCTGCTGGGGCGCGGGTTATCTTCAGCGCCCACGGCGTTTCGCCGCTGGTGCGGAGCCAGGCAGTGGAGCGGGATCTGCAGGTCATTGACGCCACCTGTCCGCTGGTTACTAAGGTGCACCTCGAAGCCGTCAAGTTCGCCCGCAAGAACTTCACTATCGTATTGATAGGACACAAGGAT
This sequence comes from Bryobacterales bacterium, assembly GCA_963779075.1. GTDB lineage: Bacteria > Acidobacteriota > Terriglobia > Bryobacterales > Bryobacteraceae > Palsa-187. The sequence goes on from CAVZWS010000015.1 coordinate 96,425, forward strand.
CACGACGAGGTGATCGGCACTTTGGGGGAGGCTCCGGAAGCCACTGTACTCGTTTCGAACGTAGACGACGTCAATCGCCTTAAAGTGAAGGATCCCGAAAGAGTCTCGTTCATAACCCAGACGACTTTGAGCCTGGATGAGACCCAGGATATCGTGACCCGGCTACGGGAGCGGTTCCCGAAGATCCAAGGCCCGGCGGCGCAAGACATCTGCTATGCCACTGAAAACCGGCAGTTAGCCGTCAAGGCGGTGGCGCCCATGTGCCAGCTCCTGCTGGTGGTGGGCTCGCAGAATAGCTCGAATTCGCGCCGCCTGGTGGAAGTTTGCGTGAAAGAGGGGGTTGCCTCCCACCTGATCGACGATCTGAGTGAAGTGCGGGCGGAATGGCTGGACGGCGTGGATAAGATTGCGGTGACGGCCGGCGCTTCGGCCCCGGAAAACTTGGTCCAGGAGTTGATTGCATCCCTGCAGGGGCGCGGCTACGGCGAACTGGAAGAAGTGGAAATCAAGGAAGAAGATGTGCGCTTTAATCTGCCCTCCGAATTGAACCGGACGGTGCAGTTGCATACTATAGCGCGGGTATGAGTCCCAGCCTCCAACTCACCGACGCCCTGGTTACATCCTGTGCCCAAACTCTGCGGCAGGCGGTGAACTTCCTGCTCGGTGCGCAGCACCGGGATGGCTACTGGTGGGCGGACCTCACGGCCGATACCACGCTCGAATCCGATTACATTCTGCTGGAGCTGTGGTGGCATCCGCCAGTCGATGGCGTTTGGGATCCGCCTAGCCGTGAGCGCATCAACCGCGCCGTTCGTTCCATCCTCGCGCGGCAGTTGCCGGATGGCGGCTTCAACATTTACTCCCACGGACCTTCCGAGATCAGCGCTTCAGTGAAGGCTTACACCGCATTGAAGCTTGCGGGACTGCCCTACGACGACCCCGATCTAGCCCGTTTGCGGGAGCGCATTCTGGCGATGGGCGGCCTGCAAGCGGCCAACAGCTACGTCAAGGTGAATCTCAGTATTTTCGGGCTGTATCCGAGCGAGCACACGCCCTCGATTCCTCCCGAAGGCATGCTTCTGGGGCGGCTGATTTACGAAATGTCTTCGTGGACCCGGGCGATCGTGATTCCGCTTTCGATCGTGCACGCCATGAATCCCCAGCGTCCGGTCCCGGCCGGATTCACGGTGGACGAACTGCTGGCGCCGGGTGTGCCGCTGAGTTTCCCGAACGATGAAGGGTTCTGGAGCTGGCGCAATTTCTTCCTGCTGACCGACAAATTCGTCAAGTTCTGGGAGCGGCACGGGTCCCGTGGATTGCGCAGGAAAGCCATCCGCCGCGCGGAGCAATGGATACTGGAGCGCACTCGCTACAGCGATGGTCTGGCGGCCATTTATCCGCCTATGTTCTACGTGATCATGGCGCTCGATCTGCTGGGTTATCCGAAGGACCATCCCGACGTCGAGGAAGCCAAACGGCAATTCTTCAACCTGCTGGTCGACGACGAGCGCGGCTTTTACTTCCAGCCGTGTTTCTCGGTGGTCTGGGATACAGGCATCGCAGCTTACGCGCTGGGCGAATCCGGCTTGGTGCCGGATCACGCGACGGCGCGCGCGGTGGATTGGCTGCTGACGAAGGAAGTCCGCCGCCGTGGCGACTGGAGCGTGAAGCGCCCCAATATCGAGCCGTCCGGCTGGTATTTTGAGTTCGCCAATGAGTTTTATCCGGACATCGACGACACCGCACAGGTACTGTTGGCGCTGGCCAGGGCGCGCGGCACCGATGCCGTGAAGCAGGACGCCTGCATGCGGCGCGCGGTCGATTGGCTGCTGGCCATGCAATCGAAGGACGGTGGCTGGGCCGCGTTCGATGTCGACAATAACTGGCAATTCCTCAGCTCGGTGCCCTTCGCCGATCACAACGCAATGCTCGATCCCACCTGCCCCGACATCACCGGCCGCGTGCTCGAAGCGTTGTGTGCATGCGGGGTCAAGCGGGACCATCCGGCTGTACGGCGCGGCGTCGAATGCCTCAAGCGCACCCAGGAGGCCGACGGAAGCTGGGCCGGACGATGGGGAGTCAACTACGTCTACGGCACGTTTCTGGCGTTGCGCGGTCTTGAAGCGGCGGGCGAAAGCGATCGCGAAGCTTATATCCTGCGGGCCGGTGAATGGCTGCGCTCCATTCAGAACGCCGACGGCGGCTGGGGTGAAAGCTGCGCCAGCTATGCGCAGAACACCTATGTGCCCGCTCCCAGCGCGCCTTCGCAAACCGCTTGGGCGATTCTCGGTCTGCTGGCGAGCGGCGATACCACCAGCGGCAGCGTTCAACAGGCCGTCGAGTACTTGATGGAAACCCAGCGCCCGGACGGCGGCTGGAACGAAGAGTTATCCACCGGCACCGGTTTCCCGGGTGTCTTTTATTTGCAGTATCACTACTATCGCCACTCGTTCCCGGTACTGGCTCTATCCAGCTACCTCAAGGCGAAAGGCGCAAACGGAGCAGACCGATCATGAGAGTTCCGCTAGCACAGGTCGCCGATATGGCGACCTATATCGCCAAGAACAAAATACGGCCGAAGCCCGAGTGGCAGAAGAACGTCGCTCGCGCCGACGACCTGGCCAATCCCTTCAAGATTGTCCACACCCAGATTCCATCGGCGAAAAGCGATCGCAAGCCGCATCCCATGATCCACAAGCGCTTCCCGCTGGTGATGATGCTGGAGCCGCTGCACGCCTGCAACCTGACCTGCACCGGGTGCGGCCGAATCCGCGAATACGAAGACAGCATTCGCGACCGCGTGTCGCTGGAGAATTGCCTGAAAGCGGTGGACGAGTGCGGCGCTCCCATGGTCTCGATCTGTGGCGGCGAGCCGTTGCTGCTTCCCGATATCGGCGTGATGTGCGCGGAGATCCTGAAGCGTGGGCGTTATATTCAGCTCTGCACCAACGGCATGTTCCTGCGCAAGCGGCTGAAGGACTTTACGCCGCATCCCAACCTGGTGTTCAATGTTCACCTGGACGGCATGGAGAAAAATCACGATATCGCTGTCGAACGCCAAGGCGTTTTCAAAGAGGCTATCGATGGTGTTCGCGCCGCGAAGGAAGGCGGGTTCAAGGTATTCTCCAACACCACGGTCTTCAAAGAGACCGATATGAACGAAATCTGGCAGTTGTTCGAGTATCTCGAGCAGTTCGGCGTCGATGGGCATTCGATTTCGCCGGGCTATGGGTACTCGGCTGTGAACGATCGCGAAATGTTTTTGACGCGCGAAGACGTCTACGAGAAATTCAAAGATATCGACAAGATGGCCAAACGCTTCCCGCTGGTTTCTTCGCCGGTCTACATGGACTTCCTGAAGGGCGAGCGCGAATTGCCTTGCACCGCGTGGGGCATGCCGACCTATAACGTCAAGGGTTGGAAAGGTCCCTGCTACCTGATCACGGACGGGCACTACAACACCTTCGAAGAACTGATGACCAAAACTCAGTGGGAAAACTACGGCACCGGAAACGATCCGCGCTGCGAGGATTGTATGGTGCATTGCGGGTATGAGCCTTCTTCGGCGTACGGCGTGAACTCGAAAATGATGGACCCGTTCAAATCGCTGAGCTGGCTGTTGAGCTGAGGTAGCGCACCCATGAAGCCCGTTCTAGTAACGGGAGCCACTGGATTTATCGGCTGGCATGTGGCGCGGCGGTTGCTGGAGCGGGGTGAGCGTGTCCGGGCGTTGGTGCGGGACCCGGCGCGCAGCGCACAGGCGCTGGCGGAGTTGGCAGGAATCGAGACGGTGCTGGGCGACTTGCGGGATGAGCACTCCCTGGCAAGGGCAGTCGGAGGCTGCGGCGCCGTTTATCATGTGGCAGCGGATTACCGGCTGTGGACGCCACGGCCGGAGGAGATGTACCGCTCGAACGTCGACGGCACGCGCAGTCTGCTGGCCGCCGCGCGGAAGGCGGGAGTGGAACGGTGTGTGTATACCAGCACTGTCGGCTGTATTGGAATGCGGAAGGATGAACTGGGTTCCGAGGACACGCCCGCCGGCCTGGAGGAAATGCAGGGGCCTTATAAGCGCTCCAAGTTCCTGGCCGAACAGATTGCGCTGGAGTTGGCGGGAGAGGGATTTCCAGTCGTGATTGTGAACCCCACGGCTCCGGTCGGAGATCACGATTTCCGGCCCACGCCGACAGGTAAGATGGTGGTGGATTTTTTACGAGGAGCGATGCCGGCGTATCTCGATACCGGCTTGAACGTGGTCTACGTGGGTGACGTGGCTGCGGGACACCTCTTGGCATGCGAGCGCGGACGTGTGGGCGAACGCTACATTCTGGGCGGCGAGAACCTGACGCTCCAGCAGATCTTTGGCAAGTTGGAAGAAGTGACGGGAAAACCGGCGCCGAAGGTGCAGATTCCTTACGCGATAGCATATGTGGCGGGAGTGGCCTCCACCGGTTGGGCCTCCTTGACAGGCAAGGAGCCTCGCGCGCCCCTCGATGGTGTGCGCATGGCGCGTAAGAAAATGTGGGTGCGGCACGACAAAGCCGCACGCGAGTTAGGATATTCGGCCAGACCGGCCGTGGAAGCGCTGCGGCGCGCCGCGGAGTGGTTTCAGGCCAACGGTTATTGTGAGGACCTGGCTACTGGTGGCCGCCGAACGGCGTGAGTTCGATGGGATTCGGAAGCGAATGGGAAACGCCCAACAACTCGTGTGGCAAGGCGCAAAGTTCGCTTGCGAAGCGCACTGGCAGGGAGATCGCTGGTGGATGCTCGCCAATGGTCCCGGCGGGGCGCTGGTGCTCGAAGCGCTCAAGGAAAAGAGAGACGTGGACGGAATGATCAGCACGGGACTATGCGGGGCGCTGGATCCGGCGCTCCGTTTGGGCGACGTGGTGGTATCCGGCGATGCCCACATCGACGCCCGCGCCCAGTTCGTGCGGGGAGCGGTTCACACCATCGATCGTGTGGCCGTTACCGCCGCCTATAAGCGCACACTGCGCAACCAGACGGGCGCGATTGCCGTCGATATGGAATCCGCTGCTGTCGAAAAGAAGGCCGCGGAATGGAACGTTCCATACGTATGTATCCGTGCGGTGTCGGACCGGGCGGGAGACACGCTGCCGTTGGATTTCAATCGCTTTCGTAACGCCCGCGGAGATTTTTCGCGGACCCGGATTGCGTTCGCTGCCATCGCAAGGCCCTTTACGGTAATGCCACAATTAATGGAGTTCGACCGGAACTGCCGCAGGGCCGCCGACGCCCTGGGAGATTTTCTTGCCGACTGCCGATTCTAGATTCGTGACCGCCGAACCCGCTCTCTCGACCATGCGCGCCGCCGTGTATAAGGGAGCAAGCGTGGTTGCCGTGGAGTCAGTGCCGGTTCCCAAGATTGGGCCCGGCGAAGTGCTCATTCGCGTCGAAAGCTGCGGCATCTGTCCCACGGATCTGAAGAAGATCGCCTACAACCTGCTGCCCGGGCCTCGCATCTACGGGCACGAAACCGCGGGAGTGATCGCGGCGGTTGGCGCGGGCGTAAAGCAATACCAACCCGGCGACGGCGTTATTGTGTTCCACCATATCCCGTGTGGAAAATGTTTTTATTGCGGCAAGAAGTTGTACGCGCAATGCCCGGTGTACAAAAAGGTCGGCGTTACCGCCGGGTACGAGCCGGCAGGCGGCGGCTTCTCGCAATATGTGCGCGTGATGGATTGGATCGTCGAACGCGGCATCGAGAAGATTCCGGCCGGCGTGTCTTTTGACGCCGCCTCCTTCGTCGAGCCCGTCAACACCTGCCTGAAGGGCATGAAGCAGCTCGACCCGCAGCCTGGCGATGTGGTGGCAATTCTGGGTCAGGGCCCGGTGGGCCTGATCTTCACAATGATGGCGAAGACTGCGGCCAGTGGGGGCTTGCACATCGTCGCGACCGACACTTTCGAGACCCGCCGGAAACTAGCGCGCAAATTTGGCGCGCACGAAACCTTCGATCCGCGAGACGCTGCCTTCGAGAACGCCATCAAAGGCATGACCGAGGGCCGCGGAGCCGACGTGGTAATCATCGCCGCTTCCGCCAAAGGCATTGTCGAGCAGGCCGTCGCCATTTCGCGCCCCGGAGCCCGTATTTTGCTATTCGCGCAGACCTCGCATCAGGAACGAATCGAAGTATCGGGCGCCGACATCTGTATGGGGGAACGCATGCTGTGCGGCTCCTATAGCGCGTCCATGGACCTGCAGAAAGAATCGGCCGAATTGGTTTTCTCGGGCGCGCTGCCAGTGGAAGAATTGATTTCGCATCGGTATTCATTAAGCGATATTCATATTGGAATTGAGCGGGCGTTGCATCCCGGCGCGGAATCGTTGAAGATCGTAGTACAGCCCCAGAGGTGAGAATAGAGTGACTCAGCAGATGACCGCGGCCGTCTTGTACGGCAAAGAGCAGCTGCAGATCGAAATCGTGGACGTGCCTAAGCTTGGGCCGGGCGATGTGCTGGTGCGCGTGCGTGCGGCGCTCACCTGTGGGACCGACGTCAAAGTGTTTCGCCGCGGATACCATGCCCGGATGATCACCCCTCCGGCGCTGTTCGGCCATGAACTGGCGGGCGATATCGTGGCCATGGGAGATCGGGTGGAAGGCTTCCGCATCGGCGACCGCGTCATGGCCGCTAATTCGGCGCCTTGCGGCGAGTGCTACTACTGCAGGCGCGAGCAGGAAAATCTGTGTACCGATCTGCTGTTCAATAACGGCGCGTACGCCGAATACATCCGCATTCCGGAGCGAATTGTCCGCAAGAACCTGCACCATATCGCCGACCACGTGGGATATCAGGACGCCGCGTTGGCCGAACCGCTCGCCTGCGTGCTACGTGGCCTGGAAGAAAGTAATCTTCGTCCCGGCGATACCGTCGCCGTGATCGGACTGGGGCCCATCGGAATCATGTTCGTGCGCCTGGCCAAGGCCGTCTACGGTGCGCGCGTAATCGCGATCGGACGCCGCCAGCCGCAATTGGATCGAGCGGCGCGCATGGGCGCCGATGAGCTGATCGTCAATACCGACGGCGCCGATGTCGTCGGCGCGGTTAAAGCCATGACGGAAGGCCGCGGCGCGGACGTCGTCATCGAAGCCGTGGGATTGCCGGAATTGTGGCAGCTCGCAACGCGCCTGCTGCGGCGCGGCGGCGTGGTCAACTTCTTCGGCGGCTGCGCCACCGGCACCGAAGTCAATCTGGACACCCAGCTCCTGCATTATTCCGAAATCACCTGCAAAGCCAGCTTCCATCACACTCCCGCGCTGATTCGCAGAGCGCTCGACGTGATTGGCCGCGGCTATGTTACGGCCAAGGATCTGGTGAATGGCGTCGAGCCGCTGGCCAATCTGCTGGAAGTGATGCAGCATCTGATGAGCCACAACGGCCACCTGAAGACGGCGATCATCCCCTGATTGCGCCGGAACCAATTGTGTTTCTTGGCCCTACCGCATTTCTGAACGATCCGGATCAAATGCAGCGGGCGTGGCCCCGCGAAGAAGCGCTGGCCTATACCCACTGGCTCGCCACGCATCACTACGAAAATTTCCAGGTAGTCAGTTTCCTGCTTCCCAAACGCCTGCACCAGGATTTCTATAACGTCTATGCGTTTTGCCGCTGGTCGGACGATCTGGGCGACGAGATTGGCGACCCGCAAGAGAGCCTGCGCCTGCTCGCCTGGTGGCGCGGCGAACTGCAGGCGATGTACGCGGGGCGCGCGAGTCATCCTGTGTTTGTCGCCCTCCGGGCGACCGTGGCGGACCACCATTTGCCGATCGAGCCGTTCGATCATCTGATCCAAGCTTTCGAGCAAGATCAGACCGTCACCCGCTACCGGAATTTCGACGAATTGTTTGAGTACTGCCGCTATTCGGCAAACCCTGTCGGGCGGCTGGTGCTGGGATTGTGCGGCTACCAGGACGCCGAGCGGCAAGCGCTCTCCGACGCTACTTGCACCGCCCTGCAGCTCGCCAATTTCTGGCAGGATGTGATCGTGGATCTTCAGAAAGACCGCGTATATCTTCCGCTGGATGTGCTGGAGCGGAACGGCTATCCGGTCGACGATTTGTTCGCGCGGCGCTTCGACGATCGTTTCCGGCGGGCCATGAAAGAAGCGGTCGGCGTGGCGCGCGACTTGTTCCTCAAAGGGCTGCCGTTAGCGGGTCAAGTGGACCGCCGCCTCGCCATCGACCTGGAGTTGTTCAGCCGCGGCGGCCTGAAGATTCTCGAAAAGATCGAGCGTCAGGACTACGACGTGCTTCGCGCCCGGCCGGTGATCTCCAAAACCGAACGGGTGGGATTGCTGCTCGGCGCCATCACGCGGCGGGCGTTCTCGCGGGCCGCATGAAGGTTGAGGAATCCTACGCCTGGTGCGAAGGCGTCGCGCGCAGCCAAGCCAAGAATTTCTACTATTCGTTCCTGCTGCTCTCCAAGCCCCAGCGCCGCGCGATGTGCGCCGTCTACGCTTTCATGCGCTACTGCGACGATTTGAGTGACGATGAAGGCATCCCCGACCGGGCCGCCGCCATCGCCCGCTGGCGTGCAGATCTCGCGGCGGCGCTGGCGGGGCGCGCCGGCGAACACCCGGTCTGGCCGGCTTTCATCGACGCCGTCACGCGGTACAAGATCCCGCATCAGTATTTCTATGACATGATCGACGGCGTCAGTTCCGATCTGGAGCCGCGCCGCATCCAGACCTTCGAAGAACTCTACGACTATTGCTACCACGTGGCCAGCGTCGTGGGACTCACTGTCATCCATATTTTTGGATTTGAATCGCAGGACGCGCTCCTGCTGGCGGAGAAGTGCGGGATTGCGTTCCAGCTCACCAACATTTTGCGTGACGTGCGCGAAGATGCGGAAAAAGATCGGGTCTATCTCCCCGCCGAGGACCTCGCGCGTTTCGCAGTCTCGCCCGCCACCTTCGAGCCTCGCGAGCGGTTCATTGAGTTGATGCGATTTGAAGCCCAGCGCGCCCGCGATTACTACCGCGAATCCGCGCCGCTGGTGGGCCTGATCGATCCGCGCAGCCGGGCCTCGCTGCGCGCCCTCATCGGCATCTATTCGCGCCTGCTCGACCGCATCGTGGCGTCCGACTATGACGTCCTGGCGCGCCGTGTTCGCGTCCCCACCTGGGAAAAATTGTGGGTTCTGATGCGCAGCGCGGCCGTCTGATTTGAACCGGCGTGCTAGCGCGTGCTATCTTTGGAGCGAACATGAACTGGAGCTCCGTCGGCGCCATTCTGCTGGCTCTCGCCGTCATCATCGGCGCGTTCGGCGCGCATGCCCTGCAAGGGCGGCTCGACGCCTATTCGAAGGGCGTCTATGAGACCGGCGTCATGTACCACTTTTTCCATGCGCTGGGGCTGCTGGTGGTCTCATTCCTGCCGCGAATCGGAGCGCTGTCCGCACCCCGGGCCGCCTGGGTATGCGCACTGCTGCTGGCCGGCGTGGTCCTGTTCTCGGGCAGCCTCTACGCCTTGGCGATCAGCGGCGTGCGCATGCTGGGAGCCGTCACCCCCTTCGGCGGACTCGCCTTCATCGCGGCCTGGGTTCTGCTGGCGTATTGGCTATTGGCGGCCAACGCCTGACCGTCCATTCATTTCCGGAGAAGAGTAGGTGGCTCCGTTCTTCGTCCCCGAGGCTGAACTCTGCCAAGCCCCTTCTATTTCTTGACGTGGTCGCCGATTTTTACCCCGGGCTGCCCGGTGTAGGCGCCTTCCGCCGAACTGGCGTCAGCCTGCGTGATCTTCAAAGTGCCGAGCTGGGTGTCGGTCCGGCGGAGCACCTTGCCGGTGGCCGGATCCTTGATTTCGCGGCCGGTTCGCGCCACCTGCAACACGTCGCCAACCTTTACGCCGCCACTGGTGCCCACATTCACGACGAGTGAATTTCCGTTGACATCCGCTACTAGCCCGTCGACCGGCACTGCCGCGGGCGCCGGCAAGCTGGCCGCCTTGGCATCGAGTCCGTCCGCGGCCTGGGTCACCGCCTCGTTGGTGGCTTCTCCGAGAATGGTCGCCCCGAAATTTGAGCTGGACATGCTATAGCCGGCTCCCCCCGCGGCACCACCGCCGCCGCCCGCGCCTAGCAGCGAGGCGCCGCCGCGTTTGGACTCGCCTTTGCCCTGCACCGACGCCAAAATCTCGCCGGTGTCAACGTTGACCAGGCGCGCGGTAATCTGCACTACCGCCTTGGATTCGCTCTTGCCGATGCCGCCAATACCGAAACGGCCCGCTGCGGAGCCGAAGCCCCCCAAGTTCGTCTTCTTGTCATCGCGGCCGAACTGGGTGATGCTGCCGATGATGATGGCGCTGACGCCCAGCAGTTTGCCAATACGCGCGGCGCTGGAGGGATCGGCGCGGTCGCTATTGGAAAAATTCTGCTCCGTGATTAGCTTGTCGAGCGCCTTGCGCTCAATCACCGAATATTTGCCGTCATTGACCAGCCGGTCCACGAGCATGTCGGCAATGCCCTTGCCGATGTCCTCATTGGTTCCGAAAATCTGCGACACGTAGGTCGAAACCGTACCGTATTCAAAGTTCATCACCGCAACACGCTTCTTGTCCTGCCCCGAGAGCACGGACGTCAGAAGAACCAAAATCAGGATCACCTGGCGCATATATTTCCTCCTTGTTGGCAAACCAACCTTAACGCTGCCTCAAACCGAACCCTTTGTCTAGCATCGCCACGATAACCGATTGCGGCCCACTAGTACGCTTCACCCCGATTAGGCCGTCTGCAGTTGACCCGGAATCTAGCAGGCTAGCTTACTGTATTTCAGCGTCCAGTAATTGCCGCTATTATACACCCAGATTCCGCCCCTTGGCACGCCGCGTGTTCAATGTAATTAGCCGTAATAATGTGTCCGTAAGAGGGTTCGGTACGGGGGCGCCGGCCGGAACGGGAGGTTGGGCATCCTCGTCGGCCGCAAGTGGGTGACGTAATACACTCATCCATCGGCATCTTCATCGCCTCGGCGCTTCGCCGAATTCTTACTCACGGATTACGGACCCACCTTCCGTCTGCCATTTGAAGGGTCAGCCCAAAGACCCACTACCGCCTTCCGTATCTGTTACCATTTGGTCATATGATGATGCTCTCGTCCGCTGGTGGTTTTTCCGCTCGATGAATCCACGAGGTTTTGCACCCCGCCGGCCGAGGATACGCGAAAACGTCAACGAAGCCATTCGTGCGCGTGAAGTGCGCGCGGTATTTCCCGACGGCAGCGTTGAAGTCATGCCCACCCTAGCGGCCGTCCGCAGGGCTCAGGAATTGGGTTTGGACCTGATCCTGATCGCGCCTACCGCCGAACCGCCCGTCGCTAAAGCGATGGACTACGGCCAGTGGCAGTATGAAAACAAAAAGAAGCAGCACGAGGCCAAGCGCAAGCAGCACATCATCCAGGTGAAGGAGCTGAAGTTCCGCCCCAACACCGATGACCACGATTACGACTTCAAGAAGAATCACGCCATTCGCTTCCTCCAGGAAGGCAATCGCGTGAAGGCCATCGTGCAATTCCGCGGGCGCGAAATTGCGCACACCGATCTGGGGCGAAAGCTGCTGATCCGTTTCGCGGCGGACCTGACGCAATACGGCGCCGTCGAAGGCCAGCCGCGCCTCGAAGGGCGCAACGCCCACGTCATGATCAGTCCCGTGAAGGTGATTCCTCCGGCCAAGGAAAAGCCGGAGAAGCCCAAAGCTCCGGCGTCTCCTGCAGCTCCAAGCGGCGCTGAACCGGCCTAGCGCCAGTTGTCCCGATCGTAATCGCGATGCCGGTCATAGTGGTCACGATAATTCCGGTAACGATAGTCGCGATCATAGCGATAACCGCGCCCGTAGTAGCCATTGTCGGCGCATCCAGTTACCATCAAAGTCGCCGCTAGGAGCCCCGCACCAATCCAGCGTTTCATAACACTCTCCTACTAATTTAGAGGGCTGCCGGCGGCGCGAGGTTGCCGTTTGCGTTTTAATATTTGGAGCGAGTTCAGGCCTCTAGCGCCAGCGGCCTTCACGCCACACGTAACGATCGCCGCGATGCTCCCAGCGGCCGTCTTCCCAGCGCCGGCGCCCGCGTGGAGGCCGCGCCCAACGCCCGGCATTCCATACGTAATCGTTGCCGCGATAACCCCAATATCCGTTGATCCAAACATAGCCAGGTCCCGGCGCAGGACCGTAACTTTCAACCCGGATGGGAGGCGGCGCGGTCCTCGCGTAGATCCCAACATATCCCGGGCCGCCACAACCTACCGCCGTCAAACTCCGCCCATCAGGCCGAGGAGCATCCAGTGTTTCGTAAAACCGCGCTTCATAATCGCCTCCTATATGTTAGAAGCTGGCGAGCCGCAGCCCGTTGCGGGCTTATCGGGAATTAATGTGAAACGGTCTCGGGCGCCGCCGCATCGCTCGGAGCCAGAACGCGTTCGGCCATGGCGCGCTTCAGTTCCTTGATGCCGTCGCCGGTGACGCTCGAGATCTTGAAGAACGGCATGCCGCGTTTGCGCGCGAGCCTTTGCAGCGCCGCGATCCGCTTGGGGTCCTGCGCCGCGTCCATTTTCGTGGCGACCACGATCATGGGCTTCTTGGCCAGATCGTCGGAGAAGCTGGCCAGCTCCGCCAGAATCACTTCGAAATCGTGCACCGGATCGCGCCCGGTGTCGGAAACATCCACCAGATGCGCCAGCAGCCGCGTGCGCTCGACGTGGCGCAGGAACTGGATGCCCAGGCCGTGGCCTTCGTGCGCGCCTTCGATCAAACCCGGGATGTCGGCCACCACGAAGGTGCGCTGATCGTCGGTCGAGACCACGCCCAGATTCGGCACCAGCGTGGTGAACGGGTAGTCGGCAATCTTGGGCTTCGCGGCGGAGATGCGCGAGATCAGCGTGGACTTGCCCGCGTTGGGAAATCCCACCAGCCCGACATCGGCCAGCAGTTTGAGTTCGAGGCGCAGGCGGCGCTCTTCACCGGGCTTGCCGTCTTCGTGCTCGGTGGGAGTTTGATGCGTGGAGGTGGCAAAGCGCGCGTTGCCGCGCCCGCCGCGTCCGCCCTTGGCGACGATGAAGCGGTCGCCGGCGGTGGTGAAATCGTGCAGCAGTTCGCCGGTTTCGGCGTCGTAGACCACGGTGCCGACAGGTGTCGCAAGCTCAATCGAATGTCCGTTGTGGCCGGTCTTATCGCTGCCTTCGCCATGTCGTCCGCGCTGGGCCTTGTGCTCGGGATTGAAGCGGAAGTGAAGCAGCGTGTTGTGATGCTGAGTGGCTACCATCACCACGTCGCCGCCGCGGCCGCCGTCACCGCCGCTGGGTCCGCCGCGCGGCACGAACTTCTCGCGCCGGAACGCAAGGATGCCGTTGCCGCCGTCTCCAGCTTTGACGGTAATGATGACTTCGTCTATAAACAACATGGATGGACACCGCGCCCGGATGAACGCGGGTCGAGAGGAGCTATTCGGCGGCCACGATGCTGACGAACTTGCCCATGCGTCCGCGGTCGCGAAATTCAATGACGCCCGTGACCTTGGCGAACAGCGTGTCGTCCTTGCCGATGCCAACGTTGGTGCCCGGTTTGATCTTGGTGCCGCGCTGGCGAACGATGATGGACCCGCCGGGCACAAACTGCCCGCCGAAAGCCTTCACGCCCAGCCGCTGCGCATTCGAATCGCGCCCGTTTTTAGAACTGCCTAAACCTTTTTTATGTGCCATGACTGTTTCCTACACGATCTCGTTGATCTGCACGCGCGTGTAGTTCTGGCGGTGCCCGATGGTGCGCCGGTACTGCTTCTTGCGCTTGAACTTGAAGACGATGGTCTTGGCTTCGCGGTCATGCTCGGTGATGGTGCCTTTGACGATCGTGCCCGCCGCGGCGGCTCCGGTTTTCACTTGCCCGTCGTCGACGACTGCCAGCACGCGGTTGAATTCCACCTGCGCGCCGACGTCGCCCGCCACCGTCTCCAGTTGCACCGTCTCGCCCGGGGTCACGCGATACTGCTTCCCGCCGTTTTCAATCACTGCGTACATACAAATTCTCTTTCTCTTGCGAATTGGTTCGTTGCCTGGCCCGCACACACTCCACCAGTGGCAGGGCAGGAAGCCAGAATCCTTAGTGTACTACAAACCGGCTGACAACCGAGAGGACCCCTGCATCCGGTAATGGTCGATTTTGCATTATCTGGCATAATGAAACACCCATGATTTCGATTGGTGGCGCGTTCCGCGCGGTTGGCGTGTTCCTAGGAAACCTGCTCACGGCAATGGTAGGAACCGCAATCGTCACTACTGAAGCCTTAAGCATCCAAATCGGGACAGAATGCTTCTGTTTGACGATTGTCTTAGCGCCATAGTTTCTTTTGGACTCGGATACTTCACTTATCACAAGTGGAGGTTCGATTCGGCTAAGTTTGTGTGGATACTCGGGGCCTGCTTATTCGGATTGCGGGCAACTCACATTGTGACGGGATATCACGGCACGCTTTTCGCGGAAGTGTTTGGTAGAGTTCACGATATACCAAGCTATGAGGATTGGTCCTTGTTCACCATGCCCCTGGTGCGGACAGGCTTCTTTTCAATCGGCGCGTTCTGCTGTTCGCGCATCGGAAGTTTCCGCGCTCTTTCTAACTCCCGTTCCTAAATGTATTGGATCGAGTCTGCATTTGAACTAGGATTTCCGAAACGGATTTACGATTTCCACCCCAAGAATCTTTCGCCCATGCTGCAGATCCTCCGAATAGAGGCGCTCCGCCCCCGACCGCGCCGCGGCAACAATCACCAGCGCATCCCACATCGAAAACGTGTGGCGAGCCGACAACTCCGCTGCCTCACGAACCAATCCGTAGTCGATTCCCGTGACCGGCGACCGCGCTATGCGATCCAGGTAGGCCAACGCCTCCCGTGCAGTGAATTTGCGCCGCACTTTCCGAGTCAGCACAACATACAGCTCTTGCAACACCTGTGTGCTTGTTTGCAGGATTTCCGATTCCGCCAGCCGCTCCACTAGATCACGGGCAACGCTCTGCCGCTCCAGGTCATCATCGACCACCGC
This sequence comes from Bryobacterales bacterium, assembly GCA_963779075.1. Lineage (GTDB taxonomy): Bacteria > Acidobacteriota > Terriglobia > Bryobacterales > Bryobacteraceae > Palsa-187. The sequence goes on from CAVZWS010000015.1 coordinate 111,478, forward strand.
GTAAACGAACACGTTTGTATCGACGAAAGTTGGCCGAGGGTCACTAGCGGTCATGCAAATCGTCGCGAGTCCAAGTGCGCTTCCCCATAGTCACGCTATGGGTGCGCCAAAACTCCCTGAGCGCCGCCGCCGTAGCCTTGCCAGGCTCCCTTTGGCGAACCAAATGCCCCAGATAGTTCCGCACTAGCTCGTTTACCGAAGTATCGCGATCAACCGCGATCCGCCGCGCATCCCGCAGCAGTTCTTCTTCAATGGTGAGAGTCAGATTCTTCCGCACATAATCAGTGTCGCACATATTATGTGCGAATCATCCCCCCACCACCTCCAAAAACGCCTGCGCTGCGTGGCTCAGCACCCGCCGCGCGGGATAGACCAGACGGATCTTGCGATCCACATCCATCTCCTTCACCTTCACTTCATGCAGAATGCCCTGGCGGATCTCCTCGTCCACGCACATCCGCGGCAGAAACGCCACGCCCTCATCGCGCTGCACCATCTTGCGGATCGCCTCGATGGTCGGCATCTCCAGATCCATGTGCAGCGGCACCTTGTGGCGCTGGAACTCGCGCAGCACCACGGCGCGATAGGGCGACACCACGTTGTGCGCGATGAACTGCTCGTCGCTCAAGTCGCTGATCGAAACTTCGGCTTGCGCGGCCAGCCGGTGCTGGGGCGAAACGATGAACGCCAGGTGATCGCGATAGATCACCTTCGACACCAAGCGCTCGTCTTCCGGATCGTAGGTCAGAATGCCGAGTTCCAGGTCGCCATCGATCAGCTCCGACGGGATCTTACTCGACAAGCTCCGCCGGATCTGTACCTTGATCTTGGGAAACTGCCGCCGGTAGCGCTCAATGTGGTCCAGCAGGTAAAGCGTCGACGACTCGTTCGCCCCAATCGTCAGCCTCCCCGCCGACTTGTCCCGCATCTCGGCGAGGGCGTTTTCCAGTTCGCCTTGTAGGTTTTCAAAGCGTCGGGCGTAGTCCAGCACCACCTTGCCGGCGTCGGTCAATAGCAGATCCTTGGCCGAGCGGTCGATGAGCTTCTCCCCCAGCTCAACCTCTAACCTCTGTATAGACAGCGAGATGGCAGGCTGCGTGCGAAGCAGCTTCTCGGCCGCCCGGGAGAAACTCTTCTCCGTCGCTACTGTCAAAAAGACACGTAGAGGGTGCAGTTCCATTTGCGGTTATTATACAACCTCCGAATATTATCAATTTGCCAAATTTCAATCTCGGCGGCATAATCTGAGTAGAGGGATTCCATGGCCGAACGAGTCTATATCTTCGACACCACTCTCCGCGATGGCGAGCAATCGCCCGGTTGCAGCATGACTGTGCCCGAAAAACTCAAAATGGCCGCCAAGCTGGTGGATCTCGGCGTGGATATCCTCGAGGCCGGGTTCCCCATTGCTTCCGACGGCGATTTCGAAGCCGTCGGCGCCGTGGCCCGCGAATTTCCGTGGGTGAATGTAGCCGCGCTCGCGCGCTCCAATAAACTGGATGTCGAGCGCGCCGCGCAGTCGCTCAAGAACGCCAAGCGCCCGCGCATTCACACCTTCATCGCCACCAGCGACATCCATCTGAAGTTCAAGCTGAAAAAATCGCGGCAGCAGGTGTTGGACGAAGCCGTTGCGGCCGTGACCCTCGCTCGTTCCTACGTAGACGACGTCGAGTTCTCAGCGGAAGACTCCACCCGAACCGATTGGGATTACCTCGAAGAAGTATCGAAGGCCGTAGTTGCCGCGGGCGCTCGCACTGTCAACCTGCCGGATACCGTCGGTTTCTCCGTGCCGGATGAATACGGAGCCATGATCGGACGCATGGTGAAGGCGCTCGGCAATACGGCGATTGTGAGCGTGCACTGCCACGACGATCTGGGTCTGGCCGTCGCGAATTCGCTGGCTGCCGTGCAGAACGGCGCGCGGCAGGTTGAGTGCACCATCAATGGCATCGGTGAGCGCGCCGGCAACGCGGCGCTGGAAGAAGTTGTCATGGCGATCAACACCCGCCGCGACCGTCTCCCGTACGAGACGAAGATCGTCACCGAGCATCTGTTCCCGGCCAGCCAGTTGCTGACTTCCATCATAACTTTCGGACCGCAACCCAACAAGGCCATCGTTGGCGAGAACGCCTTCGCGCATGAAGCTGGCATCCACCAGGACGGTTTTTTGAAGGAACGGACCACTTACGAGATCATCGACCCCCACAGCGTCGGCGTCCCCGAAAGCAAGTTGATTCTCGGCAAGCACAGCGGGCGGCACGCGCTCACCAAGCGGTGCGAAGACCTGGGCTTCGATCTCAACCGTGAGCAGCTCGACACCGTTTACCACCGTTTCACCACCATGGCGGATCGCAAGAAAGGCATGCGGAACGACGAAATCTCCGCCCTCGCGCGCGAGGTGCTCGAAGAGAGCAAAGCGGCGCGCGCCAGTTAGAACCAACGAATAATGAACCTAAAAATCCTAATCCTACCCGGCGACGGAATCGGCGTCGAAGTGACCAGTGCGGCTGTAGAGGTCCTGCATGCCGTGGCCAAGAAGTTCGGGCACACTCTTGAATTGTCCGAAGGACTGATCGGCGGCATTGCGATCCATAAGACCGGCACGCCACTTCCGAAGGAGACCCTCGATAAAGCCCTGGCTGCTAACGCGACGCTTATGGGCGCCGTGGGCCTGCCCGAATTTGATAACGCCGCTCCGGACAAGCGTCCCGAGAAGGGCTTGCTCGGCCTTCGCGCCGCCATGGGAGTGTTCGCGAATCTGCGCCCCGTGCTTACTTATCCTGAGCTGATCGAATCCTCGCCACTCAAGAACCACGTGATCCAAGGCACCGACATGATCATCGTGCGCGAGCTCACCGCCGGCCTGTACTACGGCCAGCCGCGCGGCATTGAGGGCGACCGCGGCTTCAACACGATGTCGTATACGCGCTCGGAGATCGAGCAGGTGGCGCACGTTGCGTTCCGGCTGGCGCGCAACCGGCGCAAGAAGGTCACCAGCGTCGACAAGTCCAACGTACTCGAAGTTTCGCAGCTGTGGCGCAAGGTAGTCACCGAATTGGCCGCGCAATACCCCGACGTCAAGCTGGATCACATGTTCGTCGACAACGCCGCCATGCAGATGGTGCTGCGGCCCACACAGTTTGACGTGATCCTAACGGAGAACACTTTCGGAGATATTTTGAGTGACATTGGCGGCATCCTGGCCGGGTCTATTGGCATGCTGCCGTCGGCCTCGGTCGGGGCCAATACCTCCGGTGTGACCAAGGGATTGTATGAGCCGGTGCACGGTTCGGCGCCCGACATCGCGGGCCAGAACAAAGCCAATCCCTTTGGGGCCATCGGCAGCGTCGCCGCCATGCTCGAATATTCGTTCGGGCTGATGGCGGAGGCCAACGCCGTGAATTCCGCCGTCGGCAAGGTGCTCGCGTCCGGGCGCGTGACGGCGGATTTGAAACCGAAAGGCACGCCGGCCACCACCGATCAAGTGGGCAAAGCAGTCAGCGAGGCATTATGAGCAGCCAACCGCGAACCATCGTCGAGAAAATCTGGGACAACCACGTAGTCACCGCGCAACCCGGCGTCCCCAGTCTCATTTACATCGATCTCCACCTGTGTCACGAAGTCACCACGCCGCAGGCCTTCCAGACTCTGCGCGACCGCGGCCTGAAGGTCCGCCGGCCGGACCTGACCATCGCGACCATGGATCACTCGACGCCCACCACGCCGCACAATCTGCCCATTCTTGATCTGGTCGGCAAAGCCCAGCTCGATCAGATGGAAAAGAACTGCGCCGATTTCGGCATCCGTCTTTACAACTTAAATAGCGACAAGCAGGGAATTGTGCACGTCATGGGTCCGGAGCAAGGGCTCACGCAACCCGGCATGACCATCGTTTGCGGCGACAGTCACACCGCCACTCACGGAGCCTTCGGCGCGCTGGCATTCGGCATCGGCACCAGCCAGGTAGGCCAAGTTCTAGCCACGCAGTGCCTCTTGCAGCAGCCGTCGAAAACTTATGCGATCCGGGTGGAGGGCAAGCTACAGCCCGGCGTCACCGCCAAGGACATCATCCTCGCCGTGATCGCCAAAATCGGCATCGGCGGCGGCACCGAGTGCGTGTTCGAATACACCGGCTCGACCATCCGCGGATTGTCGATGGAAGAGCGCATGACCATCTGCAATATGTCGATCGAAGGCGGCGCGCGCGCCGGTCTGGTCGCGCCCGACGAGACTACTTACCAGTACATCGCCGGGCGCGAATTTGCACCGAAAGGGAAAGACTGGGACGCCGCACTCGCGCGCTGGAAGCAACTGCCTACGGACGAAAGCGCCACCTACGCGAAAGAATTGACGCTGGATGCGAACACGCTCGAACCGATGGTTACATTCGGGACCAACCCGGGCATGGGCATACCGGTTTCGGGCCTGATTCCCGATCCCTCCGGCATGTCCGACCCCATCGAAAAATCGGACCTCATCAAAGCTCTGAAATACATGGACCTGAAGCCGGGCGTCCCGCTCAAAGGCCAGGCCATCAACGTTGTGTTCGTCGGAAGCTGCACCAACTCGCGCATCTCCGACCTGCGCGCCGCTGCGTCCATTATGAAGGGCCGGAAGGTGAGTCCAAAGGTGCGCATGCTGGTGGTCCCCGGATCGCAGCAGGTGAAGAAACAAGCGGAGGCCGAAGGCCTCGACAAGATTTTCCGCGACGCCGGCGCCGATTTCCGCGAAGCCGGCTGCTCCATGTGCCTAGCGATGAACGGCGATCAACTGGAGCCGCGGCGAATACGCCGTCTCTACCAGCAACCGAAACTTCGAGGGACGGCAAGGCAAAGGTGGCCGTACTTTCCTGGCCAGTCCGCTGACCGCCGCAGCCAGCGCCATCACCGGCGTCGTGACCGACGTGAGGAGCCTCTAATGAAAATCGACCACCATCGAAAGCAAGACCGTCGCTCTGCCCATCGACAACATCGACACCGATCAGATCATCCCGGCGCGCTTCCTGAAGACTACTTCGATGGAAGGCCTCGGCGACAATCTGTTTCTCGACTGGCGCTATCTCGCCGACGGCTCGCCCAACCCGGACTTTCCCTTGAACAAGCCCTCCGCGAAGGGCGCGCAGATCCTCATCGCAGGCGATAACTTCGGCTGCGGTAGTTCGCGCGAGCACGCGCCGTGGGCGCTGGTGCAATATGGATTCAAGGCCATCATTAGCACCTCCTTCGCTGACATCTTCAAAGGCAACGCACTTAAGAACGGCTTGTTGCCCATAATCATCCCTGCTGATATCCACGCCGAATTGATCAAATGGTCCGGGATCACGTTGAAGATCGACTTGGCCTCGCAAACCGTAACGTTGGCTGGCGGTCGGACGGTCGAATTTCCCATCGACCCGTTCGCTAAGCATTGCCTACTTGAAGGCGTCGACGAACTCGGCTACATGATCAAGCAGGAGCTGGCCATCGCCGCCTACGAAGCGAAGCGCGCCGGTTCCGTCAACACGCTGGCGTAGTCACCTTTCAGCCAGATTCGTTTCCACCCGAATATCAGCACGATACGTGTTTCACTCGCGTCCCGTGCCATGCTTTCTTGCACAACATTGAGGCATGAAGACATACATTCGTGAGATTCTAAACGACCTGAAGAAACCGGAGCCCGCGGTTCCCACGGATCTCGACAACCAGGTCCTGTCCAAAGATCCAGCGGAGCGCGTCCGCCAGCTCGATCAGCAGGCCCAGAAAAGCGAAGAACGGCAGAGTTCAAGTTAGGCGGGCGAACTCTTTCCCAGAATTACACTGCGCCGGGCGCCGGTTGCACTCGGTAAGTTGCCGGGGCGCCCGCGCACGAATTCGTGCGCAAGAACTGCGAAAGCGATTGCTTCTTTCGCATCGGGATCGATGCCAAAGTCCGCGCTGGACGCAACGTCGATCTCAGGCAGAAGGTCGCCTAGCCGCCGCATGATCTGCCGATTGTGCACGCCCCCGCCGGAGACAATGACAGTCTCGCGCATCCCCTTTGGAATCGCGCGCGCGATCGATTGTGCCGTAAACTCGGTAGCCGTGGCGATCAGGTCGGGCAAGCGGAATCCCGGTGGCCAGCAGGCCGCGTCACGAATTGCTGCCCGAACTGTTCGCGTCCGGTCGTCTTGGGTGGCTTGCGATTCAGGTACGGGTCGCTCATCATGGCATCGAGCAGTCGCTCGTGTACTTTTCCGCGCCGCGCAATACTGCCATTGCGGTCGTAACGTTGGCGGCCCTCGCTGTGGTGGGCGACCAGTGCGTCGATTACCATGTTGCCCGGCCCCGTATCAAACGCGACCACGTCTTCGGGCGTCGCGCCTGCCGGAATCACCGTGATATTAGCGATGCCACCGATATTGAGCGCGACGCGTCCGCGACGGGCATGACGAAACAACAGATAGTCGACGTAAGGAACCAGCGGCGCGCCTTGCCCTCCGGCCGCGATGTCGCGCTCGCGGAAATTCGAAATGGTTCGGACGCCGGTGCGTTCCGGCGACTACTGCCGCCTCGCCGATCTGCAATGTGCTTGCGACCCGCCGGCCCAGGTATTCCACCGGCGAGCCTTCATGGAAGATGGTTTGCCCATGCATCCCGATGAGCGCCGGTTTATGGCAGTGCGCAGCTTTCTTCACCGCGTCCGCGTACAGTTCGCCGAGCAGAAAGTTAAGGCGGGCGACGGTGGCCGTGTGGGTCATCGCGTTCGAGACGCCCAGCAACGCCTCCCGTACGGCCTTGGAATAGGGCGTCGAGGCAAAAGCCAGAGGCCGAATCCGCTTTCCGCGAATATCGACGATCGCAACATCGATGCCGTCGAGCGAAGTCCCGCTCATGATCGCCGGCCACGATCATGGCGCGCTCACTTCAGTTCCTTCTGCAATTCCGCCAGCAATTGCAGCGCCTCGATCGGCCGAAGTTCGTCCAGCTTCAGCTTGCGAATCCGATCGGCGATTTGCCCGTTTACCGGCTCGAAAAGTTGAATCTGCATCGGGCCCGGCGCCGCGCCTGCCAGCTCTTCGGTGACTGTGTGCTCCGCCGATTCATGCGTGGCCAGGATTTGCCGCGCTCGCTCGATCACACTCATCGGCAGCGCGGCAAGGCGCGCCACTTCAATTCCGTAGCTCTTATCCGCTGCACCCGGCTCCACGCGCCGCAAGAACAGAATCTGATCGCCCGATTCCTTCACCGATACGTGCAGATTACGCACTCCATCGAGTTGCGACGCCAATTCCGTCAGCTCGTGGTAATGCGTCGCGAAGAGCGTCTTAGCGCGAATGGTGCGTTGAATGTGCTCGACCACGGCCCATGCTAGCGCCAGTCCATCATAGGTGGACGTGCCGCGCCCGATCTCATCCAGCACGATCAAGCTGCGCGCCGTGGCCGTGTTCAGGATCACCGCCGTCTCGGTCATCTCCACCATGAACGTCGAGCGCCCACGCGCCAGGTTGTCCGCCGCGCCAATGCGCGTGAACACCCGATCGACGATGGGAAGCAGTGCGCTCTCCGCCGGGACGAACGAACCCGCCTGCGCCAGGATCACCAGCAGCGCGGTCTGCCGCAAATAGGTCGACTTGCCACCCATGTTCGGGCCCGTAATCACCGCAATAAATTCCGTCTCCGGGTGAAAATAAATGTCGTTGGGGATGAATCGCTGCGCGTCCCGCTCGGTCAGTTTCTCGATCACCGGATGGCGTCCGCCCGCCACGCGCATCTCGCCTGACTCGGAAAAACTCGGGCGCGTGTAACGATTCTCAGCCGCGACTTCCGCCAGTGCCACCGTGACGTCCAACTCCGCTATCGCCGCGGCCGTCGCCTTGATCCGCGCCGCATGCGAGCACGCCAGGGCGCGAAGCGTTTCGAAGATCTCACGCTCCAGGGTCAGAATCTTCTCTTCCGCTTCCAGGATCTTGCCTTCCAGATCCTTCAGCTCAGGCGTGGTGAACCGCTCGGCGTTTACCAGCGTCTGTTTGCGCTCATAATCCGCCGGCGCCAGATGCATGTTGGCTTTTGAAATCTCCAGATAATACCCAAAGACGTTATTGAACCGGACTTTTAGTGAGCCGATGCCTGTGCGCCCGCGCTCTCTCACTTCAATCTGCGCGAGGTAGGTTTTGCTATTGCGCGAAATATCGCGCAATTCATCCAGGCGCTCGTCGAAGCCATCGCGAATCGCCCCGCCGTCGGCCAGGTTCACGGGCAGCTCATCGGCCAGAGCCGTCAGAATTCGGTCGCGGAGTTCGTCGATTTCATCCAGCCGCTCGCTGATATCTCGCAAGCGTCCGGATTTCGCCGCGGCCAGCCGCTGCTTCAACGACGGCACCACCGCCAGCGATCGTGCCAGCGCTCCCACATCCCGCGGACCTGCGCTCGCCAGGCTGATCTTCGACAGCAATCGTTCCAGATCCAGAATCGATCCGAGATCCTTGGCCAGCTCACTCCGCAGGATCGTACCCGTGAACAACTCTCCAACCGCATCCAGGCGAGCTTCGATCTCCTCTGGCGCCAGCGATGGCGCGAGCAAGCGGCGCCGCAGCAGACGGCCGCCCATTCCCGTGCGTGTGCGATCCAACACCGAAAGCAGCGTCGATTCCAGCGATTCACCTGCAAACAGCGGTTCCACCAGTTCCAGGTTGCGCACCGTGGTTGCATCCAGCACCAGCGCATCGGCGCGGCTGTAGAACGAGGGCGCTGACAAGTGGTCCAGCGCACTGCGCTGCGTCTCGCGCAGATAGTGCAGCAGCGCCGCTGCCGCACCCGTCGCCAGCGGCTTCGCCCCCAAACCGCAGCCATCAAGCGAGAGCAACCGGAAGTGGTCGCATAAACTGCGGGCCGCGTAATCCGCTCCGAATACCCACGATTCCACGTCTGTCTTTAAGCAGGTAAACTTCTGCGGCGAGCCGGTGGGCGCCAGCACTTCGCGCACGTTCAAGGTTTCGAGCGCGGCCCCGGCATCGGCGAGTTCCATTTCAGTTGCACGGAACTCGCCGGTAGTGACATCCACAAATGCAAACCCGGCCCGCGCGCCCTCCGGCATCACCGCGCCCAGAAAATTGTTTTCGTGCGAGCGCAGCAGCGACGCGTTCATTGTCGTGCCGGGCGTGATGATACGCGTGACTTCGCGCCGCACCAATTTCGTCGCGGCCGAGGGCGCCTCCATTTGTTCGCAGATGGCTACGCGGTAGCCCTTCTGCGTCAGCCGCGCGATGTAGCTTTCGGCCGAATGATACGGCACGCCGCACATCGGGATGGGCTGGCCCTTCTCCTTATTGCGCGCCGTCAGTGTGATCTCGATCTCCCGCGCTGCCGTAACCGCGTCTTCGTAGAACAATTCGTAGAAGTCGCCGAGCCGGAACATGAGCAGCGTATTCGGTACCTGCTGCTTGATGCCGTTGTATTGGCGCATCAATGGTGTCGATGGGGGTGTCGACGGTGACGCCGAGGCGGGCGCCGACGGCGACACAAAAGGCTCGGATGACATGCGGAAGTCTTCATTATGACGCATGCTACACTCGCGACAATGGCAAATATCGGCGCACCCGCGCCCGTTCGTGCAATTGGATGGCGGAGTCTGACAGCCATATGCATCAATGGAATGATTGGCGCCGGAATTCTTATCCTGCCGGCGAATATTGCGCAGCTGCTCGGCGGGAAAAGCCTGTATGGATACCTGCTGGCGGGCTCCGCCGTGATTTTAGTGGCGCTGTGCTTCGCCGAAGCCAGCAGCCTTTTTGAAAGTTCCGGCGGCCCCTACCTCTACGCGCGCGAGGCGTTCGGCCGGTTTGTCGGGTTTCAGGCCGGGATACTCTTGACTCTTTCGCGCGTGGCTGGTGCGGCAGCGATCAGTAATGCGTTCTCCGCCTACATGGGTTATCTGTGGCCGGTACTGGGCCACGGCTGGGGACGCGTGGCCGCCATCACTTTCGTGTTCGGGGTATTGACAACGGTAAATTACCTGGGAATCCGGCCCGGTGTCTGGACCATCAACCTGCTCACGGCGGGCAAACTGATCCCGCTGATTGCGTTTTGCCTGGTCGGGCTATTTTTTTCCAACGCACCCATGCCGCAACCTGCCCCCATCTCCTACCTATCGTGGCAGCAAGCTGCTCTGCTGTTGATTTACGCCTTCGGAGGGTTTGAGTTCGCTTCTATTCCCAGTGAGGAAGTGATTCAACCACGGCGCACGTTGCCCGCGGTGATTGTGTCTTCCGTATGCCTCGTGGTGGTCCTGTATATCACCATCCATTGGGTCGCCATGAGAACCCTGCCGGGGTTGGCCACCAGTCACGCGCCGCTGGCCGAAGCCGCACAAATGTTTTTGGGCCCGGCAGGCGGAGTTCTGCTGTCGGTAGGTGCGGTCCTATCCACAACCGGCACCACGAGCGCTTCGATCTTAATTGGCTCCCGCATGCTATACGCGTTGGGGCGCAGCGGCGACCTGCCTGCGGTATTCGCAAGGCTCGACCCGCGCTATCGCACGCCGGTGGTGTCCACACTTCTATTCGCAGCCATAGCTTTCGGGGCCGCACTCATGGGGAGCTTTCGGCAGCTCGCCGAGTTGGGCGCGCTAACTCGCGTGCTCTACTATACGTCTACTTGTGCCGCAATCCCGGTGTTGCGCTACAAGAAATCGGGGGAGGGGCGTGGGTTTACTTTGCCCGGGGGATGGACCATACCGGCGCTGGGCTTGTGCGTTTGTCTATGGTTATTGTCGGGGAGTTCGCGGCAGCAGGCGCTCATTACCGGCGCAGCGATGCTGGGAGGGACTGTTCTCTATGGCATTTCCGCACTTACGCGTAAATCCCGCACAATGTAGATGCAAAGCATATTCAATAGATAGTGTTGGATGTTCGACTGGGATCGTAGCAATCTGCGTAAGATCCGCGCCCATCGGATCTCGCGCGAGGAGACGGAGCAAGCCCTCGTCAATGACGCAATTCCAATTCATGAACAATATATTGAGGGAGAACGCCTGACTCGCGGCGTCTATTGGCACTCATTGTGACCTAGCGCGGCGACAAAATCCGAGTAGTTACAGCCTACGATCTCGATGCCGGACAGAAACGTGACTATTTTGCCCGCCGAGTGTTGGGAGAGTGAAGCCTTGAAGAGATCAATTCAAATGCCAAAGTTCAAGAACGAAAGCGACGAGGCTGACTGGTGGGCCAGCCGTGAAGGCCGGGACTACGTGAAACGCCAATCCGCTGAGGCGAAGTCGAAAGGAACCAAGGCCGCCGGGTCACGTCTGGTGGCCCGCATCGCAAGAACGAGTAGCATCCAGATCGCGATTCGCCTTCCCAAGGGCGATCTGAAGCGGGCGCGCAAGATCGCTACTCGCAAAGGCATCGGATATCAAACCCTGATCAAGATGCTGGTGCATGAAGGTTTGCAGCGTGAAGCGAAGGGCGTCTGACGACACTCAGATAGCCACAATCTGCTTTGGTTCCGCTACTCTTTTCCCACAAAGATACTCTGACCTTTTCTCACTATTTCCGGGCTTATGCAATGCTGAGATCTGATCTCTATCTGCAACGTCTCAGCCTTGCTCTGGACCAGTGCGCCTGAGGCGGTCTCCACAACCTGACCAGTTCTCTTGTTCACCGCGAAGTAACCGATCAGACCGTTGTCGAGTAACGTTAACTGTTTCTTGTTAGTCAGGACGGTGTAAAAAATAGTAGATATCATTCCAGAAGTCGGGGCCAGGTGTCCAGTCCCGTGGCGTCGATCCGTCCGCCGAATCGCTTAACGGCATCTATTGCCGGAATAACAGTCAATAAGCGCCGAGCCTCCTGCCTCGAAAGCGGCTTGGGTACGCAGGCCGCCTGAGCCTGTAGTGCGCTTGACGCTGGGAGGAGGATGCTTAGAAGTCCTTCAAGAAATGCACGCACGACGGCATTGAGCTTCATTGCCATTCAAGCACCCGATTTCCCGTAACAATCCTCTTCATAGCGCTTACGCGTAAATCCCGCGCAGCTTGATCGCGAACGCCACCCGGTCGAGCGCCAGCATATACGCTGCAGTGCGATTGTCTACCACATGCTTTTCCGCGTAGGCCACCACGTCGTTGAAGCTGTTGATCATGATTTCTTCCAGGCGGTCGTTCACTAGCTGCTCGTTCCAGAAGTAGCCCATGCGGTCCTGCACCCATTCGAAGTAGGATACTGTCACGCCGCCCGCATTCGCGAGAATATCCGGGATCACGAAGATCCCCTTCTCGCGCAGGATCGGGTCCGCCAGATGCGTGGTCGGCCCATTCGCGCCCTCGCATAGAATCTTCGCGCGCACGCGGTGCGCGTTTTGCGACGTGATCACATTCTCCCGCGCCGCCGGCATCAGCACGTCCGTCTCCAGGAAAAACGCTTCTTCGCGCCCTAAATTCTCGCCCCCGGCGAAATCCACTACCGAGCCGGTATTCTGGCGATGCTGCGCCAGCGCGCGGATGTCCAGACCCTTCTCGTTATACACCGCGCCGTCGTATTCGACGATCGCGATCACCTTGAAGCCCGCGCGCTCCATCAGTTTGGCCGCCATGCCGCCGACGTTGCCAAAGCCCTGGATCACCACCCGTGCATCGCCACGCTGAAGACCGAAGCGTTTTAGCGCCTGCTCGGTCACGACCATGCATCCGCGTCCGGTTGCCTCCGCCCGCCCGCGCGATCCGCCCAGATCCACGGGCTTGCCCGTCACCACTGCCGTCTGCGTATGTCCCGAGCGCATCGAGTAGGTGTCCATGATCCACGCCATAGTCTGCTCGTTGGTATTCACGTCCGGCGCCGGGACGTCGATTTCAGGGCCGATGAACTCGTAGAGTTGCGCCGTGTAGCGCCGGGTCATCCGCTCCAGTTCGCTCGGCGAAAGCAGCGTAGGATCGCAAATGATGCCGCCCTTGCCGCCGCCGAACGGAACGTTGGTGACGGCGCACTTCCACGTCATCCACGACGCCAGCGCGCGCACTTCATCCAGCGTCACGTCGGCAGCGTAGCGGATGCCGCCCTTGGCCGGCCCGCGCGCAATCGAATGCTGGACGCGGTATCCCGTGAATACTTCGAGACGCCCATCGTCGAGCGGCACGGGGATATTTACCGTTACTTCGCGAGCCGGCGAGCGCAGCACCTTCCGCATGCCGTCGTCGAGTCCAAGGCGCTCGGCGGCATTGTCCAGCCGTGCCTCGGCGGAAAGCAGCGGATTAAATTCATCGACAGCGGCGGGCTTCTCGGCTTCGAGGATCATGCGGTCCCCTCCGAAACTATTATGAACCGAAGGCAGCGACGCCGGGGTTTATGATGAGGGCATGGGCCGCGCCTTCATCGCCATCGGCATCGTACTGGTGTTGCTTGGGCTCTTGCTGACTTTCGGCGAGAAGCTTCCCATCCGCCTGGGCCGCCTCCCTGGCGACATTGTCATTCGTGGCAAAAACACTACTTTCTATTTCCCGCTGGTGACCAGTCTGCTACTGAGCGTGCTACTTAGCTTCGTGATGTGGCTGCTCGGACGGCGCTAACCGCAAATCTCGTGCTTCTGGACTCCGATCCCCTGAAGGGCATTCACAACACCACACGGATTCCCGCGGTCATCATTCGAGGAACCTATTGAGCAGAGGCGACCTCGACCCGATGCTGAAGCTGCCGAAACCGCCGCGAGGAACGAGCAGGCTGCGGCACTGCCTGGAGATTGTCGGCGAACGCACGTCACGGGGATTGCGTCTGCTAATATCGCGGTTAGTGCGGACAATCCTCCTGCTTCTTTCGCTCGTTCTGCCAGTGGCGCCGGTCTTCGCGCAACCGCCTCTCGCCGCTGCGACGGAACACGAGACCACCCTCGACAAAATCTTCGGCATGGTAGCTCCTTCCGAGCCAAGCCAGTTGACCGAAGCTAAGCGCTTTCATTTATATCTGCTCAGCGCGGGTCGGGCCAATCCCTATCTTGGGCGAGGCTATCGGCGCGGGCGTGGGCCAGTGGGAAAATACGCCCAAAGAATGGGGGCAAGGTTGGAATGCCTACGGAGAGCGCTTCGGCAGCAACTTGGCCTACAACGGAATTCGCCAGACTATCACCTACGGGACCTCCGTGATCTTTCACGAAGACAACCGGTATTTCGCGTCGCATAAAAATGGATTCTGGGCGCGGACCGGCTATGCTGCTCTGAGTACTGTGGTTGCGCAGCATCCCGACGGCAGCCGAGCCTTTTCTGTTTCGAGCCGTAACCGGCATCATTGGCGCCAGCGCGATTTCCAGTATTTGGGGACCAGCCAGTTGGAATGGCATGGGAAATATCGCTGATAATGCCGGCATCTCTTTTTTGGCCACCGCCGGCTTCAATATTGTGCGCGAATTCCTGCCGGATGTTTTGCATCGCCACCGGAAATAATGCGGGCCGATAGAAGCCCAGCGGCCAAGGTCGGCAGGCGCCAGTTTGTGGCACAATCAGCCTAGAGCCAGAGCCGACAGAGCCAGGAAACGGACAGAGAATGATTACCGCCTCCGCCTACGATATTCATGTGGAGAAACTCTTCGACCGCATGAAGCGATTGCACGCCGCGATGTCGGGGGCCGGCATCGCCTACCGGATTATCGAAGGCATGGCCGTGTACCTGCAAGTGTCGGAGCGCGATCCCGGCAAAGCGCGCTTGACTCGCGATATCGATGTAGCCGTTAACCGCCGAGAACTGGAACGGATTGCCTCAGCGGCCGTACCATTTGGATTCCAGTTTCGGCATGTGGCGGGCGTCGACATGCTGCTCGACAATGCCGAACTACGCGCCAGTAGCGGCATTCACTTGGTGTTTGCCGGAGAAAAGGTTCGGCCCGGGTATAGCGAGCCCGTTCCCGGCTTCTCCGAACCCACGCGTACGGCCGAAGGCTTTCTCATCGCGCCGGTGGCGGATCTGGTGCGCATGAAGCTCACCAGCTTTCGCTTGAAGGATCAGGTTCACGTTCAGGACATGGACTCGGTGGGCCTGATTACGCCGGAGATCGAGAATTCGCTGCCCGAAGCTCTACGCGAACGACTGACGAAAGTGCGGGCGAGCGAGTGACCGGCAGTGCGACCACGCGTTCGCGGGATCTCGCAATACTTATGGTCTGATAGAGGCAGTTGTCCAGTTTCACGACAACACTGCCAAGTGGACGTAAGAGCGAATCATCGGAAGTGGGCTAAGGGCTCAGTTTCTTCGCCTGATTCGGTCACAAAGATAGCTTCGAGATGCGCAGTGATACCGGATCCGGGCTCAGGCATTGTGAGGCCGGCACTTGGACGCAATGCAACTTTTCGCCCAAGTGGACGTTACACGCCAACTATCAGAAGCTGGGTTTCAGTTCACCGAATACCCAGTGGTGCCTCTATAACTTAATGTAGTATCGCCTTCCACCCGATATACCCTTGTAATGCCAAGCGGCAAGTGGACAACGGAATGTCCCTACATCAAGCTTCCGTGCTCAGCTCCGGTGACTCCAGATTGTAGGATCGGTGAAACTCAAGAAACGTTATGACGTTCACCACGAAAGATAAAGTTGCTCTTCTGCTCGCCATTTTGCTTGGTACAGCGTTCGGCTATATCACCATGCTGGCTGGCTTCGGGGGAGTGTTCATCGGTGGCCTGTACGGAATTCTAATCGTTCCGCTCGTAGTAATTTATGCCGCTGACCGGAGGAAGCTTCTGGTCTGGCAGGCGTGCATTATTCCATTTGCCCTCTTCGTGGCGGTCGAAAATGGACTCCAGGCCGGGGTGTTCTTCCTGTTCTGGGCAATGGGAACGGTCATTTCTTTACCAGCTCCCGCTTTTTTCTTTTGGAAGCGTAACAAAGTCCTCGGCCGAAATCGACTCGTGTGGTTGTTCCTTGGGTTAGTAGTGGTAGGGCTATTTTCAATCACGTTCCTCCGCGATCCATTCCTACTCCTCGGTCTGAGCCTTTTATGGATAGTGATGTGCTTGGGAAAGTTCGCATGGGAGTGTCGCTCATCCGTTGATCCGAGCGGCCCCAAGATAGCCGCGCTTGTCGCCTTTGTGGTTTTGGCAATTGCGATTTCGACGGCCGCTTCGATTGGTGTCCTCCATAAGCAGGAAACCTTCCGCGCGGCTATGGATCATCACTATCTTGGAATTGCTCGATTCCTCGTGACTCTGGGGGCCGATCCGAACTTGCCCGATGAGTGGGGACACACCGCCCTTGTCAGCGCAACATGGAACGGAGTCGGAGACTTGGCTGGCGTGAATGCTCTCATCTCCATGGGAGCAAACGTCAATCAAATGGAGGGCGCGGCATTCAATGGCCTCAAACCGAGCGGCACCGCATTGCATGTCGCCGCCGCGGTGGGCCGAACGGAAATCTGCAAGTCATTGTTGGAAGCAGGTGCATCGGCGGATGCAAAGGGGGCTCAGGGGGCAACGCCTCTCTTAGCGGCATTGAGTAGCGGCACAATCAACTGCGTTCCCACACTCTTGGAATACGGAGCGAATGTCAACGCCAGAGATGGACACGGCAAAACCGCATTAATGTTCCTAATGAATTACGGACCCGAAGACCCCTTCATACAGGGCATTGTGCAGCAGATAGTCGCCAAGGGAGCGGATGTGAACGCGAAGGACGCTGAAGGAAAGTCGGTTGAGGACTGGGCCGCATACTACAAGCACGAACGTTTCGATGAGCTGCTGCAAAGCCTTCGAGACTCGACACCCGCGCCGAAGTAGTCCTGTACTCGGATGAAGAAACGCGCACCCGACTGAGGGACAAGGGGGCCATCCTCCGGGATAGCTCCTGCGAAAAGGCGTTGTGGGAGATGACCTCGGGCTGCTGTTGGAGAGACGCGGGAACTTGTCTCTTACGCTTTCGGCGGCGGCAGCACCGGGGCGTGGGTCAGCAGCATGTCTTCGAAAGCATAATCCTGCTTCGCGCTTTTGTGGCGCAGGTACCATCTATAGCTCTCCTGCAAGCCCGTGGCGAAATCGGTGGGCTTGAACTTGAGCACGCGCTGCGCTTTCGCGGTCACCTGGGTGATGGGCGGCATATCCAGATAGACTCCGAAATACATTTTGGGACCCATGGGATGCCCGCCCGCGCGCAGCAGATAATCGCGCGGAATGCGTACAAACTTCACCGGCTTGCGGCAGGTCTTGGCCAGCGCTTCGACGAATTCCGATTGGGCCACCGGCCGCGCATTCGCAATATTGAATGCGTGCCCCACTGCGGCCTTCTCAGCCATGGCGCGCAGCGCGGCGCGTACCAGGTCTTTCACGTATACGAATTGCATCAGGCGGCGGCCGTCGCCCGGCAGAATAATCGAACGGCCGGCGCGCAGGCGATCCCAGAAAAACGCCTCACGGTACATGGGGTTCTCGGGGCCGTAAATAAAGGGCGGACGCAGCGTGACAGCCGGCAATCCCATCCGTTGATGCAGGCGGAACAGCGCCCGCTCGCTCATGGCTTTGTTGCGAGTGTAGAGATCGGCCGCGTCGTCGGGCGCCAGCGCGTCGCCCTCGTGATGGTTCAGGCCATCGCCGTAGGCGGCCACGCTCGACATAAAAATGTAACGGTCGAGAGAACCGTTGATGGCGCGAACCGTGCCCTCTACCTGCGCGGAGGTGGTGCCACGTTGCCAGTCATAGACGTTATCGAAGACCACCTCGAAGGTCTTGCCGGCCAAGGCGGCCTTCATGGCTTTCGGATCGT
Organism: Bryobacterales bacterium; assembly: GCA_963779075.1. Classification (GTDB taxonomy): domain Bacteria; phylum Acidobacteriota; class Terriglobia; order Bryobacterales; family Bryobacteraceae; genus Palsa-187. Next base: position 129,159 of record CAVZWS010000015.1, read on the forward strand.
TGCGATCAGCCGTCAGGTTCTTGACCCTGCGGCCCAGGTCGTGCTTCGACTGGCGGTGTAGAACCGTCACCGTGTGTCCGGCCTTGAGCAGTTCCGCCACCAGATGGCGGCCGATGAACTGCGTTCCTCCGATGACCAGACAATTCATGCGAGCGAAGAAAAAATGGGGAAAGTGAACAATTTCGCCCGTGTTGGTTCTCGCCGGGCGCCGGCCCGGTCAGCGGCGAAAATGTTAACCTTCCCCATTCTTCATTCTAATCGGATTCCCGCTTAGTCGTAGTATTCGAGGCCCAGATGCGTGATCAGATCTTCGCCGCGCATCCAGCGCAGCGTGTTCTTAAGCTTCATGAGCTGAATGAAGACGTCGTGCTCGGGATAGAGGCCCGGCGCGGTCATGGGCGCCTTGAAATAGAACGACAGCCATTCCTGGATGCCACGCATGCCGCTACGCTGCGCCAGGTCCATGAACAGCACCAGATCCAGCACCAGCGGCGCGGCGAGGATGGAATCGCGGCACAGGAAGTCGATCTTGATCTGCATCGGATAGCCCAGCCACCCGAAAATGTCGATGTTGTCCCAGCCTTCCTTGGCGTCGCCGCGCGGCGGATAGTAGTTGATGCGCACCGCGTGGTACAGGTTCTCGTAGAGTTCCGGGTACAGCTTGGGCTGCAGGATCTGGTCCAGCACGCTCAGTTTGGTTTCTTCCTTGGTCTTGAAGGAGCCGGGATCTTCCAGCACTTCGCCGTCGCGGTTGCCCAGAATGTTGGTGGAGAACCAGCCGTTGATGCCCAGCATGCGCGCTTTGAATCCCGGCGCCAGCAGGGTCTTCATGAAAGTTTGGCCGGTCTTGAAATCCTTGCCGCAGATGGGAATATTGAGGTCGCGCGCCATATCCAGCAGCGCTGGCGTATCGGTGGTCAGGTTGGGAGCGCCGTTTGCGAAAGGCACGCCGGATTTCAGCGCCGCGTAAGCGTAGATCTGGCTGGGAGCGATGTCTGGATCGCTGTTGCAGAGCCCCTTCTCGAAGCTTTCGATAGTCTGATGAACCGCGGCGGCACGATGGAAAACTTCAGTGGATCCGCACCAGATCATTACCAGGCGGCTGACTCCGGTAGAATCGCGGAACTGCGCGATGTCATCCATCAGCGCCTGCGCCTTGTCCATCTTGCTGCCCTTGGTCTTGACGTTGGGACCATTGATGCGGCGGATGTATTCCGGATCGAACACCGCCTTCATCGGCTTGATGGCCGCGAGCGGTTCCTTCAATTGCGCGAGCAGGGAAGGCTCCAGCACCTTGGCGTTGACGGCGGCTTCGTAGGCGGTGTCTTCGTAGATGTCCCAGCCTCCGAAGACCAGGTCCTCGAGACCAGCCAGTGGCACGAAATCCTTGATCTTGGGCGAGCGGCCATCGGTGCGCTTTCCCAAGCGCACGGTGGAAAGCTGCGTGAGCGAGCCGACCGGCAGCCCGAGGCCGCGTTTGATGGCCTCCACACCGGCGATGAAGGTGGTGGAAACGGCTCCGATCCCGGGGATCAGGACGCCTAGCTTGCCTTCGGCGGGCGCAATCTGGACGTTATCTTTGACGGGCAAAATGTGGTGCTCCTAGCTGGTTGTGTTCTCACTGGCGGCCGGCGTTACTCTCGAAGCGCAGGACAGGGCCGCGAGGAATGATGTTTATCCTAAGATATACTAGCACTTCATGGTGAACCGCGCGACCAGCGTATCGCCGAACGCTCCCACCAATCCCGCGGCCAAACCAGGGAACGGCCCAGGCGGCGAACCCGGCAATGGTCCACTCGGGGCGAGCCCGACGCCAACCATCTCCGCCGTGCTGGTGGATGACGAGAAGCTGGCTTCCGACGAACTCGCCTACCTGCTGAAGGAATTCGCCGACGTCGAGGTGATCGCCACGGCCGCGAACGGCCTGGAAGCCGTGAAGCTGATCGCCGACCTGGAGCCTGACCTGGTCTTCCTGGACGTGCAGATGCCGGGCCTCGACGGGATGGGAGTCATTGAGAAACTGCGGGCGCAGGGCGTGCCACTGCCGTACTTTGTAATGGCGACCGCCTACGATCAATACGCGGTGGAGGCATTCCGTCTGCAGGCGCTCGATTATTTGCTCAAGCCCGTGGAGAAGGATCGCCTGGCAGTCGCGGTGGAACGTGCGCGAAAGGGAATCGCGGAGCGGGCCAAGGCCGCCAGTGCCGCCGCAGGTCCACTCGATTCGCCGCCTGCGAAGCCTTCCCTGCAGCGCTCGAAATTACTGGTCAAGAGCAATCACCGGAATTTCATCGTCGACGCCCAGGAAGTGGTCTACGCCACCATCGACGACGGCCTGATCACGGTGGTGGCGGCGAACCTGGAAGGGCAATCCAACTACCGGACTATTGAAGAATTGCAATCCAACCTCGACCCGGACATGTTCTGGCGCGTCCACCGATCGTACCTGGTGAACATCCACCGCATCAAGGAAGTGATTCCTTGGTTCAAGTCCAGCTTCCAGCTACGCATGGACGACAAGAAACAAACGGAAATTCCAGTGAGCCGGGTGCAGACCAAGAGATTAAGGGCGCTGCTGAAGTTGTAACGCTAGCTACATCACGGCGTCGTGTCGGGCAGTGGGACGCGCCGTAGCAAGGTCCAGTGGTCATTCTTCCAAAGGAAGTAATGCGTGTAGTTACTTCGCGCTTTCGACGGATCTGGATTCGCTCTGACTAACATCAGATTGCTGTCTTGGCGGAACTCAACCCCCGCGGGACCGCCGGGAACTGGGAAAAGTAACGGCGGCAATAACAATGGTTCGCTTTCGATTGGCGGAGGGTGCACGATTCCGCTACGGGCGTCGACTATCGCCATCATGTTGCAAGGTGAACCACAATTCCACAGCACTACTATGTAATGTCCAGCAAAGTTCGGACCGATCTTCGTAACACCTTCGCGGATCACTGTTCGATATATTCGCTCTGTCGGTGTTACCAGCTTAGGAGCAGCGGGAGTGCCACGAAAAATGTCCGTAACCAAATAGTCTTCAAAACGAGGAAGGCGACCGGCGGTCAGTTTTGGTGCTTGCGCTTGAGCCGCAACGCCTAGCGCCGTCGCGAGCGCGATTGTCGCCCATCCCATTGCACTGGCAAGCATTATAAGGATTCTACCCTGTGCGCAGAGGCAACGCTCGCAATTCCCGACCCGAGACCTTGACATGTACGGTGTAGCCGTACATACTGCAAGCATGCCGATGAAGAAGCCGCCCCATCCAGGAGGCTTGATCCGGACCGAGATCATCGAAGCTCTCGGCTTGAGCATATCGAAAGCCGCAGCGATCCTAAAAGTCCGGCGCGCGACGTTATCTGATCTGCTTTCCGGCAAAGGCGCGCTGTCGCCCGAGATGGCCCTCCGCATCGAAAAAGCATTTGGCCCCGACATGGACCATCTTCTTCGGATGCAGCTCGCCTATGACATTGCTGAAATCCGGCAGCATTCCCGAGGCATTGACGTTAAGCGCTATGTCTCGGCCTAAGCGATGACTACTGCCCGTTACGTCCATTGGCAAGACCAAGGAATGTGGCTTGGATACCTCGAGGCGTATCCGGATTACCTGACCCAAGGTGAGTCTCTGGAGCAGCTTCAGGGGAACCTCCGTGACCTACACAAGGACCTTACCAGCGGCGAAATTCCGGGCATTCGCAAGGTGGCTGAACTGAACCCCGGATGAAGCGGCGCCTACTGCTTCTCCGGCAGCCTCGTCCTATAATTCGGCCGGTACTGCTGATGGCAGGTAACACAGGCGGCATAAAGTTGGTCGTTCACCGCCACCACCGCGTTCAGGTCCTTAGCCCGAGCGGCTTTGTATGCGGCGTTGCCGGCGTCGACGAGCATCTTCGCGTCCTTAATCCAGTCGCCTTGATCGCGAGCGCGTGTGCCCATCATCAACAGGTTGCCGGATTCGGCCAGCGTCAGAGCGTTGGTGCGCAACACACTCCAGTCCTGATCGTTCTTGGGCGGAGTGCGTTCGACGTAGAAGATGGCGTCCGAGGTCGGATAGATCACGTCGACCATAAGCTGGCTCATGTTCCCGACCGGTTGGAAGGAGGAAGGCGTCTGGCCCACCAGGATCACCACCGCTAGTATCGCGATCGGAATGACAGACAGTTTACGCATTGGGCCTCCCGGCGAACGATCTATTCCTCGTACCTTTCCAAATCCAACTGATCCCCCACCGCCGTCTGCGATTTCTGGATCATCCCCACCGGCAGTTCCAGCGTCGAGTGCGCGCGCACGCTGAAGGCAATGCGGCTCTTCACCATATTAGGCCGCAGCTTGGTCACCACGCGCTTTTTATTGATGAACACCACATCGATGGCGAACTTCATGAAGAAGCTATGCACCCCCTCGCAGGGCACGATCCACAGGCCTTCGCCCTCGGCCAAGCCGCTATGCTTCAGCAGGCCCCGTTGGCGCGTGACGCTGGTGTCGGCGATGTCGGCGCGGTCGGCTAGCAGCGTATTCTTCGTCAGGTTGCGGACTCGCAGTTTCAAGCTGCCCATTATAATAGAAGCATGGAGAAGGGCACATTCGGTGCGGGCTGTTTTTGGGGCGTCGAAGCCACGTTCCGGCGTCTGGCGGGCGTCGAATCCACCCAGGTCGGCTATGCCGGCGGCAAGCTGGACCACCCCACCTATGAAGACGTCTGCACGGATCGCACCGGCCACGCCGAAGTGGTCGAGGTCACCTTCGATCCCAAGGTCATCAGCTATCACGACCTGCTCGAGGTCTTCTGGAATAATCACAACCCGACCACACTGAACCGTCAAGGACCGGACGTCGGCAACCAGTACCGCTCGGCGATCTTCTTCCATCCACCCGAGCAGGAAGCCGAAGCGAAAGCCTCGCGCGATGCCGCGCAGGCGCGATTCTCCCGCCCCATCGTCACTGAGATCGTGCCGGCCCAGACCTTCTGGCGCGCCGAAGAATACCATCAGCAGTATCTCGAGAAGCGCGGCCTGTCGCACTGTCACATTTAAGTAAGAAAGAGTCTCCTTGAAAATTGGTTTTGTCAGTCTAGGATGCCCGAAGAACCTCGTGGATACGGAGGTGATGATGGGCCAGCTCACGAGTGGCGGCCATGAGCTGACGCCGCATCCCTCCGACGCCGACGTCATCGTCGTGAACACCTGCAGCTTCATCGACCCCGCGAAGCAGGAATCTATCGACACCATTCTGGAGATGGCCGAGTACAAGAAAACCGGCCGCGCGCAGAAGTTGATCGTCGCCGGCTGCCTGGTCGAGCGCCATCGCGGCGACATTCAGAAGAATATGCCTGAGGTCGACGCCGTGATCGGCACCAACGAACTCGAACGCATCACCGCGCTGTGCGAAGGCGTGGAACCTAAGGACAATCCGCTCGACGCCTATCTCTATCACGACCTCACGCCGCGCGTGCTGTCCACTCCCAAGCATTACGCCTACATCAAGATCGCCGAAGGTTGCGATCATCCCTGCACCTTCTGCGTGATTCCGCAGTATCGCGGGGCATTCAGAAGCCGCCGTTTCGAGTCCGTGATCTCGGAGGCCACGCGTCTCTTCTCGCAAGGCGTCCGCGAGATCAACCTCATCGGCCAGGACACCACCTGCTACGGCGAAGACTTCGGGCTCAAGGACGGACTCGCGCAACTGCTCGCCCGCCTGGCGCAGATCGAAACGGCACACGAAAAGTGGGTTCGCTTCCTCTATGCGTATCCCAACAAAGTCACGCAGAAGTTGCTCGACACTATCGCCGAGCACGACGCTCTGGTGAAATACATCGACATGCCGCTGCAGCACGCCAGCGCCGCTGTGCTCAAGCGCATGAAGCGCGGAGCGAACGGCGACATCTTCCTCAAGCTGATCGAGCGCATCCGCAAAACCATCCCCGGCGTGGGCATTCGCACCAGCATGATCGTCGGTTTCCCCGGCGAATCCGATCGCGACTTCGACGAGTTGTGCCAGTTCGTCCAAGCCGCACAGTTCGACCGCCTCGGTGTGTTCTCCTATTCCGACGAGGACACCAGCAAGAGTTTCGACCTCGACGCGAAGGTGGACGCGCGCACCATCTACAATCGCAAGCGCCATCTCATGAGCCTGCAGCGCAAAATCTCGCGCGCCAAGAATCGCACGCTAGTCGGCCGTGAATTTCGGGTGCTAGTGGAAGGCCCGACGGAAGACTCAGAACTGGTTTGGGAAGCGCGCCTTTCGACCCAGGCCCCGGACATCGACGGCGTGTGCTACATCTCGGATCCCGGCGAAAGCCCGCTGCGCGCCGGCGATTTCCGCACTATGCGTATCGTCGAAGCGCACGATTACGAACTCACGGGCGAACTGATCGACGTCCCCGCCGATTCAAGCACGCCCGCCGAGGGGTTGTTTCAGATTGCCCAGCTTGTTTAGGTATGCGGTGTCCCATTTGCGAAAAAGAAGTGAAGCTTGACGATCCTGAGATGCCATTCTGTAGCGAGCGATGCCGCATTATCGATCTGGGCAATTGGGCGTCGGAGAAGTACGTGATCCCCGGTCCGCTCGACTCCACCGGTCAGGACGAGGACGAAGATTGAGCAGTCTCGCGCTGGTAATTGCTACGTGGTTTGGTTGCGGCTATGCGCCCAAGGGTCCAGGCACGGCCGGATCGCTCGCCGCGCTCGCCCTCGCATGGCTGCTGAGCACCTACGCAGGCGTATCGTCCATCGAACTGGCGTGGCTTGCGGTTCTGCTGGCGATTCCCGGGATTTGGGCGGCCGAGGTAGTCGCGCGCTCAAGTGGCGCCAAAGATCCCCAGATCGTGGTGGTGGATGAAGTTGTGGGGCAGTGGATAACGCTCGCCGGCGCCACTGCGCTCAACTGGAAGAGCTGGCTGCTGGCGCTGGCGCTCTTCCGCCTGTTCGATATCTGGAAGCCGCCGCCGGTGCGGCAACTGGAGCGGCTGCCGGGCGGACTCGGCATTGTAGCCGACGACGCGATGGCCGGCGTTTACGGCGCGCTTGTGTTGTTCGCGGCTGGATGGTTCAATCTTTATTAGTAGAGCAATTGCCCCTGTCGGTTCTTATGGCCTCTCGCAAATCCTCCGATTCCCGTCCGCAGATTCTCGAAGTAGCCCCCGCGGCCGCGATCCCCGGCGGCGAATTTCAGGTTCGCGGCAAGAATTTTGCCGGTGCGGGACGGGCCTCGGTCACGATTGGCGCCGCCCCCGCTCCGCTGGTGACAGGGTCGGATTCCTATCTGATCGTGCGCGTGCCCGAAGATGGCGTCGGCGGCCAACTGGTGGTGAGCCAGAACGGCGACATCAGCGCTCCCCGTCCGCTGCAAGTGGGCGTGCAGATCGCCGACGGCCTTCATCCCATCGCCAATCCGGCGGTGGATAGCCACGGCAACATCTACGCGACCTTCAGCGGCTCGCGCGGCCAGAAGACACCGGTGTCGGTTTTTCAGGTGGAAGCGGCCACTGGCCAAAGCGCGTCCCTTTGTCAGCGATCTGATGAACGCCAGCGGTCTCGCCATCGACCACGACGATGTGCTCTACGTTTCCAGCCGCCAGGAAGGCAACGTCTACCGCGTCTCCTCGGCGGGCAACAGCGCGATCTATGTGGAAGGCATGGGCGTGGCCACCGGCATCGTCTTCGATCCGGATGGCAATCTCTACGTCGGCGATCGCAGCGGCACCATCTTCAAGGTCAGCCGGCAGCGCCAGATTTACGTGTTCGCCACGCTCGAATCGTCGATATCGGCCTACCATCTGGCCTTCGGTCCCGACAAATATCTCTACGTTACCGGACCCACCACCTCCAGCTTCGATTGCGTTCATCGGATTTCGCCGGCGGGCGAGGTGGAGGTGTTCTATCGCGGACTGGGCCGGCCGCAGGGCATGGCGTTCGACGCCGAAGACAACCTGTACGTCGCGGCCTCCTTCCGCGGGCGGCGCGGCGTCGCGCGCATCACGCCGGATAAAAATGCCGAACTGTTTCTCTCCGGCCCAGGCATCGTGGGACTGGCCTTTGCGCCCGGCAAAAATCTGGTGCTGGCCACCAGCAGCGCGCTCTATCGCGTCCACGTCGGGATCGACGGCCGCCGCTCGCCGTAAGCTCTTCCCAAGATCATGGCAGACGCGGAAATCATCGCGGTCGGCTCGGAGTTGCTCACGCCGGACCGCATCGATACCAACTCCTTGTGGCTCACCAGCCAACTGAATGCGCTGGGCGTCGAGGTGCGGCGCAAGCTGGTAGTGGGTGACGATCGCGAACTGCTGGCTGCGGCCGTGCGCAATTCGCTCGATCAAGTCGAGCATCGTCATTCTGAGCGGCGGCTTAGGACCGACCGAAGACGACGTGACACGCGATGCCGTCGCCCAAGCTCTGGGCCGCGGTCTGGTTTTTCGCCAGGATCTGCTCGATGCCCTGACGGAACGATTCCATCGCCTGCAGCGCAAAATGGCCGACAACAATCGGCGCCAGACGTTCATCGTCGAAGGCGCCGAGCCATTGCCTAACAGCCGCGGCACCGCTCCCGGCCAGTGGATCGAATGCGATGGCAAGATGATTATGCTGTTGCCCGGCCCGCCGCATGAATTGAAGGCCATGTTCACCGGCGATTGTTTGCCGCGGCTCCGCCGGAACCTGCCCGCGCAGGTGATTCGCACGCTGTTTTATCGCGTCGCCGGTATGGGCGAATCGGATTTGGACCAATTGATTTCGCCGGTGTACAAGCCTTACGCCAATCCGGTAACCACGATTCTCGCGGGTGCAGGCGATATTCAGATTCATCTGCGCGCCCGCGGCGAAACCGACGCGGAGGCCGACGCGCTGCTGGCTGCGGTAGGTCCGGCCATCGAAGAGCTATTGGGTGACCGCATTTATTCGCGAGACGGCGCGGACTCTCGAGGCCGTCGTCGGCGAGCAACTTCGCGGGCGCAACGCTACTTTGAGCGTCGCCGAAAGCTGCAGCGCGGGCTTATTGGGCGGCCGCATCACTTCCGTCACCGGCAGCTCCGACTACTTCGTCGGCGGATTTCTGGTTTATTCGGATCGGATGAAGATCGATCTGCTCGGCGTGGATCCCCAACTGCTCGCGCGCTACACCGCGGTCAGTGAAGAATGCGCCAAGGCCATGGCAGTCGGAGCGCGCACCCGCACTGGATCCACGTTTGCAGTTTCAGTTACTGGGGAGGCGGGCCCGGAAAGCTCCACCGGCGCACCCGTCGGCACGGTCATCATTGGCATTGCGGGACCGGACGGCGAACCTCAGGCCAAGCGCTACTTATTATTCGGCGACCGCAATGGTATCCGCGCGCGGGCCGCGCAATGGGCGCTCGACGATCTCCGGCGAAAGCTCCGATAGCAGCGCTAGCCTATACTCGATCGAAGCACCATACCCACACCAACGAACTCGGACCCGGCTAGCAGATAGAACAACACCCGGGTTTTAGGCCACAAGAACCTAGGAACCGAGCCCGACAGCTTATCCCAAATACTGGGATTCGAATATGCCGGAACTTGCTCGCCTCCTTCGCGAGTCCATCGGGCGGAAAGCCACACGCCACGTACATTCGCCAATAGTAGGCCGAGAAATATGATCCGCAAGATGCTGAATCCGGGTGTTGTGAGCAAGTAGACTAGAAAGACCGCGACCGCAGCAAAACGGCTCCGCCTTCGAATCCCTATTCCTCCCATCAAAAAGAACATTGCGTCGAACGCCCCGGCCCATTTTGGTTCGAAGAAGAAGCCGGTGACCAACGTGAGCCCGGCCACGAGCACACAAATCCAAAAACCCTGGCGGGTAATGTACTCGACGTCGAACTCATTTCGAATCGTCGGCCAAAACAACGTCTTCAAACGACTCTCCGTTTTCGGCGTCGAGTCAGACAACCCTAGGATCTGCATCGCGCAATCATACCCGATTCCCTCCAGCAGCGCGGCCCCTGCTTCGCGGCACCTTCATAATCAGAGGAAACCTCTTTCGCGCGAGCGCCATCTGCTAAACTGAAGAACCAGCGTATCCATAGCTGTCCGGTGGTGTGCCAGTGCGTGCTGTCCGTGCGTAGTAGGGGCGGCGTACGGAAGCGGTCGCGCGAAAGCATCCGCGATCCACTCCAGGGCGCCAACATCTGAACTGAATGAGGAACTCGTGAAGTCAAGTTTTGAGAGAGTACTGCTTTGCCTTCTGCTGGCGGTGGCAACGGCCTGGGCGCAGGATCAGAATCAGACCCCCGCCCCACCGGCTCCCGCGCATCCGTCCCGCTCCAGCGCCGCGCCATCGGCCACTGCCCCCGGCCACCACACCGCCCCCTCCTACGCGGACCCCAGAAGTTTCTTCCACGGTAAATACTGGAAACGCCCTTTCGATCGAGCCGATTTATTGGTTCGTAAAAGGAATTCCGGTCCTGCGCGCCGGTGAAACATGGCTGTTTGGAGCCGGTACTTCTCCCGGCCCGCTGGCGGACAACGCGGCCAACCCTGGCAGTCTGGACTACGCCAGCAAACTCAAACGCAGTCCCGGCGCCAGACTGAGCATTCCGGTATCGAAGAATGCCACGCTTCGATTTTCTTACTTTAAGGCAAACAGCTTTACGGGGGTCACTACGGCCCCAGGCAACTTGAATCTGTTCACTCAGGGGATTACCGGCGGCGACGCCTTGACCACCATTTCAGACCTCGAAAGCTTCAAGCTCTCCTACGATTATTTGACTTACTTCTGGAAGCGCGGAAACTCGGAACTGCGCCTGAAGACGCTTTACGAGATCCAGCGCATCAGCGTAAACAGCGAAGTGGACGACTTCCAGGTCGACACTACCGGCGCCTTGGTAAACATAAATCCCATCGTCGCTTCGCAGTCGGTTTTTCTCCCGACCTTCGGGCTAGGGCTGGAGCACACCCTGTCACGCCATTTTCGCTGGGAAGCGCGAGGAACGGGTTTCGGATTGCTGCACCGCGGAGACATCATTGATGCGGAAGCGCAAATTGCGTTTCGCGTAAGCCACTTTGAACTGCTGGGCGGGGACAGGTGGTTGCATTTCAAGACCAGTCCACAGGCTGCCCAATACAACGTTGAAACCATGTCTGGACCCTACGTGAGTCTGCGCTATTACTGGAAGAAGAACTAACCGGCGGGCCGATCCCGGCGAAATTAACGCCTGCGCCAGCGCCGCATCATTCTGCGCCACCATCCGCCCGGTTCCGCGGATGCTGTCGGATCCGGCATTCGCCGCGGGCGCATCGTCCGACGCAACCAGGGTATCGCGGCGCGTTACGGGAGTCTTCGAAATCAACCTCACGTGATAGCCGCTGAATCCGTAGGTGCGCTTATAGAGTGCTCCGTCCTTGTCCTGAACGATAACTGAGAAGCCTTTTTCCTGATCCGCGTTTTGATCCCGATCTCGCTCCCGATTCCGGCCGCCGGTTTTTTCCCCGGCAGTTTCCCGCGTTGTCACGTCGGCCAGTTCCACCGGATAGAACCCGGTCACGTTGCGCTCGATGAAGGCGGTCTCATAACGATGCCGGCTCTTGCTCCACACGAACACCCGGAAGCTGTCGAATTCAGCGGTCTTCAGCCCGCTATCCGCGGTGGCCCACAGCCAGTTGTGCTTCACCTCATCTCCGTCGCGGACATCGCCCAGGGCGAGATAAGCCGTGATGCGCTTGCCTTCGGCGTATTGAGCAACGTCGTCGGGGACCGCCATGTACAAGTTGCGCGCCAGCACCCAGCCCACTGATCCGTCCTTGGTACGCACCAGATCCCAGTCATCGAGCGAAACCGGCGGCGTCTCCGGCGGCGTGAAGTCCGGCAGATCGGAAGCCCGCGGGCGCGAAATCTTTTCCCAGTCGGCGGGCGGCGCTGGCGGCGCTGGAGGCGGCAGCAGATAGACAGTACTCTTCTTGGACGCCTTCGGCTTCGACGCCTTGGGAGGAGCGGCCGCCTTCGCTAGCGCGGTGCCTCTCGGGCGGACGGCGCTACGGGGAGTAGTGCGATGAGCCAGCACTTCCACCGCCCCGCCTTCAGGAATCTGATGGAAACTGGGCGAAGGCCGATTAGGCTCGGTGTGCATATTCAGCGCCTCAAAAACGGTGGCTGCGCCTTGCGGCGGCAGCTTCTGCGAGTCCTCGGCCAGTTTGCGCAGTTCATCCATCTGCTGCGCGCTCAGCAGGAGGTTGGCGTCCACCCAGCCCTCCGCGCCATTCACCGTGCGCACGCGCACCAGGCGGCGGCGGACGTCAATGATGTCCAGCCGGTCTCCGTGCTTTACTTCGGTGACGCCGGGGGATTTCGCTGCCATGTCCTGCCGCAGGTTCAGGCTTACCGGGCCGACGTAGGCCAGCCCGATCACCGGCATTTGCGAAGTGTTGGGCGCGGAGGAATGGCAGGAAGCGAGGGTAAGACTGCCGCAGCATGCGAGGACGAGAAGCGCGGCGCGGAGCGAGCCGGAAAAACTGGAAATCACCACAGACGTTCTGAACGTTAGTCTAACAGTATGGACCCGACTTCATCCACGCCCGGCGAAATAATGCCAACCGCCGAAGCACCGGCGACCGACCCGCCAGCCGCCAACCCACCAGCAATAGATTATTATTGCCCTCGCTGCCGCCAGCCGGTAAGCGATCCGCTGGCCTGCGGCGATTGCGCCTCGCTGATCTGCCGCCGCTGCGGCGCTCCACTTGAGCAAGTAGATGAATTAGGGATCGGGTAAGGCGGTCGAGTTCTTACCCGCGTGCCCGGCTCGCCGCTGCTGGAACGGCCGCCGGCGCGGGAGCGGGAGGCGGCACTGCCGCGACTTCCGCGCGCACCAAGCCCAGCGCCTTGCGCAACTCCACGTCCAGCTTCTTGAACACGTCGGGATTGTCCTTCAGAAACTGCCGCGCGTTTTCGCGGCCCTGTCCGATGCGCTCGCCCTTGTAGCTGTACCAGGCGCCGCTCTTTTCCACCAGGTTCTGCGCCACGCCCAGGTCGATGAGATCGCCTTCTTTCGAGATGCCTTCGCCGTAAATAATATCGAACTCGGCCTCGCGAAAGGGCGGCGCCATCTTGTTCTTCACGATCTTGACCTTGGTGCGGTTGCCCGTCACCACGTCGCCGTCCTTGATGGCCGCGATACGGCGAATGTCGGCGCGGATGCTCGAATAGAACTTCAGCGCGCGCCCGCCGGTGGTGGTTTCCGGATTGCCGAACATCACGCCGATCTTCTCGCGAATCTGGTTGATGAAAATCAGGCAAGTATTGGACTTCGAAACAATGCCCGTCAGCTTGCGCATGGCCTGCGACATCAGCCGCGCATGCACGCCCATGAAACTGTCGCCCATTTCGCCGTCGAGCTCGGCCTTCGGCACCAGCGCCGCCACCGAATCCACCACCAGCACGTCAATCGAGCCCGAGGTAATCAGCGCATTGGTGATTTCGAGCGCCTGCTCGCCATAATCCGGCTGCGATACCAGCAGGTTGTCGACATCCACGCCCAGCTTGCGCGCGTAGGCCGGGTCCAGCGCATGCTCGACGTCGATATACGCCGCCATTCCGCCAATCTTTTGCGCCTCCGCCACCACCTGCAGCGCGATAGTGGTTTTGCCCGACGATTCCGGCCCGAAGATCTCCGAGATGCGCCCGCGCGGGAACCCGCCAATGCCCAGCGCGAAATCGACCGAGATGGAGCCGGTCGAAATCGACGGCACGGCTTGCACCGGCTGCCCGCCCAGCCGTATGACCGAGCCTTTACCGAACTGCTTCTCGATCTGGCTGAGGGTCGCGCCCAAGGCGCGCGCGCGTTCTTTTTCGTCCATAGGGGGTCCTGTTTCTTTCCGGGGGAAGCCTCATTATAGCGCGTGCCCGACCGCCACTACCCCGCAGTCTTGGCCGCATGGGATTGATCCAGTGCCGCGCCAGCAAGTGTACTTTTTATAGTACACTATATAAAGTACAGTCGTGGCCGATAACCAACCGCAACAAAAACTTCCACTGGTCTTCTATCGCCTTCGGCCGGGGCACGAGCCGGTCCGGGAATGGCTTAAGGCCCTGCCGGAAGTGGAGCGTCATGCCATCGGGAAGGACTTGCTGCGGGCGCAATGGCGCTGGCCGGTCGGGATGCCGCTCTGCCGCCCCTTGGGAAACGGGCTGTGGGAAATACGAACCGACCTGCCAACCAAGCGAACGGCGCGTGTGCTGCTCTGCCATTACCGCGAGCACTTGGTCGCGTTGCACGGATTTATCAAGAAAACGCGCACGACGCCGGAGGAGGATCTGGCCGTGGCACGAAAACGCAAAAAGGAGTTAGAACGATGAGCAAGAAGCATATGGGCTCCAGTATCGATGACTTCCTCGAGAAGGAAGGCATCTTCGAAGAGGCGCAGGCGCAGGCGGTCAAGGAGGTGGTAGCGTGGCAACTCGCCGAGGCCATGAAGAAAAAGAAAATCTCCAAGAACAGAATGGCTGCGCTGCTCAAGACGAGCCGCACGCAGGTGGACCGCCTGCTCGATCCTAAAAACGACATCACGCTGTCAAGCTTGCAGCGGGCGGCGATGGTCGTCGGCCGGCGCGTTTCCATTCAACTGGTTTAGCGATCCGGATCGCGGGTTTACCCGGCGATCGATTTCCAGTTCTTGACCAGGTGTTCCGCGGTGCGCCAGGACAGCGCCTGTATGGTGAGCGTCGGGTTACGAGCACCGTGCGTCACTTGTGTCGACCCGCCCAGGATGCCGAGATTCGGCGATTCGTGCGCGAAGCCGTAGGGATCGACCACGCTCGATTCCGCCTTCAGCCCCATGCGAGTGCCGCCGGTGGCATGGGTCGAAAGGTTGGGGCCTTCGATGTTAGGAACAGTGATGACCTCGATGGCTCCGGCGGCGCGGAACCACTCCTCAGCTTTTTTCGCGGCGTGGGCACTGGCGCGCGGCTCGTTGACCTTGGGACCGCTGGTGATGCGGCAGACGGGGTCGCCGAGTTTGTCTTTCACTTCAGGATCGAGATCCAGCCAGGTGTTTTCGTAGGGCAGGGAATTGCACTGCGCATAGACTCCCAGCCAGCGTCCCGCGTTTTCGTTGACGAACTTCTTCCACTTGGAACCCCACTGCGGCGCGCGTCCAAAAGTGGGCATGGCGGAGGCCGCGATCGGGTGTACTTCGTGATTCACGGTGAGGCTGGCGCCGCCGATGAAACCGAGTCCAGTGTGATCGAAGTTGTCCTCAGCCCAGTTGTTGACGACTACGCCCTGCGCGTTGGCTCCATACCAAATGTTGAGGTCGACCGGGAACAGCCCGGTGACTTCGCGATTCGCCCAGTGGCCGATGTAGTGTTTGCCCACTTGGCCGTGATTGTTGGCGAGTCCGTTGGGAAAAGCCTTGGACTTCGACAACAGCATCATGCGCACGTTTTCGTAGGTATAGGACGCGAGCAGCACCACTTTGGCGGGCTGGAAGAATTCCTGGCCATCGCGGACGTAGAGCGCTCCGGTGGTCTTGCCGTTGTCGTCCGTGAGAATCCGCGTGACGTGGGCGCGTTCAACGATGGTCAGGTTTCCGGTCTTCTGCGCGGCGGGGATGGTCGTGACGGCGGTAGAGTTCTTGGCCTTGACGTGGCATCCGCCGGTATCGCAATAGCCGTGATAGGCGCAGGCCGATCGGCCATTGCGCGGCTGCGAGTTGATGGCGGCGGGCGAGCGATGTGGGTTAAAGCCGGCTTTGCGCGCCGTGGCCTGCATCATGTTCGTAAAGTCGGTGTCGCGCAGCGGCGGCATCGGATACTCGCGGCGGCGCGGGCCTTCGAAGACGTTGCCCTTGGGATCGATCCAGCCCTTGATGTTGCCCGCCTTGCCGGAGACGCCGATTTCATATTCGATGGTGTCGTAGAACGGTTCGAGATCGTCGTAGGTGAGAGGCCAGTCTTCGACGGTCGATCCCTTGGGGATCGCGCTCGCGCCGTAGCGGCGGACAGTCTCCGAGCGCACCTTGAAATCCCACGGATGGAAGCGCCAGCTATTCGCGTAGTAGTGAATGGACGTGCCGCCGACGGCATTCATCATCGTGGGAGCGGCTCCCTGGCGGGCGCGCTGATCGGGGCTGGTGCGGAAAGTGGGGATCTCGTCCCAGACCTTGGTGCCAGTCGTCACACGGCGGCGTACGTTGTTATGAATTTCGTCGGCCTTGAAATCGCTGGGCTGCATCCAACTGCCGGCTTCAAGCGCAGTGACCTTGATGCCGGCGCGCGTGAGGGGCAGCACCGCGACGCCCGCCGCGGCCCCGAGCCCGACCACCACCACATCGACGGGCTTGAGATTAGTGGCCATGATTTTCCGCCATGGCTCCAGGTCCAAAGAGTTCCTTGCGGAAAGGCTTCGGTGGAGCCTTCATGCTCTGGTCTTCAGGGCCGACCGCAAGCTTGGCGCCGGGATAACGGATGAGATCCCAGCCGGCGAAGTTCTTATTGCCGCCATAGACCGGGTCGCCGAACATGCCTTCGAGAGTGAGGCGGCGCACGCGATTGAAAAAGCCGCGCAGGTTGGGAGCCTGATTGTTGTCGATGGCGGTGAGGACGGCGTCCTGCTTATCAGCGGTCAGGCTGGCGAAGGCGATGCCCTGGGTGCGGAGTGAGAAGACATCCAGGCTGGCGAGGCCGTCGAGGAACAATGGCCTTTCGGCGGCGAGATAGTCGGCCAGGCAGCGATCAATGTAATCGCCCACCCCGCACTCGACGGCGCCGGGGCCGAGCTCGTCTTTGGGGATCAGGCGGTCGATGAAAGCGTCCAGAATTTTGCGCTGATCGGCTGTCATCGCAGGAGCTGGCGCAGCAGCGGGCGTCTGGGCTTCGGCGCGCTGTATGGCGGCCAGCGGAATCAGGGTTGCACCGGCGAGAACCGTGCGGCGAGTGATCGACGTTTCCTTCATGGAAGGCAGTATACAACGGGGAGTGGGCAAGCAGAGACTTCGGCCCGTTAAGCGTGGAGTGTTCAGCTCTGGCCGCCGTGGCTCTAATAGCCGATCAGGTCAATGCTTCGGAGTGACATTGCATTAAAGCGTCGGGAAGCACGTCTGGCCGGTTACCACCTAAGGAGTAGGCGCACATAAGGGGCACGGAATGCAGCTTGATCACTTGATTCCACAATTCCTCAAGCCGCTGGGTAGCTTTGGGATTAGGAAGCCAGATTAGATCGACCATCTCGCCGAATACCCGAACCTCGCCGTTGGAACTGGCAGCCCGGGCTTTTTCGATGAGTCTGCCGATTGTGACCTTGCAAAGATCGTCGTCGATGATTCCGTCGAACATGAAGGTGCCCAAAAGGCTCTCGGCGGTTACGCATACGAACTGGCCGCCGGTTTCAAGTTCATCGACTTCTAGCCCGTCGTCCTGCAGTCGCGTTCGAATCGGCCCACAATGAGATTCCGTCATCACCAGGAGCACCGATCCACCCTTCCGCAGCCCGGAACTGACGAAGAGGTACACCGCTTCGGAAAACTGGGATTCATTGGTGTAGGGATATACGAAATGGCCCTGAGGACCGGGGTGGGTGAGAATTGCTTCACCGGTGGCGTTCATATGCACCTCTGCTGCCCCATTAGAGGGATCACGCCGGAAAATGTTTCATGAATTGCCGTGCTACGCTCAAGTGGGGTCCCGGGAACCCTATTCGAGTTCAAAGGAGCCCAATGTCAGAATCTTACGGCCACAGAATCACGGCCATCCACGCGAATCCTCTCAACAAGTGCGACCACTGCAAGCAGCCTGCGCTGTGGGAGACGGATTATAAGTTTTTTGGCGAAAATGAGCCGCGGGGATCGAATCCCGAGCAGGTCTGCAACACCCATGCCAAGGAGTTCGCCGCGAAGTGGCCGGATGCGAAGTTTCCGGTGCAGGCGCCCAACTAGGGCGCAATCCCATTGCGCAGGATGCGGCAGCGCATAGCGCTGTGTTAACATCGAAAAGGTTGTCCCTAAGCAGCGGATGGCCGATCACACCCAGGAAAGTTTATATGCCAAAGTTGAAGACCCATAAGGGTGCGGCCAAACGGTTCAAGAAGACGGGTACCGGCAAAATCAAGCGCCGGCATGCATTTGCCCGTCATATCCTGACCTCGAAGTCGCGCACGCGGAAGCGCCGGTTGGGGCAGTCGTCGATAGCCGATCCGGCTAACTCGCCTGAGATCCACCGCATGATTCCGTACTAGCCCTACGGGGCTGCTCCCGGCGGTAGCCGCTTTTTTGCCGGCAACCGGGGGCGAAATGATTTTGGTGAACAGTGCGCCGCACGTGCCTGATTCGCCAGCAATTATCAAACGGGTTAAAACCCAAGGAGATGAAACGTGCCAAGAGTCAAACGTGGTACCAAGCGGCGCAATAGCCGCAAGAAGACGCTTACCCTCGCCAAGGGTTTTTTCCTCACCAAGAGCAAGCTGTACCGGTCCGCGCAGGAGGCAGTCGAGAAGTCGCTGCGCTACGGCTACAAGGGCCGGAGGCTCAAAAAGCGCGATTTCCGCTCGCTGTGGATCGTGCGCATCGGAGCGGCCTGCCGGGCGGCCGAAATATCCTACAGCAAGTTCATGGACGGCCTGAAGAAGGCCGGCGTGGAGCTGAACCGCAAGGTGCTGGCCGACATGGCGCTGACCGATGCGGCGGCGTTTGGCGAGCTGGTGAACCAGGCCAAGGCAGCGCTCGCAAAGGCCGCGCCCCCACAGAAGGCCGCTTAGTTGATCGCCATGTCGACGCCGCAACCTGAATCCGAACTGGATTCGCTGGCGAATCTCGAGGAACGAATTCGCCGCGCAGTCGAACTGGTGGCAACCTTAAAGGCGGAGCGCGACGCGGCATTGAGCGATCTTGCCGAAGCGCGCGTGGCGATGTCGGAACTGGCTCCGCTCAAGAAGGCCGCGGCCGAAGCCGAGCGGCTACGCCAGGAACTCGACGGATTAAGAGTGGAGCGCAAGCAGGTTCGCGTGCGCATCGAAAAACTGCTGGGACAGATGGATCAACTGAGCGGCCAGTAGAGCCTGGAGGCGCCGGAATGGACTCGGGAGCGGAACGCAAGACGGTGCGCGTCACCATCTTCAACCAAACCTATACCCTTGCGGCCACCGATGAGGCCGGCGAAGTAGAAACGCTGGCGCATACCGTGGACGAGTTGATGACGTCCATCGCGCAGCGGGCCGGGAACATGGATGCGCAGCGCATCGCGGTGCTGGCATGCCTCCACCTGGCGGACCGCCTCGGCGCTATCGAGCGCGAACTGTCTTCCCTCAAAGAGCGCGTGGATCAAAAGACCCGCCACCTTTCGCTGCTGCTGGATCGGGCGATCGACTAGACTCGCGTGCTGTATTCTTCGCTGCTCTCCGAGTTGAAGTGGCTCAATCACGGATTTGGCACTCGCGCCGACTCCATCCCGCAAGAAAGCATGGCGAGCCTGAAGCAGATCCACTCGGGGATCGTGCTGCTCGGGGAGCAGATCGGATGCGCCGGTGAGGGCGACGCCCTGGTGACTGCGCTCGCCGGGGTTCCGGTGTCGGTTCGGACGGCGGATTGTTACCCCATCCTTCTCGCTGACGGTCGAAATCGCGCCGTGGCCGCGGTGCATGCCGGATGGCGCGGCACGGCGGCGCGTATTGCGATCCGCACGCTGGAAGAAATGCACCGGCTCTGCGGCACCGAAGCGGCGGACGTCTACGCAGCCATAGGGCCGGGCATTGGCGCCTGCTGCTACGAAGTAGGCGCGGACGTGGCGCGTCGATTCGGCATGGAGCAAGCCGCGCGGATCGATCTGGCTGCCATCAACCGCCGGCAGATGTTGGATGCGGGCGTCGCGGAACATCGCATCGATGTTCTCGGCGGTTGCACCAAGTGCGACGCCCGCCTGTTCCATTCCTACCGCCGCGACCAGCTCGCCGCCGGACGCATGGTTTCTTACATCGCGCGGCCCGCTGCACCTTGCCGTTAGGGCGCGAGCGTTGCGAAGTACGGCCCCGAGACCGGGCCGGACAGCGTCACTTGGGCGCCCCCGCCGTAAGGTGTGCCGGTGATACTGAGGGTTCCGGTAATGTTTCCAGTCTGGACATTCGATGAGAGCACCGAGGCATTCAGATTAAAAGTTAGCGACCCGCTGGACACCACATAGCGCGTGGAGTCCGGAGCCAGGAAGTAACCATAGTGCGGCAACGTTGCGTTCGCTTGTAAAACGCTAGCGCTAAACGACAGGCCATTGGCGGTGAATATTCCGTTTGTGAACGTGACACCACCGTTTAGCTGGGCGGTATAGGTGCTATTGTCGGCGTTTAGAGTAAGCGCTAACAGGACCGTGCCTGGAGCGAACCCGCCTGGCTGAAAGAACATTTGCATGGGACCGAAAGTCGAAAATAGGGCCGCGCCTCCACCCACCACGCCAATAATGGGTGGTCCGGCCTCGGGATAAGCCGGGGCTGTGGACAAAGAGCCCGCGGGATTGAAATTTAGCGCCAGCAGAGCGATTGTCCCCGACGCCGTATAGAATTCCGCCAGGCCGCTTTGTCCTACGGTGGCCGCGAACTGTGCCGGAAAAGTGAACGCAATATGGCCTTGCGCGGGAATATTCGAGAGGATGTCCTGCGAGATAGTCCCTCCCGTAGTTTGGATTTTGACGGAAATCGTCTGCGGAGCCTGGCTGGTGTTTACAAGAGCCATGGACGAGACATTGGCGGATGTGTTGTCGAAAGGCACCAGGATGCGGCTGGCACTGGCGATGGCTTCGGAGGTGCCTATCTGAGCGGGAAGTCCCTGGGGCCTCTTAGTGAAGACGGCATAGGCGACCACACCCGGGCTTCCTGTGAGCTGGCCCCATCCCTGGGTCAGATTCGCGGCCGTGCCCGGTGTGTGGAGAAGCAACGTCTGGCCACCCGCTAGCGCGATCGATTGCGTGGAAGCTACCTCAAGGAAGGACAGGTTCCAAGGCTGCGTTGCGTTGAGAGAAGTTTCTTGAAAGAAACTTAAGCTCGCGGTTGCCGTGGTGGTGGTCGTATTTGTAAGCACGATCGTCGTCTGCCACACCTCGCCGTCAACGATCTGCGAAATAATGAGCGCTTGGGGCCAAGCAGGCACTGCGCATAAGGCGAAGAGCAACGCCGTTACGCCTAAATTCTTAATCGACATAGCGTTTGGTTGTTAGTCTCCCGGCTTGAAATACACGTTTTTGTTGAATTGTCGTGTGGGGGGGAGAAATAGCGGGGATCTCCGCGCTTATTCCCCCCGCTAAGCCATCATACCGTCACAACGCTTCTCCTGCTTCGCTTATTTTTGAGATTATTCATCCTGAGCCCGGGAGCGGCCGCCGGCACAGTTAAACTATTGTTTGTGATGCGTGCAGTATGCTGGATCATCCTAGGCTTGGCGGCGCTGACGCCTGCGCAGGCGCAGACGATTCCGTCGGCGGAGTACCGCGAGCGGCGCGCGGAGTTGCGCAAATCGCTCGACGGAGTGCTGGTGCTGATGGGCGCAGCGGACCCGTCGGATCTGCACGACACCTTTTATCAAGAGCCGGACTTTGAATACCTCACGGGCTGGCACGAGCCCGGCGCTACGCTGCTGCTGACTCCTAAAGACGAGATTCTGTTCCTTCCGCCGCGGGTGGCGAATCGCGAAACCTATAACGGCCGTACCACGGGTCCGGACGAAAAAGACGCCGCGCAAAAAGCCGGCTTCGATAGAGTGCTGCCGCGGGCCCAGCTCGAAGCGCAGTTTGTGAGAGCCATGGAATCGGCGGAAGCGATCTATGCGCTGGGCGGTGACGCGCAAGCACGCGATCTGGCGCGGCTGGCTCCGCTGCATGATAGGCGGGACGCAGCGGATTCCATCGCGCGTTTTCGTCTGCGGAAGTCGGCGGCGGAGATTGCGCTGATCCGCAAGGCGACCGAGGCCACGGTCGCGGCCCATCGCGCGGCTTGGCGGCGCATGAAACCGGACCTGTTCGAATATCAGATCGCGGCTACCATGCTGGAAACTTATCTGGACCTCGGCTGCGAGCGCAGCGCCTACACGCCCATTGTGGCTAGCGGACCCGACAGCGTGGTGCTGCACTACTCGGCGAACCAGAGGCGGATCGAATCCGGAGACATGGTGTTGATGGACGTGGGCGGCGAATACGCGGGCTATACCACGGACGTCACGCGCACGGTCCCCGCGAACGGCAAGTTCACGCCAAGGCAGAGAGAGATCTACGACATCGTACTGGCGGCGCAGAAGGCGGCCATCGCGGCCGTGAAGCCGGGGATGACGCTGCTGGGCGACAGTTCTACCAGCCTGCGCAAGATCGCGATGGACTACATCAACACGCATGGCAAGGATCTGCACGGCGCTCCGCTCGGAAAATACTTCGTGCATGGATTAGGGCACTTCGTGGGCCTGGAAGTGCACGACCCGGGCAGCTTCGATACGCGGCTGGAGCCGGGCATGGTGATCACCATCGAACCCGGCATCTACCTTCCGGAAGAGCACTTCGGGATTCGTATCGAGGACACGTTGTTGGTCACTGCAACCGGCGCCGAAGTGCTCAGCTCCGCGCTGCCCAAGGAAGCCGAAGAGATCGAGAAGCTTGTTGGCAAGTAGTCGTAATCTCGTTTACATTGCGGTGCTGGCTGGATGCTTCGCCGCTGGGATACTGGCGGGGTGGACTGCGCTCGCAGCACGGGTGGATCACTACGCTTACGATCTGATGACGCAGATGACGCCGCCGAAGAACGCCGCGGAGCCGTCGTCCGTGGTCGTCGCGATCGACGAAGAAACTCTGCGGACGCGTGGCGGGATGCGCAATATCCGGCCGATACTCACTCAAGATTTGGAGCAGATTGACGCCGCGCAGCCCAAGGCGGTGGCGCTGGACGTGATCCTCAGCGATAAAGGCGATGACGTCGAGGACGCGCGCCTGGAAGCGGCTTTGCGCGACACCAAGAATTTAATCTTGGACTGTGACCTGGTGGGCGGTGCGTGGGAAGATCCTCTGCCGCGATTCGCCAGCGCTGCCGCAGCGCTGGGTCACGTGAATTTGGAAATCGACCGGTTTGACGGCGTGAGCCGCGAGGTCTCGATCGAGGAGACCGCGAACCACCAGCGGCGGTGGGCGCTGGCGCTCGAAGCGTTTCGCATTTCGCGGGGGCAGGAGATTATCGAATCGCCGGATGACGTGGAAGTCGGCGGCACGGTCATTCCCGCGGCGCGAGCAAATGCCGGGCGGCCCATGTTGATTCGCTACCAGCCTGCTGGAATCCCAACGGTCTCCGCGCTGCATCTGAGAGGGAGCGCGAATCTGCTGCGTGGCAAAACGGTGTTCCTGGGAATCACGGCGCTCTCGGCGGCGCGGGACCGGCTGCTCAATCCCTACGGAGTGAACGTACCCGGCGTCGAGGTTCACGCCCACGCGTTTGAGACCATGGCCCGCGGCGATTTCCTGCGGCACGCCGGCAATTTAGCGCCCTTGGGATTGTCGCTGCTATTCGCGGCGGGCACGGGCCTGGCGTTCGCGCTGCTTTCCGGATGGACGGCGTACGCGGTCGCGGTAGTAATCGTCGTGACGGCACTCGCGGCGCCCATTTTCTTCTTTGGCAGGGGAGTGGTATTTCCCCTGTTTGGTCCGGCGGCGGTAGCCTGGCTTGCGAGCGCAGGTGCAGCGACCTATCAGCACTTCTTCGTTCGCCGCCAGTTGCGACGAAGTGAATCCGAAAAATCGCGCTATCAGCAAGCCATCCACTGGGCCGCGCACGAGATGCGCACGCCGCTGACGGCCATCCAGGGGTCGAGCGAAATCATGACCAACTACTCGCTGCCGGAAGCCAAGCAGAAGCAGTTGAGTGAAATGATTAACTCCGAGTCGAAACGCCTGGCCCGCCTGATTCAGACTTTCCTTGACGTTGAGCGCCTGGCGGAAGGTGAGATGGAATTGAAGCGCGAGATGTTCCAGGCGGCGGACTTGATCGACACCTGCATGCGGCGGGTAGAGCCGCTCGCCAGCCGGAAAAACATTCGCCTGTCGCTTGAAACCCCGATAGAAGGAACGCTCACCGGCGATCGCGAGCTGATGGAATATGCGTTCTACAATCTGCTGACCAACGCCGTAAAATATTCTCCGGGAGAAACCCACGTCTCGATATTTGCGGAGCGGGACGGCGAGGAACTTCGAGTTTCGGTGCGCGATCAAGGAATTGGCATGGACGCGAAAGAAATCAAGAATATATTCAAGAAATTTTACCGGACGCAGCGCGCCGAGCAATCGGGCGAAGTGGGCACCGGCATCGGCCTGTCAATCGTGGAACAAATCGTCACGCATCATGGCGGGCGGATGGAAGTGACCAGCGAGCCGGGAAAAGGCTCGTGCTTTACTATGGTCTTAAAGAGCAGGGTCGCGAGGAGCAGCATTGCAGAAGCTATTGATCGTCGAGGATGACCCCTCGGTCCGGAACACCATGGTGACCGTGCTGGAGCTGGAAGGCTATCAGCCCGAAGCCGTCGCCTCCACGCGCGAAGCAATCGAGCGGCTGGCGGCCGAGCCCGATCCCTACTCCATCGTCATCTCCGATATTTATCTGGACGAGCGCACCGGCATCGATGTGCTCCACGCCGCGCGTAAACACAACCCGCTGTGCGCCGTGATCCTGATGACCGGCCGCGGCAGTATGGAAACTGTGATGGCGGCCACCGAAGGTGGGGCATTCGAGTATCTCGCCAAGCCGTTCGAGATGGCGCAGATGCTCGAGACCATCCGGCGCGCTGAAAAGTTGTTGGGCGCGGCCGAAGAAGAGAACGACTCCGCCACTATCGACGATCTGCCGGATACGGAAATGATCGGCAGCTCGCCGCGCATGATCGAGATCTATAAAACGCTCTCGCGCGTCGCGCCCACCGACGCGACGGTGCTGATCGAAGGCGAGACCGGCACCGGCAAGGAACTGATCGCCGGCATGATTCATCGCAACAGCAAGCGCGCGCAGCAGCCTTTCGTGCCGGTGGATTGCGGCGCGATTGCGCCGTCGCTGCTGGAAAGCGAGCTCTTCGGTACGCTGCGGGGTGCCTACACCGGGGCCGATCGCGACCGTACGGGTGTATTCGAAGCGGCCCACGGGGGTACCGTGTTCCTGGATGAGATCGGTGACATCGATCTGGGTTTCCAACTCAAGTTGCTGCGGTTTTTACAGGAGCGAGAGATTCGTCCGCTGGGCTCGGCGCGCGCCAAGAAAGTGGATGTGCGCGTGATCGCGGCCACCAACAAAGACGTGCAGAAGATGGTCGAGGAAGGCAAGTTCCGCGAGGACTTGTGGTACCGCCTGAATGTGGTGCGGCTGACCGTGCCTCCGCTATGCGAGAGGACCAGCGATATTCCACTGTTAACGCATTATTTTTTGAAGCGCTACAACGAGCGCTACGGACTGGCGACGAAGATCACCGACAGTGGCGTCAAGGCGTTGGAAGATTATAGCTGGCCCGGCAACATCCGCCAACTCCAGCACCTGATGGAACGGCTGACGATACTGGCGCCGGGCGCGCGCATCGACAAAGCTGTTGTCGAGGCCGCGATTGAGCAGATGGATTCCCGCGATCATGGCAACGAGTCGCTGGCCGACGCCGAGACCGACCAGATCCGGCGCGTGCTGACGGCCACCAATGGCAACAAGACCCGCGCCGCAAAGATCCTCGGTATCGAACGCAAGACGCTCTACCGCAAGCTGGAGCGGATGGAGTTGTAGAGCGCCCTATTTCACTAACGCACGAGCCGCCCGCAGGCCTCCGGCGCGTTGAATACCCGGAACGAAGAAGTCTTTCACAAACTCTTCGTCGGTGCCCTGGAAACCCGACAGATCGGCTTGCAATTCTACGGCAACAGGCGCGACCGCGGCCGCGAATTCCGTCCAGATCGCGGCTTTACCCAAACCGATCAACTGGGTCTTCGGCTGCTTCAGCCACGCCAGAGCGGTCAGGATGTCCTGCACGCGGTTGGCATCGTCGGTCTTATTGAAGGTGAGGAACATCTTCACGGAACGGTCGCGCGGAGCCTTGGCGGCGCCCGTCTGAAAAGCATCGATCAGCAGAACCGCACGGCCTGCCTGGAGCAAGCGCGCGACCCCTGGATCCTTGCGCGCCGCGTCCGCGCCCTCGGGATGAATCACCAGCGCCGGCGGATTCGAGCCTTTGATCCAGATCGCGGGGATGCGGTCGCCCTTGCCCGGGCGTCCCAATACAATGCGTTCGCTGGTCCCTTCGTTGATTACTTGCGAGGGCCACTCCGCCGCCAGAGCCGCTGTAAGGCGCTCGCGGAAACCGGCGGTCTGCTCCCGGGCGAGGCGATTCCATTCCTCGAACAGTTGCGCGAAAGTTACGGCGTTCGCGGGCAGTTGCCGATTGTGCAGCACCATCATGTCCTGCAACTTCTCCATCTGGATCGGTCGCTCCTTCAACTTGGATGCATCCGTTTCACCCAACACGTGCTTGCCGAAGAACGCATACATCGCCTCTCGATTCGGCTTGTTGTAATTGTGCGGCGCGTCCTGGAAAAACATCTCAACGTCGCCGCCTTTGTCATAGAGGTCGTAAATCGCGCGGACGGCGGGATACTCTTCCGTGCGCATGTTGCGCGTCCAGTCACCCGTCGATGCCGACATGATCATGGGGCGCGGGGCCATCATAGCTGCAACCTCGACATTATTCGTGTCTAGCCGCAGCCCGGGCGCGTTCTCGCACAGCCCGCCGCCCTGCATGATCAGCGAGACCATGTTGGCCGGCGCGGAAAACTTGATGCGATCATCCACCGCGGCGACGTTGTAAGTTTGTGTGCCGCCGCCTGATGCTCCAGTGGCGCCAATCATATTTGGATTTACCCCCGGTAGTTTCTCCACGAAGTCGATCGCGCGAATCGAGTTCCACAACTGCAAGCCGAATGGGCCGAAGCTCCACAGTTCTTCTACCGGTTTATCGCCGAAATCGTGCGGCGTCTGGATCGTGTCGTTGTACCCCACCATGTCGTAGCTGAACACCACGTAGCCCTGGCGGGCGAGGTTGATCGCGCGGGCGGGAATGGAGACGATGTCGGTGTTCTCCAGGCGGCCGTAACTCCAGTGGCCATGCGGGCTGATGATCGCGGGGTATCCGCCCGTCGGCGCGGGCGTGAGCGGACGGTACAGGTTGCCGGCCAGATAGTAGCCCGGGAGCGTCTCGATCAGCACCTTCTCGATGATGCAGTCGCGGTTCTGGATACGCCCGAAAATCTGCGGATGCAGATCGTTCTTCGGAAACAGTGGCAGCAAGCCGGCGGCCGAGACGATCTGGGTGCGAAGCGCCTGCTTGCGCGCCTCCCACTCCGCCAGGGTCTTATAGGTCCGAGGCACGAAATGGGTGTCGGTGTTCGGGGTATTAGTATTGCGGGAATCGACGACGGGAATCTGGGCCTGTGCCATCAGGCCCGCGGCAAAGGCGGCGGTAAGCAAACGCGACATGGCCTTACTGTTATCACAGATCCTACCGGGATGGCTATGGCCCCTTGTTCCGGGCACACTCGGTGCTAGGATCGAGGAATGCGCATGAGACCTTTCTTGATTACGGCTTTGTGGGCTTGCCTGGCAGTTGTTCCCTGCGGCGGTTGACGCCCAGACAGCTATCAGGCCGGAGCCCGCCAGGATCGAGGGTAAGCCGACCGAGACGCGCCCGCCGGAAAAGAGCGACAACCATCCCGTATTCCCCCAGCAGACCCGCGCGCCGTATCACGCCTCCGCGCCCTTTAAAGTAACGACGCTCATCGACAATCTGCCAGTGCCCTGGAGCCTGGCGTTTCTGCCGGACGGTAAATTTCTCCTCACTGAAAGGTTGCCCGGTAGCATACGCATTTTTGACCCCAAGGGCGGACTGTCGGAGCCCGTCGCCGGTGTGTCAGCGCTGATGTCCCCCGGCGCAAGAGACGTTGGCGTGCTGGATGTGATGCTCGACCCGCATTTCGCCACCAACCATCAGATCTTCTTCACCTTTTTCGATTACGTCAATAACACCGGCAGCGACACCTATACCGACAGCAACACGTACGTAGTTCGCGCCAAGCTCGACGAAGCCAAGTGCGCCTTGGTCGACGCCAAAGTTATTTTTCGCGCCCAGCCGGCCATGCCGTCCAAACGACTCGGCGGCAAGACCGGCGGCCGCATTGCCATCGCGCCCGACGGCACTCTGTTCGTGACCATCGGCGACCGCTCAGATTCGCCGCCCTGGGACGTCGCGCAGCGCATGGACACCGATCTTGGCAAGATCATTCACATTACACCCGACGGCGCGCCCGCACCTGACAATCCGTTCCTGGGAAAGCCAGGTGTCCTGCCCGAGATCTGGGCCACTGGACTGCGCAGCGAGGAAGGTCTGGCCTTTGATCCGAGAGGGCAATTGTGGGAGACCGAGCATGGTCCGCGCGGCGGCGACGAGTTGAACATCATCGAGAAGGGCAAGAATTACGGATGGCCTGTGGTCGCGCATGGCATCGACTATCCGGGCACCCCCATCGGCGACGGCAGCACGCATAAGGAAGGCATGGAGGAGCCGGTGTACTACTGGGATCCGGTGATCGCGCCTTCGGGCCTCGCCTTCTATACCGGCAATTTATTTCCGCAGTGGAAGAACAGCGTCTTCGTCGGCGGTCTGCGCGGCATGGTGCTAGTTCGGCTCGCCATCGTTGACGACAAAGTGGTTTCGGAAGAGCCTCTGCTTACGGAATTGAACACTCGCATCCGCGACGTGCGCGTTGGGCCCGACGGCGCCGTCTACGTACTGACCGACAGCGGCACCCCTTCGATGTCATACCGTACGCCGCTGACCAGTAAGCTGTTGAAACTCACGCCGAAATAGACGCGAACTCATGTCCTACACGCTGACGCGCAGGGAAACTCTCGCGATGCTACTTGCAGCGTCGGCCGGCGCCCAGACGGTGTCCTCTTCGCCCACCGATTGGACGCTCGCGCAGGCTTCCGAACAAGTGCGGCGCGGGAAAATCTCGCCCGTCGAACTGACGCGTGAATGCCTCGCGCGCATTGAAAAGCTGAACCCGAAGATCAACGCCTATATCACGGTAATGGCGGAACAATCCTTAGCGCAGGCGCGCGACCTCGAAGCCGAACTGCATGCGGGCAAATCGCGCGGTCCCCTGCACGGAATCCCCATCGCGCTCAAGGACCTGTTCGACACCGCCGGCGTCAGGACCACTTGCGCGAGCGCGGTGTTCGCCAACCGCATCCCTTCTGAAGACGCGGAAGTGGTACGAAGGCTCAAGGCCGCCGGCGCGGTGATCGTCGGTAAGAACAACATGGATGAATTCGCCTATGGCTCGACATCCATTACCAGCCACTACGGTGCGGTTCACAATCCCTGGGATCTGGACCGCATTGCGGGCGGCTCGTCGAGCGGGTCCGCCGCAGCCGTCGCCGCCGGAATGTGCTTCGGAGCGATGGGATCGGACACGGGAGGCTCTATCCGCGAGCCGTCGTCGTTTTGCGGTGTAAGCGGACTGAAGCCAACCTACGGGCGTGTGAGCGTCCGCGGCGTGGTGCCGCTCTCCTGGTCGCTCGATCATGTCGGACCCATATGCCGGACTGCCGCCGACACCGCGCTGATGCTGGAAGCTATCGCCGGCTACGACCCGCTCGATACCACGACGATCGATTTTCCAGTAGAGCGCTACCGGCAGGCGATGCATGCGAAGACGGCCGCACTGAAAATCGGAGTGGTGCGTCGATTCTTCTTTGATCAGATCGACCCGCAGGTGGAAGCCGCGATCAACGCCGCACTGAAGGTCATCGGCAAGCTCACAGCCGGGGTGCGGGATGCCGACCTTCCCCCATACCAGCCGCTTCCCGTGTTGCCGGTCGAAGCGTACGCGTATCATGCGCCATACTTGACGAAGACGCCGGAGTTGTATCAGCCCAACACGCTTGGCCGTCTGCGGGGAGGAGCCACTATCAGCGCGTCCACCTACGCAGAGGCTCGCCGCGAACTAGACAGGCTGCGCCGCGCGGTCGGAACCGTGTTTTCCTCGGTTGATCTTCTGGTGACTCCTACGACGCCGGTGCCAGCCGTGACCATCGCCGATGGCGCGCAACAGGAGCGCATGGGGGGTGCACCGCTGATGCACAACACGCGACCCTTCGACATTTTTGGGCTTCCGACGATTTCGATCCCGTGCGGATTCACGCGCGATGGCCTGCCCATCGGTCTGCAAATCTCCGGGCCGCGATTTGGGGAATCACGCGTGCTTGCCTTGGCGTATGCCTACCAGCAGGCAACCGATTGGCACACCCGGCGGCCTTCGGTCTGGTTGCGAATCGCCTTGTGATAGATTTGTCGACAGGAGCACACCATGCATTCCCTCATTTTTGCCGCCATGCTGGCCCTGAACCTCGGCCCCATGGGCCCCGATGCCCCGGCGCGTGAGCCGCAACTGGCGGCCAGCGGTTCCACCGTCGCGCTCACCTTCGGTGCAGGCTCCGCGATCTATTTCGCCGTCTCGCATGACTCCGGACGCACCTTTTCGGCGCCGGTCAAAGTCGAGCAGGCCAGCAATGTTGTGCTCACCCACCACCGCGGTCCGCGTATCGCCATTTCCGGGAAAACCATCGTCATTAGCGCGATTACCAGTAAGACCGCCAACTCGGATGCGCACGCCCACGGCGCGGGCCTCGACGGCGACCTGTTCGTCTGGCGCTCCACCGACGGCGGCAAGACCTGGTCCCAGGCCATCCGCGTCAATGACGTCCCCAACGCGCCTAACGAAGCACTCCACACGCTGGCCGCCGATGCCAAGGGCAACTTGTTCGTGGCCTGGCTCGATCATCGTGCTAGCACGCCGGGCAAGACGCTTTATGGAGCGCGCTCCGCCGACGCAGGCGCCACCTGGTCGAAGAACTTCCTGGTCTATCAATCGCCCGACGGAACCATCTGCGAGTGCTGCCATCCCTCCTCGGCGTTTACGCCTGACGGAGAACTTCTGGTGATGTGGCGCAACTGGCTGGACGGTTCTCGCGACATGTACTTGGCGCGGTCTCGTGCCGGCGCTGCGTTCGGCCCGGCCGAAAAACTCGGCATGGGCACCTGGAAATTGAAAGGTTGTCCGATGGATGGCGGTGGTGTCGTGATCT
Source organism: Bryobacterales bacterium (assembly GCA_963779075.1). Taxonomy (GTDB): domain Bacteria; phylum Acidobacteriota; class Terriglobia; order Bryobacterales; family Bryobacteraceae; genus Palsa-187. The sequence continues at coordinate 160,255 of CAVZWS010000015.1, forward strand.
CCCAGCAGCGCGTATTCACGGCGTGGCGCCGCGAAGGTACCGTGTACTTGGCGGAGCCAGGCGGACACGAAACCGCGCTCGGCCAAGGAAAAGACCTGGCTGTGGCAGCCGGCCCCAAGGGAGCTTACGTCGCCTGGGTCAGCGCTTCCGGAGTCGAACTGCGAGCCCCCGGCGCGGTGCCGGTGACGCTGTCACATGACGGAGCCTTCCCGGCGATTACCGTACTCTCCGATGGCGCAGTCGTTGCGGCCTGGCAAGAGGGCGACGGGATCGCCACCCAGCGCTTGCATTAAGCCGCGTCGGCATCAATCCCCTGCGGCGTGCGCCGTGAGATGCAGGTGAAACATCCGCGTCTGCTCGCTGTCAACGCCGTACCGTTGGATCGAACTTTCATGGAACTGTTGGATCAGCTGCCGATATACATCTTTGTCGACGGTGATGGAGGGGAGATCGTCGTTGTCTGAAACGGTTGTATTCAAGGTCATGATTCTCCTGCCGATTTGGTCTGGCACTGCTCGGCACGGCACCGGCAGCGGAATTCGGGCCAGCACTTACAATCACTGGCCCCGTGCGCTCGTCCCTTCGCGTCCGAAAAGGAACGGTTCGCCGCTAAATTATGCGAATAGATATTGCAATCGTTTCGCCAAGTGCCGCCAGGTGATTCATCATTGCAAGTCCTGCAATAAGCCTCTATACTGCCACCCTTCCCACGAGGCTAACGACGACCTAAGGTCACCCGACCACAGAAGGTCGCACTCAGTGTCACTGGCGGGCGTCTAGGGATGGAGTCAACTCAAATCTAAAGACTTGCGAGGCTGGAGAAACGAAGCTCTCGGGCTCCGGGTAGTCCGCAGGAGCGAAGTTGAATCGCTTCTAGTGCAGTTTCAGAGCTTGGCGCGTCACTTGCTATCGAAAGCGAGGTGCCTAGTGCGATGTCCCTGATCCAGGTAAAAGATACCGAACCCCGTGACTTTTCTCGCACGTTTTCGATCGAACGGCGGTCCAAGGTTCGTTTTCCGCTCGAACTGCGGGTCAGCTATCGAACTCTTGGGCCCGGGTCTCCTTGCGCTGGAGAGGGCAGGGTAGTGAACATAAGCAGGGATGGGATTCTGGTTTCCTCCCAACACGAGATCGGCGTAGGCGCGGGTGTGGAACTGAACATTGAATGGCCATCGCTTTTACACGGGCGGGTCCCTCTCCGGTTCGTCACGGTGGGCAAAGTAGTGCGCCACGATGCTTTCAGTTTCGCGGTGATACTGGACCGATATCAATTCAGGACGGCGAAAAAGAAGGTCACGTCTATTGACGCTCGTGACAACCAACGTTGCTAGGGCGAGCGAAGCGCACAGCGCTCCCTGGGCCATAGTCCTGTCTCACTGGATGCTAGGATCGAACAATGGGCTCCCGGATCAGGAGGAATCGGTACTCCCGCCGCGCGTTCCTGGCTTCGCTGACCGTAGCATCCCGGGCTGCGGAAACCAGGGCCAGGGGCCGCATTCTCCCCTCGGTCGCAGTGCGTTACTCAGATCCGGCCACCGAATTTACGGTGGTGCGCCTCACCGATCCCCAGTTCACCAGTTCCCTGCCGGCCACCGGCAACCGCGGCGTCACGGTGCGCCAGTTGCTTTACGCCTCCGACTTGGACGGCAAATGGCAAGCCTACCGCATGGATCTGAAGAGCAGGGAATCGCGGCAACTGACCGACGCCGAAAATCTGGATGCGGCGTCCATCGCCATGCTCGCCAACGAGCGCGGATTTTGGCATTTTGATGGACCGAGTCTGGTTGAGACGTCCTTTCCCGCCCTGAAGCCGCGCGTGGTTTACAAGGTTCCCGAGGGTCTTCGAGAAGTTGCCCGGCGCCAGCTACAGCGACGACGGCCGGTACGCGGCATTCATAGAGAAGAGCGCGTCGGACTATCGCCTGAGGCTACTTCATACGCAGTCTGGCGAGGCGGCTACCTTGCTCGAATCATCCGAGGAACTGAGCGATCCTCTGCTGCGCCCGCGCGATACCTCGCTGATGTACCGCAGCCGCGGCGAGTTATGGAGCATTCGTTTCAGCCGGAAGGAAAACCGCCGCTTGCCGCTCGCCGGAGGGCAAACGCTGCAGGCACAATGGACTGCGGATGGTCACGCGATCGAGTACCTGAATCGCCCGGCCGATCCTCATAAGCTGACTGCACTACGCGAATGGACGCCGGGGACCGGCACTGGGCAGGGCGCGGACGCCAAAGATCGCCGACACCAGCCAGTTCGTACGCTTTCACGCCAACGCGGACGCCAGTGTCTACGTGGGCGCGAGCGGCAGCAAGGCTTCGCCCTATCTGCTTCTGCTAATCCGGGCGGCGCGGCGCGAGCTGGCCTTGGCGGAACACCGCGCTAGCGACCCGGCGCTGGTGGCCCCAGCCTTTGCCCCCAACAGCCAGTTTGTGGTTTTTGTGAGCGACCGTCACGGAAAACCCGCAATTTATTGGATTGCCGTGGACAAATTGGTGGCTGAGACGGACGGCAGTTAGTCGGGATGACCGTACCCCCAACCCGCACATGCGTCGGCTGCACCAGCCCTGGTCGCCGGTGCTTACGTGGTCGATTCTGGGAGGACTGGTCGCTCTCAGCGGATACGATCTTCTGCGGAACTTTCTGCCGGAGGCTTGGCTTAGACGCGTGTGGATGCAGGAGCATCTTGTAAAAATGATGAGCGCCTACGTGGCCATCACATCGGCATTCGCTGGAACGGTATTCGCGCGCTGCATTCCCTGGGCCGCAATCGTTCCCTCGGTCGTGTACGGGCGTAGCCTGTGGTTTCGTGATGGCTGGTCCGCGCGCCTGGGGGCAGAAGCAGGGAAAGGTACTTCGCAGCCGCGCCTGCTCCGGGCAGGCAGAACACAGATAGACTTTTTGACCTAACCAGCCCCACAACTGCCGGTTTCATGGTGTTTGTCAGCGATTCGCCCCGGAAAATCAGCAATTTATTGGATTGCTGTGGACAAATTGGACGCCGAGACCGATGGTAGTTAGAGAGGGCGCGATTATGGCCCTAGGGAGGCACCATTGAAAAAAGGTTTTCGTTTTCTGACCGCTGTGCTGCTGCTGGCCGGCGCTCTGCCGCTGGCGGAAGCGGCGGCCCCCAAGCGCAATTGCGGGAACCGCTGTGAGCTGGACTATGGCACTTGCTTGAAGGGCGCCCGTACAAGATCCGCCAGGAAGCAATGCAAGGCGTCGCATAAGTTGTGTAAGCGCGTCTGCTACTAACTCGAACGCAGTTGTCGGCGGCCAACTAAGACTTTTGCTGCCGTCGAACACGGCGCCATTCGATTCAATGAATAAAGAAGTGATGGGCTGCAGCTAGCAACCGCCTAAACCTGCCAGATACGACGGACGAGGTCTAATCCCGCGTCCCTTGGCCGATCTGTGTGGTGATGAATGCGGTCTTGCGCTGGCTTCCCATGGCCTTGGGCATAGTCTTTCTGCTCTCGTTGGCCTATCTCCAACGGGAGAGAACCCTCCGGGGAGAGAACGATTTCGTACAGTTATACACAGGGGCAAGACTTGTCGGCACGCATGACTTGTACTCTCGCGCGGCAAACCTAGCCGTTGTGAAGGAAGCGCTAGGATTCACGATGGAATCCGTTGTCTACACGCGGCCGCCGTTCTATGCCGTTCTCCTTAAGCCGCTTGCCCTTCTCCCCTACCGTGTGGCCTATGCTGTATTCTCACTCGCTACGTTATCAAGCGTCCTTTGGTTCGTCATCCGTTTTTCAAAAGAATGTTCCGCCCTGCCATTTCTCGCGGCCATGAGTATACCCCTGCTCACGGCGATTTGCGGTGGCCAAGACACTCCGTTCCTGCTTGCGATTCTGGGAGCTTCAGCACTGCTGACAAGAAGAAAGAGTGACTTTCTGGCGGGTCTGATTCTTTCGCTGCTTGCCATAAAATTTCATCTGTTTCTGTTTGTGCCGATTCTACTGCTGGTCAAGAAACGCTGGCGGATTCTGGGTGGGGCCGCAATCGGGTCCGCGATTCTGACCGGAATCGGCGTGCTCGTCGCGGGGGCGGATTCCCTGCGGCAGTATGTAAACGTCTTGCAAGACCCCTGGATCAACTCGAGCGCCACGGTGATGCCGAATCTTCACGGACTGGTGGCTACGCTGCACGGCGATGGAAGTCTGGAACTTCTGTTCATTGGAATGGTTCTGGGGGCGTTCTTGTGGATGGCTTGGCAAACTGAAAACTATGAATTTCTTCTTGCCGGAAGTTTGGTCTGCGGATTACTGGTCAGCGTCCATTCCGGCGTGGCGGACGATGTTATTCTGTTCCCTGCCTTTGTCGCGGTGGTGAGGACGTCTTCGAATGCGCCTCTGCGTGCGGCGGCTGGCTTCATTCTGACGCCAATCCCCTATTTTCTGGTTCTGGCAGATGCACCTTACAGCGCCTTGCTGCCAATCGCACTGCTCCTGCTACTGGGCCTGTTTTGTACCGCGTGCGGAAGTATGCCCGGAAAGGTGTTTATTGTTGGGGAAGCGGCCCACGCTTCCTGATCCCCGTCCCACTTGCTCGATCCCGCGTTCCAGAAGACTGTACCTCGCTCCCGCCCGGTTCTAAACATCGGTAAAGAATAACTCCTCGCCGGTCGATTTCCTAGAAGGGGATAGCCAGATATCCAAGATGCGACTGCTCGAAATCCTGATCATGACGCTCGCCGGGGTCTGGCAGGGCGTGCGCCAGGATTTCAATGTGCTGGAAGTGGCGCTCATCGCGGGTGGATGGTGGGCCTGGAAGAAGGGCTGGCGTCCGCGTTATCCGGCGTGGTTGCGCATTCCGCCAGGCTTGGCTGCGCCATCCCGCGCTCACGGCACTGGCGTCTGATAGGGGGAGCGATTGCACTGCGTCTGGCGCTGCTCCCAGTCTTGCCGGTTCCGTTCCCTCTGGTCACCGACGAGTTCAGCCATCTGTTGCTTGCGGACACGCTGGCGCATGGCCGTCTGGCGAATCCACCCCGCATTCTGGCAGCATTTCGAAAGTCTGCACATCATTCAGCAGCCGCATTACGCTTCCAATTATTTTCCGGGACAGGCGTTGCTCCTGGCTGCTGGCCAGGTTGCGCTCCACAGTCCGTGGGCCGGCGTACTGGCGGGATGCGCATGCTTCCTCTTGGCGCTCTATTGGGCGCTGCGCGGATGGATGCCGGCTCGCTGGGCGCTTTTTGGCGTGCTGCTGGCGGCGCTGCGCTTTGCCGTCGCGAGCTATTGGATAAACGCCTACCACGGCGGATTCGTTCCGGCCACGGGGGGCGCGCTGGTCCTGGGCGCATACGCGCGCTTACATCGCCACGCTTCGGTAACCAGTGGCGCGGCGCTGGGGCTGGGTCTTGCGATTCTTGCCGTGACCCGGCCATTTGAAGGTGTCGCCTATGCAACGCCTCTCTTGGCGATGCTGGTATGGCAGTATCGCACGCGGCTCGTGGCTCTGCTAAGGATCGCGGTGCCCGCACTGATTGCTGACGGGCGCGGCGCTGGCGGGCTTGGGTGTCTATCTGAAAGCCGTCACCGGCAGTCCATTCGTCACGGCGTATCAGATCAGCCAAAAGACTTACGGATGGCCCATGGCGCTGGCCTGGACTCCGCCGCCGCGCATCCAGAATCGCCATGGTCGAGATGGCCAGCTACTACGACTACGAAGTTGGCGAACACGAAAAAGTGTCCGAACCCAATCAACTTCATCGAGTACTTCACGCTGCAGATCCAGGAGTACTGGCGCTTCTTCTTCGGGCCCGTGCTGACCATTCCGCTGATCATGCTGGGGAGCGTGTGGCGGCGCAGGAAAATGTTATTCGCGGGCTTGGCGGGAGCCTTCGCCGCCATTCTGCTGGAAGGAGCCGCGTCGCCGCATTATCTGGCGCCGGCAGCCGCGGTCTTGATCGCCATTCTGGTCGAATGCTGCCGCCACCTGCAGGCCGCGCGCATCCGCATCTTGCCGCTGCTGCCTGCGGTGATGGTGCTGGTGTTGGCGCTGCGCATCGGAGCCGAGCAAGCCGGGCTCCCCTACACTCAGAAACTGAATTTCCAGACCTGGTGCTGCCGCGTGGAAGGCAACCGGAATAAGCCGCGCATCATGGCCGAGCTGGCCAAGACGCCGGGGAACCATCTGGTTTTTGTCAAAGCTAAAACTGATACTCAACAACTTATTCCAGTGGATCTACAACGGCGCCGATATAGACGGCTCGCGATTCGTTTGGGCGCGCGATTTGGGCGACGCCGAGAACGCGCAACTGGCCGCGTCCATGGCCGGACGCAGCGTCTGGATGGTAGATCCTAATGTCGAGCCGGCTACGCTTACGGCCTTACGATCCGCTACGCCGAAAACAGCTTTGCAATCGAGAAGGCAGCCGCTGCCGCCAGGCCCCCGATAAGCGTCGTGCGAAAGGCGCTTTTCCAGGGCGAGACGCCGGTGTAGTGTCCCTTGACGAACCCGAAGATCGCCAGCGCCAAGATGGTTGCGACCACTGAATAGCGCAACGCAACCAGCGCATGCGGCGTGATCAGGTAGGGAGTTAGCGGAATCAATCCGCCCGCGATGTAAGAGAGGGCGATGGTCCCGGCGCTGCGCACCGCTCGGCCCGGTTGCGGCTTTTCGAGGCCCAGCTCAAAACGCATCATCCAATCCACCCAAGTTTTCGGATTGCGTTCGAAGGCGTCGAGAACCAGCTCGCGCGGTTCACGCTCCAGGCCGTAAGATTCCAGAATCTCGTGGACCTCCTGCCGCTCGTCGTCGAGCCGCTCGACGATTTCAAGTTCTTCCCGCTTGTGTTCGCTCGCGTAATGATCCTCATCGCTGCGCGCGGCCAGGTAGCCGCCCAGGCCCATCGCGATGGACCCGGCCGCGATCTCCGCCAGTCCGGCCACCACGATAATATGCGAGCGATCCACGGCGCCCGTGAGTCCGGCGGCCAGGGCGAAGGGGACGGTCAGGCCGTCCGCCATGCCGATCACGATATCGCGCACCACATCGGAGGACTGGAAATGTTTTTCAACGTGGGGTGTTTGAGGCAATCAGTTCCTTTTTGAGATATCTGCCAGTATAAGACTCCGCAACCTCCGCAATCTGCTTCCGGAGTGCCTTCGGCGACAATGCGGCCGCCGCGCTCGCCGCCTTCCGGGCCAAGATCGATCACCCAGTCGGCGCAGCGGATCACTTCGAGGTTGTGCTCGATGATCAGGATGCTGCCGCCGGAGCGCAGCAGACGCTCAAAGGCGTCGAGCAGTTTCGCAATGTCGTCAAAGTGCAAGCCGGTGGTGGGTTCGTCGAAGATATAGAGCGTGCCTTCGCTGGTGGCTTGCGACAAGTGCGCGGCGAGCTTCACGCGCTGCGCTTCGCCTCCCGAAAGCGTAGTCGCGGACTGGCCCAGCCGCAGATAACCCAGTCCGACGTCATCCAGCACTTGCAGCTTGTGCACCAGGCGCGGCGTGGCGGAGAAGAACGAGATGGCTTCCTTCACGGTAAGCTGCAACACTTCATGAATGTTGAGGCCGCGATATTTTACGTCCAGCACCGTCGGCTTGAAGCGAGTTCCCTTGCAATCGTCGCAGACCAGTTCGACGTCTGCCAGAAACTGCATTTCGACGGTAACCGTGCCGTCGCCCTGGCAGGTTTCGCAGCGGCCACCGGGAATGTTGAAGGAGAAATGGCCCGCCGTGTAGCCGCGCCGGTCGGCCTCGGGAGTCTTCGCAAATAGCTCGCGAATCAGGTCGAAGGCTTTGATGTAAGTCACTGGATTCGAGCGCGGCGTGCGGCCGATGGGCGTCTGGTCCACTAAAACCACGGCGCTCAGCAGTTCCGCGTGCTCCACCTTCTGGCAGGTGAGTTTTTCGGGTGCGAGTCCCCAGGCTTCGGCCTCGTCCGGCGAGACCGGGGAATCGCGATTCAGGCGCTTCACCAGATTTTGATAGATCACCTCGTGCATCAGCGTGGATTTGCCGGAGCCGGAAACGCCGGTCACGGCGACCATCATATTCAGAGGAATTGTGACGTCGATGCCCTTCAGGTTGTGCGCCTGCGCGCCCAGGAAGCGGATCGCACGCTTGGGATGGGGAACGCGCCTACTGGAAAAATGCGAAGTCTGAAGATCGCCTCGCAAATAACGCGACGTAAGCGAGTTGTTGCCGGGCGCCATCGAGTTTGTCGAACGAGCCTTCAAAGATGATGCGGCCGCCTTTTTCTCCCGCGCCGGGGCCTAGGTCGACGATGTGATCCGCCGCGCGCATCACTTCAGGATCGTGTTCCACTACGACGATGGTGTTGCCCAAGTCGCGCAGTTCATGCAGGATCTTGATCAGCCGGCCGGTGTCGCGGCTATGCAATCCGATGGAGGGCTCGTCCAGAACATAGCAGGCGCCCACCAAACGCGAACCCAGGCAGGTGGCGAGTTGGATGCGCTGGGCTTCGCCGCCGGAAAGCGTCGACGAGAGACGATCCAGCGTCAGATATTCCAGACCAACGTCATTCAAAAACTTCAAACGCTGCCGGATTTCGAGCAGAATCTTATCGGCAATGGCCGCTTCTTCGGCGCCCAGTTCCGCCGTGAGGAAGAACTCCTGCGCTTCGGCGATATTGAGCGTGACCACTTCCGCCAGCGTTTTCCCGCCCACGTGAATATACAGCGCTTCGGGACGCAGGCGCGATCCGCCGCAATCCGGGCAGCGCGTGTAACCGCGATAGCGGCTCATGAAGACCCGCACGTGGACTTTGTACTTCTTGGTATCCAGCCATTTGAAAAAGCGCCGCACATGCTCGTAAACCAGTGCTTTTTCCTCGTCGCTCAATTCGCGGAAAGGCACGTTCATGCGCACCTTGCCGCGCACCGCCTTACGGAAGTCCGTCATGTGACCCGAGTATTGCGGCTTGGTCCAGGGATCGACGGCGCCGCCATCGAGCGAGAGCATGCGGTCCGGAATCACCAGATCCATGTCGTAATCGATGGTGTTGCCGAAGCCCTGGCAGCGCTTGCACGCTCCGAACGGGCTGTTGAAGCTGAACAGGCTGGGCTCGGGTTCGACGAATTCCTTGCCGCAGATCTTGCACTGGAATTTTTCATTGAAGCGGAGCTGTTCTCCGCCGCCCGGCTCCCCGGCTGCCCTCTCGAAAATCACTTCGCCGGCTTCGCGATAACAGATTTCGACGGTATCGACTAGGCGCTGGCGCATACCTGGCGAGATGGCGAGACGATCCACCAGTGCGAATACCGGCTTGGTGAAATCGATATCGAGTAACGATTCCGGCGTCGAGAACTCGAACACGCGTCCACCCTGGAACAACCGCGTGAAGCCTTTTTTGCGCAGATCGAACAGGCGGTCGCGCAGGAGGTCAGTAGTCGGCTCCGGCGGAACCAGAAACAGCGCGTACCAGCGCGAGCTTTCCGGCTGCGCCAGCATTTTTGTGGCGACGTGATCGACGGAATCGCGCTCCACCAGGATTCCATCGTTCGGACAGTAAGTGCGGCCTGCACGCGCCCACAGCAGGCGTAAAAAATCGTAAAGCTCAGTGGAAGTGGCCACGGTAGACCGCGGATTACGCGTGGTATTCTTCTGGCGAATGGCGACCGGAGGAGCGATGCCTTCGATCTCGTCGACATCCGGCTTCTCCATGCGCTCCAGAAACTGGCGCGCGTAAGCCGAGAGCGATTCTACATAGCGCCGTTGCCCTTCGGCGTAGATGGTATCGAAGGCGAGCGAGGATTTGCCCGAGCCTGACACGCCCGTCATCACGGTGAGCTGGTCGTGCGGGATATCGAGCGATACGTTCTTCAGATTATGAACGCGCGCGCCACGGATGGAGATGAAGTCGTTCAAGCAGAGAAGGCCATCTTTTATTATAGAAGTTTGCTTTTGCCCACCATCCGTTCGCTGCGCATGAAGCTCGCGCGCTGGTACGACCGCGCCCAGCGCGATCTGCCGTGGCGGCGAACTCGCGATCCCTACGCCATCTGGATTTCAGAAGTAATGCTGCAACAGACGCGCGTAGCAGCGGTGATTCCTTACTATCAACGGTTCCTGGATCGATTCCCCGACGCGGCGGCGCTGGCGCAGGCTCCGGAGTCGGAACTGCTCGCGTTGTGGAGCGGCCTGGGCTACTATTCGCGCGCGCGCAATCTGCAAAAGGCCGCTCGGCAGATCGTGGAAACGGGCGCTTGCCCAAAGACCTACGACTCGATTCTTGAACTGGCGGGCGTGGGCACTTACACCGCCGCGGCCATCGCAAGCATCAGCTTTGGGCTGCCGCATGCCGTGGTGGATGGCAACGTGCGGCGCGTGCTGGCGCGCTGGACGAACGACGGACACACCGACGCTCAGCAGATCGCCGACCGCCTGCTCGACTGTCGCGATCCCGCGCGATGGAATCAGGCGGTGATGGAACTCGGCGCCACCATTTGTCTGCCCCGCGAACCGCTGTGTGGCGAATGCCCGGTGGCAGCCCACTGTGCGGCGCGTCGCGCTGGGACGCAAAATGATCTGCCATTGAAACGGAAGAAGCCGGCCCCCGAGCACCTGGAGCGCACCTTGCTACTAATCCGCCGCAAGGGGCGAATTCTTCTGACGCCGAGCCTGCGTGTTCAGGGCTTCTGGGATCTTCCGGAGCACCTAGACGATGCCGCGAGCGTCCGAATCGGAGCCACGCTCGGCGATTTCCGGCATACCATCACGCACCGGCACTATCGCTTTACGGTGAAGGAAGCAATCGCGGGAGTCGCCCCTAAAGGAGCGCGCTGGCACACCGAAAAAGAACTCGAGCGCATTCCGCTGAGCACGATCGCGCGGAAAGCGCTGCGGATATACAATGCCGGGTAGGAGGAAATCCCATGCCGAATCCCGTTCCCGCAGGATATGCGACCGTAACCCCGTACCTCTGTGTTGCCGACGCCGCTAAGTTGATCGAGTTTTTGAAACAAGCTTTCGACGCCCAGTCTCGAATTCAAGATGGATGGACCTGGCGGTAGAATCATGCACGCCGAAATGACGATTGGCGACTCCAGAATCATGCTTGGGCAGCCCGCGCCGGGCCAAGAAACCCATGCCATGATTCATCTGTATCTGCCGGATACGGATGCGACATATAAGCGGGCACTTGCCGCCGGGGCCACGTCGGTTCGCGAGCCGGCGGATCAATTCTACGGCGACCGCAGCGCCGGCGTGCGTGATGAGTTTGGCAACCAGTGGTATATCGCCACGCACATCGAGGACGTCTCCCCCGAGGAGATGGATCGCCGCATGGCGAAGATGAAGGCTAGCGCCTAGTTCGATTACTAGTGCTTCGCCAGCCGCCGCTGCCAGCGCGCCTGCCGCTCCGCAAGGTCCGCTACCCGGATCGCCATCGGCACGTACAGCGCCTCGCCACTGGGGACTGGCGGACCCAAATCACGAAAGCCGAGTTCATGATAGATCCCGGCTTTTTCGACGTGGCCCGAGATCACCATGGCATCGAAGTCGCGGGCGTGTTCGTAGACCCCTAGCATCAGTCCAGCCATCACCACTCCCTTGCGGTGCGCGGGATCGACCGCCAGCAGCCGAACTTCCAGCAGGCGGCCGTAGTCGTCTAACACGCTGGGATCGGCGAGCTTCGCGGACACTGAAAACGGCGCTTGATCGTGCACCGCGATCATGCCGACGACTTCTTCGCCGGCCAGCGCGATCACGTACCGGTTGCGGTCATGAAATTTGTCCACCAGCCTCTCGCCCGGCTGCGTCGGATGCTGCTCCAATTCGCCGGCGAAGACCGCGTGGTTCAAGCGGAAAATCTGCTCGAATTCGTCCGCGGTTTCCGCTTGCTTGAAGCGGTAGCGCACTTTCATCGAAGCTGGTCGAAGAGGCCGTCGATCTGGCCGAGCCACCACGGCACCCATAGTCGCGATCTGCACCAGTCCGCGTGCTGCCAGATAGCCGCTCTCGCCGCCGATTCGGTAACCCAAACGCAGGCAGCGCTCGTGAAATTTCTCTTCGGGCGGCGTAAAGGTCGTGACCACGGGAGCGGCGACAGGCTCCTCTACCATCGGCTCGATGCCCATGCCCCGCAGCCGGTTGCGCACCAGATTGCCGAGTGGCGCGTAATCCCGCTTCCGCCGCAGAGCTTCTTCCAGCGCCAGCAGGAGCGGCGAGGGGAAGGTGAAGCAGGAACCTTCGGTTCGCATGGCCTCGGCGACATCCAGATAAACCGGTACCGGGCGCGTGAGCTTGGGTACTTCGGACGCGAATACAAACGCTACTCCGGCGAACGAGCCAAGCGCTTTTCCACTTACGCCCGACGCCATCCAGACGCCCGTCAGATCCACCGGCACCGCGCCCAGGCTGCTGATACAATCGAGAGCCACGCGCACGCCGCGCGAATTCGCCAGGGCGATCAAGCCTGGGATATCGTTCACCATGCCGGTACTGGTTTCGAGGTGAACGCCCCAAACCCATTGGGCGCCGTCGAGCTGCGCGGCAACGCGTTCCAGATCCCATGGCACGCCCCAGTGCCATTCGATCACGTTTACCGGCAGATTCCAGCGGGTCGCCTGGCGCGCGATTCTGGCGCCGAACTCGCCGTTGACCAGTACTACGCCCGGACCTTCCAGGCAGCTTGCCACGGCTTCATTCCCCAGAGTTCCACTGCCGTTCAGAAGGGCTACGTGCTTCGCGCCCGTCATGCGCGCGAGCGTGGCGCGAACGCCTTCAAAGCGGCGAATAAATTCGTCGCTGCGATGGGATAGGGGAGGTTGTCGGAAAGCGTCCTGGACCTGGTGATCGATTTCCACAGGTCCAGGCATAAGCGAAATTATGGCCACAATCGGGTAGTGTAACGCAAATGGGCCGATGACGGGGGCCGTCGGGGCCAGAGGGTGGCGCATTACCACCTGCCCGGCCTCAAACTCCCCTTTCGTTGCCGTAAATGTCAATGTGGAGTCGCGGGCCGTAGCGGAAACGTTTCACTTTACACATATCCACTAGCCAGCGCGCGCGCTCGTAAATTGCTCCCGGATCTGTTCCTTCCGGCATCAGGATGACCCGGGTGCGGTTGGCCTCGGTTTCCTCAAGTATGGTCTCAATCTCAGCCAAGTCGCCGGGATCGGAAACTACGAACTTGAGCTGATAGGGGTATTCGGCCATCAGTTGCTTGAGCACGTCCGGTTGGTAGCGTAGGCGGTCGTGCTGCGGGGCCCAGCGCCCACCCTCGCGCCGCAGGGGCGTAGAGTTGGCCAGCTTGGGGCTGATGCTCATCAGGTCGCAGGTCACTGGCTGGTAGACCGTACCGGCCGTTTCGATGGTAATATGCAGATCGAGATCCTTGAGCTGCTGGGTAAGCCGCACAATGTCTTCCTGGATCATGGGCTCGCCGCCCGTGACCACTATATGAGTGGACCAGCGCCGGCGCACATCGGCCAGGATGGCGCCTAACGGACGATCGTCGCCTTCGGGCTTCCAGGATGTGTAGGGCGTATCGCACCAGGTGCAGCGCAGATTGCACCCGCTGGTGCGCAGGAACACGCTCGGGACGCCGGCCAGCATGCCCTCGCCCTGGATGGAATAAAAGATTTCGGAGATTTTCATGGAGCGTACATCTTCTCTATGCCATCAACGGGTTTATGCCACCAGCGGGTCCCGAATGCCCGCTTCCGCGAAGCCTTTCTCGCGCAAAAGGCAGGAGTCGCATTGGCCGCACGGATGGCCCTCCGGATACGGATCATAGCAGCTATGCGTGAGCCGGAAATCCACGCCAAGCTGCGCGGCGAGGCGCACGATATCGGCTTTACTCAGCGCGATCAGGGGAGTGTGGATTTGGATATGCGTGCGGCCTTCGACGCCGGCTTTGGTCGCTAGATTCGCCATGTGTTCGAAAGCGCGGATGAACTCAGGGCGGCAGTCCGGGTAGCCGGAATAGTCCAGGGCATTCACGCCGATGAAAATATGGGACGCTTCGAGCACCTCCGCCCAAGCCAGCGCATAGGAAAGAAAAATCGTATTGCGCGCGGGGACGTAGGTGACCGGAATGCCGTGCTCCATCTCGGTGGGCGAGCGATGTTTGGGGACGTCGATATCGGCGGTCAGGGCGCTGGCGCCGAAAGCCCGCAGGTCAATACGCGCGGTGCGGTGCTCGCGCGCGCCGAAAAACGCGGCCACGCGGGCCGCGGCGTCCAGTTCAATGCGATGGCGTTGGCCGTAATCGAACGACAACGCATGACATTCAAAGCCCTCGCGCCGGGCCAACGCGAGACAGGTGGAGGAATCCAGGCCTCCGCTCAACAGACAGACGGCTAGGCGGGAACTCATGCGAAACTCTATTGTAACTACGGCAGCCAACTATGACCCCTCCCGCTTCCATACAACATCGTCCCTTCGTACCCGAGGGGATCACCATGAAGGAGCTGACACTGCGGGCCGTGCTGCTCGGCCTGGTGATGACGGTGTTTTTAGGCGCCGCTAACGCCTACCTGGGGCTGCACGCGGGCCAGACCATCGCGGCCACCTACCCGGCGGCAGTCATCGGCATGGCGTTCCTGCGCGCCTTCAAAGGCACCGTTCTGGAGGAGAACATCGCGCGCACCGCGGGCTCCATCGGCGAGGCGGTGGCGGCCGGCGCCATCTTCACCATCCCCGCGTTCGTCATGTCGGGCTCGTGGACTTCGTTCGACCCCGCACACGCCTACTGGAAATCCACGTCGCTGATGCTGGTCGGCAGCGTGCTCGGCGTGCTGTTCGTATCGCTGGTGCGGCGGGCGCTGGTGGAAGATCCCACGCTCCCTTTCCCGGAATCGGTGGCGGCGGCGGAAATCCACAAGGCCGGCCAGCGTGGCGCGGATGCGGCGAAATACCTTTTCTGGAGTATCGGCTTCGGCACCCTGATCCAGGCTTTGGGCGAGTTCAAGTTGTTTGCGACGGACCAGGACTTCCTGGTGCGAATCGGTCAGATCGGCAAGAGCTTTGTCCGGCTGGGCGGGCAAGCCAGCCAGAATATTTTGCAGACCGGCGCGATCTCTACTGTATCTGCGCCCACGGTCAGTCCCGCGCTGGTGGGCGTGGGCTACGTGATTGGGCCGGAACTGGCCTCGCTCAGCTTTTCGGGCAGCCTGTTTGCGTGGGGCTTGCTGGTGCCGCTGATGATGTACTTCATGGGCCCGAATCTGCAGAAGTTTCTTCCGCCGGGCGCGACCGACGGCGACTGGGCGGGCCTCGCGGCAGCCGTCTGGCGGTACATCATTCGGCCCATCGCAGTGGGCAGCATGATGGTGGGCGCTGCCTACACGCTGATCCGTATGGGCAAGAAGCTGACCGCTAGTCTGGGGCGGGCGCTGGCGGAAGTGCGGCACGGCGCGCCGCCGATGGAATCCTTGGTTCGCACCGAGCGCTATATGGGTTCGAAGACTGTGCTGTCGCTGATCGGCGTGGTGTTCCTGCTGATGATCGCTCTGTACTTTTACATCTCGGGACAAATGGTGGCGGCTCTGGTGGCCGCGGTCGTCATGCTGATCGTCGGATTCTTCTTCGCGACGGTGTCGGGCAATCTGGTGGGCGTAATCGGCTCGTCCAATAATCCGATCTCCGGCTTGACCCTGTCGACGCTGATCATCGCGGCGCTGCTGATGGTATCGTTGGGCATCTCAGGCCCGGGAGGCGTCGCGGTAGTGCTGGGTGTGGCCGCGGTGGTGTGCGTTTCCTCCGCGGTGGCGGGCGAGCTGATGCAGGATTTCAAGGCCGGCTATATCCTGGGCGGCACGCCGCGCAACATCCAGATCGTGGAGCTGATCGCGGTGGTGCTGGCAAGCTTGGTCATGTATTTCCCGCTGTACATCCTGCAGGTCGGCAACATCAAGAGCGGAGGCACGGGCTTCGGCGACCCCAAGCTGGCCGCGCCACAAGCCGGTTTGATGGCTGCGCTGGCGCAAGGAATCGTCGGCGGCGAGATGGCTTGGCCGCTGGTGGTTACCGGCGCCATTTTCGGCGTGGTGCTGATCATGTTCAAAGTACGCAGCCCCATGCTGGTGGCGGTCGGCATGTATCTGCCGTTCCCCACCACCTGCGCGATTTTCGTCGGCGGCGTGCTGCGCTGGATCACTGACTGGCGCAGCCGCGCGGCGCTCCACAACGCGGCGCAGACCACGCGCGTTGAGAACACAGGCATCCTGATCGCCAGCGGATTGATCGCCGGCGAGGCGCTCACCGGACTGCTGTTCGCCTATTTCAAATTCAAAGACATCGCGGTCGCAGAGATCTTCAAGAACCCGTCCTACGTCGCGGGCTTTGTGGTGCTGCTGATCATGGGCTTCGGGATGGTGCGCGTGCCGCTCGCGAATGCCGGACGGCCGGAAGACCCCGCACCACCCTCGGCGATGATGTAGGGAATGTGAGCACTTCGGTAGATAAACTCGCGGCATACCGTATCCTGGTGGAGAAACGCAAGATCTGTCGCGATTGTGCGAAACTTACCAATCCGTCCGCCTGCCCGGATGGACCGTATGACTCCGACCAGATCGGACCATGGACGTTGTGGCAAGGCAACCTGGATTCCGAACTTATGGTCGTGGGCCAGGACTGGGGAGACCAACAGTACTTCGTCAAAAATCGAGGACGGGACCTCGCGAATAACCCGACGAACAATGCGCTGCAAAAACTGCTCGAATTGATTGGTTTCAATATTGAGAAGCCGGCGCCCCAAGATTCCGGCGGCGGCAAGATCTTCCTCACAAACGCCGTGTTATGCCTCAAGCAAGAAGGCGGCATGCAGGGCAAAACTGATCCAGCTTGGTTTAAAAACTGCCGCTCTCGATTTCTGCGACCGACCATCGAAATTCTCCGCCCAAGAATTGTCGTTGCGCTAGGCGAGCGCGCTTACCGGGCCGTCGCCGCTGTGTACGGGATTAAATCGCAGCCCTTCCGCTCAGCCGTTGAGTGCGAGACCGGATTCGAGTTGGAGATCGGAATTCGTCTGTTTCCCGTGTACCACTGTGGTGCGCGCATCCTGAATACGCATCGCCCAATGGATGCCCAAAAAAAAGACTGGGGAAAAATCGGACGGGCGTTGGGGCGCGTGCCGCTCGCGAACGCCGGACTGCCCGAATACCCCGCGCCACCCTCGGCGATGATGTAGGCGGCCCTTTCTGCCCAGCCTGCAGCGCAGGCTGCGGCGTGGCCGGCGCAGCCTTCGACCCACAAAAATGAGAATATATCAGCATGGAAAGCGGCCCTGTGCGCCGCGCCAACTTGGGGGACTGCATTAATGAGAACGTACAAGTGTCTTCTGGCGTGCCTCGCGGTAATCGCGGCGCGTTTGCCAATGGCTGCGCAATCCACCACGCTCACGTATAACCCCGGCTCCACCGTCAAGATCGAGCAGGTCATCGGCGATTGCGACTACCAGGCGCAGGCCATCGAGATTGTCGCCGGCCAACCGTTGACCTGCGTGCCCACCACCAGCCAAACCGTCACCCGCGCCGACGTCGCCGGCAACGGCCAAGGTGGATCGTTTGAAGCCGGCGGCAAGATGATCTTCTTTTTTGGCGACACCATCAGCAGCGATCCTGCCACGCTGAACTATGGGGGCGCCGATCCGATCGCCTGGAGCACCAGCACCGACCCCCAGGCCGGACTGCTTCTGAACTTCTACCTGAGGAGCAATGGCAAGCCCCTGTTCGTCAAGTCGCCGGGAATCGCCATGGGCGGCGACGATATCCCCAATTCCGGCATCAGCCTAAACGGCCAAATTTATTTCATTGTCAACACCGGCTCCGATACCACAGCCCCCAATCCTCAGGTGACCGATTACTCCGCTCTGGTGACTTTCGATGAGGCCGCGCAAACCTTCACAGTCGGACGCACGATCTCGGCGGCGGGAGGACTTTTCATCGGCACCTCGATGCACGCTTCCGGTTCGAATGTCTACATCTTCGGGGCGGGCCCATACCGTGCTTCCGACATCTATCTACAAATGGTTCCCGCAAGTTCGTTCGTCAGCGGGGCGGGTACTCAATACTTCGCGGGTTTCGTGAACGGCCAGCCCACGTGGGCGAGCACGGAAGCCGGCGCCATTCCCGTGGTGCAGGACAACCCGACCAACGGTCCGGCGTGGCCGAACGACAATCCATCGGTAGGCAATATGTCGGTGGTCTATTCGAGCGCTTTGGGACTGTGGCTGATGACGTACGATGGCGGAAGGAACGCCACGGGTCCAGGGCACACCGGGACTTACTTCACCTATGCGCCTCAGCCTTGGGGACCGTGGGCCACGCCGCAGCTCATCATGAACGACCGCCGTGACCATGCCTTTGGGCTGGGCGGGTTCGTTCACGATCCATCCATTATCCCCGACCCTCCCGGTGATGGGCTCAACGGCCCCATGATCGGCAGCAACAACGTTTACACGTCGCCTGGAGGCGCTTTCGCGCCGCAGATCATCGAACGCTTTGTCACCGTGACCGGCAATACCCTGAAGCTTTATTACAACGTTTCCACCTGGAATCCGTACGTGGTCGTTAGGATGCGCTCGGAATTCACCATCACCGGATGCCAGTATTCGCTGAGTCAGGGAGGCCAAGCGTTCACGGCATCGGGTGGGACCGGCACGGTGACCATCACCACCACGCCGGGCTGCCCCTGGTCGGTCACAAACCTGCCGCCGTGGGTAACCACCACCGGCCCGTCGTCGGGCACCGGAAGCGCCGTGATTAGCTTTCAGGTATCGCCCGCGAGCGGCGGGGATCTTTCCGGCTCGTTCATGATCGGCGGACTAATTTTTACAGTGGAGCAACAAGCGCCTTCCATCGCCGGCCTGAGTTCCGTCGGCTCGATGGCGCACCTCGCGGCGGAGGAATACTGGACCACTGGGATCACGCTGGTCAACAAAGGTGCGTCCTCGGCGACTGCGCGGTTGGGTCTGTTCGGCGACGACAACGCTTACTCTTCGGACCCTAATGGTAGTGGTCCACTCAAACTGCCACTCGTGTTCCCGCAGCAGCCTCCA
Source organism: Bryobacterales bacterium (assembly GCA_963779075.1). Lineage (GTDB taxonomy): Bacteria > Acidobacteriota > Terriglobia > Bryobacterales > Bryobacteraceae > Palsa-187. The sequence continues at coordinate 179,237 of CAVZWS010000015.1, forward strand.
GCCGCGGGGCCGCTACTGGCGGCTTCGTTCGACCAGACTCTGGCGGCCAATGCTTCGCTGATTGTCAGCACGGGGGGCCCGCAGACGCCGCCGGTTATGGTCGGTTCGGCGCAACTGGCGGCCACTGGTTCGGTGGATGGATTCGCCATTTTTCATCAGATTCAGACTGAACAGGAAGCCGTGGTGCCGATGGAAACGCGCAACGCGAGTTCCTATCTGTTGCCTTTTGATAACAGCCCTACTGGTAACGGCAACTTGGTGCTAGGCGTCGCCTTGGCCAATATTTCCGCGCAAGCAGTCACCGTGCAGGTGCTGATCCGCGACGATACGGGTACGCCGATGGCGCCCGTACAGCCTATCCAGCTGGCGGCCGGCGATCACTTCCAGTTCGGGTTGGCCGACCAATTCGCGGTCGCCGCGAACAAACGCGGCACTATCGAGTTCGATACACCGTCGCCCGGGCAGATCAGCGTGCTGGGGCTGCGCTTCACGCCACCCAACAATGCGCTCACGACGATTCCAGCTTTGGCCAATGTCGGCACCGGAGGCGGCAGCATCGCGCACCTGGCTTCGGGCGATGGCTGGCAAACTACGTTCGTGCTGGTCAACGCCGGAACCACTGCGACGTCGGCCACTCTCAATTTCTTCGCCGACCAAACCGGCGTTCCCATGTCGCTGCCGCTTACGTTTCCGCAAGGCAACATCGCGGACACGAAAGCTCCCTCGGTCACCCAAAACCTGGCGGCCGGGGCGACGCTCATCATCGTAAGCACCGGGGCGCCAACGCTTGTCACGGGCTCGGCGCAAATCAGCACCACCGGAAACGTCAGCGGCTTCGTGATCTACCGCCACAATAACCAGGAAGCAGTGGTGCCGCTGGAGAGCCGCAACGCCAACGCTTACATCCTGGCTTTCGACAACACCAACGGTACCTTTACCGGCGTTGCTGTGAACGCGGTATCGACGCAAGCGGTGAGTGTGCCGGTGATCGTCCGCGATGACACCGGTGCGCAAATCGCGACCGACACGCTGAATCTCGCAGCCAACGGGCATATCCAGTTCACTTTGGTGACCGACAAATATCCGGTCACTGCGAACAGTCGCGGCACCATCGAGTTCGATAAGCCTGCCAATGGCCAGATCGGCGCCGTAGGGATTCGCATTCCGGCTGGCGACGCTCACACCTACACGACGCTGCCGTCACTGGCGAAGTAACTCTCTCGTTCGAAATAGGCGATCCTTGGCACGCTCACCCTCGCGGGGGCGGCTTGGTGCGCAAAGTAGCCGATCAAGAGGTGGATAGGCGCTGCATGACGAGTGCGGCTAAGAATGTGTCTTGCGCGTTCTCAACAAATCCACCACTAACAGCGCTGCGCCAATGGTGATCGCGCTGTCGGCGACGTTGAACGACGGGAACTCGTAGGAACCAATGAACACCTGCACGAAATCCGTGACCGATCCGCGCAGCACGCGGTCCCATAGATTGCCGAATGCGCCGCCGAAGACCAGCGCCAGCGACGTGGGCATCAGCCAGTGCGTGTTCTTGGGCAGCCGCAACAGCATCACGCCGACGCCCGTCATTACCATGGCGGAAACGCCCACCAACAGCACCGAACGCACCAGCGGCGGCGCACCGGCAAGCATGCTGAACGCCGCGCCTGGATTCTCCGCGTGCACAATGTTGAAGACCCGCGGGATCACCACTGTCACATCCCATGGCGCGTAGGATCGGTTGATATAGACCTTGCTCAACCGATCCAGGATCACCACCGCCGTGGCGATGATCGCGGACCGCAGGCGCAGGTTCATCCCAGCATTTCCCGCAACGCGTCGCTGCACGAATCGCACACCGGACCTGTGAACACGGAGTATTTCCAGCAGCGCTCGCACTTGGCGCCCTCGGCGCGCTCGACCGTAACCTTCAATTCGTTGCCCGGCTCCAGGTCAACTTGCGAAACGATGAAGAGCGCGGGCAAGTCATCGGCGTAGTCGTCAAGCTGCGCTCCCGCCAGCCGGACCCGCGCTTCGAGCGATGTGCCGATGAACTTGGCCTGCCGCGCTTCTTCGAGCGCCTTCAAGCACCACGCCGCGCACTTCGAGCAGCCGCTCCCACCGCGCCAGTTTCGCCGCGTCGAGACCCGACGCCAGTTCTTCCGGCTCCGGCAGCAGCGCCAGGTGAACGCTATCCGGCGCGCCCGACGGGTTTCCGCGTGTGGCTCCACACTTCTTCGGTAGTGAACGCCAGCAGCGGAGCCGCCAGCCGCGTCAGCGCGTAGTGGACTTTGAACAGCGCCGTCTGGCCGCTGCGCCGCGCGCGGCCCTTGGTGGCTGCCGTATACAGCCGGTCTTTGAGAACATCGAAATACACCGCGCTCAAATCCGTGGTCGCGAAATCGTAAATCGCCCGATACACCTTATGGAACGCGTTTTCGTCGTAGAAACCACGCGCGCTCTCCACCAGGCGCTCGGCCCGCGCCAGAATCCAGCGGTCGATCTCCAGCAACTCGTTCACCGGCACTGCGTCCGTCTCCGGATCGAAATCGTGCAGGTTGCCCAGCGTATAGCGGAACGTATTGCGCAACTTGCGGTAGGCCTCGATCAAGCGGCTCACGATGGTGTCGGAGAAACGCACGTCTTCCGTGAAATCCACCGACGCGGTCCACAGGCGCAGCAGTTCGGCGCCATATTTGTTAATGACTTTTTCGACTTCCTCCGCGCCCTTCGATTTCGATAGCGCGTGGCCTTCGCCATCCAGCGTCCAGCCGTTGGTAGCCGACGCACGGTAAGGCGACTCGCCGCGCAGGCCGACTGCGATCAATAGCGAACTGTGGAACCAGCCGCGATATTGATCGCCGCCTTCGAGATACATATCCGAGGGCCACGGCAGATGATTCTCCGGCGTCAGCACCGCCAGATGGCTCGCGCCCGAATCGAACCAGACGTCCAAGATGTCGCTTTCCTTGCGGAACGTCCGCCCGCCGCAGCGCGAGCACTTCGCATCCGGTCCCGCCAGCTCAGCGGCATCGGTCGAATACCAGACGTCCGCCGTGTGGACGCGAATCAGATCTACCACGCGATCCAGAATCTTGCGGTCGGTCAGCGGTTCCTGGCACGCATCGCAATAAAACACGATGATCGGCACGCCCCACGCGCGCTGGCGCGAGATGCACCAGTCCGGCCGCGTCGCGATCATGTTGCCGATGCGCTCCTCGCCCCACGCCGGATTCCACTTCACCTTCTTGATCGCCGCGAGCGCGTTCTCGCGCAGCGTTCCGCCGTTCACGACGCGATCCATGCCGATGAACCACTGCTCGGTGGCGCGGAAGATGGTGGGATGATGGCAGCGCCAGCAATGCGGATAGCTGTGCTCGATCTTGCGCGTCGCCGCCAGCGCGCCGACGCTCTTCAGAATGTCGATGACGATCGGGTTGCCTTCCCACACGCTCTTGCCCAGCAATTCTTCAGGCAATTTTCCAGGCGCGCCCTCCGCCTGAAAGAACCGGCCCGCGCCATCCACCGGACAATACACCGGGAGGCCGTTCTCGACGCCGATCACGTAGTCTTCCTGGCCATGGCCGGGAGCCGTGTGCACCGCGCCGGTGCCTTGCTCGAGCGTCACGTGATCGCCCAGCAACCCCACCGAATCGCGCTCCAGGAACGGATGCCGGAATACTGTCCCCGCCAGTTTTTCGCCCGCGAACGTCGTCAGCACCTGCGGCGACTCCCATCCGCACGCCTCCGCCGTCGCGTTCAGCAATTCCTGCGCAACGATGTAGACTTCGCCCGCGACTTCCACCGCTGCGTACGTGAACCGCGGATGAAACGCGATCCCCAGGTTTGCCGGAATGGTCCACGGCGTCGTGGTCCAGATCAGCCCCCAGACTTTCTTGCCGGCCAGCGCCGGATCGATGGCCGCCGGGTCCGTCGTCAGTGCGAAACGAACCCAGATCGACGGGCTCGAATGGTTTTCGTATTCGACCTCGGCCTCGGCCAGCGCCGTGCGGTCATGGATGCACCAGTTGACCGGCTTCAGCCCCTTATAAACGTAGCCCAGGTCCAGAAAATCGACGAATGCCCCGGCGATTACCGCCTCGTACTGCGCCGACATGGTCAGATACGGGTCCTGCCAGCGCCCAAACACACCTAGCCGGATGAAATCTTTGCGCTGCAAATCGACGTATTTCGCTGCGTATTTCCGGCACGCCGCACGAATTTGCGCCGCCGACATTCCTGCCTTTTTCGAGCCCAGTTGCCCATCCACCTTGATTTCAATAGGCAATCCGTGGCAATCCCAGCCGGGAACGTAGGGAGAGTCGAAACCCTCCATGTTTTTCAGTCTTACGATGAAATCCTTCAACAATTTATTGAAGGCATGTCCCAGGTGAATGTTGCCGTTTGCATAGGGAGGCCCATCATGCAAAATATACGTCGGTCCGCCCGTTCGCGGGCCTCGCGAATCCGCTCATAAATTCCGGACTTCTCCCATTGTTCCAATAGCTTAGGCTCAAGCTGCGCCAGGTTGGCTTTCATCGGGAAACTGGTCTGCGGAAGATTGACGGTCTTCTTAAGGTCTACGCCCGTCAAGTCCAAAACTTTCTGATCGGTGTTCGCGGATTCCATCGGATGTCTACTCATGGTACAACGTCATGCCGCCGGAGCAGGCGCGCAGCGTCAACTTTGATCAACAGCATATTGACAGGATTGACGGTTGGGTTTAAGATGCTGTTCACTGCATTGGCCGCGTAGCAAGGTCCTCGAATGACTTTCCAAGTCGGTGAGAAGGTAGTTTACCCCAACCACGGGGTCGCAACGATCGAGAATATCAGCAGCCGCGCATTCGCCGGCCAGCAAGAGCGTTTCTATTTGCTCCGCCTTTCCGCCGGCAGCCTCACCGTAATGGTTCCCTTTTCGCACGCCGACCATGTGGGCTTGCGCAAAGTGACCCGTAACGGCCAGTTGGCCCGCGTGATCGAATACCTGGGCGAGGGCCGCCGCAAGCGCCAGCAGGATTGGAAAGACCGCTTCAAAGAGAACACCGAGAAGATGCAGAAGGGCAACCTTCTGGAGATCGCGGAAGTGCTGAAGAGCCTGCTGGTTTTGCAAGCCGAAAAGCCGCTGTCGTTCCGCGAGAAAAAGATGCTGGACCGCGCCCGCCACATGCTGATCACCGAGCTTTCCACATCGCGCGGCTGGAGCGAGGCCGACGCCGCGAAGACGCTCGACCAGGCGCTCTGCAAAGCGCAACTGCACCTGCCTGAAAAGATCTAATTTGCCCGCCTCAGTTAAGAAGCCTTTTCCCTTCCTCCTAGGGCGCTGGAGGCGCTCCGATAGAGCGCTGCTATTTGTAACTGCCGTAAGGGGCGATCACGCGTCCTCGCTTGTCGATGTAAATCTGAGGGGCATCAAAACCTATCACCGTGAGCCCGTCAGAAAATGGCCACCATGCGCGATAGTTCGTTAAGACCGAAGTTCCTGAGCGATCGATGTAAACGCATGCATCGGCGCATACCACCGCCAGACCTTCCGAGAAGTCCCAGGCTTGCGAAAATCTTGGAGGTATTATCATTTTCCCTGCGCGATCAATGTAGCCCATGCTCACGCCCAATTTGATCGCTACGCGCGACAGCCCTTCCGAAAAGTTGCCAGCGAAATTGTACCTGGCGGGAATCTTCAATACCCCGGCCTTATCTATGAAACCCCACGCGATGTCCACAACTTGTTTGTCGACAATCCGTGCGCTGGTCTCGACGGCGGCCAGTCCTTCTGAGAACGGACCTGCCTGATGAAAGCGGGGTCCGAATACCATACGACCGGTTCGATCAATGTATCCGTACTTGCTGTCAGCAGTTTCCTCTACACGAACTGCTGCCAAACCCTCGGCGAAGTCCCGGGCAATAAAGAATTGCGGCGGGATGACAACCTTGCCTGCCTTGTCGATATAGCCAAACTTGCCGCCTTCGGGAAAACATCCCGGCATATCGGACTTGTCATCTTCAATCAGGTGAAACGCATCCAACGGAGCGTCGTCACTCGTGAATTTACCCGACGTACAGGACACCGTAGTCCAAACATGGATTCTTGCCAGTCCTTCGTGAAACTCGCCAGCAGATTGAAAACGAGGTTCGACCACCATTCGCCCGGATGTGTCGATGTACCCCCACTTCCGCTCAATCCTCACGGGGGCCAGTTCCTCAAGGAAGTCCCTAACATCATCGAAACGGGCGGCGATGACAAGTCTCCCTTTTTCGTCGATGAAGCCCCATTTTCCTTCCGGCAACCGCACGGCTGCCAGATCGTGAAAGAAGTCGCGCTCTTCCTCGAAAGCTGGAGCGATAACGACTCGGCCGGTACGATCCATGAAGCCCCATTTGTCGTTTCGAAAAATTTGAAATAGAGGGCCCGCCCCTTTTCTCTTGGCAGGGTTCCGGACCGTCTCAGCTCTCGCGCAGGTGATCGCGAGGACGGCAAGGATCAGTGCCTTAGAACGAGACGAAAACATAGATAGGGCCACCCTACCGAAGGCTAATGTACGCGCTCTTTGATGCGCTCGCGGATCACCAGTTCGTCGAAAATCGCCAGCACCTGCTTGCGGTATTGGTAGGCGCGCTGCAGCCGGGCTTGGACCGCCAGCTCATTGCGGTGGCGTTTCAGGAGCTTATCGAGCAGCTTGCGGGGCACATCGATATCGCGGCGCAGTGAGTCGGCGGAGTGGCCGCGCAGAAATAGTCCGTAGAAAAGGGCAGCTTCGCGCTGCGGCGCCATCGGATCGATGTCGTCCAGCAAGAGGCTGCTGGGCGACGGACTACGATCGGTCTGGCCGCGGGCAATCATAATTCCTGCCACCAAAATCGAAGTATAAACGGGCGGCGCTGGCGAAGGCAATAGGCAAACGCGAAATTAATGCCCGTCGGCTGAGGCCTTTTTATGCGATATCCGGCCGGATGAATACCTTAGGTGCGCCCGCTGCCGCCGTCGCCGCTTCGGCCGCAAGGTATCCGCTGCGGATCGCTCCTTCCATGGTTGCGGGCCAGCCGGATTTGGTCCAGTCCCCCGCGAGAAATAAATTGCGCACCTTTGTATGGTGCCCGGGACGATGCGCTTCGAGTCCGGGCCGCGCTGAAAACGTCGCGCGAATTTCCTTCACTACATGCGCCTTTTCGAGCTTGGCATCGCTCGCCGCGGGAAAGAACTCGGCGAGTTCGCGGAGTGCCAGCGCGATCACATCGGCGCGCGGCATCTCGGTCAAGCTGCGCGATGCACTCACCACCAACTGCACGTAGCGGCCCTTGTGCTTATTGAACATCCATTGCATGGTGCGATCGAGCAGTGTCGCATGCGGCAGCTCGGTCACCGGACGGTCGAACCACAAATGGATTCCGGTGATGGGAGAGTGCTCGAATGCACCGACATCGATAGCCAATTCCGGCGCCACAGAGTTGACACGCTCGAAGGGTAGCGCGCATACATAGAAATCGCCGCGCACCTCCTGCTCGCCGGCGATGACTGCACGCACTGCTCCGTCCTCGACCACGATACGCGATACCGGCGCCCGCAATCGCAGTTCGACATTGCCGATGCGTTTCCATGCTTCGCTTCCGTAGAGGCGGCCAAGCGGCACAGCGGGCACACCCATTTCGTACGCGTCTTTACGGGCGAGAAATCCCAGGCGGAACACTTGCAGGCCATGCGCGGCGGCCATGCGATCCAGTTCTTCGTTGATCGCGCTGACCAGTACCTGCCGCCAGAAACGCTCGATGGCGCGCACCGGCTGGCGCTTTTCTTCCAGCCATTCGAGCATGCTGATGCGGTCGAGATCGGTACGGCCTTTTGCAGGATCCGTCTCGCGGGGGATCGCCTGCATAGCCCGCGCCACCGCGAGTTTCTCGCTGAAATTCAGAAAGCTCAGCTTCAGAAACGATTCCGCGAAATGTGCCGGCGGCGGCAAAATGCCCGAGCGCAGCACACTGCGCCGACCTCCCGGCTCGATGAAAGTGAACTCACGCGAAAAGGCGATGTCTTGCTCTACTCCCAGGCGGCGATAAAAATCTAGTAGGTTGACGCAGCAGCGCAGCAGGATGTGCTGGCAGTTGTCGATGAACTCGGCTTCCTCGCCATTGCCAACTTCGTAAGAGGTGGCGCGGCCGCCCAGGAACGGGCGCGACTCCAGCACCTTTACCGAGTGCCCGGCACCGCCTAGCGCGGCAGCGGCGGCGAGCCCGGACAAGCCTCCACCGATGACGATGACCTCAGCCATCGGAAGGCCTGGTTTGAAAGGGGTGGGCTAGGACGCCACGGAAACCGGCCTGCGACGGCCGCCACCACCACCGCTGGTAAGCTCGATGGCCAGCCAGAGGACCATGGCCAGGAACAGGATGTCGGAAGGGTGGATATCCATGCGTGGTTTCATTATGGCGCACACTACTCAAATAGGGCAAGTGACGTATGCTCCGTACGTCCTAGCGACTTCCCACGCGAATCCGCGATCGCCTTAGTACCCGCACCACGTTTTCCATCAGCTTCAGGCCGCAGTTTCCGTCCAGCGTCAGGATCGATTCGGGGTGGAACTGGACTGCTTCCATGGGCAATTCGCGATGGCGCACGCCCATGATCACGCCGTCTTCGGTCTCCGCGGTGACTTCGAGCACGGCGGGAAGCTTCTCCCGGATAGCGTACAGCGAATGATAGCGGCCTACGCGGAATTCCTCGAGGCAGGCCCTCGAACACGCCCACGCCACGATTCCTTACGAGCGATGGCTTGCCGTGCATGGGATATCCCAGCACGCCCAACTCGCCTCCAAACGCCTCCACCATGCCCTGCAATCCCAGGCACACTCCAAAGACCGGAATTTCCAGACTTGGCGGCGTAGCGCACTAGCTCCGGCAGTCCGAAATCCGCGGGACGCCCCGGTCCCGGCGATATCAGAATCAAGGAAGGCTGTAGTCTGTCGATCAACTCCAGCGGGAAGCCCGAGCGATAGGTGACCACTTCGGCGCCGGTCTGGCGGGCGTAGTTAGATAGCGTGTGGATGAAGCAGTCTTCGTTGTCGACTAACAGCAGGCGCACGCCGGAGCCTTCTTCGGCGCGCGGCGTGTAGACCAGATCGGCCTTCTTCTCGGCATTTAATGCGCGGAAGAAGCCGGTGGCTTTCATGGCGCATTCGCGGTCTTCGCTGGCCGGGTCGGAATCGTAGAGCAGGGTGGCGCCCGCGCCATACGCGGCCACGCCGTCGCGCAGATGAACCGTACGAATGGTGATGCCGGTGTTGATATCGCCATCCATCGAGATCATGCCGACCGCGCCGCCGTACCAGCCGCGAGGCTCTTTCTCCAGATTCTCGATAGCTTGAGCGGCCCATTTCTTGGGCGCGCCGATGATGGTCACCGCCCACATGTGGGATAGAAAGGCATCCAGCGAATCGAAACCTTCGGCCAGCGTGGCTTCGACGTGATCGACGGTATGGAAAATGCCGGCATAGGATTCGATCAACTTACGCCCGATCACTTTCACCGAGCCGGGCACAGCGATGCGCGACTTATCGTTGCGGTCGACGTCGGTGCACATGGTCAGCTCCGACTCTTCCTTGGGCGAATTGAGCAGCTCGCGGATGTTGTCGGCGTCGCGCAGCGGATCGCCGGTGCGCCGCGCGGTTCCGGCGATGGGGCAGGTCTCGATGCGGCGGCCTTCGATGCGCACGAACATCTCGGGCGATGCGCCGATCAGTTGTTCCTCGCCCAACTGCAGGAAAAACTCATAGGGGCTGGGGCTCGCGTGCTGAATCTTTTCGAACAGCTCCGAAGGGCTGCCGGAATAGGGCGCGCGAAACGTCTGGCGCAGCACCACTTCGTAGTAGTCGCCCTGGCGCATGCCTTCGCGTACGGTCTCGACCTTGGCCATGTACTCTTCGGGCGTGTGATCGCTGACGATCGGGCCGGGCTTGACCTTCTTTGCGCGCTTCAACCTTTCAGCCGTGCGCGGCAGGCCGCGAGTGGTGGCTTCGCCGCGCGCGAAATCGTATTGGTAACGTTCGATGCGCTCCTTCTTGCGATCCATGAAGTAGATGTCATCGCAGAGATAGAGGTGCATGTCCTTGACGTCGTGGCGCGGCAATTTGCGCTCGATGGGATCGAACTGCAGCAGCAGATCGTAGCCGAACGCGCCCACCAGCGCCAGTCGTGCCGACAGCGGATGACGGAATTCCTGGAGCAGGGCGCGCACCACCGAAAACGCCGACGGCTGCTTACTGCGCTCTTCTTCGGAGAACAAAGCCGGGAGCGGTTTCAGACGGCCGTGTAGCACGCCATCCTCATTGACGAAGCTTTCCCAGTGCGGATGCGGCGCCAGCACCGGCTCCAGAATCTGCGTGAGGACCTGGCCGCGCGGGCTCAGCGGGCGGATGGTGATGTCGCGGCCGCGCGCGACGATCTCGAGGGGCGGCGCGACGGCTCCCACATCCCAGCGCGAATAGCGGCCCGGAAACTCGTAGCCTGAAGACAGATAGATCCCCCGCTGCGTGTCCATCTTTCTAAGCAACCACTTCAGGCCACGGCTGTACGACACGTTGGAAATCGTGCGCGTGACGGCGATGCCGTTGGGTGTGGAGTAGGTTTCGGGGCGCATAGACTGCTGGGATTATTTCGCGAAGATTAATTCGAGGATATCATTACGGCACAAACTCGGCGAACACTTCGTTCGAGAGCAGCACCCCGCGCGGCGTCAGTCGCAATCGCCCAGCGGCGCGTTCCAGCAGACCGTCGCGGAGGAACCGCGAGACCACGTCCGCCGATGCCGAAGGGAACGCGTTGCCTTCCACTCCTTCGCGCAAACGTAGTCCCAGAAAAAATGCTTCTGAAAGCGGCTCGGCGGCTACACGATCAAGAGCCGCGGGCGCCGCCACGTAATCGGCGGCGGCTTCTGGATTCTGCCAGCGTAGAGTGCCGTCAAAGGAATGGGCATCCGCGCCGAAGCCTAAGTATGGCTCGCGTTTCCAGTACTTCAGATTGTGGCGCGATTCGAATCCCGGCCGCGCGAAATTGGAAATCTCATAACGCTCAAGGCCCAGGCCGGCGAGGCGTTCGACGGCAGCCTCATAGAAATCGGCGATGGCGTCTTCGCCGGGAACGTCGCCCGCTCCGTAGCGCGAGCCCAACACCAGAAGTTCGCGCCCGAGGCGGCTGTCCTCATCCACTTCCAGCATATAGACCGACGTGTGCGGTACGCCCAGGCGCTCGATCCAATCGAGTGACTGCTTCCAGCTTCCCGCCGTCTGGCCTGGCAGCCCGGCGATGAGATCCACGCTGATCGATTCGATCCCCGCCGCGCGTAGCAGGGAAATTTCCTGCTCGACGATCTCCGCCGTGTGACGCCTGCCGGTGCGCGCCAGCTCCTTTTGGACGAACGACTGGACGCCCAGGCTCACGCGATTGATGCCCGCGTCGCGCCAAGCTGCGATCTTTTCAGGGTTGAGTCCACCGGGGGCCGCTTCCAGGGTCGCTTCGGGCCACTGACGTCCCGGAATCGCCGCTAGAATCGATGCTAGCGCTTCGGGCGCCATCTGGCTGGGCGTGCCTCCGCCGAGATACACGGTTTCGGGGACCCAGGGCCATTCGGTCGAACGCAACTCGGAGAGCAGCACGCCGAGGTAGCAGTCTTCCAATTCGCGCGGAAACACGCCCGACGCGAAGTTGCAATACGTGCATTTTTGCGCGCAGAAGGGGTACGAAATGTAGACTCCGGCCACCTTATAGGCTCACTTCTTCTCCCAGTTGCCGGCCGAGGGCGCCGGAGACCAGAGCCACCAAAGTTTCGCCGGATTCGGGGACGACGAAGGCGTTGCGCGCGGGGTTCCAATCCAGTTTGAAGCTCTTCATCTGGGCGGAAACCCACACCTGGCTGACCGGCGCATTGGGACTAACCACGAACTTGGCGGGAGGCGCTTCGAACTCAATAACCAGCGCTCCGCCGGCGAAGTCGGCTTCAAAATCGTGGCGCTCGCTGGCCGCCAAAAGTCGCCGGTAGAGGTCATCCAGGGCCTGGTCGGCGCGGTTCTTAAACTCTTGTTCATCCATGGGTTTTAAGCGGTCTCATACCAGCATAGCGCGCAACAAATCTGCTACTCTTGGGCGTGCGTAGCATCTAAACAGTTTCATGCAGCCCGCTTGTATCCGCCACACTGACCTGCCTGGGACCTCCCGCCTTTTTGCAGATTTCGCATACCATTTCGACCGCGTCGCACGGTTTTATCAGCACGATCCCTACCAACCGGAATCCTTCGCCCGGGCGGCGGCGGAGATCCAATACCCGGATGAGCGGCGCGCGGCGATGGTGGCGGCTCTGCGGGCGCAGAACGGCGATAGCGAATCGCTAAAACGCCTGGCGCAGCCGGGCGCGATGGCGGTGGTGACCGGGCAGCAGGTGGGATTGTTTTCGGGCCCGGCGTATACGATTTATAAAGCCATCGCGGCGGCGCACGTGGCGCGGCAACTCACGGCGCGCGGCATCCCGGCGGTGCCGGTGTTCTGGCTCGCGACCGAAGATCACGACTTCGCGGAAGTGAGTCACGCTTGGGTATTCGGCGGGGCGGACGAACCTACGGCCGTTCGCGTCGAAGCGCCTGCGGAATTCGCGGGTAAGCCGAGACCGGTGGGCGGCATTCCTATCGCGCAGCCACCCTTGAACGAGCTGCGCGCGGCCTTGGCCGGACTGCCGTTCCTCGACGACGTGATGGGGCTGGTGGATCGATCCTATCGCCCCGGAGGGACCATGGGCGCGGGATTCCGCGCGCTGCTTAAGGCTCTGCTCGCCAAACTCGACCTTTTGTATCTCGATCCGCTGGATCCGGCGGTGCGCAAAATCGGGGCGCCGTTTCTGGCGCAGGCGCTGCGCGCGGTGCCGGAATTGAAAGCCGGATTCCTGGCGCGAAATAAAGAATTGACCGACGCGGGGTATCACGCGCAAGTCCACGTGGACGCGAAGACGTCGCTCTTCTTCCTGCTCGACAAAGGCGAGCGCGCCACGTTGCGCCGCAAGGATTCCGACTACGCGGAACTGGCCTCGCGCGCCGAACAAGTGTCGCCGAACGCGCTGCTGCGGCCGGTGTGGCAAGACTATCTGCTGCCGACAGTCGCCTATATCGGAGGGCCGGGCGAACTGGCGTATTTGGCCCAGTCGCAGGTGGCGTATCAGTTACTACTGGGCCGCATGCCGGTGGCGATGGCACGCAGCGGCTTCACAATCCTGGACGTGCGATCGAGGAAATTGCTGGAGCGTTATCACATGACCGTGGCGCAGGTGATGACGCACGAAGGCGGGTTGCAGGAGCGGATTGCAGCGGAGTTGGTGCCGCAGTCCGTGGGCCGGTCGATCGAAGCGGCCACGTCGGAAGTAGCGCGGCAGCTGGAACGGCTGCGAGCCGAGCTGGTAGCGTTCGATCCAACGTTGGCCGCGGCGGCGGGCAAGAGCCGGGCGAAGATTTTGTATCAGATGGAAAAGCTGGGCAAGAAGACCGCGCGCGAAACCTTGCGCCGCGATGAGCGAGCATTGTCCGACACGCGCCATTTGGCCGCGATGCTTTATCCGCACCGCCATCCGCAGGAGCGGTTCTATTCGATCCTGCCCTTCTTGGCGCAGCACGGCCTGGATTTGATCGATAGGCTGTCGGATGCGGTCGAGCCAATGTGCCCAGATCATCGCGTTTATACAATCTAATTCATGCGAACTAACACCGTAAAACAGGCCCTCAAGGAGGGCAAGACTCAATTCGGGTGCAACACTTCGATGCTGCGCTCTCCCGAGGTTCCGCGGATTCTGGCGGCGGCTGGGCTCGACTGGAGCTACCTCGACTCCGAACATGGCGGGTTCGATCTCGAAACGCTGCAAGACTTGATACGCGCGGCGAACGAAGCCGGCTTGTGCCCCATCGTGCGGGTGGCCGACTTGCAATATCCACTGGTGGCGCGGGCGCTCGATTGCGGTGCGCAGGGAGTCCTATTTCCCCGCGTGGAGTCGTCCGAGTTGCTAGAGAGGGCCATCAGTTGGACGCGTTTCCCGCCGGAAGGCGTGCGCGGCTACGGCTTGCAGCCGACGCACGTGGGCTACGAGGCCGTCGGCATGCCCGAGATCATCGCGCACGCGAATGCGAACACGATGGTGGTGCTGCAGATCGAAACCAAGACCGCGCTCGAGCGCATCGACGAACTGCTATCAGTGCCGAAGATTGACGCGGTAATGATCGGTCCGGCGGATCTTTCGATTTCTCTCGGCGTCCCCGGGCAGTTCGAGCATCCGACACTGGTCGCGGCCATCGAGAAGATTCGCGACGCATGCAATCGGCACGGTATTGCGCCGGGCATACACATGCGCTCGCTCAAGCTGGTCCAGTACTGGCGCGACCAGGGTATGCTCTTTCTGAGCTGCAACAGCGAAATCGGCTTCATGCTGGAGAAGGCCACGGAGACGGTGGCTGCTCTGAAGGGCTGACGAGTCTAGCCGCGGCCGATGAACGGCATCGTGGTCGCCATCAGGGTCATGAACTGCACGTTGGCATCGAGCGGCAGTCGCGACATATACAGCACCGCATCCACCACGTGACGCACGTCGAGGCGCGGCTCGGGCACCACGGCGCCGTAGGGCTGAAGAATGCCGGTGGCCATCCGCTCGGTCATAGGAGTGGCGGCGTTGCCGATGTCGATCTGACCGCAGGCAATATCGTAGGCGCGGCAATCGAGCGAAATCGATTTGGTGAGCCCGGTGATCGCGTGCTTGGTGGCGGTGTATGCCACCGTATAGGGCCGCGGCGCGTGCGCGGAGATGGAGCCGTTGTTGACGATGCGGCCGCCGCGCGGTTGCTGCGACTTCATGATCTTGATGGCCTCCTGCGCGCACAGGAAACAGCCGGTGAGATTGACGGCCACGACGTTGTTCCATTGCTCGTAGGTCAGGTCTTCCATCGGAATGGCGGGCGCGCCGGTGCCGGCGTTGTTGAACAGCAGATCGAGGCGGCCAAACGTCGACTGGACGCGTGCGAATAAAGCGCGAACTGCATCCGGCTGGCCGACGTCGGTGGGGACCACCAGCATCTCCGGGCCTCTGCAGGCGATGGACGCGGTCTTGCGCAGTTCTTCGGCGCGGCGGCCGGCGATCGCGACCGACCAGCCCTCGCCTCTGAGGCCGAGCGCGACGGCGCGTCCGATGCCACTGCCGGCTCCGGTGACGACTGCGACTTTATTTGGCTGAGATTCATTCATAGGGTTTTGGTAGCGCCTCCGTCCATATCGATCATGGAGCCTTGCAGGAATCGACCCTCGGGTCCGGCGATAAACGCGACCAGTGAGGCGATATCTTCCGGCTCGCCGATGCGCGTGGTTCTTGTGGCAGCGATCATCCGGCGTTCCGCCGCGGCGAGGTCGGTGCCGTTCTCCGCCGCAAGGGTTTCGAGGCGCTTCTGTAGGCGCCCGGTGCGGATCGATCCGGGATTGATGACGTTCACCTGCACTCCGTCGGCGATGCCCAGTTCCGCCATGGCTTTGGTGAACGATTGCATGGCGGCGTTGACCGAGCCGCCGATGGCGAATTCAGATCCAGGCGTGCGTCCGCCCGCGCCCGAGATGTTGATCACCGAACCACAAGAGGCTTTGAGATGCGGCCAGGCAGCGCGGGTCAGGCGCACCGCTCCGAAGAATTTGAGGGCGAAGCCATCGAGCCAATCGTCGTCAGTGAGTTTCAGGAACGCGTCGCGCTTGGTAGCGCCCGCGTTGTTGACCACGATGTCGATACCGCCAAGGTGCCGCGCGGCGAAATCGGCAAGCTGGGCGGGGCTTTCGGGAAGGCGCAGATCGAGTGCTATCGAAGCGGCCATTCCGCCGCCGCATTCAATTTCCTTGACGGCTGCTTTGAGAGCGTCAACGGTGCGGGCGCACAAGACGGTTTTCGCCCCCTCTTTCGCCAGCCGCACGGCGATGGCGCGTCCGATACCGCGGCTGGCGCCGGTGACGATGGCTACTTTACCGATGAGGCTGGCCACTACTGCTGCGCTCCTGGATCGGCGCGGTTAATCATGAAGGTCGACATGCCTTCGAAGAAATGGCGGACGTGCTGTTCGGCGTCGGGCGGAAGGGCGGTTTGCTTCAGAGCGATGTCCATGAGGAGCATCCAGCGGTCGCGCGCGGCTTGCGTCACAGGGAAGGGAATATGGCGCATGCGCAGACGGGGATGGCCGCGCTCCTCGATATACCTTGGCGGCCCGCCGAAGCGATAGATCAAATAATCGCGCAGGCGCTGCTCGGCGCCGGCGAGGTCGTCTTTGGGGTACATGGGGCCGAGAATATTGTCGCCGGGCACCTGTTTGTAAAAAGCGGCGATCAAGCGGGCGAAGCCTTCCTCGCCGACTGCGGCAAACACTTCCGATTCATCCATTCAAAACGATGCTAGCAGCCGTGTGGGGCTTCATGAAAGCCGCGCGCTCTGTTAAGCTCTCGGTAGCGGTATTGCTCATGCGTTTCCGGACGAGTCTCGCCGGTAGTGCAGTCTGCCTCGTCGGGCTCGCGTTTCCTGCGAGCAGCCAAATATCTCCTGCCAGTAGCCCAACTTCGCAGGTCAGTAAGACATGGGAAATCGGCCGGGGCCTCGCCGATCAACTGGATCCGTTCGTACGGCAGGTCGAACATAAAGATCCCCCTGTGGAATTCCTAGGTGATTATGTGCAGCGCGTCGAAGATCGAATTGCTGGGGCAGCCGGCGTAAAGCCTAACGAGATTCGAATCACGTGGGGCACGGAGTGGTACGGATTTCTGGTTCCAGACCGAAGGTTGTATCTCAGCATGGGCCTGCTCGGGCGCGTATCCAGCGAAGGCGAACTAGCGGGGCTGTTGTCCCATGAGCTTGCCCATGCGAACCCGAAGCTTGGGCCAGAGTTTCAACAATGTGCGCTGGCGGTGGAGTATCTTCCGGTTCAGCGTAACCCGCGTGCATCGGAAGGGCTCGCGACGCAGCGGGCGATAGGCTACATGAAGGCGGCCGGTTTCGATCCCTCCGCAATGCTGGACGTGTTTTCCAAGATCGCTTATGAAAATCAGCAGTGGTCGAAAGCGATCGTCGCGGAGGATTTGCTGAAACTGCGAGTAGCCTTGGAAGCGGAGCCCGAGCCTTCAGGTGGGTACGCAATTGATGGCTCGGAATTTGCCAAGTTCCATGCAAAGCTGCCTGGGGTGCAGCAAAGACCGGCTTCCACGATCTTGAGAAGGCGGCCGAATTAATGAAAATCGTGTGAGACACCTGCGGCTGCGTCGACGCGCAGAGCTTCGACGCGCGAGGCTTTCACCGACATCGAGCCGCGCTGGTTTTGCAGGATGCCTTCGATCAGCAGAAACGGCTCTTCGACGATAGTCAGGCGCTGGGCGGCGAACAGATCCGGCAGGATGATGGCGTTGGCGATGCCGGTTTCATCCTCCAGGCTCACAAAGAGGAAGCCTTTCGCGGTGCCGGGGCGTTGGCGGCAGATGACGCTGCCCGCGATGCGGACCAGCACGCCATCGGGGATGCGGCCGAGCTCCGAAGCCGGGATCACACCGAGACCATTCATGTGTTCGCGATGCAGACGCATGGGGTGCATGCCGATGGTGAGGCCGGTGGAAGTGTAGTCAGCGAACAGACGCTCGTCGGGTTGCATGGGCGCGAGAGGAGACGCGAGAGGCGGCGAGTCCGGTTCGACCGTTGTGGCTTCGAGGAGTTCGCCCACCGGCCGCGCGGCGAGTTCGGAATCCCATAGAGCTTCGCGGCGGTGGCTAGGCTGATCGCGGATAAAGTTCAGCGCTCCGGCTTGAGCCAGTGAGTTCAATTCTTCCTTGCGGATAACGGGAACACGCCGCACCAGATCGCGGATGCTCGCGAATGGCGTGCGAGTCCGCTCTTCGATAATGCTCGCGGCGATTTCTCGGCGCAGGCCTTTGAGATAGTTGAAACCCAGGCGCACGAGCCAGGAGCCAGTGTCTTGCTCCAGCGTGCACGTCCATTCCGAACGCGTCACGTCGATAGGCTTGAAATGCAGGCCGTGGCGCTGGGCATCCTTCACCAGCGTAGCCGGATGATAAAAGCCCATAGGTTGGTTGTTGAGCATCGCCGCTGTGAAAGCCGCCAGGTAGCGGCACTTCAAATAGGCGCTGGCGTAGGCCAGCAGCGCGAAACTGGCGGCGTGCGATTCGGGAAAACCGTAAGCCGCGAAAGATCCGATGGAGCGCACGATCATATCCTGAACATCCGTAGCAATGCCGTTGCGGGTCATGCCGTCGCGCAGTTTGCCTTCGATTTCCTGCATGCGTTTTTCTGAGCGCTTGAATCCCATCGCCCGCCGCAACTCTTCGGCCTGTCCTCCCGTGAATCCCGCGACGATCATGGCCATGCTCAAGAGCTGCTCTTGAAATAACGGAACTCCCAGGGTACGCTCCAGCACCGGCTGCAAAGCCGGATGAGGATATGTGACCGCTTCCAGCTTTTGCCGCCGCCTTAGATATGGATGCAGCATTTTCCCGACAATGGGACCCGGCCGAATAATCGCCACCTGCACCACGATGTCGTAAAATTCCGCGGGCCGCAGGCTGGGCAGAAACGACATCTGCGCGCGGCTCTCCACTTGGAACATCCCGATGGTGTCGGCCTTCTGCAGAGCAGCGTAGACTTGCGGATCATCAGGCGGCAGATGCGCCAGGTCGACTTCTTCGCCATAGTGATTGCGGATCAGTCCGATGGATTCTTTCATCACGGCCATCATGCCGAGTCCGAGCAGGTCCACTTTGACGATGCCCATGTCGGCGCAATCCTCTTTATCCCACTGGACGACGAATCGGCCGGGCATGGTCGCAGGCTGCATGGGGACGATGGAATCGAGCTGGCCCTGGCAGATCACCATGCCTCCGGAGTGCTGTCCCAGGTGCCGCGGCAGATCCTGTACTCTCTCATAGAGCGAAAGAAATTTTTGCACCAACGGTTGCCGGAGATCGACGCCGGCTTCGTTGAACTGGCGCTCGGAAGTATCCGCCGCGTCGTGAAAACCCCAATGCGGAACCACCTTAGCGAGGCGTCCGAGTGTTTCCTCATCGAAACCCAGCACCTTGCCCATGTCGCGCGCGGCGGAGCGGCCGCGGTAGGTGATGACGTTGGCAGTCATGGCGGCGCCGAGTTGTCCGTAGCGCTGGTAGACGTATTGAATGGCGCTTTCGCGTTCGTCACCGCTGGCGAGATCGAGATCGATATCGGGCCACTCGCCGCGTTCTTCGGATAGGAAGCGCTCGAAGAGCAGATCCATGCCGACGGGATCGACGGCGGTGATTTCGAGCGCGTAGCACACGGCGCTGTTGGCGGCTGAGCCGCGGCCTTGCACCAGCAGTCCCTGCTCTTTGCAGAAGCGAACGATGTCCCAGACAATCAGGAAATAGCCGGCCAGGTTGAGCTTTTCGATCATAGCGAGTTCACGCTCGATCTGACGCTGGGCCTTTTCGTAATACGGGCGGTAGCGCTGGCGCGCGCCGCGATCAGCGAGCTGGCGCAGGTACGAATTCATGGTCTCGCCGGGTGGAACCGGATATGCGGGGAACTGATAGCCCAGATCACAGAGCGTGAATTGCAGGCGCGCGGCTAGGTTCTGGGTGTTGGCGATGGCTTCTGGCAAATCGGCGAAGAGCTCGCACATCTGCGCGGCGCTCTTGAGGTGGCGCTCGGCGTTCTTCGAGAGCAGCTTGCCCGCTTCAAAAATAGTTGTCTTGTGGCGCACGCAGGTGAGGGCGTCGAGCAGATCGCGCTCGTCTTCCATGGCGTGCGAGACGCCGTTGGTCGCGAGCAGCGGTAGTTGCAGCTTGCGGGCGATGGCGATAGCGGCCTGGTTGCGATGCTCCTCATCGCGATCATAGTGGCGCTGGAGTTCGACGAAAACATTGTGCCGGCCGAAGATGTCGACCATCTGCTCCACCCGTTCACTGCTGAGACAAACCAGACCCGCGGCGTGTTCGGCGATGTCTTCAGTAGTGGCGGTGGCGCTTTCCTGATCGCCATGTCCGGTGCGCATTTTAATTTTGGTCAGCAGGCGGCACAGGTTCTGATAGCCCTGGCGCGACTCGGCCAGCAGTGCGTAGCGGAAGCCTTCGGCGGCGATCACTTCGGCGCCGATGATCGCGCGCACGCCGGATTTCTGCGCCTGCTTGTGGAAGCGCACGGCGCCCGAAAGACTGTTGCGATCAAGCAGCGCCATCGCGGGCGAGCCGAGTTCGGCCGAGCGTGCGATCAAGGCTTCGGGCAGCGACGCGCCTTCGAGAAAACTAAAGGCAGAGCGGGCATGCAGTTCGATGTAGGTGCTGCTAGTCATACATTCCTTCGAGGAACCAGCGCTGCGATGCGTGGTACACGCGATACAGGCCGCCGTTGCTCAACTCGACGTCCCACTCTTCGCGGTCCCAGGTTGCGGTGGTCCACCAGTCACCGGAAGCGCGCCAAGGTCCGGCGGCGGTGAGGATGGGTTGGGCGTTCACAGAAACCGGCCGCTCGGCTTTTACGCGGACCTGGGCGGCGACAGGGGGGCGGTAATAGCGAAAGGCGAAACGGATGGCGCGTGGCTGGCAGAGCCGGAGCTGAGGGCGCTTCGGCGGAAAACGCGCGCATCACGAAAGCATCGGGGCGATGCGTATCGATGAGTTCAGGTGAGCCGACGTTGCCCTCGCCCAGCAGCGCCGTCAAGCGCGCCAGAGTCAGTTGCAGTTTTTCGGGCGCGGGGGCTTGCGGGATGAACAACCCATGCTGCAACACTCGTGCCTCGGTGGGGTTCAATTGCACTTCAACACTGAGGATGGCCGACTGCGGCGGATGAGCTTCGAGATCGAATTGCAATTGCTTGAGAATCACTTTCGCATCGCGAACTGGAACGGGAAAGTCGAGCGTGCGGGGAACGTTATTCAATTTGAGAGTCACGCGATTGAACGACAACCCCTGCATCAACTCATTCAATAGCGACGAAATCACGAACAGCAGTGGTTCGAGCAGGCGCTGCGGATGCTCCAGTTCAATGCGGCGCTGGTAGCTTTCCGGAGCCGTCATTACGCGCAGCGACCGCCGCGTTTCGCCACGTGCCAGGCGCATGAACCGCTCGCCTGCATCACCAAAGCGCGCGATGAAACTCAACTCCGGCAGTGCGGCGAGCTCGGTCAGCGTGCGGATGCCCCAGCGGTCGAATGTTTGGATCAGCTCGGGTTCTGCCGGCAACACGTGGACGGGAAGGGCACCCAGGCGATCGGCTTCACGGTCAGGCGGAATCAGCGTGATGCCGCGGAAGTGGCGTGCCGCGAGCATGGCGGTGTCGGGATCGGCCGAGATCGCAAGGTTCGCCTGGATGCCCGCTTCGGCGCCCGCGGCGCGCGATTGCGGCGGCGATTTCCTGCGGCGTGCCGATCAAGCGTCCCAGGCCCACGATGGAGAAGATAACCATGCCGGGCGCGGTGTCTTCGACTAGCGGCGAAAACGTAGATGCCAGTGCGAGCAAAGTTGCCTGCTCACAAGACGGCGCAAATATACAGGCGAACATGGCTCACCCCGCCATTGCGCAGAAGATCTTGGTTTACGATTGCGCGGCCTTGCGCGGAATCAGTTTGAAATCGATGCCTTCGAAAACCGGGCCATGCCATAGCAGACGCTCGCGCTTCACTTCGAGCTGCACACGCGCGCAGGATTTCACCAGCGGCTGATCGCCGGTGACGATCAAACTGGTGGGCGTGTTTTCGACCGCGAGGCGGAAGCGGTACCAATAAGACAGCGGGATACTGTTGAGGTCGCGCAGCAGGGACGTCGCACAGATCCAGCACCACCACGCCGAAGCCGCCGGCGTGCAGAATCAGGTCGGCCGCTTTGAAGGCGCGATCCATCCGATGGCCGGCGCGCTGGCTGGCGCGAACCCACAACAGACGCCGCAGATCCACGCCCGCGCGGGATGCGGAAAGCGGATCGAAAGCGCCGCGGGAATCCACTACGGCACAGAACTCGCCGCGGGCGCTGGAGGAGGCTAGTAACTCCTGTAATACCAGTGTTTTGCCGGATGATACACAGCCAAATATTTCGCTGATCGCGCCTTTGGGGAGGATTTCCATATTCGCTTTTTGTTCGCCTATTTATTGTGCGAGAGGCGGCTAAAAAAGTCAATGGAAAAGAGGGTGGGGAGAGGTGAAAACGGTGGCCGCTTTCGACTTTATTCTGTGAATGCTGCCTTCATCATTCTCCGTTTACTTCCGCTTCGAAATTTTAATTTAGGGCGCGCCCAAGACGGCATTACGGTAGTCCGTTCCCGCCACACTGATTTGCAACCGGCGGAGGAGCTCGAGACTTCCGCACATTGCGACCGGGATCCCAGTGGGACGACCCGATACTTACGTGCTGAGTGTAGGAGGTGTTTTAGGAAAAGCGAGGAGAGGCAAAACGCGAAGTGGCTGGAGAGAGGAGCGATAAAGCAGGAGAACTGAGAGGGATTGACAGGGCAGCCACTTCAGGCGACTGCCCTGCCGGAGGTAAGTTACTGTCCACCGCCCGCTCGAAGCGACGGTCTTGCTCTGGCTTTCCGGAACCCACAGCCGGATTTCCACGCGACGGTTCATCTTGCGGCCTTCGCGCGTTTTGTCATCTGCAACCGGCCGGGCATAACCCGCGCCCAGCATCGAAATGCTGCGCACCGGGATCTGATGCTCATTGGCCAAGTAGCGCGCCACGGCCTGCACGCGGGCTTCGCTCAATGTTTCATTATAGGTGGGCGAACCGCTCTTGTCGGTGAAGCCTTGCAGCTCGATTACGTAGCGATCCATGCCGGAGGCCTGCTGCGCGATTTCATCCAGCTTCGCCTTGCCGTCGGCGGTGAGCTTGTCCTGGTTGAAGTCGAACAGGACCGCGTCTTCCTTGGCGACTTGAAACTTGTTCATCGCCTGCATCGACACATCCAACTTATTCAGGCCCTGCTCGGCAAAAGTGCGTGCACCATCGGCAGCCATTTTCGCGCCGTCAGCGGACTGCTGGGCAGCACCCGCTTTTTGATCCGCCACCTTGGCGGCTTCACCGGCCTGGGTGGCCTTGGCATCGGTGTCGCGCAGATGCTCCTTGGTCTGGGAAGCGTCCTTATCCAAGTCGGCGATCTCGGTCGTATGGCTGGCGAGCTCCTTATCCTGATCCGTGTTCTTAGCCTCGGTGGCGCCTACGCGCGTCTCAACCGGAGCGATGGTCTTTGCGACATATTTATGGGTTGCAACGCATCCCGTGCCTAGAAGGCTCAATCCGAGCGCGCCCACCGTCAGAAGTGTAGTTTTCATTGTGATCTCCTTTTTGTCCCTATCAAGCGTGGTCTCTTCTTAATGAAGGCGGCGTGACGGGCGCCCGCTCCCCCGCCAGGCCGCTTATGCCTCGCGGAAGCCGGTAAAACCTTCTTGGCAAAACGGGGAGTTTTTTCGGACTTTCCCCGTAACTGATTGATTCCGTCAAGCCCACGGCTGTGTATATGCACGTGGGATACCACGGGACGTTAGTGCGGAGTTGGCATCGAGGACGGTATTATGGGCCGTCCCCGCGCCGCCGATCTAACCTGCGATACTCTGATGACGAGAGGTAATATGTCACGGCGATTCGGCTTACTCTCCGCGGTCGCGATTGCGACTTTGTTTCCGGTAGCTGGACTGTTCTCGCAGGAGAACCTGCCTAATACTCTGCAACAACTTCAAGAAACCCTAAAGCGATTGCAGAACGAGGTTAAGACGCTGCAGAATACCGTCCAGCGGCTGACGAAGGAAGCCAAGAATAATAAAGGCGTGGCCGCCAATGCGCGGCTCCGAGCTACGGCTGCGGTTGCTTCTCCGGGAATTGGCGCAACGCGCTGGATGCCTATAAGCACGGGAAGGCAGTTGGAACGATCAGAGGCAATACCGGCCGGCAATCGCGGCCTACAGCCGTGCGATTCAGTTCTGATCCCAAGAGCGATGCGGCATTTCTGCATCGCGGTTATTGCCTGTTCCAACTCGGCGAAAACAGCCAATGCGGTTTCGGATTTCACGCAATCTCTCGCGTTACAGCCCAATAGCTCGCGCGCTTATTTGGCCCGTGCGCTAGCGCTGGCGGCGAGCGGGCAAGATGAGAAAGCGATGTCCGATGCCGGCCAGGCTCTCCAGCGGGACCCGCAATATCTGGACGCGTACCTGCTGCGCGGGCGCTTATATCAATGCAAGGTAACGCTGAGCTGGCGTCGGCGGATTTCACCAAAGCGGTGTCGGTGGCGCCCCAATCCGAAAAGGCCTATCTGGGGCGGGCGGGTATGTTTCGAATCCGCCGGGCAACCGAGCAAGCGTTGAACGATTGCCAAAATGCCGTGCGCATCAATCCGAACTCGGCGAGCAGGATATCTGTGCCGTGCCGAATCGTACTTGAAGATGAAGCTGACGGAGCGCGCGGTGGAGGACGTGAATCGCGCGGTAGTGACTGCGCAAACTTTCAACCAGCCACTGCCATTGGGAAGCTCGCTCGCGCAGGCACTACAGGAGTCTGCATCCGCTCCCGTGAGCCCAGCGGCGGCGGTTTCGTCAGCGGTAACGCCAGTTGCGCCGCAGCCCGTGTTCACGGAGGTGACGCCAGCGCCCGCGGCCCCGCCTCCTGTAACCCAGCCGCCCGCAACCGCCGATAGACCCTCGGTGATCGCCAGCCGAGTGCAGCCCCCCGCTCCTTCCGCAGTCCAGCAGGCCGATGCCCAGCAGTACGTCAGGCAAGGCCGTGAGCTGATTCAGAAGGAGCAGTTCAACGAAGCGCTGAGCCCTCTCGACCGCGCCATCGAAACCGATCCATGGTCGGCGCCGGCCTACAATTTGCGGGGTTACGCGCGCCTGCGCTTGAAGCAGTTCGATCAAGCCGTGGCCGATTGCAGCGAGGCCATCCGGCTGCAGCCCAGCTTCTTGAACGCCTACGAGAATCGCTCTTCAGCTCGACGCCATCAAGGCGATAGTGCGGGCGCCCAAGAGGACGCGCGCAAGGTCGCGGATCTGCTGGCAGGACCCGTGAAGCCTGTCGCCGCCAACTCATCGCTGAGCGCGAAGCGTTAGCAAAAACGGGCGCTAACGAAAACGGGACAGACGGCATTTCGCCGCTGTCCCGTTCAGGCTAACCGATCTGATGGCCGCTACGCGGTCCGCATGCTTTCCGATTTATCGCTGCCGGAGATGGCTGCCTGCGCCGCTGCCAGCCGCGCGATGGGCACGCGGTAGGGCGAGCACGAAACGTAGTTCATGCCCACGCGGTAGCAGAATTCGACCGAGCTGGGCTCGCCGCCATGCTCGCCGCAGATGCCGATTTCGAGATCCGGACGAGTCTGGCGCCCGAGCTTGATAGCCATCTCGATCAGCTTGCCCACGCCTTCCTGATCGATGACGGCGAAGGGATCGGCTTTGAAGATCTTCAGGTTCTCGTATTCCTTCGAGAACTTCGTATAGTCGTCGCGCGAGAGACCCATGGTGGTCTGGGTAAGGTCGTTGGTGCCGAAGCTGAAGAATTCGGCGAACTCGGCCACTTTGTCCGCCGTGACGGCGGCGCGCGGGATCTCGATCATGGTACCGACCATGTAATGCTGCTTCTTCAGGCCGGCCTCATGCAGAACTTGGGTGGCAATGTGCGTCACGATGGCCTTCTGGTTCTCCAGTTCCTTGGCGTCGCCCACCAGCGGGATCATCACTTCGGGAATCACTTTGACGCCCTTCTTGGCCACGATCACGACGGCTTCGAAGATGGCGCGGGCCTGCATTTCGGTGATCTCGGGATAGGTGATGCCGAGGCGGCAGCCGCGATGGCCCAGCATGGGGTTGAACTCGTGCAGCTCTTCCACGCGATGCAGCAGCGGGGGCAGCGCCTTCTTCAATTCGCCAACCGGGATGCGGTACTTCTCCGACATTTCCTTCTTGGCCTTGGAGTCGGCGTAAGGGAGGCGGGCGAGATCGACCATCAGGTCCTCGCGCTTGGGCAGGAATTCGTGCAGCGGCGGATCGAGCGTGCGGATCACCACCGGGAATCCGTCCATGGCCGTGAACAGGCCGGCGAAATCCTTGCGCTGCATGGGCAGCAGTTTCTTGAGCGCGGCGCGGCGGGTTTTTTCATCACGCGCGAGAATCATGGCTTGCACGTGAGGGATGCGATCCTCGGCGAAGAACATGTGTTCGGTGCGGCACAGGCCGATGCCTTCGGCGCCGAACAGGCGGGCGGCTTTGGCATCGCGTGGGATGTCGGCGTTGGCGCGCACGCCAAAGCTGCCGCGGAAGGTGTCGGCCCACTTCATCAGCTTGCCGAAATACGATGAGTTCGGATCGGGTTCATTGGTGTGCGCCTTGCCCAGATACACGTTGGCACTGGTGCCATCGATTGAAATCCAATCGCCTTCCTTAACCGTGATCTCTTTGCCGCCCACCTTGGTGGTGAAGGCTTTGTCACGCTCGCTGATGGTGATGGAGCCGGCGCCTACGATGCAGGGGCGTCCCATGCCGCGCGCGACAACGGCGGCGTGGCTGGACTTGCCGCCGACCGCGGTCAAGATGCCCTTTGCGACGTCCATGCCGTGGATGTCATCAGGCGTGGTCTCCTTGCGGACCAGAATCACGGGGCCGTGGGCGGAGAGTGCGACGGCGTCATCCGCGCTGAAAGCGCAGCGGCCCACGGCGGCGCCGGGCGATGCCGCGATGCCGTTCGCGACCAGCGTCAACTTCTTGAGCGAAGGCGCGTCGAACACCGGGTGCAGGAGCTGATCGAGCTGCTGAGGAGCCACGCGCAGCACGGCTTCCTTCTTATCGATCATGCCTTCCTCGGCCATCTCGACGGCCACGCGCACGGCGGCGGGACCGGTCCGCTTGCCGTTGCGGGTTTGCAGCATGTAGAGCGTGCCGTCTTCGATGGTGAACTCGAAGTCCTGCATATCGCGATAATGCTTTTCCAGGCTGTCGGTGATATTGCGCAGTTGCTTGTAGGCGGCCGGCATGATCTTTTCGAGATCGTGAATCGGCTGCGGAGTGCGGATGCCGGCGACCACGTCCTCGCCCTGCGCGTTGACCAGGAATTCACCGTAGAAAATCTTTTCGCCTGTGGCGGGATCGCGCGTGAAGCCGACGCCGGTGGCCGACGTATCGCCCAGATTGCCGAACACCATGGCCTGCACGTTGGCGGCGGTGCCGATTTCATCCGGAATCTTTTCCATCTTGCGATAGTAGGAAGCCTTGGGGTTCCACCACGACCGGAACACGGCGTCGCGCGACATGGCGAGCTGCACGTGCGCGTCCTGCGGGAAGGGCTTCTTGGTTTCCTTCTGGACCAGCTTCTTGTAGTCCTCGATGATGGCCTTGAGATCGGCGGCCGTCAGGTCCGTATCCAGCTTCACCTTGGCCTTGTGCTTGCGCGTATCGAAGATGTGATCGAACTTCTCCATGTCGATATCGAGCGCCACTTCGCCGAACATCTGAATGAAGCGGCGGTAGGAATCGTAGGCGAAGCGCGGATTCCCGCTGAGGGTCAGCCAGGCCTTCGGTAGTCGCGTCGTTCAGGCCGAGGTTCAGAATCGTGTTCATCATGCCCGGCATGGAAAAGCGCGCGCCGGAGCGAACGCTCAGCAGCAGCGGATTCTTGGGATCGCCAAGTTTCTTGCCGAGCTGCGATTCGAGCTTCGTCAGCGCGGAGAGTACCTGCTGGTTGATCTCGGCGGGAACGCTGTTCTTGTTCTCGAAATAGATGTTGCAGACTTCGGTGGAAATGGTGAAGCCGGGAGGCACGGGCACTCCCGCGCGGCACATCTCCGCCAGTCCGGCGCCCTTGCCGCCGAGGACATCTTTCATCTTGCCGTCGCCGTCGGCTGTGCCGCCGCCAAAGCTATAAACGTAGTTCTTCATGATTTTATTTGTGGTCTCCTGAGGTGACGATTTCCGAGAAATCGGCGATCGTCGAAAATTCGGTCAATAGGTCGTGCAATAAGGTCAGGCGATTGTTGCGGACACGTTCGTCCTTGGCATTCACCAGTACTTTGTCAAAGAAAGTGTCGACGCGGGGGCGCAGGGAAGCGATTTGCTCCAGCGCTCGCTGGTAGCTTTCGATGCGGGCGGATTCGCGCACGCGCACAAAATCGTTGTAGAGTTCGCGTTCCGGCCCGTCTTCCAGCCGTGATTGGTCCAGCACATCCTTGGGCTCAAATTCAGCTTGCTTCAAGATGTTCTGGATGCGCTTGAAACTGGCCGCGAGGGGCTCGAAGTCGTCGGTGGGGCGGACGGCGGCGAGGGCGGTGAGGCGGGCTTCGACGTCGGACAGAGTGCCGCAACCAGAGGCCAGCACCGCGTTCACTTCGTCGTACTTGAAGCCGCGAATCTCGCGGAAGAAATATTTGATGCGATCCAGCAGGAATTCGCGCAGGTCGCCAGTGACGAGATCATCGAATTTGTAGTTCGAGCTTCGCTTCGACCAGGATCTTGACGACGCCTTGCGCGGCGCGGCGGAGAGCGAACGGGTCCTTCGAACCCGTCGGCACCAGGCCGACGGCGAAGCAGCCGCGTAAGGTATCCAGCTTGTCGGCTAGTGCGACGAGTTGGCCTTCGTGCGTGGACGGGATTTCGCCCTCCATGCTCAGCGGCTTGTAATGATCGTAGACGGCCTTGCGCGACAGATTCGGGTTCGCCTTGATGCCGCGCGTAGAGGCCGCCGACTTGGCCTTGCAGATCGGTGAACTCCTTCACCATTTCGGTGGTGAGATCGGCCTTGGAAAGGTAAGCCGCGCGTTGGGCGTGGGCGTTGCCGCCCAACTCGTCCACCAGTTTCACAATCCGCTCGGTCTTTTCGAGATACGAGCCTAGCTTGGCTTGAAACGTGACGTGGCTCAAATCTGCGACGCGGTCGGCGAGTTTCTTATGTTGATCGACGTCCCAGAAGAAGCGGGCGTCATTGAATCGCGCCTTGAGGACGCGTTCATTGCCGCGTTTGACCAAGCCCTCGGGATCGCCGCTGGTATTCATCACCGCGACAAAGTGGGGCGCGAGTTTTCCGGGCGCGGATTCGACAGAGAAATACTTTTGGTGGTGCCGCATCACCGTGGTCAGGACTTCGGCGGGCAGTTCCAGAAAGGCCGGGTCGAAATCGCCGCGGATCGCGGTGGGAAATTCGGTGATGAAGGTGAGGGTCTCGACCAGATCGTCATCGGGCTTCGCGTCCGAGTTGCGCTATTTCAGCGACGATCTTCTGGCGGCGCTCGTCGGCGGAGAGGATGACGAAGTTCTTGCGGAGTTCGCTTTCGTAAGTGTCAAACGTGACGGGAATGGACGGCGATCCCAGAATGCGATGGCCTCGCGTGAGGTTGCCGCTCTTGACGCCGGCGAATTCGAAGGGGATGACTTGGTCGCCGAGCAGCGCCACGATCCAGCGGATGGGGCGGATGAAGCGCGGTCCAGTTTTGCCGCCGGTCCAGTACATGGTTTTGGGCCACTGGATGCCGAGGATGATGCCGGGAAGCGATTCTGCAAGGATGTCGCGGACGGCGCGGCCGGGGATCTGCTTGCGCAGTTCGTAGTAGTCGCCGGTGCGCTTCAGGCATGGCTGGGAGTCGACCCTTGTTTCTTGGCGAAGCCGGCGGCGGCTTTGTCGCCTGCCGAGATCGGCGGGCCTTTCACGATTTGTTCTTGATCTGGCGTGCGCTCCGGCAAGCCATTGGAGGCACGAACCACCAAGCGGCGAGGCGGTGGCGTCGACTTGCGGCCGTTGCGCCGAACAGGTCCATCGCTGCGAGTTGGATCAGCGCGCCCGGGATCATCCAGTGCGGAATTTCTTCGGTGCCGATCTCCAGGAGGAAGTTCACGCAACCTCCCGCTGCTGATCCGCCCACAGCTTCGCAGTCCCCACGGCCAGATCACGCACGCGCTTGATGACGCCGACGCGCTCGGTCACCGAAATCGCGCCGCGGGCATCGAGAAGGTTAAATAAGTGCGAGCACTTCAGCACCTGGTCGTAAGTCGCCAGCACCGGGAAGCGCTGCTTATCGGGATAGTCGTCGTACTGCGCCAGCAGCTCCTTGCACTCGGCTTCGTATTCGCCGAGGAGGCGCCACAGGCGGTCGACATTCGCCATCTCGAAGTTGTAGACCGAGAACTGCAACTCGTCGGCGAGGCGCACGTCGGCGTATTTCACGCCGCGGGTCCACTCGATGTCGTAGACGCTTTCGACGCCTTGCAGGAACGCGACCAGCCGCTCCAGGCCGTAAGTGATTTCGGCGGGCACCAGATCCAGATCGATGCCGCCGCATTGCTGGAAGTAGGTGAACTGGGTGATTTCCTGGCCGTCCAGCATCACCTGCCATCCGATGCCCCAGGCGCCGAGCGTGGGCGATTCCCAGTTGTCTTCTTCGAACTTAATATCGTGCTTCGAGAGATCCAGCCCGATGGCTTCGAGGCTGCCTAAATATTGATCCAGGATGTCGTCGGGCGAAGGCTTCAGGATCACCTGCAACTGCATGTGCTTGTACAGACGGTTGGGATTTTCGCCGTAGCGGCCGTCGGCGGGGCGGCGGCTGGGCTGCACATAGGCGACGCGATAGGGCTTGGGTCCCAGCACGCGCAGGAAAGTTTCCGGGCACATGGTTCCGGCGCCCACTTCGACGTCGTAAGGCTCCTGAATGATGGCGCCGCGCTCATCCCAGTAGCGCTTCAACTTGAAGAGGGTCTGCTGAAAGGAGTCCATGAGGGAAGAGGCTACAGGGCCTCCAGCAGGGGAACGGTGAGGAAGCGGCGTTCGGCGTGTTGTTCCATGGTGCGGATCAGGACACGGCGCAGATCGCTGGCGGTGCTCTTCGACCAGTCGCGCGGGGCGAGGGCGGCGATGGGCTGCTCGAACATTTCGTGAACGATTTCGACGGTTTCGTCGCTGACGCGCGCTTCGGGCCAGAGGCCGAGGAGGCGCACGGTCCAGACGGTGAAGTAGGTGACCGCCGCCCACGGGGCACATTGATCGCGCACAACGCTTCGGCTGTACGCTGGCCGTCACGCAGATGCGCCAGCATCGCCACCATCAGGCGGAAGAACTTTTCGTTCGGTTCATGGGCGGGCAACAATTGTTCGGCGACCTCGGTGAAATAATCCAGCACCACACTCAACGCATACTCGGACTGCAAACCGAACTGCGACTCGATCAGCTCGCAGCCGGACAGATTGACCAGCTCGGCATTCTCCTTCTGAAAGTACGCCATGCGGACCTGCGACAGCCGCTCCAGCCCCGAGCCGAAGGGACTCTTCGGCCGGCGCGCCCGCCGGGCCACTCCACGCAATTTCCCCAGATCACGGGTTAGAAAACTGACGATCAGGTCCGCTTCCCGGAAAGGGTATGTGCGCAGGACGAAGGTGTCGCTTACCCGCGCAGGCATAGACTAAACGCAATATCTCAGGTTAGCATGCGGGGGGGCGGACGGCGAGTGCTGGACCGTTTTCCGGTTGAGCCGACTCTTCTTCAAAGTGGCTGGTTGCGCAAAAAGGAAACTTCCGGATTCCCGACAATCCAGGAGGTATCTCACCAACCCACTAGGAGCTTGCTGAAAAACGGGCCAGCGCGGCGTTTGGACTGATGGAAGAGGCTTAAATCAACGGAGAAGCGGGGAAGGATAGGGTGCCGCAGGCCGTTGGCGAAGTCGAATCGAGCCGTGGGATGCCGGTTTCAGCATGGCGCCGCCTGCAACTTCGGAATGCGCCAGATGTTGAACGCCGCTGCCGTAAAAGTGAACAGCCACCACAGCTTTTCCCGGCCTCGCAACTTGACCTTGCGGAGCGGGCCGACGGACTTCATCCAGCCGAACGGTTTCTCGACCCAGTAGCGCTTGGCTTGACTGATCTGATAGCTCTGGTGGCGTGTGGTTCTTCCGTCAATGGCGCTCCGGCGGTTACGCTCGTTTTGCGCCACGTGGGGCGTGATCTTCAGCTCGCGCAGTGCTCCCACGAAGTCTTGCGTGTCGTAAGCCTTGTCCGCGGCCAGTGTCATGGGCTTGCTACTCTTGCGCCGTTTCTGGTGAGCCATCAGCAGCGCGGCATCCCGCTCGGCGTACCCGTCAGCCTGTGTCAGATAGGTCCCCACGATCAACCCGTTGCGATGCTCCACCAGCGTGTGACCCAGGTAGCTCAGCCGCGCCTCGCTGCCCGAACTCTTGCGGACTGGTGCGTCTGATTGCTGCGCTTGTGACCGTGAAAGTTTTCGCCGTCTGGCGGACCGTCCTCTTTACGCTGAAAACTCTTTTGGGAGGCCCACGCTTCGATCAGCGTCCCATCCACCGTGAAGTGTTCGTCGGAGATGAATGGCTGGGCCGCTTTCAGCACGCGCCGAAAGAAGGCTTCCGCCACCTCCTGGTTCAGCAGCCGATCCCGATTCTTGGTGAACACGGTGGCGTCCCACACCCGCTCGTCCATCCCCATGCCCACGAACCAGCGGAACAGCAGGTTGTAATCCAACTGCTCCATCAGCAACCGTTCACTGCGGATGGAATAGAAAACCTGCAACAGCAGCGCACGCAACAGCCGCTCCGGTGCGATCGACGGACGCCCGGTGTCGGCGTACAGCTTCGCGAACTGCCGGGACATGTCCCGCAAAACTTCATCCACTAGCGTCCGGATCTTGCGCAAAGGATGGTCCGCCGGCACCCGCTCCTCCGGCGAAATGTAACTGAAGATCGCGTCTTGCTTCTCGTCAGGTCCTCTCATATATATCAAGACGACCCAGAAATGTTTGAGGCTACACCGCGAAAGAGTTTTTCAGCAACCTCCTAGAGGCGAAAGCTAGATCGGAGATTCGGGCCGCGACCAACGAGTGATGTTACTTGCCTGTGGGCGCCCGCCGCCGCAGTTCGTCAAAGAGGCTCAATCAGGAAGGTAAGGACATGTAAACCAAGCCGTTGCAGCCCTAATTCTTAAGCAGACGCGCCTGCAGGTCTGACAAGGGAATGTTTGCGAGGTCTCGGACATCCTTAGGATCCGCGGGAAGGGTGAAGGCAGCCCGAGCCTCGCCAAGATCACGGTCCACGAAATCCATTCCGCTCTTTGGGGAAGAGATTTCCATGTAGTCATCTCCTCCTGATTCCGCACTAAATGAAATGCCGGAACCTTTTTCTTGATACCGCATCCAGTAGGTACCCGGCGGGAGCTTAAGATTCAACCTGCGTCCTCGGTTCAGCTTTCCCACTCTTACCGCGCCGCACCGCACTGTCACTGAGCCTTTCGGGGCGAATTCCGGATAGTAGATGGTGAGGGAAGCTGAAGTCTCGTCCCTTTTCGGGGTCTCAGGTTGGGATGATTCTATGCGCGCCCGCTCCACGAGGGTAGTGCCCTGAATAGTCGCTACCACAATGGTTCCTCTTGGCAGTATCGCTTGTTCTCCCCGTTCTAGAAAGGAAAAGGGGAAATAGAGTAGGTACGCTCCACCGGTGGCCCCCAATTGTGTCGCGGACCTCTTCTTGCGTCGGTGCGTTCTCGTGTCCTCCAAACTCTGTCGGAGAAGGGTCCAAAAGGACCTCCTGCCCGGTCACCAGGGTGACCGATTCCAAACGCATTGTGATGCTTCCGGGATGCCAGGCTAAACCCGGCTTTTTCAGTTCGGCGATGGTTGCCAATGCCGGGGCCTTGTTGGCGACGACAACCAGATCGCCGATTTTCACGCCTCCAACCACTTGAAGCCTGACACGATCGCCCGCCTTGGCCGCCTTCGATGAGATGGATTCACTGTACATTAGCCACAACGATGTGCCCGGCCTCAGTCGAATTTGGCCGCTGGAAAGCTCGGCATCCTTTTCGGGAACCACTTGCGTCCGGGAGGGCGGCGGCGGTATGGCGTAAACGGGGAAGGAAGTGGTCCTGGCGCACGAAGAAATGAACATGCATAAGAGCCCGAGAAATGAAGCACCATATCTCCGAGACGCTTTGATTTGACTCGAACAGATCAGAGTTGTCATTCGCTTACTCGCCGCCCTCGGCTAGGAGTGCCACTAGGCCTGCCCAAGACCTTGCACTCGTCGTGCCAAACAGAGGGCGGGACCTGCTACCTCACCCGAGGCGACTGAGTAATAAGAAACAGGCCAACCGGAGTTCTGCAGAGGGATCTCTGCCGGTCACTCGCCCCGGGAAGTCTAATTGCGGCGCATTTGGGGGTGAAGCTCATGAACTGTCTACCACTAACTTCCACATTGATCGAAGATCGGGGTACTCAGAGCCCTCGATACAGTTGCGCTAAATAGCGTTGACGCCATGATGTTGAGGTATTTGACGCTATAGTTCCGGGGCGGGTCGGCTGGAGGATAGCCATTACGAACCTAACTTGTGTGTTCGCTGTGTACGCCGGATTGGCACGCGGGGTGCTCTGTCTCAGCGAGGATGGCCGACGAACTCGGTCGTCGTCACCCATCGGATTTTCCTTAAAGCGAGATGCTGAGCTGTTGCTCAGAAAGAGGTAACAAGATGCGACGATTAGTTTTCACGGGCGCGGCAGCTGCACTTCTCGGTGCGTCTTTCCTGAGCAATACGGCCTATGCGGCTGACAGCCCAGTAACCGTAATGACCCAGAACATGGATGCCGGCACCGACCTCGGGTTCGCGCTGGCGTATCTCAACACTAGTACTCCAACCGTCGGTATCGATCTCACCTACCAAGAGATTCTGCAGGGCAACTTCGCGGGCCGCGCGGCGATTCTTGCGCAGGAGATTGCCACGGCCAAACCCCAAATGGTTTCGCTTCAAGAAGTGACCCTTTGGACCACGGGCCCGGCCACGAATCCTCAGCAGACCACTCTATTCGATCAGTTGCGACTACTGACTGACGACCTCGCCGGGCTGGGCGAGAGCTATTCCGTGGTGGCGGTGAATCAACTCACCAATATCGCACTGCCTATGAGCAGCGGGGTTTGGCTCGGATTTCTGGATCGTGACGTCGTCCTGGCGCGCAACGATATTGCCCTTAGCATCGCCAATGTCCGCAAGAGCACGTATACTCTGGAGCTGACCATCCCTAGCCCGCTTGGCAACATCCCAATCCCGCGCGGATGGATTGCGGCAGACGTAACGTTCGGTGGCAATACATTCACCTTCGTCGAAACCCACCTGGAGAGCACCGTTCCCGGCCAGCCTCAGGTCAGTCTGCTGCAGGCGGCACAGGCCCAGGAACTCGCGACGATCTTCAGCACCACGCCGCACCTGGTGATCGCTGGCGATTTCAACTCAAATGCCACACATACGCCGCCCGAGCAGACGCAGTCGGTGAAAGTCATGTTGGCAGCCGGACTTACCGATACCTGGTCCGCGATAAAGCACGGAAATCCTGGCTTCACTTGGCCTCTCTACGTCGAGGACCCGCTAGCCCCGCATCCCCAGGGTCCTTTCGAACGAATCGATTTCATCTTTGAACGTGGTTTGGAGACTCAGTCCGTGGACCGTATTGGCTGGACGGGCCCGCATGCGTCCGATCACGCAGGAGTGGTTGCGGACCTGGGCTTCTGAGTTTGCGGTTGCCCAAAAGAGAAGTGATCAAAGTGCCGCGTCAATGTAAGTTTGTGATTAGCGCGATTCTATGTTGTTCATGTGCGTTTGCGCAAAATATAGATCTTGAACACGGGAAAATCGAGATTCGCGGATTTGGCGGAGGCACACGGGCGGGAAATTTTCACGTAAGCCAACCTGCGTTCGCCGCGGGAGTGGAAGCTTCCATCGGACTCAACCGCATTGTGGCAGTCACGGGCACTTATTCTTTCGATCGCCTCTACAGCCGCCCTGATATCTTTCAATCTAGAGTGGTCCACGAATTTATGGGCGGGTTCCGCTTTTCAACCCCCAATCACAGCCGCATCACGCCCTTGTCCCGCCTCAGCTGGAAATGGAGAGGGCGTTCAACCGTTAAGATAACGGAGAGAACGCTTGAAGAAACCAAGGAAGCACTACACCGCAGAAGAGAAAGTCGCCATCCTGAGGCGGCATTTATTGGACAAGGAGCCGGTTTCGTCGCTGTGTGACGAACTGGGGCTACAGCCGACCGTGTTGTACCGCTGGCAGAAGGAGTTCTTCGAGAACGGGCCAGCGGCCTTCCACCACAAGAGCAGACCCAACCACCAGGCCGAGCAGGAACGCATCGAGTATCTGGAGAAAAAGATTCAGACCAAGGATGAGGTTCTGGCGGAGCTGATGGCGGAGCATCTCGCGCTAAAAAAAAGTCTTGGGGAACTCTGACTGGAGTCTGGGTTCCGCACGACGTGCGGGATCAGATCGTGGATTTTGTCCGGCGCTGGTCCGAGAAGGCCGGGATCGGCGCCGGACGGTTCATCGAGTGGCTCAGCATCCAAGCCAGCAAGTTCTATGACTGGCGGGAGCGATACGGACAAAGGAATGAGCACAACGGATGGGTTCCCCGGGACTTTTGGCTGGAGCAGTGGGAGAAGGAGGCGATCGTCGATTTTCATCTGAAGAATCCGCTGGAAGGTTACCGTCGGCTGACGTTTATGATGCTGGATCAAGACGTGGTTGCGGTCAGCCCGTCCAGCGTGTGGCGGGTGCTGGGACAAGCGGGGCTGTTGTCGAGATGGAAGGGCAAGCCGTCGAGAAAGGGACGGGGTTCGAACAGCCGTTACAAGCGCATGGGCATTGGCACATCGATATTTGCTACATCAACATCAGCGGGACCTTCTACTATTTGTGCAGCGTGTTGGACGGCTACAGCCGCTTCATCGTGCACTGGGATTTGCGCGAGTCGATGAGAGAGACCGACATCGAGATCATTCTGGAGCGGGCCAAGGAGCAGTATCCGGAAGCCAAGCCGCGGATCATTTCCGACAACGGGCCGCAGTTTCTCGCCAAGGACTTCAAGGAGTTCATCCGCATCTCTGGCATGACGCACGTGCGGACTTCGCCGTACTATCCGCAGTCGAACGGGAAACTGGAGCGCTGGCATAAATCGCTGAAAAGTGAATGCATCCGGCCGGGAACGCCGCTGTCTCCGGAAGATGCTCGCCGCCTGATCCAGCAGTACGTGGATCACTACAACCAGGTGCGGTTGCACAGCGCCATCGGATTCGTGACTCCGGCGGACATGCTCGCGGGCCGGCAGACTGAGATCCACGTCGAGCGCGACGGGAAGTTGGAAGCGGCGCGCGCACAGCGTCAACTGCGCCGCCAGCAGGCCGCATGAAACACGGAGTTACAATGATTTTGCCAGGGGAAACGGAAGCGGGCTCTGCAGGGATGCAACCATGCCGAGGGATAAGCCTGGTGGGCTCATCGAGACGATGACCAGAGGCGCGGGAACCAACTTCTCGCGCTTCGTTCATCCATCATCGGATCGAAAGACCCAGATGCCTTGAAAATCCCCGCCCGAAGGGCGGAATTTACACTAACGGAAAACGCCTCTACTCCATTTCACGCTGAACCGGAACACCCTATGGAGCCGTGAGCGGTGGCGGCGTGGTCTTAGTTGACACTCCTGAGTTCTTCGATCAGCTCATCACTGGCAGTCTCGGCGGTCCCGGCTTCGCTAGTTCAAGTTCGACGACGCACTTTGCCATGGCCATCGGCCCCGGCGTCAATTACCGCATCAACTCCCATGCCGGAATAGCCATCGATGTGCGTGGAGTCGCCATAAGTTTTGGCCTAAACTCAACGCCTGGTTGGTTTCTCCGGACAACGGGCAGCTTTTATTACCGGTTCTGAACTTTGAAACTGGCCTCCGCTGATGGCGAATTTCCGTACTGATTCGGGAACCGGTCACTATGTCCAACGGGAACGGCTGCCACAGGTGAACGCAGTGTTCAAAGACTATCTTAGCGGGAGACCATGAGGATTGAGCGCCGTGGAGGGAACACGCAATGCAGGACTCAGCGCCGCTCGCCGCAGCATGGCAGCAATTCAAACGAGTTGGAGTCGTAGGATCAAAAGGGAATAAAAGAGGGTTGCCACGCCTTGGGTGTAGTATGGAACGGGCCAGGAAGGCAAGAATTTGAAATCTTGGTCCAGCAAGAGAGCACATGTGGCAGGCAATATCCTTCGTGTTGGTGTTGCTAATGGTGACGCGGTTGGGGCCAGCGGCTTACGCCGCGGATAGCGTAAGAAGCCAGATCACAGGTATGCCAACCGGCACCAACATCGAAGTCCGACTCAAGAACAAACAGACACTGCGAGGAGCGAGAGGTGAGGTGTCAGGTTCCGACTTTACTCTCCTAAATGCAACCGTCGGGGATCGCCAGATCGCCTTCGACGACGTTACCTCGGTGAAACAGTTAAACAAGAAATCGCACACCACACGCAACGTCTTGATTGTTGCGGGAGTGGCTGTTGTGGCTCTCGCAGTGGTGTTGGCGGTCGCGTTGAGGTGTGGGGGCTTGGGGTGCGGAGGACACTACTAGCCATTCGGGGTGCCCAACGAGTTACAGTCCTGGCCATTCTTGAGCTTTGCGTAGATCGAAGCTCCAATTGCCCGCCCGCGCTTGATAGGTGATTTGATTCATATCGAGGTACTCCAGGTAGCAAATAACTCCTGTATCACGTTAGAACGCTATCTGGACTGACCCGGCGCCGCAGAGTTGGCGTGAGCGGGGATGTGGACCGCCGGGTCAGTTTGGATAGCGCCGTTTGAAGGGACCCGCTGGCGCCCTTATGGGGATAGTACAGATTCCCGGAAAAGCTGGTTGGGGTTGGTGGTGAGTACGGGCAGTGCCGGGGTGTGAGCAATGGCGTCGAAAACCTGGACTGAGGGGCGGAGTCCAGAGTGTAAGAAGAGTTGAAAAACGGTAGTTTCGCTCACGCAGACACACGTAGAGTGGGCGTGCCGGAGCACCCCACGTTTTCGACATCCCGCGCGTTCGATCAGGAGCTGTCAAGAGCGACCTCCAGTTGGGCTGCGGTGAGCCGTTCCATGACCGCCATCGGACCTCCGCAGTGCGGACAGCGCCATGCCGTCTCACAAGTCTTTGCCTCAGGCGCGGGAACATCGGCAACGGCGAGCAGTTGCCGGCACAGCGCCAGTGATGCCGTGCGTTGGCGATTGGACAGGAAGCCGAAGCTGCGGATGCGCACGAAGTGTCGCGGCAGGAGATGTTGCAAGAAGCGCCGTAGGAACTCGTCGGCGTCGAGCGTCATGACACGCTGTTGACTCGAATGCGCGTAATCTTTCCAGCGGAACGCGACCTTTCCCTCGGCGAAGTTCACGATGCGGTGATTGGAAATCGCCACACGATGCGTGTAGCGCGCCAGATACTGCAACACGTGTGCGGGTCCGCCGAAGGGAGGCTTCGCGTACACCACCCACTTCTTGCGATGCAAAGAGCGCAGAAAGGTTCGAAATGTTTTCTCCTGTTTCAGTGCTTTGAGTGCACCGGGCAAACAGAGCCGCTTTTCGCGCCAGAGGCGTTTCAGCCCATCGGTAAACTTGCCGCGAAACACTTTGCGCAGCACGGGTACGGGCAGGAAAAAGTCCCGACGCGCGGGAATCCAACGCTGGCGATCCGGCGCAAGACCGCCCGCGGGAATCACGCAATGCACGTGCGGATGATGCTGGAGCGTTTGTCCCCACGTGTGCAGCACGCTCAGGAATCCGAGTTCCGCACCCAGGCGTTTGGGATTCGCCGCGACTTCCAGCAACGTCTCTGCGCTGGCGCGAAACAGCAGATCGTAGAGCCGCTTCTTGTTGTGATAGGCCAGCGGCGCCAGCAAGTGCGGCAACGTGAACACCACGTGCACGTAGGCGACGGGCAACAGATCGGCGTTGCGCTTTGCCAGCCACTTGTCGCGTGCGTTGGTCTGGCACTTGGGGCAGTGGCGATTGCGGCACGAGTTGAACGAATACGAGGTGGTTTCATAGCCGCACGTCAGGCACCGGTCGCGATGTCCGCCCAGCGCCGCCGTGCGGCAACGCTGGATGGCGGAGAGCACCTTCAAGTGCCCACCTCTCAACCAGGATCGATTCTTATCGATGAAGTTCTTGCCCTGCGCGCGAATGATATCCGCCAC
This sequence comes from Bryobacterales bacterium, assembly GCA_963779075.1. Taxonomy (GTDB): domain Bacteria; phylum Acidobacteriota; class Terriglobia; order Bryobacterales; family Bryobacteraceae; genus Palsa-187. Next base: position 219,239 of record CAVZWS010000015.1, read on the forward strand.
CTCGAAGGGTGGCCGTGTCACCGCGGTTGGGTCACCTGCGTTGGCTTGAGCGGCTTACGCGGCCGCTTCACTTGCTCGAGTGGCGCGAGCACGGCTTTGTCGAGCGGCGTGCCGGCGGCCTTCAAATGGCGCTCCGATAAATGCAGATAGATCGCGGTGTGCTTGAGATCGGCGTGCCCCAGCAGAGCTTGCACGGTCAGCAGGTCCGCGCCGTTCTCCATCAAGTGCGTGGCGAAACTATGGCGCAGCAGATGCGGACTCACGCGCTTGGTGATGCCCGCGCGCCGGGCCGCTTCCACGCACGCTTGCCACACGTTCTTCGTCGTGATGGGCTTGTCCGCGCGCCAGTTATTCACCGTGCCGGGAAATAGATACGTCCGGGGCCGCATCCAACGCCAATACGCGCGCAGCGTATCGAGCAGGTTTGCGCTCAGCGGCACGTCGCGGTCCTTGCCGCCCTTGCCCTGGCGAATATGAATCACCATGCGGCGGCTGTCGATGTCTTCGACTTTGAGCTGGCACAGCTCGGCGCGCCGCATCCCGGTCGAATACAGCGTCTCGAGCATCGCGCGATGGTACAGATTCTTGGCTGAGTTGATCAGCGCGATGGCTTCTTCCTGACTCAGCACGATCGGCAGGCGGCGCGGCCGTTTCGGATACGGCACTTCTTCGAGCGCATACGGACGCTTCAGCGTCTTGACGAAGAAGAACCGCAACGCGGCCGTGTGGTTGGCTGCTGTGCGCACGCCGATCCTGCGCTCTTCGATCAGGTGCGCCTGATAACGCCGGATCTCGTCCGGTCCCAGCTGATCCGGCGCCTTGCCGAAGTGCTGGGCGAAGCCGGCCACCGCCCTCAGATAGGTACGTGTTGTAGTCTGAGAATAATTACGACGCTGGAGTTCCTCCAGCATCATCTTGCGTAAATGGGTCACAAGGACTCCTCCTTGTGACCCTATTCGGCTTATTCCATCCGAGCCCGTCTTTGCTCACGCGCAGCGTCCCCCGCGCCAGCGGGTTCGTTCTCACGGCGCATCCGGAAGTTATCACACTCGAATAATGGGGCGAAACCCGGGCGCGCCAGGCCGAAATTAGGAACTTCTCGCTTTGCTCGGACTAGCACCATTCCACCCCGCGCCAACATTTCAGGGTTGCGCGCCCAAGCGTTTTCGTCCCGCGTCCGCCGGCTTGGAGCCCAGAAAAATCAGCGTGACATCGACGGTCTTGCGATCCTCATTCACCTTGGTCTGAGCACTGGTGTCGCCCAGGTTGTCGAAGAGTCCCTGGTTGCGGACGTCTTTCAGAAACGAGTCGGGATATTCCGCGTCGAAAGGCTTGCCCTCTTTGGCGCCCCACATCTTGCGGATGGCCGGCTCGCTGATCACATCCAGGCCGCGGATCTCCAGGGCGCCGTACTTGAACTCCGGTCCGGCGTCGACGTTCACCGCCAGATCGACCGTGTGCTCTTTATCGTCGATCGTGCGGTCCGCGCGCGCGGCCGCGTGCAGATAGCCAGTGGTCTTGTAGCGCTTGACGATGCGGTTGAGCCCGGTCTTGATCTCATCGAAATTGATGGTTTCGTCCTTGCGCCACTTCACCAGGTCTTCGAGCTCCTTGGCCTGGCGCGCCGCCGCTCCCGTGAAACGCACTGCCCCGAGTTTGTAGGGCGGCCCCTCATCCACGGTGACCGTCAGCGAAACGCCCACCACGTCGGGATGCTTCGAAGGCTCCGTCACGATCTTGGGAAACGCCACGCGCACCTTGCCGCGCGCTTCATAGAGAGGCCGTATGCTGGCGTCGAGCAGCCGCCGCACGGCAGGTTCGGTGAACTCGGTGCCGACGGCTACATCGGCGAACGTGTTCAGTAACTGGGTGGCGGGAACCGATTCATTGCCCGTGAAATGAACCTCGGAGATATGCGGCCGGTCCCCTGCCGGACGAAACAGAATGGTAGGCTCGCCGGGCAGATCGTAGTTCAGCTTGCCTTCCACGGTGACGCGGCCTTCGAGCAGCTTTGGCCAGCACTTTCTCATAGCGGTCCAGCACCTCGCGGGTGGCGGGAATCAAGTCGCGCAACAGGACTGACTGCTGGGCGAGCGCCGCCCGTAGAGTTGCTTCGGGGGCGGGGAGGTCCTCGAAGCGGTATGGGTATAGCAGTGCGACTTCGGCCACATCGAACGTCGCGTCGTAGCCGGTCTTCGCCGCATTGGGCTTAAACTCGTAGCCCACGCTTTCGAAAGCGCCGCTGGCGAGCAGCCGGGCCCGCGCCGCGTCGAAAATATCTTTGTTGACGGTTTGTCCGATTTTGAGGCCGGCTGCTCCGGCAATCTCCCTCGGAGTAAGGCGCTTATTTCCGTGGACGGTCAGATTGGTAAGCGGATACGGGGCGGCGGGGGACTGCGCGTAGGCCAGGCAAGGCAAGAGAACCGCGCTGAGGAGCCACGCACGCATATGTACAATTCTACGCGGCTCCTCGCGGCGCGGTTTCTTGCAGGTTCCCTTATTGCGCCGGAGGAGCGGACGACAGGATCTTCTGGAACACCGGCGAGTCGGTCACGGTGTAGTCCGCCGGTACCTGGAACAGCGCCGGCGAGGGATCGCTGCGCGAGATGTTCTGCAGCGAATACACTGTAGTGCCCATGCGCGGGTCGGTATGCTCCGAGTGCACGATCACCTGCAGATCCGGCGAGCGCCACACTTCATCCACGATCTGGATCGGATTGTCGTTGCCGATCTGTCCTGCGGGAATGGTTAGCGTGGTACGCGTGCCATCGGCCTGGACGCCTTCGACCACCTTGGTGCCGAGCTGTTCCACGTCCGGCGGATTCGGCGCTAGCGCTGTGCCGGAATTGCGGTAGATCATGACATGCGGTGGACCCGGCGGCGCCACAATGGAGGCAGTCGCGCTCCCTCCCGCTACGCTGAAACGCTGGATCATGACGCCCCCTTGGGCTCCCGGCGGCATCGGAGGCATCGGCGGTATGGGCGCTCCGGGCGGCAATGCTGGCAGCCGGCATCTGCGGGACCGGCATTTTGATCGCGGTCTTGTTGTCCGGATTCAAGGAGTAATTCACGCCGGCCACCGGATCTGAAATGAAGATCGTCAGTGGGCGGCGCGCCTTGCGCCGCAAAAGGCCCGATGTTGGGGATGGATTGTTCGCGCCGCTCGCGTCCCTCGCCATCGCGGTAAACCGCCGCGGTCGTGTGATTCACGATACGGTTGCCATCCGCCAGTGTCTGCGTGGTGTCCGTCACCGCGTTGCCCGAGTAGGGCGCGCCCTTCACTGGATTGCCTCCTACCAGCTCGCCTGCGACGAAGGCGAACGTCTGCGGTCCCGCCAGACCCGGCATCCCGGCGGGCGCGGCCGTGGTGAAGAACACATCCTGCTGCTGCGCCAATAGCGCGGCTCCGCCGGCGAATAGCAGTGCTGGCTTGTTTGACGGTCCTCATGTCTCTTGCTCCTTTTCTATTTGACATCAAATCTTACAAAGCGGATGGCTCTCGGCATTCCCTCTTCGCCCACCAGCACGTCGGCCTGGACCAGGTCGCCCAGATGTTCTTCGCGCACTGGCAATCCCACAGTCTGCATGGCCGCGGCGGGGAGCTGCACGCGCAGCATCTGCCCGCGTTCAAACGCCGGCGCCGGATTCATCAGCGGGAAGAAATCGGTAACCACTTCATGCGGCTCTGGCTGCGCGCGCGGCTGCTTTGCGAACCAACTTGCGAGGAGTGCGGGCTGATGTTTGCCGCCGCGGCTACCGGAGCGGGCCGCGCCGCCTCAGGCACCTGCGAGACCGGCTGCACTGCGCTCACTACCGGCTTAGGCGCGCGATTCGGCCACAGCACAGTGCGGATCACGAGACCGGCCGCCAGCGCCGCGATTGCCGCCCAGCGCCGATCCGGAGCGCCGGCGCGAGTGAAATGCGCCGAGCAGCCGAGCCTCCACCTCGGGCGGCGCTTCCCTTTCGCGATCGTTCTCCGCCAACGCTCTCAATGCCTGAAGAACCTGATCTTCTTTAACGTAGTCTTCTCTCATGACATGCTCCTCACGGTTTTCACCGCCAGTTTCTGTCCCAGCATGGCCCGCCCGCGGCTGAGCCGGGACCGCACCGTCCCCACCGGGCACTCCAACGCCGCCGCTGCGTCTTCGTAGCTGGCATTTTCGAGATCGCACAGCACCACGGCCTCGCGATACGGCGCAGGCAGACTCAGCACCGCGCTGCGCACGGCTTCGATAGTCTCGCGCCTGGTCAGATCGTCGAGCACATCGTCGTCTGCCGCCAACTCCTCCGCCAAAGCATCCGAGTCTTCCGGCCGCTTCTTTCGAGGCGCCGGAGCAGCAGATTGCGTGCGATGCCATACAGGAAACGAAAGCAGCGTCCCGCGCGCCGGATCGAATCGGCCGCCACTTTCCAGCAGCGCCATAAAAACTTCCTGGGTCACGTCTTCGGAGACCGCCGCGTCGCCCGACATGTGCAGTGCAAAGCGATACACCGCGCCCTGCCGTCGCCGGTACAAGGCAGTGAACGCGGCTTCATCGCTATGGAACGCCGCTCCAGCAGCTCTTCATCGCTCGTCATGCGTTTCCCATTAGACGCCATCCGCATGTATACGTCATCGGGCGGCGTCTGTTAGGAATTCCGATTTGCGGTGAGATAGTTCCAAAAAATGAGGCGCGGCGTATTATTCCAGCTCCAGCGTGACGTACATGAGCCCGCCGTCGCGCTCCACTTGAATCACCACCGGATCGCCGGATTTCAGGGTAGCCAAGGTCGACGTCACGGAGCGGATGGTGACTGCCGGAACGTGGTTCACTTCGTAAATGACGTCTCCCACTTTTAGGCTTTCGCCGGAATACGGTGAATCCGAGCTCTCCGCTGCGATCACTAGCCCGTAGCTGTGGCGCAATCCTGGCAGCAGGTCTTTCGTCTTTTCATCCAGCTCCACCACCAGAATGCCCAGTTGCGGAATGACGTTCTTCTCCGGATCCACCATGTCGGCGAAGCGCTGCGGGTCATCCGCGCGCTCAATCACTTTCATTTGAGAGAGAGCGTTTGTTCTCCGCGCCGGACCGTCATCGCGACGTCGTTATCCAGGGCCTGGCCATATATGAAGCTCTGCAGATCCCGCGCGCGCTTGATCGGGCTTCCGTTCACGTTCACGATGATGTCCTCGATCTTCAAGCCCGCCTGATCCGCCGGACCGCCGGGCACAACATCGGCAGTAATCGCGCCGGATTCCTGCGGCAGTTTCAGCGCCTTGACCATTTCAGGCGTGATATCTTGCGCCACGATTCCCAACTGGCCGCGATGCACGTGCCCATACTTACGAATCTGGCGGTATACGCTCCCTACCACGTCGCTCGGAATCGCGAAGCCCAACCCTTCGCTGCCGCCGGATTGCGTCAGGATGAAAGTATTGATCCCCACCATTCGCCCGTTGGCATCGACCAGTGGACCGCCGCTATTGCCGGGATTGATGGGTGCGTCGGTTTGGAGATAGGCGATCGAATCATCCTCATGCACTTGCCGTGCCGTGGAGCTGACCACGCCCATGCTCACCGAGCCGGCTAACCCCAAGGGGCTGCCGAAGGCCATCACCACTTGCCCCACGTGCACGTCTTTGGGGTCGCCGAAGCTCAGGTGCGGCAGCCCGGTGCGCTCGATCTTGATCACAGCCAGGTCGGTTTGCCGGTCCACGCCAACCAGTTTCGCCAGCATGATTGGTTCCTTAGGAATTCCCGAACCGTCCGCCGCCAGCCGCACTTCAATTTTGCGCGCTCCTTGCACTACATGATAGTTGGTGACGATAAAGCCATCCTCCGCAAGAATGACGCCGGATCCAGTGCTGCGCTGGCGTGTGAGCAGGCTACTGGCGCCCTGCTGAGCCGCGTCGCCTCGGCCGTAACCGGTGGACACGATCTGCACCACTGCCGGGCCTACGCGCGCCGCCAGAGATTCGAGTGACTGGCTGAACGCGGCGAGAGGCCCCGCACTTGACCTAGCAGCTGCAGGAGTCTGGCCCCACAACGGCGACGATGCCAGCGCGACCGCTAGCGAAATTACCATCTTCAAGCGCATATATGAAAGGACGCCATCCTCGGTGAGCGGTTACACATCTCGCCGGAACATTCAAAATCGTTGACAGGTCGTAGGACAGGTCCATGACCTGTCGTAAAGAGACCTCAGCCCCGTTGACAGGTCATGGACCTGTCCCACTAAACCCGGAGAGGCCGCAATCCGTCCTGCTACACTAAAAGAAAATCCATGACATATGATGTGATTGTCCTTGGGAGCGGTCCCGGGGGTTACTCAGCCGCCATTCGTGCGGGGCAGTACGGCCTGAAGGTCGCCGTAGTCGAAAAAGACGTGAAGCTAGGCGGTGTATGCCTGCATGTGGGCTGCATCCCGACCAAGTCCTTCCTCCATACAGCAGACGTTTGGGAGCATTTCCAGAACTCGGTTGAAGACGGCATCCACTGCGAAAATCCGCGGTTGGATTTCCCGCTGGTCCTTGAGCGCAAGAACAAAATCGTCGCCAAGCACGCCAAGGGCGTCGAGTTCCTGATGAAGAAAAACAAGGTGGACGTGATCAAGGGTTACGGCCGCCTGGCGGGCCCCGGCAAGTTGGAAGTCACCTCGGACTCGGGGACGCAGATCGTCGAGTTCAAGAACATCGTGCTCGCCACGGGCTCGGCGGCGCGCATGCTCCCCGGACTCCAGCCGGATGCCAAGCGCATCCTCACCAATATCGAAATTCTCGATCTGAATTACGTTCCAAAGTCGCTGGCGATCCTGGGCGCGGGCGCCGTGGGTGTCGAGTTTGCTTCTTGCTTCCACCGCTTCGGATCCAAGGTCAGTATCTTTGAAATGCTGCCACGCATTGTGCCAGTGGAAGACGAGGACGTCTCGAAGGATTTGGAGCGCTACTTCAAAAAAACCGGTATCCGCGTCGAGACCGGCGCCAAAGCGAGCAACGTCCAGACTACCGATAGCGGCGTGCGCTTCACCGCGACTCTCGCGAACGGCAAGGAAGAAACGGTGGAAGCCGAGGCGCTGCTGGTGGCAATCGGGCGCAAACCCAACACCGAAAACATTGGTCTCGAAGGCACCGGCGTGCAACTGGACCGGGGCTTTATTAAGGTGGACCCGTTCCAGCGTACCGGCGAGCCGGGCGTTTACGCGATCGGCGATATTGTGGCGGGCACGCCGCAATTGGCGCATGTAGCGACGGCCGAAGGCATGGTGGCGATCGCGCATATCGCCGGCAAGCCAGTGACTCCGGTGAACAAGAATCGCATCCCCGGAGCCACCTATACGGAGCCGGGCATCGGCAGCGTGGGGCTCACGGAGGCGCAGGCGCGCGCGGCGGGCTACGACCTCAGAGTGGGCAAGTTCCCCTTCGCGGCCGACAGCAAAGCCAGTATTCTGGGGCAGCACGACGGCTTCGTCAAGATTGTTGCCGACGCCAAGTACGGCGAGATTCTGGGTGTCCATATTATCGGACCTGAAGCCTTCGAACTGATCAGCGAAGGCGTGCTCGCCATGGAAGCCGAAGCCACTGTGGAGACGCTGACCCACACGATTCACGCGCATCCCACCCTCTACGAAGCTGTGGGCGAGGCATTCAACGCAGTGTACGGGCAAGCCATCAATGCCTGAATTGGCAACAGCCGCGGCCGCCTGCGAGCTGCGCGACGTGGGCCGCGTGCGCTACGCCGACGCCTTTGCGTTGCAGCAGCAGTTGGTGGAGCGCCGCAAGCGCGGCGAGATTCCCGATCAGCTCTTGATCGTCGAACATCCACATGTAGTCACTATGGGCCGCACCGGCCACGACGAGAATCTGCTGTGCGCACCCGAGTTGCTCGACCGCGCCGGCATAGAATTTCATCGCACGGATCGCGGCGGCGACGTTACCTATCATGGGCCGGGTCAGATCGTCGGCTATCCCATCGTCGATTTGCGAGAATGGAAGCGCGACGTTGTGGCCTACGTGCGCGGGTTGGAGCAGGTGCTGATCGACGCGCTGGCGGAATTCGGAATTCCGGCCGGGCGCGAGGCCGGCGCCACCGGCGTGTGGACCGAGCAGGGCAAGATCGCGGCGATCGGCGTACACATCAGCCGCTGGGTCACGTCCCACGGTTTCGCGCTGAACGTCGACACGGATTTGAATTATTTCCGGTACATCGTACCGTGCGGTTTAACAAAACCGGTGACCTCGATGCAGGCGCTCGGGTGCCAGGCTGATCGCGACCAGGTTGTCGCCGCCATCGCCCGCAGTTTCGCGCGAGTGTTCGACCGCGAAATGGAGACCTTATGATTGACGTCATCATGCCCCAAATGGGCGAGAGCATTGTCGAAGGAACCCTGACCAAATGGCTGAAGAAGCCCGGCGAGACTGTTGAACGCGACGAGCCGCTGTTCGAGATCTCGACCGACAAAGTGGATACCGAGATTCCTTCGCCCGTGGCCGGCACGCTGGGCGAGATTCTGGTGCAGGAAGGGACCACGGTTGGCATCAATACCGTGGTGGGAAGGATCAACGATGGCGCAGGCGCGCCCGCCGCTGCTGCCGCTCCTGTTGCCGCGCCGCCGCCGGCTGCGAAGGCTCCTGCTCCGCCGCCCGCTGCTCCGCCCCGCCGCGGCCCCTATCCCGGTGACCGTCGAACCCTCCGCGATGCCCGAGGAATCCGCCGGACCGCTATCGCCCCTAGTGCGCAAGATGGCGCGCGAGAACGGCATCGACTTGAGCCAGGTGAGAGGCACCGGCGCCGGCGGCCGCATCACCAAACAGGATCTGGAAGCGCACATTGACGCGCGCTCGGCCTCGCCTGCCCAAGCCGCGCCAGCGCAACCCTCATACGTCGCGCCACCTCCTCCGCCGCCCACGCCGGCGCCTCAAGCCGTGGTTCAGCAAGCCCCGCCCGCGCAGCAAGCTCCACCTCCGCCGCGCACTCAGGCCGTCGCGCCGGTTCAGGAGCAGGCACATTTCCGCGGCGAAGCCCCCGCCGCACGCGTCGAGCCCATGAGCGTCATGCGCCAGAAGATCGCCGAGCACATGGTCTTCAGCAAGCGCACTTCGGCGCACGTGACCACGGTGCACAAGGTCGACATGACCCGCATCGCGAAAATGCGCGATCGCGTGAAGGGCGAATTCCAGGCGCGCCACGGCTTCAGCCTGACCTTTCTGCCCTTCGTAATGCGCGCCACCACCGCTGCGCTGCAGGCCTTCCCGCTGCTCAACAGCTCCATCGACGGCACCAACATCATCTATCACCGCGATATCAATCTGGGAATGGCGGTGGCGCTAGAAAACGGCTTGATCGTGCCGGTGATTCGCAACGCCGACGAAAAGAACGTGGTCGGGTTGCAGCGTTCCATCGCCGATTTGGCCTCGCGCGCCCGTTCGCGCCAGCTCCGGCCGGATGAAGTGCAGGCGGGAACTTTCTCCATTACCAACTTCGGCAGCTTCGGCAGCGTCTTCGCGACGCCGATCATCAATCAGCCGCAGGTGGCTGTTCTGGGCGTCGGCACGGTCGAGAAGGTGCCGGTGGTTCTCGACGACGCCATTGCCATCCGCTCGGTGTGCTATCTGGCGCTGACCTTCGATCATCGCCTGATCGACGGCGCGCTGGGCGATCAGTTCACGCAGAAAGTAAAGTCGATCCTCGAAAACTGGAGCGAGGAAGTCCTCTAGGAGGTTGCTGAAAAACTCGCTGACCGGTCATGGACCGGTCCCACCACGCTTGGCAACCCGCTGATCCTTGGTGGGACAGGTCCATGACCGGTCGTTTTCGTAGCATGGGCGGCGAGTTTCTTCAGCAGCCTCCTAGAAGTCACTGCTGCGAATCGCTAGCGTTGTACCGGTGCGCGCGAAGCCGAACTTCTGAGCGCCGAGGCTGGCAACCGAAGAAATCCCTTGACAGACCCTGCCGGGCAATGCTAAATATTTAGCATAAGGATGCTAAAAATATAGCATGGTTACTCTCAGCCGCAGGGAACGTCAGATCCTGGATATTCTATACGCCCGTGGGCGGGCCACCGCCGCCGAAATTCTCGGATCGCTTCCCGATCCTCCCAGCTATTCCTCCACCCGCGCTTGCTGAGGGTCCTGGAGAGAAAGGGCATGTGCGCCACGAAGAAGACGGAGCGCGTTATGTGTTCTTCCCGCGCGTGTCGCGCCAGCGGGCGAGCGTAGCCGCTTTGCGGCACGTCCTCAATACATTCTTTGACGGCTCCGCAGTTGCCGCTGCCACGGCATTGGTGGACGGCTCGGCGTCGAAACTATCGACGGAGGAACTCGATCGTTTGGAAGCTCTCATTGAGAAAGCGCGAAAGGAAGGCAAGTGATGAATCTCATCGTCGAAATTGCTGTGCGGGCTACCCTCGTACTGGGTCTGGCCTGGTTCGCTACGGCGCTATTGCGCCGGTCTTCCGCGGACGTGCGGAGCCGGATATGGCGGACAGCATTGGCCGCCACCGCGCTTCTGTTCATTCCCACTTCCAGTGCCCGAGCCCTTTCGCATATCGAGCACGGCGCTGGCGGATGCGTCGGGCGGTTCCAGCGGAGCGGCGGCCTCGATGCCGATTCTGCTGATCATTTGGACGATCGGGCTCGTGCTGCTACTGGGCCGGCTGGGCATCAGCCTGGCTGTTCTCACTCGGCTTACTCGTTCGGCGCCGGATTTCCGGGGACCTGACGTCCGCGTGAGCGGCGCCCTCATGACACCGGTCACGTGGGGCGTACTTCGCCCCGTGATTCTGCTGCCGACCTACGTGCTGGATTGGCCGGAAGAGAAGTATACGGCAATCGTCCGGCATGAACAGGCGCACATCGAGCGGCAGGATTGGCTGTGGCAGACCTTTGCGGAGTGCGTGACCGCGGTGCTTTGGTTTCATCCATTGGTATGGCTGGCGGCTGGCGCGATTACGCTCCGAAGCTGAGCATAGCGCCGATGATCATGTTCTAGCTGACGGGACAGGCGCGAGCAGTTATGCTCAGCAACTACTGGATATCGCCCGGCGATTGAAGCAACATCCTCCTCACGCCGCGGTCGCAATGACTCGCCGGCCGCGGGCTTTGGAATCGCGTATTACGGCGATCTTAGATCCCTCACGCGCTCGAACGGGCGCTGGTATCCGGGTTCGGCTGACGGTAATGCTGGCGGCGGCCTGCCTGCTGCTGTTCCTGGCCGCGTGTCAAAGCGCGCGGATCTATAAAGTCGCGCAATTGCAGACGCCACCAAAAGTGGTTTCCAAAGTGGAGCCCGAATACACGGTTGACGCCCGCACAGCCAAGATCCAAGGACCCGTGGTTCTTTCTCTCATGATTGACCCGCAAGGCCGGGCTCATAACATCCGGGTCACCAAGTCTCTAGATAAAGGATTGGACCAGCAGGCCATTAGCGCTATCGAGAAATGGCATTTTGCACCGGGCATCAAAGACGGCAAACCAGTGCGAGCGGCGGCGACCATTGAGGTCAACTTCCGCCTTCAATAGGCCGCGCCGTTTTGGGTATTAGTGCGGGCCGCGCTATTGCTTCTTCGCGGGTGCGGCGGCGGGAGGCGCCGCAGGTTTAGGCGCCGCTGCCGGCGGAGCCGGGCGAGCCGCCGGGGGCGCACTCGGGCGAGCTGCCGCTGGGCCAGGCGCAGCCGGCGCGGGCGTTGCCGTGAAGACCGTCTTATCGTACAGATCGATCACTTCCTTAGTGATGTCGACGGTATTCGAGGCGTATAGCACCGGCGTGTTCTGGCTGCTTACATCCAGCACGATTGCAAAACCGTTTTGCTGGGCATACTTGTCGATCACGGCCATCATCTTCTGGCCCAGCGAGCCCACTACTTTCTGCTGTTCCTGCTCCAGTTCGGCCTGCGCGTCTTCGAGTTCGCGATTGTAACTCTTGGTCTTGGCGTCGATATTGCGGGTAAGATCTTCCTTGGCGCTGTCGGAGAGCGTGTTGCCGCCGCGCTGCAGCCGCTCCTGCAGATCCTTGATTTCAGCCTGCTTGCCGTCCAGATCCTTCTTGCGCGGAGACAGCTTGACTTCCAATCGGCCGCCGCCTTCTGGCCTTCCTTGGTGGCCGCGAGCGCAGCCTGGATCTGAATCACCGCCACCTTAGTGGGGGGGGCGGATACGGACGCTGGAGCCGCAGCTGGGGCTTGCGCCAGCGCCATTCCCGCACCCAGCACCGTCATCGCAATCAAATTCTGTAGTCACAGCCAAACTCCTGAAATAATTTTAATGCTAGCACGTGCGCTCGTCCGCTTCAGAACGTCCGGCCTACGGTGAAGCGGAACATGGTGCGTTGCTCGTAAGGCGGAAATACGTTGCCGACCTGCGCCAATCCGTTCAGGAACGACGCCTGATTGGGGAAGAAGCTTCGGTCCGTCACGATCGGCGCCTGCACAAACTGCTGCACAATCCATGGGTTGTAGGCCCAGTAAACCCGGAAAGGAGCATTCACCACCGGCATCAAGACTTGCAGTTCCAGTCCCGTGGATGCCCGAATCGGTTGCGTTCCAGCGGCAACTACCGCTTTGCCGGGGAAACTGGCACTCCGGGAATTCGGCATTCAATTGCGCGATTCTATCCGGATTGATATCCAATTGGTTGGTGTTCAGCAGACGATTCAGACCCGCGTCAAAGAATAGCGCCAAAGTGACCGGCCCGAAAATCGGGATGCGGTATTCGAAATTGGCCACTCAGCGCGGTATCGCCGCCCGGCGTCACCAGTTGGTAGGAAGGCACGGCTTTGGTCGCTGGCGTAAACACCGGAAATCCGCTGCTATTGATTGTCCGCTGCTGGCGAGGCGTGCCGTCGTTGTTGAGCAAGCGGTACGCTGGCCTCTATCGGCACGAACGCGATCGGGGTAATTGCAAAGAATTCGAACCCGCGGACATCGTTTTCGCCGCCGATATAAAAGCGGTTGAAAGGAGCGGCCGTCTTGCCGCCAAAGCCGGTGATGTAACGCCCCGAGAAATGCAAGCCGATCACGTGGGTCTTGCCGAAACCGCGTCGGAAATACTTGGCGTCGATCACCGGCTCGATTTGGTTTACATTGCCGCCCAGAAAGCTTCCCGAAAACTGAACGGAAGCCGAAAGAGACTTGCCGGCCGTGGGCGTAATGGGATGGTTCACCGTATCGTAGGTAAAGCTGGGTGTAATGCTTGAGGTTCTGATTCCGTTCAACTGATTCGGCCCATTAATATTCAGGAAGTTCAGATAGGTGTAATACGAGGTTGCCGCATTCGTCAACGTGCTCACGCTTTGGATGCTATAGCCGTAGCTGATGCCTACCCGGGCAAAGCTGCGCTTCAGGGGGTAGCTCAGGAAGGTGGTGAAGCCCTTCGAATTACTCACGTAATTCAGCAGATTCTGCTGGCCCAACTGGCTGTAGAGGGCGGTGAGGTCGGTCCCGGTAAGAATGGAAGCTTCCTGCGCTTGATTGTAGTTGAAGCGCGAAAAGAACACCGTAAAGCCGGCCTGCAAGGGCTTGTCGAACAAGTACGGTTCGGTGAATCCCAGGGTCACATTGTCCTGGATCGTGCCCAGCGTGGCTTGCAGACTGAGAGTCTCGCCCAGCCCCACCAGATTGTTGGTGGAGTAGCCGAAGCCCAGGAAGCTGCCGGAGATACCCGACACGCCGCCATTTAGCTGAATGGAATTCTTGCCCCGTTCCTTGACTTTAAGCGTGAGGTCAACCGTGTTGGTCTTGGTATCGCGCTTCACGTCGGCCGCGTCCTCCGCCTTCAGCGCCTCGAAGTATCCCAGTTGATTCAGCCGCAGAATACTGAGTTCCCACAAGCGGGTGTTATACACGTCGCCTTCATCGATCAGCAACTCGCGCCGGATCACCTTGTCGCGAGTGGTGGTGTTGCCCGAAAAATCGATGCGCCGCACAAAGAACTGCTTGCCTTCGTCGAAGTTGAGCGTAAGGTCGACTTTGTCGGTGCCCGGCACCGTCTCGATGTCGGGCTCGGACACGAAATCGATATAGCCGAACTGCCCGTACAATTTGCGCAGATCCTCGAAGCCCTTGCGCAGCTTGGCGGTCGAGAACACGTCGCCCTGCTGCATTCCGAAGATTGGGCGCATCAGGGTTTCGGGCGTGCGGAACAGCTTCACGCCCACGAAATTAATGGTGTTCAGGCGGTACAGCCGGCCTTCTTCAATGGTGAGTCCGATGTTAGCGAACTTGCCGGGCTTGTTGGGGTGGATCAGGGGCAGCTTGAATTTGCCGCCGCCGGCGTCGACAATGTCCACCGTGTGATCGGTGACGCGCGCCTGGAAGTAGCCGTTGTCCTTGTAGAACATCTCGATCCGCTCTTGATCTTCGTCGAGCTTGGTCGAGTCATAGGTTGACGGGAATATGTTCTCGAAGAAAATGGATTTGGGAATCCCATAAGGCCGCAGGTTTTTCATGGCCCGCCGCACGATCAAGGCGCTGTAAGTCTCATTGCCCATGAAGCTGATCGTGCCCACTTTCACCTTGGGGCCTTCGTCGATCTTGAACGTTACTTCGAGCGAAGAAGGCGGCACCTGGCGCAACTGTGCTTCGACGCTCGCAAATTGGCGCCCGCGCTCGGCCAGGTATTCCTGCAGCACGTTGCGCGCGCGCTGTATTTTGTTGGGATCGTACTGCGACTCGACGCTCAAGCCGACTTTGCGTTCCTTGAAGCGGTCCAGGATCTCGGAATTGGTGATGGACTTGTTGCCATCGTACTTGATGGAACGAATCACTCTGCGTTCGGCCATGATGAAGCGCAGAATCCATCCGGTTTTACCGGCTTCACGCTCCACCCGGATATCGTCGAAGCGGCCGGTGTTCCATAACGCCATGAAGTCGCGGTGTATGGATTCTTCGTCCAGCTTATCGCCGCGTTTGGTGAAAATGAGGGCCCGCAACGTATCTTGCGGAACCCGGCGTACGCCGCGGAATTCGATAGATTCGACAACGTCCTCAAAGGGCTGCGGGGTTTCCACTGCGGGCTTTGCGGGCTGCGGAGCGCCGGGCTGTCCGGCGGGAGCGGGGGCTGGGGGCGGCGGGGCCGGCTCAGTCGCCTCCGGAATATTTTCAAAAGGATTGTTCTTGGGAGGTTGCGTGGCCGGTGGTTGCGGCTTCGCAGGCGAAGTCTGCGGAACTTGGCCGGCGGGCGCCGCAGGTTGTCCCGCAGCTTGCGGTTGCGCAGCCACTTGGGCCAGCGCTGGAATCGAACCGAGCAAGGTTGCCGCCAGAAAACGCAGGCATCCTAGCCTGAACACTGTCATCTAGTCCGGGTTCCTTTCCACGCTGCGTTCCCTTCTGACGTTGGCCCGTCAACGGGGGTTTCATTCAACCATAGTCTTACTGCCATCCATTACTGCTAGTGGGATTTGCAGTGCAAGGTTGCCCCGTCGGACCGGTGTGATCGCGAAGAATTTAGTTTAGCGCACTTCCGACAGGTCCCGGCAACTTTTCCGTGAATCAGCTGGCTTGATCGATTTGAGGCCGATACGCCCGGCCGGAACTATGCTTCGCCCGGACGAGAGGGTCCGCCCGCTACGTGCCGACGCTATCCCCTGCCGTTTCGGGTTCGGCAGGGCTATCTTCCTTGGGAGTGTAGTAGGAGTGATAGTAAGTGTACTTACTGTACAGCTCGCCGCGGCGCGCTCCGTTCACCAGGATTCCCAGAACATTGTTGTTGCAGAGCGATTGCGTTGCGCGGGTAACTGAGTCAATGGTGGTGTGGCCTATGCGCACTACCAACAAGGTGCCATGGCACAACGTGCCCAGCAGGCTGGCATCTGCTGCGAACAGCAGCGGAGGGCTGTCGAGAATGATCCAATGGAACAACTCCGGCAGCCGGTCCATCATGAGCTTGACTGCCGGCAAATTGAGCAGTTCCAGCGGATTGATTACGGCCTCGCCCGCCGGCATAATATACAGATCCGTGCCAGCGATCTTGCGCATGGCCTGATGCAGCGGGACTTTGCCCAGCAGGTAGTCGGTGATGCCCGGGCTGCGATCGACGCCAAACAGGGTATGCACGATGGGACGGCGGAAATCGAAATCCGCCAGCAGCGTGGTGTTGCCTGCCAGATGGGCTTCCGCCAGCGCCAGATTGGCGGCGGAAAGCGATTTGCCTTCGGCCGGCGATGCGCTGGTGATCACAATCGAGTGAATCGGCTGCAGCGTCTTCATGTGATTGAGACGGGTGCGCAGGGTGCGGAACTCCTCCATGGGCGCCTCGTGAGGACGCGAGACGTCGATCAGCAAGGAGTCGGCCGCCGCGCGGAACGGGACTTCCTGCACCAGTTCGAGGAGTCCCTCAAAGTTAGTGACGTCCGGATCGAGCACCGACGCGCTCACTGCAGGCCCGGCGGCGGGCGGCCGTTGCACAGGCGGGGACAGGACCCCGGATTGCTCGGCGCGGCGCAGGGCATCATGAACTCGACTCATTGGTTTTTTCTCCCCAACATTAGTTTGACATCGCTACAACACCGCTACCCCGCGTCAGGCCGGTTCAGACTTTGCTCACGTAGTAGTACACCACCGAGCCCGACATCACCACCGCCGCGGCAAGGCATGCCGTGGTCCAGCCGAGCCATTCCAGGCGCCGCCGGCGGCGCACCACGAAGTCATTTTCGAGCAGCGGCACGCTGCCTAATATCGACATCTGGGTGTAAGCTCGCACGTCCTTCAGATTCTTGAGCGAAGTATCCTTCATCTCGCGGGCGCCGGCGATGCCAATCCCCATGAGCAAGCCCAAGCTTGCACCCAGCAGGATTACCAAGGGGCGCTTGGGTTCGGTGGGAGTGGTGGGCAGCGAGGCCGGGTCCAGCACCTCCAAAGTTTCACCCTGTTTGCGCCCTTCCATTTCCTGAGCGATTTCGGCCTTGCCTAGCTTCCCGCTCAGGTCGATGAATCGCTCCTTCACGAGATCCCGGTCGCGCAACAGGTCGGCGTATTGCTTTTCGCCCAAGGGAACGGTCGACATGCGTCCCTCAAAACCCTTGATGGCGTCGTTGACTTGTTTGAGCTGCTTGGTATTGTCCTGGAGGTCCAGGTCGCGGGCTTCGAGAGCGCTTTGGAATCGGCGGATGCTAGCTTCAATATCGCGGGTCTCGCGAACGGTCTGCTGGCCGGCCGGAGTTACGCCAGGCGTATCGATCTTCTTGGCGGCGTCGGCGGCATGGACTTCCTGCACTTTCTTGCGTGCGCCCTCGACCCTTGCAAGGGCGTTCTGCACGTCCGGGAAAGTATCCTTATAGTGCTGCCGCAGCTGCTCCAGTTGGTCTTCCGAGGTGTTCAGGTCATGCTCGGCTTCGAGCAGTTCCGGGCTCTTACGCTCGGGCGAGTTCTGCAGCTGCGAGGCATCCTTGTTAAGATTCGCCAACTGATCTTTGAAAATCCGGATGTTGGATTCCATCTGGAGCTTCTCCTGATTCGTGGCGCTGATGCGGGCGCTCAAGTAGCTGGCCTGCGATTGCAGGGCAGTCAGCTGGCGCATATTGGAGTCCACCTGGTCGGGCAGCCTGCCGTTATTCTGCATGCGGTAGGCCGCTAACTTGTCCTCGGCGGCATCCAACTGCTTCTTGGCGTCGTCCATCTCGTCCTTCATAAACTGGGTGGTCATGAAAGTCGCGTTCGAGCGATTGCGGATGTTCTCATCGATGAAGCGGCTCTGCAGGTCCTGCACCACTTTCTGGGCGATGAGCCGGTTTTCATAGGAAAAGGAGATAGCGAAGGCCGGGATGCGGTCCGCGGTTCCGGTGGGAGAGGCCACCGGCTGAATCTGGATAGCGCTCTTCATCTGCTCGACGACGTCCTCGATCGGCATCCGGCTGAGCTCCCGCGGGTACAAGCCGAAGGAGTGGATGATCGTGGTGAGCACGGTGCGGCTCAAAATAGTCTGCGCCATGGAATTGATGCGGTCGCTCATCTGCTGATTGATGGCCGATTGCACCATGTTTTGCGGCACCTGTTGCGGAACGATCTTCACCACCGCCTGCGAAAGGTAGCTGTCCGGGTACAAGTACACGCCCACTACACTAGCCACCAGCGTGAACAGGAAAGGACCGAAAATCCATCCTTTGTGGCGGCGCACGATATCGATGTAATCCTCGAGGTCCAGTGACCTTCTGGGCGTACTGTAATTTTCGGCCGGCTGCATCCGATTTCCTCCGTTTATGGAACCACCACGGTGTCGCCGTTTTCAAGGAAGATATTCTGCTCCAGATTCTTGCCCTTGAGGATGTCCTGATAGTTGAACTTCAGGCGGTTCGCACCGCGAATAATGATAATTTTTTTCTTGTTGGCGAAATCGCGAAATCCGCCGGAGTTGGAAAGCGCATCGAATACCTTGGTGGGAACTGCCAGAGTGTATTCGCCGGGACGATTCACCTCGCCGGTGACATAAAACTTCTTGCTGTTGACGGACTGCAGGCTGACGCTGACGTCCGGGCTATTGATGTATTTCAACAGACCTTGCTTCAACTGCTCGCCCAGGCGTTCCGGCGTCAGCCCGCTGGCTTGCACGTCGCCGATCAGTGGAATGGTGATCTTACCGTCCGGGCGGACGGTGTAGAGCCCCGTGAAATCCTGCTCCCGCCACACCTTGATCGATAAAACGTCCTGAGCTCCGATCAGGTAGGTCTTGGGATCGACTGCCACGCTGGAATCGGGCTTGCCAGAGTCGGGCGGCGTGTCGCTACGGCCCGCGGCCGCGGGGACCGGCTCCTTCTGTGCAAGTACCGGGGCCGCCGCCAACCACGCCAGACCCAACCCGCCCGCCAAAGTCAGTACTACAGAAACTGCATTTCGCGCCACGGTCGAGAAATCCTTCCGCACTATCATCCGCTGGTCGAACTCAGGTGCTATCTTCACTATAACTTGGTATAACAACGTTATGCGTGGCGAGCCAGTAACCATGGTACTGGACCGGTGATCCCTACAGGAAACCATTGTCCCAACCGCATGGTTGCTAAGGAAGCCGTACCATGAACTATTTCCTGGCCAAGACTGATCCCGAGACCTATTCGCTCAATGACTTCGAGCGCGAGCGGCGCACCCTGTGGGACGGCGTCACCAATCCGCAGGCGGTCAAGACAATCCGCTCCATGCAACCGGGCGACCGGGTTTTTATTTATCACAGCGGGGGTAAGGCGGAAGGCGGCTCGGGCGTAGTGGGGTTAGCTAAGGTCTTGACGGAGGGCCGCACCGATCCCAAGAATCCGAAATCGGCGGTGGCGGACCTGGAATTCGCCGGCCGCCTGGAGCCGCCCACCACGCTGGCGGAGATCAAGCAATCCGGGAAATTCGACGATTGGGCGCTGGTGCGCCAGGGCCGGCTATCCACCATGGCCGCGCCCGAAAGTTTCGTAGCCTGGATGCGCGGGCGTTATCCCAAAGCGAAGATCTAGCGAGGCAGAGCAAGCCACGCCGGCTTCTGACCCAGCACCGCAGGTTTCGGATACGGCCGCGGCCGCTTCTGGCGCTACCACGCCGCCGTTCTGCCCCTTCGCGGTAGACTGAAGCTTGCCTAGATTGGCTCGATCCGTCGCCGACTTTGCGGGGTCCCCTGCGGGGCGGGTGTGCCTCGAATGGTTCCGCCGCGAGCGCAACTGGATCAACGAGCAGCATCTCAAGCTATGCCGCATCCCGGCCCCCACCTTCTTTGAGGAAAAGCGCGCCGCCTGGATGGCCGAGCAGTTTCAAGCGTTGGGTTGGGAAGCCCGTCTGGACCGCGCGGGCAATGTGGTCGCGACCTGGCCGGGTGCGGACGCATCCACCATGGCCGTCACGGCGCATCTGGATACGGTGCTAGCGCCGCGGACCCCCGACGATATAAAGACACTGCGGGACGGGCGTATGGCCGGCCCCGGGGTCGCCGACAACGGCGCCGGACTCGCCGCGCTGCTGGCGCTGGCGGCTGCATGGAAGGCGGCGCCTCCACTCGAAGATTCGGGGGCCGCGCCCATTCTGGTCGCCAATGTTGGCGAGGAGGGCGAGGGCAACCTCAGCGGCATGCGGTATTTCTGCCGCGCCGTGCCCGGCCAGCCGCAGGTGTTCCTGGTGCTGGACGGCCCAGGCACCGATCACATTACTTCCCGCGCGCTGGCCAGCCAACGTTTCGAGGTCACGATCAGTGGGCCCGGCGGCCACAGTTGGCGGGATTCCGCTCACGGCAATCCGGTGCACGCGCTCAGCCGCGCGGTGACATTGTTCACAGACCAAGCCGGGTTGTTGAATGGAACGGGTACTGCGTCCCTGTCGGCGCTGGGTTCGGCGCCAGGCCCGCGCAGCAGTTTCAATTTCGGGATTTTCGAAGGCGGATCGAGCATCAATTCCATACCCACCGAGGCCCGCGCCAAGATCGACCTGCGTTCGGAGAGCCTGGAGCGCATCGATAAAATGGCGGCCGCGCTAACGCTCGCCGTCGATCAGGCCGTCGAGGCGGAAAATGCTCGCGGCGGCGGACCTAGAGTCGCGGCGCGCATCAAGGAGATCGGCTCGCGTCCCAGCGGGGAGTTGGCGGATAACGCGCCGTTGCTGGAAGCGGTGCGAGCCGTCGACGCGCATCTGGGTATCCGCAGCCGCCTGGACTGTTCCTCGACCGACGCCAACATTCCGCTATCGCTGGGCCTGCAGGCGGTCTCGATCGGAGCCGGAGGGCAGGGCGGGGGCGCCCACACGCCCGCCGAATGGTATCTCCCGGAGGGCCGCGATCTGGCCTTGCGCCGGATCCTGCTGGCGGTGTGCCTGCTGCTCACAAACGAGTAACGATTCCGGGTACTTTTCGTCTTGTGACTTAGCACGTATAATCAAAATGAAGGCGTCTGCCTGAGGTGAGGTAGGAATTCATGAAACTGCTCGAAAAGATGCGCCAGCAAAAGCTGCTATCCACTACGCTGCTACTGTTCACGCTATCCATTGGAATCGTGATTGGCACACTGGTCAATACTGGCGTCCACGCGCAGCGCAGCGGAGCGGCCGCCCCCGACGCCACCCCGCTGGTCGTCCCCAGGGCGGCGCAGGTCGGCAACGAGTTCACGAAACTGGCCAAGATGCTGGAACCGAGCGTAGTGAATATCACCGCGGACTACACGCCCAAGTTGCAGGAGGGAAAAAACCGCAAAAAGAACGACGACGATGACCAGGGCGACGACGATTCGAGCGACCTGTTCCGCCGCTTCTTCGGCGGTCCGGGCGGTGGCGATTCCTCGCCGCAGTCCCAGCGCCGCGAACAGTCAGGCACCGGATTCGTGGTCGACAAGAACGGTTACATTGTCACCAATAATCATGTGGTCGAGGGTGTTGATCGCATCAAAGTCAAGCTGCACGGGGATGATACCGAATATAAGGCGCGTCTCATCGGCACCGACCGCGAGACGGATCTCGCGGTGATCAAGATCGATGTCAAGCGGGCGCTGGCGCCGGTGACCATTGCGAACTCCGACAGCGTTCAGGTGGGCGATTGGGCGGTGGCAATTGGTTCGCCCTTTGGCCTGGAAGCGTCCGTCACCTTGGGCATCATCAGCGCCACGGACCGCACCAGCGTAGGCACCGGACAATTCCAGCACTTCATCCAGACCGACGCCGCCATCAACCCGGGCAACAGCGGCGGGCCGCTGCTGAACATCAAGGGAGAGGTGATTGGTGTCAATACCATGATCGCCACCCAAAGCGGCGGGTCGCAGGGGATCGGTTTCGCGCTGCCCATCAATACCGTTGTGCGGGTCTATAACGACGTGATTCGAGACGGCCGCGTGACTCGCGGCTCCATTGGCATTTCCTGGGCTCCCGGCACCAAGACGGATACGCTACGCGCGCTCGGCGTGGATCACGGCGTGATCGTGGGCGAAGTGAAAAAGGGTGGCCCGGCGGATAAGGCCGGGATCAAGGCGGACGACATCATTCTGGGGATCAATGGCCAGCCGGTCAAGAACGGTGACGAACTGGTGGCGCGCGTGGCCGATATACCAGTGGGTTCGCCCACCAGCCTCACGGTCGACCGCGACGGCAAGAAGATGGAAATGAAGCTTACTATTCAGGACCGGGCGAAGGTGTTCTCCGACGACCCCCGAGTGGTAGGCGATACCTCACCCAGCGAGACCGCTCCGGGCAAGGAAGAGTCCACCCAGGTTAAATTCGGCATCAGCGTCCGTGGGACGAGCGACGAGGAAAAGGAGAGCACTCCCGATAAGCGCGGCATTGCTGTGACTCGGGTTGAAAGCGGCTCCTTCGCCGACGATGTTGGGCTGATGGAGCACGACATCATTACCGCCATCAACCGTCAGCCGATTAGTTCGGTGGACGACATCCGCAAGGTCCAAGGGATGCTGAAGCCCGGCGACGCGGTGGCATTCCGCGTGGTGCGTCCCATTCCCGGAACTCGGACCAAGGGAACCGCGGCGCACACTGCGACCATGTTTCTGAGCGGAACCTTGCCGCAGAACTAATTTTCCGAACGGCGGCGGAAGCAGCCATAGAATCGAAGGACGGTAACGACACGTTGCGCTTCCTCGCGGTATCGATAGCGGCGCTGACGCTGGCCGCGGCGGCATCGGGCCAGCAGGCTCCAGCGGCAAAGAAGCGAGTTGCACCCGCCGCGAGCGCGAAGGCCAAAACCGTTCCTCACGCTGCCGCCACCACCAAGGCCGGAACTGCCCATCCGTCCGTCGCAAAATCCGCGGCATCCAAATCTGGAGCTTCCAAATCGCGGGCATCGAAATCCGCCGCGAGCAGACCGGCTTCGAAAACTGGGTCGAAAGCCGCGTCTAGAACCGGCGCGAAATCCCGCAGGACCGTGGTGGCGCGACGCCCCCCGGCGCAACAGCAGCCGACCACGGATCGCTACAAGGAGATTCAGCAGGCGCTCGCGGATAAGGGCTATTTCCAGGGACCAGTGGATGGAGCTTGGAATCCCGGTTCGGTCGAAGCTCTCAAGCGCTTCCAGAAGGACCAGAACCTCGATCCCGACGGCAAAATAGGGTCGCTGTCACTGATTGCCCTGGGGCTGGGCCCCAAGCGGGGCGAGGCGGCGCAAGCTGTCAAGGGCGGCGCCGAGCCGCTGCCGCTGGATCCTCCGCCCGTGGCGCAGCCACAACCGTAGAAAGAGTCGCCAGTGCGGCCGTTTCAACCCTTGGCGAAATACAGCGCGGTGGCGCGTTCGAGTTCCGATTTCGACATTACCGGGCCGCGGCCTTCATACCGCCCGATCGACGTCAGGATGGTGCAGATATCGGCCGGATAGCAGGCGCGCAGTTCGGTGCGCCCCTGGCGCAGGCAAAGCTTGCGCAGGTACTCCGCACTGTCGGGCTCGGCGGAGATGCGGCGGGCCTTCACCACCCGCTCGAAAATCTGATCGAAGGACTCCGGATCCACCGCCTCCACCAGAATCTTATTTTGAATTCGGCGCAGGAAGGCTTCATCGGCTAGGTCGGAGGGTTCCAGGTTGGTCGAAAACACCACCATGGTTTCAAACGGGATCTGGAACTTCACACCGTAGCGCAGCGTGAGGTAATCCACGCGCCGGTCGAGCGGCACGATCCAGCGGTTGAGCAGATCGCGCGGCGACATCAACTGGCGGCCGAAGTCGTCGATCAGCAGAATGCCGTTGTTGGCTTTCATTTGCAGGGGCGCGGCGTAGATGCTTGACGAATCGTCCAGGCGCAGTTCCAGCATGCTGGGAACCAGCTCGCCGCCCACCAGAATGCAGGGCCGCTTGCACACCACCCAGCGCGGGTCGAGTTCGGTCTCATCGTTATCCAGCGGCTGATGCACCACCGGATCGAAAAGACTAATGATCTGGTTGTCGACTTCCACCGCGTAAGGGATCAGAATCGCGTCTTTGTAGACCCGCAGCATGCGCTCCGCCAGGCTGGTCTTACCGTTGCCGGTAGGGCCGTAAACGAAGATCGAGGTCTGCGAGATGATCGCCGGGCCGAGTTGATCCAGCATATGGTCCGATACCACCAGGTCCGAGAACGCGTTGCGCAGAATCTCGCGGTCGACATTGACCTTGGCTGCCTGGGCCCGCACGGCGGCGCCGTAGTCTTTGATCGAAACCGGGCACGCCCCGGCGTACTGCGAGACCTGGAAGCGCTCGTTGGCCAGTCTGCTTGCCGGCTTGCGACAGCACGAAATTATAATCGTTTCCGGACATGCCCTTCACTTCCACCAATTGCTGCTGCCGCATGTGCTTGAACGCGACATCGACAATGGGGACGGCCAAGCGCAGCGAACGGCCCAGGCTGGCGAGGGTGCAATTGCCCTCAATCACCATGCGCCGTAGCATCAGATCCAGCACCAGGCTTTCGGAGATCCCCAGTTCCGCGAAATTCTGCGGGATCGCGGGGCTGAAAGCGGTTCGTACCGGTGCAAACGTGGCCATGATATGAGGAACTCCCTAACTGGACTATCGGCAGGAGTAGAGCCGGAGTTTAACCGTCCCACTCGATTCTTAGCCAAAGTTCAGTGGCGCCTCTGCCCGTTTCGCCGCGGTTCCGCGTCATACTTGGTTAGGGCTGCGTCGGGGATGCTAAAGGTTCTTCAGATTCTGTGTCTTGTCATATCCGCGAGCGCCGTCTGCGCGGCGGAGGATGATGCGGGGAGGTTGTTCGCCGCTGGGGCGAAGGCCGCTCACGCGGGGGACAGCCTGCAGGCGTATCTCTTGTATTCACAAGCGGCGCGCCTGGAACCCGGTAATGCCCTCTATGCCCGCAGGCAGGCGGCGCTACGCGGCGCTGCGGCTCTATCCCGGCCGCCCGTGCTCGCCGTCGATCCTGAAATAGAAACCGTGGAAGCCCAACTCCAAGCCGAAGGGATCGTCGAGAGCGGCGTGCCGGCGGCAGAGCCTCCGCCGGTGCTGGAGCCCGCTGCCGGTAGACGAAGTTTCGATTTGAAAGAGACTGCGCAGGCCCTGTTCGAGAAGGTCGCCGGGGCTTATGGCATTCAGGTGGTGCTGGACCCCGGTTACGCGCCCAACCCCGCGCCGGTTACGTTCCAAATGGCGGATGCTACCGCCGCCGAGGCGCTGCGTTCACTCGAAGCCGCGACCGATTCTTTCCTGGTTCCCGTAAGCGCCCACTCCATCATGGTGGCGCGCGATAACCCGCAGAAGCGCACTGAGCTGATGCCGGTGATGGCGCTGGCGGCGCCGATACCCGAGCGTTTATCGGCGCAAGAGGCGCAGGAGATTTCGATAGCGGTGCAACAGACGCTGGAGATCCGGCGGATCAGCATGGACCCGGTTAGAAAAGTGGTGTATTTCCGCGACATCGTTCCGAAGGCGCTGGCGGCTCGCGAGATGTTTGCGGCTCTGTCGCGCGGCCGGGCTCAGATTGAAGTCGACGTGGAACTTGTGTCGGTCGGCAGGACGTCCAACCTCAGCTACGGCCTCTCGCTGCCGCAAACCCCCGCGGCGATTATCCCCTTGACCCGGTCGTTTCAGAATGTGGCGGCGTCAGCGGCGGGGGGCGCCTTTTTTACGTTTGGCGGCGGAGCGACGTTGATGGGATTAGGCATCGTCAACTCCACGTTTTTCGCAACCCTGAGCAACTCGAAGTCCGATACCCTTCTGAGCTCGCAGATTGTGGCGCTGGATGGCCAGGCCGCGACATTGCATGTGGGCGACAGCTATCCGATCATCACCTCGAGCTTTGCAGGCACGGCTGGTACGCCGGAAGCCACCGCCTTCGCGCCGACGACTCAATTCGTGGATCTAGGACTGATACTTAAGATTACGCCCACGGTCCATGAGGATATGGAAGTGACGCTCGATGTGGACGCCGCGTTTAAGGCTCTGGGCAGCGGAACTTTCGACGGGATTCCAGTGATCGACAGCCGCCAGTATCAAGGTAAAGTCCGCTTGAAGGACGGTGAGTGGGCCGTGGTGGCCGGGATGCTATCGACCACCGACTCCGAAACGCCCACCGGGATCGCCTGGCTGTCCGACCTGCCCTGGATCGGCGGCCTGTTTACGCATCATGTGCACGCGCGGGATCGCAACGAGACGCTGGTGGTGCTGAAGCCGCATCTGGTTTCTCTGCCGCCCTGGGAATACGTCACGCCGACGCTGTGGACTGGCACGGAGACGCGCCCGGCGTCGCCGTTTTAAGCTGTCGCTTTGGGGCGCGGCCCAAACAGCGCCGTGCCTACACGGATGTGCGTGGACCCTTCTTCGATGGCGGCTTCAAGGTCGTGCGACATGCCCATGGATAATTTCGGAAGGCCGTGGGTCCGTGCCAGCGCGGCCAGCCGGCGAAAGTACGGGCGCGTCTGTTCCGGATCGTCGCTCCACGGCGGCATGGTCATCAGGCCGGTGAGGCGCAGGTTGGAACATTTGCGAATCGCATCGATGAGCGCGGGCAGAGCCTCGGGAGCCGCTCCCGTTTTGGACTCTTCTTCGCTCAGTTTCACTTCGATCATCACTTCGAGCGGTTTGCCGATCTGATCCAGCCGCCGGGCGAGTTTTTCAGAGTCTATGGTTTCGATCACCTGAAACAATTCCGCGGCAATGCGGGTCTTGTTGCTTTGCAGGTGGCCGATTAAATGGAACACGGCGTCTGCACCGGGACCAGTCAGACTGGCGAGCGCCGGGTGCTTGGACTCGAATTCCTGCACGTAGTTTTCGCCGAAGTGGCGCAGGCCCAGGGCGTAAGCTTCCAGCGTCACGCTTGCGGGAAATTTCTTAGTGACCGCGATCAGCGTTACCTCGGAACGGCGGCGACCCGCGCGCTCGGCGGCGCTGTGGATGCGTTCCTCGACCTGATTCAGGCGTTCGCGAAGCACTCTGCTTCTCGCAGTATAACCGCCGCCGCTGCAGCGCCTAACTCGTGACCCGCTTTTTCGATTGCCACCAACTGGTGCCGTGCCGGTATGGCGGTGAGCGCCGCAGTCATCTCTTCGATGGAGCCAAAGGGATCGCGGGTCCCGTGGATAAACAACGCTGGCGTCCGCAGCCGCGGGAAGTGCTGGGTACGGAGCTGTTCCGTTTTACGCGGCGGGTGCAGTGGATAGGCGAGCAAGAGCAGGGCATCGGCGATAGTCGCAGACTCCGCCGCCAAAAGGGTGGCCTGCCGCCCCCCGTAAGAGTGCCCGCCGAGGATCACCAGCTCAGGCGTGATCTCGCGCATTGCTTCGGCGGCGCGCTGTAATCCCTCGCGATCGCGTGCGGCTGCGCCCGGGAATGGCGGACCGGTAGGACGCACCTGGCGATAAGGAAGATCGCAGCGCAGAACGTGAAATCCCGCACCCGCGAAGGTCTCCGCCACTGCGCGCAATAGCGGCGACTCGCAGTTCGATCCCGCGCCGTGCGTGATGACCAGGCCCTTGCCGGATGCATTTGCAGCCGGCTCATGCGGCTCGTGCAGCCAGCCCCGAATCAACTCACGTTCAAAACGTTTCGTAAGCGATCTCTCCTTTGCCCCACACAGTCTGGCGGCCGACGCCGGTCCAGCGTGCGATTTCGAGGTAGGGCAGGAACTCCGCGAGATCGCCTTCGTATTCGGCGACGCCCGTGAATCCGCCCAGGGAATGACGCTGCCCGGTGGCGCGGCTGATGCGCCCGGCGGCGACCGGAACCAATTCGCAGCGTGTCATCGAGACGCGGCCAGCGCGCTCGCCAAAAGCTTTGAAATCGATCGCGAGCGGCCCGTCGCCATACAACTCGCGCAGCGTGCTGACCCGGTCGCGGATACGCGCCAGCAGGATTCCGAACTCCGGCTGCTCCGCGCCCTTGATCTCCGCGGGCGTGAGGAAATGCACGCGGACGCGGCACGCCCGGCCTTGCGAAGCGGATAGCGGCAGCCGCAGCAGTTTGGTTCCCGCTACGGAGCTCAAGGTCCCCAGCTCTTCCATCACTCGCGTGAATAATTCGACCGCAGGCTCGCGCGTGAGAAATAGATTCAGCCCGATTTCCAGCGGACCAAGCATCCGGAACACGAAGGGGCGCGGCGGATCGGCAAGTCCGCTGGGCCCCGCCCCCCCGGCTCTCTTGGGAGAGAAGAATTGCCCATATGCGTCCGCGTCCATCTTTTTGAGTGCGCTTCCAAACGCGCCGCGCACGGTGTTGGCCGAGAAATCCCGCAACTTACACGCAGCGAAGCGGAAGCGCAGCGGATAGAGAGCGAAGGTCGTCCCCACTTCGAAACCTTAACACGCGCGCTGCGGAGACGGGTAATTTTTGCGATCTTTTATAATGAGATATGGCCTTCCGGCTCGGGATCGACTATCAGCCGAAAGGCGACCAACCTGCCGCGATTGATTCGTTGCTGCGCGGTCTGCGCGACGGCGAGCAAAACCAGGTTCTGCTGGGCGTCACCGGCTCCGGCAAGACCTTCACCATGGCCAAGGTGATCGAGGCCAGCAATCGCCCGGCGCTGGTGCTGGCTCACAACAAGACCCTGGCTGCGCAACTTTATCAGGAATTCAAGAGCTATTTTCCTTCCAACGCAGTCGAGTATTTTGTCAGTTACTACGACTACTATCAGCCGGAAGCCTACATTCCCGCGGGCGACGTCTACATCGAGAAGGAAGCCACCATCAACGATGAACTCGACAAGCTGCGTTTGTCGGCAACCCGTTCGCTGTTCGAGCGGCGCGACTGCATCATCATCGCCAGCGTAAGCTGCATCTACGGTATTGGGTCGCCGGAAGCTTACTACGGGATGCTGATGATGCTCGAAAAAGGGCAGAAGATCGCGCGTGAAGAGATCACGGCGCGGCTGGTCAGCATTCTTTACGAACGCAATGAAGGCGACTTCAAACGCGGCGCGTTCCGGGTCCGCGGCGACATCATTGAGCTGTTCCCGACTTATGACGACTCCGCCTATCGCATCAGCATGTGGGGCGATGAGATCGAATCGCTGGAGCAAATCGATCCGCTGACGGGGCAAGTGAAGCAGAGCTACCTGCGGCTGCCCATCTATCCCAAGACGCACTACGTGATGCAGCCGGAATCGCGCGACAAGGCTCTGCGCAGTATCGAGAACGAGCTGCATTGGTGGAAAGGCGAGCTCGAAAAGGAAGGCAAGCGCATTGAGGCGCAGCGCCTATGGCAGCGTACTAAATTCGATCTGGAGATGATCAAACAGATCGGCTATTGCCATGGGATCGAGAATTATTCGCGCCACTTCACCGGTCGCCTGCCGGGGCAGGCTCCGCCCACGCTGCTGGACTACCTGCCGCACGACGCGCTGATGTTTCTGGATGAAAGCCACCAGACCATTCCGCAACTGCAAGGCATGTATCACGGTGACCGCTCGCGCAAAGAGCAACTGGTCAAGTATGGATTCCGCCTGCCCAGCGCTCTCGACAATCGCCCGCTTACTTTCGAAGAGTTCGAAAACCGGGTGCATCAGGCGGTCTATGTTTCGGCGACGCCCGGGCCCTACGAACTCACGAAGACCGGCGGAGCGGTGATCGAGCAGATCCTGCGGCCTACGGGATTGGTGGATCCGGAAGTCACCATCCGGCCGATTCGCGGCCAAGTGGATGATCTACTGCACGAGATCCGGCTGCGTGCCGAACGGGACCAGCGCGTCCTGGTGACCACGCTGACCAAGCGCATGGCCGAGGATCTGTCGGAGCATTACTCGGAAGCCGGCGTGAAGTGCGCCTACTTGCATTCGGAAGTCTCGACCCTCGATCGCGTGAAGATCCTGCGCGACCTGCGCCGCGGCACCTACGATGTTTTGATTGGTGTCAATCTGCTGCGCGAAGGCTTGGATCTGCCGGAGGTTTCGCTGGTGGCGATCCTCGACGCCGATAAAGAGGGGTTCCTGCGATCCGCTGGATCGCTGATCCAAACCATGGGCCGTGCCGCGCGCCATCTGGAAGGCCAAGCGTTGCTCTATGCCGATGTGATGACCGATTCGATGCGGCGCGCGATCGAAGAAACTACCCGGCGGCGCACGCTTCAGCGGGCCTACAACGAAGCCAATGGAATTGTGCCACAATCCATCATTAAGCCCATCGACATGAACCTAGTGGCGATCGCGGAAGGGGATTACGTGACAATACCGCTCGATACCGCTGAGGACGACTCGGGCGCGGTTCCGCCCGAACGGTTGGATCAATACCTGTCCGAGCTGGAAGCCAAGATGCGCGCGGCGGCCCAGAGATTCGATTTCAAACAGGCGGCCGCATTTCGTGACCGGATCCAAGAGCTGAAGAGCAAGGCTCTCATCGAAATAACCGCTGACCCAACGATGACATGAAAGTTCAAAAACCGGCGGGACTGATCGGCGCTGGCGGCGTCAATCAGTCGTTCCTGGCCCGCTTGCCAGCCGTGCTGGAGCAACTTGGCCCCGTCAAAGGTTCCTCCCTTAAAGTTTCACGCCGCATCGCCAATGGACTGCGCTCCGGTTTTGGCGTAGACGATTATTCTGCCCTGGCGCCGTGCAATTTCATATGGATACTGGCGCCGGAAACTGCTCTGGATTTTATCGCCGCGGAACTCGCGTCCGCGGTGCCCCTGGCGGGCAAGACAGTAGTCCTGTGCGATGCGCTGCGCGACAGCCTCGGGCCCGGCCCTCTGCGAGCGGCCGGTGTGAGGGTGGTCACCTTGAATTGTTTGCCGGAATCGTTCGAACGCAAATTCGTGGGAGAAGGACACCCGGCGGCGCTGGCGGAACTGCGGAAGCTTTTGGCAGTGGATCGCCGCAAGCTGATTGAACTCCGGCCCGCCACCAAGCCGTTGTACTTTGCTGGGTCATACCTCGGATCGCAATTACTGATGCCCTGGATTGCCGGCGCGGCGGAAAGTTTTCGGGCCGCTGGTTTTTCGCGCGACGAGGCTGTCGGCGCCGTAGAGGCGCTGGGCGTGCGGGCTCTGCGGGCGTACGCTAAGGCCGGAGACAAGTCCTGGAACCGGGCCACTGCCGAGCGCTTGCATCGTGCCATTGCCCGCGATCTGGATACACTGCGCTTCACCGATACCCGCCTGGCCGCGCTATTTTCCGATGGCAGCGACCGCATGCTGCGCTACTTCGCCAAGCCCGTCCGCAAGGAACGTCTGAAGGCGCTGGCGCAGCGCTCGGGATGAGAGAAAACCGGCTATCCTGATACCAGGTATTGGAACACCATGAACGATACCCAGATTCTTACTATTGCGTTCGCATCCGTGCCTACGATGCTGACCGTGCTCATCGGCATTCTGCTGAACAACGCTCGCTTGAGCGATGTGAACTCACGCCTGGGAGAGCTTCGCTCCCATATTGACGGCAGGTTCAATGACGTCGACCGCCGCTTCGACGAGATGAAAGAGATGTGGCGCACCGAACTGCATCGCGTTGAAGAAGTTTTGGACGCCCGCCTAAAGCATTTGGAAGAGCGTTAACTCAATCCTTTTCACGACCGCCGTAATGCCGCGCGCACCGCTTCCGGATTCGCATTCGCCAGCGCGTCGGCCACTTCGCTGGCGCGGTCGTCCAATTCAAACGCCGGCGCCACCATGTGCACCAAGCCCCACGCGAGCGCATCCGGGGTCGAAAAAATGCGCCCCGTGAGGCACAGCTCCAATGCGCGCCGTTCGCCAATGGCTGAAGCCACCGCCCAATAGA
This sequence comes from Bryobacterales bacterium, assembly GCA_963779075.1. Taxonomy (GTDB): domain Bacteria; phylum Acidobacteriota; class Terriglobia; order Bryobacterales; family Bryobacteraceae; genus Palsa-187. Next base: position 250,783 of record CAVZWS010000015.1, read on the forward strand.
TCGCCTCGCTCCATTTGCCTTCGCGAATATCCGTCAGCCCAAAGCTGGACCCCTGCGCCGATAGCACCACATGCGCATTGGCGAGCAGCGCCACGCCACCCGAGACCGCTACTCCCTTCACCGCCGCCACCAGTGGCTTCGCCATTCTGCGGCCGATGGTGAACAGTTCTTCGCCCGCTAGCGGATCGACGCCCGCGCAGAATATCGGTCCGTCGGCCTCCAGCAAGATCGCGCCTACGGTGTCGTCGGCGACGGCGTCCCGCAGTTCGCGCAGCAGGTCCTGGCACATCGCTCCGTCCAGCAGATTGCGTCTTTCCGGCGCCGCTAACGCAATGCGCCGCAAGCGCCCGTCCTGTTCTATTCGTAAATTCATAGGCCGCGCCGGTTCATAAAGTCTCCAGGATCAGATGCGCGCGATGGCCGTGGGCGCAAGCCGCGTCGAAGGCGAATGCCAATACTCGCCGCGTCGCCAGCGGATCGATCAGCGCGTCCACCTGCCCTCGCGCCGCCGCATACCGCGCGTCCAGCCAGCGTTCGTAATCCGCGCGGGTTTGCGCCATGCGCTTTTCGAGCTCCGGGGGAACCGCCGCGCCGATGCTCTTCAGCTTTTCAAGATCCGGACCGTGCACCGCTTGCACCGCGGCGTCGCCCTCCATCACGCCGATGCGCGCCGTCGGCCAGGCGAACGCAAAGTGTGGATCGAAGCCCTGACTCGCCATCGCGTAATAACCCGCGCCGCTCGCGTGATTCAGCGTCAGGATGATCTTGGGGACAGTGGCGCAGGCCATGGCCTCCACCATCTCGGCGCCCGCGCGGATGATGCCTTCGCTCTCCGCCTCGGTGCCGACCATGAAGCCGGAGACGTCCTGCAAATACAGCAGGGGCAGCCCGCGCCGCTGGGCGTTCTCAACAAAGTACGCTACCTTGCGGGCCGACTCCGCGTACACGATGCCGCCGATGCGCGGACCTGCAGCGGTCTTCAGAAACCCTCGGCGGTTGGCGATTACTCCAATCACGCGGCCCTGCAATCGCGCGTGCGCGCATAACATTTCCGGCGCGTACTCGGGTTGAAATTCCAGGTATTCATCCGCGTCCACAATGCGCGCGATCACTTCTTCCACATCGTAGGGCAGGCGGTGATCGGCGGGCAGAAGATCGTAAAGTCCTTCGGCGGGCTTGGCGGGCGCGGTTCCTTTGGGAACGGGTGCGGCGTCCTTAACCAACCCTGACCCGGGCGCCGGCAGCTCTCGCAGCTTGGTCTTGATGATCTCGAGCGCGTCCGGATCGTCTTTCGCTTTGTAGTGCGCCACGCCGCTGGTCTCGGTGTGTAGCGAAGCGCCCCCCAACGCCTCCGCGGACACCACCTGCCCCACCGCGCCCTTCACCAGATTCGGACCTCCCAGTCCCATGAAACTAGTGCCTTTCACCATGATGATGACGTCGGAGAGAGCCGGCAGATAGGCGCCGCCCGCGATGCACATGCCCATCACCGCGGCAATCTGCGGCACCTTCAGCTTCCGCCGCATCAGCGAGTTGTAATAGAAAATCCGCGCTGCCCCATACTGCCCCGGAAAAATACTGCCCTGATACGGCAGGTTGATGCCGGCCGAATCCACCAGGTAGACAATCGGCAGGCGGTTGCGCATCGCGATTTCCTGCGCGCGCAAAATTTTTGGAATCGTCTCGGGCCACCACGCTCCGGCTTTCACAGTGGCATCGTTCGCGACGATCACGGTGGCGCGCCCTTCCACCAGGCCCACGCCTGTGATCACTCCGGCCGCCGGAGCCTGCCCTTCGTATTTGTCGTAAGCCATCAGCAGGCCGGTCTCGAGAAACATGGTGCCCACGTCGATCAGTTTTGCCACCCGCTCGCGAGCCGTCAGCTTGCCGGCCTGGTGCTGCTTCTGGATCTTCGCGGGTCCGCCGCCCAGGCGTAGTTTCTCTTCCAGATCCTGGAGCTCCGCCACCAGCGCGCGCATGTGATCTGACGCTGTAGTCACTTCGTTTATTCTATAGGCCATGCGGGTGTCGAAATGCTAGCCGTCGATCAGCGCGTTCTGAAGATCGTCTGGACGGTGTTTTTGTTCGTCCTGGCGGTCGCGCTGATCTATGCGATCCGCGACGCGTTGATCACCTTTGCGCTGGCCATATTCCTGGCTCTGCTGCTCTCGCCGCTGGTTAGCTTTGTCGATCATTTCACTTCCGTGCGAGTGCCCCGGACGGTAGCCTTGACGGTGGTCTACGTCTTGATGATCGCCGCCTTCTCCGCCGTTCTCATCGGCATCGTTTCCGCGGTTGCGGTCGACGCGCGCTCTCTCTCCGTACGGCTGCCGGACGCCCTGCGCGACGATCCGCTAGCCGGTCTTCCTCTGCCTTCATGGCTCGATCCGGCGCGCGAACGGCTCGGCTATTGGATGCACGAGCAGCTCAACCAGCTAGGCAACAATGCTCTCTCGCTCATCGGCCAGGGGTTGCGGCAACTGTTCACGCAGCTTGGAGCCGCAGTGGGCGCCGTATTGGTCCCCATTCTGGCGTTCTTCTTTATTAAGGACGGCAAGAAACTGCGCGACGGGTTCATTCATCGCGTGGACCGGAAGCATCAACTCCTGGTGCACCAGATTCTGCAGGACCTTCACCGCCTGCTCTCCCAATACCTACGCGCGCTGCTGATTCTGTCGTGGGTCGCATTCGGGTTCTATGCCCTGTTTCTCACCCTCACAGGCTCCCCCTATGCCGTGCTGCTGGCGGGCGTGGCGGGTACGCTGGAATTTATCCCGGCAGTTGGGCCGTTTATCGCCATGGTGATCATTGGAGCCGTGGGCTTGTTCAGCGGATATACGCATTGGTTCCTGCTGCTGATCTTCCTGGTGGTCTACCGGGTTGCTCAAGATTACATCCTGCAACCGTTGCTGCTGAGCTCCGGGATGCGCATCCATCCGCTGCTGATCATATTCGGTATTCTCGCGGGCGGCGAGTTGGGCGGCATTCCGGGGATCTTTTTTTCCATTCCCCTGATCGCGGCTCTGCGCCTGATTTTCCTGCGATTATGGAAGCAGGACCTCCTCGATCGTATCGATGCAACCTGAAGAGCCACAGCCCGTCGCGACTCCGCCGCAACTGCCGCCACCTGCAACTCAGCCTGGCGGCGAGGGCAAGAAGAAGTTGGGCGTCGTTGGAACCATCGGTGCGTTGCTGCTCAAGTTCAAGACCCTGGGGTTGGTAATTCTCACCAAGGGTAAGCTGGTGCTCCTGGGTTTGACCAAGCTCAATACCCTGCTTTCCATGTTGGTCTCGATCGGATTTTATTGGGCCCTTTACGGCTGGAAATTCGGACTGGGGTTCGTGCTCTCGATCTACGTCCACGAAATGGGACACGTGATGGCGCTGGCGCGCTATGGCATCCCGGCCAGCCCGCCGATGTTCATCCCCGGCTTCGGCGCTTTCGTGCGGCTGAAGGCTTACCCGGCTTCGCCTGCCGAAGACGCCCGCGTGGGACTTGCCGGTCCGTTGTGGGGCTTGGGGGCGGCGCTTGCCTGCATGGGGGTCGGTGTGATCACCGGCTCCGGTTTATTCACTGCGCTGGCAAAAGTAGGCGCCTGGATCAACGTGTTCAATCTGATTCCCGTGTGGCAGCTCGACGGCAGCCGCGGCTTTCGCGCGCTGACCCGGCACCACCGCATCCTGATCGCGTCGCTATCCGGGCTGCTGTGGTTCTGGACTGAGGAAACCATGCTGATCATCGTCGCATTGGTGGCCGCGTGGCGCTGCTTTACGAAGGACGCGCCGGAGCAGCCCGACAACGTGGTCTTCTTCCAGTTCGCGGGCCTGCTCGCTGCGCTGTCCGGCGTTTACTATTTCACAAAATAACCGAAGGAAGCGCCGGCCGCGGTCGCTGTCAATAAATCAGGTGGGCGAAAACACATCGGGCGCGGCAGCCAAAAGTGACCCCGCGCCCGGCCAAGAGACCAAGAGTGAGTATTGGCTTTAGGCGGCGTTGACCATCAGGTCGTCAAAGCTCTCTGAGCCGTCCGCCTGGTTGCGGTCCGCGGTTTCCTGACATTGGATGCAGAATGGCGTCCACGGCACGGCAGCCAAGCGCTTGGGACTGATATCTTCTTCGCAGTGCAGACACACACCGAAGGTGCCTTCGTCGATACGGCGCAAGGCGCCGCGCACGTTGCGCAACAGCTGTGATTCGCGATCGAGATTGCGGATCGCCAGTTCGCGCTCGGCGGCGTGCTGGACTTCATCCAGAGCGTCCGGGCTCTTTTCGATGGCGATGCCTTCACGATTGCGCACGAACAACTCCAGCTCCGCCTGCCGCGCCTCCAGTATTTCTTTGAATTTTTTTAATTCGTTCTTTGTCATCTTCGTCTCTCCTGTCTCTCGTCTCTTTTGTGTTTTGTCGTCCTGTCTCGTTTTTCTCTCGGCGTCCCTTACATCCGTCAATGGCATTAGACGTTGAGATTACCAAAAAGGTTCACTCAATGCGATCCACTTCAAGGGGATTGTCCGACGCGAAAGCGCGGACTGAAAGGGATCCGGGCGCCTTTGCCCGGCTACCTCCTGATAACTTTGAAATAGAGTAGCACATGACTGTTCAACCTTGCAAGCAATTGCAATGCCATCTCCTGCCAACCGGCTGATTGTACCCGGTCTCAACGGTCGAGGCCACCCCCGACATGCGATTCCTAGTTATCGGCTCCATCGCCATAAACCATTACGTGCATATTCGATCCGGCGGATTGGCATTCACCCTCGAGCCGACCTCCAAAGTGCCAAGAACCAAAGTCTTACAAGTGTCCTTGTCCCTGCTACCGCCAAATGGGTTGTTCCAGCCGGTAAAAATTCTCATGTTCTTGGTCTTATTCACGCCGAGAATGCTACCACACTGGGCCTAAGCGCTCACCCGCAGATGAAGCCCACAGGCGGCTGTCCGAAAGACCATTGAAGCATCGGCGTGGTGCCATCGATATCAATATAGAAGGCATAAGTTTCAGTATGTTGTAGTATTTCCGGCGCGCGCCAATTTATTCCTTGGCGGCGATCAGGACACCGACCAATCCAAGATCCAATCGGCTTGTGACTGAATTTATGGGATCCGGCCCTCAAAACCGGCAGAAGCCATGGCGATATGTTTCGTTGTGTCTCAACGGCGTGTCAAAGCTCTACAGACGCAGGTGCCTGCGACTGACTAAGGCTCTTGCTATCAGTGCTATAAAATGGTCGTTGCCGTGCTTCTTTGGACGCTGGCCAAACAGCTTATGCGGGTCGTCGCTATCTCTGCGTTCCTTGCCTGCGCCGCCGGAATTCCCGCGGGTGCCACAATCTTGCAGCAGTTGACGTTGGAGGAAATGGCGCAGAAATCGACTTCGATTGTCCGCGCGAGGGTCAGCGGTACAAGCGAGGTAGTCCGGGGACGAGATGTTTTCACTATATATAAGTTTCAGACCCTGGAAACCTTGAAATCCGGCCGTGCTGCCCCGGAAGTAGCTGTGCCGGGAGGGGTTGCGGGAGGAATGCGGCAAGTGGTGGCGGGGGCTCCAATACTGCGTGTAGGCCGGGAATACGTCTTGTTCCTATGGACCGGCCGCTCCGGTCTGACGCAATTGATGGGCATGTCGCAGGGGTTATTCAGTGTCGAGCGTACAACCGCTGGTGACCGCCAGGCGTCGCGTGCCGCAGCAGGCGAACAAATGCTGGATGCGGCGGGCCGTGCGGTTCAGGACGAGGCGCTGTCTATGCCCGTGACGGAGCTAACGGCCAAGATTTCCAAAGCTTTAGCGGTGGCTGAAATGGCCGGGACGCGGACCGGGGCGCCGGGAACGCAGGCTCAGAGGGCGGGCAAATAATGCGAACCGCAGGGCGCGCCTTTCTGCTGGCGGTGGCGCTCATCGTGATGTCCCCTCTGCTATCGGCGTATTACTACTACGTCTTCTTTGCAAGTGGCGCCGGTCCATATGCACCACTGGCGGCCCATTTCGACCTGAACTCGATCAAGGACAATACGGTTCAGTACTTTATTTCGGATCAGCCACCCACGCCGCTGATGCCCGGCGACAACCTGACCGCGATCTACAGCGAGATCCGGCAGGCGGCGGAAGTATGGAACGGTGTCGCGACTTCGTCGCTACGGCTGCACTTCGGTGGAACTCGGGATATGGCAACCCCGCAGACCGTGCCCGGGATCGATGTCGTGTTCGATGACAACATGCCGCCGGGAATCATCGCCCAGACGACGCTCACGTTCCCGTCGGACCTAACTTTCCTGAGCGCGCCAGGCACAACCTTCGTTCCGATTCTGCGCTCGAAACTGCAACTGCGCAAGGATCTGACGGCGGCGGGCTACCAGCAAGCCAGCTACACCGATGCGTTTTTCATGACGCTGGTGCATGAGTTTGGGCACACCTTGGGTCTGCAGCACACCTTCACTTCAGCTACCATGTCGACGGCGATCACGCGGGCGACCATGCGGGGCGCGCCGCTCGCAGCCGACGACGTAAGCGGAATTTCGCTGCTTTATCCGGCAGGCGGATACGCCGGCTCAACCGGCAGCGTCACTGGGCAAGTGATCGGAGCGGCGAGCGGTACCGGCATCAATCTGGCGAGTGTAGTGGCGCTTTCGACCAGCGGCGTGGTGGTCAGCGGCATGACGCGTCCCGATGGAACTTATGAGATAGACGGCATTCCGCCGGGCCAATACTATATTTACGTCCATCCACTGCCGCCGCCTCAAGCCGGAGAAGGCACCCCAGCGAATATCCAGCCCCCGGCGGACGCGCAGAAAGATAGCTTCGCAGCCAACACCGGCTTCGTCACCCAGTTCTTTCCCGGCACACAGGACTGGACCCAGGCGATTCCGGCCGGGGTGGCCGCTGGGAGCGTGGTTAAGGACGTTAACTTCGTAGTGACGCCGAGCGGCGGGCCCATGGTTTATGCGATGGAAACCTACGGCTATCCGCAGGGAGTGGCGATTCCGGCGCCGCCGTTTGTCCCGAACACCCGCAACGGGTTGGTATTTTACGCCAGCGGAGCGACGGTAAACAACCAATCCGCGATGGCGCCTGGGCTCACCGCGAGCATTATCGGTTCGGCGGCCAGCATTGAGCCGGGAAGCCTGCAATATTTCGCGAGCGGGTTCTTACTAGCTTGGGTGGATACGGCCGACATCAAAGCGGAAACGCCGGTAGCGATGGCGGTTAGGTTGAACGGGGATCTGTACGTCCTGCCGGCGGCGTTCACGGTAGTGCCGGGCGGCGCGCCTTCCATCACGGCGGTGACGCTGCCTTCGAGCGGCTCCACAGCGGCAACCAACGTAGCCGGCAACAACTTAACGGCCAACACGCGCATTTTGCTCGACGGCGCGCCGGCGCTAGTGCTGGCGGCCAATGAGGACGGCTCGCTCGACATCGTTCAGCCTCCGGCCTTGAGCGGGATGCAGGCCACGGTGGAAGCGGTAAACCCGGATGGGCAGACCTCATTGCAGTCGCTAGGCGCCGCTCCCGCGCCGCTGCTCATGTATCCGCAGTCGAATGCCCCCCAAATCTACCAGACTCCCAATATAGTGACTGCCGGGACTGACACCTTCATGGTGATTAGCGGTGTCGATACGCATTTCGCCGACGGGCATACAGCGATTGGATTCGGTTCGAGCGATATCTCAGTGCGTGGAATTTGGGTGGTGAGTCCCACCATGGTGATTCTGAATCTGTCCGTAGATCCAGCCGCGCGGCCCGGCACTACCTACATCACGGTGGCCACGGGTCTAGAGATCGTCACTGCTCCCAACCTGTTGAACGTGGCCGCGGCCGATCCCAAGCAGATCAGCCTGCGGGTGCCCATCATGAACGCCGTGACCGGACTGGCAGGCATTCCCGCCGGAGGCACCGCACTCATCAAAACTACGGGCTTGCCGGCGGATCTGACCGGCTGGACACTCACCGTGGGACCGCTTCCGGCGGCCTTTACAGTAGACGCAAACGGCGTGTTGACGGTTCAGGTTCCAACAGGACTGGGCATCGGAGCCCTGCCGGTCCAATTGACCGCGCCCCCGAATTCAACGGTGAGTGCGATTCCGGGGGTGATCCTGCAATTGGACCCGGCGCCTCCGCTGATTCTGTGGGGCGTGGATACGCCCACTCCAGATGGCGGCCCGGTTCTTGTGAGCGCCTCGAATCCGGTTCCGCTGGGCGAGAACGTGATCCTGATGGTCTACGGGCTTTCGTCGCCCAACGGAATATTGCCGGGCGCGGTGTGGATGAATATCGGCGGCACAAATTATCCGGTGACCGGTGTCACCCGAGTGCCCCCTGATCCCAACTCGCCGCCGCCGCCGTCGGATCTGGCCTACGTCAGCTTCGTGGTTCCCACCACGCTGGTGTTGGACCCAACCGTGAGCAACCCAAGCGTGCCGGTGATGGCAGGAACCGGCACGCGCTTGTCGGGGGCTTATTCGTTATTCATCGCGCCCGCACCGCCGCCTGCGACTACAACTGCGGTGCCGTGACGCGCGAGCGAAGGCCCGATTGGCCACCGGCCACTAGCGATTGATCATTCGTTGCGCGCCTTCGCTGTACCGGGCTCCCTGCACCGTGATCGCGGACGTGGCGCTCTCAATTTCGCGAAGATCTTCCGCGCTGAGCTCGATGGACGCGGCGGCTACGTTCTCCTGCAGGCGATGTAGTTTTGTAGTCCCTGGAATGGGCACGATCCACGGCTCCTGAGCGAGAACCCAGGCGAGTGCGATCTGAGCAGATGTCGCCTTCTTGCGCTGAGCGATTGTCTCCAGCAGATCCACGAACGCGCGGTTCGCCTTCCGAGCTTCCGGCGCAAAACGCGGTACCGTCTTGCGGAAGTCAGTGCTGTCAAAAGCTGTGTTCTCGTCAATCTTGCCCGTCAGGAAGCCCTTTCCTAGTGGACTGAAGGGCACAAAGCCTATTCCAAGCTCTTCGAGAGTCGGCATGATCTCAGCTTCCGGTTCCCTCCACCAAAGGGAGTACTCGCTCTGGAGTGCAGTGATGGGCTGGACGGCGTGCGCGCGACGAATCGTTTGCACTCCTGCTTCGGAAAGGCCGAAGTGCTTAACCTTGCCCTCCTGAATCAGATCCTTCACGGCGCCCGCCACATCTTCGACGGGCACGGTCGGGTCAACGCGGTGCTGATAGAACAGATCGATGACATCAGTCTTGAGTCGCCTAAGCGAGGCATCGGCGACTTGCTTGAGATGCTCTGGGCGGCTGTTCAGCCCAGCCTGTTTGCCATTTTCATCGAACTGGAAACCGAACTTGGTTGCAATCACCACATGCGGACGCACGGGAGCGAGGGCTTCGCCCACCAGTTCTTCGTTGGTGAACGGACCATAGACTTCGGCGGTGTCGAAAAAGGTAACGCCGAGTTCGACGGCTGCCCGGATGACCGAGATCATCTCCTGCTTGTCCTTGGCCGGACCGTACCCAAAGCTCATTCCCATGCAGCCCAACCCGAGGGCTGAAACTTCCAAGTTACTTTTTCCAAGCTTGCGCTTCTGCATTGTTTTCCTTTCGTTTCCCATCTTGAGGTTAGACCATCCTTCGACTTCTGCGCGTGGTCTAGAACGAAACGTCCGTTGACTTGGACAGGAGAGATTGCTCCGCCAAACCCGCTTGCAATCAGCCTACGGCTGATGGGCGGACTTCGGCTTGATGGCGGACGTCGATTCCCTTCGCCAGGAACAGCACGTCTTCGGCGATGCTGGTGGAGTGGTCGGCGATGCGCTCTAGGTTGCGGATCACCACCATCAAGTTGAGAGCCTGCTGAATGTTGCTGGGGTCCTTTTCCATAAAGCTGGTGAGCTCGTGGTAACAGGCGGTGCGCAGGCTGGCGACGGCGTCATCGGAGGCGAGCACGCTGCGGGCGAGGTCCGCGTCGCGATGGCAGCCGTGGATCGCAACGCACGACGGCGTGGATCCGTCCAGCGCAGCCACAACAATTATTCCAGTTGGCGGGATATAATTGGATCAAATTCTCGATTGCAGAGATTATTTTAGTTGTTTTTCGAAGGAAGGGACGCCGATCAGCGCTTCAGGTGCGGCAATAATGCGTGGCGCGTTTTATGCAAATACGATCATGTCCCGCTTGTGGCTTTGTGCGCTGCTCATTCCGGGCCTGGTGAGCGCTCGAACGCCCACAACCACCGTACTGGTTGCCTCACCGAATTCGGCGACCTTCCGAAAAGCCGTGACGCCGACCTCCGGCGCGACCGGCGAAGTTACTTTCTACGACGGCACGACGATCCTGGGGATTACCTCGGTTTCAGGAGTGCAGGCGCCAGTGCTTTTGCCTTCGAGAGCAAGATCGTTGCGGGCGTATATCGGCGGGTTAATAGCGCTAACGGAAGGGTTACCACGACGGCGTCAACTATTCTCCATCCGACGAGAATCGGAGATAAGCTCATGACACGTTCGATACTAATTTTTTTCACAACTACCCCACTATTGATTTGTCAGGTCTCTACAACGGTGAGCATCTCAAGTTCCGCCAATCCGTCGCTCTTGGGACAGCCGATAACTCTTTCTTCCTCTGTGACTCCGGCACAGGCCAACGGAAAAGTGACATTCTACGACGGCGCGACGGTACTAGGAGTAGCGACGGTCATGAACGGTATCGCTTCACGATCAACAATTCTGCCGGCAGGTGGTGTGCGCAAATTGAACGCAAGGTTCATCGCTGACGCCGGGTTTGCCTCCAGTCGTTCATCAGATCTCGCCCAAATAGTCAACGTAACGCCTGCAACCACTCTCCTAACCACTGCTGGTTATCAGACGGCAAGTACCATCAATCAGCACGTTGCGGTAGCCGACTTCAACGGCGATGGCCACCTGGATATCGTTACCAACAACTACACGATTCTGATGGGGAATGGCGATGGAACCTTTCAGCCACCGTTGATCTACACCAGCGGGAGCAATTCTTATCGTGTCGTTACCGGGGATTTCAATGGAGATGGGAAACCAGATTTCGCGACAGCTAGGTATGACGGGAATGTCGGCGTATGGCTGAATGAGGGTAACGGAACCTTTCAGCCCCCAGTGCTGTACTCAATTTCCCCTATTGGAGGTGTGCCGTGCGACATCGTGGCCGCTGATTTCAACAATGATGGCATCACCGATATTGCGGCGGCATCGCGTCAGGGGCATGGCGTCAGCATTTTGCTTGGCGTCGGCGATGGCTCTTTTCGGCCGGTCGTCACGTATCTTGCAAGTAGCCCGCAAACCGGGCTGGCTGTGGCGGATTTCAACGGCGATGGGAATGTCGATATCGTTTCCGTTGACAGCGACGACATCGACCAAGTGGTGACTATTTTGCTCGGCGCTGGAGACGGAACCTTTCAAGCCACTGAGTCGGACTATCCAGCGCTTTTTCCCCAGTTCGTTACCGTCGCCGATTTCAACGGAGACGGTAATCCGGATTTCGTTCTGATCAATCACGGTAGCGATAAGCTTAGCGTTTTCCTTGGAAATGGCGACGGAACGTTCAGTGAGCCGTCAGCGCTACCTCTTGCGCCGCAGTCGAATGGGGTCTTATATGATGGCTTGGCTGTCGGCGACTTTGACGGAGATGGCAAGGTTGATATCGCATTTACAGGCAGTGGCGCTTTTGTCAGCGTTTTTATGGGTCTGGGAGATGGAACTTTTCGTGGCGCAGTCAATTTCCCGGTCGGACTTACTCCCGCCGGGTCGGTGATCGCCGCCGAGTTTAATGGGGATGGGAAAACGGACCTCGCAGTCACCACTGCTCTCACTTTGCAAGTACTGTTAGGTGGTGCTGGGTCATTCCCATCTGTAGTTACGCAAAGCATACCCAACGCCATGGGCGGCGTCCCCTATTCCAAAACGTTGACCGCTACTGGCGGCACAACCCCGTATTCCTGGTCTCTAAACGCCGGAACTCTCCCGGTACCGTTAGGTTCCAGCGGCACCTTTTCCGGAACCCCTGCCACAACTGCTTCTCCTGGGGTCTATCCTTTTACAGTTATGGTCAGCGGCCCCGATGGGCCGGGCTTTTTCTCCAGCCAAAACCTCTCGCTCAATCTCGCAGCGGCGTTCCAGATCACCCGTCCCAATGTTGTATCTGTGGTGGGAGTCCCATATCCGTATGCTCTAACGGCTACAGGAGGCACTCCACCCTATAAAAACTGGACTGTTACCGCTGGATCAGTTCCGGCCGGTTTGACCCTCGATCCTACCTCGGGCGCCTTTCAGGGAACTCCAACCACAGCCGGGACATTTACATTCACTGTCACCGTGCAAGATAGCGCGGGTCTAACCTCGCTTCCAGCAAATGTGATCATGCTCGTTGCCGTCGGCCCGGACCTAGCCATCACTCTGTCGCATTCGGGGCACTTCACGCAAGGCCAAATTTCGGCACTCTACAACATCACGATAAGTAATGGCGGCGACTTACCCACTAGGGGAACGGTTACCGTGGCAGACATTTTGCCAACAGGATTGACAGCCAATTCGATCGGCGGAACAGGCTGGACCTGCGTCGGGCCTGGCGGTCCGTGCACGCGGAGTGATGCACTGGCCGCAGGCGCAAGCTATGCTTCTCTGATGCTAACGGTGAATGTCGCGACCAACGCGGCAGCGAGCGTGACCAACGCAGCGACGGTTTCGGGAGGCAACGAACTGAACACCGCCAACGACAACGTCAGCGATTCCACAGACATCGCAAGCATCACTCCCAGCAACGTAGGTATTTTCCGTTCTGGCTTCTATTGGTTGGAAGATGTCAACGGAGACCAGCAGTTTACGCTCCCACCGGACCGGGCGTTTGCCTTTGGCGGCATCGCCGGCGATATTTCCATTACAGGCGATTGGAGCGGCAACGGGACGACCAAAGTGGGTATCTATCGGCCCAGTAATGGATTATTTATTTTGGATTCGAATGGCGATGGCGTCTTCGACGCAGGCGATACAGTATACAACTTGGGCGTCGGAACCCAAGCGGGCGACGTGCCGGTCGTAGGCGACTGGAATGGGAGTGGCACCTCCAAAGTCGGTTTGTTCCGTCAAGGTTTCTTCTGGATTTTGGACACCAACGGAAACGGGATCTTCGAGCAGGGAATCGACAATACGTACGCGTTCGGAGGAGTGCCGGACGATGTCCCAGTCGTCGGAGATTGGACTGGCAGCGGCACTACGAAAATCGGTCTGTTTCGATTAGGGTTTTACTGGATCTTGGATGCTAACGGCAACGGTCAATTGGACAATATCAACAGTGTGGGCGGCGATCAAGCGTTCGCGTTCGGGGGAATTGCTGGCGATGTTCCGGTGGTTGGCGACTGGAACGGCGACGGCACAAGCAAAGTGGGCGTGTTCCGGCAAGGCTTCTTCTGGGTTCTGGACGCCAACGGGAATCACACGTTTGACGGCACCGGACCCGGCCAGGATCTCACCTTCCCGTTCGGCGGTATTAGCGGCGATGTGCCGGTTGTGGGGAAATGGTGAGTGTTTGTAACATTGAAACCGCATCCGGGCTCGGACCCCAGAACGGCACCGTTGACGGCCCGCAACCAATAATCAAGCGGCGGTGACTGCCGCACTACCTTGCAATCAGCCCACGGCCGACGGGCGAACTTCGGCTGAATGCCGGACGTCGATCCCTTTGACCAGGAACAGCACGTCTTCGGCGATGTTGGTGGAGTGGTCGGCAATGCGCTCCAGGTTGCGGATCACCACCATCAGGTTGAGAGCCTGCTGAATGTTGCTGGGATCCTTTTCCATGAAGCTGGTGAGCTCGTGATAGCAGGCGGTGCGCAGGCTGTCGACGGCGTCATCCGATGCGAGCACGCTACGGGCAAGGTCTGCGTCGCGATGGACGAAAGCATCCAGCGCCTTCCGCACCATGGACTGCACCAGGCCGGCGATGTGCGGGATATCGATCATCGGCGTGATGATGGGGCCTTCCATCAGCGACAGCGCGCGCTCGGCAATGCTGACCGCCAGGTCGCCCATGCGTTCCAGGTCCGTGTTGATCTTGAGCGCGGCGACGATCAGGCGCAGGTCGGCCGCCATGGGCTGGTTCAGGGCCAGCAGGTTGATGGCGAACTCGTCGATCTCGATTTCGATGGCGTTGATGCGCGACTCCGTGTGAAACACTTTATCAGCGGCATTGCGGTCCTTCTGGGTGACGGCGCTGATGCTCCGCTGGATGGAGGATTCGACGGTCGCGCTCATTTCGAGCAGCTTGGTTTTCAGTTGTTCTAATTCTTCAACAAAGTGCCGCACTATATACTCCCGATTCTCACCCGAAACGTCCGGTTACGTAATCTTCCGTCTCTTTTTTTGCCGGATTCTTGAAGATGACGGCGGTGTTGTCGAATTCGATCAGGTGGCCCAGCAGGAAAAAGCCGGTGTTATCGGCGACGCGCGCTGCCTGTTGCATGTTGTGAGTGACTATCACGATCGTGCAACTGCTCTTGAGCTGGAAGATCAGATCTTCGATTTTGGCGGTGGCGATGGGATCGAGGGCGGAGCAAGGTTCGTCGAGCAGCAGGACTTCCGGATCCACAGCTAAGGCTCGGGCGATGCACAGGCGCTGTTGCTGGCCGCCGGAGAGGCCGTAGGCGGATTGGTTGAGCTTGTCCTTGACCTCGTCCCACAACGCTGCACGGCGCAGACTGTTCTCTACCTTTTCCCGTAATGTCGCGCGGGTAGCCAAACCGTTGATGCGCAGCCCATAGGCCACATTGTCAAAGATGGACTTCGGGAACGGATTGGACCTCTGAAAAACCATCCCGACGCGGCGACGCACGTAGGCCACTTCCTGCTCGAGAATGTTGACGCCATCCAGCAAGATCTGCCCTTCCACACGGCTGCGGCGAACGGTCTCGTTCATGCGATTCAAGGTGCGCAGAAAGGTGGATTTGCCGCAGCCGGAGGGCCCGATGAAGGCGGTCACCTGATTGGCGAAGATCTCCATCGAGATGTTCTTCAAAGCTTGAAAATCGCCGTAATAGAAGTTCAGATCGGAGACGCTTAGTTTGCAAACCGCGGTGGCAAGCGGCTTGGTGGCATCCATAGGCGGCGTGTTAACCCCATATGCGGGCATGTTTACCTCAGGATAAGGTTGTCGAGTGGGGGCTTGCATGAATCACCTGGCGATGTGCTTCCTCTTTGAGAGTACCGCACGCGCGATTATGTTTACGGTCAAAACCAAACTAAGCAGGACGAAACCGGCCGCCCACGCCTGTTTGTGCCAATCTTCGTAGGGCGCGATGGCATAGGTAAAGATCATAACCGGCAAAGCCGATATGGGTTGTTCCCATCCCGAGCTCCAATAACGGTTGCCGAAACTGGTGAACAAAAGCGGCGCGGTCTCGCCCGCCACACGTGCCACATTCAGCATGATACCCGTCATGATCCCATTCTTGGCTGCGGGAATGACCACGGTAAGAATGGACCTGGCTTTCGACGCGCCCAGAGCCATGGCGCCCTCGCGTAGTGAATTGGGGACGGCGCGCAGAAACTCTTCCGTGCTGCGGACGGCGATGGGGATCATCATCACGCCCAGGGCCAAGCCGCCGGCCAGTGTCGAAAAATGCTTCTGGGGCAGGACCACCATGGTGTATGCGAAGATGCCGATCACAATGGAGGGCACGCCGTTCAGAAGGTCGGTGACGTAGCGGACTACGTAGGAAAATGTGGTGCCGCCGAATTCCGCCAGATAGACGCCGCCCAGGAATCCAATGGGGATGCCAAATAGCGAAGCCAGAAGAAGAAGCTTGCCGCTGCCCACGATGGCGTTGGCCATGCCGCCGCCGGATTCGCCTACCGGAGTGGGTAGTTTCGTAAAGAAATCCCAGGTCAGGCTGGTGGCGCCATGGACGAATAGATATCCCAGAATGTAAACCAGGGTTCCCGCCGCGAACAGCGTGCACAATCCGGTAACGGTCAACATCACAACGTTGACGGTCTTGCGCCGGAGTGTAAGCAGGTTCGTCACGTTACTTGTACTTATCGGCTCCGATGATCAGCAGACGGGCCATGCCATTAATCACGATGGTGAGGGCGAACAGAACCAGGCCCAATTCGATAAGGGCGCTGGTGTACAACTGTCCGGTGGCTTCCGTGAACTCATTCGCGATCACGGCCGCGATGGAATAGCCCGGCGCCAGGAGCGACGCCTTAATCTTTGGGTCGTTGCCGACCACCATGGTGACCGCCATGGTTTCGCCCAGCGAGCGGGCGAGCGCCAGGAAAATAGATCCCATGATGCCCTTTTTCGCGTAAGGCACGACGATATCCCAAGTAGTCTCCCAACGGGTAGCGCCCAGCGCCAGTGCGGCTTCCCGCTGATCGCCCGGGACCGAGAGGATCACTTCCCGCGAGATCGAAATGATGAACGGGATGATCATCACGGCGAGCACCACGCCCGCTGAAAACAGGCTGACTCCGTAGAAGGGGCCGCTAAAAAACGGCGTCCATCCGAGTGCGGCCTTGAGGTACGGCTCGATGTCGCGCAGGATAGGGATGAGCACGAAGACCCCCAGCAGCCCGTAGATGACACTCGGAACCGCTGCCAGCAGCTCGATCAAAAAAGTGAGCCCGTCGGAGATTTTCGGCGGCGCCAATTCCGCCAGGAAGATCGCGGCCCCGACGCCCAACGGGATTCCCATGAGCAGCGCCAGGAACGAGGTGACCACGGTTCCATAGATAAACGGCAGCGCGCCGAACTGATCGTTGACCGGGTCCCAGGTGGAAGTGACCAGAAAACTCCAGCCGAATTTGCCCCGAGACGCGCTGGAATTCGTGTATAGCTCCAACACCAGCAGGCCGGTGATCGCCAGAATACTGGCGGCGGCCATGAACGTAATCACGTAGGCCGCCTCGTCCCCGCCACGCAGGCGCTGCAAATACCCCGGCGCCGGTCTCGCGGGACCGGCGCTCGGGGTTATAGTTGTGGGCGTGGCAGCCATACCGTTGTCAACTATTGAATCTTTGCAATCGCTTTCATTTCATTCGCCACTACGCTCTTGGGAAGCGGCGCATAAGCGAGGGCCGAGGTCATGGTCTGCCCATCGGTTACCATCCACTTGACAAAATCCTTGATGGCTTTGTTCTTAGCGGGATCGGCGATTTTTTCCGGAACCAGCAGCCAGGTGAAGCTGGAAATCGGATAGGCGCCCTTACCGGGAGCATTGGTGATCGAAACGCGGAAATCGTCCGGCATTTCTTTCGAGCTGGCGGCGGCCGCGGTCACGCTGGCCAAGCTAGCCTCGACCACAGCTCCGGCCAGGTTCTTGACCTTGCCAGTCTTCATCTTATTTTGCAGGGCGTAGATCAGTTCCACGTAACCTATCGAGTTGGGCGTCTGCTGGACCTGGCCGGATACGCCTTCATTGCCTTTGCCGCCAAGCCCGACCGGCCAATTAACAGAGGTTCCTCGACCGGCTTTCGTTTCCCACTCCTTGCTAACCTTGGACAGATAATCGGTCCAGATGTAGGTGGTACCGCTGCCATCGGAACGATGCACGACCACGATATCAGCGGAGGGCAATTTGACGCCCGGGTTGGCTTTCATCAGCTCCGGGTCGTTCCACTTGTTAATCTTGCCGAGGAAGATCCCCGCCAAAGCATCCGCTGTGAAAACGAGATCCGTGTTCACGCCGGCAACGTTATAGACCGGCACGTCGGCGCCCATCACGGTGGGGAAGTGCAGGATTCCAAACCCGTGTTTATCGCGGAACTCTTTGAGCTGCATGTCGTTCATGGGGCCGTCACTGGCTCCGAAATCGACCGTGCCTTCCGTAATCTGCTTGATACCGCCGCCGGAACCGATGGACTGATAGTTGAACGCAAGATTCGGAAACTTCTGGTGGTATGCGTCAAACCATTTTGAATACATCGGATAAGGAAACGTGGCGCCTGCCCCGTTGATCAGGAGCTGTTGTGCCGACGCCACCCCGGTCGCCAGTGCGGCTATTAGCGCCACTCGAGTCGCAATTTTCTTCATCATAATGCTTCTCCTATTCAATTTAACCAAGTGTTTGTTACAGAACGATTAATGACTCGGGCCATCCCTGGTGTGTGCACCAGGGTCAGCCCGAGTAATCATAGACTTAGAAGTTGGGCATGCCTCCCGGCAAGGTGTACCGGATATTGAAGTAGATCGTGTTATCGTGGGCCGCTTTTGGAGCCCCCGCAGCCACGTACCATGGACTGCGCATCAGGTATTCATACTGGCCCATGACGTTGATAGCGCCATAACGGGGGCTCGCCCACATGGTCTGGTTGAACCCAAACGTAAGCTCATTGATCGCGCGGTTCTGGTTGTTGCCGGACCCGGTAAAACCATACCCGACCGGCTTACCGTTGGTGTCGATGGCGACGTTACGGCCGATGTAGATCCCGCTGTAGTAGGCATAGAGCAGGGTGTTTGGTGTAACTCTCGCTTCGAAACCGTCAATGCTGCTGGCGGCTCTTACGGTACTGAGGGAGCCGTCGGCTCGAACTATCAGGTCCGGCGCCTGTCCAAACAGGTAACGGCCGCCGCCATTGCTGAGAAAGTTGGACGTGATCAAACGGAAATTCTTGGTGAGCGCGACATTGAGGCCGACCTCAACTCCGCCGCCGGCTTTAGTGTGCGAGGTGTACGGGGCGGTGAGACCGACTGTCTTGAAGTTGGATTCGAGGCCGGCCACTTCAAAGTGTACGCGCGAAAAATCCAAGGCGACCTTGGCGATGAAGTCCGGCGTGTAAGTGGGTTGCCCCAGATAACCGGCTCCGGTTCCGATGTTCGCCCCGCCGTCGAGTTGGCTTGAGAGAAGCGCGGAAAGATTGGTGGGCAGTACAATCTGGGAGCCGCCCGCCGAACCGCCCATATACTGATCGGCTTGCTCGACAGAGAATCCGAAAGTCGCGTGCTTATTTGGGTGTACCAGAACACGCAGGCCGGGTTGGCGCGTCCAGGTGAGGCCCGCGATGTAATTGATGTCTATGACCTGGGAGAAGAACAGATCGCCGGGCAAAGCGGAAATGCCGTTGCGGTTGGGGGTGAGCATGCTCCAGCTCTGGCCCGCCAGAAATTCGACCTTTCCTTTGTGGACGTTCACCCAATACAAGCGCAGGCGCGGAACGATCGCGCCGTTAGACGTGGCGAGGTTCGTCGCTCCGCTGGTTCCGTTGAAATCGAACTCGTTGTATCCGATGAAGTGGGTGCCCTTCCAGTCCCCGTCGATCCGGAAACCGAGGCGTGAGTTCTGTTGGCTGAAATGGAGTTCTGAGAGGTTGCCGTTGGCGACATTGTTATACGGGACGCCGCCGAAGTTGGAGCCCATGCTCGACCCGGCGTTTTTGTCCCGCCAAAAAGGCGTGAAGTCCATGAAGCCGATGGGGACGATGCAGACGCTGCCGAGCCGAAGGAAGGTCGGAATCGTTCTATCGGGATCGGCCTCGCAGGGATTCTTGGTCGCCGCGGTGGGGGCTGCGGGGGCCTGTTGCGGTAGCGGGATCGCCGGAAGGGCTCGGGCTACGGGGAGCGTCGCCGAGTGCGGCAGGATCGCGGTGGTGCTGGCTACTTGGCCCAGGTTGCGGAAGGTGCTGACCGGCGTGGGATCTACCGCTGGTAGGATTGCTGAGCCGGCGGACGCGGAGACGCTGCCATCGGTCTCCTTCTTCTGTTGCTGCTGCGCCAAGGCTTGCCGGAGTTCATTGATCTGCCGCTGCTGATCGGCCAGCATCTGTTTGAGCTGTTCGACCTCTGATTGCTGTGCGACCGGGTTGTCGGCCGCCGAAAGCGGCACCATGGAGATTAAAAGGCAGGCCAGAAGCACCCGTCCCGTTCGCTCATTGATTCGTCTCATCCATTCGCTCCTGTTATTTTGGAAATGCAGTGTGAAGATTGTTCGCGCTGGGGAGGCGCAAGAAAGATCTCAGGCGCAAGGTTACCGGCGGAGGGTTATTTTGTAATTACTAGGCCATTACAAATCAGTTACGAGAAGGAATTCTTGACCGCCGCCTCCGCCGCTTCGAGTGAATCGAAGCAGGGGAGTAAGCCATCGACGTGCGTCACGGCGAACAGAGTCTTTATACGCCCGGTGAGTCCCGTGATCCCAAACCCCCGCTGATTTCTCTGACACGAAGTATAGGCGCTTACGACACAGCCGAGCCCGGCCGAATCCATGTACGGGACCTGGGAAATGTCCACAATGATTGACTTGGCGGTTTCTTCACGCACCATCTGCTGGAAATCGAAGAGGGTCTGAATGGTCAGGGGGCCAAAGAGCTTGAAGATCTTCGCGCCCGATGCGCTGTCGATGGCCTCGATGTGAAAGGGCTGGGAAGAAGGCGTCACAAGTTATGACTTTAGCAAGCCGCGAGTTATGGTGTCATGAACATTTCGTTACGATTGCGTTACGAGCGGGAGCAGGCGACGGGTCATGGGACCCGTCCTACTTTTGCGGCGGCAGGCAGCAGAACCTGGAACGTGGTCCCCTTGCCAACCTGGCTGACGACCGTAACCGTTCCGTTCATCCTCTCAATTACGTGCTTTACGATCGAAAGGCCCAAGCCGGTGCCTCCCACCTGGCGCGAGCGGGCTTTGTCAACGCGGTAAAAGCGCTCGAAGATGCGGGGCAAATCCTGGGAAGGAATGCCGACGCCGGTGTCGGAGATCACCACTGCGACCCGGCCGTCGTCGTTCTCGGTGACCCGAACGCGCACCTCGCCTTCCGGACGGTTGAACTTGATGGCGTTGGCCAGCAGGTTCAGGAAAGCCTGCTCCAAACGCAAGCGGCTGCCGACCACGCATAGATCCTGCATCTCTTCGCGAACCAGGTGGACGTGGCGCTCGCGCGCCTCGGAGTCGACCGTGAGCAATCCGGATTCGAGGGCGGCACTCACGGAGACCATTTCGGTTTCCTGGTCGGCTTTGGATTCGAGTTCGGAGAGCACCAGCAGGTCGGCCGCGATGCTGCCCAGGCGCACCGCATTCGCTCTAATAATTTCGACGAACTTCTGGCGGTTGGCGGTGTCGTCGAGCGCGCCATCGAGCAGCGTGTCGGCATAACCGATGATGCCGGCGAGGGGCGTCCGCAGCTCATGCGAAACGTTGGCGACGAAGTCTTTGCGCACCTGCTCCAGGCGTTCCAGATCGGTGATGTCGTGGAAGATGGCGATCACTCCGCGGCCGGAGGGCATGGCGAGGGGCGTCCCTTGCGCCTCGAAGGTGCGCGGCGTGTCGGCGGAGAGATGGAAGCGAAGGGTGGCCGGCTCGCCGGTAGCGCGCACGGATCGAATCATTTCATAAAGCGCGGGGTCGCGAACGAACTCGAGGAGGCCAAAGCCTTCATAGCGGCTGCCACGAAATCCGATGGCGGCCAGCAGGGCCCGATTGCAGAAAGTCACTTTCAAATCGGGATCGACGGCCAACACGCCTTCGGCCATGCCGGATAGAATCGCCTCCCGGCGGGCGGATTCAAAGCGCAGATTACTCACCAGGCTGCGCAATTCATGGCCCACGCCGGTCAGCGATCGTTCGAGCGATCCCAAATCGTCGTTGGGATCCGATAGCACGCTCCGTTTCGGCTCGGTGCCGAGCAGGCTCTCCGCGGCCCGCTTCAGGCGCCTCACGCGGGATGTCAGGGCACGCGAAACCAGCAGCGCCACGGCGAGGGCCAGGAGAGCGGCGCCCAAGGAGATTTCGAGCACCAGGGTACGAAGGCCCAAGTCCACTGGCGCGCCGATGAGTGCGGCGTGGGTGGTAAGGACGTAGTTAATGGCCAGCAGCGTCAATACGATCAGCGCGAAGGCGGCGGCAATAAGCCGTCGAAACAAAGAGCTGCTCATGACCCGGTCCGGCACTAACAGCCTAGCAAGTTTCCCGTGGACGATAGTAAGAACGATAGTAGGGAACGACAGAAATGAGCCGGAGATGTTCTTCCTGAGAATTTCGGCGGCGATTATGGACTAAAGGAGTATGAGCTCTTGGATGATGGTCCTCTTTCTCTTGATCGGAACGTTGGGCGCGCAGACCAAAGCTCCGCCGTCAAAGCCTGTTCCGGGCCAGGGCCCAACAGCCTTGCAAGACAAGGAGACCGAGTCCCTTATCCGTACGAAGCTGGCGAAGTCGAAGATTGGCAAGGATGGGTTCACAGTGCGGGTGCAAGGCGGCGTTGCTTACTGGGATGGCGCGACCAACGTGGTGCAGCACAAGGGCGCGGCCACCCGAATGGCGAAGACCGCAGGCGCGAAGAAAGTCGTGAACAACATCAAGGTGAGCGATGCGGCGAAAGAGACTGCGGCGGCCAATCTGGAGCAGGGCAGACGGCGCGCGCAAGTCAAACGTGGAGAAGCGCGCAGTCAGTAGGGCGGGCGGCTGCCTATTGGTTCGCGTTCACCCGGGCGACAGCCGGTTTTTCCGGCGCAGTGAAGCTGAGCGCCATCGTGGCCCATGCTGTAGCGCTGGCGGATATCCATTGATCGTGGTCGTAGGGGAATCCACTTTGGAAGTAGGGCTGAATTTTCATCGCCCGGCTCTTCACGTACCAGGATCCATCTTCTTTCTGGGTCCGCAGCAGGAATTCCACTCCGCGACGGAATGCGGGATCATCCGCGGAGGAAAAGCCCGTCTCGTGGAGCGCGTAGAGCACCTGGCCGGTAGCATAGGCATCGCTTGCCAGATACGGAGTTTGCGCCCAACCTCCGTCGGGACGTTGCAGGGCGATCAATTCGTTGGTTCGAGTCTCCCGCAAGCCAACCTGAACTCCGGCCCATTTCAACCCGAGAATTTGCATCATGCGTTCTTGGGTGCTCTGAGGAGCTTGCTTCGCCAGCCAGTCCGCTGCACGCCGTACCCGCTCCGCGATCTCTGCTTGGCGGCTTGGCATGCCATAGACCGTGAGTGTCTGAATCGCCATCGCCGTACGCGAAAAATCCCCGTCCTCAATCGGAGCTCGGCTCCCGAAACCGGCCCAGTTGCCGGGGGGCTGCTGCTTGGCCAGCAGGAAGTGAACCAGCGCATCGGTACTCGGGTCGGATGGTTGTCGAGTGGCAGCCATCATCATGCTGTCGTAAAGCTCCGTGTCGGGAGTTCCGCCCAACTGGCGGCCTTGCAGCAATGCCTGCATACCCGCGGAGAGACTTCTCCGGGTACGTTCCGATTCCTCGGCGACCGACTTGGCGACGGTGTCATCCAGGCGCCATCCTCGCGCCCGCGCCGTTTCGACGGCGGTCGTCGCGACCGGCTGGGCATGGCACGCGACACATCCGCCATTGGTAAACACGTTGGCGGAAGCACGCTGTAGCAGCGGCAGACTCCGCTCCACGGCTTCCCGCGGAGTGGCGGTCTTCACGTGGGCCGTCTTCATTTCGCGCGCCGGGCCGTCGACCTTGATAGCCTCCAGTTTCAGCGCCGCGAGAACCGGTGGATTATTGAATTTACGCGCCCAATCGATGGTGCTCTCTCCGATATTCGACCGAATCAACGCGTCTGCCCCTTTAGCCAGCAGCATCTTTACAATCGCCGCGTTCGGACGGTCGGTCGAAACCGCGACCATGAGCGGCGTCATTCCTCGGCTGTCACGCGGATCCACGGGCGCCCCGGCCTCGAGCAGGAGCTCTACTTCTTTTGCGCTTCCACTCCCTGTGGCAAAGTGCAGCGCCCTAAGACCTCCAAACGCTACGGGACCGTTCTTGACTTTTCCGGAGTCGTCGGCTGAGATCGCATTCAGATCCGCATGATGCGCCAATAGCAGGCGTGTAAGCTCCAGATTCCCATTGCTAGCCGCGCCCATCAAAGCGGTCCCGTTTTGGCCGGCCGAGGTTTTGGCGTTGGGGTTCGCGCCTTTCTCGATCAACAGCTTGGCTACGGCGGCGTTATCGGCGTTGGCCGCCGCAATGAGCGGAGTGAACCCGAGCTTATCCGAACCATTTACATCTGCGCCCTTTTGCAGCAGAAGTCTTACTGTCTCCAATGTGCCGTGCGTCTCCGCCGCCACCAGCAGCGGAGTCCGGCCAAGCAGCGAGGCCTTATCGATGTCAGCCCCCTGGTCGAGAAGCAAGCGGACCTTTCTCACGTCGCCGGTACACCAATGCAATGCTGTGACGCCGGAGTCGCTCGCGATTTTCGCGTCCGCTCCGCTCGATATCAGCAGCTTCATGGCCTCCAGGCTGCCGAACGCGGCGGCAAACATTAGCGGCGTCTGCCCGCGAGCGTCTTTCACATTCGCGCCATAGTCTATAACGAGTAAGCGCAGGGTGGCCAGATCATCGTTGCGAACAGATTGATAGAAGCGTTCGCTTACGTTCTGCGCGAAAGCTGTGGTCCCCCAAAACGTCAACGCCAGTGTAAGTGTTGTTGAGAGGCGGAACTTGAGCATATTCGAGAAGCTTTTCATATATGACGCGGAAAGACAAGCGCCGGGTCGGCTCAACGCTCGTAAAAATACCACAGTCCGGCAAAGGCGCCGGCCAGGAGCAAGATGAAGAGCGCGGCGAAGAGCCAGACTTTCGCCGACGCCGGCTTGGAAGCTCCCGGTTCCTCTGGAGAATGGAAAATGCTGGAAGGCGGCTCGGGGATTGGCTGACCGAGCGATCCGGAATCGAGGGTGACTGAAACCACACTGACGTTATCCTGGCCCGGATTCTGGCGGCCCAGGGTTCGCGACACCAGGGCCTTCGGCCAAGTCTGGGGATGCCCGCTCAGGCACTCCAGAATCTCAGCCGGATCCAGCGTCTTGAACAGGCCGTCGCTGGCGAGCAGAATGGTTTCGCCCGCGGCCACCGGCCAGGGTTCGATGTTGAGATCGATTTCATGCAGATCGTGGATTCCAATAAAACTGGTGAGCGATTCGCGTTCGGGATGTTGCGCCGCCTCAGAACGGGAGATCTGGCCGCGGTCGGCCGCCTGATCCAGTAAATTCGCGAACACGTGCGGGCGGTTCACCATGTGAATATCGCCGCCGCGCACATGATAGAGGGCGCTGTCTCCAACCGAGACGAAGTAGAGGTAACCGTCGTGCAGTACGGCGGCCACTAGAGTAGTCCCTACGCCTTCCTTCAATCCCAGATCGAGTGCGGCGGCGATTATGGACTAAAGGAGTATGAGCTCTTGGATGATGGTCCTCTTTCTCTTGATCGGAACGTTGGGCGCGCAGACCAAAGCTCCGCCGTCAAAGCCTGTTCCGGGCCAGGGCACAACAGCCTTGCAAGACAAGCAGACCGAGTCCCTTATCCGTACGAAGCTGGCGAAGTCGAAGATTGGCAAGGATGGGTTTACGGTACGGGTGCAAGGCGGCGTTGCTTACTGGGATGGCGCGACCAACGTGGTGCAGCACAACGGCGCGGCCACGCGTATGGCGAAGACCGCAGGCGCGAAAAAAGTGGTGAATAACATCAAAGTGAGTGATGCCGCGAAGGAGACCGCGGCGGCAAATCTGGAACAAGGGCGGAGGCGTGCCCAAGTCAAGCGCGGAGAAGTAAGGAGTCAGTAGGGCGGACGCTTATTGAGTCGTGTTCGCCCTGGCGACTGCCGGTTTTTCCATTTCCGTGAAGCTTAGCGCCATCGAGGCCCATGCTGTCGCGCTTGCGGATATCCATTGATCGTGGTCGTATGGAAATCCGCTTTGGAAGTACGGTTGTATCTTCATCGCGCGGCTCTTCACGTACCAGGACCCATCTTCTTTCTGAGTCCGCAGCAAGAATTCCACTCCGCGGCGGAATGCGAGATCATCCGCGGAGGAAAAGCCTGTCTCGTGTAGCGTGTAGAGCACCTGGCCGGTAGCGTAGGCATCGCTTGTGAGATAGGGAGTCTGTGCCCAACCGCCGTCTGGACGTTGCAGCGCGATCAACTCTTTGGTTCGAGTTTCTCTCAAACCAGCCTGAACGCCGGCCCATTTCAGCCCGAGAATTTGCATTATGCGGTCTTGGTTGCTCTGAGGCGCCTGCTTCGCGAGCCACTCCGCTGCACGTCCGACGCGCTCCGCGATTTCCGACCTCCGGCCTGGCATCCCATAGAAGGTCAGCGTCTGGATAGCCATCGCTGTGCGCGAAAAATCACCGTCCTGAATGGGCGATCGTGTCCCGATTCCGGTCCAGTTGCCGGCTGCACTCTGCTTGGCCATCAGGTAGTGAACCAGCGCATCGGTACCTTGGCCGGATGGTTCCCGAGCGGCAACCATCATCATGCTTTCGTAGAGCTGCGTGTCAGGATTCCCTCCCCCGTCGCGGGCTTGGAGCAATGCCTGCATGTTCGCAGAGAGACTTCTCCGGACGCGTTCCGATTCCTCCGCCGCAGACTTGCCGACCGCGTCATCCACGCGCCATCCTCGCACCCGCGCCGCTTCCACAGCTATACTCGCGACCGGCTGGGCATGGCAGGCAACGCACCCACCCTCGGTGAAAACGTTGGCGGAGGCACGCTGCAGCAGCGGCAGACTCCGCTCCACGGCTTCACGCGGGGTGACGACCTTTACGCCAGCCATCTTCAGTGCACCCGCGGGTCCGTCAAACTTGGCAACCTCTAGTTTCAGCGTCGCGAGGATAGCTGGGTTATTGAATTTCCGTGCCCAATCTAGTGTGCTCTCTCCACTGTTCGACCGAATCGACGCGTCCGCGCCTTTAGCCAACAGCGTCCTTACGATCTCGACGTTTG
Source organism: Bryobacterales bacterium (assembly GCA_963779075.1). Classification (GTDB taxonomy): domain Bacteria; phylum Acidobacteriota; class Terriglobia; order Bryobacterales; family Bryobacteraceae; genus Palsa-187. The sequence goes on from CAVZWS010000015.1 coordinate 277,414, forward strand.
GGCGGTCGGTCGAAACCGCGAACATGAGCGGCGTCATCCCTCGAACGTCACGCGCATCCACCGCTGCACCGGCATCCAGCAGAAGCTTTACCACTTCCTCACTTCCACTCGCTACAGCAAAATGCAGCGCCATCAGGTGCCCAAGCGCTACGGGACCCTTCTTGACATTGCCATCGCTCTCGGCTGAGATCGCATTCAAATCCGCATGCTGCGCCACGAGTAAGCGTGCAAGCTCCAGATTTCCATTTTGAGCTGCGCCCATCAAAGCGGTGCCGACTTGACCGATCGAGCTTCTGGCGCTGAGGCTTGCGCCTTTCTCTATCAACAGTTTCGCTACGGCGGCATTATCCATGCGTGCCGCGACGTTAAGCGGCGTGAACCCGCCGCTATCCATCGCATTTACCTCTGCGCCCTTTTGCAACAGAAGTTTTACGGTTTCCAACGAGCCGTACGTACCCGCCGCTACCAGCAGCGGAGTCCGGCCAAGCGCCGAGGCCTTATTAACCTCAGCCCCCTGGTCCAGCAGTAATCGGACCTTTTTCGCATCGCCTGTACACCAATGCAGCGCAGTTACGCCAGCTTCACTCTCAGCTTTCGCGTCCGCTCCGCTCGCGATCAGCAACTTCATGGCTTCCAGGCTGCCGTACGCGGCGGCAAACATAAGAGGCGTTTGCCCCCGAGCGTCTTTCACGCTCGCGCCATTGTCCTTAATCAGCACGCGAAGCGTGGCCAAATCGTCGTTGCGGACGGATTGGTAGAAGCGCTCGCTTACGGTCTGCGCGAACGCTGCGGTCCCGACCGACGCCAACGCCAGGGTAAACGCTATTTGGATGCGAACCTTGAACATATGGAGAAGCTTTTCATAGATGGTGCACAAAGACAACCGTCCCAGTGCGACGTCCGCCTAGCGCGCCGAAAAATACCACAGTCTTGCGAAGGCGGCTGCGAGCAACAACAGAAAGAGCGCGGCAAGGAGCCAGACTTTCGCCTGTAATGTTTTCCCCGGATTCGCGGGCTGCGCGGGCGCCTCAAAAATGCTGGGCGGTAGTTCGGGGGCGAATTCATCCAGCGATCCGGAATCGAGGGTGACTGAAACCACACTGACGTTATCCTGGCCGGGATTCTGGCGGTCCAGGGTTCGCGACACCAGGACTTTCGGCCAACCCTGGGGATGCCCGCTCAGGCACTCCAGAATTTCGGCCTGCTCCAACGTCTTGAACAGGCCGTCGCTCGCGAGCAGAATGGTTTCGCCAGCGGCCACCGGCCAGGGTTCGGTGTTGAGATCGATTTCATGCAGATCGTGGATTCCAATAAAACTGGTGAGCGATTCCCGCTCGGGATGTTGCGCGGCTTCCGAACGGGAGATCTGACCGCGGTCGGCCGCCTGATCCAGTAAATTCGCGAACACGTGCGGGCGGTTCACCATGTGAATATCGCCGTCGCGCACGTGATAGATGGCGCTGTCTCCGACGGAGACGAAGTAAAGGTAACCGTCGTGCAGTACAGCGGCCACCAGAGTGGTTCCTACGCCTTCCTTCAACCCCAGATCGAGTGCGGCTGCAATCACCTGCTCATTGGCTTCCCGGGCGGCGCGTTCGAGCGCGGCTGGAATGCTCTCGGTGGGGACTTTTTGGGCATACGCATCGAGGATGGCCCGCACCGCAGTCTGGCTGGCCACATCCCCGTGCTCCATGCCGCCCATGCCATCGCAGAGAACGGCCAGGAAGCCGCCGTGAGCCAGGAAGGCGCGGTCCTCCGGGTCCGCCAAACCGATAGAATCCTGCTGGTAATGGCGGGCTCCGATGTGTTGCGCGTGGGCGGGCAGGTAGCGCATCGGAAACGGTCTATTATAGCGTGTTTGCGCAGCGCTAAGAGCCGCTAGCCGGGCGGGGTTTCGGGACTTGCCTTCCTTGGGGCCGGTGCTAGGATGGGACTAGTTATGGGTTCGCTGTCGCCGCGCCTGCAGGTCCGAGTTTCGCAGAAGCAGATTCTGACGCCCGGGCTTGTGCAGATGGTCAGCCTGCTGCAATTGAACCGGCTGGAATTGAAGGACATGATTTCAGCGGAAGTGGCGCAGAACCCGGTTCTGGAAGAAGCCACGGAGGGCGGGGAAGAACTCACGCCCGAGGAATTGCAGCCGCTGCTGGAAGCCGAAGGCGAACGGTCAGGCGATCCGGCCGATCAATCCATTCTGGAAGTGACCGCGGGACCGATTGAGGTAGATGGAGTCGAGGGCGAATTTGACCCGATGGCCCGGGTGGTAAACTCGCTCGACGGGGCTGCTCCCAGCGCCAGTGCGGAGGATGGGGGCGCGGAACAGGCGATCGCAGGGACCGTGGACAACCCGGATACAAAAGCCGCCGACCCATTCGACGAAATCGATTTCGGCTCCTACTTCGACGATTACCTCGACCCCGGTTACAAAAGTCCGGCTTCTGAAATTTCCGAGAAACCGTCCTTTGAAACTTTCCTGTCTTCGCCGGTAACGCTCACCGATCATCTGCACTCGCAACTGGCGTTGATTGCGCTGCCCGAAAACGTCCGCGATGCGGCCGAGGGGATCATCGGCAACCTGGACGAAAACGGATACCTTACTTCCACGTCCGATGAGATCGCCACCGCCGAAGGCCACGAACCCGCCGTGATGGCGGAAGCGCTGCGCGTGGTCCACACGCTGGACCCGGCCGGAGTGGGGGCCGCGGATCTGCGCGAATGCCTGCTGTTGCAGGTGGAAAGCCGCAATGGCAAGGGTGGCGTGGCGTGGCAGATCCTTTCCGATCACCTGAAACTGGTGGAGCAGAAGCAATTCAAGGAACTGGCGAAAGCTCTGCACCGCCCGCCGGAGCATATCGAAATTGCGGTGGACGTGATCCGGCATCTGGATCCTCGGCCGGGTCTGCGTTATTCGGGTCCGGGGGCGCGTCAGGTGGAGCCGGACGTGTATATTTCGAAGGACGGCGACGACTATCTTATCCAGATCAACGACGAAGACGTGCCGCAACTGCGCTTGAATCCGCAGTACCGGCGTATGCTTGACCGGAATCAGGAGCCGGATAAGGAAGTCCGCAATTACGTGAAAGAGCGGTACGCGAGCGCCATTCAATTGATGAAGAACATTGAACAGCGCAAGCAGACCATCCTCAAAGTCTGCCAGTCGATTGTGCGGCGTCAGATGGATTTCCTGGAGGGCGGCATCGACGATCTGAAGCCCATGATGATCAAGGAAATCGCGGAAGAGATTGGCGTGCATCCTTCCACCGTGAGCCGCGCGGTTTCGAGCAAGTACGCGCACACGCCGCAGGGCGTTTTCGAGCTGCGGTACTTCTTCTCGGAAGCGGTGCAGGGGCCGTCGGGCGGTGGCACTCCCCTGCTGATCCTGAAGCGCAGAGTAAAAAAGATGATCGAAGAGGAGGATACAGCCCATCCACTTACCGACGAACACATTACGGAGCGACTGCAGGCCGAGGGCATACAGGTGACTCGCCGCACGGTAGCCAAATACCGCGAGGATATGCGCATTCCTTCCACGCATCAAAGACGCGTTCGCAAGTAAGGCGGAGAATTTTCCAACATGAAGGTCAGTTATAAGGGGATCAAGAGCGGTCTTCCCGCCAAGCTCCAAGAGAAGCTGGATGCCAAGTTTGCCAAGCTATCCAAGTTGGTGGACGGGCGCGGAGAGAAACAGGCCCATGTGGTGGTGACCAGCGAGCGGTATCTCCACAAGGCGGAGATCACGCTGCACGTTCACAATCGCCAATTGGTGGGAGTTGGCTCCGATAGCGACGTCTTTAAGGCCATGAGCGCCGCGCTCGACCGGATCGAAAAGCAGGCAGCCAAGGAAGGCGCCAAATGGCGCGAGACTACGCGCCGGTCGGATTCTATTAAGGCGGTAAGCGCGAAAGACGCCCAGCCGGGTTCATCGAAGCCGGTGGCGCCCCGCAAGATTGCGTCCGGGAAATCCGCCGCTGGCAATAACGGTCAGGCTCGGCGGACCGCTGCAAGTTCCGATGCGCGCGTGTTTCGTCCGAATCAGCACGAGCGCGGCAAGCCCATCACGCTCGAAGAAGCGCTGCTCGAAATGGAAGACGGGCGCGATTACGTGGCCTATCGTGACGCCGATAAGCAAGTGGTATGCATGCTGATCCGGCGGCGCGACGGCCACTATGATCTAATCGAAACCTAGGATCTGGTTGCGAAGAGCGACGGCGGTTAGCTCAGGCACTATGAGCGTGCCGGCGTTTCTTTGCTCAATTGACACGGCGGTTTCCTCAGCGAAGCGATGAAAAAGACGGCAAGTGTACCCAAAACCGAGCTGGTGATCATCACCGGGCTGAGCGGCTCAGGCAAGGGAACCGTGCTCAAGGCGCTGGAAGACCTAGGCTACTATTCGGTAGACAATCTGCCTATCGAACTGATCCTCAAGTTTGCCCAACTCACCAAGGACGCGCCGACCATTCGGCGAGCGGCGCTGGTGGTCGATATTCGCGAAGGTGCGGCACTCGAGCGCTTTCCGGCCGTGTACAAACGTATCCGGAAGTTGGTGCCGACGCGGCTGATTTTTCTCGAAGCCGACGAGTCTTCCCTGATTCGCCGTTTCAGTGAGACCCGGCGCCCGCATCCGCTGGGCACCGCGCAAAGCGTCACTGCCAGCATCCGGCGCGAACGGGAGCAACTGGAACCCATCCGCAAGCTGGCGGACCCTATCATCAATACCACCAAATTCAATGTGCACGAGTTGCGGGAAACCATTCACCGCACCTTCGGAGGGCAAAAAGGGTCGCCGGATGTCCTGGTGCAGGTGACCAGTTTCGGCTACCGCCACGGGGTGCCGGCCGATAGCGACCTGGTATTCGACGTGCGGTTCCTGCCCAACCCGAACTACATTCCGGCATTCAAGAACTATAGCGGCAAGCATCCGAGCGTGGCGCGCTACATTCGGTCTTTTCCGCAGACCACCGAGTTCATCGAGCGCATCTCGGAGCTGCTGATCTACCTGCTGCCCCACTATATCGCCGAAGGCAAAAGCTACTTGACGATATCGTTCGGATGCACCGGCGGACACCACCGCAGCGTGCTGATCGCCAGTGAAATCCGCAAGCGACTGGCCGCCGCCGGTTTTCGCGTCAAGGAAACGCACCGCGACGTTAAGAAGGGTTAACGCGCCATCGCGCCTATGCGAAAACTTGTTGGGTGGTGATAGCGAAGCCAAACTGCGGCAGCTCCAGGCGCGAGACCTGTCGAAGCGAACCGTGATCGTAGACATGAATGCGCTTGATCTCCGGTTCGATCAGCCAGATGTGCTGGACGCCCCAGATTCGATAGTCTTCAAGTTTTTGCAGCATGGCATCGAGGCGGTCGTCGGGCGAGCTGATTTCGACGACCAGCAAGGGGGGAGAAGCGGGGACGGCTTCCTTGGGTCCGTCTCCTTCGAATACTGCTACGTCAGGAATGCGGTAGAGGTCCTCGGTCAGTCGTATTCGGACTTCGGTGCAGCAATAGCCTACACCGTCCAGATGCACTGCCAGGCGTTGTTGGGTTCTGCCGTGGATTAGATTGGGCAAGGGACGCTCCGCAATTTCGCCGCGAACCAGCTCGGGTTCGCGCTCGAAATGCGTGGCAAGGTACTGCTCGGGCGTGATGATGAAGGCCTTTGTCGCCATCTAATGCGAAGAATAGCACGGAGCGCTGGCCGGTCTAGTGGTAGAAATCGAATGCCGCGCGGCTCATGCGTGCGATGATACGATCTCTTGACGCGTCGTCCCGGGTGCTGGCTTTGACATAGACCGATATTGCAAGCTGGCCGCGCTCACCCGGCAGATAGATTACGCCACTGTCATTGGTCGCGGCAGTCAAGCCGTTCACCGTCTCGGTAGAGCCCGTCTTATGTGCCACCACCGTTCCGGCCGGCAGCAATCCCTTGAGGCGTGTGGGAAAAGTTGTAGTGGCTCTTAAAACTTCGATCAAACGAGCTGTTGACGGTTTGGAAAGCGCCTCTCCACGAAACACCTTCGCGAGCAGCCGGACCGTTCCATCAGGAGTCCCGGTATCGCGCGGGTCGGTTAGAAAGCGCCGGCTGGCCTCATATCGGATCGCCGGAGGGGTTTTAGCGATCAATGCATTGATAATTCCGTCGCTCCATTCGGCCGGCGGAGGGTAGCGCTGGACTCCATTGCGATCAAGCCCGCATTGACGCTCGCTTCGATCCACGCGAATCCCTTCGATCATCCATCTGCGCAAGCGAGTCCCGATAGCGTAGCCTTCGCCTCCTATCCGGAACAGAGTTTCAACTGCGGTGTTGTCGCTGCGCGCGACCATCAATTCGATCATTTCATTCAGCGGGAAATGCCGTTGCGCAGGCCAGCGCTTGGCTATGTCGCTGACGCCCGACACGACATCTCGTGGCAATACTTCGATCTTTTGATCGAGCACCAGCTTGCCTTCATCCACCAGCGCTAACATGTTCATCGCTATGGGCACCTTACACACGCTAGCCAAAGGGAAGAGATCGCCGCCATGGAGGCTGACCATTTGCCCGGAGGCGAGGTGCAGCACAGCCGCTCCCACGGTTCCGTCTGTTTCCGCCGCGATCCGCTGCCATTCTTGAACCAGATCCCGGCCGGAGGCAGCCGCGATACTACCGCCAAGAGCCCACAGACATTGCCGCCTAGTGACTTTCATTGACACTCATCTACTCCAACGCTCCAAAGATTAGCACGGAGCCCCTCTGTTAGACTCGTCAAGGAATGTCCATCATCCTTCATGGCATGGCGGTGCAGCACGAGATCCTTTCGCGGCTGAAGCCGCGGATTCAGAAGCTCAGCAGGCCTCCGGGGCTGGCTGTGGTGCTGGTGGGGCACGATCCGGCTTCTGAGATTTATGTGCGCAGCAAAATAAAGGCCTGTGCGGAGCTGGGTATTTTCAGCGAGAAACTGACGCCTTCTGAAGCGGCCACGACCGAGGAGCTGGCGGCGCTGGTGGAAGAACTGAACGGGCGCTCGGACATCGACGGCATTCTGGTGCAAATGCCCTTGCCGAAGCACGTCGACGCGCGGCGGGTACTGGAGACAGTGGCCGCGGATAAGGACGCGGACGGGTTTCATCCCATGAACGTGGGCTACCTGGTAGCGGGACGGCCCGCGCCGCGGTCCTGCACGCCCGCCGGAATCATCGAACTACTGAAGCATTATCGGATTCCCATCGCGGGACGGCACGCGGTCGTGCTGGGGCGCAGCGACATCGTCGGCAAGCCGATGGCGCTGATGCTGCTGCAGGAGAACGCTACTGTGACCATCTGCCACTCGCGCACCGTGAACTTGCCGGAGATGTGCCGCCAAGCGGACATATTAGTTGCGGCCATCGGCCGCGCGGCGTTCGTCACGGCCGATTTCATCCAGCCGGGCGCGACCGTGGTGGACGTTGGTATTAATCGCATCACGAACCTCGAAGAGGCGGCGCGACTGGGACGCTCCGAAGAGTTCGCGGCCAAGGGCAAAGCCGTCGTGGGAGACGTCAACCCGCTTGACTTGGCGCGCGTGGCCGGCGCCTACACGCCGGTTCCGGGAGGCGTGGGACCGCTGACCATCGCCATGCTGATGTCGAACACGGTGGGCCTGGCCGAACTGCATCAGGGTGCCGTATAGCTCATGTTGCGTGTCGGCCTCACCGGTGGATTAGCCAGCGGCAAGAGCTTTGTGGGCCGCGCGCTGGCGGACCTGGGATGCTTTTTGATCCAGGCGGATGAGCTGGGACATCGGGTGTTGGAGCCGGGCGGCGAAGCCTATGACGGCGTCATCCGAGAATTCGGTCCTGAAATCGTGAGGGCGGATGGCACCATCGACCGGCCCAAGCTGGCAGCTCTGGTTTTCCACGATAGCCAGCGGCTGGCGGCCCTGAATGCTCTGGTGCATCCGCCGGTGTGGGCCCGCGAGCGCCGTCTCTTGGACGAGTACGCCGCCGCCCATCCCCATGGCATCGCGGTCGTGGAAGCTGCGATACTAGTGGAAACGGGCAGCTATCGAAACTATGCGAAGCTGATCGTGGCCGTGTGCAGCGAAGAGCAGCAGATTGAGCGTGCAATGTCGCGCGACGGCATGACTCGCGAGCAGGTATTGGACCGGTTGAGCCGGCAGATGCCGCTGGCGGAGAAGATCGAGTATGCCGACTATGTTATCGACACGTCGGGAGCGAAAGAAAACACGCTGGCGCAGGCCAGGGACGTCTATCAGGCTCTGTTAGCCTTGAACCCATAAAATTTCCCAACTTATGAGATTCCGCACTCTTTTCGTTGCCTTAGCGCTGGTGGGCGCGTTCGTATACTTCACCACCGCTCCGAATTCCCCTCTGCGACGTTATCAAGGGCCTCTGTGGAGCGGCCCTACGGTGGCCCATTCGGCGGGACTGGGCGGAGATGAACTGAATAACATCGACATCTACAAGTCGGCCAAAGACAGCGTCGCCTATATCACCAGCACGGTTTATCAGCAGACCTTTTTCTTCGAGATGGTGCCGACGCGCGCTCTGGGATCGGGCTTCCTGATCAGCCCGGACGGTCGCATCTTGACGAATAATCACGTGATCAGTGGCAGCGCAAAGATCGAAGTTCGTTTTTCCGATGGCAGCCGGTATACCGCGAAGGTGCTGGTGGCGGACCGCGCCGACGATCTGGCGGTGATCCAGATCGTTCCCAGGAAAAAGGTGCCGTTCCTGAAACTGGGCGATTCGGACGCGCTGCAGGTAGGGCAAAAAGTGCTGGCGATCGGGAATCCCTTTGGATTTTCGGGCACTCTCACCACCGGCGTCGTGAGTTCGCTGGCGCGCGAGATTCGCAACGAGAACAGCACGCTCGAAGGGCTGATCCAAACCGACGCGGCCATCAACGAAGGCAACAGCGGCGGGCCGCTGCTGGATTCGCAAGGGAATGTAATCGGCATTAATACGGCGATTCTGGCGCCTAGCGGCGGCAACATCGGCATCGGCTTCGCGATGCCCATCAACCGCGCCAAGGCGATGCTGGAAGATTTCCGCGCCGGCAAGAGCTTCGGGCGGCCGCGCTTTGGGGCGTCGACGGTTTTCATCATCGGCGACCTGGCCGGTGAATTGAAGCTGCCAACGAGCGGCGGTCTGTTGATTCAAGAAATCGGACGCGGGTCAGCGGCGGAGCAGGCGGGATTGAAGGGCTATCGCGACGTGGTGCTGGTGGGTAACGAGCGGCTGGGCATCGGCGGCGATTTCATTACTGAAATTGACGGCAAGCCGGTGACCGAATCAGACGCCTTGTCGCGTGCGATTGCGCGCAAGCGTCCAGGCGACACCATTACCGTGAAAGTTTTCCGCGCCGGGAAGTTGCTGGACGTCGCGGTGAAGCTGGGCGAAGTCCCCGAAGAGAAGTTTTAACGCGTGACGCAATTTTTCACGCGGGCCTCGATTTGGAAACGGGATTAAATGCGCGTGGCTCCGGAAATATCGCCAACGGTGCCGGCCAAGACTCCCCCGGGCGGGCCGGGAGCGGCCGCGTATGGGGGCCCGCGCACGGCATTGGCGGGATTTTTTGTGTCGGGAATCCTGCTAGGGTTCCTGGGCGCCATCCTGCCTTCCTGGGGCCATCATCTTCAGCCGGATTACTGGATGGTGGGGCTATACTTCGTGGCCTTGATCCTGGGCGTGCTGGTGTCGGTGCGCCTGGCGCGGCCCCTCATGGAAAAGCTGGGCTTGGCGCGCACGCTGTCATTGGCGTGCGCTCTGGCGTCAGTGGCGCTGTTCAATCTGGCGTTCTTCTCGCCGCCCTATATTGCCTGGTGGCGGCTGCCGGCCATTTTGATTCTGGGCGCCGCCGCGGGCTTGCTGCATACGGCAATCTTTCACGCCATCTCCCCAATGTACCGGCAGGATCCAGCGGCCACGGTCAATCTGGGTGGCATCTTGTTCGGACTGGGCTGCTTCAGCGTCGCGCTACTGATTTCGCAGGCCTTTTATTTCTACACCGCGGCCGCCATCCAAATTTGGATTGCGCTGATTCCGGCTTTTTTCGCGATCGTCTACGCACGTACGGGTTTCCCTCCGCATAAACCGTCCGCCGACCCGCCGGCACGCGCCGTTTTGGCGGAAATCAAGAGCCCCGGCGCGGTGCTATTCAGCCTGGTTCTGTTCTTTCAATTCGGCAATGAATGGGCGATCGCGGGCTGGCTGCCGCTGTTTTTGAGCCAGCGCCTGGGGATGAGCCCGGCTGATTCCGTGTTGATTCTCGCGCTCTACTGGATGGCGCTGCTGGTGGGCCGCCTGGTGGCCCAGTGGATGCTGCCTCTGGTGCGGCATACGCGACTGCTGGTAGGAAGCGTTTTGATGGCCATGTTCGCCTGCACGATCTTGCTGGACACCAACAATAGCTTCGGCGCCGTGAGTGGAGTGCTGCTGCTGGGAGCAGCGTTTGCGCCCATTTATCCCCTGGTCGTGGAGAAGATCGGTCACCGTTTTCCGTACTACCACCCGGGATTTTACAACGGCATTTTTTCGTTCGCGATGGTGGGCGGATTGCTGGCTCCCAGCATGTTGGGCTACTTCGTGTGGCTGCTGGACGTGCGCGCCGTGATGGAATTGCCGCTAGTAGGCTCGATGATCGTGTTCGTGCTGCTGGCGCTCATCTGGCTGGAAGCGCGGCTGAGCGCGACGCTACATCCCGGTGTCTAATGGGTACGTCCGCGGATTGCTAGAATAGCCACAGACGGTAGACGGCGGAGTGGACATGCCCATCTTTGAATATCTGTGCGACGATTGCGGCAACAAGTTTGAGAAACTGGTGCGGCGGAGCGCCGAAGCGGACGGGGTCGAGTGCCCTTCCTGCGGACACAATCATGTGACTACGCAGGTTTCCAGCTTCGCGGCGCGCACCAATGCGAGCGCCCAGGATTCCATGCCATCCTGCCCGTCCGGCATGTGCGCCACGCCCGGGTTGTGCGGCCGGAATTAGAGAAGCCTTAAGCCTTGAGCGCCCGCTCGACAGCTTGCGCCAGCAAGTTGGGCAAGAAAGGCTTCTGCAGAAACTCGACCCCCTCGACGCGAGGTTCGTAGGGGTAGCCGCTGGAAATAATGGCGCGCAGATGGGGAGCGCGCAGGCGCGATCGAGTCATCAACTCGTCGCCGCTCATGGCGGGCAGAGAGAGGTCCGTGATCAAGAGCGCGTAGGCGTCCGGATGAGCATCCAGGAGCGCTAGCGCGGCATCGGGGTGACCGCACGCGTCTACCTGATAACCCAGCCGTTCCAGGTATCTCTTCAGGAGATCGGCCAGAGCCGGCTCATCTTCAACCAGCAGCAAGCGGGGGGAATCCATGGCTTTCGCGCCGGCTACCGTTACCACAGCGATAGGGGAAGGTTCCCAGGGCTGAATACCAGGCCCACGGTGGCGCGAGAACCGTTGTACTTATAGTTAGAGACGTTGACCTGCTGATCGCGAAAATCGTAACGCAGGGACAGATGAATATCACGGCCGAGGGCGTACGTGATGCCAGCCCCCGCCGAATATTGGGAGTAGCTTCCCAGATTCTGCCCGATAGACTTCAGGGTGTAGTAGCCGCCATCCGCTCCCAGGTTCACTTTGCGGATGCCAGTGTAGCTGATTGACGCGCCTACGTTATCCAAACGTCCTGTGGTGTAGGCCCCATCTCCGGAATTCACTCCACGGTAGTAATTGAAGGCGAGAGTGGCGCGGCGGAACCGCCGTTTGAGCGTTGCCGAGCCACTCGGATAAATTGTCTGGAAGTTGGAGATTCCCACAATCGTCGACTGGCCGAGGATAGCCGCCAGAACTGGATCGAGCGCAAAGCTGAACGCACTTTCACCGCTGGTGACGGTTGCGCCGGCCTCGATCGAAAGCGTCCAGAATGGCCCAAAGCCAGTGGCGTAAAGCCCATGGAAAGTATGCGAATTGGACCGGCTGGAAAATCCCGGGAATTCGAAGTGTGAAAATTCGTAAGTAAGGCCCAGAGTTGAGATCTTGGATATGCGCCGCCTCATGCTTCCATCGATACTGTAGCCCCACGCATTGGACAAACCCTCGGACTTCAGGTTCTGCAGGAAGCCGCCCGCGCCGAAGGTATAAGACGTGCGCGCGGATTGTGACCAGGTCGCGGAGGCCGACGACTGCAGGTAGTAGGTGCGGGTGTCGAACAAACGTACCGCTGGAGTGAAGGAAGAGTTGAGGTCAGTGGACACGGCATTGGCCACTTGCCCGGTGCCGTAGGTGAGACTTCCCGCGGACTCGCGCAAGTCGAACGTCAGGCGCCTGGAAATTTGATCGGTATAGCCCAGGCTCAAGGCATGATTGGTGCCGTTATAGGCGTCATAATTGAAGAACTTGGTGTAGGAGCCTGTGTAGTTCAGTCCCAGTTGGGAACGCTTCCAGCTATGCACTCCGTAGATACCCCCATCCGTTTCGATCCCATAGAGGTAGGGGATGTGAAGCAAGTTCCCTTTGGAATCTGTCGCGAAGGGAGCAATGGTACTATCTACGATCCCGGAAACGCCTAAGTAGTAGCGCAGGTCAACCTGTTCACCGCTACGGCTGCCTATAGTGCCCACCCCGGGGCTTGAAATTCCAGGCCCTTGATAACTGCTCAGGTCGGTGGTTTGGGCCATCAGTCCGGGAGCGGCAATCAGCAACAGAACTCCGCCCAGCACCCACCCCGGCAACTTATTTCGCATGCCCGGCGTCAAATTTCTATGCAAGGGTGAAGCGCTCCCGTCCGATAGACTGAAATGGACAATAAATTGAGTCTGACGCTTGGCGCTTGTCCGTGTCAAGCCCCTATGAAACAGGAGGAAACAAAAATGTTTTGGCGCCTATGGCCGGCTTTGTGTCTGCTTCCGGCACTCTCTGCCGCGGATCTTCCCATTACTGAGGTAACGCTGTATAAGCACGGTGTCGCGCACCTGGAGCGGACGGGCGAACTAAGGCCCGGCGAGACGGCCCGCCTGGATTTCAAGCCGGATGACATGAACGACGTGCTGAAGTCGCTGACGGTCACCGACGGCAATGGCGGCAAGGTGAATGGCGTGCGCTACGATTCGAGCGATCCGCTGGAGAAGCGCCTGGCGGATTTCCCGTTCCAGTTGGGAGCCGGGGCGTCGCTGGCGGCGTTCCTGGATCAAATGAAGGGCGCGCGCATCGAATTGAAGCTGGGCGCGGGCGACGCGGCGGGAACCATCATCAGCGCGCGAGTGGTGCAGGAGACCGACAAATCGCAGCGTGAGGTACTGGTGCTGCTGATGGATTCCGGCGACATCCGCAGCTTCGATCTGGGGGCAGCGAGCGCCGTGAAGCTGAGCGATCCGAAATTGCAGAGCCAATTGACGGCGTATTTGACGGTGCTGAATCAATCGCACGCGCGCGACCGGCGCAGCGTGTATATCGACGCGGTGGGTTCGGGGACGCGGAAGTTGACGGCGAGTTACATGACGCCGGCGGCGGTGTGGAAATCGAGTTACCGTCTGATGTTCGGCGCGGCGGGCGAGCCGACGCTCGAAGGCTGGGCGATTGTCGACAATACGTCGGGGGACGATTGGAACAACGTGCGGCTGGCAGTGGTGTCGGGCAAGCCCGTGTCGTTCATTACGCAACTGTATGCGCCGCGGTATGTGCAGCGGCCGTTCGCGGAGCTGGCGGAGAATCAGGCGGCGGCTCCGGTGGTGTACGCAGGAGCGATGACAGGGGCGATGGAAGCGAAGGATGAGGTTATGAACAAGGCCGCGGCGCCGCCAGCCGCCCAGCGGTTTGCGCGGAGTGACGGGGGCAGGCTTGGCGGATCGGCTAGTATGGCGCAGACAGTTGAAGTGTCGTCAATTTCGGCGGTCGCCGACACGCGCCAAGCGGGCGAACTGTTCGAATACAGCTTCGCGACGCCCGTCACGGTGAAGCAGGGCGAGTCGGCGATGCTGCCATTCCTGCAACAGAAGATCGGCGCGCGCAAGCTGCTGGTGTATTCGGAAAGCTACGGACTCAATCCGCGCGATGCGGCCGAGCTCACCAACAACACCGGCAAGACGCTGGATGGCGGCCCGATCACGGTGTACGACGACGGGACGTATGCCGGCGAGGCGCTGGTGGAGACGCTGCCGATGGGCGACAAGCGCCTGATCAGCTACGGCGTGGATTTGGGAACGCGCGTAACTACGGCGTTCAATTCGTCACAGGCGGTGGTCCGCGAAATTCATTTCCAGCGAGGCATCCTAACGGCGCGCAACGCTATGCAGGAGACCAAGACGTACACAATCAAGAATGTGGACGCCAAAGCTAAGACGCTGGTGATCGAGCATTCCCAGCGGCCCGGCTACACATTGATGGAACGCAAGCCCAGCGAGACCACTCCCAGCGCGTATCGATTCGAAGTGAAGCTGGCGGCATCGGGGACCGAGACCTTCCCGGTTCGCGAAGAGCATGTTTACGATCAAGCCCTATCGGTGACGAATCTGACGCCGGACGTGCTGGCGGTCTACGTTCAGAACAAAACTTTGAACGAAGCGGCGCGGCGGCAACTCGATCAGATCGCGCAGAAGAAGCCGAGGTTGCTGCTAACGACGCGTGCTATCCGTCAGGCGGAAGCGGATATCACCAGCCTTACGCAGGATCAGAGCCGTCATCCGGAGCAATATTGAGAGTCTGAATCGCGTCAGCGGACAGCAGGATCAGGTGCAGCAATACGCGCGTCAGTTGGCGGCGGCGGAGACCAAGTTGGCGGCGCTGCGCGATACGCAGAGCGACCTGCGTAAGAAGAAAGCGGCGCTCGATAGCGAGCTTAGTTCGCTGATGGAGCGGATTGAGTTTTAGCGGGAAGCTGGATGCCGTCGCCGTACTGCGCGAAGTCCGGGATGGTGACCGGCATATGGCCGGTGATGGGGGTTTCGCCCAGCAGCGCCTTCGCGACTGAGACTTCGGAGGGCGTGGCCGTGCTGAACGCGGCGATATAGGCGGCGATTTTGGGGAATCCGGAGAGCAGATAAGGGCTGCCGAAAGAGACCAGCGCAACCGGCGTGGTGCTCTCCGAAAGCTTTTCCAGATAGGCGGGCAGATCGCCGGCCAGCATGGGGCTGGTGGTGAAGGTGGCCCACACCAGCGCGGAACACGTCGAAACGTCGCCGGTTACCGCTTCGAGAGCGGCCATTGGCAGCGAGTTGTCGATGAACACGATGCGGGCTTGCGGGGCGCGCTTGCGAAATTCTTCAGCCAGGCGCTGTCCGAAGGAGGAGAGGCGGATCCCAGCGGATATCACCAGGCACGCCTGATTCGGGGCCGATAGCGGCAGGACGGCGCCATTGTTACGGACCAGCGTCAGGGCGCGGTCGGCGACGCTCTGCGAGCGCTCCGCCTCATCGGCTGAGTCGAGCGCATCGCTCACGGCATCCAGGTCTACAATCTTCCTTTTGGGGAGCCCAACGCGAACCTTGGCTTCCAAAACGCGCAGCGCACTCTCATCGATGCGCCGGCGCGTGATGCGCCCGCTTGCGACTGCGGCCAGAACGGCGCGAATGGCGGCGTCGGGATCGGGCGGCATCAGCAGCACATCGGCCCCAGCCTCGATGGCGCGCACGGACGCTTCTCCGCTGGCAAACTGTTTGGCGAGCCCGGCCATGTCCATGGCGTCGGTGACCACTAGTCCTTTGAATCCCAAATCCTCACGCAGCAAACCGCAGAGGACGCGCCGCGAAACCGTGGCCGGAATGTTTTCCGGTTCGATGGCGGGCACGGTCAGATGCGCCGTCATGATGGAATCGACATGGTGCACGATCGCGGCCTGAAAGGGTTTCAACTCCACTTCGCTCATGCGTTCGCGGCTGGCATCGACTCGCGCCAGATCCAGATGGCTGTCGATACTGGTGTCGCCGTGCCCCGGAAAATGTTTGGCGGAAACCAGCACGACATTCTTGGGATCGGAATGCGCGCCGTCGATGTAGGCCGCGACATGCTGCGAGACTTCGTCCGGGTTTTCGCCGTAAGAGCGAATGTTAATGACGGGATTTTGCGGATTGTTATTGACGTCGGCGACCGGCGCGAAGATCCACTGGACGCCCAGCGCGCGCGCTTCACGGGCCGTGGCCAGACCCTGATGACGCGTAGCCTCTACATCGCGCGCCGCGGCGAAAGCCATGTTGAATGGAAAGCGAATGGTGTCGCTGACGCGCATGGAAGAGCCACGTTCGAAGTCGCCGCCGATCAGCAGCGGCGTCTTCGACGCCTTCTGCATTTGGTTAAAGAACAGCGCCATGGCGTGCGGCTCGGCGTTGCGAACCAGTCCGTATTGCACGCGATTGTTCATGATAAAACCGCCGATGTGGAGGTCCTTCACCCAGTGGCGGAACTTTGCGTATTCTTTGGAGCCTGAGCCGGGAACGTCGCCGTAGCAGACGCCGATGACCAACTGTGCGACCCGATCGTGCAGATTGAGCGATCGCAACATGGACTGCGCGGTGCGTTGCTCGGCGGTGAGTTTCGGCGCGGGCTTGGCGATGGGCTTAGGCGCGGCCTGGGCCAGCAATCCGAACAGCACGAAGGTGACGATGGTTCGCATCGCCCTCTAGGATAACTTCATTTCGGAAGCGAGGCGGCGGCGATCTGGGCGATGTCGAGCAATTGGGGCGGGGGACTGGTGCCGGCCGCGAGTGCATCGCGAAACATCGTATTGCAGAATGGGCAGGCGGTGCCGACGATATTCGCGCCTGTGGCCGCGAGTTCTTGAGCGCGGTTACGGCTGACGCGCTCGCCGGTTTCTTCGCCAAGAAAGGCGAGTCCGCCACCAGCGCCGCAGCAGAAGCTGCGCTCGCGGGACCGCGGGGGATCGATCACAACGCCCGAACGCGCCAGCACTGCGCGAGGTTCGTCGTAGGTGCCGCGATAGCGTCCGAGATAGCAGGGATCGTGATACACGATCTTGTCAGCGGTGTTGGCGCGCGAAAGCTGGTTTTGATGGCGGGCCATGAACTCGCTGTGATGCTCGATCTCGGGGGCGAGGCCGAATTCTTTCCAGTCAGTAGAAATAGTGCGCACGCAGTGCGGGCAAATGGAGACGATCTTCGTCACTTTCGCTTGCTTCAAGGCTTCGAGGTTCTGTTCGGCGAGCTGCTGGAAGACCAGGTCATTGCCTAGGCGGCGAGCCGGATCGCCGGTGCATTTCTCTTTTTTGAGCACGCCGAAAGTGGCTCCCAGGTGCGCCATCACGCGCGCGAACGACGCAATGATTTCGCGGCCCTGCGGATCGTAGGCGCCCATGCAGCCGAGCCACAGGCAGTATTCCTGAGTGCCGTCGAAGATGGGGAATTGCTGCTTCTGAATGAATTTGTCGCGCTCGGAAGCGCTGAAGCCAAGCGCGTTGCCGTTACGCTCGAGCGCCAGGAACAGCTTGGTGCCGTATTCGTCCTCCCACTTGCCGGTGTTCACCGCGCCGCGCCGCAGTCCGATGATGATGGGCACGTGCTCGATGCCGACGGGACACTGGAATTCGCACGCTCCGCAGGTGGTGCACTGAAAGGCCGCTTCCTGCGAAATGTGTTTGCCGAGCAGCGGCTCTTCGGAGCTGGCGCCGAAGTCGTTCAGGTAATCGCGAACGCCGAGCGCGATTTTCTTGGGGTCGAGAATTTTGCCAGTATTCGCGGCGGGACAATGCTGGGTGCAACGGCCGCATTCGACGCAGGAGTAGGCTTGGAGCGCCACGATGCGCGTGAGGTCCTTGCCGGTGTCGAGGCCAAAATCTTCGTCGCCCGCGAGCGGCGGAATGTGTGCGAACTCGCCGCGTGAGAGAAACACGGTCAGCGGGCTCAGCACCAGGTGGAGATGCTTGGTGTGCGGAATCAGAGGCAGGAACACCAACAGAGCCAGCGTGTGCGTCCACCACAGCGGCTTGGAGTCGCCGTACCAGAAGGCTGCCAGATAGGTGATCATTAGCACGAAGATCAGGAATGCGATGACGCCGGATTCGGTGGAAACTTTTTCGCCCAGCCAGCGCGGGCGCACCACGAAGCGCCGCACGAAGAGACCGAAGATGGAGATCGCGACGGCCACTGCGAACGCTGCGGCGAAATCGAAATAAAACTTGCCGAACCAGCTTTCACGCCCAAGGAATGCGAGGCCAACGCCCATGGCGAAATGATTGAGTGTGATCAGTGCGAAGGCGCAAAATCCCCAGAAAACGAAGGCGTGGGCGAGCCCGGGTAAAGGGCGCTCACGGATGACTTTACTTTGGAGCAGAACCTCCGCGATGAAATCCCAGACACGTTTGCCGATCGATCCGAGCTTAAAATCGGCGTCCGGCTTGGCCTGGCGGATCTTATGCACGACTTTGCCGAAGCGCAGCCCAAAAGCGCAGGCAGATGCGATCAGCAGGATCAAAAATAGTGTGGTTTCGAGCGGCGAGAAGACCGGCACCTTTCCAAAAGTAGCACGCGCATTCGCGCAGACGTTAAGATCTAGAGGATGGAACATCTGGTCTCGGGGGCTGCCGGCTTCATCGGTTCACACTTGTGCGAACGCTTGCTGGCGGACGGCCACAGCGTCCTCGGCCTGGATAATTTGATCACCGGCTCGCGGCGCAATCTGGCGCATCTGGCAGACCATTCGCGATTTCGTTTCATTGAGCATGACGTGACGCAATCGCTGGAGATTGCTGGGCGCTTCGATTCCGACTTTTCCTTCGATCATGTCTGGCACTTGGCGTCGCTGGCGAGCCCCAAGGAATATCTGGCGCATCCCATCGAAACCCTGGAATCCGGGTCGACGGGAACGCGCAACATGCTGGAAATCGCGCGGCGCGACGGTGCGCGGTTTTTGGTGACCTCGACGTCGGAGTGTTACGGAGATCCGCTGCAGCACCCGCAGGTGGAAACTTATTGGGGCAACGTTAACCCGGTCGGCTTGCGCTCATGCTACGACGAGAGCAAGCGCTACGCCGAAGCCATGACCATGGCTTACCATCGCTATCACGGCGTGCGCACCAATATCGCGCGGATCTTCAATACTTACGGGCCGCGCATGGCGCTAAAGGACGGCCGCGTGGTGCCGGCGTTTTTGGATCAGGGGCTGCAGGGCCAGCCGCTGACGATTTTCGGCGACGGGACGCAAACGCGCAGCTTCTGTTATGTTTCCGACATGGTGGACGGGCTGGTGCGGTTGGCGTCTTCCGAAGAGCGCTTGCCAGTCAATCTGGGAAATCCGGTCGAGCTGACAATTCTCGAATTCGCCGAGCGCATTCGCCAACTGATGGGCTCTAAACTGCCCATCGTCTTTGAGCCACTGCCGGACGACGATCCGAAGAAGCGGCGGCCGGATATCACGAAGGCCAAGCGGGTGCTGGGCTGGGAGCCGAAAGTGAATCTCGAAGACGGTCTCCGCGAAACGGTCGAGTACTTCAAGGCGCTGGCGCCTGCGTGATCCACACCTTGGTCGCAGCGGGCCGCCCGAGCTGCACCGATTTGCCGCCGACCTTGAGCGTCAGCGTCTCGTCATAATTGCGCGAGATCATGCGCAGCTTCGCGCCGGGGCGGATGCCCAGTCCATCCAGATATTCGAGCAGGCGCCGGTCGCGCTCAAATACGCTGGTGACCTGCGCGGGGCCGCTGCCGGAGATTTCATCGAGAGGTTTCCAGCCGCGCGCGCGCCGGTCCTGCGGGCGGTCCATGGCGACGCGGTTGCCGTGCGGGCAGGATTCGCCTTCACCCAGCTTCTCGCGGAGCCGATTCTCGAAGTCGGCGGAGACAGCGTGTTCCATCTGTTCGGCTTCTTCGTGGACCTTATACCACTCCATGCCGAAGATTTCGGTCAGCATGCGCTCGATCAAGTGATGGCGGTTCATCACGCGGTTGGCGATTTCGCGGCCCCCGCGCGCAAGCGTGATTTCACCGGCCGCCGTTACGCGAATCAGGCCGTCACGTTTCAAGCGCCGGATAGCCATGGTCACCGCGGGGGGCGATACCTGGAGCCAGCGGGCCAGTGTGGCGGCGATAACCACTTCGCCTTCGCCTTCGGCCTCCGCGATGGCCTTCAGGTAATTCTCTTTCGAAATGGTGATGCGCACTCACTGGTGATTGTAATATGCGGGCGCGCCTCAGTGAGCCATCAGCTTGCGAGACGGCTCGCAGCTTGGGCGGCAAGTGGCATTTCGGAAATTCGGGTGTTTTGAAACGCGACGATTTGCCACCCTGCGGGCTCCTTGGACATGATGAACGTCGGCCGGGTCCCCATTTCGCGCGTTTCGTCCCCTTGGTAGAACGTTAGATGCGCCCGGCTGAATACGACGGCCACGCTAGGACGTACAGGCCGAATGCTTTGCAATGTAAAATGCGCCTGGCTGCCCTTATAGATCGTGTCGAAAATGACGCGATGCGAGGCCTCGATAGCGCGGCGGCCATCCAGTTGCCCGCCATAAATCTGGATAAAGGTCGCATCTTCCGCGAATAACGCCGCGTAGGTTTCGCTATCGCTTGCATTCCAGGCAGCCTCAAGCTGTGCCAGTACCTGCTGGATCGCCTGTTCGTCGGTTATCACTGATGTTCCTCCCCAAGAACTTTTATTCGATTTTATCATTGCGGCCAAATGAGGAATGGGCCGCGCTACGCGTTTTGGAATCGCATGCCGGCGAAGCTTACTACGCTCGATTCGTCGATGTTCCACTGCTGGTAGCCCAGGAGTTCGCCGCGGGCTTGTGGAACGGCTTTGAGAAACGTATAGATGGGCGCGGAGCCGCACCACTTTAGATCGTCCTGATTCTGCTGCACCAAGTCCCAGAAGCCACGGGCATCGCCCGATTCCATGCGCTGGATGCGGACGCGATCTCGCTGTTCCACTTCGGCCATCTCGTCGCGGCCGGCGATCGCGGTCATGCGGTCGCCATAGCGCTGGCCCATGTGCGCCATGTCGATGCCGAGAACCCACAGCAGCTTACCGTCCTCGCGCGCGGCGATGTCGCCTAGCGTTCCCAGAATCCGGCTGACGCGGTCATCGTCTTCCGGCATCCCGCCTTGGTAGATGCTGCGGAGATAAGAACCGCACAGGATCGGCAGGATGCGGATGCGCGGTCCGAACAAGTGCTGCAGGAAGACCACTTGAAACTCGATGGAGTGCTCGATGGCGTGACAGTAGTCTTCCATCAGAGCCGCGGGGCCGAGCGCGCGCTCCAGTTCATCGATCAGTTTCGTGTCGGTGACGGCTTCACCGTAGGGTGTGACGAAAGGTTTACGGGTGAGTCCCAGGCGTTCGGGATGTCCGTAGTGGGACGTGCCCAGGATCACGAAAGTTCGCTCGGCGTCTGCGGGAGTGAGGGCGGAATAAGCAGCGCGGTACGCTTCCACGCCGCCAAAGGGGCTGACGTGGGGCGCGGCGATGGCGAGGGTGCGGCCGGACCGGCCACCGTTGGGATTTGCGCCGTCCATGTATTCCGCGAACGTGGCGCGGAGTTCACCGGGCTCATCCGGATAGCCGGAGCCGGCATGCGCGGGTTCGCGAAGCGGCGCCTCGGCGAAGGCACGTTCGGTTTCGGCGCGCCGCTTCTCAAAGTTTTCATCTTCGAGAAAGCCAGCCTCACTGAGCGCATTCAGCAGATTGGTTTCGATATCGCCGGCCTGAAGATCGCCGGTGATGCGCACCAGATGCGCCCGCAGGTCGAGGGCGCTGTGCTCGCCGTCGAAGAATTCCAGGCACTCGATGAGCGGAGGAGGGACGATGAGCGTCGCTTCGGAGAAATGAAAAGGATCGCGAATCACCAGACCGGGTTTGTCCTCGAACGGCGAGGGCATGAAGTCGAGAGTCATTCGCAGGCGTGGCAACATGGTGAGTCCCTGAGCGCGGGCAACACCAGCATACAACGCCGGGCGGGGACGGGCAGACTAGAATTGAAGGGACTCCTTTGTCGATTCAAGACGCATCCCCGCTACAGGAATATCGCTCGCGATTGGAACGCTGGCAGACGGAACACACGGCCAGTAGTATCCACTCGCGGCAACTCGGCAATGCGCGACTGGTGACGGGACTGGCGGCGGTGGCCATCGCGGCGCTGGCGATTGGTGCGGGAGTTCTCTCGCCGTGGTGGTTGCTGGTTCCGGTGGTGGTTTTCGTGGTGCTCGCTGTCATGCACGATCGCGCGGACAAACGGCGTGAGGCGGCGCTGCGGGGAACTGCGTACTACGAACGCGCGCTGGCGCGGATGGAGAACCGGTGGATCGGCAAGGGCCACCAGGGCGCGGCTTTTCGCGATCCCAAACATTTGTATGCCGATGATTTGGATCTGCTGGGTCCGGGGTCGGCGTTCGAGTTACTCTCGACGTCGCGCACGGCGACGGGGGACCGGATGCTCGCCGAGTGGCTGCTGGCGCCGTCGCCGCCGGACATCGTGACGGCGCGGCAAGCGGCGGTGTCCGAGTTGCGCGCAAGGCTGGATCTGCGGGAAGACATCGCGCTGATGGGCGAAGATATTCGTACCGCGATCGATGACCAAGCCATGAAGACCTGGGGCGAGCAGCCTGCGGTGAGATTTTTTTCGGGCGCGCGATGGGTGGCGCTGGCGCTCGCTTGTGCGGCGGTGCTCACGTTTGGATTGTTTCTAGCGCAGGTGCTCAGTCTGCGGCCATTTCTAGCGGTGGTCCTGGCAGAGCTGATCTTTGGATTAGTGGTGCGGGACGCGGTGCGCAGGGTTGCGGTCCTGGTTTCGACGCCGGCGCGGGAGCTGAAGTTGGTGCGGCTGTTGCTGGAGCGCTTGGAGAAGGAGCAGTTCACTGCGCCGCATTTAATGCATCTGACGCACACGCTGGACGTCCACGGGTTGACTGCATCCGCGGAAATTCGGCGGTTGGAGCGGGCGGTCGAATATCTGGACTCGGCGCGCAATCAGTTTTTTCGCGTGTTCGCTGCGCCGTTGGTGTGGATACCGCAGTTCACGATGGCGATTGAAGCTTGGAGGCAGGAGTGCGGCCCGCACATCGGGGAGTGGATCGCCGCAGTGGGCGAGTTTGAAGCGCTGTGCTCGCTCGCGACCTTCGCGTACGAGCGGCCGGACGCGGTGTTTCCGGAATTGGCGGCGGCCGTTGACGGGCCGTTGTTCGATGGAATGGACGTGCGACATCCGCTGATTCCTCGGGATCACGCTGTCGGCAACGATGTGAAGCTGAGCGCCGAGTTCGACGGAGCCTGTGCGCTGTGGATCGTGAGCGGATCAAATATGTCGGGCAAGAGCACGCTGCTGCGCGCGGTGGGACTGAACACGGCACTGGCGTGGGCGGGTGCTCCAGTGTGTTGTGCGCGCCTGCGAGTGTCGCCCTTGTGCATTGGAGCGTCGATCCGTGTGAACGATTCGCTGGTAGACAATAAATCGCGCTTCTATGCCGAGATCAGCCGCCTTCGGGACATCGTGGACCTTGCCCGCGCGGGGCGGCCGACGCTGTTCTTGCTGGATGAACTATTGAGCGGCACCAACTCGCACGACCGGCGCATCGGTGCGGCGGCGGTGATTCAAGGTCTGGTGGAGCGGGGCGCAATCGGACTGGTGACCACGCATGATCTGGCGCTGGCGGAAATCACCGCAACGCTGGGCGAGCGGGCGCTTAACGTACATTTCGAGGATCACATTGAGAACGGTGAAATCCATTTCGACTATCATTTGCGGCCAGGAGTAGTCGAGCGAAGCAACGCTCTGGAATTGATGCGCGCCGTCGGTCTGGATGTATAGTGGGCCTATGAACGTCCTCATCACGGGCGCAAGCGGCGGGCTGGGAACCGCAGTGTGCCAGGAATTTCTTGCGAGCGGAGCGAAGGTCATCGGTGTGGATCGCGGGTGGAAAATGGCGGCGCCGTTTGCAACGATTTCGGCCGACGTGTCGACCGCGGACGGCTGCGAGTCCATGGTGAAACAGGCGCTGGAACACGGGCCACTGGACGCGCTAGTGCATCTGGTGGGCGGCTTCGCGGGCGGCTCGGGCGTGGCCGAGACCAGCGACGAGACTTGGGACAAGATGATGAACATTAACCTGCGCGCGGCGTTTTGCTGCATCCGTGCGGCGCTCAAGCCCATGCAGGCGGCGGGGCGCGGCCGCATCGTCGCGGTGGGAACGCGCATGGCCGTCGAGCCATCGCCGAATTTCGCGGCGTATGCAGTATCGAAAGCGGCGCTGGTGGCGTTAGTGAAGAATGTAGCAGCCGAAGGGCAAAAGTTTGGCGTGACGGCGAACGTGATTCTGCCTTCGACAATCGACACGCCGGCGAATCGCGCGGCCATGCCGAAGGCGGATTTTTCACGCTGGGTCAAGCCGGAGTCGATCGCAAAGCTGCTGGTATTTTTGGTGTCGGACGCGGCGGCGGATACCAGCGGCGCGGTGATTCCGATTTACGGGAGGGCTTGAATGAAGATGAGAAAGATGACGGCCGCGCAGATTGCGGCCGCCTTGCCGAAGTTGGACGGATGGAAGGTGAAGGGCGGCAAGCTGCATCGTGAATACAAGTTTCCCGACTTCAAGCACGCGATGAAGTTCATGCGCTCTGCTGTCGCGGACATCAACAAGATGGATCATCACCCAGAGTGGTTCAACGTCTATAACAAGGTGATCGTGGATCTGAACACGCACGACGCCGGCGGGATTACGGCCAAGGATTTTGAACTCGGAGAATTGCTAGAGAGACTGTCGAAGCGCGCGCTATGAAGGCGGTGTGGCTCGGAGTCGTTTTGGTCTGCATGCAAGCTGCGCAGGCGCAGGAGACGTTTTCCGCATCTGCGACGCTCGACGCGGTGGTGGACGCGGCGGTTCGCGAGGGATTGATTCCGGGTGCGGTGCTGATCGTGGGGCACGACGGCAAGATTGTTCATCGCAAGGCCTACGGGAATCGCGCTCTAGTGCCATCTCGCGAGGCCATGACCGTCGATACGATTTTCGACATGGCGTCGCTGACGAAAGTGACCGCCACCACACCGTCGCTGATGAAATTGTTCGAGCAAGGCAAGTTGCGCATCAACGATCCAGTGACAGCATATCTGCCGGAGTTCCAGCGAGGGCACAGCGAGATTACGGTGCGCGATCTGTTGACGCACTTCTCCGGGATGCCTCCCGATCTGGCGCTGGAGCCGGCGTGGAGCGGTTACCAGACCGGCATCGAACGGGCGCTGGTAGAGAAGCCGATGTCGCCGCCAGCGACGCGGTTCGTCTATAGCGATGTAAATTTTGAATTGCTGGGCGAGATCGTGCACCGGCTGAGTGGCAAGCCGCTGAACGAGTATGCGCGCGAAGCCGTGTTTGCGCCGCTCGGCATGAAGGAAACGGAATTTCTTCCGCCGGCGTCGCTGCGCCCGCGGATCGCGCCCACTGAGATCGATGCGGCGACTGGCGTTCCTTTTCGAGGAGTTGTGCACGATCCCACCGCGCGGTATATGGGCGGCGTGGCGGGGCACGCGGGATTGTTCTCGACTGCCGACGATCTCGCGAAGTACGCCCAGATGCTGGTAGACGGCGGCGGAAAACTATTTTCGCCGCTCACAGTGAAGAAATTCACTTCGCCAAACTCACCGCCGGATCAGCCGATTTTGCGAGGGTTGGGGTGGGACATCGATTCCGGGTTTTCCGCGCCGCGCGGCGAGTTGTTCGCCATCGGATCGTACGGGCACACGGGCTTCACGGGACCGTCGCTGTGGATCGATCCGGCATCAAAAACCTACGTCATCCTCATGACCAATTCGGTGCATCCGAAGGCGGGCAAGAATTTGAGTCCGCTGCGGTCGAAGGTTGCGACGGTGGTGGCCGCGGCGTTCGGTGTGGAAGGCGGCGCGCCGGTTTACGAAACTCTGGAGAACGCGGGCGTGCGGCGCATGATTGCGCCGAATCACGAAGTGATGACCGGGCTCGATGTGATGGAGACCAACCATTTCGCGGAGTTTGCGGGCAAACGTGTCGGATTGATCACCAACCAGACCGGTCTGAATCGTGCGGGTCAGCGCAACATAGACGCGATGCGCGCTGCCGGCGTGCGGATCACGACGCTCTTTTCGCCAGAGCATGGGCTCACGGGGAAGGAAGACCGTCCCGATGTAGCGGATGCCAAGGACGCGTCCGACGGGATTGCCGGTGTGGAGCTTGTACGAAAACGGACGCTACCGGATGACGCCCGCGATGTTGAGCGGCGTCGACGTCCTGGTTTTCGATATTCAGGACGCGGGTGCGCGTTTCTACACCTATTCGTGCACCATGCTCTACGCGATGGAGGAAGCCGCGAAGGCGAAGATCCCGTTTTACGTGCTGGACCGCCCGAATCCGGTGACGGGTGCGCATGTCGAGGGTCCGCTGCTCGACGATAACCTGCATAGTTTCGTGGGTTGCTTCAACATGCCGGTGCGGCACGGGCTGACGCTGGGCGAGCTGGCGGCGTTTGCCAATGAGGAAAACAAATTGGGCGCGGACCTGCACGTCGTCAAGATGAAGAACTGGCAGCGCGGCGACTGGTTCGATTCGACCGGCCTGACCTGGACCGACCCTTCGCCCAACTTGCGCAGCTTGAACGCCGCCGCGCTCTACGACGGGCTGGCGCTGCTGGAAGCGTCGCCCAACTATTCGGTGGGGCGGGGCACGGACGCGCCCTTCGAGCAGATCGGCGCGGATTGGATTCACGGCGCGGAACTCGCGGAGTTCCTCAACCGCTGGGTGTTGCCGGGAGTGCGAGTGTATGCCACCAAGTTCCAGCCGTCGTCAGGGCCGTTCGCCGGGAAAACGATCGAAGGCGTGCGCTTCGTGATCGTGAACCGCGAGCAGTTGAATTCTGTGCGCCTGGGGCTGGATGTGGCATACGCATTACAGCGCCTGTATCCCGGCAAAATCAATTTCGAGGCGTGCCGTTTTCTGATCGGCAGCCGCGAGGTGGTGGATGCACTCAAAGCCGGGACTGCGCCGGGCGTTATCGAGGAGCGCCTGCGCGAACAGGTGCAAAAATTCGAAGATCGGCGGCGGCCATATCTGCTTTACTGAGGCTGCTCGAAAGTACCGCGAACTGGCGTTTCAACGTAGCGATAGTTTTGCTCTGGGCGGGTGTCAGGCCAGCAGTTTCGCGGTCAACGACCTCCCGATCGCCTGCGATTCCGTGATCGGCAGCCAGGCTGAACCAAGCCAGCGCCTGCTCGTATTCATAGTCGGGTCGATCCGGTGCGTCGAACAAAAGGCGCGCAAGGCGGTCCTGGCATTCCGCTATGCCTCCCGCCGCACAAAGGCGAAAGTAATTCTTGGCGCGATATCTGCATTCTCTTCCACGCCCACTCCTTTTTGATAGCGGTCGCCCAGGAAGTATTGCGCCTCAGGGCTGCCGAGCTCAGCGGCGCGCCGAATGTTGTCCCAAGTTTTCTCGTTGCTCGGGGAGTCGTCGAGAGAACGTTTCGCAATGCGGTAAATGGCGGGCCCATAGTTCTTCTTCGCGGCCTGCTCGATCTTAGTCCAGCCCGCCGCTGGGTTCTGGGTTACGGCCGGTGCATTTTCTCCGGTGGTTCCCACAGGCCGACCAAGTACAACGCGCCTGGAAAGTTTTGCCGGGCAAGCTTGAGTATGCTTTCGACGGCATGATCCCTGGCTGGAGCTTTATTGCGTATTAGGCTCTGCAACGCCACATTGTATTCGGTCCGGCGGCGCTCGGCGGCTTCGTCAAATCCGGTTCCGACGAAGCGGAAGTTCACCATTATGGTCGCCCGCACGGGAACCGCTACGCCATTTTTTTGGCCCGGCATGAATTCCCATTTTTGAATCGCAGCGATTGCGTTTTCGTCGAGCCCGTACCCCAGCGGACTGATCACTTGAATGTCAGCGGCGCGGCCTTTTTCACTAACGACCAACTGCAGCACAACAGTTCCCTGTATGCGATCGGCGTGGGCCAGTGGGCTGTACTCAGGCTCGATTTTCCGAGTAACGTGCGGCGGAGTCACGCCGGGGCCGAGCCGCAGAGGCGCGGTTTGAGCATACAGTTGCGCCGCGATCAATATCGTTTAAAAAACATAATCGTCCTGCAATCGAAACACGATAAGCACACTATACACTGAAGATACAATTGGGCAAGTCGGTTGACGTGCCGACGATGTGCCGAATGGCATAAAGTATTGGAGGGGCAGAAGTTATTCCGAATTTTTTTTGCGAAAGCGTAACCTGAACGCGGCGGATCGCGTTTTATAGGTAATTAAATCCCCGTTACGACAGCGGGCGCCCTCACCCTTATCACCCAAACTGGCGCCCGCTTTTTCTTTCCCTCAAAGACCCTGCCGATTCGGGGCAGCGCGTCAATCCAGACGTCCACCAGCGCGGAACTCAAGTATCGTTCTCCGGAATCCGGCAGAATCACGACGATCATTTTCCCCTTCATCGCCGGCTCATGCGCGAGCTTCACGGCCGCAAGACCGCCGCCCCGCAGGAAATCCCGCACAGAATTCCTTCTTCCTTCGCCAAGCGGCGGGCCATTTCGATGGCTTCTTCGTCGCTGACTTTTTCCACGCGGTCTAACATTTTCAGGTCCAGCGTGCCGGGGATGAAGCCGGCGCCGATCCCCTGGATGGCGTGAGGCCGGGCTCGAGCGGCTTCCCGGCCAGAGTCTGGCTGATGACGGCGCTGCCGCGCGGCTCCACTCCCACCGACAAAATCGGCTTCTTCTTTTCGAGCTTGATGTAGCGCGAGACTCCGGTGATGGTTCCGCCGGTGCCGATGCCGGCCACGAAGGCGTCGATTTGGCCTTGGGTGTCGTCCCAGATTTCGGGACCGGTGGTCTTGAAATGGATGTCGGGGTTGGCGGGATTCTGGAACTGTTGCAGCAGAACCCAGCGGTTCGGTTCGGCCGCCACCATTTGTTCGGCGCGTTCGATGGAGGCACCCATGCCGAGAGCGCCATCGGTGAGGATGATCTTCGCGCCCAGCAGCTTTAGCACAGCGCGGCGCTCGATCGACATGGTCTCGGGCATCAGCAACGTGACCGGGTAGCCGCGCGCGGCGCCGACAAAGGCGAGCGCGATACCGGTGTTGCCGCTGGTGGGCTCGATCAGCTCACGGCCGGGCTTGAGAAGACCGCGGCGTTCCGCGTCCCAGATCATCGCGGCGCCGATGCGGCACTTCACTGAATACGCCGGGTTGCGGCCTTCGATCTTGGCGATGACGCTGGCCTGCGCGCCGTCCGTAACGCGATTGAGGCGCACCAAGGGAGTGCGCCCGATGCTGAATGAATTGTCAGGAAAGATCATGTTCTATGTTTCTCATCGTGGGCGCAATCAGATGTCCCAGTTTGCCACGTAGCGGGTTTGGGATTTCTGCCAGGTACGCGCGAGCTCGGCAAAGGTGGTGTGGTCGAGGATGGTTGCGGCGGCTGCATCCACCTGTTGCCAGATCTGGTGAAAAGGATTCGAGGCCACGCGCTTGGTGTGCTTGGTGTCTTCGACGAAGCGCAGGACTTCGCCCACCGTGATTTCGTTGGCCGGCTTGGCCAGGCGATAGCCGCCCTCGGCGCCGCGGCGGGATTCGACGAAGCCTCCCTGCTTGAGTCCGGCGAGGATCAGTTCCAGAAACTTTTGCGGAATTTTTTGGCGGCGCGCGATATCGGCGATTTTGACCGGCTCGCCGGGGGGCTGCAGCGAGAGGTCGAAGACCGCCAGCAGGGCGTATTCACTTTTTACGGAAATGTTCATGCGGATCGCGCAAACGGGACGTTCTACCTAGCGATTGTAGGGGTTGGCGGGGCGGTGTGTAAAGGCGTGTGCTGCGCGTTCACAAGATCCTCAGAAAATATATCTCGTGCAGATTCCGCGAGTTGATGTGCTGACATCCGGCGGGAGGACGGTTGCCGGCTGCTACATTGCTGGTCGCGAGGGAACGAGGGCGGATGGTCATCAGCGAGACGAGCAGCAAGGCGGGGTCAAAGCGCGTTGCGGCGCGAGGAAAACGCGCGGTGAAACCGAAAGCCGAGACGGGGACCAAGGCGGCCGGCGCCGGTGGCCAGGCGCAGGCTGTGAAGAGCATGCTCACGAAGATCGAGAAGAAGATGAAGGGCGAATCAAATGAAGGCCACGCTGGGGGATTACATCCGGCTGGTGCAACTTCACAAGGAGCTGGATGACGAGTCACCGAAGGAGATTAGAGTGACATATGCAGATTTCACGCTTTCCGGGACGGTGAACGCGGGCGACTACGTGGGGCT
>CAVZWS010000016.1:0-236585 GCA_963779075.1 Bryobacterales bacterium
AAGACATGATCGACGACCGCAGTCATCTCAACGATTTATTCCGCCCGCTCTTTCCGGGCAACTCCCGAGTGGCGGGCGGCGTCGGCGACGGCCTTCGCCACCAGGGGCGCTATGTTCCGGTTGAAGACCGAGGGCACGATGTATTCGGCGTGCAGTTCATCGGGAGTGATCACCGACGCGATGGCATGCGCGGCCGCTAACTTCATTTCTTCGTTGATATCGCTGGCGCGGCAATCGATGGCTCCGCGGAAGATCCCCGGGAAGCAAAGCACATTGTTGATCTGGTTGGGATAATCGGACCGGCCCGTCGCCATCACCGCCACGTAGGGCGCCGCCGCTTCCGGCATGACTTCCGGCGTCGGGTTGGCCAGTGCAAATACGATGGGGTCGCGATTCATTTTCTTCAGCCACTGCGGCTGTACCAGTCCGGCCGAGGCCACGCCCAAGAACAGATCCGCGCCCTCCAGCACTTCCTCCAGCGTTCCCTTCACGCGATCGAAGTTGGTATTCTCGACGTACCATTTCGTCTTGCCGGCATCGCCGCCTTCGCGGCCCTGATAAATGGCGCCCAGGCGGTCGACGCCGATCATGTTGCGCGACGCCCGCATTCTTCAGGATCTTGGAACAAGCTCGGCCGGCGGCGCCGACACCAGCGACCACAACCTTGATCTCGTCGATCTTCTTGCCCACCAGCTTCAACGCATTAATCAGCGCCGCCAGAACCACTACCGCGGTTCCGTGCTGATCGTCGTGGAACACCGGAATGCTCAACTCGCTCTTCAGCCGCTCTTCGATCTCAAAACATCGCGGCGCGGAAATGTCTTCCAGGTTTATGCCCGCGAAAACCGGCGCGATGGCTTTCACGGTGCGCACAATTTCATCCGGGTCCTTCGTATCGAGACAGATGGGAAAGGCGTCGACGCCGGCGAATTCTTTGAAGAGCACGGCCTTGCCTTCCATCACCGGCATGGCGGCCGAGGGGCCGATATCGCCCAGCCCGAGCACCGCCGTCCCATCGGTCACCACTGCAATACAGTTACGCTTGATGGTCAGGTTGTAGACTTTTTCCGGGTCGTCATGGATGGCCATGCACACGCGCGCGACTCCGGGCGTGTAGGCCATGGAGAGATCGCGCGCGTCGCGATGGGATGCTTGCTCTGGATCTCGATTTTGCCGCCCAGGTGCAACAGGAAAGTTCGATCGGAAACGTTAATCAGGGTAACGTCGGGAACGGTCCGAACGGCGGCGCTTATCTGTTCTGCATGTTCCACGCTGCTGGCCGAGACGGTAATATCGCGGACCGTATGACTGGGAGTTGACTCGACGATATCGACGGCTCCTATAATCCCGCCTGCCGCGCCGATCGCCGCGGAAACACGGCCCAGCATGCCGGGTTGCTTTTTAAGATGCATCCGCAATGTGATGCTATAAGCCTCATTCGGTGTGTTATTCATATCCCTTTGTCGAGGCGCTAAGTTAAGAGCCTCACGTGAAGTATTCTCCAGTTTAACGTCCAAATCATGGAAAGGTGCGAGGCAGATTGCCGGAACTACGGATTCGCTTTTCCCGGAAGTCGTTTTGCGATAAACTTCCCTCCACGAGGTATATTCAGGCATGCTCTTCTGTCATCGATCTTGGGTAGCGGCTGCGCTAATCGGGTACTTGCTGGATGCCTTCGGCAGCCATGGGACAGCAGACGCGGCGCGTGGACGACGCAGTTCTGAGGAATGCGAGCAAGAATGGAGAAGAGTGGCTGACCTATGGCCGCGACCCCGGCGAGACGCGTTACAGCCCGCTCAATCAAATCAACGCCGGCAATGTGAGCCGGCTGGGATTGAAGTGGTCTTATGACTTGGGCGTGGGAGGCGGGAATCAGGAGGCGACTCCGCTGGTGAGGGACGGCATCCTCTACGGCATCACCAACTGGAGCGTGGTATTCGCCGTGGACGCCCGCACCGGGAAACAACTCTGGCGCTGGGATCCGGAAGTGAATCAGGCGGCGGTGTTCCCGAAAATATGCTGCGGCGTGGTGCATCGCGGTCTCGCGACTTATCAGAACCTGATCATTGCTCCCATCATTGATGGCCGGCTTCAGGCGCTGGACGCCGATGACCGGCAAAGTGGTGTGGGAGGCGCGCGTTGCCTATCCGCAAGATAACTACACCGTCACCATGGCGCCGCGCATCGCAAAAGGGAAAGTGATCGTCGGCGTGAGCGGATCGGAATACCCGGTGCGCGGATTCTTCGCCGCCTTCGATGCCCTCACCGGCCATTTTGCGTGGAAGTTCTATACGGTTCCCGGCGATCCCTCCAAGCCGTTCGAGAATGCTGCCATGAAGGCGGCGGCCGCGACTTGGGACCCGGAAGCCTGGAAGTTGGGCGGCGGCGCCACGGTATGGGACGGTTTCGCGTATGATCCCGAAGCGGATCTGGTTTACGTCGGCACGGGAAACGCCGGACCCTGGCCGGAAGAACTTCGCCACTCGAAAGGCAAGGACAACCTCTATGCCTGTTCAGTGCTCGCGGTGAGGCCCGACACCGGTGAATTGAAGTGGTATTTCCAGATGGTTCCCGGCGACTCGTGGGACTACGACAGCGTGCAGCAGTTGCTGCTGGCCGACATCACGGTGAAGGGACGGCCGCGCAAAGTGATCATGCAGGCCAACAAGGACGGCTTCTATTATGTGATCGACCGGGTGACGGGACAGTTTATTTCCGGGCAACCTTTCGCGCAGGTGACTTGGGCCCGCGGACTCAACGAGGAAACCGGCCGTCCGATCGTCAATGAAGCGGCGCACTACGGCTCGCAGACTATTTCGCTTTCGCCGGGACCGGGCGGCGCGCACAACTGGTCTCCCATGTCGTTCAATCCCGCCACCGGATTGGTTTACATTCCCACCACCGCGGCGAGTTCCTACGACTTCGCGGTGGAAGAAAACTTCACGTACAAGCCGGGCGAAAAGAATCGCGGCGTCGTGCGTCTGGGCGCGACCGGTGAGCCGTTGCCGCCGCAGATCCGAGCAGCGCAGCGAAGCTGCCATCACCGCCCGCGATTGGACCCGAACCTCCGCCTCTCGGAGAAAGGGGAATTCTGGTGGCGTGGGATCCCGCGACTCAGAAGGAACGCTGGCGTGCTCCTGGTGGAGGAGGGATCGGAGGCGGCACGGTCACCACCGCCGGGAACCTGGTATTTCAGGTAATTCCCGACGGGCGGCTGGTGGCGTATCGAGCGGACACGGGAGAGAAGCTGCTGGACGTCAAGACGGGCCTGCGCGGCGGCATGGGACCCCCGATCACTTATCAGATAGACGGAATCCAGTACGTCTCTCTAATGGGAGGAACCGGCCGCGTCACACCGTCGGTGGGTAACGCTCCGCCACCAGTCACGGTGACTCCTACGCTGCCGAAGCTGTTGACCTTTGTTCTGGATGGTGCGGCATCTCCTGCGCAGTGACGGTCTGGCGGCGATTGACGTTTTGGTGGACCTGGACGGGTTCGAACCGTCGACCTCTTCCATGCCATGGAAGCAAAGGGCTGATCTTACAGACAACTTCACCAGGAACCCAGGGGTTACGGCGCTGCCAGATGGCACGGTTTGTGGCCGCAGTGGCTCGGATTTGTTAGTGGCTCGGGCCGTCAGCTATCACGATGTAATGCTTTTCGAACGACACAACTCTTGACAATTTTATGATCCCGCTGCTGTAGAATGCGCACGGCATTGCACCGAATAATGGATCAAAAAAACACAACTCAAACAACTTTTAAGCAACATGAATGCTTTGCTGGAGGCGAAGCGCTGCATTAGCACTTCCGCAACACGGTATCTCGGAAGCGAGGTCGTTAGCAGCCCACCCCATGCCGGGGATCACACTTACAAGGTTGTTCTATAATTGAGCTGCCCGCGTTCTGATGCTTCGAATTTATCCTGCAATATGTGGAAGAGTTTCCGCCGCCAAAGCAGCCTGTTTATGTTCGCGGTAACACTACCAATTTGGGGTCAGGGCTTTCATGCCGGATTGAAACTCGGGGTTCCTTTTACACAATATTTTGAAACCGGCGCCACAGGGAATTTGCATTTAGGTGCCACCTATTCCTCAGCAACTCGGCGCTATACGTTTGGAGCCTCTGGTGAGTGGCGGCTGACGAACACGTTCGGGTTCGAAGTTGACGCCCTGTACCATCGGGTAGGTTATACAGGGAATGTTTTTGTATTCTCCGGCGGGGGACCCTTCATCCTCTCTGTATTCGACGTGAAAGGCAGCTCGTGGGATTTTCCGATAATTGCCAAGTATCGCTTTGGCCATGTAGTCCGTCCCTACGTGGCAGGGGGTGGCGTGCTCCGACATTTTGGACCGGTGCGTGAGCAAGGCGAAGAGACCCGCGGCGACCTGGCCGCCCCTCCTCCGATCAAGCTTTCGACAAGCCCGATTGATACAACTAGGCCCCCTGATCTCAACAAACGGTTCTACCCCGGTCTGACAGTTGTGACCGGCATTGAAATTGGCGGAGGTCGTCTTCGGGTACTTCCGGAATTCCGCTACACACGGTGGACCGCTAACATTACGAACGCGGGTGGACTGCTTCGCCTCGCTCCGAATCAGGCCGAGTTCATGGTAGGTCTATTATTTTAGCTCCCGGCCCGATCCTGCTATGGTGCACGGGGTTTCTCCGTGCGGCCAGCCGAGGGACCAGAGATGCGGGGCGCGGCGGAGCGATGGGCACTTCTACGGTTTCCGCATTACTCGGCAAAGTGGCAGCTGCTGACCTTTGTTCTGGATGGTGCGGCATCTCCTGCGCAGTGACGGTCTGGCGGCGATGACGTTTTGGTGGACCTGGACGGGTTCGAACCGTCGACCTCTTCCATGCCATGGAAGCGCGCTCCCAACTGCGCCACAGGCCCACGAGACAAGGTCTAGCGCCAATATAACACACCGAGCGTTTCCCGAACGATTTTGAGCGAACGAAGGCGGGACGAATTACAGTTGTTTTGCAGCGCGCGGCGCGCGTCGATCACTTCGGACGCGAGGCGGCTGCGGTTCCCAATTCCCGCAGTTGGGCCTGGGCGTTACGGGCCAAGCTATGGGTGGGGAAGCGCGCCAGGAAATCCTTGAACTCGGCGGCTGCTTCGGTCCGGCGGCCGCCATGCGCTAGCGCGTCGGCTTTGCCGTACAGGGCGTCGGGGGTTTTGGGATTATCCGGGTAGCGCTCAAGCACGGCATCGAAGGCCTGCACGGCATCGTCAAACATCTTCGCGCGATTGTAGAGCTGCCCAACGTAGTATTGGGCCGACGCGGCATTCTCGGCGGTTGGGAAATACTTCAGATAATCGTTAAACTCCATCATGGCGAGTTCGTCCCGGCCGCTCGAATAATCGCGGAAGGCGTTCAGCCAGAGACTCTCGGCGGAAGTCCCCGCGGGAGGAATGGGAGCGCCTCCGGCAGCGGGCGGAGCTGCGCTATCGGGCGGAGGAGGCGCGGCGGGAGGCTGGCTCAGGGTCCGCACCGCGCTTGAAATATCGGAAAGCTTATTGTCTAGATTCGCAACCCGGTTGGTCAACGCCGCGAGGTTTTCGCGCACCGCGCGCACATCGTCGGATGACTGGTCCACCTTGGTTCCCAGGACGGCAATGGGCGCCGCCACCTTCGATTGCTGGTCGTTGAGGCGGTCAGTGAGGGTGCGCTGCAGCGCCGTCATCGACGCGGAGGCCTGATTCGACTGGTCGAGCGCCTGCTTGATCAGACTCTCAAGCGCCGCCAACTTTTGATCCTGCGAGGTTTGTAACTGCTTAATCTGATCCTGCAACTGCGCCACATCGCG
Source organism: Bryobacterales bacterium (assembly GCA_963779075.1). GTDB lineage: Bacteria > Acidobacteriota > Terriglobia > Bryobacterales > Bryobacteraceae > Palsa-187. The sequence continues at coordinate 5,818 of CAVZWS010000016.1, forward strand.
CTGTATGGAAAGAATATCCTCGCGCTTCTGGGCCAGCAGGCCGGGCGCCGGCAAGCATACAAATAAAACCAGCGGGAGGGCGGCCAGTCGAGAAAGCTTCATGCTCGAACTCCTTCTTGAACGGAGGACGACCGTCGGCCGTCCCCCGTTTCAGAACTACAATGCCGACGCTACTGCGCCGGCGCTAGATGCGCGCGGCGATTGCGCTGATAGCACGCCTCGTTCGCGTCGGTGCAAATGGGGCGATCCTTGCCATAGCTGATGGTCCGGACCTTTTCGGCGGGCACTCCCAGTTGCACCAAAAAGTCCTTGGCAGCCGTGGCCCGGCGATCGCCCAGACCCAGGTTGTATTCGGCCGAGCCGCGCTCGTCGCAGTGCCCCTCCAGCACCACGGTGAAGGCCGGATCGGCGGCGAAAATGCGTTTCAGGGCGTCGGCGTCATGCGTCAACACCTGGCGCGCGTCTTCGCGAATATCGCTCTTGTCGTAATCGAACAGAGCATCGCCGGCCGAGGCAACGTCGCTGTTGAACATGTCGATGCCGGAGACCTTTGGAGGAGGCGGCGGCGGAGGCGGCGGTGGAGGCGGAGCCGACACGTCCACAGTGACGGAACGGGTATCGTTGCCGCCCGCGGCGCTCGCCGTCAGAGTGTAGGTGGTGGTGCTGGTCGGAAACACCTGGCGCGTGCCATTGGCTGCCACCGAACCGATGCCGTTATTGATGGAAATATCCGTGGCATTGGCGACGGCCCAGGTCAAGGTCGCAGATTGCCCGGTCTGAATGGACCGCGGTTCGACGCTGAAATTGGTAATCCGCGCGGCGGGAGCCGGCGGGGGCGCGGGGGTTTCAATCTTTGGGTGGCGGGGGCGGCGGGGGCGCGGGCACTTTCTTCTTGCACGCAGTCACCGACAGCATTAACACTCCGACGAACACCGCTGCACTCAGTGTTCTGTGATTCATTCGCATTTCTTTGACGTGCCTCCTTGACTTATTTGCGGACTGATACGCGTGGACCTATCCGTAAATGGCGATCCGTAAACAACATCTGTGAGCTAGTTTACTCCGTTTGCCCATACAGGCTGAATGTTATTTCCCTGGGTGGTTAACTGCTGTACGTTGGTGCCGTCCGACAGCATAGTATAAATTTGGGTGGAGTTGCCGCGCTTGGATGTGAACACCAGATGCACGCCATCCGGCGCCCACCACGGATTCTCATTGCGCCCGGTGCCCTGCGTCAGTTGCACGGGTTTGCGGGCGGCCACATCCATGACGAAAATATTGAAATTGCCGGGCTCATAGCCGCGCGTCCAGGCAAACGCGATTTGCTGTCCGCTGGGGCTCCAAGACGGGTTGGCGACGTCGCCCTCTCCGGTAGTGAACTGCTGCATATCGGTGCCGTCCAGGTTCATGTGCCAGAGCTGCTGGCGGCCGCCGCGGCCGGAGATAAACAGCATATCCGTGCCGGTCTTCGGGATTTACCTTCGGAGAGACCTCAATTGCCCGCACATTCGAGATGCGGCGGAAATTGCCGCCGTCGAGGTTGCTGATGCAAATCTGCACCCAGCCGTTCAGGGCCGTGGCAAACAGCAGTTGCTTGCCATCGGGCGTAAACTCCGGCGTTTCGACCACTGAGGAAACCGGATTGTAAAACGTCAGGCGGCGCCCGGTGTCGACCGAGTGGATCCGGATCTGCGGATTGCCTCCGGCATAGGTGGTAAACGCGAACATCTTGCCATCGGGCGAAACCGCCGGCATGCTCGACGTGGATTTATACTGCGTCAAGCGCTGCTGGTGCGAGCCGTCGTAATCCATGGACCATATCTCTTTGGTGCCGCTGCGATCGGAAACAAAATAGATCTTGGTTCCGGCCAGGCTCTTGGCGCCGAACTGCTGCAGGATATCGGCGGCGAAGTCGCGGGCCACCTTTTTCGCGCCATCGGCATCGAGCGAACCGAAATACAGTTTGCCGATCACCTGTGCGCTGGCAACGTCCGGCTGACCGGTATTGAACAGCCATCCAAATAAGACCAGTCGGTTATCCTGCACCGCGGTGTAGCCGAAAGCCAGATAGTTGGCGCTTACCGGCGGTCCCGACCAATCCGTCAGCCAGGGGCCGGTGCGGGTGGGCGGCGTTCCGCGGCGCGCGTTCGCGGGAACAGCCGGCGGTTTGAAATCCTGCGGGCGCTGCGGGACTTCTAGCGGATACACGCTTTTGGCCACCATTTTCAAGATGCCGGCGTTTTGCAATTCATCCCACAGCGTGGAATTGAAAGTATCCATGTTGCGCTGCGCGTCGCCCGTTCCGCGCATATCGGCCACCGCAATGGCGGGGCGCTCGGCGCTGCTGATCACACCCTGAATTTGCGGTTGCTGTCCATGAAGCGATAGGGCGACTGGCAGCAGAGCCACCACGGCCAGGATCTTCGGGTTAGGTTTAGTATTCATCGTTTCAACTCGAACGTGAATTCAACTTTGGCCGAATCCTTATCGAATCCAGCAGGAATCGGGGGAAACGGGCTTGCTTCCAGTATGGCGCGCTGTACCGAATAGTCCAGCGCGGAAATACCGCTTTGTTGCACGACGCGCAGATTGCGGATGCGGCCGTCGCGCATCAGGTCGAACGACGCGATTACGACCGGCGCGGTTTGCACGCGTGCGTCCACGTCATTCGTATGCCATTTTTGCGCGACCAGTTGCTGGATCTGCTGCGCGTAGCCGGCAAAGCGGGTGCCGAGGGTGGTGTTGGCTCCAGTGCCGATGCGCCCCGAACCGGGCATCGCCGAGAACAATGGGTTCGAAACCTGCGGGGCTTGCTTGGCGAAGACCTGATTCTGGTCGATTTCCTTGAAGGGACGGAAACGCTGCTTCTCGCTGGCGACGTCGGCGAGACGCTTCTTCTGCTTCATCTTGAGAGCTATGGCGTTGGGCGAGACTTTCTCTTCCTTCTCGCGCTCGACGGGCTTGGTTGGCTGTTGCAGCACTTGCGACTCGGTGTCATTGGCGACCGGGTTCTGCTCTCCGGAGTGCAGCAGCGGAATGGACTTCACGGCCTCGATTCCGATGGCGCCGCCGCCGGCGTCTGGTGCGCCGAAAGACTCGTGATGCGAACTCACCCAACCATAGATGCCCATACCCACGAAGAGCGTTACATGCAAAGTGAGCGCGGCGACGAAAGCGCGGTTGAGCGGCTCGGGCTGGTCGAGAATGTTGGGATGGTAATTCTGATCCATTCTCTTATCCGTCAGCGGCCCGCATTTTCCTGCGGCTTGGTCACCAGCTTCACCGCCAGATGCGCCTGATCGAGCGTGCTGATCACCTGCGCGATGGGATCGTAAATCGTGGCTTTATCGGCCCTGACGTAAACGCTTTTCGCGTTCTTAAAGCGCTTGGGAACTTCAGTAGCGATCTGGTTGATGTTGACGGGCCGCTCGTTCAGATACAACTTGCCGTTGCGCGTGATGCTGATGACCGGCAGCTCCTCGTTAGTGTCCTTCACCTGCTTTGACCTCGGGGACGTTGATCTCCAGGCCGAACTCCATGACGTGAGCCGTCAGCATGAAGATGATCAGCAGCACCAACACCACGTCCACCAGCGGAACGATGTTGATTTCCGAGAGCGTGCCGTTGCCCGCGCCGAAGCGCCGCCGGCCGAGTCCGCTGCGGCTCCATTGCCGTTACTGACCGAGAAAGCCATATGGATTCCGCTAGCCCTCGAACATGCGCTCGGCCGCGTTCAGGAACTCGAGCGAAAAATCTTCCATGCGCGTGCCCATCACCTTTATGCTATTCCCGAAATAGTTGTAAAACACCGCTGCGGGGATGGCGGCGAACAGGCCCAGCGCGGTCGCAAACAGCGCGTTGGCAATGCCCGGGCGCCACCGTTCGCATGCTAGTGGAACCGGACAAGCCCAGGGCCTGGAAAGCTTCAATGATGCCGAATACCGTGCCGAACAAGCCCACGAACGGCGAAACGGTGGCGGCGGTGGCCAGCCAGCTCATGTTGCGTTCCAGCTTCGAGATTTCTTCGCTGATGCCAAGCTGCAGCGTACGTTCGAGCGCCACCGGGTTGGCGATGCTGCCGCGCTTGGTGACCTGGCGGTGCACTTCGCTGTAGCCGAAATCGAATACCGCCACCAGCGGAGCGGCGGTGAATTGCTGGCTGGCGGCGGCAATGGCGTCCATGCGTTCCGCCTTACGAAACGCGCGCAGGAAACTCTTGTTGGCCGCGGCGGCGCGGCGGAACAGAAACAATTTGGAGAATATGACAGTCCAGGAGAGCAGCGAAAACACCAGCAGTACGGCGACCACCGCTATTGGGATTGGCTCCGTGCTCTTGACCATCTCCCAGAAATTGACTTGCGCTAGGATGCCGATGCCGAATTCCGAAATCAACCCGTTGCCTTTCTCATCCGACTTACATTGTAAGCGAGTTGGGTCCTCTAAAACAAAAAATGTTCAAAATGTTTTCGGCAGGGCACGGCTCCACTTCCTTATAATTCGGTAGACGCCCATGCTGCTTGAGCTAACCGTCGAAAACTACGCCGTGGTGGAAAAGGTGCGGGTGCGCTTTCATCGCGGGCTGAATCTGCTGACCGGCGAGACCGGTAGCGGCAAGTCGATCGTGGTGGATGCGCTGGCCTTGCTGTTGGGCGGGCGCGCGGCGGCGGAGATGGTGCGCACCGGAGCGGAGCGGGCGCGGATCGCAGGAATCTTCGAAGTGGATGCGAAGGGGCTTCCGGAGGGCGTGGAGCCGGAGGACGGCGAACTGATCATCGAGCGCGAGATCCTGCCCAACGGCAAGTCGCGGGCCTTCGCGGGCGGGCGTCCGGTGACGGCGGCGCTGCTCAAGGAACTGGCGCGGAGCCTGGGCGATATCCACGGCCAGCACGATCAGCAGCAGTTGTTTTCAGGGCAGCGTCCAGCGCGAAATGCTGGACGGGTTCGCGGACGCCGGCGATCAGTTGACGGAAGTCGCGTCACTCTACATGCGCTGGAGCGCGGCAACGGCGGAACTGGCCGAACTCGACCGCACCGCGCAGGAAAAGCTGCGCCAGGCCGACCTGTGGAATTTTCAGCGCAACGAAATCGAGGCGGTGAATCCGCAGTTGGGCGAAGACCTCCAGCTTGAAAACGAGCGCCGCGTGCTGCGCAATGTGGTGCGCCTGCAGGAGACGGCCGGGGCCGCCTACGCGGCGCTGTATGAAGACCCGGAAAGCGTCGCCGCGCAGTTGCATACGGTGGTGAAGCGCCTGGAGGAACTGGGCCGCATCGACGAAAGCATGCGGGAAGTGGTGACAGCGCTGGAGCCTGCGCGTATCGCGGTAGACGAAGCGTCTCACGCGCTGAGTCATTACCTAGGAAAGCTGGAAGCCGATCCAGCGCGGCTGGAAGAGATAGAGACACGCTTGGCGGCGCTCGAAAAACTGCGCCGCAAGTATGGCGCGACGCTCGAAGAAGTGATCGCTTTTCATCGAGGAGGTGTCACGGAACCTGAGCGCGGTCGAAAGCTCGGGTGAACGGCGAGCGGCGCTGGCCAGGGAAGTGGCGGCCCTGACGGCAGGGTACGAATCCGCGGCTGGCCGCCTCTCTACGCTGCGGCGCGAAGCCGCGCTGCGCCTGGCGAAGTCGGCCGCAAACGAATTGGCTTCGCTCGCCATGGAAAAGACGCGGGTCGAGATTCGGGTCGCGCCGGCGGAGTGGTCGGCTGCGGGCGCTGACGCCGTGGAAATCCTGATCTCGCCTAACGTAGGCGAAGAGCTGAAGCCGCTCGAAAAGATCGCTTCCGGCGGCGAGTTGTCGCGAGTGGCGTTGGCGCTCAAGACCTGCATTGCACCGGCGCGAACCGAAAAGCATGCGATTCCGCGAACGCTGGTGTTCGACGAAGTGGACGCCGGTGTAGGAGGCAGCGCCGCCGAAGCCGTGGGGCGGCGGCTGAAGAAGCTCGCGGGCTCGGCGCAGGTGCTGTGCGTGACCCACCTGGCCCAGATCGCCGGCTTCGCCGAGCATCACTATTATGTGGAGAAGCACGCCGAGCGCGGCCGGACCGTCACTACCATTGAAGAGCTGGATGCGGCGGCGCGCACCCGCGAGATCGGCCGCATGCTGTCGGGGGAGCGAGTCACGCCCGAGGCGCTGCGGCACGCCGAACAACTCATCAAACACGCGGCAAAATAGAATCATGCCCTTGATTCGCCGTCTCACCTGTGTCATCGCCGCGCTGCTTCTGGCGCTTCCGGCTGCAGCCTGGAACTACTCCGGCCACTGCATCGTTGCAGAGATCGCTTATGAGCGGCTCACTCCGCAGGCCCGGGCGCGAGTGGATCGGATGATCCGCGATCATACGGATTACAACCGCATCTTCACGCAAGCAGCAGCGGACGCGACCAAAGCCGATCCCGCCGCGCTTGCCCGCTACGCCTTCGTTCATGCAGCCCCTTGGCCCGACCTGATCATCTACAACGACGACCGCTTCTATGACGAGTTGGCTCCGAATGCCCAACCCACTCCGCTTCTGCCCGGCTTCCCGGATATGATGCGCCACCGTGCCTGGCATTATTTCGACACGCCGTTTTCGGGCGATGGCACGCCGGTGATCGAACAGCAGCCGCCTCATCTGATGACCGAGCTTCCGCGCTTGCTGGCAGAAATCGCGACCGTCGATTCGCGGCAGGCCGCCTACGATCTTCCCTGGCTGGAGCATCTGGTGGGGGATGTGCATCAGCCACTGCATCTCACTGGCCGGTTCCTGCGATCCCAACCCAAAGGCGACGCGGGAGGAAACTTTGTCTTCGTCGAGCCGGGCCGAACCCTGCATTCGCTGTGGGACGACGCAGCCGCGCCAGGCGACCTGAGCGACGATGACATCATTCGCTACGCTCGCGAGATTACGGCCGAGTATCCGGCTGGCCCTCCGCCATCGCTTGATCCCACCCATTGGGCCGCTGAAAGTTTCGAACTGGACAAATCGGCGGTATACACCTTTGGTCTGGAGACGGGATCGAAGGAACGCCCGCTCATACTGCCTCCAGGGTACGAAGAAAGAGCGAAGCGGATAGCGCGTCAGCGAGTTGCAATGGCCGGCTATCGGCTCGACGCCGTTCTAAGTAGGTATCTGCAATAATTGGGACGAATGCGTTATCGAAAGATAGGCCAAGAAAGGCAGCAAAAGGAGCGTATTGGGGCCATTCAAGCCGATGGATCTATATACAAGCAGACTTTCTGATGCTACTATCGGGTTGTCCAGTTGTGAGGCATTCCGGTGCCTTACCGCGTCTCTTTCTCTAGGGCTGGATTGCCGTTGATTCGGTGACCCACCCAAAGTTCGGTAGACTGCAACCTTCGGGAAACAGTTAACCGGCCGGTGAGTATCTTCCTCCGAGTACTCACCGGCATTTTCTCTTTTCCACCCGGTGCAGGGCAAAAATTCTGGACGATCACGCGTGGTTCTGCCTGATATACTGAGGGCAGGTTGGTTGACTATGCGTCCTTTGGTCGGACTCGCTCTTGCCGCCGCGCTTCCGCTGATCGTCACTTTTGGATATTCCCAGAGCGCTTCGCAACCCCCTCCCGGCAGCACAGTAGAGCCGAAAGTTTCGATTACACCGCGTACGCGCACTCCAGCGGCGGACCCCAACGAATCGATCACCGACCGGCGCTCCGATATTCGGGTCGACACCACGCTGGTGCTGATTCCGGTATCGGTAACCGATCCGATGAGCCGCTTCGTCACCGGCCTGGACAAGGAAAATTTCAAGCTATCCGAAGACAAAGTGGATCAGGAGATCACGCAGTTTTCGAGCGAAGACGCGCCGCTCTCCGTGGGCATCGTTTTCGATACCAGCGGCAGCATGGGTGCGAAACTGCAACGATCGCGCCAGGCGGTAACACAGTTCATGAAGACCGCGAACCCGCAGGACGAATTCTTCCTGATTGAGTTTAACGACCGGCCGGAGATGGTGCAGACCTTCACTTCGGAAACGGAAGAGATTCAGAACCGTCTTACATTTACCCAGGCCAAGGGCCGCACGGCGTTGCTCGATGGCGTATACCTGGCGATGAATCAGATGAAGAAGGCACACAACCCGCGCAAGGCCATCCTGATCATTTCGGATGGCGGCGACAATTCCAGCCGCTACACGGAAACCGAAGTAAAGAATGCGGTTCGTGAAGCCGATGTTCAGATTTACGCCATCGGAATCTTCGAGCCTATAGCGTCCCGGGGCCGAACTGCCGAAGAAATGAGTGGGCCGGGGTTGTTGGCGGAGATGGCGGAGCAGACCGGCGGCCGGCATTTTGCAGTAGATAATCTGGCGGAACTGCCCGATGTGGCCGCCAAGATAGGGATCGAATTGCGCAACCAGTATCTGCTGGGATACAGCCCCAAGAATACGGCGCGCGACGGAAAGTATCGCCGCGTGCAAGTGAAATTAGTGAAGACCACGGGACTGCCGCAACTGCATGCTATGTTCCGGACCGGATATTATGCACCGACTCAATAGGATCGTGAGTCGCGTTATTGCTTACTGCGGCGTGGGCCTTCAGCCAAACGCCGCAGCCGAGCCGCACGACGCCTCCTTCCACGCCGGCGGCCCAAAATGCAGCCGCGCCGCAGGATGAAATTCCGGTTTTTACCGCCGATAGCCGGCTGGTCGTGGTGCATGCCAGCGTCCTCGATCAGAAGGGCAAGCTGGTAACCAACCTGCAAGAGCCGGCCTTCAAAGTGCTGGAAAACGGCGTGGAGCAGCCCATCAAGATTTTCCGCCGGGAGGACATCCCGGTGTCGCTCGGCATCATCATCGACAATAGCGGCAGCATGCGCGACAAGAAGAACCGGGTGGCCGCGGCCGCGCTGAATCTGGTGCGTGCTTCGAATCCTCAGGACGAAGTGTTCATCGTGAATTTTAACGACGACGCCTACCTGGACCAGCCCTTCACCAGCAACATCAAGAAGATGGAAGAAGCTCTCGACCGCATGGAAACCAAGGGCGGCACGGCAATGCGCGACGCCATCAGCATGTCGATGGACTACGTAAAGGAAAAAGCCAAGAAGGACAAGAAAGTGCTGGTGGTGGTCACTGACGGCAACGACAATACCAGCAATATCAACCTCGAAGAGCTGATGCGCAAGGCACAGCAGAGCGACGTGCTGATTTACTCCATCGGCATCTTGAGCGAAGAGGAGCCGCGGGAGTCGAAGAAAGCCAAGCGGGCGCTGCACGATCTCGCGCTAGCTTCCGGCGCGATGGATTTTTATCCCAAGGATCTGGAAGAAGTCGACAAGGAAGTGCCTGAAATCGCTCACGAGATTCGCAATCAATACACGCTCGCGTATTCGCCATTGAACACGGCGCTGGATGGAACCTTCCGTAAAATTACCGTCACGGTGAATGCTCCGGGGCGTCCCAATGTTCGCAGCCGCAACGGCTATTACGCCAACGCCGCGCGAATAAGTGATGCCGGGGCGCCACGCATGACGATAAAGCGTCGAAGCCTCCAGAGGCCGGGTTTAGGCTAAATGCTGGGCGCTATGTGGCGGCTCTCGAAAGGGTATCGGCTGTGTCCCTGGCGTAGCCCCTATCTGCGGTGGCGAATCGAGACTTATTCCGGGCTGGACGCCGGCTGCATCTCGGCGCGGCGTCTTCTGGGGATTCACCTGGCGCAACCGCGTCGAACTGATCCGGTTCCTGCGGTGGGCCGATAAAATGGACATACGACGAGAACATGACGGTTGAAACTGAGTTCCTGACATTCTCCGCGGAAAAGCTGACGCAACTGATGGGCCGCATCGATGCCTGCGTGCAGAAACTTACGCCGGAACAGATCTGGATGCGGGCAGACGCCAATCAGAATGCGGTGGGCAATCTGCTGCTGCATCTGAACGGTAACGTTCGGCAATGGATTTTGCATGGCGTGGGCGGCCAGGCCGATCTGCGCGATCGCGACGCAGAGTTTGCCGCCAAGGACGGAGCCGGAGCGAACGAGTTGCTTGCGCGATTGCGGTCCACGGTCGAGGAAGCGGCAGCACTTTTCCGCGCGCTGCCTGCGGGACGTCTCATGGAGCGCGTACGAACGCAGGGCTACGACTGTACCGTGCTGGCGGCGATTTATCACGTAGTCGAGCACTTCGCCGGGCACACCTTCCAGATCATCTACGCGACCAAGCTTTCAACCGGCGAAGACCTGGGATTCTACGCGCACCTCAGCGGCTCGGCGCTCCCGGACCCTCTTCCTTAAGCGGCGGCACGAAGACGCTTGCAGAGGGCGGGGATTTGCTGTAGCATCTGATCCTCTACCTCGCACCCCACAAGTCGAACCCCGTACGCTCGACCCCCGTCAAATCTGGTGCGCAAAGGAGCGCATGAATCGCCTTCGAACACCCCAGCAGGGGACCTCTATCCTCTTAACTGCCGTTCTATTTTTTCTCAATAGCGGCTGTATGGTCAACAAAGTTCAAAAGCTCAATGTGAGCCAGGTTCCGCAACCTCAGCAGGAGCACCTCGTGGGAATCACAACCAAAACCGGCACCGAGGTCGGATTCGATCCGCCGGGAGGCACCATGAACCGCGACACAATCGAAGCGAAGGTCAAGAGCGCGCCGTATAGCATCGCGATGCAGGATGTCCAACGCCTGTGGGTGGAGCGCCGCGGGGTCTCCGCGCCGCGCACCATCGGGCTTTCGGTGGGAATTGCCGCAGTGGCGTTCGGGACTTTAATTGCCATTGTACTGGCGACCAAGCAATCTTGCCCGTTCGTCTATTCGTGGGATGGATCGCAATACGTCTTCGACGCCGAGCCCTACGGCGGCGCCATCACACGCGGCATGGAGCGCGACGATTACTCCGAACTGGAACACGTCCGCGAACAGAACGGCGTCTACAAGCTGCTGGTGACGAATGAGGTGGATGAAACGCAATACACCAACCTGATGGAATTGTGGTTGGTCGACCATCCCAAGGGTTCGCGCGTTGTTTCAGATGAGAACGGGACGCTCCATTCGTATACCGGAATCCAAAAGCTGAGCGCGGCGCGCGACCGCGACGGGAATGATCTGCTGCGCTGGCTGCAAGCGACCGACCGGAAGATCTGGGAGCCGGATACGGTTGCTGCACCCGACGGTAACCTGCGCCAAGAGTTGATTCTAACGTTTCCCAAGCCGAAAGGTGCGACCCAGGTGAACTTGATTGCCAATGCCGCTACCGGGCTATGGGGCTCTTTCATGATCAAGAGAATGGTGGAGCTACATGGACGCGATACCGCGAGCTGGCTCGCTTCGTTGGATGGGAACCCGGCCGGGCTGAAGAGCATTCACGCTTGGGGCGAGCGCGAGGGAACCTACCGTTTGCCCATCGAAGTGGAGGAGGCCAGTGGCTGGGTGGTGCGGGGTGCGCTGCCGAACGGCGGTCCGATGCTGGCTGAGGATCGGGTCATTCCAATGGACGTCAGCCATGTGACCGGCACTCACTTGCGCATCCGCATGCGGCCGCCCGTGGGTTATTGGGCCTTCAACTCGTTTGCCGTCGCGTATGGCGCCGGAAAAGCCGTGAAGGTGAGCCATATACCAGCGAACTCTGCGCGGACTTCCGAAGGGAAGGATATCCTGCAGGATCTGGCTGCGGCCGACGACCGCTACTACCCGATGCCGGACATGACCGACCAAGCCGAGGTGACCTTCCCGGCGCCTCCGCGGAAGGCGGGTACGGAACGCACAGTGTTTCTCCACAGCCGTGGCTGGTATCAACTGCATTTACGGAACCAAGGCGCGCCAGACCTGACCACCTTCAATAAGATCCTGACGGTTCCGGGCGCGGCCGTGCAGTTCGCGGCGGATCGCTTCACGGAGTGGCAGCATGGCGACATCCGTTAGCGTGCCCGCAGTAGAGTCGTCGCAGGAACGAATAGAGTACGTCCGCGGATGGCTGCCCGTGCCGCCGGTCGTGCTCCTGCCGGGCTTGTTCGCCGGCGCCTGGATCTGGAAACCGGCGTGGGATCACCTCGCAGCCATCGGATACAGCGTTTTGCAAGTGGTGAAGCCCTTCGCGGCGCTGGACACCAAGACCGCTTCGATAGAAGTATTGCGGCGGATGCTGATCGACACGCTCGACGAACACGGAATCTCCTGCGCGGTCCTGTGTGGCAACTCTCTGGGGGGCCTGGTGGCGCTGGATACGGCGCGCCACCATCCGGATCGGGTCAAGGCCATGGTCATTAGCGGATGCCCCGGGTTGGGTGAAACTCCCAGCCTTGGTTTGCGCCGGAGTGGGGACATGTCGCGGCACGATGCCGATTGCATTGCGGATCAGTTATTTTACGATCGCTCGGCTATCCCCGAAGAGATGATTGAAAAGAGCTATGCGGTGGCTCTGGACCGGCGTTGCGCAATCAACATGCTGCGCTACGTATTGGCCGTCCGCAAATATGACATGCGGGAATGCCTGACGCAGATCCAGTGTGAGGTTTCGATGATCTGGGGAGAGCACGACCGAATCGCGCCGGTGGAGGATTGGGAGCAAAACCTTCACCTGATCGCCCATGCCACGCTGCACAAGCTCGCGCGCTGCGGGCATTCGCCGATGATCGAGCGGCCAGCGGAGTTCAATGCGATCCTGACGAAGTTTATGCTGGAACAGGATTGATTCCACGCTGTCGCGCAGCTGGTATTTCCCTGCGTTCTACAATGATCGGTATGAAGACTCTGCTGGCTGGCTTGCTTCTGCTGTCCTCCCTGCCGCTGGCCGCGCAGCAACCCGCGCGTCATTTCGAGAATCTCATCCAACTCACGCAGGGCGGCTCGAACGGTGAGTCGTACTGGTCGCCAGACAGTAAGCGCATCATTTTCCAGTCGACGCGCGACGGCCGTACTTGCGATCAGGAGTACGTCATGAACGCCGATGGCTCCGACCAGCACATGGTTTCGACCGGCAAAGGGGTCACCACTTGCGGCTACTTCACCAGCGACAACCAACACATCATTTACGCTTCGACGCATGAAGGCGGCGACGCGTGCCCGTTGCCGCCGGATCGCAGCAAGGGCTATGTGTGGGCGGTTTATCCCACGTTTGATATTTATCTGGCTACCGATGCCGGCAAAATCGTCAAGAAACTGACCGACACCACCGGTTACGACGCCGAAGGCACGGTCAATTTCAAGACCAAAAAGATTCTCTACACGTCGCTGGCGTCGGGCGATCTTGAGATATGGACAATGAACGAGGACGGGAGCGGCAAGAAGCAAGTCACTAAGGCCGAAGGCTACGATGGCGGCGCCGTGTTCTCTCGCGACGGCAAGAAAATGGTGTGGCGCGCGTACCGTCCGGACACGCCGGAGAAGGTCGCGAAATATCGCGAACTGCTCAAGGACAACCTGACGACGCCGATGAAGATGGAAGTGCATATCGCTGACGCCGACGGCTCGAACGCCAAAACGATCACTAATTTCGGCTGCGCCAGCTTCGCGCCCACGTTTACCCCCGATGGCAAGAAGATCCTTTTCGCCTCGAATAAAAACAAGTGCGATTCGAGTTACTTCGAGCTGTTCCTGATGAATCTGGACGGCAGCGGCCTCGAACAAGTGACCGACTACGGCAAGTTCACGTCATTTCCCAGAATTTTCGCCCGACGGCAAGTACCTGATCTTCTCCTCCAGCTATCAGGGCAAAGGCAACTACGAGTTCAACATCTTCCGCGCGGATTGGAAGCCTTAGAGATGCAGCCTCTTGCTGGGACTCGCCCTCCGGCTCCCGCCGGCGCGGTGTCCGACGCACTGGTATTTTTTGGCGCCACCGGCGACTTAGCCTACAAGCAGATCTTTCCCGCGCTTCAGCAGATGGTCATCCATGGCGAATTGAACGTGCCGGTGATCGGAGTGGCCAAAGCCGGCTGGACGCTGGATCAACTTCGGCAGCGCGCCCACGATAGTCTCAGCGAGCACGGCGGCGTGAACGACGCTGCCTTCGCAAAATTGACCAGCCTGCTGCAATATATCGACGGCGATTATCAAGACCCCGCCACCTTCACTCAACTTCGCCAGACTGCTTGGATCAGCGTGCCGTCCCACCCACTATCTCGCCATACCGCCCAGTCTTTTCGGCGCGGTGGTGGAGGCGCTGGGCCGTTCGGGCTGCGCCCAAGGCGCGCGCGTGGTGGTGGAAAAGCCGTTTGGCCGCGACCTGGCGTCCGCCCAAGAACTGAACGCAATCGTCAACTCAGTTTTCCCGGAGGAGTCGATCTTTCGTATCGACCATTTCCTGGGCAAGGAGGCGGTGGAAAATCTTTTGTTCTTCCGTTTCGCCAACACGTTTCTGGAGCCGATCTGGGACAAGCGTTATATTCACAGCGTTCAAATCACCATGGCGGAGAAGTTCGGTATCCAGGGCCGGGGCAAGTTTTACGACGAAGTGGGCGCGATTCGCGACGTGGTGCAGAACCATTGCTGCAGGTGGTCGGCTTCCTGGCGATGGCGGCGCCTACCAGCCTGTACCCGAATGCCCTGCGCGATGAGCAGGCCAAAGTCTTCCGCACTATTGTTCCACTGACGCCGGGCGATGGTGGTTCGCGGACAATTCGCCGGATACCATCAGGAGCCGGGCGTGGCGCCGGATTCGCGGGCGGAAACTTACGCCGCGGTGCGTTTCGAGTTGGACTCCTGGCGCTGGTCGGGCGTGCCGTTCCTGATTCGTACCGGGAAATGCCTGCCGGTGACGGCGACCGAGGTGGTGGTCCGGTTCCGCGAGTCCCCACTATGGCGCGTGCCGTTCGGGGCCAATTATGTGCGCTTTCAGTTGAACCCGGAGTTTAGCGTCAGCATGGGAATCCGCGTGAAGCGTCCGGGATTCGACCTGGTGCCGATGGCTAGCGAGTTATCGGTTATGAAACTCGATATCGACGGTGCCGTGAGTCCTTACGAGCGCTTATTGACGGATGCGATGCGCGGCGATGGTATGCTTTTTATCCGCGAGGACGCGGTGGAGACAGCTTGGTCCGCTGTCGACGGCGTGACGGACCGGAGTTTGCCTTTGCAGGTCTACAATCCGGGCACCTGGGGCCCCCGGAAGCGGAGCGGCTGGCGGACGATATCGGCGGCTGGCACAATCCGGAATGATTAAGGTAGCAATGATCCGGGCGACTAGGTTTCCTATGAAAACTAAAGGGTAACCTTAGAAGTACTAAGGTCTACTTCTAATGGTGGTTAGGCCGGGAAAAAGGCACCATGGATGAGGTGGACGAAATAAAGTCGGCCAATTTCCGTTCGTTGTCGTCCAAGTTCTCGCGCTTCACCGTTCTGCTGTTCCTGTGGATGGTGGGATTGATCATTCTTTGGGACGTGCGCAGCCACACTTTTGACGCGCCTAAAGCCATTCTGATGTGCGCCATCGTAGTACTGCTGGGCGGTCTGATCTCGCGATTTACCATGCGCGCCCTGGGGCGTCCGCTGGCGCTTCTGCAGCAGGGTATCACCTCCGTGCGCGAAGGAAAATTCGAGCCTATTCAGATCAGTTCCACTCATGACGAGATCCAATATCTGGGCGAAAGCTTCAACCAGATGATTGCGGAGATCAATGCGTCGCAAGCCGAGATCCGCCAGCATCGCGACCTTCTCGAAGAGCGCATCCGCCAGCGCACCGAAGACCTGGAAAAAGCCATGCGCGCCGCGCTGGCCGCCAGTCAGGCAAAAAGCGAGTTTCTGGCGAACATGTCGCATGAATTGCGCACTCCGATGAACGGGCTGCTGGGCATGCTGGAGGTGGTGCTGGACAGCGCGCTCAGCGACGAACAGCGCGAGGAACTGGCGATCGCCCAGCGTTCGGCCTATGCTCTGCTGGCTTTGCTCAACGACATTCTGGATCTTTCCAAGATCGAAGCCGGCAAGATGATGATCGAGAGTATCCCCTACGATGTGCGCACGGTACTCGACGATTGCGTGAAGTCCTTCCACGCGCGTGCTGCGCAGAAGAAAGATCGCGCTGCACTTCGAAATCGACACCGGCGCCCCGTTGAAGGTGATCGGCGATCCACTCCGCGTGCGCCAGATCGCGGCCAATCTCCTATCCAACGCTCTCAAGTTCACCGAACGCGGATGGGTGTGCCTCCGCCTATCCTCTGCCGCGAGCGCCAACGGACCGGCCCAAATGAAGATCGCGGTCAGCGACACCGGGGCCGGCATCGAATCCGGCAAATTAACGGCGATCTTTGAAAAATTCACGCAGGCCGACGGCAGCATTACCCGCAAGTACGGCGGTACCGGACTGGGCCTGGCCATCACCAAACGGCTGGTTGAGATGCAAAGCGGCAACGTCAGCGTGGAGAGTCAAGTAGGAAAAGGAAGCACCTTCATCGTCACCTTGCCCTGGACGCCAGTGGCCGAATCCGCCGCGGCGTCCTCGGCGCCGCAGGCCGGCGTCGCGATGAAGAAGATCACGCCCTCGGACGTGCGCGTGCTCCTGGTCGAAGACAATCTGGTGAATCAGAAAGTGGTGCTCGCGATTCTGCGCAAAAAGGGCTACAGCATCGACGTCGCCAGCGACGGCCGGGAGGCGCTGTCGAAACTCGACGCCAGCCTGGGAGCGCCGAATCAAGCCTACAATGTGGTCCTCATGGACGTTCAGATGCCCGTGCTGGACGGTCTGGAAACCACGCGAATCGTGCGCCTGAACTCGCGCTGGGACCGGCTGCCGATTATCGCCATGACCGCCCACGCCATGAACGGCGATCGCGAGCGTTGCCTGCAGGCGGGTATGAATTCCTATGTGTCCAAGCCCATCCAGCCCGCGCATCTTCTATCCATCATCGAGAAACAGTTGCAGGAACAAGCGATCGAGACGTCCTGCTCCGCAGGGGGCTGTTTCCGACAATGGCGTGACGACGAGGTTGCTGCTGGAAGACTCCGCGATGGCGAACGATCTGCTTGAAGTATTCCTCCAACTGGCGCCCGAGCGCCTGGAGCGCCTGGAAGCCGCTGCGGCCGAAGCCGATGGAACCACGCTCGGCAGCGAGTCCCGCAAGATATCCGAAGCCGCCGAGCAGTTGGCTTCGCGCGCGCTTAGCGAGTGCGCCCAGCGCATCGAACTGGCAGCCCGCGGCCGCGACTTCGCGGCGGCCCTTCAGGAACTCCAAACGTTGCGCCGTGAAATCGCGGAGCTGCAGGCTTTGACTGCCTGAATCAGAAAACCCGGCGCGTTAGACGCCCAACGCTGAATTTTGCGGTATCGGCCACCGCCATGACGGTCATGACGCCGGCTTGGACCGGATCGGTCACCACCAGGTCGGCCGCATCGGGAACACTGCCCGCCATGTTGAGACTCACTACCAGCAGCCCCTGCGCGCGCACTTCGCGCACCGCGTTCTCGATATCGCCGCCCATCAGCGATCCCGCCATCACGATGGCCTTCACGCGCGGGAGCCGGCCGGCGGCGCGCACGGCTTCGGCCAGCGGCTGCTCCCCCACCAGCGGGATGGTATCGATGGAGATGTGTTCGCCGCGAATGTTGTGGCGATCGGCTTCGAGAATCGCTCCCATGGCAACCTGCCCCACCTGCGCTCCGCCGCCCACGATGATGATCCGTTTCCCATAAATCTTTTCCATCGTCGCCACTTGCGCCGCGTGGCGGACAATCGGAAGCTGCCGCAAATCCTCCAGCATGGGCGCCGGATCGCCCTGCGCCTCGATTTCGAAATACACGTGGTCGGTGCCGCTTTCACCGCCTTCTATGATCTCGACGCTAGTGATATTTCCGCGATGCCGAGCGATCACACCGGTGGTCGCGTGCAGAATGCCAGGGCCGGAGGCGGAAAGAATCTCAATACCGATCTTGGGGTTCGCCACTCACTCCACCTCGTATTTCTTTAGCAAACCGTCCCAGTGGCCTTGCGCCTGGAGCAGAATTTCCACGATTTCGCGCACCGCGCCGTCGCCGCCTGCCGCGGCCGTTACATGGTGCGCGCAGCGCTTCACTTCCGGACGGGCATTGGCGGGAGCAAGCGCCAGGCCCGCCCGGCGCAGGATCGGAACGTCGGTTAAATCGTCGCCGGCGTAAGCGATCTGGTCGAGGGCGAAGCCGCTGCGCTGGATGATTTCTTCCAGGATCGGCACCTTCTCGATATGGCCCTGGTAGACATACGTCATTCCGACTTGCTTGGCGCGGACTTCCAGCGCGTGCGATTCGCGCCCGCTGATGACTCCCGTCTGAATGCCGTTCCACCTGAGCCACTGCAGCGCGATGCCGTCCTGGGCGTTGAAGCCCTTGGTCTCGATCATCTGTCCATTCAGAGCTGGCACGTTAAAAAGCAGGCCGTTGGTGAGCACGCCGTCGACATCCATAAGCAGCAGACGAATTTTCGCCGCGCGTTGCTGAAGCTGGGGGTCCATCATCTCTTCCTATAAAAAACCCCCTAAACACTACAATAGTGAAAGAGTTGGCCGTGCTGGAGCGGGTCCGCAAAACCATTATTCGTTATAACATGCTGCCTCGCGGGAGCCGCGTCGCCGTCGCGGTGTCCGGCGGCCCGGATTCCGTTTGCTTGCTGCATGTGCTGCTGGAACTGGCGCCGGATTTCGGCGTCTCGCTCTCCGTCGCCCACCTGAATCACCAACTGCGTGGAGCCGAGTCCGATGAAGACGAACGTTTCGTGGCCGGACTGGCCGCGCGCTTCGGCCTCCCGTTCTTATCGCGCAAGCGCAGACATCGCCTCCGCGAAGGACAATCTGGAGCAAGCCGGACGGCGCGCGCGCCGATCTTTTTTTGCTGGATTGGGGGCCGACCGCGTCGCCTTAGGCCACACGCGGGACGATCAATCCGAGACGGTTCTGTTTCGCCTCCTGCGCGGCTCCGGCTTGCGCGGCCTCGCCGGGATTTATCCGGTGACGGACGGGCGACAGCGGCCGGCCATCGTACGTCCGTCCTCTAATCGATGTCACTCGCGGCGAAGTGGTCGAGTTCCTTCGCGGTCGCGGCATTCGAATGGCGCGAGGATTCGAGCAACCTCGATCCCCGCTTCGCCCGCAACCGCATTCGCCGCTCGCTGCTGCCGCAACTCGCCCGCGACTGGAATCCACGGATCGGCGAATCGCTCGCGCAATTGGCGAGCCTGGCGCACGATGAAGAGCGCTGGTGGCGATCTTACATCGATGATCTGTCGGCTGGCATTCTGCTTCCGCGCTCTGGAGGAATCGAACTGCGCGCATCTGCTCTCGCCGCGCTCCCGCCCGCGGTGGGCCGGCGTCTGATCCGCCGCGCGATCGCGCAAGTGAAAGGGGACCTGCGGCGTCTCGAGTTTTTGCACGTCGAGCGGGTTCTGGAGCTGGCGGCGCAACCTGAGGGTGACGGCCGGCTACGCCTGCCCGGCCTCGATGTCCGCCGCTCCTTCGATTGGATTCGGGTGGCGGCTGCGGCGGCGCCGCGGGTCGATTCTTCTTCGATCCGGCTGGCGATTCCCGGAACCTATGCCGTATCCTCCGACACCTGCCTCCATTTCGAGATCGCGCCGCAATCTTTCGCCTCAAAAAAGGGTGCTACGCTAAAAGCAGCCGAGTTAAGTCTGCGGCGACTCCCCCCGGTTTTGGAATTGCGGGGGTGGAAGCCAGGAGATCATTACCGTCCCCAGGGGCAGACGCCGGGATCAGAAGATCAAGGAAATGTTCCAAGTGGCGCGGATACCCTCCTGGTTAAGGCCGTCGTGGCCGATTGTCAGTAGTGGAGACACGATCTTGTGGTCCAGAACGTTCGGAGCCGCCGCGGAGTTTGCGGCGGGTCGCGAGCCCGGCCCGGTGGTGCGGATCTGGGAAGGGGAACTGCCGAACAGTTGAACCCTTTGGTGCGGTTATCTCGTCTGTACAATAGAGGGCAGTTTTTGCCGGAATCATTTGGGGAGAACGCATGAATTCGAGCGTGAGAAATCTGGTGTTGTGGGTGGTGGTGCTGGGTCTGGTGGGCTTGGTCTTTGCGGTGATCAAGAATACCAAGCCGACGGGAGCTCACCCGGACTTTTCGGTTCTGGTCCGCGACGTCAAGGACGGCAAGGTCGAAAA
This sequence comes from Bryobacterales bacterium, assembly GCA_963779075.1. Lineage (GTDB taxonomy): Bacteria > Acidobacteriota > Terriglobia > Bryobacterales > Bryobacteraceae > Palsa-187. Next base: position 25,838 of record CAVZWS010000016.1, read on the forward strand.
GATCACCCTCAATAGCGTGACCGGCGACGTCCATGGCAAATACAAGAACGGCGACGAGTTCACGTCCACCGTTCCGCACACCTACAACGACTTCACCACCCTGTTGATCGACAAGGGCGTTGCCGTCAACGTCGAAAAGGACGCGGGCGGAAACTGGGTTTCTCTGCTGATGAACGCCATCCCCTTCGTGCTGCTGGTGGGCTTCTGGGTGTTCATGATGCGTCAGATGCAGAGCGGCGGCAACAAGGCTTTGAGCTTCGGGAAATCGCGCGCGCGCCTGCATTCCTCGCAGCAGAAGAAGGTGACGTTCAAGGACGTGGCCGGAGTTGAGGAAGCCAAGGAAGAGCTGCAGGAGATCATCGAGTTCCTGCGCGAGCCGCAAAAGTTCCAGAAGCTGGGCGGACGCATTCCGAAGGGCGTGCTGCTGGTCGGGATCGCCGGGTACCGGCAAGACCCTGTTGGCCCGCGCCATCGCCGGTGAAGCCAACGTGCCGTTCTTCTCGATCTCCGGTTCGGATTTCGTCGAAATGTTTGTCGGCGTCGGCGCCAGCCGCGTCCGCGATCTGTTCGAGCAAGGCAAGAAGAACGCCCCCTGCATTATCTTTATCGATGAAATCGACGCCGTCGGCCGCCATCGCGGAGCCGGATTGGGCGGCGGACATGACGAGCGCGAACAGACCCTCAACCAGTTGCTGGTCGAGATGGATGGGTTTGAATCCAACGAAGGCGTCATCCTGGTTGCGGCCACGAATCGGCCCGACGTGCTCGATCCCGCCTTGTTGCGGCCTGGCCGTTTCGACCGCCGCGTGGTGGTGGGGCGTCCGGACTTGAAGGGCCGGGAACAGATTCTCAAAGTTCACACCAAGAAAGTTCCGCTGGGCGACGATGTGAATCTGATGACCATCGCGCGCGGTACTCCCGGATTCGTCGGCGCGGATCTCGCCAACCTGGTGAATGAGGCTGCGCTGGTGGCGGCCCGCCAGAATCGCAAGGTGGTCATGCAGTTCGATTTCGAGCTTGCCAAGGACAAGGTGATCATGGGCGTCGAGCGCCGCAGCCTGATCCTCAGCGACGAAGAGAAGAAAAACACGGCTTATCATGAGGCCGGCCATGCCCTGGTGGCGGCCCTCACTCCCAACGCCGATCCGCTGCATAAGGTGACTATCATCCCGCGCGGTATGGCACTGGGCTTGACCATGCAGCTGCCGCTCGACGATAAGCACAGCTACGACAAGGATTATCTCGAAGGGCAAATGGCCATCCTGATGGGCGGCCGCATCGCCGAAGAGATTTTCATGCATCATGTGACCACCGGCGCCGGCAACGACATCGAACGCGCCACCGACATGGCGCGGAAAATGGTGTGCGAGTGGGGCATGAGCGAACTCGGCCCGCTCAGCTTCGGCAAGCGCGAGGAGCAGATCTTCCTGGGACGCGAAATCGCGCAACACCGGGATTTCAGCGAAGCCACCGCCATCCGCATCGACGAGCAGGTGAAAAAGCTGGTGCAGGAAGGCTACGACCGCGCCCGCAGGATCATTGAAGAACGAGGGGACGCGCTCGACCGCATCGCCCGTGCGCTGCTGGAGCGTGAGGTTCTAGACGGCAGCGAGGTTCGGCAATTGATCGACGGCGAGACTCTCGAAGCCATGCCGGCTCCGCCACCGCCCTCTTCGAGTGGCGACGGTGCGCAGCAGGTGATTAAGCCGGAGCCGCCGCGGCGTCTCCCCGGCATGCTCGAAGGCGGTCCGCAGCCGGCCTAGCGCCGCGCCGCGAAACGACTACGCGGTGATTCCGGCATTCCCCGTCTACGTGTTCGACATCGATGGTACCCTCGTCGACTCGCAAGCCGACATCTGCGGCGCGGTGACGGAAGTCCTGGCCGCCCACGGCCGCACTGACGTTACCCATGAGGTCCTGCGCCGTTATATTGGCCGCCATCTGATCGAGGAGTTCCTGGAACTCGGGTTCTCGCTTCCCGAAGCCGAACAGATGATGCTGGAGTACCGCGCGATCTACGCGGCACGCAAACATGGCGGGACCGCGGTATACCCAGGAGTCGCTGCTGCTCTCGCGCGACTGGGCGGCCGGAAGTCTACCGCCACCACCAAAGGCACTCCCACGACCCGCATCGTGCTCGAACAGTTTGCGCTCATCCACCACTTCGATCACGTACAGGGAACCGACGGCTTTCCTGCCAAACCCGAGCCCGACGTGCTGCTCAAATCGCTAGAAGTCTTGGGCGCGCGCGCCGGAGACTGCCTGTTCATCGGGGACTCCGCCGCCGACATGCAAGCCGGACGGCGCGCCGGAATCCCAACTTGCGCGGTGACGTGGGGCTACGGGGAACGCGAGGAGCTCGCCCGCTGGTCGCCCGACTTCTGGATTGACGCGCCGCACCAGCTTTTGCCCGATTACTAGACGCCCCCAATGAACCTGATAGGCGCTCGCAACGGTCACTTCGACGACAACGGATCGCGGTTCAAAATCGCCGGCGCCAATAATTACTATGCGGCATTCGCGACCCACGCCATGCGCACAGCCGTCATCGACTTGGCCGAAACGCATCGGCCTCAATGTTCTGCGAGTTCCCGCGTTCCTCGATGGCGAATCCTGGCGCGGCGTCTATTTCCAATCCTGGAATCCCGCAACCCATCGCCCCGAAGTGAATATCGGCGAAAATGGGCTTCAGCGCCTGGATCGCCTCATCGCCGACGCTGAACAAGCTGGGATTCGTCTGATTCTCCCACTCGTCAACCATTGGCCTGACTTCGGAGGCATGGATCGCTACGTCGAGTGGTTTCAAGCTGCATCGCGCGATGATTTCTATCGTGACTCAGTCATTCGCCAAGCCTACCAATGCTACGTGGGGCAAATCCTTGCGCGGAAGAACACTGTAACCGGGCGCATATACAAAGACGAGCCCGCCATTCTCGCGTGGGAGCTGGCGAATGAGCCGCGCTGCGATGCACACGAGCGGCGGCGCGATCCTGCTCGAATGGGTGCGCGACATGAGCCGTTGGATCAAGCAGAATGATTCGAACCACCTGCTTGGAGTCGGCGACGAAGGCTTTTGGGGAAACACGGCGTAGATTGCGAGGCCTTTCTTAACGTCCCCGACATCGACTTCGGCACCTTCCACCTTTATCCACAAGCCTGGAAACAGCGCGATCCTCTCAGCTTCGGACTGCGCTGGATTGAGCAGCACCTTGCCGTGGGAAGAAGCGCCGGGAAACCCATACTGCTTGAGGAGTATGGCATTAGCATTGGAGGCCGTCGCGGTCTGTCTTCGGCAAGCGAACGGGATGACATTTACCGCGCATGGCTACGCTCCGTACTGGAACACGAAGGAGCCGGCGACCTGGCTTGGATGATTGCATCGACCGACGACGAAACCGGCGAGCCGTATCCGGACTACGACCGTTCACATTCTATAGCGATGCCGATGTTCCTTCCATCCGCGCTCACGCTCTCGATATGACGTCGACCTCGTAATCCTATTCCGGACTTCTCTTACACGGCTGTCCCAAACAGGGCACCCACGCCCGCGGTCACAGCCATTGCCAGCGCGCCCCAGAAGGTTACGCGGATCGCTCCGATGGTGACGCCCGCGCCCCCAACCCGTGCTGCCACACCGCCCAACAGAGCAAGAAAAAACAAGGATGTTCCCGACACCAGATAGATGAGAGACGCCGGCGGGCCGATGGCCGTAACCACCAAAGGCATGGCTGCGCCCACCGCGAAGCTACCCGCCGAGGCCAGCGCCGCTTGAACCGGGCGGGCGCTCAGTGTCGACGAAATGCCGAGTTCGTCCCGGGCATGCGCCTCGAGCGCATCGTGGGCCATCAACTGCTCGGCGACCTGCTTCGCGAGCGCAGGGTCCAGCCCCCGGCCGACGTAGATTGCCGCCAGTTCCTGGTGCTCGCCCTTGTCGTCAGTTTTGAGTTCCTGGCGTTCAAGATCGAGATCGGCCCCCTCGATGTCCGCCTGGGAGTGGACCGATACGTACTCGCCGGCGGCCATGGACATCGCCCCGGCGACCAGCCCGGCCACTCCCGCCACCATTACGTTGCCGTGAGTCGCATGCGACGCCGCGACGCCCAGCACCAGGCTCGCCGTCGAAAGGATGCCGTCGTTCGCGCCCAATACCGCCGCGCGCAGCCAGCCGCTGCGTTCCGTGCGGTGGACTTCCCTCTTGCGTACCATCATAGTTGGACTTTCTGCCGGACCTCCCGCGACTCATAGTGTAGCGATATTGCATCAAGCTCAATCGTGTATACTCCTCTTATTCTCATCGTCTGGAGGTGTCCATGAAGACCTGCAATCTGCTCCGTCGCCGGGTGTTGGCGTTCGCGCTGCTCGCGGCGTTTACCACGCACATCGCGATCGCGCAGGGCCAAAATGAACACTGGGTGGCCACCTGGGCCACGGCCGAGCGCGCCGCGCCGCCCGTCGTTTCCCCTACGGTCGGACAAACGTTCACTGCCGCCCAGCAGGCTCAGCTCGGCTTCAATAATCAAACCGTCCGCATGATCGCTCCGGTCAGCATCGGCGGCCGGCGTTTGCGCCTGCAGTTCTCAAATGCATATGGAACTACGCCTCTGAAGTTGGGCGCGGTCCACGTAGGGCTTCGTGCAAAAGAATCCGCGATCGCCGCCGGCACGGATAGGGCAGTCACCTTTAGCGGGCAACCCAGCTTCACGATTCCGCCCGGGGCGTCCGCGCTGAGCGATCCAGTCGATCTGGACGTTCCTTCTCTGGGCGAGCTTGCAGTCAGCGTCTACGTGCCGGAGGCCGCAGGGCCGCCCACGATTCATACGGCCGCGTTTCACACCACTTATATCTCGAAATCGGGCGACGCGACGGCGCAGTCTTCGATTGAGGATGGGATCACGACGCAATCCTGGTATTGGCTGTCGAGCATGCAGGTTCTGGCGCCGGCTGACGCCTCGGCCATCGTTGCGTTTGGCGATTCCATTACCGACGGCGCACGCTCGACTCCAGAAGCCGACCGCAGTTGGCCCAGCCGCCTGGCGCGCCGCCTGGCCGCCAATCGGGACACTGTGCGCATTGCGATATTGAACCAGGGCATCGGCGGCAACCGCATTCTGCGCGACAACACCGGCCCCAACGCGCTGGCGCGTTTCGACGAAGACGTCTTGAGTCCTGCGGGCGTGAAGTGGCTTATCGTGCTCGAAGGGATTAACGACATCGGCCAGGGCGCGCGCGCGAACGCCCTTCCCGAGAACGCCGTTACCGCGGCGGAACTCATCGCTGCCGACCGCCAGATCATCGAACGCGCCCACCTGCGCGGCATTAGAGTGATGGGAGCCACGTTGACGCCTTACGGCGGCGCGGCGTACTCCAGTGAAAAGGGGGAAGGGATCCGCGATGCGGTCAATACCTGGATTCGGACCAGCGGCGCGTTCGATGCCGTGGTCGATTTCGAAGCCGCCACGCGCGACCCGAACAATCCCAAGCAATTCCGTCCTGAATTCGACTCGGGAGACCACTTGCATCCGAGCGACGCGGGCTACCAGGCGATGGCTGATGCAGTCGATCTGGCGGTATTCGGCGCGAAACCGGTTTCTTCGGCAAGGAACCGCTAACGTAGATTCCGGTAAGCTGCGATCGCAGCTTCCAATCCTATTCGCGGACTGGATAACACTGGGACCGGCAAATCGTTAAGCAGGTCCGCCGCACCGGCCATGGAGGCTTGAGCCAGGACGATGCAGTCGTACGCCGGGGCTTGTTTGCGCAGACGCTCGGCGATTCCCTGCCAATAGACGATCGGTTCGCCGAGTTGGAAGTGAGGCCACAGGTCGTCCATCAAAAGGGTTTTGATTTGCGGCGTTTCGTTCGCGGCTGTACCGATCCGTGCGGGCGGAGCGGACTCGCGCAATAGCTTAACCGTCGGTTCAAGGGTACTCGCCACACACGCGGCCACCAGCACGCGACCGCCTTGCGCAACCGCTCGCTGCGCCATGGCCCGATCGATGCGCAGAACTCGTGGATCGTTCATCTCATCCGCACACGTGCCTAGAGTCGAACAAGTGCAAAGCAGCATGCGCGCGCCATCGTCGAGAGCGGCTCGCATTCGAGCCCGCACATCGGCGGCGATATCGGCGGTGACGCGGCCCTGGGCGATAGCGCGGTCGAGCAGATCCGCAGCCAAAATGTGGCGAGCCTCAATCTCCGGTCCCATTTCCGCCAACAAGGTTCGGAACAAAGTTTCGTTCGACGCGGTGGTGTGGAATAGAGTCAGCATTTACCACAGGACGCGTTCGAGCGCCTCGCAGAAGAAATATTCGCCCCACATCACGGATTCGTCCACGCCCAGTCCTTTGTGAACGTGATAAACACCGCCTTTGAGGATGCCTTCCCATTTGGAGTCGGACTTGCCCAAATGCTTCTCGCACAACGAGCGCAGGATGCGGACGGCGGTGGACCAATAGAGGTGCCCCTTCATCGAATCCGGCACCAGGCGGCACAGACGCAGCAGCCCCGCCGCGTAGATGGCTGCTGCCGACGTGTCGAGCAGAGTCCGGTTCTCAGCGGGCGCATTGAAATCCCACGGCGGCACGCCATCGGACGGCGAGTGCGTAATATAGAAATCGGCGCAGGCCTGGGCAGTCTCAAGGTAATGCGGGTCGCGGCTATATTCGTACACCGTCGTGAAACCGTACATGGCCCAGCTCAATCCGCGCGACCAGCAGGAATCGCCGCGATAGCCCTGATGGGTCGTCTGGTGCAAAAATTCGCCGGTATCGGTATCAAATACTCCCTCATGCGCCGTCGATCCATCGCCGCGCACCAGGACACGCCTGGTGGTCCGGGCATGCCGTAAAGCGATGTCGCGCAGCTTACGGTCGCCGCTCTCACGCGCGGAGTAAAGAATGATCCCGACGTTCATCATGGTGTCGATAAACACCGAATTATCTGCCACGAAGGAACGCAGGTAGCCGCCCTTCTCCTTGAAGCGCATCGCCAGCGTGCGGCCGGCCTCGATCAGCACTTCGCGCCGGGCCGGATCCGGGTGCAGCCGGTTCCAGCGGTAATAAGTGGATAGGAACAAAAAACCCAGGTCATGCGCGTCCCGGTCTTTCTTGCGCGGCTCGATAGGTTCGGTGTAGCGCACCGCATTTTCGTACCAGAACTTCGCGTCCGCTGAACCCGGCTCCGCGTGGCGGTAGAAGATCCACATCATCCCGGGCAGAAAGCCGTCGGACCAGTGAGTCCACACCTGTCCTTCATGCTTCCACTCCCCGTCCTTGGTGTGCAGCGGGTACAGCATGGGATGCTTTTCGATCAGCTTCCGCACCTGGCGCTGCGCGAATTGGTAGGAGCTGGCGAACAGTTCTCCGGTATCGCTCGAAAGATGAATCATGTGGTGCCTCTCATTATAGGCTGGCCCCGGCATATCTTCAGTCGCCGAGCCTGCAGGCAGTTTGGCGGACGCGCGGTCCCGATCTGTTACGATGAGAAAAATGCCAACGAAAATCACTATCCGCGACAACGGCTCGATTCGCGTCGAAGGGGACTTCACCCTTCACGACGTGAACGGCAATACCTTCGATCTCGCGGGCCGCGAAACCATCGGCTTATGCCGCTGCGGTCAATCGGAAAATAAGCCCTTCTGCGACGGAACGCATGGGAAGGTCGGCTTTAAGTCGGTTTGCCCCGCCCGCGCCTTGCCCCCGCCAGTAGCAAAAGCCTAAGTACCTCTCCACCTTAGACCCCAGCGCACGCTGCCACGGCAACTGCCGGCCTTGCGCGAAAGCTGCGTGCTGCTTTCCCCCATGTGTTCCTCAGGCAGGGAGTACGGGCACATCCTAGCGTTCCATCCGGAGAGAATCGGACTCCTTCGGGAACCATATAGCAACGTGAATCCCAAATCGGCGAACCCGGAGCTTTCACCGGCCCGTAGGTGGGTTCATTTTGCATCACTGGAGAGTCCGAAATGACATTGACGGTCCGAACAATCCCCAAGATGACCCTTTTAGTTGCGCTGGCGGCACTGGCGCAGCCAGTCTCCGCCAGCTATACCTCGTGCTCTAGCGGCTGCGACAGCACCGCCAGCACTTACGCAGTCTGGCAAACCGCGCCGGGCCCGGCCGGCCTGACGTTCTCGCTGTTACCGGCGACGTTTGCCGGGAGCAATCTCGTGAACGGCGTGTACACGGATCCCACGGGGACGGTCCTCACGGATTACAACGGTCCGAGTGTCGATACGCTAGCGAGCGTGGCGGGAACCTCGTTGTTGCAAGGCCTCGGCGGAACCGGCACCGGAATTGAAATCGCGCTTCCGGCGAATACCTATGCGTTTGCGATGGAGATCACTACGCCTTCCGGTTCCGGATATACGAATCCCTGGGTCGCCGTCGGCGATCACAATGTAGGTGGCACTAACTACAACATTGTTATTCCCTCTGGTGGGAACGTTCTTTTCTTTGGAATCACCAGCGACACTCCGCTCACCGAGTTATTTGTGGGTCCAACCAGCAACGGCTCACCCCTCCAGATCAACGATTTCGAACTGGGTCAATCCTCGCCGACGCTGACGCCGGAAGCTTCGAGCGCGGCTCTGATCGGCGGTGGGTTGGTGTTAGTGGGAGTCCTGCGCCGCCGCCGTGTCCACAAACCAGACGGCGCCCAGGCCTGAAGCGATCTGCGCGGGGTATTGCAGGGGGTCGAACGGCTGATTAAGCACGGAGCACAGCGCGGCTGTCTTATCCGAGCCCGCGACCAGCAACGCCGTGTGACGCGCGGCCATCAGCACTCCCGGCAGTAGCGTGATGCGCCACTGCTTGAATTTTTCCACCCAAACGGCGGCGGCGATGCCCGACCGGTCTTCGATCAGGGGCTCTCCTGGAAACAAGCTGGCCGTATGGGCATCCGGGCCCATACCGCGATGCACCACGTCGAAGCGCGGCAGTTCGCCGGGCGCCAGATCGAAGAACTGCTGAATGCCTTCGACGTAACGTGCCGCCGCCTCTGCTGGGTCCAATTCGGCTAGAACCCGATGAATGTTGGGCGCGGGGAAATTGCCGGGCCTCAGCCAGGCGTCTTGGGCGAACTTGAAATTGCTCTGCGCGTCTGAGGGCGGCACAGCACGTTCATCCACCCAGAACAAATGCACGCGCTCCCACTCGAAACGGGTGCGCGAGAAGATCTCGAACATCCTGCGCGGCGATGACCCTCCGGAGATCGCGAACGACGCTATTTCCCGGTTCTCCAGCTCCTCGCGCAGCCAGTCGAGAATCTGCCCGGCGCAGGACTCCGCGGCCGTCTCGGCGTCCGCGAATTGCCGAATATCCATCAGCCTAGCACCCGATCGAATACCGGGTCCCTCCCCAAAATCGATAATTCTTCGTGCAGCAAGCATTCTTCGGAATCCGGCGGCAGTACGGCCGAATAGCTGCGCTCCGCAGTGCGCACATCGAGCGAAGAACCCTCACCGAGGCGAACTGAGGTCTCCGCGCCGCAACCCGCGAACACCACTGAATGCACTCCTGGTCCACCGTCTACCGGAATCAGCGTCACGCTCGCTCCAGGGAGGGCGCGCTCGATCCAACGCGCGAAATACAAGGACCGGGTTCCCGGACGGCCGCCGCCGTACTCGATTCGGACCTCTCCACCGGCCGCCGCGAGCCACCCGCCGGGGCAGGCATCCATCAAATGGGCCACTGCTTCGCGCCATCCCGTAAGCCTGGTCCATGCCAGATCCGCCACCTGCCGCCCGTCCTTGCGCATCCGCCGCAGAAACTCAATAGCCGAACTGGCATGCCGCACCGCACGGGTGTTAAAGATGATTTTGTTGGCCAGCGGGAAAAGTGGATCGAGAGACCGGTCCAAGAACGCGCGCGGCCCGCGGCACCATAGCACTACCGGCAGATCCGGCGCGATCAACGGCACCAACAGCCGGGCGACCTCATCGGTCTGCTCTGAATCTGCGGTGATTTCGATGCCCTCGGAACAGATCTGCTGCTGTCCGCCGAGCGGCATCCAGCATTCTGCGAACACGCGCCCGCTAAACTTCGCCGCCTTCGCGCGGCGTCAGCACGATGGCGCGGCTGGGATGGCCGTGCATCAGCACGCCGATGGTCTTTCTGGCCGAACTCGGCATCCGCCATCGTCATCGTGCTCGGCGACCACGATCAGGGTCATCGAGCACGCGCGCAGCACGCCTCCCGCACCGCCCTGCTCCTTGGCCAGTTGCGCCCACAGCTCGCGCAGATCGTGCAGGATCTTTTCCGGATCGATGACCGGCGCCGCGGGCTTCAACTGTTCCTCCACACGTGTCCCTGCCGCGCCAGCATCTCATCCGAGGCCGCGGGACCCCAGGTGCCCGGATCGTAATTCGGGAATTCGAACTTGCGATTTGCCCAGTCTTCCAGAATCGGCGTCACCACACGCCAGCTTGCTTCCACCATATCCTGCCGGGTATACAGCGTGGCGTCGCCGGTTAGCGCGTCTTCGAGCAGCGTCTCGTAGGCCGTGGGCGAGCGCTCGCCAAAGCTGGAACCGTAGTTGAAATCCATCGACACCGGCCGGAGGCGCATGCCGCTGCCCGGTTGCTTGGATAAAAATCGCAGTGAGATGCCTTCTTCGGGTTGAATTCTCAGGATCAGAAGATTGGGCCGCATGGTCACGCCCCCCGCATCGGGAGTGAACAGCGCGTGCGGCGCCGTGTTGTACTGGATGGCGATCTCAGTGGTTCGCTTAGGCAACTTCTTGCCGCTGCGGATGTAAAACGGCACGCCCGCCCAGCGCCAGTTGTCGATATAGAAGGACGCCGCGGCGTAGGTGGGTGTCTGCGATGACGCGTCGACGCCCGGCTCATGGCGGAATCCCCCGTATTGTCCCGCCACCGCGTAGAGCGGGACTTCCTCCGGACGCAGAATGCGAATCGAACGCAGCAGCTTCGCGCGTTCATCGCGCACGGCGTCCGGCTCATACACCGCCGACGGCTCCATGGCGACCGTCGCCATCACCTGCAGCAGATGATTCTGAATCATGTCGCGCACCGCGCCGGCTTCCTGATAATATGCTCCGCGTCCCTCGAGGCCGATCGATTCCGCAGCCGTGATCTGCACGTGGTTCACGTAGCGGCGATTCCACAGCGGCTCGAAAATGCCATTGCCGAAGCGAAAGGCCAGGATATTCTGCACGGTTTCCTTGCCCAGATAGTGATCGATGCGGTAAACGTCGGCTTCGGCGAACACTCCGTGGATGCGCTCGTTCAATTCTCGTGCGCTAGCTAAATCATGGCCAAACGGCTTTTCGACAACGATGCGCTGCCAGCCTTGCGGGGTAGTGCGACCCAGGCCCACAGCGCCCAGGCGCTCCACCACCTCGCCATAGTAGCTGGGCTGAGTGGAAAGATAATACAGAACGTTGGTCCGGCCCAGCGCCGTCAATTTGTCCTTGATGGCGGAGTAGAGTTTCGGGTCGCTCAAATCGCCTGCGATGTAGTGCAGACCTTTGGCGAAGCCGGTCCATTGATCCTCGTCAAACGGGCTGTCTTCCAGGAATTCCTTCACGGAATCGTGCATCTTCCCGCGAAACACATCGTCGCTGAGGGGCGTGCGCGAAGTGCCGATAATCGAGGCCGTGGCGGGCAGGCGCCGCTCGTAAGCCAGACGGTAGAGCGACGGAACCAGCTTACGTTTGGTGAGATCGCCATTGGCTCCGAAGATGACGATGGCGCATTCCGGCACCTGGCGTTCGAAGCGCAGAGGGTCGGCAAAAGGGTTGGAGTCGGGCACTTAGATTCACGTTAGCATGCTAGGATTGGACTTCACCCGCCCCGTGCTTTTCAAATCAATTACATGTCAACTGTAGCCACCAAGAGAGTGCTGGCGGTGCTGGAAGACCTCTTCTTCACCGTTAAGATTAACGAGGCCGCCAAGCGCGCCGGACTGAGCGTCGCGTTCGTGAAGAGCGAGCGGGACACGCTGGATCAAGCCGCCGAATATCCAGCCTTGATCATTTTGGATCTGAACTTCGCTGCCATCGAGCCAGTGGCTCTGATTCGAAAACTTAAGGCCGATTCGGCACTTCAGAAGATCAGTCTGCTGGGCTACGTTTCGCACGTGCAAGGCGAGTTGAAACAGGCGGCGCAGGAGGCGGGCTGCGACATGGTGCTCGCGCGCTCGTCGTTTTCGCAAAACCTGCAGCAGATCATGAAGCGCCACGCCTAAAAGCTGGCACCCCCAAACTATCTGGGACCCGCGGAAACCGGCTGTATCACCGCTTTCATCGACTCGTTGGACTTGGGCATGCGCGGATCGGCGCCATAACCATGAATCTGATCGCGCGCGTATTCGGCTTGCGGGCGTTCACATGTGATGACAACCGTGCGCCCCGTGGTATCCACCTCCACTGCGTGCTGATAGGCGGTTTCGACCGGCAGGAAAAACAGCGCACCCAGCATCTCTACCACATAATCGTAGGTGTGCTGGTCGTCATCGAGCAGGACGACGTGGTAAAGCGGCGCGAGGCGTTCGCCTTCAGAAGTTCCGGTTTCCGGAGTAGTGGTGGGGACTGTCAACTCTCAAATGGTAGAATGAATAAGAAAGGGGGCGCAACGGATTCGACGGGATTGCATCCGTCGTGGGAAGTCGTGCCGGGTTCCGAGCTCCCGTAAAACGATCGGAAAACAACAACTGCCAATAATCAGCAGTTTGCTTACGCAGCTTAATTAATTAAGTTGCCGCTCTGGGGCCACGGGCCTGCACCGGTCTTAAGAGCGTCATCTTGCAGGATAGGCCTAAGGCTTCCGTCTGGAGCCGAAAGCCGAGATCAATCAGGCTAAGCCATCCCCCTCTTGCCGGTTCCGCATGGGGTGGACGAAAAATACCGAATCGGAAACGCACGTAGTCTTTTCGCGATTGACTTTCTCGGACGCGGGTTCAACTCCCGCCGCCTCCACCAATACCTTATGACGCTTATGAAGCTTCTCTCCCTTTCCCTCGTGTTTACGCTTTCGGCGCCTGCGTTCGCCGGTTTGGCAACTCCTGGCGATGAAAAAGCGGTCCTCGCCGCGGAGAAGCAATTTGACGATGGGATGGTTAAATCCGACCCTGCTACGGTCGCGAAATTATTGGCCGATGACCTCACCTATTTCCACTCCAACGGTGCGATGGAAACCAAGGCGGACGTCCTGAAAGGGATCACCGGCAAGGTCAAATACACAGCCATCAAGTTTGAAACCACCAACGTCCGGCAGTATGGAAATAACGTTATTACCACGCACAATGTGATGTTCGTTACGCCAACCGTGTCGCACCATGTTTTTCTGACCACGGTATGGGCGAAGCAAGCGTCCGGCTGGCAAATGGTGGCGCGTCAAGCCACGCAACTGCCGTAGCGCCCGTCTCGATCTGGCGAAGAGCGTTTGGAAGAGCCGGCGGCTCGGCTTGATATGATGAGAACCACGATGCTTGAGCCTGCCTTCGAAGTGCTCGAACCGATGCTCGAGTCCGACGACCCGGCCAGCAGCCTGGACTACCTGATTGGGCAATTCCGCGAGTCTAAGGACTACCATCTTCTGTTCGAAGCCAAGCTGATGAAAAAGCGCCTGGAGCTGGGGCTGCCGCTCATTCAGGCTCCCAACCTCGCGGCGCTTCCGCCTGACGTTCAGACGAAGTATCAGCAATTTCTGATCGAGGCCGCGCAAGAAACCGGCGAATTGCTCCTGGCGAGCGGAGATATCCCCAAAGCGTGGCCCTACCTTCGCGCCACGGGTGACGTTAAGCGTGTCGCGGCGGCTATCGAAAAAGTGGAACCGGGCGAAAACGTCGACGCCATCATAGAGATCGCATTCATGCAAGGTGTCCATCCGGCGAAGGGTCTCGACCTCGTGATCGGAAAATTTGGCATTTGCAGGGCGCTCACTTATTTCGGCGGCAACGGCGGAGAGAAAAACCGGCCGCAATGTATCGCCGTACTGGCGAAGAACATCTATTCCGAGTTGCTAGCGTCGCTTGAGAACGCGATTGAAGAACATGAGGGCCACAAGACGGGGTTAACCAGCATTGCTGGCCTGATCGAGGGCCGCGACTGGCTGTTTGGCGAGTACAGCTCGTATATCGATCCTTCGCACGTGGTTTCGTTGCTGCAGTATTGTCCGGAAGTCACCGACCCCGAAGCGCTACGGCAATTTCATGAGCTGTGCGAGTACGGGAAGCGGCTATCCGCCAACTTCCAGTACCCTGGCCGGCCGCCATTTGAGGACCCCTTCGTCGACTACGATCACTATGTGCAGGCCCTATTGGGCCTGGATGTCGACGAGCATATCGCCCACTTCCGGAAGAAAGTCATCGAGACGGAGACGACTGGAAACTGGCCAGCGCAAATTCTGGTCAATCTTCTGGTGCGGCTGGACCGGTATCGGGAAGCGCTGGAGGTTTCGCTCGAATATCTTCCCGGTGCCCACGCCTCCGAGATCGCCTGCCCGACCGCTCAGCAACTGTGCGAACTGGCCGGAGACTTCGACCGCCTGGCCGAGCTTGCGCGCGAGCGTGGCGACGTATTAACCTACGTGGCGGCGCATTTGGAAGCGGCAGCGCCGGCGGCTGCGGCAAAAAGGAGATGACCATGGGCAGACTTTTGGTGGTGGTAATAGCGGCGTTCTGCGCTCTCAATGCCGCGGCGCAGACGGGTCAGCAGCCTCCCGCCAATCCGCTCTCCACCTGGCTTCGCGACGCTTTCAGCAGGAACAGCAACACCATTCTCAGAACCGCTGAAAAGATGCCAGAGGAGAATTACGGACTGCGCCCCGGCCCCCAGATGGAAGTGCGAACGTTCGGGCAGCAGGTAGGGCACCTTGCAAACTACAACTATCTTTGGTGTTCGCAGTCCAAGGGCGAAAAGAATCCGAATGCTGGCAACGATCTCACAAAGCTTTCGACCAAAGCCGAGTTCATCAAGGCTTTGACCGACGCCTTCGCGTATTGCGGTGGCGCATACGCTTCGCTTACCGACGCCTCCGGCGCGGAGATGATCGATATCACTCAGGAGAACGGCAGGACAACGCGGAATCTGCGCATGGCCTTGCTAATTCTGAATTACGGCCACAACAACGAAATCTACGGGAGCATGGTCAGCTATCTGCGGATGAAGAGCATTGTGCCGCCGGCTTCGGAGCCGCGCCCACAGCAAAAGCAGTAAGAACACTTATTTGTCGGATTCCGTGCAGGCCGGCCCCAGCCACTTGGCCGAAAACGTGGAGTTCACGTTCATGGTCCGGCCTCCGTTTGAGGCAGTCATCTGCATGGATCCCTTGACGGTGCTCGAATCGACCGCTTCGAATTTAAGCGTGCCGACTTGTTTGCCGCCCCCCATTTCGCATTCCATGTGAATCTCCTGCTTAGTGGCGGAAGAGGTCACGATGGTCCGTTTGCAAGACTTATTATCGTTAGCCGAAGGGCTTGTCGAGGTCCTCCTTCTTAACACATTGTTTGTTGACGATCGTTCGAGGGCCCTGCATGCCGCGCGCTTTCATGGCGGCTTCCATTCTCGCGCGCTGCTCGGGCGTCATCTTGTCGAGCATTTCCTGCGGGATGGGCATTTGGCCGCTGGTTTCGTTTGTCATTGTCGATTCCCATTCGCCCGTTTTTACATTGAGTGGGGTCACCTGCGCAGCGCAAACCGCCGCGCAGAACAGTGCGGCCGCGAGCGGAAAAGAAATGCGTGAAATCATGGGGTCTCCTCCTGATGATGCCGTATAGGTCGGCTTTCCCTTCATTAAATCACGCTTGGCAATGATGAAGCGTGGTGTCCGTCATCTTCATCGGTGGGACTACACAGGCGGGGTATATTATTGACGACGCCTCTTTCCCGGAGCCAACCTTTGCCGACTTATATTTGCGTGACTTGCGGGACGCAATTTCCTCCTGCCGAGCGACCGCCTGAACGATGCCCCATATGCGAAGATGAGCGCCAATATATCGGATTGCAAGGGCAGCAATGGATAACTTTGGACGACTTGCGAACCGCCCATCATAACGCGTTCTATCCGGAGAGCCCAGGGATTTGGGGCATTGGGACGGAACCCAAGTTCGCCATCGGCCAGCGTGGACTCCTGATTCAGCATAGCTCTGGCAACATTCTGTGGGATTGCGTTAGTCTCCTCGACACCGACACGGTCGCTCGGATCCGAGCTCTGGGCGGAATTTCCGCGATCGCGATCTCCCACCCGCATTACTACTCATCGATGGTGGAGTGGAGCGAGGCCTTTGGAGGCGCGCCGATCTACCTTCACGAAGACGACCGGCAATGGGTCCAGCGCCCGCATCCATGTATCCGGTTTTGGCAAGGCGATACGCATGCGCTAGGCGACGCGTTCACTTTGATTCAGATCGGTGGACACTTTGCCGGATTCCAAGTCTTGCATCGGAAGGAGGGCGACAACGGGATCGGCGCCCTCTTCTCGGGCGACCTGCCGCAAGTGTGCATGGACCGGCGCTGGGTGAGTTTCATGTACAGCTATCCTAACTACCTGCCGTTGAGCGCAGCCAGTGTCAGTAGGATCGTTGGCGCACTCGACCGTTTTGAATTTGGAAAGTTGTTCGGCGCGTGGCCTGGGTTTGTTATTCACGCGGATGCGAAGGCTGTCGTTCGCCGCTCGGCGGAACGCTACTTGCAAGCCCTGACGATAGCGCGATGAAATCTCAGCCGAACAACTTCTCGAAGGCGCTGCGCGTCTGCGAGCGAATATTATCCAGTTCGCTTAGCGGAATCGGAGTCCAGCGGCGCAACAGCGCATCGAGCGCCTCCGCTTGCGATTGCGACGGAAACTTGGCCTCCGCATGGCCAGTGAGGACGCGTATGGCATGGTCGAGGGCCCGATAAAACGTCGCTGCCTCGTTCAAAAACTTCGCGCCAGCACTATCCAGGTGACCCATGTTTTCCAGTACCTCAATCCGCTCCGGCGTATTCAGCACCTTGAAGTAGACGCCGGCGTTTTTCAGACGCAGGTACATGAGGATGAAGTCGATGTCATAGTAGCCGCCACGCCCGGCCTTGAGCGGATGTGTGGCGCCTTGCTCGCTTTCAAGTTTCTGACGCATCCGGCGCAGGTCGGTCCGTGAACGTCCGCTCTGGCCGTAGCGCTGCCAGTCGAGGTCCTGCAGTTCCTTCAAGAAACGTTCGGCTCGTTTCGCGTCTCCGGCCACGGCGCGGGACTTCATGTATGCCATCCCCTCCCAGGCCTCGGCAGTGCGCGCGAAGTAGTCCTTGAAGGACGATTCAGTCAGTACCAGCGGGCCGTCGATCCCATTGGGCCGGAGCCGCGTGTCCACGGCGAACATCACTCCTCCTCCGGTGTAGGCAGTAGCCAGATCCACGACGCGCTCGGCTACGCGGGTCCAGAACGCTAGATCCGCCGAGTCGGGGTCTGCGAGCACAAACACCAGGTCGGCGTCGGAACCAAGATCGAACTCCCGCATTCCCAGACGTCCCAGAGCAATTACGGACATCTGATTGGACCAATCATGGGAGGAGCTCGGCGACGCGTGTGAGGATCGAGTCTCCGCGACAGCAATGTCGTAAACTTTCGCGATGACCGCGTCGGCCAGATCTGAAGTCCGCAATAGAGTTTCGAAGATGGGCTCGTACAGGCACAGGCTGGCGGCCTGGATCCGTACCATTTCGCTGCGGTACCAGCGGCGCAATTCGCCGGCGGTGTCCGGCGGGAGGCCCAGAACGCTGGTGTCCGCCGCCCGCGCAACGTCATCCAGCAGTTCGGGCGCGCGAATCAGCTCTTCGGCGAAATGCGGACTATGCTCGAACAAATCCAGAGTATTGGCAGCCAATCTGGTATCGACGTTTAGCCGATTCAAGGCGGCAGAGTCCGCGGAAATACGTTCCAGAAAATGTTCGAAGGACTTGAAGCCGCGCTTCAGTTGGCTTCCGGCGAGCTTGGCTGCAAGGCCGGGAGCCCGCTGATCGAGCGAACGAATGATGTTGCCGCCGCGACGCCCGCCACCGGAAACCGCAGTCTGCCTGGAAGGGCTGGTCGAGTGGACCACGCGGTCGTAAATCTCCCGGACTTGATCGAAATGAACGTGAGTCTGCTGCAATAGCCAGGCAGCCGATTCGAATCCGCCCGGCATGCGCCTGGCCAGCAGGTCGAGGGCTTCCGATTCCGACGGCAAGGTGTGGGTCTGGCGGTCGTCGACCACCTGCAGCCGATGCTCGAGTTGCCGCAGAAACTGATAAGAGGATGCCAGGCGGCCATACTCGGTGCCGGAAAGGAAGCCTTTATCCTGCAGGCGGGCCAGCGCCAGCATCGTTCCGCCTTGACGAACCCAAGTGTCGGCGCCGCCATAGAGGCGCTGCAAGCACTGCACCAGAAATTCGATATCGCGGATGCCGCCGCGCTCCAGTTTTACTTCCACGGCATCCGAGCCGTGCAGCTTCTGGCGGCGACTTCGCCACGATAATTTTTCGTTCAAGCGCTCGCGAGTGGCCGATAATTCTTCGATCGCCGAAAAGTCCAAAGTGGTTGAATAGGTTCTCGGCTCCACGAAATCCAGCAAGCCGTTTCCCGTCGGCTTATCGCCGGCGGCCACGCGAGCCTTGATCATCATCTGCAATTCCCAGTCGCGAGCGCGGTTGGCATAGTACTGGCGGGCGGCTTCGAGCGAAATACATACCTCACCCTGACTGCCGTCGGGACGCAGACGAAGGTCCACGCGATAACACATGCCTTCGCTGGTGTAAGTGGACAGCAGCGAGGTGAGTTGATTCGCGGCGCGCACAAAGAATTCCCGGTTGGAAATGCTGCCGCGCTCGCCCCCACTGGTTTCGCCGTTCGCGTAATACAAGAACATCAGGTCGATATCGGAGCTGTAATTGAGTTCCTTGCCTCCCATCTTCCCCAGCGCGATCACCGCGAAATGCGACTCTTGCCCGGTGCGGGTCTGCGGTATCCCATGCTCGATAACCAACTGCTGATGGATGCGCGCGTACGCCGTTTCCACAATCGCATCGGCGAGCGCGGTCAGTTCCCCCGTGATTTCCGGCAGCGTCCCCAGTCCCAACACATCGCGAATCAGGATGCGGAGCAACTGGCGGCGGCGGAAGCGCGCGAATTCGAGCGGCGCCGGTAATCCTTCGGGCAACATCTCGTCCAGCATGTCGCGCATCTGTTCGGCGGTGAGCACGCGCTGCAGGCTGCCCGATTCGAGCAGTTGATTCACCCACTCCGGATGCCGCAGGATTTCTTCGGAAAGGAACTGACTATACGTGAAGACCGCGATCAGATAGCGCAGGCCCGTCGTCGAACGGGTCAGCCGTTGAAACCAGTTTGGCTGCCGTTCATACAAACGGGCGAAGTATTGCAAACCTTGTTCGGGGGCGGCCGAGGTGCTCAATAGCAGATCCAGGCGGCTGGCCGTCGATGGAGGGAGCTCGCGCGATAGCTCTCCCATTTCGCGGCTGGCACGCGCGCGATCGTGATACGCGAGTTGTCGCAGGCGCTCCATGCTATGAGACTAGAACGATCGCATCCCCAGGCCGAACCGAACCCGTTGTCACGACGGAAGCATAGACTCCGCTCAAGCCCCATTTAGGGGAAGCAGGGTCTCCAGCGTGGGTTAGTTCGTCATAGATGGCGGCTTGAAGCCCGGGTCCGAAGACGTTTAGCTGCTGGCAGGGCGCGCGGCGCTTGGTGATTTCAATCACGACGTCCGCGCCAATGCGCCAGCGCTGGCCTACTCGCCACTCGCGGCGTCCGATCCCCCGCGTGGTTAGGTTTTCGCCCAGAGAGCCGTACGTCAGCGGGAATCCCAGGGCCGCAAGTTCTTCGATGCCTTCGGCGGTGATCAGCAATACGGCCCGATCCGCACCGCCGTGAATTTCCGGGTGCGCGTGCCCATCGCCTTCGAATCCCGTAAGCGTGAGGGTACCGTTGGCGATGGCGTGCTTCGGCACGCCCCCTTGCGAGACATTAATTTGAAGGATGGAACCAGTCATTTGGAAAAATGGAAAAATAGGGACGGAGCCTGATTTCGCGGCGCGGCGCTGAAGATCGCGAGCCTGTTTGGCCGCGAAATCAGGCTCCGTCCCTATTTTTAGATGTCATAATACAACGCGAACTCGTAGGGATGTGGCCGCAGGCGCACCGCGTCGGCTTCATTCTTGCGCTTATAGGCGATAAAGGTCTCCAGCATCTCTTCGCTGAAGACATCGCCCTTGAGCAGAAATGCGTGATCGTCTTCCAGGCAGGTCAGGGCTTCCTCGAGCGACGCCGGCATGGAAGGCACGTACTTCATTTCCTCCGGCGACAAATCGTAGATGTCCTTGTCGAGCGGTTCCCCTGGATCCACTTTATTGAGGACCCCATCGAGTCCCGCCATCATCATCGCTGCGAACGCGAGGTACGGATTCGCCGACGGATCGGGCGGGCGGAACTCGACCCGCTTGGCCTTAGGGTTGGCCGAGTACATCGGGATGCGAACCGCCGCGGAACGATTGCGCCGCGAGTATGCGAGATTTACCGGTGCTTCATAGCCTGGCACCAGGCGCTTATAGCTGTTAGTGGTGGGCGCGATCACCGCGGAAAGCGCGCGGGCATGCTTCAACAATCCGCCTATATACCACAGAGCCATTTGACTGAGGCCTGCGTACATTTCGCCTGCGAACAGGGGCTTTCCTTCGCGCCACAGACTCTGATGCGTGTGCATGCCGCTGCCGTTATCGCCGAACAGCGGTTTGGGCATGAAGGTGACGCTCTTGCCGTATTGGTAGGCCGTATTGCGCGTCACGTACTTATAGAGCATCATGTTGTCGGCGGATTTCACCAGCGTGTCGAATTTCTGATCGATTTCACACTGGCCGCCGGTAGCTACTTCGTGATGATGGCACTCGATGGTGAGACCGCAGCGGATCATCTGCTCCACCATCTCCGCGCGCAAGTTCTGATAGTGGTCGGTAGGCGGAACCGGGAAATACCCTTCCTTGTAGCGAGGCCGGTAGCCTAGATTGCTTTCCTTACGGCTCGAATTCCAGCGGCCTTCTTCCGCGTCGATGTAGTAATAGCCCGAATGCGCGTTCTGATCGAAGCGAATGTTGTCGAAGATGAAGAATTCCGCTTCCGCGCCAAAATAAGCCGTGTCGGCTAAGCCCGAGTTCTTCAAATACATCTCGGCTTTCTTGGCGATCCAGCGGGGGTCGCGATCGTAGTGCTGGCGGGTGATCGGATCGATGACATCGGCGGTCATTACCAGGGTCTTAGTTTCGTAAAAAGGATCGATGAAAGCGGTGTTCGGGTCCGGGACCAGAAGCATGTCGCTTTCATTGATCGCCGCCCAACCGCGAATACTGGAGCCATCGATTCCGAAACCTTCCTCGAAAGAGCTCTCGTCCAATTGGCTTAGCGGATAGGAAATATGCTGCTGCAATCCCGGCAGGTCGGTGAAGCGCAGGTCAAGCTGTTTGGCTTCGAATTTCTTGGCGTAATCGAGGATGTCTTTCGGCGTTTTCGGCGTCGGGCTCATTGTTCCATGATACTTGGCTCACGGCCTTTCGTACACTGAAGCGTGGAGCAGATTGCCCTCGATTGGACGCCCGAGCCGCACTACTTTTCGGTGAGTGAGCTCGCCACCGCCCTGCGCGGCGTCTTCACCGAATATTTCCGGGATATTTGGGTCGCGGGCGAGATTTCCGGCGTAAAGCTTTACCCTAGCGGCCACTACTATTTCACGCTGAAGGATGAAGACGCGCAGATGCGCTGCGTCTGCTTCAAGACCGCGGCGCGTTATCTGAAATTCAAACCGCAGGACGGTGTGGCGGTGCTGGCTCGCGCCCGGGTGGATCTTTACGACGCGCGCGGCGACCTGCAGTTGGTGGTGGAGGCCATCGAACCGCAGGGACACGGCGCGCTGCAATTGGCCTTCGAGCAACTCAAAAAAAAACTGGAAGGCGAGGGCTTGTTCGCGGCCGGGCGGAAGCGAGCGCTGCCCGCCCTGCCCGAACGCATCGGCATCGTAACATCGCCTACCGGGGCCGTGATTCAGGACATGCTGCACGTACTGGAGCGCCGTTGCCCCGGGCGTCATATCCGCCTCTATCCGGCGCAGGTGCAAGGCGAGGGCGCGGCGGAGCAGGTGGCCGAGGGCATCGATTATTTCAGCGCATCAGGATGGGCCGAAGTGGTCATCGTGGCGCGCGGGGGAGGGTCGCTCGAAGATTTGTGGGGGTTCAATGAGGAGCGTGTTGCGCGCGCCATCGCGGCCTGTTCCGTGCCCGTCATCTCCGCCGTAGGGCACGAGACGGACTTCACGATTGCCGATTTCGTTGCCGACATGCGCGCGCCCACACCTTCGGCCGCGGCGGAAATCGTGATTGCCACGCGCGAGAGTCTGGTCGAGCGGCTGAATGCAGCGGATCATAAGCTGCTGCAATCTGTGCGCCTGAAGATCGCGCAGCTGGCGCGTGCCCTGCACAACGTGGCGATTGACCGCGCACGTCTGCATCGGGCCATTGGAAGGCAAATGCAAAGGGTAGACGAGATGGATTACCGTCTGCGCGAGTTGTGGCGGGCTTCGCTAGCCGGGCGCAAACGTACGCTCGACGGGACGTCGGCACGGCTGGGCCAGCTCGACATTCGTTTGCGGTTCGCGGCCGCGCGCCGGCGTCTTGAAGCGAGTGACGCAGCTCTAACGCAGCCGATGCGCCTGCGGCTAAGCCGCGCTCGCGGCCAGCTAGGGCCGCTCGAAGCCCACCTCAAGCAACTCAGCCCGCTAACGATTCTGGACCGCGGCTATGCCATCGTCGAACGCGCAGGGAAAATCGTGAAGGCGCCGGAAGACGCGCCGGTGGAGTCGGAAATCAGGGTGAGACTAGCGAAGGGTGACCTCGCCGCACAAGTCACGCGCCATGCGCCCCATTCTAAGTGAGATTCCGTCCGGTCGCTGGACGCTTCAATGTAAGCGTCCAGAAGGCCAGCCACGAGCATTCGATACCAAATCGCATTCAGCGAAGCTGCCCGGGAGCAACTTCGCGCGCTACCCAAACCGGTCAGGGTCAGGATCGGCCATCGCATCACACAGTTGCAGGATCACCTGTCAGGAGATGTGAAGAAGCTAGTGTCCTGACCCAGAAGTTCGCGTACAATAGCGAGCAAGGCTGGCCAGGATTTCATCGGCACTCTTGGTCCAGACGAAAGGTTTGGGTGATTCATTGGTGACGGCGAGATACTGTTTGATGGCGGTTTCTAGTTCGCGCACGCTGCGATGAGCGCCACGCCTGATTTGCTTCTCGGGGAGCGCGGCAAAGAAGCGTTCGACAAGATTAAGCCACGAAGAACTGGTGGGAGTGAAGTGCACGTGAAAGCGTGGGCGCTTGGCCAGCCAGCGGCGAATGGCGGCGGTCTTGTGTGTGCCGTAGTTATCCAGGATCAGGTGAATGTCGAGATCACCGGGAACAGCGTCGTCGATAGTGTCGAGGAACTTGCGAAACTCCGCGCTGCGATGCCGCCGATGAAGCTCGCCGATCACCGTGCCGGTGGCCACATCTAAAGCCGCAAACAACGACGTTGCGCTGTACCGCTTATAGTCGTGTGTCCGGCGTTCGATCTGACCAGGACGCATCGGCAGCAGTGGCTGCGTTCGATTCAAGGCTTGAATCTGGCTTTTCTCATCGACGCACAGGACCAGCGCGCGATTGGGCGGGTCCATATACAGGCCCACAATATCGCGGACTTTGTCGATGAAAAGCGGGTCTTTCGATAGCTTGAACGTTTCACTGCGGTGCGGCTGCAAGGCGAAGGCCCGCCAGATGCGGCCAACGGTGCTGCGGCTCAAGCCCGACTCCTTGGCCAGCGAACGCGTGCTCCAATGCGTGGCATCTCTCGGCGTCGATTCCAACGTCATGGCCAGCGCGCGCTCCACATCGGCATCGCTCACCTTTCGGGGAGCGCCCGGCCGCGGTTCATCCAGCAAACCATCCAACCGGCGTTCCACAAAACGCTGCCGCCACTTGCCCACGGTTGCGATCCGCACCTGAACCAGCCCTGCCACTTGCGTGTTGGTCAAGCCCTCGGCGCAACGTAGAATCATCCGCGCCCGCTGCGCCAGCGCTTGTGCCGACTTCGGACGCCGTGCCCAATTCTGCAACATCTCGCGCTCGGCATCACTCAAAGCCAACTCGGGAATCGGCCGGCCAGTTCGCATCAACGTTCTCCTAATCGTAGGAGACGCTGACTTGCACCCTATTGTTACGCGAACTTCTGGGTCAGGACACTAGCCGCACACGAGAATGCATATTGCCTGCGGGTTGGATCTTACCGCATACTCTTCCGATTGGAGAGGAATGTCATCGCGGTGAATGCTGTGAATGATAGGAAGAATGCGTATGAATAAGGCCTTGGAAGCTTCCCGAGCCAAGAAGCCAACCCTCCAACAACTTGCCGAGGAAGTGGATCATCTCCGCGAGCGCGTCGAAGATTTGGAAGACCTGCGCGATCTAAAAGAAGCTGTCCGGCAAAATGGCGACAAGCCTCTGATCCCGCTGGCCAAGGTGAAAAAGGATCTTGGCATCGACTGATAGCCGCCCCGCGCGATGGGGGTGCGCCGATTTCGGAAAGTGGCTGTTTACTCCAACCTATAGTTCGGAGCTTCCTTAGTGATAATCACGTCGTGCACGTGGCTCTCCCGCAGTCCGGCGGCGCTCACACGCAGGAACTTGGCTTGCTGATGGAGCTCGGGTATGGTGGCGCAGCCGCAATAGCCCATGCCGGCGCGCAGACCGCCCACCAGTTGATACACCAGGTCGGCCAGCATCCCTTTGTAAGGCACGCGGCCTTCGATGCCCTCCGGCACTAGTTTCCCGCCGCCAGTAGCTTCCTGCGAATAGCGGTCGGCCGAGCCTTGCGCCATCGCGCCCATGGAACCCATGCCGCGATAGCTCTTGAAGGTTCGGCCCTGGTAAAGAATGGTCTCGCCGGGACTCTCCTCCGTGCCCGCCAGCAGGCTGCCGATCATCACACAATCGGCCCCGGCCGCGATAGCCTTGGTGACGTCGCCCGAAAATTTAATGCCGCCGTCGGCAATCAGCGGGACGCCGCTGCCAGCAGTCGCCTTGGCGCACTCGGAAATGGCGGTGATCTGAGGAACGCCCGCGCCGCTGACCACACGCGTCGTGCATATCGAACCCGGCCCAATCCCAACCTTGATCCCATCGATACCAAGGCCGATCAGTTCCCTGGCGCCTTCATAGGTGGCGACATTGCCGGCGATCAATTGCACTTCCGGCAGTGCGCGCTTCACGTTGGCAATCGCGTCTATCACGCGCTGGCTGTGGCCATGGGCTGAGTCGATGGCCAGCACGTCCACTTTCTTGCTCACCAGTTCGTGTGCGCGCTCCAGATAATCGCCCGACGATCCGAGCGCGGCGCCCACTCGCAAGCGTCCCTGCGCGTCTTTGGCGGCGTTGGGGTACTTCAACTTTTTCTGGATATCCTTGACGGTGATCAGGCCCTTCAGGTTGTAATGCTCATCCACCACCAGCAGCTTTTCCACACGATGCGTGTGCAGGATGGCTTCGGCTTCTTCAAGCGTAGTGCCCACCCCGACCGTGATCAGGTTCTCCTTGGTCATCACGCTCGCCACCGGCAGATCGTAGCGCGTCTCGAAACGCAGGTCGCGATTAGTGAGGATGCCCACCAGTTTGCCGTTCTTGGTCACCGGCACACCCGAGATGCGGTAGCGCTTCATCACTTCGAGGGCGTCTGAAATCTTGTGCTCCGGATCGATGGTCACCGGGTCCACGATCATGCCGCTTTCCGAGCGCTTCACGCGGTCCACTTCTTCGGCCTGCTTTTCGATCGACATGTTGCGGTGAATGATGCCGATGCCGCCCTGCTGCGCGAGCGCGATGGCCAAATGGGATTCGGTGACAGTGTCCATGGCCGAGCTCACCACCGGAATATTCAGGCCGATCTTGCGGGTAAACCATGTACGGGTGTCGGTCTCGGCGGGGACCACACTGCTGCGCGAAGGCACCAGCAGAACGTCATCAAAAGTGAGGCCTTCCGTAATGTTTTCAGGGTTCATTGCAGAGTATCTCTGAGAGACTTATCTCTAGATCATACAGCATGACTGCGAAAGGGCCGCCCACGTGGCCAGCCGTTTTCAGCGCAGCTGGATCGTGGTCTCTACGAAGCCCTGCCGCTGGTTCGGTTTACGGCGTTGTTATGGGAGTCCCATGCGGTCCTAAGACAAGCCGCCCACGAGAGTAGGTGGTTTGCCTGAGTTTCGCGGAGCCACCGGCTAGGTGATACTGTTTTTGACCACATGTCCACTCCACTCGCCGCTAAGTTCCAAGATCATTATGAAGTACTCGGTATCGAGCCCAGATCCGATTCCGAGACATTGCAGAGCGCCTATGCGGAGCTCGCCCGGAAGTATCATCCCAACAACCCAGATACTGGGGATCAGGAGGCCTTCGACGCCGTAAATGCGGCCTACGAAGTGCTCTCCGACCCGGCGCAGCGTTTTGCTTTCGACAACCTGAAGGGAATCGGCGAAGACGCGACCTGCCCGCAGTTCAGCGGGGCGGAGTTCTTCGAGTCGCTGGGGTCGGATGCCGGATTGCGGTTGGCTCTGCTCTGCATCCTATACGAGCGCCGCAAAAGCAAACCCCTGAAACCCGGTTTGCCGATGCGCTACGTCGAAGCGATGCTCAATGCCAATTTGGACCAGCTGTTTTTCGTACTGTGGTATGTAAAACAGCGGGGCTGGGTCTCGAGCGACGATAAAAGCAATCTTCTGATCACGGTACAAGGCGTGGATTATTTGGATAGCAACCGTCCTTCGGTCGCCCAGGTGTTGCCGCACCTCAAGCCCACGGCGGTAGCTAACCAGGAAGCGCCGGCCAACGTGCTGGTAGCAGCCTTGGACGCCGCCTTAGCTGGCCGGGCGTTTAAAAGCGAAGACGCCCTCTCGGGAACAGGGTCCGCCCCGACCTCGCCCGCCGCGCCGAATTAATACGACCCGTCCAGCAGACCTCAAGGGCCCGCCAGAGCAGGTCGATTCACCGCGGTGTACCTTGGCCGAAGCGCGGTGTCTGATGTTTCGGCTTAGCTGCCCTGGGTGGAAGCGACCGCCATCACGGACGCGACCTTCGAGAATATCGTGCTGATGCTCGACGCCACGCCCGGCATTACCGCCCCGGCCGCAACTGCGACGAAACCAGCCATCAGTGCATATTCGATCAGATCCTGACCACGCGTGCCCTGCAGCGCCTTCAGTCTCAAGAATAGATTTTTCATTATGAGTTCTCCTGCTATCTCTATCGGCATAATCCGAGGGTGAATCGTGAAATCTTAGGTCTTAATGTGGCAAGCTTCGATTTGGCCGCCTGCTGACCGCGGTGGCAGCCGTGCTCTGCTACACTGGGGTTTCCCAATATGATTTCAGCAACACAACTGCGTCCCGGCATGGTGGTTAAGTGGAACGGCGAGCTCTTCTCCATCTTCAAGATGGAGCATCGAACACCTGGCAACCTGCGCGGGTTCGTCCAGGTGAAGATGCGCAAGCTCAGTTCCGGCACCATGATGGAGCATCGTTTCTCGTCGGAAGATAAGATCGAGCGGGCCTCGCTCGACCAGCAGGACATGGAATACCTGTACGACGACGGTGAGTTTTACTACTTCATGAACACCGAGACCTTCGAACAAATGCACCTGACCCGCGACTTTCTGGGCGATGCCACCAATTTTCTGATCCCCAACCTGAAGGTGGAGATCGAATTCTACGAAGGCAAGCCCATGGGCATCGAACTGCCGCCGACGGTGGACTTGACCGTGGTTGAAACCGAGCCGGGACTGAAGGGCGCCACCGTATCCAACGTGACCAAGCCCGCCAAGACCGAAACCGGCCTGGTGGTGCAAGTGCCACCTTTCATCAGCGAAGGCGAGAAGATCCGAGTGTCGACCTCGGAGTCTGCTTACATGGAACGGGCGTAGCCAGAGGCTTCTCGTTTATCCACGCGCTTTCGGGTGCGCTTTGTCGTAAACCGCCATCAAATCCGTGAGCGAAACTTGCGTGTATTTCTGCGTGGTGGCGAGACGCGCGTGGCCGAGCAGTTCCTGTATAGCGCGCAAGTCGGCGCCGTCGGCAAGCAGGTGCGTGGCATAAGCATGGCGCAGGCTATGCGGATGGAGCGATGCGTCGCCCGAGATCATGCGCGCGTAGAACTTGACGATTTCGCGGGCTCCACGGTCAGACAAGCGCGACCCACGGTGATTCACCAAAAGCGCTCTTTCGCCCGCCTTTGCTCTGCGCCGCGCGAGGTATTTCTCGACCGCCGCCGACGCTTTCTCCGCATACGGCACCTGGCGCTCCTTGCGTCCCTTGCCGCGCACTCGGATCCATCGCTCGCGATAATCGAAGTCGTCAATATTAAGTCCCACAAGTTCACTTATCCGCAGGCCACACCCGTACAGCAGTTCGAACAGCGCGACATCGCGCTCCGGGTGCGGCCTTTCAAATTGGTCCTGCCCAACTCCGTCGACCAGAGTGTTAGTCTGTTCGGCAGTGGGCACGACAGGCACTCGCTTGGGCGCTTTGGGAGTCCGTAAAAGTCGCGCCACATTGGTGGGCACGGATTTTTCGCGCAACAGAAATTGGAAAAATGAGCGCACGGCGGCGAGCTTGCGGCGGATCGAGATCGGATCAACCGGCGATCGTATAGGCTGGTGAGCCATTCGCGCAGCAGCCGCGCGTCGATGGCCGTTGGCGTGGGCGGCTGGGCTCCCGGCGGCGTGAAATATTCCAGGAATTGTTCCAGGTCGGAAGCATAGTTTCGAATGGTATGCGCGGATGCGTTCTCGCGGCCTAGTTCGCTCAGATAGCGTTCGACCGCGAGAGCCAGTTCAGACATGGGCGCACAAGTATTCTTCGAGAGCGGACAGGGCGCGGCGGCATACTTCGGCATACCGGACTTTCTTATCGCGCGGCGGATTTTCCAGCTTGGGCAATAGATCGAAAGTGATATTCGCAGGCTGGTAATTAAGGGGATCGGCTCCTGACACGTAGGCTGTGAGCGAGCCCATGGCGGTCTCACGCGGAAATGCGCCGGGGGCCGCTCCCATAGCCAATGCGGCCGCGCCACGCCCGGCGATCAGACCGGTGGCGATGGATTCGACGTAACCTTCCACTCCCGAGATCTGTCCCGCGAAAAAAACTTGCGGGCGCGTGCGCATCTGGAGCGTCGGCGCAAGCAGCGCAGGCCCATTGATATAGGTGTTGCGATGCACTTGGCCGAAGCGCAGGAATTCGGCGTGTTCCAGGCCCGGGATCATCCGAAGCACACGCTGCTGATCGCCGAAGCGCATATGATTCTGAAACCCCACCAGGTTGTAGCTGCCTGCGCGCGCGTCTTCCTGTCGCAATTGAACCACGGCCCACGGGCGGCGTCCGGTGTGCGGATCGATCAGCCCCATCGGCTTCATGGGACCGAAGCGTAGGGTGTCGCGTCCGCGCCTGCGCGATTTCTTCGATTGGCAGGCAGGCCTCGAAGTAGCGGGTGTTATCGGGGCCGGGACGATCCTCCGCGATGTGCGCAGGAACGCTCTCGGCCGCGAGCAGCGCGTCCAGAAAAGCATCATACTGCGACTTGTCGAAGGGACAGTTCAAATAATCGGCGGTGCCATCGAGCGACTTATCGTAACGCGACGCGCGAAAAGCGATTGAGGTATCGATCGACTCGGCGTCGACGATCGGGCTAATACTGTCGAAGAAAAACAGGCGGCCGGAGCCGGTGACGCGCGCGATCTCCCTGGCGAAAGCGTCCGAAGTCAGCGGCCCGCTGGCGATAATCCAAATGCGATCGGAGCCGGGCCCCGAGTCCAGCGTCGTCACTTCTTCGCGGCGGATCTCGATGGCCGGTTCGGCTTCGATAGCGCGCGTGATCTCGGCCGCAAAGGTTTCCCGGTCTACCGTGAGCGCGTGGCCCGCGGGGACTCGCACGCGCGGCGCAATCTCGCCAATCAGCAGCGAGCCCAGCCGGCGGAGTTCCTCTTTGAGCAACCAGGGCGCGCTATTCTGCTGTTCACTCTTGAGTGAATTACTGCACACCAGTTCGCCTAGGTCTCCGCCCTTGTGAGCCGGTGTCTGCCGCAACGGACGCATTTCGCGGAGCACCGCACGGCCTCCGGCGCGCGCCACTTGCCACGCCGCCTCGCATCCCGCCAGCCCGCCGCCAACGATATGTATTTCTCGCACTCCCTATCATTATCGAGCAGATCGAGTTTTCCGTCGCGCCGTCTTCAGTGGCTTTTTGCTCACTACCCGGCGACGGCAGATCGCGCGGAGTCAAGCTCACGGCGAAAATTCGCTCTTAGCGTTTCGGCCGCGCCCAGTAAGGATCGGCGCAGGGATCCTTCTCACCAAACGAAGCGGCCGCCCTATTGAGACTGGACGCCGCCTGCAAGCAATGACGTTCGGTCGCGTCGAAATCCCGAGTCTGGATGTGCAGATGCGCCGCGGTGGCATGCAGCCGCCACGCAACCGAGGGCAGGTCGTGGTGCTCAAGGCTCGCGAAGGCCTGTTCCATACATTCAAGCGCCCGCGTGACCTCGCCTTTCTTGGCGGCGACCCTGGCCATCGCGTCCCAGGCCGGCGCGCGCAGGGCCGGGTCGGCGGTGGTGAGGGCGTCCTCCAGAAACTGCTCCGCGGCCGCGCTGGCTTGGCCCAGATCTCCTAATTCAAAATACGCGCCCACCACGCCGAATTCCGAAATCATGCGCCAATACCACTGCAGGAAAAACTGCGGAGTGTGCTGCCGGTCGCGAACCTTCAGGAAAAGCTTCAGCGCATTCTCCGCTTGCCCGCTGGCCAGGTCCGCATAGGCGATGGTCAATTTGGCCATGGTACGGACTTGGCCGGCCGGCTCCTCCGCATGGCTCTCGATCAAACCTTCGGCGATCCGCCGGGCTTCCCTGAAATCGAAGGCCTGCATATGCAGCCATCCCAGCATCGCGGCAAACAGGGCGCGCCACGGCTGGTTGCCGTTCTTCTCGGCCAGTTCGATACCGCTCTCCACCGCTCCCCGCAACTCTCCCCACCACCCCAGGTGCATCAGAGCCAGCGCCAGCGACGACAGCGACGATAGGTACACCACCAGGCTGTGGGTTTCGGCGGCTCTTTCGAGACCCGAGCGAGCGATCTCGTAAGCGTCACGATATTCGCCGTGCAGGGCCTGGACGTGAGCGTACAGGATTTCGTGATAGGCAGGTTTTTCCGGGCCCAACAAATCGGTAATCTTCTTCCTGGCTGCCGCGCAGCGGTCCGCTTGCGGTTTGCTCCAGCCGTTGGTGATGATCTGCCAGGTTCCGGCCAGCATCTCACTACGCGCTTGCAGCAGTGGGTCGTCATGCATACCGCACACTCGAACCGCGCGCTCGCACACCGTCACGCACGCGTCGGGATCGGAGAACGCCAGCACCCGTGCCAGCCGTGTCAGCGCATTTACTTGCGCCGCTTTCAACCCGCGCTCTTCGGCTAAGGCGATGACCGCTCCATCCGCTTCGGCCGAGCCATCCAGATCGCCTACCGCGTAGCGCGCATCGCTGATGCGCTCCAGGATTTCAATTTGGAGGATGTGGCCTGGATCGGGGGCAATTCCGGATAACAGTCCCAAGGCGTGTTCCAGGATCGCGACGGCGTCGCGATGCGCGTAACGGCGGGAGGCATTCTCCGCGCTTAGAATCAGGTAGCGCGCCGCGGACTCAAAATCGCGTCCGTGCTCGAAGTGCAAAGCCAGTTCGGAGGCCAGTTCCAGCGCTGTGTCCGGCGCGGTCATTCCATGTGAATCGGGCAGCAGATCCAGGGCCCGTTCCGCGAGCCGCCGATGCCAGCGCGCGCGCTGTCCCTCAGGTATCCGGCGATATAAAGCCTCCCGATACAGCGAATGCCGGAATTCGTAATGTGCCGATTGGGCGCCGCCCAGCACTCCGGCCGCCCGGCCTGGCCGCAGGAACTGCTGGCGTTGCGCGAACCTTTCGCAAATATCTTCCATCTCCGCGATGCCAGTATCGAGCATCGCAGCCACGGACCACGCCGAAAAACGGTGCCCTGCAATGCTGGCGCTCTTCAGAACCCGCTGCTCCGCTTCGCTGAGGCGCTCCACTTGAATCTCCAGCATCTGCTGCAAGGTTTCAGGAACATCTGGAACAATCTGCTCGATCGAAACGGTCAGCCGCCACGACCCTTCTTCCTGGATCAGTAGCCCGCTCTTTTCCAGATCGCTGACGATTGCGGTCATGAACAGCGGGTTGCCCTCCGAGTGGCGGTACACCAGTTCCGCTAGTCCCTGGGGGAGCTTGCCAGGAAACTCCGCGGCCAGATAGCCCGTGACATCCGCCTCCGTCAGGCGCTCGAGAGCAATTTCAAAGCACAACTTGTGCATGACCAAGTCCTGGCGCAATGCCTTCAATGGACTCTGCAGCAGAATGACCTCCACCGGCCGGTAAGTTCCGAGCAGCAGTAGTTTGCAAGGCCCGCGGCGGCGCGCCAGCGCCGAAATCAAGTCGAGTGTGGATGGGTCCGCCCAATGTAGATCTTCCAGAACCAGCGCCAGTGGATCTTCGGCCGTAAGCAACTCCAGAGCCTCGCAGATTTCCCGCACCATGCGCTCGCGCGTAGCCCCCAGAATTTCGCGTTGCAGCGCCTCGCGCTGCTCTGCCTTCAACAGCGACGGGAACTGGATTAGCCAGGTCGGCGCCTGCGACGCCAAGATCTGTATGATCCCTTCTGCTCCGGGGCCGCGTATCAGTTGGCCGAATGCATCCAGGATCGGATAATAGGCTTCCTTGCCTCCAAAGCCTTCTACGCATTGCCCGCGGGCAATGCGCATCCCATCGTGGCCGGTCAGCCGCTGCTGGAACGCATCCAGCAGTGTGCTTTTGCCGATGCCCGCTTCGCCCGTCACCAGTACCAGACGGCGCTGGCCTTGCAGCGCCTTGCGCAAATGTTCGTCCAGATCTGCTAGTTCCCGGTCGCGTCCCACCGGAACGGGTACGCCCGCCAGCGCGGGCATGAGAGGCTCTTCCTCTAGTGCCGCCAAAAACCGGTACCCGCGCTTCGGAAGAGTTTCGATAAAGCGCGGCGACTTGGGGTCGTCACCTAAGACCTTGCGTAACTCCAGAATATATTTCCGCAATATTTCAGGCTGAACGTAAGTTTCCGGCCAGATGGCTTCGAGCAGTTCATCCTGGCTCACCAGCCGCCCAGGGTGGTCCACCAGATAGCGCAGCACCGCAAATACCTTCGGGGTCAGGGCGATGCGGGCTTCGTCGCGCCACAGGCACTGGTCTAAGGTGTCCAGGCGGAAAGAACCAAATGCTTTCATTTGAGACTCTTACACACGGACTTAGATTATACAGTCTGGAAGATGACACACGATTTGGCCGTGTTTCAGAGATTTCACGGGAACTCCACGGTTTTTTCACGCCGCATTTTTGGACCTGCCATAAACTGAACTTGGTCATGCAGGGAGCTTTCGTAGTATGCCTTGGGAGCCAAGGTGAACAGAGCCAGGAAGAGCTCGAAGGCCGTATTGAAGAAGTGGATTCCGGAAAGTCTCTTCGCTTCCATTCGGGGGAAGAGCTGATTGAATTCCTGCGTAGCCGGCAAAAGGGCGCACTGACCGAACGAGAGAGAAAAGACCGGTAGCACGCGGCACCGTCACTGGACCGGCGGTGCCGACAGAATTAGGATATCGGAGGGTCGGAGAGGGCAAGGTGGTTGCTCCACCTTGCCTTTTTTTTAGCGTTTGCCGCCGAGCCTACCCGGCTTAGTGGCACTTCATCGCGGATACCTTCGCGATGAGCAAAACGAGGGTGGTATCGAGTCCACCCTTTTTTGTTTCCCGCTGGTTGTGCCTCTGCCGCCGTACCCGTGTTGCCAATTCAGGCGGTTGAGCCAGCATGTTACGCTCGACTGAATATGCGCGAGTCCGGGTCGCCAAACATAGCTATGCGCTGGATTGGAACCTGGCTGGCGATTGTCGTCGCCGCTCACGCACCGGCGGCCGCTCACGACCTATTCCGCAGCGAATCGCGCCTGGTTGTACAAGGTCGCGAGGTGTCCGCGCAGCTCACCTTCAACCTGCTCGACTTCCCAGGCGTGGACCAGAACGGCGACAAGGTGGTAACGACGGAGGAATTCGCGCCAGCCTTCGAGCGGGTTTACGCCACTATCCTGCAGCACTACACGCTGAGCAGTTCCGGCCCCCCCGTGCGCATTACGCGCGACAAGTATGAGCTGTTCGACCAGCACGTACTGCTGCTGGATCTTACCTATGTGTTTCCTCAGCAGGTGCTGGCGCTAGAAATGACTTCGACGCTCCCCGATGTGTTGGGGCCGGGGCATTTGCACCTGGTGAACCTCAGGATGAACGGGCGGGTCCAGGAGCAAATTCTCGACAGCCGCAACCGCACTGCGTTTTTCACCCAGACCAGCGGCAAATGGTGGCAGACGCTGGGCCGCTTCGTATGGCTCGGCATCCAGCACATTGCCACGGGTTATGACCACCTGGCGTTCCTGCTCGGATTGCTGATCGCGACCGGTTCGCTGCGATCGCTGATCAAGACCATCACCTCCTTCACGGTGGCGCACAGCATCACGCTGGCCCTGGCAACTTTCAACATCGTGGTGCTGCCTTCGCGCTTCACCGAAAGTATGATCGCGCTCAGTATTTTATACGTGGCTGTGGAGAACCTGATCCGCCGCCGCAACATCGATCGCTGGAAAATCACCTTCCTGTTTGGGTTGATGCACGGCTTTGGATTTTCAAACGTCCTGCGCGAAATGCAGTTGCCGCGCGCAGATCTGGCACTGTCGTTGTTTTCTTTCAACCTAGGCGTCGAGATCGGGCAACTGGTATTCGTTGTACTGCTGTTCCCGGCGATCGAGGACCTGATCCGATCTGGTTGGACCAAGCTGCGTCCGGCGGTATCGATCGTGATCGGAGTACTGGCGGCGTATTGGTTCATCCAACGCGCGTTTTTTGGATGAAAATTCGGTCCGGTCCTTTCCCTTAGCGCGGGAACGGAGCCAGCTTAGGAGCCGTGCTTCCCGGCTGTCCCGGTGCACGCGCGACGTTCAGAATCATGGCGAGAGTCGAGTAATAACCCACAAGTCCGGTGGTATCGATCACCCCTTGCTCGCCAAACTTGGCGGTCATACTCGCGTACGTGGCGTCGCTCACGCTCTTGTTCTGCAAAAGTTCCGCCACAAAGTTGTAGGCCACTTCTTCGTCCGGGGCGAGACTTTCAGGCCTGCGGCCGGCGGCAATCGCGTTCGCGGTGTCAACGGCCAAGCCAGCCTTGAGGGCTAGCGGATAGTGCGAGTCCCATTCGTATTGCTGGGCGAACTGGCGAGCCGCCATGATGGTCGTCATCTCCACCAGTTTCTGGGGCACGGAGTTATGGAAGCGCAGATACTCGCCCACCGCTTGTAATCGATTCATCAGCTCCGGGCTGCGCAATAGAGGGATGAACGGGCCGGTCGGGCCCGGAGGCTCCGCGAGGAGTGGCCGTCAGTAGCTCCACCGCCTTCTTCTGGGCGGGAGTGAGTTTGTCGGCGGGAATCGGAGGCATCCGGTCTTGCGCGAGTGCCGCGGCCGGCAAGAATCAGCAACAGAAAGGCGTTGGAGCAGAAGTTCATGGGTGGAGTATAAAACAAAATGCGCGCTGGGGGGCGCCCCATACCTTTTTTGTAACGTCGCCATCACCGTCCTATCTAACTATCCAGTTGAGACTGTATCCAGGCAGAGAAATCCTGGGACCGCGCTGATTCCCCGGGCAAAGCGGATGCGGAGTGCGGCGATCAAAGGGATGAGGTAGAATCCAGAGACGGCGTAACGATCAACGTCGATCAGGCGCGGTTAGATCAGACGAGCGGCAGTTAGACGAAGGAAAATCAAAGGTGACCACTATGCGAAGAATCTATAGCTTTACCCTCATTGCTGTTGGACTCAGCGCTGGCCTTCTGCTGGCGCAAAGCGACAGCGATTATCAAGGCTGGATGAAGACCGTGGGCGCAACCAACGGCAGCCTGCAAAAGAATATTGCGGCCAAGGACGGAGCGGCGGCCTCCGCGGATGCCGCGAAGCTCGCCGACACATTCAAACAGGTGGCGAGCTACTGGGAGGCGAAAAGCGCTACCGATGCCGTCGGTTTCGCGAAAAGCGCCCAGGGTGGGTTCGAGTTGGTGGGGAAAGACGCCGCAGCGGGCGATTTCGATAAGGCTGCCGCGGATGCCAAGGCTATTGGCCGGAACTGTGGCGGATGTCACATGGCCCATCGCGAAAAGACGGACGCCGGCTTCAAAATAAAGTAGCTTAGAGCATCGGTAATCTGTATCGAACGCGCGAAGGTCCTTCGGCCTTCGCGCATTCGTTACCTATCGCACTACTCCCGCCAACGGACTACTAGCCGACGCATACAGCTTCTTCGGCATCCTTCCTGCCAGAAACGCGTGCCGCCCCGCCTGCACCGCCAAATTCATCGCCGTAGCCATCTCAACCGCGTCCTCAGCCTCCGCGATGGCGGTATTCATCAGCACTCCCTCGTAACCCAGTTCCATGGCGATCGCGGCGTCCGACGCCGTGCCCACGCCCGCATCCACAATCAGCGGCACTTCGGTAATCATCTCACGCAGGATGCGCAGATTGGTCAGGTTCTGAATCCCCAGGCCGCTGCCGATGGGCGCGCCCAGCGGCATCACGGCGGCTGCGCCGGCGTCGATCAGACGTTTCGCATTCACCAGATCGTCATTGGTATAAGGCAGCACTACGAACCCTTCTTTGCTCAAGACGCGGGTGGCTTCGACCAATCCCTGGTTATCGGGGAACAGCGTCTTCTGGTCGCCGATCACCTCCAACTTCACCCAATGCGATAGCCCCACTTCGCGCCCTAGCCGAGCCGTGCGAATGGCCTCGTCGGCCGTGTAGCAAGCGGCGGTATTGGGCAGGATAAAGAACTTGGAGCGGTCGATATAGTCCAAGAGAGATTCTTTCGATTTGTCGGTCAAATTGACCCGGCGCACCGCGACTGTCACCACCTCGGCCCCGGAGGCCTGGTGGCAGCGGGCCATTTCGGCGAAACTTCGGTACTTGCCGGTACCCACAAACAGGCGGGAATCGAACTCGCGTCCGGCGATGGTGAGCTTGTCCATGCCTCTATTTTAGGGCTAATCCCCTAGCGAGTCGCACATCGCTCTGTAGAAAATTCCTGTTTCAGCCGATATTTCTGCATAGGGAGAGCCATGAAGAAAGACAATATGGGCAAGTTGCTGGGAGTGGCTTTGGTGGTGGCCATCATATGCACCGGCCTCTTTTACATGATGTTCGCGATGAAGGCCAATAGCGAAACTGGCGCCCAGATAGTAGTCGCCGCCAAAGCGTTAAAGGCCGGCACGGTGCTGAAGGCTGAGGATCTTAAGACCATTAATTGGCCGGCTTCGCAGCTTCCCCCCGGCGCCCATCGCAACCCGGAGGAAGTCATTGGGAATACGGTATTCGACCCCATGGCGCCTGAAGAACCAGTCCTGAACGCGCGCCTGGCAAACTCGCTTTCCGGTGGCGGATCAGGCGTTCCGGTAGGAATGCGGGCAGTTTCGGTTCATTTAACCGATTCGACCGGAGTTCTGGCCCTGCTGCACAGCGGGCAGAAAGTCGACGTACAAGTAGTGGTTGGCCGCGGCACGAAACCCGACGAAGTCGCCGTGCGCACGGCGCTCGAAAATTTGACGGTACTTTCGGTGACGCCGCAGCCCGAGCAAGAGTTCCCAAGGGCAGAACTTACCCGTGGTGACGCTGCTGGCGAAACCTTCGGAAGTGGACGTATTGGCGGCGGCCGATTCCGGTGGTCGCGTGCGGCTCGCTCTGCGCAACCCGCTCGATTCAGGTACTCACAGGCGCGGCTCGTTGTCGCTCGGCAGTGTAATTCGCGGCGGCTCCGAAGGCGACCTCGCCGAGAATCGTTGATCGATTCGAGAGTATTCGATGATCCTAGCTAGTTCGCTCGTCTTCTTCCTGGTTATTTTCCTGCTGGCCTCGATTCTGACGGCCATCGCCTACCTGGCGTTCCTGAAGATGAAGGCGGATCAGTCGGATGCCGAGCAAACCGACTTCACGCTCTCGAAGCCGCTGGATAGCCGCACGGCGCCCCCGCCCGAAGGCCGGGAAGAACTCGGGTTCCGGATCGAACACTCGCCATTGTTGCAGAGCGACCGTCTCAGCAGCATCACGTTTTGGGACGCGATGCTCGCCCGCTTCAATTTCGTCGCCCTGTTACAGAGCCGCCTGGATCAGGCGGATCTGCGCTGGTCGGTGGGCCGCATCACTAGCATGATGCTGCTGGTGGGCGTGATTGCGCTGGCCGTGCTGATGCGTCTGGTGCCATTGTGGGCGGCGCTTCTGGGCGCGGCGGCGTCCATGCTCGCGCCCTACGGCTATGTTCTGCATCTCCGCACCAAGCGTTTTATGAAGTTTCGCGAGAATTTTCCCGACGCGCTGGATTCCCTCGCGCGCGCACTCCGCGCAGGTTATCCGCTTTCCGCCGGTATGGAAATGATCGCCAACGAAACTGCGCCTCCCGTGTCGGGCGAGATTCGACGGACTTCGGCCGAAGCCAACCTGGGCCGCGGGTGGCCGCACGCGCTCGAAAATCTGGGACGGCGAATCCCTCTTCTCGAAGTCAACCTGTTTATCGCGGCGGTGCAGTTGCATGCGCGCACCGGCGGGAAGCTGAGTGAAGTGATGAGCGGCCTCGCCGAGAATATGCGCGAATCGAACGCTTTGCAGGGCGAGGTGAGAGCGCTCGCGGCATACGGCAAACTGACCGGGGTGATTCTCACCATCCTCCCCGTGGGCATCGCCATCATGATGCTGATCGTCAGCCCCGGCTACATGCAGGTGCTGTTCAACGATCCTACCGGCAAGAATTTGATCGCCATTGCGATCGGCTGCCTTATCCTGGCGCATTTCGTCATCCGCAAGATTGTGGACATCAAGGTATGACTTTCGGACTCCTGGCAGGGCTGTTTCTCTTCATCCTGGCCGCGGTAAGCGCCGCCGGGTATGTGTTTGTATTGCGGCCGTCTAAGTCCGAAAGCGCCAGTCTGGACATTCCACCAGGGCTTTCCCGGAACCAGCAGGATCTGCCGGCCGCGCAGGCGGCGATCGTGGATGCGTTCCGCGCGTTGGGAGAGTCCATGCCCCTGCCCGGCGATCGCGACGCCATTCGAAGCCAATTGATCATGGCGGGTTACCGCTGGCCTGCGGCAGTTGTCATTTTCCTCGGTCTCAAAGCGGCCTCGGCGATCATGTTCGGTGTCGCTGCTGGATGGTTGGCAGTAGTAAACGACGCCGCTGCTTCCGCGGTGGTTATTGGTGTCGCTTGTGGTCTGGGCTTCGGCTATCTGATTCCGGATCGGGTGTTGGATCGGATGGGAGCCGCCCGAGTGGGCAGGTTGCGCCGCGCTCTGCCGGCTGCACTGGATCTCTTGGTGCTCGCGGTGGAAGCGGGACAAGGCCTGGACGCCGCCATCCTCGACACCAGCCGCGGGCTGCGCACCACTCATCCGGAGCTGGCTTCCGAATTCACCCTCCTCCATCTGGAACTGAAGGCGAACACCTCGCGGGCGGACGCCCTGCGCAATTTTGCCACTCGCAGCCATGACATGGAACTCCGCAAATTTGCCAACCTGCTGATCGATACCGATCGCTTTGGCACCAGCGTGGGACCGGCGCTGAAGACTCACGCGCGCTACTTGCGCATTCGTTTCCGCCAGATCGCCCAGGAAAAGGCCCGCAAAGTTGGCATTAAGCTGATTTTTCCGGTGTTCTTCCTGATCTTTCCCTCCGTGATTCTGGTGACGCTGGGACCGGCGTTGATCCTGCTCTTCGCCCAGATGAAGAACTTGTTGGGACAGTAGGCCCGCGCGACCGGCGCCGCGCGGCCAAAAACTCCGATGTACAATTCCGGGTATGGCGAAGGTGGAACGTCGTACCGTCGATCTTTCCGCGTATCCAGACCTGGTGGTGGTTTACCTGGGAATGCGCGTGAACGCATTTGCGGGATTAAAGCGGCTGATAGGATTGGGTCCGCAAATCGCCGACTCCGTGAAAGCCAAGCCCGACGGGCTGCTGCTGCACGAGGATCTGATTTTCTCATTGTTTCCACTACACGCCGGAATGCGGCAGTACTGGCGCGATTTTGAATCGCTGGAGCGGTGGACACGCTCCGACCCACATCGCCAGTGGTGGAAGACTTTTCTGCGCGACTCCGGAGGCACTGGCTTCTGGCATGAAACCTATGCGCTTCGCGGCGGGTTCGAGGCAATCTAAGATGACATGCCAAAGCCTATCGGGATGATGAAATTCGCCCCCATGCGGCCGGCACGCGCTGGCATTTTTTCCGCGCGTCAAAGACTGCGCCGCGAAGGCTCGGAAAGTTCACCGGCTCCCGCGCCCGAAAGCGATCTGTACCGGGATTAGCCTGCGCCCGGCTAGTCCGCTGCGGCCATCGCGGCGCGGGCGTGCAATTCGTCGGCTTCCTGCGCGGACGTTACCGTGACATTCATATCGCGCAGCCGCCCATCGGCCAGATCGTAGATCCAGCCATGCAGAGCGATTTCGCGCCCGGCCGCCCAGGACCCGCGAATGATGCTGGTCTGCGACACCGCAATCGCCTGTTCGATGACGTTCAGCTCGCATAGCCGGTCCCAGCGCGCCTTCGCGGTGGGAAGCCGCTCCAACGCTCCCTGATTCCGCCGGCGGATTCTGCGCACCGGCGCGAGCCAGTGGTCGATCATCCCCAGGCCGCCATCTTCCAGCGCCTGCTTCACGCCGCCGCAGCCGTAGTGGCCGACAACGATCACGTGGCGCACGCCCAGCACTTCTACCGCGTATTGCAGCACCGACAGGCAATTCATGTCGCTCGCGTGCACGACGTTCGCGACATTGCGGTGCACGAATACCTCGCCCGGCAGCAGGTCCACAATTTCGTTGGCGGGAACGCGGCTATCGGAACAACCGATCCACAGATAC
Source organism: Bryobacterales bacterium (assembly GCA_963779075.1). GTDB lineage: Bacteria > Acidobacteriota > Terriglobia > Bryobacterales > Bryobacteraceae > Palsa-187. The sequence goes on from CAVZWS010000016.1 coordinate 66,908, forward strand.
TGCGGCTTCTGCTGTCCCGTGAGTCGCTCGAAAAAGCCCGGGTCGCGGAGCTGCATTCGCGCCGCCCACTGCCGGTTCCTTTCAAACAGCGGTTCGAGAAAACGCATGGAGGCTATCGATATTAGCGAGCGGGCTAGGGCCGCACTTTGCGGATCACTCCGCCCACCTTCGCGCGCTCATTCGGGGTGCCGCGAACGTAATCCCTGGTAGAGGCGGCGGGAATTCGTTGGCCTTCACTGACGGCAACCTTTTCGTCGATCTCGCGATTCTGCCGAATCCGCGCCGTGGTTCGTTCCGCCGGAGTCATCAGGTGATACGGTTTGGTTGAGGCGTCCATACCCTATCATCGCCTATTTCTTCAGAGCGCCTTCGGTTGCGGGCGCAAACCATTTTAAATCAATAGCGTTGGCCATTGCCTGATAGCCCGCGCGATTGGGATGCAGCCCATCGCCGGGGCCCCCGAGCGCGCTGTCGGGCCGGAACTCCGGGCGCAGCCCGCCGCTCGCGGGGTCGACGGTGGCCGCATCGAAATCCGCCACTGCATCGAACAGCCCGCCGTGGCGGATGAATTCGTTCACGGCTTTCCGGCGCCGATCCACGCTGTCGGACCCCGCCGCCGCGTTGGTGCTATGCAGGCTGGAGGTGACCGTCGCGCCCATCACTTTAATGCCGCGGGCGTGCAGGCGGCCCACGACATCTTTGTATCCGGCGATCACGGTCTCGGGCGTCATATCAGGACCACCCTGCGAGAAATCGTTGATGCCCTCGAGCCAAATCACATGCGTCAGACCCGCCACTGAAAGTATTTCACGCTCCAGCCGCTCAACCGCGCTGGGTCCTCCCGGCGCGGGCTTCGCTGCGGAATATGCAGGACCCGCCACACGATTGCCGCCGATCCCCAGGTTCACCACCGCAACCCGAGTTCCATACGCCGCATGCAAGCGGCGCGCGAGCGTGTCGGGCCAGCGGTCGTCGCCGTTCAGGGTGGAGCCGGTGCCATCGGTGATGGAATCGCCGAACGCCGCGACCACTTGAGTCCCGGACGGCGCAAGCACCTCCACGGCATCCAGAAAATACCAAGAGGTGGTGGAGTAAGGAAACGCGTCCCCGGATTCTTCGCGCGAGTGCGCACCCGTTTTCGGCGCCGTCACATAAGATGTCGTCATAGCCTTGGCGTGCCAGGTCATTGGGCCCGATTCCGCCACCACATGAAAACTGACGGCCAGTTTCCGCCCCAGAGTCTCCCAGGACGCGGCGTTCTTCAGAAAGTCGAGGTCCATCGCATCGCTGTAAGCGGATTTGCCCGCCGGAATGTTCAAAACGTAGCCTCCGGCAAAGGTTACGCGGCGGTTGGTGCTGCGCACGATGGATGGCCCGCTCTCTTGAAGGCCGACGAAGACGTTATCGAAGCTCACCGTCTGCGCACCGAATACGTTCGAGAAACGCAAGCGGACGCGGCGCGCCAACAGGTCCGGGCGGACGATCAGGCGGAAGGTCTGGTCGTTGGCCGACGGTTCCGGGAAAGCGAAATGCAAATCGGGCTGCCCCACTGCGTTGCCGGATGGGTACGGGCCGTGTAGGGCGGCGGTCCAGGAGGCCACCCAGCCGGGGTCGGCCGCAACCGCGAAGCCGGTGAACGGAAGAAACGCCGCGAGTGTCGTTGCTAGTCTGGTGCGGTGAAACATAGGTCAGTCGTGGCCCACCACTTTGCCGGTGCTTGCATCTACTGTGACCGAGTACTCGGCCGACGACAGCGTGCCGCCCCACAACACGTGCCAGACCGGATTTGGGAAGCGCGTCGCGGCTTGGTAATCGAGCAGATAATCCACCATCGGGCGCTGGCCTGGTTTGCTCAAATAGCTAGCGGCGGATTTGGAGGCCGCGTCGAGCGCGTCGGGAGTATCCACTTTGAGCAGAGCCGGTGAAAACGGCTGATTCGGACCGCCGGCGTGCCATGCCTCCTGCGGCCCCGGGAACACTCCTTTGTGCAAACCCTCCGCTTCCACGGCGGACCAGGTATAGGTGCGCGCCCGGGCATTCGTTGACGATACAAATACCACTTCCCAAGCTCCCGCCGTTCCTTTGCCGCTGGTAACGCCGGGGGCATGCAGGCTGCGAATCGTGAGCGGCATGCTGTCGGGAGCCCAGATGCGAGAAGAGCCATAGAGATACTGGAAAGCCTGCCGCCCTGTGACGGGTGCAGGCGGTGGTTCGGACCGCTGGGTGGTCGGTGGAGGGCTGTCAGAACAACCCACGAGCAGAACTACTACCGCTGCGGCGAAGCACATTCGCACGTAGTGCATACATTCCCACTGTCCTTCGACGGGGTCTCGGCTGTCAACCAGGTACGCTAGAATCAAGGAGCAACACCTGTCGGGGCGTAGCGCAGCCTGGTAGCGCACCTGCCTTGGGCGCAGGGGGTCGGGCGTTCAAATCGCCCCGCCCCGACCAAAGAAATCAAATGGATGTGGGCATTTTCAGGATGCCCCAAAATCTGGCTGTAGATAAAAATGAGGATGCCGAATCCCTACGCATAAAGCCACTTCAAGATTTCTTGCGGCCCCCCTGCTGTTTGGGCACCTGTTCTCGCGGCAGGCGTACCGGTTGATCGTACAAACATTCAAGTGGCCTGAATTTTCGGCTTACAATAGTGGCATGCCGCTTCAAGTTGAAGCCCTCTACGAGAATGGTGTGTTGCGGCCGCTACAGCCGTTGGGCGCGACAACCCGATTCCGGTTCCTCAAGAAAAGGGCCGTTGTTAAGGATTTTGTTTAGGCGCACGATTAAATGCGATTTTGCGGCGGCACCGTCAGAGCCGAACGCACGGCCTACGTTGTCCGCCCCGGGGGAGGGAATTCATGCAAAGTAAGCAGATCGTTCGATACGTTTCCGGTTTGGCCCTGGCCTCACGGATGGCCATTCCGACTGTGACTTGGTCGTATCAAGCTCCCGCAACTCCGGTCCCAGCCGCACCAGGGGCTCCCAATCCCACTCTCATTGCTTCCGAGCAGGATCGGCAGCGAATGATGGATCTTCTGCAGATCACCAGTCTACGGCTTGGACCGAAGTCGAGGCCGGAACCACAGCCGGGCCGCCTCGGTCTGGTGAACTACGACGAATCAAAGGCGAACCCTTATCCCGATCTGCCGGATCCTCTTGTATTGAAGAACGGCGGGAAGGTCACGTCGGCCGCGATGTGGTGGAATCAGCGGCGTCCCGAGATTGAGGAAGATTTCAACCGCGAAGTATACGGTCGAATGCCCAAGAACATGCCCAAGGTGAAGTGGGAGGTGGTATCCACCACCAACGGTATGGATGGCGACGTTCCGATCATCACGAAACAACTGATAGGGCATGTGGATAACTCGATCGATCCGCAGATTACGGTGAATATCCAGGTAGTGCTGAATACGCCGGCGAATGCCAGGGGGCCGGTGCCCGTGATCATGCAATTTGGAGGATTCGGCGGTCCCGGCCGGGGCGCAGCGCGCCGGCCCGCAGCCGCCGCGACGCCGCCAGCGGGCCGCGCACCGGCTGCGCCGGTCAACTATGGTCCACCGTGGCAACAGCAGGTTCTGGCGCGAGGCTGGGGGTACGCCACTATCAATCCCGCCAGCGTTCAGGCCGACAACGGCGCTGGCCTGACCCAGGGCATCATCGGTCTGATGAACCAGGGCCAGCCCCGCACGGTGGACGATTGGGGTTCCTTGCGGGCATGGGCATGGGGCGCCGGCCGGGCTCTCGATTATTTCGAGACTGATAAATCCGTCGACGCGAAGCACATCGCAGTGGAAGGGCACTCGCGGTATGGCAAAGCCGCAATCGTCACCATGGCGTATGACCAACGCTTCTGGATTGCCTATGTCAGTTCCTCGGGCGAAGGCGGGGCCAAACTGCATCGCCGCAACTGGGGCGAGTTGGTGGAGAACGTGGCCGCGCCCAACGAGTATCACTGGATGGCCGCCAACTTCCTGAAGTACTCGGGCCCACTGCACGTCAACGATTTGCCGGTGGACTCGCACGAGTTGATTGCCATGTGTGCTCCGCGCCCTGTGTTTCTGAGTGCAGGATCGCTGGAAGCGGGGGACGGCTGGGTGGATGCGAAAGGTACGTTCATGGCCGGCGTGGGCGCCGGGCCGGTGTACAAACTCCTGGGCAAAAAGGATCTGGGGACTACGGAGTTTCCGCCCATGGAGACGGCGCTCCTGACCGGCGATATCGGATTCCGCCAACATAGTGGCGGCCATACCGACGCGCCGAACTGGCCCGCCTTCCTGGAGTTCGCAAGCCGGCACATGAACGACGTCCCGGCTCCCAAGAAGTAGCTCAGGCTCCCGCAGGTCGCGCACCACATCCGGTTCGTGAGCCCGTCATGCCTGGCCGCAGCCGTCAAATACGGTACCCTCGTATGGTCCGAAAACTCCGATCTGATCGGAATGGCGGCCGATTGGCTCCCACCCGCCAAGATCGCCACAAAATAAGACTTTTGAATCCACCGCAACCTGGTGGCCATTGGCTTGAACTACGGCTTTTCCGTGGAACACGCGAATCTGGCCGCGGTCGGCGTCAATGTCGTACAACCCCGGCTTGAGTAAGTTGGGTGCTTGCGCCACTCACGTTGATACGAATGTTGTTTTCGGGCCGGATCAAGTGGCAGTGTACACAGGCACGGTTAGGCACCTACGAGGCCGCGAACGGTTCCCCATCGAACGTTTCCTTTGTCACAGGCTACCCTTTTCCCGAGTGCCGCCGCACGAGGATGGTGTATCGTACAGATCTTCGGAGCTAACTACGCGTGACCGGTCACCAATTATTGAGATCTTCTCATTTGAAACGGCGTGCTATTTACAACGCCAAGGATCATTGAGGAGAACCGGAAATCGTTGGTACGAGTCTCGCCCAAAATCTTTCGGACTGCGGGAGCGTCGTAATACTCCACTCCGCGCCCCAACGCGTAAGTAAGCAGTTTCTCGGTGACGGTGCCAACGAAAAGCTCAGGACGGCTCAGCAAGGCCTGCTGGAGCCCGGCTACACCGTCGAACTTGCTGCCATCCGGAAGGCCCCCGCTCGCGTCGATGGGCTTACCGTCTTCAGCAGTTCGCCAGCGCCCCACCGCATCGAAGTTCTCCAGCGAGAAGCCAATCGGGTCCATGAGTTTATGGCACCCGGCGCAGGCGGGATTGGCGCGGTGCTCCGCCATTCGCTCACGCATTGAGAGAGTGCGGCCCTCTCCGCTACTTTCCTTCAGAGCAGGGACAAATGGTGGTGGCGGCGGCGGTGGCGTGCCTAGAATATTGGCCAGGATCCACTTGCCACGAATTACCGGCGAGGTGCGGGTTGCATAGGATGTCACGGCCAGGATGCTTCCCTGGCGCAGTAATCCGCCTCGCTCGCCGTTCGCCTCGAAAGTGATGCGCCGGAAACGGCTGCCGTAGACGTCCGGGATTCCATAATGCTTGGCGAGGCGTTCGTTGACAAAGGTGTAGTTCGCACGCAGCAGGTCGAGCACGCTGCGATCCTCGCGCATAATACTCTCAAAAAAGAGCTCCGTCTCCTGCCGGAAAGCCTGCCGCAGGTTGTCGTCGAAATCAGGGAAGATGCGCATGTCCGGACTGGTCGACTCCAGATTGCGCAGATACAGCCATTGTTCGCCGAAGTTGTTCACCATGGCGCGCGAACGGCTATCCGCCAGCATCCTGCGCACCTGTTGTTCGAGCACTGCCGGCGTCCTGAGCTTTCCGCGGACGGCTGCGTCGAGCAGTTCATCGTCGGGGATACTGCTCCACAGGAAAAAGGAAAGCCGCGACGCCAGTTCCAGGTCGCTGATGCGATAGGCGGTATTCGACGCCACGCCGGCGGGATCTTGCTCCACACGGAATAGGAATTCGGGACTTACCAGGATTGCGCGCAACCCCATTTCGATCCCGTTCTCAAACCCACCCTCGGCGCGTGCTTGGTTATAAAACTTGAGCGGGACCTGCACATCGGCATCGCCGACAGGCCGGCGATAGGCACGGCGCGCCAAACCGGAAAAGATCCGTTTGGCGCAGGCTTCTTCCTGGCCCGGCTTTGCGGGCTGGCAAACAAAAATGCGGCGTCGGCTGGGCGAATCTCCAGGGCCCTGAGTCTCATAAGGACCCCGAATGGAAACCGTGTATATCGCCGCATGCAGCCGGGGATGCCGATCCAGGTTGAAATGCGCCTGGTAAGGCTGGCGCTCGGTTTCGAGCAGCGGTGAACGTGGCGTCAGAAACGTGGCGCCAATTACGTGTGGACCGGCCTTCACCGGGATGCGAGCGTTCATATCCTGGTCGACCGCGCGGTGATCTTCGTCGCCTGGAGGCGGCTTCACCGTGAAAACTTGTATGCGCTCGCCATCGAGCGTCAACTCCACTTGCTCGGGTCCGCTCAGCCCCTCAATGTGCTCGTTGCGGTCTCGTGAAAGGCGCAGCTGTATTTCGTATTTGGCATCAACCGGAAAGGTGTAATGAACCACGGTTCCGCCTCGGGTGCCAAAGGGAAGTTCTTCGAAACGCACTTCTTGCGTAAGGTCCGCGGGGAGTTGCACGACGAAATCGTCGCCCGGGGAATTGCTGGGGGTGCCGATAGCCAGGCGGCTGATCTTGCGCGCCGCTGAAAGGTACCGTTCCAATAATACGGGTGAGAGATTCCCCACCGTGACGTTATCGAAGCCATGGCTCGATTCGTCGCTCGGCAGCAGCGGGGCGACATCGACTTCCACCGCCAGCAGATCCCGGATGGCGTTATGGTATTCGGTTCGATTGAGCCGCCGGAACGTATCCGTGCGGCCCGGGTCAGGTTTGGCTTCCGCCACGCTATCGAGCGAGTGCTCCAGCTTTGACACCAGCGAGTTATAGGTGGCCTCATCCGGCCGCGGAAGCCCGATCGGCGGCATATAACGGCCGTCCAGTTTGCGAATCACTTTTTCCCATACTTCCGGGTGCTGATTCACATTTTCGGCGCTCAGCGTATCGAGCGCGAGTCCCGCCGTCTTAAGCTTCTCGTTATGGCAGCCAACACAATACTGCTTGATGACAGTACGCTCGATTGTATCGGCTTGCGGGGGAGCCGCCAGGCATAAGGAACCACCAGCCACAATCGTTCCAGCGATCCCGCGGCTCGTCAACCAGCCCTTACGTCGATTATCAGTATTGCGGAATGTTCTTGGGAGCCAGCGCATTAGCGATAACTCACCAACGAGTATGGCTGTCAAGAATTACCAAGTCAACCGTCCGTTCATCTGAATGACTCGCGGCCCGACATCGTTTCGGATTTGGCCGAAAGTGGCGCTATTGATACTAGTTATAATGCCCGACGCGAGAGGGTTGAAATGATTGAAAGCGTTGAATGACTCCGCGCGAATCTGTAGATGTATGCGCTCTCTGATCGGGATATCCTTGGTCAGTGAAAGATCAACGTTCACTAATCCGGGTGCGCGGACCTCGCCCCAGCCCAGATTACCCGGCCGGCTGGTGGCGCCTGAAAGGGGTATGATTGGCACCCGCGCGAAAGCCTGGGGGTTCAGGTATTGGAGCGTCTGACGATAGTTGCTGTTGATCGCATTGCCGCCCACATAGTCCGGACGGGCAATCTGGAGCGATGACGACTCCGTGATCGACATCGGCTCTCCAGTGCGGGCATCGAAGACGCCTCCCACCTGCCAGCCGCCCAAAACGTGGCGCACCACGCTATTGAAATTCGCTAACTGCGGCAAATCGTACACGCCTTCCGCAACAAAGGAATGCGTAATGTCGCCGGTGGAAGGCGCGTGCTCTGCGCGTATATTGTTGAAGTCCTGAACCCGAGGCGTGTTGTCGCCCTGGTACCAGGTGCCAATGTCGCCGCCGTTGTAGGCAAGCGCTTTGCCCCACGTGTAGTGAGCGCTGGCGCTTAGCCTGTGAGAATAACGCTTGCGCAGCGTAGTCTGCCAGGATGCGTACTGCGAAGTCGCTGAATTGTCCAGATAGTAGGTGGATCGGAGCAACGGGTTGGGGCGAGCGCCGGTGACGCGGTTCGGATCGTTGAGTGGGCGCCATAGGTCAAGCTTGATCCCTCGAACTCCGACCATATCGCTTTCCAATACTAGATCTTTGGTCAACTCGCGCTCGATCCCGAACGTGTAATGGTGCGTGTAAGGGCTCTGGAGATTTGGGTTGATCAAAGCAAAGATGTTGGTGTAGCCCTGAGCTATTGCTTGCTGTTGCGCGAGCACTCGCAGGTCGTCATTCGTCATGGGGTAATGCATGCCGAGCGAAACTCCCTCCGCCTTAGTAAATACGATCCGCTTCGGAATGTATTGGGTGCCGACTAGATTGATTACATTTCCAATGATCTGGGGGCTGAAGATGATCCCTGTTCCGCCACGGATGACGGTCTTGCCGCCATCGATGTTATAAGCGAAGCCGAAGCGGGGCCCAAAATTGATGGGGTCACTGTTATACGGGTTGTTCTGCGGGCGGAATGCGCCGACAGCAAAGGTCGTGGTATTCAGCAGCCCATCGGGATTATAAAGACCGGCTCCCGAGTTGTTGAACGGGCTGTCGGTCATGTGGGCGTCGTATTCGTAGCGGAGACCCAGGTTCAGTGTCAGCTTCGAGCTTACATGCCAGTCATCCTGAACGAAGAAAGCTAGCTCCCACAGATGCGCCGTATTATCTCCATTGCCAAAAGACGCATTTACTGAGCTCGGCGTATTGCTCAGCAGATCGGCTAGGCCGGTATAGCCCCAGGCGACGCCTTCAGGATTATTACGTTCGTTAGTATGGTGGGTATAGAGGCCGCCGTACTTGAGCGAGTGCTTTCCAAGATGCTGGGAAAATTTCTCTCCGAAGCTCATGGCGGGTCCCGAAATGATGAGGTCCTGCATTGAATTCTGGGTATTCCAGCCCAGGTTGGTGGTCAGGCGTCCTAGGCGGTTGCCCGCGTTGAATAGCTCGGTCCCGGGGGCCAAAATCTTCTCGAACTGCTGGTCAAAGGTGTGGGCGTCGTTGTTGTTGTACCCGAAGCGGGTTTCCGAGGTCCAATTGGCGCCGCCGATTACATAGGACGCTGTACCGCGATCGGTATACGCATACTGAAGATTGTCGTTGCCGATATAACCGCTCGGGGTCTCCCCAAAGGGCCGTGCATGGGTATACGTGAGAGAAAGATTGGAGCTATCGGTGATCCGAATGTCCCCTTTCACGTCAAAGTGATTGTCCCGCTTTGTGGCAGACGCGATCTGGTCGTACAAACCAGTAGTAGCGTTAGCGGCGAACGGTTGATTCGGGAGGGGTACGAGTGCGAACGTACTGGCATAAATCGGTTGCGCGGTAAGCACCTGGGTCCTGGTGGCTTGCGTGGGAACCGTGATTTCGGTGCGCAGTTGCTGGTCGAAACGATAGCCCTCATAGGCGCCAAAGACAAAAATCTTATTCTTCTTGATCGGGCCGCCGATTGAGCCGCCAAACTGGTTATAGGTGAAGGGTACCTTCGCGGCCAAAAACGCATCGCGCGAGTTCAGAGCCTGGCTCTGAACGTTCTCAAAGAGGCTGCCATGAATCTGGTTAGTGCCCGAGCGGGTCACGATATCGACCTGTCCGCCCAGCGCTCCGCCATACTCCGCCGGGAGAATACCTTTGACTACGTGCACCTCTTCAATCGACTCAATGCTCAGAAGATCGACAAAGTTGACGGCGCCGAAATTCCCGGCGTTCCGGCCTTCCGGATTGCCGCTGGCCTCAGTGCCGTCGACTGAGTAGGCTGTGCCGTTCTTGCCCTGACCGTTGAGGCGAAGACCGGTTGCGGACCCACCGGTTGCAACTGTCACGCCCGTGTCAACCCTAAGCAGGCCGGAAAAGTTCCGGCGCGCCAAAGGCAGATCTTTCACCGTCTTACTATCGAAGGCATTGGTTTGCTCCGATGACACAGTGTTCACCAGAGGCGCTGCAGCTTCTACTACGACCGACTCACTCACGTCGCCGATCTGGAGAGGATAGGTCTGGCGCACACTCTGCCCGGCTGTCAGCTCTATCCCTTTCGCTGCGAACCGCTTGAATCCCTTAGATTCAATATTGATCGTGTACGTGCCGACCCGCAAGAAGTCAAATTGAAAGTCGCCGTCGCGTCCCGTCGTCTTGGTGGTCACAATCCCGGTTTCATCTTGGGTTAGCGTGACGGTGGCATCGGGCACTGCCGCTCCAGTTGGATCGGTGATGGTCCCTGAGAACGTCGCCGTCGTAACCTGTGCCCAGCCAGTCCCGCTAGAGACCAACAGGATGGCAAGGAAAATCACTCCCAAGAATCTTCCCAATGTGTATGTGATCTCGGCTCGCCAAAGCGGAAACAGCCACGCAGGCGTAAACGCATCGATTATGGACAGTCGTTTCATTAGATCCCTTCTCCCCCTCGCGTCGGTCGAAGGCAATTGACGGACGCTGCTATCATGCCGGCTCGACCTCGCCCCTCGCTTCAGTCGAAATGGCAATCGTCGGTGTAGTTTAATACCCGGCTGAACTTGATGTCAACATAATATTGCGGGAATGCTCTGAAAATTCTAACGCCGGTCAGTCGCTCGATTAGTTCGACTCTTAGACAATCAATCGTCAGGAACATATACCGATCAAAAGGATTGTTCCGGCGCCCGCGTGGAAAAATCATCTCGTGCATATTTCGCACTGCGTTATTGCAGGCCGATATTCTTGAGAGCTTCCGCGGCAGCGCTGCGTATTTCTGGATCTGGACTGTCGGCAGCCTTCCGGTAATGGGCGGCGGCCGCGGTCACATCATGCTGCAGCGACAAGGCCCGGCCCAAGTTCAAGTGCGCCTCGAAAAGATCCGGGTTCAGGGCAACGGCGCGCTCCAAATGCAGCTTCGCATCCCCGATCCGGCCCTGCAAAAGCAGCGCCATACCGAGGTTCGACTGCGCGGCTGCCAGTTCGGGCTTGACCGCCACTGCCCGCTGGAAGGATTGAATGGCGCGAGTCGCGTCTCCTTCGATGCTCAACATTTCTCCCAAGGCGTTGTCAGCTTCAGCCAGGTTCGGGTCGGCTTTGCTCGCCGCCTCGAATTGTTCCTTGGCTTGGCGAAACTGCTCTCGCTGCGCCAGCGCCAGCCCGTACTCATAGTAGGCGATGGCATACTTCGGATTGCTCTGGACCGCTCTTTGAAAGTGGTACTGCGCCTCTGCGAAATTATTCGTACCGGCAAGTAAGTTGGCCAGATTCCTGTGGGCCTCCGCAAAATCCGGCTGCACCTGAATGGCAGTCCGGTAGGCCGCTTCCGCACCGGCCCGATCGCCCAGCCGCAAATACGCTCCACCCAGATTGTTATAAGCATCTGAGTAGTCAGGATCGCTGCGCGAGGCCTTTTGCAGCACGTCAACTGCTTCGCGGGTTTCTCCGGCACCGAGATATACCAGCCCCAAGTCATTCAGCACGGACGCGTCTTCGGGCATCATCGTCACCGCCTTTAGAAGTGTTTCTTTGGCTTGCGGCAGATGCCCCGATCTGGCCTGTGCAGCGCCCAGTCCATGGACCGCCGGCCAGAAGTCTGGCTTTCGCCGAATCGTCTGCTCGAACATGTCGATGGCTTTTTCCGGATTTCCGCTTTTGCGGTAGGCCTCCGCCAGCTCAAAATAAAATTCAGCTTCTGCCGGATGGTACTTCTGGATGGCGGCTTCCAGCCGTGAAGTACCTTCCGCAAGATTGGCGCTTTGTCTTACTTGCGCGACGGCCAGGTATAGCTCCTGCTGCGCACCGTCCTGCAACTTCGGCGGATAGTAAAGATCCACCGGTCCCCGGTAGGAGTTGTCATCCGTCTCCATCTTCTCCGCGAGGGGCGCCAGTAAATCCCGCGCCGGCTTGCGCCGCTGGATGTAATGGTCGGTCATGACTACGTGCACTACGTCATCGGTGCGCCGCTTGGGCATGTGGCATCCTACGCAGTCCTGCGATGCAGAATGCCGTTTGGAGGCAACCAGCTTCTGCACAACTTCGGCATGGCAGCGAAGACAGACAGCGGTGTAGTGTCGCGCGCCCTCCTCGCCTCTGGGTATGTCGTGCGGATTATGGCACGTGGTGCACAGCAGCGCCGGGTTGCTTTTCTGAAAGCAGGCAGATTGCCGCAAGCGGTACGCCGCGTGGGCGATCTCGAACTTGTCGTCGTGACCGGATTTGGGAGGCTGGTCGAAATGCAGAACATAGTCTCCCAGCGGTTCACCCGGCCTGTAGGAGAAGATGCCGCGCGTGTAACGAATTATGGCGGACGGCAACCGGAAACTGGTAGTTTCCAGATGACATTGCATGCACAACTCTAGTTGCCGCTCCGCGCTCAGCCGCGCCGGGTTTACGATGGTGCCCTCCGGGGTTTTCCCCGTCTGCATTGCTTGGATATGGGCTTGCCCCGGGCCATGGCAGCGCTGGCAATCGATGCCACTCGGAAGAGACCCGCGAAATACCGGAGCGGTTCCGGCAGCGTCGGCCCCTTCCTCAATCTGGGGATATCCATTGTGGCAAAACATGCATTGATAGGTGATCTGGCGGCGGAAGTCCTCCTGGTCGGGCCGATCATAACCCGGATTCATCGCCCAATAGCCCTGGTTCTCGGCGTACCAGCCTACTGGCAGTTCGCTGAGCCGGCCGTCCGGACCCTGGTGAAGGTAACTGCGTGAATGGTTGCCGGATCCCAAGACAAAATTGATCTCTTTCTCAATCACATTCGTCTCTTTGCCGTCGAAGCCGATCTGGTAACGACGCTGATAGAACTTGCCGTCCTTCCGGTACATCGTATAGGAGCGGTCGGACGCTTTGTGGTAGTAGGTATTCTTTCCCTCGAAATCCTCGAGAGCGGCCGCTTTCCCAATTGGCGCAAAGGAACGCCCCATGCCGGTACGGCGGTAGGTTTCCCAGATCTCCCGATGGCACTCCGCGCACAAGTCGGATGAGACATAACCGGCATCAGACCCGGCGATCTGCAAGGATCTAACGGTCTTTGCTGTTCGGCGCGGCATGGAAATGAACATATATGCCGCGCCCAGCAGACCCATTAAACCGAGAATTAGTAACAATCGGCGGAGCATCCCTAGAACCTTGTCCCAAACAGCATAGCAGGACATCTCAAATCATCTTGGATCCGCCATCGACCCTACCCTGCGACCCCTGCCGTAATGCCCTTGACACCGTAAAATCTCAAGAACATACTTCAAAATGAGGACATGTAGATGATCATCACTAAGAAGGCGCTGCAGCGCCGGACATTCCTGCGCGGCGTTGGAATTACCTTAGCTCTGCCCTTGTTGGATGCGATGATTCCGTCGATGACGGCGCAATCGGCGACTGCGGCGAATCCAGTGCGACGCTTGGGATTTGTCTACATCCCGATGGGAACGATTATTTCGCAGTGGACTCCTCCCGGTCAGGCCGGCACGCTGGGCGAACTGTCTCCCACGCTGCGGTCGCTGACTCCCTATAAGGATCAGCTCAATGTGTTCACCAATATGGAGCTGAAGAACGCTTATCCTGGCACGCATGCGACTTCCAACAGCACCTTCCTGAGCGCGGCCAAAGCCAAGTGGACAGAGAGCACGGATTACTTTCTAGGCACCACGGTCGATCAGATCGCCGCCAAGCACATCGGCCAGGACACGCGCGTGCCCTCGCTGGAGCTCGCGATGGACCTGCTTACCCCGATCGGGGTATGCGACAACGGCTACGCATGCGTTTATCAGAACAACCTCTCCTGGTCGTCGCCGACTACGCCGCTGCCGGCCGAAGCGCATCCGCGCGCGGTTTTCGAGTGCTTGTTTGGAGAAGGCGGCAGTGCGGCGGAGCGCAGCGCCGAACTGCGAAAGAGCGCCAGCCTGCTCGACTGGGTGACGACAGACATTGCGCGGCTCCAGAGGAAACTGGGGCCGGGTGACCGCAATAAGGTCAGCGAATATCTGGATACTGTGCGCGAGGTGGAACGCCGCATTCAGAAGGCCGAGGCCGAGGCAGCCGGCAACCATTTGCCGGATTTGGATCGTCCGGTGGGAGTGCCCGCCGCTTATGCGGACCATGCAAAATTGATGTTCGATCTGCAGGTTCTGGCTTTCCAGGGCGACGTCACGCGGGTTGTCTCCTTCCAACTGGCTCGCGAAACCAGTACGCGAACCTATCCCGAAATCGGCGTGCCCGATCCCCACCACCCGACGACCCACAGCCGGGGCAATCCGGAGATGATGGCGAAGGTTGCCAAGATCAATGCGTTTCACGTGGAGCTGTTCGCCTATTTCATCGGGAAGATGAAGGCGACACAGGATGGCGCGGGTTCTCTGCTGGACCATTCCATGTACCTTTATGGCAGCGGCATGGGCAACCCCGATGTGCACGATCACGTGAATGTGCCGATGCTGGTGGCCGGCGGTGGTGCGGGCAATCTCAAGGGCGGACGCCACATCAAGTATGCGGAGCCCACGCCACTAGCCAATCTTCACCTGACGCTGCTGGACAAAGCGGGTGTACGGCTGGACGCTTTCGGCGACAGTCAGGGCAAGGTGAAAGAGTTGCTGGATCCGCTCTCGGCGTGACCCGCGGCCAATACCGCACGACGCTAGGGAATCAGCGCGAAGGAAATGCGCGAAGGAAACCAGGAGACCACCACGATGTGCCTGAAACGGTTTGTCCCATGGGGGATAACGTCGATACTATCCGTGTTCAGCCTGATCGCCGCAAGCACGGAGCCACGCCTGGCGGATGCGGCGAATGCATCGGACAAGGCAGCGATTCGCGCCCTGATCGAAAAGCGCGCCGACGTGAACGTGCCGCAGGTGGATGGGACAACGGCGCTGCACTGGGCACTTTACCAGGATGACCTCGAGACCGTAGACCTTCTGATCCGGGCCGGCGCAAATGTCAAAGCGGCAAATAGATACGGTATCACGCCTCTCACCTTGGCCTGCACGAACGGAAACGCCGCTGTCGTCAAGCTGCTGCTGAAGGCGGGAGCCGACCCCAACACCGCATTAGCCGGAGGTGAGACGGTATTGATGACCGCGGCTCGCGCGGGCAATCTCGAAACCGTCAATGCGCTACTATCCGCCGACGCCAATGTCGGCGCCAAAGAAAATCAAAAAGGCGAGACCGCCCTGATGTGGGCTGCGGCGGAAGGCCACGTCGAGGTAGTGGAGGCGCTGATCAAGGCGGGGGCGGATATCCATGCCCGCTTGAATTCGGGATTTACGCCGATGCTATTCGCTGTGCGGGAAGGGAAGATCCCGGTGGTACGGGCGTTCTTGAAAGCAGGCGTCGACGTGAACGAGACGATACAGCCGTTGAACGTTCCCAAGCAGACCGGCTACGTGTACGCGCGCGAGCGCACGCCGCGGGCAGGAATCAGCGCACTGCATCTCGCGGTCGCAAACGCCCACTACGAACTGGCGGGCGTACTGCTCGACGCCGGGGCCCACCCCAACGCCATTGGCCCGGGCTATACGGCGCTGCAAACCGTCACCTGGATTCGCAAGTCGGGCGGCGGTGACAACGATCCGTCTCCGCAGGGATCGGGCAATATGACCAGTCTTGAATTGGTTAAGAAGCTTGTGGCGCACGGCGCCAATCTGAACGCGCGCATGACCAAGCGTGTGAATGTGGGACTGACCGGCCTGAACACCAACGGCGCCACCGCCTTTTTCCTGGCGGCGAGAACCGCGGATGCCGATATGATGCGACTCCTGGCGAAATTGGGCGCCGATCCTTTATTGCCCAACGCCGATAACAGCACGCCGCTCATGGCGGCGGCGGGACTCGGGACACGTTCTCCCGGCGAAGACGCCGGAACCGAGAGCGAAGTCATCGAGGCGATGCAAGTAGCATTGGACCTCGGCGCGGACATCAACGCCGTGGACAACAACGGCGAGACCGCCATGCATGGCGCGGCCTATAAGAATTTGCCCGGCGCCGTGCAATTCCTGGTTGACAAGGGCGCCAATATCGAAATTTGGAATCGCAAAAATAAACACGGATGGACGCCCCTTTTGATCGCCGAGGGCTACAGATTCGGTAATTTTAAGCCCTCGCCTGAAACATCGGCAGTGATTCAGAAAGCAATGCGCGCGGCGGGTTTATCGACGGCCATTGAGCCGCCGGCTCCCGAACGAGTCAAACGCTGATAGCAATCCATTAGTGTGGGCTACCTCGGCGCTAATGATGCCGCGAAGCGACGTAACCTATTAGCGGCCGCAATCCGTAGCCAGCATTTCGACCCACGTCACATTGATCCGAACGTCGGTTCCCGTGCGAATCAGGAAGCCTTTCGTATTGACCTTATGGCCCGCGTGAGCTTCCGCATGAAAGGCGTTACTGAAGTAGTCGACATCGAGAAAGTGAAACGTCCGACTGCCGAGCGGCTTCGCCCTCGCGGCCGCAATTTCCGCTTCCGTGGGTGGACGGCGTCTTTCTTGTTGGGCTTCGTGAGCGCGCTGCGCATGATGTAGACGTTGCGGTCTTCGGGCGGCGCTTCTTCGCGTTCCTGGTAGTCCGCAACTTCGACGGCCAAACTGACCGAGGATCCTTCGAGGCTGTTTCGCGAAGCGGGTCGCGAGCCATCTGTGGCAAGCGTGGCCGAAGGAGCCCGACCACTCGTCTGGGGATCAGGAGCCTGTTGTTATCAGAGCGTGAAGTCGATTCTGAAGAACTCGCTCGATGCGACGCGGCCGGTGCCCGCCTCCATCGTCACCACCGCCGTCGCATGACAACATCCGCTGAGCGGAGTACCGCTAGGGCAATTTGCAGGAGAAGTTCGCGGCCTCGTCGGTGCTACCCGTGCCTCTGTACACTGCCACTTGCGGATATGGGCAGAGTGGGCGCGTACGGTCAGTGATCCCGTTCCGGACGCGAGCTGCATCGATCCGGTCGGGCGCTTTGCCATTCTCGACCCACTGTTGCAGCGCGCTCAACATGTCAAAGCTGGAAGTGCCATCACCTCCCCGGCAGTGCGCCATGCCGGGCACCATGAACAACCGGTACGAGCTTTGCACTTTCGCAGTTCCTCCGGACGTCTCCAGAACTCTCGTATAGTAGTCAACGCTGCTCGATGGGGCGATTTGCGGATCGCTCCACCCGTGGTACTGGATCAGTTTACCGCCTCGATCCATGAACGCGCTGAGGTTGGGGTTCATCGCATTCAGCAATCCGTTTTCAGCCTTCGCGGTACGTTCCAGGTCGCTGTCGAAGTTGAATGTCTTGTAATCCCAAGAGGGATCCTGAAAGACCACATATTTAAACAGGTTGTCACCGATCGCGAACGGTTTCGGACCGGCCATGGTTGCCCAGCCTAGCTCGCTTCCTCGCTCAAAGGCGGGGGCAACAGACTTCTTGGTGCGCCGATTCATCACTGTTGCGTAAATCGCGCGCGCCGTTTCCACCTGCGGCGCGGTCAGGCATTTGAGGTTGTCCGAACCTTTGCACTGGAGTTCCACCGGATCGAAGTTGCAGCGTGTCGGATCTTCCAGAACCCCGTCTCTCACGCCGTCGCGTGCATCGCAGGACTGGAGCACAGCCTCATGGATGAGGGGATATTTGTCTGGCGGAATGTAGGCCTCTTCGCTCTTATGTGCAGTTTGCGCTACCCACACCGACTGGATTGCCCGCCCGGTCCAGTCGAGACCCGGGTCGCCTGCAACGATGCCGTCGAAATCGGCAGGGAAGCGCTGAGCTTCCATCAAAGCCGAGCGGCCCCCGGCGGAGCAACCGCTCCAATAGGAAAACTTCGGCCCATGTCCGTAATAACTGGCGGTGATGGCTTTGGCGGCCACCGCCAGTTCATGTGCTCCGCGGTAACCGTAATCGATGAGCTTCTCGGGATGTCCCAGCGCGAAGCTGGCGCTGGAGCCTTCGTGACCCAGATCGCTCATGGCGGAGGCGTAGCCGCGTGCCAGCCCTGCAGCCAATGTCTGGGGATTGATGGAGCCCGACCAGCCGCCATTTCCATTCGCCAACAGATTGCCGTTCCATCCCTCCAGAGGCAGCCAGACTTCGATCTTGATATCCGAGTCGCTGGTTGGCCGGATCGTCGCGGAGACGCGGCAGAAGGCGGGAAGAACCTGACTGCCACCGGCAGCCCCGGCCGAGTTCGTAGACTGAGCCGAAGTGATGGTGGCATTGGGCAGCGCCAGCGAAGTGAGGCTTTCGCAAGTCGCGGCGCTAGCGGATGCGGTAACGGTGAGAGCCAGGATTATGCCACAGAATATGCGCTTTCGTTTCTTCATCGAACATCTTCCTTAATAGCAGGTCACACTTTCCCCGGATTCCGCCGTACCAGGATATAGGGCTGGTTTGAGAGATCCGGTCCGAACCCGGGGAAGATCGTGCTTTCGCCGGATTCATGCACTTCAAAATAATACTCCAGCGGATAGGGCGATTGTGTGTAATCGGCCGGAATTGTGGCGCGGAATTCATTGTCGCGCATCTGCATCTCAGCGGAACGCCAGCGCTGCGACTGATCCGCTTGTCTGTATAACAAATTCACTTTTCGCTTGACGCCGCTGGAGCTAAACGCTACCGATACTTCAAGCGGCTTGCCGGGATCAAAGTGCACGGCAGGAGTGTGGTTCGCCGCGACGGACAATCTCTTAGGTCGCGCCAGAACGGCGGCCACCATTTTTCGCGCAGCCGCGGAATCTATCGTCATCGACGGCGCGATCGAGGCTGCCCCGGCAAACTGCGCATCCATATCGCCGATATCGGCGTCGATATCCGCGATTCGGTCGAACCAATGGCCCCGCATGCTGGCGTTCTTACCATAGGTTATGTCCGCCGCATATACCTTTTTCGCGCCGGCAGCCATGGAGGCCCATGCCTGACGAGCCGTGCGGTAGGCCTTTAATGCTTCCGCCAGTGCAGTCTTGTCTCCCGTGCTCTGGTACAACGACCACAAGACGCCGCTGCGGAATTTATATGCGAAGAACTTGCCGATCCCCGCCTGAATTTCAATATCCGCAACCATCCGGCGAAACTCCGGCGCGTCTTTCTTGGGCGCCCGGGCCATGGCCTGCGCCAGCTTCCCCGAGGCCGCGGTGGACATATCCTCCAGCCATTGCGCCACGTCGAGCGGAGTGTACTTGGCGGAACTCTGGCCGCCCGCGAGCGAGCCGGCGCATTCGTTGACGCTGCAAAATAATTGTGGGTCGAAAGCGCTCACGTTGCCGAACACCTTCGGACTCGGTGTGTCGGGGTAGGGCTGGGGTCGTTTGGCGTCCACAATCGGCATGTTCATATACATCTCTGGCCAATAGATGTTGTTCGACGCGGAAGCGCCATGCGTGGTGGTGATCACGGGCAGGATACGGCTGGCGCTGCTCAGAGCGGCTTCCATGGGCTCGCCGGCGTCCTGTAGCTGGTGTCGCAGATAGCGGCGGTGGCCGTCCGGATCGGTATCGGGATTATAGGTGAGCCTGCCCCACACACGGTACTGATAATCGTACTTTTGCCAGTCCCATTTGGGATCCAGCGACTTGTCGGCGTAGGCGATTCTGCCGCCCGCTATACCGCTCCCCATACGGCCTTTGAAGGACAGCGGCTCGAAAAGTTCGACGCCCAGACTGCCCGAGAAGCTGAAGGCGCGTCCATAGCCCGCAGCCATTGCGGGATCGCCCCAAAGAAGATGGCGCTGCGTGCCCGGCCAGACGCGGTGAATGATTCCGTATTGCCGCGTGTCCTTGAGATAGTCTCCGTAGCCGTAGCGCAGGAAATTGCGCGCGGCTGTAATGCTATCGTCGGCGGGGGCGCCGTTCCTGCCCGGCCGTACGGTGCGGGGCTCGAACTCCAATTCGCGGATGGCCGCCTGGTGGTAGGGCATGCCCATGTGTTCGGCCCAGAATTTCGGAGCCATGCTCACCGGCATCCCCGTTGCCCGCGCAATCGCGATGTGCCGCTCGTCGGTCCCCTTGGCATGCACATCGATATCGATTTTCCGGCCGCAATTCGTGATCGCGGAAAACAGGGTTTCCCAGAAATCGTACCTTCCGTCGGGAATCCCGCTCTCCGTGTGCACGCGGAAGCTTAACCCGGTGATTGCCGGAAATGCCTTCAGGACCGCGGAAAGCCCATCGCGGCAATAAGGCGCATGCGTTTCCGGAGTGAGTCCCGCGATCTTATAGTTCGTGTCCGTGTTGGGCCACTCATAGGCATGGGACCAGAGCGCCAGATTGAACTGAAGACCTCGGGCGACGGTCTCTTCGCTGATAAATTTCAGAGTCTCGAAATTGCGATCCCGCTCGGCATCCGGCAGGCCGACCGCGGTTACGTTGTACCCGGGAACGGGCATCAAAAACGGATACGCCAGATAGAAATAGGAATCCGGTATGTTGCGCGCTGAATTGTAGCCGATGCCGAATGTCAGATTGAACCGGTTAAACCGATGTGTCGCCAATGCTGTCAGGTACTCCACCCACATAGCGCGGTCGTAGAACCAGGACTTGTCTTCAATGTCGCTGACAAAGCATCGTGCGCAACTGCGGATCGTGTTGGCCGGCTTCTCGAGAAGCGGCGACTTCAGGTCCAGCGTGCTGCCGTACTTCACTCGGTCAGCCAGTTCGAGAACCGCATAGACCAGCCCTCGTTCATCAGTCCCAGTGGCCAGCAGAACAGATCTCTGCGCCGCCTTGCCAGGAACCAGACCGAGCCCCTCCGGACCCGACGGCATGGATGCATTGGCGGATCTCAGAATCTGCCGCGCGATGGCGTTCTCTTGCTGCGCCACAACGATATGCCGGTCGCCAGCAGGCGCCTCGGCTATTCGGGGGTAGACTTTTGCGGCAATGCCCTGAGCGCCGAACGCCTCCTGGAGCGTGCGCACCGCCCACGACGCAGCGCCTGCGGAGGCAACCGGATCCTTCGGGTCCATCACGATGGATACGCTCTCGGTGGCGCCCCTTAGATTAGACATAGCAGCCACACCGGCTGCGAGGCCCGTTTGTTTCAGGAATCCACGCCGATTCATATTTTTACTCCTCTGTCAGATAAGCTGACTCAGCCCGATACCCGCGGCTCGTTTCAGCACCTGCCGGAGGAACCGCTATTTAGTGGCGCCGCTAATGACTTCTTCGGGCTCTACCTCGGTAGAAACCCCGGCAGCGCTCATGGCTTTGCGAAGCACCGCCGCAGTCTCCGGAGAGGCACGCAGATTCATCCCGCGATGGACGCCATCCGCAATTCTTAAGGGTGTCCAGCCATGAACGTTCTTACGATTAAACACCTCAATCTTCGCGCCATGGTCCAACAGGTATTGCGCCGTGGAAGGCACTTGCTTGTAAGCCGCGCCGTGCATCGCGGTCTCACCGTTTTTATCGACCGCATTGACATCGTTGCCAAGTTCAAGCGCCACCTTGACCGCTTCCAGAACTTCGGGTTCCGTGCCGGCGTCTTCACCCGGGGAACGCGTGCCCACTCCCGCTGCTACCATCAACGGCGTTGTATTATCCGCATTGGGAATCAACGGGTCGGCGCCCAGTTTGGCCAGCAGCCGCATCAATTCGGCGTCGCCGGTTCTGGCGGCCAGCAGGAACGGCGTGGCGCCGATATAATTCAGACTGCTGAGTCCGGCGTTGCTGCGCCGCGTCATCCTTGCGTTCAGATTCGCGCCTTTTGCCGCGATCTTCTTTACGAATTCGATGCTGCTCATACTCCCAGATCCCGCGGGAGCAGGGTCGTTGCTGGCATATCCGGGCTGGCGGATCCAGGTGATGGTATGCAGCGCCGTCCATCCCTGCTCGGCGGCATTCGGATCGGCGCCGGCGTCGAGCAGCATGGCCGCAAGTTCGAAATGAGCGTTGGCGACCGCCAGAACCATGGCGCTTGTCCCGGCCTGTCTCGACGGCTTCTGCAGGGTCTCATTGACGTCCGCTCCGGCTTTCAACAGCGTGCGGACGACCTCCGGCTTACCTTCACGCACGGCGAATAGCAGTGCTGTAAATCCTCCCTTGGATACGGCATGAATGTCCGCGCCGTGCTCAATCAACATCTCGACTGCCGCCGTGTTGCCTTCCGCAGCGGCCCACATGAGGGCTGTCTGCCCGCGCTCGTCATCTTTCGCCTTCACATCCGCTCCATTCGCGAGCAGAGATTTGAGCGCGTCCACTTTGCCGGTTCGCGCCGCTGTCATCAGCGGAGTTTCGCCGCCCGGCAACGCTGCGTTGGGATCGGCCTTGGCCTTGAGAAGCAGATCGATCATGGCGGCACTGCCATTGGTGGCTGCCAGCGACAGCGGTGTTACGCCGTAGCGGTTGGCCGTATTCACATTCGCCCCGGAATCCAGCAGCAGGCGCGCCGTTTCCAGATCGTCCCAGTACGCCGCCCAGTGGAGCGCAGTGTCGCCATCCACTGCCGTCGCATTCACATCCAGGTGCTGCTGGAGCAGCGCGCGGACCTCGGCCTTATCGGATTTCTTGGCGGCGTCCGGCAGACGGGAATCGATGCGCGCCGCCGCGGATACTACGCTAGCTGCCAGAAGCGCGCTGAAGATAATCCGGACCGGGTACCTCATAAGCTGCTTCTCATAAAACGGCGGGCTCGAGCAATTCGCTGACTTCGCCCTTGCTGTCCGCGAATGCGTCCAGATGCACGCCCACGCGATCGAGCAAAGTCAGATGCAGGTTGGCGAGCGGGGTTGGCTGGGCGTAGCGGATGTGACGGCCGCCCTTCACTCTGCCGGCTGCGCCGCCCGCTACCAGAATCGGCAGATTGGCATGGTCGTGTACGTCGGGATTGCCCATGCCGCTGCCATACAGATAAAGCGAGTGATCGAGCAGCGTCCCGTTTCCTTCCGGAGTGGACTTCAGTTTGTCCAGGAAGTAGGCGAACAGCGAAGCGTGATAAGCGTTGATTTTGGCCAGCTTGGCGAGCTTCTCCGGATTGTTGGCGTGGTGCGAGGTGGGGTGGTGCGGGTCCGGCACGCCGATCTCGGGATAAGTCCGGGTGCTAGTTTCGCGCGCGAGCTGGAACGTAACCACACGCGTGACATCGCCCTGCATCGCGAGCACTTGCAGATCGAACATCAGCTTCGCATGGTCCGAATAGGCTGCCGGAACGCCCATGGGCCGCTCCAGGTCGGGAAGGTGCGAGTCGGCGGTCTGGGTCTCGGCCTTCTGAATGCGGCGCTCCACTTCGCGGATCGTGTCCAGATAATTCGTTACTTTGACGCGGTCGTCCGAACCCAGCTTATTCTGCAGTTTCGCAATGTCTCCCGTCACCCAATCGAGGATGCTGGCATTTCTCTTCAGCTCGGCCATCCGCTCCGCGGAAGTGCCGCCATCGCCGAACAGCCGCTCGAAAACCACGCGCGGATGCGCTTCGGCCGGCAGCGGCGTGGTGGGCGAGGACCAGGAGAGATTGTTCTGGTATGCGCAGGCGAAGCCATTGTCGCAGTTACCCACCGTCGTGAGAAGATCCATCGCGAGTTCGAGCGAAGGCAGCCGCCCGTCTTTCCCGATCTGCTGCGCCGCGATCTGATCGACAGTGGTGCCCGACCGGTAATCCGAGCCTTCCGTCAACTTCGCCTTCGCGGCGCTCAGAAACGCGGAGTTGGCGGTGGCGTGATTGCCGGGTGAATAGGCATTCTTGTTTTCCAGGTTGCCGATGACCGTGATGCGATCGAGAAACGGAGTCAGCGAATTGAGGATCGGCGAAAGTTCCGTGATCGCGCCGACTCCCGAAGGAAAAAACTGCGCCTGATTGGCGCCCATCGGGATATACACAAATCCGAGGCGTCTTACCGGATTCGCCGGCGTAGCCGCCAGCGCCGTCATGGCGGGAACCATGGCGTCCAGCAGCGGCAACGCAAGCACGCTGCCCGCGCCGCGCAGAAAAGAGCGGCGGGGAAGAGCCTTCTTCGTAATGATCATTGTGATCTCCTCATCTGAAACGGAGTGCTGTTGACGATTCCAAGAACCAGGGACGAAAAGCGATAGTCGTCGGCGCGCGCCGCGCGCACGATGCCACGCACCGCCGGCGCGTCATCTTCCTCTACACCACGGCCTAAAGCGTAAGTGAGAAGTTTCTCGGCGGTTGTGGTGACAAACAATTCGGGGTTGCGAAGCAGCGCCTGCCGCAGACCGGCGGCGCCCGTGAAAGTGCTGCCGTCCGGCAGGCCTCCCGCCGCATCCACCGGCACACCGCCTTCGGTGGTGCGCCAGCGGCCCACCGCATCGTAGTTCTCGAGCGAAAAGCCAATCGGGTCCATCAGTTTATGACAGCCCGCGCAGGGCGGATTGGCGCGATGCTGGGCCATCCGCTCGCGCATCGTGAGGACCTTGCCGGAATCGCCCGCCTCCTTCAATGGCGGCACGTTCGGCGGCGGGGGCGGCGGCGGTGAGCCAAGGATATTGGTCAAAACCCACTTGCCGCGGATGACCGGTGATGTCCGCGTGGCGTAGGAAGACACGGTTAGAACACTACCCTGGCCGAGCAAACCGCCGCGGACGCTGCCCTCGTCAAACGTGACCCGCCGGAAGCGGCTGCCGTAAACATTGGGTATGCCGTAGTGCTTCGCCAGGCGCTCATTCACAAAGGTGTAATTGGCCCGCAGAAGGTCGAGCACATTCCGGTCCTCGCGCATGATGCTCTCGAAGAACATTTCGGTCTCGCGCCGGAACGCCTGGCGCAGGTTGTCGTCGAAATCGGGGAATATGCGGGCGTCCGGACTCGCGGAAGCAAGGTTCCGCAGATACAGCCATTGCTCGGCGAAGTTATTCACCAGAGCTTCGGAGCGCGGGTCGGCGAGCATGCGCCGCACTTCCTTTTCAAGCACCGCAGGCTGTTTCAGGCTGCCATGGATGGCCGCCTCCAGCAGTTCATCGTCGGGGATGCTGCTCCAGAGGAAAAACGAGAGACGCGATGCCAGATCCAGATCGCTTAGAGCGTACGCGGTCCGCGGGGCGATCCCGGGCGGGTCCTGCTCGATACGAAACAGAAACCGGGGACTCATCAACAGGGCCCTTAGCGCCTTTTCGATTCCATCCTCGAAGCCCGCCTGCGCGCGCGCTTCGCGATAAAAGCGCAACGGAACCTGCAGTTCGGAATCCTTAACCGGCCCTCGCCAGGCCCGCCGCGCCAGAGTGGAGAGAATGCGTTTGGCACACGCGTCCTGTTCGGACGATTTCTCCGGTTGACAGACAAAAATCCGCTGGCGGCTGGCTGTGTCGCCAGGTCCGCTGGCATTGAACGGCCCGGTGACCGAGATGGAGTAAAGCGCCGGCTGAAGGCGCGGGTGCCGATCCGCGTTGAAGTGCGCCTGGTAAGGCTGGCGATCGGTTTCGAGCAGGACCGACGGCTTCTTGATGAACGTAGCGGCCAGCTCATGCGATCCGGCCTTCACCGGGACTCTCAAATGGAAATCCTTGTCGACAATGCTCTGATCGGTGTTTGGCGGAGGCGGCTTGGCAGTGAATACCTGTATGCGCTCACCGTCAATGGTCAGCTCGACCTGATGCGCTTCCCGCAGACCCTCTACGTGCTCGTTCCGGTCGCGGGTCAGGCGAAGCTGAATCTCGTATTCGGCATCCAGGGGGAAGGTGTAATGAACCGCCGTTCCGCCGCGTGTTCCGAAGGGAAGCTCGTCGAAATGTTGCTCCTGCGTGAGGTCCGCCGGAAGCTCGATGGTCTCGCCGCCTGGTGCACGCACGGCGCCGCCGATGGCCAGTCGGCTGATCTTCTGCGCCGCCGAAAGATATCGCTCGAGCAAAGTCGGCGAGAGTTCTCCAACTGTCACATTATCGAAGCCATGGCTGGAATCGTCGCTGGGCAGAAGCGACGAAACATCAATGTCAAGGGCCAGCAGATCGCGGATCGCGTTGTGATATTCGGTGCGGTTAAGGCGCCGGAAGGTATCGGTCCGGCCGGGATCGGGTTTCAAGGCAGCGATCCGGTCGAGAGAACTTTCGAGGGACGAAACGACGCTCTCGTAGGTTTTTTCATCCGGGCGGGGGAGCCCAGCCGGCGGCATGTAGCGGGAGCGGAGTTTCCGCACCACCTTTTCCCACACTGCTGTGTTTTGGCTTATGCTCTGCGTCGCGATGTTATTGAGCGTGAGTCCGCCGACTTTTGCGCGTTCGTTATGACATCCGATACAGTACTTGTCGATAAGCGCGCGCGGCGGCGCGTCGGGCGTAGAAGCTGTTCCCGGAGTTGGCTGCTGTGGAATTCCCGCGCAGGCTGTCGCCAAGGCTAACGCGGCAACCTTCAATCCGCGGGAAAACCACACGCCACAGCAATTCATCATCTAAGCCTCAACTACCAGGTAAGTCTCAACTACCAGCTTAACCTAGCATTCAGCTGAATGGTGCGTGCCCCCAAAGTGTTTGTCAATAAACCAAAACGGGGGTTGGTGATTTCCGTGATCAGCCCAGTGTAGTTCGTGTGATTCAGCACGTCGAACATATCGGTCCGGATCTGCAGTTGCGCCCGCTCGGTCAGCTTGAAATTCTTGGCGAGCGAAAAGTCTATATTCCATAGACCCGGTCCGCGGATTGCGCCATTGCCGATATTGCCCGGCCGGGAAGTAGCCCCCGACGCAGAGATGGTGGATACTTTGGCAAAGTCGGCTGGATTAAGATACCGAAGCGTAGTCCGGTAGTTCGACAAAACAGCGTCTCCGCCGAGATAGTCCGGGCGGCTGGCCGGCAGAGCAGAAGACTGTGTGATGGTAAAAGCGCTTCCAGTCTGGGCCGTAAAGATGGCGGACACCTGCCAGCCGCCTAACACGGGACGCAACAGCCGTTGGTGCTCCAGACCGGGCAACTGATAAAGCCAATTGGAGGCGACGACGTGAGTAACGTCTCCGGCGCCAGGTCCCCGGTCGGCGTTGTAATTGAAGAAGTTCTGGTTCACCGTCGCGGCGTCTCCCTGGTAATACGTGCCATTGTCCCCGCCTTGCGGCGCGAGCGATTTGCTCCAGGTGTAATGGAAAGCGCCACTAAAGTTTTTGGAGTACCGCTTGGTCAACGATGTCTGCCATGAATTGAATACCGATTGCTGGGAGTTATCCACGTAATACGTCACGGATAGCAGCGGATTGGGCTTAACGCCAGTCACGCGGTCGGGCAAATTCATGGGACGCTGCGCGAGAAACTTCACGCCGCGAAGACCGACGTAGCTGCTTTCCAGCACCAGGGTCGATGTGATCTCCCTTTGAATACCCAGAGAATACTGCATGCTGTATGGGTTTTGCAGGTTAGGATTGAATATTGAGAATGTGCTCAGTATGCCGGTCTGGGCCTGCTGCGCCGCTACAACGTTGCGCAAATCGTCGGTGTATTGGCCGTAATGCAGGCCGTACTTCAGCACATCCTGTTGCGTGAAGGCGGTCCGGAACGGAATAACCGGCCCGCTCTGCACGGTTTGCCACATCGCCCCGGGAACCTGGCTGCTGAAGAAGATTCCGAATCCGCCGCGAATTACGGTCTTGGCTTTGCCCGGTGAATAACTGAAGCCGAAGCGGGGCGCTAAATTCAGGTGATCTGGATTATAGGGGCTGTCCTGAGGTCGAACCGGCCCCACGTGGAACGACGAATCGAGGATCCCATCGGGGTTATAGAAGCCCGTGCCCGCGCCCTGCGTTCCCAAGGGGTGTACCACCAGATTGGAATAGGAGTCATTGCGCAAACCGATATCGAGCACCAGATCGGTGCGGATGCGGTACTCATCCTGCGCAAAGAATCCGAAGTGATAGAGATCCGCGGTATACACGCCGTTACCGAAGTTGGCGATCACCGTTGTGGGGGTGTTGCTCAGCAGTGCAGCCAGCGTAGCGTAATGGAATTCCGGATTCTGAGGGTCCGTCCGGCTGCAGCACTGGTGTGTATAATCGCCGCCGAACTTCAAAGAGTGCTTGCCTATTTGTTTCGAAATCTTGCTGTTGATGCTCCAGGTGGGCCCGGTGACTGACCACAGCTCGGAGGAAGCCGTACTCCAGCCGAGCGAAGTCGTTACTAGGGGAAGCCGCTGCCCGAAGGCGAATTGTTCGGTTGAATTTAGCGGATTCTTCTGGTTGAAATATGCGTCAAGGCGCTGTATATCCGAGATGGCATAACCGAAGTGTGTTTCAGATGTCCAGCTCGCACCGCCGGTAGTGTAGCTTACGCCGCCGCGCTCCTCGACGCTATTGAAGGTACGGTCGTTGGATTTGTCCAAAAAGATGGTGGGGATCTCATAGAATGGCCGGCCGTGGCTATAGGAAAGAGAAAGCCTGCCGGCGGCGCCGAGGATAAAGTCGCTTTTCATGTCGACGTGGTTGTCGCTCTTTGAAGAGGAACCACCGGTAAGGTACGTTCCGGTGGTTGCGCCGGGAGCGGTTGCCTGATTTGGCAGCGGCATGGGCGCAAGAACAAGATTGTAGGAGGGTACGGCTGCCAGAAGCTGAGCGCGCACGATCTGCGTTGGCACAGTACCCTGAACGACCTGCGTACTGCGTTCCTGATATCCCTCATAATCCCCGAACAGAAAGATCTTGTCTTTTTTAATCGCTCCGCCTGAAGAGGCGCCGAACTGATTGAATGTCAACGGGGCGGTCTTTGCCAGGAACTGGGGCCGGGCATTCAGATCATTCGACTGAAAATTTTCAAACAGACTGCCGTGCCACTGGTTTGTGCCGGACCTCGTGATCAGGTTGACTTGCCCGCCCAGTGCATCGCTATACTCAGCCGGCGCGATTCCCTTAACCGTCTGCACCTCGGCGATTCCCTCCAGGCTCATGATCTGTATGTAACCGGAGTTTCCATAGGTGGAATAAGTGCGGCCCTCGGTATTGCCGCTCGCGGCGGTTCCGTCAACTGAAAAGTTGGTTCCCGCTTCGCCCGCTCCGTTCATTCGGACCGTCCCATTGGTGGCCGTGCTGATGCCGGTACCGAGCTTCAGCAATCCGGAAAAGTCGCGGCGCGCCAGCGGAAGTTCCTTCGCCGTGGTCCCGTCGATCGATTGCTGTTGTTCAGCCGATACTGTGTTCAGAAGAGGCGCCGTCCCTTCCACTTTCAGAGTTTCCGTGACCGCGCCGACATCGAGCTGATAGGTCTGCCGGGTTTGCTGTCCGGCTGTCAATGTAATTCCTGAAGTCTCAACCGCCTTGAATCCTTGCGCCTCGATGCGCAGAGTATACGTTCCCACCGGCAAAAACTGGAATCCGAATTCACCCGAAGCGTCGGATTCTTTCCGGAAAACTTCCGACGTTCCTACATTCGTGAGGCTAACCATGGCGCCCGGCACCACCGCTCCGGTCGCGTCGTTGACAATGCCATAAAACGTAGCAGTCGTAACCTGCGCGGTTACCAACCTCATAGACAGCGCGCAGAAAACCGCTAATAGAAGCAATTTCCCCATCTTGAAAATCCGTGAGATCGAATGCATAACTATCGCCCCCTAACCCTGTTCTGGCGACCCTGTGTATGACGAACGTTATAAAACGTTCGGCCAAGTTTATAGGAGGGTCCGACTGAATGCAATAGTGTTGCATAAGTAGGTGTCCAGAATACTGGACGCTAAAATTTACGACGGCTGCGAAAGGCGGTGCCCGCCGACGGGCGCGTTGACTACCACGCCAGCTCTCGTCAATATTAAGATTTAGTAACCTTGTTCGCTCGAATTGTCGGAGAATCGCTGCATTTCCCTATAGAGGCATCCAAGAATTCGCATAGCAACAGATGGTAAGAATTGCGATGTCTTTCGGCTCCGGCAGCAGCGGCTCAACGCGGCGCGGCAAACCAGGCTTGAAGCCATTTTCCGTTTCTTTCCGAAGCAGCCCGTTAGCCGCTCTGCCCTGCGAGTGCAATCTCTTGGGACGTCCGCTTCAAACACGCCACTAGGTAATCGATGTTCTCCTCCTGAATCTCATGGAGCGGGCCAGAGATACCCAGCGCGCCCGTAACCTTGCGCAGCGCGTCGAATAAAGGAACCGCGAGGCAACGGATGCCCAGCGCCTGTTCTTCGTTGTCCAGAGCGTAGCCCTGCTTCCGAACTTGTACCAGCCGGGCGCGCAGTTCTTCCGCGCTGCGAATGGTTTTGCTGGTGTGGCGCATAAGCGCGTGGTCGCTCAGGAAAATCTCGAGTGCTTCCTTCCGCTGCCCAGCGAGAAGGACATTTCCCACGGCCGTGCAGTGGAGATTTGCTCGTTTTCCGGGAAAAACATCGATTCGAATACCGGGTCCTTTGCAGCATTCAATGTACATAGCCTGGTCCGCATCGATCACCGCAATGTAACTGGTTAGTCCGATTGCCTCGGTGAGCGGCACCAGATGGGGACGCGCCCTGCTGGCCAATTCCATGCAGGCAATGGGACCACCAGCTAACATTTGAGCCTTTGCACCCAACGAGAATAGGTGGCCTGTGGAACCTTGCCGCACATACCCAAGCCGCTTGAGGGTGACAATCAGGACGTGAGCGGTACTCCTCGGAATGTTCAGCCGATCGCTGATCTGCGAAAGCGTTTTGCCGTTCGCCGAAGCGCTGAGCAGTTCCAAAATCGCCATGGCGCGTTCAATGGAAACGGAGTGCGCAGAACTGCTCATCACCATTTGGTCTTCAATCTCCGTCTGACATGAGCGAGGTCGCCCCCGGAACCAAATCGTGGTATCACAGGCGTCCTTCTGCCAAACCGCGCGGAAGCCAACAGGCAGGCACGGAGCCGTCCTTGTGCCCACCATCGGCCTGACGGGCGCACCGCTGGACATTGGTCCCATTGGCATCGCCGACTAAAACTTATATCATAAAGCGCTACCGGCCAATTTACGGAGTGACAATCTTGTCCAACTCCTTCGACGATCAGAGTTGGTAGTCGATCCAGTGAGCCTCGTAGACGTCGAGAGAGTCCTTGTCAGCAGATTTTCTGGTCGGAAGGCAAACGCGAAGGTGAGCCCTGGATACCGCTCTTCGAGCGCTTTGATTGATCGTCGAAAGGTATTCACCACGCCGCGAACTCAAAGGCGCAAACCGAGGCTTTGTGGTTCCTTTGGAATCTTGTGGAACGCGACAGCCACAGAATCGACTACCTCTGGACTTTTCCGCTTTAGATGATCGGAGTGTAAGTTATTATAAATGTGAGACTTGTGGCTTTTAGGAAATTGCGCATTCCGCTGCGATTGGGCGCAGGGGGGCGAAGCGTTCAAATCGCCCCGCCCCGACCAATCGTCGCCAAACTGGCAAGCGGCGTGTTATCGGGCACGAGCACTCTATCCACTCCCGGGTTCAAGGCAAAGCCCTCTGCCGTTAACCTCTAACGAACGGGGGTTAGAAAGGGCGGAGTGAGAGTGCTACAGTTTGGTCGTTCGCAGCGGATTGAGAGAGCGTTCTGTTTGGCGGGACCCTCAACCAATCTCGAACGAGAAATTGAACGGGTCGCAGACGACCGCGCGAGTCAAGGCAAGCTCACCGTTTCCTCGGTTGCGGAGATTGCGCTTCCCTTAGTTTCGTGTTGACACAGCAAGAAGCCCAATTTCTGGTTCGCTGTATCTGGTTCGCTATATCATGTGGTGCGTGGGCCATCCAAATCCAAAGTAACCGCCGCTGCTTTGGGTCGCAGCTATGAGAGCGGAGTATTTCGGCCCCGGAGCTTTCTAACCTCGTCAACCCACGACTGAGCTTCTTCCACCCTTTCTCGGCAAGCGGGGCAAGTTTTCAGGTGGCTGAGCAACTCGTCATCCGGGTAGAGCCTGCCCATCGCAAACAGATCGATCATTTCGTCGCTGAAGTCTTCGCACATAGTGGCAAGGGCCTCTTCATCGCAGGAGATCCCCGCAGTGGCCCAAATGTTACGCCACACTTATTAAAGACAATGCTCTATCCTTTAATAAAGACGCGGGAATTGAAGTTTCACTTAGTTGTGGCAAGCAAGGGTTGCAGATGCAGCCGGCTAGATTATTAAAGCAAACTCTGCTATCCATTAATAAGGAGAGGCGTGATTAAAGGTTCGCTCAGTTGTGGCAGAAGAAACTCAGAATCAACGATTTGGAAGCTATTCCGTCTCAACTGTAGGCGGGGAGTTAGTTCGTTCTTTCATTCCGCCACCACTTCCTCCGGTCCCTCCGCTTCGCCTCGACACACTCCAAGTCCTATTAGAGCAAGCGAACCAAGCGATTGGCCGTTTGGACGGTCTCGCTTCGGTTCTTCCCGATCTTCCGCTGTTCATCTACGCATACGTTCGTAAAGAAGCGGTGCTCTCATCCCAGATTGAAGGAACTCAATCCTCACTCTCTGATCTACTCCTTTTTGAGAATGCTGAGGTTCCCGGCGTTCCGATCAAGGATGTTGAGGAAGTATCCAACTACGTGGCTGCGCTTTCTCATGGGATGAAGCGCATTCGTGAAGGGTTCCCACTATCGCTTCGACTCATCCGTGAGATTCACGAAGTCTTACTTCTTCAAGGACCGGGCAGCGAAAAACGACCGGGCGAATTCCGAGAGAGTCAAAATTGGATTGGCGGTACCAGACCTGGGAATGCCATGTTCGTCCCACCCCCGCCAGAGCGCGTCATGGAGTTCATGGGCCAGCTTGAGTTGTTCCTGCACGAAGAACGGGCTGACCTTCCGCTGTTAATAAAGGCAGGGCTGATTCACGCACAGTTTGAAACCATCCATCCGTTTCTAGATGGTAACGGAAGGCTGGGGCGGCTTCTCATTACCTTTTTGCTTTGCACGGGTGGGGCGCTCCAGGAACCAATTCTATATTTGAGCTTGTATTTCAAAGCCAATCGTCAGGTCTACTACGATCTACTGACGCAAGTACGCGCGACCGGCAACTGGGAAGCGTGGCTCGAATTCTTTCTTCGTGGCGTGAAAGAAACCTCAGATCAAGCCGTCAGTGCTGCTCGGCGCATCATTACACTCCTGGAAGATGACCGGCGAAAGATCGAGAGTCTGGGGCGTCAAGCAGCATCCGTATTGCGGGTCCATCAGTACGCTAAGACTCATCCGATTCTTTCCATCGCAACGGCGGCAGAGCAAATTGGAATCACGTTTCCCACTGTTGCGAGTTCTATCGAGCGCATGCAGCAATTGGGAATCCTCCGCGAGACCACCGGGAGGCAGCGCGATAGACTTTTCACCTATCAGAAGTATTTGGATATTCTGAACGAAGGGACCGAGCCGCTATAGAGTCCGCGCATCGATTCAACAGCTAAAGAGACGCCTCTGCGCAGCCCTGATCTTACAGGGGTTCCAGCATATGGTCAACGGCTAATCGGACCAAGGCAGAGCATCTGCCTTGGCCAGACTGAACCAACCATTCTTGCCACTTCATCGAGGCCGGGGGTAACTACCGAGCAATATCATGGCTTCGAAGAGGCGGCTGAAGGCATCCACAAGGACCTGGTGGAAACGGCGAAAAAACCTGTCTAAAGCAGCTTGGTAACGGTACGGTCCGGTCCTCGCTAGTTGGGCGTCACGTTTCCAGCCGCACAGCCTCCCCGCGCAAATCCCGAGGTTGGCCAGCGCAGTAAGGCGCATGGCCGTGTACACGGGCGTACCGAGCGGGACTGGTTGGAATCGTGGAGCCGGTAATATCGGGCCGAAATCCCGAAAAATTGACCGGAAATCAGGGTTACGGCAGCAGGTTAGGCCTTGAAAGAGAAGTGTACCTGTGTGCGGGGCTCGTTGCTCCGTCAAAGGTCCTAAAGCTACACTGATACCAGATCGACGTTTTCGGTGAAACGGCCTTGAGGTACTTCCGGTCCTGGATAAATTGCTCGACCATAGTTCTCCTATGGCAGAGGCTCTAATTTCTCTTTTCCAGCCGTAACGTACTGATCCCGCGGGCGCGTAGCTCAGGTGGATAGAGCATCAGCCTTCTAAGCTGAGGGTCCCTGGTTCGAGTCCAGGCGCGCCTACCAATAAGTCAGCGGTTCGCGATTCACTGAATCTGCCTTGGCCCGTCCACTGTAATGGAGCCAGGGCTCGTCTACCCACCCGCGGGCTACTGCAGGGCGTCGTACTCCTTGTGAGCATCTACCAGGACGGGCAGACTTGGATCGGCATCCTTCCACAACATGAAGAGATCCCGGTATGCTGCGCGACTCTTGACGGCCTCGCCGGCGAGGGCGTAGGCTCGCGCGAGGCCCAGCCGGGCGAGTGAGCCGACCGGTGAGTTCAGAATGATCCCTGGATGATCGAGAATTTTTTGAAATTCCACCGCAGCGGCCAGGCCCTGATGGGCTCGCAAATAGGATTCGCCCCGGACGTACACCCCGTACATCGTCATGGTTCCGCCGGTGCTGGCTAGCTCGTAAGGGACGGCCCCCTGAAGGATTTCGATTGCCCGATTGGGCCTGTTCCCGGCATTTTCGAGGTCGGCTCGTAAAGCCGGCAAATAGATGCGCATAACAATCGTGTTAAGAGGATAGCTGCGTTCCAACTCCTGCGCGATCGCTTGGGCGTAAGTGGAATCGCCCGCAATTGCCAGAGACCACCCGGCAAGGCTCAGCACATCGCGCTCCCATGCGAACCTTAGAGCGTAGTTTGCATCTTGGTGAGCCGCCGTCTTCGCTCCCAGCAGCGCCGCTATGTGAGCGCGCGTGGCGTATAGCGTTGCCGTGGTGACTTTGTCGGATTTGGTCTGCGCCAATGCGATCGCGCGCTGAAACAGCTCGCGTGCTTTTTGCAACCGCCCGAAATACGATTCGACCAAGGCCTCTTCGACCAGGATCTCGTCCTCGCCGCGGTCCCGCCCTACTGCCTCGCGAACCGCTTGCGCCATCGCGGCCGTATCGTGCTGGAGAAAGGCGATGTCATAGTAATAAACCGGGATGTGCCGGTAGGAGACGTTGTGCTTCTTGGCCTCCTCGTAAACGCGCTTGGCTGCCTCGAACTGGCCAAGCGCCGCATAATAGCCCATCGCGTTTACGTAGCTCGCCACGCCGTCCGGGTTTTGGCGAATCGCTTCGAGCGACGCGTGCAGGCCCTTCTCTGGCTGTCCGGCTCGCCCATACGCGGCGCCCAGGCTCGCGAACGCCGTATAATCGCGGGGATATGCGAGCGTCCAGAGCTCGTCCGACTTAACCAACTCATCCAGCTGGCCTGTGACGTTACCGTAGTATTTGTCGAGGAGATAAAACTTTTCTCTTTCGGTGACGTAGTCGCGCAGCTCAAAACCTTTCCGTCCGTACTCGGCCGCTTTTTCTACCTGTCGCAGGTTGAAGTATTCAGCAGAAAGCCCGGCATATGCATAAGCGAATTTTGGATCCAGCTCGATGGCGCGCTGCAATAACGCAAGCTCGTCTTTCAGGCTGCCTTGCTGCCGTGCCCTCCTTGCCATGGTGTACGACTTCAAGGCTTCGAGCGAGGACGAAGTCGCTTCAAACGGCTTGTCGAACTTCTGAATGGATCTGAGCGATTCGCCCAGCTTGCCACGCAATGCAATTGCCGCCTTCCCCAGCGCCCGGAGAACCGTGTCCTCTCCGGTTGCCTCGGCGCCCGAGCGAGCCACGGATTCTCCACTCGTGCAGTTGGTGGCGCCTACTTGCAAGATGTAGTTTTTCCCAAGCCGCGCAATGGAGCCTGAGACGACGGCTTTCAGGCCATTGCGTTCGCAGATCTCGCGACCCAGTTGCGGCGTCACATGCTCGTTCGATGGCCGCCCCATCATGCTGAGTGTCCGGCTCATCTTCTCGTCCGGCATGATGTTGAGAAGCGGTGATTCCGACAGCTTGAGAGATAAAGCCAGACGCAACGCCCCATCGAACACAGGCTCGCCGGTTGTGTTGGTGAAATCGGCCAGCACGATCGAATCGCGCTCCGTAAGAATCGGAACGCGGCGCAGGTAGCGATATCCGGCAATTGCCGTCGCAATACCCATTGCCGCAGCGGCGCCAACCAGTCCATATTTTCTGACCCGCGCCCTGCGGCTGGCCCGCCTAATCGCGTCGGATGGGGCCGATGCACTCCCGCCAATGGCTCTTTGAAGACGTTGCAGGCCGGTGAGAACCTCCGCGGCGCTTTGATACCTTAGTTCGCGATCCTTCACCAGCAGGCAGTCGATGAGGCATTGTAAATCTTCGGGCAGATTGGGATTCAGCTGCGTTGCTTGAATGGGCGCCTGGTTAACAATGTTATGCAAAGCTGACAATGGGTCGTCAGGAAAAGGAGCGGCGCCCGTTGCCATCTGGTATAGAACACAGCCGAATGAGAACAGGTCCGTCCGCGCATCCAGATTTTGCCCGGAAGCCTGCTCGGGAGACATGTACGCCACCGTACCCATAATCAGACCTGGCGTTGTGAGTTGCCGCGCATCAGCGGCCAAGGCGGCATATGCAGGAGTAAATTTAGCCAGACCGAAATCGAGAATCTTAGCGTGGCCGCGTACCGTCAAAAATATGTTAGCGGGCTTGATGTCACGATGGATGATGCCTTTGGTGTGAGCGGCGTCGAGTGCGTCTGCGATCTGGATGGCGTAGCGGAGGAGTTCATCCATCGGCAATAGCCCCCTTAGCAGGCGCGCGGCAAGACTTTCCCCTTCCAAATACTCCATGACTAGGAAGCTGGAGCCATCCTGCTGGCCGACGTCGTGCACCACACAGATGTGAGGGTGGTTTAGGCTGGAGATGGCGCGAGCCTCGATCGCGAAACGTTCGCGGAACTCGCGGTCTCCGGCAAGTGCGGCCGGGAGTACCTTGATGGCGACGTTGCGCCCCAGCCGCGGATCGCGGGCTAAGTACACTTCACCCATGCCCCCGGCTCCAATCAGGCCGAGGGTTTCGTAGGGGCCGAGCTGGTCGCCTACGGTAAGTGACATGCGTTGTCAAACGAGTCTATCGCACGGGGACCAGAGATGGTATCGAAGGAATTGTTAACCGGTAAATCGGATAACTCGGGCAAGCCGATCTAGGAGTCGCAGGACAGCAAAACTGTGGGGGCAAGATCTGGATCCCCAAGAACCAGAATCATGATTTCTCCGCTTTGGCGTCTGCCCGCAAGCTATTGATTGATTCCATATATCACTTATTCTTCGTCGAAAGTCGCTAAGGCTTGCGCGCATCGAGGAGCCACCACAAATCGTCGCTTGGCCGGTCAATGAATCGATCGTCGCGGTTGACGATCTCGAATCCCTTCTTCCTAAGCTCGCCCTCTACGGCCGCGACAGGCATCTCGTGAGTATGTTCTGACTTGGTCGCGTGAAGAGCCCGATCAACCACGACTAAGTGGCCGCCGGGTCGAAGCGACCGAAATATATGATTAAGCATCAACTCCGGATTGTGGAATTCGTGGTAGCTGTTACAGATCAGCACCCGGTCCACAGCGCCTGTTGGCAAGTGCGGATCATCGTCTTCTCCGGCTATGACGTGAACATTATGTTGACCTCGCAGTAGTACCCTCGTCCACAAGAAAAACAGTGACAGCCTTCGAAGATCCACCGCGAGAACCTGACCCCGCTCGCCAACGGCTGGAGAGAGCTTGAGCGCAAAGTAGCCGGCACCG
The DNA here is from genome assembly GCA_963779075.1 of Bryobacterales bacterium. Lineage (GTDB taxonomy): Bacteria > Acidobacteriota > Terriglobia > Bryobacterales > Bryobacteraceae > Palsa-187. The sequence continues at coordinate 104,328 of CAVZWS010000016.1, forward strand.
GAGCCAAGGTCGACTACGGTGTTTCCCGGTCGTAAGTCCAACGCTCGAAGAACGTCCAGGGGCCGCTGCCACTGGTCGCGCTCCGACTCCACGGCGTCGAGCCGACTAAGCGTACTGGTGAAGGAATAGAGCGTGTTCAATCCCAGGAAGATCAGAATGGCGCATACCAGGAACAGCGCGAGTCTGAAGAGCGGCCTGCGACGATCCTTGTCGTTCGACACGGCTGCTACTCTTTGCCAGGCTCTGCTGCATGAATCACGGTAGAACTTCTAGCATAAACGCCTTCACCACATGAAAATCGATCAGCCCCGCCGGGCAGCTCAAGGGGGAAGAAGCCGGCTGGCTTTGAGGCGGGGGGTGTGGGTTTGCTGACAGCATGCAGTCGATGTCGCCTCCTCCGACAAGCCCCTGGAACGACAGCTGTGCGGCGCCGCGAGAGCGCGTGGTTGATTGATGGGAAGATGCCGGCCCATGACTTCAAGGAACTGCTTGAATCTCGGCAACCTACCTGGCGAAGAACCAGGCAGCTATCTGACGCTTGGAGGGTTCGTCATGATGCGAATAGGCGGTATGGTCGGAACGGCGCTTACCTTAAAGATAAAGTGAGGGCTTTCACGCACCCCCTGCAGCGCAACTCATCTCTCCTAAGCGTGTGTCAACGAAGAACTCATGTTCAGTTAACGAGTTAGAGTCCTCGGGTCATTTCAGGCGTCACGCGCCGGACTCGGCCAGTAATATGCCATTTAGAAAGCTGCGACGCACCGCGAAGCTGGCCCGCCATTCTCGAATTAGAAGTCAGGCCGAGAAAAGGGATCTTTATAACTTCTTTATGGCTTTTCTATGACTTCCTCAGGCACTAGCGAATATCCTCTAGACGTGGGAGGGCAGAATAACATGTCACTCGCGATTGAGAAGATCCTGGTACCTGCAATTGGACACCCCGCGCGACCTATCGTGGAAGAGGCGGATCAACAGTTAGACATCGCCGTGGTCTTCACGTCAATCGAATCGACGCTTGCGGCCTTGAAGGAAGCAGGCAATCTGGCGAACAGCTTGGGCGCGCGGATCAAGCTTGTGGTGCCTCAGGTGGTACCATACCCGCTCCCTCTCGAAACTCCGCCGGTTCTGGTGGAGTTCAATGAGAACCGCTTTCGGGTGATGGCAAGCGAAAGTCCGGTAGAGACGAGCGTGCAAATCTATCTGTGCCGCGATCGCATTGAAACGCTGACCTCGGTACTAAAACCCGGCTCGATTGTGGTCGTCGGCGGGCGGAAGCGATGGTGGCCGACCAAGGATGAAGTCCTGGCCCGACAACTCCGGCGTGCAGGTTACGAAGTGCTTTTCAAGGAAACGAACTAAGGAGTGAACCAGATGCTCGATCTATTCTACTTAGCCATCGGCTGTGCATTTTTGCTTCTGTGCTGGGTCTTCACCAAGGCCTGCGACAAGCTTTAGGGAGAACAACGTCATGGACTACATCATTGCCGGAATCGCGTCGTTGGGGCTGTTTATTTACCTGATCTACGCGCTGCTCCGTCCGGAGAAGTTCTAAAAGGGGAATTATGACTAGCATTGGAGTCTTACAGATCGCTATTTTCTTGGGGCTGATCCTGGTCTGCACGAAACCGCTAGGCGCCTTCATGGCAAAAGTATTTGAAGGTCAGCGCACGTTCCTGCATCCGGTATTGCGGTGGCTCGAAGTACTTACCTACAAAGTAATCGGCGTGAAAGAGGAGGTCGAGCAACGTTGGACGCAGTACACCGCGGCGCTGTTGAGCTTCAGTATCTTCGGATTTCTACTGGTCTACGCCATCCAGCGCTTACAGGGATTTCTCCCCTTCAACCCGCAGCACTTTACGGCAGCACAAATTCCCCCGGATCTCGCGTTCAACACCTCCACGAGTTTCGTAACCAACACAAATTGGCAGGCATACTCCGGCGAAGCGACCATGAGCTACTTCGTGCAGATGGCGGTGCTTGCGGTCCAGAACTTCGCTTCCGCCGCGGCCGGGATCGCTGTGGCGGTGGCGCTGATTCGCGGATTCGCACGGCAGGAAAAGAAGACCATCGGCAATTTCTGGGTCGATGTGACGCGCGCCACTGTATACGTGCTGCTGCCCATATCCATCGTCGGCGGTCTTCTGTTCGTCTCTCAGGGCGTGATTCAGAACCTGCATCCTTACACCGAGGTCACGACCGTCGAAGGCGCGAAACAGATGATCGCGCAAGGACCAGTGGCGTCGCAGGAAGTCATCAAGCAGCTTGAGACCAATGGCGGCGGATTCTTCAACGCAAACTCCTCGCATCCCTTCGAGAATCCTACGCCGCTTAGCAATCTTCTTCAAATGTTCCTGATCTTCGTGATCCCGGGCGCTTTGACATACACGTTCGGAAAGATGGTGGGAGACACCCGGCAAGGCTGGGCGATATTTGCGGCCTTCTCCGTCATGTTCCTGATCGGTGTGTTCGTCTGCTATCACTTTGAGCAGGCCGGCAATCCCATTGTCGGGAACTTGGGCGTCCAAACAACAGCGACCTCGGGACAATCTGGCGGGAACATGGAGGGCAAGGAAACCCGCTTCGGGATAGCCAACTCCGCCCTGTTCGCTACCGTGACCACCGATGCGAGCTGTGGGGCTGTGAATAGCATGCACGACAGCTACACGCCTCTGGGAGGCATCGTTCCCATCTTTAATATGATGACCGGCGAAGTCATCTTTGGTGGCACTGGCGCGGGCCTGTACGGTATTCTGCTCTACTGCATCCTGGCGGTGTTCATCGCTGGGCTTATGGTGGGCCGCACGCCAGAATACCTCGGCAAGAAGATCGAGCAGAAGGAAGTCAAGATGGCTATGCTGGCGGTGATCGCCACCGCATTCAGCATCCTGGTTTTCGCTGCGCTCAGCGACGTTGTCCCATTCGCCGCCAAAGGGTACTGGAATCCGCAGGGTCCGGCAGCCGCGAACATCAACAACAGCGGACCGCATGGATTCGGCGAAATCCTGTACGCTTACACGAGCAGCACGGCCAACAACGGCAGCGCCTTCGCCGGCATCACCGTGAATACGCCCTGGTACGACCTCACAACCGGGTTGGCTCAACTCATCGGCCGTTTCCTATTCTTGATTCCCCTACTGGCGGCGGCCGGAAGCCTCGCTTTGAAGAAGAAGATCCCGTCCACGGCGGGAACATTTCCGACGCACGGTCCCTTGTTTGTGGGACTGCTCGTCGGTGCCGTAATCATCGTCGGCGCGCTCACGTTCTTCCCTGCGCTTTCGCTGGGGCCGATTGTCGAACACTACCTGATGCATAGCGGCAAGCTCTTTTCCATGATCCTCTTGCCGTTTCAGGGGGTTTGGAGTTAGTCATGGCCATTATCACTACTACGGAACCACAAGTGACACCGCAACTTCCGCCGGACGATCCTACTTCACTTCTGCCCAAGAAGCTGGTTCGGGCGCGCCCGCTCTTTGATCCGGAAATCGTGCGCAAGGCGACGGCGGCATCCTTCGCCAAGCTGAACCCGCTTACCTTGGCGAAGAACCCGGTGATGTTTGTCGTCGAGGTGGGCGCCGCGATCACCACGGTATTTTTGGTCCGCGATCTGTTCACGGGCGGCGGCAACATCGGATTTCAGTTCCAGATCTCGTTGTGGCTCTGGTTCACAGTGCTGTTCGCCAACTTCGCCGAAGCCATGGCGGAAGCGCGCGGCAAGGCGCAGGCTGATGCTCTGCGCAAGACCAAGACGGACGTCCTCGCCAAGCGGCTCACCGCCGCTGGAAAAATCGAGCAAGTGCCCGGCTCCATGTTGCGAATCGGCGACATCGTGGTTTGCGATGCCAAAGACCTGATTCCCGGAGACGGAGAGGTGATCGAGGGCGTTGCGACCGTGGACGAATCTGTGATCACGGGAGAGAGCGCTCCGGTCATTCGCGAATCCGGCGGTGACCGCAGCGCGGTGACAGGCGGTACTCGCGTCCTGTCGGATCAAATCAAAATCAAGATCACGTCCAACCCCGGCGAGACATTCCTCGACCGCATGATCGCCCTGGTAGAGGGCGCCCAACGCCAGAAGACGCCGAATGAGATTGCGCTGAATATCCTGATCGCCGGCCTGACGCTGATTTTCCTGCTCGCGGTGATTACGCTCCAGCCTTATTCGGTGTTCAGCGTCGCGCAAGCGGGCTCGGGATCGATTCCAACCGTTGCTGTCTTGGTCTCGTTGTTGGTCTGCCTGATCCCGACGACCATCGGTGGATTGCTTTCCGCCATCGGCATTGCGGGAATGGACCGCGTGATGCAGCACAACGTCCTGGCCATGAGCGGCAAGGCCGTGGAGGCCGCTGGCGATGTGAACTCCTTGCTGCTGGACAAAACCGGCACGATCACCTTGGGAAATCGACAGGCGGTCGAGTTCCTCACGATCAACGGCGTTAAGGACGAGGAACTGGCCGATGCCGCCCAGCTCTCCAGCCTGGCGGATGAAACGCCGGAAGGCCGTTCCGTCGTAGTCCTGGCGAAGGAGAAATACGGCTTGCGGGGACGCCATATCCCGGAGCACGAAGCCGAATTCATCCCGTTCTCCGCCTATACGCGCATGAGCGGCGTCAATTTCGAGGGACGGCAGCTTCGCAAGGGCGCCACCGACGCCATCATCACCTTCGTAATGGAGCGTGGTGGCGAGGTCCCCGGCAATTTCAAGGATATGAGCGATCGCATTTCGCGGAACGGCGGAACGCCCCTGGCCGTGTGCGACGGCAAGCGCCTGCTGGGCGTGATCCATCTGAAGGACATCGTCAAAGGCGGCATGAAGGAACGGATCGCTCAACTTCGCAAGATGGGCATTCGCAGCGTCATGATCACTGGCGATAACCCGCTGACTGCCGCCGCGATTGCGCAGGAAGCCGGAGTTGACGATTTCCTGGCACAGGCGACGCCGAAGGACAAGCTGGAGTACATCAAGAAAGAACAGGCGGCAGGCCGCCTGGTGGCTATGACAGGCGATGGCACGAACGACGCGCCCGCGCTCGCACAAGCCGACGTCGGACTGGCGATGAATACCGGTACCACCGCAGCGAAGGAAGCCGGAAACATGGTGGATCTCGACAGCAATCCCACGAAACTGATTGAGGTTGTCGCCATCGGCAAGCAATTGCTGATCACGCGGGGCGCGCTGACGACGTTCTCCATCGCGAATGACGTGGCGAAATATTTTGCCATTATCCCGGCAATGTTCATGACCATGTATCCGGTGCTTGGCAAGCTCAATATCATGGGGCTGCATACGCCGCAGAGCGCAGTGCTCGCAGCGGTAATCTTTAACGCGCTGATCATCATTGCGCTGGTGCCGCTGGCTCTGCGCGGCGTGAAATATCGCCCGGTCGACGCAGCGAGCCTGTTGCGGCGCAATCTGCTGATTTACGGAGTAGGCGGAATCCTCGCCCCATTCCCGGGAATCTGGGTGATCGATCAACTGTTGGTGGCGCTTCGCCTTGCTTAAGGAATGACTAGGAGGGAATTACCATGTGGGAACAAATTCTACCGGGACTTCGAATCAAGATCTTCATGACGGTTGTGCTGGGAGTGGTCTATCCGCTCGCGATGACCGGAATCTCGCAAGTCATCTTTCCGAAGCAGGCGAACGGGAGCCTGATCACGGTTGGAGACAAGGTGATCGGCTCGGAGATTATCGGCCAGAGCTTCAGCAAACCCGAATATTTTCACGGGCGGCCGTCGTCGGCCGGCGGCGGGTACGACGCGAGCGCCAGCAGCGGCTCGAACCTGGGGCCGACCAGCGCCAAACTCATCCACGGCACGACGAAAACGGACGACAAGAAGAACGAGATAGTAGATTTCGATGGCATCAGCCTTCGCATCGTGCACTACTGCCTTGACAACGACATTCCCTTTGAATCATCTGTGCCGCTGGACCAGTTTAAAGATGCCAAGGGTGACCTCGATGACGTGAAGCTAATCAAGGCCTTCGGTGACGACAAAGCACCATTGGTGTTCACGCCCAAGGCGCCGATCCCAGCTGATGCAGTAACGGCCTCCTCGAGCGGCCTCGACCCGCACATCAGCCCAGCCAATGCGCAGGCCCAGACTGCCCGTGTTGCTAAAGCTCGCGGCATTTCAGTAGACCAGGCGAATCAACTCATCGCCCAATCCACGGAAGGTCCAGATCTCGGCCTGCTCGGCGAGCCCCGGGTCAACGTGCTCAAGCTGAATCTTGCACTGGATCAGCAGTTCCCGCGCAAGTAAGAGAGTTCAATCAGATCGGCCATTTGCCCTCGCGGGGGCCGCAGTACTCCTCGAGAGAGTCTGCGAGTCGTTGCTACCCGCGAGGGCGTTTGTTAGATGCATTCCAAATCATGTACTTCTTTAGGAGCCAAATCATCATGAAAACCATGTTGTTTTCTATCCTTGCTGTGCCCTTTGCGTTCTGTCAGGAGGCCCAGAACCCGCCGCCCGCTGCCCCGACGCCGCTTCCCGCACCTGCCATAACAGGACCGCTGGCGAATCTTCCCCCGGCCATGTTCGACGCCGGCCCATTCGGCAAACTCGCCGTGAACGGATTTCTGAGCGGCTATGGCCTCCTGCAGAACAATCACGTCCCGGGTGATGACACAAAGCAAGCGGATCTAAGCAACGGGCAGATCGTGATTCAAAAGACCGATGGCGTGTTTCAGTTCTACCTGCAGGCGGGTGCTTATACCCTTCCGGACCTGGGTGCGCCGTTCCTCAAGACTAAAGATGCAATCAGCAACCTGTATGGCCCGCTGCCCGTCGCTTTTGTAAAGCTGCAGGCAGGAAAGAACACCTCTTTCCTGATCGGCTCCCTGCCCACGCTGATCGGCGCCGAGTACACTTTCAGCTTCGAGAATATGAACGTCGAGCGCGGCCTGCTGTGGAATCAGGAGAATGCCATCAATCGCGGAATCCAAGTAAATCAGGCTATGGGTAAATTCAGCGCTTCGCTGAGTTGGAACGACGGCTTCTATTCCAACCGCTACACCTGGCTGTCGGGTTCCTTAGCCTATGCCAATGGGCACCATGCCTTATCGTTTGTGGGGGGTGGAAACCTGGGGCAGACAGCCTTTCAAACGTTCGCCACACCGGTGCAAAACAATGGCAGCATTTACAATGTTATCTACACATACACGAACGGGCCTTTAATCGTTCAACCCTATTTCCAATACACCGATGTGCCGACCAACGCGAAGATCGGTGTCATCAAAGGTGCGTCGACCGCCGGAGGCGCGATCCTGGCCAGTTACGCTTTCAAACACGGCTTCTCGCTCCCCGTGCGCTGGGAATATCTCTCGAGTTCGGGAAGCGCTGCCGAGAATTCGGTCAATCTAATGTATGGCCCCGGCAGCAACGGAACCACATTCACCGTCACTCCGACCTTTCAACAGGGAGGCTTCTTCGCTCGGGGCGACATTGCTTGGACTCACATTGGAAGCTTCACTCCGGGTGCTGTCTTCGGCCCCAACGGCCTGGACAACAACCAATTTCGAGTGGCGGGGGAAATTGGCTTTATCTTTGGCGACAACATAGTGAAGAAACCATAAGAACACCAACCAGGGTCGGACATCAGGGCGGGATACTCGCCCCGTTCCCGGGAATCTGGCTGATCGATCAACTGTTGGTGGCGCTTCGCCTTGCTTAAGGAATGACTAGGAGGGAATTACCATGTGGAAACAAATTCTGCCGGGACTTCGAGTCAAGCTCTTTATGACGGTTGTGCTGGGAGTGATCTATCCACTTGCGATGACCGGAATTTCGCAACTCGTCTTTCCGAAGCAGGCGAACGGGAGCTTGATTATGTCTGGAGGCAAGGTGATCGGCTCGGAGATCATTGGCCAGAGCTTTACCAAGCCCGAGTATTTTCATCCGCGGCCTTCTGCGGCTGGGAGCGGCTATGATGCCACGGCCAGCAGCAGCTCGAACCTGGGTCCGACCAGCTCGTCGATTACGACGGCATCAACCTTCGGATCGTGCACTGCTGCCTTGAAAATGAAAGTCCCTATGAATCTTCGATCCCATTGGACCGGTTTAAGGGCGCCGGCGGCAGTCTCGACGATGGGAAGCTGATCAAGGCTTTCAATGACGACAAAGCTCCGTTGATTTTCACGCCGAGGGCGCCTATCCCCGCGGATGCCGTGACAGCGTCATCCAGCGGCCTCGATCCGCACATCAGCCCCGCCAATGCGCAAGCCCAGGCCTCCCGTGTCGCCAAGGCCCGCGGCATTTCAGCGGACCAGGCGACCCAGCTCATCGCCCGGTTCACTGAGGGTGCCGATCTCGGCCTCCTCGGCGAGCCCCGGGTCAACGTACTCAAGCTGAATCTCGCGATGGATCGGCAGTTCCCCCGCAAATAGCTAAGCTTAGGAAAACGAAGAATATCTCAAATCAGGCTTGGGGCCACGTCATCGAGCATTTCCCAAGCGAGGCCAATTCGTAGTATCCTAACAAGCTCCAGGGCCTCCGGTGGCTCGGGGTGAAATCTGGCGGCGTGGCGGGGAATAGTTAATTCGAATTGGAGGAGCATTTAATCCATGAAACAATTCATTTGTCAGTTCGTGCGCGAAGAAGAAGGCCAGGACTTGGTGGAGTATACCCTGTTGCTGGCTTTTGTGTGCCTGGCTTCGGCGGCATTGTTTATTGGCGCCGGTAAGTCGATGGCGAATATCTGGGTGGATACCAACCTGATCGTGGACAACGCCGGCCAAGTAGCCAACTCCGTAACCGCAAGCTAGGAAGTCATTGTTTTATCTGCCGCTCGGTGGGTGGTGTGCAACTGTAATCCCCAGATGCGCGCCGCCCTGTTGCGGTCGTGAATCGGCGGCGGGGAGCAATCAGTGACTGCGCTTGGCAACTCCGGGTCACTCTCGACGACTCGTATCCGGGATATTGCAAGATTACCCTAGCTGCGCCGTCAACTGGCGCATGTCGGGAATCTTCTCGATCGCACCGGCCATTTCCACTACGGATTTCGCCTTCGCCAGCGGCCATTTCGCGAACGCGGCGCAATCCAGGAATTTCTCGGTCACATCCTCAAAAGACATCGGAATCGCAGGGCTGCCCTTGCCGAAGTCGGCTCGTCCACTGATGACGCGCCCGTCTTTGAGGTGAATTTTCAAAATCGTGGTCATCTTGTTGTAGCCCGCGGCTTCCGCCACAGGGTCCACGCCAAACTTGACTCGCGAAATCATCTGCTGCACGGCCGGGCGGGTCACCACTTCGTCGGTGAACTCGCTCAATCCGGCTTTGCGGTAAAGCAACAGCGCCGCCATGCAAAACTCCATGCTGAATTTCGCCTGTAGGTGATCCTTGGGATGATGATGGATCAACGCATTCGGCGAATCCTTGTTGGTGCCGACTTCGAGCAGCTCTACCTCATCCGGCTTGATGTCGTGCTCTTTGATTAAGCGCTCCAGTTCCGTCATACCCGGATGCGTGAGCGATCCGGACGGGAAGGGTTTGATCGATACTCCGGGGTTTACGAACGTCCACGGCTTTCCCAGCTTCGACAGGATCGCCGACGGATCGTAGCCTCCGCCCGCGGCTTGAAAAAATCCGCGAGGAGCTTCCAGAACTTCATGCGTTGCGGACCATCCCAGCGCCGCGAAGTCCGCCGCCACCACGCCATTTTCCGAAGCCTTGCCGGCGTGGAACGGCTTGGTCATAGTGCCGAAGTTTTCCCGCAGCCCGGCTCCTTCACTCGCGGCGATGCCCAGAGTGGTGAGCACATGCGGCAGGTCGAAACGATTCAGCTTCGCTACCGCGGTAGCCGCGCCCATCACGCCAATGGTGCCGGTAGAATGAAAACCTTCCTCGTAATGCCGCGGCGAAATCGCTTCCGCGATCTTGCACTCCACTTCGACGCCGAGGTTGTACGCCAGCAGCAGCTCCCGGCCCGATAAGGACCGCGTTTCGGCCACCGCGAGCGCCGCCGGCAGCACCGGTGCCGTGGGGTGCGTTAACAATCCATACGTCCGGTTTTCCGCCACCGCCAGTTGCGTGTCATCGTAGTCGTCGGCATGGATGCCAACCGCATTGGCAAAGGCCGCGAAGCGCACCGGCGCTTTCATCGAAGAACCGATGACCGTGGCAAGTCCCGCCGCTCCCGGCGTGAATCCCAGAGACTTTATGTACTGCCGCGCAATCTCTCCCGTTCTCGCCGCCGAGCCGCACAGAGCGAGTCCGAGCCCATCGAGAATCGACTTCCGCGCGAGTTCGAGCACCTCGTTCGGGATGTCTTCATAGCGCGTGTTGACGATGAAGCGGGCGACGTAATCCGTCACCGGCTCCGGCCGCGCCGCCGCCTTCTGCGCAAACGCCCGCGGTCCCAAGCCATGCGAACCCGCCACCGCCCCCAGCACCGCCAGTTTTGAGATTTCACGCCGCGTCATGTGGTCCCTCGTCTCCGCTTCATTTTAACCGCACGACGCGAAAGGCGCTGCCGGACGGCCCAAAAGCACCAGCCCGGTGCGCCCGCACCATGCGAAAACGCCGCGCCCGCCGCTATTTCACGCGCGCCATTGCATTTAGCGTTTGGCATTCGTCATGCATTAATTCCCGCAGAAAGGCAGGACCGAAAATGAAAACGAAATTGCTGGCGATGATGTTCATGGCTGGAGGCTCCATCTTTGCCCCGGCCATGTTTGCCCAGACCAGCTTCTCCATTGGCTTGGGCTTCGGATCGCAAGGCGCCGGATTCTATCAAGCGCCTCCTGCTTACGCTGCGAACATTCCGCAGCGCCCGGGCCCCGGCTATACCTGGGTCGACGGCTATTGGACCAACGACTACGGCCGCCAAACCTGGGTTGCCGGATTCTGGAACGCGCCTCCGGTCTTCGCCGGGTATCGAGTCGCGCCGCGCTTCGACAACCGGTTCTTCGACCACGATGACCATCGCTTCGGCGATCGCGACAATCGGCAAAATTTCGCTCGCCCTCCGCAACAGAGCCACGTGAACGACAACCGGTCCAACACCCGGGACAATCGTCAAGGGCATTAATCAACGCAACGCTGTCGTAGCGGGAAGAGCCGGTCGCGCAAGCGATCGGCTCTTTCGCATCAGGCCCATTTCGGGAAACCGTAGAGTTTCTCCGGATTCTCCACAAAGATGCGATGGCGCGTGGTCTCGTCCGGGGCCCACTGAGACATCAAGTCGATCAGCAGCGCGTCGTCCGGTTTGGGGGTGTCTTCATTGGGGTGCGGCCAGTTGCTGCCCCACACCATGCGTTCGGGCGCGGCCCTTACATACGTTTGCGCCACTCTAGTCACGTCCGCATAGCCCGGCGGACCGTCCTTGGTATTGTCATAGGTCACCGACAACTTAACCCACGTATGGCCCTTGTCCACCAATCGCCGGATCAACGTGAACACCGGATGGCCCACGCCCGCCGGCTCCGGAACATGCCCCATATGGTCGAAGACCATCGGGCAGGGCACGCGATTCCACAAGTCATGGGCGGCCACAATCTGGTCCGGAGTCATGTTGAGCTGGATGTGCCAGCCGAGCGAATTGATCCGCTTCGATAACGGCTCGATCATCTCGATGGTCGTCGGTGCGTGGCGCGGATCGGCTAGCGAAAAGCGGATGCCGCGAATACCCCCATCCGCCAGTACCTTCAGTTCGGCATCGGTGACGGTGGGACGGAACACCGCCACGCCCCGCGCGTTCGGCCCCAGCCGCATGATGGCATTCAACGTGACTCGATTGTCGGTGGCATAGGCCAGCGGCGTCACGATCACATCGCGAGTGGTTCCAATCCGCGCCTTCAGCATCTGGTATTCCTCGACGCGCGCGTTGGGAACCACCGGACCGCCTCCCGGCCCCGGCTGCGGAAAGCGGGCCTGGTCATAGATGTGGTGATGACAGTCGCAAGCGCCCGCCGGCGCCTTGAGCTTCGGCAGTTCGGTTCCGGTCGAATTCGGGACCTGCTGAGCCTGGCTGGTGCTGACGAAAATACTCTCGGCTGTTGCGCCGATCGCGGCCATCGAGGCGCTCTGGAGAAACTTGCGGCGAATCATAATCTAGAGTAAAGCCAACTCGTTTAGTTCGTCTATAACTTGTTCGTCAAGCCCTTCCCAATCATAAGCGGTGTTCATAATTAACATCGCTGCCCAGTCGGACAATTGCCGCGTGGTGATTGCGCCCCTTGTGCGTTCCTCTAGGGCATGTCGGACGTGCTGTTTTTCAATCTGGATGCCCCGTTCCCCATCAAGGAGATGAGATGTGAGCCGGCGTTCCTTCGATCTGAAATCGATTGTAAGCATCCCGTGCAGACGGCTACAAAGATCATCGAGCGAAATCTCAAGCCTGGCGAATTGAACTAAGGCTTCGCGTTCCTGATTCGTAGGCTGCCGCGGAGCCACCATGGCGTGATTTAAAAGAGGGAGCTAACGGACAAAGAGAAACCCGGCAACAAATCGCGAGACTCCAGCGTATCGCTGTCACCTAAGACATGGACTGGGCCTGAGGCGGAGTCCCACGATTCGACTTCACACAATTCCGGGTAAACCAGCCATACTGCGCGTGCGCCGGCCGCAAAATATTGCTTCATTTTACGGCGCATGGCCGCGGCCTGGTCCGATGGCGACAAGACTTCGATGGCCAGATCGGGAGCGCCTTCGAGGTGCTTGGCCGGATCTATCTTGGAGGCACGCTCCGCCACTAAAAAAGACAGGTCTGGTATGCGCCGGGTGGTTGGACCTAGCACATACAGGTTGTCCGAGGTGAATAACTCACCCGCCGGATTCATCTCCAAGTATTGCAGTAAGGCTCGGGTCATTTTCATTACGACGCGATTGTGCCCCACGTGCGGCTTCGTCATCTCGATCAGCTCTCCCTCATCGAGCTCATAACGAAGGTCGTCGCGCTCTTCGAGCCGGTCGAACTCCGCCACCGAGATCAGCGTCTTCGTGCTCACGGCTGAATTATATCGCGCTAAAATTGAAGCAGATTCCCCATGACAAGTCTGAACTCCTTTGGCGCCGCGGGCCAACTTTATGCCGGCGGCCGCACTCACCAGATTTTCCGCCTCTCGGCCCTCGAAAAATCCGGCGTCAATCTCTCGCGCATTCCTTACTCGATCAAGATTCTTCTGGAAAACTTGCTGCGCTTTGAGGACGGCGCCACCGTCAAACGCTCCGACATTGAATACGTCGCCCGGTGGGACACTGCGGCGCCCGCGGCAGAGATCAACTTCCGGCCGGCGCGCGTGGTATTGCAGGATTTTACCGGCGTGCCCTGCGTCGTCGATCTCGCGGCGATGCGCGACGCGCTTAAGAAAATGGGCGCTGATCCCAAGAAGGCCAACCCGCTGGTGCCCGTGGATCTGGTCATCGATCACTCGGTGCAGGTGGATCACTACGGAACCAATGACGCATTTCAGTTGAACGCTGTGCTTGAATTTCAGCGCAATCAGGAGCGCTACTCATTTCTGCGCTGGGGGCAATCGGCGTTCCAGAATTTCCGCGCGGTGCCGCCGGATACCGGCATCGTGCATCAAGTGAATCTTGAATACCTGGCGTCGGTGGTGATGACCATGGACGGCGCTGCCTATCCCGACACTGTGGTCGGCACCGACTCCCACACCACCATGATTAACGGGCTGGGCGTAGTCGGCTGGGGAGTCGGCGGGATTGAAGCCGAGGCCTGCATGCTGGGGCAACCCGCCACCATGCTGCTGCCGCAGGTGGTCGGTTTCAAGATGACCGGCAAACTACCCGAAGGCGCGACCGCGACTGATCTCGTGCTCACCGTCACGCAGATTCTGCGCAAGAAGGGTGTCGTCGGCAAGTTCGTCGAGTTCTACGGCGACGGACTGAACGCTCTAAGTCTGGCCGACCGCGCCACCATCTCCAACATGGCGCCGGAATATGGCGCGACTATCGGCGTCTTCCCCATCGACGAAGCGGCGCTCGAATATCTGCGCCTGACCAATCGCCCGCAGGAGCAGATCGATCTGGTGGAAGCCTACGCCAAAGAGCAGGGATTGTTCCGCACTGCCGGTGCGCCCGAGCCGGTCTATTCAGACACGCTGTCGCTGGATCTCGCGGCGGTAGTGCCATCACTTGCTGGACCCGAAGCGGCCGCAGGATCGCATCAACCTGCCGGACGTGAAGAAGAATTTTCTCGATGGCCTGGGCGCCGCTCCGAAGACCGCAGCAATCCAAATGAATGGGACGGGCGCGACTATTCAGGATGGCAGCGTGGTGATCGCGGCCATCACCAGTTGCACCAACACGTCGAACCCGTCAGTGCTGGTGGCCGCAGGCTTAGTGGCGAAGAAGGCTGTCGAGCGCGGGCTCACCTCCAAGCCCTGGGTGAAGACCAGTCTCGCGCCGGGTTCGAAAGTGGTGATGGATTATTTGCGCGAGGCCGGCTTGCTGCCTGCGCTCGAAGCGCTGAAGTTCAATCTGGTGGGCTATGGATGCACCACGTGTATCGGCAACAGCGGTCCGCTGCCGGAAGAAGTCGCAGCGGCAGTGACCAAGGAAAAGTTGACGGTGGCCGCCGTGCTCTCCGGCAATCGGAACTTCGAGGGCCGCGTGAATCCATTAGTGAAAGCCAACTATCTCGCGTCGCCGCCCTTGGTTGTTGCCTACGCCATCGCGGGGCGCGTCGATATGGACCTCACTCACGAACCCCTCGGCCAGGACCCGTCCGGCAAAGACGTTTTTCTGCGCGACATCTGGCCTTCCAATCAGGAAGTCCAGGCGGCGGTGAAGAAGAGCGTCCACCGCGAGATGTTCGCGAAACAATATTCGGAAGTATTCCAGGGCGACGCGGCCTGGCGCGGGATGAAAGTTCCGCAGGGCGATCTCTACGTTTGGGATGACGCCTCGACGTATATCAAGCGCGCTCCATACTTCGACGCGATGGTGGACCCGAAGACCTTCGTCAAAGACTTGCACGGACTCCGTGCGCTGGCGATGCTGGGCGATTCCGTCACCACCGATCACATTTCGCCGGCCGGCAACATTGCGAAAGACAGCCCCGCGGCGCACTACCTCATGTCGCTGGGCGTCAAACCCGGAGACTTCAATTCCTACGGCGCACGCCGCGGCAATCACGAAGTCATGGTGCGCGGAACCTTCGCTAACATTCGTTTGCGAAATCAAATGGCTCCGGGAACCGAAGGCGGCTGGACCCGCCACGTGCCGTCGGGCGAACAGATGTCGATCTACGACGCCTCGGTGCGTTATCAGAAGGAAGGCACGCCGCTCTTCGTGATCGCGGGAAAAGAATACGGCACCGGATCGTCGCGCGACTGGGCCGCCAAGGGCACGCTGCTGCTGGGCGTGAAAGCGGTGATCGCGGAGAGCTTCGAGCGCATTCATCGCTCCAATCTAGTCGGCATGGGCGTGCTCCCGCTGCAATTCGTCGAAGGGCAAAGCCGCGAGTCACTGTGTTTAACCGGTCAGGAATCGTTTTCGATCGAGGGGATTCCAGCCGCGGTGGATTCGGCCGGCAAGACTTGCGCGAAGGTGACGGCGACGCTGAACGGATCGAGCAAAACCTTCGAAGCCCTCGTGCGTATCGATACGCCGCAGGAAGCCGAATACTACCGCAGCGGTGGAATTCTGCCTTACGTTCTTCGGCAGCTCGGTAGGACAGGTCCATGACCTGTCACTTCAAACTCGCGCCGCCGCGCGCGATTCCACTGCTGCCAGTACGCGATCCAGATTCCGGCTCCTGCAGCGGGCGGCGCAGCAAGTAGTCGCCGCTCTCCTGCAGGTTAGAAGCCAGGTCTGCATCGTAGCCGATCGCCGACTAGAACCACCGCGGCTATCGACTCTCGCAAGCGCTCTTGGAAGTCGCTCCATTTCGGGCCGCCCGGCCGCAGCACCCACACCACACCGTCGAAACGCAGGCGATGCGCGAGATCCACCGCTTCCTCCGCGCGCGCGGGAACCACGCGATGACCGCGCGCGGAAAGCAAACCCAGAAGCTGGTGTTGCGCGCCCGCATCGTTGTCGACCAGCATGAACGTAAGGATCCGCCGCGACGCCGCAGGCCCGCTCTTGGCGGACCGGAGATTTGCGCCGGGTGCGATCGGCAGATCGACATCGAAGCTCATACCGCCGGATTGACGCCGCACACGCAACTCGCCCCCAAGATTTTGCACGATGACGCGGCAGACCTCCAGATTGGACTCGCCTGCCTCCCGCTCCGCCGCTTCCTCCGGGTAGTGAATTTCCACCACCACGCGCCCCGCGATCAGGCTGCTGGCAACCTCCAGCGTTTTGGCCGCCGAGCGCGCCGCGGATTGCTCCGCCGCCACCAGCAGGCTCAGCAACACTTCTTCAATTTGCGCTTCCACTCCCAGCACCCATGCAGGCTCCGGCGACAAATGGTCTTGAACCCGCAACCCTAGCGCTTTCCATTCGGGTCCGCGGAACTGCATCAGGCCGCTGGTTAGCGCATTCACATCTATATGCCGCGCATCAGTGTGCGCCGGCTGTGCGAATGATACCAGGCGGGAGACGATTTCCGAGGCGCGGCGAGCTTCGGCGTTGAGTTGCCTTAAGCCGCGCTCGATGGGCGCGCCGCTGTCGGCGCCGGGGAGGGAAGCGGCCAACTCCTGGATTCTTTCCAGCGGCGCCCGCAGATCGTTGGCGACGCCCGAGATCAACTGCCCCGTGGCCGCCAGTTTCTCGCTGCGGAAGAGCTGCTCGCGCATGCTCTGCTGCTCTTCCAGCTTGAGGGACGCCGCCACCTGCTTGGCCAGGTGCTGCAAGCTGGCTTGCTCTTCCGCCGTGAAGTAGCCGACGCGGCGAAGGCTGCCCACTTCGATGACGCCCAGTGTTTCCGTCTGCGCCAGCAGCGGAGCAAACATCGCGGAACGCGCCCAGCCGGATTTCCATCCCGCATTTACCAGACCATTGCGCCGCACGTCCGGGATGTTGAGCGGAGCTCGCTCCTTGAAACATTTCACGGCGCCCGCGGCCAAACCCTCGGTGCCACCGGCGAGCGATACCGCCATGGGCTCGGGATCGGCCGCGGTGGGAACCGATTCCAGCGATGCGGTGCGGCGGTTCCACAGGTACAAGCGGACGCTGGAGGCCTGCAGTACGGAAGGCAGGGAAGCGGCCAGTTTCTCGGCAATCTCCGCCGAAGAGGGCGCGGCGAAAATCTGTTCGCTTAAAGTGTAGAAGGCTTGCATGGACCGCCGCTGCGCGCCTAGTTGCCGGCGCCAAGCCCACCAGATGCCCACGCCCAGCGCCACCATCGCCACTAGAATCGGCCAAGAGTAGAGTGGCATCGCCATGGCTTACTCGGGCCTCTGCGCGGACAACCAGGAGTCCAGCCGCGCGTCCAAAAAATTCGCAACGGAAAACCGGACGCCGTCGAGCGCCGTGGCATGGGTAAGCACGCCGACTACGCGCATACCCGCGGCGCTGCCGCCGCCACCCCTACGGGCGAGTCCTCGAAGACGATGCAATTGCGCGGCTGGAATTTCCAGCAACTCAGCCGCGCGGAGATAGACGTCGGGAGCGGGCTTGGGCCGCGCTACTTGTGATCCGTCCACGATCGCGCCGAAGTAACAACGCAATCTCCCGCCATCCAGAACGAAATCGACGTTGGCGCGCTCGGCGTTAGTCGCGAGCGCAATCGGAGCGCCGGAGACATGCTCCAGCCACTCCGCGATCCCGGCCACCAGGTGTTCGCCCAGCCCTTCGCGCAGCATGTCGCGATACATCTCTTCCTTGGCCGCGCCGTGCGCGATCACTGTCTGCGAGTCCGCTTCCGGGCCCAGTAGGCCGCGGACGATTTCTTCGTTCCGCTGGCCGTGCATGAAATCCAGACTATCGCCCGAGCCGATGCCCGTCACTTCGAGGTAGCGCTGCCATGCCCGCTGATGAAATGGCATGGAGTCGATGATGACTCCGTCAAGATCGAATATCAGACCCAGGCCCGGCGTCAGATGAAGCTTCTCACGAAAATTCACCGGCGGCCCTGCGTCGAGGGAATCGGCTCCTGTCACTCTGGCCGAATCATAGCATGAGCTGAATCATATTCGCGCAAAGATGTTTGGAAAGGATGTTTGGTAAAATCGGCGGCAATGGACCAGCGCAGCGCGCGGCGTTTTGTGATTTCAGGCAGAGTGCAGGGCGTGGGATACCGCGCTTTCGCCCGCTACGCCGCGCGCGCAATTGGGGCAAGCGGGTGGGCCAGGAATCTCGCGAACGGTGATGTCGAAGTGCACGCCAACGGTACTCCTTCGCAACTCGACGACTTGGAAGCGCGTCTGCGGCAAGGCCCGCGCTGGGCAGAGGTGCGATCGGTAACGGCAACGGAGGCGCCCGTTTCGAGCGACTCGGCGTTCGAGATCCGTTGAATGGCTGGATCTGCCGGCTTCCGAGTGGACCGGCATCTCTGCTACCCTCCCTATTTCTGTGGATAGATCTTCTTGACGTTTCCCGGGAGTTTCCAGGCGAACGCCGAATCGGGCAGCGCCGGGTTCACCTTGATGTCGGAGTAATCCACTAGCTCATAATTCTTCGATGGTTCGCTGAACTTGGCGCGCACCGGGTTGCTCTGGCCTTCCGGAATCCATAACTCGATTTTCGTGATCAGCTTTTTCATCTCGTCCGAGCGCGGCGTCAGTTCAATGCGCGTGGTATCGGCGCCGTTGATCTTCTGCACGCCGCCGTCTTTGATGTCATACGACTTCTTCAGTTCCGCCGCCGACGTGCCAAAGCCCAGCAACAGGATCTGATCCATGTTCGACGTGTACTTGCTGGTGTCGTAGATCTCGACATTTTTCGCCTTCGGATAGTAGATCTGGACCTGCTTGCCATTGATGAAAACGGTCCGCTGTTCCGGTTGCTTAAATTCGACGATGCCCTGAGTTCCGCCTTTGGTGCGCCGCAGACGCACAGTGCCGTCCATCTCGGACGATTCGCTCAGTACCGCCGTGAACTGTACGCGTTTCATCCCGGCGGAGAGCGAATGGAATTCCGCCGCCGCGCGGTCCATGCGCGCCAGGACATCGGTCAGCGGCTCGGCTGTTGCTAGGCCGGCGGCGAAAATCAACGCCCCAGCAAGTATCGGCGCCCCAGCGAAGATCGGAATTTTGAGTGCGGTCTTCACGATCGCGCCTCTTCTATTTCTCGGGGAACGCCAGGTAGCCCTTCAGCTCCTGCTCGCTGTCATCGTAAATCGGCTCAACACTGCCGATGGCGGCGTGCGCTTTGAATTTGGCATTGATGATGGCCGCCGCGCGCTCCGGAAGCATGGCTTCGGGCACCCCGGCAAGCTGCTGGGGATCGATCCAATAACCGCCATGCACGATGGCGACGCTGGCGGGCTTGGGGCGGTCGCCGAAGGAAATGAAGTGCGGCGTGACGAAAACAAAGACTACGATGGCGCCGACGATTACGTCGTATTGCCAGCTCGCCCGCGGATATTCCCACAGAATACAGCGCTTCAGGGCGTTCATGACTTCAGTCTAGCAGACGGCCCAACCCCGGCTTACGGCGGCGTCAGACGCGTGTCGCATCACACACGTAGGTATCGATCCACCGCCGCCGCCGCTTTGCGACCCTCGGCGATGGCCCACACCACCAGGGACTGGCCGCGCCGCGCGTCCCCGGCAGCGAACACGCCTGGAAGGGAAGTCTGGTAATCCTGCTCGTTCGCCGCGACATTCCCGCGCCCATCGAGCGTCACGCCAAGCTCGTCAACCAGGCCGGCCTTCTCGGGTCCGCTGAAACCCATGGCCAGCAGCACCAGGTCCACGTCGAGCGTGAATTCCGTCCCCGGGATCGGCTCAAAATTGGTCACGCGAACGCCGTGAAGCTGCTTTACGTTGCCCTCGGCATCGCCAGAGAAGTGCGTGGTCGCGACAGCCCACTCGCGCTCGCCGCCTTCTTCATGCGAACTTTCCATGCGCAATTGCAGCGGCCACATCGGCCACGGCGTCAACGGCGAGCGCTCGGCCGGCGGCATCGGCATAATTTCGAACTGATGCACCGACGCAGCCTTCTGGCGATGCGAAGTCCCCAGGCAATCGGCTCCGGTATCGCCGCCGCCAATGATGATCACGCGCTTACCGGTAGCCAGAATCTGATCCGGAACCTCATCGCCGTACCCGCGCTTGTTCTGCTGCGGCAGGAAATCCATCGCGAAATGAATGCCCTTCAACTCGCGCCCCGGCACGCTCAAATCCCGCGGATGCTCCGCCCCCATGGCGAGAATGATCGCGTCGAAATCTTTCCGCAGCGTTTCCAGCGGCAGGTTCACGCCGACGTGCGCATTGGTGACGAACGCCACGCCTTCGGCCGACATCTGCGCCAGACGCCGGTCGATCCAATGCTTCTCCATCTTGAAATCCGGAATGCCGTAGCGCAGCAATCCGCCGATGCGGTCGGCTTTTTCGAACACCGTTACCGCATGGCCCGCGCGTGCCAATTGTTGGGCCGCCGCCAGACCCGCCGGGCCGCTGCCGATCACGGCGACTTTCTTGCCGCTGCGCACCTCGGGAATTTCGGGAACAATCCAGCCGTGATCGTAGGCGTAATCGATAATGGAGCGTTCGATCACCTTGATCGCCACCGCAGGCTCATTGATGCCCAGCACGCACGCCGCTTCACACGGAGCCGGGCAAATGCGCCCCGTGAACTCTGGGAAATTATTGGTGGAATGCAATACACGCACGGCTTCCTGCCAGCGGCCCTTGTACACCAGATCGTTCCAGTCGGGAATGATATTGGTGAGCGGACAGCCGGTATGGCAGAAGGGAATGCCGCAATCCATGCAGCGGGCGCCCTGCTCCTGGACTTTTTCGACCGGGAAGTCCTGGTAAATTTCAAACCAGTCGTTGACGCGCTCCGCCACCGGCCGCCTGGTGGGCAGCTCGCGCGCGTACTCCATGAAGCCAGTGATTTTACCCATGTACGACTTTACCCATGCGCGACTTTTTACCCATGCGCCGCCACCGCCTTGCGCGGCACGCCTAGAACGCGCTTGAATTCGTGCGGGAAAACTTTGACGAACTTGCGGCAGCAGCGCGTCCCAATTTTCCAGGATCCAATTGGCGCGCGGGCTGCCGGTTTCTTCCGCGTGGCGCGCGATCCAGTAGCGCAGCTCGTCGACGTCCTTGGCGTCTTCCACCTCTTCCAGGTCGACACTCGCCGGATTGCAGCGGGTCTTGCGGAAGTCGCCGGTCTCATCCAGCACGAACGCGATCCCGCCCGTCATGCCGGCGGCGAAATTCTTGCCGGTCTCGCCCAGCACTATCACCAGGCCCTTGGTCATGTATTCGCAGCCATGGTCGCCCACGCCCTCGACCACCGACGTCGCGCCGGAATTGCGTACCGCGTAACGCTCGCCCAGCGACGCCATTGAAGAACGCCTCGCCTGAGGTCGCGCCATACAGCACGGTATTTCCAATCAGAATGTTTTTCTCCGGCGGGAATGTCGAATTCCGCGGCGGGTAAACGATCAGCTTGCCGCCCGAGAGGCCCTTGCCCGCGTAGTCATTGGCGTCGCCTTCCAGTTCCAGCGTGACGCCCGGTACCAGGAACGCGCCGAAGCTTTGTCCAGCCGAACCGCTGAACGTAAAGTGAATAGTCTCCGCGGGCAGACCTTGTTTGCCGAACTTGCGCGCGATTTCGCCCGAGAGCATCGCGCCTACGGTGCGATCCACATTGCGAATGGGAAGTTTGAAGTCCACCGCTGTGCCGTTTTCGAGCGCCGGCTTGGATAGCTCGATCAGCCGGTTGTCGAGCGCCGCGCTCAGCCCATGGTCCTGTTTGGTGGTGCAACGCCGGCTGACGCGCGAGGGCAGCGGAGGCACGAACAGCAGTTGCGAATAATCCAGGCCCTTAGCCTTCCAGTGGTCGAGCGCCGGAAGCATATGGATCAGGTCCGCGCGGCCGATCATGTCGCTCATCTTCTTGAAGCCCATCTTCGCCATCCACTGCCGGATTTGTTCGGCCACGAAGAAGAAATAGTTGATGACGTTTTCCGGAGTGCCGGTGAACTTCTTGCGCAGCGCCGGGTCCTGCGTGGCGATGCCCACCGGGCAAGTATTCAGGTGGCACTTGCGCATCATGATGCAGCCCATCGAAACCAGCGGGGCTGTCGAGAAGCCAAATTCCTCCGCGCCCAGCAGCGCGGCGATCACCACGTCGCGGCCGGTTTGCAGTTTGCCGTCGGTCTGCACGATGATGCGGCTGCGCAGGTCGTTCATCACCAGACCTGCTGCGTTTCCGCCAGTCCCAGCTCCCACGGAATGCCCGCGTGACGCAGCGACGTGAGCGGAGAAGCGCCCGTCCCGCCGTCGTAGCCGCTGATCAGAACCACGTCGGCATGGGCTTTGGCCACGCCCGCGGCCACCGTTCCTACGCCCACTTCGGCCACTAATTTCACCGAAATGCGCGCCTTCGGATTCACGTTCTTCAAATCGTAGATCAACTGCGCCAGATCTTCGATGGAGTAAATGTCATGGTGCGGCGGCGGCGAAATCAGCGGCACGCCCGCGATCGAATGCCGCACGCGCGCGATCACTTCATCCACTTTGTGGCCCGGAAGCTGTCCGCCCTCGCCGGGTTTCGCGCCTTGCGCGATTTTGATTTGCAGCTCGTCGGCGTTCACCATGTAGTGCGTGGTCACGCCAAAGCGGCCCGACGCCACCTGTTTTACCGAGCTGCGCGCCAAGTCGCCATTGGGCCGCCGCTCGAAGCGCGCTTCATCCTCACCGCCTTCGCCGGTGTTGGAGCGCCCGCCCATCCGGTTCATGGCGATGGCCAGCGTTTCGTGCGCCTCTTTACTGATAGACCCGAACGACATCGCCCCCGTCGCAAAGCGCTTGACGATTTCCGACGCCGGTTCCACCTGCTCGATGGGCACGGGCTTTTTGGCGAGCTTCAATTCCATCAGCCCGCGCAGCGTGCACAAGTCGCGGTTCTGCTTATCGATCAAATCGGTGTATTCCTGGAAAGTCTGGAAATTCTCGGTGCGCACCGCGTGCTGCAGTTTCGCCACCGATATCGGATTCAGTAAATGATACTCGCCGCGCACACGGTATTGATACGCGCCGCCGGGCTCCAGTTCGGTTTCCGACTGCGTCAGCGGCTTATAGGCGTGCTCGTGCTTCATCTGCGCTTCGCGCGCCAGCACGTCCAGGCCAACGCCTTCGATGCGCGATGACGTCCCGGTAAAGTACTTGTCGATCAGGCTCTGGTTCAGAGCCGATGGCCTCGAACACCTGCGCGCCGCGATAACTTTGCAGCGTGGAGATGCCCATCTTCGAGAACACTTTCAGCAGCCCTTTATTGACGGCCTTCTTGAAATTCTTAAGCGCCGTCTCGAAAGGAACATTGCCCAGCCGTTCCCGCTGCGTCATGTCTTCCAGCGTCTCGATGGCCAGATACGGATTCACCGCGCTCGCGCCATAGCCGATCAGCAATGCGAAATGCATCACCTCGCGCGGCTCGCCGGATTCGATAATCAGCGCGACCTGAGTCCGCGTGCGCTCCCGCACCAGGTGGTTATGCAGACGCGGTCAGCGCCAGCAGCGACGGGATGGGGGCGAAGTCTTTGTCGACGCCGCGGTCGCTCAGAATCAAAATGCGGTAGCCGTCGCGTATCGCTTGATCCGCACGGCGGCACATGCCGTCGAGCGCCCGTTCCAGGCCGGTCTCGCCGTCCGCAGCACGATATAAAGTCTGGATGGTGGTCGCGAAGAAATCGCCCCAGCTCACGCGGCGCAGCTTTTCCAGATCCAGATTGGTCAGGATGGGCTGCGGCAGCTTCAGCGTGTGGCAGTGCATCGGCGTTTCTTCCAGGATGTTGCGCTCGGTGCCGATGTAGCTGGTGAGCGACATCACCAGTTCCTCGCGAATGGGATCGATCGCGGGATTCGTGACCTGCGCGAACAACTGCTTGAAGTAGTGGAATAGAGACTGCGGCCGGTCCGACAAGCACGCGAGCGGCGTGTCGACGCCCATCGATCCTATCGGTTCTTCACCGTTGGTGGCCATCGGCGCCAGGATCATCTTCAAGTCTTCATCGCTGTAGCCGAAAGCCCGCTGCCGGGTGAGCACGGTCTCGGGATCGAATCCATAGACCCGCGGCGGCTGCGGCAATTGTTCCAGCGTGAGCTGATTTTCCTGGAGCCACTCGCGATACGGTTGCCGCGAAGCCAGCATGTGCTTGATTTCTTCGTCGGGGACGATGCGGTGCTCTTCCAGATTCACCAGCAGCATTCTGCCGGGCTGGAGGCGTCCTTTATACTGCACTTCCTCAGGTTTAATCGGCAGCACGCCGGTTTCAGATGCCAGGATCAGTTCGTTGCTAGTGGTTACCATGTAGCGCGCCGGGCGGAGCCCGTTGCGGTCGAGCGTCGCCCCCAGCCACTTGCCGTCGGTGAAGGCCACCGCCGCCGGACCGTCCCACGGCTCCATCAGCGACGCGTGATATTCGTAGAACGCGCGCTTGTCATCCGGCATGGTAGTGTCGGCATCCCAGGCTTCCGGGATCAACATCGCCATCACGTGAGGCAACTCGCGCCCCGCCAGCGTCAACAGTTCAACGGCGTTGTCCAGACATGCGGTATCGCTGCCGCCGGGACGAATCACCGGGAAAATTTTCGTCAGGTCCTCGCCAAACACATTCGAGCGCAGCACGGATTCGCGCGCGTTCATCCAGTTGACGTTGCCGCGGACGGTATTGATCTCGCCGTTATGGCAGATCATGCGGTAGGGATGCGCCAGTTGCCAGGTGGGAAACGTGTTGGTCGAAAACCTCTGGTGCACCATGCACAGCGAGCTTCTGGTGAGCGGATCGGCCAATTCCGTGTAGAAATCGGAAATCTGCGGCGCCAGCAGCAGCCCTTTATAAATGATGACCCGCGAGGACATCGAAGGAACGTAGAAAAATCCCTTGTCGTCGAATTCGCTTGCGGCAATTTCAATATCGGCCCGGCGCCGCACCACATACAGCTTCCGCTCGAACTCGTCCTGCGTCATGGGCTGGCCGTCGGGGCCGTCGCCCTTCTGCAGGAAGATCTGCTCAATATAAGGCTGCGTTGCGCGAGCCTGACGCCCAATCGCGTCGCCATGCAGCGGTGTATCGCGCCATCCCAAAACCGTCAGCCCTTCTTCGCGTGCGATGCGCTCGACGATGCCCTCGCAAAGTAATCGCTGGGCGCTTTCGACCGGCAGGAACATCATGCCCACGCCGTAGAAACCCGGCTCGGGCAGCGTAAACCCTAGCTGCGAGCACTCGCGCGCGAAAAACTCGTGCGGGATCTGGATGAGAACGCCCGCCCCGTCGCCCGTATCCGGATCGCATCCGCAAGCCCCGCGATGCGTGAGGTTGATCAGAATCTGAATGCCCTTCTGCACGATTTCGTGCGTCTTGCGGCCGTCCAGATTCACCACGAAGCCCATGCCGCAGGCGTCGTGTTCGTGACTCGGATGATACAGTCCCTGCTCTTCGGGAGGGTAATGCATAACTCAGAATACCTTAGAGATTATTATCACGTCAACAGAATTTGTTATGTTGCAGTATTAGCCTAGGTGATGCTATAGTGGGTTGCAGTGAACTACGAGAACCTAAAACTTTTCAAAGACATTGCTCAAACCCGGAGCTTCAGTCGCGCGGCCGCGCTCAACGATGTAAGCCAATCGGCGGCCAGCCAGCACGTTCAGGACTTGGAACGAGTGCTAGGTACCAGTTTACTCGATCGGTCAACCCGCCCTCTGGTGGTGAATGCGGCGGGCCAGTTGTACTGCGATTTTTGCCGCGATGTCTTGCGCCGCAAGGACGAGTTCGAAGTCGCGCTCAACCAGTTAAAACAAGACGTCGATGGAACCGTAAAGGTCGCTTCCATCTATTCGGTGGGCTTGAGCGAGATGGCGCAGCTCGAAAACGAGTTCTCCCGCCGCCAGCCCAGGGCGCATCTGGAAGTGGAATACTTGCGGCCGGAGAAAGTATATTCGTCAGTGCTGGCGGACGAAGCTGACCTCGGCTTGGTGAGCTATCCGGAGCCTAGCCGGGAGATCACGGTGATTCCCTGGCGGCAGGAGGAAATGGTGCTGGCGGCGGCGCCGGATCATCCACTCGCCAAGCGCGGAACGATTCGGCCGCAAGATCTCAACGGCGTCGATTTTATTGGCTTCGATGAAGACCTGCCGATCCGCCGCGAGGTCGACCGCTTTCTGCGCGAGCATGAGATCGAAGTCAACCAAACTCTGCATTTCGATAATCTGCAGATGATTAAGGAAGCCGTCGCGCACCGCGCCGGCGTCAGCATCCTGCCGGCGCGCATCATGCGCGATGAAGTGACGCAGGGGCGGCTGGCCGCCATCCCGCTTGCGGTGTCCGAGCTCTACCGTCCGCTAGGCATCATCCATCGCAAAAAGAAGCGCTTTCACGCCGCGGCGCAGGCGTTTCTCGAACTGCTGCGCGAACCCGAGTTCAAAGCGGCGTAATTCCGCCTTCGCCTAATAACGCAGGACCGCTGCGATGGCGCCGAATCCCGCTAGTTCCGTTCCCGGGTAGGTGAAAACTTCTGCGCCGGTGCGCAAGCCTTCCACCACTGCCGCGTTCAGCGTTTCCTTCGGAGCGCCCTCTTCTGCTGCGAAGATTTGCCGCGCGCGGCCCTCGGTCGCCGCTTTCAAGACAGCGCCTGGATCTCCGGCGATCCTTGGGCGAATTTCGGGTAACGCTGCGAGAGCCCGATCGGCGGTCAAGCGGTATTCCCGTACGGCTCCAGCGGCCGCGTGCTTCGCCACTTGATCCAGTGACGAATGCTCGGCATTCCCGTGGCACTCGGACTCGAAAATGTGCGGATACTTGGCGGTCTTGCGGTATAACGCCAACTCCTCCCGCACTCCCGCCAGGAACAACGGCTCTCCATTCAGCGTCTCTTTGAGCCCGTGGTCCACCAGCCCGAAGAAATGCCGCAGGTAGACCGCGTTGGAGTCTTGATCGCCTGAGCTGGCGAAGCGCACACCGCGCAGCCCACCCACCGAGGGGCCCGCTGGGGAGTGGCTATCCATGGTGTGTTCGGGCTCGTCGAACGCGCCCGCCGCTTCCAGACTGACCGGTATGCTCGCCGGCAGAGCCAGTTCTTCGGCGTTACTGTCTGAGTAATGGAACAGCCGAATTTTTTTCTTGCTGATCCCGAGGATGAAGAAGCGCCGGGGAGTCTGCGCGGTGGCCACCAGGGGCAGCACGTCGAAGCGGTCCCCGACCGTGACGGCATCGGTGCGGACACTTTGAGTCTCGTAGACTGCCGTAAAGCCCGGCGCGCAGAACAAGGTGACGCCAGGTCCGCCGTGTCCGCCATCGAGCGTAGTCGCTAGCAGTTCGAGAGCAGACATCAGGTCGTCACCGACCTCCGGGCGGTTCAAATGGCCCAGCTGATCTGCGGCGGTTTGGGTCAAGTGCCGCAGATGCGCATGCCGAGTGCCACCGCCCGTCCCCGGCTGGTATGCGGGAATGCCTATGGTCACGCACGGACCGGCGTGACGCGACAGCAGCTTAAGGTCGTCGATATTCAGGAGTTTGGATGTGATGTTGATAGCGGGAGCCATCGTGTTTTCCTCTTGCGTCCGGGTTAGTGCAATAGAGGGGCCGTTCGTGGCGTGGCTCGCGCGAGGCGGGGGAGTGGGCGGCTGAGGGCCGTGAGGCGCCTAGTTGACCAGAGCCGAGGCGGGTTCGTCCTGCTCGCGCAACACCCGCGAGGGCGCTTTCGTATCGCGGCGCTGCGATTGCTTTTCCGAGTACATGCGGCGGTCCGCCACCGAGAGCAGCTCGTCGGCGTTGTCGCCATCTTCCGGAAAGTAAGCCGCTCCGATGCTCACGCTCAGTATCTGACCGGAAAACATCTCGTGGGAAACTTGCGAGATCGCGTCGCGAATCTGTTCGAATTTGGCGTTGATTTCTCCCGCCCGCGCTCCCGGAAGCACCAGTACAAACTCATCGCCACCCATGCGCGCCACCTGGTCGTATTCACGGCAAGCCGACTTCAATTCCGCACCCACCGCGCGCAATGCCCGGTTCCCTTCCAGATGCCCGTAGCGATCGTTCACCTGTTTGAATCCGTTCAAGTCCAGGCTGAGCACCGCGATCGGCTGTTTGCTGCGCAGGCTGCGCGACAGTTCGGAGTCGAGCTGCAAGAATAGCGACCGCGCATTCGGCAGGCCCGTCAGATAGTCGGTAGTAGCCGAAGTCTCGGCTTGGCGGAAGCGCAGGGTGTTTTCGATCGAAAGCGCAATCTTCGCGTTGATCGCCAGCAGGATACGCAAATGGTCTTTGGTAAAGGCGTCGCGGTCCGTGTGATAGAGCGTCAGGACGCCTACCACGCCGCCGGTTCCTTCCAACGGCACGGCCAGAGCCGAGCGCAGCGCAGAAAATTTCGCTGGATCGTTCAAGTAGCCGGATTCCACCGATGGATTGCCGTTGAGAATCGCTTTGCGGTTTTCCGCGACCCATCCCGACAGCCCTTGCCCCACCGGAATCTGCAACGAAGAGAACAGCCGGAAATCGTCGCCCGCTACGAACTCCGGCATCAGAATCCCGGCGCGTTGCACCCAGATCGCCAGCCCGTGATGCGGCACGATGCGGCGCAAACGCACGCCCAGGAGAGATAGGGTTTCGTCCAGACTTAGCGAATTTCCCAGATCTTGCGAGATTTCAAACAGCGCCTGTACTTCCTGCCGCGCCGCCGCGATCAGACTCAAGAAGTCGGTCGCTTGGCCACCCGGCGTAGCTGCCGCTGGACTGGCGTTGGGCGCCGCTGCTTCAAAACCCGCCGCGGGCGCGAGTCCCCGCTCGACTTTCAGGTACTTCGAAAGCTTCATGGGGTCCGCCGAGCGCGATTCTTTGGCCATTTTCTCGAGCCGAACATAGTGCTTGCTGAGCACCTCGACCACCCGCGGATCGAATGAGGTCCCCGACTCGTTCTGCACCACTTTCATCGCCTCATCGAGGGGCAGCGCACGCCGGTATTGACGATCCGTTGCGAGCGCATCCAGACAATCCACCGCGGCCAGAATCCGGGCGCCAATGGGGATTTCCTCGCCCTTCAGGCCGTAGGGATAGCCGCTGCCATTCCACTTTTCGTGATGCGCACGAACGATAGGAACCACCGGATAGGGGAACTGCACACGCTCCAGAATTTCAGCGCCCACGATAGGATGGATTTTCATCTTGTCGAATTCTTCCGGCGTCAGGCGGCCGGGCTTCGAAATGATGTGCTCCGGCACCGCGAGTTTGCCGATATCGTGCAAGATGGAAGCGGTCAGCAAGGCCTCTTGCTCTTCCGGCTGGAGACCGAGCTCGCGCGCGATTTCCCGCGCGTAGATCTGCACTCGCGCCAGGTGATCGTGGGTGGTGTCGTCCTTCGCTTCGATCGCCAGCGCCAGCGCTTCGATGGTGCGCAGGTGCAGCCCCGACACGGCCTCCGCGTGTTTACGCTCATTTTCCAGTCTGCTGATATACAAACGGTAGGAGCGGAACACCAGGTACAGAACCGGACCAGTCAAGAGCACCGTGGGCCAGCCGGCGAGATGAGCCGAGACGCTCGCGACCTGCGCCACCGCGCTTCCGCCCAAATAATACGGCAACGACCAGAGGTAACCCTCGCGCCACACCGCCCACGCGGAAAAACCTTCCGCGATCCCCACCGCTAATGCGACGGGAATTGTGTTCACCAGGAAGAACGCAAGCGTGGGCAGCGCGAGGCGGATGACTGCGCCCTCCTGATTCTCCAGCAGCAGGGGCGAGTGATAGAACCAGGTTGCTGCGGAGGCCGCCAGTGTAATCGTCGAGATATTGAAGGCGATCTGATCCAGGGCGGGCCGCTCGTTTTTGGTTCCAGAAGCATTGCACCAGAGTGACCGTAGCGGCGAGGACGACGGTTTCCGAGGCGCGTGAGCTCCACAATTCCAAACAACACAAACAGCAGACTAAGCGAGAGTCCGCTGGCGATTCTTGGAGTCTCGAAACGGATTCCGGCGGATAGAGTGGCCAGGACTAGAAACCCCGCGAATTTGAGCACGTCGGGCGAATCCCATGCGCTCACGGCAACGCCCAGCGCAATCGCGCCCAAGAGCGAGACGAATCCAATGTAGACTCGAACTCTTCCGGGGAGTTGCTGTTCCGAGCCAGCCATAGTTAATGAGGCGATATGTGCACGCGGGTGGCCATCCTGCGCCGTATGGAAGAGGTCTGTTGTCATTGAGTTAGCCGATGGCTGGCGGTACTCGGAGGGACAAGATGGCTCCTGCGACGCTTTTGGCATGCGTCAAAGTGTCTCAATATCAGGGGTAGTTTTCTAAGTGGACTAGGGTGTTTGGCGGAGGGCACTACGACGGCTTTGCTGGCCCAATGGTGTACGAAGCCTGTAGGGCCGTAATGATGATGGAACACAGTCAAACGCACGAGACCCAAGTATTCCTCGGCATGGAGGCGGTGATCGCGAGCCAACCGCTGCGCGCGTTGCTCTCCACCATCGAGCGCGTGGCGCGCTCGCAGGCTACGGTTCTGATCACTGGCGAAAGCGGCAGCGGCAAGGAACTGATCGCCCGCGCGGTGCATCACTATTCGCTGCGCTCCCACAAACCCTGGGTGGACCTCAGTTGCGCGGCGCTCCCGGAACACTTGATTGAAAGTGAATTGTTCGGCTACGAAAGAGGCGCTTTCAGCGGCGCCGATGCCCCCAAGCCCGGCCTGTTCGAGATGGCGAGCGGCGGCACCATCTTCCTGGACGAGATCGGCGAACTCGATCCGCGTATGCAAGTGAAGCTGCTGCGGGTGCTGGATTCAGTTGCCTATTACCGCTTGGGCGGCGTCAAGAAAGTGTCGGTGGATGTGCGTGTCGTGGCGGCCACCAATCAGGATCTGGAACAGGCCGTGAGCCGAGGGCGTTTCCGCGGCGATCTCTATCACCGTCTGGCGCAGTTCACGTTGCGGGTCCCGCCGCTGCGGCAGCGGGTTGCCGATATCGGCCCTCTCGCGCGCCATTTCCTGGCGCAGCAGGATCCGCGGCTGAGTCTTTCGCCTTCCGCGATCGCACTGCTCGAAGCCCAGCCCTGGCCGGGCAATATCCGGGAACTGCGCAACATGGTTACCAAGGCCGCGGTCCTCGCACAAAACCAGGAGATCTCCGCCGCCGACCTTCCCATCACCGTCTCCTCGCGCTACATCGCGGAATCCGCGGTGGCCGCCAATCTCGAATCGATCGAGAAGCACGCCATCCTGGAAGCGCTTAACGCGAGCGGCGGCCATCAGCAGCGCGCGGCCGCGCAATTGGGAATCTCCCGCAGGACGCTCAACCGCAAACTGAAGCTATACCGCCCGGAAGCGGTGGGAGCGCGGGCATGAATCCGTCTGTAGCCGAGCAGCGCCGCGAGATCCGCCGCCGGGGGCAGGGAAACGTGCTGGTGCGCTCCGAAAGTCCCGGCTCGCGCGAAATCCAGGGCCGGCTGGTGGACGTGAGCGCCAGCGGGTTTCGCATGGCGCACGATTGCTCCGCACTCACAGCCGGACAGTACGTTGCGTTCGCTCACGTCGAAGCCAGGGGCCGGGCGCGCGTAGTGTGGACTCGCATCCTCGACGATTCCGTCGAGAGCGGCTTCGTCGTTGCCGAATAATTGCGCCGGCTAATTCCGCGTCTGCTGCACTTTGGGAGAAGCTACGTAACCGCTGATCAGATCCTTCTTGATGTCATTCACCACCAGCTCGTAGGGCTGCGTAGCCTTCGACAACAGGAACTGCACCGGCTCATTGAGAGTCTTGTCTTTTTTCTCCACGGTCTTATCGTCGGCGATCACGCGGATGGTGTAGCGGTTGTGCTTGGGATCGCACTTCTCAAGCATCACCGCGATATCGCCCACCTTCTGCGGGGCTTTGGTTTTGCCCAGCTTGAACTCGGTATAGTTGCGCTCGCCCAAGCGCTTTCAACGCCGCCAATTCCTTGCCGTTGGTGGCGATCAGTCCGCTTTGGACGCCCAAGTCGCCTTGGGTGGCTTTTAGGGTCGCGATGGTTTTTTCGAGTTCCGAGCGCGTCGCGGCCACATCCGTTTTGACAACGCCGACATCGCTTGAAACTTCGCCAATGCGGGTATTCGCGGCCACCGCCTGCTCTTTCACCTTGCCGACTTCGGTCGACACGGCCGACACTCGCTGCGCCTGCTCCTGCTGCACTTTCTGCAAGCTAGCCGCAATCTCGTCGGCATGTTTATCGGCATCCAGCTTGGCTTGTCCCGCGAGCTGGCTGGCCTGCCGGCGGGCGGCGTCGAGCTCGGTCTTCAGCGTCTCTACCGAACGGCGGCTGGTTTGGGTGGTCACTGCCGTGGTCTCATGGATCTTCGAGATCTCATCCAGCAACTGATCGCGCATCTGCGCCATCTCGGTGCGGGTCTGGGCCACTTGATAGAACAGATAGCCGGTTGCAGCAATCAGGACGACCACGAGAACCAAAACAACAGGTACCTTTGGACCAGAGCTCTGGACGACGACAGGCGGCGGATTGGAATCGCTCATAGGTGAATCTCCTCGGATTGAAAACAAGGGGCTCTCCTTCCTCACATCATCTTACATCGGATGCGGGTAATGTTTCCTGTCTCAATTATGACTGTGGCGGGCCCGAACAGGTTTTATCGCCTTGGGGCCCGAGGCATGCAGAGCGGAGGGGCGCGCAAAGTCCAGCAGATCCTGCTTGGGAACGCCTGGCTCGAAACAGCGCCGGCAGCGCGCTTCATACATGTCCGCGGCGCCCACCACGATCAAATCGCCGGACTCGAGCAGCCGCTGCGTATGCTTGGCGGGATTGCCGCAGCGCACGCAAATCGCCAGCGTCTTGGTGATGGACTCGGCCAGGCACAGCAGATCCGGCATGGGCGGAAACGGGCGACCCATGAAATCGGTGTCGAGTCCGGCGACAATTACCTGCCTGCCGGCATCGGCCAACTGGGCGGTTAGCTCAACCAGGTCTGCCCCAAAAAAGTTGGCTTCGTCGATGCCGATCACCTGCGTGCGTGGGCTCAGCCGGGCGAGGATCTCGGGGGCGCTCGTGACAACTTCCGACTCCATGCGCTGGTCGCCATGCGAAACGATTTCGTCGGCCGAGTAGCGGTTATCGAGCGCCGGCTTGAACACCTGCACCCGCTTGCGGGCGATACGCGCGCGGCGCAGACGGCGGATCAGCTCTTCGCTCTTGCCCGAGAACATGGGTCCGCAAATGACTTCGATCCAGCCGATGTGGCCCGTGACTAATTCCATGTAGAAGGCCAGCATAGCAAACACACTTCGGCCGTGGTGATTTGAAGTATCGATCGTCTCGCGGCGGGCCGCTTACGTACGCAACCCGCCGGGGGTGAAGGAACAGGCGGCTATTTGTTTATTTGACCCGCACGAGGGACTCGCCTGTGCGGGTACTGGTCTCAGAAAAGTGTCCGAATCAACCGGCAATTGCGCTCTCCTATTTCCTTTCGCGGTCACCTCACGCCGCTCTCGCGACGCTCGTATCAACCAGAGAATCGATTCTCTTCCGTGTCCCGCCCTTTCCTCAATGTTTCCGGGGCGGCTAGCCCGCTTCGCCCAGGAGCGCTCTTTCGAACGGCCCCCGAGTTCCGCTGGCGCGGATTTACCAAACTACGACGATCGGCCCGGCCGGGCTTTACTGCTGGCTGGATTATGCGGGAGGGAGTGGTTGATGGCGGGGAGTTGGAGCGGGAAGTGGATGAAAAGGGTAGGAATGGAGGTGAAAGAGAGTACGTGAATGCTAACCCCCGGAAAAACATTGGCCCGCAGATGAACGCAGATACACGCCGATAAGAGAATTTTCGCTTCGCCCATTGACTATTAAGAGTGGACTTGAACTCTCTCACCGAAGCGGTGCTTGGAGCGGCTTTTGAAGTTTCCAACACCCTGGGCGCGGGATTTCTGGCTTCCACGGCTTCCACTTGAGTAGTCGTACAGGCTAAAAACATACGATGTCGAGGCTTGTATCCAACTTGCAGGGTCGTTACTATATCCCCCGCCGCCTGGGGAGCCGAATTCAACCTGTGTTCCTCCGTTGACTGAAAGCCAAACTTGAAGTGCTGTCGTCCCAGAGGAAGTCCAGGAGAGCATGGATGTGCAGGTCGTACTGCCGCCGGGAATGGTGCAGTTTTGGGGACTCGCACTAATCATTCCTGTTTGGGCGCGGGCAAGCGGGGCATACAAGAGGCCACCCGCAAGGCAAGCCAGTAATAACCAGCTCCGCTGAAAAGCAGGAAACCGGCGACATAAGTGCAGGGGCCAACTACAGAAGTTCATCTGACATTCCTCCAAACGTTGGTTTTCGGGCGATACAGGATCCGTTTTTAATCCTGATTTTCACTCCGTGTCCGTTTGTAGCAGAGATCCAGACGAGTTGTATGCCGCCTTTGCCGCAACAGCAGCAATTTCTTTCTTGAGCATCACAGGAGCTCGGCTGTTGTCCAACCATCGTTGGATCGCTTCGAGTTTGAAACGCCATTGCCGGCCTACCTTGATGGCTGGCAATTCTGAACATTCAGCCCACAAACACACGGTTCTAGTTGAAACGCCAAGCCACGTGGCAAGCTGGGAAGTATTAAGGAGAGAAGCGGGCTCGTTCAATTGGTCCTCCCGTAACGGCGTTGGGTACGTATATTAAAAATCTCTCCCCGTTATGGTCGTCCCATGCAGACAACAGCTCAAATGTCGCTGCATAAACGTATCCACTATGCCGCAGAAAGTCAAGGTTAATTATTGCTTATTTTGAGGTAAAACATGCCAACATTAGTGCGCGCTTCGCCCTCCGCATTTTCGTGCTGTTAGCCCGCCGGAAGGATGCAGTTGGCTGCTACCCCAGGGCGCGGTATCGTAGTGGAAAATGCGCTGCCTCAACGGGCGAGTCTTAAAGCCGGAGATCCTCGACACACTGCCTCCTGAGGAAGCGCGCGGTTCGCTGGCTGATCTCGCGCGGATCAACAAGCATTGGGGTGGGCACAGCACGCTGCGGAAGCTGATCGACGATGTCATTCCTCGCGATGAAGCGTTCACGTTCTTGGATGTCGGCTCGGCCTCCGGTGATATGGGCCGATGTCTGCGTGAGTGGCGGCCGTTAGCGCAAGTGACTTGTCTGGATTACATCGAGTCGCATCTCGAAGGCGGTTCGGGGGCGAAGGTCGTGGGCGACGCCTTCGCGCTGCCGTTCCGGCCGCGGAGTTTCGACTACGTCTTCAGTTCGCTCTTCCTGCATCATTTCACCGATGAACAGGTCGTGGAACTACTGGCGGGATTTGGGCGGGTCGCGCGAAAACAGGTGCTGGTGATCGACCTATGGCGTCATCCCGTGCCCTACTATTTCATCTCGCGGACCCAACGCTTGTTCGGGTGGCATCCGGTCACGGTGAATGACGGAGCGATCTCGGTGGAAGCCGCATTCCACCGCCGGGAACTGCTCGATCTGGCCCGCCGCGCGGGTCTGGCCGGCGCTCGCGCCCGATCCTTTATCCCCGCCTTCCGCATCGCGCTCTCCGCCGGGGCGCTATAATCTTTCTGGGAGGACAATGAGTAAAGAAGATAGTATTGAAGTCACTGGAACCGTAGTTGAGAAATTTCCGAGCGGCCTGTTCAGCGTGCAACTGGATCAGGAACGCACCGTGCTCGCCCACCTGGCCGGCAAGCTTCGCCGCAATCGTATACGCGTTTTGGCCGGCGACCGCGTCACCCTTGAAATGTCGCCTTACGACTTGACCAAGGGCCGCATTACCTACCGGCACAAATAATTCCTGCCATACTGAAGCCACCGGACCTGAACCGGAACCGATGAAGTCCATTCCTTGAAAATTGCGATCGTCCTGGGCACGCGCCCCGAGGCGATCAAGCTGGCGCCGGTAGCGCGCCGGTTTTTGGAAGTCCCCCACGAATTCGAGACTCGCGTCATTGTGACGGCGCAGCATCGCGGCCTGCTGGATCAGACTTTGCAGGCGTTCGCGATCACGCCGCACTACGATCTGGACGTGATGCGACCGGGGCAGACGCTGACCGAATCCACGTCGCGCATCGTGGCGGCGCTTGACCCGGTGCTGGTGAAAGAAGCTCCGGACCTGGTGATGGTGCAGGGCGACACCACCACTACTTTTTGCGGCGCGCTGGGCGCGTTCTATCGCGGCGTGCCGATGGCGCATGTCGAGGCGGGGCTGCGCAGCGGCGACTTCGGGCAACCTTTCCCGGAGGAAATGAATCGCGTGCTGACGACGCGCCTAGCCACGCTGCACTTCGCGCCCACCGACGCCGCGGCTGAGAATCTGCTGCGCGAAGGAGTGGCGTCGGACCGGATTCTGGTCACCGGCAACACCGGCATCGACGCGCTGCTGGAGACTCGGGATGCCCTTGCCTCGGGCAGGCTGGGGGAGAAAGGAGTTCCCACCATCGATGCCGGCAAGAAGCTGATTCTGGTCACGGCGCACCGGCGGGAAAGTTTTGGCGAAGGTTTCGACGGCATCTGCGAGGCGCTGCTACGATTGACGGCGCGAGGCGACGTTCAGATCGTGTATCCGGTGCATCCCAACCCTGAGGTGCGCGCCGTGGTGGAGACGCGTCTGGGCGGAATCGCGGCGATCCGGCTCATCGAGCCATTGTCGTATGTGCCTTTCGTCGACTTGATGCGGCGGGCGCATCTGCTGCTTACTGACTCCGGGGGTATTCAGGAAGAAGGGCCGTCGCTCGGCAAGCCGGTGCTGGTGCTGCGCGAAAAGACTGAACGGCCGGAGGCGGTGGCCGCCGGGGCCGCGCGTCTCACGGGGACCGATCCGGCGCGCATCGTGGCTGAGACTTCACTGCTTCTGGATGACGCCGCCGAGTATGCCCGGCGCGCGCGGGTCCGTCATATTTATGGCGACGGCCGCGCATCCACACTCATCCGCGACGCGGTTCGAGCCTATTTTGCCAGCGCTTACCCATCTGAGAGTGTGCGTAGCGCCTCCGGAGGCAGCCCATAATCGGGGCAGTCTAAAGGAGGGCGCCGTATTGCGGATTCCGCCCGTGGCAGTGGGGCCCCGCCTTGGCATTTCCGGCGCGGGCGACCTCCTTCGAGAGTTATCGACGCGCGTCGTGGGCCAGGCCCAAGCATTGACGCAGATCGTGCCTTACGTACAAATGCATCAGGCCGGGCTATCGCCGGACGGCCGGCCAGCGGGGGTGTTTCTGCTGCTGGGACCGACCGGCACAGGCAAGACGCGCACCGTTGAAGCGCTGGCCGACGCGCTGCACGGAAGCGAGAAGCATATGCTGAAAGTGGACTGCGGTGAATTTCAGATGGAGCACGAAGTCGCCAAGCTGATCGGTGCGCCGCCGGGTTATCTGGGGCATCGCGAGACTCCGCCGATGCTGACGCAGCAGAAGCTGACGTCGGTGACCACGGAATCCAGCGACCTCTCGTTGGTGCTGTTCGATGAAATCGAGAAAGCCGCGCCCAGCATGACGCGTCTATTGATGGGCGTGCTCGATAAAGCTACGCTGCGTTTAGGCGATAACAATACGGTGAACTTCGAGCGGTCGATGATCTTTCTCACCAGCAATTTAGGAGCGCGCGAAATGCGCGATCGCCTGCGGCCGGGCTTCGGATTCGAGGCGATCACGGGGGGCTCGCCGGGTGCGACGATCCAAAAGCTGCACCACATCGGTATGGGCGCGGTGCGCCGCAAATTCTCGCCGGAGTTCGTCAACCGGATCGATACCGTCATCACTTATCAGCCACTTGATGCCGCGGCGCTGGCTGAAATTGTGGATCTGCAGATCGCGGCGCTGGAGTTGCACATCGAGAACCGACTGGCGGAGCGGGCCTTCAAGCTGGAGGTGACCGCCGCCGCGCGCCAGTATCTGCTGACTAAGGGAACTAGTAGCGAGTATGGGGCGCGCGAATTGAAGCGCACTATTCTGCGCGAGCTCACGCAGCCGCTGGCGGCGATGGTGGCAAATGGCGAAGTCCCGCCCGAGTCGATGGTTTGTGTTGACCACGCGGAGCCAGGCGCCCTACTGCCTAAGCTGGCGTTCACCGTGCGGGATTGAGTGCGTGGTCGCGGTCTGCGGCCTGGCGTGCGATGCTGGTTGTTCCATCCAAATGGCGACCGAAGACAACTCACTGGAAGCGCTCTACCGGCGACGTTCCTCGCTTCGCTGGCGTGATCGCCTGATCCGGCTCCTGCAGCCGCCCGCGCCGTTTGTAACGAACCCGG
This sequence comes from Bryobacterales bacterium, assembly GCA_963779075.1. Classification (GTDB taxonomy): domain Bacteria; phylum Acidobacteriota; class Terriglobia; order Bryobacterales; family Bryobacteraceae; genus Palsa-187. The sequence goes on from CAVZWS010000016.1 coordinate 142,560, forward strand.
CGGAGCCTCTGGACTTTCCGCTTGGCAAATGGAATCTTTACATCGGAGGCGCCGGCCGCGTGGTCGAGGGCTATATCAACCTGGACTTGTTCGCGGTACGGGGCGTCGATGTGGCCGCCGATGCCGAGCGATTGCCGTTTCCTTCGCGCGTCTTCACGCGTGTCGAGTGCGATGCGGTTCTGGAGCACGTTCGCGATCCCCAGAAAGTGATGGACGAGATCTACCGCGTGCTCGAGCCCGGCGGCTACGCGCACCTGGTCACGCCCTTCTGTCACCCGTTCCACGAGTATCCCAAAGATTACCGCCGATTCACGCTGGACGGCCTCAAGGTGTTGAGTTCCCGCATGGAGGTAGTTGCCGAGGGCTGGCGCACCGGGCCAACCGCGACGATGTTAGTGACGACTCTGGAATACGCGAAGCTGCTGCTGCCGTTCCGCGCCTGGCGCGTGGCGGCCCACGGAATCCTGGGCTGGGTGCTGTTCCCCTTGCGATATCTCGACCTGCTGCTGTACCGTGCCCCAGCCGCAGGGCGCATCGGCAATCATTGCTACCTGTGGCTGCGAAAGCCACTCGCCGCGGTTGCGAACGCCCGCGGCGCAAGATAGAACGGATGCACCATTTTCATTCCGAACAATTGGTGGGTCGCCCAGTCGATGAAGTATTCGCGTTTTTCTCGGATGCCAACAACCTCGAAGCCATCACTCCGCGGCAGTTGAACTTCCGCATCCTGACGCCAGGCCCATTCGGCTGGCAGCCGGCGCGCGCATCGACTATCAACTGACGCTCTATGGAATTCCGCTTAAATGGGCAACCTCGATCGAGAGTTGGGAGCCCCCGCACGAGTTCGTCGATGTGCAGTTGCGCGGCCCTTATCGGGTGTGGCGGCATACTCATCGCTTCGTGAGCGAAGGCGCGGGAACCCGTATCGTGGATGACGTCGACTATGAGCTTCCGCTCGGTCCGCTGGGCCGTTTGGTGGAGGCGCTGTGGACCCGGCGGGAGGTGGCCAGGATCTTCGGCTACCGCTCGGAAGTAATTGCCCGGCGGTTTTCGTAAACTAAAAGCAGGGAATCCAAAACCATGTCTACTCTTACCAGCAGCGTATCCAGCGGTATTGAAAATCCGCTCAAGCAATTGGCCCGCTTCGGGCAGTCCATCTGGCTGGATTACATTCGCCGCAGCCTGATGACCAGCGGCGACCTGCGCCGCATGGTGGAAGAAGACGGCCTTGGTGGGATGACCTCCAACCCGTCGATCTTCGAAAAGGCCATGGGCGGCGCCGAGTACGCCGACTATCTGGCGGAATTGCGCAAGAACAAGACGCTGGACGCCAAGGGCATCTACGAGGGCCTGGCGATTCGCGACATCCAGGATGCGGCCGACGTGTTGCGTCCGGTGTACGACCGAACTAAGAAGCACGACGGCTACGTGAGCATGGAAGTTTCGCCGTATCTGGCTTACAAGACCCAGGAGACCATAGACGAGGCGCTGCGCCTGTGGAAGGCCGTCGACCGTCCGAACCTGATGATCAAGATTCCGGGTACGCCGGCGGGCGTTCCGGCCATCGAGACGGTTCTGCGCGAAGGCGTGAACGTCAACGTCACCTTGCTGTTCTCGCAGGATATGTATGAGGAAGTGGCATGGGCTTTTGTTCGCGCGCTGGAGCAGCGGGCCGCGAAGGGCCAGGATCTCACCGGGATCGCCGGCGTCGCCAGCTTCTTCGTGAGCCGGATCGACACGGCAGTGGACGCGTTGATCGATGAACGCCTTCCGCAGGCAGAGCCGGAGCGGAAGAAACTGCTCGAGTCAGTGCGCAGCAAGGTGGCGATCGCGAGCGCCAAGCTGGCCTATGAGCGCTACCAGCGCATCTTCTCCGGACCTCGCTGGGAAGCGCTGGCCGCTAAGGGAGCGCAGACACAGCGCCCGCTATGGGCCAGTACGTCCACCAAGAATCCTAAGCTGCGCGACGTGCTGTACATCGAAGAACTGATCGGCAAGGAAACGGTGAATACCATTCCGCCGGCTACCTACGATGCGTTCCGCGATCATGGCGTGCCCCGCGCTTCTCTGACCGAGGATGTGGAGGGCGCACGCAGCGTGATGGCGAACCTGGAGGCAGCGGGAATCTCGATTGAAGTCGTCACCAGCGATCTGGTCATCGCGGGCGTCAAACAGTTCGAGGATGCGTTCACCAAGCTGTTGGCCGTAACACAGCCGCAATGACAGCAATCACGCACTCGCTTCCGCCGGACCTGGCTCGGGCGGCGGAGGAAAACCTGCGCGCCTGGGAGGGCAGTGATCGAGTCGCGCGGATTTGGGCGGGCGATGCAACGGTGTGGACCGGCACCGACGAAGGGCAGTGGCTGGGATGGCTGGGGATCGCCGGGCAACAACTCGCGCAACGGCAGCGGCTGGAACAGTTCGCCGCGGAGCTGAAAGCGGTTGGGTTCAAGGATGCGCTGCTGCTGGGCATGGGCGGGTCGAGCTTATGTCCGGAAGTATTGCGCCTGACCTTTGGCGGGGCTCCTGGATTCCCCGATCTGCACGTGCTCGATTCGACCGACCCGGCGCAGGTGGCGGCCACCGAAAAGAAGATCGACCTGAAGCGCACGCTGTTCATCGTGTCGAGCAAGTCGGGATCGACGCTCGAGCCGAACATCTTCAAGGAATATTTCTTCGAGCGCTCGGGACGCGATGGGAGCCGGTTCATCGCCATCACGGACCCTGGCTCGCAGATGCAGAAGGTGGCCGAGCGGGATGGCTTCCGCCACATCTTTTTCGGACTGCCATCGATCGGCGGGCGCTATTCGGCGCTATCGGATTTCGGAATGATTCCGGCAGCGGCGATGGGCGTCGATGTGGGCAAACTGCTGGCGCCGGCGGCAGCGATGGAGCAAGCTTGCCGGGCTCCTAAGGACAACCCAGGCCTCACGCTCGGTGTGTTGCTGGGAACGCTGGCGCGCGCGGGCCGCGACAAATTGACCATCGTAGCTTCGCCCGCGATTCGCGATCTGGGCGCGTGGCTGGAGCAACTGGTGGCGGAATCGACCGGCAAGAACGGCCGTGCCATCATCCCGCTGGACCGCGAGCCGCTGGGGCCGCCGGAAGTATATGGAACTGATCGCGTGTTTATATACGAGCGGCTGACGCCGGCCTGCGACGAAGCGCAGGACCGTGCGCTGGAGGCGCTGGCGGCGGCAGGGCACCCGGTGATTCGCATCGCGGTCGACAACGTGTACGAAATCGGCCGCGAGTTCTTCCGCTGGGAGTTCGCTACCGCGGTCGCGGGCGCGATCATCGAGATCGATCCCTTCAATCAGCCAGATGTCGAAGCCAGCAAGATCGCGACCAAGAAATTAACCAGCCAGTTTGAAGCTACCGGCACGCTGCCAGTGGAGACTCCGGCGTTTGAAGAGGCTGGCATCAAGGTTTTCGGGCAAACCATTTTGGGGCAACCCGTGGGCCGGACGCTGACCGATGCCCTGCGCGCGCATCTGGACTCAATCAAAGCCGGCGATTATTTCGCTTTGCTCGCGTACATCGAAATGAATCCGGAGCACGAGGTTGCGTTGACCGCGATGCGCCAACGGGTGCGCGACGCCAAGCGCGTGGCGACGTGCCTCGGCTTCGGCCCGCGCTTTCTGCACTCGACCGGCCAAGCCTATAAGGGCGGACCCAACACCGGCGTGTTTCTGCAGATCACGGCAGACGACGCACACAATGTGGCGATTCCAGGGCAGAAGTACACTTTTGGGATCGTCAAAGCGGCGCAAGCGCAGGGCGACCTCACGGTGCTGCGCGAACGCGGACGCCGCGCGTTGCGAATTCATTTAGGCGCGGACGTAGGGGCGGGGCTCGCTAAACTCGCCTCGGCATTAAGGCTCGCGCTACAATAAGAACTCTCCCCAGGCAGCGCGTTTTCATCCAAGCGCCAGCAGGACGGCCTTCCAAGTTTAATCTCCCTGCACGCCTGAAGTGTTGAGAGCGTCTGGTTTGTGAAAGGAGCGGCATGTTAAGTCCAACCTCCCAATTAGTGCTCGCAGCCCTCTTTCCTTTCATCGTGACGGGCAGTCTACTGGCCCAATCAACCACCGAGCGGGTCTTCTATTTCGCCCACACCCCAACCGAGCAGGGCACTCGGGAAACCGCTAGCGCGATAAGCGTGATTGCCGGAGCCCAAGATGTGTCGGCGGACTTCTCGGCGGGAACGCTCTCGGTCCACGGCACGGCTGATCAACTTGAGCTTGCCGAATGGTTGTTCCTGGGAATGGACCGCTCCGTTCCGGTATCGCTAGACACCGCAGTCCACGAATACCGCCTGAGCGAAGGCCCTGATAATGTGGTGCGATTGTTCTATCTCGATCGCGGCCAAACGGTGAAGGACTTTCAGGAATTCGCGACACTGGTCCGAACGATTGCGGAGATCCGGCGCGTGTATCCCATAAACGGTACTAAGATTCTGGCCATGCGCGGGACTGCCGACCAGATGAGTATGGCCGACTACTTTACTAACGAACTGGAGAAATCGGCGGGCGCGCCGCATCCCCATTCCATGACGTCCGAATACTTGCTGCCCGCTGCTCCTAGCCCCCGACCGAACGAAAACGTCACGCGCATTTTATTCGTGGCCAACTCGCCCACGATCCAGGACTTTCAGGAGCTTGCCACGTTGATCCGGAGCATCGCCGAGATTCGCCGGCTATTCACTTACAGCACCCCCAAGGCTATCGCCATGCGCGGAACCACCGATGAGGTTGCGTTCGCCGAATGGCTGTTTAATGAAATTGACCAGCCCAGAAATGGCGAATCGAGCCACGCCTCGGCGCCCTACAATTACCGAGATTCCACGACCACAGAAAATGCGAGTTCAGTTCGTGTCTTTTACCTCCATCACACCGCGAACGTGCAGGACTTTCAAAAAATCGCCGATACGATTCGCACGACGACCGGTATTCGACGCCTGTTCACGTATACTTCGGCCCACGCTCTGGCGCTGCGCGCAACCCTTGATCAGGTAGAGCAGGCGCAGCGGTTGCTTACGCAGCTGGACCCTGCCGATTTCCCGATGGCTCCCTAGCGCCGGTTGGGGTGGGCACTTGCTGGATCACTTGGACGAAATGGCAGGGCTCGCAAAACTCGCCTCGGCATTAAGGCTCGCGCTACAATAAGAACTCTCCCCACTTTCTAGCAAGGGCCGGTAGCTCAGTTGGTAGAGCATCGCACTTTTAATGCGGTGGTCGCGGGTTCGAGTCCCGCCCGGCTCACCATTCTTTCCAAATAGTTGGGCGGCGTTTTCCGCGGTCAACTTGGCCTCCTGACACCGCTGTCTGATACCACGGTTTGTTCCTTGGTCTTCAGATGCGCCTCCATCTTCCCCGCCATTTCGCGCAGCCGGCGCTCGGAGACGATGTGATAACGGTCGAACACCGCACGTGTGCGGTGGCCACTGATCTCCATTGCTTCCTTCTCACTCAGGCCCGCTTCGATCATGTTGGTGAGGGCAGTGCGGCGCAAATCATGGAACAGGGCCGCGGGGGCACCCGCGAGTTTACAAGCGGCCGTCCAGACCTTCTCGAAATCCTGAACGGGCTTGCCGTTACGCTGCACCAGCAGGGGGCACTCGGGACGCCCTTGCTTTGCAGCTTTGCGGTTAGCTTCATCGATCACAGATAGCGCCAGATTCAGCTCGGCTGACATGTCGCCGTAGATCGGCAGGAAACGCGGCGTCCTCTTGTTCTCAGCTGATCGTAGTGCGAGCTCGATACGGCCTTTCTTCAGATCGATCCACTCGCGTCGGATCTTGAGAATCGCTCCTTTGCGTGCGCCGGTATGGTAGCCGAGCACCAGCGCGATGCGCGCGTAGCCTGGCAGCTGGTCGCGGACGGCACGATACATATCGTGGGTGACCAAGCCGCTGCGCGGGTCCGCTTCTGGCAGCATCTCGAAGTGGGGTACACGAAGGACCAGGGGCGGACCTGAATCGATCCAAGTTTCATTGCGCGGCGCACATACGCCAAGGCCTTATTCACGGTTGCATTCGCGGGCCGGGGCTTTTCCGCGAGTCTAGTGGAAACGTATCGCGCGATCGCCGCGCTCGTGACCGCCCGCGCCTTCATTCGCCCGAAGTATTCCCGCAACGGGCCCGGGCGCTCATGCTCTTTGTCGACCGGCCGCATCAAACATTCTAGGTCGTATGTGGTGCGTCGTTCCTGGCGCCTGTACCAGGCGAGCAACTGATCGAAGAGTTGCCCCATGGTTACACGCTCCGGCAGGTCCGAAATTTTCTGCTCATCCGCTGCCGCCATCCGCTTCCGAAGGAACGTCAAGGCCTCGTCGTAATCTTCCGTTTCAGTGGGAAGCACGACCGGCTTGCCGTTGGCGTAATACTTCACGTACCAGCGCTTGGTGCGCTTCAACTCGCCCGAGCGGTTGCGGTACGCGCGTTGAAACACAGATCCGCGGGTGATCTTCTTTTTCATCGTTGGCGCTTGTTCCTCTCGATCCAGGAATCGACGTCCCGAATATCGAGCATTGTACGCCGACCGTGCGGCACAACGGGGAAGCTGCCATTAGCGATCATGTTGTACACCTCCCGCTTGCTGAGGGAGAGATAGACCGCGGTCTCCTCGACGGTGAGTAACCTGCGATTCGTAACTTCGCTCAGATTGAGCGCCTTGCGTAGTGCTGTCTCCACCGCCTGTTCGATGACCTGCTGGAAGACGTCCGTCGCCGAGGCTGGAGCGGAAGGGTTCAGTTCGCGCCTCCTGCGAGTGTCTGAACGGCTCCCCCATCTTCTCCCGCTATCAGCTCTGCAGCCCGGGCCAGGTGGTAGCGGACGCGCGCATCACAATCAGGGGATTTCGCAAGAGTCAGGGCGCGGTCCAAAAGAGCCTGCAGGTGTCCGCCCGACCCGTCACCGGGTCTGGGAGCGGAGATTTTGAAGCCACTGACGTTGGCGCGTCGGGCCAGACGGATCTGCGAAAGGCCAAGCGCTTCTCGCTGTAAACTGATGCTTTGCCGCACGTCCATGCACAAAACGGTAAACCAAAAATCCAGCACGAAAACAGGCATTCGGTTCCGTGCACGGGGTCATGCTTAATTTCGTGCCCTGGTCGATGGCTGTCTAAACAACTGAATACATAGGCTAATCAGCCCTTTGGTCGAACGGGCATCGTTTTTTTTCGTGCACCAGCGATAATTCGATTTTGCTCTCGACTAAGGAGTGCCTTGAAACCGCGGATCATCTGATCTCGCCGTGCGTGGCGCCTTGATGGATATTGCTCCGACCACAAAATCTTCTTCGAGTAGTAGGCCTTCGCGATTTCCACGATGGCGTCGCCACTCGAAGGTCTGCCCTCTCTAACCCAGTCTGCGTAGAAATCTGCGGCGGTTTGGCGTTTGGGTGACAGCTTTTTAGGAATTTTAGCGCTAGTGGCGTCACTCCCGAGGGCCAGCTCTCGCTCGATTTCCTCCCTCAATTTGGCTTTCCGCCGTTCGGCCATATCCTTACCCCAGGCCTTCCGGTCACCGTCCGTTTTACCAGCCCAGGACGCTGACCCTCCCTTCCTACCAGGGGCGCGGCGTTGCTCTTTCGTGAGCCCGGTCCAGCGCGCCTTTGAGATGGCCGTACGTCGTTCCGGCGATATCTTGGCTGCATTCGCTTTGGCCATGGCTGATCGATCCTCGGGCGGTACTTTGGCCCAGCGCTTCTTCCCGCCGGCGCTACGGTGCTCCGACGTGAAGTGAACCCTCGCGAAATCACGGCGCTCATCGGCGGTCGTCGCCGCCCACCGCGCGCTGTTGCCTTTCTTACCGTTCGCACTTTGCACTCCCGGTGCGACGGTGGACCAACGCGCTTTGAGTGTCGCCGATCGCTCTTCCGAAGTCTTATCGGCCCATAGGGCTTTGCCGCCTTTACTAGCGGCGGCTTTTCGCACGTCCCCCGTCTTGTTGGCCTCCCGTGCCTTAGCTCGAGCGCTACGTTGTTCTGCTGAATACTTGGTCGCGGCCCGCTGTGAGCGTTCGCTACGTTGTTCTCTCGTATATTTGGCTGCGCCTCTCCTGGATCGCTCGCTACGCTGTTCCGCTGTAGAATTGGCGAAAAGCGCCGCAGAGATTTTCGCGCCGAGAGTTAGTGGTTTGTACTTTCGTATGGAATCGACCGACACAAGTCTTTCGCGGCCAAATCCTTTGGTCGCCAATTCGCCGTTATACATAAGGTGTCGAATTTGGCGTAACGTCATGCGAAGGGCTCGCACCGCGATCTCCGGCGTGACCCAATCCGTCCACGACCGGTCCGAATTCTTCAACAGTTTCAGATTGCTCTTCGATATCTTCATTGGCGCAGAAACCAGTTTTGAGGCCATATCGATTCCTCAATTTCCCCGCCGGAGCGCCTTCTCGAACGCAGCGGCGGCCGCTTTCCTGGCTCGCGCCGAACGCTTTTGGGGTGTGGATTGGACGTAGGCGGCAAGAGCGGCAGCGCTGGCTTTCCGAATGTGATCGCGTTGCTCCGGCGTCACTTTGGCCCACTGCGCCTTAGCCCGCGCACTTCGCCGCTCGCGAGTGTATTCCTCAATCCGGGACGCAATCTTCTTTCCGAAGGACCTCCGCTCTTCTGATGCGAGCGGTATCCAGCGTGCCTTAGCCCGCGCGCTCCTCTGCTCAGGCGTCAACGATGCAGCAGCTTTCTTCGCGCGTGCGCTACGTTCCTCGGCCGTGGATTTTGCCAAGCGTGCCGTTGCTGCGTTTCGATTGCGCAATCGCCGTTCCCCGGGCGTCAGCTTGGCCCAAAACTTCTTAGCTAGAGCGCTTCGTTCTTCGGACGTGGAAGTCGCCCACCGCGCACTGGCGGCTCTCCGCGCCCTCTCTGCGCGCTCTTCCGCCGTGAATTTCATAGCAGCGGCCCTGCCGCCTTTTCGCCCCAGCGAAACCGCTGCCGGATCTTTTTTTCTTCGCCATAGTGAAAATAATACCACTGGTGCTAAGCGACACGCAACGAGAACATTACCATCGGGCAGCGTTTTTGAAAATAGTTTTTGTGGGTTGCGATAACTGATCGACGTGGTTGCGCTCGGAAATTGAATGTGAAAGAATTTTTCGATCACGGCCCGGCGGAGGGGTCGGAATCGTGGAAGGCATTGCGGGCTGATTAGCTTCAGTCACTCCTCAGCGTCTTGGCTGGGCGTGAGCAGGGGGTGCTGCATTGCCGGATCGTTCGTGGCGCTTTCTCCCAATTTGGCAATGGGGTGGGCTCACAAATGAATATTCATGCAGATGCTTTCGGACGAACAGATACGTGCGCTGATCGAAGAGGAGAAGGATGTGCCTTCTGGCTTAGAGCCCCTTGGGACTTTGAGCAGGCGAGGTCAGCACTATCGCAAGGAGTATAAAATTTCGTGTCCGTCTGGAAACGAGTTCATAGCGTACATCAGGAAGTCGGCAATTAACGAGTTCGATTTCTCCGTGATTCTAGGCTACAGGCCTTCATACATCCATCAGGTGTTCAGGCTACGTCGATACAATGGTAAGTCTCATCACCATACCAACTTTCTGGAAAAGGGGATCAGGTTTTACGACTTTCATATTCACACCGCCACGGAAAGATACCAGCGCCAGGCGGGGTTCGAGGAAGACAGCTTTGCGGAGCCTACGACCCGTTACCAAACGCTAGATAGCGCGATTCGATGTCTACTCGATGACTGCGGGTTCCGGCCGAAAATGGAAAACTCTCCGCTGTGGAAGAATGAATTACTCCCATGAACCCAGACTCGGTTATACAAGATTTCAAAAAACGGGTCTGCGAAGAAGTCAGCCTTGAGCCAGAAGGTACAGGCCGCTATCGCATCTTGACGCCTTTTCGTTTCCAGGACGGCGATCACTTTGCGATCGTTCTGAAAAATGAGAATGGGCGCTGGATTTTGACTGACGAGGGGCATACCATCATGCACCTGTCTTACTGGCTTGACGACAAAGAACTCGAATCTGGGAATCGTCACGAGATCATCCAGGGCTCGCTTTCCGGTTTTTCGGTTGAGGACAGGGATGGTGAATTTATCATTCCAGTGACTGGAGAGGGATACGGGAATGCTCTGTTCAACTTTGTACAGGCGCTATCAAAGGTCAGCGATGTTTCCTTCCTTTCTAGGGAGCGGGTCCGATCTACTTTCCTTGAAGACTTGAAGGCTTTTATCCAGTCGCAAGTGCCAGAGAACCGCTTGAGCATTGATTGGACCGACCCCACTCACGATCCTAAGGGACGTTATCCTGTAGATTTTCGAATCAATGGATTGTCGCGCCCCCTTTTCATATATGGACTACCGAATGACAGCAACGTAAAAGATGCCACCATCAACCTACTGACATTCGAACAGTGGCACCTTCAGTTTCAATCGCTGGGGATCTTCGAGGACCAGGGGGCAATCAATCGCAATACGCTGGCGAGATTTACCGACGTTTGCGATAAGGCGTTTTCAAGTCTCGATGAAAATAAAGATCGCATCGAGTCGCACATCAAGCGCATCCTGGAAACATCTTCCCCGTCGCCTGAAACACTTTAGGCCTTCGTGAGTTGCGATAAGTGAGGATTATCAGGACTCAGGACCGCCGGTGATAGACCGCACTTTTAGGCAGGCGCTTCGCTGGCTACTTGTTAAAAGAAGGGAAAAGTGCGACTGCCATGCTCACAATCACTCCCATGATGAGTAAGGTGTCGACGGCAAACTGAGCGAACGTATTCTTCCGATCCATACTCTAACATCGGATTTGAGCGACAGAGGCCGGAGAGCCACTCTCTTTAAGAACAGCGATAGAGTCGCCTTATTTTTCCCGGTGTTTCGCCTTGGATTGGCGGGCAACTTACAAATATCTGCGCTGCCCCTTGGAGAAACACACGGCCCGGGCGGCCAATGAGAAGCGCGAGTATGGGCGTCCGGAGAGTTACCGGCTTGAACTCAGCTCGCGCCGAATGGCGAACCTGACCAGGCCGGCGACGTCGTGGATGTCCAGCTTGCGCATCAAATTCACACGGTAGGTGTCGATCGTCTTCGGGTTCAAACCAAGACGCGCGCCTATTTCCTTGGCGCGCGTGCCCTCCACCAGCAAAGAAAACACCTGGTGCTCCCGCGGGCTCAGAGCCGCGAAGGGATCCTCGGTGGCAGTCACTTGCCGGGGACTGAAGATCTTGTTTAGATCGAGCGACGGAGAAATATAGATGCCGCCGTCGAGGGTCCGATCGAGCGCTTCCACAAATTGGTCGCCCGAGTCGGACTTGTGAAGAAAGGCGTTCACTCCAGAGCGCAGAACTTCCACCACCGTCTTGCGGTCTTGATGCGCGGACAGCACTACAATACGCGTCGAAATCTCGGCCTTTCGCAGCCTGCGGACTATCTCAAGAGTGAATAGATCTGACAGGTTAGCATCGAGGACGGCGATGTCCGGTCTACCCGACTCGATCAAACGGAGGGCGGTAGCTCCATCGGAGCATTGGTCCACCACACAGTACTGCGGTTGCGCCTGGCACAACGCCGCCAAGCCCTCCCGGACCAGCGTCAGGGGGTGGGCGAGCAATATCGAATAAGTCTTCGGTGCTCTGGCAGGAACCATGAGTGTCTTGAAGCCGCCGACCGAACCGCCGATCTAGCATGCGCCATCGACCAGCGGACGCAAGGGGGATCTTGAATTTTTTCGGTATTCAGAACAAACGAGCTGCATACCATTGGAACCATTCGTTCTTGTTCCAGGCGGTTTCGGGACACTGCGGGCCGGTCATCTCAGGAAGTGACATTTTGTCCGGCCGACGGTCCGAATGCGCTTAATGCCCGCATGCGGATTTCGCCCGCGCGAGGCCCTCTCCAGGCAGCAAACCGAGAAATCGCAGATTCGGGACGTGATTTTTCGACGCTCGCGAAGCGATGTAACCCTTCCACCGTGAAGCGTTTGCGGTCAGATTCGAAGGCCAGTTTTGAAAGTAACAAAATAATCCTTCTGTTACCTTCATCCACGAAAACAGCCGAAAATCCCAATGTTTTCGAAAACTGAAAGTAACATTACCAGGCTGAAAAGAGGCTTTTCACGATGGGCGTTCAGCCGGAAAAATCGACACCGGTTTTATCCCATCCCGATGACGCCCTTGATGGATTGGGCGGCTCGCGAAGCTCCGAAAGTCAGGCCATGGCTGAAGCCTTCCATGAGCGCGTTCGGATTCTTCTTCAAGAACGATTCGAAGCTTCCAGCATCCATGGCGGAGATGTTGTTGTGCATGGTCACCTGGATCGTCCCGCCGCCGCCGTATTGGCTCGATTGTGTTCCGGGAACGTTGAAGCGGTACGGCAAGTCGAGATACGGCGTCGTGACCCTCGGGTAAGGCGAAAGCGAACTCTGCCGGATGTTTCCGTCACGTCCGATGTCGGCAAAGGTACCGCGCGTCGAGCTCGTGACGTTGAGCGCTTCCGGAGCTTGATACTGATCCTGGAACAGCTTCTTGGAGATTTCCTTTTGGCGCTGGACCTTCGGATCGCCGAGGAAGCTACTTACCATTTTCAGTGCCATGGCTCCAGCCATCACAAATGGTGCCGCCGGGCCGGTGAAGGGCGCTATCGCCATTGCGGTGTCGGCAATCCCGGAGGTAACGTTTTTGGCGCCTCCCTTACTCGCCGTATTCACTCCTTCGAAGACACCGAGACCAGCCGCGGCGGTACCGGCGATGACACCTACTCTGGCTCCTGGGGTTGCGGCGGTTGCGCTACCGGGCCCGGTGCTTATATCTGGCGATCCAGAGACTGCTTGCCCAAACGCCTTCAGTCCGCCTCCGCCAGCAACTGCGCCAAATCCGCGCCCCACATTGCTCATGGTCCCCATGAAACTGGCCAGACCGGTGGCCCTAACGCCGCCAGGCGCGCTATAAATAGCCGCCAGATCGCTCGTGAGGCGGGAATTTGCTTGACCAATGGGCAATCCGTCGCTGCCGATGATGCCGTTTGTACCGGAGCCAAAACTCGGCGTACTGCTCGGGGGTACCAGCGGCGGTGCCGCTAGATTCTTTGTGAGTTCGCTTACGTCTTTAGCGATCGATGCGGTTTGCTTGGCACTCTGCTGAAAGATTACGCTGGCGCCGTTCCCGCTAGACCCGCCGCCGCCGGCTTCTCCCGCATGTTGCCCGCGCGGAACGCCGATCCCGGTAAGTTTGGCTAGCGCGGTGACTCCGCTGGCAACTGCACCAAGGAGCGGAATGGCCGCTCCAATCGCCCCAAGTCCGCCGCTGGCGCCTCCTCCAGTCAAGCCGTTGATCCCGGCCGGCCCTGTCACTACTGGCGGCGCAGCTCCGCCGGGCATTTCGCCGGCTGCACCACCCGAGGAAACGTACTCAGTGGCTTTGGTCTGCGCCTCGATCGCGGACGTCAGATCTCTGGACGCTGAAGTATTCAGAGAAAGTTCGCGCGCCTCAGCCTCGATAGCGGAATTGGATGGCCCGGAACGGCCGGACGCAATGCCTTCGAAGCCACCGCGGCCGCTCAGCCCTTCGCCGCCGCTGCCGCCGAGCAAGGTAGTAATGTGCTCGGTGAGCGGACGCGTCCAGAGCGCGGTACCGGACGGGGCCACTCCCCCCTGGACCGCTGGTGGAATCGGCTTACGGTGTAAGAAGCTTTCGATGCTCTTGAAGATGCTTGCCGCGCCGCCTGCCGCTCCGTATTTGCCGTTCGTGCCCGAACCGAAATTAGAATAGCCGGGCACGCCGGCGCCAAACTGGCCAGTTGTGCTCGCAGGCGCGGGAGTCGCGCCGTTGTGTCTGTCCACTGCGGCGCTGAATCTTTCGGTGGCCGAATCGAACTTCAACGCGGGCGCGTTGAGTGGAGACTCTTCCCTAAACAAACCGGTCTCATGAGTGATCTTCCCAAGAAAACTGTTAGGGTCGACCGTGCCTTGCATCTTATCGAACGGACCATTCTTCTGGAAGATAAAGTTTTTCCCGAAGTTCTCCAGCATTTTTTCGCCGATGCTTCGTCCCAACCCGCGGCCGAAAGCTTCCCCACTGTGGGTAGCCGCCGCCATGATGCCAGCGGCGAATGTGCTCGCATGTTGCTCGGCCGTCCGCTGGCGCTCTTGGTCTAGCTGAATGAGCGTGCGCGCCGCGATCTCGCCTTCTTGTTTTTTGAAATCGGCAACGATTTTGGCGGAAGCCTCCATTCGCTTGAACTCATCGGCCGTGTACTCGACGAGCGGCTTCAATTTATCGACGGCCGGGCCCAGCGCTGCGATCTGCTCATCGCGCGATCGTGCGGCACCCTGAATATCAAACGCGCCTTCCGTAGTGATCTTCTGCGCACCTGTCATGCCAGACGTAGCCAGAGAGGCCTGCAGGCGCGTATTGGTCTCGGCCTGGTGTTTCGCCGATTCCTCCTGAATGGTCCTGATGGCCGCCTGCATGGAGTTTGCGTCCTTCGCGTTCCGTGCGAGCAATTCAGCGTTTCGCTTCAGGCCTTCGTCGACATCCTTGGGCGTAAGCCTTAAAGCATTCTCCTCGGGCATGCCAGCGATGATGCCGGTTGCGCGAATAGCATTCTCTGGACTTTCCTTCTCGAATTTGTTGCGCGTAAAAAGCTCGCGCTCCATGTGCTGCTTGGTGGCTTCGTCCTGGGCTTTTTCTATCTCGGCGGCGGCCTCTATGTTTGCTCCCCCGGTGAGACGTGCTGCCTGCGCCTTACTTGCCCCAGTCTCTTTTACGAACGCGTCACGGTGGGCGTAAATATCCATCACCGGCGAGGGAACGTCGATCGATCTGGGCAACCCCGTATTTGGATCGAGCAGTGGAACTCCTGACGGCCCGAGCAGCGGCACGGGGATAGTCGCCGTCTTTTTTGCGATCCCATCGAGATAGGACTGGATTCTCTTTTCTGTCTCTTCGCTTTTCCGCTCGACGTCGAGCAGTTGCTTCTTAGCAATGAGCTGGGCTTGAATAGCGCTGAGCTGCTTCTCGGCGCGGGCGGCGGCTGGCGCGTAGTCCTTTTCATCGGGCCCGAGGGTCGGCTTCGGCTGGGCAAGTAATTGCGTCCGCTTGTTTTCAAGCTCACGGATTTCGTTCTCGATACCTGCTACGCGACCTTCTTTGCTGCTGGAATCGAACGTCTCGCCGATGCGTTGCATCCGCAAACGGAACGCCTGAAGTTCCTGCGAGTGGAGGTCATTTTCATCAAAACGCCCGGCCACCGGATCCTTCGAAAACCCGGGGGCGCCACGGTTTTTGATCCTGGCGAGGTCGCTCGGGAGGATTGTATTTGCTGCTGGTTGGGCTAAGTCGAATTTTCCAGTGTCAGGATTGTAGTACTTGCCGCCCTGCGTTGAACTGAGAAGGCCCTGCCTTTGGCGTAAGAGGTTTTCGGCGCGCTCCTTGGCTGGATCTTCGAAGCCAATCGATTCTGCTACGCCGACTCCAATATCTCGGACGAAAGCCTTCCAGCGAACCGTCATCCGATCCAAGGCACTTTCAAAGTTGCGGGCCGATTTCGCGGACAGATTGTCGAAGCCGGCGCCCGCTTTATCCAGCCCATCGATAGTTTCCTTCAGGTGCCCATTAAAAAGAGGCAGCAGCTCCAGGCCGCCGCGACCGAAGACTTTGATGATGACATCTTCTTTTTCGGGGCCGGATATTCTCTGAAGTCCTCTATCGAAGTCCTCCAGGAAGTTGCGCGCACCCACGAACCCACCCATCGCGTTCGTGGCGGTGATGCCGAGCTGCTGCAGCGCTTCCTTCGCAACTTTCCCCTCGGCGGAGTTGTCGGACAGTGCCTTCGAAAGCGTCCGCTGGGCTGTCGTGAGCGATCCTTCTTCAACGCCGGCGACTTTGGCAGCAGCCGCTAAGAGGCTGTACTCTTTGACGCTCAGCGAAGTGCGTTGGGCAGCATTTGTTTGTTCTTTGGCAATCTCGCCCGCGGCTTTAGCGGCGGCAAGTGCAGCGGCGGTGATCGCGGCGACGCCCGCTACGATGCCAGATCCGACTAAGGCTGCGCCACCGAGCCCACTGAGCGCTGATCCGATACCGGATGAAAGCCCAAAACCGGCGCGGGGAATCCCGCTTGCGCCTGCCAGCCCGAAACCCAGTTCACGGCTGACGACCGTGCGCCCGATCCTGGCTACTGTACTGTTTTCAAACTTGGCGGCTTCGAGTTCCTTCGCCCGGCGGCTCTGCGCCGCCCTCGATATCGCGGCCGCTTCGCGCTCTATCGCTCTGATCTTGCGCTCTGCAGCCCTTTCGGTGGCGGCAGCCGCTCGATTCTCCGCGTCGACTACATCTTTCAGTTCGAGCGCGAACGCTCGCGCCGAACCGCCCATCTTGCCGAACTGGCGAATCGTCTCATTGATGCTGCGGTTGTAACTGAGGCCGGAAGTTTCGGCCTGCTTCAAGAATCCAGTGAACAACCCCATCTCGCTTGAAGACAGTTTCGTCTTGGCGGCGATCTCCTGCGCGGCCTTCGCGATGTTGTTTAGCGGAGATGGACTCCCGGCGTTAATTGGAAAGTCGAGTGGGTAGGAAGGCATTGGTGGATTCCTAATTCGTGTTTGCTCTCGGTGCGCGCGCGTAGTGCGCGGCGGCTTCAGGCGGAAAAAACAACTCTTCGCCGGTGGTGATGTGCTCCCAGATCGCGCCGGTGAGGGCACGGGCAAGCGGCGTCATCACGTAACTTTCGCCGCGCTCTTGGGCATCGATAAACGTTCGCCACTCCGCCTGCCACAGTGCAAACACTTCTGGTTCGAGCATCGCGGCTAACTCGGCGCTGGCGTCGATGAAGCGCTGGCGAAGGTCGGTTTGGTAGTTTGCCGCTGCTTCAGAGGGGAAGCAGAGCTCGGTTCCCTCTGTGATGTGTTCCAGGACCGCTCCCGTCAGCGCGCGTGCGAGCGGCGACATCTCGTAGGACTCACCGCGGTTCTTGGCTTCATGAAACGCTAAAAGCTCCCGCCACCACTCCGTGCGCACTTCTGGCTCCAGCAGCTCGGCCATGCGTCGGCTGGCGGTGATCCACTGATCGATAAATGTATTCTGGGTTTCGTCCATAAGAAACGGGGCGGCCTATGCCTGAGCCCCGATAACACTCGGTTATCGCAATGCAGGACGGCGAGAAAAAGAAAAAGCCCGGCGCGCGCCAGGCCTGATGATCGGAAGGAAAAAAGGGGCGCCGGAGAGCACCAAACCGGCGCCCCAAGTGTTCACGGTGCCGCGAAGCACTGTGCTGGCCAGGGTCTCGTGTTCCCCGGGCCGAGATCGAAAACCTAAAATTTGCGAGCGCGAGTCAGGTAGCCCTCCTTGAAACCGGAAACAAATGCCACTGCGCCACGCCGGGAGGAGTTGGCCATATACCCAGCGTCCGTCTGAGTACGGGCGTGAACACTCGCCGGCGCCGGCAGATGGCGCGAATCATCGGAGATATCACCGGGGATCCTGATGCCCTCGCGCTTCAGAGCCTGCAGCCATCGCGACATGATCGTTTCGAGTTCGATCCCGTGGCCGCCAGCGAGCGCAAACTGCCAAGGCACCGTCTGCTCCACGGGGCCGCCCAGACTCACGTACTCAGCCTCATGGGCCGCGGCGACACAGAGCGCATCAATGAATTGGAATGCCAAGGGCAGGGCTGCTTCGAGCGCCTCGCGGCGGAGTCGACCAGGCAACTCTCGCTCGATGGCGTGAAGTTTTTCCGTCAGTTTCTCGACTTCTGCCCTTTTTTCCTCAATCGCCGTGCGCAATTGGTTGGAGCGATCAGTGGCCTCGCTTATCGCGCGACCTAAATCAGTCTCCGCATATACTTTTGGACGTGCTCCACTATAAGCGTTCGCGTCCTCCCAGCTGAAACCCTTCCGCTGATTGTGTAACTTCCGGAGTCCTTCGTTAGCTTCGTCGAGTTGCCGTTGCATACCGTCAATCTCGGCCTCAATTGCTACGCGGCTCCGCTTGAGGGCGTGCATGTCTGATTCAGGTTCTTCTGCCAGCGTCCGCGCAGCGATGGTGGCGGTTTCGGAGCTGGGTTCCGTGGCGGGTTTGTTGAGCAATTTTCCAAACATTGATTGTGGTCCTTTCCTTGGCGATCTGAAGTTTAGATACGGTGATGTGGGCGGGAAGGCGCAGCGAGATTACTTCACTGCCTGCCGGATCCGCTCCGTGATCGCAATGCGCACCGGGCTAGAAGTATCGAGCAACTCGCGAGGCATAAACGGGAAGCAGGCTACCGGCTGAGCTTGCTCTACGATTTGACGAATCTGGTTGAAGACGCGAGGGACCGAGCTCGTCTCAGTAGCCAGCACCACGATCATCGGGTCGAGGCAAGCGGCCAGCGCATCCGCAGGCACGTCGCTGCAGCTCGCCCAACCGTCCGATTCGATTTCAGCGCCGAAAGCCTTTGCGCATTCCACAAACCGATCCGGAACGGTCGCTAGCATTTCGCGATCGAGTGCAGCTTTCATCTCATTGATCTGAGCGCGCAATTCGTTGGCGTGATCGCGCGCCTCCCTCAGGGCGATTGCCCGCGGAGCAGTGGGGTTCATCGGATGGCCCATGCCAATGACGTGTGAAACTTGCACCTGCAAGTCGCTGGTCACACGCTCTGCTTCATCTAGGCGGATTTGGAGAGCATCAATCTCGGGCTGGCGTGCGTCGCGACTTTTCTTGCGATCATGGATCGCTATCGCAGGTGCGGTGATTGGTGAGGCAAGCATATCCTGTGCTCTTGCAGACATTGGTCTTGGTCCTTTCGTTTTGACGAATCTGAAGTTACATCACCGCGGCGTGTTCACAGGCTTCGAATCCCGGGGCGACGATAGACAGCGCGGTTCTGAGGCGCTCGATTTCGGCCGCCTTCAGTTCGGAAAGAATGGCATCCGGATCTTTCGCACGCTGTTTAGCTTGCCGGAGTGCAACCCGGGCCGCCTGCAGGAGGAGCTGGGGATCGTCGATCGTGGCGATCGACAGAGGTTTGCCGTTCCGAGAAGTGTAGGTGATGGTCAGTTGGCCGGGCATGCCGAAGTTCCTCTACTACTACCTGGTGGAAATTCGACTTCCGGGACAGGCTCGATGGTGAAAACTACCCTAGCGCCCTGAATCGAAAGGCCAAATATTTTCGGCCCGCTTCAGGTTTCAGCACTTCCTGGTAGCAGTCAAAGCCCATATCCGCGGTTTCCGGTGATAACTCCGCCTGGTGCCGCGCGATGACCTCAGCCAGGGATTTCTGCGCTCGATGGATCTCCCGGTATGCCGCCTCATTGGTGCTGTTCCGTACGACGCCGCCCTGGGAACGCAGCGCCAGCACCTTGCAGGCCTGTCGACTGAGGCCAGCCTCTCTTCCGATAGCCTTCCACTCAGCGGCATCGGCGCCCAGCGATCGCGTCTCGGTCCGTTCCGTGGCGAGCAGAAGGGCATTTTCAATCGAGGTTCGATCTTGCTTTACGCGCAGCTCGGCAACCGTGGGGAAGTGAACTCCAAACTTCTGGCGCTCCCTCTTGCTCTTCGCGAGATGATCCTCCTCGGCTTCGATGCTGACCGTCTGAGCATCGTACATCAGCGCGTCGAACTCGCGATTCCAGAAATGCGCGGACCGCCACCGGCCCAACCACAGCGCCTTGTTCAAAGTCGCCGGCGTGATCCTGGCCTTAGCATGCCGCTTCCGCCTGGGCGAATCCTTTGGACCGCTCGAAATGAGAAGAGGATTTAGGAGCTCCGCCAGCCAGCGGGTCAAGAAGGCTTCGCTCTCGGGCGAAAACAGATCAGCGTCAACGGACGGCCGAGCGTCGAAGTCGCCGCGGATCGCAGCGATACAGTTGTAGCAGACCAGCCGCTCAACGCTGATCGCGTCATAGAATTCATCGATGCTGGCCACTTCCGATGCGACGATGAGACCAGGCTCAACTTCTTCGAGATAGGGCTGTGGCAGCGCGTCGACGGTTTCCAAGAAGGTCTCGTATGCGCCGGCGCCGGCGTACCGGTCCAGATCAAACCCGTTCGATTGCGCGATTACTTCCAGGTCGAACAGCTTTTGAATGTCCAAGTGGAGATTCGGAATGCCGGTTAGGCCAGAATCACCCTCCACGGAATCGATAATTGAGGTTCGCGCCTTGCGCCATTCCACTTCCGGCGTCACGGGCCTTCTCTGTATCCGGTTCATGCTCTTCCTATCGGCGGGACCCAAGCTCGGCACCGGTCGCCTCGGCGAGCTCATCCCTGAGCTGGTCGATACAATCCGCTGGCGTTGGGTGTTCGGCGATGCAGCCACACCGTGGGCATTGGCCGGCCGGGATCGCATCTTGATGCCGCGCCGCTGCCTGGCGACAAAACCTGGCCGTGCGACTTCCATTCCGCCGCGGCTTTTTCCCGACACCTGAGATCTCCTCCACGTCAGCTTGCGGCGCGTGGTCAATCAACGCCGCGGTGGAGTTGCCGACGCCAGAAGAAGGCTCGAAATAGATGGCCATGGCCCTGAAATTCTAGTATCGGCCGATTTTGATAGATCGGCCGGCGGAGAATGCGGCGCTGATCGGCCTGGGGCGAAGGGCAACGGGCCAGACGATCCGAGCCGGATCTAGACAATCACGTAAGATCCGTCAGCGCAGCGCCGTTCCATTTCCTTCATCACGATGTCATTGTTAGCCAGCATGACGATGCGAAGGCGCACAATCTGTTCGCCGGTCAGTCGTGGGACGAAGCGGACAAGCGCGGCGTCGAGCGCGGAAATGCAATCGGGGAACTCCAGCTTGTGCAGGAGAAAGCGCTTTACGATCTCGGTGGTTTCGGTCTCGTAGGCTTCCACGTTTGGAGTATACTCCTATCTGCACAAAGACACTTGAGATTGTTTCGGGCAATCTGGCACTATGGAAAGTGACCGCACTCATGGGTCGGAGGCTCTGGCGTCGTCCGTGGGCCGGTGGCGGGGCCTGCCAACGCCGCGCCACTTCAACTCCGAATGGCAGCCGCTGAGTTGCGATAACAGAGCCTTCTCACCACTCAGGAACGCGGGTGATGGACTGGCTGGCCACGAATCGAGGCGTGAAGTTCTTCCGCGCGGCTACTTGTTCTTCTTCGCTGCATCCTCATCGGTATCGACGGCTTTCCTGCCGGTGACTCCTTCGAGCGCGGTCAGGATGCCACGATATTCGTTTTTGTCCGCCTGGAGCGCGACTCCGCCCTTTTTGCCGCCATCGTCCCAGGTGATGCCGATGTAGTGTTTCTTCGATTTCGAGAATGCGATGATCGCTCCCACGCCCAGGGTCAGCACTGCGACGCCGGCGGCTGTGCCGATGCGTCGATGAACCTCCTGGCCATAGCTAAGATCCGTCACGGAACTGGGCGACAACGAGAGGGCATCGGTCTTGTCGTGACGCAACGCGATGTGCTCACTCGCCACAAACAATCTCAAGTCTTCGCCTGCCTTCACGGATTCGAGCGAGCCGCCCGAGTATTTTACTTCGTAGCCCTTGCCAGACGGCGCTGTCACCGGGACAGATGGCCTCTCGACCACCGTTGCCGGCCGCGCTGCAACCGCAACGACGATTGGGGCCGCCCTGGCAGGCTCGGCCTTCGCTGCGCTGGATGACTGAACCGGCGGCGGGCCAACCGTCTTGTCGCGCCGAGCCATAGCCTTGAAGACTTCCTCGGGAACCTTCGCTTGGGCCATCTCCGCAAGATCATTGGGGAGAAAGCGGAAGCTCACTCTCTCGGCTGTTTCCACCATACGCACGATGGTTCCGGTCGGCGCGCCGCTCAGTACCATCTTGATGACGACGTCGTTCGTGAGCGCTGCTTCCTGGGCCAATATAATCGTGGCGCAGAGCACGAAAATCAAACCGTTTCTGATCACTGGTTGCAGCACGTTCCCTCCGATTGACCATCAAACAAGGGCGCACTACGTTATCACAAAAACCGGGCTAAGCAGGCCCTCGACCCAACACGCTGCCTGCCTACGCCGCGGAATTCATCGCCGGGCTGTGGATTGGAGTGGGGATGGTCGGTCGCTCACTCACTCACGTTTCACTTTCGGCGGCGGTGGATCGGGGCTCGGATCGTGGGTCATATCGAACGTGGTAATTCCGGGATCTTGACATTTCCAATACAGGAGCGGGTTTTCGCTTTGTCTGAAAAACGGCAGAATCTTTCGAACACAGTCGCTCGGTCCGAAGCGAACTTCTCTAAGCTCGGCGTTATATCAGGGAAAACGCTGTCGGCCACTTTTAAGATGGCGAGATGCGCAAGGCACATCCAGAACATGAACGTCGGCAGGTCTCGCTCAATGTTGCTGCGTGGAATATCTTGAAATGAAAAGTTTCCCACTCCCGGCGTTGGAGTAGCGGCGACGTGGCGTCCATACGTGTGTACGTTCGTATGTGATAAAAGCGACGCAGTATCGAAGAACCCTTTCAATTCAGACATCACCGGCTTGTCCGGAGGGAAGATAGATCCCGAATTGAATGCCTTCTTGGTACGTTTCCGCGCTGCGGGTGAGCCGTCATCTTGTTCAAAGAATGCAAACATTTGCGGATTTGTATTGATCGCGTGTGCTATTCCGGCGGCCTCAACCGCTCCTCGCGTCTCGCGGCTGCATTGAGTGGAGTGCAGCCGGAACAAAGAGAGCGTCCCAAGAACAAGGTGTTTGCGGCATAGAACGTAGAGTCCCGCGGCGGACCGGGCCGCCGGAGTTTGCAGAAGTGGGGATATACCCTCGGTGTGCTTTGCGTAGAGACGATCGATGTCGTCCGGAATAAGCGCGGCGTACCCAAGAAAATCAATCACCTTTTGGTAATTTTCGTGGTCTGCTCTTTCGATGGTGCAAATCACGGAATCTTTGGGAAGTTCCATTGTTCACACTTGCGACGGCCTCGGATCCGGCTTCGGATCATCACCGTCGGGATCGGGCGGAGCATCCGGGTCGTGCACCGGGAATGGCGAAGGCGGCATCGGATACGGAGGATCTTGCGGCGTGCTCATTTCGAGCTTTTCTGTGCGGCCTTCTTTTCGCGGCGCGGAAGTTTGTGTTTGTCCTTTTTCGACAGCTTAGGAACTTTCTGGGACACGGCTGGCTCGCGTGGTTCGGGCTCTACCCCAGCAAGCTTGGCGACCTTACCGGCGGCCGTGCCTATCGCCTTCGCGGCGGTTACTAAGACGCTTTCATCGGGTGTTTCTGTGGTCTCTTTTTTCTTTGGCATCGTTCCCTTCCGTTGTTCATCCGCCGGATTGTCCCTGATCCCCGAGGATCTCGGCCTCAGCTTCTCTATTTTTGCGCTCCGCCTCAGGCTGGTTGGCTAGGGCGACTTCAATCTCTGCGAGCAGTGCATCGTATTCTTCGGCGATCAGGCGAGCACTTTCGTCCATTCCTTGCTGAGGACCCGATCTCCGCTGCGCCTCGAACTTGGCTTGGCGCCGCTTTATGATCGCGATGACATCGTTCGCGTCCACGGGCCCCTACTTCGCCTTTTTCTTCGCCGGCGCAGCAGCGGCACGCTTGGCTTCACGAGCGGCAACGGCCTTCTTGGCTATCTCTGACCGCCGTTCCGGTGTGAGCTTCGCCATCCGTGCGGCGCCCCCGAGCTTACCGCCCTTGCGGCCTTGCTCTCGAAAGAAATCAAGCGCGCTCGCGGGCAGTTTCTTTTTCGCCATACTCTCTCATCTTAAGGGGGTTCGAAAAAAAGTCAAGATTTAAGCCTTGACATCACTAGGGGGTCAAGATAAGATTAGGCAGTAATAAAACGGGTCTGAAATCGGTTGCACCCGACGTCAGACCCTGAACACGAGAAAGCTACAAAGGAGCCTTCTAATGCCTGAGTCCAAGAATACCCGACCTTCATCCCGCCGCGCCGCGGCCAAGAAACCCAAGACCGAGCCCGGTCCTGTCGAGATACCGCAGGCCGAATGGCAAGCGAGAAACGAACTCCGCAGAGCGGCGCTGTCTACTGGTTTCGTCACTGCTGGACTAGATGATCGCGAGCGCGCGTTTTTGGGCGCGTGCCAGCAAATCTATCGCCAGGACACCGGCAGCAATACGCCTTTCGAGGAGTTCTTTCGAAACGTCGTGCTGCATGTGCAACTTACCGGCTGGCCCACTCCGGACGACGTCGAACACGACATGGAGACGTTCAGAAAGAATTTCGACGACATGAAACGCGACTGCGGGGCTTTCATTAAAGCGTACCCGGATGCGTTCGCCGCCGAACTGACGGAGGCCAGCAATGCCCTATAACGGAATCACTGTACATCTCGAAGGCAAGACGCGTGACCTTGAACTGGACAAGGACCAAGCGGACAAGTTTTTTTGGTATGCGGGAATGGCCAGCGAAGGGGACTCAGTGGGACCGCGGCCCAACCCCCTTCCGAGTAGCGAAGTAGATAGCCGGCGCCGGCGCTGCGGCACCATCGAGGAGCAAGCCAACAACTTCAAAACGCATCTCTCGATGCTCGCAGGCCTCGATACTCGGCAACTTGCGTTCGTAATTTCTTTCTTGGATCTGATCGAATACGGCGATTCATGGATGCTTGAAGTTATCAACGGTCTTCTCGGTGAAGTCCTTTGCGAGGGCCCCGCAAAAGCCAACGAGCGCAACCCTCGCGACGTCCTGGCCGATATCGCGTACGATCTTTTCGACTGGTGGGACACCATCGATACCGCGCGGTCACATGTCGGGCAACACCCGAAACTGTTCAGGCTGCCGGCAGCTTCAGAGCCGCCCGCGGCGCCGGAACCGGCACAACCCTCTGTGACTTCACCGGCCAAGGCCCAGCGCGCGCGGAAGACGCGAAAGAAGGCCGGTCATGCTTGAATTCGGCCAAGTACTTCTCACCGTCGCGGTGGTGCTGATTGCCGCGGCCTTCGTAATCGCGTTTGCCCCGCGCCACAGCCGCCCGCGGCGAAGGAGGGCTCATGCCTAAGCCGCCGCTCACCAAACCTCACGAGCAGCCTGAGGTTACGTTCACGCTAGAAATGCGCGAAAAGATGCGTGGTCCATGGCACCGGCGCGCCGGCATGTGGGTTTCGACTACGACCTGGACGATCGACCTAACCCAGGACGAATACGCAACGCTCGCTCAATCACTGCGCAAAGCACGGAAGGCGGTGCGCTATGCCGCGTAAGAATCGCACTGCCTCCTCACCCGCGCCCGTCGCTCCGCGGCCGCTCACCGATTTCCAGGAGACCGTCTGCAACCTGGCCGCCGATCTGATTCTCAACGGCGGGGACCAAGTCGACGTTTCTCACCTACTGGCCGCGACGATCGGCCACAGCTTCAACCTTCGATTCCCCGAATGCGGCTGGCGGCAAGATCGGATCAAGCGCGACTCGCCCGAATGGTTAAAGATGCTCTCGCGCCACTGGCCCGCCAAGGTTGAGCGTGAGCACCCACTGCCGACAACTGTGTCTGAAATGGTGCGCGCCAATTTGCGGGGGAACCTTGGAGAGAAGTTCGAGGAGTTCATGACCGCCGCCCGCATGCACGAGCTCTACCTGATGCTCGAAGTGCTTGAGAGCTTCGACAGCCTCACCGGCGGCCCGGACGACGAAGCCGCCGAGAGCGTGCTTGCCGAGGCCTTCATGCGCGAAATTGAGAGCGATCAAACTTACGTGAAAGTACCGCGCGACTGCGTGGAAGCCGTGGAGGAATTCCTAGCGACGATCGACGATGAGACTGAAGACAGCGAGCCAGCTAAAGAGCCGGTGGGACGACCCAAGCTCGTCGTATTCCCCGCACGGCAACTGAACCCGGAGGTGCCTCATGCCTCGTAGTAATGCCGCCTCTGCCCGCGGCAAGAAAACGCCAGTCAATTCGCGTCAGGCAGAGCTTGCCAAGATGGCGGGTCTCATTAGAACGCGCGGACTCACAGACGTGGTCGAGTTCGTTGGCTGGTTGCCGTCCGAGAAACCCGATGTGGACAGCTTGCTGGAAATGGACCTGGATGGCGATATCGTGTGGGGAAATCGCGCAAACGCCATCATCGATAACACGCCGGCGGTTCGGGTTTATATCATGCCGGAGACAAGCCCAGCGGCCGTTCGGCGCATTCTCAGGAAGATCATCGCTGCGATCGAAAAGCATGGGATGCCAGCTGAATTCGTCTCCTACGGCGAGCTCGACCTCCCGCCACACGTCCGTCAGCGGCTAAAGACAGGGCAGGTATTTTCGGAGGGCGATGCGAGCTTGGAGGTGCCCAATGCTTCGTAACAACGCGCGCACGGCGGCGGTGCCTGGCTGGACCTGGCCGGCCACAACCCAGCCAACGGTGGATCTCTATCGCTTGCGAAAAGCGACGCTGTACGCGGACATCATTGAGGCCGGCGAAATTTCAGCCGATGCCGTCGACGCTTTCACCACCGGCCAATGGAACGCGCTAGCACTGATCGCCAAGGGCAAGCCTCCAAGCTCCGAGACGTGCGTCCTGATCGGGCAACTACTTCATCAGCGCGCGGCGTGGCGTGAACTGGTGGCGCGCGAGAAAGGGCTTCCGCATGCCTCCTAGCGAAGATCAGTACCTAGTCGGCTACGGCCTGCGGTGGACTGTCATGGTACCGCTCGGACGGGATCCTGCAACCCGCAAGCCGCTCTTTCATCGAAAGCCGATCCGTGGCCCAAAGATGAACGCCCGAGCCTACCGGGACTGGTACGCACGCCTGATGGCGGCCGGTGTGCCTCCCAAGGAAACCGTCTCGCAGTCGGAGCTGAACGAGCTGGGCAACCTGGAATTGAAAGCGGCCGCGTTCAAGGAAAAGCTGCTCGCGCGCATGCACGCCGGCGCGAAGGTCGAGCCTGGCCCACGGAGTCTTTCATGATCCCCGCGATTCTGCCTTCCTCTTCCACCACCGAGCTGGCGCTGCTTACGATCGCCACCGAACGCGCCCGCGAATACATCCACCACGCGAAGGCGCCCGCCACCGTGCGCGCGTATCGCTCCGACTGGCGCCACTTCGTGGCGTGGTCGACCGCGCACAATCTCGCGTCACTCCCTGCAGCGCCCGAAACAATTGGCCTGTATCTCGCCGAGTTTGGTGGCCTTCTCAAACCCGCAACCCTGCAGCGGCGCCTGGCCGCGATCGCGAAGGCGCACCAGGCGGCCGGCCACGAATCGCCCGCCAGCATGAAGAACGCCACGGTTTCCGAGGTCTGGAAGGGAATCAAGCGGACGCACGGAACTGCGCAAGACTGCAAAGCGGCCGTTCTGACCAAGGATCTGCGGGCGATGCTGCGGACGCTTCCGGGCAACTTGCTCGGTGTGCGCGATCGGGCTCTTCTGTTGATCGGGTTCGCCGGCGCGTTCCGCCGCTCCGAGTTGGTGGCCCTGCAGCTCGAGGACTGCGAATTCATCACCGATGGTTTGACGATCACCATTCGCCGCAGCAAGACGGATCAGGAGGGCGAAGGCCGGAAGATTGGCATTCCTTACGGCTCGAACCTCGAAACCTGTCCGGTGCGATCGCTGCGCGCTTACCTGGAGGCCTCGGGCCTCGTCACGGGTCCGCTATTCCGTCCCGTCGATCGCCACGGCCGCATGTTCCCGCGCGGACTTTCGCCCTATGGTGTCGCGCTGGTCGTGAAGCGTTACGCCACGGCGGCGGGCTTCGACGGGAGCAAGTACGCCGGACACAGTCTGCGCGCGGGCCTGGCTACTTCGGCAGCGGCCGCGGGTGTCTCTGAGCGGGCGATCATGAACCAGACGGGCCACCGCAGCTCGGCGATGATGCGCCGTTATATCCGGGAAGGTTCGTTGTTCACGGAGAATGCCGCGGCAGGTGTCGGGTTGTAGTGCCTACCGATTCCACGGACGGACATCTTTGGAAGGTCCCTCATCTCTTCGCAGTTCGGAGGCGCTCCTGCGCCACACGGTCGGATCAATTTTGTTCAACCAGTGATTTACCGAAGCACAGGCTCGTGTCCGGTGACGAGAGATATTCGCCGAACAGCGGGATGCGGGTGTACCCCATGGCTTCGTAAAGCTTGATGGCCCGTGGAAGGCGCGTCCCTGTTTCCAGTACGACCCTTGTTACGCCGGACAGCCGCGCCTCGCGTTCGAGGGCTTCGACCAGAGCGCGCCCTATGCCTCGCCCGCGTACCAAGGGATTCACATACATTCGCTTGATCTCAGCGGTTTCTCCGTCCAGTCTCCGGACAGCGCCGCAACCGACCGCCGCACCGTCGAGATAGGCGACCAAGAACGCTCCTTGTCCGGACACCACCTGTGTATCGCTCAGTGAGAAATGAGTGGCGCCCGGTTCGGGGAACGTGGCCGTCAGCTCGGCATTCAGTGCCGCAATCAGCCGGGCTGCGTCGGGCGACACCAAGGAGCTATGGCGAATGTCTAAGCTATCCACGCAGAAATCGTAACACTGCCGGATAGAATGTGCCGGGCGAACATTTTCGGAGAGTTGCGGCCTTCCTGGCTCACGGTAAGCGAGTCTTCTCGCAAGTCAGAAAGGCTCGCAGCTTTGTCCTAAAACACTCGCCGGCGCTTCCCAGTCGTACATCTAGGTTCGATTTCGGGTACTGCTACGCTTGGGAACGATGGAAGAACCAGGGCAAAAACTCAAGCGGGTCCGTGAGCGGCTGAACCTCCGCTTCCGCGACGTGGAGGAAGCCAGTAGCAAGATCGCCCGGCAGCGAGGGAACGACGAATTCATTGTTGCCCTGAGTCGTCTTGCCGACATGGAAAACAAAGGGACAATGCCGTCGATTTACCGGCTCTATTCCCTGTGTGCTATTTATCGCCTGGACCTGCCCGAAGTACTTTCCTGGTTTGGCATCCCTCACGATTCGATCCCCGGGGATACCGATGTCATCGAGCACGGACGCGTGCATCTAGTTGGGTGGCGTCCCGAAGAAGGCGAAGCTCAAGTGCCTATCTCGCTTGATCCAGGACTGGACCTCAGCCGCTCCACATTTTTGAGCCGCTTGATCCAACAGTGGGGGACAGTCCCGCTTTCGTTATTGAGCAACATAGACGTGCGGGACTACCGCTATGGGTTCATTGGAACTGAAGATTGGTCAATGTATCCCCTCATTCCACCGGGCTCGCTCGTGGTGATTGACGACTCCAAGCGCCGTGTCGCCACCTCTGGCTGGTCGAGCGAATTCGACCGCCCAATTTACTTCCTGGAGCACCGCGAAGGATACGTCTGCGGCTGGTGTTCGATGAGTGACGGCCATCTCATCGTTCAACCGCATCCGGCCTCAAGTTGTTACGCCGAATCCTACGCGTACCCCCATGAGATTGAAGTAATCGGTCAGGTGACGCGGATCGCGCTGAGTTTGGAAACAGCTCGCCGCCGGCTTCAGTCCTGAACAACTCCAACAGCGTTTATAGGCCATGCCTCAGGGGCACTAGAAGCTCTTTCCTGGTGCTCCATCGTTGTTCAGAAGGACATCTGCGCCGGGGACACGTCTAAGTTGACTTACGAACGCAGCCCGCGCGGCGCTCGATTCGCGTGTCGGACGGTCTCTCACCGAGGTTGAATGGGCGCGCACTCTTTCCAAGTTGAGGGCCAATCAGTTTTTGCGATTGAGGGCGCAGAGCAGACTAATAGTTAATTTCGAGAATGCAGCCTCAGTCCGATCCGGTAGCTGTCTCCGAAGGCCGAACAATGCCGTACTTCTCCCATTTCGAAGGCATTTTTTATTCGGACCAACACGATTGTTCCAGGCATCACCGCCTTCGAGGCTATGATGCCGAGACCGTTCCTCGAAACATCCACAACGCTGACCTTTAGACGATCCAGCGACAAAGGATTGAGTTCCTGGAAAATGGCCTCGTCTCCGGTATCGAAGCGAACTTCGGTTCGTTTATTCTTCTCCCTCGATCTCCCGCTTTCACTGGGATTTAGCTTGATGCATAATCCTACGGATTCACACAGCCGTTCTCGGCACTCTAGGCATGCCAACAAGTGGGACTCCAACTCGGAAGTGTATTTAGCTTCCAATCCACCGCGCACATAGAGCTCGAGGTCATCTTCATGGGCATGAACCACGTCTGATATCTCGCTCATCAGTGAAAACTCTCCTCGGTTAGCATAACCTGAGCGTTTAAGCTAAGATGACAAGTCTGTCGGTTTTCTGAATTCCGAACAGTTAGCTACATTGAAGCCGTGTTTGCAATACTTGGCGCAAGTAAAAAAAGGGACTCCTGAGGCTGGCGTGTTCCGAAAACAGAACAAAACTTGTTTCGGCGAGGGAGCTAAGAATGGACTTGGGCCTACCGGCCATAGAGCGTCGTTTCGGCCGGCGTCACGACCCGCAGCGCATACAACCCCGGTTTCCTTGCTCGCAAGAATAAAAAGCGTTCGTGGGGCAGCGATTCAGATCAACATCGCTCGTAAGTCAAGGGAGCTCTCAGTTCTTATTCTTACTGCCT
Organism: Bryobacterales bacterium; assembly: GCA_963779075.1. Lineage (GTDB taxonomy): Bacteria > Acidobacteriota > Terriglobia > Bryobacterales > Bryobacteraceae > Palsa-187. The sequence goes on from CAVZWS010000016.1 coordinate 172,910, forward strand.
AGCGGACGGCCGCGTCTCTTGGGCGCATTCTTCTGAGCGGACATCCAGGCCGGCGGACGTCCGCGCCGCTTGCCATGCCCTTGCGCGAGACGTTCCAGCGCGATGATTGCTTCGCCAATCTGCTCGCGCTCTTGGCGTAGATCGGAAAGCATCTTCAAAATGTCCATGTCGGAAGGATAGCGCAGTGTCCTTAGAAACGCGCGGGCGAAATGAGGCGCTACACGAATTTGTTCCAGACTTGTCCCAGAGAACTGCTGATCTGGACATTCTGGCATGTCTGGTGAGACGAAAGAACAGCAAGTTGCGTGGAATCAACCACAGTAGGCGAGTGGCTACTTTGAATTTTTGGGCGCTAAAACTGTGTGTGGGGCCGTCAGCTCTCGGCGCCGTTCCATCTCCCTCATAACTATTTCGTTGTTATCCGGACCACTTGTCCGAGTCACCAGCGATGCGGGTAGTCAGGCACTTGGTTGTATAACGCCCAAAAGTGCCTAGCACGCCCTGACTCGTGGTAATACCCAGTTATCGCTACTCAGAAAAGCCTAAGCTGCGCGCACAGCAAACTCGCTGGAACCCCATGAGCATGGCGCGCGTACTATCTTTGATTTGACCTGTACAGTTTTATGTCTCTTCTGCGCGACGTCCGACTCGCACTAAGAGGGTTTGCCAAGAATCCGGGCTTCACGATACTCGCCGTGCTGGCCTTGGCGCTGGGCATCGGCGCGTCGACTCTAATGTTTAGCGTCGTCGACAATGCGGTGCTTAATCCGTTTCCATACGCGGATCAGCACCGGCTGATCGGGATAGAGATCCACGATTTGGCCGTAGCCACTTCTATCAACCCGAGCTTCTTCACGACCCCTCAGTTTTTAGAATATGCCGAGCGGAACCATGTCTTTGACAGTGTTATCGGGCGCTCTTTCGACGACATGCTCTATCGCACGGACACGGGCACGGAACAATTCGCCGGCGGCGTGGTAACGCCGAATACCTTTCAGTTTCTGGGCGTTCCCGCGCTTCTTGGCCGTGTCATCGTTCCCGACGATGGCAAGCCCGATGCGCCTCCCGTTTTTGTGATGCGCTACAAGCTGTGGGCGGAGCGCTTCCACTCAGACCCATCGATTCTGAACCAGACCTTCGTGCTGAACGGCGTCCAGCGGACCTTGATCGGAATCATGCCGCAGCGCTTCGCCTGGGGGAACATGGACATGTGGATTCCGAAAATGGTGAGCCGCTCCTCTTCGGACGCGCAGGATCAGTCCCGCTTTTACCAGTTGCTGGGGCATCTGAAGCCCAACGTTTCGCGGTCGCAGGCGGATGCAGATTTGGACCTGTTGGCGCGCCAACTCGCGCCGCTGTATCCAAGGGAGTATCCGAGCCGGTTCCGCGTTCGCTCCGCCTCCTACGCGGAAATGGTGACCGGCGATTTCCGGACGATGTTGTTTATCATGCTGGCTGCAGTCGGGCTGGTACTGCTGATCGCTTGTGGAAACGTGGCGAATCTTCTTTTGGCTCGAGCGATTGCCCGAGAGAAGGAATTCGCTATCCAAGCGGCCATGGGCGCCACCCGCTCCAAAGTGGTCCAGCGACTTATGCTGGAAAGCCTGCTGCTGGCGATCGCGGGGGCCGGCGTGGGCTGGGGCTTCGGTTGGGCTGGTTTGAAGGTTGTGATGAGCTGGATGCCTCGTCAGGCTGTTCCTCCTTCGGCGGTGGTCAGCCTCGACGGTAGCGTGCTTCTGTTTACGGTCGGGATCACCCTCGTGACCGTATTCATTTTTGGGCTCGCGCCCGCGTTACAAGTTTCGCGGCGCGATACGATCGCCGCTCTGCGCGACACAGGTAAAGGTGTGAGCGGCGGCTTCCGGCACGGTCGCCTACGCGACGCGCTGGTGGTCGGTGAGGTTGCTCTTTCGCTTACGTTGTTGGCCGGCGCCGGATTGCTTATTCGAAGTTTCGTCGCGCTGCAGGACGTCCCTCTCGGATTGCAGCCGGACCATCTTCTGGCGGTTCGGCCAGCGTTGCCCCAAGCGCGTTACAAAACCGCCGCGGCAATCATAGGTTTCTACCGCCCGCTCATCACGCGGCTTCAGACGATCCCGGGGGTCATCAGCGTGGCGGCGATCAGCTCCCTTCCGCTCTATGGAGGCATTCCCTCGGACGTGGACGTCCCGGGCAAGTCGCACACGGAGAAATGGACCACGGCCGTCCAGTTGGTCAACGATAATTTCTTCTCGACTTTGCACGCACGGCTGGTGCAAGGACGCTCATTCAACGAAACCGAGCTGTACGGCGCAAGGAAGATGGTCGTCGTCAACCAAACGTTCGCCCGCAGATACCTCGGCACTGACAATCCGCTGGGCGCACACGTTCAGCTCACGAACCTCGAAAAATGGCCGGATCCGGTGCTAAATCCAAGCTTCGAAATCGTCGGTGTGGCTGCCGACATGAAAAACCAAGGGCTACAGCAGCCTCCGACGCCAGAGGTCTGGATTCCCTACACCGTTTCTGGTTCCTGGTTCCGCGGCGTGATTATCCGCACTTCCCAGAACCCTCTCACGATGATCAACGCCGTGCGCCAGCAAATCTGGGCCACCGATCCGGCGGTTGCCTCGACCATCAATCGAACCTTTGAAGATTTCATGAACGATATCACGTATTCCAGGCCACGCTTTACGCTCGTCATCTTGTCGATTTTTGCTGGCCTCGGATTGGCCTTAGCTGCAATCGGCGTGTACGGTGTCATCGCCTATACGACCGAGCGCCAGACCCATGAGATCGGAATTCGCATGGCCCTGGGTGCAGACCGAAGCGCGGTGCTGGGTTACGTGATCGCCATGGGGTTACGGCTAATCGCGATCGGAATAGTGGCGGGCCTGCTCGCCGCCATCGCCTTGTCGCAGTTCATTCGCAGCCAGCTTGTTCAGGTTTCTCCCTATGATCCTCTGACGCTCGGTGCGGTGGTCGTAGTGCTGCTCGTGACAGGCGTTGTCGCAAGCTGGATTCCCGCGCACCGCGCCACACGCGTGGATCCAGCGATTGCCTTGAGGTATGAGTAACCCGGGAAACACTGACTGTCGATAACGCTCACTTCTCACAAGTCAGGAAGGCGATAGTTGCCTAATAGATTGTTTCTGGGTCGGTGGGCAGCTTTGAAGTTCCACATCCATGTTCTGCTTCGTGAAGTTCCAAGGCGCCTCGTGTCACATCACAAAGCCCGCGAGCTGCTTTTATTCGTAGATGAGCATGATTGAAGGCCGGGTCTTCGGCAGAAAGGCTAACAAGTTCGGCTAGGGCATGCATCGCCGCGATATAGTTTTTGACGGCTGCTCGATGCTCCTGCCACAACGCATGTTGTCCCGCACAGAGAATATCGGCCATGCATCAATGAGGTATCTTCCAAGTCTTAAGGTTTTGGTTTACGTCGGGATCGAGGCAGAGCTTTGCTTTTCTTTGCGGCCACAACCGGTACGGAGGGGCGCGCGGCGGTCTTCTTCGCCTTCGTGGCCATCTTTAGCTTCTTGTCAAACGTCAGCTTCCCGGGCTTCACCGCGGCCCCGCCCGCTATCCTCGAGTTGATATTCTCCGCGCCCATCTGTGCAACGCGGTCAGCAGTCCATTCAGCGGCCTGAAAGCCTGATTGCCGCTTAAGATCTTCTTGGGTAACCGGTTTCGCCCATCTGGCGGCGGCGGCCTTCTTGGCGACTGCCACGCGTTGCTCTGGCGTGAGCTTTTCCATACGGGCTTTGCCGCTGGCTTTCCCGCCCTTGCGGCCGATCCCAGCCAAGTATTTCGATACCGTCGTCTTGCGAGCCACTGGTATTAATGCTAGCTGTTTCAACTGCCAATTGACATTGCTGAAGCGGAATCAGCATAATTGTCTGTGTGACTGCTGAAGCGGCATCAGCATGAAGACAGAACTGCTGGAAAGATACAGAAAGGCAGCCGAAGCGCTGCACGATGCGCTTCTAACCTTCGGCACCAGAATGCACACCGAGGACCGTGGGGAATACGCACGCCTTGGGAAGCTCGTGGAAAGCTGCCAAGAGGATCTGGACCAGGCGCGTCGGGATTTTGAACGGCTGCTGGAAGACCTGAAGCGGAGCGGCGGTCGTTAGAGCGTCCTGTTTCACCAGCCGCGACCGTCTTCATTTTTGATTTCTTGAGGTTTTGGAAAGGCTTGAGCCCATAAATCGCCTGGCGGGAGGCCCTATATGGCGTACGCAAACCCAGACTCATTCCGCCCGCCGGCCACCCTTCGTGCGATTATTCAGATTAAGCACGATGAGCGACTTCCGAACCTGCGAACTCTGTGACGTCGTCTTCAACGCGCGCACGTCCAACTCTGCCACCGATCCTCACCGGTGCGAGCCGGCGGCGCTGGTGGCTCGAATCGTTGCGCTGAAAGAGGCGTTGAAGTCCGAGCGAAAACGATCGCAGCCCAAGCAGGGCTGTGGCCACACGGCCGATTGCGCGGTTCACAACGGCCCGGAGCTTCCCCATGCACCGTGTGATTGTGGCGCCGCGCCGACCGCCGTAGAGCATGTTGCAGCGATAGAACAGCCGTCAACAGCCACCGCCTGACAGCCCTCCCTGGCCTTAACTCCGGGCAAAAACAAGCGGGGAATCATCAGTCGAGATCCGGCCTTTCTACGCTGTCAATGACCACTGCGTCGAGAGGACCATTCGCTGGCTCCAGCTCCAGGCCAAGTTGCTGAATGGCAGTGAAGATATCCGGTTTGTTGTCGATGTCGGCTCCTACCGGTGCTGGTCCGGCTGGCGGGATTCGCGTGCCATCAACTACAAACTCCAGATTGAAGTCGTATCTTCCCGAAAGTCCGGTTTTATCTACCACCGGTCGGTCCAATACGGCGCCTTGCAGCAATGAAGCAAATCTCTCAATGGTTGCGTTCCGGGCCGGGAGCGTCGCCGTCCGAGGTCCGATAGCGATTATGAGATTCGCATGGTCTTGACCCGGGGCGCTTTCGTTAATTTTCGCTCCACTTTTCCGGACGACCAAATCATAGTGAGCTAGTTGCTGCTGTCCATGATGGAATTTGAGCTTGAACCGGTCAGCTAGAAGCGCCTGAAACATCCGCAGAACTTGTTCCATAGGCGGACGCGTCTCACCAGGTAGCGCAGCAACGATATCGTATCTCTCAGAGTCGATCCAAGATGGTCCGCCCGAGATTAGCTCGGGGGCCAGGTTATAAGCAAATGCGATGCAATCTCTGAGCGTAGGGTTATTAGCCGTCCAACGATGGGCGCCTATGAAACGAAAGGTTGCACCCCGCACATCGGGACTACTCAATTTGATGGTCGAGACGACAAACGCAGGGAGTGGCGCTGCGGACTGCGCGAAAATGCCGTACGACGAAAAAACCAAGAAAGCCGCGACTGCGATAGGACGGATCACTTGAGCATTCGGAAGCGAACGTTTTCCAGGACCCTGGTTCCACATCATCCGGATTGTTTCATCGGAGGGTCTGTGATGCAAGCGGCCGGGGAGCCGCACCACGGTCAACCGGCGTTTTTGTCAGCGCTCCTGACTTGCGATAAGTGAACATTATCGAAATCCGGGAAGGCGAGTTGCCCCCATCCGAACCCACAGTCCATGATGGTCCACATGACCGCCTACATTCTTGGAGCCGGGGCGTCGGCCGATGCGGGATATCCCCTCGCCTCACAGCTTCTGCAGGCGCTGTCGGAATGGCTGGACAAAAAGAGCAATACCGAACATTGGGTTCCGACGTGCCGCAACCGCATTCTGCAGGTCCGCGAGACATTCGGTTCGCTCGATGATTTTGAGGCCATCCTCGGCGAGTTGGAGGGATTCGGGTACAACCGGATCAAGCCCGAAGGTCCCACAACCTACCGGCAGGACCACAAGGACATCTTTCACGATTGCACCGAACGCAAGCGCGGGAATGGCGGTGATGCCGACACTCCGGCAAGCGGCTTCTATCCGCAGTACCTGCGAAGCGACCTGATCATGGCTTTCCGCGAGTATTTCTATGAGATCGAGTCAGCGCGGACCAGCGAGATCGCCTATGACCGCTTCGCCGACCGAATCGCGGCCGACGATCTTGTCATCACCCTGAATTACGACATCGCTCTGGAGCGCGCCCTTGCGAAAGCTGGCAAATGGGATATTCGCACCGGCTACGGATTTGCAGCCTTTGGGAGACACCCGCCTTCCATGACCAAAATCTACAAACTGCATGGCAGCGTGAACTGGTTCCAGGCTCCCATGCAGGGCGCCCCGCCCCCGCTGATGTTCCCGCGCGATCTGAAACTGCTCGGCTGCGAGGATCTCGTGGATGCGAGAATCGGTCCGACTGGCGTCGGCATCAACAACTCCGGCACGTTCGTCCTGCCGGATCCCCGGAAGAAATTCTACTGGGACCAGTTTTGGAAACCACTCTGGGGCGAAGCCGCACGCAGGCTTGGTCAAGCCGACGAAGTGTTCATTCACGGCTACAGCATGCCCGCTGCCGACGAGAAAGCACGCGCATTGCTTTTCGGCAGCATAAAGCGCAATGTCCCGGTCAATATTCACTGCCGCAGCACGAGCGACCGGCTTAGCCCGAGAGTTTTCCGACCGAGGCTTCGCGAAGGCGAATTCATTTCCTACCATCGGATTCGAAACATGGGCAAGCTAAGCGCGAGGCAAATCGATGAATATTTCGCGATCCACCTTCCATACCGTACACGCATTCTCGTGGCGCACTATCTGATGACGCGCCAGCCCTGGCACGGTGACCGGGCGCAGCTAGAAGCCGCGTTTGAAGCGTCGCTAATTACAGGCAGGATGTACCTGAACGTTCTCGGCGTCTCGAAGAACAAACATGATGTGCTCGTGCCATTCAGGCCGAAGGATGACGACGTGAATGCCACTGATCTCGGCGGTATTTCGATTGATATTGCGGCGTTGACGGCGGACGACGTGACGCTGTTGACCGGTTTTTTGAAGATGGCCGACAAAGGCGCGGCTCACCTGACTCTTCCGATGCCGCATCCCGTGGAGCAGACCCACATCGCGATCATACGGATCTGCGAGTTGGTCAAGGCGCACCTCTACGACGCAACCGGCAGAGCGTTCGAGGTGTCGATCACGCGGGCGGTTCCCGCCGTCCCGTGATCAGGGCACGAAGCCCGACCGGCCCGCTTGTCACTTTCAGGCGGCCGAAGAAATGCTCCGCCAACTCATGATCCGCCAGTGCCGGGCGGAAATCCGGCCGTGACAGCCCGACTTCGTAGCTCACGGAATCGCGGTCAACGACGATGAAGCAGCGCGTTTTGCCATACGCCGTCATGGCGCTGCTCATGAGCACGTCCATTCTTCGCAATAACTCCAGCCGCTCGATGTTGCGGGAAGCGCCGAAAACGAAGACCCATTCCGGACGCGCGTCGAAGTGCATCGCCCGGTAGGTAAATCCCTGGCTTCTGCCGGCCACTCCATTACTGGCCTCATCGAATGCCTGTCCCATCATCGCCCGTTCGCGCAGCCGCAGGTCCGCAATGATTTCCTGTAGCTGAAGGTAATTCGTCCTCTGCGGCCCGTGATCGTAAAGCCCCGCCCACCCCGGAGGTAGGTTCGCGGCGTCAGGATGCCTCGTGGCCAGCGCGTCCGCGACGTGCTCAAGAAGCCCGCTGTAGAAATCGGACTCCTTCTTGCTTGCCAACGCTTCCGTCAGGCGATCCTCCTGGGCCGCGACCGCAATCGCCGCGTCGCTGATACCGGCGCAACCCTGCAATGAACCGCCTTCGAGTAAGTAGTATTCGAAAAGCGGCCGTTCGCTGCCGATCCGCCGCAAATCCGTTATCGGCAGACCGCGACGGGCATCGAAGTATGCGATCAGCTCCGGCACGGTCCGCAGTTCCACGGCGAGATTTAGGAAATCATTGACCGAAAGGTACGTGATTGGCGTGCCATCGCAGCTCAATGGCGATTCGTCCGCGTCCGGCTGCAGATCGATCGGCTGGAACACCTCTACAAGCACGATCCCATGAGTGATGGGCGGCAGCCCCGCCGGAAATTCGACCCGGCCGCGGCGCGGATGGTCGCACCAGATGAGCCTCGGCCCGGCGCGGAGGGCACCGCAAAGTTGTCTAACGGCGTTCTTCGCGTTCTTTCGCGCCCAAAGTTCTGTTTTCGTTTCGTCGCGCGACGTCGGGTCTTCCTGGCACTTCTGGGAAATCAGGATTCCCGCTCCACTTTGCAGGATTAGGTGGTCCGCAACCTCGCGCTGCGTGTGATCGATGGTCTGCGGGCTGCGCAGCACGAACTCCCGCACCAGCGGCAGGGCGAGGAAATCCTCGACATGGCGTTCGGCCCACTGTGTCCGTGTTTTCGGTTTGTCAGGGGGATGCACGTTTAGATTATCCCCGAAACCATTTTCGGAGGAAGCGCTGGACCATGTCCCAGAGGCGGTGGCTTTTCTGGCTCGCGATAAGCTCTACTTCTCGCAACCCTCGGGCGGCGGTGCTGCGCAGGGAGCTGAGATGCGAATATATCCTCCACGATGGCGTTAAAGTGAACTCTATGCGCAACGTGATTCGCGTGTTTCTAGCGCTCGCTTTTCTTGCGGCGGTCGCAGCGATGGGGATGGTGTTCTTTTTTCCTGGGGCCTTTAGGCCGGAGGTATGGGCCGTGGGAGCCGCCGCGCTGGCCGTCCTTCCTGCTGTGTTTGCCACATGGTCGACGCAGCGGATGTTAGAACTTCAGGAGGACGCAAACGCTCCGCTCCCATATCCGAGCTTCGATGCGCGTTCGAGGTATCAGGTTTTGCAATTGCGTATTCAAAACCTCGGAAAGGGAATCGCTAAGAACGTTTATCTGGAATGGGATGGGAAGGCGGTCGAGGCCGCAGAGGGAGGCCCCGCCAAGTATCTCACCAAGGAGTGCCCCGTGCCTATTTTGTTGCCGGATAAAGACGAGTCTTTTTTCGTCGACGTGGCGCGCCGGTTCGCAGAGAAACACGGCCACTCGAACTATGCCGGTATTGTCCATTTCCAGGACGTAGCCGGCAAGTCGCGGTCACACCGATTCGTTCTCGCTACCAGTCACCTAGAGGAATCGCTTCTCGCTGATGATGAGGCACTCAAGACTCACTTCGAAATCCAAAAGCTGCCGTCTGAGTTGGCGAAAATCACGGCCGCAATCGAAAGACTCGTTAAATAGGCGGGCAGTGCGATTCGCCTGGTTCTCAGGAGCTAAGGGAACGGAGGCGCGCGGCATTGCTTCAAAAAAGACACAATCGTTGCGTTCCAGCACCAGACGTGAAAAACTGACGCAACAAAGAATCGAGGTGTTCGTGATGACGACTTCTGGTGATGGCGCTACTGTGAAAATTGCCGCGTTACTGATCGCCGTCTTCACCATCATCGTCGGCACAGTGGGCCTCGTTTCCCCCGACGGCGGGACCACGCTTCGCCGATTGTATTACGCAACGCCTGGCAGATTCTATACCGCCGGCGCCGTTCGCGCAGCTATGGGTTTAGTGCTGATCCTGGCTGCCTTTCGCTCTCGCTGGCCCAGGACGGTGCGCGCGGTCGGCTTTCTAATGTGCATACAAGCACTGGCGGCTACGTTCCTCGGAATTGAACGCGCGCGATCGGTCATGGAATGGGAGTCGATGCAGGGAACGGCGCTCCTCCGTGGCGGGGCCGCGGTCGCTTTAGCCACCGGAGTCTTCATCGCGTTCGCGTTTACAAAAAAACCGACCCGTGACCTTCAACTTGGCCGGCGTCAGTGAATCCAGCGCCCGTCTTTGAAGTCCGGCCACATCTGAACCAGCGCGGCCCGTTGACCGGCTGCCAGAAGATCTAATGCCGCGATCTGCCAGTCACTTAGAGCCGCCGCAAATTGCCGAACGTTTTTTCTGATCAGCGCCCGCTTTTTGGCGATTGATACCGGCTCGTGGAACACGTTCTGCATGGTGAGGCGATAGGCTTCGTTTATCGTGTCGAGTTGCTTGCGGTGAGCGTCGATCCGCGCGGCGTGGTCGTTGGCTTGAACCGCCCGGGTAATCGGCATCGCCAAAACGGTTTTCCGTTTCCGGAACGTCTCGCGCAAATCGCGAAGCTGCGGCCGGTTGGGCCCGCCTCGTTTGACTGCCCTTCGACGGCTTCATGTGGTCCGCCGTTGAGGCTTGGCGCGCGCGGTGGGCCGACGTCGCGCGGAGGTTCTTTTCCGCGTGGCCGCTTTGGGCGCCGGACTACCGCCGCCACCATCCGCGGCGCGCTCCGGTTCGTTCGCTCCGGCGGGCGCCGTGGTCTCGCTCGCGTCGGGCTTCGAATCGTTCGATTGGCTCATTTTCAAGCTGCCTCCAAGAGTCGTTTCGGGTCTTCGGGCCGGCGGCCTCGGTCAAAGGCCGTGGACCGGCCTTTTTTATAGTGCACTGTTTGGGGTGGGAGCATGGCGTTTGCGGCGGCGTAAGTTCCATATTTTCAGTAAGCACTGTTTCGGCAAGCGGCCATTTTGGGCCTCTTGTCCCGTTAAAAGTAATGTCAACTCATTGATACAAAGCCACATCTGAGATGTATCTCCCGCGAGAGTCAAAGTCAGCTCGTTTTCGACCCTTTGAAGACGGTTTGCCGGCGCCTCGAAGCGGTTTTTCGCCTGGTAATTCTGCCCGCCGCTGTCGGTTGCCGGGACAGAAGTTGGCCCACCACTTCCACGGCTTCCTCACTCCACCTCTGAATCTGATCCAGCACGTCTTCAGAGCTTTCAGCCTTTACAGTGGCCTCCGTGACGTGTGTCCGGTGGCGCCCGATGGCGCTCCTCGAAACCGAAAACCGGCGGGCGATTTCGCGGTAGGATGCGCGGCTGATCATGGCGGCGTTGATCCCGGCGACGTCGACGCTGAAGCAAATTGAGCAGGGTTTGGCCATGTTGCTTTGGGTTAAACCGCTCAGGCTGCCTGGACGCCGGCCTTCGGCGGCTCGATGAACTTCGCAAACCGCTTCAAGAATTTCAGCGGCACTTTCCCCAGCGGCCCGTTGCGCTGCTTGGCAATGATCAGATCGATCATGAGTGTGTCCGCATGCTCGTCCTGGTCACTCTGCCTCGCCGGCATCAGGATAATATCCGCATCCTGCTCGATCGATCCGGAATCGCGCAGATCGCTCGGGCGCGGCTTCCTTGAATCTTTCTCCATCTCCCTATTGAGCTGCGCCAGCACCACCACCGGTACGTTAAACTCGCGGGCCAAACGCTTGATGCCCCGCGAGATCTCGGACACCTGCTCATATCGGCGCTCGGATCCGCCGCTGGTTTCCACGAGCTGCAGGTAATCGATCACCACCAGTCCGATCGTGTGTTTCGCTGCGAGGCGCCGTATCGCCGCGCGCATCGCCGGCACCGTGCACCCTGTGGTGTCGTCAATCCAAAGCTTGCAGGTCCATCGTCTGCGAGATCGGCGAAGGCCTCACTCAATGCCTGGGTTTCGAACAACGTCGCCAGGCCTTGTTTCACTTTCAGCGAGTCGACTTGAGCGCGGGCCGCGGCCATGCGTTGCAGAATATCCTGGTCGGGCATCTCCAGCGTGAAGAAGGCCACACCGGTACCGTTCGTCGCGGCGCCGTCCGCAATCTGGCAAGCGAGAGCCGTCTTACCCATCGACGGCCGCGCACCGATCACCACCATTTGGCCGGGCACGAAGCCGCGGCCTGCAAGAATCCGGTTGAGCAGCGGCCAGGGCGTCTCTACACCCCCGTTGCGATGTTCCGGATTCAGAAATGCATTGATACCGCCGGCCCGGGTGATCACTTCCAGCGGACTGCGGAAACTTGCCGAGCGCGTTTCGGTCGAAAGCGCGGCGATGGTTCTTTCCGCCCGTGCGAGAATCTCGGGCGTCGGATCGGCAGCGGCCAGACACTCTTCGATCGCCGCTTGGGATGCAAAGATCGCTTGCCGAAGTACGGACTTGTCGCGCACGATCGAAACGTAGGAGTCGAGATTCACTAGCACCGGCAGACCTTCATCCAGCGACGCCAAGTACCCGAACCCGTCGACAGATTCGATCTGCCCCTGCTTCATCAGCTCATTGGTGAGCGTGACGCGATCGATTTTTTCGCCGCGTTCGCACAGGTCCTTCATGCGCGCGAAAATGCGGCGGTGCTTTTCGAGACTGAAGTCTTCGGGGCGAAGGGCAGCAGCAACATCGGCGTAAGTTTCACTCCTCAGCTGGATAGACCCAAGCACAAAACGCTCGGCGTCAATATTCGCCGGCAGCCCTTTATCAAAAATCAGGTCGGTTTGATTTCTCATTCGTTTTCCATCCTTCGCAAATAGTCTTCGGCGCTCTGATACTCCGAGGCTGCAGGTACAACAGGAACGAATCTCCAAAGGCCGTCTTCGAGGATCTGCCGCAAATTCGTGGCGTAACGGCCGTTCTTCTCGGACCAATCTGCCGCATTTGCGGCGGCCAATGCCGCGTAGCCGCGTTCGAATCGACGCGGTTGAGTTGCCCCGACAAGACTAAAGCGAGCGCCTTCTTCTTCGCGACAGCGTTCTGGTGCTTGTTCGGATGGCCCGCGACGATCCGGGCCCACCAGGTTTCGAAATCCTCCGAGGTATTCCAGCCGCCGCATGGGAACTCTTCGAACCGTAGCCGGGGAAGCGGAGTAATCGGCCGATGGACCGGCTCCCGCGTCTCCTCTGGGGGCGAAGCTACCGAGTCTGTCGCTCCAGAGTTTTGGTGTGTGTTCTCTGAAGACTCTAAGTAATTTAGATGGTGTTCACCCGTAGGGATACAGTTCTGTTCACCCGTAGGGATACAGTTCGCCCTTGACTGTTTCCCCCTAGGGATACAGCTCACCGGCCCTGACTGTATCCCCGTAGGGATACGGTCATTCCCTCGGAAATGGAAGGGCAGATAGTATTCTGTCGTCGACCCAGATTTGCATTTACGTCCCAGTAGCGCGCGCTCGTTCACGAGGGAATCTAGCGCGGCAGTGACATGCCGAAGAGCCAGCCCTGTCCGGCGTGCGACTTCGCGTTCGCTGATCAGGCCTCCATTTTCACCACGCTGGATCGAGCGTGAAACTACAACGAAACACTTCCACTCGGCCGGCCGCAAGCTCATCAACAGCTCTTCGTCGTCCGGAATCTTGAACCAGTACTGCTCAGCTTTCGAATTCGGCCGGGCCTTTGATTCGACGATTGACGCCGGACACACCGCGGCGCTCAATTGGCACCATCCGCAGCGGTGGCCGACCTACTCGCGAACTCGCAGCGCAGAGGCTCGTCGCGTAGTTGAACCACATCCGCGACTGATCCCATGACTGATACCAAAAGTCGCGTACTCAATGCACTTCGGTGCGCTGCCTCAGGGCTTATACGACTAGAACTAGGGCAGGGAAGTGCACGCGGTGGACTGTATTTTGCACTTTTAATGCGGTGGTCGCGGGTTCGAGTCCCGCCCGGCTCACCATCATTCTTGTTGGTTTAGTTGATAGCCCCTTTTTGTCTTGCCCCGTTGTCTTCCCCCGCAGCTTTCAAATGATCGGCTAGGGCTTCAATAGCTCGGTTCAATCGGTCACGCTCTGCGCATCAAAGCCCGGTCTATCATGGATAGGTGGACGATACCGCAGTGCTTTTCGACGGTGTTTGCAACTTGTGTAACGGGTTTGTCGTCTTCATCATCGCTCGCGATCCCAGCGGCCGATTCCGCTTCGCGCCGCTCGATTCGGAAGCCGCTCGGCTCTTGCTGAGGGAGTGCGGCATTGAGTGCGCGCTTCCGGATAGCGTGGCGTTGATTGAACGCGGCACCGTATACACGCGGTCGTCCGCCGCACTGCGAATTGCCAAGCGGCTGCGTTTTCCGTGGCCATTGCTGTACGCTTTGATCTGTGTGCCGAGGCCACTACGCGATTCGGTCTACGACCTGATTGCCCATCACCGCTATGGTTGGTTTGGCAAGCGGGATACTTGTATGGTGCCCACGCCTGAACTCCGCTCACGATTCCTTACGTAAGTAGCACAGAAATGGGTATTCTGTTCAATGACACCGCGTCGGTGCGTCGCCGCATTGCCGATCTGGTTCGGACTCATGAAGACCGTATCCCGTCAGACGAGGAAACCTCAGCGACAGGCGAGACCGAAGGTTGCAATAGAAGCATCGAGGCCGATGGTCCGCCTTAGATGGGTTCTGGCCGCGGCAATGTTCGCCGGGCTCGCTCTTTCGCCCACGCTGTGGTTCAGCAACCGTCTCTATCCGACAATTCCGGTCTTCCATTTCCTCGGGCAGATTCCCTGGCCCGTCGACCATATCTTGTACGGCGCGATGCTGACGGTGTTGGTCGTCATCGCCGGGGTGAAGCGCCCATCGCACTGGATCGCGCTATTCGTCGGGTTCGCGATCGTCATGGCTCTGTTCGACCAGTCGCGCTGGCAACCCTGGTTTTATCAGTATCTCGTGATGCTCATCGTCCTGGCCCTCTACTGGAACCGGCCCGAAGATGACAACGACCACCCTGCTCTCAATGCTTGCCGGCTCATTGTAGCGACAGCCTATTTCTGGAGCGGATTGCAGAAGATTCACGCCGACTTCACCGTTCGAATCTTTCAATTGCTCACGGAGCCCTTGGTCAAAGAGCTGCCCTCATGGGCGGCTTCGGCTATTCAACGTCTTGGTGTCCTGCCACCCTTCATTGAGGCCGCAATTGGAATTGGCCTTTTGAACCGCCGCTCCCGGACCGTCGCCGCCGGTGCGGGAATCATCATGCACCTGATGATTCTGGCTGCAATCGGTCCGCTTGGAAGCAATCATAATAGCGTTGTGTGGCCGTGGAATGTGGCCATGATCTGCTTCCTGCTGATCCTGTTTTGGAAGCAACCGGTTCCCGCGGCGAACATCTTCCGGCCGCACGGCTTGAAGTTCCGTATGGTGGTGCTCGCACTGTTCTGCGTAGCCCCCGCGCTAAGCTTTTTTGACCTGTGGGAGGAGTATCTGTCGTACTCTCTCTATGCCGGAAGGCGAAACGAGCCCTCGATCTATGTCACGGACGCCTTCGCCGACCGACTTCCAGAAGAACTCTTGCGCTATGTGTACGTGAGTGATACTCGCGGCATAAACCATTTCGACTTACTCGAGTGGTCGATGACGGAATTGAACGTACCAATCTATCCTGAGCCGCGGATTTACCAGGTAGTAGCGCGACGTCTCTGTTCCTACGAGCACGCACCCGGCGAAATGAAACTGGTAGTTCGACGAACCCGGGTTCTCTTCTCTCCGGATCGCGAAGTCACATACGATTGCCCCAGCATGAAGGAGTGACGCCGATCATTGCGGCAACCCCCGCCCGTCACCATTTCCCCACCACCGGCACATCGCCGCCGAGACCGCCGAACGGGAATGCGAAATCCTGCCCCGCACCGGTTCCGTCAAAGGCGTGATTGCCGTTGGCGTCCAGCACCCAGAAGAAGCCTTGCCGGAACACACCGACTTTGCTTGTGCCGTCGCCGTTCCAATCGCCAACTACTGGCACGTCGCCAGCGATGCCGCCGTAGGCAAATGCCTGGTCGCCTCCGGAGCCGTTAATGTTGTCTAGGATTCCGTTGCCGTTGGCGTCCAAGATCCAGTAGAAGCCCAGCCGGAACAGACCGATCTTGCTGGTGCCGCTTCCGTTCCAATCGCCCACCACCGGCACATCTCCGGCAACACCGCCGAACGCGAACGTCTGATCGACTCCCTGTTCAAATACTCCGTTGCCATTGGTATCGAGAATCCAGAAGAAGCCTTGACGGAATAAGCCCACTTTGGTTCGTCCATCACCGTTCCAGTCGCCGACTACGGGTACATCCCCTGCTTCCGTGTTAACACCCAGGTTGTAGACATAGTCGCCAGCATCGAACTGACCGTTTCCGTTAGCGTCGAGAATGAATAACCCATTGCTGGGACGATAGATTCCGGCCTTCGAAGTCCCGCTGCCGTTCCAGTCGCCCGTAATCGGTATGTCCCCAGGAATGCCGCCAAACGCGAAGGCGCGATCGGGCGGAGCGTTGAACTGTTGGTTTCCGTCGACGTCCTCTAGCCAATAGAACCCGGACCGGAAAATGCCAACCTTGGCCGGGACTGGCGTGCCTTGCAGCACAACCACTGCGTCATTCCCCGGATCGGTGACGGCAACACCCGTCCGACCGTCTCCGTTAAAGCTTGCCACAACGGCGTATTGAAGATCCGAAGAACTGGAAGCGTAGCCCCTTCCGACGGCGGCCGTAAATCCACCGCTGCCGTTGCCTAGTAGGATCGCCACTTCCCCCTTGGATGTCGACGAGGGCGTCCGAACAACGAACAGGTCAGGTATTCCATCTCCGTTGAAGTCTCCAACCGACACAGATCCGATGCCGGTAATGGCGCCTGGGCCAGGGACAAACGGGCTTCCCGCCGCTTCCGTGAAGCCGCCGCTGCCGTTCCCCAGTAAGACCTCAATACCGGTGGCATCCCACGTTACGAGGTCCGCGTTCGTATCGTTATTGAGGTAGGCCGATAGAATTCCCTGCGGATTGGGGAGCGTCGACGGGATACTGACCAGCGGAACGTAACCTCCGTTCGGATCCTTCAGGTAGATACCAACCGTACCAGCGGTGTCGGAAACAGCCAGATCCAAATTTCCGTCGCCATTAAAATCTCCGGCGGCGACTCCCGAGCGCGATCCGCTGGGCAGCGGCTCAAAGTCGGTGAAAAAGTTCCCGAACTGATCTTGTTTCAAGCGGGTCACTTGAGTGCTGTTAAGACCAACGATCTCCACCACTGGCGTCCCCGGCCCGCTGATATTCCCCACGACTAAAGCGGTTGGGTTGAGTCCGACGGCAAAAGGACTGCCAGCCGCGGCCGCGAATGCGCCGGCGCCGTTGCCCAACAGAACCGTCAGGGTGTTCACGCCCTGGTTGGCAATGGCGAGGTCCACGTTACCGTCTCCATTGAGATCCACGGCAAGGATCGCAACGGGCGAACTTCCCGTTGGGAATGGGCCTCCAACAGATGGCGTGAACCCGCCGCTGCCGTTGCCCAGGTAAATGGTGACGTTAAGCGATCCCCCATCCACGGTCGCAATGTCCATATTGCCATCCCCGTTGAAATCTGCGGTGGCAACAAGGTATCCAGATTTACTTCCGCTGAGGATCAGCGGACTCGCCGCCGCCGGCGTGAGCGAATTTGATGCTACCGTGTTCACGGCCTGAGCAATCGGCGCCGACGTGGAGCTGAAGCTATAGGGCGATGACGGATTGGGCACAAAGAAAGCTCCCAGTTGCCGCAGTCCCGAGCCGAGCATGATCGTGTTTAGATGCGCCGTCCCGGCGGTCACCGCAGCGGTGCCCAAAAACAACGGGCCGTCCATGAACGTGACAACGCCCGGCGCTGCCGAAGGTGTCACGGTCGCGGTAAGCGAAACCGTTTGACCGAAGGTCGATGGATTCGGCGCAGGCGCCGGCGTCAGCGATACCGTTGTCGGAGTATTCGCACTCGTTTCGTCGCCCGCAGTGTTGTTCAAGGCGTGCACGTCGCTGGGGCTGCCCACGGTCGCCAGGTTGAACTGGTCCGGAAACATTAGGGCGGTTGTGTTCACATTCAACGTGATCACGGAAGAAGCGCCTGCCGCCAGAGGGCCCGGATTGGTGCAGCTCGCACCCCCGCTCACAGCGCCGCAAGTCCAGCCCGCGCCTGTCCCTGAAGCGAAGCTCATTCCGGCCGGAAGCGTGTCCGTGACGGTGATGGTGCCGCTCATGGGGGCCTGCCCGACATTGGTGACCGTGATCGCGTAAGAAGCAGGCGAGCCCGCCGCGAAATTCCCCACGTGGGTCTTCGAAACGGTGAGATCGGCTACGCCCCGCGAAATGGGGGCCGTAGGCGTAGCGTTGAAGACTACCGGACTGTCGCCCAACTGGCCGTTATTGTCGAGCCCCCATCCCCACAACGTTCCGTCCGTCATAACCGCCAGGCTGTGATTATTCGCGCTCACCGAACTCGGCGTCTTGCCCGCAAATCCAAGCACGGGAATCGATCCGGCGCTGAAGTTAAAGGTTCCATTCCCGAGTGTCCCGTTCGCGTTCACTCCCCAGCCGCCAACCCAAACGGTGGACCCGATCTGGATTGTGAAGAGGGCGTAGCCGTTACCGGCTTTAAGCGAAAGTACGGCGGGAAGATCCATGTTTTCCGTGGGTGTAGGCTGTTGAAAGACGTTCGCGACGGCATTGTTCGAGCCCCAGGCCCAGATGGACCCATCACTTTTTAGCGCAAAGCTGGACATATTGCCTGCGGAGATCGCCACAACACCGGTCAAGCCCGGAACTTGCACCGGCGTGGAGTGCGCGCTAAAGTCGATGGCGCCAATGCCCAGTTGTCCGTTATTATTGCTTCCCCATGCCCAGACGGTCCCATCGTTCCGGAGAGCCAGGCTATGATTATTTCCGGCAGATACTGCGGTGAAGATTCCCGACAAGCCGCTCACCGCGACCGGCGCCATCTGCGGAGTGGTGGTGCCATCGCCAAGTTGCCCGGCATTGTTCAGACCCCAGGCGTAGACCACCCCGGTGTCACTCACGGCGAGACTGTGATTGTTGGTGCCGCTGGCGGAAATGGCAGCGATGTTGGTTAAGAAACCGGCGCCTCCCACGCCCACGACCTGGACCGGAACCAGCTGATTCGTCGTTGTATTGTTGCCCAGTTGCCCGTTATTATTGCTTCCCCACGCCCAGACGCTTCCATCGTTCCTGCGGGCTAGACTATGTCCGCTGCCCGCCGCGATTGCCGTAATATTCGCGAGCCCACTGACCGCAACGGGAGCCAAGCGGCGCGTAGTGGAACCATCCCCGAGCTGCCCGTTTGCGTTGCCACCTAGTCCCATCACCGTGCCGTCATTCAAGAGCGCCAGCGTGTATCCGCCTCCGGCGGCGGCTTGAGTGACGCCGGATAATCCGCTAATCTGTAGCGGCACCGGGCGGATATTCGCAATTCCATCTCCCAGCG
Organism: Bryobacterales bacterium; assembly: GCA_963779075.1. GTDB lineage: Bacteria > Acidobacteriota > Terriglobia > Bryobacterales > Bryobacteraceae > Palsa-187. Next base: position 191,884 of record CAVZWS010000016.1, read on the forward strand.
CCCCTTCGATACCCCAAGTTAAAAGCGAATCGACTGGGGATGACAGGCGCGCAACACTATAGCCATTGCCTGCAGCGATCTCGACCGCACCAACGACGCCAACCGATTGGACGGGAACATGTTGGTCGGTTGTTGTGGTGTCTCCCAACGCGCCGGCGGCATTCCCCCCCACGCCCAGACCGTGTTGTCACCCGCCAACGCCAGGCTGTGGAAAGACCCAGCGGAGACCGCGGTGATTCCGGTGAGTGAGAGGGTGGCTACCGGAGAGGTTCGTTGCGTCGTCGAGTTATCGCCCAACTGACCGTTCCCATTCAATCCCCAGGCCCACACTACTCCCCCGACGATGGCAAGACTATGGGAGGTACCTCCGGCGATCGCTGTAGGGGTGCCGCTTAAGCCGGTGATGTGAGTCGGAACGAGCTTATTTGCCGTAGTGCCATCCCCTACCTGGCCATTTACATTTTGCCCCCAAGCCCATAGCGTTCCGCCGACTACTATCGCCAAGTTGTGATTTGCTCCCGCTGCGATGGCCGTGATGTTGTTGGTAAAGCCGGTCGTAGTCACCTGCACCGGAGAGAGCCTATTATTTCCTGAAGTGCCATCGCCGACCTGGCCGCTCCCGTTGTTTCCCCAGGCCCATACCGTTCCGTCGCCTTCCAGTGCCAGACTATGACTCTGTCCGGCCGCGATGGCGATGACATTGGTCAGCCCCGGCACTTGATTTGGAGTTAAGTGAAAATTAAAGGTCCCGTCTCCCAATTGCCCGTTCGAGTTGCTTCCCCAGGCCCACACGGTCCCGTCGTTTTTTAGGGCCAGGCTGTGAGAGCCGCCCGCGGAAACCGCGGTTACTGAAGTAATCCCAGTCACCGGTTCGGCAATGGCGTGGTTTATAACTGTGCCGTCGCCCAGTTGCCCGCTCTGATTGTTACCCCACGCCCATACGGCTCCACCCGTTACCACCTGGAGAGTGAAACCGCCGCTACTGGCGGCGATTTGCGCCGCGTGAGATGTTCCCGCGAAAACAAGACAAAGCGAAATCAGAATGGAAAATCGGCTAACGACGAGCGATTTGGACATGCAATGTGACCCTTTGGAAACCTTTTTTGGCGTACTATACCACATATTCAATGTTGTGATGCAGGCCGTAAACGGTTTACGAGCCGGCCCTTTTGTGGGCTGAAGTGTTTGAATCGACATTGCTCAAAAACCTCATTGACGCCGGGTACAAACGAGCTGCAAAGGCAGGTCGCAGCCCGCTGACATTTCAAGAGGGAGATCCGCCGAACAAAGCGGAGCGGAAACGGCAGACGTTGCGCTGGATGAAGGCAGCCGATCACAAGCGACCAGTATATAGGACAACTGCGGGCTGCAATCGGCGGATCAAGAGATGGCGGTACTGAGACCAGGAATTCACTTGCCCTTTGGCATGCGAAAAAGTGGTCTTATTTTCGGCGGTCCTCCACCTTTGCAACGTTCGTCTGGCAGCAAGTGAATCAGCGCAAGAGTGCGGAAGCTTGCGAAGGCGTTCACACACCGGGGTGGCGTCCACGCGATAATTCCAGAATCCGGCTGGCGGCTTCGTGCGGCCGGTCGACGGATGGCATGACGATCCGGCTGGTCTCTCCCGCCGTCTCCAGCGACAGATTGCCGATGTTCAGCATCCTCTGGCCAACTGTCTGGTCCACGCGAACATCCTGTATCTTGGCGAGCTCCATCGTGCGAGTAGTTTTTGAAAGGAAACCAGCTTCGTAGCGCAGGCGGTCGTCGAGGATCGTCAGCTTGACCAGCCTCCGCCGGATATGCCGGACTATGAGGTACAGCGCCGCCAACGCCGGGAGAGCGAGCAACGCCCACATCCGCTCGTCCTGATTGTGGATCGCCAGCAAATAGACTGCAATTCCGATTGCAGCCAGCAAACACACGATGTAGCCGATCTTGATGATCTTGATCGAAGCACTGATCTGCACGCGAGCATGATAACAAAAACGTCCACTATGCCGTCTCCGCCCAGGTCGTAGCTGGATCCCTGCACTTTTAGCTTGCAAATTCCCCTTTTCTTCGCCTATGATGTTGGCATGGCTCTTACCAAGCGGCAGAAAGAGTTCCTGGATTTCCTGGCCGGGTTCCTCGAAAAGCGGGGGTACAGCCCCAGCTATGAGGAGATCGCCGAAGGGCTCGACTTAGCTTCGCTGGCAACCGTGCACAAGCATATTCTGGCGCTGGAGACCAAGGAATATGTGAAGCGCGGGTTCAATCAGAGCCGGTCGCTGGAAGTCGCGCCGAAATATTACGAGGAACAGCGGCAGCACCGGCAGATGCCGGCCCGCGTGGAGGTGCCGTTATTGGGGCGCATCGCCGCCGGGCAGCCCGTGGAGGCTATCGCGGGCGAAGATACGCTCAACTTTGCGGACTTTGCGGGCGACCCCGATACCTACGCGCTGAAAGTCCGCGGCGATTCGATGATCGAGGACCACATCTGCGACGGCGATTACGTGCTGATCGAAAAAGCCGGCTCGGCGCGCAATGGCGAGATCGTGGTGGCGCTGGTGGAAGGCGTCGAGACCACGCTTAAGCGCTTCTATAATGAGCCTGGCGATCAAGTGCGGCTGCAGCCCGCAAATGCCTCAATGCAGCCCATCTATGTGCCGAAGGCGGCGGTGAGTATTCAAGGGAAGCTGCTGGCGGTGCTGCGGAAGTATTGATTGAAGTCTTGATTGAGTATTGATCTCAAACCGCGACGCCGGCGCGCCACAGGCAATAGGCGATGGCCTGGCGGAAGTAGAGCCAACGCTCTTGCCAGTCGTCGCGAGGTTCCGATGGGCGGGGCGAGCCGAAGACGTCCATCCCTTGCGATTCCAGCATTTTCTTGACGCGGTAGATATGATAGCCGTCACTCACCACGATGCAGGATTTCAAATTCATGCGGCGCATGATTTCCGCCGCCGCCACCGTGCTCTCAAGGGTCGTCGAACCTGCGGTCTCGGTCAGAATCGCTTCCGACGGGATGCCGTGGCGGCTCAGATAGGCGCGGCCCACTTCGGCCTCGGTGAAGGTGGGGTCGCCGCCGGCGCCGCCGGTGGTCAGGATGCGTGGCGCCCACTGCTGACGGTATAGAAAGAGCGCATGATTGAGGCGGGCTTGGAGGATCGGCGAAGGCTTTCCGGAATACTCGGCCGCACCCAGAACTACGATGACGTCGGCGGGCCGCACCTCGTCCACGATCGACTGGCGGCGAATGTCGCGAGCCACCGACACTACCCTGCTCAGCGCGGCTGCGGCGGCCAAGCCTAAAACCAAGACCGCGATCAATTTGAGAGGCCGTTTCATGTGCGCGAATTCGGCGAGTTTAGAATCATTGTAGTGGAGTCCCTCAGCGACAAGAACCCGCTGGTCAAACAAATCCGCCGCGCGGTGTCGCGGGGAAGCCTCACCGAAGACGGTTATGCGGTGGCCGAAGGTGTCCACCTTCTCGAAGAAGCTCTGGCGGCGAAGTGCGAGATTGGCGCGGTGATCGTGGCTGAGTCGGCGCGCGTGCACTATCCGGATGCGCGGGTCGTCAGCGATCGTACCTTTCGCGAACTCGCCTCGACCGAGACGCCGCAGGGAGTGATCGCGCTGGTGCGGCCGCCAGTTTCGGCGTGGGATCAGATGACGCGCGGCGACGATGCTCTTATGGTTGTGCTGGATGGAGTACAGGACCCGGGCAACGCCGGCGCCATCCTGCGCGCGGCCGAAGCGTTCGGCGCGAGCGGCGCTGTGTTCTTGAAAGGCACGGTGAATCCGTATAATCCCAAGTGCGTTCGCGGGTCGGCCGGCTCGGTGTTTCGAGTGCCGTTGATGGCCTCCGTCGAAGCGGATGAAATTTTAGGGCACACCGGAATCGCGTGGTACGCCGCGATGCCGCGCGCGCAAAAGTTGGCGAGCGAGGCGGGTCTGGCCGCGCCCTGCGGAATTATTATCGGGAGCGAAGGGCATGGAGTCAGCCCAGTTCTGGCGGGCCGGGCCACAGGCCTGCGAATTCCGACGTTCGGAGTGGAATCGTTAAACGCCGCAGTGGCTGCGGGGATCTTGTTGTACGAGGCCCGGCGGCAGAGAGCGAGCACACAGTGAGCCTGTTCGATACCACGCCGCCCGACTCCACGAGTTCCGAAAGCGACGCCAAGCGTCCGCTCGCGGAGCGCATGCGCCCCGAAAAATTCGAGGATTTCGTCGGGCAGGAACATATCTTGGGCGCCGGCAAACCGCTGCGCGTACAAATTGAGCGCGACGAATTACAGTCGCTGATCTTGTGGGGACCGCCAGGGGTGGGCAAGACGACACTCGCCCGCCTGATCGCGCGCCTGACCAAGGCCGATTTCGTGCCGTTCAGCGCGGTCCTCAGCGGCATCAAAGAGATCAAGAGCGTGATGGCGGACGCGGAGCGTAGCCGCCGCCTGGGCCGGCGCACGGTGTTGTTCGTGGATGAAATTCACCGCTTCAACCGCGCCCAGCAAGACGCCTTCCTGCCGTATGTCGAGCGGGGCGACATCATCCTGATCGGCGCCACCACGGAAAATCCGTCGTTTGAAGTGGTGTCGGCGCTGCTTTCGCGCACCAAAGTGTATGCGCTGCGCGCCCTCGACACGGAGGAAATCGTCACGCTACTGGAGCGCGCGCTGACGGTGCTGGGGCTCGCCGCGCCGCGCGAGTCGCTGGAGCAAATCGCGGTGTATTCGAATGGCGACGCCCGCGCGGCCTATAATTTGCTGGAACTGGCTTCGGCGGTGGCGCACGATGGCGTGCTGGATGCGGCGGCAATCGAGTCCGTGCTGGGCCGCAAGATGTTGCTCTACGACAAGAGCGGGGAAGAGCACTTCAACCTGATCTCCGCCTTGCACAAGAGCGTGCGTTCCTCCGACGCCGACGCGGCGTTGTACTGGCTGGCGCGCATGCTCGAAGCGGGCGAGGACCGCCTGTATCTCGCGCGGCGCCTGATGCGCATGGCGATCGAGGACATCGGTCTAGCCGATCCGCGCGCGCTGGAACAAGCCGTCGCCGCGCAGCAGGCGGTGCATTTCCTGGGCATGCCGGAAGGCGACCAGGCGCTGGCGCAGATCACTCTCTATCTGGCGGTCGCGCCCAAATCCGACGCCGCCTATCGCGCCCTCAACGCCGCCCGCGAGACAGTATCGAAGACAGCGGCCTTGCCCGTCCCCATGCAACTGCGCAACGCTCCCACCAAGCCGATGAAGGAATGGGGATACGGAGCGGACTATCAGCACGCCCACGCGTTTGAAGATGCCATGAACACCATGGAATGCCTGCCCGAAAATCTCCGCGGTACTGAGTTCTATCAGCCCACCGAGCGGGGCGTGGAGCAGCGCATCTCCCAGCGACTGGCGGAGATCCGTGCGCGGCGAAAGGCGGGCCCGTAGCGCACATCTGGGCTACCCTCCGCGCAGGCAGCACATGCTTGTGGGTCAGGCAGCCTAGGAAGGCAGTACCGGAGCAACAAGACCTTAGTACTAGCTGTAAATAGGCCGTGTAATCTATTGCGAGAACACGCCCCAAACACGACACTCATGGAGCGAGGTGAGTGCATTGAGCCTAAACGAAAAATTACCGACCGACCGCCGGCACTCAGATCGATTCTCGATCGAGCGCGACGTGCGATTCCGGGTCTTGAACAAGCGCGGCGGCGAAGAAACGGGTGATGGGAAGACTTTGAATATTTCGAGTTCTGGCGTTTTGTTCACGTCCGAGCATATGCTGCTTCCGGGACGGCGCCTGGAACTGTCCATCAGCTGGCCAGTGCAGCTCAACGACCTGGTTCCGCTAAAGCTGGTGGCGCGCGGCCGGATAGTGCGCTTTGAACAAGGACTGGCGGCTATTGAAATTCAGCAGTACGAGTTCCGCACGCAGGCGAACGCAGGCGCCGCAAAGGCCGGAGGGCCGCGAGCCAAAGTGAATTGAGTTTTCTCCTTGTTGCCCATGCAAGACGCACCCTCTAGGGGGCTTGTAATGGGGACCTACAGGGGTGCGCCGTTATCGGAGGTGGCGCACCCCAATTTTTTCCCCCTGCTTCATCTTCCCGTCGCCGTTTCTTCCATTTCTTCTGTTCCACCCGCCCCTGCCTCCCTTAAACTGGTAGAGGATTCATGCGGAAACTCTATGCGAAGTGGATGTACGATTGGGAGGACCGTCTGTGTTCCCGGTCCACGGACCGCAAGGTCCGTCCGTTCGACTGGGGACTTGAATGGACGCGCGACTGGCCGGTTTCTCGCGACAACCCTCAGAACGGACACGATTCCCATTCCTATCTCCGGCTATTGAACCGTGCCGCACTCGAATCGAGCGACAAGTTCTTCGCCTACGAGCCGCCCACCGACTTCGAGCTGGAAGGGAACCTGTTGCGCTTCACCAGTGCGGTGGAGACGCCGCATCCAGAGAACAACCGGGTACATGCCCAGTGGTTTCCGGCGCAGCTCAAGCCGGGATCGCGGCGGGTTGCGGCGTTGGTGCTGCCGCACTGGAATGCCTCGGCGACGCAGCACAACGCGCTGTGCGCCGGCCTCGCCAAGCTGGGTATATCGGCGCTGCGCCTGAGCCCGCCGTATCATGATTACCGCATGCCGGCAGAACTTCAACGGGCCGATTATGCGGTGTCTTCGAATATCGCGCGCACCATCGACGCCACGCGTCAGGCGGTGATCGACACGCGCAGCTCCGTCGACTGGCTGGTTTCCCAAGGCTTCGAACGTGTCGGTATTGTCGGCACCAGCCTGGGCTCCTGCTACGCGTTCCTGGCCAGCACTCACGATCCCCGCATCGAAGTAAACGTTTTCAACCACTGCTCCACTTATTTCGCGGACGTGGTGTGGGAGGGTCTCTCCTCGCAGCACATTCGCCAGAGCCTGGAGCCTGAGGTCACGCTCGAGCAGTTACGCGACGCCTGGATGGTGATCAGCCCGCCGCATTATATCGAGCGCTACGCCCAGCTCAAGAAGAAGTCGCTGTTTATCTATGCGCGCTACGATACGACGTTTCCGCTGCGCTTCTCCGAGCAGGTGATTGCCAAGGCGCGGGAGCTCAAGATGGACTACAAGGCGGTGGTGCTGCCTTGCGGCCACTACACTTTGGGGGAAACGCCGTTTAAGTTCCTGGACGGTTTTCACATCTGTAGCTTTTTGAAGCGCAATTTGTGAGCGGCAGCGGGTTCGTCCGGTCTATCGGTTTGGGGGTTTCCGGCCGATAACCAGCATGATGACGAGTTTGCTAAATCTCGAAATTCGCGCTATCCCAGAGGGCGAATCGCGAGAGGCCGCCGAGCAAGATCCGGCGCTACAATCGCCTGGCGCAACCCCCGAATATGAAATCGTTTTGGGGCGCCCGCAGATTGCAAGCTGGCTGTTTATGGCTGTATTTACCGTGGCGATTTGCTCTTCGCTGGCCTATCTGGCTGGCGAGAGGATCGCCGATAGTAAAACCGCGGCCGCTCCGGCAGCTGTACCGCCCCCGGTTTCGGCCTCCGCAGAGCTTCCTCAGGCGTCTATTCTGGTGCCCCCTAACCCTGACGTAGCCTCGCTTGCTAAGGATAAAAAACCCGCGCCGCCCTTGTTTGCCGAGCCGGAAACTGGGAAGGTCTATATTCAAATTGCGGCCGTGGAGAGAGGCATGGCAACGCTCCTTGTCGCGGGACTGCGAAGCCATGGATTCGACTCGTTCGTCGCTCCCGGACCGAATGACAAACTCTTCCGGGTCCTGATCGGGCCTCTGCCCGATCCACCAGCGTTCCTCCAGGCTATGGTAACCGTCAATGCACTGGATCTCGCGAGCTTCGCCCGCAAATACCAGAAATAAGCCGCGTAAGGCGGCCTAGCGCCGTGGCCGGCGCAGATCCGGCTCTACCTGTTTGTAACCGGCAGGGACTTCAAATTTGGAGGCGTCAGCAGGACCCGCTGAGAAGCTGGTCAGGTTCATCGTCATTTCCATGAGCGTACCTGAGCCCGACTGAGAGCCTTGCGCGGAGGGCGAGTCCTCTTTTGGTTGGTCGTCCTTCCTGCGGCGGCCAAAGCCGCCCAACCGCCCGAGTGCTGCTCCCGCGATGGATGAAGCGCCGGACTTCTTTTCCTCCGGTTCCGGCTGAGCCGCAGAGGTGGAAGCGCCTGTTGTAGTACCGCTCGCGCCCATCTTGACCACGCTTTCGACGGGAACGCCATCGATCTTGGCCAGTTCCTTGGCTACCTGTTCCATACTCTCGCTCATATTGGCCTGCCCGCCCTGGGCGGCGGCCATCTGGGAGATCTGTTGCATGCCGGAGCCGAACATATTGCCCAGTTTCACGGCCATTTTCTTATGGAATTCCTTGACTTCGCCGTAGCCCGGGACGGGAGCGTACCAGGCATCTGTCGAGATTTCCATGGCGCCGGAATCGCCAGTTTTGTTGTTCTGACTCTCCATCGTCATGGTAATAAGCATCTCCTTGGCATGGAGGCCTTGCAGGCTTTTGGTCTCGCCCGTAGCTTTGGCGGAAATCTTAAACTGCGCCTGGACGTCACCGCCCTTGTCTTTCTGCCGGCCTTGCATGCGCTTGGCGGCGTCTTCCATGGCCTGCTTCATTTCGGCGAAGGTCATCACCGAGTAGGTCTTCTTGGCCATGTCAATGGTAGTGATGTTTTCCTTGTCCAGGTCGACTACACTGACGCGATCCCTGGTGACCGTGGCCATGCGGTTGCCTTTGATGATATGTGTGGAAACGATGGGCTCGCGGGCGGCGCGGGTTAGGGGGCCCAAGGCCCGCAGCATGGTAACCATGGATCCACCGGTCATCTGGGTGGTTTCCTGATAAGTGAAGTCGGCGTGCACCAACGGAGCCAAACTGGAAAGTAGTATGCCCAAGACAAGTCGCTTCAAAATATTCCTCCGCCTTCCAGTGTAACCGCGCTTGGCCGAAGACGTACCTGCTAAATTAACTTAGGTGGACGGAGTCATCATTGTAGACAAGCCGCGGGAGTGGACCTCGCATGACGTTGTCAACAAGATGCGGCGCCTGGCGGGGACGCGCAAGATCGGGCATCTGGGGACGCTCGACCCGGGCGCGACGGGTGTTCTGCCGCTCGTGGTTGGCCGGGCCACGCGGCTGGCCCAGTTTTTTACCCGCAACGACAAGACTTATCAGGGAGTGATCCATTTCGGCTACTCCACCGACAGCTACGACATGGACGGCGTGGCGACTTCCCAAGAGACTCCGGTTACGCTGGACCGGCAGGTGCTCGAAACCTTACTCGACCGATTTCGTGGGGAGATCCAGCAAGTGCCGCCACCGGTCTCGGCGAAAAAGGTCGCGGGGCGGCCGGCGTACGAACTGGCGCGCAAAGGCCAGCCGCTCGAACTGGAGCCAGTGACGGTAAAGGTTTACGAACTGCAGCTACTGGGCGTGGAGGGATGCGAAGCCACCGTCCTTCTCCATTGCTCGGCGGGTACGTATGTGCGAAGCATCGCGCATGACGCGGGCCAGGCTTTGGGCTGCGGGGCGTTTTTGAAATCGCTGCGCCGGATAGCTTCCGGAGATTTCAACATCGAGCGTGCCAGGACGCTCGAAGAGCTGGCGGCGCTGGCGCACGAAGGCCACCTGCAGGAGGCGCTGATTCCGGCGGCGGAGTTGCTGCCGGCGTTTCCGGCGGAGTTGGTGGACGCGATTACGGCCGGACACATACGCAACGGACGCGATTTTCGAGTCTCGCCGTTTCTGGCGCGGGAAGGGACGCGCTACGTGAAAGCCGTCACTCGGCAGGGCGAGCTGGTGGCGATCGGCGAGGCGCGGCTGCCACATTTGTATCACCCGGTGCTGGTGCTGTGAGGCCCTGAAAGCCCGTCGCCAGCGGGCAAAAAGTGAAATAAGTTTCATTTTTCGGGAGCTTGTGCGGGAACCAAGTTCAAGTATCCTGAAATCAATGGCGGGCTTTTTGACTACCGCGCTCTTGATCGGTTTGATAGCCGGCGCGGCCGTGACGCCGCTGGTCGCCGACGAAACCGGGACTGCAAAAACGGCCGACACGTTTTTCGCGGGAACCGTATCGCAGTTCAATGCCGAAACGATCATCGTCGGCAGAACCGTGCGGGGCAAAGCCGAGAGCCGCACCTTCAGCCTTACGCCGCAGCACCAAAATCGAAGGCAAGCTAGCCGTCAGGGTTCGAGTGACGGTGCGCTATATAACCGATGACGACGGCGATACCGCTACTCTGATCGTGGTGCGCGGTTCGCGCTCCCAGGCCAGCGAAGCAGAAAAAACAGTAAGGTCAGCTTTTTTTCGCGATCTTCTTTTTGCGATTCTTGGTCCAGCCAGGCTTATTCACCTGGCGCGCGCGGCCCAGCGCCAGCGCGTGGCTGGGCACCGCTTCGGTAATCACGCTGCCCGCAGCCACGTAGCTATCCTGGGCGATCTCAACGGGCGCAACCAGGGTCGAATTACTGCCGATGAAGGCTCCAGCGCCGATCTTTGAAACGTGTTTCTTCTCGCCATCGTAGTTGCAAGTGATGGTGCCCGCGCCTATATTCACCCGTTCGCCGATTTCCGAATCGCCTAGATAGGCCAGGTGCTGGCTCTTTGCGCCGGCGCCCAGACGCGTCTTTTTCAATTCGACGAAGTTGCCGACCCGCGCCTCGGGGCCCACCTGGGTCTGCATCCGGACGCGCGCAAAGGGACCGACTTCGGCGCCGGGATCGATGCGCGAGTCGGCTATCAGAGTATAGGGCGCCACCACCACCCGGTCGGCGAGCTCCGCCGATTCGAGGATGGCACCCTGGCCGATGCGGCAATCCTCGCCGATGGCGGTATTGCCCAGCAGGCGTGCGAAGGGTTCGACGATGGTGTCGGTGCCGATGCGCACCTGGGCGTCGATGGCCACGGTTTCCGGGCGTTCGATAGTGACGCCGGCGAGCATCAGCTCGCGAGTCTTGCGCGCGCGCAGGATACGGTCCGCTTCCGCCAGTTCAACGCGCGTATTGATGCCCAGCAGTTCGCTCGAATCGTCCAGGTGCAGGGCTTGAACGCGTTGTCCGTGACGATTCAAGATCGCCGCCATATCGGTTAGGTACAGTTCGCCCGATGCGGGATTAGGCTTAATCTCGGCAATATGCTTCCACAGCGCCTTCGCGCGAAAACAGTAGATACCGGAATTGATGACGCGTACCTGAAGCTGTTCCGCATTCGCATCTTTGTGCTCCACGATGCCGGCCACATTCCCCACGTCGTCCAAAATCACGCGGCCGTAGCCGGTGGGATCGGCGAGAGTGGTTGTGATCAAGGTAGCGGCGGCGTCCGACTTGGATTCGGACCTCGCGCAGTTGTTTCAGCGCTGCCGCCGACAAAAGCGGAGTATCGCCGTAGAGCACCAGCAGCAAGCCATCCTGTTTGGGATCGGCCTTCTGCAACTGCTCGCGCGCGCACATCACCGCGTGGCCGGTGCCTTTCTGCTGAACCTGGCGCGCAAAGCGGACGCCCATGGGCTTGAGCAGGGCTTCGACGGTATCGGCCTGATGGCCGGTGACGACGACAATTCGATCCCGTGAGGTTACGGCGCCGGCCGCCTGCACCACGAGTTCCACCAGCGACAAGCCGCCGGCGCGATGCAGCACTTTGGCCTGCTTGGAGCGCATGCGCGTTCCCAAACCAGCCGCCAGAATCACCACGCTTGTCTTCATATCTTCAGTTTCCGTTTTCTGCGGCGTCCTTGCTGAGCCAACTCCAGGGTCACCGCGCCGATCGAGCCCGGATCGTGGCGGATCTTCTCGCCAACCTTGGCCCGCGACTTGCGCAAGAGATCGGCGGAAAGCACCTCCAAACCGAGCGCCTCCAGGTTCCCGGTGTCATTCTCAACGGGTTGTGCGGACTGAGCCTGATAGGGATTCAGAAGTCTTCCCGGCAGCGAGCCGGTGTTGACCACGCACACATCGATCAGGTTGCGAGCTTTCCCGCAATGGCGCAGGATGGCCGTCACATGATCCGACGCACGGAAGTTGGTGGTCTCTCCGGGCTGCCACATCAAATTGACGAAGTAGGCCTTGAGGGCGGGTGAGTTCGCGATGGCCTGCGGAATGCCGTCCACCAGCAGATTGGGAATCACACTGGTGAATAGCGATCCCGGACCCAGGGTGATGAGATCGGCATTGGCGATAGCGTCCAGCGTTTCGGAAAGCGGCTTGGGCTTGCGCGGCCGCAGCGCGATGCGTTCGATGCGCGAAGTGCTGCGGCTGATGCGTGTCTCACCGCGAATCGTGCGGCCATTGGCAAGGGTGGCCTCCAGCTCCACATTGGCGGAGGTCGCGGGATAGATGCGGCCCAGCACGGAGAGCACCTGGGAAGAGAGCGTCACCGCGTGGGCGAAATCTCCGGTCAGATGCGTCATGGCGGTCAGGAAAAGATTGCCAAAGCTGTGACCCTTCAGACCCCGGCCCGTGGAGAAACGGTATTGAAACAAACTTGAGATCAATCCTTCGTACTCCGCCAGCGCGACCATGCAATTACGGATATCGCCGGGCGGGAGCACGTCGAACTCGCGGCGCAGGCGGCCGGAGCTGCCGCCATCATCGGTTACCGTGACGATCGCGGTGATTTCCAGCGAGCCTTCGGCAGCCTTGACGTAGCTCTTCAAGCCCCGCAGCAGAGTGGAAAGGCCGGTGCCGCCGCCGATCGAGACGATTTTTAGCGGCGACTCGGGCCCAACGGGGGGCGATTTACGGGCCAGTCGATTGCTCCTTCTCTTCTTCAGCATCGCACGCCGCGCCGGTAGGGAGGTCACTTGGCTGGTTTTCGAGAACGATGTTCGCGAGAAGTTTACGAATGACCGGGCAATTACGCGAGTCGCCGCCAAGCCCGGAAGATTAACCCAGGGCGGCCCGCCCTAGTCCTTCGCGGCTTCTCGTGACCGATCATCTCGGTTGGCCAGAGTTTCCCACGGTCAGCGGGATGCTGGATCGCGCTCGATCACCATCAAAGTGAATGTTCCGGGCAGCACCGGTCCTCGGCCCCTGCCGGGCGCCCCCGCGGGCGCCGGCCCAAACTTCGCGGAGACGATGAACACGCGGTGATTGGTGGGGTCGAGTCCCATGTTGCGCGACCCCTGTGGCGTCTGTACGTTTTCGATGACGTGATATTGGTCCGGAGCGTCCTGATGAATCACGGTGAGCGTGCCGTCCGCATTCGAGGCAAACGCGTTGCCTGAGGCCGCATCGAACCCGGCGCCGTCGACGCCGGTGCCGATCGGGACGCGTTGCGACCACCTTGCCGGCCTGATAGTCGGAGACCGCCATCACGCCGCTGCGGCATCCGCTGAACAGCCGATGGTGCGCGGTGTCGATGGCCATGGCGACCGGCTGCTTGCACGGGGCGGTGGACCAGCGCCGGGCCACGGTCGCGGTCTTCGCGTCGATCTCAACCACCTCGCTCGTGTCGGTGAGATTCGCGTACACCTTGCCGTCGCCGGCGGAAGCGCCGTATTCCGGTTTGCCGCCGAGCGGAATGTTCGTGATCAGCGTCCCCGCCCGCGGGTCGATCACCGTCGAGGAGTGCGCGTCGCCATTGAATGTGAAGACGCGGTTCGATGCGCTGTCGTAGATGATCGCGTCGGCATCTTCGGCGGCCGGGATCCGGCCGAGCACCTTGAAGGTCTTCAGATCGAACATGACCACGGACTGGTCGTTACCCGAGGTGGCGAATCCATGCCCCGTGGCTTCCGCCAGCGCGGTTCCGTGCGCGCCCTGGATGCCGGTGACTTCGCCGAGCAGCATCCCGCTGTCTTCATCGACGACCATCACGCGATTCTGCCGGGCGATAAACAGACGGTGATTGGGTGGATCGGGCACGATGTAGTCCCAGCTCCCGTCGCCGCCCAGCGTGTAGGTGTGGGTGATGCGGTAAGACGAGGATGACTGCGCGAGGAGCGACGTCACGGTAGCCAGCGTGAGGACGAGCGCGATGTTGCGCATAGAGACTCCTTTCTGCCTGAAGTATATCGGAGTCGGCGATTCGTTCAGGTGTAGCTGAAGATTGGCTGAACCCTGGCCGGGGAATTCCACAGCGTCCGCATATTAAAACAATTATGCGTCAAAATGTTTTGTGTTGTTAATCCGCCCGGAGCGAAACTGTAACACTCGATTGCTATAAGAAAGCATGAAGTGCGATCTGCACGTCCACACCGTACACTCCGGGATGTGCACGGTTCCGGTCTTTAATCGGATCTGCCGCGAGAGTTACAACGATCCTGACGATGTTTACGCAACCCTGAAACGCCGCGGAATGGACCTGGTAACCGTGACCGATCACGATTCCATCGACTCCTCCGAACGGTTGCGCCGTCACCCCGATTTTTTCCTGAGCGAGGAGGTCACCTGCCACACCTCGCGCGGGACCGAACTGCACGTGGGCGTCTACGACATCCGGGAGCGGGATCACGTCGAGATCCAGCGCCGCCGCGACGACCTTGCCGTCTTGATCGCATATCTCAATGAGCGCGAGATTCTATTCTCTATCAATCACGCTTTCTCGGGACTCACCGGCTCTCGCGTAGAAGCCGATTTTGACGACTTCGCGGAGTATTTTCCCGCCGTTGAAGTCCTGAACGGCCAGATGCTCGCAGCCGCTAACGGACATGCCGAGACTTTCGCCGCGCGCCACCGCAAGATCGCGCTCGCCGGCAGCGACTCCCACACGCTTGCTGGATTGGGCCGCACCTTTACGCGAGTCCAGGGAGCCCGTGACCGCCCGGAATTCATCGACGGCCTGAAGCGGGGCCGCACCGCGGCTTTCGGCGAGTCGGGGAACTACGGAAAACTCTTGCGGGCGGTCCTGGACATCTCCTGCGGAATGATGGGCGACCGGCGATGGACCGTTGCCTTAGCCCCGCTCATGTCCGGCGTTCCGCTGGTAGTGCTGGCGATTCTCGCGCGGGAGCTGGCATTCGCGCACCGCTGGGGACGCTACACAACCCCGCTGCCAAGACCGGTCATGGACCGGTCCCACTGTGCCTAACAACACTCAGGTAGGACAGGTCCATGACCTGTCATTTTCAAGCACGACAAGTCCATGAAGCTTCATTCCAGGTAGGACAGGTCCATGACCTGCCGTTTCCAGCGCGGCAAGCTCAGGAAGCGCGTTTGCTGCGCGGTTGTTCTTCTTCGTCGTCGTAAATGGGGAGTTGCTCCAGGTCTTCGGACTCGAGCACCGCATCGCAATCCAGGCAGCGCATGTAATCCACCCCATCCCGCCGCATCAGGAACTCCGTGCGCTTATGTTCACAGCCCGGCATAAAGAGCAAACGATTAACCCTATTCTAATGAAGGTTGGGCTTATGTCAAGACCCACGGGGAGGGCAGGATTGATTTGGAGGGCCCGCGGCGGCCGGTTCGAAGCGACCGCCTCCGGGTGAAAAAGCAAAAATTACCAGCGTGGACCACGGCCGCCGCCACCACCGCTGCCGCCGCGTCCACCGCCTCCACCACCGCCGCCACGTCCACGGCCGCCGCCAAACCCGCCGCCTCCGCCACCGGCCGGTTTCGGACGGGCTTCGTTCACGTTGATGGCGCGCCCGTTCATCTCAGCGCCGTTCAACTGCGCGATGGCGGTTTCCGCATCGCGCTTTTCCGTCATTTCAACGAAGGCGAAGCCGCGCGGCTGCCCGGTATCGCGATCGGTGACGATGTTGACCCGCTCCACGTTGCCATACTGCGCGAAGGCGGCGTGCAGGTCTTCCTGGGTGGTTTGGTAGCTGAGGTTCCCGACAAAAATATTGGTCATCAGAAGTGCTCCTTGTTAGTTTGGAAAGGGCTGGTTTGGAAACGGGTTGGGTCCGAAAACGCTGGCTGCCAGCGCCGCGGGCGGGTGACGGAAATTGCAAGACAATGCATATCGGCCGGGACGGATGGGATTCGGATAGCTACCCTTGGATCGGTCGGAGCATTTCGATGAAAATCAACACGGCGGATACGGAACTTCTTTCTACATCCGGTTAAAAGCGCCATTATTGACGCCTCGACGCCTAGGTCCCGAATGTCCTTGCAGCATACCTTACAGCGCGGCGGCATTGCAAGCGAGGCTGGTACGAGGGGCGGCGGGGGCCTAGCGTCGCCCAAAATGCCTAGCCGATAGTATCCAGTTTGGTAAGATTACGGCACAAGAATGCCTGGCGGCAACCCACATATCTGTTCAGCTTGCGGCGGCACTGGCCGCTGCGCCATCTGCTATGGCTCTGGAATAAACGTTCATCTGAACGATCCAACTCCCGAATGCGGTACGTGCGGTGGGGCTGGCTCGTGTATCGGCTGCAAGGGTACTGGTGATCCCACCGGCAAGCCACTATCCAGGAAAGATCATTTGATGAACTGGTTCGTGCTGGCTGCTCTTTCGGTGGCCTTCGTCGCATCCTATGCGGACAAGAATTGGGAGATTTTCGGGATCGCTGTAATGGCATCTATTTTATTAAGGGCATTAGTCCGACGCAGTTCAAACTGAACCGCTACCTTACCTGTCGTGCCGATATTCTATAATTTTCTTCCGGCGAGCTGCCGAAAGGGACTCTAGAGGTACGACGCATCGTGAAAAAGAGCTTAATCCCCTGGGTCGCCGCAGCCGCGGTATTTCTGCTTTCGGTCGCTGCCCGCCAAAGCCGCGGAGCCGAACTTTTCCGGCGAATGGAAGTTGAATCTCACAAAGAGCGATTACGGAAAGTTCCCGACCCCCATCAGTGTGAGCCGCAAAATCGACCACACCGGCTCAAAGCTGGTCTTCACCACTACGCAGAAGGGTGCGCAAGGCGAGGTGACCAGCAAGCTGACTTACACGACGGATGGCAAGGAATCGGTCAATGAAGTTGCGGGCGGGCAATCGAAGGGCACGGCGCAATGGATCGGCGGCATGCTGATTATCGAGAGCAGCCGCGAATATCGGGGCGCGACGCTCAAGCAGAAAGAGATCTGGAGGCCATCGGCCGACGGCAAGGTTCTCACGATTGACGCGCACGTCAGCATCCCGAACGGCGAATTCGACGTGAAGCAAGTTTTCGACAAGCAGTAAGGCGAGTGCGGGACGATATTACGGATTAGTCAGCGCATGAAGATGCTTGCGCAAGCTTCGCTCGACTTCCGGCTTCCCGCCGATAGTATCGTTATAGAAAACCACCCGATAGCTCTTGATATCGAAGGGGAGCTGCGATTCGCGCCTCGCGAGTAGGATTGTAGGCTTGCCAAGGGCGTGAGCGTAGCCAAGTTCGTAAAAGACGTTCGCATTGAATACGTTCGGGTTGGCAGGAGAGATCTCGGCGATTACAATCTCAGCTTGTTCGATCTCGCGCTGGATATCCTGAAAGATGACGCCAGGTCCGGCCTTTTCGTCTATCCGTACAACTTCGAAGCCAGCGGCCTCGGCCTGCTGTTGAATCACCTCTCGGTAAAACGTATCGAACGGCTCCGTAAATTGCATTGCCACAAACGCTCTCGGCCGGTTAGACTTGATGGCAAAATCGGAAAACGAGATGGGGCTGACACCTGCCGCTATTAATCCGACTTGTCGTCCGTCCAGTGGTTTCGGAAGGAGATATTGAAGGACCGGAACTTCATCGACGGCGATCCGCAGTTCCTGCCCGACAATATGCAACTCCAGCAAGTACTCATGATCGCTGCTTAAGTTCTCTCGTCCACCGGCAACCGCCAGCGGCCTCCAGCCAAAACCGCTGACAAACTCGCCGACGGAATAGGCGCTTCGCGCAGCCCCAAGCTCGGCGAACACGTAGTGTTGCTCAGAGGAGCGATAACCGATCACGATTCCCGCGGCCTGCTCCGATTCACCGAACGGCGCGGAGAAGCGGATCCGCGTGCGACACAGCCCACTTTGCAAATTTGTATTGCTAACCGCCAACCCGATTGGGAACGACTGGCCGTGAGCCATCGCGGGGTGTCCTTCGCCTTGGAATGTCTGCACCCCATTTTCGATCCGCCAGCTTCCGAGAATTGGTGCCCATTTGGTGGCAGCCGAACCGTTTCCTCCGTTAGCTTCGGGGTTGACTGACATGAGATTACCTCTTTCAGCGGGCTAGTGCTTCTTTATAGTAGCGACAATAGCTGCGCAATCTCACCTTAACTCGCACCAGTCGCCGATTCTCTTGGACTGCAAACTCCATCCGCGTCTCCTAGCCCTTCCTTGGACTCTGCTCCACCATGCGGCGGACGCGGTCGATTTCGTGAATCAGCTTGCGCTCGCGCAGCGCCAGTGACACCACGTACACCACCAGGATCACAAACGCGGCGGCGAAGCCATAGAACATGTAGGTAAAGTTGCGGGCGTCGATCATGCGTGAGTGTCCTTAATAAGAATGCGCCATGCGCCGCAGCGAATCGATCTCGCGCGAACGTTGTTCCTGGCGCGTGCGCACCATCACCAGAATCGCCGCCAGGCACATGAACGCCAGCCAGTTCCAATAAATGGGCGCTTCCATCCCCGGACCCATGCCGCCGCCGTCGCGAACACTCAGCACCGGCGCGGGATGCTGCGTTCTCCACCACTCGATGGATTTCCAAACGATCAAGATGTCCACGCAGCCGAAGATCGAAACCACCGCGGATAGCTTCGCGCGCTGCGTGGGCTCGTCGATGGCGCGGCGCAGCATCAGGTACCCGGCGTAGATCAGCCAGCACACCAGCATGGTGGTGAGGCGAGCGTCCCACGCCCACCAGATTCCCCAGATAATGCGGCCCCAGATCATGCCCGTGGCGAGCACGATGGTTGCGAAGGCCAGCGACACTTCCGTAACCGCCGCCGCGAAGGCGTCGTACTTGAGCTTGCCGGTGGCCAGATACAGTTCCGCTGGCGGCCAGCGCCACGAAGAAGCCGGTGAACCCGGTGAAGATGCTGGGCACGTGGACGTAGACGATCCGATAGATCGCGCCTTGGTTGGCCTCATCCGGCAGGATCAAGAAAATCTTGTAGAAATCCACGCATCAGCAGCACCGCGCAAACGGCTGCCAGCACGAATAAGATGCGATCGCGTGTGTTGGCTTGAGTCATAACAAATCACCCCACCAGAACAATATCAATGAATACCACGGCCAGAACCGTGTAGATGAAATCGAATCCGGCCAAAACCCGCAGCCAGATCAAATTATCACCGCCCAGCGGCGTGCCGCTCATCAAGTCGCTGGTAAGCGTCATGGCGGCCATTAACGCCGGGATCAGCAGCGGATACACCAGCGTCGGCAGCATCATCTCGCGCATCCGCAGATTCACGGTGAGCGCGCTGAACATGGTGCCGATAACAGTCATCCCCCAGGTGCCTAGCAGCATCACCAGCACCACCGGCCAGAACTGTTTCGAGAAATGCGTGTCATACAGCACCGCGAAGACGGCGAGCGCCGCTATTTCGACGATCATCAGCAGCAAAAAATTCGCTAAAGTTTTGCCCAGGAAGATGGCGGACGCCGGCGCGGGGGACGAAATCAGCGCGTCCAGGCAGTCGTTCTGCAACTCCCGGGCGAAGCTGCGATTCAACACCAGCGCTCCCGCGAAGGAGAAGACCAGCCACAGCAGGCCGCCCGAGATGGTTCGCAATTCTTCCGACGACGGATCGAAGGCGAAGCTGAACAGCACCAGGATCACCAGCGAGAAGGCGAAGGAAGCGTTGAACGCTTCCTTGGTGCGCATCTCGGAGCGCAGGTCCTTGGCCGCGATGGTGTACGACGCTCGCAGGAACGGGGACACGCTTCAGTTCTCTCCATGCGTCTGATACAGCCAACCGGTGTCGTCGACCATCTGTTGCGTTCGCTCGCCGCTGAAAGCCAACTGGCCGCGCTGGATCAGCGCGACATGGGTCGCCACTTCCAACGCTTCGCGAAGTTGATGAGTCGAGAGAATGATGGTCCGTCCGTTGGCGTGCGCGTCCGCAAGCAGCGATTGCAGTACGCGCAATCGCGCGATCGTCGAGCGCCGTGAAGGGTTCGTCGAGCAGCAGCACTTCGGGCTCATGCATGAAGGCGCGCGCCACCGCTAAGCGCTGCCGCATGCCGCGGGAGAATTCGCGGACCAGGCCATCGCGGACCCGGTCCAGTCCGGTTCGTTCGAGCCAGTCGACGGCCGTCTTTTCCGGCTCTTCCAATCCGTAAAGATTGGCGAACAGAACCAGATTTTCGGTAGCGGAGAGTTCGTCGTAGAGCGAGATCCCGTGGCCCAGCACGCCAATACGCCGCCGCGTAGCTTGCTCTCTGACGTCCGCGTTCTGGATGCGCACGCTGCCCTCGGATGCTTTCGACAGCCCTGCGATAATTCGCAACAGCGTGGTCTTTCCCGCGCCATTGCGTCCCAGCAGCGCCACGGTCGAACCCGGCTCGATGCTCAATCGGATGTCGTGGAGGGCAGGGAAGTCGCCGTAGTATTTCGAGACTCCGTCGACTTCAAGTGCGGTCGCACTCACGCAGCCCCTCTGCGATAGAGCATGGTCCCGCCCAGCGCCAGAATCGCGAAGGCCAGGCTCAAAACCCAAGGTAGTTGCCCGTAAATGCGCGGCTTCTTGATCTCGACCTGCGGTGAACCGCCATCGTCGCCCTGCGCCCCGGCCCCCGCCGAATCGTCCTGGCGTAACGAACCAATGCCGTCGATCAAAAGGTTGTAGTCGAGTCCCGTCAGATTGTAGATATTCGCCTGCGTCTGCGGTTCGCGGCCTGCGAGTTCGATGCCGTCGCCAGTGACAGTCACGGTCCCGGGAGTAACCAGGTGCGTCGCGGCGTCGGACGCCACAACCTTGCCGGAGAACTTGGTGGTGGAAGGGATGGTATAGCTCACGTCCATGCGCGTCTCGCCCGGCTTCACGGGGTAATCCACCTTATAGATGCCCGCCGTCGGCGTCTTCAGCGCGGGGCGCGGGATCGGCATTCCACCGGGAGCGGTGATGATCACCTGTGCGTTGCCGTTGGTTGCGGGCGGCAGGAAGAACTGAATCGAACCTCTCGCAGGATCGTTGTAAGTCAAGTTGGAGTCGTTGCCGAGAACGAAAGTTTCGCTGATCCGAAGCTGGTCGGCGCCCGGCTCCAGCAGGATCAGGTGCTCCACGGTCCTCGCGATGCCGGGTTTTTTCGTCGAATCGTAGACCTTCAACTGCACGCCCGTAGTCGACATTCCGGGCGTGATGATCTGGTTGTAAGTGGTTCCCTCGTAGGTAGCTTGCAATAGCCCCGGTCCCGGCGGAATTTGCTTGTCGATTTTGAACTGTCCCTGCGCATCGGTGGTGGCGTTGCCGAGTTGCACCATGCCGTTCTGGCTGGGTTGAACCAAATTGATCGCGACCCCGGGCTGTGGCTTTCCGCTAGTGGCGTTCACCACCACGCCATCCACCGCCAGCAGCGGCAGAGCGATAACGAAGAGAGCCGCCAGCGGTTTCATCGCGGCACTTTCTTGCCGGCCACGGCCGCCGGCTTGGGCTGCACTTTCTCAATTTCCGCGACCACCACGGCCAGCTCCTTTTGCAAGGCGAGCTTGGTCTTCGCGTAGTCCTCGTCGGACAGCTTGCCTAGGCGATACTCGAACTGAAGATCGCGCAGATTTTCATAAATGGTCGCCTTGCGCTCGTCCAGATGCTGCGTAGGAGACACCGGATCGGGTGGCGGAATATCCTTGGCGCGGATAAACAGCGTATACAGCAGCGTTACTGCCAGCAGGATGACGACGGCGATCGTAAGCGGCATCTAGTCGAGGTTAGCCGTGTCTTTTTCAATGCGCGCGAGCGTCTCGGGGTCGACCGGCGGACCGTTCGGCGAGGCTATCCGCGGACGCATCAGGCGGCGGATCGTGAATATCACCAGGCCCAACCCCAAAGTGAGCGCGACGTAGGGACCCAACACACCGGCGATGCCCGGCGGGACAACCAAAATGTCCTTGCCGTTCTCGGCGACGTATTGATCCAGGATCTGCTGGTCGCTCATGCCGGATTTTTGCATGTTGACCATCTTGGCCTTGTTCATCTTGCAAACCGGGCAGCCCGGCGGCATCACACAGGCCATGGTCTGACCGCAGCCGCAGTTGCACTTCAGCTTCGACGCGATACGGTTGATCTGCGGCGAATCCATCTCCGTCGCCGTCTGTCCGATGGCCGCCACCATCATGATGGCGATCAGAAAACTACTTTTCCACTTGTGCATGTTTCCCCGCGACCGTTACCACTTCCGTCCGCGGATATACCAGACGGCTCTTGCTGGGGATCAAGCAGATGATGGTGCCGATCAAAACTCCCCAATATCCAATCCAAATCCAACTCACCAACGGGAACACGTAGGATTGGAGCACTGTCCCCTCGCCATCGTTGGACGCGCCGGCAAAATTCAAATACAGATCTTCATTCAGGCGGCGGCGAATCGCCACGTTCGAAGTCGGCTGGCGCGAGGCGAAGTACAAGCGCCGCTCGGGCCGCAGCGTGCCCAGGTCGGAACCGTTCTTCATCACCCCGACGTTCAAAATATCCCACGAATAGTTTTCGTTCTTCCCGGATTCAGTAGGCCCGATGGTGAGCTGGTATGCGCCCAGGTTCACCTTGTCGCCCTTGGTCACCTGCACGGTCTTATCGAGGTCGAACGCCTTGCCGGTGAAGCCGATGAACATGAAGACCACGCCCATGTGAACAAGGTAGCCGCCGTAGCGCCGGGTATTGCGATGCGTCAATTCCACCATCGACGCCAGTAGATTCTGCCCGTCTTTACTGCGGATAGCGATAGCGCCCTTGAAGAATTCGATCACTACCGTGACCGCAACGAAAGTGCATAGCCCGAAGGATACCAGCGCGTAGAAGTGGCGGACGCCCATGATGAACAATCCAGCCACCAATGCCAACCCAGCAATAGTGGGCCAGAAGAACGCTCGCTTGAGACTTTCAACCGAGCTTTTGCGCCATGCGATCAACGGCCCAACACCGGTCAGCAGCATCAGGAAGAGACCGATGGGAATGTTTACGCGGTTGAAGAACGGCGCGTCCACGCTGATCTTTTCGCCGTTGATGGCTTCGGTGATCACCGGGAACAGCGTGCCCCACAGCACCGCGAAGCAGCTCGCGAGCAAGATCAAATTGTTAAACAGGAAGCTCGACTCGCGCGATAAAACGCTTTCGAGCTGAGCTTCGCTCTTGAGATAATCCAGCCGATTCAGAATCAAGTACAGCGTCGCCGCGATGCCCACCGCGAGGAACGTGACAAAATACCGCCCGAGCGATGACTGCGCGAACGCATGCACCGATTGCACCACGCCGCTGCGCGTCAAAAACGTTCCGAAGATGCACAGGAAGAAGGTGGAGGAAACCAGCACCATGTTCCACACCTTCATCATTCCCTTTTTCTCCTGCATCATCACTGAATGCAGAAACGCCGTAGCAGTAATCCACGGCAGCAGCGATGCGTTCTCCACCGGATCCCAGCCCCAATATCCGCCCCAGCCCAGCACCGCGTAAGCCCAACCCGCGCCGAGCAGAACCCCGGTGGTCTGAAACATCCAGGTGACCAGCGTCCAGCGCCGCGTGGTGTTAATCCAGCCATCACCCGGCTGCTTCGTGATCAACGATCCCATCGCGAACGCAAAGGGAACCGCGAAACCCACATAGCCCAGGTACAGCATCGGCGGATGGATCACCATGGTCCAATACTGCAAAAGTGGATTGAGTCCCTGGCCGTCGCCCGCATCGACGATGCCCTTGCCGGCCATCAGAACTTTGAACGGCGGCTCGACGAAGCTGATCAGGATCAGAAAGAAGGTTTCCGTGGTCATCAGCACCGCGGTAACGTACGGCATCATCTCGCGGAACTTACGCCGATTCTGGAACACCAGCACGCTGGTATAAGTGGAGAGCAGCCACGCCCACAGCAGCAGCGAACCTTCCTGCCCGCCCCACCAGGAAGCAAACTTGTAGGGCAGATCCATCGACCGGTTGCTGTGCTCGGCTACATAGGACAGCCGGAAGTCGCCCGCGATCAAGCGAATACACCAGGAGAGAGGCGGCCACCGTGAGCAGCGCCCACACGCAATAGACCGCACGCTCGGCGCTCAGCACCAGGAACGGACGGCGTCCCAGCTTGCCCGCCACCGATCCTATGACGGCGTAAATCGCGAAACAGAATGCGAGCAAGATCGCAAGCGTGCCCAGATTTTCCATGAAGCCTCTTTCGCTTGAACCAGCTAACTACGAACTGACGGATTGCCCTTGACCACAGGTTTGGCCTCATACTTCGAAGCGCATTTCGCCTGGATCTTGGTGGCGTGGAAAATGCCGTCCGCGCCCAGTTTGCCATCCGCCAAAGCCTGCGCGCCATCCCGGAACGTATCCGGAAGCGGGTCGATGCCGCTATAAACCACTTGCATGCGCAGCTTATCCTGCGCCAGCGTGAACGACACGTTCGCGCCCTGGCGCACGATGGAATTGGGAGCGATATCCCCGCCCACGCGCAGCCGCTTCTCCTGCGCCTGACTGCCCAACTGCTTTAGTTCGGAGACAGTCTTGTAGTACGTCTTGGTATCGTTAATACCACCCGCCGCCAGCCAAGCCAAGGTACCCAGAACCGCGACGATGAGCAATCCGAATTTCCAGTAGTTCTTCATAGGGCGCTTTTCTCTCGACTCTAGTATACTCCCGCGTCCGTAAAGAATGCGCCTGCCAAAGAGCGCTCCAAGTCTCGCGGAATCCCCGCCCGCAGCTCCTCATCGGCATGGCACAACCGGCACGCCCCATGCACATTCAGGCCGGTACTGGCCTGAACCCAGGTTTCGAAGCGGACCGCTTTGGCCGCCCGCTGCCCGGCCAGAGGCGCCGCATTAGAATGTAAGTATGTAAGCCCACCGCCGACGCCAGCAGCAACCCGGCCGCGGAAGCGCACGCGAACCACATGCCCGAAGGGCGGCGCGCAGCGCGGTCGCGGGATGCCCCCGCCGACAGCCCTTCCGCGCAGTCCAGAGGCGCCGCGACCCTCCGCAACTCCCGAGTCAACAGAGGCTCCAGCCAGGTATGGTTGGCTTAGCGAGGTTTAGGCATGATTTCCTCCCAAAGTATTTCGCAGGCCCGCCAGCCGCCGCTCCAACAATTTGTGTGCCCGATTCAATCGCGACGCCACCGTCCCCTGGGGGCAGCCCAGGATTCCGGCGATCTCATCGTAGGAAAGCTGTTCGGTATAGCGCAGGATCACCACAATCCGCAGTTCCGGCGGCAGTTTTGCAACCACCTGCTGCACGCTTTCCTGGACCTCGCTGCGTAGCAACTGCTGCAGTACGTTCTCGCCCGAAGCCCGCAGCGCCCCCAGCCAGCCATCGAGCAACGGAGACCACCTGCGCCCCGCGCGCCGGTGATCCAGGCAGCCGTTGACCACCAACCGGTAGAGCCATGACTCAAAACTGGCTTCGCCGCGGAACTCCCCGATCTTCGACAGCAGCTTGAGAAACGTCTCCTGCGTGATGTCCAGCGCCACCTCGGATCCCCCGAAAACCGCAGCGCAATCGAATAGACCCGGTCCCGATGCAGTTCGAATAGAGCCGCAAAAGCGTCAGCCTCGCCCCGGCGGCAGGCGTCGATCACGTTGCTTGCGGCTTCGCGGGCCGCTGCGGGCTGCACTTCTGGGTCTGTTTCCACGAGTTGGGCGTCGAGCACCATTCGGAAGATTATAAGACGCCGGAACGCGACGGAGTCTTCACGGAATCTTATCTCCGAGTCGATTTTATCGCTCCACGCCCGATTAAGCGCCCGGCTCGATGCGGGCTAGTCCATCCGCGCGCCGGCCTGCTCCAGCCAGCGGCGCATTTCCGCCCGTGGCGCGAGGCCGCTGCTCTGCGTGAACTGTTTCCCGTCGCGAAACACCATAAAGTGCGGGATCGACCGAATCTGGTAGAGCTCTGCCAATTCCGGGTGGGCCTGCGTGTCCACTTTGAGGATCAAAGCCCGACCCGCCATCTCTTTTGCCAACAGCTTGACTTCGGGCGATGCCGCAAGGCATGGTCCGCACCAGGGAGCCCAGAAATCCACCAAAATCGGAACCCTAGCTTCCTGAATGATGGGCAGAAGATTGCTGCTGTCCGCTTCGATGGGCTCAGCGGCCGGCCCGAGCGGGGCTTTACAGGATCCGCAGCGTCCCGTATCCGCCAGGTGCTTGGCCGGAATGCGATTGGTTTTGCGGCAGGATCGGCAGACGCTGAGGTTTTGGAAAGCCACGATCTGTGGCAATTATCGCACTCGCTAAAAATCGGGTGTGGGTGCCCGCGACGGGAGCGGAGTTCGACGCTGGCGCTTCCCCGCATGCCACGATGAACACCTATGAAAATACCCTCGCTGCCCTCCTGATTGCGCTCTCGCTTCCCGCCTTTGCCGGTCTGGCGACCCCCAGCGAATGAGAAAGCCGTCCTGGCCGCCGAGAAACAATATATTGATGGGATGGTTAAATCCGACCCGGCAGTGTCGCAAAGGTCTTGGCGGACGACCTCTCCTACACCCATTCCAGCGCCAAGATGCAAAACAAGGCCGACGTTTTGGAGGGGATCACCGGCAAGGTCCAATACACCGCCATCACCGTCGAAACCACAAAAGTCCGCCAGTATGGAAACACCATAATCACCAGCCACAACATGATGTATACCGGACCGAAGGTTTCAAGCCACGTCTACGTGACCATGGTCTGGGTGAAGCAGGCAGGCGGTTGGCAGATGGTGACGCGCCAAGCCACCAAGCTCCCGCAGCAATAACCGGTTCCTGAATATATCGAACTACTCGCTGCGGAGGGCGGTAGCGCCGTCATTGCTCATTGAGGGGAGAATCCTCTCTTAATCTGTGTCCATCGGTTCCCATCTGCGGGCAAAAAAGAGAATTGGCTCGCAGATGGGAACCGATGGACACAGATGCTGCACAGATCAGCCTCAGGACCGACAGTCAGTCTTCTATCGAGATCAACAATTCCGCAATCGTCCAAACGTGTTCGTTGGGGTTCGATTCCATCGCAGGCGTGACCCCTCAGATCCAGGACGTAGGGCGCTAACCCTCCGCCAACCACCGCCCTCCGCCAAACACCTCAGCAAGACCCAAAATCGACCTTACGCCCCCGTTTACGGCTGACGGCCTCCCCTAAGTTCGCTATAATGAATTGTCAGTACTTAGATTTGGGTGGTTCCGTCAGGAGGTCCCAGTGAAGCGCACTGGCTCGGATGATGCTCTGCGTTGCTCCTTCTGCCACAAAAGCCAGGATGTCGTTGGGAAGCTGATCTCCTCTCCCTCCGATTATCCCAAGGCGTATATTTGTGACGAGTGCATCGCGGTCTGCAATTCTATTCTTGAAGACGATCGGCAGGATCAGCACTACGCCTCCCCGAATAAGCTTCCTAAGCCGCTGGAATTAAAAGAGTATTTGGATCAGTACGTCATTGGTCAGGACGCCACTAAGAAGAAGCTCGCCGTAGCGGTCTATAACCACTACAAGCGCATCCAGATGAACAAGCAGCGCTCGGGCGAGGTGGAGCTGTCCAAGTCGAATATCTTGTTGATCGGGCCCACGGGTACAGGCAAGACACTACTGGCCCAGACTCTGGCGCGCATTCTGGATGTTCCCTTCGCCATTGTCGACGCCACCACGCTCACCGAAGCCGGCTACGTAGGTGAAGATGTGGAGAACATCATCCTGCGGCTTTTGCAGAACGCCGATTGGGACGTGCAGCGCGCCCAGCAAGGCATCATCTATATAGACGAAATCGACAAGATCGGGCGCAAGGACGAAAACCCCTCCATCACCCGCGACGTCTCAGGTGAAGGCGTGCAGCAGGCGCTGCTTAAGATTCTCGAAGGCACGGTGGCGAATGTGCCGCCGCAGGGTGGGCGCAAGCATCCCCATCAGGAATTCACGCCGGTGGATACCACCAACATTCTGTTTATCTGCGGCGGAGCGTTCATCGGCCTCGAAAAAACCATCCAGCGCCGCACCGGGACCCGCACCATCGGCTATTCCAAGACGGAAGAGCCTGGCCGCGAGGCGCAGCGGCCCCGGCACACCAGTTCGGGCCGCCGCGATGTGAACATGCTCGAACAGGTTCAGCCCATGGATCTGATCAAGAGCGGCTTCATCCCCGAATTCATCGGACGACTGCCGGTAGTCGCGGTGCTCGAGGAATTGACCAAGGAAGCGCTGGTCCAGATCCTCACTAAGCCGAAGAACGCCATCATCCGTCAGTACCAGAAGCTCTTCGAATTCGAAAATGTTAAGCTGAAGTTTAGCGACGACGCCCTGGAAGCGATCGCGCAGCTCGCCATGGAGCGCAAGGTGGGGGCGCGCGGCTTGCGCATGATCCTGGAAGATCTGATGCTGGACCTGATGTACTACCTGCCCACATATAAGAAGGTCCGCGAGTTCGCCGTCACCAAGGAAATGGTGTTGACGCAGAAGATTAACGTAACACTGCTGGAAAAAGCCGGTTAAGCCGATAGACTGCTATGAGGATTGGCCGGGCGTTCGCTCTTTGACCGAACCTTTCACATCATGACTACCTCCAAAGAAAAGTCCGAAACTCGCCGCCTTGCCGATGATGCCCATCCGGGACGTCGTGATCTTCCCGCACATGATGACGCCCTTCGTGGTAGGGCGCGAGTCGAGCGTGCGTGCGCTTGACGAAGCGCTGGCCGGCGATAAGAAGATTTTTCTCGCGACCCAGCACGACGCGAGTGTGGACGAGCCCCGCCCGGATGAGATTTTCTCTGTCGGCACCATCGCCAATATCGTGCAGCACCTAAAGCAATCCGACGGCAACATCAAAGTGCTGGTCGAAGGCGTCGAACGCGGCAAGGTGCTTTCCGTGTCGGAAGACGATGGCTATTTCAAGGCCACCGTCAAAACTTTTCAGTTCAAAGTCGAACAGGGCTCGCAATTGGATGCGTTGACCTCGCGCGTCACCAACCTGTTCGAGCAATACGCCAAGATCAGCCAGAACGTAAACTACGACACCATCGTAGCGGCCATCCGCGGCGACGATCCCGGCAAGTTGGCCGATACCGTCGGCGCCAACTTGCAACTCGCCATTGAAGAGAAGCAGGAGCTGCTCGAAATCTTCGATCCTATCGACCGCCTGACCCGCGTGGCGGAAATGCTCGACATCGAAATCGAAAAGTTGAGCGTCGACCGTACCATCCAGGGCCGCGTGAAGCGCCAGATGGAGAAGGCGCAAAAAGAGTATTACCTCAACGAGAAGATCAAGGCCATCCAGAAGGAACTGGGCCGCGGCGAGAAGAGCGAGTTCGACGAGCTCAAAAAGAAAATCGACACCGCCGGCATGACCAAGGACGCTCATGAGAAGGCCATGGCGGAGTTGAAGCGGCTGGAGCAGATGCCGCCGATGTCGGCTGAATCCACTGTCTCGCGCAACTATCTCGACTGGCTGCTGGCGGTGCCATGGAAGAAGAAATCCAAGGAAATCCGCGATCTGGCTTTCGCCCAGCAGGTGCTCGAAAGCGATCACTACGGGCTGGAGAAAATCAAGGAACGCATTCTTGAATTCCTGGCCGTGCGCCGCCTGGTCAAGGATCCCAAAGGTTCTATCCTGTGCTTTGTCGGCGCCCCCGGTGTCGGCAAAACTTCGCTCGGTATGTCGATCGCCAAAGCCACGGGGCGCAAGTTCGTGCGCCTGTCTCTCGGCGGCGTGCGCGATGAAGCCGAGGTCCGCGGCCATCGCCGCACTTATATCGGCGCGCTACCCGGCCAGATTCTGCAGATGATGAAGAAGGCCGGCGTGCGCAATCCGGTGTTCATGCTGGACGAGATCGACAAGATGTCCACCGACTTCCGCGGCGATCCGTCGGCAGCGCTGCTCGAAGTGCTCGATCCGGAACAGAACTACATGTTCCAGGATCATTACCTGGACGTCGAATACGACTTGAGCCAGGTATTCTTCATCGCCACCGCCAACGTGATGCACACCATTCCGCCGGCGCTGCAGGATCGCATGGAAGTGATTCGGCTTTCGGGCTACACCGAGCTCGAAAAGATGGAGATCGCCAAGCGCTTCCTGGTCCCCAAGCAGATGAAGGGCACGGGCCTGACCGACAAGCAGATCCAGTTTGAGGATTCTGGCATCCAGGAATTGATCCAGTATTACACCCGCGAGGCGGGCGTCCGGAATCTGGAGCGCGAAGTCGGCAACGTGTGCCGCAAGATCGCGCGCACCGTCGTCAACGCGCAAGCCGACAAGGCCGCCAAGAAGAAGGAAACACCGTTCGTCAAAGTGACAGTCACGCCGGAGAAGGTCAACCAACTCCTTGGGCCGCAGAAGTTTCGCGAAACGCAGTCCGATAAGAAGAACGAAGTGGGTGCGACCGTGGGCCTGGCGTGGACCGAAGTCGGTGGCTCGATTCTGACCACCGAAGCCGCGATCATGGAAGGCCGCGGCAAGCTGACGCTCACCGGAAAGCTGGGCGACGTGATGCAGGAATCGGCGCAGGCGGCGATGAGCTATGTGCGCAGCCGGGCGGGTGCGTTAGGATTACCGCGTGATTTTTATCGGCATCTCGACATTCACTTGCACGTTCCCGAGGGCGCGATTCCGAAGGACGGCCCCTCGGCCGGCATCACCATAGCGACCAGTATTATGAGCGCGCTTACCAGCATCCCCGTACGGGCCGATATCGCCATGACCGGCGAGATCACGGTGCGCGGGCGGGTGCTTCCCATCGGCGGATTGAAGGAGAAGTTGCTCGCCGCGCATCGCCAGGGAATTCGCGAAGCGATTCTGCCGCAGGATAACGAACGGGATCTGCCGGATATTCCGGAGAACATCCGCAACGACATGAAGCTGCATTTCGTCACCTCGATGGACCAGGTGTTGCGGCTGGCGCTCGAAAGCGAATTGGAAATGGCGCCCATTTCCGCCATGCAAACGGCGGCGGAGATCGTGGCGCAGTCGCGAGACGAAAAGATAACGCACTAGGGGTCATCACCGCCTTCGGCTGGACTTGCCGCTGGCCCCTGGCCCCTGAGATGTCAGCTAGGTTTATAATAAGTGCAGCGAAGCCGGATCAGTTTCCGCCGGAAGAGCAAGCGGAAGTTGCGTTCCTGGGACGAAGCAACGTCGGCAAATCCAGTCTTATTAATGCGCTGGTGGGAGCCGACGGTCTGGCGTTTACCAGTTCGCGGCCCGGCTGTACGCAATCGATCAATTTCTTCCAGCTCGACGAGGGATTCCGCTTTGTAGATCTCCCGGGGTATGGCTTCGCAAAAGTTCCCAAGCACATCACGAGGGAGTGGAAAGAGCTCATTGAAAGTTACCTGCTGGGGCGCGGGACGCTGCGGCTCGCGATCCTGGTGCTGGACGCAAGGCGGGGTTGGATGGAACGCGACCGCGAGTTAAAGGAATGGCTCGAAGCGCATGGGCGGCCCTATCTGGTGGTCGCCACGAAAGCGGATAAGTTGAAGACACAGCAAGAACGGCACGTGAGCCATCAGGCTCTCCGCGAAGGACACGCGAGGGAAGTGCTGGAATGCTCGGCCACCACCGGCCGGGGAGTGAGGGAAATTTGGCAAGCGATCTCGAAAATCAAGAACCACTAGACACGGGAAACCAGGCTCAACCTCCGGCCAAGCCGGAAGGCGCTCCGGCCAAGGCGGAAGGCAATAAAGATACCCCGCCGCCCCGCGAAGCGAGGGCCAAGGCGCCCAGAGGCGAGAAGGCTCCAGCCGATGCCAAAGCCGGCAGCCGACGCAAAACCGGCAGGCGAATCGGAACCCGTCGGCGACCAAACGAACCCAGCCGAACTGGTCGAGGCTCCGGCGCAATCCGCTGACAACCAAACGAACCCAACCGGAGTCCGCCAAGCCGGAGATGACTGGCCGCCTCTTCGATCCCCGCCGCCGCGCCACCGCGCAGGGCCAGCCGAATCGCGGCAATGCCCTCGATCTGGTGGAGCTAAAGGACATGAGCATCCAGAATCTCAACCAGATCGCAAAGGATCTGGGCGTCCAGGGCTTCGCCGGGCTGCGCAAGCAGGAGCTCATTTTCAAGATCCTGCAAGTCCAGGCGGAAAAGAGCGGCCTGATCTTCTCCGAAGGCGTGCTCGAATGCCTGCCCGACGGCTTCGGGTTCCTGCGCGCTCCCGAGTACAACTACCTGCCGGGCCCCGACGACGTGTACGTCTCGCCTTCGCAGATCCGCCGTTTCGATCTGCGCACCGGCGACACCGTCAGCGGCCAGATCCGTCCGCCCAAGGAAGGCGAGCGCTACTTCGCTCTGATCAAAGTCGACGCCATCAACTTTGAGCCGCCCGAGGAAGCCCGCAACAAGATCTTCTTCGACAATCTCACGCCGCTTTATCCGCAGGCGCGCTTGAAGATGGAAACGGTCAAGGACAACTTCTCGGGCCGCGTGATGGATCTGTTGACCCCCATCGGCAAGGGCCAGCGCGGGCTGATCGTCGCCGCGCCGCGCACCGGCAAGACCATGCTGCTGCAGTCGATCGCCAATTCGATCACTGCGAATCACCCGGAAGTTTCGCTCATCGTGCTGCTGATCGACGAGCGCCCTGAAGAAGTCACCGACATGCAGCGCTCGGTCAAGGGCGAAGTCATCAGTTCGACCTTCGATGAACCCGCCGCGCGCCACGTGCAAGTGGCCGAAATGGTGATCGAAAAAGCCAAGCGTCTGGTGGAGCATAAGAAGGACGTCGTGATTCTGCTCGATTCCATCACGCGTCTGGCGCGCGCTTACAACACGGTAGTCCCGCCGTCGGGCAAAGTGCTCTCGGGCGGTGTGGATTCAAACGCGCTGCAGCGTCCCAAGCGCTTCTTCGGCGCCGCCCGCAACATCGAAGAAGGCGGGTCGCTGACCATCGTTGCCTCCGCGCTGGTCGATACCGGCAGCCGCATGGACGACGTCATCTTTGAAGAGTTCAAGGGCACCGGCAACATGGAAATCCATCTGGACCGCAAGCTGATGGACAAGCGCGTGTTCCCGGCCATCGACATCTCGAAATCCGGAACGCGCAAAGAAGAGCTTCTTGCTGCCTAAGGAAGAACTCAACCGCGTGTGGGTGCTGCGCAAGGTGCTCAATCCGCTGTCGCCCACCGAAAGCATGGAGCTTGCTCATCGACAAGCTCTCGAAGACCCGCAGCAACGGCGAATTCCTCGCCGCCATGAGCGGCTAGGAACGCGCGGAACCAGCCCGGGGCATATAATCGAGAGCAGGTATTTTCCGTGGCCACTACCACAACCAAGCTCATGACCTTCGCCGAGTTCGAGCACTTGCCGAACCCGCTCGGCTCTCGGCTAGGAGCTGCGCCACGGGGAACTAGTCAAAGTGCCCTTTCCAGAATTCCTGAACGTATCCGAGTGCAGTGGCAGCTTCGCCGTTTGCTCGAAAGCGCCGCTGGAGAGCGCGGGCGTAGTTGACAAAGAAATTCCGATTTCGGCCGCTACCTGAGCACGAAGGTCTGGTGTGCCGACGTCGCATATGTTTCAAAGCAGCGCTGGGACAACATCGACCGTTATCTGATGCGGTGCGCCGGAGATTGTCATCGAAGTGTCTATCGCCATCCAATACCGCTACCGAGATGCTCGACAAAAGGAACGTCTGCCTGGATAATGGCTCTCGTGAATTCTGGATCGTCGACACAGACCATCGACAGGTGGAAGTCTCGACGCCGGACGGGCATACGATCACCTACAAATCCGGACAGGAAATCCCTTTGTTCTTCGGCGGCTGCCTTGCCGTCGACTCCATCTTCACTGCGGCCGAGGGGTAGACTTCCCTCCGCATGGGCCGCATCCGCGTTCTCTCCGACAACGTCGCCAATAAGATCGCTGCCGGAGAAGTAGTCGAGCGCCCCGCCAGCGTCGTCAAGGAGCTGCTCGAAAACTCGCTCGACGCCGGAGCCACCGAGTTTCGCCTGGACATCGAGGCCGGCGGCCGTCGCCTGATCCGCGTCGCCGACAACGGCATGGGCATGATGCGCGACGACGCGCTGCTGGCCTTCGAGCGTCACGCCACCAGCAAACTTTCCGACGTGAAGGACCTGCTCTCTATCGCCACGCTGGGATTCCGCGGCGAAGCGCTGCCCTCCATCGCATCGGTGTCGCGGCTGTTGCTGGAGACGAAGACCCGCGAAGAAGCCGTCGGCACCACCGTCGAACTCGCCGGCGGCAAGATCCTGCGCTGTGAAGACGCCGCGCTCGCCGGCGGCACCGTCATCACCGTGCGCGACTTGTTTTACAACGTTCCCGCGCGCAAGAAATTTCTGCGCACCGAGCAGACGGAAATCGCGCATGTAGCGTCGCTGATCACGCATTACAGCCTGGCGCACGCCGACAAGAGCTTCCTGCTGCGCCATAACAACTCCGATCTTCTGGATGTAACCCCGGTCGCCACTCTTCGGGAGCGCGTTTACCAGGTATTCGGCAGCCAGATACTGGATGAGCTGCTCGATCTGGGCGATCAGTCGCGCTCCTTCCCGCTGCCGGTGGAAGACGAGCAGGGAGGGCCCCGCCGCTTCCGCCTGCGCGGTTTCGTCAGCGGCCCGCAGGTGCAACGGCTCAATCGCAATTCGATTTATCTGTTTGTGAACGGGCGCCTGATCCGCGACCGCCTGCTATTGCATGCCCTCTCGGCCGCCTATCACAACCTGATGCCGCAGGCCTGCTATCCCTTCGCGTTGTTGTTTCTGGATTGCGACCTGGAGGAGGTCGACGTCAATGTGCATCCGTCGAAGACCGAGGTTCGCTTCCGCCACGGCTCACTGGCGCACGACTTCGTGCGCGATACCATTCGCGACGCGTTGATGGCTCAGCGCCCCGTGTCGCGCATTCCGTCGCCGGCCCAGCCGGCGGCGGTACTGCCGTATTCGGAATTCACCCAACGCGTGCAGAACATGACTTTCCCGGCGGTGGCTGAACCGGAGAACCCGTCCGCGCTCCCTGAGTTCACACTCCACCGCCCGCCTTCGCCTCCGCCGCGCTTTGATTTTGCGGATGTGCCGGCAACACTTGAAGGCTCGCCGCGAATGGCGGTTCCCGATACCCACGGGCCGCTCTTTCCCGGCGGCGTTCTGCCGGAGCCGGAGAGTCTCGAAGCTCTGAACGACCTGCGGCCATTAGGTCAGATTCACGACAGCTTCATCATCGCCGCGGGCCGCGATGGACTCTGGATCATCGACCAGCACGTGGCCCACGAACGGATTCTGTTCGAGCAGGTTCTCGCCGCACGCGGCCGTAACGCGGTCGAGACCCAGGGCCTGCTGATGCCTCTGGTGATTCAGCTCACTCCGGCGCAGCAGATCGAATATGCGCGCATCGCCGAAGAACTGAACGCGCTGGGCTTCGATACCGAGCCATTCGGAAACCGCACCGTGGCGGTGAAGTCCGCGCCGGCCGGGATCGGCGCGAGCGATATCGAGAAAGTGATCTTCGAGATCCTTGAAATCTCCGAGCGCGAACTGCGCAAAGCGTCTCTCGACGATCTGCGGCGCGGCATGGCCGCTTCCATCGCCTGCCGCGCGGCGATCAAAATCAATATGCGCCTGGAGCCGGCGAAAATGGACTGGCTGTTGCGCGCGCTGGCCGCCACTTCCTCGCCCATGAGCTGCCCGCACGGGCGTCCTATTGCGCTGCGCTACTCCACTCGCGATATCCTGAAGAGTTTCCACCGCATATGACCCGCTATCTTCTGGTGATGCTCGGCGCGGCGCTGGGCGGACTCGCGCGCTACGTGATCGGAACCGCGGTAATGCAGCGCTTTACCGGGCGCTTTCCGCTGGGCACGCTGGTAGTGAACGTTACGGGCTGTTTTCTGATCGGCATTCTGCTGCCGCTGCTCACGGAGCGTGGCGAGCCGCGCCCGAACCTTCGGCTGCTGCTGGTGGTTGGCGTTCTGGGCGGCTACACCACTTTTTCCAGCTTCGCGTGGGAGAGCTTCCAGGCGATCGACGAAGGCAGCCGCTGGATTGGTTTTGCGAATGTCGCCTTGAGCGTGATTCTGGGTTATCTTGCGGTCTGGTGCGGGGCGTTATTGGTGCGGCGTTAAGGGGTGCTCCATGCTTTCCAAAGGCACAGCGAAAAAGGTCACCATTTATATCAACGAAGATGCGCGATATCACCACGGTCCTCTGTATGAGGCCATCATGCACCTGCTCCTGCAAAAAGGAGTTTCGGGCGCTACCGCGACGCGCTGCCTCTCGGGTTTCGGCTCGCACCATCAGATGCACACACCGAAGATCGAAGCGCTTGCGGAGCATCTGCCGATACGCATTGAATTCATTGACGCCGCGGCGCGCGTGGATGCGCTTCTGCCGGAGTTGTACGAGATGGTCGGAGACGGTTTGATCGAGGTGCAGGAGACCACCGTGATCAAAGCCTCCGGCGCGGAAGAACCGGCGCCCGCGGCACAGCCTCCGCGCGAGCGCATGCAAGGCAAAGCCAAGATGATGCAACTGTTCCTGGGCGAAGCGGATCGCTTCGACGGAGAACCGCTCTACGAAGCGATCGTAAGGCGGCTGCGCATGATGGATATTGCCGGCGCGACGGTCTACCGCGGAGTTCTCGGCTACGGCGCCAAGGGCCACACCCATCGCGAGCACTTTCTGCACATCTCGAAGGACCTTCCGGTGATGATTGAAGTGGTGGACGCTCCCCGAGAAGATCGAGAAAGCCGCGCAAGCGATCGAAGCCATGATGGAAGAGGGACTCATCGTGCTCTCCGACGCTGACTATCGTGCGGCTGGTCCGGCCCACCGCCATAAAAGCTTGAGCGGCGCAGACGCTGCGCCTACGATTCCTTCTTCAGCGCTCCCTGAAGTTTCGCCGCGAAAGGCGACGCGGGCGCGGATGGCTGGGCGGAAGGCTGAGTGGAGGACTGCGCGGTTGACCGCGCCGACTGCGCGTTCGCGAGCAACTCGGCCGCGGTGGGCAGGGGCGCCGCGGACTCGGCGGCGGCTGGTTCCTGCGGCTCAACCAAGTACTGCTGCTTCTTCAAGACAATGCGTTCGAGCGCCGGATTATACCCGGTCCATACGCCGGTAGCCTGGCGATCCTTCGCGATGTGCGCGCGCATCGCTTCCATCTTCGAATCCAGGTTATCGATCTGATGCAGCAGCATCGCCTCCAGGAACATGGGCACTTTGGGGGAGCCGAATTCCAGAGATCCGTGGTGGCTCAAGATCATGTGCTCGACCAGATCGCGCAGCAGCGGCGGGAAGCCGGGGAGCTTGCGCAGAGCGTCCTCCACCATGCGCACGCCGATCGAGATGTGCCCGATCAACTGGCCTTGCGTGCTGTAGCCCAGGCTGCGCGCGTAGGTCAGCTCGTGAATCTTGCCGATATCGTGCAGGATCACGCCGGTGAGCAGGAGATCGAAATCGACGTCGGGATAATGCGCCGCGGTGACCTTGGCAAGCTGGCACACCGACAGCACGTGCTCAATCAAGCCGCCGATCCAGCCGTGATGAATGGATTTGGCCGCCGGGGCCGTGCGATAGGCCAGCGCCACGGCTTCGTCCGCGAAAATCGTTTCGAGCAGCGCCTTCAAGTGCGGGTTGGACATCGACGCGATCCAGCCCTTGAGCTCGGCGAACATCTCGTCGCGGTCGCGCTTGGAGGCGGGCAGGAAATCGGCGATATCGATCTCGGTTTCCGCCAGCCGCTGCAAGCGGTAGACGGTGAGCTGCGGCTTGTTCTGGAAGAGCTGCACCATGCCTTTGACCTTGAGGAAGCAGTCGCGGTCGAAGGTGTCCATCACCTCGGGCACGTTGTCCCACATTTTCGCGTCGAGGTCGCCGGTGCGGTCCGCCAGAGTCAGCGAAAGGTAGGGCTCGCCGGTCTTCTTCTGGCGAATTTCTTTGTGCTGGACGAGAAACACGCCCAGGATGAGCTGATTGGGTTCCAGCTCGGAAACATAAGGGGTTTTCATTGTTCTTGGCCGGGAGCGCGCCGCGGCTGCTCAGCGCGACGAAGAGGTGCCGGTGCTCTGCGTGCTGGTTCCGGGAATGGGCATCAGTCCCAGCAAACGGCGATGGCGCTGCCGGGCTGCCACCTGTTCCTTGGTGATGGTTTCGGGCTTGATCTCGGCCGGGTCCACCCAGGCGGTGTTCTTGCCGGGCGCGGCTCCGCTGTCCTCGTAGCCCGGCTTTGATTTCGAGGAAGGCGTTCACACGAAGCTGCGTGAGATAGCGGCGCAGTTCCGGGTTGAATCGCGGATTGAACAATTTGTTGGTGATCTCCGGCTGGACCTCCTCGAAGCCGGCGAGCCCGGCTTTTTGGTGCTCTTCTACCTTCAGGATCAGGAACCCGTTGCCGACATTGATGGGGTCGGTGACATAGCCGCGCGGCTGATCCCACACCGTCTTCTCGATTTCCGGACGCAGCTTGCCTTTCTCGTAAGCGCCGATATCGCCGTCCTGCTGGGCGCTGGGCGAATCGGAGTTATTGTGCGCGAGGTCTTCGAACTTCTCGCCCTTCTTGCCGCGATCCGCCAGATCCTTGGCTTTTTTCTGGGCCTGCGCGGTATCCGCTCCGGGCGGCGTGGCCACCAGAATCTCCCGCAGATACACGCGCTCTTCGCGCTGAAATTCGTCCTGATGGCCGTCGTAATATTGCTGCGCTTCTTCGCGCTTGATCGTAATCTTGGACGCGACTTCCTGGCGAATCACGCGGTTGGTCAGCAAATCGTTCTTGCGATCGTTCTTGTAATCTTCATAGGACATCCCGGTCTGGTCCCTGACGAACTGTTGAAACTTGTCGGGATCGGTGATGCCCGATTTGCGCTGGATGTCGGCAAGCTGCTTGGCTACTTCGGAGTCGACGTTGAGATTCAGCTCCTTGGCTTTGGATTGGAGCAGAAGCTGATCGATGCGCTCGCGGAGGATGTTCTTGTCGGCCTCCGCCATAGCCTGCTGAAGACGTTCGCCGGCGGCGCCCTGCTCGCGCATGGTGGCTTCCATTTGCTTGCGGGTGTGGTCGATGTCGCCGCGCGTAACGATCTCGCCGTTCACTTTGGCGACGATCTCTTCGATGACCGTAATCTCGGCGGCGGAGGCCAAGCCCGGCGGCCGCAATGCCTGCGAGGATCAACTGAAGGCGCATAAAACGATTATAACCGTTCGGCGACTGGCTTCACTGCTGGTTCCGGCTTGCGGTTCGGACGCCAGCGCCTCCAGCGATTTTTCCAGGAAGGACAAGACGCCGCCGGGCGTGTCGGCCGAGGAATCGAGCGGCAGCCGCAGCACTCCGGCCGGCGTGAACTGCGCGCCTTCGACCGATGACACCAGCGCCATCAGGCGCGCCGGATCGATCTTCGAGCCGGGGTGAAACTTGATCTGGACCGCGCTGCCGCGGCGGTCGATGGCTTCGACGCCGAGCTTTTCGGCTGCGGTCTTCAGCAGGGCGAAGGCAAACAGCGTGCCGACGGCTTCGGGCGGCGGTCCGTAGCGGTCTGCCAGTTCGGCGCGGAAGGCCGCGGCTTGTTCGGAGTCCTTGGCGTCGGCGATGCGCTTGTAGGCGCGCAGGCGCTGGTGCTCGTCGGCAATATATTCGGGCGGGATGCGGATATCGAGGCCCAGGTTCAATGCCGAGTGCACTTCGAGCGGCGTCTCCTCGCCCTTGAGCTCCTGGACGGTCTCATCCAGCATCTTGAGGTACATGTCGAAGCCGACGGCAGCGATGTGGCCGTGCTGTTCGCCGCCCAGCAGGTTGCCGGCGCCGCGCAGTTCGAGATCCAGCGCGGCGATCTTGAAGCCCGCGCCCAGATCGGAAAACTCGCGCAGCGCGGCCAGGCGCTTGCGGGCGATCGTCGCTCAGCTCTGTGTCGGCCGGGACGAGCAAGTACGCGTAGGCGCGGCGGTTCGAACGGCCCACGCGCCCGCGCAGTTGGTACATCTCCGAGAGGCCGTAGCGCTCGGCGTTTTCGATGATGATGGTGTTCGCGAGCGGAATATCCAGGCCGTTTTCGACGATGGTGGTGCACACGAACACGTCGTATTCGTGGCGCATGAAGCCGAGCAGAACGCGTTCCAGTTCGTCCTCGCCCATCTGGCCGTGGCCCACGCCGATGCGCGCGCCGGGCACCAGTTCCAGAATCGACGCCGCGCGCATGTAGATGGAATCGACGCGATTGTGAACGAAGTAAACCTGGCCGCCGCGGCTCATTTCCTGTTCGATGGCGGTGCGGATCAGGTTGTTGTCGAAATGCGCGACCACGGTCTGAATCGCCAGGCGGTCTTTGGGCGGCGTCTCGATCACGCTCATGTCGCGGATGCCCAGCATGGACATGTGCAGGGTGCGCGGGATCGGCGTGGCGCTCATGGTGAGCACGTCCACGTTCTGGCGCATTTGCTTTAGACGCTCTTTGTGGCGCACGCCGAAGCGTTGCTCTTCGTCGAAGATCAGCAGGCCGAGATCGCGGAAGTCGATGTCCTTCGAAAGCAGGCGGTGAGTGCCGATGGCGACGTCGATCTTGCCCTGCGCCAGCTCTTCGACCGACTGCGCCAGCTCCTTCTTGGGCACGAAGCGCGAGAACATGGCGATGCGCACGGGAAACGCCGCGAATCGCCGCTTGAAGGACTCGAAATGCTGGAAGGCCAGCACCGTCGTCGGGCGCGAGCACGGCCACCTGCTTGCCGTCGCCCAGCGCTTTGAACGCCGCGCGCATGGCGATTTCGGTTTTGCCGAAGCCTACGTCGCCGCAGAGCAGGCGGTCCATGGGATGCGGCGATTCCATGTCGCGCTTGATTTCTTTAGCGGCGGATATTTGATCTTTGGTTTCGGTGAACTCGAAGGCGTCTTCGAATTCGCGCTGCCAGTTGGAGTCCTTCGAAAACGAATAGCCTTCGGCGACGCGGCGCTGGGCGTAGAGCTTCAACAGCTCGTCGGCCATGTCGCGCATTTTGGCTTTGACTTTGGTCTTGCGCTGGGTCCAGGTGGCGCCGCCGAGGCGGTCGAGAGGCGGTCCGGATTCGCCGCCGCCGCGGTATTTCTCGACCAGATCCATGCGGGTCAGCGGCACGTAGAGCTTGGAATCGCCGGCGTATTCGAGCAACATGAAGTCGCCCTTTTGTTCGCCCTGCACGATTTCGCGGAGGCCCAGGAAACGGCCGACGCCGTGAGTGGTGTGGACCACGAAGTCGCCGGGCTTGAGGTCGGCCAGATCTGCCGCGAAGACGCTGAGCTGGCTCTTGGTGATGCCGGGACGGGCGATCAAATCGGACGGATCGAAAAGATCTTCCGAACCGATGAAGGCGATCGACGAATCCGGGAAAATCGCGCCGCGGCGGACGAGGCCCTTGATCAAATAAGTGTGGGCCACGGGTCCGGCGAGGTAGGCGCGCTCGGCCAGATACGGCGAGGCGGCTTCGTTGGGCGCGAGGCCCAGTTGGAAGGGCACCGAGTATTCGCGCAGGATGTCGGCCAGACGTTCGAGCTCGCCATTGGAGGGCGCGAAGAGGGCCACGCGATAGCCGGATTCGACCATGTTCTTGGTCTCGGCGACGGCAACCTGCATGCTTCCGTGGAAAGCCATCGCGGGGCGCGTGGCGATGTGCGGGGTTTCCGGATTGAGATCCAGCTCGCGGAAGGCGACTTGCCGCCGTCGCGGCGAGGCGCGTTTCCAGACTCTTCCCAGTGCAGGAAACTGGCCGCCGCGAGTTCCGCGGAGTCTTCCACTTGATCGAGACGCTTCCACAGGCGCTCGGCGGCGCTGCGGATTTGTTCGGGCTCGTCAAGTACGATCAGCGCGCCCGCTTCGAGGTCGAGCAATGTTTGTTCGCGCCGGTCTTCGAGTGCCGCGGCGAATTCCCAGCCGGGATAGGTGGCTCCGATGCGCGGCTGCTCGGCCAGCGGCAGCACTTCGACCTCGGTGAGCTTCATGACGGAGCGCTGGCTCTCGACGTCGAAGCGGCGGATGGATTCGATCTCGTCGCCGAAGAATTCGATGCGCAGCGGGCGCGCGTTCTCGGCGGGGAAGACGTCGAGGATGCCGCCGCGGATGGAGTACTCGCCGGTCATCTCCACCGGTTCGCGCTTCTCGTAGCCGATCGAAACCAGGTGCGCTTCGATGGTCTCGAGTCGGCAGTTCTTCGCCGACGCGCAGCTCGACGGCTAAGCGCCGGTAGTAATCGCCGTTGTGAGTGCGCAGCAGGGCCGAGCCCACCGGCGCGATGGTGATGGGAACTTTCGCGGCTGCCATGCGCCAGAGTCCGATGGCGCGCTGCTCGCTGATTTCGGTGTGCGGCGAGAGGTTCTGGCCGGGCAGCACATCGAGCGCGGGGAGGAGTTGCGGGTGGCCCGCTTCGGGGCGTCCGATCAGCAGATCGAAAAACGTCTCGGTGAGCTCCAACAGAGTTTCGGCGCTCTGATTGCCGTCCGTGATCACCAGCAGAGGGCGCTCGGTGAGCTGCCATAGCAGCACCAGATAGAGCGCCTTAGCTGTGGGCGTCAGCCCGGCGAGCGCGAGTTCGGAATCCTCGTGGCGGAGCGCCTTGGTGAGGACTCTCCTGAAACGCCGGGTGGCGGCTGAGGGTCTGAAAGAGGTCGCGGACTGCGGGGTGGGTCACAAGAAAGGCCGACTGGTCAGCTGCGCAGCGTCCAGGGTGTCAAGGAGTCTCCGATCTGATGGATCGGGTCGGGCGGCATGGCGAAATTGCCAATACAGTTTGGGCGGATTTTCGCCATTGTGTGCGACCTTGCCAGTTCGAGGCCGGCGTCGGAATCCAGTCATCTTTTCCGCCTCTTCGGCTTGCTCCCATTGTACCCGCACGGCCCTATTGCCCCGTCCCTGCTGAGAGAGTAGAATTAGCAGAGGTGATTTCAAGTATGCGCCTCCAGCTTTTGTTCGCGTTTTGCTCTATCGGTTGCCTGGTAGCGGTCGGTCAGGATGCCGGTCAAGGCAAGAAAAACGACAAGACCGTCGCTAAGCCGATGACGGAGAAGCAGAAGCGTCAAGCAGCAGGACCGTCTGCGCAAGGAACTCGAAACGCCTTATAAGAAATGGCTGACAACGGGAGACCCACAGGCGTGGCGCCCGGGGCCGCAGCGCCCGCACGATGCCGAAGAAGCCGGGATCGCCCGAGGCCAGCACGACGGCCGGCCCGCGAGCGGCGCAGATCGCGTCGAGCGCGGTATCCAGCTGCTGGATCACGATGACCCCGGCGCCCGGCGGCACGCTGACCGCAGCCAGATGCCGCCGGGCGCCCGCGACTACGGACGCGCCGGCGAGGGCGCTGACGGCGGCCGGGGTGAGCGGGCTGCCGTCGCATCCGATCACGGTGATGCTCATGCCGGCGTCCCCGGCGGGAAGGCGGCCAGCTGCGCCCGGCCGCTGAAATCGACCATGATCACCCGGACGGAAAGCGGCGAGGCGATACCCGGCGCGGAGGTGGCCGGCCGCCGCCCGGGCGCGCGGCCCTGGGAGGAATGGGCTCCGGTGCGGGGCCTTCCGGCGCGGTACGGCCCGACGCGGCGGCTTCGGCGCCGAAGCGGGCCAGGACATCGGCCACCCGCCGGCACAGTTCCGTGCCCACGGCCGGCAGCAGGCCCGCCTCCTCCCACAGTTCGGCGGCGTGCCGGGCGGAGTTGGCCGCCTCGACGCGGGCGGCGAGGCCCGGGCTGCCCCCGCTCACGCGGGTGATGTCAGCGAGCAGGTCGTGCGGCACCTTGGACCGGGTGTAGTGCGTCATCAGGACGCCGCCGGCGAGCTTGGCCAGCTTCCCGGCCATGCGGCGAACACCACGTTCCTGACGCCGCAGGACACCACGCGGCGCAGCGCGGCGCCGGTGAAGTCGCCGACCTCGATGAAACAGACCTCGGGCAGACCGGGCAGCAGGGTCATGGCCGCTTTCTCGGTCCGCCCGCCGTGGCACAGCACCGCCGTGGTCTCCCCCTGCGCGGCGAGCACGGACACCGCCTGCTCGACGCTGGCCCGCCAGGACGCGGTGGAGAACGG
This sequence comes from Bryobacterales bacterium, assembly GCA_963779075.1. GTDB lineage: Bacteria > Acidobacteriota > Terriglobia > Bryobacterales > Bryobacteraceae > Palsa-187. The sequence continues at coordinate 235,798 of CAVZWS010000016.1, forward strand.
GCGGACGATGCCGGTCGTGCCGAGGATCGAGATGCCGCCGATGATGCCCAGCCGGGCGTTGGTCGTCTTGCGCGCCATCCGCTCGCCACCGGGAACCGAGATGACGACCCGGACCCCGGCGGCCGCCAGGTCGACGGCCTCCCCCACGGCCTGGCTGATCATCGCGCGCGGCACCGGGTTGATGGCCGGTGTGCCCGGCTCCAGGCCGAGGCCTGGCTTGGTGACGATTCCGACGCCGACGCCGCCGTCCAGCTCGATCCCGGGCGGCTCCCGCCAGGTCACCGTGGCGGTCAGGTGGGCGCCGTGGGTGACATCGGGGTCGTCCCCAGCGTCGTTGACCACCACCGCCTCGGCTCGTTCGGCAGATTCCGGCAGGGCGGCCGGGGCGGGCCGGTCCGCGGCGCGCGGGACCAGCGTGCAGGAGTCGACCGGAAAGCGGACCTGCTGCCCGGACGGAAGCGCGATCTCCACGGTGCGCTGCACCTCGCCGGTCCGCAGGGCTGTCGCCGCGGCCTTGGCCGCGGCCGCGGCGCACGTCCCGGTGGTCCAGCCGGTGCGCAGCGCCCGGCCTCGTACCTTCGCCGTGCGGGGCAGGTCCGGCTCGCGCAGCTCGGGACCGGTCATGGCTGGTCACCATCGGGCACGCGGGCCTCGCCGCCGGGCGCACCGAGGTCCTCGTCGTGGGCGCGCAAGAACGCCAGCATCCCCGGCGCGCAGAGCGCGACGGGAGCCGGCTCGGCGCGGCGGAAGCCGTGGAAGTGCCCCGGGTGGTACAGGTGCGAGCGGGT
>CAVZWS010000017.1:0-31827 GCA_963779075.1 Bryobacterales bacterium
CGTGGTCTACATCATCAGCGATGACGAGAAGCGCGCCTTCAAGACCCTTCAAACCGACGAAGAGCGGGAGCAGTTCATCGAGCAGTTCTGGCTGCGCCGCGACCCCACTCCCGATACTGAAGAAAACGAATACCGCGAAGAGCACTACCGCCGCATCGCCTATGCCAACCAATATTTTGCTTCCGGCATTCCGGGCTGGAAGTCGGACCGCGGCATGATCTACATCAAGTACGGGCCGCCCGACGAGAGAGATCAGCATAATCGGCGGCACCGAGGAGCGAGCTCCGGAGGAAGGCGGCGGCAAACCAGCATGTATCCCTATGAGCAGTGGCGTTACCGCTATATCGAAGGGCTGCCTCCCAACGTGCAGATCGAATTCGTCGACCCCACTCTGACGGGCGAATTTCATATGACCATGGATCCGTCGGAGAAGGACGCGCTGACGAATGTTCCCGGCGCCGGGCTTACGTGATGCGAGCAGATGGGCAGGCCAACAAAACCGACCGCTTCACCCGGACCGACGGCACCCATCTGGGAGTCCAGCCGGGAACGATGACCGAATCCAAGAACGAGTTCACGCGCATGGAGCAATTCGCGAAGCTGCAGGCGCCGCCGGCGGTGAAGTTTAAGGATCTGGAAGCGGCCGTCAATTCGACGATCAAATACAACTTGCTGCCCATGAAAGTGCGGGCGGATTTCATCCCGGTTACCGGATCGTCTGTGCTGTCCAATATCACGATTCAGTTCGAGCGGAAGGATCTGCAGTTCAAGCAGAAGCAGGGTGTCTCCACGGCCACCGTGAATATTTATGGACGCATCACCTCCATGGCGCGCCGTCCGGTGAACTGGTTTGAAGACGTGGTGAGCGTGGATGTCCCCACCGACATGCTGCAGCAAGGAGTAAAGGGGGCTTCCATCTACCAGAGACCGTTCCGCTGCAGCCCGGCCGATACCGGCTGAATATCGCCGCCAAAGGACATCGTGGGCGGGAACACCACCAACTTCGAAATGGTGCTGGAAGTGCCGCGGCTCGAAGACGACCAACTGGGCCAGAGCTCGCTGATCCTGGCGGATCAACTGGAGAAAGTTCCCACCAAGAGCATCGGCTCCGGACAGTTCGTAATCGGCACCTCGAAGGTGCGCCCGCGCATGGACGAAACGTTTAAGCGCGAAGAAAAGCTCGGGATTTATCTGCCAGCTATATAATTTTGAACCCGATGAGAAGACCAAGAAGCCGGATGGCACGGTCGAGTATGTGATCACCAAGAAGGGCTCCGAGCGAAAAGGTGTTTGAGTACAGGGAAGACATCAGCACGGTTACCGGAGGTGCGTCGCAAGTGGTGATTGAGAAGCTGCTCCCGCTGCAGAGCTTGGAGCCTGGGCAGTATACGCTGCGGATGAAGGTGGTGGATAAGAAGCGCAACCAGACGTTGACGCCCTCCGCCACGTTTACGGTAACATAGCATGGTTGCCGGCCAGGTAAGCCGGCTATAGGGACTTGAGCATGAAGCAAGGGACCCCCGTGTCCGGTACCTCGTGGATCGCAGCCGGCTGGTTAGTGGGCCTGCTTGGAGTTGCGGGTGTATTCTGCTCGCCGGCCTCGGCCGGGTCTCTAAATCCTCTGGCAGGCCAGATTCTCGGTGAGGTCAAGGACGCCGCGGGCGTGGCGCAAATGGGCGCCAGCGTGTACCTCTATAACCGCTACGACGAACTGGTGCGCAAGGGCCTCAGCAACGAACAGGGGCGTTTTGGGTTTGATGCGCTGGCGCCGGATTTGTATTCGATCCGCGTGATCCTGGCCAGCTTCGTGCCTGCTGAACGGCGCAACATCTCGGTTCTGCCGAACTCGGAAAATCGCCTGGATATCAATTTGACCAGCGTACTGAGCAGCATTGGCGTGACCACTACGCCGGCGTCGCCGGGTACTCTGATGACCGACGACTGGAAGTGGGTATTGCGGACGTCGCAGGCCACCCGGCCAGTGCTGCGCTTTCTGCCGGAGCTTGCGCCGCGAGGGACTTCGTCGACGCACTCCGTGTTCACGGGTTTCTCCAACACCATTGGCATGGTGAAGCTTTCGGCGGGCGACGGCGAGTCTTTCGCGCGGGGAACGCAGGAGGATTTGGGAACGGCATTTGCGATCGCCACATCGCTGGCGAGTTCGGCGCGGGTTCAATTGAGCGGCAACGTGGGTTATGCAGGGAGTTCGGTTCTGCCCGGCGCTGGAATCCGCACCAGCTATTCGCGGTCGACGGGAGACGGTTCCAATCCTGAGATCGCGGTCACCATGCGGCAGCTCTATTTGGCGCCGCGCGACTCCGCCATGGCACTGGGGTCGGAGAGCGCCCCGGTGTCTGCGGACGATATCTCTGGCGCTTTTGGATAGGGCTGGAAATTTCCGACAATCTGCGTGTGGATTACGGCTTCGATTCGGAATCGATTTCCTATTTCGACCGGATCAATTATGTGAGTCCGTTCGTCAGGGTGACTTTCGACGCCGGCGCTCAGGGACGCTGCGCGTGGCGTTCACATCCGGCGGCAGTCCCACGGAATTGCTGGCGCGCGACGACCATAAGTCCGGCGAACTGGAGCAGGACCTGACGGCGCTGGCGATGATGCCCACGCTGTCGGTTTCCAACTCGCATTTGACGGTGGAGCGAACCCAGAATCTGGAAATCGGCTACGAGCGCGTAGTGGGCAGCCGGACCTATTCGCTGGCGGCGTATGACGAGTCGGTTTCCAACGCCTCGTTCATGCTCTCGGGTCCGGCCGACTTCATTTCGGCCACGGATCTGCTGCCGGATCTTGGTTCCCGAAGCAGCATCTTCAACATTGGTTCCTTCCATCGCACCGGATATAGCGCAGGCGTGAAGCAGACACTGGGCGACCGCGCCGAGGTCTCGGTTACGGCGGGCCGCGCCGGGGTCTTGACGGCGCCCGGGACGGAAAGCTCCTACACGGACTCCCAGACTTTGCGGGCCGGCATTGGCCAAGCGCAGCGCGCTTGGGTGACCATTCGAGTCGCCGGTACGGTGCCGCGGGCGGGCACGCGACATTTCCGCCAACTACGGCTGGACCGATTTCCGGGTACTGATGCCGGTGCACGTATTCGTGACGCAAGCCCGGGAATCAGGATATCGGCGTGAACTGTGCATATTAGCCAACCGCTGCCTCTCATTCACATGCCCTGGCGCATCGAAGCGACGGCCGACTTGCGCAATCTGCTGGCGCAAGGGTATTTGCCTTTGGGCGGTGCCGGCGCACGAGCCATCCTGACGAATTCGCCGCGACTGGTGCGGGGCGGATTGAATTTCATCTTTTAGCAATTGCCGGAACGCCGCCGCCCTTGACGTCACGATCGCAACGATGCGCCCGGAGGACTGGGAAGCGGTTCGCGCCATCTACCTCGAGGGCATCGCCACCGGCAACTCCACTTTCGAGCAGTCGGCGCCGGATTGGCAAACCTGGGACCAGGGGCATCTGCCCTCCTGCAGGCTGGTGGCGCGCCTCGGAAGCGAAATCCTGGGCTGGACCGCGTTGAGTCCGGTTTCGCGCAGGCAGGTCTATGCAGGCGTCGCCGAGTTCAGCATTTACGTCGCGGAACGTGCGCGCGGGCGCGGGATCGGAGCGGCGCTCTTGAAGGCGCTGATCGAAGAGTCCGGGCGGAAGGCATCTGGACGCTCCAGTCCGGAATTTTCCCGGAGAATACGGCGAGCCTGGAGCTGTGCCGGCGCTTCGGATTTCGCGTGGTGGGAACGCGGGAGCGGATCGGCTGCATGGCCGGGCGTTGGCGTGACGTGGTGCTGCTGGAACGTCGCAGTGCGATCGCCGGCGCGTGACGGAAGCTTACGCGGGCTGCTGCTGCGTCATGCAATGCAGCGTCCCCAAGCCCAGTACCAGATCGCGGCAGGGGACGCCGATCACTTCGCGATCCGGGAATAGATTGGCCAGTGTGTTCAAGGCAACGCGATCTTGCGGATCGCCAAACGTGGGCGCAAGAACCAGCCGGTTGGCGATGTAAAAGTTCGCGTAGCTTGCCGGGAGAAGTTGCCCGGCGAAGTATACAGGCTCAGGGCAGGGGAGCGTGACTACGCGCAGATCTGCGCCGGCTACGCAATCGCGCGAGATTTTCTTTGAGAGGCTCGTGGTTGGCGCTGGACTTATCCGGCTCAACCGCGGCAACCACGGTATCGGGTGCGGTGAAACGCGCGATGTCGTCGATGTGTCCGTGGGTATCGTCGCCGGCGATACCGCGCCCCAGCCAGATGACTTCGGTCGACGCCCAGATAATCGGCCAGCGCGCGCTCGATCTCGCGCCGCGATACGCCCGGATTGCGGGCCTGGACGTCCGACAGCAGGCACTCCTCCGTGGTCAGCAGTTTCCCGTTCCCGTTGACGTCGATGCTGCCGCCTTCGAGCACCAGGCCAGGTTCGAATCGCGGGAGCTTCAGCTTCTTGGCGATGAAACGGGGCGTGGCGTCATCGGCGGCGTAATTCGGATACTTGGCCCAGCCGTTGAATTTCCAATCGGTCACGGCGATTTCGCCCGCCGCGTTCTTGACGAATAGCGGGCAGAAGTCGCGAGTCCAACTGCGGTTGGTGGCGTGGTGGAAGAACTCGACGGCGTTCATATCCGCGTGGCATTTCTGGAGAATGCGGCGGACCCGCTGCTCGCCGTCGGCATCTTCCACCAAAATGCGGACGCGCTCCACCCGCGCCAGCAGCCGCACGATTTCGCCATACAGCCAGGGAATCGGCGCGAACTTGCCGGGCCAGTCGGACGATTCATGCGGCCAGGCGAGCCAGGTGGCCTCGTGCGGCTCCCACTCGGCCGGCATGCGATAGCCGAGCTGGCGCGGATGGCTGCGGTCGCGCTATTTCGCCATCACTGAGCCATCGATTCACAATCGGCGCGTAGGCGTCGATGCGGCGGTCGCGCAGGAAGGGCCAGTGCTGGCGCACTTCTTCCTGGCGCGCGGGGTCGCACTCGGCGAAGAGAATTTCTTCCTGGTCCACGGACGCTTTGGCGATCACTTGCCCGAAGGGATCGGCCACGAACGACGAGCCCCAGAACTCGATACCTGCGCCGGGAGGCCCTTCGTAACCCACCCGGTTCACCGCCGCCACATAAATGCCGTTGGCGATGGCGTGGGAGCGTTGAATGGTTTGCCAGGCGTCGAGCTGCGCCGCGCCGTACTGCGCTTTTTCGCTGGGATGCCAGCCGATGGCAGTGGGATAAAACAGAATGTTCGCGCCGCCGAGCGACGACAGGCGCGCGCCTTCCGGATACCATTGATCCCAGCAAATCAGCGTGCCGATGCGGCCGAAGGGCGTGTCGAAATTCAGGAAGCCGAGATCGCCGGGCGTGAAGTAAAACTTCTCGTAGTAGAGCGGATCGTCCGGGATGTGCATCTTGCGATAGATCCCGGCGACTTCGCCGTCGGTGCCGAGCACCGCTACCGTGTTGTGGTAAAGTCCCGCCGAGCGGCGCTCAAACAGCGATGCGATGACGACGATCCCCAGTTCGCGCGCAAGTTTGCCCAGAGCCTGCGTCGACGGGCCGGGGATCGGCTCGGCCAAAGCGAACAGATCGTGATTTTCCTCGCGGCAGAAATACTGGGAGCGGAACAGTTCCTGCAGGCAGATAATCTGCGCGCCGCCGGCTGCGGCTTCGCGGATCTTCCATTCGGTCTTGGCCAGATTCTGGTTGGGATCGATCGCGCAACTGGTCTGAATCAAAGCGATCCGGAATTTATCGGCGTGCGGCATCAGCAACCATTGTGACCGATCCGCCTTCCATGCGTCTAGAATTGTGATATGCGCCCGCTATTGTTGCTTGCCACCGCCGCGACGCTGCTGCCGGCCGCCGATCTTGCCAAACCCGATCTTGCCAAGGAAGGCGACCGCTGGTGGTCGCATATCCAAGTCCTGGCCGACGACAACATGGAAGGCCGCAATACAGGATCGCCAGGTCATCTCCGCGCGGCGCGTTTCGTAGCGGGCGAATTTGAGCACGCCGGGCTGAAGCCGGCCGGCGTCAACGGTTATCTGCAGCCGGTCAAATTCAAGGTCGCGCAGATTGACGAAGAGCAGTCCAGTCTGGCGATCGTGCGCGACGGCAAGGTCACGCCCCTCAAGCTGGGCGAAGACGCAAACCTGGCGGTGCGCGCGGGTTTGGCCGAGAAGACCGACGCCGAACTGGTATTTTGCGGCTATGGACTTTCGATCCCGGAGTATAAGTTCAACGATTTAGCGGGCCTGGATTTGAAGGGCAAGATTGCGGTTTACATTGGCGGAGGGCCGTCCAATGTTCCGGGGAATTTGCGGTCGCATTATTCGACCCGCGTGGAGAACGCTGGAAAGCGCTGCACGCCGCGGGGGCGATTGGCGTTGGTGGCGATCGCGAATCCGAAAAACATGGATATTCCGTGGGCGCGTTCGACGCTATCGCGGCTCAATCCGGCAATGGAGTTGAGACGGTGAAAAGTTCTCGGACACTCCCGGCCTGAGCAATTCGGCGCGGTGATCAACCCGGCGCATGCGGAGCAGCTCTTCGCGGCTTCCGGACACACTTTCTCCGAGATGCTGGCACTGGCGGATCAGGGCCAGCCGCTGCCGCATTTCCCGCTGCATATTCGCCTGCGCGCGACAGAGCACATGAAGCTGTCGGAGGTGGAATCGCAGAACGTGATCGGTCTGCTGCCCGGCTCGGACCCCGCGCTCAAGAATGAATACGTGGTCTTCGGGGCGCACCTGGACCACTTGGGCGTGGGCGCGCCAATTAACGGAGACCGCATTTATAACGGCGCGATGGATGACGGCTCGGGCATTGCGTCGCTGATCGAGATTGCCGACATCGCGAAACTGGAGAACCTGCGGCCCCGGCGCAGCATTTTGTTTGTCGCGGTGACGGGCGAAGAGAAGGGCCTGCTGGGATCGCAATATTTCACCAGCGCGCCGACCGTGCCGCTCAAAAATATCGTGGCCGACATCAACATGGACATGTATCTGCCGCTGTTCCCGCTGAAATCGCTGGCCGTCATGGGACTGGAGGAATCCACGCTGGGCGCCGATATTCGCGCGGTGGCTGCGAAAGCCGGCGTGGCCGTGCGGCCCGACCCGGAGCCGCAGCGCAATCTTTTCATCCGCAGCGATCAGTACAATTTCATCCGCAACGGCATCCCGGCATTGACGTTCAAGTTCGGGTATGAGAAAGGTTCGCCCGAGGAAAAGCTAGCCAAGGACTGGCTGCGGGAACGCTATCATGCGCCCTCGGACGATCTGAATCAGCCGGTAGATAAGCCAGCGGCGGCGGAATATAACCGCATCATGCTGGATCTGGGGATGCGCGTGGCCGATGCGAACACGCGCCCGCATTGGAACGCCGACAGTTTCTTTAAGCGCTTCGAAAAGAACTGAGCGGCGCGACCGGTTCGTTTCGAACAGATTCAGCGCTGTTCCATTTCAATGCGTCATGGCGTAGATCACGTCGTTGACGGCGATCTGTATGGCCAGCGCACTTTCTTTTTCGGGATAGTACGGCGCGTCGGCAAACTCCCAGGCGTCGCCAAGATCGGAATTATGCGAGATGGCGACGACCACCCGGCCTTTGTCGTCTTTGATCGCTCGCCAGTGGGCTCCGCGCCCGCCGTCCGAGCAGTTTTGCAGCCCTCGCGAAGATGCGCCTCGCCGGGAACCTGCGGCCGATCGGTAATATCGAACACCACGTGGAAGTAGGGGTCGTCGTCGGGGAGCTCCACGATGTCGCGATCCGGGAAAGCGTAACGAATGCGCTTGGCGAACACATTCCACTCGGAGTTGCCGTGAAGATCGTCGGCCATGAAGAAGCCGCCGCGCTGCGATATATTCGCGCAGCTTCGCGCCTTCTTTTTGGGTCAGGCCCCATTCGCCCACTTGGACCGCATAGATCCAAGGGAAATTAAATGCGTCGTCGTCATCGTCGAGCGCGACCACCTGTTCCACCGAACGCACATCGATGCGCGTGAGGCGGCGCATGGCCCGCGCGAGGTGGCGGTCGGCACGCGGATAATCCTGCGTCCACAGCGAAAGGCCATGGCGGTAGTCGCCCTGAAAACGCGGATAGTAACCGTCGTCCTCGGGTCCGCCGCCCGGAAACATGAGGCGCGCGAAGGTCCATTCGGCGGGGACTTGGTAATCCGGCGGGAGCGGGAAGTTGTTGTATTCGACGGCGGGATATTCGCGCCAAGGCTTCTGGAAAGCAAACGTCACGCCAAGAAACATCAGGGCGCAGCCGACCGCACTCAGGATTCCCCGCAAACTCATGCTGCCTGACTCATGCCGCCTGACTCATGCCTTCAACCCGAGAATAGCACCCGCTACCATAAGAAGAGTGAAGCCCGATACCGTCAAACGTCTGGCGCGGGAATGCGGTTTCGAACTCGCCGGCGTGGCGCGTGCGGAACCCATTGAAGACGATTCGCGCGCTATCAAGAGTGGACCGCGCGAGGCATGGCGGGCGAGATGCGATATCTCACCGACCGGCGCGCGGAGGTGCGGCGCGATCCGCAAAATCTCTTGCCGGGAGCGCGTTCGATCATCTGTGTCGGGAAGCTCTACAATCAGGCGCCGCCTGCCCGAGCGCGACGGGCATGCGATCTTTTCGCGATATGCGTGGGGGCGGGATTATCACGACGTGCTGCGCGAGGCGCTGGAGCAACTGGCGCACAAGCTGGCCGCCGATCGAGCAGCATCAATGGAAAATCTGCGTGGATACCGCGCCCCTGCTGGAGCGCAGCTATGCACGGCAGGCGGGATTGGGCTGGATTGGGCGCAATACTTGTCTGATCAATGAACCGCTGGGATCGTGGTTCTTTCTGGGAGAGCTCATCACGACCCTCGAACTGCCGCCGGATGCGCCGCCGCCGGATCGCTGCGGCACCTGCACGCGCTGCATTGAGGCGTGTCCTACGCAGGCGATTGTGCCGCAGGGTGGACGGGCGGGTGGGAGGACCTCGACGCGCGCCGCTGCATTTCATATCTGAACATCGAACTGCGCGGGCCGATTCCGGAAGAGCAGCAGCCATGGCTCGGATCACGCGTTTTCGGATGCGACATCTGCCAGGACGTGTGCCCGTGGAATGCGCGCGCGCCGGAGTCGAGCGACCCAGCGTTCCGGCCGCTCTACGATCCCGCGCCGCCGCTGGAAGAGTTGGCCGCGCTTTCGGCAGAGGAATTTCGCGAACGATTTCGCGGCACGCCCGTGATGCGCGCGAAAGTACGAGGGACATGCTGCGCAATGTGGCCGCGGCGATGGGAACGCGTAGCCGGGCAGAACGGTCGGTCCGCGAATGAGGCGGCCGCTGGCATATTGCGCTGTGCGGCGCTCCTGCCGGCATGCCCGGCCCTGGCGCAAGACGCTCACTCGTCGAGGACCCGCACGGCGGAGCTTGGATACCAGCCATTTTTACAACCTCGAATTCCCCGAAGCGCTGGCCGAGTTTCGCGCGGAAGTCGCCCAGCACCCAAATTCGCCGGACGCCTACAATCACGTCGCGCACGCAATTCTCTATCGCGAGATGTTCCGCTCCGGGAGCGCTCGAAAGCGAGCTGGTGACGGGTTCGAATCCCTTCCTGCGCCGCGAAGGATTGAATCCCAGCAAGCAACGACGATCAGGAATTTCAGGATTCCATCAACCGCGCGCTGGCGCTATGCGAAGCCCGGCTGCAAGCCAATCCCAACGACGTCCAGGCCCTGTATGCCGAAGGTGTCAGCTACGGACTGCGCGGCAACTATCATTTTCTGGTGCGCAAAGCCTACACCGATGCGCTTGCGCGACGCGACGGCCGCGCGGAAGGCGCATAATCGCGTGACCGAGCTCGATCCCAATTTCAACGATGCGCGTCTGGTGCAGGGCGTCTACGATTACGTGCTGGGGAGTCTGTCGCCGGCATGGCGCATGCTGGGTTTCTTTGCCGGATTCCGCGGCGACCGCGAGCGCGGCATCGAGACGCTGAAGCAAGTGGCCAGGTTGGGCCGCAGCAATCGCGTCGACGCAGAAATTCTGTTATGCGCGGTGTATCGGCGGGAACGCCGCGCCAAGGAAGCGGTGCCGCTGCTCTCCGATCTGATCCGCCGTTTTCCGCAAAACTTTCTGCTGCGGTTGGAGCTGGTGCAGATGTATGGTGACTTGGGCGAGAAGGAGAAAGCGCTGGCGGTGATCCGCGAGGTGGACCGGCTCAAGCGCGAGAAGACGCCGGGCTATGAGCGCCTGGCGCAGGAGAAACTGCGCTATACGCGCGGCAATCTGCTGTTCTGGTATAACGATCTCGACCTGGCGCTGGAAGACCTGAAGGCGGTAACGGCCAACCCTTCCGCCGTAGATCTCAATACCGGCCTCTACGCCTGGCTGCGCACCGGCCAGATTTACGATCTGAAGAAGAAGCGGGAAGACGCCAAGAAAGCCTACTTGCAAACCGTGGCGATCGCGCCCACCTCGGATGCCGCGAACAGCGCACAGAATTATTTGTTGTCGCGCTACAAACGATAGGGCGCTATAAATCGATAGACGCCAGCCGTCAAGAAGCTTCGGATAGAAGTCGGTCGACTTCTGCGGCATGACGCCGCCGTGCGAAGGCCACCCGCGCCATATCATCGATAGGAGTGGGTTCGAGCAGAAATGCCACCTGCGCGCCGCGCTCCCGCACCTCGGCCGCAGCGGCATCCATGCCGCGCACGTAATGGATGTACTTCTCCTCGCGCACGGCGTCTTCACTGATGCCCAGCCATTTGCCGAGGATCTCCTGATGCAGCACCGGCACGTCCAGTTCGCCGTCCTGGCGCGGGCGCGTCAGCAGAAACCCGTCCGTGGCCGTCACGACGCCGATCCGCACGGTCTGCGGCGCGGCGGCGTTTAACTCACGCTTCAGATCGGCGAGCGAAGCAAGCGATTTCACTGACCACGCGCCAGTGGCTTTCGACCGCAGCCGCTCGATGCTGAAATCCGTCCAGATTGCCGCAGTACCCGATGCGTAGCCAGGATCTTCACTCCCGGCGAGTACATATTCACGAACGTCATCATCACGTACTGCGCCGCCGGATCGCCCGGATGCTCATTGCGGTAATTGAGCGCGGTTTCGTAGCGATGGTGGCCGTCGGCGATCAGCAGCTTCATCGGCGCCATCAATTCCCGTATGCGCGCAACCGCGAGCCGCATCGGTCACGGCCCACAAGCGGTGCCGCGCGCCGTACTCGTCGGCGATATCCATCAGCGGTGCGTCTTGCGTGGCTTCCTTCAGCTCGTGGTCGATCGATCCTTCACGATCCGGATACAGCATGAAAATCTGTCCGAAGTGCGCCCGCGTGTGCCGCAGGACCTCAAGCCGATCTTTCTTCGGACCCGACCAGCGTCTCCTCATGGCGGTAGACGACGCCGGCTGAGTAGTCTTCGAGCTTGCCCAGGCCGATGAATCCCATGCGCGTCAGCCGCTCGCCTGAATCGGGGACTTCGAAATCCTGGAAGTAGGCGTAGAAGCCCGGCGTAAGGTCCTGCGCCAGAATCCCCTGCTGTATCCAGTCCTCGAAATATCGCGCTCCGCGGGTGTAAACATTGTCCGCAGCCGTATCGGAGTCACGCTGCTCGCCCAGGATGACCCGCACCAGGTTGTAGGGGCTGGCCGCCAGATACCGCGCCTGCATCTGCGGGCTGATCTTGTCATAAGGCTGCGTGAGCAGCGTCGCGGGATCGCCGGCTTGCGCGGAGTAGCGATAGGGTTGGAAGGGTTTTACAGTGGCCAAGAGATCAGGATAACTTAGGACGCCGCAGGGGCGTGGCAGGCTAAAAAGTCGCGGCCTTATACGCCATGGGGGCGGAGATCAGGACCGGGCGTGGGTTCACAAAAATCTGGGTGATCCAAGGCGACAGGAATTGATAGTGGAAGTTGACGATGGAAACGCTTAGCATTTCGTCGTCGGGACGTGCCGCAGAAGAAGGTCGATAGCGCACCTGTACATTCGCTCGCGTCAACCCCAGATAGCTGCCGGTTGACCCGCTGGTTGCGCTGTTGGGTTCGGTGGGCTGGTCGTAAAGAATCAAGTTGGCGATTTGCTCGCCGCTACCATCCCAAGGACGGACCACGCCCCAGCGCACCGCGGACCGTACACGTTCGACCAGCGCCTGATGCCTCACCAGCATCAAACCGCAATCGATCACGCCGAAAAGCAGCAAGCAAAAGACGATGAGCGCGAGTGCGCCTTCGATCAAAGTTTGCCCGCGCTGGGACCGGCCGCGAGACGGGAATTGCCGGATGTATCTCACTGCTCACGCTCCCCCGGCGCGTACTTGCCGACATAGGGAAATTGCACAGAGGGCCGCCCGTCGAAGGTGAACGACCGGAATATGGCATCCGTCGTGTAGCCCTTGATCGCGACGTTCACGTTCAAGGGAGCGCCGTCGCCGGCCAGTTGCCAGCGCACTTCCACTTCGGCGGGCGTCAGCTTCGGAACTACCGGCGTGGCCTCGGGCGACGGTTGCGCGTCGCCATAAACCACCACGTTGCGAATAGCCGCGTTACCGCGCTCCACGTCCTGAGCTGAGCCGCCGCGGTAGGTTCGCTGAGCGGCGTAGCGCGCGCCGTTTCCCACCGCCGTCACCAACTGGTTGTAGGTGTAGAAGGTATAGCCGAACTGGAAGGTTCCCACCAGGCAGGAAACCATCACACCCGCTGAAATGGCGAGTTCCAGCATGGCATGGCCCCGCTCCCCTAGACGTTCGCGGCTCATTCCGTCAGCCTCACAGGACTCGTGGACGCCACGGCGCGCGCCGGAACTGTGAAATCCGCCGGGCCGCCCACCGCGCGCAGGAACATGATCTCCACTTGATTGTCGGGGGCCGTCACGCGTGTGAAGTGGAGCATCGCCAGGTTCTTCGGCTGGGTCTCCCATTGCTGACCATCGGCGCTGAATTCAACCACTACGCCCTTGAAGTCCTGAGTTCCCAGGTTCCAGCGATTGGGCAGGGCGGTTACCGCGGCACGCGCGCGGTCGAGCCCCGCAGCCGTTCCGTCCAGTTGTTTCGCGGCAGCCATGGACGCGGCATCCGCAAAAATCTGCGCCTCGTTGCGGGCGATGTAGACGCGCCCCAGATCGAACGCCATCCCGACCATGGCGAGCAGCAGGAACATGCTCACCGACATGGCGATGAGGATAAAGCCCTTGTGACGGTTTGGACGCACCACTACTACTAAGAACGGCTGAAACGCCCGTTTCTTTAGTGGGCGAGTGAGGGGATCGCCTTAGGCGACCGTGACCTTTGACTCCACAGGATCGCCGCGCCAGCCAGCGCCAGCCCGATAGCGATCCACTGGGTGATCGAAAACGGCAATCCAAAGGGCAGCGCCTGCTCGTGGAAGCGCGTGAATTCGATGCCGAATCGTAGAACCGAGCTCAGGATCATATACAAGGCGATGATGGTCCCGGGCCGGTGCGCACGGCCGAAGAGCCAGTAGAGAAATCCGAACAGCAGCGCCTCCGCGCCCACTTCATAGAGCTGCGCGGGATGCAGCGCGACATGCAGCGGCACGCCCGTCAGCGCGTTGGCGTCGGGATTGCGGAAGGTCACGGCCCAGGGCAGATCGCACTCCTTGCCCCAGCAGCAGCCCGCCGCGAAGCATCCGACTTTGCCAATGGCGTGGCCGATAGCGATCCCCGGCGCAAAGACGTCGAAGGTCTGGAGCCACGGCAGCCCGTGACGCCGGACATACCAGAAAGCCGTCGCCACGGCCAGGATCAGGCCGCCTTGATACACTCCCGCCGCGCGCAGCGTCGCCATCGAGAACATGTCGGCGGGATTCTTGCTGAAGTGGTCCCAGTCGAAGATAAACATCAGGAGCTTGGCGCCGAGCAATCCCGCCAGCGCGCAGTAGACCACCAGATTGACCACCAGTTCGTGGTTGATCCCGGCGCGCTGGCCAGCCGCGTAGTAACCCACAGACCCGCCAGAAACGCCAGCGCGACCAGCACGCCATACGTGGGCAGGAAGAAATCGCCGTAATGGAATAGCTTGGGGAACACTCTAAGCCCAAGATAACATCGTCGCCTATCACGCTGGTACTTCACCTCACCTGTATTTAATTGGCCCACAGATGAAAACCGATGGACACAGATAGCTAAGCAAGTCTTAGTCTTCCTATCTGTGTCCATCGGTTTTCATCTGTGGGCCAATTTCTAGAGTCGTAGTGCGTTCACGCCCGACTAAGCCCCACATGTTAAACTTAAGACGGAACGCCTGAAACAATGCGCTTTGGCCGTATCATCCTCGCGGTTTTAGCTCCCTTGGTCAGCCTTTCGGCAATAAAGACTGACCTTGCGGCCGCCGGCAACACCTCCAGTGCCGGTTCGCTCACCAGTCTATTGCGCGCCGTGGCCCCGATGGCCGCTGTTTACGCCGCCGAGACCCAGCAAGTGGCAAGAGCGCACACGGGGCAGGCGGCGTCCCCGGTTTTCGGATCCCTTCGGCGAAGCGGATCTGGCGGCCATTTGGTCTCCAGCGGCCGAAGCAACTCTCCGCCTCCTCGCGCGCCAACAACTCCGCGCCCCATTGCGCTGCTGAAATCTCCTTCCTTACTCGCGACCCGCTTGGCAGCAGATTCACGATTAGACTGAAGGAGAGAACAGCAAATGTTAGTAGCCTTTGTCATTACAGGCATTGTCCTGGCCGCCCTTGCGGCGGTGGTTTTCTACATGGGGCCGGAGACTTTCCTCGCCAAGGTCTTCGGTACCAAGCACGCACGCGATGTGAAGGCAATGATGCCCATCGTAGCGGCGATCAACGCTCTGGAGCCGCAAATGGAGGCTCTGAGCAATGAGGAGCTGGCGGCGCAGACCGCAGCCTTCCGCGAGCAACTGGCGCAAGGGGCCACGCTCGACGATCTTCTGGTTCCCGCTTTCGCCGCCGTGCGCGAAGCCGGACGCCGCTTCGTCAACATGCGGCACTTCGATGTGCAGTTGATCGGCGGCATTGTTCTGCACCGCGGCAAAATCGCCGAAATGAAAACCGGCGAAGGCAAGACGCTGGTGGCAACGCTTCCGGTGTACCTCAATGCGCTGGCCGGAAAAGGTGTCCACGTCGTCACCGTCAACGACTATCTCGCTAAGCGAGATTCCGAATGGATGGGGCGCATTTATCGCGGCCTGGGCATGACGGTAGGCGTGATCATCCACGATCTGAGCGACCAGGAGCGCTATGAGAACTACCGCTGCGACATCACCTACGGGACCAATAACGAATACGGCTTCGACTACCTGCGCGACAACATGAAGTTCCGCATGTCGGATTGCGTGCAGCGCGAACACTTCTTCGGCATCGTCGACGAAGTCGACTCGATCCTGATCGACGAAGCCCGCACGCCGCTGATTATCTCCGGGCCCAGCGAGGAATCGACCGACAAGTATTACCGTATCAACCGCATCATCCCGAATCTGGTGCGCGGCGAAGTGATCGAGGGCAAGGAGCCGGGCCAGAAGTGGACCACCGGGGATTACACGGTGGAAGAGAAAACCCGCACCGTGGCGCTTACCGAAGAAGGCGTGTTGAAGGTGGAGCGCCTGCTCAACCTGAGCAACCTCTACGACGCCACCAATATGGAAATGAATCATCACGTGCAGCAGGCGCTCAAGGCCCACGTGGTGTTCCAGCGCGATCGCGACTATCTGGTGAAGGACGACGAAGTCATCATCGTCGACGAGTTCACGGGACGCATGATGCCCGGACGCCGCTGGTCCGATGGCCTGCACCAGGCTGTCGAAGCCAAGGAAGGCGTCAAGATCCAGCGCGAAAATCAGACGCTGGCGACCATCACCTTCCAGAACTACTTCCGCATGTATAAAAAGCTGGCCGGCATGACTGGCACGGCCGACACGGAAGCCGCCGAGTTCGAAAAAATCTATAAGCTCGAAGTTACGCAGATTCCCACTAACAAGCCCCTGCGCCGCATTGAAATGCAGGACGTGGTTTACCGCACTGAAGAAGAAAAGTTCCGCAACGCCGCCAAGGAAATCGAGGAGTTGCATACAAAGGGTCAGCCGGTGCTGGTAGGCACGGTTTCGGTCGAAAAATCCGAGCGCCTATCCGGGATTCTGAAGAAGATGGGCGTGCGCCACGAAGTACTGAACGCCAAGAACCACGAGCGTGAAGCCGCCATCGTCGCGCAGGCGGGGCGCAAGGGCGCGGTTGTGGTTTCAACCAACATGGCGGGCCGCGGGACTGACATTCTCTTGGGCGGCAACGCGGACTTTCTTACGCGCGAGCGCCTGCGCAAGGAAAACAAGGACCCGGAAGCGGTCTTCAACGAAAACCGTGCGGAGTGGGACAGTGTCTATAAGCCAGATTGAAGCGCAGATTCTGAAGGAACACGACGAAGTGGTCGAACTCGGCGGCCTGCACATTTTAGGCACCGAGCGCCATGAATCCCGCCGTATCGACAACCAGCTCCGCGGCCGAGCGGGGCGCCAGGGCGACCCCGGCAGCGCGCGTTTCTACCTCTCGCTGCAAGACGATTTGATGCGGATCTTCGGCGGCCATCGCATGCAGAACCTGATGCTCCGCCTGGGCATGGAAGAGGATGTGCCGATCGAGAGCAAACTGATCACCAAGCGTATCGCCGCCGCGCAAAAGGCCGTCGAAGCCCAGCATTTCGCTTCGCGCAAACACGTGCTCGAATACGACGACGTGATGAACAAACAACGCCAGGCGGTCTACAGCATGCGCAATAAGCTGCTGGAAGGCGAAGACCAGAAGGCGCACGTGCTCGAAATTATCGAAGGCGTGGTGGCCGGATTTATCGACCTGCGCTGTCCGGAAAAAACCCATCCGTCGACCTATGATTGGACCAGCCTCGAATCCGACATCCTTACCCAGTTCGGCGTAAAGATCCATACCCAGGAATTGCAAGCGCTCGACCGCCGGGAGATCGAATCCGCGATTCACGAGCAGTTGCTGAAGCGCTACGAGGAGAAAGAAGAGCTGATCGGCCCCGAGTTGATGCGCGAGATGGAGCGCGTGATCATGCTCAACGTCATCGATAACCAGTGGAAAGATCACCTGCTGTCGATGGACCACCTCAAGGAAGGCATCGGCATGCGGGCCTACGGCCAGAAGGACCCGCTGATCGAATACAAGAAGGAATCCTTCGTGCTGTTCCAGGACATGATGGACCGCATCGAGGACGAAGCCGTCCGCTTCCTCTTCTTCATGCAGCGCAGCGAAGACGACGGCCGCGGTGGCCACCCAGGCGCACCGCCGCTGAACGTGCCGCATCCCGAACTCTGGTCGGAAGAAGAAGAGGACGAACTGGAGGGCGAGCCGGAGCCCGCCGCGGTCGGCGTTGGGTCCGAAGACCGTCGCCGCGCGCAGCAAGTCGCGCAGAATTCCGTGATGGATTTGACGCGCACTATCCAGCGCAAGAAAGAAAAAGAATTGGCGGCGTTGCAATTTGTGGGCGGTGATTCGACCAGCGCGCAAAAACCGGTAATCGCGAAAGACAAGGGCGTCGGACGCAACGACCCCTGCCCCTGCGGAAGCGGGAAGAAGTACAAAAAATGTCACGGAGCTTGAAAGTAATGAAAATAAAGAAAATAGGGACGGGGCCTAATTTCACCCGGCGCTGGCGCGCTGTCGCCAAAGCCGTAGTGAAATTAGGCTCCGTCCCTATTTTCGCGGCGCTGCTGCAAGGCGCCATATTCCCGGATCACCTCGGCACCTACCAGAGATCTGCGCCCAAAACCATCGGGATCCCCGATAAGGATCTGTACGACGAGTACGGTCTAGAAGCAACTGAGTCCGCCGAGTATACCAGCCCCGATAAAAAGCACATTTCCGCGACCGCTTGGCGGCTGCATGATTCGACCGGCGCCCTGGCTTTATTCGATTCCCGGCGGCCGCCCGGCGCGACGCCCTCCGACTTTGCTCAATTGGCGGTCCATACCTCGGATGGCACTATCTGGGTCTTCGGGAACTATGTGTTCCAATTTACCGGGGGCATGCTGGATCAACCCAGTCTGAATGAGCTCTACAGTCAACTAGCCCGGGTCGAGAATGCTCCCTTGCCGGCGCTTTCGACGTTTCTTCCCCAGGACGGCCTGGTCGCCAACTCGGAGCGCTATATCCTGGGTCCGATGTCGCTCCAAAGGGTGGATCCCGAAATTCCGCCGTCGGTAGCGGGATTCCGGATGGGGGCAGAGGCCCAGTTCGGCCAATACCAGACGCCGAAGGGCTTGCTGAAACTGATCATTTTCGATTACCCCACGCCGTCAATGGCGCGGGAACAGGCCATCGAGTTCCAGAAAATCCCCGGAGCCGTCGTAAAGCGAACTGGACCGCTGGTGGTCGCAACCGTCAATCCGCCTGACCCGGATGCGGCGGAGCGGATCCTGGGGAAAGTCAATTACCAAGCGAACGTAACGCTGAACGAACCTACTCCCCAGAGTCAGGCCAAGGGGCTGGCCAGGATGATTCTAAGCATCTTTGTGCTGGCGGGCATTGTGCTGGTTATGTGCGTTGTGGGCGGAGTGGGATTCGCAGGCTACCGAATTATGTCGCGAAAAATGTGGCGAAAAGAAGAGATGGCGGACATGATCGTTCTCGGCTTAGGGAAAAGCACAGGCGGCAAGTAAGCCCCTAAATTCCGGGCTGTTAGACACAAAATCTGCCAGCAGCTAAGGGTTTTCCCACAAGTTTTGCACAGAGGAGGCAGTGGCGGCAGGTCCCGTAAGCTATTTAGAGTTAGTTAGTTATGAGTGGTTTTTGAGCCGGGACTTTTTTCCTTGACTTCACCTGTGCGAAATCCTAAGATCCAATCACACACAGGTTTTGGCGGTTGCGAAGCCGTCGAATCTGATTCTCCCATGTACATCCCCCCTGTGAGTAACAGGGGTTAAACGAAGTGCTCACCTTTTGGGTGAGCATTTTCGTTTTAAAACCGCGCTCGCGGGGCTGTAGCGCGCTTCCTGGGGCCCAGCCGGAGCCAAAGATCTTCTGGGCGGCCTGGTTTGCATTCGGCCGCGCTTAGGCCGCGCCAACCTTTTATGCTAATATCCGAAGTATTCGGGCCAAGCCAATGCCTTTGCCCGAAGTATGCCGAGCCAACCGTCGCGGAGAGGTGGCTGAGTGGTCGAAAGCAGCGGTTTGCTAAACCGTCGTAGGGTCAAAAGCTCTACCGGGGGTTCGAATCCCCCCCTCTCCGCCAGAATTTCAGTGTCCGGACTGGACAGATAGGTAACAGATTGTTCCCAGGACATAGGTAACACTCTTGGGCCAAAAGGGCACGCCGCGGTTCATTGTCCAGGGACCACCTGATCCAGCTTCAGCACCCTTCTGAACTTCTCCACTTCCTTCTGCGTCAGCGAGCGGTAGCGCGCCGGGGCGACGTCGAGTTCCAGGAAGCCGATTTTCACGCGGCGCAGCTTTTCCACCAGCTTGCCGAAATGTTTGAACATGATGCGGATCTGGTTCTGTCGGCCCTCGGTGATCTTCACTTCGTACCACGGATTCGGGCCGTGTTTGATGCGCTTCAACTCCGCCGGCGCCGTCTTCCGGCCATGCATCGGGATACCCTCGCGAAACTGCTTCTCCTGCGCTTCGGTCAACGCGCCGTTCACCTTCACCACGTAAGTCTTGGTGACGTGATTGGCGGGCGCCGTGAGGCGGTGCGCGAACTCACCGTCGTTCGTCAGTAGCAACAGTCCCTCGCTGTGATAGTCCAGCCGTCCCACCGGGAACACACGTTCGCGAACCCCGCGCATCAGGTGCATGACGGTCTGGCGGCCCTCGGGATCGGAAACCGTGGTCATGCATTCCTTGGGCTTGTTGAGCGCGATATAGGTCAGGTGCTTGGGAGCACGCAGCAGGCGTCCGTCGACCTTGATGTGGTCGCTGTCAATATCGGCTTTCGAGCCCAATTCGGTGACGGTCTTCCCGTTCACCGTCACGCGGCCTTCGACAATCAACTCTTCGGCCTTGCGGCGGCTGGTGACGCCGGCCTGTGACAGGATCTTTTGTAGACGCTCTTCAGGCATTTTCCGCCGGCGGGGCTTCGGGCGCGTTGGAGACTTCGAGCGGCGATTCGGTTTGTGGTTCGGACTCCGCTTCGCTCACCGATAGCCGTCCCAGCTCTTCGAATTCCTTCAGCGTAGGCAGTTCGGTCAGGTCCTTCAATCCGAACTGCACCAGAAACTCTTTGGTGGTCTTGTAAAGGATCGGCTTGCCCACCACATTCTTGCGCCCAGCCTCCGCGATCAGCTTGCGGTCAAGCAAGGTTTGTAGCACGCTCGCGCCCTGCACGCCGCGAATTTCCATGATCTCTGGCGTGGTCACCGGCTGTTTATAAGCGATCACCGCCAGCGTTTCGAGCGCCGCCAGCGACAGCTTCAACGGCGGCGTCAGCTTCTTCACGAACGCGCGAACCGCTTCGTGATGCTCGGCCTTGGTGGCCATCTTGTACCCGCCCGCGACCTCACGGATGCTCAGGCCATGCCCGGGCGCCGCGAATTCCTCCACCAGTTCATCCAGCAGCCGCTTGACAACATCGATGGGCCGTCCGAGCGCCGCCGCCATCTGCTGCGCCGACAGCGGCTCATCAGTGACATATACGATGGCCTCCAGGATGGCCTTCAGTTGGGCGTCGGTGTTCTCCACCGGCCGTTCCTCCGTCAATTGTGACGCGTCGATTTCGTCCATGAATTTTTCCTACTGATATCCTTCTTCGATCGCAGCCAAATTCGTTTCCGCCGAGAAGGCGGCATCGAATCCCTTGAGGCGCTTCAGCCCGATCTCGCCGAACGCATCGGCTTGCGTAAGCCCGACGGCCTGCAGCTTCACCAGTTCCAGCAGCGCGAGGAACAGGCAGATCATCGCCCGCCGGCTGCGCTGCCGCTCGAACAACTCGCGCGCGGCAATCACTCCGTGACGGCTCTCGTTCTCGAAAATCGTGCGCACGTAGCGGATCATGTCCGGCACGGAAACGTCTTCGTTTTCGATTTCATAAACCGGCCGGTTCTTGGCGCGCTCCAGGACGCTCTGAAAAGTCTTCACCAGGTCGTGCAGCGTCACCGCCAAGCCGGGAGTGCCATCGTCCTCGGCACGGAACTGTTCGATCTGCGGATTGGACCACACGGCTTCTTCAAACACGCGCTTCTGATGCAGCATTTCCGCGGCGCTCTTGAAGCGCTCGTGCTCGAGCAACTGGTTCACCAGTTCTTTGCGCGGGTCATCCTCCGGCGCGATTTCCTGCAGGGCCGGATCGCGCGGCAGCAGCACTTTCGATTTGATGTGGATGAGCGTCGCGGCCATGTAGATGAATTCGGCGCTCAGTTCCACGTCCATCTCCAGCGCCTTCTGCATGAATTCCAGATATTGCGTGGTGATCTGGGCGATGGGGATGTCGTAGATATTGATCTCCTGCTTGCGGATCAGATCCAGCAGCAGGTCGAGAGGCCCATCGTAATGTTCCAGATGAAAATTCAGCGGAGACGACACTTCAACCTAGGATAGCAAGGGCCGCCAAGTGGAGCGCCCGCGCGATGGGGCCGGGCGGCTCTCTGCTATACTTGAGTCTCGCAATGGCAAAAGACAACCTATATCAGGCCGTGTATCAAGGCAGCGGCACCTTCCTCATTACCAAACCCAAGCGCAAGGCAGCGAAACGGCGGCAGTCGAAGCTAAAGGGCACGGTTCGCGGCGCGCGCAAGTCCTAAAATTCCAGCTCTTTGAGACGCGCCGTCGAGATATGCTCTCGACACGCGCTATCGACACGCCGTCTTTGGATCGCAAGGGAGCTTGCTCGAATAGGCGGAACGCTCCTCAGTGAGCGGGTGGGGCTTTGTGGTGGGCTGTTAGGCGGGTACCGAGTTGCAGAATATTGAGGCGGCTCGCTCCCTTTGCTTTCGATTTCAAACGTATGCCCACCCCGCGGCGGAGCCATCGCAGCCGCCTGATAACTTCCTGAGAATAATCTAGAAACAGTTCCTGCAGCCGCGTGACTTGGCACATGGACAGGCGGACGTGGTCAATTCGTCAGCTTATTTCCGCCGTGCCGGATGAGGACGCATCCGGCTTCATCCAACTCGCGGACCAAAGTCCGTCCGTTTCATCCCACCGTAAATTCGGCGACTCTGCGGATGCCTGAGATGTCACCGCTCGTGAGGTCGCCGAATCGCGTAATACAACGTTTGAGTGTCCATTACCGAAGTCTCTGGAGCTTCTCAATTATCCCTGGTGGAGTTTTCGGGGATCAGATCAGCCGGGCGATATTGGCAGTGTATTCTTGCTGGTCGTTGATCGAAGGATCCCAATACCGATCGTCATAAGGGCAGCGAGCAAGATCACAAAGAGTTTGGCTTTCATCAATAGTGGGATTTGAAATGGAGTATTCTTGCGATTGCTCCATCATTCCGGAATGCGTGTCGGGTGGGTCATCCGTTCTCGGCCTCTCTCGTTTCCTTGCCCTCCTGGTCACTCGCGATTCTCTCAATGTTGCCCTCGGTAATGTGCAGGAGTTCAATTGCCTCCTGCGCTGCCCTGCGAATAAACGGAAGTTGATATTTACTTAACTTGTCAGTGATGAAACGGATTGCATTATCATCAATGCGGAACTTGCCGCATTGGGGGCAGGTGATGACGGATTCAGCCGGTATTTTCGTCTTGGTAAACAGCACCCGCGCGCCGCATAACAGAGGGCAGCCGTCTTGGGATGATTCTTCTTTTGAAGGCATATGCAACATTGTACTCGCGCCACTCCTATGGGCATGCCGTCGTTGCGCTCACATTCGCCGCAGAAGGAAGGTGCAAGTGGGACGGTGGCTCACTTGCCGCGCCGCTCTCTCAGACGCCACCTTCCATTCTCCAATCTGTGGACGTCCCGATCTTTGGGTGGACCGAAGGTCGGACTATCCTTCGCGACATAAGTGACGTGACCGCACGGTCACATCACTGGTTTGGTGGTCCAGCGCATTGCCGCCGCCTTGGCCGGATACGTGCAAAGGTGGGAGACTGAAGTTATGACTCCAGCCGACAAAAAACTCGATAAGGACGTAAAAGAGGGAAAGATCCCCAAACCCATTGAAGACCTTCCCACCGAATGGGCGAAAGAGGATCGCGAGATCGAAGGCGGCAAGCCGGACCTGGCGGAACTCGAAGAAGATCCTTCGGGGCTCTGATAAATCGACGATAAACACCTTGATACTGATCCGGCGGTTAAGAAGTGGATTGCAAGAGCAATGGTGAAGCGAGTATTGTCGGACGGAGCAATCAAGCAATCCTTTGTTTCGTATAATTTCAAGTGCTGACGAGAAGTGTCAGGGAAGAGAAGACTATGGCGAACGTTTATGTCGAAGCCCGTCCGAAGGGTCGTCCTGAGGGGTCGGCCATTCACGATTATGTAGTCGAAGACCATGCGAACCATGAGCTCGGCACTTTCAAAACCCAGAAAGAAGCAATCGATTGGGCGAAAGTGAACAGTCACGCCCCTCTTGTCGCTCGGGTCCGGCATCTAAATGACAAGAAAACCCCCGACCATTGGCGGTCGGCCTAAGGCCGACCCGGCCCGCAGCCCGCAAGTGCGGCGACTCTAATCCTGCATCAGGCCAGGGCTTTCGCGGCCTTCTTTAAGGACGAATTCCGACGATCAAGCCAGCGATTGAGCTTGGTCCATGTCCACGTGTTGATCACAGACCGAGCTTCGACCCAGCCCCGACGCGCCTGAAAGACTCCATATCGGATCTGGTCAAGCTGCGCGATGCTATGGGCGTCGGAGCCAATCGCAAGGAGAACGCCAGCTTCCTGCGCCTCCCTCGCCATTGAATCGTTTAGGTCGAGCCGGTACATCGACCCATTGATTTCAAGAGCGGCCCCACCCTTGACGGCCGCATCAAGCACGCGTTCGAAATCCATCTCCAGAGGCTCGCGCGAACCGATAAGCCGGCTGGTTGGATGCGCCAGAATATCGAGGTGAGGATTGGCCAGGGCGTCAAGCAAACGGCCCGTCGTCTCGTCCTTATTGTGGCGAAAAAGCGAATGAATCGCCGCGACAACGATATCGATCCGGGCAAGAATCTCGTCGGGATAGTCCAATTTGCCGTCTGCCAGGATGTCGACCTCGGTTCCGATCAAGATGTGCGGAGCCCGGCCTCTCCGTGTTTTCCGGAGCCGCTCGATTTCCTCGATCTTTTGTTGCAGACGATCCAAGTCCAGCCCACGGGCGACGCGTTGCGAGGGTGAATGATCGGTGAGCGCAATGTATTCGTAACCGAGCTTGGCGGCATGTTCGACCATCTCCTCGATCGTGGACTTGCTGTCGGAATACGTTGTGTGAGCATGCAGGTCCCCGTGTAGGTCGCGCACTTCAATCAGGTTCGGCAGCCGCCCAGCCATCGCTGCTTCGATTTCGCCTTTGTCTTCGCGAATCTCGGGCGGCATGACGGGCATGTCCATCAGGGCATACATCTCAGCTTCATCTTTGCCGCCGACTCGCTTCTCGCCGCGGAAAGCGCCGTATTCGTTGAGTTTCAATCCACGCTGCCGGGCCAATGTGCGTAAGTGGATGTTGTGCTGCTTGGAACCGGTAAAATACTGAAGAGCCGCGCCGTATGACTCGCGCGCGACCGAGCGAACATCTACCTGGATGCCGCCCTCGATGATGACCGTCGCTTTCGTATCGCCAACGCCGAGGACTTGCTTGACTACCGGTAATTTCACTAGCTGCTGGAGTGCACGCGGACTGTGCTTCGAGATGATCAGGACGTCCACGTCGCCGATGGTTTCCCGCCGCCGGCGGAGCGATCCGGCTATGTCTGCGTGCTCGATGATCTCTATCTTGCGTAGCTCAGAGAGGAGATTTTCTGCGAGTGGAAGAGCGACCCCAATGAGCATTCTCTTCTGGCTCGCAAGCCACAGATCGATGCCGCGTTTGATGTTATCGATTTTCTTTTGACCGAAGCCCTTCAGTTTGACCGATGCCGCCTTTTCAAGGCAATTCTTAAGATCGTTAAGACCACGGATACGAAATTTGCGATGCAGTTGGGCAAGGGTCTTTGGACCAAGTCCAGGGATGCCCATCAGCTCGATCAGACCCGTCGGGATGCCCTTGCATTCCTGCTCGTAACGTTTGATCCTCCGCGTCCGGATGTATTCATCTATCATCTCGGACAGGTCCTTGCCGATACCGGGTATGTCTTCGAGCTTTTCTTGCTCGGAGATGGTAGCCAGATCCTCCTCCAAGTCTCGAATGGACAGCGCCGCTCTTTCGTATGCCCTGATCCGAAAACGGTCTTTGCTCTTAAAGGCCAGCAGCCGCGCCATGCGTTCGAAAATGCGAGCAACTTCCTCGTTGATCACGGAGATCAGTCCTTTCGCGGCGCCGCGACGGCCCTTCGCGCCTGTTCGCCGGTGCGGTCGAGCGCGTCTTTTAGTTGCTGACGGGCTTTTTCGAGCGAAGAAGCGTCTTCGAACAACGGGAATGTGAGAGGTTCACCCCAAGCCACTGCAATTCGGCGCCGATTCATCGCGCACGCCGCCTGATCTGCTTTCGCACATCTGGCCTTACACGCCAGAAGGAAACGTCTCAGCCGGTTCCCCCACCTCCCATTCTCCGGTTCGCTCCAAAGGCTCGACGGCCCGAGTCTGGTCGAAGTGAATGACTGCATCGAACTGATCTGACAGGCTGGCCTGGAAGTAGTGGCTGGCAAGTTCGGATTCCGGCAGATAGATGACGCCGATGGCCCGTTCCAGCATGGGCCCACGCAGTCCCATCGCGACGTGCGTGCCGCGGGGCAACGTTAGTAGGAATGCCGGTGTCCGGGTGTCATGGAATAACGACTCATAGCTCCCCGCAATTGCGGGCCTCACGCGTTTCCGCTCCGCCGGGCCGCCCCAGTTCGAGGCTGCAGTCACCGTGCCGGAATATGTGGTGAAACCAACCGTGAAACAATCACGGCCGTGCTTCTGACGGACTAATTGTCCGACGTTCCACTCACCTGCTTTCCCCATCTGCGTCGCACGAGCGTCGCCTAAATGCGAGTTGTGCGCCCACAGCACGACCTTTGCGTTTTGCTTCTGAAGCGCGAAGTGTTCGACGAGAGAATCCAGCGTCTCTGTCATGTGCATATCACGAAGATTCCAGGACGAGACTCGCCCACGAAACATCGTGCGGTAATATTCTTCCGCGTTCTTCACCAGCCGGGCATTCTGTTCGGCGTAGAAGAAATCATCGGCTGCAACCCGTCCGTCTCGCCGCGCGTATTCGCGGGCACGCCTCTGCAAATCGATCAACTGGGAGATTGCTTCGGATTCACAGCTGTGGCTCAGCCCCAGACCAGCTGCATAGCCATACTCCTGAGGATCTTGACCAAAGTGATCGAAACACGCGTAGCGGTGGCGCGCACGCCGGGCTCCTTCCGGATCGACTTTGTCGAGGTATTTCAGAACTGCCTCGATGGAGGCGTGCAGGCTATAGAGGTCGAGTCCATAGAAGCCCGTCTTGTCGGTTCCGGAGGGAAGTGAGTCGTTATGGGAGCGGAGCCAGCCAATAAAATCGAGAATGTCTGCGTTGCGCCACATCCAGGCGGGGAAGCGCTTGAAGCCGGCGAGAGCCTCGACGGCATCAGCGTCCGCGCTTTGGCCACATACATACTGATTGACGCGGTATGCATCCGGCCAGTCTGCCTCCACCGCGACCGCGGTGAATCCTTTCTCCTGAATGAGGCGCTTGGTGATCTGGGCTCTTTGCCGATAGAACTCGTGGGTGCCATGAGATGCCTCGCCGAGGAGCACAAAGCGAGCGTCGCCAATCGAGTTGAGCAGCGGATCATAATCGGCGTCAGCTCCTGTGAGTGGATGAGCAGCATCGCGAACGAGGTCCGTAACTATGGTAAGAGTCGCATCGAGCATAATAGTACTCCTGTCCTTCTCATCCCAATAGCAACTTAGGAACCAAATGGCCTCTGAACTGCAACCACAGCAGATGTAGGGCGTCGGATGGATTTATGCACAATATTGAAATTGGACGCCGCCTGGAACAGGTTGCGGACCTCCTGGAAGCGCAGCGGGCAAATCCGTTCCGCGTTCAGGCGTATCGTCGCGCCGCGGAAAGTGTCCGACGTCTGCCAAAGCCTTTAGCCGAGGTCTGGGACGAGCAGGGTGATCGAGGCTTGCGCGCCGTGAGCTGGGTCGGTGAACGGCTGGCAACAGCACTGCGCACCTTGATAACCACCGGCCGTTTGCCGATGCTCGACCGTTTACGTGGTCAAACGGATCCAGTCGTCTTGCTCGAATCAGTCCCCGGAATCGGCCATGTGTTGGCCGAGCGCCTCCATGACGAGTTGGGAATCGACTCGCTTGAAGACCTGGAAGCGGCTGCGCACGATAACCGGCTCAGCGACTTGGCAGGCATCGGCAAGAAAAAGCTGGCCGGCATCGTCGATAGCTTGGCAATGCGCTTGGGACGTGTTCGTCGGGAAGGACATACCCATCATACAGATGAGCCATCCGTGGAAGAATTGCTTGACGTCGATCGGGAGTACCGGAAGAAGCAAACGCAGACCAGCTCCCAAAGATCACGCCGCGGCGGTTTAACCCCAGCGGACAAGCATGGCTTCCAGTCCTACATACCCACCGTGGCGAGCGTAACTATACCGCACTCTACTCGAACACTGCACGCGCACACGAATTCGGGCGAATTCGTGACTGGGTAGTGTTGTACTACGACGGTGGGCAGGATGAGCAGCAGGTCACGGTTATCACATCAAGACGGGGAAGTCTATCCGGAAAAAGAATCGTGCGTGGCAGAGAGAGCGAATGCGAACAGCATTACCGAACTTACACGACCACGCCCGATGGTTGCGGGGAGATCAACTCCCCGAGATCAGCCCCTTCTTAGCCTTGCTCGCTCAAGTCTTTGCCAGCACCGCTGTTCCCGCACGGACTGGAACCGCTTGTCCAATGCGTTTAGTTTCTCTGCGATTCCTGTGTACTCCAGCTCCGACATGGGCAGCATCGCCGTGCCAACGAATCCTTGGCGGCGCATCTCGATGGCCTTGTTCGCGACATGATCACGAACGGTATTCCAGAACGGCTGGGCAAAGCCGTCAATCGGCTCCGTCAGCTTTCCATCGTGGACACAGAATCCAGCGCAGCTGACCACTGGAGGTCCGTCGAAATAGCTTATACCGGTGTTGAGTGTCACCGGCATCAGGGGCATTTGATGCGAGCGCGCATACACCCGGCCACGAAATGGCCGATGACATAGGGCGCAAGCACTTCGCCAGTCGCCGGGAAGTTCATTTGGACGCGGACCAGCATCACCGGATCATCTTTGCCAGTGTACTTCCCGGCGATGTTGTGCAGGCGCGAAGTGGCGACGGCCACGGCCTGCTCCCCGCTCGCGCGTGACCACACAGATTCCACCACATAGCGTTCCGGGTCGCGCAGAAGCGCCGCGATATCGTACAAATCCTCTGGGGCATTCAGCTCAATTACGCGATCGCCGGCCGTGTTATTCACGTCCATGATCACGAAGCGGAATCCTTTGGACATTTTCGGTGAAAGAATCAAGCCCGGTGTGTTCATTACGTCAGCGAAAGCCAGATACAGTGGCAGGTTATAGGCGCCCGGTCTGTCTTGTCGGCTGCGAAAAACAGGAAAGGCTCATTGGGTCTCTCTTCGATTCCATTTCCGCCACGGCCGGGCCCATCCCTCTCACGTTTCCTGAGAAGGAGTCTTTCAGCAGGTCTTGACCGGCTCCGTACAGTCCTTCTTTGCGCGCCGCGTCAGTCCCTGCGCGAAATGCATCCCAGGCAAGTTTGTGAATCTGCTCGTCGCCTTCCCCGCGCTTGTGGGTCATGAGAATGGCGATGTCGTCGCCCGTATGACTGATGTAGTGATCGAGGATCAACCAGCTGCCCGTTCCTCAAACACGGCCTCGACGTTTCCAGCAGGCGCTTGAGGAGCCACGTGGCCGCCAATGGATCCGATATCGGCTTTAATCACGCTCAGAGTCAGTTTCATTGACAGCAACCTCGGACATTCCCTGTGCAATTGCTCTCCATGGCACCTCGCTTGCATCATCGCAGGAGAGGACTCATGGCCGCTAAACAATTTCAATTTCATGCGGATGCCCGTCAGAGCATCTTGCGAGGTGCTAGTATCCTTGCCGACGCCGTGCGAGTGACACTGGGACCAAGTCCAAGTCAGTGCTGATCGAGAAAAGTTCGGCGGCCCCTCGTCTGCGACGACGGGGTCACGATCGCCAAGGAAGTGGAACTCAAGAATCCGGAAGAGAACCTCGGGGCACAAATGATCCGGGAAGCAGCCGAGCGGACCGGAGAAGCCGTCGGCGACGGCACTACAACGTCGACGCTTCTGGCACATGCGATTCTCGCCGAAGGAGTCCGAAATGTCGCCGCCGGAGCAGCGCCGTCGATTTGAAACGGGGGCTCACGCGCGGTCTCAAAGCTGCCGTGGATCCCTCCGGGCGCTGTCCCGCCCCGTGACCAGCAAGCGTGAAAAGGCGCAGGTGGCCACGATTTCTGCGCACAATAACTCACCGTCGGCGACATGGTCGCCGAAGCCGTCGAGAAGGTCGGCGCCGAAGGCGCCATCACGGTGGAAGAATCCAAGACTACCGAGACGGTGCTTGAAATTGTCGAGGGCATGCAATTCGACCGCGGCTTTATCTCTCCGTATTTCGTTACAGACCCCGAAGGCATGGAAGCGGCGCTGGATGAGCCGCTGATACTGATTCACGAGAAGAAGATCAGCAACGTAAAGGACCTCCTTCCGCTTCTGGAGCAGATCGTGCGGCTGGCAAACCACTGCTGATCATCTCAGAAGACGTTGAGGCAGAGGCGCTGGCGACGCTGGTCTTGAACAAGATCCGGAACGCTGCCCTGCGCGGCGGTCAAAGCTCCCGGGTTTGGCGACCGGCGCAAGGCGATGCTACAAGACATTGCCATCCTGACCGGCGGTCAACTGATCGCCGAGGAACTGGGGATCAAGCTGGAAAATGTCACGATAGAGCAACTCGGCAAAGCCAAGCGCGTGGTGATGGATAAGGACACCACGACCATCGTCGGTGGAGCCGGCGCAAAATCCGCCATTGATGGGCGCTGCCGGGAGCTCCGCAAGCAAATCGAGGAGACCACCTCCGACTACGACAAGGAGAAGTTGCAGGAGCGTCTGGCGAAGTTGACCGGTGGAGTCGCCGTGATTCGTGTCGGCGCTCCCTCCGAGGCCGAGGCTAAGAAACTAAAAGAAGCCTTTGAAGACGCGATCAGCGCCACGAAGGCGGCCGTTGCTGAAGGTGTGCTGCCGGGCGCCGGCCTGCCCCTTCTGCGGGCGATTGATGCGGTCGAGGCTGAAGAAGCCAAGTGTGATGAGGACGAGAAAACCGGCCTGCGCATCCTCAAGAAAGCCCTGGAAGCGCCCACGAGACAGATCGCTGAGAACTCCGCGCTGGACGGTGGGGTGGTAGTCGACCGGATGCGATCCTGCAAAGGAAACTACGGTCTGGACGCTTCTACCGGGGAATATGTGGACTTGATCGAGGCCGGCATCATCGATGCCACCAAGGTTGTGAGGGTGGCGCTCGAAAATGCGGTGTCGGTGGCGAGTACGTTGCTCTTGACCGAGGCGACACTCACCGAAGAGCGTGAAAAGAAGGCGGAGCGAACACTCGCTCCAGAATTTGGCGAGCTTTAGGGGTGATTGCCCGGCCGGTTTTCAGACACTCGATCCAGCTTCCGGCTCAATGAACTCGTCGTACCGCGAACGAATGACTTCCACGAGACTCGCCGCTACATCGAATATGCCGCCTCTGCGGTAATCATTCTCAACCTGTCTTACGGCGTTCGCCAGCGGATAGTCACCGAAAACGTTTGCGATCCAACTCGAAAAGTCGCTGCGTCGCAAGTGCCCGTCGAAGGCGGCCGGCGGGAACTGCTCAGAACACCACGAACTCGCGGAGCGTCCGGGCGCGACGCCCAGTGGGTGAACCATCGCGCCAGAACACAAATGCGCGACCGTCCGGCACAGGGATGTCGATGTATTTAGACAGGTGACGGACGTGCGGCGTTAGCCGCGGAGATAACCGAATTCGACGGACGTCACCTTCGGCTTCCTCCGTGACAGGAAGCGCGACCGCCTCACCTATCACTAGGTTCCCCAACACTTTTCCCAGTTCGTCTTCGGTCGAATGGCTACCACATGAACGGCAAAGAGCAAAGAGTGCATCAACCTCGTGGGGATCGGACTCACGCGTTACGATCACGGTCTGACTGGCGGCCAGCAGGTCGCGGTGGAGCCTTGACGCTCTGTACGTAACCAGGATATATCCGCTCAAGTTGAGGGGTAAGGCGGATGAACGTCGGAGTCGTGCAGGAAATAATGGGCTTCGTCGACAACAATGTTGATGTGGTAACCCGGTATGCCGCCGAAGCATCGCGAGCGCGGGCAGGACACTGCGCAGATACTCGATTTTTTCCTGATGTGGTGTGTGTGAGAGATCGATTACAATGCTGACATCGGCGTGCCTCAATGTCCGCACCAGATCCCGAGGTCGAGGAAGTGGATCCGCGCCGCCAAAAACAGCCACGCCCGGGAGCGCTTCGAGCGAGGTGTAGTCACCTTCCGGATCGAGGATGCAGACGCAGTAGCCATAGAGGATCAGTTGCTCACACAACAGCCCGGTGACCCACGACTTCCCGGACTTCGGATCGCCCGCCACCAGCACATTCCGCCCCCTTGCCGCTAGAGCCAGCGGCTTCCCATCCTCCGTGTGCCCGATCAACAGGCGACGTCGTGTCTT
>CAVZWS010000018.1:0-1005560 GCA_963779075.1 Bryobacterales bacterium
GTCCTGGTAGTCCAGGCCCGCCCGGAAATGCTCGCGCACCGGCCGGGCGTGGCCGTCGCGGAGGCGGTCGTAGAGCCGCTTGTCGTAGGCGTAGTCGAAGCCCTGCTGCTGGAGCGTCCACTCCAGGTCCCAGTAGACCTCGGCCATGAAGCAGAAGTCCGGGGACCCGCTCGCGCACCGCCCGGTCGCCTTCGGCCAGAAAGGCTGGCGCCGTGATGCCCCAGGTCCGCTCGAACACGTCCGGCAGGACCAGCATGGCCATGTCGCAGCGCACGCCGTCGCACTGCCCGGCGATCTTCGACCAGCTCGCCGATCATCGCTTCTTGCGTGGCCGGGTTGCCGTAGTTGAGCTGCAGGGTGTCGGGCCAGCCGGGGAAGTAGGGATCGCGCCCGTGGGCCAGGAGCAGATCGCCGCGCTTGCGCTTGACCCAGGTGTAGTTCTGCGGCGCTCGGGCCAGGTCGAGCTCCGTCCCGGCGATGAAATACTCGGGGTGGTCTTCGACCCAGGGGTGATCGAGCCCCGTGTGGTTGGGGACGAAATCGAGCATCAGCCGCAGGCCGCGCTTGCGGAGCCGCTCGCGCAGGCGGGCCAGCGCGGCGTCGCCGCCGAGATTCTCGTGCACCGTGTAGCCGGTGATCGCGAACCCGGAGCCGGCGATGTCTTCCTCGCGCAGGTCCGGCAGCGTCTCCTGGAATTCGCGTGCGCCACTCGGCATTGCTGCGCGAACCTGCTGGCCGGCCGGGCCGGTCTGCCAGACGCTGAGGAACCAGATCCAGTCGAAACCCATCTCGGCCAGGCGATCCAGCTCGGCGTCGGGAATGTCATCCAGCGTCGCGGGCCGGCCCAGCTTCCGGGACAGCTCGGTCAGCCAGACGCGCGTGTTGATCTGATAGAGCGAGGGATAGCGGACTGGCTGCTCATGGTGTTGACGATCGCTTCCCGATCGAGCCAGTTGGCCTGCAGTCCGGAACTGCCGACGTCATGTCGCCGCCAGCGACTGGCACGCACCGACGGATGCGCTTGCGGCTTGAGCCTCGCGTCTCGAAATACGGCCTTCTTGCCGCCTTCAAGAACCTGCTTCCGGCGTGATGGTCGCAAACAGATGCATCAGCGCGGGCGATGACGCCGGTCCAGCCGGTCTGATGGCTGGCGCCCAGGCCGGCGCCGTTGTCGCCGTGGAAGTACTCGTAGAACTGCAGGCAATCGCGCCAGTGCGGATCGTCCTGGAACTTCCGCGTGCCGCCGTAGACCGGACGCCGGCCGTCCTTGTCCTTGAGGAAGATGTTCGCCAGCCGGCGCGCAGATCTCCTCGGCGACCTGATACAGGTTCATCTGCCGGCCCGAGCCGGTGGGGCATTCCACGGTGAAATCGTTGCCGTAGTAGCTGTAGTACTGCAGCAGGGCCCGGATGATCAGGGCGTTGACCGGCATCCAGATCGGGCCGCGCCAGTTGGAGTTGCCGCCGAACATGCCGCGTGTCGGACTCCGCCGGCAGGTAGGCGACGCGGTATTCCTGGCCGCCGGCCTGAATGACGTACGGATGATCGGCGTGGTAGCGCGACAGCGAGCGGATGCCGAACGGGCTGAGGAACTCGTTCTCGTCGAGCATCTTGGCCAGCACGCGGCGGAGCTTGGTTTCGTCCAGGATCGACGCGAGCCGGCGGCCGGCGACGCCCGGCTTCATCGGGTCGTGGATCGCGGCGCGATACTTCGGGACGGGCCTCGAGGAACCATTGCAGCCGCTCGCCGAGTTCCGGGTACTTCGCCAGCAGCTCGCCCTCGAAAATCGTGGCGGCACAAGCGGCAGGAGGCCGACCATCGACCGAACCTTGAGCCGCTGGGCCTGGCCGTCGGGCAAGCGCAGGACGTCGTAGAAGAAGCCGTCCTCCTCGTCCCACATCCCGGTGTCCCCGCCCATGTGGCCCATCGCCGAGGCGATCCACAGGAAGTGTTCGACGAACTTGAGGGCCATGTCCGCGTAATCCGGATCGGTCATCGCCAGTTCGACGGCGATCTCGAGCATGTTCTGGCAGAAGAGCGCCATCCAGGCGGTGCCGTCGGCCTGCTCCAGGTAGCCGCCGGTCGGCAGCGGCGGCGCTGCGGTCGAACACGCCGATGTTGTCGAGGCCCAGGAAGCCGCCCTCGAAGACGTTGCGCCCGGTGCGGTCCTTGCGGTTGACCCACCAGGTGAAGTTGAGCAGCAGCTTCTGGAAGCAGCTCTTGAGCCAGTCCCGGTCGCCTTCGCCCGTCTGCGCCTTTTCCAGGCGGTAGGTGAAGATGGTGGACCAGGCATGCACCGGCGGGTTGACGTCGCCGAAGTTCCACTCGTAGGCCGGGATCTGGCCGTTGGGGTGCATGTAGCGCTCGCGCAGCATCAGCTTCAGTTGCTGCTTGCCGAAGTCCGGGATCGACGAGCGTCAGGGCGAGCACGTGGAAGGCCAGGTCCCAGGCGGCGTACCAGGGGTACTCCCACTTGTCCGGCATCGAGATGACGTCGCCGTTGTACATGTGGTGCCAGTGGTCGTTGCGCGGCGCGGCCTTGCGCGTTCGCCTTGAACGGGTCGGAGCCGCGCTCCTCCAGCCACTTGTCCACGTCGTAGTGGTAGAACTGCTTGCTCCAGAGCATCCCCGCCAGGGCCTGGCGCATGACGTTGGCCGCGTCGGCTCGAGGGACGGCGGGCGTGACGGCCGCGTAGAACTCGTCGGCCTCTTGCGGCGCGCTTGCAGCATCTCGTCGAAATGCGCTGCCGAACGGACTGGCCTGCTGTGCCGTTGCCCTGCGGCCAGGACCGCCGGGCGCCACGTCGCTGAGCCGCAGCCGAATCACCTGGCATTCGCCCGGGTTCACCGTCGACGCGATAGTGCGCCGCGCCTTCGTCCCTGTCTTCTCCGGGTTCACCGCGCCTTCCTGGCCGTGGACGACGTAGTCGTTGATGCCGTCCTTGACGTACGGGCTGCGGTTGGGCACGCCGAAGATGCGCTGCGTGTTGGTCTCGTTCTCGGTGAACAGCAGCGGCACGTCCCCCTCGCAGTAGAGGTAGCGCTCCCCCAGCTCGGGATCGACTGCCTTGACGACACTGCGCGCCGGAGCGTCGCCGATCTGCTCGAGGGTCGGCCGGTCCGGTACTGCCGTGCCAGGACCACTGGTTGCGGAACCAGAGCGTCGGCAGGACGTGCAGCTCGGCCGGCTCGGGGCCGCGGTTGTGGACGTGATCTGGATCAGCATGTCCTCGGGCGACGCCTTGGCGTACTCGACGAAGACGTCGAAGTAGCGGTCCTCGTCGAACACGCCGGTGTCGAGCAGCTCGTACTCGAACTCGTTGCGGCTCCGGCCGACGGCTGGTCTCGACCAGGTCGGCGTAGGGAAACGCCGCCTGCGGATACTTGTAGAGGTACTTCATGTACGAGTGCGTCGGCGTGCTGTCGAGGTAGAAGTAGTACTCCTTGACGTCCTCGCCGTGGTTGCCCTCGCTGTTGGTCAGCCCGAACAGCCGCTCCTTCAGGATCGGGTCCTTGCCGTTCCAGAGGGCCAGGGCGAAGCAGAGCCGCTGCTGGTCGTCGGAGATGCCGGCCAGGCCGTCCTCGCCCCAGCGGTAGGCGCGGGAACGGGCCTGGTCGTGGCTGAAGTAGTTCCAGGCGTTGCCGCCTTCGCTGTAGTCCTCGCGGACGGTGCCCCACTGCCGCTCGCTGAGGTACGGCCCCCACTTCTTCCAGGGGATCTTCTGTCTCCTGCGCTTCGTTCGAGTCGGTCGTGTTCGGCGGTCATGTAGACACTCGCTTTCTGTTAAAACGGAAGGCCGAGCATGTACTTGTAATGCCCGGGAACCGGTTCGAGCTCCGTCTCCTCGGCCGGGGTGAACGGCTCGCGGTCGTCCCAGGGGTTGTCGTGACGGTAAGCTCCAGAAGTTTCCCTCGGAATCCCGGACGATCCATTGCTGGGTGGCTTATCCACGTAGAGGGCCACCACGTGCTTCCTAATGCCGCGAGCATCCTTCTTCCTCCTTTAGCGGTTTCTCACGTCGGTTCCTGTCCCTTTGCCGGCACGCCGCAGTCAACCTCAGACGTTGTCCGCGGCGGTGTCGCGCTTCGCCGACTCGGGAGCCGTCGCCGCTCCTGGCCCCACTTCCAGCCGCTGATGGCCGGCATGTCGTCGCCGTGCTCGGCGATGTACTGCTTGTGCTCGATCAGCTTCTCGTGAATCGCCTGCTTGAAGTAGGCCGCGCGGCGCCGAGTTGCGGCAGGCGGTCGATCACGTCCTCGCACCAGGTGGAAGCGGTCGAGGTCGTTGAGCACCACCATGTCGAACGGCGTCGTCGTCGTGCCCTCTTCCTTGTAGCCGCGCACGTGCAGGTTCTTGTGGTTCGTCCGCCGGTACGTCAGCCGGTGAATCAGCCACGGATAGCCGTGGAAGGCGAAGATGATCGGCTTGTCCTTGGTGAACAGGGCGTCGAAATCGTGGTCGCGACAGCCCGTGCGGGTGTTCGCTCGGCCGGCTGGAGTTTCATCAGGTTGACGACGTTGACCACGCGGCACCTTCAGCTCCGGCAGGTGCTTGCGCAGCAACTCGACCGCCGCCAGCGTTTCCAGGGTCGGCACGTCGCCGCAGCAGGCCATGACCACGTCCGGCTCGCTGCCCTTGTCGTTGCTGGCCCACTCCCAGATGCCGAGGCCCGCCGTGCAGTGCTTGATGGCCTGGTCCATCGTCAGCCACTGCGGCGCGGGTTGCTTGCCGGCGACGACGACGTTGACGTAGTTGCGGCTGCGCAGGCAGTGGTCGGTCACCGACAGCAGGCAGTTGGCGTCCGGCGGCAGGTAGACGCGGATGACCTCGGCCTTCTTGTTGACGACATGGTCGATGAAGCCGGGATCCTGGTGGCTGAAGCCATTGTGATCCTGCCGCCAGACGTGCGAACTGAGGCAGATAGTTGAACGAGGCGATCGGCCGCCGCCAGCGGAATGTGGTTGCACACCTTCAGCCACTTGGCGTGCTGGTTGAACATCGAGTCGATGATGTGGATGAACGCCTCGTAGCAGCGAGAAGAAGCCGTGCCGGCCCGTCAGCAGGTAGCCTTCCAGCCAGCCCTGGCACTGGTGCTCGCTGAGTACCTCCATCACCCGGCCGTCGGGGCTGAGCTTGTCGTCGTCCGGGTAGATCTCGGCCATGTAGCAGCGGTTGGTGACCTCCAGCACGTCCTGCCAGCGGTTCGAGTTGTTCTCGTCGGGGCTGAACAGGCGGAAGTTCTTGCTCTCCAGGTTCAGCTTCATGACGTCGCGGAGGAACTTGCCCATCATCGCGGGTCGATTCGGCGGTGGTCGCGCCCGGGCTGGGCACGTCGACCGCATAGTCGCGGAAGTCCGGCATCTTCAGGTCCCGGAGCAGCAGGCCGCCATTGGCGTGCGGGTTGTCGCTCATCCGGCGGTGGCCCTTCGGGGCCAGTTCGGCCAGCTCGGGCTTGAGCCGGCCCTGCGCGTCGAACAGTTCTTCCGGCCGGTAGCTCTTCATCCACTGTTCGAGGATGCGGATGTGCTCGGGCTTGTCCATGTCGCCCATCGGGACCTGGTGGCTGCGCCAGTAGTCCTCGCACTTCTTGCCGTCGATTTCCGGCGGGCAGGTCCAGCCCTTCGGCGTGCGGAAGACGATCATCGGCCAGGCGGGCCGCTTGACGACGCCGTTGCTGCGTGCGTCGGCCCAGATTTGCTTGATTTCCGCGACCGCCGTGTCGAGCACGCCGGCCAGCTGCTGGTGGACCGCTGCCGGGTCGCGTCCCTCGACGAAGTACGGCTTGTAGCCCATGCCCTCGAAGAACTTCTGCAATTCATCCCGGGGGATGC
Organism: Bryobacterales bacterium; assembly: GCA_963779075.1. Classification (GTDB taxonomy): domain Bacteria; phylum Acidobacteriota; class Terriglobia; order Bryobacterales; family Bryobacteraceae; genus Palsa-187. The sequence continues at coordinate 5,834 of CAVZWS010000018.1, forward strand.
GGGCGAGGAAGCACGGATTGGCGATCTTGTAGCCGTTCAGATGCAGGATCGGCAGCACGCAACCGTCGCGGGCCGGGTTGAGGAACTTGTTGCCGTGCCAGCCGGTGGCGAGCGGCCCGGTCTCCGCCTCGCCGTCGCCGACGACGCAGGCGACGATCAGGTCCGGGTTGTCGAACGCGGCCCCGTAGGCGTGGCTCAGCGCGTAGCCCAGTTCGCCGCCCTCATGGATGCTGCCCGGGCGTCTCCGGGGCGACGTGGCTGGGAATGCCGCCGGGGAAGCTGAACTGCTTGAACAGCCGCTTCATGCCCTCCTCGTCCTGGCTGATATTCGGGTAGACCTCGCTGTAGGTGCCTTCCAGGTAGGCGTGAGCGACCAGGGACGGGCCGCCGTGCCCCGGGCCGATGATGTAGATCATGTTCAGGTCAGTCGCGCTTGATGACGCGGTTGAGATGAACGCAGAGCATGTTCAGGCCCGGCGACGTGCCCCAGTGGCCGAGCAAGCCGCGGCTTGATGTGCTCGCGCTTGAGCGGCTCCCGCAGGAGCGGATTGTCGAGCAGGTAAATCTGGCCGACCGACAGGTAGTTGGAGGCCCGCCAGTAGGCATCCATCTTGCGCAGCTCTTCGGCGGAGAGGGGGCCGGCCGCCGCGGCCTTGCTGCCTCTCGGGTCTTCCGTTTCACGTCGGTGCTTGCGGGTGCCATGAGTCCTTCCTGGTTGGGGGTCTCGAGTCTGGTTCTCAAATCGATTTGCATTGGGTGCGCATGCCTATAACGGTGCGCCGCACGCTTTCGATCAGCCGGCCTCAGGGTCACGCGCGTACGGGCGTGGTGCTCGCGCTTGCGGGAGTCGGCGTAGAACTTGCGGATGCCCTCGGCAACGATCGTGCCCCCTGCCGGGCGTTCCACCAAAATCGCCAGCAGAATCTTCACGGCAAGCTCCACCACACGTCCAGCCAGCAAATCCTACCCTCCGGCGCGGGGGCAAGATTCACAATGTCACCGTCGCGCGGGCTCATGGCCCAGGCTTGGGTCGGCCCCGAGCGTGCCCTTCAGTCTGTCCAGGTATACCGGGGCGGCAACCAGGTTCAGCTCGCGCGGCCAGGTCGCGGCGCTCTCGCATCCGGGCGGCGAGGGAGCTTCCCGCCGTGGCATTTTCGGCGAGCCAGCCGTTCAGCGTGTTGACGTGCCGCTGCCACAACGTCGTGTCCACGCGCCTGCTTCGCGACGAGGCGACGCCGGTACCAGTCGCTGGCCAGCAGGGCTTCCGGCGTAAAGAGCTGGCGAATCGTCGGGTCGTGGGCGTCCGTGCCCTCGAAATTCCCGTGGGCCATGATCGACAGGACGCCCGAAGCGGCGGACAGGCGTCCTCGATGGAACCATCCTCGAAGGACTGCCAGCGCGACCCGCTGTTGGGCTTCTGTGATGTTGTGGACTCCGTCCACAAATGCCTCGAGATCCTGGGTCTCCGGCCGGAGGAATGACTCGTCGAAGACCCGGTCAGGGTGATCGAACACCCGCCCGAAGAACGTGCGCACGAAGTTGGCGGTCATCGCGGTAGCCTAACCGACTGGCCAGAACCTTGCGACCTGCGTGCTCGAAATCGCTCAGTGGCTCGAGGTGGCCCTCGGCGATCAGAAAGGACGGGTCTCGCTCGCTGCGGCGGAGCCGGCACCAGACCTCCGGCACGAGCAGGCTGATGTCGTGATCGACGCGCATCCGCGGGCCGACATATCCAGCGGCCGTGGAGAAGCCCGCCAGGCCGGTGAGGATGTAGGAGACGAGCGCCGCGTTGAGATCGATGATCGTGCGCAGGGCGTTGAATGGGCCCTTGGTCAGCGCCCCTCCCAGCCGGCGCCGGTGGTCGATGGACTCTTGCCGGTGAGCGAGCAGATGATGTCCATGAACAGTTCGGGGAACTCCTGGTAATGGATCGGGCCGTACACGGCCAGAGGCCGGATGCCCGCCGCGGCGATCGGGCGGGTTGTTGCGCCGCCCGATCAGCACCGCATCCACAGGCAGCGGCAGCGGCTCGCGGCTGGGATCCGCCGTGCCAGCCGCACGCCGCTCTCCGCGATGTATTTTTCCACGGGGCCGGCAGGTCCGGGCGGATCTGCAGATAGCGCGGGTTCTTGCTGGGCTTGCCGTCGACGAGTCGCGGGTAGGCGGAACAGACGACGTAGCCCGGCCGAGCGGGCGGCCGCCTCACAGAGAGCGGCCTGCATGGGCGCGGCTGAATTCATCGAACTCCGTCACCCGATCGACCATGGCCTGGGCCTGCTCGGCCGTCAGCGGCTCGAAGTTGGAGAGGAAGTTGTCGGGCCGGGCCAAGTCGGCCTCGGTCTGCCTGTCGAGGCCGCGGTGGATGGCGTCATCGGGCCGCTGGAACAGGCGGTATTCGCAGTTGACCGCGAACTTGAAACTGGCGGCCTGCGCGCCTGGCCGGAGATGGCGAGCTGGCAGGCCGGGACGACGACCGAGGCGGTGATGTCGTCCTCCATCTGCACCTTCACGCCGGCGGCGAAGTCCTGGCGGAGCTTGAAGGTCCGCCAGCCCTGCGAGGACAGCAGGCCGACGCGCAGATAGCTGCCGACCAGCCTGCGGCCGCACGCCTTGAGCTCGTGGCCGGTCGCCGTTGATCGAATCGACGCCGAACATGCTCGCGCCAGTTTCCCTGCCCGTGCGGCGGGATGAAGCGCTTGATGAGGAAGACAAGCGGGTAGATGTGATCGGGGAACGACGCCAGCCAGGCATTGTAGTCCGCCGTGTAATCGTCCTAGGGGTGAGCAGTTTGATCACGCTGCCCAGCGACCGGCGGGCTCAGCACACGGTCGGCTGGGGCGTGGCATAATCCGGCCCGCGACCCGGCCTCCAGCGGTCGCCGTAATCGCGGTCGAAAATCTGCTGGACCTGGTCGAAGTCCTTCTCCAGGTCGGCCACGAAGATCGGGCCATAGAGCATGTAGTCGCCGCAGGCTCTTGGAGATCTCGCTTTTGCCGCCGCCGGCTGACGGTGCAGGGTTTGTGGCAGAACGAGCCGTCGGCCACGGTGCCGATCAGCCGCCAGCGTGCCGGCGCGGGGTGCTTTTCCAGCTGAAACTTGTACCCCGACGGGGTCATGTAGATCTGGCCGGGCCGCAGGGGAACGGACTGCTCCCGGCCCTCCTGCGTCCACCAAACCTGCAGCCGGGACAGGCTCGGCCGGGCGTCGTGCGGGATGTAGATCAGATCCCCGCAGCGCCGATCGACTCCGTAGCCCTCGGGCCGAAGGTCGATCGACCTCGGGATCCTGGCGGGCCATGTCGGCGAGGGTGCGGTCGTTCGTCCGGTAGTCTGCGGCGTCGAAGTCGGCGCCCAGGTTGTAGCTGGGAAGGCGAGCGCCCCGCCCGAATGCTCCTCCTCCGCGTTGCCGAACAGGTTGGCGGCAAACGAGATCTGCGTCTTGACCTCTTTCTTGCAGTAGCCGTAGTAGTTGTCGGCGATCAGGGTGACGATGATGCCAGAGGCGTCGCGGCAGGTGACCTTGAACGCCTGGCCGTCGTTGTACACCTCGGCCGCGTCCGCCAGCACATGCCGTCGCGCCGCTGCCGTTCGTCGGCGTCGTCCCAGTCCGGCAGGCCCAGGTCCTTCTTGGTGAGGCGGGTCAGGTGGGGGGCGAGGATGACGCACCCCGTGTGGCCGGTCCAGTGCTCGACATCAGCCCGGCGTCGTTCTCGGGCAGGTTCGCGTCGCCGGCGTTGCCGAAGATCGACTCCACGAAGTCGAGGTTGCTCACCAGACTGCCAGGCGCAAAGAAGCGGACCTCCATGCGTCTTCGCGGGGCCGACGCCGGGCACCTCCGGACACACCAGCGGCCGGAGCAGGAGAGAAATGAACGCCCTGACGGGCTCGGCCGGGTGGACGTCGAGTGGCAGCACGAGCAGTTCGTCCGGCGGGCGTCAGGCGTGGCGGAAGAGGTCCACGAACACGGCGCGCGGGACGGCCTTCTTGTCGCCGGGATCGGCAGACCGCCCTCGCATACATGGAAGGTGCCCTTGGTGGTGCGGCGGTCGCTCCGCGGGTTGTGCAGCACCCCGTTGCGGACCCGGTAAGAGGTGACGTACTCGTTGGCATAGACATCTCGCTCCGCGGGCAGCGAAAGCTCCCGGGCAATCCCGTGGCGAGGCAACGCGAGGGCGGCAGGCAGTCGTAGCTGCGGCGGCTGCGCCAGGTCGGCAAAGTACCCATCAAGGAACGCTTCGATGCGGCGGTCGGCAGGACACCGATCCCCCTTCGGCGCCTCCGGGTGCGGCCGGGCGACGAGGTCTTCCGCCAGACCTCGCAATCCTTGGCCACGTTGAAAGCGCAGAACCGCACTCCCATGGATGCCGATCGCTGACGCAAGGTCCACTTGCAGGACTCCCTGGCTGCGGAATACTCGATCAAGTGCTTCTCATCGGTGGGCCAGCCGCTCCGACAGCAGCCGAAAGTCCTTGCGGCCCCCGACGAGGACCCGGTCTGCCCTGCCGAGGAACAGCCCGGTGTCCACGACACCAGGGATCGCACTAATCTCTATTTCCAGCCGCGGCGCTCCCAATCGGAGCAATCTGACAATCGAGGATATGATTGCCATTTCGGTCATGAGCAGGCGATTGCCCTCGCACCAGGGCACCGGCCGCAAGCCGAGTTCGCCGAGCCGCCTCTCGCAGAGGGGCAATGCGAACGGCACCACTTCGACGGGCAGCCGGCCGCGCAAGCCCAGCTGCGGGACCAGCTTCTCCTCCCCCACGAGAATCACCAGCCGGCACGACGACGCCGCCACGATCTTCTCGCGGACCAGGGCCCGGCCGTAGCCCTTGATAAGGTCGAGCTGGGGGTCCACCTCGTCCGCTCCGTCTACGGCCAGGTCCAGGATCCCCGCCTCAGCTAGCGTCAGCAGGGGAATTGCCTCCTGTCGCACAGGCTTGCAGTTTCCTCCGAGGTTGGCACTCCGTGAACTTGCAGGCTTCCCGACCGAACACGTTCTCCCAGCGCCTCGACAAAGGCCCGGGCGGCGTGACCGGAACCCAGCCCGATCCGGGAACCGTTCGTCACCAGTTCCAGCACGCGCTCGATGATTGTCACGAGGGGATCCTACGGGCTTCCTGGGAAATGCGCCTTAACTCACTTCGACGCAATGCCCTGTTGCTTCTCGAACTCCCGGCGTGTCTCCTCGCCAATGAAGTAGAACTTCTGGCCCTGCCACTCCAGGCGTCGTGGCAGCTGCGAGCTTGGGGAAGCTGACCCGGGCGACTGGGTCCTCGACCATCTCATCCTTCATGTAGATCTCGTTCTCTCCCATGGAGAAGTACGTTTGCACGAATTCCACGATCCGGTCATCCATCCACTTCGTCGAGGGCCTCCTTGTCGACCGCGTTGAGGGGGAATTCCACCTCGGCATGAGGGTTGAACCGCATCAGCACGGGGATGATCTCGAGGTCGTAGCTCAGGATCAGTTTCTGTATGTCCCGGTCGGTATACGCGGAGAACTTGAGGCGCACGCGGGCCAGGCGCGACTGGAAGTTGAAGGTCACCTCCCGGGTGGAGGGTACGATCCGCGGCTTTGTCTGGACCCGGTCGCCGAATTTCTTGACCAGCACCTCCAGGCGCGGCCCCCAGATGTCGCGGAGCTCGTCGAACAACTTGCCGAGTTGCTCGAGGCGCTGCTGCCGCGCCTTATGCTCCTGCACCTGTTCGGTCTGGAACCTCTTGATCTTCTGTTCGACAGCCTGGAACTCGGCGTCGATCCGACCGGCGAGCATGTTGAGATCTGCCATCGAAGAACCTCCTCGCACCTGGACGATCCTGGCGTCAAATGGTTTTGGGGCAGCCGCTCACGGCTCGGGCGCCACCCCTGAGTCTCGACCCTCTTGAGGCATGTCAGGGGACAGGATGCTTCGGCTCCGTCTCCGTCGTCTGGCCATCGCGTTTCATGATCGCGGAACTCAGGTCCGCCTCACCGGCCACGGCCACGGTCGTCGCTCTGCCAACCGGTCCGGCGGCCTTCCGCTCGGTAAACCAGCGGATGACCACGTAGAAGACCGGCGTGAAGAACAGGCCGAAGAACGTCACGCCGAGCATTCCGCTGAACACCGCCACGCCCAGCGGCACGCGCATTTCCGCCCCCGCGCCCTTGGCCAGCGCCAGCGGCACCACGCCGAGAATGAAGGCGAACGACGGTCATGAGGATCGGCCGCAGCGCGTGCCGGCAGGCCTCGACGTCGGCCTCCAGCCGGCTCTTGCCCTGGTCTTCCAACTGCTTGGCGAACTCCACGACCAGGATCGCGTTCTTGGCCGCCAGGCCGATCAGCACCACAAAGCCGATCTGGGCGAAGATGTTGTTGTCGAGTCCTCGCCATCCACAAGCCGATGATGGCCGCCAGCAGGCACATCGGCACGATCAGCAGGATGGCCAGCGGCAGCGACCAGCTTTCATACTGCGCGGCCAGGACCATGAACACGAACAGCACGGCCAGCGGGAAGACCAGCTTGGTCAGCAGGTCCTTCTCCGCCAGGAGTTCCTGGAAACTCAGCTCGGTCCACTCGTAGCCCATCGTGGAGGGCAAGCTGTCGTCGGCCACGCGGTCCATGATGTCGATCCCCTGGCCGGAGCTGGTGCCCGGGGGCCGGGTTCCCGTGATCTCGGCGGAAGGGTAGAGGTTGTAGTGGTTGACGATGGCCGGGCCCGGTGTGTTCTTCACGTGGATCAGCGTGGCCAGCGGCACGCGGTCGCCCTTGGCGTTGCGGACCTCCAGGTGGCCGATGTCCTCGACGCGCATGCGGTACTTCGGTTCGGCCTGGACGTTGACCTGCCAGTTGCGGTTCTGGAAGGTGAAGTCGTTGACGTAGAACGAACCCAGAGATAGGCCTGCAGCGTGTTGTTGATGTCGTCCAGCGACACGGCTGGGCCTTGGCCTTCTCGCGGTCGATCTCGACGAAGATCTGGGGCTGGGTCACGCTGAAGGTGGTGAACAGCCCGGCCATGCCCGGCCTGCGTTGGCCTGCGTCGGCCAGGTGCCTGCACGGCCCCCTGCAGGGCCCGCAGGCCGGCCTCGCGCTTGTCCTGCACCTGCAGCTTGATGCCGCCGGTGGAGCCCAGGCCGTCGACGGGCGGGGCCCCGAAGACGCCGACCGGGGCCTCCTGGAAGGCGTCGAACTTGCTCGCGCAGTCGGCCGCGATCGCCGGGCCGCGCAGTTCCGGCCTTGCCTGTCCGCTCTTCGAACGGCTCGAGGATCACGAACATGCCGCCGACGTTGCTGATGTTCGTGCTCAGGAGCGTGGAATAGCCGGGCACGGCGATCACGTGGGCGACGCCCTTCGTCTTCGAGGGCGATCTTGCTCAGTTCGCTGCACGAGCTGGTCGCGTGCGCTCCAGGCTGGCGCCGTCGGGGAGTTGCACGTTGACGACCAGATAGCCCTTGTCCTGGTCGGGGATGAAGCCCTTGGGCACGACCTTGAAGCCCAGGCCGGTCAGGGCCAGCAGCCCGCCATAGACCAGCCAGGGCAATGACGCTGACACCGCAGGAGCAGGCCACGGCCGTGCCGTAGCCGTCGAGAGCCGGTCGAAGACCCAGTTGAAGCCGCGGAAGAAGGTGCCCAGCGCCGGTTGATTCGACCGCAGCGAACCAGCCCAGCGACCGCGCCGGCCAGGAACACGCCAGCCTGCACGCTCCAAACGGCGGCGGGGCTGGCAGTTGTCGCGGGCTCCTGTCCGCCGTCCCATGACCGCCCACTGCAATCCCGAGAGATGCCGGATCGGTGCCAGCAGGAAGACATAGGCCAGCAAACCGCCGATCAGCGCGATGCCCAGCGCGGCAGGGCCTCCTGCTGCGCGTGGCCATGCTCGCCGTGGACGTGCGGCTTGAGCAGAGTGACGCACGGGCCGGGGCCATCGTCATGGCGTTGATCGCCGAGATGATCGTCGAGGCGGCGATGGTCAGGGCGAACTGCCGGTAGAACTGCCCGCTGATGCCGGCCAGGAACGCCGTGGGAATGAAGACCGAACTGAGCACCAGCGTGATGGCGATGACCGGGCCGGTGATCTCGTCCATGGCCTTGATGTCGCCTCGCGCGGCGGCAGGCCCCTGGCCATCCAGCGCTCGATGTTCTCGACGACCACGATGGCGTCGTCCACCACGATGCCGATCGCCAGCACCAGCCCGAAGAGCGAGAGGTTGTTGAGCGAGAAGCCCAGCAGCGCCATCACGGCGAACGTGCCGATCAGCGACACGGGCACGTCGATCATGGGCATGAGCGTCGCCCGCCAGTCCTGCAGGAAGACGAGCACGACGATGAAGACCAGAACAAACGCCTCGAAGAGGGTCTTGTAACCTCGTGGACCGATTCGTCGATGAACACCGTCGTGTCGTAGACGATCTTGTAGTCCACGCCCTTCGGGAAACTTGGCCTTCAGCTCCTTCATCTTCGCCTTGATCTCGTCGGCGGTCTTCAGGGCGTTCGAGCCGGGCAACTGGAACACGGCCAGGGTGACCGACGGATCGCCGTCGAGGTAGCTGTTGACGTCGTAGTTCTTGGCCCCACCTCCGCACGCTGGCGTTTGCACTGACCGATAAGGGCTATACGCTTGAGGCGGCGTGTATGGCCTTCGGCGTCGAAAACGGAAAGCAAAAGGTTCTGAAGCATGGTGAGGTTACCGAGGAATACATCGACTACAACCGGCGCGACGTTTTGGCGACTTCCGAGCTGGCAGTAAAACTACTCGAAGAATACGATAAGCACCCGATCACGCTTCAGGCGACTAAAGCATATTCGCCTGCTTCCATCGGTAAGGCATACTTGCGTGCAATGGGAATTGTGCCGATCCTGGAGCGGCAACCGACTTTCCCAAAGAAGTATCTCGGATACGCGCAGTCGGCTTTCTTTGGCGGACGAACCAGCGCCCACATCCGAAAACTTGGGGTCCCGGTCGTTTATACGGATTTTCTTTCGATGTACCCCACGGTAAACAGTCTCATGGATTTATGGAGCTTCGTCATCGCCCGCGAGATTAAGGTCGTGAAGGGCTGCAAAGCCGAGATCGAGGCGATTCTCCGCCGGATAACCGTTGACGACCTCTTTAAGCCCGCCACTTGGAAGTATCTCCCCGCGTTTGTGCGTATTGTTCCCGATGGCGACATACTGCCGACACGGGCGAAGTACAGCACCGAGAGCAACGACTGGCAAGTGGCTGTGAATTACGTGTATGCCGACAAGGACGGCTCCGCAAATCAGGGGCTTTGGATCTCGCTTCCCGACGTAGTAGCGTCGGTGATACTCACAGGCCGAATCCCAGAAATTGTGGATGCGTTTCGAATTGAGCCGCGCGGCAGGATGAGCGGGCTTAAATCCACCAAGCTGCGAGGATCGATTGAGATCGACCCCGCGCACCAAGACTTTTTCAAAGCGGTCATCGAAGAACGGAAACGCCTACCTGTGCGTGGTGATCTTCAAGAAGCCGAAAAAGCACGGCTCGACAAGGCTCTGAAGGTTCTTGCAAATGCCGCGAGCTACGGCATCTATGCCGAAATGAATCCTCAAGAGACCAACGAAAAGACCAAAGTCACATGTCACGGCATCGATCCTGATCCATTCGAGTGCCGCGTTGTCCATCCCGACGTACCCGGCGAATACTGCTTTCCGCCGCTTGCATCCTTAATTACCGGGGCCGCTCGGCTGATGCTTGCACTGGTGGAACATTGCGTCTTGGCCTTGGGAGGCACTTATGCGATGGAGGACACCGATTCCATGGCGATTGTAGCTACGAAACATGGCGGCGTGGTGAACTGTCCGGGAGGACTGGACAGAACGGGTGATAATTGCCAGGCCGTAAGGGCCGTCTCCTGGAAACAGGTTGAAGAAATCTCAAAAAGATTCGTGGCGTTGAATCCGTATGATCCGGCGGCGGTGCCCGGCTCCGTGCTCAAGATCGAGGAGGATAATTTTGATCCTCGAACAGGCAGCCAGAGGCAACTCCATTGTTTTGCGATCTCGGCAAAGCGCTATACCCTTTTCACACTAACCGGGAACGGTGAGCCGGTCATGTTGCGAAAAGAAATGAACAACAAATCCGACCGCTGGTCGCAGCATGGCCTAGGCCATCTGTTGAATCCTTCCGACACAAACGGCACGGATCGAGATTGGATCGGGCAAGTATGGCTGAAGATATTGCGAAGTTCATATCGCCTGCCCATTGACAGTCTCGCGTTCGACGATTTACCAGCTACGGGACGCGTGAGCGTCGGAAGTCCCGCCATAATGCGTTGTTTCTTGGCCTTCAATGCCGGGAAACCCTATGCCAATCAAATCAAGCCGTTCAATTTCATATTGACGTGCCAGGTTAGACAGCTTGGACATCCAAACGGGGCGGAGCCGGAGCGCTTCCATCTAATCGCGGCATACAGCGGCGAGCCTAAGCGGTGGATCGACAGCGACTGGATTGACCAATACACGGGCAACCTTTATCGGGTAACGACCAAAGGCCACCACGGAACTCGCGACGCCGCGCGCGTGAAAACGTACGGTGAGATTCTACGTGAGTACGAATTTCATCCAGAGGCAAAGTGCGCCGACGCGGAGGGAAATACCTGCGAAAGGCCGACCGTCGGGCTGCTCCAGCGAAGACACATTCGAATGGATCGCATAAAATACATTGGCAAGGAATCGAATTCCCTGGAGGATGTCGAAGCCGGATTGATCCACTCTGCCGAAAACGTGTACACGGAATACTGCGATCCAAAAAGAGATGAGTGGACAACGAAGATTCTGCCGGTCCTTAAAAAAACGCCGCTCTCGGTTCTGATTCGAGAAACGGGTTTTTCGCGCCGTGCTCTCATCAGTCTACGCGTTGAAGATAGCAGGCCGCGCCAGAAAAGCTGGGAACGGATCGCGATCACTCTGCGGAGACTCGGTTTGGTCTAGCTAGTCAAAAGTGTTTTATCGTTCGGTTTTGGGCTTGAGTCCCTGCTTCGCGCCGTCAGCCTGCCTTTCGAGACCCGAAAAAAGCTCGGACATTGTTAAGCCCAATCCCTTGGCGACGGTCAAAACCGTTTGAATTGTCAAATTGCGTTCGCCTCGCTCGATCCCGCCCATATAAGTTCGGTGCAATCCGCAATGATCGGCGAAGGATTCCTGCGAAAAGCCCTTCTTGAGTCGCAGTTCGCGAATTCTGCTTCCGAGTATTTGCTGGAGGGTCGGCACCTCTAACAGTCTGGAAACAGACCGACCAAAGGTCTACAGCTTACTTAGGGACAGCCGATATATGTCCATGGAGAGATGAATGCTTAAATATTTATTGCTTCTTTGTTCTTTAGGAACGCTCTTGGTAGCACAATCCGAGGTCCAGCATTTGCAGGACGTGAAGAAAATCTATGTTGTTCCTATTGAGGGCGACAACGTTGCATTGGCGAACCTTCTTAGCGCCAAGCTTGTGAGTTATCTCGTCAAACAACAGCGAGTGATTGTCGTCGATTCCGAAGAGGCAGCGGATGCAGTCTTAGTCAGTGCGGGCCGACTCGACACTGTAAACGGGCCTTACGGAGAAACTCATTATCGCCTTCAAGGAGCTGTACATCTTGCCAACAAGGACGGCGTAATTTTGTGGGCCGATGACCTGACCAATAGCCGATTTGCCCGAAGCGCGACGTCCAGCTTCGCGGAAAAAGTTGCGAGAAAGCTCTCGCAAGCGATGGTCGAAGCAGATCGAAAGCAGTAAGTAAGCTCATGAAGCACTTCATTGACGAGCTTGCTTGCGAAAAAAAGTTTTAGACGACGCCGGTTGTCGTATCTCATTTGAGTTGCCTGGAAGGACCCCAGAGCGTCGCTGAATGGTGTCCTGCTAACGCAACTAGGAAAGCTTCTCGAAATGATTTATGGAATCCGAGACTCTCGACTCGCTGAATTGCCGCTCTCCATTCGTCCGCGAGGATCAAGCTATCCGTCTCGCAATTGACGATCAGCACAGTATTTGCTGGATAGTGCTTCCGCGCCTTAGCCGAGAGCCTGGCCGTTATTTGCGATGCAAGATCGCTGATATGTTCATCGTTCGTGTATACATAAGGTTTGGAACCAGGGATACGCGTCTTTTTGTCAATCACTATGCCCTTTGCACCAAACGAACCACCTGTTTCGTGGAGTTGCTTTCTGGAAAAATGCGTAAATTCATGCCTTGAGGTCGTGACTTCGAGGGTTATCTTTCGCGCGATTCCCCCGTTTCTCACCGTTCTGAGAGGCGTCCAGATAATTGCGTCATAGCCCTGCGAACCGCTTAGCCAGCGGATTTTCAGTCGATTTCCTGCGTGATACCGGGCTTGAATGTACTGGGCAATGGGAAGCAGTTCTTCAAGAAGCCGCTTCTCCCGTTTGCCTGAGAGCAACCTGATCTTTCCCACTCCCTCAGGCTCAGAGCGCACCTGATCAAACAGGTCATAGACCTTCATGCAGAACTTGAGGCCATCGAGCAGCTTGTCATCGACAACCGACAGGTCCAACGCCTTTCGTTTCGCCATGCCTTATTATCTGGTGAACGGCAAACTGCTTGTGTGCGCTCCGCCAGCCGATTTATTCGTAGAAAAAACGTTAGCGAAATCAGGAGATCACGACCCACACCCGAGACTTCAACCACTCGGGTCTCAAAGTAGTGTCACCGACCAGAGGAACGACCTAGCCCTACCCGGCCAGGGGGGTGCAGTTTCAAACCGCCCTATCTCCTAACCCCCCTTCCGATTGACACCCCTCGCACAGCGCCTTTAGACTGAGGGCGATCGCCGTCGAAAGACCAGTTGAACTGACCTGCTGGTATGGACCCAGCCGGGAGGGCTGCCGCTGCGCGGCAAGACCCGACTACTTTTTTATCAGCAGAAAATTGCCTTCGCGAATCATGCCCGGCTGGTCTCCGGTGTTGAAATTCACTTCCAGCAAATTGGAAGCCGGGCCGGGAATCAGTTCCAGCGTTCCCCTGACTCCGCTGGCGGTGGTGACCGCAAACCTTTGCGTTCGCGAGCTTCCAAATGCCCCGCCAAAATCAAAGCGCACCACCGGATTGTCAGTGCTCCCTGGAGGCAATCGGAACCGTGCCGTAAGCGTGCCGCTGGCTTGGCCGTTTTCATCGCGTACCACTAGGTCGGCCGATTCCGGCTGCGTCCCGTGGTAGCGTGCTCCCACCGTGGGGTAGGTCCACGCGCCAACGTAGCGTGCCAGCGGAGCGGATGCCACCGAACGGACGTCAGGAGCGTGAGCGGCCACGGGATTCGAAGCAGCCTGTGTAGCGGATTCGACGGTTTCAGACGCGCGCCCCGTCGAAGGGAGTGTGGGACCAGAGGACGTAACCGGAACCACTGCTCCGCGGGCGGCATCCGATAAGGCGCGGTAGTAACCGGCCCAGCCGGCGGCGGATTCGTCCGCGAGCTGTTGAGATGCCTGGAGGCTGGCGGTCAGTTTTTGGTACTCCTCGGACGTCTTCGCGCGCGCCTCTTCGGCCGCTTGGCTGGTTTGCACGGCCGCTTCCTGGCTCTTCTGGCTGTCCTTCAGAGCCGTGCCGATGGCGGCAATAGCGGCGCGCTCGCGCTCGAGCGACGCACGCAACTGTTGGATGGCGCGGTCCGGATCATGGGCGATGGTGTCGATACTGGAACGGAGAATTGTGTCTTGCACACTTAAGAACCGATCGAGGTTGGGAAACGCCTCCGGCGCTACATTGACGGGTTCGAGAAGCGGGGCGCCCCGGCGGGCGTCGGCAGCGCGGCTTTCCAGATAGTCTTTACGCAGGATGAAATATTTGGCGGCTTCGGCCGCAACCTTATCCGCCCGCGCGCCCAGAGTAGCGCCGGCGGAGACGGCATCGCGCTCCAGGTTGGGATCGGTCTCACGCCAGTGGCGGTAAGCTTCCTGCTGTGCCGCGCGGCGGTCTTCGACCGGCGCTTGCGCGAAGGCCGTCACTGCCAGCACGACGCTCATAACGAAGCTCATCACGAAGCTCATAACCAGCACGAAGGCCGCAGGCGCCGCTCTCATTGCTTCTTCCCCTGCGGCGTGGGGCGCGGGGCCGCTGTAGGCCCGAAGGCCGCGGCGGGGTTGACGAGGGAGCATTCGATCTGCGCGCGCGCCAGGCGTGCCATGTAATAGGCGCTCCAGCGCTGGCCTTCGGCGCCGACGGTTTTCAGGCGCTCATCGATCGCCGCTTGCCGCGCCTGGCTGGTATTCAACAACTCCCGCAGATCGTCGAGAAGCCGGCCGCCGGCGCGCTCCTGCGCCTGCTTTTCGAGCAAGCGATACTGCTCCGCGATCGCCTCCAGATCCTTCTGCGGGGCCGCCAGCGCCGGCAGTTGCCGGACGCTGCTTGCCAAGGAAGCTCGCTGCGCCACCGCTAAGGCGACATCTACCCGCACTTCGTTGGCATCCGCCGCCCATTCGCCCGCCCGGCCTTCTTCCTGCGCCAGTAATCCACGAATGGCCTCGACCTGCGTTTTTGACTGGATCGACGCCATGGTCCAGTAGCTGGTTAAGGCTACGCTGCGGGCATCGGAAGCGCGGCCGGCTTCTTCAATCGCGGTGCGCGCCTGCGGGTCGCAAGGTAAAAGGCGGGCCACCCGCTGCTCCAGATTAGCGGCCAGTGCGTTCCACTCCGCGGTGCGTTGGGAGGCGCTTTGCTGCAGTGCCGCCAGCGAATTCGGGGCAGGATCCTGCGCGGCAAGAATACCCTCCGTGGCCAAGGCCGCCGCTATTGCAGCTAACCGGAGACACCACCGGAAGTCTAATACCATTTCCCAAAAAGCTTACCACGGTACAATAATGATTCACAGTACTTTGCGGAGGTTTCATGGCATCACAGCCACGCCGCCATTCGGTGGCGGTCAGCGTAGGGAAAGTAAAAGTCGGCGGGGATCATCCGATCGTGGTCCAGTCGATGACCAATACCGATACCGCCGATGTGGCATCGACCGTGAACCAAGTGATGGCGCTGGCCCAGGCCGGCTCCGAGCTGGTCCGCGTTACCGTGAATACCGACGAGGCGGCGCGGGCGGTGCCGAAGATCGTCGAGACGCTGGATAAGTTCGGCGTCCGCGTTCCCATCATCGGCGACTTCCACTACAACGGCCATCTGCTGCTCAAGAAGTATCCCGACATGGCGCTAGCGCTGGCCAAATACCGCATCAATCCCGGGAACGTCAATATCGGCAAGAAGCACGACGATAATTTCCGCACCATGATCGAGGCCGCCATCGAATACGACCGGCCGGTGCGCATCGGCGTCAATTGGGGTTCGCTCGATTCCGCGCTGCTGACGCGTATGATGGACGAGAACAATCTTCTCGCCGAGCCGTTGGATGCCCGCGCGGTCACGTTGCGCGCCATCGTGGTGAGCGCCATCGAATCCGCGAAGGCAGCCGAGCACTATGGACTGGGGCGCGATCACATTATCCTAAGCGCCAAGGTAAGCGGCGTGCAGGATCTGATCCGTGTCTACCGGATGCTGGCGGCCGAATGCGATTACGCGTTGCACGTGGGGCTGACGGAAGCGGGCCTGGGTTCGAAAGGCATCGTGGCGTCGACGGCCGGTATTGGCGTGCTGCTGCAGGAAGGCATCGGCGATACTATCCGCGCCTCGCTGACTCCGCTGCCGAATGGCGATCGCACCGACGAAGTGATCGTGTGCCAACAGATTCTGCAGGCTCTCGAACTGCGCAGCTTTACACCACAAGTTACCGCGTGCCCGGGCTGCGGGCGCACCACCAGCACGTTCTTTCAGGACATGGCGGACCAGATCCAGACCTACTTGCGCACGCAGATGCCGGTGTGGGGCGCCAAGTATTCAGGCGTTGAGGAGATGAAGGTGGCGGTGATGGGCTGCGTGGTCAATGGACCGGGCGAGTCCAAGCACTCGAACATCGGCATCTCGCTGCCCGGCACGTTCGAAGAACCGGTGGCGCCGGTCTACGTGGATGGAAAGCTCAAGTGCACGCTCCGCGGCGATCGTATTGTCGAGGAGTTCCTAGTGATCCTGAATGATTATGTGGACCGGACGTACGCGGCGAAGGCGCTCGAAGCGGTCGACGCTTAAGCGAAGGGGTTGCGGATTTCTACTCCGCGAACCACTCGTCCGGTCTGCAAGTCTTCCGTGAAAAGCACCGGGCATCGTGCCGCGACGGCGGCACTCACTATCAAAGAATCGTAGAATCCCCAGCCAGTTTCCTCCATGATGGAAACAGCACCCATGTAGAGACCGGCGGTAGGGTGGATCTTGCAGAGCGGCCACAGGACCCGGTCGAGGAACCTGTTCGTTTCACCAGTGGACAAGCGGCGGGCAAATTTCCCGAGCGCGACATTCAGAAACTCCTGGATCACCTGCGTACTAATGGCGCATTGTTCCGATTCAATCGCTTCGACGATCAGCGATTCAGCTCTTTTCTGTTTGCGGGGCTGCGAATGGTCAAAGGAATACACGAAGACATTCGTGTCAAGGAAAAAGGCGTGACTCATGCTTGCGGCGCTCTCTGGTTCATCTCCTCGCGGGTGAACTTTCGACCGGGTCGAACGTGACGCAGTTGACCCATGATTTGCCGGTACTCCGCAGCCGTGGGGCGGCCACCAGAATAACGCTCCAGCCACTCGCGGAAAGCTGCGTTGAGTGTAGTGCGCTGCTCACGCGCGCGAAGGCGGGCGCGTTCTATGGTTTCAGACGAGGCGGATAAGGTGATATTTTTAAGATTTCCCACGAAACCAGTGTACACTGCTTTCGTGCAATCACCAGCCGACGCTTCTCCCTCTCGCATAGCCTGACTGCGCGAAGTTTCTTGGGAAAGATCGCTTGACGCTTTTAGGCCCGAAGGCCTTGGGGGGACAACTTCCGTCACTTCGCGGCGATTTGAGCGTACAGTGTTCTAATCGCCGCCGGTTCCGCGGGACGCGGCACCATGAGCATGTTCTTTACCTCGGCCCAGCGCAGAATGGAGGAAAAACCCTCCGAGCCCAGGTAGGTATCGGGCGTGGCATAAGCAGGATCCTGCAGAGCCTCGGCCAAGGTCACAAACCGATAACCGCGCGATTGCAGCATCGCGATGAGCTGATCCGCCGTGTCGGCGTTCAGAGCGCTGGCGTGGACCAGAAGGACCTGGCTGATCTCGTGGCCGAACAGCCGGAACGAGGCATGCTCGAAGTAGCGCACCACCTTTTCCATATAGGGAACGTACGCGTCTGTCACTAGCTTCATGGTGGCGAGATCGCCGCGCTCCTTGGCGTCCGCGTAGACCGCGGCAAACATCCATTCGTTGCTGCCGATGGTGACCGGGGCGACGGTATATCCGTGCTTCGCCAGAAATGAATCGATAGCCGTCTTGATGTCCTGGTTCTTACCGGTGTTCAGGAATGGATAGCGGAAATACCTCTCAGTGCGCCCCCGATCGCTCAGCAGCTTACTAGTGACGGCTTCGCCGCGGACGATGTCGCCCTCATAGGCATCGACAGTCGTCGCGTCAATGTCGACGTGCGAGAAGGTGTGGTTCCCCAGTTCCGCGCCGGCGTCGAGCCACATGTTGAGGAGTGCCGGAAGCGCATCCGGACCCAGGCTCTTGCAGATCCGGCCCTCATTGACAAAGCCAACTATGGGGACTGCCCGCGCGGTTAGGGTCGCGAGCAATTTTGCGGTGTTGGCTTTGAGCGCCGCGAGATCGCAGGTCTGGCTGGCGGGTACCGACACGGCGGGCAGATCGTCAAATGTGATGGCAATTTTCCGCCCGCTTCCCGGCGGAGTGACCTCGGCCCCGAGGGCGAGGCCCGTCAGGGCCAGAGAGAGGCAAGCCCAGCGGACGATCGAGGATTTCATAATCCTACCTGGCTCCGAGAGCAAGTTCTTGAAGAGCGGCCTCCTCGAGAACCGTGGGCGGCGGGCATGGCAGCGGCTTCGACTCGCGGCGATTCATCTCGTGCTCGATGGTCTTGCGGATAATCGCGTCCAGAGAAGTGGTGGGAGCCCAGCCCGTCAAGCCGCGGATGTGGCAGATGCAGGGAACCCGGCGCCGCATGTCCTCGAAGGTGCCTTCGGGATAGGCTTCCTGGTAAGAAACCATATCGATGCGGCTGGAGGAATCCGCTGCGCCGCGGACACGCTCGGCCAGTGCGTGTATGGAAATCTCTTCGGACCCGCCGATGTTGAATACCTTGCCGTTCGCGGCCGGGTTCTCCAGCAGGCGCGAAAGCGCGTCGATGCAATCGTCGACATACGTGAAATTGCGGGTTTGTCCGCCATCGCCGAACACGCGGATCGGATCGCCGGCCAGGGCGGAGCGCACAAACGCCGGTAGCACCATGCCGTAGCGCGCGCTTTGGCGTGGTCCCACGATGTTGAAAAATCGCGTGACGATCACCGGAATTCCGTACGAAGCGTGGTACGCCAAAGCCAGGAACTCGTCGAGTTTCTTGGCCGTCGCATAGGACCAGCGCTCGATGCTGGCGGGTCCCAGGATGGAATCGGCATTCTCGCACAGGGATTCCGCGTCGTTCTTGCCATATACTTCCGAGGTGCTGGCGACCAGGACGCCGCGGCCGGATTCGGCGCAGGCGCTTAGCACGTTGTCGCAACCGTCGATGTTGATCTTGAGGGATGAAAGCGGATCCTGCAAAATGCGCCGGACGCCCACCGCGGCGGCCAGATGAATCACTCGTTCGCTCGCCGCCACCAGCCGGGAGACCAAGCCGCGGCTCAGCACGCTTCCTTGGACAAATTCGAAGCGGGGATGCCCCGCTAGAGCCGCCAAATTGTCGAGCGAGCCGGTGCTGAGGTCGTCGAGAACCGTGACGCGATGGCCTTCTAAAATCAGGCGTTCTGAAAGATGGGAGCCGATGAAGCCGGCGCCGCCCGTGATGAGGAATCGCATATGTGTATCCTTCTCTCTTAAGGTTGAATGCCTAAACTGATGTAAAAGCCTTGATACCAGCCGTTCTGCGCGAGCAAGGTGTAATTTCTGCGCTCGTAGGAGCCGTAAAGCCGCAGCTCTTTGCCGAGTTTGACCGAAAGCCGCGACGTGACCGACCAATTCGGCAAATAAGCGGCGGTACTGAGGATCTGCTGCTTGCCGCCTTCGCCGCGGAGCTCCCAGGTCAGCCACTTCTTGACTTCGCCGTGCGTATTCACGAATCCGTCGTAGTGGCTGTAATGATCCGGCGTAAAGAACCCGGAGACTGCCAGCATGTCGCGAGCGAACGCTTGATGCGAGGTCAAGACTCCGGCGTCTAGATGGAAGCCGCTGTGGTAAATCAGATTTCGCGTGAATGCCGCGTCTCCCTGCCAACTGCTGTTTTGGTCGCTCCACCAGCGCCGGTCGAGCTTTATGCTGGCCGAAGTTTTGGAATTGAACCAATAGCCGATTTCGGCGAAGCCACCGGTGGAGGCGATGCCCTGGTCGATCGCGCGCGGAGTCACTTTCATGAACTCCCGGACAGAGCCCAGCGACACGGTCCAGCGGTCCCAAGGGGAACCCGAGAGCACCGCATTGTACGTTGGACGCAGAGTGCCGTCACCCGAGCGCGCCGAACCCCCGCCCGCCAGCGAAAGGTGCATGCCGGGGGCGATGAGAGCGGTACCGCTTACCGCGAATTCCCGCACGGATGCGCGATCGCGTCCGTCCGTGAAGATTCCGCCGGTGGGAGCCGAGGAATAAAACTGCGACGCATTTAGGCCGATGCTGTGATCCCCCCGGATCGGGATGCTTACGGCCGTTTGGTACATGGTGTCGTGAATGCCGTCGGAATCGTTATAGACCGAGACCGGAAGTTCGCTATGGACCCGGTTCATTTCGTTCAGGCGGCCTTCGAGATAGCTGGCCATGTCGTTGCCCGAGGACGAGTCCGGCAAGTTGCGGACTTCTTCCGAAGCAGCGCGGTTCAGACCCAGAGCTTGGAGCGTGGCGATATGGGCTACGCGGGCCGCGGCGAGATCGGGCTGCAGGCTCACCGCTTGCTCGGCGTCGCGCCGTCCCTCCCAGCCCCGGTTCCCCGCCCAAAACAACACTTCCGCGCGCCGCGCCAGCACCTGCGCGTTGTGTGGATCGCGCTCTAGAATCTGATCGCAAATCTTTTCCGCTTTGGCGTAGTTGCCCTGCGCCTGCAGCAGCTCGGCGTATCGAGAGCGGCGGAGGTATCGCTTGGGTTGACGCTAAGATACTCTTCAAACGAGCGTGCTGCGGCAGTCCGGTTTCCCGACCATAACTGATTCTGTGCGCGGCCCAGCAATGCCGGCTGAAGCCGGGCGCGATCTCCTGAGGAAGTTTTTACCAGTGCGTCAAAACACGCGGCAGCCTCGGCGGGGCGCTGCATCCCATTGAGAACGTCGCAGCGAAACTCGATCGCTTCCTTGTCATGGTTCACCGGCGCAGCAGCGAGGATTTTGAGCGACTGTTCGCTTTGCCCGGCCCACGAATATAGCTTGGCGAGCCTCAGCAGGAGTTCCGGGTCGTCGTGTTTCTGGGCGAGCATCTCCTGAACGATCGCGATGGCCTCTTTGTAGCGGGCGCCCATGGAATACGAACCTGCCAGGTCGTCCAAGATATCCATGTCCGTCGGGTCCGCCTGGTGGTAGCGCTCTAACTCCGCGAGGCGCTCGGCATAATCGGGGGGCAGAACGTTCTGCGCGGAAGCGAGCGTCGCCGACGCCAGCAGCAGCCCAACCACGTAGATTCGAGGCATGTGGATTCGAACCCGAACCGCCATCACTTTCTCCAATTCCGATTTCCGCCCGCCAGATCGGCCAGGCAGCGGACGGAGGCGACCACATCGACACCCAGTCCTAAGAGGCGGACAGGCGTGGCCGGGACAATCATGGCCGCATACTTAAACCGGGTTCCATAGTCGGCCGTAATCAGAATCAGCAGCATGCACAAGACGGCTTCGACGCCGATGGTTATGAAAAATGCTTCCAGGTTGAACGCAAAGAGGTACAAGAGGACCAATGGATAAATGAGTTTTTCGAGCAGCGAAAACAGTTCCAGCCAACCCACCGGACGTCCGTTCCTGCGCGTCACTTCCCCGCCCCAGGCGGCGCGGTACTGTTCCTTGATCTGTCGCTTCCCCTCGCCCTCGACCTGCTGCGCCGTCTTCCCCCGGCTAACCAATAAGTGTTTGATATGCCGCAGCGGCGAGAGTGGCAGGTCTATGAAATAGAAAGTCGACTGGAGAAAGGCCGAGGACCACAGAAACAATTGCCGGGGAAGGCGGGTAATGGGCGGCTCGGTCGACTCGCAATGAACTCCGACGACCTGCACGCTGCGGTAGCCCTTCCAGTTGAAGAAGTGTCCTATATAAATGTCTTCGGACATGGAAAGGTTGTCGCCGACGCGGGGCTTGGCGTAGTCGAAACATTCCTGGAGGCGCTTGGCTTTGTAGGCCACGGCGCAACCCACGGGATTGAGCTGGCCCCCGAACAACTTGAGTGTTCCGTCATACAACGTGCGCTGCAGCAAGATGTACATCGGGGCGCGATAGAGGATGGTGAGAGTGGTCAGAAAGCGCAGCCAGAATCCCTCTTTGGCGGGCGTGGGCAGCGAAAACTCGGACTGAACCGCGCGAACATTCTCGTCGGCCTTGGCGATCTGATTGCGGCGGCGCTGCGTCAGCGGCATTACCTCGCCACAGGCGGCCGAGACACCCGCATTTTTGTAAAGCTCTTCAACTATCCGCGAAATATAGTTGGGGCTGACCAGGACGGTATCGGCATCCAGGATCACCATCGCGTCCGCGTCGGTCTGCTCGCAGTATTCCCGTAGTGAAGGCGTCTTGCCGATCGATTTTTCCCGCCTGACCAACTGGATCTCGCGCCCGCTCAGCTCCCGGTAGCGCTCGACGATCTGGCTGGTCCGATCCGTGGACCCGTCGTCGAAAACCACTACCTTCCGGTACGGAAAATCCTGTTTGGCGAGCGAAGAAAGTGCCAGGGCAATGGCCTTTTCCTCGTTCTTGGCGGGGAGAACCACGTCGACAATGACACTTCTCCAATCGACGGTTGGAGTCGAAACAGTTCGATCCCAGCCGCGGAGCTTGCCGACCATCGCCATCATCAGGCTCGGCGATAAAAACCAATAGGAAATAGAAGCCATAGTTCCGTTACTGCCGGTACTTGAGGGTAGCCGGGGAACCGCCGACCTTCCTATCCACCGCTAGTACCATTCTGAAAACCGAAAGGCTAAGGCCAATGCGGTGATTACCTTAGGTGTGGGGGCCGCCTCCGCAGGGGCTCCAGCCTCGGATAAACCGAGTGGCGCAAAAGTCCGACAGGTAGGTAAGCCGCCAGCATTAAGTTCGTGGTCCATGCTAGCGAACCGATAAGGGCCTTATGTCGGAATCGCTGCCCAAAGGCGGGGCTGGGCATCGCATTGCAATTCTGCTGGCGCGCGCGAGCGTTACCCTCGCTCTCAGCTTGGGAGTCGTAATCACGAGCCCGGCGCAAACTCCGCCGCCACGCGACCTCACTCAGTTCACCTTGGAAGACCTGATGAACGTCAAGGTGATCTCCGTTTCGAAGAAGGAGCAGAAGCTGGCGAAGACCGGCGCGGCGATTTTCGTGATCACGCAGGAAGACATCCGCCGCTCGGGTGCGACCAATATTCCGGACCTCCTTCGTATGGTTCCGGGCGTGGATGTCGCGCGAGTCGACCACAGCACCTGGGCCGTCAGCATACGAGGTTTCAACGACAACTATGCCAATAAGGTGCTGGTGCTCATCGATGGCCGAAGCGTGTACCACCCGGTGTTCTCCGGAGTGATCTGGTATGCGCAGGAAATGCCGCTGGAGAACATCGAGCGCATCGAGGTCATTCGCGGACCGGGTGGAACGGTGTGGGGCGCGAATGCCATGAACGGCGTGATTAACATCATTACGAAAAACGCCATGGATACTCCCGGGGGCCTGATCACCGCCGGCGGCGGATCGGATTCCCAAGCCCAGGGGCTAGTTCAATATGGCGGCAAAATCGGTCAAAGCGGCAGCTACCGGGTGTATGGAAGATACTCCCACCTGGGGAAGTCCGACGCGGCTACCTTCGCGCAGCCCGGCGATTCCAAGCGGATGCAGGAGGTTGGATTCCGCTCGGATTGGAACCTCACGCCGCGGGATGTGCTGACGGTTCAGGGCGAAATTCGCCTAGTCGACGGAGGACAGACCATCACCGGAGTGGTCCTTCAGTCGCCGCCGATCACGGCAACGTTTGGGGAGCCGACCGGGGACGATGACGGGAATCTGCTGGCACGCTGGACGCACAAGTTCTTGAATGGCTCGGACATGTCAGTGCAGGCCTATTATGACCAAAGCCACGTGTTTGCCTTTGGACCGAACAACTGGGCCACCATCGGGAACATCGACTTCCAACATCATCTGCGGATCGCCAATCGTAACGATGTGGTGTGGGGCCTGAGCTACCGCGCGAATGCCAACCGCTTCTCCGGAAGCAGTCTGGTCACGCTGCATCCTTTGCAGCGGACCGATTCGCTCTATGGCGCTTTCGTACAGGACGAAATTACGCTTACCCAGACTCTTTCGTTGACCCTGGGCTCCAAGTTCGAGCACAACGACTACACCGGCTTCGAGATTGAGCCCAGCGCTCAACTGGTCTGGGCACCAAGCGCACGCCACACGATCTGGGCGTCCGCCGCAAAAGCGATCCGGCAGCCCTCTAATATAGACAGCGGCCTAGAGATAATCTCTGCAGTCCAACCGCTTCCACAGGGACTTTATGGGCTGGTTACGGTGTCGGGAAGCCCGGATACGAAGGTTGAGCAACTACACGACTACGAAACCGGCTACCGCGCGCAAATCAGCCGCCGGTTGTCTCTAGACGTGACGGGTTTTCTAAGTTTCTATAAAAATCTGCAAACCACCGAGCCCCAAACGCCTTACTTCAACCCGGCGGGCCGTTACCTGGTGATTCCCCTGATTTTCGATTACAAGGCGCATGCGGTTAGTTACGGGGCCGAGGCATTTGCCACCTGGAATGTCACGGATCGCTGGAAAATCAGTCCCGGTCTGAGCATGCTGAATATGTCCGTGACACGGGATGTGTCGAGCCAGGATTCAACCATCGAGCAGACGCCCGGGCGCTCTCCCCGGCGCAGCTACCAGACACGCTCCTTCGTCAATCTGGGGCGCGGCTTCGAATGGGACCAGACCCTCGGCTATACGGGTCCGCTGGCCAGCGGGAATATCCCCGGCTACGTACGCTTCGACACACGATTCGGATGGCGTTGGGAAGAGCATTGGGATTTCAGCCTTACCGGTCAGAACCTGCTCGCGCCGCGGCACGCGGAGTTCCCCGACATTCACTTCGTCGATCACATGCAGGATCAGCGCAGCATATTTGGAAAAATAACGTGGCGTTTTTGAGCCCGACTGACATGGCACGCATGCTCAGCCTGATCTTATTACTGGGAACTGCCCTCCAGCTTTACGCCCAGGCGCCGTCGTTCGACGAGTATCAGGTCAAGGCCGCGTTTCTTTACAACTTTGCCAAGTTCGTGGAGTGGCCGCCGGGCACCTTCGCGAACCCCACTGACCCGATCGGCATCTGCATTGTGGGCCAGAATCCTTTCGGCTCGACGCTGGAGAATATGGTGAAAGGGAAGAAGATCGGAGACCGGGCTTTTGCGGTTCGGCGTCTCACGGACACCCAGCAGGTCAAGGGCTGCCAGATCCTGTTTATCGGCGCCGGGGAGTGGAAACGGGCTCGCGCCTTGCTGGATGCTCTCAAGGGAGCCTCAGTCTTAACGGTGGGAGAAACCGACGACTTCACGTCCTTGGGCGGGGTCGTCGCGTTCCAACTCGAAGGACCCCGCGTCCGCATTCAAATCGCATTGGAGTCGGCGGAACGCGCCAGGCTCCGGATTAGCTCGAAGCTGCTCAGCCTGGCGGAGATCGCGAAGAGGCAGCCATGAGAATGCCGGTCTATTACCGGAATCTTCCGATCGCCCGAAAAATTCAACTGGCCGGCATGGTGGTGGGTTTGACTGCGACGCTGTTAGGCAGTGCATCGCTGCTGATCGACGATCAGATTCAAGGGCGCGACAGAATGCGCCACGACGTGGAAGTGCTGGCGGATATCTTTAGCGCCAATAGCACCGCGGCGCTTACCTTTAACGATCCGGGCGCCGCCAAGGAACTGCTCGCAACGCTGAACGCCAATCAGCATATCACTGCTGCCTTCCTGTATTCGGCTGCCGGAAAAGTGTTTGCAAGCTACGGCCGCGAGCGCGGACTGGAAAACGCTGCCGCGCCGCTACTCCGGGGCGACGGAAGCCGTTTCGATTCGCAACGCTTGACCGTGTTTAAAAGCATTCTAAGCGGCGGACAAAAAATCGGGACGGTGGCGCTCGAATCCGATTTGGGAGAGCTCAGCAGCCAGCTGCAACACTTCCTGTGGGTGGTTCTGGGGGTCATCGCGGGAGCGTCGCTGGTGGCCGTCCTCCTTTCCTCCCGCCTGCAGCGCTCCATCCTCGAACCGATCGCGCATCTTGCATCGGTGGCCCGCCTGGTGTCGATGGGCAAGAACTATGGCGCGCGCGCGATCAAACAGTCCGATGACGACCTGGGGCAGCTCACCGACACCTTCAACGAAATGCTGGCGGAAATCCAGGATCGGGACGAAGCGCTATTGCGGAATCGAGACCAATTGGAGCATACGGTGGAGGCCCGCACTGAGGAACTGGTTAAATCCAACGTTCAGCTGCTGGAGGCCAAAGAAAAAGCCGAAGCCGCCAGCCGCGCGAAAAGCGAGTTCCTCGCCAACATGAGCCATGAAATCCGCACGCCCATGAACGGCGTGATGGGCATGACCGAACTCGTGCTGGATACCGATCTCACCGTCGAGCAGCGGGATTATCTGAACACCGTAAAGACTTCGGCCGACTCCATGTTGTCGGTGATTAACGACATTTTGGACTTCTCGAAAATCGAGGCGGGGCGCCTGGAACTGGATCCTGTCGCGTTCAACATCCGTGACCTGGTCGAGGAAACGGCCCGGGCGCTAGCGCTACGGGCGCACGAAAAAGGTTTGGAGGTGACTTGCGATGTCCCGCCGGAAGTCCCGGAGTATGTGGTGGGGGATGTTACCAGAATCCGGCAGGTAATGGTGAATCTTGTAGGAAATGCCATCAAGTTCACGCAACAGGGCGAAGTGGAGCTGGAAGTAACCTTGAAGTCCCAGACCGCCGATCGATTGTGTCTGCAATTCTCGGTTCGGGACACCGGAATCGGCATCCCACAGGATAAACAGAAAATGATCTTCGACGCGTTTTCGCAAGCCGACGGCTCCACTACGCGCAAATTCGGCGGCACGGGACTGGGTTTGACCATCTCGGCGCGTCTGGTCGAGGCCATGGGAGGGAAGCTCTGGGTAGAAAGCACCCTTTCCAAAGGGAGCTGTTTTTATTTCACCGCGTCGCTGGGTGTTTCGAGTGAAACCCGGCAGCTTGCCAGCCTGGCTGAAGCGATCCCTCTGGCAGGGATACGAGTGGTCGTGGTCGACGACAACCTTACCAACCGTCGCATTCTGTCGGACATGCTGTGGGGCTGGGGGATGCTCCCGACACCGGCGGCCAGCGGCCAGGAAGCTCTGGCCCACTTGCGGCGGGGCGTAAAGCGCGGCCAGCCCTACCTCCTGGTTCTGACCGACGTCCACATGCCGGAAATGGATGGGTTCGAGCTGGTGAACCGGATCCATGAAAATCCAGAATTGACCCAGCCGGTGATTTTGATGCTCACTTCCGGAGACCGCGGAGATGATATCGCGCGCTGCCGGACTCTGGGGATTTCGTCGTATCTCACGAAACCGGTTCGCCGCGCGCAGTTGCGCGCTGCGATTGTTGCGGCGCTCGCGCGCGAGGCCCCGCGAGGAGATCTCACCACAGGGCCGAGCGACGCGACTTCGCAGGGATCGCAAGCGGACCGCGCCGTCAGCTGCCGGATTCTTCTCGCCGAGGACAACCTTATTAATCAGCGCGTCGCCCTGCGGATTCTGGAGAAGGCCGGACACATCGTAGCCGTCGCCGAGAATGGGAAGGCGGCTTTAAGAATGCTGGAAGAGCAAACCTTCGACCTGATCCTGATGGATGTGCAGATGCCCGAGATGGGAGGCTTTGAGGCCACCGAGCTTATCCGGGAAAAGGAAAGGCGCACGGGCCGGCACATTCCCATCGTCGCTATGACTGCCCACGCAATGGCCGGCGACCGCGAGCGCTGCCTTGCCGCCGGAATGGACGATTACCTCTCCAAACCGGTGGCTGCGGCATCGCTGCTCGAACTGGTGGCGCATTATGGCAGCAGACGGTCAGCGGTCGAGGTTTCCTAAGACCGCGGGAAGAGGCGCGGGAGAGCAACTCGGGGGTCTGCCTGGCGAAAGCTCGGGGACTCACCCGTGCAAAGCAGGCTTTCGGCGACGAGCGGGCGGGAGTGCGGCTTAAAATAGCTTTCGCGGGCCGCGATTCCATCGGTCCGAAGAGCGCACTCCAGCGCCGGGTATATTACACCGCGCTAACGGGATCCGGAATTAGCTCGTAGGACGACGTCTCCGCTGCGGTGGACGCCAAGAGCGGCGACACCAGAGAAAAGAACCCCGCCGCGCTGCCGTCGCGATCGGGCATCAAGATCGTCAAGATGGGGCATTCTTGCTCGCCGGCGCTGGTGCGAAGGATCAGGGACTCCGGATGGTATGCGCCGCCGAGCAGGCGGCTGGAGAGCATGGAGCGTGCGGCGGCCTCCGATTGCGGAGCGATCAAGCGGTAGATGCTGTGGTGCAGCGCCTCAGCGGCGGAAACGCCAAACAGGCGCTCGGCGGCCGCATTGAAGAAGGTCAGATTCCCGTGGAGATCGTGCGCGAACGCGGCATTGCCCACATGGCCCAGAATCTCCAGAAGGGCGGTGCGGACATCTTGTACGGCTTGCTCGAAACGCCCATTCTCGCGCGCGATGCGATCCAGCGCCGCGGCATTCCACCAGATGAAGAGCGCCAGCAGGAGCATGGTGGCGACCACATGCAGTACCAGCCCTAAAGGCGGTCCAAACCAGCCCGCGTCCTGCCCTTTGATCCGCAAGAATCCCAACCCTATCGGGATCAATAAGGAAGCCGGTAAAAGCCGCCGCGCCATGGCCCCGCCCACGCTGTTGCTGGTCATGACGGTCATAAGAGCGTGGTGCGCGTTCGAGCTGACCACTCCCAGCGACAATAGGAGGAGGAGCAGCGCGGTCATCGTGGGCACAGTTAAATAGTCCGGCAGCGTCTGTGGAGCCAGCCACCCGTAACTGCTGGCGACCAAGGCGGCAGTCGAAATGGTAGTGACCCCCAGCGCGATTATCTGGCAGGACAAATTCCGCCCTGCACTCAGCAATACCAGCGAGCAACCTAGCAGGTAAAAGCATAGTGCGACCGCCGCCGGCATCGAGCCCGGCATCACCGCGGTAGGATCGCGCACGATGAACTTGTCAATGCCCAGATTTAAGTGAAACCAGATATTCGCCAGCGAGAGCAGTCCCAGTAGCCCGACCGAGATCCGGAACAGCTTGCAGGCGGTATGAGCCCAGGGCGTGATGCCCTCGTAGCGCGCCAGACGCAGCGAAAAGCCCACGAGAATGAACCCGAGCCCGGCGTTGGGGTGCACCTGCGAAATGAACCAGAGGTGGCGAATCACGTAGGCCGGCAGCACGGACCAGCCACACAGCGCCACCAAGCCGGCGGCGATTCCAACCAGTCCGATACTTTGTGAAACGTCAAGCGCCCGGGCCAGAGTCCTGCGCTGCGTGCCGTGCCGAAGAATCTTCACTACCACAATCTCCGCTTTCGATGGACCGAATTGTCCTTCTGTCCTCTTCGGTACGGCGGAACGATTCTTTAAGTCTCCGCCCTGATGGCGAAAATGGGGCGTGGGAGCGGATGCTACACTGGTCAAAGCCATGCGGGCGAACGTGGCGGAACTGGCAGACGCACTGGATTTAGGTTCCAGCGGTTAACAGCCATGTGGGTTCGACCCCCACCGTTCGCACCATTAAACAGAGAAGTTACGAGGCAGGCTGTCCAGCATTCCGGACGGCCTCGGGCCGCATTCATCCGCTACAACAAAAGGAAAGCCGTGGCTGTCTAGTTTCCCCCGCCCGCGCTCTCCCCCGCCTTCGGGCTGAAAAGGATCTTCTCGGTCGTGCCGCCCAAGTCTCGCAAAGTCAGGACCGCGCATGATGATACGATTTGCCAATGGAGTTCGTAATCGGTGCCATTCTAATTGGCTTGATTCCCGCAGTCATCGCTCAATCGAAAGGTCGGAGCTTTGTGGCGTGGTGGCTTTATGGAGCAGCATTGTTCATTGTTGCTCTGCCACATTCTTTGCTACTCAAGACAGATGTGAAGCAATTGGAGCGAGAACAACTCCAATCAGGAACATCTCGAAAGTGCCCTTTCTGCGCTGAAATCATAAAGGCCGAAGCTGTCGTGTGCCGGTTTTGTGGTCGTGATCTTCCAACCGAAGTGCCACAAGAACGCCAAGAGGCCGTTGTGAAGCCGCCAGAAAGGATTATTGACGAGGAAGAACTCGACAAGCGTTTCAAAGAGTGGCAGAAAAAAGGGCGTTGAGGAGAGAGGTTCCTGGATGACGATCCGTCCCATGAGCGGCAAATTCTGGCTGGGAACGCTCTTCGTGTTCCTGGCCGCATCGTACATCGTCCGTTTATTCTCTCCGACTCCGGCTCCGACTCAAACTCCCGCAACCCCTGCGGTTACCGAGTCCGCACCAACTGCGAGCAGAGCGGAGGTCGGCGAGACCGTTACCGTGCGCAATAGCAAAGGCTTTTGGCCATGTGGTTCAACCACAGAAGCTTTCGATGAGTTGATGAAATGGGCTGCGCGTGGAGACAACGCTGAACTTAAACGAGCGATGGTCAGAACACGCTCATTTGCACTTGACGGGGGAATGTCGGTGAAGATTTTAGACCAAGGGTTTGAAAAAAGAAAAGTCCGTGTCCTCACCAATGATGCTGGTCAAACAACTTTGAAAGACGAACAGGGGACGTTCCCTGCCGATCCCCGCATAGGCCGGGAATGCTGGGTTACCTCCCTGGCGCTGGAGAAATGATGGTATCGCGGCGGATTTCTGCTTAGCCCGCGCCAGCGAATCGCTAGGGCGTCACGATCCTACTTCGCCGTCTTCCGCTTCGCGGCCCAATAAGCTTTCATACGTTCGGCCTGTGCTTCACGTCGCGCTGCACTCTGCCGTTTACGTTTCTTGGCGACTGGAGCCGCTGCGGGCGTGGCTGCCCTCGGTGGATTCTTGGGCGGCCTGCCCCGCCGCTTTGCAGAGCCTTGCAGGGCCTCGATAGCTCGGTTCAATTTGTGACGTTCTGCGATCAGTAGGGTGAGGATTTGGTCAACGAGCATTCAGTCTCGACAGTACAGTAGAAATAGTGCCGCATGTCAAGGGATGGTAGTGCCTGAAAGGTGCGTTGACGGGAAAAGTGAGTTACCGGGGTTTCCCGAATGCTGACAATGATGATTGGTTGGGGATGGATTGCGGCAGCTTTGATTCGTTAGGATATGAGGACTGCATCCACGCTGGATGGTAGGATTCCCTTGCTTCTGATTCGGTCCAACCGCTCGTGAGCAGGGCGCCCTTTGTGTGCCACGACAGTTTCAGCTGATCGCGGATAGGTTCCACATCGTGTTTCCCTTCACTTCTGACCATCCCCATTCTACTCCAGAAGTTCCGCCAAGTCCCACACGTGATCGGCGATCCCGGCTTCCAGCATCGCAACTAGGTCGGACACTTCCCACAGCCTATCGTAACGCCATCATGGCGGGCGTTGAGCGCAGCGGGCCGGGGGATTGAAGGACGTAGAGCACACGTGCCGATGGCGCTCTGGGCGATCTGGGCGTATCCTTTAGGTGTAATGGAAGCCTACCGGGGCGAGACCCGAGAGGTCATCGAGTGTTATCTCGATCACGAAATCACTTTCTCTGAATGTGTCTTCGCCCTTGAGGAGGCTCTTGCCAGACTTGAGCGGCGCGAACTCCTACGGGAGTTTGATTCAGACGAGAGGAAATCCCCCGCGCGAGTCTACAAGCGTAGCGCCTCCGCCACGGGATAGATCGGTCATTGCGCCGATTGGCCCAACGCCGTACAATCCGTTAGCACGCCGGGGAAAGGAGATTCTTTCAGTCCCCTATCCCCAGCGCCAAGATGACTCAAGAGTTCTCGGAGGAAGAAACTCTTGTCATCGCTTAGTAACAATATTCCCACAGCATAGCCTATGGGTACAATCTAAAATGGACCAGCCCGTAAGATGCCAGTTTGGGAGGATGGAAGACGGCACGCCGATCTGCCGTTTGCACCACACCCCGCTGCTAAAGCAACCCATCGAGAGCACAGACGATCCGCCGGAAGACCTTTCACTCTGGTTCTGCGAAAAAGGCGCGATCATGGTTTTCGAACCCCGTTTTTGAGCCATGCTCAAATTGAGCCACTACTAAATGGCCACCGGATTCCAGAACGCAGCAACGCGCTCACCCTGCGCGATACAGGGGTGGTGGATTGATGGATGATCCAAACGAAGCAAATCCGAAGCAAATGTGCCCCCGAAACCCGCCATTCTGCCCTACTGTGATCTTAACCTAAACAACTGATTCGCCACGCTACGCCACTCTACGCCAACCCCTTGATTGCATTTAGGTTCCAGCGGTTAACAGCCATGTGGGTTCGACCCCCACCGTTCGCACCATTAACAGAGAAGTTACGAGGCAGGCTGTCCAGCATTCCGGACGGCCTCGGGCCGCATTCATCCGCTACAACAAAAGGAAAGCCGTGGCTGTCTAGTTTCCCCCGCCCGCGCTCTCCCCCGCCTTCGGGCTGAAAAGGATCTTCTCGGTCGTGCCGCCCAAGTCTATTTCCACGAGCTGCGGGCCATTGGTCACAATTCCAGTGGTGCCGTACTTCTGATCGCTCTTTCCGAGTGTCGCCGGAACCTCGACCACGCTCTTGCCAGTTTTGAACACGGCTTTGTCGCCCTGCATTTCGACTCGGTAGGAACCCGGCTGCAGTTGAGTGCTTCCTATCGTCACTGGCTTCTTTAGCTCAAAGTTGTGGCTGGACGCGGCGCTTGCCAATCCGAGTGCAAGCACAGTAAGACCGAATGTCAATTTGATGGACTTCATGTTGGAAAAGTTCGCTCCTTAATATTTATAAATCGCAATTTCTGGGGGATGCCGGCTGATTTTAGTGCAGCTGCAATCACTCTCAGGGACGTTGTGTCAGTACTAGTATAATGCCGATGCCAAAATTAACTGTATGCCTTAATGCTACCCGCACCACTGGCCCATCGGCTAATTGTATGTAGAACTTGCCTATGGTTGAAGCTGTGCCATCTTTTGGCGAGTGTATGCAGAAGGTGGTATGCCAGCGTTTAGTCCATTCGCATGTTCGCGACCAAATCGTCGACCGCTAGTGAAGTATCACGCTTCACTCGGATTGTACCGGTGGCATATATCTCAGTTAAATAGGCTACGGTATTTTTGTTTGTCAACCTAGCCGGGAAGTTTTCGTCTGGATCGATAGTACGATCAGTTCATACGTCGCGATGTGCTGACTGGCGGGGTGGCCGGCACGCATATGCAATGTCGGAGGCGAGGAATGCCAAGAAGTGCGGTCGGAGTGGTTCTTGCGGGGCTCGGTATGCTGGTGGCCGCCTCGGCGCAAACCGTGACGGTCTCTCCCACGGCCGTATCCGTGCATCTGGGAACGTTCTATCAATTTGCAGCTAAAGTCACCGGCGTTTCGCCCACCACAGTTGGTTGGACCGTCGCCCTTCCGGCCGGCGACACTGGTTCGCCGGGCACCATCGGCGCGGGCGGGCGCTACACTCCACCAGCTGTGATCCCTAGCACTGGTACCGTGATTGTAACCGTCACCAGCACTGCGGCGCCCACGGTTTCCGCAAGCGCCACCGTGACTCTGCTAAACCCTTATCCCTCCCTGGCATCCGTCTATCCGGCGAATGTTGCCGTGGGGCCCTTCACGCTGATTATGAATGGCAGCGGATTCGTGCCTGGCGCACAGGTGCTGTTCGGCGGCGTGCCGCTTGCAACCACGTATTGGTCGGCAACTCGGCTGATGGCAACAGGCACAGCCGATCAAACCCAATCCGGCCAGCAGGTCCCAATTGCAGTGATGAATCCCGATCCGGGGTCGGAGACCTCAGTGGACGTCGTGAGTCTCCTGATCGGAACTCCTGCTACCGGAGATACGGTTACGTACAATGTCGCCGCCCGTTTCCTGGATCAAGCCGCCTTCGGGCCCGACCCCGTCACCAGCGCGCATGTGCAGGCCGTGGGGCTTGAGGCCTATTTGAACGAGCAATTCACGGCGCCCATTACTCCCTATCCAGACCCCGCCGCTACCAGCTTCGGAATCGGGCAGGTGCAGGCCCGGTTTTTCACGAATGCGGTTCACGGCTCGGATCAACTTCGCCAGCGCGTCGCTTTCGCCCTCGGCCAGATCTTTGTGGTTTCCGCGGTGGAAGAAAATTCGCCCGCGCAGTTGGTGCCGTACTTGCAGCTCCTGAAGAAGGATGCGTTCGCGAACTTCCGCAC
Source organism: Bryobacterales bacterium (assembly GCA_963779075.1). GTDB lineage: Bacteria > Acidobacteriota > Terriglobia > Bryobacterales > Bryobacteraceae > Palsa-187. The sequence goes on from CAVZWS010000018.1 coordinate 39,439, forward strand.
CCTTATGGAGGACGTCACTTTGAGTCCCACCATGGGCGAGTACCTCGACATGCGGAACAATGACAAGGCCGATCCCGCCAGCGACACGCGAGCCAACGAGAATTACGCTCGCGAGCTGATGCAGTTGTTCACGATCGGCTTGTCTCAGCTCAATCAGGATGGCACTCTCCAATTGGATTCCAGCGGCAACCCGATTCCGACTTACGATCAAACCACCATCCAGAATTTCGCCAAAGTGTACACCGGCTGGACGTACCCGGCAAAACCGGGCGCTACCACCCGCAAACACAACCCGCCCTACTACATTGGGCCCATGGTTGCTTTTGAGTCAAATCACGACACGACTTCGAAGACTCTGTTAAACGGGTTAGTGGTTCCCGCGGGCGGGACCGCCGAGTCAGACCTTAGGGCAGCGCTGGACGATATTTTTAACCACCCGAACGTAGCGCCGTTCATCGGCAAGCAACTGATTCAGCATCTGGTGACCAGCAATCCCTCGCCGGCTTATGTAGGACGCATCGCAGCGGTGTTCAACGATAACGGAAGTGGAGTTCGCGGGGATCTTCAGGCGGTAGTCAAAGCGATCCTGCTCGACCCGGAGGCGCGGGCCGGCGACGAAGGCCCGTCCCTTTCGCCTCCCGACACCAGCGGGCACCTTCGCGAACCGGTGTTCGCGGTCGCATCCATTCTCCGAGGCCTGGGCGCTGCGGTCAACGACACCAACAATCTGACCAACCAGGCGACCAATTTGGGACAAACTCTTTTCGCACCGCCTACCGTGTTCAATTACTTCGCGCCGGGATATACCATTCCCGCGGAGTTCACGCCCGGCGCCACTCTGCTGGGTCCCGAGTTCCAGTTGCAGTCTCCCTCGGCCGCGGTGGCGCGCTCCAATATGGTCAACGCCCTGGTGTACGGCAATCTGGGCAGCGGCGCAATCATTGACTGGTCGTATTTAGCCGGTCTTGCGGCCACCCCGGAAGCGCTGCTGGACTGTCTGGACAATGCCTTCATGCACGGTAAAATGCCCGGCGCCGTCCGGACGCAAATTCTTTCGGCTGTCAACGCACTCAGAGGAACTACGGCGGCGGTATACAAGGCGCGCGCGCAAGCGGCGGTGTACCTGACGGTTTCATCGTCTTACTACAATGTGGAGCACTAACACTATGCCCATTCCATCCAGAAGAGAGTTTCTGGCATTAGGCGCGCGTTCGTTGGCCGCCATTGGCGCCGCGAGTCTCGCCGGCCGCCTCAGCCAGGTCAACGCGCTGGCCGCGCCGACCTGCCCTTCCGACTATAAGGCACTCGTGTGCGTGTTCCTGTTCGGAGGCAATGACGGCAACAACATGGTTATTCCCATCTCGACGCTCAAGAGCAACGCAGCCAATTCCTACGCCAACTATGCAGCCGTGCGCGGGGGATTGGCGCTGCCGCAGGCCAGCCTGAACAGCATCAACACGTCGAAGGGCGATGAGTACGGGCTGCATCCGAGCCTGGTGGAACTGGCCACGCTTTACAACACCAAGAAGAATGTTGCTGTACTGACCAACGTCGGCAGCCTGGTCACGCCGCTTACGCAAACCGAATATCTTCAGCAGTCTAAAGCGATCCCGTTAAATCTCTTTTCGCACCTGGATCAGCAAACCGAACTCCAGACCTCAGTGGCGCAGGGGTTTGCGACTACCGGCTGGGGCGGGCGCCTGGCGGATGCCATGCAGGGCTGCAACGCCACTGGCTTTCCGACCATCGTCTCGGTGGGCGGCAACGCACTTTTCGCGACCGGCAGCCAGACCAACCCGGCGACGGTCACTGCGGGACAGGTTCTCGGCTTGCAGGGTTTCTCAACCAACGCGGCGTCGCAGGCGCGGCTCGCCGCACTCCAGAACCTCTTGAGCTTCGACAATGGCCTCACTCTGGTCAAAGCATCGAATTCCATCGCTTCCAACGGGGTCAACCAAGCGACGAAACTGAATCAGGCGCTGGCGAGCGGCACTGCTTTGACTACGGTGTTCCCGAACACTTCGCTCGGCAATCAGATGGCGCAGATCGCCAAAATTATCAATGTGCGCGGGGCATTGGGAGTCAATCGGCAAATCTTCTTCGCCTACCTGGGTGGGTTCGACACGCATGACCTGGAATTGAACGACCAGGGTACCGGCCTCGCGCAAGTCAGTCAGGCGCTGAACACCTTTTACAACGCCACCGTCGAAATGGGTGTGAATCAGAACGTGGTAGCCTTCACCGAATCCGATTTCGGCCGCACGCTGCAGCCAAGCGGGGGCGCCACGCTGGGCACGGACCACGCCTGGGGCAGCCATCACATTATTATGGGCGACTCCGTCAAGGGCGGCGATCTTTATGGCACCTTCCCGACTCAGGCCCTTAGGGGACCTGACGACGCCAATAATCGCGGCGTATGGATTCCCACCACCAGCATCGATCAATACGGCGCGACGCTAGCGAGCTGGTTCGGCGTCGACCCCGCCAAGCTCAACACGGTCTTCCCGAATCTGGCGAACTTCTCTGGGTCGCCGCTGCCGGCGTTTCTATAGGGTCGAATTCGAAGTAATCAGGGCGGTGGTTTCTGGTATAGTGATCGTCGCTATGAAATCCGCTTTTCTGCCTTTCCTTTTTCTGTCCGTGGGATGGCCGGCGCTGGCGCAACTCGCGCCTCCTAATGCCGCTGGAGTGACCTTGGGGCAGATTCATTTGATCGTCAAAGACGTAGACGCGGAGCGGCGCTTTTTTATCGACATGCTGGGCGGCGTTGCCGTGCAGAACGATAAAATCCCGATGATCCAACTGCCCGGCGTGTTCGTGATCCTCTCGCAAGGGGATCCCACTCGGCCTTCCGCTGGGTCCACCATCAATCATTTCGGCGTGGTGCTGAAGGATGTGGCTGCATATCGATCCAAGTGGGAGGCCAATCATTTGATCATCGATCAGGCCCAAAATCCGAAGGCGGGCTATGTGCACTCTCCCTCGGGGCTGCGAATCGAATTTTACGAAGACCCGTCTCTGAGCACTCCGCTCGCTATGAACCACTTTCATTTCTTCATGGCGCCCGAGAGGATTCCGGAGATGCAAGCCTGGTACGTAAGGGTGTTTGGCGCAAAGCCGAGCCAGCGTTACTGCACTTCCTGTCTCACCCATAAGAGGTTGATCGAGACTCTGGATTTGCCTGGTACCAACTTCTCACTGGCTCCGCTGCCCGCGAATTCACCGGGAACGCCGGTGCCGACGAAGGGCCGTCAGATCGATCACATTGGCTTTGAAGTGAAAAACCTAAAAGCGTTTGTCGAAAAAGCCGAGGCGAACGGCATCAAATTCGATGAGCCTTACCGTGCAGCCAAGAGTTCCGCGAAAGTTCACATCGCGTTCTTGACGGATCCCTGGGGCACGCGAATCGAGCTGACCGAGGGGCTTGCGCCGTAGGACGGGGCGAGCCTAATGCATGAGGGTCGCGAGGTCTTCGTATTGATCCGTAGCGATCAAGTCGACGCCCGCGCTCAGGGCCGCTTTCCAACGGGCCCGAGCGGCCTCGCGTGATCCGAAGTTGTAGCCTTTCTCCCAGCCGCGATTCTCTTCCGCGCTATATCCGTCCAAAGTATAAAACCGCATCCAAAAGCCGAGCCGGTGAGCATGATCGACCAAGGCTCGAAGGCGTCGGTCATCTGATGGGGTCCAATCGCCCGCGACACGCTGGCCGCCTTCCTCGACCTCCCACCACGAGTTGTTCCACCAACGGCGATAGTTGGTCGGTTTCTCCACCAGCAGCGCATCCGGCGGAAGAGTGGCTGCGGCGTGCGCCTTTTCGCGGTCGGTTGAGCCCGGCAGTTTAGCAGTATGCGCCGAGCCAAACAGACGCAACCTCGCGCCCACCGGCACTTGCTTGAAGAACACTTGCTCCTGGGCGTCGTTGTCCTCGGTCAGCACCAGCAGCGGCTTGGGATCGAGCGGCGCTAGTACGCTCGGATCCGATGTTTGTTCCGCGGTGGTAATCCAGTCTTGGTATTCGCCCAAGAGTTCCCACACGGCGTGATGCAGTTCGGGACGATTATCTTTGACGTCGAAATGCAGAATGATCAACGGCCACTTCGCTCGGTTATTTTCGCGCAGCGCTCGCTCCACCACAGGGCGAACGTGTTCGAAGAAATAATCCTTCAGCGTAGGCTCACTACCGTTGGTTTTGGAGGTATGAGAAACCACGAGGCGGCCCTTGCCGTTGGCGTCAATAAACCACGCCAAGTCCTGCTCGATGCCGACCGGGAAGCCGGCCTGAAGGGCGCGGTCTATGCGATCCGCCCATTGCCCTTCGTAGGGATAACAGTTGTGCGCATCCAGCAGGGGCCTGCCATGATTCAGAAATTCCAGCGGAGACTGCGCCCACACCGCCGTGCAGCACAACAGAACCAGGAGCGTTTTCATGATGGCCAGAGTACTGCGTCAATATGATAGGTCGATGAAATTGACTTGAACACGGGGCGCCTACGCTATGGCCTACTGATTATAAATGGTTTGGTTGGGGCCGCTGGGGGGTCTTGAACGCGCTTCCGTTTCGCGCCCTTCATCGACGCACCAAGTTACAGAACGCAATGTTCAACGTAATCGGCAACGCAACCGCACCGGCGAAGTATCGCATTCCCCGCACGTGGGCACCCTGAGATATACTGACCCGTCAGGAGCCTGACGCCATGACTCGACGGGACTATTTTCAGATTATTAGCGCAGGAGCGGCTTTGGCCGGCGCGGTTCAAATTGCCAGCGCGGCGGCGGGCGACGCCGATCGCGAGCGCCGCATGAAGTGGTGGCACGAGGCGCGCTTCGGCATGTTCATTCATTGGGGCCTCTACAGCACTCTGGGGCGTCACGAATGGGCCATGGAGAACGAAGCGATTCCCGTCGCCGAGTACCAGCAGCTTGCCAGGAGCTTCAAGCCCCAGCCGAACGCCGCGCGGGCCTGGGCGAAGCTCGCCAGGCAGGCCGGCCAGAAATGCATGGTGATGACTACCAAGCACCACGAAGGTTTCTGTATGTTCAATACCAAGCTGACCGATTACTCGGCTCCGAAACAGGGACCGGGACGGGATCTAGTGGCCGAATACGTGGAAGCGGCGCGAGCCGAAGGGCGGCGCGTGGGCTTCTATTATTCCTTGATGGACTGGCATCATCCCGACGGCGCGCGCTGCGCCACCGACGAGCAGGCCCGGCGCCGTTTCGTCGACTATATTCACGGCCAGATTCACGAGCTGCTGACGAACTACGGAAAGATCGATGTGCTGTGGTATGACGTGGCCTGGCCGCTGGACCCGCAGGGCTGGGAATCGGAAAAGATGAACCAGATGGTATATAAGCTGCAGCCGGATATCATCGTGAACAATCGCAACAAGCTGGATGGCGATTTCGGAACCCCGGAGCAGCGCATCGAGGCCGAGAAGCGCGCCTGGGAATCGTGCATGACCATGAACGGCAGTTGGGGATATCAAACCACCGACGACGATTGGAAAACGCCCAAGACCGTGGTCCGCAACCTGATCTCCTGCGCGCGCGACGGCGGAAATTATCTACTGAACATCGGACCCCAAGCCGATGGCTCGATCCCGCAAGAGTCGATGCAGATTTTGACAACTGTAGGCAAGTGGATGGATCGCAACGCGCAGTCCATCTACCAATCCGATCAGTGCCAGCCGCGGCGGTCGAGTTATGCAAGCTTCACACGCACTGGCAACACGCTCTACATGCACATTCATTTCTGGCCCGGCTGCACCGCGGTGATCGCGGGCTTGATGGCGCCCGTCAAATCCGCCCGTTTGCTGGCCACCGGCCAGGAAGTGAAGTTCGAGCAGGACCGTTTGCGCGTGCGTTTCCTGAATCTTCCGGCGAATGCTCCCGACAATCCGGTGACTACGATCGCGGTCGAATGCGAGAGTGAGCCGAAGCAGGATAACGAGTTTGTCCGCCGCGAGCGGGTTCGTTTGCAGGTTTGAGGCACACTCAGGTAGGACAGGCCCATGGCCTGTCGTTGCTTTTTGAGACAGGCCATGGGCCTGTCCTACCTGATTCCGCAAACGAAGTTTGCAGAAACATCGCGTGAGCGGAGCCGTCTATTAAACAGTGGCTTTGACGATTGATTCGCGCTGCCCGCGCTGCGCCTCCGAAATGGAGGAGATCGAGACCGACATCGCCGAAGTTCCCTTTGACGACTTGCGGTTATGCCCGAAGTGTTACATGGTTACATGGAACGATGAGCGTGGGCACCACACGCAACAGGGAGTTCCGGTCCCGGGGACTGCAAAAAAGCGGGCTTTGGCGTAGGACGGGGAGCGTCATCTGCTCCCGGGGGCCGTCACGCGCGGCCGGCGAGCCCGCGCCGAATGTTCACCCACTCCCGGAACACCGGCGGGTTTTCGAGCCAGGTGGTCAGCCACAGAATCATCTCTTCCTTCTCGGGCCGCTTGGTCGGATTCCGGGCGGTCAGACGGGCGTGTTCCTTTGCGGTGATTACTAGCCGCCGCACGGCCATGCGGCGCGCCGGGTCGCCGAAGTGGTATTCCTCGAGCAGGCGGAGCAAGCTCGCTTCCAGTTCCGCGAACGTGCCTTGCCGCACCCCTTCGACCATCGGGTCGAGCGGCATGCCGCACTCCCGTACCAGCTTACGCAGATAGCTTTCGGACACCGGCGCGAGGTCCGCTCGCAGCAAGGCGAACTCGGCCTCGCCGATCTGGGCGGGACGGTGTTCCTCCAGCCAGCGTGCAAGTTCAGCGGACTTTCCTTTGCCCCGCATGTTTAGAAGCCTGGCGATACGCGATCACGGCCTTCTCATGCTGCGCCATGGTCGCTGAAAACTGGTGACCGCCCCCGGTTGCCTTCGCGACAAAGTACAAGAATGGAGTGTCGGCCGGGTCCAGTGCCGCCGCCAGCGACTGCGCGCCGGGATTTGCAATCGGCCCCGGTGGCAACCCGGCGTTTTCATAGGTATTGTACGGATTCACACTAGCCAGATCCGACTTATGAATCGTCCCGCGGTAGCGATTCTCCAGCAGCGCCGCGTAGATGGTGGTGGGGTCGCATTGGAGGCGCATCCCCTGGGCCAGGCGATTGCGGAACACGCTCGCGACCAGCGGCCGTTCGTCGGCGGCGGCTGTTTCTTTTTCTACTAACGATGCCAGCGTGACGGTGCTGCGAACGTCGGCGTCTTTGCCGGCGCTCACCTTGGCCCATTCTTTGCGAAACTCATCTGTCATGATCTTCGACAACTGCGCCCCCGTCGTCTTGTGCGACAACCGATACGTCGATGGGAACAGATAGCCTTCGAGCGTCTTAGCTTTGGGCGCCAGATCGCGGATCATCGCCGGGTCTTCGGCAGCCGCCAGAAACTCTTCGGCCGGCATCACCTCTTGCTCTTCAAGCGACTTCCCGATGTCGAAAATGTTGCTCCCCTCAGGCACCGTAAATGTGAAAAAGTAGATGTCGCCGCGCGCGATGCGATTGAACACGTCCAGTGCGCTCGCCGGCTTCGCGAAACGATATTCTCCGGCTTGCAACTTAGCCGAGGGACGAAGCAGACGCGTTAGCCACAGCTCCCACTCATAGCGGATCACACCTTCCCGGGCCAACTCGCTCGCGATTCCCACAGTCCCTGTTCCATGTGGAATATCTACAAAGGTCTCGGTCTTAAAGCCCTGATACGGCGTCACGAGCAGCGCCGCCGCCAAGCCGGTCAGCGCTAAAATCAGGGCTATGAACAGTTTCACGCCGTGCCCCCGGCGTCGAGATAGCTGGCGAGCAGGATGACGGCCGCCAGCCGGTCGATGGCTTTGGCGCGCTTCTCGATGCTGATGCCGCTCTGCTTCAGGACACGCTCGGCTTCCTTACTGGTGAGCCGCTCATCCCAGAAACGCACGGAGAGACCCGTACGCTCGGTCAGACGTTGGGCGAAATCGCGAGTATAGACTGCCTGCCGGCCTTCGGCGCCGCTCATGTTTAAGGGATGACCCAGCAGGACCAACTGGACCTGGTGCTCGCGCGCAATGGCAGCGAGCGCCGTGATGTCTTCGCGGATAGTGCTGCGCTGCAGCGTGTCCAGACCCTGCGCGGAGATGCCCAACGGGTCGCTGAGCGCCAATCCGATGCGCTTCTTCCCCAGATCCAGCGCAAGAATCCGCCCGTTCCCTGTATTTTGCTGGAATTCCACGCTCTATCCAAATTATAGTGATAAATAAGGGTGCTCACGGTGCGAATCGTGAGGCCCGGTGAGGCGCCGGTGGTGGTTCAAAACGCATCAACGCAAAAATCGCTCCAGGTGGGCGTCGGCGTTCTTGCGGCCGCAGCCGCGATCGCTTTGCTCTATTTCGGCCGCGTTTTCTTCATCACCGCGATCATCGCCGCGATGATCGCCTTCCTGCTGGATCCCCTGGTGGTGATCTTCATAAAATTGCGCTTGCCGCGCGGTCTGGCCAGCTTTGTGGTGTGCAGCATCGCGCTGGTGGTGTTATATCTGGCGGGGCTGGGCCTGTATCTGCAAAGCCAGCAGATCGCGAACGACCTGCCGGCTTATGGCGCGCGCATCAGCGAGATGTTGGATTCCGTCGCCACGCGCATGGAGGGCATAGAAAACGGGATCTACCGCAGCTTGGTGCCCCGGCGCTTCCAGCCACAGGCCGAGACCGCCCCTGCCCCACCTCCCGACAGCATCGCGCGCGGCAAAAAGAAGCGAACCGAGACGCCGATTATCCTGCCGCCGATACTGCCGCCCGCGGTGCAGGAGGTGCATATCCAGCAGGAGCCCACGCCGATATTCGTGTACGCCTACACCTATTTGGCCGAATATTACAGTGTCCTGCTGATGGCCTCCTTCGTGCCGTTCCTGGTGTATTTCCTGTTAAGCTGGCGCGATCACATCCGTGCGCGATACCTGCTGATCTTCGAGGGCGAAAACCGCCAGGCAGCCGCAGCGACCTGGGCCGGACTGGGCGACATGGTGCGCGCCTACGTCATCGGAAACTTCCTGCTGGGCCTGCTGTTGAGCGTAGCCAGCGGTCTGCTGTTCGCGTCGGTCAAACTGCCTTACTGGCTGATTGTAGCGCCGATGAGCGGCTTCCTCAGCCTGGTCCCTTATATCGGATTGCCGTTAGCCTTAGTGCCGCCGGTGGTGGCCGCGCTGCCCGCCTCCAAGGAGCCGGCAATGTATCTGTTCCTCACCGTAAGCGTGGCGATGTTGCACTTGCTGGCGTTGAACCTGCTGTATCCGAAGTTCGTAGGAGCTCGGGTACACCTCAACCCGTTGGCGGTCACGGTGGCGTTGATGTTCTGGGGGATGCTGTGGGGCGCTCTCGGGCTGGTGCTGGCCATCCCGCTCACGGCCGCGATCAAGGCGCTGTGCGATCACGTCTCCACATTGCAGCCCTACGGCCGCCTGTTGGGCGATTGATGATAGCGTAGCCCTATGAGCAAGGGTTTCTGGATCTTCCTGGCGTTGGGTCTCGCAGTGGTGGGCGGATTGATCTTCACCATGCTCACAGCGACGCAAGGCGCGCACCTCCGCCTCGAAGGGAAGATTTTGAAAGTGCGCGTGCTGGCGCTGCCGGGGAGAGCCGCGTCGATTGTGGTTGCCGACTTCCGTGTGACGAATCCGTCCAACGTGCCCTTCGTGGTAAATTCCGTGACCTTTCATCTTGAGCCGGCCACGGGAGACGCCGCCGATGGCGTCACCATTTCCAAGAGCGACATCGAAAATATTTTTCGCTATGAAAAACTGCTGGGTCCGAAATATAACGACACTCTCAGTCTGCAGGACCGCATCGCGCCGCACAAGACGGCGGACTTGATGGCGGGCGCGCGTTTCGAAGTGCCGGAAACTGTCGTGAACAGCCGCAAGTCGATTCGCCTTCGCATCGAGGACGTGGACGGAGCTTCTGCTGAGATCGCCGAATGAGCGATACATGACGCGCCGCGTCAAAGTAATCCCCCGCAGCGCCAAGACCGAAATTGCCGGGGAAATGGCCGACGGCACTCTCAAGGTGAAGATCGCGGCGCCGCCGGAAAAAGGCAAGGCCAACGAGGTCCTGTGCGCATTCCTGGCGGGGCACTACGGTGTTCCGCGGAACGCCGTCACCATTGTCAGTGGACACTCAGCGGCGCTGAAACTGGTGCGCATCGGGGGCACCTCTTAGTCCGACTCTATGGCTACCGGGGGGCCCGGCAATCGCCGTTGCCGGACGTTAAAGAGGTAACGAAATCCCCTGGGCGGTCTCTACATGCTGTAGAGCCAGGATCTGAATCTTCCGGCTACGAGTTAAGGACCTTATGAAAAAGTTCATCTTTGTTGCACTTTTGACGACTACCGCCATGTTCGCCCAGAAAGCCGAGCAGTCAACCACGGACTCCAGCACAACTACCAAGACGGAAACCAGCGACAACGGTAACAAGGTTAAGACGGATACGACGACCACGAATTCCGCCGCCGATTCGAATGGCAACGCGACCAGCAATACCACGACCACGACAACCAAAGCCAAGAAACATCACGGGAAAGTGAAGTCCACTACCACTACCGATTCCACTTCGTCGGATAAACATCCCAACTAACAAGGGCTAACGCCCTTCATGACCGAGTTCTTAGTCCCAGCAGAACAACTGGGCGTGCGGTCGCACGCGCGCACCCATACCGGCCGTCCTCGCGTAACCATCGATGACGGCTGCGTCTTCCTCCGACCGCCATTCGAAACAACGCCCGATCGCCCCCGTAACCCCCCAAGCTTTCCCAAAAGCCGCAAGGGATGTATGATCTAGAGGACTAGGAGGCGTTCATGGCGACACAGATCACGCGTAGAGAGACACTGATGCGAGGCCTGACGGTGGCCGGAATATTGGCCATCGCGGATAGGGCCGTGCCTGCATTGGCGCAGGGAGAAACGGACGTTCCGTTCACCGACTATCCGGCGAACTTTACGGCCGGCGGGAACGGCTTCCCCCGGCGGACTTTCGACCAGCGGACCCTCGACGGATTGATCGTGCCCAAGGACAAATTCTTTGTCACCCAGCATTACAACCAGCCGGAGATCGACCCCAACACCTACCGGCTAAAGTTGACGGGCATGCTGAATAAGCCAGCGGAGTTGTCGCTGGCAGACCTGCGCCAGATGCGCCCGACCGAGATGATCGTAGGCTATGAGTGCTCCGGCAATCGCCCCGCCTCGTTCCAAGGTTTGTCCTCCTGCGGACGTTTTACCGGCGTACCATTGCGCGAAGTGCTGAACCAGGCCGGAGTTGGCCCGAAGGCGCGCGAAGTGGTGTTTTTCGGGACGGATCGCGGAGACCAGGAAGTCGTCTTCCGCCAGCAGACCTTTAAGCTCAACCAACAGTTCGGCCGCAGCCTTACGCTCGAAAACGCGATGAAGCCCGATCCGATGATCGTTTACGCGCTCAACGGCGATCCTCTGACGGTCCCGCAAGGTGCGCCGGTGCGCTTGTTGATGCCGGGTTATTACGGAGTCTGCAATGTGAAGTGGCTGTCGGAGATTCATTTGCAGGAAGACCGCTACCTCGGCAACTTTCAGGGCCGCTGGTACCGTTCGGTGGTCGGAGTGGGTGGCACGGGCGAGGATCTCGACCTCAACACGCAATGGATCGAGACCGAGGTCACACGCATCCACCTGAAGTCGTCCATCTCGCGCGTGAGGAAGATCGGCGGCAGCCATCGGATTCTAGGATTCGTGCTGAATGACGGAACACCCATCCGCTCGGTGGAAGTGAAAATCGATGAGGGACCGTGGCAGAAGGCGACCCTCGATCCGGCCAATACGAAGTACTCGTGGAAGCTGTTCTCCTACACCTGGGAGGGCGCAACGCCTGGGGAGCATACCATCGTGTCCCGCGTGACCGACGAAGAGGGGAACGTGCAGCCCACCGCTGAAGACCTGAAGCGGAAGAAGACGTTCCTGGAAGACAACGGGCAGTTCCCGCGCAAAGTCCGGATCGGTTAAGGCTGCGGCGCTGCGGAACACCCCCACCGATTGCCGGTCCGAAGTGTGATCCACTACTACTTATGAAACTCTTGTTTGCATTTGCCCTGGTATTTCTCGGCGTGACTACGCCTGTGCTGGCCGAGAAAAAGATCATTCAACCGAAGGAATTTCCGACTGGTGGACCGTTTAGTCCGGCGGTTCTGGTTGATGGCACTCTGTACGTGTCCGGCCAGATCGGTCGCGATCTGAAAACGCAGAAGGTGCCGGAGAATTTTGAAGCTGAGGTCCGGCAGGTGCTGGACAACACCGGCATCATTCTCCGGGAAGCCAAGATGAACTATGCGGATGTGGTCTCCGTGCAGATCTATTTGACTGACATGGAGCTCTTTTCGCGCATGAACGCCGTCTATACGACATACTTCAAGGCCGACCGTCCCGCGCGTACGGCGGTAGGGGTTGTCAAACTCGCCGCACCAGGGGCCCACATCGAGATCACCGTAACGGCCCGGCGCTAGGAAGCCTGCAACAGAGCCGCGCGATCCCATTCCGCCTCGCCGTGTGATAGTTTGCAAAGAGGTTGGCCATGCAGCGTTGGCTCCTCGCAATATCTCTTGCGTTCATCGTGGCTCCGGCAGGCGCGCAGACGCCGGTTGCGCCTGAGCCTCCGAAATTCGCTCGCGTTTCCGGCGTGGTTATCGATGAGCAGGATGGCCGTCTGTTGCGTCGCGTGATGGTTTGCCTGCAACGTGACTCGAACAACGCCCATTGCGATGAGACGGACACGCAAGGCCGGTTCAATATCATCAACCTGCCTCCGGCCAGATACGGTTACCGCCTTGAAAGAGAGGGATATTTTGCGGGCGAACCTACCGCCGACGGCCTGCCGCCCACGATGGCGCTGAATGCCGGCGACGATCTGAGCGGCGTGAAGCTTCGCATGCGGCGCACGGGGTCAATATCGGGACGGGTGGTGTTCGCGGACGGAGAGCCTTTCCCGGGGGCGGATCTATCCCTGGACAGAAACAGCGGAAATCACCAAAAAACCGGAGACACTGGTGAGTACCGATTTGGCAACCTGCCACCGGGCGATTATCGGATTCTGGTCAATCATCCGAACCTCGCGAACTGTGACAATGTTTCAAGCCGGATGCCGCGCCTGTATGTTGATCGGACCGCTGGCATCGATAGCCCGCCAATTCACGTAGATGCGGGCCAGCAGGCAAACGGGCCTGAGATTGTGATGGTGGAGGCCATGCCACACCGGGTGACGGGCCATATTGTCTGGGATCACTATCCGCTTCCTGGTGGGTGGCAAGTATCGACTCGTGGGAACATCGTTCAGCCCAAGAATTCGGATGGATCATTCGCCATTTGTGGCTTGGTCCCTGGCGAGTACACCATCCGCACGATTGCCCGAATCGACGGCCGTCTCGTCGCGGGAGAGTCGAAAGTTCGTATCGAGGATGAGGACCTGAAGGATGTTGAAATTGAGCCGGAATCGTCGGCAACCATCCGGGCACGCATTGAAGTCGAGGACAATGCCCCGCTGGACCTGGCCAACACCAGTGTCTTTCCCATCGGGAATTATCTCTTTCCCCACGATTCGGTTCCTAACCCACGCCGTCAGCCCGACGGCAGCTTCCTGATTGACGAAGTTTACACTGGGGAATATCGCTTCTATGTGGGGCCGCTCCCAGTCGGCAGCTACCTCAAATCCGCCCGAATCAATGGACAGGACGTTATCGACGCCCCGCTTCTAGTGCACGGCGGCGAGAATCTCGACGGTCTGGTTTTCACGGTCAGCTCGAAAGCAGCCAGACTGGCCGGCGTCGTTCAAGACGAGACTGGCCAGCCGGTTCCGAATGCCAAGGTCATCATGGAGCCGGATCCCAAACACCTCGTCGACGTCGATATCCACAGGTGTATGCAGGAGGCCGACCAGAATGGCCTTGGCTCCGCCCTTGCGTTTTTTCGACGAATGTATTATTATTCATACTGTTGAATAAACATTCAGTCGGGAGGACGTCCATGGCCGCACCGGTTCGCAAATTCGCTCAGCCGCTTGCCCGGAATTTGCTCTCCGATATGGATCTCTCGGTCGAAGCGCTGACGCATCTGCTGGGACTAGCGGAGCAAATCAAGCGCACGCCTGCGCGCTTTTCAAAAAGCCTCGCGGGTCGCTACCTGAGTCTGCTGTTCGAAAAACCGTCGCTGCGCACGCGGCTCACCTTCGAGCTGGCCATCAAGCAACTGGGCGGCGATGCGGTCAATTACGCCGGTCCCATTGGCGAGCGCGAGCCGATCAAAGATGTCACCCGCAATCTGGAGCGCTGGACGCAGTGCATCGTGGCGCGCGTGTTCGCCCAGTCGACTATCGAGGAACTCGCGAAGTGGTCGCACGTGCCGGTGATCAATGCGCTGAGCGACCGCTATCATCCGTGCCAGATTCTGGCCGATATGCTCACGCTCCAGGAACGCTTTGGACGGCTCGATGGCATCAAGCTGGCGTTCGTCGGCGATGGGAATAATGTAGCGAACTCGCTGATGTTGACGGCCGGGCGGCTGGGTGTTAACGTCGCGGTTGCGACCCCGGCGGGCTATCAGCCGGATGCCGGAATCGTGGCGCAGGCCGCCGCGAATGGGATCGATCACGGTGACGGAAGATCCGGCCAAGGCGCTGGCCGGAGCGGACGCCGTCTATACAGATGTCTGGACCAGCATGGGTCAGGAAGCGGAATCGGCCGGGCGCCAGCATGCGTTCGCGCCGTATCAAGTAAACTCACAGCTATTAGCGCTGGCCAAACCCGATGCGATCTTTCTGCATTGCCTGCCTGCCAAGCGCGGCGAAGAAGTCACGGATGAGGTTATGGAGTGCCGCGCTCCGCGGTCTTCGATCAAGCTGAAAATCGCCTGCATGCGCAGAAGGCGCTGCTGGTGATGCTGCTGGGATGAAAATCGGGTCGGAGCCTCTTATTTCTCCCGCTGCACCCGCGGCGGCGGAGGCGATCCGTGAAAAAGAGGCTCCGTCCCTATTTTTGAGATTATGAATCAACCTAAAAAAGTAGCTCTCGCCTACTCGGGCGGACTCGATACATCCATCATTATTCCGTGGCTGAAGGAAAACTACGGCTGCGAAGTGGTCGCGGTTTGCGGCGATATCGGCCAGGGCGGCGGCGAACTCAAGGGCCTGGAGGCCAAGGCTCGCAAGACCGGCGCGTCCGAGGTCTATGTGGCCGACATGCGCGAGGAGTTCCTCACGGATTACGTCTGGCCCATGGTGCGTGCCGGCGCGGAATACGAATACAAGTACCTGCTGGGAACATCCATCGCGCGCCCGCTGCTGGCCAAAAAGCAGGTGGAGGTCGCGCTCAAGACCGGCTGCGATGCGCTGGCGCACGGCTGCACCGGCAAGGGCAACGATCAGGTGCGTTTCGAGCTGACCTATAAAGCGCTGGCGCCGCAACTGCCGGTGATCGCTCCCTGGCGCGAGTGGGACATCGTTTCGCGCGAAGATGCCATCGAGTACGCGGCGAAGCACAAGGTTCCAATCGCGCAGACCACGAAAAAGATTTACAGCCGCGATCGCAACATCTGGCACATCTCGCACGAAGGCGGCGCGCTGGAAGATCCCAAGAACGCCGCGCCCGAAGAAATCTGGATGCTGACGCGCAGCCCGCAGGACGCGCCCAACAAGCCGGAAGACGTGACGATCGGCTTCAAAGCCGGGCGTCCGGTTTCCGTCAACGGCAAGGCGATGTCCGCCGTGGCGCTGCTCGAAGAACTGAACCGCATCGGCGGCAAGCATGGCGTGGGACGCGTGGATCTGGTGGAGAACCGCTTCGTCGGCATGAAGTCGCGCGGCTGCTACGAAACACCGGGCGGCACGCTGATCATGGCGGCGCACCGCGAGATCGAGGGGCTCACGCTGGATCGCAGCCTGTCGCACTATAAACAAGCACTGGCTCTGGATTACGCCGATCTGGTTTACGCCGGGCTGTGGTTTACGCCGCTGCGCGAATCGCTCGACGCCTTCTTCACCAAGGCTACCGAGGCCAATACCGGCGAGATCACGCTGCGGTTGTATAAGGGCGGGTTTCAGCCGGTCAGCCGCAAGTCGTCCGAATTCGCTTTACTCGCTCGACATCGCCAGCTTCACCATGGGAGCCGAGTACGATCAGAAAGACGCTCGCGGCTTCATCAACCTGATCGGGCTGCCCATGCAGGTGCGGGCGTTATTGAAGAACCGGCACAAGAGCAAGGCAAAGAAGGCCAAGCGGAAATGAAACTCTGGGGCGGGCGATTCGAGGAAGGGCCTTCGGAAGTATTCGAGCGCTTCTCCGGATCGCTCGATTTCGACCGGCGCCTGATTCACGCGGATATTCAGGGCTCGCAGGCGTTCGCGCGGGCGTTGGAGAGCGTGGGGATTTTGACGGCGGCGGAACGCGCGCAACTGGTGGCGGCCTTCGATGAGATCGGCCGCGCCGCGGACACGCCGGAGTTCTATGCGCGCGCGACCGACGAAGATGTTCACACGCTGGTGATCCGCAAGCTGGGCGAGAAGGTGGGCGCGCTGGCGGAGAAGATCCACACCGGCCGCAGCCGCAATGAGCAGGTATCGCTCGATGTGCGGCTATGGCTGCGCGGCGAGATCGACCGCGCGCTCGGACTGCTTGCCGCGCTCATGCAGGCGGTACTCGATTGCGCGCAGCGCGATCCCGCGGCGGTGGTTCCGGGCTATACGCACTTGCGCCGCGCGCAGCCGGTCTTGTGGGCGCACTACTTACTTGCATATTTCGAAATGTTCGAGCGCGACTTCGAGCGGCTCAAACAGGCGCGCGCACGCGTCAACGTGATGCCGCTCGGCAGCGGCGCGCTGGCCGGCAGCGGATTTCCCTTCGATCGCGAAGCCATCGCGCGCGATCTGGGCTTCGCGGCAATCACGCGCAACAGCATGGATGTTTCCGGAGACCGCGATTTCGCGCTGGATTTTCTGTACGCGGCGTCTACCACGATGCTGCATCTGAGCCGCCTCGCGGAAGACTGGATCTTATATTCGAGCGAAGAGTTCGGCTGGCTGGAACTGGGCGACGGCGTCACCAGCGGCTCCAGTCTGATGCCGCAGAAGAAGAATCCGGATTCGCTGGAGCTGATTCGCGGCAAGTTCGGGCGCGTGTTCGGCGACCTGAGCTCGCTCTTCATGACCATGAAGGGCTTGCCCATGACCTACAACCGCGACATGCAGGAAGATAAAGTACCTCTATTCGATGCGGCGGATCAGCTGTGCGGATCGCTCGAAATGGCGGCCCAAGTTGTCGCCACGGCAAAGTTCAAGCCGGAGCGGCCGGCACAGGCGGCGGAAGAAAGCTGGGTGGTGGCGACCGATTTGGCCGAGGCGCTGGCGCGCAGCGGGACGCCGTTTCATCAGGCCCACAAGATTGCCGGACGGCTGGTGCTGGAAAGCGTCCGCACCGGCAAGAAGCCGTCGGATTGGAATGCAGAATCGCTCAAGGCCTTCGCGCCGGAGTTTACGCCCGAGTGCGCGGCGGTGCTGAATCCGATCGAGGGGATGAAGACGCGCGAGATCGCGGGAGGCACAGGGCCGGATCACGTCAAGGCCGCTCTCGCCGCCGCGGCGTCGCGCTTGAAGCAGCTTCACGCATGAACAAGAACTATCGCCAGAGCCAGATCCTCAAACTGATCCGCGCGCGGAGTCTGCATACGCAGGATGAACTCGCGCGGGCTCTGCGCACGCTCAAGATTCCGGCAACGCAGGTGACGCTGTCGCGCGATATTCGCGAATTGGGACTGGTGAAAACACCGGCCGGTTATTCTCCGGGAAGTCACCGACGCACCTGTTGCGCCCGCTGGTCCGGATGTGGCCACGCTGGCGCGCGAAGTTCTGCGCGATGTTCGCCAGGCTCAAAATCTGCTGGTCCTGCGAACGCCTCCGGCCAACGCCAATGCGCTCGCCGCCGCTCTGGATCATGCCGACTGGCCGGAGGTCACCGGCACCATCGCCGGCGATGATACCGTGCTGGTGGTCGCGCCCGACGTGAAGACCGCCGATGCGCTGCGTGCGAAGTTTCTTAAGTTCTTACGGCACTAACAGGATTTCGCCCCACATCACCTGATAGGCTTCGAGCACGCCTTCAAGGTTACGGCCGGCGCGCACGAATACGTGCTTGTTCAGGAGCGGCTGCGACGCTTCGGAATAGCGGGTATCCGGGCGCAGACGCAACGTTCGCGGTCCGCTGCGGGTCCGCAGCGTGATCTTCGAGTCCTCGTTCTTGACCACCAACCCGGAGTAAACGAGATAGCCATGCGGGACCCAAACATCGGTTGTAGGCGCCCGCCGACGCGGCGATTTCGGCGATGCATAGACCACAGACACCATCCGCACATAGCACGCGCGCGTAGCGGGCCAGCGGTCTGAAACGACTTCCACCGGATCGCCCCCTACCAGTTCCGACGATTGAATCGGCCACCGATTGCGCTGGAACAACGTGTGGTTGTCATAGGAGCAGTTGTAAACCGCGCCATCCGCCTGGCGCACGGAGAGACTGCCGTTTTGCCAAGTGACCAGGCTTCCGTGCAAGATACCGACTGGCATGGCCTGCTGTGCGTGAAGGGCCGCAGCGACCATCAGCGACACAACCGCCGGGCTCCGCATGCCCTGCATTATACGCGTTTACGATTCCGCGAATAGCTAGCGGTGACCTTGGTGTGCACGCCGCCGCGCGGCATGAAATCGCCGATAAGCACGGCTTTAATGGGCTTGGCGTATTTCACGATGTCGGCTAACATGCGGTTCACCACGTTCTCCTGAAAGATCCCGAGATTGCGATACGCCAGCGTGTACATTTTGAGCGATTTCAGCTCGAAACAAAACTTGCCCGGTATGTAGCGCAGGATCAGGACGCCGTGGTCGGGCAGCCCGGTCTTGGGGCAGATCGAAGTGAACTCCGGCATTTCGATTTCGATTTCGTACCCGGTCTGATATTGGTTGGGCCACACTTCGATTTCAGGAAGATCGGCATCGACGCCCGCGGCCGCGTGCTGGTCGGTATATTGCCGTTTCATGCGGGCGTTTCCAGATTGCGCGCCAGCAAGTCCAGGAACAGGCCCACGTCGGTGACCACGCCGACCGCTTGCCCGGTGCCGCGGTCGCTCACTTTGGTGGCGACAGCCGGGTTGATATCCACGCACACGATCTTCACCCAACTCGGCAGCATGTTACCGGTGGCGATCGAGTGCAGCATGGAGCCCAGGCACAGGACCAATCCGGCGCCCTTCAATTGCTCGGCATAAGCGTCCTGGGCGACATTCATATCCGTGATGGTGTCGGGCAACGGGCCGTCATCGCGCAGACTGCCGGCGAGCACGAAAGGCACTCGCGCCTTCACGCATTCGTACATCACCCCGCTTTTGAGGCGTCCGGATGCAACCGCTTGAGCGATGCCGCCGGCATGATAGATCGCGTTAATGGCGCGCATGTGATTGCGGTGGCCATGCTCTTCCTGACGGCCATCGCTCTGGCGGACACCGAGCGAAGTGCCGAGCAGCGACGCCTCGATATCATGCACTCCCAGCGCATTGCCGGCCAGTAACGCCTGCACCCACCCTCCCCGAATTAGCTTGGCAAGAGGTCCGGCGCCGCCGGTGTGGACGATAACGGGTCCCGCGACGACCACGATTTTCTGGCCCGCTTCGCGGCACTGGCGCATCAGAGTGGCAGTCTGGCGCATGGCGGTTTCGACTTGCCGCTCCGAGGAAATGCCGTTGCTCATAAACGCGAATGCCATGCGGTCGCGCTCTTTTGATTCGGGCACCACCCGGATGCCGCGCATGCCGACGACTACCTGGTCGCCCTTCTTCAGATCGCGCAGGCGGCGGCACACGCCGACGCTTGGCTTACCTGGCAAACCCTGGACGACAATCATGGCGTCCATGCGCTGGTTCTCAACTTCCAGCCAATCGCCTTTGTAGCGGACCAGCGTTTTGTGATTCGTGGTGGAATAGAAATCTTCTGGCGCGCAGCAATCGCGTCTCGACGGCAACCAGCTCGGCCGAGCCTGAATCGGCGGGCGTGCAGCCGAGATCCAGGAGCTGGCTGAGGAGCTGCTCCATGTCGGCGGCGCTCTCGGTTTCAATCTTCAGACGGAGGTGCGAATTGTCGGCGTTGGTGCGCCCGATCTCGAATTTCTCAACTTCAAAGCGGCCATTGTACTCGACCACCGTGTCGAAGATCTGCTCCATCAGGTGCGAATCGATCAGATGGCCTTCGGCCTCAACGACTTCCTGTTGCATGGGTAACCTTCAGGATAACTCAGAGGTCCGGCGTGAGCTTGGCGGAGTGGCTAAAAAGGTTGATGTTGGCGGAAAACCCGAGGGATGGATTTGAGGGCTCTTTAGTTGCCTTGAGTGGAAGCGACACTCATTACCGAAGCGACGCGCGAGAAGATCGTGCTAATGCTGTCAGCAATTCCCGGCATAACGGCGCCGGCGGCAACCGCCACGAATCCAGCCATGAGCGCGTATTCAATCAGGTCCTGAGCGCGTGTATCCCTGAAGGATCTCAGTTTAGAAATCATGTTCTTCATGCCTGAAGATAGCAGCGTGGCCGAGTTCGAGGCAATGGAACTTCAGACCCAAAAGTTGACGTCCGAAAGTCCCAGAAACGCTTTAGCTCTTCCGTTTGCCACATCGAACAATATTTAGCGGCTGCCGAGGTTGGCGCGGAGGACGCGAACACGACGATTGTTAACTTTGGACGTGATGTCTGGCTTTCGTCGGGACACCACCAGCACTTACGATCGAGGCTTTCGACGCGGATGCACTGGGGCGAGCCGAATTGTAAAAAAGTACCGGTACCGGAAGCTCACGCTAACGGACGCGCACGGGTTAACGATCGCGCAGACGACGGGGCCTGGCTCTTGCTGGTCCACGGAACGGCGTTTGGAGTTAGGTGGCGTGCCGCTGGCTATGGGAGTGCGTCATCCTGCTTTCGCCAGCTTCGCGGCGCTGATGGCCTGGCCGACGTGGCGCTGCGTGTGTTCGGCGATGTGGACCAGGAGTCCGATGACCGTGGTGGGCAGTTGCTTGCGGCCGACGCCGCGAGGATCGGTGAGGCGCGCGGGATCGAGGGCGCGCGCGACGGCTTCCGCGCTTTCAAACGCGCGGTCGATTCCGGCGAGCAACATTTCACGCGAAGCGCCCGATTCCTTCTCGGCCTTGAGCGCGGCCATCTGGTCGCCGGAGAGCTGGCCGCCGCTGACATAGGTCATCAGGCGATCGGTTGACCCGGCGATGTGGCGCAGATGGAAGCCGACCGAGCCGAAGCCATGGGGCGTAGCCCAGATCTGCTCGGTGGTGAGGCCGGCGGTGTATCTGGCGAGATCCTCACGGGCCATCTGGAAGGAGTAGAGTAGAGGCGCGACGAAGGTGTCGACGCGGGGGAGCGGGCCTCGGAGCCATGGTTCCGCTTGGGGTTCGGGTTGAGCGTCCATGAATCCCATGCTATTACGCGGGACGAAACAGCAGCAGGTCGAGACTGAAGGTCACGCGCATCGCCTTCACCGGTTGAGGTCGCAGCGGGCGATAAATCGAGAGCAGGACATCGTTAACGGCAGCGGCGTCCAGATCAGCAGCCGTCGTGACCTGGCTCCGGCCGATGAGCTTGAACTCGCGCGCGAAGGTTTCAAGGGTTTGAGGCGCCCGGTCGCGGCCGGCCTTTCCCGCGCGGCTGCGCAACTCGATCATATCTTCCGGCGCGGAGACCGCCACCAGCAGACGTCCGTCGTCGCGCAGCACACGGCGGAATTCAGCGGCATTCATCCGCCCCGTGATCGATAAGACGATGGAAAACGAACGGTCGGCGTAGGGCACGAAGCGGTCGGCGTTGGCGACGATCCATTGATAACTGGCAACCCCCGGGTCATAACGAGCATCGCCCGCGACCCCGCCCGGAGGGTAGCGCCGCGCTGCGGCCTCCACGGCCGGGATTGAGATATCGACGCCATGCCCCGCGCATCCGCTCTGACGCACCAGCGAACCAAGATAGAAGCCGTCGCCGCACCCGGCGTCGAGAATGATGTCGCCGGGCGAGGCTTGCGCCAATTCAGCGATCCCGGCGAGCAGCGGTGCGGTTACTCCGAGATCGTGCAAGCGCCGGCGTGCGGCCACGGCCTCGGGCGTGTCACCCGGCCGCTTGGACCGGCGGTCTTGCGGCTGCAACAAGTTAATATATCCGCTGCGCGCCACGTCGAAGGAATGTCCGCGGGGGCAAAATAGCCGCCGGCTGCCCTTTTCTTCCGTGCGCGACAACGGAAGGTGGCAGTCGCGGACCGTGCAGAGGAGCATTCGTCGAGTGTAGCGAATGGGGCCGGGTATTGCGTCTTTTCTGAGGGTAATCTCCGTGAGAAGTTCAGTGCGGCAGCGGAACTAGTTCTCGTGCCGCTTCTTGCGTTAGTGCTCTTGCTGGCCCAAAGCCGTGTCGAATACGTCGGCGGGACGTTACCCGCGGTCGCGAGCGGCGCAGGCGGGTCCATGGAGCTATCCGACACCCGTTATTTCGCCTTTTACACGAAGGGTACGCAGGTGCGGGTACCGTATGACCGCATCAACCTGCTCGAATACGGCCAGAAAGTGGACCGCCGGCTGCTGATGGCGGTGGTGATTTCGCCGATGTTTCTGCTCGCAAAATCGCGTAAACATTTCCTGACGGTGGGATACACCGATGATGACGGCAAGCAACAGGCTATGGTGTTCCGCGTGGACAAGAACGGAATCCGCGCCGCGCTGGTGGGTCTGGAGGCGCGCACCGGACAAAAAGTGCAGTATCAGGACCCGGAGGCTCGCAAGGCCGGGAAAGGTTAGGGATACACAATGACGGCTTGGCTCTTGGTGCTGCTATTGGCGCAGGCTCCCGACGATGTGTCGGCTCAAATCGCCGGCATTAAGCGGGTCTATATCGACAGGCTGACCGGAGGCGAGACCGCCGCGCAGATGCGCGATCTAATCATTAGCAGCCTGCAAGGCTCGAAGTTATTCGTGTTAACGGAGAACGCCGATCGCGCCGACGCATTTCTGCGCGGAGCGGCCGAAGACCTCGTGTACACCGATAATTTCCAATCGTCAGAGGGCGTCAACGCCCACATGGGCGATTCGGAACGAAGCGAAACAGCAGCGGCACCAGGTTCAACGGAGGCGGCGGGAGCGTGAGCCGCAGCGTAGCGCGATCGCTCAGCGCGGGCGTCGGCGAGAACGAAGCCACGAATATTCACGAACGAAAGCACGAAGCGATGGCAACGGTGCGGCTGGTGAACAAAGATGGCGATGTAATGTGGTCCACCACGCAGGAGAGCAATGGCGCTAAGTTTCGGGGCGCGAGCGCAGACGTAGCCGACAAGATCACGAAGCAACTAACGGCGGATGTGGAGCGGCTGAGACGGAAATAGCGCGCGGCGGGCGCTGCTATTCCTGCACTGGCATTTGCGTGTCGGAATCGCGCCATGCACTCAGCTTCAAGCGGCGGCACACCCAGCACAGGCCTTCGGTCGAATTGGGAGCGCATTCGTCGCCGCACACACTGCAGCTTTGCGGGCGCTTTCATACGGTCAAACTCAATGGCGCGCTTGGCCTCTTCGATCAGGGCCGGCTGGAATCACCGGACTCTCCGGCAAAACTTCAGGGACTAGGGGACGCTTGCGTCTCACGTCTTTACTATATCAGCAGACGGGCGGCGTTGTAATATTACAAAAGACTACTTAGTACTAGCCTCTCTAATGAGGCTTCAGACGCCATGTTCAAGACAGCTTTCCTTTTCCCCGGGCAGGGCTCACAGTATGCCGGCATGGGCAAGTCCCTTGCGGAACGCGTTTCCGGAAGCCGCTGCAGCGTTCGCGGAGGCCGATGCGGCGCTCGGATTCTCCATTTCTAAGTTGTGTTTTGAAGGCCCCGAGGAGGAACTGAAGCGTACCGAGATCACCCAGCCGGCGCTGGTCACCGTGAGCGTCGCGGCATATCGGGTACTGCAGGCGAAGGGTCTCGCGCCGGATTATGTCGCGGGGCACAGTTTGGGCGAATACTCGGCGCTGGTGGCCGCCGGATCGCTCGACTTCGCGGATGCGCTGCGCCTGGTTCACAAGCGCGGCCGCTACATGCAGGAGGCGGTGCCGTCCGGCGTGGGCGCAATGGCGGCGCTGCTGAAGCTTCCCGAGGGAGCGCTCGACCGGATTCTCGCCGAAGCCGCGCAAGGCGAAGTGGTATCCGCCGCCAATCTGAATTCGCCGGACCAGATCGTGATCGCGGGGCACGCAGGCGCCGTGGGACGCGCCGCGGAGCTGGCGAAAGCCGCCGGTGCGAAACGCGCGGTAATGCTGTCGGTAAGCGCGCCTTTCCATTGCGCGCTGATGAAGCTGGCGCAGGAGCGTCTCAAGGCGGATCTCGACGCCACCACTTTCCGCGACCTAACCGTGCCGCTGATCAATAACTGGCAGGCGCGCGAAATCCGCGGCGGAGCCGAGGCGCGCGAAGGTCTGTATCATCAAGTGCCCAATCCGGTGCTGTGGGCGGATTCCATGAGCGCGCTGGCCGCCGCGGGCGTCACGCGGTGCATCGAGGTCGGCGCCGGCGGCGTGCTCACTGGCCTGCTGCGCAATATCGACCCGGCGCTTGCGGGCTTGAAATTTGGCGAAGCCGCGGATTGGGAAAAGCTCGCGGGGCTCGCCGCCGCTTGAGCGCGCCCTGGCGTGCCCTAAAATGGTACAAGTGATCCCGCGCACACTCCAGATCGGCCCGGTGAAGATCGCTCCGGCGACCGTCCTCGCGCCCATGGCCGGCGTCACCGACACGGTTTTCCGCCGCCTGATTCGCAGCCAGGGCGGCTGCGGGCTGATCATGACGGAGTTCACCAGCTCTCACGGCATCGTAGCGGCGGCGCGTGCGACCAAGCCCACGCGGACCTTCCGCTACCTGTATTTCGACCCCGAGGAGCACCCCATCTCGGCGCAGTTGTTCGGTTCCGATCCCGCGGTGATGGCGGACGCCGCGAGCCACTGCCAGGACATGGGCTTCGACATTGTCGACATCAACTTCGGTTGCCCGGTGAAGAAAGTGGTGACGTGCAACGGCGGCTCCGGCTTGCTGCGCGACCTGCCGCTGGTGGAAAAGATCCTGAGCAGCGTACGCGCCGCCATCTCGATTCCTCTGACCATGAAATTCCGCGCGGGCTGGAACGATCGCGAGCTGGTGACGGTACGCATGGCGCGGCTGGCCGAAGATTGCGGATTGCAGGCCATCGCGCTGCATCCTCGCACCCGCGAGCAAGGCTACAGCGGGCACGCCGATTGGACCCGCATCGCCGAAGTGAAAGCGGCGGTCAAGATTCCGGTGATCGGCAACGGCGACATCCTGACGCCCCAAGATGCCGTCCGCATGGTGCGCGAAACCGGTTGCGATGCGGTGATGGTGGGCCGCGCCGCGTCGTCGAATCCATGGATATTTCGCCAGATTGAGGACTACGCGACCACCGGCAGCTATGAAGTGCCGCCGGAGAGCGCCCGTTATGAAATCATGCGCCGCTACTACGGCATGCTCGAAGAGCACCGCGCGATGGATGCGGTGGGCAAGATGAAGCAGTTCGCCACCTATTTCACGCATGGCGTCCGCAACGGCTCGCAGCTCCGCGCGAGCATTTATCACGCGCACAGCACGGCGGAGATTCTGGGAATGGTGGACGCGTTCTTCGAGCGCGAGCTCGCGGCCACGCCGGTTTAGACTCACACTTATGAGAGTCACGGAACTGGCAATATTCCGCCCGACTCTCTTTTTACTCATCTTCGGCATCCTGCCGTCCAGCATGGTTGCGGCAGAGAGGTTCCAACTTACAACCCACAGCGATCACCCGATAGGCGACGTGTGCAGAGCTCTGGAGGCCCAGTTCCATTGGCGCATAAGCTACGAAGATGCTCCGGTCTTCGATCAGGACGACCTCAAGAACGGCACCGCGCCCAACGGAGTGCCGTGGCTCGAATTACGCGATATACCTGCGACTGTCGATGTTCCCATCGAGGCCGACATGCCGGCCATCGCCAGAGGAAAGACCCTCCAGAACATTCTCGACTCTTACAGGCTGAACGGAGGGAGAGCCGGTTTCACGGTCACCCAAGACGGAGATATCATCGACGTCATGGCGACCTCCGTGAAGGGGGCGGACGGCAAGATGCAGGCTTTCGAGCCCTTGCTCGATACAAAGATCTCTTTGGTTCGGGGTCGATATGATCTGTGGACTTTAGTAACGACGATCCTCTCCCGACTGAGCCAAATTCGTGGAATACCAATCACCATAGCTACTGTGTCCAAGAATTTATTCGCTCAGAGCGTAGTCACTGAGGAATCAAACAATGAAGCCGCGCGCGACATTCTCGTCCGGGCGTTCGAGGAGATCAACGGCGCTCGCTACGCTCAACATGTTGATCCGGTTCGACTCGTCTGGTATATGAACTACGATCCGAATGGACGCATGTACTTTTTCAACGTCCATAATGTTGCGCCAGAGAACCCGCCCGTTACTACCGAACCGGTGCCCGCTCCAGTTCCGCAAAGAAAGGGTCGCCTGATTGGCCCCGCACCCGTCCCGCAACAATAAGAAAATCGGTCTTCTAGCGCGAGCATTTGCTATACGCACAGCTCTTCTCTGCGCCAGTTTGTTCTGGGTTGCCGCCGCAGTCGGAGCCACCGTAACCGTCTCGATTCCAGCTCAGCCAAGGCCACTCTGGCAACTCTCACGCGAACTGGAAAAAGCATACAAGTGGCGGATCACTTACGAGGAGGCACCGCTGGAGTATCCTGCGGATCTTGTAAATAGTGCAACTACTGGAATCCATTGGATCGCTCGCCCAACCGCCTTTCAGTCGTCTTTTGAAGAACCCCAAGATCCTCGTTCGATGGAAGAGAAATGGAAGATCTTGGATAGACTCGTAGCGAGCTACTCCGGGCCGCACGGGGCAATGACCGTATCAAGTAATGGAGATTACTCGCATATCATTCCGACAACACTCAAGAACAAAGCTGGTCAGATTGTTCCGTTTGAGCCGCTTTTGAATACTAAGGTCTCTTTTGAGCCTGCACAGCGGAATCTCCTGGAAACGGTCCGGCTAATATTGTCTCAGGTGTCCAAGGTTAGGGGAGTATCGATTGGGTTAGGAGTGATTCCAACAAATTTATTTGTACAGCAGGAGCTACTGACGAATGCCGACAACGAACAAGCCCGCGATGTACTCATGAGGATTTTCGAAGACGCGAGTGGTTTCAGGCAGCTTAAAGGTAGTTCTCCGGTCCGTGTCACCTGGGCTTTGCTGAACGATATCAGCTATTCTGGATACTTTTTTAACGCTCACCTCGTAGACCCGCTCATCAATGAGTCGACCACCCAATTGCCAGCGCCGAATCCTAGACCACCGGGGGGAGCCGCACCCGGAGTCAATTCGCAACACTAGTATTCATTGAATGCACTCGCTCGCTCGGCACGACTCACAGCGTTTCGTTGAGAATCTTTTCGGCCTGCTCCTTGCGGAAGGCTTCGAGCTTCTGGTGCAGGTCCGGTCTCTGCAAGGCCAAAATGGCGACGGCTAGCAGCGCGGCATTGATGGCGCCCGGTTTGCCGATCGCCAGCGTGCCTACCGGAATCCCGGCGGGCATCTGCACGGTAGAAAGCAGCGAATCCATCCCGCGAAGCATCTGGCTCTCCATGGGCACGCCGAGCACCGGCAAGATGGTGTGAGCGGCCAGGACTCCCGCCAGGTGCGCGGCTCCGCCGGCTGCGGCGATGATCACCTGTAGCCCGCGTCCGCTGGCGCCTGAGGCGAACTCGGTGGCCGCCTGCGGGGTGCGATGCGCGGAGAGCACGCGGCTTTCATGCGGGACCCCGAAGCGGCCCAGCGTATCGCTGGCGTTCTTCATGGTTTCCCAATCCGACTTGCTTCCCATAATGACAGCGACGAGAGGTAGCGGTGTGTCTGCACTCATAGCGAATTCACTATCTTAATTCAAGCCAGCCGCTGCCTGAGCTCGCCATCCACCGCATCCATGAAGCCTTCGGTGGTCAGGTACGGGTGGTCGGCGCGGATGAGAATCGCCAGGTCCTTGGTCATCCTGCCGGATTCCACCACATCCACGCAAACTTTTTCGAGCGTCTGCGCGAACTCGACCACATCGGGCGTGCCGTCCATCTTGCCGCGGTATTGCAGGCCGCGAGTCCACGCATAGATCGAGGCGATCGGATTGGTGGACGTCGGCTTGCCCTGCTGATGCAAGCGATAGTGGCGAGTCACGGTGCCGTGGGCAGCTTCCGATTCAATGGTCTTGCCGTCGGGCGACATCAGCACGGAGGTCATCAGGCCCAGCGAGCCATAACCCTGCGCCACGGTATCGGACTGCACATCGCCATCGTAATTCTTGCAAGCCCACAGATAGCCGCCGCTCCATTTGAGGCAGGCGGCCACCATATCGTCGATCAAGCGATGCTCGTAGGTGAGGCCCGCCGCATCGAATTTGCCTTTGAACTCGCGGTCGAAGATCTCCTGGAACAGATTCTTGAAGCGGCCGTCATAAATCTTCAGGATGGTGTTCTTCGTCGACAGGTAAACCGGGTAGCGGCGATCGAGCGCGTAGGTGAAACAGGCGCGCGCGAAGCCCGAAATGGACGCATCGAGATTGAACATGCCCAGCACCACTCCCGCGCCGGGCGCTTTGATAATTTCGTGCTCGATGGCCGCCCCGCCATCGGCCGGCGTGAAGCTCAGCTTGAGCGTGCCCGCGCCCGGGAACTGAAAGTCGGTGGCGCGGTATTGGTCGCCGAACCCATGGCGCGCAACCACCACCGGCTTATCCCAATGGGCCACGAGACGCGGCACATTGCGGCAAACGATCGGCTCGCGGAAGATGGTGCCGTCGAGAATGTTGCGGATGGTGCCATTGGGGCTCTTCCACATCTTCTTGAGGCCGAATTCCTTGACGCGCGCTTCGTCCGGCGTGATGGTGGCGCATTTGACGGCGACGCCATATTGCCGCGTGGCATTGGCGGAATCGATAGTGATCTGGTCGCCGGTTTCGTCGCGCTTCTCAACCGAAAGGTCAAAGTACTTGAGGTCGACATCCAGGTAGGGGAGTATGAGGCGCTCGCGGATCCATTGCCAGATGATGCGCGTCATCTCGTCGCCGTCCATTTCGACAATGGGGTTCTTGACCTTGATCTTGGCCATCGATGCTGAAAGCTCCTAGGTTTGGCGGGTAAACCTAGCATTATCGCCGATGGCACGGCGACTGCGCTACTGCAACGCGAAACTGGCGGCCGAGGGGCGGCCAGGCTTAAGGCTGCGCACCGAGGCGGAAGTACCTAGTGCTACTGAGTACTGGAACTATTTCATCTGAGGTTCAAAAACACACCTAGGTTCACGATTCCGTGTTAAATCGGCCACGAAGCGCGGTAAAAAGGAATAGCGGGATCACCTCGCATTCGGAGTTTGGATGAAGACGCGTTCGCGACGAAGAGTTCCCGATCACCAACTCCACCAGCTGGTGCGCCGGCTTCTGAGCAGTAACCAGCCGGAAATCGATACTCCGGTAATCATTTCTCCGCTGGAAGGAAAATACTACTCGTCCGTCGGCCGGTTGCTGGAGCGCGATCATGGCCGAGTCTCGGCCTTGGTCGATCAGGCTCTCGAACTGGAGCGCGCCGTCACCCTATTTCTACCCGAGAACGCTTACGTAGCCGAAGTAGTAAAGTGCCGGGCGGAAGGTAAGCGATTCGCTGTAGATCTGATCCTAATTCAATATCAGGACGTCTGAGCCGCGCCTGATACTTTGGGTTGGTCAAGTCCCCGACAGTGATTACTTCGGCCGGCAATCGTATTCACGGACCGGTACCGCGACGAGTGGCTGAGCCATTTTGACTCATCAGCGCGTCATTGCGGCACAATATTGGGGTCGGGAGTGGGGTCGAGGCTCTCGGATTCTGATAGCTTCGGAGATGAGGAAATCGTTTCCAGCAGCAGCGCTAGGATGAGCAACCCGGCAATGATGGCTCCGACAACCACGACAATTCCTGTGCAACTTGGGGGCCACAAAAACCGCGGCGATGGCACCGTTGGGTCACGGCGCTTCTAATCGAGCTATGATACTGGCAGGGGAAAGCAAGTGCGCACCGTCCTCGGACTGAATCTCGTCTGGCTAGTGGCAATTTCCGCCACCGCGCAGGATCGCAATTTTCCGGCCGCTCTGGGCGCCGGTCTTCCGCCGCTGCGTTCGTTTGGGCCACATCCTGGTTTGAATTATGGGGCGCAGTCGAGACCGCATCACGGCGAGTTCCCGATGGGTCTGGGCTACGGTTATGGCTTTGGCGGGTACGGTTACGCCGCGCCGTATGCGGAAAGTCCACCGGTTGTGAACAACCTGGTATTGGTCCAGCAACCTGCCGTTCCGGCCGCGCCTCCCGAACCGATTCATTCTTCCATCCAGAACGTGAAGGGTGAGCCTGAGCAGAGCGCCGGCGGCCTTCCACCGGCCTTTTTCGTCATTGTGCTGAAGAATGGGTCTCGCCTCACGGCTTCCGTGGTATGGGTACAGGGCGACGACGCCCGTTACGTCGATGGCGACGGCCAGGGCCGCCGCGTGCCGCTCGCCGATGTGGACCGGGCAGCTACTCGGGAACTTAACCAGGCCCACAAGCTCAACCTGCGACTTCCGCCGCCCGCGCAATAGCAGCGACCGGGCGGAGTCCGATTCGCGCGCAGCCCCGCCGCTTCGCTACAATGCAAGTTAACCCGACGTTCACTCGGGCTTACCCTCAACCTCGGGGCTTCACTCTCAACATGGATACTCCGGTTCGCCGCCCGCGCATTGATCCCAAATTCGCCGGTTTTAGGATGTCGATTCGCAAATCGAAAATTCATCGCTACGGCGTCTACGCCGAGGAGCGCATCCCCGCCAACCGGAAAGTGATCGAGTACACAGGTGAGCGCCTCAATCGCCGCGAGACCAAGCGCCGCGGCGAAGGCGAGTACACCTATCTATTCACGCTGGACAAATACTGGACCCTCGATGGGGCCTTCGGCGGAAGCGGCGCGGAAATCATCAATCATAGCTGCGAGCCCAACGTGGTGTCCCGCATCATGAAGGGCCACATCATTTACATGAGCCTGCGGACGATTGAGCCCGGCGAAGAGATCACGGTGGATTACAATTTCGAATACGTGGGCGATAGGACCTCCTGCGCGTGCGGTACGAGCAGTTGCCGCAGCGTGATGGAACGCATGACTCCGAAGCTGGAAAGGGACCTGGCTAAGCAAAAGGCTGCCCGTACCGCATCCGTTAGCCCCACCGGGGCCGGCCGGGCGGGAGTGAATGGCAAGGTGGAGTCCAAAGCTAAGTCCAAGGCGGCCTATATTTAGCGTAAACCCCGCTACCGCCCCAGCACGGCGAAGGAGCGCTTCAGGCCTGCAACTTTATGCCTGCAACCAGTTGGCGCCCCCGCTCATCTAAGAATTAGACGATGGCGCAGGCGCTCCCAAGAGTTATATGAAGTGGCATATTATCAATCATCGCGACTACATTGATGGCCCGTTCGACACCTACGAAGAGGCCCTACAGGAAGCACGCTATCTAGGCAAGGAAACCCGCATCGAGCCGCGCGTGAGCCGGCGAACCACGGATTTCTATGTGTACCGCCCGCCGTACGATCGCGAAGAGCACTGGCAGCCGGAGTATTGGATCTGCACCAAGGAAGCTGCTCTGGCACAGGGCGTGCGCCAGGAAATCTTTCTGCAGCCGACCTTCTAAGAGGTTGCTGAAAAACTCGCTGACCGGTCATGGACCGGTCCCACCATGCTTGGCAACCCGCTGATCCTTGGTGGGACAGGTCCATGGCCTGTCGTTTTCGTAGCATGGGCGGCGAGTTTTTCAGCAGCCTCCTAAACGGCCTCCGCTGCGCGCGCAACTTTCGGCTGGTTGCAGCGTCTAACCGGGTGAAGGGCGAGTTTCTCCTCCGACGGCTCGCGGTCCTGAACTGTAGTCTCGACCGGCGGTGGGTCTTCCCACCGCCCCTTTGATTTCCCGGAGTATCGGCTCAGTCCGAGCCGCCCGCACAATTGAGCTCCGGCGGCACGCCTCCGTAGCTCGACCCTCTCTGGAGAAGGCCGGGGCCGGGAATAGGAGGATAATAAGTTCAGCGCACCGAATGGCAGATATTGAACAGCGGCGGCCCAACCCGGAGCACCTTCTTCAGCAGGTGGAGGACGATGAGAGCCGGGCCACCCGAGGCCGCCTCAAGATTTTCCTGGGGTATGCCAGCGGTGTCGGCAAGTCCTTCCGCATGTTCGACGAAGGCCGCCGGCGAAGATCTCGGGGCGCGGATGTGGTGGTGGCCGCGACGCAATCGACCGAACCTGCCGTAGTCCAGGATCTGCTTCGCGACTTGGAGGTGATTCCACCGCGCGTGGCGGACGGGGTCCCGGCCATCGATGTCGAACAAGTGTTGCGCAGGCACCCGACGATTTGCCTGATCGACGGCTTGGCGTACAGCAATCCTCCCGGCAGCAAGCATACGGAACGCTGGCAGGATGTGGAGGAACTGCTCGCCGCCGGCATTTCCGTGGTGACCTCCATCAACCTTCAATATGTGAAGGAGCGGCAATCACAGGTAGAGGCGATTCGCGGCAAGGTCGTGCAGGATTCCGTCCCCGAGGCTTTTATCCGTGCAGCCGACGAGATCGAACTGGTGGACGCGCCGCCCGAGTACTGCACTCCGGGAAGCGCCGGTGCGGATGCCGCAACCTTAAGCCAGCAGCAGCATCAGCTCTCGCAGTTGCGCGAGATTGCGCTTGTGCTGGCGGCCGACGTGGTCGACCACCAGTTGGAAGCCTACCTCAAGCGCCAGGGCATCGAACAGCTTTACGGCACGCAGGAGCGCATTCTGGTGTGCCTAACCCCGCGCTCGAATGCATCTCTGATGATCCGCCGCGGGCGCCGCCAGGCGGACTTGTTTTACGGCGATCTGTATGCGGTTTACGTCCAGCAGGGCGTCCTCAGCGCCGCCGATCAGCGGACCATCGAACAGAATCTGGCCGCCGCCCACGCCGCTAACGCCCATGTCGAGATCCTGCAGGGCGATGATCCGATTGGATGCATTCTCCACTTCGCCCATAGCCACGGCATCACACAAATCTTCGCCGGCCACACTCAGCAAGGCGGCGGATGGCTGAGCCGCTGGAAGGTGAATCCGGTGGAGCGGCTTATTATGGAATCCGACGGCATTGACGTGCGCATCTTTCCCACCGAGGCTGCGGTGCAATGAGCGCCGCGACACCGCCGCCCGCCAGTCCTGAGTCGGCCAAACGTCCCCGCGGCCGCCTCACTATTTTCTTGGGATACGCGGCCGGCGTGGGCAAGACCTACAAGATGCTCGAAGAGAGCCAGCGTCTCCAGCGCGAGGGCCACGACGTCGTAGTGGGCTACTTTGAATCCCACGGGCGCCAAGACACCATCTCAAAACTCGACGGGCTGGAGCTGATTCCCCGCCGCCGCATTTCCTACCGCGGTCTGGAGCTGGAAGAAATGGACACCCCCGCGATCCTCGCCCGTAACCCCGAATTGTGCGCGGTAGACGAATTTCCGCATACCAATGTGCCCGGCACGGAACGGGGGAAACGCTGGCAGGATGTCATGGTTCTGCTGGATGCCGGCATCGGCGTACTCACCACCATGAACATCCAGCATCTGGAGAGCCTCAACGATCAGGTGCGCGAGATCAGCAATGTGCAAGTGCGCGAAACCATCCCCGATTGGGTATTGAAGCAGGCTAATGAAGTGGTTCTTGCGGACCTGCCGCCGCAGGCGTTGTTGAATCGCCTGCAGCGAGGTGTGATTTATGGCCGGGACAAAGCGCAACAGGCGCTGGAGAACTTCTTTAAGGAATCGACGCTGAGCGCGCTCCGCGAAATGGCCCTTCGCCAAGCCGCGCATGAAGTGGATGTCCGCCAGGGCGAGTCCGCCAGCGAGAACTTTTCCGCCGCCCGCGACTCAGTTTCCGAAGCCGTCCCCGCGGCCGAGCCCAGCGAACGCATCTTGATCCATATCACCGAATCTCCGGCCACCGCCGCGCTGATCCGCCGCGGCCGCCGGGTTGCGGATTACCTCAAGGCGGAGTGCTTCGCCGTCTGCGTGCTGCCTCCAGCCGCCACGGACGATCTATCCAAGACCGTGCGCGCGGCCATTCAGCGCCATTTGGAATTCGCGCGTGGCTTGCGCATCGAGACCCGTATTCTCGAAGGCGAGGACCCGGCTGAAACTCTCCTCGACTTCACGCGGCGCAATGGCGTGACGCAGATCTTTCTGTCGAAGCCACCTAAAGGTGGCGCCCCCGTCCTCGGCAGGCGCAACTTCGTAATGGATGTTGTGCGCCTCGCCAAGGACCGTCAGGTCACGGTGGTGGCGGACCGCCGGCTGACCTCGCCCGGCGCCCGGGTTCACGTGTCTTCTAGCTAACCGGCCCGTATAGCCGGTGATCGCGAATGTAGTCCGCGATGGCGGGCGGCAATTCCGGAGGCGATTCGCCCCGCGCCAGTGCGTCGCGAATGTCGGAAGAGGAAACCGGCAGTTCGATGCTATCCAATCGATGCACGCACGCGCCGGGCGGACTGGCAATCTCATGTCCCGGCCGCGCCACCACGATGAATTCCACCGCTCGAATCACGTCCTCCCAGCGCCGCCAGGTTTGGATTTCCGCAAACGCATCGGAGCCGATGATGAAGAAGAGAGCGCCTCCCGCAGCATCGGCGTCCGCGGCCTTCACACGTTCGATGGTGTCGATCGAATAGCTCTTCCCAGTCCCCTCTTCGAGCCGCGAGGCAACGAAGCGCGGATCTGCCGCGCACGCCAGTTCCACCATGCGAAAACGGCGTTCGAAGGACGCATCGGCGTGCTTGTGCGGCGGATTCCCCGCGGGGATGAACAACACTCGATCGAGCCGGAACTGGTCCGCTGCGCGGCGCGCCATTTCAAGATGGGCGGAGTGAATGGGATCGAAGGTCCCGCCGAAAATAGCGGTCCTCATCGGGGTAACTGTTCCAGTGGCTGGAGGATCTGTTGCAGCAATTCTTCTTCTCTCTCGATCTCGATGCCGATCTTCAACCAATACAACTTCAGCGGCGACACAATCGCGGTGGCTCCATCACACAGGTTCAAAGCGTCCTTCTCGGTAGTGACTAGCGCTTCCGCGCCGCGGGCCTGGGCTTGCGCCAGCAGCCGCTGCAACTCCCCGGGACGATAGGAATGATGATCGCCGAAGGCCCAGAGAAACACCAGATCCAGTTTCAATTCTTCGAGCGTACTCCAAAACGAGCGCGGATTCCCCAAGCCGCAAAAGGCCGCCACTTTTTTAAAAGCGGCTTCCGCCACGGGAATGCCGAGCGTGGAGTTCACATCTACCCATTGGCGCGGCGTCACGCGGCAGCGGTAGATCGGCGCGTCGCTGTAGCGCCGCAGTTGGCGCTCCAGGCCGGTGTTGTGATGGCCCGGCTCAGCGCGCGTCACGACCAGGGCGGTGGCGCGGCTAAGACCATGCGCGGGTTCGCGGCTGCGTCCGATGGGAAACACGCCGCCTCCAAAGGGATTCAGTCCATCGATCAGGACAATATCCTGCTGGCGGCGAAGCCGGAGGTGCTGGAAACCGTCGTCGAGCAGAAACACGCCGGGCGCGAAACGCTGCTCCATCAGCAAGCCCACATCATAACGGCTGCGCCCGATTCCGACGTGGGCGTCTCCGGCGCGCAGGAACATTTGGGCCTCATCGCCGGTCAGATCCGAACTGGCGATCTCACCGCGCGGAATCAGAACGATCGGCTCAGCAGACTTGCGTTTGTAGCCGCGGGTGAGGATCGCAGGACTGCGGCCCGCCTCCCGAAGGCGCGCTGCCAGATGCGCCACCATGGGCGACTTGCCGACGCCCCCCATGGTGAGTCCGCCGATGCTGATGACCGGAGTTGCGAGCGACCGCTGTGCGGCGAGGCTGACTGCAACGTTGACGCGGTGCCCCGCGCGCCAGATCCACGAGAGCGGCGTGAGAACAACGCGCGCCGGAAGCTTAGCAAGGGGACTCGGGACACCCTCAGAGAAAGCTTCCAATATTTCGCTCGCAATGCGCGCCGTGACGCCGCGCTTGGAGTGTGCAATCTGCGCGTGCGCGAATTCCCGCGGCCGATCCGTCCGCGAGAAGCCGGGTAATGGCGCCTGACAACTCGGCTGGACGCTGAATGAGAGTGAGTGCTTTCGCGCGATGAAACTCTTCCGCGATGGCCGCGAAGTTTTCCATGTGCGGGCCCACGATGATTGGTTTGCCGAAATAGGCCGGCTCCAGGATGTTGTGGCCGCCGCGCATCGCTAGCGTGCCCCCCATGAAGACGACATCGGCGACGTTAAAGAGCGCAGCTAGTTCACCGATAGTGTCGAGCAGCAGGACTCCGGGCAGGGATAGTGGTTTGAGCGAAGTACGCCGCGTGAATGCGACACCCGCGCCCGAAAGCTTTTCGGCGACGATATCGAAGCGCTCCGGCTTCCGCGGGGCCAAGATCAATAGCAGTCCGGGGTGCGCGGCGGAGACTTCTCGAAAGGCTTCGATCACCGCGTCGTCTTCATCCACATCACCCGCAGCGGCGGGAGGCATGGTGCTGGCCGCGATGGACACATGGTCAGCCCTGGACTCGCGCAAAAAATCGGCAATATCGGGCGCGATACCGGATACAGGCGGCGTGAAATCGTACTTCAAGTTCCCGCCAACTTTCACCCTCGCCACCGGCGCTCCCGCGATCGCATAGCGCCTGGCGTCTTCTTCGGTCTGCGCCAGAATCGCATCGGGCTGCGCGAGAACATGCTGAAAAAACCAGCTCCAGCGCTGGTAACGCGGCAGCGCGCGATCTGAAATGCGTCCGTTGACGATCAGCAGTGACGCGCCCGAGCGTTTCGCTTCGCGGTAGAGATTCGGCCAGATTTCGGTCTCCAGTACCACCACGAGTGATGGACACAGTTGGCGCAGCACCCGGCGAACGGTGGAGCGGTAGTCGATGGGCACGTAGAATACGCCATCGGCCAGGTCCGCGAGTTTTTGCTCAGCGGTGGCGCGGCCCGCGAGCGTCGTTGTAGAGACGAACAGTTGCACGGAAGGGCGCTCGGCCCGCAAGCGGCGAAGCAGTTCCACGATCGAAAGCACCTCGCCCACCGAAACCGCGTGAAACCAAATGGCTCCGCTGCCCGTCGTTTGAAGGGAGTCCGGCAAAAGCCCCAGGCGTTCGCCAAGACACGAGAAATACCTGCGGTCGCGCAATCCCCGGTAAAGTAGATACAGGGCGATCGCAGGCGTGAGGACGATCTGCAGGAGTTGGTACAGGAAGAATATGAGACGCGTGGCCGTAATCGTTCTATTGAGTATAACGGCGGTGGCGGCTGCCGACAAGGACAAGCCGCGCTTCGCTCCCGGTCCGGCCGCGAGCTACCCTTCGCATCAATCGCTGGACAAGATCACGATTGCGGCAGTGCCTTATCTCACCGACGCCGAGACGGCCACGGTTTTCGGCAAACTGAATCCCAATAAATACGGCATACTGCCGGTGCTGGTGATTCTGGAAAACGAAACCGGAAAAGCGCTGCGCCTCGACCTGCGGGCCGAGTTCGTCACCGCCGACGGCAAGCACGTGATCGCCATTCCGCCCGACGACGTGCAGCACATGAACGGGGGCGCGAAGGCGCCCAAGATCGGCGGAGGCGCCCGCTTGCCGGTGCCCTTGCCGCGACGCGAGAAGAAGGGTCCGCTGAATGTCGAGGAGATTGACGGCCGCTCCTTTTCGGCCAAGATGCTGCCCATAGGCGAGCGCGCTTTCGGCTTTTTCTATTTCAACGCCGACCATGAGCCCGGCTCGCGGCTGTATTTGACGGGGATTCGCGACGCGGCCAGCGGGCAGGATTATTTTTATTACGAACTCCCCCTGCTACCGCAGTGATGTTCCGGCGGATGGCCGCCGACAACCTTCACGCCGCCTGGGGCAGGAGTTGAATATCGCAAATGGGCGAAGTGACGATCAACCCTTCAAACATCGGGTGACGGAACTCCAGATGCATTCCGCGCCCTAAATACGCGGTTCGGAGCATGGAGCCACCCCAGTTCGATCCATGGATGCGCACCAGCACGGGGAACGGGCAGAACTCCGGATGCCCTGAGATAAGGGCGTTGCAATCGCGCTTCATGACGATGGTATAGGCGCGATTCCGCGTCTCAACCTTCAGCTTGCTTTCCGGCGGGAGTTGCCGCAAATCCACACCGCCTTCGATTTCGCTGCGGATGATGTTCCCGTTAATCCGATCGCTCAAGTTCTCGTGCGGGGCAAACATGGCCATCTACATTTTACAAGGAAACGGACGGGGTAGGCGGTCCGCTAGTCTCGCTCAGCGGCTTTGGCGCGTCTGTACATGAACAGGAGCAGGCCGTTCAGCACGAGAAGAGATACCAACCCCGAAATAAGAACGATGCCTGGCGACAAACCAATCCCAAAATATTGCCAACTCAGTGCCGCGAGTATGCCAAGATTGACGCAGGCAAACATCAGTCCTGGACGTCTCGCTATGTTGCTGTTGGGGGATGGCACGAAGCAGATCGTAGCATATCTAAACTTGCGGAAGCGCCTCTGCTAACGCTCTCGCGAACCGCTTCGCCCAACTGAGTTGCGCCTGCGCGTCGTGCACTTCATCTTGGCGAAACTCGACCTGTAGATACCGCAAGTTCCGCCGCAGCGCATGGAAGGGGATGCTGTAGTCGATGGCCGGCTCCATCGAATACGGTTCATTGTCTCCTACTTCTATATCGTTCGACCGGCGCAAGATATCGATCATCGGCTCGACCATGCTGCGATCTTCGTGGCTCGAAAACGCGATCTGCCACGGCCGCCGGCTTCCCGCGAGATTGTCCGTCATGGAATGAATCGAGAGCACGATCGAATCGGTTCCGCGCGTTGTTCGCTCGTCAAGAATAGCTTCGGCCGCCGCGTGGTAAGGATGGAACCAGTGTTCGATCCGTAGCGCCCGGGAGGATGCCGTGAGGTCCCGGTTTCCTGGAATCACAGTGTCGTCGCTGTGCTCCGGAATGAGATCCGCCGCATCCAGGTGACGGTTGCAATCGATCACCAGCCGGGAAACCGGGCTCAACACAGCGGGCGCGTCGAAGATCTCCGACAGCGCCGCCGTCACCCCAGCCGCGCCGATATCCCATGCGATGTGGCGGGCGAGTTCAGCGGCAGCCAGACCCAGATCGTCGAGCTCCGCCGGGATGTGATTGCTGGCGTGATCGCAGAGGATCACGAATCGGCTTTTACCCTCAGGCCGAAGGACTCTTGGACTCAAGTCGTCCCCTGCGTCACGCTCACCGACACGTCCATTCCGAGAAACGCGGAAGCCGGACCCACGTAAGTGCCCCATAGCGACAGAACTTGCTTCGGGTCCCAGGCCACCGCCACGCGGACCAGGTTGCGATTGCCGATGATGTTGTTGGTGGGGTCAAAGTCCACCCAACCCGCGCCGGGCAGGTAAACCTGCATCCACGCGTGGGTCGCGCCGCCGCAGGTGATCTCGGTATCGTCCCTATCGGGAACGAAAATGTAGCCGCTGACGAAGCGGGCTGCAAATCCCAAACAGCGCACCGCTTCGATCATGAGCAGCGCGAAATCCCGGCAACTGCCGCGGCGGCATTGCAGCGTTTCCCCGGGACTCTGAATGCCCTTCTCACTACGCCGCTGATAGCGGAATTCCTGTTTGATGGTAGAGGTCATGGAGCGCAACAGCTCGATAGTCCCGGTGCGCCCGGATGGATCT
Organism: Bryobacterales bacterium; assembly: GCA_963779075.1. GTDB lineage: Bacteria > Acidobacteriota > Terriglobia > Bryobacterales > Bryobacteraceae > Palsa-187. Next base: position 79,311 of record CAVZWS010000018.1, read on the forward strand.
AGAAAGTTCTCCGCCCAGCCCCCAACATCGTGGCTCGGATAGTGGCAGCGGAGTCCCTGGGCCAGGTCGGGCAACTCGTCATCGTCGTAGCGGAAAGGATAAGTTCGCGCATACTCTTCGAGCGGGTAATCCGGCAGTGGAATTTCGAAATGCTCCAGGGCGACGGAGCTGTCGAAGCGCAGCTCGGTGGTTTCGCCTTCGAAAGTGGCGATCGCGAGCGAGTTATCAAACACGTCATGCAGCCAGCGCAGGCTGGCGGGAGCAGGAGTGATGGTCAGTCGCGTATTCACCAGCCGCAGATCATGGCTTTCGCGCGGACGAAACATCATGCGGTGCTCGCCGAGCTCGACGGCCTGCGAATAACGATACACGGTGAGGTGTCGTACGGTCAGAAGCGCCATCAGGACGGATTGCCGCCACTCGCCGAACCTACCCGAACATTCTCAATTACCTCGTCTGTAATCACCGTGAAGTTTTCCAGAAAGGCCGGACCGAAAGTCGTTGCGATCGCGACATCGGCAGCGTCGCGGCCGCGCGCGATCAGCACTCTTCCGATGCGCGGCATATTGTTACGCGGATCGAAAATGTACCAGCGTCCGCCCAGATACACTTCCATCCAGGCGGCGAAATCCCCGGCGGCGTAGGGGGGCGGCATCCCGATGTCACCAAGGTAGCCGGTGCAGTAGCGCGCGGGAATATTCATGCAGCGGCAGAAGGCGATCGCCAGATGCGCGTAGTCGCGGCAGACGCCGATGCGCTCGTTATAGGCTTCCCAGGCCGTCCGGGTGGGGCGCGCGGTTTGATAGTCGAACGTGATGTGGTTGTGGACCCAGTCGCAGATCGCTTGCACGCGGGCCCATCCCAGAGGAGTCTGACTGAAAAGTCCCCACGCGATGTCCGACAGGCGATCCGTCTCACAATAGCGGCTTCCCAACAGGAAAACCAAGGTCTCTTCGGGGAGATCCTGGACCGCGTGCTGCGGCGCGGAAGGAACCACCGGGTCCGGCCGCCCGTGATCGGTCACTACTCCCGACCCGCGAATTTGAATTCGTCCGGGAGGCGCGACGATCCGGTTGCACCAGTTACCGAAGCCGTCGCGATAGCCCGTGACCGGTACGGCCGGGTCGCTGGTCAGGTAATCGGGTATGACAATGTCCGAGGCCCGCGAATAGTGCACGTTCAGCGTCAATATCATGGGCGTCTCTTGCGGGCAATTGTAAGTTAGTTCGTAGCCGACACGGATTCGCATCTAAACTCCTTGGGTTCGTCAAGCCACCGTCCGAGCCGCCTGGCGCCGAGTAAAGATAGCGATTCACGTGGCTACCGTGGATGGCGCCGTGCACAGATCATCGATTTGACTGGTCGTGAAACTGTCCGGCACTACATTGATCCCTAGCGGGAACCAAATGTTTCCGGCAACGCCCCCTGCCCTCGCGATAGGAGCAGCCCTGAGTCCACCCTAACAGGTAAAGGATTCGATGCCCAGTGCTAGAGTGGAGTCGGTGACCAAGACGCGTCCGTTCGCCGCCGTCGCCGTGGCCTTGATCGCGTACTACCCGGTCGTCCTTCAGGGCGCTCCTGCCGACGCATCGGGGCCCCAGCCGCCTTGCGGAGCGGAAGCCGATCCACCGTATCCGGATCTGCGGCACTCCCCTTCGATCAAGGTTTGGGATCGGTCGAGCTTAGGTCGCGACTGGATGCCGCCCGCGTGCCTGGGATGGTCCGCGCCCGGCTTCACGACGCTGGTCTCGACCGTCGCCCGGTTTCACGCGACCGGTGCGGAAGGATTGCTCCAGCGCATCGGCGACATCTCCGGACTCACCGGCGTCCGTTATTGGTCCACTACGCACCAAAGCTGGCGGACGCTGATCGTAAATGCCTTGGCGCTGGAGGGCCCCCGAGGCGGCCGCCGGCCGGGCTTTTCCGCCGCGGAACTTACGCCCGGCAGCATCCGGTATTTTCAGCAGAGCGACAGTCTCTCCGGCAAGGCTACGTATCGGATGCAGATGGTGAGCGTCACGCCCAACCGGCTGGTTTTCGAGACCGAAAACACGACAGGTCTGCACTACATGCTGCTGCCGCTGTTCCCGCCCCACGAGTTACAGGCAATCTATTTCCTGGAGCGTGAGTCGCCCGGCATCTGGCGCTATTACAGCATCGCGCGGACCGGCAAGGACGCCAGCAGCCTCGCCGCAGGCCACGACGCGTCCGCCGTCAACCGCGCTGTGGCGTTCTTCCGCTACTTCACCGGCATCCCCACTGATCAGGAGCCTCCCGCCGCGCGCTAATCGCGTTAGGCGCGATTTTGAACGTAGTTTCAGCGCTTAGCGCCCCGCCCTGCGCCAACTGCGCCAACTGCGCCATAAAGTGCTAAACTGTAGGTGTCGCTTCGACTATCCGTTTCTCCTGAGTGCCCTGCCAGCACTCCAGGTGCCAACGTTGGAAACAAAAGAGGTTACGAAGGGACAAGTCCGGCAAATTTTAATTACATTCAGGAGCACGTTATGGCCGGTCGCGGACCGCAGTCTTTCAAAAAACGGCAAAAAGAACAACTGCGCAAGGAAAAGCAACAGGAAAAGAATGCCAAGCGCGCGGAACGCCGTACCCTAGGTGGGGTTTCTCCCCTCGAAGAGGAGATTCCGCTGCTCGATGGACCAGTAATTTTCGAAGTTGACGAGGCTGACCTGCCTTGGGATGGGACACCGAGGGTCAGCGAAAGTGAAACAAATTAGTTTGGTTATGGAATTTGTTCTAACTGGTTTCCGGCAAGACGCCAACGTCCGGCGTTTCGCGTTTCAACGCGTGGCTGGAGACCACAGCCGCACCGAGTTTACGGTGTCGGCGGACATGTCGCTGCTGGTGAAGCATAAGATTCCTTTGCAGGAACTTCCGTTGCTGTGCCGTGCGCTGCTCGAAGATCAGCAGCAGACCGGTCCGGCGAAAGCTGTGACTTTCACCGAGACCGATATGCTGGTGTACGTAAACCGCCGCAGCGCCGCGAAGGACGAAGCCGACCGCAAACGCGCGCAGCACCGGTCGCCATTCGTCAAGCGGGCGAAGACTCCATAAAGCAAGCGCTTTCGCGCCGCGTTGCCAGGCCGCTATTTTTTGCTCAGCGCCGCCACACCAGGCAGTTCGACGCCACCTAGAAATTCGAGTGATGCGCCACCGCCAGTCGAAATGTGTGAAATCTTATCGGCCACCCCGGCGGATTTGACGGCCTTCTCGGAATCGCCGCCGCCCACCACACTCACCGCGCCCGACTCCGCCACGGCCTTGGCCACCGCTACCGTCCCCTTGTCGAAAGGCGGCATTTCGAAGACCCCCATCGGACCGTTCCAGATGATCGTCTTGGCGCCCGCGATCACCTTCGCATACTCAGCAACGGTCTTGGGTCCGATGTCGAGCGCCATCATGCCATCCGGAATCTGCTCCACCACCTGGCTCTCCACCCCAGCTTTGAACTCGGCAGCCACGACGTGATCCAGCGGCAGCATGAGCTTGGAGCCGCTCGCCGCCATCAACTCCTTCGCGAGCTCGATCTTGTCTTCCTCGACCAGCGACTTGCCGGTGCCCTCGCCGCGGGCTCGTAGGAACGTGTACGCCATCGCGCCGCCGATCATCAGACGGTCGACGACCTTCATCAAGTTCTGGATCACTTCGATTTTGTCGGACACTTTCGCGCCGCCCAGAATCGCGACGCAAGGCCGCTCGGGATTCTGCGTGACCTTGGTGAGGTATTCGAGTTCCTTGTCCATCAGCAGCCCGGCGGCGGCCGGCAGCACGCCTGCGGCGTCTGGTTTCAGAAATGCGATCATGCCGACGGTGGAAGCGTGCGCGCGATGCGCGGACCCGAAGGCGTCGTTGACATACACGTCGCACAGCGCGGCCAGCTTCTGCGAGAATGCGGGATCGTTCTTCTCTTCCTCGGCGTGGTACCGGAGGTTCTCCAGCAGCAGCACTTCGCCGGGCTTGGGCAGCATGGCTTCAACTTCAGGTCCGACGCAATCCGGCGCCATCGCCACCGGCTTTTTCAGAAGGGCCGCGAGGCGCTCGGCGCAAGGGGCCAGGCTCATCTCCGGATTCGGCTTGCCCTTGGGACGGCCGAGATGGCTCGCCAGGATCAGCGCGGCGCCATGGTCGAGCGCGTACTGGATGCTGGGCAGTGACGCCTTAATGCGCTTGTCGCTGGTAATCTCTTTGCCGCCGGGGGCGAGCGGAACGTTGAAATCGACCCGCATGAAGACCCGCTTGTTACGCAGATCCAGGTCGCGAATGGAAAGTGTGCTCATTTTTTCTAATATAGCGGGGATCGTGTGCTGAACGAAATTGTCGGGGAGTGGGAAATGTGCGTTGAATAGAATGCGATACTACGGATCGCGCTAAGATGAGCGCTGTGAGACGCTGGCGCTGCCCCTACAGTCCGAAGATCACACCTTTGGCGTGTATCGCTGGACTGGCGTTTGCCGTAGTCTGCGCCTTCACTTTCATTCCAAACTCCGTGGCCGCTACTGATCTTCATATCGTTCTGGACAGCCCCAAAGTACGTCGCCTGCTCTTGGAATCAAGCAGACGGGACAAGGCGGCTGAAAAATACGGGAATGAGAAGCAATCAAAAGAACAAGGAGTGCGACTTGCAGAAGATATGCGGGACCATCCCGACAAGTACACCGGAGGGCGAAGTCAGTTCCTCCAGGTGATCGCAAACGAGCCGGGCCTAACCTTGCCGAAGGGCACGTACCTTTGGGAAGCAATCACCGGACCATGGACATCGGAAGAATCGTATGCGAAGTGTTACCCAGATGCGTTTAGTACAGGAGTCTTCAAGAAGGTTCGCGTCGTGGGTTGGCGGTTTCATGACCAAGAAGGATGGGCTTTCGGAGCGGTCCGACCACTTGTCGAAGTGCCTTAAATTCCAAAGACCGCCCAATACTTTTCCGGCAGCTTGGTGGGGCGCACATCCCTTCCGCAAAAGATGTGCTTGGTGAAGCCCGAGGCCAGCCGCGTGCCGCTGGCCTGGTTAAAAATCTCATATTCAAACCGGATCATGCGCGGGTCGGCGACCGCCAGAGTGGTTCGGACGCGCACCTCATCGTCATAGCGCGCGGGCCTCGAATAACGGCAGTTGGCCTCCGAAACCACCAGCAGGATGCCGTCGTTATCCTCCATATCGCGGTAGCGGATGCCTTGGGCGCGGAAAAGCTCAACCCGTCCCAGCTCCATCCAAATCAAGTAATTCGCGTAATACACCACGCCCATCTGGTCGGTTTCGGCATAGCGCACCCGGAGGAGAGTATCGACAGGCTCCATGTTTGCCGATTATAACCTTCGAGGAAACCGGGAATGCCCCAAACCAGTCTGTTAATATGTGCACAGTGCGCATTCGAGTGCTATTTTTTGGGGTAATTCGTGACGTGGTGGGGCTCCGCGAGGACACCCTCGACATTGCCGAAGGGGGCAACCTGGGTTCGGTTTTCGATCACTATGCCGGGCGCTTCCCGCGGCTTCGCGGGATGGCGGCGAGCACCGTGCTGGCGCTGAATCAGCAGTTCTCTTCGCCCTCGGCGCCGCTTGCGGAAGGCGACGAAGTGGCGCTGCTGCCGCCGGTGAGCGGCGGGTCGGGCTATATCCGGCACCTCGCCGATCCCTCGGGGAACTTCTATGCACTGACGCGTGAACCGATCGACGGCACGGCCATCGCGCGGAAGCTTTTACGCGAGGAGGACGGCGCGTTCGTCAACTTCGAGGGGGTCACGCGCAATAACACCAAGGGCCGGGCGACGCGGTTCCTCGAATACGAATGTTACGAGGCCATGGCCGTCAAGACCATGGCCGAGATCGGAGCCGACATCGCGCGCAACCACGCCATTGGCCGCATCGCCATGGTGCACCGGCTGGGCCACCTGGAGATCAGCGAAACCAGCGTGGCGGTGGTGGTCACAGCTCCCCATCGCAAGCCCGCATTTGACGCGGCGCTGGAGGGTATCAACCGCCTGAAGAAGCTGGTCCCGGTGTGGAAGAAAGGAATATTTTGTCGATGGGGAAGTATGGGTGGACGGCGAATGGGACGACGCCGTAGTCAAAGCAAATCCATGAGCACGAGGAAGTCGATCATTGCAGCGGCCGCAATCCTGGCCGCTCTGGCCTGCGCGTGCATTCTCGCGGCGCAGGAGCCCAGCTTCAAGGTCGACGTGCAACTGGTGCGCCTGCTGGTCACGGTGAAGAACCCGGATGGCGATCTGGTGGGTTCGCTCGAATCCCGCGACTTCGAATTGTTCGACAGCGGCGTCAAGCAGAACATTTCCGTGTTCGAGCATCAGACCGCGCAACCGCTTTCGGTCACGCTGCTGATCGACACCAGCGGCTCCACCGCCAAGGATCTGAAATTCGAGACGGTCTCACTGGCGAAGTTCCTGAATGCGCTGGTAAAAGAGGGCAACCCTGACGATGCCGCGTCGCTCTACAGCTTCAACGACGAGGTCACTTTACTCAATCCGTTTACTCGGCAACTGACCCGCCTCGAAGACAGCCTGAAGCCGCTCAGATCGGACGCCGGAACATCGCTCTACGATGCGATCTATCTTTCGACTGGAGCGATGCGCAATCGCGACGGACGGCACGTGATCGTGGTAGTGACGGACGGCGGCGATACTACCAGCACCAAAAAATACGCCGACGCGCGTTCGGCGATGCTGCATGCGGAAGCCGTCTTTTATCCCATCGTGGTGGTGCCCATCACGAACCCGGCCGGGCGCAATATCGGCGGCGAGCATGCTCTCGAAACTCTGGCGCACGATAGCGGCGGCCTGGCGTTTTATCCCACCGTCGAGCAACTCGATCGCACTTTCTCAGACGTCCTGCGCGAGCTGCGCACGCAATACCTGATCGGTTACTATCCGCGCGGCCCCCTGGCCGGCGACGGCAAATTCCACAGAGTCCGCCTGGAGCTTCCGCAGCGCCCGGATTTGCGCATCTCGACGCGCTCTGGCTACTATGGAGTTGTCTCTCGCTAGTGCCTGAGTCAACTCGCCGTGGCCGGAAAAATCAGTCAAATTAAGGCTCCCGATCACACCCAGCAAGAGGTGCAATTCCTGCAGCGCCTGGTGGACGAGCGCATCCCCGTGTGCGTGCGTATGAGCGACAACCAGGAAGTGGAAGGCGTCATCGAGTTTTACGACGCCGGCTTTATTCGCCTGACCCGCGAGGGCGCTCCCAACTTATTCCTGTATAAACAAGATCTGAAATATCTGTACGAATTGGCCCACTCTTGAAAAGCTTTGTTGAGATAGCGGCCGAGATTGCGCGTGAAGCCGGCGCTTCCATTTCCGAGTTCGCGCGGCGCCGCATTGGCTTCGAGCTCAAGGGCGCCTACGACCTTGTCACCGAGGCGGACCGCGCCAGTGAGCGCATCATCGTCGAGCGCCTGCGCCAGCATTTCCCCACCCACGCGGTGATGGCCGAAGAGGGCGGCGGCAACGACGGTTCGTCCGAATATCAATGGTACGTGGACCCGCTCGACGGCACCACCAATTTCGCGCACGGCTTCCCGGTGTATAACGTATCGATCGGCCTGGCGCGGGCGGGCAAACTGATCGCCGGAGTGATCTACGATCCCACGCGCGACGAAATGTTCCAGGCGGAGGCGGGGTCGGGCGCATTCCTGAACCAGCAGCCGATCCGCGTGACCCCGACGGCGCGCATCGACGATTCTCTATCGGCTACCGGCTTCCCTTCCCGCAAACGCCATCAGAATATCAACATTCATTTCTATTACCAGCTTGCGATGACTTCGCACGGAGTCCGCCGCGCAGGCGCCGCCGCCATCGACTTGGCTTACGTGGCCTGCGGGCGTCTGGATTTCTTTTGGGAGTTCCAGTTGAAGCCCTGGGACATGGCGGCCGGCTGCTTGCTGGTGCGCGAAGCGGGCGGCGTGTGCACGGACATGCGTGGCGCACCGCTGGATCTCAACGGGCCGCACGTCCTGGCCGATAACGGCGCCTTGCATGCCGCTGTAGTGGAATTGTTCGGCGAAATCTTCGCCGGCAAACAGCGCGAGCCGCTGCCGCAGTAGACCCCCCAGCGGCCTGTATCAGAACGTAAATTTAAGCGCTAACTGCATCAGCCGTGGCGGCGCGGCCTGGACGACCTGGCCGAAAAGGGTGGCGCCATAATTCCCATTGACGGCCGCCGGCCCGAAAAACTGAGCGTGATTGAAAGTGTTGAATGTTTCCAGGCGGAACTGCAGCGCCTTCGATTCGGCTACCCGGAAGGTTCGCAGCAGCGCGAGATCGAAGTTCAGCATCCCGGGCCCATAGAAAGACCGTCGCGAAGCATTGCCCGGAGTCCCCAGCGCGTTCAGGCTGAAGAGCGACGTATTGAAGTACGGCATCCCGTTGCGGGGGTTGCCATTCAGGTTCAGCGGACCAGGGGAAAGATCCGGCAAATCCAGACTCTTGAGATTCACTCCGTTTGGCTGGCTGCCTTGCAGCGAGTTGTCCCCGCTGGTCGAGAGGGTCACCGGGAAACCCGAACTGATGCGCGTGATTCCTGAAATCGACCATCCTTCCGTCAGAAACTTGGCGCCGCGCGTCAGTCCCTGCAATGGAAGCTGGTATTCGTAGGTAGCCACGAAGTTGTGCTTGAGGTCCCATGCCGAAAGCGCGCGGGTACGGCTGTAATTGAAGGGATCGACAATATCCGAAATACTCGAAGCCTGGTCGATGGACTTGCTGTAGGTATACGCCAGCATCAGATCCAGTTGCTTGCCGGTGTGCCGCACGCTGGCTTGAAACGAATTGTAATTCGAGTTCCCGAAGCTGCCTTCGTAATCGTCGTTGCTGAAGTTGGACCCCAGCGGCCCGCGAGTGCCATTGAAAACCTGGCCGGCTGCGCTTACGTAAGTGGCGTCCTCCGCGAACGGCCCGCAGGTGGGCGTTCCCGGCGCCACCGCGCTCGGTTTGCTCAAAGCCAGGCACAAGGCCGGATTGCCGGGATTTGCGGAATACACCAGCAGCAGATGATGCGCCTGGGAACCCGACATAACTGAGGCTCAGCAGCGTGTTGGCGCCGAATTGCCGCTCGAATCGAGAAAAAATAATTCTCGTTGTAAGGGTAGGTGTTGCCGCGGTAGGGCGACGTCATTCCCGCCAGCGGCACGTAGGGAGAATAATCGATGTTCGGATTGGGATGATTGAGCGACGCGTTCAGCGGCGGAAACGTCAGAGGAAAGGGCTGGACGTGTACGGCTCCGTCCGCCGCGCTGATAAACGGCGTGGCGAACAGCGGAGGCGCGGGGCTGGTGTAACTCAAGCCATAGGGAGGCTGCGGTTCGTCGATCGCGATGGTGTTGCCCTGAATCACGGTGTAGAACATGCCGAAGCCCGCACGTATGCTGGTCTTCCCCGGACCGCCAAGAATCGTCCCGAGCAAACCGTCGGCCTTCGATGGCGAATACGCGAGTCCCAGGCGCGGCGAAAGTGGGTTGCCTTGCGGCACCAGCGTATTGGGAACTCCGGCATCGGTGGGATAGACGAGTCCGCGGCCAAGCCGTCGGGTAGACCTGGGATTGTTGGCCCAGACTCAGCGCTGGGATCTGGTTGTACTTTTCCGACCAATATTGCATCAGATCCCACCGCACTCCGATATTCAAAGTGAGGTCGGATCGCACCCGCCAGCTATCCTGCACGAAAGCGCCGGCGTATTTGTGGCGTCCGTAATAGGCCTGCGAATCCGCCTGATTGTATTGACTCGGGACGCCGATCAAAAAATCCGCGAAATCGGAACCGGTTTCGGAACCATGAAAAGCGAAGCTGCCATTGAAGGTCGGGTTCGGATTCACGTTGACCTGTTCCAGGCTAATCCGCACCCCGGCTTTGAGGCTGTGGCTCCCAATCACTTTTGAAAAATTGTCGCTCAAAGCGTAGGTGTTGTTGGCCTGCGTCAAGTTAGTCGTGGGCGTGCCCATGACGAATGAATTGAAAACCAGGTTCTCGATGCCCTCGATCTTCGGGCGCCAGAACCACGATGCCGGGGGTTCCCGGACCGGTCACGAAACCTTGTGAGGCGAGGCTGGGACCTACGCCGCCGGCGGGCTGTCCGACGTTGTTCGCGCTGCGCATATAGCTGAGCCGCAGCTCGTTCACCATCGATGCGCCAAAGGTCTTGGTGTCGCCCAGATTGACAAGCTGCCCGCGCCCCAGATTGAGGGCCGCGAAACCCGGGACGCTCGCGCCTCCCTGCCCGGTCGGATAGGGGTTGTCCAGCGTGTAGTCGTCCGCGTAATAGTAAGCCGACAGCAGGCCCCACCGTTCGCTGGTTCCGTCCAGGCGAAAGCTGCCTTTGTCGTCGCGCAGGGTCTTCCCCACGGAGCCAGTGGAAAAGGTGCCCGGCCCAACGTTCGGCAAGGGGATGTACTGCAGCAGATGCTTGGGCTGCGATGGCTCGGCCCAGGCGCGCTGCGGAATGATGGCGTTCGGAAACACGCACTGGGTGCTGAACACGCAGCCCGGCGCATAATAGGGCTCGTTCGCGGAAACCGTGTAGCCGAGTTTCTGCGATAGCAGCGTCGCCAGATTCTGGCCGCTCACCTCGCCCGTAAGCGATGCGGCCTGATCCGCGAGATTCCCGCTGCGGTCCGCGAGAGTCGGCACCGGGATCAGCCCTGTATCGACGCCCTGACTCTGCCGCGTTCCTTGATAGTCGGCGAAATAGAACACTTTGTTTTGGCGAATCGGCCCGCCCGACGGTCCCGCCGAACTGGTTTTGCCGGTAAAAGCTGCGCTCCGGGGAAAAGAAGTTGCGCGCGTCGAGATCCGTGTTGCGCAGGAACTCGAAGCCGCTGCCATGCAGCCCGTTGCCGCCCGACTTGGTCACGACGTTGACCACACCACCGCTGTAGTTGCCGTACTCGGCGTCGAAATTGTTGGTGAGCACCCGAAACTCGGCGATGGAATCGAGGTTGGGGACGATGGTTGTGCCGCCATTCATCAGTTCCTTGACGTCGCCTCCATTGACCATAAAGCCGTTGGCGTCCTCGCGCTGGCCGCTGATCGATTGATTCCCGGGATTCAAACCGCCGGAGGGAGAAATCGCCACCGAAGCGCCCGCCATCACGATCGAATCGGGTTGTTGGGTACTGGAGGGCACGATGCCGGGCTGCAGAGCCAGCAGGTCGGTGAAGCTGCGGCCGTTGAGGGCCACCGCGGTCATGGCCCGGCCCGTGACCACTTGCCCCATTTGCGTGCTGACGGACTCTACTTGCGTTCCGCTTTCGAGAACCGTCACTTCCTCGATCTTCTCGATCATCTCCACCGTCAAGTCGATGTGCAGCGCGCTGTCGGCGTCGATCACCAGACCGCTTCGCTTCACGGTGCGGAAGCCTTCGACTTGCGCCTGCAGGTCATAGCGCCCGACCGGAAGACTGGGAAATATGTAAAAGCCTTTATCGTCGGTGGTGGTTTTGCTTTGGATGCCTTGCGCCGTATTGGTGGCGATCAAGGTCACGCCCGGTATGACGGCCCCGCTGGGATCTTTCAAGGTGCCCGAAATGCTGCCGGTGGTAGCCGCCCGCGACACGCCCGGTCCAAATCGCGAAGGATGACAATAGCCCAACCATTAGGGCGATGCGGAGCACGCTCATCGCTGGCTCACCCTATCGAAAATTCGGCGTCTATAGATCACGCTAGTTGGGTGGGTATGTCGAGTCGGCTCTGGCACCCGCGCAAACTATTTGCGCGACCGATTTTCATCGTGAGCAGTGGAATAGGCAGTTGCGCCGATAACCACTTTTCTGGCATTCGCCAAATGCGAGCCATCCCTGGCGCCAAAACCGGTTACGACCACGCGGACTCCTTGCTTCAGGGAATCGACCTTCCATCCCTGACTCAGCAGCCCGTTGGGACTGGCCAACTCTAATTCCCAATTTGTAACTTTTCCGCTTTCGTCCTTCACATCCATGTTCAAAGTGACGTGAGGGTTTTTCCACGAAACCTTCGTGATCGTACCGGTCAGGGTGATCAAACGGCTCTCGTCGTACTCCGCCATAAAGGAGTGGTGCGCGAGGGTTGGCATCGCCGCCAACAGCAATCCGGCAGCCGCTCTTCAGAACCACTCGATGGATACCCATGCCGTACCTCCGGAATAAGCGATCCCCGCCCGTAAGACTGAGTGACTCGATTATAACCAAGACCGTGCCGCGATGAGTGTCTTATTGCAGTGCGGGTTGCGGCTCGGCCATTGCCGGAACACTCTTCTTGCGCTTGGTCTTACGGCTGGAGCCGCTGAAGCGCTCCATGTAGATATAAATCACCGGGGTGATGTACAGCGTCAGGAGCTGCGAGACCACCAGTCCGCCGACCACCGCCAAACCCAGCGGCCGCCGCGCTTCTCCGCCGGCGCCGAGTCCCAGAGCGATGGGCAATGTGCCCACCAGAGCCGCCATGGTGGTCATCATGATCGGCCGGAAGCGCACTAAGCAGGCTTCGGTAATCGCTTCGGCAGGCGATGTGCCCATGGTGCGCTGGGCTTCCACCGCGAAATCGATCATCATGATGGCGTTCTTCTTCACAATTCCGATCAGCATGATGATGCCCACGAAGGAGAATATGTTCAGCTCATTTTTGAAGACCAGCAGCGTAATCAGCGCGCCCAATCCCGCCGAAGGCAAACCGGACAGAATGGTCAACGGATGAATGAAGCTTTCATACAGAATGCCCAGTACCATGTAGATGACCAGGATCGCCATCACCAGCAGCATTCCCATGCCGGCGAACGAGGATTGGAAAGCCGCCGCAGTGCCCTGGAACGCCGTGCGAATGGTCGGCGGCAAGGTCTCGCGGGCCGCCTCTTCAATCCTCTCGGTGACGTCGCCCAAAGAGACGCCCGGAGCCATATCGAAGGAGAAGGATACCGCGGGGGATTGGCCATAGTGCGCCACCGTCAGCGCTCCCACGCTGTTGCGCGGCTTGACCACCGAATCCAGCGGGACCAGCTTGCCGGTGTTGGAGCGGACGTAGAGCAGGTGCAGCGCAATGGGATCGCGCTGGAACTTCGGCATCAGCTCCATGATGACTTCGTAATCGTTGGTGGGCGTGAAGATATTGGATACCTGCCGGGTTCCGTAAGCGCTATACAGCGCGCTCTCCACTTGCGTGGCGGTTACTCCCATGGAGGAAGCCCGGTCACGGTCGATATCCAGCGTTACCTGGGGGCTGGCAATCTGCAAGTCGCTGTTCACATCCACCAGGCCCGGGATCCGCTTCATCACGCTCTCAAAACTCGCCGCGGCGCGATACAGCACTGCCAGATCCTGTGCCTGCAGCGTGAATATGTACTGGCTGCGGCCCCCGAATCCGCCGATGCGCAAGGCCGGGGGATTGGTCAGGAATATACGTCCTCCAGGCAACCTGCGCCACCTTGGGACGAAGCTCGTTGATGATCTCGTCTGCGCTCAGCTTGCGCTCTTTACGCGGTTTCAGCCGCACTTCGGCGCGCCCAGAGTTCGAGGAACCACTCACGTTCACGCCCGTCGCATCCACATTGGGATCCTTGGAGAGGATCTGCGCAAACGCGAAAGTGCTCTTCTCCATCACGTCGTAAGAGGCGTCCTGAGCGTACTGTATTTGGCCGGTGATGCTGTCGGTGTCGGTGCTGGGAATAAAACCGGTGGGCACCAGCCGGTAAAGATAAACCGTCGCCACCAGCGTGCCCACAGCCACCAATAGCATTGCGAACTTCAAGCGAATCACGCCGCGCAGCGTCCAGGCATAAGTATCGCGCCATGCGTCGAACATCTTTTCGGTGGCTCGGAACAGAAAGTTATGATGCTCGCTGGGGGGTCGCAGGAAGCGGCTGCACAGCATCGGTGTAAGGCTCAGGGATACGATGCCGGAGATGATAATGGCCGACATGATTACCACCGCAAATTCATGGAACAAGCGGCCCACGATACCGCTCATGAACAGGATGGGAATGAACACGGCAGCCAACGACAACGTCATCGAAAGCACGGTAAAGCCGATTTCTTTGCCCCCTTCGAGTGCCGCTTCAAAGCGGGGCTTCCCCATTTCCATGTGCCGGACGATGTTTTCAAGCACCACAATGGCGTCGTCCACCACGAACCCCACCGCCAGCGTCAGCGCCATCAAGGACAGGTTGTCCACCGTATAGCCAAACACCGACATGATGGCAAAGGTGCCCAGAATGGATAGCGGCAGGGCTAAACTGGGGATCAATGTCGCAGACACGTTGCGCAGGAACAGGAAGATCACCAGCACCACCAGCACGATCGCCAAAATGAGCGTGAACTTGACGTCATGCACCGATTCACGAATCGCCTGCGAGCGGTCCGACATGATGTCCAGATTGATGGAAGGGGGGATCTGAGCTCGGAAAGTCGGCATCAGTTTCAAAATGGTGTCGACAATTTGAACCGTGTTGGTGCCCGGCTGCCGGTTCACCATCAACATAACCGAGTTCCGCAGATTGAACCAGCTGGCGCTCTTGTCGTCCTGGATTCCGTCGATTACCTGGCCGAGATCCTGCAGCCGGACCGGCGAACCATTGCGGTAAGCCACAATCAGCGGCCGGTAATCGGCAGCCGTACTGAGCTGGCCGTTCGCCTGCACCGTGAACGCCTGGTTCGCTCCCCATAACGTGCCTGTGGGCAAATTTGCGTTGTGCTGATCTACCGCATTCGATATGTCGTCCAGGCTGATCTGGCGATTTACCAGCTTATTCGGGTCCAATTGAACGCGGACCGCGTATTTCGTTCCGATCCGCCTCCGCCGCCAAAATTAGCGACTTGCGAAACGCCATCGATGGTGGAAATTTGCGGCGCAATTACGGTCTCGGCATATTCGTCCACCAGCGACGGGGCGAGGGTCGTGGAATTGAGCGAAATCTGAAGGATTGGCCGATCCGCCGGATTCAGCTTACGCGTCGTGGGTGGATTCGGCATTCCCGGAGGCAGCCGACGGGCCACTGCCGAGATCCCGTTCTGCACATCCGCCGCCGCCGAATCAATGTCTCGATCGAGCGTAAATTGCAAGGTGAGAAAAGACGACCCGCGCTGGCTCGACGACGTCATGTTGTCTAAGCCGGCAATGGTCGAAAACTGCCGCTCCAGCGGAGCCGCCACTGACGACGCCATGGTCTCGGGACTTGCTCCCGGCAGGTTCGCCATGACCATGACGGTGGGGAAATCAATCACCGGCAGGTCGTTAACGGGAAGCGACCGGTAGCCCACCACGCCGAAGATCAGAACGCCCATCATCAGCAGCGCGGTCATCACCGGCCGGCGGATAAAGAGCGCAGTTAAATTCATAGGACCAACTCCATGGCGATACGGCCTAGCGGTCTAAGAAGCCACCCATGTTACTAAGTCAATATTACGCGATACGAAAGAGTTCAACCTATCCCAAATGGCAGGCTTTTAATACGTTACTCGCAGTCTAGCGGGCAGGAAGCAAATCGACCACGGCCGCTGGCGGCAAGCCCCGGATGACGGTCCCCGCCGGCAGAATCAGCGGTACGCGCAACCAGAACGGGTGTCCAAAGACAGGTTTATAGGGCTGCAGCCAGAGCAGCGGCTGGATGCTGCCATCCGGCAACTCCGCGATCATCTGGAAAGTTGCGCCGGGGTCTACCTTAGAAGGCCTAATCCCGGCTAAATCAATGGATTGCCGCAGTTTGTAATCTCCGTTCACGGCCAGTTTCGCAGAGCCATGAGACGGCGGCGCGGGAGCCGTCCACTTCGGCGTCTCCGGCAAATCCTTGGGCTCACCCTCGGGCGAACCGCCTTCCACCCAGTCGCCGATCAGCTCAATCTGTTCCGGCGTCAGAGCCTGATCGTCCCGAAAATCCGCGAAGCCTTTCACTGCGCCCCACGGCGGCATGCGGCGCTCCAGCACTTCCTCCTGGATGGCTTTCGCCCAAGGCCGCGCTTCACTATAGGATGTGAGTGAAAACGCGCTTCCGCCATCGCGATGACAAATCGCGCAGCGCGCGTAGACGATGCGAACAATTTCCCGGTCGAAAGTGATTTTGGTGGTGATGACGTCGTGGCCCGAGGCCGCGCCGGGCCACCCGGCGATCATCCCCCAGCAAAAGGCCAGCGAAAAAACTGCGCTCTTCATTTTCTCTTGCGGTAATCCACCCGCTTCCGCGCTTCACGTACTAGCGTACTAGATTAGTGCGGCGCGCCGGCCATGCCAACCGAGGGCGCCGTCGCCGTAGGGGAATCCTCACCCGGGCGTGGCGGGCGCGGTTTGGGCAGCGGCTTGCGCGGCAGTTTATCTGGGCGCATGGCAGTGTCATAGACCATCGAAGCGACGATGGCCGCGGCTTGCTCCAGATCGGTTGCTTGGATACGATCGTACACGTCCATATTCGAATGGTGAGTGCGCGTGAAATAATCCAGCGGGTCCTGAATAAACTGGAATCCAGGCAGGCCCACGGCGTCGAACGAAAGATGATCGGTGCCGCCGGTATTGCGCAGCGCGATGGTGGAGGCGCCGAGATCCTTAAATGGCTCCAGCCATTTCTCGAAGATCGGCCGCATGGGGTCGTTGTCCTGCAGATCGACGCCGCGAATCTTGCCGCTCCCGTTGTCGAGATTAAAGTAGCCGGCGAAGTGCTGGTGCTCGGCGGTGGGCTTCATAACGGCGGGATCGGCAAAATGTTCCTTGACGTAGGCCTTCGATCCCAGCAGCCCTTCCTCTTCGCCGCCCCACAGCGCCAGGCGCACGGTGCGGTCCATTTTCAAGTCGAGAGTCTTCAGGATGCGCATTACTTCCATCACCACCGCGGAGCCCGCCGCGTTGTCAGTGGCTCCCGTGCCCAGGTGCCAGGAATCGAAGTGCGCACCCACCATCACCACTTCATCCCGCTTGGAGTGACCCGGAATCTCGGCAATCACGTTGAACGACGACGGATCGTCGTCGTAAAACTGGGCTTTGACGTCGAAGGTAAGCTTGACGGGGAGCTTGTGGTCCAGCAGCCGCGCGATGCGGTTATAGTGCTCTGCCGCGAGCACGATAGTGGGGACGTTGTCCTTGGACTCGCGGTCCGCACCCAGGCCGTAGACCGTTCCGGCGTCGCCTTCGCTAGAAGTGCGAACCACCAGCGGCACGCCTTCATCCTTCCAAAAACGATTGAGGCGCTCGCGCAGGCGGCGCACTTGCTGTGGCGTGAGTCGGGGTGGCCGCGCGCGTCCCGGCGGCGCGGGAATCGGGAACACCGAGAGATCGGCAAGCTGCGCGTCGCTGAGCCTGCGGCCGGCGGCGTCGGTGGGCAACGTGAGAATCCGCGGCGCGTCGCGCAGAACGATTTTGCCACGCAGCTTTCCTTTATATTGTTCCAGATCCGCCTCGGTGCGAATGGGCACCAGCACCGCCTCGGCGGTCAGCGGTCCGTCGGTGCCGGGAGTCCACGCCAGCGGATAGCCGATCAGCGGCTGATACTGGGGCTCGTCGATATAACCCGAGTAGGAAGTGTAGGCCCAACCGCGCCCAAAGGGTCCCCACTTTTCGAGTTTGACGTTGTCGAGGCCGTATTCCTTGAGCTGTTTGACGGCCCACTCGCCCGCGGCGCGAAACTGCGGTGAATTGGTGAGCCGCGGCCCGTAGACGTCGGTGAGTTGGAACACGGCGTCCATTACTTTAGGGTTCTGAAAGGCTTCCGTCTTGATCTGGTGAACGACGCTCAGATCCACTCGCTCCGGAACCCGGTCCTGACCGGAAATGGTCAGGGCGAACGTCAGAACCAGTGTCAGCGCGGGTTGCAATCGCGGCCACATCTTCGACGTAGAGGATAACAGAGAATGGCGCGAACGTGAAGCCTGGGAGGCTATTCGGGTATTCGGTACGGCAGCAAATCCGCAGTCGCGGCGCATTCTAGAGCGAAGATCGCGTCCGGCGAAAAGTTATCTTGTTGTCTGAAGCTTACTTCGATGGATACGACTACTGCTCACCTCGAGTCAACTCGTTTGCCGCCCAAGTGATCCAGCTTCACCCTAGCCGATCGAGGTTCGGCCTAGATAGTTGCTCGCAAGCCCCGGCGCACTTCGTCAAAACGCCAGCCGGATCTGTAATTCCAGCCGCCGGTTGTTGGCGTTCTCCGAAAAGCCTTCGCCATTGCGATTGCCCGCCACCTGATTCGCTTGCCCAAACAACGGCGAGGTGATGTTCCCGGTTATTGGACCCGGGTTGGTGTGGTTCAGCAGGTTGCGCATAGACATCGAAACGCTAAGGCTATAGTGGCGCTCAGCCGGCGCAGCGAAGATGCCGCCTTTGTGCTGTGCGGACTTGCGCTCCGCCCCGAACCCAAATACTTTCGAGACCCGCAGGTTTACCGACATCTGTCCGGGACCGCGTCCCAGGTTGCGCGAAATCAGCGTCTCGCCCGGCGCCGGGCTGGGATCGAGCAGCCCGTAGGGAGTTGGAATCAGACCCGGGCGCGATGGGTCAGTGGCAATGCCGGGGCGGCCATTGAACAGCGTGGTGCCATAGAGGTCGCTGCCCGCGGTGATATCGAACGGCACGCCGGATTGCAGGGCGATCAACGGGTTGAAACGTACGTTCCACTTGGTATTGATGGACCCGCCCACATTCAATCGATGCCGTGCGTCATAACCCGCCGGACCGTATTCACCCACAAAACTGTAAGGATTCGCTGGAAATGTGCCGACCCCGTCGGTATTGCTCATGGCTCGACTGAGGACATAGGTGCCGAACAGTGAAATGGTGGGGCTCACTTTCGAGTTCACATTCAGCAGCAACTGATTCTGGCGGAAAACTCCGGAAGACTCCATCGCAAACACGGGACCTGGATGTCCTAACGGAAAAACTCCATTATCGGGCGTTGCGGGGTTGTAAGTACCCGGCAGAGGCGCGTTGCGGTCCTCGGAGCGAAGCTCGCGAAAGCCCCGCGAATTGGTGTAGGTGACTGCCAGCGTCGTATTCTTCGGCAACTGGCGCTCTAAAGTCGCCGCGGTTTGCAGGACATACGGCGACCGCAGCGACGGGCTCACTTGCTGGATCACTTGCTCCGATTGGAAAGCGGCCAGCGCGGCGGGCGAAGGGACATTCGGGAAGAAATCCGGATTGGTCACCACATACTGCTGCTGGACGATGCCGTTATAGCGCTGAGCAGCAAGCGAGTAGGAGAGCGGGAAGCGATCGTAAAAAATTCCGAAGCCGCCGCGCAGCACGGTCTTGGGATGTAAGCTGTTCGCGTGGCCCCCGGGCGCCCAGGCGAATCCCACACGAGGCGCGATATCGCCGGCGTCGTGAATGTTGGGCTGGTTCTCATAGCGAAGTCCCAGGTTGAGCGTGAGGTCGGGACGAAGACGCCAGTCGTCGCCGGCGAAAACCGCGATATCGGGGCGATTCGCGCTCGTTTCCGGAATCCCGGCGGCAATGCTGAATTGCGATGCACCGCCGCCGCGCGCGAGGATCTCGGCTGGTGTCAGCCCCAGTTGCTGAAACACCACCGTGCGGCGATAACGCTCGATGGAATCGATCTGCTCCAGTACGGGTTGGCCCGCATTCAGCAGCGGTTGCTGGGTGGCGTCGAGAACCGGCGCCAGGCCGCCGCTGAATGTGAAAGTGCCGTTGAAATTCTGCGGAGAAACATTGTCATCCGTCACGAAGCGGGCGCGAACTCCGAACCTCCAGGTATGGGAGCCGCGCACGCTGGTGGTGTTGTTTTGCAGCTCGTAATAGGTCTGCCTGTCGAAGTTGTGCCCTACCGGTGAACCGCCAGCGGTGAAAGATCCCAGAACCTGCACACTGGGGCCGGGGGAATCGGCCTGCAGTTCCTGCGAGTTGTGATACAGCTGGAAGCGCGTTTCATTCACGGTGGCGCCGTGGACCGAAGTCTCTATGAATTGCCCGGTTTGGATGATGTAGTGGTTGTGATACCCGCTGGACGTAAGGTTAAAACCGCCGATGCCTGCGCCCTGGATGTCGCCGCGGATAAACCCGTAGCGCAGCGTGAGGGTGTTGTTGTCGTTCAGTTGATAGTCCACGCGCGGCTCCGCCCGGGAGCGGCGCTGCACCGTTTTGAAAATATTCAGCAGCGGCGTGGCAGTCAGCGTTTTTGGATCCAGCGTCACGGCGTTGACGATCGAACCGTTGTCGACATTGTTCTGGTTGGCGTCCAACGCAAAAGAGGTGCGCCGGTTGATGGGTCCGCTCAAACTGTTCTCGAACTCGTTGAGCGACAGAGGAGCCTTCTGATCGGAATAGGGATTCCGTGAATTCCAAAAATCGTTGGCAAAGTTGTAGTTGAGCGAGCCGTGATACTTGTCGGTTCCCGGCTTAGTGAGAATCTCGATACGGCCCAGGCCCAGGTGGTCGAATTCCGGCGAGAAGGGATTTTGGTTGATGCGAATTTCGCGAATCGATTCCTTGGGCGGAAGTTCGCCGCTGCTGAATCCGTCGATAAAGATGGCCCCTCCGCCGGGGCCCGCCGATGGCCCGGCCAGTGCCTGCAAGTCCGCCTGCAAATCTTCGGGGTCGTCGGATAGGGAGTTGAGGTCGTCGCCCGTCAGAACGGTGGCAGTGGCGTTGCTCGCGGCGTCGGTGCTCACCACTGGCCCGGCATTCTCCTCCACCACGATCTGCTGAACGGTGGAAGCCACCGTCAGCCTCAGATTCAGGCTTTGCGTTCCGGTGCGGATCGTTAAAGCCTGGGCTTGCGCCAGCACCAACTGCGGTGCGGAGGCTTGAACCAAGTAGTCGCCGGTCGTCAATCCAACAAAGACGTAGGCTCCGTCGCTGCCAGTAATGGCGGTTTTTTCCGCTCCTGCGGGGCCCGAAAGCGTAACCGTCGCCCCGGGGACAACGGCTCCGCTCGAATCGGTAACGACGCCACGAAGGATCGAGTTTTGAGCGAACGAAGATACCGCGCCACACAGAACCAGCAGATACAAAACCGCTAGTCTCACCAAATCGATCCTTCTTGATTCGACTCAAATTCGTGCGTGCAAGTGGAGTGGGTCTCGAAGCGCATCTCGACGCACTAGGATACCGGCGAAAACTTAAGATTGCCTGAACCTGCCGTTTTCTCAGGACCATGCATGGCATGATCCCTCACCAGCAGACCCGATAGAACGGGCTAATCTCCACAAACATCGCGCGCTGGCGTCAACCGAACTTTATTTTCCGGACGTGAATAGAAATCGCTACCCAAGGAGCGGTTCGGCGATTTAGGCGCGCTACTGGCCGCGGACGCGCCGTGGTGCGGATAAGCCCGGTGGGACCGATGGTTCCGACTGGGAATAAGCCGTGGCAACCTTGCCATCCTCAAGGCGGATGACGGTCGCATTCCGGCCGCGATCCTTGGAGTAAACAAAGGTCTCGACCATATGGCCGCCGGTGGAAGTTACGGCGGATAAGGCCGGATCGCCGTACTTGTTGGTAATAGCCTCCTCGTGAGCTCCGCTTGCTATCTGTTCGACCGCAGGAAATGGCGGCGGAGCAACCACTGGAGCCAGCGGAGGAGCCACCGGGGAAACTTCGGCGACGGGCTGTTCTACAACCGGTGGCAGGGCAGGTTTGGGTTTCGCAACTTTCTTGACTGCGGGAGCCGATACCGGGACGGGCGCTGGTTCCTGCATTTGCGGTGCGGTTGCGTTAAAAAAATGCATGGGAGTTTGCGTCCACCAGACTGCGAGTCCACCCAGCACGATCAGGCAGATGACCATCAATACAGCACCATCTTTCAGCATTGATCTACCTCCTCCGTTCAGGCCGACCTTACCAGCCTGAGTGTCAGCAGAAATCACTCTATCACAGTACTGGACAGCATAGGACCGCTGGTAGTTCCAGGGTCAGCTCCCCGCGGAGGGCGTCATTTTCCGCGCAGATCGTTCAGCAGCGGAATGTCCTTCGACGGTTTCGGTGGAGGAATCGTCTTCAGATACGCGTAAACATCGGTGAGTTCCCGGTCCGACATCACCTTCTCGGTGAACGCCGGCATCTGTCCCGCCGGGCGCCGCACATAGCGGATCAAGCCTTGCGCACTCAGTGGAGGCGGACCGATGCGCGCGCCCGCGATCGTTCCCTGCCCGACGGTCCCGTGGCATTGATAGCAGCCGTTCTTCATGTACAGACGCTTGCCGGCTTCGGCATTGCCTGCGGAGTCCTGCGCCTGAACCAGCCCAGTGAGCAAGAGAACGGCAAGAATAAGTTTTCGCATGCTGGCTGCTCCCTAGCGCGGCTGCGTGACCACGTCGATCAAGGCCGGCTCGCCGCGTTTGACTACGGCGACGGCTTCCTTAATCGCGGGACCCAGATCCTTGGGATCGGTGATGGGACCCTTGCCGTACATGCCATACGCTTTGGCCATCGTCGCGTAATCGATATTGGGATCGTTGATCCCGGTACCCACGCTGAAGTTTTCGATGCCACGGTTGGCGCGCGCGGCCATGTCGGTGAGATACATCGCCTCCTGATGATAGGCGCGATTGTTATGCATGATGGTCAGCAACGGGATGCGGTGATGCGCTGCCGTCCACAGCACGCCCGGCGCGTAGTTGAGGTCGCCGTCGCACTGTATATTCACCGTCAGCCGGCCGTGCTTGCGATTTGCCAGCGCCGCGCCCACCGCCGCCGGCGCTCCGTAACCGATGCCATAACCGCCGTGTTCGCCCAGGTATTGATAATGCTTCTGGAAGTCCCACAGCCGCAGCGGCCAACTGCTGAAGAACGGATTCACGTCGGACACGAGTGACCAGTCTTCATTCTTGATCTGGTTCCACAATTCCATGCTGACGCGGGCGGTGCTGATCGGGCTGGCGTCCCAGCCGTAAGCCGCGAGTTCGATATCGCGCTCACGCGCCGCCTTCGACGCCTCGGCCAGTTTCGCACCGCGCGCTTCCATGGCGCGCCTGCGATCCGGCGTGATCAGTTTCTTGCAGGCTTCGATCAAGGCCGGCAGCGTGGCCTCGGCATCTGCCGCCATCGACAAGTCCACTTCTGCGTAACGCCCAAAGTCCTGATAGTTGCTCTTTCCGTAAAGATCGCCCGAGTAAATCGTAATCAGCTTCGCGCCCGGCTTAGTGATTGCCTTCGACTCCATGCCCATACGATTGATGGGCGTCATGCGAATGCGTCGCCATCCAGAAATCCTGCACCTCCAGGCCCAGCACCACATCGGCGGTGGCAATGTTGCCACCATTCAAGGGATGCAGCGACGGAAAGTTCATGCGGAAATGGCGATCCTGCACCGGCGCCTGCAAGGTCTCGGCAAGCTCAACCAGTAAGGCAATGCCTTTAGGAGTGCGCGCCGAACGCCCCGCGACGATCAGCGGATTTTCCGCCGCTACCAGCATCTTCGCCGCCTCAGCCACCGCTCCCGAATCGCCCGCCGGCGGCGCCGGCAACGTCAGTTTCGGGATTCGCGCGGTGCGGCGGTCAGCCTCCGGCATGGGTTCTTCTTGAAGCACCGCGTCGGCGACAATCACGACTGGTTCATACGGCGGCGTCATCGCAATCTTGTAAGCGCGCACCGATGACTCTGCGAAGTGGCTCAGCGATACCGGATTGTCATCCCACTTGGTATAGTCGCGGACCATGGCGGCCGCGTCCTGGACGCTATGCGCCCATTCCACGTCGCTGCGGCGAAATTTGATGTCCTGAATGTTGCCCAGAACGATGTACACTGGCACACGGTCCGCGTACGCGTTATAGATCGCCATCGACGCGTGCTGCAATCCGACGGTGCCGTGCGCCATCACCATCAGCGGCTTGCCTTCGATTTTGAAATAGCCGTGCGCCATCGCCACCGATGATTCTTCGTGGCAGCAAGTGATCAGTTCCGGAGCTTTGTTGCCGCCGTAGTTGACCAGCGATTCGTGCAGCCCACGGAAGCTCGATCCAGGATTGGCGCAGACGTAATCGAAGTTCAGGGTCTTGATGACGTCGACCATGAAATCGGAACCGGGGCGGTCCGTAGTATATACGTCAACGCGAGCCGCAGGGGAGGACTTCTCGTTCGCTGCCAGCGCAGCGGAAGGCAGCGGTGTTGCCGCGTGTTCCGCGACAGCGTGTTCCGGAGCTTGCGCTTTGGCAGCCGGGGTACTCGTAACCAGAGCCGCCGCTCCCGCCGCGCCTTTCAAAAAACCGCGCCGCCCGACCGGACTCTTCTTGGCCATTTCCGTCGCCTCCCGGCTCTGAGAATCAAAGTAGCATTATTCCCAGTGGGAAGCGCAAAGATGCCGAAGGATTGCGGCCTAACCCGCAAAACAATTGCCGCGAGAGAACCTAGAAAGGGAGTTCCCTCGCGGCCGCCGGCAAGGTCATCACTCCGTTACTTAACCGGCGAATTCATACGATAAAAATTGTTAGGTCCGGGGTTGGGGCTTTCCCAGGCTTGGTACAGATACGCGCTCGCGAGCCCAATGCCGATGATCGCGGTAATCACGGTCATGGTAATGCCCCAGTGATCGATTGCAGTCAGACGACGAGCCAGCGATTTCTGCTTGACGATCTCGCCTTCTTCGCCGGGTGCTAGATGTATGACGTCTTCTTCCTGGTGTGTCGCGAGAATCCGGCGGTAAATTGCCAGAACCAACGTGGCAGCTCCGAGGACGATCCAAACGGAAACAATGAAAGTTGCGTTCATGAGTGATGGCCTCCTTAAACCTGCCTATTAAAATGCATTCCAGAGTCCAAACTCCTTCACACGCAACATCAATAGGTTAGAGGGTGGCTGGAAGAGTCCGTGGGGGATAACGCCCAAATGGCGTCATGCGAACGCGCGTTGCAGCGCAGGCTTGACCCTGGAGAACCCGCACTTTACTCTTAGCGGTATGAGCGCAATTACCCTCAAGGTCAACGGCCAGAGCCACACGCTGGATCTGGACCCCGCGACTCCCCTGCTCTATGCGTTAAGCGACGACTTGGGACTGCGCGGCCCCAAGTTCGGCTGCGGCCTGGGGCAGTGCGGTGCGTGCACTGCCATCGTGAACGGCACTGCAATGCGATCCTGCGTAACGCCGGTGAGCCTCGTGGCAGGCAAGGAAATTGTGACGCTGGAGGGACTCGGTACACCCGAAAATCCCCACCCGATCCAGAAAGCTTTCATCGACGAGCAGGCCGCCCAGTGCGGATTCTGCCTGAACGGAGTGATCCTGACGGCGAAGGCGTTCCTCGACAAGAACCCCAAAGCCACCGAGGCGGAGATTCAGCAAGCTTTATCAACCGTGCTCTGCCGCTGCTTCACGCACATGCGGATGTATGAGGCAATTCAGCGCTACGCGAAAGAGGTGGCGAAATGAAAGCGCCGTCTATGACCCCCGCCGCGCTCACCGCGCTCAATCGCCGCAACTTTCTGAAAAGCGCCGGCGTTCTGATCGTCGGCTTCCG
Source organism: Bryobacterales bacterium (assembly GCA_963779075.1). GTDB lineage: Bacteria > Acidobacteriota > Terriglobia > Bryobacterales > Bryobacteraceae > Palsa-187. Next base: position 104,681 of record CAVZWS010000018.1, read on the forward strand.
CATAGCCGGAGGCGATGCCGCTCACGCGCAGTTCGGTCAAGCCCCGCTTCCGGGAGCGCCTCCAATGGATCAGGTCGATTCCTGGATCGCTATCGCCGCCGACGGCAGCATCACTGCTTATAGCGGCAAGGAAGAACTGGGCCAAGGCATCTCGACCGCGCAACAGCAATTGGTGGCCGAAGAACTGTCGGTGCCTTTCGATCGCGTGAAGCTGATCTACTGCGATACGGCGCTCACGCCAGATCAGGCATACACGTCCGGCAGCCAATCGCACCCGGCGAATTTCAATCACGCGAATCTCGCGCAAGCCTGTGCGACCGCGCGCGAGGCGCTGTTCAAGCTCGGCGTCGCAAAGGTTGCAGGTTCCCGTCGATAAGCTGGTCGCGTTTGACGGCCACATTGCTCGCCATGAGCGACTCCATGACGCTGATCCCCTACGCCCGACTCATCGCCGGCAAGAAGCTGAGCCTGACGATCGACAAAGCCGCCAAGCGCAAAAATCCGCGCGAGTGGACCGTGCTCGGCAAGCCCATCGCCCGTCCCGACATGCCGCTCATGGCGACAGCGTCACTTCGAGTATGTCCACAACGTGCGCCTGCCGGGGATGCTGCACGGGCGCGTGGTGCGCCCGCCCGCCGTGGGCGCGACACTAATCAGCGTCGACGAAAGCTCGGTCAAAGATATGCCGGGCGTGGTCAAGGTCGTCACCCGGAAGAATTTCGTCGGCGTCGTGGCGGAGAAGCCGTGGCAGGCAATTCAGGCGGCTGAAAAATTGAAAGTCTCCTGGACCCCAGGCGCCGGCCTGCCCAAGCAGTCGGAATTTTACGAACACCTGCGCCGGCAGCCATCGCGCGATATGAAGCTGCTGGATTCGAAAGACACCCAGCAGACGATGGCCTAGGCCGCCACCGTGTGAAAGTCCACCTACTATCACCCGTACCAGATGCACGGCTCGGTTGGGAGCTCGTGCGCGGTGGCCGATGTGCAAAGCGACAGGGCCACCATCTATTCGCCCACGCAAGGCGTGTGGTACCAGAAGACCGCGTCGGCAATGATCACCGGACTGAAGCCGGAGAACGTGCACGTGATTTTCCGGCGCGGATCGGGCTGCTATGGATTGAACGGCGCCGATACCGTTACCTACGATGCCGTGGTGCTCTCGCAAGCGGTAGGCAAACCAGTGCGCGTGCAGCTATCGCGCAAAGACGAGATGGCCTGGGAAAATTACGGCAACGCCTGGGTGATCGAGGAACGCGCTGGCCTGGACGCGAAAGGCAACATCGTCGCGTGGGAGCACGAATCTTGGACCCCGGGTATCGGGAACGGCCCGGCCCGTCGACTCCCGGCAACGTGATCACAGGCATGCTCATCGGCTACCAGCCCGCGCCTTTCACGCCCGGACCCGCCGAGGAGCCGAAGCACTACAGCAATAGCAGCAACGGAATTCCTTCCTACATGATGGGGCGTGTCGACGGAGTCGCCAACGGCGCCGGAGCCGTGAAAAGCGAGAGCGTGATCGTCCACAACGTGCTCTCTCCATTCTGGACCGGGCCGCTGCGCTCGCCGGCCCGCCTGCAGAATACCTTCGCGCATGAAAGCTTCATGGATGAGCTTGGCGTCGCAGCATCAAAGCCGATCCAGTCGAATTCCGCGTGCGCCATCTTCGCGACCCGCGCCTGATCGGAGTGCTCGAAGCCGCGGCAAAAGCCGCGAAATGGGAGGCGCGCCCGTCGCCCCATCCTAAATAATCCCAAGACCGGAGTCGTCACCGGCCGCGGTGTCGCTTGCGTCGCGTACGAGGGAGACAACGGGTATACCGGGATCGTAGTCGAGATCGAAGTGAATCAGGATACCGGCAAAGTGGTCGTGAAGCGCATCTTCGGCCGGCATTGATGTCGGTCCCGTCTCGAACCCCAACGGGCTGCGCAATCAAGCCGAGGGCGGCGCGCTGCAGGGTATGAGCCGCGCGCTAGGCGAGCAGGTCACCTGGGACGACCAAAAAGTCACCTCGGTCGATTGGCGGACCTATCATTCGCTGCCGCTAGGCATCGAGATTCCCAAAATCGAGTGCGTGCTGATGAACCGCCCCGACGACGAAGCCACCGGCGCGGGCGAGACGTCCATCACCGTGATGGCCGCGGCCATCGGCAACGCCATCTTCGATGCCACCGGCGCGCGCCTGCGCGAAATTCCGCTCACGGCGGAGCGCGTGAAAGAAGCGCTCAACGCGCGCGCTTGATCACCGCGCGCCGAGCCTGAGCGCTGCGCCCAGGCATTGAATCTTGCGATAGTGGACGCATGAACATTCTGCTCGCCGTAGACGCGTCCTCCGCCAGTCAAGCCGCCGTCGATCAAGTCGCGGCGCGTCCTTGGCCCGCCGGCTCGCCGGTTCCTGAGTTCTGACGGTTGTCGAGAACCTGGATCCCTGGGTGCTCGGGATCAATGGCTGTGGAAATTGAAGGGCGCGTGCTCGGCTAGCTGGCGGAGGCTGCCGCCGACGCACTTGCGGGCGCACTGGTCTGCAGGCGGGAAGCCGCGTGGCCGATGGGCGATCCAAAGACCGAAATTCTGGATCATGCCGCGGCCATGCGGCGCGGACCTGATCGTCGTAGGGCGCGAGCGGACTGGGCGCCGTCGAACGATTCCTCTTGGGCAGCGTATCGCGAGCAGTCCTGCGCTTCGCTCCGTGTTCCGTGGCATTGGTGCGCGAAACCGCCGCGGAAGCAAGTGCGGGACTGAAGGTATTGCTAGCGGTCGATGGATCGGAAGGTTCGCGGCATGCGACCGAGGCGATAGCGGCGCGCCCCTGGCCCAACGGAACCGAGATTCCGCGTATTGAGCGCCGTCGAACTGGGCATGTCGGCGCTGCAGGGCGCGTTTGAAATCCCGTCTCTCGACGCCGCGCATCTGGAATCGCAACGCGCGGCGGCCATGAAGCGAACCGAAGAAGCCATCGACTCGGCCAGAAAAATTCTGGAGGCGGCCGGCTTCACCACCTCGGAATCGATCTCCGTTCTGGCGGCTAGTCCCAAGGAGATCATTCTTCAGGAAGCCGCCGGCTGGCCCGCCGACTGGATCGTCCTCGGCTCACACGGCAGCAGCGGACTCAGCCGGTTCCTGATCGGCAGCACTTCTGAAACCGTGGCGACGCACGCCTCGTGCTCGGTCGAAGTGGTTCGGCAAAAACCACCGGCCGCTTTTACTCGCTAGAATCCGGCGCCGGACGGCTATTAGTCGGCCTTCGTGGTGGTGGCGGCAGGCTTCGATTCGGTCTTGGTGTCGCTCTTGCTTTCGCTGGACTTCTTCTCGCCGGACTTCTTCTCGCCCGACTGGCCTTCGCCGTCCTTCGAAGCGGACGCCTTCGCTTCCGAATCCTTCGAGTCGCCGCCCGGCTTTCCGCCCGCATCGGTACTGGGTTTCGCGCCCGCCTTGGCGTAATCGGTGACGTACCAGCCGGTGCCCTTGAGCTGGAATGCCGGAGCCGAAAGGAGTTGCTCCAGTGCCCCGCCGCAGCCCTCATGCTCGGTAAGTGGTGGATCGGAAAACTTCCGGATCACTTCGATCTTCTTCTCACACTTGGAGCAGCGGTACTCGTACAGCGGCATGATCGGTGTCTGTTATTTCTCCGGCAGCGTGAGGGCGCGCTTCATCAACTCATCGGTAGCAGGCTTCTTGTCGGTGGTGTCGTCCGGCACCGCATCGGCAAGGCTGTCGTCCGCGGCTCCGTCAGCGGCCGCCGAATCCGCCTCGGCCTGCAGAACATTGGGCGTCACGCCGTTGTCTTGAATCGACTTGCCGTCTGGCGAATAATACTTCGCCACTGAAAGAATCACCGCGCTGCCGTCGTTCAGCGTCACCGCCTTGCGGACCGCCGCATCGCCGTAAGTGCGCTCGCCCACCAGCTGGGCGCGCTTGGAACTGAGCAGCGCCGCCGCTGCAATCTCTCCGCCTCCCGCCGTGGAGCGGTTCACGATCACCACCAACGGCAGTTTGGTCACAGCCTTCGCTGCCTGAGCTTCAAATTCCTGCTTCGCCGATTTCTGCCCCAGCGTATAGGTGATCAGGCCGCGGTCCTGAAAAAGATTGGCCAGAGCGATTCCATCTTCATCGGGACCGGTGGAGCAGTGACGCAGATCCAGCACTAGTTTCTTGGCGCCTTGTTTTTCCAGCGCGGCGATTTGCTCAGCCACTTCTTTCACTCGGCCCGGCATCAGACCCTGCACCTGGATCACGCCGGTCTGCCCATCCATTCTTCCGGTCACGTCGGGGTAGACGATCGTCGCCCGCACCACGCTGACCTTCTTGGCTTCGGTTTGCGCCACGCGCAATACTCCAAATTCCACCGCGCGTACCGGAATCGCCCTGCAGCAACTGCTCGGCGAATGCCGGCGGCATATCGCGCGTCGAGACATTATTGATCGACTCGATCACGTCGCCCGTGCTGAAGCCTGCCTTCTCGGCGGGCGAGCCCGGTATGGCGTCTTCCACCGACATGTAACCGAACCGCTTGGCGAGTACCAGCCCGACATCGGCCTTCTTCGAATCCTTGGACTTCAAATATTGCTTGTATTGGTCGGCAGTCAGATAGCTGGCATGGGGATCGAGCGACTCCAGCATTCCATTGATCGCCCCCACCGTCACCGCCTTCATGTCCGGCTCTTCCACGTAATCGGCCTTGATGCGCGACAGCACTTCGCTGTAAACGCCCAGATTGGTGTAGGGTGCATCCGGCGATGCGCTGCGGCCTACTGCCCCAAACAGCAGCAGCGCCACCACCGCGGAAGAAAACGCGACCACGACAAATTGGAATCGGCGACTCATAAGGTGGACTCAGCCATACCTTTCTGTCTACAGCATACCAGAACCGATATTATGGTCCTTTCCAATGGAAATCTACCTGCTTCGCCATGGCATCGCCGAGGATCGCTCGCCCACCGGCCGCGATCCCGACCGCCGCCTCACCGACGAGGGCCGCGCCAAACTGCGCCGCGTCCTGGAGCGCGCCCATCAGGCCGCAGTCCGCCCGTCACTGATTCTTTCGAGCCCCTACCGCAGAGCCCTAGAAACCGCCGAGATCGCGGCGCGCGAGCTAGGCTACGAGGGAAAAATCGTGCGCATTCCCGCCCTGACGCCCGACGGTTCCCCGCAACAGGTCTGGGAGGCCATTCGCGAGCACCGCACTGAATCGGCGGTACTCCTGGCAGGTCACGAACCGCTATTTTCCGCGACCGTCGCGCATCTGCTCGGCTCCGCGCATGCCATGGTTCACTTCCGCAAAGGCGCTCTGGTGCGCATCGACGTCGAAACCACCGGCCCTAGCCCCGCCGGAGTTCTGGAATGGATGCTAACCGCAAAGCTAGCCTGACAAGGGCAGGCAAGTTAGCGGCCAGCACGTACCTCAGTTGGTTCCGACCGTTTATCGACAATGCGAATCTCTAACTGAAGTGCGTCAAGTATCGCTCGTATATTCCTGATCCCCGGATTCCCTTTTTCCAACGGCATCTGATAGAGGTTCACTCGATTGACTTCGGCAGCCTCCGCAAGTCGAGTCATACCCTTTCGGGCGCTGCCAACATCACGGAGGGCCACGAGTAACGCTTCGGTCGAATCGGCAGCCGCCGCTGTAAGGTACTTAGCCGCGTAGCCAGGCCTATTTTTTAGGTCGTTTAGAAGATCTTTTTTGTAGTCCGGCATTTTTCAAGGTCTCCTTCTCGCGTTCAGTACGTTTCCGTTCGCGCTCGCGCTTTTTGTAATCCTTCCAAAATTCCTTAGCCGTCGCAATGCCGCGATCTTGCGCTGATTTGTCACCGGCGCATAACAGCACCACGTTGTCGGCATCGACGCCGTAGTAGATCCTGTAACCTGGGCCAACATGAATCCGGCTTATAGGGGCCCTAGTCGCATTCGATAAGTCCCATCTCGCTAAGTTCGAATGAGCTCCCAAAGTTCTCAGAGCAGTGCGCCACTGCGCTCATTGTCCGTGTCTCATAGGGTTCAGTCCAAGCCTCCTATAATTGGCCCGCAGATGAACACAGATAAGCGCGGATAGCGAAAGCTCCCGAGCCACTTGAGATGTAGTTTTTCTTATCTGTGTCCATCTGCGTTCATCTGCGGGCCAAATTTTAAAGTGCTTGCGGATCACACACCCTCTCTCACCTCCATCCCGCCCCTATTCATTCACTTCCCAGTCCGTCTCCCCGCCATTCGCCGCCCGCCCACACATAATCCAGATGTAGTTCGAGCCTGCGCAGGCCGATCGTTGTTGTCTGGTGAAATCCGCGTCCGTGGAACGGTTAAATCAAGCGGGCTAGCCGCCCCGGAAACATTGAGAAAAGGGCGGGACACGGAAGGGAATCGATTCTCTGGTTGATACGGACGTCGCGAAAGCGGCGCGAGGTGACCGCGAAAGGAAATAGGAGAGCGCAATTGAAGGTTGATTCGGACACTTTTCTGAGACCCCAGCCGCCTGTTCCTTCACCCCCGGCGGGTTGTTTACGTAAGCAGCCCGCCGCGAGACGATCGAAAATTACAATCCGCACAGCACACGTGTCTTTCCGCTCACAGCCGCTCCGCACCCGCATGATAATCTGAGGTTTCCCATGTCTCAACGCGTGTCTGATGAACAGCGGCAGCCTCCCGGCCCCGGCTTCGCGCGTCTGGTCGAAATCATGGCGCGCCTCCGCGCCCCCGGCGGCTGCCCCTGGGATCGCGAACAGAACTTCGACACCATCAAGCCCTATCTCCTCGAAGAAACTTATGAAGTGATGGACGCCATCGACGCCCACGATTGGGAAGGCCTCGCCGACGAGCTCGGCGATTTGCTATTGCAGGCCGTTTTCTTCGCGCAGATGGCCTCCGAGGAAGGCCGCTTCGATATAGCGGATTCGCTCCTCGCCATCAACAGCAAATTGGTGCGCCGCCATCCGCACGTCTTCGCCAATGGAGACGCGAAAACTTCGGGCGACGTGCTCCGCCGCTGGGACGAGATCAAGGCGACGGAGAAAGAAAGTAAAGGTGCGCCCCCACCCAAAGGCCTGCTGGCGGGCGTTCCACGCTCCCTACCCGCATTAATCGAAGCGCAAAAAATCGCCGCCAAGGCAGCCGGCGCCGGTTTCGATTGGGAAAACATCGAACAGGTATTCGACAAGCTGCGCGAAGAGCTCGCCGAGATCGACACCGCGCGCGCCACCGGCAACCCTGCGGAAATCGAGGACGAAATCGGCGACCTCCTCTTCGTCGTAGTGAACATCGCGCGCTTCTTGAAAGTTGATCCCGAGCAAGCCCTGCGCAAAACCAACAGCAAATTCCGCCGCCGCTTCTCGCACGTCGAAGAGGGCCTGGCCGCTCACGGCAAAACGCCGCAGCAAGCTTCCATCGACGAAATGGAGGCGCTGTGGCAAGCAGCCAAGCACGGCGAAGTATGATCACCGTCCGCGCGCTGGCCGGCCGCCACGAGTACGCCGACGCCGTTAACTCCAGCGCATGATCTGGGGCTGGCAGGACATGGACATTTTGCCCGTCCGCTTCTTCGTGGTCGCTCGCGACATCGGCGGCCAGTTGCTGGGCGCCTTTGACGACAACTTCATGTGCGGCTTTTGCGTCGCGATCCCCGGCGTTCACCCCGGCGCGCCCCCTTACTTACACAGCCACATGTTGGGCGTGCTCCCCGAATATCGCAATGCCGGCGCCGGCCGCATGCTCAAGCTGGCCCAACGCGAAGACGCGCTCGCCCGCGGTTTCGAATTGGTCGAGTGGACCTTCGATCCGCTCGAACTCAAGAACGCCTATTTCAATATCGAAAAACTGGGCGCCGTCATTCGCCAGTATCTTCCGAATCACTACGGCATCACCACCAGCAGCCTCGGCGGCGGCCTGCCTACGGATCGTTGTCTTGCGGAATGGCATCTGAACCGCCTCGCCAGGAGGTCACAACACGCGCTCGCGTCCCCGTGCCCACCGGCCTCGATCGTCTCCGGCGCACCGATCCCGACGAGGTGCTTCAGATCCAGCAGCAAGTCGCGCGCCTCTTTCAGCAGAACCTCGCGAGCGGACTCGCCGTCACCGGCTTTGAGCGCTCCTCCGACTCCGGTACCTACCTGTTTTCATCATGGCCTTCCGAATAGACCGCATCGTTCTCCGCCAGATCCAGATGCCGCTGGTGCATTTCTTTGAGACCAGCTTCAGCCGCACCTATCAGCGCTCCATCGTCCTCGTCGAACTGATTTCAGAGGGCATCTCGGGCTGGGGCGAAGTCACCGCAGGCGAACATCCTTTCTATAACGAAGAGTGGACCGCATCCATCTGGCCCATTCTCACCGATTACGTTGCGCCGCGCGTTCTGCATCATGATTTCGAGACCGCCGACGAAGTCTACGGCCGCACCGATCACATCCGCGGCCATTACATGGCGCGGGGCGGTCTCGAAGCCGCGGTATGGGATCTCGAAGCCCGCCGCGCCGGAGTTCCGCTCGCGCAGCACATCGGCGGAGGCGCGCGCACCCACGTTCCCTGCGGCGTGTCCATCGGCATTCAGGATTCCGTCGCGCAGCTTCTCGAAAAGATTCAGACCGAAGTCGACGCCGGTTACCAGCGCATCAAGATCAAAATCAAGCCCGGTTGGGACATCGATGTAATTCGCCAGGTGCGCGAACGGTTCCCCGATATTCTACTTATGGCCGACGCCAACTCGGCTTACACTTTGGCCGACGCCGCGCATTTGAAACAACTCGACGCGTTCAACTTGATGATGATGGAGCAGCCTTTGGCGCATGACGATATCATCGATCACGCCATCTTGCAGTCGCAGATCGAGACGCCGATTTGCCTCGACGAATGCATCCGCACGCCGCATCATGCGGAACAGGCCATCGCCCTGCACGCCTGCCGCGTCCTCAACATCAAGCTCGGCCGCGTCGGCGGCTTCCACGCCGCCAAACAGATTCACGATTTCGCACATGCCCACCGCATTCCGGTGTGGTGCGGAGGCATGCTCGAATCCGGCATCGGCCGCGCGCACAACATTGCTCTTTCCACGCTCCCCGGCTTCACGCTCCCCGGCGACGTCTCCGCTAGCAAGCGCTATTGGACCCGCGACATCATCGCGCCGCCGGTGGAAGTTTCCCCCGAAGGCACCATTGCCGTTCCCACTGGACCTGGGTTTGGCTATGAAATAGACATGGATTACCTCCAGCGCATCACCGTGCGGGAGGAAGCCATCTCTTGAAATCCGGCGGCTTCCTGTCGCTGCTGCGCGCCAACCGCAACTATCGCTTTGCGTGGGTCGGCCAGATCGTCAGCGAGGCCGGTGACAATTTCAACAACGTCGCGGTCTTCAGTCTGGCGCTCGCCAACACTCACTCAGGCTTGGTGGTCGCGGCGATTCTGCTCTCGCGCGCCGCTTCCATGCTTCCCGCCGGACCCATCGCCGGCGTGCTGCTCGACCGCATGGACCGCCGCCGCATCATGCTCCTCAGCGACCTGGTGCGCGCCGTGATCGCGCTGTGTTTCATCTTCGCCATTCCCCTGGGACGCACCTGGCTGCTCTACTCTGCTAAGCGGCATGCTGATGTTCGCCTCGCCGTTTTTCACCAGCGGCCGCGCCTCTATATTGCCGACCATCGCCACCCGCGATGAATTGCACACCGCCAACTCGCTCACGCAGATCACGCAGTGGACCGCGCAAGCCATCGGATCTTTTCTCGGTGGCGTCGCGGTCCTCGGCGGATATCACCTGGCATTCGGCTTTAATGCATTCTCTTTCTTGTTCTCCGCCGCGTGCATCTGGCAGCTTCGCGTCCCCGGCGGTTTCCACGCCCGGCGGGCGGAACGCTTGCAAGCCGCGGCCGCGCCCGACGCCGACACCCGCGAGCCTCTCACCGAAGACCGCATCGTGCGCCCCTGGCATGAATACCTCGAAGGCTTGCGCTACATGCGCGCCACTCCGCTCATCTTCGGCATCGGACTCATCAGCGTCGGCTGGGCCACCGGCGGCGGCGCGGCGCAAATCCTGCTCAGCTTGTTTGGCGATGTCGTTTTCAAGCGCGGGTCCATCGGCATCGGCGCCATGTGGGGATCGGCCGGCAGCGGGCTCATCCTCGGCGCGATCATCGCCCATCGCATCTTCCCGCGGCTCAGCTTTCGGCTTACAAGATCACGATTTCGGTCTGCTACATTTTGCACGGCCTCTTTTTTCTGCTGTTCAGCCTTTCGCCTTCCTTCGCCGCCGGCATCTTTTTCATTGGCATGTCCCGCGCCGCGGTCGGGTGTCAGTTCGGTGTCCAATTCATCGCAGCTTCTGCGCCACGTCGGACACGAATTTCGCGGACGCGTCTTCTCCACCATTGAAACCTGGACCTGGATGACGATGATGGTCTCGATGAGCGTGGCCGGTTGGGCCTCCGATCACGCCAGTCCGCGCGTCATCGGAGCGGTTGCCGCGGCATTCAGCACGTCGACTGCGTTTTGGTGGGGATGGGCCAACTTCGCCGGCAAGCTTCCGGAGCCCGCTTTAGATGGAGTCGACCCCGCGGAGATCGAAGTTCACGGCGAGCCCGCCGCGTGAACGCAAGGCCGATAATGAAGAAATGACCTCTCTCGACGGACGCGTGATTCTGGTCACCGGCAGCGCCAAACGCATCGGCCGCGGCATCGCGCTGCGCTTGTTCCAGTCAGGCGCCCGCGTCGCCATCCATTACAGCGGTTCGCGAGGATGCCGCTCGCGCCACCGCCGCCGAATGCGGCAACGCACCGGTGTTTCAAGCCAATCTCGAACATGTCGCCGAAATCGAGCGCCTGTTTGCGGATGTGGAAAAGCATTTCGGACGCATCGACGGCCTAGTAAACAATGCCGGGCGCTTCACGCGCATCGATCCGCTGCAGATCACTGAAGCCGACTGGGATTTCATCCACAACGTCAACCTTAAAGCGACTTTCTTCTGTTGCCAGCAAGCGGCGCGGCGCATGCTCGCGGGCGATGGCGGACGCATCGTGAATATCAGCTCGCTCGGCGGGCTGCGTCCATGGTCGGACCACGCGCACTACTGCGCGTCCAAGGCTGGCGTCATCATGTTGACGCGCGCCCTCGCCAAAGCTTTCGCTCCGAAAGTGACGGTGAACTCGGTCGCGCCCGGCGTAATTCCATTTGGCGAACACGACGAGCGCATTGAACGTCTGATCTGCAAGACGCCGGCGCAGCGCGCGGGCACCGCCGAAGAAATCGCCGACGCCGTGATTTATTTTCTGACGGCGACCAACTTCATTACCGGCCAAGTGTTGGCTGTGGATGGCGGCCTGAGCCAGAAATGACGCCAGAAGTGGAGTTCAAGCCGCACTGCGGCGTGGCCGAACATTGAACTCCAGCTTCCAGCGCCGGGCATCGCTCGCCACGAACCATAACTCAAGCATCCCGGTTTCGGTCACCAGACTTTCAAGCGTCACCGCGACCACTTCGCCCGGCTGGCCCGGCAGCGCCACTTCCACTGGAGTCAACTCCTCCATATCGGGTGCGATATCGTCCAGCATTTCTCCCGGCGCGTCCTGCTTGCGATCGGTCGATTGAAACAGTCGGAACCGCGCGCGCTCGCCGATGCGCAGCGCGAAGCGGCGCTGCTGGATCTGATGGCCGCTGCCTTCCTCCATGCCGAACGGAACCACGGTCAGCGCCTTCAATGGCGGCTTCATCCCCGGCACCGCCGGCATCGCGGTCTCGATGCCGATGTAGTAACTGCGCGGGACACCGCCGCGAACCCGCACGCCTTTGCCTTGCCGTGCAAGCCCATAATATGCCGCGCCGCGAGCCACCGCATGCATCAGGTCCTCGGACGCCAGCGCCGTCACCGGCTTCGGCAGCCCGCGGAACCATTGATTCAGCACTTCGAGCACGCGCTCGCGGACCAGTTTCGCGCGCAGCACGCCGCCATTAAACAGCACGTGCGTGGGACGCGCAGCCATGGCGATGCAGAAAATGCGCCAGGTGCCTGGTGATCGCGGCATCGGCGGCGTAAGGCAAACCAAATTCCGTCAGCGACGCGTGCTGCCCTTCGGGCGCCGCATCCATCGGGACCACCGGCAGAAATCCGTCCAGCAAAATCCGCTGCAAATCGTCACGCTTGAGCTTGGTCTTGATGGTTCCACCCACCACGCCGGTCCCGCGGCCCAGAATGGTGATCGCGTTGTTCGCTGACTTTGGCGTCTTCCGCCAGCAGTTGTTCTTTCGCGCTCCGGCATTGCTGCCACAGCGCATCGAATTGGATCGCGTCCAGTTTTTTCGGCAGCGTTTGCGCAACGCTATGCGCCAGCGCCGCGTCGATGTTATCGCCGCCCAGCAGAATGTGATCGCCCACCGCGATGCGCTCCAGCGCGATCTCGCCGGCCTGCTCCTTCACGGCGATCAGAGTGAAATCGGTGGTGCCGCCGCCAATGTCGATCACCAGCACCAGATCGCCGACGCCCACTTGCTCGCGCCAGTTGGAGTTGCGCTCGATCCACGCGTAGAACGCCGCCTGCGGCTCTTCCAGCAGAATGACGTCGCGAAAGCCCGCCTGCTCCGCGGCCTTCAGCGTCAATTCCCGCGCAACTTCATCGAAGGATGCCGGGACAGTCACCAGCACCTGATGGCTATCGAAGGCGTCGTCAGGATGCGTTTCATTCCACGCCTCCCGCATAGTGGGCCAACAGCAAGCGCGACGCTTCTACCGGCGAAATTTTCGCGACGCCCTCCGGCGCGTTGGGCGGCAGGATCGCAGCCTTCGCGATCCACACCCGCATGCGAAAGCCAGGACTTCGCGGACGCCACCAGCCGCCCCGCGTTCTCCAGGCCTTTTTTCTGCGCCAACACTCCAACGATCGGCGCCGCCGGATCCAAAAACACAAACGATGGCAGCAGCGACTCCGCGCGCACTTCGCCCTCATGCACCAACTGAGGAATCGCGAACTGCTCGACGGCTTCGCCGCGCGTATATGCCAGCGCGCAGTTGGTCGTTCCGAGATCGATCCCGATCGCCGGCTTCATTTGTACATTTCCGGATACGCCCGCCGCTGCTCTTCCGCCGTCTCCATCGCCGTGCCGATCTGGATCAGCGGGCCTTTCCCGATTCCCGGACAATAGCGCGCGGTGCGGTTCCATGTCGCTTTGCGCTCGACGATCTCAGGCCAGAACGGAAACGTCCGGCATTGCGTTGGCTTGGCCGGATGAATGCTACAGCCGTGGCCCTCGAGAAACGAGCACTGCTTATTGCGAGGCTTGCGGAAGCGCATTTCATGGCGCGTCCGGTAAACGTATTTCGCTTCGAACGCCGCCGCGCTCATGCCGATGAACGCAGCGGCGCGCTTCAGATCGTCTTCAGTCAGATAAACGTTGCCCTTCTGATCGCAGCAGTTGGTGCAGCCGGATTGGCAGGTGAAGCGAATCGCATCCATTCAACCTTAATGATACCGGGTGGGCGCAGCCGCTCACAAAGGATTGCGGCCCTGAATCACGCGGACCAGCAATACCACGATGGCGATCACCAACAAAATGTGTATATATCCGTAAAGCGTGTATGACGTAACCATTCCCAATAGCCACAGCACCAACAGGATCGCGAAGATCGTCATCAACATGGCAGAATGCCTCCCGTCTTGTTGAGGCAACTGCGAGGCCAAACGCGCAGGGCTGCGAAAACAAAGCGCCAACGCAGAATGAATTCAGAAAGTTTTGACGAGATTTAAGCGTCGCTGGGCAAAAGTTACCGAGCTTATTTAGCTGGGCTTATTGCGCTGCTTCCAGATCGCCAATCACGAAACGCAACATGGCCTCCAGCAGCGCGGCGCGCGGATAGTGGCCTTGATCGGCAAAGGATCGAATGGAGGAATCCGAGGCCTTTTCGAAGGGCATCGCCACCGCCAAATGATCTGCGCGCGCCGTGCCTAAAACAGTGGATCCAGGCATAATCGCATCTTCGTACGCCAGTTGGCTATCCTGCCGCTGCGATAGGAACGACATCAACTGCCAGGCTTCCAGCAGCGCCTTCGAAGTGTGCGCGCGATCGGAAACCGCCGGCAAAGAATAACTGGGAACCACCGGATTGGGGTGCGCAGCGAGGAACTGCTGCCGGACCGATTTCTTCAGGCTGGTGAACGCAGTTGCCACATCTCCCTCGCACTTCCCCAGCTTGAAGCGCTGGATCCAGCCGTTCGCCTGGGCCGGCAACAAATCTGCGATCAGCGAACCGCCCACCGCGCCCGCGACCGCGATAAACGCCGCCACGGCATCCTTGGCTTCCGGATGTAAGGCCAACGCGGTCTGCACGTCCGGCGCGCCTTTGCTGTAGCCCAGCACGATATATTTGCGCTGATCCGTCACCATGTGATCGCGCAAATACCGGGCGATGGCCGCGCCGTTGGCCTCCGAGGAATCGTTCGGCGGTACCCAGACTTCCACGGTCATCTTATGCTGATTGCGCATGTGATCCAGCCCGTCTCCAAACGCGGGAGCGATGGACGAAGCGCATGCGCTGAAAAATCCGGGCACGATCAGCACCCGGTATTTCGTCGCCAGAGGAGTTAAATCCACGCGCGCCTGCGGCGCTGTCTGCAGAAACTGCTCGCACGCGGCCCAGTCGCCCGCGTCCGGATTTTCCTTCTCCCGCACCGAGCAAAACAGGTTGGCGAACTTCACATCCGGCGCGCCACTCGTCGAGGCTCCCGACGCCGACGCCGGGATCAAATGAACCACCATCACGCGGCCATCGGAATGAAATGTGGCGCCAGTCGCAGTGCGTGCTTCCTTCGAAGCCTGGGAAGGAAGCACGTAGGAAAGCTTCGCCACTAGTCCGGTTTCGTCCAGGCTGCGGCCGACGAACTCGCGCTCATCATCCACGTTCGGGTCAATCTTGTGCGTCACGCCATTGTTGCGGTTGTCGCGATCGAAACCGATATCATGCGTGGCCGCGCCCACCCATAGTTCCTGACCTTCCACTTGAAAAGGCGCCTTCCACAGGCGCAAATGATGGCGCTGCGCGACCACTTGGATAGGCACCGCGTGCGCCAGACCGTAATCCTGCACGCGGCCGAACAGCGTCAGCTCGCTCATGGGAAGTTCCACATACGCCTGTTTGGTGAACGTGGAAAGAATAGTGTGCAGAACCGCATCTTTCTTTTCGCGATCGACCTTGACCCAGCCGGCGGCGTCAAACGTCTGCAGCACCTTCTCCTCGCTGCCCACCACGACGAAGTTCGTGTTATCGCCGGCATTGCCTTGCGCATCCGTAACCCGCCGCGGAATGCGATCGATCATGGCGGTGGAGACTTCAGCAAGTTTATAGTTGGCGGGCGCCGCGCTCGCATCGGGTCCGCGCGAGGCGAATTCGACTTTGACGTGAAAGCTGCCGTCGGGGTTGTCCGACGCGGTTTTATTGACACTCAGGAACAGCCGCCCGGCGCGCGCAACCTGCATTTGGCGGCCCGCTCCGATCAGGAATGGCACAGCGGCATCGCTCGATCCGACACGGCCGATCAGCGCTCCCAGCCCCGCTTCGTTCACCGGATAACCTTTGATCAAATCCAGGAAGCCCCGTTGCGCGCCCTGCGGACCGGCCGAGCGCCCAACTCCTAGATTGAGAGTGCCGGTAGTGGTGAACTGCAACGAATCTCCCACGCGCAGATCGATGCCAGTGTCGATCCATTGCGCGCCGGCGGCAACATCCAGCTCTTTGGCGGGTTCTTTGGCAGTCTGCGCCAGAGCGGGCAGACACAATAACAGAGCGCACCATCGCATGAAAATAGTGTACGCCCGTCGATACAATATTGGAATGAAGTCACGGTTACTAGCCGTCGCATTGCTACTGCCCGTGGTGGCTCTTCCCCAGAAGAGACCCGCCAAACAGGCGGAAGTTAAAATTCAAAGAACCTCGCTCACTCGCGATCAGGAGTTGCAAATCGGCAAAGAAGCGGCCGCGCAGGTGGAGCGAGAAATGGAAGTGGTCAAGAACCCCGAAGTCGAGGCCTGGCTGAATCAGATCGGCGGCCGGCTTGCCAAAACGCCGCAGGCCAACGCATATCCCTACTATTTCAAGCTGGTGAACGAGGACTCGATCAATGCTTTCGCGCTCCCCGGCGGCCCCATGTACGTGCACACCGGATTGATCAAGGCGGCAGACAACGAGGCCGAAGTCGCCGGCGTGCTGGCGCATGAGATGTCGCATGTCGCTTTGCGCCACGGCGCGGCGCAAATGTCCAAGCAGCAATTGTATAGCAGCATCTTCGGCGCGTTGGGAGCGCTGGGAGGCGCATTGGGAAACGGCGGGGAATGCACTTTGTGGTGCCAGGCCGTGCAAATGGGCGCAGGATTGGGCAGCAACTCGCTGCTGCTCAAGTTCTCGCGCGGCTATGAGCACGACGCGGACTTGAATGGGGCGCGCATGATGGCCTCAGCCGGTTACAATCCCATCGAGCTCGCGAATTTCTTCGAAAAACTGAAAGCGACAATGGGAACCGCCGGGGAGCCCAAAGGTTTGCAATCCTGGTTCACTTCGCACCCCGCCACCGGCAACCGCATCCAGTACGTTTCAGAAGACATTCAGTTCTATCCCAAGAGAACTTACTCCGCCTCCACCGGCAACTTCGCGCGCGTGAAGCAAACCGTCGCGGGCATTCCTCCGGCCAAGCCCAAGCCGGCCGCGCTGCTGCAAGCGGCAGAGAACGCCACGCCACGCAGCAGAATTCCGCAAGGCTTCAAGGATTATCAGGCCAAGGGATTCTCGATCGCTTATCCCAGCGCGTGGCAAGCGGGCCAGCCGCAGCAGGGCGGAAGTCTGTATCTGGTTCCGCAGGGCGGCGCGAAGCAAGGTCAGAACAACAGTGTCGAGCTGCTGACCGGCGCCATGATCGATTACTATGTGCCTGCCGGCGGCACGGCGAAGCTCGACGAAACCACTGCAGAGTTCGTGCAGTCGCTGGCGAAGGGCGATGCGAGCCTCAAAGCCGACAAGTCCATACAAACGACCTTGGGCAACAAGAGCGCGCTGCTGACCAGGTTGACCACTAAGACGTCTGCGCAGCAGGATCAGGTGGTGTTCCTCTACACCGTCGCTCGCGAAGCGGGACTTTGGTACGTGGTGCTGGCCGCCGGGCCCTCGCAAATGGACGATGTCGGCGAATTATTCCGGCAGATGACGCAATCCGTGGCGTTCCCGGATTGAGGCGCGCGAGCGATAATGAGAGCTGTGAAAATCCGCATCGCAGGGCTTCTCCTCATTCCGCTGTTGGCGTCCGCGCAGAGCGAAAAACCGATCATCGATAACGACCGTGTCACGGTATGGGACGTGACCTGGACCAAGGACCAGCCAAGCTTCGCCGCGGCGGGTGATCTCGACGCCGTGACCGTTTATCTTTCCGGCGGAGATTTCAAAACCACGGGTCCCGCTGGCAAATCGCGCACAGCCACGCACAAGACTGGCGAAGCCGTGTTTAGACCGAAAGGCGCTCGCGAGTCCGAGACATGGGTCGGAACCGGCGCGCCGCCGCGCACCACTGAGATTGCGCTGAAAGATTCCGAAAAGCGGCCGGCCACCAATACCTCCGGTAATCCGTTGGCTTTCCCGCGGCCTGGCACCAAGAACTTGATCGACAATAATCGAGTCTTCGTGTGGGATTCGCGCTGGACACCCGGAGTGCCGACCTCCATGCACTTTCACGATAAAGATGTGGTGGTCAGTTATCTGGAGGACGGTGATCTCACGTCCATCGCGCCCGATGGGACAACCGTCGTGAACCCTTATAAATTCGGAGTCATTCGATTCACTGCCGGAAATCGCTCGCACAAAGAAGTGCTGACGAAAGGCACGCAGCGCGCGATTATCTGTTGAGTTGAAGTAACGCCTACGTCAGAATTTCTTTGACCACGCGGCCTTGATTTCCCACGCCCGATAGCCGCGCGTCCAGCCCCTGATAGTTGACGGTAAGCCGCATGTGATCGATGCCCAGCAGGTACAGAAGCGTCGCGTGGAAATCATGCACGCTCACCGGATTTTCCACCACCGCGTAACCAAATTCATCGCTCGCGCCGTACGAGAGCCCGGGCTTGATGCCGCCGCCGGCCAGCATGTAAGAAAACGCTTTGATGTGGTGGTCGCGCCCATCGCCCGACTGCGACATCGGCGTGCGTCCGAACTCGCCGCCGAAGACGATCAGCGTATCGTCCAACATACCGCGCTGTTTCAGATCCGCGATCAGAGCTTTGGTCGGCCGGTCCACTTCCTCCGCCTTGAATTGGATGCCGGCCTTGACGCCCGAATGGTGATCCCAATCGCGATGGTAGAGCTGTATGAAACGCACGCCGCGCTCGGCGAGCCTGCGCGCCAGCAGACAATTGGACGCGAACGATCCGTCGCCGGGATGCGCGCCGTAGGCATCCAGAACGCTTTGCGGTTCCTTGCTCATGTCGACCAGGTTGGGAACGCTGCTTTGCATCTTGAAAGCCATCTCATACTGCGAGATTCGCGTGAGGATTTCAGGATCGTGAACCGCCTGGTAACGCTTCTGATCGAGCGCCGTGATGGCATCGATCGATTCGCGCTGCAGTTTGCCGGAGATGCCCTCGGGATCGTCGATATACAGCACCGGATCGCCGTAGGAGTTGAGCTTCACGCCTTGAAACTTGCTGGGCAAAAATCCCGCCGACCATTGCCGCGCGGAGATCGGCTGCATCTGCCCGCCGCGCCCCGCCGACAGCATGACAACAAAGCCCGGCAGGTCTTCGGTCTCCGATCCCAGTCCGTAAATCAGCCACGAACCCATGCTGGGGCGCCCGGCAATGATCGACCCGGTGTTCAGGAACATGTGGGCCGTATCGTGATTGATTTGCTCCGACCACATGGAGCGGACAATGCACACTTCATCGGCCACGCTGCCGATTTCCGGAAACAGTTCGCACATTTGCTGGCCGGACTTGCCGAATGTTTTGAACCCGAATTGCGGCCCAAAACAATTCAACGGCTTGCCCTGCAATTGCGCGAGCTGCTGTCCTTTGGTGAACGACTCCGGCATCGGATTCCCGTTCATTTTCGCGAGCGCGGGTTTGTAGTCGAAAGTCTCCAGGTGCGACGGCCCGCCGGCCTGATAAAGATAAATGACGCGCTTGGCTTTGGCCGGGTGATGCAGCGGATGAACCACGCCCTGGTATCGCCCTTCAGCAGGCGTTTGCCCTTGCAGCAATTTCGGATTTACAAGAGAGTTCAGCGCAATGAGTCCGAGTCCGGTGACGCCTCGCCCCAGGAACGCTCGTCTTTTCATCGCGGTGTCGTCTAACATCTTTGGTTCCTCTAATCGCGCGTAATCACTTCGTGCAAATTCAGAATCGTTCGCGCCACATTGCTCATGGCAGCGAGTTCGGCCGGGTTCGTCTTGGCCGGAACCGGCGAGTCGCCGACCGCGAGCAGCTTGCGGGCATCGGCCGGATCTTGCTTGAAATTGGCCAGGCTCTCGTCGTGCAGATTCACCAAAATTTTCAGCTCGTCGTTGTCAGGCCGGCGTCCGGTTGCTTCCCTGAATGCCCACTCGATCTGACCATGAAGACGGGAGCCGCCTTCGCGGAGGATTCGCTCACCGAAAGCGCGAGCCGCCTCGACGAATATCGGATCGTTCAGCAAATCCAGCGCCTGTAGCGGAGTGTTGGAATTAATCCGATTGACGTTCGATTCTTCGCGCGAGGGAGCATCGAAATTCCCCAGCATCGGGTGCAGGAACGTGCGCTGCCAGTGGGTGTAAATGGCGCGCCGGTAGAGATCGTCGCCGCGGCTCGCCGACCAATCGCGCTTGGGGAAATTCAGAGCCGCCAGGTATCCGTCCGGCTGATACGGCCGCACCGGCGGTCCGCCGAATTTATTCACCAGCAGGCCCGATATCTGCAGCGCGAGATCGTGCACCACTTCCGCGTCCACTCGGAAGCGGCTCTGCCGCGCGAGTAGACGGTTCTCCGGATCGCGCTGGTCGAGCTCGGGAGTCGACACCGAAGTTTGACGATACGTGTAACTCGTCACAATGGTGCGAATCATGTGTCGAACGTCCCACGGGATGCGCTGCGGCGCCCGCGACAGTCGGATTCATGAACTCGGATGCCAGCCAATCCAGCAATTCGGGATGCGAGGGCCATTCGCCCTGCGAGCCGACATCTTCCAGCACTCGCGAAAGGCCGGTGCCGAAGAACTGGCGCCACAAGCCGATTGACAAAGACCCGAGCCGTGAGAGGGTTATTGGGCGAGACCAGCCAGTTCGCCAGATCCAGCCGAGTCGCGCGCCGGCCGCCGGTGTCGAGTTTGCCGAGGAACTCCGGAATCGCGGGCTGAAGAAGCGCGCCCGCATCGCTCATCCAATCGCCTCGCGGGAGCAGGCGCGTCTCGCGCGGCTCCATCGATTCGGTCACCATCACTTGCGCCACCGCGGCCTGCAGGAAGCTAAGCGTCATCTCCAGCTTCGCGATCGCCAGCCTCGCCGCAAAAAGATCCGCGGAAGAATATTCAAAGTAATCGCGAATCACCCCAATCTGCTCGGGCGTGCGCTTGTCCTCCGCAAGTTCCAACGCCTGCCGAAGTGGCGCAGGCAACGGGGGGCCACTGGCGCAGTTGCGCGCGGCGCGTTTCGCGGCAGCGCAGCGGCGTTCTGCGGACGTCAACGCGGTGGACTGCGCAGAATCGGAGGATTGGGCCACAGAGGCGTGCCGCTCGATAATGCGATACGGAATCGCCCCAGCGTGGCCCGGCGATACTTGGAATCCTGATGCAAGCGGATCACCAGCGTCGAATCGCGCCCGGTTCTTCACCGGCTCGGCGAAACGCAGAATCAGGAACGGCTTGCCAGCGCCGCCAAAAAATCCCCAACCAGTTTTGGAATCTCCGTCGATCGCCGCCAGCGCGGGATAGCCGGTGGTTGGCGTCGTGGCCGAATATGCCAGCACGAACGGCGCGGGCTTCAGTGGTTCACGGCCATCCGCCGAATACCGCGCATCCACTTCGGTCACGATAAAGCGATCCGATCCCCGCGAAACATTCGCGCCCGGCAAACTGAAGTCCGAATCCACTTCGATGCCAACGCTCGCCCACAAGCCCGGCCCGGGTTTCAGCTCAACCGTATAGGTTTCGTTATCGGGATTCGGCCCGCCAACAACAATCATTCCAGGGCCACCGGGACTGCCGCCGCGCAACGCCGACGACGCGGCGATCTCGGCCGCCGTTGGTCCATTGGCTTCAATGGTCAGCTTCGCGACTCTGCGCCGATGCTGCCGCCGGCATTGGAAATTTCCACGCCGGCTCGCCGGACTTCGCATGCTCCAGCGTCTCGCGCTCCCAGCGACGCCGTTGCTCGACGAGATTGTCCGCCTTCGCATTCAACTCGGTTTTAGCCGCCGCGATCTGGCGAATCAAATTGTCGATGCGCTCCTTCTCGCCCGGCTGGTAGACCGGCATTTTCGGACTGAACGCATCCGGGCCCACGTCCTGCACTAAGTCCGTCTTCTTTGACATCGGCGAAGAAGGCCTTCAATGCATAAAAATCCTTGGTGAGCACCGGATCGAATTTGTGGTCGTGGCATTCCGCGCAGCCGAGCGTGCTTCCCAGCCAGTTGGCGCCCAGCGCGCGCACACGATCCGCTCCGTACTTGGCGAAGTATTCCTTGGGCTGCAAGCCGCCTTCGGCCGACGTGCGGCCCATGCGATTGTAGGCCGAAGCGATCTTCTGCTCGGTGGTGGCGTTGGGCATGAGATCGCCCGCCAGTTGCTCGCGCGTGAATTGGTCGAACGGTTTGTTCTCGCGAAACGCCTTCAGCACGTAGTCGCGATAAGGCCACGCCGGGCGGTCGCCATCGCTGTGGTAGCCCGCGGTATCGGCGTAGCGCACCGCGTCCAGCCAGCCCACCGCTTCATGCTCGGCGTAGGCCTGCGAATCGAGCAGCCGGTCGACAACCTTTTCGAACGCGTCCGGCGAGCGGTCGCGAATGAAACGCTTCCACCTGGGCGGGCTCGGGAGCGAGGCCCGTGAGATCCAGCGTCACGCGGCGAATCAGGATGCGGCGATCGGCTTCCTCCGATGGCTTGAGTCCTTCCTTCGCGAGCTTCGATTGAATAAAAGCGTCAATCGGATTCAAGATCTTGGAGCCGCTCACCGCAGGCACGCTGGGACGAGCGATCGGTTGATACGCCCAATGACCCTCGTACTTGGCGCCTTCAGCGATCCAGCGGCGGATTAGTATCTTTTTGCTCGGCGGTCAACTCTTTGTGCGCGGATGCGGGAGGCATGATGCGGCCGTCGCCGGCAAAGATGCGCTGCACTACTTCGCTATTGACCGGGTCGCCGGGAATGATCGGCGTGCCGTGAGCCTTGGGCTTCAGGGCTTCCTCGCGGATATCGAGGCGCATGCCCGCCATGCGTGAACTTGCATCCGGACCATGACAGCGAAAACACGTTCCCGACATAATGGGCCGTATATCGCGATTGAAACTGACGCGCGACGGATCGCCAGCTGGGACGCTCGCGACCGCAGCTTTCTCCGGCGCCACGGCGGCTGGAATGCTGGCAGGCGCTGCGACAATGGCGGCGGTGTTGCCCGCGGCAGGGGCGCCGAAATTCGCCACCAGATACGCAATGATGGGATTTATATCGTCCGGATTTAGCGACGCGCCGTTTTCGATCATCTGGCGCAGCGTATTGCGCCAGCCCTCTTCGGAAAGCCTCAGAGCGGTGATGCGATCCAGGCTGTGGCAGGAAGAGCAGGCGCTTACTACGACATCTTTGCCTTTGCCGTCCGGCAAGTTGCCATCGGCGCCAAATGCAGTCGTGGCCGCGAGGGCGAAAACACAGACGGCCCAATGTTTCATTGCATTTGTAGCATACAACATCCGCGCTTTTCCTGCGCTTTTGGCGTCGCCGAAATCACTGGTTAGTGCTTATGCGAATGCCCACCCGATCCATGGCCCTTTGAGCCGTGTCCGCCCGAGCTGTGGCCGCCCGACCCGTGAGATCGCGAGACGTGGGGAGCCGAGAAATGCTGCGATGCCCCCCGCGGCGCCGAGAATCGCTGCCGCGAACGTGCCTCCGGATAATGCTGATTGGAAGCGCGCAAAGAAGGAGCGTTTCGCGAGGACCAACCGGGGGACGGGGAATTTCTGAAGCCTTTGGCGCCGTTGCCGCGGCTTATCGCGCTCGCCGGGTAACCGGCTCTGCGATTTCCACTATAGCCGCTAGCGCCGTATCCATTACCGCCATATCCCGGCGACGAAGAACTTCTGTTGGCCGATCCAAAATTCGAGGCGTACGAATTGCCGGAGAATCTGGTATTCGAAGGACTCCGCCAAGCCTGCTGACCACCAATCCGATCGCCGCCCGGCGTCCGCCAGCCAGCGCCGAAATTTCCCCGCGAGCCGCCGTCATCGTGGCCGCCTCCGAAGCCGCCGCGTGACGTGAAAGCCACATTTCGCGTAAGGGAGCCGCCGCCGAAACGCCCTGCCAACTCGCGATTCGAATAGGGAACGCCCCCGCGATGCCGCGGGTCGTGGACCCAGACCGAAGGCGCTCCGTAGCCGCCTCCATACGAGTAGCCGCCGCCGTAGGAATCCCCGCTATGAAAACCGAACATACTTAGAAAAGACCCGTTCAACAAGACCGAGTGAGTCAGCCAGTTTAGGGCCCAACCCCAACCGCCGCTCGCCAATCCGCCAAAGCCGGTGAAATAAGATGCGAGGTTCACAGCGGTTCCTAAAAACTGGCCGATGGAGGAACCGGAAGAGGAACCGGAAGACGAATCTCCGACCTGCGGATAATCGCCTTGCGCTGGAGGCCCCCAGACACTTTGCGGATTGTACGAAGGCACGTACATCATTCGCGGATCCGCAGGTTGGATCTCAATCGGATCCTCTCCGCCCTGCACCTGGCTGGTGACGATCTCTTGGGGCGTGCTCCGGAGACGCCCATTGTTCTGAGCGCGGGCGCGCATGCGTTGGATCGCGTCCATTACGTCAGCCTGCTGTGCCAGAAATGCGTTGCCGAGCGCCGTGGTCCACCGGACGTCGCGATTGAGCAGCGCCAGCGCGTCGGGAAAGATCACCAGAGCCTGCACGCTGGGATCCCAGTTCTGCTGCTTGGCGGCGTCAACTAATTGCGAGCCCCGCAAGTATCCATTTTGATGAAGCCACTGCTGCGCCTCAACGATCTCAAGAGGGTAAGTGGACGCCGCGAGAACCTGACTGAGCAACTGGTCCGGATACAACGCCACCGGAGCGACCAGATTGTCTAACTGATCCGGTGCAAGGAGCGCGGGCGCGGAGGACCCGCCGGGGTCGGTCGCGTAGGAGCCGGGAGCCTGTGCACGAGCGGCAAAACCCACGCTCGATGCCAGCAGAACGCCGAAAATTCCAACTCCACGGAGCGCTCGCCGATTGGGCATAACCGCCACCCCCGTTCCACCTTATCACGTCCATTCAAGGGCACTCCCGCGGGCGGTGGCGTCCAGTAGGTCCATCGGAGTACAATGGCTAGGGATGACCTTAGCCCACCGAATCGGTCAGGGAATTCATAATTGTCCTAGGGTGGTCGATACGAAAGTCATGGATGCTGGGCTAAAGGAGGCACGATGAACGTCAACGAACCGAATCGCTCTGCTTCGAGCTCTTCGGCGGCCACCGCTCGCGCTCGCCAATCGGCTCAAACCGAACCGGCCCGTTCCCTCGTTCTCCTGAAGAATCGCCGGCTTCCACATCGGATGGGCATCTTGCCGAATTGGTACGTAGCTTGTGCGCACTCGCTGCGGATTCGCCGGAACGCCAGGCCAAGATCCAAGGCCTGATGCGCGCTTACGCTACCGGCACTCTGCAGTGGATGCCGAGGCCACGGCGGGAGCGATGATCGACGACGCCTTTCAGCTCGCGCTTGGCGCTGCGCTAGATCCCGAAGACCCGCGCGCAATACTTTTCCCGAACGATCGACAATCGCCGAGACGCTGGCGAATCCGGGCCGGTCCGGGCTGCCAAAACGCAGATCGATTAAATCCAGTCGCATGCCATCCGCGACCGGCGTGACTTTCCAGAACGGCAATTGGGACCAACGGCTGAAAACCTGAAAGGGACGCGTGCGCAGCGCGGCATCCATAGCCGGAATCCGAGCCGCGATGCGATAGAGCCGCTCCGGCCCGGGCCCGAATTCTCGCGAGATCCACCGGCACGATCTCCGTACAAACCTGGGCCTTCGATCACGCCGCGCCAAGCCAGCGGATGGAACGCTCCCGGCAGCGCCGTGACTCGCTGCGGCGGCGCGCCTACGTACAAATGCGCGGACATCACGTCGATCGCGCGCGCGTGACGATACCGACGCGGACGCCTTCAAAAACCAGCAGCGCTGCCAGCGTTAGCAGCGCCCAACGGCTCCCCACCGGGCCGCGTGAAGATGTGTGCGCGCCGGGCAAGCGCCATCGCCACGACGGCTCCCAGCAGGATCGCCCAGATCCACACATCAAATCACGATTGGCAGATATCCAGCCGGAAGCGATGCCTGGAAAACGGCAGTCCCAGGAGAGATGCCGTAAGCGTTCGTCCAGTCAAGCAGCAGGTGGCTGAATACGCCGATCAGCGAAGCCAGAAAAGACTGCCAGGAAAACCGGACCCGCGCCAGCAGCATCGGCAGCAGCGCCACCAGCGGGCGCAAAAGCGATGGCATGCGAGTAAGTGCGATGCCATTCAAGATACGGCATGGATGCCGCCGAACCAGAAGATGGCGTCGATATCGGGAGCGTTGGCTGCCAGCACCATCATGGCGGTGCCGTGCGGCGTGGTCTTTTCGAGACCGGCGCGCGCCAGCATCAGGCCCACGAGGGAATGTGTCAGATTATCCATGACGGCTTTTCTGGATATCAGCGATAGGCGGCCGGCGACCAGCAGCGTCAGCGCATCCGGCACCATCTCCAGAGTGGCGGGAATGCGGCCGCCATATTCGCCGTCGATCTGCAGGTGCGCATCTCCCGAAAACGCCACCCGGCGGGCGCGCAGCGTTCTCACGCCCGGCATGGACTTCACCTGCCGAAGCGTCACCGCAGCCATGTACGCCGCATACCGCAGCGGATTCGATCCGTCGAATAACACGACCTCAAAGTCATCGCTCAGCAGCGACGCGCCGCTGGCGATTTCCATATCGCCGCCGTAGTTGCGCACGCGCGAGACCAGCACGAACCCGCACTGCCGTTGCTCGGCGCCGGCCTCGGCGTGAAACTGTCCGACGGTGTGGAAGAACTGCGCCGAAGCCCGCGACCCAATAGGCCAGCTTTCCCGGCGCGTGCCTTCAGCTCGGGATTCACCTTGGTCACGATGGTCGCGTCCAGGCCCACGCCGCACATCATCAGAAAATGGCGAGCTTGCGCCGCTGCCATGGCACAGCGCTCCCACCGCGATGCGCCGCTCCACGCAGCGTCCCAAGCGCTCGATGGCGCGTTCCAGTGAATTGCCCAGGCCCAATTCGTTCGCCAGCACATTCGCGGTGCCGCCGGGCAACACGCCTAGCGGTACGTGCGAAGGGATCATTCCGTTGGCAACTTCATTGATGGTTCCATCGCCGCCCAGCACCAGGATCAGGTCCGCGCCGGCCGCCACGGCGTCGCGCGCGAGTTCCGTGGCATGGCCGGCCGCCTCGGTGGGCGTGAGTGCCGCCACAATGCCTGCTTTTTTCAAGGCATCAATGGTACGTTGGAGAATACGCTCAGGCTGCCGCCGGAACTTGCCTGCGACAGGATTGTAGATCAGGACCGGCTGCTGATATTTTGCGATTTCTCAAGTATAACGTCCCGTGAGTTCCATCCCCCAGAAAATCGAAGCGTTGCGCAAGAAATTGCAGCATCACGAGCACCTGTATTACGTGCTGGATGCGCCTGAAATCAGCGACGCCGAATACGACGCGATGATGCGCGAGTTGCAGGCGCTCGAAGCCGCGCATCCGGAACTGGTCACGGACGATTCGCCCACCCAGCGCGTGGGCGGCAAGCCCCGCGAAGGCTTCGTCAAGGTGGCGCATTCGTCGCCCATGCTGAGCCTGGACAATGCCTTGAACGAGGGCGAACTGCGCGACTTCGACCGGCGCGTGCGCGACCTGTTGGGCGAAGAGGACTTCGCTTATGTCGCCGAACTGAAGCTCGACGGGCTGTCGCTGGCGGTGCATTATCGCGACGGCAAGCTGGCGCAGGCCGTCACGCGCGGCGACGGATCGACCGGCGAAGACGTCACCGAAAACGCGCGCACCATTCGCTCGATTCCCTTTCGCGCGCCGGTGGAAGAAGTGCGCGGCGAAGTGGTCTTCAACCGCAAGGCTTTCGACAAACTGAATGACGAGCGCGCGGCTGCCGGGCTGCCAGTGTTCGCGAATCCGCGCAACGCCGCGGCCGGATCGCTGCGCGTGCTGGACCCAACCATCACGGCTTCGCGCCGGCTGGATTATTTTTCCTATTTCGTGGTTCCCGCGCCGCCCACGCAGAGCGAGACTCTGGAGCAACTCCAGAAGACTGGGCTTCAAGGTGAATCCGAACTGGCGCAAGTGCGCCGACATCGAAGCGCTGATGGCGTTCTGCAAGGAGTGGGAAGAGAAGCGCGATTCCCTGCCCTATGAAATCGACGGCGTCGTCGCCAAAGTGGATTCCGTCGCGCAACAGCAACGCTGGGCTGGAGAGCGCGAGCCCCGCGCTGGGCCATCGCGTTCAAGTTCCCGGCGCGGCAGGAGGAAACCGTGGTGGAGGATATCAGCGTCACCGTCGGGCGCACGGGCACGCTGACGCCGGGCGCACATTCCGTCCGGTGAACATGGGCGGCGTGATGGTTTCGCGCGCGACTCTGCACAACGAAGACGAAATGGAGCGCTTGGGCGTGCAGATCGGCGATACGGTGCTGGTGGAACGCGCGGGCGATGTGATCCCGCAAGTGGTGCGGGTCGTGAAGGAAGGGCAAGCATCGCCGCCCCTTCCGCATGCCGAGCGGCGTGCCCCGTCTGCGGCGGCGAGATCGTGCGCGTGGAGGGCGAGGCCGCCAGCCGCTGCATCAATATCAACTGTCCGGCGCGTTTGCAGGAAACCATTCTGCACTGGGCCGCGCGCGGCGTCATGAACATCGACGGCATGGGCGAAGCGCTGGTGGATCAACTGGTGGGCAAAGGCCTGGTGAAGAATGTCGCCGATCTCTACGAGCTGAAACTCGACGACCTAATGGATCTCGAGCGCATGGGCAAGAAGTCGGCCGAAAAGGTGCTGGCCAATATCGACGCTTCGCGCCGCGCGCCGCTGCCGCGCATCCTGAACGGCCTGGGCATCCCGTTCGTCGGCGAACGCACCGCGCAGTTCCTGGCCGAAGCGTTTGGCGATCTGGATAAGATCGCGGCCGCCGATGAAGAAGAGCTGCAGAAGGCCGAAGAAGTGGGGCCGAAAGTCTCGCACAGCATTCACCAGTTCTTCCACGAGAAGCATAACCAGGCGCTGGTGGAACGATTGCGTGAAGCCGGGTTTTCCTTCACTCACGCGGTCAAGAAGCGCGACGGCGGTCCGCTGGCCGGCATGACCTTGGTGCTGACAGGCACGCTCCCGAAGCTCACGCGCGACGAAGCCAAGCAACGGATCGAGGCCGCGGGCGGCAAGGTGGCCGGGTCGGTCAGCAAGAAGACCAGCTACGTGGTGGCGGGCGAAGAAGCCGGCTCGAAGCTGGATAAGGCGCGCGAACTGGGCGTCGCGGTTATCGACGAAGCCGGTCTACTCGCTATGATTGGTGGCGCGTCTGATAACGACGCCGGATAACGGATGCAGCATTTTCTCGAAATTCTGAAAGAGCTGGGGCCGGTGGGGGTTCTGGTGCTCGCGATGGTGGAGTCGGCCGGGATTCCGAATCCCGGCGGCACCGACGTCCTGCTGCTGTTCATCACGGCGGCGCGCCCCCAGGATGCCGTGCTGACCGCCGCGCTAGCGGTGGTGGGATCGCTGGTGGGCAGCATGTTCTTCTTCGAAGTACTGCGCCGCGGCGGCGAAAAGTTTTTGGCCAAGCACACAGCGTCGGGACGCGGCCAGCGCTTCCGCGCCTGGTTCCTGCGCTACGGCATGATCACGGTATTCATCCCGGCCTTCCTGCCCATCCCCATTCTGCCCTTCAAAGCTTTCGCGGCATGCGCCGGCGCCATGGGGGTTACGCGCAAGCGATTCCTGCTGGTGCTCGCCGCCGCGCGCATTCCGCGCTACGCCGCGCTGGCGTATCTGGGCGCCACACTGGGCGAACATTCCGGCACGTGGCTGCGCGCTCACGGCTGGTATCTGCTGGCCCTGGGCGTCATCCTGGCCGTGGCGCTGGGCCTGGTGGTGCGGCGCGCCGGCCGCGAAGAGTTACAATTAGATTGAATCTTCGCAGGCCCGCTATCGTGACTCCTCTTATCGACACCTACGGCCGCGTCCACGACAACCTGCGCATCAGCGTCACGGATCGCTGCAACATCCGCTGCTTCTATTGCATGCCGGAAGAGGGCGTGAAGTTCCAGCCGCGCGAGGAGATCCTGACTTTCGAGGAGATCGAGCGCTTCGTGCGCGTCGCGGTGTCGCTGGGCGTGCGCAAGCTGCGCATCACCGGCGGCGAGCCTTTGCTGCGCAAGGATCTGGCGAAGCTGATCCATCGGCTGGGTGCGATTGAAGGCATTCAGGACATGGCGCTGACCACCAACGGCGTGCTGCTGGCCGACCAGGCGCAAGAGCTCTACGACGCCGGGCTGCGGCGGCTCAACGTCCATCTGGATACGCTGGACCGCGAGCGCTTCAAGCAAATCACGCGGCGCGACGATTTCGGCAAAGTGATGAACGGCATCGAGGCCGCGCTGCGCATCGGCTACCCGGTGATCAAGATCAACGCGGTGGCGGTCAAGGATCTGGTGGAAGGCGATATCGTTCCGCTGGCGCGCTTCGGGCGCGAGCACGGCATCGAGATCCGCTACATCGAGTTCATGCCGCTCGACGCGCAGGGCATCTGGGATCACGACAAAGTGCTGCTTGACCGACGATATGATCGCGATGCTGACGCGCGAGATTGGTCCGCTGCGCGAGATCCCGGACCGCGATCCGCGCGCTCCGGCCACCGAATACGAATTCGCCGATGGCAAGGGCCGTATTGGATTCATTGCTTCGGTGAGCAAGCCGTTCTGCCTGAATTGCAACCGCATCCGCTTGACGGCCGACGGCAAGTTCCGCTATTGCCTGTTTGCGATTGATGAGACCGACATGCGCGGACTGCTGCGCAACGGGGCTCCCGATCAAGCCATCGCCGACGCCATCCGCGGCTCCGTGAAGGACAAATGGATCGGGCACCAGATCAATACCGCGAAGTTTGTGCCGCCGCCGAGGCCGATGTATTCGATCGGGGGCTGAGTTATATGAGCCGCGTCGAACAGATTGAACGGGCCATTCAGGAGCTAACTCCGGAAGAGTTTGCGCAACTGTGCCCGAGCGTATCTACGCAACTGGAACAGGAGCGTTGGGAGCATCAATTGGATCACGATGCATCCTCTGGAAAGCTCGATTTTTTGCGGGAAGAAGCGCGCAGCGAACGGTAAAATGGAACGTTGAAAGCCTGGCCACCGGAATCGTGAAGTCGCAGGCGACCCGCCGCTTTCTGGAAGCTATACCGGGAGCTGCCTGCGGCGTGCAACGGCTCGCTGTCAAGAATTATCAACTTTGGTGCACGAATCCCTCACACCTGTCTCTCGGATTCGCCGCCTTCGCGGCAAAGGTAACTTAGTCACCGTACGAATTGGGGATCATGATCGAGCCCTGGATGAATTCGAATCGGGCGCGGTTACGTGGGTCTGATCGGAACTCGTGCCGAATATGATCGGTTGACGAGTTAAGCCGCGCGGCCGAACCCCTGGGTTAGAATGGAACACCGGAGCCGCCGCTTCCTCTCACAATGGTCA
This sequence comes from Bryobacterales bacterium, assembly GCA_963779075.1. GTDB lineage: Bacteria > Acidobacteriota > Terriglobia > Bryobacterales > Bryobacteraceae > Palsa-187. The sequence continues at coordinate 135,608 of CAVZWS010000018.1, forward strand.
AGCCAGATAGCGCCAAGGCAACACTCAAGTGTCTCTTCTGGCTGTCGCTGGCGATCGTGGCGTTCTATTGGCAGATCGTTTTCACTAGCCAGTTTTCGATGCTGACGGTGGGGGAAACCGTTAACCAAGCGTACTCATGGTTTCACTTCTGGGCGGAGAGCGTGCGTCACGGAAGCGTGCCGCTGTGGGATCCCTATACCTTCGGCGGACACAGCTTCATCGGCGAAATGCAGACGGCGGCGTTCTACCCGCTCCACTTGGTGTTCGCGCTGTTTCCGGCCAATGGCAACGGGCTGTTGTCGACGCGGCTCTATCATCTCTACTTCGTATTCACGCATTTGCTGGCCGCGTATTTCATGTTCGCGCTGATACGCGAAATGGGGCTCCATCGCTTCCCCGCACTGCTCGCCGGCTTGTGCTATTCGCTGGGTGGATTCGTCGGAGCGGCCCCCTGGCCGCATCTGCTCGATAGCGCGGTTTGGCTTCCCCTTCAATTCCTGCTAACGCTGCGCGCTTTGCAAGCCCACGCCCTGCGTCGGTCGCTAACTTACGCGGCGTTGGCTGGATTGACGCTCGGTTTGTCGATTCTGGCGGGCGGGCTGCATATCGTAATGATGCAGGTGATTGTCTTGGTCTCCGCAGCCGGGTATTACGCGGTGCATAGGCGAACCGGGTGGTGGAGTCCGGCGGCGGTGGCGGGGGTAACGGCCATCACGGGGCTGGCCGCGGGCGCGGTCCAGTTGCTGCCCTCGGCGGAGTACAGCGCCAGAGCAATTCGATTCATCTCCGGCACGTCGCTGCCGGCCACCCAAAAAATACCAATCGCTTACCTGGTTGATTACTTCTGGCCCAGCAGCGTGCTGAGTTATTTATTCGCTTGGAATTCGCAGGACAAAATGGGGCCGGGCGAGGCGCTGAGTCCTTATCTGGGCGTGTTCCCGTTGCTGCTGGCCCTTATTGGTTTCTGGAAGCATCGCGAGCATCCATGGGTGCGGTATGCGGCCGGACTTGTGCTCGGCGCATTTCTATTTTCGCTAGGGGCGCCTTCGTTATTGTATGGATTGGTCTACGCGTTGGTCCCATTGCTATGGATGGCGCGCGAGGCCAGCCGTTTCCTCTACATCGCCCACTTTGGATTGGTGATTCTGGCGGCCTACGGCGCGCAGACGCTGTTTTGCGGCACGGAAGCGGCAACGACCTGGTCCCGCTTCAATCGCATTCTGATGTGGGCGGCGATTGCCTCCGGCGTGGTTTGGGCGATTCCATATATATTCGGCCAGCCAGTGTTGAAACCCTGGACCGAGTGGTCACTGCTATTCATCATCATGGCGTATCCGCTCTTTCGCTACATCTCGGGAGGCGGCATCGGCGACGTGGGACGCTTCCTGGTGGTGGCCTTCATCATGTTCGATTTGCATCTGTTTGGCACCGTCGCCTTCAACAAGATCGAAGAGGGGCGCAAGGGCACGGACCAGCTCGAACGGCTGATCGGCATGCGCGGCGCGGCGGCTTTCCTCAAATCGCAGCCGGGGCCGTTCCGAGTTCAGGTAATAGCGCCGCCAGAGCTGAACATCGGCGACTCTTGGGGCATCGAGACTCTCAACGGTGGCGCGGTCACGCTCGCCGCCAACTTTATGGACCTGACGGGAAAAGGCGCCTCCGGAAGCGACCTGCTCAATGTCCGCTATTTTCTGAAGCCGGCTTCGACGACGGACCCCAATCCGGTCTACGCCGATGCGAACTGGAAAATATATGCGAATCCGAGCGTCTATCCGCGCGCCTGGGTCGAAGGAGCGACAGGGCTGGCTGGTGTTGAGGAACATTCAGCCCGCCACATCGCTGTCAAAGTAACCGCCACCGGCCGCGGCACGCTGGTGCTGAGCGAGCTGTATTATCCGGGCTGGGAGGCTCGCGTGAATGGTGTTCCGCAGCGCATAATTGAAGTCCATGGCGGCCTGCGCGGCATTGCGATTCCGCAGGGAGAAAGTCTGGTTATGGTGGATTACGCGCCTCAATCCGTGATGTTGGGCGCGATTCTTACCATCCTCACGTTCGCGTTCACCCTGGCTGCCGCCGCGCATTGGGTACGACGCTAGTTGCAAGTGAATTGCAATACCCAGTTGAAAACCCTCCCGGCAAGAGCCATAATAAATGCAGGATGCAAATAGGTTTCAATAGGAAGAGCCACGCAGATCCGGCCGGACCTCGCAACCTGACCGCGCTCAAGAAGGGCGAGACGGGTATTCTCGACCGCATCGACATGTCCGATATAGATGCCCAGCGTTTAATGGAACTGGGCTTTTTGCCGGGTCACACGGTTACGCGGGCGCATGCGGCGCCGGGCGGCGATCCGCGCGTGTTTCGCGTGGACGGCTCGGAAGTGGCGCTGCGCCGTGAGACCGCCGTGCATTTGATTCTGCGATAAGGAACATCTGATGGACAATTGCCACGGCCCTGCTATCGCCACTCTGCCGCCGCCGGTAACTTCCGGTAAGCAGCACGTAGTGGCTATTGTCGGGCCACCGAACTCCGGCAAGTCCACGCTGTTCAACCGGCTCACCGGCTTGCGCCAGAAGGTCGCGAACTTTCCGGGCGTAACGGTGGAGCACCGCATGGGACGCGCTAAGCTGGGACATCTGCGCGAAATTTTCGTAGTGGATCTGCCCGGCGTTTACAGTTTGCAGCCACGCACCGAAGACGAGCGCGTCACGCACGACGTGCTGGCCGGAACCATGAAGGGCTTGCCCAAGCCCGACGCGGTGATGTTGATCCTGGATTCGACGAACCTTAGCCGCCACCTGTCGCTGGCCGCTCCTATTTTGAGCTTGGGATTGCCGACGCTGGTGATTCTCAACATGGCCGACGATCTGCACGGCCGCGGCGGTGAAGTGGATACGGCGGAGCTGTCGAAACAGCTCAATACGCCCGTGGTCCTGATCAGCGCGTCGAAAGGCGCTGGCGTCGAAAAGGTGTTCGAGTTCCTCAACGCCGCGCCGCTGCACTTGCCTCCCAAGCCGCCGCTGTTGCAACTTCCGGTACTGCAAGACGTGCCGAAGGTGCGCGACTGGGCGGCCAACATGAGCCGCCGGACGAACTTCCGGGCACCCGCTCCGCCGCTGTGGACGCGCCGCCTGGATGGAATCTTTCTGCATCCAGTGATCGGACCGCTGGTGTTCCTGATGGTGGTGGTGGGAGTCTTCCAGACCATTTTCGCCGGGGCGCGTCCTATGATGGACGCTGTCGCAAACGCTATCCAGATTTCCGGGAAATGGATCGAAGCCACCATGCCGGATACAGCGCTTCGGTCGCTGATCGTCAATGGCGTGTGGAGCGGCGTGGGAGCGGTGATCGTATTCCTACCGCAAATCCTGCTGCTGTTCCTGTTCATCGGCGTGCTGGAAGACTCGGGCTATCTGGCGCGCGCGGCGCTGATCGCGGACCGCACCATGGCGCGCATCGGGCTCCAGGGAAAAAGTTTTATCCCTCTGCTATCGGCTTACGCCTGCGCGGTCCCGGCCATCATGGCGACGCGCACCATCGAGAACAAGCGCGACCGCATCGCCACCATTCTGATCGCTCCGTTCATGACCTGCTCGGCGCGCCTGCCGGTTTATACGCTGGTGATCGCGGCCTTCATCCCCGAAAAACCGCTGCTGGGACCGTTCTTCGGCACCCGCGCCGCGGCGCTGCTGGGTTTGTATGTGCTGGGCTTCCTGGCGGCGATCGTCACGGCGCGACTGCTGAAATCGACGGTACTGAAGAGCACGCGCGCGCCGTTCATTCTGGAAATGCCGCCTTACCGCTGGCCCACCGTGACGTCTCTGGTGCTGCGGCTCATCGACCGCGCACGGGTGTTCCTGCGCCGCGCCGGCACCGTGATACTGGCGGTGGCGATCATCCTTTGGGTGCTGGCGAATCTGCCGCTGCACGATGGCAAGGCGCCGGCCATCGGCGACAGCATCGCGGGCATGGTCGGACACGCGGTCGAGCCGGCCATCCGTCCGCTGGGCTTCAACTGGAAGATCGGCATCGGACTGATTACGTCGCTGGCGGCGCGCGAAGTGATCGTCGGCACGCTTGGGACTATTTATGGAATCGAGGGCACCACGCAATCGATGGGCCTGCAGGCGGCCTTGCGGCACGACCTTACGCCGGGCGGCGCCGCGGCATTGCTGGTGTTCTTCGCGTTCGCAATGCAGTGCATGTCGACGGTGGCCGTGGTGCGGCGTGAAACCGGCGGCTGGCGCTGGCCCATCATTCAATTTGGCTACATGACGGTCTTCGCGTATGTGTTTGCGTTTCTCGCGAACCGCATCGTGTCGCTGTGGTTTTGACTGAATCGAAACGGCGCGCCAATCATCTATACACGTCGGTTGGTAACATAAAACGTGCATAACGTCATCATTCTTGGATCGGGCTGCGCTGGGAGCACGGCCGCCATCTACACCGGCCGAGCCGGCTTGAACCCACTGGTCGTCATCGGACATGAGCCGGGCGGCCAGCTTTCGCTCACCACTGAAGTCGAGAATTTTCCGGGATTTCCGGATGGAATTAATGGGCCCGACCTGGTCGCCAACATGCAGAAGCAGGCCGAGCGTTTCGGCGCTGTGTATATGCACGGCACGGTGATCGAAGCAGATCTGTCAAAGCGCCCGTTCCGGCTGAATATCGACGGCGACTGGCAGGAGACCAGCACGCTGATCATCGCGTCGGGCGCTTCGGCGCGCTGGCTGGGGCTGCCCAACGAGCAGAAGCTGATCGGCCGCGGCGTGAGTTCCTGCGCCACTTGCGACGGCGCGTTTTATAAAGGCGGCAAAATCGTGGTGATCGGCGGCGGCGATTCCGCGATGGAAGAGGCCAACTTCCTGACGCGGTTCGGAGACACCATCACGCTGGTGCATCGCAGCGAGAATTTTCGCGCGTCGAAGATCATGCTGGATCGCGCCCGCGCCAATAGCAAGATTAAGTTCCTGCCCAACACCGTGGTCGAGGACATCTACGACGTGTCGAAAAATATCGTCACGGGAGTGAAGCTGCATGACCTCAAGACCAATCGCGTGTGGGATGAGGCGGCGGATGGATACTTTGTGGCGATCGGCCACATCCCCAACACCAAGCCGTTCGTGGGCCAGATCGATCTCGACGCGGACGGCTACATCATCTCCCACGGGGGCGCGCGAACCAATATCACGGGCGTGTTCCACGCGGGCGACGTGCAGGACCGGACTTATCGTCAAGCTGTCACCGCCGCGGGGGCGGGCTGCATGGCGGCTATTGAAGTCGAGCGGTTTTTAGGCGAAGGGCACTGAGGCCGCGGAGTTAACGGTATGAAGCTCCCTGCCCGACTCGCCTCCCGTCAGGAAGTGATGATGGGTAAGCCCTGTATCAAGGGAACTCGTATTCCGGTGTATCTACTCCTGCAGAAGATGGCCGCGGGCGAGGATTCCGATCAACTCCTGGCCGCGTATCCGCAGCTCACGAAAGAAGACCTATTGGCGTGCCAGGAATACGCAGCGGCGCTCGCCGGTGAAGAAGTCGTTCTGGCCAAGGCGTGAAGGCTGTTGTATGTCCCCCGCCAAGTACCGTCGAATCTTGATGCCGCTTGGCACAACTGGGCACCGACGAGCGCCCACAACACCAAGAATGATCGGCGCGCGTGGATGCTGTTCGTCATAGTGCGCCTACGGCCCCAACCAGTATAGCCCGCCGCACATTCGTCCAGCTACTGGCTTTGACAATTCGCATTTTTGCGAATAGACTGGAACTTACAAGAGAAGATGCCGCCGACCCGCGTGGTCATCTAATGTGATGAAAATGGCGAAGCGCCCTTTATCGCTTGGCTGCTGAGCCTCCCTGAATCGGCACAGGACAAGGTGCGGCTCAGGGCCGCTCGTCTAGCCGAACTTGGCCATGAGATGCGCAGACCGGAGGCCGATTACCTGCGCGACGGAATTTATGAGCTGCGCGCGGCTGTCTGAGGAGTGCAGTACCGTGTCCTATATTTCTCCCACGGCCGCGAAGCCGTGATCTTGACGAACGGACTGACTAAGGAGCAACGGGTACCAGATCGGGAGATTGATTTGGCGCTGCGCCGCCGGCGGCTTTTTGAGGTCCACCCGGGTAAGCACACATTGAAAGGATTCTGAGATGCAAAGACGCCATCCACCTACTACCGATGCCTTAAAGATCATCGACCACTTGCTCTACCGAGGCAAACCTCATCGGCTCAAGGCCCTCGAAGAGCTTCGCGCCAACGATGAAGTCGGCCGCAAGATCTACCAACTTCGCAGCAAGGCGAAACTCACGCAAGCGGAACTGGCAAACTTGATTGGAACTACGGCGTCCGTTATCTGCCGGCTCGAAGACGCCGATTACGAGGGTCACTCGCTGGCTATGTTGCGCCGTGTGGCCGCCGCGCTCCAAAAACGAGTGGAAATCCGTTTCGTGCCCATTCGAAAATCGGCTTGACGGGCCAAGACCCGACGGTCGACGACGAAGCAAGCGGACGGCATTTCTGCCGCCCGCCGCATAGAGACGACTACTCTCTGAAAAAAGTAATTGCGCCGCTCGCCGTCAAGGCTTCCCGCTCTCATACAACAGTTTTTGAAAGCGGCGGTTTGATCCGCAGGGACACGGATCGTTCCGTCCCAGTTTCTCAAGTAATTCTTTTTCTGCGTGGATGATCCGCAGGCCCTTCTTGACGCGGGTCTCGGACGGAAATCCTTTACGACGCTTGCTATTGCGCGCAAAAGGACTGGTTGGTGTAAGTGTTGTTGGTCATGGTGCACCTCCAGTGCTTCACCAGTGTAACTTGTCCCCCGATTGCCACCGCCGCTCCATTGTGATATCAGTTACCCGGAGAGAATACCGTGCCGGCTGGCTCCTCTGCCGCTGCGCCCGCTCAAGCGCAGGATTTCGAGATTGTTCCGCGCCACAAAGGCGGCCAGGAGTGGCTTGCCCGCGCCGACGCATATTCCGTAGCTCTAGCGTTCGTCAACGGCGAGATCGAGGTCCACGGTGACTTCGTCGCTGCGGTTCGCTATCAATTGTCGCAATCCGCGACCACCTTTCGACGCCAGTTTTTCGACGCGGTTTGCCGCTGGAATCCTTGGAGGCTCACCCAACGCTGGGCCACTCGCGGCACCACCGCGCGTAACATTCGTTTCCACTACGATCGCTCTAACGAGTTCTATAAACTGTTCCTGGATTCGCAAATGGTTTACTCCTGCGCCTACTTCGATCGGCCCGGCGCAACTCTCGATCAGGCGCAAGCCGCTAAACTCGACCACATCTGCCGCAAGCTGGTTCTGCACCCAGCCGACCGCTTCTTAGACATCGGCTGCGGCTGGGGGGCGCTGGTCCGGCACGCGGCGAGCCACTTTGGGGCCCATGCCGATGGTTGCACTCTGAGCGACAGGCAATTCGAATACGCCACCGAGCGGGTTCGGAAGGAAGGGCTCGCAGAGCAGGCCGCCATCCGCGAGATGGACTACCGCGATCTCACGGGAACCTTCGATAAAATTTCTTCCGTCGGCATGTTCGAGCACGTCGGCCGCGCTCACCTCGAAGTCTATTTCCGTACCGTCGTAAAGTTGCTGGCTCCCGACGGCCTGTTTCTGAATCATGGGATTACGCGACCCGCGCCAGTGCGGAGCGACGCCCAAAGCCTGTTCATCGCCCGCGCCGTTTTCCCGGGCGGGCAGATTGTCACTCTGCACGACGTCATTCACGCGGCTGAAAACGCCGGCTTCGAAGTCCTGGATGTGGAAAATCTGCGGCGGCATTACGCGCTCACCTGCCGAGCCTGGGTAGATCGTCTCGCGGCCCAGCGCGAAGCTTGCCTTCAGGTCGTGGACGAGGCCACGTGGCGCACCTGGCAGTTATATCTGGCTGGTTCTTCGATCGCTTTCGAGGAGGGTGGACTGGGCCTGCACCAGGTTCTGCTGGCGAAGCGTGGCGCCAACCGGGCTGCGCCGATGACCCGCGCCTACGTTTATCGCAGTTAAGGTACGACGTTAGATCACGCCGCTATTTGGCGAGTTGTTCCTTAGTAGTATCTTCGGGCAGCGCATCCGGCACATCGCCGAACTGAATGCTGGTGTCCGCGCCGAAGCGGTTATACATTCGGAATTCGATCTCATTCTTCGACAGAAACCGGCCTTCGCGCGAACGGATCTCGGATTTCAGCGGCAGCAGGTATTCCTGCCCCGAGATCTTGGTCAAATCGTAATTCATGTCGAGATCCACGCTCTGAATGGGAAAATCGACCGGCAAACCTTCCACTTCCAGCTTGACGCGCATCACCATCTTGGTATCCCGGTCCGCGTATATCAGCCCGTGATATCCGGCGATCACCGTCCGCTTCACCTCGTCCGAATAAATGCTATATTGCGAGCGCAACTGGCTCACGTGGAAGTTATAGACATACATCCGCTTGCCGCGCAACGTGGCCCACCGCTCCCAGTCGAATTGCGTCTCGGTTTCCGGCGCGAAAATCTCTCGCAGGATCGATCCAAATTCACCCGAAGAGCTGGCGCCATTTTTCTGTTCGTGTTTGGCGCCCGGCGTCGCCGGGATTCCATTGATCGAAACCACTTTGTAGTCTTCCTTCTGCTCGAAGTAGCTCAGGCGCTCGGCGATGGTATCGAGCAGGCGGTAGTTTTCGAGGCCGCTGACATCGCCGTATTTGCGCGTCACCTGGAGGCAGATAAAGTTCGGCAAGCCCGCGATGTAATTCCGCGCGCGCTCGGTTATCTCCGCGAGAATCCGCTTTTGCTCGATGGAATCGGGCGGCGGCGGTCCCGCCACCACCAGCTTCGGAGCCGGCGGCGGTGGAGGTTCGAGGCTGGCCGATTCGGTGATCAGCGCCTTCAGCGCGGCCACGGTTTGCGGGCCCGCTCCCGCTCCCTGAAGCTCTTCCACGGTGCGCGCGTCCAGCCGGTTGGAAAGCTTTACGTTCTTCTTGATGAAAGTTGCGATCTGCCGGTCGTCATGTTGCAACTGGACCGAGGATTTGACGAAACTGATCAACTGCTCGACTGTGAGCTTGCTCTGCGCGAGCGCCAGGAGGCTGAGCACCACCAACAAGGCTAGTCGTGCTGTCCAGTGCTTCATTTCTATTCCAATAATAGTACGGTGAAGCGCTCGCGCCGCGGCCGGTACCCGGAGTGCGCGGGGATGTTTGGCGGGCCTCACTTGCCGGGCGGATCTGTAGCTTTGGGCTCGGGGGTCGAGGCATCGGGCGCGTCGAAGGTGATGCTGGTATCGGCGCCAAACTTGTTGTACAGCCGGAACGCGGCTTCGTTTTTCATTGCGCTTTTTCCGTCGCGCATCTGCATCTCGACTTTGAGCGGAAGGATGAACTTTACGCCGGAGATCGCGATGGAATCGTAATCGAGGGTCTCCGAGGCGCTGCGGATCGGAAAATCGGACGGGATATCATCCGCTTCCATGGTGATGCGCATCACCGAGCGGCTGTCGCGATCGGCATAAATCAAGCCGTGATAGCCCACCGGTATCGTCCGCTTCACCTCTTCCGCGGTGATATGGTATTGCGAGTTTTCCAGACGGACGCGGAAGCTGAACACATGCATGATGTGACCGCGCAACTTGCCCCACCGCTCCCATTGAAACTCAGTCCGGCTCTCGGGGGTGAAGATTCCGAGCAGCATGGTCCCAAACTCGCCACTGGAAGTCGCGCCACCTAGTTGCTCGTGCTTGCGATTGGTTACCGGCGCGTCATTTACCGAGATGACTTTGTAATCTTCCTTGTGCTCGAAGTAACTCAGGCGTTCGGCGATCTTATCGGCCGGCACGAAATGATCGCCGCCGGCCCGATCGACATAGCGCTGGGTTACTTGCAGACAGATAAAGTTCGGCAGGCTGTCGGAATAATTCAGAGCGTTCTCGGTAACCGCCGCCAGGATCTCTTTCTGCTGCGCGGCGTCCGGCGCGGCCATGGGCGCGAGTATGGGCGCAGCACTCACCTTCGGCGCGGGAGCGGCCGGCAGACTGGCAGAATCGGTCACCAGCGTGCGCAGCGCGGCCATTGTCAGGCGTCCGGCGCCCAGGGTCTGCAGGGTCTCCACGGAGTGTGCGTCGAGTTGATTCGTTAGCCGCACCTTCTTGACCATGTCGGCCAGCTTGCGATCGTCCTCGTGCAGTTCAACGGAGGACTTGACGAAGCCCACCAGTTGCGCCACCGTCATGCTGGTCTGCGCAAGCGCGGATGCGGTCAGGGCCAGGAACAGGCAGAACCGGTGGAAGCTGGATTTCATGCTACTTCAGAATAGACGCTAATCCACGCTTCTTAGGTTTCTCCGAAGTGACGGTCGGCGCAACAGTTTTGGCGATGGCTGCCGAGGCCAGCGGGGCCATCACACGGAATCCCTTAGCGTTCGGATGCAGCCCGTCGTCCGAGATGTCGGTCTGCAATTGCCCCGCAGTGTCCACCATTGCGGTGTAGTAGTCCAGGTAGGTGCAGCCGCGCTGGGTACAGAACGTCTGCAGCCAGTCGTTCAAAGCTTTGATAAAGACTGGCGGCCGCTGCAGCCTTCGCTCGTAGGCCGGGTCCTGATCTTTGTGGTAGTCGCTCACCGGCAAAACGGAAGCGAAAATCACTTTGATCTTATTGACCGACGCCATGTCCGCCAGCATCTGGTAATCGCTCTCGATGGTGGTCACCGGAGTCTCCCGCGCCAGATCGTTGGTGCCGATCAGAATCAGCACCGCCGCGGGATGCAGCGCGACAACGTCATCTTGCATGCGCTGAACCAGTTGACCGCCGGTTTGTCCCGAAATTCCCCGATTCAGATAATCGCTATCCGGAAAGTATTCGTTCAAGCGCCAGATGTCGGTGATCGAATCGCCAAAAAATACCACTCGCGGCTTGCCCGCCACGGGCGCGGGGAGCTTGCGGTTGGCCTCGGCATAGCGCGCGAGATTCGCGGGATCGGGACTCGTCAGTTGCCGGTCGCGGTTCTCGATCAGGGCCCGAAAGTGCGCATCCAGCCGGTTGGCGTCATTGCGCAGCTCGGTCAATTGCTGCTGCGCGGCTTCGGAAAACGGGAACGGCTTGGGAACTGAATCGGCCAGCGCCAGATACGCGCGCAGATTGGTCAGCAGCGAGTAGGTGATCTGGGCGCGCCCGGGCCGCAGGCGCAACTGGATGCAATTCTGCCGCGTGTTTTCGATCACTGGAGCCGCGGCGCGTTGCAGGTCCGGGACGGCCACGCCTCCCGCCTCCATGAGTTCGCCCAGCCGGCCGCACAATTCGTTTACCTGGGCATTCGGCATCAGCGGGCTGGACGGCTCAACGCCTGGCGCCTGCGCCGGACCGCTGCTCGCGCCGAGCAGCAGAATCGCCGCCGCCAGCAGCATCGGCCGCCTCATTTCGCTTCTTCCTTTTGGAGCTGTAGCGTCACCGTTCCAATGGGAAAAGCCAGCCGCAGCCGGATCTGCACCGGTATCCTTTTGGCGTCGTCCGATAACCACACGAACACCCGGCCTTTGCGCAGATAAATCACGCCATTCAGCAGATTCACTTCGTAGCGAATGGTCTTGAAGGTCCCGGCCGGCGTGGTCACTTCCTCGCGCTCCTGCGCCTCCACCTTCACTTGAGCGGCGCGGCGGCCGTCGCTCATGGGAGCGAGCGTCGATTGCCCTGGTTCCAGCGTTGACCCGCGCAGCATCAGAAGCCCGCCCAGCACATCGTGAACGCAATGGGGGATATCCACTTGAGCCTTCCGCAGCACCTTGTTGTTATCTAGCACGTCGTGTTCCACCCAACTGGCGCGGTTCAGATTGCGATCGTAGGTTACTGCGCTCTGGCGGTGGCGCTTGCCTTCCTTCGAATCCATCTGGCTCTCACTGGCGCAGAACGATTGTTCAAAGCGCACGGTATAGGTGTCATCCACTTTGAACAGCGCGGAAACCAGACCCGCGGAATCCAGCTTCATGCGCCCCTCGGAATTGCGCAGTTCGAGGACCGCGTCTCCCGCGTGGATCAAGCGCCACTCGATGTCGTAGGTTAATTGGCCGAGATCCGGGGGCAAGGGGCCGGCCGACATCGCCGCCGGCAAAATCCACAGGGCCACGGCGAGAACCGGCGCTTCTCTGAGGACAAAGCGCACACGATCAGTTTACACTCTTATCGTGAAGCATATCTCGTGAAGCATATTCCAGGCCGCCATTTCGTTCGCAATCTAGTGCAGCGGCGCTCGCTGGTGGCGCAACTGGTCCGCCGCGACTTCCAGCAGCGCTATGTAGGCTCGGCCGCCGGCTGGATCTGGGGCGTGATCCACCCGCTGGTGCTGTTGCTGAGTTGGACGTTCATCTTCCAGGTATGCCTGAAAACCAAGCTGCCGCCGGGCTCGGTGACGCAAAACTACACCATGTTTCTGTTCTGCGGAATGCTGCCCTGGCTGCTGTTTCAGGACACCGTGCTGCGATCCGCGTCCAGCATGCTGGAACAAGCTACGCTCATTACGCGCACGCTGTTTCCGGCTGAGGTGGTCCCGGTGTCTATTTTTCTGTCGTCTCTGATCCATCATCTGATCGCTCTGCTGCTGGTGATGATCGCCTCGTTGATTGTGTTGAAATCGATCAGCCCGATGGTGCTGCTGCTGCCTTTGTACATGTTGTTTATCGGACTTTTCGCGGTGGGGGTCGGCTGGTTCGTCTCCAGCCTGCAGGTTTATCTGCGCGACACCGCGCAAGTGCTCACGGTGGTGATGACGCTGTGGTTCTGGTTCACGCCCATCATGATCAGCGAGCAGCAGATCCCCGCGCGGTTCCTACCGCTGCTGCGGTTGAACCCCATGTCCTGGATCGTACGCGCCTACCGCGACCGCCTGCTTTCCGCCCAATGGCCCTCCTGGCAGGAGTTCGCCGTATTGGCTGCCTACTCGACGCTAACCTTCATCGCCGGCGGGCTCTTCTTCCGTCATCTGAAACGCGGTTTTGCGGATGTACTTTAAGACCTATGCAGACTTTTGACTTGATCGTAATCGGGTCCGGCCCGGCTGGCCAGCGCGCCGCCATTCAAGCGGCGAAGTCCGGTAAGCACGTGGCCCTGGTGGAAAAAGTGCATTGCATGGGAGGCGTGTGCGTCAATACCGGCACCATCCCCAGCAAGACCATGCGCGAAGCGGTCCTGCACCTGTCCGGCTATCAGTATCAAAACGTTTACGGCGTCAATTATCGCGTCAAGGAAAAGATTTCCATGGCGGATCTCGCGTTCCGGGTGCAGCATGTGATCCGCACCGAAATCGAGGTCACCATTTCGCAGCTCAATCGCAACAATATCGAGGTGCTGGCCGGATACGCCACCTTCCTCGATCCGCACACCATCCGGGTAACGTCGGCGCTGGGCGCGACCGAGGCGAAGTCCGAGCAATTCATTATCGCCACCGGAACCAAGCCCGCTACTTCGCCCAAGGTCCCCATCAACGGCCGCACCATTATCAACAGCGATCAGGTTCTCGACATCCCGGAGATCCCGCGAACGTTGATCGTGGTCGGCGGGGGCGTCATCGGCGTCGAATACACTTGTATGTTCGCCACGCTGGGCGTGCGCGTCATTCTGATCGAGAAGCGCCCGCGTCTCTTGGAATTCGCCGATGCGGAAATGGTGGAGGCGCTGTCGTACCATTTGCGCGACCAGCGCGTCACCATGCGCCTGAATGAAGAAGTATCCAGCGTCGAGGAGACCCCTGACGGCAACGTAGTGGCGTATCTGGAGAGCAAAAAGAGGCTGTCGGGCGATGCCCTGCTCTACGCTGTCGGCCGCCAAGGCAACATCGATGAGCTGGCGCTGGAGAAAGCCGGCATCGAAGCCGACGCGCGCGGACGCATCCCGGTGGACGCCGAGTATCGCACCAAACAGCCCCACATTTTCGCGGTTGGAGACGTGATCGGTTTCCCCAGCCTGGCATCGGTATCGATGGAGCAAGGCCGCATGGCCGCCGCCATCGCCTTTGACCGCCCGGCCCACACCAATCCGGCGGCTTACCCTTACGGGATTTACACCATCCCGGAGATCTCTTTCATCGGCAAGACCGAGGAACAGCTCACCGACGAAGACGCGCCCTACGAAGTGGGCGTCGCCTATTACCGTGAGATTGCGCGTGGCCAGATCCGCGGCGATACCACGGGCCGCCTCAAGATCATCTTTCATCGCGAGACCCGCGAAATCCTTGGCGTACACATCATTGGCGAGGGCGCCAGCGAGCTTTTGCACATCGGACAGGCAGTGATGGTGCTCAAGGGCACCATCGATTATTTCGTCGACAACGTTTTCAACTACCCGACTCTCGCCGAATGCTACAAGGCAGCCGCCTTCAACGGCCTTAATAAACTGTCGCGATTCTGACCGTCTGGGACCGCCGCGTCCCCGGAAAACCGGGCCGGACTTACTCCTGTATCCCCTGCTCCCCATAAGAAACGTTTTTTCGCCCTACTTCCTCCTATCTGTAGGGCACAACTGGCACAATAGGAAGCGACCATGACGATTGAGACCGAGCACACCCCCGCCCGCGTACTGGTAGTGGATGACGAAGAAAATCAGCGCACCGGTCTTGCCGGCATGATCGCGCTGTGGGGCTATGCCGTCGAAACCGCCACCGACGGGCAGGATGCCCTCGACAAACTTGCGACTTTCCGCGCACACGTGATCGTGACCGACCTCAACATGCCGCGCATGACCGGACAGGAACTTCTGCGGCGCCTTAAGGACCAGGGCAACGCTCCCGTCGCCATCGTGCAGACTGCGTTTGGGAGCCTGGAAACTGCGCTCACCCTTATTCACGACTTGGGCGCACTCTGGTTCCTGGAAAAGCCGGTCCAATCTCAGGCCTTGCGCCTGCTGATTGAGCGCGCCGTCGCGCAGTACGGTCTCGCGGAACACGCCGAGCGCCTGGAACGCGAATTGGGTTACCACGGGGTCCTGGGTGAAATGACCGGCGCCTCGCCAAAGATGCAGGAGGTTTTCGCGCTCATCCAGCAGGTGGCTCCCAGCAGGGCGGCGGTGTTGATCACGGGGGAAAGCGGCACCGGCAAGGAACTGGCGGCCCGCGCCATCCACGCCTTGAGCCCACGCCGCAGCGCTCCCTTTGTTGCCATCAACTGCGCAGCTCTCCCCGAAACTCTCATCGAGAGCGAGCTGTTCGGCCATGAAAAGGGAGCCTTTACGGGAGCCCTGGAACGCCGCGCCGGCTGTTTTGAACTGGCCCAGAATGGCACCGTATTGTTGGACGAGATCGGCGACATGCCCATGGGTACGCAGGCCAAGCTGCTGCGGGTCCTGGAAGACCAGCGCGTGCGCCGCCTGGGGAGCAAGACTGAAATTCAACTGGATGTTCGCGTGATCGCTTCCACCAATTCTCCGCTCGAGACCGCCATACGCGAAAACCGCTTCCGCGAGGACCTCTACTACCGCCTCAACGTTTTCCCGGTCGCGCTGCCGCCGTTGCGCGATCGTCTGGAGGACATCCCGGCGCTGGTGACCGCGCTGCTCGCGGACATGAACCGCAAGCATTCGATCAAGATCACCGACGCCGCGCCCGCGGTCCTCGACATCCTGCGCACGCATTCCTGGCCCGGCAACGTCCGCGAACTGCGCAATGTGATCGAGCGCGCGGCCATTCTCGCCGGCGAAGGAAGCATCCGCCTGGAACATCTGCCTCCGCTATTCCAGCAGGCAGGCGGAGCGGCCCGCGCCTCTTCCGCGGTTCCTGCGCCATCTTCAGCCGCTGGCGGAAATGAATTGCGGATCCCGGTGGGATCCACCATCGACCATGCCGAGCGCGCCTTGATCGAGCTCACCCTGGAGCACACCAAGAACAACAAGACGCGGGCCGCCGAGATCCTCGGCATCAGCCAAAAGACTCTGTTTAACAAATTGCGCGAATATGGCGCCCAAGACGGTTCGGGCGCAGCCTGACGGCCCATGTCCCTTCGAATCCGGCTGATCCTGTTGACGGTGGCGCTGGTCACCGTGGTCGTTATGATTCTTTCCGGGCTGTATCTTGCGAGCCTAGTGAACTCGCTCTCCGCCACCGCTCTCGACCGCGCGGAGCTGGCTGGCCAGCAAGTGAACGCCTATATCAACGACCGCATCAACCGGTTTTCATCGGTCGAGCCCGCCCCCACCGACCTTGCGCAAACCGAGGCGCAATGGCGCGATATCGTAGCCAACGACCCCGATATTTCCACCATGCTGTTTCGCACCATGGCGCTTTCGGCCGCGCTGCTCGAAATCAACATCGCCGGCCAGGACGGCCTTATCCTTGCGTCCTCCAACCCTTCGCGTATCGGGCAGCCGCAGGCGCACCTGGAGAATTTCGCCGATTGGCGTGCCCGTTCGCTCTATAGACGGCTGGTGGATTTGACGGTTCGCAAGCCGGATTATCAGGTGGTGGTTCCGCTGGGCGTAGGACAGCAATCCATCTTTACCATCCAGGTGGTCACCTCCAGCGTATTTCTGATCGATCCGGTCTTGCCGCAAGTGAGTACCGTGGCGGAAGTCGCGGCCGGTGCGCTGTTCCTATCGCTGCTGCTGGCCGGCTTCGCCACCAGCCAGGCTCTGCGCCCGCTCAAGCGCATCGAAGCCACCATCGACCGCATTGCGCAAGGCGACTATCACGGCGAGGAGCCGCACGGACCCGAAAAGCGTTCGCGCGAATTTGTGGCGCTGGAGAGTAAACTCAATCTACTGGGCCAGAAGTATAGCGGAGCGCGCCAGGATAATACCTTGCTGAAGCGCAGCCTGGACGACAAGATCGCCAGCATGGCGTCACAGTTCGACGTGGCCACGCGGCTAGCCGCCATCAGCCGTATCAGCGGCGGCGTAGCCCACGAAATCAAGAACCCGTTGAACGCGATTTCGCTCCGCCTGGATCTATTGCGGGCCCACGCGGAGGCCCAGCAGGACGGACTGATTCCGGAAATCGACATTCTCTCGAAGGAAGTCCGGCGGCTGGACCGCGTGGTGAAGACCTTTCTGGATTTTTCGCGCCCCCTGGAAGTTCGTTTCGCGGACGTGGATCTCGCGGCCTTGGCCGGGGAGGTTGCGAATTTGATGACTCCCCAAGCCCGCGCCTCGGGAGTCGAGATGCATTTCGAAGCGCCCGCCGGGCCCGCCTTAATGCGCGGCGACGCGGACCTGTTGAAGCAGGCCATCCTCAATCTGGTCACAAACGCCCTGGAAGCGATGAAGAGCGACGGGAAAGGGGACGGAAGCCTGCGCCTGAAAGTAGAACCGGCCGGCGATTCTGTGGTGGTCGAAATTGCCGATAGCGGTCCGGGCATCCCGCCCGAGGTCCGCGACAAAGTTTTCCAGTTGTACTTCACCACCAAGGAACGCGGCTCCGGCATCGGATTGGCCATGACGTACCGTGCGGTTCAGTTACATAATGGTACTGTCGACTTTACGAGCGAGTTGGGCCGGGGAACTACCTTCCGCCTCCAGTTCCCTGCGTCGGTAAATCATGGTTAGATCGCGGCTGCTACCCTTCATCCTCGCGTTGTCGCTCGGCAGCACCTCGTGCTGGTTCCGTAAGGCCCCGCCGCCCAGGGTTTTTGTGCCACCGCCGCCGGCAGCCCGGCCCAGCGTGGCCACCGCGCAGCCCGAATTGCCTCCGCCTCCCGCCATCGACCTGCCGGAGGATGCCAGCATCATGGAAGGCATACCGGCCGCCATGCCGCCTGCGGAGCCGCCTCCGCCGCCGCCGCCCCGGCGGATTCCGCCACCGGTACGAGTCAACGCCCCGCCTCCGGCTGTAGTCCCGCCCGAGGTGCAGCCAACGCCGCGGCTGGGTCAAATCTTCACAGCCGAGCAGTTGCGCGACTATAACCGCGCTGTGGATGAAAGCCTGGATCGCGTGAGAAGAGTATTGGGAAGTGTCGCAGGCAGGAATCTGAACCCGGAACTAACCGAGATCGTCAGCCGGATTCAGACTTTCCAGAAACAAGCCGAGCAGGCGCGAGAGCAAGATCTGGTGACCGCAGTCAACCTGGCGAGGCGTGCAGATCTCCTCGCGCAAGACCTTGTCAAGCGCCTGCCCTGATGGCCGTCAGGTCGGAGGGTCTGGCGGCCAACTCGAGGGACGCCGCAGCGGGAGCAGATCCGCGCGGCATCCGAACCGTTAAATCTCGGGAACGAAAACCCGGACGTCCACCTTGCGGCCCTGCGCCCGTTCTTCCCGCGTCTTCTGTTCACCATCGGCCACGCCGGTGCCCAGCATGGTGATGTTCCGCAGAGGAACCTGGTGGCTGGCCAGATACCGCGCCACCGCTTCCGCGCGATCCTGGCTCAATTCGTCGTTATAGACCACCGAGCCGGTCTTATCCGTGAAGCCCTGGATCTCCACTACGTAGCGGCTCACGCCGTTGAGCGACTGCACTACGCTATCGAGCTGGGCCTTCGCCTCATCGCTCAGCGTCTTGCGGTTGAAGCCGAACAGCACGGAGTCGGACTTGGTCATCTTGAACTTGCCCGCCCGCACATCGTCGCGCAGGGTGTCAACGGACTTGGCGGCCATGGTGCCCTTCTCTATGCCCTGCTGGCCCTTCGCATCGGCCGCACTGGCAGCAGCAGCAGCAGCCGCAGCCTTCGCGTCCGCGGCAGCAGCGGCAGCCTGCGCCTTGGCGTCCACATCGTTCAGGTGCTCTTTGGTGCGCGACAGGTCCTTATCCACGGAATCGATCTGCGTGGCGTTGGCTGCGATCTTGGTGTCCTGGTCGGTATTCTTGGCTTCCGTGCTGGCGACCCTTTGCTCGACCGGAGCAATGCTCTTGGCAACATACTTCTTGGTCGCGCAACCAGTGCCGAGCAAGCTCAAGGCGAGTCCGCCGGCAATCAAAAACGAAGTTTTCATAAAATATCCCTCCGGGCATTTGGTGCCCAAATATTGTTAGAAACTAACTGGCGAGCGGCGCTCCCGCTGTGAACCGGCTGCACATTCCGGCCATCCGAGGCACCCAAACGGTACGAACCGTCGTACCGCCCTCTATCGCACTCCCCAAAACAGACGTCTAACCGGGGCTCCGTAAACTTTTCCGGGCCAAAATAGGTAAATTCTGCCGAAGGGCGCACGCAAAGCTTTGATTCCGTTCGGTACTACACTGCACGCTTAAGACTAAGCACGCTTAGCGCCAAACTAAGGCTTGGGCCTTAGGGCCGGGACTGGGCTGGCGGCGCGCGGAGAACATTGGCCCCCCGGAGCGCCAGACATTGCATAATGAGAGCATGTCCTTTCCGGTCCACCGCCCCCGTCGGCTTCGTGTGTCCGAATCCATGCGCCGCCTGGTGCGGGAAACGCACTTAGAGCCTTCGCAACTGGTGCTGCCGCTTTTCGTCTGCCCTGGCGAGGGCGTCCGTAATGACATTTCGTCCATGCCCGGTCAGGCGCAGCTCTCGATCGACCTATTGGTGAAGGAGTGCGAGTCGGTCCACGCGCTGGGTGTCGGCGGCATCATATTATTCGGGATTCCGGAAACTAAGGACGAAGAAGCCTCCGGCGCCTACGCCGACGATGGCATCACGCAGCGAGCCGTGCGCGCCGTCAAGCGGGCGGTCCCCGGTCTGATCGTCATGACCGATGTCTGCAATTGCGAGTACACCAGCCACGGCCATTGCGGAAAGATTGTGGGGAATGACGGGGATGCCTACGTTGACAACGACGCCACGCTAGAGTGGCTGGCGAAGACCGCGGTCTCGCACGCGCGCGCCGGGGCCGATATGGTGGCGCCCTCCGACATGATGGACGGGCGGGTGGCGGCGATCCGCACGGCTCTTGATGCCCACGGTTTCCCCAACACGCCGATTTTTGCCTACGCGGCAAAATTTGCTTCCGTCTTCTATGGCCCCTTCCGCGAAGCCGCCGAATCCACGCCGCAGTTTGGCGACCGCCGCAGCTATCAGATGGACCCCGCCAACGGGCGCGAAGCCCTGCATGAGATGGCGCTGGATCTCGAAGAAGGCGCCGATCTCCTGATGGTGAAGCCCGCGCTGCCCTACCTGGACCTGATCCGCCAGGCGCGCGACCGTTTCGATGTTCCTATAGGAGCCTACCAGGTGTCGGGCGAATTCAGCATGATCCACGCCGCGGCGCGAAATGGCTGGATCGATCTCGACCGCGCGATGATGGAGTCGCTCACGTCCATTCGGCGAGCCGGGGCGGGCGTCATCCTCACGTACTTCGCGCCGGATGTAGCCCGTGCGCTGGCTTAGAGTAGACGGCCGCTCTCAGGCCTTAGCCCAATACCGCTCCCGGTATTGCAACACCAGGTCCTTGCGTTTCGTGGACAGCTTCAGGGCGCGGAACTCGGAGATCTCATTGGGCTGATCCGAAATAAAGCCGAGGTTGTATTGGCTGCGAAGCTCCTCTTCAATCGCCTGGTAGATCTGTTCGATCCCCTGCTTTTTCGAGACCTGGTAAAACGAAGCTCCGGTCTCCTTGGAGAGACGCAGGAGGATCTCCTTCCCGTCCATGCCGCCGAAACCAAAGGGTGGCGCGGGGTACGACGAATCGGAGAACAGAATCGAATAGATCAGCGTGTCGGCTCGCTGGGCCGCCTCGATGGCGTCGGTCAAAGTGGCGCTGCTCCCGTTTTCGCCGCCGTCCGACAATACGATCATCGCCTTGCGGTTTTTCTGGTCCTTTAGAACTTTGTTGGAGGCCTCGACGATAGCGTCGTAGAGCCGCGTGCCGCCGCCATCCTGCATGCTCAATTCGCGGCGCGTGGGCGTGTCCACATAGGGCAGCACTGCTTCCAGATCCTTGCGCGAAGAGGTGAGGGGCTGGCGCAACTGCACCGCCATGTCGAATTGCATGACGAACAGCTGGTCCTTGGACTCACGCAGAACCTGATCGAGGAAACGGAAGCTGGCGCTGCGTTCGGACTCCAGCACCTTCTGCTGGCTCATGCTGGTGTCGACCATCAGCCCGACGGTCAGCGGGAGCTCGGTCTCCTTGGAGAAATAGCGGATGACCTGAGGGCGGCCGTTTTCGGTAAGAGCGAAGTCGTCTTTGGTCAGGTCGCGGACAATCTCGTTCTTCCTGGTGCGCACGGTGGCGAGGACGTTGACCACCTTAACACCGGTTGTGAACGTTGCTTCATCCTGTTGGGCGTGGGCGACCGAGCTGACGCAAGCCCCAGTACCAATCAATGAAGCGGCCGATGCCAGAAACTGACGTCTGGAGCGGTGTTTGTGGCTGTCTGCCGATAAGGATCGCATAACGAACTAATGTAACGATGGACCTCCGAGGGCTGTGGTTACAGCATGCTCTCCTGGCCCGCGCAATCCGATGGCCCAACAGTTGCGATAGACTGGAACCCAACGGGGAACCAGAACATCTAACTGGTGAAGGTAATATTATGGGATTCTCGAAACTCGTGCTTTTCGCGGCTCTGTGCTCTCCCGGTCTGATTGCAACGGCCTATGGGCAGCGCGGTGGTGGAGGACATGGCGGTGGAGGCGGTGGCCACGCGGGTGGAGGCGGGGGCCGGGGCGGCGGATTCTCTGGTGGCCGCGGGGGCAGCGCCGGGGGAAGTTTCCGTGGCGGTAGCGTCGGCGGCTTCCGTGGCGGTAGCGTCGGCGGCTTCCGTGGCGGCGGCGTCGGCGGTTTCCGCGGCGGCGGCGTCGGCGGTTTCCGCGGCGGCGTTGGCGGTTTCCGCGGCGGCTACGGCAGGGGTTTCTATGGACGGGGTTACTATGGCGGCTATCCTTACTGGGGCTCAGGACTCTATTTAGGGTTCGGGGGCTACCCTTATTATTATGGCTATCCCGCTTATGGCTACGGCTACGATCCGTATGCTTACGCGTACGATCCCTATGCTTACGATGGCGGCTACTCGACAGCGCCCGCTCCGCAGCAGGATTACGGTTATCAGCAGGGCTACCCCCCGGAGCAGCAGGGGCAACAAGGGCAGGTTGGACCTCCTCAGCAGCAGCCGCAGTACCAACAGCAATATCCGCCACCTGCGCAGACTCAGCCGCAGTCGGCCAACGAAGGCAACCAGCCTCAGTTCTATCTAATTGCCTTCACCGACCACACCATTCAGGCGGCAATGGCGTACAAGGTCGAAGGCGATCAGTTGTACTGGCAGGACCGGGAGAATCAGGAGCATCACGCTCCGCTCTCGAAGATCGACGTTCCGTTCAGCCAACAGATCAACCGCGATCGCAACGTGGATTTCCGGATCCCTTAAGCAGATAGACAGCGCAAATTTTTCCGCGAATCAAGCCGGCGGCCTCTAAGGTCCGCCGGCTTTTTGATTTGAACGGAGACGAAATTGCAGGCCCTCCTGGCGGAGGTTCAAGATGCCCGATAAGCGTACTATCGAGAGAGCGCGCGAGGATGCGAGGGAAGGCAAGTCTCCCTCAACGCAGGCCGGGGAGTTCGTCCGTGAGGAAATGGATCACATCCGCGAAGGGAAGCATGGGGCTCGTTCCACTAAGCAAGCCATAGCGATCGGTCTTTCGAAAGCGCGGCGGGCTGGAGTTTCTTTGCCACCGCCAAAAGGCAGCACTTCGAAAGCGGTTCGAACCAAGGCGGCACAGGATTCGGAAGCCGCGAGCTCGCGGCGGCCCCCTTCAGCCAAGAGGTCGCGCGCCACGACCAACGCTCTGAAACGGGAAGGGGCCAAGGCAGCTTCCAAGGCGGCACTCTCGCGCCAGGCTCGGACCAGTGCCCGCAATCGAGGTGCGGCAAATCGGCGGAGTGCGGCTAAGAAAGCCGCTCGGACGAGAGCGGCTAATTCGCGCTGAGCCGGCTCGCGGAGTGAATGCCGCCCATGGAGGTCAAAAGGGGCAGCCACCTCCGGCTGAGGCATATTGGACCGCCGGCACATACGATCACGATACCTTTGCACAATCCGATGAAAGTTGGAACGCAGCATAGCATCCTGACTGAGGTTGCTCAGATGCGATCGGCCACCATCGAGTCTCTGGTGGAATTGCTCTGAGCTGTTGGCGGGAACGGTCGCTGGTGCCTAAACCAGAACCGTGAATACGTTCTCGGACTCTTTGCGCTCGACGGGACGATAGAGCGTGTCGCGCTCCAGCGGCTCGCGGCCGGCTTCGCGGATCAGACGCAGCAGTTCGCTACGCCGCAAGCTGCCGCTGGTGGCGCCGCCGGCGTCGCGATAGATTTTTTCTTCCACTACCGTGCCATCCAGATCGTCGGCGCCGAAGCGCAGCGCGATCTGCGCGATCTGCGGAGTCATCATCACCCAATAAGCCTTGATGTGCGGGATGTTGTCCAGCATCAAGCGCGAAACCGCAATCTCGCGAATATCGTTAAAGCCGGTGGTGGTTCGAATGTGCTCCATCGCGGTGTTAGCCGGATGGAACGCGAGCGGAATGAAAGTCTGGAAGCCTTGCGTGTCGTCCTGCAAGGCGCGCAGGCGCAGCAGGTGGTCGACGCGATCTTCCGCTGTTTCAATGTGACCGTAGAGCATGGTGCAGTTGGAGTGAATGCCCAGCTTATGGGCGGTGCGCGCGACCTCAATCCACTGCTCGCCCGAAAGTTTGTGATCGCAGATGATGCGGCGCACACGCTCGGCGAAAATCTCGGCGCCGCCGCCGGGCATCGAATCCATGCCGGCGTCCTTCAGGCGCTCCAGGACTTCGCGGTGGCTGATTTTCGTGCGCTGCGCGAAGTAGCCGATCTCGACCATGGTGAAGGCCTTGAGATGCACCTCCGGGTAGCGCTGCTTCAGACCGCGCAGCATATCGCAATACCAGTCGAGCGAAAGTTCGGGATGCAATCCGCCCACGATGTGAAATTCGGTGACGCCTTCGGCGTGGCCGCGACCGGCGCGCTCCCAGATTTCCTCCAGCGAGAAGGCGTAGGCGGTGGGGTCCTTGGCTTTCTTACCGAAAGCGCACAGCTTGCAACTGGCCACGCACACGTCGGTGGGATTGATGTGGCGGTTGACGTTGAAGAAAGTCTTGTTGCCGTGCAGGCGCTCGCGCACCAGGTTCGCCATCCAGCCCACGCTGAGCAGGTCCGGAGTGCGGTAGAGAGCCAGGCCGTCTTCCGAATTGAGGCGCACGCCGCGCTCGACTTTGTCGCGGATCGGGAGCAGGCGGGGATCGTCAAATACAGGTGTCATCGCCAAAAAATGTCCGTGGCCCAGAATACAAAGAATATCACGCTGACATAGCCGTTCATGGTGAAGAACGCGGCATCCACACGCGAGAGATCGTTGGGCCAGACTAACCGGTGCTCCCACAAAAGCAGGCTCGCGACCGCGCCGATCCCGACCCAGGCGAGCCCGCCCAGGGCGAATGCTTCCACCAACATCACCAGACACGCCAGCATTCCTAAGTGCAGCAGGCGCGAGATCCACAGGGCTCCGGGGATGCCGAAGCGGCGGGGGATGCTGAACAGGCCGGCCTCGACGTCGAACTCATAATCCTGGCACGAATAGATGATGTCGAAGCCCGCGGTCCAGAGCGTCACCGCGGCTGTCAGCCACAAAATGCGCAGGTCGAGCGAGCCCCGCATGGCGATCCAGGCGCCGGCCGGGGCCATCCCCAGCGAGAAACCCAAGACTGCGTGCGAGAGCGACGTGAAGCGTTTGGTATAGGAATAAAACATCAGTATCGCGAGCACGACCGGCGCCAGCTTGAAACACAGCGGATTCAATTCCCGCGCCGCGAACAAAAACACCACCGACCACACCGCAATGAAACCCCAGGCGAAGGAGCGCGAAAGGCTCCCGGCCGGCAGATGGCGCATTCTGGTTCGCGGATTCCGCCCGTCGATGTCGGCGTCGAGCACGCGGTTGAACGCCATGGCGGTCGAGCGCGCCGCGACCATGCACACCACGATCCACAGAAGTTCGATCCACAATCCCTGCCGGACGAATCCCGCGTCGCGCCAGGCCAAGAGGGCCCCGGTGAGGGCAAACGGCAGCGCAAACACCGAATGCTCGAACTTGATCATTTCGAGAGTAAGCCGGACGCGCTTCAGAAAGGAGGGCAAACTACTATTCTAAGGGAATGCGGATTTCGCCCGGGCTCGGCGGTGCCAGAATCGTAATTCTTGCCGCGGCCTTCTTCGCCGCCGGGTGCAGTTCCTCCAACATCACCGACGAACTCGATCTCACTCAGGTCGCTTTCCCTAATGGCGTCAAGATCAATGCCGAAACCATGCGCAGCGAGGTCGAACTGATGCGCGGCCTGATGTTTCGGGAATCGCTCCCGCCCGGCAGGGGAATGCTTTTTATCCATCCCAAAGAAGACATGTTCCACTACTGGATGTACCAGACCAAGATACCGCTGGACCTGATCTGGATGGACAATGACCACCGCATTGTCGAAATGTCTCTGGATACGCCGCCCTGCCGCTCCAGCAGCGCGAAGGATTGCCCCAATTACGGCGGCAATTTCAAAGCCAAGTATGTGCTGGAAGTGAACGCCGGCATCGCCCGGAAGAACGGACTCAAGACCGGCGATACGCTGGACTTTTAAAGTCGCGGCGCCGTTTCGCCAGCGGGCGCGGCCACCACTTTGCGGCTGCGCGCCATCAAGTACAATCCGATGGCCTCGTCGAGCGAGGGCATGGGATCGATCCCCAGCGTTTCCATCTTGGCGTTCGACAGCGCCGAAAATTTAGGCCGCCGCGCAGCGGTCCTGAACTCGCGTTCGTTGGTGGGCTTGAGCGCCGGCTGCACTCCCGCCGCCGCGAAAATCTTCACCGCCCACTCGAACCAGGAAATGGGCACACCGCCACCGATGTGGAACACTCCCTGCGCCCCGCGTTCCACCAGATCGGCCGTGCGCGCAGCCAGCGCCGGAGCATAAGTGGGCGAGGCCACATGGTCTTCCACCACCTTGATGGGCTGCCCGTTCGCCGCTAGCCGCAGCATCAGCTCGACAAAATTGCCGCGCGCGGTGTGGAGCCCGCCGGGGCCATATACTCCCGAGGTTCTGATAATTAACGCATGATCCAGGTAGGCGCGCGCGTAATACTCGCCCGCCAGCTTGGAGACCGCGTAGGCGCCCAACGGCCGGGGCGTATCCTGCTCGGTATAGGCGCGGCCGGCTAGGCCGTCGAAAACGTAATCGGTGGAAAAATGCACCAGCTTGGCGTCCGCCTGCCGGCACGCGACAGCGAGATTGCGCACGGCGAGTCCGTTCACCAGGTAGGCGGCCTGCGGCTCCTTCTCGGCGACATCCACTTGATTGTAGGCGGCCGAATTCAGCACGATGGCCGGATCGCATTCGGCGACGCACCGCTCCACCTGCGCCGCGTTGGTGATGTCGACGTCAGCTCGCTCGAAGCCGGTGACCGCATACCCCCGTTTGTTGAACTCGGCCTTCAACTCTACCCCGAGTTGTCCACCACTCCCGAATATCGCGACCCGATCGGTTTGCACTTAATCATTATGAACCAGTGCCAGGACACGGGATGATCCAGTGCGGTGAAGCAGGCGATGAACCAGCGAGACAAGCCCGGCAGCAGGCGATCGAGCGTCGCGTCCCGTGCTAGGCGTCGGCCAACAGTCCGGTCTCAGACACGCGGATGGCGACAATATATCCGTCGCTTTTAGGATCGCAGCGCATTGTCTCACCCACAATCCGCATGCGCTGATCCTCGATGACAACCTCCGCGCCGCAAGGGACCGGCAAAGCCACTTCCAGGCGCATTCCGCTGCCAGAGGTATCCAACACGCGTGCGTTCATCAAGGTGCCCGCACTCGGCTGGCCCATGAGGCTGACCACGCTCAGCGTGACCGCTTTGTTGATTTTTAGCCGGGATTCTTTACGAAGCTCCACGAGACATATATCGGACATAAATCCGAAAACGATAGCCCCGCGCGCGACGCCGTCCGGCCGTTGGCCGGGATCCGGCGCGAGTCTGGCAGCCAGTTCTTATTCAAAGAGCGGGCACCTTGGCAGCGCGCGTTACACTGATCTATTACACCCATGGGGGGGCGACTCGCATGCATTGCAGACTGATCTGGCCACTTTTGGTTGCGGCGCTCGCTTCCGGCCAGACGATTACCAACTTCGCGGGAAACGGGCAGGTTGGATATCAGGGAGATAACTTTCCGGCTACACAGGCGGAGATCGATAAGGTGGCCGGCTTGGCGGCGGATGCAGCGGGGAACATTTACCTGGTCGACCAGATCAATCATGTGGTACGCAAGGTGGATACGAACGGCATCATCACCACTTTCGCGGGAGCAGGCGCGGCGGGGTTCAGCGGAGATACAGGGCTGGCAACTCACGCGAGACTCAACCTCCCCCAGGGGGTTTGCGTGGCTCCTTCGGGAGTGGTTTATGTGGCCGATACGGCGAATAATCGGGTGCGCGCGGTCGCCCTCAACGGAAACATCACGACCGTAGCAGGGAACGGATCGACAGCGTCGAGCGGGGACAACGGCCTGGCCATATCCGCCGGACTGAATCTTCCCGTCCGCTGTGCGGTGGATTCAGGCGGCAACCTATACATCGTGGACCAAGGCGCCGCTGTGATCCGCAAGGTGACGATCGCGACGGGCATTATCACAACTATCGCGGGCGTCAACAACACGCCTGGCTTTACCGGCGACAACGGGCCGGCAGCGGCGGCGCAGATGAACAATCCGGCCGCGGCTATTTTCGACGCCCCGGGGAACCTGTACGTCACCGACCGGGCCAACCAGCGAATCAGGAAGATCGACACTAACGGGATCATCACGACAGTGGCCGGAAACGGAACCGCCGGGTTTGCGGGCGATCTCGGCGACGCGAAATCAGCCAGCCTGAATTCTCCCGGCGAGATCGCCATAGATCCCCTGAGCAACCTGTTTATCGCGGATACCGGCAACCAGGCGATTCGTGAAGTGACTGCGGGGGGAGTTATTTTGACCGTGGCAGGAATTCCCGGGCACATTGGCATCGGCGGCGACTTCGGCCCCCCCACGTCGGCGCAATTCAACAACCCGCTTGCGTTGACGCGCGACTCGCTGGGGAGCTTGTATGTGGGCGACACGGGCAACCATCGGGTGCGAAAAATCGTGGGGCTAACCTCAGGTCCTCCTTCTTGCACTTTCTCGCTGAACTCGGGAGGGCAGGGGTTCCCGCCGGCGGGTGGGAACGGCAGCGTCAACATCACGGCCGAGCCTGGCTGTCAATGGGTGCCCCCGAATCTACCGAGTTGGATCGTCATAACCGGCTACCCCCCTAACGGCGGCAGTGGAACGGTGACCTACGAAGTTGCACGCAACGGGTCGACCGCCCGTTCGGTAACCCTCACCGGCAACGGTCTTTCGTACACTGTTGAGCAAGAGGCCGCCTCGATCCCCGGAACTATCCTCGTCGGTTCAATGGCGCACCTGGCGGCGCAGGAAAACTGGATCAGCACCTTCACTTTCATTAATAAGGGCGTGGTCCCGGCAACGGCCCGCATAAGTTTTTTTGGCGACAACAATGCTTATTCCTCAGACCCTAACGGCAACGGCCCGCTGACGCTTCCCCTGACGTTTCCGCAGCAAGGCGGCTCGTCCCTTCCGTTGCTGGCGGCTACCTTCGACCGCACGCTGGGCTCCTACGCTTCGCTGGTCGTCGCAAGCGCCGGTGCGCAAGGGGTTCCGCCGGTGCTGGTCGGTTCCGCCCGGCTGGTGTCCACAAACACAGTGGATGGCTTCACCATTTTCCACCAGATTTCGACTGGGCAGGAAGCGGTGGTTCCCATGGAAACCCGCAACGCGACCTCCTACCTGCTGCCCTTCGACAATACCAAGGGGCTTATGCTGGGCGTGGCGGTGGAGAACATCACGGCGCAAGCGGCCGTTATTCCAGTGATCGTTCGCGATGAAAATGGCGCCCTCATTGTTACTAAAAAAACAAGCATCTCGCTGGATGGCAACGGGCACTTTCAGTTCGTATTATCGGATCAGGAAAACGGGTTCCCTGAAACCGCTAATATACGCGGCACCGTCGAATTCGACGCGCCCTTGAACGGACAGATCAGCGTGCTGGGTCTCCGTTTTACGCCGCCCAACAATGCGCTGACGACAATACCGGCGCTGGCCCAGGTCGGCACCGGCGGCGGCAGCATCGCGCACTTGGCTTCCGGCGACGGCTGGCAAACCACCTTTGTGCTGGTCAACACCGGAAGCACCGCGACGTCGGCCACTCTCAGTTTCTTCAGCGATCAAAATAGCGCCAATCCCGGCGGTCCTCTGACCTTGCCGCTGGCATTCCCACAAACCGGCGACGACGGCACTATTATGTCGGTTGCTAGATATACCACGCCGCAACTAGCGGCCGGGTCGACCCTCATCATTGTGAGTAGCGGGGCGTCGCAACTCCTCACCGGCTCGGCGCAGATTACGTCCACCGGAAACGTGGGCGGGTTTGTGATCTTCCGCCACGATAACCAGGAAGCCGTGGTGCCGCTGGAGAGCCGCAGCGCCCAAGCCTACATCATTCCTTTCGACAATACCGGCGGAACCGCCACCGGCATTGCGGTAAACGCGGTTTCTCCTCCCGGCCAGATTCAGCCAGTGAACATCCAGGTAACAGTTCGCGATGATGCGGGATTTGCGCTCACCGGCGGCACCATCACTCTGGCTCCGAACGGGCACTACGCCTTTACGCTAGGGACCGACAAATTTCAGGACCCCATCCTCAATATCCGCAACATACGGGGCACTATCGAGTTCCTTACGCCCACCACGCCCGCCGGACTTGCGATCGGCGCGTTGGGGATTCGCATTCACTCCGGAACGACGACCACCTACACCACGCTGCCGGCATTGGCGAGGCAGTAAGGCGCGGGGCCAAGCTACTGCCTTATCTCGCGGTTGATGCTCCCGGTCGGCATCGCATTTCCTCTAACCGTTTGCGACCCCGAGCCTTCACACGGGCGGCTAGCTCGCGGAGCCCGTCGCGGCCCGCGTATTCGACAGAATCAGCGGTTCCGGCCGATTCCAGACGTTTGCGAACCAGCCGCCGGATGGATTCGCGCTGCTCCCGTGGCATGGACCGACGCTACCGCGCGGAAAATCCCGATGTCAAACTTTGGTAGTCGGATAAATGTTAGTTGGTGCTGTGGTGAACGACCGAGAAGCGGCTGCCATCCTGTTAGGCTGCCCGAGGGACATACCAATACCAACGTGCCATTGGAATAGCCATTGGCGTTGGCGGCAGTTCTCCTCCTGGTGTTATATCGAAATTGATTCCCCCGTGATTCATCAAGTCTTGGATGAGGCGTTCCGCCGCTTCCGTGGAGCACTCCAATGCAGCTTGCGCGGTTGTGGCGCTTTCGCGCAGGAAAGCTTCTTGAGTACCGGCATACTCCCCCATAGCCACGAGCACCTCTACTGCTTCTGGATGCATGGCAGAGGTGTATCACCAGGCCTCCAAGCTTCCGAATACACTCCAGATGCGATCAGTGATGCCAGCGGCTCTCGCGGGATACACGTGAAGGACCATTACCCAAACTTTGCCTATGGGCAGTTTCTCTACTGGGAAACCAACAGTTCTGGGAGACGCGAATCGCTTGCGTCTATCGGAAGGTGAACGCGGCCCATACGATCAGCGCCACCGCTGCGGGCAGCGTGATCTCGAGCCAGTTGCGGCGCACGAAGCGCATCATCGGGACAACTTTATTCTCAGGAGCGTCGCTCGCCCGTTCGCCCGCGGGGCGTGGCGTCAGCGAGTTTGCCAAGCGGCTGCGCAAAGTGGATGGCATGCCATTCAAGGCCTTGACGATTTCCTCGCGGCCGCGCCGGTCCGCAATCAGAATAGTGGCGGAATTGAAGCTGTTGGTGGATTCCTCGAGTTCCTTGCGCAGCTTGGCCGGAATCTCGCCCACCGAGCGGTAAACTTGGGTCGGCCCGCGTTTCGCGATGAAGATTGTGGACGTTTTGACTGTGACCCGATGCATCGCTCGCCTCTAGTTTTCAGCGGGCGCGACCTTAACGATTCCGCGCTCGACCGTTGCCATCCGCTTCGGGGGCGGCGCCGCCTCGGGAGCCGCATGACTCATCGTCACCTCGATGAATCCCAGCGCGGCCTTCGAGAGCGCTTTATCCCTCCTATAGATTAGCCCAATCTGGCGCACCATAGGCTCCGGCCCCAGCGGGCGGGCCGCCAGCCGCCGGCTATTCACTTCTTCCTGGCAATGCGATCCCGCGAGGAAGCCCACGCCCAGTTCCGCCATGGCGAAGCGCTTCAACATTTCGGTGGAATCAAGCTCCATCGAGATGATCACCTGGTCTTCCACCGGCTCCAGCCAGGCGTTCAAACGGTTGCGCGTCTGCCCGGCTTTCGGCAGCAGCAGCGGAAGGCCGGCCAAATCCTGAGGAAGAATGAAATCCTTGTTCGCCAGACGGTGCCCCGGAGGAAACAGCGCTTTGATCTCATCGGAGTGAATCTTCGCCACCTGTAGCCGCTTTTCGGTCACAGGCAATTGGGTGAGTCCGAAGTCCGCCTGGTTATCCACCACCGCTTCCACCACGCGCGTTCCATAGGCGCGATCCACCAAAATCTGCACGTTCGGAAAGCGCTTTTTGTATTCCGAGAATACGCCTGGCAGCACATAGATGCAGGTGGCTTCATTGGCGGCGATCACCAGCTCTCCGCGCGGCACCCGCTCCAGTTCATTGATCGAATCCTGCGCACGACGCCGTAAGTCCAGGATCTGCTCGGCGTAGCGCGCGAAAATATCACCGGCCGGTGTCAGCGCGATCTTGGTTCCCAGCCGCGCAAAGAGCGGAGCGTTCATCTCCTGTTCGAGCTGGCGCACTTGGGCGCTTACTGCCGGTTGCGTCCGGTAGCAGGATTGCGCCGCCTTAGAGAAACTCTTGAGACGGACAATTTCGAGAAAAGTATGGAGCTGATCCAGATCCATGCGCCGGTGAATATCTCCCTTTGCGGCCCGTTAGCTCCAGTATCGCACTGGGGTTCCCGCGCTGCTAGGATTAAGCGATGGTACCACGAGTGGGCCTTTGTCTCAGGGCGGCGTGGCTGCTGGCCGCTGGCCTGGCCATCGTGTTCGCGGCGTGCTACGCGGCAGAGCAACCGGCAGCCAAAGCCGCGCCCACGGTCGCCCGAGCGGGAAGGCAACCAGTGGACCGGGTACTGCTGGTGGTGAACGACAACTCCCCGCTCTCGCGCGATATCGGCGAATATTATGCCCGCCGCCGCGGCGTGCCTCCGCAAAACATTTGCCGCCTCAAAGCCAGCATCGGCGAAGAGATCTCGCGCGAAGATTACGATCGCCAGATCGCCCGACCCCTGGGCGCTTTTCTACGGAAAAACGGCCTTCGGGAAAGCATCTACTACATCGTTACCACCGCCGGAGTGCCTCTCAAAATCTCCGGTGCGGGTGAAGGCATGAACACCAGCGCCGCGTCGGTCGACAGCGAACTCACACTGCTTTATTCCGACCTCAGAACCGGAAAGTCCCATCCCCTAGAAGGCACCATTCCTAATCCTTTTTTTGGAAAGCGCGACCGCGCGTTCTCGCACTCCGAATATCCCATCTATCTGGTGACACGCCTCGCCGCTTACGATTTCGACGGCGTCAAAGGGATCATCGAGCGCTCTCTTGCCGCCACCAACCGCGGTAAATTTGTCCTCGACCTGCGCGGCGACGACGACGAGTCCGGCAACGACTGGCTGCGCAACGCTGCCATCTTACTGCCTAAGGACCGGGTGCTGCTTGAAGAAACGACCGCGCCGGTTTACGGGCAAACCAATGTCATCGGTTACGCCAGTTGGGGTTCCAATGACAGACATCGTGAGCGCCGTTTCCCGGGCTTCCGTTGGCTTCCCGGCGGCATCGTAACCGAGTACGTCTCCACCGACGGCCGCACCTTCAAGCAGCCGCCCGATCACTGGACGCCGAGCATGGATTGGAGCAACCGCTCGGCCTGGTTCGCCGACTCGCCACAATCCATGCTGGCCGATTACATCCTGGAAGGAGCCACCGGCGGCTCCGGGCATGTTTACGAACCGTACCTGGCCATGACGCCGCGGCCCGATTTGCTGCTCCCTGCTTATTACAGCGGGCGCAATCTGGCCGAGAGTTACTATCTGGCGATCCCCGGCCTGAGCTGGCAGAACATCGTAGTGGGCGATCCGTTGTGTTCGCTCGGGCCACCGGCGCATTAGGGTCCACCGGGTTGCCGCTCCGTGCGGCGATTTTTTCTACTTTGTCGCGAAGTGGGCCCGGTCGCGTTCATTCTCGGCGCAAACGGTTTCCAGAACATCGCTATCGGGAATCAGAAGCTGGTTTACCTTGACCGTAAACGGTTTGGTGTATGTCTTGGCGTCATCGACGGTGATCTGCAGTTCCATATGGCCGAAGTCGCGGCGCCGGAAGCGCTCCTGAATCCGCAGCGCCTCGCTGTGCGTATGGCCGATGGCGTCCAGCCAGCCCTTGTCGTTGAAACCAGCGGTTTCCACTACCAGGGTGTCGCCTTCCCATTTGCCGATTGAGTATCCCAGCCAGGATGGTTGGGGATCCTTCGGCAGAGGGCGTCCGTCGGTGTAAATCTGACGGTACGTGTAGTCCTGTTCGTTCAATATCACCACTATTCCCGGCGTCTGGATCATTTTGAACGGAACCGCAATCAGTTCGGTACCGGGGATGCCCATGGGCAGACAGTGGCTACCTGGGTGGTCGCTTCCGTAAGTCTTCGCATGCGCCTGAAACACTGGAACTGCCTCCGGCCGAAGCGGCGCCTCTTCCGGCTTGAAGTCCGCCAGGATGTTAAAAAAATACGGGGAGAAAGTGCGGGGATCGTCGCCGGGCACGACGAAGGTGCCCAAATCACCGACCTTGCGCTCCATTTCACCCGGAGCGGGAGGTTCCACCTGCCACACGCCGGAAAGATCCGGCTTGCCGTTGGAAGCGCGCGGCGCCGGCCCGGACAGGTTCGGTTTGCCGTCCTTGGTGCGGGGAGTCCCGGGAG
Organism: Bryobacterales bacterium; assembly: GCA_963779075.1. GTDB lineage: Bacteria > Acidobacteriota > Terriglobia > Bryobacterales > Bryobacteraceae > Palsa-187. The sequence continues at coordinate 169,535 of CAVZWS010000018.1, forward strand.
TAGGATAATTCAGCCACTGCGCGCTCGCGCACATCACTGCCGCGATAAAAACAACTCCGAGCTTCAGCTTTTGACAGCGCATCATTCCTCCCATTCTCGACCGGCGGAAACTGCTTTGGATTATCGCTTGTCTGGCTCATGTGTAGCAACCGTGTGGGCCGTTATGCGACAATGGCGGCTCGCATCAGGAGGTCCGCATTTGAAAAGACCCTCGCTCCGGGCGATCGTCATCGCACTGATCCCCTTCTGCGCCATGTGCTTTTCCGTCTCCGCGTGGGACCGCGTTTACCCCATGGTACTCGGCATCCCCTTCAACTTCTTCTGGCTGCTCTGCTGGATCGTGCTCACGTCGGTGTGCATGTGGATCGTCTATCGCATCGAGTCCGAGCGTAATTCTTAATGAGTCCAAGCGCGATCGCCCTGACGGTGATCTTCATCATCGTCGTCTCCGGGTCCGCCATCGGCTTTTACGCTGGTACGCGCCACAAGATGAGCCTGGAACAATGGACCGTCGGCAGCCGCGGCTTCGGACCCGTGCTCATGTGGCTGCTTATGGCCGGTGAAACCTACACCACTTTTTCTTTCCTCGGCGCGAGCGGTTGGGCTTATTCCCGGGGCGGCCCGGCGCTGTACATTCTGGCGTACCTGCCGTTATCCTACGTGATCGGGTTTTTCATTCTGCCGCCCATTTGGGAACTGGGCCGCGAACACGGGTTGCAGACTCAATCGGATTTCTTTCTCGCGCAGTACCGCAATAAGTACTTGGCCGCGTTCGTATCCGTGGTGGGAGTCGTATTCATCATTCCTTATTTGCAGATCCAGCTCACGGGACTCGGCATTATCGTGGAAGTCGCGAGTTTCGACGCCATCGGCCGCACCCAGGCCATGATCATCGCGGTCTCGCTCCTGGCCGGCTTTGTTTTTGTGAGCGGGATACGAGCGGTGGCGTGGGTCAGCGTGCCGAAAGATATTCTGATGGTGCTGGCGGCCGTCACTGTCGGCATCGCGGTGCCGCGCATTTATTTCGGCGGGATCGGTCGGATGTTCGCCGCGGTGGCGCGCGCCCATCCGGCTCATTTGGTAATGCCCGGCGCCACGCCGAACCTGAATCATGGCTGGTACATTTCGACGGTGCTCTTAACGGCGATGGGCGCCAGCATGTGGCCACAGGCCTTCGGCGCAAGCTTTACCGCCAAGAACGCCGAAACGCTCCGGCGCAACGCGGTGGTAATGCCCCTCTATAACCTCAGCCTGGCATTCATATTCTTCACCGGATTCGCCGCCTACCTGGTGATCCCGGGCCTCGGCAACGGCGACCTATCGCTGCTGACCATCGTGCGCAAGGCTTTCCCGGCCTGGATGCTCGGGGTCATCGGCGGAGCGGGAGCGCTCACCGCCATGGTGCCCGCGGCGGTTCTCATTCTTACCGCATCCACGCTGTTCTCGAAGAACCTCTACCGTCCGATCTTCGCGCCGGAGATGAGCGACGATCAGGTCGCGAGGCTGGCCCGGATCATGGTGGTGGTGCTCAGCCTCATCAGCCTGTCGCTAGCGATCTTCAGTTCGACAACCCTGGTGTCTCTGTTGCTGTTGGGATACGCCGGCGTGACGCAATTCTTTCCCGGAGTGGTGCTTGGCATCTTTTGGAAGCGCGCGACCATGGCTGGCGTCTTCGCCGGATTGATCGCCGGGGTGGCCTGCGCCACGTCTGTTGATCCTCAGCAACCATGACCCCTTCTTCGGTGTAAACGCCGGCTTCCTGGCGCTCTGTCTCAACTTTGCGATTGCCATTTTCCTAAGCGTGGTTCAACCCGCGCCAACTGGCCGTTGAAGTGCTCAATAATCTCAACACATGGCGAGAACGGATGACTGACTTCGATTCCGCAGAGCGCGGCTACGAACCCAAACATGGCTTCAAGGCGTGGTTAGGCGGCGTATGGTGCCGCTTGTTCCACCGCAGGGTGATGTTGCCGATTCACGGTTATTATCAATGTCGTAGATGCTTTAGAAAAATTCCCATCTCGTTCGAGATGGGAGGCGCGGGCGAGGATCCGGCTCCACGGCGGCGGCGTTAGAAGTTCTTCTTCGACACCCTGTATCCAAGCCATAATGAAGGTTGCGCCCCTTCCAGCCGCTCTTCAAAAATTCCCACCTGGCAACCATTGCCGGTAATTTTTGGCCACGTCCCGAGAGTGAGCACCGCTGGCCCGTCACCGACGTCTTCTACGAACCCGAGCCTGCGGTCCAGCTCCTGGTTCGCACGCAGACCCCGGCGAGTCCGATTGGAGAGCTGATCCTGGTCCACGGCCTGGAAGGATCGAGCGAATCGGGCTATGCGCGTAGCATGGCCGCTGCCGCACTCGGAGCGGGTTACATAGTGCATCGCTACAACATGCGCGGATGCGGCGGTTCTCCCTGGCATCCCAAGGCCAACTATCATTCCGGGCAGACCGGCGACTTGCTGCACGTCGCGCGCGAACGGAAGCGCGTCAGCGGGCTGCCTCTCTACGCAGTCGGCTATTCGCTGGGCGGCAACATTGTTCTAAAACTGGCTGGCGAATTGGGCGAGCAAGGCGGCGAGGTATTCGCGGGAGTCTGCTCGGTCTCGGCGCCCATCGATCTGGCCGCCTCGGTGCAGGCCACGGGAGAGCTCCGAAACATTCTTTACCGCCGGCGTTTCGTGGCGAAACTCAAGGAGCGCGTGCGGCGGCGCAACCGTATGGCCCCGGATTTGTTTCCGCTAGGACCGCTGGCGCAGGTTCACACCATTTACGATTTCGACGATCTCTACACGGCCCAGATTTTTGGCTTCGGCTCGGCCGACAATTATTACCGGACGCAGTCCTCGAATCAGTTTCTGGAGCACATCCGGATTCCTACGCTGCTGGTCCAGGCCAAGGACGATCCGATGGTTCCCTTCGCCATATACGGACATCCCGCGCTGGAGCGTAATCCCTGTCTGCACTTGATAGCCGCGGAGCACGGCGGTCATCTTGGGTTCCTCGCCCGCAGCGGGCCAAGGTTCTGGCTCGACGCGCTGATCGTGCATTGGCTGGCGGAGTTACAGCAATAAAAAAGCCCGACTCCATCAGGAGCCGGGCCTTTTGCTAAACGTACAGCCAGTTAGCTTAGAAGATCAACTTCAGAGCAAACTGGAACTGCCTGGGATTGAGGGCCAAATTCGACGCCGTGATCACGCCGAACGCGTTGGCGCTGGTCGGATGGCCGGCAGAGTCAAACGAACCGATATTGATGTTGGGCTGCCCGAAGTTCTCCGTGTTGGTGAGGTTGTAGACCTCGGCGCGGAACTGCAGTTTCATCCTTTCCTTGAGCTGGAAGTCCTTGAACATCGAGAAATCCAGGCTCCTCTGGTTCGGTCCGTACAGTTGCGCACGTGCTTCATTCCCCGCTAGCCCGGTCGGCTGGCGGACGAACGCCGCGAGGTTGATCCAGTTGGTGTAGCTCTGGTTTGACGGGGCGTAGGAAGCCCCTGACACAACGTTGGGACGGTCCGTCGATACCAGATTGCTGACGTTAGACGGAACCGGCGTCGAGGTATTCAGAACCGTGAAAGGCACACCGGACTGCCAGAACCCTAGCAGGTTGGCCTGCCATCCACCGACGGCAAGCTGCTTCATCCGGCTTGCGCCCTTGCCGAAGGGCAGTTCGTAATTTACCCGGTAGGACAAACGGTGCTTGATACCGATGTCCGAGTTGCCCCAATCGTAAGTTCTGTCATAAGGAAGGATCGAACCAACGGTCGCCGCGCCGGTGGTGCCGCCGTCGGCAATGTTGGTGAGGTTGCGGGCGAAGGTGTAGTTGACGTTGGCGGTGAGGCCCTTCGCATAGCGGCGCTCAAAGCTAAACTGTGCCGCGTTGTATTCGGAAGCTCCGGTGGCCGTGTAGTAGTTGATACTGGTCACGTTCGGCAACACACCGGAGTAAACCAGCGGTGCGTAAACCTTGGGCGTCGAGGAGATGGACGCCGGGATATTGATGTTCGGAGCGTATTGCAAATGCCGGGCAACCTGGCCCACGTAACCCGCACTAACAACGTTCGACCCAAACTGCTTCTGGATGGTCAAATTCCATTGCATGATGTAGGCCTGCGGATAATCGACGGCGTGAGCGCCCATAACTCCAGGGATTAGATTGTTGATCGCCGGAATCGGATCCGCGGGTGCGCCCTGGGAAAGCCTACCGCTGCCAGCCGGGCAAGCCGGAACCCCGCCCGGGAAGCAATCGATGTTCTGCGAGATAAACGGCGGATTGTACAGGTTCATCGAGCCGGAAGCAAAGTCCTGGGCGAAACGGCTCATGCCGAAACCGCCCCGAACCACCAGACCTTTGCGCGGCGTGGCGGCAAAGCCGAACCGGGGCTCGAAGTTGGTCCAATACGATTTCACGCCCGCGGTCGCTCCAATTTGGAACGGGTTGCAGGCGGCGGCCGTGCACTTTGCAGCCAGAGCCGGATCGAAGTTGGAGCGCTCTCCCTGCGATGCGGTGATGGGACTGAAATGATCCCAGCGCAAACCTAGATTCAGCGTCAGCCAGGAATTCGCGTGCCAGTCATCCTGCACATAGACAGCGGGCTCCCAGAAGCGGAAATACTGCCGCTTGGCGTTGACCTGCCGGGCAATCTCATCGGGCGTACCCTTGAGGAAGTTCACAAGATTGGGCAACTCGCCGCCAGGCTGGGTGAACCGGAAGTATCCCAAACCGTAGGTGTTCTGGTAGTAGTTCAGCTGCCGGCGGATCAAGCTGGCGCCCATTTTGATATTGTGAGCACCCCGGGTCCAGGTCAGCGAGCCCTGTTCCTGGAACACATTGTTGACGTCGAAGATGGGAACGAACCGGTCGTCGCCGAGGGTGAAGCTGCTGCCGGTCCCACGCATGGAGGTGATATCGATAGTGGCGAGTCCGGAGATCTGGTCGTTCACATCGGTATTCGGCATTCCGAACTTCTGGCTGGCGTTGCTGCCCTGGTTCGGTGCCGATGTGTACAGCCACAGCCGGGTAAAGCCGCCCTTTAATTCCAATACCATCGTAGGGCTGATGATATGAACGAAGTCTACCATGTAATTCTGGGAATCGGCTTCCGAGGGACCCGGGAAGATTCCGCCGCCGGCGGCGACCGCAACTCCATCTACGGTCGTATCCGGGAATAACGAGGGTTGTGAGTTAAAGGTCGGATTGTAGGAGAAGCGCGCGAACATGCTGTCCTTGTCAGAGAAACGATGATCGACACGTGCGTCGTAGGTGTTGCTGTTATAAGTGCTTACAACGTTGCGGTTGTAATTCGGACCCAGTACCGTGGTCGATCCCGTGTTCGGAGCCGGGAACAGCTTCCAGTACTTCAGCGCAACCGGATCCAGTTGGTTGGCAGGAATGACAGGGCCGCCTACGTCAGTGAAGTTTCCGGGGTTCTGCTCTTCGAACAAAGTGGGCGTGAAGATAACACCGGTGGGCTTTCCGGCACGGATTCTCAACCCCTCATAGTCGCCGAAGAAAAACGTCTTGTCTTTCCGGATAGCGCCCCCGAGGGAGCCGCCAAACTGGTTCTGGCGGTAGGATGCACGCGGTGTTCCGGATCTATTGGAGAAAAAATCGTTAGCATTGAGCTTGTCATTGCGCAGGTACTCATAGAGACCGCCATGGAAGTCGTTGGTTCCCGACTTCGTGAGCAGATTGATCACTGCGCCGCCCGCCCGTCCCACTTCGGCCGGGTAGCTATTGGTATCGACTTTCACTTCCTGGATCATATCGATCGAGGGCCGCATCAGGAGCGTGAATTGTTCGCGCTCGTTGTTGTCCATCCCGTCGATCAGCTGATTGTTGAATACTTCGTTTTGTCCGTTGGCATTGATGTTGGCGGTCTGGCGCCGCTCGTCAGGGCGCGTGCCGCTCAAAATCGAATTGGACGGGCCAGCCGACACGCCCACGGTGCTCTGGACCAAAGTGACGAAATTGCGTCCATTCAACGGCAGATCCTGCACAGACTGCGCGCCGACCACGGTCGAGAGCGCCGCGCTATCGGTTTGTAGCGCCGGGCTCTGCGCCGCGACTTCCACCGTCTGGGTTACGTCGCCCACCTGCAGCTGGATGTTGGCGCGGGCGCGATCGCCGGATACCACATTTAGATTTACGGTGGCCCTTTTGAAGCTGGGCGCTTCCGCGGTAATCGTGTACGAACCGGAATCCATCAAATTGAAGATATAGTCGCCCGTTGCGCTGGTATTGGCGACTTTCGTTTCGTTGGTGGCCGTATTGACTACGGTCACCTTCACGTTCGGAATCACCGCGCCACCGGCGTCGGTTACGGTGCCAAGAATATCGGCTGTGTTGACCTGGGCGGATGCCCAGTTAGCAGCCATAAATATGCACAACGCCATCAAAAACACGGATAGCGTGTGACTTGAAAATTTGCTCATCGATATCCCCTTTGCTGAAAAACCCACTGCGAAGCCTAAAAACCCACTGCGAAACCTGAACCAGTTGGAATTTTACTTCGCGGACGCGCTGATTGTCAAGCAAGTTTGGTAAGAATAGCGAACCCATCAAGGCCTCCCAAAAGTGGGATTTTGGAGGTGCATAATATACTGGAAACAATGAGAATCCTGGTCACGGGTGGGGCTGGTTTCATAGGCGGTAATCTGGTGAACCGGCTAGCCTCGATGGGTGCCGAAAACGTCCTGGTTCTCGACAACCTTCACCGGGGTTATTCCCGCGATTCCCTGCCAGCAACGGTCGAATTTCGGAGGGTCGACATCCGCGATCGAGACGCTCTCGCCGATGCCCTCAAGGGTCGCGAAATCGTGTTTCACCTAGCGGCGCAGTCGAACGTAATGGGGGCCGTCGCCGACGCAGATTATTCCTTTAAAACCAACGTGGTGGGCACTTACAACGTGCTTCAATCCGCAGCCGCGGCAGGGGTCAAACGGGTGGTGTTCCCGTCCTCCCGCGAAGTCTACGGCGATCCCCGCAGCCTTCCGGTTCCCGAGGCCGCCCCGTTGCGCGCCAAAAACGCTTATGGCGCGAGCAAGATCGCAGGCGAAGTGTACTGCCGGCTGGCCGCCCAACAGGGGCTCGAAACCTTGGTGCTGCGGCTCGCCAACGTCTACGGACCTGGCGATCGCGACCGCGTGATTCCGCTATTTGGCGCGTCCGCGAAGGCCGACCTACCGATTACTGTATTCGGCCGCCAAAAGATCCTGGATTTCGTATGGATCGGGGCGGTGGTTGACGCGTTGATCCGGGCCGCTTTCGGAAGCTACATCCGGGGGCCCGTGAACATCGGCAGTGGAAAAGGGACGACGATTTTCGATCTCGCCCGCCGGATAGTGGCTCTTCAGCAGTCCGTTTCCAAGATCGAGGTGGTGGAGGAGCGGGAACAGGAGGTCGGCCGCTTCGTCGCCGACATTACGCGCGCCAAGCGTCTGCTGAACATCCCTGAACCCGACGACCCGTTGTGGGCCTTGCCGCGCACTATTTAGGGCGCATCGCGAAAAACAGTATGACCAGAGCCGCGACCACAACGATTCCTACGATGCCAAGAATCAGCGGCAGATTGGATTTTCTGGGCGGGGCGGGAGCCGCCATATTCGGCATGGCTGGCTGGGCCATGGCAGGAGGCGCGAAAGCCTGGGTCGAAGGTGCTGCCACCGGCGCCGCCGGCGTTGCAGAATTCTGTCCGAACGTGAGCTGAGCGGGCGCCGAGAACTGGCGCGTATACTCTCCCGGACCGGAGGGTTGCGGCGCTGCGGGAGCCGGCGCCGGGATCGAAAATCCGCGCATCGCGCCACCCATTGCGGGGGGCAGTGGCTGCGCGGGCGCCTGCGGTGCGGACGAAAGCGGCTGGGCCGCGGGCGGCGCGGCAGTCCCGGCCGGCGATCCCGAAGCCAATCCCCCACCTGCCGGAGAATGAAACATGCGGGTAAACTCACCGGGTTCCTGCTGCGGCGGCGCCACCGCTGGTGGCGGAGCTGGCGCCTCGGTTCCAGGCTTGCCAAATGTGCGCGTAAATTCGCTCACCTGATTGAAACCGGAGCGGCCCGGGGCTTGCGGCGCCAATGGCTGTTGGACCGCCGGGCTATGCGGCAGGGGACCCGCCGGCGAGGGTGTTTCGAAGAAACGTGTGAACTCCCCAGGACCCGATTTCGCCGCCGCCGGCGTCGCCGATGGCGCGGGAGCTACCGGTACCGGCGTCGCCTGCCCTACAGGTGACTGGAACATGCGGGTAAATTCGCCAGGTTCCTTCACGGCTGGAGGCGCCGTTCTTGCGGGAGGTGCGGCGGGCGGCGCTTGTGCCTGCGGCGACGGTGCAGCCGGCGCCGACGGAAGAGTTGCGGGCAACGCCGATGACGGCTTGGTACCCGGGGACTGGAACATCCGCGTGAATTCGCCAGGTCCGGGTGCGACTTGCGCAGGGGGAACTGCAGCCGACGGTTGCGGATCAGGCGGCCGCAGCGGAGCTGCAATATTCAGCGCACTCTCGCGAGGAGCCTGCTGCAAAGTATCGGCGACGATGGGCCGCTCCGCGGTCACAAACAATTCCGTGAATTTCTGATTCAGTTCCGAATGGGCCTTCAGTTGGGAAGCTGGCGGGGAGATTGCCGTGGAGACCGCCGCGGGGGCAGACGCCGCAGGCGCGGCCGGCGCTGGCGCCACCGGAGTAGCTGGAACCTTCCAGGCTCCGGCCGTCTCGAGCAAAGGCTTGGCTGGCTTGGGCGAGTGAGCCGCGGCCTGCACCCATTCGGTCAGGCCCGGATAGTCCGCCAATCGGTCCGTCACGACGTAGGGCGTACCTTCGTGTTTGCCCTGATCGAGGATACGCTGCCGCTGCTCGTCGGGCAGCCTGTCGATGGCTTTCAATAGCGCAGCCTGCAGCGGCGCCGACGGCTTCACGAACAAGTGGACGCGTACCGGCCGCCCGGTTGCGATCTCGCGAGCGTCAAACGTTTTTACGCCGATGTCGCGGTTGAGGTCCAGCAGTTCGTAGCGCTCGTAGAGGCTCACGTCTTTATATTATGCATCGGCAGGCTGCACGCGGGACTTGAGTCCGGGCCAGCCGTTCTGCTCAATATGCCGCACGATAGATCTCAAGCGCCGCTCGGGCGTCAAAATGGCGCGAGCTGAAGCGGCCGGTCCACTGCGTGGCTGCTTCTTCGGCCAGACGCGGCAGAACCTGCTCCGGGATGGCCGCGTCCCTCAGCGACGCCGGCAACTCGGCAGCCGCAGCCAAGTGCCGCAGCCGAGGCACGAGATCGGCGCCCTCCTCCATCCATTCCAGCGCGGGAACCAGCACTAGCGCCAGCGCCGCGCCCGGCAGCATCTTGTAATTCTTCACTAATGGCTGGGCGCAGGCATGCGCCGGGCCTAGCGCGGAGTACTCGACTGCAAGGCCCGCGAAGTGAGCTCCCAGCAGCATGGCGGAACGGGCTTCGAGATCCTCCGGCGCTCGCAGCACCCGCCCGAAGCCGGAGTCGAGCAAGCGATAGGCTTCGCGCGAAAAGCATTCCGAGATCGGCGTGCGCCGTGTGGAAAATAGAGTCTCCAGCGCGCGTCCTATCGCATCGTAGCCATTGGCTGCCGTGAGTGCCGCCGGCTGCCCCAGGGTCAAGTTGGGGTCCAGAACGGCCGTGCGGAAAAAAATCTTGGGATCGCCGCAGATGACTTTGGAGCCGTCTTCGGAATCGCAGATCGCAGTATTGCTTTGCGCCTCATTGCCCGGACCGGCCACTGTCGGCACAGCGATCATCGGCAACAGCGGCTTGGGAACATTGCCGTAGCCACGATAGTCGCGAATCGAGCCGCCATTGCTGATGACCACGTTCACGGCCTTGGCAAAATCGAGCGCGTCGCCGTCGCCCAGGCCCACCACGAGATTGATGGCTTGAGGACCTGCATACTCGCGCGCCACCTCGACCATCGCCACCGTCGGGAGCACCGTGAAATCGTGGAACGCGAAAACTTCCATGCGGCGGGCCTTGAGGGAACGCACCGCCTCCTGCGCGTGTCCGGCGTCGACCGAGGCCTGACCGGCCAGCACCAGGCAGCGCGTGGCGTTCTGTTCGCGAGCAACTTCGCCGAGGCGCGCAAATTCGCCGGCGCCAAACAGGATTCGAGTACGGGGACGAAAGTCGAATGGAGTCACTGGGTCCTATTGTCACTCAGTTTTTGTGTCACTCAGTTTTTAGACGCGGCCGCGAGCAACTGTCGCACCGCATCGACGCACAATACTGCGGCGTGTTTCGAGGCAGGCTCCAATCCGCCGACAACAGCTTCAATCTCAGCCGGGGCGAGCGCGGCGAGCTCCGCATAACTCTTGCCGGTCATCCATTCCGTGAGCGCGGAGCTCGCCGCGATCGCCGCCGTGCAGCCGCGAGTGAGAAAGCGGGCTTCCACGACGCGGCCGTTTTCAAAGCTCGCCGAGAGCCGCAGCATGTCGCCGCAAGCCGGATTGGTGACATCCACCAGCACGGCCGGAGGCGCCAGTTCCCCGGGATTACGCGGATTTTGAAAATGGTCCAGCAGACGCTCGCTATGCATTCGTGCTTCAATTATCGCTAAATGGATTCCGAGACACGGGTGATCGTGGAAGTAGTAGCTGCGGTGATCGAGCGCCGGGGGCCGGAAGGCAGCCTGATCCTGATTGGACAGCGCAAGCCGGGAGGCCGCCACGCGCTCAAGTGGGAATTCCCGGGAGGCAAAGTCGAGGCTGGCGAAGAATCGCGCGGTGCGCTAGTGCGCGAGCTGCGCGAAGAACTGGGTATCGAGGCCCACATTGGCGCCGAAATCGAGCGTTACGACTTCAGCTACAGCGCCGGCCACGTGACGCGCCTCATATTTTTCCAGGTCACTGAATTTGCGGGCGAGCCCGCGAACCTCGACTTCGCGCAGATCGCGTGGGTCGAGCGCAACCGGTTGCCCGATTACGATTTCCTGGAGGGCGATGTGGCGTTTGTGCGGGAATTGGCGAGCTAAGCGGGGCGCGACGTGAGGAACGCCAGGAATTCCTGGGTGTTGGTGGTCATACCCTTGGCGAAGCTCGCGACGACTCTGCCGTCGGGATCGAGAATCGCATAGTACGGAATAGCGACGGTGGAGAATTTCTCGTCCTGCAATTTCTGATTCTGTTCCGATTCTTTGTCGGTGCCGTCGGTGTAGAGTTCCACCAGCACCAGTTTGCTGGCGGCCTCGGCGATCTCGGGACGCGGAAACATGTTGGCTTTCATCCAATGGCAATTAGTGCAGGCATAGCCCGTGAACGTCACCAACACCAGTTTGTTTTCGGCGCGCGCCTGATCGAGCGCCTGCTGGTACTGGTTCTTCATCCACACTTGTTGCGTGGAGGCGCGGTTGTTGAGGATGCCGCCGGTGGTGGGCGGAACATAGGCGTCGAGTTCGCCTAGCGGCGCTCCGAACATACCCGGGAGCAGGCTGAACGCGAAGATTAAAAGAACACTGGCGGTTAGCAGACGCCCGATGCCGAGGTGATCGCCTTCGTCGTTTCCTTCGAGCTTGAGTAGTCCCAGCAAATACAATCCGGCGAGCGTGAACAGCACGAACCAGCCGGCGAGGAAACGCTCGCGCGTGAGCCAGCCCAACTGCAAAACCTGGTCGATATTCGAAGCGTACTTAAGCATTGCGGCCAGCAGCACGAATCCCATCACTACTTTCACGCGAGCCAGCCACCCACCGCTCTTGGGCAGCTTCTTCAGATATCCCGGAAACGCTGCCAGGAAGAAAAACGGCGACGCCAAGCCGCCCGCGAAGCTCACCATGCCGAGCACCGGCTGTAAGCCTTTGGATTGGACCGAGGCCACCAGCAGGCTCCCCATGAAAGGACCGATGCAGGCGAACGAAGTCAGCGCGAACGTCAGACCCATCAGCAGAGTGCCGAAGTAGCCGCCGCGGCGTGAGGCCGAATCGAGTTTGGTGAGCATGCTGGATGGCAGCGTAATTTCGAAGGCTCCCAGCAAGCTGAGCGCGAATGCACCGAAGACCAGCGTGATGAATCCGTTCACCCACGGATTCGCACCCAATTGATTTACTCCGAACGGCCCGACGGCAGCCGTCACGCCCAAGCCCAGCGCGCAAAACAAAACCACGATGCCGCATGAAAACACCATCGCCTGTAAAATCCCGCCGCGCTGGTTCAGGAAGAACGAGACCGTGATCGGAATCATCGGGAACACGCAGGGAGTGAAGATTGCGGCGAGTCCGAGCCCAAAGGCAGTGACCAGAAACGCGGGGAGGCCCCCAGCGTTCTCTGGTGCGGGAGTTTCTGTAGGAGTTGCCGAAGCGTTGACGACCTTGACCGCCACCGCACCGGGCTTAATTTCCGTGTATCCGGCCGGCACTATGAATGCGGCCGGCGAGGCAGCAGTGGAATCGATCGTTACCGTAAACGCCGCGGTCTTTTTTCGGGGAGGCAAACACTGCCGGTCGTTGCATGCCTGATAGCGCACATTCGCGGTCAGTTCAATCGCGCCCTTCGCATCCGGCACCAGTTCCGCCGCAAGCGGTAAATCAACTTCGTTCTCGAAGGTTTCCGTGTCGAGATTGAAATTCTTATCGAATTGGCGGATGGGCGGAGGCTGATAGAGCTTCGATGCCTTCACCGCCGGGTTCTCCGCCAGTTGTGCGGTGGTCGGGATGGGCCCGCCCGCAGGCGTCGTCAGCGAGTAAAGATGCCAGCCTTCCTGAAAGGTCGCCTTCAAGTGAAGCGGCATAGTTGCGCCGGGCGGCGCTTTCGCGACTTCCGAAGTGAGGGTCCACTGGATCGGGTCGAGCTTTTGGCCATATCCGGCGGCAAGCGCTGCCACCAAGCCAAACGCGAGGCTCAGTACCCGTTTCATTGCACTGCGACTTTTTTCGCCGCGCTGCGATCCAACTCCGCTTCTATTTTCTCATTAATCTTGCTATACGCAAACTCCGACGCCACCCGGATCGCATTCTTAATAGCGTTGGCATTGGAGCGACCGTGGCAAATGATGCTCACACCCTTGACGCCCAGCAGAGGCGCGCCGCCGTACTCGGCGTAATCGACGCGCTTGCGGAAGTCGCGGTAGGCTTCCTTCGAAAGCACGTAACCCAGCTTGCGCGTAACGGTAGCTTCGAGCGATTCGCGCAGCATGCTCTGTAGCATCTCCACCAAACCTTCGCTTACTTTCAGCGCGACGTTGCCGATGAAGCCGTCGCACACGACAACGTCGGCGAGACCGGAATAGATGTCGCGACCCTCCACGTTGCCGATGAAACGCAGCGGCAAGGATTTGAGCAGAGGAGTGGCGGCGCGGGTAAGATCGTTGCCCTTGTGCTCTTCTTCGCCGATCGAGAGCAGCCCGACGCGCGGTGACCGGATCTTGAAAATATAGCGCGAATAAATTTCGCCCATCACGCCGAATTGCGCCAGCATGGCGGGCGTGGAATCGACGTTCGCGCCGACATCCACCACCACTACGGGAGTTCCCTTCAGCGTGGGAAACGCCGAGGCCAGCGCGGGACGCTGCACTCCGCGAATCATTCCCTGGATCATCTTTGCGGTAGCCATGACCGCGCCGGTGTTGCCCGCGGACACGAAACCATCCGCCTCGCCGTCGCGAACCAGCCGCGCTGCTACATGGATCGAGGAGTTCTTCTTGGTGCGGACCACTTTGGCGGCCGAGTCCTCCATGGTGATGACTTCCGCGGCGTGGCGGATTTCAATGGGTAGTGAGTCGGCGCCGGAATGCTTCGCCAATTCCTGGCGGACCACGTCTTCCTGGCCGACCAGAATCACGCGCAAATCCAGCTCGGAGACGGCGTGAATCGCTCCTTCGACTTCCGCTTTAGGGGCGTTGTCGCCCCCCATTGCGTCTACCGCAATCGTCAGCATGGGAGCGCGTGGCGCTATTCTTCGACAACTTCTACGACTTCGCGGCCTTTATATTTTCCGCAGCGGGGACAGACACGGTGCGGCAGTTTGGGCTCGTGGCAACTGGGGCACTCGGAGAGTACCGAGCGCGTGAGCGAATCGTGGGTACGGCGCGCGGAGGTGCGGCGCTTGGAATGACGTCGTTTTGGATTGGGCACGTTCTTCTACCTTATCTAAGATTTCAAAAAGTTAGGATTTCAAACTTTTGAGGGCCGCCCAGCGGTCGTCGGTTGCTTCCGCGTGGCACTGGCACTCCTTCTGATTACGGTTCTGCCCGCACAACGGACAGATCCCCTTGCAGGACTCCCCGCAAACCCGCTGCATCGGCAGCGTCAACAAAATAAACTCGCGCAGCACGTCGTTGAGTTCCACGCCATCGCCTTCGTAGAAGCCCATCTCGGCCTCACCGGTGTCGATCTCTTTCTCGTCGCCATACCCGTCGGCCACCGGCCGGTAATGCAGCGCGAAATCGGAGTCGACCGGGAACCGCGCAGGCTCCAGGCAGCGATCACAATCCGCTGCCATCTCGACCGTCAAATGGCCGGATACCCGGATCTCACCGTCCGATCCCATCACCAACTCGGCCTTGCCTTTCGCGCAGAGCGGCCCGGCCTGATGCAGATTGGTATCTTTATCCTTCGCCCCTAACTGAAAGTCAATGTCCCCTGGCGCGATTTCGACATCGAAACGGACAGCGCGGACATCCAGGTCCCGAAGATGAAAGAACACGGCGTACTCCTGCCCCAAGGCGCACACTCCGGCATACCGGGGCGGACCGAGCAAAGATTCAGTATAACAAAGGCGCCGCCAGGCTTGTTTTACGTTCAGCGCCCCATGCCCAATACCCGTTCGCGGGAGCGTTCCTCGTGAAGATTGCGGCTGCGCGCCTGCAGCAGATCTTCCAGAGTGACTAGCCCAATTGCGGTCTTTTCGTCATGCCGGTTGGTGACGGCCAGTTGGGTGACCCGGTTTTCCGCCATCCGGTGAACTGCTGTCCGCAAGGTTTCCTCAGGATGCGTGACCACGCCGGGGATCGTGCCATCGAAGTCGCGCTGCATGACATCGCGGACGCGCAAGAGTTCCAAGGGGTCGACGCTATATTCGCGGCTCAGGTGGAAGCCGCGGCGGGCGACTTTTTCGGTGAGGATGGACCGGCGGAGCGTAAGCACAGTGAAGCCGTGCGCGGCGAAACACGCCACCAGGAGCGGCAACAAAATGTTGGTATCGTGCGTCAGTTCGATCGCAAAAAGCATTCCAGTAAAAGGGGAGCGCATGGTGCCTCCGAGGATGGCTCCTAGGCTTACCAGCGGCCAGAAACCCATACCCATGGCCGGCAGGAAATGCGATTCGACGCCGCCCAGAGCTGCACCCATCATCAGCAGCGGCGCGAGCACGCCGCCCGAAGTGCCCGAGCCCAGCGCCGTCGCCCAAATGACGGGCTTGACCAACAGCACTCCCAGCAAGAGAGCGATTTCGACGTGGCCTTGCAGCAGGTCGCCGATGGTATCGTAACCGACGCCCAGAGCACGCGGGAAAATCAATCCACCGCAACCGACCACCAATCCGCCGATAGCCGGCCACCACATCCAATGAATCGGCAAATGCTGGAAGGCATCCTCTGCCAGATACACCGCGGCGGTGAGGAGCACCGAAAGTCCTCCGGCCAGGATCCCCGCCAAGAAACAAGCCAGCAGCACATGGATCGCCATGATAGATGGATGCGGAGGAGCCGAGAACAGCGGGCCGGGACCGAGCACGCTCCAGCGCGTGGCTACGGCCGCCGCACTCGCCAACGCAACCGGGATCACGCTGCGCGGTTTCCACTCGAACAGCAACAACTCGACGGCCAGCAATACCGCGGACACTGGCGAGGCGAAGGTCGCGGACATGCCCGCAGCAGCGCCCGCAACGAGAAGAGTCCGGCGCTCGATCGCGGTCAGGTGAAAGAACTGCGCGATCATCGAACCGAAGGCTCCGCCGGTCATGATGATGGGACCCTCCGCGCCGAACGGACCACCCGAGCCGATGGAGATCGCCGAGGAGATCGGCTTCAGCAGCGCGAGTTTCGGGTGGACACGGCTGCCATGCATGAGGATAGATTCGATCGCTTCCGGAATTCCGTGGCCGCGAATGCGTTCCGATCCATAGCGGGCCATGAGTCCGATGACGAGCGATCCGCCGACCGGCACCAGCACCGCCCACACGCCGAGATGATTCTGCGCGGGAGAAACGAAGCTAGTCGACCAGCGTCCGAAATAGAACAAGTTGGTGAAGAGACCGATAAGGCGCAGCAGCACCCAGGCGATGTACGCGGTCACGACTCCGATGGCCACTGCCGCGAGTGACAATGGGATCACGCGATAGGTGGTGGTGAAATCTCCGAGTGAGCGTTCGCGCTCGATTTCCTGCTGTTCCCAAGCGTCTTGAGCCTTCCGGCGCAGCTTGCGTATTTTTTGCTTCATGATTTCTTTCTGGCGAGTTGCAGCACGGCGTCCAGCGCGTCGCGCAAGGCCGGACCGGCTTTGCCTAACTCGTTGTGATGCGCAATGGACAACTTCCGCAAGAGCCGCTCGCCGGCCCGTGTCAAACGCAAGCGCACCTCGCGCCCGTCATCGGGATTCGTTTCGCGCGTGACGGCGCCATGTTCGGTGAGGCGGTTCACCAGTTCCACGGCGCTGTGATGGCGGATCTGCAGGCGCTCGGCAATTCGCCCGATGGTCGGCTGCGTGCCGATGGGGATGCCCTTGATGGCTAATAAAAGCTGATGCTGTTGCGGTTCGATTCCGGCCTGCCTGACGGCTTCCTCGCTGAAATGCAGGAACAGCCGGATCTGATGGCGGAATTCGGCGAGGGCACGGTAGGAACTCAGGGAGATATTGGCGGCGGTTGTCGCAGGCAAATTATATCGTATCACGATATAATACGTGCCTGGAGGCACCTGACCTTCGTCTGGCGACTGCAATCCGTGTAACAGTGTCTTTTGGGTTCGCTTGAAAATGAGCTGGCGGTTGCCGAGCGTTAAAGAAGTTCCACGAGCGATTCGATCGCGATCGACCTCATCTGAGCAACCTCGGAGAGGACTCCGTGAAGCGTACCTAGTTTCAGCGGGCTGTGCAAGGGGACGGTGACCAAGTGCTGCGGAGGTCCCTCGTGTCGAAGCCTGACGTGGCTGCCCTTCTGTCGAATCACGCTATAACCCAGGCGCTCGAGCGCGCGGATCAGCCGATCTCCGGACACACCGCGCGGTAACTTCATGCGGCTTCTAGCGGGATCAACTCGTCCTTTACGTAATGCAGTTGCACCAGCCTGGGATGCACCGGGCCGTCTTCAAAGTGCAAAGACGTTGCCTCAAGAACATTAGCGCGGAGCTCCTCCCAGCTATCCGCTTCCGTGAAGATGGCGTGTCCTAGCGCCCGGGCGCAATAGCCGCCTTCCTCCGCGTCGCGAACTTCGAAGATTAGCTCCATGCCCCTAGAATACCTAAGAAGCCACAGCGCGGCTATTTGAGACCGCGCAAGAAGGAGGCCAACGCGCGATTGAACTCGCGGGGCTTTTCGATATTCACCATATGGTCGGCACCCTTGATGAGCACTTCCTTGGCTCGTGGCAATTCGCGGCCGATCAGGTGCGCGCGCTCGACAATTTCAGGATCGTCATGATCCCCAACCACGACCAGCGCAGGCATCTTAAAATCGGACAGATTCGGACACGAGATCTTAGGCGGGCGCATGAAGGACGTGCCGAGGATCCCGCCACATTCTGAGTCAGGAACATTCGCATCTGTCGCTCGACGCTTGGCTGGGTCCTCACCACGGCCAGCATCGATGCGCTTAGCCAGCCTTCCACTACCGAAGCCGGGCCTTTTTCCTTGGCTCCGGATGCAATCGCTGCGAGCCGCCGGCTCATTTCGTCGGAATACTGCAACCACCCGGGGCTGCCTGCAATCACAACCAAGGCCGAGACGGCTTGCGGATGTGCAAGGGCCATGTCAATCGCTTGGGTGCCACCGATTGAAAGGCCGACGATGCAGGCCCGATCAATTTTCAGGAATTGAAGCAGAGCATACAGATCTTCGGCGGGAGCATAGGGCGCAGTGGGTGCGTCCGATTGCCCATAACCGCGCGCGTCGAAGCGCACGACCGTGTATTTGTCCGAAAAGTAGTTGACCTGGCGGTCCCACACACGGCTGTCCGCGAGTCCCGGATGCAGGAAAACCAGCGGAGCGCCGTGCCCGTAGACCTCGTAGTACAAGCGCCCGCCGTTTACGTCGGCTTTTCCGCTCGCCCGAAGATTCTTGAGGGGTTCGGCAGAAAGAGCAAGCGTCTGCAGGCCGAGCGAGAGAATGAGAAGCCACGCCGGGTTCACTACGGAATCATACTCCCACCACGCGCCGGCCTTCGATGCGATATTTGCCCGAGAGCACCAGCGCGATGGCTTCGCTATAGATGCGGTGTTCTTCCTTCAATATGCGCGCGGCCAGGGATTCGGCGGTGTCGTCATCGAGCACGGGCACCGCGGCCTGCTTGACGATGGGTCCGGAGTCCAGCCCTTCGTCGACAAAATGCACGGTGCAGCCGGAGACCTTCACGCCGTGATCGATGGCCTTCTGCTGGACGTCGAGTCCCGGAAACGCCGGCAACAAGGACGGGTGGATGTTCAAAATCCGCAGCGGGTAGCGCCGTATGAACCGCGTACTCAGTAAACGCATGTAGCCTGCCAGGCAAATCAGATCCACGCCGGCCTGATCCAATGCCGCCGCGAGCAGCGCGTCATATTCTTCGCGGTCTATGCCTCGTGACGGCAGCATTGCCACTTTCAAACCACGCTGCCGTGCCGCCGTCATCCCCGGCGCGTCGGCGCGATTTGAAATCACCACGGCGATTTCGGCGTCGAGGCGCCCCGCGACGATCGAGTCGGCAATCGCGACGAAGTTCGACCCGCGGCCGGATAGCAGAATCCCCAGGCGTTTCACGTTCGCGGCCTATTCGTACACGACGCGCTCGCCGCGGGCTGGGATCACTGCGCCGATGGGATACCAGTCCTCTTTCATCTTATCGAGGATCTTCCCCGCCTCGGCCAGTTTGCGTGGCGAGACCACGAAGATCATGCCGATGCCCAGGTTGAAAGTGCGCCGCCAGTCCTGCTCCGGGATGCGCCCGATTTTACGCAGGAGTTCGAAGATGGGCAGCACCGGCCAGGTGCCCAGGTCGATGCGCACGCCCAGGCCGGGCGGCAGAATGCGCGGCGTATTGTCGGTGATGCCGCCGCCGGTGATGTGCGCGGCGCCCTTAAGGAGGCCGGCGTCGTCGAGCGCGCGCAAGGGCTTCAGGTAACTGCGATGCAGCTTGAGCAACTCGTCGCCAATGCTGGTTTCGAGATCGTTCAAGCGCGTCGAAGGCGCGTGCCCTGCCACGTCGAACAGCAGTTTGCGCGCGAGCGAATAGCCGTTGGTGTGGAGTCCGCTGGAGGGCAGCCCGATCAGCACGTCGCCGGTGCGAATCTTCGCGCCGGTCAGCAGGCGCTTGCGCTCGACGGCGCCCACGATGAAGCCCGCCAGATCGTACTCGCCCGGAGCGTAAAAGCCCGGCATCTCGGCCGTCTCGCCGCCGATGAGAGCGCAGCCATTGGCCTTGCAGCCGCGCGCGATGCCGGAGATCACTTCCGCCGCCACGCGCGAGTCCAGCTTGCCGACTGCGAAATAATCCATGAAGAACAGCGGCGCCGCGCCCTGCACCGCGATGTCGTTTACGCAGTGGTTGACCAGATCTTCGCCGATGGTGGAGTGGCGTCCGGTGAGGAACGCGAGTTTGAGCTTGGTGCCCACGCCGTCGGCCGAGGAAACCAGCACCGGCTCGCGATAACCCTTCAGCAGAAATCCGCCGCCGAAGCTGCCGATGTCGGTAAGCACGCCGCTGGTGAAGGTCTTGCGCGCGAGGGTGCGGATGGACGCGACCGCGCGGTCCGCTTCGTCGATGCTTACGCCGGCGTCTTTATAGCTGATCCCGGTTTTTTGGGGATGCGGTTTGTCTGCCGGTTTCTGAGCCGCTTTGGGAGCTACTTTTTGAGCCATTGGAATCTCTTATGGTACGCGACGGCTGAGCCAACTGCAGGCCGCAAGTCGGATGTACACTAGAAATGCATGATCCGCGTCACACAGGGCATGCTTGCCGTACGCTTGCTTCTTTTGGGCGCTCTTGCCGCGAGTCTCTCCGCGCAGATCGGCTATCCCGGCGGTGGTTATCCGGGCGGCGGCTATCCGGGCGGCGGCTATCCCGGAGGCGGTTACCCGGGCGGACCTATAGGCGGTGGCGGGCCGATTGGCGGCGGACGCGGACGCGGCAAAACCAGCGACTCGACGCCTTCGAATTCCAAAGGCCGCAAGGACAATGCTCCGGTGGTCATCACGACCACGGGGATTCTGCGCGCAGTGGCCGGCACCCAGTTTGTTCTGGAAGCCGACGATCACCGGATCATAACTTATAAAGCCGGCGACAAGATGACGGTCCAGAAGGACGGCAAGCCGGCCGAGCTGACCAGCTTCGCCACGGCGGATCATCTCAGCGTGGATTCCACCATGGACGACATGGGCTTTTTCACCGCGACGGGCGTGACCTTCAACGCGCCGGGAACCGCGCGCGAACGCGAAGAGGCGTCGCGCACCTGGGATCTGCCGAATCTCGCAGCCACCAGCGCAAAGCGAGCCGCCGAAAGCAAGCGCGGCGGCGATGGCGATGATGAGCGTCCGACTCTGCGCCGCAAGAGCAATGACGCGCCGCCGCAATCCGTATCCACCCAGCCCGCTCCCGCAACTGCACCGCCCGCTGCAACCGCACCATCCACCGCCGCTGCGGAGCCCGACGACGACCGGCCCACCACTTTGATCCGGCCCGCCGATCCCGCTCCGGATGCCGACGATCCCGGGCGGCCGGAGCTTCGCCACGGCAAACCAGCGCCGCGCGTGTCGGCGAGAAACACCGAGCCGGAGCCGCCGTCGCAAATACCCCCCGCAGGCGCGGCCCAGCCCCCGAGCCTCGGCTCGGCCAACAGCGCGGGCCCCCCCGCATCGGCTCCCGACTTCATTCCGGTGCAGGAAGATCCCATCATTGTTAAAGCCAAGGACGCCGCCGCTGCCTTCGTCGGCGTGCTGCCGAATTTTTTCTGCCGGCAGTTGACCACGCGCTATGAAAGCGACCGGCCCAAAGACGGATGGCAGGCGATCGACACCATCAGCGCGGATCTGGCCTATGAAGACGGTCATGAGAGCTACACCAATATCAAGGTCGGGAACAAGCCGCAAAAGTCGATGGAAGACGCGGGCGGGAACTGGTCGACGGGCGAATTCGCGTCGCTGCTGGACGATCTGTTCGACCCCTATACCGCAGCCACCTTCCGCAAAAGCGGGCAGGATACTATCAGCGGGCGTAGCGCCACCACTTTCAAGTTTGACGTTACTCGCGAGCATTCCCATTGGCGCGTGATCATGGCCGCGCAACTGTACTACCCGGCGTTCCGAGGAACCGTTTGGATCGATCGGGAGACCTCGCGAGTTTTACGCCTCGAAATTGAATCGCGCAACATGCCGCTGCTGTTTCCGCTGGCCAAGGTGGAAGAGGCCGTGGATTACGATTTCGTGCGGCTGGCCACACCGCAGCCGTTCCTGCTTCCCACCGTCTCTGAGGTGCTGAGCTGCCAGCAAGGTTCCTCGCACTGCAGCCGCAACCGTATCGAATTCCGCAACTATCGCAAGTTCGGCGCTGAATCCGGGATCACTTTCGACGAGAAGCAGTAGGCTTACTAGCGGGCCTTCGCGCCGGTGGGAGAGAGACGCCGGCGAAAGCCTAACGCGGCGCAAACAACTCAGTGCAACCCTGCGATGCCATACTGCGTCGATACACTGTTATACTCAAAACTTCAACCTCGTGGGTCTTAGTTAATAACTGCCATCTCGCATGCTGAAATCCTACTTTGCTTTACTGGCTGGGGCCGTAGCCCTGTCGATGCCCTGCTCCGCAGCCGATTTTCTTACCGGCCAGGCCGCGCGCGCCATAGTCGGACAGACCTTTTTCAGCGCCCAGGTCACCGGCGCATCCAACACCGTCATCGGGGCCGCGGGAGGTTTAGCGTTCGCGAACAATACGCTGTTTGTGGCCGACGACAATCACATTGGACTCTTGCCCGACAACAACCGGGTTCTGATTTTTCCTATAAACCCATACCTCCTGCACGTGCCTGCGATTGACGCGGAGATCCCTCCCTATTCAGGACGCTGTCCGGTGTGCGGCGGACAAGCCTTGGAAGTATTGGGACAGCCCGACTTCCTTAGCTCGGCGGGCGGCACTTCGACGATCATTACCACGGCAACAACCCCGGTCACGGCATCCAGTATGTATCAGCCTACCGCGGTCGCTTCCGACGGCACGATCCTGGCAGTGGCCGACACCGCTAATAATCGCATTCTCATTTGGAAATCCATTCCTACGACCTTCGGCCAGCCCGCCGACATCGTGCTAGGCCAAAAGGACTTTACGTCCATCGCGCCAGTCACGGTCACTGCCAGTTCCCTGCGCGCTCCGCAGGGCGTCTGGATTCAAAACGGCAAGCTGTTCGTCGCGGATACGGAAAACGACCGGATATTGATCTGGAACTCCATTCCCACGCAGAACAATCAGCCGGCCGATGTGGTGCTGGGTCAGCCCGACTTCACCACCGCTTTTCAGGTCAATCAGGTCAATCTGTCATTGCCCACGTCTGCCAGTATCATGCTGAGCCCCACGTCGGTGACCAGCGACGGTACACGCCTCTACGTCACGGATCTGGGCTACAACCGGGTGCTCATCTGGAATTCCATTCCTACCAGTAACCAGAAGCCCGCGGACTTGGAGATCGGCCAGAAGGACATGACGCAGTCGATCTCGAACGACTCGGCGAATCTCTGCACCTCCAATGGGACTGACGCCAACGGGAAC
Organism: Bryobacterales bacterium; assembly: GCA_963779075.1. Classification (GTDB taxonomy): domain Bacteria; phylum Acidobacteriota; class Terriglobia; order Bryobacterales; family Bryobacteraceae; genus Palsa-187. Next base: position 192,419 of record CAVZWS010000018.1, read on the forward strand.
GCCACCTACCCGGGGCGGTGCGGCACGACCCTGAGTTTTCCGCGCTACGCGCTCTCCGACGGCACCCGCCTGTTCATCGCCGACGGCGGCAACGATCGCGTTCTGGTGTACAATAGCATTCCCACGCAGAACGCCGCGAAGGCCGACGTGATTCTGGGCGAGCCGGACGAATTCTCCGACGTATTCACCAATTCGAACCCGGTGGTTCTGTCTTCCGCCGACGTCACGCCAACACCGACCTCGCTCGCCTGGGACGCGGTGAATCAGAATCTGTATGTCGCGGACCCCACCGACTATCGAATCCTGGTGTTTTCTCCAGCGACACCCAACGTGCCGATTGACGGGGTGGTAAACGCCGCCAGCTTGGCCGTCTATGCCGAGGGGCGGGTCGTAATCGGCGGCACCATTACCGCGGGGAACACGGTTACTGTTTCAATAACCGGAGCAACTGCCAGCACTCCCACGAAATACGTCTATACCGTCAAATCTACCGACACCCTGGAGACGATCGCGGTTGCGTTGACGGGGGTGATCAACGCGGGAGCGGGTGACCCCAACGTCCTGGCCATCGAAGAAGCCACTTTAGCGACCATCAGTCTGATCGCCCGCCAGCCGGGCCCCAGCGGCAACTCCATCGCGGTCTCAACCACCACCAACTCGAACGCCACCATCACGGCGGTTGCCAGCGCTGGAACCTTGGCGGGCGGCGGGAGCTCGGGGATTATCGCACCCGGCGCGGTGATGCTGTATCGCGGCACCAATCTGTCGGATAGCACGGCTTCGGCTCCGCGAAGTACCGTGTTGCCGTTGCCGTTTGAGCTGGCAGGCGTGCAGCTCTACGTTGACGGAATACGCGCACCTTTGTTTTCCGTGAGCCCCACTGAGATCAAGGCTCAGCTTCCCTTCGGGGTAACCGGCGCGGTCAGCGTTTCCTCCTGGGTGCGGACCAAGCATGCAGACGGAAGCGTCACAGTCACTACGGCCGTCAACATCCAGGTGGAGGATCAAAACCCCGGCATCTTCGCGGATCCTACGCCGGGGGCCCGGGAGCCCCGCACAGTGTTCGCCACACACGCGTCCAGTTTCGCCACGGGAACCGTTTCGGTGGACGGTTCGATTCAGGCCGGCGATGTGGGCACGGTTACAGTTGGCGGTGTGACTTACACGTATACCGTGACGGCGACCGATACGCTGGGCAGCGTCCGCGATCAATTCGTCGCCCTTATCAACGCCGACGCCGGCTCGCCGGTGACCGCTTACGCCGCCGGCGTGTTCACGCGCATCCGTCTGCAGTCGAAAATACCCGGCCCGGATGGCGACGGCACGCCCATTGCCACCGTCGTGACTACGCCAACCACCAATACCGCGGGGGCGCTACTGCTCCTCACCGCTACTAATACAGCTCTGTGCTGCGCCAGCGCCGGCGGCACGCCGATTACGCCGGCAAATCCCGCTATTCCGGGCGAAACCATCAATATTATTGCCACCGGTCTGGGACTGGTCTGCGGCAGCGAGATTACGAACGCCATCGATTTCAATTTGAACTACATAGGCTTTTGCAAAGCCAGCCCGGATCCTGCGCTCAGTGCGATCGTGGACGGAACGCCCTATCAAGGGCCGGCAGTCAACGCCCCGATAGGATCGGTTTCCTCGCTGGTGGGCGGCTCCACAGCCCAGGTCATATTCGCGAATTTGATGGTGGGCCAGGTCGGCCTCTATCAGGTGACTCTGGAGCTGAGCTCGAATCTGACGCCCAATCTGCAGACCCAAATGACTATCTCCCAAGGCCTAAACACCAGCAATATCGTGACGATTCCGATCGGTTCGCCGCCGCAGCAATAGCCAAACGGTACTGCAATCGGCGGCTCTCGATTGAGAACGGCCGCGGCCGGCGCCGCAGGGGCAGGAAACGCCCCGGCCCCTATCCGCAGCGGATTCCGCTTCAGGCGGAGGCTTCATATGGCCGATAGCCACCGTCACGCATGGTCTCGCGAGCCGCAGCCTCCTGTTCCGGCGCGACATAGAAAAACGCTCCCACGCGTTCCGAGCGGAAGATGATTCCGCCGCTGTAGCGATCGGGTTCGACGAGATAATCCAGACCCGCCTCGGTCAGCAGGTTCTCCAGCGCCAGAGCTTCCTTCAGCTTCTTGGCGACATAGATCAGGCTCAACTCGCGATCTTCGAAAAAGTCCTGATCCCGGAGCACTCGGCGGTCTTCAGCCTCCCACGCGCGCGACAAAAGCTTCGAGCGTGCCCGGACCGACCTTGTCCAGATGATCCGAGAATTGCTGCGCCACCGTTTCCAGATTCTTCAGAAAGCTGGGGTCTTTAAAAGCCGTGCGAATGGCAGTCAGTACCGGACGAAAGCGCACGGCCACCAACAGCATTTCGCGGTTGCTGGCAAAGAAGAGCTCGGGATTGAGCACGCCGGCCGCGACGAAGGATGCCGCCATATCCCAATAAGACGCCACTTGGCGCATACGCGCGTTGTTTTCCGAACCGGGCGGACAGAGTTGTTCGATGTCCGCCATGCTCTTGGGCTTGAAATTGGCCACGAACCAGGCACGGGCCTCGCGCAATTTTTCTTCGCGCCGCAGATCGTAAAGGCGCAGCAGCAGATTGGCATCGTCGTAGGTGGCTTGAGAAGCTGGAGGCATCAGCCACTAGCGTAGCGCAAAAACTGAGATTTCCGCCCTTCCCTTCGGCACCACCATTACATGCAACCTGCCGTGCCGGCGCCAGCAGCCGCCACTCCCGACCCCGTGACTTCGCAGGATGCTCTCTACTGGCTGGCGCTGCGCATGACACCGGGCTTGGGCACTCGCAAGGCGGGGCAGCTCCTGGAGATTTTCCGGACTCCGCAGGCGATCTTCCGAGCCTCACGCTCGGAGCTGCAAGCGGCGGGGCTCTCGGCCGGGGTCGCTCAGAGCCTGGCCAGCGGCTGCGCTTTCGACGACGCCGCGGACCAGCAGAACCAAGCTGCGCGGGCCAGGGCCGTCCTGATTCCGCTGACGGACGCGCGCTATCCGCCGGCGTTGCGCGATATCTTCGATCCTCCGCCGCTGCTCTTCGCGCGCGGCCGAGTGGAACTGCTGGGGACGCTGATGCTGGGGGTGGTCGGAACGACGGCGTCCCACGGCTTACGGCGGCGTAGCGGCGTCCAAACTTTCGGCCGATCTGGCGGCGGCTGGCATGACCATTGCCAGCGGCATGGCCCGGGGAATCGACACGGCGGCGCATCGCGGAGTGCTCGAAGTGGGCGGCGATACGGTGGCGGTCTTTGGCAGCGGCATCGACCAGATCTATCCGGCCGAAAACCGCAAGTTGGCCGAGGAGATCGCGGCACGTGGGCTGCTGATATCGGAATTCCCCATGGGAGCGCCGGCCTATCCGCAGAACTTTCCCATCCGTAACCGGATCATCAGCGGCATGAGCGCCGGAGTCCTGGTGGTTGAGGGGAGCGAATATTCCGGTTCGGCGATCACCGCGAAACTAGCCATCGAGCAGAATCGGGAGGTTTTCGCCGTCCCCGGAAATATCACTTCCAAGATGAGTTGGGGCCCTAATCTGCTGATCAAACAGGGCGCCAAACTGGTCCAGGAATGGAACGACGTGATCGTGGAATTGAAGCCGGAGGATCGCCGCCGGCTGGTGGACCAGTGCCGCAAACGATTGAATTTAAATGTCAATAATTCAGAAGAAACCAATGTTGCGATTCCAGCATCCGTTATGGGCAGTGCAGCTCGCGATATTTTGCAGCGGCTTCGGCCGGACGCTCCGACGGGGCTGGATAACCTGATAGAGTCGTTGGAAGGGATCTCGTCCTCGGAGGCGATCGCGGCTTTGTTCGAGTTGGAACTGGCCGGTTTGGTGCGCCAGCTTCCGGGCAAGAGCTACATCCGGGTATGGATGGATTGACCGAGCCCGCGCCGGAGGACGCCGCTGAACCGCCGGCGTTTTATCATGCTAAGATTTCGGTTGTTTCTTATAAGGTAGTGGGGGATCGCCCTGAAGGCGGCTCGGTTAAGGAAGGTTGCAGCACTCATATGGCAAAGAATCTCGTCATCGTCGAGTCTCCGGCGAAGGCGAAAACGATTGGGAAGTACCTGGGCAAAAACTACACGGTGAAGGCCTCTTTGGGCCACGTGAAGGATCTGCCCAAGAAGAATCTGTCGGTGGACGTCGACAACGATTTCAAGCCGGTTTACGAGGTGATCGAAGGCAAAAAGAAGCTGATCGCAGAGCTGAAAACGGCCGCCAAGGGCGCCGACGCCGTGTACCTGGCGGCTGACCCGGATCGCGAGGGCGAAGCCATCTGCTTCCATCTTCAGGAAGAATTGCAGGACCGCAAGAACGGCACCAAGTTCTTCCGGGTGATGTTCAACGAGATCACCAAGAACGCCATCCAGAAGGCGTTCGAGAAGCCGCTGTCGAGTCAACCTGCATCTGGTGGACGCGCAGCAGGCGCGGCGCATTCTGGATCGCCTGGTGGGCTACAAGATTTCGCCGCTGCTGTGGGACAAAGTCCGGCGGGGGCTGTCGGCGGGGCGCGTGCAGACCGTCGCGCTGCGGCTGATTGTCGATCGCGAGCGCGAGATCAAGGCGTTCATCAAGAAGGAATATTGGAGCATCGACGTAAACCTGGCCGCCAAGAAGCCGCCGCAGTTGAGCGCGCACCTGGCCAAGAAGAACGAGGAGAACGTCGAGATCGCGAATCAGGCGGAGGCGGATGCGATTGTCGCGACGCTCGACGGCGCGAAGTATGTGGTGCGGTCGGTGACCAATCGCGAGAAGAAGCGCAACCCGGTGCCGCCGTTTATTACATCGACGTTGCAGCAGGAATCCGCGCGCAAGCTGCGCTTCAGCGTGAAGCGCACCATGATGCTGGCGCAGAAACTCTACGAAGGCGTGGAGCTGGGAAAGGACGAAGGCGCGGTCGGTCTGATCAGCTACATGCGTACGGATTCGACGCGCGTCTCGGCCGATGCGCTGGAAGAAGTGCGCGGGATGATCGCGGAGCGTTATGGCGCGGATTACCGTCCCGGAAAAGCCGAACTTTTATAAGAGCAAGAAGGACGCGCAGGACGCGCACGAAGCCATTCGCCCGACGTCGGCGCTGCGGACTCCGGAGAGCGTCGCGAGTTTTCTGGCCGAGGATGAGGCGAAGCTCTACGCGCTGATCTGGCAGAGATTCGTGGCGTCGCAGATGACGCCGGCGGTGTTCGACCAGACGACGATCGACGTCGACGCGAAGGGCAAGGACGGCGCGGACTATATTTTCCGCGCTACCGGCAGCGTGGAGAAATTCAACGGCTTCCTGCGGGTCTACAAAGAAGGCAAGGACGCGAAGGACGAAGACGACGAAGAGGAGAAGAGCAAGCTGCCGGTGGTGACGCAGGGCGAGGTGCTGAAGTTCAAGGCGATCCTGCCGGAACAGCATTTCACGGAGCCGCCGCCACGCTTCACCGAAGCGACTCTGGTGAAGGAACTGGAAGCCGATGGCGTCGGGCGGCCCTCGACCTACGCGTCGATTCTTTCGACCATTCAGGATCGCGAGTACGTACGCAAGGAAGGCGGGAAGTTCACTCCCACCGAACTGGGGATGGTGGTGACGGATCTGCTGCTCGAAAGCTTCGACGATCTGTTCGACACCAGCTACACAGCGCGCATGGAAGAGGAACTGGACGAGATCGAAGAAGGCAAGCTCGACTGGCGCACCGCCATGAGCGACTTCTACGTGCGGTTCGAAAAAGATCTGGAACACGCCGCGACCCACATGACCGACATCAAGCGCATGGAGCGGCCCACCGACTTCGTGTGCGAGAAGTGCGGCAAGCCCATGGTGATCAAGTGGGGCAAGCATGGCAGCTTCATCGCGTGTACCGGATATCCGGATTGTACGAACACGCGCGAGATCGCCGAAGAGGGCGCGACGGAACAGGACGAGACGGTTTACTGCGATAACTGCGGGCGGCCCATGGTGCTGAAGAAGGGGCGCTTCGGGCAGTTCCTGGCGTGCTCGGGTTATCCCGATTGCAAGACCACCAAGCAATTGGGCGAGGCGCAGAAGCCGAAAGACGTGCCGCTCGACGAAGACTGCCCGCAGTGCGGCGGCAAGCTGGTGAAGAAGTACGGGCGTTTCGGCGAGTTCGTCGCCTGCGGCAATTATCCCAAGTGCAAATACGTCAAGCAGAAGACCATCGGCGTGAAGTGCCCCAATTGTTCCGAAGGCGAAATCATCGAGCGGCGCTCCAAGCGCGGCAAGACGTTCTACGGTTGCAACCGTTATCCGGACTGCGATTTTGTGGCCTGGGGCAAGCCCATCGCCGAGAAGTGTCCGGACTGCGGCGGCGGGTACCTGATCGAGAAGTATCTCAAATCTGGCGCGTTCGCGCAGTGCCCCAACGCCGAGTGCAAATTCAAGAAGCCGCTGGACGTGGCGGCGCCGGTCGAGGTCGCGGTCTAAGCTGGGGGCGGATCTGATGGCGGCGCGACCGACTGCCAGCGTGGATTACGGGATCGATGCGCCGCTGATCGCACGCGGCTGGTTCGGACGCGCCGCCTGGTCGCTCGGCGGCGGGCTATTGTTCTGGTTCATGAACCGAGCAGGAGTACCCGGGGCCCGCGGCAAAGGTGTTGGGAGCGCTGGCGCTGGTCGCAGTGGTTTGCGCTGGGATTGCCTGGTGGAAGATTCATTCGAGCCGCGAGGGTAAGCTGGCGCTGCGCGAACAATTGCTGGATCAGTTGGCGCTCAAGGGCGACGAAAAAGTGCTGGATGTGGGGTGCGGACGCGGGCTACTGGCAATCGGGGCGGCCAAGCGGCTTAAGACCGGGAAAGCCACCGGGATCGACGTGTGGAACCCGCAGTATCTGTCGGGTAATTCCGCCGAGGCGGCAAGAGAAAACGCCAAAGCGGAGGGTGTCGCCGACCGTGTGAGGTTTGATACTGGCGACGCGCGCAAGTTGGTTTATCCGGACGGCTTTTTCGATGCGGTGATTTCATCCAATGCACTGCATACTTTGGACGACGATCGCGAACGCGAGCAGGCACTCAAGGAAATGCTGCGGATTCTGAAGCCGGGCGGACGCCTAGTGGTGTTCGATACCGTCGAGACCGGCTATTACGCCGAGGTGCTCCGCGAGTGCGGCGCGCAAGACGTGACGTTTTCTCCGTGGACCTGGCTCTGGTGCCATCCTTCGCGCAGCGTCGCCGCGCGCAAGTGAGGCGCATCGCCTTCCTGCTCTTCTAAGGGACCCTAACGCAAATCTAGGGTCTGGCCGATAGAGGAAATGTGTCTAAAAAGCCCACCTGGGCCGCTCGGCCCGCTCCCGCGTTTCCTCCTGATGGCGTTCATAGCGCTATGCATGATCTTCACCAGCGGTGTGGCCGCGTTGAAAGTTTATCCCGGACTCGCTCTGCTGCCGGTGATCCATAGCGTCAAGACCAGTCCCTATTGCCCGGTATGGCGCAGCGTCGCCGACGCGCGGGTGAAAATCATACAGGCGGACTACGAAAAGGAAATTCGAACCCAGTCGCACGTAGTGCGTAAGGACGGGCCCTATAAGCTGTGGTCCACTCCGGAGGGTGAGTATTGGGTGCCTGACACCAGCGATGAGATCCTGAGCATTTTATTGGCCCAGCAGAAGCGGAAAATCTATGGCGATGCGGCGACCGGCGGCGTTCGCAAGGGCGACATCGTTCTCGATGGCGGCGCGCATATCGGGGTTTACGTCAAGACCGCGCTCGATGCGGGCGCCGAGAAGATTGTCGCTATTGAACCGTCGCCCGAGGCGCTCGAGTGCCTGCGGCGCAACTTTGCCAGGGAGATCGCGGCCGGCAAGGTGATCGCTTATCCCAAAGGCATTTGGGACGAAGAAAAGCATCTGGTGTTTTACGCCAACGGGAACGGCGCGGCCGGCGACAGCTTCGTGAATAAGGGGGCCAATGCCCGCGTGATTGCCGACATTCCGGTGACCACCGTCGATAAGATCGTGAAGGAGCTCAATCTGCCACGCGTGGATATCATCAAGGCCGACATCAAAGGCGCCGGCACGCGCATGATCAAAGGCGGGGCGGAAACCATTCGCGCTTATCATCCACGCATCGTCATCTCGGTGGAAGAAGAGCCGGAGGACCCAGCCGAAATTCACGCAGTGGTGATGAGCATCGCCCCCAGTTACCACTTCCGTCCCGGGCCTTGCGAGTTCGGCGACGGCGAGATCCGTAACGACACCATTTTTTTCGAGTAGGCTTCTTCGAGTAGGGTCTCGCGCGGCGGACATTGCGGCAGGGGTGTTAAGCTGGCATAAGGGGAGTTTTTAAGTTGCGTACTGGATATTTGTCTGCCTTGAGCTTGGTGATGGCGACAACCGCAGCAGCAGCGTCGGCCGTTTCCGCCGGCGATACTCAAATTCCGCTGTTCGTCATCGAACGCAGCCTCAACACCAACGTGGTTCACTACGACGCGCAGCTCAAGGACGGCAAACTCGATCCGCATCAACCGGTGGTGGCTTACTGGGTGATGGGCGAGAACGGACGCCGTCAGGAGCTGACCCTGCTCGAGAAACTGAAAGCCTACGGCTTCAGCATCCTTCCGGATAAGCAGCCCGAGGTGTTTCGCATGACGCTGGTATCCGACAAGAAGAAGGAAATCCGCGTCATTCACATGGGCTCCGAGGTCCGCGCGGAGGCGCAAATCGGCCGTTGCTCGGCCCACTTACAAAAGATCTTCATCGAGTCCAAGAAATCGTGGATGGTCAGCTTGCCGGAATATGCAGAGATGATCGGCAGCGATTTGAAGACCGGCGCCGAATGCCGGGAGCGGGTCACAGCGGGCGACCGCTAGCCTTATATACTTTTGGTATAAAGTATATAATATGGCCATGAGCATCAAGAATCCCGAGCTGGAGCAGCTGGCTCACCAGTTGAGCAAGCTCACGAGTTCCTCAAAAACCGAAGTGATTCGCCAGGCTCTTAAGGAAAAGAAGGAGCGCTTGGCCGCCACGCAGGGCTTGGACCGGAAGCAGCGGCTGCTGTCGTACCTCGAAAGCCGGGTTTGGCCCAGCCTCCCCAAGGGCGCCTCGCGGCGATGGACTAAAGCGCAGGAAGAGCGTGCCCTCGGCTACGGCAAACATGGCGAGCCGTCATGAGTCCGGAATGATCTTGGACTCGTCAGCGGTGGTAGCCATTTTGTGCCGCGAACTTGGCCATCAGGCCCTTCTTGAGAGAGTCATCGCGGCCGACACCCTTGGTATGGGAACTCCGACGGTATTTGAGTCCGCCATGGTGCTGACGATCAAGCTCCGGCTAGACGGCATGGCAATGGTGAATGAATTTCTCCGGGAATCCAGCACGCAGGCGATATCGTTCACCGATCAGCACGCGAGCATCGCCTTCGGAGCCTATCTTCGCTATGGCAAGGGCCGCCATAAGGCGGCGCTCAACTTCGGCGACTGCTGCAGCTACTCGGTCGCGAAAGTGAGCGGGCAACCCCTGTTATTCGTCGGCAACGATTTCGCAAAGACCGATCTTTCCGCCGTTTAGGGTGGATACGCGAAGAGCGTTCCGCGCCCCAGCAGCCAGTCGGGATCGAAGCGGCGCTTCACCTTCTTCATGGCCTCGATCTGATCCGGCGGGTATTGGATTTCGAGCAGGTGCGCTTTTCGCTTTCCCAGTCCGTGCTCGGCGCCGACGGTGCCGCCCAACTTCACGGCTTCGCGCGCCAGGGCGGTCATTACTTCCTTGCCACGCTCGAACTGCTCGCGGGTTTCGGGAAAACTGTTGATGTGCAAATGGGCATCGCCGATGTGGCCGAAGATTACGTAGCGGCCGGGCGCGTCTTCATCCATCACGCGGCGGTAAATAGCCATCATTTCGCGATTCCGGTCTAAAGGCACCGCGTAGTCGGTTCCAAGCTTCACGAATCCGGTGCGGCGGACGCGGTCGTTGGCTTTCTCGGCCAGCGAGTGGCGAAAGGCACGGAAGCGCTCGCGGTCGGAGGTGGAGGTGGCGAACCAGGAGTCATTTTCGAGCGCGCCACTCATGTCGATGTCGGCGTCGCCTTCGATCTCGATCATGAGAGCGGCTGAGTGAGGCACGTCCATCATCTGGAGCGAAGCGCGATCGATGTACTCGATCATGTTCAAGCCGGGCGTGGGGCGCCATCGATCGACGGCATCCAGCGCGTCGGCTTCGGAGCGGAAAAAAACCACGCCGCCCAGGCGTTCTCCGGGAGCGGGCAGGAATTGCAATTCGGCTTCGGTCACGACCCCCAGCGTGCCCTCGTTACCAACGATTAAATCCATCCACTCCATGCCGGGCGCGAGCGGATAACCGGCGGAAAGCTTGGTGGTTCGCGGCAGCGAGATGTGCGGAACGTCGAAGTCGATCTTCTCGCCGCGGCGGAGCGTAACAATGCTGCCATCCATAAACGCCACCCGCAGCGACAGCACGTGGCGGCGCGTCGCGCCATAACGGAAGCTGCGCGAGCCGCTGGAATTGGCAGCGATGTTGCCGCCGATGGAAGAAGTGTTCTCAGTAGGATCGGGTGCGTAGAACTGGCCGGAAGCGGCCGCGGCGGATTGCACCTCGCGCAGCAGGATTCCCGGACCAACCGTCGCGCTGCCGTCCCGTACTTCGAGCTTGCGCAGGCGCGTGAGTGAAATCGCCCAACCGCCGGAGGGTGACGCACCCCCCGCCAGACCTGTGAGCGCGCCGCAAATTGTGACGGGAATCTTCTCGCGGGAGGCGCGTTGCAAAATCGCGGCAACTTCCGACTCGGTTTCTGGCGTGAACAACTGGTCGGCGTGCCCCGGGTAATTCGAGGCGTCGGTGATCCTCCACCCTGGCTATACCTCCAGGATCACCGGCATGATAAGTGGACGGCGCGAGGTCTGCTTGCTGATGAAGCGCTTCAGGTCGGCGCGAATTTTCTCCTGCATGACGCCCCAGTCGCCGCGCTCTTCCGCCGTCGAACCTTCGATGGTCTTGAGAACCAGTTGGCGCGCGTCGCGCAGCAGGTCGGTACCCTCCTCCATGGACATGAAGCCGCGGCTGACGATCTCGGGCAGGCCCTCGGCGCGCCCGGAGTTCTTGTTTATGGCGATGATGGGCAGCACGAAGCCGTCCTCAGAAAGATGGCGCCGGTCACGGATCACCAGGTCCTCGACCACGTCGCCGATGGAACCGGAATCGATGCAAACGCGCCCCACAGTAACCGTTTCCCCTTTGCGCGCACCGTTGGAGTCGATTACCAGCGTCTGGCCGGATTCGAGGATGAAGGTCTCTTCGAGGCCCAAGTGGCTCAGATGCTGCGCGAGTTGCGCGTGCTTCGCCATCTGCCGGTATTCTCCGTGGATGGGGACGAAGAATCGCGGGCGCACCAGGTTCAGCACTAATCGCAGTTCCTCCGCGCTGCCGTGTCCGGAAACGTGGATGGGCGGATTCATGGAACCGTAGACTACGTCCGCCCCGCGCTTGGCGATGTGGTTCATCATCCGGTAGATGCCTTTTTCGTTGCCGGGGATGATGCGCGAGCTGAGCGCTACGGTGTCGCCCGGCTCGAGCGACAGCTGCTTGTGATTGTCGACGGCGACTCGCGATAGCGCCGACATGGGCTCGCCCTGCGTGCCCGAGGCGATCGCCACCAGCTTGCTCGGCGCGGTCTGCATGATGTCCTGCGGACGCAGCAGAATGCCGTTGGGGATCGTGAGCAGGCCGAGATCATGCGCGATCTCGGTGGTGTTGTTCATGCTGCGCCCGAGGAACGCCACCTTGCGGCCGTACTCCTGCGCAAGATCCAGAATTTGCTGCAAGCGATGAATCGAAGAGCTGAAGCAGGAAATCACCAGGCGGCGCGGCGAACGAACAAACAAATCTTCCAGGCGCGGGCCGACTGCGCGCTCGCTTTCGGTGTAGCCAGGCCGGTCGACGTTGGTCGAATCCGACATCAGCAGCAGCACGCCGCGCTTACCGTACTCGGCCAGAGTGTGGAGATCGAACAGCTCGTTGTCGGTGGGCGTGGGGTCGACTTTATAATCGCCGGTGTGAATAATGACACCGAGCGGCGTGGTGATCGCGAGCAGCACGCAGCTTACGATCGAGTGCGTGACGTGGATGAACTCGATCGAAAACGGCCCGAGCGTGAGCTTACCTCCGGGCTTGATCTTGTGAAGCTTGGCTTGATCGAGCATCTGATGCTCTTCGAGCCGCCGTTCGACCAAGGCCAGCGTGAAGGCGGTGCCGTACACCGGGATATTCATTTGCGCCAGCAAGAACGGGATGCCGCCGATATGGTCTTCGTGGCCATGAGTAAGAATCAGACCGCGTACGTGCTCGCGGTTCTGCTCAAGATAAGTGAAGTCGGGCGTGACGATGTCGACGCCCAGCAGCTCCGCGTCGGGGAACATCATGCCTGCATCGAGGACGATGATGTCGTCGCCGTAGCGCACGGCCATGCAGTTCATGCCGAACTCGCCCAGGCCCCCAAGCGGGATGATCTGTAGTTTTTTATCCGCCATTGTGTGAACTTCAAGGGTAGCAAGCCGGACGCGAGGGCGCGTCAGCTGGCGACAATCGAACTGCATGGTCACCGTTCAGATCTTCGGCTTGAAGAATTCAAGCGTAACCCGCGCCGCCGAACGATTCTTTAAGGAACGACGTACGGTGATTCAGTTGGTGGATCTAAAGCTGAAACCCATGGCTCTGGGAGAAATCAAACGGTTTATACAGCGCTTTGGTTTGGCGGGACTGCTGGACAGCGAGGGGAAGACCTATATTGATGGAGGCCTGAAGTATCTGAAACTCTCCGATGCCGAGCTCTTGGAGCGGATTGAGCGGACCCCTCAGTTATTGCGCCTGCCATTGGTTCGCTCCGGCCAGCGGCTGAGTATCGGTCACGATGAGAGTTCGTGGAAGGCAATGTTGGCCGAGCCGGGAAAGTAATGCCGCAGTGTATGTTCGCCACCCGGATCATAACGCCGTCTCTGTGAGATAATTTCGGGAGAGAACTTATGAAGACCTTTGCTAGAATCTCCCTGCTGCTCGGCGCGTCGCTGGCTTCCGTTTGTTGGGGTCAGGACCTTCCTCCCGGGGAGGGACGCGAGACGCTGCAAAAAGTATGCACGCAGTGCCACGATATCGAGTCGATTCCGCGCTTGCGCTATTCGCGCGAAGACTGGTCAAACCTGGTTTACTCCATGAAGGACATGGGCGCCGACGCGACTGGCCCCGAGCTGGAGCAGATCGTCGATTATCTGGCAAAGAACTTCGGCAAGACCGGCGGCGCGGCTGCCGCGGCGAAGGTCAACGTCAATACGGCCACTGCCAAGGAAATCGAGACCGGCCTGGGGGTCACTACCAAGGATTCCGAGCTCATCGTCGCGTACCGTATCAAGAACGGCAACTTTAAGGACATTGACGGACTGTTGAAAGTGGACGGCGTCGAAGCCGCCGATACCGCCAAGATCCAAGCGGCAAAAGACAAGATCGCGTTCTAGCGCAAGCGCGCGATTTTACCGCCGCTGTTGCGCGCGGAGCCCCCATAGTGGCTCCGTATCTGGGAACGTGTAGAATAACTCATTATGCAAGCAAGTGCACGAATCTCGGCGCAGCCTTTAAGTAGCAATACGCATCTTCTCAACTGGGTTGACAAGATGGCGGCCCTTACCAAACCAGCAGCCATTCATTGGGTGGATGGCTCCCAGGAAGAAAACGACGATCTTTGCAACCTGCTGGTCGAAGGCGGCACCTTCATCAAGCTCAACCAGGAGCTGTGGCCGGGCTGCTACTATGCCCGGTCGGATTCGGGCGATGTCGCCCGGGTCGAGGATCGCACCTTTATCTGCTCGCTCTCGAAGGACGGCGCCGGGCCCACCAACAACTGGGTCAATCCGTTCGAGATGCGCAAGAAGCTCAAGGAGCTCTTTAGCGGCTGCATGCACGGCCGCACCATGTATGTGCTGCCGTTCAGCATGGGCCCCATCGGCGGCGCGATGTCGCAGATCGGCGTGCAGTTGACGGATTCACCGTATGTGGTCGTCAGCATGCGCATCATGGCCCGGATCGGCAAGCGGGTGTTCGAGGAAATCGATAAGGGCGACAAGCGCGTGGTTCCGTGCGTGCATAGCGTGGGCGCCCCACTCTATGACGGCGCTCACGATGTCGCTTGGCCCTGCAACAAGGAAAAGTACATCGTTCATTTCCCGGAGACGCGCGAGATCTGGTCCTATGGTTCGGGCTACGGTGGCAACGCGCTGCTGGGCAAGAAGTGCTTCGCGCTGCGCATCGCTTCGAACATCGCGCGTGACGAAGGCTGGATGGCGGAGCACATGCTCATCGTGGGCGTGGAGAACCCGCAAGGCGAAAAGACCTACGTCGCCGCGGCATTTCCCAGCGCCTGCGGAAAAACCAATTTCTCCATGCTGATTCCGCCGGCCGGATTTGAGGGCTGGAAAGTCTGGACGGTCGGCGACGACATCGCGTGGATCAAGCCGGATGCGAACGGCCGCTTGCGCGCCATTAATCCAGAAGCCGGATTCTTCGGCGTGGCTCCGGGCACTTCGCGGCATACGAATCCGAACGCCATGGATACGCTGGCGCGCAACACGATCTTTACCAATGTCGCGCTGACTCCGGAGGGTGGCGTATGGTGGGAGGGCATGACCGACGAACCTCCAGCGGAGTGTCTCGACTGGCAGGGCAATCGCTGGACGCCGGAGATCGCTAAGCAGACAGGCGCGAAAGCGGCGCATCCCAATTCCCGGTTCACGGCCCCGGCTTCGCAGTGCCCCACCATCGATCCGGCGTGGGAGGCGCCCGAGGGCGTGCCGATCAGCGCGTTCATCTTCGGCGGCCGCCGCGCGACCACGATGCCGCTGGTGTATCAGTCTTTCAATTGGAGCGCGGGGGTTTATACCGGCGCGACGATGGGATCGGAAATGACCGCAGCCGCAACCGGCACCGTCGGCAAGGTTCGCCGCGATCCCATGGCCATGCTTCCCTTCTGCGGCTATCACATGGGCGACTACTTCCGGCATTGGATCAAGATGGCGCGCAGTTTGAGTGAGACGCCGCGGATCTTTCACGTGAACTGGTTCCTGAAGGATGCCGACGGCAAGTTCCTGTGGCCCGGCTATAGCGAGAATATGCGCGTATTGAAGTGGGTGGTCGATCGCGCACACGGCCGCGCCCTGGGTCGCGAGACTCCCATCGGCTGGATGCCGCGCTACGAGGACATCCATTGGGATGGCCTCAGTTTTTCGCAGCAGAAGTTCGACGAGCTGCAGCATTTCGACGAAGCCGCCTGGAAGCAGGAAGTCATGGGTCACGAGGAGCTTTTCATCACACTCCACGATCACTTGCCTTCCGAGATGATCTACGAGCGCGAACTGCTCATCTGCCGGATCTAGCGGCGGAGCCTGTGCGCGTCGCGGCGGCTTAGGGCATCTTAATAATATGCTCTCCGTAGACTTCGAAAACCGAGAGCAGATTGGTAATACGGAAGATCTCTCGCACGCGCTCGCTGAGATTGATCAACTTAAGATCGCAGCCCGCGGCTTTCGCCGAAGCGTAGAGACTTACGATGGCTCCCAGCCCCATGCTATCCATCTGAGTGACGTTGGTGAGATCCAGAATCACATGCTTGGCATGAGGGAAAAGAGCTTTAACCTCGTGGCGAAGCTCGTCGGTGCCCCCCGAGATGACCCGGCCGGTACACTCGACCACCATCGCGTCGTCCTGCGGGTAAATGCGCAGGCTCAGAGGTGCAGCGGGAACATCGGGCTCATTTGGCATTCCACTACTTTAATACGAGCCTGGGTTTAACACGAGCTTGGGCCCGAGTGAATCCGCGGACCGGGCGGTTGCTCTGAAATGATGCGCGCTTCGGCGGCGAGCAGTTTTTGCCAGCGGGCATCCACGATCTCTTTCGCCGCGACTTTGGCTGCCAGCTTCAGGAACACTTTATAGTGCCCCATCTCGGAAGAATAAAGCGCTTTGTAAAATGCCGCGAGCTCCGCGTCCTCAGACGCCGCTTCCGCCAGAACCGCGAATCGCTCGCAGGAGCGCGCTTCGATCAGCGCCGAGACCAGCAGGCGATCGAGCGTCTCTTCCGTGCCCCCCTTGCGGACCAGCAGCCGCAGAGCTTTCGCGTAGGCACAGCGATGTCCCCGTTCCATCCGGCCACCGCGCCGCGCCAGGATTCGAACCGTATGCGCCAGATGCGAGGCCTCGTCGCGAGCCACGCCGGTCATGGTTTCCACCCATCCAGGAGTCCACTCGCCGGGCCATCGCGTCATCAATTCCAGCGCGTTCGCGGCGGCTTTCTTTTCGAGGTACGCGTGATCCCGAAGCAGCGCGATCGGATCGGCCAGCGCGGCGCGTCCCCATTCGAGAGGCGTGCGCGAGTGCAGCGGCAGAGTCTCGATGCCGGTCATTGGTCCTTATGGATTCCTTCCCTCGCCGAGAGCCGCCGTCGCACGGCTATCGAAGTATCGCAAGGGATTTCTAACCTGCCCGACGTGCAAAGCCAGCAGGGAACGAAACACCAGCGGATGCCGTGCCAGGTAATGCAGCGCGCGGTACTGCAGATTGGGACGTCCGTCGAGCAGCATCAATAGATCCGCCATGAAAGTCGGCCGCCGCATCAACCGGCGATGCGCCGTCTCATATAAATCCAGATTCCCCGCCACCAGTGCGTCCGCCAGCGCCAACGCCTGACGGAATGCCAATCCCAATCCTTCGCCGGTGATGGCGTCGACTGATCCTGAGGCGTCTCCCACCAGCGCCACGCTCCCCTGCGTCACGACCCACAGGCGCCGCGTCGCGGAAATGCCGCCGCGTTCCATAGTGACGCGCGGCGCGCCGCTCAATCGCTCCCGCAGTTCAGGAAACGAGTCCAGCGCATCCTCCACGCGAACGTGTGGATCGTGGCAGAGCACCGCCACCATTACCTCGTCGTCCGTCACGCCCGCCACATACATCTGGAATTCCGGATTCCAATACACTTCGACATGATCGGCCCAGGGAACCGCGTGGTAGTGCACGCGGAATCCCAAGCGTTCGCGAACGCGCCGCCAGCGGTCGAGTCCAGCCCACTTGCGGACACGCGATGCGTGCCCGTCGGCACCGATGATCCAGCGGGCCTTGACGTCAGATAGCTCGCCCACCGGAGCGCCCCATTGCAATTGAACGCCAGCCTGCTCAGCAGCGTTTACCAAGATTTGATGCAGCGCCGTGCGACGCAGCGCAAGCCCGAAGCCTGACGGGAATTCCGCTTGAACGGAAACGTCGTCGCCCAAGAAGCGAATGCCATAGAAGGCGACCCCCCCGTCGGCGGGAATCTCAACGCCCAGATCCGAAAGCGCGGAAAGCGCATCCGGCATTAATCCTTCACCGCAGGCTTTGTCGATGGGAGGAACGCCCGAATCCAGCACGGCGACGCTCAGACCTTTGCGCCGCGCTGCAATCGCCGCGGCCAGCCCTGCAGGGCCGCCGCCTACCACCAGCACGTCTGTGTCAGGCACATCCAATGCTCACCACCGCAACAAAACCACTTCGGAGCAGAAGCCCGGCCCGAGCGCCGCCATGACGCCCAGCGTACCCGGCTCCGGCCGCCGATTCAGCATGACGTCTTCGAGCACGCACAGCACCGACGCCGAAGACAAATTCCCAACGCGGCGCAGGCAATCCCAGGAAGCCTGGATCTCGCCGTTCTTCAGCCCCAGCGAATCCTCGGCGGCTTCGAGCACCTTGGGTCCGCCGGTGTGCATCACCCATGATCCGACGTCGGTGCGCTGGAATCCGTGGGTGCGCAGTAGGGCGTCGACGTCCGGGCCAAGATGTTCGCGCACTACCTCGGGAACTTCGCGCGACAGCACGATGCGGAATCCTTTTTCAGAGATGTCCCAGCCCATCACGTCTTCGGTGTCGGGGTAGAAGACGGAGCCGGTGGCGAGGATCTCCGGTCCGCCGTATAACTCTTCGCGCCGCTCCACGTCCGCTCCGGCGATTACGACCGCTGCGGCTCCGTCGCCAAACAAGCCCGACGACACCAGGTTCGCCAACGAAAGGTCTTCCCGCTGCAACGTCAGCGAGCACAACTCCACCGACAGCAGCACCGCTACCTGATCCGGATAGGCCCGCACATAATCCGCCGCGCGCGCGACGCCCGCCGCCCCCGCCACGCATCCCAAGCCAAAGATCGGCGTGCGCCGCAAATTGGTGGGCAGTTTCATGCGGTTGATCAGGCGCGCGTCAATCGATGGGCTGGCAACGCCAGTCACGGAAACGAAAAACAGCGCGCCGATTTGCGACAACTCGAGGCCGGCCCGCGCCATGGCACATCGAATGGCGCGCTCGCCAAACTCCTGCGCCGCCTCTATCCACACCTGGTTGAACTCGCCAAAATTCTTCAGGCCGTAGTAGCGCTCGATCGGCAGCACCAGGTGCCGCCCGTCGACGCCGGCGTGAGCGTGCAATTGATCGAGCATCCGCGGATTCTCGATCTGGTCTTTCCAGTATTCGCGCAGCGCCGCCAACAGCACTGCCTGAGGATAGTAATGTTTCGGAAACGCGCTCCCCGCACCGGCAATCCGCATCGTATGTCTATTAAAGCATTCCCGGTAGGGGCGGCCCCGCAGGGTGGCGCCTGGCAGGCGGCACCCGCGGCGGGGTATCCCACGCTGCCGTGCCGGCAACTACGCCTGTTGCATTTTCGCGCCCCGCCGCATCGCGCCTTCAATGTCGGGGAGGAACGCGGTCAGCAATCCCAGCAGCGGCATGAACGCGCACGCGCGGTAGACGAAAGTGATGCTGGTGTAGTCCGCCAACTCACCCAGCAGCGCTGCCGCGATGCCTGCCGTGCCGAAGGCGAGGCCGAAGAATAATCCTGAGATCATGCCCACTTTGCCCGGCAGCAGTTCCTGCGCGTAGACCACGATGGCGGGGAACGCAGACGCCAGAATGATGCCGATGATCGCGCTAAGCACCACGGTCCAGAACAGGTTGACATAAGGCATCGCCAGCGTGAACGGGAGCACGCCCAGGATGGAACACCAGATCACGTACTTGCGGCCGACGCGATCGCCGATGGGGCCGCCCAGAATGGTCCCGACCGCCACCGCTCCCAGGAACACGAACAGATATATTTGCGCGTTCTGCACCGACAGATGAAATTTGCTGATCAAGTAGAAGGTGTAGTAGCTGGTCAGGCTCGCCAGATAAATGTATTTCGAGAAAACCAGCGCCACCAGGATCGCGATGGACCATTTCACTTTGCTGGAGGGCAGACCGTGATCTCCGTGATCGCTCGCCCGCTTTGGCGCAAGAGCGCGCGCCGCCCGATAGCGCTTCGCCCACACTCCCACCTTGCCCAGCAGCGCCATACCCAGCAGCGCCGCCAGCGAGAACCAGGCCAGGCTCACCTGCCCGTGCGGCAGCACAATGAATGCCGCCAGCAGCGGACCCAACGCCGATCCGGCATTCCCGCCCACCTGAAAAACCGATTGCGCGAAGCCGTGCTGGCCGCCCGACGCCATGCGCGCCACGCGTGACGATTCCGGATGGAACACCGCTGATCCGATCCCGACCATCGCCGCCGCCGCGAGAATCAGCGGGAACGACGAGGCCGTTGAGAGCATCACGATCCCCAGCAACGTGAAACCCATGCCGATGCTGAGCGAGAACGGCTGCGGCCGCTTGTCTGTGAAGGTTCCCACCACCGGCTGCAGCACGGACGCCGTTAGCTGGTTGGTGAAAGTGATCATGCCCACCTGGCCGAAGTCCAGATGATAATTGCCCTTGAGAATGGGATAGATCGCCGGCAGCAGCGACTGGATCATGTCATTCAGGAAGTGGCAGAAGCTGATCATCATCAGCACGGCATACGAGGTCCGCTCGCGCAGTGTCTGTCGCGGCGTGGTGGCCTGAACGGTGCTCATTACCTTTAGAATAACCGCAACGGCGCTGGTGATTCGCCGCGGGATTGGACCGGAGCAATGTGGCTACAGTCGCTTGCCTCGCGCGGCTTGCCCCGACATCAGAAACGTACTTGGAAACTTGCCATTTCCGCACAGCTTGAAGGTGCCGAAATCCTTATACCAGGGGCCCTTCGGGAACGTCAGGATCTTGCGCCTTCCACTCCGCGAGCTTAAATAGATCATCCATCGAAATCTTTCTCTGCTTGGCGCGATCCCGCAGGTGAGCCCATTTCTCCGCGGGCAAATGCTCCCACTGGACGCTGGGCATTTGTCAGCGGCCGAGAATCAGCGCGCGAAACTCGTTCACCAGGCGATCTTGCTGCTTCGGATCGTCCTCGGCGAGATTTTTCTTGAGCCGCTTAAAGAACTCCCGCTTGCGGTCCTGCTGGCTCTCCAGGCCTAGCCGTACCAGTGTCGCGATGGCCTTGCTCATGCTGGCATCCGCAGTCTCAGCGTAGCGTTCCACTCGCTCGGCGAGTTCGGGAGTCAATCCAACCGTGTAGCGCGACTCGGATACTGGGTTTGTCCCAGGAGCCGCCTTCGCCCGGCGAATCTTGGAAGTGCCGGTTCCTTGGTTGGGGCTTCGGCGGGACGTATTCGCTGCGGTGTGATGCATACTTCATCATAGTGCATCACGAAGCCTCAAGTGTTCTACCGTTCTTTGTATTCCCCGAACACTCTGCGCAGCCGGTCGGAGATCTCGCCGACGGTCGCCTTGGCCTCGCAAGACGCCAGGATGTGCGGCATCAGATTCGCGGAGCTGCGCGCAGCATTCTCCAATTCATCCAGGCGCGCGCTATGCGTCCGGGCATCGCGGGAGGCGCGCAGCTCGCGGACGCGCTCTACTTGCCGCTGCTCGATGGCGGGGTCGACTTTGAAGACTGCCGGTGACGCCGTCGCCGCCTCCTCAAACCGGTTGACGCCTACGACGACAGCCGCTCCGGTCTCGATCTTCTTCTGGTATTCGTAAGCCGAGTTCTGGATTTCGCGCTGGATAAAGCCGCCTTCGATGGCGCTCAGCGTGCCACCCATCTTGTCGATACGCGCGATGTATTCCTCGGCGCCGCGCTCAATGTCATCCGTCAGTTTTTCGATATATTCGCTGCCGCCCAGCGGATCGGGCACCGCGGCCACGCCACTTTCGTAGGCGATTACTTGCTGGGTGCGCAGCGCCAGCCGCGCCGCTTCAGGAGTGGGCAGCCCCAGCGCCTCATCGCGGGAATTCGTGTGCAGAGACTGCGCGCCGCCCAGCACCGCCGCCAGCGCCTGCAGCGCCACGCGGACCACATTCACATCCGGTTGCTGCGCGGTGAGCGTCGAGCCCGCAGTTTGTGCGTGAAAGCGCAGCATCATGGACCTGGGGTCTCTTGCGTCGAACCGGACCCTCATGATGCGGGCCCACAGGCGGCGGGCGGCGCGGAACTTGGCGATCTCTTCCAGAAAATCGTTGTGCGCGTTGAAGAAGAACGAGAGCCGGGGCGCGAACGCGTCCACTGGCAGACCCGCGCTCAACGCGGCTTCCACATAGGCGATGCCGTCGGCCAGCGTGAAGGCAACTTCCTGCACCGCGGTCGAGCCGGCCTCGCGAATGTGATAGCCGCTGATCGAGATGGTGTTCCACTCGGGCATTTCGGCGCCGGCCCAGGCAAACAGATCGGTGATGATGCGCATCGCCGGGCGCGGCGGGTAAATGTAGGTGCCGCGCGCGATATATTCCTTCAGGATGTCGTTCTGAATCGTGCCATTCAGCCGCTTGATGTCGGCGCCTTGGCCGCGCGCCACCAATACGTAGAGCGATAGCAGAATCGCGGCGGTCGAGTTGATCGTCATCGACGTGCTGATTTTTTCGAGCGGGATCTGATCGAACAGCCGCTCCATGTCGGCGATGAGAGGCGATCGAAACACCTACCTTGCCGACTTCGCCCGCGGCCAGCGGATGGTCGGGGTCCATGCCCATCTGCGTGGGGAGGTCGAAAGCCACCGAAAGTCCGGTGGTGCCTTGCGAAAGCAGATAGCGATAGCGCTGGTTGCTTTCTTCGGCGGAGCCGAAACCCGCGTACTGGCGCATGGTCCAGAGACGCGCCCGGTACATGTCCTTATAGATGCCGCGCGTGTAGGGAAATTCTCCGGGTTGTTCGCGTGAGGCGGCCGGGACGCGGGCGGCTCGCTCATGAACGCGAAATCTTTCGAGCGCGCAGGAACGAAGAGACGCCGAAATAACCCATCACCAGGCCGAAGAGAGCCGGGAAAACGATGTGCACCAGCCCCTCGATATCGCCTTCAAAGTTCCGCACCGCGCGGAACACATAAAATCCGGCCACTACGGCGAAGACAATGAATAGAAAGCCAATCACTTCATTCCACAGCGCGTGCAGCGGGCGTATTATGCCCGGCAGCACGTGGCCGAGAAACTTTGAAATCAACTGGCCCATCGGTTTCATCCTAACAGACAGGGGCCCGGGAAACGGGCAGAAACGCGGTCGGCGCATCGAGATGATGATATGCTGTAAGCGGCAGGGGAGAGCGACGAAATTGGACGACCGGCTCAAGGATTTGATGAAGGAACTCGGCGACGCCATCAACGAGTCCCTTTCCGACTCTGACCGTATTGCCGCCGCGATAGGCGAGATCAAACGCGCCGGCTACGATGTCTTCCTGGTGCTGGAAGCCACCATCGGCTTCAACAAGCGCGAGGACAATGAAGAGGATGGGCAGGAGGAAGGCGAGACGGTGGAACTGGAACCGGCGCCTGAATCCGGCCGCCGCAGGTTGAGCAAGATCAAGCTCACGTCGCAGGACCAGAAGTTCCTGCGCGCCCTCAAGATCTCGATCGACGAAGAAAAACACTAACCGGAACGCAGTCCGGCCAGTCACTGCGGTTGGTCTAAATCAAGTGCAATCGCCAAAGCGTGATCCAGTCGGTGCATGCTCGTATTATCCAGCTGCCCAACGTAGTGGGTTAAGACTTCTTTAGGCAGGCTCACCAGTGCGTCGCAGTGGATGCTGGACTCGTGCGTCAACCGGTTCCGGGCCAGCTTGACTTGTGTGCTGAGCCCATCGTGACGGGAATAGACCGGCGCACAGACTACAGTCGAGAACTTTGAAGCGATCACGAGCCTACGGCTCACTATCACGAATACACGCTGTTTTTTAGGATCGCGCGACGGGCTTGCGGACTAGGTACAACTCGCCCCGTTGCATCGCGACTAACTAGGCAAGATCTTGATATTCGAGAACGTCCAGGGCTTCCCGGTTCAGAGATTCCGCGCGTGCATTGAGTATTTCGGCATCCTGCGCCTCCTGGCGAGACTTGGCAAGCGCCGCGAGGTCGGTTTGGGCCGCGATCGCGCCCATTGCTATACTGTTCGATTACCCGTCACGCGGCAAAACGAATGAAACAACCGAATCCCGAACATATTCTGCAGGTGGGCCTGGGCTTCTGGGCGTCAAAGACACTTTTGAGCGCGGTCGAAATGGAGTTGTTCACGGAACTGGCGAAAGACCCCGGGGACCTCGAAGCTCTGCAAAAGCGGCTGGGGCTCCATCCGCGCTCGGCGCGCGACTTTTTCGATGCGCTGGTGGCGCTGAAATTTCTCGAACGCCGTGACGGGCGTTACTACAACACGCCGTCCACCGAGTTCTTCCTCGACAAGCGCAAGCCGTCCTATATCGGCGGCATCCTCGAGATGGCCAACCATCGGCTCTATCCGTTCTGGGGCCAGCTCACGACGGCGCTGCGCAGCGGGCTTCCGCAAAACGAAGCGAAAGACGGCGGTCCCGATCCTTTCGTCGCCCTTTATGCCGACCCTGCGCGATTGAAAGAGTTTCTCCAGGCCATGACGGGCGTGAGCCATGGAGGAAACCTGGCGATCGCCCGCCAGTTCCCCTGGAAGAACTACAAGACTGCCGTGGATGTCGGAACCGCGCAGGGCGACCTGATCACGCAGGTGGCGCTGGCCAATCCGCACCTTCAGGGAACGGGCTTCGATCTGCCCCAGGTGCAGCCGATTTTCGAAGACTACGTGAAAGCCAACGGACTCTCGGGCCGGGTGCAATTCTCGCCGGGCAGTTTCTTCGATCAGCCGCTGCCGAAGGCCGATGTGGTGATGATGGGCCACATTCTGCACGACTGGGATCTGGAAGTGAAGCGCATGCTCATCCGCAAAGCTTATGACGCGCTTGCCGGATGGCGGCGCCTTCATCGTATACGAAAGCATCATCGACGACGACCGCTCGGTGAACGCCTTCGGACTTATCATGAGCCTGAATATGCTGATCGAAACCCCCGGCGGATTCGACTATACCGGGGCCGACTGCGCGGGCTGGATGAAAGAGGCGGGGTTCAAGGAAACTCGCGTCGAGCATCTGGTTGGTCCCGACTCGATGGTCATCGGCATTAAGTAGGGCGCACGATCCGCACGCGCGGGCCACGTCGGTTGCGCCATAATAGAGGCGTTGCGTGCCGCACCCGGCAAGGCCACGCGCGGAGGCCCGCACGAGGCATACCTGGCGATTGAGCGATTTCTCAAGGCCAGCAAAAAGCCAGTCCTGATCGAGCCCGGCGAAGATCCCTTTCCCCTGGCATCCGATACGTTTACTGTAAATCAGCGCGCTTCGTCCCTGACGATCGAATGCTGGGACGAAAAGCGTACCTTAGTCAGGCGCGTTACGTCGGTGCGCCTGGAACGGCCGGGCCGGCTGGAACTCCACGTGGAACATTTCGGCGGCCGAACCGGGGCGCTCACTCTGATCGACCTGGATCGCGAAACTCATCGCGACGCCGCCCGGAAGGGCGCGCGGCTGAAATATCGCGAGCGTTTCCGGCAATCTCTGCATCGCCAATTTCCGGATTGGCGGGTGGTGGAGCTCAGCACGGAACAAGACCTGCACAACAGCTTTTCTCCGGCCTATCCGCGGGCTTTGCTGCGCCGCGGCCAAGCGGCGCTGGCGGCCATCGGTATCGCGGAAAACTCGCCATCGCCCGCCGATGCACTCACGTTCGGCCTGATCTGGCTGGATTATTTGCGGCGCCGCGAACCGCGTCTGACCATAGACAGCCTGGTGCTGTTTGCGCCTGCCGGCCAAGAGCATGGCCTGTGCCACCGCGTACGGTTTCTGGACCCGCATGCGGCGCGCTACCTGATTTTTGTCCACGATGGCGCCGGTTATGAACAATTGGTCGACCCGCGAGATTACACCAACCTCGACACGCGGCTGGATGCCGGCGGAAAACAGGCGCGCGCGCCGCGGCCAGGGCAACCCGAAGCTTGGCTCGAAACGCGCGTGCGTGCCGATCTGGAATCGCTGGACGCTACGCTTCTCACCCAGCCGGTTTACGGTCAGGTAGCGCAGTTCGCCGGCGGCGACCGTGGGATCATCGATCTGCTGGCCATTGACCGTGACGGCAGGCTTGCGGTGATCGAACTCAAGGTGGACCAGGACATTCACCTCCCGTTGCAAGCTCTGGATTACTGGATGCGGGTCAAATGGCATCTGGATCGCGGCGAAATCGCCGAAAGTGGTCATTTCACGGGACTTCCACTGCTGATGGAAGCGCCTCGCCTGCTACTGGTGGCGCCCGCACTCGAGTTCCATCCGGCCAACGAAGTCGTCTTGAGCTTTTTTTCACCCGAAATTCCAGTGGAAAGGATCGGATTGGGAGTACAATGGAGACAGGAGCTCAAAGTCATGTTTCGAGCTCCTCTGAAGACGTATTCCGGCAAACCATGGCCCTCGCTGTCCTCCGCCAGATAAGGCAGGCTCTTGCAACCCTGAACCCAAGGGAATTGCGGGATATGGCCGATCGCCCATTGCGGGTGGGGCTCATCGCTCCTTCCGCCGACGCCTTGGGGCAAATGGAAACCTATTTCGCCCCCCACCATTTTTCGCGGAGCGGCGAGTCCAAGCAGCTCAAATCCTTATCCGGGGCGGCGGCAAGGATTGCGACATCGAAATCTACGATTCGTCGATCCTGCGGCCGGCGAACGCATTTTCGTTCGATCCTGAGGCGCCCGAAAACTGTGTCCGGCGCATCTTGAAGGCTCGCGAAGACCTGATGCTGCCGCTGGCGCGCCGCCTGTATCCTTTCCGTAAACCCGCCGTACACCGCTTGATTCGCACGATCGCCAAAGAAAACGCTCTGTTCTGCCTGACGACCGCGCTCCCCGACGTGATCCCCAGTCTGGCTATGATCCCGTGGGCCGCCGGCGAATTCGCCTCCGACACCGCTTTCCTCACCATGAATCAGATCCGCATGGCTTTCCTGGTGGCGGCAGCCAGTGACCGGCCGATCGGGTACCGGGAGCAGCGTTCCGAAATCGCATCGATCGTCGCCGGGCGCGTTCGGCTGGCGCGCTTTGGCGCGGGAACTCGTCGGCAAGGTTCCCTTCGGAGGCGGCCTGATCCCCAAGGCAGGGATCGCCTACGCCGGCACTTTCGCGGTCGGCCTGTCGCTTGAACGCCTGTACCGCATGGGCTATGGATTCACGCGCGCCGAGCGGCACGCGGTCTACGAAGAAGCCTACGAGCATGGCAAACAAATCGCGAGCATGCTGCTGGCAAACTTCCGCCACAGCAAAGCTAGTTGAAACGCCGTTCAACCAAGAAGCATCTACTTGAACCAAGAGGGGAAGCATCTACTTGAACCAAGAGGGGGATTTTCCGTGCGATATCTGAGCTTATTCTTATTACTGGCCAACTGCGTTATGGCCGACACCGTTTTCTTCCGCGATGGGCACACTGTTAACGGCTCATTCGTCGGTGGCGACGCGAGAACCATTCGCGTCGCGGTGGGCGACCGGGTAGAGACCATCCGGGTGGCGGATGTGGATCGAATTTCGTTTGGCGATCCCGAACAGTCCTACGCCCCGCCGGTGCTGCGGACTCCGCCCGAAGAACCCGCCTACCGTCCTGCGCCTGCGCCTCCTCCGCCGCCGCGCCGGGATGATTTCGGCGACCGCGCGATGATCCCATCGGGCACGGTACTCACCATTCGCATGGTGGACAGCGTCGATTCCGAACGGGACTACGTGGGCCAGACTTTCAATGCTTCGCTCGACGAGCCGGTCCTCGACCCAGGCGGACGCACGCTGGTGCCGCGCGGGGCCGATGTGGTGGTCAAGCTAGTGGATGATGTGCAGTCCGGCAAAATCGAGGGCCGCACCGTGCTGACGCTGGATATCGTGTCGCTCCGCGTGAACGGCCGGGAAGTGGATGTGGACACAACCGCAATTACCGAACAAAGTAGTTCGCGGACGGCGCGCAGCGGAAAGGTCATCGGCGGCACGGCTGCGCTCGGCGCGATTATCGGCGCTATCGCGGGCGGGGGCAAGGGCGCGGCTATCGGCGCCGGCGCGGGCGCCGGAGCGGGCACAGCCGCTCAAGTCGCCACCAAGGGTCAGCGCGTGCGCATCCCCTCGGAGACGCGCTTGACGTTCACTCTACAGCAGCCCGTCCGGCTCTAAGCAACTTCGAGTGGGCGTCCGCGCTTTCGCGGTGCGACGAGGGCGCTATCTCTTCATCTCGACTTTGCCATCTGAACATTTTATAGTTTCAGATGGCTATGTTGCCCTGCTCCCGCTGTGGAAAGCGCCTGGACTGCAAACGCCGGGAGGGTTTCCTATCATCGTTACCTTCACGCCCACTGCCGCTTCCTGTTTTCTCGCCGCTCGCGGTGCATCCGTTGCGGGTCGGAAGCCGTGCAACGACTAAAGAAGCGGGACAAAGTCGACGGCTTTTCCCGCGATCCATTTGCGTTGATACAGGCTTTGATCGGTGCTCCGGTCAACCGCTGCAGTCCATGCCGCCTGCAGTTTTTCGACTGGCGGGCGCCGCGCAAGGGCGCCAACGCGGATTTCTAGCCGGGCATCGTTGCACGACGAATTTCTAGCCGCGTCCGGCCAATCCAAAACCGTTCGGGTTCCGTATACACCGGTGAAGGAGACGGAATCTGATGATCAAAATGTTTCGAATTTGGACCGGACTTGCCGCGCTGGTTGCATGCACCTTTATGCCGGCGTCACAAGCCAAAGAGAAGACCTTGTATGACCGGCTGGGGGGCAAGAAAGCCATCACAGCCGTGGTGGATGAATTCGTGGGACGAGTGGCGGCAGACACCCGCATTAACAGCTTCTTCGCGGCTACCGCGGCTGATCCGCAACGTCTGGCATCGTTCAAGATGAAGCTGGCGGATCAGATCTGCCAGGCCAGCGGCGGCCCCTGCAAGTACATGGGCAAGGACATGAAAGCCGCGCACATGGGCATGGGGATCAGCGGCCCGGATTTCGACGCTCTGGTGAGCGATTTGGTGGGCGCCTTGGACAAATTCAAGGTCGGCGAAAAGGAAAAGGGCGAATTGCTGGGAGTTCTGGGGCCAATGAAACCGCAGATTGTCGAGAAGTAGCCGCAGCTAGTTCAATCCCTGTGCATTTGTGGCGCCGGACCGGCAAGGGCTCCGGTTCGGAGGTGGGAGGCGGGGCTCGGAGACCGCCTCCCATTTTTGTGTTTCCATGAGAAGGTGAGCGCAAAACCATTCGACGAGCCGCGTATCGCTCTGAACCGCATCTACACCAAGCGTGGAGACGCGGGCGAAACTAGTCTGGTGGGCGGACAGAGAGTCCCAAAGGATGCGCTGCGGATCGAAGCGTACGGCACCGTCGATGAATTGAACGCGTTCGTCGGGCTGGCGGCGGTTTCCTGCGGTGAAGACTCCAGACTGGCTACGCTGGCAACCATCCTGCGCCGGGTGCAGCATGAGCTGTTTAATCTGGGCTCGATCCTGGCAACCCAGCCCGCTGACGTGCACCCGCAGCAGTCGCGGATCACCAGTGCCGAGACCTCGCAACTGGAGCGGGAGATCGATGCCATGAACGCAGACCTCGCTCCTCTGCGCAGTTTCGTGCTCCCGGGAGGAACCCGCCTGAACGCCGAACTTCACGTGGCACGAACCATTTGCCGCCGAACGGAACGCCTGCTGGTAGCGTTGGCGCGCGAAGAATCGAGTCCCACCCGAGATCATCCCGTATCTCAATCGCCTCAGCGATGCGATATTCGTTTGGAGCCGCTGGGTGAATCACGCGCTGGGTGTGCCAGAGGCGCTGTGGGAACCGAATCAGTCCTCCTCAGGTATGTGATTATGGCTCATATGAAGCCACTCATGCTCTTCGCTGTATTCGCATCGCTGCTGCCGGGGCAATCCTTGTCGCCTAAATGGGAAGAATTAACGGCCGAGGATTTCGTCAAGGCGATCAAGCAGGCAAATAACACCTGTGTGCTGCCATTCGGCATCCTGGAGAAACATGGGCCTTCCGGTCCCATCGGCACGGACCTGATCGACGTTCGCTACATCACGACGAAGGCGGTTCAGAAGGAATACGCGCTGGTCTTTCCCGAATACTACGTGGGGCAAATTTTTGAGGCGCGGCATCAGCCGGGTGCGATCGCCTATAGTTCCCAGTTGCAGTTGCAGATGCTGCAGGAAACCGTGTCGGAAATGGGCCGCAACGGGTGCCGCAAGATTTTGATTGCCAGCGGGCATGGCGGGAACACCAATTTGATGAATTATTTTTTGCAGACCCAGTTGGATTCGCCGAAGGACTACGTGGTGTACGGGTTGAGCGCACTGGGCGGTGGGGCGCAGTTGCCTCCGGCGGCGCAGCCTTCGAAGCCGGGAGTGGACGGCCACGCGGGGGAGATCGAAGCGGCCATGGTGATGGCTTCGCGGCCGGAGCTGGTGCATCCGGAACGCGGCGGGGAGCAGTCCGGCGCCAATCTTGCGCGTCTCGATCTGCCCGCGGGCGTGTTTCACGGCCATCAGTTGGTACTCAATGTATCCGAATCACTACGCCGGTGATGCGTCGGGAGCCACCGCGGCGCGCGGGGCTGCACTGGTGGAGGTTACGGCGGATCGTATGGCTGCCGCGATCCGGGCGATCAAGGCGGACCAGGTGTCGCCCCGCCTGCAGAAGGAATTTTTCGACAAGATCTCACACCCGACCGATACCGTGCAGTAAACCGGTCATCAGCCGGCGATGACTTGGCGCAGAGCTTCGTCTAGTTCCGCAAAGCGGAATTGGAAACCGGCGCGCAGCGCAGCCTGCGGAATCACCCGCTGGCCCCCCAGCAGTATCTGCGACATTTCGCCGAACAGAATCTTAAGAGCGAATGCGGGCACCGGGAAGATGGCAGGGCGATGCAACGCCGCCGCCAACTCGCGAGTGAAGACGGCATTGGTCACTGGATTCGGCGCGACGGCGTTCACGGGGCCGCTCAGGGCGGCATCGTTATCGCGAACTCGATCAGGGAAACCAGATCGTCCAATGCGATCCAGGACATCCATTGGTTTCCGGCACCTAAACGCCCGCCGACACCTAGGCGAAAGGGCAGCAGCATTTGCGCTAGCGCGCCGCCGCCGCGTCCCAACACCACTCCGATGCGCGGCGTGACTACGCGCACGCCGAACTGCTCGGCTGCAGTGCGCCTCTTGCTCCCAACCGCGCGCCAGTTGACCCAGAAAATCGGACGCAGGAGACGAGTCTTCGGTCAGGATTTCGTCTCCGCGGGAGCCATAGTAGCCGACGGCCGAAGCGCTCACCAGCACGACCGGCGGATGCTGCCGAAGCGCCGCGACCAGCGAGCGCGTGCCTTGGATGCGGCTGTTTGAAATGCGTTCGCGGGCCGCGGCAGTCCAGCGCTGGGCAACCGGTTCCCCCGCTAAATTCACCACGGCCTGGCATTGCGCGAAATTTTCAGGAGCCGGTTGCGTCCGCAGCGATATTGGGGTGACGCTGTGGCCGGAAGCGCGCAGGCGTTCAGACAGGGCGCAGCCGAGAAAGCCCGATGCTCCGGTGATGGCGACATTCATAAAAGCCTGCCTTGGGTGACTTCGCGGATATAGGCGTCGACATCGGTCTTGCGCCGCATGCCGTCGAGCGTCATATAGCGCGTCATCCCGAAAATCGGGCGCTCGGACCAGGGGCGATCATGCAGGCCGAAGCACCACAGAATGTTGGTGTAGGTGTTCGGATCGCGCCCGTCCAGAGCATAGCGATCGTGAAGATAAATCATAGTCGCGAGAGCGTCCTCGTGAGTGGGCGACCATTCGATGATCTTCTTGCCCCAGTACATCCGATAGTAGCCGTGAATGACGCCGCGCGTGAGCAACTCGGTTTGGGTGGCGTTCCAGAGGGCGTCGTGGGTCGCGCCGCGCTCGAATTGCTCGCGTGTGTAGGCGGGATCGCGACGGTCGACGGGCGTGCTTCGCAAGGGTCGCGCGTGCCCAAGCTGGCAGTGCGTCTAAAGAATCGAGGGATGGCGAGAAGCGAGCGAAATTGAACGCCAGCTCGCGGCGGACGATCAACTCTTCCAGAAACTCGTCGGCAATGAGCTTATTCTCGGCCGCATACTCGCGCACAGCTAAAGCGACTTCGAGCGAAGAAATATGCCCGAAGTGCAAGTACGGGCTGAGCCCGGATGTAGCACGCGCCGAGGGCTCACGGCTCAACTTCGCATACCGGCGAAGATCATGATCGAGGAAGTGGCGGAGACGGCACTCGGCTTCGTCGCGGCCGCCGCGAATTTCGGTAGAAGGCGGAATCGAATGGTCGATCTCGCACGAGCTAACCAGTTCGGGAATATTGTTTGCGGTGACATCGGTATGTAAGGGGTGCAGCGCGTTGGTGAATCGGCGCTTGACCCGCAGCGGCGGCACCGGCTGCATGCAGGCTTCGAGCACCTTCCTGATCTTAGGACGAATCGGTACGCTGCGTATTCCTGCTTAGTGAAATGACTCATCGGCACGATGCAACTGGAGTCGACGGCAAAGTAGGGAATCGCCAATTTATCCGGTACGCTGCGATTGTGATCGCGGGCGACGAACACCGGGTAATCGTCCGTCACTAGCGCGGCGGCATCGGCGGCAAGACGATAGAGCGCGTCATTAGAATCCGACCGCCGGCGGCGCAAGTGGAATACATAGCCGATACCGAGCACGCGCAAACGCCGCTCGGTTTCCGGCACGCCTTCGAGTAAAAACGTATGAAAGCGGTCATTGGCTTGAGGGTACGAGCGTGTCAGACCTTCATAGAAAAGTACCGGGAGGTTCCACTCATTGGCGATATCCACCGCGTAGGCCAAGGCGTGGTTGGATTCGACGCGGCGATTCATTTGCGCCCAATACAGCACAAAACGTCCGTTTTTACGCGTTTCGGCGGAGTTCAGCTTGCGGACGCGATCGAAAGGCACCTAGCTTCCAGAATACGGCACGCGAAAGCCGGGCAGACAGGGTTACGATATGATGAAGAGCGTGGATCTTTAACCCGGCGAGCGGTTTGCCGGGGTCCTGTGAGTGATTGAGGGAATCTTTCCATGGAAAAACAAGCGCAAAACATACAAGAAGCATTTCTAAACAACGCGCGCAAAGACAAGACGTTCTTGACAATTTACTTGATGAGCGGGGTCAAGCTGTCCGGGACGAATTAAGAGCTTCGATAAATATTCAGTGGTCCTTGAAACCAACAGTCAAGAACAACTGATTTTCAAACACGCGATTTCCACCGTGGTAGTCTCGCGGCCCTACCACAATGCGCCCCAAAGCACCGCCGCGACTGTGGGAACACATGTCGCGCCAGGCGCCCCGGGCGGCGACGAGCACCACTAGACACACCTTTGTTAGCTTCACAAGAAGTTGCGATCCTGGTCGGCCTGAATCTCACGGGCCGGGGCACGCAGCGCAAGTCAGCGGGCGGCGAGTCCGGGCAAACGAGCGCAGAAGACTCGCTGGCTGAACTCGCATCGCTGGCGGCGACGGCGGGCGCGCAGGTGGCAGAGAGCCAGATCCAATCGCGCGCCCGAGTGGACTCGGCCACCCAGATCGGCTCCGGCAAAGTCGACGAACTGAAGGCGCTGATTCATCTGCATGAGGCTGACGTGGTCATCTTCGACCGCGAGTTGACACCCACCCAGCAGCGCAATCTGGAGCGGGCGCTGGACGTAAAGGTGCTCGACCGTACGCAACTAATCCTGGATATTTTCGCGCGGCGGGCGCGGACGCGAGAAGGGCAGTTGCAGGTCGAACTCGCGCAATTGAACTACCTGCTGCCCCGATTAACAGGACACGGGGCGGCCATGTCGCGGTTGGGCGCGGGCATCGGCTCCCGCGGCCCCGGTGAGACGAAACTCGAAACTGATCGCCGGCGTATCCATTCACGCATCCATGCCATCGAGCGCGGGCTAGAGCGAGTGCGCGGCGGACGCGCTACCCAGCGCCAGCAACGGCAGGCCGTGCCGCTCGCGACCATAGCGCTAGTGGGCTACACCAACGCCGGCAAATCGTCGATGTTCAACCGGCTCACGGGGGCCGCGGTGCTCGCCGACGCCAAGATGTTCGCAACGCTCGATCCTACGGTGCGGCACATCACCCTGCCGTCGCGCCGAAGAGTACTGGTCAGCGATACAGTGGGTTTCATCCGCAATCTGCCCACTATGCTGGTGAAGGCGTTCCGCGCGACCCTTGAAGAGGTGGTGGAAGCCGAACTGCTGCTGCACGTGGTGGACGCCAGCTCGCCACATGCTTCCGAGCACACCGCGCATGTGATGGCCACGCTGCAGGAGATCGGCGCGGACACAACGCCGCAGATTTTGGTGCTGAACAAAGTGGATCAGATCCCCGGCGAGCCGGACGCCTCGGCGCTGGCGCGGCGAATACTCGAAGATCCCGAGCATCAACCCGCCGGAGCGGTGGCGATCTCGGCCCTCACGGGCGCGGGTTTCGCGGCGCTGCTCACGAAAATCGACGAAGCGCTGCCGCTGGATACGCTCAGCGACTGCACGTTTCGCATTCCGGCCGCTGAGGGCGGACCCATTCATACCTTGCACGAGCACGCACGCGTCATTTCGACCCGTTACGCCGATGAGATGTGCGTGATCCGCGCGGAGACGCCCGAATCCATCCGGCGCAGGCTGGCGAAGTACCTAGTGGCGTAAGCCCCGGTAGCATAAGTCCGGTTGCCATACGCTATGATGAAGGGCAACTGATGAACGGGCCGAATCTGCTTACACTCCTGCGGATCTTCTTCGTCCCGCTGCTGGTGGCAGCGCTGCTTGGAGGCGGGTTCGTCGAACC
The DNA here is from genome assembly GCA_963779075.1 of Bryobacterales bacterium. Taxonomy (GTDB): domain Bacteria; phylum Acidobacteriota; class Terriglobia; order Bryobacterales; family Bryobacteraceae; genus Palsa-187. Next base: position 226,515 of record CAVZWS010000018.1, read on the forward strand.
CTATCTCGCCGCTGTACTGGGGCCTCTGGGGATCACGCGCGAAACTTTTGCGCTGCTGATCTTCCTAGCCGCGGCCGCCACCGATCTTCTGGACGGAAACCTGGCCCGGCGCTGGGGGCAGATCACTACGGTGGGCACGCTGCTCGATCCCATAGCCGACAAATTGCTCATTTCCGCCGCGCTGGTTTCGCTGGTGGATATCCACCGCGTGCCGGCGTGGATGGTGATCCTGATCATCGGCCGCGAGTTTGCAGTCTCGGGACTGCGTTCGATCGCAGCCGCGGGCGGCTATACCATCGAGGCCAGCGACCTGGGGAAAACGAAAATGGTGGCGCAGGTGGTGGCCATCGCGCTCGTGATCGCCGGCATCCGCTGGCCGCAACTGGACCAGTTGGCGCTCTTCGCCATGTGGTCCGTGGTGCTGTTCGCGCTGCTATCGGCCGCCGATTACTTCCGCAAGTTCTGGGGCACGGTGGACAACCAGGTGAAAACCCGGCGGCGGCGGGAACTGCTGGCTTGGCAGCGGCAGCAACGCAAGCTCAGGCGCGCCGAAGTCGCTGCTACCGCGAAAGTGGCGAGTAAGGGCTAGACGCTTACGGCCAGGCCGGTGGCCTGCCAGGCATCCAAGCCGCCGATCAGGTTGGTCACGTTTTCAAACCCTGCGCGCTGAATCAAGCTGCACGCGATCGCGCTGCGAGCGCCGCCCTTGCAGTTGACCACCACCGGCTTACTGGGGTCCAGATCGCCCAGCATTTTGGCGACGCGGTCGAGCGGCTTATGCAGCGCGCCCGGGATGTGTCCCTGATCCCATTCGGTCTTGCGTCGTACATCAACGATCTGTATCGACCCCGGTTCCTCGGCGAGTTCGCGATCCAGCTCCGCCGCAGTGATTTGCATGATCTGCTCCGTAGGCTTCTGCTCGCCCGCCCAGCGGGCCATCCCACCGTCAAGGTATCCGGCGACGCGCTCGAAACCCACCCGCGCCAGACGAATACGCGACTCTTCCACGGCGGCCTGGTCTTCGGCCACCACGATCAAGTCATGATCCAGGCCAAGCAGTGCGCCCGCCGATCCCGCAAACTGCCCGGCCAGCGGTATGTTCACGGCGCCGGGAACGTGGCCCGCCCGCAAAATCCATCGGCGGCCGAGTGTCGAGCACGATGTCGCCGGCTCGCTGCCGATCCAGAACCTGATCCGGCGTGAGCGCTTCCATGGGCAGCAGGAAATCGAGCGGAATCGCGCCAGTGCGGTTGATCTCGGCATCCTGCGCGAAGTACTCCGGCCGGTCGGGCAGCTCAGCCGTTAGCAACTGCACGAATTGTTCCTTGCTCGAAGCACGCAGTGCATAGTTCAATTCGCGTTCCTTGCCGATGGTAGACTGGCGCTCCGGCCGCATCTGTTTGCCGCACAAAGAACCGGCGCCGTGGGCGGGATAAATCTCGACTTCATCGCCCAGCGGGACCAGCTTTTGATGCAGGCTGTCGTAGAGCATCGCTGCCAGTTGCTGCGGAGTTTTGTCCAGCGACAGATCGGGACGCCCCACATCGCCGATAAAGAGCGTATCGCCGGTGAGTACAGCCCACGGCTTTTCGCCGCGGTCCAAATCCGTCACCGTCACCGAAACACTCTCGACCGTATGGCCCGGAGTTTCGAGGAAGCGCAGAATCACGCGCCCGAAGCGGATTTCGTCCCCGTCGTGAACGGCCACATGCGGGATGGGCGATTCGGCCGCCGCGCCCAGGTAGATTTTCGCGCCAGTCTTGGCCGCGAGTTCCACATGCCCGCTCACGAAATCGGCGTGCAGGTGAGTCTCGATGATGTGTTCGATTTTGAACCCGCGCGCTTGGGCTTCGTCAAGATAAATGGTTACATCGCGCTGCGGGTCCACCACGCACGCGATCCCTTCGGACGCCAGCATGTACGACGCATGAGACAGACAGGTGAGATAAAACTGTTGGAAATACATCTCTCTTCGGGCGGCTACGCCGGCAGGAATTGACGAAGGGTCCCATAGAACGACCGGACAAAGTCTGCAGCGGATTTGTCAGCGGCCGCTTCGTCGCGATTCACGATCGGAACCACCACCCGCACTAATGCCGTGTCGGTGCGATTCAAACGCATAGCGTCGACCACCACCCAAAACTTTGCCCTGTATTCGCTGGCGATGGCGCGATCGCGCGATTGATACCAATAAAGCACCAAACTGCGCTCATCCCCATGCGCCACTACATAGCGGTTCACTTGGATGGGCACCTCTCCACCTACGTCGATCGAGGCGTAACTCGATTCGAGCGGCGTCCAGCCGCTGCCGGGAAGGCAGTTCTTAGGTGAATGAGGGGCCTTGCCGTTGCGCTGCGAGCGGAACGCCGCTACAAACAGGTTCGCGCCCATGCCATTGGCGGCGTAATACCGGTTCAGCAGATCGTCGGCTTTCAGAACGGCTTGCGTATCGGCGTCGATCACGCCTTCCTGTAGCAGCTTCCAGGAACCGAGCGACACCGGAAATTGCGCCAAGGCCCGACCGCTGGGGGGCGATTCCGGACGCACGGCGCTGTAGATCAGCGCGCCCTGCAAAACAATCAGGGTGGTGGCCGCCAGCGCGGCGCGGGAACTCAAGAACTTAAACAATGTCAGCCTCGACCGGGCGTTTCCCAGTAAAACGATTAATGAGTAGGTGGAGACCGCCCAACATGACCAGAGCAATCAAAAAAATGATCCATCCTTCCAGGCTATGGAAGAAGCCGCGCGCCAGTTCCGGGTTGATTTCGCTCAGGACACCGGTAATGGTAACGCGGCCTGAATTCGCCAGAATAGCAATCGGGATCGTGGCGGCCAATAGAACCCAGCGCATCCATACCCGTTTGTCGAAAAAGTAGGCGTAAACCAGGGAGAGGAAGGAAAGCGAAAGCAAACTGCGAATTCCACTGCATGCTTCGACCACGGAAAGTTTCTGGCTCGCCAGCTCTAAAATGTTGCCGTCGCGCAGCACCGGAATTCCGATTATTCCTAAACTGAACTCGGCCACTTGACTCGCGAACAGTTGGAGCGGGAACGTTATCTGGTTGTAAATCACCGAGGGGATCGGGATCATGAACGGCAGCAATAGCAAGGGAAACGCGAGTTCCCGCACCAGGCGCGTCCCACCCATTACCAGCAGCAATCCCAGCAGCGCGATCAGGAACGATGTCCGCTGCAAGAACAGCTCCGCGCCCAGCGTGCCTACATAGCCTTGGAGAGCCGCCCAGGCCATCACGCCCAATCCCCACCAGGCGGGGTGATAATCTAGGGCGAGAATCCGGTCGCGGCGCTGCCAAGCTATGAACGCGGCGACGGGAGGCACGAAAAAGCCGTGGCTGACGTCCTCATCGGTGCTCCATTGCTCCACCAAGTGCCGTAATATTGGAAAATAAGCGATGATGAGGAGCGCACTGAACCACGCTAAGGGAACCCACGGAATCGACCGGCGCAGCACGGCAGGCTGCTGTTCGGACAGATGGTCGATAGCCGAGGCCATAAACTCCTTTAAGTATATGTGATAAAGGGGCGTCCCCAAATAGACTAGGAGTACTGTGCTCACGAAATTCATTCTTACGGCTTTGTGCACGTCCGCCGCGTTCGCCCAAACGCCGGCCATCAATTGGGACCAGCAAAAAGCCGAGATTTTGCGGCATTACCGGGCGCTGGTGCAGCTCGACACCAGCAATCCGCCGGGCAACGAGACCCGAGTCGTCGAATATCTCAAGAAAGTACTAGAGGACGAAGGCATCCCGACCAAAACTTTCGCTTTAGACCCGAAGCGGGCGAATATCGTCGCCCGGCTGAAAGGCAACGGCAGTAAGAAGCCGCTGCTGATTCTGGCCCACAGCGACGTGGTGGGCGTGCAGCGCGAAAAATGGCCTGTGGATCCCTTCGGCGCCGTGCTCAAGGACGGCTACATCTGGGGCCGCGGCACGCGGGACGACAAGCCGATCCTGGCGGCAAACCTGATGGTGATGCTGCTGCTGAAACGTGGAAACGTGCCGCTGGATCGCGATGTCATCTTCCTGTCCGAGGCGAGCGAGGAGGCTGACACGACCGGCGTCGGCATCAATTACATGCTGGCCCAGCACTTCGATGACGTGGACGCGGAGTTCTCGCTCACCGAAGGCGGCGGCGCCACGCTCGAAGGCAACAAGGTCACGATCGTCAACATCGGGACGGCTGAGAAAGTTCCCGCCCGCATCCGCCTGATTGCCAATGGAACCTCCGGGCACGGTTCGATTCCGCGCCTGGACAACGCCGTGACGCATCTGACCGCCGCAGTCGAGAAGGTGGGACTTGGGAAACTCCCATGCGCCTGAACGATACGACGCGGAGTTACTTCGAGAAACTGGCCACCATCAGTTCGCCTGAAGACGCCGCGCGCTATAACAGCCTGTTGAACCCGAAGACCGCGCCTGCCGCCCAACGCTATCTCGCGGAGCACGATCCCAGCCGCTACTCCATGCTGCGAACGTCCATCGTGCCCACGATGCTGAAAGCCGGGATCGGCCCGAACGTGATTCCGTCGGAAGCCGAGGCCACCATCGATGTCCGCGCCCTGCCGGACGAAAACATCCCGCAGTTTTTCGCGGAGATGACGAAGATCATCGGCGATCCGGCTATAAAGATCGCTCCGCTGCCCATCGCGCACCCGCCTTCGCCGCCCTCCAGCGTGAATACCGAGATGTACCGGATCTTGGAGCAGGTGAGCAAGAAAATGTATCCCGGCGTCACGGTTCTTCCTACCATGACGACCGGATCGAGCGACAAGGCGCAGTTGCGCGCCAAAGGCATGTTGAGCTACGGCATCGGTCCGTATGCGAGCGAGGCAGACACGGCCCAATACGGGGCACACGGCGACGTCGAGCGGCTGCTCGAATCGTCGCTCTACAATTTCGTCGAGTTCGATTGGAATGTGGTGACCGAGGTGGCAGCCAAGAAATGAGAATTCTAGGATTACTTTTGCTGTCTGCCGCTGCTCTCGCAGCCCAACCTAAAGCAATCGATTGGGGGCAGCAGCAGGCAGAGATTTTGCGGCATTTCCGCGCTCTGATACAGATCGATACCACCAACCCGCCGGGGAACGAGACCAAAGCCGTCGAATATTTGAAGAAGGTTCTGGAGGACGAAGGCATTCCGACCCAAACCTTTTCGCTAGATCCCAATCGCACCAATCTGGTGGCTCGCCTGAAGGGCAACGGGAGTAAACGGCCGCTGCTGATCATGGCCCATACCGATACCGTCGGAGTCCAGCGTGAAAAATGGCCGGTAGACCCGTTCGGCGCGGTGTTAAAGGACGGCTATGTCTGGGGACGCGGCACCACCGACGACAAAGACAAACTGGTTGCGGTGCTGATGTCGATGCTGCTGATCAAGCGCTCGGGCGCGGTCCTGGACCGCGATCTTATTTTCCTGGCGGAGTCGGGCGAGGAAGCGGATGCCACGGGAGTCGGAATCCGTTTCATGACGGAGAAGCACTTCGATCAGATCGACGCCGAGTTTGCGCTGAGTGAAGGCCCCGGCGCGATCATGGAGAACGGTCGAGTCGCAATCGTGCAGATTACGACCACGGAAAAGATTCCGCGCAGGGTGCGGCTGATCGCGAACGGCACTTCCGGCCACGGTTCGATTCCGCGCCTGGACGATGCGGTGACGCACCTGAGCGGCGCGGTGCAACGAGTAGGGACCTGGCAGACTCCCATGCGGCTGAACGACACGACGCGTACCTATTTCGAAAAGCTAGCGACCATCAGTTCGCCCGAGAAAGCTGCGCGCTATAAGGATCTTGTGAATCCGCAGCGTACGGCTGCTGCCCAGCGGTATCTCGCCGAATTCGAGCCGATACACAATTCGATGCTCCGAACTTCGGTGGTGCCTACCATGCTCAAAGCCGGCATCGGGCCGAACGTGATCCCATCGGAGGCGGAAGCGAGTATCGACATCCGGACACTCCCCGACGAGGACCTCCCGCAGTTCATGGCGCAGATGACCAAGATCATCGGCGACCCGGCGGTGAAGATAGAACCCTTGTACGCCACCCGCCCCCCGGCGCCACCATCACGTCTGGACACGGAGATGTATCACGCGCTGGAGCACGCGGGAAATCGGGTTTACCCCGGATCGACGTCGCTGCCGACGATGCTTACCGCGTCGACGGACATGGCTCAACTGCGGGCGAAAGGCATCCAGTCCTATGGAATCGGGCCGGCGCTAAGCAGCGACGACTTCGCGAACCACGCCTGGCACAGCGACGTGGAGCGGATCCCGGAAGCTTCGCTCTACAAGTTTGTCGAGTATACCTGGAACGCCGTGGCTGAGGTCGCGGTCAGGAAGTAACTGGGCGCTGCCACCGCGGGACGAGCGGCTAAGCCGCTGGTTCGGGCGCGACCTTGTCTTTTAGTCTGTCCGTCGCCCGATTGACCAAGTGGCGCGGATCGAGCAAATGCTGCGGCCGGAAATCGTTGCGCGACCAGCGGCTGCCAGCCTCGAATTCGATCCCCAAAAAGTAGCCGATTTCACGAAATACGCAGTATTTCACCTTGCCGACCAACACCCCCTTGGGATAGGTAATGCGGTAGGGAGTCCCCAGCGGCACGGGGCGGTCTACCTGAAGACAGGCGCCCGAAAGCGAAATATCTTCAAGGTTAGCCACGCTGCGGCGAACGCGGCCAGTCTGATCCTTCCACTGCACATCCACTAAGTCGGCACAAAGCAGTCGGGGCTCAATACGCCTGTCCATCATAATCTAAACTGTTTATCGTCGATTCCTTCAGATTTGTTTAGCGAACGGACCCTAGGCAATTTGTACCTAGCCAGGCATTAGGGCTTGCACTTGCCGCCCTGCGAAACTCCTATACGAGGTTTCCACTGGTACCATGTGGGGACGGAGCTGCGTCTGCGAGCCGTCATCCTTCATCTTATCCTGATCGCCATTTTCGGCGTCTTTTTGCCTCTTCGCAAGGGGCTCCGGTTCATGGAGCCGATTATGATTACGGCTTACGCCTGTCTGGGGGTTCTATTCGCCGCGCCCGCGGCCGCCAAAGCGTTCGCCAGTGGACGGCCTCAGTCCATGAGGGAAGCCGGCGTGCGGGCGGCCAAAGCCGTAGGCTACGGCGAGGGCCTGGCTCTGGCGATGCTGATCGCGGGAGTGGCTATCGTGAGCGTGGCCCAGGGGCGGGCCTTGTTTCCGGAGCTGGATGTTCTGGGTAAAGGCGCCGCGCTGGGGCTGGCGGCATCAACGGCGCTGGCGCTATTTTCCGGCTGGATGACGCTGCGTTTTTCGGCGGCTTGGGCGCGAGTGGGCATGCGGGTCTGGTTTTCATGGGGCTTCTGATCCTGTTTCGTGCTCCAAGGCTCACGGCTTCCCGAGATTCCGCTGCGCGGAGTAGAGCTTTCCGTGGCCTTGTCCGCGTTGATGGTCATCCTGCTGCGCCGGGAAGTGCATCCGAAATGAACGCAGGAACCCAGACTACGCCGGCCAGATTCGATCCGGATAAACTGCGGCTGCTGGTTCGCGTCGGAGTTTTTGTGCTGCTGGTGATTGTAGGGAGAGTGGTTTTCCCGATGCTGATGCAGCCATTCGGCGGACTGCTGGTGGTTTCCGCACTTTCTGCTTTCGCCACAGGCGCGCTGGCAAATGCCGTGGTGGCTCGCGGTTGGGAACGCGGCCAGCTCTCCGATTTTGGCCTCGGCTGGGCGCCGGCTTCCGGCCGAGATCTGGCGACAGGCATCGTTGGCGGTGCGAGTGGCGCGGCATTGATCGTGATGGTTGCGGTAGCTGCAGGGCTCGCTAACTTCGACGCGGTCCCGCGTGCTGAACGCGCGTTGGGAGGAATCCCGATATTGATAGTGGTGCTGTTGTTCGGTTCCGTGGGCGAGGAATTGGTGTTCCATGGCTACGCCTTCCAGCACCTGGTGCGTCATATGGGGGAGTTCGCTACGGTTCTGCCGGTCGGGATTCTGTTCGGGCTGATGCATCTGGGAAACCAGAACGTGACGCTCTTGGCGGTAGTCAACACCATCGCGTGGGGCGTGCTGCTGGGATGCGCCTACCTGCGCACGCGCGCCCTGTGGCTGCCTATTGGAATGCACTTCGGATGGAATGTGGCCATGCCCTTCCTGGGAGTGAATCTCAGCGGGTTTACAATAGCAGTGACGGGATATGAGCTGCACTGGAGAACCGGCGTTCTCTGGGGCGGCGGCGCGTACGGCCTGGAAGGCGGCTTGCTTACGACCGTGGTCGTGGCAGGGCTGTTCGTCCTGTTGTATCGTGTGATCCCGCAGCGAGGTTGACGATGCGAAGACTCGCGCTGGTATTGATTGTTTCAATGGCGTCCCCCCGCCTGCACGCCGACTCCAAGAAATTAACCCAGGACCAGCGTATCGAAATTCTGCGCGGTTTAAGCTCCGAATACGCCAAGATCAAAGTACTGCTGCCGCGTTCCAAGAAGGTTCTGGAATTCTCGAACGACGGCACCTGGGATCACGATGTTTGGCAGGCCGCCTTCAAACAGTTCGGTCCCGCAGGCCGCGTAGGCGATCTGATTCAGGTAACCCACGTCGAGATCGATAAGGATCGCATTGTCCTGGATCTCAACGGCGGGATAAAGGCCGGGCATCGATTTCTCGACCACGTTCAGGTCGGCATGGGCGAGCCGACCATGCCCATAAATGGAGGGCCGACGAATGCGCCGGGCGGAACCACTGTCGCGCTGACCTTCGGCGGCCCGATAGGAGAAGTCACATCGGCGGAAATCAAGAAGATGCTCCAGCCGATTCTGGATTTCGAGAGGGAAACAACCGTAACGACAAACTACGTCGAAACGTTGCCGGAGCCCATTAAGCAAGCGGTTAAGGCCAAGAAAGCCATTGAGGGAATGAATCGCGATCAAGTCCTTCTGGCAGTGGGCAAACCGGTGCGCAAGAGCCGCGAATCCAAGGAAGGCACCGACTATGAAGATTGGATCTACGGCGAGCCTCCCGGGCGGGTGACCTTCGTTACGTTTACCGGCGACAAAGTGGTAAAAGTAAAGGAAACCTACGCCGGACTTGGCGGTTCGGTGGCGGAGACTCCCCAACAGCCGTAAAGTCTAGTATCGGTACCCCCTGCGTACCATTACTCGCCCACCCAGAGTACCTTGTGACCCCTCTGTCCCCAGGGCCAAACTGAATCCAAGGACTTCTGTCTCTAAATGGAGCGCACGGACTTCGAGGCATGGAACGGCAGGGAGGTGGCCAGGCTGCTGGCGCTGGTGGAGAACCAACGGCGCTATTACCAGGAAATGGTGGCCGGCCTTCCGGTGGGGCTGGTGGTGCTCTCAGTGAACCGGACGGTGGTTTCCGCCAACCGGGCATTCCGGCAAACATTGGGGCTTCGCATCGAGGACCTGCGCGGTAAGGCCATCGAGCAGATCCTGCCCTCCGACCGGCTGATCGAAAAGATCCGCGAAATGGCGATCCAGGAAATTCCGCAGCCGGGATTTCTATTGCAACGAGCCGGGAAGCTGCTGCGCATCGCGATTCTTCCTCTGCGCAACTGGGACGAGGAGACGGGGATGGAAACGCTGCTGATGATCGACGACGTCAGCGACGTACGCTCTGGCGCGGCGGCTGCGGACGCTCCGGGTGTTGCGAGCGCCTCGCCTGCGGGTGCTGTCGCTACTGAAAACGTAGCGGCGATTCTCTGGCGGGCGGATGCTGAAAGACTCCAGTTCACGAATGTCACAGGCGGTGTCGAGCAGACGCTGGGATATCCGGCTTCGCACTGGCTCAATTCTCCGAAATTCTTCAGCCAGCGGATTCACCAAGAAGATCGCGAGGCGGTCCTCGCACTCTACCGGACTGCCGTTCAGCGCACCCACGAGGTGAGTGCCGAGTTCCGGAGCGTAACGGCCTCGGGCGAAACGATTTGGTGCCGTGAGACGGTGCGCCAGGCCGAGCCTGGTGTTCTGGCTGGAGTCTTGACGGCGATTGGACAGCGCAAGGAACTGGAGCGACTGCGCATCACCGCCGAACGCAACTCGGCGCTGCACAGCCTCTCGGCGCGTCTGGCGCACGACCTCAACAACCCCTTGATGATCATCTCGGGGTATGCGGAGGAGATGCTCAATCCGCTGGAAGCCAACGACCCGCGCCGCGCCGAACTCGAACAGATTCTCGCGGCTACCGAACGAATCAGCAGCCTCACGGCGCAGTTGCTCCAATTCACTCGCAAGCAGGCGAGCCCGGCGGAGCGCGTCGATCTCGCGGCGCTGCTCTCCGGCCTGGGCGCGAAGATCGAAACGCGAGCCGCCAAGCCGGTGTGGGCCATGGCGAACCGGCAGCAGCTTGAGGAGATCCTGCCGGTGCTGGTTTCCATTATGAAGGAGGACCGCACGCCTGTAGCTGTCACCTGCGATACCGCCGCGATCACGGAACACATCGCGGGCGCGGCGCTGGCTCCTGGGACCTACGCGCGCGTAACGGTGGCTGCATCCGGCTTCGTAATGGAAGCCGAGAAGCGTAAGGTGATTTTCGAATCGTTTCTGCACAAGACCTCCGGCAGGTCGATGGGCGCGGCGCTGGCGCGCGCTTACGCCGTGGTGAGGGAGTGGGGTGGCGAGCTCGGCTTTGAGAGCGAGGCTCCGCGCGGGTCGGTCTTCACCATGTACTTGCCTCTGGCGGAACCGGGGGCGGAGCCGGCGACGGAACCCAAGACTGGGGCGGCGGCGCGGCCCGCGGAAGCCGTGCGCGAAACCGTACTCGTAGTGGATGACGAAGCCGGGATTCGCAGCCTGATCGCGAAAATCCTGCGGCGGGAGAACTACCGCGTGCTGGAAGCAGGGACCGCTACGGAGGCGGCCGCGATCGCAGCAAAGCACGGAAGCGAGATCCAGCTCCTGGTCACCGACGTGATGTTGCCCGACCGCAACGGACGGCAACTCGCCGAGAAATTAGTCGAGGCGCTGCCGAAACTGAAGGTGATGTACATCTCCGGCTTCACCGACGATGAATCGGTGCGCGCCGGCACCTTCCCTCCAGGCGCCCGCTTTCTGCAGAAGCCCTTCACGCTGGGCGCGCTGATCGGAACGGTGCGCGCGACGCTGGACCAGTAGACCCTACTGAATCGACCCCGGTTGTTTCGGTTCCAGCTTGATCTCCCCAAAGGTCGATTCGTATTGCGAAACATTTTGGTTAAGCACGTTGGCCAGCGCCTTAGCCTGCTGCGGGCTCAAATAAATCCCTTCGAAATTATGAATCGTCACGGCGTCCGGCGCCGACTGGTTCATGGTTCCGAACAGCAGGAAGAAATCCCACAGGCTCACGCGCACTTGAACGCTGTTAGCATAATGCTCACGGTAGTCGGAGGTGTTGGTGAGCTGAATCTTGGTTTGCGCTGGAGGCTGCGGGGTCATATACGTTCAGCATAAAACGTCCAGCAGGAACGCGTACTCGATGGCGGTTTCCTTCAGGTACTCGTAGCGGCCGGAGGCTCCGAAGTGGCCGCTGCCAAGGTTGGTCCGCAGCAGCAGTAAGCGATTGCCGGTTTTCATCGCGCGCAGCTTCGCAACCCACTTGGCCGGTTCCCAGTAAGATACACGCGGATCGTTCAAACCGGCGGTAACGAAGATCGCCGGATACGGCTGGGGAGTCACGTTCTCGTACGGTGCATACGACTTCATGTAGTCGTAAAACTCCTTCTGGCTGGGGTCGCCGAATTCTTCGTACTCCCCGACGGTGAGCGGCAAAGACGCGTCGAGTGCGGTATTCAGCGAATCGACAAATGGGACGCCGGCGACTACGGCGGCGAACAAATCCGGGCGCAGGTTCGCCACTCCGGCCATCAAAAGCCCTCCGGCGCTGCGTCCCATGATGCCCAGCCTCGCCGGTGACGTATATTTCTCCGCAATCAGCTTCTCGGCGCAGGCGATGAAATCGGTGAACGTATTCTTTTTTTTGAGCAGGCGGCCGGCTTCGTGCCACGGCTTGCCCAGGTCCATGCCGCCGCGGATGTGCGCGATCGCGTAGACGAAGCCACGGTTGAGCAGGCTCAGGCGATCTGAACTGAAAGACGGATTTATGCTGATGCCGTAGGAACCATAGCCATAGAGCAGCATCGGCGCGCGGCCGTCGCGCACAAAGCCTTTCTTGTAGACCAGCGAGATTGGCACTTCGACGCCGTCCTGTGCCGCCGCGTAAATTCGCTCGGATTGATAGAGCAGTGGATCGTAGCCGCCTAGAACCGCCTGCTGCTTTTTCAACTCGCGCTCGCGGGTTTCCATGTTGTAGTCGTAGACCGACGCGGGCGTCACCAGCGAGGTGTAGTGGAAACGCAGCAGTTTGGTGTTGAATTCGGCGTTTGCGCCGAGAGCGGCGGTATAGACTGGCTCGGGAAACTCGATCGAGTGCTGCGCGCTGGTGTGCATTTCGCGAATACAAATCTGGGTCAAGCCGCGGTGGCGCTCCTCGGTGACCAAGAAGCCGGCAAAAGCGGTGACGCTTTCGATGGTGATACCCTCGCGGCCAGGAATGATGTCCTTCCAATTGGCTCGCGCGGGATCGGCGATCGGCGCTTCGACCACACGGAAGCCTTTGGCGCCGTCGTTGGTGCGGATGAAAAACGAGTCGCCGTGATGGGTCGCGTCGTACTCGGTTTCGTAAGCCCGCGGCAGCAGTATGCGGAACTCGCTGGTGGGTTGATCTTTGCGCAAGCAGCGCACCTCGGAAGTCAGCGAGCTGTTGATGTGGATGAAGATATAAGCTCGGCTGCGGGTGCTCGATAAGTCGAGAGTGAAGCGCTCGTCGGGCTCGTGATAAACCAGCGGGTCGTCTTTCACGCCCAGTGCGTGGCGGAAAACTTTATAGGGCCGCAACGCTTGGTCCAGGGTCGTGTAAAAGAACGTCGCGTTATCGGCGGCCCATTCGAGTGTGTAGGACGTGTTCGGAATCTCGTCCGTGAGCAATTCGCCGGTGTCGAGGTTCTTCACTCGAACGGTGTATTTTTCGTCACCTTCGAAATCCACTGAATACGCGAGCCGCCGGTGGTTAGGGCTCGCGATGAATGCGCCCAGCCGGAAGTACTTGTGGCCTTCCGCAAGCTGGTTGCAATCGAGCAGCAGTTCCTCCGGCGCGGCCTCAAGAGCGTGGGCGGTCCCCTTTTTGCGGCAGTGAATGGCGTACTGCTTCCCTTCCTCGGTACGCGTGTAATAGAAGTACTCGTCGCGCTTGAGGGGCACGCTCAAATCGGTCTGCTGAATGCGCCCGAGCATTTCGGCATAGAGCGCCGACTGCTGCGCCTCCGTGTGCTGCAACTTCTCTTTGGTGTAAGCGTTCTCCGCTTCCAGATATGCGATAGTGTCGGGGTCTTTGCGATCGCGGAGCCAGAAGTAGTTGTCGATGCGGGTGTCACCGTGGACGGTCATCGAGTGCGGAACGATTTTCGCGACGGGGGGCATGGGAAACTATATTCTAGCGATGGTCAAGGCGCTTCGTATTTCAATCGCGCTGCTGCTGGCTGCGTTGCTGTTGATCGCTTCCGGTCCAGGGTTCCGCTCGCGCCGGCTATTTGAGGAGCATTACACCAAGCACGGGCGCGAATTCGGAAATATTTCGCCGCAGGAATACTTAGAGCGCGCACAGGCGCTGCGCGATGCGCCTACTGGCGGCCCGATCCTGCAAGCCGTAACCCCCGACGGAATCATTTCGCGATTCGACCGCAGATCCGGAGCCTTTGGCGCCTACAATCCAGACCGGACGATTCGGACTTTTTTCATCCCTAACGCGGGTGAGCGTTATTTCCACCGTCAGGCCTTGAAGCGGGGAGCAGATTGAGCATGACGGACGCCCAGGTGCGGCATTATCTCAGCGAGAACGGGTACCCGGAGCACGTCGTGCGTGAAGGGCGCGCCGGACTGTTGCGGCGCTGGTACGAATTCGTCGAGCAGGTGGAGCGCGGCTACTCGCTGGGCATCGAAGACTATCGGAATGACTTGGATGTCCGCGGCATTATTGCGCTCGCGAAAGCCGACGATGTGGAAGTTCATGCGCTCGACGAACGGTTGCGCAAGCTGCTCACGGCGACCGGCGTGCGCGTCTGGGAAAGCGGGCCGGACCATGCCTTCTGGGATTTCGGCTATCCGCGCAATGCGGGTCCGGATCTTATTCAGGATCTCCGAAACGAGAAGCTACTGCTCTAGGTAGGTATACCCGTTGAGGCCATCTTCATAGAAGCGCAGCAGCACACCGGATTCTTCATACCCGATGCGGCCTTCGCGCACGGCAGTCTCCACGTCGCGGCGGAATTGCTCGGCCAGCGTGGTGGATTTGAACTGCACGTAATCCAGCACCTCGCGTACGGTATCGCCACGGATCAGCGCGTCGATCACCACCGCGCCTTTTTCGTCTAACTGCACGTGGACGGCGTTGGTGTCGCCGAAGAGGTTGTGCAGGTCGCCCAGGATCTCCTGATACGCGCCCACCAAAAACGTCGCCAGGATGTACGGCTCTCCGTTAAACGTGTGCAGGGGGAGAGTCTTCTTGACGTCGCGGCGGTCGATGAACTGGTCGACTTTGCCGTCGGAATCGCAGGAAATATCGCCCAGGATGCCGTGATGCGAAGGTTCTTCGTTCAGCCGGTGGATCGGCATGATCGGGAACAACTGCTTCACCGCCCAACTGTCGGGCATGCTCTGAAACAAGGAGAAATTGCAGAAGTACGTGTCCGAGAGCAGCGAATCCAAGCCTTCCAACTCTTCCGGAAAATCGTCCAGCTCCTTGGCCATCTTCTGAATGCGCCGGCAAATCACCCAGTAAATGCTTTCGGCCCAGCTTCTCTGTTGCAGGGGCAGATACCCTAGGCTAAATAGATTGAGAGCGGAATCGAGCGCCTGCTGCGCATCGTGGAAGCTCTCCAGCAGGTTCTTGGAGCTCAGCCCACGCAGCGTGTCCTTCAAATCCAGCAGCGGCTGCTCAACGTCGTCCGAAAATTCGGGCAGCGTCTCTTCTTCGCCGAATCCGGTCACACCCAGGACGTTGAATACCAGCACGCTGTGATACGCCACGACAGCCCGTCCGCTTTCGGAAACGATGGTCGGATGCGGCACTTCGGCTTCGTCGCAAACACTTTGGATGTGATACACGATATCGTTAGCGTATTCCTGCAGCGTGTAGTTGACGCTGGATTCAAAATCCGTCTGCGAACCATCGTAGTCGATGCCCAGGCCGCCGCCGACGTCCAGATAATTCAAGCCCGCCCCGGAGCGCCGCATTTCGACGTAGGCGCGCGCGGCCTCGATCACCGCAGCCTTGATCTGGCGGATATTGGTGATCTGGCTGCCCAAGTGGAAGTGTAAAAGCTGGAGGCAATCCTCCATTCCCAGGGCTTTCAACTGTTCGAGCGCCCGCAGCGCCTCGGTGACGGTAAGTCCGAACTTCGAGCGGTAGCCGCCGGACGACTTCCAGCGGCCCGACCCGCGGCTCGCCAGCTTGATCCGTAAGCCGATTACCGGCCGCACGCCCACGCGCGCCGAATGCTTCAGGATAAGGTCCAGTTCAGTGTACTTTTCCACCACCGGGATGATCTGGCGCCCGATTTTCTTGGCCAGCATCACCATCTCGATGTATTCGTCGTCCTTGAAGCCATTGCAGATGATAGGCGTCTCGTTATCGGCGATGGCCAGCACCGCCAGCAGTTCCGGCTTCGATCCAGCTTCCAGTCCAAATTTGTACTTGCGCCCGTATTCAAAGACTTCTTCCACTACCTGTCGCTGCTGGTTGACCTTGATTGGATACACGCAGCAATAGCTGGACTTGTAGCTGTGCTCGGCAATGGCGTTTTGAAATGCCTGGTGCATCTCGCCGAGCCGGTGTTTCAGGATTTCGCCGAAACGGATCAGGATGGGCAGCGAGATCCCGCGCAGTTGCAGGTTGTCCACCAGTTCCTTGAGATCGATACTGCGCGCGGGGTCCTTATCGGGGCGCACCCATACGTGCCCATTGGGCCCTACGGCGAAGTAGCCTTTGCCCCAACTCGCGACATCATATAGCTCTCCCGCTTCGGCGATCGACCAGCGGTCGGCCGGCTCGCGCACCGGTGCGGTCTCGTTGGCTCTTACAGTTGCCATGAAGCTTCAGTGTCCTTCGATTCGCCCTGCGCCGCAAGTGAATAATTGATGACAGAGTTGCGCACTGTTCACATGGTATATTGAAAGTGATCGCTCGTGTGGGCGGCTAGCTCAGTTGGGAGAGCACCGCGTTCGCAATGCGGGGGTCGGGGGTTCGAACCCCCCGCCGTCCACCATTCAAGACTCTCCCGCGATGTCTTTGTGATCTAAGAGAAATACCTTAAATTCAAGCGCATCGAGTCGATAATAATTATTGATTTGTATCGGCAATTGATTTATTTTATAGTGGAGTTGTAGTCACGGAAGCCGATTCCTTCCGTCCCCGTTTTACCCCCGTCGTTCGTATTTCTCCCGTCCCCGCAGACCCTGGCATTCCTAGCTGAAGTTTATGGGCGCATGCTTCGCGTATGTGCATGACACTTTATTCGCAAATTTCCAAAGGAGTTGAGATCAAATGAAAACCAGCTATATGAAAAAGACGTGGATGAATTTAGCCCTGGCTGTTAGTCTGATGGGCGTACTGACAACAGTAGCGCATGCCCAGGCCTTCTCGATCGAGGTACCTTTCGCTTTCGAGGCCGGGGGCAGGAGCTTCCCCGCCGGAGCCTATACCGTGGATTCGGTCGCCAGTAGCGTCCTGGTCATCCGCGGCGCAACTTCTCCCGAAGCGGCCGCTGTCCTGGTTTCACCAGCCGGGTACTCAGATTCGTCGAAGACGAGCCTGATCTTCGAACGGAGCTCAGAAATGCCGGTGTTATCCGCTGTGAAGCTGAGCAGTGGCCTGATGGTGACGGTCATCCCCGCCAAGCGGCTGACCGCCAACCTGACGATGCCGCCGAAGGGGGTTGCACTGTCCCATCCGTAGTTCGAGCCGATCGTACGCAATGAGAGGAGATGGGAGGGTTCTGACCGGGACCTTCCCATCACGATTACCCGCGGATCGCCTGGCATATTATGGAAACGTGAGTATTGGACGCACGCCAGGTTTGAGCAAAACGCAGCAACTGGAAAAAATGCAACGCGACTGGGATGCGCGCGCGAGAGAGAACGCCCGCTATTATGTAGCGACCGGCAATGCCCAGTGGTCGGACGAAGAATTCTTCGCCTCCGGCGAACAGGCGATCGCCGAGGACATCCTTACGGATATGACGAATATCTGTCAGGGCAAGGATCCCAAGGCCATGCGCGTCCTGGAGATCGGTTGCGGCGCCGGCCGGCTTACCCGCGCACTAGCCAACGTGTTCGGCGAAGTACATGCGGTGGATGTCAGCGGAGAGATGATCGCCCAAGCGCGAAAGGCGCTGGCCGGCCATCCCAACGCGCACGTCTACCAAAATAATGGTTGCGATCTCACGGTGGTGCCGCCGCTAGCGCGGGGCGAATCCAGGACAGCAGTTTGGGCGCCGCGATGGCTGGCCCGGATGGCGCCGTCAAAATGGAAGATCGAATTCGACTTTGCGTATTCGAACATCGTCTTTCAGCACATCCCCAGCCGGGAGGTGATTGAGAGCTACGTACGCGAGGTCCACCGCCTGCTCCGTCCTGGCGCGCTATTCAAGTTCCAGGTGCAAGGCTACCCGCTCGATCCGCACGATCTTCAGCCCGACGACACCTGGACTGGCGTTCCGTTTTCCGAACAAGAGGCATGTGCCATGGCCGAGCGCAACCACTTCGAGCCGCGTCATCGCCACGGCGCTGGAACCCAAAACTTTTGGGTGTGGTATTTCAAAAAATAGCCGCGAATACCGGCACCCCTTAGCTTGGTACGTCATATGATGGAAGCGTGCTACTTTGGCGCGCACTGATCCTGCCCCTGGTGATGGCTGCGGCTGCGCCTGCCCAGGGAATCATCGATTTCGAATCCGCGGGCTTGAAATATAAGGCAATGACGCGCGGCGGAGTCACGGTCATGTTCTCAGTGCTACCCACCCGCATACGGGACTACGCTGTCCTTCAAATGGCCGTTTCGAACGGCTCCTCTGTTTCGTGGACCGTCGAGCCGGAAGATTGCACTTTCGAGAAGGATGACGGCCAGAAGGTTCGGGCACTGCCCGCGAAGACCGTAGTCAACACCCTGTTCGAGAAAGCCGGGCGCGGCGACGTGATTAAGCTGATTGCCGCATACGAGTCCAGTTTATTCAGCAACGCCCAGATCCATTCCACAAACGGCTATGAAGCGCGGCGTCAGAACGCTTTCGCCGATATCGGGTCTTCAAAATTGAAGGCCGCGGCGGCCGCCTCGGCGATTGCGCTGGTGACGACTAAGCTCGCGCCGGGACAATCTACCGATGGCGCGGTGTTTTATCCCAACCAGGGAAAGCCTCTCGGCAGCGGAAAACTCATCGTCAATATGGCGGGCGAAACGTTTGTCTTTCCGCTGGAAGACGCCCGGACGACCGCGAATCCGCGCTCAGATCACCAACACCCGAACATCCCTTAGCTCACTGTGTAACCCAGCTTGTGCGGGAAGCCGAAGCTCCGTACCGGGCTCGGCGAACTGCATGCGCACGTAAGCCAGGGCCGCGACTTTGCCAAGCGCGGGAGAGAACGCCGCACTCGCGATTTCTCCGGCGTCGGCTTGGCCATCGGCCGATTTGAGTTTGCCGCCGGCTGCGGGCGGCGCCTCAGGTGGCCCAGGCATATCGACTTCAACTCGCCGCAGCACGCGATGAATCTGCGCACGGCTGCGAACACGTTCGACGATCTCCTGGCCAAGATAGCAACCTTTGCTGAAGTGCACTGCGTGCAGCTGCGCGGTTTCCTGCACCAAATAGCGTTCGGTGATTTCTTCGCCATAGCGCGGCCGCCCGTGCTCGATACGCACCGTGCGCGCGTCATCCGGAGTGGCTTCCGCGATTCCCTCGCCTTCTATCGCCGCGATCAGGTCGCCTTTCTTCGCCGGGTTCAGAAAGACAAAAAAACCGCCTGCCCCCGTGGAACTCACGCGCGCGACCGTCATACCGGCCCAGGCCCGCGTCGCGTAGTCTGCCTCGGGCACCGGAGCGCCCAGGCGCTCCAGGATCGCGGCCGCCTGCGGTCCTTCGAGGCCGATGGTTGCCATCTCCCCAGTGGCGTCTTCGAGCGTCACGTCGTCGGCAATAATATAGCGGTCAATGTGATCGAACAGCTTCTGCCGGGTTTCCGGTTCGGTGTCCAGCAGGAAACAATCCTCGCGGCAGAACACATTCACGTCGCCCAAAATGCGGCCTTGCGCATTCAGAAAGAAAGCGTAGGTACCATGACCAGGGGTCAGGGATTGCACGTCCTGCGTGGTCATGGCATGCAGCAGACGCGCCCGGTCCTCACCTAGGACGCGAATCTTGCCGCGCGCGGAGAGGTCCATCCACGCCGCGCTCTCGCGCAGCCCCTGGTAACCTTCGGTGAAGGTGGCCGCTGCATCCATACTCCTACTGTATAATGAGGCCGCAACCGCGACCCTGATCTGAACCAGATATGATCCACGAAATCCTGCCAGTCGGCCTGCTGCAGTGCAATTGCTCCATCTTCGGCGACGAGCAGACGCGCGAGGCGCTGGTGATCGACCCTGGCGATAACATCGAGGACATCCTCGGCATTCTGAAGAAGCACGGGCTACGCGTGAAGGCGATCGTCATCACCCACGCCCATATCGACCACATCGGCGGAGCCGCCAAACTCAAAGCGGCGACGGGCGCGCCGGTGCTGATGAACCAAGACGATCAGGAACTCTACGACCATCTGGACGTGCAGGCGTCCTGGCTCGGTATGGAGACGCCCTCGCGCACTGCCATCGACGATACGGCCCGTGATGGTGATACGCTCACGCTTGGTCCGGCGGAACTCCGCGTGTTGCACACTCCGGGCCACACGCAGGGCAGCATTTCGCTGTGGATTCCGGCGGAGAACAAATTGATTGCGGGTGACACGCTATTTCGCGACAGCATCGGACGTACCGATCTGCCGGGTGGAAATCCGAGCCAGATCCTGCGCTCGATCGAAGACAAACTGCTGGGCTTGCCGGAGGAAACCGTGGTGGTGCCGGGCCACGGGCCGAATACCACCATCGGCCGCGAGAAGGAACGCAACCCCTTTCTACAGGGCCTCTGACTTCTTGCGCTGGATCTCGGACATCACGGCCGCGACCAGCTCCTTGGCGTCGGTCAGGCATTTACTGATGATCTGGACATCCATGGCAGGCTTTCCGGGTTGCCGCGCGCTCTGGCAATAGACTCCGTGCTGGCCCACCAGCACCAGCGCATCGGTCAGCAGGTCGAGCGTCACGGCCAGGCGGCCCCGTTCGAGACCCATGCGGAACTCATATTCTTCGAGCGCTTGCTTGCGATCTTCGTAAACGGACATGTGTCTTCAGTATGCACCGCGGGGGATTAGGGCGCGGCGGTGCGGACGTGGCGATCCGGGCGCGGCAGAGAGCCGGGCTGAGAGCCGGAATGAACCTAGGGAACGGTCCAGGTGCCTCGCTGCACCCATCCGGAATTGGTGTTCGGCTCGTTGGCTTGCAGATAGACTGACTTCGCTCCGCTGAAGCCGCTGAACACGACGTTGATCGTGAACGAAACCGAATTGCCAGATGTAACCATCACCGTGTATCCCACCGCGCATTGCGAGTTAGTCAGAGTTGCCGATGAACCGATCGGCTTAGTGCTCAGCGTGGTGGCGGCGTTATTGTAGAGCCCGATCGTTCCCGTGGTCCGGTCGTAAACCAGATAACAGGCATTAGTCGCCACGGAAGGGGCGCCGGACGTAATCAGCATGGACATGCCTGTAATGTTGAAGGGTGACGCAGAATCGCTCGACGTGAACGTGAAATTGGGGGAGGCCCCCGATCCCGACGCCGGAAGGACGGAATCGGCAGTCGGCGCGCCTCCAGTCACCGTCCATCCGCCGACGGTAACCCAGCCGGAGTTGGTGATGGTTTCCGACGCCAGCAGGTAGACGTTCTTGGCGCCAAACCAATTGGCGTTGAAGCTGAGGTCCACGGTCACCACAATGGACGTGATTCCAAACACCACGGTGGTGTTCGCGCCGTTCAGCGTACATTGCGCGTTGGAAGCCACCGTGTTCGATCCCGGTATCACGGGAGTCGCGCCATTTGCAGGAGTATCGTAGGCGAGCGACACCACATTTGCCGTTCGATCGTAAACCATGCTGCACGCGTTTGCGGTGCTTAGCGTTGAGGACAGCAGCATCCCGACGCCGGTCAGGAAGCCTGCGCCGCCTGGATCCGACACCGTGAAGCTGAAGCGCTGCGCCGCACCCGATCCTGCACCCGGCACCGCTGAATTCGCGACCGGAACCCCTCCCGCCGCCACCAGATAAGTGCCTCGCAACACCCACCCTGTGTTCAGCCCCGCGTCGGCGCCATACATATAAATGTTCTGGTTCCCGTTGGAGGGTCCCTTCAAGGAGAGCGCGATGGTGATAATTTGCGAGAGCCCCGAGGCCGCCACCGTGACTGCCCCCACTTGGCACCGGCTATTTTGCAAAACCGCCGGCGACGCCAGCGCCTTCTGATCGGAGCCGGCCGCGCTGTCCCACACCAGCGCGATGGTGTCGGCATTGCGGTCATAAACCACGTAGCAAGCATTGGTGAAGGTGGCGCTGGTGGTGTTAAAAAGCATCCCCATGCCAACCAGGTTCGATGCGCTCTGATTATCCGAAAACACAAAAGTGAAAGTCTGGCTGGAACCGCTGCTGGCGTTGGGAGACACCGAATCGGCCGAAGGCTGCGGCGGTGGAATGACCACTGTCCAAGTCCCGCGCGACACCCATCCGGTGTTCGCGCCAGCGTCCGCCGCGTACAAATAGATCGAATCGCTGGCGCCAAAACCGGGCTGGAACGTCAGTGAAATATTAAGCGTCAGCGTGCTCCCAGCCAGATTGACCGAGCTGCCCGCGCCGTTCAAGATGCACTGGTGATTCTGCTGGCTCCCGCCGCCAAAGGTCACCGCTTGCGAACCGGTGGCGGGATCGTCGTTGGCCAGGCTCAATACTTGCGACACGGGATTGTAGCTAACGTAGCAAGCAAAGACAGTGGAGGCGCTGGTATTGACCAGCAATGAGACCGCCGTCAGCGCCACCGCTCCTCCGCTGTCGGAATATTGTGCCGAAAGCACTACGGTATTCCCACTCCCGGAGGACGGCGTCACGGATACCGCCGAAGGAATCTGCGGCGGGGGAGCGGTCACTCCCAGGCGCGCCAGCCATCCCACGCTTCCTCCGTTATTGGCTACCTGGATCGGCCCCACCAAGGGCAGATTTAGCGAGTTGGTCTGGCCACCCAGGAACATGTTCCCGCTTGCATCCACTGCCAAAGCATTGACGACATCCGATCCGCTTCCTCCAAACCAGGTGGAGAATCCCAAAGCGTTGCCTGCGGGATTCAGCTTCGCCACAAACGCGTCGTACAGTCCTCCAAACGCCGCCTGCACCGGGTTGCTCTGCGGAAAATCTCCCGAGGAGGTGTAGCCGGCTGCGTAAGCGTTGCCGGCGCTGTCGATTCCAATGGCGGTGGCCCAGTCAAGATCCGTGCCCCCGAGGTAGGTGCTATAGACCCACGCCGTGCCCGCCGCATTGATCTTAGTCACAAACGCGTCGGAAACTCCCTTGAAGTTTACTTGAAGGGCTCCTGCGGTAACCGGGAAGTCGGCCGAGTTGGCGACGCCGGCCACGTAGGCGTTGCCCCCGGCATCCACCGCGATCCCGTTCGCTTCTTCCGGCGTGGCCGTTCCACTGCCGCCCAGATAGGTGCTGTATAGCAGGGATGAGCCGCTCGCGCTGAGCTTCGCGACGAAAGCGTCCTGGCCGCCATGATTGGTCGTCTGAATGGCGCCCGCCAGCGGAAAATTCGTGGAATAGGTTCCGCCCGCGAGGTATGCGGCCCCGCTCGAATCCAATGCAATCCCGCCCACATGCTCGTTCGCGACGCCGCCCAGGAAAGTGCTGAATACATACGTCCCATTCGCGTTCAGTTTCGTGACGAAGGCGTCGAAACCTCCGCCCATGACGGTTTGGAAGCCGCCGATGACGGGGAAGTCGGCGGACTGCGTATCGCCCGCGATATAGGCATGCCCGGTTACGTCAACCGCAATCGCGGTGCCCAGATCGTACGTCGTTCCGCCCAGATACGTGCTGAACAGCAGCGTATTGCCCACGGCGTTCAGTTTCAACACAAAGGCGCTCTCGGATCCACCCAGAGTGGAGCGCACCGCGGCTGCCAGCGGGAAATTCGAGGAGCTGGTCGCTCCGGTCAAGTACGCTTCGCCGCTCGAATCCACTGCGATAGCAGCAGCCCGATCGTCGCCGCGTCCTCCAATGTAGGTTGCATAGATTAGGCCGGCTCCAGAGGGACTCACCTTCACCACAAAGGCATCCACGCCGCCCGCGTTAGCGGCCTGTTCGGCCAGCAAAATAGGAAAGTTCGGAGCCTCAGTCCACCCTGCCGCGTAGAGGTTGCCGGCGCTGTCGAGCGCCACTCCCGTCACGGCTCCCAGTCCTGAGCCGCCCATATAAGTTGCATATGAGATGACGGGATCGATCACCAACGGAAGCGTCCGATCATAGGAGTCCACCTCGAAACCGGCGGTTCGCGCATCCAGCAAGCGGTAGCGGCCCACGACGGTCGCTCGGCCGGAAGCGGAGGCCTGAAAGATCTCGGGCGCGGCTTCGATTAGCTTCCCGGCGTGCAGCCGGCCTTCGGCATCGATCGAAAGATCCTCCGAGTACTCGACTAGAATGTTGCCGGGATCGGCGCCCGCTGCAACTCGGTACTCTGACTTGACCTGGCCGTCGATCCCTGAGTAGATCAGATCGATTCCGGAATAGAGATCGGCATAGCGAACCTTCCGATGCGTCCGCAAGCCGGTGCGCCACCCGTTCGGATCTTGCCCCAGCATGAAGTTCGCCCGGCCCATGGACTCGACACCCTGCATCCGCGGAGTGTCATGGGCGCCTCGAAATTTCGTGCGCACCACGCCGCCGCCGGCATGAAACTCCACGCCATCGGGCGTAAACACCGCGGCGGTTCCCGGCACCTGAATCAGGAAGCGGTTGGGGGAGTCTTCAATAAAAAAGACGGGAGTGGATCGGGGCGCCGCGCTCGAGTTGTTCGCCGCGAGCCCCATAGCCAACAACCAACCACAAATCTTCATCTGGAGGGATATCGTCCCGCTAGGTGAAATCGGGAGTTCCGATAAAACCTACGCCCCGATGTAACGGGCGTATATGCTGCGGGCAATGCCCACGTCGGTAGTGCCCTTGACGATCGCGCGGCCGTCCGGGAATACGGTCAACTCGTAGGGGTCAAGGGCGACACGCAAGGCAAATTCATTTGCGCGTACCGCAGCCACCGTGCCCAGGCGGGCGGCCAATTCCGTAAGATCCAGCGGACGCCCGCGTTCATGGATCTGCACCGCATTGCGTCCGCACAAGCTGATCGGCGCACGCCTGGACCCATCCATATACGCAAATTCGCGGCGCACGCAGCACGGGCATTGGGCATCGCGCGCGGGAGGCTCGAGCTGACGGATGGTTCCGCTCCACACGTCGATGGTGGTGAGCCGAGCGATCACCGCGTCCGCGCCCCGCGCCAGTATTTTTAGCGCATCGGCCACCTGCAGCGCCGCGATAGTGGCGGTGACCGGCGCCAGGACGCCCTCGGTTTCGCAGGTGGGTTGCGCGCCCTGCGGAGCTTCGGGATAGATGCACCGCAAACACGCGGTTACGCCCGGCACAATCGCCAGCTTGATGCCGTAGCTGCCCACTGCCGCCCCATAGATCCAGGGGATTCCGCGATCCACGGCGGCGTCGTTGATCAGAAAGCGGGTTTCGAAATTATCGGTGCCGTCGAGAATCAGATCGACGTCCTCGAAAAGGTCGTCGACATTCGCTGCCGTGAGATCGGCGACCATCGGCTCCACGCTTACTTCCGAATTCACTCGCGCCAGTCGCCCCGCCGCGGCCACGGCTTTGGGCAGAGCCTCGGCCGCATCCGATTCTTCGAATAGGAACTGACGCTGCAGGTTCGACCATTCGACGAAATCGCGGTCTATGATGCGCAACCTGCCGACGCCCGCACGCGCCATGGCCTCGGCTTGTACGGTTCCCAGAGCTCCGCATCCGACGATGGCCACGGTCGCCGCGCGAATCCTGGCTTGGCCCTCCTCACCCAGCGGCGCGAAGCGTACTTGACGCGAGTAACGAGATTCGGCGTGGCGCATCGAAAAAGTGGGGAGGCTCTTTGTATCCCATATAGATGGTAACAGCACGATTCAAGCGCCCCATGCGAAACCCGCCGGAGATGCTCTCGACCTCTTCGGAGCATGCGTTATTATTGGAGAACGTGCGTCCGCCGGTGTTGATGGTCCTGCCGCTGCTGCTCGGCGCCGTAGCGGCGTTCGCTCAAGATTCCGCGACCGGCGGCTCACGAGTCTTGGAAGGCCGCACGATCGGGCGGATAGACTTTAATCCCCCAGATCAGCCTCTCCCCCGCCCCGAACTCGACCGGTTGCTGCCGCTGCATGTGGGGAGCCCGCTGCGGCAGGTCGACGTCCGGCAGGCTCTTCAGAAGCTGCTTGATACTGGACGCTTTTCAGATGTCTCTATCGACGCCGAGCCTTTGGGAGACGGAGTTGCGCTGCGCATTTCCACCGAATTGACTTATTTCGTCGGCGGTGTGAGTTTTGACGGAGTGGCCGACCCGCCCAACCGCAACCAGCTTCTCACCGCCACTAAGCTTGAACTGGGGATGCCCTTCGTCGAGTCCCAGATGCCGCAGGCTGTGGGGAATCTCCAGGAACGGCTGCGCGCCAATGGCCTGTATCGCGCAACCGTGCATTATGTTCTCGAACGCGACCCCATCACCGAGGAAGTCGGCGTGCACTTTCAGCTTGATGCAGGCTCACGCGCACGCTTCGACGGGGTACAGCTTAGCGGCAAGTTCGAGCGCCTCCCCAGCAAAATTATCCGTGCTACCCGCTACCGGCGCAGTATTGGACCCATACAATTTCCGGGCTGGAGTCAGGCCACCGAAGAGCGTATACAAACCGGCGTGGAGCGCGTGCGCCGGGATTTCCAGAATCAAAACCGTCTGCAGGTGAAGGTAACGCTGGATAAGTTGGAGTATCACGACAAAACCAATACGGTTACGCCTACCCTGGTGATCGACAACGGCCCCCTGATCCAGGTTTCCACCATTGGCGCCCATGTTTCGCAGGGCCGCCTACGTCAATTGATCCCCATCTATCAGGAGCGGGCGGTCGACCGCGGCCTGCTGCTCGAAGGCAGCCGTAATTTGGTGGACTACTTCCAGTCGCAAGGCTATTTCGATGCGGAAGTGGACTTTAGCGAAGAGTCGCCAGAACCGGGCGTGCAGCAGATTGATTATGCCGTGACGCGCAACACGCGGCACCGGCTGGTCGGCATCGAAATCACTGGTAACCATTTTTTCGATGTCGCGACGATTCGCGAACGGTTGTCGGTCCGCCAAGCCGGCTGGTTGCGTGATCGCTACGGGCGCTACTCCCGCAAGTTACGCGACAACGACCGGGACGCCATCCTCGATCTGTACCGCTCCAACGGATTTCGCGACGTGCAAGTGGCGGCCTCCACCCTGGATGACTACCGCGGCCGCCAGGATAACCTGGGCGTCCGCTATGAAATCGAAGAAGGCAAACAATGGACCGTCAATCAGTTGATAATCGAAGGCGTGAGCGCGGGTGACGACGCCTATCTGCGCACCATTATCCAGTCGAGTGAAGGGCAAGCTTTTAGTGAGGCTAGTATTGCGGCGGACCGCGATGCGATCCTGGCCTATTTCTTCAATAACGGTTACTCGGAAGCGTCTTTCGATTGGTCGCAGACTTCTTCCGATATCGCGAATCGCGCGAACTTGCATTACACCATCCGGCTGGGCCAACGCGAGTACGTGCGCGATCTGCTGGTGCGCGGTCTTGAAACCACCCGGCCCAACGTGGTCCGCAGCCGCATTCTCATTCACCCCGGGGATCCCATATCGCAGAGCCGCATCGGCGAGACCCAGCAGAAGCTCTACGACCTCGGCATCTTCTCCAAAGTCCAAACCGCGCTGCAAAATCCCAATGGCCAGGAGGAAAGCAAGTACGTGCTGTTCCAACTGGATGAAGCCGCCAGATATTCCTTCAACGTTGGGATCGGGGCGGAACTGGCGCGGATCGGCGGAGGCGTGACCACCTTTGACGCCCCGGCCGGCGCTACCGGGTTCAGCCCCCGGATCACAGCCGGAATCAGCCGTCTAAATTTCCTGGGCCTGGGCCACACGGTGAGTCTGCAAACTCTGGCTTCCACGCTGGAGCAGCGCGCCATTGCAAGCTATCTGGCACAGCAGTTCACCGGCAATCAGAACCTCGCGTTGACCTTCTCGGGATTGTTCGACCGTTCCTACGACATCCGCACTTTCGCCTCGCAGCGCGTCGAGGGGGCGGTGCAGTTAGCCCAGAAACTATCCCGCGCCAACAGCTTGCAATATCGTTTTTCCTTTCGCCGCGTCACCATCGATCAGAGCTCGCTGAAAATCTCCCCGGAGCTGGTTCCCTTGCTCTCGCAACCGGTGCGCGTCGGACTGCTTTCCATGTCGTACATCAACGATCGCCGCGACAGTCCCACCGATTCGCACCGCGGCATCTATAACACCGTGGATATCGGAATCGCCCTGCCGCAGTTCGCTTCGCAAACCGACTATACGCGGGTGGTGCTGCGCAATTCCACTTATCACCCGCTCAGCCGGAATGTGGTGATCGCACGCACGCTCCAGTTTGGTTATATTCAACGCCTGGGTGGCCTGGCGGAAATCCCGCTGGGCGAGCGCTTCTTCGCGGGCGGCTCGGCTTCCCAGCGCGCCTTCCCGGATAACCAGGCCGGGCCGCGCGATGCCGAAACCGGATTCCCGCTGGGCGGTAACGCGTTCCTGTTCCATTCCACCGAGCTGCGCTTCCCGCTGTTCGGAGAAAATATAGGAGGCGTGTTCTTTCACGATATGGGCAACGTTTATTCGGAGGTCAACCAGATCAGTTTCCGTTTCCGGCAAAATTCCAATCAGGATTTCAACTATATGGTGCAGGCGGTCGGTTTCGGCATTCGTTATAAAACTCCGGTGGGTCCGGTTCGCCTCGATTTCAGCTACAGCCCCAACGCCCCGCGCTTCGTGGGATTCAACGGGACCCGGGATCAGTTGCTCACCTGCAATCCCAATCTTCCTCCCAGCCAGAATCCATCCTTTTGCGTGGGTGTGCCGCAGCGCATCAATGCTTTTCAGTTCCACTTCTCCCTGGGGCAAACATTCTGATGCAGCGGCGCACCCTTATCACGATCATGGAATGCCTGGCTGTGCTGGGTGCGCTTTGCGCAGCGCCGTTCGCCCGGGGCGAGATCCTCGACCGTATCGCGGTCACGGTGGGCCGGCACGTGATCTCAGAACAAGACATCCTGCAGGATATCCGCCTCTCCGCCTTCATCGACAGCAAGCAACCCGGCTTCAGCGCGGAGCAAAAGCGCAAAGCCGCTGACCGTCTGATCGATCAATATCTGGTACTGGAGGACGCCGCATTAACCCGGACGCCTATGCCTTCCGCCGCCGATGCCGCCGCGATGCTCACGCCCATCAAGGCGCGGTATGCCTCGGATCAGGAATACCGGAGTGCCCTCGCCCAAGCCCGATATCACGGATGCGGAATTGGCAGAACATTTGTTGGCAGGCCTGCGGATGCTGCGCTATACCGATCTCCGCTTTCGCCCGCAAGTGGAGATTTCCGAAGATGCCCTGCACGCATACTACGATAGGCTGACCGCAACCGCCGCCGATACTTCCGCTCGCTGCAACCTTCGAGGCCAGCCGCAACGATATCGAAAAACTGCTGACCGAACAGCAAACCATGCAGGCGCTTGATCGCTGGCTGAGCATGGCCCGCGGCGAGACCGCGATCGTCTACCACGAGGCGGCTTTCAAATGACGCGCGCGCGCCATTTAACCCTTCAGTGCCTCGCGGCGGCCGCTATCTTGCTGGTGGTTTGTGCCGCCGCCGCGCTGCTGGTGGTACGCAGCGGGTGGTTTCGTGAGCTGGTGCGCCAGAGGATCGTCACGGAAATCGAATCGGCCACCGGCGGACGGGTCGAAGTCGGCAACTTTTCGTTCAAATGGGAGACGCTGACGGCGAAGATTTCACCGCTGGTCCTGCATGGCACGGAGCCGGCCTCGGAGGCTGCGCTCTTGCGAGTGGAATCCGTGAGCATCGGCCTTCGGATCATATCCATGCTCGAGCGCAAAGTCGATCTGGCCTCGGTGACGGTGGATCAGCCCAAGCTGCGCATCGTGATTTATCCCGATGGCTCCAACAACTTGCCCACTCCGCCGGGCCGCAGCAATGGCAAAAGTTGGGCTGAAAATCTGGTGGATCTGGCCGTGCGCCGCTATGCGGTGACCGGCGGCATGGCGGACATCGATATCCGCCAAGTCCCGCTGGCCTTCAGCGGTGAGGATCTGCGTGTACAAATGACCCGCGATACCACAGCCGCACTTTATCGCGGCAACATCACGTCCCGGCGCTTGCGGGTTGCCTCCGACATCATGGCTCCGGCGGAAGCCGCCATGGCTGCCGCGTTTACACTCGACGCCTCGCGATTGACGCTCTCTCCGCTACGCATCGACGTCGGCGGTTCGCGCATCGATCTGACGGGATCGCTGACTAATCTGCGAGCTCCGCAGGGCGCCTTCAAAGCTGCCGCCGCGATCGCGGTGCGGGACGCCGTGTCGCTGTTCTCCCTGCCCATCGCAGCGTCAGGTTCAGCGAACTTCGATGGCGATGTCGCGTTTTCGTTTAACAGCGGCTTCGACTACACGCTCGCGGGAAGGATCAACGGCCGCGGGCTAGGTTACACGCGCGACCGCTTGCACATCCAGAACGCCGCGGCGAGCGCCGCACTGCGCATGACCCCAGAACTGCTCAGCCTGCGCGGGATCAACGCAGCAGCGCTCGGCGGGAATCTCACCGGCGAAGCCGACTTGGGGCGCTGGAAGAATTTCCATTTCAAAGGAAACTTCGACGGTCTAGGCGTATCCGAAGCTTTGGCCGTGCTCACGCCGAGGCCGATCCCCTGGAACGGAGCGCTTGCCGGGACGCTGGAAGTGGATTCGGTGGTGGGAGAGCCTATCAACAAAGCGCACGCCGTGGCTGCGATCACCCCCGCCGGGAACGGCGAACCCATTCAGGGCCAGGTGGACATTCACTACGACCAGCAAGCCGGTACCGTCAGCTTCGGCGATTCGCGCGTCGCGACGCGTGCAACCAGCGTGATCTTGTCCGGCACGCTGGGCCAGAACCTGGACGTCCGTGCCCGCTCGACCAACCTGGACGATCTGCTTCCTGCGCTCGCTCTGCTGGGCGAGGGCGCGTCCACCAGTTTGCCGCTCCAGCTCGATCGCACCAAGCAGGGCGAAGCAGCAGCGGTAGGTACGGTAAGCGGGAATCTGAGCGATCCACAGTTTCGCGGGCAGGCTACCATCACCAATGCCAATATTGAAGGCCACGGTTTCGATCGGTTCAGCTCTGACGTCACGGCATCGCAGCATTCGGTGGCGCTGCAGCATCTGACGCTATCGCGCGGCCAGACCGAGATCACAGGTGACGCGGCGGTTGTTGCCGTGAACGGGGCTGTCAGCGGGCCCGCTAACGGCAATTTTCTAGACGGCCCTCTGGCCGCGCAATTGAGTGTCAAGAACCTGCGGTTGGCTCCCACTGCCCGCGAATTTGGGATTGCCACCGTTGCTAGTGTCGGCGCCGACGGGCTGGCGTCCGCCACCATCCATCTTTCTGGAACGGCGCGCCGTCCGGTAGCCGATATTGTGCTCAATGCCACTCACGCAACAGCTTTTGGCGAACAGTTCGAGCAGATCCGCGCGGACCTGCACTATAGCGCCCAGTCTCTGGTGTTCACGGCCGGCCAAGCTGACCTCGGCTCGGGCAAACTGCTGTTCTCCGGCTCCTACGCGCCCCAGAACGAAGACATCCACAACGGCAATCTTCACGTGGACGTGACCGCTCAGGCTCTCACAGCCTCGCGCATCGCGG
This sequence comes from Bryobacterales bacterium, assembly GCA_963779075.1. Classification (GTDB taxonomy): domain Bacteria; phylum Acidobacteriota; class Terriglobia; order Bryobacterales; family Bryobacteraceae; genus Palsa-187. Next base: position 257,731 of record CAVZWS010000018.1, read on the forward strand.
AGCTGCATCGGCTCGAACCCGGCGCCGAAGCCCGTCTGGACGGCAAGGCCGCGGTTGAGATCCGCGTAGAGCGCGGCGACCTGCACTTGCGCTCCATCAGCGGCGAAGCGTCCGCGCGCGGCGTTACCTTAGACCAGCAAAAGCTCGGCGATGTGAGTCTGACTGGCGCAACCAACGGTAGTGAATTGGCGCTGCAGGCCAAAGCGCAGGTGCGCGGGACTACTCTTCAGGGCCAAGGGAAGTGGCGTCTGGAGGGCGATTATCCGGGATCCGGAACCTTGAGCTTCTCGCGATTGAGCGTGGCCACACTGCACGACCTGGTAATGCTGCGCGGCACCGCCGCCCAAAAAGCTGCGGCGCCTCCGTTCGAGGGCTTCCTCGAAGCCGGCGCTACGCTGAATGTGTCTTTGCGCAACCTGCGGAATTTTCGCGCGGACGTGAAGATCGACACCTTGCAGATCGATGCCAAACCGGGGCAGTCCCTGCGTCTGGACGTACAGACGCAGGACATCCGGATTCGCAATACCCAGCCCATTCTCCTTACAGTATCGGCGCAGGAAGCTCGCATCGACTCGGCTCATTTCGCCGCTCGCGACACTAATCTCGAAGCTACCGGAGTCATTCCATTCAACGACACGGGGGGCGCGAATCTGGCCATCAAGGGCAGCGTGAATCTGGCGGAGCTGCAACTGTTTAATGCGGACTTGCTCGCGAAGGGAACCGCCACTGTCAATGCTACCGTCCGCGGCTCCTTGCGCGATCCGCAAATGAGCGGCCGCATGGAATTCAAGAACGCCTCGTTCTATATGAACGATGTGCCCAACGGAGTCGACAACGCCAGCGGAGCCATCCTGTTCAATCGCAACCGGGCCACCATCGAAACTTTGACCGCGGAAACCGGCGGCGGGCGCATCGCTTTCCGGGGGTTTCTAGAATTTGGTGATACGCTGATCTATCGCCTGCAGGCGGATGTGAACCAGGTCCGCGTGCGCTATCCCGAAGACGTCAGTTTCACCGCCAACGCGCAACTGGCGTTGAACGGCACCTCGGACGCGAGCACGCTTTCGGGCACCGTCACCCTCAACCGTGCAGCCATAAGCGCTGGAGCCGATCTAGCCAGACTGCTGGCGGAAGCCTCTAAACCCTCGCCTGCGCCGCCGAATCCCAACGAGTATCTGCGTGGGATGCGTTTTGACGTCCGGCTGGAAAGCGCGCCTTTGTTTGAGCTGGAAACCTCTCTCACGCGGAATGTGCAAACGGAAGTGGATTTGCGCCTGCGCGGCACGCCTCTGGTTCCAGCGCTGCTCGGAACCATCACTGTCAACCGCGGCGAGGTCCAGATTTTTGGCAATCGCTATACCGTCAACCGCGGCGATATCCGCTTCCTGAATCCGATAAAAATCGAGCCGGTTTTCGATCTGGACCTCGAAACTCGCACTCGCGGCATCACCGTAAACGTGACCGTTTCGGGCTCGCCGGAACGTCTGGCCGTCAATTACAGCTCCGACCCACCGTTGCAATCCAATGAGATCATCGCGCTTCTGGCAGTGGGACGCGATCCTACGTCCAACCAGGTCGGTGGACAGCTGGGGAGCGCAAACGCATCCTTCGGCAATGCCGGCAGCCTGCTGGGAGAAGCCGTTTCGGAGCAGCTCTCCAACCGCCTGCAGCGCTTCTTCGGCGCGAGCCGCGTTAAGATCGACCCGACTCTCGACGCCGACAATAACCTGCCCGCCGCGCGCCTGACGCTGGAGCAGCAGATCTCGCGCGACATCACGCTCACCTATATCACCAACCTGAACCGCACCCAGGAACAGACCGTGCGCATCCAGTGGGACTTCAACCGGCAATGGTCCGCAGTCGCCGTGCGCGATACCAATGGACTGTTCGGGATCGACTTTCTGTATCGGAAGCGGTTTAAGTAGACGCTCTATTGTGGGATCTCGAACAAGGGGATTCCCGCTTTCACGGCAGCCTTGCACATGGCCGCATCCAGACTGGCAAGGTGCGATCCTTCGCGGATGGCCGCGTCCAGATATGCGGCGTCGTAGACAGTCAAGCTGTAACGATCCGCCAGCTTGAAAACATCGTCGTAGGAAACTGGATCACCGAGGCGAATGTTCAAATCCTTTAGGGATCTGAGAAATTCCCTAGCGTCGGCCTCGCCTATGCGGCCGCGGCGCATGCCCATGAGAACGCTGTTGCGCACTTCATAAGCCCACAGACGTGGAGCAGTTGCTTCCATGAAAGAAGAAATCGCCTGCAGGACACCGTTGGTGTAGCCCGTGCGTTCATCCGGAAAGCACCAGGCAGACGCGAGGGAGGCGTCAATTACCAGAGCGGCCATCTAGGAGCGGCCACGGTCGATGTAATCGTGGACTGTCCAGCCTTCGGGATCGGGCTTAACCCTCTGTTGGATTTCAAGGATGCGAGCGGCAGCCGCCTGTGATTTCCACCGGCTGGCCTCAACCTCTTCCGCACGCGCCTTCTCCTGGGCGAGTTCCTGCACCCACGCTTTGAGGCTCAATCCATGAGCCGCTGCTTGCTGCTGAAGCCGCGCCACGCTTTCTTCCGAGAGTTCGATGGTTAGATTCATACCACAATCCTGCTACCTCTATTCAAGCATAGACGTGACAAAGGCGCTTTGCCGAGATTCAGTCTAGTAGACTAGTTGCGACGCGCGACGCGTGCAGGTGCCCGCGGAGGCACAGGAACTGGGAGCTATAGAGGATATGGCATCGGCGACTATCAAACTATTTCTTCCTCGCGGGGATGCGAAGAGCCTGCGTACTGCGGAAATCTCAAACTGGACCGGCAAAGCTGTTGCGGCGCCCCATACCGAGCTAGACGAGCTTCTGGCTCGCGAGGAACTCGACAAGGCCGGAGTCTATATTCTCCTGGGCAGCGACCCTCTAACCAATACGCCTCGCGCTTACATCGGCGAGGCGGAGATTATTCGCGACCGCCTGAAGCAACATAAGACGAAGGAGTTCTGGGTTACCGCGATCATCTTTGTCAGCAAGGACGAAAACTTGACTAAGGCTCATGTGAGGTATATCGAGAACCGCCTCCTTGGCGAAGCCACGCAGGTCAACAGGTTCACGCTCGAACAAAATCAGGCCGGCGGCTCGCGCCTTCCCGAATCAGACCGCGAGGACATGGAGGTTTTTCTAGACCGCATTCGGCAGCTCCTTCCCGTCCTCGGTTCCGACATTCTCTCACCCATCGCTCAACCCGCGAAAGCGCAACCCGGTGGGATGCTCTTCTGCCGAATCAAGGGAGCCGAGGCGCGAGGCCAACGCACCGCGAACGGGTTCGTCGTATTCCACGGTTCCACTGCAGTCCTCGAGCAGCGACCCTCTGCCGATAATTACCCTTACCTCGTAGCCCAGCGCAAACAGCTCATTTCTGATCGCACGCTAGTAGAGAAAGACGGCTTCTTGGTCTTCGCCAGGGATGTCGAATTCTCTAGCCCATCTGCGGCCGCTGTTGTCGTACACGGTGGTAGCGCAAACGGACTTATCGCCTGGAAGACTAAGGAAGGAAGATCCCTCAAACAACTCGACGAACAGGCATGATCAGACCGTCGAAAGCTCCTCGCGACTGACCCGCCATTTGAAGACGTTCGGACCGTAGACTACTTTCTCCGCCGGTATCGAAGCATCATTGTCGACTTTTTTTGGATGTCCATATATAAGAAGCTATGTCGCCATCGGCTTGGGGTTCCGACCCGTCGGTGAACGTGCTTCCGGTTCAGTCAATTCAGCCTTATCCGCCCGCCGCGATCAACTCCAGAATCCGCGCTCCGAAGCGCTCCGCTTTGCGCTCTCCGATCCCCGGAACTTCAAGTAATTCCGCCGTATCCCGGGGCCGCTGGCGGCACAGCGCATCAATTGTGGCGTCGTGCAGAATCACATACGGCGGCATTCCCTGCAGCTTGGCTAACTCGCGCGCGCCATGCGCGCAGCCTCTCGTGGAGGTCGTCCTTGACGGCATCCGGCGCGGCCACTGCTGCCGCTGCGGCTGCTGCTTTTGCGACCGGTGCCGGAACAACAGCGGTTTTCGTCCGCGGGACCGGCGTGCACTTTTTAGTGGTCCACTCCAGCGTGACGCCGCATACATCGCAGGCTCCGCACGTTTCCCAGCGCGGCGTCTCGCCAAAATGCAGGCAGATCTGGCGGTGGCGGCAGCGCGGTTGTTCCACAAAACGTCGCAGCGTGTGGTAACGCTGCCAGGCGCGCTCACGTTCGCCGGAGTCCTGCAACTGCTGCACGAAATGCGTCAGCAGACCGATATCCCGCTTCTGCCAGAGCAGCACGCAATCGGCCGGCTCGCCGTCCCTTCCGGCCCGGCCCGCTTCCTGGTAAAACTGCTCGATAGTTTTGGGGAGCGCCAGATGAATCACGGCGCGGGTTGCCGGTTGATTGATCCCCAGGCCGAACGCCAGCGTACCCACCAGCACCCGCTTTTCTCCGGACATCCACAATTCCTGATGCTTCTGCCGCAACGCTGCGTCCATTTTGCCGTGATACGGCACGATGGGCACGCCTTGGCTCCCCAGTTGCGCGGCGATCGATTCCACCGCTTTGATGGTTGGCGCGTACAGGATCACGTTGCCCTCGCGATACCAATCGAGCGCGGCGGCGAGCATTGAATCCTGTTGCCGCGGCGCGCATTCGTGCACCACATACCGCAGATTGGGCCGGTAAAAGCTGCTTACAGAGAGGACCGGGTCGCGCAGCCCTAACTGCGCCAGGATATCGTGGCGCACCACGCGCGTCGCGCTTGCGGTGAAAGCCGCAATGGGCACTGCCGGAAAACGCTCGCGCAGAATTCCCAGTTGGCGGTATTCCGGGCGGAACTCGTGCCCCCATTCTGAAATGCAGTGGGCTTCATCGATGGCGAAGAAAGCCACTGGCACCTGCTTCAGCCACGCCAGCATGTTCTCTTGGACAATGCGTTCCGGAGATACATACAGCAGTTGCAGCGTGCCAGTTTCCGCCTGCCGCCGCACATCGCGCGCGCCCTTCGTAATCCAGCGTGCTGTTGAGAAACGCCGCGTTCACGCCGATCTCGCGCATACTGGCAGCCTGGTCCTGCATCAAGGCGATCAGCGGGCTCACCACCACCGCGGTCCGCTGCAGCGCCACCGCGGGAAGCTGGTAGCATAGCGATTTCCCGCCGCCCGTGGGCATCACCACGGCGACGTCGCGCCCGCCCAGGATGGCCTCGACGATAGCCTCCTGCCGCGTGCGGAATTCCGAATAGCCCCAGTGCTTCTTAAGGAGCGCCCGCAGATCAGGACACTGGACTCCTTCTTCCCCAGATGCAACGCCACCGCGCCAAACGTCAGGCGCTCGAATTCGACGCCGGAGAATCCCGCGGCGCGCATCTGCTCGGCGAGTCCTTCCGCGCCGGGAAACTTTTTGATGGACTCCGGCAGATACGAGTACGCGTCACGCGAGCCTGAAATCATTCCGCCTACCCACGGCAGCACGCGCGTCGAAAAGAATCCGTACAGTCCGGCGAAAGCGCGATTGGTCGGCTGCGAAAATTCCAGAATCGCCAGCGCTGCCGCCCGGCTTCAGCACCCGCGCGAGTTCTTCCAGCCCATGGCGATAGTTGGTGAGATTACGGAATCCGAAGGCAACCGTGATCAGGTCGAGCGAATCCGAAGCCAGCGGCAGCGCCAGCGCGTCCGCCTCGAACAGCGGCGAGCGTAGTTTGTGCGCCGCGATCTTGCGCTGCGCTTCGATCAGCATGGGATGGCAGAAATCGCTGCCAAAGATCGTGACGCCACGCGCATTCCGCTGCCAGCGACAGCAAAACGTCGCCGGTGCCGCAGCACAGATCCAGAACTTTCGCGTCCGGCCGGGCCAGCACATCGGCCACGCGCGCCACTGTGTGCGCGCGCCAGCGCTTGTCCAGATTGAAACGAGAGCAGATGGTTCAGCAGGTCATAGCGCGCGGCGACCCGCCCGAACATCCCGCGCACCCAGCGCGAAGCCGCCTCTTCGCTGGTGATCCCCTTGGGCGTGGTGCCCGTCGCCGGTGTCATGACTGCAGCGCCACTTCGATGGCGTCCATGACCGCGCGATCGTCAACGCCGGTAACAACTTTCACTTCGCCGATCCTCACCGGCAGCACGAAGTGGACTTTGCCCTTGCACGGTTTTCTTGTCCGCCGCCAGCCGCGCAAACAGGCTCGACGCCGAGATGCCCGGAGAGCGTCGGGATCGGTCCGTAGCTGCGGATCACCGAATGAATCCGCACCGCTTCGGAGGGCGCCAGTTGGACCACGCGCTCCGCCAGCGCAGTCGCCGCGTGCATGCCGAAAGCCACCGCCTCGCCATGCAGGAAGCGCTGGTATTGTGTATCGGCTTCGAGCGCGTGTCCTACCGTGTGCCCGAAGTTCAGGATGCGCCGCAGATCGCCTTCGCGTTCGTCCGCGGTCACCACTTCGGCCTTGATGCGCACTGCATCCGCGATGATGCGATCCACTGTCTCCGGTTCCTGAGCGAACACTTTATCCGCCCCGTCCGCCAGCACGCGGAACAACTCGGCGTCGCGGATCACGCCGCACTTGATGATTTCGTACAGGCCCGCGCGGTACTCGCGCTCCGGCAGCGTCCGCAGCACGTCGGGATCGATCAGCACGACCAGCGGCTGATGAAAACTGCCCACCAGATTTTTGCCCGATACCAGGTTGACGCCGGTCTTGCCGCCCACCGCCGCGTCCACCTGCGCCAGCAGCGTGGTGGGAATCTGGATCACCGGAATGCCGCGCATGAACACCGCCGCCAGGAACCCGGCCACGTCGGTCACGATGCCGCCGCCGAAGGCCACCACTACGCTCGACCGGTCGCCGCCGCCGGCCACCATCTGTTCGGCCAGCGCCTCCACTTCAGCCATCCTCTTGCGCGGTTCGCCCCCCGGAAAGAACAGCACCTGGTGCGCCCGCCCCGCGAGCGCCTGCTCCACCTTCGCTCCGTGGAGTTCCCACACATCGGCGGTGGTAACGACAAAAATCTTGCCCGCGCGCTCCGGCAAGAACTCGGCAACGCGCGCCAGCGAGCCTCGCTCAACGATGGCATCATAGGCGCGCTGCGGCGTTTCCACGCGAAAACCGGGCATACGTTCGTTGTACCATGGGCGTGTTGCTCCAGGCCGTCTATCCTCTGTTTTTAGCTTTCCTTTTCGTCGCGGCTCCGTTGAAGGAAACCAGCCCTGCCACGGTGCTGTGGACCGCTCCGGCCATCCTGCTCTCGGCGCTGATGATCGCCTGGGCGGCGGAATCCGCGCAATATTTCGTGGCGCAAGGGTTCGCGCTGGCCATGCTCGCCTGGCTGCAGACGCTGCCCGAGTTCGCCGTCGAAGCCGTGCTGGCCTGGCACCAGCAGACTCACCTGCTGCTGGCGAACCTGACCGGCGCGCTGCGCCTGCTGACCGGCACCGGCTGGCCGCTCATCTACTTCACGGCCGCATGGTTCCATCGGCGCCGCACCGGGCAACCGCTCCGCCGCATCGTGCTGGAGGAACATCACTCCGTCGAAGTGATGGGCCTGCTGGCCGCGTTACTCTATATCCCCGTGATCGCGATCAAAAACTCGCTCACGGTGTACGATGGCGTCGTCCTGATCGCAATCTATGCCGCGTACCTGTGGATTCTCCAAAAGCTTCCCTCCGAGGACCACGAAACCATCGAAGATCTGGAGATCATCCCGCGCACCATCGTGAAGGCCCGCCGCGCACGGCGCATCTTCGCCATCGGCGCGTTGTTCGTCGCGGGAGGCGCGCTCATCTACTTCAGTGCGGAACCGTTTCTGGCGAGCCTGCTGGCCCTGTCCGTGCTCGCCGGCGTGCCGGACTTTGTCTTCGTGCAATGGATCGCCCCGCTGGTAAGTGAATTCCCGGAGATGCTTTCGACGCTTTACTGGGCCCGCCGTTCCGATCGCGCCCCCATGGCCCTGATGAATATGGTTTCGAGCAACATCAATCAGTGGACCCTGCTCGCCGCCATGCTGCCCATCGTCTATTCGATGAGCATGGGCGCCGTCACCCCCATCACGTTCGACGCTAAACAGGAGATGGAACTCTGGTTGACGCTGGGGCAAGCCGCCGTCGCGCTGGTATTCCTGATGAATATGGAACTGGTTTGGTGGGAAGCTGCCGCCCTTGCCGTTTTGTTTGCGCTTCCCTTTTTCGACTCCGCCATGGAACCCGTCATCACCTGGATCTATTTCGGCTGGGCCGCGGTCGAATTGGTACGCATGTTCCTCGGCCGCCGCAAGCCCCAAGCCTTTCCGCTGTTCGCCAAAATGTGGAGAGACCACGTCCGGGGCAGCAGCGAAGGCGATCTGGCATGACTACTCGTCCTAGGGGGTAGTCGGATACATTTGCCTGACCACCCGTCCTAGCGTGGCTGCCGCGCATCGTGCGAATATCTCTTACATGCCGTCACCGGTCCTCCGTCAGGGCGAGCCACGCTGGCCGGCCATGGTTGCGCTCCTCGCCGTGGCAGCCTTGTTCTACGCCATGCCGGCCGCGCTCAAAGTGGGCCCGGAGTGGTTGTTTCTAGTGCTGGTTGTGGCCCTCACCGCGCCCGGAGTCTGCGTTCGCTCCATCCGGCACATTCCGCTTATGCGCTTCCTGGGCTATGCCGCGGTCAGCATCATGACCGTGGCGATGATCGGATCGCTTTCACTGCTGGTCTCGCGGCTGCCTCAGCACAAGGAAACTCCCGCCGAACTACTGCGCGCCGCCACGGCCCTGTGGATCGATAACGTGCTGGTGTTCGCATCGTGGTACTGGCGCCTGGATGCCGGCGGCCCCGCCCAGCGCGATCTGCGCGGATCTCACACCGACGGCGCCTTCCTGTTTCCGCAAATGACGCTGATGCCCGAACTTCGCAAGGAGATGGGCGAGGATGAGTGGAGCCCTGGCTTCGTCGATTACCTGTTCCTGGCCTTCAACACCAGCACCGCGTTTTCGCCTACCGATGTCCCCGTGCTCTCGCGCTGGGCCAAAGTTCTGATGATGATCCAGGCCATCATCTCGCTCACCACCATCGCCCTTCTGGCCGCGCGCGCCGTAAATATTCTTTGAAGGGCGCCGGCGCTTTCAACCCGTCATTTTCTGACCCATGCCGATCGCATTGACGGTCAGCAGGAGCGCCCGCAGCGTTTCTTCGCCGGGTTCGCGGCGCCATTCCGCCAGCAGACGCACCTGATCCTGATGCAGTTGCCACAGCGCCTCCTTGCGGAGCTCGATGGCCGTCGCCAGGCGCGGACGCCGTTGGGCCGCGGGACCCTCCGAACAAGTCGGCGAGCCGTTCCACGGCTAGTCCGTATTCGCGCAAAATGAGGTCCATGAATTTCCCGCGCAAGCCGGCATCCGGCACTAGCGATGCGTAGAGACTTCATGATGTCCGGGCTCGCCATCAGCAGGCTGGCTTCGACATTGTGCAGCAGATACCTGAGCATGGGCCACTTGGATGCTTGCGCGCACAGCGAGCGCCAATCTTCGAGGCGAAGAGCGCCGCAACTCATCGAGCGCAGTGCCGGCCCCGTACCAGCCGGGCAGATGAAAGCGCGCCTCGCTCCAACTGAACACCCAGGGGATGGCGCGCAGATCGTCCAGCGATCCGGCCCCCGTGCGGCGCGACGGCCGCGAGCCAAGCTGAGTCTGCTCCACCGCGTCGATGGGCGTCGCCGCGCGAAAAAACGCGACGAATCCTTCGGCCTCGACCAGCGCCCGATAGGCGGTGTAGCTGCGCTCCGCCACCTTCGACCAGATGCTTTCCAGCGGATGCGGCGCGAAGGCGCCCGCGCTCTCCGGCGATTGCTGTCGTTCGCGAAGTTGCCGCCGGTGCAATAACGACGTGCGCGTCACGCCCGCCAGCAGGCGCTCCAAATGATAAGTGGCCGTCAAGCGGTTGGCGTATTTCTGCGAGATGACTTCTCCCTGCTCCGTGATGCGCATCCGGCCGGTGAGCGAACCCGGCGGCAGCGCTTCCAGGAAGAAATGCGTGGGACCCGCGCCGCGTCCCACCGTCCCGCCGCGTCCATGAAAGAACGCCAGCCGGACGTCATTGGCCAGCGCGACTTGCGACAACCTGCGCTCCGCGCCGTAAAGCGCCCACTGGCTGGCCAGGACTCCGCCGTCCTTATTGCTGTCGCTGTAGCCCAGCATGATGACCGCTTCCGGCGGTTCTTGCTGCACGGCGCGTTCGTTCGAGCGTTTGCCGCGTGATGGGATGTTTCAGGAACGCGTCCATCACCGCGTCGCTGTGCTCCAGATCGCGAATCGTCTCAAACAGCGGCACCACTGGCAGTTCGCACGCGAGTCCTCCGGGCGTCGCCACCAGCAATCCGGCTTCGCGCGCCATCAGGTACACGCCTAGCAGATCCGCCACGCTGCGCGTCATGCTGACGATGATCGGACCGAGGCCGGCGGTGCCGTGCCGGTCTATATGTTCGCGCAGAACGCGAAACAGACTGGTCATGTGGAGGGCTTCGCCTTCGAGCGGCGTGTGCGGAGCGGTGAAGGGGCGCAGCGTGGTCAGTTCGCGATTCAGAAACTCCAGCTTTTCGGCTTCGCTCCAATTCGCGTAATCCGTCCGCGGCAACCCAGCGGCTTCGAGCAGGCCGCCAATGGCGCGGTCGTGATACGCGCTGTTCTGCCGGACATCGAGCGCCGCCAGATGGAAGCCGAAGGACCGCACCAAGGCCGCCGCCGGGCGCACGTCGATCTCGGCCACGTGCCGCGCGCCGGCCTGATTGCAGCGAATGTTCGAGCAACGAGAGATCCGCCAGCAACTCCTGCGGCGAGGCGCTGTTCGGCATCGCCAAGCCGCGCCAGCATGAGGTTCACCAGTTGCCGCCATGGTTCCCCGGGATTGCGGGCCAGCGCCGGAACGGCCAGAGTGTCCCCTAACTTCGCGGCGAGTTCCGCGATCCGGTCCTGCAAAGGCTGGGGAACCGGTGAGTTCGCTTCCGCCATACTCAAGCGCGCGCCTAACTGGAGCAGGCGCTCGCGAACTACCACCATCGCGTTTTTCCGCAGCAGCTCCAGCGTCTCGGCGGTGACGGCGGGCGTCACGAACGGGTGCCCGTCGCGATCGCCTCCCACCCAGCTTCCGACGGCGAGTCCCGGCAGCGGCGGAGGCTCCGTGCCAAACACCGCGCGCCAGCAATGCTGGAAGCGCAAGTCGAGCAGCTCGACCGCTTCCGGAAACACGGTTCGCAGGTAGTACAGCACGCCGGTCACTTCGCTTGCGATGTCAGGCCGCTCCTGCCGGATCTCACCGGTACGCCACAGGCGTTCCAGGGCCGCTTTCATGCGGCGCTCGAAGATGGCGAGCTCTACTTCGGTGAAATGGCGGTTGTCGCGCTCCACCAGCAGCAGATAGAGCGTGCGGTGATGCTCCAGCACAGTTGCGCGCTTGGCCTCAGTGGGATGCGCCGTCAGCACCGGCTCGGCCGAAACGCCGCGCATGGCCTTGCGGACTTCCTCCTCGCTGAATCCGCGCTGGCGGAGATCGTTCAGATTCCACAGCCAGAAACCGGGCTCGCCCTCGCGCCGGCGCGGGTCATCGGCGCGCCGCCGGACCTGATTCGAGGTGTTCTCCTCCACCACGTCCAAGAGCTGAAACACGATGGATAGCGCCTGGCAATAGCGCGAGGAATGTTCGGAAGGCGCCGCCGGCCAGATGCGGCGCGCGGTTCTGCGGGCCCCTGCGTGCCGCCGAAACACGCTTCGATGAAAGCAGCCAGTTCGGTATCGCCCTCTTCGAGCAGCATCGCGCAAAACAGCTTGCGCAGGTAGTCAAAACTGGAAGTCCACTTCGCGAAACCTTCCTGGAGCGAGGGCGCGGTACCCATTCCTCAGCATACTTGAATTCGCAGATTTTGCACTGCCGCGATTCGCCGCGCGCAAAGCCAGCGTAAAATAGAAGCGGGTAGACCGAAGCATGACGCGCATTGTCAGCGACCGCGCGACGAAGACCGACCAGGTAGTGCTGTTGCCCTCGTCTTTAGAGGATCCAACGAAAGCGCCTCCCGGTGCCTATCGCGTTCTCATCTGGACGGCATGTATCTCCATCTCCGCTTTCTTTGCGGCACTGATCATCGCCTATGTTTGGCGCTCCGGCATGGCGTCTTACTGGGAGCCGTTCCGGTTGCCACGAGTGCTATGGCTGAGCACGGCGCTGATCCTCGCGAGCAGCGTGACGCTCGAAGCAGCGCGCCGGGTCTTTCGTAAAGGCCTGTGGCGAGTAGCGGACCGCCTGCTATTGGCGACCGCCGCGCTCGGTCTTGCGTTCCTCGCGGCCCAAGTTGTAGCTTGGCGGGATCTTTTCCGCCAGGGCGCCTACATGATGGAAAATCCGCATGGCGCCTTTTTCTACCTGTTCACGGGATTGCATGCTACGCATCTGCTGGGGGGCCTGATCGCGCTCTTCGTGGTGGTGTTCGGGCGCAGGAAACGCCGTGAACTGGTGGATGTCGTCAGCTACTATTGGCACTTCCTGACGGTTCTGTGGCTGATCCTTTTCGAAGTGCTGAGAACCGTCACCTAAATCATGCCGCCAGTGACTAACGCTCAGATCGCACCGACGGCTCGGGTGCATCGCGACGCCAAGATCGGCGCTGGAGTGGTCATCGGCGATTTTTGCGTGGTCGAGGAGGACGTTGTTCTCGGGGCCGGGTGCTTTCTGGAACCCTACGTCTACATCAAGCGCTGGACCTCGCTGGGGAAGCATAATCACGTTTCGGCCGGAACCGTGCTCGGCACCGATCCGCTGGACAAGGGATTCAAGGGCGACCGCAGTTATTTGAAGATCGGCAACGGCAACAAGATCCGCGAACACTACACCATCTCGCGCGGGACTGCGCCCGAATCGGAAACCGTGATCGGCGACGACAACTACATCATGACCTCCGGCCACATCGCGCATAATTGCAAGATCGGCAACCAGACCGTGATCGCCAGTGGCGCGCTGATTGCCGGCTATGTGGTGGTGGAGGATCAGGCCTTCATCTCAGGCAACGTAGTGGTTCATCAATATTCCAAGATCGGGCGCCTGGCGATGATGGGCGGCGGGACTCGGGTGAATCTGGACGTGCCGCCGTATTTCCTGTACTCGGATTTCAACGTGAGACCCACGGGCTTGAACAGTGTGGGGTTGCGCCGCGCCGGCTTCGACTCCGGCGACATCGCGGCCCTTAAGGCGGCGTATAAAGTTCTGTACCGTTCCGGATTGAAGCTGGAAGATGCGCTGCGGAGCATCGAGCATGGCGTTTCGACCGAGCACACGCGCCACCTGGTGGCGTTCATACGCTCCAGCACGCGCGGTATAGCACGAGAATAGTGCGCACGAATAACACCTGGGCATCCACAATAAACGTTTATAGAACCACCACCTGCGTGTTTGGCGAGGCCGTGCGCTCGTGGCCCCCGGTTTAATCTCCGGGCGTGACGGCTTTTCGACGGCTGTGGCTCGCGCAGACGGTCAGCCTGCTAGGCGACTTCGTGGCGCTATTCGCGGTGCAGGTGGCGATCGTCTTCCGTATGCACGGCAGTGCGAGCGACATGGCGGGTGTGTTTATCGCGTCGCTCGTACCCAATGCCGTCCTAGGGCCGTTGGCAGGAATGTTCGCCGACCGCTGGGATCCGCGGCGCACCATGATCGCCAGTGATATGGCGCGGGGCGTGCTCGTGCTGCTGCTGGCATGCGCGGTCACTCTGCCTCAAATCTGCGCGATCAGCTTTGCGGTGAGCTGCTTCTCGAACTTCTTTGCGCCGGCGCGAGCTATCACGCTTCCGCTGCTGGTTGCGCCGGATCATCTGCTGGCGGCGAATGCACGGATGCAGCAGAGCATGCAGGTGGTGCGCGTCGCGAGTCCGGCGGTTGCGTCCGCCTTAGTGGCGGCTTTCGGCGAACGGATATGTTACGCGGCCGACAGCGCGACCTTCTTCTGCTCGGCGATATTGCTGGCGAGCTTGCGCTACACCAAGCCGGCGAACCGATCGCGACCGCGCGCCGCGTTCCGCGATCTCGGTGCGGGATTCAGTTTTCTGTTTGCCGATCCTCGCTTCTCGTTTGTGGCGTTCTCCATGGCGGCCGGAACCTTCGCTGCCGGATGCTTCGGAGCGCTGGCATCAGTTTATGTTCGGGACGTCTTGCATCGTGGGCCGCCGCTGTTGGGTATGATCGGCATGCTGATCGCCGCGGGCACTGTGGCAGGTTCGGCCCTGTTGGGCAAATACGGTCGCCGGCGCGATCCGCGGCGGTTGATCGGATGCGGCATGGCGGCTGTGGGAGCGTCTATTCTCTTGATCGCGGTGCGACCCACTCAAGCCGCGGCGTTGCTCGGGTCGGCTGGCATGGGGCTCGGAGTTGCCGCGGTCGTGCTTGCGGCGGCGGTGATGTTGCAGGGCGAGACTCCGCCGGAATTGCGAGGACGCGTGAGTGGAGCAGCGGCGGCGCTCACTTCGCTCGCGCAATTGGCGGCCATGCTGCTTTCTGGAGTCTTGGCGGCACGGTTGGGCATCCGAGGCGTATTCGGGCTGAGCGCGGCCCTGTTGTTCGCGATTGGAGCCTGCGGGCTTTTGCGAAAATCGACAAAATGTCCTATGATCGCGCCAAGGACTCTCCATGCCACAACCAGAACAGAACCTGAAGAATCACACTCGTTTCGACCCGATGTTTCATGGGTTCTTGTTTGTGGGCGCCCTGATTTTGCTGGGCGCGGCCGTCTACGCCTTGGTCCGGCAACCCGACTGGTGGGGCGCGGTGCGGCTGCTCGGCGTCCTGTGGGCCATCGTGTTGATGTTTAAAACACGGCTTTACGCGATGAAGGTACAGGACCGCATGATTCGCCTCGAAGAGCGGCTGCGGCTGGCCCAGTTGCTGCCGGAATCGACGCGGACGCGTATCGGCGAACTGAGCGAAGGACAACTCATTGCCCTGCGCTTCGCCTCCGACGCCGAGGTTCCCGGTCTGGTGCAGCAGACGCTCGACGGAAACTGGGACCAGAAGCAGATCAAATCAGCCATCCAGAACTGGCGGCCAGACTTCCTCCGGGTCTGAAAATTTTCCGGGAACATTCCTTGCCCTGAATCCGTATCTTCTGGGCATGAGCGGCAGATTGTTACTGGCTGGTCTGGCGATATTGGCCCTCACGGGGTGTGATGCGCGGCGCGGGTCCTCGTATTCCGGCCCGCTCCTGCACGTTACCAAGACCATCGAACTCGACAAAGCGGACATGGTGCGCGTCGAAATGCGGATGGGCGCGGGTGAACTGAATGTCGAAGGCGGATCGCCACGGCTACTGGATGCCGACTTTACTTTTAGCACTCCTGAGCAAGAGCCAACGGTGCGCTATGAGGACGGCAGCTTCCGCGGACGCCTCACCATCGCGGAGCCGAGCCGCAATTTCGGAGGTTCGGGGCGCTACGAATGGAAGCTCCGCTTGAATAACGAAATCCCGCTGGATGTAGTGACGCATCTGGGCGCCGGGAACGCGGAGATGAACCTGGGCAACCTGAACCTGCGCGGCATTGAGGTTCATATGGGCGTCGGCAACCTGGACATGGACCTCCGTGGAAATCCCCAGCGCGATTACGACGTGGAGATTCACGGTGGCGTGGGCAATGCGACGGTACGTTTGCCCACTGGTGTGGGCATCGTCGCCGACGCGCACGGCGGCATCGGGAATATCGATGCCGAAGGTTTGGAAAAGCACAATGGCCGCTGGGTGAGCCCGCAGCGCGAGGATGCCAAGGTCACCGTCCATCTCGACATCCGGGGAGGGATCGGCAACATTACGTTGCGGGCCAATTAGGCGGATCGTTTTTCGAAACCCGTCCACGTCAATTCCGCGTTAATCTAGTTTCCAGTGAATACTACCACTGGGCAAGGCATTTCCATCGAAACACCGAAGTGTGAACCGGGCATCGGCAAGATCATTCGCACGCCGGATTCCCGGGACCTGATCGACGGGGTCCTGGTTCGCCCCTACGATCTCTGGCCGGACGACCGCGGATATTTTCTGGAGGTCGTGCGGCTGAAACAAGGCTTGGCTGCGGATTTCGTGCCTGAGACTACTCAGGTCTCCGCCGCCCTGAGCTATCCGGGGACCATCAAGGCATTCCATTTCCACCGCCATCAGACCGACCTCTGGGTCCCCTCACAGGGAATGTTCCAAGTGGCGCTAGTGGATCTGCGGCCGGATTCGCGCACCTACGGCCTGAAGAACACGCTCTATACCGGCAATCTCAAGCCCTGGCAGATTTTCATTCCGCCAGGCGTGGGTCATGGATATAAGGTGATCGGCCAGTACGTGGGCATGCTGATCTATGTAACCGACCGCCTGTATAATCCGCAGGACGAAGGCCGTATCGCGCACGATGAGAGCTCCATCGCCTACGATTGGGAGCTGCAGCACAAATGAAATTCTTCGTCACGGGTGGCGCCGGCTTCATCGGAAGCGCATTTGTACGGATGCTGCTGGATTCAGCCACCGCTTGGTCTGGCGCGGCGGCCCAGCGTCCCTCGCTGGTGGTGAATTTCGACAAGCTGACTTACGCCGGCAACCTTGAAAATCTGGCGCCGGTAGCCAACGACGCCCGATATCGCTTTGTGCACGGCGATATTTGCGACGCCCCGCTGGTGAATCAGACGATCGCGGAGGCGAAGCCCGACGTGATCGTGAACTTCGCGGCGGAATCCCACGTGGACCGCAGTATTCTTTCCCCGGCGCCGGTTTTCGAGACCAATCTGCGCGGCACGTTTACTCTCCTCGAAGCGGCGCGCACGCATAAGACACCGCGCTTCCTGCATGTCTCGACCGACGAAGTTTACGGCAGCATTCCGTCGCCTCACGATGCCGACGAAAACTATCCGCTGCGTGCCAGCAGCCCGTATTCGGCGTCGAAAGCCGGATCGGATCTGCTGGCGCTCTCTTACTTTGTCACCTATGGCATGCCGGTGATGGTGACGCGCGCATCCAATAATTACGGCCCCTATCAGTTTCCCGAGAAGCTGATCCCGCTCATGATTTCGAATGCGATCGAAGACAAGCCGCTGCCGATTTACGGCGACGGCATGCAGGTGCGGGACTGGCTGTATGTCGACGATCATTGCCGCGCGATCCTCGCGGTGATCGAACGCGGTCGCGCGGGCGAGATCTACAACATCGGAGGCAGCCGTGCGCTGCCCAACCTGGAAGTGGTCGAACGAATTCTGGATACCGTCGGCAAGCCGCGCTCGCTGATGCAGACGGTTAAGGACCGCCCCGGCCACGACCGCCGCTACGCGCTCTCAACCGGGAAACTCATGCGCGAGACCGGATGGCACGCCCAGATGCCGTTCGAAGCCGGCCTGCGGGCCACCATCGACTGGTACCGCGGCAACGCGGCTTGGATCGCGCGCGTGAAATCCGGCGAATATCAAAATTACTACCAGCGGAATTACGCAAACCGCGCGACGTAATTATGTTCGCCACGCCGCTCCGCGAGGATTTCGAACTCCGCCTGCTGGAGGAACATCACGCCCCTGAAGTGTTCGCGGCGGTAGAGCGCAACCGCGAGCACCTGCGGCAATGGCTGCCGTGGGTGGATGCGACCAGGACGGAAGACGATGGAATCGCTTTCATTCGTTCCACGCTCGAAATGTTCGCCGCGCATGACGGTTTTACCGCCGGCATCTGGCATCGCGAGCGGGTGGCCGGAGTGATCGGCACCCACCGCATCGACTGGCGCAATCGCCGCGTCGAACTGGGCTACTGGCTGGCCCGCGAGTTTGAGGGCCGCGGTATCATCACCGACGCCTGCCGCATGGCCATCACCCATCTATTCCGCGAGATGGATTTGAACCGGGTCGAGATCCGCTGCGCCGCCGGCAACGCGAAGAGCAGCGCCATTCCGCGGCGTCTGGGATTCAAGCTCGAAGGCACGCACCGCGACGCGGAACTGGTGAACGGCCGGTATCACGATCTGCTGGTATACGGAATGCTGAAGTCCGAGTGGACTTAGCTACTGCGTGGGCGACGCGCTCGGCCCAAACGGGTTCGGCATGGAGAACGGATTGGAAGGCGCGGCCCCTCCCGTCGGCTGTCCGGAGCTGGGACCGAAGAGGTTCGGAGTTTGCTGTGGGTTCTGACCCGGCGTGCCGACTTGCCCGGGTTGATTCGACCAGGTTGATTCAAACCAGGCATATTCGAACCCGGCAGATTTGCCCAGGTTGATTCGCGCCCGGCTGATTCGTAGTCGGATCATACACGAACTCCCACTCCTGATATTTGGTTTTTTCGCGATAGGCTTTAATGCTCGGGCCTTTGAACTTGCTGGCTACACCCGCGATGCCGGGCGAGCCGGTGGCCCCCGCGGCCGGCGCCTGATTCGGACGGAACAGCGCGTTATCGATGGCGTTCAGAGCGGCATTGCCGGAATTGTTGCCGGGCAACGCCGGATTGGGCTGTGTTCCCGCTGCTGGCGTTCTGGGGCGAAGGGGCACTTGCGGGTTGAATCCACCGTTTGCCAGATTGGCGGCTTGCTGCGCACTCGCCTGCCCTGCGCTAAATGGCGGCTGCGCTGCGCCGGCGAGGGCTGATTCCCGATATGGCGGGAACTGTACGTTCGGGTTAGTGCTGGGCGCTGGGTATCGTTCTGGATCGGCGCGGCGGCAAGACCGTTCGGGTCGATCGGGTTCGGATTGAATAGAGTCGACGGCTGAGGGTTCCCGCCGCCCTGTCCATTGCCTTGTCCGAAATTACCTTGTCCGAAATTACCCTGTCCGAAATTACCCTGTCCGAAATTGCCTTGTCCGAAGCCGCCTTGGATCTGAGTTTGAGCGATTCCAAACTGACCGGGCATGGTCTGGTTTACCCCGCCGGGCGACAGTCACACCAAAAGGCTGATTGCCCCGCGCCGGTTGTCCACCGGTTCCCGGCTGCTGCGGTTGTCCCGATTGCGCGGAGGGCGTTGCGATTGTGATCGGAGGCCAGGTTCGCGGGTCGGAGGGATCGTAGGCCGCGGAATTCGCGCCAAAGGAATTCGCGCCCCCCACTGCCGGAGCGCCGGGATTGGTCCCCGGCGGCTGCGGGAAGCCCGGGCCGGTGGGAAACCGCCGATCGCTCGGCCGTTGTCGAGCCATGGGATTCAGGGCCGTAGCGGCGGCAACCGTGTCCGGGTCACTCGAATTGTTCGCAGCGTCGGTAGCCGCCGCCGGCGCGGTATTCATGTTGTTGGAGCCGAGCGGGCCTCCCCCGGGCGTTTGTCCCTGGCCGGGCAGGCCGTTACCGGCGTTTTGCGCAGGCGGCTTCTGGACCAGTGAGTCGGTCAAGTGGCTGCCGTCGGTATGGATCAACCGCCATTCGTCCTTACCGGTCATCGGGTCGATATAGCGGCGGCGCAGATAACGTTTGTTGCCGGTACTCTCCAGATCTTTCACCTCAGCCGGGTAGTGCTTATTCTCGGTGTAGAAAACCTGAATGGCGCGCTTGTATTGATTGCCGCGGTCCATCAGAAGCTGCTCTTTATCGCGAGCACTCTCGAAGGCGGCGCGCGGCAATTCCTGATACATGGTGAAGGCCACTGCCGCCGCAATCAGGAAGATGACCAGCAGCGCGAACCCACGTTCCGGGGCGGCGGGCAGCCGAGCGGCGCGTCATCCGGGTAACTCCTCGACCAACGGCAGGGTTTGCTGATTCTTGTTGCTGGTGTCTTCCACTACTGCCGAGTTTACGCCAATGCGGATCACCTTGAAGCGATTGTGGATGACCTCGTTCTCGCCGGCCACCATGATGTCTTCGCCGTCCAGGAAGAACGCGCGTTTGGCGGCGCCGGGCGCGACGTTGCGCGAATCGCTGACGTAGCCGTAGTATTTTAGCGGGATCGGCGGAATTACCGGCTTCGGCGGAGTGGCCAGAGCCGCTAAGGTTTCGGGCGAAGGCGGCGGCGTGGCAGGCTTCACGGGCGCTACCGCGGGCGTGGGAGTAGTGGGTTTGGGCGCGCGCGCCGAATTCAAACAAGCTGCGCTCTCCCCCTTCGAGCGGCAGGTTTTGCAGCTGCGCCAGCAGATCGAGCTTCAGCGCCGGATCGATGCGGCTGACGTCGACGCCGTCGGGCAGTTTCAAGGTGGGCTTGAAATCCTGGATGGCGGCTTCGCCGCGTCGCGGGGATGTGCCGCCCTGCGCGGGCATAGGAGTGAGGGTTGCCGCCGAGCGCGACCTTGCTCCCAACGATTCAAGCGGCACCGGATTGCGCGCCGCCGGAGGCGTTATGGAGGCAGCCTGCTGGGGCACGTCCGGCGTGCGGTTGATGAGGTACACCACGATCAGCACCGCCGCCAAGCCGCCCAGTATCGCCAGCTTCTTCGGTTCCGCGCCGAGTTGTGACGGAATCAAGCTCATTGCGCCGATCCGTCGTCGCGCACAAAGGTGTCGATCTTCATGCTTATATTCAGGGTACCGCCGCTCTGCTCCGGCGCCGCGTTCAGCGCTTCGATAATCAGCAAGCGCGGCGAGCGGTCAATCTCATGCACGAAGCGCATCAGGTTGGCATAAGTGCCTTCGTAATTGGCCGAGATGCTCATCATGCTGAGCGAGTCGGAGCCTTCGATAGGCTCAGTCGCGTAAGCGTGTTCCTTCGGCTTGATCTTGGCTTCGTCGGCGGCGGCAACTAGCTCGGTGAGAAGCGTCGAATAGGCGGTGCGGCGGGCCAGGAAGTATTGATTCAGGAACTGGTCGCCTTCCGCGCGGCCCTGTTCGACGGCGGCCACATGCTGGCGCGTACTGGCCAGCAGCGCACGCCTGGTGGTGGTCTGCGATTCCAGCGCGGCGAGCTGCCGCTGCAAATCGTCCGCCGAACCGCCGGGCGGATACATCACAATCCAAGCCGCCCCAATGGTCGCCAGCCAACAGCACGCCCAGCGCGACGCGCCACCAAACCGTAATCCCCGCCGCGCCTTTAAAGCTTCTGGGCATAATTCACACTCACGCGATAGCGGTACAGCGGCTCATTATCGGTGGGAGGCGCCGAATTGTGGACCGTCGCCGGGCCGAAACGCGGCGACGCCTGCAACTGCTTCAGAAAAGTGATGACGGGTTCGGGGCTTTGCGACCCCACCACCATGTCCAAAAGAACCTGATTACGGGAATCGATCTGCGGCAAGCGCACCTGGATCAGGCGCACGTTGGGCGGCATCACGGCTTCCAGATCGGCGAAGATTCTGGTCCAACTGACGGACTTGCGCTCCACCAGAGTATTCAGCAGAAGACTGCGCTCCAGAATGCTGGCGTTGGCCGGTTGGCGGAGCGTGGCGTCCAGGCGAGCCTGCTCGGTGGAGATGGCGGATAGCTCCTGGTCGAGACGATTCACGCGCGCGCGGGTGTCGCCCGAACGCGCGCGGTCCACCCCGATCAGATACAGCAAGCCGCACAGCACCGCCGCCAGCAGCGCGACGGCAACGCCGGTAGCCACGAGCACGGGACGGTCCCGGCGGAAGGGGTCGCTCGCGAGATTGATCGGAATTCTCACGTCAATTCCGCGCCCCCTCAAGATACCCGAGCAGCCCGGCATTGAAGGCTCCGGGTGCGCCGAAGCTGCTGCGCAGCGCATCTTTTTCGTAGCGGAGGCCGGAAAGCGAGCCGGGCGGGGAATCCGCACAGCGTGAGTTTCTCCGCCGGGGCGGCCAGCTCGTCTTCAACGTAAGAAAGGGTCGGCTGCAGCACCGCCAGAATCTGCTCTTCAGTCACCTCTTCGAGCGCGACGCAGCGGAACAGCTTCAGGATTTCGCCGCGCAGGACCATCACGCTCAGGCTCTTGGCGCTTAACTTCGCAATCACATTGACGGCGTCGGCGCGCGTTGCCGGCGGACACAGATGCAATGCGGCCAGCGCCGAGGTAGTCACCTCGCCGGCGTGGAAATTCATGGCGCGGAACAGAGCCTCATAGCGCGCGATAATTTCGAGCGCCACGATCACCGCTACCACTTCGATGGTGGCGCCTTTTTCCGCGGGCTGAGCGAAATAGCTCACCGCGGCGGAGTCGATGTCGAACGGGAGCGTTTTCTTTAAGCGGAAACGGATAAGCGAAAGCTGCTCTTCCGGCGACGACGGGAAGGAATCGAAATCCAACACGCTGACGCGGGCGGCGTAATCCGGAAGAATCAGCGCCGCGCGGCGCCGTTTACGGGAGCTTTCCAGCGGCGCGATGTGTTTGAGCGCGGCGGTGGCCGCGTCGGCCTTATGAATGTTGTCTTCCACCGGAGATACCACCAGCGTGCCGGGCTCGAAAGGCACGAAGCCAGGAATGCCGGGGCGCCCATTGCCCGGCTGCGCGAAGGCGATGCCGGCCTCCGAGAGCTCGAAGATATGGCTGGGGGGCGGATCTTTTACCAGCCGCGAGATTTGGTTCAGGATGGACATCAGATTCGCTGTTTTAAACCTCGATGAAGGTGACCTTATTAATTTCTTTCAGCGTGGTCACGCCCGTACGCGCCTTTTCGAGAGCCGATTCACGAAGGAAGGTCATGCCCTCTTCGCGCGCCGCGCGGCGGATTTCGGAGGCGGGCCGGCGGTTGAGAATCAATTCGCGAATGCGCTCGGAGAGATCCAGTAATTCGTGGATGGCGCTGCGGCCGCGGAATCCCGTGCCGCCGCATTCAAAACAGCCGGCACCCTCGTAGAAGGTCACCTCGGCCCAATCGGCCAAAGCCAAACCGCTCTCGGTGAGGTAGGCATCGTCATACTTTACGGGCGCCTTGCAATGCGGGCAGATCACGCGTACCAGCCGCTGCGCCAGAATGCAGTTGAGCGCGGAGACGAAGTTATACGCCTCCACGCCCATGTTCAGGAAGCGGCCGAGCACGTCCAGAACATTATTGGCGTGCACCGTGGTGAATACCAGGTGCCCGGTTAGCGCGGCATTGATGGCGATCTGCGCGGTTTCCTGATCGCGAATTTCGCCCACCATGACCTTGTCGGGATCGTGGCGCAGAATGGAGCGCAGGCCGCGCGCGAAAGTGAGCCCCTTCTTTTCGTTTACCGGAATCTGCGTGATGCCCTTGATCTGATATTCGACGGGATCTTCGATAGTGATGATCTTGTCTTCGTCGTTCTTGATCTCACTCAGCGCGGCGTAGAGCGTGGTGGTTTTGCCGGAACCAGTGGGTCCGGTTACCAGCACCATGCCGTAAGGCTCCTTGATATAGCGGCGGAATTTGAGCAGATCGCTATCGGCGAAGCCCACCACATCAAGCGAGAGCTTGGAGAACTTCTCGCTCATGGACTCTTTGTCCAGCACGCGCAGCACAGCGTCCTCGCCATAGATGGTGGGCATGATGGAGACGCGGAAATCGATCAGCCGGTTCTTGTAGCGCACGCGGAAGCGGCCGTCCTGGGGCACGCGGCGCTCGGCGATGTCCAGTTCGCTCATCACCTTGATGCGAGAAATGATGGTCGAGTGCCAGTCTTTCGCAATGGGCGGCATGGCGTAGTGCAGCACGCCGTCGATGCGGTACTTGATGGCGACTTCCTGGTCGCGGGTCTCGATGTGGATGTCGCTCGCCCGCCGTTCGAGCGCGTTGAAGATCGTAGTGTCGACCAGCTTGATCACCGGCGCGATGTCGGAATCGCCCGCCGCCAGGCGGTCGATCGAGAGCGTTTCGTCGGGATTGTCTTCATCGCCGACGACGTCGAGCGCGAAGCCTTCGGTCACCTCTTCGAGCACGCGCTGCGACTGTTCGGTCTTCTTGAGCAGATCGGAAATCTGCGAGAGCGTGGCGACGCGCACCCGCAGTTTCTTGCCGAGCAGCACCGCCAGCTCGTCGATCAGGTTTAGATTTCGCGGATCGGCGATGGCGATTTCGAGAGTCCCGTTGTCATCGGCCGGCCCGCGACGCCGTTGTAGGCCTGAATCGGCACAAAATTGTAGCGGAACATCAAGTCCACTGGGATGGAGTGGAACAAATCGTGGTCGATGCGAGTTTCCTTGAGATCGACAAATTCGTGATAGTAACGCCCAGCCAGCGCGCGGGCCTTGGCGATTTCCTGCGACCGGGTCTTGCGGAAGAATTTGGTTGGTGGCTGCCATGGTTGAGCTCGGATATCAGCCAGGAGCGGATGGAATCCGCTAAGGAAAAGATCGGCAGATATAGGGAAATCAGCACGAAGGCCACGAAGATTCCCATAATGATCATGATGACGGGCTCGATCAGGCTGAGCGCCGCGGTGACGCGAGTCGCCACATCCTCTTCATAAAACTCTGCCACGCTGCCGAGCATCGCAGGTAATGCGCCGGTCGACTCCCCTACCTCGATCATATCCAGCGACAGGCTGGGGAACACGGCGGTGATGCGCAAGGCTCCGGAAAGCGACTGCCCTTCGCGCACTAGTTTGGTGGCCTTTTGCAGCACCTTTTGCAGCACCTGGGTTCCCAGCGAATCGGCCGAGGTATCGAGCGCCTGCATGAGCGGAATGCCGCCGATCAGCAGGGTGCTCAATACCCGCGAAAATTGCGCCACCTGATATTTCAGCCATACTTCGCCCAGAATCGGGACTTTCAGCAGCACGCGGTCAAACGCTTCCTTGCCCCTGGGCGTTTTTCCCCAGGCCCGTAGCGCAATCGCCGCCACGACCAGGACTCCAAAGCCGAGCAGCACGTAGCCGCGCGCGGTGGTGCCGATAGCGATCAGGATCAGCGTCGGCGTAGGCAACTGCGCCTGCATGCTGCTGTAGAGCTCGGCGAAATTGGGCACCACGTAGGTGATCAGGAACACGATCAGGCAGGTGACCAAGACGATCAGCAGCGCCGGGTACATCAGCGATACCAGCAGCTTCTTGCGCACCGACAAGGCCAGCTTTTGATAGGTGACGAAGCGCTCGATCACTTCCGCCAGCGCGCCGCTGCGCTCGCCCGCCAGGACGCTGGTGACATAGATGGGCGGGAACACGCCCTGCTTGGCGAAGGCGTCTGAGAGCAGGGAGCCGCTTTTCACTTCGTCGCGCACGTTGCGGATGTGGCTCGATAGTTTGGGGTCGGTCAGGCGCTCGGCGAGCAGGTCCAGGGAGCGGAGGATGGGCAGGCCGGCGCGGATCAACGTAACGAACTGCTGGTTGAAGATCAGGAATTTCTCAAGGTTGAAGCGCTTGCCGCTGGGGCGCAGCCCGGAGGCGAGGCCGCTGATTTCCGAGCGCGGCTTGATGGTATAGACCAGGAAACCTTGCTGCGTGTAGCGGTCGCGCAGCTCCCGCTCGGAGG
This sequence comes from Bryobacterales bacterium, assembly GCA_963779075.1. Lineage (GTDB taxonomy): Bacteria > Acidobacteriota > Terriglobia > Bryobacterales > Bryobacteraceae > Palsa-187. The sequence continues at coordinate 282,993 of CAVZWS010000018.1, forward strand.
CCGCTTCGGCCACCTGCTGGTGAATCTCCCCGCGCGCGTCGGCGTATTTAAGCGTCCACTCGGCCATGCCGTAAGTTATTGAGGGCGAGCTTGTTAGCCGGAAGACACCGCTCCGACGGCAGCCCTACAAAGAGGTAGACGCTTGCCGGTGGCGGAACGTGCACTTTCAAACGCCGCGAAGCTCCATTTTTGCTCAGCGAGCCCGCTCGTCGAGCCAAACCTTGATGAGCGACTGATACGGAACATCGCGCCGGTTGGCTTCCACCTTGATTCGCTCCAGTAAATACACGGGCAGCCGCAATGAGATCGACTTCGTTGACGGTTTCAAATTCGGTAACCGGGCGACCTGCGCTTGGGACCAATCCAGATATTGCGTGGTGTCGTGCGTTTCCCAAAATCTCCGTTCGGCGGTTACGGAACGGAATTTAGGGACTGGTTTAAGAGGTTTTTTCATAAACAACTCGTTCCTTCCAATGCATGGGGCGGACCGATATCACACGGTCCTGATCCCTGCGCCGCGGACTGTAAACGAGACGTGGAGCAGACGGCCATCGAAGCTCTTGCCCAGCGCGTGAAAACGGGGCTCCGAACCGCTGTGCTTGGTGTCCTCCAGCAGCAGCAAGGGCTGATGCAGGAACACCTGCTCCGCTTCCTGTTGCGTGACACCATGCTTTTCGCCCTTGCGCTCGTTTCCGGCGTCCCATTCGAATTCCTCGATCCGGGTAAGGTCCAACATTCCCGTATATCACCATAATATACGATGGCGCAACGAGGGCGCGAGTGGGTCATTTCGCCACGGCCCCTTTCGCCGTGGCTTTCGTATAAATCAGGATGTGCTGGCGGGGCAAGGTTTCGATCACCGGTTCCAGCTTGAAGCCCTCGGCCTCCACTTCGGTCTTAGCCTCGACTACGCTCATTTTGTGATCCGGGAGGATGGGGACGTTGGGATCTTCCTTACGGTATTCCAGTTGCACCAGCCGCCCGTCGGGCTTCAGCGCGCGACGAATTCCCTGCAGCATTTTTTGCGGCTGCGAGAACTCATGGTACACGTCCACCAGGATAATAAGATCCATCTGGCCGGCCGGGAGCTTGGGGTCGGTCTCGCCTCCCAGCACCGTCTCCACGTTGGTTATGCCGGCTTTCGCGGCGTTATTGCGCAGCAGGATCAGCATCTCGGGTTGCAGATCGTTGGCATATACCTTGCCGCTGGGTCCCACGCGTTTGGCCATGCGCAGGGAGACATAACCGGTGCCAGCGCCCACTTCAGCCACAGTCATCCCGGGCTTCAGTCCAATAGCGTCGAGTGCTCCTTCGACGTTTTCCTCGGATTCGCGCTCCGGGCGCTCCAGCCAATCCGCGCCACGGAAGCCCATGACATTGGCGATGTGGCGGCCGGTGAGGGGGTGCGTCGATTGGAAAGCGGGCGCGGGGCCTGCACGGCTCCCGCAGCCAGCAGGACAAGCGAGCGCCACCATCTATGCGCGCGCCACTCAGTTTGCCTTCCGCCCCGATTCCCGCTAGATTGTGGATTGATCATGCTCAATTGCCCGGCGCCGCCTTCATTATGCCTCTTGACGCTAGCGCTAGTGGCCGGACTTTCGTTGGCGGGGTGCAAGATGCAGGGTCCCGCGCGGATCGATTTCCAAATGGGCGAGCGCGTGACCGCCACTCCCATGATCTATAACGTGGTCCAAACCGCTTGGCGCACGCAGCTCGGAGACATGTTCAGGATACGAGTTCCAGAGCGACGCTTTCTGCTGATCACGCTCTCCGCTACGAACGGCGGCGGCCATCCGGTATCGGTTCCCTTCTTCATTTTGGAGGGTCCTAACCGGGAAGAATACAAGGAACTGGAAAACGGAGACGGCATCGACAATTGGTTCGGCTTATTGCGGGAGGTTGCGCCGGCCGAAACCAAGCAGGGTAACATCGCCTTTGACGTACCCCTAGGCTCTTATCGCCTGCGTCTTACCGACGGGGGCGAGCCGGGAACGGAGAAATTTGTATGGGTCGAAATTCCGCTGCGCATCGACACGGATTCAACAGTCGACTTGCCCTTGCCTGGACCCAAGTAATTCGCCGCGGCGGGCTGGCGGCATTGCTCGGCGCGTAATTGCTGTGGATCGGCGCTTCCGGCTTCGCCGCGTTTTCGGTCGACCACATTGCGCTGCATCAGTTCGAAGACGGACCGGAGCTGGGTCCGAGTCATGCCTTCCTGCCCGGAGAAAGCGTATTCTTCAGTTGCCGCTTGACCGGATATCAGTCCGCTGTCACGGGCGATAATCAGCGCAGCGTCAAACTGTCGTGGACGATCGATGTGACCGATCCTTCCGGGATCCCGCTGGTAGCCGGCACCAAAGGCGAAATCGCCGAGCCCATCTCTCCGCAGGACAAAAACTGGTATCCGAAGTTTTTACACCATTTCAATATCCCGCCCTTCGTTCCCGGCGGCTCTTATCACATAAAAGTCACGGCACGCGATGAAGTCGCCAAGGCCGATCTGACTTCCCAACTGGAGTTCCAGGTGCGCGGACATGCGGTGGAGCCCAGCCCGGTCCTCGCCGCCCGCAATCTGCGTTTCGTCAAGGACGAGACCGACGGGCCGCCGCTCGATCCCGCCGTCATATCATCCGGGCGAGACGCTATGGGCGCGCTTCGATATGACCGGCTATAAGTATGGCGACAAGAACCACTACTCGGTCGAATACGGCCTCGCGATCCTGCGCGAATCAGGCGAGCAGGTATTCGCCCAGCCCGCCGCCGCCGCCGATTCGAGCGAAGGTTTCTATCCGCAGCGCTACGTCCCCGGCGCGGTCAGCTTGAATCTGCAGCCCGATGTTCCCGAGGGCGAGTTACACGCTGGTGATCACAATGACCGATAAAGTCGGCGGGCAGACGGCCGAAGCTCGCCGCGAATTTCGCATTCAAAAATAGTCGCGAGGGCGCGCCGGGAACACCCGCGTGTTACACTAAAATCGCAGTATTTCTAGGGAGTTTCCGCGTGGATCGTCAAACCCGTAAAGATCTCAAGACCGATAAGTTTGCCGAAGACGTTTTCGACGTATTCGGTTGGGCTTCGGCCCACAAAACCGAAGTGGTGCGCTACGGCGCGGCTCTCATCGCGCTGGTGCTGATCGCGGTGGGCGTGATGTATTACAACCGGTCGCAAGCCACCGCCCGCGAGGAAGCGCTGTCCCAGCGCGCTGCGCGTGGAGGATGCCACCACGGGTGCGACGATCGAGCCAACCAATCTGCATTTCGATACGGAAGCTGAAAAAACCAAAGCCAAAATGCAGGCGTTCACCGAGCTTTCCGCTAAATACAGCGGCACGCAAGAGGGCGCGATCGCCGACATGTATCTGGCAAGCTATGCCGTCGATCAGGGCAATCAGGACGAAGCCGAGAGGCGTTATAAGCGAGTAGTCGACAGACGGGCCCAAGGCCTACGCCAGCCTGGCGCGCATCGCACTGTCCCAGATATACATTTCCGAGGGCAAAACGGCGGAAGCCGAGAAAGGTACTGCGCGATGCCATCGCCAATCCCTCGGCGACGGTTTCCAAGGAGCAGGCTCGAACTGGCGTTGGGCGAGATGCTCTCCAAGTCCAATCCCACGGAAGCGCACAAGCTGCTCGATCCTCTGCGTACATCCGCTCGCGGAACCATCAGCCGCATGGCCATCGTGGATTCCTCAAAAATTGCGGAAGCGGCCTCTCCCGGCCTTCCTCCGGCCAGGTGACAACCGGCGGCGCGTGGACAATGACCGGCACAGCGTGACCCTGCCCCCGCGCGCTCGCCCATTTGCGGTTCCCGCTGGAGCGTTCCCGTGGGCGCCGCTACCCGGAACTTCCTCATCCCTACCGCAATCCTTTCCAGCGCGACCGCGATCGCGTGGTGCATGCGCGGGCGTTCCGCCGCCTCGAAAACAAGACTCAGGTGTTCACCGCGGGCGTTTCGGATCACTTCCGCAACCGCTTGACGCATACCATCGAGGTTTCGCAGATCGCGCGCACCATGGCCGGGGTTCTGGGCGTGGACGAAGACCTGACCGAGGCCCTCGCGCTGGCGCACGACATCGGCCATCCGCCGTTCGGCCATTCCGGCGAAGAGGAATTGGACCGCCTGATGCGCCGCTTCGGCGAGCGCTTCGATCACAATTTGCAGGCCCTGCGCATCGTGGAATCGTTTGAAAGCCGCTACGCGCGTTTCCCGGGCCTGAACCTGACGTTCGAAGTTCGCGAGGGCATCGCCAAGCATTCGCGCGATTTCGAAGCCGGGCGAGATTCCGGATCTCGACGAATACCTGCCGGGGCTGCGACCGCCGCTGGAGGCGCAGTTGATCGATGCCTGCGATGAGATCGCCTACGACACCGCCGATCTGGATGACGGCTATTACGCCGGCTTGGTGACGATCGAAGCCGCCTGCCGCGCCTCCGATATGTTCCGCGAGCTGGATGAGGCCGCCGGCATGCAGTTCCCGGGAGCGCCGGAGCGCGTGCGCATGCACGAGGTGGTGCGCGGATTGATTGACTGGCTGGTTTCGGGGCTGGTGGAGGGAACCGTGGCTGCGGCGCAAGGTCTGGCGGACGTTGACGCCGTGCGGGCTCATCCCGCGCGGGTGGTCCGCTTTACTCCGGCCACGGCCGAGGGCGCGGCGCAATTGAAAGCGCTTCCTGCGGGCTGAGGTATATGAGTCCGAGCAGCTGGTGCAGGAGCGCCAGCGTTCGGTGGAGCGTATCGCACGGTTGTTCGAGCTTTTGCTGCGACAGCCGGACCTGATGCCGGCAGCGTATCTGGAAGAATCGGCAGGCGAGCCGCTGCATCGCCAGGTGTGCGATTACATCGCCGGCATGACCGACGGATTTTTCGCGCGGACTTGTGACCAGCTGGGGATCTAAGGCGCGTCTCCAGAATCGGCGGGTCCGTCAACCTTCCTGCCCGCCTCGCGTCGTAATGAGGTGTGATGCGGAAGGCATTCGCGGTTTCTGCATTGGTTTTAGCCCTTGTTGTTCCTGGGCGCGCGTAGTCCCAAACTTTCGAAGGACGAGCAGGTGCTCCACGCGCTCAACCGGCTGACGTTCGGGCCGCGGCCGGGAGACGTCGAAGTGGTTCGCAAGATGGGCGTCAAAAAATGGATCGACCTTCAGCTTCACCCTGAGCGCATCGCGGAGAATCCGGAGCTGGCGCAAAGGCTGGCGCCACTCGAATCGCTGCGTCTCTCGCAGGCCGATACCGAGCGCGCCTATCCGAATCCGCAGATGATCCGGGCGATCGCGGCGGGACGGCAGGCTTTGCCCGAAGATCCGGTGACGCGAGCGGCTGTCGAGCGCGTGATACAGCGCGCTAAGGCGGCCAAGAATGGCGCTGGCACGAACAAGGGGCCGCTGGAGCCAGCGGTTGCGTTGGACCGCTTGCTGACACGAGAGCAGATTCGCACGCTGCGCACGGGAACCGTTGACCAGAAGCGCGCCGTCATCGCCTCTATTCCTGAAGACCAGATGGATAAAGTCGCCGATCGCATTGCCTCCAGGATTGCGTCTGCAGTTGCTGCCGGCGGTGGAACCCGGCCTGCGCCGCAAGCTGATGCTGCTGACCGCGCCGCAACAATTGGTAGCTTTCGATTTGAGCGAAGGCAAGTTGTACCGCGCCATCCTGAGCAACCGCCAGCTCGAAGAGCAGACTGGTCGACTTCTGGTACAACCACTTCAACGTCTTTTTGGACAAAGGCGCGGACCGCTACCTGGTGCCCACCTATGAGCGCGAAGCCATCCGCCCGCATGTGCTGGGAAAGTTCCGTGATTTGCTGGAGGCCACCGCCAAGAGCCCCGCCATGCTGTTTTTCTTGGATAACTGGGAGAGCGTTGCTCCCGATGCATCACCGCGGCGTGGGAACGCCAAGCGGCCGGTCCGCGGCTTGAACGAAAACTACGCCCGCGAGTTGATGGAACTGCACACGCTGGGAGTCGACGGCGGCTACACCCAGAAAGGACGTCACCGAAGTAGCGCGCTGCTTCACCGGCTGGACCATTCGCGCTGCCCCGCCAAGGCGGCGATTTCTTTTACAACGATCGCGTGCACGATAAAGGCGAGAAGACCGTTCTGGGCGTGAAGATCCCGGCGGGCGGCGGCCAGGACGACGCCGAAAAGGTGCTGGATATTCTGGCCCGGCATCCTGCGACGGCTCGCTTCATTTCGAAGAAGCTGGCGCAGCGGTTCGTGGCTGACGATCCGCCGCAAAAGTTGATCGACAAGATGGCGAAGACCTTTCGCGACAAGAACGGCGATATCCGCGAAGTGATGAAGACCATGCTGGCGTCGGATGAATTTTTCTCGCAGGCCGCGTATCGCGCCAAAGTGAAAACGCCGTTCGAGATGATCGTCAGCGCGGTGCGCGCCACCGGAGCGCAGGTCGATTTCGCGTTTCCGCTGGCGAGACAGATCGCGGACCTAGGCGAGCCGCTCTACCGGAAGCTGGAGCCTACCGGCTATTCGGATGCCAACAGCGAATGGGTGAATTCCGCGGCCTTGCTGGCGCGCATGAATTTCGCGCTGTCGCTGGCGCAAAACAAGGTCCCGGGCTCGAAAGCTGGACGTTTCGCAGTTTAGCGGCGATCCCGCCGAGGTCGCACACCAGGTGCTATTCACCAACGCCCAACCGGAAACGCTGGCGGCGATTGAAAGTCGGATCAAGCAAACGCAAGGCTCGACGAATGCGCCGGTCGTTGGATTGCTGCTGGGTTCGCCCGATTTCCAGAGGAGATGATGAAATGACCACACGACGCCTGTTCCTCAAGAGCTCCGGACTGGCGATGTTCGGCATCGGCGCGGCTCCCATGTGGCTGGCGCGCGCGGCCGATGGTCCGAGTCGCGCGCAAGAAAGTTCTGGTTGCGGTGTTCCAGCGCGGAGCAGTGGACGGATTGAACGTGGTGGTCCCGTTTGGCGAGAAGAGCTACTACGCGCTACGCCCGACTATCGCGATCCCGGCTCCGAAAACCGGCGTACGGAGTCAGTTGTCACTAACACGGCAATCGATCTTGACGGCTTCTTCGGCCTGCATCCGTCGCTCGCGCCTCTCAAGCCCATCTACGATGCCAACAGATTGGCGATTGTGCACGCCGTGGGGTCGCCCGATCCGACGCGTTCGCACTTCGACGCTCAGGATTACATGGAATCGGGCACGCCGGGACGCAAGGCGACGGCCGACGGCTGGCTGAATCGGGCGTTGCCGCCGTCCACGGACGCTCGCAAATCGCCAGTGAGGGCAGTGAGTCTGGGCCCGTCGCTCTCGCGAGCTTTGCGAGGGCGCAACGAAGCCGTGGCCATCAATAACCTCAACGAATTCAAGGTGGCCGATGCCGACGGCTCAGCGACCTTCGAAAGCATGTACGCATCGACGCTCGACAAAATGCTGAGCGGTACGGGGCGCGAGACTTTCGACGCGGTGAAGCTGATGCAATCGATTCAGGCGCGGCCCTACACGCCGACGGGCGGCGCGAAGTATCCGGGCGGACGACTGGGCCAGTCCTTGATGCAGATCGCGCGCCTGATCAAGGCGGACGTGGGGCTGGAGGTGGCGTTCGCCGACGTGGGCGGGTGGGACACGCACGTCAACGAGGTGGGCCAGACCCCAGGGGCTGGGCAACTGGCGAACCTGCTGGGGAATTTCGGCCAGGCGCTGGCGGCGTTCTACCAGGACCTGGGTGACCGCATGGAAGATGTGGCCGTGGTCACCATGAGCGAGTTCGGGCGCACGGCCAGGGAGAACGGCAACCGCGGCACGGATCATGGGCACGCCAACGTGATGTTCGCCTTCGGTGGCGAGATCCGCGGAGGTAAGGTTTTCGGCGAGTGGCCCGGCTTGGCTCCCGAGCAGCTTTACGAGAACCGCGACCTGGCGCTCACCACCGATTTCCGCGACGTGCTGGGCGAGTTGGTGGCCAAGCACCTGGGGAATGGCCAACTTGCGGGCGTGTTTCCGGAACACACCCAACCGAAGTTCCGAGGACTAATCGGCGCGTGACTGGCTCAGGTCGATGAATTGACCAAAAGCCTGGACCAACGCGCGAGCGCGGTCCGCTAAGTCCCTCGCTCTATTTCGCCGGAATCTCCCAAGAAATACCACCCACACTGTATAGGTTCGTTAAGTTCGCTGCAATATACTTTTGTTAATTCCCCGTTACGACACGACGGACGCTGGAGTTAGCTCTTCAAACTATGGCGTCCGTCTTCTCTCGTCTATGGTGTCTTCGTGGCACGTCCCGGCGAGGATGGATCCGCCGACAAAAATCCAGACTTATTGGCGAGCGTTGGAGCGGCTGAGTGCGGGCCGCAGGATTCTCGCCGGCCGCGAGAAGCACGATCTTGTTCCTTAAAAATGCGAACTTCCTGCCGGTTTCATCGATAACATTCACCTGCGAAATATATTGGCCGGGCGGCAATTTAGCTAGCGGAATTTGGAACGTGAACTGTGCCACCCCGGGCCGGGATGTGGCCAGTTTATTGAGCCGCAGCGGACGCGATGTGTAAGCCGTTTGGCCGCCAAACAGCAAGGCGAAATTCGCCTGTATGTCGGGGACCTTCCGATCCGGGTCCATGGCAGGATCGTAGATTTCGCCATAGACGTACAGGGTCTGGTCGCCGCGGAAAACGCGGGTGATGCTCGGCACGGTTTTCTGTCCGTTCTCCACTAACGGGTGCGCGGCGAGAAGCTTCTTGTTGCTATCGGCGCTGCCCACCGCCGATGCAACCGGCTCTTTCTGATTGCTCAGCACCACCGAACTGACGCGCAGCGATTTCGCGGCGCTCAGATCGGGAACCGTGAACTTGGTCTCAAAGGTGCCCATCTTTCCGGTTAAGTTCTCGCGTGCGAGGAAGCGCAGGTCGTAGCTTCCGGGCGCGAGCGTCAGCACGGAATCGTATTGCAGGTAGCGGCGTCCGATCTTCTCGGCGTCGGTGTCGCTCAATTTCACCGTGATGTTGTCGCGCACGCCGCCCACCAGCTTTCCGGAAGCGTCGCGCACTTGGCCGATGAAATCGAAAGTCGACCGTTTGCTTGGCGCCCTTCTTGGTCAGCCCCACGGCGGAGCCGGGAATCTTCACTGAGATCGGAACCGAGTAACGCTCTTTCGCCACCCGGAAGTAATCCACTTCCAGCGCCAGCGGAAGTTCGCTCACCGGATCCCCCAGCGTCAGCGCCTCTTCCAGTTGCCGCTCTTTATCCGACGCGTTGAAATTCTTGAATTGCTTCCCAGCGTAGTAGCCGGTGCGGTAATCGAGCTTAGCCGCGATGTTTTTATCGAGAATGTTCACCTTGATCCGCCGGAATTTCCCGTCCGCCGCTTCATTCTTGCTGTAGTAGCCGATGATGTAGTAGCTGCCGATGTCTTCCTGCGCCTGCCGGATGCCCATGCTCAGATCGTTGGTGTCGAGCATGGCCTTTCCTCCGGTGTCGGAAGCCAGAGTGACCAGCGTTTCCTGCGTATCCTGGAAACTCGCGCGCAGACCGGCCTGCTTGGTGCCGGTGATCATGCCGGTGCCGCGCGGCGAGGCCGTCGACGCATCTCCGCCGGGAGGCAGCGCCACCAAGCCCCGCGCATCCACCGGATAGAACGATACGTTGGCGCGCACTGCGGCATTCACGGTGGCCTTGATTTGGGACTGATTCTCCACGCCGGTCTTGCTGATGCCGCTTGAGAAATAGACCAACGCCTTTTTCTCGGGGAAAATGCTCAGCTTCCTGGCAGCGTCCTCCAGCGCGCTTAGCTTGCGGTCGGTATTGAAGATGTTGAACTCGGTCTCGTCAGCGGCGAAACTGCCGCTATCGTCGCCCTCATCGGCCCCCGTGCCGGCAGTATCCGCCAAGTCGCTGCCTTCGCCAAGGTTCAATTTGCGCAGCGTCTCGATCAGCAGCGGGCGATTATCGGTCCAATCCTGAACTACCTTGATCGCCGTCGAATAAGTCATGATTTCGACCAGGTCCGAGCTGGTCATTTGCGATTGCAAAAATTTGATGGCGGCTTCTTGCGCGCGCAACTGCTCGGGAGGGTCCATCGAGGTCATATCGAAAAGCAGGCACAGCAGCCGGCGGTCCTGATAGCGGATCGGGCTGTTGGGGGTAGGCGCGACTACCGCTCTCCCCGCTGACGCCGCCGCGTTTCTCTCTTCGATCGTGGGCGTCGCGGTGGTGCCGAACGACACCGGTGCGAGCGGCTCTCCCGCTAACTTCTGAAATTCGAAAACGCTGATCTCCTGGCGCACACCGTCTTCGAGAATCTCGACATCTTCTTTCTTGATATTCGTGATCGGCCGGCCGGCCTTGTCTTTCGCGCTCAAATTGACGATCACCAGGTTGGTTTCCGTCCGGAACGTCGGGGTTTGAGCGAAAAGCGTGATCGCGATCAGCGGCAGGAGTCTTTTCATCTCAGAACCTCAATCTCACTGTAGCCGTAACCTGCCGCATTTGGCCGGCGCTGGTAATCAAGCCGTACTGGTTGGAATTGACCACAGTGACAAGGCCCGATGGATTCACGTGATTCAGCGCATTGGACGCATCGATGCGGATTTCGAGACGCCGCCGTTCGGAGTGAAGATTAATGCTGCGCGCAAGCGACAGATTAAGCCCGAACGTTCCCGGACCCGTAATAGTATCGCGGCCAGCCGTGCCGAACTGCCCGGCGGCAGGGACTGCAAACGCAGCTGGATTGAAATAGCCCGAGCCTGAAATCACCGGCAGGCCGGTGGCATCGGCCCGCAGTTGGCCAATGGAAGCAGTGCCGTCCAGGTTGCCGGTGACAGTCGCGGTTAGTGGAGCGCCAGTTTGCGCCGTGATGCTGCCCGATATGGTCCAGTCCTTCAGCGCCTTCGCGGCCCATGCGGGATGCGACAAGAACCCATTGGTAGCGTCCACCGGCGAAGCCAGTACCCAGTTCAGCCCCAGCACCTGGCGATGGTCGGACGCAGACAGGGCCTTTTCCGCGCTCTGATAATAGAAATTCTGCGCCAACACCGCGTCATCGATGGCCTTTGAATAGGTGTAAAGTAGATTCGCGGAAATGCCGCGCTGGAAGCGCCGCGTGAGCCGCAGTTGCAAGGCTTCGTAGGTGGCATTGCCCACCGGCTGATCGAAAATGAAATTCCCGGCGTTGGCGATCGGCAGGCGCTGCTCGGCCGTGAGCGATGACCCCAGCGGCGCCTGGTTCGGCGCTTGCTGAACGTTCATGTTGGTGGTCTTCGATCCCGAGTACAGAACTTCGCCCACCAATCTTCCGGGCAGATCGCGCTGTACCGAAAAATTCCAGGATTGAATGTAGGTGTCGTTGTAATCTAAGGCCACCCCAAACGTATTGGTGATGGTTTTCCCGGCCGGCACCGCCAGCAGTCCGTTCGCGAGCGTCAACACGTTCGCGCTGCTGGTAGTAATGTAGTTGGTGACCGCAAACGGCGCTTGCCCCGCGAGGCTCGACTGGAACTGATTGTACTGGTTGGGAGTGTAGTAGATGCCGTAGCCGGCGCGAACCACAATCTTGCTGCGCGCGCCCGGCTTCCAGGCAATGCCGATGCGGGGTCCGAAGTCGTGGCGATCGGGACGGATCAGAGCCGACGGATAGATCGCCCCGCTTAGTGGCCCGGTTTGGCCGGGAATGACCGGAGCCACTGCCGTGAAACCCTGCGCGATATCGAGGTTGGCGATGTGCCCGTACTTTTCCTGCCAGGGAGTGAAGTATTCGTAGCGCACTCCCAGATTCAGCGTGAAGTTGCTGGCCACGCGCCAGTCGTCCATGACGAAAGCGTTGTAGAGATTGCTGCGGAAGTAGTCGCTCAACACGCCTTCGGCGCCGTGGCTGATCGAACTGGTTTCCGGCAGACCCAGCAGGAAATCCGCGAAATCGTTGCCGGTATTCGCCACCGGAAGCCCATTGACGTATTGCGCCGTGGCGAGGCCCGAGAACCCAAACGCGCCGCGGCCGTTCGAGTCTCCAATGGTGTTGTTCAGATAATGCGTATAGCCGCCGCCGAAGCTCCAATTATGGGCGCCACGATGAAGCTGCAGCGTATCGCTCGCGCCATAATTCCAGGTGGCGGTTTTCGACCAGTTGCTGTCCGACAACCCGGAGAAATTCGCGAAGCTCAAATTGGGCGGGCCAAAATCGCGCGGATCGGCCGAGGCTCCATCAATCGCGATCTGGGACGCAATGTTATCCGTAAAAAACGGCACGCCCGTCGTGGTGTTGCGATTGAATGCCAGCCTCACGTTATTGAAGCTGCGGTTCCCGAACCGGTGTCTCCAATTGATGTTGGTGTTGATTCCCTGGCCGTCGGCTGAGTTGCAGCAGCCGTACGGTTCGAACACCTCTGAGTTGCTCTCCTGCAAATTAAACGCGACAGCGAGCGTATCTTTTTGCGTCACGTTGGTATTCACCCGGGTGTTGAGGTTCTCCGTGTTACTTGGGTTCGACGCGATCAGGCGGTAGTTCCGCGTAAGGCCCGGCTGATTGGGCAGGGGAACGTATTGCAGCATCTGCTGCGCCATCGGGCTGATGCACCCGGTTGGAATCGTATTGCCGGAGAGCGCAGGACAGGCGCCGGATTGGGGCGTGTACAATTGCACGCCGGGGATCGCCGCGAAGTTGCCAGCACGTTCCTGCGCGGTGGGAACGGTGTAGGACTGGTCCACTCCATTGCGCAGCCGCGTCCCGTTGTAGTTGATAAACCAAAACACCTTGTCAGCATGGAACAGCTTGGGGATGAACAGCGGTCCGCCGGCGCTGAATCCGAAATAGTTTTGGGCGTATGCCGCTTTGGGCTCAAGCAGCCCGTTGACCGAAAAGGGCCGCGCATTGAGCGCTGAATTGCCGATTCGATAAAACAAGGAACCGGTGATACGGTTGTTGTTGGGCCGCCGATTCCCGATGAAAGCCGGATTGCCGTTCCGATCCCGAGGCCCTCCGCGTGCTCCACGTCCTCCCGGCCCCCCGCCGAATCCTCCACCGCCTCCGCGGCCGCCAAAGCCGCCGCCGCCGAAACCGGCGCCTCCACCAAAGCCGCCCGGACCGCCGCCGGGACCTCCACGGCCACCAGGTGGCCCGCCAGCCTGCAAGGGACCCGCTCCGGGTCCCTCGGCCGGATTGCCTCCTGGGGGCGCACCGAATCCACCTGGCCCGCCTAGGCCGCCCGGTCCGCCGAAGTCCTGCCGCACGTCGCCCGCCTGAGTCTCCAAGCCCTGGCTGAGGCTGCCGTTCACCAGAAACGATTCATTCGATCCCTCCACCGGCACTTGAGGAATTTCCGGAGGAGCGGCCGCTGCGGCACTGGGAAGCGTTGCCGCCCCTTCGGCCTCGACAGCCTCTTCCTGAAGCCGGGCGCCCGGACGAATGCGCTCCCGCAGTGCCAGCGTAAAATCGACCTTGGTCGGGTTGGATCCGATCTGCACCTCTTTGCGCGCATGCTCGAAGCCGAACATGTCCACTTCGACAATCCACAACCCCGGGGTCGTGCGGTCAAAATGAAACGTCCCGCTGTCATCGGTAAGGGTCATCAGGATGCGGTCGCCCTGCGACGCCTTGACCGTGGCGCCTTGAATCGCCTGGCCTTCGGATTTCACCACTCCGGTTTGGGCCAGACACCCGGAGCTAAATATAGCGAACGCGATCGGCGCTATCGATAAATTGCGCACAGTACAACGAATGTCCTCTTCGTTATGGTGGCCGATCGGGTTCTCAGGTTACAGCCTCCACTGTAGCTACCGCCAATCGTGCGTCGGCCGAACAAAACAATTGGAAGAAACGTAGGAGATAGTGCGTCCTATACAATCGCGCGTGAATTCAAAACAGGCGTGGAGCGGCTCATATGAATCGAATGGGACTTGGTCGGCTGATACTGACGGGGATTCTGCTGATGCAATCGGTGCTGGGCTTCGCACTGGACTGGAGCGGGAACCATCTGCTGAATCCGCTATGGCATCCGCATGCGCGCTTTCATGGAGCGCTACTGCTGTTTCTGCTCACCGGAGTTTCTCTGATGGGGATCTGGCTCCTGTGGCGGCAATCGAAAGAACCCCAGATCGCGATCATTGTAGCCGCGATCATCTCACTGTCGTTTTGGACGCCTTTTTTCTACATCACGTTTCTTCTCCCCAGCGCAACGCTGTGGGCCGGTGATCCTGCCAGAATTCCGCATCTGGGTGGCTCCGTCGTCTATCCGAATGTCGCTGTGGCGGGTGTATTCCTGGCGCTCACCGCTGCAGCCTGCTGGATCTACCGTGGCAGCAGTTCGTCCACTTCCAAGGATCCGCCGCTCCGCTAAGTTCGCGAATGTTCGTGCGGTGGCACGTTGGCCCTTGGCTTGAGTGACGGTGCTGTGCTATCAAGGTAACTAGGCAGTAACAATCCCCGTCTCAGTTGCTAAGGAGCGCTCCCATGGAGCCCGCGAACCGCAAGTTAATCCGTCCCTCATTCAACGAAGCCAAGGCCGAAGTCAAGAGCCAGCGGCCGCAACCGCGGGGCGGCCCCAAACGGACCTCGCCGCCGGAACAAACCAACGCAGAGAATTTCTACTATCTGAAGCAGATGCAGTCGAAGACGCCGATGTCGATCGTTCTCCGCGATGGCGAGATTCTCAAGGGCGTAATCGAGTGGTACGACAAGGACTGCTTGAAAGTGAACCGCGATGGCGCGCCGAACCTGCTGGTCTTCAAATCTAATATCAAGTACATGCATAAGGCCTAGCCGGGCCGGTTTAAAGTCGTGGCAAGGTCCTGAGCATTGAGCGGCATGCAAGGCAAGGTCGTCGTTCTCACCGGCGGAACGTCGGGAATCGGTGAAGCCGCGGCGATGAAACTGGCAAGCATGGGCGCTCGCCTGGTGCTGGTGGCGCGTGACGCAAGCCGGGCCGAAGCAACCCTCAAACGCGCACACAGGATGTCGCCTGGGACCGCGTATGCGACCGCGCACTCTGCGCATCTCGCGGATCTCTCGTTGGTCGCTGAGACCCGACGAGTGGCCCGCGAAATTGCCGCTGCGGAGCCCTGCATCGACGTGCTGATCAATAACGCCGGCCTCATCTGCGCCAGACGTCAAGTGACCGCGGAGGGGTATGAGCTTACCTTCGCCACGAATCACCTGGCGTATTTCGTGCTGACCCACGGAGTGCTCCCGCGCCTGCTCAAATCTACGGCGGCACGCATCGTCAATACGGCCTCCGAGGTCCACCGCGGCACGAAGCTCGAGTTCAACGACTTGCAATCGCAACATGGCTATAACGGATTCGGAGCCTACGCGAAATCCAAGCTTGGGAACATTCTCTTTACAAACGAACTGGCTCGACGCTTGTCCGGCAGCTGTGTCACCGCCAACAGCTTGCATCCAGGCGTGGTTGCCAGCCGTTTCGGCCTTCCGCGTGAGGGGCAAGGAGGAGATTCGTCCGCTGCCCGCTTTCTCTCGACCCACGGCATCTCGGCGGACGAGGGCGCTGAAACCATCGTCTACATGGCTTCATCGACCGATTTGACCCAGGCGAGCGGCCAGTATTACATTCGATGCCGGGCCGTCACGCCGTCCAAAGAGGCGCAGGTACGTGCCGTGGCTGAAAAGCTATGGGAGGAATCGGAACGGTTGGGAGGGATCGAAGACGAAATGAAAATAAAGGGGTAAGGCTGGGCGGGCCTCAAAGACCCGCCCGATAGGTCCGACTACTTCTTGTCGTCGGGGGTCTTCTTCTTCTTCTTTTTCTTTTCCTTCTTGGGGGGGGCGTCCTGAGCGAAGCTAACGGTCGCCACGGTTCCCATGAGGAACGTCAGGGCGAGAGCCATAATTCCAAATCTTTTCATGTGTGAAAACTCCTCGTTTCCCAATATACCCGAAACCGTCGATTTTGTTTCGCATATTGTTGTATCTAAACCATTAAAGTTAATTCACATAGTTAAATTTAGTTCACATTGTAGGCGCCCAGAGCAGTCCGCAGCACATCCGCGAAGTTAGCTCCGCTTTCGGACCAGACTTGGCGGCTCTCGATATCCAGCACCCCTTCCAAATCGCCTACCAGGTGCAGCAGACTTTTCAGATTCGACTGGCCCATGCGCAAGCTACCTTCGACTCCGTCGATGGGCAAGAATTGCGCGTCCAGGCCGAATTCGATGCGCAGGTGATCGCCGTGCTCGGTTTCAAACTCGGAGCCGTAACAAGCCAGCGTCAGGGGCGCGGGCCGCAGCTTCCAATCGCCATCGTACTGCCACAGATCCCAGAAGGTATCGATTTCGCAAGCGCAATCCGGGTGCAGGAAGTCGCGCATGGCGTCGACCATGTCATCCACCGCCGTTTCCACGGGAAATTCACGCTCGAATACAGGCGGTTCCACTAGCTGGATCGCGTAGATACGCAGCGCCGGGCCACGCTTGGCGAGCTTCGAAAACGGGAAGACGCGCAGTAGCTTTCCGAACTGATCGAGTATTTGGGCTTCGCTGGTTTCCCGCAGGCGGCAAGAAAAATATAGACGGTCAGGCACGCTGTGATTGTAACCTGGAAGCAGTGATAACCGACTTGGTGCAGATCAAGCGGCTCGGCGAGAAGAAGCGGGATGAAAACGGCCGATTCCGCAAGTATATGAAGTCGCGGGTGTTCGTCGAGCGCCAGTTTCGCAAGGCGGCCGAAGAGGTCACCGAAGGAATCGATTGCCGGCAGTGCGCCGAATGCTGCCGGGTTAGCGAAGTCCAGCTCGTCGAGCGCGACATCCAGAAGCTGGCCCATTTTTTGGGTCTTTCCGAAAAGTCGTTCATCGAGAAGCACACAGCCCACGACGAAGACAACACCTTGATCCTCCGCCGCAACGCGCAAGGCTGCGAGTTTCTGGATGGGAACGACTGCACGGTTTACGAAGCGCGCCCCGGCAACTGCGAACGGTTCCCGCATTTACTGAAGGGCAGCGGGTCGCTCGAAAGCAGAATGTGGGCGTTGGTGGATCGCGCTACCTACTGCCCCATCGTCTATAACTGGATGGAAAAAGTAAAAGGGCTTACCAAGTTTCGACCGGCCAGTGGGGGCTAGTTTGCCTCCGCTCCGGCCGGTTTTGGCGCGCTGCCGGGCAGTCTCGCATTCTACCCGCTGCCGCGCTTGCGAGCCGGTTACTGCTTCGGCGGTCCGCCGCCGCGCCGCATTCCGGGGCCGAATCCACCGCCCATCAGCATGCCGATAGCATTACCCACTTTGGTCTGCTGATCGGGGCTGAGCGCCGCGTAAATCTGCGCGCTAGCCTTTGAGTGAATGACATCCAATTGCTGCTGCAACGGCGAAGTCTGCTGATGCAGCGCTTCGATCTGGGCGCTATCGTTCGCCTTGATCGCGGCGAGCAAGCTGGTGCGTAAGGGCTTCAGTTGGTCGCGGATCGCTTGCGACGAGAGCTGGGCGTCCGCCAGAATCGTGTGCACCTTGCCTTCCTGCGTGGCGTCCAGGCCAAGGCTCCTGGTTAACATATTTTCGAGACGCTGGCTCGGGTCGCGCCTACCGGCTGGCGGCTGCGCCAGCAGCGCCGCGCCCAGCATCAGCGTAATCGCCGCGGGCACATAAACGAGACGTAGTTTCATTTCCTTCACTTTGCTCCTCGATCTCTTAGACGCTGCCGCTGGGGTGGAAGATTACGCGCACTACACATCTTTGGACATCTTCTCAATCGCCGCTTCCAGCCGCTGCGGATTTTTGAGAACGCCTTCAAACAGATCCCCAACCCGGTCAAAACGAGCCAGCGCGTTGCCCAGGTGAAACTGCTCAGGGCGCAGACGAGACGTCACTTCATCCCAGGCCAGCGGTGTGGCGACTGGAGCGCCCGGGTAAGCGCGCAGCACGTAAGGCGCGGAAATCGTTTTGCCCTCGGCGATCTGCTGCCAATCGAAATAGACCTTGCCTTTTTCGCGGCGCGATACGGTGCGCGGCGTGGTGAAGAGGTCGGGCCGCTCAGCGGCGCCTAGAGCGGACAACGCCTCGGCGAACGCCCGAACTTGAGCGTAGGTGTAGAACGGCGCCAGCGGCACAAAGATATGCATCCCGTCGCCGCCGGTGGTCTTGGGGAAGCTCTGGAGTTCGATGCGATCCAGACGGCCGCGCACCCATAATGCCGCTTCAACGATTTTGTCGTAGCTGCATTCGTAGGGGTCGAGATCGATCAGCACGTAGTCGGGGTGTTCCAGCGACCCTACGCGGCTCATCCAGGGATTGTGGTCGATGCATCCCAGGTTCACCAGGAACAGCAGTGCGGCACGGTCGCCGCCAATCGCGTATTCGATGCCCTCGGCGACGGCGGTAGGGAGCCATTTCGGGAAGCTCTCGGCCACCTGCTTCTGAAAGAAGAATGGCTTTTCGATGCCGTTGGGATAGCGCTTGAGCGAGAGCGGCCGGTCCTTCAAGTGCGGCAGCAGCAGTGGCGCGACGGCGTCGTAGTAGTTCAGCAGATCGCGTTTGCGATATCCGTCTTTCGGATAAAACAGCTTGTCGAGATTGGTGAACTTCAGGCGATGCTTGTCGATGGTGAGCGTGGCCTCTTTGAGATCGGCAGCCAGCAGCGCGGCGTGCTCTCGTGCCGGTGGAGGGTCAAGATCCTCGCGCAACCCCAAAAACACCGGCGCGCGGAGACGGCCTTCTTCAGTCCAGTTGGCGAACCTCACCTCGCAGACCAGTTCCGGCTTGGTCCAAATCACCTTGCGCGGCAGGCCCTTTGCCGGCTCCAGTGGAGATTCCTTGGTGACCAGCGGCGTGAGTTTGGCGAACAGCGTCTTCACTATTTTGGCGTCGAAACCCGTGCCCACATTGCCGGCCCAGGTAAGCTTGCCGCCGGGCGCTCGCGTCCCCAATACCAGAGCGCCTAAGCCGTGGCGCTCGCCCTCGGTATAGCCGCAGATCACGAAATCCGCCGAATCGACCACTTTCCATTTCACCCAGTCAGAGGAGCGCCGCGATTCGTAACGGCTCTGCGCACGCTTGCCGATGATTCCCTCCAGACCCTGCTGCTTCACCGCCGCCAATAGCTCCTCGGCGTTGGTAGTGAAGTGCTCGGAATAGCGGATGACGTCGTCGGGCTTCAGGATTTCTTTCAGAAAGCTTTTTTCGTTCGATCAGCGGTTCGCCACGCAGGTCGCGGCCGTCCAGATACAGCAGGTCGAAAGCGAAGAACACCACTGGATGGCTGCGCGCCAGGCGGGCGATGGCGCTCGCTTCGGCTACGTTGATGCGCCGCTGCAACAGTTCAAAGCTGGGCCGGCCCTGAGGGTCGAGCGCGGCGATCTCCCCATCTATGATGGCCTGCCGGGCGCGCACCTGATGCGGCAGGATTGATAGCTCTGGATACTGTTTGTCGATCGCGTTGCCGTTACGCGAAAACATCTTTAACTTTCCGGACTCGATGAAGCAAATAGCCCGGACACCGTCCCATTTAATTTCGTAGACCCAGTCGCTGCTCGCTGGAGGCTCGCCCTTGCCGAGTTCGGCCAGCATCGGGAGTGATGATCTTCGGCATGTCGGCGCGGGGCTCAGCGGCGGCGAGGGGCGGATCGGCGTCGAGTCCCCGGGCGATTTCTTCCTGCGTCCGCCCGGTGAGAACGCTTTCCGCATGATCTTCGGGGTCCCAGCCAGGGCGCGCGGCCGCATCCTTTTTCTTGATCAGCAGCCACTCGTTGCCCTTGCCTCGTTTCATGCGAACAATGGCAAACTCTCCAGTCAGTTTCTCGCCGGCGAGGCGGAACTTGAAATCGCCTCGGGCGAGTTGTTCCTCCGCGGTGGCGTCTCCCAGCAGCTCATAGGTACCGCGATCCCACAGCATCACGCTCCCGCCGCCGTAGTTGCCCTTGGGAATCACGCCCTCGAACTTGCCGTATTCGAGCGGATGGTCCTCCACCATCATCGCCAGGCGCTTCTGGTCGGGATCGAGCGTCGGCCCCTTGGGAACCGCCCAGGACTTCAGCGTGCCGCCGACTTCCAACCGGAAATCGTAATGCAAATGCGATGCGTGATGGCGTTGGACGCAGAATTGCAAATGGAAATGAGAAGCGCGGGCGTGCGGCGGCTTGCCGGGGGCAGGCTCCGGCGTACGGTCAAAATGGCGCTTTTCGACGTACTTTTTTAAGCTCATGCGGCCGATACAAAACTACAGGGTAATGTTTGAGGTATAGTGAGAACTCGCGAGGTATAAGCAATGGCTTCCACAGTTTGGAAAGGGCACCTCACATTCGGGCTGGTTTCTTTCCCGGTTAAATTGTACAGTGCCGCGCGCAGCGAGAGCATCAGCTTCAATCAGCTTCACAAGACCGATGGCTCCCGGGTGCGGCAGGTTTTGTACTGCGCGGCCGAGGACAAACCCATCCCGCGCACCGAAATCGTCAAGGGCTATGAGTACGAAAAAGACCGCTACGTGGTCATCGAGGACGAGGAAATCAAGAAGGTAGCGCCGCAAACCGCCAAAGTGATGGAGATTCAGGAGTTCGTCAAGGCGGACGCCGTCGATCCCATTTACCTCGAAACGTCTTACTACATGGCGCCGGATGAAGCCGGCGAGAAACCCTACGCCCTGCTGTTCGACGCTCTCAAGAAGTCGGGCTACATGGGCATCGCCAAGGTGACCATGCACAATCGCGAGCACGTGGTGATTTTGCGTCCCGGCGCTAACGGAGTGCTGCTGCACACCATGTACTACAACCATGAGATCCGGAAAGTGGACGAGTTCCGCACGGACCTGAGCCTGGTCAAGGAGAAAGAGCTGGCGCTGGCGCAAAGCCTGGTGGAAGCGCTGGCAGCCGAGTTCGAGCCGGACAAGTATAAGGACGCCTACCGCGAAAACCTTCTGAAGATGATCGAATCCAAGAAGGAAGGCCGGGAAGTGGTGGCCACTCCCGAGCCGCGGCAGGAAAAAGTGGTGGATATCCTCGAAGCCCTGAAGGCCAGCCTGGCGGTGGCGAAGAAACCGGCGGCGTCGGCCACGGCGGTGAAATCCATCGACGAAGCGAAACCGGCCAAGCGCAGAGCGCGCGGCTGAAGACGTCAGGCGTATTTCCGGCGGCCGGCAAAGTCGCCGGCCTCGGCATGAGTCCTATAATCTAAGTAACTCCGATGCGGAAGCGGTATCTTTTTTGGTCCGGCCTCGCGCTGCTTGCGATTTTGTTGACGCTAGTGGTCTGGCAGGTCTCCTTCAGTTTCGGCGAATACGGGCCGGCCGACGCTCCCCAGACCTTCGTCTTCTGGGCAGTCTCGACGCTGATTTTCCTGCTCACCGTCACGCTGGGCTTCATGCTGTTTCGCACCGGCGTCAAGCTGTACCTGGAGCGCCAGGCCAACCGCGAAGGCTCACGCATCAAGACTAAATTGCTGGCGGGCGCGCTGGCGCTCAGCTTGTTGCCGGTAGTGTTCCTGGGACTCTTCAGCTATGTGATCCTGAACCGCAACGTGGAGAAGTGGTTCAGCCGGCCGGCGGAGGGCATCCGCACCGACTTGGTGCAGAGCAGCCGGGCGCTCTCGGCCGAAGTGCAGGGCCGGGCCAACATCATGGCGCGCTGGGTCGCCTCACTGCCGGAAGTGGACGCGGATGGCGTCAACTATGCCGTGCTGTGCCGCGAAAATAATATCGCCTCTCTCGAAATCCGCAGGCCTGGCGCGCCTCCTAACATCGTATGCCCGCTCCAACCCGGAACCACTGACGTTTATATCGCCACCGCTCCGCTGCGCGACGGAACGCTGGTTCTGGCGGTCCGTTCCGCGGTGGACATACAGAAGACCCAAAGCGAGATCGACCGCTACATGGCGGAATACAGTCAACTGGCCGCGCAAAAGAAAAATATTCGCACGATGTATCTGCTTTTCATTCTGGCGATCGCGCTCTTTATTCTGTTCGTCGCCACCTGGATTGCGCTTCTGCTTTCGCGGCAAATCATCTCGCCCATTTCCGCGCTGCTGGTAGCAGCGGGCGAAGTGCGCAAGGGCAATCTAGGCCACCGCGTGCACGCCAAGGCCATCGACGAACTGGCCACGCTGGTTCGCGCCTTCAACGAAATGATGCAGGAGCTGGAGGCCAACAGCCGCGAGCTCGAGAACCGCCGCCGTTTCACCGAGACGATTCTCGAGAGTATTCCCACTGGCGTCCTCTCCGTGAGTGCGGAAGGCCGCATTCAGCGCGTGAATCGCGCCTTGCAAGGACTGCTGCCGCAGGAACAGGTGGAGCGCGCCGCGCACCTCAGCGATTTGTTTTCGCGCGACGATGCATCCGAAATCCAATACCTGATGAAGCGGGCCCGGCGTACCGGCATCGCCGCCAGCCAAATTGAGGTGCATACTCCGGCGCAAGTGCTGCACTTGGCTGTTACCGTTTCCGCGCTGCCCGCGCAGCCTCCGGCCGAGCAGAGTTTCGTGGTGGTTCTCGAAGACACCAGCGAGTTGTTGCGCGCACAGAAAGCCGCGGCCTGGCACGAAGTGGCGCGCCGCATCGCTCACGAATTGAAGAACCCGCTGACTCCCATCGCGCTGAGCGCCGAGCGCATCACGCGCATCCTCGATCGCATGGGCGAGCGCTTGCCCGGTTTGCCGCCGGACTCGCAGCGCATCCTGCGGGAATGCGCCCGCACCATCTCGCGGGAAGTGGAATCGGTGAAGGCGCTGGCCGATGAATTCTCGCAGTTCTCGCGCTTCCCGGCCGCCCAGCCGGTGCCCAGCGACATCAATCAAATCGTCAAGAATGCGCTGGCCGTGTTCCTGGGCCGGCTGGATGAAATCGACCTGCGGGTCGAGCTGGCCCCCGGCCTCCCACCCGTTCACCTCGACCCCGAGCAGTTCAAGCGCGTCATCGTAAACCTGGTCGACAACGCCGCCGAGGCCATGCGCGACGTGCCCGTCAAACGCATGCTGGTTCGCACCGCTTCTTCCGCGCCCGATTCGATCGAGCTGCTGGTGGCCGACACCGGCTGCGGCATTTCTCCCGAAGACAAGGAAAAGTTGTTCCTGCCCTACTTCTCCACCAAAGGACGCGGCACAGGATTGGGGTTGGCCATCGTCAGTCACATCCTGTCCGAGCATGGCGCGCGTGTTCGCGTCGAAGACAACCGTCCCGCCGGCGCGCGCTTCTACGTGGATATTCCAGCCACCGTCGCTGCCGAGGCGGAGGCTCGCGCGTGAAGACCACGCGGGTCCTGATCGTAGACGACGAACCTGGCATTCGCGAATCGCTATCGGGAGTGCTGGAGGACGAGGGCTATTTCTGCGCGGCTGTCGAAAGCGGCGAAAAATGCCTGGAAGAACTCGCCCGCGCGAGCTACGAAGTAGTTCTGCTGGACGTATGGCTCGACGGCATGGATGGCCTGGAAACTCTGTCGCGCATCCAGGAAATCCCTTTCGCGGATCGGCCCGAAGTGGTCATCATCTCCGGCCACGGCACCATCGAAACTGCCGTGAAGGCCACCAAAATGGGAGCCTTCGATTTTCTCGAGAAGCCGCTGACCATCGATAAAGTCACACTGGTTCTCAAAAACGCGGTACAGCAGCGCCGGTTGGAGCTGGAACTGCACCGGCTGAAGGAATCGGGCGACGCCAAGCTGCGCATCATCGGCGACAGCGTGCCCATGAAGGCGCTGCGCCAGCAACTCAGTCTGATGGCCGCTACCAACGGGCGCGTGTTGATTTTTGGCGAGAGCGGCACCGGCAAGGAACTCATCGCGCACGCGATTCACGCAGCCAGCCCGCGTGCCCCGGAGGCTTTTGTCGAAGTAAACTGCGCCGCCATCCCGGAAGAACTCATCGAAAGCGAGTTGTTCGGTCACCGTAAGGGCAGCCTGGCCGGAGCCTTGGATGACAAGATCGGGAAGCTGCAGAAGGCCGACGGCGGAACGCTGTTCCTGGATGAAGTGGGGGACATGTCGCTGAAGACCCAGGCCAAGCTGCTGCGCGCGCTGGACGAGCAGCGCTTTGAGCCGGTGGGCGCGGCGCAATCGATTCAAGTGGACGTGCGCGTGGTCGCATCCACCAATAAGAACCTGGAAGAAGAAATCGAGCGCGGCAATTTTCGCGAAGACCTGTTCTACCGCCTGAACGTAGTACCCTTCCACGTGCCGCCGCTGCGCGAGCGCATCGAAGATGTGCGGCTGCTGGCCGATTATTTCCTGCGGGATTTCACCACCGCTTACGGACGCAAGCCCAAGCAACTGACGGAAGATGCGTTCCGCGTGCTGGAAGAATATCCCTGGCCCGGCAACGTCCGCGAGCTGCGCAATCTGATGGAGCGCATCGTGATCATGAATCCGCAGACCGGCATCGACGCGCGCCACATTCCGCTCCACCGTTCGCGTCGCGCCGTCTTCGACCGGCCCATGGAACGTTTCGGGAGCCTGCAGGACGTGCGCGAAGCCGCCGAGCACGACTACATCCTTAAGAAGCTCGAAGAAGCCAAAGGCAACGTGAGCCGCACCGCAGAGCTGCTAGGACTGGAACGCAGCCACCTCTACCGCAAGATGAAAGCGTTAGGCATCGCGCCTAAAGAATAACGTGCCGA
The DNA here is from genome assembly GCA_963779075.1 of Bryobacterales bacterium. GTDB lineage: Bacteria > Acidobacteriota > Terriglobia > Bryobacterales > Bryobacteraceae > Palsa-187. The sequence continues at coordinate 307,493 of CAVZWS010000018.1, forward strand.
CGCCCACCCTTCGCAAATTGACCGGAGTCTTCCTGCGCGTTGGCAACACCACGTTCGGCGGCGGGCTCCCCACGATTGCGGCCTTGCAACGCGAGTTAGTGGAAAGATATCGATGGCTCTCGCTGGAGGATTACGCTCTCGCGTTTTCGCTGGCGCGCATCACGCCAGGCACCAACGTGATTGCGTTCTGCGCAGCCGCCGGCGCGCGCATCATGGGAATACGCGGCGCATTGGCCGCAACGCTGGCGGAAACTGCACCCTCGGCGGTTTTGGCCGTGCTGTTGACGCAAGGCTACGAGACCTGGCGCAGCAACGCGTGGGTGATGGCGGGCGTAGCCGGGACCATTGCGGCGGTCGCTGGCATGATGTGGGCCAGTGTTTGGTACATTATGAGGCCCTACCTCACGGACGTCGGCAGCGCCATGCGGGGAGCGCTTATTGCCTTAAGCGCGTTCTTCGCTTTCTGGAAATGGGGGCTCGGCCCCGTCACCGTGATTGGCCTGGCCGCGGTCGTCGGCCTGTTATGGAAAGAGCCTGCCAACAAAGGCGCACTGCCCCCGGAAACCGAGCTATGAATCTCGTCCTACTCTACCTGCTGTTGTTCAAAGCTGTCATCACTTCGTTCAGCGGCTTGGCTTCGTTACCGGTGGTCCGCAACGATTTTGTGGTGAAGCGACATTTACTCACCGATCGCCAGCTCAATACCGCCATCGTCGCCGGCCAAACCGGTCCCGGTCCCAACGGCTTGTATCTGGTGAGCGTAGGCTATTTCGCCGCCGGGCTTCCCGGCGCCGCCGCGGGCTTGATCGCCCTGATCACGCCCTCCTTTGTCATTATTCCCTTGATGAGCTGGATCGGCAAATACGCCAAGATCCCGCGCATCCGCAGCGCCATCCACGCGGTGATCCTCGCCAGCGCCGGGCTCCTCATGGCCGCCTCGATTCCGCTCTCCCGCGACGCCGCTACGACGCCGCTCGCCGGCGCCATTATCGTCATCAGCTTTATCGTGCTGGCGTTTACGCGCGTTGAAACCTGGTGGGTGATGCTCGCGGCGGCGGTGGTAGGCCTCGGCGCTAAATTATTTGGCTAGCAGACCCTGCACTGCGCTCCACACTTCGTCCGCGACTTCGGCTGCTTCGCGCGATCCATCGATCAGCTTCACCCGCTTCGGCTCGTCTTCGGCGAGTTGATGATACGCCGCGCGAACCTTGCGGTGGAACTCCAGGGACTGTTCATCGAGCCGCGTCTCGACGTCCTGCGTGCGTTCATTGCGGTGATGCGCGCGCGCCAACCCGGCTTCCACGTCGATATCGATCGCCAACGTAAGGTCCGGCACCAGTCCGCGGCAGGCGATACGATCCAATTCGTAGACCACTTCCGCGCCCAGGCCTCGCGCCGCCCCCTGATACACCAGCGTCGAGTCAGTGAAACGGTCGCATAAAACTAATTGCCCGGCAGCCAGCGCCGGCAAAATGGCTTGCTCCACATTCTGGGCGCGGGCCGCGAACATCAGCAACAGCTCCGTAGTGGGGCACAGCTCTTGATTATTGGTGTCCAGCAGGACGCGGCGAATCTGCAGACCAATCGCCGTACCGCCTGGCTCCGCGGTCTCGAGCAACGCGAGATTCTTGCCGCGCAGCTTTTTGCCCAGCAGGCGCAACTGTGTGGACTTGCCGCTGCCTTCGGGGCCCTCGAAGGTGATGAAGAGCCCCCTCTTGGTGATGGAGGGGCTAGTCATACACGAAGTGCAAGACTTTTTTCAAATCGTCCCACGCCTCGCGCTTGGCGTTTTGATTATAGGGGCGCAGCAGATACGACGGGTGATACGTCACCATCACCGGGATGTCATGCCACTTGTGCCAGTTCCCCCGCAGGCGCGTGACGCCATCCTTGGTTGCCAGCAACGCCTTCGCGGCGGTCGAGCCCAGCGCACAAATCGCCTTGGGGCGCAGCGCCATCAACTGGCGGAACAGGAATTGCCCGCATATTTCCATTTCCTCGGGAAGCGGCGTGCGGTTCTCCGGAGGCCGGCACTTGACCACGTTGCAGATGTAAACGTCCGGGCGGCTGATGGGGATACCTTCCTTCGATGCCGTGCCGTCGATCATCTGCGTGAGCAGTTGTCCCGCGCGGCCCACGAACGGCAGGCCCTGCGCGTCTTCATCGGCGCCCGGCCCTTCGCCCACGAATACCAGCCGCGCCTGTTCGTTGCCGGAGCCGAAGACGATCTTATTCCGCTTCTCGCACAGCCCGCAGCGGCGGCAATCGCCGATGTCTTCGCGGATCTTGGCCAGCGTGTCGCCGGCCGGCGCTAGCGGTGGCAGTTCGATCGAAGAAGGCGTGGGCGCGGCCTTTGAGACTATTGGAGCGGCGATCACGGCCTCGGCCGATTTCATGGCGGGCGTGCGCCGGTAAAGGTTTTTCACACCCAGATCCTGGTAAAAGCTGAGATATTGACGAAGCTGTTCGGGGGTCATCGAGAAACGTGCAGGGCCAGGCGCAGGCGCAGCGCCTCATCGAAAATGCGTCCCGCAACCGTGCGTTTCGAGGCGCGCTCCACCGGGATAGTCTCGCCCGTGCGTGTTACCAGCACTACTTCGTTGTCGTCGGACTCAAATCCGGCACCCGTCCGCGAAACCATGTCCCCGGATACCACATTACCCACCACCATGTCGCAATTCTTTTGCAGCATCTTGCGGCGGGCTTCCTCGATCATGTTATCGGTCTCGGCGGCAAACCCGATGAGTAAGCGGTCGCCCTTCTTAGTTCCCAGTTCGGCCAGGATATCGGGTGTAGGCTCCAGATCCAGCGACAGCCGCGCCGCCGTCTTCTTCATCTTGTGCTTGGATGGATTTGGAATGTGATAATCCGCAACCGCCGCGGCTTTGATCACGATAGTCGCTTCCGCAAGGTGATCCATCACGGCCTGGCGCATCTCGAGCGCAGTGCGCACTGGAATCAGCGCGACTTCACGCGGCGGCGGCAAACTTACGGGTCCCGATACCAGCGCGACCTGTGCGCCCCGCGCCGCGGCTTCCTCCGCCAACGCATAACCCATCTTGCCGCTGGAGCGATTGCTCAGATAACGTACGCCGTCGATGGACTCCTGCGTCGGACCTGCCGTGATCAGGACGGTCTCGCCTTCCAGATCCCGCCTGCTGTTCTTCTTGCTTGCGGCGAGCACGGCGTCGGCGATCTCCGCCGGTTCGGCCAATCGCCCCGGCCCGATCGTTCCGCAGGCCAGCAGCCCTTCGTCCGGCTCTACGATTACATGCCCGCGCCCGCGCAACGCCTGCACATTCGACCGCGTGGCCGGATGGTTCCACATATTCGTGTTCATCGCCGGAGCCAGCACTACAGTTCCGGTGAATGCCAGATAGGTGGTGGTCAGCAGATCGTCTGCAAGGCCATTGGCGAACTTGGCGAGCAGAGTCGGCGGTGGCGGGCGCGACTACCAGCAGTTGATTCTCTTGCGCCAGGCGGATGTGGTCTATGGCACTGGCGAGCGTGTCCTCGGCGCTCGCGGCGGAAAACAGGTGCGTGTGTACCTTGCGGCCAGTGAGGGCGGCGAAGGTGAGCGGCCGGATGAATTCTTCCGCCGCGCGGGTCATGACCACGTCTACCGTGAAGCCGCGCTCCATCAGGGCGCGCGCCAGCTCCGCCGCTTTATATGCGGCAATGCCTCCGCCAACGCCCAGCGCGACGTTCATAAATCCCCGCTATTCTTCGGCGAGCGCCGGCAGCGTCTTGTGAATCGCGGTGTCTTCATAGGGCACCAGCCCGCGCCGGACTTCTTCCATCGCAGCCACCGTGGGCTTCTTCGAGGTAGTAGGCAGCATGCTGCGGGAACCGCCCTGCAGCTGGCGCGCGCGTTTCGCGGCCACGATGATAAAGCGGTAGGCGCTGGCTTCCGGGTCGTCCGGAATCACGTTTTGCGCCACCTGCTTCAGATTTGATTCAGCCATTTTTAAGCTTCCTTTTTAACCTTACGAAAACGTTTCCAATATCGGACGAATCTCGTCTTCCATCCGGTCGCGCCGGCTCCGGGTGGCCTTCACGATCGCAACCAGCGTCTCGACTGAAGCCGCCACTTCCCGGTTCACCAGCACGTAATCATACAGAGAATAATTGCGGATTTCTCCAGCCGCATCGTGCAGGCGGCGCAGGATCACGGCTTCCGAGTCCTGGCTGCGCGCCCGCAGCCGCTCTTCCAGGATCTGCCGGCTAGGCGCCAGAATAAAGATGGATACCCCGGCCGGAATTCTCTCTTTCAATTGTCGCGCACCCTGCACGTCGATGTCGAGCACTAGGTCGTAACCCTCGGCTGCGGCGCGGTCCAGCTCGCTAATGTGCGTACCGTAGTAATTCCCGAAGACTTCTGCGTGCTCCAGGAACTCTCCGCGAGCGGCGCGCTCCTCGAATTCCTCGCGCGAGATGAAGAAATAGTCCTCACCGTCGCGTTCGTCGCCGCGCGGGTAGCGCGTTGTGTAAGACACCGAAAAGCGCAGCCTGGGCACCAGCCGCATCAGCTCACTGACCAGCGTCGATTTGCCCGATCCGGAGGGCGCCGAGATGATAAAGACCGTCGTCATTCCGGCGTCATTCAAGATTGAGAGATTGCTCGCGTATCTTTTCGATGGCGGCTTTGGCGGCCAGGGCCAGGTCCGTGATCTTCATGGCCGGCTCTCCCGCGCCGCTGGTCTTCGAAAGAATAGTGTTGGTTTCCCGATTCATCTCTTGTAGCAGAAAGTCCAGCTTCTTGCCTACCTCGCCGCCCGCATCGAGCAGCGCCGCCAGTTGCCCGGAGTGGATCCTTCAAGCGCGCCAGCTCTTCGCCAATGTCGCTGCGATCGGCCAGGATCGCCGCTTCTTGCGCCAGCCGCTGCGGATCGATCTGGATGCCTTTGGCGACTTCCTGCAGACGCTCGGCCAGCCGCTTCTGAAAATATTCCGACGCGGCCGTGCGAAGCTGTTCCATGTGTTCGGCGGCGGTATTCAAGCGCTGGTTGTGGCCCCGCAACTCATCGGCGATTTCGCGTCCCTCGCGGGAGCGGAATTCATTGAGCTCGTCGAGAGCCTCGGCGAGGGCTACATCGAGCGCGCCCTCGACTCCCTCCGGCGGCCCCGCGTTTTCGGCCGCAGTGAACATCCCCGGGATGCGCAGCGCTGCGTTGAGATCCGGCTTCGATTCGAGATCGTGCGCCGCGGCTTCTTCGCGGAAGATGCGCAGGTAGTCATGCAGAAAGTCGCGATCGAGTGCCAGCACGGCCTCTCCCGCCGCCTGTCTTCGGAACCGACACGCGCACTTCGACATGCCCGCGCACGATGTTCGATTTCACCATTGGCCGGATGGCGCCCTCCAACGGCTCCAGCGCCGGTGGAACCTGGATCACCAGATCGAGACTGCGATGATTCACGCTCTTGGCGCTCACCACCAGTTCTCCATCGCCCAGAGGACGGCGCACGCGTGCGAAACCCGGTCATGCTGCGCAACGGAGCAGGCATATAGAAGGAATCTATCTATTATGGATGATGTGGGGTATGGGGCGTGGAATACTCGCACGGTTCTTGCAGAATCGTAAAAACCTTGTAAAAGCGGGCAGAACCTGCAACTTCAGGATTGGCAGCGCCAGCCGAGTGTTCAGAAAGGTGGAACACTTATATGCAATTACGATGGATTCGGCATACGGTAGCAGTCTCTCTGAGCGCTGTATCAGGCTTCGGCCAATACCCGATTACTATCCCGGGCTACATTCCGCCCTAGAGAGGCGAACAGTGAAGCACGGATGAATCGTGATTGGCGCAGGCGCGGCAGCCGCTATCGGTATTGGGTACCTGGTGCGGCGCAACGAGAACCCCGCCAAAATCTTGGCGTGTCTGCGAGTCAACGGATAATCCGGAGACGCTGCTCGATAACAGGAACAATTCCTATAATCTGATAAACATTGAATCGGTGCCTTTGAGGGCGGGCGAACGCGTGGAACTGAGAGGCAAACGAGTTGGGAGTTCAGGAACGCTTGCCTTCGAGGTTCATAGGCTGGTTAAAGATTACGGTCAGTTCCAGCAGTAGTCGACGCCCCCTGAGAGTTAGGCGCCGGGCTTCTTTGAGCGCCGGATCTGGATCACCGGGATCAACGAATTGGCGGGTTCGGCGTGACGCCGGGCGGGCCCTTTGCGAAGTGATCTCGGTGTTGAGGCTGGAGACGAACGCCTCGATCTGGCGCTGCATTTCGGCCATCTTCTCGCGCATATTCAAAATGATTTCGACTCCGGCCAAGTTCACGCCTAGATCGCGCGTCAGCTTGAGGATCACTTCCAGCCGCTCGACGTCGTCCTCCGTATAAAGGCGCGTATTGCCCTCGCTGCGCGACGGCTTGAGCAGTCCTTCTCGCTCGTAAAGGCGCAAGGTCTGCGGGTGAATCTGATATTGCTCGGCCACCGCCGAAATCATGAACGCGGCTCGTTTTGCCTTGGAACTCGCCTTGGACATGGGATTACACCTTGCTCCAAATCTCCGCGCGCGGATCGGCGGGATTGAGCGTCGCGTACTCGCGCAACAGTTCCTTGGTGCGCTCATCCTGCACCTCCGGCGCCTGGACAACGATCTCGACGATCTGATCGCCGCGGACCGCCGTTCGCGAATTCTGCACACCCTTCTCGCGCATGCGGAACTTCTGTCCGTTCTTCGTACCCTGCGGAATCTTGAGCTGCGCGCGGCCGTCGATGGTGGGCACCTCGATCTTGGTGCCCAGGCCGGCCTCGTCGATTCGCACCGGGACGGTGATTAAAATGTCGTCGGCATCGCGCCGGAAGAAAGGATGATCTTCGACGCGCACCGTGATATATAGATCGCCCGCCGGCGCTCCGTGCGTTCCCGCGTTGCCCTTTCCGGCCACTCGCAGACGGGAGCCTTGCTGTGCTCCCGGAGGAATTCGCACCTCTACCGTCTCGGCATGCGAAATACGTCCGTCGCCGTGGCAAGTCGGGCACTTGTTGGTTAAGCGGCCAGTGCCCTCACAGCGGGGGCAAGTGAGGCTGAAGCGCATGGCGCCCGCCATCTGGGTTACGTTGCCGCTGCCGTTACACTCCGGGCACACTGTGTTGCCACCGGAGCGCGCGCCGCCAGTGCCATTGCAGGTGGTGCAAACTTCCTGGCGATTGATCTTGAGACGCACCTGGGTCCCGCGGATGGCCTGCCAGAAATCGATACTGAGGCCGTATTCGAGGTCGGTGCCCTTCTCGGGAGCCGTGCCCTGAGGCTCATGCTGACGTCCGAACCACTGGCTGAAGATGTCCTGAAAATTCGCCGATTCGCCGGGGCCAGCGCTGGAAGGACGGCCGCGGGGGCTGCCCGACCCGGCCGCGCGCGTGAAGTCCGAGAAGTCGAATCCGCCGAAGCCCATGTTCGGACCGGCTCCCGGACCACCGGTACCCGCAGGACCGCCCGCCGGCATTCCGTTTTCCGAATAAAAGCCGTACTGGTCGTACATCTCTTTTTTCTTCGGCTCGCTCAGAATGTCGTAGGCTTCCTGGACCTTTTTGAAGCGATCCTCGGCGGACTTATCGCCGGGGTTTAAGTCCGGATGATGTTTGCGCGCGAGTTTGCGGTAGGCCTTGCGGATTTCATCCGCACTCGCGGCGCGCTCCACTCCGAGGGTTTGATAGTAGTCGTTCTGCGGCATACGCAGGGTGGGTCGGGCCCACGGCCCGACTCCTTTCCCGACCCATTTACTTCTTGTCTTCAACGTCGACGAACTCTGCATCGACCACGTTGTCCTTCGGCTTCTCGGGGCCTGCGCCCGCTCCCGGACCCGCGCCATCGCCTCCGGCCGCTCCGCCCGGAGCTCCCCCGCCCGGACCTCCGGCCTGCGATTTATACATCGCTTCCGCCAGCTTATGGCTGGCCTGCGTGAGAGTATCGGTGGCCTTGCTGATCTCTTCCACGCTGCCGCCGGACATTGCCTTGCGCGTGCCTTCGAGCGCCGCTTCCACGTTCTTGGCGTCCTCGTCGCCGATCTTATCGCGGTGCTCTTTGAGCATCTTCTCGACCTGGTAAACCATCGAGTCCGCCCGGTTGCGCGCATCGATTTCGTCTTTGCGCTTGTGATCTTCGGCGCCGTGAGCCTCGGCGTCTTTGGCCATCTTGTCCACTTCCTCTTTGCTAAGGCCGGAGGAAGAAGTGATGGTGATCTTCTGTTCGTTGTTGGTGGCCTTGTCCTTGGCCGTGACGTTCAGGATGCCGTTAGCATCGATATCGAACGTCACTTCCACTTGCGGGATGCCGCGCGGCGCCGGCGGAATACCAACCAACTGGAACACGCCCAGCATGCGGTTGTCCTTGGCCAGGGCGCGCTCGCCCTGATATACCTTGATCTCGACCGAAGTCTGCGAATCGGCCGCCGTTGAGAAGGTCTCGCTCTTGCGGGTCGGGATGGTGGTGTTGCGATCGATCAGCTTGGTGAAAACGCCGCCCAGCGTTTCGATGCCGAGCGAAAGGGGCGTCACGTCGAGCAGCAGCACGTCCTTCACTTCGCCGCCCAGCACACCGCCCTGCACCGCCGCACCCACCGCGACTACCTCGTCGGGGTTCACGCTGCGATTCGGGTCCTTGCCGAACAGGTTGCGCACCATCTCCTGCACCTTGGGAATGCGCGTGGAGCCGCCCACCAGCACGACTTCGTCGATTTGCGCGGGCGTCACGCCGGCATCCGAGATCGCCTTTTTGCAGGGATCGACCGTACGCTCCAGAATGTCCGCCACCATTTGCTCAAAACGGGCACGCGTCAGCTTGATGGCCAAGTGCTTGGGACCGCTGGCGTCGGCGGTCAAAAACGGCAGATTGAGCTCGGTCTCGAGCAGCGTCGAGAGCTCGATCTTGGCCTTTTCGGCCGCTTCCTTCAAACGCTGCAAGGCCATCTGATCTTTGGAGACGTCGATACCCTGATCGCGCTTGAATTCCTGGATCAGCCAGTCGATGATGCGCTGATCGATGTTATCGCCACCCAAATGCGTATCGCCGTTGGTCGACTTCACCTCGACTACGCCGTCGCCCACTTCGAGAATCGAAATGTCGAAGGTGCCGCCGCCGAAGTCATAGACCGCGATGGTCTCATTTTTTTTGCGATCCAGGCCGTAGGCGAGCGCGGCCGCCGTCGGCTCGTTGATAATGCGCATCACTTCCAGGCCCGCGATCTTGCCGGCGTCTTTGGTCGCTTGCCGTTGGGCATCGTTGAAGTAGGCAGGCACTGTGATTACGGCTTTCGTGACCTTCTCGCCCAGATAGGCTTCGGCGGCTTCCTTCAGCTTGCCGAGGATCATCGCCGAAATTTCAGGCGGAGAATACTTTTTGCCGTTGATGTCGACGCGGGCGTCATCCGCGTCGCTGGCCACCACTTTGTAGGGGACCAGCTTCATTTCCTGATTCACTTCGTCGAAGCGCCGCCCCATGAAGCGCTTGATCGAATAAACCGTGTTCTCCGGGTTGGTGACCGCCTGCCGCTTGGCCACTTGCCCGACTAGGCGCTCACCACTCTTGGCGAATCCGACCACCGACGGAGTCGTGCGCCCACCCTCCTGGTTCGGAATGACGACCGGCTGGCCGCCTTCCATCACGGCAACCACGGAGTTAGTGGTGCCTAGGTCTATGCCAATGATTTTACTCATGATATTTCTTCCCTCTCCGTCACTCAGCGTTGAACTCTCGGCTATTAACTTAGCCTGCGACCATTATGCAAGTTTAGTGCGTTATTGTCAAGTATGGTTTAACCCTTAGAGCTGTAAGCTTCCAAGCCACTTGACTGGGAGGTACGCGGCGGTGGAATTCGCCAGTTTTTCATCGGCGGTGATGAGAGTGGCCTGTCGAGATGCCGCCAGGGCGACATAAACGCTGTCGCAGAAAGAGCGGTTATATCGTCGGGCGATAGCAAAAGCCGATTCCACCAATGGCTCGGAGGACGTTGTAGCGAGGTCGTAGCCTCGAAGCGCCTGAATGGAAGGCATCGCGGCTTCCTCGGTGCATCGGCTTCGCTGGACTGCTTTGCACAGGATGCTTCCCATTTCAGGCCAAAAGAGATCGGGCACAACGAATTCAACCCGTCCGTGATTTCGAGCCTCCAGTAGGTCGAGTGCCTCGGCCTCCAAGGGCTCGCCGGCCCAGACCAACCATTTGGCAGCGACGCTCGCGTCGAGCACAACCAGGTTCAACGCTCGCGATCCTCACGTATCATTTCTTCGGTGGATGGAAAAGGTCCAGCCGCTGGCGCGGAGTTCTTCTTTAGCTGGAGCACATAGTCAAGAAACTTCTTTCGCTTTTTCAGTTGGGCGGGGGTGGGGAGGTCTCTTCGAGCAAGGAGATGACTTCTCCGGCGATGGACTTGCGTTTCTGTTTGGCGCGGCTGAGGGATCCAGCCAGGCATTAGAGTGTAAAGATGAGTCGCGGCGAATTGTGGTTGATCCGGCACGGCGAAACGGAATGGAGCGCCTCCGGCAGGCACACGTCATCGACGGATCTGGCGTTGACCGCCGAAGGCGAGCGCAAGGCCGCGGCAGTGGGGCGCCTGCTCGCGGGCAGAACCTTTGCGCTGGTGCTGGCGAGTCCGCTACAGAGAGCGCTGGAAACGTGCCGTCTGGCGGGATACCGCGCCGAAGTGACGCCGGATTTGCGGGAGTGGGGTTATGGCGCGTATGAGGGGCTGACCACCTCGGAGATTCAAGTCGAGAACTCCGGATGGACTATCTGGACCGGTACTCCGCCGGGCGGCGAATCGGCGGAGCAAGTCGGTGAGCGCGCCGATCGCGTAATCGCCAGGGCAACCACGGCGGGAGGCGACGTCGTGCTTTTTAGCCACGGTCACATGTTACGTGTGCTGGCGGCGCGCTGGCTGGGATTGGAGCCCACCGGCGGGCGTCTGCTGGCGCTCTCGACGGGGTCGGTGAGCGTGCTGGGCTATGAACACGAGACGCGCGTGGTGCAGGGATGGAATCGGACCGCGTAAAAATGAATATGCTCCGCGTTCCGGCGCACCGCATGCGCATGAGCAGGCTTCGGTTGTAATATAAACGTTGGAGTTTATATGAAAACCACTACGTTGTGCCTTCTTCTTGCATCCGCAAGCCTGATTTACAGCCAGCCCGATCCATATCACGCCCTGGACCAGTGGGCGCAGATTCCGCAGGGGAGGAAATGGGGGTCGGCGAGCGCGATGGACATCGACCAAAAGACCGGGAACATTTGGGTCGTCGATCGATGCGGTGCGGCTACCTGCGGCGGCAGCTCGCTGGATCCAATTTTCGAATTCGCTCCCTCCGGAAAGCTGCTGAAGAATTTCGGCGGCGGAATGTTTGTCACGCCACACGGCATGTACATCGACAAGGATGGAAATCTTTGGATCGTCGACCAGGCGATTAAAGACGGCAAGGGCTTCCAGGTTTTCAAATTGAACCAGGACGGCAAAGTTTTGCTGACGCTCGGCAAGGCCGGCGTCGCAGGTACTACCAACGACACCTTTAACAGCCCGTCCGACGTTCTGGTAGCGCCCAATGGCGACATCTTCGTTGCCGACGGGCACGGTGGCAACACCAACGCCCGCATCGTCAAGTTTTCGAGTGACGGAAAGTTCATCAAGACTTGGGGGAAGAAGGGCTCGGGTCCGGGCGAATTCAACACTCCTCACGCACTGGCCATGGATTCCAAAGGACGCCTATTTGTGGCCGACCGCGATAACAACCGGATTCAAATCTTCGATCAGGACGGCAACTACATCGAAGAATGGAAGCAGTACGGCGCGCCTAGCGGCATTTTCATCGACGCCAAAGACAACATTTATGTGGCCGATTCGCAGTCGAACGCCAAGAACGATCCGGGCTTTAAGCGCGGCATCCGCGTGGGCCGGGTGAAGGACGGCAAGAACGGCAAGGTTCTGGCATTCATTCCGGATACGATGCCGACCCCGGAAAGCGACGACAAGTACCCCAACAACCCGGCATTCATGATGTCGACGACCAGCGGCGCTGAAGGAGTGGCGGCGGACTCAAAAGGCAACATCTACGGCTCGCAAGTCGGCCAGCAGAAGCTCATAAAATATACGAAGCGCTAAGCGATCCGGGGCTTTTTCGAGAGGACGGCGTTTCCGGATTCTCGTAATCATGGCAATCCGGCCGGAAAGACACAGCCATTTCCTTGCAGCCAAGCGCTTCGCGTGCTAGCGGGCCAGCGCCGCCCGGATTCCGGCGAGGTGATGATAACTGTGTCGCACCGCATGGTCCTCCAGCATGAACTGGCATGTGAGCGGAGCGTCACTATTCAGCGACACTGGCGCCGCGAGATCCAACTGTTCATCGCTCAGCGCGCGGATCGCCGCGGCCGCGGCGGCGCTGTTGGTTGCCAACAACGCCAGCGTGGCTTCTTTCGCGGTACCGTCATTCTCCTTCGCGTGGTCGCGGTTCATATTTGCGACTACATCCCAGGTCACGCCGGTGATGGGCTGGCCGGACGCGAGCAAACTCGCCAGGTGGATTTCAATCGGATACACGCTGGCAACGTGATGCACCACGACACCAACCTTCCGTCCGTCCTTGGGAAGGCGCGTGTGCCATTCTGCTTCGGAAAGCGTGCCCGCGAAGGCGGCCAGTGCAGCGGCGCCGGCCTCCAGGCGCGTAGCTAGGGCTTCAGATCTGTTATTCATAATTCCTCCTTTGTAAAAATCGACCGTTAAGCGGAAACGGTAACCCGCAGGAACGTGGCCGGAATGGAAACGCCGCCGTTCTTACTCCGGTTTTGTGCGTTCGCCAGTTCTAAAAGTTGCCGGTGTAGTTCCTCCACTTTCCCGTTCTTGTCCGCAGCTTCATATGCGTTCATGGTCGGGCCATAGAATCGTCTGAAGATTTCAATCAGATCCGCCGGGCTCATGTCAGGAGACCCGAAGTAGAAGGTGTCCTTGACCATGGAGATTTTCTCCGCGGGCACTCCAGCCTGGCCGAATCGCTCGATGATGTGGGTGTCCACACCCCACAACATCGGGCTGATGAAGCCTTCCGGCGGCGGAGGGGTAAACGATGCGCTGATCTTCAGGAGTTGCGATACGAATGAAGTGGGATCGTTAGGGATCCAGTTGCCCATCACGATGCGGCCGCCCGGTTTTGTGACGCGGACCATCTCCTTGGCGACATCGAACGGCTTGGGTGCGAACATGGCGCCAAACACGGAAAGCGTCAAATCAAACGAATGGTCGCTGACCCCTGCCAGGTTGCACGCGTCTCCTTCCTGAAACTTCAGCCGTTTGAGATCGGCCTTCTCGGCCCGCCGGTTTCCGGCTTCCACCAGGTTCCTGGCGATGTCGATTCCCGTAACATCGGCCCCCAGGAGCGCCAGCGGCACGGCCGTGGTGCCGTCTCCGCAGCCGAGGTCCAAAGCCCTCAGCGGCGGCGTTATCCCAATTGACTTCACGAGCGCTTCTCCCGACTCACGCATCACGGCAGCGATCTTTGTAAAGTCGCCTTTTTCCCACAAGGCCTGGTTTGGATTTGCAGTTTGGCTTGGATTCATAGCTTGGCTTGGATTCATGGTTTTCTCCTCGATTCATGGCCATTGTGCGGCCAATCGAGCTTAGAATACTTGATCCATCGTTCGGCATGCTTGGCACAAACGCCCAATTGGGCGAAAATATCCGGCATGGACGTGCTTTCGGAAGTATTGAAAGTCGTTAGGCTGGAGGGGGCCTTGTTCTTCAACGGGGAGTTCTCCGCGACCTGGTGTTTTGACTCCTCCCGGTCGGAAGCGATGGCCGCATATCTCGCTCCGGGAGCGGAACACCTGATCACTTATCATTTCGTTACCGAGGGGCGGGCCTATGCCCGGCTTCTGGAGGGGCAGCGCGTGGAGTTGACTGTGGGCGACATCGTCATCTTTCCGCACGGAGATGCTCACCGGTTGGGCAACGGGTTAACCGACAAGCCAGTCGACGGCCAAGCAATGTCAGCGCATCTTGCCGACGGGCTCAAGGTCGCGCGCTTCGGCGGCGGCGGCGAAATCACGCGTTTCGTTTGCGGATATATGGCCTGCGATCCGCGGCTGTGCGAAATCTTTTTGTCCGGTTGCCCAAGATTCTGAAGGTGAATATCTCGGGCGAGCCGTCCGGCCAATGGCTCCAAAACTCCATCCGCTTCTCGGTCGATCACGCCAATGGAGGAAGCGCCGGCAGCAGTCTGGTGCTAGCTAAGCTTTCCGAGTTACTCTTGGTCGAAACTCTGCGGCGGTACATTGGCTCGCTGCCTCCCGATCAGACTGGCTGGATGGCCGGCGCGCGCGACCCACTCATCGGGCAGGCGCTCGCTCTGCTGCACAAAGAGCCCGCGCATCCCTGGACCATCGCGGAGCTGGCAAAGCGCACAGGTCTTTCGCGCACACGGCTGGCCGAGCGCTTCCGTCATTTCCTGGGAAAGTCGCCGATGGCTTACCTTGCGCAGTGGCGGCTGAAACTGGGCGCGGAGCTTCTCCGCTCGACCGAAGACAGCGTCGCCGAAGTCGCCGATGCGGTGGGCTATGGGTCGGAAGCGGCATTCAATCGCGCATTCAAGCGTGAGTTTGACTGTCCTCCGGCACAATTCCGCCGCGATCATCGCGATCGTAACGTTCCAGCGGCCCAACGCCCTCAGGCGAGAGCCCGGCACGCCTGATTCGCGGCGTCAGATTCCGGCGTACCAGGCGTAACCTGCTTCGGGAGACGCGGAGCCCAGGCCCTTGCCGAACGCTTTCAGACTGTCCGTGACTGTCAGGCGGGTGATGAACTTTACGCTCTTATAGCCGAGCTGGCGCGGAACCCGCATGCGCAGCGGCCCGCCGTTGCCCACCGGAATTTCGCCGCCGTTCATCCCATAGGCGAGAAACGTCTGCGGATGCAATGCATCGGCCATGTCGATGCTATCCCACCAGTCGGGTTCAATCGAGGAATAGACAATGTATTTCGCTTGCGGCTGGACTCCCACAATTTCCAGGACGTGGGAGAGAGGCACGCCGATCCACTCGGCTATATACGACCAGCCCTCTTCACACGCGAGTTGGGTGATCTGGCTGCGAGAAGGGTAGCTCTTGAGTTGGGCCAGCGAAAACGAGGCGGGCCGGGCGACCATGCCGCTGACGGAGAGCTGCCAGTCAGCGAACCCTCCGGCCTGAAGGTGCTTGAACGCTTCCGTCGGGGGCGCGATTTCGTTAGCGACGGGGATTTTCGAAATCTGCCGTGGAGCGAACTCGCGGGCCAACGAGTGCCTGGTTAGCAGCCTCTGGGAAGCGTAGTTTAACGTCTCCCCGAGACCATAGATCCCGCCGTGATCGGGCGGGATCAGTCCATGGCTTTGCGCGACGCGCGCGGCCACGCCCAAACCCGTTACGCCTGCCGCGCTGGCGAGTCCGGTTGTGATCAATTTGCGGCGGGAGAGATTGGTCATGGGCCTTCTATATATGTGCGGCGGCGTGGCCCGTGATCATCGCTCGCATACGGCTCTGAAAGCCGGCTCGGCAAACCATCACGACATGGATCAGCAGGAAGAGCAGGAGAGCCAGTGAAACGAAGAAGTGAATCGTGCGCGCGGATTGTTGGCCACCCAATAGAGTGACGGCCGCCGGAACCGCGGATACAAACGCGGGCGACATGGCTAAGCCTGTCCAGATGACTAAGGGGAACAGAACAACGATCACGAACAGGTAAGTGAGCCGCTGGAGCGCGTTATACGACCAGGCTTCCGCCTCGCCCGGCCGTTCAAAGCGAAGGTTCTTGGCGATTGCGTTCGAGAACGCCTGCCCCGAAAGATCCGCCTGGTCCGGAAGCAGGTTTCTCCGAAAGTGCCCCGTAAACAGCCCGTAGATTGCGTATAGCAAGCCGGTCAACACCACAATCCATGCAGATTGAAAATGGAGATACCGGCTCCAGCCGTTCTGGTCCGGCAGCACATACCCGTAGCCGGTCGGCACGAGGTTCCTCGAGGCTGGGATCGGCAGTTTGAACAGCGTTGGAGTATGGATGTTGCCGGTTTCTCCCCAATAAAAGCGAGGGTGAGAGACCACAATTTCAGCTCCGCTGATCAGCAGCGCAAGAAAGCACAGGGCAGTGATCCAGTGAGTGACGCGGACCAGGGCGGAGTGCCTCGAAGAAACCGTGGTCGCCGGAAAAGCGGAGGCGGAACTTGGGACGCACGCGGAATCGCCCACACGGGAATGGTATCAGGTGGCGCATCAGTGCGGCAGGCTGCCTGGAATCGTATCCCGGTACTGCGGCCACTTCGCGACCAGCTCGTCGACGACTGCATGTCCCACGCGCCAGGCGGCTTCGAGGGAGGGCAGGAAGCCGGTGAACTGGCCGCGTACGTTGCGCGCTAGAGCTTCGGCGGCGGTCATCGATCCCGTGGGCGAATCGTAATCGCTCGCGGTGCGCAGCACTAGCACGCGGTTGAGATCGGCGCGGCCGGCCTTCGCAAGAAACGTGAGTGATTGCAAGGTGCCCGTGTCCTCCATACCGGTGGTGACATAGTTGCCTTGCCCGCCGGTGTGATACTTCACCCAGTCGTTGGCCCACTGGTTCATCAGCTTGCCGTGCCAGAAGGTGCTGGAGGAAAGCGTGTCGCCCTTGAGGACGAACGGCGCGCGTTGCGCGTTGGGCGAGGGATACAAGGCACGCTCCTTCTGCATGGCTTCCGTGTCCATCAGCGGCACGTTCTGCGTCAACCGAAACGCCCAGTCGACCAGGGCTGGATTTAAGTGATATGCTTCGCCGTTGTTGGGCACAGTGAGAGGCAATTCGTAGGGCGTGGCCTTGCGCAACGGCACATAGCCGGTTTTCCAATCCTTGGGAATTTCGCGGGCGTCGATCTCGTAACCGATGTCGCCGTCGACCACCCACTCGGCCCACGCGGCGGAGCCGAGGCTGCCGTCGGCGGGATCGATACCGGCGATGCCTGCCACCAGCCAATAGGCTTTGGTCAGGTCGAAGCGCGGGTCCATGCCCAGCGCCATGATGGTCGCGGCCGCTTTCGCCGTGCCGACGCCGGTAAGCACAGCCAGCACGCCCTTGGAATTCATGCGCAGATCGTGATAGCCCTGCGGGAACGGAATCACGCGGTCGAGTTTTTCGCGCTCTACCCAATACTGCAGCTCGCCGGGCCGGTCGCCGGTGTCGGCGCCGATTTCAAACATGGTTACGGCCACAACCTTGATGGGAATGGGACGGTCTTTCGCGGGCAGCCGGGGAACCGCAAGCAGGGCCACCAGCGACAGCAGGATACCAAAACGCATGCGTTCATAATAAAGGTGTGGAGAGCGCACTGTCAGCAACCGCAGCGCCCGCGCGCTTGTGGCTATGGCCCAATCTGCTGAGCCTGGATGCTCCCGTGGTTGCCGTGCTGTGGCAGATTCTGTTTGCGCGTTGCTTTCGAGTGCCAGTGGACGCGCTTGCGGCGCTGCTGTTGCTTATGACGGTGTGGTTGATCTACGCGGCCGACCGGACGCTCGACGCATGGCAAGGCGACTACCAGTCTCCGCGGCATGACTTCTACCGGCATCATTGGCGTGGGCTGCTTCCAGTGTGGATGACGGTCCTCGGCTTCACCGCCTGGCTGGCAGCGGAGCGGCTGCCGCCGGCGCTCTTTCTGCGCGGCTTGATTTTGCTCGCGGCCGTCGGCGTGTATTTTGCACTGGTGCATTCGAGCGTCCTGCGATTGCACAAAGAGGCCGCGGTCGGAGTGCTGTTCGCGCTGGGCGCTTCGCTGGTGGCTTGGGGCAAGGTGAAGACTCCGGCAGACGTGACGACGATTCTTCTGTTCTCAGGGCTGTGCTGGATGAACTGCATCGCAATCCAGAAATGGGAGGGCGAAAAATTGGACTGGTCGCCCAGCATCGCCGCGATCGTCGTGGCATGCGCGGCGGCCACGCTGCTCTATGCGCATCGTCCGGTGCTGGGAGGGGCAGAACTCGCGAGCGCGTTCGGATTCCTGCTGCTGGATCGAGTGCGGCCAAAACTGTCGGCGGATGCCGTGCGCGTGCTAGCCGACGTGGCCCTGTTGAGCCCGCTATTGTTCCTGCCGCTGGTGCGCGGCTAAAGTGAACTGTGACCGGATCGCCCGCTGGTATCGCTGGATCGAGTATGCGGGCTTCGGGCGAGCGCTGGAGAGGCGGCGGGAAACGTTTGTGCGCGATGTAGCCGATGCGCGGCGCGTTCTGGCGCTGGGCGATGGCGACGGCCGGGCGCTGGCTGCATTGCTGACGGCTGCTCCACATGCGTGCGTCGACTACATTGACGTAAGTGCGCGGATGCTGGAGTTGGCTCAGGCACGCGCCGGTACCGAACACGTCGTCTATCGCAATGCAGACGCGCGTGCTGTGCCCCTGCCGTCTGGCGAGTACGACCTGATCGTCACGCACTTCTTTCTGGATTGCTTCGATGAGACGGATTTGGAACCGTTGATAGCGCGCCTGGCTAGCGCCGCCACTCCTGGAGCCCGATGGTTGATCTCAGAGTTTCGCGGAAACGGCTGGCTGGTGCGCTCTCTCTACCTTTTCTTCCGCATCGCAACCGGACTGCACACGCGCCGTCTAGTCGATCACCATCCGCTTTTGAAACGTCACGGATTCCACTTAGTGCGCCGCGAAGATGCCTGGCACGGGCTACTAGCCTCGGAACTGTGGGTGAGCGATGCGGTCACGTCCCCGAACGTGTAAACTGGTGGGCCATATGCGAATCCTCATGGAAGTGAAACTCCCGCTTGAACCCTTCAACTCCTACGTCAGAGACGGTTCCGCCGGGGCTAGAATGCAAAAGATCCTGGCGGATGCCAAGCCAGAAGCGGCGTACTTCGGCGATCGCGACGGCCAGCGCGGCGGGATCATCGTTGTCAACATGGATAATGCGTCCCAAGTGCCCTCTCTGGCCGAGCCCTGGTTCCTGGGCTTCAACGCCCATGTCGAATTCAGCATCGTAATGACGCCGGAAGATCTCGGGCGCGCGGGCCTCGAAGCACTCGGCAAGAAGTGGGGTTAGCGGCCGGCT
Organism: Bryobacterales bacterium; assembly: GCA_963779075.1. Lineage (GTDB taxonomy): Bacteria > Acidobacteriota > Terriglobia > Bryobacterales > Bryobacteraceae > Palsa-187. The sequence goes on from CAVZWS010000018.1 coordinate 326,524, forward strand.
GACTCCCGCCTATTTCTGACGGAGTGCCTGGAACAGAAGAACCGCGCCAACGCACACCAGGCCGGCGTGAACATATTTCAGGAATGTATCTCCGCGCAGGCGATGATTGATCATCCTGCCCAGAAAGATACCGGGAAGGACTACCGGCAGCGACATCAGGAAATAGCGAGTTACGCCGGGAACCCATAATCCCGTGAACCAATATCCCGCCATGGCGACTAAGCTCGCGGGCAGGAAATATCCTTGCAGCGTCGCGCGGAAGTGCTGCGGAGACCAACGGCGCATTGCCCCATAGATCACTAAAGGAGGGCCGTTCATTCCGTACGCGCCTCCGAGCACACCTGCGAGGAATCCACAACCCAGGAGCCACGCGCGATTGTCGCTGTGCAAGTGGAGCGGACTTTTGCCCGCGAGAAAATATCCCGAAAACGCCACGATCACGAGTGCCAGTATGCCCTTAACGACGTGCTGATGAACGCTAGTCAGCAGTGCAATCCCCAGCGGAATGCCCAGGAATGTCGGAGCCAGCAGCCACCCGGTGCTTCGCACGTGGATTTTCCGCCAGTCCTGCACGACGACCACAGCAGCGATGAGGATCGACAGGAGAACTGCGACGGGAGCGGCGATCTCGATCGGAATACTGAGGGCCAGCAGCGGGACAGCAATCAGCGCTTCGCCAAAGCCAAATGTCGATCGAATCAAAGTGGCGAAAAACACCACGAGAAGGACATGCAGAGTGGGAGTATCCAATTTCTTGCCTGACGTCCAAGTGTAGCTTTCGCCACTTTCGGGAGGCGGCGGTGCCCGGTCTCACGCGTAGTGTATACTAGGGTGAGTTGGCGAATAGTTGGGTGGGCGCAAGCCCACTTTTTTATTGGCTGGCACTATTTTAAATGGACGGCGAAGCCAAATGGCGGACCGTGAGGCTGTCATAGACAAAGTAATCGAGATCGCAGAAAGGGTTGGCGCCAGCGAGGGCATCGAGATCGTCGATGTGGACCTGGTGGGCGGCGGCCGCAATCGAGTTCTGCGCATTTTTATCGACCGCCCTCCGGTTCCCGGGCAAGGTGTGGATCCGGCTGCGCCGCAAGGCGTTACACTGGCCGATTGCGAATTCATTTCGCACCACGTCGGGACCATCCTGGACGTCGAGGACGTGATTCCGGGCGCGGGCTACCGTCTGGAAGTAAGTTCGCCGGGGGTGGAGCGCAAGCTCACCAAGCCGCGCGAATTTGAGCGCTTCGTGGGACAGAAAATCAAGGTAGTCCTGCGCCAGCCCGTCGAAAATCAACGCCACCTTACCGGGACGCTCAAGAGTTTCGCCGCCGGCGTGATCACTCTTGAACCCGGGCCGGGCAAGAGCGTGCAGTTCCCTCTCGAACAGGTGGAAAAAGCCAACCTGAAGTTCGAGTGGTAATTTTCTCACCACTAAAAATGGAAATCATATGAGTCTGGGACCTATTGTTCAATCCATCGAAATTCTGAGCAAGGAAAAGGGCATCGATCCGAAGATCATTCTGGACGCGGTGAAGGACGCCATGCTGGTGGCGGCGCGGAAACATTTCCATACCAACGAAGAGCTGGCCGCCGATCTGGATGAATCGACCGGCGCAATCCTGATTTATGGCGTGAAGAAGGTAGTGGCGGAAGTAGCCGATCCGGACAAGGAAATTTCGCTGGAGGACGCGCGGAAAATTCGCGCCGACGCTGAGATCGACTCGGAAATCCGCTTCCCCAAGTCTACCGATGCGCTGGGCCGCATTTCGGCGCAGACCGCCAAGCAGGTGATCTCTGCAGAAGGTGCGCGAAGCCGAGCGCGACAACGTGTTTTCGGAATACGCGGGACGCATCGGGGAACTGGTGCGCAGCGAAGTGAAGCGCATCGAAGGTCCGGACCTCATCGTCGGCATGGGGAAAACCGAGGCTCGCCTGCTCAAGAGAGAACAGTCGAAGCTGGAGAGCTTCAGCGTGGGCGACCGCATCGCGTGCGTGATCAAGAGCGTCGACAAGACCGGCAAGAACGCGGGCGTGATTATTTCGCGGGCCGCGCCGGAGCTGGTGATGCGCCTGTTCGAACAGGAAGTTCCGGAGATCTACGACAACACGGTGGTGATCAAGGGCTGTGCGCGCGAAGCCGGGGAGCGCACCAAGATCGCGGTATCGAGCCGTGACCGCGACGTCGATAGTGTGGGCGCCTGCGTCGGGATGAAGGGCATGCGCGTGCAATCCATCATCCGCGAACTGCGCGGCGAGAAGATCGACATCATCGAATATAACGACGACCCGGTGGTGTTTGCCACCCACGCGCTGAGTCCCGCGAAGATCGCGCGCGTCACCATCGTGGATGCGCTGGGCAAGCACATGGAAGTGGTCGTGGACGACACCCAGCTCTCGCTCGCCATCGGCAAGAAGGGGCAGAACGTGCGCTTGGCCGCCAAGCTTCTGGGCTGGCGGATCGATATCAAGAGTGAAGAAGAGAAGCGCCAGGAAGTGGAATCGCAGATGGCTGCGGTGGTGCCGGGCGCCCCGGTGTCGGTGCTGGTGGATCACGGCCTCACCGAAGCCATGGTCGAAAAGTTGATGGCCGGCGGCGTGAACACCGTGGAGAGCCTGGGGTCAATGACGCCGGAAGATCTGGAGGCGGTGCCGGGGATCGATCCGGCAACGGTTGAAGCGATCCAGACGGCCGTCAACAGCTACTACGGGCAGTTTGAGGCATCCGAAGTTGCGCCTGAAGAGACGGAAGAATCCGCCGCCGGCGCGATGCCGCCCGCGTCTGAAGCAGCGAAATCCGGCCGCTAGCAGTGCAAGTGAGCCGGAAAATGAATCTGTTACGATAGAAAATGTGGAGTCCGTCGAGGGGCAGAAGTAAAATTTCGTCCCCAGGCGGTGTTCTGAGAAAGGTTTAGCGCGCAATCCCTGGAGTACTGGCGTTACACTCCGGGGTTTTATGTATGGGTAAAATTCGCATCAACGAGCTGGCCCGGGAACTCGAGGTAAAGCCTAGCGTCATTCTGGATTTGTTGCCGGAATTAGGTGTCACAGACAAGAAGACACATTCCAGTTCGCTCGACGACGATGTGGTGCTGAATCTCCGCCGGCGCGTGGCGGGAATGGGCGCCGAGGAGCAGGCGGCGAGTCATGAAGCGGCTCCGCGGCAGGAATCTGCACGGCAGTCGGCAGCGGCGGTGGAAGAACCCGCGCCGGTTTCGAAGAACGTGCCGCCTCCGGCCACGCCGGAACCTGCCAGGCCCGCTGCTTCCGCGCTGCTTGAGAATTCCGAAGCTCCCGCGCCGGTGCGTCCCGCGTTTCCGCTGCGCCCGCCATTGGCGACCGGGCAACCGGGTGGCCCGAATGCTCCCGCTAATCGCGGTCCGGTGATTCCGTCGCGCTCCGCGCCTCCGCCGCCCCGGCCAGGACAGATTCTTTCGGGACCGCGCCAGCCGATCCCGCCGATGCGGACACGGCGCGGACTTCTCCCGCAGCAAGCATGCCTGCGGTAAGCGCACTAATGAGCGCTCCTCCGCCTGCCGCGCACGCCGCTCCCTCCGCGCCCGCACCGCCGGTAATGATCACCACGCCGGGCGCTCCCCGGCCCAGCGCTGTAGTGCCGACGATTCCGATGCCGGCCCGGCCCGCGCTAAGACCTACTCCGGGAGCCGCGCCTCCGCCGCGCAAACCGTGGGAGGGGGTACGATCTCTGGAGGCATGCCGCTGCGTCCTCCGGCCAAGCCGAATTTGGTGGGCCAACCCGCCGCCCGGCCCGTGGTTCCGCCGCGCGCCGATATGGTGGCGCGGCTCGCCCGCCCGCCGGCCATGCCGAGCGCTCCCGCGCCAGGTGCGCCGCGCCCCGGAATGCCGACCGCGCGCCCCGCGAGCCCGGTTCCCGGCCGTCCGATTTATACCGGTCCGGTGCGTCCGGGCCAGCCTTTAATGCGCGGACCCGGTGGACCGGGCAGTCCGCGGCCGAGCGGCCCCGGCGGGCCGCCGCGCGGGCGTTCGATGCATCCGACGTCTTCTCCGTTGCGCGCTGAACCGGCGACGCTGCCGGCCGATCCAGGCCGCCGCCATGCTACCAAGCCGGGAGCCCGTGGCACCGATCGCCGCCGCGAGGATGAAGAGGGACGCATCCGTCCGGTGATGCGCCGCCAGGAATCGTTCCAGCCGCCGCCCATCGATCGCGAGATCACCATCGCCGAAGGCATCACGGTGAAGGAGCTTTCCGAGAAGCTGGGCATCAAAGGCAACCTGCTGGTGAAGCGGCTGGTGGAGAAAAAGATTTTCGCCACCATCAACCAGACGCTGGACGTAAAGCTGGCCGAGGAGCTGGCGCGCGATTTCGGCGCATCCACCAACAAGCTCAGCTACGAAGAAGAGAGCACGCACGATATCCAGCAGACCGAAGTCGATCTGGATCGCGAGAAGCGTCCTCCGGTGGTCACCATCATGGGCCACGTCGATCACGGCAAGACTTCGCTGCTGGATGCCATTCGCCTGGCCAACGTGGCGGGCGGAGAAGCCGGCGGAATCACGCAGCACATCGGCGCCTATCACGTCGAGAAGAACGGCAAGAACATCGTCTTCATCGACACGCCCGGTCACGAAGCGTTCACCCGCATGCGCGCCCGCGGCGCCAAGGTTACCGATATCGTGGTGCTGGTGGTGGCGGCCGACGACGGCGTGATGCCGCAGACGCTCGAAGCCATCGACCACGCCAAAGCGGCCGGCGTTCCGATCATCGTCGCCATCAACAAAATCGACAAGCCGGATGCCCAGCCCGAGCGCATCAAGCAGCAACTGGCCGACCGCGGCTTATTGGCCGAGGACTGGGGCGGCGAGACCGTGATGGTTCCGGTTTCGGCGCGCGCCAAGACCAATCTGGATCTGTTGCTCGAAATGATTCTGCTGGTGGCCGAGATTCAGGATCTGAAGGCGAATCCCGCGCGTCCCGCGATGGGAACGGTGCTCGAAGCCAAGCTCGATCGCGGACGCGGTCCGGTGGCGACGGTGCTGGTGCGCAACGGCACGCTCAAGGTAGGCGATTATTTCATCTGCGGCTCGGTGTTCGGCAAGGTGCGCGCCATGTTCGGCGACCAGGGCGAGCCCATCCGCGAGGCCGGGCCGTCGATGCCCGCCGAAGTGCTGGGTCTGGAATCTTTGCCCGAAGTCGGCGACACGCTGCAGGTCGTCACCGACACCGCCAAGGCCAAGCAGATCGTCATCTATCGCGAAGCCAAGGCGCGCGAAGTGGCGATGTCGAAGACCAACCGCATCACGCTCGACCAGCTTCACGATCAGTTAAAGGAAGGCGAGACCAAGGAACTGAACATCATCCTCAAGACCGACGTCGGCGGCACCGCCGAGGTCTTGACGGATACGCTGCAGAAGCTGTCGAACGAGAAGGTGAAGATTCGCGTGCTGCATTCGGGCGTCGGCGCGATTACCGAAACCGACGTGCTGCTGGCTTCGGCGTCGAACGCGATCATCGTGGGCTTCAACGTGCGTCCGGAGCGCAACGCGCAGACCACGGCGGAGCAGGAAAAGGTCGACATCCGCCTGCATTCGATCATTTACGAGTTGGCCGACGAGATCAAGAAAGCCATGACCGGAATGCTGGAGCCGGTGTTCAAGGAAGTCTACAAGGGCCGTGCGCAGGTGCGCGACGTGTTCCGGATCTCCAAGGTCGGCAGCGTCGCTGGCTGCTATGTTGACGACGGCGTGATCGGCCGCAACAACGAAATACGGCTGCTGCGCGATAACGTGCTGATCCACACCGGCAAGATCGAGTCTCTGAAGCGCTTCAAGAATGACGCGAGCGAAGTGAAGTCGGGCTTTGAATGCGGCATCTCGCTCGCCAATTACAACGACATCAAGCCCGGCGACGTGATCGAAGCTTTCGTAACCGAGCGCGTGGCTGCCGAAGCCATGGCGTAGCCCGGATCACGTGCCCGCCATCGGCGTCATCACTTTTGAGTTGCGCCTGGATGACGCGCACTCGCTCAAAGACAAGCGGCATTACGTCAAGAGTCTCAAGGACCGGCTACGCGCGAAGTTCAACGTCGCGGTAGCCGAGATCGATCATCAAGACCTGTGGCAGCGCGGCCTGGTGGCCTGCGTCACGGTATCGCCCGATCAAGCCTTCGCCGAACAAGTGTTGCAGAGCGTGGAGCGCGAGGCCGCGTCCCTGCTCGGACCGATGTTGGTCGGCGTGACCACGGAGTGGCTGGCGTAGCGATATGATGCAGCTATGCGCTGCGCTCCTGGCGTTAATTTTCTTCGTATCATCCGCCATGCTGGCAGTTGCGCAATCCTCGGTTAATCCTGACGATTTTCGGGACAAAAAGAATCTTCGCAACGCCGATGTGAATCAGCATGGCGGACGTCATCAGTGGGACGATTCCAAGACGACGGCGAGCGGGGCGAAGGAATCCGCGAGACTTCAATGCGGAGTGACGACAATTATTGCGAGGCCAGCTTCCGCGAACTGGCCGCTTCGATAGGCGTCGGTTAAAATTCAGGTGGTTAAAATGCACTGGCGATCTCAACGCCAAAGAGGCGATTTCTTGTGTTTCATCAGGAGGCGTCGGGCGGCGCCTGGCGATTGGTGGACTACTTGGATTCGACCGAGTGGGATTATGACGAACCAACTGTATCGACAGTCTCTTCCGGCGGGAAGCGATGGCTGGTAATGCAAGCGTGGCCTCACTGCGGAACTGGTTGCAGTTTAATCCACACGGACTGGTTCGAATTGAAAATGGGGAGGTTCCTCGGCATATTGCACGCGGTCATCGTCGCACAACGACACGTAAACTCTCCAGGCGTCAGCAGGGGTCAAAATGTTTTCACCCATGACCTTGCGATTGGTCAGCAAACGTAGCAGGCCCATCTGAGTGATTCGGCAAAAAAGGATCTGGCTGGTTTGCGGCTCTTCGGACCACGCTAATGCGATGGAATGATGCACATGGCCGACGGCCACCAACGCAATCCAGACGTTGACGTCAGCCAAGTAATTCATCGAAATCGAAGCCAGTCAGATCCAGTTTGCGGCCTTTCCACGAGCGGATGAGGGCAGCTTGATTCGCTTCCGCTTGGCTGGCGGGGCGATAGCGGTCACTTCACGTTCCACCGCATGGATTATCAGTTCCTTCATGCTGGACCCGCGCAGCGCCGCTACCGCCTTGGTCTTGCGGAACAAGGCGTCAGGCATGTCGATAGTCGTACGCATAAAAGCATATTAGCATACGACTCTCAACGTCGAATAAACTCGTAGGCTTTCACCCCTCTTTTGCCGTAAACTGAAAGCTGCATGGCGCGCTACCGCAGTTATCGTGATCTGGATTGGCCGCTTCTGCTGATCACCCTGGTCATCTGCGGACTCGGCGTGCTGCAGATCTACTCCGCGACCCGCGATACGCGCTGGGAAGACGCGTGGTGGAAGCAACTGATCTGGATCGGCATCGCCCTCGGCTTGATGTGGTTGGTTACGTCCATCGACTACCACACGCTGCTGGGCCAGATCCCGTTGCTTTACACGCTTTCGGTGACCGCGCTGGTCGGCGTGTTGTTAGCCGGGCGCCTGGTATTCGGTTCGAAGCGCTGGATCAGAATCCTGGGTGTAAATCTTCAGGTCTCGGAATTTGTCAAATTGGTGATAATATTAATGGTAGCGAGGTACGTGTCGGAACTGCGTAGTGATGAGATCAAGCCTCGCGACTTATTGAAATTAGGAGGGTTAGTAGGAATTCCGGCCATGCTGGTGATCTACCAGCCGGATCTGGGTACGGGGTTAACGTACCTGCCGATCCTCGCCGTCGGGATTCTGATAGCCGGAGTTCAATGGCGATATTTGGCCATAGTCGCGTTAGTAGGCGCGCTCACTTTGCCGGTTGGCTGGTACCTTCTCAAGGACTATCAGCGGCAGCGCCTGGTGACGTTTCTCGACCCCTCGGGCGATCCGCGGGGAGCCGGTTATCAGGTAATTCAATCCAAGATTGCAGTGGGGGACGGCGGCGTCTGGGGGCGCGGAGTCACGCGCGGCACACAAACCCAGCTCCGCTTCCTGCCGGCCACCCATACCGACCTCATCTTCTCGTCGTTCGCGGAGGAGCATGGGTTCGTCGGTGTAGTGGTAGTGTTAAGCCTATATTTTTTGCTGTTGATGCAGATTGTTCAAAATGCCCAGATGGCCCCCGACCGGGCTGGGATGTACGTTTGTATGGGCGTGGCGGCGCTGCTGCTGTTCCATGTGCTGGTGAACGTCGGAATGGTGGTGGGGCGCATGCCTGTAACCGGGATTCCCTTGCCGCTCATGAGTTCGGGCGGCTCGAATATGTTTTCGGTATTTATGATGCTGGGGCTGGTGAACAACGTACGGCTCCGGCGGTTTGTGAGTTGATTTAGATACGGACTTGGCGCTCCAAAGGCGTTCAGGCGTAAAACGGATTTCGGTAACCAAAGTTTTTTGAACTCCTTCAAGGGGATTGAGACGCGCCGATCGTGGCGGATCACTTGGCCTCCCCGAGAGTGGGTTCTTCTGCTGGCGGTTGGAGTGGTTCGGAAGCGGGATGTGCGAGGAAAGTCTCCATCCCGGCGACGCCGCCAGTGAGCTATCGATCGAAGCCCGCGTTATACGCCTCATCCCTTGGACCCGGTCCCCGAGGCCTCTCGAAGGCCTATGAAGGGCCCCGAAGGCCCATGAAGGGATGAACACATGAGTAAGGAATTGGTGATCTCAGCCAATCGGCATGAGACCAAAGTGGCGCTGATCGAAGACGACCAGTTGGTGGAAGTCTACTTCCAGCGTGCCAACGAATATTCGCTCGCCGGCAGCATTCATAAAGGGCGCGTCACGCGCGTGCTGCCCGGGATGCAATCGGCTTTCGTCGATGTGGGCCTCGAGCGCGACACGTTTCTCTACGTTTCCGACTTCCTCGAAGAGCACGAGGATTTCGACAAGATCACCGGCGACGAGCGCCCGGTCCGGGACCGTGACCGCGGGCGTGGCCGCGATCGCGGCGGCCGTGAGCAACGCGACGCCGCTCCGCCCTACCGGCCGCCGGTTCAGGCTCCCGCCGAAGAGAGTGTGGTCCCTGCCGACGCCGCTGAAGGAGCTGCCGTAATAGCAACACCAGCGGCTCCTGCCGCAAACGGAAGCGCGCCTGCTGCTCCCACAGGCGAGCATGAGGAGCGTGAGCGCAGGGGCCGCAGGTCCCGCCGCCGCCGCCGTGGCGGGCACGGTTTCCCGGATGCGAAGTACGCCAGTGATAGCGCTCGTACGGCGGCGCCGCCGGAGGCCCTAACAGCGGAATCGCCAACCGCCGCGCGGGAGGCCGCACGGGAGGCAGAAGAGGAGGCCGAGGCTGAGGCCGCCGTCGAGACCCCGATATCCCCCGCTTGGGCGCCGGTGCCGGTCGCGCCCATCGTTTTACCCGGCGAATCGCTGGCGAAGTATCGCCACGTTGCGCCTCCGGAGCATGCGTTGGAGCGAGCGCCGGAACAAGCGCCGCGCGCCGCGGGATCCATCGCCCCCATCGTAGAAACCACCTCCGCGGAAGAAAACGGAGTGGTCGAAAACGAGTTCGACGAGCCCATCCACTATCCACCGGAAAACGCACTGCCGGACGCGCCCTTACACCGGCGCACGGTAGAGCCGGACTTAGCTGAAGTGCCCGCGGAACCCGGCCTCCTGCTGACAGAGACCGCAGCGGAAGAAGCCGACGCGGTAGAATTCTTGCCCGAGACGCTGGAGTCGGCCGAAGTCTCCGAGCATCTCGCCGGCGAGCCAGAAGACCAGCCCGCGGTCGCGCCCCTGCTCGACGACGACGAAGACAGCGATATCCAAGCGATGATTCTGGGCGACGTCGAAGGCATTGAGATCGCGCCCTCAGGAGAAGGAGCGCCAGCCGGCGATGCAACCGCAGAATCCGGCAGCGCTTCGGTCCGCGAGCGCGGGGGCCGCTTCCCGCATCGCGTTTCCCGTCGCCGCCGGCGTGGGCGCGGACAAGGGTCGCAGGGTCCGCAGGGCTCGCCTGATCAAGCCGACCGCGCACGCCCCGAAGCCGGAACTGCCGAGCAACCTCTTCCGGAAATGGCGCGTGGCGAGTCCAACGGCGCCGCTTCGGTTCGCGAAGTGCGACCGCAGCAGGAGCGCCAGCAGCGTCCGGAGCATACCGTTTCGCGCCCCAATCAAGGCCAACCGTCGATCAGCGATCTGCTGAAAGAAGGCCAGGAAATCATCGTTCAGATTGCCAAGGAGCCGCTCGGCCCCAAGGGCGCGCGGATCACTTCGCACATCGCGCTCCCGGGGCGCTACGTGGTCTACATGCCCACGCTTGAGCATATGGGCGTTTCGCGTAAGATTGCGAGCGATGAGGAGCGCCTACGATTGAAGCGTATTCTGCAAGGCAAACGGCCGGGTCCGGTGGGCGGATTCATTACGCGCACCGCCGCCGAGGGCCGCACCGAAGACGAGATCGCGGGCGATATGCTGTTCCTCTACAACCTTTGGCAGGATATCCGCGCCAAGGCCGACAAGCGCCCCGCGCCGGCGATGTTGCATCACGATCTGGACATCGTGCAGCGCATTCTGCGCGACCAGTTGGCCGACAGTTTCAAAGCCATCTGGATCGACAACGAAGAGACCTACGAAAGCGTGCTGCGCTTCGTCGAGCGCTTCCAGCCGGTGCTGGTGCCGAAGGTGAAGCTGTATACACGCGATGCTCCCATCTTCGACGCCTTCAGCGTCACCAATGAGCTCGAAAAAGCTCTGCGCCCGAAGGTATGGTTAAAGTCCGGCGGCTTCATCGTCATCAATCAGACCGAGGCGTTGGTGGCCATCGACGTCAACACCGGCAAATATGTCGGCAAGACCAATCGTCTCGAAGACACTATCGTCAAGACCAACACCGAAGCGATTAAAGAGATTGTCCGCCAGATCCGTCTGCGCGATCTGGGCGGCATCATCGTGATCGACTTCATCGACATGGACGAGCGCAAGAACCGCCAGAAGGTGATGCAGACGCTCGAAGAAGCCATGCGCGTCGACCGGGCGCCCTACAAAATTCTCCAGTTCAACGATTTCGGACTGGTCGCCATCACCCGCAAGCGCGTGAAGCAATCGCTAGAGCGAACGCTCTGCGCGCCCTGCCCGCATTGCGAGGGCGCGGGCTACGTAAAAAGTCCGCAGACCGTGGTGAGTGAGATCCTGACCGAAGCCCGCAAATTGTCGCGCAGCATTGAAGGCAAAGAGGTCATGCTGCGCGTCCATCCCGACGTAGCCAAAGTCCTGAAGTCGCACCAGAACAAATTCCTGGAGGAACTGGAAGAGACGCTGCGGCGTCCGGTCCTGGTCAAAAGCGACCCGCAATTGCACCACGAGAAGTTCGACCTGGCGTAAGGGTCAAGTATCCGGCGGCTAATTGGGAGCGACGGCGCTGGCGCTCGTCCCGAGTACGTCGCCGGCCACCACCATCTCTACGCGCCGATTCTGCTGACGCCCCGCCGCAGTGCTATTGTCAGCCACCGGCCGCGTCTTGCCGAAGCCTTGCGCCGTCACGATCCCTGAATCAAGTCCTTGCGATACCAGGTAGCTCCTCACCGCATTGGCGCGATCTTCCGACAACTTCATGTTGTAGTCGTCGCCGCCCACGCTGTCGGTATGGCCTTCGACGGTGATGGTCAGGCCGGGGTGAGCCAGAATAATTCCGGATATCTTCGCGAGCTTCTCGCGGGCGCCCGGCTTCAGCGTATACTTGCCGGTGTCGAACAGCACATCGCTCATGTTCACAATCAGCCCCCGGGCCGTCTCGCGCGTCTGCAGGATTTGATTGAACTGAATCATCAGCTTTTGGCGCAATTCTGCCTGTTCCTGCTGAGCCTTCGCCGCCGCGTCCCGCGCCTGATCCGCTTCTGCCGCCAGCTTCTGTTGCTGATCGATGGCTTCCTGGCGCGCGCGGTCAGCCTCCAGTTTGGCGACCTCCGCTTGTTGCCGGTCGGCGTTAGCTTGTTGCGTCGCAGCTACCGCTTCGGCTTTGGCTCGCTCGGCTGCTGCGCGATCGGTTTCCGCGGCTGCGCGTAGGGATTCCGCCCGCACTCGCTGCGCATCCGCCTCGGCACGTTCGCGATCGGCCCGGGCACGCTCCCTCGCCTCATCGTCTGCCTTGGCATTGGACGCGGTTTCACGAGCCAGCGACGCCGCTCGCTCCTCGGCCAAAGCTTCTTCCCGTTGCGCGCGGATGGCGATCACGCGCGAATCTTCGGCGCGCAGCGCGGCCTCTCGAGCCATGGTGATCACCGGTTTTTGGCCTGGCTTCTGAGCCTGATTCCGGTGCGCCCAAGCGAGCGCGTCGAGCGCCTTCTGAAAACTGTCGGCGGCATACTTATCGGCTCCCGCGACGCGCGCCAGCATTACTGCATTCTCCGCCTCATAAAGCTCGAATGGATTCTTCTTGTCCACGCGAACGGGCAGGAAGCCTTTGGCTTTTCCTTCCATGGCATAGAGACCGCGCGGCAGCAACTCATACTTGGCATCGATGGTTTCGATGACGCCGCGCGTATCCTTGCGCACTACGTTTTCCATCACCACCACGTCGCTCGGCTGGGTAACGGCATAGTACGGTTCGGCCGTCACGATCATGCCGAAGGTCTGGATCTCGCTGGTGGTTTTGATGGCGCTGCTGGACCCCTTGCCATAGCGATCCAAAGTGAGTTCGCCCAGATTTACCGGCCGGCCATCCGGCGATATCGCCCACAACACGTAGGTCAAGTATTCGGGGCCGAAGGTACTGGGCTGCACGAAATTCTCGAAGCCGGCGGACACGCGAATGACGCCGCGCTCGCTCTCAACTGTCGCTCCGCCCTTCCCGTCGGGCATCAGCGGCGTGCCTTCGAAGTCGATTTTAGTGGCGCCTCCGCGATGCAGATAGTTCACCGCGGGAGTCGAGCGCGAAACCACCTGGATGCGAAAAATAGCCGTCGGCATGCCAGGTTCCGGCTGGAGGGCCGACCCGGGCTTTTGCGCGGGATTTGGCTCCTGAGCCCAACCAAAGCATGTCCCCGTAAAGACGATAACTGCGAGTTTTGTGATGCGTAACATGCCCCGGTTATGTGCAGGTACGTCGCCAATGTGCGGTCGTCCGAGTCAAATCAGGCAGATGCAAAGAACACGACAGGGAAACGTGGTGAAATTTACACTAAGGGCAGAAAATTGTGCCTGCAAACGGCGTCCGGCGGTCAGTTATCGGGCTAAGGCGCTAAGGCCGCGGCGATCGCAGCAGCGCCAGTGGCCGCGCTAGCGGCGAGGTTTGCGAAATGCGAATCTTTTTATCGAAGTAGGATTTGACCACGTCGCGGGCGATCGGGCCGGCCAGCGCGCCATGCTCGCCGCCCTCAAGCAGCACCGCCACCACGATCTCCGGGTTCTCGCGCGGCGCGAATCCTACGAACCACCCGTTGTCCTTGTCTTCGTCCGCATCCAGCGCGCCGGATTTTCGCAGGTCGTTCGAGATTCGCTGAGCGCTCCCGGTCTTGCCCGAAAATTCCACGCCTTCAATGCGCGACGCTGCTCCCGTGCCGCCCTCGTTGATCACGCCGTACATGCCGGAGACCACGCTCGCGACGCTCTCCGGACGCAGATCGACGTGCCGTGGCTCAAGCGCCGCCGCCTCTTTCACCATATGGGGTTTGAACCAATTTCCGCCACTCGCAATGCCGCCGATGGCTGCCGCCAGTTGCAGCGGCGTCACCGTTATCGCGCCTTGGCCGATCGCGACGGAAATCGTCTCGCCGGCGTACCACTTCTGGCGCTGCGTCCGCAGCTTCCATTTGCTCGAAGGCATCAGGCCCTCGGCCTCGCCGGGCAGATCGATCCCGGTTTTCTTGCCGATGCCCGCCATCTCCGCATAAGCGGCAATTTGATCGATGCCCAGCTTGTTGCCCAGGTTGTAAAAGAAAACGTCGCAGGATTGCACGATGCCCAGGTGCACGTTGACGTTGCCATGGCCCTCTTTTCTGCCAGCACTTGAAAAAGCGTCCGAAAAACGTGGCGCCGCCGGGACAGTGGAAGGTGTCGTGGTCGTCAATCGTGCCGGTTTCCAGGCCCGCCAGCGCCATGATCGGCTTGAACGTCGAACCGGGCGCGAACTGGGCCTGAATCGCGCGATTCAGCATGGGGTTATCGTTGCCCGACGTCAACTGCTTCCAATACTCAGTTCGTAATGTGGGCCGCGAAGGCGTTGGGATCGTAGGCCGGGCGGCTGACCATCGCCAGCACTTCGCCGCTGCGCGGATCCAGCGCGACCACCGCGCCGCGCTGGCCCTCCAGCCCCAGTTCCGCTACCGCCTGCAGATCCAGATCCAGCGTCAACTGCAGGCTGTGGCCGGGCGTGGCCTCGGTGCTCTCGAGCACTTCCCGCTCGCGGCCGGAACTATCCACCACTACCCGGCGCTGTCCATCCGTGCCCATCAGCATATCGTTATACTGGCGCTCCAGCCCGGCTTTGCCGACGATTTCGCCCTGCGAGTATTTCGCAAACTCGGGAGTGTCCAGTTCCTGCTCGGAGACTTCACCCACGTAGCCGACGGCGTGCGCGGCGAAGCCATTGCGCGGATACAGGCGCCGCTGGTTCTGTACCAGTTCCATCTCCGGGTAAGTATCGGCGTCGCGATGCGACTCCACAAAGGAAATTTCCGCCGGCGTCAGCTCCTGCTTGATCATCACCGGCACATACTTGGGCCGCGAGGCGAAGCGCTTGACGCGCGCGCGGATCTCGGCGGGATCCAGATGCAGGCCGGCCGCGATTCCATCGATGTGATCCGGGTTCAGGTTCTCCCTGGTCAGCAGCAGCGTGAAGGCGGCCTGATTGTCTACGATCACGCGCCCGTCTCGGTCGAGGAGCTTGCCACGCGGCGCGATCACCGGAACGGTCTTGACTCGGTTGTGCTCGGCCAGCTCGCTGTTGCTTTGGCCGTCGCGAATCTGGAGCACCCAAAAGCCGGTAATCAGAAATAAAAAGACGGCGACGATGAAATACTGGAAGCCGGCGATGCGCCCCAGCGCGAAGCGAGTGTCATCGTGCGAGAGGCGCTTGGCGGCGTCGGGCTTAAACTCGGGCTCGCGCTCCAGTGGCATCTTACTCCGTAACCTTCAGTTTATCCAAGATGTGAAACAGCGGCACGGCAACCAGCGCGTTGAGCACCGCTACCAGCAGAGTCGTTTCTAAATCCAGATCCAGCGCTTCGCCCAGCAGCGCCCGGCCCAGCACCCAATAGAAGAACTGGTGGAAGAAGCAAAAGAAGAAACCCAGCACCAGCCGGACGCCGGCATTCTGCACGTCGAAGCGCTGGCTCATGGACGCCGCGAAATAGCCCACTAGTGTTTTGACGATGCCGAACATCCCCAGCGGATTGTGCGAGAGCGAATCCTGCGCAAGTCCGATGCCTGCGCCGAACAGGACTCCCGCCACCGGCGACCGGCGCATCAGCGAGAAGTACACCGTCACCAGCAGCGGCAATTCCAAGTAGGAGAGCCTTTCGAAGAAGCGCGGGACGTAGACCTGAAACAAAATCGCGGCCAAAGGGATGCCGATGATGGCAGCGATGTGATACTTCGAAACGCCCTTCTTCAGCAGCGGGGATTCGCTGAAGTCGGCGCGGAAATTGGCTCCCAGGTCGCTCATGGACGCTTCACTGCGGGATTCTTGGCCGCGGGTGCAGGCGGCGGAGGCGCCGGACTCTGGGTCGACTGGCGGCGCGGGCGCTGCCTCGACCGGCCGCGGGTTCAAGTTGATGTTGAAGTTCGGGGCGCCGCCGGCGCTCCGCCCGTAGACGTGCTTTTCAGCCTCGTCCGATCTTGCGGTATTGGTCGACCAGGCGGTCCGCATCGGTGGTTAAAGGCCCGCTTTGCGCGGGAGGCTGAGCAGGCGCCTGCGCGGGCGCGGAATCCGTCGTCGAAGAATCTGTGGTCGAGGAATCCGAAGACTCCGCCGGCGGCGGCTCCTGCAAATGGACCGGTTGCGGCGCGGGCTGGGCCTCCGGGATCGGCACATGCACACCTTCGGTCACGATCAGTACTTCCTCCAGACCATTTTGCAGGCCGCTGGGGGTCACAAAGATTTCCTTGTACGATTTGCCCTCCCGAACCACGTTGGCTTCGCCCACCGGCAGCCCCTTGGGAAAAATACGGTCGTCCCCGGAGGTAAAGAACTGCTCGCCCGGCTCCACCTTCTGTTCGTTCTGCACGTAATCCACAATCACGGTGCTATATCCCTGGCCCTTCAAGGTTCCATGCACATGATTTTTCTGCGAAATGACGCCCGCGGCGAACGACGGATCGGTGATCAGCAGCACGAAAGAGGCGGTGGGATACGCGGAGGTCACTTTGCCCACGATGCCATCCGGCGTGATTACCGCCATGCCTTTCTGGACGCCGCTGCCGGTGCCGCGGTCGACAATCACCACTTTGGCGCCCACCCCCGTGGTGTTGCCGATCACGTGCGCGGCGATGGTCTTCGAGGGCGACTGTTGCTGGAAGATGGCTAGGGACTTGGCGCGGTCGGCCGTCGAAAGCTCGGCCTGCAGGTACTGGTTGTCCATCTTAGTGCGGTCGAGATCCGACTTGAGGCGCTGGTTTTCTTCGCGCACGTTCAACAGCACAAAGTAATCGCGGACGAAATGCACCGTGCCGCTGCGGCCGGCCTCGATCACGCGCGCCAGCGGCGTAACCGCGCTGACGGCCCATACGCGAATCAGCCGCACCTCGCCGTTGCTCTTCACCTGGTAGGCCAGCAGCACCAGTTGCGCCACAATAGCCACCAGCAACACCGTGAGGTTGCGGTATCGATTGAGGAAAAATTCCATACTACATTTGGCTGCCCCAGCCGCCCAACATGCCCAACAGGGGGACCAACCCCCTCATGCTACTCGATCGCGATACGGCGCAGTAGCCTGAACTCCGTCAGCATTTTTCCCGTTCCCAACACCACCGAAGCCAGCGGGTCCTCGGCGATAGACACCGGCAAACCCGTCTCCTGGCGAATGCGCTTGTCCAGATTCTTGAGCAAGGCTCCGCCGCCCGTCAGAACGATGCCGCGGTCGCTGATATCGGCCGAGAGCTCCGGCGGAGTGCGCTCCAGCGCGACGCGGATGGCATTCATAATCGTCGCCACGCACTCGGAAAGCGCTTCGCGGATCTCGGTATCGTCCACCGTAATGGTTTTGGGAACGCCTTCGATCAAATTGCGCCCTTTGATTTCCATGGTGATCGGCTTATCCAGCTCGTAGGCCGAGCCCACCGTGATCTTCACGCGCTCCGCCGTGGTTTCGCCGATCAGCAGATTGTACTTGCGTTTCATGTACTGCATGATGGCGTCGTCCATTTCGTTGCCGGCCACCCGCACCGACCGCGAATACACAATCCCCGAGAGTGAGATGACGGCCACATCGGTGGTCCCGCCGCCGATATCGACAACCATGTTGCCGGAAGGTTCGGTGATGGGCAATCCCGCGCCGATAGCCGCCACCATCGCCTGCTCCACCAGATATACTTCACTCGCTTTGGCGTGATAGGCGGAGTCAATCACCGCGCGTTTTTCTACCTGCGTGATTTCGCTGGGGACTCCGATAATGATGCGCGGATGCACCAGCATCTTGCGCCCATGCGCCTTCTGAATGAAGTAATTCAGCATGCGCTCGGTGACCTTGAAGTCGGCGATCACGCCGTCCTTCATCGGGCGGATGGCAACGATATTGCCGGGAGTGCGGCCGAGCATCTCCTTGGCTTCCTTGCCCACCGCTTCTACTTCTCCATTGGTTTTGTTGATGGCGACGATGGAGGGCTCGTTCACCACGATGCCTTTGCCCTTCGCGTAGACCAGCGTGTTTGCCGTGCCCAAATCAATGGCAAGATCTGAAGAAAAGAGACTGAATAACGACCGCAGATTCATATGAAACGAGGGGAGAGTACTGGAAGGTCCAGAGCGTCCCCTCCGAAAGTACCACAGCCAGAACGTTCAGGCAATGTTATGTTTTATTTTCAGCGCAGTAGGGGTCAAAGAGGTACGGGTGAAAACCCGCACCGATCCAGACGAGCGATCTTCTCCTCTGCCCCTATGTGACTTACAGATTCGATAAGCGGGTGCCTCTCAGGCGGGCAGAGGACGGAGCGCTAGCCCGAAGAAGCCGGGGGCGGTTGCGGTCCCCCGAGAAACAGCCGTTTGCAGCCTTTTACTAAGGTCTATTTAGAGAATAGGCCACGGAAAGCCATGGTTTGCATTAGAGTGAAGTGCCTTCACTGCGGACGTGCTGACACCGGAGCGGCATTTTGCCTCTCCAATGGGACGGCTTTATCATCCGGCGACCACGCATCGATTCGTTCTACGCCCACCGAGTACCCATTTTCAACCGGCAAGGAATAGCGCACCATTACAAGCAATTTATGATCCCCGATGATGATCCGCAAAGGCTCACCCACCGTTAGGGCTTCCTGAACCGACAAGCGGAACCCTACTCCGGAGACATCCAGGATGCGCGCGGGAAGGTAGTGCGTCTCGCGTCGCAGGCGCTGGAGAAGGACGCCGGTTTCAGTCCTGAACCTGGGTTCGATTCGTAAGTGCATGTCAATTCCTTTTGCTCGCGCCGGACCGCTCGAGTGCCAGCTGCCCTGTGGAGATGCGACACATCATTCGAGTCGACTCCATAGCCATCCCTCTTGGTTCTGGAAGTTCTGAACCTAAAACATTTTGCGCGTTTGTCGTGGTCCAAGACAGGCACTTAGGATACATTTTGAGGACACCCTTAAGTACCGGCGAGGCTGGAACTATTGGGCTATAGCCGCGGCGGTATGCCGGCCCGCGCCACGCGTTGCCCGCGCGCTAAGCTGGGGTCACCGGGCCAGCTTTCATTTCATGTCGATAGTTCTTTCAGTCACGGATTTGCGCAAGAGCTATGGGTCCACCGTGGCCGTGGATGGGGTCTCGTTTGAAGTCGGGAGCAACGAAATCGTCGGTTTGCTGGGACCGAATGGAGCCGGCAAGACCACTACCATCAATATGATCCTCGGGGTGCTCGAACCCACTTCCGGGAGCATTCGCATTGAAGGCGTTGATCTGGCGGCGCAGCGCTCGCGTGCGCTCGGGTACACCAATTTCGCGGCCGTCTACGCCCCCTTGCCCGGCAACTTGACGGTTCAGCAGAACCTGCGGATCTTCGGATTGCTGTATGGCGTCAAAGACCTGTCGCAGCGCATCGAGAATCTGCTTCAGGAATACAACCTGGAGGGCTTCCGCGACGCTAAATGCGGTGTTTTATCATCGGGTGAGCAGACCCGCGTGTGCCTCGCCAAGGCCATGCTCAACCGGCCGCAGCTTCTGCTGCTCGACGAACCGACGGCCTCGCTCGATCCCGCGAAGGCGGTGGACATTCGCCGACTGATTGTGGACTTCGCTGCACACAGCACTGGTGGTGTATTGTGGACTTCACACAATATGTACGAAGTCCAGGAAGTGTGTCACCGCGTTCTTTTTCTCTCTCGGGGGCGGATTTTGCTCGAAGGCGATCCCAAGAGCCTGCCGCGCGAGCACGGAATGGCCAGCCTGGAAGAGTTGTTCATCGCGGTAGCGCGCGAGCCGCTGGCGCTCGAACGGACGTGAACGTGGCTTTACACCGAATTGCGGCGGTGGTGTTGCGCCAATTCTATCTGCTGCGCGGCAGCCCCGCGCGTATCCTGCCGCTGTTTGCATGGGTGGCCATCGACATCGTCTTGTGGGGCTTCATCAGCAAATACCTGAATTCCGTCGCGTCGGCCGGATTCAATTTTGTGCCTATGCTGCTGGGCGCGGTGCTGCTGTGGGACTTCATGGTCCGCGTCATGCAAGGCGTGACCCTGGCATTCCTCGAAGACGTCTGGACCCGCAACTTCCTGAACATTTTCGCCACGCCGCTCTCGATACCCGAGTATGTCAGCGGCCTTGTCATTTCGAGCATCGCCACCAGTTCGGTGGGCCTGGTGGTGATGATCCTCCTGGCGACCTCGGTGTTCGGCCTGTCGTTTTTCATCTATGGCGCGATGCTGGTTCCATTTCTCGCGGTGCTGTTCCTGCTTGGTATTGCGCTGGGCATCCTGGGGAGCGCGATTGTGCTCCGCCTGGGTCCCGCGGCAGAGTGGTTCATTTGGCCGATTCCCGCGCTGCTTTCGCCTTTCGCCGGCGTTTTTTATCCGCTCTCGACCCTGCCCCACTTGGATGCGATTCATCGCGCGACTGTTGCCGGCGTCTTACGTGTTTGAAGGGATGCGGGCGGTGATAGCGCGCCGCGAGCTTTCTGCGTCGCCTCTGTTCTTGGGCGCAGGTCTGGCGGTACTCTATCTATTGCTGACGAGCTGGTTGTTCGGGCGCGTCTTCCGCCACGCGGTGCGCACCGGTCTCATCGCACGATATACCGCCGAAACAGCCGGTTAGGCGATCCAACATCCCCAGGCGGCCCGGCATCGCATTAGAATGTAAGGGCGCGTTGAGCTACAGGTGGCGGAAAAATGACAATCGGAATCAACAGAGCTTTCATAGCCTTTCTTGTTCTTGCTGGATCTGCGGCGGTGGCCCAGGAGCACACCGCGACCAACGGGACCAATCCCCTGGCCGGAAGTCCCGCTGCGGTTGCCGCCGGCGAGAGGTTGTATCGGCAAACCTGCCAGGCCTGCCATGGCGGCCAGGCGCGCGGCGATCGAGGCCCGGCTCTCGCTACCAATACCTTCGCGCACGGAAACGACGATGCCGACCTGTTCCGGAATATCCGCAGCGGTATTAGCGGTTCGGCAATGCCGTCGTTTTCGAAGTTGACTAACGATCAGACCTGGCAGTTAGTCAGCTACATTCGCAGCCTGAGCGGGGGCGGCGCAAGTGAAGTGGTTGCGGGCGACGCCGCGGCCGGCGAACAGTTGTTCTACGGCAAAGCAGCGTGCGGTTCCTGCCACGCGGTGAACGCAAGAGGCGGACTGCTGGGCCCGGATCTCTCGGCGGCGGGAAGAACTTCCGCGGCAGCGCTGCGCGCGAAAATCTTGAACCCGGATACCGACATGAATGCCAACGGGCGCGGCCGCCGGGCTCCCGGCGCGGTAGTGGTGAAGACCGCCGACGGCAGCGAACTGCGCGGCGTTCTGCGCATTGAAGACACTTTCTCGCTGCAGATGACTGGACCTCTCCGGCAAGCTTCACTTGCTGGACAAAGCCCACATTCAGGACGAGCGCTACGAGTTCAAATCGCTGATGCCGGATGATTTCGCGAAGCGTCTTTCGGCGCCCGAGATCCAGAACATCGTGGCTTACCTGAAGACCCTCAACGGGCGCGACCTCGCGAAGACGGTGCGTGTAGACGTTCCCGGCGGCCTGACGTTCGACCGGCTGCGCAACTCCGCCGCCGAGCCGCAAAACTGGCTCACCTACTGGGGCGATTACCAGGGACGTCATTATTCATCGCTGAAGCAGATCGACACTGCCAATGTCGGGCGATTGCAGGCGCAATGGAGCGCGCAACTGCCAGGGCAGTCGATCCTCGAAGCGACTCCTCTGGTCGTCGACGGCATCATGTATACCAGCGGTTCGCCGGGAACCGTAGTCGCGCTGGACGCCCGGACCGGGCTGCAGATCTGGAGATATCAACGCCAGCAAAAGCGCGTCAATCCATACGAGATCAATCCCTTCAATCGCGGCGTGGCGGTGCTCGGCAATCGCGTTTTCTTCGGCACTCTCGACGCCGCGCTGGTCGCGCTGGATGCCCGAACCGGGCTGCCTCTCTGGGAAGTCCAGGTGGACGACACCATGAAGGGCTTCAGTTTCACCTCGGCGCCCTTGGCGGTGAAAGACAAGATTATTGTCGGCATCACCGGCGGCGAGTTTGGCCTCCCTGGCTACGTGGATGCTTACGATCCCGCCACCGGAAAGCGCATCTGGCGTTTTAATACCGTTCCGCAGCCGGGTGAATTCGGCCACGATACCTGGTCGGGCGATAGCTGGAAGCGCGGCGGGGCACCTGGTTGGCTGACCGGCACTTACGATCCGGATTTGGACGTGCTGTACTGGCCCATCGGCAACCCGGGTCCCGATAGCGATTACACGATTCGCAAGGGCGACAACTTATTCTCCTGTTCGGTGGTGGCGCTCGATCCGGCCACCGGCCAGCGCAAGTGGCATTATCAGTTCACTCCCAACGACAGCCATGATTGGGATGCGACCGAAGACGTCGTACTGGTGGACCAAACGTATCGCGGACTAAAGCGGAAGTTGTTGCTGCAAGCCGACCGCAACGGTATGTTCTATGTGCTGGATCGCACCGACGGTAAATTTCTTTCGGGCACAGCCTTCGCCCATCAAACCTGGAACGCCGGCTTCGACGAGAACGGCCGGCCCAAGGTTATCCCCGGCACGGACGCGACTCCGGAAGGCACCGTGGTTTATCCCTCGGGCGGCGGCGCCAACAATTGGAGGTCGCCTTCCTACGATCCCGCCAGCGGCTGGATGTATCTGATCTACACGGACTCGGGTCAGAAATATGTCCGCCAGACGGAAGAGTACGAGATCGGCAAGCAGTATTGGGGCGGCCGCGGATCGCGAGTCGCGGGAGAAATGGAATCGTCGGGCGTCATGGCGCTGGATGTAGAAACCGGAGAAGCGAAGTGGCGCTACAAGATCGCGCAAGCGTCGCTAGGCGGCGGCGTGATGGCGACGGGCGGAGGCATAGTGTTCGCCAGCGCGGCGGACGGAAACCTGATCGCTCTCGATTCGCGCAGCGGCAAGCTGTTATGGCGCTTCCAGACCGGCGGCCGAATCGCGGCTTCGCCCATGAGTTATTCGGTGGACGGAAAACAATACGTTGCCGTTTCCGCGGGCAATGTGCTGTATAGCTTCGCATTGCCGGACGCTGCGAAATGAGACGTCACCATTTGGTTGTGCTGCTCGCGTGCGTCACGCTGCCGTTAGCTGGAACAAGTTCAACGTCTCGACCCCGCGCTCGACAAACTCGTTCCCGCCGGAGCCGCGGTCGAGAAGGTAGTCGGCAATCTCCAGTTCGCCGAAGGGCCGGTGTGGGTGCGCAGCGGCGGTTACCTGTTGTTCAGCGACATCCCGGCCAACGCCATCATGAAGTGGACTCCCGCGGCAGGCCTGTCGGTGTTTCGCAAGACCGTTTTTGCGCACGAGTTTCCGAGCGGAATACAAATCGGCACCAACGGCCTTACGTTCGACACTCAAGGCCGCCTCATCGCCTGCGAGCATGGGAATCGCCGAATATCGCGCACGGAGAAAGATGGCACGATCACCACTCTGGCCGATCGCTACGACGGCAAGCGGCTCAACAGTCCGAATGACGTGGTGCACCGCCGCAACGATGACATCTACTTTACTGACCCGAATTCCGTGGCGCGCAACAATCCTCCAGATCCGAACAATTACTTTAAGACCGAGTTGGGGTTCAACGGCGTCTATCGCATCACAGCCGCGGGGAAGCTCGAACTGCTGACCAAGGACATGCCGTATCCTAACGGCATCGCGTTCTCGCCGGATGAAAAGAAGCTGTACGTCGCCAATACGCGGCCCGACAAATTCTGGATGGTGTACGACGTCCAGGCAGATGGCACGCTCGCCAACGGTAAAAAGTTTCTCGACCTCACCAACGATACCGCCGACGGCGTGCCGGACGGGATGAAGATCGATCGCTTAGGAAACCTCTACGCCACAGGGCCTGGAGGTATCCTCGTGATCTCGCCCGAAGGGAAACATCTGGGCACAATCCGCGTGCCGGAGATCGCGGCGAATTGCGCGTGGGGCGACGCCGATGGAAAGACGCTCTACATCACGGCGCGCACCGGACTCTACCGCATCAAGCTGAAGGTGCCCGGCATTCGGCCCTAGCGCCGCTTCATGAACGCAACCGCCGAAACCGCTGCGCTCACCGAATCGCTGCGAGGCTTGGGGCTCGCGGCGAGAGATGAAGATCCGCGTTACCAGGCGCTCACCGGCGGCGTTTCATCGCAGATCTGGCGCGTCGATCTCCGCAGCGGGACGGTATGCGTCAAGCGGGCGCTGCCGAAATTGCGCGTCGAACGAGAGTGGCTTGCGCCCATCGAGCGTAACCAATATGAGTTCGCCTGGCTGCGCGTGGTGTCGGCCATCGCTCCGTATGCCGTCCCCCGGCTGATTGCGCACGACGCGGAGCAGAATCTGTTCGTGATGGAATTTCTTTCGCCGGAGTCGCACCCGTTGTGGAAAGCGGAACTGCGCCACGGCCGGGCCGATCCTGCGTTTGCCGCTCAGCTAGGCAGACTCCTCGCACTGATCCATCGAACTACGGCCCACGACCCGGCGATCGCGGCGGAGTTTACCACGGATGCGATTTTCCATAGCCTGCGCCTGGAGCCTTACCTGGAGGCCACTGCCCTTCGCCATCCCGATCTCGCTCCGATCCTGTATCGGCTCGTCCAAACCACGGCGGCTTCGAAACACGCACTGGTACACGGAGACGCCAGTCCCAAGAACATTCTGGTCGGCCCCCGAGGTCCTGTAATGCTGGACGCGGAGTGCGCCTGGTATGGCGATCCTGCTTTCGATCTTGCCTTCTGCCTGAATCATTTGTTGCTGAAGTGCCTCTGGACTCCCGCTGCCTCCGCCGATTTCATGGGCTGCTTCGATGCACTGCGCGAAGCTTACCTGGGAGACGTCGCTTGGGAGCCGGCCGACGTTCTGGAAGCTCGGGCCGCCGCGCTCCTGCCTGCTCTTTTCCTCGCGCGCGTGGACGGAAAATCGCCGGTCGAATACCTCAGCGCCGAGGATCAAGATCGTGTGCGCCGAGTCGCTCGACTCTTGATACGGGCGGGTCCGGAACGCCTGGAGACCATTCGGCGAACGTGGGCGAAGGAATTAGAAAATGCCTAGCGGCACAATCGAGCGCCTCGTCGCCCGGCGCTTGTGGGATTCGCGTGGCTGGCCCACTATCGAGGTCGAGACTCAACTCAGTTCTGGCGCGGTCGGACGCGCGTTGGCCCCCGCCGGTGCGTCTACCGGAACCTGGGAGGTCGTCGATCTTCGCGATGGCGGGAGCCGTTTTCGCGGCCGCGATGTTTCCCGCGCGGTTGAATCCGTCGAGACCGAAATCGGGCCACGGCTGCGCGGAATGGACGCGGAGGACCAAACGGCAGTCGATGCCGCGCTCATCGCGCTCGACGGCACGGCGAACAAATCCCGTCTCGGCGGGAACGCGATGGTGGCGGCTTCCATGAGCGTGGCCCATGCCGCGGCGCACAATGCCGGCGTTCCGCTCTGGCGTTACCTTGCAGACGGCCGCCCGCTGCATCTGCCCCTTCCCGAGATCCAGATCTTTGGCGGAGGAGCCCACGCCGGGCGCCGCGTGGACGTTCAGGATTTTATGGTGATCGCAGTTGGCGCGAGCAATTACACCGAAGCGCTCGACTGGACGGCCGAGGTTTATCACAGCGCCGGAGAACTGATGGCCGAAGCCGGGCTTCTTTCGGGCGTCGCAGACGAAGGCGGCTACTGGCCTCTTTTTCGGAGCAACAGCGAGGCGCTGGATATGCTGCTTCGCGCTATTGAGCGCGCCGGCTTTCGTCCCGGAGAACAGATCGCCATCTCGCTCGATATTGCCGCGTCGCAGTTCGGCAAAGGTGGCCGGTACCGCCTGGCGCTGGAACAACGCGAGCTCGATTCAGAGGCTTGGAGCGAACTCCTGCTGGGGTGGCTTCACAAATATCCCATCGTCGCGATCGAAGATCCGCTCGCTGAAGACGATGCCGCGGGCTTCGCTCGTTTCACAGCACTGGCCAAAAACGTCGCAGTGATCGGCGATGATTTCTTGGCCACCAATGCCGCTCGCATTCGGGCTGCCGCGGCCTCCAGCGCTTGCAACGCGGCGCTCATCAAACCCAATCAGATCGGAACGTTGACCGAGACCAAGGCCGCGTTCGACGCCGCGGTGGAGGCGGGTTGGAATGTGATCGTATCGGCTCGCTCGGGCGAGACCGAGGATGTCACTATCGTTCACCTGGCTGTGGGCTGGAGTGCCCACATGCTGAAGGTCGGGTTCATTCGCCCGCTCGGAACGGATGGCGAAATGGAATGAGGGCTTGCGCATTGCCGAAGCTCTGGGAGGCCAGGGGACTTTGCCGCCGCGCAGCGTGTTCCCCTGGGGAAAAAGGGGAAATGAAAGTCCTCCTCCATTACGCGCCTGGCCCGGCTTGGCAGCGAGAGCTCGCCTCCCTCGATCGCCACGGCTTGCAGGTCGACTGGTGCGATGAAACCGACGACGCACGTTTCTATAGCCTGCTTCCCGAGGCCCAGGTTCTGTGGCATCTCTTGAGACCTCTCAGCGCAGACGACATAGCCCGCGCCACCAGTCTCCGCCTGATTCAGAAGATCGGCGTTGGCGTGAACACCATCGACTTGGACGCCGCGAAGGCGCGTGATATCCGGGTATGCAACATGCCCGGAACGAATTCTCGCGCAGTAGCCGAAATGACTTTGCTGCTGATGCTGGCTTGTCTCCGGCGGCTGCCCTTCCTCGATCGTGCAACCCGCGAGGGCCGCGGCTGGAAGCTCGATTCCAGTCTGCAGGACTCTTACGGCGAGTTGGCCGGGAAGACCGTGGGCCTGGTGGGATTCGGCGCGGTTGCGCAGATGCTCACGCCCATCCTCCAGTCAATGGGCGCACGAGTGATCTACACCGATCTGCAGCCCAGCCCTAATGCAAAGGATGCTTTCCGCGACTTGCCGGAGTTGCTAGGCGAGGCCGATATTGTTTCTCTGCATGTGCCGTTAACCTCAAACACCGGCAATCTCATCAATCGGCAGCGGCTGGCAATGATGCGGCCGGGCGCCATTCTGATCAATTCAGCGCGCGGCGGCCTGGTGGACCAAGCTGCGCTTTTGGAATCGCTCAAGAGTGGTCATCTCAGCGCGGCCGGATTGGACGTGTTTGCGACCGAGCCCGTCGCAGCCGATGAGGCTCTGCTGCAGCTTGAGAACGTGGTCGTCGCGCCCCACCTTGCCTGGCTCACCACCGGTACTTTGGATAGAAGTTTGAAAGTCGCTGTAGAGAATTGCCGCAGGCTCCAGGCGGGCGAACCTCTGTTACATCGGGTGGTATAAGGCTAGCGCGCCTTTTTCAACTCCACGCGAATCGCCAGCAGAGGTTTGTCGTCGGTGTTTTCCAGATAGTGACCCTGATCGACCGGGAGCCAACGCGTGAACCCGTCCGGGCGTTTTCCCATGTCCCGCGTTTTTCCATCCTCGGTGTGCTCAATCATATGCGGGGACGATTGCAGGTAAATCACGGCTGGATAGCGATGCACGTGCATAGGCTCATGCGTATGGGGCGGCACCGAGACCTGGAGCACGCGCACTTCATCGTTCTCCAGAAGGATCTTGTGGTTTGCGGGTGCGGCCACGGTTGCATCTTTTTCCGGCGTCCACCACTTGTCAAAATTGCTGGCGGCGCTCTGCCCGAACACGCCCGCTGCGAATGCCACTAACGCGATTCCAAGCTTTTTCATGATCGAATCCTCAGGACTTCCTCTCCGGAAGAGTAACATGGTTCCCCGCCCCGCGGCCGCTTCGCTAAGGATGAAGCCAGAAGCTTGCACAGTCGCGTTTCCGAATCGCCCTGAACCCATCAGCGAACCGAGACCGGACGCGGAGAGCTGACTTATCTTCACATCCGCCAATGTAAGGCTTAACCTAGGGACATATGAGTCGTTCGTGGGTCCTACTAATTTTCGGGATTTCATGCTTCGCGCAGGCTCCGCTCAACCCCACCGCATTTCCCGAGCTTCCACAAAACATACGGGCGGATCTTCAGCGGCGGCATTGCAAAATCCCCCAACTGCTATACCTGCCGAACAAGAAGGTCAAGGAGAACGTCATACACGGCGAGTTTGCTAAGCGTGGCCAGGAAGATTGGGCGGTCCTCTGTGAGACCGGAGGCACCACAACGATCTTGGTCTTTTGGAACGCATCGGAGATCAATCCCACTCAGTTGGCGCAACAGAAAGATGAGGTGGGTCTTGCATACACGACAGACAACCGCGTGGAAAATATAAGGGTCATCTCGCGTGTTGGAAAAAGGGAAATCATGAACAGTTATGAACGGTTCGGGGGTCCGCCGCCGCCGCCGATCGATCATGACGGAATCGAGGACGGTTTGGCTGGAAAAGCGTCTTCAGTCAATTATTTTCACAACGGCAAGTGGATGGGTTGGACTTCATCGGATTGACGCAGCAGATGGCGGTGAGGGTGGGATTCGAACCCACGGAACCCGCGAAGGTTCAACGGTTTTCGAGACCGCCCGATTCAACCGCTCTCGCACCTCACCGGCACTTCCAAAGTAGCGGATTTACGGGTCTGAAGCAACTTTCGGCGTGCTTGGCGGCGCGGTGGATCCCGCACATTGGCCGCGGCGCTTCTAAGACAACTTCAATACGCGCTCCATCGCGAGGCGCGGGTCGCGGTCCGGGATCGCGCTCCACGCGGCATTCATTATTGAACAGCATGGTGTCGCGCGATGCGGCTGAATAGGCCGGCCACTTCGGCAGTTTCGCCGTATTGGGATTTCCTGTTCGCGCGAAGGCCACCCACGATGCACTTACTTTTTCCGCCAGCGCATAGGCTTCCGGCATCTTCGAGATGAGCGGGCCCGCGATCTTGATGTTGTTGAACACGAACTGAATTTCGATGGTGTGCGGCGACCGCATGTGCCCGCCACCCTCCGGCGTCTCCCAATCGAAGCGGTACAGGTACACAGGCGCGCCGCCCTGCGTCGCCTTGCGCTTGCCCAACTCTCGCGTGTAGGTGCCGCGCGGATGATCGGTCGCGATCAGAATATACAAATCCCACGGCGTGGCGTTCGGGTGCGCCTTGCGAAATGCGTCGATTATGGGTCGCGGGTCCATGCCGAGGCGCTCCGTCGCGCGCCGCTTGAGCCCAGCCTCATCGAGAGCGAGCTTCTCGGGAGTCGGCTTGTCATAGAGCGTTTCCTCGGTGCGTGCCCATCCGATCAGCAGCGGAATTTTGGCGGAAAGCGCCGGCGCAGCCGGGTCCCACGGTTGGCTGGGCAGCGCCTTGCCATCCACCATCGGCGAGTTCGCCACGCCGCCGGGCTCGCTCAACGGAATTTTCTTCAATACTTCAGCATTCGCGGCCAGCAGCCGCTCCGTCGGGACGTTCTGCAGATCGCGCGCCTGGCTCGGCTTCAATCCTAGCTCCGCGAGCAGCAGTTCGGTCGAGTGAATCGCCTGCTCGGGAGGAGTCAAACGCAACACGGCGCCACTCTCGATAATGGCGCGATGATACAGCCCTTGCGCGGCGGGCATCGCCATCAATGTTGCGACCTTGCGGCCGCCGCCCGACTGGCCGAAGATCGTGACCAGATTTGGATCGCCGCCGAAACGCGCAATATTGTCGCGCACCCATTCGAGCGCCGCGACGATATCCAGCATTCCCGCGCTCGCCGGAGAGAGCGAAGTCCGAACCCGCCTGCTCGCCCAGATAGGTAAAGCCGAACACATTGAGGCGGTGATTGATGGTGACTACCACCACGTCACCGGCGTGCGCGAGATTGGTGCCATCGACAATGTGCGTCGAACCTGAGCCGGTAGCAAATCCGCCGCCGTGCAGCCAAACCATCACGGGCCGCTTCGCGCCGCCGCTCATGGCCGGCGTAAACACATTCAGCACCAGGCAATCTTCGCTCTGCGGAGGGTCATGATAGGCGCTCACTTGGGGCGCGGTTGGCCCGTAGGCAAGGGCATCGCGAGTGCCGGCCCATGGCTCAGGTTTGCGCGGAGGCAGGAAGCGATTCTTGCCGGAAGTCGGCGCGCCATAGGGGATGCCTTTGAAGATCTTGATATCGCCGGCGACCGTGCCACGCACCTTGCCGGATGAAGTCTCGGCGATGACGTTGCCGTCCTCCGCTGCGCTCGCGAAACGTAGCAACGGCGAAGCCTGATTGGCTGCGAGCACAGCCGAGGCGTGTCTAATAAAAGTTCTTCGGTTCATTCCTGGTCCTTGCACACTAAGCCCCGCAGGTCGGGTGGTCTTCATAGCTATCCTTTAGACCATACCGCGCAGCCGCGCGCAAGCGGTTAAGACGCTGCGAATCTCAGATCGATTGCGCCGACGGGTCCAAAGTCGGCGACGAGATGATCGCCGGGCTGGGCGTCGTAGATATCGGTCGTGACGCCGGTGGTGACATAATCGCCCGCCTGGAAGCCGATGCCTTGCTGATGCAGTCGGTGTACCAGCCACTGCAGTGCGTTTAAGGGATGCCCGAGAACCGCGGCGCCGGAGCCGCGCTCGATCACTTTACCGTTCAAGCTGAGCTCCACCGGCTGGGCGGCGAGATCTAGATGACGCCAGTTGCTAACTAGCGCGCCCTTGACCCAGACCCCATGGCAGGCGTTGTCGGCGATGAGCGAAGCAGCGCCCACCGTCGTCCAGCTATGAAAGCGGCTGTCGACGATCTCGATACCGGGCAGGACGCCGGCCAGCGCATCGGCAATTTGATCGCGCTCGAGCGGCTGTGCGGCGGGAGGCAGATCGCGCGCGAAGCGGAAGGCGAATTCGGATTCAATGATGCGCATGAAGAAGTGGCCGGGATGGATGAGCGCCGGGCTATCGAACGTGGAACTGGAAAGCAGGCGGCCGTAGAACGGCTCCGGCATATTGAGGAAGCGCTGCGCGACCGCGTTGGTGCATGCGATCTTGTAGCCGATGCAATGGCCGCCATCGTGCGCGTTGAGACGCTCGATCAGACGCGCCTGGCACTGATACGCTTCGTGGCGCGGTAGTGGGGCGCACGTCGGGCGGAAGTTCATGGAGGCGCACACGCTTTAGGCGGGCGTCGAGCAGAAGTTGGGAACCGTAGTCGGGCATAATGAGGGAGTAATTTCACACGATAGCAGACCCGGAACAATCGGCCCCATATCACATGCCCATCAGCCCCCTTGCAGGTCAACCCGCGGATTCCGGCAGCCTCATCGATCCTTCGCGTTTGATCGCCGATTACTACGCGATTCATCCCGATCCAGGAATTGCCGCGCAGCGCGTGTCTTTCGGTACCTCGGGCCACCGCGGCAGCGCGTCCGACGGTTCGTTCAACGAGCGGCACATTATGGCGATCACCCAGGCGATCTGCGCGTATCGCCAACGGGCGCGCATCGGCGGGCCGTTGTTCCTGGGAATCGACACGCACATCTTATCCGAGCCGGCGTTTGCGAGCGCTCTGGAAGTGCTGGCGGCAAACGGCGTGGAGGTTCGAATCGCGCTGCGACGGCCGGGGCCCGCGGAACTGGTGGACGTGGACTACACCCCGACGCCCGCGATTTCGCACGCGATCATCCATCACAATCGCGGCGGGCATCTCAATGGCGGCGCGTTAGCCGACGGCATCGTGATCACGCCCTCGCACAATCCGCCCGAGGATGGCGGCTTCAAATACAATCCGCCGCACGGCGGCCCGGCCGATAGCGGGATCACAAAGTTCATTCAAGACTTGGCAAACACGTTGCTCGAAGGCAAGCTGACCGGAGTGAAACGTATCCCGCTCGACGCTGCGATGAAGACGGCCACCACGAAGCGCCACGATTTCATCGGTGAATACGTTTCTGGACTGGGCACGGTTCTCGACATGGGGTTGCTGCGCGATTCCGGAATCAAGATGGGCGTAGACCCGCTGGGCGGCGCCGGCGTTCACTACTGGGGCCCCATCGCGGAGCGCTATGGATTGAATCTGCAAGTGGTCAATAAGACCGTGGACCCGACCTTCCGCTTCATGACGCGCGACTGGGACGGCAAGATTCGCATGGACCCGTCGTCTGCTTACGCAATGCGCGGGCTGATCGGCCTGAAGGACCGCTTCGACATTGCGTTTGCGTGCGATACCGATCACGACCGCCATGGGATCGTCGCCAAGAGCTGCGGACTGATGCCGCCCAACGAATATCTGGCGGTGTGCATCTCGTATCTATACCGGCAGCGCACAGGGTGGCCGGCGGGGGCGGCGATCGGCAAGACCGTGGTGAGTAGCAGCATGATCGATCGCGTGTCGGCAGGGATGGGCCGGAAAGTGTACGAGGTTCCGGTGGGATTCAAGTGGTTCGTGGATGGACTGGTAGCTGGCTCGCTGGGATTTGCGGGCGAAGAGAGCGCCGGCGCGTCATTCCTGGCGAAGGACGGATCGGCGTGGTCGACCGATAAGGACGGCATGATCGCGGCGCTTCTTTCGGCCGAAATCACGGCACGGAGCGGGAAAGATCCGGGCGAGATTTATGCCGGCTTGTGCGAGAAATACGGGCGGCCGGTCTACGAGCGTATCGACGCCCCCGCCAACGCGGAGCAGCGCGCGCGGCTGGGCAAATTGTCGCCGCAGGACATCCCGGTTTCAGAACTGGGCGGCGAGAAGATCGAGGCGGTGCTAACGACCGCGCCGGGCGATGGGAATGCCATAGGCGGGATCAAAGTGGCGGCGAAAACCGGGTGGTTCGCGGCCCGCCCGTCGGGAACCGAGGACGTATATAAGATCTACGCTGAGAGTTTTCGCGATGCCGAGCACCTGAAGCGAATTCAGGGCGAAGCGCAGGCGATGATTGCGCAGGTTTTGCAGTCCTGAGGCGGGATTAGGGCGGGAGGCGCGGATCGCGGTACTCTATATAGCACGGCTGGATCTCACTATGATGAATGCCGAGTTAAACAAGCCATTTGAATCCATCGAGAGCGCGCATGAGTTTGTCGCTCTCCTGGAGGAAAGCATTCGGGAAGCGGCGGACGACGTTCGCGGATACCTGCAGGATGCCGAGGCGGCCCGGGACGAACGCCAAGTGCGCGCGCTGAATCTGGCATTGTACAAGCTGACGCAGCTCGCCACGAACATGCACAAGAGCCGGCGTGCGTTGAACGACCTGCGCAGTATCCGGCGGCTGCTGTTTACCGAGCGCGAGCTGGACGACACCTCCGAATCAATTGAGATTGCCAAGCCGGCGACGACTTCATTTTGAGCTTGCGGTCGCCGGCTCCGGAGCGAATTGAGGCACGCTGCTCAAATCCGTGTGGAAGGCAACGTTGATGCGATTCCACACATTGATCAAGCCCACGGCAATCGTCAGATTGGCGAGCTGGGCCTCGCTGAAGTGCTCGCGCACCCGCTGGTATAAGTCGGTGGAAACCACACGCCCGGCCATGAGCGTGAGGGCTTCGGTCCACTCGATCGCGGCCCGCTCGCGCGGCGAATATACGGGCGCATCGCGCCAGCCGCTCAGCAGGTAGATGCGCTGTTCCGTCTCGCCCTTGTTGCGGGCTCGTTTGGTGTGGAAGTCCAGGCACCACGCACAGCCATTGATCTCGGAGGCTCGGATGGAAATCAACTCCAGCAGATTTGCCTCGATGCCGGAATGCGCGAGGAACGCGGATACGGCCAACAGTTTCTTATAGCCTTCGGGTGAAGCGGCTGTGTGATCGAGCCTTTGCATTTCTACATTCTCCTACTTGAGAAACACTGCGTGCCGGATGTAATCCAGCTTCGGAAAGTGCGGCTCCAGGTACGCATTGGTGCCATTCTCGACGCGGTTGGGATCGATGTACTTCCCTTCGGGCATCAGTTCGCCGTAGCCCGAATAAAACTTGTCGACCACGTCCATGCCGGAAACGACCTTGGCGAAGGGCACGAAGTTTTGCGCGTCGAGCGCGGGGTTGTCGGCCAGGTTGATGAAGATTTCGGTGGCGCGGGTATTGGGATCGGATTGGGCGAAGGCCAGCGTGCCGCGCAGATTCTTTTCCTTAGGCGGATCGTCGAGGATGAAATATTTACGCCATCGATCATGGATATCGTAATCCTTGTGGACACCGAACTGGGCGACGAAGCCCGGGACCACGCGGAAGAAGCGGTTCTCGTCGAAGTAGCGCATGTTGACCAGTTCATGGAAACGGTTCACGCCGCGGGGCGCCCAGGCTCTGGTGGCTTCGACCACGAAGTCGCCTTGCGTAGTTGTGAACTTCACGCGAAACGCATCCGGGACCACTGCATTGTCGTTCTTCTGACACGCAGCCAGAAGCAGCGTGGAGGCCGCAGTGATCAGGATACGCCAGCGTCTCATGCGGCCGCGCGTTCGAGATGAGCGCGATCCCATTGGGCCAATTTTGCCCCAGCTTCGTACGTACTCTGGCAGAAGTCGAGGATCGATTGATCAGGCGATGAAGCAGTGCGGACATCGCCGTACTTCAGGATGAACTCGCCAAGCTGGCGATCCCAATAAGCCGCGGCGGGGCGCACCCGCTCCGCGTCCAAGCCGGGCGGACTCGGCGCACTGTAGGCGTAAAACGCAGCTTGTTTGAATCGGCGGTCGCCGGGCCAGAATCCGCAACTGGTCACTTCATGCGAATAGGCTTCGCGAGTGACACGATCGACGCCTTCCTTCTGCGGAGCGGGGCGACCAGAGAAGCGCGTCACGGCCAGATCGAACGATCCCCAGAAAAAATGCACTGGACTGCACTTGCCCAGAAATCTCGCGCGGAATTCCTTGAAGACACGCTCGCACTGGATCAGAGTGCGCCGGAAACGATCGACATACTCAGCGTCATAAGATGCGTGGTGATGGTCTTGATCGAAAGGAGTCAAGTCATCGAACTCGCAGGGCACGCGATAGATGTGGACCTCGATACCCAGGCTCCGCAGTGCCACCATGTATTCGGCATAGAAATCGGCGACCGAGCGTGGGTAGAGGCCTAGGGAAACCTCCTTATCCGCACTGGTCCGGATCCAGAGTTTATGCGCGATGAAATCGAAGTCGATGGAGAAGGCGCCCAGGCCGTAGGGGATCGCCGAGGTAGTCAAGCCGCGCGGCGTCACATACAGCGGCACGTTCCACCAATGATTTTCGAGTGGCGTCAGCGCGAGGCGGGTCTTACCCACGATCTGGGTCCATATGTGGAGCGTGTCGCAGGTAGCTTCCCACTCGGCGAAAGGCAGCGCGGGCCAGACCTCTACGCTCCGCTCAGACGGATTCAAGGACCACCTCGTCTACGTAGCACCAGGCCCAGTCCTCGCCCGGTTCCAGGGATTTGACGAGAGCGTGCTTGGTGGCGTGAAAGTGTTTGGTGGCGTGCTTGTTCTTGGAAGAATCGCAGCAACCGACGTGGCCGCAACTGAGACACAGGCGCAAGTGGACCCATCTATCGCCCATCTTCAGGCACTCTTCGCAGCCGTTAGTGTGGGGCTTTACATCGTGAATCTGATCGAGGTGGGAGCAACCATTCATGGCTCCATCTTAAACCTTGATCTTCAGCAGGCGGGCGGCGGTTTCCCCCAGGATCGCTCGGCGGTCAGCATCGCTAAGGCCGGGCGTCTTGAAAACCTGATCGACGGTGGTGGTGCTCCAGGGGAATGGATAGTCGGTGCCGAGCATGATCTGGCTGGCACCGCATTCGGCCACCAGATGACGCAGACCTTCTGGAGTGAAGATGATTGAATCGAAATACAGTTGCCGCAGATATTCCGAGGCGTGCTTCTTGGCGCCGGCGCAGGCTTCAGGGCTCCGGACGCAGCCGTAATCGGAACGGCCTGCGTATGACGGCAGATAACCACCGGCATGGGCGGCGCAGATCTTGAGACCGGGGAAGCGGTCGAGCGTCCCATCGAAAATCAGGTGCGACAGGAAAATAGTAGTTTCGACCGGATAGCCGATGACATTGCTTAAGTAGCCGCCTCCCGCGAGGCGCTTATCGAGTTCGGGGATGCCTACAGGATGCATAAAAATCAGGCAATCGAGTTCCTCGGCCTTTTTCCAAAAGGGATCGAACTTGCGAGCGGAAAGTTCAGCGCCGTTGATCTGGCCGGTGATGGCAGCGCCGCGCAGGTTGTACTTTTTCACGCCTTCTTCGAGTTGCTCGGCAGCGAGTTCTGGATACTGCAAGGCCACCGAGGCGAAGGCGACAAAGCGATCCGGATGCGCGGCGCACAAAGCGGCGAGCCTTTCATTCTGCAGCTTGTTCACTTTGGCCGCGAGATCGCGCTCCAGCTTGTACCAGATGGGACGGATGCTGAGAGCCTGCATGTCAGTCCGCCACTCATCCATCCGCTGAAAGCGATCGGCGGCCATTGTGCCTTCAATCACCGAGGCATCGGCGGGCGGCGTCTTGATGCCCATCAGCGCTTCCGCCTCGGGCACAATGATGTGGGCATGAACGTCGATGGTTGTGACGCGGCGTCCGCCCACCATCACTGGATGGCGCGGTGGCGCGGCCGTCTGAGCGTGCGCTTTGTGGTTGAGCAAATGGCAGCCGGTGAACATTACCCCGGCGGAGGCGGCTGCATCTTTAAGGAACTGCCTGCGGTTGGACATAATTACCTTCCGTGCAGTCTATCATCGATTCGTTTATACGATCAGTCTGTCGCCGCCACTGTAAACGTTGAAGTGGCCGCCGCGGACGAATCCGATCAGCGTCATGCCGAATCTGAGTGCAGTTTCGATCGCAAGACTGGAGGGAGCTCCCACCGCAATGACGATCGGGATGCCTGCCGTCACCGCTTTCTGAACCAGTTCGAAGCTGATGCGGCCGCTGAGCATCAGAACATGCTCGCCCAGTGGCAGCCGGCCCTCGAGAAAGGCCGCGCCGATCAGTTTATCGACGGCGTTGTGCCGGCCAACGTCTTCGCGCAGATACACGAGCTCGCCAGAAGTGTTGAACAGGCCCGCGGCGTGGAGTCCGCCCGTGTGCTCGAAGATGGCTTGGGCCTCGCGCAACTTCGCGGGGAGATGTGGAACCAGATCCGCCGAAAGTTTTGGCTGACCGGCGGGCAGCATCGCGCAGCCCGAGGCGGCCAGCGCGTCGATAGACGCTTTTCCGCATACGCCGCAACTCGAAGTGACGTAGAATCGGCGCGCGTCGATTTCCGGCGCCGGCCCGCCGATGAGAGACACAATCACGGCGCCGGAGTCATCCACACGAACGTCCGCGATCTGATCGGAATTCGCCAACAGGCCTTCGGTATAGAGGAACCCGAGCGCCAACTCGCGATCGTGTCCCGGAGTACGCATGGTGATGGCGACATCGGCGTCGCCAAGCCGGATCTGCAGAGGCTCTTCGACAGCCACTAGATCTTGCGCGCGCAGGCTCGCACCGCCCGGCTCGATCTTTTGGATAGGAACGGTGAGAATGTTCCGCCTCATGAGGAACGTTTCAAGGAGATGACAACACTCTTTGAGGCCGGCGTGTTGCTCTTTTCCGCCACGCTTCCTATGGGGACCAACACATTAGTCTCCGGAAAATACGTGGCGGCACAGCGCCGCGGAATGGGATAGGGGTACACCGCAAAACGGGGCGCGGTGCGCAACTGGCCGCAAAAGTGGCTGGTGATATCTACGAAGTCGCCGCTGGCGAAACCTGCCTCGCGGCAATCGTCCTCGTTCAGCAGAATGACGCGGCGGCCGTGATGAACCCCGCGGTAGCGGTCTTCAAGACCATAGATCGTGGTGTTGTACTGATCGTGGCTGCGGATCGTCATCATCAAGAATTGACCAGCTTCCAGCCTGATACGCGGAAGCGCGGTGATGGTGAATTGCGCCTTTCCGGTGGGCGTCGAGAACACGCGCTCGCGAATCGGATTCGGAAGCTCGAAACCGCCCGGCTGGCGCACGCGCTGATTGAATTGCCCGAAGCCGGGGACGACGCGCTCGATCGAATCGCGGATACGATCGTAGTTTGCGACCAAGCCATCCCAATCCGTATGCGACCTGGTGAGCGTGGCCTTGGCGATACCGGCGACAATCCACGGCTCGCTGCGCAAATGCTCGGAGGCGGGCGAGAGCGTCCCGCGTGAAGTCTGCACCACAGCCATCGAATTTTCAGTGGTTACGAATTGCGGTCCGCCCGCCTGAGTATCGCTCTCCGAGCGGCCGAGCGCGGGCAGGATCAGCGCCTGCTGCCCAGTGATGAGATGGCTACGATTGAGCTTAGTCGAGATCTGCACCGTGAGGCGGCACTTGCGAAGCGCGGCCGCCGTGAAATCGGTGTCGGGAGTCGCCGAGAGAAAGTTGCCGCCCATCGAGGCGAACACATCGATGAGCCCCGTGTGCATGGCGCGAATCGTCTCTACCGTATCCAGGCCGTATTCGCGCGGCGGAGAGAATGCGAATTCGTCCCCCAGCCGATTGAGAAATTCGTCGGGCATCTTTTCGAAAATGCCCATGGTGCGGTCGCCCTGCACGTTGCTATGGCCGCGCACCGGGCACGCGCCGGCGCCGGGACGGCCAAGATTGCCGCGCAGCATGAGGAAATTCACGATTTCCTGAATGTTGTCGACCGCGTTTTTATGCTGCGTCAGCCCCATGGCCCAGCTGCAGATGATGCTCTTGGCTTGGATAGCGATCCCAGCGGCCTGGCCGATCTGCTCGCGCGACAGTGCGCTCTGTTCGACGATGTCATCCCAGGAGACCTGCTTCAGCGCCGCGTAAAATTCGCGAAATCCCGAAGTATGCTGCTCGATAAAAGCGCGGTCGAGCACCTCGCCGGGACGGCGCTGCTCCTCTTCGAACATGTGCTTCATCACGCCCTTGAGAAACGCGACGTCGCCGTTGATGCGCACCGGCAGATGCAGGCAAGCCAGTGGCGTGCCGTTGCCGAAGAACGAAAGTGGATGCTGCGGATGCTGGAAATGATTCAAGCCGGCTTCAAACAAGGGATTGACGCTGACGATCTTGCATCCGCGGCGCGCCGCCGCTTGCAGCGTCGTGAGCATACGCGGATGATTGGTGCCCGGATTCTGGCCAATGATGAAAATCGCGTCCGCCAGATCGAAATCGCCAAGCGATACCGTGGCCTTCCCACGGCCGATGGTTTCGCCAAGAGCCGTCCCGCTCGATTCGTGGCACATGTTGGAACAATCCGGCAGATTGTTGGTGCCGAACTGCCGCACGAATAACTGATAGAGAAACGCGGCTTCATTGCTGGTGCGCCCGGATGTATAAAAGGAAGCGCGCGAGGGCGACGTAAGGGCATTCAACTCGCGGCCGATCAGTTGGAATGCGTCTTCCCACGCAATCGGCTCATAGTGGCTCGCGCCCGGGCGCAGTACCATGGGATGCGTCAAGCGGCCGGCTTTGCCCAGCCAATGGTCGGATTGACGGCTCAATTCCGCCACGGACCACTGGCGAAAAAAGTCCGGTGTGACCCGCTTGAGTGTCCCTTCTTCGGCAACGGCCTTCGCGCCGTTCTCGCAGAATTCGACTATCGAGCGGTGTGTATCGGGATCGGGCCAGGCGCAGCCGGGGCAATCGAATCCTGCAAACTGATTCACGTCGCGCAGGAGTTTGGTTCCGCGGACGACGCCCGCCTCTCCGATGGCATGCTGCAAGGCGCTGGTGATGGCGGGGATTCCGCCGGCCGTAACTTGCGGGTGATCGAGCTGCAATCCATCGGTTTCGATGGGATTGGTGGGACTCGCGGGATCGGATGGCGGCATTCGTATCCAGAATAGCGCCTGTTTTCGCAGTTCGACATGAAGCGGGGGTGGTTGACCCTTCGGCGATTTTTCGGAGTAAACTTGTTTGCTGAGGTGCACGACATGAATCGCAGAGTTAAGGTTGTTCCCGTCCTAACAATGGTGCTGGCGGGCGGAGTCGTATTCACCGCCGCGTATCGCCTGAGCGCGCAGCAGTCCACATCGGCTACGACAGCGCCGGTGTCGTCCGAAAGCCGCGCCTTCAAGCCCGGGTCGGCGCCCGGACTCAAGGTGACGGATCTCGGGCGTTCCTCCGGGCATACCTATCGCATCAATATGGTGAAAGGCGATGAGATCATTTCCGGTTTGCTGGATTTTGCCGAGAAGAACCATATCAAGAACGGCCACTTTACCGGCCTGGGCGCGATTGACAAGGCCACGCTCCGATGGTCCGACCCCGTAAACAAGACCCCCTCAAAGACTGAGATTAACGAGGAAGCCGAGGTCGTCTCCTTGGTCGGCAGCATCGCGCAAGACAAAGACGGGAAGCCGGGCGTGCATGCTCATACCGTCTTCGCGCTTCAGGATGGGAGCACTCGCGGCGGTCACCTGCAGAGTGCGCGCGTGAGTATTATCGCCGAGATCTTTGTCACCGACGAAGAGAGCGCGGGCGCTGTAACCAACGCCAGCCGGTAATCGCGCCGCTGGTGGGCGCGCCTACTTGGCCATGTCTGCCGGAATCGGCTGCGTGACTTTGCCGGTGGCGGCCCACTCGGCGCCGCGTGCGAAGGTCACCTTAAAGGTCTCTTCTGACGCCGCCGCGATGTCGTGCCCCAGAGCGGTGATGAACACCCGGCCGTTACCGAACTGGGTGGTCCAAAGCATCGGCTCATCGACTCCCGCTCCTGACATGGGCTGCTTGTTGCGCGCGTCGGAAGCCTTCTCGTCGTAGCGCGAGTGGTCGTCATAGGCGGTCGCCAGCACATGATACGTCCCCTCCGGCTGCCACTTCAGGTTGGCGTACAACTCGTCGTTTTGGACCGCGAGCGGCGACTTCAGCCCCGCAGTGATCGGATGATTCGCATCCTTAATATCCACTGTGAAATCGTGACGCGCGGAGTGATGGCCCTTGTTCGGCCTCCAATTCCCCGCCGACATCTTTTCGTAGTCGGTCCAGCCGTTGAACGCCGCGATCGAGAAATGATACAGC
The DNA here is from genome assembly GCA_963779075.1 of Bryobacterales bacterium. Lineage (GTDB taxonomy): Bacteria > Acidobacteriota > Terriglobia > Bryobacterales > Bryobacteraceae > Palsa-187. The sequence continues at coordinate 367,211 of CAVZWS010000018.1, forward strand.
ACCAAGCCCTTGCCGGAACGGACGTAATCGGCAAAGGCGCCGTTGGCGCGGTCACCCCATAGAAGTCCCGGCTGGTTGCGCTCGAAATAATTCACGATGACCACGTCGTAGGGCGCGAGGGTTTCGGGTCCAGCGCCGCGAAACTCCTCGGTGACGCGAACCTCGAAGCGGCCAGTGTCTTCCAGCGCCTGCTTCAGGATGGGCGTGGTTCCTTTCCAGTCATGGCCATTCTGACCGGTGATGATCAGGGCCTGCAGTTTCGGCGGACCGGCGGGGGCATTGCCTTGCCCGCTTAGGAAGGATGCGCCGAGAGCGGTCACGAATAGAAGTCGAGTAGCGTTCATAGCTGTCTATTCTGTGCGGAACGAACGCGGCTGTCAACCGCCCCTATCGGCCGGACTGATCGGCGAGCGGGAGCTGCAGCGTGATGCGATCGTCCGTCCCGGTAACTTTGGTGATGTGTCCCTTGCCGGTGACGTCTTCGACCAGGTCAACGTGCCCCGGCCCGATCGGAATCTTTTTCCCTCCCGCGACTTCGAGCTCCGCGTGGCCGGTCAGCGTGATCACGTACTGACGCCGCGGGGCGCGATGCCAGTCGATAACATTGCCCGGCGATGCCAGATGGAGCTCGCCCGAGGTGATCGGCAACAACTTCAAGACCCCGCCGGGAAAATCCATTGCTACTTCTTCAGAGTGCGTCAGGTTGTCCGGACCCGTGAAGAGCCGCGTCATGAAGACGGGCTTGTGGGATTGAGCCTGGGCTATGCCCACCAATGAAGTGCCCGATGGCGTTGCCACGTGTCCGACGATTGCGCCCACCGCGAACGCGAACAGAAGCGCGAACAATTTGCGAGTCATACTTGTCTGCCTCCCGGCGAGCAAGTATAGCAGGCGGCGGCGACGCGCGGAGCGGCGCCGTCGCAATTCGCGATCCAGTCCTAATCCAGGCCGAAAGTGACGATCAAGTCTCCGGCCGGAATCGACACCATCTGCTTTCCGTTAGCCAGGTAACTGATGGGCGACGCGAACACGGGTCCGTTGGCCGCGAAAGTCCACAGGCGATCGCCGGTGGTGGCATTCAGAGCGAAGATCACGCCTTCGAGCGTGCCGCCGAAGACCAGGTTTCCGCCCGTTGCCATCACGCCTCCCCACGGCGGAGTGAGGACGCGATGTTCCCACTTGATATTGCCGGTGCTGGGTTCGATGGCCAACACCTTGCCCCAGCTCTCCTCAGGCGCGCCGAAATTTGCGGTCTTCGCGCCGCCCAGCGCCGGGTCATAGGCGCCTGCATTGGGCAAGGCCCCCGGAGTGAGCGGCCGGTCCGGCTCCTCGGTGGTCGGGTGCGGGACCGCATTCTTCGAGAACAGCCGGTGCTCCTCGCGCGCAAATACATACAGCCACTTGGTGAGCGGGCTGTAACTGTGCGACATCCAATTGGCGCCGCCGTCGACGCCAGGCCAGATGTGATCGTTGCCTTCAGGAGTCGGTTCGTTGCCCGGAATCACTTCAGGACGGCCGTTATCGTCGAAACCATTGTTCCAGGTCTGCTTGACGAACGCCTTCGCAGTCAGGAATTTTCCGTTGGTGCGGTCAAGCAGATAGTAAAACCCATTGCGATTTGCCCAAGCCAGCGTCTTCCTCATTTCACCGCGAAATTGCGTGTCGAGCAGGATGGGGATCTGCGTCGAATCCCAATCGTGCAAATCGTGCGGCGTGAATTGGTAGAACCACTTCAGCTTGCCGGTGTCGGGATCGAGCGCCAGCACCGAGCACGAATACAAGTTGTCGCCGGCACGGTAGTCGTCGTTCAAATCCGGCCAAGGATTGCTGGTTCCCCAGAAGAGCGTGTTGGTTTCCGGATCGTAGGATCCGTTGTTCCAGGTGGTGACGCCGCCGGTCTTCCAGGAATCCCCGGCCCAGGTTCCGAAGTTTGGTTCGCCTGGCTGCGGAATAGTGTTGAAGCGCCACAAGCGCTGACCGGTCTTGGTGTCGTAAGCGTCTAGAAATCCGTTCACGCCATGCTCGCCGCCCGCCATGCCGACGATCAGCTTGTCCTTGACGACTAATGGCGCGCCCGGAGCCGCATAGCCGCCGGCAGCGAGGTAATCGCCCATCTCGGTCTTCCAAATTTCGTGGCCAGATCGGGCGTCGACGGCAACGACGTGCATGTCGAGCGTATTCATGAACAGCGTAGTGCCCAGCATCGCGAGGCCCCGATTCACTTTGCCGCAGCAGTTGTAGGTACGCGGCGGGTTGCGGTATTCGTAACTCCAGAGTTGGCGTCCCGTGGCCGCATCCAGCGCGTAGATGGCGTTCTCCGGACGAGTAAGATACATGATGCCGTTAACGACTAGGGGCGTGGTCTCAAACTTTTCGATGTGGCGGCCCTGGAAAATCCATTTGAGGTGGAGATTCTTCACGGTCCGCACATTGATCTGATCCAGGCTGCTGTAGCGCCAGCTATTGTAGCTCTGCGAATACATCATCCAGTTTCCCGGCTCATCCGCGGCCTTGAGCAGCCGCTCATACGTCACCCCACCCTGAATTGGAGCCTGACCTTTCAAGGTAAAGGCCACCGCCGCGGCAAACACTGCGGCTCCCAGCCGAACGCTCCACTTATGCATTCTCTTCTGCGCCCCCTTCAGGGAATTCCAAGTAGCGCCTACATAAATAGCATGTATTTCGCGAGCGCAACAACTGCCCTGTAGCCGTCATCTGCTAAAATGAACGGCGGATCGCGAACTCGTCTGTTCGCCACTTCCACGATGAAGAAAGGTTTCCTAAATGCATTACACTCGACGTGATATTGGTAAGCTGGCGTTGACCGCTGTTCCGTTGGCCGCCCTCGCTGCAAAGCCGGAATCGAAGTACGGCGGCGTCCAGGTCGGCACCATTTCTTACAGTTTTCGCGAGATGCCTGAACCCAATAACTGTGAGGCCCTTCTCAAGCACATGACCGATCTGGGACTTAACGGCATCGAACTCATGAACGCCCCGGCCGAAACTTTCGCCGGGTCCCCCGTGGTTCAGCGCATGCCCGCCGGGCCTCCTCCGCCTCCGGGCGCGCCGCGCACTGGGCCCGACACCGCTCACCCCCGAGCAGCAGGCTGCGTTGAAGAAATGGCGCTTGTCAGTCTCGATGGACAAGTACAAAGCCTTACGTAAAATGTACAACGACGCCGGAGTCGACATTTATGCCTTCAAACTCGGCCTCACGATGGCCATGTCGAACGAAGAGTACGAATATACCTTCAACGTCGCCGAAGCGTTGGGCGCGAACCATCTCACCATGGAATTGCCGGAGGATGGCGCTCTCACCAAGCGCGTGGGCGAATTCGCCGCCAAACGCAAGACGTACGTCGGCTACCACGCTCACACGCAGGCGACCCCCACGCTTTGGGACCAGGCGTTGTCGCAATCGAAATATAACGCGATCAACCTCGACTTGGGACATTACACCGCCGGCACCAACAGCAGTCCGATCCCCTTCCTGCAGAAGAATCATGGCCGCATCGTCAGTATGCACTTGAAGGATCGCAAGTATGAGACTCACGGCGGCGAGAATATGCCGTGGGGCCAAGGCGACACTCCTATCAAGGAAGCGCTCCAGTTGATGAAGAAGGAACACTATCTGTTCCCGGCAACCATCGAACTGGAGTACAAGACTCCGGCGGGATCGAACGTGATGGCGGAGATGCGTAAGTGCGTCCAGTATTGCAAGGACGCCTTAGCGTAAGCGGGTCGCCAGTTACCCGGCCTTCTTGGCCAATCGTGAAAACGACTCGCCGCCCTTTCGAAACGTAATACCGTGGGCTTCAGGGCCGAGCCCAATGATCAGCGAGCCTACCAGGAACGCGATTGCTGCGAGTCCTCCCATGGCTTGGGCATACGTGAAATGTTCGCCGATCCGCGCTTCCAGATAGGGAGCGACTCCGGCCAGCAGCATCCCAATCTGATACGCGAACCCGGGCACGAAGCCCCGGAGATGCGCCGGCGTCAGCTCGTTCATGTGAGCCGGAATAATGCCCCAGGCGCCCTGTACACAGAACTGCATGAGAAAGCCGCCCAGGACCAGCAACGCGGTCCCGGGCGCGGCGATCCACAGCGGGATAATCAGCAGCGCGCAGAGCACGGAGCCGACCATGGCACGGCGCCGTCCGAACAGATCCGAAAAATAGCCGATCACCAGGCCGCCAAGCGTTGCGCCCACCATCGACATCATGGTGGTTAAAGCCGCGGCCTGCTGCGAGAATTTCCGCCCCTGCATCAGGAACGTGGGGTACAGATCCTGCGTACCGTGAGAGATAAAGCCCATCGCTGTCAACAACAGCACCAGGTAGAGAAAGCGCCGCCAGATTGCAGGCAGCGACCGCACGTAGCTGCGCCAGTCGGTGCGATGCTCCTGCCAGGCCTCGGACTCCTTCACCCGCTTCAGTACGAAAATGGAGAGCAGCGCCGGCAATCCACCGATGAAGAACATGACGCGCCACGCATACTCGGGATGCGCGCCGTGAATCGCGGGGTACACGGTGAGAAATGCCAGGGCCGCCAGAAGATTTCCCAGCGAGTAGCCCTGGTGGAGCATCCCCGAGATCATTCCGCGCCACTTAGGTGAAATCGATTCCAGTGCGAGCGAAGCGCTCACGCCCCACTGTCCGCCCATTCCGATGCCGAACATCATTCGCAGAATCAGAAAGACCTGAAACGTCGGGGCCAGCCCGGAAAGCGCCGACGCCACGGCGTAAAAAACGATATTGAGCATCATCGGAAGCCGTCTCCCGAAACGATCCGCCATCACCCCAAAGAGCAGCGCGCCAACCGGCCGCATGGCGAGGGTGAGTGTGAGGGTGAGCGCAACCTCGGGGCGTGTTTTGCCGAACGCCTTGCCGATATCGGCGATCAGAAACGTCAATACGAAGAAGTCGAAGGCGTCGAAAGTCCAACCCAGGAAGCCCGCGAGGACCGCGTTGCGCTGATCGCGTCTCTGTACGCTGATGGGAATGTTGGTCGAGGATGCCATTAACGCGACTCCATGACGCTGTAGTATAACCCAGCGCACTCGCGCGCTTCCAAAGCAGACTCCGACCAACGCAATTCAGATTCACGAGCTCAGGCAGTATATCGAGCGCCTCGGCGGAAGCGGTAACGGCCTACCGTGCCTTTTCAAGTACTCTGTTCGCCACCCAAGGTCGATTGCCTGCCTGCAGGATCGTTTGGCAGCCTTTGAGCTTCCCGCGGAGAGCCCAGAAAGTTAAACCTAGGCCCAGCAGCCAGCCAGTCCCTGGCTCGGGAACGCCCGAGACGGGCGCGTTGGTGAAGGTAATTACTGTCTCGGTCGATATGTCGCCGGGGACAATGAGCACGACGGCGCTTTCGGTTACCGCGTCGAAGCTGATCAGCCGGTCGTTCGGAAACGTGGAGACGCTGATCAGAACGGTACTGGGCTGAGGGAGTTCCGTGATTGTGGCGAATCCGTCGGGCAATTGAATCGCCGGCGAGCACGCGCCCACGGGGATCGCCACCGTCCCGGGCTGTCCGGCGATGGTGAAGGTGGAAACACCGCTCAGGGAGCCGGCTGGGCTATCGTTCTTGCAGATCTCGATAAGACCTGCCTGAGCGTAGCCGGAAAAGCAAACCAACACCACTGCGCTTTGGATTGCGCTCCACAATAATCGGTAGATCATTTTCGTTCCTCTCGGATGAATCTCGTCTTCATGAAGACTCACCTACCCACGTTCGTAAAGTAAACTTCCGTGACACCCACGCCCACGGTGGCGGTAACGGTCTGCGCCGCAAGGTCAACCGTACCCTGCTGACCCGCAGGAAGAACGCTGATCGCGGAAGCCACGGATGTCGGAGAGAACAGCTCCGTTATGGTGAGCACTGTCCCAACCGGCCACAGGCCGTCCTGGACGCAGTATCCTGCCGGAACCACAAAACTGGTGGCACCCATTGCAAACGAGAATCTCGTGCCAGGCGGAACGCCCAATCCCGCGATCTTACAGACCTTCAGCAGGCCTACTCCTCCGGCTGTGTTCGTGAAGTCCACCTCGGTCAGGCCCGGACCGATGGTCACGTTGACGGCGCCTCCGGATAAATCGGCAGCGCCTTGGCGGTCCGCCGGAAGCACGCTAATCGCCGACACGGTGGTGCCCGTCGAAGGTGTTTCGGTCACCACGACGGAGGTACCGACCGGAAAGGTTGCCGCCGATACGCACGATCCCGCCGCCACCGTGATCGGAGTTCCGCCGGCGTTAAAGGAAAAGCTCACGCCTGGAGCGACACCCGCGCCACTGAGCTTGCAGATCTCAAGCGTGCCCAGGGGACCGGCGGAAACGATGTTCAGGAATGTCGCGATGGTCTGCGCCCCGGCATTAACGGTCACCGTCGCCGTGCCCGCGACCAGATTGCTCGCGATCAGCAACCCGCCCGGCAACGTGGTCACCGAACTCAATGCGGTACCCGGAGACGGGGTTTCCGCAATCAACGTGGCGCCCACCGGCATGACTAAGGGCGCGCTGCAGGAGCCTCCTGGCGCAGGCCCCGCTAGAACTGTAACTGGAGTTCCCGCAACCGAGAATGTGACGGGCGTCCCCACGGCAACCCCGGCCCCCGCGACTTTGCAGATTTGCAGAAAGCCGGTGCTCGGAAGGACCGGTATGACAGCGTCGAGGAAAGTAGCGATGGTCTGCCCGCCGCCATTGACCGTGACGGTAGCGCTGCCTGCCGCCAGATTGCTGCTGACCAGCGACCCGTCCGGTAAGGTGGTGATGTTCGTCAAGGTGGTGCCGGAGGGCAGTGTCTCGAGGATCATCACCGGACCGGCTATTTCGACCAGCGGCGCACTGCAAGAGCCTCCCGGCGCTGGACCTGCCGCAACGGTAACCGGCGTTCCCGCAACCGTGAATGCGAAGTTCGTTCCCACGGCGATGCCCGCACCGGCGACTTTGCAAATCTGAAGAAATCCCGTGGTGGGAGGGCCGGCCGGAATCGTGTCCACGAAAGTGACAATCGTCTGACCGCCGCTTTGGACGGTTACGGTGGCTGTGCCCGCGGCCAGATTGCTATCCAGCAGCAACCCGCTCGGCAAAGTAGTGACGGCCGTCAAAACGGTACCGGATAGCAAGGTTTCCGCGATGGTTATGGGACCGGCTGGTTGCGCGAACGCCGCGCTGCAAGCTCCCCCCGGTGGCAGTCCGGCAGGAACCGTCACCGGAGTCCCGGCGACCATGAACACGAAGTTTGTTCCGGTCACGATCCCGGCGCCGGCGACTTTGCAAATCTGCAGAAATCCAGTGGGCGGTACGGGAATTCTTGCGTTCAGGAACGTAGCCACCGTCTGCCCCCCGGCTCCCACCGCCACGGTAGCTTGGCCAGCCGCCAGATCGGTACTCAACAGCATCGCGCTCGGCGAGGTGCTGACGTCCGTCAACTCAAGGCCGATGGGAAGAGTCTCGGTGACGATTACCGGACCGGCTGGCAGTTGCAGGCGCACGCTGCAGGAACCTACCGGCGCGGGACCGGCAGGCACGATGACTGGCGTGCCCGCCACGTTGAACAGGAAGTTCGTTCCTTCCGCGACGCCGCTCCCGGCAACTTTGCAGATCTGAAGAAATCCCGTGGTGGGGTTTACCGAGTCGGTAAACGTGACAATCGTCTGCGCTCCGGCAATGACCGTAACCGTGGCCGTGCCCGCAGCCAGATTGCTTGCCGTCAGCAATCCCGTGCTGGGCAAGGTGGAGACCGCCGTCATCAACGTACCGATTGGCAGGGTCTCTGAAATCAGTACCTGGCCGGCGGGAAGCGTCAGCGCCGCACTGCATGACGCGGGGCTGGGAGGACCCGCCGCAACCGTGACCGGCGTTCCAGCCACGTCGAACGTGAAGTTCGTCCCCAGGGTTACGCCGCTCCCGGCGATTTTGCAGATTTGCAGAAAGCCGGTGATGGGAGGGGGTGGAATTGTGTTTACGAAGGTGGCAATGGTCTGGCCCCCGGGATCCACGGCGACGGTGGCGGTGCCTGCAGCGAGATCGCTGTTGATCAATAACCCGGCGCCCGGCAGAGTGCTCACCGATGCCAAGGCTGGTGCCGGACGGTATGATTTCGGTAATCATCGTCGGTACGGCTGGCACCGTCAGCGCGGTACTGCAGGTTCCTGATGGCGCGGGTCCCGCTGCAACCGTAACCGGAGCTCCCGCGATGCTGAACGAAAAATTCGATCCTACCGTGACGCCACTCCCCGCTACTTTGCAAACCTGAAGCGTGCCCTGGCAGGCGGTGGCTGAATTCGTATCCAGCGTTACCGCTCCGTTGAGCGCATAGCTGCCGCCGGTCACGCTCGCGCCGGTGTTCGCCGTAATGGATGTCAGCGCGAGAATGTTTCCGGCAAATTGCGTGCCCGTGCCTAGAGTCGCGGAACTCCCGACTTTGAAAAATACGTTGCAGGGGGAGCCGCCGCTGACGATCACAGCCGAATTGGTAGCCGTCGTAAGGGTGCTTCCTATAAGGAAGACGAAGACAGCATTGGGATCTCCGGCAGCGTTGAGAGTAAGAGTTCCCGTCAACTGAGCCGACGCGTCAAAACAATAGACTCCGGGCGTCAACACCAAGGTGCCGAGGTCAACGTCTGTCAAGTTGTTGGCGGGGGGGCACACTTCGGCGACCAGAAAGTTGTAGGCCGTCACGGCATCCGCTTTAGCCTGCCCCGCTACCGCGTCGGCTGCGTGGACAGTGCCGGTCGCGACTCCCGGCGGAAAGCCGGTGATTGCAGAACCAGGGCTAACACCCAGATCTCCTATCACGGACGTTGCGCCGGTATTGGTCACGGTGGAGGCGCCCAGGACGGCAAAGCTCTGTGCCGTACCCATCGGGGGCGCGGTTTGTGCCCACGCGCTGTTTAGGGAACACGCCGCAAGCAGCAGGACGGCCGCAATCAAACACGAAAAGGAACGTTTGCCATTTGCCATTGTGCGTACATTTCCCTTCGATTCGCGAATCCTCTCGCGAGACTGAGGCCCGGCAATCGTTGGGATTGCGCTGCGTCTCAGTGCTCGAAAGGAATAAGTGAATCATCACTAAGACTGGTATCGGCAAAGTCGGAATGTATAAGTCCGCTTTATGTTGCAAGTTCAGGCAATTCTGAACACCAGCGAGTGGGATTATCCTGACAGCCCTAGCGTGGAATACTCCAGCCGCCGCAGGCGCGGGATTACGCTGCGTATACCAGCAAACTGCGCTACATTGCGTTAAGCTTTTTTCTGTCCGTTCGGGAAATGCTTACACGGATTGGAGAAACAAAATGACCACGCGCCCACGCTACCATCACACTTTCCTGGCCGCGTCAGCTCTTGTATCTGCGTCTTGCGCCATGGCCGCAACCACTTGCGACGATGTTTCCAAGCTCTCGCTGCCGCAAACTGCGATCACGATGGCGGCCTCCGTCACGCCGGGCGCTTTCGCGCCGCCGGCTTCTTTTTCACTGAAGCTCCAGCCTGGCGATGTCGAGTACCAGAAGCCTTCCGGCATTTTGCCGCGTGGCGGCAACCATGCGGCCGACTAGTGACTCGGTAATCAAGATCGAAGTCTGGCTTCCGCCCCCGGGCGCATGGAATGGCAAGTTCATGGCCATCGGTAATGGCGGCCAGGCGGGCGAGATCTACTATCACAAGATGGGACTGCCGCTGACGCTCGGATACGCCGTGGCATCCACCGATACCGGGCACGAAGGCAAGGGCGACGACGGCAGTTACGCGCTGGGGCATCCGGAAAAGATCATCGACTTCGGATACCGCGCGGTTCACGAAATGGTGGTGAAGTCGAAGGCCATCGTCGCGGAGTATTATTCGCGAGACCGCAGAGTTTTCCTATTGGAACGGCTGCTCCACCGGCGGCCGCCAAGGCTTGGAAGACTTGCAGCGGTATCCGGCCGACTTTGACGGCGTGATCGCCGGGGCGCCTGCCAACAATCCTCGCAGCGCTTTGCAAGCGATATGGATCGCGCAAGACTGTTCACAAGGATGAGGCCAGCTTCATTCCTGCCTCCAAGTTTCCGGAGATCCAGAAGGCGGTCCTCAAGTGCTGCGATGCGAACGACGGCGTGAAGGACGGCGTGCTGGAAGATCCCACGCACTGCAAGTTCGATCCGGGCGTTCTCTTGTGCAAGGGCGCGGATGGTCCCGGCTGCCTGACGGCGGCGCAAGTGGAAAGCGCGCGCCGAAAATATACAGCCCGGCCACGAATCCGCGCACGAAGGAGCCCCTCTTTCCAGGATTTGAACCGGGCAGCGAGAAAGGCTGGGGATTCGCCGCGAGCGCAGCGGCCGCCAGAGCTCATCTTGACCGGCTTAAAAAACGGTGTCTTCAAGGACCCCAACTGGGACTACAAGACCTTCAATTTCGATAGTGACGTCGCGTTGTTCGACCGTGAAACTCAGGCGAGAAACGCCACCGACGCGAATCTCAAACCGTTTTTCAGCCACGGCGGGAAGCTCCTGCAATACCAGGGTTGGAACGACAACCTGATCCCGCCGCAGAACAGCGTGAATTACTACAACCGCGTCGCCGACACGCTGGGAGGCGCGAGCAAAGTGAATGACTCCTACCGCCTGTTCATGGTTCCTGGAATGGCGCATTGCCGGGGTGGCGATGGCACGGACCGCTTCGACGTGATCGGCGCACTGGAACAATGGGTGGAGCAAGGCAAGGCTCCCGATTCCATCGTCGCGCCCGCTACTCTGGCGACAAGGTGGAGCGCACGCACCCACTTTGTCCGTATCCGAAGGTCGCGGTATACAAAGGGACTGGCAGCACGGATGACGCAGCGAACTTTGCTTGCAGGGTGAAATAGAACGGGTGCTCAGGCTGCTAGTCACGTTGCTGTTGCTCGCGGCCGCTCTGCCGGCGCAGACCGCGCCTCCCGACCCGACTATCAAGAAGATAGTTGCGGAAATCTCGCCGGATCGCATTGCCGCCGGCGTCAAGACTCTCGCTGGCTTTGAAACGCGGGGGAATTACTCGGACCCGAATCAAAAGACCCGTGGCATCGGCGCCGCGCGCCGCTGGATCTTCGCGCAGTTTCACGGCTACAGCCCGCGGCTCGAAGTCTCTTACGATATCGAGAAGAAGGGCGCCACGGACATCGCCAGCGTCGTCGCGGTGCTGCCCGGCACCACCGAACCGGAAAAGCGCATCATCGTGGGTGCTCACTACGATTCCATCAATCTTCGCGCGACCGGCGACAAAGCGGCCGAAGCGCCCGCGCCCGGGCGCCGATGACGATGCCAGCGGCACGGCGGTGGTCCTCGAACTCGCCCGCGTCATGAGCCAATACCACTTCCGGAAAACCATCGTCTTCATCGCCTTCGCAGGCGAGGAACTCGGGTTTGTCGGCAGCACCCGCTATGCCTCCCGCGCCAAAGCCAACCATGAGCAGATCGAGGCGGTCTTCAACAATGACATCGTCGGCTCCGACGTCACCGGCGAACCATCCAGTGGTACTGGCATCGCACTGAACGATATCGGCGGCGCCGACGACGACACTGGCGGCTCCGGCGAAACGGGCAATCGTCTGCGTGTCTATTCCCCGGAGCCCGCCGACTCGCCTTCGCGCCGTCTCGCCCGCTATATTAAGGATGCCGCGCAGCGCTACGTCCCGTCACTACAGATCGAACTGATTCTCCGCAGCGATCGCTATACTCGCGGCGGAGATCAGATACCGTTTCAGCAAAATGGGTTCGCCGCGGTGCGTTTGACCTCGGCCTCGGAAAATTTGATCTCGCAGCACACCACGGGACGACACGCCAGACAGAGTCTCGCCCTCCTTCACTGCCAACGTGGCGCGCGTCAACGGGGCGGCAATCGCCAGTCTCGCGGGCCCGGCAGCCCCGCGGTAATCGAACAATTCTGTTCCATTGCGATGATCGCGGTTGCGCCAGCGATGAATGCGGAAATCAATAGCGAACTCTACTCTACGCTCCCTGGTCCCGTGACACGCCTCTCGGATTCTGGCGTTAATTCCCGGCGTTCAGCTTGATTTCCGCCGTATCGCCCTTTATCTCGAACTTCGTGCCAAAGGGCTTTGAGAAGTCGGCGAGGCGCTGGAGGATATAACCCGCTCTCGCACCAGTAGCCCGCGAGGGCAAGCCGCGGGTGTCGAGGAATTGGTTATTCGCGTACTCGTTGTGAATATCGGGTTGGCCCTCGCCCACAATGTTCAAGGCGATCGGCCGTAGCGAAACCGATTGCAGGTTCTTCCCCTGAAACTGAACGTAGGCGACCGCGCTCTCCCAACTCATCGGTTCGTCGATATACGTCAGGGTTGGCACCAAATTGTAAATGAAGTTACCCAGATCGTAAAAGATGGGCCTGCCGTGATAAATTTCTATTCCGTGCAGCAGAGGCGCGCCGTGCATCACGATGATGTCCGCTCCCGCATCCACCTCCGCATGCGTCCACTTCCTGAGCCAGTCATTCGGGGCGAGCCGCTCCTGCATCCCTTCCGTGAAAATCGTCGCGAACGAGTGATTCCCGAAGACGTGGTTATGTTGGTACACGATCACCACGTCTGCGTGCTGGCGGGCGTCACGAATGCTTTGCAGGATGCGTTGCGAATCATCCGGATTCGGCGTGTTTGCGGGCGCGCCGGGCAGATCGCTCGTCGCCTCATTTTCCTTGTCGCCCGCTTCGACGCGAAGCTCGTTCACGCCCGGCCGCTCAGCCGTGGCGCTTCCTCCCGGCGTAATCAGGCCCGAAGCGCTTGCGATCAGGGCAATCGTGCCCTTCGCTGTGCGCAGATAGGCCGGCGCTGCCGCTTCGGCCAGGTTGTTTCCGGTTCCGGCATGGACGATCTTGCGGTTGGCCGCCTCCCGGAGCGTGTTCTGAACACCCGTCACTTTCAGATCAAATGCATGGTTGCCGGACAGCGATAGCAAGTTAAAACCGAAAGTTGTCAGCGCATCCAGCGCTTCAGGCGGTGTGAGAAATCCCCTGCCCTCGTGGATCGTCTCACCTTTCTCGGCAACCGCGGCTTCCAAGTTGGTGAACACCACATCGCCCTTGAGCAGCCCCTCGATCATTGGCACCGCCGCCGGTGCGGTCGCGCGGATATCCGACCGGATCATCGACTGCCCCGTCAAGGTGATTGTTAGGCTGGTCGACTGCGCGCGCAAGGCAAAGCTCATCGTGCACACGATTGCAAGCACCAATAACCGCCCAGCCTTCAACATCGTTGTCATTTGCGTTGCCCCTCGCGACTTCGTCGCTCTTCATCAATATACTCGGATTCGGGGAGGATGGATCCCGCCTCTCAATAAATCGGCGCGAATTGTGAAGATAGCAAATAAAGGAGAAGCGCTTCCGGATGGCCCAGCGATCGCCCACAATCTTTTTCGGCCACGGCAATCCCATGAATGCCGCGCTGAACAATCGGTACACCGAAGCATGGCGGCATATCGGTCAAGAAATGGCGAAGCCCAAAGCGATTCTTTGGCGGTACAAATTGGTTAGCCGTCGCACCTTCATCGGCAACCCAACTCGCCGGCAATCTCTGCCGCAAATGGAACAGACACTCCAGGTACCCCGCCAAATCGCCGTTCTCTTCGACTGAATTCTTTTACGGCATCCTCGAGGTCTGCCCCGCTAAAATCCGGCCACATTTGATCCGTAAACACGAGTTCGGCATACGCGGACTCCCACAGCAAGAAGTCCGAGAGACGCTTTTCACCGCCGGGCCGAATCAGCAGGTCTACATCTCCGCCCTCCGCGGACAAGGCGTGCGTCAGCCAAGGTCCGAGCAATTCAGCCGAAGCCGGACCTTCGCTCATGAGAGCGGCAGTTGCATTAGCCATTGCGTGCGCGATGGCGTCGCGCGACGAATAGTCGATTGCCAGGCGCAATTGGAGGAGGCGCCCCGACTCGGTTGCGCGTTCGGCCTGTTCGATTTCTTGAAACACCAATTTTGGCAATCGATCGCGCCGGCCGATAACTTCGAGCCGTACGCCGCGTTCACGAAGGCGTTTGGTTTCCAGGCGCAGAAAAGTACGTAAGAGTCGAAAGATCCCTTCCACCTCGGTGGCCGGCCGACGCCAGTTGTCGGATGAAAACGCGTAGAGCGTAAGACGGCTTATGCCAAGCTCGGGTGCGCGCTCCACGACGCGGCGCACCGCAGCCACTCCGGCACGATGGCCGGCCACGCGGGGTAGCCCGCGCCGCTTTGCCCAACGGCCATTTCCATCCATGATGATGGCGACGTGCAGCCCTTGTTGAGTGTCGGCTCGCATGCAAGATCGTCTCCTCCCTAACGTGTATTCCCTGGAACCGCCGGATGGTCCGGCCGTCCCCGGGTACCGAGCGTCGGCGCGGGACTGTACCAGTCGATTCCACGAGTGAAGTACATGGCGGCTGCCACTGCTACAAAGCTGGCAATCGCGCCTACCAGCAATGCGTTGTCTTCAAGCCGCAGCATCAAATAGATCAGCCCGTACAGCAAAGCAAAAATCACGAGTGCCCTGATTCCCTGAGCGCTGCTTGCGAATACCCATCCCGCATTGACCGAAAGCAGGACTACCGTAGCAGTACCTGAAATCAGGAAACCAAAGTCGAACCCGATTCTCTCGGCGAAGGATAGCAAGAGCAGATAGAAGATGATTTGAGCGGTTCCGACCAAAATATACTGTGCCGGGTGAACGCGTTTGCCCGTCGTGACCTCAAATATGAAGAAGGAAAGGAAGATCAACCCCAAGAACAGCAACACGTATTTGAGGCTTCGGTTGACCGACTGATAGGGATCCGCTACCTCGATGAACGAAACACCAAGAGCAGTTGCGTCGAGTCCGCTAATCGAGTCGATTGATCCTTCAGCCCGCGTGCCCCTGGCAATGAAAGGTACCGACCACTCAGCGCTGAATCCATTACTGGACACAGATCGGCTGACCGGCAAGAATCCTCCATCAAACCCCGGGCTTGGCCAGCCTCCGCGCACAACCAAATGGGTAGTTTTTCCGTAGGCAAGTAATGCAATCCGTTGAGCGCCGGAAAATCGCAGCACCGATCTCACTGCGAATTGCGCATTCGGTTTCGCAACACTTCCGGCCTTCGCGCCGAGGAGGGCCAGCTTGATGCGCTGGCTCTGGTCTCCGCCAATGGAAACATCCTGTGCGATTTCCCCTGGGGCGAGCGTCGACGTCTTTTCGGCCATCGTCAACGTGGCGTCGGCCAGAGCTCCTCGCGCATCGCTCACTCCGACCACGATCTCGGCCCGGCTCCAGTCGAGTTCGGCGCCTTGCGGCGCCGCTGCCGGTACCCCGGTAAGGTCGAATGTCGCGTCTAGATTCAAATCCGCCTGGAACACGGGAACCTTGAACAGCGAGCGGCGCCGCTCTTCAGTCGTGGTCTTAATAGCGCCCGACGCTCGCGCTGGAAACACAACATAGGTGCCGTGCTTCGCGAGATCACGCTCAAATTGCGGTGGAATATTGTAGGGGATGGCCAACGTTGGCCCGAGGAAGATCTGCTGCCCGCCCACATGACGGCTGATTTCCTTGACGACTTCCGCCGCTCGCTGGGTCCTGTCTTCGACCAGTCCTCCGACATAGAGCGCGGGAATGGTCACCAGCAGAGCCAGCGCGCAGACCACGATGAGTTTCACGCCCATCGATCTTGATCTGGCTTGAAAGTTCGATTGCACTGTTGAATCGTCCACTGAATTCCTCCGTGCTCTTCTTCACTTTGCACCGCAAAGTGAACCTCCAAAAAAAATCACGCCTTGGATGCGGCAAAGCCTCGCAAAAAGGTGGATGCCGCCTTGTCCGAAATTCCCCTGGCTGCATCACGAACCACCCGCTCTAGTACCGAGAGATATTCGAGATATCGCGTGCGGCCGACCGGTGTGATGCGGCACAGCGTCTGGGAACGATTCTGGTCGTGTCCCTTTACGATTTCCACCATCTTTCCTTTCTCAAGCACTCGCAGATGCCGGCTGAGGTTGCCGTCTGTTAACGCACAGAGTTGCTTAAGGTCGTTAAACGTTAATCCTTTGGGATTGCCAATCAAAGAAGTCATCACGCTGAGTCGCGCTCGCTCGTGAATAACTCGGTCCAGGCCTTCATAAGCGAAGCGCGCCTCCCCCGAGCTTTTAGCTTTCATCGCCGCCCTCCGAAGCGCTCAGGAACAAGATTCCGGCCGCGAGGAATTGTCCTGCACCGAACGAAACGCCCATGGTCCAGGGAGAAAACGCCCGACCATCGCCAAGCGCGATGCAGGTCAGTCCCGTAAGCAGATACCACATGCCCGCGGCGACCATGGCCCGCGGCAGAAAACGGCAGGATGAAAATACTCCAAGACTAAAGATGATCTGCCATAGCCCGGGAAGCACCCACATCGCCGAGGAAGCGTATTGTACGAGCACAAGCGTAAGCAGCGCGCCGGCACCGGCTGCCGGCAGGAATTGTTCGACAGCCATGTAGATCATTTCGTTCGCGATGCCCGAATGTATCCGGTGTGCGCGGGTGACGGTTTGCACACCAATCAGCGCAGCCGACACTAGGGCCGTCAAGATCCAGATACTTAAGTAAGAAAACATGTGATGCGACGGATCAGGCGCCCACAGTGCCTGGGCCGCCGCGGCCGCAATCGCAAAAATGCCGGTCGCAACCATGGTCGCTGGACCGTAGCCACGAAACTCAGTGCTACGCGCCATCTGCTGGCGTATGCTGCTGATATCTCCGAGCGCCCGATTCAAGTCGTCCATTTAAATCACTTTGTACTACAAAGTACTTTACATAGAAAAGTAACCCACCGGGAAACCTTTGTCAAGAGCTAAACACGCGTACTAGACCGTCCATCACCCACCGTGCTGCGATTGGCAGATAATGATGCTATGCCGCAGTACAAATTCCGCGTCAACGGAGGCCCGGTAACAGTCGATTCCTGGGATCCGGACCAGCCTCTTCTCTACATTCTCCGTAATACGCTCGCGCTGCACGGCGCGAAATTCGGTTGTGGGCTGGGCCAGTGCGGCGCCTGCACCGTGCTGGTCGATGGCAAAGCTGTCCGCTCTTGTGTCACCCCCGTCAAACAGGTGACAGGCCGCTCCGTCACCACTCTCGAAGGTCTCGGAACGCCGGAAAAACCCAGCGCCCTCCAAGCCGCTTTCATCGCTGAACAGGCCGCTCAATGCGGCTATTGCACCAACGGCATGATTATGTCCGCCAGCGCCGTTCTTACCCAGACGCCGCATCCGACTCTGGAACAAGTCAAACAGGGACTCGCCGGCAATCTCTGCCGCTGCGGAACGCACACTCGAATCCTGAGCGCGGTGATGCGCGCGACAAAAGCTTAAGAGATGCCCATGGATACGATTACTTCTCTATCCCGCCGCGGAATCCTGAAGATGGCCGCGGGAGCGCTAGTTGTGCGCTTCGCCCTCGGGCAGTCGAGTAGCGACTCTTCTAAACCTCTCGATCCTTCCGAGGTCGATAGCTTTCTCGCCATCCACGCCGATGGATCGGTCACCATCTACACCAGCAAAGTCGATGTCGGCACCGGGCTCGCCACCGCGTATCGCCAGACCGCGGCCGAAGAGCTCGGTATCCCGGTCGAGCGCTTCACCGTGATCGAAGGCGACACCGCGCTTACGCCGGATCACGGCGGAACCGGCGGAAGTTCCGGCATTCCCCGCGGTGCGGCCGATATCCGCCGCGCGGCGGCCACCGCACGCCAGGCGCTGCTCGATCTGGGCGCCAAGCAACTGAATCAGCCCGCATCGGACCTGACCATCGCCGGCGGCGACGTCGTGCACTCGAGCGGACAAAGAGCCACGGTGGCATCGCTGGTCGCAGGCAAACGTCTGGGCGTCAAGATCAACGCCAACGCTCCACTGAAGAACCCATCGACGTATACCGTAGTCGGCAAACCCATCCTTCGCGCCGATGTCCCCGCCAAATGTACCGCGAAGCATCCGTGGCTGCAAGACCTCACGCTGCCAGGCATGTTACATGGCCGCGTGGTTCGCCCGCCGTCTATCGGCGCGAAACTCCTGTCGGTAGACGAAAATTCGATTCGGGCTCTTCCTGGTGTTCGCATGATCCGCATCGAAAGTTTTCTGGGCGTGGTCGCGAGCGACGAATGGGCGGCGGTGCGCGCGGCTAAAGAGATCAAAGCCACCTGGAGCGATTCGCAGGTTCTACCCGGCAGCGACGAACTCAGCCATTGGGTGCGGCAGGCTCCGGTGGATCGCGATCAAGCGCTCGCGAACCGCGGCGATTTCAACGGGGCTCTGTCTTCGGCCGCAAAGCAATTATCCGCAACCTATTACTGGCCGTTCCAAAGTCATGCATCGCTCGGCCCTTCATGCGCCGTCGCGGACGTGAGGGAGTCCGGGACAACCATCTGGAGCGCCGCTCAGAATCCGTACGGCCTGCGCGCCAACCTCGCCAAAGTATTCGGCATCCCTCTGGACAAGATGCGTGTGGTCTATCGGGATGGCTCGGGCTCCTATGGCACCAACGGGGCCGATGACGCCGCCGCCGACGCGCTGCTTCTATCGCGCGCCGTGGGGCAACCGGTGCGCATGCAGTGGATGCGGCAGGACGAGCATGGCTGGGATCCGAAAGGCCCGGCGCAGCTTCACGAGCTGCGCGGAGGGCTGGATGCGAACGGCAACATCACGGCCTGGGAAACGCAGATGTGGGTGCCGGATGGCCCGCAGGGAAGCCGCGCGCTGCTCGGGCCCGAGTCGGCTGCCATGCCGCAGACGCATGGGCAGGGCGCCGGCTTGATGACTCTGAATCTCGATCCGCCCTATCCGGTTCCCAATCTGCGGGTCGTATCGCATCACTTGAAGGACACGCCGCTGCGGCTTTCAAATCTGCGCGCGCCCGGTAAGATCGCCAATATCTTCGCGGTGGAAAGCTTCGCCGATGAGCTGGCCGCGGCTGCCGGGATGGACCCTGTTGTCTTCCGGCTAAGGGGACTCACCGACCCGCGTGGCATCGAAGTGCTGAAGCGGGCCAGCGGGATGATGGATTGGCAGACGCGCCCGTCACCCAATCCTTACGCCGCCGAGGGCGATGTTCTGGTCGGGCGCGGGATGGCCTACGTGCGCTACAAACAAGCTGAAAACTATGTAGCGATCGGCATCACCGTGGCGGTGAACAAGGCCACCGGCAAGATCGCGGTGCGCCGCGTGGTGTGCGCGCACGATTGCGGCCTGGTGGTGAATCCGGACGGCTTGCGCAATCAAGTGGAAGGAAACATTCTGCAGACGCTGAGCCGAACCCTCCACGAGGAAGTGACTTTCGACAAGGCGCGTGTCACCAGCGTTGATTGGGTCAAGTATCCTCTCCTGACTTTTCCTGAAGTGCCGGCGGTGCAGGTTGCCTTGATCGACCGGCCGGAGCAGCCATCCTACGGAGCCGGTGAGGCGTCTAGCGCTCCCGTGGCCGCAGCCTTGGGCAACGCCGTTTTTGACGCGACGGGCGTCAGGCTGCGTGCCGTGCCGTTTACCGATGAACGAGTAAAGGCTGCGTTCGCCAAGGCGTAGTGCCAGCGCTCTTGCCCACGTATGGGGCAACTATTGCTGGTGCGGCCAACGAGTCACAAGATAATAGACCGTCGCGCCGATTGCGCTGACTAGTCCCAGGCAGCAAAGCGCCATGATGCAATAGATGAAAAGCAATTCCTTTATTGTTCGGCTCTTCACGGTGACTCTTGTTGCTTTCTGCTTAGCCAACGAACGCGGTCGCGTCGCTAAGATCGGATGTGCGCCGCTGCACGCCTAACCGGCTTCCTCCCCTACAGGGACGCGCTACGCGAGGGCTAGTTCATTAAAGGCGCCGCGCTCGTCAACCCAGCACCGGTACTTAGTCCGCACTTGATTGTTGTTTCTGGAGCAGGCATCCGACTGCAGCATGATGGTTGCGTCGGATTCCAGCACCGTCCGCTTGGCTTGATCGATAGCATCGTCCAGCGTGAAACACGCCAGCTCGGGATACAACACCTTCAGCAGCGGCACAGCGCCACTATGCCGGCTCTCCTTGCGAAGATCGGTGGTGCGAACAAAGTATTGCACTGGAAACCTCTTCTACCAGGATAGCGGGTCGGTGCCTCGATAACCTGCCGAATTCCTCAATAATGCAAATTATTCGGAGGTAAGCCGATTGCGCGGTCGAAAATCGCCGGATTTGAGCTCTTCGTCTCGATATCCTTCACATGCGAAGCTCACTCTCCAGTCACAATAACAACATGCCACCCTACTCCATGCGGCCGCATACGCCCCCTGACATTTTGGCCAAGGCCCCACTAGCGATGCTCTGGTTGATGTTGAAGCAGGTCCGGCCGGAAAAGTGGTCGTAGGCGATTCCAATGGATGCAGAGAGACCGCTCCTCAGCGAACCTAGGCCGTCAGATCCCCCCCGATCCTGGTGGCGACAGTGGCTGCGCAGGGACGAAGCCCTGGATCCACGTTATGCCCGCAAGCATGAAACCCATCCGTGGTATTTGGTCATCTGGCTGACGGGCGTCGATTACTTTTCCACACTCGGATACCAGCCGGGCATTGCACTGCTGGCGGCAGGTGCACTTTCGCCGATCGCAACTGCTGTCCTGGTGGCGGTGACGCTCCTGTGCGCTCTTCCCATCTATGTGCAGGTCGCCGGGCGCTCACATGCGGGATTGGGTTCCATCGCGATGCTGGAGAATCTGCTGCCGGGTTGGTGGGGCAAGTTCTTGGTACTGGTGCTGCTGGGGTTCGCGACGACCGACTTCGTCATCACCATGACGTTGTCTGCCTCGGACGCCGCGCTGCACGCCACCCAGAATCCGTACTTACATCTCTTGCTTGGCAATGCAAACCTGCCCGTAACCCTGGTTTTACTGGCGCTGCTCGCCGCGGTATTCCTCAAAGGCTTCACAGAAGCGATCGAACTGGCGACCGCTGTCTGCGTTCCTTACCTGCTTCTCAATGTGGTGGTGCTTGGCCGGGCCATCGTCGAAGTGGCTTCGCATCCTATTGTTTTTTCCCAGTGGCAGAACGCTCTACGGGCACGGGGCGACTGGAGGCAACTGGGGTTGGCGGCGGTAATTGTGTTCCCTCGATTGGCGCTCGGATTGAGTGGCTTCGAAACTGGGGTCTCGGTGATGCCGCTGATTCGCGGCGCCGAGGCCGACGCAACCGCCGAACGGCCCGCCGGCCGCATTCGAAACACCCGCAAGCTGCTCGCGACGGCGGCACTCATCATGAGCGTACTGTTGCTGCTTTCCAGCTTCGTTTCCGTTCTGCTCATTCCGAAAGAGGCCTATCGGCAAAATGGGCCGGCAAGCGGCCGCGCGATCGCCTACCTGGCTCATGAGTATTTGGGCAACGCGTTTGGCTCGATCTATGACCTTTCGACGATTCTAGTGCTGTGGTTCGCGGGCGCGTCGGCGATGGCGGGGCTGCTGCATCTGGTCCCACGATATCTGCCCCGCGTTGGATTAGCGCCGGAATGGGTCGCCTACACTCGTCCCCTGGTGCTATTGTTGTTTGGCTTCAATTTACTGGTGACTCTGCTCTTCCGGGCGAACGTCGAGGCCCAAGGCGGAGCATATGCGACGGGAGTCCTGGTCTTGATGCTCTCCGCGGCGTCGGCCGCGGCGATTTCGCTTTGGAAGGAACGCCGGCACTCCCTAAGCATTTACTGCTGGGGAGTGGTCTTGGTCTTTGGCTATACGACATTGGCCAATGTCATTGAGCGCACCGACGGCATCATCATCGCAGGCTTCTTCATCGTGTTTATTTTGACCGTGAGCGGCGTCAGCCGGTACGGGCGGGCGAAGGAACTCCGCGTGGGTAGCCATCATTTCGCGGACCCCGAGTCGCAGCGGCTTTGGGATATGCTCGTCGGCAGAAAGGTGAACATGGTGCCGATCGGCACCCTGGATCTGCGGGCGCGAGCCGCTCGAGCCGAAACCTTGCACAAGTACTACAACATCGAAGGTCTTCTGGTGTTCGTTTACATACGCCTGTTGGATAATCGCAGCGAGTTTTTCTCCCCGCTGGAAATCACGGTAAGGGAAGAGGCCGGTCAGTATCTGGTGGAAGCTTCGCAAGCCGTGGCTAAGGCGAATGCAGTGGCCTACCTCAGTGCGCTGCTGCATCCGGCCGCGATCTATCTGGGACTAAGCCGGCAGAATCTGATGCGGCAGTCGTTTCGTTACTTTTTGCTGGGAGAGGGCGAAACCGGGCTGATGGTCTACACCATTCTGTTGCACCTCTGGGAGGGGACTCCAGAAGAGGAAGAACGCCCGTGCATTTTTCTAATGAGTAGCTGATGAGTGCGCCTGTTTGGCAGCGATCTACTTGCCCACCACGAGAATGCTAAACGAACCCGGCACCAGCGCGCCTCGGCCGGGACGTCCACCGGGCTGTGCGGCGGGGGTGGGCGGACCAAACTCGGCAGAAATGAGGAAAATCCGGTTCGTCTTGCTGTCCAGCGTACTGGTCCTGGCCCCCACCATCGTCTGCAGGGTCTGTTCCACCTCAAAGCTGGTGTGGCTCTTTTCTTTGATGATGGTCAGGGTGCCGTCGCCCTGCGAGCTGAATGCCTCCATCGTATTTGGGTTGAACCCAGCGCCATCGGAGCCGGCGCCGATGGGCAGCGTGGTGATGATATTGCCGTCATCGGCGTTCAGGATCACCATGGTCGCCGGGTTGCGGCAGGCGGCAAAGAGAATCCGATTCTTGGCGTCTAATGCAAGCCCAGCGCATGTGCCACCTTTGCCGGTGACATCATAATGAGCGGTTACCGTGAGCGTCTTCGTGTCCACCACGGCGATGTTGGCCTTGTCTTCAACGTCGACATACAGGTGACCCCTGCCGTCGGCGACGGCCTGTTCCGGCATCCCGCCGATATCGACCGTGCCGACCACCGAGCCGTCCTTGGTGTCGATCGCGGTCACGTAGGGCGCGACATGACTGAGTATATATACCCGCTGATTGGACGGGTCGAAGAGATGGCCGTCCGGGTTGCCCTGTACCTCGATCGTTTTGATCGCCGTCAGGGTCTTGGTATCGAACATCACTAGGGGCTTGCTGGTGATGAAGCCGTGACCTGATTTAGGATCGATCGCCGCTCCATGGGCATTGGTGGTGGCGATCTCGCCGACCGGCTCAAGCGTATCCAGATTATAGACCGTCATGCGGGGAGTAGGGCCCGTACGCGCGATGTACAGCCGGCGCGCTTCAACGTCCGCGTTCACATAGTCCCAGCCGCCGTCGCCGCCGACTTTCGCTGTCCTCAGCACTTTATAAGGCCCCTCGGCTGAAGCGTGCTGGGCCCATCCAGGGGACGCCAACAGTGCCAACGTTGCTGCGAACAGGCAAATTCGTAACATGGAGAAATCTCCTCGATTGAGTTTAGGTTCAAGCCACTGGTTGAGCCGGCTCGTCCAGACTAGAGCATCT
The DNA here is from genome assembly GCA_963779075.1 of Bryobacterales bacterium. Classification (GTDB taxonomy): domain Bacteria; phylum Acidobacteriota; class Terriglobia; order Bryobacterales; family Bryobacteraceae; genus Palsa-187. The sequence continues at coordinate 390,647 of CAVZWS010000018.1, forward strand.
GCGATGGCTGAGAGGATGTCAATCCCGGCCACCACTTACGCGGGCAGCCACCGGACGATGAGGGTGCCCGGCCCCGAGGGAATGCCGGGAGGGTGCAATAGAATTGAAGAACTAAGACATGACCATTATGTTTACAGCGGAAGAACGTGAGCTCCTGCGCTCCGGCCTCCTGGAGCACGCCGCCAAGGATCAGCGCATCAGTGGCGCTGCGATTACCGGCTCCGCGGCAGCCTCACGCGAGGATCGATGGTCGGACATAGATCTCGCGTTTGGCGTGCGGGATGCCGACGAGCTGCTGAACGTCCTATCCGATTGGACCGTACACATGTACGATCGACATCTGGCTCTGCATCATCTTGACGTCAAATCCGGCGCGTGGATTTATCGCGTATTCCTGCTCCCCAGCACTTTGCAAGTCGATCTCGCCTTCGTTTCCGCCGCGGAATTCCGAGCCTTGGCGCCAACCTTCCGGCTTATGTTCGGAGAGGCGCATGAGTCCCAGCATATTAAGCCACCGCTCCCCGAGACCATCATCGGCCTTGGTTGGCTATACGCACTCCACGCCCGGAGTTGCATTGCGAGACGAAAGTTTTGGCAAGCGGAATACATGATAAGCGGTATCCGCGACAGCGCGCTCGCCTTAGCCTGCATTCGCCACAGCCTTCCGTCCGACCATGGCCGTGGCATGGACCTGCTGCCGACGGAAGTAGTCGCCGATTTCGAAGGCTCTCTCGTACGGCACCTTGATGCCGCCGAGCTCTCCCGGTCCTTCAGGGTTGTGATGCATGGGTTGCTCGGCGAAATTCGATGCGTGGATGAAGAACTTGCCGGACGCCTGCAAAACGCGCTCACACTTCTGATCGACACTCCGCTCCGGTAAACGACCGGAGGTCCATCGGAATAGCCCGCCTGGCAGAGTTCTGCGTAGTTCCTCTAATCCCTTTGGCTACTCCATCTAGAGTATTGCGTCTAAGATATTCAACCCTAATACTTTAATCCTGGAGATTTCACGAATGAAACTGCGCTATCTATCGATTTTCGCGGCGATCATGTTGTTTTCGGTAATCGCTTTTTCGGCAGACGACTCCTTTTTCCAGGTGCGGTATGCATCTAACTTACCGGCTGGGGATTCGGTGATCAATGTCACCAACACCGGAGCCAGTTCCACGCAAGCGTTTCCGACTCAAAACGGCAACATCTGTGTGAACGTGTACACCTTCTCGCCAGATGAACAACTGATTTCCTGCTGCGCTTGTCCGGTCACGCCCGACGGGTTAGTTTCCCTGTCGGCTCGCAATGACTTGATCAGCAACACCCTTACGCCCGGTGTTCCGACGTCCATCGTAATTAAACTGCTGGCATCGGCCGGAGCGCCCGCCTGCAACGCATCTGCACCGGGGCGACTAGTGCCGGGTATGGCCGCCTGGGGAACCACTCTCCATGCCTTGCCTGTTACGCCTGGAACCCCGGCTACTACGTACGGGACTGCGGAGACGCCTTTCACGTCGGCATCTCTCGGTAGTATTCAGGCGGTTACGATAGTTGCGGGTTCCACCATCGTAGTCACCAGCACTACCGGAATCGCGGTTGGACAACTGGTTTCTGGCACTGGGATCCCGGCAGGTACAACAGTAGTGGATGTCACGCCCTACTGGGTCGTGATGTCGGCTGAGGCCACCGCGACTGCTGCTAATATTCCGGTGACATTCGGCACAGGTGGCAGTGCTGAATTAACGCGCATCACCCAGCTTTGCGGGTTCATTCAGACCAACGGCAGCGGCTTCGGCATCTGCAAGTCTTGCCGGTTCGGTGGTTTGGCAGGCACGGAACAGTAATAGTCGCTGACGGTTTGTGGCGCACGCCATCTTCCGCAGCACAAGCGTAAGCAGCGCACCAGCGCCGGCTGCCGGCAGGAATTGTTCGACAGCCATGTAGATCATTTCGTTTGCGATGCCCGGATGCATCCGGTGTGCGCGTGTGACGGTCTGCACACCAATCAGGACAGCCGACGACAGGGCGTCAAGGTCCAGATACCTAAGTGAGAAATCATGTGATGCGGCGGATCAGGTACCCAGAGCGCCTGCGCCGCGGCAGTCTGCGATCGAGAAAATGCCTGTAGCAGCCAGAGTCGCTGGACCGTAACCGCGAAATTCCGTACTGCGCGCCATTTGCTGGCGTATGCTGCTGATATCTCCGAGCGCACGATTCAAGTCATCCGTGCCGGTAACTTTACACTGCAAAGCCCCAGTAACCTCGCCTTGTGAATTAATGTTCAGCTCAAAGAAGCCGTGCGCTGATATGGGACAGTTTTGGTCGTCTGCTCTTAATTCCAACGACGCCCTATCTGGGTTGTAATGCAACTGGACGGGTAATCCCCCCGGCATCAAGCGATTAAACTGCTCTTGGGACGTCACATCGGTATGCGCTAAAAGATTTGGGCTCCGTAAGAATAAAAAGAGGCAAATAACGCCTATGAACCAGGCCCGACCGTTCGGAATGATGTCATCGGTCTTCCACTGGAAACGCATCAAGTATTCCTCCGGGCCCTAAGCTGCAAATAAGATGGTACTGGCCGGATCGTCGTTCCGGCAACGTCCTCTCAGAGTCAACGTGGCCGAGCGGCGTTGCAACGACGCTAACCCCAAAAGCGTGCTTGTGAACTTTCTTCAGCTACTCTTCATTACAAATCACCATTGCATATTACGTCGTCCCCCGCTAACGATACCCGTCAAGCACTCTCCGTCGCATTAATTAAGCCCAGCCGCGACGCCCGTTGGAACCAACCCATGACCTCGTCTAGTGCCATGTTGTGCACGCGCTTCGTAGTCGGTGAGGAGATGCTGTATTGACCCCTCGCGACAAGGAAGGCCGCTCCAGCACTTTGGCAACTGTACGGCCGCTCCGAGCGACCTGGTCGATCCAAAGCTTGAGCACAGAAGGAATGCCGAAGTTGTGCATGGCAACACCGAATTCTTCCGTGCATCCCGACTTATTTGATCGATTCATCCCCAAAAGGTGCGCTGCACAAGGTCAACAATCGGGCTAAATCACTTTGACTAATCCTTTTGGGTAGTTGTATTTGAAACAACTTCCGTGTTTAGTTTATCCTGAGGGTTCTTATTGGTCATGCCAATGAAAGGCGAGCACAAGTGGACTACAAAAAAGAGGGGCTCTCTTCGTCGATAGGCGCAATCGCGCTTCTTGTTCTAACGGCCTCGTTTCAGACCGTCATGGCAGCAACCGCGCCATCATTGGGTACGGCAGCGTCTTTCGCGGTCCTGGGGGGCTCGATGGTGACCAATACTGGCCCGACCGTTATCAACGGAAACTTGGGTGTCAGTCCTGGCAGTGCGATCACCGGATTTCCGCCCGGAAGTGTGACCCCTCCAGGAACCACACATGCGGCCGATGCCGTAGCTGCCGGCGCGCAAGGTGATAACACAACTGCCTACAATGTTCTAGCCGGGCAGGCTTGTAACTTCAATTTGACCGGTCAGGACTTGGGTGGGCTCACGCTCGTTCCCGGTGTCTACTGTTTCTCATCTTCGGCCCAGTTAACAGGAACTGTTACTCTCAACGCCCAGGGTAACGCCAATGCCGTTTTTATTTTCCAGATCGGTAGCACACTTACGACCGCCAGCAACTCCTCAGTCAACATTATCAATGGTGGCTCGGGCTGCAACGTATTCTGGCAGATCGGTAGTTCCGCGGCTCTTGGCACAACCACTTCGTTCATAGGGAATATTCTTGCCCTTACGACCATCACATTGAACACCGGCGCGACAGTATCCGGCAGGGCCTTGGCGCAGAACGGTGCGGTGACCCTAGACAGCAACATCGTCTCAGTTACAGAGTGCGATGCCATCTTCATTGCATCGCCAACCATCATCAAGAAGTTCGGGGCGGCCGCCATCGGCGTGGGTGGGACTACGACCTTGAGCTTCACGATTAACAATCCGAACGGCGCGGTGGCGCTTACGGGTGTTGCTTTCACCGATACACTTCCTGCGGGCCTAGTCCTATCGACTCCCAATGGCCTGACGGGCAGCTGTGGCGGCGGAACGATCACTGCCGTGGCCGGCTCGGGAAGCGTAACCCTTTCGGGAGCGACCTTAGCGGCGGGCGCTTCCTGCACGATCTCTGTCGATGTGACCGGGACTAGTGCGGGCGTAGGAAGCAACAGCGTTACCGTGACGTCCACGAACGGCGGTACCGGAGACACCTCGACGACTTCCCTAACCGTGCTCGCGACGCCACCGGCAGTCGCCCCCCCAACCATCATCAAGAAGTTCGGGGCGGCCGCCATCGGTGCGGGCGGAACCACGACCTTGAGCTTCACGATTAACAATCCGAACGCTGCGGTGGCGCTTACGGGTGTTGCTTTCACCGATACACTTCCTGCGGGCCTAGTCCTATCGACTCCCAATGGCTTGACGGGCAGCTGTGGCGGCGGAACGATCACTGCCGTGGCCGGCTCCGGAAGCGTAACCCTTTCGGGAGCGACCTTAGCGGCGGGCGCTTCCTGCACGTTCTCTGTCAATGTGACTGGGACGAGTGCGGGCGTAAAAAACAACAGCGTTACCGTGGCGTCCACGAACGGCGGTACCGGTAACACCTCGACGGTGTCGCTAACTGAAGAGGTTGCTGTGGTTGCGCCCCCGACTATTAGCAAGTCGTTCGGGTCGGGATCGATCCAGCTCGGTGGTACCACCGCTTTGAACTTCACCATCAACAATCCGAACGCGACCGTGGAGTTGACCGGTGTTGGTTTCATCGATACACTCCCTGCGGGCCTAGTCGTATCGACGCCCAACGGCCTGACGGGCAGCTGCGCCGGCGGGACGATCACTGCCGTGGCAGGCTCGGGAAGCGTAGCCCTGTCGGGAGCGACCTTGGCGGCGGGCGCTTCCTGCACGTTCAGCGTGAACGTCACCGCCACCATCTCGGGAGCGCTAACCAACATCACGGGAAACGTTATTTCTTCGAATGGCGGGCTGGGCAACACGACGCTGGCGCAAGTCCTGGTTGGGGCGGATTTTGAGATCTTCTATGCCGCCAATCTCCAGGTGGGCGATTCGGTGATCAATATCACGAACACAGGAGCCAACTCCACTGTCGCGTTTCCGACCCAAAATGGAAATATCTGCGTGAACGTGTATGCGTTTTCGCCAGACGAGCAATTGATCTCTTGCTGCTCTTGTCCAGTGACGCCGGACGGGCTGGATTCGCTTTCGGCTCGCAACGACTTGATCAGCAACACTCTCACGCCGGGTGTGCCGACCTCCATTGTCATTAAATTGTTGAAGTCGGCAGGGACCTGCAATGCATCGACCGTAGGCACGGATACCAACGTCCTGGTGAATAGCGGAGGGGCCGCCTGGGGAACCACCATCCACGCTCTTCCGGTGACCCCTGGGAGCCCTGCTACTACATACGGAGTGACGGAGACCGCCTTCACACCGTCAACTTTGAGCGTTGCGGAATTGACGCGCATCACGACCCTTTGCGGGTTCATTCAGTCCAACGGCAGCGGCTTCGGCATCTGCAAGTCTTGTCGTTTTGGTGGCCTGGGAGCGGTGGCACAGTAACAGACGACACCGCTCGGGGTGACCTTGGCACCTGCGTCGGCAACGTCCGTCTCAGAGTCAACTTGGCCGAGTGGCGCTGTAACTACGATAACCCGAAAAACGTGCTGGTGAACTTTCTTCAGCCGCGTTGCCGGAACGAAGACCCGGCCAGCACCATCTTATGGCAGCTTCTTCGTCACAAATCACCACCGCACATTACGGGCTGTTGCGAACGGGCGGCGATAGTCCCCGCACTGCACCGGTAGTTGAATGGAAAGACTGGAGAAAAATCGAGCACTTCAGTTCGTGTAAGCCCATCCGGGCCGCGGCAAACCTTCCGGGAAAATTCCGAACAATTCTTTTCAGTACGAATTCCGTCTTCGCAGCTGCTGCGAAGACGCGCCACATCGAAGACGCGCCACATCAATGACATGATTTGGCCCTCTAATCCTTTTGGGTACTCCATTGTGAGGATTGCACCAAGTTACTTCGCCCCAGTATCCTGTACCGGGAGGTTTCACGAATGAAACTGCGCTATCTATCGATTTCCGCGGCCTTCATGTTGGGTTCCGTGGTCGCGCTCGCGGTTCCACCGCCCGCCGGGGAGGATTCGCCGTTCCAGGTGCATTATGCATCGAACTTACCCATCGGGGATTCGGTGATCAACGTCACTAACACGGGAGCTCAGTTTGATGTCCCCGCTTGCGGGGCTTCACCAGTACTCGTAGACCCTAACATCTGCGTGAACGTATACACCTTCTCGCCAGATGAACAATTGATTTCTTGCTGCAGCTGCCCGGTCACCCCGAACGCGCTGGTTTCCCTTTCGGCTCGTAATGACTTGATTAGCAATACCCTCACACCTGGTGTGCCAACGTCCATCGTCATTAAGCTGCTGGCAACCACTGGCGGCACCTGCAATGCATCTACAGCGGGTACGGCCAGCGCAATAACGCCGGGTTTGGCCGCTTGGGCGACCACCATCCACGCGTTGCCGGTTACGCCCGGGAGCCCGGCTACTACTTACGGAGCTACGGAAACGGCCTTCACGCCATCAACCTTGAGCGCTGCGGAATTAGCGCGCATCAGGACCCTCTGCGGGTTCATTCAGACCAACGGCAGTGGCTTCGGCATCTGCAAGTCTTGCCGGTTCGGTGGTTTGGCAGCCACGCAACCGTAGGAGTCAATGACGAAGTTCTTCTTTAGTTTCCCGAAGCCTCCGACTGAAAACTGAACACCGCACCAATTCGTCTTACTGGGCCGTCACACCTTGCTGGGTGGGCCCGCTCTTTTTTTGTGGCTGTGCGCGACGAGCCAATTGGTTTTCTTCTCAGGCCGCGGGTGGTAACGTCGGGCGAGGGCCCGACTGTCTATCCCAAGCTGGATGCGACGCCGGAGGCGCGACGAAGCGATGGGAAAACTATAGCCCAACCATTTTGGGTCTCGGAGTGGTGAGCGCGGTAGGAATCGAACCTACAACCTACTGATTAAGAGTCACCCCGGAGGTACTTTCACCACATTGCACTGAGACTCAAGGAGTCGTTTTGACGGTTCAGAATGTGAGCATTGCCAAAGGTTGACCGGCTACCACGTGTCACCAAAGAATCGCGAAGCGTCACCGGCAGTCCCCGCAAAATCCCCCACACCTGCATCCGCAACGAGCGCGGCCATTAAGACCGCTTCCCAAGCATCTTCCTGAGTCTCGTGAGAAGTTCGCGGTACTTGCTCTCGTCCCGCTGCTGGGAATGCAGGCAAGCCTCGTAGTGCTCAACCGCGTCGATTAGTCGGCGAATCTCGTCTTCATCCAGATCAACCTTCACGCTCTCTAGTATGGTGGGCATGTTATCGTTTTCGCTACCTTCTACGGTGCCGGAGTTGGCTCCTCCGATGAAACCACTACGGCGCACCATCAGGCTGTTCTTCGGGAATTGAAGGACTACCATAGGAGGAGCGTATCATATTCGCCCTTTATTCGCCATATGAGTTATTACTGATTCTATGCCAGCCCGTCCTTGTCATGTGAGCTTTACCGGCACCGATCAACATCGTTCACGCCGTTGAGGTGAGCGCCAACACTTGGTATGAAGCGGCAGCTTGGCCTAGCTGAATTCCGAAAAGGCTGGCTGGGGGAAGTCTTACCTGGCCGGGCAACGCGCTTGACCGTAATGGTCAGGTCACAAGCCACCACTCACGAATTGACCGTGGGCAAATTGGAAGATTGGCTTGCGATTGGAGGCAAGAGCCCGAAGGAACAGGTTGTGAAGAATAGGTTGAAGGGGATTTTGAATGGCGGCCACTTCAAATGCTCAATCCAGAGGATCGAGTGTGGGTTAACATACCCAGCGTCGGCTTCGTTGGCGTTGGCCGCGTCACGGTGCTGTGCGTCCGCAGCGGCGCCCCCGGCGGGTTATTTACGCCTTCTCTGACGGTGGGCGCACTGCTCGGCGCTCTGCTGGGGCATGCGTGGTCCTGGTTCTGGCCCGGCGTGCCCCCGGATTGTTCGCCTTGCTCGGTGCGGGCGCGGTTCTTGCGGCTACCACGCAAGGGCCGATCTCGAAGGTTGTGCTGATGATGGAACTGACCGGCAGGGACCGATCGTTTATCGCGCTCCTGTTGCTCGCGGTCGCGGCAGCTACTCTGGTGGCCCGGACCATCGAGCCGCGCTCGATCTACGACACTCGTTTGACGGATCCGGAAGTAGAAGAACACCGGCGATCATGCGAACTTGCCACTCCGATAGCTCATTGCTGAAGAATCTAATATCACGTCCCGGCCGTGGAGTTTGCGCTGGCGATGAACTTTACAAGCGCACCGGTCTTTTCGGCGGGATCACCTTTCACTGCCGAACCCCCTCAAGATTCTTATCGCGAAAGTGATCGCGAACTCACGATCACCCGGTCTGCGAAACATTTCAGGCTTGATGTGTCTGCCGCTGGCCGCGATGAAAATGAGCGCTTGTTTCGGGAGCGCGGCCTCCCGCGCGCCATCCGCTCTGATAACGGCGTTCCCTTCGCTTCTCCCCATGGCCTGTTCCAACTCTCCAAGCTCTCGGTGTGGAAAAACTACCGGGGGCCGGACTGGCTGTACGATCTGAAGTTCTATGGTTACCGCCCACGCCGATCACCGGTTGCGGCATCAGCAACAAACTTCAGAACCCCAGTTTAAGCGCTAACTGGATAATTCTCGGAGCTTGCGCGCTGGTGACCACTCCAAAGGTTGAGGTGCCCAGCAGCTTGCCTGGCGGATTGTAGTTCGGGTGATTGATTGCATTGAAGAACTCTGAGCGAAACTGGAGTCTCCACTTCTCACTGCGGAAAGTAAAGTTCTTCTGCGCGGCGAGATCGACCCCGATCAGTCCGGGGCCCGTAATTACTCCCTTTCCCGAGTTTCCATACCGTATGGGGTTCTGCTGGACGATGCAGGACGTGTCGAAGAATTCGGCGACAGTCTTGGGGCCGTTGTTGGGATTGCAAGCCAAGTCCGGCCGCAGAGCTTGATTGGTCCCCATTTGCCCGATATCTCCGGAGAATTGCGGAGTCATCGGTAGCCCAGACTCCAGTTGGACAATCGTATCCACTGCCCAGTTGGCAACCGCCTGCTTGACGAAACCGCGAGCATTCTTGGCAAACGGCAACTCGTATGCAGACGCGAGGGTGAAGCGCTGGCGGTGGTCCAGATCCGCTAGTGCCTTCTCTGCTTTGAGATTCAGGATGTTCTGCGCTCCCGCGGCCGAAAGCCCATAGCCGCCGCCACGCCAGCCGGGGTTGTCGGACATGGCCTTCGAGAATGTGTAGGTACTCAGGAACGTCAATCCATGGCTGTAACGCTTTTCGACGCGCAGCGTCCCACCATGGTAGTTAGAAAAGCCGGTAGACTGCTCTTCGAAGACGTTCTGCAGCGGTATGATTACACCGTTGTAGAAGGTCACCGGGACCAGCCGCCGCATCTGATTTTGGGAGTCTCCGATGTTCGTCGGGATGCTCGGGTTGCCAATCAGGTTGGGCACCACGGCGTAAGGACCCAGCGGCTCGGCCAGATTCAGCGCAATCTGGCGTTGCAGGTCCGTCGCCTTATCCCCGGCGTAGGCGAGTTCTACGACAAGCTGCCCTCGAAACTGGCGCTGGATTGAAAAGTTCCAGTCCTGAATATAAGCGTTTCTAAAATGAGCATTGAAGTTGTTCGGTCCGGGCTGGAACTGCGCCACCGAACCCGGACCGCCAGTTCCCAAGCCCGGGTTGGGGTTCAGAAAGCCGATCAGGCCGTTTGGGACCGGCTTCCCATACTCATTGAAGGAGAGATTCTCCTGGTCTTCGATAACTTGCGGGAAGTTGATCAGCGTGTCGCCGTTCAGTGAGATCGGCACAGTATCAAAGAAGATCCCGTAGCCGCCCCGGACCGAGGTCTTGTCGTCGCCGAACGGCCGCCAAGCGAAGCCGAACCGCGGCCCGATATCCTTCTTATCGGTGGGAGCGAGAGAGAGAGGTAGATCCTTGCCCGCTATCCCGTAGGTCGTATAGTAGGGGCTGGACGGCGAAAAATTCAATACGTTTGGTCCGCACACCTGAAAGCTGGGGCAATGGTTCGGGTAGAGCCAGGAAGAGAGGGGTTTGTGAGGATCATAAGGGGGCGTATAGTACATGTAGCGGGCGCCGATGGTGAGGGTGAGGCCATTGGTCACCTTGTACGTGTCCTGAATGAACGCTGCCCATTCCCGCGCTTCGAATTTCAGATGGAAGTCGCCGACGAGGCGGGTCTTCTGGGTAGCCAAACCCTCCAAGAAAGATGCGGCGGCGAACCCTGTATTGGCAATTCCCTGTTCGCTGGTCCAGCTTCCGTCGGTGTAGGAAAAGCTGCCGCGGGTCCCGCCGTCACCTCCCAGGGGCCCATTTGAGTTTATCCCGACATACCGCAACTCACCGCCGAACCTTATGTTGTGCTTCCCTTTGTTAAGGGATAGAGTTCCCATCGGCTGGTAAGTTTTGGGTTCATAAGTAAAAGGCCCGGTGCCGTTGCCAAGGGAAGCGTAGTTCGATAAGGTTATGGCGGGAGAACCAAAATTGCCAGTCTGCTCGGCGATGTTCATCCCAGGGATTTTAAAGATATTCAGGTAGTCCGGTCCTGACTCTGCGCCGCTGTTCTCATACCAGCCATTGAAGCCAAACTTGAACTCGGCGACTATGTTCGGCGTGAACACCTTGGTGTAATTGAGACCGCCGCTGAGGTTTAGCACGTCGGATGTCGCGCCGAAACCCGGGAACGTGTTTGGCGTGTATCCGCGTGCATCCTGGTAAGCAAAGCGGAAAAACAACGTGTTTCTTTCGTTGAACTGGTGATCGATGCGCATTATAGTCTGGTCCGTGTCGTTCTTGACGGACCGGCTGTCGACATAGTTGTTATTGATGACGCCCGAGGCGGTCAGCACTCCGGCAGCGTTCGGAAGAGGCATGAAATTCGTATTTTGGACCATCTTCGCTGCCACCGGGTCGAACTGAGCCGAGGGGATGATATTGCCCTGGTATGGATCCCGCACAAAGACAAGCTGCCCGTTGGGCGCTTTAACCTGCCTCGACGTGCGGGGATCGAAAAGCTGTCCCTTTTGGAATACCCGGCCCAGAGCGTCGGGCGCGGTCGTCCCTTTCTGCAGGAGCTGGCTGAAATCGCCGGCTCGTTCCGCGGGCGTCATTACCTGAGTTACGGTGGAGTTTCCTTGCCGCTGCCGGAAGTCCTCCTGGTTTACGAAGAAGAACGTCTTATTCTTAATGATCGGCCCACCCAGGTTGCCGCCGAACTGGTTCTGGTTGTACTGCGGCGCGCAAGCCGCCCGGGTCAAGACATTCGGATCGCTCTTGTCGCAGGGGAAAGCCCCTCGGTTGACATCGAAGAGGTTGCGAGCCTGCAGCTTGCTGTTCCGGAAAAACTCCCACAGGCCGCCGTGGTACACATTGGTGCCGGATTTGGTGATTACATTGATCTGCGCTCCGGCGCCCTTGCCGAATTCCGCCGAGTAATTACTGGTTTCAATCTTGAACTCCTGCAGAGAATCGATACTGGGCTTGAAGGCGATCTCGTCGCGGATCGGTTCCGTATCGGCAAGCCCGTCGACCTGGAATGCGTTCTCATCGGCTCGCAACCCATTGGCCGAGAAGCCGTTGACGCCGGCTTCGCCCCCCCCCGTGCCGCTGCTCACGCCGGGTACCAGTCGGGCCAGTTGCTGGAAGTCGCGGCCGTTCAGCGGCAGGGCCAGAATTTTTTGAGTATCCACCACCTGCCCGAGCGACGCGCTCTCGCTCTCAACCAGCGGCGCCTCGGCGCTAATTTGGACGGATTCGGTAGCCTGCCCGACTTCAAGCGACACGTCAATTCGGGCATTCTGGTCGACTTGCAGCGTGATGTTGCTGCGCTCGGCCCGACGGAAACCGGTAGAGTCCACACGCACGCTATAGGAGCCCGGAGTTAAACTGGGCAGGTTGTATTGGCCTTGCGCGTTGGTAGTCGTCTGGCGCACGAAACCTGTGTTGCTGTTCGTCACGGTCACGGTCGCGCCCACGACGACCGCGCCCGATGGGTCGGTGACGTTACCGTACATCGTGGCGGTGCCGAGTTGGGCCCATACCGGGTTGGCCGCTATCAACCAAAGAGCGCAGAGCGACAAGATACGAAACGACGCGATAACGACTTTGTTATTCGATTCCTTTTTCATACTTCCCCCTTTTCAACGTGACGACTTTCGCCCCGCAAGCTTTTTGAGATACCGGTAGCGTGAACCTGGGTTGATAGCTTCCCTTGATCCCCTGCGACACCAAAAACGGCCCCGCGCTGCCACCCCGCAGGGATTCTATTACCAACGGCCAATCATGTCAAGAGAATTTACTATGAAATTGTAGGAATTTTTTGATGTTGTCAAAACTAGTCTTGAAACAAAAAAACGCCACAATACAGGCGTGTCTTCTGCGGTCTAATAATGACCGTTAACTTTTCACTATGTTATACAACCACAATAAAGCGCAGCGAAAATGTCGAATGCCTGAGTTTCAGGCACCCATCATGTCTCTCAAGTCAGGCCATCAATTCCTTCACGACCCGCCCGGCCGTATCCGTCAGCCGGAAATTACGCCCGCTGTACTTGAAGGTCAGCCTCTCATGGTTTAGACCCATCAAGTGAAGGAGTGTCGCGTGAAGGTCGTGCACATGAACTGGATTCTCAGCCACTTTAAAGCCGAAATCGTCGGTGGCTCCGTAAATACTGCCAGCTTTGGATCCACCCCCGGCCATCATGACGGTGAAACCGTAAATATTATGATCCCGGCCATTGTGGACTGATCGGAATCCCCCCAGGTTGAGCACTGGCGTGCGCCCGAATTCGCTAGTGACGAGTACCAGGGTATCATCGAGCATGCCACGCTCCTTAAGATCCTGTACTAACGCCGCGATCGGCTGATCGACGTCATGCGCAGTAAACTTATGACCCATGATGTCGGCGTGATGATCCCAACCCGAATGCACGATTTGGACGAATCGAACGCCTTTCTCCACTAAGCGGCGCGCCGTCAGGCAAGCGTGCGAGATGCCGCCTTGGCCGTATTTAGCAATGGTCTCCGGGCTTTCCTTGCGAGTGTCAAATACATCCGGAGCTTCGGTCTGCATGCGGAAGGCAACTTCCATCGATTGGATGGTGGCCTCTAATTCCGGTGCTCCATCCACCCGATCCAGATACGATTTATTGATATCCTGCAAGAGATCCAACTGTTCACGCTGTTGTGTGAGATTCATCCGCGAGTTGGCCAGATACTGAATCTGTTTCCTAGGATCCGGCTGGTTGTAAGGGACCAAAGTGCCTTGGTACACGGCCGGCAGGAATGCCGACGAGAAGTCCCCACCTCCACCTCCTGCGGTAAGAACAATAAAGCCCGGAAGATTCTGATCTTCTGTACCCAGGCCATATACAACCCATGACCCCATCTGAGGCCGTCCGGCACGAATGGTGCCGGTGTTCATCATGTAGACAGAGGGAGCGTGATTTGGTATGTCGGAAATCATCGATCGAACGATACAGAAGTCATCGATATTTTGTCCGATATGTGGGAATATCTCGCTGACTTCAGTCCCATTCTTCCCATATTTCTTAAAGGTGAACGGAGACCGCATTAGATTCCCGGTCGCGAACTCGGTGCGAGGTGTTTCAAAGGGCAACGGCTTGCCGTCGTACTTATCCAGCATCGGCTTGTAATCGAAGCTATCTATTGCCGAAAGGCCGCCCTGCAGGAAAACCACGATGACGTGTTTGGCCTTAGGCGCGAAATGCGGGGGCTTAGGAGTCCAGGGATTCCCGGTGATCGTGGCTGGAGCGGCTTCGGCACGCCCCGCAGCCAGCGCGGCAAACGATGCGAAACCGAATCCGTTAGCGAGAGCCTTCAAGGCGTCGCGGCGCGTTGACGGTGGGAAAATCGGATTGTTGCTCATCGTAAGGATCCTTTCGTCTCTTAGTTGATGTAGTAGAACTCGCCCGAGCCTAGGAGGGCCTGTACATACTGCTCCCAGGGCGTGATCTTGGTCATGGGCACCGGCGCCCGAGGAGCCGGAGCGTCGTCCTCGTCATCGACCGATTGCGGCCGCGCACGCCGAGGCGCCGGGACTGCCGGTGCGACCGGTTCCGCCGCTGCACTCTTGAATAAAACATCTGCTTTGCTTAGGAACTGCAGCCCCCGCTGAACTTCGGCTGGGGTTGCCGGGCGTTCAAATACAATTCGGTAAGCCCGCTGAATCCTATCCTCATCGCTGCCATTTTCCTGCAACAGGCGCGCGGCCAGCGTATTGGCCTGGCTGTTCACCAAGTCACTGTTCATAAAGAACAGCCCTTGCAGAGGAACGTTCGTGACGCTTCTTTGTTCCGAGGTGATGTTGGGGTCGGGATAGTCGAACAGCGTCAAAAGGCCGTCTGGGGTCCGGCTCGCCCGCGCGTAGAAGGTTCTCTTCTTGAAGTTGGGATTAGTCAGGTTTTGTGGCGGTCCCCCCACCCTTTCATCCAAGTTGCCGGTCACATACAGCATCGAATCCCGAATGGACTCGACCTCCAGCCGCCGGAAATTCGCACGCCATACGAGCCGATTTTCCGGATCGACGGCGCTATTTGCTTCCGAGGCCTGGTAAGCCTCCTGATAGGCTGCGGAAAGCATAATCTCGCGGTGCATTGCCTTCATAGACCAGCCGCTCGCGATGAATTGGCTCGCCAGATAGTCGAGCAGTTCCGGGTGCGAAGGCCGATCCCCCATCATGCCGAAGTCGCTGGGCGTGTTCACGATTCCGCGCCCAAAATGATGCTGCCATATCCGGTTCACCATTACGCGCGCGGCCAGAGGGCTTTGCACAATCGCATCCGCAAGTTCCATACGTCCGCTGCCTTGCTCAAAGGGCAGCGGATCTCCATCGGTTTTTCCAAGGATGGCCGGAAAACCTCTATGCACCTCTTCTCCCAGCGCATGCGGATTGCCGCGGATGTTCAACTTGAGGTTCACCGGCTTGGCCTCATCCTTGAGCGCCATGAGATATGGATACTCCGGCGGCATGGCCTTGGTTAGCGCCTTAACTTCGGCTTGCATCGCGTCGAGTTTACTCTTCTCCTCGGCCGTCAGGAAACGCAGCAGGTCCTTACTCTGGTATTGAAAGATCCCATCCTTCTTCGCAAAAGATTGGTCGTTTTCCCCTCGCACCACATCCAGCCATACGTAATAGTGATTGGTATCCATCACCTTCTGCACCATCTGCTGCTTGAATTGAAATAGCTCAAACTGCATCAGGTCGCCGGGCAGCATCACCCTGGCCTCGTTGGCATCTGGTTTATAATTCCGGGTCATCTCCTCGTTGGCCGCGATTACTTCCTTCCTTTCGGGGATGACCTTCAACACCATATCCCGAAAGTCCTCCGCGATCTGCTGAGCCTCGGCATCGGTCCCGCCGCCCTTGGCCATGATCGCGTCCCAACCTTTTAAATATGGATGCAGCTTTTCGGTCGCCGTCAGATACTTGAACCATCGCTGAAACGTTTCTGAATCAAGCTTCTCGGTCTCCGCTGCCTTCTCCAAATCCGCCTTCTGCGCCTTCGGGTTGACCAAAGCGATCTTGCGCACCGTCATCATGTAGTGAGGTATCTCGCCGGCGAGCGTTTCCGCCACCCGGATCGCCGACTGGTCCGCATATTCCGACAGCGCCGACTCTGCCGCCTTTACCTTTTTTTGTTGATCCTGATAGGCTGTCACTTGCTTCTCAGGAGCCAGATTGTATTCCCAATAGCCGGCGCTCGCAAAGATACCGCCCATCGCCGTATAGTCTTTTTGAGAGATCGGATCGTACTTGTGGTTGTGGCAGCGAGCGCAGGTCACGGTCAATCCCAGGAATCCTTTGCTCACGACATCAATCTTGTCGTCACGCTCATTTGCGCGTGCTTCCACGAAAACGACGTCGTCGCCCGTAAACCAGGGACCGATACCGAGAAATCCGAGCGCAGGAAGCATCTTGGCCCGGTCTTTTTCCGGCATCAAATCCGCAGCCAGCTGGGCCTTCACGAACTGGTCGTAAGGCATGTCCTGATTGAGCGCCTGCGCTACCCAGTCGCGATATCGCCAAGTGTCTGAATAGCCATCTCTCGCCTGGCCATATCCGAGAAACACAGGGCGCCGGTCGGCCCGTCCGCTGCCGTCGGCGTAATGCGCGACATCCAGCCAATGCCGGCCCCACCTCTCCCCGTATTGCGGGGCTGCGAGCAAGCGGTCGACGATCTTGGCGAAGGCTTCCGGCGAGTTGTCTGACAAGAAGCCGTCAACCTGCTCCGGCGTAGGGGGCAATCCGATCAAATCGTAGTACGCCCGGCGAATCAGCGAACGTTTGTCAGCTTGTTTTACCGGTTTGAGGTTTTTTTCCTCTAGCTTGGCTAGTATGAAACGATCGATCGCTGTCTTGGCCCAAGCGGCGTCCTTCACGTCTGGAACCGCAGGTTTCTCAATAGGTTGAAAGGACCAAAATTTGCGTTGTTCGGGCTTGATGGTAAATTTAGGGAATGCTATTGGAGCCACCGCGGCTTTGGCGTCTCCATCGGGCCAGACTGCTCCGGTCTGGATCCAATACTTGAGATCCGCGATCTCGCTGTCCTTTAACTTCTGCCCTCCCAGCGGCATCTGCAGATTAGGGTCTACGTGCATAACCGCGCGGATCAGAAGGCTGTCGTCCGGCTTTCCAACAGTAATCGCTGGGCCGGAGTTCCCGCCCGTCAGGAGTGCAACCCTGGAGTTCACCTGCAGACCACCGAGCTTGCTATCGGTATGGCAGGTATAACAATTATTACTAAGAACCGGACGAATTCGCCGTTCGAAGAACTCAATCTTCTCAGCAGCTTGCTGAGCGCACGCCAGCATTCCAGTAGCCACGACGCAACAACCAAGCTTAACCAAACTCATCTCAGGCCCCCTCACCTTCGGTATGAGATCCAAACTACTGCGGCGCTAGTAATATACTGTAAATAATCCTCAGGCTCAAGGGGATGGGTACCGAACAACGTCTGAACTGCGTCTGAACTGCGTCTGAACCCCATCTAGGATCAACAACACTATGAATCGAAATGGGTTGCACGCGCGCTATCCAGACACGATGATCTGATTCACCTGATCGCCGAATGCGGTGATTCGTTTCAAGACCGACTAGACTGAAAAACACCAGCTCTCATAGATGTTGATAGTTCTACTCGGCGGAGGGAATGATCTGCTGCGCCCAAGTCAGTTTCCGGCATTTCGTCGAAAGTTTCATGTTTTCTGATGCTTACGTTCGATTAGATGCGGCATGCCCAACGAAATTTGTCGAGCAGTTCGTCGGCTGGAGGCTCTGAGTAGCAATCATCTCCCACTGACTTCATTAGTTTTTAGATTGTTCGCTCCAATGAAAAAACGTGGATCCTATATAAGTTCCTGATTGGTGTGCCTTCAGTTGACGGCAGCCCTTTGCCGATCCCACTCGGTCTGGAACGCTCGTTGGCGCTCGGCGAGGTAGGCGTGGTACCCATCGGGATCGATAAACGTGTTAGGGCCGCCTGCCTGCATGCGTGCGTACTTGGCCTCCATCCCGTAGTAGTTGCCATGCGCGCCGAGAAACACGTCGACCGGCAGCGCTTGCAGGATCTTGAACGTACGCAAGTAATCGTTAGCAATCTGTGGGTACTCTTTGTTGCCTACGAGGAGAACGCCCTGGTTCACATTGACGCTCCCCACAATCACGACATCGTACGCCTTACCACCGTCCTGAACTTTCATGGTCCAAGTGGTACAGCCCTTGGTATGCCCCGGCGTGAGATGCGCCATTAGGGTGGCGCCGCCCGGCGTAACTTGATCACCGTCATGCAAAACTTTGTCGATTGGATGCACCTTGTTGCCGGGCTGCATTTTCTCCAGCGCGGGGACGTCTTCGGCCATGGCCATCACGCGTGCGCCAGTCAACTCTTTCACCATCGCGTCACCTTGCATGTGATCGCCGTGGGCGTGGCTCCCAAGTAGTATCTTGGTGTCGCCAAAACGGAAGCCCAGCTTCCCCACTGATGCGCGAATCGTCGGCACGTTTCTCTCGAAATCGCTGTTGATCAAAATATTTCCCTCGGGCGTTGTGATCAGGAAGGACGCCAGTCCCTTCGTTCCAACGTAATAAACATTGCCGATGATTTTGTACGGCGGAAAGGGCTCATCCCAATCACTGTTGCCTTGCGCGAACAGGAAGCCGACACAGCAGAAGAGAGAAAGTATTACAGAACGATGCAGCACAGGCTTATCCTTCTTCCTTCGAATTTACAGCAGTATCATAATACTATCGAACGAGGGTCTCTGGCGAAGGCGTCGTATGCCTGCCCCGGTAGCCAACGCGACGATCTTAATGTCGGACCCACGGAGTTCGAGAACGAAGGTTCCTAGTTGCCAGTAGCGATGCACAATGAAAGATGAATTCGTAGTTGAGTTGCGTAACGGTTGGTGCATATACCGCTCACACCAGTGGTGAACGCTAGATTCGCCGCAGGCCGGTAGCTTGGCTTCGGTTTACCGAGAGGGGTGCCGAAGGAAGACAATCTCCAGAGCCGCTCAGGTCGACGAGAGTTTGGGACACATGCACCAGCCTAGAAGTTTGGCTGTACGGTAGCCCAACCCGGTAGTCGAGTAGGAGGAAGCTTCGCGGTACACTGTTCAGCATCGTAATGACTTCTGGCGAGTTGGGTGCGATTTTTTCAAGCGAAAAGAGTTGATACGCGGTAAAATTCCAAAGGAGACGCTTCGCGTTGCCACCTTGAGAACAGAGGAGCCTTTGATGCGAAAGATATTTGTTTTGGGGGGTATTCTCGCCTCGTTCGCAGTGATTGCTTTTGCGCAGGCCGATCGACCCGACCCACGTGCTGATGAATACCGTGCGTGGATGCAGTCGATACCGCCCGAGGTGCGCAGCTTGACAACCAATATCAACGGGAAAATGGGCGACATGGCGGCGTCCGACGCGGACAAACTGAAGGCCACGTTCAAGCAAGTTGAAGATTTCTGGGGGCAGCGCAATATTCAGGACGCCGTCGTTTTCGCCCAGACGGCTCAGAAAGCGTTGACCGCTGCTTCAAAAGATGCGAAGGCGGGCAACACCGATGCGGCGCTCGCGGACCTTAAGGCGCTCCAGGACACCTGCAGGAGCTGCCATATGGCGCACCGTGAGGGAGCAGCTGGATCATTTACTATCAAGTAAACGCCGCTTGTAATCTCGTTCCCGAGTTTGCGTCCGAGCATAGCGCTGACTCAAGCAGGTTTTCGGGCAACTGCAGGCGTCTGGCATCCCACTGTTTTTTGATTAAGCACCCATATCGCGTAGTGGCCTGTCCCTGAGGCATCGCTACCATGCTGGAATATGCAAACAGCGGAATATTTCCACTGGAAAGACTGCCGATAATGCCGTAAGCGACTAGTGTACTGAGTCAGAAGTCCGCATGCAAAAGCGGGCGATCTTTTTGAGGATGGAGTCGGCGTCGGCGGTCCAGGCGAAGGGCTGAGGGTTTTGATTGTGGAGGAGGAGATAGTCGCGGATGGCGGCCTCTAACTCGCGAACGCTGCCGAAGGTGCCGCGCCGGATACGCCTGTCGGTAAGCAGGCCGAAGAATCGTTGGACTTGATTGAGCCAACTGGCGCTGGTTGGGGTGAAGTGCACATGATAGCGGGGATGACGTGCAAACCAGCGCTTCACTTTGGGCATCTTGTGAGTGCCGTAGTTATCCATCACCAGGTGAATATCGAGTTGGTCAGGGACAGCTTCGTCGATTCGTTCCAAAAAGCGGAGGAACTCCTGATGGCGGTGACGGCGGTGACAAGACCCAATTACTTTCCCGGTAGCTACATCGAGAGCGGCGAACAGTGAAGTGGTTCCGTTACGGATGTAATCGTGAGTTTGACGAGCGGGCAGGCCGGGCCGTAACGGCAGTACAGGACGCGTTCGATCCAGGGCCTGGACTTGGCTCTTTTCATCCACACACAGCACCAGAGCCCGTTCCGGCGGGTTCAAATACAAGCCCACGATGTCCCGAACCTTCTCGACGAAGAACGGATCGGTGGACAGCTTGAAGGTCTCCACCCGGTGCGGCTGCAACGAGAACGCCCGCCAGATGCGGGATATTGCGGACTGCGACATTCCTGTCGCCTGTGCCATGGTTCGTGTCGACCAGTGCGTGCCCTGCGAAGGCGTCGTTTCTAATCTAATGTACGCGTGATAAGCGCCTCCACTTGCGCATCCGAAATCTTGCGCGGAGTGCCTGGCCGAGGTTCATCGGCCAATCCCTCCAGACCGCTGGAGCGAAATCGCTCCCGCCACTTGCACACCGTTTGATCGGTGATGCGCAGTTGACGAGCCACCTGTCGGTTCTCCATCCCGTCGGCGCAACCCAATATAATGCGTGCCCGCATCGATAAACGCTGCGCAGTTTTAGGCCGCCGGGCCCACTCCTGCAGCTTGACGCGATCCTCTTCACTCACCACGATTGGCTTGGTTGGTCGACCCATGCTGGTTGGATTCCCAGCATAACAAGCAGGTTCCTATTATTTATACTAACTTCTGACTCGGGACACTAGAGGTGCTCAAGACGCTCAGTGGCGTCACCGAAGCGATCGAGCTTGACTCCCATGCGATCCATGATCGACAGATACAGGCTGCACAGCTTACGCTCCTCATCGTCGGCCTTCAGGTAATTGAGCGTGCGGCCAGTCTCAAGCGTTCCGCCCAAGCCTCCGGCCAGCACCAAGGGCAATCTGCTGTTCACGTGCAGACGGCCGATCCATAGGTTGGAGAGCCACATCAAACAGGAATTATCGAGCACGGTCCCGTCACCCTCCGGCATACTATCGAGCTTGGTTGCCAGATACGCCAGTTGGCTCAGATGGAAACGCGAGATGCGCTCGTAGCCATCGGAAAGGTTGTCGTGCGACTCGCCATGGTGCGCTGCTTTGACTTCGAGGAACGGATAGTACAGGGACGAAAGGTCGCGCGCCGTAATCAATGTTGCCACGCGAGTGCGGTCGGTCTGGAAGGCCATGGCGATGATGTCGCACATCAGCCGAGTGTGCTCGCGCAGGTCTTCGGGCAGACCATTCTGCGGACGCTCCATGGTGAAAGCTGGGCGGTTTTTCTGCTTGGCAAGTTCGTCGGATTGGTCCTTGGTCTCGCGCATTTTTTCGACGCGCTTTTCCACCTCGCGCACACCGGTGAGATACTCATCCAGCTTGGCTTTGTCGCTGGAGCTGATTTTTAGGTTGAGCGCTTCGACGCGATCCTTGACACGATCGAGGATGCTTATGTTGCGCAGGCTACCGCGATTCTCAAACAGGTTGTCGAAAGCGAGTGAGGGGTAGACCTCGACCGGTACCGGCGAATCCGGTGTCTGCCAGGAGATGTGCGAGCTGTAGGCCAACGAGTAGTTGGTCTCGTGGTACCCGGTCGCCGGCTCTTCGCACGCAAGCGAGATGCTCGGTTGCGCAGTATCCTGGCCGATGGTGTTGGCGATCACCTGATCCATGGAAACGCCGCAATGAATGGTGGCGCCCGAGGAAAGATGCGCGCCCGACAGCAGGCCGCCGGTCTGTGGGGGATGAATGCCCAGGTTGGTAGCCGACTTGTTGAAGAGGCCGTCAATGACGTTGATCTTGTGCTTTATTGGTTCCAGCGGCGACAACGTCTTGCTGAGCTTCATGTCGGCGCCTGATCCTTCGGCGCTCCAATGGTTCTCGTTGATCCCACATCCCATGAAAAGAGCTCCGAAGCGCTTCGGGAATACCGCAGGAGAATTGGTGGGGGCGCCGACCGCCGCGAACGATTCCAGCCACGGCAGCGCCACCGCGACTCCGGCGCCGCGCAACACCGCTCGGCGGGAAATAGCTTGGGACATTTCAGTTCACCTTTCTTTGTGACGAGCCGGGATTCTCACCGGCTTCCGGATTTCGTTTGTTCAGGAATTGCGGGCTGGTGACAATGGTTTCCACCAGGGAGCTAAAGCGAGAATTGCTGGCCGTTAACTTGGCCTGCATTCGCTCGATGAGGGGTTCATCGGAAAGCAGCAACGACCGGTTCAACGCGTAGACCAACAATTTGCGATCGAAACCATCTGCGAACTGGTTTAGACGATTCTCGCGGATGTAGGCGCGCACGCCGTCGATACCGGTGCCTTCGCCGCCGCCCGGGAAAACGGTGTTGGTTTCGATGGGTCTTCCGGCGAGGTCCTTGCTCCGTGCTTCACCCACCGGGCCGTATCCTTCAAACGCCAGGCCGAATACGTCGAAGCGCGCATGACAGGAGGCGCACACCGGGTTGGCACGATGCCGGGCCAGCATGTCGCGGATCGGCAGATCCGATTTGGCTTCGTCCGACGGCAGCTCGGGCACCACGGGCGGAGGGGGCGGGATCACCTGGCCGAGCACGCGATGCACTACCCAGTAACCGCGCTTCACCGGACTAGTCCGCAGGCCGGGTGAGTTTGCAGTTAAGAAAACCGACATCGGCAGCAAACCACCGCGATGGTAGCGGCCGGCGTCGTCAACCCGAACCCAGGTGTCGTCGCCGCCTTTCACTTCCGGCATCCCATAATGCTTGGCCAGCACCGGATTCACGAAGGTGTAGTTCCCGAAGAGCAGGTCGAGCACCGATCGGTCGTTGTGGATTAAATCCACCAGGTAGCGGATTGGTTCCTGGAACATGGCTTCGCGCAACTCGGGAGTGAAACTGGGGAAGCGCTCGCGATCGACGGAGTTGTAATTTTCAAAACGGCGGAAGTCGAGCCAATTCCCGGTGAATTCGGTGGCCAAACCGGTCACGCGTTCGTCTTTGAGCATCCGTCGGATCTGCGCTAGCAGCACGTCGGTTCTTTGCAGATCCCCGGACGCGGCGTGCGCCAGCAACTCCCGATCGGGCATGCTGGACCACAGAAAATAACTCAATCTACTGGCGAGCGCGTAGGGCGTGAGCGGCCGGCTCGCCGCCGCCGTCGACGTGCTGTATGCAATCGGCTTCGCCAAGGCTCGTACGGAAGTGGCGGGAGGCTGGGCAAACGCTGAGTTGGCGTCGAGATCGATACGGTAGCAGAAGTCAGGCGACATCAGCACACTGACGATGGACTCGCGCAGGGCCTCTTCGTGCGTTAGCCCATCCTTGTCTCGAAGTGTCCGGTAATACGCCAGGATGTCATCTTTTTCCGCCTTGGATAACGGACGGCGGTAAGCGCGCTCTGCGAACTCGAGAAGGGCATCGAGGTGGCGCGGCTCGGCTGCCGGACGCACCCGCTCCATCAGCCGGATTGTTGAGTTGACGCCATCGAAATAATCCCGGATCGCCTGCATCACGGTAGGATTATTACCCGGTGCAGCCTTGGTGAGCATAGCATCCCGGAGTCCTAAAATAGTCTTTTCGTCGGTGACCCCTTTGTCCGAATGCTGTCTGGCACCCCGGCTTCCTCCACCCTCCTCATAAAAATACTCAATATAGCTCTGTCTGGTGTAATCGGCAATGAACTGAAAATCATCCCACAACTTATCCAGCTCTTTGCGCCCATTTTCATCAAGGACCATTTCGATGAGCGTCTCATCGTCGCGGAAGAATCCCGGTACGTTATGTAAGCCGGCGCCGAGTAAGCGCCCTTTATCCAGCCAGTCGATGGGATAAAAACGACCACGTTCCTTAAGATAGAAATGGTCGGGGAACACGTTAGCGAATTGCGCGAACGACTCCTCATAGCGGTTCCGCTGGCCCGCCGGGACTACCAAGTCGGGGTCCTCTTGGCGGTTTTTGGTCCACAAGGCGATCGCCGGCCCCCGCGTATACAGATCAAACGTGAACCCGGGGCCTTCGGTCACCACAAGCGGTCCTGGGGGCGGCTCACCTTCCACGCGCAGCGCGGTACGGTCGAAATCCCGGTGGTGAGACGCGTAATACTTATCCTTCCAGTACACCATTGGCACGGAATTGGCGTTCACGCCGGGCGCCTTAGGGCTGATGATGAGCACGGGGGTATGCTGGCGGATCTTGACAACAAAGTCCCGCATCCGCACACACGATTCGCGGACATTATCCGGCTGATTTTCCTTGTCCTTGGGCACCGGCAATGCGCGCCACATCGCCTGAAGTTTCCCAAGCGGGCCCACCTCATCATCCTTCGTCGATTCCAAAATATGCCAGACCATGGGCAGATACTTCGGGCTCAATTTCGCTTCCGCCGCAATGCTAGCGAGCGAGGCGGCGGGTTTTCCCAGAGCGGCCCGATTCTTGAAGCGCCAAGCCGCCTGAAAGTAATCCGCGAAGTCGGTTGGCTGCCGTTGATAGAATTCCACAATCCGATTGATGGCGTACTTTTCGCGATCCGTCTGAGCCAGCATCGTGTAGGGCGAGAAGGCCACTCCGTCGCGCTTAAGCAGCATGTGATCGGCGACATCGCGCGCGGCCTGCAGGTATTTCTTGGTTAGGGCGGCCGACATGGTCAAAGATTCCCCGGAGTTGTCGAAACCGGAGGTATTCGCGGGGTCGACGGGAAATTCGCGAGCGGGGCGGAGGTCCACGCCAGTGAGATCGCGGATGGTGTAATTGTATTCGGCGTTACTTAATCGTCTTGCCAGCACGGCTCCGGGGTCGCCGGCATGCTTGCGCGCTTCGCTCGTGCGAATGGCCTGAATCCAAGCGATCACCCGCTGACGGGCTTCGGCGGACGGCTGCGGCATCACCTTAGGCGGCATTTCCTGGGCCGTCAACTTTTCGAGCACCACGGCCCAGCGGGGATAGTCGCGTACCACCGCATCCACGTCGGTGTAAGACCTCAGATCAAGCTGGGCCCTGGGAGTTGCGCCACTATGACAGGCGAAGCAATATTGTGCAACAAATGGCTGAACGGTTTGCGTGAACTGCTCGTCAAGCGTAGAACTGGCAGCTCCCGCCGCGGGTATTGCAAGAATCACGACAATTCCCGATACCAAACGTGGGATCAAGTGACAGGCGCGGCGCGGGCGAAGATGGATTTTCTTCTCGGGCGCGAATGCGAACAAATTCATCGATGCATCTCCTGTCCTGAACTCCTAAAGAGAAAATCGCTGTCTCCCCATGCGCGAACACTTATAATTTACGTTAGATGATCGTTGGACTCAAGGGGACCGGTGCTGAACTCCGTCTGAACTGTTCATGGATCAGCATAGCTATGAATCCTGATTTCGCGGTCGAGGCCAAAGCAGAACCCTTTATGGCCGTCATGGAACAGCAATTTGCGGCGCGCCTTCGAACGCCTCTGACTTAACTGGAGTCGGAGTATAATCATCATGCAGGTTTGTATGCCAACGTATTCAAGGGACACTGGAAGTGTGATACGGTTCGACGTTTTTGAAGTTGACCCATCGACCGGTCAGCTTACGAAGCAAGGCCGACGCGTAAGCTTGCAGGATCTTCCATTTCGACTCTTGATCGCTCTGCTGGAGCAGTCCGGAGAAATTGTGACCCGCGAGCAATTGCGGGAGCGGCTGTGGGGTGGCACGATCGTGGATTTCGATGACGGCCTGCATACCGCGATGCGCAAGTTACGGGACGCGTTGGGGGACTCGGCCGCCCACCCTCGATTTATCGAAACCGTTCCTCGCCAGGGATACCGGTTCGTGGCGCCTGTTTCCGTTACTGTCAAGACTGATCCTAAGAACCCACTCGAAGTTCATTCAGCCGCGACGGAATCGATTGGTGCGCCCCAGGTCGCCGCGGGCGGGCGAATCGCGCCGCGTTATATATGGCTGGCCGGCGCGGGCGTCTTCGCGCTTGGGCTGCTTCTGGTGCTTTATAAGAAAGATAGCCGAGGTCCACGCCCGTCGACAGATGTAGTTCCGATTACCTCATATCGCGGCGTCCAGCGCAGCCCCTCTCTGTCACCAGACGGGACACGATTTGCCTTCACGTGGGATGGCGGAACGGGCAAAAATCTGGATCTCTACATTCAGAATATAGACGGTTCAGGCCGCATTAAGCTGACGTCCGATTCGGCGCCCGATCTCTACCCCGCTTGGTCTCCCGATGGAAGGACTATCGCGTTTACCAGGAATGGAGAGCTTTCCGTGATCCCTGCGATTGGTGGGGCGGAACATAAGATCACTACGGCAGAGGGACGCGGGTTGTCATGGAGCGCCGATTCCCAGACGATTGCTTTTTCAGATCGGGAATCGCCGGATGGACCGTTCTCAATTTTTCTGATATCCGTCAATTCGAAAGAACGGCATCGCTTGACCACTCCCGCCGGTTCGAACGAAGCAGATTCCTGGCCCTCATTTTCTCCCCACGCCCGTGACATTGCCTTCATCCGTGCGACCACCACGACCACCGATATTTATCGGGTCACCACTTCGGGAGGCGCTCCAACTCGCGTCGCGATTGTTGGACGCCCCCTGAATGGACTAACGTGGACTCCGGATGGCACGTACCTGCTGGTAGCGACTGGCAGACAGCCCCCGGGACTCCTGGCGATACCGGCAAGCGCCCACGATTTGGAACATCTTGATCGCGTCGACGTTGCTGGAGCGGACGTCTACGAGCCTTCGATAATTGCTCGGGGACGAGGGCCGGAGCTGGATCTAGCCTATGGCCATGAAACCTCAAACTGGGATGTTTGGGGAACTGCTATTGGAAGCGATCGGGCTTCGCCCACACCGTTGGTGGCATCGAGCCGCGCCGATCAAGCCCCGAGCTTTTCACCTGACGGCTTGCGGCTCGCTTTCAATTCTGCGCGTTCCGGCTACGAAGAAATATGGGTTTCTATGGCCGACGGTTCCCAGCCGCGTCAGCTCACGCATTTTAACTCTGGTTTGGCAAGCTCGCCGCGCTGGTCGGCTGACGGGCAATGGATCGCGTTCGACGCCACGATAAATGGTAATCGGGATATTTACGTTATTCGAGCCGACGGCGGCCTCCCAATCCGGATGACGCGCGAGATTTCGGCCGAAGCTAGGCCCAGTTGGTCCCGAGATGGGCAGTGGCTTTATTTCATGTCCGATCGTTCAGGAAGCCATCAAGTTTGGAAGATGCCGACGGCAGGCGGGCGGCCTTTGCAGATCACTAAGAAAGGCGGCTTTGAGGCTTTCGAATCGACCGATGGCCAGAGTGTTTACTATTCAAAGGAACAGCGCGGCCAAGGAATTTGGAGGGTCCCCGTCACTGGCGGACCGGAAATTCTCGCGTCGAATTTACCCTGGCAGAATTTCTGGTCGCTTGGCCCCAGTGGAATCTATTTTTTTGATTTGACGGGATTGGGTCCACAGGTGTTTGAGACTCCCCGTGATATTCCATTAAGGAGGATCGATCTAACTACGAACAAAGTCGAGACCGTCGCCACTGTCGTGACTGATCTTCCCGATGCTATTCCGGCCCTCGACGTGAGGCGTGACGGCAAGTATTTCGCATGGGTGGGCCGACGCGAGCATCATTCCGAATTGATGTTGGTCCGGAATCTGCAACTCGGGTCGAGATAATAGCGAGGGCGCTTACTCTTGCCATAGGGTGCAGTACATTCTCTGGCTGTGTAACTCTATCCCCAAGTCGTCCGACAGGAAGTATGATTTCGGGCGTTGAGGTAAAAGCCGACAATCAAATCGAGGATGCTGTGGTTCAGGCCAAGAAGGAGTTTGCTCAGCAGATCGCCGTGGCTAGTGGTATGGAGTACAAAATCATTAAAGCATCGCCGTCTATACGACCTTCGACACACTGCTCTAACCAAGTTGGCTGAAAGTGGGGCATCCGAGGGCACTATGCTCGCTCTTGCGGGTCACATGAGCCGTGCGATGTTAGAGCGCTACTCACATACGGATGGTGGCGAAGCGGGAGGCGGTTGAAGCGTTTTCTGTTGGTCGCAGCTCTGTCCCCACAAGATCCCCCATAGTGGAACCAGGCACCACCTTACAGTGATCCCTAAATCATTAGAGGGAGTGGTGAGCGCGGTAGGAATCGAACCTACAACCTACTGATTAAGAGAAAGTTGTTAACAACGAATCAACCACTTAGCGGGGTTGTCCCGCCTCAGCTGGAAATGGAGAGGGCGTTCAACCGTTAAGATAACGGAGAGAACGCTTGAAGAAACCAAGGAAGCACTACACCGCAGAAGAGAAAGTCGCCATCCTGAGGCGGCATTTATTGGACAAGGAGCCGGTTTCGTCGCTGTGTGACGAACTGGGGCTACAGCCGACCGTGTTGTACCGCTGGCAGAAGGAGTTCTTCGAGAACGGGCCAGCGGCCTTCCACCACAAGAGCAGACCCAACCACCAGGCCGAGCAGGAACGCATCGAGTATCTGGAGAAAAAGATTCAGACCAAGGATGAGGTTCTGGCGGAGCTGATGGCGGAGCATCTCGCGCTAAAAAAAAGTCTTGGGGAACTCTGATTGGAGTCTGGGTTCCGCACGACGTGCGGGATCAGATCGTGGATTTTGTCCGGCGCTGGTCCGAGAAGGCCGGGATCGGCGCCGGACGGTTCATCGAGTGGCTCAGCATCCAAGCCAGCAAGTTCTATGACTGGCGGGAGCGATACGGACAAAGGAATGAGCACAACGGATGGGTTCCCCGGGACTTTTGGCTGGAGCAGTGGGAGAAGGAGGCGATCGTCGATTTTCATCTGAAGAATCCGCTGGAAGGTTACCGTCGGCTGACGTTTATGATGCTGGATCAAGACGTGGTTGCGGTCAGCCCGTCCAGCGTGTGGCGGGTGCTGGGACAAGCGGGGCTGTTGTCGAGATGGGAAGGGCAAGCCGTCGAAGAAAGGGACGGGGTTCGAACAGCCGTTACAAGCGCATGGGCATTGGCACATCGATATTTGCTACATCAACATCAGCGGGACCTTCTACTATTTGTGCAGCGTGTTGGACGGCTACAGCCGCTTCATCGTGCACTGGGATTTGCGCGAGTCGATGAGAGAGACCGACATCGAGATCATTCTGGAGCGGGCCAAGGAGCAGTATCCGGAAGCCAAGCCGCGGATCATTTCCGACAACGGGCCGCAGTTTCTCGCCAAGGACTTCAAGGAGTTCATCCGCATCTCTGGCATGACGCACGTGCGGACTTCGCCGTACTATCCGCAGTCGAACGGGAAACTGGAGCGCTGGCATAAATCGCTGAAAAGTGAATGCATCCGGCCGGGAACGCCGCTGTCTCCGGAAGATGCTCGCCGCCTGATCCAGCAGTACGTGGATCACTACAACCAGGTGCGGTTGCACAGCGCCATCGGATTCGTGACTCCGGCGGACATGCTCGCGGGCCGGCAGACTGAGATCCACGTCGAGCGCGACGGGAAGTTGGAAGCGGCGCGCGCACAGCGTCAACTGCGCCGCCAGCAGGCCGCATGAAACACGGAGTTACAATGATTTTGCCAGGGGAAACGGAAGCGGGCTCTGCAGGGATGCAACCATGCCGAGGGATAAGCCTGGTGGGCTCATCGAGACGATGACCAGAGGCGCGGGA
Organism: Bryobacterales bacterium; assembly: GCA_963779075.1. GTDB lineage: Bacteria > Acidobacteriota > Terriglobia > Bryobacterales > Bryobacteraceae > Palsa-187. The sequence continues at coordinate 420,206 of CAVZWS010000018.1, forward strand.
ACCAACTTCTCGCGCTTCGTTCATCCATCATCGGATCGAAAGACCCAGATGCCTTGAAAATCCCCGCCCGAAGGGCGGAATTTACACTAACGGAAAACGCCTCTACTCCATTTCACGCTGAACCGGAACAGGGTTACGCTCTCTTGCTCAGAGTTAATCTTCTCAATGACTTCCATCAAATGGTCGAGCAACCCTGAGTATGCCTTCTAAACGGAGAGTGGGCATACCTATCCCGAATTGAGAAACAAGACCACTTCGACGGTTTGCGCGTTACCCGTCAAAGTGCGATAGCGTCCGGATGCGCCGTCATCCAGATGGGATGAGAAAGCCGGTCTCCAGCGGGATGCGTTAAGCTCCCGAATAAATCACGCACTCAAGGGTGCAATGGAAAGGAGACCGGCAATGAAGAAGGATGGCATTCGAATCAAGAATGGGAAAGGGGATTGGGAGGGCAAGAAGCTGACGATCGGAATGGACCTGGGAGATCGAACCAGTCGGTATTGCGTGTTGGGGGAAGGGGGCGAAGTGTTATTGGAAGCGAGCGTCGCGACAATCCAGAAAGGCCTGAGCGAAGCGTTCCGAGCTCTGCCTCCCTGCCGCATAGCGATCGAGACCGGGCAGCATTCGCCGTGGGTGAGCCGGCACTTGAGCGGGTTGGGGCACGAGGTCATCGTGGCCCACGCTCGCAACGTGCGGCTGATTGGGGAAAGCACGCGCAAGGATGACCGGCTGGACGCCAAAACGCTAGCACGATTAGCGCGCATCGATCCGGCGTTGCTGAGTCCGGTTCGGCATCGCAGCGCAGAAGCCCAGGCACACCTGACACGGATTCGGGCCCGAGCAGTGTTAGTGGGGGCGCGCACAGCACTGGTGAATGCGATCCGAGGGTTGACCAAAGCCTACGGAGAACGGTTGCGGAAGTGCCATCCCGAACAGATCCGCAAGGAGCTGGCAGCGGAACTAGGTCCCGAACTGCGAACCGCCCTGGAGCCACTGTTTCAGGAAGTACAATCGCTGACCGAGCGAATCCAGCACTATGACCATGAGATCGAAAAGATCGCGCAGCAACACTACCCAGAGGTAGCTCAACTGCAACAGGTCAATGGTGTCGGAACGCTGATCGCGTTGACGTACGTGCTGACGGTGGACGATCCGCATCGATTCGGAAAGAGTCGGGACCTGGGTTGTTATATAGGGTTGCGTCCAGGGCGGAGGAACTCCGGCAACAGTCAACCGCAGTTGCACATTAGCAAGGAAGGAAACCGCTACCTGCGAACGATGATGGTGCAAGGCGCGCACTATATCCTAGGGCCGTTTGGGAAAGATAGCGACCTGCGTCGATGGGGGCTGAAGCTGGCCCAACGGGGAGGCCGCAATGCCAAGAAGCGTGCTGTGGTGGCGGTGGCCCGGAAGTTGGCTGTGTTGCTGCACAAGCTGTGGGTGAGCGGAGAGGTGTACGAACCGCTCCGAAATCATCGCGAGGAAAAACGCGCAGCGGCGTAATAGCCGCGGTGGCAAAAAGAGTTTTGACAAGATCGATCGCCGAGTTCGGGTGACTGCGGCTAGCGCCAAGATCGGACTCCCTGGGCATCCAGGGAGATCGAGGTCGACACTCAGATGGCAGCACCCACTGAAACGAGAACGCCCAACTGGCATGGAGCCCAAACGGCTCGTTCAACAATGCGGATGGAAGGATGGCGACAGAGGCGGTGATCTTGCAAGGAAAAAGGAAGGAGCCAGAGGTGTGTTCTCACCAGAGTTACCACCGAGCCAAGGGGCCTGCCATTGCCTGGGGCCGCACAATCTCGCATCGCGGTCACCCGTCAAGGCTTCCCTACGGCTCTCTGTGTTCGGCCTTGACGGGGCCCGACCGCGATGCCGGAAACTCTTTCCACTACCAGGCAATGGCAGGCGCTCTCTGCATGGGCTCAACGCTGTCGCCTCATCAGCGCTCGCTAATTTTGCTCTTGACTCAGACCGGCTTTCTCATGGAAGGCGCAAACCGCTTTCAAGTCCAACAACAGGATAGAATCGATATCTTACTAACTCCCACTGCCACAGCTGCAAATTCCGAAAGCAGATCCGACCCCTTGGATTAATTTACAGCTGTGCTGCAGGTTGGTAAGTTCTGTAGTCGAGAGGACGCCAGGCAAGAAGTGCGTCTCACTTACGCTGAGCTGGTGTGCCTGGTTAACATGCGTAACCCATGTGCCAAGGTAACCGTAAGGCGCATAGGTTATACCTGCTGCGTTATTGCATGAACCGCTGGAGCCAGACGAGGAGATACGAGTTGGGACAGCCGAGGAGACAATCTTGATAACGCCGCTATGGGGCGGGTTAGCGATAAGGGAATTGTTAGTGAGGTTCGTATTCACACCAAAAGTTCTCATACCGTCCGGAGTTACCTTGCAACTGCAACACTCCAACATTTGTTGGTCTGGGGCGAATACGTACACGTTGGCGCACAGATCGCCTGCTGGCGATGTACCTCCTGTCGAACCTGGGTTGACGACATACATCTGTGCCTCGGGGATTACGGGCGTAAGATTTGCGTTCACGAAGTAACCATAGTTGTACGAGCTTACCTGCTCCTGCGCCACAGCGCGACTCGATAGCACGCAGGTCGCGGCAAATAAGGCACACATCATCAAAACTACCAAGAACCCTCTGGTCTTTGCGGCGTACCAGATGGATTCGGATAAAGCGAGCTTGTGAGACATGGGAATCCTCTCTTTCCTTACCGAGCAAATGTCTTCGCCCATGCTGGACACCCCAAACTGCACTCAGTTGTAAAAGGGCCACCGGGCAGAGTTAGAAACGAACGCGGATTGTGTTTTGGCATTTGCCGCCGACCCAAGGGAAACAGCTGGCACGGATGGCTTATGTCAAAAGAATGGGTATTGATCTTAACCAGAGTCTCCATTTTGGCTACCTGGATGCGAAACAGTGTACTCCTGAGCACTTGGGTTAGCAAGCAACTCTCCCTTGCCGGTAACGGTGCTATTTTGAAAACGCCTGGAGTTTGTTGACGGGAAAGTGTCGGAGGTCGGCTATCCGGAAGGCGGCAGACCATCCCATTAGTTTTATTTTGGCGGAGCAATCCACTTGGACGAAAAGTCGGCAAACCGTCGAAGTGAAATAGGCCCAATGTTCATGGAGACGCAGTAGTGGTTGCCCACTTACCCAGCCTTGCGGCTGTCCGGCGCTTGCTCAGCCTCCGGTCTGCCAGCTTTCCTTTGTGCCGCCTTCTCGGTATTGTAGGCGTTCAATTTCGTGAACGACTGCTCGATGTGGGATGGGGTTGGATGGACGTAGCGGCTGGTCATTTTGATGTCGGTATGTCCGGCGATCTTTTGAATCGAAAACACGTCACTGCCGGATTCACCGAGGCGAGTCAGTCCGGTATGCCGAAGCACGTAGGGGCAGAAAGAAGAGGATAGGCCCTGCTCCCTCATCCGCGCGATCGTGCGGTCGTGCCGTGATTTCGAGCCGCCTTACTGAATCGTCAAGGGTTTTGTCGCACCGAGGAAAGCCCCAAAGGCGCCATAGTTGATGGAACCACCACCCACCAGGCTTGGGGTGAAGCTCTGGGCGGTGCTCGATACGGCAGAAATCGTCCCTCCCGTAGAAGGGCCGCCCTGCACGGACAGAAAACCTGTGCTGGTGGCTGGCAGCGAAGCAAGCGCCGCAGTGGGAATGGTGTAACTACCCAAATTCGCTGCGACAGGGCACAAAACCGACACGCTATTAATCGTGGAGTTCACAGTCGTCCGCCCCCCGACAAGGATGATCACCACGTCCACTCCCATCCCTGTCCAGTTGACGGTGAGCGGAGTCGCGCGATTAATCGCGGTGATAGAGCTCCAATTCGTTATCATGAAACTGGTGGGAAGGGTCGCCGAAACTGAAAAAGGGCCCACCTGCGTGCCGCCAGCCCCGTTCATCATATAACTGCCGCCTAATACCAGCGTCCCTGGAGCCGGCGCGAGGCTGTAAACCGGGCCTTTAGCCTCGACGGTTCTTGTTAACGTCGCGCCCGCCGGCAAACCGGGACCGCTGACGGCGATGGTGCCCGCATCCAAAAAGCTGTCTGGGGCGGAAGGGTCGTTTCCACCGGAGGGGTATGTCACTGTGAGCACGGAACAAGAACCGAACGTGGGGGCGGAGTACGGTAGCACCCATTCCGCGGACGAGTAGCTGGCGAACTGGCCGCCAATGACTTCGGTAAGTTCAGGAGTGCTCGGCGGGAAACCAGCCCCGGTGGTGAGTTTACCGAAGGAAAAACCGGCGAATGTAACGGCGCCGGCCGATCCGGTTCCCGCGATGATCGGCGGTCCGCTCTGGTTATAAACCGGCGCGGTGGTCAAGGAGCCCGCGGGGGTGAAATTCAAGGCGAGCACAGAAAAGGTGCCCGACGAGGTATAGAATTCCGCCAAGCCGCTTTGCCCTGCCGTGGCGCCGAACTGACCCGGAAAAGTGAATGCGAGATGCCCTTGCGGCGGAATGTTGGTCAGAGCAGTTTGGGTGATCGTGCCGCCGGTGGTTCGAATGTTGACGTTAATGGTTTCGAGCGACAGGCCGGTGTTGACCAGAGCCATTGACGCGATATTGGTGTTGGTGTTATCGAAGGGCACTAGAATGCGGGTGGCTGCGGCGATCGCCGGAGAGGTTCCCACCTGCGCCGCCGCTCCCGCTGGCCGCTTCGTGAAAATCGCATAAGCGACGACACCCGCGTCTCCCGTAACTTGGCACCATCCCACCGTTGGCGCCGGCGCGGCACTTGGCCCCGGTGTATGCAGCAGCAGCGTCTCGCCCGGGGCCAGCGAAATGGATTGAGGAGTGGCTGTTTCTGCGAGAGTCAGATTCCACGCCACAGTAGCGTTGCCGGCAATTTCCTGAAAGAAGCTCAAGCTCGCGTGCGCCGTGGCCGCCGTAGTGTTGGTAAGCACGATGGTGGTTTGCCACACTTCGCCATCGGCCACTTGGGAGATGATGAGCGCTTGCGCAAGGGCAGCCCCCGAAGATAAACCCAGAAACAATACTGCCACTCCGATGGGTTTCATGGAGGCCAGTATACATCCTAGGAATTCCCCAGTGGGGAACTCCGCAAACGCTCGAAATCATGGAAGTCGGCAAACCGTCGAAGTGGATCTTCGCCCCGTTACCCATCAACTTGAGAGACCCGCTATCCGCGCCCGTTGTAGAAGCTGGGTCGCCCGCGCAACTGCAGCACTAGATGTGCCACCTACTCCTGTTCGGGGACAGAGATCACAAGACATTTCTTGGATGTTTGAATTGCGCGGATACGAACCCCAATTCGGTTTGCAATGACATCGGCAAATATGGATCTGATATAGCGGCTGATAGCATCTGGAACGATATTGGAAAATTCGGATCGGATATCTCTCCTATAAGTCCGTGGAACGACATTTCCAACGACGGTCCCATCATCGTGGACCCGGATGGAAGATCATACGGATACTTCAGCGTTAACGAGCTTCATCATGACCGGACGCGTATTGGCTGGCTGGTAGCCGTGCTTGACTATTTCGAGAAGACCAACAGTTTGGAGAAGACGCGGGCCAGGATGTGCGGAGATTAACGGGAGCGTGATCTCAACGCCCACTTACTCCTGTAGTAACCCCGAACGTATGTGCCGTCCTTCCGATAGTATCCATTCGTGTAAACGGTTTAAATTTCCCCGTCGCTCCTGATTGGCGCGGATCGCGGTCGGAGGAATTCCCGGAATCAAAAATTGCGAAAACCTCTTTGCATCAAAAATTTCTTAAAAAATTTGAGAAACCTGGACGCCTCAAGTCAACCCGCACGGAGCCCCTCCCCCACCCCTAGACAAATAAGGCCAGAGCGCGGTCATTTCGCATTGCTGCGTTCCGGAGTAGCGTCGCTGGCAGCTACATGGACTTCCATAGGGACTCTGGTTCAAACTGGCGATCTTGGGAAGGGGGAACGGGAAGCCTTATTTGCGGCTGTTGGTTGGTAGGCGCACACAGGCCAGAGGCAAAGGATGGGCATACTTCTAGGCATACCGGACGTTTGCATCAAGACTGGTTATCAGAAGAAGCGATCTAACTCAATGACCGCCACTGGGTTAGTGGTGAGCGCGGTAGGAATCGAACCTACAACCTACTGATTAAGAGTGAGTGATCTTGCCGTTTTGATTCATAGACGTACTGGTTGTCGTGGCGGAACAAGTGGCAATTTTTGAGAGGCGTGGCGGCTCTGACCTACTGGTTTTTCCTTAGTTTTTTTGCCACGGGGTTGCCACCGATTTTCGGGCGGAACACAATACCCAAGTACGCCACTCCCCGTTCAATTGGAGTGGCCAAGTGGGATCAAATGCCTTGCCAGGAGAATCGGCGCGACTCAGCCGAGCGTGATCCACCGCTAGACTTATCGAAGGGACGCGGCGTTTCAAGGAGAAGATGGCTAACTAGTCGGCGAAGCTGGCCAGTATGAATCCAGCCAAAGCTGAAGGTGGTCATCGCAAGTTCGTTCATGGCTCGGAGCGATGAGGTAGGGCCGAAACTCTTGCAGATACCGTTGTTTCAATACAATCGGGTCTAATTGCTGAGTTTTGGCCAGATGCTCAATATCGTCACGATCACGATCAATGTTGCGTTCTAGTTTGGTGAGCGCAAGATCGTGAACTTCCAGCGCGTAGAGTCGGAGATTTTTCCACGTACCAGGATGCATCTCTATGAGCCGGTCTTCGTAGCTGTCTGGATAGGTGGCTACATTCACGGAATGGACGAATACTTTGTACTTCTGGCATAAGGCAGAGCCTTCTCCGGCCAAAGTTGCGATTTCACTACGCACAGGGATAATGCCGATGTAGTCCACGTCCCAGGTTTCGCGGGGAACTCCGTAAAGTTTGGTTGCCGCAAAGCCTCCACAGCAATGCAATTCTACGGCCTCGTTGAGCCGGGAATCCAACTCGTCAAAAATGAACTCCACGGCTCTTCAAGTTGGTTAGTGTTTGGCAACATAGGGAAGCTCTTCAGCCCGGAGCGTCGTCAACAAATTCCAGTGAACAGCCGCTTCTGGTCGCTTGGCCTTCACCCATTTGCGTTCCGGTTCTGACATCGAATCGCGGCACAGCGTTCCCTCGTGTGCAAGACGGGCCTTTTCTAATTCCGCTTTCCACCCGGCCAAAACCGCAACGGCCTGTGGATCTAACGAAGTCTGTTCGGCCAGATGTACAACGTAGCCCAGTCGATTTTGGGCATTGTTCAATTTGGCGTTGTCTCGAAGCCACTCCCAATCCAAATCAGTGTACTTGCTCAAGACCCATGGCAGGGCTTCCACGAGACGTGTTTCAAGGCTTGACTTCATCAGGGCACCAAGCACAACTTCAGCGGGGTTGTTTGGTGTTTCGACATGAACGTGCTTAAAGCCTGGATAGTCGAGCGATCCGAGTTTCTTGTGCAATTCATCCGGCTCGAACACCTTTACGGTAGAAGGCAAGGGGAGGTCTGTCGGTAGTTCATACAACGTCGCTGCTTTGTAGCGGAATTCAATAGTCGGTACTCGCTGGCCCTTCTCAAGAAGCGAGAGATAGGGTTGAGACACGCCCAGTGATCGTGCAGCCGCCACCTGTGTTAACCCTACCTTGTGGCGTCCAGCTACTAGCGTTTTAGCATTCATAATCGTTCTCTCTGCTCTTAATTATAACAAGATTGTAATAGTACGTCAAACCCTTTCTATCCTATTGATTCAGCTTCGCTTGGTTCAGCCTACCGATTCTACCTTCGTTTTTTGCCACCGAGTTGCCACCGATAAACGAACGAGCAATGTACCAAAAAGCTACGCACTACTGACTACGAAAAATAAATCGGTGGCAGAATCGGTGGCAGATTTGGCCGTTTTTGACCCCCGGAATACCCCTTAGCGGGGTCTGTTGCAAGCAAAGTACTAGCAGTTCTGGAGCCAGTTTTGGGCTAAGGAACTTTCCTTATAACATCAACGTTTTGTGGTTCTTGTAAGGAACTTTCCTTAGTGGAAAGTGGTGAGCGCGGTAGGAATCGAACCTACAACCTACTGATTAAGAGTCAGTTGCTCTGCCAGTTGAGCTACGCGCCCTTTTGGGTTGGCCCATCGGGGATGGATATCTGTTGGCGGGGGAGTGCCAAGAGCCGACTCATTTATTGTATCCTCACTCCCATATTCAAACAAGCATAGTGCAAACAAGGTGGAATCGCGAATCGCCGCCGTTACACCAGCATGGTCGCAACATCCACAGTGGAGCGGTGACCTTCCACCACCACGATGCCGCTTTCAGTGGTGTGGTAGAGCAGGCGGTCCTGTTCCGGATCGTAGCCGATGGAAGCGTCCTCGGGAACGTGCACGTTTTTATCTAGAATTGCCCGGCGCACCCGTGAGCGCCGGCCGATGACGCAATTGTCGAACACGATAGAATCCTCGACCAGCGCTCCGGAAAGCACGCGCACGCCGCGGCCGATCACCGAATTGCGCACGGTGCCGCCCGATAGAATGGCGCCGCCCGAGACGATGGAATCGGTGGCCTGTCCGGCATGGCCGCCTTCATCGAAGATGAACTTCGCGGGAGCGTCAAAGTAACCGGCCGTGCGCAGCGGCCACTGGCGGTTATAGAGGTTCAAGGCCGGCGTGGGCGAGCGCAGATCCATGCTGGCAGCATAATACGCCTCGATGGTGCCGACGTCGCGCCAGTAAGGTTCCTGGTTGAGCGGATCGCCGGGAATGTGATTGGTCTGAAAATCGTAGGCGAACATTTCGGCGCGTCCGATGAGGCCGGGCAGGATGTCGCGCCCGAAATCGTGGGAGCTGGATTCGTTGGCCGCATCGGCGTAGAGTTCGCGCATCAGCAGGTCGGTGGAGAAAATGTAGTTGCCCATGGAGGCGTAAACCCGGTCGGGATCTCCAGGAAGGGTGGGCGCGTCAACCCGTTTTTCGTGGAAGCCGACGATGCGGCCGTCGCTCCTAGCTTCGATGACGCCGAACTCGGAGGACAATTCCTTCTCCACCGGGATCGCGGCGATGGTAGCCGCCGAGCGCTTCTGAATATGAAATTCCAGCATCGCGCGGATATTCATGCGGTAGATGTGATCGGCGCCGAAGATGATGACATAGTGAGGATCGGCTTGTTCGATCAGGTTGATGTTCTGATGAATGGCATCGGCGGTGCCGCGATACCACATCTCGTCGAGCGAACGCATTTGCGCCGGCACCGGGATGATGAAGTGCTGGCGCAGCAGTCCGCTCACTTCCCAGCCGTCGCGCAGATGCTGCAGCAGGGACTGGCTCTTGAACTGGATCAAAACATACACCGAATAGATTCCGGAGTTGATCAAGTTGCTGAGCACGAAGTCGACGATGCGGTAGCGGCCACCGAACGGGACGCCAGGTTTGGCCCGTTCCTTCGTCAGGGGATACAGCCGGGTGCCTTTGCCGCCGGCCAGGACAAATGCAAGAACTCGGGCTTCCATGAGCTCCTATTGTATCTGGCCGGAGGCCAGGGCTTCGACGAAATCGCGCTCGATCAGCCACGTCCCGATGACAGTGGACTGGCGCTGTTCAAAAGTTCCGGCGACCAGCACGCCGCTTAAGTCGCGCCGGTTGGGCGTCATGTGCTCGCGCTCAATCATGCTCTTGAGCAAGCCCGTGACGTCGGAAAATTGCTTGACCAGTTCGGCGGCGGCCTGCGGAGTAGCGCAGGCAACCTCCAGGCGAAGTTGCAGGCGATTGCCCTGCGGCCCCGCTGCGAAAATAACTTTTTCGGCATGCGCGAGGGGACTGAGAAACGCGCGCGTGCCGTCCGGAAAAGCATCCAGCCGGTTGAAGGCGGCGGTGGGCACGGAAATCCAAACCGGGTCGTGGAGCACGGGCATTTGCACTCTGCCTCCGGAACCGATACTGGTAACGGCTCGCGGGTCGGGAGAAACGGCCAGTGCGAGCACGTCGGACTTCAGCGGATAAAACGATATGTTGCGCTCCGCGGTGCTGCCGAGCATGGTGCAGACCGAGTAATGGCATTCTCCGCCCTGGCTTTCGGCGTAAGCTGTCAACTGCCTCCAGCGAAAGCGGCCGCGCAGCGTGGCGTAAAAGCCATTATTCACAAAGGCCGCGGCTAGCGCGTCGAGGTCAGTGCGGTAATCGAAGCCGGTATCATCGACGAATTTGCGGTAGTCCGGTTCTTCGGCGGCCTTCGATCCGGCCAGAAGCGCGAGCAGTCCGCTGCTGCGCAACTGTCTGGTGTCCAGGTACACCACCGTAGCTCTTTCCAGGGGCAGCGCCGAGATCAGGCGCGCGCCGTCATAAGGCATGGAAACGCGCCACCAGCGGGCCACCGCCACGGCGGCCACACACAAGGCCACCACCATGATCGCGAGCTGCCAAGGCCGGAAGCGACGGAGCACTTTGCTGAGCCTAGACGGCGACTGCTTCGCGGACGCGCGACTGCTTCCACAGCGCGATGTAAGGTTGCAGGTCCTGCATCATCTTGGCCCACTGCTTGGGATCGAGCGACTGAGCGCCGTCGCTGATGGCTTTTTCCGGCTGGGGATGCACTTCGACGATCAGCCCGTCGGCGCCGATGGCAACCGCGGCGCGCGCGAGCGGCGGCACCAGGCTGCGTTTGCCGGTGGCGTGGCTGGGATCGAGGATCACCGGCAGGTGCGTCATTTCGTTTAGCACCGCGACGGCTACGATGTCGCAAGTATTGCGTGTGACGGTTTCAAAGGTGCGGATGCCGCGTTCGCACAGCATGACGTCGGGGTTGCCGTGGGCCACGATGTATTCGGCCGACATCAGCAGTTCCTTAATCGTGGAGCTTAAGCCGCGCTTCAGCAGAATCGGCCGGCCGCATTTACCCAACGTCTTGAGCAGCGAAAAGTTCTGCATGTTGCGCGCGCCAATCTGCAGGATGTCGGCGTACTCAGCCACCATCTCGACGTCGCGGTCGCTCATCACTTCGGTGATGATGCCAAGGCCGGTGGCGCGGCGGGCTTTATCCAGCAGCTTGAGGCCTTCGAGCTCGAGTCCCTGGAAGTCGTAGGGCGAAGTCCGCGGCTTGAACGCGCCGCCGCGCAGGAGTTTGGCGCCGTGCTTCGCGACCAGCTCCGCCGATTCGAGAATCTGCTTTTCGCTTTCGACCGAGCACGGGCCGGCCATCACGATGAACTCATCCCCGCCAAAGACCACGTCGCGCACCTTGATCTGGGTCTTCTCCGGGCGGAATTCGCGGCTCACGAATTTATAGGGCGCGGAAATACGCACCGCGCGCTCGACGCCCGGCATGGCTTCGAGCGACTCCAGGCACGCGGTGACGTCGCCTTGGCCCACCGCGCCGATCACGACGCGCTCCTCGCCCGCGATGGAATGGACTTTATAGCCAAACTCCTCAATGCGCTCCCGGACATTGTCGATCTCCTCTTTCGTCGCATGCAGCCTCATTGAAATGATCATCGCGGGGCTCTCCTAAAAATCAAAAAACCCACTCTTTCGAGTGGGTTGCTTTGTGTATCTTACTGCTCCAGCCCACTCGTCGCGATTCAGACGGTAAAGTACCGCCAGTAACTAAATCGAAACGAGCTGGTTGGGCAGGACAACATGAAACAACAGTATACCACAAACTTGTTCGGAAAGGGGCACGTTTTTAGGGAATATTTGGGGCGCTGCCGCTAACGGCTGGCGAGGAACACCGGCTGCGTCCAGGCTCGACGCCCGCCGCTATCCTCGATCCGCGCGCGCACGTACATCTCGGTTCCCTTGAACTTGTAGCTGGCCGGATTCTGGTTTGAAACCGCCAATACGCCGCCATCCTTCCCCACAAACACCACCCGAAACCGCTTGGGACTGCCGGTCGCCACCGCATTAGGCTCGATCTCTACCATCAGCGACTCCGATGTCGCTTGGATGTCTTTCAACATGACTCCCGTGGAAGCGTAAAAATCACCGCTGTTGAGCCCCGCCAGAATCGCCTCCCGGGTTAATGCGGCGGCGCGGACCACCACCCAGCCGCGGCCCGGATCGGCACGGTCGATCGAAAATTCTTCGCGAAAATTATGGACGTCATCCACGGCTACGCCGAAGATACGCATGCCTGCCGACAGCAATTGATCCCACATTTGCTCATGGGAGGGAACCGTGCCGTCCCCGTCAGAGTTCACCAGGGGATGTCCACTCGCAATCTCAAGCAGGCCCACTCCCCGTAGCGGGAGCATGTCCTTCGCCGTAAACGCCCACCGGAAATTCGGATGGTTGATCAGCGGAATTCCACCCTCGGCACGGATGGCGTCGATACTCGCCTGTAAAATTGCAGTGACCGTCTCCCCTTTCTGTGCTGGTATGACGCGCTTCACGCCGATCGCGTTCACATGCACCGTCATCGGGTTGGTGACTTCTTCGGCGCCGATCAGCAGGAAGTTATCGCTTGGATTCGTGTCAAACAGAGCCGGGTCAGTGAACGTGTTGTGATCGGTGATGGCGAGGAACTGATAACCGTTGCGCTTGTACCAGGCCATCACATCATAAGGCGGAGAATCGCCGTCCGAATTGATGGTATGCGTGTGCAGGTTGCCGCGATACCACGCGGACGGCGTGCTCTGCCCAGCCGCACTGTCGGCGGCCAGCGCGAGACCTGCGCTACTCCCAAGGACCCGGATGAAATTACGGCGATTGACGACCACGATGCCTAGCCTACCCGATCCGGTGCGCCTTTGCAGCAGGCCGGCAGTATCCGATCAGCGCGCAAGCCTGTCGAGCACCAAAGCCAGCGGGCTATCCTTAACCGGCGGCTGGCTGCAGTCTTTCCCGCGAAACTGCCACAACTGTTCCGCCAGGTCCAGATTGGATTCGGCGGCGGCGCTCTGGTGAGCGGCGCTCGAACCGGACTTTCAAAGTCTTGGCGGCGTCGTCCAGCAGCACACGCATTTCGGCGGACGGGTTTTGTCCCGCGCATTGCATCGGCGTCATCCACGGTAAGTTCGAGAAGCTTGCGGCTTCGGCTGAGGCGATCCGCGGGATCCAGGCCGCGCACGGTCGGATCCAGCGTTAGCAGTTCGTTGCAGAGGTCAAGGCGTTTGCGGATGGCGGGGTCGTCCGGCGTCAAGCGCAGCGCGCCCTGAAAATCGCGCTGGGCGCTGCGATAATTGCCTTGCGCGAACTCCGCGTCGCCGAGACCCGCATGCGCATCGGCGTTGGCATGGCGCTTCCTGCAAAATGCCGCGAAATACATCGGCGGACCGAGCCGGAGATCCCGCCTGCAGCAAGAGCCGCCCCATCCGCAGCCGGGCCTGGAGATCGCGCGGCGCCTGATCCTCCACCGGGAGCAGTTCGGCCAGCAGCTCTTCTTTGGAGTCGCGCTGGGCGAGCAGATCGATCAGCTCGAACCGGACGCGCAGACGGTTGGCCGCCGCGTCATCGGGCCACTGGCCATAAATGGCGCGGTGGAAATAGGAGATGGCTTCCGGAAATTGGCCTTGCTTAACCTGGACGCGGGCCATGATCAGATTCGCCGGACCATCGGTGGAGTCGGACGCAAGCAAAGCGTTCAGCGTCGTTTCGGCGTCGGCCGCTTTTCCGGCGGCGAGCTGAGCCTGCGCGAGGGTCCGCTGATAATCACGATTGCCACGCTCGATCTCAATGGCGTCCTTAATTCGTTCGATGGCCGCTGCGTTATCGCCTTGCCGCAGCATGTTCTGCCCCTCCGAGAACAAACGCGCAGCCTCAACCCTGCTCTCGGTGCGCTCGGTCCTGGCCAGAAACGTATCCGCCACGAAGAGCACTGCGATGGAGAGGCCCACCAAAATGCCCGTGGCCAGGAAAGACCGCGCTGCGACTGATTGAGCCATCGCTAATCCGTTTCCATGAAGTGTTCGCGCTTGGTTACTCCGTAGGCGGCGAGAATGTCGTCCAGAACCACAATGCCCATCAGCAGGTGCACGTTCGCGCGGCTGACGACCGGAAGCACGTTAAGCCCGCTGGTTCCCATACGTTCCAGCGCCAGACTCAGGCTATGGTCGGGATGAAGATGATGAAATTCATCGGTGGCCGGAAGGAGCTCGACCAGCGGCTTCTGCGAGCCTCCTTCGGCCGCGGCGTGCTCGATGTCGCTGGTGCGGATCATGCCGCGCAGTCCCGACTCGTCGGCGACGGGCCACGCGTCGATCACGCCATTTTTGAGTCCTCCATCTTTCAGGCGATGAAGCACGGCCTCCACCGGCAGGTCGGCGGGTAAGACGTCGGGCATCAAACGCATGGTTTGCCGCACTTGCATGCGCTCGGCGGTAGGACCGGCATGCGCGGTGGGCAGATGCACGCCTTCCTGGCTGGCCAGCGCCTCATAGATGGGCTCCGGCTGGAGCCGCTGCGAAATGAAGAAGGCGATCAGGTTCGAGATCATCAGCGGAACGATGATGGTGTAATCGCGGGTGATCTCGAAGATCATGATCACCGATGTCAGCGGCGTCCGCACGATGCCCGCGAACGCGGTTCCCATGCCGACCAGCGCATACGCGCCGGGGCCGGCCGTGTATTGCGGGAACAGAGCGTGGGCGACGCCTCCCACCGCCGCGCCCATCATCGCGCCGATGAACAGCGCCGGACCAAAAATGCCGCCCGCATTGCCGGAAGCGTAGCACACCGCGGTGGCAACGATCTTCAGCACGGCGAGCAGCACCACGAATTTGCAGAACGATGTCGCCGTTCAGCACTTTCTCGACGTAGTTGTAGCCGACTCCCATCACCTCGGGGACGAAGTAACCGATCAATCCTACGGTGAGACCGCCGGCCACCGGCTGAAACCAGACCGTGGCTTTCGGCAGGCGCATGAACCACGCGCGCAAGCCCAGCAGCAGCTTCACGAAAGCCACCGATCCCAAGCCACCCACTACCCCGAGCACCGCGTAGACCCCGAATTCCGCGGGATGGACCAATTGGTAGCCCGCGACGTGAAACAGCGGGATCGTCGCCCAGCACCAAGTGCAGGACCATCCAGGAGGTGGCGGCGCTCAACACCACTGAGCCCAGCACCGCGGCGTGCAGATCTCCCAGGATCTCTTCGAGCGAAAACAGGACGGCGGCGATCGGCGTATTAAACGCAGCCGCCAGCGCAGCCGCGCATCCCGCGGGCACCAGCGCCTTCACCTGTTTGGTGGTGAGCCCCAGGTTGCGCGCGACCACCGAAGCAAGTCCCGCGCCCACCTGAACCGACGGCCCTTCGCGCCCGAGCGCAATGCCGCTGGCGAGCGAAGCCGAGCAGCAGAAGAACTTGCCAAACACGGTTCGAAACTGGATGCGCCCGTCATTGATGAAGAGCGCGAACTTGGTTTGCGGAATTCCACTGCCGCGCGCCGAGGGAAAATAGCGCCACAACAGATAGCCGGTGCTGAGCGAACCGAGGACGGGAACCAGAATGCGGCGCCAGCCCGCTCCGCCAGCCGGATACATGCGGGCGGCGAGGCGTCCGGTGAGCAGAATAAATGCCACCACCACCAAGCCGACCAGCGCGCCGATCACCAGGCTAAGGACCAGTGACAACTGATCCTCCCTTTGGCGAAGGCTTTCGAGGCTGCGGCGGAGCCTGGCGAGGAGAGATGGTTGCGGGGATGGGTTCGGGTTGGAATTCATCGCCGTCGGGATCGGCGGGGGCCGCTCCGGGAAACTTCGCCCTGACATTTATTATCGCCCAGAATGTTATCGCCGGGGAACTCATGTGTGCGGCGCTGCGTCCTAAAGTACACGGCCGCGAAGGCGCAGTTTGCGCGGAGTTCATAGGAAGGGCGGTTATAATGACTTCTAAACAGGGGGAGAATTGCTGTCGTATAAGGTTTATGGAGCGCGCGAGCTTCTGCATTCGGATTATTGGCGATCCTGCTATCGGCGCCGCGCTGCAACGGCGCTGGCGCAGGAAGCCGCTTCCGATACCAAGCAACTGGTCTTGGCGGAAGTCCGCGGAGTCAGACAGCCGCCGATACGGAAAAGGATCAAGCTCCCAGATGCCTCCGGCGCACCGAGCGCGACGAGCGATGCCGGCGCCCGCGGCGAAGGAGTCGATAGATCCGAACGCTCCGCTTCAGCAGCCAAAGAGAATTCTAGGCATCATGCCGAATTTCCGCGCGGTCAGCGCCGGAGCAATTCCGCCGCCGCCCACATTAAGAGAAAGCTTCAAGATTGCCACCGAGAATAGCTTCGACTATTCGTCATACATCTTTACCGGCTTCACTTCGGCCCTGGCCGAGTGGACCGACACGCACCCGCAACTCGGAGAAGGAATGGCGGGCTTCGGAAGATATTACTGGCGCGGATTCGCCGATAAAACGGCTGGCAACTACCTGGTCATTTTTGCGTTGCCCACAATTTTCCATCAGGATGAGCGCTACTACGCCTTAGGCACGGGGAGCAAATGGAAGCGTCTGGGTTATTCGGTTTCCCGCGTTGTCATCACGCCAAATTATCAGGGGCATAACACCTTCAATATTTCCGAATTACTGGGTCGAGGAATCGCGCAGGGCGTGTCGCTGTCATACTACCCGAGCCAGAGCCGAAGCGTAGACGAGTTCGCGGCCAAATATGGATACGCCATCTTGCGCGACGCACTCACTAACGCCTTCCGCGAGTTCTGGCCGGACATCGCCAAGCACGTGCTGCACCGCCATTCGTAATCGCGCGTCGGACTAGCCGCCCGGGCTTAACCGCCGCGAATAAGCCGCATGGCTTCGCCAACGCCAGCGCCATCGGGCTTGGACCCGCCGCCTTTTTCCGACTCGGGGATCGAATCGCCTTCGCCGGGCGCCAGGAACAAATTGGCTTCGAGACCGTGCTGGCGGGTGTACAAATCCCAATAGCGGCCGCCGAGCGCATACAAAGATTCGTGCGTGCCGCGCTCCACGATGCGGCCGGCTTCGACCACCAGAATCTGGTCCGCGCGCCGAATCGTGGAGAGCCGGTGGGCGATGACGAAAGTGGTGCGGCCTTTCATCAGGTACTTGAGGCCTTCCTGGATCAGCGCTTCGGATTCGGAATCGAGGCTGGAAGTAGCTTCGTCCAGAATCAGGATGCGCGGGTCGGCGAGAATGGCGCGGGCGATGGAGACGCGCTGGCGCTGGCCGCCGGAGAGCTTGACGCCGCGCTCGCCGACGATGGTGTCGTACTTCTTCTCGAAATTCTCGGCGAATTCATCGACGCGGGCGATGCGGCAGGCTTCGAGAATCTGTTCTTTGGTCGCGCCGGGACGCGCGAAAGCGATGTTCTCTTCAATGGTGCCGTCAAACAGGAAGGTGTCTTGCAGGACCACGCCCAACTGGGTGCGGTAGCTATCCAGGCGAACGGTGGAGAGATCCACGCCATCGACAGAAACGGTTCCGCTGGTCGGCACATGGAACGCGGCGATCAAGCTGATGATGGTGGATTTGCCGGAGCCTGACGGCCCCACCAGCGCGGTGACGGTGCCCGGTTCCGAGTGGAAGTCCGACATCGAAAAGCACCTGCTTGCCGGCTTCATACGAGAAGCCGACGTCTTCGAAAGTCACTTCGCCACGGATGGGCCCGAGCGCGACGGTCCGGCGCGGGTCGTGGTCCTCAGGACTTTCCATCAGGACTTCGTGCGTGCGGTCGAGGCCGGCCAGCGCCTCCGTGATCTGGGTGCCGATGCCAACCACTCCGAACACCGGCGCCACCAGAAACGCCAGGAACGCGGTGAAGGTGACGAATCCGCCCAGCGTGAGCGTGCCCGCGAAGATCTGGCGCGTGCCGACATACATCACCACGGCGCCGACGATGCCCATCAGCACGGTGGCCGAAAGGCTCATGAAGGACATGGCGGTGAGCGATTGCTTCCACGTTCGTCAGCAGGCGTTTGACGCCGCCCGCGAATACCGCGGCTTCGCGCTCCTCGGCATGGTATCCCTTGACCACGCGCACGCCGCCCAGCGATTCGGTGAGGCGGCCGGTGACCTCGGCGTTGATCTTGCCGCGCTCGCGGAAGATCGGCCGGATTTTCGTGAAGGCCTTCGATAGCGCCAAAGCGAAGGCCGCGACGAACAGGGCCGTGAGCCCGGTCATCACGGCGCTGATCCGGAGCAGCACGACGAGAGCGATAGCAGCGGTCATGATGCCGCCGACGAATTCGACCAGGCCAGTGCCGATCAGGTTGCGCACGCCTTCGACGTCGGTCATGATCCGCGACACCAGCACGCCGCTCTTGTTGGCGTCGTAATAGCCGACCGAGAGACGGCCGATGTGCTGCTGAACCTTCTGGCGCAGCTCCGCGATCAGGCGTTGGCCAGCTTTAGAGAGCAGCTGCGTGAGCGTGAACGAAGTGATGCCCTGGATTAGAGTCGCGCCGAGCACGGTGAGCACCAGCGGCGTCAGCAGCGCGATCTGATGCTTGCCGACCACGTTATCGACCAGGTACCGCGTCGAATAAGGCAGCACCATCCCACTCAAACGGTTGATGATCATCAGAACCAATCCGAGCGCCAGCAGTTTGCGGCGCGGCAGGATCATCTCGCGCAGGTCGGGCCAGATTTCGCGGATTCGTTCGGACTGTTTGCGCTTCGGGGTGGTCGGCCTTGTCGCGCGAATGTTTGCCCGAGGGGGATCGTTCGACGGAGTGGGGGTGCACTATAACTTCAGTGTAGCCTGAGAGGATGCAGCGGCTTTACGCAGGGACCTCGGGATTCGCTTACGCGAGCTGGAAACCGGATTTCTATCCGCAGAAGCTGGCGGCGAAGGACTTCCTGAAGCATTACGCGACGCGGCTGAACGCGGTGGAGATCAACTACACGTTTCGCCAGTTGCCCAAGGCGGCGACGCTCGAAAACTGGGTGTCGGCGACACCCGACGGATTTCTATTCGCGTGCAAGGCGCATATGCGGATTACGCATATCAATCGCTTGAAGGAATCCGAGTTCAACGAATTGTTCTTCAAGGCGCTGGAGCCGCTGCGGGCGGCGCGGAGACTGGGTCCGGTGCTGTTCCAGTTGCCACCGAATTTCAAGCTGGACGCGGCGGTGCTGGGGGCGTTTCTGGCCAAGCTGCCGGAGGACATTCGCACTACGTTCGAGTTTCGCAACGCGACTTGGCTAACGGACGAAGTATATCGTCTGTTGGAGCAGCATCACGTAGCACTGTGCCTGGCTGAATCGGACAAGTTCGAGGTGCCGCAAGTGGTGACGGCTCCCTTCGTGTACGCGCGGCTGCGGAAAGAGGAGTACTCGGTGGAAGACCGCCGCCAGATTGCCGAGCGTGTCCGGCAACAGTTGGGCGCGGGCCGCGACGTCTTCGTTTTCTTCAAGCATGAAGACACGCCGGCGGGAGCAGCGTATGCTGTGGAGTTGCTGGCCGAGACAGGAGGATTCGCATGACACGCAGGAAATTCGCTAAGGCCGTGAGCATCGGTGCCGCCATGGGGCGTGTGGCGACGCCCGCGCTGCGCGGCCAATCGCGAGTACAGGTAAAGGCGCTGATCTTCGACACGTTCGGGACCGTCGTCGATTGGCGCGGGTCAATCATCGCCGAAGGCTTGGCGTGGAGCGCCGCAATTGGCGACGCCCGCGACTCGACCATCGACTGGGCGCGTTTCGCGGATCGTTGGCGCGATGGCTACGCGCCGGCCATGGAACGCGTTCGCACGGGCGATCTGCCGTGGACCAAGCTCGACGACCTGCATCGCATGATCCTGAACGATCTGATGCCCGAATTCAGCATGAATGGGTTGAGCGAGGCGGAGATAGATCAGTGGAATCGCGTGTGGCACCGGCTGAAGCCGTGGCCGGATGCGGTTGCCGGGCTCACACGCCTGAAGAAAAAGTACATCATCGCGCCGCTCTCCAACGGCAACGTGTCTCTGCTCACCGATATGGCGAAGAATGCCGGCCTGCCGTGGGATTTGATCCTCTCGGCCGAACTGGCCAAGCATTACAAACCGGATCGCGAAGCCTACTTGACAGCGGTTGATCTGCTGGGACTGAAGCCGGAAGAGGTGATGATGGCGGCGGCGCACTCCGGCGATCTGCGGGCGGCGGCCAGCTTTGGATTGCGCACCGGCTTCATCTACCGTCCGAATGAGCGCGGCCCCGGGGGGAAAGCGGACCGCGCCAAGCCGGGGGAATTCGACATTGTGTCCACGGATATCGGAGACCTGGCAACCCAAATGGGAGCCTGAAGCGTGGGCTCTTATTGAATGAGATCGGGCTGTTCGACACGGACGCGCAGCACCCGCGAAGTGGTTATTGGGTGGATGTCATCCAGCAGGAAAATCATGCGCATGCCGCAGGCTATGAAACCGGTTTCCAGAGTGCCGTCCCGATCCAGCGATCCCTGTAAACTGGCCATCACGGGGTTGGGGCAAAATTCGGGATGCCCCGAAACGCGAATGGAATTGCCGCCCAGGTATTCAATGCGGTAATGCCGGCTCTTGGTCTCGACGTCGATCAGCGAGCCCGGAACGAGATTTCTGCAATCCAGCAACTGGGTGGATAACATACTCCGCCGCGCCCAGTATATCTGATGCAAT
Organism: Bryobacterales bacterium; assembly: GCA_963779075.1. Classification (GTDB taxonomy): domain Bacteria; phylum Acidobacteriota; class Terriglobia; order Bryobacterales; family Bryobacteraceae; genus Palsa-187. The sequence goes on from CAVZWS010000018.1 coordinate 440,721, forward strand.
CGCCGCCCCGCCGCGAAACCGGATGCCCGCCCCCTGCAACCGCCCCGCTACAATAGCGATGATGCAGCTTTCCGATATTTTCCTCCGCATGGGCCTGGATCAATTCGAGCAGCTCCTGCGTTCCATTTCGCTCGGCCGCCTGAAAACCTTTCAGATGTTCGAGCCCTTCAAGACGCGCCTGCACCTGCACAAGCTGAACTCCGAAGCCCTACGCAAGTGCGCGCCCCGGCAATTTGCGCGTCTACAAGAAGAGGGCAATGCGGATCTCGCCACGGATCTGGCGCAGGCCATCCTGATCTCGCATATGGACATGATCAAGGCGGTTCTGGATGAACTGGGAGTGCCTCACGAAGACGGTTTCTTCGCTAAGGACACTGACGTCAGCACCTACCTCAAGGACGGCTGGCAGCAGACGGCGTGGGATAAATTTCGTGACAAGTATCCACCCGCAGCGCTGCTTTTCTACATCAACCACCTGGCTTGGGAAGTGGCCAAAGCCGAAGACGTGTTCGCGCCCGCCGCGTAATGACGCGCCACTCGCCATGCAGAAGATCTACGAGACGTTTCGAGCCGGCGACCGCGAGAGCGCGAAAGCGCATGTCGCGGACGATCCCACGCTGGCTATCTTCGCCGCCGCGATCTTCGGCGACGCGCCGGAAATAGAAAAGCTGCTGGCCGGCAACCGTTCGCTGGTGAATGCGGTGAGTCCCGATGGATGGCTACCGCTCCATCTGGCGGCGCATTTCGGACACGCGGATGCGGTGCTCGCGCTCCTTAATAAAGGTGCAAAGGTGAATGCGCCATCCACTAATGCCATGCGCAACATGGCGCTGCACGCGGCCGCGGCGGGCCGAGCCCCGGCCGTGGCGAAACTGTTGCTGGACGCCGGAGCCGATGTGAACGCCCGCCAAAGCGGCGGTTGGACGCCTCTTCATTCCGTTGCCCAGAACGGCGATGTGGAATTTGCGCGCATCCTCACAGAAGCCGGGGCCGATGTCGGCGTGCGCGCCGATAATCAGCAGCGTCCGCTCGATCTCGCGCTGACCAAGGGACACCAGTCGATGGTCGATTTTCTAGAAGCGCACGGCGCCAGCTTATAGCAGGGCCAGGACGCACTGAAAACGCCCGTCTACTTCTGCCCGAAGATGCCGATGTAAACGCCCTTCGCGACAACTTTCCCGTTCATGGCGTTCATCAAGTCCGCGCGCGAAGTCGACGCCGGCAGGCCCAGCTTAGAGTTCAGCGCGTAAACCTCGAAGGTGTAGTGGTGATCGCCGTGTCCCGGAGGCGCGCAGGGCCCCATATAAACCGGGTTGCCCGCAATGTTATTGATCTGCCTCGCGCCATCGGCTTGTTCACCGGCCTTGACGCCCTCGGGCAATCCCTTCGCGTCGGCCGGTATGTCGAAAATCGCCCAGTGCAGCACATCGTTGATTGAGCCGTTTATCACCGGGTCGGGATCATGCAGGATGACAACATAACTCTGCGTAGTGGCCGGCGCGCCGGACCACGTCATTGCGGGCGAAGGGCTGGTGGGGCTCGCTGCGCAAGTGTACTTGTTGGGGATGCGGCCGCCGTCGGCGAAATCCGCGATGCTGATGTGGATCATCGGCGGAAGCTGGAAGCCACCCTTCTTCTTGCCTTTGTCCTGAGCCCCGGCAGTCGCAATTGACGCGAGCAGCGCCGCCGTCATCGCCAGCGTCGTTACCAACGTGGCCGCCAACATTTTTGTATCGCGCATGAATCGCCTCCTCGTGGATTTCCGAGTCCCCAAGTCAGCGTAGCTGAGGAGGGCGATGGAATTCAAGATGGCCCGGGATAAGCGCAGGGAGCGCGCGCTCTACCGGGCGGCTGCGAAGGTATCGCACGCGTCGATCTGGCCGGAATTTAAACCGCTCTGAAACGATTGCATGCGTTGTTGCGACGAGCCGTGCGTGAAGCTCTCCGGGCTGACGTGTCCGGTGGCCATCTTCTGCAGCCGGTCGTCGCCCACCGCAGCCGCCGCTCGCAAGCCTGCCGCGATGTCGCCCTGGTCTATTATCTTTCGTTGCTCGGTGGATTTCGCCCATACTCCGGCGAAGCAATCGGCCTGCAACTCCAGGCGCACTGACAGCGGGTTCGCTTGCGCCGGATTGCTTTGCCGCAGGCGCTGGACCTTGCCCTCGATTCCCAGCAACTTCTGCACATGATGGCCGATCTCGTGAGCGATCACATAGGCCTGCGCGAACTCTCCCGGCGCTCCGAAGCGGCTCTTCAGTTCGTCAAAGAAGCCCAGATCGAGATACACTTTTTCATCCCCCGGACAGTAGAACGGCCCGGTCGCGCTTTCGGCTTCCCCACAGGCGGAGTCGATTGAGTCGCGATAGAGCACCAGCTTGGCATGACGGTACTGCGGGCCGCCCTGCGCCGGCAGTAAATTCTGCCAGGTGCCCTGCACATCGTCGAGCACGAACGATACGAATTGGACTTCGGTGCCCTGGTCGCCCGTGGCCGCCGGAGCGTAGCTGGCGGCGGGCCGATCGGGTCCAGAACCGCCTAGAAACATGGTGAAGAGATTGCGATGGAACACCAGGCTCAGCACCAATAACAGCAGTATTCCTCCGATGCCGATATGCGGCGCTCCGAACCCCATACCGGAGAAACCGCCGCCTCCGCCACTGCTATCGCGGCGATCTTCAACGTCATCGCTGATTCCGCCTGGTTTCCAGTCCATATTCGAGAGGATGCAATCCTGGGTCCATCTTCGCATGGGGGGCAGCGGCCGTGAAGACCACGCCTTCGACCACACGTGGTCATTTTGACGGAATAACGTTATTGGGCCGCGGCCGGCGCGCTGACGGCTAGCACAACCTTGCGGCGCTCCGCGTGCTCAGCATTGGAGCAGGAGATTTAATTTCAATGCTCGGAAACAAATGCAGCGACGTAATGACCAGCCAGTTGACCTGTTGCGTTCCGGAGGACACCGTCCACGTGGTGGCTCAATCCATGAAGGCTCACGACGTGGGCGCCATGCCGGTCATCGACAGCCATGATAAAAAACGGCTGATCGGGATCGTGACGGATCGCGACCTGGCCCTGAAAGTTGTGGCGGAGAATCGGGACGCGCGCAAAACCAAAGTTGAGGACGTGATGTCACGCAACATGGTGGCGTGCAAGATCGACGACAGTTGGCAGATCGCCCTGGACGCCATGGCGAAACACCAGTTGCGGCGCATCCCGGTAGTGGACCGGGACGGGCGGCTCGCGGGCATCATCGCGCAGGCCGACGTCGCCACTCGGATCGAGCAGCCCGCGGCCACCGCCAAGGTGGTGGAGGAGATTTCAAGGGCGGCGTAGCGCTACGCCGAAACAGAAATTCCCGGCATCGGCGACGCCTCTTCCTGTTGCACGCCATCCCGCAATCGCAACACCCCTTGCGCGAGCGCGCTGGTGCGCGGGCCGGGCAGAATCACGCCCGTCAGGTTCAGCGGATCGGCAAGGGCGATTTCGATCTCCTCGCCTTGCCCGCTGTTGCCTCGTAAGTTGCGCCGCAGGTCGCGCAGCAGCTCAACAGCTTCGGGACGCGCGAATTGTTCGCCCGAGAATCCGGAGACGAACCTTCCACCGCGCACCTCGCCCCGCGCCTCCCATTGCCGCAGCACTACCAGCAGGCTGCGCCACGGCGGCGCCAGCGTTTCGCGCGCCAGTACATCGCGGAACACCACGCCCCAGCGGTCGAGCAGCATCCGCGCGTAGAACTCGACGTCGCTTCCCGAAACGCCCGTTTCCAGAATCGCCCAGCGCCCCGTCGCGTGCCGTGGACGCGCCATCCGTCCGCGCCCCTCGCCGCGCCGCCGCTTAGGGTCGATCAACGCCCGCAGGTTCTCGAATCCGTCAGCGGTAACGCGCCCGCCGGCCACCAATTCCCATAATCCGTCCTCGACTTCGCTCGCCAAACGCCCGGTGGCGCGCACCAGGTCGTGGAAGAAGGAAGCTCCGCGCTGCTCGAGCGCAGCCAGAACTTCCTTCGCTGCATGCGACCAGCTCTGCTGCACCTCACTCGCCGCCGGCAACAATCGCGCGGCGTCTTCACGCAAAAAAATCCCCAGCGGAGCCACGCGCGTCGGGCGCACTTTGCGGCTCCCCTGCGATTCGAGCGACGGATGCGGCGACAGCCGCCCCCACATAACTTCGCCCGCGAGGCAGAGGCGATCGAGCCACTCGGGATCGTACTTGTGCACGCGCCCCGCCAGCACCGTCGATTCCCACGCGGCCGCGGAAATTTCATAACCCTGGAGCTGTTTGAGGACCTGGTAGAGGCCGTCGACGCCGTGCAGTCTCGCGCCCGGGCTCAGGTGCTGCCAGCGGCACAGGAAGCGCATGAAGTCGGCGGAACTGACGGGCTCGATCTCGCGGCGCAAGCGGCCCACCGTCTGCCGGTGGATGCGCGCCAGAATGCGGCGGTGGCAGAATTCGTGATCCGCGCCGGTGAAGCTGCCGCGCAGGATCAAGCCTTCACCTTCGAGCTGCGCGAGCGCGATCTCGACGTCGCTCACCGGCAAGCTCAGACGCGCCGCCAATGCCGTCGCCGCGAACGGACCGATCGAATCCGCCCATCCGCGCAGCACCGCGAGCGTGTCGTCCTTGCGATCCAAGCGCTCGGTCGCCACCCAATGTCCGCCGACCGTCGACGCGCGTCCCGCTCGCGCCAGCTCATCATAATAGCCGCGCCACTCTTCCACTGGCGGCAACACGACAAGTGTTAGCAGCGCGTCGTGCAGTTCGTCGGCGTCGCGAACCACGGGCCAGGACTGCTCTGCCACTTCGGCAATGGCCGCCGGGTCGAGCGCCCCGAGGCTGGCCGCGTCCGCTGGCGACAGGCTGCGGCGTAGCTGCACCGCTCGCGTACGGCGCTCTTCGAGCGGCGCGTCGTCCAGAAATGCGTACGGATTCGCGTTGAGGATCTCGTGGCAGAAAGGCGATGGCTCCGCCGTGTCGACGGCTACGGTTTGAAGCGTCCCTTCCTCCATGCGTTCCAGGATGGCGATCAACCCATCCAGGTCCATGGCCTCGTGCAGGCAGTTGTCAATGGTTTCGTTGACCAGGGGATGATCCGGAATACGGATCTCGCCCGTTAGGTTCTCCGCGCACGCCGCCTGATCCGGGAATACGGCCGCCAGCAAATCGTCGGCGCGCATGCGCTGAATCGGAGGCGGGACCTTGCGCCCGCCCATGAAACGCGGCACCGCCAGCGCCCGCGACGCATTCCATTTCCAGCGCGCCCCGAACATGGGGGCCGCCAACAGCGCGTCCGTCAACACCTTGGCTACGGTGTCCGGCCGCAGGTAGCTGAAGATGACTTCCAGCGGGAAGGAGTGCTGATCGCTCAACGAAAGCACCAATCCGTTGTCGGTGGCCGCTGCCTGCAACTCGAAATTGAACGCGCGGCAGAAGCGTTTGCGCAGCGCGAGTCCCCATGCCCGGTTGATGCGCGAGCCGAAGGGAGCGTGCACCACCATCTGCATGCCTCCCGCCTCGTCGAAGAATCGCTCCGCTACCACCGTGTCTTCGCTCGGCACCGTACCCAGCGCGTGTGCGCCGGCGCGAACGTACTCGACCGCTTGCTCCGCACCCAGGCGATCCAGCCCGCATTCCGACATCAGCAGATCGAGCGCATCTGTACGCTCTTCGATCTCCACCCGCAATTCCGACACCGCCTGCGACAGTTCCCGAGTCCGGCCCGGCGCCTCACCGTTCCAGAAGGGGATGGACGGCGCAGCACCGTGCGCGTCCTCCACGCGAACCCGTCCGGTCTCAACGCGCTTGATGCGCCATGACGTCGTGCCCAGCAGAAACACGTCGCCCGCCATGCTCTCCACCGCGAAATCTTCGTCGATAGCGCCTACGATGGTTCCCTCGGGCTCGGCCACAACCTGATATTGAGCGCTATCCGGGATGGCGCCGCCGTTGGTGATCGCCGTCAGGCGCGCACCGCGCCGTCCGCGCAGCCGGTGATTCACTTGATCGCGATGCAGGAACGCGCCGCGACGCCCGCGCGAAGTGGCCATGCCTTCGGAGAGCATCTCGACCACCGCGTCGAAATCGCGCCGCGTGAGGTGGCGATAGGGATAGGCGCCGCACACGAAAGCGAATAAAGCGTCTTCATCCCAATCGTCGCAAGCCGCCATGGCCACGATGTGCTGCGCCAGAATGTCCAGCGGCGCGCGCGGAATCTCCAGACGATCCAGTTCGGCCCGCTTGATAGAACGGATCACCGCCGCGCTTTCGATCAATTCATCGCGGGTGGTCGCGAAGATCCGGCCTTTGGGCTTCGCTCCCACCCAATGGCCCGCGCGCCCGATGCGCTGCAGCGCGACCGAAATCGATCGCGGCGAACCCATCTGACACACCAGATCGACGGTTCCAATGTCGATGCCCAATTCCAGAGACGCCGTCGCCACCACGGCCCGCAATTCGCCGCGCTTGAGGCGTTGCTCGGCTTCGAGACGCAACCTCCGCGACAGGCTGCCATGATGCGGAAGCACAGCGCCTTCGCCCATCCGCTCGCCCAGCGCGTGAGCAATGCGCTCGGCTTGTCTCCGCGTGTTGACGAAGACCAGCGTAGTGCGATGCTCTCCGATGAGCGCGGCCGTGCGGTCGTAGATCTCCGACCACATTTCGTTGGACGCCACCGCTCCCAGTTCATCGCGCGGCACTTCGACGGCAACATCCATGTCGCGCCGCCGGCCCACTTGAATGATGTGCGCGCGGTCGCTGAGAAACTGCCCCACCTCTTCGATGGGACTCACCGTCGCCGACAACCCAATCTTCTGGACCCGCCCTTCTGCCAGCGCTTCCAGCCGCGCAATCGACAACGCCAGATGCGAGCCGCGCTTCGACCCGGCCACCGCGTGAATCTCATCCACGATCAGCGTGCGGACCGAGCGCAGCATCTGCCGCGACTTGTCCGCGGTCAGCAAAATGAATAGGGATTCCGGGGTCGTCACCAATATGTGCGGTGCTTTCCTGGTCATGAGCGCGCGCTCGGCCATGGGAGTGTCGCCGGTGCGCACCGCGACTCGAATCTCCGGTAGCGGAGCGCCCTCCGCCAGCGCCAACTCCGCGATCCCGGCGAGCGGTATCTCCAGGTTCACCCGCACATCGTTGCTCAGCGCCTTCAGCGGCGACACATAAAGGATGCGCGTCTCGTCCGTTAATTGGCCCGCGCTGGCGGTGCGTACCAGTTCATCTAGAGCGCTCAAGAACGCGGCCAGAGTCTTGCCCGATCCGGTGGGCGCCGAGATCAGTACATCCTCGCCGGATTGAATGACAGGCCAGCCCAACCGCTGCGGCTCGGTGACGCTCGCGAACTGCCGCGTGAACCATTTTTGGACCAGGGGATGAAACATGCAGTTAAAACCAACTACGATCAGCCAAGTTGCTGACAACATCAGGATAGCAACATCGATTTTGAGGCCCTGCCCTTTAGCATAGAGCCTGCTAAGCCATCTGGAATCCTGTATTTATGCTAATCTTTAGAAGTCGTGGCGTTCTCAGCGCAGCAAGGCTATATCTGCGCGAAGCAGGGGCCGAGCAGTACATTGAAAGCGGTTTAATCGCGTGAACCAAAAAATTTTTCCCCGTCGAAGTGTGTGGGTATCTGGTCTCGGCTTGCTCGGCATGTTGCTGGCGTTGCTGGTAATGCAGGGATGCAGCACCACGGACACTAGCGCCAACGGCGGGAAGAAGGGCAAAAAGGGCAAGGGCGCGGATGCCGGCCCGGTGCCCGTCGAAGTGGCCAAAGTGGTCCGCAAGAATGTGCCCATCGATGTCACGGCGGTGGGAAATGTGGAGCCTCTTTCCACCGTTTCCGTGCGGCCCCAGGTGAGCGGACAGATCGAAGAGATCTTCATTCAGGACGGCCAATACGTCGCCAAGGGCCAAAAGCTGTTTCAAATTGACGCGCGGCCCTTCGAGGCTCAAGTGGCGCAGTCCGAGGCCACGCTGTCACGCGACCGCGCGCAGCTCGGTCAGGCGCAAGCCAATCTGGCGCGCGACGTTGCCAACGAAAAGTACGCGCGAGAAGCGGCCGAGCGCTATGTGGCCTTGTTCGGGCAGGGCGTAGTCTCGCGCGATGACCGCGACCGCTTCGCTTCCAGCGCCGACGCGCTCACCCAACTGGTAGTTGCTGATAAAGCCGCCATCGAAAGCGCGCAGGCGCAGATCCAGGCGGATACCGCCAACTTGGCCAGTATCAAACTGCAATTGACCTTCACCACCGTCTATGCCACGCTCGACGGACGCGCCGGCAACGTCACAGTGAAAGCGGGCAATATCGTCACCGCCAACCAGACCGAAGTGTTGTCCATCGCGCAGGTGCAGCCCATCTACGTGACTTTCTCGGTGCCCGAAAACCGGCTGGGTGAAATTCAGCGCTTCATGGCGGGAACGCGATTGCAGGTGGAAGCGGCCGGCCAGGACGATCTGGTCAACCCCGAGCACGGAGTGTTGACCTTTATCGATAACAATGTGGATAGCACCACCGGCACCATCAAACTGAAGGGCACCTTTGAGAACGCCGACCGCAAGTTGTGGCCCGGCGAATACGCCAACGTGACGCTGAAATTATCCATGCAGAACAACGCGCTGGTGATTCCCAACCAGGCCATGCAGACCGGTCAGGACGGGACTTATGTATACGTGGTCGATGCCGACCGCAAAGCCGATGTGCGGCCGATCACGATAGGGTTGCGCGGCGATACCGACCTGGTGGTCGACAAAGGACTCTCCGAAGGCGAGATGGTGGTCACGCAAGGCCAGTTGCGCCTGGCGCCGGGTATGCGCGTGAGCGTGCCGGGCGAAAGCGGCCGCGCGGGTAAGACCGGCAGTTGACGAATTCACTCGATCAGCACCGCCCGATCGAACACCACATCCAGCGTAGTTCCCTGATGTAAATCGACTTCGTTGCCCCGCCTGAGCAACACCTTCGCGAGCCCCACGGCGCTTCCCACGCCCGCGCCGATCCCGGCGCCCTTGAAGCTGCGATCCGCCAGACCACCGATAGCCGCCCCTGCGCCTGCCAGAATCGCCACCTGACCGGCGTCGTTTCCGCGCGTGGGCGCCTGCTTTATCTGATTCTCTGTCTCGTCCACTTTCTGGCCGGTGGCATCCGAATCCACCGTACTCAAGCGTGGCGAAATCTTCACCATCTTGCCGCCCGCGAAGGTCATGGTTTCGAGACGAATGCCCAGCTCCGCGCGCCCCTTCACGCGGCCGCTGCGCTTGGCGTGCGAGACCGAGCCTTGCACATAGGTGCCCGGCGGAATCACAATCGCGCTATCGATCGCCACCGGCGTGACAGTTTGCAAATATACCTGAGTGCCTTCAGATGCGGTGCGCGTGCTGATGGAGTTCAGCATGCGCAGAAGAATGTGCGTGCCCGGGGGAATCTCGGCGGCGCCCGCGCTCAAACTAAATGCAACCAACGCGGCGGCGAGTTTCATACTGCCACGCTAGCATGACGCGCGGTGCAGATCAGCCCCCGGCGGCGAGCCGCTTCAGGTCGACAGTCTCGTTTGCGGCCTGCTCGGGCGTGAGCGGAGTCCCCGCCGCCAGCATTTTCCGCGCGGTGACGTGGTCTCCGGGGCGGTTCACGGAATCGACAGCCAGTAGGCGCCCGAGCTTGAAGTAAAACACCGAGAATTTGCGCGTCTCGATACTGCCGCGCTGCACAGACTGATCGTGGGTTCCCGACAGTCCCGCCATCTGGACGCGAACCTCGAACTGATCGGTCCAGAACCAGGGGACATCGCTATAGGGCGCCGGCTGGCCCATGATGACGCGCGCCACGCACCTGGCCTGATCGACGGCGTTCTGCACGGATTCGAGCCGCGCTCGTCCGCCGGCGAAGACGTTCGGATGATCCGCGCAATCGCCGATCGCGAAAATGGCGGGGTCGGTGGTACGCATGTATTCGTCCACCATGATCCCGTCGTTCACTTCCAGGCCCGCCGCGTGCGCCAACTCCACATTGGGGATCACGCCGATGCCCGCTACCACCAAATCCGCAGCGATGCGACGGCCGCCTTCGAGTATCACGGCGTCGGGCCGCACTTCGACCGCCACGGCGTTCAACAGAACTTCCGTGCCTTGCGACCGGTGCAGGTCCAGGAAGAAGTTCGATAGCACGGGAGAAACTGCCCGCGCCATCAAACGCGGCGCCGCCTCAATCACGGTGACCGGTTTCCCGGCCATCCGCGCCGCTGCCGCGACTTCGAGTCCAATGAAACCGCCGCCGATCACGGCGACTCCATGACGCGCCTCGGCGATGCGCTGCTTCAGCGTCACCGCTTCATCGAGCGACCGCAAGTACAGCACGTTCTCGGCTCCGGTCGCAGGCAGCGCCCGGTTGCGCGCGCCCACGGCGAGGATCAACTGCGCGTAAGGGACCGTCCCGCCCCCGGCTAGATGCACCATCTTCGCGCCGGCGTTGATTTCGGTAACGCGCTCGTCGAGGATCAGGTCGATACGCTGCTTCTCGTAGTACGCCAGCGTACGGAGGAACACACGATCGGCTTCCTGCTTGCCGGTGAGAAATTCCTTAGACAGCGGAGGCCGCTGGTAAGGCGCATGCGGCTCCTCGCAAATCAGCGTGACGGTGCCTTCGTATCCCTGCGTGCGCAGCACAGCGGCGGCTTCGAGACCGGCTTGCCCGCCACCCACGATCACGACGCCGGGCTCGACGCTCATAAAAGGGATGGGCCCGCTTAATACTGCCGATCCGGCATGCGCACGATCAAGCCCTCGAACTGGGGCTTCATGCGGATTTGGCAGCTCAGGCGGCTGTTGGGCTTTCGTTCCGCCGCGGTCGCACCGAGCATCTCTTCCTGCTCTTCGTCGATGGGATCGAGCAGCGGCAGAAACGCCGGGTCCACGTACACGTGGCAAGTGGCGCACAGGCACGCGCCGCCGCATTCGCCGACGATGCCCTCGATGCCGTTCTTGACGGCGTTCTCCATGACACTGGTACCGAGCGGCACGTCGATTGTAGTGGTCTCGCCGGTGTGCGAGATGTAAGTAACGTTAGGCATTTTCGGAATCAGGTGCGGAAGCGCTCGTCGATCTCCACTTGATAGCCGGCAACCAGGCGATTGGTTTCATTCGCCATGCCCACCACCGCCATCAGCTCGGCAAACTGCGCGTCGGACATGCCGGCCTTGCGCGCCGCGACGGTGTGCGACGCGATGCAATAGCCGCATCCGTTGCTGGTGGAGACCGCCAGATAAATCATTTCCTTGGTGAGCGGATCGAGCACGCCTGGCGCCATGATCTGCTTGACCGATTCCCACGTGCGGCGCAGCGTCGCCGGATCGTGCGCCAGCGCTTTCCAGAAATTGTTGATGTAGTCCGTCTGCCGCGTAGTCATGATGTCGTCGTAGACGGCTTGGACTTCGGGCGGCGCGTCGGCGTATTCGAGAAATCCCAGCGTGGCCATATTCAGTTGCGATTCCCCTGCGGTTCGGTGCGCCCGGCGAGCGCCTGCACCACCGGGCCGCCGCACACGCCGACGCCGGTATTCAGCAGCGCGTTCATGAAATTGAAGAGCACGGAATACACCGTCTGCTCGGTGACCGGAGCCTTGTTGGGTAGCCGGAAGGACGCCGGCAATTCCTTATTGATCTGCAGGCGGACGGAATAGGGCAGCGCCCGGCCGCTGCGGTCGCGCTGGTTGGCGAGCTGGATGGGCGTTTGCAGCACCGCGCCGCTGGTGCCATCGACGTAGAACTGGCAGCGCGAAAACCAGCCGAGGTTGGCGGGATCGGCGGCGTCGAACAGCAGCAGCGGGGCTTGGCGGCTCTCGGCGTTGAGGTCCAGCAGCACGCGCCGCGATTCTTCCTCGAAGCGGAATTCGAAGCCGGCCTGGCGCGCAATGTTCTCGATGAACTCGCGGTCGAGCTCGAGCAGCAGCAATTTATGCGGGCCGGCTTGCAGGACTTGCATTCATGGTTATTCTAGCAGCCGTCGCATTCGTATACTGTGGGGAAACGATTTCGATGAGCAGTCAGCACAAACGCGGAAGCCTTTTCTACGCGCTGCTGGGGTATCTCGCGATCTTGGTGATCTTACTTGTTATAGCTTTGGCGATAGGTGCGGGCCTGTATTGGTTTGTGATCCTTCCCGGGCGAATTCCGTCCGAAGAACCCTTCGAGAAATGGTTTGGTTTAACACTTTTTACCTTTTTGAGTTTTTGGTGGGTGATCAAGGAGTCCCGGGCGCGCTGGCGTAACAAAGTGTTTTGGTGGACGACGGTCGCGGTACTGTTTCTTCACATTGCTGGTTTCTCGGTGGCTTTTAGATATGTGGGACATTGGAGACTCTTCTACTTCTTTGCAATCAGTATGATCGAGGTGCCGACCATCATGACTGTCGTGAACCGGACGTTCGAGAGGTTCGGGACAAGACACCCATCGAGAAGCCAGGACAGACCCGCTTGACAGATGTGGTCAAATATGACAACATGCAAGAGCGATTTGAAATAGCGGACAGCAATGACCCATGAAACTCGGCCCGTTTCATGGATCAAGGCGGCGCTCAAGGAATTTGAGACGTTCCCGCACGGCGCGAAGGCGATTTGTCTCGGCGCCTTGACGATCGCCGCCGAGGGAGCGAAGGCGGATATCGCGAAGCCTTTGCGTGGCATGGGCTCGGGAGTGTTCGAGATCGCCCTGCCTTTCCGGGGAGATGCATTTCGCGTGATTTATGCAGTGCAACTGGGTTAGGAAATCTGGGTAGTCCATGCGTTTCAGAAGAAGTCAACGCAAGGGATCAAGACGCAGCAGCGCGAAATCGATCTGATCAAAGATCGCTTGCGAAGACTGAAGGAGATGTTGCGATGAAAGCGAAAAGCCTGCAAGTGACGCGCGGCAGCGGGAACGTATTCCTTGATCTAGGACATGAGCACGCGGACGTCGAACAGTTCAAGGCGATCCTGGCCTCTGAGATCATCAAGACGCTCGATCGCGAAGGCTTGAGCGTGCGCGGTGCGCACAGTCGCACGGGCACAGCGGCGGCCGACTTCTCGCGCATACGCAACGCCGACCTCGGGCGGTTCACTGTGGATCGCCTGATGTCGATCATCAATCGGCTAGGATCGCGTGTCGAAGTAAAAGTTCGAGTACGACGTGTCGAAACGTCCAGGCACGTAGCATGTTGATCGTGCCTCCTAAAACCTCGGTCCTTTTCGATATCGATGGCACGCTGCTACGGCAGCCGACGATTCTCGCGGGGCTGCCCAAAAAGGGCCGCAGCGCCCCAGACTGTGTATCCGCTACCGCCCCTGCTTTGACGTTCGTCTAGGTTTCGAGCTGACAAACTTGCGCCACAAAGCATACCGCTTGCCAAGTACCTCGGCGGCATGGGCCGCCAGCATCGCATCCACTCTACGCTGCTTCTCGCGGTAAGCATCCACGTCTCCCGGGTCTTTCCAAAGGGCGAGACCACAATGCCAACATTGTTTGGAAAAAGTTAAGTCGCGCTTGGGTTGCGTAAACGGCTTCCCACATCGCGGACAGGGCCAACGTTGAAACCACAGCAGTTTGAGGACGGCCAGAGCAATGATTGCAGCTATAAACAGCCACGGCCCGTCGTAGTGCGTGGTGATACTAAAAGCGAAGGCCACCACGACTAATACAAGAGGAAGGGCCCAAGTTAGCGTCCTTCTCCGCCGGTATTCCGCCCAGACATCTGTGCGTTGTCCGTCGTTACCCATCTCACGCCTCAAAGCTCTTTCCACGGGACTTCACGTAACTCGTGCTCATCGCGTCTGTACCGCACTCTAGCAGATCATGCAGGCAGTGCTAGAATCTGGCCATGCGCAATGAGTTCACGGCAATTGTCGAACAGGACGGCCCTTGGTATGTCGCCTATTGCGCAGAGGTGCCCGGGGCTAACGGTCAAGGCAAGTCGCGTGAAGAATGCATCGCGAACCTTCGCGAAGCGATCGCGCTGATTCTGGAATATCGGCGCGAAGAATCGCTGCGCTCAGTGCCTCCAGACGCCCAGCAGGAACTCGTAGTCGTGGGATGAAACGCGAAGGGCTGCTCCGGCACCTGCGTCGTCACGGTTGCGTATTGCGAAGAGAGGGCAAAGAGCACACGCTCTGGGAGAACCCCCAGACTGGCCACGCCGAGGCCGTTCCTCGCCACTCTGAAATAGCGAACGTCCTGGCGAAGCAGTTCTGCCGCGGGCGTTTTTCCTGCCTGCTATTCTTAAACCGTTGGAGGGTTTCCCGTGAAGTCACAGCAGTCCGACGAGCTAAAGGAGTTTATTTTGTCTCGGCAGAACCCGCCGGTGCAAGGGATCGACTGGAAGGAGCGCCGCCGCCTTTGGATCGATGCAGTCAAGGGATTGTACCGGACAGTGACGGAGGAGTTGCTAGCCGCATCCATCAAGCAACGGCTCGTAACCGTGTCGCGCGTTGAGAAAGAGATCAGCGAAGAATTCCTGGGCACGTATCGAATACCGGAGTTGGTCCTCACTATCAACGGAGAAACCGTCAGATTCTCACCGAAGGGGCGCAACATCATCGGCGCCAAAGGGCGCGTCGACTTGGTTGGCGAACTCGATGCCGTGACGTTGATCCTGGAACCCGCTGGGCATTGGAGCATCGTCTCGTCTCGAGTTCCACGAAACGTCGTTAAACTGGATAGCAAGACTTTAACAGAGGCACTGCGCAGGGTGATGCGGTAAGGCATGCCAAGGTTCGAAGCGGAACTCCGCCAGGACCTCGACGAAGTGTTCCGCTGGTACGAGCTGCAACTCCATTTGTTGAATGAGGAGGACCGGCGGCTTCCCGAACTCCTCTCCCTTACCGCGATTCCGGAACGGTACCAGGACCTGAGCTTGTATGAGCTGCGCCAGCAGTTCGCTTCCGCCAGAAGGCATCTGGAATACTCGGCGATGTTGCACCTTCTTACAACCACTGAGGCGCTATTGAGGCTGGCCTTTCAGCAACACTCGAAACGCAAAATCAAGCCCGCCCTCTTTCGTCGATTTCGAAAGATTGGGCGGGAGCGGGGCGAAAAGATTCGGCTGGAGGAGGATATCCTCGATACCTGGATTGCGGAATTCCCAGAGACCGCCCGTTCCATTCGGGAGTTTAAGGGCGTTGTGCCATTGCGCGACTGGCTCGCCCATGGGCGATATTGGAATCCAAAAATTGGCAGGCATGTATACCAGGTTAGAGACGTATTCGATATTGCATCCGAGATGTTGAATAGGATGGAAGATGCCGGGTGACAAGGTTTCTCTAGCTCATCCCAAAGCTCTGGTTCTTTTCGATATCGATGGCACGCTGCTCCGTCGCGCGGGGCCGCATCATCGCGAAGCCTTGTCCGCTGCGGTTAAGAAAGTGACCGGGATCGCAACCACCACCGACGGAATTTCCGTCGCCGGGATGCTCGATCGCGATATCCTGATGGCCATGCTCGCCCGCGAGGGAGCCTCCGCCGCGCTGATCCGCCGCAAGATGCCGGAGATCGTCGACTACGCGCAGCGCACCTATGTGCGGACGTGCCCCGATCTGCGCCGCAAGGTTTGCCCGGCGGCGCGGCTGCTGCTTTACAAACTCTGGAGGCGCGGTATCCCGGCGGGCCTGGTCACGGGCAACCTCACGCGCATCGGTTGGACCAAGATGGAGCGCGCCGGATTGCGGCGCTACCTGCGCTTCGGAGCGTTCGCCGAAATGGCTCGCGATCGCGCGGGCTTGGTCGGCATCGCTGTGCGACACGCGCGCCGCGAAGGCTGGATCGACGGCACGAGTCCGGTGGCGCTCATCGGCGATCATCCCAACGACATCCGCGCCGCCAAGGCGAACGGAGTGCGCTCGGTTGCGGTAGGCACGGGCCTCATCGGCGAAGAAGAACTGGTACGGCATTCGCCGGATGTCCTGGTGCGGGACATGCGTTCGCTGTCGATTGAAATGTTGCTTGGCTAAAACGCCCCTTGCCAAACGGCGGTAAACCGCCCTTGACGATTGTGGTAGCATAGAGATGCTTTCATGGGAAACCTCCTCGAAGCACACCCCCACCAACGGAGTTGAAGACAATCACCGAATGAGTTTTACCGTATTCCTGGGCAATTTGCCCGCTTGGGTAACCGCGGACGATATCAAGGGCTGGCTCACTGCCGAGAACCTGGTCGCGGACGCAATTAAAGTAATCCGCAATCCCGAAACGCAGGAGTCCAAGGGCTTCGCGTTTATCGATGCACCGAATGCCGAGGAAATGAATTCGATCATTCGGCGCTTCGACCGGGCTCCCCTGGAGGATCGCTTGCTGCGCGCCAATCCCGCACAGCCCCCCAAGCCGAAGGGTCAAACTGGTCCAGGCTCGGGTCCGGGTGGGCGTTCGAACGGCGGCTCGATTGCGCCGGGCGGCGCACCTCCTTCGGGCGGCATGCAAGGGCAGGGCGCTATGGGCGACCGTCCTCCGCGCCGCGCACGGAAACCGATGAGCGCCGGCGGCGGCATGCGGCGGCAGAGCGTCGCTGAAGGTCCGCAGAGCGCTTTCGCCGAAGAACTCGCCAAGGCTCTCTAGGGCTACAGTGGGACCGGCCCATGGCCGGTCGTCATTGGTTCGACAGGTCAAGGACCTGTCCTACTTGTGTATCTTTTCGGCGCAAATTCAGTGATATACTGATCGCCTACAGAAAAGCCAGTTGGCGCCGCGCCTGGCAGGGATGCGGCCCCGTCGGGGAGGCGAAGGTTCGTGATCGACCTGCTTATTATCCGCACTTTCTTTGTGGCCGTGCTGGCTTGCGCGGCTTTTTTCCTGCATCCTTTCAATCTGGACGGTCCGGTGGCAGCCGCGGTAGGCGCTGTCGTGGGGGCCGGCGTGGTGGTGTTCGAGTTCCGAATCCGGAAGGTCAGCCTTAAGAAGCTGATCGGGGCCGTGGTCGGCAGCATCCTGGGAATTCTGGGCGCGTACCTGATTTCGCTGGTGCTGGATCACGCCGTTCCCAATAACAAAACCACGGTTCCTTTCCTCGACGTGGCGCTGCTCGCCTGGATGACCTACTGCGGAGTCGTGGTAGGCGCGGCCAAGGGCGACATGCTCAATCTGGCAGCGTTGGGCGGCCTGTTCGGTGGGGACGGCGGGTCCAAGCACTCTTTCAAAATTCTGGATACCAGCGTGATTATCGACGGCCGCATCGCCGATATCGTCGAGACCGGCTTCGTCGATGGAGCGCTGGTGATCCCGCAATTCGTGCTGCACGAGCTGCAACTGGTGGCCGATTCCTCGGATTCCATGAAGCGCAACCGCGGGCGGCGCGGGTTGGACGTCCTGCAGCGCATCCAGAAAATGCCGCAGTTGACCATCCAGATCGTGGAGGAGGATTTCCCCAACGTTCGTGAAGTGGACATGAAGTTGATCGAGCTGGCCAAAGTCTACGCGTGCAAGATCGTGACCAACGATTTCAATCTGAATAAGGTCGCGCAACTGCACGGCGTCGAGGTACTGAACATCAACGAACTGGCTAATGCGCTGAAGCCGGTAGTGCTCCCGGGCGAAGTGATGCGCGTCTTTATTCTCAAGGAAGGCAAAGAATACAACCAGGGTGTGGCGTATTTGGATGACGGCACGATGGTGGTGGTGGACAACGCGCGCAAGATGATTTCGAAGACCATCGACATCGCCGTCACCAGCGTGCTGCAGACCACCGCGGGCAAGATGATTTTTGGGCGCTTCGATGACCGCATCCATGCGGTCCACACCGCGGTGCAACCCGCGCTTCCAGCCAAAGAGCAGGGCGCGCACGACAAGGACCGGCCGTTGCGCGAGCAAATTCCTGTAACCGGAACGGGTTCGTAGGCCGTCCCAACGGTTACAATCGTACACACCACCATGAAAGTCTCCGTCATTCTGCCGGCCGCGGGTTTGGGAACGCGCATGGGCCGGGAAAAAGCCGGCACCAGCCGCAAACAGTTCATGCTGCTGGAAGGCGCGCCGATCCTGGTGCATACCACCCGCAAGTTCGCCCAATGCCCTTCGGTTTCTGAAATCGTTGTCGCCCTGCGCGGCGAGGATCTGGATTGGGCCCGCGGCCTCATTCAGCAGCAGCATTTGAGCAAGCCGGTGCGTTTTGTCGAGGGTGGCGATAGCCGCCAGCAATCGGTCGAAAATGCGCTGGCGTCGCTGAAGCCGGATACCGATTTCGTGGCCGTGCACGATGCGGTGCGGCCTTTCATCGATTCGGAACTAGTGGAACGCGTGATCGCCGAAGCGGCCCGGACTGGCGCGGCGATTGTCGGCATCGTGCCAGTGGATACCGTCAAACGGGTTCACAAGAACAAAATTCGCGATACGCTGCCGCGCGAGAACCTGGTGCTAGCGCAGACGCCGCAGGTGTTTCGCTTCGATCTGCTGAAGCGCGCGTTTGAGAGCGCCCGGCGGGATGGCTTCACGGGCACAGACGAATCCAGCCTGGTGGAGCGAATGGACGAAGTGGAAGTGAGCGTGGTGCAGGGCAGCGACCGCAACATTAAGATCACGCGCCCCACGGATATGGAACTGGCGCGGCTGTTTCTTTCGGAAGAGTCGGAGCGGCGGAACGCGTCGTGAGTGAAACCGAGTTTCGCAGCGGCCTCGGCTGGGATGTGCACCGCATCGCGCCGGGGCGGCCGCTCATTCTGGGTGGTGTTACGATTCCTTCTGAGTTCGGGCTCGACGGGCACTCCGACGCCGACATCCTGCTTCACGCGGTTACCGATGCACTATTAGGAGCAGCCGCGCTGGGCGACATCGGCATGCACTTTCCGGACACCGATCCTCAATGGAAGGGCGCCGCCAGCGCAAAATTTCTGGAGCACGCCGCCACACTGGTGAAGCAGGCGGGATTTTCGCTGGTTAACGTGGATACCACCGTGATCCTGGAAAAGCCCAAACTCAAAAATTATCGCGAGGCCATCCGAGAGTCGCTTGCGAATGCGCTGGGGCTGCCGCTCGATCGCGTGTCGGTAAAATTCAAGACCGCGGAAGGTGTCGGGCCGGTGGGTCAAGGCCTGTCGGCCGAGGCGCAGGCGATTGTTACGATCGTGGGACCGGCCCATGGCCGGTCATTTATCGTTTGACAGGTCATGGACCTGTCCTACTCAAACTGTCAGCACCAGTTTGCCCATGGTTTTGCGGCTTTCTAGGTCGCGGTGGGCCTGCGCGGCGTCGGACAGCGGGTAGACGCGCTCGGTCAGCAGCTGCAGTTTCTTGCTCAGAATCCAGCCCAACACATCGCCGGAGCGCCACTTGATCTCGTCCGGCGACGCATAGTTGGCAAGCGTGGGGCGGGTGAGGAACAGCGATCCCTTGGTGTTCAGCAGCAGCGGATCGAAAGACTTCACGGGGCCGCTGGACTGTCCGAACAAGGCCATCATGCCGCGCGGCTTCAGGCTGTCGAGACTCTGCATGAAGGTGGCCTCGCCCACGCCGTCGTAAACCACGTCGACGCCTTTGCCATCGGTGAGGCGCTTCACTTCGGCCACCAGATCCTGTTCGCGATAGAGGATCACATCGTCGGCCCCGGCGGCGCGAGCGACCTCGGCTTTTTCGCGGGTGCCGGCGGTGCCGATCACGCGGCCGCCGCGCAGCTTCACCATCTGCGAGATCAGGCGTCCGGTGCCACCGGCGGCGGCATGCACTAGCGCGACGTGTCCGGGTTCGATCGCGAAAGTGGAATGCGTGAGATAGTGCGCGGTCATGCCTTGCAACATGGCCGCGGCGGCTTGACGCAGGTCGAGACCCGGTGGCACCTTTACAAGGAATTGTGCAGGCACCGCTGCGTATTCTGCGTAACTGCCGCGCGACATGGCCCAGGCGACGTGATCGCCCACCTTGAATCCGGCGATATCGGGACCGAGGGATTCCACCGTGCCGGCGCCTTCCATGCCCAGCACCGCGGGCAGAGGAACCTTGTAGAGGCCGGATCGGTGATAGGTATCGATAAAATTCACTCCGGCGGCGGCGAGTTTCACCAGCACTTGGCCGGCAGCGGGCTCGGGCTTGGGAAAATCGGCGTAGCGCAAGGCGCCGGCGTCGCCGGGTTGTTCGATGAAAACGGCTTTCATAATGTGCGAATCCTTCGTTTAGTATGCACTATGGCCGCGAAAAGCAGCAGGTAGACCAGTGCAAATGGAAATAACAGGAGGCGCACCACAGCGGGAATAGCAGCCGCGCCGCTCAGGCCCACGCGAACCCGCGCGAAGGCCGCGAGGTTGCGCACGTTGCCCCAGTCCAGGTAGAGGAAGCCGGCGAATTCGTTGATGACGAAAACCTTGGCGGGCACGCGCGCCACCAGCGCCCATTTCCATTTGGTCATGATGGGCTCGCCCGAGCAAAGGATGCCGAGGGCGGCGTATTGGCTGGATGCGAGTTCGCGGAAGAGGCGCCGGCGCGCCGTTGGGCCGGAGTAATCTTCTACCCGATAGACGCGGCCGCGGAAGCCCACGGGAGTGGTCTGGTGGCAAGTGATCAGATCGAGTTCCATGGTTTCGCCGTGGATCTGGTAGAGGAGCGGGACGAGCGCATCAAAAGAGCCGCGCGATCCGCTCTCGACCAGGAGCACTCGCGTGAACGGAGGGATGTAGCGGCGGAAGAAATAGCGCAAGCCCTTATTTTACGAGATCGCCAGATTAGTGTCGCGCGTCACGTCGATTTTCCCTTCCATGTTTATTTTCGTGTCCGTCCGCCTGTCAAAGATCCTGCGGGAGCTCCCTAAGCCGGCATTAACCCGTGAGGCCTGCTGTGAGTGACGCACAACGCTGATAAGGCGCTGTACGCTCATTTCGCAAACCCGGCGATCTGGGAGAGACCACCTACCGAGCGGGACGGAGTTCCAGTTCTCCGCTACTACCTCACCGCTGCTACGCTCCGCGGAAGAGTCTAGAATTCCGCTCACGTGGTCCTTGGCCCCCAGTGGGTGGGACGGACTCTCACGCTCGAAGCCTAACCTGCGTGTGACGGGGGCGGCGTGAGTGAATGCGGCAAGTGGCTGATGTGGAGGCGTTAAGCCTTGGAATCGGCGTGCGACCGGCGCGGAAGATATGTTTCTTCGGCCTTATTTCTTCAGCCCCGCAGTCCAGTTCTGGACGATGGTGACACCTTCGCCGGAGGTTTGCGGCGGCGGCGGGACGATCAGGAAGCGCTGGCCGTCGTTCGAGACGTCGTATCGCCATGCGGTATTGGCGAGAACAGCCACGGTGCCGAACAGCTGCTTCACCTCGCCGACTTCAAGCGCATCGCCTTTGATGCTCACCGCTGCCGACATGATTTTGCCGTCCGGCGTCATGTAGAAGATCTCCTTTCCGTCCTGCCGCCAACGCGGAGTATACCCACCCGCTATTGAGATCTGGCGCTTGCCGCCCGCGCCAGGAAACCGAGCCACGTAAACTTCGGTTCGCTTGGACTCATTCGATGTGTACGCAACCCACCCTTCATTGGGTGCGGGTGAGAACTGTGCGTTTCCCACAACGAAGGACGAGGGTGCGAACAGGAATGGCTTGAGCGGCGTATCCGGCCGTTCCGGCGTCAGTCGAAGGCCCCAGATCTTTCTGCGTCCCTCTTCGGCAGCGCTATATAGCAGAAACTCGCCATCCGGCGACCAACTCGTCGGAAACTTATCCCGGTTGTCGGAATAGAGGAGTTCTTCGGCCCCAGAGCCATCCGAGGGCTTGCGATACAAGTCGAAATGCTTGCGATGTGAACTGTAGATAATGCTGCGACCGTCAGGGGACCACACCGGGTTGCTTTCGGTTGCGGGATCGAAGGTGAAGCGGTTGCGCAGGCCAGTGGCGGCGTCGTAGATCCAGATATCGCCGTTGTTAGGAGTGGCGCTCGGAAGCAAACCGGCTGCCACGCGTGTCCGGTCCGGCGAGAAACCGAAGTTTTCGATGTTGCCGGGATCGCCCAGCAGCCCCAGTTGCTTTCCGTGACGATCCACCCAGGTGAATTGCAAGTTGCCGATGGCGGAGCCGGCGCGAAACGCCAGCAAGCCGTTGGCGGAGGCGGAAAAATCGGCGTAGGCGGTGGCCGGCCGACGCTGGATCTGCCGCTCCAGTGGGACGGCTTCTCCGGTGGGGACGTTGCGCCTCGCGTCGAAAGACTGGGCCATCAAAGTCTCCTGCCGCAGAAACAGCAGGAAACCTTGGGAATAGACGGCCTGGGAATCGGCCTCTCCGATCACGCGGTCTTCCTGCGAAGAGAGGTCGGCCACATGGATCGTGTTGTGGTCGCTGTTGGTTTCGCGGATTATCGAATAGAAAAAATGCCGGCCATCGGGCAGGAACCAGGGTAAGAAATGGCCAAATTCGCCGGCGCGGATTTTGGTCGCTGGGCTCACCGGGCCGCCGCCCGCGGGAATGCGCAGGATCGGGCCGTTTTGGTTGCTGCCTAACAGAATCACACCACCGCTGTTTCCGCCGTTTCCATCCTGCGGGCCCCAGGTTCCCCCGTGTGGGGCCAGTACCTCCGCCAGCGTAAGTGCCAGACCGCCGGTTATCTCAATCCGCTTGAGCTTACCGCCGGCGAAGAACCCGATTGACTTGCTGTCCGGCGACCAGAACGGCAGATCGGCACCCTCGGTCCCAGCCAGCGGTTGCGCCGTCAGCGAGTTCATGGGCCGCACCCATAGCGGCCCACTACCACCGCGCGCCGCGAAAACGAGATAGTGACCGTCCGGCGAAATCCGGGAAGAGGTGTCGGCTACAGTTTCCGGCAGAGGAATTTGGAAACGCAGGCTGCGCTCCGACGGCGGCTGTTCGCGGAAATGAAGGAAAGCCAGAGCAGAAAGCGCGACGAGGAATAGCCCAGCGAGTGCCCATGCCACCCAGCCCAACCGAGCTGGTGATGGAACCGGCCCAGGTCCATCATCGAGCAGATATGCCGCTTCGCCAATGTCGCGCAGGCGTTTTTTTGGGTCCTTCTGCAAGCACCGCGAAAGCAACTTCCGTACTTTGGCAGGGACTTTGCCGAGATCGGGATCCTTCGTGAGCACCTGCGCCAGAGTCTCGGAAACGTCTTCGCCCTTGAACAGGCGCTCTCCCGTGAGCAACTCATACAGCACCACGCCGAACGACCATATATCAGCCCGCTTATCGACCGTTTTGCCCTTGGCCTGCTCGGGAGGCATGTATGCCGCTGTGCCCAGAATCACGCCAACCTCGGTGGCACCGATGGTGAGCGTCGGCGAGTCCTCGGGACTGTTCGCCGCGGAAGCCGGAGTCGCGTCTGCTCTATTTGTGAAGGCTTTCGCGAGGCCGAAATCGAGCAGCTTCACGACTCCTTCCGGCGTGATCTTGATGTTGGCGGGTTTCAGATCCCGGTGGACCACGCCCTTATCGTGAGCGTATTCGAGCGCCGCGGCGATTTGCAGCGCGATGTGCCAGGACTCGTCGAACGGCAGCGGGCCTTTGGGCGAATCGCCCTCGACCAATTCCATGACCAGCGCGTCGATTCCGCCGGATTGTTCGATGCCATAGATCGCGGCGATATTCGGGTGATTGAGCGAGGCCAGCATTTCCGCTTCGCGCTGGAAGCGGGCCATGCGATCGGGATCGCGGGCGAAGCTGGCCGGCAGAACCTTCAAGGCCACGTCGCGCTTCAGCTTGGTATCGCGGGCGCGATACACTTCGCCCATGCCACCCTTACCGATGAGGGCGAGGATCTCGTAGGGGCCGAGGTGAGTCTCCGCCGAGAGCGGCATAAGAGTTTGCTTGATTCTATCCTAAATTGGGCTATTGCAACCCAGGGCCGATTGCAGCTAGCGTTGAGTCTATGAGTGACATGGAGGATTTTGAGGAGGACGAAGAAACACTCGCTGCTATTGATCGCGGAATCAAAGCCGCTGACGAAGGGCGCACTGTTCCTCTTGAAGAAGTTCGGAAGATGATTCCCGAGTGGATTCGAAAATTCGAATCCCGAAGGGGCCGCTAAGGACGCGCGCCTTCAGGTTCGAAAGTGATCCGCAGGCGCGAGCCGGTGGCTTCCGCGTAACGCTCCAGCGTGCGGGTGGAGGGCTTGCTGCCTCCGCCTTCTAAGCGTGCGATCACGGCCTGAGTCGTTTTCATTCGACGCGCCAGCTGTTCCTGAGTCAGGCCGGCGCGGGTGCGCGCTTCGATGAGCGCAGACACGAGAGAGAACTCTTTTCCCAGCGCTTTATACTCACGCCGGTACTTGGAGTCCTTCATCCAGCGCTTATGTATATCATCCACACGAATTCGGCTCATGGGTTTATCTCCTTGGCTCGTTCCAACGCCAGATCAAGCTCGCGCCGCGGTGTTTTCTGGGTCTTTTTCACAAACACACGGACCACTAATACGCGCCGGCCTCTCGCGGTGACATAGATAGCTCGGGAAATTCCGTCCTTGCCTCTCATGCGCATTTCCCATGCGGCTCGCGAACCCGTTCCAGACCATGGTTCTGGATGAGTTCCACAATCCGTCGAAAGCGCGCCTTCATGTCGGCGGGCAGCGCCTCAAGCTCGTCTCGAACGCGGGCGTCGAGCAGTTCGACGATCCACGCCATCCCTTTATAGTATTGCATTTTTGCAATATCGCTGGTAGCCCAAACCTTAACGCTATAATGCCTGCTTGCAGCTTTCACTCATCGACTGGGCCGTCGTTGCGGTGTACTTCTTGTTTAACCTCGGGATCGGGCTGTATTACAAATCGCGGGCGGGGAAAAGCATGGATGAGTTCTTCCTCTCCGGCCGCAACATTCCGTGGTGGCTGGCGGGGACTTCGATGGTCGCAACCACCTTCGCCGCCGATACGCCGCTGGCGGTCACGGGCATGGTGGCCAAGGGCGGCATCGCGGGCAACTGGCTGTGGTGGAACATGGCGGCGAGCGGCCTGCTGACGGTGTTTTTCTACGCGCGGCTGTGGCGGCGGTCGGGCGTGATGACCGATATCGAGTTCTCCGAAATCCGCTACGCCGGCAAGCCTGCGGCGTTTCTGCGCGGGTTTCGCGCGCTCTACTTAGGCATCCCCATCAACTGCATCGTGCTGGGTTGGGTAAATAAAGCGATGGTGGACATCTTGACACTGATCCTCGGCGTCACGAAGCTGCAGGCGCTGATGATCGTACTAGGGATGATCGCAATCACGTCCTCAATTTCGACGCTCTCAGGGTTGTGGGGCGTGCTGGTGACGGATGTGTTCCAGTTCGCGATCAAGATGGGAATGGTGATCGTGCTGGCGGTATACGCGGTAAACGCCGTGGGCGGCATGGACGCGATGAAGTCCAAGCTCACGGCCCTGGACGCCACGCGGGGCAGCCAGGGGTCGGTGCTGAATTTCGTGCCGGATCTGAATTCCGCATGGATGCCTCTGATCACGTTCTTCGTTTATATTTCGTTGAATTGGTGGGCGACCTGGTACCCGGGCGCGGAGCCGGGCGGCGGCGGCTACATCGCGCAGCGCATGTTTTGCGCGAAGGACGAGAAGAATTCGCTACTCGCGACGCTGTGGTTCAACGTAGCGCATTACGCGATACGGCCATGGCCGTGGATTCTGGTGGCGCTGGCCTCGCTGATTTTGTTCCCAGGATTGCAGGACCCGGAGACGGGCTACATACGCGTGATGATCGCGGATCTGCCTCCGTCACTGCGCGGTTTGATGGTGGCAGCATTCGCGGCGGCCTACATGTCGACCATTGCCACCCAGCTCAATTGGGGCGCGAGCTACCTGGTAAACGATTTCTACCGGCGTTTCCTGAAACCGCACGAATCGGCGCGGCACTATGTGAACGTATCGAAAGTGGCGACGATATTTCTGACCATCGTTTCGGCAGCAGTGACGTTTTATCTGGATTCGATCGCGGGCGCGTGGAAGATGCTGCTGGTGACGGGCGCGGGAACCGGCAGCGTGCTGTTGTTACGCTGGTATTGGTGGCGTATTAACGCGTGGAGCGAAGTGTCGGCAATGGTGGCGGCGTTTATCACGTCGATCACGCTGCAGGTAGCGCTGCACATGGATTCGGACGATCCGCGAAGTTTCGCGTGGATCATGATCATTACCGTGAGCATCACGACGGTGGTGTGGCTGGCGGTGACGTTCCTCACGCCGGCCGAGCCGCGGGAGCTATTGGCGGCCTTTTATCGGCGCACGCGGCCGTCGGTGGCCGGATGGAGGCCAATCGCGGCGCTGGTGCCCGAAATAAAGCCGGTGAACGATCTCGGGGCCAACGCGGTGGACTGGATCGCCGGTTTAGTCTTGATCTATGGCGTCCTGTTCGGCACGGGTAAACTATTACTGCATGAAACCTGGTTGGGAGTGGGGCTACTGGCGTGCGGCGTGGCAGGCGGCGCCGTGATCTATTACGATCTATCGCGGAGAGGCTGGAGTGCGGTTACTCAGTAGTCTGATCTTATTGGCCACCTTAGCGGCCGCCGGTCCAGTGGAATTTGCGCAAGCCGAACTGGACTCGGCGATGGCCGAGCGCAAGCTCAAATGGAAAAATCAGGTGGAACTGAACTTGGACGCGCCGGACACTTTTCGCATCGAGCCTTACTCGATCGGCGGAGCGCACATCACGGGCGGCGATCTGCGCGGACTGATGTATGGACTGCTCGAAGCGGCCGAGCAGATTCGCGCGACCGGACACTTTGCCAAAACCAGCGGTAACCCGGCGGCGTCGCTGCGAGGGGTTCGAATCGTGTTGAACGCCGAGATGGAAAGAGCACCGGAGGAGTTTTGGAACTCGTATTTCCGGATGCTGGCGCGGAATCGCTTCAACCGGGCGCATGTGGTATTTCAACGGATCGAGATGCCATACAGTTTGCCGAAGCTTCTATCACATACCGCCGCCGAGTATGGAATCGACTTCACGCTGGGCGTAGCGGGCGATACCAGCGCGGAGGAGCTGGCGCACATGCTGATCCTATGCCCTTCGGTGCGCGGCATCGCACTCGAAAGCTCTGCGTCGCAGGCGGCGGTATTTTCCGCATTGCGGGTGGCGGGCCGGAGAGTCACTCTGGATCTGGACGGCGCGACGGCCCAGCCGGGAGCGCTGGAGGAGGCGCTCGCGAGTGGAATTCCGGTATTGCGTCCGGCCGCGGCATGGCCACCGAGCTTTGAAGTGGCACCGCCCATCGATGCGGTGGATGCCGAGGCGCATCCATTGTTCTATGAGGTGATGGGGCGGCTCAGTTACGATTCTAAGCCGAAGCCGGAGTTTCGGGCGGCCCGCGAAGCCGGGTTGTGGTTAGCGGCGGCGCAGCAGTCTAACTTGGGTGGGTCGGATTATGTGGCGTCGGCGGCAGAGGCGGCGCATATCGCGTCCGCGAAATTCACTCCGCCGGAAATCGCGGAGCGGCTGGACGCGGCCGCCGCGCAACTGGACCACAATGGAGACGCGGATCTGCGGCTGCTGGCGGGGCTCGCCCGGGACCAAGCCGCGCAATTGCGCTCGGCCGGTGATGTTCCAGTTTTGGCCAAAGGGGCGCGGCCAGCGCCGTCGTTATGGATACACACGCCGCCGGCGTCGGCGCCGTCAGAAAAGCCGCTCACTCTGGCACTCCAGATTGCGCAACCGAAAACAGTGAGCGCAGTGCGGCTGCATTATCGGCCCACGGATCCGGCGGCGGCGACACGGGTGCTGGAAATGGCGGCGAAGCCAGAGGTCAGCTTCACCATCCCGGCCAGCGACATCACCGGCAATTGGGACCTGCAATATTTTTTCGAGATTCTGCACGCCGACGGCAGCGGCTGGTTTGAACCGGACCCCCTGACCGCAACACCCTATTGGGTGGTGCACATCATCGCGCCCCACGTCGGGCGGAACTGAAGCGTGCCAACGAAAAGAAGCGGGCGAAGGCCAACAGGCATCATGATTGCGAGCGGTTCCCGAGTTACGATGTCTTAGGGAGGTTTGTGTGCTAAAGACAACCCTCGTTTCGCTGATTACCCTGGCATTAGCGTTGACAGCCAACGGACAGGCTCAGAAGAATTGGAAGGATCTCGCAGAGTACGATCTATACTCGGCGGTGGTGGGGAGCGGGACACCGGCCTCGCACTTAGAGTATCTGGATAAATGGAAAAGCCAGTACCCGCAGAGCGATTACGCCGGCACGCGGTTGAAGATGTACCTTCTCACCTACCAGCAGATGAACAACCATCGTGGGGCGTTCGATACAGCGGCGGAGATTTTGAAGACCGACCCGAACGACCTGCAATCTTTGAGGGAGATCGTCGACCACGGCCTGCAATTAGTGCCACGGCAGCTGAATTCCCAGCTTTCGGCTGAGAACAAAAGCGACCTGAACACCATTCAGAAATCTGGGCGTTACATCCTTGAAAACCTCGACAAGATTTACGGCGCTGATAAGAGGCCGCGGTCAATGAGCAATGAGCAGTGGCGCTTGGCCACGACCACTATGCGGCAGTCCGCGCAGACCGTAGTCGACCGGGCGTTGGCGCTGACCCAGGACGTTCCGAAGCAGCCCTGATCCGCTGTCCTGAGTTGTTCACTGGATTATTGCCCTTAATATAGGATTCGGGTGCGGATGGTGCCGGCAACCTGATCCAGGCGTTTGCGGAGCGCCATCGATACGGCGCGTTCGGGAGCTTCGATGTCGATCACCACGTAACCGATCCTGGCATTGGTTTGCAGGAACTGGCCGGTGATATTGATACGTTTCTCGGAGAGCACATAGTTCACTTCCGACAGCACGCCGGGCTGATTGCGGTGGATGTGCAGCAGGCGGTGCTGTCCGGGATATGCAGGCAGCGAGACTTCGGGAAAGTTGACGGCTCCCAGAGTCGATCCGTTGTTGCTGTACTTGAGCAGCTTGCTAGAAACTTCGAGACCGATATCGTGCTGGGCTTCCTGCGTGCTGCCGCCGATGTGGGGCGTGAGAATCACATTGTCGCGGCCGCGGAGCGGGGAGATGAACGTGTCGGTATTGCTCTTGGGCTCCCTCGGGAACACGTCGATGGCTGCGCCGCTGAGGCGTCCCGCATCGAGAGCATGGACCAGCGCGCCGATATCGACGACGTGTCCGCGCGAGGCGTTGATAAGGCTGGCAGCAGGCTTCATTTGCGCCAGCGCGGAGGCGTCGATCAGGTTGGTGGTCTGCGGAGTTTCGGGAACGTGCAGCGTGACGACATCGGCGATTTCGAGGAGTGCCTGCATGGTTGGCATGGGGCGGGCGTTCCCGAGCGCCAGTTTCATTTCGATGTCGTAAAACACGACTTGCATGCCCAGCGATTCGGCCAGGACGCCGATCTGGGTGCCGATGTGGCCGTAGCCGATGATGCCCAGCGTCTTGCTGCGCGCTTCGCGTGAACCGGCTGCGCTCTTGATCCATTCGCCGCGATGAGCCGCGGCGTTACGCGCCGGAATGCCGCGCATCAGCAGAACGATTTCTGCCAGCACCAACTCGGCGACGCTGCGGGTGTTGGAGAAGGGAGCGTTGAAGACAGGGACGCCGCGGTCTTGCGCCGTCGCCAAGTCCACCTGGTTAGTGCCGATGCAGAAACATCCGACCCCAATCAGGTGCCGCGCGGATTCGAGCGCGTGATGAGTCAACTGGGTGGCCGAGCGGATACCCACGATATAGGCGTCGCGAACGGCCTCGATGAGCTGCGGCTCCGGAAGCGCTTTCTGGTGGATCTCGATATTCGAATAGCCGTCCGAGCGGAAAGCGTCCACCGCGCTGGCGTGAACGCCCTCGAACAGAACGACTTTCATTTTGTCTTTGGAAAAGGATGTCTCCGCCATGAATGAGGGCCTGAACTATTAGAGTGTCACAGTTGAGCGGGTCGACAGGGCCGACTCTATTGAGAGTGGCATTTCTCTTTTTTCGGAAATCAAATATTCATTTGCAAGCATTCCCAGAATGGCTTATCCTTTAGGAAAGTAAGTAAGTCCCTCGGGTCATCAAGTCAGTCCCAAGAACACGTCAGTCTTGGACAATCAGAAGCGGCTTTCAAACGGAGACATACAATGAAACCAGCATCGAAAGTCAACAATTTAGTGTATTTTGCCGGGCTCTGGATCTTGGCAATGACGCTCTTCGCGGGCGCCTCTTTCGCGCAGACTAGCGGCGCGGGCACCATTACGGGCACATTAACCGATCCCACCGGCAGCGTCGTGCCGGGCGCCGCGGTCGCCGTGCGGAATACCAATACCGGGGCCACGCTTGCATTAACTACCAATGGAGCGGGAATTTATGTTGCTCCTTTTCTTCCCCCCGGGATGTATGAAATCACGGCCAGTAAAGCGGGGTTCGGCAAAATAGCGCGCACGGATCTGACGCTGCAGGTGGGACAGACGTTGACGATCGACATCGCGCTGCCACTGCAAACCACCACAGAGACGGTTACGGTGAGCGGTCAGCCGTCCATAGTTGACACGCAAAAGACCGACATGTCCCAGGTGGTCAGTGCTGCCCAGCAGGAGAATCTGCCGCTGGCCGGCCGGCGCTGGGAGAGTTTCGCGCTACTGACGCCTAATGTCACCACCGATGGCGGGAGCGGTTTGATTTCTTACCGCGGGATTTCAGGACTGTATAACAGCAGTTCCGTCGATGGCACTAATAACAGCCAGGCGTTCTTTTCGGAGACCAAAGGCCGGACTACGATTCCCTATATTTACAGCATGGATTCGATCCAGGAATTCCAGGTAGCCTCGAGCAATTACAGCGCGGAACTGGGCCAGGCTGCCGGCGGCATCGTCAACGCGGTGACCAAATCGGGAACCAACACCATGCACGGCGATCTGTTCTATTATTTACGCTACCCCTCGCTGAATGCCCTGGATCCGCTCCAAAAGGCCAAGGGGATCTACACGCAGCCGATTCATCAACAGCAGCAGTTCGGCGGCAGCGTGGGCGGGCCGGTTATCAAAGACAAGTTATTCTACTTTTTGACGTACGATGGGTCCCGCAAGGTCAATCCCATTAGCTACACGAGTTCTGCCTCTTTCCCGATTGCCTGCACTTATAGCCAGATTACCCCGGCGCAATGCGCGGCGGCGAATAAATACTTCTCGGGGTTGCTGGGAGCGTACCCGCGGTTTCAGAATCAGGATGTGGGATTTGGAAAGCTGGACTATCTGTTCAATCCTGCGAATCGGGTCAGCGCATCCTTCAATCTTGACAATTTCAAATCCCCCAACTCTTACAACTCCCTTACAACGTCCAACGCCAATTCCAATACGGCGAACGGCACGGCGGTAACCCGCGAGCGCATTTTCGTCGCGAACTGGGATTCTACTTTCAATCCGACCACCATCAACAACTTCCGCTTTCAATGGTCGCAAGATCTGGAAATCATCAGCGCCAACGGCACTGCCCCCAGTGTGACAGTGGATTCCGGAACGGTTATGTCCTACGGGATGCCCAACGCCTTGCCGCGTCCGGCGTTCCCGAATGAGCATCGCCTGCAATTCGCCGACGTCCTATCGAAGACGGCAGGCAAACACACGTTCAAAGCGGGGATCGATTTCAACGCCATTCACGAGCTACTTATCAACTTGTTCCAGGGCGGCGGTGTTTACGGCTACAACGGATCGATTACGGGTTCCTTTTCTAACTGGGTGGCCGACGTAATGGGAGTCAACGTAGGAGACGGGAACACCGGCCGGCACTACAGCAGCTTTGTCCAAGTCACCGACCCAGTCACCGGCGTCGGCAAGGATGATTTTTACAACAACGATTGGGCTGGCTTTGCGGAAGATTCCTGGAAGATCCTCCCCAATCTGACCCTGAACCTGGGTATCCGTTACGATCTCTTCCTGATCCCGCAACCACCCAAGCCGAACACATCCACGCCGCTGACGACACTTTACACGTCCACCATCAACATCCCTAAGAACCAGTTCGCCCCGCGCCTCGGCGTTGCTTGGGAGGTCCGGAAGGGCACGGTGGTGCGGCTCGGTTACGGTATTTTCTACGGGAAGACCAGTAACAGCACCTACTACGCAACTCGGGTCGAGAACGGCGAATTTCAGCAGACCTATAACTGCAACCCCTCCAACCCCGCCATTGCTTGCGCTGGCCTGACGTTTCCGAACGTGATTTTCACGCCTCCGGGCGGGCCCCCGGTTGCGCCGTTCCCGGGCGCATTGACGCCGACGGTCACGCCCATCACGCTGTCGTCGAACACCGCCACCACTCGCGGCCAGGATCCGAGTTGGAAGAATCCATTAGTACACGAGGGTGAGGTGACCGTCGATCAGCAACTGCCGGGCAACGTCGGTGTTTCTGCGTCCTATGTCTTCAGCCGGGCGCTGCATCTGCCCGTATTCACGGACGCCAACCTGGCGCCGACCACCGCCACCAAGACCTACACCTATCCCGGCGGCAGCACTTTCACCGTCCCGTTTTACACCAGCGCCAATCGCGTAAACGCAACCGGCCCGATTCTTACCGGCCGTAGCGTGGTGAATTCGCTCTACAACAGCTTTGTGCTGACGGTTCGCAAGCGCATGGCGCACGGCGTGGAGTTCGTCGCCAACTACACGCTCAGCAAAGCGGAGGATGATGGGCAGGTGATGGGCCAGTTCGGCACTTTCAACGGAACCGACTACACCATCGATCCCTACAATCAGAAAGCGATGTGGGGACTCTCCGATCTGGATCAGCGCCAACGCCTGGTGGCGAACGCAATCTGGAAGCCTGAGTTCGCGGCGCATTGGTCGAACAAGGCGGCCAGGATGATAGTGAACGGATACACGCTGTCAAGTATTTTCTCAATCGCCTCCGGGCAGCCCGTGACGGGCCTGATTTCGGGTACCCCGGCTGGCGTCATTGACGGCGGGCTTACCGGCGGCATGGTGAATAACTCGGGCAGCGCGCCTTTTACTTACGAGGATCCGAGCGTGCCGCGTAATTTCTATGGCGGACCGGGATTCTGGGACATCGATGCACGCGTGAGCCGCGAATTCAGAATCAAGGAACGCTACCGGCTCTCTTTCCTGGCGGAAGCCTTCAATCTCCTGAACCACACCAATGTGTTCGGCGTGAATACCACGCAGTACTCGCTGGGCTTCGGCACTACCACGCTTTCAAAATCGGCGACGTTCCTGGCGCCGACCGCCACCAATAATGGCTTGTACGGCGCGCGGCAGTTGCAGATTAGCGGCCGCTTTACATTCTGAGGCGCGCGATTCTCCTTATTTTGCGGCGTCACGGCAAAGGCCGGGCGCCGCTGTTCTTTTTGTGATGATATAAGCAGGTGTTCCGGCGGATCCTCACGCTTGCCTTGCTGGCTGCTCCCGCGTTCGCGGCGGACTGGGTGGAGTATCGCTCGGGGCCGCTCCACATCTTTAGCGACGCCGGGGACCGCGCGGCGCGCGAACGCCTCACGCAGTTGGAACAGATCCGCTTTGTGCTGGGCGGAATGCTGGGCAAGAGCGATCTGACCACCGTCTGGCCGATCGACCTGGTGCTGTTCGCGAATCAGAAACAATACGGCCCGCATGCGCTTCCGCAGCCGCTGACCGATGGCGGGTCGGCGGAACTGGCGGCGTGGCCGGCGGATGTGGCGCTTCCCCGCGACCTGCTGCGCGCCATCACGCGGCTACTGCTCGACGACAACGCGGGCCGCATGCCGGATCAAATCGAAGATGGACTCTGCGACCTGTTTTCGACCATCGATGTAAAAGCAACGCGCGTGAAAATCGGCGCGCCGCTTCCGGCGGGCGAGCTCGCGGGAGAGCGCTTTCGCGGCTGGGCGAAGCTGCAAATGATGGCGACGCAGCCCGAATATAGCGGCAAGCTGCGCACATACATCAACAATATGCAGAACGCCGGGGAAGAGGATCAGGCCGCGCGCAATGCCTTCGACATGAACGCCGCGAAGCTGGCGGCGCAGGCTGACGCGTATCTGAAGGCCGGGAAGTTTGAAGCCGCGCCGGTGAACGGAAGGGCGCTGAATCCGAATCGCGACTTCATCGAGAAGAACCTGGACAAAGCCACGGTCGATGCGCTGCTGGCGGAGCTCGACGCGAAGGGCAAGAGCTTTCCTCCCGACAGTCCGCGAGGGCTGATGGCGAAGAACACGTTGCCCGCTCTGGAACTGGCGATTCGCGCGAACCCGAAGTGGGCCGAGCCGCATTTCAAAGCCGCCGCGCTGGAGAGCGACGCCGCACGGAAGATCGCGCAACTGAAGATGGCCGCCACGCTGGCTCCGCGCAACGCGATCTATTGGCAGACGCTGGCTACGTCGCAGGCCGCCGCCAACTTGTTCGCCGACGCCGAGAAATCCTGGACCGCCGCGGAACGCGCGGCCGGAAGCCCGGAGGAGAAGGCGCGGATTCATCAGGCCAAGCTGAATCTGGAAGCAAACCGGGCTGAGTTCGAGGCCGCCGAAAAACGCCGCCAACAGGAAGAGGAGGCTCGCGACCTACAGCGTGTGAAGGATAACGCGGCGGCGGAGATTCACGCCGTGGAGCAGGCCGCCAATCAGCGCATGGCCGCGAATGACGGGAACATCAAAGGCGCGGTGCCGTGGTTTGGCGATCCCACCGGCCAAAAAGTTTTCGGCACGCTCACGCGCGTGGAATGCCTCAACGGGGGACCATTGCGCCTGACCATCCAGCAGGCTGGTTTTCCCATTCGACTGCTGATTCGCAATCCGAAGCAGCTTACCGTGGCGGCCGATTCCGGACAAGCCGAGTTCGGCTGCGGCGTGCAGAAGCCAGCGCGCAAGATCGAAGTCCAGCACGATGGAAAAGCGGACGCCCGGCTTTCGACGATGGGCGATATCCTGGTGGTCAAGTTCCCGTAATGGCGAGCCGGCTGCGGTGGCTGGTCCTCAGTATCTTCGTTCTTTCCACCGCTTTGAATTATCTCGACCGGCTATTGCTGGCGGCGCTTGCGCCCACGCTGAAGAGCGAGTTTCATCTCTCCAACACCCAGTACGGCGGCGTGATTTCGGTGTTCTCGATCGTCTACGCGCTGACGGCGCCGGTGGCGGGATGGTTCATCGATCGCGTGGGATTGAACGCGGGCATTACGGTCTCAATGGCGGTGTGGTCGCTGGCGGGGATGGCGACGGGATTGACGCGATCGTTTGGAGGATTGCTGGCGTCGCGCACGGTGCTGGGGATCGGCGAAGCGGCCGGCATCCCATGCGCGGGCAAAGCCAACGGTGTGTATCTGCAACCGCGCGAGCTGGCTTTCGGCACCGCGCTGAACCAGGTCGGCATCACCCTCGGCAGCATCGCCGCGCCGCTGATGGTGGCGGCGATGGCTCCGGTGTATGGCTGGCGCAGCGTATTCGTAGTGTGCGGAGCGCTCGGATTCGTTTGGATTCCGGTGTGGTGGGCGACGACGACAAGATTGCCCGTGAAGCCGGCGGAAACGGAGGCTGCGCGCGGAGGCGTCGCAAAGATTTTAAGAGACCGCCGCATCTGGGGACTGGCCGCAGCGAACGCATTGGTGATGACGCTCTACACACTTTGGACGAACTGGACCACGGTCTATTTCGTGGAGCAACATCATTTGACGGAGATCCAGGCCAACGAACACTTCGCGTGGATTCCTCCGGTGTTCGCGACGCTGGGTGGCTTCGCGGGCGGATGGATGGCGTTTCGGACGATACGTCACGGCGCTGATGTGTTGCGGGCGCGGCTGCGCATCTGCTGGCTGGCGGCGGGCGTGCTGTTGTTGACGGCGGCTGTCCCGCTGATGCCATACGCCCGCGCTCGCCGCGGCTCTGATCAGCTTCAGCTTCTTCTGGTGCCTGGCGATTTCGACCAACCTCTACGCCATGCCCATCGACTTCTTCGGCATGGGTCACGCGGCCTTCGGGGTATCGATACTCACCGCGTCTTATGGGCTGATGCAGACGGTGCTCTCGCCGCTGATCGGCGCTATGGTGGATCATTTCGGATTTCCGATGGTTTGCGTTGTGCTGTCGGTGATGCCGCTGGCGGGGATCGGTATTTTGCGGGCGAGTACTACGCGATGACGGTGCGCGCGGCGACGGCGGATGACCTGGCGGCGATCGCCGCGATCCAGGAAGCGTCGCCTGAAGCGTCGCAGTGGGACCCGGCCAGTTATCTCGACTACGAATGTTCGGTCGCGACGCGCGGCAGGAGGGTACTGGGATTCCTGGTTGTCAGACAAATCGCGGCCGGATGAGCGCGAGATCCTCAACCTGGCGGTGGACCCGGCCGAGAGGCGGCGCGGAGTGGCCCGCAATCTGCTCGAAACCGAGTTGCGGCGAGCGAAAAACCGTTGGTTTTTGGAGGTCCGTGCCTCCAACTCCAGCGCCATCAAGCTTTATGAAAGCGTCAGCTTTCGTGCACGCCGGACGGCGGGAGTCGTACTATACAAATCCAGTCGAGCCGGGGATTGTCATGAAGTTTGATTCATGATATTGTCATGATGCGCCGAGGTACATAATCCTAACTAGGAGCGTTCAATGGAGCAAGCACAAACAGAATTGAAAGCGCATTTGATGGCGACCAGCGAGGAGTTCCGCCAGTTGGTCGCCCAGCATGCCGAGTACGACCGGCTGCTGGATGCTATTGAAGCGAAGCCTCATGTGACCCCGCAGGACGAGGTCGAAGAGCATCGCATCAAGAAGCTGAAGCTTCGCCTAAAGGACCAGATGAACGAAATCATGGCCCGCTATAAGGCGGCAAAGGTAGCCTGAGCCATCAGATGCGCTGATGTTAGCGAGGGCCGGGCCGCAAGGTCCGGCCTTTCGTGTTTTAGGGGCGCTGAACGGCGTCGCCTGCTTTACCAGGAAGCGAGAGTAGCAAGGCTGGCCGGGTCGAAAAGTTGGCTTCCTACCGCTTGAAAGTAGGTGCGCAAGTGTTCATTGTCGATCTGCGCTTTATCCTGGTTCCATTCACATTTTTCGCAGAACGGACCCGCGCCTGGAGCGCTCGCGGCCTGTTCGATGCGATACAGTTCAGGGTTCGCAAACGATAGTCTGGCGAGGCGATATTTTTCGGAGTTGTAAACGTCTTCACCCGACTTGGCATCCGCAAAAACCAAATCCAAGCCTGGCTGCGGGGCAGCACAACAGGGCAGAATGCGGCCTCTCCCGTCCATCACCATGTTCTTGTAGAGATAGTGACAGGTGTGGCGCGAACTGGCTTCCGGATCGGGGATTCCGGCATCGCGATCGTCAACCAGGCGGCCGCTCCAGCGGGAAGCAAACTCCTGCTCGATGGCTTCCGCCTGCAGCTCCGAAGGAAACGGGTTCCAATTATCGATGGTTTCCCCGATCCAGCCGGAGTGGAATTGGACGGTTCGCGGCTCCGCCTTTGAAGGGCGGACTTCCGGAGCGTCCCAACTCACATCGAAAGGCGTAGCCACAATAATCTGGTCGACTCCAAGCTGTTTCGCCATCTTGATGGCATCGTCGATTTCATGCTCGTTGTGCTCAAACGCGAGGTATTGCCAGGATACGGTCGGCGTGCGCTTCCCCAACCGCTTCTTGGCCTCAACGAGACTGCGGACGTTCTTGTAGACAGCTTCGATGTCTCCCTTGCGCCGATACTTTTCATACACGCTTTGGGTTGCGCCGTCGATGGAAACGGTCATGTAATCGAGGCCGGAGTTCACATAGGCGTCAGGATCGAAGTGTTTCACACCGATGTTGGTAGAGAGCATGGTGCGCAGCAGATAGGTCTTCGCCAGGCGAATGAACTTGGGAGTATTGCGATTCAGAAGGGGCTCGCCGTAATTACAAAATTCGACTTCGATGGCGTAGGGTCCATAGCGGCGCATGAAATCGCCAAACATGTTTTCGGAGAGTATCCCGGGACCCCAGTCAAATAGATGCAATTCTTTTGAACGCGCCGAGTGCACACATCCGGGGCAGGCAAGCTGGCAAGCATTCATCGGGTCCACGATGAGGCCGTAGGGCGAAGACAGAAGGCTGGCGCCGCGGGTCAGGAAATGGTATTTCGAAAGAAACAGATTCTGAATCTTGCTGGTGAGCGCTTTCGCCACCAAGGGCGCCACTGAATTCTCCAGCGATTCATACAGCGGGCGTTGCCATTTATCGAGCGTCTCAAGAATTTCTTTGGTGGGCGAGGCGGTGGTTATCTTCGCGTCAATCGCCGCCAGGATGTCATGAAGCGGGAGACCGGGAGCCGAAGAAAAAGGCACCCAACTCAGCACCGATCGGCGCAGAGACGACAATTTGCCTAACGACGTGCTGAGGGTTGCGTGCATATAACTTCTCCTATTGTATGCGTTTCGCGTTTAGAGCAGCGGGGGCGCAGAGCCAGAGACTGTCGCGTGCGGAGGACCGGCAGGCGGAGGTTGGAAACGGAAAATTTGAAATATCGCGCGTCCGTTGCGATCGGCCACGATGTGGATCGGTACTTTTTCGTATCCTTCCGAGCGGGCGATTATGTCCAGGTGTTCGCCAACTCCGTGGAAGGCTTCGCGGGCGGGAACATGACTCACAAACAGTGCATGGGGGTCCGCGAGCATGGCGTCAATGAGGCGTCGCTGTCCGGGATCGGGTGTGGCTTGGATCAACAAAAAGTCAACATGGCTCAGGTGCAACTTGCCTTGCTGCAGAAAATCGAGGATTTCATATATTCCCCAGTCGATGACGTAAATATTGTCACCGGCCGTTCGGGCGAGCGAGTCGGCAAGGGGATTTATCGCGTCGGTGAAACTTCCTTTTGAACCATTCCGCTCGAACTGGACGATGTACTGATTGACCACCAATAGATTCGCACCGACCAAGAGCGCGACCAGTCCCACGCGCAGCCAGCGCCAGGGCAGCGCGCCGAATGCGGCCCCCACCAGCAACTGCGGCATGGGCCAAACCAGCACAGTATGATGAATCCCGTAGCCGGCGTTGCGCGTGACGGCGATGGCAAGGAAAGTGACGCCGCCACAGATAGCGGCAAACAGGGCCGCGCGACGTCCAGGCGCGCGCCACCACAGAAGTACGATGGAGGCCGCGATGAGAATTGCGTAAGGCATCAAATTTTTGTAGTGATGGCCCAGACGATCGGAAATCCACGAGGCGGCGCGGCCTTGAGGTGATTCCGGTTCCCGGCGATTTTCCGCCAAATCAGGAGCCACAACGAAGCCGAACAGACCCGAGCCATCGACGGCTCCGGTCAACTCCTGGTACTTTAAGGAAAAGTTCTCGAAAGAAAAATGAGCGTTGTCTCCCAAGGTTGAGTTGGGTCGTTCTACGTTATAGACCAGCAAAGGAAGGGCTCCCAAAGCGAAGGCCAGAAGCGCGCGAGTCCAGCAACGCCGGTCGGCGAGAACCGCGCGGACGGCTGCCGGCAATACCAACAGCGCAGCCACACTAAGCCCCGCAAGGGTCCACAAGAAGATTGCCTTGTTCCATAACGCCAGTCCGAACAGAAAAGCCCCCCAGCTTAGGCGCCCGCGAGCGATCAAGAAGCAGCCGGAGACCAACAGAAGGTGCTGCAAGGCTACGGGTCCCCAATCGAAGGTATCGGTGAGCAGAAACGTCGGGTCAGTGGCCAGCAACACCGCCGCCAAGAGTGCGCCCCGTGGTCCTGCAAGAATGCCAGCCCATTTGTAGAAAACCAGGACAGTTGCCGCCCCTACCAGCACCATCGGAAGGCGGACGAAGTACACGCCGGGCCAAAAGATCCAAGACAATGGCCAATAAATGAGACTTTTCAGGGCACCAATATACGAGATCACCATCAGGGGAACGAAATGATGGTGTACGCGTATCGCAAAACTCGGGTTGATCAGCCCATGCAGCGGTTGGGCGAACAGCACTTCGTCGGCCTCCAGGCCGTTGTAGGGAATCAGAACAAATCCCAGAAGAACGAATAGAAGAGCAAAAAGGAAAACTGCCTTCATAGTTCTCCGTCTGGCCGTTTTGGGGACATGGCTGGGTTAAATTGCCACAATCTTATCCTGAAATGGCACCCTGCAATGAAGCAGTTGAGAATTATTCATCTGGAGAACAGGCACGACAAAGCACTTGGGATGCCACTGATCGTGACCACGGTAGATGAGCGGGC
This sequence comes from Bryobacterales bacterium, assembly GCA_963779075.1. Taxonomy (GTDB): domain Bacteria; phylum Acidobacteriota; class Terriglobia; order Bryobacterales; family Bryobacteraceae; genus Palsa-187. Next base: position 480,689 of record CAVZWS010000018.1, read on the forward strand.
GAAGTCAGCAGACCTGGCGACCGCGGCTCAGCGGCTTCGCTCGCTGCGTTCGGCTCTGAAATAGTGGTAAACTACCTAAAGTAAATCAGCAGGAGAGTATCCAGATGGCGAAGGTGTGTGATGTTTGCGGGCGAGGTCCCCAGTTTGGCAACCGGGTGAGCCATGCTCACAATTTGACGAAGCGGCGCTGGAACATCAATTTGCAGGAAGTCCACGCGGTAGTGAAGGGCGCGCCTAAGCGCATTCGCGTGTGTACCTCCTGCATTAAAAACGGCAAAGTCGAAAAAGCGGCGTAAGACCCTCGGCCCCTTAGGGTGCGGCGCCGCGGAAATCAGGCTCCGTCCTCTCTTTTTGGCTTTTTCGAGATCCAGCAGGATTCGTTTGCGCCACAGGCCGCCGCCGTATCCGCCCAGTTCCCCGTTGTGATTCACGACGCGATGGCACGGGATCAGGATAGCGATGCGGTTCATGCCGTTGGCGCGGCCGACGGCGCGTGAAGCTCCCGGCTGTCCCAAGGTGCGTGCCAAGTCTTGATAGGAGCGTGTCTCGCTGTAGGGGATTGCGAGCAGCTCACTCCATACGCGCTGTTCAAATTCTGTGCCGGGGTAGACCAGCGGCAGCGTAAAATCGCGCCGCGCGCCAGCGAAATATTCGGCCAGTTCCGTACGTAGCTGCCGCAGGAGATCGCTTTCGCCGGGGACCATGGGGATCGCGAAACGGCGGCGGATGCGGTCGAACTGCGCTTCGAGCATGCGGCGGTCGCTAAATTCGAGCAGGCAGATTCCTTCCGAAGTCGCGCCGGCCACCATTGGGCCGAGTGGCGTTTCTATCCAGGCCAGGCGGATGCAATCGCCATTTTCGATTTGACCGGGCGGCTTGCCGAACAGGCGCGCGAAGGCGGTGCGGAAGCCGCTGTGCGAATCGAAGCCGGAGTCGAAGACCGCGTCGTCGATGGGCGCGCCGTCGCGGATGCTTACGAAGGCTTGGCCCAGGCGGCGGGCTCGGCAGTACGCCTGGAAGGTCATGCCGAACTCGCGCAGGAAGTAGCGGCGGACGCGGGCGGCTTCGAGTCCCATCTCGCGCAGGCCGGATTCGCGGATGCGCTCGCCGCCCTTTTGATCCACCGTCTCGAGCAGGCCGCGTACCCAATCGGGCGCGGAGGATTCCGTGGGGCGGCAGCGCTTGCAAGGGCGGTAGCCGGCGAACACGGCGTCCTTGACGGTGGCGAAGAACTCGACGTTTTTCGGGAGCGGCTTGCGCGCCGGGCAGGCGGGTAAGCAGAAGATACCGGTGGTGCGGACGGCGGTGAAGAACAGTCCGTTATAAGTGGCGTCGGAGGCGAGGAAGGCGCGCTCCATCTCGGCGCGCGGCGGTAGTAAAGGTTGGGCGGTCATGGCAGTTGCTTGCATGAAAGCAGTTTAGGTTTTCTGCGGAAATTCCTCCACCGAAAAACGGACGTTGAATTTATTCTACGGACTTATTCCACACGCCACGGCGAGCGGCCCGGCCACTTGCGGAGCGCTTCGCTGGCCCATTCCGGGGTCTTATCGTTATGACAGGTGTTGCAGGCGTTGGGCACCTTATTCTGGACCGTCGACGACGGCGGAATGAACTTGAAGGTGTGGGCGCGCACGTTCACGTCGGCGAGCTGGGTCTCGATCTTGGGCATGTGGCAGTTCACGCATTCGTTGCCCGCGGTGCCGGCGGGGTGCTGGGTGTGGGCCTCAATGGTAGGGGCGTGAGGGCCGTTGGGCGAGTTGGGCCCGTGGCACTGGAGGCATATGACGCTTGCGGGTTTCAACAGTTGAGCGCGATTTTCGGTGCCGTGCACATCGTGGCAGGAGAAGCACGTAATGCCGTGCGAATACATCGCGCTCTGCACGAAATCGTTGCCCTGCATGCGGTTCTTGTGCGCCGTGCCGTCGGCGAAGTGGGTAAAGGTGGTTTCGCCGAGCTTGTGTTCTTCGAGCTGCCAGAAGTCGCGCAGATTCTTGCCGGGCTCGTAGCCAACAGCCCAATCGTAATAAGTGCCATTGATGGGCTTCCGCAAAGGCTGGCCCTGGGAGTGGCACTGAATGCAGGTGTCGCTTGCGGCGACAGAATCTAGGCGCGCGGGATTGACGATGTTGCCGCGGTTGGGGCTCGCGATATGATCGCCGCCGGGTCCGTGGCAGCGCTCGCAACCGACGTTCCACTCAGTCACGGTCTTGGCCTGGATGTTGTAGTTGACCGAGTGGCAGCCGTCGCACAGCGGCCCGGTGGGGCGCTTCATGTTGTCGGCGGGATAGTGGGGGATCCACCAGTCAGCGTTATTGGGCACGAAATAGGCGCGCCAGATCCGGTGCGTGATGTCCCATTGCGCGCCTAGCGGAAAATAATCGTTGCCGACTTTGGTGAAGTAGCGCTGCTTCCATACGCTACCGTAGACCAGCGCGATGTCTTCCTTTTTGAATTTGACCAGCGGGTCGGGCTTGCTTAGGTCGGGCAGGATGGCGTCGGGATGCTCTTTGGGATCGCGCACCACGTTGGCCATGGGAGTCTTTTGCCAGCGTGCATAAATGGCGGAGTGGCAAGTCTTGCATGCGCCGGAGCCAACGTAGCTGGGAGCGGCGCTGACTGCAACGGCTGTCGCCGCGATGACGCCCACGAGGAGAGGCGCGCGCATGGAGTCTATTTTAGCTTGGTGAGCTTGGTGGGTTGCGATTGCTCGCAGGCGATGGAATCGGTGACGCCCGAGGCGATGCCGGCGCAGGCGTTGGAGATTGCGGTGCGCATCGCAAATTGTTCGGTGGAGCCGGACGCGGTGCGGCAATTGGTCTGGCCGTTGAAGGTCATGCACGCTTCGTAGCGATGGCTGGCTAGATTGAAGCTGGAGTAGACGATCACGCCGAGGACAGCCACCACAATCAGAATGCCGACCAGAACAGGCTTCTTCGGCATACGTTCAGCGCCCCACCACCGCGGTCTCCGTGAAGAACGAGCCCATCTTCCGGAACTTGTCATAGCGGTCGTCGATGAGCTGCTTCGGCGTCATTTTGGAAAGTTCGGCGAGGCTGGCGCGCAGTGTGATGCGCACGGCTTCGGCGGCGGCATCGGGATCGGTGTGCGCGCCTTCGCCGGGCTCGGGAATGATGCCGTCGATCAGGCCTAAATTTAGTAGATCCGGTGCGGTGATCTTTAGTGCCTCCGCGGCTTCGGGAGCGCGGGCCGAATCGCGATAGATGATGGCGGCGCAGCTTTCCGGAGAGATGACGCTGTACCAGGCGTTCTGCAACATATAAATACGGTTGCCGACGGCGACACCCAGCGCGCCTCCACTGCCGCCTTCGCCAATTACAATCACAATCACGGGCACGCCCAGCCGAGACATCTCTCGCAGGTTATAGGCGATGGCCTCGGCTTGGCCGCGCTCTTCGGCGTCGAGTCCAGGATAGGCGCCTAGCGTGTCGATCAGCGAAATGATGGGGCGCGAAAACTTAGCGGCGAGTTCCATCGCGCGGAGGGCCTTGCGGTAGCCTTCGGGCTTAGGCATACCCCAGTTGCGAAAAACTTTCTGTTTGGTGTCGCGGCCTTTCTGCTGGCCGATCACCATGACGGGGCGCTCTTCGAACCAGCCCATGCCGGCGATCATGGCGTGGTCGTCGGCGAAGAAACGGTCGCCGTGAATCTCGTGGAAGTCGGTGAACAGACGCTGGATGTAATCCAGCGAATGCGGACGCTTGGGGTGGCGCGCCAAGAGCACGCGATCCCAACTGGGATTGGATGGTGGGGGAGTTTGGGAGTCAGCCATTTCGGCGGTCGCGTCTTAGTTGGCCAGAACTTCCATCGCTTCGGCTCCGCAGAGGCGGGAGACTTCAGCGCAGAATTCCTTATCCGGCCGAACCTTGACGGTCACATCCAGGATAACCGAGAAGTCGCGCGGTTTTTCAAGGCGCAGGCGGACCTCTGTGTCGCCGGGCTTGGCGCGGAACAGGTTCTGAAGCGCGGCGGCGCAGTCGGCGGAAGCGGCACCATTAACCGGGACTTTGATCGAGATCAAGGACGGCAGGTTGACGCGAGCGACTTCGAGAGGCACGATCTCCTGCACGGAAATCTTGGGTGGCGCGTTTTCTTCGGGCAGCACCAAGCCGCGGATCAGGACCGCTTTGTCTTCGTTCAGGGATGGGCTTAGACGCTCATACTGCGTGGAGAAGACCATTGCTTCGATGGAGCCTTCCAGGTCTTCGATCTGCAGCGCGGCCCAGGGCTTGCCTTCCCGTGTGCGCTTGCGAACGATTGCGGTGAGGATGCCGCACAGCGCGACCTCCGCTCCTTTTGCGAGACCTTCGAGATTCGAAGTGGTATGCGTGGCGAGTTCGCCTACTTTGTCTTTGTATTGATCGAGAGGATGGCCGGTGATGTAGAAGCCCAGCATCTCTTTTTCGCTGGTGAGTTTTTCGGGGCCGGTCCAGTCGGGGACTTTGGGCAGCGGATGCTCGGCAGGGGGCTGCTCGGCGGTGAGCATGGCGAAGAGTCCGGACTGGCCGCTGGCGCGGTCTTTCCACACCCGCGTGCCGTTTTCCATGGCGTTATCGATCACGGCCATCTGCTGCGCGCGGGTGCCTTCGAGCGTATCCATGGCGCCCGCCTTGATGAAGCTTTCGATCATGCGGCGGTTCACGGCGCCCAGATCGACGCGCTCGCAGAAATCGTAGAGCGAGGTGAAGGGGCCGTCCGCTGCGCGGGCATTCGCGATGGATTCAACCGCGTTCGCGCCCACGTTCTTGATGGCGCCGAGGCCGAAGCGGATGCCTTCGTCGGGTCCTGAGACGACGGGCGTGAAATCGAGGTCGGAGGAATTGACGTCGGGGGGAAGCACGCGAATTCGCATTTCGCGGCACTCGTTGATGTACTTGACCACCTTCGCGGTGTTGCCGGTTTCCGAGGTGAGCAGCGCGGACATGAATTCGATGGGATAGTGCGCTTTTAGATAGCCGGTCACGCAGGCCAGGTACGCGTAGGCTGCCGAATGCGACTTGTTGAAGCCGTAGCCGGCGAATTTCTCCATCTGATCGAAAATCTTTTCGGCCTTTTTCGCGGGATGGCCATTCTTCTTCGCACCGGCGACGAATAACTCGCGGTGCTTGGCCATTTCCTCGACTTTCTTCTTGCCCATCGCACGGCGCAGCAGGTCGGCGTCGCCCAGGGAATAGCCGGCGATGCGGTTGGAGATCTGCATCACCTGCTCCTGATAAACCATGACGCCGTAGGTTTCTTCGAGAATTTCTTTTAGCTCGGGAACGTCGTAGACCACTTCCTTGCGGCCATGCTTGCGATCGACGAAGTCGTCAATCATGTCCATGGGGCCGGGGCGGTAGAGGGCGTTGAGGGCGATCAGATCTTCGACGCGGTCGGGCTTATAGCGGCGCAGGACGTCGCGCATCCCCGGCGATTCGAACTGGAACACGCCGCTGGTGAGAGCTTTGCTGAAAATCTGCGTGTAAGTGTGCGGGTCGTCCATCGGAATTTCTTCCACCGTCAACTTGACGCCGCGATGGCGCTCGATCAGCTTTAGGGCGTCCGCGATGATGGTAAGCGTCGTTAGGCCGAGGAAATCCATCTTGAGGAGCGACAGTTTCTCCAGGCCGTTCATGTCGTACTGCGTGACAATTTCGTCTTTGTTGGTCTTATAGAGCGGGACGATGTCGCGCAAGCGGCAATGGCGAAATCACAACTCCCGCTGCGTGAACGCTGGCGTTGCGAGCCATGCCCTCCAGGCGCTCGGCAACTTCAAGAACCTCCTTTACTTTGGGATCGGTGCGGGCCAACTCGTCAAGCTGCGGCTCCATCTGGCGCGCCTGCTTCAGCTTGATGTTAAGCGGCATGGTGGGGATCAGCTTGGTGATGCGGTCGACTTCGCCGAAGCCCATGTCGAGCACACGTCCTACGTCTTTGATGGCCGCGCGTGCGCCCATGGTGCCGAAGGTGATGATCTGCGCGACTTGCTCGCGCCCGTATTTCTCGGTGACGTACTGGATCACTTCGCCGCGCCCGCGGGTGCAGAAATCGATATCGATATCGGGCATGGAGATGCGCTCGGGATTCAGGAAGCGCTCGAACAGCAGACCGTAGGCCAGCGGATCGATGTCGGTGATCTCCATCGCGTAGCTGACCAGGCTGCCGGCGGCCGATCCGCGGCCGGGGCCCACGGGAATGTTGCGCTGCTTGGCGAAGCGGATGAAATCCCAGACGATCAGGAAGTAGCCGGAGAATTTCATCGACTGGATCATCTTGATTTCGCGATCCAGGCGCTCGGCGTATTCGGCGAGATCGTGCTTCAGGTGGCCCTTCGCGGCCAAGGCTTCCAGGCGTCCGCGGCGCTTCTCGAATCCCTGGCGAGCCACGTATTCAAAGAAAGTGTCGGTGGTGTGATCCTGCGGAATCGGGAAACGCGGAAAGGGCTCGGCGACCTTTTCGAGTTTGAGCTGGCAGCGCTGGGCGATCTCCCAGGTGCGGTCGAGCGCATGCTCGACTTCGCCGAAGAGCGTCATCATCTCTTCGCGCGTCTTGATGTAGAAGGCTTCCTGCTCGAAGCGCATGCGATTCAGATCCGACATCGATTTGCCGGTCTGGATGCACAGCAGGATTTCGTGGGCGCGGGCGTCGGTCTTGCGCAGGTAATGGGAGTCGTTGGTGGCCACCAGCGGGATACCGGTGTCGGACGCGAGGCGATGCACCAGCGGCATGACTCGGGCGTCAGGTTCGAGCCCGTGGTCCTGTAGTTCCAAGAAGAAATTCTTGGGGCCGAAGAGGTCAGTGTATTCGTAGGCGATGCGGCGGGCGTCTTCGTAGCGGTCCTGGAGCAGCGTTTCGTTGATGTCGCCGCGCAGGCAGGCCGAGAGCGCGATCAGTCCCTTGGAGTGTCGCGAGAGTAGGTCTTTATCGATGCGCGGCTTGTAATAGAAGCCGTCGAGGTAGCCGGTGGAAACCAGTTGGATAAGGTTGCGGTAGCCCTCCTGGTTTTCGCACAGCAGCACCAGGTGGTTGTAGCGATTGGATTCGCTCTTGACGCCGATGCCCTGCTGGGCGACGTAAACTTCGCAGCCGATGACGGGGTGGACGCCGTTGTCCTTGGCGTGATTGTAAAACTCGACCGCGCCGAAGAGGTTGCCGTGATCGGTCATGGCGACGGCGGGCATTTTCTGCTCGGCGACGACCTTCATGAGCTGCGAGATCTCGCAGGCTCCATCGAGCAGCGAGTAGTCGGTGTGGCAGTGAAGATGAACGAACGGGTTCGCCATACGATATAAACCCGGGGGAGACTTCTAGTATAGCGGGAGCGGACTATGGACGTGGCTGCAAAATCCAGTGACGGAGGGAAAAAGCCTGCGCCGAAGAAGCGCCTCCCTGGGATTGATAAGGGCACGATTTGTATGCCTGAGGATTTTGACGTGCTCTCAGAAAGAGAACTCGCCGAACTGCTTGGCGTGGCCAAAGAGCGACTCGTAAATCGACGTCCAACGCTCACGAGCAGCCAAGTTCGAAAAAAGCTGGGTCTTCAGTCGGCGCCGGCCTTGCGGATTCTTGCCGCGACCCAGGGCGAGAGTGCTAGCACCACCATGCCGATTGAAAGCAATCCGCCTCGGCTGAGGTCGTAGTCGGCGAACATCGCGTTCCAGGACCGGCCGATCGCGCGTCCCAAGCCGAATTCGAAGGCCAGCGTCAAGGCCAACCACAACGCTCCGATTGCGAGCAGCGAGCGCTCCGAGCTCGGGCGGATCCAGCCGATCAATAGAATCGCCACGCCTAGAATCAACGCGGAGCCGATTAGCACACCTATTTGGCGGGCGCGGAGGTCTCCGACGATCGGCACTAGGAAGCGATTTCGCAGCACTCCGTGGACAGTTTCGGCCGCCATCATCAGCAGCCAAACCAGGAGTGCCCGTCCGATCATCAATAGCGCGCTAATTTCGTGACGCGGCCGTTGCTGCGATGGATGGAGAGCACGCCGTCGGCGAAATCGAAAGGGCCATCGATGCCGCCGCGTCCGCCAAAGGTCGCCAATAATCTTCCGTTGGTCACGGAATAACGGCCGCGTTGGGTGGTGAACAGAATTAGTAGCAGGGATTTGCCGCCCGGATAGAAGAACATCTCTTCGGGCATTTTCCGGCCATCTATTTCGCGGGAACCCAGCCACTCGCCGAGTAATGGGTCGCGCGGGTCCGGGGCCGCGCCCTGCCGCTGGTATTCGTCTACCTGACCCGGCGCGCTCAGCCGCATCACGCGATCGCCGGACCAGCTCAGCGTGAAGTTCACTTCAGGTCCCTTGGTGGTGGCGGGTGGAAAGATCACCTGATCGCCTTCGACACGGTAAGGCATATCGACGACGGCGCCGGGGCTGAACTCTAGCGTTCCGTCGGCTTGAAAATAGTAGACGGCTCCGATGCCGCCTTTGGATGTTTCGACGGAGCGCCAGCGCCCCAGCACGGCGGCCGCGGAATCGGCGGCGGGCTGCTGCGCGATCGCCAATGGAAGCGCTGCAAAGAGAATCAGTAACGTTGTTCTCATGAGCTGAAGATCGGCGGGGCTCACCGATACGTTTAGCCCCCGGCTGGGGCTGCTTCAAGCTGAGGCTGTTTCAATAAGTCTTGCTGAAGCCGTTTCGGGTGTTGGTCACAGTGAAGGAGCCGTTGAGCTGCGCGGAGACCTTAATCCAATAGGCTTTGCCGTTATGCGCGGGCGGTGGCGGCGCACCGGGTCCCGGTGCTGGAGCGGGGACGGCGGCAATGGGCATGCTAGACGGCTGGTCGTCGGCCGCGTTCGCGATGAACATTCCGGGCACTGTGTTCTCCTGGCCGCTCAAGGTGGAAAAGTGCATCTGCCAGAGATCTTCGAGACCGGGCGAGGTATGCACGGATTCCATTACGTCCGGGTCGCCGCCCTTGCGCGTACCGTTATTCATGATGGCGACGCGCGGATGGAGAGCGTGCACCAGCACCGGCGAATTCGAAGTGGCGACTCCATGATGCAATCCCAGCAGCACATCCACGGGACCGATCTTGGTAGTCGGACACATCAGCTCGAATTCCTTGCCCTTCGGGAGATCGCCCGAATGATATGTCCGGAATTTCCCATAGGTAACGTAGACCGAGACGGACTGGGGATCTTCCAAATTGCTCTCGGCGGTCTTGAAGGTAGCGCATGCGGGATTCGCTTTTCCGCCGCCAGGCAGGGGAGTCTTGATGATGGCGCCGGCAGAAGTCACTACGCGCACGTCGGCGCCGGCGAGCGAAATCCGGTCGCCCGGTTTGACAACTGTATGCTTTGCCTTGGAATAAAGCTGCGGGTAGGTGTTCTTGAGAAACGCGTCAGGACCTTCGGCCGGTTGAACGTTGGGTCCGTGATCGATGTACTCGCCGATGGGGATGTGGGAAGCCAACTCGGCCAGGCCCCCGAAATGATCGCCATGCCAATGGGTGGTGATCACATGATCGATCTTCTGCAGGCCGGCGGCTTTCGCCGCTTCCAGGATACGACCGGCATCGCGCACGGCCGGCATGGCGCCGGCATTGCCGGTATCGATCAGCATGGACTCGCCCGAAGGCGACACGAATAATGTGGCGTTCCCGCCCTCGACATCAACCACATAGATGTCCAATGTCTTGGAGGCTGGCGCCTGGGCAAATGAAAAAATAGAGGTTAACGAGGCAATCGTCAAGACCAACAGTGGTGCGCGCATGGTATTCTCCTTCGAACCTGGCCGCGTCAATACAGTTTACCGTTCGGTTCCCCCTGTGGCGACCCCGAACAGCGTGTTACCTTTCGACTTCCGCGCCGTCTGATAGTCTAGAACAATCATGAAATCGCTCACAAACTCTCCCAATTTATGTCTTGGGACGCGCTTCCTCCGCGCCCCGGCGGCTCTGGCTATCTGGGCGGCCGTGAGCATTGCATTGGTGGGCCTCGCGCCACAGGTCATTGCTCAGACTCCGGCCCAAGCTCCGGCAAAGATCACGTCTGTGGAGGGTATTACCGAGTACCGGCTCGCCAACGGCCTCAAGGTGCTGCTGTTCCCCGACGAATCGAAACCCTCCGTGACGGTGAACGTCACGTATCTGGTGGGATCGCGGCATGAAGGCTATGGCGAGACCGGCATGGCTCACCTGCTGGAGCACATGCTGTTCAAGGGCACGGCGAAGCGCACTGGCATCATGGGCGAGCTGACCAATCACGGCGCGCAGTTCAACGGCACCACGTCCTACGACCGCACCAACTACTTCGAAACCCTGACTGCGACCGACGATAATCTCCGCTGGGCGCTGGATATGGAATCCGACCGCATGGTGAATTCGCGCGTGTCACGAAAAGATCTGGATACGGAAATGACGGTAGTGCGCAACGAATTTGAGCGCGGCGAGAACAGTGCGGAGCGGGTGCTGGAAGAACGGGTGCTATCGACTGCCTATCTGTGGCACGGCTATGGGCGCAGCGCGATCGGCGCACGGTCCGATATCGAGCATGTTCCCATTGAGAAGCTTCAGGCGTTCTACCGGAATTACTATCAGCCGGATAACGCAGTGCTGGTGATCGCCGGGAAATTCGATGAATCGAAGACCCTGGGCTGGATCCAAGAGACATTCGGCGCGATTCCCAAGCCCGCGCGCACCCTGACCCCGACCTATACCGAAGAGCCGGTGCAGGACGGCGAGCGTGAAGTGAACCTGCAGCGCGTGGGCGATAACCAGGTGCTTATGATGGCCTACCACGTTCCGGCCGGCGCGGACCCCGATTCGTCCGCGGTGGACGTTTTGGCCGCGATTCTGGAGGAGCCGCCCGCCGGGCGTCTGTACAAGGCATTGGTCGAAACCGAGAAGGCTATCTCGGTGCGAGCTGAGAACAATCAATTGCATGACCCCGGCTATCTGCTGTTCGCGGCGGATGTTCGCAAGGAGGGTTCGATTTCAGACGTTCAGCAGACTATGCAGGGCGTGCTCGAGGGGATCGTGAAGGAGCCGCCTAACAAAGAAGAACTGGATCGAGTGCTCACGCGCCGCAAGAAGGATTTCGAGCTGCTGTTCAACAACCCGCAGCGAGTGGCATTGTTGATGAGCGAATGGGCGTCGATGGGCGACTGGCGGCTGATGTTCCTCGACCGGGACCGCACCGAAAAGCTTACGCCGCAAGATATCGCGCGGGTTGCGCAGAAATATCTGAAGGCTTCCAATCTGACGGTCGGGCGCTTTACGCCGTCCGAGACGGCGCCGGATCGCACGGAGGTTCCACCCGTGCCCGACGTTTCGGCGATGCTCAACAATTACACGGGACGCGCAGCGGTGGCGCAGGGCGAAGCCTTCGATCCCACGCCCGCGAACGTTGAATCGCGCATCCAACGAGTGACGCTGCCTAACGGATTAAAACTGGTGATGCTGCCGAAAAAGAACCGCGGAGCCACGGTCACAGCGGCGCTGGTTCTGCATTACGGCGATGAAAAGAGCGTATTCAATAAGGGTACTGCCGCGGAGTTCGCCGGCGCATTGCTGATGCGCGGGACGCAAAAGCATACACGGCAGCAGTTGCAGGACGAGTTGGACACGCTTAAGGCGCAGATGAACACCAACGCCGCGGATAACGACGCCGGCTTGAACCTCGCGACGATTCACGCCAGCCTGGTACCGGCGCTGCGTCTAGCCGCGGAAGTAATGCGGCAACCGGCCTTCGTGGAAAGTGAATTCGAGCAGTTGCGGCAAGCGCAATTGGGCCGCACGGAAAGCGGCATGAAGGAACCGGGGGCGCTGGCGCCGTTGGCATTGCGCCGCCACTTGATCCGCTATCCGGCGGGCGATCCGCGGGCGGTCAGCACGTTCGAAGAGGATATCGCCAACATCAAGAAGTTGACGCTGGCGGACGTGAAGAACTTCTACAACCAATTTTTCGGAGCATCCAACGCTGAGCTCGCAATCGTGGGCGATTTCGATCCGGCCGAGGTTCGCAGAGTTGTGGAACAAGAGTTCGGGACATGGAAGAGCCCCGCGCCCTATCAACTGGTATTGCGCAAGCGCGATGTGGTCACAGCCACGGATCAGAATATTGAGACTCCCGACAAGGCGAGCGCCGTCTTCATGGCGGGGATGACGCTGGCGATGAATCAAGACGATCCAGACTATCCGGCGCTGATGTTCGCCAACCGCATGCTGGGTGGCGATTTGAAGAGCAGGCTGTGGCTCCGCATCCGTGAGCATGACGGCTTCAGTTACGGCGTGAACAGTGCGTTCGTGGCGGCGACGAAATCGCCATTCGCGCAGTTCATGGTGCAGGCGACGGCGGTTCCGGGGAATATTCCGAAGGTGCAAGACGCCTTCAAGGACGAGCTGGCCAAAGTTCTCAAGGACGGCTTCACCGACGGCGAAGTGGCCGACGCGAAGAAGACCTTCCTCGATCAACGCAAGCTGGGGCGCACTCAGGACGCGGGGCTCGCGCGTACGCTGGCGCAAAACGAGCAATTCGGCTGGACCATGGCACGGGAGGCGGATCTGGAGAACAAAGTCGCTGCCCTGACCACCGCGCAGGTTACCGCCGCAGTACGGAAGTATTTGGACCCCGCGGCCATCTCCTACTTCAAGGCGGGTGATTTCAAGAAGGCGGGCGTGACGCCGTAAAGGGGCGCGACCAGGTCCGTTTGCCGTCTCGCGGCCTCAAGGCCTGGTTGCCTCAAGATCTGGTCAGGCTCAATGGAGATTGCAATTGAACGCGGATTGAATCGTGATCATTTCGTAGCCGGTTGGAGTTACCTTGATGGTCCGGATCTCTCCCGGCTGACCCAACCTTGCTGGGGGCTGATTGCCAACTGCGAGTTCGATCGCGCCGGCATTTCCGAATCGTAACGTGGCTTGGTGCGAGAAAGGGATTTGTCCGGCGTAGCCTTTGACGAGTAACATATCCAGCACTTTGGCGCCATCCGCGCAAGCCGTCAGCCAGCTGACATCGGTAGCCTTTATCGAGATCCTGGACACCGGGGCTGTCGCAGGGCGCGCCGTGAGCGTGGCAGGCGCACCACCGCCGGCGTTCTGCGCTGGATGCGCTTCAACGCGGGCCATCTGCAAGGGAGGTACGACGACCGTCGCCGGGTGCGCGGCTAGGTTGGGAGCCGCCTCAACGCGGGCCTTCTGCAACGGGGGTACAACAACCGGAGTGCTGCTGGCGGCGCTCCCGACGAGTTTCGTGCCAGCGGCTTTTGGCGGAGCGACACTGTCCGCGGATTTTGAAGGACCCGGCAGCTGCTTCCCGGCTCCGGTTTCGGCGGGCGCAGCCCTCTCCGGTTTACGACGAAAGGAGACGCCCGCGCCAAATCCCGCCCACCCGGCCAGAGCAATACAGCCCGCGGCGATTAAAACCGCTTGATACTTCTTCTGCGTGGTTCTCAGGCGCGGATCGGTAAACAGCGATCCAAGGGCGGCGCGACGTAAGTTATCGAGGGGGTTCTTCAGTTCCGGCCGACCCACCACTTTCACCGGTGACGCTATCGCCGTCTTCGCTGGTACCGACGTGCTTTCGGCGGGCGGTGCATTCCAGGCGTCAATCCGTTCAAGCCCAATGACGAATCCAGATTCGGCGGGCGTGCAAGAGCGGACCTGGGCAAACATATGGTAGTTGTCGACCAGCAGGCGGATATTCTCTCCCACGGTCAGCTCGTTAGCCATCTCAATCCGCAAGCCGCTTCCTGAGACTTCGGTGATGGTTATATCGTGAGCGTAAACCTTGTCGCGAATTACCTCTACAACTGCAGAGGAGCGGGTTCCAAACCTCGGCTCGGCGCGTAATTCCATATGACTCCCTATCGGCAATCTAGAGGGAAAAATGTATAGAGGGCATAGCACGGGCACTAAGCCATTGATAAGTGATTGAATGTAGATCTCTTTCCGTTGTCGAGCAAGAATCCTAAGGCGGCGAAGAACCCCTACTCTGTGAATCCGAAGTTGCCAGGATCGGGCTTGCTGACGATTTCATCCCGCTCCACGCTGCCGTCGCGGATATAGATAATTCGGTTGGCGTGGCGCGCAATGTCCTGCTCGTGGGTGACCAGAAGTACAGTGTTTCCCTGCTGGTGCAGCCGTTCGAACAGTGTCATGATCTCGTTGCCGGTGGCGGTGTCGAGCGCGCCCGTGGGCTCGTCGGCCAGCAATAGGGATGGATGGTTGACCAGGGCGCGCGCGATGGCCACGCGCTGGCGCTGCCCTCCGGATAGTTCGCTGGGTTTGTGATTCATGCGAGTCTCCAGGTCCACGGCGCGTAGCGCGGCCTTGGCGCTTTCTTGGCGTTCCTTACGATTCATCCGGGCATAGATGAGCGGCAGCTCCACATTGGCGAGAGCGGTGGCGCGGGGCAGCAGATTGAAGGTCTGGAAGACGAAGCCAATCTCGCGATTGCGGATGTGCGCCAACTCCTCATCGTTCATTTCGCTCACCAGGCTGCCGTTGAGATAGTACAGACCGGAGGTCGGGGAATCCAGGCAACCGATCAAATTCATGAGTGTCGATTTTCCGGAGCCGGAGGGGCCCATGATGGCCACGTACTCGCCCTTCTTAATTTCGATGTCGATGCCGGAGACAGCGCGGATTTCCTGGTCGCCCATGACATAGGTCTTGCGCAGGTCCCAAGTGCGGATCACAACGCCGTCACGCTTGAGCTGCTGGCCGCGTTCGAGTTTCCCGGCAAGCTCCAGGCGGTGCGCGGTCAAGTTCTCTGAAGGATATGTGGGGGGACGGGCCAAGTCCCATCGTAACGCGGCGGGTTTGACAATAGCGATCTAGATGCCGCTCGCGCGAACCCAAAAGCTTTCCGTCCACTTGGCGCCGGGAGCCACAGTTTGCAGCTCGGGATACTTGCCGGCATGGTGCAAATTGATGGCATTGGTGATTCCCGTCATCGGCTCAAAGCAAATGAAGTCGCGGGTTTGTCCTTCCAGAGCCGGTGGCGCATAGATCACCGCGACCGGATATTTAGGACCGAACAGTGTTTCCACTTTCATCCCGGCCGCCTCGATGGAGAAATGTGCGCGGCCTTCCGAGTCGCGCTGCAGGTCCGTAAAACCGGTGTCCAAAGGATGCCCTTTGAGCGGCAGCGGATCGGGCA
The DNA here is from genome assembly GCA_963779075.1 of Bryobacterales bacterium. Lineage (GTDB taxonomy): Bacteria > Acidobacteriota > Terriglobia > Bryobacterales > Bryobacteraceae > Palsa-187. The sequence continues at coordinate 495,797 of CAVZWS010000018.1, forward strand.
TGTCATACGCTTTGAACTCGCCGGTGGCGACCAGTCGGTTGTCTGCGATTACGATTTTGCGCGCGGGGATTTTGGCGATCCACTGGTCGCGCGGGACATCCGGGATGCGGTAATACGGGTGAAATGCAAGCGCGATAGGCATCGGTTCTGAGCTCAGATTCGAAACGGTCGTCTGCACTTCGAGCACGCCGTCTGTGAGGCGATAGGTAATCTCATATTCATGCGCAAACGGCCATTGCGCCATCAACTGAGGGTATTTCCAGAAACGCAGCCGGCTGGTCACATGCGCCGACATGCGATCCGCGGCAACCTCCACGACTTCCCAGAGATCCGAACTCGACAGCAGCCCGTGGATGGGAATGGGGCCGCGCACGTTGCCGAGAGTCATATTGAAGGGATAGTTCTTATCGTTGGCCCAAAAGCTTTCAGCGTCGAGACGATTCCCCCACGGCGCCAGAAATGGAATCCCGTTCAGCGCGGGCTTACTCTTGAGCTCGGCCAGATCGGTCACGGGAAAGTACAGGATATTTTTCCCATGGACTTTCATTTCCGTAACCCGATTGCCCAGCGACGGCACAATCGAAACTTCCACGCCCTTCGCCGCGTCCGCCAGCCGAATTACCGGAATGCCTTGCTGGGACGTCGTGCGAGCCGTGTAATTTTGCGCCATTGAGACAGCCGAAAGTGCGACGAACAGTGCTGCGATCTTCATGTATAGTCCTCTGCGATCGTGAATCAGTTTACAGGAACGCAAAGGCGGAGTGGAGGAAAGGCGCTTGCACTGCCGTGGGGCGCACGGTTAGGCACTGCGCCCCATTCGTGAACTGCCCGATATTACTGGTGTTGCGCGTCGTGCTTTTGCCGGTAGATCCGCCGGCTCTCGCGATTCTGTTGGCGATTGACCTGGCGCCGCTCCTTTGCTGTCAGCGTCCCGCCGTTGGCCTGTCGCTCGGTCTTAACTTCGTGATGAATCGCGCCCTCCTGTTTCTCCAGACGCGCGGTCTCACCGGGCGTGAGCGAACCATTCTCCACGCCTTCCCCGATCCGCTGCTGCTGGTTCCGCTGCCGCTGGTTAATCTCATTCTGTGCCAGCACGTTGCTCACACCGCCCAACAGCAGCGCACCCATCATCATGCTCACCACTACGTGTTTCATGTCCAGCCTTCCTTTCTTTTGCGACTTTCTTTTGCGACTTTCCGCCGCATCTGGACTCTTAAACGAGGCGCACACCCATAAAGTTTAGCCCGGCGCACGTTAAAATCACATCATGTCCGCGCGGACCGTTTACACCATGCTCGAAGAGACTGCGGCCGTCCATGGCCAAAAGCCCGCGCTGAAACAACCAATTGGAGGCGGGAAGTATCGTACCTACACATGGGCCGAAGTTCGCGACCGCGTGCAGTGGGCCGCAGTGGGTTTGAGTACCATCGGCGTCGAAATCGGCGACATAGTCGCGCTGCAATCGGAAACACGCGCCGAATTCTACTTCGCCGATCTCGGCGTGATGGTGGCCGGAGCCATCTCTGCCGCGCTTTACACCAGCCTTCCTTATGCCGAACAGGCACACGCTCTTCGATTCTGCGACGCGCGCGTTGCACTAGTGGAGAATCCGAAGGCGATGCAGGGTTTGCAGACGGCTCTAGCTGCGATGCCGGAAGGCGCGCCGCCTATTCAGTGGGTTCTTCTCACCGGCACTGCCGAGGGCGTCATCACGCTCGACCAGCTCATCGAAAAAGGCCAGCATAAACTCGCGGACGACCCGAATGCTTTCGAGCGGATCCGTGCGCGCTTCGACGATCAGGCTCTGGCGGTCCTCTACATGACCTCCGGCGCCACCGGCGAACCTAAGATGGGCCTGGTCACGCACGCCGCGCTGGTCATCAACATTGACATGACTCCCGCCGTGCTGCCGCTCACTCCCGACGATTGCACAGTGGCGTTCCTGCCCTCGGCCCACATCGCCCAGCGCGTGGTGGCGGAGTTGATGCCAGCCCGCACCGGCTCCTGCGTGTGGTTTTCAGAGGGCCTCTCAAAGCTTCCGCACGAACTGCGCGCCGCGCGGCCGACCTTCTTCCTATCGCCGCCGCGAGTCTGGGAGCGCATGTACTCGAGTATCCTGGCCGAGATCAAGAAGCGGCCCGCGCCCTTACGTAAGATGTTTTATCTGGCGCTGGGCATGGGTTCCCGCGCCGCGCAGTTGCGCCGCAACGGACAGCCGGTTCCGGCCTGGATGCGCACTTCGCTGGGCCTGTTCGACAAGATCATCTTCAGCAAAATTCGTGAGCGCCTGGGAGGGCGTCTGCGCTTTCCCATCTCCGGCGCCGCACCCCTGAGTAAGGATCTGGCCGAGTTTTACGAGGCGATCGGCATGCCTTTGCTCGAAGGCTACGGGCTCACGGAAGGCGGCGTTGTTTCTGTCAATCCGATAGGCCGCGTGAAGCCCGGCAGCATTGGCAAGCTGCTGCCCGGCATCGAAGTGCGGCTGGAAGAAGACGGCGAGTTGCTCCTGCGCAGCGCCGTCAATTTCTCGGGCTATTATAAGGACCCCGCCGCCACCGCCGCCGTTCTGCACGACGGCTGGCTTTCCACCGGCGACATCGCCACTTGCGACGACGAAGGCTACTACTACATCACGGGCCGCAAGAAGGAGCTAATCGTGGCTTCCAACGGCAAGAAGATTTACCCCGCGCGTATCGAGGGGCTGTTCAAGAAGGAGCCGCTCATCAATCACGTGCTTCTGATCGGCGACCGCTTGCCTTATGTCACTGCGCTCATTACGGTCACCGGCGATCCCGCCGCGGCGCAGTCCATTGTGGAGACTACCGTCAAGAACGTGAACCGCCAGCTCCCGTCGTTCGAGCAGATCCGCAAATTCAAAATCCTGGACCGTGATTTTTCCATCGAAAACGGCGAACTGACGCCTACCATGAAGCTGCGCCGCAGCCGAGCGCTGGAGAATCATCGGGCGCTGGTTACGGAGCTTTACGCGGGACGCGAGTTTGACTAGACATCTTCCAAAAGGCGGTCGTCCGTCCTGAGTACCCTGTGATATGCTTCCCCCGTAAAGGAGCCACTCATTATGGAGCGCAAGAAAGCCTCGGATTATCCACAGGAGTTGCTGAACCTCTTCGACAAGTACGTTCACGGCGAGATCGGCCGCCGCGCGTTCTTGGATGGAGCGCAAAAGTTCGCTGTGGGCGGCGTTACTGCCACTGCACTCTGGGAGAGCCTCCGCCCCAACTACGCGTGGGCCGAGCAGGTTCCGAAGGACGACAAGCGTCTCAAGACCGAGCGCGTCACCGTTCCTTCGCCGAAGGGCAACGGCGAGATTAAGGGATACCTGGTCCGCCCGTCCAGCGCCAACGGCAAGCTGCCCGGCGTGCTGGTCGTACACGAAAACCGCGGACTCAATCCGTATATAGAGGATGTCGCGCGCCGCCTCGGCCTCCTCGGCTACATGGCCTTCGCGCCGGACGGACTCACCAGCGCCGGGGGCTATCCTGGCGATGAAGAAAAAGCCGCCGCGCTCTTCGGACCCATCGACAAGCCCAAGATGACGGAAGATTTCATCGCCTCCGCGCACTGGCTGAAGGATCGATCCGATTGCACCGGGAAAATCGGCGCCGTCGGCTTCTGCTTCGGAGGCAGCATGGTCAACACGCTCGCCGTGCGTCTGGGCTCGGACCTATCCGCCGCCGTTCCCTTTTATGGCGGGCAGCCCAACGCCGCGGATGCGGCCAAGATCAAGGCTCCGATGCTGCTGCACTATGGTGGCCTGGATGCGCGCATCACGGGCGGGTGGCCCGCGTTCGAGGAGGCGCTGAAGGCCAACCACATCACCTACGCAGGCTACGTGTACGAAGGCGCCAATCATGGCTTCCACAACGACACGACTCCGCGTTATGACGAAGCGGCCGCCAAACTCGCGTGGCAGCGCACCACTGATTTCTTCAATAAGTACCTGAAGGGGTGAGTGCGAAAGGGCGCGCCAGCCTTGACATTGGCGCGGTTTGAGAATAACTTAAGCCCATGGAATCTAGGGCAAGGAGCCAAGCCGTGCGAGTCTTTGTGATGGGGTTGACCATGATGTCCGCGGCGTTCGCGGGCACCAGCTTTAACAAAGACGTAGCCCCTATTCTTTATAAGAATTGTGTTACATGCCATCGCCCTGGAGAGATGGCGCCGATGTCGTTGCTGGACTACAAATCGGCGCGGCCCTGGGCGAAAGCGATTCAGACGGCGGTGGTGACTCAAAAGATGCCGCCTTGGTTCGCCGACCCGCGTTACGGACATTTCGAAAACGACGCTCGTCTGAAGGCCGCCGACATCGAGACCATCAAGGCGTGGGTGGCCGGCGGAGCAGTGGAAGGAGATCCCAAAGATCTGCCGCCGCAGCCGTCGTTTGCCGAGGGCTGGCGGCTGGGCAAGCCGGATGCGGTGATCGATATCGGACAAGACTTCACGGTGCCAGCCGGCAGAGACCTTTACAAGGACTTCACCGTACAGACGAATTTCAAAGAGGGCAAGTGGATCCGGGCCGCGCAAGTCCTGCCGGGGAACCGCAAGGTGGTGCACCATGTCCACTTCAGCGTGCTGGCGGATGAGAGTGCGGCTGAGAACGATGCCGGCGTAAGAAGGGCGGCGGGAAGCAGGACGGTGGCGAAGTCGTATTTCGACGAGGAAGATGGGCTGACGCGAGTGAAAGCCGATGCTCCGGTGGTGGATGACGCGTGCGCGGGCGACCAGGGCATCGCGAATTTAAGCGGCTTCGATGAAGGGTCGTTCGCGACCATGCTGCCCGGCAAAGGGCCGGATATTTACGACGTCTTCGGCGACGGCAGCACCGCCAAGTACATCCCGGCGGGGGCGAAAGTTCGGTTTCAGATCCATTACGCGAGTGTGAGCACGGCGCAAGTCGATCGCACCAGTGTGGGGCTTTACTTCGCGTCCAGAGTGCCGGAGCGGCCACTGAAGCGGGTGGACATGCGGAATCGATTCTTCCTGATTCCGGCGGGCGACGCCAATCACGAAGTAAAACGCTGTTACGAAGTAGAACAAGATAAGCTGCTGCTGGCAATCACGCCGCACGCGCACTATCGCGGCAAGGACGCCACCTATGAACTGGTTCACGCGGATGGCAGGCGCGAGATTCTGCTGGCCGTGCCGCACTACGATTTCAACTGGCAGCTGCAGTACCGGCTCAAAGATCCGATCCTGATGGAGAAGGGCAGCCGGATGGTGGTTACCTTCCACTACGACAACAGCGCCAACAATCCGGCGAATCCGAATCCGGCGAAGGCCATCCGCTGGGGCGACCGCAGCGAAGACGAAATGATGGTCACTTGGACGGAGACACTGGATGCTTCCCCCAAAACAGCGTTGAGCGCTTCGTCGGAGAAGCAGTAAAGCCGTCAGCGATTTTCCAGGATTTTTCGGAGGAACATTAGCTGGCCCAGGTGATAGGCGTTGTGGTCGGCCACCAGCAGCGCCTCTCGGAGGAGCGTCTGTCCAGTCCCGTGCGGGAGTTTTGCGAGAAGATCGTGTTTGGTTTCCGCGATCAGTTTCTGCATCTGCTTTAAATCGTCTTCAAAAATCTCGATGCTTTTGGCCCAGGCCTGGTCGCTCGGCGGAGCTTCGGTGGCCGGCCAATAGTCATTTGGGAAGATCTTGTCTTTATATTTGGGATTGCGGCTGAAGTCGAGAATGTCTTCCTGCGCGAGGCGCATGTGCTCCAGTAGCTGCCAGGCCGTGTGCGGCGCGCCGGGTGGCTTTACACCGCGTAGCGCAGGCGGAAAATCGGACACGGCGTCTTTGAAACTTACGTGCGCGCCTTTCATCCGCAGCAGCTCGGCGAGAGTTTTGCGCAGAGAGACAGTCTCTTGCTTGGGCATGCTTTGAGTCTCGCACGCGCCTATTCGTAAAACAGCGGGGACTTCTTCAGCTTGGCGCTGCCGTTAAAATCGTGCTGGATCCAAAGCTGGGAGCCGGATTTCTTCAGGTACGCTTCAACTGCCGCGCGGGAGGCAACGGTTTGGTCGACGTTGTATTCCGAGGTGGGGAGCCGGTTGAGCTTGCGCTCCTCGGCATAGTGATAGAGGTCGCCACTAAGCACTACGGGTCCGGTTTTGGCGAGTTTCAAGTACAGGACCTGATGTCCCGGAGAGTGGCCGGGCGCAGCTCTGATGACCACCGTCCCGTCGCCGAAGACATCATACTCATCTTTCGTGAGGAACACAGTTTTGCTGTTCTTCAATGCGCTATAGTTGGCCGGTTCGGTGCGTGGAGAGGGCGGCTCGGCGAACATGAAGTCGCGTTCGGCTTTGGGCGTGAGCCAGGTCGCGCCCGCAAAGAGGTTGGAGTTCCCAATGTGATCCCAGTGAAAGTGCGACAGCGCCAGGTAGTTGATATCGGCCGGCGCGTAGCCGGCTTCGGCTAGCTGAGACGTCAGCGTTTTGGTAGCGACGGCGTTGCGCAGCGTTCCGGGACCGCCGCCGGGCGGGAAACTGCGGTCAGGGATCGCGCCGACATCCCACATCAAATTACCCTTCGGGTGGGCGATCAGAAAACATTCCATTGACATCTTGGGAGTGGCTACTTCTTCCTTGGTGAGCCGGTAGCCGGACGCGTCGGTTGCGTTGATGGTGCCGCAATCGAAAATATACAGGCGCGGGGTCTTCGGCGGTGGCGGCGCTTTGTGCGGCTGCGCGATCGCGAGCGGGGCGGTCACGGCCAGGAGAGCGAGCAAGTGAAGAGGTGCTTTTTTCATCGTTGGAAGCATAGCTTGAATGGAGGCCCGTGGGCAAGCCCCGCGTGAATCGGAACCGATCTAGAATCTATTAGAGGAGTCACAACCATGCGCAAAGATCTCAGTCGACGCGAGGTTCTCGCGACGCTCACCGCTGGAGCCGTCGCCGGAGGCATCGGCGTCCGCAACGCGTTCGCTGCCGAGGCGCCCTTCCATTGTGGAGGCATCGATCATCTCGCGCTGGCGGTGGATGACATCGAAAAGTCGGTTCACTTCTACGCACGCGTCTTCGGCGCGACGGTGATGAAGGAGAAGACCAACGCGCGGCACTACATAAAACTGGGCCCTAACTATGTTGCGATGGCGCCTCCGGGTCAGGGTCAGACTGCGCCGTCGATCAATCATTTTTGTCCCGGGATCGTTAATTTCGATCTGGCCGCGACCAAGAACACGCTGGACAAGATGGGCATCAAGTATCGCGGGGCTCCGCCGGTCGGCCTGTTCGTTCCCGATCCGGACGGCACCTTGGTTCAGCTTTGGACCGAGAACTCCTGGAGCCGTTTGGGCGAAACTGCCGCGCCGGATGCGATGCGGGATGCTCCGCCAATGCACGGCGAACCGCTGCTGCGGCCCACCGCGATTGATCACATCCTGATTAACGTCTCCGACGTCCCGAAAGCCGTGGCGTTTTATCAGAAGATCCTGGGCGGCGTGATCCGAGTTGGCGGCACGCCTGAGAGGACCTGGTTCAGCGCCGGTGGCAAGGATCGAGTCGGACTCGGGCTGGCCGAACCCGGCCACAAGCTGGGCATCGACCACTATTGCCTCACCGCTCAGTTCGATCGCGCCGCGCTCACGAAAGGCATCGAAGCGGCCGGTGGAAAGATCATTCAGGGCGATGTAGCCGCCGGCTTCGATTTCCTGGACGTCAACGGCATTCACGTGCAGATTCTTCCGCCCGCCCGCGCCTGACGGGCCGTTTACTTTGAACCTGCGCGAGTTCGACGACAAGACTGGGATGGCGAAAGCTGCGGCGGATGAAGCCGCGCGTTTGATACGTGAAGCGATTGCGGCGCGGGGCCGCGCTCGAATTGTGGTGGCGACCGGAAGCTCGCAAATCGAATTTCTGGAGTCGCTGGTTACCGCTCCAGACATCGCGTGGGGTCAGGTGGAATTATTTCATCTAGACGAGTACATCGGACTCTCCGGCGACCATCCGGCCAGCTTCCAGCACTACATCCGCGAACGAATACTCGCGCACGTGCCCGTTGAGCGAGCGTGGCTCCTGGACGGCATGGCCGATCCGCAAGAGGAGTGTAAGCGCGTGGGCGAGGCGATCGCGGCCGCGCCGATTGACGTGTGTTTTGCGGGAATCGGCGAAAACGGCCACTTGGCGTTTAACGATCCGCCAGCTGACTTCGAAACCGAAGAACCGTTTATCGTGGTCGAACTGGCCGAACGAGGCCGGCTGCAACAGGTGGGCGGAGGATGGTTCGCTTCGCTCGAAGAAGTGCCGCGGACAGCGATCACCATGTCGATTCGTCAGATTCTGAAGGCACGCGCGATTTTGTGTTTAGTGTCGGGCGCGCGCAAAGCCGAAGCTGTGAAGCTGTGCCTGGAAGGGGATATCGGCCCGATGGCGCCGGCGTCCACGCTCAGGCTGCACGAGAACGCGACGGTGTTTCTTGATCGTGAAGCCGCAGAGTTATTACATCGCGACCGGCTGAGAGCTTAATACCAGTTGCGAAGCCGGACGTCGATCCCGGTTCCGGCGAGCGCGGCCTCGAAAGCCTTGGTGTCCGAACCCATGTAGTGGTACGGATAGACCACCTTCGGATGAAACGCCTTCACGGCATCCGCCGCTTCTTCGGGTGTCATGGTGTAGGGGAGGTTCATCGGCACGAAAGCCACGTCGATGTTCTTCAGCGCGCGCATTTCGGGAATACCTTCGGTGTCACCGGCGATGTAAACCCGCAGGCCGCCGTAAGTGACGACATAGCCATTGCCGCGGCCTTTATCGTGATACAGCTTGCCTTCGGAAGGTCCGCGCTTCAGGTTGTACATCGGGATGGCCTCGATTTTCCAGGCGCCTACGGTCTTGGACTCGCCGTTGCTTAGAACCTGCGCCTCGGTGACGGTCTTGGCCACGGCCGCGGGCGCGATCACCACGCCGCCGGACTTCTTGACCTTCGCAATCATGGAAGGGTTCATGTGATCGCCGTGGATATCGGTGATGAGAATCAGATCGGCCTGTGGAATGCCGTCCCAGCTTCCCTGCGCGGGATCGACAATCACTACTTGGCCACCGGCCTCTATCACCAAGCCGGCATGCATCACGGTGGTGATCTTCAGCGGTCCGGCAGTGGTCTTGAATTGTTCCACGTTCCGCGCGGCGAAGGCCGATGCAGCCAGAACGCAGCCGAGCACGATCGATGAATATTTCATAGACAGTATTATGCAGCATTTTGCGGGCGATATTCGCCTGTTACCCTAAACGAGTGATCTCCCGCCGGGCCCTGTTCGCGTTCCCGATGCTCGCCGCGTGCGGCCGCCGCCGCCAAAGCGCGGGGTTTCGCGGGTACGCGTTTGTCGCCAATGAAGAAGGCCATGCGATTGCCGCCGTGGATCTGGAAGCGCTGGCCGTGGCGCGGCATATCCCGCTGAATGGCGCTCCCAGCAGTGTGGTCTCGACGGCCCGGCGGCCTTCTGTCTACGCGCTCAGCCCGGCCAACGGGACCGTGCACGAGATTGAGGTGGACCGGTTGAGCTTCAACCGGCGTCTGGCGGTGGCGTCCTCCGCCTTGGCCATTGCGGTGGCGCCGGACGACAGCGCGCTGTATGTGCTGGCGAGCGAGCCGCAGTCGCTGATCCGGATTGCGCTGGATACGCTGAAGGTGGAATGGCGCATGGCACTGCCGCGCGATCCCGTGGATTTCGCGGTGGCGGTCGATGGCTCGACCGCCGCAGTGAGTTTCGCTAATGGCGTGCGGCTAGTGGATCTAGCAGCGCGCAAGCTGAGCGCGCCGGCGGGCGAGGGCGAATTCGGAGCGGTGCGGTTCCTGGCCAACTCCCGTACGTTGATCGCAGCGGATCGGGGGGCAAAGCGGCTGTCGATGTATGACGTGCCGTCTGGCGGCGGCTTGATCACGCACTTGCCGCTGGCGGTGCGGCCGGATCACTTGTGTACAAACCTGGACCCCGATAGGCGCGCCACGGACGGCGGCCAGCTCTTCGTCACGGGAGAAGGCATGGACGCGGTGGTCGTCGTGTATCCATACCATACGCCTGAAGTGGCGGAGACGGTGCTGGCGGGACACGCTCCGGGGCCGATGGCGGCGTCGCTCGCGTATCTGTTTGTGGCGAGTCCAGGGTCGGGCGACGTCAATATTTTGGAGATCAATTCGCGCAAGGTGGTGGCGGTGGCTTCGGTAGGCGCCGATCCCGGTTTCATAACGGTGACGCCCGACGATCAATATGCGCTGGTGCTCAACCGCAGTTCGGGGGATGTCGCCGTACTGCGGGTCGGCGCGATCACGAAAAATCGTAATCGCCGGGCCTCTTTGCTGACGGTGATTCCGGTGGGATCGCGGCCAGTGAGCGCGGCCGTGCGGGCCGTCTAAAGCGTCCCGTGCGCGGGAGCGAACCAGCGCATCAGGAAAAAATGGCGGCCGCAAAGTGTACAACGAAAGGGCAGCAGAATCCAGTGCACGGCCTTTTCGACGGCGTTACGCGCGCCTACTCCGCGAAACTCAACTGATCGGCAATGCGGGCAGTGTCTGGTAAATAGCACTGGCGGCTAACCGTCGGTCTTCGCGCCACTGCCGGTAGAGGTGGCGAGGCGGTTACGGAAGGAACGCCCCGTGTCGGCGATCTTCGGCGCGTTGCCGCGGCTGAGATCGGGACGGCTGGCTTCGCGCGCGGCTTCGATCTGCTCCGGGGTCCTGACGTCGGGTTCGGAGAGCTTTACTTTTTCCTTCGCGCGCGCCACTTGGCGCTTGTGCCGCTTGGCTAACCTTTTGTCCATACCTTAACACTACACCCGAACACACTACTCGATCACGACGCCCGCGAGCATGGCAGTTCCGGCGATGACCATGCGGCGGTTGCGGTAAAGCGGAGTATTGCGCGTGCTTTGGCGCTTTCACTTGCCTGGCCGCGGCGAATGCGCGAGATAGTCTCAAGCTGTCTTCGACGGCATCGACCGGCGCGAGACAGAAAAGGAGATCTAATACCATGGGTGAACCTATCGTCGTGTTTCCGCCTTCTCCAGCCGGTAACTAGTCGGTTGCATCGGGGCGCTGGGTTCGACCGGCGCCCCAGTTCGGAACGTCTGAGCGCTCGGTACTATAGGTTCCACACAAAAGCTCGTGTTAGCATATCGCTGTAACGTTGAACTAAGCAATGGCTGCCTTCGGGAGAAGCCTTTGCCTGATTCTGACGCTGTGGATGGCGGGTTCACGCAGCCCGACGGTCATCCCGCCTAGATCGCCTGACTCTAGCCCTTGGTGGGATCAGGCCTCCCTTAAAATTCAACAAAACGCGCTGCGCTTGCGTAAGGCCGGAGACTTCCGCGCCGCCGACGCGCTCTATCAAGAGGGCTATCGCGAAGCCGTGCGCCGCGGCGACCGGCTGGCTTCCATACGCTATCTCATGAGCGCCGGGGGCTGCGAACTGCTCGCGTTTCAGTATCGCGCCGCGCTCGCCAGCTTCCTGCGGGCGCGCGATCTTGCCAACATGGCGGAAGACCATGCCGACCTGGGCGCCATCGCGGTGAATCTCTCCAGCTTGTATCTGGAAATGTGGGATCTGTCCTCGGCCAACCGCGCCGCTGAAGAAGGCTTGCGCCAAACGGCGTTGTTGGCCGGCGATGTCACGCGCGGCGCAGCCCGTAGCGCAACCCGCAGTGCAAACCGTCAAACGGTTGGGTCCTATTTCAAGCCGCACTTGCTGGTGCAACTCGGACGAATTCACAGTGCGCTCGGCGACGGTCAAGCCGACAGCTATTTCGCCGCGGGGATCGAGGCCGCGCGAGCTTCTGGGGACTTTGCACTCGAAGCGATGGCGTGGGATCAGCAGGGCGCAGAGCATCTTGCCGCAGGGCGGCTACCGGAGGCGGAAAGCAGGTTTCTCGAAGCATTCCGATTACCGCGACTTTTTCGTCCTGGGGAACTGGGCTGGTCCTACGGGCATCTGGGGGCTTTGGCATTCGCGCGCCAGGATTTCAGGATCGCAGAGCACTTCACTCAATTGGCGTTTGACGATGCAAGACGCGGCGCACCAGCTTGGCCAGAGTATTTATTGCTCCAGCAGGAGGGCCGCATCCGCCTGGCACGGGGAGAGGTTCGCGCTGCGCTGCACTACTTTTCCTTAGCCCTGGATGCCACCGCAGAGTGGCGCATTCAGGTTCTTCCTGCCCGGTCGTCTCTCATTAGCGCCAACGTCGCGCTCGAACAGCAGATTTTCGATTCGTTCATTCAACTCGCTGCGCAACACGCGCTGCAAACGGGGAATCCAGATTGGACAGCGCGGGCGTTCCAGGCGGTCGAGATCAATCGCGCCGCGAGCCTTCGCGAAAGCCTCGCTTTGGCCAACATCTGGCGCGAGAAACTCGCCCCGGAATACTGGGAGACGCTGGCGCAACTGGGGGCCGAAGAAGCGCGGAGGCGCGGCGGTGCCGGAATGGGCGCGGCGAATGCAAACCGTCTCCGATTGAAACTTACTGAAATGGAAGCCGCAGCGGGAATCGGACTGCAAGTGAAGAAAGTCGAGAACTTTCGCAGCCGGATTTCACTTATACATTTTCAGGAAGGACTAAGAAGCTCGGAATTACTCCTCAGCTTCGAGCTAGGGGAGAAGGAATCCTACCTGTGGGCAGTGAGTCGGAGTTCGCTGAGGCTATACCGATTGGCTGCGAAGCGCGACATCGCGAAGTCCGTGCAGACGTTTCGCGAAGCAATTCCCGCGGGCGGCGCCGAGGCCGTCCGGCAGGGGCGGCAGTTGTATCAACAGCTGTTCGGACAACTTAAGCCACACGAGATCCAAAAGCCGGCATGGCTTCTATCGCTAGACGGAGCGCTGTTTAACGTTCCGTTCGCTGCGCTGGTTACTGGGCAGGGCGCAAACCCGGTGTACTTAGTGGATACCCATACTCTACAAACCGTTTCGGGAGCGCTGCTGCTGAACGCTGCCGCAGACTCTGCGAGTCGCGGACGCCGGCGGCGCGGCGAGTTCCTGGGCGTGGGAGATCCCATCTATAACCAAGTGGACCCCCGGTGGCGCGGCCCAGTCTCCGCCCGTTCCTCCACGGGCCAACTGCAGCGCCTGGTGGGAAGCCGGAATGAGGTGGAGTCGAGTGCGAAGACGTGGGTGGCGGGAGGCGGGGCCGCCGTTGTATTGCAGGGCCCGGAAGCGAAACGGGACGCATTCTTGGGGCGGTTGGAGCAGCGGCCGGCGGTGATCCATCTGGCCACTCATGTGCTCTTTCCAGCCGCCAGCCCGGAACAGGGGTTGATCGCCTTCAGTCTGGGCGATTCGAGCGTTGGCGGTTCACGCAATGGCGATTCCACCAATGTTGGTTCGCCCCGGATTGCCGCGGAACCCGAGTTTCTTACCACGTCGGAGATTGCGGGGCTGCGAGTCCCTGGGGCGCTGGTGGTCATGACCGGCTGCGCTACTGGCAGCGGAGAGGCCCAGGCTGGGGCGGGACTACTCGGATTAACCCGCGCGTGGCTGATGGCGGGCGCCAGCACTGTGATCTCGACGACGTGGCCCGTGGAAGACAATTCGGGTGGAATATTCGCACATTTCTACTTCTATTTGAGGGACCATTCAGCGGCCGAAGCACTGCAATTGAGTCAGCGGGAAGCGGCGCACTCCAGAACCGGGCGGCAGGGGCCGGAAAGCTGGGCTTCGTATCAAGTGACTGGAGGAATCCACTAGCCATGCACCCACCAAGACCTGCCGGAAGCGCGCCTCCCGCGCCTAACACTGAGAGTGCTCGCACCGCCCGCGCGGGCCCGCCCGGGCAAGAATCTCCCACCGAATCGACCAGGTCCGGCGTCGAGGAGGCTCGGCTTCCGCCGGAGGCAGCCCAGATATACGCCGGATGGGCGCAACTCGTCGAGCGCATTCGCTTCAGCCAGACCGATGGCATGGCGGAACTCTATCACCTATTCTCCAAAGGCGTTCGCTTCTATCTGTGCCGCCAGTTGGGGATCCAGGAACTGGACGACAAGGTCCATGACATATTTGTGGTGGTGGTGCAGGCAATCCGCCGCGGGGAACTTCGCGAGCCGGAGCGGCTCATGGGATTTGTCCGTACGGTTGTCCGCCGCCAGGTAGCCGCGCACATTGACAAAGCCGTACAAGCCCGGCGAGAGCAAATGGACCTGAACGCGAGCGCCCGTGTCCCAGACCCGAACGGAAATCCGGAAGAAGTCGCGATCTTCAATCAAAAAGAAGACTTAGTACGGCGGATCCTGGCCGAGCTTTCGAGCCGGGATCGGGAAATTCTTACTCGCTTCTACCTTCAAGAGGAGAGCCAGGAGGAGATCTGTGCCGTGATGATACTCACCGAGACCCAGTTTCGGTTGCTCAAATCCCGCGCCAAATCCCGTTTTGGCGAGTTGGGGAAGAAAAAACGGGGAATATGCACTTTGCAAAGCATTGAGCTAATATGGAATGGACAGGCCGGTGATTTTGCCCCACAATTGCCGCATGGCGAAACGCTGGGGGTTGCGACCGTACTCGGTTCGGGAATTGAAAGCGCTGGAACTACGAGCGAATGGGATGCAGGCTATGGACATCGCGCGGCGCATGGGCTGCTCCAAGAACGCGGTTCACATTCTGCTCTGGTACGTCCGCCAGAAGGCTGGCTTGCGAAGTACGGCAGAGATGGTCGAATGGGCCAAGGCTTTCGGCTTTGACGCGCCCCTTGAGCCGGAACCGGAATTGCCTAGGCCGCTACCGCAGAAGCGCGGTCGGAAGCGGATAAAGATGGGGCGGTTCAGGGGCCACAAACCGTGAGATTTACCTTGCGCTGGCGACACTATGAAAGTGGCCGCACTCTTGGACCGTAGGCTCTGGCGTCGTCCGGGGGCCGGTGGCGGGGCCTGCTATCGCCCCGTTGCTTCAACCGCGCGGCAAAGTGGCTTCAAAAGGCCATGAAAACGCTATATTTATCAGGGTTGAAACGTTGCAGCGTAAGGTATAGTCTTTTGGTTGTAGGTCAGATTTTGCAGGAAACAGCCGATAGCTGCTCGGGGAATGTGATACCGTGGAAACTCTAATGTCGGTGATCGATCAGAATATCGCGGCCTACGATGCGGTTAAGAGCGAACTGGAAGCTCGCTACACAGGGAAGTGGGTTCTTTTTTACGACTGCAAGTTGGTGGACACCTTCGACTCCTCTGAAGAAGCGGCCGAGGAAGCGGTGAAGAGGTTTGCCGCTGGTCCATACTTGATTAGACAAATTGGGGCACCCCCGATTGTGCTTCCAGCTTCAGTGATGTTCAATCTCCAACGAATCCCATCACCAAAGCCCTAATTGCTAAGAGTCACATCGCCCGTACTTCCGGTATAGACCATATTGAACGACTTTAGAAAGGTCCTTCCGATGAGCGCGCGGTGCATCTGTCCCCCGGCCACGAGATGGACCCCCGCAAACATGCCATATATCGTGTGATCCAAAGACGGCACATGGATCTGCGCGAGATGAATATTCACTTCTTGACGCCCACTAACTCCCGCAATTTGCTTCTTGTCCACGATTGGTAATCCCAGTTGGGCAGCCAAAATGCTATCTATGCAGCAATCGGAAGCTCCCGTATCGAGCAGTGCCCACATGCCGGTGATTGCAGGTATAGGCGCTGGCACACCCGCTCCCGGCTTGTAGTTCGGATCAAAACCGATATCGACAAGCAGGGTGGGCCCAATCGTGACTAGCACATCGGAGCCATGCTGGCCGGGAACGGTATTACAGCCACACTTGGTAGTTGCCATTCTATTGCCCTCAACGCGTAGAAAATGGAATTGTTACAGGTGGGATGGCCATCCGCGCCGTCGAATCCGCAATGAAACTCCTAGCGTATGGAGTCAAGACCAAACGGAGTTCCGATTGTGAGAATCGCTCCACAAACTCCTTAGGGAAGGGAGCAGATGCATGTATGTGCGCCTCAAAGGTGCAGCTTATCGAAACTAAGGAATCAGACTCAGCGTTCGAAATGGTGATGTTAAAACGGCCGACGCCGTCAAAATGGCTTGATTCGACGTCCATTGCCGAAAATTCCGAATCAAGGATTTGGGTAAGTTTCTTCTTGCGGTTCTGAAGTGCTTCAAAAAAAGCCGTCCGCTTAATTTCGCAAGTCGAGCCGTTTAGGGCAACCACAAAAAGCTCAAGGCCGCGTACAAACTCTTGGTAAGACCGTTCCTTATCGGCCTGCCAGTTGTAGTTGGCCCTTTCGGGGGTTCCTGTGGCTGTCTTTTTCTTTTTTGTAGAAGAAGGTGTCCTTCGGGTCGTAGTCATGTTTGCTTTTGTATTCTGTCGAAAAGAGTGTGATCGCATTACTCAAAACGCTTTCGAAT
Source organism: Bryobacterales bacterium (assembly GCA_963779075.1). Lineage (GTDB taxonomy): Bacteria > Acidobacteriota > Terriglobia > Bryobacterales > Bryobacteraceae > Palsa-187. The sequence continues at coordinate 512,124 of CAVZWS010000018.1, forward strand.
GCGTCCTTGGTCGTGACCGGCGCGTTCACATGCCATGCGCCATATTCTGCAAGATTGTCCCGCCATGCATGCTGGAGTTGAGGGGCCAAAATATAATTTTGAAAGAGCTTTTTGAAAGGCACCGTCACAACGGCCTCGGAAAGCATCGAGGTAACAAGTTGATTGAGGCTTACCTGTTCGTACTTGGCGAGTTCGGTTAGGCGGAGGTGTAGCGTTCGCGGTACTCGTTGAACCCATTTGCCGCTAGGTAACTCCTCCTCTGGTTGCGGTTCTGGAATCTCACGCCCAGTTGAAAGATGCTCCTCTACCCAAAGCTCCTGAATCTCACGGAGACTAGCTAGGGCTTCGTTAGGATCTGATCCATGAGCGAGACATCCTTCTAGCTCTTCTATTCTCGCGACGTAATCGCCTTCTTCATCGATACGCATGATGATGGTGTACGGCAATCTGAGGTAGTACACCACGTCCTTGACGACTTCTTCAGCTTTTGTCATATAGTTCCAGCTTAATCATTACATTCAAAAATTGTCGGACGTAACATCGTTTTATCTGTTTTGACCCACGATTGTGAGTGACGATAGGGAAAGACTCCTCATTGATAGTGAACAGTTTATGGCCCTCGCCTCGAACTGATACGGTGTATCCATGTTGCCGCAGTTGATCACATACCTTCTCAATCTCTGAGGCGTTGACATTGTTGGGGCGACCCGCTATCTCGAATATCGAATCCTTGATGCTTTCAAGTGTTGCCATCGTTTATCCGTCATTCTGATCACTCCTTCGCTACCCATACTGATACTACATATAGTATCACGTGTCAATCGACCCATTGGGGCTGGAGGTTTATATCAAACAGTCGTATAGTCGTTACTGAGCGGAGGGTGGCGGAGTCGAACCGCTATCCCTAGCAGGATCTGCCGATTATAAGTCGGCTCCAAGCACCGGCCTGTCACCCTCCATCTAGACTGAACCAATAAAACCGTGATAGGATACACGAAGAGCGCCCGACTTTTTCTCGGTGCTTGATCCGTGGAGCTACTCGGCCTAGGAACCTTCGAGCTTCACAAAGTTTTCAGGGAGAGCCTATCGAGACTCTCCCTCTCAAATCCGAATAGTAGGAATTCATTACCGAGGGGAACTGATGAGTGGGGTCTTAACCCGCATCAGCGTAAAGAATTCAGCCCATTCTACTCCCGTCAATCAATAATTTCAACCCAACGACAAATCCATACAATGTTTTGCGTTTGAATCGCCGAGGGGAAGAAATGTTTTTTGAGGGGACGGCGGGACAGTTTGTGTTACATTTTCAACTGATATGAATGCTGAAAAAACGAAGCCACCAACCGAGGCCGTAAAGAACCTCAAGGTGGATAAGTCAGACTTCGACGCGGCCATGCGGAAGTTGATCGCCACTCCGCCGGTACGCGGTCCGAAGCCAGCCGCTAAGCGGCATCGTTCGGACCGGAAGCAGTCTTCCCAATAAGCGCGTTGTAGCGCAGCGCCTTCCCTATCGCCAATTTCACGATCATCATTGCGAAGATGTCTTCGGCTTCGCGATTGTTGAACCGGAACGAAAACTCATTCAAGTAGCGATGCAGGTGCTTCACGGAAACCTGATGGAAGCTGCCTATTACGCCGCGTTTGAAGAGCGACCAGAACGACTCGATGCCCTGGGTGTGGACGTTGCCGCGTACCCATTCATCTTGGCTATGGGACACTATTTCATGCTTCCAGCCGTGCTTATTGAGCGAGCGGTAGGCCGCGTGTTCGTCCGTCATCACCACGGCGTCCAGCGCTACGTTGTCACGGATTACGCCGGTCATCACTTGGGTTATCTCGCGCTCCACCGGATACGCCTTCACCTTGGAATGACCAGTCTCGCTATTGCGCTGCATGACGCCAGCAACGGCCTGCTTGCCGTATGCCGCACGCTTGCGGCGATCATCGTATCGTCCGCCGTGGAATGTGGCGTCTACCTCTACCGTGCCGCCAAACAACCCATCTTCGCTCTGCATGGCCTCACGAATGCGATGGTTCAGGAACCACGCGGTTCGGTAGTTAACGCCAAGGTCGCGCTCCATCTGCTTCGCGGAAACGCCCTTCTTGGCGTTCACGATCAAGGCGACGGCCTGAAACCAGACCGGGAGCGGCAAATGGCTTTTGTCGAATATCGTGCCGGACGTGGCGCTGAACTGGAACCGGCAGGTTTCCTCGTTGCACTGGTAAAGACGGCGCGAAGGAACGCGATGCGTCTTTATCACGCTGCCCTGATCGTCCGTAACTTCGCGCTCAGTTTGGTTCGTAGTGAAGCGGGTAACCTGATCCGTGCCGCACAGCAGGCAGCGAACGCCTTCCGGCCATCGGGCCGCTTCCAGGTAGTTCAGGCAGGCTTCGACGGTTCCGAAGGTCTTATAAACCTCTATCAGGCTGATGCTCGCTGGTTTCTTTGCCATAATTAAGTATAGCAAAAGTGCCCTGCTTTGTAAAGTGCATAATCACCGAAAAAACTGGCGCAGAGAACTTTGAACGCAATTTGTTTGAGAAAATCGGCGACCGCGTCCCACTAAGGAACAGAGTGTCATTTTGGCACGGCTCTGGTTCGGTTCCGAATTGGGCACGGCTTCAGTTTCGGCACCGGCTCAGTTCGGCGCCGGCTGAATTCAGTAATAAATTGCGGCAAATTCGTCCGCGGCGGTAGGAAGCGGACACGTGGAGGAAAGCATGTCCTCGGATGCTCGGCCCTCGATTCTCGTCCACGCCACCGAAGAACTTCTGGAGGAATATTCATTCGGACGGATCGGCGAGCCGCAACTCGGCTGGCTGGAAGAACACCTGTTGATCTGCCCGCAGTGCCAGTCGGCGCTAGAAGACATCGATGAATATAAAGTCTTCATTAAAACAGGCTTGGCGTCTTTCGAGAGAGAACGGCAGGACGCGGCCGGTACTCTGGACTCACCGAATCACCCTGGCCCCCCAGCTCGCCTACCGTCCTTGCTGCGGAAGGCACTCTCCGTCCATTTCGCGTGGCCCCGAATACTCGTGGCCAAGAATCTGTTGGCGGCGGCCGTGTTGTTAGTGCTGGCCGGCGCCACTTTGGCCTGGTGGATGCAGTCATCAGTGGCGATGGCTCCGCTTGCCACCGTAAGATTGATAGCATTGCGTGGTGGAGAAGGAGACGCCGCCCGCGCTCCCTCCGGCCGTCCTCTGGATTTGGTGTTTAACCGAACGGATCTGCCGGCAGATCTCTCCTACCGGGCGGAAGTGTTGAATTCGTCGGGCCGTCAGGTGTGGGCCGGAAGCGTGCGGATCGCGGACCAAAATCTTTCCGTCCGAGTCGACAGGCCGCTGCGGGCGGGAGCGTATTGGGTGCGTCTCTACTCTTCAACCGGCGAACTGCTACGTGAATTTGGACTGGATGTCGGATAGCGCAAATGTTCCATCGTGGGCGCTAAGCAGCGTTAAAATGAAACCTTGGAACTTACGACTCCCGCCGCACCGGCTCTGCGCCACGACTGGACCCTGGCCGAGATCGAAGCTATTTACTCCGCGCCGCTTCCCGACCTGATATTTCGCGCACAAACGGTGCATCGCGCCTGTCATCGAAGCGGCGAGGTGCAGGGATGCTCCCTCTTGAGCATTAAAACCGGCGGCTGTCCCGAGGACTGCGCGTACTGCCCGCAATCGGCACACTATAAAACTGGGGTCGAACGCGAGGGATTGCTGAGCGTAGAAGCTGCCCTGGAAGCTGCCCAGAACGCCAAAACGCAAGGGGCAACGCGTTTCTGCATGGGCGCGGCGTGGCGCGACGTTCCGCGGGGCGAACAGTTCGAACGGGTGCTCGACATGGTGCGCGGCGTGCGCACGCTGGGCCTGGAAGCCTGTTGCACGCTGGGCATGCTGACGGACGAACAAGCCGCGGCGCTGGCGGAAGCGGGTCTCACGTCTTATAACCACAACCTGGATACGTCGGCGGAATTCTACGGCGAGATCATCAGCACGCGCACTTATCAAGATCGACTGACGACGCTTGATCGCGTGCGGCGCTCCGGCGTGACGGTGTGCTGCGGCGGGATTATCGGCATGGGCGAGAGCCGCCAGGAACGCTACCGGCTGTTGCGGGAGCTATCGACGCTCGATCCGCATCCGGAGAGCGTGCCGGTGAATATGCTGGTGCGCGTGGAGGGGACGCCGCTGGCGAGCCAGCACCCGGTGGATCCGCTGGAACTGGTGCGCATGATCGCGGCCGCCCGTGTCCTGATGCCGGCATCGATGGTGCGCCTGAGCGCGGGACGGCTATCGCTTTCCGATGAGGCGCAGGCGTTGTGTTTCCTGGCCGGCGCTAACTCTATCTTCATGGGCGACCGGCTGCTGACGACGCCCAATCCGGAGGCCGACGCGGACCGGCGGCTTTTCGACAAACTCGGCATGCGGCTGATGACTGCAAAGGTCGAGGACCCGATTCATGCCTGACGTGCTGACGCCGCTGAGCATGCGGTTGGCCGAGCGTCTTCGAGCGATTGATGACGATGGTTTGCGCAGAACGCTGCGGCCGCCGTCGGGCATCGATCTTTGCTCCAACGATTATCTGGGGCTGGCGGGGCATCCACTTTTGAAACAACGAATGGCGGATGCTGTGATGGCTGAAGGCGTGGGAAGCACGGGCTCGCGCTTGCTGCGCGGGGAGCGCAGTATCTTCGCACGAGTGGAAGAGAAGTTCTCGCGCTTTAAAGGTACGGAACGAACCCTGTATTTTTCGAGCGGCTATGTGGCAAATCTGGCGGTCCTGACGACGTTTCCGGAAGCCGGGGACGTGATCTTCTCCGATGAACGGAACCATGCCAGCCTGATTGATGGAGCGCGGTTGTCGCGCGCACGGCGAGTCGTGTTTCCGCATAATGACGCGGCGGCGCTGGAGCGGTTGTTGCGCGAGGATGACGGCGAGGGACAGAAGTTCGTGGTGGTCGAATCGCTATTCAGCATGGACGGCGATCAAGCGCCGTTGGCGGAATACGCTGCGCTGTGCCGGACCGCTGGCGCGGAGTTGATCGTCGACGAAGCGCACGCTGTGGGAGTTTATGGAGAGTGCGGCAGAGGCTTGGCGGGCGACGCTTTCATCTCTATCAATACGGCAGGGAAAGCCTTGGGTGTCAGCGGAGCATTCGTGGCCGGGCCGGCCGATGCGATCGAATATTTGATCCAGCGGGCGCGACCATTTATCTTTTCGACGGCGGCTCCGCCCGCCATTGCCGCGGCACTGGAAGCGAGTCTGGAAGTGATCGTCAATGAACCGGAATGCCGCGAACGTCTGTTGGCGCGCGCACGCTACTTGCGGGATCGGCTGGGGCTTGGCGGGGATTCGCCGATCGTCCCCATCATCATTGGTGCAAACGAACGCGCCGTGGCGGTCGCGCGCGAATTGCAAGCCGCAGGTTTCGACGTGCGCGCGATTCGTCCGCCGACGGTGCCTGTGGGAACCGCCCGTTTGCGCGTCACGGTGAACCAGGGGCTGAGCGAAGAGGTGCTCGATAGGTTTGTCGAAGCACTGGCGGCCGCTAGAGAGGCATGAAGGGACTCTTCGTTACCGGCACCGATACCGGCGTCGGCAAGACAGTCGCGGCGGCGGCACTGATGCACCGCTACCGCGGCGCGGGTCCACTGCGTTATTGGAAGCCGATTCAGACGGGCATTGAAATCGACGATGACACGGCGACCGTGCGGCGGCTGGGAGCGTGCTCCGAGGAAGAGATCTTCGGCAAAGGTGTGCGTTTGCCGAAGCCGGTTTCGCCGCACCTGGCGGCGCAATGGGCGGGACAGCGGATAGACCTGGCGGAATTACGCGGACTTATTGGGAACGACGACGATGGCACAACGTGGATCGTCGAAGGCGCGGGAGGATTGCTGGTCCCCCTCAACGAATCGCAGACAATGGCGGGTTGGATCGCATATCTCGCGCTGCCGGTGTTGGTGGTGGCGCGCAGCAGTCTCGGGACCATCAATCACACTCTGCTTACGCTGGAAGCCTTGCAAGCGCGCCGGTTGCGCATAGCGGGAGTCATGATGATAGGGGAACCGAACGCGGACAACCGAGCGGCTATCGAACAGTATGGGCACGTACCGGTAGTGGCGGAGATGCCGTTTTTGACGCCGCTCGACCCGGGATTGCTCGCCGCTTGGAGCGTGACGCATCTCGATGCGGAGTTTCTGCGGTGAGCTTGAATCAGCGCGACCGCGCACACGTGTGGCATCCCTATACCCAGATGCTGACGCAGCCGCCGCTGCTCCCCATCGTGCGCGGTGAGGGCGTGTACCTTTACACCGAAGACGGGCGCAAGATTCTCGATGGAATTTCCTCGTGGTGGGTGAACATTCACGGGCATTCGCATCCCAAGCTGAATGCGGCGCTGGCGGCGCAGGCTCAGGAGATCGAGCACGTTATTTTCGCCGGGTGCACGCACCGGCCCTCCGTCGAATTGGCGGAACGGCTGGTAGAGGTGATGCCGCCGGGTCTGAATCGTGTGTTTTATTCGGACAACGGTTCGACGGCGGTTGAGGCGGCGATCAAGATGGCGGTCCAGTATTGGCGCAATCGCGGGGAGCCGCAGCGCAGCGGACTGATCACGCTGCATCACGCTTATCATGGCGACACCGTGGGTGCGATGTCGGCGAGCGAAGACTCGGTGTTCACGCGAGCGTTCACGCCGCTGCTGTTTCCGGTGGCGCGCGTACATGCGCCGTATTGCTATCGCTGCCCGCTCGGGCTGAAACGCGGGACGTGCCGGATCGACTGTCTTGGCGATCTGGAGCGGCGTCTGGAGGAAAATGGCGAGCGCACCGCGGCGGTTCTGATCGAACCCATGCTGCAAGGGGCGGGTGGCATGATTGTGTGGCCAGCCCAGTTTCTCGGCGGTGTGCGGCGGCTGTGTGATCGCTATGGCGTGCTGCTGATTGCTGATGAAGTCCTGACCGGCTTCGGTCGCACGGGCCGCATGTTTGCGTGCGAGCACGCGCGGGTAACGCCCGATATCCTGTGTCTCTCGAAGGCGCTGACGGCGGGCTACCTGCCCTTGGGCGTGACAGCGGCGACCGACGCAATTTACGAAGCGTTTCTCAGCGCGGATCGAGGCCAGGCGTTTTTCCACGGGCATTCTTACACTGCCAATCCACTGGCATGCGCCGTGGCGATCGCCAGCCTGGAGCTGTTCCGCGAGAACGATGTGCTGGGACGCGTGGGCCGCCTGGAGCAGCAGTTGCACGCAGGTTTGGAACCGCTCCGCTCGCTGCCCTGCGTGGACGACGTGAGAGTGATCGGCGGCGTAGGCGTGGTGGAACTCGCAGGCGACAGCGGTTACCTGGCGGAGATCGGTGCGCGCCTAGGCGCCGCGTTTCTGGAGCGCGATCTGCTGCTGCGGCCCCTCGGCAACATCGTCTACTTCATGCCGCCTTACGCAATCACCGACGCCGAAACCGAGTGGGTGCTGGGGCAAATTGGCGATGTGTTAGATTCGTAAATTGTCGGCTCTTCTAATCCCCGTCACAATCTTTCTGAGCGCTTTCCTGTTGTTCCAGGTGCAGCCGATGATGGGCCGCTACGTGTTGCCTTGGTTCGGCGGCGGGCCAGCGGTGTGGACCAACTGCATGTTGTTTTTTCAGGCGATGTTGCTCGCCGGGTACGGGTACGCGCATTGGCTGGGATCGCGCCGCAGTCAGAAGGTGCAGAGTTGGGTACATGTGGCGCTGCTCGCGGCATCGCTCGCGTTCCTGCCCATTGCGCCGCGCGCCGCAGTCTGGAAATCCACCGCAGTGGGCGATCCTTCTGCACGCATTTTGGTATTGCTGGCGGCGACCATCGGGGGGCCATACTTGCTGCTCTCGGCGACAACTCCGCTGCTGCAGCGCTGGTTCCATGTGACGAATCCCGAGCAATCGCCGTGGCGGCTGTATGCGCTGTCGAACCTGGGATCGTTTCTGGCGTTGTTCAGTTATCCGCTGGTGCTGGAGCCGTATTTCCGGCTCAGTACGCAAAGTGGGGTGTGGTCGGGATTATACGTGGTCTTCATCGGATTATGCGGTCGGATTGCGTGGCAGATGCGGAGCGTGCCGGTCGCGGAGCCTGAAGCGGATGCGCCGCTCGACGACGGGCCTTCGGCGCTCGATATCGGGATGTGGCTGGCGCTGGCCGCTTGCGGTTCCGTTCTGCTGTTGGGGACGACCAGCCAGGTCACGCAGGAGATCGCCGTGTTCCCGTTTCTGTGGGTAGCGCCGCTCTCGATTTATCTACTGACGTTCATTCTGACTTTTGAGAGCGACCGCTGGTACCGTCGCGGCATCTTCGCGGTGCTGGCCGGAATACTCGCGCCCGTGACCTGCGTGGCGATTACTCTTAGCATGGCGAGTTCCCCCTGGAAGCAATTTGCGATTTACGCGAGCGCCTTGTTCGTAACCTGCATGGTGTGCCATGGAGAACTGGCGCGCTCACGGCCGTCGCCGCGGCATTTGACCGCATTCTATCTGACCATCGCCGCGGGCGGAGCACTGGGCGGAGTGTTCGCCGCGATCTTCGCACCACGAGCTTTCAGCGAATTCAGCGAGTACCCGATCGGACTAGCGGGGGCCTGCATCCTGGGCTTTTTGTGCTGGATGCGCAGCGGCGCGCTGGCACAGTGGACCAGCCGCAATTTTTCGGTACGGGTTCCGCTGATGGCGCTGATGTTCGGCGGATTCATTTCGGTCTACGCAGCGGCCACTAACAAGCAACCGGGCGTCGAGGCGCGCCGCAATTTTTATGGGATCCTGCGCGTGGTGGAGCGGAGCGACGAGAATGGCCCCCTGCGCGAACTGAGCCATGGACGGATTCAGCATGGGCTTCAATATCTGGACCCCGAAAAGCGTCACTGGGTCACCACGTATTACGGGCCGCACAGCGGCGTCGCGCTGGCCATCGACGCATTGCCCCGTCCGCGGCGAGTGGCCGTCGTCGGACTCGGCGCGGGTACACTGGCCGCGTGGGGGCGCGAAGGGGACACCTACCGCTTCTACGAAATCAATCCCAACGTGGAGCCGATCGCGCGCAAGTGGTTCACGTTCTTGCAGGATTCCAAGGCCCGCACACAGGTGGTGCTGGGCGACGCGCGGATTCAACTGGAGCGGGAACTGGCTGAGGGGCACTCGCGCGACTATGACCTGATCGCTGTCGATGCCTTTTCCGGTGACGCCATTCCGATGCATCTGTTGACGGCCGAGTGCGCGGACATTTACCGGCAACGCCTGGCGCCGGGAGGCATTCTCGCGCTGCACATTTCCAATCGCGCGCTGGATTTGGAGCCGGTGACGCGCGGGCTGGCACGCTATCTGGGGTGGCAGGCGCGGATGGTTCTGGTCGCAAAGGACCTGCTGGATGAAGACAAGGGAGAAAGCAATTCGCGCTGGGTGCTGGTCACGGAGAAGCGGGAGACGTTCGCACACTCGAAGATCCGCGACACAATACTGGGCTGGAGCACGTCGAAGGACCCGGTGATCACCTGGACTGACGACTTCGCGAGCCTATGGCCAATTTTGAAGTTTTAGGGGTGGAAGAGAGAGATGCGCGCACCCGTTATTCAAGTGCGCGCAGCGAGAGAGGAAAGACGATTACTAACGGCGGGCCAGCTTCACTTTCGGGGTCGACAGGTAGCCGGTTACGTGGTCCTTCGTCACCTGGTTGATCACGATCTCGTCGGGCTGCATGTTGCCGGAAACGTACAATTGAACCGGCTCGTTGATGGTTTTGTCTTTCTTTTCCAAGTGCCGGTCGTCGGCCAGAACATCCAGCGTGAAACGGCTGCGTTTAGGATCGGCCTTCTTCAAAGTCAGCAAAATATCACCAACCTTCTTTGGGGCGTCTTTCTTATTGATGTCGAATTCGAAGTAGTTGCGTTCGCCGAGTGCACGCAATGTCTCGAGATCCTTGGAGTTGGTGGCGATCAATCCACTCATGACGCCCATGTCGCCCATGGCGCGCTTGAGGTCGGCGCTGGTTTTTTGAATATCGTTCTGCGCGGCGGCGACATTGGTCTTCACAGTTTCAACGTTGGCCTTGACGCCATCAACGTCGGTGGCGACTGCGGTGAACTTGGAGTTGGTCGTGTCCTGGATCTGCGAAAGCTGGGTGGCAACCTGTTGCTGTTGCTCGCTTAGCTTACCGCTCAAGTCCTCGCCCTGCTGGTGGGCTTCCGCGCGGGCGCGGCGGATGGCGACGCTGGCCGAATCGCTGACGCCCTTCACTTCCTGCTTCATCTGCTGTTCCAGGTCCTGCAGGCGCTGTTTTTCCTGCTCGAGCAGGGTGGTGGTGGCCTCATTCAATTTTGAAATCTGGGTCTGAGTGCCGCTCTGCGTTTGAGCGATATCGTCATTCAGACGATTGGCGCGCACCAACAAATAGCCGTCTCCGGCCAGCGCGACCGCCAGTCCAGCCGCCAAAACTACGAGTGCCGCCTTATGACTCTTGTGGGGATCCTCTACCACCGTCCGCCTCTCGTCAAAATCGTTTTCCATCGTGTGCTCCTCGTGAGGCCCGACGTTCTCAAGTGGCCTGCGAGCGTCGAAGATGCACGCCGGATGCCAAAAACGAACGAGGTCTGAAACGTTTGATACTGCGAGCTTTCGGGACTGGCGGAGAGAATTGCTTAGCGTAAAACTTACGGCCTGTCGGTAATGAGTTCGACGCTAAACGAGCCGAAATCGTTCAATTGAACCTTAATGGGGATGCCTAGCGGAGCTTCGACGATGCCAGCGTAGGAGCCGGTGGTCACGATCTGGCCGGCTTTAAGGCCTTGGCCGCGGCTGTTCAAGAAAGGCACCAGCCAGCCGAGAGACTTCAGTGGATGGCCGCTGGGGTGGGGATGAACCTTATCGAACAGCGGTCCGGCGGCGGTTCGTATGGTGACGTGGAGCTGCTCCAGCGGGTGATCGAGCACGTTGGGAATCACGGGCCCGATGAACAGAGCGTGATGGTTGTAAGCATCCGCCAGAATTTCAGGAGAAGTGGCGGAGGCGCGGTCGGCGTAGTGCGTGGTGATGAATTCCAGGACCATGCGTGCTTCGCCGATGGCAGCGCGAATCTCGGCGTCGGTGTAGGGCGTGGCGCGGGGTGGCAGGTCGTGCGCCAGGACGAAAGCGATTTCCGGTTCGATCAGTCCGATAGCGCCGGGTACCGCGCATGGCGAAGAATGAAGGAGTCCCGACGCGGCGAGACCGGCGAAGACCGGTCCCGTCAGAGGATTCGGCGTGCCGCACTTCCATCCGCCAACGCTTTCGCCGAGGAGTTCGAGCACCCGTTCCTGAATCGCGATCGCCGAATCGTTATCAGTGGGGCGATAAGCTTCGGGCATGCATGGCCCCGGAGTCTTGGCCTTGCGGGCGGCCACCAAGTGCTGCGCGGCCCGGTCAATTTGTTGAGAGGAGAGCATGGGATTAGTGGCCGGCCTTGGTTTCAACGTGTCCGCCGAACTGGAAGCGCATGGCGGATAGAACTTTGGCGGCGAAATCGCCTTCGCCACGCGAAGTGAAGCGCTGATATAAAGCGGCACTCAGCACCGGGGCGGGCGCGGATTCATCGATGGCGGCTTGGATGGTCCAACGGCCTTCGCCGGAATCCGAGACGCGTCCCGAGAAATTGTCGAGGCCGGGACTGGCTGCGAGAGAAGCAGCGGTGAGATCCAACAGCCACGACGCCACTACGCTGCCGCGCCGCCAGACCTCCGCGATATCCGCGAGATTCAACTCGTATTGATAGTGTTCGGGATTACGCAGAGGCGTGGTTTCGGCGTCCACAGTCCGGGTCTGGAGGCCGGCATTGGCGTGGCGCAGGATGTTCAGTCCTTCGGCGTAAGCGGCCATCAAACCGTACTCGATGCCGTTGTGAACCATCTTGACGAAGTGGCCCGCGCCAACCGGGCCGCAGTGGAGGTAGCCTTCTTCTGCTGTGTTAGGGACGCCCGGTTTTGCGGCTACTATGTCGCGGCCCGGAGTCCGCTCGATAGTGCCGCGTCCCGGCGCGAGGGTCTTAAAAATCGGATCCAGATGCGCCACTACGCCGGCTTCGCCGCCGATCATTTGGCAATAGCCGCGCTCCAGTCCCCACACGCCACCGCTGGTGCCGACGTCAACGTAGTGGATACCCTTGACCGCAAGCTCCTGGCCGCGGCGGATGTCGTCGATGTAATACGAATTACCGCCGTCTATCAGGATGTCACCGGCCGCGAGATGCGGCAAAAGCTGGGCGATCATACTATCGACCGCAGCCGCAGGCACCATCATCCAGATGGCGCGCGGCATTTCGAGCTTCGCGACGAAATCGGCGAGCGACGAGGATCCGGTGGCGCCCTCGTCCGCCAGTTGCTTTACATTCGCGGCGTTCAGGTCAAATACCACGCACGATTGGCCGCCCTTCGCTAGGCGGCGGACCATGTTGGCTCCCATACGGCCGAGACCTATCATTCCCAGTTGCATAGGATTCCATGGTATCGCGAGGATGGCGCCTAATTCGCACGGCACCTGCCCTTCACCAAAATGGAAATTCCGACGTGAAATTCCCGCAATCCGGTACAGGTCCTGGCTATAATGAACTCGTAGTTTGAGATCCATGGATGGCAGTGCGAAAACTCGAAATTTGGGGTTCGCAGAGCCGCGGCGCCTCGCATTCCGGGCCGGAGTCGCGGGCGGCCTGGTTCTGTTTGCAGCGTGCTCACGTTCAACACCCTCGGTTAGCGAAGGCCGGTCACTCTACCAAGCGAACGGCTGCGCTAGCTGTCATGGCACATTGGGACGCGGAGACGGACCCGCGGCTATGAGGCTCGGCTCCAAGCCGGCCGATCTTCGCGATCCCGCCCTTTTTATTCGGGGCACGGGTGAGATGGAGATCGCGAGAACGCTGGCGGAAGGAATTCACAGTGCTGAGGCGTCCACGCCACAATTGCATCTCACCCATCACGAGCTCGCGATGCCCAAGTTCGACCATCTCACGGAGTTCGAGCGGCGCTCGATCGCCTTATACGTAATCTCATTGCATGATGAACGCAATTAAAAGGAGCTGGACCATGACGGAGCAGATATTTGACCGGCGCGGCGCGCTGAGGTTGTGCTGTGCCGGATTACTTTTCGTGGGAGCGCTCGCTGCCGAGGATGCGGCGATTGTGGCGCGCAATGCTTGGGTTCGCCTGCCGCTGCCCTCAAAAACGGACACAGCCATCTATGTGATTCTGGAGAACCACAGCTCGCAACGAAGAGCGGTGGTCTCCGGGTCCTCCGACGCGGCTGCCAGTGTAGAATTGCACGAAATGAAGATGGATCACATGGTGATGCGTATGAATCCGGTGGCCGAGGTGAAGATACCAGCCAAGGGTAAGGCGTCGTTCAATCCAGACGGCTACCACATAATGCTGTTTGGCCTCAAGACCAGGCCGGCAGTGGGCGACACCATCACTGTGACTCTGAAGCTGGACGACGGTTCCACGGTACCTGTCACTGGGACTGTTCGTAAGTAGAGGGTCGATTGAAGAGGAGAGAACCATGCGCCGATTGATTCTTTGTCTAGGTGCGCTCGCCAGCGTCGCTTGTCATCGAGTGGCCACCGAAAAGCTCCCGATACTGCCCATAGGCGGGGATTTTGAGTTGACCGACCACAACGGACGACAATTTGATCTTTCATCGCTGCGCGGCAAGGCGGTAGTGATCCTTTTCGGTTACACATCCTGTCCGGACGCGTGTCCCACCACGCTGTCGAAACTGTCTGCGGTCTTTCGGCACTTGGGCGATGACGCGAAACGCGTGAAGGTACTGTATGTCTCGGTGGACCCGCAACGCGATACGCCTGAGGTCCTGAAGGAGGATTTGGGCAGTTTTCAGGTGGACGCCCTTGGCTTGACGGGAACCAAGGGCGCGGTCGACAAGGTGGTAGCGATGTACGGCGCTGAATATGAAATTGTCCCGACGCCGAAGTCGGCGGCAAAATACAGCGTCGCGCACACCACTACTTTATACGCTCTGGACTCGGCGGGCCGAACGCGACTTGAGTTTCCCTACGACGCGACAGTGGACCAAATCGTGAACGGTCTACGAGCAATTCTAGCGGCGAATAGCTAGCCGCTACACACCCCCCCGAGCCGCGGTTAGCGGCTTGGGGGTTGGGGGTTGTCTCCTCCGACAAACCTTGCGGTGCCCTCGCTTAGTTGCGTGGAACCGGTGTGGGCGCTTCCTACTTCTTCATGATGTTGTCGCCAAAGATGAAGCCTATTTCACCTGCAACCCGGAACTGGTTGTTGTCCAGGCCGTTGGGGCCGAATACGGCACCCGGCGTGAAGCTGCCAATGTGAGTCCAAGCAACGTCCCCGCGAGCGAAGAAACCCCCCTGTTGAAAGGTCGGCGTCACAGTGAACGTCGTTCCATTGCTGCCGGGACCGTACATCAGATTGACCGAGTTCTGCGCGGCGCTTCCCGAGCTCGAAATGTATTCCCAGCGTACGGGGAGCGAGAAGCCGTGTTTGAAGGCGTAACTCACCAGGATCGCCCCGCCGGTGGTCGACGCACCGTTGATCACGCCGATCGTCTTGTTCGTCGGCACGCTGGTGTATTGGAAGTAGGGTTGAATCATTAGCGGGCCCTTCATGTACATGTAGATGACATTGTAGATGCTCCCGTTGTTTTGCACCGGCGTGGCAAACGTCTGAAAGGCGGTCTGCCCCAGGTTTCCACCCGCGATGAACGACAAGGTATGGGGCCCATTGGCATAGGCGAGGGAACCGCTCAGCCAGCTATAGCGGTTTGAATAGAAACCGTCGTTCCAACTCAGCGAGGCGCTGACTTTCCCCATGGTCTGGTTCACTTGGATTCCACGGCTGATGGCATTCTCCTGATTCCACAGCAGGCCGCGCTCGACGTTCATATTTTCGAAGCTGAAGGTGTACTCGGCGCCGATCAGGGTGGGAAGGGAGCCGATCAGGAAAGAGGTGTTTTTCCCGGCCTGCAGCTTCGCAAAAGCGACGGGCAGCGGGCCATAGAGGCTGCTGATGATATCTTTAGTCTTTACGAACGGCGCACCCAGGTCCGGAATCGCATAAGCGCCCGCTTGCAGGTAGAACTGAAACACTCCATCGGTCTTTTGAATCACGATCTGCCCGTTACTCAGATCCGCCCGCGCGGTGTCATCCCCGGGGACGTGATTGTTCTGCAACAGGCCCCAGCCGCTGAGAAAGCCGTTCACGGCGAGCTTGCCGAAAGGGCCGGCGTCGAACATTGCCGGTGGCTGTCCTGATAGGGGGCCAGCTATGGCGGGCGTGGGAAGCGGCGTTGGGGCAGCAGGAGCCGCTGGCGCAGGGGCACCGCGGGCGCCGGTTGATCTTGCGCAAATGCCAAGGACGCGATGGCCATGAGACAACTGCCCACGAATAGTCTTGTATTCTTCAAGGTGAAACCTCCCAAAATTTAAGCTGAAAACAAGGGCTACAAGCGGCGCGGCTTGCGTCCTGCTGAAGTGCGAATAACCCGATTGTAATGGGCACTTTCAAGCTTGGCTAATAGATAATTTGGATAGACTCGATAGCCCCTAAATCCCTCGGGGTCAATGGCATGGATATAGATAATTTCGATTGACCTCATTCAGAGTTTTTCATTGTCGCCTGCGAAGGGTTGCGGGATACTGATTGAATAGGATTAAGAGATGGTGACGAGTGCGGGTGTCAGGATGGAGAAACTACAAAGCAGCCCGGCATGGAGCCGGATTCGCGAGGAATTTTACGCTACCGGCGATGCCGCCGCCGTGCAAAATCAGCTAACGGGCGTCATCGATACCCTGTCGATCGAGGCCTTCGACGGGACGTTGCGGAGCGCTTTTCCGAAGGGGATCGCGATGCTGGCGGTCGGCGGATACGGGCGCCGCGAGTTGTTCCCGTATTCCGACATAGACATCATGATCCTGCTGGAAAACGAGTCCCTGGCAGCCAGTATCAAGGACTCTCTCTCCGAATTCATGCGGCAGTTGTGGGACGCGGGACTGCGGCTCAGCCATTCGGTTCGCACCGTGAGCGACTGCGCTGAAGTTCACGATCACAATCCGGAGCTAAACATCAGCCTTCTCGACCGGCGCTTACTGGCTGGCGACGCGCAGGTGCATGCCAAGCTGGAGGCGCGCCTGCCGCTGTTTTTCACCAAGCAGAGTCACCGTTTAACCAAGCACCTCTGCCAGCTTACACGGGCGCGCCATGGCAAGCATCAGGACACGCTCTACCATCTGGAGCCGGATATAAAGGAGACTCCCGGCGGATTGCGGGATCTGCATTTCCTTCACTGGATTTCGATATTGCGTCCGGAACTGCGCCTGGAGGCGCCGCTGGCGGAGCCTGCGGCATTTCTTTCCTCGTTGCGATGTTTCCTGCATTTCGAAGCCTCCGGCGACCGCAATGTGTTGAACTTTGAAGCCCAGGAATCGGTGGTGAAGCAGCCGTTTTCCACCGCGAAAACGCCGACGTTATGGATGCGCGAGTACTTCAGCCACGCTGCCGTGGTGTTTCGCGAAGCCCAGCGCACGCTGGACGGCGCCGAGAAATCCGAGACTTCTTTGTTCAGCAACTTGCGCAACATGCGGTCGCGGATATCGAATTCCGAATTCACGGTCTCCAGCGAACGTGTATTCCTGCGCAATCCCGCGCGGCTACAGAGCGATCCGGAGACGATTTTGCGTCTGCTGGAATTTGTGGCGCGTCACGGCGTTGTATTGGCGGCCGAAACCGAGCGGCGCCTGGAAGCAGCCCGCGGCGCCTTTGCGGAATGGTGCCGCGTTCCGCGTCCGCTATGGCCTCATCTCAAGGTTATTTTGTCGCTGCCGCATGCGTCAATGGCGCTACGGGTTCTGCAAAACACCGGCCTGATGCAGGTCCTGTTCCCCGAATGGGAGGGCGTGGCGAGCCTGGTGGTGCGGGATTTCTACCATCGCTACACGGTGGACGAGCATACCCTGGTATGTATTGAGCAATTGGCAGCGCTGCGCACGGCGCAGGATCCCGCCTTGCGGCGCTTCAGCGGATTATTCGACCGAAATCGACAATTCGGCAGTTCTGCTTTTCGCGCTGCTCTATCACGACGTGGGTAAAGGAGCATTCACGGGCCATCATTCGGACGTATCACTCGAATATGCTCTGGCCGCCATGCAGCGCTTGCAGGTGCCGCAAGAAGAACAGGACACCGTCGCGTTTCTGGTGCTGCATCATCTGGCGCTATCCGAAGTGATGGCCGGCCGCGATTTGGGCGATCCCGCTACGGCTCGCGCCGTCGCCGACCGCGTCGGCACCATCGAACGTCTGAAATCGTTGGCGGTTCTCACCTATGCCGATATCTCCGGCGTGAACCCGGGCGCCATGACGCCGTGGCGGCTGGAACAGCTTTGGCGGGTCTACCGCGTGACGCAGCAGGAGTTGACGCGAGAACTCGAAACCGACCGCATTCAGGAAGTTCCCGAGAATCTCGCCGACCGCGCCGGCTTCCTGAAGGGTTTCCCGGTGCGCTATCTGCGGACCCATTCACCGGCGGAAATCGAGAGCCATGTGAAGCTTTATGAGCTGAGCCGGCCCACCGGAGTGGCGGCAAAACTCGAGCATACCGGGGGCGCGTGGCGAGCCACGGTGGTGGCCCGCGACATGCCGTTTCTGTTCGCGTCGCTGGCCGGAGCCTTCTCCAGCTTCGGCCTGGATATTCTCAAGGCAGAAGCCTTCGCGAATGCTCGCGGGCTGATCCTCGACACCTTCGTTTTTGCCGATCCGCGCCGCACCCTGGAACTGAATCCCTCGGAGACCGATCGCTTGCTGGATCTGCTGCGCCAGGTTGCCACCGGTAAGACCGATGTGAGGATGCTGCTGAAGAACCGGCCGCAGCCGGAATCGAAGAGGGCGGCCGAACCGCCGAGCGTCGAGTTCGACTCGGACGCGTGCGCCACCGCGACGCTGGTGGAGATCAACACGCAAGATCGCCCCGGCCTGCTCTACAGCCTGGCGACGGCGTTCTCCTCGGCGGCCTGCAACATCGATGTGGTGCTGATCGACACCAAGGGCAACCGCGCCATCGATGTTTTCTACGTGGCGCACCAAGGGAGTAAACTTTCGCCGGAAACCCAGGCGACGCTGAAAGCGCGTCTGCTGGCGGCGTGTTAGGCGCCGATTTCGCGGCACGCGCGGCGCTGATTCACGTCCACCGCTGCGCTATAGCCGTACAGCAAAACGCCCCGGACGTTTGCCCGAGGCGCTGCTACCGATTCGAAATGGAACGCAGTTTCTAGAACTGATTCCACAGGTACTGGTTATAAACCTCGTGATGGAACTGGATCTCCGGGGCTTTTACGACGGTTCCCAGAAGACGCGGGCAGCGGTCCGCCGAACCTTTCTTCAAATCCACATAGCGGGCCTTCACGTCGGCGCCGAACAGCTTGGTGGTCCAATCGGCATTGCTGAAGTTGTCCATCGCATCGTAGATGTTGTCCGGCAGGAAGCGCTTGGCCGAGCGCAAATCCTTGATCTTCGAAATACTGCCATCGATCCCGGTCTTGAAAATCGAGTACAGCACCATGTAGGGATTGGCATCCGGGGCGACGGCGCGAACCTCCACGCGGATGCTGCGTTCGTTGCCAAGCGGGATGCGCACCATCGAGCCGCGGTCTACCGCCGACGCGATGAGCTGGTTGGGCGCTTCAAAGTGCGGGTCCAGACGCCGGTAGGCATTGACACTGGGATTCAGAACCAGGCAGATGTCGTTGCCGGCGGTCAGAATGCGATCGGTAAAATCCCAGCCGAACTTGCTTAGTTTCTCTTCGCCCTTGGCATCCCAGAACAGGTTGGTCTTGCCCTTGCTCACCGAAACGTTGGTGTGCATGCCGCTTCCGTTGACGCCCACCACCGGTTTGGGCAGGAAACTGGCGGACATCCCCATATTCTTGGCGACTTGGCGGCAAATGAATTTGTAGAGCTGGATGTGGTCGGCCGCCGCCACCACCTCGGCGTAGCTGTAGTTGATTTCAAACTGCGAGGGCGCGACTTCGGGGTGATCTTTTTCATTCTGGAACCCCATGGCCCGCTGCACTTCGGCGCTCTTGTCGATAAAGTCCGCAGCGGATCGCCGGGCAGCGAGTGATAGTATCCGCCGGTGTTCACGTACTCGAATTTGCCGGTTTCGTGATAGCGCCGCTCGGCGTCAAGGCCCGCGAAAATGAAGCCTTCGATTTCGTTGGCGGCATTCAGCGTGTAGCCGTTCTTCTTGTACTGGGCCTCGGCATAGGTCTTCAGCACGCCGCGCATGTCGCCCACATAGAGCGTCCCGTCCTTCTCCAGGACCTCGCCGAACACCATTACCTTGCCTTCGCCGAAAACATCCGCCGGGCCCCAGTAGAAAGCGGACCAATCGATGCCCAGCCGCAGATCGCTTTCCTTCTGGGCCGTGAAGCCGCGAATCGAGGAGCCGTCGAACGTCAGATTGTCCCAGCTCTTCAGCAGGAACTTCTTGTCGTAATCCAGCATGTGCAGGCGGCCTTCGAGGTCGCTGAACATCACCGTGACAGCCTTGATCCGCTTTTCGTCGGAGAGGTACTTCAGGCGTTCTTCGCGGATCGTTTCCATCGGAACGCGGCTAAGCCGTTGTTCCTTGGCCTTCAGGTTCAGTTCTTCCAATTCTTCATAAGAGAGTTGCAGAAAATTACGCAGGTCGTTGCTCATGGTTCTCCTCGAACGGTCTATCGTAGGGCCTTTGACTTTAGGGTTGATTGAGACGAATTGCTGTTTTCGTCATCGCTCATTATATACTTCCCCCGACCCGATCCGCAGATCGCCCGGCCGGCGCGACTGCAAAAACCCGCACAAGGCACTGCGGGCGTCTCCCATTGCAGTGGATGTGGGGGCGCGCTATGTCCGCGTGGCGCGCCCGCCTCATCTCTTCAGGCTAGGAGGCAGCCGCCATTGCCGGCTTGCCAACGCTATTAATCGTTTTCAGAATCTGCGAGACGATCTGGTAGGGGTCGGCTTCGGAGTTCGGGACGGCGATCTTCCAGATAGCCCTTGTAACCGTTCTTGATGAAGTTCACAGGCATCCGGATCGAAGCGCCGCGATCCGAGAGACCATAGCTGAACTTGTCAATGGCTTGCGTTTCGTGCAGACCCGTCAAACGCAGATGGTTATCCGGGCCATACACAGCGATGTGCGCGGCGACGTTGTCGGAGAACGCCTTCATGAGCGCTTCAAAGTATTCCTTGCCGCCTACGTCACGGATGTATTTCGTCGAGAAATTGGTATGCATGCCGGATCCGTTCCAGTCACCCTTGATCGGCTTGCAGTGCAATTCAACATCGACTTCATATTTCTCGCAGAGACGCGTCATCAAATAGCGAGCGGTCCACAGGTCGTCAGCGGCTTTGGCGGAGCCTTTGGCGAAGATCTGGAACTCCCACTGGCCTTTCGCGACTTCGGCGTTGATGCCTTCATGATTGATACCAGCCGCCAGACAAGCTTCCAGGTGTTCTTCGACTATCTTGCGGGCCAGGCTGCCCATGTATTTATAGCCGACACCGCAGTAGTACGGGCCTTGGGGAGTGGTGGGGTGGCCATTTTCCGGGAAGCCGAGCGGACGTCCACCTTGATACAGGAAATATTCCTGCTCGAAGCCAATCCACAAGTCAGGGTCGTTCTCGATGGTCG
The DNA here is from genome assembly GCA_963779075.1 of Bryobacterales bacterium. GTDB lineage: Bacteria > Acidobacteriota > Terriglobia > Bryobacterales > Bryobacteraceae > Palsa-187. The sequence goes on from CAVZWS010000018.1 coordinate 532,824, forward strand.
CGCGCATGTTGGTGGAATGCGGGGTCCCATCCGGGTGCATCACTTCGTTCAGAACGATATAACGCGTTGTTGCGGCTGATATCGGGATACAGGGCCACCGGTTTCAGGATGCAGTCGGAGCTCTTTCCCTCGGCCTGCATGGTGGAGCTGCCGTCGAAGCCCCAATTGGGCAGGTCGGCAAGGGTAGGTGTACGCTCAAACGCCTTGAGCAGCGTTTTGCCGCGCAATTCAGGGATGGGAGTTTTACCGTCAAGCCAGATGTATTCGAGTTTGTATTTTGTCATGAGTGCTCCTCGGGGCGGTCTGTTTCGGAAATGTGACTTTGCCGACTGAGCCTACATTGTCAACGAAAAGCGTCGATTGGAGCAAGACTTAGACCCATAGATTGTGTTTATGGGGCCGATTGCCAACGGGGATGAGATTGCGAGAGGAAGGGGCACGGAATGCGTCACCGGCAAACCGTGCCCCTGGAGAGGAATAGAATATCTAGCGGGCGGTCGCTTGCATCCTGGGAACCGTGGCGGCGCCCAGTTGTTCGAGCAGCGTCAGCAGGTTCCAATCCGCAAACTGCTCCACGATCTTCTGATTCTTGATGCGATAAATGGAAGTGCCGCTAACCGAGGCAGTCCTGCGGGTAGGTGCAACTCCCAGAAACTGGCCCTGGTGGGTGCCATTGGCAGTCCAATGCACCACCACTTCGTCGCGTTCGGCAATCATATCGTCCAGGCTGAAGCGGAGATCCGGAAATGCTTTCCGGCACATAGCGATGTGACTTTCCAGATCGTTGATGCCCGATTTCAGCGACGGGAACGCCGGGTCGTGGTAGCGGCAGTCCTTCGCAACATACTGGTCCAGCCGTTCCACCTTGCCCTGATTCCAGCATTCATCGTAGAAGCGGCGTGCGAGTTCCTTGTTCTGGTCGAGAATGTTTTCATTCATGACGGATATCCTTTCTTTCAAACTACGAGTCGCCGAGGAAACACTTGCAGACACACCTCCAGCTAGTGCCCGTGCAAGGAATTAACGATACTGCGGAGAGGACAACGCCATACCGCATTTCGAACAACTCCTGACCGCGCAGATAGCGTCGTGGGCGGTTCAGCAGGTGTCCCGGTTTACGCGTTGAGTATACACCTGGCGTACCGTGCCGGAAGAACAAATTTTCATATTTAATGTTTCCTTCCCGGGTTGTTCTCAGCAAACGTAAAGCGAAGGAAAAGATTGCGCGGGCTGCTCCTGGCGGGCCCGGAAGGGCGCTCAAATACGCTCGATAATCGCTGCGATGCCCTGGCCCACGCCGATGCACATCGTGCACAGCGCATAGCGGCCTCCCGCCTGGAGGAGCTGGTAGAGTGCAGTGGTCACCAAACGCGCGCCGCTGGCGCCGAGCGGATGCCCGATGGCAATGGCTCCGCCGTTGGGGTTGACGTGAGCGGCATCGTCGGGGAGGCCGAGTTCGCGCATGACGGCTAGGGCCTGCGCCGCAAAAGCTTCGTTCAATTCGATGACATCCATTTGCGAAAGCTGGAGGCCAGCCTTGGCCAAAACCTTGCGGGTGGCGGGCACCGGACCCATGCCCATAATGCGGGGCGCGACTCCGGCCGCGGCGGAGGCGACCACGTGAGCCTTGGGCGTCAGACCGTGCTTGCGAGCGGCGGCTTCGCTCGCCAGGATCAGGGCCACCGAACCGTCGTTGATGCCCGAGGCGTTGCCCGCTGTGACGGTGCCGGTGGGCTTCACGATCGGCTTAAGTTTGGCCAGGATATCGAGACTGGTATCGGGGCGCGGATGCTCGTCGACGACGAACTTTTGGGGATCGCCCTTCTTCTGCGGAATCAGGACCGGCGTAATCTCACAGGTGAAGAACCCGGCAGCGTTCGCTTTGGCCCAGCGCTGCTGGCTGCGATACGCGAAGGCGTCCTGATCGGCGCGATTTACGTGAAACTCCCCAGCGACGTTCTCGGCAGTCTCGGGCATGGAATCGACGCCGTAGCGAGCCTGCATCAGGGGATTGATAAAACGCCAGCCGATGGTGGTGTCGAATATCTCAGCGCCGCGGCTGAACGCCGCATCGGCCTTGCCCATCACAAAAGGAGCGCGCGACATGCTTTCGACGCCGCCCACGATTATGAGCTCCGCCTCGCCGGACTTGATAGCGCGAGAGGCCACGCTCAACGCTTCGAGACTGGACCCGCATAGTCGGTTTACCGTCGAACCCGGGACTTCCTGAGGCAAACCAGCCAGCAGCAAAGCCATGCGGGCGACGTTGCGGTTGTCCTCACCAGCCTGGTTGGCGCAGCCGAAAACCACGTCATCGACGGCTCCCCAATCGACGCCCGGATTGCGCTCCATCAGGGCTCTCAGGGGCAGGGCAGCCAGGTCGTCGGTGCGGATTGCCGAGAGCGCGCCCCCGTAACGCCCAAAGGGCGTGCGAATAGCGTCGCAGATCAACACTTGGCTCATAAATGGCCTGGAAAGTCCATGTTAGCTTAGCCGGCGAGAGGCGGGAAGGATCTGCGGACCAGGACGATAACTTGCATCCTATGCGCCGCTTCCGGCATCATAAGAAGCGACGGGAAGAGACAAACAAATACTATGGCTGGCGATAACACTCTAAACTTCACCGATAGCGCTTTTGACCAGGACGTGCTGAATTCGGAGGTCCCGGTATTGGTGGACTTCTGGGCTCCGTGGTGCGGACCCTGCCGCGCAATGGCGCCGACCGTGGATGCGGTCGCCGACGAGTATTTAGGTAAAGTCAAAGTCGGTAAGCTCAATACCGACGACAATCCAGGAACGGCTTCGCGGTATCAGATTCGTGGAATCCCCACGCTGCTCCTGTTCAAGGGCGGCAAAGTGGTGGATCAGCGCGTCGGAGCCATGGGCAAGCCCGACCTGAAAAAGATGGTCGACGCGCACGTAGCCGAGCCGGTCTAAAGACGCCGCTCAAGCCCGAAGAAATGCTGAAATTTCCGCCAGCGTCTGCTGGGGGACTTCCTCGGCCAGATGGTGCCCCGAAGCCAGGGCTTTTCCGCTTACTTGGGATGCCTGTTCACGCCACATTTTCATGACGTCGTAAAGCTGCGCGATGATGCTGCGCTCGCCCCACAAGACCAGCATGGGACATTTCACACGCTCCGCGCGGGTTTCGCGAGCATGGATTAGATCGATGCTCGCGCCCGCACGATAATCCTCGCAGGTGGCGTGTATCGTGAGGGGATCGCGGAAACATCGAAGGTACTCGGCGAAGGCTCGCGGCGCAATCGCGGACGCCGGAAGGAACCGGCGTAGAAACACCTCCGGATTTGCTCCAATCACTTGTTCGGGAAAAGGCGCTGGCTGAATCAGAAAGAACCAGTGAAAGTAAGCGGTCGCGAATTCCCGGGTTACTGTGGAGTAGTAATGGGATGGTCCGCCGCCGCGACACTGCTCGGGGACTCACCACCGGGAAACGAGTTCGTCTCGTACCCGGCTACACCGCCCGTCGCCCTATTGGGCGAGCGACGGGCGGCTCCGCCGGGAACGAGACTCAGGGAAGACTTCTGCCACTTCGTTCTGGCAAAACGAAAGGTGGCAAGACATCACAAGGAGACATCCCATGCACATACACACGATTGGCATTGATCTCGGTAAGACGAGTTTTCACTTGGTAGGTTTGAGCGAGCGGGGAGAGGTGGTCGTGCGTAAACGCTTCTCGCGAGCGCAGCTGCTGCGGTTTACCGCGAACCGGAAGGTGCATGTGATTGGCATGGAATCTTGCGGAGGCGCACATTTTCTGGGCCGGGCCCTGCAGGAGCAAGGACACGAAGTGCGTCTGATTCCGGCCCAGTACGTGAAGCCCTACGTGAAGACCAACAAGAATGACTATGTCGATGCGGAGGCGATCGCGGAAGCGGTGGGCCGGCCGACGATGCGGTTTGTGCCGATTAAGAGCGATGACCAGTTGGATCTGCAGTCCCTGCATCGGGTGCGTGAACGGTGGGTCACACGGCGCACTGCGGTCATCAACCAGATTCGCGGCTTGCTGCTGGAGCGCGGGATCACGGTACGGAAGGGGCGACGCTATATCGAAGCAGCATTGCCTGGGATCCTGGAAGATGCAGATGCGAAGCTGTCGGGAACATTACGTTTGCTGCTGGCGCAACTGAAATTGGAACTGGACCAGTTGGCTCAACGGCTGGAGGAGGCCGAGGCACTGATCGAGCAGACCGTGCAGGAGAACGAAGCCTGCCAACGGCTGGTGAAGGTCCCGGGCATCGGACCGGTGACAGCAACCGCAGTAATCGCGGCGATTGGCAACGGAGCCGCGTTCCGCAAGGGGCGGGAGTTCGCAGCCTGGATGGGCGTGGTTCCTCGCGAGTACTCCACCGGCGGCAAGCAGAAGCTGCTGGGCATCAGCAAGCGAGGGAACCGATATTTGCGAAAACTGTTCGTGCAATGTGCGCGTGCCGTCCTGCAGCAGAAAACCAAACAGACTCCCGGCCTGAAAGCGTGGCTCGAAAAACTTACGTCCCATACCCACCGCCACGCCGCCGCCGTCGCCTTAGCTAATAAATTGGCGAGGATGGCCTGGGCGGTGCTGGCTACCGGGGAAGCCTATCGGCCTCCGCTACCGGCCGCTGCTTGAAACGGACTGACGGCAACTGAGAACTTTATGATTTCCTGCCAGGTTTGCAGACGAACCACGAGATGGCACAACGGTCAAATCCGGCGCTCTCGAAACCCGCACCCGTCCACAGTCTTCTATGACTGGAGTAGTAAATGGGAAGAGAGCGTAGCGCATTCCATCCTGGCCCGGAGTCCTTTCACTCCACCCAAGGCCGTATACATGAGCGCAGACCAACCCTGTCCCTCTCATTTTCGCTTGCAATTCGGCGGCGGACCATACATGGTCGGGTACAATGTCAAGCACGGCCACCTTGCTGACACGTTCAGGGTGTTCCACTGCCAGGCGCCAGGCGACGCGTGCGCCGCGGTCGTTGTCCCACCGCTGAAAACCGGTCGAAGCCGAGCGAGCGCATCACTTCCACCTGATCCAGTGCCATCGCGCGTTTCGAGTAATTGCCGTGATTTTCACCGTCGGCAGGCTTGCTGCTGTCGCCGTAGCCCCGAAGGTCGGGCGCCACTACCGTGAATCGCTCGGCTAGTCGCGGCGCGATTTTATGCCATGATACATGGGTCTCCGGGAATCCGTGGAGAAGCAGTAACGGCGGCCCGCTACCGGCCGTAGCTACGTTGATATCGGCGCCTGAAGTGGCGATTCGCTGGGTGCGAAATCCAGAAAAGAGTTCCGGTTCCTGCGCGGCTGCCCGGCTGACCAAACTCGCGGCACCGGCTGCACGAAGCATGCTCAGGAACCAATCCCTCCGATTCCCAGTCATTTTGGTTAAGACCTATCCCGTCACCGCGCCGTGCGCGGCGGAGCCGACCAGTTTCACATACTTCTGAAATACTCCGGTAGCGTATTTCGCAGCCGGCGGATTCCAGGATTTCATTCTTTCGGCGATCTGTTCCGGGCTCAGCGCAACCTCAATCGAGCTGTTCTCAGTATTGATGGTGATGATGTCGCCTTCGTTCACAGCCGCAATCGGGCCGCCGACTGCCGCTTCGGGAGCAACGTGACCCACCATGAACCCGCGGGTGGCTCCGCTGAAGCGCCCGTCGGTCATGAGCGCGACCTCCTCGCCAAGTCCTGCGCCCACGATCGCTCCGGTCACGCCCAACATTTCGCGCATACCCGGGCCGCCTTTCGGACCCTCGTAGCGGATCACCAGCACATCGCCGGCTTTGATCTTGCCGCCGGTCACTGCCGCCATCGCGTCCTCTTCGCGGTTGAAAACGCGAGCCGGTCCGCGATGCTCTTTGCGATTGGTGCCGGACACCTTGATCACGCAGCCTTCCGGTGCCAGGTTGCCCTTGAGAATCACTAAGCCGCCGGTCTTCTTGATCGGATTATCCAACGCACGGATCACATCCTGCCCCGCGGTTTCCTTGGCCTCCGCCGCCTCCACTCCGAAGGTCCGGCCAGTCACGGTCATCGCGCCCTTGTGGGCATAGCCGCCGTCCACCATGCGCTTGGCCACCACCGGCCAGCCCCCGGCTTTATCGACATCCGAGGCCACGTATTTTCCGCTGGGCTTCAGATCCACCAGCAGCGGCGTGCGCAGGCTGATGGTTTGGAAATCCTCGATCTTGAGATCCACTTCCGCTTCCCGCGCCATGGCAAGCAGATGCAGCACCGCGTTGGTGGAGCCGCCGGTCGCAGCCACCGACGCAATGGCGTTTTCGAAGGCTTCGCGCGTGGCGACGTCTCGCGCCTTGCGTCCGGCGCGCACCGCATCCATCACCACTTCACCGCAGCGGAATGCGACTTGATGCTTGCGCGGGTCAACCTGCGGCACCGACGCGGTATTCATGGGCGACAGCCCGATCATCTCCATCACCGTCGCCATGGTGTTGGCCGTGAACTGGCCGCCGCAGGCGCCGGCTCCGGGACAGGCCAGGTTTTCGATGGCCAGGAAATCCTCGTTCGACATTTTGCCAGCGGCGTTCGCGCCCACCGCTTCGAACACGTCGAGAATCGTGAGATCGCGGCCCTTAAAGTGTCCCGGCATGATGGTGCCGCCGTACATGATGACGCCCGGGATGTTGAGGCGCAGCAGCGCCATGGCCGCTCCCGGGATGGTCTTGTCGCACGCTACCAGCGCCACTACGCCGTCGAACATGTGGCCGCGGGCGACTAGCTCGATGGAATCGGCAATCAGGTCACGGCTCACCAGCGAGGCCTTCATGCCCTCGGTGCCCATCGTCACGCCATCGCTGATGGCGATAGTGTTGTATTCCATGGGCGTGCCGCCAGCCGCGCGGATGCCGGCTTTGACATGCTCGGCGAGCTCGCGCAGGTTGTAGTTGCACGGCATGGTTTCGATCCAGGTATTGGCCACGCCGATGATCGGCTTCTTGAGGTCCTCGTCGGTGAAGCCGATGGCCTTCAGCATGGCGCGCGCGGGCGCACGATCGTGCCCCTGAGTGATGGTGTAGCTGTTCAGTTTCATGGGTGAACCTCTATGGTAGCGAACTGTGGAAGGCGCAGTGCCGATTGCGCTCAGGCTGGCGTCGGGGATTGAGATTGATGCGCTGGGCTATCGCAGCGGCGTGCCACAGCGAAAGCCCAAGCTGATATACTTCTCAGGTCTCAGCCGGCCGGAATCGCCGGTTTTGAATTTGTGGAGGCCACCTTGAAAAACACTGCGCTGTACCTTCCCTTACTCGCGATCGCGTTCGTCCCGGCCATTTGGGCGCAGGGCGGAGACCCGAACTACAAACCCAAGCGCCTGAACAAAGCCATCGAGCTGCTGGCCGACGGCCAACCGATTTATAACGCCGGGGCTCAGGGTGGCGATGGCTACGAAGCGGGCTTGCGGCTGGCATCGACCAACAACGATTTCATCATCTACGAAATGGAGCATGGCACTTTTGATATCGGGGCGCTCCGCCAGTTCATGGTCGGACTCGCGGCTGGCGGTCCGACCAAGAGCGGACACCGGACACCCGCGGTGATCGTCACTCTGCCGGTGCTGGGGTATGACGAAACCAGCATTCGCGCCAATTACTGGATGATTCATCAGGTGCTGGCGGCGGGCGTCCACGGAATTCAACTGTGCCACGCGCGCAGTCCGGAGGCTGTCAAATTGTTCGTCGCCGCTTGCCGCTATCCCCTCGAGCGCCCGAACCTGCAGAAGAACGATTTGGAAGAGGGCTGGCGCGGTGAGGGCAGCGAAGCTTTCGCAGCGAAGATCTGGGGCGTCTCCGTGACTGAGTACCGGCGTCTTGCCGATCCCTGGCCGCTGAACCCCGACGGGGAACTCATGCTGTCGCTCAAGATCGAAGACAAACATGCGCTGGCGAACGCCGAAAAAGTTGCGGCCGTGCCGGGAATCGCGTTCGCGGAGTGGGGCCCGGGAGACATGAGTCTTTCGCTCGGAATGCCGGAGCATCACGATCCGCCCTATGCCCCGATCATGGCGTCGGCTCGCGCCCGCGTGATGGCGGCGCTCAAGGCCAACCATGTGGCGTTTCTCGAAACCGTTCGCATGGACGACATGGAACGGCTCTTCAAGGAAGGCACCAGCGTGACCCACGGCACCAGCGTCGCTCTGACCAATCAAGGCCGGAAGCTGACCAACCGGCAAATGCCCTATTGAATAAGGTGAAGTCCGCCCTAGGGCAGAAAACCCTTCCCCTCGCCGGCAATCGGTGCGACAATCGACAGTAGAACATGATCCGGCGTGAATGGTTTCGCGCGAGTTGGCGTGTTCCGGTAGCGGCATTATTGGCCGTGGCCGGCGTGGCTGTCTCGTTATCCGCTGCCGACGATGCAGTCACCGACCTCAAGGCGGCTGTCGCTGCTCTGCAATCCAAGAATGAAGCTACGGCCATCGCTACGCTCAAAGGACTGAGCGGGCGGCTTCCGCAGATCTCCGACTATGTGGCGTGGTTCCGGGCGTCTGCCGAATTCAATGCCGGAAACTATGCGGCCGTGCCGGCGGCGCTGGAGCCCATATGGGCGCAATCGCCGGCGTCGCCGTTGATCGGACGGGCCGCGTTGCTGGGAGCTCAGGCTTTCGGGCAAACCGCCAACAGCGCTGGCGCCAACACGGGCGGCGCCGTCAGTTTGTTGCGCAAGTATTACGGCGCACTGCCGCAGCCGCAAGGCGATCTGGCGCTGGCCAAAGCTTTCGCCGCAGCCGGCGACCCCGTCAGCGCCGCGGTCTATGCGCAGCGCGTGTACTATAACTATCCGGCTTCAAGCGAGTCCGCCGAAGCCGACACGCTGGCCGCGAGCCTGGAATCGCAGCTCGGAGACCAATATCCGCCGGCCATGGGCGGCGCCATGCTGGGGCGTGCGCTGAAATTGCTGGATGCCGGGCACGCGGAGCAAGCGAAGAAAGAGCTGCTGGCATTAGTGCCGCGCCTCGGTGGCGACGAGCGCGATGCCGCGCTGGTGAAGATCGGCGTGGCGCAATATATCGCCAAAGACACGAAGGCCGCGCAAAAGTATTTGGCCGAGCTCACGGTGCAATCGCCGCAGGCCAACGCAGAACGGCTGCATTATCTGCTGCTGTGCGCGCGGCGCGCCAACGATCGCCCGGCCATGAGCGCGGAGCTGGATGAATTGGCCCGCTTGCATCCCGATTCCCCCTGGCGTCTGGAAGCGCTGCTGGCAATGGGCAATTCGTACCTGGTGGAGAACCAGGTGGACTCCTACGAGCCGCTCTATCGCGCGTGTTACGAATCCTTCCCGAAAGAAACGCGCGCGGCGGGCTGCCACTGGAAGGTGACATGGGCGCACTACCTGCGCCGCAGGGACGACGCCGGCGACCTGCTGCGCGAGCATCTGCGCCTGTTCCCGAACTCCGATGAATCTTCGGCAGCGTTGTATTTTCTGGGCCGTCTGGCCGAGGGCGCGGACGATCCCTCAGCGGCGCGCGCCTATTACGGCGAGATCGTCCGCGAATATCCCAACTATTTTTACACCGGACTCGCACGCGAACGCCTGGCGGCATTGCCGCAGAGGGCGGCGGCATCTTCGCCGGTAAGCACCCCAGTAAGCAGCTTTCTGCGCACCGTCGATTTCCCGACGCGCGCGCGAGTGCGTAATTTCGAACCCAACGCCCGGGCGAAAGTCCGCCTGGCGCGCGCGCGGCTGCTGGCCTCCGCGGGACTCGACGATTGGGCCGACGTGGAGCTACGCTACGCCGCGCAGAACGAAGATCAGCCGCACGTCATGGGACTGGAACTTGCGACCATGGCCGCCCGCCGCTCGGCGCAGGACCATGCAATACGATACCTGAAGCGCTACGCTCCCGACTATTTGTATATGCGCATCGACTCCGCGCCCGCCGAATTTTGGAAGTTGGCGTTTCCCATACCCTACCGCGATGATCTGGAACGTTTCGCCCGGCAAAATAATCTGGACCCGTTTCTGGTGGCGGCCTTGGCGCGGCAGGAATCCGAATTCAATCCCAAGGCCGTCTCCGCCTCCAGCGCACGCGGGCTTACGCAGATTATGCCGTCTACCGGCCGCGAGTTAAGCCGCCGCTTGCGCATCCGCCCTTACTCGACGGCGCGATTGTTCCAGCCGCAGGTAAATTTGCAGTTGGGCACCTATTATTTGAGATCGGTAGTCGATAGCGTCGACGGCCGATGGGAAGCGGCGCTGGCGGCTTACAACGCCGGGCTCAGCCGCGCGAAGGACTGGTCCACTTGGGGCGAATTCCGCGAGCCCGCCGAGTTCGTCGAAACTGTGCCTTTCACGCAGACGCGCGAATACATTCAGATCGTCTTACGCAACGCCGATATCTATCGTCAGTTGTACGCCGCGCCCGAGACTGCGGCGGTCAAGACCGCTGCTCCCGCCAGCCGGGTATCCTATTCAGATGGGATCGACCAGCGAACCAAGAGTTCTCGAGCCACCGGCGCACGCTGACAGCCGCCCGCGCTTCCGCAGCGACCGCGCCTCCGGACTGAACGAAAGCGTCATCCGCGAGATGACGCGCCTGGCGTTTCAGTACAACGCCGTCAATCTGGCCCAAGGTTATCCCGATTTCCCCGCTCCCGCGATTCTGAAGCGCGCCGCCATTGAAGCCATCGAAGCCGACATCAATCAATACTCCATCACGTGGGGCGCGAAGCCGTTTCGCGACGCCATCGCCGCGAAGTATCGCCGGCATTACCAGCTCGACTTCGACCCGGAGCGCGAAATCACGGTAGTGTGCGGCGCCACCGAAGGCATGATCGCATCGCTGACCGGCGTCACCAATCCCGGCGATGAGCTGGTGGTGTTCGAGCCCTTCTACGAAAACTACGGACCCGATTCGGTGCTCTGCGGATGCACCCGCAAGCTGGTGACGCTGCGCCCGCCGGATTGGACTTTCGACCGCGATGAGCTGCGCCGCGCGTTTTCTCCGCGCACCAAAGCTATCATTCTGAACTCGCCCAATAATCCGACGGGCCGCGTATTCAGCCGCGACGAGCTGGCCTTCATCGCCGGGCTGTGCCAGGAATTCGATGCGCTGGCGATTACCGATGAGATCTACGAACATATTCTTTACGACGGCGCGGAGCACATTCCCATGATGCTGCTGCCGGGCATGCGCGACCGCACCATCCTGGTGAATAGTTTGAGCAAGACGTATTCGGTGACCGGATGGCGCGTGGGCTGGGTGCTGGCGAGTCCGGATCTAACGGATTCTATCCGCAAGGTGCACGACTTCCTGACGGTCGGTGCGGCGCATCCTTTGCAGATCGCGGGCGTGACGGCGCTGGCGCTGCCCGACAATTACTACACCGACCTCGCCGAAAAATATCGCGAGCGGCGCCATGCCATGATCGACATGCTGACCCCCGCCGGCTTCCGCTGCTTCCGGCCGCAGGGCGCGTATTACGTGATGACCGACATCTCCGGCTTCGGTTTCCCGGACGATACGGCCTTCGCCCGCCACCTGGTGGAGCACGTCGGCATCGCCGCGGTGCCGGGTTCGTGCTTCTTCGCGGATCCAGGCGGCCACGATCAGTTGATCCGCTTCTGCTTTCCCAAGGAGCCGGAGACTCTTGCGGCCGCGGCTGAGTGCTTGCGGAAGCTGAACAGGTGATCAGCGCTTGAAGAAACCGTTGATCTCAGCGTAGGGCACGAGGCCATCGAATCCCGCGAAGCTGCCTTCCTTCGCGATGGTTTCGGCAGCCCGCATGAAGGCGGTCCACGCAGCGCGTGAGAGAGATGAACCGACGCTGATTCTGCGCACTCCCAACTCGGCCAGGTCCGCGACCGTGAGCCCGGTGTTTCTGCTCATGAGAAGGTTCACCGGCTTGGGACTCAGTTCCGCGACGAACGTCTTGATGTCGCCGCGGTCAGCCAATCCAGGCGCGTAGAGCACGTCGGCTCCGGCTTCGGCATACGCGTGGAGGCGGCGCAGCGACTCGCGAAAGGGATCGGCGTGGTTCACCAGATAACACTCGGCTCGGGCAGTGAGCAGCACTCCGCTCGCGGAGGCGTCGATGGCGGCGCGCGCGGCGCGAATGCGATCCATAGCCAACGGCAGCTCGAATAGCGGAGCGGCAGAATCGCCGGTGGCGTCTTCGATAGAGAGTCCCGCGACGCCCGTTTCCACGCATAGCCGAACGTTAGCGGCGACGCCTTCCGGCTCGCTCGCGTAACCGGACTCGAAATCCGCATTCACCGATAAGTCCACCGCGGCAACGATGTCGGCGATATTACGCAGCATCGTGTCGCGCGGCACGGCGGCGTCCGCGAGGCCGAGCGAGAACGCGAACCCGGCGCTGGTGGTGGCGAGCGCCTTGAATCCGAGATGCTGCAAATAGCGCGCGGAGCCCGGATCCCAGGGATTGGGAATCACAAAGCAGCCGCTTTCATGCAGCTTGCGAAAGGCAGCACGGCGGGCGGAATAATCGGGGCTGGACATGTCTATTGCAAGTTGATATTGTGCTGGCGAAGAATCGAGCCGGTCGCTAATTCATACGCGGAGACCGCTTCGCCCAGGTCGGATTCGGCGCGGCGCTCCTGGCTGCGCGCGGTGATCATGGTCGTCTGGCGCTGCTGTACTAAAAACAGTGTGGAGGTGCCGGCCCGGAACTGGCGCTGCTCGCTGTTGTACTGTTCTTCGGCGGATTCACGTTGAACGCGCGCGGCTTCGAGACGCAGCTCGGCGGATTGCATCAACTGCATGGCGTTGCGCACATCGGCTTCGATGGTTTGCTCCACCTGCTCGCGCTGATTCTGGATGCGGCGGCCCTGCGCGATGGCAGTGCTTAGGTTGGCTTCCGCGGCGCGGTTCCGTATCGGCAGGGTGACGCGAAGCTGTACCTGCGTAGTGGGAAAGTTTCCCGCCCAGAGGTTGCTGAGAGACTGGCCGTAATCACCCACCAGCAGGGCGGGCGGCGCGCCGCTGCCAGTCGACAGAGTAATCGGATTGAGTCCCGCCGACGTCGAGAGCACGTTCAGGCGATCGATCAGCGGACCGAAGCTCGAAGTGAAAGGATTGGGACCGCTTTGAACCACCACCGGTCCCGCCAGACCGTTGCGCGTGTAACTGCCAACCAGGTCGACTTGCGGCTTGATCTGGTCACGATACAGGCGCGTGTCTTTGGCATTGATCTGGCCGGAGATTTCCACCTGACTGAGCTCGGGACGATTGGCCAGAGCCTCGCTGACGGCATCGTTCAGAGGAGTCAGCGGCGGCGCGCCATCGGGCGCGGTGACCGGAACCAGCGCGCTGGTCCACAAAGCGGAGCTGCGGCCTTCGAGCATCAGCGTCTTGAGATTGTTCTCCGCTTGCGTGAGGGTGGTTTGGGCGCTGTAAGCGTTTAGCTCGAAGTTGGCGAGCTGGGTCTGGGCAGCGACCACGTCGATGGGAGCAAGCAAGCCCTGCACTTGCTGGCGGCGGTTGCTTTCGTCCTGCTGGCGCGCAATATCGACCGAATCGAGCTGCACCTGCAGATTGTTGTATGCGTAGAAAACTTCCCAATACGCCTGCTCGGTCTGCTGCACTACCTGCATCACACGCAGGCGAAATTGCTCGTCCGAAAGTGTCCGGTTTTTCCGCGCGACGTCGATGGTGTGGCGATTCAGGTCATACCGCAGATTGCGCCACAGCGGCTGGGTGTACTCGAAGGTCAGCGCGGTTGGGTATTGCGGATTCAGCGTGAAGAACGTGTTGTTGGTGTAAGCGTGTTGCGAGCTGAAGTCTGTGCGATAGCTGCCGCCGAGCCAAGGCGTGAAGCCGGAGAGCGTGGGATCGGTTTGCCAGGTGCGGTTGAGCACCGCGCCGGTGGCGGATCCGCCCAGCGCGCTAGCCACTGGATTCACTTGCTTCAAAAACTGTGAGACGGCGCCGATAGTGGGATCGTAGAGTCCGCGCGCGCCGGTCAGGCTGTAGCCGGATATTTCGCGATCGATGCGGGAGGCTTCGATGTCCTTGTTGTTGGCCAAGGCCATCGCCAGGGCCTGCTGCAGGGTGATGCGAGCTTCGCCGAAAACGCCGATACGCGCGGGCAGGCGGAACGGTCGCACGGGCGGGACCAATGTGGTTGCGTCCGGCGGGGCCGTCGTCTGAGCCTGCGGCGGGGCAGTCTGCACCTGCGCGGTTTGCGCGGAGGCGCCGGGAATCAGAACCGCCGCGAATGCGAGCGCGGCGGCGGGGCGGAAGAATAACCAGCGCATCAGGCTTTTTCTCCGGTTTCAAAGTGGACCGGCTGCGGAACGGAGGCAGCGGCCGTCGGCCCGTGCCGCGTATTCGCCTGAAGACTTTGTGGACCAGCGGCAGGTTCTTCATGTCGTCAAATAAGGAGTAAAATACCGGCACTGCCAGCAGCGTCAGCAACAGACAGAAGGTCTGGCCGCCGGCTACCAGCGCGCCGATGGAGCGGTTGGTTGCGGCTCCGTCGCCGGTGGAAATAATCAGCGGCAACATGCCCACCACCAGTGCGGCGGTAGTCATCAGGATGGGGCGCAGACGGTCGCGGTTGGCCTGGATAATGGCTTCGTAGCGGTCCATCCCCTTCTCGCGGAGGCCGTTCATGTGGTCGATTTGCAGAATCGCGTTCTTTTTCACGATGCCGAACAGCAGCAGCATGCCGAGCGCGGAGAAAACGTTGATCGTCTGGCCGGCCAGCACCAGCGAAAGAATTCCGAAGGGCACAGCCAACGGCAACGTCAGCAGAATCGTGAACGGGTGCAGGAAAGATTCAAACTGCGCCGCCAGCACGATGTACATAAAGATCAGCGTGAGAAGCAATCGCGATGCCAAAGTAGTAGGCCGATTGCGCCAGGTTCTTGCTGAACCCACCCAGAGCGGTGGAGTAGGCAGGGTCCAGATGGATCTCCTTGATCACGTCGTTCATGGTGTTGATCACTTGCTGTTGCGATCCGCCAGGCAGCACGTTGGCGCTGATGGTCACCTGGCGCTGGCGGTCCAGACGGCTGATGCTCGAAGGAGCACTGCCGCCCTTGATGCGGACCACTTGATCGAGCGGCACCCAGCCCTGCTTGTTGGTCGAGAACACAATCAACTGCGAAAGGCCTTCGACGCTGGTGCGATACTTGCTGTCGGCCCGCAAGCGGACATCGTACTCTTCGCCGCCCGATGGGAACGAGGAAACCAATTGTCCGGCGACTAGCGTGTTGAGCGCGGTGGCGATGTCGGTGACTTTCACGCCCAGATCGTTGGCGCGTTGGCGGTCGATTTCCACCCGCAGCTCGGGCTTTCCGAACACCATCGACATGTCGGGATCGCCTACGCCGGGGGTTTGCTTAAGCCGCGCGACGATTTTTGTGGCATATTCGTTGAGCTTGTCGAGGTCCGGACCCTTGATCACGTATTGAACGTCGGCTTGTCCGCCGCCGCCGCCACCCGCCTGCAGTACGGCGGTGCGCAGCTCCGAAGGATAAGACTTCAGTAGTTCCCTCGCACGCGACATCATTTGTTCCTGGGTGTAGCTGCGCTGATTGACGGGCACCAGGCGGGTATAGATGGTCGCCCGGTTGGCAGCTGATGCCACACTGGCGAAGCCGCCCTGCGACGAACCAATGGTAGTGAGAGTGGCCGTTACGCCGGGCTGGGCGCGCAGATCGCGAGCGATGCGTTCGGCAATGGTGAGCGTGGCGGCGAGCGAAGTACCTTCGGGAGCTTTGAGGGTGACCTGGAATTCGCTGCGGTCATCCACCGGCAAGAAGTTCTTGCCCACCAACATGAAAAGTGGGATGGTGCAGAGCGACACCACCACGCACAATGCCACCATGCTCTTGCGGTGCGCCATCGCCCACTCCAGCATTTGCGTGTAGTGCTGGTCCAGAAAACGGAAAAATCTCGAATCCTTGGATGAGTGATGCGAGTCACCTGCCTGCCGCGGCGGCATCTTGATGAAGCGCGAGCTTAGCATGGGCGTCAGCGTGAAGGACACCAGCAGCGAGACTGCGATGGCGAACGACGCGGTGAATCCGAAAGACGACATGAAGCGTCCCGTAATGCCGCCCATGAACCCGATGGGAAGGAACACGGCCAGCAGCGAGAGCGTGGTCGCCATGACAGCGAGCCCGATCTCCTTGGTGCCTTCTATGGCCGCCTGCATGGGAGGCATGCCCTTCTCTTCCATGTAGCGGTAAATATTTTCGAGCACAATGATGGCGTCGTCGATGACGATGCCGACCATCAGGGTCAGCGCCAGCATGGTGATCTGGTTCAAGTCGAGATGCATGGCCGCCATCAAACCGAAGGCGGAGACGATGGAAGTGGGAATCGCCACGGCCGAAATCAAGGTCGTGCGAATGTTGGCCAGAAAAATGTAAATGATGATGGCGGCCAGGATACTGCCTTCCACCAGATGCGCTTCGAGTGAGTGCACGGCGCCCTTGATGAACGTGGACTGATCGTTAATGATCTGAATGGTGAGATCCTTGGGCAGCGTGGTTTGAATTTCCTTCAGCCGCGCCTTGAGGGCATCAGCAGTGGCCACCGTGTTCTCACCGGACTGCTTGGCAACCACCAGCGTGACCGAAGGATTGCCGTTCAGGCGTGCGGCAGTGACCGGTTCTTCTTCAGAGTCCTCAGCGTGACCGATATCGCGGATCTTGACTACGTAGGAACCGCGGCGAACCACGGCAAGTTCGTCGAACTGCGCGGGATCGACGAGGCGCCCCAGCGTGCGGACCGATAATTCTTTCTCACCGGCGTTGACGCTGCCCGCCGGAAGGTCGACGTTTTGCTCGCGCAGGGCTTTGGCGACATCGGCAACGGCTACGTTATAGGCACGCATCTTTTCCGGGTCCACCCAAACGCGGATCTCGCGCTTCAGCCCCCCTACGATGGTGATCTGGCCCACGCCGGAGATGTTTTCGAGCAGCGGTTTGATCCGCTTGTCGGCGATTTCAGTGACCTCGCGCAACGGCCGCGGAGAAGAAACCACCATCTGCAAAATAGGTTGCGCATCCGGATCGATTTTCTGCACCACCGGCGCCTTAGCGGTTTCCGGCAATTGCGGCACCACCTGGTTGACCTTGTCGCGCACCTCCTGCGCCGCCACGTCGCCGCTCTTGTCGAGCGTGAAGTTGATGACCACGGTGGCGTTTCCCTCGATGGATGTCGATTGCATAGTGTCGATTCCGCTGGTGGTATTCACCGCGTCCTCGATGCGCTTGGTGATATCGGATTCGATCTCTTCAGCCGACGCGCCGGGGTTGGCGACCGTCACAATAATCGTAGGAAGATCGATCTTGGGAAACAGATCGACGCCCAGGGTGAAGAACGAGAAAACGCCCACCACCATCAGCGCGACGATCAACATGGTGGCGAAGACAGGGCGTTTTACGCACAGCGCGGCTAATGCATGCATGGATTAGCGTCCTTTCGTTCCGGTCTTCGTTCCGCTAGGGGCGGGGGCGGCATTGGAAGTGCCTGCGGCGGGCACGGTTTTCACCACCATGCCATCGAACAGGTCGCCGAGATGATCGGTGGCAATCACCGCGCCGGGGGAAATCCCCGACAAAATCTGCACCGTGTTATCGCGCGTAGCGCCCAACTGCACGACCGCAACCCGCGCACGGCCATCGCGAATGAAATAGAGCTGGGAAGAATTGGTGGTGGGGTCGGTGATCACGGCGGCACGCGGCACGAACAGCCCCATGCTGTCGCCGGCCAGCAAGATGCGCGCGGTGGCGAACATGCCGGGTTTGAGCGCAATATCCGTGTTGGGAAATTCCGCGATCACAGTAATGGTGCGCGAACTGGGATCGACTGCCGGATTGATGGCCGTGACGCGCCCCTGAAAGACGCGCCCCGGGTAGCCGGGAACCATGGCCTCCACTCCCACATTCAATTTCATTTGCGGCGCGTTGACTTCGGGCACTTGCAATTCCAGGCGGATGGGCGTGATGCGCAGCAACGTGGCGATCTTGGAGGTCACACTGACGTACTGGCCCGGGGCAATCGGCCGCGCACTGATGTAACCGGCGAAGGGTGCATGGATGACGGTGTCGGCGATCGCTTTGCGCGCCATCGCCCCCTGCGCCTGCATGCCGGAGAGCGAAGCCTGCGCGGAAACGGTTCCATGATAATTCTGCCGCGCCGCATTGAGCGTGGCTTCATACTGTTGTTGCGCGGCCTTGGCCTGGGCCTCAGCAGTATCGGCCTGGGTTCGGAATTTGTCGTAGGCACTTTGCGAGACATCGCCGGTCTTGAGCAGATTCGCGTAACGCTGGGCGTCGGCTTCGGCCAGTCGCGCCTGGGCGGCCGCGGAATCAGCATTGGCTTTCGCGGAAAGCACTTCGGGCACGCTGTCGGCGTCGAACTGCCCGCCCTGGACCAAACCGATGCGCGACTGCGCCTGGCGCAATCCGGCTTCGGCCTGTTGAGTGTTAGCTTCGGCCTGGTCGAGCCGCAGCTTGGCGTCGCGATCTTCCAGGCGGGCGATCACCTGTCCCTGCTGTACAAAATCGCCGACGTCCACCGGTGTCTCGATCACTTTGCCGCCGGTTTCCGGAGCCACATCGGAAGTCTCTTTCGCCACGTAGCTGCCGGTGACCCGCACCGAAGCTTCCACCACCAGATTCTCGGCCGGCACAACGGCCACCGTAAGCGTTGCCCCGGAGGCCGCCGTTGCTGCGGGATTATTCGCTAAAGTAGTCTTCGGCCCACTACAACTTATTGAAAACGCAATTGACAGCGCCGAAATCAAGACGCCGAGCAAGCGAGAAGCCGCGGTGCGGCCAACCGGGCTACGGCCAAACGCACTGCTCCTTCCAGATAAATTAGGACGTGGCATGAGTCCCCTTCCCGTTCTTCTTGTTAGTACGCAGACGGGCGGCCGCAGGTTCGGTGAGTCCATTCAAAACAAATCCAACCAGTTGCTTTACCGCCTCTTCATCTGGCGTAGCAGTCTTTTTCAGCCCGAAGATGTATTTGCCGGTAGCGCAATGCACTGCCGTTCCCACCGCAAAGTCCAGCACCAGATCGGGATCGCCCGAGCGAAACGCCCCTTCTCCCTGCCGCAACACCACATAGCGGCGCAGGAAATCCTTGAAACCGGCTCCCAACCGCTTATGGAACAGACTCGCCATCAAATGGCCCTCGAGCATGGCGTACAGCATCAAGCGGTGAAAGGCGGGATCTTCGCGAAACGACGCAAAGATTGCGCGCGCAATGGCGCCGAACACCCCCGCGTCATCCCGGCGCGCCGCGCATTCCTCCATCTGCTGCATCAATCGCTTCCCGCCTTTCGCGGCGGGCTGGCCCTCTTTCATGTCGAGGATGGCGTGGTACAGATCTTCTTTGGTCGCGAAATGTCTAAATAAGATGGCCTCGCTGACCCCGGCGGCGGCGGCGATATCCTTGGTCTTGGTGCCGCCGAAACCGTTGCGCGCGACGCAATCGATGGCGCTGCGCAAGAGCTGGCGATGGCGGTCGTCGGCATGCATCCGGCTTTTGCGGACGGGCGGAATCGAGGAAGGGCTGCCGGGGGTGGGGACATTCATAAGTAAGTGCTCACTCACTAGTGTAACCAAACATTAGACGCCGCGCAAGTGGGATTTCTTCGCGGAATATGTTATGTGCAGAAATTGCACGGCCCCGTCCCGCGGATTGTTAGCATGGGCTGATGCCCAAGCTTTTGGAGTTCGATAACGTTTCGGTGGAGCGCGAAGGGACCATGGCGCTGCGGAACGTCACTTTTTCGATCGAAGACGGCGAGCACGTCGCGATTCTGGGGCCGAACGGCAGCGGTAAATCCACCCTGCTCAAGACCGTGACCCGCGAATGCTATCCGCGCTATCCGCTCGAAAGCCGGGTGCGCATCTGGGGCGAAGAGGTCTGGACGCTCTTCGAATTGCGGGCGACGCTGGGCATCGTGACCAACGATCTGGTGGCTACCTGCACCAAGCCGTATTCGGCGATGGAGACGGTGCTCAGCGCATTTTTCGGGTCGATCGGGATCTGGCCGAATCATCATGTGACTCCAGCAATGGAAGCGCGCGCTCGCGAAGTGCTGGAATTCTTTGAGGTCGCGCATCTGGCGGACCGTCTGATGACGGAGCTATCCAGCGGCGAGGCGCGGCGAGTGGTGTTCGCGCGGGCACTGGCCCACGATCCTAAGGCGCTGGTGCTGGACGAGCCCACCAATAGCCTGGACATCCGCGCGCAACGAGAAGTGCGCGACGCCATGCGCAAGCTGGCGCATAACGGAGTGACGGTGATCGTCGTGACGCATCATCTTCCGGACATCGTTCCTGAGATCTCGCGGGTGGTGGCGCTGAAAGATGGCCGGATTTTCTTCGACGGCAAAAAAGAAGGACTGCTCACTGCGGAAAAAATGGAGGAGTTATTCGAGACGCCGGTGGGGGTGGAAGAAACGCGCGGGTGTTACAACATGGCGCTGGTGGGTTGAGAGAAGCCGGGACCGTCACTCGCACGTGGCGCGTCCCGGCTGAATGCGTTAGCGGAAGCGTCCATGGCCGCCCCAGCGGCCGCCATAAAATCCGCCGAAGCCGATTCCGATGCTGGGTCCGTAGATAATACGGGTAGCCATAATACGGCCCCCAACCCGGACCGTAGACCGGATAGCCAGCCCCATAGTAAGGCGCTGGCGAGCGCGGAGCGTACGGACGAGGCTGTTCGGATTGGTAGTCGCCGGGTCCGACATAGCGGAAGGCCTGCGGCGCGCGGTCGGTTGAGATCACGATCGGATTTTCCACCCGGAAAGTGAGAACCTGCTCAGGAGTGAGGTAGGTCGGTTTACCGCGGGTCAGCAGCACGCCGATGATTCCGGCAGCCGCGCCAGCACCGGCGCCGATGGCCGCGCCCTCTCCCTGGTTATGCCAGCCCGCGGCTCCAGCGCCGATGATTGCGCCAACACCGGTGGCAGCGCCGATTCCGACCGCGTCACGGCCTTCGGATGTACGCCCGTTGCGGTTGACCAATGAAGTATGGAGCGGGACCTGATTGCCGTCTACCAGCGACAGGTCAGTAAGTTCCACGCCCAGCCGCGAAGTGCCTGAAACGCGTCCGGCTTTCTTCGCCTCCGAGACCCGGCCCTGAATCGTCTGACCTCGATCCGCGATTACAATGCCATTCACGACGACGGGGTTAACCAGAGAAGCGGAAAACGCGTCACCCGCCTGGTTGTGGTCTGAAGAAAGCAATTGGTTCACGCGCACCGTCAGGAAGGTTCCCGGCGCAATCGTAAGTTGCGGCGGTATATTCGCAGGCGGTTGTGGCGCAGGTTGAGCATAGCGCCGATCGCCATACTGGGCCCGGGTTGCCCATAGCGCGGATCGCCGCCATTCTGGGGATAGGGAGCCGGGCCCAGGCGGCGCCAACCTTGGTTGTCCGGCTGCCCGGAATTTTGATCGGCCACCTTTTGATCTGCCATCTGGGGGCCGCGATCTTGCGGAGCCGCGCCTTGAGGGCCGGCTTCGTCCTGCGTCGAAAATTGCGTGGGCGGGGGAGCCTCATCCTGCGCGACGGCAATTCCCGATGCCGTAATAAAAGTTACCAGGAGTCCAGTTTTTACCGCACGAAACATTCTCATAGATCCTCTTTTCAATCTTTGAGGCATCCGGAGTACCAAACTGGGCACTGTGCTAAGCACAACATAAGACTAGGACACGAGACGCCGGCAGTTGCTCAAAAAGCACCGTGCATGGTGGATTTCAACCACTCATACGCCGTTGGCCTGTATCGTGCTAACGTAGTGCCTAAATGTGGAATAAAGAACAGCAACCCTCACCATCTTCCCAGCCCGCCGCGCACCCATCCGCCGCCGGAACGGCAACCGCAACTGCGAGCAGCCATCCAACCAGCGGTTCCGGATCGGTTACAGTGATCGGCGAGACCCTTCGCATCCAAGGAACGCTCACCAGCAACGAAGAAATCGTTGTGAACGGCGAGCTCAGCGGCCAATTGCAGATGAATCACCGCTTGACGATCGGAGCCAAGGGCAAAGTGGATGCGGGCGTGCAGGCCAAGGAAGTGATTGTCGCCGGGTCCGTAAAGGGAAACGTGGACGCGTCCGAGCGCATCACGCTGCGCGCCGGGGCCAACTTGGTGGGCGATGTCAAGACGGCTGGCATCGTCATCGAAGACGGCGCATACTTCAAGGGCGGCATCGATATTACTCGGCCCGCCGCGCCGCGCTAAAGCAAGCTTCGGTTGTAACCTGCGAATCTCGGGACGCGCCCCTTTTCTTGTACCGGTAATTACAAGAACAGAGCTGTTTTTGTTAAGCTGAAGGTTCCCGTCCAATTGATGCAGCCCACCTCCAAACCCCGCGTTACATTTATCGACTGGATGCGTGGAGTCGCGGCCCTGATCATGCTGCAGGGCCATACTTTCGACGCTTTTCTGCGGCCCGCGGATCGCACCGGCGCCTGGTTCACCTATTCGCAATTCCTGGGCGGCGAAGCGGCGGCAATTTTTCTTTTCCTGACGGGCGCAACCTATGGCATGGGGATGAACCGGCGGGAACACATGCCTCCGGCAGCGCGCGTGGTGCAGGCGCTGAAACGCGCGCGCTTCCTGTTCATTCTGGCAATTCTGTTCCGCCTGCAAGGTTGGATTTTCGCGTGGGGCACCAGCCCCTGGACTGACCTATTGAAGGTAGACATCCTCAATGTGATGGGCGCGACGGCGGCCCTGATCTCGCTGCTGGCGCTGGTAGGCGGAATTGACCGCGTGCGCTGGGCGGTGATGGCCGGCGCCGCGATCGCCGTGCTCTCACCGGTGATGTCGGCGCTCAATCTCAAGGCGATCCCGGGTCCGCTGCGCGACTATCTGGTTCCGAGCGCCGATACCTTCAGCATTTTTCCGTGGGGCGCGTTCCTGGCGTTCGGCGTGGGCGTGGGAAGCATGATCCCGCTGGTGGAGCGCGGTGGATGGAACCGCGTGATGCAGTGGTCGGCGCTGCTGGGCTTCGGCCTGTTGTTCGGCGGCCGCTACTTCGCCGATCTGCCGTTTAGTGTGTACGCGCAATCGGAGTTCTGGTTGAACAGTCCGGCACTAGTGGCCTGCAAGCTGGGAATTGCGCTGCTGCTGGGCGCCTTTGCGTACCTGTGGTGCGAGTACCTGGCGGCGGGCGGCTGGAGCTGGGTGCGGCAACTGGGCACCACGTCACTGCTGGTTTACTGGGTGCACGTAGACCTGGAATACGGCCCATTCTTCGCAAAGTACCGGCAGCATTTAAGCGTCCCGGCAGTGTTGATCTCAGCGGCCACACTGATCGTCTGCATGTTGGGGCTCAGCGTCGCATTCACCCGTGTGAAGGGACGGCTGCGGCACAAGGGCGAGTTGGTCCCCATGGTCGAATATCCGCTACGCAGCGAAGAGCAGCGGCGCCGGGCGTAAACTGGCGCGGGCACCGCGAGACCCACAGGCCCGCGCACCGTTCGCATAATATACTGGTTGCACGATTATGCGTACGGTCATTATTGGATCTCTATTCACTGCCCTGTCGTTCGGCCAAAGTGAACGCGGGAGCATCTCCGGCATGGTGCAAGACCCGTGGGGCGCGGCCCTGACGGTTGCTACCGTCGAAGCCAAGAACGTAACCACCGGTAGCGTCTCGAAAGCGGCCAGTAGCGCTGCCGGCAAATACACGCTGAACGACCTGCCCGCCGGAGTCTATGACATCTCGGTAGCGGTACCGGCGGTGAGGCCGTTCGAGAAAAAGGGCGTGACGGTCGCGGCCGGAAAGGCGCTGGAGCTGAACATCAAGCTCCAGGAGGGCACGCAACTGAGCACGCTGGGCGAAGATACTCTCGGTAACATCGCGGATCGCAAACGGCACAACCCGCCAGCCGGACCGGTGCCGCGAACCGTCGACGGCAAGCCCGATCTTTCGGGAACGTGGTGGTCGCCGACGATGACCGATCCCGGCAAACCAGAGTGGCTGCCGGAGGCGGCGGCGGTAGCCAAGCGGCGTCTGGATAACAATGGCGTCGAAAATCCGCAGGCGCAGTGCCTGCCTTCGGCGACGACGCGGCTGGGTCCGTTGTTCGTATTGGCGCAGACCAAACAGTTGATGGTCATCATCTCGGATGACGAAAGTCCGGGGTTCCATCAAATTCATTTGGACCGCAGCGCGCATCCCAAGGAGCTCGACATGGATCTCTGGTATGGCGATTCGATCGGGCATTGGGAAGGCGACACCCTGGTCGTCGACCGCGTCGGCTTCAACCAGCGGCTGTGGGTGGACCCCGGCGCGCACCCGCATTCCGATAAGCTGCATGTGATCGAGCGCTACAGCCGTCCGGACCTAGGGCACTTGGAAAAGGATGTCACGGTGGAAGACCCAGGCGTGCTGGCGAAGCCCTGGACCTTCAAGTCGGTCGCCGACCTGGCCGCGGGTGAGGAGATTCGCGAGTTCATTTGCGCCGAAAACAATCGCGACATTCCGCACATGGTGGGCAAATAGCGCGCGTCAAAGCGATCCACGGCGTTAGTGAGTCATCGCATAGATGATGTAGTTGATGCCGTAACGGTAGGCGAGCGCCGTCATGGCTTCCGGATAGTAGGGCACGTCGGCGAACTCCCAGGCGTCGCCGATGTCAGTGTCATAGTTGACCGATACGATCATGTGGTTGTGGTCGTCATACATGCCGCGCCAGGCGGGTCTGGAGCCGAAGGGCTGCACCACCTCGACGGAGTCTCCGCGGCGCCACAGATGGCGCGAGCCAGGAATGAACGTCCGATCCTTTTCGCGGATGTCGTAGAGCACGTGCATGACGGGATCGGATTCCGCCAGGTCCGGGATGTCACGGCCGGGCAGCACGCGCTGCATGGTCTCGCGGAACACATCCCAAGCATCGGCGCCCCACATATCGTCGGTCACCAGGAAGCCGCCCCGCATCAGATATTCGCGAAGGCGCGCGGTCTCACGGTCGCTCAAGCCCCACCAGCCGGTTTGAGTCGCGTAGATCCAGGGGTAATCGAAAATGCGGTCGTCGGTGAGGCGCAGGTGGCGAGGCTCGCCGATGTCGATCTTGGTCAACCGCTGAATGCCGCGCGTGAAATGATTGTCGGCGTCGGGCCAGTCGACCAGCCACCAGCCGGTGCCCTGCCCGTCGCGGGAAGCGTAGCCGAAGCCGCGGTGATATTGCGGCAGGTCGGTGTACTCGACGCGAAGGAAGTGAAATTCAGCTTCGCGGGCGGCAATGGCGGGGTCGTCGTCCGAGGAAGGCTCGCTGTAGCGGCCGCGCTGAGGGAGCGCGGCGAGAGCGAAAAGCACCGCCACGCCCGACGCAATCAGAACACGCTTCATAGAGTCTCGCCAAGTACAGGATACTCCGGCGCGGGTTCAGATCCGCGCCGCGGCGCTCACCGACTCACTGGCGTTCGAGCCGCTGGATCACCTCATACACCACCGTACCGACGATCTCCATGCTTTGCGCGCTGAGCTTATCCATTGTGTCCGTGTCGGTGTGCCATGGTGGATAGTCGATGTCGATCAGATCGACCGCGGGGGCGCCGGCGCGAATGAAAGGAATATGGTCGTCTTCCTCGGCGATCTGCTGGCTGGTGAAGAAGGCTCTGTAGCCCAGGTCGGACGCGGTTTGCCAGATCAGCTTATTGAGCGCCATGCTGCCATTGGTCTCTTGCGGAATGTCCAGGTTCTTGTCGCCGATCATATCCACATTGATCAAGCCCTTCAGACGCCGCAGAGTTCCGTCCTTACGCCAGCGCTCGGCCAGGTGGCGGCTGCCGTAAAGGCTATCGCTGTCGCTCCACTCGCCGAAAGCTTCTTCACCGTCGAGAAAGGCCAGGTACACGTCGTCAATGCGCGACTGATGCGCCAAAACACGAGCCAGTTCGAGCAGCAAACCAGTGGAAGAGCCGCCATCGCTCGCGCCCACGAATTTGCGTCCCGGAAAGAACTTGGTATCGAAGTGCCCAGTGATTGCAATAGCGCTGCGAAGCCCGCCGGAGCCGGACCCCTTCCCCGGAAAACGGGCAATGATGTTCTTCATGGCGATCATGCCTTGCGGCGTCTTGGCGGTAAAAGCGTCCTCGACGATGTCACAGCCGTCTTTTTGGAGTTCGCTCAGGATGTAGTTTTGCAACGCATGATTCGCGGCGGAACCCGGCGGGCGCGGCCCAAAGGCTACCGCGCGCCGCGTGAACTCCAGTGCGGAAGTTCCCGACACGCCGGCCGCGGAAGCTGGAGCTGCGAATACCAGCCCCAAGATCAGGCTTAGGATGGCGGTCGAAAAACGTGTGGGTTTACCTTGCGAAGCGAACATTGGTTTCTTTTATCATAACCGCCGTGCCGACGTGGACCGCGATTACAGGCTGTCTTGACTTGCGCGTAATCCGTCCGTAAGGAGATCGGGATAAGTCGGCGCTGTGACTGGCAGGCTTCATTCGCTCTTCAGTGGTCCTTTCGTTGGGTGAAGACCCCGCATGCTCGCATAGCGCTTCCGCGCCTGCTATCGATCTTCAAACCGAAACCCGAATGCTAACGAGGGAAGCTTACGGACGGATTACGGACTTGCAGTCGTCGAGAATCCTGCTTTAGGTTTGTGAGATACTCCTCGTAGATTGAGGCACCGATTCACAACCTGGCTGGTCGCAGCGCTGTTGTTGGTCGCGGCGAGTGTTGGCGCACCTGCCGCCCGCATCGCGATACCGCGCGTAACCTCCAGCATCGTCTGGGTCGACGAATCAACCGGGACTAAGCAAAAGGTCCCCCAGAGTCGCGAGACCAATGCTCCGCCTCGTCGCGCCAGCACTGATGCAAGATATACGGCTGATCGTAGCTTTTTCCGGCCGGCCGACGCTCTTGACAATTCCCTGTTTCAACGCCCCCCACCCTCGCATCCTCGCGTTCGTTCCTAAGCCAAAACAACAATCTGGTGGAAAAGAAGGAGGGTGCTGTGCGCCAATTCCTGAATTCAATCCTTGCGCCCTCGCGCCGCGACGGATCAGCGATTCAAAAGATCAACGCGATGCGGGCGGAGTACGGCCGTTTGAGTGATTCGCAACTGCGTGCCCTTGCTTTGCAGGCCAGGGAACTGCTGACAGTGGTCGCGGTTACGGCGGCCGTTGCATCGCGCGTACTCGGTCAAGACATGTTCGATGTTCAACTGCGCGGGACACTCGCGCTAGCACGTGGAAGCATTGCCGAGATGCAGACAGGTGAAGGAAAGACGCTGGCGGCCGTCCCGGCTGTGGCCTGGTACGCCCGCGAAGGGTGCGGTGTCCATGTAATGACTGTCAATGACTACTTGGCCCGCCGCGACGCCGGTTGGATGGGAGACGTTTATCGCTTTCCGTGGCCCACCTGCAACAGGGCATGAGCGTCGCCGAACGGCGTGCGGCATACGCGAGCGACGTTACTTACGCCACTTCCAACGAGATCGGCTTTGATTTTCTTCGCGACCGCTTGGCGCTTCGGATGGATGAACAGGTGCAGCGCCCCTTCGGAGCCGCCGTGATCGATGAGGTGGATTCCATCTTGATCGACGAGGCCCGGATTCCGTTGGTGATAGCCGGACAAGACTCAGGCGACAGTGCGCTGGCGTATGCGGCAGATCAGTTGGTCAGGAACTTTCGCACACCTTCTCATTGCACGGTCGACGTAGGTGCACACAATGTCGCGCTCACGGATCTTGGAATCGAGGCCGTAGAACGCGCCTTCGGTTGTGGCAATCTGTATGACCAGCGGAACATCGGGCTTCTGACCGCGGTTCAGGATGCGCTTCATGCGCACGTACTGCTGCGCCGCGACGTGGATTATGTCGTAAAAAATGGTGCCGTCGAATTGGTGGACGGATTCAAGGGAAGAATTGCCCAAGACCGGCGCTGGCCAGCGGGACTTCACCCGGCGGTCGAAGTCAAGGAGAACGTCGCCACAAAACACCAGGGGATGGTTCTGGGCTCGATTACACTACAGCACTTGATTGCCCTCTACCCAAAGATTTGTGGCATGACAGGCACAGCAGTAACACAGGCGGTGGAGTTCGAGAAGATCTATGGCATGCAGGTGGAGGCCATTCCCACAAACAAGCCTGTGATCCGCATAGATCATCCGGATGCGGTTTTCGAAACGAAGATCGCAAAAGAACAAGCGGTTCTCGACGACATTCGGCGCACGCACAAGCTTGGGCAGCCAGTTCTGGCCGGGACCGGGAGCGTAGAAGAATCGGAGCGGTTGAGCAGCATGCTCAGCGATGTTCCTCATCGCGTGTTGAATGCGCGGAACGACGAGATAGAGGCGGGGATCATCGCGCAAGCAGGAACGCGGGGAGCCGTGACGATCTCAACCAACATGGCCGGCCGGGGCACTGATATCCGACTAGGGAAGGGTGCTGTGGCCTTGGGCGGGCTGTATGTGATCGGCACACAGAAACACGAGAGCCGCCGCATCGACAACCAGCTTCGGGGCCGCTCTGGTCGTCAGGGCGATCCCGGCTGCTCGCGCTTCTTTGTCTCGCTGGAAGACGAGTTGCTTGTGAAGTACCGGGATCTTAATCCCAGACTGGGCAACGATCTCGACACCATTCAGCGATTGGTGGAAGGTCAGAACCTGGATCAGAGGCTCTTCTTGCAGAGGTACGAACTTCCGGTAGAAGGTCAGCGGCACCGCATCCACAGCTTTCGACAAGCGGTTTTGGAGGGGAAAACCAATTGTTCGTCGGACCTGGAAAGATTAGTTACATTGCGGACCATCGACTCACTGTGGTCTGATTACCTCGCGCGTCTCGCGGAGTTTCGATCCGGCTTGCCGTGGCTCAGCTGGGGATTGGTGGGACTGCCCATGCTCTCTCTGGATCGCAGAGACGCGCAGTATGAATACGCTCAGAAGATCCACCAGGAATTTCGGGAATTGGAAGCTGAGCTGCCCGTGCAAATCGCAAGGCGTTTAGCGGAGACTCAGGCCGCGGGCACCGATCCCGGCGACCGTGGCGCGGTGTGGACCTATCTCACGACGGACCTGGCATTCGATTCGTGGGCCACAAGGCTCGCATCGGGTTTACGCGGAAAGTTCAGACCTGACAGTTCTGGAGTTTGAGTGATGCATCCGGCGTCTCTCCGACGGCATTTGTGGAGGCCTCGATGGATCCTATCAGTCGCCTACTGTCCGACGAGCATATGTCTTGACAAAATGTCACATTAGATATAATCTAAATACTTGATGGACGCCGGGGCAATTAAACGGTCCTTGGAAGGTAGCGGCTTACGCTGCACCGCACAGCGCTACGCCGTGATGGCATTCTTGATGGAGCACAACCGCCATCCCACGGCTGCGGAAATCTTCGAAGCCGTGAATCGCGTGGATCCGCGTTCTTCCAGGGCCACGACCTATAACAATCTGCGGGACTTGGTGCAGGCGGGTTTGGTGCGTGAAGTGGCCGTCGAGGGCCGCGCCGCGCGATTCGATGCGAAAGGCATGCGGCATCACCATTTCATCTGCGACCGCTGCGGCAATGTTGAGGACATCGAGTGGTACGGCGTGCCCAAGCCTGCCGCAGGCTCCCTCGGTAAACGGATTCTTCGCGAATGCGAACTCATTTTCCGGGGGCTCTGCACGAAGTGCGCTCCGCGGCGCGCTGCCCGCTCAGCGTCCTAGGCTTATCGTAGTTCATCACAATATTTTTTGACTAATTCGAAGGAGAATCAACACATGGAAAAAGAACTCACAGGGACCGCGGCAGCTATCCCCAATAATCCAACCGAGGCCAAGTGCCCGGTACACGTTGGCGTTCGCAGACACACGGTGGCTGGGGCCCCGACGAATGCGGGCTGGTGGCCGAACCAGCTCAACCTGAGAATTCTGCACCAGAACTCGCCCCTGTCCGATCCGATGGGAAAGGCGTTCAACTACGCTGAGGAGTTCAAGAGCCTGGATCTAAACGCCGTGATCAAAGACCTGCATGCTTTGATGACGGATTCACAGGATTGGTGGCCGGCCGACTATGGCCACTATGGGCCGCTTTTCATTCGTATGGCGTGGCATAGCGCAGGTACGTACCGCATCGGCGACGGCCGCGGCGGGGCAGGCTCTGGAACACAACGTTTTGCACCCCTCAATAGCTGGCCGGACAACGTGAGCCTCGACAAGGCACGCCGGCTGCTCTGGCCAATTAAACAAAAGTATGGCCGGAAAATCTCCTGGGCGGACCTGATGATTCTCGCCGGTAACGTCTCGCTGGAGTCGATGGGGTTCAAGACCTTCGGTTTCGGCGGCGGCCGCGCGGACGTGTGGGAGCCCGAAGAAGATACCTATTGGGGGCCTGAGGGCACGTGGCTGGGGGACGAGCGCTACCGCGGCGATCGTCAGCTCGATAATCCTCTCGCCGCAGTTCAAATGGGATTGATTTATGTGAATCCGCAAGGGCCCAATGGAAATCCCGATCCCATCGCCGCGGCGCGCGATATCCGCGAAACCTTCGCTCGCATGGCGATGAATGACGAAGAGACCGTTGCGCTCATCGCCGGCGGGCACACCTTCGGCAAAACCCACGGTGCTGCCGATGCGGGCAAATATGTCGGCGCCGAACCCGAGGGCGCCCCCATTGAGGAGCAAGGCCTCGGCTGGAAAAACACCTTCGGCAGCGGCAAAGGCGGCGACGCCATCACCAGCGGGTTGGAAGGCGCATGGACCCCGAACCCAACCAAGTGGGGCAATGCGTTCCTCGACACACTGTACGGCTACGAGTGGGAACTGTCGAAGAGCCCTGCCGGCGCGCATCAGTGGAAGCCTAAGAACGGCGCGGGCGCGGGCACCGTGCCGGATGCGCACGATCCCTCGAAGCGGCACGCGCCGACGATGCTCACGACGGACCTCTCCTTGAGGATGGATCCGGCTTACGCAAAGATCTCGAAGCGCTTCCACGAGAACCCTCAGGAGCTCGCCGACGCATTCGCCAAGGCTTGGTTCAAGCTCACGCATCGCGATATGGGGCCGATCTCGCGGTACCTCGGTCCCCTGGTGCCGAAGGAATCGCTGCTCTGGCAGGACCCTGTTCCCGCAGTGGATCATGCGTTGATCGGGGAGCAGGACATTGCGGCTCTGAAGGCCAAGATTCTCGCATCCGGACTGTCGATCTCCGACCTGGTCACCACTGCCTGGGCGTCGGCGGGGACGTTCCGCGGCTCCGACAAGCGCGGCGGCGCGAACGGGGCGCGCATTCGCCTCGCGCCGCAAAAGGACTGGGAAGTGAACCAGCCGGCCGGACTGGCGAAAGCCCTGAAGGCGCTGGAGGCGATCCAGAAGGAGTTTAACGGCGCGCAGTCCGGCGGCCCGCAGTCCAACGGAAAAGCCAAGAAGGTTTCGCTCGCCGACCTGATTGTTCTGGGCGGCTGCGCGGCCGTCGAGGCGGCGGCGAAGAAAGCCGGACACGACGTGAAGGTACCTTTCACGCCGGGGCGCACCGATGCTTCGCAGGAGCAGACCGATGTGCACTCCTTTGCGCCGCTGGAACCGGTTGCCGACGGGTTCCGCAACTATCTCCGAAGCGGACAGCCCCTGCCGGCTGAGGAACTCCTGCTGGATCGGTCGCAGTTGCTCACGCTGACGGCCCCCGAGATGACGGTTCTCGTCGGCGGCATGCGCGCCTTGAACGCGAACTTCGGGCAGTCCAAGCACGGCGTCTTCACCAGCCGGCCCGAGACGCTGACCAATGATTTCTTCGTCAACCTGCTCGACATGGGTACGAAGTGGGAGGCCTCCTCTGACCGAAGGCGTGTTTGAGGGGCGCGATCGCGCGACGGGCAAAGTCAAGTGGACCGGCACCCGTGTCGACCTTGTCTTCGGTTCGAACTCCCAGCTCCGGGCGCTCGCGGAAGTCTATGCGTGCAGCGACTCGCAGCAGGCCTTCGTGCGTGACTTTGTGGCGGCCTGGAACAAGGTGATGAACCTTGATCGCTACGACCTTGCCTGAGTTCGGCGGGAAATAGAGCTGTCAACTTGGTAGTCCCCCGTTCCTGTTGTTTGGATCGGCAAAACCGAAGTTCGTCGCCTTTCTTGGCTTGCGTGGACCGGATGTTGCCCCGGCCCGGAGCTGCGGGATATCGCCGGTTAGTTCCCCGATTGGAAAGGTGATCGAAGGACATCGCATCGCCAAGACCTTTTTCTTCCGGGACTTCCGGCGGTCTGGCATTGTAAACCGGGTGGGTGAACTGACTGAAGATCAAGAACTATCCGTACCTGACGCTCCCTTGGGGTAGACGCCGTCATCTTTAGCACAAGATCCGGGGCAAAGATCGATCGTTCGTACTTCAGGGGACGGCCGCCCGGCCAGAGGCGGAAATCCGGGTAATGGGTCCGCCGCTCCCCCTGTTCCGGCGCGGATTCTTCCCTAGGCGGATTCCATACATCGGCTAAAGTACTTGATCCGGGCAACCGAGTTGAATTATTAGAGAAAACAACTTGCTCCAAATTACTTAGCCTATGTATGATGGTACGTCCGGGACGGGAAATCCTGGACACTCGGTTAAGGACGCCGAACCTAATGACCTCCGTCGGTAGCATTCTGCGGAAAGAGCGGGAGCGCCAGCAGCGGGCGATCTCGGAAATCGCGGCGGAACTCTGCATAACGCAGCGCTACTTGCAGGCCATCGAAGATGACGACATGGCCGGCGTTCCGGGTCTGTTCTTTTATAAGAATTTCGCAAAGCAGTATGCGGCCATCCTGGGTATCGGCGAGGGGCTGATCCAGCCGGCTCTCGATGCGGTCCAGGCGCCCCAAGATACGCCGCCGGGTCCCGAGATCCGCGTTCCCAATCGCCTGGTGCAGGCAACCAACCGTCGCCACATCCCGGACATATCCATGGGGTGGTCGATAGTCGGGCTGGTAGTCGTGTTGCTCGGCTGCTCGGGAATTTACGCGTGGTGGAAACGGGTCCCGCAAGGACCGGCCGCCGGGGCCGTGGTGCAGCATATGGCGCCAGTGGCAATGGTGCGCGCATCCGCGCCCTCGTCGGCGCAGCCGGACATGCAGCAAGGATCGCAGCCGGATGCCGCAGACTGCGGTGCCAACGGGAGAAGCGACCAGCGTGGTCCTGAAGCTCTCGGCCACCGAACGGACCTGGTTGTCGGTCAGCAGCGACGGCAAGGAGATTTTCGCCGGTTTTCTGCAGCCTAGCGAATCGAAGACGCTCACGGGACTCGACCGGGCGACCATGAAGGTGGGCAACGCGGGCGGCATCGAAGTGCTCTGGAACGGCAAGATCATTAGCCCGCTAGGGACACGCGGCCAAGTGCTGACGATCAAGCATCACGCCGCAGGATTTCGAAATCGTTCCGCCGCCGCCCAAGCAGGAAGTTAGAGGAAGGCTGTGCGGCCCGTCGGCCGCGGGACGGCAAACAGCGCGCGTCAGGCGCACGGCTCCCCCACTAATCTTCGACGGTGATCACGGGTCCGGCGGTTTGTTCTTCCACGCAGCGGGCCTCGATCTTGCGGGCGAGTTCCAGAAATGGCGCGGCGTGCGGGATCGTTGCCATCGCGCGTCGCCACCGGACGTCCGGTATCGCCTCCGATGCGGACTTCGGGTTGCAACGCCAGTTCGCCCAGAAACGCCACCTTCATCGCCTCGGCCGTGCGTTTTCCGCCGCCATGTCCGAACACGTCGATACGTTCGCCGGAGCCGGGGGCGATCAGATAGCTCATGTTCTCGACCATGCCGAGGATCGGCACGCGCACCTGAGCGAACATGTTGACGGCCTTGCGCGCGTCTTCGAGCGACACATCGGAGGGCGTGGTCACCACCACGGCGCCGGACAGCGGAGCGGTCTGGATCAGCGACAACGCCACGTCGCCCGTGCCCGGCGGGAGATCGATGATCAGGTAGTCGAGCTCGCCCCAGTCGACCTGGCGCAGGAACTGCTGCATCACACTGTGCAGCATGGGGCCGCGCCAGACCAGCGGCTTGTCGCCGGGATTCAGGAACCCCATCGACATGAGCTTCACGCCGTAGCGCTCGATGGGCCCGATGCGGTCGCCTTGGCCGCGCGGAGTTTCGTGAGCGCCCATCATGAGAGGGACGTTGGGGCCGTAGACGTCGGCGTCGAGCAGGCCGACCTTGCGGCCGAGTTTCGCGAGCGCGATCGACAGGTTGACGGCGACGGTGGTCTTCCCTACCCCTCCTTTGCCGGAACCGACGGCGACGAGGTGGCGGACGCCGGGGATCGGCATTTTCGGCGGTGCTGCGGGAGGTTGTTGGGGACCCATCTAATTGATGGTAGCAACCGCGCTCATGCCAGCGCGAGATTTGCCTGGGCGCGCAACGTGGAATCGGCAAACTCGCCGCGCGCGAATTTGGGGAAAGCGGCGGCGGCAATCATGGCGGCGTTGTCCGTCGAGAGCCCTGGGGTCGGGAAAAAGATCGGATAGGGAAGGCGCGTGGCCGCGGCGGCGATGCGTAAACCTGCATTGCAGGCAACTCCGCCGGAGATCACCAAGCTGCGCGCGCCAATTTCTTCCGCCGCTTTCACAGCGCGGCGCAGCAATTCGCGGATGACGGTGTGCTGGAACGACGCCAGCATGTCAAGCGTTTCGCGCGGAGGTGACGGCCAGCCATTCGTCGAGGCTCGGTTGCGGATTAGTTTGTAAGAGTTCGCGGCGAGCGGCTACCTCGGCCGAGAGGTCGCGCGCTTCGGTCCAGCGCAGGACGGCGGTCTTGAGTCCGCTGAAGCTGAAGTCGAGCGTGTTGCCTTTCATCTTCGCGAGCGTGAAGGGGACGGCGTGCGGATCGCCGTGGGGCGCGAGCATGTCGATGACGGGTCCGCCTGGGTAGCTGAAGCCCAGCAGCTTCGCGACTTTGTCGAAGGCTTCGCCGGCCGCATCATCGCGAGTCTTGCCGAGCAAGCGGTAGACGAAATTCTCGCGGACCTCATAAAGGTGTGTGTGACCGCCGCTGACCACCAAGGCCAATGCCGGGAGTTCCACCGGATTCTGGCTGACCACGGCGTGAATGTGGCCTTCGATATGGTTTACCGCGATCAGCGGCAGGCGGTACACCAAGGCCAGCGCCTTGGCGTAGGTGATCCCGACCAGCAGCGATCCGACCAGGCCGGGACCCTGCGTGACGGCGATGGCCCCCATGTCTTCCAGCCGCGTGGCGGATTGTTCCAGCGCCAGGCGCACCACCGGCACGATGGCGCGCAAATGTTCGCGCGAAGCCAGTTCCGGAACCACTCCGCCGTAGCGGGCGTGCGTCGCGATCTGCGATGCGACCACCGACGACAGGATTCGCGATCCATCCTCGACCACCGCGGCGGCGGTTTCATCGCACGAAGATTCGATGCCTAAGATGCGCACTGCTTCCAGTTTACGTTGTATGCTGAATACCAGATGAGCGCGGCGAGCCCGGTTTACCTGGAGATCATCGACTTTATCGCGACCGGCACCACTCCGGAAGCGGTCACTCATTTCCAGCCCTCCGTCGCGGCGCAGCAGCGCGTGGCGGATCTCATTCAGCGCGAGAAAGAGCAGCCCCTTTCTCCCGAGGAAAAGGCTGAACTCGACCACTTCATGGAGTTGGAGCACATCCTGAGAATGGCCAAAGCACGGGCGCGCCAGATTCTTGCCAGTGGGCAATGACATTACCGAGGCGCTCCGCAACGAAGTCGCCCGTCGCGCGCATCATCGTTGCGAATACTGTCTGATCCACGAAGACGATATCGCATTCCGGCCGCATATCGATCACATCGTCAGCCGCAAGCATGGCGGCGTTTCGGATATCGAAAACCTGGCTTACGCCTGTGTGATCTGCAACCGGAGTAAAGGAAGCGACGTCGCCTCCATCAACGGTCACAGCGGCGAAATCGTGCGGCTGTTTCACCCCCGCCACGACCTGTGGGCCGATCATTTTGAGATCCACGGCCATGTGATTCGCGCCCTCACGGATGCGGGCGCCGCAACTGCCGGATTGCTGCGATTCAACGCGCCCGAAAGACTCGCGGAGCGCAGCTTGCTGCAGTCTTTAGGCAGTTATCCAACTAAATTGTGAGACGGCAATGCTCCTTTCCGATTTCGACTACCATCTTCCAGAAGAGCTGATCGCGCAGGAGCCGCTGGCGGATCGAGCGGCGTCACGGATGCTGGTGGTCGACCGTAAGTCCGGCACCTGGCAGGACCGAAGCTTCCGCGAGTTTCCTTCGTTTCTCCATCCCGGCGATTGCCTGGTGCTGAACGACTCGCGCGTGTTCCCCTCGCGGCTCTACGGTCATCGCGAAGGACACAGCGGACGCGTCGAAGTGTTCTTGACCCAGCAGGAATCCGCCGACGGGCTGCGCTGGAGTGCGTTGGTGCGGCCGGGCCGTAAGATGCGCAGCGGAGAGCGCATCTTTATCACCGACGAATTGACCGTCGAGATTGTGGGCCGCGGCGAGTTCGGCGAGCGCACCGTGAAGCTGTCTCCGAAGGGTGAGATCTTCGATGTACTGGAACGGGCGGGTCACGTTCCGCTTCCGCCGTATGTCCGCAGACCCGACACGGTCGCCGACCGGGAACGCTATCAAACGGTGTTCGCGCGTGAGCGCGGATCAGTGGCGGCGCCGACCGCCGGGCTGCATTTCACGCTCGAGATTCTGGATGCTTGCCGCGCGGCCGGAGCGTCCATCGCGCGGGTGACGCTGCATGTGGGGCTCGGCACCTTCCAGCCGCTGCACACCGAAATCATCGAAGAGGTGAAGCTGCACTCGGAGAGTTTCGTAGTGCCGCAAGAAACCGTCGCCGCCATGGACGCAGCTTCGCGCGTAGTCGCGGTGGGAACCACCAGCGTGCGAGCGATCGAAAGCGATCCGGCGCGGCCGCAGACCGACCTCTTCATCTCACCGGGCTTCCAGTTCCGGCGCACTGGCGCAATGCTCACCAACTTCCACCTACCAAAGTCGAGTCTGCTGGTCCTGGTGTGCGCCTTCGCAGGCAAGGATCTGGCTTTGTCCACCTATCGTCATGCGGTCGAGGCCCGCTACCGCTTCTTTTCCTACGGCGATTGCATGCTGATCGTCTGAGGCGCGAGTCGGAGTCCAGACGCGGGGTGGTGTGGGATAATCGAGTCGTTGGAATTGCGCCGCTCACTTTCGGATTTGCTCGCAAAGGCGCGCCAGCGCTCGTTCCAGCACCTGCTGCTGCAACAGTTGACCCGCGCCGCCGCGGTCATTCTCGCGTGCGGCATCGTCATCCTGCTGGCCGGTACCGAGTACCTGAGCGCCCTCTGGCTGCTGCTGGTGGCCGGGGTGACTTTAGGCGCCGGCATCTATCTCGCTTTGCGTAAGCGCCCGTCCGCCTATCGCGTCGCGCAGCGCATTGATGCCAAGTTAAAACTGGCGGATACGCTCTCAACCGCCGCGCATTTCATGGAAGCTCCGGAGGCAGCCGATGCCTCGCTTCTAGAGAGCCAGCGCTTGCAGGCCGAGCGGCTCGCCGAGTCGGTGGATTTGAAGCAAGCTCTGCCGCTCACCCGTCCGCGCGCGCTCTACCCCGCCCTGGCGCTGGCGCTGGCCTTGGCCGGAGTGCTCCTGATGCGCTACGCGGTTCTGGGTTCGATGAATCCGCGCACCTCTCTGGTAGCGAGCGCCTACGATAACGTGTTCGGCGCACCTCATGAGCAACCCAAACTGCAAGGCTCGAAAGACGGCGGCGAGCAGCCGGGCGACGGCCGCGACCAGGACAAGGACGCGTCGAAGAACAACGATTTCGCCGGTGACCCATCCGCCAACTTCGACCCGGCGACTCCCGAGAGCCCGAAGGAGCAGAGCAAGCAGCAGGCCGATAAGAAAGAACAGGGGAACGACCCCAACGTAAAGGGAAACAATTTCAACAAAGACGGCCCTCCCGACGACAAGAAAGAGGGCACCAAGGAGGCGGCGGGGGGCAAACAGAGCGACAAAGCAGACCAGGAGCCGTCTCTCTTGAACAAAGTCAAGGACGCCCTCAATCAGATGATGAACAAGATGAAGTCGTCTCCCAAAGACTCCGATAAGAACCAGAAGAGCGATCCCACCGAGAGCGAGCAGCAGGCGGCGCAAGAGGGGCAGTCCCAGGAAAAGGGCGATAGCAAGCAGTCGAAGGACGGCAAGCAGTCGAATAACGCCCAGGACGGCAGCAACACCGCGCAGATGAAATCCTCGCAGGATACGCAAAGCGGAATGGGCAGCCAGGAAGGCGACAAGACCGCCAAACAGGCGGAAGCCCTGAAAGCCATGGGCAAGATCTCGGAGCTGCTCGGAAAGCGCGCCGAAAACGTGAAAGGCGCGGTGATGGTGGAGGTCGGGTCCACCAAGCAGCAGTTGAAGACGCCGCTAGGCCAGAGCGAATCGACGCATGCCGAAGCCGGCAGTGAAATCCACCGCGACGAAGTGCCGCCGATCTACGAGCAATTCGTCGAACAGTACTTCGATAAGATCAGGAAGCCAACCACCCCCACTACACCGGCACCGGCAAACGCCGCGCAACAGTAGTTGCCAGCTGGATTCACCAAGCGACCATCGCTAGTGTACGCGTTTTTGCAGGGCGGATAGCATCGCATCGCCAGGGAAGTATCCTAGACCGGCGGAAATCACACCGCGAGCCTGCTCGGCGTCCCCGCTTTGGCCAAAGCTGAGAGCGATCTGCGCCAACGTGACCGGAGACGCCTTGAACGCCGCGATACCCAGCTTTTTGTAAAGCTCCGCGATCGGGGTATATTTCTTCTGCGCAAAGTAGAGCTGCACCAGGTACTGGCCTGCGAATACATTGGCGGGGTTTTGTTCCAGGGCCTGGCGGAAATACTCCGTTGCCGCGGGATCGTTCTTTTGCGCAATGGCTTCCAGCGCCCGCATGTAAGCCGTGAGGCCGGGCCGCGCCAAGGCTTGGGTTCCGGCGAGAGTGTAAAGCGGAAGTTCGCCCTTATCCGGGGAGATACGCAGCGGCGTATTCGACGACGCGATCACCTCGTTTGAACCGGCCTGCCGCAGATTCACGATCAAGCGATACTCGCCGTTTTCGAGATCGTTGATGGCGATGGATTTGGATTTGAGCAGCCGCCCGTCCTTGAACTCCGATTGCGGGACATCGTCGGTGATGCTGCGGCGTGCGTCCTTGTCCTGGGCCTGAGCAACGATGTATTCCATCTGATAATTCGCGGTTGATCCCGGCGCCTCGTGCAGCTCGAAGAGCAGCCGCAGCGGATCGGGATGATGAATCTCGTGGCGCGCGGCGGGATGGAATTGCACGCCGAAATACTGGAAAGGCACCAAGGGGCTGGGGTGCGCCACACGGTCGACCAGCGTCGTCACCAGCGGACCCGCGAAGGAAGGCTGTTTCGCAGGCCCCGCGGTAACGTCCGCTTCGCCTTTGAAAGTTTGCTGGGATTGCCGGTTCGTGACCTCGATGGCCAGCTTGTAGGCGCCCGGCTCGATGGGAAGACGGTTCGCCAGGATGAAGGGCGCGAATTGTTTGGCCCCGGAAGGCGTGTCCTGATAGGCGGTGTAAGCGCGCTCTTCGGAATCTTCGAGAATCGTCTCCCCGGCTTCCGTAGTCAGCCGATAGCCGACGCTGAGCTTCAACTGTGTTCCATCGGTCTGGCCCAGCTTAGGATCGTCGATCAACACGCCATAATCCAGCCAATATTTTCCGGTGGGATCGGCCAGGACTAGAGAAGTGACCTCAATCGGCCGGTTGGCATCCACTCGAAAGGTAGAAGTAACTTTCTCGTGGAGGGAACGCATCGTGCGGATCCGCTGCACATTAAAAGGAGTGTTGGCGTAATTCTCGATTCTGGCGATCAGCATGTCGCTCGACATATCCGGCTGGAAATTCTGCATGTCGATAGGCTCGCTCGGCACCAGCGAAAACGCCGCATGCGCGACGTCCTGGCCCAGCGGCTGGAGGAACTTATAGACATCCCGATTGCTGTTAAATTGGGTGCCCCGCACCAGCTTCATCGGCCCATCCAGGAACGGCCGGTAAAACTTGTATTCGCCAATATCGCCGTCAATGTAGAACATCAAATAAAAGAACGCCGGCAGCGCCGGCGAGTTGGTGGAGTTCTGGTAGAACCACAGCTCCACGGGGTAGATCTGGCCGTAGCCGACGAACGGATGGCGCGACGTGGGCGCTCCAAACAGGATGTAGGCACGCCCCATATCGGTCATCCAGCCGGGTGTGTTGGATTCCCGGCCGAAGTGCGAGTTGGCGTAATCGATACGCGCGTAGTGGTCGTCCTTGTAAGGATTGGTATCAGAGCCGTGCTTGGGGTTGCGTACTTGCCAGAAATCCTCTATGAACTTCTCGCGCTGGTCGTCAGTAGTCAGGGCCAGGAATCCCTTGCGTTCCTCGTCGGTGATGATGTAAACCACGTCCTGATCCAGCCAGCGTT
Source organism: Bryobacterales bacterium (assembly GCA_963779075.1). Taxonomy (GTDB): domain Bacteria; phylum Acidobacteriota; class Terriglobia; order Bryobacterales; family Bryobacteraceae; genus Palsa-187. Next base: position 573,188 of record CAVZWS010000018.1, read on the forward strand.
TGTATTGCTCTGCGAGCTTAGGCTTGGGGGGTGCGGCGAAAACGTGCAGGGAGCAAAAGAGCGCGAGAATAGCGAACGCTATGCGATGCATATTGCTGCTTCTATCTTCTTACAGTTGATTACGGATGAAAACGGGAGGTCCGAAGACCTCCCGCTAGGGGTTATGGCTTGCTTAGAACTCGAAACGAACTGCTAAACGCGCCTGAAACGGAATCATATACGGATCGGGGAAGGTCCCGCTTTGGATATCCGGTTTCAGGAAATCCGGATTCAGTGCGCCTGGGCTGCCGCTCGGTTCGCCCCACTGGTTAACGTGGAGCACCTTCTGCTGATTAAATAAATTGAACAGATCGGCGACGGCCTTCACCCGGTATTTCTCGCCCAACTTCCAGGTGTAATCGGCGTGAACGCTGACCGGGAAGATCCAGGGAGTACGGCCGAAAGCTCCGCGTGGTCCGCCTGGGCAAGTGAACATCCCATTTTGACAAACTGGGATTTCCCCTGCGTTCTTGTAAGCTGGGTGATCAAGAAATTTGGTGATCGGGGTACCGGAAGTCGGAGTCCAGCTCAATCCTAGATTCAATGCGCGCCACATATAATTAGTGAAGAATTTGAATTGGTGCGTGCGGTCAGTACCCAAAACGCCAGGAACAGTCTGTCCAGTAAGTCGGCCGTCGGAGTTTGTGAAATCGAACAGCGAGCTGATGTTTGGATCGTCCTGATAGTTGTCAGTGCGATAATTGCCCGGGAAATTGCCGTCCAGCTTGGACAATACATAGCTTCCATAGAATTGCGCCTTCGAGAAACGTTTGGAGACAATCAATTCCATGGATTTGTAAACACGGCTGGGATTCGGAAAACCATCCACGATGCCGTCGGAACCGTTGGGGTTGGTAGTGCCGTTGGCGAATGCCGTGTAACCGGACTTGGTACAACCGGCAGTGCCCACCGTACACGAGAACGCGTTTTGGAAAGCGTCCAAGTGAGCCGACGGGTTGCCAACGACGTATATTTGAGGAACGCCAGCCAAAGCCTGGGTGACGTTCACACCCGACATGTCCTCGATGATCCGGCGCAGGTCTCGATAAACGAAGCGGCCAGTGAAGGTCAGGTTATGAGCGAACTCGTGCTCCACCCCTCCGGCGATTTCATCCTGATACTGCGCTGCGGTCCCACCGACAATGGGCTCGGCATCCGACGCAGAACCCTGGAACGCGATGGATCCGCCGGGAATATAGTTGCTGGCCGACAGATTCGGTTGCGCACCCGGGCCGGGATCCTTAAAAAGGGCGCCCGTGAGACTGGTTTCAATGGATAAAGAGCGGACAGCAATATCCTGCGGAACTTTTTCAAAGAAGCGGCCTACGCTGGCAAAAACCTTAGTCTTGCGATCATTGAACGGATCTACTATAATCCCCAGGCGGGGGGCCCAGTTATGAGCAAACACATAGTGTTCCGTATTCCCAATTAGGGCCTGCTGTTCGAATCGCACACCGGGCTTGAAGGTGATCCGGCCGACTGTCCACGAATCCTGGATGTAGCCTGCGTGATAACGCGTATCGGTTCCTATGATCGGGACCCGAATAGTTACCGCGCGTGAAGCTCAGGACAATGGGCGAATTTAGATTCTTTGGATCCTGATACTCGCGAGTGAAGGCTGCACCAAAAATCGTCTTTCCAGCCGCTGCGCCGAGTTCCGGAAGATTTGGCAGAGCGAATGGCGCGCCGGTGTAGAGATTAATGTCGTTGTAAATGTCGTCCTCGAACTGGTAACCGTACTGGAAGGTGTGACCCCCGAGGAAGTTAAAGACATGCGTGCTGGCGACGGTAAACTGGTTCACTTTCGATTCGGTCGCCGGGTTGTGGCCTATGCCACCATAAATCGCGGAGCCACCAGTGCCTGCTTCAATGGCCGTGTTATCCGTGATCTGATAGCCGTTCAGCAGAGGAGTGTTGGTCAGACTGTTGTAGTAATTGCTGTAGTTCGCTGTCACCACCCAATTGGGGCTTAAAGTTCCGTTGTAGCGTCCGGTCCAGGTGCGTGTGCCAAAGCTCAGCTGGCTCTCCGTGCTAGTGTCGGTGGGTCCCGGGGCCTTGGTGGAGCTGACCCGGCCTTGGAACGTCGTCGGCGTAGATGAAGGATCGCCGAACACCGAGCCTTCCAATTGATGCCTGGAGCCTAAGTTGTAATTTAGTTTTCCGGTGTAGTCGTAGGTTGTAATCTCGCGGTGGATCACGCCCAGGGCAAAATTGGCATAGCTGGGGTCGGCCTGTCGGTAGTTGGAAAGGTATAGCGGATTGAAACCGCCATACCAGAACAGCTTGTCCTTCAGAATGTAACCTCCCATGTCCACCCCGTAGTCGGTACTTGCCTGATGCATGAAATAGTCACGCTTGGTCTTTACTAAGGAATTGGGGTTGATGCGGGTAGCTTCAAACTGCTGCGGCTGGAAATAAGCGAATACGTCGCCGTGGTATTGATTGCTGCCACTCTTGGTGATCACGTTCACCACGCCGCCGAGCGCCTCTCCATATTGCGGTTCAAAACCGCCGGTTTGCACCTGGACTTCCTGCACGAAGTCGAAATTGATGCCGTTACCGAGGGGGCCGTAGGTTTGGCTGTAGGTACCGAAACCACCGAAGCCCGGGTCGGTGACGTTCGCGCCATTGATGATGTATTCGTTTTCAAGACCTGAAGCTCCGTTGATGGACGGGTTGGCGGCGCCCGCGCCACCGCTATCGTCCACGCCGGGGGCCATGGTCATCACGGCTGAGATGTTACGGCCGATGGGAACATTTTTGTAAAGATCCTCATTGATGTTGGCCCCGATGGTGGTCGTGCTCAGGTCGATGCCATTACTTTCAGCGGTTACATCCACCGATTGGGCGGCGGTTCCGACTTCGAGGTTGAAGTCATAGGTCGTTTGCTTGTTGACACCCACCGACAGACTTCCCACCGTCGCGACCGAAAATCCCGGTTGGCTGACGGATAAGCCGTAGCCGGGTCCGACTACCAGATTTTGAAAGGTGTAAACACCGGCTGCATTGGTCGTGGTAGTGCGGTCGCCGTAGGGCGACGTGAGTTTCACAGTTGCGGCGGGCACAACGGCGCCGCTGGCGTCGTGAACCACGCCAGTGATGGACCCCTTGGTGATATCCTGCGCGTTTAAGCAGGTTAGAGTCAACAGCGCCAACAGAAAAACTCGATTTAAGAATTTCATATCCCTTGCTCCTTGCTAGCGCCGCGCCAGTTCGGCCGGCCTAGCCTTCGATGTGCATCCTTTTCTGTTACTGGTATGTAACTCTCCGCTACAGTGATCGGCAGAACGCGGGTAGGCGTTAAGCGGAACGGGATAGCCGACGCTGGTAGCAGCTTTGGCTCGATTCCTTGCAAGTTCATACTTAGCACTCCATTCTGGTTTCAAGTTCCCGCTGGATTCGTCACCGGGTAGGCGCCGACTTCAACGGTTGTTAAATGAACAACGGGTTGAGCCTGACGTAAAAGCCGTGGTCAGGTCGAACAAGAGGATTCAGTTATCCCTCTCCACCAAGGCGGCCAAATAGCCCGCCCTAATTGTTCCTAGTATAGCCCCGACCGATTACCGTTACAAGAACACTACATTTCCGCTTTAAACCGCTCGGTGAGACACATCATCTTGCAGCCTAAGTGAAAGAAATACAATAGTTTATTGGCTTTATAGCCAATAACGCCCACACTTTACCGAGTTCTTACGGTAATTGAAAACGTTAAATTCTTTTCACGGGGAAACGCCGACTTAGATCGGCATCGAGAGAGGTATTTACAATAAGGATAGGAACGGTTTCACCGACCGGCACCTTCGACTTGCCACAGGGCGCATGAAATGACGTATTCGCGACGGTTAACGTCATGCCCGGACCAGTTTGCATCGGGACGCAGTCCGGCTCGTCCCGATGCAGCCACTCTGCGTAGACCAACAGCTACGCAGCTTCAAGCCCGGTCGACCTGCAGATTATTCGTCACCGAGAACACTCCGGAAACGCCGTTGGCCTTGATGTTGGCCAGATTTTTGTCACCTTCGGTCGCCACCGCGCCTTCCAGGGTTACGTGGCCGTTCTTCACAATAATGTGTATGGTCGGCACTGCGCGCATGGCATAGCGGTCGAGCCCTTCCGTTCCATAGATAGCCCGGTAGACTGCTCTTCGAATCCGATCGTCATTGGGAGAGACCGGCAAGACCTCGATGCGGTTATCGACCCGCTCCACCCCTTCAATGCCACGGACCGCCTTTTCGGCGTCGGATTTCAAAGTCGGCCGAGTCACTTGACCGAACAAGGTAACGGTGCCGCCCTCCACTTTATACGCCAGGTTATCGAAGACATCGTAGAACGGAAGTGTCACCAGTTCATGTCGGACTTCCTTTTGAAGGCGAATCTGCCCTCTTTCGGACGGCGGACGACGCTCCTGGGCCCCCAGGCCGCCGCCGATAGCCACCGCCAAGAGACCGGATAGACATGGCAGGAAAATCTTCTTCATATACGTAACCCTCCTTTTCATCTCCGCTTACATATGCATGTTTGAGGCCAAAACGATTACGAGAATGAACATTGCGAAAGCCCCGTCCGACCGGTTCGGCCGGATTTCAGGGTTATTGCTTCTTCGGGCTGCTTGGGGAGCGCGCAGTCTTTCTAGCTGCGAAAGTTCGCTTGGGCGGCACGGGCGGCTTCTTCAGCCAAACCAGCCTTAAATACGCCGCGGCGGCGCGCAATCGGACCGCTTCGCTGGAATCGTCGAACTGCTCTTTCATAAGCGGCAACATGGATGGGTCGTTGCGCAACGCTAGCGTATGCACCACAGCCGCGCGCACCGAGGCATCTTTGTCCGCCAAAGCCTCCTTCAGCGCGGCCAGCACTTCCGGACTGCGGTCATTACCCAATAGCACCGCCGTGGTGGCGCGCCCGGAGACGCCGCTATCCGAGAGTATGTCCTGCAATGACGAGACTCCTTCGCCCAAGCCCGGAACCGGCGCAAAGCCGATGCCATTTTTGAGCGCGAACATCATCATCCCCTTGGGAATGTGGACCAGCCGCAGAGTGTCGCGTTTCTGGGCCGTGAGGAAGTTGGACTGGGTCTTGGCCTCGCGATCGAGGATGGCCAACAGAGCAGCGCGGCCGCGAGCGTCGCCCAGTCCGAACAAAGCCTTGGCAGCCGCGAAGCTTACTTCGGGCGTGCCATCGCTGAGGGCCTGGTTGAGCAGGTCTGCGGTGCCTTTGTCTTTGAGGTCCACGATGCTGGCGATGGCCGATAACCGCACATAAACATCCTTGTCGGAAAGCGCGGCGGCGATTTCAGAAAGGTACGGTTCGCGGGGACCGATTAAGCCCAGCGCGGCTACCGCCTGTTTCCGGACATCCGGATTCTTGTTTTGCAGGCCTTCGTTGAGAATCAGGTTGGCGCGGTTTTCTTCGGGAGACGGGGGCGGGGCGGGCGGCCCCACGCTCTTGCTCTGCCCCAAAAGTGTTAAGACCCCCAAAGAGAGCAACCACACCCAGCTGCGCATACCCGCCTCCTTGGATAGTGTTTACCACCGGATTTTCACCTGGAGTTTATCTCAGTCCGAGGGCGGCGCGCACGGCCTCCACCGGCAGGTCCTTCCAGTGCCTTCCAATGTTCTCGATGCTGGTGAAGGAGCGCGTCTCCATGCGGTCGATGTAGAGCGAGCCGCGCAGGTGATCGATTTCGTGCTGCAAGATGCGCGCGAACCAACCCGATGCTTCCAGGCGTTGCGGCTGAGCGCGCTCATCCAGATATTCGACGGCCACGCGGCGGGAGCGTTTTACCAGCGCGCTGAACCCGGCCACGCTCAGGCAGCCTTCGAAAAACTCGGTGGTTTCATCCGAATACTCGATGATCGTGGGGTTGACCAGAACCATAAAGGGCACGGGTTCGCGTTCACGGGAGGCCAGGACTTCGGGCGCGATGCCAGTCAAATATTCCGCCCGATCCTCGACCACGGCGAGCTGGATGCCCAGCCCGATCTGCGGGGCGGCCAACCCTACGCCGGGAGCGTCGCGCATCGTATCGCGCATGTGCGCGACTAATTCTTGAATGGCGGGATGAACGATTTCGTCGACGGTGAGCGCGCGCGCCGCCTGCCGCAAGACGGGCTCACCGGTTTGAAGGATCTTGAGCCGCACGGGCGGGCTAGCTGCTTCGGACACTGGTTCCTTCTCGGTGTGTTGCTTACTTATCCCAGGCGTGATGCTGCGGGCCGGCATCGCGATCTTCTACGCGGTCATAAAGGTGATCGTCGCAAACTGTCCCCAGCGCAAGATTATAGAGCGTGGTCAAGCCCAGGCCTTCGCGCAGATCGTCGTCGAATTCGTGCAGCGCCTTCAAATGCGGCGCGAGCGCAGGCACTTCCTTGCCCGACGGAGTCCGCAGAAACATCTGGTAGCCGCCGTGAATCAGCAGCGCAATCTCTCCGCCCACCAGCACGCCGGCCTTGCCGATGCCCATTTTGCCGCCGCCCAAGTCCTCGATGACCGCCCCGCAGCCCGCCCGAGTCACCCGGCAGCGCCCGGCGGATTCCATCTTGGGCACGAACCCGAGTTCCTTCAACCCGGCGATGCGCTCCTCGAAGTTCTCGACCTTCGGCTTTTGATTGCGAAAGAACATAGAATCCTCATTATAGTCACTCGCCGTGGTCGGCTTGGATCACTCGCCAAGCTCCGCCTGGATCGCGGCCGCAATGCTATTGGCGAAGTGCTCCACGCGCTTGAGATCGGGGCCTTCCACCATCACGCGCGCCAGCGGCTCGGTTCCGGAAAACCTCACCAGGATGCGGCCGGCATCGCCAAACTCGGCTTCAGCGCTGCGGATTTCACGATTCGCCTGCACCAGATCTTCGAGCGGCCGCTTGTTCTTCACGCGCACGTTTACCAGGAGCTGCGGGTAGATTTCGAGTTCGCGCGTCAAAGCGTCCAGATCCTGCCCGGATTCCCGCACCGCCTCGAAAACCCGCAGCGCCGTGAGCAGCCCGTCGCCGGTGGTGGCGTAATCCCGGAAGATGATGTGGCCGCTTTGCTCTCCGCCCAGGGGCGCTTTGCGGCGCAGCATTTCCTGGAGCACATATTTATCGCCGACCGGCGTCCGCACCAGCCCAATGCCATGGCGCCGGAGCGCCCGCTCCAGGCCCAGGTTCGACATAACAGTGGCGATCACCTCCGTCAATCGCCCGGCGGCCTGGAGGCGCAACGCCGTCAGCAGCATCACGGCGTCGCCGTCGATGATCTTGCCGGAGTGTGAGACGAACAGCGCGCGGTCGGCGTCGCCATCGAATGCGACTCCAATATCGGCGCCAGTCTCGAGCACGCGCTCCCGCAATCCTTCCAGATGCAGCGACCCGCAGTTCAGATTGATATTGCGGCCATCCGGCGCGCAGCCGATGCATTCGACCACCGCTCCCAGGCGCTCAAACAGCGCGGGCGCGAGAAAGCTGGCGGCGCCGTGCGCGGCATCGACGATGATTCGCATGCCTGCCAAGCCCGTGGGCAGCGTGGCCGCGAGGTGTTCGATATACTCGCTGTCCAGGCCCTCGTCCACCTCAAGATGCGCCGGCTCGGCCCGCACGCCGGATTCGAGGAAAGCAAATATGTCGCGCTCGATTACGTGTTCGTCTTCGTCCGGCAGCTTGAATCCGGAATGATCGATGATCTTGATGCCGTTGTCGCGATACGGATTGTGCGACGCCGATATCATGACGCCGGCCGCGAACGGCCCGGTGCGCGTGACGTGCGCGATGCCGGGAGTGGTGATCAATCCGGCGAAACGCGCCTTGACTCCGCGGCTGGCTAAACCGCCCGCGACATACCCGGCAATCGACGGTCCGGACTCGCGCGTGTCCATTCCAATGACAACCTCGGGGCCTATGACAACTTCAGGGGACGGCGGCGTCACCGGATCAGCAGCCGGATGATCTCTCACCCAGTTGGCGAGCGCCACGCCCACGGCGAACGTCGTGGCAGCGTCGAGCGGGTACTCGCCCGCGACGCCGCGCATTCCATCGGTTCCAAAAAGTTGTCTCACGTTGGGGTTATTTTCCTGTCCGTTCGATCGTCAAGTGAACGGTGACTTGCGGGGGCGATTCAAAATGCACTTGCGGGTCGTCGACGAAAGCGTCTACTCGATAGTCGCCAGTTTGCGTCAGGCTGCGCAGATTAATGGGATCGGTTTGAACCTGGGTTACGGACGTGACGCGCGTGTCTGGACCGGCGATACTCAACTGTTCGGGTGCAACGCTTTGCCCCGCCAGTTGATACCCTGCTGGCAACGCGCCGGAGAATCGGACCTCGACCGGCACTTCCTTCTCTGCAAGCCGCGCCAGGTGCAGCCGCAACTGTGATGGCACGGCGCGCAGGAAGCTTACGCCGGGCGGCAGGTTGAGGTTGGATTCCGAGATCGTGAAAGTGCGATCCTCGGTGCTTCCGACGCTTGCGAGGTCGAACCGGACCACGGTCCCGGCGAGGCTCTCAACCGTCAATCGTCCAGCGGGTCCGCGCAATTCGAGATGCACCGTTTCAGGTGAATTCCCAGCCACCATCCAGCCGTTGGCCAGATTGTTGTAAACGATCGGCGCGGTGTGGGTGGTGACCACCAAGGGCGCCGAAGAGAACGCGAGCCATAGCAAGCCGGCCAGCAAAAGCGACACCAGTTTCCAGCCGAGATTCTTTGCGATTCCCATGAGCTTTAAGGCTCCGCCTGCTTCCAGCGTGGTTCGCTGGCCCCAGCAGCCGCCGCGGCCTTCCCCGTGGTATGGCGCGTGAGACGTTCCCGCAGGCGCTCCATCGAAATGTCGGGCTCCAGGTCGCCGCGGGATGCGATGGCGATCTGCCCCGTCTCCTCGGAGACCACAATCGCGAGGGCGTCGCTTTCCTCCGTGACGCCGATCGCGGCGCGATGCCGCGTACCCAGGCGCCGCAGCATCACCGGGTTGGTGGTCAAGGGCAGAAAGCAGGCCGCCGCCGCGATGCGGTCGCCTTGAATGATCGCCGCCCCATCGTGCAGCGCGCCGCCGCGTTCGAAGATGGAGCACAGCAGATCGCGCGACACCACGGCATCCAGCGCCACCCCGCTCTCGACAAACGTGCGCAGCCCAATGTCGCGTTCGATCACGATCAGCGTGCCGGTCCTGCTGTCGATCAGGGCTTGCACCGCCAGCATGATTTCGTCGGCGATTTCGCGGCGCTCCAGCTGGCCCTCCAGGCCCAGCCAGCGGAAGCGGCCAATGCGCGAAAGCAGGCGCCGGATCTCCGATTGAAACATGACAATGAGCGCGAAGGCCGTGTAGGGCGCAAGCCCAGCGAGCACGGAACGCAGCAGATCCAGATGGGCCCAAACGGCGACCACATACATCGCCAGCAAAACGCCGATCCCCGTCAGGATGGGCGCGGCGCGGCGTCCGCGGACGGCCATGATGAATTGATAGATCAATACCGCAACCACCAGGATGTCGATGACCGACAATACCGTGAGCTTCGAAACAATCGGAAGCAAAAATGGCTGCATGATCAAAAGGAGGCCGGCCTCAGCCGGATCGAGATGCCGCAAACGCACGGCCGCCTATCAGTAGTGTATTAGGAGTTCAAGCCCAGCGGCAATTTAATCAGTAAGTTATACGAAATACGTTCCGGCGATTCCGATAGAACCGATGAAAGCGGAGGCTCCTGGTACGTTCTGGTATATTCTCCAGAGCCCTATCAAGAGTCAGTTGTGTGTAGCAATTACTGGAAGCTACGAGCGCGTAAGCGTAGTAATGCTCCAGGGCGTCCACGATCAGATTTGACTTCTTCGTCGGTCAGATCGGTCTTCATGGCTTCGATGATCGCGCTACGCTATCATTCCAAACTGGATTTCACGACCGCTGTCGCACGGGAGATCGGAACGCGAAGCGACGGTAACCCACTGAATTGGATCGCTACAGGTTGTAGAGTAGCCGCAGGATGATGGCTAAGCACTACCGCCTCCTCGCTTCGCTCGTGATCGTGGCCATTTCTAGCGCTTCGCCACAGACCCGAACCTCCTCCAACCCACCCCAAAAAATTAATATCGCTGGAACTTTTGAACGAGTTCTAGGCAATGTGATCTATGTCAAAACCGGCGTGCAACTTGTGTCGCTCACCATTGACGACAACACAGAGATTTGGAAGGGCAAGTATGTTCACGACCTTTCCTCAGTAGAAACCGGAGATGACATCGCGGCACGTTGCCGCATAGAAGCCTCAGGCACACTCGTGGCGCAGTTTGTATCTTTCAACATCACGACCTTGGAGGGCGTTACCACGAAGACGGCTGACGGCGAATTTGAAGTATTGACTAATCCCAATGCCGATCCAAAGTCAGCCTACAAGAAAGAAATCAGAATTGTGGAACTCGACGGGGACACCTCTTTTGAGTCCAGCGTCAAGGAAGACCTAAAACCGGGTCGGGAAGTCAAGGTGGTGGGACTGCGTCTGAAAAACGGAAATGTTCGAGCAGCACACATAACGGTGTACGAAGGCGATCAGCCCGTGCAAATGGGAAACGGAAACGTAGTTCTGCCGAACGGTCAACTCCGTTGAGGTCTTTCATAAAACCTTAACCCGCGCATCGCGCTACGATGTGGACGTGCGCACGACCCTCGCGACTTCAACAAAATGGGATACGGGCGGCTTGCACTGAAATCGTAACTTCCTTCCGGCGTTCTTCAATATACCGCAGCCCCGTTGCACTCAGCATTCTTCAGAACCTTCGGAATTGCCCGGATCATCGTCTTTGAGATTCAGGCGAATCGACGGTTCCGGTTTGCGTGATCTTCGGCTCTGCAGCAACATCAACCCCCGAAGCAGGCCGAGCCCGATGAAACATGCTCCGAGCCCGGCCTGTCCACGAAGGATAGCGAGGACACCGAGGCACAGGGCGCCAATCGCCACGAGCGCAACAAGAATGTTCCGGCGCATTGAAGTTCAGTTAGGCCTTGCGGGCATAACGGCGAAGGCCGAATCGCCCAACATTATCACATCGCAACACAGTTCCTTAAAAGCTCTTAATCTCCGTCCACAATCGATCGCGCAATTTTTGGGATGCCGCCGGCTGGGCCTGGAACCATTCTCCGCGCGCCAGAACTTCGGGCGGCGGATACAGCACCGGATCCTGACGGACCAGCACGGGAAGATAGCGCAGGGCATCTTGATTCGCGCTCGCGGTATGCGTCGCCATCACGATCCCGGCGGCGACTTGCGGGCGTAGCAGGTAGTTGATCCAGTGATGCGCGGCTTCGATACGCCGGCTCTCGCGAAGGATCGCGACGTTATCGGCGAATCGCGGAAAACCTTCGCTGGGAAACGCAAACGCCAGCTTGCCGGGGGCGGCGGCGATGGCTTGCGCGGCGGTGACGGCCCAGGCTTGGGCGGCGAGAACATCGCCCGCGGCGGCCTGGTCCCGCACTTCGGCGTTCAGGTAAGCGCGCAGCAAGGGCTTTTGCGCGAGAGCTTCCTGCCGCGCGGCCAGCAATTCGGCGGGATTCGCGGAGTTGATCGAATACCGCAACTTCTTCAGGCACGCGCCCAAGACTTCAGGTTCGTCGTCGAGCATAGTGAGGCGTCCCCGCAGCCTCGCGTCCCACAGATCCGCCCACGAGGCGGGCGCCGGCTGCAGGCTGCTTTGATACAGGATTCCGGTGACGCCATGCATGTAAGGAATGGCCCAACGCAACTCGTGGTCCCACGGCGGACGCTGGAACTCTGGCGACAGGGCGCTCAGGTTAGGGAGCAGCGTGTGGTCGATCGGCGCAAGCAGTTTGAGGGCGCGCATCGGCTCAATAAAGTCTTCCGAGGGGAACACCACATCCCAGCCCGAATTTCCGCTCATCACCTGCGCCAGCATTTCTTGATTGCTCTCGTAGGTCCCGTAATGAATGCGCACGCCGAACTCGCGCTCGAATTGCGGGAGGGTTTCAGGCGCAATGTAATCCGACCAGTTGTATACGTTGAGGCGAGGCCCACGGCCACACGCGGCGGCGATGCCTCCTAACAGCAACGCCCGCCGTCTCATGGGCTTTACATCATGCACGGCGCAGCCTCTCCGACAGCAGCACCAGCGTCCCCAGCAGCACCACGATGGTGGTCGAGACGGCGTTGAGCACCGGGCTCACACCGCGGCGCGCCATCGCGTAGATCACCATCGGCAACGTTTGCGAATCGACGCCGGCCACCAGACTGGTGATTACGTAGTCGTCGATTGAAATCGTGAACGCGAGCATGGCGGCGGCGGCGATGGCGGGCGCGAGATACGGCAAGGTCACGCGCCGGAAGGCCGCGAACTCGGTCGCGCCTAGATCCTGCGCCGCTTCTTCGAGCGCCGGATCGAATCCGCGCAGCCGGGCCAGCACCACAACGACGACATAGGCGATTGAGAATGACACATGCGCCAGGATCACAGTGTGCATGCCCAAACGAAAATTGACGTAGCGAAACGCCCATTGAAACAGCGCCAGCAGCGACACTCCCGTGACGATCTCGGGTGTGACCAGCGACAGGTAAAGCCCGCCGGCCAGCCAATTCGACGCACGCTTCCACAGCGCGTAGGCCGCCAGCGTTCCGACTACGGTAGAGAGCGCAGTAGACGCGACCGCGATCGCCAGACTGTTTCCGGCCGATTCCAAGAGGTCGCGGTCGGCGAACATCGCTCCATACCAGTGCAGCGAAAAGCCATGCCACGCCGTGAAGCGCGATGCATTGACGCTAAAGATCGCCAGGATCACTAGCGGCAAGTGCAAAAACGCATAGATGGCGATGGCATAAACTGCTAGCCCGCGTTTCATAGAAGCTCCTCGCCGCGCCGCCGCACGGCAAACATCAGCAAGACCGCGACCATCATCAACACGATTGAGACGGCCGCGCCGAAGGGCCAGTCGCGCGCGGTGGTGAACTGATTCTGCACCAGATTGCCGATGAGGATGGTCTTGCTGCCACCCAGCAGATCCGACGTAATGTAGGTGCCCAGGCACGGCACAAATACCAGGATCGCCGCCGCTCCAATGCCCGGAGCGGATAGCGGCAGGGTGACTCGGGTCAGCACGGCAATGGGCCGGGCGCCCAGATCCGCCGCGGCTTCAAGCAGACTCTTGTCGAGCTTTTCGAGGCTCGCGTAAATCGGCAGCACTGCGAACGGCAGAAATCCGTAGACCAATCCCAGCAGCACCGCCCCGTTGTTATACAGCAGGGGAAGTGGCTGGCGGATCAGTCCCAACGACTCGAGCACGGTGTTGATCAAGCCGGTATCGCGCAGCAGGAACATCCAGGCGTAAAGACGAATCAAAAAGCTGGTCCAGAACGGCAGGATCACCAGACTTAAATACAGATTCTTGCGTGTTCCCGAGTGTCCGATGAACAGAGCCAACGGGAACGCCAGCAGGATGCACAGCACCGTTGCCACAGCCGCCAGCGCAAACGACCGCAGGAAGATTCCACCGTATAACGGATCGATCAAGCGGGTATAATTCTCCAGCGTCCAGGGCAGTTCGACTCCGCCATACGCGCCCCGGCTCAGGACGCTATAGACCCAGATGATGGCCACCGGCGCCGCGACCGTCACCAGCATCAGGACCGCGGCGGGCGTCACGAAAATGCTGCGCAGGCGCATCATGAGGGGAACCGCAATTCGTCGGCTGGTTCCCAGAAAACCTGAACGGCCTCGCCGGCTTCGAACGGGGCGGCCGCCGCAGTTTGCGCGGTGATCACTTCCCCGCTCTCCAACTGAATCGCAAGATGCCGGTGCGGCCCGAGGAACGTGGTGTGCGCGATGCGGCCGGTCCGCACGTTCGAGACAGGATCGCGCGTCACACGCACGCATTCCGGACGTATCCCAACTCCATCAACCCAATTCATTTCACCCAGGAATGACGCCACGAAACGCGTGCGCGGCTTCCGATACAGTTCCTCCGGTGTCCCGGCCTGTTCGATTTCTCCGCCGCGCATCACCGCGATGCGATCCGAAAGCGCCAGCGCCTCTTCCTGGTCATGGGTCACGAACAGAAAGGTGACGCCGGTCTGCCGCTGCAAGGCCTTCAGCTCGGCGCGCACCTGTTTGCGGAGCTGCGGATCGAGCGCGGAAAGCGGTTCATCCAGCAGCAAAACGTCCGGCGCCAATACCAGCGCCCGCGCCAGTGCCACGCGCTGGCGTTCTCCGCCGGAAAGCTCGGAGGGCTTGCGCGATTGCTTGTCCGACATCTGCACTTGGTCCAGCACTCGGCGCACACGCTCTTCCGCATCCCCAACAGGCGCATGCCGCAATCCGAATTCGACGTTGCCCAAAACCGTCAGGTGCGGAAACAGCGCATAGCTCTGGAAAACGGTATTGACATTGCGCCGGAAGGGTGGAAGCACGTCGATGCGCGAGCCATTCAGCCAGATCTCGCCGGCAGTGGGCGCTTCGAAACCGGCGATCAGGCGAAGAGTAGTCGTCTTGCCGCAGCCCGAGGGACCCAACAGCGAGAAAAAAGCCCCACGGCCGATCGACAGCGAAACATCATGAACCGCGCGGTGCGTCGCGAATTGCTTCGACAGGCCGCGGAGCTCAAGGATGTCTTCCATGCCGACGAAGGTTCTTCGTCACATGATAAATGAATTCGGGCGGCGTTCTAGGTTGCAGGCTCCGTTAAGCGGCTAGGCTGCGGCGATACTCAATTTATGGCGCAGAGTCTGGCGGGCCCGCAGCAAGCGTACGCGGATTCCCGTGGAACTAATGCCCGCGGTCCGCGAAAGTTCCTCGGCAGTGTAGCCTTGCAGAGTCCTCTCCAGTAGGGCGCGGTCACGCTGCGAGCACGCCTCCAGCATTCTGTGCAGATCAATCGAGCTGGTATCGAAAGCGTAGGATGGCTCCTGAATATGGTCGAGCGGCACCGGAACCGCGGAGCGAAAGCGCGCGCGATAGAGATTTCGGGCGATAGAGTTCACCCAATAGCTCACCAGACCGGGATCGCGCAATTGCTCACGATATTCCCAGCCGCGGGCCCAGGCGGCTTGGGCGATCTCCTCGGCATCTTCGAGCGGGGCCCCGCGCGAGATGAGAAAACGGCGGGTGGCGCCAAATCCATTTTGAAAGGCTTCAGCGTAGGCGGGTGCTTGCATCGTAGTTTGTGGTGCAATTCGCGTGCCAGCGCTTCGGACCTGCGATTTCAGCAGGTTCACGGCGCGAAGGGTCGCGCGGAAATGGTAAAAGTTACCGAGGACTAAGAGTCCTGGTTTGTTCTACCGATGACTTAGCGTGCCAACTCTCATTCGAGCTTTTCTGATCGCCCCTCTTTGGATTGGACTGGCTGCATCGCTGGCCATGGCCGAATCGTACCCTCGCGCGTGGAATTACATAGCGCCGGATTCGAGTGCGATTGTTGGTATCGAGTGGCAGCAGTTGCGCGAATCGTTTCTGGCCGATGCTCTTGGCGTAGAACTCTCCGCGAGCGGCCGGCTGGGTTTCCCGGATCTAGCTTGCCTGCGCGACGCCCGGGAAATTCTGCTCGCCGGGCCGGACCTCTTGGGAGTCGCCAGCGGATCGTTTCCGGCCGCCACGGTAGCGGTGCAGGCCACAGGTTTAGGCATGAAATCGGCCGATTATGACGGCGTGCGGATGTGGATCGCTCCCGGGACGCGCGGGCGCAGCCTGGCTCAGGTGAACGACACGCTACTCCTGATTGGCTTTAGGGATACTCTCGAAGCCGCCATTGATCGGAGTTTATTGACCGCCGAACGTCAGTCTTCGCCATTACTGGCACGGGGAGCGCACCTGGCAGCGACTTACGACCTGTGGATAACGGCGACGGCGCTGCCCGATCCACTGGTGAGCGTATTCATCCCAGTGGCGCTCGAGAGCCGAGATTTCGACGGCGGCGTCAGCGTCCGCCGCGGCTTGATGCAGGGTTTGATGCTGGATGCGCGTTATGACATGGCGACGCCCGAAGACGCGAAGCTCAGCGCCGACTACTTTCGTGAAGCACTCCCCGGCTTCCACGCGTTGCTGCACGGCATGAATGTGATCGAGGATGGAAATTCCGTGCGGCTGAAGCTTCAGGTGACGCCCGAAGAGCTGGCGGCACAGTTACGCCCGCCGGAACCCGCGAAGCCGGTGGCGGTCACGCCGAAAGAGCCCGCGAAATCCCAATCCGTACGTATTGTGGGTCTCGATGACGGGCCGCGCGAATTTCCGCTGCCGAAACCCTAAACCACTCCCCTAGTATTCCCACCGCCACAAACTGGCGCCGGCCGTGAAGCCGGCGCCCACCGCGGCGAATAGCACGATCTCGCCTTTGGTCAAAAGGCCGCTCTCGATGGCGTCGCGGGCGGCCAGCGGAATCGTGGCGGCAGTAGTGTTTCCGAAGCGGCCAATGTTGATGATCACCTGATCCTCGGACATCCCCAACCGCTCAGCCGTGGCCATAATAATGCGGCGATTGGCTTGGTGCGCCACCAGAACTTTAACGTCTTTGGCCGTAAGGCCGTGGCGGTCGAGCAAGGTCTCGCAGATCTCATACATCTTGCGGACCGCGAACTTGAAGACCTGCTGGCCCTCCTGCTTGACATAATGCAGGCGCTTCTCGACACTCTCTGCAGTGGCAGGCATGCGGCTGCCACCAGCCGGCATTTTCAGAAAATCGCCACCCGAGCCGTCTACTTCATTCAGGAAACCGATGAAGCCTTCACCCGGCTCCGCCGCTTCGACGATCATGGCCCCGGCCGCGTCGCCGAACAGAATACAGGTGCTGCGATCGGTATAGTCGATGACGCGCGACATGGTGTCGGCCCCGATGACCATCACCTTTTTGTGCGAACCCGCGATCACGAAGTTCGCCGCCGTCGTCAGGCCGTAGAGGAAGCCGGAGCAGGCAGCCACCAGGTCGAAGCCCCACGCCCCTTTGGCGCCAATGCGGTCCTGCACCAGGCACGCGGTGGAGGGAAACATCATATCCGGAGTGACCGTGCACACAATGATGGCTTCGATTTCAGTGGCGTCGATGCCGCGATGGAGGAGCGCGCAACGTGCCGCTTCCACCGCCATATCGGAAGTGGCCACGTCGGGAGCGGCGATGTGGCGCTCGCTGATACCCGTACGCTCGAGAATCCATTGGTCGGTGGTGTCGACCATTTTTTCCAAATCTTGATTGGTCAGCACTCCCGGCGGCACATAACAACCAAGGGCGCTGATTTTAGCTCCCGGCAAATACGTTCTCCTTGCGAGTGGAATGAAATCCGCCACTCACGGCCGGCGTCCCCGGCCTGAGTCGCGCTGAGGCCCGCGCCGCAGTTCTTGTAAACCACGCGCAGCGGCCCTCTTAAGCTATGTTACATTCGGGAGGAAATGCAAGTCGAGGGCGCTGCCATTCTGACCGCACAGCCGGAGCCTTTCGGCACCGTCGAAACCCTGGAGCAGATCTATCGGCGGGTGTTCCGGCGGCTGCGGCCGCGGACCTCGCTGCCGGAAGTGCAGGTGCAATTCAAGCGTTACGCCAGCGCGAACGCGCAAGTCCGCTGGGAATCGGGCATCCTGCGCATCCGCCTGGCCGACACCCTGGAAGGAGCGCCCGCCGGTGTAATGGAGGCGCTGGCCGAAATACTGCTCGCCAAGCTTTTCCGGCGCCCGGTGCCGCCCGAGAGCAACCTGCGGTATCGCCGCTACCTTAACCGGCGCGACATACGGCGCAGTCTGGATGTGGTGCGGCAGATCCGCGGCCGCAAGCGCGTGGAGGGGCCCCAGGGCATCCGCTACGATCTGTATGAAATTTTCGAAGAGCTGAACTTCCGCTACTTCCATGGGCTGATGGCGCGGCCCATCCTGGGATGGAGCCCGTATGCTTCGCGCACTCTCCTGGGGCACTACGATCCGTCGCACAACGCCATCGTGCTGAGCCGGATTCTGGATCGCATCGATACACCCAGGCTGGCGGTCGAATACGTACTATTCCACGAGATGCTGCATTTGCGCTATCCAGCCGAGCACACGGGTGCGCGTAGATGTGTGCACACGCGGGATTTCAAGATCGCCGAGCGGGAGTTTGAACGGCTCGCGGAGGCGAAGCTGCTCTTGCGAGCGCTCTGAAACGGGGCCTTCGCTGCGCGAGGCCAGCGTTTATACGGCGTGGGGCGCGGTGCGTTGCGCTAAATCCACGCGCATCGCCTCGACCAGCTCAATCAGCGGCGCGATATCGACTTTCCCGACGCCCAGCCACTGCAGCGCCAGGCGGAACTCCAAGGCGGAGGTAGCAATCAGAAACGTCAATTGCTGCTTCATCAGTACTTCCACCAAGGCCGCCGAATCCGCTCCCGATGCCGCTGCCAGTTCCCTCACGTGGGCATGCAGCCTGCGGAAATCCGCCTTTAGCTCCGCGAGATACAAGCGGAAGATCCGGCGGCGTTCGCGCTTCCAGCGCTCGCCCATTTCGGGGCGATAACCTGGCTGGGACTTCAGAAAAACCAGGTCTTCTTCCGCCATTAGGCGTCCCATCGGTTGATAACGATCCAAAGAAAAATCGGCCCCATCGTCGCTCGTGAGCGCAGCGGAACTTCGCCGCCGGCGCGATATCATCCGGGTGAGCACCCAGAGCAATCCGGCTAACGAGCCGACCGTAACTACCCAAGCCAGCACCAGACTCATAGTCATCTCAAATATCTCGGCAATACCTAAATAGAATACGGTCTATTTTTGGAGAATGCAATTTGATTTCACCTTGCCCGGCTACTATTAATGCCGGACAAATCTGGTCAACGCAGCGTTAATGGAATCGAGCTGATGGCTAAGCCGCTGCATCGTCTCGGGGTTGCGCCGATAACCCGGCGTGGCGGTTACCAGCTCTCCTTCGGGCTGTATGCCGACAATCCAAATCAACAGAGATACCAATGTAAGCGCAAGCAGGACCGTACTCACCAAACGGGTGTCGCCCGGAGGAAGAATATTGGACAAAAGAAGCCCGAAAGAACGCGACGCCGAAAATAGCACAAAGCCGGAGATGTACACCGCGATATTTCGTCGCACTCCTATAGAGAACCACAGCAGAAGTACGCTGATGAGCAGCAGGAACAGAAGAATCACCAAATTCATGCTCCGCTCAAATGTCGCAAAGCGGTGAACTGCGGGGGATTGGCCCGCGAGAATGGTCGAATCCATTGCGATTCCGGACAACGTCACCATCGCGGCTATGGCCATTGCCACCAACACGGTCCGTCTCGCGAAAGAGGCTACTGCGGGGTGCTCCAAAAGCGCGATTCGATACACGTCCTGAACTACGAAGACCGCCATGAGCACAATGATCGTTTGCGCCCCCCAGTAGACGTACACGTAGCGGCGAGACTCGAGGGGGATAGCCATGAGCACAACGCTGGAAAGGGCCTGCAGAAGCCAGTACAAGAACAGGGATAAATATGTTCGATAGAGCCTGAAATGCACGAGCCGGTATAGCAGTACCAACTCCGCGATGAAGTTCAAGTAAAAAAGAGCCCGCTCCGCACCCGACATGCCAATCGTTCGAGTCTAGCACGCGGCCTGTCGGCCGCCCGAAACGAGTTCCATGCGGCAAACCTCACGCGGGTTTATGCGATACAACGCCAAAGCCCGCGTGAGTTTCCGCAGATTCAAGAGCTATATCAAAACGATGTTGCCACCGCCGTCAGGGGGCGGGAGCGGAAACTGCTCGACTATGTTGCCGCCGCCGTCAGGGGGTGGGAGCGGAAACTGCTCGACTATGTTGCCGCCGCCGTCAGGGGGCGGAAGCGGAAACTGCGCGACCGCGGCCATCGCAGTCAGAGGAAATGCCAACGCCAATGCCATTGTAATTCGCTTGATCATGTAATACCTCCAAGAAAGTGGATAGAGCGGAGAGTCTCTACTGGGTGGTAGCCTACTGGGCCTACGGGGCTTTCTGAGAGGTCTTGATGATGTTTTCGCGATTCGGAACGCCAACTTCCAGCCGACTGAGAAAACGCTAGCCATGGCGTACAATGGAGGGCGCCGGGACTTCGGATGCCACGCTTCAAACCCAGGGGAATGCTCGAGCGAAACGCGCTCGCGGACCTATGGAAGCACACCCTTTCGCAGATCCCCAGTACCTACGGAAGGCTGGTCTATCTGGCGTCTCTGCGGGACGCCAACTCTGGCGCCTACCGCCATCACGGCTTGAGCGCCGTGTTTGGCCGCGAGCAGAGCCTGGGCGCCTTGCGGAAGAGCCATGAGGACACCTTTCGGGAGTGGCTTGGCTTGCCGCTATCCGCCAAGAGCGCGGATCTGATCACTCATTTCCAGAATGTCCAGGAAAATCCGCGGCAGGTGGTCACCCATCTGGCTCGCGGTACGCCGTACTTGAGCCAAGCGCCGGATTCCGCCAGCCCCGCGCAGCGCCGCCAATTTAAGATGGAGATGGAGATTCTGCTCGAGCTGTTTAAGAACGATTCCGTCGGCGAGCGGTTTCCAGGCTCAGCGCGACCCGCGTGACCTGGCCAATTACCTCAATTTCGCTGGGATAAGCGTAGGATTCCGCCTCGCAATTGGATGCCGGATGCGGTTGGACAATCAACGTCCCGTCGTGCAGCGAGCACCATCCGCAGACGTATCCCTCGCGGTGCTCCAGAAAGTAGATGGGCCGCTCAAACTCGGTCGCCCACCCGGAGGCGGCGATACGGCGCTTGGAATCGTCAATCACCACCAGCGAGCCGGGCGGTATGAGCGGAAACATAGACCAATCTTCAGTTCCGATCAAACCATAGCGATAGTTCCGTAAATCCAAGTTAGTTAATAATGTGAGCGGAACTGTTCCCCATTGCTGGATCAAGCGGCTCAAAAACGCCGTGCGGGTGAGATCCAACCCAGGATCGAGCGCAATGGGGACCTGAGCGCTACCTTCTTCGGGGCGGAATCCAATGAGATGCGTGCGTCCATGTTCGATGACCTGAGCGTCGGCAGGGATCATACCAAGAGAGATGCCATACCAGGCGAGGACGTCCGAGAGATCCAGCCGATAGATGGCACACAGCGAGTAAAGGCGGTAGATGGAAGGGATTGTGCCTTTGTTTTCAATGTCGGCGAGGCGACTCAGGGCCACAATGAATTCGTCATTGCCACGCCGTTGGGCAATCTCCGTGCTCGCTTCTTCTACCTCGCGGAAGCGCAAGTTCAGCCGTTCTCGGACGCGCTTGAGTTTCTGCCCTGGTTCCTCCATCATAGGTGGTTGAGCATCATTAGCCAGACTGATAGCACAGCCGCAAATAAACCCAGCGGACCCCGTGAGAGATATGCCTAGATATATGACTGGCGGTTCGGCTAGGATTATAGCGTTCAAGAGGGACATGAGCAAGCAGTCTGTTCGGAATTCGGAACGGAATTTTCCACAAGCGAATGATTTGGGAGAGTTTTTCATGATAAACGCTTCGGGCAGCAACGCATAACCGTGGAAAGTCATTTGCGCGTTATCGTTGGAGTCACGGGAGCCAGCGGTTCCATCTACGGCTGGCGGTTGCTGGAGAAGTTGCGCATGCAGGAAGGCGTGGAGACTCACCTGGTGCTGTCGCGATCCGGCGAGCGCACCGCTTTCCTCGAAATGGGAAAAACCGCTGCCGATTTCAAGGCGCTGGCGCATTTCCATTACGCCGTCGAAGATATCGGCTGCCGCCTGGCGAGCGGGTCGGTTGCCATCGACGCCATGGTGGTGGCGCCCTGTTCGATCCACACTATGTCGGCGATCGCCCACGGCATCAGCTCCAATCTGATCGTCCGCGCAGCGGATGTCACGCTGAAGGAGCGGCGCCGGCTGGTGCTGATGGTTCGCGAATCGCCCTTGCATCTAGGCCACTTGCGTTCCATGGCCGCCCTGGCCGAAATGGGCGCGATTCTGGCGCCGCCCATGCCCGCCTTTTATCTTCAGCCGCAAACGATATCGGAAATTGTGGAGCATAGCGTGGATCGCGTGATGGCGCTGGCCGGAACACCGGTAGCGGGGGCGCGGGAGTGGGAAGGCAAACGATGAAACGCAGCAAGGGAAAACGCACCAAGCCAATGAGGGTCGCGTTCCAGGGCGAGCTGGGCGCATTCAGCCAGCAGGCCATTCGCCAATTGTTGGGACGGACGGCGGAGCCCATCGCTCATCAGCGTTTCGACGAAGCCTTTGCCGCGGTGGACTCCGGCAAAGTGGACGCCGCGGTGATTCCGCTGGAGAACACATTGGCCGGGTCGGTGCATGAAAATTACGACCTGCTGCTGAAATATTCGCTGGAAATAACCGCGGAAACCAGCGTGCGGGTGATCCATAATCTGATCGCTCCGCCGGGCGTTTCTCTGCGCGCGCTCCGCAAAGTGTACTCTCACCCGGTGGCGCTTAACCAATGTCTCGACTTTTTCGCCAGCCACCCGAGCATCGAACGAACGCCATTTTACGACACCGCGGGCAGCGTGAAAATGATCATGGAGCAGCGGCCCCCCGATGCTGCTGCGATCGCCTCCGAACTGGCGGCCCAGATCTATGGCGCCCACATTTTGAAGCGCGGTATTGAGGACGACCGCCAGAATTTTACTCGTTTCTTCCTGCTGGAGCCTGCGGGCGCCAAGCCGCGTACCGTGCGCGGCGCCGCCAAACATCCCTGGAAGACCTCGCTGGTATTTTCCACTCGCAACATCCCTGGAGCATTGTTTCGCTCGATAGGTACCCTGGCCTTGCGGGATGTCAATCTGGTGAAAATCGAGTCGCGCCCGCTGCGTGGCAAGCCTTGGGAATATTTGTTCTATCTGGATTTGTGGGGCCATCGCGACGACAAGGCGGTGCGCAACGCGCTGGGCCACCTGGGCGAGCTGGCGGATTTTCTGCGAGTATTGGGAAGCTACCGCGCAGCGTAAGTTTTTCGGTAACCTTTTGGACCCTGATGTAATCCAATCAGGTACCAACATGCCTGTAGTGTTCCTGTTCCTCTTTCTAGCGGGATACCCCGCGAATCCCGAACTGCAAAAGGCCCGTGATACGCAGAACCGGCCGAAGTTGGAGCAGATCGCCGCGCAACTCTCATCCGCGGCGGATCGCCAGCCCTCCGACGCCCGCGCGCAATACCAAGCTGCCCTGGCGCAATCGGCCTTGGCTGAAGTCGCCGCCGAAATGCACGACAAAGCGCAGGCGCGTAGCGCTTCGGAAGCCGGAATGAAAGCAGCGGAACGCGCCGTCGCCCTCAAGTCCGGCGAAGCCGAGTATCACCGGATCTGGGGCACCTTATGCGGCCAGGAAGCCGCGGCCTTGGGAGCGCTGGGAGCGCTCAAATATGGGCACTGCGCGTTGGATGAAGTCAATAAAGCCATGCAACTCGATTCCCGGGAGCCCATGAACTATTTGAGCCGCGGCATCGGCAACTACTATTTGCCGGCGGCGTTCGGCGGCGGCGTGGAGCTGGCAATCAAGGATTTCCAGAAGGCCATCACGCTCGATGCGAATTCCGCTGACGCCCATTTGTGGCTGGGGATCGCGCTGCGAAAACTGAACCGCAACGCGGACGCGCACAAAGAGTTCGAACTCGCCGTCAAACTGAATCCGGCTCGGCTCTGGGCCAAGCAGCAGTTGGAAAAGACGCCCTCGCACTAGCCGCCGCCGGAAAACTCCCCGCGCACTAGCGGGCCGCTGGAAAACTCTCCCTCATTATTTGGCTTCGGAGGGCGTGAGCATGCCGGGCAACACAGGCTCCCTATAGGGCGACACCACGCTCTGATTGCCATCGCGGTCGACCGCCTTCACTCCGATCACCACGTCGTCGATCGACACGTCCGGCAGAACATAGCTGGTCACGTTGCCCACCCAGGTCTCGCGCTCCCACACCGGCGAAGTGGTCGAGCGCATCACCACCGCATAGCCCGCGAGATCCGGCTCGGTGTTGGGTAGCCAGCGCAGCAACGCGTCATAGCCCGACTCGCCTCGAGTCAGCAGCGGAATGTGCCCGCCCTTGTTCGGTCCCGACGCATAGGTCCAGTTGAGTTCCGGCGGCGCCGGCGCGAGCGCCAGACTCGCGAGAGCCGCGGCGTTCATTCTCGCGACTCGCGTGGTGTAGGGAACGGAGGTGTTGGCGAACGTATCGGTGATCGTGTGCTGATTCTTGAAGTTCTCGCTGGCCGTGGTCAGGCGCACCGCCGGAAAGCCCTGATTCAGGAATGGCGTGTGATCTCCTCCGCGCTGAAAACGATCCTGCCGGAAAATCATCTCAACCTGCATCGACGGCACGAATCGTGGCGCAACCTGCTGCATGTAGCGCCCCAGTTCCCGAGACGGCGAGTCTTCAGGCCCGGCCGCGAAGAGCCGCAGAACGTTGCTCGCTGAGCGTCCGTTCCCGGATATCTCACTGCCGATGATGTCATTATTCAATACGGCTTCAATCTGCATGCCGGTGCGTTTCGCCATGGCAGCGTAGGCCTGGCTTCCGCTCAAGCCGATCTCTTCGGCGGCGAAGGCGATGAAGACGATGGTCTTGTCGAACTGATACTGGCTCATGACGCGCGCCAACTCCATCACCGCTGCCGTGCCGCTGCCGTCATCCGTCACGCCGGGCGCAATCTGCTGCGCGGCGGTGGCTTCCATATCGAGCGGACCAAGCTCTTCGTCGGGCGGACGCACCTTGCGCAGTTGCCGGGCTTCCTTTTCATCGATCCCTTGCCGCACCGCCTCGGCGATGGCCTGCTCCTCGCCAGTGTAGGGCTTCCGGATCAAGGCGACCGAATCGTAGTGCGCGGTCACAAGCACATAGCGGTTTTTGTCAATGGTGCCCGGAAGCACGGCGATGATGTTGGAAAGATCTACGTCTCGAATGATCTGGCCCTGGCGCGCGCCCTTCTTGACCGAGAAATCCTGATAGCTGACATTCAGGCGCGGGCTGTAGCTCTGCATCTCATCGTGAATCCAGCGCTTGGCTGCTCCGATCCCGTGCAAGGGATCGTCCTGCGCCGAGAGCACGTAGCGCGTCCCAAAGCCTTCGAGTTTCCGCGAAATTGCCGCGATCCGCTGCTCGGAGATCGCATCCACAATCTGCTTTACAGCTGGGTTCAGCTGTGTTTCAGGCGCTTGCGGGAGCGCTGCGGATGCGAATGCCACGAACGCGGAAAGAATCGAGAGCGATCTCATCATACCCGCCCTACCTCTTGACGCTGGCGCCGACGATCCCATTGACGAAGTAGTTCACAACCTTCGCGTCGTTGCGCGCCATCTCGTAGTAGGCGGCCTTCAACAATTGATCCTTGCGATTGATCAGTTGTTCGCGAATGGTCTGCTGCACCTTGGGATCTGCAAGCTCGCGCTGGCCGGCGGGCTCGCGCGTGATCAGCTTCAGGATGCGATAGCCCTCGGCGGTGTGCAGTGGAGCGGTAGTTTCCCCGGGACCCAGCGCCATCAGAGTCCTGCGCAGATCGGCATTGGCTTTCTCCAGCGCGGATTCCGGGACGAATCCCAGATCCCCGCCATTCTGCGACGAATTGGGATCTTCCGAATAATTCTGCGCCAACATCGCGAAATCCTCGCCTTGGCGAAGGCGCGTGGCGAGACTCTGGATCTTCTTGCGCGCCTGTTCCTCATCGCGGGCCTTGTCGTTCTTCAAATTCCGCACGTTGGGATCGGGGTTGGGTGTAACCAGAATCTGCGCCATATGAATCTGCGGCTCCGCCAGATTGAAACTGGCTCTATTGGCGGCATAGAAATCGGTGATGTCCTTGTCTGTGATGGTGATCTGCGAAGTGATTTCCTTATTGAACAGCTTCTGCACGCTGAGATCGCGGCGCAGTTGCGCCTTGAGTTCGTCGATCGTCATCTTGCGTGCGTCAAGTTGTTTCTGGAATTCTTCCTGGGTGTAGGGCGCTTTGAGCTCGTTGAACTTGGCGTCGACGTCGGCGTCGCCGGCCATCAGGCCCAGCTTCTCCGCCCGTTGCAGCATGATCTCGTTGTCGATCAGCGTTCGCAGCACTTCGAGTTTCTGGATCTGCTCCTGATCGCCGCTCGAATGCTCGCCCGCCGCGCCGCCAAACTGCGCCTCATACTGCTTATCGAGCTGGGCGTAAGTGATGGCGCGGCCATTCACCGTCGCAGCCACATTGGCCGGGGCGGAGCGGTCGCAGCCCGCCAAGACGGCGAATAGAACCAGAACTCCAGGGAGCGCGCGGAGGGTTAAGCTCATGCGATGAGGCTCATGCGGTTAGGCTCATACGGAGGGAGACTTTATTCTACCGCGCAGGGGCCGGGCCCGGCGGCGGCTTCAGGTTACGCTCGAAAAAATCCAGCATGGTGCCCTCCATCTGGCGAGCCTCCGCGCCCGAAACGCCGTGGGTCTTCTCGGTATAGAGCGACAGCTCGAAGTGCTTACCCGCATTCTCCAGCGCGCGGATCATCTGGGCTGAGTTTTGAAACAACACGTTATCGTCTTCGAGATTTTGGGCGATCATGAGCCGGCCCGTCAGATTGCGCGCGCGCCGCGGCAGCGCCGTCCGGGCATAGGCGTCGCCGTTATCTTCCGGCAACCCCATGTAGCGCTCGGTGTAAATCGTGTCGTAGTTGAGCCAGTTGGTTACCGGCGCGCCTGCGAACCCCGCATGAAACAGATCCGGGGCGTTCAGCAGCAGGTTCAGCGTCATGAAACCGCCGTAACTCCAGCCGGTAACACCGATACGTTGCGGGTCGATAAAGCCGCGCGAGATCAGATATTCTACGCCCTCGCGCTGATCGGCCAGCTCCCGGGCGCCCAGGTTGCGATACACCGGAGCCTCAAACGCGTGTCCCCGGCCGGATGTCCCGCGGTTATCCATTTCCCAAACCACGTAGCCCGCCTGCGCAAATACTTGATCCATGCCGATACCAAGCCAGGCGTTGCGCACGGCCTGCACGTGCGGCCCGCCGTAGACGTCCACCAGCAGCGGATACTTCTTCGAGGGATCGAATCCGGGCGGCTTGATCAGGCGTCCATAAAAGCTGGCGCCATCCTTGCCATTGAACTCGACCATCTCCGTGGGACGGACGTCGAACTCATCGAACACCCTTCGGTCCGCCGGACGATACAGCGCAATGGCATCGCCATTCGCGTTGCGCAAAGTCCCCTCGGGCGGCGAACTCAGATTCGAATAAATATCGAGAAAGCAGCCCGCATCGGGAGCCATCGAGATTCGATGCGTACCCGTGCCCGCTGTGATCCGGCGCTTCTCGCCGCCGTCCAACTGGATGCTATACAATTGGCGCTCCAAAGGACTCGCCTCAGTCGAACGATAGTAAACGCGCCCGGCCTTCTCGTCCAGACCGGCGAAGTCGGTGACCTGCCAGGCGCCCTTCGTTAGTTGCCGCGGCGCGGCGCCGTCCAGGGAATATAGGTACAAGTGGCGGAATCCGTCGCGCTCACTGGTCCACAGAAACCGCTTGCCGTCCTTCAAGAACACCGGATCGCCCGCAATGTTTACCCAGTAGGAATCCGATTCCCGGTAAACAGTTCGCGACTTGCCCGACGCGACGTCATACACCAGGAAATCGAGCTGGTTCTGAATGCGGTTGGTGCGCGCGACGTATACGCCTGTCGAATCCGGGACCCAGCCGGCCCGCGCTATCAGGTACGCGTTGACCGTATCCCCGGCGTCCAGCCACTTGGTTCCACCGCCCGTGGCCGGGATCACGCCCACCCTTACATTCGCGTTCTTCTCACCCGCCTGCGGATAGCGCTGCGGCTCGAGCACCGCGCGCGACCCCAGCAAGTCGGTGTGAGGATACAACGGTTCGCCGCTCACATTGAATTGCAGATACGCGATCGCGCTCGAATCGGGCGCCCACCAGTAAGCGGTTCCTAACTCCAGTTCCTCCGGATACACCCAATCGAGGCCCCCATTGCGCACGGTGTCGGAGCCATCGGAGGTGAGCCTCGTCTCGCGGCCGTTCGCCAAGTCGAGCACATATAAATCCCAACCGCGCCGGAATGCGACCCGCGTGCTATCGGGCGAGAACTTAGGATCGTGCTCGGCGGCAGAAGTCTTAACCAGTTGCCGCCACTCGCCGCCCGGAATCGTAATCAGGAATAGGTCACCGCCGCCATCGTAAAGGACTTCGCCGCCTCGTGGCGACCACTGCAGCGTGGCTTCGTCGACACGACGGTTCTCCCACTCATAACGCTCCGGCGCCGGCGGGCTCAGCGCCGCGTTGTCGAGCGCGGTCAGGTCCACGACCTCATACGATTTCTTCGCCGCGACGTCGAACCACTTGAGCTCGCTCTCCTGCCGGTAAACGAAGGTCTTGCCGTCGGGCGCCCACACCGGATCGCCGGGCGCACGGCGAGCCGCGTTATTCCGCCATGCCTGCAGCGCATCCAGCGTGATCGGCTTTTTCTGGGCGAACACAGTCGCGGCAGGGAATAGGAACGCCAGCCCCGCCGAGAATGCGAGAATCGCCGCCTTTCGCATCGTATAGTTGTAATTCTACTCAAAATCATGAAACTCACTTTCTGGGGCGCCGACAAGACCGTCACCGGATCGATGCATCATGTCGAGACCGGCGGCCGGCAATATTTGCTCGACTGTGGTCTGTATCAGGGACACCGCCAGGAGGCGTTCGAGCGCAACAGCCAGTTTCCGTTTCCCGCGTCCGCGATCGACGCCGTGATCCTCTCGCACGCGCACATCGATCACAGCGGCAATTTGCCGGGCTTGGTCAAGCACGGATTTCAAGGCCCGATCTACACCACGCCCGCCACCGTCGATCTGTGCCTGGCGATGCTGGCCGACTCCGCCTACCTGCAAGAGAAGGACGCCGAGTTCGTCAACCGCCGCCGCGAGCATCGCAAAGCGATCGGCCGCGACGACCGGCCGGTGGCTCCGCTCTACACGCAGGAAGACGCCGAAGCGAACCTTCCGCATTTCCGCCGCGTTCCTCTGGGCGAAAAAAAGCAGATTGCCGAAGGACTTTTCTACACCACCTACGATGCGGGTCACATCCTGGGCTCCACGTCGATGATTGTGGAGGCCGACGGCGTGCGTCTGGGCTTTTCGGGCGACGTGGGGCGGCCCGGGCTGCCGATCATTCGCGATCCGCAAAGCCTCGACCCGGTGGACTATCTGATCATCGAAAGCACCTACGGCGACCGCCTCCACAAGCCGCTGGGGCACGCGGCCGAGACGCTGGCGGACGTGGTCAACCGCACAGCGGCGCGCGGCGGCAAGATCATCGTCCCGGCGTTCGCGGTGGGCCGCACCCAGCAACTGGTGCTGCTGCTGCATCAACTGATCGACGCCAAGCGATTGCCCTCGATTCCCATGTTTGTCGACAGCCCGCTGGCCGTCAATGTCACCGAGGTGTTTCGCAAGCATCCCGAGTGCTACGACGAGGACATCCGCAAGTACCTGACCGAACGGCGACGATCCCTTCGGTTTCCACCGCCTGAACTACATCCGCGACGTCACCGAATCCAAGAAGCTGAACGATCTGCGCGGCCCCTGCGTCATCATCTCGGCCTCCGGCATGTGCGAAGGCGGCCGCATTCTGCACCACCTCCGCAATAACATCGAGGACCCGCGCAACACCGTCCTGATCACCGGCTTTCAGGCCGAAAACACGCTGGGCCGGAAGATCGTGGAGAAGCAGCCGAAGTGCCCATCTTCGGCGAACCCATGCGCTTGCGCGCCGAAGTGTGCTCGCTCAATGAACTCAGCGGCCACGCCGACCAGAAAGAGCTGATCGAGTGGATGCGCCCCATCGCCAAGGGCCTGAAGAAGGTATTCCTGGTCCACGGCGAACTGTCCCAGGGCGCCGCGCTGGCCCAGGTGATCCAGAAGACATACGGAATCGAGACGGTGCAAGCTTCGCGCGGCGACAGCGTCGTGCTGCAGTAGGTTATGAAGCCAAATGCAATGTCTTCGCCAGTGGCGCGTAAGTCCGGCGGTTGTGGCAGATTGACAATCTTGTTCCTGTGCCTCGCCGCCGCCATTTTCATCCTGGGTCTTATTTTCTTCCTCTCCTTGGCGGTGGATATTCATTGGGGGGAGGCAAATAAGCCAGCTAACCGTGTTGTAGGCGCGCCTTGCGGTAAAATAACAGTTTGACTCCCACGCCTTTCCAGTCCAGCCGTCCCCGTGTGTGCGCGGTGAGCTATCTCAACACCGTGCCGCTGGTATGGGGGCTCCTCAAAGACCCTGCTCAAGCCGGCACCTTTGACCTGCGCTTCGCCGTCCCCTCGGTTTGTGCGGACCAACTCGCCTCGGGTGACGCCGACATCGGCATCGTGCCGGTGATCGAAATGGCTCGCCAGAAGCTGGCCTATTTCCGCGAGACCGGAATCGCCTCCTACGGCCCTGTGCGCAGCATTTTGCTGGTTTCCAAGGTCCCGTTCGGCAAGATCCGCAAGCTGGCGACGGATGCCGGCTCGCGCACGTCCGTGATGCTCTCGCGCATCATCCTGGCTGAAAAGTATGGCGTCGAGCCGCAAGTGATCTCGCACCCGCCGGATCTCGCGGCCATGCTGGGCACGGCCGACGCGGCGCTCTTAATCGGCGATGCAGCGTTGCGCGTCGATCCCGCCACGCTGCCGTTTGAAACCCTGGACCTGGGCGAACAGTGGACCAACCTCACCGGTCTGCCCATGGTGTTCGCAGTCTGGGCGGGCCGCGCGGAAGCGATCGTCGAGCCGTACGGCGCTGCGTTTCAGGCGTCGTGCCGCTACGGATTAGCGCACATCGAAGACATCATTCGCCAGGAGACAACAGCGCGGTTTCCCCGAACCCTTGGTCCGCGAGTACCTGACCCGCAACATCCGTTTCGAATTCTCAGACTCGCACGCGACCGCCATCGAAACTTATCTCAAGCACGCCGCTGCGCTGGAGCGCACGGCCGTCTCTGGAGGCGTCCCCGCATGATGACTCGCGCCGAAGCGATCGATCTCTTCAACAGCGACGACCTGGTGGGCCTCGGCATGGCCGCCGATCAGGTGCGCCGCAAGCTGCACCCGGAAGGCGTGGTCAGCTACATCATCGATCGCAACATCAACTACACCAATTTCTGCACTGAATATTGCAGCTTCTGCGCCTTTTACCGCCCGCCGGGGCATGAAGAAGGCTACGTGCATCCGCAGGAAGTGATCTTCGATAAGATCCGCGAGACCATCGACCTGGGCGGCACCGGCATCCTGATGCAAGGCGGCCTGCATCCGGATTTGAAGATCGAGTGGTATGAAGACCTGCTGCGCGGCATCAAGCAGCGTTTCGATATCTGGTGCCATTGCTTCTCGGCGCCGGAGATCGTCAACATCGCCGAGGTGAGCGGCTTGTCGCTTGCGCGATACGCTGGCGCGCCTGCGCGATGCCGGTCTCGATTCAGTCCCCGGCGGCGGCGCGGAAATTCTGGATGACGACGTCCGCCGCCGCATCAGCCGCCTGAAGTGCACGACGCAGGAATGGGTGGATGTCCACCGCACCTGCCACGCCCTGGGAATCCGCACCACAGCCACCATGATGTTCGGCACCGGCGAGACCATCGAGCAGCGCATGAACCACTTCGACCTGGTTCGCCAGATTCAGGAAGACACCGGCGGCTTCACGGCGTTCATCCCCTGGGCGTACCAGCGCGAGAACACTTCGCTCGGCAATTTCGTCAAGCAGGAAGCCACGGCGGTGGAATATCTGAAGATGCTGGCGCTCTCGCGCCTCTATCTGGAAAACATCCTCAACATTCAGTCGTCCTGGGTGACTCCGGGACTGAAAACCTGCCAAATCGGGCTGCGCTTCGGCGGCAACGACGTCGGCAGCATCATGATCGAGGAGAATGTGGTCAGCGCCGCGGGCGCCCATCATCGCGCGTCCGAAGAAGAGCTCCGCCGCCTGATCCGCGATGCCGGCTTCGTCCCCAAGCAGCGCGACACGCTCTATCGGACGTATTATCTAAATTGACATCTCGCAAATTAACGACGGCCATAATGAAACCAATATCCGTCGCCCGCACGTCTAAATCAATTATGCGCTTCACGAGTCTGTTTCTTCTGGCCGCATGTGCCTTCGCCGCCACGCCCACAGAGGTTTTACCCACCCGGTTTTGCCGCGGCCGCCGATACGCTTTGAGCCGAATGTGGGCCGCAGCGCCGCCGCCAGTTCTATCCAATGGTCCGCGCATGGCCTGGGATATTCGCTGGCCTTCACCGCGGACGCGACCATGTTCCAGCTCGGCGAACGAACCCTGGCGTTGCGCCTCCTCGGCGCCGATTCCCACGCGACTTTTGAAGCTGCATC
The DNA here is from genome assembly GCA_963779075.1 of Bryobacterales bacterium. Lineage (GTDB taxonomy): Bacteria > Acidobacteriota > Terriglobia > Bryobacterales > Bryobacteraceae > Palsa-187. The sequence continues at coordinate 605,430 of CAVZWS010000018.1, forward strand.
GCCCTACTCCGTGCCCACACAGTATTTCACCGCGGCCTACCACGGGTCGGTACAGAGTTATCGCCGCTTGCGGCGTCACCAGGTCTATCCGGGCGTCGATGTAGTGTTCTATGGAACCGGCGAAAATCTGGAATACGATTTTGAGATCGCGGCGGGCGCCGACCCCTCTCGCATCCGGATGCGCTTTGACGGCGCGGACCGTTTGCGGATGGCGCTCAACGGCGATCTGATGGTCGACTTAGGCGGCCAGACCGTTACCCAGCACGTTCCTGTGGTTTATCAGGTCACCGCAGCGGAAGCGGACGCCGATCCATGCCGAATATCAAATAGAAGCCAATCGCGACGTGACTCTTCGTTTGGATCGCTATGATCCGTCCGCCCCTCTGGTCATCGACCCGGTGATCACCTTCGCGGCCTTCCTGCCGGGCTCGAAGAACTCGGTTGGCGTGGCCATCGCGCACGATGCCAAAGGCTTCATCTACCTCGCGGGTAACACCTCCGCCACGTGATTTCGTCGGCACGGCCGAATGCTTTTAACGGAATCAATCGCGGCACGCAGACTACATGGATGATGAAGCTCGATCCCTCCGCCACCAGCGGCGACCAGGTGATTGTGTATTCGAGCTTGTTCGGCGGCAGTTTGGTCGACAGCCTCAAAGACATGGCGGTCGACAGCGCCACCGGTTTGGTGTACCTCACAGGCTCCACCACGTCCACCGATGTGCCCGTCACCGCCGGGGCATTCCAAACTACACTTACAGGCGCCACCAACGGATTCGCGGCGGTCTTCGATCCCACCCAGTTCGGTACTGCGAGCCTGTTGTACGCGACTTATCTGGGCGGAACTGGAATTGATGTGCCATACGGAATCGCAACCCACAATGGCAACGTTTATATTACGGGCTCCACCACCTCCGTCGATTTCCCCGTGGCCAACGCTACGCTTCCGTCCAGCCAGGGCGGGACCGACATGTTCATCACCGAGCTGAACCCTACCCAGAGCGGCGCCGCCAGCATGGTTGCCAGCGGCTATTACGGAGGAGCGGGCCTGGATTACGGCGCGTCGGTGGCGGTGGACGCCGCAGGCTTTGTGTACGTAGCCGGAATCACCTACTCATTTAATCTCCCCATTACCGTCGCGACGGCTTATCAGGCAAACGCCAACGGAAGCGGCGAAGCCTTTCTGGTAAAGCTCTCCTTGGAGCTGCCGCTGATTATGTACTCCACTTACCTCGGAGGAACCGGTACCGATGGCGCCAAAAAAGTTCTGCTCGATCCGGCGGGAAGAGTCGCCATCGCCGGTTACACTTCATCGGCTAACTTTCCCATCACCCAGAACGCCTATCAGCCCTTGTTGGGCGGCCCCAGCGCCATTAATGCCTTTCTTTCGATTCTGGATTTGACGCTGCCGCCTGCGCAATCTCTGGTATACTCCACCTTCTACGGCGGAAGCGTGGATGAGGTGCCTTACAGTTTGCGGCTGGATGCGAAGGGAACTTACTATTTAGGTGGCTTTACTCTCTCGCCCAACCTGCCGGTTTCTCAAAACGCGATCAATTCGTCTTCCGCCAAAGGCGGGTTTGACGGCTTCATTGCGCTGATCAATCCGAGCACGCCGCCGCTCAATTCGCTGCTATATTCCAGCTACGTTACCGGGCCAGGATCGCAAATCGTCTACGGCGTGGATTTCGACGACTCCGGCACCGTTTACTCCACCGGTTATTCCACCGGCAACATTTACCCCGCCGGCTATGCGACCTACACTGCGAGTCCGGGCGTTTCCCAGGTCTTTATCTACGGGTTTAAGCCCTGACCTGGCCGGTCAGTTCTAAAGGCCGCTGAAAATGTCGCTGACCGGTCATGGACCGGTCCCACCACGGTAGGACAGGTCCATGACCTGTCGTTTTTGTAGCATGGTCAGCGAGTTTTCAGCAAGCTCCTAAGCGGCGGATCGAATTTCTTCTAAAATGCGCAGCATTTCGCTACGTGGATCGGCTGCGCGTGTGACCTGCCGGCCGATCACCAGATAGTCGGCTCCGTCAGCGATCGCCTGGGCAGGCGTGGCCACTCGTTTCTGATCGCCCGCGGCCGCGCCCATCGACCGTACGCCAGGCGTGACCAGAATCGCGCCCGGCCCCGCCACCGACCGCACTCGGGCCACTTCCAGCGGCGAGCAGACGATTCCATCCATCCCCGCCTCCATCGCGTTGCGCACACGCAGTTCTACCAGGTCGGAAACCGAACAAGGATAGCCCATCTGCTGGAGGTCGCTCTCATCGAAACTGGTGAGAACCGTCACCGCCAGTAATTGAAGGTCGGCAGCGCCTTTCCAGCCACTGCCGCCTGCATAACGGCACGGCTGCCGTGAACGGTGAGGAAATCCACACCCAGGCGCGCGACTCGCGCCACCGCCCGCTTCACGGTTTCCCCAATGTCATAGAGCTTGAGATCGAGAAATACGCGGTGTCCCTGGGCCTTTAGCTCACGGACAAAGTCCACTCCGGTCGATGTGTAGAGCTCCAGCCCGACTTTATAGAACGAAGCTGCGTCCCCCAGAGCCGCGACTAGCGCACACGCATCAGCCCTCGATCCAAGATCGAGGGCCACAATTACCGGAGAGGATTTCATGCAGGAGTGGTAAGCCTAAGCGTACCGCCTTCGGAGGCCGGGTTGGATGGCTTACGAGCAGGCAAGCTACGCTGCAGCGGATTCTCTAACTTTGTTCTTGCTGCCAGGAGGACGGCCCCGCCGCTTGATCGCCGCCATCCATGCTGGAGGACGGCCGCGGCGCTTGCTGCGGCCGCGAGCCAGCCGCTCCAAGGTGATAATGGCTTCCTCTATTTGCTCTCGCTCCTGCCGCAAATCAGCCAGCATTTTCATTACATCCATTCGTTTCTCCCCTATCGGTCAGGTCCTTAACCACTCGCCCGTTCTGAAATCAGAACAGAACGCAGATTTCCGCCCTGACTACAGTTTTGAGTCTACCCCTAATTAAGGGTGTTTCAAGCAATTTGTTCCGTTTACCGAACAGAATCTAGCCACGAGTCCCATTTTTAGAAACGCAGTGCCAAACTCGCTTTTACCCGCGGGAGTGTTCCTGCCGGCAGCGGTTTTGGCGCCGTTTCCAATAATAATAAAAGGGTAATCCTAGCGCAATCAGTCCCAAACCCATTCCGGACTCGCGTGGCGACTCGCGCAAGGTGGCGTATAAAGAGGGCTGCCGCCACTAGTACAAATGCTAATGGTACCAGGGGGTAACCCCAAACTCGATAGGGCCGCGGCCATCTCCGGCCGAGTCTTGCGCAGCACCAAAACTCCCTGCGGTCGCCATGCCGTACAAAATCCATTCGGTGAAAATTACCATGGCGATTAAATCCTCAAAGCGGCCGCTCGCCAGCAGCAGGACGGACCATGCACCTTGCAACACCAGACTCGCCGCGGGCGTTTGAAATCGGGAAATCCGCCCCACCCAAGCGAAAAAATATCCATCCTGCGCCATGGCGAAGGGCACCCGCGATCCCGAAATAAGCACGCCATTCAATGCCGCCAGGATGGAAACGATCGCCGCGACACTGACCATTGCCGCGCCCTGAAGGCCCCGCCACCCGCCGCATCATATCCGCCGCCACGCGCTGGCTCGCAGCCACCTCGGGGGCGCTCAGCACATACAAATACGCAAGATTGGCCATCACATAGATGGCGATCACAGTGACGGTTCCCCATATCAGCGCGCGCGGCAGGTTCTTACGCGGATTTTGGATGTCCGACCCGATCATGCCGGCAGTGTTCCATCCGTCGTAGGCCCACAGAGCGGCCACCAGCGCCACAAAGAATCCGGCGATCGCCCCGCCGCTTTCCGTGCCGCTGTGAACCGGTAACGACGAGTGGAAATTCGCCAAACTCCCGTAACCCGTTGCCAGGCCGCCCAGGATGATTCCTGCAATCAGCGCCACCTTTAGCCCGGTACCCGCCACCTGCAATCCGCCGCCGAGGCGGGTTCCCAGCATGTTTACACCGCTGAATAGAATAATGAGACCGGCGCCCAGGAACTGCCCTTTGTGGATATCGAGTGGGCCGCCGCCCGGCCCAATCGGCAGGGCGATGGAAAATACCACGTCATTTAATCGCGGGAAAAACTCGGCCAAATAACGGTACGCCCGCTCGCCAGCGCAGCCGCCGACCCGGTTTCCGCAACCCATGTGATATGTCCAGCCGTAAATAAATCCCCAGACGGCCCGTAGGCAGCCTTCAAATACACATATTGTGCGCCGAATCGGGGCATGGCGGCGGAAGTCGGCGTAACTCAGCGCGCCAAACATGGTCAAAATTCCGCCGAAAACCCACACCGCGAGAACCATCGGCGTCGAGCCCACCGCGCGCATCATCTGCGAGGTGACCAGGAAGATCCGCTGCCGATGACCGTGCCGACCACCATCGACACGGCGGCCGGAAGCCCAAACATGCGCCCCGGTTCGTGCGCGCCCGCGCCCTCGTCCGGCTATGCGGATCAAGCGCCATGAACGGCTTCCCTTATACGTAGCGAGACCAGCACCGCCGTAACAAAGGTGGCGCTCGCGCCAATCAAGACGTACCAGGTAAAGGCGATGGGCGTGGCGAAGCGCACAGACAGCAGCAGACTAATCCCACCGACATCCCGCACATCGCGGCGATTTCGCCCACCCGCCGCGTGAACAAACCCAGCAGGAAAACGCCCAGCAGCGATCCGTAAACGATGGAAGCGATCGAGAGCCCCGCCTGCAACACATTTCCCCATTGCCGCGCGAGCAGCGCCACGCCCATCAGCACGATCCCCCAGACAACGGTGGCATAGCGCGAGCGGGCGCAGCCAGGTGGCATCGCTGGCGCTCGCGCCCGACTTATTGAAACCACCCAGAATCGGCTTCCATAAATCCAGCACCGTCGTGGATGCCAGCGAATTCAGCGCCGCGCTCAGGTTCGACATCGCCGCAGCCAGAATCGCCGCCATCACCAGTCCGGCGACGCCGGCAGGCAGGCTCTGCCAGATGTAGAGCGGGTATAGCCGGTCGAGCACCGCCGGCGCCGCCTGTCCTTGCTCCTGGTACACCACAAACAGGCAGGTGCCAATCGCCAGGAACAGCGTGAACTGCACAAAGATCACCACCCAGCTTGCCAGCAGCGCCGCCTGGCTCTGGCCGCAATTGCGCGCGGCGAGCAGCCGCTGCACAATCAACTGGTCGGTTCCGTGACTGGCCGTGGTCAGAAAGCATCCCGCCCAGGACCCCGGCCCAGAAACTATACGTCCGCGCAAAAAACACCGCCGGAGCCGCCAAGCCGAAAATCGAAAACCTGCAGCTTGCCGAGCGGCCCCGCCACCGCCGCCACGTGCCCCCATCCTCCGGGAATCTGGTGCAGCAGCAGAACCAGACTCACGATCGCTCCCGCCACATACAGCAACATTTGCACGACGTCGGTCCAGATGACTGCCGTCAAGCCGCCTTCATATGTATAGAACAGCGTCAGGCACAAGATGACGGCGATCGAAGCCGTCTCCCCCGCGCCGAGGATAATGGAAATCACGATCGAAACCGCGAATACGCGAACCCCTTCGGCCAGCGCGCGCAGCACCAGAAAGGCCGCCGCGGTCAGACGCCGGATGCGCTCCCCGAAGCGCACTCGCATCAGTTCATAGGCCGTATACATTTCGCCGCGGAAGTAGGCCGGCAGAAAGAACGTGACGATCACCAGCCGCGCCAGCAGGTATCCGAACACCAGTTGCAGGAACGCGTAATTCCCGCGGAAGGCCAGCGGCGGCGTCCCGATCACGGTCAGCGTACTGGTTTCCGCCGACACGATCGATAACGCGATGGCCCACCACGGCGCGGTCTTGCCGCCCAGGAAATAATCCCGCAAGGTGCGCTGCGACGAGCGAAATTGCGCGCCAAACCAAGTGATCGCCGCCAGATAGGCCACGATCACCGCCATGTCGATCCATCTCGCGCCCGCGTTCATGTTAGGGACAGGATAGCTGCCGGAGGCCGCTTCAAGGATAGCTGCCCGAGTGTTGAGCTGTCCGTAGCGTCTGAGCTGGATCAACCGCGGCAACCTGGCCGCGAGCGGGCGCGTGGAACGATTCCCGCCATTCGGCGTCTAAGAATTAGGAGAGTAATCACATGCCGGTTTTGGGTGTAGGCTGGTGTTGCAGGGATTCATGCGGGGATTCCCGAATCCGGGCGTCGGACGGGCGCTTGCGGCTGCGCCGCAGGTTCGGGTATACTTCGCAGAGTGCGAATCCAATGTAAGGAAAGGGCGAGTTCGCTATAGATCGCGGGCGGAGCGCAGTAAAGATGAAGACAACAATAATTTCCCTCGTCGCAATTGCCGCGTTAGCGGCGGGTCTACACGCACAAGCGCCGGCGGCGGCGCCGGCTGCAGCGCCGGCTCAAAAGAGCCAGAAGAATTGGAAGGATCAGGCTGAGTACGCCCTGTATTCGGAAATTATCAAACCGGATGTGACACCCGCGGACGCGCCTCCAGAACCTGGATAAATGGAAGGCCGGCTATCCCCAGAGCGAATACGCCGACACGCGCCAGAAAATTTATCTGATCACCTACCAGGCAGATGAATAATCATCGCGCGGCCTTCGACATGGCCACCGAGATTCTCAAGACCGACCCCAACGACCTGGCCTCGATTCAGGAGATCCTGGGTTACATTCGCGCCCTGGAGCCGCAGGATCCCAAAGCCACCCTTTCGGCCCAGAATAAGGCTGACTTGGATACGGCGGAGAAGGTCGCCCGCTACTTGCTTGCCAATGCGGATGCGGTCTTCGCCCCCGACAAGAAACCTCAGGGCGCCACCGACGCTCAGTGGGCCCAGGCCAAGCCCACCATGGTGAAGTTCGCCCAGTTCACGCTCGGCTACATTGGCATTGAGGAGAAGGACACCGCCAAGGCTGAGGCGGAACTAGTCAAGACCCTCCAGACGGACCCCACCAACGCCCAAGCATCTTACATGCTGGCCACCCTTCTGCTCGGGCAGCAAAAGGACCACCCGGAAAAGATGCCCCTCGCGCTCTTTGAATATGCCCGCGCCGCCAGCTACGACGGTCCCGGCGCCATGGAGGCCAAAACCCGTGAAGCACGGTCGACAATTTCCTGAGCACCAAAGCCTACCCACCTACCATGGCAGCGCGCAGGGATTGCCCGAGTTGAAGGCGCTGGCGAAGGCCAGCGCACTGCCTCCCGACGGCTTCAGCATCAAGAGCACCGTGGATATCGCCAAGGAAGACGAAGAGAAGCGTCAAAAGGCAGCCGCGGACAACCCGATGCTGGCCTTCTGGAACGAGATCAAGGAAGCTTTGACATCGGCTGACGCCGCGACGTCGGACAAATATTGGGATGCGATGAAGGGCGCCGGCCTTCCGCCTAAGGAAAAGGTCCCGACTGGCAAATTCACAGGCAAGCTCATTTCCGCTAGTCCGGAAGTACGGCCCAAAGAATTAAAGATTGCCGTCGCGAAACCGGATGTCGCCGATGCCACGCTGGTCCTGGATGAACCGCTTCCCGGAAAGATGGATCCGGGCGGTGATATTTCCTTCTTCGGCTCTGCGGAGGAGTTGAGCAAGGATCCCTACATGATCACTTTCAAGGTCACCAAGGACGATCTTGAAGGTTGGACCGGCAAGGGTCCGGCGGGTGCCCGTCCGGCTGGCGCGGCCAAAAAAGCCCCGGCTAAGAAGCAGCCCTAGCCGTTAATCGATTCCAAAAACACAACGCGCTCCTGGAGGGGAACCTCCCGGAGCGCGTAATGTTTGCGGCCGCACTTTTCTCGCAACACACCCGACCTGCCGGCTACATTTTGTAGCGGCCTAGATCCTCGTCGTTGAGGTTCTCCAGCCAGTTGCGGAGTTCTTCGTTGTTGCCGACTTCGGCTACCGCGGCTACGCTCTTGGAGTCTTCAGCACCGCGTCGTCGACGAAGATGGGGCAATCGAGGCGCAGCGCGATGGCCAGCGCATCGCTGGGGCGCGAATCGACGGAGATCATCTCGCCGTCGCGTTCCAGCCAGATACGGCGTAAAACGTATCGTCCTTCAGATCGCTGACGACCACTTTCTTGACGCCGGTTTCGAGGCCAAACAGGCAGGTTGCGGATCAGGTCGTGCGTCATGGGACGCGGCGTGGGCATTTTCTCGATTTCAAGCGCGATGGCGTTCGCTTCGTAGATGCCAACCCAGATGGGAAGAATCGTGCTGCTGTTCACGTCCTTCAGCACAACGATTGGCATGTTGGTCACCGGGTCCATCATCAGTCCCCGGATTTTCATTTCGACTTCCATGCGTTCCTCCCCTTACTTTTCAGTTTACACACTCCCCAACCAACGAATTCGCGCCGGTGCGGGTGACGCGCACGTCGACGTAGCGGCCACAGAATATTCTTCGTCCGACCATCGCCGCCGCGGCGGCAGGAAATTCAACGTCTTGTGCTGCGAGGTGCGGCCGATCCACTGTCCGGTGGCCTTGTTGAAGCCTTCCACCAGGCATTCTTCGACGGTGCCGAGATAGGCGGCGTTGCGGCGCGTCTGAATCTCCGCGTTGCAGCTCCTGCACGATCATCAGGCGGCGCGTTTTCTCATCTTCCGGAATTTGATCTTCCAGCGCCAGCGCGGGTGTATTCGGGCGGCGCGAGTATTTGAAGCCGAAGATCGAATCGTACTCGACTTCGCGGAGCAGGTCGAGTGTCTGTTCGAAGTCGGCCTCGGTCTCGCCCGGGAAGCCGACGATGATGTCGGTGGTGATGGCGATGGGGCGGCGCGCGTTCTTCATCCACTCGATGCGCTGCATGTACTCGTCGCGCGTATAGAGCCGCTGCATGGCGTTCAGGATTTGTGTCGAACCGCTTTGTACCGGTAGATGAACATGATTGCAGAGATTCGGATTGTCATCGATGGCGTCAATGATCGGCTTGACGAAATCGCGCGGATGCGAAGTGGTGAAGCGCACGCGGCGCATGCCGGGCACGCGGCCGACGTTATCGAGCAGGGTTGCGAAATCCCAACCGGCGGGCGAAGGGTCGCGATAGCTGTTGACGTTCTGGCCCAGCAGTTGGATTTCGCTATACCCGGCGTCGGCAAGCTGTTTCGTTTCGGCGAGCACGGACGCGCTGGTGCGGCTGCGCTCCGGTCCGCGCGTGAAGGGGACGACGCAATAGGCGCAGGATTTATCGCAGCCTTCGATGATGGTCAGATACGCGCGATGCGGATTGTCGCGGCGCGTGAGAGGGGTGTCGAACGTGTCCTCGGTATCGAGGCTGAGCCCGGTGACGCGCTTGTTTCCGGCTTCGAGTTGCACCAGCATCTGCGGCAGCTGGTTGTAGCTGGCCGATCCGCAGACCATGCTGACGTGCGGAGCCTTTTCGAAAACGCGTTCGCCTTCCTGCTGGGCGACGCAGCCGAGGACGACGAATTTCTTGCCTTTTCCGGCGCGCTTGAACTGATCGAGGCGGTGGAAGACTTTTTGCTCGGCTTTATCGCGGATGCAGCAGGTGTTGTAGAACACCAGTTCGGCATCGTCGGGCGTCGCCACCTGCGAATAGCCTTCGCCGATGAGCGTGCCGATGACTTTTTCCGAGTCGTGCGCGTTCATCTGGCAGCCGAATGTTTCGATATAGAAGTTCTTGCCCACGGGTGCTGTCTTTATTGTACCGGATGGGTACAGGAAGCTAATGCCGTAACATCCCAGGTAGGGGTTTTACTCTATTGAAGGGGCTCGGGGATTCGCTTAGGCTTAAGGTGTGCGGACTTGCCTTTTTTTCATGATGGCCGGTGTTCTCGCCGCGCAGACGGCGTCCACGTCCTCGTCTACATCTTGGACCACCGATATTAACGGGAATCGAGTGCCGGGTGGGACGACCACGTCGGCGAACGGCGTGACGACGGACCTGCGGCAGTCGATCAACGGCAAAGAGGTCCCTCTGGAGCAGGTGGAAGAGAAGGTTTTAAGCAAGAGCGGCTCGACCACGGTGACGGAACAGATCGTGCGGCATTACGGCGCGGGCGGGCAGGTGGTGGCGACGGAGCGGATCGTCAAAGAAGAGACCACCGGGGCCGACGGCGGGTCCACTGTGAAATCGACGACCTATCGCAGCGACATCAGCGGCAACATGGCGGAGGCGGAGCGTAAAACCGTCGAGACCCGCAAGGTTGGCGCGGGTACGCAGACGGATACGGCGGTCGAGAAGCGCGACCTGAACGGATCGTTTGCCGTGACGGAGAAGCGTAGCGCGATGGTCGAACCCACCACCGATGGCAAGCGCGAGAACGAGAGCGTGATGCTGCGCGATGCGAACGGGAACTATATGAGGCCCAACGCGTGGCGACGGTGGAAAAGAAGGTCGGCAATGAGACGGTTTCGAATACCGCGATCTATGAGCCGGGCGTGAACGGCAACCTGTTCCTGACGCGGCAGGAAGTGGCGAAGGCGACGACGAACACGGACGGGTCGTCGAGCAAGGAAGTCGAAATTTACGGCCGCGCATCGGATGGAGCGCGCGCGTGAGGCGGGGGCTCCGCCGGCGCTGACGGAGAAACGGGTCATCGAGCGGCAAAAGGGTCCGAACGGCGAGATCATTGAAACGCAGCGCGTGCAGTTGCCGTCGGCGAACGATCCGGGGAAGATGGATCCGGCGCGGAAGGTTTCGGAGACGGTGTGCCGGGGCGAGTGCGATAAGAAACCCTAGGTTTTTCGCAGCGCATGGCGCCGCCGCACAAAGACTAAAGCTGCGTCAGGAAACTTTCGCCCACTACGATTTTTGCACCGTAGTTTTCCGCGACTGTTTGGCCGATGTCGGAGAGTGACCCGCGTGTTCCGAGACTCACGCCATGCTTCACCGTAGGGCCGTAGGCAAGCACGGGGACGTACTCGCGGCTATGGTCGGTCGATGGAGTTGTGGGGTCGCAGCCGTGATCCGCGGTGAAGATCGCCAGGTCGTCTGCACGCAGCTTCGCGTTGAATTGCGGGAGCCAGCGGTCGACCTCTTCTAAGCGCGCGCGCGTAGCCTTCGACATCGTTACGATGGCCGTACAGTTGATCGAAATCCACCAGGTTGACGAAGATCATGCCTTTATCGACGGCGTCCATCGCGGCCAGCGTCTTCGCCATGCCGTCGGTGTTGCTCTTCGTCTTTTCGTACTCGCGGATGCCGCGGCCCAGGAATACGTCGAAGATTTTGCCAACGCCGTAGACGTCGATATCGCGTTCGGCCTAAGCTGATCAAGCAGCATGCCTTTTGGCGGCGGCACGGCGATAGTCATGACGATTCGCGGTGCGCGTGAACGCCCCAGGCTCGCCGATGAAGGGCCGCGCGATCACGCGGCCGACTTCGTACGGCCCTTTCAGAATTTCGCGCGCCGTGTCGCAGATCTTGTAGAGCTCGAACAGCGGAATCACTTCTTCATGCGCGGCGACCTGAAACACGCTGTCGGCCGACGTGTAAACGATCGGCGAGCCGGTGCGCACGTGCTCCTCGCCCAGTTCCTTGATGATTTCGGTGCCGGACGCGGCTTTGTTCCCGAGGCGTGGCGGCCGATGCGGGTTTCGAACTCGTTCCATTACCTCCGGCGGAAAGCCGTGCGGGAACAGCGGGAACGGCTTTTCGAGATGGATGCCGACCATCTCCCAATGGCCCGTGGTCGTGTCTTTGCCTGGCGAGGCGAGCGCGCATTTGCCGAATGCCCCGGCGGGCTCGGCGACCGGTGCGAGGCCGGTCAGCGGCTTGATGTTCGCCAGGCCGAGGCGGCAGAGATTCGGGAGATGCAAGCGGACGCTGCCGGGCGATGTTGCCGAGCGTGTCGCTGCCCTGCGTCGCCATATTTCGCGCGTCCGGCATTTCGCCGATGCCCACGCTATCGAGCACGATCCAGATCACGCGCCTGAAGTTTCACTGCAGCCTCCGGCCGAGGGCGGCTCTGGATGCGCTCGGCAAAGCGTTCGACGAAGCGCTCCGGCAGGAAGCCGTTCATTCGGCTGGCGACGCGGCCCTGCTTGTCGAAAACGATGGTGGTGGGGATCGTCGCTGACGCTTCAGGAGCCGCTGCAAGCCGTCTTCGAAATAGACGCGCGCTTGCTCCACTTTTGCTGATCGAGAAACGGCGCGACCAGGCTGCGATCCTCATCGGCATCGATGGAGAGGAACACCACGTCGGCGCGATCCTTGAAACGCTTCTTCACCTGGTCGTACATAGGATGCTGAGTGCGGCACGGCCCGCACCAGGTGGCCCAGAAATCGCAGAATCACCACTTTGCCCTTCAGGCTGCCAGCAGGAGCTTTCTCGCCGTCGAGGCCGGTGATGGTGAAGTCCATCGGGTCCGTCACACTCGCGTTCGGGTCCAGATCGTTGAGCCGTTTCGCGCGCTCGATCAGGGCAGCGGTGCGGTCGTACGCTTCCAGGATCAGGTCACCCATGCCTTTTTCGGACTTGTGCGTTTTACAATAGACCTCGCCCAACCGCTTCGCGGTCCGTGGCGCGGTCCGCGTCGAGGGCGCGGAGTCAGGGATCATGAACGCGTCGGCAAAATGCATCGCTGCCTGTTCGTTGAAACCCAGCAGGCGAGCGCGTTGCCCCAGCTCGCGGGCCGATTCCGCGCAGGGGTAAATGGATAAACGATCGCGCCGCCAGCTTCGCCGCGCTTCGTCGAAATCGCCCATCGCGCCGATTTCGCGCGGGATTGATAGAGCAGCGCGCGGGCGATGCCCGGTCGCGCTCGTCACGCGTCTTTCGCGGCGCCGATTCCGGTTGCGACGGGCAGCTCTTCGACGCGTCTCCTGCAAGTGCTTTGCAGTGCGCGCAACGCTTTTTCCGCGTTCTCCTTGCCGCCTGGCGTGAGTCGGCGCCGCGACACGCGGTCGAGCACCAGCATATCGTCGGGATCGTGGACAGCACGCGTTCGCCGTATTGAATGGTGCGGCGCTCGTCCTTGGTATCGATGGCGGCTTTCGCCAAGGCTCGTTCGATTTCCGTTGAGTTGCGGCGCATTCGGATATTTCTTGAGGAGCGCTTCGAGTGCCCGCGTCAGGTCGACGGCGCTGGCTCCGCCTTCGTTCGGCGGCTTGCAGATCCTGCTGTTCCTGGCTGGGCTGTGCCGGCGGAGGCGTTTGCGCCATCGCAGAGCGTGGCCGCAAACAGGCGACGCAGAGAACTTCATTGCGCTCTTTGCCTTGGCATTTGCGCGAATCGCTTCGCCGATCACGGCCGCGCGCTGGCGCGCCATGTGCAGATAAATTTCGTTCTTCGCCATCTGGTCGAGCAATGGCAGGAACTGGTCGGCGCCACCAGCCGCTTCTGCATCCAGGTTTCCTCGATATGAAGCAGCGCGTCATTCACGCCCAGCTTGTCATGGCGCGCGGAACGCTTCAGCTCGCATCAGAGCTGCTCGCTTTCGGTGATCGCCTCGAACCAGTCATCCAGGGCTTTGGCGTTTTCGTCCAGCGAGTAATTGAATTTCTGCTCGCTCGTTTCCGCGCCGTCTTCCCAGCGAAACGTTTTCATCGCCCATATTGGCGACTTTCAGGCCCGATTCCAGCGGGTGCTTGAAATGATCGAGCTTGTCCGCGAGGTCGAACATCATCCGTCGATCTCGCTGCCTCCAGATGAAACTTATCGGGATCGTCTTCGGCGCTTCCTTATAGGCGACGTCGCCGTCTGCGGTCGACGCGTGATGTTCACGTACGCCGGCGAGCGATGCCAGGGAACGACTTGGTGTAGACAATGCGCGGGGCTTCCGCGCGCAGTGCCAGCGCACAAGCAAGCCACGCAGAACAGCAGCACGAGCGAACTTCATCGGGCGACCTCCGAGCGGCATCGCGCAGTCGCGTCGCGTGGCAGATCGCCACCGCCAGCGCGTCCGCCGCGTCTTCCGAATCGATGGCCTCGCCCAAGCCGTGAGCGACGGACCATCAACTGCACCTGGTTCTTTTCCGCGCGGCCGTAGCCCACGACGCTGATTTTCACTTCGAGCGGCGAATATTCGCCCAGGTCATGCCCGCTTCGGCGATCGCGAGCAGCGCCACGCCCCGCACGTGAGCGAGTTTCAGCGCCGTCTTCACGTTCACCGCGATAGAAAACTTCCTCGACCGCCGCTGCCTCCGGCGCATGCTGCGCCAATCACGCTCGCGCAGTCCGCGGGCGATCAGGCGCCAGGCGCGTCGCTCTAAAGGATCCCGCGCGCTAGACGAATGACGCCGTGCGCGATCATCCGTGTGCCTGCGGCCGTCACTATCGATGACGCCGTAACCGGTGCGCTCCGTGCCGCAATCGATGCCCAGAACCCGCATGCTTGCCCGGCGGAGTCCGCTCTACGCCAGGGCCTCCATCTCCTTTTCGTCGATGTCGAAGTTGGAATACACGTTCTGCACGTCGTCGTGATCTTCGAGCGCCTCGCTCAGCTTCAGCATGCCGCCGGCGTTCTTGCCTTCGAGCTTCACCAGGTTCTTCGGCACCATGGCGATTTCGGCCGATTCCGGTCGGAATCCCCGCCTTCTGGATGGCTTCCAGCACCGCCTCGTGCACATCGGGCGGCCGAGAGCACTGCCCAGTTGCCGCCTTCGTCGCGCAGATCGTCGGCGCCGGCTTCCAGCACCAGGTTCATCAGCTGGTCTTCGCTTGGCCTTATCGCCGTCGATGATGATCTGGCTCTTGCGCTCGAACATCCAGGCGACGCTGCCCTGCTCGCCCAGGTTCCCGCCCTATTTCGAGAAGACATGGCGGATTTCGCTGACCGTGCGGTTGCGGTTGTCGGTGGCCACTGACACCAGCACCGCCGCGCCGCCCGGCCCGTAGCCTTCGAACATGATTTCGTCGATCTGCCCGCCTTCGAGCTCGCCCGTGCCGCGCATGATGGCGCGCTTGATGTTGTCCGCCGGCATACTGACGGCTTTGGCCGCGATGATGGCCGTGCGCAGGCGCGGATTGGCGTCGGGATCGCCGCCGCTGCGCGGCGGCGATGGTGATTTCCTTGATGATGCGC
Source organism: Bryobacterales bacterium (assembly GCA_963779075.1). Lineage (GTDB taxonomy): Bacteria > Acidobacteriota > Terriglobia > Bryobacterales > Bryobacteraceae > Palsa-187. Next base: position 620,433 of record CAVZWS010000018.1, read on the forward strand.
GTGAACACCTTCCCGCGCTTGGCGTCGGTGGCGGCTTTTTTGTGCTTGATGGTCGCCCATTTGGAATGCCCTGACATTACAAACCTCTAGCGTTTTAAGGGACTCTACGGGCTGCGAACCGCCCAACTCTCTACCATAACAGATGCGCCGAAACGGCGAAAGCGAATGGCGGCGGCGGTAGGCTACACGAAGTTTCAGGGGCTTTGCCGATGATTTTACTTCAGCATCCGCATCCGGCTTATCTGGCACAATGCATTTTCCAATTGAGAGAATCAGTGTCCCTTTCGGATACCGATCTGCCAACCCGTTCACCATAACGTCCAGAAGTGCGTACACGTCATTGCGCCGTCCAACTTCACACTTGAAGCTGTCACACATCATGGCGCGTTCCCAAGCGTTTACTCGGATCGATGATCCAGTCTGACCTTTCCAACTCTGAGTAACCTTGAATGTGACTAGGTCTGTGACCGCCTAAAGATATTCGTAACAAACATTTCTGTATCGAGAAATGTTTTGCCTTATACTTGGGTATGGCGCGTCCACCCAAGCCGTTCCATCTCGAAGCCGCAGCGATAAGAAGGCACTGTAAGCAGACTGCTGAGCGGAGGCATCCAGCAAGTGCGCGTGGTCTTGCGCGCACTGGCGTTGATTGCAACTGGATGCAGGGGCTCAGCGCGCCCAAAGTGTCCCTGATGGTACGGTTTCGCTGCTGCAGGCCATCCGGACGATCGCGCAAGCGCTATCAACACCAGGGCCTGGAGCGAGCACTGTTCGAGAGAAAGCGGAACAGGGCACGCCGAACTACTGGAGGCGTCTGACAAACAGCGCATCATCGCCATGGTTTGCAGCCCGCCGCCGGAAGGACGAGCGCGCTGGACGTGTGCGCTTGGTGGCACGCGGAGGCGGTCAAGCGAAAACTGGTGCCGGGCGTGGGCCGGGAGACGATCCGGATCTTGCTCGAAAGCCACGACTTCAAGCCGTGGCGGGAAAAAAATGTGGTGCGTGGCCGAGCTCGATGACGAATACATCGCCAAAATGGAAGATGTGCTGGCGCTGTACGAGAAGCCCTACCGCAGCGCCGAACCGGTGGTTTGCCTGGACGAAAAACCGGTCTCTTTGCACGACGAGTCCGCCCTGCCGCCCGGCGCGGCCTGGTCACATCGCCAAGCGGGACAACGAATACAAGCGCTGCGGAACGGCCAACATCTTCGCCGTCGTGGAACCCAAGGCCGGGCGGCACTTCAACCTGTGCCACTCCCAATCGCTCGGCGGCTCAGTTCGCCCGAAGTGGTCCAGCGCTCTGGTCGCGGCCTATCCCTTCGCTCGCACCATCCACCTGGTCATGGACAACCTCAACATCCATTGCCGCAAGTCCCTCACCGATCACCTCGGACCACCAAGAGGGCCGCTACCGTCTGGAGCCGCTCTCGAAAGTCCACTACACGCCCAAACACGGCAGTTGGCTCAACCAGGCCGAAATCGAACTCAGCCTGGTATCCCGGCAGTGCCTCGGTCCCGCCGCATCGCCGCAAACTGGATGCTATCAGCGTCCAGCGTCCGCGCTTGGAACGCCACGGCCAACCGCGACTCAGACCCGCATTCAGTGGAAGTTCACCCGCAAAGACTGCGCGCATCAAGTTCGGCTACCAAAGGAATATTCTAAGCGGTCGGAGACCTAGCACTCGAGTGAAGGTTTTTCGCTGTTCTTCGTTCTCGAAATAGTGTATGTCTGTCACCGTACCATCGAAGATCGCGAACGCTTCAGAGCGCGCCGCACCCGGCGCCAATTCGATACATCAACACGCTCTCGCCAAGCTCGACAGACAAAACAATGCAGCGTAGAGTTTCCAGATTACATCGCCCTGAATCATACGCCTTTATGCCGCTCTTTCTAACCCCCGTTCGTCGGCTTCCAGTAGGGCGGCTAAGAAAAGGCGGAAGCCTTTGCCTTGGCGCATGGCATTCGCTGGCGATTTAGCCTATTTTCGTTTTGGCGGTGCCTAGGGCGCGGCTGGCGGCGATGATTGAGTTTTCAGCACCTTTACTATGGCAAGTTGGCCTCCGGCTCGCCGATCTTGCCACTTTTTATATCAATCGATTTGATTTTTATCGATTTACCAGAAACCGGCGGTGCGTTTCAGCACGTCCCGAGCCGGCCGGGCGGCCTAGGGTCGATACGGAAAACGCTCCACCTCGCGCATGCATTGCGCCAGCGCGGCCAGGAGCGTCTTGCCCCAGCCAATGGGCGTGTAGGGAGCCACTCCCTGGTTGGTCTGCTTGTCGGCCTGCGCAAAATATGCCATCGCTGGATCCTTCGGCGTCAGATATTCCTTGACCGTGATGGTGAACTCCACTTCGTTGCCCTCTTGCTGCTTCACCATCGAAAAAAGATGCATCTTCGCCAGTTGCTGCTCTTCATTGGCCTGCGCAAACTCCCACTCACTCATGTGGTCCCTCGAATGAATAAATTTTAGAAGCTCTATGTTATGTTACGCGTTCACGCGCGGCATGTGCGGAGCCGGATAGCGCGATCCCGCCGTCACACCCGCCGGAAAGGCCGCGTTCAGTTCCTGGATTTCCGCCTGGCTGAGTTTGATCTCCACCGCCGCGACATTTTCTTCCAAATACTTGCGCCGCTTGGTTCCGGGAATCGGCACGATGTCTTCGCCTTGGGCCAGCACCCATGCCAGCGCCAACTGCGCGGGAGTCACTCCGCGCCGTGACGCCATCGCCTTCAACGCCTCCACCAGCCGGATGTTCTTGTCGAAATTCTCGCCCTGAAACCGCGGCATGTCGCGCCGCCGGTCGCCTTCCGCGATGTCACTCGGAGCGCTCCACACACCGCTCAAGAAGCCGCGCCCCAAAGGACTATACGGCACCAGCGCCACACCCAGCCGCCGCGCCGCCGCCAGGTTTCCGTGCGTTTCCACATCGCGAGTCCATAACGAATACTCGCTCTGCAGCGCCGCAATGGGATGCACCTTGCATGCGCGCTCCAGCGTCTCGGCCGATGCCTCGGAGAGTCCCAGATAGCGCACTTTCCCCGCCTTCACCAGGCCCGCCATCGCCTCCACTGTTTCCTCAACAGGCGTGTTTGGATCGACGCGGTGCTGATAGTACAAATCGATCATGTCGATACCCAGCCGCCGCAGACTGGCGTCACAGGCGCTGCGCACGTAGTCAGGCTTCCCGCTGATCGCCACGAAATTTCCGCTGGCGTCGCGGATGTTAGCGAACTTGGTGGCCAGGAACACGCGATCCCGCTTGCCCTTCAGCCATCCTCCCAGCAACTCTTCATTGGTGTACGGCCCATAAACATCGGCGGTGTCGAAGAAGTCGATGCCCAGTTCCAGCGCCCTGTCCAGAGTCGCGAGCGACTCCCGGTCGTCGCGCCCAGCGTAGAACTCGCTCATCCCCATGCAGCCCAAACCGATGGCGGACACTTCGGGACCGCCCGTCCCTAAACGGCGTCTTTGCATAATGAGCCTCCGCAAAAAATAAAGCCCGGCCGTTAGACCGGGCTTGTCGAACTATATCGGCTGAATTATTCAGCCAGCGGTTCTTCCACCGGCTCGCCTTCGGTGAGTCCGCCCGCGTACAGCGCGCGCGTCTCCTCGTCGTAGCCCGGGATGTTGTCGAGCACTGCCGCCTCTTGCTCTGGCGTCAAATCCTCTTCCACATCCTCGCCGGCAATCTTCACGCTGCGGTAATACGCCATGCCGGTGCCGGCCGGAATCAGCCGTCCCATGATGACGTTCTCCTTCAGGCCGCGCAGATTGTCCACCTTGCCGTTGATCGCGGCTTCGGTCAGCACGCGAGTGGTCTCCTGGAAGCTGGCCGCCGAGATGAACGAATCGGTCGAAAGCGACGCCTTGGTGATCCCCAGCAGCACCGTCTTGCCTTCCGCCGGTTTCCCGCCCGCTTCGATCACGCGGTTGTTCTCTTCGCGGAACTTGAATTTATCCACCACTTCTTCCGGCAGGAATTCGCTGTCGCCGATGTCTTCCACCTTCACCCAGCGCATCATCTGCCGGGCGATCACTTCCAGGTGCTTGTCGTTGATGTTGACACCCTGCAGGCGATAGACTTCCTGGATCTCATTCACCAAATACTTCTGCAGATCCTTTTCGCCCATCACCGCCATGATGTCGTGCGGATTGCGCGGGCCGTCCATCAGCGGATCGCCGTGACGGACGCGCTCGCCTTCCTGAACGTTAATGTGAACGCCGCGCGGCAGCGAGTATTCTTTCTGCTCGCCGTCGTCGCCGACTACATACAGCTTGCGCATGCCCTTGCTGATTTCGCCGTACTTCACGATGCCGTCGATCTCGGTGATCACGGCCGTCTCGCGCGGCTTGCGAGCTTCGAACAGTTCCACCACGCGCGGCAGACCGCCCGTGATGTCCTTCGTCTTGGTAGTCGCGCGCGGAATCTTCGCCAGCACATCTCCGGCGTGAACCTCATCCCCATCCGCCACCGTCAAGTGAGCGTGCATAGGCATCAGGTAGCGCTTTTCGTCGTGCTTGCCGCCGCCCGTGGGGCGCACATAGATCGCCGGCACGCGCTTTTCGTCGGTCGAATCCATCACCACCCACTGCGAGCGGCCGGTGATTTCGTCGACGCGCTCCTGCATGGTGATGCCGTCGGCCAGATCCTTGAAATGAACCACGCCGCTGACTTCCGTCAGAATCGAGAACGTGTACGGATCCCATTCGAGCAGGATGTCGTTGGTTTTGACCTTCGCGCCATCGGCGAAATGGATTTTAGCGCCATAAACTACTTGATAGCGCTCTTTTTCACGCCCTTTATCGTCCAAAATTGCGATAATTCCGTTACGATTCATCGCAATCAGTTCGCCTTTGGCGTTCTTCACCGTCGTGACGTTGATAAACCGCACGAAACCGTCGGACTTCGCATCTTGCTTGGATTGCTCCGCCGAACCCGTCGCCGCACCGCCGATATGGAAGGTACGCATGGTCAGCTGCGTGCCCGGTTCGCCGATTGACTGCGCCGAGATGATACCTACTGCCTCGCCGCGCTCGACCATTCTTCCGGTCGCCAGGTTGCGCCCGTAGCACAACTGGCACACCCCGCGCTTCGATTCGCAAGTCAGCACCGACCGGATCTTAACCCGCTCAATGCCGGCCGCCTGAATCGCCGCCGCCAGATCCTCGGTGATTTCCTCGCTCACCTTGACGATGATGTGGCCTTCGTAGTCCAGTTGGTCTTCGAGCGCCACGCGGCCCACAATGCGGTCGCGCAAGGGTTCGATGATCTCGCCCGATTCGATGATCGGTTCGACGTAAATTCCGTCGCTGGTCCCGCAATCGTCTTCGGTGACGATCACGTCCTGCGCCACGTCGCACAAGCGGCGCGTCAGGTAGCCCGAGTCGGCCGTCTTCAAGGCAGTGTCAGCCAGACCCTTGCGGGCCCCGTGCGTCGAGATGAAGTATTGCAGCACGTTCAGACCTTCGCGGAAATTAGCCGTGATCGGGGTCTCGATGATCTCACCCGACGGCTTGGCCATCAAGCCGCGCATACCGGAAAGCTGGCGGATCTGCTGTTTCGAACCGCGCGCTCCCGAATCGGCCATGATGTAAATCGGATTGAGGTAGCGGCCGGTGCGGTCGTCCTCTTCCATGGTCTTGAACATTTCTTCCGAAACGCGTTCCGTGACCTTGGACCAGATTTCGATGATCTTATTGTAGCGTTCGCCGTGCGTGATCGCGCCTTCCTGATACTGCGACTGCACTTCGATCACCGCTTTTTCGGCGTCCTTGACCAGGCCCGCCTTCTCGCCCGGCACGATCATATCGTCGATGCCGATCGAGATGCCCGCGCGCGTGGCGTAGAGGAAGCCCAGCGCCTTCACCTTGTCGAGCATGGTCACCGTGATGGTCAGCCCGAACTTCAGGTAACAATACTGCACCAGTTGCGTGAGGCCCTTCTTCTTCAGCAAGCCATTGATGAAGGGCATCTCATCCGGCAGCACGTCATTCAGAATGACGCGGCCGACCGTCGTATCCATGTACTGCTTGATGAATTCGATCGGCTCGGTGTGCATCAGATTCTGGCTGTCGAAGGCCTTAATCAGATCCACCACTTTGCCGGTATAGCGCAGCTTGATCGGCGTGAGCGTTTCAACCTCGCCCATTTCGAGCGCGATTAAAACGTCGTCCATCGACGCAAACATACGGCCTTCGCCCTTCGTTCCGGGACGCGCCTTAGTCAGGTAGTACAGACCGAGAACCATGTCCTGCGTGGGAACCGCAATCGGCGCGCCATGCGCCGGCGACAGAATATTGTTCGACGACAACATCAGCGTCGAAGCTTCAATCTGCGCCTCAGGCGACAGCGGAATGTGTACCGCCATCTGGTCACCGTCGAAATCCGCGTTGAACGCCGTGCAAGTCAGCGGATGCAACTTGATGGCTTTGCCTTCAACCAGCACCGGCTCGAACGCCTGAATACCCAAACGATGCAGGGTGGGAGCGCGGTTCAGCAGAATCGGATGATCCTTGATGACTTCCTCAAGAATGTCCCAAACCACCGGGTCCTGCTGCTCGACGAGTTCTTTGGCCTGCTTAATGGTGGTGCAATGTCCGCGCTGTTCCAAGCGGTGATAGATGAACGGCTTGAACAGTTCGAGAGCCATCTTCTTCGGCAGACCGCACTGATTCAGCTTCAACTCCGGACCCACCACGATCACCGAGCGCCCTGAGTAATCCACGCGCTTTCCGAGCAGGTTCTGGCGGAAACGCCCCTGCTTGCCCTTCAGCGTATCGGACAGCGACTTCAGCGGACGGTTGTTGGCTCCGCGCAGCACGCGCCCGCGGCGTCCATTATCGAACAACGCGTCGACGGCTTCCTGCAGCATGCGCTTTTCATTGCGCACGATCACGTCGGGAGCATGCAGGTCGATCAGCTTCTTGAGTCGATTATTGCGATTGATGACGCGGCGATAGAGATCATTCAGATCTGACGTCGCGAAGCGGCCGCCATCCAGTGGCACCAAAGGACGCAGCTCCGGCGGAATTACGGGGATGACATCGAGAATCATCCACTCCGGCTTGTTACCGGATTTGCGGAAGCTCTCGGCAACCCGCAGACGCTTGGCGTACTTCAGCTTCTTCTGCTGAGACACCTCGGTCTTCATCTTCTCGCGGATGTCCAGGCTCAAGCCTTCGCAATCCACTTTCTTCAGCAGCTCTTTAATACCCTCGGCGCCCATCATGGCGACGAATTTACCCGGGAATTCTTGATCCAGCGCACGCTTGCGTTCGTCGCTGATGACCTCGCCCTTGCGCAGGTCAGCGACTTCGCCCGGATCGACAATCACGAACGCTTCGAAATACAGCACGCGTTCGAGTTCGCGCAAAGTGATGTCGAGCAAATAGCCGATGCGGCTGGGCAGTCCTTTAAAGAACCACACATGCGAGCACGGACTCGCGAGTTCGATGTGGCCCAAGCGCTCGCGGCGCACGCGCGATAGCGTTACTTCGACGCCGCACTTGTCGCAAATCACGCCGCGATGCTTCATGCGCTTGTACTTGCCGCACAAGCATTCCCAATCCGCGATCGGCCCGAAGATGCGGGCGCAGAACAGCCCGTCCCGCTCCGGCTTAAAGGTTCGGTAATTGATGGTCTCCGGTTTGGTGACCTCGCCGTGCGACCAGCTCCGGATTTTCTCCGGCGACGCTAGCGATATTCGAATGGAGTCAAAGTCGGCAATCAGATTGGTGCGATCGTAAGGGGAAGATCGATACATAATATTTGCTCCTTTTCGTTAGTCAGCCGCCAACGCAGTTTCCATTACTTCGGTGTGTTTCTTCATCAATTCCACGTCGAGACATAGCGATTGCAGCTCGCGGATCAGGACGTTGAAGCTTTCGGGCACACCAGGCTCGGCCGCGGCCTCGCCCTTGACGATCGCTTCGTAGATCTTGGCTCGTCCGTAAACGTCGTCGGATTTCGCCGTCAATAGTTCCTGCAAGACGTATGCAGCGCCGTAAGCTTCGAGCGCCCACACTTCCATTTCGCCGAAGCGCTGGCCGCCGAACTGGGCCTTGCCGCCGAGCGGCTGCTGCGTGATCAGCGAGTACGGCCCGATGGACCTCGCGTGAATCTTGTCGTCGACCAAGTGGCTGAGCTTCAACATATAGATGTAGCCCACCGTCACCGGCTGCTCGAACGGTTGCCCGCTGATGCCGTCGTGCAACTGAATCTTGCCCGAGCTCGGGAGCCGCGCCGACTTCAACTGCGCTTTGATGTCTTTCTCGGTCGCGCCGTCAAACACTGGAGTCGCAAACCGCAAGCCCAGCGCCTGTGCCGCCCAACCCAAGTGGGTTTCGAGAATCTGTCCGACGTTCATACGGCTGGGAACGCCCAGCGGATTGAGAACGATTTCGACCGGCGTTCCATCCGGCAGATACGGCATGTCCTCTTCCGGAACAATGCGCGCGATGACACCTTTATTACCGTGCCGTCCCGCCATCTTGTCGCCGACGGAAAGCTTGCGCTTCATCGCGATATAGCACTTCACCTGCTTGATGACGCCCGGAGGCAGCTCGTCGCCCTTGCGCAGTTTGCCGATTTTTTCTTCGGTGATCTTTTCGAGCACTGCGATCTGCCGCGAAGTCATCTCCTCGATTTCATCGATCTGCTCGTTGACGCGCGGGTCCTTGTCCTTCAGCTTCATGCGCTTCAGATCGCGCGCCCGCAGCTTCTCGATCATGTCGGCGGAGAGATCCGCGCCCTTGGCCAGCAGCTTCTTGTTGGTCTTCTCGTCGTGCAGGTCGGCCAGGATTTCCTTGCCCGCGAGCAGCGACGCCAGGCGCTTGGTGCGCTCGTCGTTCAGAATCCGCTTCTCGTCTTCGAGGTTCCGCCGCAGCCGCTCTTCGGAGCTCTCCAGAATCAACTTGGAGCGTTCGTCAAGCTCCGCGCCTTTGCGCGAAAACACTTTGCAATCGACCACCGTGCCTTCGATACCCGGCGGGCAGTAGAGCGACGCGTCCTTCACATCGCCGGCCTTCTCACCGAAAATCGCGCGCAGCAGCTTCTCTTCGGGCGTCAGTTGCGTCTCGCCCTTGGGAGTCACTTTGCCCACCAGAATGTCGCCCGGCTTCACGGTCGCGCCGATGCGAATGATTCCGCTTTCATCCAAGTTGCGCAGGAATCCTTCGGCGATGTTTGGAATATCGCGCGTGATTTCCTCCGGTCCCAGCTTGGTGTCACGCCCGTCCACTTCAAATTCTTCGATGTGGATCGATGTATAGTAGTCTTCCTTCACCAGCTTCTCGGACACCACAATCGCGTCCTCGAAGTTGTACCCGCGCCACGGCATGAACGCCACCAGCACGTTGCGTCCCAGCGCCAGCTCGCCCAGATCCGTGCACGGCCCGTCAGCGAGAACATCGCCTTTCTTGACGCGCTGCCCTTGCCGGACGATCGGTTTCTGATTGATACAAGTGTTCTGGTTCGAGCGCTTGAACTTGGTCATCGTATAGATGTCCGCGCCCACCTCGCGTGAAAGCTGCCCTTCCTGGGTGTTGCCTTCCACGCGCACGATGATGCGCTCGCTATCCACCGAATCCACCATTCCGGCGCGCTTGCAGATGATGACCGCGCCCGAATCCCGCGCCGTCACCCGCTCCATGCCCGTGCCCACATAAGGAGCATCGGCGCGCAGCAGCGGCACGGCCTGCCGTTGCATGTTCGATCCCATCAACGCGCGGTTCGCATCGTCGTTTTCAAGGAACGGAATCAAGCTCGCCGCCACCGATACCAGTTGTTTCGGACTGACGTCCATGTACTGAATCTGGCTCACATGATCCAGCACGAAGTTGCCGGCCGCGCGCGCGTTCACCAGCTCTGAAGTGATTTTGCCCTTCTCGTCCAAGCCGACGTTGGCCTGCGCGATGATGTATTTGTCTTCTTCCCAGGCCGAGAGGTAATCGCAGTGCGGCTCCATTTCGGCCGCTTGCTTTTTGGCGGCCAGATTGCGATTGGCCTTCTCCGCATCCGCGCGCAACATCACCTGGTTGACTTTGAATTCGGTATCGCCGGGATTCAAAATGCGCACTTCGTCCACCACCACGCCATCTTTCACGCGGCGATACGGGCTCTCGATAAAGCCGTAATCGTTGATGCGCGCAAAGCAGGAGAGCGAACTGATCAGTCCGATGTTCGGACCTTCCGGCGTCTCAATCGGGCAAATGCGTCCGTAGTGCGTCGGATGCACGTCGCGGACTTCGAATCCTGCTCTCTCTCGCGAGAGACCGCCTGGTCCAAGGGCCGACAAACGCCGCTTGTGCGTGATTTCGCTCAAGCGGATTGGTCTGATCCATGAACTGCGAAAGCTGGGACGACCCAAAGAATTCGCGGATCGCCGCCATCACTGGCTTGGCGTTTACCAGGTCGTGCGGCATGGCCGTCGACATTTCCTGATACACGCTCATCTTTTCTTTGATGGCGCGTTCCATGCGCACCAGTCCGATGCGGAACTGGTTTTCGAGCAGTTCGCCCACCGCGCGCACGCGGCGGTTGCCCAGGTGATCGATATCGTCGACCGACCCAATACCGCGCCGCAGCTTCAGCAGGTATTGAATGGTGTCGATGAAATCCTGGTGATCGAGCGTGCGCTTATCGAGCGAGGTCCCGTCGGCCTTGTCGTGCAGCTTGATATTGAACTTCATGCGCCCGACGCGCGAGAAATCGTACTTGCGCGCATCGAAGAACATGCCCTGGAACAACTGCGTGGCGGTATCCACCGTCGGCGGATCGCCCGGCCGCAGCTTGCGGTAGATTTCGAGCAGCGCTTCGCTCTGCTGCTTGACGCCATCTTTCTTGAGCGTCATCGAAATCACGTTGCCCACGTCATCGAGTTCCGGGAAGAACACGTCGAAGGTTTTGATGCCCGCGTCCATCAGGCGGCTGATGATCACGGCCGTGATCTCGTGGTTGGCCTCGATCAAAACCTCGCCGGTCTCCATGTCGATGACATCGGCGGCCACATAGGCGCCTTCGAGATCGTTGGCCGAAACTTCCACCTGCTCGATCTTCGACTTCTGCAGTTCCTTAAAGACGCTATTGGTGATCTTGCGTCCCTGCGCAACCACCGTCTCGCCCTTGGACGAAATCGCGTGCGATAGCTTGTGTCCGATCAGGCCCTCGGAAACCTTCCAGAACAGCTTCTTGTCTTTGATGACGATGTCGTTGCACTTATAGAACGCGCGCAGAATCTCCGCGTCGGTCTTGAGGCCCAGAGCGCGCAGGAACACCGTGCCATAGAACTTGCGCTTGCGGTCGATACGCACATGCAGCAGGTTCTTGTTGTCGTATTCGAACTCCACCCAGCTTCCGCGATAGGGGATGATCTTGCCCAGGAAGTAGCCCTGCGCCTGCTGCCGCTCGAAGAACACGCCCGGCGACCGGTGCAACTGCGAAACGATGACGCGCTCGGTGCCGTTGATGATGAAGGTGCCGTTGTCGGTCATCAGCGGAATTTCGCCGAAGAAAACTTCCTGTTCTTTGATGTCGCGGATGGTCTTGTTGCCGGTCTCCGGGTCCTTGTCGTACACCGTCAGCCGAATGGTGACCTTGAGCGGAGCGGCGTAGGTCATCCCGCGCTCCTCGCACTCCGGCACGTCGTATTTCAGCTGCAGACCCACCGGATCGCCGCAGCGGTTGCAGAACGTGACGATGTTCTTATTGAAGGTCCCGCAGCGATGGCACAGCACGTCGCCCAAATGGAACGGATCGGTCTTGATGGTGGCGCCGCAAGCCGGATTCCGGCACGTCGACCGCAGGTGATGCAGCCCCTTCAGGTTGCCGCACTTGCATTCCCAGTTGCCGATCGCATAATCCACGAACTCGAGCTGGCTCAGTCCGCGAAAATCCGAAATCGGAAACACGCTCTTGAATACGCTCTCGAGGCCGGCGTCATCGCGCTCGGCCGGCAGCAGGTCCATCTGCAGAAATTTCTCATACGACTTCTTCTGAATCTCGATCAGATTCGGAATCGGAATCGAAGTCTTGATCTTCGAAAAATCCACTCGTTCGCGCATCACAATATTTTCGGGAGTTTGCATGATTCAATTTCCTCGACGCAGTTAAGAGAACGATTCAAAACGAAAAGCCCGAAGGTGTGAACACACTTCGGGCGGATCTAATTTTCGCAGGGACAAAGCCATGCGGTAGTTCAGACGAACTGCCGATTCCAACGCAGGGCGTCAAATTCACCTTTTCGCCGTACGGGCTACCTAAACTCAAATTGCGCACAGCCATCCCACTGTGCGCACTTGCGGTAATCAAATCATAGCAAAAGCCGTTGGAGGTGGCAAACGGCCTTTGCGGACGGTCCCGCTCGCCGGCGCCAAAGCACCGGTTCGCGCCCGTCCCCGCCGCCGCTGTCTACTTTACTTCGACAGTGGCGCCGGCGTCGACGAACTTCTTTTTGATGGTCTCGGCTTCTTCCTTGTTGACACCCTCTTTGATAGGCTTGGGAGCGCCATCGACCAGGTCCTTGGCTTCCTTCAGACCCAGGCTGGTAACTTCGCGTACCGCCTTGATGACGTTGATCTTATTCGCACCCGCCGCGGTCAGAACCACGGTGAATTCGGTCTTTTCTTCCGCAGCCGGAGCCGCCGCCCCGCCGCCGCCCGCCGGAGCCGCTACCACGGACGCAGCCGCCGCCGATACGCCCAACTTCTCTTCGAGCAACTTCACCAGCTGAGACGCTTCGAGCAGCGTCAGCCCCTGAATCTGTTCCGCAATCGCATTGATATCTGCCATGTTGTTCCTTAGTCCTTGACCTTTCCGTAATCCCTAGCCCTGAAACTTGTTTTCCTTCACGCCCTGATCGATAACCACCGCAAGGTTGCGGCCGACACCGTTCATCGCCGTCACCAGTTGCTGCGCGGGAGCATTAATCACCCACAACAGCTTGCCGAAAATCTCTTCTTTAGACGGCAGCGCCGCCAACTGATTGATGCCCGAGACATCCACCACCCGGCCTTCCACCATGCCGGCCTTGAAAGTGAACGCCGGGTTGGCCTTCGCGTACGCGGTCAACGCCTTAGCCAGGGCCACCGGATCGCCCGAGGTATAGGCGATCGCGCACATGCCCTTCAGATCTTTCAAAAGCGCGCCCGCTTCGCCGCCCTCGGCCGCCTTCTCAGCGATCCGGTTCTTGATCACTTTGTAAGTGCCGCCGGCGCCGCGAACCGTCTTGCGCAATTCGAAATCCTGGTCGACTTTCATCTTCTCGTAGCCCGCCAGGAAGATGTTTTTGTTGGCCTCCAGTTGCGCGCGCAACTGGTCCAGATCCTGCTGTTTTTCCTTCTTATTTTTCATGGAAAATTCCTGACTAAACCGCTTTCAAATTGTACGGCGAGGTATCGAGCGAGACTCCAGGCCCCATGGTCGAGCAGATGGTCACGCTCTTGACGTACTTGCCTTTGGCCGCCGCCGGCTTGGCCTTGACCACGGCGCTCATCAGCGAATTGGCGTTTTCCACCAGCTTCTGCTGATCGAAACTGATCTTGCCCACCGGCACGTGAATCACGCCTGTTTTGTCGACGCGAAACTCGACCTTACCGGCCTTCACTTCCTTGACGGCATTGGCGATATCGGTGGTCACGGTCCCGGTCTTGGGATTCGGCATCAGCCCGCGCGGGCCCAGCACCTTGCCGAGCTTACCCACGCTGCGCATCATGTCGGGCGTTGCGATCACGGCATCGAAAGCCGTCCAGTTCTCGGCCTGGATCTTGGTGACCATTTCTTCGCCGCCCACAAAGTCGGCTCCGGCTTCGGTGGCCTCGCGCAGCTTGTCGCCGGAAGCAATTACCAGCACCGTTTTCGATTTACCCAGCCCGTTCGGCAGCACCACCGTGCCGCGGACCATCTGGTCGGCGTGCTTGGGATCCACCCCCAGCCGCATGTGCAATTCGACGGTCTCGTCGAACTTGGCGAACTTGATTTTCTTGACCAGCGGCACGGCCTCTTCCAAGGCGTACGGCTTGCGCTCGACTTGATTGAACGCAGCAGAATACTTTTTACCAGTTTTGTGGCTCATGTTTTTGAATGGTCCAAGCGGTCAGAACCGCACTACGGCCCTAACCTCCCAAGATGATCGGAACCTCTAATGTAACACACACCCGGGGAGAGTGCGCAAGCGGGCAACCTGCTTGGAAGCAAAAATGCTAGAATCCTTGTCAAAAAAATGCTAGAATCCTCGTCAAATTGTCGAGGCCTGCCAAATCGTGGCCTCAGACAGCCTGGAGGCGCCCATGAACAGAATCCTCTCGATTTCGATGTGGCTTGCAGCGGGGTTCCTTATTACTCTTTGGGTGGAACCAAGTCGGGATATACATGCGGCGGATTCATTCGACGTTGACCGCCAGCAAATCCTCGATTTGATTTCACGCTATAGCTACACTTGGGACGGCAAGGACGCTGAAGCCTGGACGGCTCTCTTCCAAGATAATGCCGCCGTATCCACGTATTCTGCGGGAACGCTCAGTGACACTACGCGATCAAAAAAGGAACGACTAGCCCGTGCTCGAGAAAGGCTCCAGTCGTTCACCGCGCAGGGAATCCAGACCCGTCACTACCAAACCAACACTATCATGAAAAGGCTACCTGATGGTTCGGTACAGGGAGATACGCTCTTTCAAGTGTTGTGGCAGCAAGCGGCGGAACCGGCACCCAAGCTAGTTCATTCAGGAACGTACCGCGATTTGTTTACTAAGACGCCGTCTGGTTGGAAGTTCGTCAGCCGCGAGATCCACATCGATCACAAGTAAAGTGCAGCGGAGCATGCAATTCGGACAAGCACGTTGAAATCATCATGGACGTTTTGTGGAAATCCCGAGAACTGACAGAATTCTCGAAAATGTGTTATGCCGCTTATACGCGCGCTGGGTCTTCTTGTTGGTAATGTTGGCTCGGACGTTGTCCAGATCAAATCCCGCGCACAAGGCGGCGGGATCTCTGCCAAAGCGAACATGCGCCTTGAGATAGATCAGGAGCAGTAAGGGGAGGGAGCCAAACTGCAACCCGCTGGGAGTCAATCAGCCTTTCCACCCCGATGGCCGCACCCGCGTCAACATGAATTCGGTATACGGATCAACTCGAATCGGCCCATCCAGCCGGTAGCCGAGTTCCTCAATTCTCGCGGACCATTTGCGCAGATAGGTTTGGTAAATATTGGCCAGTTCATCGCGCTTGGTTGCGAATACTAGGGTCTCGGGCTCGCGAACCTCGATGAACTCGGCCACGGCCTGGAATACGCCATTGAAAATGGCGAACGCGGAATGGGCAATTTCGGTGCTATCGCCCTTCGCGACTTCGAATGTCACGTGCCAGGGTCCGCCGGTTCCCCGGCGCTCAAACCCCACCGTCGTTTTCACGGAGTCCACCATGAACGACGCGACCGCTCG
Organism: Bryobacterales bacterium; assembly: GCA_963779075.1. Taxonomy (GTDB): domain Bacteria; phylum Acidobacteriota; class Terriglobia; order Bryobacterales; family Bryobacteraceae; genus Palsa-187. Next base: position 635,873 of record CAVZWS010000018.1, read on the forward strand.
CGACACCCCCGAAAGATCCCACGTCAGTGGAACATTCGAGTTAAAAGATTCCGCCATGAACTCTGCTATCGATTGCATAGTTCGTTTTCCTACTCGAAAATCTCCCCCGGCGTCACTTCGACGTCTAGCTCCGGAATCCGCAGCGAAGCCACTTCCGTCAGCCCCGCTTCGCAGGTGTACATGCGGCGGGAATGCGGGTCGACCAGCCAAACGTGCGGCACTCCCCAGGATTTATAAGCCTCAAGCTTCTCCCGGACCGCCGTCAATCTGTCATCCAGAGACAAAATCTCGACGGCAATGAACGGCGGTTGATCGGGCACGCTCGAAGGGGGTGGCGACGGCCGGAATACCGACACGTCAGGAATCAGATATAGGCCTTCGCGCACTTTTACGCGCGTCTCACTGCACGCGTAAAAGGAAAGTTTGGTGCGCAAAGCCTCGAAGAAAACCAGAAGCAACGCCTGGGTCCGCCCGTGCAAGTAGTCGGGCCCGCTGCGCTCCACAAGTTCGCCGTCCCGGTACTCTCGGTCGAGGTCCGGGAAGCTGGTGTGCAGATACTCGTCAACGGAGATACCGGCCCTGGCGCCCATATTTCCAAGGATAGCGCCATTGGCGCCTCCGCTACAGGCCTGACTCTACCGAGGGCGCAATCCTCGCCGATGTTGGCTCCCGCTTAGTTCTTTGTTTTATCGGTTCCCATCTGTGTTCTCTGCGGGCCGATAAAAATGCCGTTGCCAGTCCGCCGACTTCTACACGGCGGGCTTGGCGGCTTTTTCGGCTTTACGCGCTGCAATCTCCGCCTGCAAGATGCGATTCTTGGCGCGGCGGTTGATCTTCTGTTTGCGAATGCGGTGGAAACGCGCGGTGTCGCCACATGTTTTGGACATGACTTTCTCTTTTCGTGAACGGGAAATGCCCTGGCGGGGAGCGCTATGGGGTAAAGCGCCATCCTTTATGGACACGCCAAGGACACACGCAGTGGGTAAACTGCGGCGCGGAGAATCCGCCGGCGCAGAATGCGAAACGCGCCGGCACTCATCATGAGTACCGGCGCTCTGAACCAGATTTTAGGCTAGGCTGACTTGTTCGGCCTGCAGACCTTTCGGCCCGCGCGTAACCACAAACGAAACCCTCGCGCCTTCTTCGAGCGTGCGGTAGCCGCTCGCTTCGATGGCCGAAAAATGCACGAACACATCTTCGCCATTTTCACGCGCGATAAATCCAAATCCCTTGCCGGCGTTAAACCACTTCACCGTTCCTGTTTCTTTCATTGAAGTTTTTTCTCTTTTCTAGCGTTGGAATTCCCTGCGGGTTCGATTGAGGTCTAGCGAGGTTGTTTCGTTGAGGTTCAAGCGGACGTACTGGGTTCTCTAAAGCTGAAAACAGAGTAACACAGAAGCCAAACAACTGCAAGCCCTTAATTGTGCGGCACTTCCCGCGCCTCAAGGCACCATTCCTTTCCAGATCTTCGAACGATGGGGCCGGGGCAGACCGGCCAGAAGCCGCCCGGAGGTGAGGGTTGAACCCGCCTGCCATCGCAGCTTAGACTGAACACTATGAAATCGACCGGCGCAACCGCGCCCGAAGTGTCTTTTCCGTGATCAACGTCGGTCTAGTCGGCTATGGCTTGGCGGGGTCCGTGTTTCATGCCCCATTGATCGGCTCGGTTCCGCAGCTCCGCCTGTCAAAGGTGGTGACCAGCCGCCGCGATCAGGTCGCTAAGGATCTGCCGGGCGTCACCGCTGTTCCCGCTATCGGCGATGTTCTCGCCGATCCGTTTATCGACCTGCTGGTTACCGCCTCGCCCTCGGCCCATCATTTCGAGCACGCCACCGCAGCGCTCCTCGCCGGCAAACACGTGGTGGTCGACAAGCCCTTCGCCACTACCGCGCGGGAGGCGGATGAACTGCTCGCTCTCGCCGAAAGCCAGGGCCTGATTCTGACGGTATTTCAAAACCGCCGCTGGGATGGCGATTACCTCACGGCTCGGCATTGCATCGAGCAAGGCTGGCTGGGCAAAGTGTTGCACTTCGAGGTTCACTTCGACCGCTTCCGTCCGCAGATCAAGGCCGGCTGGCGCGAAGAGCCGAAGCCCGGCTCCGGTATTTTATATGACCTGGGAGCGCACCTGATTGACCAGAGCATTCACCTATTCGGCATGCCGCGAGCCGTTACTGCCGATATCATCGCGCAGCGCGCCGGCGCCAAGGTTGAGGATTATTTTCATCTGGTACTGGATTACGCGCCGCTACGGGTGATTTTGCACTCGGCGACGCTGGTGCCGCATTCCGGCCCTCGTTTCACGCTCCATGGCGATGGCGGCAGCTTTCTTAAATACGGTTTGGATGGTCAGGAGGACGCGCTCAAGCAAGGCTTGCGCCCCGGCGAGCAGCAATGGGGCGCCGATCAGCCGGAATATTACGGAGAACTGACTCCGGCCGGCGGCGTAACGCGCAAGGTGGAGACGCTCCGCGGCAGTTATGAAAAATATTACGAGCTCCTCGCAGCGTGCTTACTGACCGGCACGCCTCCGCCAGTGGACGCGCACGATTCGCGCAACGGACTCGTCGTAATTGAAGCGGCGCAGCGCAGCGCGGCCGAGCGCCGGACGATAGAGATCTAGCGCTTCGCCGGCGGCGCGACGTCCACGCCGGAAATCTTCGCGCGATCAAGCGAGGCTTTGATGAAGCCGGACGCGCGCATCTCATCGATCATGCGGTCAATCTCGGCCAATTTTGCGGGATCGCCACCCTTGTCGACCACGATTTCCTGCACCACCACCAGAAAATTATCGCTCAGCGCGCGCAGCTTGCTGGATTTCGCGGCGGCGTCTTCCATGCGCTGGCGATTCGCTCCAAAAGCCTGCAATTCGCCGCTCACCAGCAGCCGTTCCAGCTCTGGCTGCGGCGGCTGGGACTCGTAGACCTTCACTTGGCCGTTCTTGATATTCGCGCTCAAGAAAGTCTCCTGCGTCTGGCCGCGGACGGCGCCAATCTTGACGCCCGCGCGGTCCGCATCGGCGGCTTTCTGGATGGCCGAATCGGAAGCCACCACGTAAGTGTTGTACATCAGGGCGTACGGCCCCGCGAAATCCACTTCCTTGGAGCGGGCTTCGTCATAGGCCAGGAAACCAATGTCGGCTTTGCCGGATTTAAGCAGCGCGATCACGCCCGACGCGCCTGACGCCGGAATGATGGTGAACGGCACGCCGAGTTTGCGGGCCATCTCTTTGACGATGTCGGCGACCGGGCCGGTGATGGCTCCGGTCTGCGCATCAAGGTGACCTTGAACTGGATTTGCGCCAAGGAACGCAGCCCGCAAAGTGCCGGTGGGCGCGAGGTCCGCGGCCATCAGAGATGCTGCGGCAAACAGGAAGGCGAGAACTCCACGCATGGAGTTCATTATAGGCGGCGGCGAATGGGCAAATCCAAAAACGAATTGGCCCGCAGATGGGAACCGATGGACACAGATAAGAAGATTTGTTCCCTCAGCGTCCGCCGAATGTTGCTTAGCGACCGCCGAAGCGGCGGCCGCGGGGGGCGAAACTGCCGCCCGGGTGGGTTTTGGCGGAACGGCCTTGGCTCGAACCGCTCTTACTCGAACGGCTTTCGTTCGAACGGCCTTGGCTGGAATAGCCCTGGCTCGCACGGCTTTGACTGGGACGTTTGTCGCCAGGACGGTTGTGGCGCTGGATCGGAATCACGACGGTCTTGGGCGATTTCTCTTCGCGCTCCAGGTCCGCGCCTGCTTCGAGCGGCGTCAGGCGAACGCCCAAGGCTTTCTCGATCTGGCGAATGTCGTTGCGCTCGGCGCGGGTGCTAAACGTGGACGCCGTTCCGCGGGCTCCGGCTCTCGCCGTTCGGCCCACGCGATGGATGAAGTCTTCGGGAACTTGGGGCAGGTCGTAATTCACGACATGCGCGATGCCGTCGACGTGAATGCCGCGGGCGGCGACATCGGTGGCGACTAAGACTCGGTAATCGCCCTTCTTGAATCCGGCTAAGGCTTGGTTGCGCTGGCTCTGCGTGCGGTCGCCATGGATGCGCGCGGCGTCGACGCCGTCACGGCCGAGCTTTTTCGCCAGGCGGTCCGCGCCATGCTTGGTGCGCGCGAAAACCAGGAACGAGCCGGCCTCGGCATCAAGCAGCTTGCGCAGCAGGCTGAGCTTGCGATCCTGCTCGACTTCATAAACGTGCAAATCGACTTTATCGACGGGCTTCGAATCGCCGCCAATGGCGATGCGAACGGGATTGCGAACGTGTGAGGCGATCAGGTGCGCGACCGACTTCTCGATGGTCGCCGAGAAGAAGAGCGTCTGGCGCGCCGGGGGAATCTTTTTGAGAATGGCGTGAATGGCGGGCAGGAAACCCATGTCGAGCATGCGGTCGGCTTCATCCAGCACCAGGAAGCGCACGCCGCTCAAGTCGACCAATTTGCGCTCGAGGAAATCGCACAGGCGGCCGGGCGTGGCCACCACAATTTGCGATCCTCGGCGGATGGCTTGCAACTGGGTGGATTCATTCATGCCGCCCACCACAACGGAGGAGCGCACCGGAAGGCTGGCCGCGAGTTTCACGGCGGCTTCGTGGACCTGCAGCGCAAGCTCGCGCGTCGGGGTAAGGATCAGGGCGCACACGCCGGTGGGGCGGTCGCCGCGAGAGAGAAGTTCGAAAATCGGCAGAAGAAACGCAAGAGTTTTGCCGGTTCCTGTTTGCGCGGTGGCCACCACATCGCGGCCTTCGAGGGCCGGGGGGATCGCCTGCGCTTGCACGGGAGTCGGTTGGACAAACCCGTTGCGCGTCAAATTACTCTGCAGCGAGGCGCTGAGAGCGAGTTCAGAAAATTTATTCATTCAGTGTTGTTTTTTGGGGAAATTCAGCGAACCGGCTTACGTATTACGGGGGGAGCAGATCTGCTTAAAAACATGATAGCACGTTTTCGTGGGGCGTAGAGGGCGTGGAGGATGCAGAGACACTTCGGCTGTCGTGACTATGTCTCGAAATCTTGGATTTCAATCGTCTCGCGGCGGGCTGCTTACGTAAACAACCCGCCGGGGGTGAAGGAACAGGCGGCTGGGGTCTCAGAAAAGTGTCCGAATCAACCTTCAATTGCGCTCTCCTATTTCCTTACGCGGTCACCTCGCGCCACTTTGGCGACGTCCGTATCAACCAGAGAATCGATTCTCTTCCGTGTCCCGCTCTTTTCTCAATGTTTCCGGGGCGGCTAGCCCGCTTCACTCGGGAGCGCTCTTTCGAACGGTCCCGAGTTCCGCGGACGCGGATTCACCAAACTACGACGATCGGCCCGGCCGGGCTTTACTGCTGTTTGGATTATGCGGGTGGGGGCGGCGGGTGGTGGGGAGGTGGAAGTGGGAAGTGCTTGAAGGGTCGGGAGATGGAGGAGGTGAGGAGGGTGTGTACGGCAGTGGAGAGAGGCGCGCGAAGAAGAATTGGCCCACAGATAGGAAGACGGATAAACGCGGATAAGAAATGCGAATGTGCCTTGAATCGCGCGGGGAGTGGTTGAAGGTAAGGGATGGAGACCTGTTAATGACGTGAGGCGAACGAATTCACTGCGAATTCAGAGAATTCGTCATTAGTTCTTTTGAGGAAAGGTATCATGTGATCGTACCGGCCGCGGTCACGCCGCCATGTGCGACTCGGAATTAGGCGACGACGAAATCCATTTATGGGCAAAGAACTAGATTTTAACGACGTTCGACAGATCCTAGTCTCCGGACAGTTTGATCAATTCAAGGGCGCTATCGAAACTCAAATCTTCGAGTGTAAGTCATCTCCATATAAGTTGGATTCCGTGCGCCAAAAACAGGAGTTGGCCAAGGATGTTTCAGGAATTGCGAACGCCCGTGGCGGCTTCATTCTCATTGGCGTGCAGACCGAGCCTAACATCGTGCGGGCTGAAGAGGAAGTTACCGAGGTTAAGCCGTTTACGCCGGATTTGTTTAACGTTCAACAATACTACGACGTCTTGAAGCAATGGGTTCACCCCTCTATTGAAAGAGTCGAGATTGAATGGCTCCCGTCGGCGGATGACAGCACGAAAGGAATCGGGTCGATCTTTGTGCCCCCGCAGCCCGTGGAACGTGGACCGTTCCTCATAACTCGAACCGTGGACGAGCAGGAGAAGACGACCGAAATCGTTTTCGGCTACGTCGAGCGGCGGAGGACCAGCGTGGAACCCATGTCTGTGCAGAGACTCCATGCGATCATTCAAACGGGCACTTATTTTTATCGATATGCGCCTAGGCTAGAGAATATTGAGGAGTTGCTAGAGCAATTGATCGCTCGTAACGAATCACAAGTTAGTCCGTCCTCCGCAGTTAGTCCGTCCTCCGCGGCCGCGCCAAACCCAGTATCTGATGAAGCATTCTTTAGACACATCGAACAAGCCACTACAAACGCTGACTTCGATGACAGGCCTTCGTTTGCTCTAGGTGCTAGACCTGTTAATCAAACAGATATTCCGACGCTCTTTCGGTCCCGACAGGAAGAGGTCGTTCAACTTCTAGAGCATCCGCCGCAATTTGGAGACGGCAGCTTCAATCTAGACGCTAAAGGGTCGGCGCAAATGGTGGAAGCGAGTCTCAGGCGCGTAGTATCTCCTGGACAAGGCCTCCTCGAACTCTGGCGGAATGGTTCGCTGATTTACGTGGGTCGGGGAGATGAGTGGTTCTTGTGCTGGCCCCCGCTCCCGGGCGGCAAAAGCCGCGAGGTTTTGGTAGTTAATACAGTTGCGCTGCTTCAGTCGGTTTATCTATTCGTGGAACTGTCCAAGAAGATTTACACCCACGCGCAACCCCAGCCTGAAGAGGTCCATTACACCATCGAGCTACACAAACTGACAAGAGAACAACCTTCTATTTTAGGGAAACCCGATCCCCGGGGACGATTTCTGTCACCGATTGGATCTCCTGCACCTTCCTCCGACATTCGGAAGATCATCTCCGCGAATCTTTCGACAACCGAGACAGGAGCGATCGCATTCGAGCTCGCTGCACAAGTGTTCGAGTGGTACGGAGCGGAACACGACCAAATTCCCTTCCAAGAGCCAGCAGGCACCTTAGACCGTGAGCGCCTCGCGAAAGTGATAGAAAATGGTTAGGGCTCGCGAAGCAGAGGCCTCGAGACCGCGGATGCGAAGTAGTGGCAGATGCAATATGAGCTGCCAGAGTGGCGCAAGCAACGGAAGACGACACCGGTCAAGTCCGCGGGATTGTGAGTTCGGCGTACTCTGTCGCCAGCACCACCAATCGCTTAAATACGCGGGCTTCGAAGAGAGACCTTGCGCCAGCCGACCTCATGATCAGCGGCGAAGCGGTTTTGATTTGGCGGTAGATTTTGTTCATGTGGTGAAGTTCCTGGTTGTGTCCTCTCTTGACAAGCGCGTTGCTCAGCTCCCGGAAGACTCCTCTCACCGTTCCATCGTGAATCAAGGGGTCAGTGCCATCCAGATCGCTCAGAGACTTTGGCAACCGCCGCTTCATTGACTCAAACACTACCCACGTATGACCCGAGGGCGCCGTCTTCTGCCAACCCAGAAGGAGCCCAAGCTCAAAAGGCATGTTAAATCGCGGCGTGCGCGGCGACGTGCGGTCGAGCTGAACGCGCGATAGATCGTGAAACGAATAGTGGCAACTGGTCATTAGTCCGAAGATACGATCCAGGCGCCTTTCGCCGGTTGCAAGCTGAAGCGTGGCTCGCGGCTCTAACCCAAAGGCACACGAACCTGCGATGAAGGCGAAGTAGAGATTCGTGTACTGAGGATCGTAGGGAATGTTTAGAAACGCGCTGTCGCGGGAATCGCGCGGCATTTCTGTTCGCTATTTCTTGGCGCGCGCGGTTGCGCCGTTGGCTGCTTTGGCCGCGCGGCGAATGTAAGTCCTACCGCCCACGCGCACTAGCTGACCAACCCCCGGCAGCACGAATTCGCCGGTCTTCAGCGAGCGCTCGGCGAGCAAAGACAGATCTCTGGCGACTCGCTTGGAAACCCCGAGATTCCTGGCGGCCTTCGCGGCGGAAGGGAAGCCAGTCGTGATTTTTATTTGACCACGCATCTATATCCAGAATAGCAAACTGGGCGCTATTGCTAGATACAGTCTTCGACCTGGAGCCGCTTCAGACGCGGGCGGGCAGGACCTGGATGGCAATCTCGAAAGTGTTTCCAGCGATCTGCTGATGCGGGTCCTCGGCGCCTTGGGATACCGCGTCAAGGTATCGGTTTCGCGAATCGGGACTGCAGTCTAGTCGGCGCCTCTGCCAAATAGTACTAATTCATAACTCCGCGCAAGCGATTGATTCGCTGGGAGGTTTACACCACCTTAGTACTGGTAACGTAACCCGCGGTCTATTTACTGAACTCGGCGGTAGCTGTAAGCTTGGGCAGTCTTGGTGGGCGGGGGCGCTCTGATGAACCATCCGATTTATGCCGGATGATTCATCATGGATGCCTCAGGGGAGGAAAGGAGTTCATCGATGAATGTGGTATTGGCAGTGATCGTCATTGCAGAAGTTTGCCTCGCAATATGCGCGTGGCGGTCTTCCGAGTGTTTGCGGTGGCTCGCGGCCCATTTACTAACCCGGGCGGATGTAAATGATCTCGCTAACGCGGCGACAAAACGGCGTCTGCAGTTTTGGACCCTCGAATTGGGCGTGGAAGGCCATGGATTCCGGCGCGAATCCAGCAGCGTGGCGGAACTTGATAACGGCTTGGGCCGGCCGGGAACAGTAAGCTAGACGGGATGCTGGGTCCGGTGCTTTACCGGCGACCGCCAGCGGAACAACTCTCTCGCTTCACATACCGCTTCGCCTAACCGGGTGGTGACGCGGGGGCCGTGTTGGCCTGCGTCGATCGGCAGAGGCTCTTCTACCGTCCGAGAGTGGTACTCGTCAAGAAGCGCTGTCTCGCTGTAGCCGATGGCACGGGCATACTGCCGGATATAGCTAGTGGCATAGACGCCGGCGGGGAGCTTGGCAAACTCTTCGGCTTCGATGGCCCGCAAGTAATAGGGCGCGATCCGCGTGGATTGGGCAATCTCTTCCAAAGTCATGCTAATCCGTTCCCGTAGGGATGCTAGCCGGAGGCACGGAAAAGGGAGTTCCGTAGCCAGGCGCTCAGCGGTGGTCGACATAAGTAAATGCCTCCAAGTAGAGTGATCGGCTTTGGGCGTCGTGAAGATTATGCTGTGCAGAGTTTTGCACTAGATTTTTTTGGTATTAGGGCGGTAGCGACAAATCCTTAATACGGGGGTAGGGCGATTGGCTTCGGCTCGTCCCCGAGCGAAGGGGGGTTGAGGCTAACTTTAGCGGACGTGTTTCGCCGGCGGGTTGCGATCGCCGGCGAATCGCTGCTGATGCCAGTGGGGGTAAGGCAGCGGAAGCGCGCTGACTTCATCGAGACGCTCGACTTCGGCGTCGGTAAGGGTCCAGGTGGCGGCGGCGAGGTTATCGCGGAGCTGCTGCTCATTGCGCGCGCCGATGATGACGGTATCGACGCGGGGCTTGCGCGTGACCCAGTTCAGCGCGGCCTGGGAAATCGAAACGCTGCGCTGGGCGGCGATCTCCGCCAGGGCGTCGACGATTCGGAAGAGCCGCTCCTCATCAATAGTGCCGGGCAATTCGAGCGTATTCAGCCGCGATTCGGCGGGCTTGCCTTGGCCGCGGCGGAATTTGCCGGACAAGAGACCGGATTGCAGGGGGCTCCAGGCCATGATGCCGACCCGCTGATCCAGGCCGCAGGGCACCAGCTCATGTTCGGCGTCGCGGGCAAGAAGCGAATAGTTGATCTGCTGCGAGATATAGCGCGCAATGCCGAGCCGCTCCGAGAGGGAGAGCGCCTTCATCATTTGCCAGCCGGCGTGGTTGGAGCAGCCGGCATAGCGGATCTTGCCGGCGTGGATCAGATCGTCGAAGGCGCGCAGGGTTTCTTCCTGCGGCGTGAACGAGTCGAAGCTGTGGATCTGATAGAGATCGATGTAATCGGTTCCCAAGCGGCGAAGGCTCGCGTTGCAGGCTTCGAGGATGTGGCCGCGCGTGGCGCCGGTCTTGTTCGTGCCAGGCTCGATTCGAAAGAAACACTTGGTGGCGAGGACTATGTCTTTGCGGCGCGCCCCCAAGGCCTGGCCGACCACTTCTTCCGACTTGCCGGCGGAGTAAGCATCGGCGGTGTCGATCAGGTTCACGCCGGCTTCAAAGCAGACCTCCATGAGGCGCCGCGCCTCTTCCACTTGCACGTTGCCCATCGCGGCGAAGCGTCCTTCACCGCCGAGCGTCATGGTGCCGAAGCTCAGCACCGAAACTTCCAGACCGCTACCACCCAACATTCTGTATTCCATGCTTTGACCAGGATAGCCGACGTTGGGTGTCATATCGGCCTAAGAGCGAAACGAGTTAGCCGGGGCGGGCATCTCTTATTCGTGGACTGTCGCGCCTGCTACGTCATCACGCTTGCTTTCATTGGACTGTCCACATGCCTGCGCGCACAGGAGCCGGTTCCGCTGGCGTCGGCCAGCATCGCAGGAACAGTCAGAGACGAGGCCGGTGTCGCGGTGCCAGGGGCGCGGGTGATACTTGCCCCACCGAACACCTCACCGAACACCTCACCGAACACCTCACCGAACACCGGGGCGGACCGGGAGGCGACAACAGATAGCCGGGGCGCGTTTGCGTTCTCCGAACTGGTTCCGGGGGTCTACCGGCTGACGATTTCCGAGGTGGGCCTGGACCGGCCGGTTACAGCCGAGGTGGTGCTCGGCGCGGGCGAGAGACGCGAACTTCCGATCGTCGGGACGCGCATTCTGACAACGACGGTTCATGTTGTGGCGTCGCTGGACGAGGTAGCGCAGTCGCAAGTGGAGGCGCAGGAGACGCAACGTGTATTAGGCTTCGTACCGAACTATTACAGCAGTTACATCTGGGACGCGGCGCCGATGACGCCCAAGCTAAAGTTCAAGCTGGGGCTGCGAGCGACTACCGATCCGGTTTCATTTCTAGCGGCCGCTATTCTGGCCGGCGTAGAGCAGAAACACAACACCTTTCCAGGATATGGCCAGGGCTCGGAGGGCTATGCGAAGCGGTTTGGGGCGGCGTATGCAGACGCTTTCATCGGCAAGATGGTGAGCCGCGCGATCTTGCCGACGGTTCTGCACCAGGACCCGCGGTACTTCTACCGAGGCTCGGGAAGCGTCGGCTCGCGCATCTTTTATGCGCTGAGGGCGGCGGTCATCACCAGGGGAGACGATGGGCGGATGCAACCGAACTATTCTCAGGTGCTCGGGAACTTCGCTGCATCGGGAATCTCAAATCTCTATCGAGCTCCTGGCGACCGGACTGCGAGCCTGACTTTCCGCAACGGGCTGATCATGACAGCGAGCGGCGCGGTGGAGAATCTGTTGCGTGAGTTCTTTTCGCGGAAGCTCACTTCGAATGTGCCTTCGTTTGCGAATGGCAAGCCTTAGCGCAGTACCGGCCATTGGCGTTGTGCCCCGGCCGCGTTGTAGGATTCTTGCTAAGTAGCATCTTTGCTGCAAGAGGTGCGGCATGGTCTTCGGAATGACGCTCGCGAACTATACTTTGGTGCATGTGGTGATCAGCCTGGTAGGAATCGCCTCCGGATTGGTGGTTCTCTACGGCCTGCTCAACGGGAAACAACTGGCTGGCTGGACCGGGTTGTTTCTGGCGACCACGGTAGCGACCAGCGTGACCGGATTCGGCTTTCCGGTTGAGCACTTCCTGCCGTCCCATGGCGTAGGGAGCATTTCGCTGGTGGCGCTGGCGATTGCGATCTTCGCGCTCTACGCCAAGCACCTCGCGGGCGGCTGGCGGCGAACCTATGTGATTTGCTCCGCACTCGCGCTGTACCTAAATTGCTTTGTCGCGGTGGTGCAGTCCTTCGAGAAGATCGAGCCTCTCCGGGTGCTAGCGCCCACGCAGTCGGAACCGCCGTTCGCGATCGCCCAACTGGCGGTGTTGGCGCTTTTTGTGTTCCTGGGCATTGCGGCAGCCCGGCGGTTCCGCGATCAGCCGGGGATCAAGGCGTCAGCGGCGCGAGGCGGGATCTGATTCACGCGAAAATCACGTTGTCTCGCGGGGCTTTGACACCGTAAATATCGAATGATAAAGTCTTTGGGCGAGGTCGCAAGAAAAACCAATGCCCAAAAAACAAGGTGCTTCCCGACGGTCGTTTTTGGCTGGCTCCGCCACCGGGCTGGGCTCGGCATGGCTCGCTTCACAATGGCCCGCGGTCCTGGCGGCGCAAGAGCACGCCCAGAAAGTTGCCCGTTCGGGCAAGCCGGGCAAGCTGGGGTTCTTCTCGACCGAGCAAGGCGCTGAAGTCGAAAGCGTAGCCGCTCAAATCGTCCCCACTGACGACACGCCCGGAGCCCGCGAAGCCGGATGCCTGTATTTCATCGACCGCGCGCTGACTACCTTCGACGCCAAGAAGCAATCGGTTTATACCGAAGGCCTCGGAGTACTGCAGGCCAAGACCACCGCGCTCTTTCCGAGCGGCGGCAAATTTAGCGCCTTGACAGCGGCGCAGCAGATTCAAGTACTGAAGGCCATCGAAAAAACGCCGTTCTTCAGGGAGGTCCGGGTACACACCATCACCGGGCTGCTGGCGAATCCCGAGTACGGCGGGAACCATGGCAAGATCGGCTGGAACCTGATTGGATTCGAAGGCAAGTTCAACTATGCGCCGCCCTTCGGCTACTACGATGGCGAGAGCAACAAGCTGACGGCAAAGAAAGGTTAACAAGCCATGACAAAGTTTAGTCCCAACACTCAAGTTGATTTTGTGGTGGTCGGCTCCGGAGTCTCCGGCGGCATCATGGCCAAGGAACTGACGGCAGCGGGGTTTCAGGTAGTGATCCTGGAGCAGGGCGATTATCTGCGCGAAAAAGATTTTGAATACGATCAGTTGAAGAGGACGAGTCACTCTTCCCTGCTCTCCGATGAAGCGAACCCGGTTACGTTTCGCCAGACCGCTTCCGAAAAGGCAACGCTCAGCAACGGATTCAGATATGGCCGCTGCGTGGGCGGCGGAACGGTTCACTACTCGGGCAGCAGTTGGCGGCATCACGAAAGCGATTTCCACGAGCGCAGTTTGCTTGGGCCCGTTTCCGGGAGTGGATTCGACGACTGGCCGGTGACATACGCGGAACTGGAGCCTTACTATACAAAGGTTGAGTGGGAAATCGGTTACTCGGGGCTGGGCGGCGTGAGTCCGTTTGAGTCTCCGCGATCCAAGCCGTATCCGCTGCCTCCGATGCCGAATAAATCCTCTGGCGTGCTGATGGAGCGCGCGGCGAAGAAGCTAGGGTATCACGCGGTGCCGGTTCCGGTGGCGATGTTATCGCAGGCGTATCGCGGCCGCTCGGCGTGCATTCACTGCGGATATTGTTCCGGATTCGGGTGCAAGGTGGGCGCGAAATCGAGCGCACTGGTGAGCGTGATTCCGATCGTCGAGAAGTCCAATAAGTGCGAGCTTCGGCCGAATTCCTTTGTGCGTGAGATTTCCGTCGACAGCGCAGGCAGGGTGACCGGTGCGGTGTATTTCGACGCCGATAAGAAGGAAGTATTCCAGAAAGCCAAGGCGGTGATCGTGTGCGGCAATGGCCTGGGATCGCCGCGCTTGCTGCTGATGTCCAAGTCCAGCCGTTTTCCGGACGGACTGGCGAATTCCAACGGCGTAGTCGGCAAGTATTTTCTGCCGGGCTGCGGCGTAAGCGCGCATGGAATCATGGATCACGAATTGAACGAATACAAGAGCGTGACGACGACGCGGGCGATTGAGGATTTCTACAACTCGGATCCTAAGCGCGGCTATTACGGCGGCGGAAGGATCGACGCTCGCGGAAATTCGACGCCCATCGGCTTCGCGCTGGGCGGAATGTCGCCGGATACGCCGACGTGGGGCGCCGAATACAAGAAGGCCTTGCGTAATGACTTTGACCGCTACCTCACCATGCAGGGCTTCCTTACCTGCCTGCCGATGGAATCCAACAATATTACGCTCGATCCGGACGTGAAGGATGCCTGGGGACTGCCGGCCATCCGCGTCACCTACAAAGACCATCCCGACGATATGAAGAACAAGGCGTTCTTCCGAGATCGCGCGCTGGAACTCATCGAAGCCGCCGGCGCCGTCAAGAAGTGGGCCGATCCGGTCAGGGAGGAGCGGGCCATGGGGCACACCATGGGCGGCTGCCGCATGGGTAATGATCCCAAGACGTCGGTGGTGGATAAATTCCACCGCGCGCACGACGTTCCCAACCTTTACGTGGTGGACGGAAGCAGTTTCGTCACCAGTGCCCGCAACCATCCAACGTGCACCATTTCGGCGCTGGCGTACCGCGCCGCGGATAACATTATTAAAAACGCGAAGAGCGGGAGCATCAAGTCGCCCACAGGGGCGTAGTCTACTGCCCAATTCCAATATGTGGAATAGGAACTTGCAACAGCAATAGCTTTACGTACACGCTGCTGAATGACGTGGGGCTCGCAAAGTGTTTCAGTGGCGCTGGTTTTGCTCTTGGTTGGGGATGTCTGTTCCTGGGCTACAACCGTGACGTCTCGAAAGATGCCGCGCCGACTCCTTGCCGCGGCAGCAGTTGGGCTGTCGCTCACAAGGCTCGCTCTGTCACAGGAAGGTCCTTCCAACCGATCGTCTATGTATAGTGCGGCTTTCTACAGTTCAGGCGTAAATCTTGAGCGCAGACCAGAGTTGGTCGTATTCCCGGACCGGCACGCATTCTTCACGATACCGTTGCCATTTCCTCTCGGCTATTTTGCGTATAGTCGGGATGGCAAATCGATATATTCCGAGGATATGCAACTTGATTCCAAAGCAGCTGTTAGTTCGGGCTTGTTCAGGATCGAAATCGAGCCGATGCGTGTCACTCTAGTCGCCGGATCCGCTGGACTGACTCCACTTGGTGGCATTGCAGTCACGGTGAACACGATTGTGGCTTCTGGTCACTACCAGCATGACGGGAAGAAGAACTGTGGAATCTTTGAACTCGGCCTTCAGAACGGGATAGTAAGAAAAGCTCTCGACAATCCCGATTGCGGATACATGGAAGCGTGGCATGGCCTGAGTCTTTCTCCAGACGGAGTACGGGCCGTCGCGGTGCGGAAGGGTCGGCTTGAACTGATCGATTTGACGGCCGGAACCGCCAGGGTATTGGGGGAGGGATTCTTAAAGGCAGCTTGGTCGCCCGACGGACTGTGGATTGCCGCTCTTGAGAACGGCGGTCGGAGCAAGACGATGCTTCTGGACACTTCGACCTTCATGAGGCGAAAGGTTCTTCGTGACTCTGAGGTCGTTTGGTCTCCGGACTCTCGGTCACTCCTGGTGGTGGTGCGCGCCCTTCGCTGTGGGCCGGATTTTGGGAGTCTGGCTAAAGTGGATGTCGCAAGTGGCAGTCTAACAACGATTCCGAACTCCAATTGCAAAATCAATCAGCCGACGACCGGATGGGTGAGCGTCGCACGACAATAGTTAGTTCGTTCGGAAAGAACGGGCCCCAGTGCATCCGCTGATAGTCACCGCTCCACTCGCGCGAGAACGCCAGCGTCCCAGACCCTGGTTCTGATAACCGGCTTTCTACTGCCGTGAATGCTAAGAGCCCTTAGGCGGCGCCGAATCTCTGAGCGGCGCGAGCTCTGGCTTTTGCCGCTTCCTCCTCCCGATTTTTGGGTGGCGCCGTGGTTTCGAGCGAATGAAGCAGCCGGGTTGAGACCGTAGCGATCTCGTCGACGGCTGCCAGAAACGTGGCTTCATTGGCCTTCGACGGCCTGTTCAGGCCGCTGATTTTTCGGACGAACTGCAGCGAGGCTGCTCGAATTTCTTCCTCGGTAACTGGCGGATCAAAGTTGAAGAGCGTCTTTATATTCCTCCACATTTGACCCCAAGGTAGCAAAAGGCAAGATGGGCTGCGAATAATCCGGTCCTCGCGCCACTGATAAGCGATGGGGCTTCCTTAAGTGGCGCTTTCGCGCACGCGCTCGGCCGCAGTGTTTGGCATCGACGCGCACTTCATCGACGTCGAGGTCGATATGTACCCCGGCGCGGGCCGTGATTTCATCACCGTCGGCATGCCCGATTTGGCTGTGCGCGAAAGCCGTGAGCGCATCAAGAGCGCGATGCTCAATTCGGGCTTCGGCTATCCCAATAAATCGGTAACCATTAATCTGGCGCCAGCCAACCTCAAGAAGGAGGGCGCGGGCTTCGATCTGCCGATGGCGGTCGGCATCCTGGGGGCGATGGGCGTGGTGACGCCTCCGGACGACCATCTGTTCATCGGGGAGCTTTCGCTCGACGGGACGCTGCGTCCGGTGCGAGGCGCGCTGTCGATTGCCGTGGCGGCGCGCAAGATGGGTCTGCGCAATCTGGTGGTCCCCGCGGAGAACGGCGCCGAAGCAGCCATCGCGGGCGGCGTGCGCGTGTTCGCGTTGCAGCACTTGGCGGAGGTCGTGACTTTCCTGCAACAGCAGGATAAGTTTCAGCCGGTGACACGAACGGCGGCAGCGGGAGTCGCGGAATCTGGACCAACGGGTCCGGATTTTAAGGATGTCCGCGGCCAGGCGACCGCTAAGCGCGCGCTCGAGGTGGCGGCGGCGGGATCGCACAACGTGCTGATGATCGGGCCGCCGGGATCGGGCAAGACCATGCTCGCGAAACGCTTTCCTGGAATTCTGCCGCCGCTGACGTTTCAGGAAGCCATCGAGACGACGCAGGTCCACAGCGTGGCGGGAACGTTGCCCAAGGGCTTGGGACTATTGAGCGTGCGGCCCTTTCGCGCTCCGCATCACACGGTGTCGGATGCAGGATTGCTGGGCGGCGGGTCGGGCATTCCGCGGCCGGGCGAGGTGAGCCTGGCGCATCATGGCGTTCTATTTTTGGACGAATTACCGGAGTTCGCGCGCAATGTCCTGGAGTTGCTGCGACAGCCGCTGGAGGAACGCTCGGTATCGCTGGCGCGCTCGAACATGACGCTGAACTTCCCGGCGAGCTTTCTGCTGATCGGCGCGCTGAATCCGTGCCCCTGCGGATTTTTTGGCGATCCCACGCGCGAGTGCCGCTGCACCGGCGCGATCATCCAGCGCTACTTGGGTAAGTTGAGCGGACCGCTGCTCGACCGCATCGATCTGCATATCGAAGTGCCGGCGGTGCCGTATCAGGAATTGCGCGGGAAAGACGGAGGCGTCTCGTCGGCGGCGATGCGGGAGCGCGTGTGTGCGGCGCGCGACTTGCAGCAAAGGCGCGGCTACTATAACGCCCATATCCCAGCGGGCGAGCTGCGCAAGTTGTGCGAACTGGATGCGGCGGGCGAGCGCACGCTCGAAATGGCGGTGCGGCAGGATGGGGCTGAGCGCACGCGCGCATGATCGCATCTTGAAAGTCGCGCGCACCATCGCCGACCTGGATCACGCGGCGGGCGTCAGCGCCAAGCACCTGGCCGAAGCGGTGCAGTATCGGAGTTTGGACCGGAATTACTGGCAATAGCCGCGGTCAAACGCCGATGTCCTCGTTCCAAAGGTTCGGATTCTCCGCGATGAATTTCTTCATGAGTTGAATACATTCGGGATCCTGAACGACATCGACGTGGACGCCCTGGCTCCGCATGTAGTCTTCGGCGCCGAGAAAATTGCGTGTTCTCGCCAACGATCACGTGGGGAATCTTGTACAGGACGATGGCTCCGCTACACATAGGGCACGGCGATAGCGTCGAATACATGGTGGAGGATTTATAAACGCTGGACGGGCAATCGACCCGCATTGCGAAGACAATTCATTTCGCCATGATCGATGGGGCTCGCGGTCTGGACTCTACAATTGTGTCCTCTGCCAATAATTTTTCCTTCGCTTACGAGCACCGAACCAATCGGAATGCCGCCCTCGGACAAACTTAGTTTTGCCTGGTCAATTGCTGCCTGCAGGAAGAGATCGCGCTCCATCGATGCATCCATTCTGAAGACGGCTGTGACTGGAGTCAGATGTCCATATGATGGTTTTTGGGATGCCGAAGCGCCCAACCTACATCCCGCACGACGTCCCCCATGACAGTCCTGACGATCGGACATTCGACACGAAGCATCGAGTCATTTATCGAGATGCTGCGTGCCCATGGAGTGAAACGCCTGGTGGATGTGCGGACGATCCCACGCTCGAGAACGAATCCGCAATTCAATCGCGAGAGTTTGAAGCAGTCGCTGGCAGAGGCCGGCATCGGGTACACACACATGGCGGAGTTGGGCGGATTGCGCCACGCTCGAAAGGACTCGCGCAACACAGGTTGGCACAACGCGTCGTTTCGGGGCTACGCCGATTACATGCAAACGCCCGAATTCGAAACGGCCATCAATGACTCTCATCGAAGCCGCAAAACACGAACAAATCACCATCATGTGCGCCGAAGCGGTGCCCTGGCGCTGTCACCGTTCTTTGATAGGAGACGCTTTGAAGGCGCGTGGTATTGCGGTTGGGGACATTATGAGCGCGACTCGAAGCCAGCCGCACGAACTTACTTCGTTCGCAAAAGTAAATGGCACGCAAGTTACTTATCCGGCCGCAGATTGACCGGTAGCGCTCTACAACGTCAGCCCTAGGCTATACTTTCTGGTGCGCGCACGCTACGCTGCGTGAATAAGGAGCAATCCATGTCACAACAAAATCTAATCCGATTGGCGGCTGCGCCCTTAAGGCTGGGAATAATTGCGATGCTGGGGATGATCGCGCTGTGCGCGGGCTCCGTGCGGGCCGAGAGCGGCAGTCCGTTACCGCTGCCGAATCCATTTCACGTGGATGAAACGTTCAAGTTGGAGCTGCCCGCCGGGATGAAGTCTTTGGGGTCGCTCTCCGGCGTGAAGGTGGGGGCCG
This sequence comes from Bryobacterales bacterium, assembly GCA_963779075.1. GTDB lineage: Bacteria > Acidobacteriota > Terriglobia > Bryobacterales > Bryobacteraceae > Palsa-187. Next base: position 654,770 of record CAVZWS010000018.1, read on the forward strand.
ACAACAACATCTACGTGGCGCACCGCTGCACGACGGTGTCGTGCACGGGTCATGACGATGTGCCGACGATCATCGTCGCGACGCAGCAGGGCAAGCTGGTAAAGAGCTTGGGTGCGGGCCTGTTCGTTTGGCCGCACGGCATATTTCCGGCGCCGGATCGGACGCTCTGGATCACCGATGCCGTGGCGACCAACGGCGTCGACAAGGACAACCCCAACAAGGGCCACCAAGTGTTTCATCTCGATAAGAATGGCAAGGTCCTGCTGACGCTAGGGAAGGCCGGCGTGACGGGGACGGGCCATGACACCTTCAATGCTCCTAGCGATGTGATCGTGGCGAAGAACGGCGACATTTTCGTGGCGGATGGCCACGGGCCGGGGATGAACGCGCGCATCGTCAAGTTCGACAAGAACGGCAAATACATCACGGAGTGGGGCACGCGCGGATCGGGCCCGGGCCAGTTCGAACTCCCGCACGCCATGGCGTTCGATTCGCAGGGAAGGCTATTTGTGGCCGACCGTTTGAACGATCGTATCCAGATTTTTGACCAGGATGGAAAGTTCCTGATGGAGTGGAAGCAGTTTGGACGCCCCAGCGGGCTGGCTATCGACAAAAACGACACGCTGTATGTCAGCGATACGCAGACCACCAAGGGCCGGCCCGGGCTTCGAAAATGGCATCTACATCGGCAGCGCTAAAGACGGCAAAGTGACCGGCTTCATTCCCAAGATCAAGCAATACTCGACCTGGGAAGGGACCGGGCTCGGATCACACCAACATGGAAGCGATCGGCGTCGCGCCGGATGGCAATACACTTTACGGCGGCGATAGTGGATTGCTGATGGTGGTGAAGTTCGTCCGAAACAAGTAATTCCGCTGTACTCCTCTTGAGCGCCGCAGGCGTCCCACGCGCTGTGCAGCGGTGTTCCTTTCCGAGGCTCCTTTGCCTGATGTGCCTTTGCAACAGGCCCCTTGACACCAGCGCACGGAGGAATATGCTTCATGCGGAGGTCGTAATGGGACTGACTGATACTGTTCGCGCGGTTCTCGACCACAAAGGAATTGGCGTCTGCGCCGTGATGCCGGAGACGCCGGTTTATGAAGCCCTGGAAATCATGGCGGATAAAGACATCGGCGCTGTCCTGGTGATGGAAGACGCCGATCTGTGCGGAATCTTCTCCGGAACGCGACTACGCGCGCAAGGTTATTTTGCAGGGCAAGGCCTCGCGCGACACCACCGTTGGTGAGATCATGACCAGCCCTCCTGTGGTCACGACTCTGGAACAGAGCGTCGACGACTGCTTGCGGCTGATGACGGATAACCGCATCCGTTATCTTCCCGTGGTGAGCCAGGAAGCAGTGATCGGAATGCTCTCGATCGGCGACCTGGTCAACTGGATTATCCGCCGACAGGAAGAGGAAATTCATCACCTGCATCACTACATCAGCGGCAGCTATCCGGCCTGACCGTCATCAGGCGCGCGTAGCGCAGAGGAACCGGCCACCGTCGCAATCGCCGCGGGCGCACTTTGCTACAATCCATTGCGATGAGCACAACCGGCATCTACCCACCGAGCGACGAGTTCGTTCGCAAAGCGCACGTGCAAGGCATGGAAGGATACCGCGAGCTATACCGCTGCGCGGAGCAGGATCCAGAAGCGTTCTGGGGCGATATCGCCAGCGCGCGAGATTCACTGGTTCGAACCCTGGAAGGAAGTGCTGGACTGGAAGCCGCCTTTCGCGCAGTGGTTCGTAGGCGCGAAAACCAATGTCTCCTACAATTGTTTGGACCGGCACGCCGCTTCGCACCGCAAGAACAAGGTCGCGATCCTGTGGGAGGGCGAGCCGGGCGAGCAGCGCTCGATCACCTATCAGGAATTGCTGCGGCTGGTGTCGCGCTTCGCGAACGTGCTGAAGGCGCGCGGCTATAAGGCAGGCGACCGCTCGATTATTTATATGCCGATGATCCCCGAGCTGCCCATCGCCATGCTGGCGTGTGCGCGGCTGGGGATCACGCATAGCGTGGTGTTCGGCGGATTCTCGGCGGAAGCGCTGAAGGCGCGCATTCAGGACCTGGGAGCGACGCTGGTGATTACAGCCGACGGCGGCTACCGGCGCGGCAAGGAAGTGAAGCTCAAGTCGGCTGTAGACGAAGCGCTGACCGAGTGCCCCGGAGTGCGCGACGTGATGGTTTACCGACGCACGGGTTCCGACACAGCGATGCAAACGGGCCGCGATTCGTGGTGGCAGGATCTGGACGCGGCCATGACGGGACCCGACGCGGAACACTGCCCCGCTGTGCCGCTCGACAGCGAGCATCCGCTGTTCGTGCTCTACACGTCTGGTACCACCGGGAAACCCAAAGGGATCTTGCACACCACCGGTGGCTACCTGACGCACGTGACGGCCACCATGAAATGGGTCTTCGATTTGAGGGACGAAGACACCTATTGGTGCTCGGCCGATATCGGATGGGTGACCGGGCACAGCTACATCGTCTACGGGCCGCTCTCGGCGGGCGCGACGTCGGTGATGTATGAAGGCGCGCTGGATTACCCGCAGTTCGACCGCTGGTGGCGCCTGGTGGAAAAATATCACGTCAATATTTTCTACACTTCGCCCACGGCCATCCGCGCGCTGATTCGCCAGGGCGATCATTGGCCGAACGCGCACGACCTTTCGAGCTTGCGCCTACTTGGATCAGTGGGTGAGCCGATCAATCCGACCGCGTGGGAATGGTACCACCGCGTGATCGGCAAAGGCCGCTGCCCGATTGTGGATACGTGGTGGCAGACGGAAACCGGCGGCATTTTGATCGCTCCGATGCCGGGCGCGGTGGCGGCGAAACCTGGGTCGGGCACGCTGCCCATGCCTGGGATCATTCCCGACATCGTGGATTTCCACGGCTACCCAATGGAACCCGGCCACGAAGGGTTCCTGATCCTGCGGCGGCCGTGGCCCGGAATGATCCGCAGCATTTGGGGAGATCCGGAGCGGTTTAAAGAGCAATATTGGAGCAAAGTTCCGGGCGCGTACTTCACCGGCGACGCCGCGCGCTGCGATCACGACGGCTATTACTGGATTCTGGGGCGCGTCGATGATGTGATGAATGTCAGTGGCCATCGTTTGAGCACGATGGAAGTGGAGTCAGCGCTGGTGAAGCATCCGGTGGTAGCGGAGGCCGCGGTGGTGGGCAAGCCGGATGAGATCACCGGCCAGGCGGTGTGCTGCTTCGTCACGCTGAAAAAGGGTCACAGCGGCGAGCACGACAAGCTCGGCCAGGAATTGCGCCAGTGGGTGGCGCATGAAATTGGGTCCTTCGCGAGGCCCGCGGAGATTCGATTTACCGATGCGCTGCCCAAGACGCGCAGCGGCAAAATCATGCGGCGTCTGCTGCGTGAGATCGTGACTTCACACACGGTCACGGGAGACGTGACGACGCTCGAAGACTTGAGCGTTGTGACGAATCTGGCGGCGCAACAGGACGAAGAATAGACTTACGAAGTGGCCACGATGAACGCGAACAAAGGCAATCAAGGCGACTCCATAGCGAATTCCGTTACGATGTAGGCATGGGGATGAGAAAAAGCCGCGGAGACGATGAGCCCCTCGTTCGTTCTTGTCTTACGGCAATTCAGGACCCTGACGCCAAAGCAATCGAACAAGAGTGGGACGAAATTCGTGGCGTGATAGATGAACCGTGGAGCGACGTCGCGGAGCAGTGACGCTGCCGTGCGACCCTCGAAGTGATGCAGCACGTGGTCATTCTAGGCGGAGGTTTCGGCGGATTGTACGCGGCGAAGGCGCTGAGCGGTCACGCGAAGGTCACGCTGATCGACAAACGTAACTTTCACTTGTTTCAACCGCTGCTGTATCAGGTGGCGACGGGCTCGCTGTCGCCGGGAGAGATCGCCGCGCCGTTGCGGTCGCTGTTGCGTGGCCACCGCGATACGTTTGTGCTGCTCGACGAAGCGGTGGACTTGGACGCGGAGAATCGGCGCATCGTATTGGCTCACGAGGCTCCGATCGGGTACACGCATTTGATCGTCGCCACTGGCGCCAGTCGACACCTATTTCGGGCACGATGAGTGGCGCGCGATCGCGCCGGGGCTCAAATCGATAGAAGGCGCGACCGAGATGCGGCACAAGATCCTGTATGCGTTCGAAGCCGCGGAGCGCGAGCCAGATCCCGCAGCAGCGGCGCGCGTGGCTGACGTTCGTGGTGGTGGGCGCGGGACCGACGGGCGTGGAACTGGCGGGCGCGCTGGCGGAGATTGCGCGCGACACGCTGCGGCGCGACTTCCGGCATTTTCGTTCCGAGGAGTCGCGCATTTTGCTGCTGGACACGTCGCCGCGCGTACTGCCGACGTATCCCGTAGATCTTTCCGAGCAGGCGGCGCGCCAGCTCATTCGGCTGGGCGTGCGGCCGCGCACCAACGTGCAAGTGATCAGCGATGGATGCCGAGGGCGTGACGCTGCGGACCCACGACGGCGAGGAACGGCTGGCGACGCGCACGGTATTGTGGGCCGCGGGAGTGCGGCCGTCCGCGTTCGGCAAGGTGCTGGAGGAGCGAGCGGGAGCGAAGCTGGAGCGCCAGGGACAGGTGATGGTGGCGCCGGATCTGTCGATCCCGGGGCGTCCGGAGATATTCGTGATCGGCGATATGGCGTTTCTGGAGCAGGACGGGAAACCGCTGCCGGGAGTGGCTCCGGTGGCGATGCAGGAGGGGCGATATGTCGCGGGGCTGATCCGCGCGCAGGCGGAAGGCAGAACGGTGCCGCCGTTCCACTATCACGACAAGGGGAGCCTGGCGGTGATCGGTCGCGCGGCGGGGGTCGCCGATTTCGGGCGCCTGCACTTCTACGGGTGGCCGGCGTGGCTGCTGTGGCTGTTCGTGCACCTGATGTATCTGGCGCAATTTCGCAACCGCGTGCTGGTGTTTATACGGTGGGGATTTCAGTACTTGAGTTTTGACCGCGGCGCGCGGCTGATCACGGGAGACTAGCAAAAATAGGGACGGAGCCTGATTTTCGCGTCGCGTGAGTCGTGGTGGATTGATGTGCGGAGCGAAAATCAGGCTCCGTCCCTATTTTTGCAAGAGAGGGCGCAACTCGCGGACGTCCTTCACGGTCTCCAGTGCGAGAATCGTCTGGATCAGCTTCGCGGACTTAGCGGCGCCTAGCAGCGGTGACATCAGGTCGCGAGCCTTGCTCACCACTTCTTCACGCGTCATGGGATTCTGCGGCGGTGCCGCGGACGGCTTCGACGCGCTCGGTTAAGTTTGGTGCCGTCGGCGAGCGTCACTTCGACGATCGAAACGCGCGCCGGGTGCAGTTTGTCGAGCGCTTCGTCGGCAATCAACTGCACTTTGGCGCGCTGCCGCAGGATCGCCGCGTCCTGCATGCGGGGCTTGTCGTGCGCGGCCGCGAAGGACGCCGTTTTATCCAGCAGCATCACGGCCACCATGTGCTGCAGGCTGATGTCCGGCATCTCGCGATTGTTGACGGTGTTCGCGTCGTTGGTGCCCATGCGAACCACTACCTTCTGCACCTGATCCGCTTCGAAGGGATGCTTCTTGCGAATCGCCTCCAGCGCGTCGAGGGGCGCTTGAATGGGCGAGCCTACGGTCCACTTCTTGATATTGGTGCGAGTAACTTCGTAACGCTCGCCGAGCTTGTCGATCAGCCCGTCCGGGTCGGCCTTGGGATTGAACGCCAGCAGGAAGTTGTCGGCGCCGGCCATGATGTCGTCGACGCCGGTGCCGCCGATTTGGATTAGCAACGCGGCCGTGACGCCGTTGCGAGCGGGAAAACCCGCGAACACCAGCGATTTCTCGATGTGATCGGTATCGCGCTGCCACGCGGCGATGCCTGCGGCTTGCTGCGCGGCGTAGTCCAGAATCCAGCGCATCTGTTGCGCATTCAAACCAGCGACGCACCCGGCCGCGGCCGCGGAGCCAAAATCGCCCGCGATACTGTGCGAGCTGTGATGGGTCGCCATCTGGTAGTCAAGACCGCCGAGCGTCATGGTGACGCGGGTGCCGACATCGTAGCCGAGCGCCACCGCGCGCAACATGCGCGTGCCGTTGGCTCCGAACTGTTCGCTGGCGGCGAGCGTGGCGGGCACGATGGAGCAGCCGGGATGCGATTGCGAGGGCGCGTGCGAATCGTCGGTCTCATCGGAATGCGCCAGCATCCCGTTGACCATGGCCGCCTCGATGGGACCGCATAACAGATTCGAACCCACTACAGTTGCGGTCTTTTCGCCGGGGTGAGCTTTCGCCATTGCGAGCGCCACTTTGCCGGGAGGCAATTCCGCACCGGAGACCATGGCGGCCAGCGTATCCAGAATGTGATGCTTGGTTTTCTCGACCACCTCTTCGGGGAGCGCACGGCCCGCGGCCTCGGCCATGTAATTTCCGAGCTTCAAAATCACGGGGCTGGGCGGATTCGCGGCACGCGCGAAACGCCAGGGCAGGGCGAGTACGGCCGCACTCTTCAGAAGATTTCGTCGTGTCGTCTGCATCATCACTTCACTTCATCTCATTTCTGAACGTGACGCCGCCCTTCATGACGAACTTCACGCGTTCCATCTCGGTGATGTCGTTGAGAGGGTCACCCGCTACGGCCACCAGGTCGGCGAAGCGACCTTTCTCGACGATGCCAACATTCTTGCCGAAATCGTAGTTCATGATTTCGGCGGCGTTGGTGGTGGCCATGCGCAGCGCATCGGCGGGTTTCATGCCCCATTTCACATACCAGGCGAACTGCGAAGCCTGCACGCCGTGTCCCTGGAAATAGGCTCCGCTGCCGAACACTTCCTTGATTCCCTCTTTCATCAGGCGCTTGAAGCTCAGCTCCTGCAGCGCGAAACGCGTCTTCTTGCCGGCGGTGGCCTTGAGGTCCTTCACTTCCAGGTCGTCGATCAAATCCCATAGCGTCTGGATCACCGGGCGCATGGTTCCATCCGCCAGCGGCTGCTTGAACAGGCGGATGGTCTCGTCGTCGAGCCCTTCCGCGCCGGTAACGCCCACGATCACATGCATGGGCACGTCGACGCCCGCCAGCAGGCAGTTGCGCAGACCTTCTCCACCGTAGGCATGGCAGGCAACCTTCAGCCCGCGGCGATGGGCTTCATCCACGATCGCCTGGTTTTCCTCGAGCGTCAACGAGGGCACGTTGATCATCTTGCCGTCGGGCAGGAACGCACCGGCGCCGGAGGGCTGCGGGATGCCGCCGCCCTCGTAATCTTCGGTCTCGTAAATTTTGATCCAGTCGACGCCGTAGTGCGAGTGATCGCGCACTGCAGCGCGGGCCGCCCACGGGCCATTGATGTTTTGAGCGTTCTGCCACACTGGGGCTCCGGGACCGAAGCCGAAGGGCGTGATCGCCGACGGAGACGGATAGTAGGCGGCTCCGCGGGGGTTCAACGCCGGTCCGGACACTTGCATGCGCGGTCCTGGCACCAGGCCTTTATTGATGGCATCGCGCAGCTCCACGGTGGCGTAGGTGTATGCCGAATTCATATCCTGAACGGTGGTGAAACCGGCGTTGAGGTCTTTCAGGGCGTGGTGCAGCCCGATGAACGACGCGCGCGAGTCGTTGGGATCGGGGCCCTGAATCAGGTGAACGTGGGCGTCAATTAGTCCCGGCAGAACCGTGGCGCGGCTCAGATCGATGATCTGCACGCCCGGCGGGATCTGGATTTTGGCGGCCGGCCCGACGTCGATAATGCGGTCGCCTTTGATCAAAATCACCTGGTTGGCAAGATTGGCGCCGGACTCGGGATCGAACAGCCGTCCGGCGCGCACCGCAACGCCTTGCGGCGGAGGCGCCTGCATGTCCATGCGACCGGCATCCCAGGGCGGGGCTTCCGCACGCTTGTTTTGGGCGTGAAGCGCGAACGCGCACAATCCGAGAGCGATTGGAAATATGGCTTGTCTCATACGGCTTCCGGGAAACAGTATAGCGTTTGCAGCCAAGCTACACTGGACACAGTGGAGACGACAGTGGAGCGGTTTCTCGTCAAGAATTTCGGGTGCCGGGTTTCGCAGGCCGATGGCGCTGCGATTGAAGCCGGACTGGCCGCGAAGGGCCTCGCTTCGACCGCGGAACTGCAGCATGCCGACCTGGTGGTGCTGAACACCTGCACCGTCACTGCAACCGCCGACGATGAGGTGCGGCAGGTGGTGCGGCGTATCCACCGCGAGAAGCCGGGCGCACGCATTCTGATCACCGGCTGCTATGCGCAACGCGCTCCGGAGGAACTGGCGGCGCTCGAAGGCGTGAGCCTGGTGGTGGGAAATTCGCATAAGACGCGCATTCCTGAATTCGTGACGGCTGCGGAATACCACGGGCAGGTGGAGATCGGCGATATTTTCGCGCAGAGCGATTTTCTCTCAGCGCCGGTAGAGGATGCGGCGGGCGACCGCACGCGCCCCAATCTCAAGATCCAGGACGGGTGCAATAACCGCTGTTCGTTCTGCATCATTCCTTATGTGCGGGGCCGCAGCCGCAGCGCGACGCAGGAGAGCGTGGTGGAGCAGGTGCGCGCGCTCGCGGCGAAATATCGCGAGGTAGTGCTGAGCGGGATCAACCTGGGCCGCTGGGGACGCGATTTTGGCGGACGGATGCGGCTGGCTGATCTGGTGCGCCGGCTGCTGGACGAGACTCCCATCGAGCGGCTGCGGTTTAGCTCGGTCGAGCCGATGGATTTTTCGGACGACTTGCTGGATCTGATGGCTGGCTCACCGCGCATTGCCAAGCATGTACACGCGCCGCTACAATCCGGCTCCGATACTGTCCTGCGACGCATGCACCGGAAGTACCGGCCGCGCCATTATGCCGATCGCATCCTGAAGGCTCGCTCGCTGATGCCGGAGTGCGCCGTGGGCGCGGACGTGATGACGGGCTTCCCCGGCGAGACCGGCGACGAGTTTGCCCAGAGCTGCGCGTTCATCGAAAGCTTGCCATTCACGTATCTGCACGTTTTCACTTACTCCGAACGCCCTGGAACGCCAGCCGCGGAGTCGGCGGTGCAAGTTCCGGCCGCGGTGCGCAGGGAGCGGACGCACGTTCTGCGCGATCTTGCTGCGCGTAAGAACCTGGATTTCCGGCGTTCGATGGTGGGGAAAACCATTTCGGTGGTCACGCTGGACAAAGGAGCGCTCAGCGACAACTACTTGAAAGTGGCGCTGGCTTCGCCGCGCCCGGCCAACCGCATCCAAAAGATTCGCATTGGGGGGCTGACGAAGGACGGAGTTTGTGAGGCGGGCGCGCTGCCGGTGTTCGGATAGCGCTAGTCGGCGTTCGGGTCTTTCGCATAACGACGAAACTCGTTCACTAAGTTGGTTTCGAATTCATGCATAGCTTCGATCAGGTCTTTTGTCAGAGAACGTATCACGCTCTTTACATCCTCGACTGACACATCGGATTCGGTATTCGTCACTGGTTTTCCGTCATCGCACTTGAGGGTGCGTTCCGCATCGCTACATCTCCCGCCGATTCTCCAGCGATTTCGAGATCGTGACTTCATCGGAGAACTCGATATCGCTGCCGACTGGAATTCCCATGGCGATGCGCGTCACCTTCATCCCCAGCGGCTTCAGCAAGCGCGAAAGATAGACTGCGGTGGCCTCGCCTTCGACCGTCGGGTTGGTGGCCAGGATGATTTCCTGCGCCTCGCCGCGGGCGATGCGGTCGAGCAAGCCTTTGATCTTGAGCTGCTCCGGCCCGATGCCGCGCAGCGGAGAGATGGCGCCGTTGAGCACGTGATAGATTCCGGGGAACGTGCGCGTGGTTTCAAACGGAAGGATGTTGTGGGGTTCTTCCACCACGCAGATCTGGGTGCGGTCGCGGTTGGGATCGCGGCAGTAGGGGCATAGCTCGGAATCGCTGATATTGTTGCACTCGGCGCAAATGCCCAGGTTATCCTTGACGTCCAGCAATGCTGTAGCCAGCCGTGCGGCGTCGTCGCGCGCCGAACGCAGCACATGAAACGCGAGCCTCTGCGCGGACTTCTGCCCTACGCCGGGCAAACGCCGGAACTCGTCGATCAAACGCTGGAGCGGCGCGGCAAAATCGGGCATCAGAACCTAGAACATTCCAGGAGGCAGGCCAAGGCCGCCGAGCATTCCGCTCATCTTCTTCTGGCTTTCCTCGTCCACCTTTTTCGTGGCCTCGTTGCAAGCAGCTTGCACCAGGTCCTGCAGCATCTCGACATCGCCCATCACTTCGGGGTCGATCTTTACGCCAGTCACGTTCTTGTGGCCGTCCATCTTGATGGTGACCATGCCGCCGCCGGAGGAGCCTTCGACGCGGATCAGGGCGACTTCCTCCTGCATCTTCTGCTGCATCTTCTGGGCCTGCTGCATCATGGCCTGCATGTTACCGGGCATCTTCATGTCGTTCTCCAATCGCGCTCACGATGACTAGGCGGGCGCTTAAGTATCCTTCAAATTTCTCACGGTGCGGACTTGCGCATCCTCGAAAACATCCTGAAAACGTTTCACTACCGGATGCGAGAGGGCGCGAGCGGTGGCTTCATCCTCGCGTTTCGGCGCGGGGGCGACGGGAGTGGCGGGGGCGGCGTCCCCGATTTTGATTGTGACCCGCACCGGCCTTCCCGTGATGCGCTTGGCCGCGGCTTCGAACTCCGGCTGCTTGAGGTAGAGTTGATACATCTTCGGCGTGGTGAATACCAGTTCGTTGGGCGACTCGGCCAACTGAGTGTGCTCAAGCGCATCGGCCACGTGCGTGAGCTTGGCTTCGAGCAACGCGGCGTGCAAGCGGGAGCGCAAGTCGCCCGACGCGGGTAGCGCCGTGGATGCAGGCTTCGCCGGGGTTGCGGACTCTGGTGCGGACTTCGGCGGGGGGCCCGCGCGCGGCGCCGTTCCACCACTCGCGAGGTTCGCGAGCGCTTCCTCGATTGGAACCAATCGGCCGGCCTGCACCATCCGCAATAACCCCATCTCCAAGTGCAGGCGGGGCTGGAGAGAGCTTTGCAAGTCGCGGAAAAGATCGAGCGACAATTGCAGGTAGCGCGTGAGGTCATCTTCGCTGAAGGGCGCGGCCGCCTCCGCCAGTTTCTGCTGCTCGGCTTGCGATGCCGCTACCAAGCGGGTCTCGCCGCCGGCCATTTTTACCACCAATAGGTTGCGGAAGTGACGTGCCAGTTCGCGCGCGAAATGCTGCAGGCTGCGGCCGTTGGCTTCGAGTTCCGCCACCACGTCAAACATCTTTTGCGAGTCATTGTCGGCCAGCGCTTGGGTAATGCGTCCTAATGACTCGAGCGAAAACATGCCGAGCAGGGCGCGAACTTCGGCAGCATCCAGCTTGTTTCCACAGCACGCGATGGCTTGATCGAGCGCCGACAGCGAATCCCGCACGCTGCCTTCCCCGGCGCGGGCCAGCACGGCGACGGCATCGGCATCGGCGGTGATGCCTTCCTGCTGCATGATCCATTCCATGCGCGCGACCAGCTCCGCGAAATCGACAGACCGGAAACTGAACTGCTGGCAACGGGACACGATGGTGGAGGGAATCTTGTGGGATTCCGTGGTACACAGCAGGAACACCACCCACTCTGGCGGCTCCTCCAATGTTTTGAGCAAGGCGTTGAAGGCTTCGCTGGTAATCTGATGGGCTTCGTCAATTATGAAGACTTTGTAGCGGTCGCGTGCGGGGCGGAAGCGGACGCTCTCGCGCAGCTCGCGCATTTCGTTGATGCCGCGATTGGAGGCTGCGTCGATCTCGATCACGTCCATCGATGAGCCGCTAGCAATCTCCAGGCAACTGGCGCACTTTCCACAGGGCGTGGGCGTGGGCCCTTGTTCGCAGTTCAAACAACGTGCGAAAATGCGCGCCACGGTGGTCTTGCCGGTGCCGCGCTGGCCGGAAAAAATGTAGCCGTGCGCGATGCGCCGCTGCGTGATCGCGTTTTCAAGAGTGGTCTTGACATGTTCCTGGCTGATCAACTCGTCAAATGCCTGCGGCCGGTACTTGCGAGCGATGACTTGATACATGTTGGGAGGTTTTGCTGTGCGCTCGGCGGATATGCCAGACCCCGGGTAATCCGCGGCACACGGGTTAAACCGCTACCGTTGCTTCCTTCCGGACCTGGCGGGGTTTGCAGCCGCCCGTTGCACGAAGCCCGGAGCCTGACAACTTCCTATGCTAGCAGATCGGTTGCAGCGGCTCATTTTTTCTTAGAGAGCGGGCTGATCGTGAACAAATCGTCGGTCAGATCCTGATTGAAGGCCACGGAATCGGCGAAAATCTGATAGATCTTGTCGCCATTGCGTTCGCGCGTGATTTGCTGGGGCCATTGGATGCCCTGGTTGTCGCGATACCGGTCGAAGCGCGTGACTTCCTCGTCGCGATTCCGCGTCTTGGGATCCAAGCGCGAGAAGGATTGCTTCACGGGCAGCTTGGTAGTCTGGTGAATATAGACGCGAACGGTGAAGTTCTCCGCATCGATGACGTCGACGATATCCACCGGCACGCGATCGACGACGTCGGATCCAATAAATTCAAAGTCCATGCCTGGCTCGTGCAGCCGCTGCCTCAGAATATAGAAGATGTTGTGCAGCGTAGTTTCGCGGTAGCGCTCAAACTCTTCGATCGGGATTGGCTTGGGGCCGCGATAAGTGATATTGGCTCCGCCGTCCTCGCGCAACACAATCGCTGAATCTTCGTTCTTTCCGAAGGACTGACGCTCGCGCTGGCCCAATTCATGGGCGCTTTTGGTGGGATCGACGGTGAGGTAGCGGGTGTAGATTCTCGCAATCGAAAGCCCCGAAAGGTCATCCCGGTAAAACGAATAGGCGCGGCCGGTTTCGATGCGATCCTGCATTTCAAGGAACTTGTCGCCGCCCAAGGCCGCGATCGCGTCGTCAATGACTTTTTTCCCGCGCGTGGCGGCTGGGGTTTCAGCGGCAGAAAGCGCGGCGAGCAGCACGAAAACGATCACTGGTCGGAACACGGGAACTCTCCAGCCTCATTTTACCGGCATCGTTACTGCAGGCATTGGCGGAATGCTCAAGTCGATCTTCTCAACCTTGCCGATCTCGCTCAGCGGCTTGCCGAAGTCCTTGGGATTCCCCACCGCCACAATGCTGAGATTCGCGGGGTCGATGTGTTTCTGCATGACGCGCAGCACGTCGGCGCGCGTCACTGCCGCGACCTTTTTCTGGTACTCCAAAAGGAAATCGTTCGGGTAGCCGAAATATTGGTACCTCAACACGCGAGCCAAAGTCTTCGCCGGGCTGTCGAAAAAGAAAACGAAGCTGTTCAACACCGCGTCCTTCGCGGTCTTGAGCTCCTGCTCGCTCACTTCGGCCGTGCGCATCTTTTCGAGCTCATGGCGCGCCGCCAGGATCGCGTCCGTGGTGCTGGAGGATTTCGTGCTGCCCACGATGCGGAAGGTACCGGGATGATCGTAGGCGGCGCCCCAGCCCGCGCCAATCGAATACGCCAGACCCATTTTCGTGCGGATCTGCGACATCAGGCGGCTAGTGAATCCGCTGCCCAGAATATTCACGGCGACTTCGAGCGCCGGATAGTCGGGATCGCGCAGAGTTCCGCTCAAGACCCCGAGCGAAAAGAAAGTCTGCGTAACGTCGTCCTTTTCGGCCAGGAACACGGCGGGCGCGGGCTTAGCGGTAACGGCTGGAAACGGAGGCACCGACGGCTGTTCGGGAGTCCAATCGGCGAACAGTTTTTCGAGCTGTTCTTTCATATCGGGAGTCGAAAAGTCGCCGTAAACCGCCAGCATGATATTCTTCGGAAAGTAGTAGCGATGGTAGAACTCCTGCAAATCCTGGCGGTGGATGCGCGCAAGGTCGGCGTGTTCGATGGTCCATCCGTAGGAGTTATTGCGGCCGTATAGAATACTGGAAATCTCGCGCTCGGCGATTCCTTGCGGGTCGTCATTACGGCGATCAATACCGCTATGGTCCTGCGCGATACTGAGATCGATCTTGTCCTGCCTGAATTCGGGATTGGTCATCACGGCCTTAAAGATTCCGAGCACCGTGCCGGTAGTTTCCTTGAGCCCGCTAAAAGTTATGCTGGCGCTGGTCTCGCCCATGCTCGATTCGACCGACGCGGCGATGTTCTCGAGATCTTCGTCGATTTGATCACCGGTTTTGGCGCTAGTGCCGCCGGAGCGAAGCACGTCCGCCATCACGCTCGATAGGCCGCGCTTATCCGGCGGGTCGAAGAGGTTGCCGGTGCGGATGAGCGCCAGACCGCTAATCAGCGGCAACTCGTGGTCCTCTAGCAAAAAAACACGCATGCCGTCCTTGAGCGTGAAGGTCGCCGGCTCGGGAATCTTCACTTGCTTCAAGGGCGGATAGACCAGCTGCCGATAGGACGGGACGGTCTGCGCCATTCCAGCCGAGGCCAGCAATACCGCGAAAAGCGCGATCCGGCGCGTCATTTTGCACCTTCGCGTCATTTGGACCCTTCCTTGCCGGCGCCGGCGTTCGGCACGTAGGTGTAGGCCACCGTGCGATGCTCCTTCACCAGGTAGGTGTTGGCGACGCGCTCGACGTCGTCAGCGGTCACTTTGTTGTAGTCGTCAAGCTCGGTAAAAAGCTTGCGCCAGTCACCGTAGGCCACATAATAGCTGCATAGCTCGGAGGCAAGTCCCGCATTGCTATCTAGCTTGCGTATCAAAGCCGCGCGCAGCTTGGTCTTCACACGCTGCAGGGTCTCGTCATCCACTTTGGTGGTCTTGACTTGCTGTATGATGCGATCCAATTCCGTTTCGTTTTCTTCCGAGGAATGCCCCGAAGATGGTGCGACGTAAAACAGGAAGAGGGCGGGATATTTTCCGCCGGGAAACTCGGCGTCACTGCCGGCGCCCAGCGCCATCTGTTTATCCCGCACCATGTCTTTGTAGATGATGCCGGTGCGGCCATCTGAGAGCACCGCATCCAGCACCGCGAGCGCGGCGTCATCTGGCGAGTGGCGGTCGGGACGCTTGTAGCCGATGATCACAAAGGGTTGGGCAGGCGAGGATACCGAGGCGATCTTCTCGCCCTCCTGCACTGGCTCTTCGGTGTGGTACTGCGAGGGCAACGGCCGCGCGACAAGGCGTCCGAAATATTTTTCGGCGAGGCGGCGGGCCTCCGTCGGATTGACGTCTCCCGCGATACCCAGCGTGATATTCGCGGGCACATAGTATTGCTTGTAGAATCTCTCGGCGTCGGGGCGCCGGAAGTTTTCAATATCGCTGGCCCATCCGCCCGGCATGTTGCGGTAGGGGTGTGCGGCGTACGCGGTGGCCGCGAGAGCTTCGATCAATTTTCCTTGCGAGCTGGATTCGACGCGCATGCGGCGCTCTTCGCGCACGACATCGCGCTCCTTATAGAATTCACGGAATACCGGATTCAGGAAACGGCTGGATTCCAGCAAAAACCACAGCTCGATGCGGTTGGAGGGGAAGCTGTAGAAGTAATTGGTGGAATCTTCGGCGGTGCTCGCATTCATATCCTGGCCGCCGCTGGATTCGACTACGCGATCATACTCGTTGGGCTCGACGTAGCTGTCGGCTTTCTCCATGGCGGCTGCCAGCTCATTGGCGATCGCCGCCATTTTTTTGGGGTCCGCGTGCGGCCCCTTGTTGCGTTCAGCGTCGAGACGGTCGTAGACCTGCTCCACCGCGTCCATGGCGGCCTTCTCCGCCGGCCAATTTTTGGTGCCGATGGTAGGCGTGCCCTTGAACGCCATGTGCTCGAACATGTGCGCCAGGCCGGTTTGGCCTCCGGGGTCGTCCACCGAGCCGACGTTGACGTAGGTGTGGAACGACACCACCGGCGCGTCGTGGCGCTCAACGACGATGAAGTGCAGGCCGTTGGCGAGCGTGAATTCGGTAACTTTCTTTTCGAAAGACTTCTGCAGCTCGGCGATGGATTGCGCCGCCAGCAGAGACGGGAGCAGAAGCAAAATCAGGACGCGAAACTTCATGCCTTCAGAGTAGCAGGAGCCTCTGCAGGCGCCGCCCGGTGTGGTCGCGCAAGCCCGGTCGAACGGCCCCGCTACTTGCCGCCCATGATTTCGCCCTCTTTGCCTTTGGACGTAGCGTCGATTTTCTGGATGTGGGCGTCGGTCATTTTCTGGACATCGTCCAGGGCGCGGCGTTCTTCGTCCTCGCTGATGAGTTTGTCTTTCAAGAGTTTCTTCAGGTGCTCATTGGCGTCCCGGCGGATGTTGCGCGCGGCGACCCGATGCTCTTCGGCCACGCCATGCAGGCGCTTGACGATTTCCTTGCGGCGCTCCTCGGTGAGAGGCGGAATCGGCACGCGGATCAGCTTGCCATCATTGGCCGGATTGAGGCCCAGATCCGAACTCCGAATGGCCTTCTCGATGGCGGCGATCTGAGATACGTCCCAGGGCTGGATGGTGATGAGCGAGGGCTCGGGAACGTGCAGATTTGCGACTTGATTGAGGGGAGTCGGGGCGCCGTAGTAGTCCACTTTGAGGTTGTCGAAGATGGCCACCGAGGCGCGGCCAGTGCGAATGCTAGCGATGGCGTGCTGCAAATCCGACAGCACTTTGTCCATGCGAGTCTTGGAGTGGACCTCCAGCTCTTTGACGTTCTTGAAAGTGTGGTTCGCGGGTGCTTGCGGTTCTGGTTTCATAATGTGGGCTCAAGAAATCAGTGTTCCGATGGGCTCGCCCATCGCCATACGCATTATATTGCCGTACACATTCAAATTAAAGACTACAATGGGCAGTTTATTATCGCGGCACATGGCCACGGCGGAGGCATCCATCACGCGCAGGTTTTTCGCCAGCACCTCGGAGTAGCCGATCTCTTCAAAGCGCACGGCGTCGTGATTCTGCAGCGGGTCTTTGTCATAGACGCCGTCGACGCGGGTGGCCTTGGCCACGATATTGGCGTGGATCTCCAAGCCTCGCAGCGTGGCCGCGGTGTCGGTAGAAAAATAGGGATTGGACGTCCCGGCCGCGAAGATCACAATGCGGCCTTTTTCGAGGTGCCGGATGGCGCGCCGGCGGATATACGGCTCGGCCACCTCGTTCATGGTGATGGCGGTCATCACGCGGGTGGGCACGCCCTGTTTTTCGAGCGCATCCTGCAGGGCCAGAGCGTTGATCACGGTAGCCAGCATGCCCATGTGATCCGCCGTTACGCGGTCCATGTGGCGCGCCGCGACCGCCACGCCGCGAAAGAAATTGCCGCCTCCCACTACCAGGCCGATCTGCACACCGGCCTTGGCTACTGCGGCAACTTCTTCCGCAAGCGCTTTCACACGCCCGGCATCCAGGCCGAAGGAACCTTCGCCGGCCATCACTTCTCCGCTGAGCTTAAGCAGAATGCGCTGGTATTGGGGCATGCGTTCGCCGCGCACGGTTCCCTGTGCGCCCATGGAGCTACTCTCCGCTAGTTTCTTCGGCCGCGGCCGTGTCGCCCACTTTGAAGCGAACGAAACGCGCCACCGAGATGTTTTCACCGAGCTTGGCGATCTTGGCTTTGATCAGATCGGCAATGGTGGTCGTGGGTTCCTTGATGAACGGCTGTTCCATCAAGCAGACTTCTTCGTAGTACTTGGCCAGGCGGCCTTCGACAATCTTGTCCAGGATTTTTTCGGGCTTGCCTTCGCCGAGCGCCCGGGCACGCGCGATATCCTTCTCTTTTTCGATGGCGGCGGCGGTCACATCCTCGCGCCGCACGAACTGCGGATCGGCGGCGGCCACTTGCATGGCCAGGTCCTTCACCAGCTCCTGAAAGTCCACGGTGCGCGCCACGAAATCGGATTCGCAGTTGACTTCGATCAGGACGCCGATCTGCGCGCCGGCGTGAATGTAATTGCCGATCACGCCTTGCTTGGTCGAACGCGCCGACTTCTTGGCGGCAGAGGCGATGCCCGCCTTGCGCAGGACCACTTCAGCTTCGCCCAAGTCTCCCTTGGCTTCAACCAACGCCTTCTTGCATTCCATCATCCCCGCGCCGGTGCGTTCCCGGAGCTGCTTTACTAGCTGTGCACTGATTTCCATAGTTTCCTCAAGCAAAACACACCTCACGCGCTTCCCTCGGCTTGCGCCCCTGGCGGGTCACACGGGTGCCGGTCAGTTGGTCTGAACCGCTTCGTCGACCAGCTCGGCGGCGGCAGGTCCCTTGCGCGGCAGCGACATCGAGGGCAGATCTTCGTCGGGCATGGATTCCGACATGAGCTGCTCGGAGAACTTGGGATCCATCAACTGCGCGTACTCGGGAATATCTTCCATCGGAGTGTCGTCGCCGACAATCTTCTCGGCCGTGAAATCCTGCTCGCTCGCGAGCTGGCGGCCTTCGACCACGGCATCGGCGATTTTGGTGGTAAACAGGCGGATGGCGCGCAGCGCATCATCGTTGCCCGGAATCACGTAATCCACCTTGCTCGGATCGCAATTGGTGTCGACCACAGCCACCACCGGGATGCCCAGCTTGCGGGCTTCCTCGACGGCAATCGCTTCCTTGTTCGAATCGATCACGAACAGCAGATCCGGCAGCCCGTTCATGTCCTTAATGCCCGACAGGTTCTGGTTGAGGTGCTTGCGCTCGCGCTCGAGCCGGATGACTTCCTTCTTGGCGCGGCCGTCCCAGGTGCCTTCGGTAGCCATGGCGTCCAACTCCTTCAGACGCTTGATGGATTTTTGCACAGTGGCCATGTTGGTCAGCAATCCGCCCAGCCAGCGCTGGTTCACGTAGAACTGATTGGCGCGGGTGGCTTCTTCGGAGATAGCCTCCTGCGCCTGCCGCTTGGTGCCCACGAAAAGAACGGTCTTGCCCTGCGCGGCCATTTCGCCCACGTAGCGCATCGCGTCCTTGAACAGTTTGAGAGTTTTCTGAAGATCTATGATGTAGATCCCATTACGTTCGCCAAAGATGTATTCTTTCATCTTGGGATTCCAGCGCTTGGTCTGGTGCCCGAAGTGAACGCCGGCTTCGAGCAATTCTTTCATACTAATCGACGGCAAAATACCTCCCTGCCTGCACTATGGTTGGACCCGGATTCCACGGCCCAAAGCGGAATTTGTGGCCCGGGTGAAGACTTCAGACGATAACGGATCGCCGGATCCGTCCCAAAAACAACATTCAAATTCCGCCAACGGTTCGTGCGCACAACGGCGCGAACCCCGCGGAGTCTCGCTAGCGCTTCGAGAACTGGAAGCGTTTGCGGGCGCCCTTTTGCCCGTACTTCTTGCGCTCGTGCTCGCGGGCGTCTCGCGTGAGGAAACCCAGTTCCTTCAGCTTGCCGCGCAGTTCAATATTGAACTCCAGCAGCGCGCGCGCAATGCCCAATTTCGCAGCACCGGCCTGGCCCGTAGGCCCACCGCCCGCGGTCGTGATCAAAATGTCGAACTTGTCCGCGGTCTCGGTGGCCAAAAGCGGCTGCTTCACGATCGCCCGCGCGGTATCGCTCGGAAAATAATGTTCGAAGGTGCGCCCGTTCACCGTGATCTTGCCGTCGCCCGGCCGCAGATACACTCTCGCCACCGCGCGCTTGCGGCGGCCCGTTCCAAGATGTTGCACTAAAGCCAAAATCGAATCTCCTTCAGATCGCTAGATCGCCAAGGCCATTGGCTTCTGCGCGTCATGCGGGTGCTTGGGACCCGCGTATACCTGCAGCTTCCGGTACATCTGTTTGCCCAGCTTGCTCTTCGGAAGCATGCCCGAGATCGCCTCTTCCACCATCCGCTGCGGACGGGTCTCGCGCACCTTGCGGGCGCTGGTTTCCGTGAGTCCGCCGGGATAACCGGAGTGACGGCGATAAAGTTTCTGTTCTTCTTTGCGCCCGGTGAGGCGTACCTTCGCCGCGTTGATCACAATGATGTGATCGCCCATGTCGATGTGTGGCGTGTAGCTGGGCTTGTGCTTGCCCATTAAAATGTTGGCGGCCTTGGTGGCCACGCGCCCCAGAACCAGGTTTTCCGCGTCGATTATGTGCCAGTTACGCGGGATATCCTTGCCCGAGGGAATTGCGGTTTTCATGTAGACAGACCTTCTCCGTGCTATTCGTTCAGGATACAAGTCTAGCGAATGGGGGCGGGGGCTGTCAAACGGCAGAGGAGAACAATGAAGGACCCAAAGTTGCCCGGTGTAAGGCGAGGCCCCACTTGTCCTTTTGCCTGATTGTACTGTTGCGCGGTCTGTAGCCGTTCGAGTGGTTGATGATTGTTATGATGCCATCATGCCTAAGGTGCTGCCAGATAGCGATTTCAGGTGCCGACGCGTGGTGCTTACACGCACGGATTTCGCTTATGCGCCGGAGCCGGAGCCTCCCGCGTCTGACCTAATAGAGAAGGCAACTTGGAACAGCATTGTGACATTACCAGATGACGTTGCGATTCGAACCTCAAACCATCACGGCACCACGCTTAAACAATTGGATGATCTGTGGGGAGCATGGGTTGAGTGTTTTGGTGAGGTCCAGGATTGCTTATTTTCGGCTATGTTGGATGCGGGTGATGACTTTCAATCGGCTACGTTTAATGCTTTGACCGGCTTTTATCGACTTTCAATAAGTGCCTTGCGAAGCGCACTCGAACTCACCACGATTGGCACTTGGGCTCAGGTCTGCGGTAAGAAAATCGAATATGACAATTGGCGATCCGGGCAGTCTATTCTCTCGTTTGGACAAGCGTGTGATGGTCTGATCGCCGCGACGAAGCCCGTGCAAGAGCAGATTAGTCCAAGTGTGAAAGATAGCCTTTTTGACCAAAAAACGGTGTCCAGCGAAGGCGGTTTTGCTCGTAGGATATTCGACGGCGTATCGAACTTTTCCCACGCCCGACCGGGGCACTCTGATGGAGACATGCGCAGCAGTAACGGCCCGATTTATGTGCAATCAGCCTTCGATCACGTTTCGTGGATTCAATTTGAAATTATTGGCCTCTGCTTTGTCCTGTTGCTTCTTGCGCGCCCCAAATCGGTAATCCCACGACCAGCACTGGAGCTGTTCAGCGACGTGACCCGGGTCAGATCAAGAGTAACTCGGGCTGCCTTTGAAGTTCTTTATCACTAAAAACGAGAGGCTCTTGGCGGCTGACATGGGCCGTTTGATGCTAGGGACTCGGGGGACAACTTCGGGGGCCTCTATTGTTTTGCCCGCCCAACAATTCAAACTAGACACAACCCGAGGGGATGTTTTTCTTTTCACCGCCTTTTCGTGATTCGACGCCCTAATAACCATTGCGTTCTAACCAGAAAAAGTATACCTTATAATTATAGCGCTTATAGCACTTGTAGCGCTTACTCGCCGAGCAAGGAATTTGGAGGAAACCATGGCAGCAACGGGACAAACTGCTGAAAAGAACTTGCCGTTGCCTATTTCTTCGTGCGATCAGAAGGATGTAGAAAAGCTCTACGGCGCACTTAAAAAAGGAAAGGCTAAGCTCATTGGGCCGGACGGCGAGAGCAGACCTCTTCCGGACTCTGTTTATGCTTTTTTGGTGGAGCTGGTCGGGGCTCTACAGCAAGGCAAGTGCATCACTATCCTGAAGAATCAAGCTCGGCTCACGACGGCGGAGGCCGCCAGTATGCTCGGCATATCCAGACAGTTTCTGGTTAATCTGCTTGAAGCTGGAGAGATCGCATATCACAAGGTCGGCACGCACCGCAGAATCTACGTTCAGGACGTCATGAAATACAAGGTGAAACGAGATGACCGGCGGAAGAAGACCCTTAGGGAGCTGGTTGCCGCTGAAGTGGCTGACGGCATTTACGAAAAGGTACCGCCGTTAAACCCGGAGTGAGGCCGCACTATTTTGCGTCGGTGCTCGACGCTTGCGTCATAGCGCCGATGCCCGTCGCGGATACGCTGCTTAGGCTCGCCGAGTATGATCCTCCGTTCTTCGGTCCCCTCTGGTCGCGAGACATACTCAACGAAGTAAAAAGAACAATCCTAAAATTTGGTTATACCGAAGTACAGGCATCTCGACGCATCGACGCGATGGATGAAGCTTTTCCGGAAGCGCTGGTGACCGGATATGAAACGCTCATTGACGCGATGCAGAATGACCCTAAGGATCGTCATGTTCTCGCAGTCGCAGTTAGAGCGGGAGCCGATTGCATTGTCAGCGACAATATCAAGCATTTCCAAAAGGAAGCGCTTCGACCATTCGGGCTGGAGTGTCTAACCGCGCAGGAATTCCTGTTGCATCAGTATCACCTCGACCCTGACACGTTTATCGCCATCTTGAAGGAACAAGCGAAAGACACCAACCGCAGCCTTGCTGACCTCGTGGTTCTTCTTTCTAAATACACCCCGAATCTTGCCGAGTTGATAAAGGCCTAGGATTTGCGTGCCTTAAGCGGCGCGCTTGAGCGTGCGCGCGACGTGGATCTTCATGACGCGGGCTTCCAGGCTCGCGGTTGCAACTCACCGTTCCCTTAACGGATTCACCCATTTCAGCTCCGGAAACCGCGCGAAATCGCCGTCCGCCGAACACAACGTGAGGCCATGCTCAATTGCCAGTGCCGCCAAATGAGTATCGGGAATCAGATTCGCCCCACCCGCCGCGTGAGTCAGCAAACGTCCGAGAATGGCCGGGTGACCTTCCGCGGGCTGCGGGATCCACACGTTGCTGCGGTCAAGCCAAGCCTCGACCTGAGCCCAGGCGGCTCGTATGGAATCTGGGCGCTCAAAAATTCTGGAGTTGGTTACGATCCGTAAGAATCTCAGCAGACTCGGCCAAGGGAGGCCCACTCGAGGACGATCATTCAAACGCCCCTCCAACCAATTCCGCGCGGCCTCGTGCTGCGGGAGCGAGGATACGCGAGCATAGACCAACAGATTCGTGTCTATTAGGATCACTTGAACTGCTCGCCCTCGGCGAAAGCCAGCACCTCGGCGGTATTATCCAGGTTCGGCAGATAACATCGGCCGGCGTCATGCACCGTCATATGGAATTTCTTGCGCGGGGCGGGTGGGTCCACCATGCGCGCCAATCCCTCACGCAAGGCGGCGTTCACTAGCTCTTTGAGACTAGCGTCGTTTTTCTTCCGGATCTTCTCGATCAAGGCAGCAACATCGTCATCCAGACTGAGAGTGGTTCTCATACATCAAAGCATAATACTGTTGATGCGTTGATGTCAAAGCTCAGGTACGACCGCTTCCAACGTATTCTGAACAGCGTGCTTGAGCGTCCGCGTGATGCGCGCTGCTCGCGGTTACCTCGACCAAGGCTGCTCCAGCCGGGATAACCCTAAGCGGCGTGTTTGAGCGTCCGCGTTACGCGGATTTTCATGACGCGCGCTTCCAGGCTTGCGGCTTTTGCGAAATCCTGCTGCGCGCGCAAAACCTGCGCATAGTGCTCCATAGTGGGCGCCAATTCCGGGTTATCGGGGCCCAGCGTCCGCTCCAGAATCGTGAGCGCCTCGTCGAAGGCGTTGGCGGCTTCGGTGAACCGATTCTCGCGCACATACACCTCGGCCAGATTCGCCGTTGCGCGGCCGATATCGGTCTGCGGCGCGGGGAACCGCCGGATGAGAATCGTGAGCGACTGCTGGAATAACTTCTCGGCCTCCGCATACTTTTTGCGGTCGAAGGCCAACGCTGCCTGCAGGCTCAGATCGTTGGCAATCCGGGGTGATCCGGCGCGAAGGCCTGCCGGTCGATGGCTTGCGCGCGCAAGAGCGCCTGCGCGGCCTCATCGAAGCGGCGTCGGTAACGCAGGATCTTCGCCAGATTGACGTAGCCGGCGGCGGTGTTCGGATGCTGCGGCCCGAAGGCGCGCTCCAGGTCCGCCACCGAATGACGAGCGATGTGTTCCGCCTCCTTGAGGTGGCCTTGCTCCGCCTCGGCTTGCGCTAAATTGATGCGCACCACTCCGGATTTCTTCAACGCCGCAAGTTGGATCTTGCCGTCGACATTGCCGGCTGCCGCCTGCAGCACCGCCAGCGCCCGGCGATACAGTTCCGCCGCCGTTTTGAAGCGGCTCCCGGCACGGTCCGCCAGCGCGAGATCGCTCAATGTTTCCGCGATCCGCGGATCGGACGGCGCGAGCAGGCGCTCGCGGATCGAGAGCGCGCGGCCCAACGAGTTCCTGGCTCCGGCCAGATCGCCTTGCAGTTGCTCGATCTCGCCAAGATTGGCGAAGGCGGCGGCGCCTTCGGCGGTCTCGGCGGCGTTATGCGACTCAGCAATGCTGCGCGCCCGCTCGGCGAAGCGTAGGGCGCGGCTATAATCCGCGGTCTCGCGATAAAGCAGCGCAAGATTGTTCAAAATGGGCGATAAGGCCAGGGCGTCGGGTCCCTCCTGTTTCTCGCGCAACGCCAAGGCTTTTTCGTAGAGCGGGCTGGCGGCGGCAAAACGCCCGGTGGCGTAGTACACTTCGCCGAGATTATTGAGGATGGAGCTCAGCGCGGCGCAGTTTTCGCAATCTGCCAGGGCCGAGCGGAACATGCTCTCCGCTTCGACCAGCTTTCCCTGTTCCACTAGAGCCACGCCGCGGCGATTGCGCTCGGCTGGGCTGCTGAGATTTGCCTCAGGGTCCGCGCCGCGGTTTGCATCCACGGTGTCTGTGGCGAACGCAGCCACCAGCGGTATCGCCGCAAGCATTAACTGCAACGAAACATTTCCGCATACTTTTGCGAATCGTCTCATGCGCCATTTTGAGGCGAATCGGCGGCGCGCGGAAGTAATCGGGCAGTAAGGGTGACGGTCCGCTTACGGTAACAAATTGCCGCTAGGAGTTCAGCCCAACCCGTTCGAGCAGCCGCTGAAAGCGTGGCTCGGAACGCAGTGGATCGTAAAGCGGATGGACCTTGAGCGCGGTCACGGAAAATTCACGCCGGTCGGTTGCGGTCTCAAGAAATGTCAACGCAGCGGAATAGTCACCCAAACCTAGATGCAGAACCGCGAAGCAACTCGCCGGCACCCAGCCCGTGTGTGACATTTCCGTGAGTTCGTGAAGGTAGGCGCGGGCTTCCTCAACCCGTCCGGTGCGGGCCAGCACTTCGCCCATAGCCGCTAGAATGCTGGGCACCTCGCCACCCAGTTGGCGCGCGCGCTCCAGCGAGGCGAGCGCCAGATCGTGCTTGCCCATCAGCGACAGCACGCGGCCCAAGGAGCTATATCCTTTAAAAAAATCCGGGTCCATGTCGGTTATTTCGCGGTACACAGCCACGGCCCGGGGATAATCGCGGCAGATCATGTGCATGTAGCCCAGCCCTTCGCGAATGATCATCGAGAGCGGGTCAAGATCGTACGCCGCGCGGGCCTCGGAGAGCGCCTCCTGGCAGCGGCCGAGCAAACCTAGAAAATCGACGCCATACCAATGCCGCGCGCGCGAGTAGCCAGGGTTGGCCGCAATGGCCGCCCGATACAGCGCCTCGGCCTCTTCCCAGCGCCATTCGAAGGATGAACGCACGAACGCCAGCGAAACGTTGGCCTCGGCGGATTGCGGGTCCAACTCCAACGCCCTTTCGGCGGCGGCGCGCGCCTTGGGAACCGCATCGGCCGGACTCATCAAGCCGTAATCGGCGAGCAGGCTATAGGCATCCGCCAAACCGGCGTAGGCTTCGGCGCACGACTCGTCGGCCACGATGGCTTCCTCAAAACGCTCGACGCTTTTGCGCAGGCCGTCGGCAGTCCGCTTGTTGGCATGGAAGCGCCCTTGTAGACATAAGTTGTAACAGGCCACATTGGGCGCCCGCCGCGGCGTGTCGCATTGCGGCAGGCCCGTGAGTTTGAGGCGCAGCGTGTGCACGATGGCACGCGCGATCTCTCCCTGAATCTCGAAAACATTCTCCAGCCCGCGGTCATAGGTTTCCGACCAGAGATAATCGCCGGAGGCGGAATCGATGAGTTGCACAGTAACGCGAACCCGTTCGGGAGTGTGCCGCACGCTGCCGCGCAGGACGGATCCCACCCGCAATTGGCGGCGGATGCCGGCCAAATCGGCTTCCCGCCCGCGCAATTTAGAAGCACTGCTCCAGGCCACCACGCGCAGACTGGGAATGCGCGTCAGAAGATGAATCAGCTCTTCAGTAAGCCCGTCGCTAAAATAGTCGTCATCGGCGCCCGGCATCATGTTCGCAAAGGGCAGTACGGCGATGGATTTTCTGGGCGCCAACGCCGATCCGGAGGCCGCGATCAGTGACGTGCGCGAGCCCCGCGCCGCTGCCGCACGCGTCTTGAAAAAGGGGAGATAGGCGCCCTTGGGCAAGCCGATCATGATCGAATCGCCGCGTCCCGCGGACGTGTAGTAGGCTTTCAGTTTGGCGCGCAGCCGCCGCGCCTCCACGCGCACGATGGGATCGATGCGCGGATCGTAATCGGACTTGCGATCGAAAACCTCCAGCCCGATGATCTGTTCCTTGAGGCGTCCGCCGTTGCCGGCAAGCGATTCCTCCACGGAAAATCGCAAGAAGCGGCACAAGCGAGTGGAGCGCGCAAACAGCCGGCTGGAGAGAAGCTTTTCGAGCTGAACGCGGATTTCCTCGGGTCCTGGCGCGGGAAGCGCCGGGGTCAGGGCTTGCGATACAGCAATCGCCGACTGCGAGGTCTGTCTTGCCACAATGCGCCTATTTATCCCGCTGGAAACTATACGGAGTTTGTATTACCGTTAAGACGGATATATTTCGGAAACGTTCCGCCCATGCCCAAAAAATCTCCGGATGGCCGCGGCACGCTTTCCTCCGAATTCATCCCCGGCCGGGAAACCGCCCGCAAGCCCGGCAAACTCAATTAAATCCATGATACATCGGGTGTACCATGACGATCTATGCCTATGCCCCCCGTTTACAAGAAATTTACAATTGCTGCCGCTCTTGCGGCCACCGGCATCCTAATCGGAATGTGCATTCCAGCGGGCGCGCAAGACGCCGACGAAAGGTTATACGTAGTCACGCACGTGGACGTGCTGGGGCAAAATGGCGCCGCGGAAGCCGCCAAATTGCTGCATGAGTTCGCCGCCGACAGCCGCAAGGATGAGGGCTCCGCTCGCTTTGAGGTGTTGCGGGATCCAAATCGTTTGAACCATTTCACCATGGTCGAAGTCTGGCGGACCCAGCAGGACTTTGAATCTCATCTGGCCGCCAGCCACACCAAGGCCTTCCGCGAGAAATTACAGCCCATGCTGGGCAGCCCTTTCGACGAACGCCTGCACAAGCTACTGCCCTGAGGCTACCGGTGGGTTTTGCGCCTGACGGCACACTAAGGTTGCAGCGCGATTGAGCCGATCAGATAGGATGCGATCCATGACCAAATTCAGCGTTCGTTTCGCCATCGCCGCAATTCTGCTGTGCCCGGGATGGGCATTCGCTGAAGTGGCCGATTCTTCGACCAACGGCTTCACAGTCAAGACGTCTGTCACGATACAGGCTTCGCCGGAAGAGGTGTATCGCAGATTGGTCCACAATGTTGGCGACTGGTGGAGCCCGCAACATACTTTTTCTGGCGACTCCCACAACCTGACGATGGAAGAAAAGCCGATGGGCTGCTTCTGTGAAGGCCTGCCGGGCCAGGGCGCCGTTCGCCACATGGAACTGATACGCTTCGTGCCCGGTAAAACGCTGGTGCTCTCCGGCGCTATAGGCCCGCTGCAATCGCTGGCCGCCGCTGCCATCATGACGATTCAGTTGTCGCCGGGCGACGCAGGAACCGCGATGGAAGTCATATACGCAGTGACCGGCTACCTGCCGGCGGGGATGAACTCATGGGCCGCGCCTGTCGATTCAGTCGTCACTGAACAATTCACGCGCCTGAAGAATTATGTCGAGCATGGAAGTCCGGCAGCGGCGATACGGACCCCGCCGGCGCAAACTTCGGAGTCCCCGGCGAAGTAACGCATGGCAGTCGCGTCAACACGGCCCGAGGGCCTCGCGGAGGCGATTTGGCTGTCCGCGAGATCCAGTCTCACGCGGCACCGTGCCGGCTGCTTCACGACGAGTTCGCGCGCGGGCTAGATTGAGGCACACTTCGGAGGAACCCACCGGCGTGAGCGTCTCTGTAATCATGGAAGATGAGCCACGATGGCAATCGAGACAAACGTCGCCGGAGAGGTCCCGCGCGCGACAATCCATGCCGATGTGATCATTCTGGGTGCTGGCCCCGCGGGACTCACGGCCGCCTATGAGCTCTCGAGCAAGGGCCTTCATTGCATCGTAGTGGAGCGCGATTCGGTGGTCGGCGGCCTGGCAAAGACCGTCGATTATAAGGGCTATCTGTTCGACTTGGGCGGCCACCGGTTTTACACCAAGGTAGGCCTGATCGAGCGCATCTGGCACGAAGTGCTGGGGGCAGACTTCTTAAAACGCCAGCGGCTGTCGCGAATCTACTATCGCGGCAAGTTCTTCCGCTATCCGCTGGATCCGATGGATGTCCTGCGCGGCCTGGGGCCGATTGAAGTAGCCCGATGCGGCATCAGTTTCCTGCATTCCCGCTTGTTTCCGCAAGAGCCGGAGAACAATCTTGCGGCGTGGGTTTCGAACCGGTTCGGTACCCGGCTGTTCAAGATGTTTTTCGAAAGCTACACCGAAAAGGTGTGGGGAATTCCCTGCACGGCCATCAGCGCCGACTGGGCGGCGCAGCGCATTCGCGGACTCTCCTTTTCTTCGCTGGTCCGGGACGCCCTCAAACTGGGCGGCAAGCCGAAAGAAGCGATCAAGACTCTGGTTCGAGAGTTCCATTATCCGCGGCGCGGCCCCGGAATGATATGGACCAAAATGCAGGAAGTGCTGGAGCAGCGCGGATCGCAGGTGGTGCTGAACGCTCCGGTAAGACGCGTCCGATGCGAAGACGGACGTATCACGGCAATTGACGCCGGGAGCCGGCGGTATGTGGGCAAGCATTTCATCAGCAGTCTGGCCATACGGGATTTCTTCGGAATGATGGATCCAGTGCCGCCGGATGAGGTGCGTCAAGCGGCGCGGGCGTTCGCCTACCGCGATTTCATCACGGTCGGATTGATCGTCCGCGGAAAGAACCTGTTTCCGGACAACTGGATCTACGTACATGAACCGGCGGTGACGGTTGGCCGTATCCAGAACTACAGCAACTGGAGCCCGGAAATGAGTCCCGATCCGGAGATGAGCAGTTTGGGAATGGAGTACTTCTGCTTCGAAGGCGACGCCCTGTGGCGCCAATCCGATGCCGAGCTGTTAAATCTCGCGCGCAAGGAGCTGGCATCGCTGGGCCTGGTGAAAGCGGAGGATATTCTGGACGGCAAGGTGGTGCGGGTTCCGAAAGCCTATCCGGTTTACGACGACGATTATCGCAAGGGATTGCAGGTGGTGGCGGAGTATCTCAAGTCTGTGCCAAATCTCCAACTGGTGGGCCGCAACGGGATGCATCGTTATAACAATCAGGACCACTCCATGTTGACGGCGGTAATGGCGGCGCGGAATATTTTGGGCGCGAACTTCGATCTGTGGAAGCTGCACGGCGAGTCAGAGTATCTGGAGGAAGGCGTCGCGCTATCGGATAACGAGATCCTGGAGCTGGAGGAATCGCAGCCGCGAGTGCCGGAGCGCGTGTAGGGTGAAGTTCAGGGATCGCCTCGAACGCGGGGCGGGCGGTAAATTTCCTATTCCAGTTGTTTGTGGAAGCGGTTGACGCTGAGCCCTAATATGATGACGCCGAAAATCGCCAGCGCCAGGATTTGTGGCCAGAGAGTGTCTATCCCGGCGCCTTGCAGGAACACACCGCGAACAATCTCCATAAAGTAGCGAACCGGATTCAAAAACGTCAGCCACTGCACGCTTTCGGGCATGTTGCGGATGGGGAAGGTGAAGCCGCTCAGCATGAAGAACGGCTGGAAGAACAGTGTGGTGGCCATCATGGCTTGCTGTTGCGTGCGCGAGATGGTGGAGATGAACAGGCCTGCGCCGAGGCTGGTCAGCAGGAACACAAACGCGGCGAACAGCAGCAGCACAAAACTCCCGTTGAAGGGCACGTGAAAGATCAGCAGAGCGGCGGTTGTCACCAAAATCAGATCCCAGTAGCCCACCAGAACGAAGGGCAGCGTCTTGCCGAGAATCAATTCCAGAGGGCGAATGGGGGTCACCATTAGTTGCTCCATGGTGCCGATCTCTTTCTCGCGCACGATGGCCATGGCCGTGAGCGACAAGGTCACCAGAGTGATGATATTGACCACTACGCCGGGGATGAAGTAGTTGCGGCTCTTGAGATCGGGGTTATACCAGACGCGCGAGCGCGACACGATCTGCGGCATGGGCACTGAGACGGCGCCGCCGGAAGTCATGGTCCCGCCGACCATGCGGGAGCGCTGCGCCTCACCCGCCGCCTCCTGCGAATAGCGGGCAATCACTTGGGAAGCGTAGCCGGAAACCAGTGACGCGGTATTGGAATTCGTGCCGTCCAATAATACCTGCACGCTGGTAGCCTGGCCTCGGGCGATAGCGCGCGCGAAACCAGGCAGCACGCGGATCACTCCATCCACCTGTCCGCGATCGAGCAGGGATTGCATCTGGCGCTCGTCACTCGGAGTCGCCTTAATAAGGAAGTGCCCTGAGCCTGCAAACTCGTCGCGCAAATCGTGACTTGCGGGCGTGTTGTCCTGATCCATCCAAGCGACCGTGGCGGTATCGACGTCCAGGTTCACGGCATAACCGAAGACCAGCAACTGGATCAGCGGGGGCACCAGCAGCATGCTGCGCATACGCGGATCGCGCAGGGCCTGAATGAATTCTTTGCGAATAATAGAGCGGAGCCGCTGGCGCATAATCAAGCCACTTTCTGCCGCAACTTGCGGACCGTGAAGAAAAAAATGAGTGCTCCGTAGCCGCACAGCAGCAGGAAATCCGGCCATAGGATCTCGGGGCCGATTCCCTTCAGGAACACGCCCTTCGAAATATTGATGAAATAACGGGCCGGGACAAATAAGGCGATGGCTTGGATCACACGCGGCATACTGCTGATCGAATAAATAAATCCGGACAGTAGGAAGCCCGGCAGGAAGGAGATCAACGTTCCCATCTGGTAGGCCATCAGTTGCGTGCGAAACGTGGCCGAGACCCAGACTCCCGTGCACAACGAGCCGAACAGAAAAACAAAACTGGAAATCGACAGGAAAAGCAGGCTGCCTTTAAACGGCACGTCGAACAGATACACGCCGACTAGCATGCAGATCACCATGTCGACCAGGCCCACCAGAAAGTAAGCGGCGAGTTTGCCCAGCACCAACTCGGAAGGGCGCACGGGCGTCGACAGCAATTGCTCCATGGTGCCGTTCTCCCACTCGCGTGCGATGGTTAGCGAGCTGAGATTGCCGGTGATGATCATCATGATCACGGCGATCAACCCGGGCACGATGAAGTTGCGGGAAACCATGTCGGGGTTGTACCAGACCCGGTTCTCCGCGCTTACGCCCACCGGGGGAATGTCGCCGGCGTGCATACTTTGCGCTTCAGTGCGGAGGCGCGCCGCGTAGGTTTGAACGATGCCCTCGGCGTAGCCTTGAGCGATGGACGCGGTGTTCGAGTCGCTCCCGTCAAGCAGCAATTGCACTTGCGCCTCGGCATCGCCCGCGAGCACGTTGCTGGAAAAATCCGCGGGGATGACCACGCCCAGCAGGGCGCGGCGCGAGTCCATCGCCTGTTCAATGGGGCGGTAGCCGTTGACCGCTTCGATGACCTGGAAATAGCGCGAGCCTTGGAAATCTTTTACCAGGTCGGCGCTCTCCGGCCGAAGGTCCATGTTATAGACAATGGTGGGAATGCGATCCACATCCAGGCTCAATGCGTAGCCGAAAATCAGCAGCATTGTGAGAGGAATGGCGATGGCGGAAGCCAGGCTGCGCGGATCGCGAATGACGTGCAGCACTTCCTTGCGGGCAATCGCGCGGAGACGGCGGAAACTCATGCGGCCGCCTTTTCTTCCTGTTCGATGAGGCTGACAAACACGTCTTCCATCGACGGAGTGATGGGTTCTAACACTGAGATCTTGATGCCGGCCCGATCCAACGTCTCGCGAATTGAGGCAATCGCACGATCCGCGTCGGCCACCCTTATGTGCAACCCGCCGCCGAACACGGCAACGTCCTGGATATTCTCGCCGCCGTACAACTGCGTGAGGCTTTCGAGCAGGTCGGAAGATTCCAGATTCAACAGGTGACCGGCGCCGAGCGACCGTTTCAACTCGGCGGGCGAGCCGAGTGCGATCATCCTTCCCCCATACATCAGCGCGATGCGATGGCAGTATTCGGCTTCATCCATGTAATGGGTGGTGACGAAGATGGTGTGGCCGGCGGCGGAGAGCTGATAGATCAGCTCCCAAAAATTGCGGCGCGCGATGGGGTCGACGCCGCTGGTAGGTTCGTCCAAGAATAAGATCGGCGGCTCGTGCAGGATCGCGCAGCCCAGCGCCAGCCGCTGCTTCCAGCCGCCCGAGAGCAGGCGCGTCAAGGTATCCTGCTTGTCTTCGAGCTCCGCCATTTTCAGCACGAAATCCAGACACGCGGGAAACTTTTCGGGGGATACGCCGTACACTCCGGCGAAGAACTCAATGTTCTCCCTGACCGTGAGGTCGTCGTAGAGCGAAAACTTTTGCGACATATAGCCGATACGCCTTTTGACCTCTTCCGGGTGCAGCACCACGTCGAAGCCCCCCACGACGGCGCGCCCGGAGGTAGGAGCCATCAGCCCGCACAGCACTCGGATGGCGGTAGATTTACCCGCGCCGTTGGGTCCGAGAAAGCCGAAGATCTCGCCGGGCCGAACGTCTAGATTTAGATCGGCGACCGCAGTGAAATCGCCGAAGCGCTTGGTGAGCTTTTCGATATGGACGGCCGGGCCTGAGTTCTTAGGCAGCATGCGCCAGTTCCTGCCTGCGCACCAGCGCGATAAATACATCTTCGAGCGAAGGCTGAATCTTCTGGTATTCGAACGGCGTGATGGCGAGGAGCTTTTCGGGCGAAGTCACCGCCGGGTTGATAAAAAGGTGCAGATCGACTCCCATAGGCTGCACCGTCAGCACGCCCGGCTGGTGCTGCAATGCATCGCGGGTCGCGCGGTGGTCGCCGGATGTCAGCCGGTAAGTTGCTTCCGGCAAGCCATGCTTCAACCCCGCTGGAGTATCCACTTGAATCAGGCGTCCCTGATGCATGAAGCCCACGCGGTTGGCGCGCTCGGCTTCATCCAGATACGCAGTGGTGACCAGAACCGTAAGCCCGTCGCGCACCAGTTGATACAGGATGGCCCAGAAATCGCGTCGCGAAACCGGATCGACACCGTTGGTGGGCTCATCTAGAAACAACACGCGGGGCTTGTGGAGCAGAGTACACATCAGCGCCAGCTTTTGCTTCATGCCGCCGGAAAGCTTGCCGGCGGGGCGCTGCTGAAATGGCTCCATGCGGGTCATGCGCAGCAAGCGAGCGCTCAGCTCACGGCGCTCGACTCCGAGGATGCCGAACAGATCCGCGTAGAACGCCATGTTCTCGGCTACCGTCAAGTCGTTGTATAGGCCGAAGCGCTGGGCCATGTAGCCGATCTGATCTTTGACAGCTTCCACTTCCTTGGAAACGTCGTGGCCCGCAACCACAGCTCGACCTTCGGTGGGGTCCATCAGGCCACAGAACATGCGCATGGTAGTGGTTTTGCCCGCGCCATCGGGGCCGACCAGCGCGAAGATCTCGCCCTCCGCGATTTCCAGATTCAAGTGATCCACTGCGGTGACTGGCCCGCCCGACCCGCCGGAGGACTTGCCGCCGGCAAAGACTCGGGTGAGATTCTCAGCGACGATGATCTGGCTGGCCGCACTCACAAAGGAATCTCCGCGTCCACCGGCATGTTGTCCTTGAGCTCGTGATGGGCGTTATCGACATCGACCTTGATGCGATATACCAGCTTCACGCGCTCCTCTTTGGTCTGGATCTGTTTGGGCGTGAACTCGGCTTGTGAGGAGATGAAGGAGACCACTCCGTGGTAGATCTTTCCCGGATAAGAATCCGTTGTGAGATTCACTTTCGCGCCGAGCTTCACGCGACCCAAGTCGGTTTCGCCGACGTAGGCGCGAAGCCATGGATGATCGACATCTCCGATGCGAACGATAGCGGTTCCGGCAGCGATCACCTCCCCGGGCTCCGCGGACTTGACCAGTACAACGCCATCGATGGGCGTGCTGATGGTTGTGTCGTCGAGCTGCGCTTCGGTGATACCGACCTGCGCGCGGGCGCGATCAATATCGGCGCGGAGCTGCACTAGCTGTTCCTGTTTGCGCCGCAAGTCGATGCGGTTGGCCTGGGCCGTCCGCACCGCGGCTTGCGCGCGGGCGAGTTGTGCGCGAGCGCCTGCGATTTCCTCTTGGCGCGGCCCTTCGTGCACGAGTCTGGCGCGGTCTTCGGCCTGGGCCAGGACCGCGTTGGCAGCGTTGAATTTGGTTCGCGCCTGATCGAACTGCGAAGTCGAAATGTCGGTGTTCTTATATAGAGTCTGGGCGCGTTCCCAGTCGGCGCGGGCCAGCTCCATTTGAGCGCGCGCTTCGTTCACGCTCGAATCGGCCTGGCGGATTTCCGCGGGACGGCTGCCTGCGTTTAACTCGTCCAGGTGGGCTTGCGCCTGCGCGAGCTCGGCCTCGCGGGCAGAAATGTCGCTATCGATGGTGGCCTGCTGGTATTCGATGGTAGTCTTCAATTGGTCGTAAGTCGATTGCGCGCTTGCAACCACGGCCACATCACGCAACTTTTGCTGCTGGAGTTGGGCGGCGTCCAGCCGCGCGATTACCTGCCCTTTCTTGACGGTGTCGCCCTCGCGCACCGTGAGATCGATCATGCGCCCCGCGGTTTTGAAAGAAAGGTCGACCCGGGTCAACTCCAGATTTCCCGACACCTGAATACTATTCCTGGGACCCGCGAACTGGCCGGTTCGCCACATATAAATTCCGATACCGGCGGCGATGAGAACGATGACTAAGATGCTGCGCACTGACTTTTTCATTGGTTGAGGTAGTCTCCGATGGTACCCGTAGCGGTGGCCAAATCCAGACGGGCGACATTGTAGTCATATAGCGCGATTACCTGGTTATCGCGGGCGCGCTGCAGACGGGTTTGCGCGTCGGTGACTTCGACCGACGTGGCCACGCCCGCGTCATAGCGGCGCCGTGCCTGCGCCAGTTCATTTTCTGCGAGGCTTAAACCATCGCGCGAAGCGTCTACTTCGGCGGCGGCCGAGCGCAAGCTCTCGATCGCTGTCCGCACCTGCAATTCGATCTGCTGTCCGAGATCTTTAGTGCGAATCTGCTCTTGTCTGTATTGCGAGAAGCTTTCCTCGCGGCGGGCCGCGCGGTTTCCGCCGTCGAATACTGGGACGCGCAGCGATACGCCCAACGTGTAGGTGGCGCGAGAGGAGACAACGTCAGGGCCGATGGCGCCGTAATCGGCCAAGGCGCCGATGGAGGGAAGCCGCTCCGATTTCACGGAATTATGACTGAGCCGCGCCGCTTCCTCGCGCTGCTGTTGAGTCTTCAGCTCAAAGCGAGCCTTGCGGGCTTGTTCGAGCAGCGTCTCGGAGGATGCCGGGTCGATGGGTTTGTAGACTAGCTTGTCGGTGAACTCGATCGACGAATCCAGGTGCAATCCCATGGATTTGAGAAGCTGCAAAACCGCGCGGGTGCGGTTGTTTTCGGCGCGAATCAAGCTCTGGCGGTCATTGGCGAGTTGCACTTCGGCGCGAGTAATCTCGATGCCGGTGCCGGTGCCGGCGGTCAGCGCGCGCTGCGCTTGCGCTAGCAGCGCTTGGGATAACTCAACGTTCGCGCGAGCGGTGTCGCGGTCGGCATCCGCACGGAGACATGCAAGATAGGCGCGCGCCACTTCATCGCTCACCTGGCTGCGCGTCGCGTCGTTATCGAACTTCGTGGCGGCGAGCGTGGCCTTGGCTGCCTGATATTTGCGAACGGTACTGAAGTTCAACACCGATTGCTGCGCGCTAGCGCGGGCGTCAAACACGTCAAACGGACCGACAATGGTGGGAATCGAAAAACCAGGAACCGGGATATTAAAGGCGAAGCCATAGGCTTTCAGATTGGTGGTCTGGCGGTTTTCGCGAACCGTGGTATCGAGGTTGGGCAAGAGCGCGGCGCGGGCTTCGGCGACCCGATCTTTGGCCTGCTGGATAGATTCCTGCGCCAGGGCCGCCCGCGCGGACCCATCCGGCGCGAGCGCGATTTCAACCGCGCGTTTCATGCTGAGCGGCAGCGGACTTTGCGCCCAGCCGAGAGACGCCGCCAGCAGGAAGATAGACAAGACGCGCATTAGGGTTCCTTCCTCATTGGGTTTGCAGCGACACGGGAGAGCGCAGGCCGGCCGCGATGAAGGTCACCAGACGGCGCACCAGGGCGTGGCTATCCACAGGTTGGCCGCTCAGCAGCGGCAATACGCTCGAAAGAGTCAGAACGTGCGTCATGCATCCCGCCATGAAATGCAGCCGCCAGAACGCTTCCTCCGGAGAAAGCTCAGGGATCGCCTCCCGAATGGCTTGCGAGAAACGCTCGGCCACATGCTGCAAGTGCTTCTTATAAACGCGGTCGACGAATTGAGTGGGGTTCGACAAGACGCGGCCGATAAGCGGGACGGCAGGCAGTACCTCCAGCATGAGCATCGGCGCCAGGAAGGCTTCGACGATTTGCTCCACGCTTGGAGGATGCCCGGCGGCATCCAGCATTTCAAAGCGGCGCTGGTTAATGGGCAGGATGCGGCGCTCGATGATGGCGTCAATCAGACTGTCCTTGGACTGGAAGTGATAATTGACGGCGGCCAAATTGACTTGCGCTTCGGCGGTAATATCTCGCAGGGAAGTGGCATCGAAACCGTTCATCCCAAAGAGCTTTTCGGCGGCGTTCAGGATGCGAGTCTTGGTATCGAGCGGCGTCATAGCTTCCGTCAAGATCATATGTATGTTTGAATCATACGATTGATTTATACGAACGTCAAGGGAAAGTTCGGGGCGCGAGTAGATTGGGTCAAGTGGAAATCATGCGAGTGGTGATCGATGCGAAGCTCTTGGAGGCCTGCGACCGGGCTGCGAAAAAGGCCAAGCTAAATCGGTCCGAGTTGGAGGGACTCGCCCTGCGGGAACATCTCCGACGCTTGCAGATTCTGGAGTCGGAACTGCGCGATCGGCGCGGCTATGAAATGATTCCACAGTCCAACGCGACGGAACCCGCCTGGGAAGCAGAAGCGGCCTGGCCGCGGGCATAGTACGGGGCGACGCCCGGCTCTATCGGTTTGCGGCTCCGGATAAGGAACGGCCGGTTCTGGTGCTAACACGGGATAACGCGATTCGTTAGTTGTCGACGGTCACCGTCGCGCCTATTACTTCCACGATTCGCTGGGTTCCATCCGAAGTCGTGCTGGACGAAGAAGACGGGATGAAGAAGCAGTGCACGGTCAACCTGCACAACGCGGTGACGGTTTCGCAGCAGCGGCTGTGGGCGCGGCTCTCGCATCTGAACGCGCGGCGCATGGAAGAAATCCGTACGGCGCTGCGGTTCTCTATCGGCTGCGATAGGGAGTGATCCTACTAGCTCGGCGGGCATTGACTTTTTGGTCGTTACGGCGATAACCTCCGGGGTAGGATTTCACCATGGATAATGCGCCAGAAACCCCTCCTACCCCGCGGACGCTCACGCGGCGGCAACTGATTCAAGGCGTGATCGCGGCCGGCGCCACGGCCTCGGCGGCAGCGTATCTTTACCGCGGCTCGGGACCGGTCAAGGCGTCGCTCGCGGGATCGGTCGAGCGGCTGATCACGTTGAACGTCAACGGGCAGGAGCGACACGTCGACGTCATGAAGCAGGAAACCCTGGCCATGACGCTGCGCTACAAGTTGGGCCTCACCGGCACCAAGCTGGGCTGCGACCGGTCGGAATGCGGCGCCTGCACGGTGCTGGTCGACGACGTTCCGCACTATTCGTGCTCGGTGCTGACGCATACGGCGCGCAACGCCAAGATCACAACCATCGAGGGGCTGGCCGCTCCCGACGGCACGCTGCATCCGGTGCAGCAGGCGGTAGTGGACGGCCAGGCGTTCCAGTGCGCGTTCTGCATGTCCGGGTTCATCATGGCGACGGCGGGATTCCTAAAGACCAATCCAAAACCGACGCGCAAGGAGCTGGCGCACGGAATTTCGGGCAACCTGTGCCGGTGCGCCGATTACAACAAGATTTTGAACGCCATGATGCACGCGAGCGAAATGATGGAGAAGTCTTGATATGGCTTATAAGCTGATCGGACAGAATTATCAGACCCCGGACATGATCGCCAAGGTGACGGGGCGGTCGAAGTACGCCGAAGACTATCGCGCCGGCGGCATGCTATTCACCAAGCTGCTGTTGAGCCCGATGCCGCACGCGCGGGTCCGTCATATCGACGCCAGCGAAGCATTGAAGATGCCGGGAGTGTTCGGAATTCTTACAGCGGATGAGTTGCCGGTGGTGGCTCCGCCAACTCGCGGCGCGGCCGCAGCCGAAGAGGAAGGTCCGTCGTCCAAGGGAGGGCGCGGCACACCGATTAAACCCGAACCTGGGCTGACGAACGAGCCAGTGTTTCACGGCCAGCCGATTCTGGCGGTGGCTGCCGTGGACGAATTGACCGCAGCCGAGGCCATCGAGCGCATCAAAATCGACTACGAGCCGCTGCCGTTCTGCGTCGACCCGCTGGAGAGCCTGCGTCCGGGCGGGCCCAACGCTCGCACGGAAGGCAACGTTTATTACGGTACGGTAGCGAAGACGCTGAAGTGGTCCGAAGAAGACTGGAAAGAAGTCGAGGCAGGCCGGCTGCCGATGCGCGAGGCTCCAGATACCTGGACCGTGGGCGATGTCGATGCCGGCTTTAAAGAGGCGGCGGTCATCATCGATGAGACGGTGGTGTGCCAGTCCACTTCGCATCAGTGCATGGAGCCGCGCACTTCCATGGCGTACTGGCAGAACGGAAAGCTGTTCCTGCACGCGTCGGCGCAATCGACCGCGCACGTGAGCCAGTCGATTGGAAACTGGTCGAAGGCCGACCGCAAGAATGTGGTGCTGCTGGGCGAATACGTGGGTGGCGGATTCGGCGGAAAGAATCCGGAAACGCACATGCATACGGCTATCCCGGCGCTGCTGGCCAAGAAGACCGGCCGTCCGGTGATGATGCGGATTACGCGCGAGGAAGACCATTTCATCGGACGTGCGCGCGCCGGGATAGTCATGCGCGTCCGCATGGGTTTTCGCAAAGATGGCCGCATGGTGGCTCTGGATATGTTCGTGGTGCAGGCCAATGGTCCGTATGCCAGAGGCGGCGATTACGGAACCTGCGCTGTGGTGGCGTCGGCCAATTATACGCCCTTGAACATGCGGTTCCGGGGGACGGCGGTGCTGACGAATACGCCTCCGCACGGCCCGCAGCGCGGCCCTGGCGGCGCGCAATCGACGGTGATGTTCGAGCCGCTGATCTGCCAGGCGGCCCGTAAGCTGGGAATCGACGAAGTGGAGATCCGCAAGATCAATGCGCCGACCGCCGGCATGGCCTTCGGTGTTCCGGAGAAGGGCGGAAAGCGGAACGAGTTCACCAGTGCGTTCGCGCGGGAAGCACTGGAGCGCGGAGCCGAGAAGTTCAACTGGACCGAGCGTCGGAAGCGCAACGGGCAGGTGAGTGGAACCAAAGTGATCGGCGTAGGCGTCTCGCTCGCCAACTTCACCGCGGGCACCATCGGATTCGACGGGATGATCGCGATCACTCCCGAGGGGAAGCTGAACATCTATTCGGGCGTCGGCAACATCGGTACGCTTTCGGTGCATGATACGGCTCGCGTGGCGGCCGAGTTTCTCGAAATGCCGTGGGAAAAATGCGAAGTCATCTGGGGAGACACCTCAAAGCATCTGCCGTGGAGCTCGCGGCAGGGCGGCAGCCAGACCATCCACGGAACTTCGCGCGCGAACTACGCGGCGGCCATGGACGCCAAGCAGAAGCTGCAGGAGATCGCGGCGAAAGAATTCGGCGGGCGTCCCGAGGATTACACAATCGGCAATCAGCGAGTGTTCCGCAAAGGCAGCCCCGGCAGCGGCATGAGCTACGCGCAGGCCGCGAAGCGCGCGATTGAATTGGGCGGTAAGTACGATGGTCACGAAGTGGAGAAGGACCTCAACGTGATGACCAAGGAGTCGGCCAAAGCACTTGCCGGAATCGGGTTGATGGGCATCGCAAGGGACAACTACGGCCGCAAGGGAACCACGCAGGCGTTTGTGGCCAGCTTCGCCGAGGTCGAGGTCGACACCGAGACGGGCGAGTACAAGGTGCTGGATTACCTATGTGTCGCCGATTGCGGCACCGTGGTCAATCCGCGCGGCCTGGAGGGACAACTGCACGGCGGCGCGATTCAGGGGATCGGCTATACGCGCAGCCAGAAGTGGGTCTACGACCAGGAGTTTGGCGTGGCGCTCGCCAAGCGCTTCCACCACAACCGTCCGCCCAGCATTCTCGACATCCCGGAGAAGATGGATTGGGACGCCGTCAACCTCCCCGATCCGCAGACGCCCGTGGGAGCCAAAGGGATGGCCGAAGCGGCAGTCGGAGCAGGCGCCGCGGCGGTCCGCTGTGCCTTGGCGGGTGCTCTGGGAGACGACTACCTGCGCCGCACGCCGGTAGGGATCGACATGATTCTGGCATCGATCGAGGCCAAGAAGCGCGTCGACGTGGGATTGGCCTCCAATGTATAGGCAGGAGCGCGGTTTTCAGCAAAGGCGTATAATTCAAACGTAATGGAAGTGTATAAGAGTGAGACGAAGGAAGTGCTGAGTCGCTTTCTCGGCCGCCGTCTCAGCTTCCCAGACTGTATTGCCGCCCTCGACGCGGCTCTGGCCGGATTGCTTCCGCGGCTGCGACCCGAAGAGCTTCCCGCTCTTCGCGAATTGATGCTGGAGAACAATGCGGTCGTGATGAAGGAAATGGAGCGGCGCGGCCGGCGCAAGAAGGCGAAGGCGCCGACCCCGGAGGCTCCCCAGCCAAAGGCGGCGACGCCCATCCCGCTGGCGACTCTGGAGAAGGTTCACGATCTCTTGCAGGACGAGTTGAAGAAGGCTACCGAGCGTGCTGCTAGCGCTTCGGCTGCATTCCTCGACGTCACCAGCCAAGTTCCGAGCGGGCTGCCCCACCCGGACGGCACTCAACGCATTCGGAACATCGCCCATGAATTGGCGTTTGCCAGGACCGAGTTGATGCGAGCGCATTCCCGCATGGACACGTTTCTAGTCAGCGGGATTGCACCAGAAGATCTCGTGAGCGGCGGCGAACAGTAACGGCGGTTACTTCACCGTCTTCAAGTACTGAAGAATCGCGGCGGCATCTTCCTGCGAGAAACGGTACTGCGGCATGGGAGGATCGGCCGCATGACCGCGCGGATTCAGGCCGGTCTCCAGAAATTTCTTGAAGCCGTCGTCGCCCCAGCGCATGAATAGCTGACTGGTGCTAGAGATATCCGGAGCCGTTTTGTGCCACCCGGGGACCTCCCCGATAGGCTGGAATCCCAGCGTCGATCCCTTCAATTGTTTGGACGCATCGGGCTTTCCATTCAGCATAGGCGTGTGACAATCGCCGCACATGGCGGCGTTTTCGACCACATACTTGCCCCGCTCCACCGGCGTTTCAGCATGCACGAATACCGCCGCTGCGGACAAGAGCAAAGAAATACGAAAAGTGCGACTTTGGACTGAACACATGGAGTCGATTCTAGCAAACCGCTGAAAAGGTGTAGAATGCTGAGCGATGCTTTTCAAAAAACTGCTATTGGCGATCATCTTCGGAGGCGTGTTCTTATCTGGACCGGGCCGGGCGCAGACGCCCCGCGCCGTTCTCTACGCGTCGGCGGGCGCTGAACTGGCGCAGTACGATGTCGACGCCGCAGGTGCGTCGCTGGCGAAGAAAGGCTCGGTCCGGCTGCCGGCGAATGTTCAATACGTCTGGCAGCACCCTTCGCGTAAGTATTTGTACGTCGCCTGGAGCGATGGCGGCGCTGCAGCGGCAGCGGTTGGATCTACCGCACCGCCCAGCGGTAAAAACCACGGTGTGAGCGCATTTCGCATCGATCCCTCCGGAGCCTTGCAGCCGATCGGCAAATCCATATCGATCGCAGCCCGGCCGATTCACTTGAGCGTCGATATCACGGGCACGCATGTTCTCGTCGCCTACAACATTCCGAGTTCGATCACCGTGCATCAATTGAACGCCGACGGCACCATCGGCGCGCTCGTAAAGCAGCCGTCCATGCTGGACACGGGCATCTACGCGCATCAGGTGCGTGTAAACCCCTCGAACAAGAGTGTGTTTCTGGTGACGCGCGGCAACGGCCCGACCAAGACCAAACCGGAAGATCGCGGAGCCGTGAAAGTATTCAGCTATGCGGATGGCGTGTTGAAGAATCTGGCATCGATCGCGCCCAACGGGGGAGTAAATTTCCAGCCCCGCCATCTGGATTTCCATCCGACGCAGCCGTGGGTTTTTCTGTCGCTCGAGCGGCAGACCCAGTTGCAGGTTTATCACATGACGAAGGACGGGTCGCTGGATGCCCTGCCGCTGTTCACGAAAGACAGCGTGCCAAACCCCGCTAAAAAAGCTCCGCTGCAAAATTCGGGCACGCTCCACGTGCATCCGAACGGCAAGTTTCTGTATCAGGCCACACGCTCCGCAGGCTCGGACGCGAGCGGAAAAGCGATTTTCGGTGGTGGCGAGAACAGCATCGCCGTGTGGGCGATCAATCCGCAGACTGGCGAGCCGACGCTGCTTCAAAACGCCGACACGCACGGTGCGGAGCCGCGAACATTTGCGCTGGACCCCAGCGCCCGGATGCTGGTGGTGGGGAATCAGACCGCGGTATCGGGAACTCCAGCCAGCTTAGCCGCGTTTCGCGTGCGGGCAGACGGCAAGCTAGACTTCGTGCGCAAGTACGACGTCGATACCAAGGCCGGCAGCCTGTTCTGGATGGGGATCGTTCCGCTACCCTAACGCAGAACCTTGCTGGCTTCGGCCTGCGCAATCAGACGGTCGGCGTCGTCTTGCAAGAGGTAACGTCCGCGCACCATTCTTTCGGCGGCGGCGCGCACTTGCGCCACGTATTTATCGTGCGTCCCGTAGCGCTCTTCAAGCGAGGGCCGCGGATCACCGGAGGCGAGTCGCTCCGCTTTAGTCTTAGCGAAGGGTATGAACGAACCGGTGTTGGTGCGAACGTGACCTTTGTAGAATCCGCTGCCAACCGTGTTCCAGCCCGTAT
Organism: Bryobacterales bacterium; assembly: GCA_963779075.1. GTDB lineage: Bacteria > Acidobacteriota > Terriglobia > Bryobacterales > Bryobacteraceae > Palsa-187. Next base: position 697,983 of record CAVZWS010000018.1, read on the forward strand.
AAGTTCCTAGGGGAGCCTGATGAAGCACGCTGGCGACTCCAGTGACTTCGTTGCCGTCGGAGTCCACCTTAGGAACCACCACCGGAAGTATCTGCCGGATGGGCGGAGGCTGCATCGTGATGACGCCAGATAGATCGTTGTAATGAAACTTTGGTCCAAGATCATATTGATAGAGCGGATTGAGAATCCCGTCGGGCAACGGCACTCCAGGAATCGCGGGGAACCCCATGGCGACGCGGTTTGGCGAAGCCAGCTCTCCGCGATCCAGGCGCGGATACTGGCTGGGCGGAGGAAGCGTACCCTTCACCACCCACTCGACCAACGCCGCCTGCAACGCGCGCAGCGTATCGCGCGAAGGATTCGGATTCATAGTCAGCCCGCAGCAGGACTTTATCTGCGGATCGGGATCGAATCCGCCCGGTCCGCCACCGTGGCTCACGCCGGGAAAGTAATAGCGCCGGACATTCGCAGGCAGCGGGATATCGCGGTCGGCGCGCGTGCCCACCAGATCGGGCGAAGCGCGCAGGTTGTAGAATTCCGACGAGCCGAAGGTCTCGACAATTTTCGGGCAGGTTTCAGTGGCGCGGCAGCGGTCGAGCAACCCGGCGGAGCGATGGCCGCGGGCTTCGTCCGTGTAATCCTCCCACCAGACCACGCCGTCGCTGCCGGCTTCATACTTGGCGGCGGCTCCGCTAGGCGTGGCGAAGCGGATATTTAACGATTGCTGGCGGACGGCGATATTGGGGTTGCTGCCGTCGAAGACAATTCGTCCCGTCTCATCCTGATTGAATCCCAGATGAATGAAACTGCGCAGGTAGTTGCCGGATTGCGAATTGCCCTGGCTGATGATCCACTTGATCTTGTCGCCCAGAATATTCGCCGCACCGGTGCTGTCTTTAGCCTCGTAGCGCAGGAACGAATTCAGATCGCGAGTAGCCGCGAATCCGATGCCGTAAACTTTCGGGTCCTTCGCAGTGTAAGTGAGTTCGTACAGGTAGGCGGGATTGAATCCGCTCTTCATGCAAACCTTGCGCGGATCGGGCGTGCCCGGGAACGGAGTCTTGCTGCAATCGCCGAACGCCCAGTCGGTGCTATTCATAGGAATGACCGCGCCATCTTCCGCGGATCGGCGCGTCATCGTGGCCTGCGCCGTATCGAAACTCGCCGGATCGGCCGTGCCTGCAACCCCGCCGCGCAGGATCGGCAGAGTTCTGGAATCGGCCGGCATATCGCTGAAGCGCGCGAGCACGGGTCCGGTGATGCTCGACCCATCTAGGTTCTTTGCCACCGGCGCCGACAGAGTTTCCATACCAGCGGCTGGCTCAAGATCCGCCTGCCATCCGCTCGCGACCAGAACGTCGCCGCGCTTGCGGGCATCGGCGATGAATCCGCCGTTGGTCAGGTCGATGTGGCCGCGATTCGGGACGAAATACAGCAGCACACCGCTGGCTTTCGACATGTCCGCCGGCTTGATGATGGTGAAAGTCGCCGAGTATTCGACCAGTCCGCGAGCGTTGCGCGGGGCGAGTTCGAGATCCGTGATGATGGCGTTGAGCGGGAGCTTAGGGTCGAGCTCGCCGTACACACGGCCGGTGAGCTTTTGATATCCGTCTTTCCCGAGGGTTTCGGTGTGCTCCACCACCAGCCGGGTGACGGCGGCCTGTCCGGGCATCGCCAACGCGAATGTCGCAACCACCGCGAGTGTGGCCTTCAAGAAAGGATTCTGCATAACGACGCCAAGTTTATCAAAATTGACCGGGAGGGGGAATGCGTTGATGCGGGGGGTTAGAAAGAGCGCCGTAAAGCTACTTATTCGGCAGTGCGGTAGTCATCTTAGGAAGTAGCGCCGCACCAGATCCCGCGAAAACGAGTGAAGCGTCGTCCAGCCACGCGTTTCCGTTACCCCAGAGCTGCATTCCTATTTCTAGATTGGCGGCGTCCGCACAAACGTCGCCCGTTATTTCATAGAACGCCCAATCCTCGGAGGTGATTCGCCGGTCACTCATATTGTTAAAGAAGCAGCTTTCTCCGCTGACGGTGTGGATGCGAACCAGAAGTCCAGCACCATCAGGTGAACCTGACACCTTAGCTCGCACGGCAGCACGAAATCTGAATTTCATGTTGCGATATGGCTTTGCGTCAACATACTGGTACAAAAACGACTTGCTCCCAGCGGGGATAAGTTCGTTGGATTTCGTCATCGCGCATTGCTTGCCAGAGTTGCAAGAATCCGTAACGGTTAGCGCAGAGTAGCTCAGCTTATTAGGTCCGAATCCGAATAGCCAACCCAGTGGTCGCGCCCCTGGCCGGCCTTGCTCAAAATCCGGATTGACCAATATGGGCGTTTGAGCGAAACCATCAGCGCTCAACAACACCAGTAAGAAAGCGGCGCCTATATAACGGCCCATGCCTTCGGAGGCTAACACAGCCCCCTTACGACTTCAAGGCTTCCAGTGACCTCGAAATAAGGCTACAAACTTGACCGCTACCGGTCGCGGTTGTGGTCTTTGCGTTAGGCTTTCGCTGGGAATTCCGCCGCGCTTCAAGATCTATCTCCCACAATTACCTCGCGACTAAGCAGCCCTGAGCCTGGTTGCGGCGAGCGGTTCCTGCTAACTTATTCTTGATGCTTCCACTGCTTTTTGCGCTTGCTGCGTCGTGTCAAATGGGGCTTACCAGCTCCGATAAACCCATCCCATGTCTGCGTGAGACGGTCGCGAATAAACCGAGCATCGTGATCGTCGGCGGATTGGACGGCGATGGCGCGAACGCCGCGCTGATCCGGAGAGAAATGGCTCGCGCGAAGGGCCGCTATTCGCTGTTTGCGATACCGGTGGCGAATCCGGAAAAATCCGCGCTGCAGTTTCCGCCAACCGGCGATGCGTACGCGAAGAACACGGAATCGCACTATCTATGGCGCTGGCTGGGAGCGCACGCGCCCGACCTGGTGATCATCGTCGGCGCGGACCCCGCCCATCTGGCTGAAGCGCTCGCGAGCAACCGGGTTGCAGGCGTGGGGACCATTCCGGCGCGAGTGGTCGCAGCGAAGCCGGGGTTTCTCAAAGGGCTCGACGCCAAGCCCTCACCAGCGCACGAAGAAATTTCGCGGCGTCTCGCGCGGACGCCGCTCGAAGTGGCTCACCAGCTTGAAGTTCCCTACGGCCATGAACTGAATCAGGCCGTTTACATTTCCGCTGTGCCGTTGATTGCACGCCTCCGCCTGGGAGAGACGGCCGACGTGGAGCGCATCGCTGCGCCTTACTTCACGGGCGAGAAGAACAGCCTCGAAAAAGCGACGTCGAGCCATTTTGGAGGCCATCTGATTTTCGCCGAACTCGCCGAACGCACCAAGAAGCCGCGCTACACAGAACTGGTTCGCGCCGCTGCCGATTTCGCCTTTAACGCGGACGGAACCCCCAAAGAAGCCATGCCATTGAACGACGAGATGAGCGATTCGGTATTCTTGGGGACTCCAATTCTGGCCGCGGCCGGGAAACTCACGGGGGACCAGAAGTATTTCGACATGGCCCTCCGTCACTTCCGCTACATGCAGAAGCTGGACCTGCGCCCCGACGGCCTCTATCGCCATTCGCCGCTGGACGAAGCCGCCTGGGGCCGAGGCAACGCTTTCCCCGCCATTGGACTGGCATTCACGCTCGAATATCTTCCGAAGAACGAGGAAGTCCTCACCGCCTACCGGCACCTGATGGAAACGCTGGCTCGCTTTCAGGATGCCGACGGCATGTGGCACGAGGTGATTGACGTCCCAGGGAGCTACGCCGAACTCACGGCCACATCCATGATCGCGGTCGCCATGCAAAAGGGGATTCGCCATGGCTGGATTCCCGCCGCCAGATATAAGCCGATCGTCGAACGCGCCTGGACCGCCGTTAAGGGCCGCGTTGCTCCCGACGGCCAGTTGATCGACGTATGCACGTCCACCGGCAAGCAGAAGAACCTCAAAGCCTATCTCGACCGCACCGCGATTCTCGGCCTCGATCCGCGAGGCGGAGCAATGGCGCTGCTGCTGGCTACCGAACTGATTCAGTGAGCATTTTCGCGTTGCAGGTAGAATGAGATCGAGGCTTGGGCTTGCGATTCCCACCCGGGTCCCGGTAGAATCAATGAGTTTGAGTGTCCCGCGTGGCAGATACCGCGGGTTACGCTCGTCGCCAACCGGCGAAAGACAGTGGAGGTTTCATGTCCGTAGAGCAGAAGGTCAAGCAAATCATTGTCGAGCAACTTGGCGTGGATGAAGCGCAAGTCGATCCCACGGCGAGTTTCGTCGATGACCTGGGCGCCGATTCGCTCGACATCGTCGAGCTGGTGATGGCGTTCGAGGAAGCGTTCGACCTAGACATTCCCGACGAGGACGCGGAGAAGATCGCCACCGTCAAGAACGCCGTCGATTACATTGAGTCGAAGAAGAAGTAGCCCGGCCGTTTTTTGGGGAGTCCCAATTTGTCACGCAGAGTTGTAGTTACTGGGGTCGGGTTGCTGACCTCGGTTGGAATCGGCACGGAAGCGGTCTGGGAAGCCATTAAGAAGGGCGAGAACGGGATCGCGCCGATTACCGCCTTCGACCCCACCTGCTTCAATTGCCGTATGGCAGGCGAAGTGAAGAACTTCGACCCCTCGCTCTACATTGAGAAGAAAGAAATCAAGAAGATGGGGCGCTTCATTCAGTTCGCCATCGCGGCGAGCGAATTCGCGTTCCAGGCCTCGGGTTTCAAGATAACCAACCCTGACGAGGCCGAGCGCACGGGCGTGTATATCGGCAGCGGTATCGGTGGATTCGAAGTGATCGAGCGGGAACATAAGGTTCTGCTCGAAAAAGGACCGTCACGCATCTCTCCATTTTTCATTCCCGCGACCATTATCAACCTGGCGTCGGGCTATGTTTCGATCCGCACCGGCGCGAAGGGACCGAATTCGGCGTCCGCCACGGCCTGCACCACCAGCGCCCATTCGATCGGCGATTCTTTTCGCATGATTCAATACGGCGATGCCGATGTAATGATCTGCGGCGGCACGGAGGCGGCCATCACGCCCATGGGCATCGGCGGATTTGCCGCAATGCGCGCGCTCTCGCAGCGCAACGACGATCCGGCGCACGCCTGCCGGCCGTGGGATAACGACCGCGACGGCTTCATCGTGGGCGAAGGCGCCGGCATCCTGGTGCTGGAAGAACTGGAACACGCCAAGCGCCGGGGCGCGCTGATTCTGGCGGAAGTGGCGGGCTACGGGTTATCGGGCGACGCGCACCATATCACTTCGCCATCGGACGATGGCGATGGCGCTTACCGCGTGATGCGCAATTGCCTGCGGGATGCCGGCATTCAACCGCAGCAGATCGATTACATCAACGCACACGGGACCTCGACGCCGGTGGGCGACCGCATCGAAACGCTGGCGATCAAGCGGGTCTTCGGCGAGCATGCCTATAAAGTCGCGGTGAGTTCGACGAAGTCGATGACGGGGCATCTGCTCGGCGGCGCCGGAGGGCTGGAAGCGGGAATCACTGTGCTGGCGATTCGCGATCAGATCGCACCGCCGACCATCAACTTCGACCATCCCGATCCGGAATGCGACCTGGATTACGTTCCCAACCACGCACGTCCCATGAAAATCGACTATGCGCTGTCGAACTCATTCGGATTCGGCGGCACTAATGGGTGCCTGATTTTCAAGCGATCCGAATCGTAAAATCGAAGTTCACAACATGAAGATTATTGTCGCGATCAAGCAGGTTCCCATGCGCGACTCTCCCTTGCATCCCGCTTTGTCAGGGAAGTGGATCGACGAAGCGGACCTGAGCTTTGAGATCAACGAGCCGGACGCCTACGCTCTCGAAGAAGCCTTGCAGCTAAAGGAAAAGCACGGCGGCGAGGCGGTTGTGCTGTGCGCGGGTCCAGAGCGGGCGGCGCAGACCATACGCGAAGCGCTGGCGAAGGGCGCGGACCGTGCAATTCATATCGAGACCGATACGCTGGCGTCGCTCGACACATTAGGGGTAGCGAAGTTGCTGGCCGCTGCCGTCGCGCAGGAAAAGCCGGATCTGATCCTGACGGGTCTGCAATCCGATGACTTGGGCGCTGGACAAACCGGCGTGGTGATGGCGGAACTGCTGGGCGTCCCGCATTCGACGATTATTATGCAGGTGGAAGTTCGAGACATGACTATTCGCGTCAAACGCGAGCTGGAGAACGGCTGGTTTCAGCACATCGAGATACCGATGCCCGCTGTGCTCGCGATGCAGAGCGGCTCGAATAAGCTGCGCTACGCGACGCTGATGGGCATCAAGAAAGCCAAGAGTAAAGAGATTCGGCGCGTGACTCCGGCGGAGCTGGGCGGCACAGCGGCCGCGGTGGCGGCCATCGAGAAAGTTTACCTGCCGCAGAAGAGCAAACAAACGCAGATCTTCGAGGGCGACGCGAAGACGGCGGCGGCGCAGTTGGTCGAAAAACTCAAGTTCGAGGCACGAGTTTTATGAGTGTGTTAGTGCTGCTCGAACAACAGTCGGGCCAATGGCATCGCATGTCGTGGGAGACGCTGGCAGCGGGCCAGCAACTAGGCGCGGCGCTGAGCGAGCCGTGGAAGCGGCGGTCGTCGGCAACGGAATCGGCACGCTGGCGAATGAAGCGGCGGCCAGGAAGCTCGCGAAAGTCTGGGCGGTGGAGCACGAGCTGCTGAACTCCTATACCGCCGACGGATACACGGCGGCGCTCGAACAGCTGATTCAAGTGACGCAGCCGAAATTGGTGCTGTTCCCGCACACCTATCAGGTACGCGACTTCGCACCCAAGCTTGCGACGCGGCTTTCGCAAGTGCTGGTGAGCGATGTGATCGCTGCGCGCGTGGAGGCTGGGACGCTAACGCTGGTGCGGCAGTTCTTCCAAGGCAAGCTGAGCGGGGATGTGCGCGTTAGCGGCAGGGGACCGGTGTTCGCATCCTTGCAGGCTGGTGCGTGGCGAGCAGACACATTGGAAAGCGGCTCGGCAAAGGTGGAACATTTTGCGCCAACGTTGGACGCAGGGCAGATCCGGCAAAAGGCAGAAGCCCCGTTCCGTGAGGCGGCCCGCGCGGTGGATCTGACGGCAGCCGAGATCATCGTTTCGGTGGGAAGAGGCATTCGGGAGCAATCCAATTTGCCGGTGGTGGAAGACCTCGGCCAAGCCCTCGGCGCCGAGCTGGCGGCCTCGCGGCCGATCTGCGACGCCGGGTGGCTTCCCATGGAGCGGCAGGTGGGCAGTTCCGGACAGACAGTGGCGCCCAAGTTGTACGTCGCCGTGGGCATCTCGGGCGCGATTCAGCACCTAGTGGGGATGAAGGGCGCGAAGACCATCGTGGCGATCAACAAAGATTCCAACGCACCCATCTTCGAAGTGGCGGATTACGGAATCGTAGGAGATCTATTCGAGGTCGCTCCCGCGCTGGCCGCTGAAGTGCGAAAAGCCAAGGCGCCTGACACTACTCGCTCTTGAGCGAGCGTTCCATCAAGTCGCGTATCGCTTCGCGAGGGCCTTTACCGCGGTGGAGCACGGCGTCCATCTGGCAAATGATGGGCAGGTCCACGCCGTACTTCACGCCCAAGGCAACTGCGGCGCCGCAGGTTTCGACGCCTTCGGCGATCATCGGCGTGGAGGCGGTGATATCGGCCACGCTTTGTCCGCGCGCGAGTTCCACTCCGACGCGGCGGTTGCGGCTCAGATCGCCTCCGCAGGTGAGCACTAGGTCGCCCAACCCCGCCAGCCCCGCGAGCGTCGCCGGCTGCGCGCCCATCGCAGCGGCCAAACGCGTGATCTCGGCCAGACCGCGAGTGATCAGGGCGGCTTGCGTGTTGTTGCCCAAGCCCAGCCCCTGCACCACACCGGCGGCGATTGCAATCACGTTCTTGAGCGCGCCCCCGATCTCGACACCGATCAAATCGCCGTTAGTGTAAAGGCGGAAGCTGGGTCCGGAAAATGCGGCTTGGACGGTGGCTGCGGTGGTTGCGCTGGTAGATGCCACCACTACAGCAGTGGGCTCGCCACGGGCGACTTCGCGCGCGAATGTGGGTCCGGAGAGCACCGCGACTTGCGCTTCAAATCGCGGACGAAGCACCTCGCTCAGCACCTGCGACATGCGCAGTAGCGTGCCGCTTTCAAGGCCTTTGGTCGCGATCACGAAAAGAGTCGCGGGGTCAACGCTGGGAAGCACGAGCTTGTACAAGGCCCGGGAATAGTGTGAAGGCACGACCGCGAGCAGAATGGGCGCGCCATCCGTCACCGTATGCAAATCCGACACGATATCGACGTTGGCGGGGATTGCCAGGCCCGGCAGGAAGATGTCGTTCTCGCGCGCGATGGCCATGCGTGCCGCCAGGTCGTGCTCAAAAACCCACAAACGCACGCGTTCAAAGCGCTGCGCCAGAACGATGGCGAGAGCCGTTCCCCAACTGCCGCCTCCCAGTATGGATAGAGTCACTCGGGACCCCACGAAAATCGGTTCTCGGCGCCTGCACGCAGTCGCATCCAGTTGGATTTGTGACGGTAGACGATAAAGCCTCCGGCGATGAACGCGGCGGCGGTCACTTGAATGGGAGGATGCAGAATCATCCAGACTCCAAAGGGGAAAGCGGACGCTGCGAGAATCGACGCCGCCGAGATGTAGCGAGTGACCGCGACCACCGCGACGAACAACATCAGCACAGCGGCCAACGGCAGAGGCGCCAGATAGGCGAACGCTCCGATGAAAGTGGCGACAGCCTTCCCGCCTTGAAATTTGAGGAACACCGGGTAGGCATGGCCCGCCATTACGGCCAGCGCCGCCAAACTAGTCCACTCCGGGGCGTCGCCGGTGATCTCCGCGGCGAGCCAAACGGCAAGGTAACCTTTTGCGATATCGAGCAGCAAGGTGGCCACTCCGGCCGCGCGCCCGGTGGTGCGGAGAACATTCGTGGCTCCAATATTGCCGCTACCGGATTCACGAACGTCAGTTCCCCGGGTGTATTTCACCAGCAGGAATCCGAAGGGAATTCCGCCCAAGAGATAAGCGATGACGATCGCGAGGAGTCCCAGCATTATCGGTCCAAAGAAAACCCGGCGAGTTGCGTGTACTTACCGCCCGCGGAAAGATACAGAAAGAATTGCGCGGCGCTGAAGGAGCCGAAATCGAAACCGCAGCCAGCGGGGAACGACTCGATCGTTTGATGCAGACGCTCGAGCGGGACGACTTCACGAATCCGCGCCAGAGTAAGATGCGGCGAGTAGTCGCGCTCCTCGATCGGCACGCCTAGTTCGGCGACAGCTTGTTCGGTGGCTCGCGCCAAGGTGTGCAATGGCTCTCCTCCCTCGACACCGGCCCAGAAAACGCGAGGACGGCGCGGGTTCGGAAACCAGCCGAGACCCTTGATGGTGATATCGATAGCGCCCTTGACGGGCACCGAAGTCAGAGCGCGCCTCATTTCGTCCAGGTGAGGTTCCGGCCATTCTCCGATGAACTTGGTGGTGATGTGCAGGTTGTCGACCGGGCTCCAGCCGATCTTCGCGGTGGGCCGCAAGCGGCTTACGAAGCAGCGCAATGCGTCCTTTATTTCGGCGGGAATATCGATCGCGACAAACAATCGCATGCGAAACTAACTAGTGTAGTATGCGCGACGCTCTCGTGAATCGCCCCGCAGTCGCTCCGCCACTTTCCCGATCTTTCTACGCACGGCCTACGGTAGAGGTCGCGCGCGATCTGCTGGGCAAGGTGATCCGCCACGGTTCAGCGTCCGCCCGGATTGTCGAAACGGAAGCCTATCTCGGGGTTGGCGATGCCGCGGCGCATTCGGCACGCGGCCCGACGCCGCGAACGCGAGTTATCTTCGGACCGCCGGGACACGCCTATGTGTACTTGATTTACGGCATACACTACTGCCTGAATATCGTCGCGGAGCCAGAGGGCGTGGCGGGCTGCGTGCTGATTCGTGCCGTCGAGCCAATTGGTGCCGCGGCGGGTGCCGCGCTCTCGTCGAATGGTCCAGGCAAGCTGACGCGCGCTTTGGGGATCACGCTAGAACACTATGGAGCGGATCTGACGCGAGGTCCAATCACGCTGCGTGAGCCTGATCAAGAGGCCTTTGACATTGGGATTTCGCCGCGGATCGGGATTAGCCAGGCCGCGGAATTGCCGCTGCGGTTCTTTATTCGAGGCAATCGTTTTGTTAGCCGCGAGCCCCGCCGCTAACGATCAGAATTTCGCCCGAGACGTAGTCGGATAGCGGGGAGCAGAAGAACAGGACGGCGCCGGCGGCTTCCTCGGTGGTGCCGAGCCGGCCAAGCGGGCACGCGGCCTTCGCCGATTCGAGAAATGCCGGCGGTGCGCCGACTGGAATCTGGCGGCCGGCCATCTCGATGGTGGGTGGCGCATTTTTGTCGATGGGCTGGATCAAACGCGTGTCGATCAGCCCGAAGCCCACGGAATTCACGTTGACCTGATAGCGGCCCCACTCTTTCGCCAACACCTTGGTAAGGCCGTTGATGCCGGACTTCCCCGCTCCGTAACCCGCCTGTCCGGCGATGCCGTCGACACCCGAGATGGAAGTGATGTTCACCACCTTGCGCATGACACGGCGGCCCTCGGCAACCTCGCGCTTGGCGGCGGCGCGGAGGAAGTGAGAGGCGGCGCGCAGGATGCGGAACGGAGCCACCAGATGAATGTTCAGCATGGCCTGGAACTGTTCGTCGGTCATTTTCTGAATGACGTTATCCCAGACGTAGCCGGCGTTGTTGACGATGATATCCAGCGAACCGAAGGCGGCGACGGTGGCGTCGACCAGTTGCTGCGGGAACTCAGGCGAAGTGAGATCGCCCACCAGCCAACGCGCGCGCTCGCCTGCCTCCGCCGCGGCTTCTTCGAGCGGGCCTTGGTCGATATCGGTGAGCATCACCGACGCGCCGCATGCCGAGAGCTTGCGGGCCACGGCGCGCCCGATACCACGTCCCGATCCGGTGACCAGCGCCGCCTTTCCTTCGAGCGTGAACGGGGCTTGGATGCTTTGCTCCATAAGCTTCTATAAGAACATGCGGTAGCGCAATGCTACAATGAAGCTCTTCGGGGCGTGGCTCAGCCTGGTAGAGCGCCTGGTTCGGGACCAAGGAGCGATGCCTCGCTCCTCTCAGATTGAATCTTAAGGCACTTTCCGCCAAAAAAAATCCCTAATTCCACCTAACCAGAAGCTCTAAGTGCCTTTTGAAACGCATCGAAGATAGCCGGGGGTACCCCAAACCGAAGTAGCAGTCCCGCGTCTGCGGCGTGGGGGCTAACTGGCTGTCGCCAGATACAGAAAAATAAACAAAATTGAAGTGGCCACTTATTTGAGGTGTGCGTGAAGCTTCGCAATCCGCTCTTTCATCTTGTCTTGGTATAAGTCGGGATTCTTCGAGTAGGTATGTTTGACTGATACCCTCACAAAAAACCATAAACCTGTGAAATAGGTTATAGCCCAGATAGCTACGCGAATCCATGCGACAAGCTCTGTTTCATTTATCGAACTTCGCAGATTTACTGCCTGAAGCGACAACATCTTCGGAAAGTGAAAGTCGGCGGGCATTGACCAACTTTGTGAAAAGATGAAAAGCAGTAGCAAAAACTGGAATAGACCCTTGACCCCATAAATAATAACCTCTTCGCCACTTAGGGGAGTTCTAAGCTCACGCTCTAGTCCCTGTATTTTCTTTTGCAGCCTCCTCTGTGACCATGACGCCCACCAATCCTGAATCTTAGGTGAGCTCCAGTTAACAAGCAATCCCACCGGATACATCAATATCAGCGCCGCCACGCTCAAAATGAAGCCCCACGTGCCGAGGTCTCTAGGCATAGGGAACCTTTGTACCCTTTCCCCTCGCCCCAGCACAAGGGGCTAGCCGCAGAAAATGATTTTTCAAAGTAGCCCACTACCCAAACTCGCCACCGCCGACAAGCAAAGCTTGTCGTGGCCTTCCCCCCGCTACAAAATGGTGCCATCATGTTTTAGAGGAGCTTTTGCTATGGCAGCTAACGAAAAAACGTCCAAACGAGTAGCCAGTGAGGCTAGCAAGATTTTGCGGGACAAGAAGGCGTCAGCGTTGGCCAAGAGTGTGGCTGGATCTGCGTTGACTCAAGCGCCAGACCACAAGTCTGCGGCCAAGCGGAAGAAGGCGAAGTAGAAACGCTAGCGTCATTGCTGTTGCGAACGGTCCTTGAGGTTGCCCGGAACTCCGTTGAAAGTTAGCGACTCTCGATCCTCATAGGCTACGCGACGGCGGCTCCTTTCGCAATTGGTTTCTTGGAAACGGCATTGGCCATTGAGGACAGTAACAGCGGAATCTGGCGATGCCCGATGACTCGGCGGAATTGGCGCTCAGCGACCAGGAGCCCCGAGCCAACCCATCGCTCGATCTGGTCCCCGGTCCGCCAACGCTTCACGTTTCGGCACACGGTTTCGACGATCGAGAAAGCGGACTCGATCACGTTCGTACAACTGAGTGTCCGGCGCAGCTGATCCGGCACGCGCAGTTTGTGGACGGTGAGTGTTTCTTCCATCCCTTCTTCCAGGCTGCGCGCGGCGCTCGGATTCAGGTCCATCAGCTCCCGGTGTAGTTTCTCTAAGGCGTGCTTGGCATCGGAGTACTCGGTCATCGCGTAGGCGTTCTGGAGCTTCCTTCTGACATCGGCTTTGTGTTCGTCCGGCAGATGATCCACCACGTTGCGCTTCTTGTGAACTTGGCAGCGTTGGATGAACGCAGTCTCGCCGGCGTGGCGCCGCACGGCCGCGTGCAGCGCTTTGCCCCCATCGAGGATGTACAGACGAGGCGTCGAGAAGTCCAGGCCGCGCTCCACCAACTCACTTAGTAGGCTGCTCACCACGGCCGTATTTTCCGTCGCACCTTCGCGGATACCCAGCACCGTTTTGCGTCCATCGCAGCCAATCCCAAGGGCCGCAATCATCTGCCGGTCCTTGAAGGGCGTGCCGTCGATCAGCACGGCGCACAACCGCAACTCGCCCAGCGGGCGCTCCATCAACTGCTTCACCTTCTCGCGGCTGGCCTCGATGAAGTTCTCGCTCACCGCCGATTTCTCGATTCCATAGGCGGATTGAAAGTCCTTCACCACCGCACCGTAGTTGCGCGTCGAAAGTCCCCGCATCATCTTGTCCCAGACGCCTTGCTGCAAAGGCCCCTCACGCTGAAACAGTTCGTAGCTCCCCAAGCGTTGTTCGCGATTGTCGCCGCTGCGCAAGCGCGTCCGCTTGATCGGCACCTTCTGGCCATCCACCACGCAGTAGCCGTCTTCGGTGCCCCAGCGATGCGCGCGCCGTTGCTCGTGTTGCTGGTGGCGCTCGCCAGCCAGCGACTTCACTTCTTCGTCCATCACCAGGTGCATCAGTTCCAGTCCGGCGTGCCGCAGCAAGTTGCCCACGCCCTCCTGCAACAAGCCCACGATGTCGGCCATCGGCAGGATCATCTGGATGTTGGGGTTCTGTTCGCTGGCGAGCTGGCGGAACTGCTGCACGGCCCGTTGCTGGTCGATCTGGTATCGTTTCTTCATAGCGACTCTCTCCTTTTCTTGGCAGAAAAACTACCCAGAGGTGTTCACACCTCCAGGTTTGAGAGTCGCTTACTTTCTACGAACTAACGGGCATCCTCCTCTGGAGGAATGAATTGCTGAATATAGAAATTCTTGACGTGCAGAATCAATTCACGGATGACATCTGGGCAGCACGAAAGATCGACCCTATACGAATCTCATCGAAGGGGAGCTCGACAACCATATCCCAGGGAAGGTCAGTGGATGGATGCGATTTCTTCGTCACGGTAAGCGACCGCTTAGGGTTAAACTCTTCCTGGCGGGAGACTTCCACGAGGACATCCGCGGCAAGGTGATTCGGCTCACGAATCCATCACCGTCTGATGCGTATGCCACCGATGATCGGGGCGGAACGTACATGGATGGATTCTCTGCTGTGCAGCGAGGTCAAGTCGGCGACATCACCGCCGGGTTTTCGCTCGGGCCTTGGACCGAAGAGCTTGCTCAAAGACTCATGGCGCAAAATGAGATCTATTGGGACGGCGTCGGTCTCCAGGGGCTGGGGCGTGAAATCCGGAGGAGAGAGTTTGCCGACCGCTACCGAGCACACATCGCAGCAGGGGATCTGTACTACCCGTACGTACACTACCCGTACATCGAATGGTATGCCGCGAACGGCAGGGTGGTTCTGGAGCTTGATCCCTCGCAGCTGGAGGTCATCAACGTGGGAGTATTCTCACTGCAAGAAAAGACTCCGAGCGAGCTTGTAAGCGACGAGCGGAAACGCATCTACGCCATGAATAGCTTTCTATCGGACGTGGTCCAGGGGCTCTCTGACGAGAACCGCAAGCAGGGCGAAGACCGAACGTCTTCGAAAGGCTTGTAGGTTGAGGCGTAAGACCGGGGCTCGTGCCCCGGCGGGTGGGCGACCAGAATTGTATTCGGCCGCTGATCGAATTTCTAAGTTCTGAGACATGTGGTGGCTCGCAATCAAAGTTCGTCGCCCAATTCCGACGGCCGAGGGGAAAAACAATGCTCCACAAAGAACCAGGCGCAATGGTGTTAAATGGACTCATCGGTAGGCGGCTCCTGAATGTCAGGGAGGCCGCCCAATACCTGGGACTCGAAGTGGACACCGTCTACAAGAAGGCCAGGTTGCGGGAGGTTCCCTGCGTCAAGGTTGGTCGAGCGTTGCGGTTCGATATGAAAGCGCTAGAGCGCTTTATTGAGCAGCACACAATCGAAACCATTGACTGAAAGGAGAAGCATGAGTGTCTATTCACAGAATGTCTGATGCAGTTTTTGAAGTCCGTTGGAGGGAAGGAGGCAGAAACAAGAGCCTGCGGGTCCACGGCGCGTATGAACTCGCCAGAAAAATCGAACGGAAGAAGATGTCGGTTCGCGATGAAAACCGGCATCTCGATGTCAAGCGGGAGATCAACTTTCGGATGTCGGCGCTGATTGATCGGTACTGGACGCATTACGGTGTGAAGAAGCGTTCGGCCAGCCGGGAGAAAAGCGTTTTGGACGGCATTCGATGCGAGTTGGGCCGCTCTTTCGTCCGGGAGATCGACGGCGTCGCAGTTGGACGCTGGTACGAAAACCTGACGGCGACGCGCGATCTATCAGCGGGAACGGCTGTCCGGCACTTCAACGTCATGCACCACATGATGGAGAAGGCTTCGACCATTTGGTCTAAGGAAACCGGCATTGACCGAAACCCCGCGGACCAAGTCGAGGTGAGGCGGCCGGACGACCAGAGGGACCGGTACCTGTCCGAAGACGAACTTCGGAACCTCAAGCAGGCGCTCGACGAAAAAACGTACCGCAAGGGTACGAATTCAATCAACAAGACGTTCTACCGTTTGAGGCTGATTGTGCTGATCGCCGTAACGACCGGAATGCGGGCGGCGGAGATCTTCGGCCTCAGGTGGTCGGACGTGATCTACAGCGAGGGGCTGTTGGCGGTGAGGGCGAAGCTCAAGGGCGGGAAAATGCGTTACGTCCCCATGCTTCCCGAACTCGCCGGCGAGTTGCGGCGGTTTCCCGCCGTCATTGGTGAAGACCGGATTTTTCCGCCGAAACTGGGTGCGACAAGCGGACGGCAGCGCGTGGAAGGAAGTTTTGACGACTTGCTCATACGAGCCGGGATTAAAGATTTCCGCTTCCATGATCTCCGTCACACGTTCGCGTCCTGGTTCATGATGAACGGTGGCGATCTTTACGAGCTTGCTAAGATTCTCGGCCACTCGAATGTCAAGATGACCGAACGCTATGCCAAGCTGGCGAGGCAGCATATTGCCAGGACCGGGAGCACGGCGCGGGAAATCTGGAAGCAACTGGATGGGACTTGCGACAAGGCGAACGTCAGTTGACGATGTTCGCGTATAGTTCGCGCGACTGAAACCTCAGCTCTTTGGCTTCCGCTAAGTTTTTTAGAATGTGGTGGCCAGGGACGGACTTGAACCGCCGACGCCAGCCTTTTCAGGGCTGCGCTCTACCAACTGAGCTACCTGGCCGAGGATCTTTAAAGCGAATTTGTTTATTATAACACTGGCCGATGGCGGTCCACTTATTTTTCAACTCCGGCTACCGCTGCACTTTCACGGAAGCCACGCGCCTTACGACGCCAGGCCCAAAGCAGGATGAGACCGATCGCAATCAGTCCGGCAGACAAACCCATCCACAGCCCCACCGCTCCCAGCGACTCGCGAAAACACAGGAAGGCGCCCAGCGGCAGGCCCAGTATCCAATACCCGGCGAGGTGACACAGCATCGGCGTGCGGGTATCGCCCGCGCCGCGCAGAGCTCCGGTTGCCGTGATCTGCAGTCCATCGAAGAGCTGAAAGAATGCGGCGACGCGCAGTAGCGGAACCGCGGCCGCGATGATCGCAGCCTCAGGCGTAAACAGGCGTGCGATCGCCTGCGGAAAACCCAGGAGCAGCAGCGCCGCCAGCGACATCACGCTCGCGCCAAATGCCAGCGCCGTCCAGCCGGAGCGCGACGCACCCGCGCGATCGCGTCTTCCGATGGCGTGTCCCACGCGCACCGCCGCGGCCGAACTGATGCCCAGCGGCATCATGAAAGTGGTCGAGGCCACCGTCAATGCGATCTGGTGTCCAGCAAGAATATCGGCGCTGAGCTTGCCGATCAGCACCGTCACGGTGGCAAACACCGACATCTCCAGGCCAATTTGCCCGGCGGCGGGGAGTCCCAGTTTCAGCAGTCTGCCGATGCGGCCCCAATCCGGTCGCCAGCTCACCCGAAAGGCTTTGGGATCGCGCAGCCAGACGACGAGGACCATCGCTGCCAGCATGTACACGCGCGCAACGCAGGTCGACCAGCCAGATCCTTCCGCGCCCAGCCGCGGAGCGCCGAGATTGCCAAACACAAAGACCCAGTTGCCGGCGGCGTTGACCAGGTTTGCCGTGATCAGGATCACCAGAATCGGGCGCACCACACCGGTCGATTGCAGATAGCGCCGCAAGCAGAAGAACAGCAACAGCGGAGCGGCGCTCCAGTTCAGAGCGCGAATGTAGGGAGTGGTATCGCGCAGCACGCCCGCATCGATGCCGAAATGCCGCCATCAACGGAACGAACAGCCAGACCGCGGCCATCACGCCTGGAATTAAAAGCAGCGCCAGCCAAACACCACTGACCAGCGAATGATGACAATCATCCAGATCGCCCGCGCCAAAGGACTGCGAAACCAGCGTGTCCAGCCCCAGCAACAGTCCGCTGGCGAAGATCGCAATCGCGTAAAAGATCGAAGTGCCGAGGCTTACTGCGCCAATAGCGTCCGCACTCACGCGGCCGACAAACATGGTATCGACGATCCCCATGGCCATCCAGCCGAGCTCCGTCAGCACCAGCGGAGCGGCCAACGCAAACATGGCGCGCAGCTCGGATTCGCGTCGAGTCATTTTTCGCCGCGCCCTATTTTCCTATGCAGAAGGTGGAGAAAATCCGGTTCAGGATATCGTCCGCCGTGGTGGCGCCGGTGATGCCATCGATAGGACGCAGCGCGGCGTATAAATCCAGCAGCAGCATCTCGTGCGGGATGCCGAGCGTGGTTGCGGTGCGAGCCTGCTCCAGCGCCTCGCGGGTTTCCTGCAATAGCTGTTCGTGGCGGAGACTGGTGATGAAACCGCCTTCCTGCTCCAGCCGTCCGCCGGGAGCGATG
The DNA here is from genome assembly GCA_963779075.1 of Bryobacterales bacterium. GTDB lineage: Bacteria > Acidobacteriota > Terriglobia > Bryobacterales > Bryobacteraceae > Palsa-187. The sequence goes on from CAVZWS010000018.1 coordinate 715,696, forward strand.
GCGTCAATGATGGCGCGGCGCAGTTCCGCGAGGCCCTCGCCGGTGAGCGCGGAAACGCGCAGCGCGCCGGACGCGTCGGCCTGCACCGGCAAATCGCACTTGTTTCCGGCGACGATACTTTTCCCCTGCTGCTGAGCTTTTTCGATCAGCTGCCGATCCGGCCGCATCGAGCGGCGCGGAGAGATCCACCACCACCACCGTCAAATCGGCGTCCGCCATCGCCTGATAACTGCGCTCGATGCCGAGTTTCTCGACCAAGTCCTGTCCCGAGCGAATGCCCGCCGTGTCCACAAACTTGACGGGAATTCCTTCGATCACCGCCGTCTCCGACACCAGGTCACGCGTGGTGCCGGCAACATCGGTGACGATGGCGCGATCTTGCTCCAGTAGCCGGTTGAACAAGCTGCTCTTGCCCACGTTGGGACGGCCGACAATCGCCAGCGTGAATCCCTGATGCACCAGCTTGCCGTAGGCGAAGCTTGCAATCAGCGCGCGCACCGCGGCCAGCACGGGATCGATCCGCCGCAAGATCTCTTCCGGCGCCGCCACACTGATGTCGTCTTCGGCAAAATCGATCCCGGCTTCCAGCAGCGCGATCAGTTCCAGCAGTTGTTCCTTCACCGGTTTCAGCCGCAGCGAAACCGATCCGCCGATTTGCTGCGCCGCGATACGGGCCTGATAGAGCGTGGTGGCGTCGATCAGATCGCGAACCGCTTCGGCTCGCGGCAAGTCGATGCGGCCGTTGAGATACGCCCGCAAAGTAAACTCGCCGGGTTCGGCCAGTCGGGCTCCGGAAGCGCAGGCGCGCTCCAGCGCAAAACGCAGGACCACCGGAGCGCCGTGGCACGAGATCTCGATCACGTCCTCGGCGGTGTAGGATCGCGGCGCTGCGAAATACGTCACTACAACGTGATCCACCGCATGGCCGGCCGCATCCGGAAGCTCCGCCAGCATAGCCGACCATGGTTTCCAGGAGCCCGTTTCAGAACGCGACGGAAACCGAAGCATGGCTTCAGCGATGGCGCGTGCGTCCGGTCCGGAAATGCGCACGATGCCGATGCCGCCCCGCCCCGGCGGCGTCGATACCGCGGCGATCGTGTCGTGGAGCTTCACTTACACTAGCGATGATCGCGTAGCGCGCGGCCGACGCGGACCACCGCGTGATGGCGGGCCGCCGCGGCGATCGCCGTCGCGTCCGCCCCGGCCACGATCGGAACCCGCCCGGCCTGCCGCCCGTCGAGTCTAATTCGGGGCGCGGCTTCGGCGGAATCACCGGCTCAGGCAGCGTCTTCATCTCCGCCGGCACGATCACCACCTGGCGGATCGGGCCCTCACCCACGCTCTCGCTGCGCACATCGGTCTCATCCCGCAAGGCCAGAGTGCAAAATGCGCCGCTCGCGGCTATTCATGGGGCTGAAGTGAAACGGCTGGCGCGATTTCTTGACGCGGTCGGAGGCGGCCTGCGCGCTCATACGCAGCTCTTCGATGCGCAGGATGCGGCGATCGTTGGCATCGAAACAGATCCGCGAATGCTCTTCGGGAGCCATGCCGATGGCTTCCATGGTCAACTGCTCCAGCGCCAACAGCAGTTCGGCCTTGTTGCCCAGCAGCAAGTCCACGTCGGCACCGGTGAAGCGAACCATCAAGTCGGGGTTTTCGAAATCCGGATGCGGCGTCTCGCCTTCGGCCACGGTAAAGGCCAGTTGAAATCCGGCCAGCTTAAAGACGTTATTGAGAAATTCTTCAATGCGCGGTCCGGTTTCGGCGACGGTATATTTCTTTTGGGCCAACGTTTATTTCCTGCCCTTCTTAATAGGAACCGGCGCCGCCACGGGCGCAGCGGGCATAGTCTTGTTCAAGAGCCACTGTTGCACGATGCCCACCACGTTGCCGGTTAACCAGTATAGTACCAATCCCGCCGACGCAAAGTAGAACATATAGCCGAACATCAGCGGCATAAACATCATCATTTTCGCCTGCGCGGGATCCACGCCCGGCTGCGGCGTCATCTTCTGCATGGCGAATTGCGTGATCACCAATAGAATCGGCAACACGTGAATCGCCAGCGCTTCGGGCTGCGACAAATCGGTTATCCACAGCCAATGGGAGCCGCGCATCTCGATGGCCACGCCCAGCACCTTATAGAACGCCCACAGGAATGGGAGCTGCAATATCATGGGCAGACACCCGCCCACCGGATTCACGCCGTTCTTTTTATACAGATCCATTACTTCCTGGTTCTGCTCGGTCTTGCGCGGGTCCTTCATGGAGATGCCCTTGTACTTCTCGTTAATGGCCTTGATCTGGGGCTGCAACGCCTGCATCTTCTTAGAGGACTTCATGCTGGTGATCTTCAACGGAAACAGGAGCATGTTGATTACCAGCGTGACCAGCACGATCGACCAACCGTAGTTGTGCGCCAAATGATCCGACGTCCAATTGAGAACCAGGAACAGCGGTTTCGCGATTACGCCGAAAAAGCCCCAATCGACCACCTGTGCCAGCTTCGGATTCACGGTGCGGAGCAGGTCTGTGTCCTTGGGCCCGACGAATAACGAAAGCGAATTGAGCCCTTCGCCCCCCACCCCCACGCCGACGCGCTTCTCGTCCTTGCCGGCCGCGTCGGGAACTGAGATCGGCAAAGGTGGTTTCCTCCACCGAGGTTTTGTTATCGCCCGGCAGGAATACGGCGGTGAAGTAGCTGTCTTCGATTCCCACAAACGAAAACTGTCCGCTGACTGAAGTCGGGCCGTTCTTCGCATCGCTGGCGGATTTCTGATACAGCTTACTGAATTCGACAGATCGTAGTAGAGCGCGTGCTGGACGGAAACCGGGTTGCGCACCGTCGGATCGCCGAAGCCTCCGCGCCAGGTGAGCAAATGCGGCACGGCGGTGCCGTTCTGCGTGATCTCGGAGGTGACGCCAACCAGATAGCTCTTCTGCGCGAAACGGAAAGTCTTCTTGACGAGTGCGCGTCCGTCGGAAAATTCGAAGGAAACTTCGAGTCCGTCGCCCGAGCGGGTGGTCTTAAACAGAGCGGCGTTGGGATCGGTCGCGAATGTCTGTCCCTTGAGGTCAATCGCAAAGGGCGCTGGAGCGTGCACCAGGGCAGGCTGGTACACCAGTTCGAGCGGCTTGCCCGCTTGATCCCGATAGCTGTAATCCTTGAGAACCCAGCTTCGCACGACTGCGCCGCGATTCGAAAACACCACGTGGTAGACGCCGGTGTCCACTGCAAGCGTCTCTTCGCCGGCCGCCTGCACAGCGTTCAGGGTCTCCGCGGCTTTCTGCTTGGCGCTCGAAGGAATGACCGCTTCTGGCTTCTCGACCGCGGCCGGCGTCAACGGCTGCGCGTTCTTCGCCGCGCCCTCTTTGGTAGCGGTGGGCGCCGGCGCCGGCTTGATGAAATACTGGCTGACCAGCAGCACCAATCCCATCAGCACGAACGCGATCAGCAACCGCACTTCCATGGTCAATTCTTTTTTCATACCGATTGCATACCCGGTGCGGCGCTAGCGGACGGGATCGAATCCTCCTTGATGAAACGGATGGCAGCGCAGCAAGCGCATGAGGCCCAGCCCGACCCCTCGGACCACGCCGTGCTTTTCCACCGCCTGCAGCATGTATTCAGAACAGGTCGGGTGGAACCGGCAGGCCGAAGGTAGCGACGGCGAGATCCATCGCTTATAGATACGTAATATCCCCACCACTAAGGTCCGCATTTTTCGATCACCTTCCGCAACGCTCGCTCGATCTCCGGGAAAGACGCGTTGAGCGCCGCTCGGCGGGGATTGACCACGATATCCCACTGTGGGCCGATCTCCGCCCGCTGCAGCCGGAACGCTTCCCGAATGCGCCGCTTGATCCGGTTTCGGACCACCGCTCCGCCAATGGCGCGGGGCACGGTAAGCCCCAGTCGAGCCGTGCGTCGGGACGGGTCCGCGTTTGCCAGACAAAAGGCCGCGAACAAAGGACCGGAGAGGCGGATACCGTTATCATAGACGGCTCGAAATTCGGCAGAGCGCAGAATCCGCGAAGCGTGCGGAAACTTCAGCGTGCCGCCGGAGGCGGGTTTAGCTGCTGGCCTTAGCGTACCGGACAGCTCTCTCGTCGCTGACAGTCAGTTTATGACGGCCGCGCGCGCGGCGGCGGCTGAGCACGGCGCGCCCGTTCTTGGTCTTCATGCGCTCACGGAACCCGTGTACTTTGGCCCGCTTGCGATTGTTCGGCTGAAATGTGCGTTTCGGCATCTTATTCCTTCTTGGACGCGCGCAACGCAAGCAGCGAAGGCGCAGGGGCTAGGAATCTAAAGTAAAAGTATAGCAGAACTCCGGACCGGGCCATGACGCCGCAGTTGAGTACCATTGAACAAAGGCTCGCGGACGCTCCGTGGGCCGCGCGAATGAGATCTACTTCATGAAGAGCAGTTTCAGCCAGTTGGTGGCGAGCATGTTGCTGGTGGTGGGCGCGCTGTTCCCGATCGTCAATCCGTTGGGGAATGCGCCCATCTTTCTGCTGCTCTCCCGAGGGGTCTCCGACCAGGGGCGCGCGAAACTCGCGCGGGCCATTGCCGTAAATGGCCTGGTGCTCATGGTGGTCTCGATTTTTATTGGCACCCACATCCTCGGTTTCTTCGGGATTTCGCTCCCCGTGGTGCAAGTGAGCGGCGGGCTGGTGGCGGCCGCAACCGGATGGTCCTTACTCCGCCATTCCGATAGTGACGACGCCGGCATGGATGCCAAAGGTCCCTGCAACGAGACCAATTACATGCGGCAGGCTTTCTATCCGTTGACGCTCCCCTTGACGGTGGGCCCGGGTTCAATTTCGGCGGCGATCACCGTGGGCGCCAATCGAACCGAGGGTTCGGAGTGGCGCTGGCCGCTCATCGTCGGATTGCTGATCGGGGCCATTCTAATCGCCGTATCAATCTATGTGAGCTATCGTTTCGCCGAGCGCATTGCCGAAGCGCTGGGCGATGCGGCGATGAACGTTGTCATCCGCCTCTCGTCTTTCATCCTTGTATGCATCGGCGTGCAGATTGCGTGGAACGGACTGAGCGCGTTGCTGCGTTCGGCCCTGGCCCGCTAAAGGAGTCGTTGCCTCATCGTCATGACCAAACACCAGAAGCTGGTGGCGCGCCTGATCCCGGATCGCGGGCCCGCGTTGAGTGAGGTGCGGGAAGCCGTCACCGAGCTCGCACGTTTGCGGAAAGAAATGGCGCATCGCTGGGGCGCGCGGCCAATCCCCGACAAAGACATTCGGCGAGCTATTCACCAGGGCCGCCGTTGAGTGCGCCGTCCCGCTCTTGTTCTGACGATCGCCGCTTACATCTCGAGCTTACCGTCCACCATCATGTCTTTGATCTTGAACGTGACGGTCCGGTAAGGCGCCGGCACGCCCGGCAAATACAACCCGAAGCTGAGGTCCTTGTCGGCGGCCGCGACCGGCTCGCGAAGGAACGCCAGGTACAGATGCGGATCGGTCTGCGTGGGCGGGAAAGTGGCGCTCACCTTCACCTGAATGCGCCCCGACTCCATGACGCTTTCGCGTTCCATCCGGCTGGTTTCTTTCTCGATCGAGAAGGCATCATTGTTTCCGACGCGCGCGGCGATGATGATATACTCTGCCCGATGGTCGGCAAACCACAGGGCACGCTCTTCGGATAAAGGGTCCTCTGCCAGCGTCTTGGTGATGCCCGGACGCCTTAGCTCCAGGCGCCGGTCGCGTTCGGCAAGTGCTTTCACTACCGGCTCCGCCGTCGCAAGGTACACCTGCACCAACCTGTCTTCGCCCGAGTTCTTACCGCCCTGCGGTTTGCCGGGCTGCGCGGCCATCTGAGCCCACGGTGAATCCGCCAGAAACTGCGAGAGCTCGGGGTCGGTCCATTCCTTTGCGGGTTTGGTCTGCCAAAACGGATCGGCGAAGAAGAGCGCTGCCAGGATCAACCAAATCATGTTTCATTTTTTCACGAACGCCACTGCGTTGGGGGTGGATCTCCGCCTGCGCGCCCCGCTGCCGCCCTGCGCATAAGGATCACTTCCTCGCCATTGCGCCGGTACTCTGCGACTCTTTCGGAAAGAAACGCGGGCGCGGCAGCGGGCTCAAGCACTACGAATCCGATCTGGCCATAGAATCCCACTAAGTGCGGATAAGGAACGCAATAACATTCGCGATCGCCGAGCCACTCCGCAATCGCCTCCAGCATTCGTGTGCCGAGACGCTGCCGCCGCACGTGTTCCGCGATCCGCATCCCCCTTAGCACCAGAGTTCCCTGCTCCGCTGCCACTCTAACGATTCCGACCGCTTCGTCTTCAGTCTCGGCGAGCCAAACGGTATCGGCGGGATCGACCTCGCGGCGATAGCCGAGCGCAACGTACACCGACAGCACGCGGCTGTGCTCATCGGGCCGGGCGATACGGATTTGGGTATCAAAGCCCGGCAAGCAGTTCGTAATCCACGTTGCCGCCGGAGAGCACAACGCCCACGCGCCCCAGCCCCGGCGGGAGCTTCTTGAAAAGCACCGGCGCGGCCGAAACCGCACCGCTCGGTTCGGTGAGAATCTTCAGGCGCGTGAGCAGAAACTTCATCGTGGCGCGAATCTCGTCTTCGCTCACCAAAACGATGTCGTCCACCAGCCGCTGCATAATCGGGAAAGTCAGCTCGCCGGGAATCTGCGCGCGCAGTCCATCGGCGATCGTGGCGGGCGGTGGAATTTCAACTCGCTTCCCTGCCTCGATCGACAGTTTTGTATCGTTGGCGTCCGCTGGCTCCACGCCGATCACGCGGATGTTGGGGCGCAGGCTCTTGGCCGCAATCGCGCTGCCAGCCATCAGTCCTCCGCCGCCGATGCACACCACGATCGCATCGAGGTCCGGTACTTCTTCGAGCAGTTCAAGCACGGCCGTGCCCTGGCCGGCAATGGTCCAGGGATGGTCGTAAGGGGGCACCAGCGTTGCCCCGGTTTCCTCCGCCAGTTTTTTCCCCACCGCCACGCGATCCTCGCGAAAGCGGTCGTAGGTAACGATCCGCGCACCGCGCGCCCGCGTCGCTTCCACTTTGGCGCGCGGTGCATCCTGCGCCATGGCCAGCGTCGCCGGGACTCCCAGCGACTGCGCCGCGATCGCCACCGCCTGCGCATGATTGCCGGAGGAGAACGCCACCACGCCGCGCGCTCGATCCGCCGCTGGAATCGAATAGATGAAATTCGCCGCGCCGCGAATCTTAAACGCACCGCCCTTCTGCATGTTTTCGCACTTGAAGAAAACTTTCGCGCCGGCTTCGCGGTCGAAGCTGTGCGAATTCAAAACCGGAGTCCGCCGCGCGATGGGCTTTATGCGCTGGGCCGCGGCCCGGATGTCGTCGACGGTGACGGGGGTGGCAACGGCGGGGGGCATCGCAAGTCTCAGCATAACGTGGCACACTGGAGGCGTGCCTGACGTTTGTACCTGCGGCGCAACGCTTCCCCCCGACGCGCGATTCTGCCACAAGTGCGGCAAACCGCAGCGCGACGAACCCGTGTTCGTCGAAGAAGTAGAGGAACCAATCCCGCCGCCTATCGAGGTGGCGCCGCCCCCGCCGGCTCGCATCGGCTTTCATAACCGCCTCGCCCTCCGCGTGGGTCTGGTGGCCGGGGCTTTGGGCTTGTGCCTGTTTGTACTGCTAGGCCAGTTGCCGGGATTGCAGGTCATCGCGATCCTTGCTCCCATCGCTTCGGGCGCCTTTGCGGTGCACCTCTACAAGCGCAAGACCGGAGAGCGGCTGTCCATGGCAAACGGAGCGCATCTCGGCTGGATATCCGGCATTTTTGGCTTCCTGATCACCACGCTTCTGTTCACCGCGTTCGCTGCGATGCTGACCAATCCGGATCTGGCGAACGCAGTCCGCGAACAAGCTGGGAGCACACGGCCCGAAGTAGTGCAGGCACTCAAAGAAATCCAGACCGCCGCCGGAATCACCAGAGTCTTGCTGGAGTCGTTCGTATTCCTGACCCTGTTGCCGACGTTTGGCGGCTCGCTCGGCGCGAAGCTACTCGATCGGGACTGATTCTTCTTCCGGCCGCAGGCTGCGCCGCGTGGTCAATTTAACGATGGCGACTCCCGCGAAGATCACCGCCATCGCCGCTGTTTCGCGCCAGCCGAAAGGTTCGCGATAGAACCACCAGCCCAGCGCGACCGCCACGATGGGGTTGATGTATGTGTAAATCGAGACCAGGGCTACCGGAAGATGATGCATCGAATAAATGAATGCGCTGTAGCCGACGATGCCGCCGAAAACCGCCAGATACGCGATAGCGAGCAGGCCCTGGGTGTTCCACCCCTCCTGCCGCCCATCAAGGATCGCGGGTAACGCAAAGGCAATTCCGGTGGCGAGCTGCTGCACGCCTCCGCTCACGAAGGGATGCACCCGGGTCCCCATGCGCCGCTGTTCGATGGAGCCGATGGACCACATCAATCCGCCGAACTGCATCAGGAAGAAGCCGCCCAACATGGCTTGGACGCTCACCCCGCCCGATCCCGGCGTCATCAACAACGCTACGCCCGCCATGCCCACCAGCATTCCGCCAATGGAGGGCCAATGCAGGCGTTCACCTTCAGGCGACAACGCCTCCACGCCCACCAGCCAAAATGGTTGCAGGCTGGCAAACAAAGACGCCATACCGCTGGGAATCCATTGCTCGCTGTACGCCAGAGCTCCGGTTCCGATCGCAATCGTCAGCAATCCATAGAAGGCCGTGCGCAGCGCCTCGCGGCCCTGGGGGAGATGCGCGCCGCCCACCTTGGCTCCGATCAGCAAGGCGCTCCCGGAAAAGCTATAGCGCAGGCACATTAACATGGCCGGAGAAAAGGACTCCAGCGCCACACGGATTCCCAGATACGTCGTGCCCCAGAAAAAACACACGCACGCCAACGCTGTGAGCGCGCGGAATTGGGGAGGGGATTGAACTCGCCCGGTCAGGTTACCATGTTAACTTGATCCTCACCTTAACCATCAATCCAGCATTGGATCGCATTATTACGGCGGATCGCCTGGTATTTGAGGACCGCGGTTACATCCTCGACCGCAGCGAAGCCGCCGGCGGACGCGGCATCAACGCCTCACAGGTGATCCACTCCTTTGGCGGCAAAACGGCCGCCGTGCTTACTGCCGGGGGAGCGGCCGGCGAGCGCATCGAGAAACTGCTGACCGGCTTGGGCTTCCCTTATGACGCGGTGCATGTGCACGCCGAGAGCCGGACGAATCTGACGATTTCGGACAAGTTTGGACTCACAGTGAAGCTGAATGAACGAGGCCTGCCGCTGGAGGCTGGTGAACTCCAGGAGATCAAGAAGAAGGTGGAGGCGCGTCTTCCTAAAACGCAATGGCTCATGATATGCGGCAGCATTCAGCCCGGCGTGGAAGCTCACTACTATTGCGAAATCATCGAAATGGCCAAGAACCATGGCGTGAAGACCCTGCTCGACACGGATGGCGAGGCGATGCAGCACGCGCTCGAAGCCAAGCCTACGGTCATCATGCAGAACCAGCACGAAGCCGAGCGCCTGCTCAGCCGGGCTCTGATCACTCGCGGGCAGTGCCTCGAAGCAGTCGACATCATGCAGTCAATGGGGCCGGAAAGCGTGATCCTTTCGCTCGGCGCGCGGGGAGCCATCGGTTCGTCTCCTGAAGGAGTGTTCGAAGCACTGCCGCCGCGCATTGAAGCCCTGAGCCCCATCGGCGCCGGCGACGCGCTGGTCGCAGCCTTCGCATGGAGCATGGAAAAGAAGAAATCATTCTCCGAAGCGCTGCGCTGGGGCGTCGCTACCGGTACTGCCGCGGCCAAGCTCCCCGGCATGGCGTTTCCGACCTTTGCCGACTCCCGCGCAGTCTATAAGCAAGTGGAATTACGCAAAGCGCGCTAACTTCCAACTACTTCAAGTAGGCCCTCAGCGCGTGAATGAGGTCGTCGGCGGCTTGCGTCTGCTCGTCCGTGGGCCTTCGTTTGGGATCCAGGACATGAAATCGAATATGGCCCTCGATCACCTCGGCCATTAAAGCGTCCATGGCGCCGCGGCACGCTGAAATATTGTGCAGGACTTCAGAGCATTCGGCCTCTTGATCCAGAGTTCTCTCGACAGCTTCCACCTGGCCACGAATCCGCCGTACCCGGTTCAGTAGTCTTTTTTTCTCGTCGATTGTGTGTGCCATAAAAAATTTGGATTCGGGTCTTTACAAGTATACCCCTGCCGGTATATCCTAGCAGAAGTAGTGGAAGGAAATTGTTCCGTCCAATTCCTAATGAAAGGAGGCTTATCCATGTCTGAAGGTGGTCATCTAATCCGGTTCGGAGAGTATGTCGATGCCCAGGCAGCCGAGCCTCCGTCTACGGAGTTCTCCCTGATCGCGACTCATTCGTAGTCTCGATTGGCGCTGCTTGCGCATCCCTTGCTCCCGGCCTCGCGCGGTGAGCCGTATTCAAAGTAAGGAGAAAGAAGATGCGTAATAACACCACTGCTTTTGTTCGCGCAATGATGCGTTTTTTAATCGAATTTATGGATGTGCGTCTGCCGATGGACGTATCGTGGCACTGCGGCGCTGCGCGAATTGCGCGGCAAGAATCTGGGAGGGTCGAAGACCCTCCCAGGACTTATGAAATCGAATTGACACACGCCATAGGGATGATGGAATTATGCGGATTTATTTCCCGTTGCTGATACTGTTATGCGCTGGTTACGGGTTGGGCCAGCAAACGCAGGATACGTCGCCCGATCCTCCGGCTCCGGAGCGCTGGAATCTGTTCTTCCAGGCAACGTCAATCGGCGACGATCACGGGACCTTCCGTTCGCCCTATGCCGGCCGGTTCAGCCTCCAACACCGTGCCGAGCACGACGTGTCCCTCACTGGCACGGTGTTTCTCGGCTTCCGGTTGGGTAGCAACACGCAAGTCTATGTCGATCCCGAAATCGCCGGTGGCCGCGGATTCAGTGGGGTAAACGGTATCGCGAACTTTCCTAACGGCGAATTGCCGCGCGTGGCTTCGGCGACTCCTAAGCCCTACCTCGCGCGCGCGTACGTTACGCAGGATTTCGGTTTCGGAAGTGAACGGGAAAACTTTTCGAGCGACGAAAACCAACTCGCGGGATCGCGCCCCATGACACGCTACAGTGTCACCGTCGGGCGCTTCACCGTCACCGACTTTTTCGATAACAACAGTTACAGCCACGACCCCCGCACACAGTTCATGGGCTGGGCGACCATGTACAACGGCGCCTGGGATTATCCGGCCGACACACGCGGTTACACCTGGGGCTGGGTGCACGAGTTCCACACCAAGCGCTGGTCCTTGCGCTACGGGAGCGCTGCCGAGCCCAAGGTGGCGAACGGCCTGCGCTTCGACCGGCGCTTGCTGCGGGACCGCGGCGACATGGTGGAGGGCGAACTGCGCTACTCGCCCGGAGGCCATCCCGGCTCCATCCGGCTAATGGGATCGTGGCTGCACACCGACTCCGGCAGCTACGCCGAGGCGCTCCGCTTGAGCGAATCAACCCATACGCGGCCGGACGTGACCGCTACCCACCAGGTGGGCAGATTGAAGTACGGCACGGGCATCAGCGTCGATCAGGAAATCATCAAGGACGTCGGTGTATTCGCACGGTTAGGCTGGAATGACGGGAAAACCGAAAGCTTCGCGTTCACCGTCATGGATCGTCTGGCGAGCGGCGGAGTATCGGTCACGGGAACTCGCTGGAGGCGGCCGCACGATGTCGTGGCGACGGCCCTTACCGTCGGCGGCATCTCTGGAGTGCACGCATTGTATCTCGCGCGGGGCGGCTACGACTTTTTGATCGGAGACGGCGCCCTGCAATATGGGCCTGAATATACCTGGGAAAGTTATTACAATGCCCGCCTTTTTCCGGGCTTTTTCACGACGCTCGATGTGCAGCACGTCGCCAATCCCGCGTATAACCAGGATCGGGGTCCCGTGTGGATTTATAGCCTGCGGCTGCACGTCGAATTCGGCAAAGACGCCTTTCGGTAGCGGGCTTCCGGCCTGAGGACGCTGCCTAAGGCCCCTTCTTGCGCCGCTTGAAAAATACGCTCGAAGCCTTCCCGGAGGCCGCGTTCAACAGCACGAACAGCAGCAGCAGCGACACCATCGTGGACACCGAGCCGATGATCAGGTAGTCGCTGTCCTTGAGCGGCGCGGGCATTACTTTTAACATGATCCCGGCCACCGCCGCGAAGATAAACACCAGAGCCAGTGCCAGTGAAATCGTGCGTCCCATCAATCGTATTTCTCGTAGCGGATTTGCTTGCGATCGAATCCCATGCCCTTCAGTATCTGCCGCACATCATCCACCATGGGTTGCAAGCCGCAGAGATAAATGTCGATGTCGCTTCGCCCGCCGATGGCTTCGGACAAGTGCGTCTGCACCCGGCCTGTGCGCCCGCACCAGGGGGAACCCGGCTGCGTCAAGGTCGGCCAAAAGCGAAATTGAGGAAACTCGCGGGCCATCTGCTCGAATTCCTCGCGATACAACAGGTGCGATTCGAGCCGCACGCCGAACAACAGCGTGAAGGCCGGCGAATCCGGCTGAAGCACCGCCTTCAGCATCGAACGAAAGGGCGCGATGCCGGTTCCTGTCGCCACCAGCAACGAATCCCGCAGCGGCTGGCGCAGCGTGAACGTGCCGAGCGGCGGCTGCATATTCACGACGTCTCCCGCCGAAAGGTCGAACAGATGCGGCGAGAAGGCGCCGTCGTCGACGCGATTCAGGCACAGCTCAAAGCGGTTGCCGCTGCCAGGCGCCGAAGCGATGGAGTAAGCCCGCGTGATATTCCGAGACGCAACCGAATCGGAGAGCGAGACGAATTGCCCGGGCATGAATTCCAGGCGCTCCAGTTGCGGCGCTTCGAACACAAAGTGCCGGACCCCGGGCGCGATCTCCACCCATTCAAGCAGTTTCGCTTGCACCCGGTTTCCCTTCGGTGGCCTCGCGGGCCCGCCCTAGCAGTGCGTCGATCAGCGCGGGATGCCCGTCGAGCGGCGGCGTGACTTGGATCTCCAGTCCCGGATGCACGGCGCGAATCTCCTCCACCAGGCGCGGCAGATCGCGCTGCAGGTGCATTCCCAGCGTCAGGAAATAGGGGATGACGATCACATGCCCGACGCCCTGCCCCGCCAGAAGATCGATCGCGCCGTGCAAATCCGGCTTTCCCGCTTCGAGAAACGCCGTCTGCACCGCCTCATATCCTGGCCGGCGCTGTAACTCCCCAGCCATCGCGCGCACTGCATCGTTAGCGGATTCAACGCTGGAACCATGCCCAAACACAACGTAGCCCTTATGTTTCACGCTAGCTTTCAAACCAGCACCGCCGGCGCCGAAGCCTCCGGCAAATAGCCGGCCAGAAAATCTCGAAATGCCCGCCCGCGCCTGCGCCCGTTGTTGTAACGCATTTCCAACCTCTGCAGAAACACCAGCACGCCCAGCACGTCCGCATCGCGCACCGTGTGCATTCCGCTTTCCTGCACCAGCTCCTTGCGAAATTCTTCCACCGCCTCGCGCAGCTTCTGTTGAATCGCCGCCGCATAGGGATTGGGCGCACGAGTGTCGTAAATTAAGCCCGTCTGCAGCGTCCGATATGTGCGGATCTCCGCATCCAGCGCCTCCCGCGCATCGAAATCGACGGCACGGCCCGCTTCCATCGCGCGCTTCAGCGCCACTGCCAGCGTGAACACCAGCGGCTCCATCTCCCGCAGAAACTTTTCGCTCAACCGGATGTCCGGATTGGGCACCTGATCTTCCGTTACCGCCGGGGGCTGCTCATGAAAGCGCGCTTCCTTCAGATACTCGCACGAAGCCGGGCACTCAATCGTAATCTCGCGTTGCGATCCGCAGCACTGCGAACAGATCTCGCCTTCGACGCCCGGACAGTGCCTGCGCGCTCTCCGTTTTTCGCATAATTTGCAGGGAATATTCACCGCGTGGACTCCTCTATCGTATCATCCGTATCATGGGAAAATGGCGCGGACGCATGTTTATCTGAAGGTCGAGTTGGACCTTCCTGAATCGCAAAAAGACAAAGAGCGGCCGGAGCGCGTGGCGGCGGAAATCTGCCGCATGATCCGGCGAGTCTATGGCGTTCGCTCCGCCGAAGTATCCAGCATCATGGAGAGAGAGACCTGAGAACGCCTGAAACGCGGTCCCCCGAACTGGCGTCATTAGATCTGGCATCATAAAGCAAGTAGCAATCTATTACCGGAGGTTGTTCCATGAAATTGAGAATGTTCGCCGCACTAACGGCCACCCTGCTGCCCTTCACGGCATCCGCCGCGTCGGATGCGCCCAAGCGTTTGCAAAGTGCCGCCGAGGCTTTCAAGGAAGTGATGGGAATCCCCGACAAGGCGATCCCGCAGGAGCTTCTCGAGAAGGCGGAATGTATCGTGATCATTCCCGATCTGAAGAAGGGGGCTTTCATCGTTGGCGGGAAGTACGGCAAGGGTTTCGTTTCCTGCCGCAAGAAGGACGGCGTGGGCTGGTCGGCTCCCGGCTCGGTTCGCATCGAAGGTGGCAGCGTGGGTTTCCAGATCGGCGCATCCGAGATGGACGTGTTCATGCTGGTGATGAACGACAGAGGCATGGAGCGCTTGCTGGGAGATAAGTTCACGCTGGGCGCTGACGCGACGGTTGCCGCCGGACCCGTGGGCCGGGTCGCGCAAGCCGAAACCGATGCCCGCATGACTGCTGAAATTCTCGCATGGTCGCGCGCGCGTGGCCTGTTCGCCGGCATCGCCTTGAATGGCGCAACCTTGCGCGAAGACGACGACTGGAACCAGGACCTCTATGGCAAGCCATTGAAGAATCGCGAAATTGTCAGCGGTTCGGTCGCCCCTACCAAGTCAGCGGCGCCCCTGCTGCGGGAACTTGACCGTTACTCCAGCCGCAAGTAGCAGCCGTGCCCGATTCCGACCGTCCGGAACCGACAATCGATGCCAGTTACTACGTCGCCTATGGGCGGCGCGGCCAGAGCGACGCTGAGTTTCTGGCCTCAGCCACTGTCGTGGTCAATGAACTGGAAGCTGAACTGGGCCGCCTGAAAGCGGAGGAGCGCGGCAACTGGCGCGCCCTTGAAATCGGCTGCGGCTCCGGACGCCTGATGCGTCCCATGAGCCGGCACTTCCTCGAAATCCACGGAGTGGATGTTGCCAGCGATTCGATTCGGCAGGCGCGCGAAAATCTTCAGGATCTTCCTCACGCCCATCCGCGCGAGATCCATGGAACCAGCCTGGAGGATTTCGCCGATCAGTCCTTTGATTTCGTCTACTCGTTCGCGCTGTTCCCCTACATCCCAAGCCAGGAATTGGTGATTGCCTTTCTGCGGGAGATCCATCGGGTACTGCGTACTGGCGGTTTGGTGCGTCTGCAGTTCAACGGCTCTGCGGGCCAGTCTGGCGCAAGCTTCTCATCGCACGAACTCTTGGAGTTTGCTCAGTCACACGATTTTCAGGTGCTGGCGTTGGACGGCGTCTCCACGCAATCCATGTGGACCACCTGGCGCAAGCAGCCTGCCGGATGGTCCGCCGGTCTGGAACAACAGATTGCGGCGCTGGGCGACACTCTCCCGGTGAAGATTCACAAAATCACCAACGCCTACAGCTTTGAACCGGTGGCGCCCTGCCGCGGGCGATTCGCCGCCATCTCCATCCGCGCGGAGAACCTTCCGCCGGACGCCGGGCTGAATCACTTGCGCGCCACCATTGGCAACTCGTTAGGGACCATCACTTCCATCGGCGCAGCGGATCGCGGCGGTTGGCAACGGATTCGGGTCGACCTGCCGGAGCTGGAGGCCACGGGCCTGCTCCCGGTTCAACTTTTCTGGCTAGATCGCCCGTTATCCAAGCCGGCAACTCTTCGCGTGATCCCTCCCGGCCCTTCCATCCCGCGCATCGTAGCCGCGCCGCGGCGGGTTGACAATCGCAGGGTGGCGCTGACGCTGGAAGAAATAGCGCGTCCCTTCGACATCGAAGTCTGGATGGGCGGACATCCGGTGGAGGATGTGGAGAAGATCTGCACTGACCCGCGCCCACAGCGTTATCAGGTGAACTTCCGACTGCCGGAAGAAATCGGTCCGGGACTGCACCACATCAAGCTGAACATCGGCCGCCGCAAACTGCCGCCGATCCCGGTTGAGGTAATCGTCTAGGCGGACCAATCGCGCCCCGCCCGGGAGGAAACGCGTGGCCGCTTACAACCTCGCCTACAATGTCGGAGAATCGTTGCCCAGCATCGCCTTGCGAACGATCTTGATGGGCGGGAATCCCTGCTGCAGAAAGCGGTCGTGAAATTCCTCCAGCGAGAACTGGCTGCCGCGCATTTTCTTGTAGTCTTCGCGCAGCTTCAGGATTTGCAGTTTCCCCAGCGTGTAGTAAAGATAGGTGGCATCGGCGGTGCCGCGCTTGGTTTCGACCACACCTACTTCGTGCGGCTGATAGCCCTCTTGTACGAAGAATTCGATGGCTTGATCGAAAGTGCGCTTCCCGGTATGCATCTCGATTCCGACGATGTAGCGCGCATCGCGCAGTAGCGCATCCTGCAATTGGCCCAGACGCATCTTGGGATCTTTCGAGTAGCCTTCGTCGAGCATCATTTGCTCGCAGTAGTGCGCCCAGCCCTCGGCGTTGGAGCTCGCGCCCAGCAGCTTACGCACGCGCGATTGGATTCGCGGCATCCACAAGAACTGCACGTAGTGGCCGGGATAGGCTTCGTGAATGGCGGTGGAAAGAATCGTGCCGCAGTTGAATTGACCCATGAAGCTCTCGGTGCGTTCCGGCGTCCAGCTCTTTTCCGGAATCGTCACATTGAAAAACGCTTCTTTCGCTACCGTCTCATAGGGCCCCGGCGTATCCATGGAAGCGAATGTCGTCGCGCGCATAAACGGCGGCGTCTCTTCCAGAATGGGCAGCACCGGCGAAGGAATCGTCACTAGGTGGCGACTGGAGATAAAATCACGCAATCCGCCTAGCGTGTTGCGAAACGTTTGCAGGAGTTGATCCGGCGCAGGGTGATCCTTGACCGCCTCCGCCAGAATCTGTTGCGCGGTCTTGGTTTTGTCGATCAGCAATGCCGTTTCGCGATACCTCTGCTGGTTCCGGTGCAGATCGGCGTAACCGATTTCGAACAAGCGGTCGAGCGGAATATCCACCATTTCTTCGTACAGAAGCTTCTTGGCGTAAGTCTCCGCGCCCAAGCGGAAGTCGCCGTTCGATCGCGGCAGCACGTCGGTCTTCAAATAGTTTTGATAATCGCCGAGCGCCTTGATGACAGCATCATTCGCCGCGCGAAATTCCGCCAGTAGCTTTTGATCCGTCACGCTCTTGAAGGCGAGCGGAACGTCCTTCTCAAAGAAACTAATGATGCCGGGAGCTTGCTGAATCGCGATCTCGGTATAAATCTTGGGCGGATTCTTCAGGTTCACCCGCGCCGCGGCCAGCACTTGCGGCATCTTCCTCTCGCGCTCGATCAGCGAACGCAGCCGCGACTTCCGGAGGCGCGAAGGTCCGGCTCATGATAGTTGAACGCACTGCCCGTGATGCCGCTCTGAATAAATGTCAGGATTGCGCTCCCAACTGCGAACTGTCTGGTACTCCAGCAGCCCTGCGCGAATGGTGGAGAGCACCAGATCGCGGTCGGGATCCGATGGAAGTTTGGCGAACTCGGCCTCGAACTGCTTGAGCTTGGCGACGCGCGCGTCCACGCCGGCCTTGGAATAATCCTCCAGTTGGCCATCGTATTTATGGATTCCAGCGGAGGTGGCCGACGTCGGGTTGAACGGGAAGTAGTATTCGTCGAAAAACCGGTCGGTGAGAGACTGGGCGCCGGCGGCGGAAATCAGAAAGGTCATGAGCACAAGAGCCTTCATGTTTACAATTGTAAAGTGTCCTTTGCCCCCGTCCCGGAACAGCTTGCCTATCTGAAAAAAGGCTTCGCGGAGATCATTCGTGAAGAAGATCTGAAGACGCGTCTTACGGAAGCCGCCAAGATCGGCCGTCCGCTGCGCGTGAAAGCCGGATTCGACCCCACCGCTCCGGATCTGCACCTGGGCCACACCGTGCTGCTGCGCAAGATGAAACACTTTCAGGACCTGGGCCACACCGTCATTTTCCTGATCGGCGACGGAACCGGCATGATCGGCGATCCCACCGGCCGCAACATCACGCGCCCTCCCTTGACGCGCGCCGACATCGATCGCAACGCGGACACCTACAAGGCTCAAGTCTTCAAAATTCTGGATGCCGACTAAGACCGAGATCCGCTTTAACAGCGAGTGGCTCGACAAAATGAAGTTCGAGGACATGCTCCGTTTGTGCTCGAAATACACCGTGGCCCGCATTCTGGAGCGCGATGAGTTCACGAAACGTTTGAAAGACGGCACACCGATTTCGATGCACGAACTCCTGTATCCGCTGGTGCAGGGATACGATTCCGTGATGCTTGGCTGCGACGTGGAATTGGGCGGCACCGATCAGAGATTCAATCTTCTGGTTGGGCGCGAGTTGCAGCGCGATTTCGATCAGCTCGCCACAGATTGTCGCGACCACGCCGCTGCTAGAAGGTACCGACGGCATCGAGAAGATGTCGAAATCGAAGAACAACTACATCGGGATCACCGAGCCGCCGAAGGTGATGTTCCGCAAGGTCATGGGAGTCAGCGACGAACTGATGTGGCGCTATTGGGAACTGCTCACGGATTTGTCGCTGCCCGAAATCGCAACGCTCAAGCAGCGCGAGCCAATGGGCGTAAAGATGGAACTCGCCGGGCGCATCGTCGCGGATTTCCATTCGCAGGCCGACGCCGCGCAAGCCCTCGACGACTTCAACCGCGAAGTGCGGCTGGGTGCGGAGCCGGGCGATATCGAGACAATGGATTACGGCCACGGCCGGCGATCTTCGCGTCCCGCAAATGCTCCACGCCGCGGGGCTGGCGCCGACACGCACGGAAGCGGAGCGTCTGATCAAATCGGGCGCTGTGGAAATCGACGGCGTTCGAGCCGGCATTGTGTTCCACGCCGAGCCGGGGACCTACACGGTTCGCGCCGGCAAAAAGTGGAAGCGCATTAATGTGAAAGCGTGAAGATCACGTCAATGGGTGCGATGACCTCTACTGGTTTGTTGTTGAGCATCGTCGGCATGTAGATCCACTGGCGCACCGCGTCGAGCGCGGCCTCGATCAGGAGCGCCGGCCCGCTGACCACACGGATCTGCTGCACCGTACCGTCCTTCGCAACGACGCCAATCAACCGGACCGTTCCCGAAATGTGGGCCGCGATGGCCAGTCTTGGATAAACCGGAATCACTTTTCGTATCAACTTCGCGGCTTGAACGTCGCTGGTGACCGTGATCGGCTTGCTCACCGGGACCTCGGTGACCTGAGGCTGCCGTGGCGGCGGGATGACTCAGTTAAAGATCGTGCCTAGAGCCGGTGGAAGGAACACACCTGCATCAATGCCAGTAAGCGGTGCCGGGGCATCGTCTATGGTCTCGGGCCGCGTGTTAAGCGGCGGAATGGTAGTTGGAGCGCTCAGTGGATTCCATATTCTCGGCACTCTCCGCAAATGCTGCACGGCCTGCGGCTTCACAGGTTCGGGAGCCGGCGTTGGCGGAAGAAATGTTGGCAAATGGAGTTGCGCGAACGGTAATCGATCCGTGTAGAGCAAAGGAATCAGCAGCAGCGTGCCGATCGCCAAGGTTTGTGCCCCAAGCGAGGCGGCGAGTGCCCCGGCTTTCTTGCCGGGAGCGGAAGGGAGCAGCATGGATTGCTCGAACATGCCCTCATAGACACCGCGCGCGAGGAAAGGTTCCCGATTTACGCGGCCGGATTTAGTCGACGACGCGGCCGTCTCGCATCTTCACAATGCGATCCGCGTAGGCGGCGGCTTCCGGGTTGTGCGTGATCATCAGGATGGTCTGGCCGAGACGCTTGTTCAGATCGCGCAGGAGCCCCAGCACTACTTCCGAGTTCGCCGTGTCGAGATTGCCGGTGGGTTCATCGGCCAGCAGCAGAGCCGGACGATTGACGATGGCGCGTGCGATCGCCACCCGCTGCTGTTCGCCGCCGGATAGCGCCCGCGGCTTGTGATGCAGGCGGCCCTTGAGTCCCAGCAATCCCAGGATCTCGTCGAATTGCGGATCGATCGGCCCTTTCTGGTGGGCGATGTCGCGAGCGATCTCGATATTATCAGCCGCGGTCAACGTTGGCAGCAGATTATATTTCTGGAACACGAAGCCAACACTGGTCTTCCGCAGATTGGTGCGCTCGGCTTCGGTCATGCCCAGCAGGTCGCGCCCGTCGATATGAATGCTGCCGGATGTCGGCGGCGTGAGTCCGCCCAGAATATGGAACAGGGTCGATTTGCCGGAGCCGCTGGGACCCACGATCGCGACGAACTCGCCGCGCTCCACCGACAGGTCCACGCCGCGCAGCGCATGCACGTCGATTTCGCCGACACGATAGGTCTTCTGCAGGTCGCGAATTTCAATCATGGAGTCTTAGTCGTAGGCCAGCGCTTCGATGGCGTCCTGCCGCGCCGCCTTGAGGCCGGGATAAATCGCGCCGATCATCGAACCGGTGAGGGCAATCAACGCCGACCACGGCCACCAGGCGTGCGCAATCAGCATCGGCATGGTGGGCACCGTAACCCGCAGGATGGCTTGCGTGCCGTAGCTCATCAGGATTCCTGCAATGGCGCCCACCACCGCCAGCAGGAAGGTTTCGCGCAACAGAATCGTCATGATGTAGCCGGGCGAGGCGCCCAGCGCTTTCAAAATTCCGATTTCGCGAGTGCGTTCCAGCACCGCCGTATACATCGACAGGAACACCACCAGGAAACCCACCACCACGGCCAGAGCCGATCACCACGTTAGTGAAGCGCTTGAGCACGGGAAGGCTGTCCACCGAAATCAGCGACACGAATTCATCCATCGAAAAGACCTTGTAGTCTTCCAGTTTCATTCTGAGCGAATCGACGACCAGCCCAAGATTTTTCGGGTCGTCAATTTTCACATAGACGACGCTCACCTTCCCCTTGGCGGAATATTTGTCTTGTAGCGAGTCCAGTTGCGCGAACATGTGCGAAAGCTTACCGGATTGCACCACACCGGCCACATGCCATTTGAAGCCGAGGTCTAACGTGTCTCCCGCGTGCAATTTATGAGCACCCGCGTAAACATCATCGATCAGCAGATCGTTAGCCCCCGTGAACGGACCGCCTTCGAGATAGCGAAATCCGCCGCTCATGCGATTGAACTCGTCGAGGTTGATGCCGGTTATGGAATCGAAATTACCTATCATTTGCACCTTGGTACCGGTCGCCTGCACCACGTGCGGCTGCTTGCGGACGAGGCCTACGATCCCCTCCGGCATGTCGCCCGAAAACGCCAGCACCGAACTGCCCGGAGGCCGAACCAAGATATCCGCGCCGGTGCCCCGCGAATGAGCGGCGATATCCCCAAGCACGCCCTCGCTCACGCCCACCAGCGTGAGGATCATGGTGACTTGAACCCCAATGGCGATGGCACTGAGCAGAGTTCGCACCGGCCGGTGCTTGAGATTTTCTAAAACCAGGCGGTGAATCAATGCTTCAGTGTAGCAACCCCGGGCGGTAGCCACGCCGCGCTCACGATGGCGAGTGCGGCCAGCGCCGCGGTTTCCGCGCGCAGAATCGAAGGACCCAGGGACGCCGGAGCCCAACCCGCGGCGATAAATTCGGTGCGCTCTTCCGCGGTCCAGCCGCCTTCGGGACCGATCAGCAGAGCGACAGAGTCGTCCGCTCGACGTTCCACTGGGAACATGGCAGGCAGGGGTTGAGTGCCATTTTCGTCCAGCGCGTAACGATAAGTCGCCGCTGTTGCCACTACATCGCCGCCACGCTGCCGGCTCGGCGATCTCCGGAAGATGTGCGCGCCGGGATTGCTGGCTGGCTTCGAGTCCAATACGCCGCCACCGTTCCAGGCGTTTAGGTGCGGCTTTGTCGAGCCCACGCTCGGTGCGTACGCTGACCATCGGAATGATCGCGGCCACGCCCAGTTCTGTGGCTTTCTCGATCATCCACTCGAAATGATCGAACTTCACGATCGCCGCGCACAGGATCATGCGCACCGGCGGCTGGATCACCGGCAGCTTTTCCAGCGTTCGGAAGATCACCTGCTCCTTGCGTGCAGTCTCGATCTCGGCCAAGTAGACAGTGTGGTTGTCGGAGATCTCGTAGCGCTGGCCCACCTCGACGCGCAGCACTCGGGTCAGGTGGCGGGCATCGTCACCCGCGATCTCCGCGTGCCCGTTGCGGACCTGATCGACAAAGAAGCGTCTTCGCATAATGAAAGAGGGAACCCGTCCGGCTGGCTCGATTGAAGGATAGCAAAGCCAGAATTCTGCGCTCACGTTTCGCCTGCCTCTGTGACCGCGCTTGCATAATGCCCCCCATTTGCGAGACACTAGCAGGTTTTCCACTCAACATTTTTCGAAACGCATGCGGGTACGAATTCTTTATCACGATCACTGCTTCGACGGCGCGGCCTCTGCCGCCTTTTTCAGCCGTTTCGTGGAAGAGAAGTTCTATCCCGGTGCCGAGTTTTCCTTCACCGGTCTGGCCCACAAGGCTTCGCAGTTGTTTGAGCCGGGCATGTTCGACGGCGACATCAACGCCATCGTCGACTTCAAATACTCCACTGACCCGCATCTCACCTGGTGGTTCGATCACCACCAAAGCGCCTTCCTCTCGCCCGAGGATGGCGAGCATTTCCGCCACGATACCAGCGGCCACAAGTTCTTCGATCCCGCCTTTCGCTCCTGCACCATGTACATCGCCACGGTGGCGCGGGAGAAATTCGGCTACGATTCGCCGGATCTCAAGGATTTGGTGGGCTGGGCCGACATCATCGACGGCGCGCTGTATAAAGACGCTCAGGAAGCCGTCGATCTGGGCACGCCGGCTACGCAGCTAACATTGACCATCGAAGGCTCCCAGGGATCGGAGACAGTGCAAAAGATCATTCGCATGATGCGCCACCGGCCGTTGGCCGCGATCGCCGCAGATCCCGAAATTCAGGCGGTCTATCAGCCGCTCTATCAGAACCATCTGCGCTCCATCGGCATCATCCGCGAACAGTCCCGCTGTAACGATGGCGTGGTGTATTTCGATCTGGTCGAGCAAGGCATCGAAGGCTACAACAAATTCATTCCGTATTATTTGTTCCCGGAATCGCTGTATACGGTTTCGGTCACCACCTCGCCCTTCCGAACCAAAGTTTCAGTGGGATCGAATCCCTGGGCCAAGCATCCGCTGAAATATAACCTGGCCACCATTTGCGAGCGTTATGGCGGCGGCGGCCATCCAGGCGTCGGCGCCATCAGCTTTGAGATTGGCGCAGTCGAGCAGGCGCGCCGCGCGGCTTTGGAAATCGCCGCCGAGCTTCGCAGTTAACTCTTCCGCGCTAGCGCCAGATTCTTACTGTTGATCGTATTCGGTAGGCACATCGTCCTCTGGGACTTGCCTGGTATGAACCTCGGACACGTCCGGATCGGGCGCGTTTTCGACGCCGCTAATCGCTTCGGCCTCGAAGGATTGCCCCTCTTCCAGCAGTTCTTCGACGCTTTCGGAGTCGGCTTCCGCCACATCCGATAGTCCCTGAGTGTCACCGGATTGACCGGCTGAATCGGGGCCCATCCCTTCCTTGGTCGCCGGAACGATGCCGTACGTTCGGATTCCTTCGTCGTCGTGTTTCTTCATACCGCTTATTAAAGCACGTCACTCGCCAATCACTGCGTGCAATGAATGTCACGTTGTTGTAAGAAACGCGCAATCACCACCGATGAGCAAATTTAACCGTATGCCAATCACCCACTTCTCAGGCGAACGCCTGAATGGAAGCCCGTATCGGGCGGATAAACAATATCGATTGGACCGGATGCGACATCAACGGTATTCTGAGCGTGAAAGCAGTACGCCCCTCGTCGGTAGCAACTCAGTCGTTAGGAATATCCCGTCCATATTTCACCTCGCGGTGAAATCCCAAACTTTTTCGGAGGATGCATGCCTAACGTGTCTCTGGCCGCCGACTTTCGAGTGGCGGCCATGATTTCCATTTTCTTGATTGCCAATGCCCCTGTCTCGGGACAGAGATTTTCGGCGAGTCCTTTCGACCAGACCAGGGTCTTCGGCTATTCGTCCCGGGGACTGATCGAACTCGATGAATCCATGTCGAGTTTCCCGGATTCTCGCGCGCACGTTCCACCCGGCGCGCCCACCGTCTCAGCCGACGTTCTTCGGCATCCACTCTCCTCCAAAGCGCGCCGACGTCTGGAGAAAGCCCTGCGCCTCTCGGAGCTTGGCAAGCACCTGGCGGCGATTCAGGAGTTGCGCGAAACCTTGGTCAAGGAGCCTTCTTCGGCCCCCTATGCGCACAGCCTTCTCGGTGTGGAATATGTAGAAAACCAACAATTCGCCGAGGCACGGACGTCGTTTGAAGAAGCCGTGCGCTTGATGCCTCACGAGTCTGTCAACCACTCAAATCTAGGATTTTCGCTAGCGGTTGCCGGTGACTGGAATTCGGCCGAGCAAGAAGCGCGCACAGCGATTCAACTGGACCCATCCAACAGCAGAGCGAAGACGCTGCTGGACCTAACCCGCGGGCGTAAGAGCAGAAAGCGTTAGCGGAACTGATCCGGACGGCGTTTCAGAGTCGGACGGTCATCGTCGCTGCCGCCCTTGTCGTCCTTGTCATTGCCGGAGCTGGCGCCGGGCGCCTTACGCAACGTGGGACGGTTCAGGTCCTGCGTATCCACTTTGCGCTTATTGTGCATGGCCATCAGGCGCGTCTTGACGTCGTTGAACTCCGAAGTGGTGACGACGTATTCGGGCCGTTCCTTGAGGTATTCCTGAATGTTCTTCTGCGCGACTTTAATGCGATCGTCGGTCATAGGGTGCGTCGAAAACACCTTGGCCATGGTGCCCGGCTTCTTCTTTTCGAGAGACTGAATTTTCTCGAAGAAATCGACGAAAGCTTCCGGATCGTAGCCGCTCTTGTACATGTATTCCAGGCCCAGCAGATCCGCCTCGGATTCAAATCCACGCGAGAACGCCAGGAAGCCCATCGGGATCGCTACGTTGGCCGCCTGGTAGATTCCGTAACCCGTCCAGCCGCCCATGAAGATCAAAGGGATGGTGGCAAACTGCGCGATTTCACCGCGGGTCGCCTGCCGCGTGCCGTGCCGCGCCGCCACGTGCGCGATCTCGTGCGACATCACGCCCGCCAGTTCGGCTTCCGTATCCGCCTTCAGGATCAAGCCCGAGTTCACGAAAAAGAATCCGCCGGGCAGGGCGAACGCATTCACTTCTTCGGTGTCGATCACTTTGATGGTGAATGGAACCTTGGCGTCGGAATTGCGCACCAGGTTCTGGCCCAGGCGGTTGACGTACTCGGCGATCACTGGATCGTCGATGATCTTCGCTTGCCGCTCTACGTCCAGCGCCAGTCCTTTGCCGAGGGCAATTTCCTTCTCGATCGAGTAGAAGTTCACGCCCTTGCCGACGTCGCGATTGCCGATCTCGTCCGGGTCCTTTTTCTTATCCGCGGCGAGAAGCGAGAAGGCCAGCAAGGAGGCCGCAGTGAGGGTGACGAGGCGATGCATAGTGTTCCTCTTACTTCCGAGTATACGCCCTTTGACGCTCCAGGAGACCAAAAGATTACTCTATATTCATGCATCGCGAATTCTTCCCGGTCACCCGGAATTTGGTCTATCTCAACCACGCCGCAGTGACGCCCTTGTGCCGCCCGGCAGCCGAGGCGATGCAGAGCGTGGCGCAGGACGCGCTCGACTGGGGATCGCTGCACTACGACCGCTGGCTCGAATGTTATGAAGGACTTCGCCGGAGCGCGGCGCGCCTGGTGAACGGCACTCCTGAGGAAATCGCCATCGTCAAGAACACGTCGGAGGGCATCGCCACGGTAGCTATGGGCCTCGACTGGCGCGCCGGCGACAAAATCGTGGCCTTCGAAGGCGAGTTCCCGGCCAACCAATACCCTTGGCAGCGCCTTGAATCCAAAGGCGTTAGTATCGAATGGCTGGCTCCCACCGCGCCCCTCGACCGCATCGACCAGGCGGCGCGTGGCGCG
The DNA here is from genome assembly GCA_963779075.1 of Bryobacterales bacterium. Lineage (GTDB taxonomy): Bacteria > Acidobacteriota > Terriglobia > Bryobacterales > Bryobacteraceae > Palsa-187. The sequence continues at coordinate 741,846 of CAVZWS010000018.1, forward strand.
CGCCTGCTGTCCATCAGTTTCGTGCAGTTTCTAAGCGGCTTTCGTGCCGATCTCACGGGAATCGGCGAAATCTGCGAGCGCCACGGCGTGGTTTATCTGGTGGACGCGATACAGGGCCTGGGTGCGTTTCCGGTGGATGTCCAGGCCGCCCACATCGACGCCCTGGCTGCCGATGGTCACAAGTGGCTGGTCGGGCCCGAAGGGCTGCGGCATCCTCTACATCTCGCGGCGCCTGCAAGAGCAGGTTGAGCCGATGGAGTTCGGCTGGACCAACGTCGCCGGCTATAACGATTACGCCAGCCGCGACATGACGCTACGGCCCGACGCCGGACGCTACGAGTGCGGCACGCTCAATACCATCGGCTGCTACGGCCTGCGCGCGTCGATCGATTTTCTGCTGGGCATCGGCATCGATAAGATTTCGCCCGTGGTGCGCGGCCTCGCCGCTCAAATCGTCGGAAGGCGTCCGCGAGCGCGGTTATGAAGTGCTGGGTGAGCCGAACGCCGGTATCGTAAGTTTCCGCAAGCCGGGCGTCGACAGCGCCGCGATTTGCTCCCACTTGCGTGACCGTTCCATCATCACCGCCCAGCGCGCGGGCTGGGTGCGCGCCTCGCCGCACTTCTATATCGCGCCCGAGGACATCGAAAAGATGCTGGATCTGCTGCCGTGAAGTCGGGCTGCAACGGCAGCCGGTCGCCTTATCCAAAGATATACAGCAGCATCTCCCGGGTCGAGCGGTGAGTTTCGGGCCAGGGTTCCGGATCGACGTTGCTCAAGTGAAATAGGCGACCGTCTGAGGCGAAGGTCCATTCGAAGGTCACCTTCGCGTCCCGAGAGCAGGGGGATACGGACGCCACGCCGCAGTTCGGCCGCATGTTCGTTGGGAGGAGGCCCGTAAAAGTCACCACACGCGCTTGCCCCTGGGGCTGTTGACTGCTCCAATGTACGTCGCTGAAAGCGGCCTCAAAAGCTTGGCCAATCGTGGCCTGGGGGTACCCACTCATGGTGCCGGCGCGAACTGCGGCGATAAAGGGATCGGACTGGCCGCGGGGACTGGAATCGGCGGGTTTCGAGGGAATCGCTACTTCGACCACGGCCGAGCCGGTTTGGGCGAGCCGGCACTGCGGCGTTTCGGCGATGAGCACCCCGCAAGCAACGCCATGGCCGACAAGACCAGGATGCCGACAGCGGCGCACCCTTGGCCAGAAAACTTTCGAAAGCGAACCTGTGCGAGAGGCATCTACAGAGCCTATCGGCAGAAGCGGACGATTCCTTGCGGGAGTCGCTTATCCGTGGCCCAAATACATAAGCCAGCTTAGGCCGAAGATCGCAGCCAGAAAATAGACGAAACACCGTACCGCGTAGCGCAGGCGTTCACGGTCGGTGCGCTTGGTGATTACGCCCAGCACCGCGGAAGTAAATAGCGCGAACAAAAGCGATGCCTCGAAGTGCGATAAGTTCATTTTCGGCATGGGTCAGTCCTTCTTACCGGTGGCGATTTCCCACGCGTCCACCATGGCCAGCAGATTGAGCAGCCCGGCGGCTACCAGGAACTTGGTGCCGTAGTCGTGGACGTGACCGGCCATATCGGGCTGCGAATAGCCCAGCCACATGGTCAGGAAATACAGGACGCCCGACAGCAGGTCGCCGATGAACCCGCCGTAATAGATCACCATGGTCAACAGGTCGCCGCCCTGCGGCTGGAAAAGCGTTCCGCGCATCATCAGTCCCAGCAGAAACACAACCGCGACAGAAATACCCAGCACCGCGCCGCGGCCGGGACGCTTCAAAAGGAAATGGCCGCCCCCGGGAATCAGCCACGCCAATAGCACCGCCGGGGCCCACCGCGCCGAAGGGGCTTGCAACTTTAAGGTTTCCGCCACAGATTTATTTTATCGCATCGCGAGCAGACTGCCGCTATCAGGCTGAAGTTAGTATCGAAACCGGGGCGTCAAGCTGGATACCTGGGGTCTCGTTGGGGGGCTTTGATAGACAGGTCAGCTCGTCGAAACGCTGGTACCTGCCGACACCTACTCGGTCCAGTCGGATTACCAGGATTCAATGGGCGCGCAGTGCGCGTTATGCACCCGCAGACGTCTGCTCGCATTTTGCTTGCGGCTCAGTTGCTCGAAGCGGGCTTTCGATCGCCACTTTAGAAGGCGATATTGGGTATGCGTTAAGTCCATTTCCGAGCATATCTGCGTCTCGGTCTGTTCTTGCAAGTAAAACCGCGACAATATTTCCCCTTCACGCTCCGACAAACGAGCCAACGTCCGCTGCACTAATTCTCTCTGTTCCCGGGAAACCATTTCCTGTTCCGGAGTTGCATCCGTGCTCGCCAGCCCAAACAGCGATCCTATTTCCACCTGATTACGGCGATCGGAGGCGGCGGCATCGATATACACGGACACCTTCCGCCGCGCGATCGTGCGAGCGAATCCCAGCAGCCGCTCGGGCTCGCGTAATTGTCCATGTTGGATAGCCACAACCACGTCCACAAAAATGCTGTGGACTTTGTCGCGATAGTCCTGTGGGCGCAATTGACGGGCTAAGTACGGGCGCAGTCCCGACAAAATACATTCATACAGATCCAGCATTCCGTTAGCATCACCCAACTGAACTCTTCGCACTAGTTCCGCTAGCCGGGCGGTCTCAGCGTTGGCATCCGGCAGGATCGCGGTCGCCGAAAGCCGGGTGGGCACGCCAGAGAATAGATAGAAAGGTGAGGTCATAAGTACTCCGGTACTTAGCCCGCTAATATGCAGGTATACGCCCAAACCAAAAAGGCCGGCCTGGTGGCATCAACCCTTTTATTTTCGCCCTATTCGCCGAAGTCTAAAAAATAAGTTGTCTTTTAAGGGTGTCACGCGCGCGAAGAGCGATCCGCTTTAACGATAAAAGTACGCGTTAGCGCGTGAAGATTCGCGGTAACTGTTTGTGATATACTTCCACATTCGCGGGTGGCTGTTTTAAATTCGAAGCCAGACGTTTTGGAACGGCGGGTCCTTTCCAAAATGAACCGGGCCGTTTTGGCGCCGGATATTCTGGATCACGACAATCCCTTGGCCAAAATTTTGGATCTGGCCACCGATGCGATTATATCCGTCGATCCGCGCCATTCTATCGTCTTTTTCAACCGCAGTGCGGAAGTGGTTTTTGGATACTCGGCGGCGGAGGTCTACGGAAAACGGCTAAAGCTACTGCTGCCGCTGGGACTAAGCGCGTTTCATCGCCAGCCTTCCGGAAAGTTGGACCGGTCCGGCGAAGCAGTGGGAATGGCGGACGAACGGCGCAAGATGGTGGGCCGTCGCAAGGACGGAAGTGAGTTTCCAGCGGAGGCATCGCTCTCTAAGATCGAACTCGATGGCCGCACCATACTGAGTTTGGTGCTGCAGGATCTGACGCCGGGCGCGCTCACGGAAGGGCGGCTGCGGGCGGCTCTGCGAGAAAAGGAAGTACTCCTCGAAGAAATCCATCATCGTGTCAAGAACAATCTGCAGGTGATCACGAGCCTGCTGGGATTGCAGGCGCGATCCATCAAAGACCCCACAACGCGTATTAAATTCGACGAAAGCCGCTACCGGATTCAGGCCATGGCGATACTGCACGAGATCCTGGATGAGTCCTCCAGCCTTGCGAAAATCGATTTTGGCCGATTACATTCGCAGACTCGCGGCGCACCTGGTCAGATCTTATGGCGCAATCAGCCGCATCCACCTGCAAGTCCGGCTGGAGCCGCTGTACTGCCATCGAGACGTCGCGTTGCCTTGCGGCTTGATCGTGAACGAAGTGCTTTCCAATGCGCTTAAATATGCGTTTCCCGGCGGAAAGGCAGGGGAGATTCGGATCGAACTGCGGCGGGGCCTGAGCGGCAGGGTTCAACTGCTGATCGCGGATAACGGAATCGGACTGCCAGCAGGGCTGGGATTGGGAAACTTCATCGACCCTGGGACTTCGATTGGTGCGCACGCTAGCCCGGCAAATCGACGCTAATTTGCAAGTTAATGGCGGCAAGGGAACTGCTTTTTCAATTGCATTCCGCGACGGATTGCCCAGGGGCGTCAAATGATTGCGAGGATTGCTTGGCAGATAGAATCTTAATCGTAGAAGATGAACGCATCACCGCCGAGGACCTGGCGGAGGTTTTGAAGGATCTGGGGTACCAGATCAGCGCGGTGGTTTCAAGCGGCGACGAGGCCATCCGCGAGGCCGAGAAGAGCCCTCCCGACCTGGTTCTGATGGACATCCGCATCAAGGGCGACATGGACGGAGCGGAGACCGCGCGCGTTCTGCGGGAACGCTTTGACGTTCCGGTGGTTTATCTGACCGCGCACGCGGACCGCGATACGCTGGAACGCGCCAAACACTCCCGGCCCCTGGGCTATATCGTGAAGCCGTTTCACGACGCCGAATTGCACGCCAGCGTGGAGATGGCCCTGTATAAGCACTGGCACGATCGCCGTTCCCGCAGCCGGGAGCAGCACGTGACGGAAGTGCTCGGCGCTCTTAGTCTAGGGATCGCTTCGGTGGATCAGGGCGGGACGATTCGGATGATGAACCGGGCCGCCGAGGACCTAACCGGGTGGAGTACGGAAGAAGCGGCGGGCACTCCCGTCAGGCAGGTTTTCAGGCTGGCGGATGCGGCCACTGGCCGGGATTTGGAACTGCCGCTGAAGCAGGCACTGGAGCAACGCTCCGTGGTGGAGATCCGCGACCGCGTGCTGATCACCAAAAACGGCGGCCAGAAACTGGTCTCCGGCAATATTGCGCCGTTGCGCGGTCGCGGACGGCGGGCCGGGCGGCGGGGTGATCATGTTCGAAGCCGGCGCCGCGGACCCCGAATGTGCCGTTTCTGGCCACCAAAATCAGAGGCGGGAAGACCAGACGATCGAATTCGGGCGTTTCCAAATCGTGGCCGCGTCGGAACCCATAAAGCGTCTGCTCTCTTTCACGCTGCGCGTCGCCAAGAGCGAGGCCTCGACGGTCTTGATAGAGGGGGAAAGCGGAACCGGCAAGGACCTGATGGCTCAGTTCCTGCATTATTCCAGCGCCCGCCGCAATGGACCGTTCGTAGCGCTCAACTGTTCAGCCATTCCCGGAGACGCTGCTCGAAAGTGAATTATTCGGGCGCGAACCGGGAGCCTATACGGATGCCCGCAGCCAGAAAAAGGGTCTGCTCGAGGTAGCCCACGGCGGAACCTTGTTCCTGGATGAGATCGGCGATCTTTCGCCGGCAGTTCAGGCCAAGTTCCTGCGCGTTCTGGAGCAACAGTCTTTTCGCCGGCTGGGCGGCGTACAGGATATTAACGTCGATTTACGGGTGATCGCCGCCACCAATCGCGATCTTTCCAGCGCGGTGCAGACGCGGGGCTTTCCGGCTGGATCTATTTCACCGCTTGAGTGTGATCCAGATTGCACCGCCGCCACTTGCGCGATCATCCCGAAGATATTATTCCTTTGGCAAGCCATTTCGTGCAAGAGCACAATCGCCGATACAAGGCGCACATTCAAGGGATTTCGCCGGCCGCGGCAAAGATCCTGGAAACTTACCATTGGCCGGGCAATGTGCGTGAGCTGCGGAATGTCATCGAGAGGGCGATTTTGCTGGAGGAAACGAATCAGCTTCAGACCGGCAGCATTCAGTTTGTGTCGTCGCGGACACTGGCCCAGCCGCCCCCTAGCGAGCAGGCATTTGAGCAGACGCGCCTTCAGCCTGCACCGGGGGATCTATCTTTGAAGAACTCGGAACGCGCGTTGGTTGCTCAGGCGCTGGAAAAAGCCGGCGGGAATAAAACCAGAGCCGCAGCTTTGCTCGGCATCAGCCGCGACGTGCTGCGTTACCGGATGAAGAAGCTGAACTTTAGGGAAAATTGAAGCTTGGCGAGGGAAACGTCTTACGTGTGATTCCGCGAGGGTTGCGCGAGCCAGCGTTTCCACCAGTCCAGCTTTTGAGAAGCGAATTGGCTTCGCGCATACGTTTGGAGTTCGGCCTTACGCTGGCGCAGCAGTTTGTCCACGGCGGCCACTGCACGGCGGTCGCGTCCGAGAATAACGATGGTCGTGGCGCAATCGTTAATTGCTCCCAGCCGGTCTTGCAATTCCTTCAGAATTTCGGCGCCTTGCGGCATTTCAGCTCCGTAGAAACTCTCGAACAACTCCAAAGTGTAGCGGAACCGCTTTGCCTGGAGGCGGAATCGGTGCAGCTTCCGGTAGCTGGCGCGGGCAGAGAGCGCGGCCTTGCCCGAAGCGAAAAATTCTTCCGCGAGTGCGGGGAGAAAGCGGCCCAGATTGACTTCGAGGCTTTGCGCCAGTTTCCAGTCGTCCCGTTTTGGATGAGAACGGAGGCCGGGGGCAGGATGGCGCTTCGAGCGCTCCTTCCTAAGGCGGCGGTGCAGTCTTTCACCGGCTTCGCCTCGGGCTTTTCTCAGCCGCGCGAGCGATGCGCCCGCGGTGACGCCCACCTGGTCCAGCAGGACTAGCGCGACATCACAATTCCGGACGGCGGCGCAAAGGTCCATCAATTTATGGAGACGACGACGCAGCTTCTTGACGAGAGCGGGATCGAGCAACTCGCCAAAAGTCTTAAAGGCTTGTACGACGCGCCGGATCGAGACGCGCAGGTCGTGAATGGCTTCGGGATCCTCGGGATGTTTCGCGGCGCGCCGCAAGTTCTTAGAAAAACGATCGAGAAGGACCTTGGTTTCCTTCACCGCGTACTTCGAAATGGGATCGAGCTTCATCGGCTAGGCCGTTTCATCGTTTCACGCGCACCACGAAAGGCAAGCCGTAAGTTTCGCGGAATACCGGCGCCACCTGCTCGGCGTGCCACTGTTCGACGTCGAGATCCCGCGGCGATCGCAAATGCAGTTCCACCGTCTTCTCCTGAATCGCCACGTGAACGTCTTCGACCAACTGCTCCTGGCTTTGATCCAGGGCCACTGCAATGCGCAGCAGCGGCGCCAGCAGCACCACCGCGCGGCGTCCTTCGGCGTCCAGCGCCTGAAACTCCAGATGGGTTGGCTGCGGCATCGACTTGCGATGGTAGCGGCACAAGTTGGCGATCACTAGCCGCTCCCATTCCGAGAAACCCGCCAGATCTGAGTTGGCCACCAGGTACAACGAATGCTTGTGGTGCCGCGATTCATTCACCCAGTGCCCGATGTTATAGAGATAGGCCGCGGCTTCGATCACCTGGCCGTGCGCCGCCGGCAAGCCATGCAGGGACCGCAACTGTTCGAACAAAATTCCGGCGAACTGCGCCACCTTGCGCACGTGCGGCGCGGAGAGTCCGTAACGGCGGGAGAGAGCAACCACCACGCGCCGCCGGTCCGGATTGAGCCGCGCCTCGGCGAGGCCGACTTTGCGGCGAGCCAGATCTGCGACGATTCCCTCGCGCACGCCAGCCGTCGAATAATATAGGCGCGGAAGACGAAACTCTTCGACGATCTCGTTCAGCACCGCGGCGCCGGCGACGATGATCTCCGCCCGCCGGGGACCGATCCCGGTAATCCCGCGGCGTCCTTCCAGGCTAGCGGCGCTGACCTGGCCGTACAAGCGGCGAATCTGAGCGGCGGTGGCCGGGAGCCGGTCCGCTAGATCGCGCCGGGAACGCCGCACCCGGTTTACCGCGCAGACCACGGCTGCGGCGGTGGAGGAAGTGGCAATCATGCGGTCGATCTTGACCGCGCCAAAGCGAGCGGCCGGTCCCGCGACCCGCTCCTGAATGTACTTCCGCATGCGCAGCAACTCGCGAGGATCGGGAGGATCGCTCTTCATAAACATTTCGGTGAGGCGGACAGCGCCCAGCGGCTTCGAGAAAGACTCGACGATGCGCCCGGCATCGCTCAGGACCAGCTCGGTGCTGCCCCCGCCGATATCCGCCACCAGCAGGCGCTGCTTGAGCGTGAGGCCACTGGCTTTGCACGCCCAGATGCACCAGGCGCGCCTCCTCCAAACCGGAAATGACTTCAACCGGCGTCCCCAAAATGGTGGAAGCGCGCGCCAGAAATTCCGGCTGATTGCGGGCGTCGCGCAAGGCGGCGGTTCCGACAACTCGAACCGCCAGAACGTCCAGCTTGCGATAGGTGGCCGCCATCCCAGCCAGAACATTGCACGCCAGATTCATGGTGGCTTCGTTCAGGCGGCCTTCGCGAAAAACACTGGTGCCCAGGCGCACCACTTGGCGCTCGGATGCCAGCGCCAGCATCTTGCCGTTGGCGTCCACTTCCGCCGCCAGCATGCGAATGGAGTTACTGCCGATATCGATGGCTGCGTATTGGGACATGACTAATGAGCGACTTTTTGTAACACAACGTTAACCCAAGCCTGCCGTCTCACTCGTTATGATAAAGGAGCTTATGCGCGTGTTCCTACAAAATCGCTTGCCCGGGCGATTAATTGTGGTGGAAGGGATCGATGGTTCCGGCAAGTCCACGCAGATGTCGCTGCTTTCGCAGTGGCTTCGCAGGCGCGGATATGCGGTGACTTTCAGCGAATGGAATTCTTCTCCGCTGGTGCATGAAACGACGCGCCGCGGCAAGAAGAAGGAAATGTTCACGCCGACGTCCTTCAGCTTGATCCATGCCACTGATTTTGCGGATCGCCTGGAACAATACATCATTCCGCTGCTGAAGGCGGGCGCCGTGGTATGCGCGGACCGTTACGCCTATACCGCTTTTGCGCGCGACGTGGTGCGCGGAGTGGATCGCGCGTGGGTTCGCAACCTATACCGCTTTGCCCTCAAGCCGTCGCTCGGCGTTTTATTTCAAAGTTCCGCTGGACGTGGCGCTGGGACGCATTCTGGGAGGCCGCGACGCGCTGAAATATTACGAGGCGGGAATGGATCTGGGGCTCAGCCGGAACATCGAAGAAAGCTTCCGCCTGTTTCAGGGACGGATTCTCGAAGAGTATGAGTCGATGATCGACGAGATGGGTTTTCATGTGATCGACGCCACCAAGAGCATCGAAACGCAGCAGAAAGAAATGCGCCGGATCGTTTTGCAGGAGTTCGGCCGGGTGCGTCCGCCGGGAGTCCTGGGAACGGAGGTCCGGGTTGCCGAATTATCGCAATAAGCCGCCGTTGTCCTATTATCGGACCGCGCTGCCGGGCGTCGATTATTCCGAACTCCAAGGCAAGCTGATCGTAATCGAGGGGCCGGACGCGGTGGGCCGCAGCACACAGGTGCGGCGCCTGAAGCCATGGCTGGAGGAATACGGGCACGCGGTTTTGGATACCGGCATGGCGCGGTCGGCGCTGGCGGGCAAAGGGATCAAGGAAGCGAAGGAAGGGAATACGCTGGGTCCGATCACCATGACCTTGTATTACGCCACCGACTTCGCGGACCGACTGGAGAACGAAATCATTCCGGCGCTGCGAGCCGGATTCGTGGTGCTCACCGACCGCTATATCTTCTCGATCATGGCGCGCGCCATCGCCCGCGGCGAGAATCGCACTTGGATTGAACGCACGGCGGGATTCGCGCTGGTACCGCACGCGGTGCTGTATATGCGCGCGGAGGTGAAGGACTTGATCTCGCGCGTGGTGGTGGGCCGCGGGGAAATTCGATTATTGGGAGAGCGGCCTGGATCTGCACTTCGGTCAAAGATATGTATGAAAGCTTCGTACGCTACCAGTCGCGCCTGATCCAGGTGTTCGACAATATGGCCGAGCCGTACGGCTTCCAGACCATCGACGCCTCGCAATCCGCGGATCGCGTATTCGTCTCGCTGCAGCGGGCGATCTCAAAAGTGGTGGAGATGGAATCGCCCGCCAAGCGGGCTGCTCGGCTCAAAGCGGCGCGCGGGGCGAAATCCGCGCTCAAGTTGGTGCCTGCGGTGAAGACCGGTATCACAAGGCTGCGCCCGCGGCGAAAACCGCGCACAAAACCGTCCGCGCGGTGAGCGCCAAGTAGCCCTCGAATTTCCCGTGATCGCAAATCAAGAAGAGCGGACGAGTTTCGGCAAGAGCCGCCGCGAAACGGTGAGCCGCGCGGCACAGGCGGAGTTGCGGACGAAAGAGCGCCGCTTCGATCCCCTGGACGTCTTGCGGGCCGCCGCGGAAGGGCGCGTTCGCCAGCTTCTTCCCATCAAATACGCGCGCATGAAGGTTTCGCCCTTCGCGTTTTTCCGCGGCGCGGTTTCGATCATGGCGGCCGACCTCGGACGGCTTCCGCATTCCGGTCTGAACGTGCAATTATGCGGCGATGCGCATGTGCAGAACCTGGGATCTTTCGCCGCGCCCGACGGGTCGCTGGTATTCGATCTGAACGATTTCGACGAGTCCATTCGCGGGCCTTGGGAGTGGGACGTGAAACGGATGGCGGCGAGTATCGTGCTGGCGGGGGCGGCGTCGGGCCACGTGCGCGCGCAATCCAAAGCGGCGGCGGAGATGTTCGCGGAGAGCTACTGCCGCGCGATTCGAGAATTCGCGAACCTGCCGATCTTGCAGGTGGCGCGGCGGCAGATTCACCGCCAGCAGCGCATTCAGCCGGTTCATGCGGCGCTGCGCCAGTCGCAACGGGCCCGGCCCACCGATCTGTTGCGGAAGTTTATCGAGCCCGGCGGCCGAGGGCGCGCGCGCTTCCGGAATCTTCGGCCCGGGTGCTGGCGAGTTTCCGGCGCGACTGCGCGTGCGGTGCTGGATTCGCTCGCGGCCTATCGCGAGATTCTTTCTCCCGACCGCCGGCATCTGTTCGACCTGTTCCGGCCCATCGACGTGGGCTTCAAAGTGGTGGGAACGGGAAGCGTGGGGCTGCGCGATTACGTGGTGCTGTTCGAAGGGAACGGCGCGCAAGATCCGATGTTCCTGCAGATCAAACAGGAGATGCCGTCGGCCTACGCGCAATGGTTGCCGAACTCGGTTTATCCGCATCAGGGCCGGCGTGCGGCGGAAGGGCAGCGGGCGGTGCAGCCGATCTCCGATCTGCTGCTGGGCTGGACTTCCATCGGAGAGCATCAATACCTGGTGCGCCAGTTGAACGACCACAAAGGCAGCATCGACCTGGAGAAGTTGCGCGGCGGCGGACTGGAGAGCCTGGCGCAGGTGGCGGGCGAATTGCTGGCGCGGGGACACGCGCGGTCGGGAGACGCCTGCGAAATTGGCGGCTATTGCGGCGCGGGCATGAAGCTGATCAAGGCGCTGCGCGATTTCGCGTGCCTGTATGCCGATCAGACGGAAGCCGATTACGCCGCCGTTCATGGCCGCGATCAAGCGGGGAAAAATCAAAGTGGCGGACGCGGCGGAATAGAACCGCGAGATTCCCGTCGCCTACACCTGCCGGGCGCCGGAGCTTGCGATAGTTACGAAAGTTTTCGCGATCCGATCGCCCATTCCCCCGGCCAGCAGATCCGCAAGAGTATAGGCGTTCAACGTGGTCAAGAAAGACGTAAGGGCCTCCTTGAGCACCGGTCTCAGCGAGCAGAAGGGAGCAATTACGCAAGTATTGGTTTTTATGTCGAAGCATTCCGCCAAACGCAGAGTGGGCTCCGCTTGACGAACGACATCGCCGAGACGGATCAAGTGCGGCTCCTTCGCCAGCGATACGCCTCCCGTGCGCCCCGGAATCAAATTCAAATAACCGTCGTCGCTCAAAGTGTGCATGACTCGGACCAGGTGATTCTTGGAAATGCCGTAGGCATCGCTAATCTCTGCTGTGGGCACAACCCGGTCGGGTTGCGATCCCAGATACAGAAGAACGCGAAGGGCATATTCTGCGTGTAGGCTGAGTTGCACGACGCCCTAATTACAACATTGTGGGGCTGCCGGCGGTTGCGCACCGGCCTTCCAATAAGACGGCAGACCTGGCTTGGTATCCCGAAGAATATCCAGGACCGCTTGCCGGTCTTCCGCTTCCAGAGCGCCGAACTGGTTGTTTGGAACTTTTCCGGTTAGTGCGTCGTAAAGCCGCCGGTAAATTTTCTGTTTGGCAATATCCGGAAGCGAGTCGAATGCCTCGCTGTAAATCATGTAGCTGAGCGGAAAGCGGAATAGCCGCTTGTGGAGGTCAAAGTCGCGAAGCGAACGCCCTCGCTTGTCGCGCGGACCACGCTCCGGGAAAGTCTTGGTAAAGGTTGAGACCCCAGTAATCGGTTCACGAATTTTGGCCTCGCCGGCAAAAAGCAAATAGGAGACGAGTTCGTCAGTAACAAAATCCAGCCGCTTTTGCGCCTCCTGCAGCTTTCCATCCTTTTGGGCAATCCGTACCTCCCATCCAATTCTGGTGATCAAATTTGTCATTCGGGTCTGATGCTCAAGCGTCATCAGGGCGACGATGTCACTAGTGGGGGCAAGATAGTTCGTGGTGTCGAACCTTTTGCTCAAACTCGTCAGGTTTTGGGTATCCCGCAAATCCAACATGTCGGGCCGATCCCGATCGGGTGCAACCGCGTTTCCGCGATGTTGCACCGCGCCGGTCGTACCGGTAACGTACCATCCTCCCCAACGATCTTCTATCGGGCTGCGGCTATCGATGATCAATCCGCCACCTGGAAAACGGAGCAATCCTTCAGGTGTTGTGATAACGGAACTGACTACCAGGCCCGGAACGTTTAGGGTTCCCGGAATCAGATGGCAAGCCACGCACTCATCATTGCGGCGCACGAAGCTTGGCGCTGCCGATTTCTTAATATCCATCGTGTAAAAATTTACGCCTTGTTTCGGATCGAGCGCCGCGAACTCCAAGACGTCGCCACCCTGAACATATCCCACCGCTACGCTGTCGTTGAAGTATAAAGCCCGCGGAGCTTTCGTAGAGATTCTGTGGGCTTGAAAACTGGTTCTCGAAAACACCAGCATCTGCGAATCCACATTCACTTGAAGAGCTTTCAAAAGCCCCGGAAGATAGCCTCTGTGATTGGGTCCATAATCGAGCTTCATCTGTCCTTGATCGATTCGCTTTTGCAGACGCGCCACGGGATCGTCTTGCGGACGGGAAAGATAGTCAATTGCCGAATGATCCATCGGAATGTACGGGAAGTTGTACCCGTCATCCTTAACCTCAAACGCGAAAACTAGGGCAACCGACATGGCGCCGAGCACTATGAGGATTTTCATCATTGCCGTTTCCTCCGGTCGACTGAGCGGCTTGTTTACAGCCGTGCAGGCGCGTGGAATGAAAAAATATGCATCTCACATGCATGTTATCGCGAATCCGCCGGAGCGTCAATGAATATCTCAATGTCCAAAGACTACCCGGCTGCGAGGTCAGCCGGAGGAGAATGTTTCGGCGCTAACTGAGCAGCAACGCTGCGGCGTAGCCCAGCCCGCTGCCGATGGCGGCGCCTGCCAGCACGTCACTCAGGAAGTGCATCCCCAACAAAATGCGGGACATCGCGACACTGAACGCGCAGAATAGCAGTCCAATCAGCATCACGGGGTAAAACACGCTCAGAGAAAGCGCCATGGCGAACGCCGTGATGGTGTGGCCGGAGGGGAACGAAAATTGATCCGGGGGAAGCAGCGTGGCCCAGGAATGCGGTTCCAGCGCGCAGGGGCGCTTGCGCCCGCAGGCTCGCTTCAAGCTCAGGAACAGCGCGATGCCAACGCTCACTGCCAGCACCGCCGCCAGCAGCGCATGGAAACGCTCGGGACCGCCATCCAGCAGCCACCGCCGCGCCGACGCCGTACCATAGCCAGCCGTCGCCGCCTCGGGTGGCCGCCACCATCCACAGGCGCATCCAGCGGGGAGGCGTCCAGCGGTTCACGCGGCGCATCAGGCGATGGTCGCGAGCGGAGAGCCAGTGTAAAACCGAGGCTGCCATGCTATCGTTTTAGTCCTCTGGTATAACAGCCGTGTGACACTGGTATAAAACAATAGTGAAGAAAATTGATTTTATCTATTTCGACGCCGGCGGAGGCCATCGCTCCGCAGCCATGGCGCTGAAATCGGTGATCGATTCGCAAAACCGGGCATCGGGGGGTGAGCCCTGGGAGGTCCGCCTGGTCAATCTGCAGGAAGTCCTCGATTCGCTGGATATCTTTCGCAAAATCACCGGCCTGCGGTTGGAAGATGTCTATAACAAAATGCTGGCGAAGGGCTGGACCCTCGGCTCGGCACAAGGGCTGCAGTTCATGCATGGCGTGATCCGGCTGTATCATGATCCTACCGTTCGCCTCCTGACTGCCCACTGGAAAGATACCCAACCGGACCTGGTTGTTTCACTGGTGCCCAATTTCAATCGCGCTATGTACCAAAGTCTGCATGCCGTCCTGCCGGGAGTCCCCTATGTCACGATCCTGACGGATTTCGCGGATTATCCCCCACATTTCTGGATGGAAGCGGGACAAGACCAGTACTTCGTGTGCGGCACCCAGCAAGCCGTGAATCAGGCGCGTTCTCTAGGGCATACCGAGGACCGGATCTATTCCGCATCGGGCATGATTTTGCGCCCGCGCTTTTACGAACCGGTGAACGTCGACCGGGAGCGCGAGCGCGAACGTCTCGGCCTGAACCCGTCGCTCCCGACCGGACTGGTGCTGTTCGGTGGGCAGGGTTCGAAGGTCATGCTGGAGATTTCGAGACGGCTGGCCGATACGCAGCTCATCTTCATCTGCGGCCGCAACGCGAAACTGGCCGAGCGGCTCAAGGCTCTGCCGGCGAAGGCGCCGCGCTTCATCGAAGGATTCACGCAGGAGGTACCTTACTACATGGCGCTTTCCGATTTCTTCATCGGCAAGCCCGGGCCGGGAAGCATTAGCGAAGCTGTGGCGATGAAGCTCCCGGTGATCGTCGAACGCAATGCCTGGACGCTGCCGCAAGAGCGCTACAACGCCCAATGGGTACGGGAGCGGCATGCCGGAATGGTGGTTGCGAGTTTCCGCGGCATTGAGCAGTCGGTAAAGGAATTACTGGCTTCGCTCGATTCATATCGGGAGAGCGTGGCGCGCATCGAGAATCGCGCGGTGTTTGAAATTCCGGAGATGCTGGCGGAAATCCTGGAGAAAAACGTTACACTTTAAAGAGAGGTGCCTCCATCATGATTCGTGCAATGTTGCAGGTGCTGATTTTGTTTGCGGCGGCTGCGGGGCTCTCCGCGCAAACGAAGAATTACACCGTGGAGACGGGGACGCACGTCCCGCTCAGCTTGATCAACAGCGTCAGTACTAAGAATGCTGTTCCTGGCGATCGGGTATATCTCGAAAGCGTGTTTCCGATACTGGTCGACGGCCGGATTGTCATTCCCCCGGGGAGCTATGTCATGGGCACCATTACCGAAATCCGCCGTCCTGGGAAGGTAAGAGGGCGTGGGGAATTCCATTTGCGCTTCGATTCCCTGACGCTTCCGAACGGCACCACACGCGATTTCCGGGCCCACGTGACCGGCCTCGACGGTCGTGCGAGCGAAGAACTGGATCACAAGGAAGGAACCATCCGCAGCGAAGGCAACAAGGCCGGCGACGTCCGTACGGTGGGGGAAACCGCCGCCGCCGGGGCCAGCATTGGAGCCCTTGCCGGCAGTGCCAGTGGCGCTACCGGGATGGGGGCGGCCATTGGGGCGGGGGCTGGAGCCGCCGCGGCCTTGGCCGGGGTGATGTTTACCCGCGGACCCGAGGCGGTACTGGCGAAAGGAACTACCATCGAAATGATCCTGGACCGGCAGGTGCAGTTCGATGAGGGAGAGTTGGATTTCAGCAACTCGCTGGCGCGCCGCTCGGCAGCAAGCGACAGCGGTGGGCCATTGCCAAGCCATAAGAGCCGGCAGTCCTATCCCAGCCCGATTCCACGCTTTTAGAATTTGGCGGTTAGGACTTCCCCGCACAAAGTACCTGGCAGCCCTAAAGTTCGTCCCCAGGCAGCCGAATTTAGGGTAGGTACCTCTCACTTGCTGCCAGTGCACACTCTACCTTATCCGGGCCATCAGGCGGCCACAGCAGGCACGATTAAAGCCTTTAGGGTGTGTGGTGTGCCGGTGCGCTTGCATTTCACTTTCATCCTGCTGGTGGTGTTCATACTCGTCTCGGTACTGGGTAGCGCTCAATCCAGCAGCACCTACGCAATCTTCCTGCTCGGCAGTCTGGTAAGCGTGTTGCTTCACGAGTTTGGACATTCTCTGGTAGCCTCCCGCTTCGGCATTCGGACCACCGAGATCGTCATGTTTCCCATCGGGGGGCTGTCGCGGATGGAACGTCCGCTGCCGCCGACAGCGGAAATCTGCGTGGCGCTCGCCGGTCCTCTGGTGAACCTTCTATTGGCGACGGGGATCTTCTGCTACATGATCTTGATCCATGAAACCGCAGTTATCAAGGCGGCGGATTTGATGCACCCGAATAACAAGAGTCCGCTGGCCCTGCTGTTGTACGGCAATATTCTGCTGGCCTTTCTTAATCTCCTGCCGGCGTTTCCGATGGATGGCGGACGCATTCTGCGCGCCCTGCTCAGCTACATCCGGCCGGAGGAGGAGGCGACTCGCACGGCGGCTTGGATGGGCAGGATGCTGGCAATCAGCATGGGCTTGTACGGGCTTCTGGCTCCGCAGTTTATGCTGGTGTTCTTCGCGCTGTTCATCTATCTTGGCGCGGCGCAGGAAAGCGTAGCGGCGTTGGGCCGCTCACTGACGCACGGTATCCCGATCCGCGCCGCCATGATCACCGAATTCCATACCTTGGAGCATCACAGTACGATTCGCGACGCCGCCAATCTTCTGCTCTCGACATCGCAACAGGATTTTCCGGTGATGCACGGCAGCCAGATCGTGGGTCTGCTGGGGCGCAACCTGCTGATTCGCGCGATCGCGTCCGACGGGCCGGGAGCGTACGTGGCGGGCGCAATGGATCGCGACTTCCTGGCGCTGGAGCCCAACGCCGATCTGGCCGAGGTTCTGCCGCTGATGGCCCAGGCGGGCCGCTGCGCGCTGGTTATGGAAAACGGGCAACTGCTGGGCTTGCTTACCACCGACAATCTGTCGGAGTTCCTGCTGCTGCGCCGCTTCGGGATGGAACCGGTCGTTTAATCGCACTCAGAGCGTCAGAACAGCTCCCGCGCTACGGTGAAGACCCACATCCCCGCCAGCACTATTGTCATCGTCAGCGCGGCATAGCCAATCTTCTTGCTATAAGAGTCGAGCTTGTAGATGCGCTTCATGACTTCCCGCTGCTCGGCCGCTAGCCGCTCTTCGCCCACGCTCAGATAGAGCGTATCTTCCTCTTTCATGCCGACCACGGAGCGGTATAGGAACAGTGCAAAATATGCGACGGTGACCACGCCCCAAATCGCGGCCACAATCTCAATCGGAGACGACAAAGACATGGACGAACCTCCTGAGCCTGTCTGCTGCCGTTACTGTGTTACGCCCATTGAGCGGTGGTGTCAAGGGTAGGGTGAACGGGTAGGGTGAACGGACACACGTCGGCCGTACGGGTTCCTTGCGATCTGAAATTTCGAATCGTCTCGCGGTGGGCTGCCTATATAAACAGCCCACCGGAGTAGTGTTGGAAACAGGCGGCTGGGGTCTCAGAAAAGTGTCCGAATCAACCTTCAATCGCGCTCTCCTATTTCGACGCTCGTATCAACCAGAGAATAGATTCTCTTCCGTGTCCGCCCTCTTCTCAATGTTTCCAGGGCGGCTAGCCCGGTCGCCTGAACTCGCTCTTTCGAGCGACGCCCAAGTTCCACGGGCGCGGATTCCACTGAACAACAACGATCGGCCTGCGCAGGCTCGAACTACGTTTGGATTATGTGTGAGAGGGTGGCGGGCAGGGGGAGGACCGAGTGGGAAGTTATTGAGTACGGGCGGGATTTAGCTGAGGGGGCTTGTGTGATTGCGCGGGCCGAACATTTTGGCCCGCAGATGGGAACCGATGGACGCAGATAACGAAAGATGAGATACGTTTTTCTTATCCGTGTCCATCTGCGTCTATCGGCGGGCCAAATCGAAAATGGGTTTTGGGTGAACTCTTCACGCAACAACGGAAGTGCATTGCGCGCAGCGCTTGGCTCCGGCGGGGATGGTGCTGAGGCACTCGGGGCACTCTTTGGTCGGCGGGGCAGGAGGCGGAGGCGCGGGCTTCGGCATGAAGCGGTTCACCTGCTTGACGACGAGGAAGATCACGAAGGCCACAATCAGGAACTCGATGACGGTATTGATAAAGAGACCGTAGTTGAGCGTCGGTGCACCGGCTTTCTTCGCATCCGCGATGGTGGCGTAGCTTTGCCCGTTAAGCGCCACGAACAGGTTCGAGAAATCGATTTTGCCCAGCGCCAACCCGATGATGGGATTCAGGATGTCCCCCACCAGCGAAGCGACGATTTTGCCGAAGGCTCCGCCGATAATCACGCCGATGGCGAGATCGAGGACGTTGCCGCGCATGATGAAGGTCTTGAATTCTTTAAACACGTTGGCCGGTCTCCAGTCAGGTCAGTATACACTGGGAGCATGGCGAAAAACACGCCACTCATCAAAGTTACTTGCCCGTGCTGCGAGGCGGAACTGCACATCGATCCGGAAACTAGCGCCGTGATCCGGCATGTGGAGCACGTAAAGCCGCCGACCTTCGCCGACCTCGAAAGCGCGGTCCAGCGGCAGCGCGGCGAAGCCAGCCGGCGCGAGGATGCGTTTCTGAAATCGGTGGAGAGCCACAAGACGCATCACGACGTGCTCAGCAAGAAATTCGACGAGATGCTCAAGATCGCCAAAGAGAATCCGGACGAGCCGCCTCCCAAACGCGACATTGACTTTGACTAGATCCGGACCCGTGAAGACACGAATCGTTAGGCCTAAGAACGCCGCGGAACGGAAGGCGCGCGTCGCGAAGATTCTGTCCGGCTTGGACAAAATGTACCCGGCGGCGACCTGCGCCCTGCACCACTCGAACGCCTGGGAACTCCTGGTGGCGACCATTCTCTCGGCGCAGTGTACCGATAAACGTGTCAACGAGGTGACGCCCGGCTTGTTTCGCAAGTACCCCACCATCCGGGATTTTGCCGCCGCCAGCCAGGAGGAGATGGCGCAGGATATCCGCTCGACAGGCTTCTTTAATAACAAGGCCAAGTCCGTGATCGGCGCGGCGCGCAAGATCCTGGCGGATTATAAGGGCGAGGTACCGCGCGAGATGGATGCGCTGCTGACAGTGCCGGGCGCGGCACGCAAGACCGCCAACGTGGTGCTGGGAACCGCCTTCGGGATCGCCTGCGGCGTGGTGGTGGATACGCATGTGCAGCGCATATCGCGACGCCTGGACTTAACCAAGGCGAGCGAACCGGTGAAGATAGAACTGGATTTGATGCGTGTCATTCCGAAGGAGAAGTGGATTCTGTTCTCGCACCAGATCATTCATCACGGCCGCGCGTTGTGCGTGGCGCGGAATCCGAAGTGCGCCGAATGCAAGCTCGCGCCGCTATGCTACGCGAAAGACAAGACCATCTAGCCGGTTCGGCCCGGGAGGCGGTCCTGCTTAAGCGCGGACGGGCTGCTCGCCGTTCAGGTGCAACCCTTTGTGGATGGCGTAGAGAGCCAGTTCCAGCCGGTCAGAGACGCCGAGTTTATCAAAGATGTTGTGCAGATGGTTCTTCACCGTCTGCTCGCTGATAAACATCTTCTCGGCCATTTCTTTATTCTTGTACCCCTGCGCGACCAAAGCCACAATCTCCCGTTCACGCGCCGAGAGCGGACTGCGCTCACGGCCTTTGCCCGACCCGGATGCCGATGGATGGCCCCCCTCGAGCGCGGTTGAGAACTGGCGCATGACTGCCGCGGTGGTGTGCGAGTCCAGCCAGATTTCGCCGGAGTGAACCTTGCGTATGCTCTTGACGATCAAATCCGGCGCGGTTTGCTTCAACACGATGCCGCTGCAGCCGAGCTTCATGGCCTGGACGAATTCGTTCTTGTCCTCCGACGCCGTGAGAATGATCACGCGTGTTCGCTGGTTGATCTGCTGCAGCGCCTGCAGGGCGCCAAGGCCGTCCAGGTTGGGCATGCGCAGGTCCAGTAAGAGCACGTCGGGATCGAGTTCCCGGACCTTGTCCAGGACCTCGCGTCCGTCGCCCGCCTCGCCAACCACCTCGAAATCGTCTTCCAAGAGCAACAGCTTTTTCAAGCCGTCGCGCACGATGGGATGATCGTCGGCGATGACGATCCGCACTGTGCCCTTCCGGTTTTCTCGTGCCTCAGGGCTCTGATTCATTGGCGCTGTCATGGTATCCATAAGCTCCCGTACTGGTACTCCGTCTCGATAATAGGCGGTTCTAGTACTGGAGCAAATCAGGACCCTCTTACGAATCCGCGCAAGATGTCACTTAGAACGTACCTAAGGTTACCTTACTTGGAGCGGCGTCTTTGCGGGGTATACGCACGGAAAATCCCTGGCGTCCTCCTCGCGCGGGATCAGAAAAACAGCATAACATGGAGGCGGAGAGCAACTTGGGCGAAGCCAATAATGTGCGTGACTGCGTGAACTGCGACGCTGTTATTGCGGGCGGCGGCCCGGCGGGGTTGGCGGCAGCGGAAACCCTGGCGAAGCGCGGATGCTCGGCGCTGGTCTTGGAGCAGAACCACGAAATCGGCTCGCCCATTCGCACCAGCGGCGGCAGTTTTATCGATGAATTAGAAGCACTGGCGATCCCGGCCGCCCTGTATCATCCGATATCGCGCGTGCGTTTTCTAGCGACCCGCAATGCCGCGGTTTACGATTACTCGCGGCCGCGGATGTGCGTCATCGATGTGCGCGGCATATTCCAATTTCTCGCCGGGAGAGCGGTTGATGCGGGGGCGGCGGTGCGCGTCGCGACTAAAGTGGAAGGTCCAGTACTCCAGGACGATTGGGTGGTGGGCGTACGCACCCGGAGCGAACTGCTACGGGCACAGGTGGTGATCGACGCCACCGGCTATCGGTCCGCGCTGCTGAAGCAGGCCGGGTTAGATCCGGGTATGGGCCGCTTCGGGGTGGGCGCGGAATACGATATGTACGCGCCGCATTGCGACGAGCGCGAAGCGGTGCTTTTAGTCGGGAGCAGTCTCGCGCCCGCTGGCTATGCCTGGGTGTTTCCGTGGGGCCGGCACCGCGTGCGGGTGGGCGTCGGCATCATTCATCCGGATTCGGACGCGAAGCCGGATGTATATCTGGATGCCTGGTGTCGAGGACGCCGCTCGTTATGGCGTCAATCTAAGTGGGGCGCAACCGCTGGAACACCACTCGGGACTGATTCCATCGGAGTGCTTTGCGCAGCGGTTCGCAGGCAACGGAATCCTGGGCGTGGGAGATGCGGCCGGGCAGGCGTCGTCACTGCTGGGCGAAGGCATACGCTGGGCGATACACGCTGGAAAGATGGCCGGCGAAGTGGCGGCCACTGCGATCGAGAAGAACGACGTTTCACGCATGGCGCTCAGCGCCTTCGAGCGGGAATGGGGCAAGCGCTACGGCTCCAACCTGCGACTCGCTCACAAGATCAACCAAAGGATCGCGCGCTGGGACGATCGCAAAGTGGGACGAACGCCTGGAAGTGTTGAAGCTGCTGACGCCCGATCAGTTCGTCGAGGCGCTCAAGACCAATCTGACGGGCAGTTGGCTGTTGCGCTTCTTGTTGCGCAATCCCCGTGCACTTGCGGAAGCTTCTGGGATATTATAGGAGCCACCTATGAAAAAACTACTTTTACTTTTGCCTCTGGTTCCGCTGTTCGCTGCCGATCCGGCGGGATTCTTCGTGTGGAAATCGGGGGACTTGAAGTCCATCAAGGAGTCCGCGAAGCTGGAAGATTTCGGCAATCACAGCGGGCGTCCGACGTTCCGCGATAAGAGCGGCCTATCGGAAGTCCACCAGGGCTGGACTGACATTCTCATCATTGAATCCGGCAACGCAACCATTGCGATTGGCGGCACCCAAGTGAACCCGAAGACCACGGGTCCCGGCGAAACCCGTTCGGATACCACTACCGGCGCTCGCAAGGTTCCTGTCGCACCCGGCGACATTCTGAACATTCCGGCGGGGGTTTCGCATCAGTTCCTGTTGGAGCCGGGCAAGACAGTGGCGTATTTCGCGATTAAGGTTCCGGCGAAATAGGTAACAACTTTTCCGATTGGCTGTGCGACAACGGTACAATTACGTTGCCGGCGTGTGATCGGGGAGGACTGTCCTCGATCACGGCCATTTCTTTTGCGGCGATAGCCTATGTCAAGCACTGCGTTGTCTCACGCCATCCGTGTTACGACCTTCCTTGTTGCAGTGCTGCTAGGCGGTCGATTGGTGCGCGCGGAAACTGATCTCATTTCCGAACTCCAGCAGAAATCCGAGAAAGAGGGGCTTGCACTGGTACGGGTGCGGGGCGACCTTGTTGACCTTGTTCCATTTGGTTCCGAACTAAGACACTGTGTGAGGGGTAATACAGGGGTCATCTTGACGGGTATTTCGTCCGACGGCTTAAAGGTGATCTTAATGGATTATCAATTGAACCTCACAATCAACCGCATTGATGGTGAAATATTGATGGCAACTACCGCACTCAAATTTCCGAACATGCAGTCCTGGCTATCTCCCAATGGTAAGCGGCTTCTGTTTTTGGCTTTAAGCAACTCCAGTAGCAGCGGGCTTTATATTGCGGATCTCACCTCGAATCGGGTTGAATTTCTGGAGCGAGAGTTGCCCCCTCCTGGTCTCTCTTACGGACTTTCGAACAGCGCTGGTTGGTCGCGGGACGGCGCGTCAGTCGTTTACTCCCACGAAGGGCAAATCATTAAACTCGATCTAGCTAGCGGAAATAAATCAACGCTCGCAAAGGGCACTAATCCGAGTTGGTCACCCGACGGCAAATGGATCGCCTACAGAGAATTCGGAACGGCTCGATTGATGGCCGCAGATGGGTCCTTTCAAAAGGATATTCTGCCTGGACATCAAATCTTCGGATACCTGCACTGGTCCCCGGACTCTGAATACTTGATGTTTGGCGAGAACTACCAACCGGACCTGTTTGAGGCTTTTGAACGATTTGGTTCTTCCTCGCGATTAAGTGTGTACCGCATTCGCGACAGCCTGACCGCACCAGTCTATTGGTTCGGATTGAAAGGCGGCTCTGACTCTGGCTTCGGCTGGATTTATAACTACTCGAAATTTTGCCAGTCCGGAGTTCGGTAGGCGGCTTGTTGACCGGCATTGTCACTCAAGGGAAGGAACTCGCGGCTGAAACTTTGAACACTATACTCAAGACGGCACGGTTGAAATGAGCGAGAAGCGTTACCCGATCGTAATCGAACGCACGGCAACGGGCTTCTCAGCCTACTCTCCTGACGTGGCAGGATGCGCGGCCGCGGGCGGCACGGAAGAAGAAACGCGCCAAAATTTCCGCGAAGCGCTGGCGGACCACTTCGAGGCGATGCGCGAGATCGGCGATCCGATTCCCGAGCCGAGTTCCTCCGTGGCCTACGTCGAGGTTGGCGCGTAGGTTCCGGGTTCGCGGCACGCTCCGTGACGGATGTGAAGAATGAGCAGGGTGTCGCCTTCAATGCTGTAGTAGATTCTGTAAACGTGCGGTTTGCGCCCAAAGAGGATTCTGCGAACCAGATGCTCGGAACGCGAGAGATCTTTTACGATCTGGCCTCGCTCTGGGAAGGTATCCAGGGATTGTAAAGTCCCGATCAGTTTTGCGTACCATCTCGGGGCTGCTAAAGGCGCTTCGGTGGTCACGCGGCGGTAGATCGCATCGGCATCCCCGGCGGCGCGGGGCGTCAGCCTAACGCGATATGCCATGCCTCGCGCGCATCATCTGATCGAACTCTCCAAGCGGAATAGCCTCGCCATTTTTCGCTTCCTCTAATCCTTGTTCGACGGCGGACTGCGTAGCCAAGAATTCTGCGGCATCCATCTCATCGCCCTCGGATTCGAGGAACAAGGTGACGGCCTGCTCCACCAGCGCATCGGCGCTCGAGAATTCTCCATTGCGGAGCTTTTCTTCGATCCGGGCCTGGAGCTCCGGATTGAGGGTGATTTCCATCCTGCCCAGATTGTACCGCCCCTACTTCTTTTCGGGCAGCAATCCGGAGCGCGCGAGAAATCCAGTGTCGATCTTACCGGCGATGAAGTCGGGATGTCCGAGAATCCTCTGATGCAGCGGGATCGACGTATAGATTCCTTCCACTACGAACATATCCAGCGCCCGGCGCATGCGTGCGATGGCTTCGCCGCGGTTGGCGCCGAACGTGATCAACTTCGCCACCAGTGAATCGTAGTAGGGAGGAATCACACCGTCCTGATAGGCTGCGGTATCCACGCGAACGCCCACGCCTCCGGGGAGATTCAGGCCGGTGATGCGACCGGGGGATGGGGTGAGGGTTTCCGGGTGCTCGGCGTTGATGCGGCATTCGAGCGCGTGTCCGCGCAGCTGAATGAATTTGTCGGGCGGGAACGGCAGAATCTCGCGCAGACTCTCGCCCGCCGCGATGCGGATCTGGCTCTTCACCAAATCGATGCCGGTCACCATTTCCGTGACCGGATGCTCCACCTGAATGCGCGCGTTTACCTCGATGAAATACAGGTTGCCGGCCGCGTCCATCAGAAATTCGACAGTGCCCGCATTGGTGTAGCCAATGGCTTGGAGCGCCACCCGTAGCGATTCCGATATGCGCTTACGCAACTCCGCGGTCATCGCGACCGACGGTGACTCCTCGATCAGTTTCTGGTGACGGCGCTGGATAGAACATTCGCGCTCGCCCAGAACTTCCACGTTGCCATGGTTGTCGGCGAGAATCTGAAACTCGATATGGCGCGGATTCTCAACCAGCTTCTCCATGTACATATCGCCGTTGGAAAACGCCGCCGAGGCTTCGGCTTGGGCTTGCGCCATGAGGTGCGGCAGTTCCTCGGCGCTACGCACCACGCGCATGCCGCGTCCGCCGCCTCCCGCCGAGGCCTTCATCATCACGGGATAGCCGATGCCGCCGGCGACTTCCAGAGCTTCTTCCAGGCTCGCAAGGACGCCCTTCGACCCCGGCAGAATCGGCACGCCTGCCTGGTCCATGGCGGTACGCGCCTCCTGCTTCAGCCCCATGCGGCGGATCACTTCCGGCTTGGGTCCGATGAAGGTGAGGCCGGAGGTCTCGCACACTTCGGCGAAGTCGGCATTCTCGGAAAGGAAACCGTAGCCGGGATGAACGGCTTCGGCGTTGGTGATTTCGGCGGCGCTGATGACCGCGGGAATGTCGAGATAGCTGCGCGAGCTCTTCGCCGGGCCGATGCAGATGGCTTCATCCGCAAAACGTGTGTGCAGGCTGTGGCGGTCGGCTTCCGAGTACACCGCGACCGTACGGATGCCCAGATCCTTGCAGGCGCAGATGACGCGCAAGGCGATCTCGCCGCGGTTGGCGATCAGAATTTTTTTAAACATGCGGGCGCGGCCTAGCGCGGGCGGATGGCGAACAGGGCTTCGCCATATTCCACCGGCCGCCCGTTCTCCACCAGTTTGTGAACCAGCGTCCCGGCGATCTCCGCCTCGATTTCATTCATCAGTTTCATCGACTCGATGATGCACAGCACCTGCCCGGGTTCAACCGCATCGCCGACCTTCACGAAGGGCCCGGCTTCGGGCGAAGGGGCGTCGTAGTAGGTCCCGACAATGGGCGATTTGATCAGCGTATGGCTGGGGTCCGGACCCGATCCTTTGGGCGCTGCCGCGGTTGGAGCCGGTGCAGGCGCGAGGGCGTGAGCGTGCGCGGCGGGCGGGGCGGAGTGGGCAGTCAACTCATGGGCCGTGGGCGCCCGGCGCAAACGCAACCGATTCTCGCCGCGCTGGACTTCCATTTCCGCGACGCCGCTCTCGTCAAATATCTGAAGCAGCTCTTTGATCTCTTTATTGGTCATTTATAAAAAGGTAAATTACACTTGTACAAATTCTTTGGAAGTGGGCGTCAGCACTTCGCAACCATTCTTGGTCACGAGCACCGTGTCTTCGATGCGAATCCCGGCCAGACCTTCTATATAAACTCCAGGCTCAATGGTGATGGCCATGCCGGCCTGGAGCCGAGTCTTGTCTTTCTTGCCGAGCCGCGGCGGCTCATGAATTTCGAGGCCCAAACCGTGGCCGGTGGAGTGAACGAAGGCTTTATCCAACTTATACTTTCTTCAAAACATTACGGGTGGCGGCGTCGACTTTCCCGGCGGTGGTACCTTCGCGGACGGCGTCGATCCCGGCCAGTTGAGATTCCAGCACCGCACGATACATATCGCGGATGCGTCTTGGGCGGAGGGCCGAGGTGGATCACGCGGGTCATGTCGCTGGCATAGCCTTCCAGGCTCGCGCCCATATCGATTAATAATAGTTCATTGTTGCCGATCTGGTGAGCCGTCGGATGCGAGTGCGGCAGCGCGGAATGGGGTCCGGCGGCGATGATGGTATCGAAGGACGGCTTCTCGGCGCCCAACATTTTCATCTGGAATTCGATCTCGGCGGCGACATCCAGTTCGCGCACGCCGGGCCGAATGCGCTTGAGCACGCGGGCGAAGGCTTCCGAGTTCAGGTTGACGCTGCGGCGGATGGTGTCGATTTCGGCGGGCGACTTTACCATGCGGCGCTCTTCGATGATGCGGCCGACGGGCACCAGCGAGACGCCGAGCGGAAGGCCTTCCTTCAGGCGCTGGTAGGCATCGAACTGGGTCCAACCGCTTTCGAAGCCAATTTTTTTCAGGCGCTTGCGCTTGATGACCTGGATGACGCCGGCGATCAGGGGGCCTTTGACGATGTGCACGTGTCCGGCGATGTTCTGCCGGGCGCTGATCTCATAGCGGGGATCGGTGAAGAAGTGCGTTTCCGACGGGAGTAACAGGACGAGCCCGTTGGAACCGGTGTAATCCGACAGGTAGCGAACATTTGCCGGGGCACTGACCAACAGACCTCGACCTTGAGTTCCGGCAGCCGTGCGGCAATGTCGCGGCGGCGCTGGCCGATCTCGCTATCTGCTTTTTTGACCAAACTGTTATTCTAGCGCGGTAGCAAAGTCGGACCGACCTTTATCCGTGCCGGACGGGCGATTTTTGCGTGCTGCCCTTGAAAACGTGGAACAGGTACCAATAGGACGGGAAGAGCAACACCACACCGGCTGCGAGCGCCCACAGCAGGGCACGCATGATCGTCTGCGGAGCGGCGGCGTTGTGAATCGTCAATTCCGGCCGCACCAAGTAAGGATACTGAGCCAGTGCCCATCCCCACAAAATGAACGTGACCTGACCGGCGGCACAGAGCCGGGCAAGCTGGAAGCGCCGCGCCCATAATGCGGCTAACGTGCCAAGCGCTGCAAGCGCCGTGGCGAGTTGCAAGGGCCACGTCCACCAACTGTTGGCCAGGCGCTCGCGGATGGCGGGCGCGTCATATTGAGACAGCAGGAACACGGCCAATGCTATCAGCGCAGCGACGATCTCACACGCGATGGCTCGTCGCCGGAAATCGTCTTGCAGCGCTGCGTCATCGGTTTCGAGCGTCAAATACACGGCTGCCAAAAGCGCAAACAGGACCAGCGCGAACAGACCGACGGCAAACGGAAACGGGGCGACCCAGGTAAAGAAATACGCCAGCTCCTCATGTTCGCCGGACGCGCGGATGGAGCCCGAAGAAATCGCGCCGACCACTGCGCCCAGCAATACCGGCGTGTACAGACTCGCCACCGCGAAAACGCGCCCCCACTGCCACTTCGCCTGTCCGGGCGTCGTGTCGTTGGTTCGAAATATAAACGCAGAACCACGCAGGACGATGCCGAGCAGCAGAAGCAGAAGCGCTACGTGCAGGGATGTCGAAATCAGGGCGTAGGCCGGCGGAAAGGCGCTGAAGAGAAGCACCACAACCAGGATGAGCCAGACGTGATTGGCTTCCCAGATCGGTGCAATGGCTTTCGCGATCAACTCACGCTGATCTTTGGCGCGCGGTCCGCGGGCGAACAGATCCCACACGCCGCCGCCATAGTCGGCTCCGGCCAGCAGCACGTAGAAAGTCAAGGACACCAGCATCACGCCGCCTACAAGCAATTCAAGCGATGGCATTAGTGCAAGACCTCTCCGCCGCGAGGTTGCGGCTCGCTCCCGCCGGGGCTTTCATTCACCTGACGCACCAAAAGCATGATCACGATTGCCGCCAGAACCAAGTAGAGCAGCGTGATGGTGAGAAACGGCACAATCAGCCCCGGCATGGGTGTTATCGCGTCGGCGGTTCGCATGACGCCCTGAATGATCCACGGCTGCCGGCCCAATTCCGTCACGAACCAACCGGCTTCAATCGCGATAAATCCGAGCGGGGCCGATGCGGCCACGGCCCATAGGAAGACACTGGAACCGGCGATGGATGGCGATCTCCACTGTCGCCATGCCGCCCACAGCGCCACGAAAGTCATCGCGAAGCCGATCGCGACCATGACTTGAAATGAAACATGCACTGCCGCGACCGGAGGCCATTCGTCACGCGGAAACTCGTTGAGGCCGCGGACCAGCGCACTGGAATCGTCATAGGCAAGGAAACTCAGCAAGCCAGGTATTTCGATCGCGTAGCGAGTGCGGAACTGCGTGGTGTCGGGCCAGCCGCCGATGTGGAGCGGAGCATGGGTTTCGGATTCGAACTGGCCTTCAGTGGCGGCGAACTTCACGGGCTGGTGCCGGGCCACCGACTTCCCCAAGAAATCTCCGCTCAGCGGCTGCAGCACCGCTCCAATCCCGCCAACCAGCAGCGCAAGCTGCAGCGCGCGCCGGTGGAATAGATTATGCTGGTCGCCCAGAAGCGCGTAGGCGTGGATGCCTGCCACGACAAAACCGGTGGCGGCATAGGCGGCCAGCAGCATATGAATGGACTGCGGCCACGCGGAGGGATTGAACATCGCCGCCAGCGGATGGACATCGGCCGGCTGACCATTCCGCAGAATAAAGCCGGCGGGCGTGTTCATCCAGGCATTCGCGAAAACTACGAACATTCCCGAGGTTGCTCCCGATATGGCTACCAACACGCCTGAGGCCAGATGCGCGCGGGGTGAAATGCGGTCCCATCCGTAGAGATAGACCCCGAGAAAAATCGCTTCTGCGAAAAACGCGAAACCTTCCAGCGAGAAAGGCATGCCGATGATCGCGCCGGCCCAGCGCATGAACTTCGGCCATAAGAGCCCCAGCTCGAATGACAGCACAGTGCCAGAGACCGCGCCTACCGCGAATAATACGGCAGTGCCCTTGGCCCAGCGTTTCGCCAGCAGCAAGTCGACTTGCTCGCCGCCGCGCAGCCAGCGCCATTCGGAGAGCACCATTAAGAGGGGCATGCCCATGCCGACCACGGCGAACACAATGTGAAACGCCAGCGACATCGCCATTTGGGAACGGGCGGCAAGTAGATTGCTCATCGGGCCATGGCCTTCATTTCGTAAAACCCCGCCTACTACAGCGCGCGGTAGCAGTCGTCGGCGGATGGCGCCTGCTGAATGTCGCCAAGCTCTTTCAGTTGCGCGATGAGTGCTTCCCAGCGGCTCTTGGTCATGCTGCCGAGTCCGTCGCGCCGGGTCTCGTCAGTCTCTATGAACGGCTTCTGCGCCTCGGCCACTTCCGCGAACACGTCCGGCGCCATCGACGGATTCAGTTGATTCATGTGCTGATTGGTGGGTTTCGGGTCGTCCAGATAGGCGCGCCATCCTTCGCGAGCCACCGCCACCATGGCCTTGGTACGGTCCGGACTCTGGCGCAGAAAATCGTCCGACGTGGTCAGTACGGTCGTGTAGGGGTTGTAGCCGGCATCCGATACCGGGAACACTTTCACGTCGGCGCCCTGGTGCCTGGCGGTCAGCGGCTCCGACATGATGAAGCACTGTTGGGCGAAGTTTTTGTCCGCGAGGAATGCGCTGATGTCGCCGCCCGGCGAGGGCACAATCTTCACCTTGTCGAAACCGTATTTCTTTTCGAGGAGGCGCGCGTAGGGAAGTCCGCTCTGCAACGCTACGGTGCCGCGGGCCTTGAACAGATCCGCCAAGCTCGCGAGCTTGCGTGAGGCGTGCACCATGATGCCTTGCGGATTGTCCTGAAACACCGCGAACAGCGCGACGACGTCGTTGCCTTGCGAGCGGGCCACCACCAGTTCGTCGGCAGAAACAACGCCGAACTCCGCCGATCCCGCGCCTATCATCTGAATAGTGGGCGTACCCGCGCCTCCGGGCAGAATTTCGACGTCAAGGCCGCGCGCTCGAAACGGGGCCGCGTAGAATCCGCCGAACTCCGGGTCGGGCTTCCAGTTCAATGCCAGCCGGATCTTGCCCGGCGATTTCCCACAATTCGCGAGTAGCGCGATTGCCGGCGCGATCCGCAAAAAGCCTCTTCTATGCACGTATTGATTCTCCCAGATCGCCCATTGTGTGCGGACGTGAATTCTTATAGACTTCGCTTACCGATGCAGGTTTGGTCCATGATCGCCACCGCGGCCATGCTGGCTGTGTTCGCGTCCGCACAAGCGCCTCACCATGATTTGCCTAGGATGGTGTTGCCGGTTCCGGGCGTGGCGTTATCGGTCGAGGCGATTGAGGAGTACGTTACCAAGAACCCCGATGGAACCTCTGCAACAGAGATCAACAAGACCAAGTACTATCGTGACGCGGCCGGGAGGATGCGTAGCGAGATAGAAATGCAGGACTCTGCCGCCGGAACGTTACGGTGGGTTGTGCTCGATGACTCCATCGACGGCTTCGCCGCGATTCTCGAAACGGAGGCGAAGATCGCACATCGGGTGAAATTTTCCAAACCCAGTTCGCCTGACGATTGGGGCATTGGCCTCGGGACTAACGGATTGGTCGGCGTGACCGGCAAGATGACGCGGAAGACTGAGGATCTGGGGAAACAAGGCATCGGGGGCGTGGAGTGCGCGGGGCAGCGCACGACTACTACGTCCGACGACCAGCCCTCCCTGGTTGCGGTAGACGAACTTTGGATGTCGAAAGAACTCGAATTGATTGGCTTGGTGAAACATTCGGGGCCCGACAGTGAGATGACTTCTCGAATTCAGAACGTGGATCGCGCGGTTCCCGATCCCACGCTCTTCGTCATCCCGGCGGATTATCGTATCCGCGACATGGAGCCATGACTACTGTTCGCTGGCGTGCCATCGCCGCAGCGTAACGTAACTGACGAGATTGATCAGTCCGAAGAGCGCCAGCCCCAGCACGGATGCCAGCAGCACCGCGGCGAACACTTTGTCCACGCGCTGCTGGGTGCGCGCGACGTCGACCACGGACCCGAGACCTTGGCCACCGATGAACTCGCCGACGATCGCGCCGATGACCGCCAGCCCGGACGCCACTCGCAGTCCCGTTAGGATCTGCGGCAATGCCGCCGGGAAAGCGCAGCTTGAAAAGCGTCACCAGGGTCGAAGCTCCATAGAGGCGGAACAAATCCCGCAGCGCGGGCTCGGTGGAAAGAATGCCGCTGAGCGTATTCGCGATCACCGGGAAGATCGACACCACAAACGCCGAGGCGACCACCGTGCGCGTTCCGTACCCGAACCAGATCACCAGCAGCGGGGCGATGGCGATGATCGGTACGGTCTGGAAAAACACGGCGTAAGGATAAAATGCCCGCTGGATCGCGCGCGAGGAAGACAGGAAGACCGCGATCGCGATTCCGGCCACGGTGCTCAACACGAAGCCCACCAGGGCGCTCGTCGAAGTGGTCAGCAGCGCGCCGAATAGCTCCGCACGGCTTTCGATCATGGCGCGCAAAACCGAACTGGGTGCCGGAACCAAATAGGGCTTCACCAAGCCACAGCGCACCGCGAGTTCTGCGGCCGCGGTCACGACCAGCAACGGAATCAGAGCGGGGATGACGGAGCGCAGCCGGCGCATTTTCACTCTTCCTCCATCGCGCTCAACAGCATTTTCATTTCGTGCCCCAACCGCGGGTCCATGCGCAAATCGTCGTTGCGCTCCAGTGGAAGATCGAGCCGGCGATCCAGCTTGATTCCGCCACCGCGCTTGGTGAGTACGACGGCGCGGTTCGCCAGAAATGCCGCTTCCGAGATGGAGTGGGTCACGAAGACTACGGTAATCCCGCGAGTTCGCCACAAGTCGCGGAGTTGAGTATCCAGGCGAAAGCGCGTAATCTCGTCCAGCGCGGCGAACGGTTCATCCAGCAGTAGCAACCGCGGCTCGGTGATTAAGGCGCGCGCCAGCGAAACGCGCATCCGCATGCCGCCCGATAGCTGCGCCGGATAACGGTCCTCGGCTTCGTAGAGACTCACTTGCTGGAGCGTAGTTCGCGCGGTCGCATAGCGCGCTTCCCGCTCGATGCCCATCAGCTCCAACGGAAGGGCCGCGTTATCTAGCACGGTGCGCCATGGCAACAGATGTGCGTCCTGAAACACGAAGGAAGTCTGGAATTGCTCTTCCGGTTGAATCGTGATGCTTCCGGCAGTCGGCTCGGCCAGCCGCGCGATCATGCGCAGCAGCGTGGATTTGCCGCATCCCGATGGTCCCAGGATGGCAATAAATTCGCCCGAGGCGATTTCAAGGTCCATTCCTTCGATCACCACCAGATTGTCAAAGGCCTTGCGCACGCCTTGGAGCTGCAGAGCGACGCCGCCGGATGGTTGCAGGGCGCGCCCCTATTTGACTACCGTCTTGGCGACGGCCTGGTTCTCGTAAGCATCCGAAACGCGCACGGCGATGGTAGCTTCGCCGGCGCCGCGATCCACCTGGAAGCGATAATCGTGTTCCTCGGAATCGGTCAGGCGCGTAGTGGGTTCCACTACTTTCCAGTCGCCGCCGTTCACCGAATATTCCGCCTTGTCGAGCACGTTCAGCGCGTCCTTGGCATGGAACCGTACGTCGATCTTGCCGGCTTGCGCCGATGCAGTCAGCGCGCTGATTTCGGGCGCTGTGTTGTCGATCAGAAACAGATCGCTCTCGCGCGAGCTGGTGAGAGTCTGCTCGGGGGTGTTCGAAGGCGCGTCGCTCGCCGTCACCCGCACGCGATACTTGCCATCCGGATAGGCGGTTGAATCCCAACTGTAGTAACGCTCCTGCAAATTCTCATGCAGCGGCTTCCATGCGCTCTCATGCTCGCCACGGATTTCAATCTTGAACGTGAGCGTGTCGCCGTTTTCATCGCTGGCCAGCCAGCGCGCGCCGATGTAGCCCTTCGCCGAGGTGAGCGTGGGCGACGCGCCAGCGTCCGCCGCCGGTGCCGGCGCAGGCACGGGATTCGCACGGCCCAGCGGCGGCAGCGTCAAAGCGGGCGAACTCGGCGGAACCGCAGCCACAGGCGCGGGGAATTTGTAGTTGGCGGGTGTGCTCTCCAGGGCCTCAAGCACCGGGGCTACGTTTTTCATCTCGTAGGCGGCGGTTACGTCGTACAACTCGGCCGCGCCCGATATCGTCGCACGATATTGCAGGAAGCGCGCCGCGGGCGATGCGACGCGATCATCCGACAGCTTAGCCCACGGGCTCCAGTCCTTCTGCGCGCGGCTGACATTACCGCTGCGGGTTTCAAACGCCACCGCGCCGGAGCCGGCGTGCAACGAGGTCATCCGTCCCCAATACGAAAACGCGCCGGCATCCAAGACGTCACTTTCGAGCGTCCCTGACGATTCGCGCTCCGGACCAATCGAAAAAAATTCGCCGATGTTACCAGTCACCGCGTACAACCGCCCGTTCGCGCCTGCCGCGAAGCCCGTGACCTGCGCGGCCTCAAGGTTCAATAGCCGCGTGTAGGTCTGATCCGAATCCAGCCGATAGATGTTGCCGCGATTGCCGGTGCCTGCGATCAACTTTCCTTGCGCATCGAACGCCAATGCGTAGACCACATCCAGCGAATTCGTCCAGACCCGGCGCGAGTAGCCATCCGGCTGCACGCGGTAAATATCGGAGCCGCCTGGGACCGCATTGGGCGCACCACCTCCAGCGGTCGCCGGGCGCGCAGCATCACCGCCACGGCCAAGTCCGCCGTTTTGTATCACTAATGTCACGGCCCCTGCACTCGCGCCGGCCTGGGTCTGGCGCTGCGGAGCGGGCGGAGCCGTCGCCGGAGCTTTGGTTCCGGTACCAGCCGCATACACTGTGCCATCGGCGGCCACAGCCACCGTTGTGATCTCGCGCTTGGGCGTTTCGTACAGGACGAAACCCTGGCCCGCCGGCGTGATGCGCAAAATCAGACCGCTGGGATCGGTGCCCGCGATCAAGTTGTCTTTCGCATCCACTGCGAGCGAGCGCACATGCACTTCTTCGGTGCGATAGAACACGGAGCCAGTGCCGTTCGCCGTCACGCGATGAATTTCGCCCTGATCTCCGGTGGCGACGAACAAATCCCCATTGTTCGAAAACGCCAGAGCCCAGATGTACTTCGAATGCGGATCGTAGAACAGTTCGGCGTGGCCGGCAGCGTTTACGCGATAAACCTTGCCGTCCGGCGATGTCGCGGCGTAGACCCGATCCTGCTTATCGATGGCAATGGCCTGGATGGCCATGCCGTCGAGTTCCGCTAACGTCTTGGCCTGGCCCGACGGGTTGACCACGATTAGCTTCGACTTCGAACTGCCTACGCTCCCGCCGCCCGCATAGAGATTGCCGTTGGAGTCACGCGCGATGGCCCACAGGAAGGATACCGAGGGATCGAAAAGCTCGCGCACCACAGGCGCCGGCGTCAAGCGGCCCTCGCTTGAAAGCGACAACTTGTGCAGCGTGCCCTTCTCGAAGTCCGCCGCCTCGGAGTGTTCCCAAACTTGCGTCTCGACAGCCGAGAGCGGCAATAAAATGCACAACACTGGCGCTAGAACGCGCAAAAATCGCATGAACGTGACCTTCTTTATCTTATTTGACCTTGATCCGCAGCGAGTAGTTGCCGCTCACCACTTGATCGAACGGGATCGACTGCTGCACCTGGGTGCTTTCGGGCGTGCCCACAAGGGACCGGCTGGCATTCCGCTCCGTCTGCATGACGTTCACCACCGAGGACGGCAGGTTAGGCAAGGTCTTGTCGTCGGAGTAAAACGTCGCCCGGCTCTGCACCAGCGAAACGTACAGGCGGTTGTTGTCGCGTTCCTGGTTCAGCAGCGAAACCGTGGATGGAATATCCATGTTCTTGTTGTTCTTGACTGCGCCGTCCTGGGAACGGTCCAAGGTATCGGCATCGCTGAAAAGCAAGCGGTGCTCGCCTTTTGGCATCCCAGCCGGAATCTTCACCGTGAGCGAGCGCTCAATGCGTTCGCCGCGATAGGGCCGCAGGTAAACCTTCACGGGGATCTCGGCACCCGCTTCCACATCGGTGGTGGGCGTCCACACCGTCTCGATGGTGGCGACGCGCCGGGCCGGCAGCAGATCGACAACGGCCTCCACGCTTTTCAATTTTGGCATCGCCACGTTATTCAGGAACAGGCGATTGAACTTATCGCCCCACCATCCCGCCAGCACGGTAGGCATGGGAACCGGGAACTCGCCGGGAGCGAGCATGGTCGAGACGTGAATGTTGTCCGAGCCGTCCATTTGAACATCGCCGCTGAACCGATAGGTCATCTCATCGGCGTACAGATTCATCTGCTGCAGCGAATTGCTGAGCGTCGCAGACATCAGGAAGGGCGTCCATTTCTGCTGTACGAACACGCTGAAGTTAAGATCCTTCTCCTTCACCACGGCACCGCTGTCGCCATAGGCGCGCACTTTGACGTGCACCGGAATCACCGGCGCTTCGGCGCCCAGCTCACCCATGATGCCGGTGAAGCGATCCTGCCGCAGCGCGCCCACAACTTCGGTGGCGTTGCCCACCTTATTCGGCTGATACGACGAACTCAGCACCGTCAGAATTTCACTCTTGGCGATCGGCATGTCTACCGGACCCAGGTCGAAAAACTGGTGGCCGAAGGCGAGGATGCGCTTGCCGTCGTTATAGGTTACGGTGCCCATCCCGGTGGTCGACATATCGCCCGATACCAGAACGCCGCTGACCGCCTCGCCTGGGTTGAGCGCATGTTCCCACCCGGGCGCCGGTTTAGAAGTCAGCGTTCCGGCGCTAGCTCCGCCCTGCACGGCGGTAATGCCGATCTGGCGCAGCAGCGGTTCATAGGTGTTCAGCGTCTCGGCCGTGAAGCCGGAAAAGACCAGCGGCGTCTCGATGGGCGTCATCAAGGGCGAGCGCGAAGGGAGAGGAGCCGTCCCGCCGGTCGCCACCAGTTGGGCCACCAGTTCGCTCGGCATTTCGTAGGCCGCCACCGGTTGCGGCGCGGGCAATTTGTTGGGAGTGTGCGCATCGCTGGGTCGTGACATATCCAGATCCTGAATCTCCAGCATCGATTCGATAGGTGTGATGCCGCAGATCGCGTCCGGCGAAAACTGGCTGAGCCGCAGCGCCACCGCGCCGATCAGCTTGCCGTCCACATAGACCGGGCTGCCGCTCATGCCGCCGGCGACACCAGTGCGCTCTGCCTTGCCGCCCATCTTGGCCATAATGACGTGCTGGCGCGGCCCCATGGCGTTTTTCCAGACACCGATGATCTCCACCGGTACCGGTTCCGGGGTCATGCCACTGAAAACCGTCCAGGCGATGGCGTGCATTCCCGGCTTGACGTCTTTTAGGGGAAGGATTTCCGGCTTACCGGCTTTGGGCGGCGTGAGTTCCGCTGCTGGCGCGAGGCCTCCGATTTGCAGAACCATCACGGCAATCATCGCCAGGCAACTTCTCATAGCGCAGAATACCTCTCACGTCTCATGCGGCAATTCCAGCTGTCCGGAACACCGCAGGACAATCCTGTATGTCCGATGCGTCCACTTTACCACGCATGCGGCGTAGTGGGCGTTCTACCGTTCATCGGCAGTTTTTAGACGCGGCAGAGTGGGGGGAAGTTCCCTGACGGGATGCTAAGCGCTGACGCGGTGCTGTTCGCCGATGCCGATCAGCCGCTCGAGCTTCGATCCCGGGCGGATGATGGTTTCGTTCCGTTCGGGGCCGGTGGAGACGCCGCCGACTTCGACGCCGGTGCGGTCTTCCAGAAACTTCAGATATGCCTGCGCATTCTTGGGAAGTTCTTCGTAGCGAGTGATTCCGCGGGTTATCGTTTGCCAGCCGGGAAGGCTTCGATAAACGGGCTCCAGGGCTTCGAGCGCACGATAGGTGGCCGGCATCTCGGTGAGGTCCTGGCCCTTCAGGCGGTAGCCGGTGCATACCGGAATTTCCGCCAGTTGGTCCATCACATCCAGCTTGGTGATCAGCAGCGTGTCGAAGCCGTTGATCATCGCCGTGTAGCGGAGCAGCGGGACGTCAAACCATCCGCAGCGGCGCGGCCGCCCGGTGACGGCGCCGAATTCGTTGCCCTCGCGGCGCAGCAGTTCGCCGCCGCCGTCATGGCTCTCGGTCGGGAACGGACCCGAACCCACGCGCGTGATATACGCTTTCGAAACCCCGATCACTCCGTGAATTTTCGTCGGCGGCACGCCGGTGCCGATACACGCGCCACCGGCGGTGGCGCTAGACGAAGTCACAAAAGGATAGGTGCCGTGATCCACATCCAGCATGGTGCCCTGCGCGCCCTCGAACAATATTCGCTTCCCTTGCGCAATCGCCACGGCCAGAAGGGCTGCCGTGTCGCACACCAGCGGACGAATGCGCTCGGCGAGATCCTCATACTGCTGGCGGATCTGCCCATAGTCGATGGTGTCGTGAAGGTTGAAGGTGGCCGCCAAGGTCTTCTTATCCTCGGCGAGGGTATCGTACATGATCCGGAAACTCTCTGGATCGAACAGGTCGGCCACGCGGATGCCGCGGCGTCCGATCTTGTCTTCGTAGCACGGCCCGATGCCGCGCGAAGTGGTGCCGATGGGAATCCGGTTCTCGCGGGCTTCCGACATCTTTTCCACCAGCCGGTGAAAGGGGAAAATCACGTGCGCGCGATTGCTGATCCGTAGCTGGCTGCGGACATTGATGCCGGCGGCTTCCAGGATGCCAATCTCCTCCAGCAGGGCGGCCAGATCGACCACTACGCCGTTGCCGATGACGGCCTGGACTCCGGGCCGCAGGATTCCGCTGGGAATCAGCTTCAAAACGAACTTCTTTTCCCCGATGAAAACCGTGTGGCCGGCGTTATGGCCACCCTGATAGCGCGCCACGATGTCGAAGTGCTCGGCAAACAGATCGACCACTTTGCCTTTGCCTTCGTCGCCCCACTGCGCGCCGAGAACGATGATATTTTGCATTTGGTGTAAGAGTCGCGCCGCAAGGTCCTCCGGCGGACGCACAAACTCTCATTGTAGCAGCCAGGAGATGCGTTAACTCATGCAATTCGGTGTATATTGGTTGGCGATCCGATGACAATCCATTCCGTTAGATCGTACGTTCGCCGCCGGGCGCTCACGAAACCGCTGGCAATCTTCATCACGGCCGCGTTGGCAAGTGTGCCGATGGCTGCGCAAGACCGGGGGTGCGAAGTTCCCACGCTGGTTTCAACCGGCGGCGCCTTCCCGCGTAACCCGCACACGCTGGCGATCCGCTGGACCGGCTATTCTAACTTCGAGCTGGCCTACGGCGGCCAAATCCTGCTTCTGGACGCCTACTTCGACCGCGGCAGCATGTTCGCTCCCCTGGGGTTCAAGGCGGCTGATATCACGAAGGCGAATGTCATCCTGATTGGTCACGGGCACCACGATCATATGTCGGATGCCGCATCCGTCGCCATTCGAACCGGCGCGGTGGTGGTTGGGGCTCCGCTCACGGTGGCGAAGCTACAGACCCAGAACCTCGATGCCAAACAGATTCGAACGGTAACCGGAAAAGGCGGGGAGGTGCTAAAGTTCGGCAAATTTGAAGTTGAGCCGATTTTGGGGCGCCACGGACAGCCGCCGGCCAATGTGACGAGAGCGTTCAACCAGGCTCTCCAGTCAACGGCGACTCCGCTGACTCCGGAGCAAACCGCCGAAGAGGCCGTCATCCGAAGCCGCGGCACATCGGACCCGCGAATCGTCACGGAAGGCACCATAACATACTTGATTACGCTCGACGACGGATTCCGTATCATGTACCGCGATAGTGGCGGAGCCATTACAGATTATGAAAAGGCTGTCATGCAGCGTATCGGGCGCGTGGATATCGCTATTGCTGCGGTGGCTGCGGATTTCCTGCCGAGCCTCACGGTCGAGCAAGGGCTGGAGTATTTGCGGCTATACAAACCCGACGTCTACATTCCGGCCCACTACGATGCGCCTTTGAATGGTCTGTGGCGGACTACGGAACCGATCTTCCAGGCGATGAAGGACGAGAAACCCAGTCTCATCACTTACTCGCGGCAATATCGCGAGCCGGTGTGCTTCGACACGACAAAGAAGTCTGAGTAGGCCACCGCCAACTACCGCTGACTCGCTTCGCCGGCACCTACCCGCTGATTGAAGTCTGCGGACTGCTTGCGCGGGACACTCAGCGATTTCCACTCCGCATGCTTGAAGTGCTTGGCCAGGAGCACAATTTGGCCGCAATGGTAGGCGTAATGCGCCATCTGGCGGTTGATGGCCTGCATCACTGAATGGGCTTCGCCCCGAATGGTCACGGTCCGTTGCAGATCCGGGTCGGAGAGCGGTTCGAGCGCGCTGAATAAACACTGCCAGCCTTCTTCCCAGAGGGCTAGCACCGCGTCACGCGTCGCCGGGGGATCTTCGAATTCTTCGTCTCTGCGACGGTCTGGTTTCTCTCCGTCGCTGGTCAGGAAGCCGGTCCAGCGCGAGCGCATATTGCCCGCCATGTGCTTCACGATGACGGCAATGGAATTCGCTTCGCCGTCCAAGACGGTGAGGAGCTGTTCGTCCGATACTTGTGCCATCGCTCGCTCCGCTAAATTTTTGTAGTAGCGGAACAGGTCGAGTGAATCCGTCAAATAAGAAGTT
The DNA here is from genome assembly GCA_963779075.1 of Bryobacterales bacterium. Taxonomy (GTDB): domain Bacteria; phylum Acidobacteriota; class Terriglobia; order Bryobacterales; family Bryobacteraceae; genus Palsa-187. The sequence goes on from CAVZWS010000018.1 coordinate 781,613, forward strand.
GTAAACCGCAGCGCCATATTGCAATTCTTGCGCTTCCCGGAGTTGACCGCAAGAATGGTTCGCGAGAAGCCGCAGGAGTATCGACGCTGGAAAGTGGCTTCCATAGTAAAGTGGTCTGATCTGTCCGGTTCCATGGAACTAAAGCCCGGCGCAAAACTCGGACCCTATGAAATCCTTTCGCGCATCGGCGCGGGCGGCATGGGAGAGGTATGGAAAGCCCGCGATACACGGCTCGATCGTATCGTCGCCATCAAGACTTCATCGGCGAAATTCAGTGACAGGTTTGAGCGAGAAGCACGTGCGGTGGCGGCGCTGAATCATCCTCATATATGCGCGCTCTACGATGTCGGGCCGGATTACCTGGTGATGGAGTATGTGGAAGGAGCGGAAATCAAAGGTCCGCTGCCGCTGGATGAAGCGCTGAAGTACGGCGCGCAGATTTGCGATGCTCTCGACGCGGCGCATAAGAAAAACATCACCCATCGCGATCTGAAGCCAGCAAACATTCTGGTGACGAAGGCTGGCGTGAAATTATTGGATTTCGGGCTTGCCAAGATGGGGCCGGCGGTCAAAGCAGACGAAGCCACCATGACCATGGCGCTGACCGGCAAGAATGAGATCGTCGGGACGCTGCTCTATATGCCGCCGGAGCAGTTGCAGAGTAAAGACACCGACGCAAGGAGCGATATCTTCTCTTTTGGTCTGGTGCTGTACGAAATGCTCACCGGTAAGCGCGCGTTCGACGGCGGTAACGCAGCCAGCATCATCGCGGCGATCCTGGAGCGGCCCGCGCCGTCGGTGGCGGAGGTGGCTCCGGCAGCACTGGATCGCGTGGTGAAGAAGTGCCTGGCGAAGGACCCGGACGACCGGTGGCAGTCGGCTCGCGATCTGAAGGACGAGTTGGTTTGGATTGCGGGCGGCGGGACGGAGGTTCCGCGGCAGGCTGAAGTCCGGCCCACATCGAAATGGGTCTGGGGCGCGGCGTTTCTGGCTGGAGCAGCCATCGCTGCGCTCGCTGTGTGGATGCTGAAACCCGTGCCTGCCAAGCCTGTATCGCGCACGGTAATCACGCTCGGCCCCGACGAGCACCTCGCGAATCTGAATGACCTGGCGATCGCGATCTCGCCCGATGGCGCGTACATTGTTTATGTCGCCACACGCGGCAGCGGCCGAGCACAGCTGTTCCTGCGCCGACTGGACGCATTCAAGGCCGAACCGGTCGCGGGAACGGAGGACGCAGTCTCGCCCTTCTTCTCGCCCGATAGCCAGTGGATCGCCTTCTTCGCCGACGGCAAACTGAAAAAAGTCGCCGTCGGAGGCGGCGCGGCGATCACACTCTACGACGCCATAACAGCGCTCGGGGAGACGAGCGGAACTTGGGGTCCCAATAATACCATCCTGTTTCAGAGATCAAACGGTTTGTTCTTGGAAGTTTCCGCCAGCGGAGACGCTCTGCGTAGGGTGACGGCGACGGCGAAACACCCGGTCTGGCGCTGGCCTGAATTCCTGCCGGGTGGCCGGGCGGTTGTGTTTGCCGGCGGGACAGCCGCCCTCTCGTTCGCGACCAATGCGTCTCATTGCGACGGTTGCGCTGAGTGGCGCGGATACGGAGAAGGATCTGATTGCGGGAGGCACTACGCCGCGGCTTGCCGCTACCGGAGATCTGATCTACGCGCAAAACGGAACCCTGATGGCCGTTCCGTTCGATTCAAAGCGGCTGGCGCTGGCAGGGTCGCCCACGCCGGTGCTGGAGGGCGTCCGGATGTCGACTTTTGGAGCGGTGCAGTATGGGCTCTCGACCAGTGGGACGCTGGTATATGTCGCGGGAGGCTTGCAGGCTTCCTCATCCCGCCTGGTGTGGGTAAATCGCGAAGGAAAGGAACAGCGAATCGCTGCTCCAGTGCACGACTACAGCTACCCAAGGCTCTCCCCTGACGGGCAGCGCATTGCGGTTTCCATCGCCCCGAACGATATCTGGCTCTATGACATGGGCCGCGATGCATTGTCCCGTGCCACCTTTGGGGGGACGTTCAACACCGTTCCGATCTGGTCGCCCGATGGCAAGCGGTTTGCGTTTCAGTCTAACGCCGGAGGACCTTCGAGCCTCTTCTGGCAACCCGCCGACGGCAGTGGGGCCGCCGAACGCCTCACGAAGAGCGGGGGTATTAGTGTTCCGACCTCATTTTCGCCCGACGGTCAGACAATTGCGTTCGCTCAATTCCACCCCGGGACAACCGGATTTGATATCTGGACGGTGGGGCTCGGCGACCGGAAGGAGAGGCCATTCCTGGAGACGCCGTATAACGAAACTGCGGCTCGATTCTCACCCGACGGGCACTGGCTGGCGTATGCGTCGGATGAATCGGGGCGCTGGGAGGTGTATGTGCGGCCATACCCGGGGCCAGGCGGAAAGTGGCAGTTGTCCACCGAAGGCGGCGCGGAGCCGGCGTGGAATCCCACCGGCCGCGAACTGTTCTACCGTGCGGGGACCCGCATGATGGCCGTGCCGGTCACGCTCCAGCCGGGGTTTTCGTCGGGCAAACCGGTAGTGCTGTTCGAAGGCCCTTGGTTGCCGACTCCGCGTACCTCCCCAAACTACGATGTTTCGCGCGACGGCCAGCGCTTCCTGATGCTGAAGTCCGCCGATGAGGATCAAGGCGCGCAGCAGATCGTGGTAGTCCAGAACTGGCTCGAAGAGCTGAAGCAACGCGTGGCGGCGGGAAAGAAGTAGGCAACCGCAAGGCTCACCAACTGCAGAGCGAAATCTGCACGCTATGATATACTCGGCTCTCAAAAAGGAGGCCAGCATGCGTCTGATGTGCTTGACGTTGTTCGTTGCGCTGACGGCAATGGCACAGGTGGATCCGGAATACGTGGTCCCCAAGAAAAACCCGTTCGCAAGCGCCGCCGATTTGAAAAATGGCGAGCAGTTGTTCATGGGGCAATGCGCGCGCTGCCACGGCTCCAAGGGCGAAGGCGGCAGAGGCGCGGTGCTGGCGCAGCCGCGCTTGCGGCATGCTCCCGACGACGAATCTCTCTTCACGGTGATTCGGGACGGCATCAAGGGCACGGAGATGCCGGGCGGTTACGCGCTCGATACTCGCGAGACCTGGCAGCTTGCGGCGTACGTTCGAAGTCTGGGGCGCATGGCTCCGGAGACGGTTGCAGGAGATCCGAAGCACGGTCAGGAGTTGTATCGAACCAAGGGGCGCTGCGCCCAATGTCACATCAATGGCGGCCTAGGCGGAAGTCTGGGTCCCGAACTCACGGGGATTGGAGCACGCCGCAGCGCCGCGCACTTGCGGGCAGCGGTTCTCGATCCGTCGTCCACATTGCCGGAAGACTTCTTACAGGTGCGGGCTGTAACTAAAGACGGTCAAACCATCACGGGTGTGCGCCTCAACGAAGACATCTTCAGCATCCAGGTTCGCGATCTGAGCGGCGGAATTCATTCGTTTCAGAAGGCCGACTTGAAAGAGTTGCGGAGAGAGACCGGCAAATCCCCGATGCCGAGTTTCCGCGGAACGCTGTCGTCCTCTGAGGTGGATGATCTGGTCGCCTATCTAGTTTCGCTGCGAGGTAATCAATGAGACACATGATTAATTTCCCGGCCGCGGCCCTATCGCTGTGGTCCCTTTCCCTGCCGCTTGCCGCGCAGGTTTCTTTTGACCGCTTGCGCCAGTCGGATGCCGAGCCCGGAAACTGGCTCACCTATTCGGGCAACTATAGTTCGCATCGCTATTCGGGTTTGGATCAGATCACCGGCGCGAACGTCTCGCATCTGCGGCCCGCGTGGGTGTATCAGATCAACACGACTGAGCGCGTAGAGGCGTCGCCGTTGGTGGCCGATGGCATCATGTACCTGAGCGAGCCGGGCGGCAGCGTGACGGCTCTCGATACCCTGACTGGACGCCCGCTGTGGAAGTATACGCGCACCTTACCCAAGGGCGTGCGCGGCTGCTGCGGCCCGGTGAATCGCGGTGTGGCGATTCTGAACGACACGGTGTATGTCGGCACCTACGACGCTCACCTGGTTGCGCTGGATATCAAGTCGGGCATCGTGCGCTGGGACTCCGAAGTGGCCGACCCGAAGTTGGGCCACTCGATCACCGGTGCGCCGCTCGCGATTAGGGACAAAATCGTGGTGGGGATGGCCGGCGGCGAGTACGGCGTGCGCGGTTTCATCGACGCCTACGATGCCCAAACCGGCAAGCGTGCCTGGCGATTCTGGACCGTGCCCGCCGCGGGCGAGCCGGGCATCGAAACCTGGGCCGGCGACACTGCGAAGACCGGCTCCGCCACTACCTGGGTGACCGGCTCTTATGACCCCGACCAGAATACGGTGTTCTGGGGCACCGGCAATCCAGGCCCGGACTGGAATGGGGACGCCCGCGCCGGTGACAATCTATACTCCGACTCTTTGGTCGCGCTGGATGGCGACACGGGAAAGCTCAAGTGGTATTTTCAGTTCACGCCGCATGACCTGCACGATTGGGATTCGACGGAAGTCCCGGTGCTGGCGGACGCTATAGTCCGCGGCGAGAAGCATAAGGTTGTGCTCTTCGGGAATCGCAACGCGTTCTACTACGTTCTGGATCGCAACAATGGTAAATTTCTAACTGGCCGCCAGTTTGCCAAGCAAAGCTGGGCCAAGGGACTGGACGACTCGGGCAAACCGGTGGTCCTGCCAGGCTCATCGCCCACTACAGAAGGAGCGAAGATTTATCCCGACTTGAGCGGCGGAACGAACTGGTTCAGCCCTTCTTTTAGTCCTCATGCCAACTTATTTTTCGTAGCCGCACGGGATTCGGGCGGAATCTATCTGAAAGGCAACGCCGAGTACAAGCCGGGCGCTCAATTTAACGGCGGCGGGCAAAGCCCGATCGTTGGTGAGCCGCCTATCGGCTTCATCCGCGCACTGAATCCGGATACTGGCGAGCTCAAGTGGGAATTCAAGTTGAACTCGGACGCCAACGCCGGTGTGCTCTCGACCGCGGGCAATCTAGCATTCGCCGGAACCAACGAAGGCGACTTCTTCGCGCTCGACGCACTCACGGGCCGCGCGGTTTGGCATTTCCAGACGGGTGCCGCGATTAACGCGAACCCGGTCAGCTATCTGAGCGGAGGCAAGCAGCAGGTGGCGATCGCCTCGGGCAATTCGATCTTTGCATTCGCGCTTGAGCAGTAGGGACGCAGTGCCACGGCTCCGCTACACTTGAGGGCAGTGGAGCGCAAGATCTTCTGGATCACTTTTACGATGCTGGGATTGGTGGCCGATCTGGTGCTGCCGCTGTGGTGGGCGCTGGGAGCCACGATCCCCATTTGCTTCGTGAGCTGGTGGGTGGCATACCGCAGCGATTGGTTCTAGATACTAGATGCACCCGGAAGGATTTTCTATGCCTGTGACACGCCGTGATATCAATCTATTACTGCCCTTGCTGGCCAGTGCCGCTGCCATGGCGCAAGACAAGAAAAAGCTGCCTTCAGGCACTTTCAAATTCGAAGAATTGCCGGTGAAAACCGGCGGAGAAAATCGTACGCGCGCAGTGTTAAATGGCGCCACACACAAAGGTTCCGCGGTGGAAGTGCACCTGACAGAGTTGGGTCCCGGTATGGCTCCGCATGCTCCTCATAGGCACCCGCACGAAGAGATGGTGCTGGTTCAGTATGGAGAACTGGACGTGACGATCAGCGGCAGCACAACCCGTCTGACGCCAGGGTCGGTAGCATTCGTGGCGTCCAACGAAGAACACGGATGGAAGAATCCGACCACTGGGCAGACGCAATACTTTGTGATCGCGCTGGGAGAGAATCAGGGATAGATCTCAAGGAAGCAGGTAACCGCTCTTGGCTAGGATCGCGCGTCCGTCGGTGCCCAGCAAAAACGATCGAAACTGCTGCGCCTCTTGGGCGTGCGAAGTGGTAGCCACGATCGCCAGCGCTTGCTCGATCGGATGGTAGAGCAGTGGATCGACTTTCAAAACCGTTCCGCGCTCGTGCAGCACTAGCGAATAGGCGGTGAAGGCCGCGTCGGCATTCCCTGTTGCCGCCTGTTGCTTGGCCATGCTGATACTGTTCGCATATACAATTTTGCTCTGCAACGGTTCCCATAGACGGGCATTCTTTAGTGCCTCGACAGCGGCCTGCCCATAGGGCGCTAATGCCGGCTGAGCGACGGCGATGAAGTGGATCTTTGGCGCCGCTAAATCCTTCAACTCCTGAGTGCCGCTCGGCCCGCCGCCGGGAATCCACAGCGCCAGTTGCCCCTTTGCATAAATCGCCCGGCTGCCACCAATAAGTTTTTGTGCCGCGACCAGGGAATCTACATGTTCAGTATCAGCCGCGGCAAAGACGTCAAAAGGGGCGCCGTTGTCGATCTGCTGGGCGAGTTCGGCGGTGGCGCCGTAACTAAAGACCACGTCGATACCTTTTTGAGTTTTGAAAGCCGGCCCCACCTCGCCGAAAACATCCATAAGGTTCGCGGCGGCTGCGACGGTGAGCTTGCTGGCCGGTTCAGGAGTTCGCTGGGATGATCCGCAGGATGCGAGGAGCGAGGCCGCGCAAAGGAGCCATCCTGTCTGCCGAGAGAGCATACGAGTGTTGCGTTTATTATATGCCGGCTTGTGAAGGAGACACAGCCTAGTGTGTCGTGATAACATTACGAAGTTATTCGTGCACAACACTTATGACTATTCCAACGCGCAAAGCATCCCAGCTCTTTAGCGTTTTGCTGCTTCTGTCCGTGACTTGCCTCGGCCAAGCGGGGCGCGCGGAGCTTTTTGGAACGATTCACGATCCCTCCGGGCTTCCCGTGCCGAAGGCCAAAGTTGAAGCGGAAGACCAAGCGACTATGGCCAGCTATTCCGCCACTTCGGACGAGCGTGGCGAATATCACATCCTGGGAATGCCGGCAGGCCAATATGTCCTGACCACACAGATATCCGGTTTTCGAATGTACCGCCAGTCAGGCATCACACTGCGAACCGGCGACAGAACTGCGATAAACGTGACTCTGGAGGTGGGCCAGCCTTCGCAATCCGTCAATGTCACTGCCGCCGCGTCTCTGCTTCAAACAGCCAGCAGCGAGATGAGTCTCAATGTCGACGAGAAAACCATATCCACGCTGCCTCTCGACGGACGAAACTTCATTCCTTTGGTTACCCTGACTCCGGGCGTCGCCCTCCCGAACGGGAGTCTCCTGCCGCGCATCAATGGCAGCCGGCCGCGCACCAACGAATATATTTATGACGGCATCAGCGTCCTGCAACCGGAACCGGGCCAGGTGGTTTACTACCCGATCATCGACGGTATGGAGGAGTTCAAAATCAATGTCAATGCCTACTCTCCCGAGTATGGGCGCTCCAATGGCGGCACGGTCATGGTCGTCGGAAAATCGGGGAGCAATCAATTCCACGGCAGCGCTTTTGAGTTCTTCCGCAATGAAGCTCTGAACGCGCGTAACCTATTTGCGCAACCCGGCCCGAAGCCGGAATTCCGGCGCAATCAGTATGGCTTGACTCTCGGCGGACCAATCCAAAGCAACAAACTGTTCTTCTTCGCGGATTGGCAGGGGACGAGGCTTCGCACTGGCATCACGCGCTTAAGCGTGGTTCCGACATTGGCGCAACGGCAAGGGATTTTCACCCAGCCGGTCTTCGATCCTACGACCTCTCCCCGCACGGCGTTTGCGGGTAATACGATCCCTTCGGGGCGCTTCGACGCGCTCGGTCTCCAGGTCCTTCAGCACTACCCGTTACCAAATCTTACCAGCTCCAGCAATTATGTCCGAACCGCCACCGAGCCCGACAATCAGGATCAAGCCGACTTCCGGGTCGACCGCTACATCGGGGAAAAACATCGCATCTTTGGACGCTACACGCTGTTTCTCGACAACGATACGCCGGTCACTCCATTCCCGGATGGAAGCGGGAGCTTGACCTCGGGAGTCATCGGACATGCACTCACTCGGGGCGACGCCTTTGTTGGCGACTACAACTGGATGCTTTCGCCCTCGGCTCTTAACCAATTCCGCGTCGGGTATTCCAGGCGTGGGCTCGATCAAACGTCGCTTCAAGACGGCGGGATTACGGTGCCGGGTCTGCCGGCGAACTCCTTCGGCTCAGTGCTGCCGATTTTTACAGTGGCGGGACTGCAACAGATCGGCCCCACTACTGGCGCGAACTCGAACTTCACGACGTCGGTTACAGAAATCCTCGACACCTTTACGCTGGTGCACGGCAGGCACACCATCAAATTCGGAACCGATCTTCGCCGTGAGGCTTTGGATGTTCTGAACCCGCCCAATCCCACAGGATCCTTCGGATTCACAACGACCGGAACCAACAGTTCGGCGCTTAATGGGAGTGGTAACCCGGTGGCTTCCCTGCTGCTGGGGCAGGTGAGCTCATTCTCGATCGATATTCAGAAGCAGGTGATTCAGCCGCGCGCGCACATTGCGGAATTCTTCATTGGAGACGATTGGAAAGTTTCTCAGCGGCTCACGCTCAACATCGGAACGCGCTATACCCTTAACTTCCCGTCAACCGAGGTGAACAACCAAGGGGCGGTCTTTAATCTTCAGACTCAGGTCCTGGACTTTCCCCATACTGTTCGCAATCTGGAATGCTGCGATTTCGGACCTCGCGTGGGACTGGCGTATCGCATCGGCGATAATTGGGTGATTCGTTCGGGCTACGGAATGATTTTCTTCGAGCAGTCCGGGATCACCACGCCCTTTACCATCCCGCAGTTTCCCTTCGTCCAAACCCTGGGTCAGCAAACCCCGGATAACGCGAACGCGGCCTTCGGGTTGTCCAGCGGACCCACCGTTCAGGTGACCACACCGAATCCGAACTCCGGTCTCGGGCAAGGTGTGTTTGGCGTGGATAGCAGCAATGGTTCAGGTTATTCCCAGCAATGGAATTTTACGGTTCAAAGGACGATCGGAAAGGACTGGAACCTGGAGGTGGCGTACCTGGGCTCGAAAAATACGCGGCTCGGGATACCGGATTCGAACATCAATCAGCTCCCCTCCCAATACCTTTCGATGGGCACGGCGCTGTTGACAAAAATGCCGAATCCGTATTTCGGACAAATTCCAGCCTCGTCATCCCTGGGAGGGGCAACCGTGGCGGCGCAGCAATTGCTGCGGCCCTATCCGCGCTTCACCACCGTGGCACTGTTCCGGGACAATGTTGGCAATTCAACTTACGATGCGGCCACGGTGAAATTGGAAAAGCGCCTTTCTCATGGGCTTACGATCACCGGTTCCTACACCTTCTCGAAGCTGATTGACGACGCTTCCAGCGTCTTTTCGCAAACCATTTTCACCGGTCCGGTCCTCAATAGCAGCGGAGCCGCGGATGCTTACAACCGCCACTTGGAGAAAGACGTATCGAGCGGCGACATTCCGCAGGTTTTTGCGCTCGGTTGGGTGTACGATATTCCTCGCCTGTGGAAGATCTCGGGATGGCAAATTGGCGGTCTGGTCCGGATTCAGTCAGGTGACGCCGTGGCAATCTCACAAGCCACCAATAACAACTCCAGCCTCGGCTTCGCCGTGCAGAGGCCAAACCGAATCAGCAATCCCAATGGCTTTGCAAATCGGACCCTGGCGAAGTACTTTAATACCGCTGCCTTTACGGCGGCGCCCCAATTTGTTATCGGAACCAGCTCCCGCAACCCGGTGAGAGGGCCAGGACTTCAGAACGCGGATTTGATGATCGGGAAGACATTTCGCATTCGCGAATCCATGAACTTTGAGTTCCGCGCGGAAGTCTTCAATATATCCAACACGCCGCCCCTGAACGATCCGAATGGAATCTTCGGAAGCGCCGCGTTCGGGTCGGTCACCAGTGCAGGCAATCCGCGCGATTTCGAATTTGTCGGCAAGCTTCATTTCTAGCGGACGGTATCCTATAATGAGGGGTAGTCATGTATACACGACGCTGTTTGGCCCTGGGCCTCATCGCAGCGGGCCTCCTGCCGGCACAGGGCTCGCAACCTACTGTGCAAGTGACAGGTGACGTCAAGCAGGCGCTCACGCTCACCGCTGACGATCTCGCGAGAATGCCTCGGGCGACCGTCCGCATCGGGGGCAGCGCAAAAGAGACGGTCTTTGAGGGCGTCTGGCTCCATGAGGTCTTGAAGAAAGCCGGCGTACCGCTGGGCGGCGACCTCCGCGGCAAAGCTCTGACCAGCTACGTGCTGGCCGAAGCGCAGGACGGCTATCAGGTTGTGTTTTCGCTCGCCGAACTTGATCCCACATTTATCGACAATGAAATTCTGCTGGCGGATACTGCGAATGGTCAGCCATTATCCGGCGCACAGGGCCGCTTCCGGCTGGTAGCGCCGAAGGAGAAGCACGGATCCCGCTCCGTGCATCTGCTCAGCAAGCTCGAAGTCGTTCAGGTGCGGAAGTAACCTTTGTGAAGCCACGCGTCGAGAATCGGCTGGCCCAGATTCGAAAGAGCAGAGGCGTGGGTGCGTCGGACCTGGCACGTCGCGTCAATGTGAGCCGGCAGACAATTTACGCCATCGAAGCTGGGACCTATGTCCCCAACACCGAAGTCGCGCTTAATCTTGCGCGCGAACTGGAAGTCACCGTCGACGAGCTTTTTTCGCTTCAAGCGGCGGACCAGAAATCGCCGGGCTCTCTGGCTACCGAAATACTGAGCGCGGAAACGCCCGCGAAGGGACAACCCGTCCGCGTCTGCCAGATGGGATCGCGCTGGGTGAGCGTCCCTGTGAGCGCCTCGCCCTACTACATGCCCGAAGCGGATGGCATTATCAAGCGCACTCATGTGGCCAATAGCCGCGCGGATTTAGTGGTCTTTGCGAAAGACGAGGCGGCTCAGAAACGGCTGGTGCTAGCGGGGTGTGACCCGGCCACCGGTCTGCTTTCCCGCATGGTGGAGAAAATCAGCGGCGTGGAGGTGGTCTCCGCGGCGGCCTCCAGCAAGCTGGCACTGACTTGGCTCTCCGAAGGAAAAGTGCACATCGCCGGGTCTCATCTGGAGGACGCGAAAACGGGAGAATTCAATCTGCCTTATCTACGTAAACAATTTCCGGGTGAAGATTTCAGCGTGGTCACGTTTGCGCGCTGGGAAGAGGGACTGATCCTCGCGCCTGGAAATCCCAAGGGCATACGTAAGATCGAAGATCTGGCGCGGAAGAACGTCAGGTTTGTGAATCGCGAGCCCGGCTCGGGAAGCCGCGGCCTCCTGGACAAACTTCTGGAGAAAGCAGGGATGGATGCGCAGAAGGTCCAAGGGTACGATCGCGTCGCGTTCGGGCATCTCGCGGCTGCGTATTGCGTGCTCTCCCGAGACGCCGATGCGTGTCTGGCGACCCGTTCCGCCGCTCAAACCTTCGGATTGGATTTTATGCCACTCCGTAGTGAGCGCTACGATCTGGTGATGCGCAAGCGTACCGCGGATCTTCCGGCGGTCAAGGCTTTCCTGGATGTCTTGCAGCGGGCCACGCTGCGTCGCAAGTTAGAAGTGCTCGCCGGGTATGACACGTCGGAAACAGGCACGCTGGTTGCTTAGAGGCGCCGCCGTCGGATTCGCTATCGCAGCGAACGTGATGGGCGCCGCTTTCGAATGGAATTTGCCTGAAGGATTCCCTCGGCCCGTGGTCCCTGCCGACAATCCGATGAGCGCCCTCAAAGTCGAGCTTGGCCGCTATCTTTTCTACGACAAACGAATGTCGGTGAATGGAAAAGAGTCGTGTGGAAGCTGTCACCGGCAGGAATTGGCATTCACGGACGGGCGCGCCCGCGCGGAAGGCGCCACCGGCGAAGCGCATCCAAGAAGCAGCATGAGTCTTGTGAATGTCGCTTACGCCCCGTACCTGACGTGGGCAAACGGGACCCTGACTTCACTCGAAGAACAGGCGTTGACGCCGATGCTGGGAGAAGTTCCTATTGAACTCGGAATGAAAGGCCATGAGGGTGATTTTCTCGCAGACGTAAAGAGGAACCCCGTCTATCAAGGATTGTTCCCACAGGCCTTTCCCGGCCAGAGCGATCCGTACACGCTCAAGAATGTGACGAGAGCCATCGCGGCTTTCGAGCGGTCGATTGTTTCGGTTCGATCGCCGTATGACCGCTATCGCTATGGCGGCGACCCTTCCGCGATTTCCGCGGCGGCGAAGCGCGGCGAAATCGTCTTTGGCTCTGGAGAGCGTGGCGGTTGCTTCCAGTGCCACAGCGGATGGAACTTCAGCGGCGGAATCCGCTATGAGGATTCTGGCGGTTCCGAACGGGAGACCGAGCCGGGCGGGAGCTTTTTTAATACGGGAGTCTCTCTCTACGCGGCCCCCAATCGTGGCCTTTATGAGCAGACCCAAAAAGATGAAGATCGGGGCAGGTTTAAGGTGCCGTCATTGAGGAACATCGCTGTCACAGCTCCGTATATGCACGACGGAAGCATGGCGACACTCGATGAGGTTATAGACCATTACAGCGCAGGCGGAAAGTACGACGATCCGAACAAGTCGCGCATGATCCACCAGCGTTCGCTCACCAAAGATGACCGGAGCGAACTTATCGAGTTTCTTAAAACGCTGACAGACGAGGAAATGCTTCACGACGCGCGCTGGAGCGACCCCTGGATTCAAACCAAGGTTCCGGCGACCAGGAGGTAGGACGCTTGACGGAAGCGAAGTTGGACAAACCCATATTCCCTTGGAACTTTCTCGACGGTGACCTTGTCGCCCTTCTTAAGGCTCAGTTGCTCGGCGCTACGGCGGGTGATCACGCTTTCGATCTGGCTCTTTCCAATGCGCACGACGACGTGAGCCATGATGTCACCGAGTTTGACTTCCACTATTTTTCCTTCCAACTGGTTTCTGGCTGAGATAGACATGACCTAGGGATGCCACGGATAACTACCGGCGGGCCGAATTTGCAAGACCGGCCGAATTGTCCGCCGTCCGACCAAGCGAAAATGCGGGATCGGGGAGCTCACCGAACGACTCTGCCCGCTTTAGCCGATTAGCTCCGGGGCGTTCTTGATGCCTTAAAAGGCTTGTCCGCCGCCGCAATGTTATCCTTTAGTGAACAGGCATGAAGAGGAATCGGCATGAAGTATAGCGTCGTCGTTCCGTTCTACAACGAGCAAGAAAGCGTCATTCAGCTCTATCGCGACGTCAAAGACGTCATGGAGGCGACCTGCGACGATTTTGAGTTCATCTTTGTGGATGACGGCAGCAAGGATGACACGTTCTCGCTCCTCGGCAAAGTCGCGGATAACGATGACCGCGTCACTGTTGTCCATCTGCAGCGAAACTACGGAAAAACCGAGGCGCTGGTTGCCGGATTCGATCACGCGAACGGCGATTACATCATCGTCATGGATGGCGACCTCCAGCATAATCCCAATGAAATTCCGCTGTTCATGCAGAAGCTTGAAGAAGGCTATGATGTCGTGTGCGGATGCCGGGTAGATCGCCCCGGCGACAGCCTTCTGTTCAAGCGCATTCCGTCGCGGATTGGCAACACGCTTATGGCGAAACTCACTGGTGTGCCGATCCACGATTTCGTCAGCGGGTTCAAGGCTTACCGCACCAAGTTGATTCGTGAGATACCGCTGTATGGCGAATTGCAGCGGTTCATTCCGGCGCTGGCAGTCGCGTACGGCGCGCGTATCTGCGAGATACCGATCCGCATCGTGGAACGGCCACACGGGAAGTCGCACTTTGGTTTCCGGCGCGCGATTCCGTTCATGTTCGATGTCGTCACGATCCCCTTCCTCTTGCGCTTCGTCTCGCGTCCCATGCATTTTTTCGGCGGTATTGGAATGATGGGATGGCGATCGGCGGAAGTCTTGCGGCTTGGCTGGTGGTGAGCATTCTCCGCGGCGTCAATATTTTGAACGAGCACGGCCCTTTGCTGTTCTTCACAACCGTTCTCTTGCTGGCGGGACTCCTGTTGGTATGCTTCGGGTTGATCGGTGAAATGCTGGTTCGGCATCATCATCAAAGATCAGAGGCACTGCGCGACTCGGAAGTCTTGCGGATCACCAGGCGAAATCGAGATCGCTGATTTCAACGTGTGCGGAATTGCTGGCTTTACAAGTAAGACTTTTCGCGCGGATGACGACAGGATTCGCCGCGCGGTCTCCTGCCTGATTCATCGGGGTCCAGACCAACAGGGCACTTTCCGTTCGAATGCGTGTCTCTGGGAGCAGTCCGTTTGCGGGTCATCGACATCCAGGGTGGGGATCAGCCCATCACCAGCGAAGATGGCGACACCACCATCGTCTTCAACGGCGAAATTTACAACTACTCGGAGTTGCGCGATGAGCTCGCATCGCTCTGGCCACCGATTCCGCACGCACTGCGATACGGAAGTGCTGCTGGAGGCTTTCCGGGAATGGGATACCGATTGCTTTAGCCGGCTGCGGGGCATGTTCGCGGTGGCGCTGTGGTCGGAATCGCGGAAGCGCCTGGTGCTGGCTCGTGACCGCATGGGGATCAAGCCGCTCTACTACTATCGCGCTGGGGGACGATCTGCATCTTTGGTTCGGAACTGAAGGCCGTTCTTCGTTCATCCGGAAGTTCCCCGGCGGTTGAATTTGACCGGACTCGGGCTCTATCTGTCTCTGAATTACGTGCCGTGTCCGCACACTCTGGTGGAAGGCGTGAACAAGCTGCCGCCTGGGCATTGGATGGAGTGGGTCGATGGCCGGATCGACTTCCGGCGCGTACTGGCAACTTCGTTTCGACCCGCAGACACGATTGGACTCTAGAGTCGGCGAAGGAGGCCTTGGAAGGTCACCTTCGGCAGTCCGTCAAGGAACATCTCATTTCGGACGTTCCGCTTGGAGTCTGGGCCAGCGGCGGTCTCGATTCCTCAACGCTGCTCCATTATGCCGCGGAGCAGTCGTCCACGCGTCTGAAAACCTTCTCCGTTTCGTTCCAGGGCCATACCTTCGATGAATCGCGTTTCTTCCGCGAGGTCGCCAAGGCCTATGACACGGATCACTGCGAACTGGATCTCAACCCGACCCTCGCTCTCACTGACGCTATCGAAGAGTCAGCCTACTATTCCGACGAGCCGACAGCAGATGCGGGATCCGTGCCTTTGTGGTTCTTGTCGAAAGCCACGCGAGAGCATGTCACAGTGGTGTTGAGCGGCGAAGGTGCGGACGAACTTCTTGGTGGCTACCTTACCTATCGAGCCGACCGAATCGCTACCTGGCTAAGGCTCATTCCCGCGCCGCTACGCCTCTTGATGCTCGGAGCGCTCCAGCTATGGCCGATCTCGAACGACAAGATCAGCCTGGAATACAAGGTAAAGCGATTGATGCGTGGATCGCTGCTCACGCCCGATGAGGCGCACTGCTACTGGAACGGCACATTCTCCAGCGCCGAACAGACCGCGCTATGCCGTGCCAGGCGAGCCAGTCGCATCAGTGACCTTTACCAAGTGGGCCAAGGCTCCGATCTGCGCGGCCTCAGTCGCTATCTTTGGTTTGACCAGCAGTATTTCCTGACCGACGACATTCTGATGAAGTCCGACCGAATGAGCATGGCGCACGCCCTGGAGCTGCGGCCGGCTTTCCTCGACCATCGCATCGTCGAGTTCGCCGCTTCGCTGCCGGACCATCTGAAAATACATGGATCGAGCCAAAAGTACGTGTTGCGCGAACTGATGCGCGGGAAGCTGCCCGACTCCGTCCTCGATCGCAAGAAAGAGGGCTTCGATATTCCGGCCCACGCCTGGCTGCGCGGTCCGCTTCGCTCTCTGCTGCTCGACACGTTGAGTCCCGATGCCGTCTCTCGCTCCCATCTGTTCTCGCCCGAAGCCGTGCAGCAGCTCATCGACGCTCATCTGGAACGTCGCGAAAATTTCGGCTATCATCTGTGGGGCCTGATGACACTCTTTCTGTGGATGAAACGTTGGAATGTCTCCGTCGAAAGCGCGGAGCCTAGAGAGGCGGCGCTGTTAGCTTGAGAAAAACTTCAGAGGTGCTGGGCAGGCACGCCGAGCTTGTGGTTCTTCTCATCGCGACCGTCGTTTTCCTTTCCGCCATCGTCAGCCCGCCGTCTCTCATGGACGACGTGGATGCGTTCCAGGCGCAGATGGCGAGCAATATGTACCACTCGGGCGACTGGGTGACGGCCCGGATGGACGGCGTTCTGTATTTCGACAAAGCCCCGTTCAAGTATTGGGTGACGGTCATACTCTATTACCTGCTTGGCGTGCACGACTGGGTGGCTCGCATCCCGTCCGCACTCTCGGCGATCCTTCTTACCTGGCTGGTGATGCGCTTCGGCCGCTGGGCGATCAACAAGGAGGCCGGAATCTATTCCGGTCTTGTCATCTCCACTTGCATCGGGCTGTTCTTGTTCACCCGCATTATTATTCCGGACGTGATGTTGACGCTCATGATCGCCCTCGGACTCTGGGCCTTCCTGCGGGCGCAAGACGAAGAGGAGCCGCGATCGCTGCTGTGGGCCTCGATCATGGCCGCTTCTCTGGCGGTCGGCGTGTTGGTCAAAGGGTTCGTTGCGCTGGTGCTTCCCGTGCGTGACGGTCTTCCTGTATTTGCTGGTCTCCCAACGCCTGCTTCGGCGAGAGACATGGCGGCGAATGCATTTACTGACCGGCTCGCTCTTGTTTCTGCTGATTGCCGCGCCCTGGCACATTCTCGCGACTCTCCACAATCCGCCTTACCTGGACTTCACGATGCACGGGGGGCCAGGACAATACCACGGGTTCTTCTGGTTTTTCTTCATCAACGAGCAAGTCCTTCGTTTCCTCAATACGCGTTATCCGAGAGACTACGACACTGTTCCGCGATTCCTTTTTTGGACTCTCCACCTGGTCTGGCTCTTTCCGTGGAGTGTTTATATCCCCAACGTCGTCCGCCTGAACTTCCGGCCGGTTGATCGCGCGGGGCGCGCAACACTGTTCGCGCTCTGCTGGTGCGCGGCGAGTTTTGTTGTTCTTCTCGTTTTCGACTACGCAGGAATATTACTCCATGCCGCTCTACCCGGCCGCTGCATTCCTGATCGGCGCGGGTATGGCGCTTCAGGGAGGCCCGATCCGCATCGGCACCAAAATCGTTTCCGTGATCGCCGCGCTGGGCGCTGTCACGATCATCGCCGTCCTATTCCTCACGTGGAACCTGCCCGCGCCGGGAGACATTTCGGTTGCCCTCACGCAGAATCGCTCCTTGTACAAGCTGTCGATGGGCCACATAGGCGACCTGACGCTCGGCGCATGCGCCTACCTGCGTCTTCCCTTGGTGGTTGCCGGTATTGCCTGCCTGGTGGGAGCCATCGGAGCTTGGCGTCTGCGCGGCGCCCAGGCATTTCTCGTCATCGCTACGATGATGGTGATTTTCTTCCAGGCCGCCCGCCTGGCGCTGGTGGTCTTCGATCCCTATATGTCTTCGCGGCCCATCGCCGAAGCTCTGAATCGGCTGCCGCAGGGGGAAGTGATCATCGAAGGCGACTACAATTCGCGCTCTTCGATTTCCTTCTACCATCAAGACCATGCGCTTATCCTGAATGGGCGTTATTTCGTCCTGGAATACGGTTCTTATGCTCCAGACGCTCCCAAAGTCTTCATCGACGACAATGACTTCCTTGGAATCTGGAAGCGGCCGGATCGCTACTATCTGGTGACCACGCAACGAGTCGGTGCCGCGGCTTAAGACTTTGGCGAAAGATCTGCCGATGTATGAGATCAGTTCCGCGGGGGGTAAAACGCTCCTGTCGAATCAGCCGGCTCAGCCGTGAATCGTTTTCGGACTGGCTAGGCCGCCAGTTCGGCCAGCGCCTCCGCTAAGATGAGTGCGCCGCGCGCGATCGCCTCGGGGGACGAATACTCGTCCGGGCGATGGCTGACGCCGCCGCGGCAGGGGATGAAGATCATGGCCGTTGGCGCAATCGCCGACATGAACAGCGAGTCGTGATACGCCCGGCTGATCATGGTTTCGTAGGATGCCTGGTGCGCCTTGCAGGCGCGCTCCAGCACATCGACCACGTGCGGCGCACACATCGCGGGAGCGTCCGCGTTCACGACTTCCGTCCGTACCGTGAGGCGGCGCCGTTCAGCGGTTTCTTCGGTGGCGGCGGCAATCGCCCGCAACACGCCATCGCGGCGGGCGAGGTCGATATCGCGCACGTCCACTTCCAGGCGCACGCGGCTAGGAATGCTGTTCACGGCTCCCGGAAAGACGTCGCAAACTCCGCAGGTGCCCACGGTATCGCGGCTGCCCGTCGCCTTTGCGGCGGCTTCCACCGCGAGCGCGATCTCCGCCGCTGCCAGAAATGCATCGCGGCGATCCGGCATCAGCACCGCACCGGCATGGCCGCCTTCACCTTCGATCTCAATCCTCAGGCTGGCCGGCGCGGCAATTGCTTTCACTATGCCGATCTCCAATTGCTTCTTTTCGAGCAGCGGACCTTGTTCAATATGCAATTCAACAAATGCTGAATAGTGGCCGGGGGATAGCGCCACTTCCGAGAGCGGACCCACAAAACGCGCTGTCCGGCGAATCTCATTGAGCGTCTTCCCTTCTTTGTCGATCAGCGACTCATCCGCCGAAGCATTCAGCACGCCCACGATCAGACGGCTTCCTAAACATCCAATGCCGAATCGCGTGGGTTCTTCCGACGTGAAGGTGATCAGATCGATCGACCGCCGTGGGCGGTAACCGCTGCGCGCCAGCGCGCGAATTGCTTCTAATCCCCCCAGAACGCCGACTGTTCCGTCGTACATGCCGGCATTGGGGATGGCATCAATGTGCGATCCCGTAGCCACCGGCGCGAGATCCGGATCCGACCCGGGCCAGCGCGCAAACGTGTTCCCAACCGGATCTTCGCGCACCGCGAGGCCCGCCTGCACGCATAAGTGTTTGACGAAATCGCGCCCGTGCAAATCGGTGCTGCTAAAAACAATTCGCGTGACCGCAGGCGCGGGCGACGCGGAAATGCCGCTCAAGGTCTGCAAATCGTGGCTGAGAAGATTCTGATCGATCTTGATATTCATCGCTAGCGGCTCACCGGATACCGGTTCCAATCTTTGTAGATAAGATATTTCGCTGGAGTCTTGCCCAGCGCTCCAAACCACTGCGGGCAGTACGGAGCCATCCATATAAAATCGCCGGCCGTTACCGGATACCAATGTTCGCCTAGCCGGTAGATGCCGCCGCCCTCCAGCATCAGCAGGCCGTGTTCCATGAAATGAATTTCCACCATCGGCAGCGTGGCGCCGGGCTGGTAGGTCATGGTGTTGACCGCGAAATCGAAGGCCGCATCGGCGGGAACCAGCGCGCGAACTTCCAGCGCGGGATCGCCCAGCAGAGGCTGCGGCGCAACCTCGCTTTCGCGGCCGCGGAAATGCGTTGGAACCGCGATCCCATTGAGCTGCTGATATGGTTTCTCGATCACCACCGCGCGCGCCGGTGATCTCGCCCGCAAGTGGCGCCCCTGACCTGGCGGACAATAGAGGAAGCCGCCTGCGCCCAGCGCCTTGCCCGAAGTTTCGAGTTCGCCTTCGAGCACATAGACGAAACGTTGCAGCGGCACAGGCTCCAGCACTCCGTCAGCCTCGAATTCAGCGGTGTATTGCGTGAACGCTGCGCCTGCCGGAGGCGCCACATGCACGATGGCTGTGGCCTTATCCATGCCGGGCAGCGGCGCTCGCACGAAAGTATCCGGCGTCTGCAACAGATGATCGCGCTGATGCGCGCTGCGGGTGTGACCGAGTTGATTCATGATGACCTTAGTTGGGACGAACCAGCGCGCCTTGGTGCGCGCCGTAATGGCTCCGTCCGCAAGAATCGTTTCGCCGCGTCGCATGGTGCGCCGCACGACGCCTCGGAACGCGGATCCGATGTACGGGCTGATCGCATGACGCTGCTGCAAATCGCGAGCCTCCAGCGTGTACGATCCGCGCAAGTCCACGAGCGTCACGTCGGCGTCGTTGCCGACTGCTAGGCTTCCCTTATTCGCGATGCGAAATCGCTCTGCGGGCGTCGCGGCAGTCAGCTTGGCGATGCGTTCCAACGGCAGCGCACGGCGGAAATGTCCCGCTTCCAGCAGCACGGCCAGAGTAGATTGTACGCCCGCGATCCCTCCCCATGCCTGCATAATGGCGCCGGTTTTCTATCGCGGCGGCGCGGGCGAATGGTCCGAGGCGACGATGTCGATTGTCCCGTCGAGCAGCGTCCTCCATAATGCGCCTTGTTGCTCGGCATCGCGCAGAGGCGGCGCGCACTTGGCGATAGCGCCCAGCCGTTCCAGATCCTCTTCCGTGAAGAACAAGTAGTGCGCGCAGGTCTCGATCGAAACATCCACGCCGCGAGCCTTGGCCTCCGCCGCCGCCACCACGCCGCGCCCTGAGCTGATGTGCACGATGTGCAGTTTGGCGCCCGCCTCTCCGGCCAATCGCGTGGCGCGCTCGATGGCTTCCACTTCTGCCACCACCGGCCGCGACGCGAGAAAATCGCGTGCGCCGCTTCGCCCCTGCTCCGCCATCTTTCGCGACAAGCCCTTGCGTCAGTTCGTGGCTCTCCGCGTGAACCGCCACCGGCAGCCCCAGTCGCGCGGCTTCCGCGAGTCCTTCGAACAGAGTGAAGTCGTCGGCGCGCGGGAACTCCGGCAGGCCGGAGTCGCACATGAAGGCCTTGAATCCCACCACTCCGCGATCGGGCGAGCTCTTCCATTTCGCCGGCGTTGCCCGGCACGATGCCGCCCCACAACCCGAAGTCGGTGATCGAGGAAGCCTCGAGCGCCGCGCGCTTGCGGTCGAACTCGCGCGCGTTCACGGTGCAGGGCGTCGAGTTCAGCGGCATGTCGAAGAACACCGCCCCGCCGCCCGCTGCCAGCGCCCGGCTGCCGGTAGCCGCACCTTCCCACTCGGTGCGCCCCGGTTCGTTGAAGTGCAGATGGACGTCGATCACGGCCGGGAACACGTGCAGCCCGCGAGCGTCGATCTCTTCGGCCCCGCCGGCAAGTTCCGGTCCGATCGCCTGAATCCTGCCGTCTTCAATGGCAATGTCCTCGCGCCGCAGGCCCTCCGGCGTCACCAGCGTGCCGCCTCTTATGACCAGACTCAGCCATTCGCGCGCTCCAGTTGATCGACGAAATGCATGCCTGCTGCGAGCGCCGCGCGACGTCTGCTTCGAGCACCGCTTCATCGGGATGATGGCTGATGCCTCCCGGACTCCGCAGAAACAGCATCGCCGCGGGCATTCGTTCCGCCATAACCATGGCATCGTGACCCGCGCCGCTATGCATGCGATGCTCCGTGTAGCCGCCGCGCCCGCACCGCGCAGCCGAGCATCTCGATCAGCCGCGCATCCATCGCCACGGCCGCTTGATCGAGACGCAGCTCCGATGACGCCACCAGGCCGCGCCGCGCTGCGATCTGCTGCGCCGCGTCGAGCAAGATGTTCCACGGCGTCTGCGCGCACCTCGTCGTTGCGTGTGGCGGACGTCCAGGCTCATGCGGACGGAGCCCGCGATGACATTGCCGGCCCCCGGTTCGCGCCTCGATCTTGCCGACGGTTGCGACCAGCGATGGAACCGCGGCGGCTTCGCGCTCGACGGCGCCGATCCATTCTGCCGCTCCTGCCAGCGCGTCCCGGCGCAAGTGCATCGGCGTAGTGCCCGCGTGGTTGGCCTTGCCTTCGAAGCGCACTCCAGCCGGCTCTGCCCGGCAATGGACGTAACGACGCCTAGCGGAAGATTCAAGCTCTCCAGCACCGGGCCTTGCTCGATATGAAACTCCAGGTAGCCGAGCATCGCGCCGGTCACGCGCGCCTCGCCAATGGCCGCTGGATTCAGACCGAATGCGCGAATGGCGTCGGCGACGGAGGACGCCTTCAGCATCGCGCCTTGCGAGCAGCGCATCATCGAAGCTGCCCGCCAGTGCGCGGCTTCCGATGAAGGGTAAGCCGAAGCGCACGCCCTCTTCTTCGGAAAATCCCACGACTTCAATGCCGAATCCCAACCGCCGTCCGCTGAGCGCCTTCACCAGCGCCACGCCCAGCACCACGCCCAGGATTCCATCGAAGGCTCCCGCGTGCGGCACCGTATCCAGGTGCGACCCGACGATCAATCTCGGCGCATCCGCTCGTCGCAGCCGCCGTAATGTCCGCGCAGATTGCCGACGGCGTCGACATCGCACGCTCATCCCGGCCTGCTCCATCCACGCGCGCAGATCGGCGTGGACGCGGTGCATCGGCTCGGAAAGAAACCTGCGAGTGATCCAACCCGGCTCCTCGGTGTGTGCGGCGAGGTGGCGGCAGCGCTCGACAACTTCCTGGCCAATCTCCATCACGATCCCCGATACGTGCTGTAACCGAAGGGCGAGAGCAGCAGCGGCACGTGATAGTTGCGATCGGGTTCAGCCAGCTCCGAATCGCACGACGATCTGATCCAGGAAAGCCGGCTCGCTCAACGCGGCAGGCCCGTGCTCCGCAAATAGTCGCCCGCGTGAAATAGCCAATTCGTACACGCCGATCTCGAGACGGTCCCCCGAGATCAGCGGCGCGGCAATTCTTCCATCGGCATTGGTGACGATGGTCGCCACACGACGACGCTACTGTCTCGATCCGGTGAAGCTCGATCTTCAAACCTTTCGCTGGGATGCCGCGGGCCGTATCGAGAACGTGCGTAGACAAGCGAGCCATCGCTCTTCTATCTTCGCAAGCGCAGAGCCCAGACAGCCATACGGAGGACGTGCTTCGGTGTAGATCCCCAATTCCTCGCCGCGTTCCGCGACCGTGTCCCAGGTGTGATTTTCGCCCTCCAGGTGAATCTCGGCGATCTCCGGAATCTCCGCCAGCATCTTGGTGCCGATCTGATAGATGACCTCTTGAATACTGGCCGATTCGAATCCTTCAAACACCTGACGAACCATGGCGCGCACCGCCCCTGGAATCTTGCCCGCGCTGAAGGCCGCGGCTTGCGAAGTGTAAGTCCATTCGAGATCCAGCCCCATGCGCAGCGGCCGGTTCTTGATGTCCGGCAGCGTCGTATATTGGTCGCGCACGAATCCGTGAAAGGCGCTGCCGCCCAGTCGCAGCAGACGGAATCCGCGAATGCCGGAAGCGATCTCGACCATTCCGCCGCGATTCAATTCGATGCGGCTGGTGAAGCACTCGGGACCGCCCGGCGCGAATGCAGGACTATGCGGATTCAACGCGGCCGTAGGGAACTTCCACCGCCGAAATCTGCGCGCCCTCCACCTGCGGATACGTTTCCAGAAACTTCGTGCCCAGAAAGCGGCAATAATCTTCCAGATCGGGTCCCGCGTAATTCAGCGTCTCGCGCTGAATGAAATTCTTCATCGAATCGGTAGCCACCAGGCCGGTATTGTCGCCGGTGGTGTAGGTGGGCCAAAACGCGTCGCCATATACCAGCAGCTTCACGTTCGCGCCGAACACCGGACTCTGATCGCCCGGCGTGACGCCATCCCGATTCAACCGGAACGCAGTGACGTCGCCTTTGCCGTAATAATTCCGTTTCCAACCGCTCGCAAACTGCTCCACGCTTCTCCCCCTTAACTCAAGGTGTCTTCGAGCCGGAATCTCGCGATCCGGTAAACCTGATCGAGCGCCATCAGATACTCTTCTTCCCGCGACGACCGCACGCGCCGCTCCAGGGCATCCAGAATGTCGTGCTTGGTGCCGCCCTTGACCACAAACAAGAACGGAAACCCGAACTTGCCGCGATAGGTTTCATTCAATGCCCGCAGCCGCTCGAACTCTGCTTGGCGTGAGCTGATCGAGTCCCGCACCCGCCTGTTCCGCGGTCGACGCTTCGCTCACCCGAGCCCGCGTGCCCAAGTCAGGATGCGCCCGCAAAAGAGCCAGTTGTTCTTCCGGCAGCGAATGCTCTACTTGCTCCACCATGGCCCGATGCAAAGCCTGCGCATCCGCAAAAGGGCGCAAGTTCCAGGCTCGCTCGGCCACCCATGGCGAATGCTCGAATATCCAGCCGATGGCCGAAACAAACTGCGCGCGCTCCAGAGAATTCAGATCCGCGATCGTCATGCTTCCGGCGTGCGAAATACCACCGACCCCTCCACGCGAACTTCGCGCACGCTTTCCGAACCCGCCAGTGTGAACAGCGCCGCCAGAACTCGATCCATGCTGTCGGCCTGCTCTACCACTGCTTCGAGCGGACTACCTTGCGGAGGCCGCAGGTAAACCAAGTCCGCGCTCTTGCCGGGGCTGAAGTCGCCGATCTCTTCGTCCATCCCCAACGCCACGGCTCCCGCGCGCGTCGCCATGTAAAGCAGATGCGCCGGAATCAGCAGCGCACCATCCACCGCAATCCGCTGGACCAAGTACGCCTGCAGACCTTCCTTAAGCATGCCGAATCCGGTGCCGCCTCCCACATCGGTGCCGAGCGCGCACTTCACCCCGGCCGCCATGTGCCGCCGCAGCGGGAATATGCCGCTGCCGAGCGCGGCGTTGCTGCAGGGACAGTGCGAAATCGAAGTGCCGCTCGCCGCCAGACGCTCCAGTTCGGAATCGGAGGGATGAACATTGTGCGCCATCACCGAGCGGCTGCCGGCCAGCTCGAATCGCTCATACACGTTCAAATAATCCGAAGCCCACGGAAACAGCCGTGCAACTTCTGAGATCTCCTTCCGGTTCTCATTGAGATGCGTCTGAAAGCGCACTCCGGGATTTTCGCGCAGCAGGGTCTGGCATATTTCCAGCATCGCTTCGGACGTCGACAAAGCAAAACGCGGAGTTACGGCGTAAAGCAATCGCCCTTGGCCATGGAATCGGCGAATCAGGCTGGTCGAATCGAGATACGCGGTTTCCGGAGCTTGATGCAGTTCCGGACGAAGCCGCCGGTCGGAAAGCACCATGCCACTGACGATGCGCAGGCCGGACGCCGCGGCGGCTTCAAACAGGGACGCGGTCGCACTCGCGAAATGCGCGCCGAACACCAGCGCGGTAGTGGTGCCATGCGCCGCCAGCGCGCGAACGAATCCTTGCGCCGTTTGGCAGGCGTAAGCGTCGTCGGCCATGCGCGCTTCTTCCGGCAATGCGAAATATTCCAGCCAGTCGAGCAGCTCGCGCCCCAGACCACCCAGTACGCGCAGCTGAGGAAAATGCGTGTGCGTGTCGATCAGCCCCGGCAGCAGAAATCCGCCGCGCAGATCGGTTACCGGAACATTCGGATGAGCGGCTTGAACGGCGCCGTACTCCCCGCACGCCACGATTCTTCCGGCACGGATCAGCAGTCCGCCATCCTCGTGGGATTCCAGACCCTGCCCGTTCAGGAAAGGATTTTGCGGCGTGTGAAACAGCGGAGCCCGCAGGATTTCGCCGCGTTCGGCAGCACTCATGGACGCGGGAACCCTCTGGCCTTTCCTGCCGCAACTCCATTCGCCGGAGCCTGACTCTCCTGCCGCGCGCGGCGGATGGCGAAGAAGATTCGCTCGGGCGTGGCCGGAAGCGCGAGCGCCACGGGCCCACCGTTCCCGAAGGCCGCGACTGCATCGCGAATCGCCTCGCGCACTGAGATGGCGAGCATCAGCGGCGGCTCGCCCACGGCTTTGCTTCCGAATACTACACCTGGTTCCGCGGCCCGCTCAAGAAAGTCGACGTTAAACTCTGCCGGCACCTCGGACCACGAGGGCAGTTTATAAGTGGATGCTCCGGCCGTCGCGACGCGGCCCTGCGCGTCCCACAAGAGTTCCTCGATGGTCATCCAGCCTGCCCCTTGGATGAAGCCGCCTTCTATCTGGCCGCGGTCGACGATAGGAGAAAGCGATGTGCCCGCGTCTTCGAGGATATCCACTCTCAACAGCCGCGAGTCGCCGGTGAACGCATCCAGTTCGACTTCGGAAACCGCCGCGCCGTACACGTAATAGTAGAAGGGACGGCCGCGCAGCGTGGCCGCGTCGTAATGGATCTCCGGCGTCCGGTAGTAGCCTTGCGCGAACAGCGCAACCCTGTGGCGATACGCCGCTTCGCAAACCGCCCGGTACGCCATTGGCTCTGCGTCGACGCCTTCTGCATGAACCTGGCCATTCGAAAAACGCACCGCCGCCGCGACAGCCGCCAGCCGCGCTTGCAGTTGAGTGCAAGCGTCCAATACGGCAGCGCCGTTCAGATCCGCGCCCGCCGAGGCCGCGGTGGCCGATGTGTTGGGGACTTTGTCGGTTCGCGTTGGCATGACGCGAATGGACTCTGATCTCACACCCAGGCACTGCGCCGCGATCTGCCCGATCTTGGTATGCAGTCCCTGGCCCATCTCCGTGCCGCCATGATTCACCTGCACGCTGCCATCGCGGTAGATCATCACCAGCGCGCCGGCCTGGTTAAACAGTGTCGCCGTGAACGAGATCCCGAACTTCACGGGCGTGATCGCGAGGCCGCGCTTGCGGTGCGCCTGCTCGGCATTGAAGCGCTGTATGGCCGCGCGCCGCTCTTCGAAAGCGCTGGATTGCAAAAGCTGGGTCCAAATGGTTTGGATACGCCCCGCGTCTTTTACCGTTTGACCGTAGTGTGTGACGTCGCCCTCGCGATAAAAATTGCGCTCGCGCACCACTTCCGGCGGCAGCCGCAGCCGGCGGGCGGCCTGATCCATAATGTCTTCGATCACCAGCATCCCCTGCGGTCCGCCGAACCCACGGAAAGCAGTTTGCGAGGTCTTGTGGGTGCGGCACACGTAGCCGGTCAAATCGGCCGCGGGCAGCAGGTAGGTGTTGTCGGCGTGAAAGATAGCACGCGCCAGAACCGGGTCGGATAGATCCAAACTCCAGCCGCCGTCCGAGTAAAACTCGATGCGGACGCCTTCGAGCCGGCCCTCGCTCGTAAATCCGGCGGTATAGCGCGTGAGGAATGGATGGCGTTTGCCGGTGAGCACCATATCCAGCGCCCGCGTCAGACGTACGCGTACCGGACGCCTGGTCTTCCAGGTTCCCAGCGCGGCGATCGCGGCCCACGCATTGGCCTGCACTTCCTTGCCGCCGAACGCTCCGCCCATGCGCAGACATTCCACCATCACCTGATTCCGTGCGATGCCTAACACTCGCGCCACGATATCCTGTGTTTCGGCAGGATGCTGCGTCGAGCACTCCACCGCCATGCCGCCGGTCTCGTCGAGCCACGAAATCGCAGACTGCGTTTCCAGATAGAAGTGTTCCTGCCCGCCAATCGCAAGCTCGCCCGAAAACTGGAGCGCGCTCTTCTCGATCACCGATGGATCGCCGCGCGTCACGCGCACCGGCCCGGAATGAAAATTCGACGCCGCAATGGCGTCTTCGATGGTCAGCACCGCGGGCAGCGGTTCATACTCGGCGATCACGCGAGCCGCACCTTTGCGCGCCGCTTCCAAAGTCTCGCCCAACACCCAGGCCACCGGCTGCGAGTGATACATCACTTCGGTGGGAAACAGTGGTTCATCGTGGCGCGTGCAGCCGGAGTCGCCTTCGCCAGGCACATCTTCGGCGGTCAATACAGTGCAAACGCCGGCCTCCTTGAGCGCCGGAACGGCATCCAACTTCGTAAGCAGAGCGTGCGCGTGCGGAGCCATCACCGGCCATGCGTGCAGAATTCCGGGAAAGCGCCCGCACAGGTCATCGGTATAAAGCGCGTCACCGGAAACGTGCCCCGCCGCGCTTTCGTGCGGCACTGGCTGGCCGGCGATCTTCATGCCGCTGCCTCCTGCCGCTCCCACCAGAACTTTTCCACCAGACTCTTGGCCACCTCGACGCGGTATTCGGCGGACCCGCGGTGATCGCTGATCGGCTTGAGCGTCCGCTCCAGCACGGACTGCACGCGCTCCACCGCCGCCTGATTCCAGCGCTGTCCCAACGTGGCCTCTTCCGCCGCATACACGCGCAGCGGCACGGCCGCCACGCCGCCAAAAGCGAACACGGCGCGCGCGACTCGGCCCACGCTATCGAGATCCATGGAGATGCCCGCCGCCACCGTACTGATGTCGTCCACGCGCCTCTTCGCGGCTTTGTAGAACTGAATCGATGAGGCAAACGGCTTGGGAATTTCAATCGCCGTCAGCAGCTCGCCGGGTTCGAGCGCAGTGCGCCGGTAACCCGTGAAGAATGACGCCACGGGAACCGTGCGGCGTCCGCTTGCGCCCGCGATATGCACGACTGCATCCAACGCCATCAGCAGAGGCGCGGAATCGCCGATCGGCGAAGCGGTCGCAAGGTTTCCGCCCAATGTGGCGCGATTGCGGATCGGTGGCGAAGCAAATAGCGACAGCCAGTCGCGAAACACCGGCGGTGCGCTGCCCCAGCGCAGCGCGATCTCGGTCAACGGAAGAGCCGCGCCAATGCGGACGAAATCGCGAGTTTCCTCAAACTCGCGCAGCTCCGGCACGCCTTCCAGGCTCACCAGATAAGGCCAGCGGCGAAATTTTAGATTCGCGTCGACGCTCATATCGGTCGCGCCCGCGATCCAGCTGCGCTTCCGGGTGCTCGGCCACGATCGCGAAGCATTCTTCGAGCGCCGTGGGCCTTTCAAAAGTCGAATCGCCGGCAGCGTAAGTCACCGGCTCCGATTCGGTGGCGCAGGCAACGACAAGCGCTCGCGAAATGCGCCTTCAGGCGCGGGACCCAGCGATAACGCAGCATCCCGAATAGGCCGGTAGCCGGTGCAGCGGCACAGATTGCCGCCCAGCGCCGCGGTGTCGCACGCGCCCACGCGCCCTGTACGGTATTGCTCCGCGAACATGCTCATGACGAAGCCCGGAGTGCAGTATCCGCATTGCGATCCGCCGGCCGCCGCCATGGCTTTCTGCGCTTCGCAGAGTTCGCCGCGCGCAGCCAACGCTTCCACGGTATAGATTTCGCAACCCGCCGCCATCGGAGCCAGCATCAGGCAACTGTTGACCGCTGCGATAGGCGCTGCCACCGGCTTCGTCCGCCACAATCACTACAGTGCACGCGCCACACTCGCCTTCGGCGCAGCCTTCCTTCGCGCCCGTAAGCCCGCGCTCGCGCAGCAGGTCGAGCAGCGTGGTATGAACGCCACTGCCCGCTTCGCCAGCGCCGAT
The DNA here is from genome assembly GCA_963779075.1 of Bryobacterales bacterium. Lineage (GTDB taxonomy): Bacteria > Acidobacteriota > Terriglobia > Bryobacterales > Bryobacteraceae > Palsa-187. Next base: position 810,629 of record CAVZWS010000018.1, read on the forward strand.
AGTCACACTCCGGCCGTTCAGGATTCAAGGAAAACGATTTATTGGAAGCGCTGTTCGTCATAAAACCCACCTCCTGCGAGCCTACGCTCAAGGTGCGCCGCGCGGAGGAAACCGCGGGTGGGCGACGTGGACCCACGAAGGGAACTTTCCCGACTGGAACCCGAACGTTAGCAGTTTATCATATACAGTCCACCGCGCTACAGCCGGCTGCCCATATAAATGAAGCGAATCAGCAGCAAAATCGCCAGTGGATACGCAGCTTTCGGCACTTCTTTGCCGCGCCCGCATGCCAGGTGAATCAGCACATACGACGTCAGTCCAAACGCTAACCCATTGGCGATGCTGAAGGTGAGCGGAATCATGATCAGCGTGAGAAACGCGGGGAACGCAACGCACACATCGTCCCACGGGATCTCGCCGATAGAGGACAGCATTAAACCGCCCACCACTACAAGCGCCGGTGCGGTGGCGGCCGCGGGAACCGCTCCAATCAGAGGCGCCGCGAAGAGCGCCACGATGAACAGCAATCCCGTTACGACCGATGTTACTCCGCTTCTGCCGCCCGCCGCGACACCCGCCGCGCTTTCCACGTAACTCACTACCGTGGTCGTGCCGGAAAGCGATCCCGCGATAGTAGCGATGGCGTCGGAATACAGAATTTTATTCACCCGCGGAATCGTGCCATCCGGTTCCTGCAGATTGGCTTTCTTGCTGATCGCCACCAGCGTGCCCACATTATCGAACAGATCGACAAACAGAAATACGAAGACGATCTCCAGCAATCCAATACCGAGCGCCGATCTTATGTCCAACTTGAACATGGTGGCGCTCATGTCCTCCCAGCGAAACGCTTGCGGATGCCATTGCACCAGACCAGCCAGCGCCCCACCAGTGTCGTCCCCAAAATGCCCGCGAGAATCGCCGCGCGCACTTTCCAGGCCTGCAAGATTGCGATCAGCAGGATGCCGAACGCCGCCAGCGCCGCATTGGGATTGCGCAGGTTGCCGATGGTAACCATCGTCGCCGCACTGGGCTGAATCAGGCCGGCATTGCGCAGTCCGATGAAAGCGATGAACAGCCCGATGCCGGCGCTCAATGCGGCGTAGAGCTCGGCCGGAATCGCGGAGATGATCCATTGCCGGATTCCGAACGCGGTCAAGAGCAGAAACGCGACGCCGGAGATGAACACCGCTCCCAGGGCGGTCTGCCACGGGACGCCCATGCCCTTCACCACGCTGTAAGTGAAATAGGCGTTCAGCCCCATGCCGGGCGCGAGTGCAATCGGATAGCGCGCGAACACGCCCATCAGCAGCGTGCCCAGCGCGGCAGCGATACAGGTGGCGGCCGAGACCGCAGCCAGCGGCATCCCTGCGTCTTTCAAAATCGAGGGATTCACGAAGACGATATACGCCATCGTGATAAAGGTTGTGAAGCCTGCGAGAACTTCGGTTTTCCAGTCCGTGTTCAGCCGGGAAAACTCGAAATAGTTCTCCAGCGAGCTTTTGATTTGCCCGAACAGGCTGGACCTCCGGCTTGTGATGACAGGCGCTGGCATTGCGTTAGGATACGCGTATCGGAGATGGAGATCAACGGAATCGGGCGCGGCGTAAGCGGGCGAGAACGACATCCCGGCCAAAAGTGGGCCTCACCAACCGTGACCACAGATGATTCTAGCACGAGGACCTCGAAATCCGAACGGCCAGCGGCAGGCGAGAAAATACACTGGGCTTGTCGAGCTGCCCGGCTCGTAGGCTGGCGCCACGTGGCGTTCGCTTGGTTCTTCCTCCACGCATGGTTCTCTGAGTAATCGGCTTGAGCGAAGAGACGATGGCCTTCTTTCTCCAAATTGCGCCCGACCGTAGCCAACGAAAGGCAGTCCCATGGCGTCACAGCGATGTCCGGTCTGGTTCACCTCGCCCGCGCTCTTACCACGACCATGGCATCAAGGGCAATCTAGAGTGAGAATTCTCTGCATTTCGCATGTCGGGCGATCGTCCCACTATGATCTCGTATTCGCCAGGTCCCTCGTCTTCAACAAGGCCTGTTCGCCAAACGTCAGGTGAAGACGCCAGCTGCGCTGCGACTCAGGGTATAGTACGTCTAAGCAGAATTATGTTGCTATTTGCACGGACTTCCCAATACTCGTCTATGTACTCTTGGGTTACCGTTGCTTAGTAGTATGCAATTCGCCTTCGTCCTGCTCTTTTGTCTCTCCCCGGTGATGTTAGCGCAAACACTGACGGGGTGCCGTGTCCTTCCGGCGAACAACGTCTGGAACACACGAATTCCCTACCTGCCCGTTCATCCGAATTCCGCTAACTACGTTAGCCGCATTGGAGTAAGCAGTCCTAGCCATGCAGACTTCGGGTCGGGGTTGTGGGATGGCGGGCCAATCGGCATCCCTTACGTGACAGTGCCGGGAACGCAGTCCCGGGTTTCCATCGCCTTTGACTATGCCGATGAGAGCGATCCAGGACCTTACCCCATCCCCAGCAATGCCCCTATTGAGGGAGGCAGCCAAAGCACTGGAGATCGTCATGTTCTAGTGGTCGATCAAGGCCATTGCGTTCTCTATGAGCTTTGGAGCGCGTATCCGCAAAGCGGCGGAAGTTGGACTGCGGGGTCGGGCGCCGTTTTCAACCTCGGCTCCAATGCACTTCGTCCGGCCAGCTGGACATCCGCGGACGCAGCGGGATTGCCCATCCTTCCCGGACTGGTGCGCTATGACGAAGTAGCCTCCGGAGAGATCCGGCACGCGCTGAGATTCACGGCTCCGAGCACCCAAAAGGCCTACATCTGGCCAGCACGGCACTACGCTTCATCGATCACAGATACGAGTTACCCTCCCATGGGCGTCCGGTTTCGGCTCAAGGCTGGTTTCGACGTGAGCACATTCTCGCCAGAGACCCAGGTTATTCTTCGCGCTCTGAAATCATATGGCATGATCCTTGCCGATAACGGGTCTTCATGGTTTGTATCCGGCGTCCCCGATGAGCGGTGGAACAACAGTCATCTGGCGGAACTCGGAAGGCTACGTGGCGCGGACTTTGAGGCAGTGGATGAATCCTCGCTGATGGTGGAGCCTAATTCAGGCCAGGCGGCCGTGAGATCTAAACCGGGCATCTTCCGATCTGGATTTTATTGGCTCCTGGATACCGATGGTGACCACACGTGGTCCGCTCCGCCGGACTTAGGCAGCGCGCTTGGCGGAATTCCAGGCGACCTGCCGATCACCGGAGACTGGACTGGCGATGGTTATACCAAGGTAGGAATTTATCGGCCCAGCAACGGGTTGTTTCTGCTCGATTCTAATGGCGACGGCGTATTTGATGCTGGGGACGCTACCTTCAATTTAGGCGTCGGCGTGCAGCCGGGCGACATCCCCGTAGTGGGAGATTGGAACGGCGATGGGCGCACTAAAGTGGGCCTCTTCCGGCAAGGGTTCTTTTGGATTTTAGACAGCAACGGCGACGGGGTCTTCCAACAGGGTATCGACGCGACCTATGCCTTTGGCGGGGTGGCCGAAGATGTGCCGGTGGTCGGCGATTGGACCGGCACGGGGACCAGCAAAATCGGCCTGTTCCGGCTGGGCTTCTACTGGATCTTGGATGCCAACGGTAACGGAACCCTGGACAATATAAACGGCGCCGGAGGCGACCAGGCATTTGCCTTCGGCGGCATGGCTGGCGACGTGCCATTGGTTGGCGATTGGAATGGCAGTGGTGCCAGTAAAGTGGGTGTGTTCCGGCAAGGCTTCTTCTGGGTTCTGGACGCCAACGGCAATCACACCTTCGACGGTACGGGACCCGGCCAGGATTTCGCATTCCCATTCGGCGGTATGGGCGGCGATGTGCCGGTGGTGGGGAAATGGTGAGGAGCCTCCATTCGGCCCGCCAAGCAGGAATACAAGATTCGCGCCGTGATCGAAAAGGCACGACTGGCGTTGGGTAGCCATAATTCTGGGCACAGTCCACCGATTTCCAGTGAGTATCCGCCGATCTCTAATCTGGCTGTAACTAGCTAAATAATATTAGGTTAATGGTGCGCCCTAGGTGACGATTTCAGAACTCTGATTCTCGCCCCGAACAGTGGATTTCTGACCTTTGAAGCTTTCCTATCCGCATTCTAATCGGCTAAGCCACTTCTACGAGTAGCGCGTTACACGGCAAAGTGAGCAGAAAAAGGCGGTCGTATAGTGTTCAACTGGAGGGATGGCCGCAGCCCATACGAGCAGCTTCGATGATCTCGCACTCTGGCGCACATCCTTGCCTGGAGTTCGGAATGCGGTGCTACCGCCCGCAACTGACCGCCCCAATCCTCGGCTGGGTAACGGAATCCTCTTTGCATCTGTGTTCGCACCTGGCTGTGTGTATGCACTTGATCCCGCGACTGGAGAGATCTACTGGCCTAGGGAGCTGCCCTATTTGGGTGATTCCTGCGTAGAGCTAACGAAAGATCTGGTCCTTGCAAAGACGGCGCAGAGCCTCTATGGGCTCGATCCGGCCTCAGGAAGCATCCGCTGGGAGTTCTGCCCCTATGGCCCTGAAGGTGAAACGCTCTATTCGCAGCCCGTTCTACATGGCGGCCGCGTTTTCATCGGCGACCGAAGAGGATGGCTGCATTGCCTCAGTGCCGTTACTGGGGAAACGATCTGGAAACAATCGGCGTCAGATGGCCCTATGTGCAATGTGAATGCCACCGCTGTTGTGGTCGCTGGACTCGTAGTGACCGCGACGAACGCAGGCTTTGCCTTGGCGTACACAGTGTCGGATGGACGGCCCGTGTGGCAAGCGAAACTCGATGGACCCAGCATCCATCACCTGTTCCTTGTCGGGAAACATGTGGTCGCCGTTGCGGAGTCTCTCTATTTTCTCGATCCGCTCAATGGGGAGTTGAGGGGACGTCTCAATTGGCCAGGCTTTGAGGTGGCATTCGCGGCAGGCACCCCTTCAAACGTTGCCCTCTTCACCCGTAGTCTGCTCGCAGGATGGGAAAGTGCTGATCCCGTGGAACCAGAGTCTGAAACGATATTTCTGTTTGAGGAGACCCGACTGCTCAGGGAGATGCGTTGTTCAAGCTACATCCAAGGGATTAGGTACAGCGATGCCACCGGTTTGCTATACACTTCCGGCTTGCGGGGACTAGATATTCTCAATCCGCAGACAGGTGAGTGGCAACATATGTTGCAATCAGCCGATATGACCTGCCTGCCGGATGTGTCTGAAAATCGAATTTACGCCATAGATGGCAATGGAGTTGTGTATGCCCTTCAGCATCCGGCTTCGCATACCGTAATAACCACCCGATAATGACACCGAGAAGCATGGGAATTTCACATGAACGAAATGTCGCCAAACCGTCGAAGTGAAAACAGGCGCTGAGACAACTATTCGGAGCTAGGAAGGGCGCTTGATAGCGCCGCTAAAAGATCGGATATGATTTGAACCAAGATGCTCAGCAACAACTCGGCCATCGCGACCGTCAATACCATGGATGTGGTCAACTTCGATGGGATATCGAAGCAACTAGGATCTGCGGCGCTTCTGCCCGACGATGTCGAGAAGCTTTATGTAATGCATTACGAGGCGATTACTCCGCATCTGGCTACCACCGAAGCACGCACGGCTGGCGCGTTGTTCGTACTGTGTCGAAAGCACCTTGTACTTGGAACGCTATCGTTGTTCCGGCTATATTCTGCCCAAACGTTTCGCGAGACTCGTGCCGCTGTCGAGGCCGCTGGAATCGCTCATGCAATCCAAACCGAAGCGAATAGCTTCAAAGTCCTTAGCGAAGACGATGGCAGCGAGCAAGCGCGTAAACTCGCCCGAAACACGTTCAGCTCGAAGCTTTTGTTCCCAGCGTCCGTGCCGCAATTGAAACTTCTGTTCGACTTTTACGACACAGCGTCTCGGCTATCCCACACGAGTGGTCTAACGTTTGTGCGCCACCTCAATCGCCATTCAGCCACCGGCCAGGTGGGTTTTACGTATCAGGATATTCAGCAAGAAGGATTGGAGCGTGATCTTCCTCATCACCTTTTTTGGCTTTGCCAAGCCCACATAGCCATCCTTATGGCCGGAGACATTGTGTTCTCCGGCGTTAATGCAGACCTGTCGAACTTCAAGAGAGCCAGGGCAGATGTCTTTGAGCGCCTCAACCGTTTTAAGCTAGCTCATGATGCTAAGCTCGCCGCGTTAGGCTCAGTACCGTAATATCGTCTCCATCACCCGCCTTTACTTGGCCTTGGTCGGTTTGCCCCCACCAGTGAGCGTATTCCGCGCGGGGCAATAAATAGCTGATCCGCTAGCCCCGGCGAGAAATCCGCTGAACATCCGCAACTCCTTGAATATAGAGCAAATATTCTGGCATCAATATTCAATTGGAGCATTCGCCCAGAGTCCGCTGCGACCTGCAAAACGTCCGGATCGGAACCGCTAGTGCTTAGCAGACGAAGAGCGTTGATTGACCGCGTTCCGACAGCGTGCTGAGAGGCGCCTCTCCATTGGAACTAAATATGCGATTATTCGAATATACTAGATAAAAATGAGCGATGCACTCCGGCAGTTCAAGAGCGAGATCTTTCAAGGACTCGCAAATCCGACGCGGATCGCGATTGTCGAACTGTTGCGCGATGGCGAGCTGTCCGCCGGGAAGCTGATTGAAAGGCTCGGGATCGAGCAGGCCAACGCCTCCCAGCACCTGGCGTGTCTTGCGGGCCAAACAGATCGTCGTCAGCCGGAAGGTGGGCAACCAGGTTTATTATTCGATCCGCGATCATGCACTGATTGAGGTCCTCGACATCCTGCGCCGCTATTTCTACGCTCAACTCAGTACGGCGCGGTAAACATGCTGAAGGCAAGTCGGCGAGGGAGGAGCCCAAGTCTCGCACTGGCGCCCATCGATGACTGGACAGTAGCTCAGTCTAAGCAGAGCCGTCTGGATCAGATTGCACTGCGCAGTGGAACACGTCGCGCATCTGCTTCCCCGGCAGGGCCCCATCGGTGTCTTTGTTCATCACAACACGCTGCATGCGTTTCAACATCTCCCATTCGAACAAGCGGTAATCGAAGCGGCGCAACTATTCGGCGCCGAGCCCTACATGAGCGAGGCGAGCTTATCGGGCCGAGTTGGCGCGTGGCCGGATCCAACTGGTGGATATCGACGCGGTGCTTGATCCGCGAAACCGATGCCCTGATGTTCGCGCGACTCAGCCGGGGCTCGCTTCGCCGAGCCATGATTACTCCGGGCGTGCGGGAATTCGATGCCGCGACCATCGTTTGGCGCACCGAGCAGGGCGATCTGGCCGGGATTTCCGCCGGCCTGCGCTGCGCGCTCTGTTTGAGGCTTGTTTTCACGCGCAGTAAGCACATGAAGAGGAGCCAGCTGCACCTCGGCCCGTGGACGAGATCATCCATCCTTGGCTGATCCGGCTTTGCTCTGTATTCTTGGATCAAGGCACTGCCTATTGGCCGATGCCCAACCGCGAGAGGGGATTTTATGAAAGCGTCCGGATGCTGCTCTGCCGGGCGCGGCGGCACGTTTTCCCCAAATATCTGGTCTGGCCTGGACGAGGAATTCCAACGGCAAGAGCGCCTTTAATTTTCAGCAGCCGATGCGGTCCTGGATTATCTGGAAAGCATCACCCTCGCAGAGGCGGAATGGCCTGCAATTTTCAGGCCGAATTATTGGCATTGCCTGGCTGGGCGGGCTTGATGCGCAGGCTTGAGGAAGATCCCAGCCTGGCGCCGCAGACGATATTCCCTGTTCACTGATGGATTTTCTGGCCGTGCGCTGACCATGTCGCGGGTGGCATCGCGCATGGGCGCCGGCGAGGCCGATCCGGAGGAGAGCCCGCTCAAAGACACAGAAAGACGGCGTTTGAGCCGGGCCGCGCGCATCTACGACGCGGCCCGCGTGCTTGCGGCTCTCCGCGAGACGAAGTCGAGATCCGGCTGTCAGAGTCCGAGTGGACGGCCTTTGTCGAGCGAAGTGAAAGCTTTCAACGGACTGGAGCGCCGGCGGATCCTCCACTTGCCTATGAGCGCTGGCACGAACGCGAGATCCTCCGGGGGCTGGCGAGCCACCGAAAATACCGCGGCTTATTCGATCGGCCGCATCAAGTACCATTGTCAGGGCCCCAGCCAAGTGTTCTTTTGCATCGACGAGCGGGAGGAATCCATGCGGCGCGCCCTCGAAGAAACCGACCCGTCGGTCGAAACGTTCAGCTCGCCGGATACTTCGGCGTCGCCGTGGACTACAAAGGAATCGATGACCCGCATGGCGCGGCGTTTTGCCCGGTGGTGGTCAAGCCCAAGCACGCCATCATGGAACAGCCAAAGGCCGGAAGACAGCGCACTGCTCGAAAGCCGCCGCTGGCGCAGACGAATTCTTGGGCTGCTGATGCGCAATTCGCTTGTCTCTTCGAAGACATTGCTGCGGGGATGGCTCTCGACTTCGGTGCTCGGCTTGCTCTCGGCCGTTCCGCTGGTTGGCACATCTGCTGGCGCCTCGGCGCTATGCACTTCTGCGCGATTGGCTGAATAAGGCATTTCTTCCCGAGCCGCGCACCGAACTCACGTTGATGCGGAACACCACGCAGTCCCAGGGCGCCTTGACCGGTCTATTGACTGGGTTTCATCCGCGGAAGAAAAAGCAGAACGGGTGGCCAGTGTCTTGCGCCCGGCGGGCTTGGTGCGTGGTTTTGCGCGCCTGGTGGTGATCCTGGGCCACGGATCGACCAGCCTCAATAACCCCCACGAATCGGCCCACGATTGCGGAGCCTGCGGCGGACGCCGTGGCGGGCCCAACGCCCGGCTTTTTGCCGCCATGGCGAACCGCGCGGAGGTACGTGAGCGCTTACTGCGTGAGCGGGGCATCGATATTCCCGCCGATACTTGGTTCATCGGCGGCTATCACGATACTTGCAGCGATGACGTAGAACTCTTCGACCTCGATGCTTTACCTCTTACACACCGGGCCGATTTGGACTCCATTCGCAGTCTTTGGACCTGCGCCAGAGCGCGGAATGCGCAGCGAGCGTATCCGGCGATTCGAATCCTGCGCGCCGGGTACGGGATCCGGACGACGCACTTCGTCACGTGGAAGAACGCAGCGAGCATCTGGCGGAGCCAAGGCCTGAGTACGGGCATTGCACGAATGCCGTTTGCGTCGTCGGGCGGCGCAGCCTGACGCGTGGACTCTTCCTCGACCGGCGGGCGTTTCTGGTTTCCTACGACGCCACTCAAGACCCTGCCGATGAGAGTCTTGCGGCGCCTCATGGCCGCGGTAGTCCCGGTCTGCGCCGGGATCAGCCTCGAATACTACTTTTCCTTCGTCGACAACGACCGCTATGGATGCGGAACTAAACTCCCGCACAACGTGACCAGCCTTGTGGGCGTGATGGATGGCCACGCCAGCGACCTGCGTACCGGATTGCCATGGCAGATGGTTGAGATCCACGAGCCCGTCCGCATTCTGTTCGTGGTCGAGACAACGCCGGAGCGCATGAGAAGGTGATCGGTGCGAGCCCGTCCTTAACGCAGCTGGTCGAGAATCGCTGGATTCGGGTCGCCACGATCGACCCCGCCTCGGGACGCGTGCACGTCCGGAGAGACGGCGGCTTTGAAGAGTTCCACGAGAGACTGGAACGCCTGCCGGTCGCGCTCTCCTCCGCCGAATGGTACGCCAGGTAAACTTCAGCATCTCCCCATGGCCTGGATTCAGACTGGTCTCAAACCGCCGCCGGAGGCCCGGTCGGATGAGCCTCTCGCAAGCCATTCTGGTTTTTGTAGTGTTGGCGCCGGGTGTCGTCTTTGGCGTATTGGCGTTGCTGTGGTTGCTTGGCTGGGTTCCGGGCGAACGCATGGTGTCCAGGATCACAGGTGTGACATTTTCCGCATCAGTGCTGGGGCTCGCCGCACTGATTTGGAAAATCGCCTTCGGCGTGGGAAACTTCGCCGGTGGACCGCTGGCCGCAAGCAGTTCTCCAGTTGTCGTGGTGACCTTCGGCAATTGGTTTGCCGTAGATGATTACCGCTTCCCACTGGTCGCTGATGGCGGACCGCTTTCGCTGCCTTTCTTGGCCATGACCGTCAGTGCTTTCCGGACTGATCGGACAGTTCTCGGCCACCTACCTCCATCGCGAGCGTGGCTTCTTCCGATTTTCCTTCTTGCTCCACCTATTCGCGTTCGGATCGTTACTCGCATTCGCTGCCGGCTCATTCGATCTACTCGCCGCTGGATGGGAGATTGTGGGCATCACATCGGTACTTGTTGATCGGATTTTTCCAGCTTCGCACTGCTCCGGTCGAAAACGGCCTCTGCGTCTTTGCGATCTATCGCGCTTGCGACATAGGATTATTCGTCGGAATTTTCGCCATGCATCACTGGGCGGGAACAGCGGCGTTCAATAGTGGCTTCCCCGTGCTGAGCGGCAATGAGGCTGCAACCGTCTGCATTCTTTTCTACTGGCAGCTTCGGGAAAGGCTGCACAAGTTCCCTTCTCGGGATGGCTTCCACGTGCAATGGAGGGTCCTACTCCATCGAGCGCCATTTTTTATGGCGCAATTTCGATCCACGCCGGTGCCTATCTGCTTCTCCGGGCTCAACCGATGCTCGCGCAATCCGACGCTGGCCTCCGCCTTGGTGGTTTTGATCGGGCTGGCCACCGCTATCCACGGCACCATCGTCGGCCGTGCCAGCGCGGACGCCAAAACTTCGCTCGCCTACGCCTCATTGACGCAGGTCGGCATGGTGTTCGTGGAGATCGGAATCGGATGGACATCGATCGCGGTGGCTCATATCCTTGGACACGCCACGGTTCGCACCATGCAGTTTCTTCGTGCGCCATCCATGCTGCATGACTATCACCAGATGCACTCCGCTATCGGAGGAGAAATCTTGCCCACCGGCAAGCACCTTGAGGATCTGTTCCCGGAAGGCGTTCACTTGTGGCTTTACCGTTGGGCCTTCGACCGCGGCCATCTGGACACGATCCTCGACCGTTGGGTGATTTATCCGTTGCTCGAAGTCTCCAGGGTTTTCGCTAAACTGGACCACATCGGACTGCCTCGGACCTGGCGACGTGGCGATTTTGGTACCCGGTCCTGCCCAGCAGAGGGGATTGATGGCTCTGCCTGAAGGGATGCCAAGTGCGGTGCTTCTTCGCGGCATCGCGATCTCGGTCCCGTGGCTTGCCGCTGTAGCGGTGGCCACGTACCGCCGGCACACGCGCGTTGTCGGTTTCTTTGCGGCACTGGTGTCGGTGGTTGCATGCGCACTACTGCTAATGGCCGCGCCTGTCGGGGAGTCCTTATACCAGGCCTTGATGCTGCTGTTTTCCTGCCTGACCTTGGGAGCAACCCTCATACTTCCGCACCGCGACTGCGGCCCGGGGGCCATCGGTGGAATCCTCTTCATGCTCGGTTCCACGATACTGGCTTACTCGGCTGAAAACCTGCTGATCTTGCTCGCCGCCTGGATTCTGTCCGCCATTCCTTTCTTTATGCCACGGTGGTTCCAAGCCCGCGGCTGGCGGCCTCGAGTGGGCCTGCTGCTCTCGGGCCTCGCCCTTGCGCTGGCCATCGCGCTGATCGCAGCCAATGCGCACACGGTCTCGATCAATAGCTTAAGAGGCAGAAGCCCTGGAGGGATCACAGTGTTCGGGTTTCTGGTAGCCGCCGTGATCTTCCGTAAGGGAATCTTGCCGGCGCACGCCTGGGTGGCCGACGCCGCCGAGGGCGGTCCGGCGATCCCCACTGCTCTGCTGTTCAGCGGCCATTTTGGAGCGCTGCTGGTCGCCAAGCTGATTGTGCCGCTATTTCCCGGCACGACCGGCAACCTTTTCCCGGTACTCTCTTATCTCGCCATCGCCACCGCTTTATACGTCGCCATCCGTGCGCTGACCGAAAATTCGCCGCGCCGCCTGCTGGCCTTTATCGCCCTGAGTCAGTCCGCTGCAATCCTCGCTGGACTCGAGAGCCGGACTGCCGAAGGAATCGCCGGGGCATTGGTCCACTGGTTCGCGGTGACGGTCTCAACCGTGGGCCTCTTTGGAATTTTGCGGCTACTGGAGGTCCGTTTTGGCGAGAACCTCACGTCGAGCAAGCACCTGGGTTTGGCCGAACACGCACCACGCCTGGCGGTGTCATTTGCGGTTTTCGGATTGGCGCTGGTTGGCCTGCCTGGCACGCTCAGCTTCTGTTCGGAAGACTTGTTGATCCATGGAACACTCATGTCGCATCCGCTCATCGGATTGCTGCTGCCCATCGCCACGGCGATGAACGCTGTGAGCGTCTTTCGTTTGTTCACGCGCCTGTTTCTCGGTAAGCGCCGCACCGGGTTCACAGTGATGGCCGACGCACTACCGCGCGAGCGCTGGATCCTTGCGGCCGGTGTGTTGTTCGTCGTTTTGGGAGGATTGTTCCCAAGTGTGTTTGTGGCGCAGCGTTCGGCGACGATGGATAGGGTCGAGCAGGCAATTCATACACCAATGCACTCTATACAGCCGAATAGTCGAAAATCGCTGTTCACTTCGTGGTCGAATACTTCAGGCGGCAACGGTGTCTCGACGTACGGCGAGGCAAGAAGAGAACAACTTCCCTAAGGCTGCGAAATCGACCTCCAGCCCTCATGATTGATTTCTCGGAGGAAAGCCCTTTAAGATGATTCCCGAGAAACACCATTCATGTAAGAGGGATTAGTACCGGAAAGTCGCGAAGTGTAGAGTGATCGTCCCCTGCCGCCGATAATCCGATCTTACGTCGCCTTGACTAGTTTGTCAGCAAACCGTCGAAGTGATCCTTCTTTCCTGTCGGTCATCAACCACTTCACCCATTCCGCGTGCAAGCGGGATGCTCCTACGCGGACATGTTCGCCTATTCGGATTATCGGTATCGAACAAAATCCCATAGAGCGCCACTTTGCCGGTATCATGCATCTCACGCTTCATCTCGTCGGCATTGACGAACGTCATCTTCTGTTCGAGAACATCAGGCGCGACCACAACCAGTTCGGCTAGCGCGCGCCCTTTCTGGATCACATTCGTAAGCCTGTCAGGGATCAATCCGTCCTTATAGGAAGTTACAAAGACCATGTAATAGGTCGGCTTCGCCGCCTTGCTCTTACCCACCAACACTCGTTCATCGGCTTCGTTATAGGCAAGGATCTGAGAAAGGCCATCCTCAACAACGATCTTGTCCAGCGTCGGGCCAAACCAGCCCGGGGCTCCGACGCCTTTCTCGTAAAGTGTTTCCAAACCCAATCTTGCAAATTCGAGTTTGTAATTTCGCAGCAATTCCGTAGCGGTGCGGCCGGCGGGCGCGACATATGCATAGCGGCTCACCTGCCCCTCAATCGCCAGACTCTTGACGTATTTAGGAGGACTCTGCGAAGTAGGGGCACCCAGCGGAAGAAGATACTCATCAAACTTAGGCTCGCGATAGCCAATGATCTCGCTACCTTCATAGCGCTTCATGCCAGGCGGGTCTTTGGAGCCAGCAAGATCAGCGGCAGGCACGACAGCCGAGAACGCAATCAGCGCACAGGTAAGGCGAAACATGCCTTAATCTACCATCTGTCCGACTTGCGCGCCTTTTCGTGATCCCGCCCACTTCCGATAATGCTCCTTAACGGGCCGAATCCCGGTTCCCCACCATTTCCCTACCACCGGAACATCGCCGCTGATTCCGCCGAAGGGGAATGCGAAATCCTGGCCGGGTCCGGTTCCGTCGAATTGGTGATTTCCGGTCGCACAGGCTGCCAGGACAGTATCTTGCTCTCGGCAGGCCAGGCCATCCACGTATAGGCTCAAACCGAATAGATTGACCTTGTATGTGCGGTTAACAGGGAAATGGCGCCGAGTGCCACCATCGTCATCGCAAGTTTTTAGTACACAGCGTCCGATGACCGTCTGCGGCAGTGGACGAACCACAACGAATCCAAGGTAATCCACCTGAAGACCGTTGCCTCGAATCCAAAAACCAGAGGCGCAACGATCAGGACGGTGTATGGAAGCTCGCTACGAAGCCCCCTTCGGGCCGGTTCTAGCGAAGGGGCCGTTACTGGAACGTCCCCAGCGAAGTAAACTGTCCGGTCGAAGTGAATTCCAATCCCACGACCGCGATGTCAGCGGTTGGCGCGGTGAACTTGATGGAACCGCGAACGCCCGCGACTGCTGGATTTAAAGTCGGAGCAACAAAAGTCTGTTGGGTATGCGGCTGGAGAACCAACGAACTGGTAGACTGCGCGCCGCCCTCCGTCTCAAACAGCATGGATACGGTAAGAGCTTGTGTGGAATTCGTGTTCGCGATCGCGATGGCTGTCACATTTTCCTGGGTGTTATCAAAAGGCATCAGGATACTGTTACCGGACAGAGTTGCGATCTCAGTCCCTAATGAATCCCTGGGACCTCCGTCATGGAACTGATATATCGCCGTGACTCCGATCCGTCCGCTGCTCGCTATCTCGGCCCAGCCCTGCTGAAGGGTGGGCGAAGTTCCGGGACTCTGTGCGAAGAACGAAGCCCCTGGAGGCAGGGTACCCGTCAGAACCCCCGGCGTACCGTTCAGGATGGGAAATGGCAGCAGACTGCCATCCTGACCCCAGAATTGGAAGGTGAAGGTGACCGGAACCTGATCGGTGTTTATGATAGCAAACCGCACATTCCAACCCGCCCCATCCACAATCTGTGGAACTCGAAGTGCGCTTGTGAACGATTGAGAACTGCCAATAGTCAGGCTGAAGGTTTGAGTCGCGCTCGAAGACGCGGCATCTACCACTTTCATCGTGAAGCTCAGAGTGCCCACGGAAGTGGGGTTGCCCGAAATCTGACCCGAGTTGGATGGCGAAAGTCCAGATGGAAGGGCTCCCGAGACCAATGACCAGGAATAGGGGGGGATACCTCCAACAGCGGAAAGCGATTGCGAGTAGAAAGTGCCGACTGCTCCGAGTGGCAGTGTCGGTGGCGCAGTGATCGTAACAGGGGACGAAGTCGCCGCAATCGTGAAGATGGCGGAGTTGGAGACTGCCCCGCCGGGGTTCTGGACGGTGATGCTGGCGCTGCCTATATTTGCGATCAGAGTGGCAGGCACTGTCGCCGTCAACTGCGTCCCGTTCACGAAGCTCGTCAAAAGCGGCGAACCATTCCATAGCACCGTGGCCGCGGAAGTAAAAATACCCCCGGAGGAGAGAAAATTACTCCCGAGGACCGTCAGATTGAACGTCGATCCCCCTGCGATAGCCAAGCCTGGACTGAGCGATGTGATGACAGGGCCACCCACAGTCGCCGGGTTGATACTGAACGTGAGCGCATCAGAAGCTGTGCCTCCCGGGTTCACAACTGTTACGCTGGCGCTGCCCGTATTTGCGATCAGGCTGCCAGGCACTGCCGCCGTCAACTGCGTCCCGTTCACGAAGCTCGTCGAAAGAGGTGAACCATTCCATTGCACTGTCGCACCCGAGACAAAACTAGAGCCGTTGACTATAAGCGTAAATGTGGGGCCGCCCACTGTGGCCCCGTTCGGGGCGAGCGAAGTTAACGCAGCTCCATTGGCGGAGGCAAACGCGGCATATCCAAAGTAGAAACCCGTGTACTCCAAACCAACGACGTCACCCAAGTTGTTGAGACCCGCGGCTGAATCGATAGTACTGCCTGGGATGCTAATTGCAGTAAAGGCGCCGTTGGTGTCTATAAGCCCCAATAATGGGCTAAGCCCCGAAAATCGGGTTCCCAAAGTGAGAGCGATCTGGCCGCTATTGTTGATGGCGGCCGAATTACAAAAATAGTTTGGATAAGCCGACGTGTTTATCGTCGTAAACACACCTGCCGAATACACGAAACATACATCAGTACCACCAATTCCCGCAACGCCCGTGACTGTCCCGGAATCGTTAATGCTCAGGAAGCGTGTATATGTTGCTCCCGGGTAGTCGAAGGTCGTGAAGGTGCCGCCGCTGTGCAGGAAACCATGGTAGGAGGGAGGGTGGTCGGAAGGAGATTCAAAATATCCGACGACCTGACCGGAGTTGTTTATACCCTTTGGCTGGGTGAGGACCGCTCCAGAAACATTGAGCGTGGTAAACGTACCTCCCTTGTAGATGAATCCATTTGACTTTTGCGGAGTCAACGCGACAGTAGTATAGTTCCCCACGATCTGACCGCTGTTGTTGATCGCGGTGGCCATCGTGCCGTTACTTCCAGGGAAACTGATGCTTGTGAACGTGCCGTTGTTCCAGATAAAGCCGTACGGGGTAGCACAGAAGGTACGCACGCATATCTGCGTGACCGAGTAGGTTCCAACTACCGTGCGCGAATCATTGATTCCATTTGGACTAGTGCTATTAGCATCAGATCCCTGGAAGCCCAGGACGGCATACGTATACGACGCTCCGCTGACGAGATCGGCAACGAGTAGCGCAAGCACTAAGCAACTTTTCAACTAGAATACCCCCCGAGATCGGCACTAGACCTCACAGTTCAGCGCCTTGCCCAAGAGCGCGTGACTCAGTATACAACAACGACGAGCTCCGGCACGTGAGCACACTGGGCAAAATGGCGACCGAGCTTGAAAAGTCCGACGATGCGCTCCGCGCGGCGCTGATGGTCGCTGGGCGGCACATTCGGCGTCAGAAGTACAATAAGCAATCGCGAGAGCTCTTTCAACATCTCCGCACGGTCTTGCGGGACGCGAGGGCGGTCATAAAGATTTCGGCGCAGCCCAAATCGGCAGCGGCGTCGCCTGCTTATTTAGTTGCCGATATTACGTGTTATCAGGATTTGGTGTGGGGTTCGCATACGCCTGCGAATTTATGCCCGGCCGCGTGGCGTGCGAGAATGAGACCGTCGCGTCTTCCCGCACGCGATTCAGGTTATCCCTTCTGTATTCGTTTGGGTTTTGTGACACAGATTTTCCAAGTCAAAGTACTGTCAAGATGGCTGGCATGGATCTCTTGGATCACACCCGCGGCCCTTTGCGCTCAAGCACCCGTAGATCTAAGAGCGGAAGTCGCCGCCCGCCGCATCGAGGTGGCGAGACGACAGGTCGAAAGAATCAAGGCGATGGTCGACACCGGAGCTGAAGCGAGAATCCGACTGGATGCGGCGGAACGGGATCTGGAGGATACGAAGGACAAGGTGATTTTGGAGAGCGCCGTTCCCCCGCTCCTTCCGGACGAGGCCGGTCCGTCGGACGACGCGATCGTCGGGGCCGCCCAGCGCCGCCTGGATCGCCAGAAGGCGTGGACGGAAAAAATCCGGGTACTGATCGAAAGCGGTATCGCGCCGCCTCCAGACCTAATTCCGACGGAGACAGAGTTGCACAGCCGGGAATCCGATCTCGCGTCGGCTCAGGCTCGTATATTCGCGAAAGCGGAAGCGTTTGCGTCGGCGATGAGAAGTTCGCATAAGGATGAGACGATACCTCAGGATTTCGAAATCGGCAAAATGGAGCATTTCGAAGGGCTCGGGACTTTTGACGAGACTCGCGATCTTCAGGCAATCGAGAACGCTTTCGAGGCGGAATTCGATCGTCCGCTGCCGATCAGCGCGGACGGTGAAACCGAGGTCCATCGCGCGCTGGGGTTCGATCATCGCGGGCGCATCGATGTTGCCATCGATCCTCGCGCTCCGGAAGGCATTTGGCTGCGCCGGTATTTGCGTTCACGAAAGATCCCCTATTACGCCTTCACGTCGGCCCTTACGGGGAAGGCAACTGCGGCTCATATCCATATTGGCCCGGGAAGCAACCGGCTGCAGCGTCCTGCGCGTAAAGCGTAACGTCAATCCTCTGGCTCTCGACCTGTGCGGTCAAAACCAAAATCGCCAGCGCAGATTTCGAAACCGTGTGGACCGCAATAGAAGACCGGGCACATTGATGGGAAGCATATGCCGGCCTGGCGAAGCGCGGAAGCTACCGATAATAGTTCATAATGGGACCGTTCAGTAGCTGCTGGAATCGGCTTCTCACAACCGGATTTTCTTTACTGGAATGGCAACATGTGCCTTCCCAAAATGGCGCTCACTACCTCGGAAACGGACGCAGAGCTAGGGATTTCCAGGAAACGAGTTGGAGGCGAAGCCCGTCCGAATCAATGAATGGTTAGAAATTCGGGCCTCAGACACCAAATTGCTCAGGCGTGTATTTTGGGGTTTCTTGCCGCAGGCAGGTCTTTCGCCACGGCGGAGAATCTGCCGATGACTCCGGCCGAGACGCTGGCCGGGCAGAAATTGGAGTTCCCCGCGGCACTCGCGGGCAAGTCGGCTGTGTGCGTGTTTGGTTTCAGCAAAGAAGCAGGGGATCGGACCAAGGTCTGGATGACGCGGTTAAGTCAAGATGGAATAAATTCCTGGTCCATCGCCAATTTAGAAGGGGCCCCTGCCCTAGTTCGTGGGATGATCCGCAGCAGCATGCGCAAAGGGACTCCTCCCCAACTGCTCGAACGCAGTTTGATCCTCACCAAAGATAAGAAGGCTTGGAAGCACGCAGTGGGAGCAAAACAGGACAACTTACCCGTGGTGGTTTTGTTCGACGCCACAGGGCGGGTCCTATGGACCTACGAGGGCTTGTTCGGCGTCGAACCGTATCAGGAGCTCAAGGCCAGACTCGATGCGGCCACTCGCTAAACAGGGCGCGGCCGGCCATCCCAACTACCCATATCGCGCGAGAACGAAGCGCCTATAACTTCGCCGCCTGTACGTGTCTTGCGATATAACATGATTTCATCGGGCCTTTCAGAGAGAGTCGTCCTCCCCCGGGCGCTAACCTCGCCTCTGCCGTTCCGCCCGGCGCACTCGCGCCTCGTCCATTCCGAAGTGGTGCGCGATCTCATGCCACACCGTATCGGCTACCATCTGCTCCAGCTCCGCTCGCGTGCGAGACAAGCGTTCGTGTGGACCTTGAAAAATTGTAATCTTGTCCGGCATGGTGAACCCTTCGAACACCGAGCGACTCGCCAGCGGCCGACCCTGGTACAGGCCGAGTAGGCCGGGCCGTGGTGGTTCCTGCTGGACGACGATAGCAACGTTCTTCATGCGTCGACGGAAGCGCGATGGAATGCACCGCAGCGCGTTCTCTACCAGGAGTTCAAATTCGGCGAGGGGCAGCACTCATCATCATCGTATCGCCAAACTCTTGGAGCACCGTACCAGTTCCGGCAAATGCCGTCCGTTAATGTTCGATATCGGGCGAACCCAGTGCTCTGGAACGCTATAAGCAGCCAGGTTCCGAACCGGACGAATTTTCCAGATATTGTGGAACAAAATGGGATCTGACGCGTAGTACCTCTATACAAGGAGGTCGTAATGCTCCGTTTACTGGCCGCCGCGTTCGCTTGTGCGTCTTTGGTTTATGCTGTCGACAGCGACGATCAAGTTCGGAGGGCGCTGCCGGTTTCCTCCGCGACCCGTCTGACGATGAACGCGGAATTCGGTTCTATCAGTGTCCAGCCAGGCGGCGGCAAGTCGGTGGAAGTCGAGGCATCCTTCCGCGGCATTCCGCCCTCTCGCAGTGAGTTCGATCGTATGCTACGCGACTTCAGGCTCGATGTCATGGAGCAAGGCTCGGAGGTCCGTGTTAACGCCACGTTCCAAGGCGGGTGGAAGCCAATGTTATTCCCGATCTTCTTTGTCGGCCATCCAATCTGTCGCAACGGGCAGTGCCTTGAATACTCGGCTTGGCTGCGCGAGGTGGAGTATCGCATCACAGTACCCTCTCAATTCAGCGTCGACGCGGCGACTTCCGGAGGCTCAATTTCCGTGAACGGCCTGAGGGGGGAAGTGATTGCTCACACCTCCGGCGGATCGCTCCACTTCTATCACATCGACGGCCCTGTAACCGGGCGCACGTCCGGTGGGAGTATCGCGCTGGCCGAGGTCAAGGGTAGGACGGTTGTGCACACCTCCGGCGGCTCCATTCACATCTCGGAGGTAGCCGGAGACGTGGACGCGTCCACTAGCGGCGGGTCGATTTCAGTTGACCGCGTCTCGGGCAGTCTCCGTGCTCATACGTCTGGCGGTCGGATTAGTCTTGGTGGCGCGACGGGCGCGATTGACGCATCGACTTCTGGGGGCAGCGTGACGGCATCATTGCTGGCGCAACCTCAGCAGGAGTGCCGTTTATCGACATCCGGTGGGGGCATAAAAGTGAGCCTGCCCAGAGACGCTCATCTAAATCTTGATGCCTCCACAAGTGGCGGGAGGGTTTCAACGGACTTCCCCGAGCATGCGATGAGTGACCGGCATCAGCGCGCACTCCGCCTACCTTTAAACGGGGGAGGGCCCCTACTCTACCTGCATACGTCAGGCGGAGGGATCAGCGTGAGGCGTGCGAATTGAACGTCGATCTATCGAGCCGTAGACTTGTGAGTGGCGAGTGGAGCAACTTTTAAGGTGTTCCTTCGTCTAGCCCCTTGAATCTCAGGCGACTTGGAGTGTGGTTCTGAACGGACTGCTGAGAGATCTTCAATACGCGTTGCGAACGTTGGCAAAGAGCCCGGGTTTCACCGCCGTTTCGCTCCTCACATTGGCCATTGGTATCGGCGGCAACACGGCGATTTTCAGCTTCGTGGATTCGGCTCTGCTAAGGCCGTTGCCCTACGCCGATGCAGACCGGATCGTTCGAGTGCTTGAGAAGCCGCCTGGTTTCCCGAGAAACGGCATTTCCACGCTGAATTTTCTGGACTGGCAGCGCCAGAACACGGTCTTCGACTATATGGCCGGCGATACGGGAGGAGGCTCCGTCACACTGACCGGTTCCGGAGAACCAGTGCAGTTGCGAAGCGCCCGAGTTTCGGCCCATTATTTCGATATTTTTGGCATTCAGGCGGCACTCGGGCGCACCTTCTCGGCCGATGAAGACCAACGCGGTAAGGAACTCGTGGCCGTGCTCAGTCATGTGCTTTGGGTATCCCAATTCGGCGCAGACTCAACATTGATTGGCCGCACCATCCGCTTGGATGGAGAAGCCTATACCGTAATCGGCGTCCTGCCGGAGGCAAGTGCGTTCAACCGAGCGAACGCGCAGATTTGGATACCACTGGTGTTCCGGGAGCAAAACATGACCCGAAATTTCCACTGGTTCGGTTCCTTCGCCAGGCTGAAGCGTGGAGTCGCCCTAGAGAATGCGCGCGCCCAGATGGATGCAATCGGCGCGGCAATCGCCCAGGACCATCCCGATTCCAATAAGGGCTGGGGGGGGTGGTGGAACGCTACTCGGATGTCCTCGTGGATTCGAATCTGCGTCAGTCCCTCTATGTGTTGCTGGCGGCTGTAGCTATGGTTCTGTTAATAGGGTGCGCGAACTTGGCGAACTTGACGTTGGCGCGCGGCGCCACCAGGGAGCGCGAAATCGCTCTGCGGTCGGCTCTTGGTGCCGGGCGTGGACGTTTGATACGGCAGTTTCTTACCGAAAGCGTGCTGCTTTCGTTGTCCGGCGGCTTCCTCGGTCTCGGAACCGGGTATGCCTGTGGCTGCGCTCAGAAGTGCTCTTCCTCCCCATTCATTGCCACGCGAGGTCAATGTGACGATGAACGGCCGGGTGATGTTGTTCACTTTGGCAATCTCCGGGCTGACCGGCATCCTCTTTGGACTGGCGTCGGCGGTGGGTGCCACCAGAACGAACCTCGCTAGCGCTCTCAAAGAAGGCGCCCGCGGGACGATCGGAGGGGCACGGCGCACGTTGCGTGGCGCTCTCGTCGTGGCCGAGATCGCTTTGGCATTTGTACTACTCACCGGAGCCGGCCTGCTAATCCGAAGCTTCTTCGAAATGCAGCGAACGGATACCGGCTTTGATTCGACCAACGTCTTGACGGCGACCCTGAACTTTTCCGATAAGCGATATCCCGATCCTGTCCAGCTCAATACTAATTTGCGTGGGATCGTCAGGTAATCTTCAGTCGCTACCAGGCGTACGTGATGTTGCATTCACCTCGGCATTGCCGATGCGAGGGTGGGGTTACGGCATGCCGTTTCAAATCGCCGGTCGACCAACGGTCGACCGCGCCAATCGTCAGGGTTGTTTCTTCAAGATGGTAAGCCCGTCCTATTTTCGAACGATTGGGATGCGCCTACGCAAAGGGCGCGGACTCGGCGACCGCGATCTGAGCGGCGCACCGCCGGTCACCGTAGTGAATGAAACCATGGTGCGGAAGTACTTTCAGAATCAAGATCCCATCGGCCAGCGCATTCTCGTCCAGCAGATTATCCCAGGGAAAACCCAACTGGGACCGGACACTCCCTGGGAAGTTGTTGGCGTCGTGGCGGATGAACGCGTGCAGAGCCTCGACAGCACCATGGACGATCCAGGGATGTATGTGACCAACGAGCAAAGCCCGGTGTACTTTGGCGGATTGGTGGTTCGCGCTCAGCTCGATCCTTCGCGCCTTGAGAAGGCCATCAGGGAATCCGTTTACACAGTAGATAAAGATCAGCCGCTCACCGACGTCAAGACACTAGAACAGATCAAGTCCGAATCGATGGCCAGTGATCGGCTGCGCGCGCTGTTGCTCGCCGTATTCGCTGGAATCGCACTCTCGCTTTCGGCAATGGGGATCTATGGCGTGATTTCTTACTCGGTTGCCCAGCGCACTGCAGAACTTGGAATTCGTGCGGCTTTGGGGGCCAGTCGCGTGAACTTGCTCGGGCTCATCCTGCGTAACGGAATTTGGGTGACTAGCGCTGGGCTGGCGATCGGATTCGCGAGCGCGATCGGATTGACTCGTCTTCTCGCCAAGCTAGTGTTCGGCATTGGGACATCAGACGCCTTCACGATTACAAGCGTAGCTGCGATTCTCAGCGTCGTGAGTCTGTTGGCATGCTATATCCCGGCTCGCCGCGCGACCAAAGTCGACCCGGCAGTTGCTCTGAGATATGAGTGAGTCGGCACCCAATTCAACAGGCTACCGATAATGATGCACAACGCGCCTGTTATTTGAAACGGTAGGTTCTACCACTCTTGCCAGACTGCAGTACCGTACGTCAGGTCGTGACTACGCTATTGCAGGGCCGATTTCATTTCGCGACGGTTTTTTCGGTCTCTTCTACCGGGCTTGTCCCACCGGGATCGAGGCCGAACTGCGGATCCCTAGGGCTTCCAGTGACCTTGATGTGCAGGAACGTGCCAACTCCGCGTTTTGAAAAGAGTGGATCAAACGGCTTCAGCAACCAACTTTTCCAGCCATTCTGTGTCTCCGAAGCCCTAGCATCCAACATGAGGGCGCCGTGGAAGTCGAGTTTGTCCTCGGCCATATCAAATACGCCACCAATATTGATTGCCGCGCCCGGAATCGCAAAGGCCAGAGTGCGAAACGTAAGAGATTCGTCGGCCATTTTGAACTCTCCGCTCATCCGGTGGACGACTTCATCGACCTCTTCGTCTTTTTCTTTGCCCCGGCCATGGTGAGACAGCGCATCAATTTTTTCCTGGATTCGAGATCTTAGGAATTTGCCATTGGTCACCTCGAAGGTCCCGTCAAGCAAAAGCTTCCCTTCGACTTTCTCATCGAGCGGAGGAATACCAATGGTCGTATTCAATCTTAAGGTGCCTTCCATGATCGGAGATCCCCTCATCGCTAACATCAACACATCCCGCAAGTTACCCGCCGGTATGGACGCTGTGAGCGATATCGTCTTTCGCTTGTCTCTGTCGTGTTTGATTACGAATCCTTTTGTCGTGAAGTGGGTTGTGCCGAGGGTCGCAACTACAGGGCGCAATTCCGTATTGCCGTTCGTTCCATCGACCAATACCTCAAAATGCGTGCTCAAAGGAAGCGGATTGCCGGCTCTCTTCAATCGAAAGTCTGGACCAGTTGCTTCGCCTCGCGCCGTAATGGACGAAAGCGTTCCTTCAAACTCTCCCGTCGAGTGCAAAATCCCGGCGATCCCCTTGAAGATGCCCAGATTAGCATCTTCAAATCGGTACGAGCCGCGGAGTGGCGTATCGCCAGTGCTGTTGATCTCCCCCTTCGGCTTAGGATTCGTCGAGGCCGCCGTATACTTCCTTGCAACATTCTTTCCAGCGGACTCCAGCCGCAGATCGTGAATGTCAAAACGCAGGGGTACTTTCGTCTTGTCTCTGGGAAGAATGGTCAAGTGAGCGTTTCGCACGAGGACCTCTTCAATCACCACCCCGCTCGATGTCTCCTTTGTTGCCGGGGTTCCCGACGGATCGCTCCGCGATCCCAGATTCGGCCTCTCTCCTTTTGGCGGGATCTGGATCTCCAGGCCATCCAGCGTCACCCGATTGACCGTCTTGGGACTATCGACAAGAGCTCTGATATCGACATCAAATTGAAAGCGTTCGACCGTGAACAGGGGCGGCACATCGGTCCGGCCTCGGTGGCGAAGCAATAAGTGCGAGCCTTCCACTTGTGCCAAGGAGCCTCGCCCCCCGCCGAATAACAGGCGGAGTGGCAAGGCAGGTGGTACGTGTATCTGCAGCCCCGCTAGCTCGACTTCGCTGTCAAATCGTTTCCGCAGATATTGGATCACTTCTTTGTGGATCGACGGCTCGACGCGCTTCGCCACTTAGGATCTTCGCCAGTTCGTACAGGTCATTGATGGTTCTGCGTGAAAGCTTGTGCCGAGGCGCGCGCAAGCTTAAAATGGGCCGCTATGCATCTCATTTTTTCGCTAACCGCGCTCATGGCCACTATCGGATGCTTGTCGGCTGTTGCGCAGCAGGGCACGTCGCAGTCGGTTACGTCACAGCCGGTTACGTCTCAGATGCTGCTTGACGGCTTGAAGGATCCGACGAAGTGGCTCATATTCGGAGGAGACTACACTTCGCGGCGGAATAGCCCGCTGACGCAGCTTGCTCCGCAGAATGTCAATCAACTAACGCCGCAGTGGCTGTTCCAGACTCCCGCGCCGGCACCTGGGCGCGGACTTGAGAGCACGCCGGTCGTGCTCGATGGCGTCATGTACATCACCGGGAATTACAATCATGCCTGGGCGTTGGACGCCCGGACAGGACGAGTGATCTGGCACTACCAGCGAACGCTGCCGGAACTGCTTCGCGTCTGTTGCGGGATGGTGAACCGGGGCGCTGCCATCCTGGGCGACAAGCTGTATATGGGTACGCTCGACGCTCACCTCGTTGCGCTCGACCGGAAGACCGGTAACGTGCTTTGGGACGCAACCGTCGAACAACCCAAAAACGGTTACTCCATCACGCTTGCTCCGCTCGTCGTCAAGAATAAGGTGATCGTTGGCGTGTCGGGCGGCGATTACGCCAGCCGCGGTTTCATCGACGCTTACGACGCTGAGACCGGGACCCGCGCCTGGCGGTTCTACACCGTGCCCGGGTCCGGCGAACCGGGGAGCGAGACTTGGCCTGGGGTCGAACCGATGCTCAGAGGTGGCGGCGCTGTCTGGGCGACCGGAGCTTATGATCCCGCACTGAACCTCGTCTATTACGGCACCGGAAACCCTAATCCGGATTACTATGGCGACGATCGCAAGGGCGACAATCTGTATACGTGCTCGCTGCTGGCACTTGATGCCGACACCGGCGTGCTTAGGTGGCACTACCAATTCACCCCGCACGACATTCACGACTGGGACTCGACGCAGGTCCCGGTGCTCGGCGATGTCACGATTGCGGGACAACAGCACAAGGTTGTAATGCTTGCCAATCGCAACGGCTTCTTCTAGGTGATCGACCGTGAGAACGGCAAGTTACTCCTTGGCAAACCATTCACGGGAACGAACTGGGCGCGGGAGATCGGCACAGACGGCCGGCCGGTGGTCCTCGAAGATGTCGGCACTCGGGAGAAATGCCTGCCGGATCAACGTGGCGGTACCAATTTCATGCCGCCTTCCTTCGATCCCATTCGACGGCTCTTCTTCGTGACTGCGCGAGAAACCTGCGTGACGTGGGTGTCGACCAAACCGACGGCGATTACGCTGGGCGACCGCGTTCCAAGCGGTGGCCCGAGGCACTTTGAAGACGGCCCTCAACAATACAGTGCTCTGCGTGCGATTGATCCGGCTACTGGCGAAATGCGCTGGGAGCACCGTTTCCGGGGATACCCATCGGAGACCACGCTCGACTTATCAGGCGGCGCCATGTCCACCGCGACCGGGCTGGTTTTCAGTGGTGATAGCGACGGCTATTTGAATGCATTCGATTCCGCAAGTGGCCAGCAGCTGTGGCGCTTCCAGACCGGGGCTCCCATCTGGGGCGTAGCTCCGATCACCTACATGCTAGACGGCATTCAGTGGGTCGCTGTACCCTCGGGTGTGACGCTGACGACCTTCGCTCTGCCGGGAAGCCGGTCCAGTTCTCGATAACCAAACCGCGCTGTTGTGGTGAGGGGGAGTAAATGTCGAGCTTTGAGACGAAGTAAAATGTGAGGCTTGCATCATACTCGGACGGCAGCCTGCCCGTTGTGCCGCAATATCGGCGTTCCTGCGCTGCGAGCGAGGGCTTGTGATATGGATATATAGTCGATAGCCGTCTGGACCGTTCGGAGCCTCTTTCATGAGCCTGACCAGACGGGCGACAGGGAGGGTCGAAATATGGTGGATCGACGCAGCTTTCTTGCTCTTCTGGCGGCCCCAGCTCTGCCCGCAGCCAGCCGCCGCACAACGATATCGATTGACGGCGACCGCTTCATGATCAACGGCAAGCCGACCTACTCGGGACGGCAATACAAGGGAATGCGGATCGAGGGGCTGCTCATGAACTCGCGCATGGTGCAGGGTATCTTCGACGATCTCAACCCTGAGACACGCTCTCGCTGGGCCTATCCGGATACCAAGAAATGGGACCCCGACCGCAACACCCGCGAGTTCGTCGCGGCGATGCCCGAGTGGCGGAGCTTCGGACTGCTGGCGTTCACCATCAACCTCCAGGGTGGCAGCCCCGAGGGATACTCAAAGGTCCAGCCATGGCACAACAGCGCCTTCCGATCCGACGGCTCGCTGCGGCCCGACTATATGAGTCGGCTGGAACGCATACTGGACCGGGCGGACGAGCTCGGTATGGCGGCGATCGTCAGCTTGTTCTACGCAGGGCAGGATCAGCGACTCGAAAGCGACGATGCTGTTAAGGCCGGCGTTCGCAATGCGATCGAGTGGCTCGGCGGCAAGGATTATCGAAACATCCTGATCGAGGTAGCTAACGAATGCGACAATCGCGGCTACGACCGCGACATCCTCAAAGCCCCGCGAATTCATGAACTCATCGAGCTTGTAAAATCAATTCGGCTAGGCGGCGCGCCGTATCTCGCGGGGGCCAGCTTCAACGGTAACCGGATCCCGACGGCAAGCGTCGTCCAAGCCTCGGATTTTCTGCTGCTCCACGGCAATGGTGTCACTGATGCGAACCGGATCGCCGAAATGGTGGAGCAGACGCGAAAGGTCGAGGGTTATCGGACAATGCCCATCCAATTTAACGAAGACGATCACTTCGACTTCGACAAACCGGTCAATAACATGATGAAAGCCCTCGGCTCTTACGCCTCGTGGGGTTACTTTGACCCTTATGCGGATGGGTATCAGACTGTGCCGGTGAACTGGGGCATCAACACCGATCGCAAACGAGCTTTCTTCAGCCTCGTAAAAGAGGTGACTGGATCGTAGGCCGAGCTGGCCGTTTTGACACCGCACCAGCGGACGCGGCCACGTTGGCGAACCTCGCCCACCGGGAGCGAGCAAACCAACAGGGATAGTTTTGCGATCCCGGGATCGGAGGCCGGTATTGATCGCGCCGTGACCGCGATCTTTAGTAATTTGAAGCGGACCGATGTCGAACATTATCGTCTCAGCCTTGCAGCGCCGCGCGCGATACGAGATTGGTTCGATCGGAAGATGTTGTTCCTCTACTCATACCGCAAAGCGATCATAGGATCGACTTTGGCTGCTCGGAGTGCCGGAAGGAGAGCAGCGACTGCGGCAGTCACAATCAGCAGCAGAGCCGCACCCGAAAGAATGCTAATCGTTTTCGCGACGTTGGCAGGAATTGAACGAAGGGGATATCCAGCCACTTCTTGCTTGTTCTATTAGGGACGTCAGACGAGAGATCGCGTAATAACGACCAGATGATCTTTCCTAGCTGTTCTCTCGGCTTCCTCACATCGCCCTCTCGGCTTCAGATACCGGCGCTTAATAGACCCAATGAATTGATCAGCTCTGCCGTGCGCTTGCGCCAATCTCCGGAGGGCTGACCGGGTGGTCACCCAGTTTTACGACGCAGTACTCCGCCCAGGCGGCCTGCGTGCCACTCAGTTCACACTCTTACAGCCTTTGAATGAGGCCCCAGAGATCTCCCAGAGACAACTAGCCGAATTGCTCGAGATCGACAGCACAACCCTTACCAGAACCCTGGCTCCCCTGCGCCGAAAAGGATGGCTGCACTCCGAAGCCGGAGCCGACCGACGTGCATTGCGACTTTCCCTGACGGCAGCGGGAACACGGGAATACAAACGCGCACTTCCCTATTGGCTGAGCGCTCAGGGACTGCAGCAGGCGTTGGGGCATGACAACGAACCACTTAGTGGATGCGGCGGTGCGCACGGCTGGAGTTGTGCTTAAATCTGGCTGAAATACGATGCTCAGGGACCGTTGGTACGTAATGGAAGGGGAACACGCTATTCGCCCCGATAATTCCTATTATCGGTAGCGATCGTGGGCGTCACTTTCGCGCCGAGGTCGCTTTCACGATCCACTTCGACGGTTTGCCGACAAACCAGCCAAGTGGATGACTTCTGGGTGGCCGACGACACATCCTTATCACTCACCGGCCGCCGTTTTTTTCGAGATGAGTCCGGTCCTTCTCGTTTTCGTTACAGACCATCTCCAGAACGTCTCCGTCCGGGACCAAGACCTCAGTGACCTTTACCGTGAACGATCGCGTGTACATCTTGGGGTCGTCGATGGATACGCTCAAATCCATGTGGCCGAAGTCGCGGCGGTGGAAGCGCTCCTGAATGTGCATATCCTCGCTATGGGGGTGGCCCGCAATGTCGAGCCAGTTCTTGTCGTTAAATCCTGCCGCGTCCACGACCAGCGTGTCGCCTTCCCACTTGCCGACCGAGTAGCCGCCCCAGGCTGGTTGAGGATCCACGGGAAGCTTGCGGCCATCCGTGTATATCTGGCGGTAGGTATTGTCGGCTTCATAGAGCACCGCGATTACTCCTGGGGTTTGGATCATCTTAAAAGGAGCGTAATTGAAGAGATCGGTGCGTGGCAGACCGTGCGGTAGACACCGGGCCGAGGGAGTTTCTCCGTTCCTCGTCTTCTCCATGTTCTTTCGAAGCAGCTCGGCGGCCTCAGGCCGCATCGGCGACTCCTCCGGTTTGAAGTCGGCCAAAATGTCCATGACATACTTGGAAAAAGTGCCAGGGTCGTCTCCCGGCACGGCGAAGTTCACAAAGTTACCGAATAAGCGCTGGTTTTCTCCCGGAGGCGCATACTCGGTCTGCCAAACTCCGGACAGGTCAGGCTTTCCATTGGAGGCGCGAGGCGCCTTCGCGAACAGGTCGGGTTTGCCATCAGCCGTGCGAGGCGTTCCTGGCGCGGGATAGTTCACCCACTGAGCCTGTGCACTGCACGAGAGCAACGCGAGCATGATGAGCACACACTGATGTGACACTTGACAGCCTCAAGGCTAGGCTACTATAGCCGACGAGCTAAATACAAAAAGTCCACGACAATCCAACACATTAAGCCTTTGATATCGGGCAACTGCACCTTGCAAAAGTGTGACAGATCCGAATGGCGGCCGAGTGAGGGGCAATCCGGAAACTATCCAGATGAACATATAACGCGCAAACCGGACAAGTAGTCAAGTTCGCGCTCGCTCAAGGGGTACTTGCATGTCCCGATAATCATCATTATCGGTAGCTCCGTGCTTCCCCTGACCGGCCCATGTCCGGTTTGCGCATTATACCAGCAGGTGGATTTGCTGGCGTGGGATTCATTACGACGGAGCAAGGGATACCGAGTGAGTCCTAAAGATCGTAGGAATGGGCCCAGTGATTACTACGGGCGCCGAGGCCAAGTAAGAAGTAGTTTTCAGTTCGCCGCGCAACGGAAGCCGATATCGTAATCGAGATCGGTGGTTTCGAGCCTGATCCGGTACGATGCCCGCACCAGGTCCGGGTTGTCCCACCAGCCGCCGCCGCGCAGTTCCTTGTATTCCGCAATCGAAGGACCGGTGGGGTTGATGTTTTCCTGGTTGTGCTGCACCCAATACCAAGTGTCGGTCCACTCGAGGACGTTGCCGAGCATGTCAAATAGCCCGTAAGCGTTGGGCTTCTTCTGGGCCACCGGATGCGAGGTAAAATCGCTGTTGTGCACGTACCAGGCGATCTCGTCGAGATTGCCGTAGCGGGCGCTGGTGGTTCCACCTCGGGCAGCGTACTCCCACTCGGCTTCACTCGGCAGCCTGCCTCCGACGGCGGTACAGTAGACGTCCGCCTCGACCCAACTGATCGAGTCGGCCGGATAATCCGGTCCTTCGATAACGCTAGGATTGTCGCCCATTACCTTCTGATAGGCGGCTTGGGTGACTTCGGTCTGGCCCAGCCAGAATCCTCGCGTGAGGGTGACTTTGCGGGGCGGAGATTCGTCCTCGTAACACTCTTTGTCGCCCGGCGAGCAGCCATCGGTGAAGCTTCCCGGCGGAATCCAGACGTAGCGTAATCCATCTAGGGGATTCACCTTCGAATCTCCCAGCTTCGGAGTCGAAGCGTTACCTGGGCTGTGCTGAGAGGTTCTCTGCTGAAAAGCAATGACACCGGACGGCGCCGCCACGGCGACTAAAAGGCAGGCAAGCGGGAAATACCGTCCGTTTCGACCCCGCCAACTCATCGACACTATCAGCACCCTAACTTTGCCTAATCTACCACGGCCGCCCGCCTCCGTCCGACTGTTGGACAAGATTCCAGTTGCATCGCCGGTTGGGCCTTACTATAGTGGACTGGATTCTTAGTCGCCGATTGAGTCCTCCAAAGGACGTATTCATGAGGAGAGTTCTATGAAGATCACCCGTTCCCGGGGAGCCGCCCTGATGTGTACAGGGGCGATTTGCTTAACCGCCCTCGCCATTGTGTTGCCGACGAGCGCGCAGCAAAACAACACCAAACAGGCCAAGCAAGCCTCCACTAGGCAGTATGTCAGCGCTCCTGGATATATTACCGGGACGGTTACCGGCGACAAGGGTCCCGAGGCCGGCGTGTGGGTCATCGCCGAGACGAGCGAGCTGGGAACGGGCATGATCAAGACCGTCGTCACCGACGAACAGGGCCGCTACCTGCTACCCGAACTGCCGGCTGTGAATTACAAAGTGTGGGTCCGCGGTTATGGAATCGTGGATTCAGCAAAGGTCAACGCGAAACCGTCGCCCAATCAAGTGGCTCTGAAGGTGACCTCGGCGAAAACCCCTCAGGAAGCCGCGAAAGTTTATCCGGGCGATTACTGGCTGTCGCTGCTGGAGCCGCCCGCTAAGAATTTGTTCCCGGGAACGGGCGACAAGTCCGAGAGCAACCCAAATGGCAACGGGCTTGGCATGGGCATGATCGATCAGGACCATTGGATAAACACTTTAAAGTCGGGCTGCAATTTCTGCCACCAGTTGGGCGAGGCCGTGAACCGCGACGTGACCCACGTTTGGGCCGGTCGGCCGGAACTGGAAAAGACCCACGCCGCCGCATGGTCGTGGCGCCTGGGTGTCGGAGTCCGTGGCTCCAACATGCTGGGGACATTGAGGCAAATGGGGGAAGGCCAAACAGTGAAGCAGCTTGCCGCCTGGACCGAAGCCATTGAAAAGGGCGCCGTGCCTCCCGCGCCGCCGCGTCCTCAGGGGATCGAGCGCAATATCGTCTCCACTCAATGGGACGTCGGCGACGACCACTCCTTCATGCACGATCAGATTGCGACCTACAAGTACGACCCGACTGTGAACGGCGGCGGGCCGAACTATCTGGTGAACGCGGGACATGGACAATTGGTGGTTCTCGATCAGGGCGACAACAGCACGCACTCGATCGATATTCCGACGCGCGACCCGAAGGACAAGGTTCCCTCCCGCTTCCCCGCACCGGTTCGCCCGTCCTTTTTCTGGGGCGACGAGCATCTGTGGTCCAATCCTCCTTACGACCCGGCCGATCCGCACAATCCCATGATCGACAGCAAGGGCCGTGTGTGGCTGACTTCGAAGATTCGCGGCAATACCGAACCGGCCTGGTGCAGCGATCCAACCAATAAGTACGCGGACTGGTTCCCACGGCGCAACAGCGCCCGGCAGGCGTCCCTATACGATCCCAAGACTAAGACGTTCCAGTTGATCGAGACCTGCTACGCGACACATCACGTCGTGATCGACAACGATCCGGATGAGACGATTTACTTCAACGAGTTGAGCGGTCCGGTTTTCGGCTGGATCGATTCCAAGGTTTACGATCAGACGTACGCCGCCACCAAAGACGAAAGCAAAGCCGAGCAGGCCGCTGTGGGCTGGTGCGAACAGGTGGTGGACACCAACGGGGACGGAAAAATTACCAGACCCTGGAACGACGTTCGACGGATCGCGGATCTTGCGAATCTCTATGGAACGGATACGGCAGGAGCTGCTCCTGCCGCCCCGGTTGCCGGCGGACGAGGAAAGGGAGCCCCAGCTCAAGCTCCTTTCGATCCGACCAAAGACACCATGGTCCACTTCAGCATGTACTCGGTTATGCCGAGTCCGGTGGACGACTCCGTTTGGGGTGTCGCGGAAGATTACCCGGGCTATCTGATCCGTTTGCAGCGCGGGGACAATCCGCCGGTGAGCTGCAAGACCCAGGTCTTCAAGGTTCCGAAACCCGGCTACGATCCTCGCGGCATCGACGTCGACAGCAAAGGCGTGGTCTGGATGGGTCTGGCGGCGACTAGCCACCTGGCCGGCTTCGATGTTCGCAAGTGCACGGCGCTGACCGGAAAAATGAAGGCGGACGGCAGCGACTGTCCGGAAGGCTGGACGTTGTACCAAACCACCGGACCCAAATTAAAAGGCACGGATGTTCCGGCTGACTTCCACTATTTCAATTGGACGGATTCGCAAAATATCATTGGGCTCGGAAAGGATACGCCGTTCCTAACAGGGTCGGACTCCGACTCACTGATTGCGCTGGATCCGGCCACCAAGAAGTGGACCTACTTCACCATCCCCTATCCGCTCGGCTTCTACGCGCGCGGAATGGATGGGCGAATCGACGATGCCAATGCGGGTTGGAAGGGCCGGGCGCTGTATTCCAACTACGGCACGCACTTCGTCTGGCAGGTGGAAGGCGGAAAGGGAACCAAGGGCAAACTGGTGAAGTTCCAGATCCGTCCAAATCCGCTGGCCCGGTAGTACCTAAACCCGGTAACAAGTAAAATCGCCCGCGTCGGAACAGAAACATTTTCTTGACGACGGTGGCACTGCTGGCATCTTTGATAGAACGAAGGGAATCCCAGTTCGAGCAGCCAAGGCGAGAGTTGTCTCGCATTGTCCGATGAATTATGCGTTCATAATTTCGAAGCACCGTTCAAGGCTCTTGACTGGATCATTACCCATTGCAGGGCGCCACTCGTGGGCCACGAATCCGCTGTATTTCAGATCGGCGATCGCGTTGGCTATGAACCGGTAGTTGAGTTCTTGTTTGTCGTCGATTTCCAAACGGCTGGGCACACCAGCGACGTGGAAATGGCAGATGCGGTCAATGTTGTCGCGAAGCGTGCGCGTTACGTCCCCATCCGCGATCTGAGCGTGGTAAATGTCAAACAGGATCTTCACGCGTGGTGAATTGACGCGCTTGCACACATCAAGACCCCATGCCGTATGATCGAAGACCTGATCGGTCCGCTGATCAGCGGCGACCTTCGAGTTCGTGATTTCTATGCAAACGTTGACGCCCTTTTGTTCGGCATAGCCCTTCACCCGGCTCAGTATGGCGACTGCGTTATCGGCGCCTTCTTCCCGAGACATGCCTCGCCGTTCGCCTGGAATTGCAATGAGAGTCGGGCATCCAACACTGGCGCACAAGTCGATACCGGCATGAGTGGCTTCTTCAATCTGGTTATGGAGTTCCTTGCGGATCAATCCATTTTGGAAACTGGTTCCCGTACCAGTCATCAGGGCGGGCGCCAAGCCATTTTGCCTGAGGATCGGCACCTGCTGGGCTGTGGGCAAATCTACTCCCTTGAATCCAATGCGAGCGAGAATCTTGCACCTCTCCTCGAAAGAAGTCGTCGAGCCGGTCCAAACAGAAGCCATCACGCTTTGCTTGATGCGGCCGCCCGGAGTCGCCGGGGTTTGGGCGGACAGTTGACCGGCAACCCCCGTTGAAAGCGTGACTAAGGGTGCAGCCGCGCCAGCTAAGAATGTTCTTCGGTCCATGAGCGCCAACATACCATGTGTGGCGGTTCCGGTCGACGGGTCGCTATACGGCGCCAACGCGCGCAGAGTGGACTTGTTATTCTCCGTGGTCGCTCAGACCGTCGGCCCATTCTCCATAGCTTCCTAACCCATTCGCATTGAAGCCCGTTAACAGCCATTATCGGAAGCCAATTCCGCGGATACGGAAGATCGGCACCACCAGCCCTTCGTGTAGCAATTCACTGGTGGCGCCGATAGACTCCAAAACTTCCAACGTGCGCGCATGAACCACACAGGCGCGCGAGGTGTTCTGCCCGGTTGCCTGCCTATCCAAAACCAGCGGGGAAACACCCAGCCGGTTCAATTCCGCGCTCAGCGCGAGTCCAATCGGGCCGGCTCCCACGACGACGACATCCTCCATTATTGGATCCATAGTCGCTTCCTTTCGCAAATGTGTGTTCACGGAAAATCGAGGTTATCCGGTTTTCGAGGCCTGCGATCCTTGCTATAGCAATTGCAGCCAGAGGGCCCCGTGCAAACACACTGGGTGGCAAATCTTCTATCCTGATGCAACCTTTACGGTAACTATTGCCTCCGAACAAAGCGTTGGGGTGCAGGAGTCGTCCTTCTTGGGGTGATGTTGAGATCCACCCGAACTGAGTTTCCGATAATAGTGGACATCAGGCAGTAAGATAGCCGCCAATTCGACCGTTTTGCGGACAACTCGTCAAAGCCGCTGGACCGATGCCGGTGACATAAGGCATCTTCGCTACTTCAACAGCTATATTATTTAGCAAAGCGACGCCGGACCCTCCCGTCATCATGTTCTGGAGGCCGTCATAGCATGAATGCGCCGGCGTAATGGATTCTGATGGAATCGGCGGGTATTGAGCTGCCTTGAAAAGACTGCGTCTTGACAGTCAGCTCCACTACGTTCGTTTCTTGCGTACAGTCAGCCACAGCCGAGAGGAGAATCGAGTCGGTCTGAAATACCGCGAAGCTCGATAGTTCCGCAGGACCCTTGCAAAGCATGATTCTATAGGATTGGCCTTCAAAGGCAACGTAGATCCGAAGAAGCACTAGCAAAGAGCCCGTTGTCTGCACAGGTACCAAAATTGCCGGCGAAGCCACCGCAGGTATTAGCTCGCGAATTTTAATGGGCGACATCCGTAAGTTCCAGTGTAAGTTGGGAAAGGCCGCTTCGAGGCTATTCGGTTCCCCCGTCTGAATGTCGGGAAGCAGAAAGCCAGCGGGGTCTAGCAGGCACAAAATCTCTTGCGGGAGAGCCATCACCACTCCGTCGGTTTCGCCATAGCTCTTTTTGAACAGGCCAACCCCGCGCGGGCGGCGCTGGCCTTTTTTTCGTGCTACGAGCTGGAGCGGAGCGCCGAACAGCTCGGAGATCAGCTGTCTGAATTCCCAGCTCTGCTCATCCGAAGGAAGACTGGCCAATACATTGGCGGTCCTCCTGCACATCTTATGAATCTCCGTCTCTGCTGGCAGTCCAAAACCGAGACCACGATCGGTTTCGGAAAATGTTTCGCGGGCCTGGTCTGTCAATTCGTTCAGTTTTGACGCTAACCAGTTGGTGACATCGCCGTCCTTCCTTCGTTCGAGCATCTCTATCTCCAACGGGCCCATGCATCCTTCAGGCTGAACGAGAGTTTCGAGGATTGAACACTTCGATCCGACGTCACCCAAAATCTCTCCCAACGGCATCGTCTGGTTTTCTACCATATGGAACAGAGTTTCGGGACGGCTGCCGAGATATGGTTCGGCTACGGTTCTGATGATTCCTAGTTCATCGAGTTTTTTTTCGAACGGAGTAAAAAACTCGATTCGGTTCGTACGAAAGGTGTTGAAGCAGAAATTCCGCCTAGTGGGTTCATTCCCAAGGAACAGGATTCCGTCCGGAGCAAGCACTCGGATCAATTCCGCTAAAACCTGCTGCCAACGCAATGTGTGATGCAACGCCGAGCAAATATAAACGACATCAAACTGATCGTTTTCATAAGGCAATTCATGGAAATCGCCCATCGTCCTCGATGTTCCCTCGAGTGACAGATTGTTTTCCTGAGCTATACGGCGCCCCAGCCGCAGGGTGCTCGCCGAAATGTCGAATAGATCTACCGTCGCCTCCAATTCTTTATGAAGCTGATAGCCGGTGATGTGTGCGTAAGCCGCTACTTCAAGGATATGGGTTCCCCTGAAATCCCCTTTCAAATATTGCTTCATCGCACGTTCGACGGCGGCATAATGGACGGCGCTCACGTCCTCGATTGTAGTGTCAAGTGTGAGCGAGTGCCACGCCCATTCGCCCAGCAACGGTGCCAGTTTGGCGTCGATCTGGGCAGCTTGGACTCCTGATACCAGTTTCAGGGTGGACTCCGGTCGATTACACCCTGCTAGATTGCACGAAACTGCTATCTGCTGGGCAAACTTGCTAGGCGGCCTCTCGAGCCAGGAGCCCTTTGAGGACGACTCTATTATATCCCCCGGCGCTAGTCGTAATGAGATTTCTGCCTTAATAACGAAAGCGTTGGACCTGCTGTGCAAGTACAGAGAGCGACTCGGTTATTGACCACTCGGTTGGGGTCATCATGAGTTGGAACAGTTTTACCGGCTGCGTTCACTCGTGCGGGCAGGAGCCAACTCGACGGACGAATAGAGCCCATCCTTCTCTCGATCACCCTCCTAGGCACTCTCACGCCGCGAATGATACACTGCCGACGAAAAGGAGATTCTCGTGACTATGTTAAAACTGGGTAATCGCAGTCTTCGGTGGACGGCCCCTGTATTTGGAATCCTCGGTCTGGCGGTTTTCTCGCATCCGGCACCAAGGACGAACGAGCAAGCTGGTCTGGTCCTTCCTCAGGGGGGAAACGTAATGGTGATGTTCGGCGCCGACGTCGTTACCATCGACCGCAAAGCAAGAGACTTCAGACTGCCCGATCAATTTAAATGGGAGGGCCGTCCGGGATCCACGGACAAAACGGCGATTCTGTTTGGCGATCCTTCAAAAGCCGGTTTGTACGTGCAAGTCACCAAACGGGGTCCCAACGTGTGGAGTCAGCCTCACTCTCATCAGAATGAGCGATTCATCACGGTCCTGGCAGGAACCTTCCTGATTGGCACGGGCCCGAAATTCGACAAGAATAACACCGTTACCGTGGGGCCGGGCGGAGTCGTCCACGATATCCCGAATCAGATGCACTACGACGGAACAGGACCTGAAGGCGCCACCCTCGAGTTCATCGCAATGGGTCCGGCGGCGCGGAATTAGCGACCGTCCGGAGTGAGCGCACGCGAATCAATCCGGATTCCAACACCCAGATCCTCGTTCCTCGCCCACTTGGCAATGACCAAATACGGCGTTGTGGGATACGAGTGGAGCACGCCCAAGTCCGCTTAACTGTCTACATTAGAAGCGCGCTTCATCATTTCATGAAACGCAAGACACGCTGGCTCTGAAAGGAACGGAGGGTGATAGGCTTCCAGTGCGCCGATGGAAGTTGCTTTGTCCTACGCAAGTGAACGAATCTCACGCACGCAGCACCGGACCCGGAATGTAGCCTATTTGCTCGTGAGGCCAATCGTGGGCGGATGATGGCGCATCCGGAGGTCAATCACTTTTACGTCTAACGCGCAAACCATAGAATTGGCAGTCTGTCGCCGCCGTGGAGGTTCCGTTAATGCTCCATATCGGGGCTTGTGCTGAATGCCCTTATCACGGTCACGAGCTAGCAGGCTCTGGGAGCCGAGAGGAACCTCGCCGGGTGTCGGTGGCTGTTACGATACCCGGTAACTCGTACGGGCCAGGGGCGGCTGCTTCACGGGGAAGGGTTGCGTGGGACATATCTCTTCCTGCCGACTTCAGCGAAGTGGCTGAAGCGAATTACAACAGCTGATGAGTGCGGACGGAAAACCCCTGGCGCAAGAATGACTTGTTCGCGTCGTTCGGGTCCGCGTCTGGAATATTCGCCGACGCAAGGCCACCTCCCATGGCAGTATGTTGGTCACCTCTGAAGGGAAAAAGATTGTGAAGCGCTTCATGAAAGGCGAGCGCACCATAGCGGCGAAGAGGTATAGCCCCTGCCGGGGTGGTTCGGTAGAGCTCCGTTCCCGAGAGTGAACCATGGGAATGCGTGTGACCGCCGGCGTTTGGGCTGACCGTCATGTTAGGCCATCTCCGTCGCAGATACGAACTGGCGATATCTGCGACGAAATGCAGTACGAGATCATCGCCGGGGTTTCCTACTCCCCATGACACGCGAATGCTGTCAGATGTCCCTACAAAAGCCAAGCCAAAAATTCGCGTGATGCTGGCGCTTATTGGAGCTGTTTCGGCGCTCGTTGAATTCCTGTGCTCGACGAGTTTTATAGAATAGATCGCCATGCTTTTACCCTGCTTGCCCAGGCGATAGCGTGCTGGTCAGTTAGAAAATCTTCGTTACAGGATCCGCCGGGAACTCTCTAGCGTCACGTCACAGAGATTATCACGAACTGGCCGGTAGTGGTAAAGTTTGAAAGCTTGGCTATTACCAAATGGCTGCTTTTACATAGGGAACCGAACTTGAAGACATCGACGCCCGTCCTGACGCCCCGATAATACGTGATATCGGGACGCGAATCGATCGTGCGTCAAGACGGTAGATGCTGTTAGACGGGAATGCGTGCGAAGTGCTTGCGGATGATGTGGTCAGCGATTTCTTGGCCCCACGCCTTCTCAAACACCAGGCGATCTATACACCATGGCAAGCTGTCGATTTGAACCCGGCGAATTCCGTCCGGAGCCGTGTGAGGCGAAGCGATTTTAGTGCCCCGTGAGCGAAGTTCCGCAAGGGCTTCGCTATACTGGCGCTCATACGGGGTCTGCCTCATTTAACTAACAACGCGTGGTCCATCAGGCAATGGCTTGGAGAGCGAAGTACAATGCGCCAAATACCGCAATTGCGACGACGGCAATCACAGCCCACTTAGTGATACGTTGCCGCGGGGATGCTGCTGTCGCATCATCATGCTTCATCTGTTCTGCGAGGCTATCGAACATCATGTTCTCCTTAGCTAGTGCGACAGTACTCTTAATCGGCGAGAAACACAAGCTAAAGCGAGAAAGCGACCGATAATAGTTCTTATCGGGCGGTGCATGTGTGGCGGCCAGTGTGGCTGAGGTCAGCCCGTCAACTCGCCTTTGCCACCGCTGACCCTCTCACGCAGTCGTGCATCTGTTCATGATGTAGTAGCTTCTTCTCACAAGCTCGGCTGGTTTTTCTTGCTGCTTCAGCCCGTTGGAGAGCTTTGTCGAATTCAACGCCAACCAGGCCAGATGAATTAGTGATGGCTTGAGAATAGGCTGTCTCAGCTTCGTAACAGTTCTCAAGCAGTGTGCGCCATACTTCGCAAGGCATGGGAATTATAAAAAAAGACACGAGTCACTTAACGGGAGATTGCCAGTTCCTCTTCCGCCTGGAGCCAATCTGCTTCGGGCGATCCTTCAGGGCAACCTCTTTGCTGCCAGAGCGTGTAGGCGAGTGTTGCAATTTGATCGGGTTCGGGGGAACTAGCGGATTTTATTGCCGTTTCAGTAGAGCTTTGCTGTCTTGGCTTTAGTGTCACGTGGTAATCCTTTCTATTGCGATTCAAAACACACTTAGCGACCGCTGCCGTTCGTTTACTTATTCCGCTAGATCCGAAGCGACGATGAACTCCTCCTCGTTCGGACTCTCACACTAGCGGGTCGTATCTAGAGACGATGCAAAGATGCGATGTGTTACGAAATTTTAAGGTTAGATCGCTACGGGCGGGCGATTCGCCAGCCAACGGTTTGTGGACCGAGACTTGCTACGAGCGTTTCGATCTCCCGCACTATCTCTAATTCATCGTGCGTCGTCATGTAACGATCTCGACATCGAGTTTTACGGAATCGGATCGAACAAAAGGACGCTGTCAAGCGTCACTAATATCATGATCGAGCATTTGCCTCGGTGGCATCAAAAAAACTGGCCTGAACCTACGAAGTTCGATAAGCTACGCATCAAAACTGAAATGCAATTAGTCCAACTCATCAAGATCGAACTGGATCTGGGCATTCAGGACGCACGCCATGCACTCAAGTCTGCTGACACCCGGCCTGTTCGTGAAGAGTGCACCCGCCGAGCGACTAGGGCATATGCCAGAGCCACCCGCTTGCTTCCCCTGGTGGTTGAGATCAGCGAGGACAAACGAAGCAGGGTGGAATCGAGCTTGGAACATCTTCAGAGAATGCTTGATGCATTATCGGCCATTCGCTCGACGTTGACCCCCACCGAAGATGAAATTGCCGCTCTTGCCCGTGCCGTCTGGGAGGCGCGAGGTTGCCCAGAGGGTTTACCTGAAGAAAATTGGTTTCGAGCAGAGCGGGCGTTGAAAGCGCAAAGGGAATCGAACGCTGCCTGTTTCGTGAGCTAGGCCGGGGCTGCTCATATCTGTCTGGCGCAACTCGGTAAGGCTCGCCGATAATGTTCGTTATCGTTCCAACTGGCACCGACGGATTCGTTCCTCGCTGTCCGGCCGTCACTCGCTGAGTTAATGCTCGAAAGTCACGGCGAATGTTTATTGTCAAGCCATCCTCCGCGGAAGCCGGCGCGTTTTAAGCCCTCGACGATGTAGGGACATCGCTGGATAGTCTTCCAGATCAACTCCGATTGAAAGTTCTCAATCATGAGAAGGATGGGACCCTGATTCAAGCCGAAAATCCAGGGCGAAACCCAGTTATGCAGATTGGGATTGGTGTGAGGAAACGTTGGATTGAAGCTGGCATCGAACGCATAGGGGTTGTGTCCTCTCGATTTGAGACGCTCGATAGCGTGACGGGCTGTCTTGAGCACGATCTCAGGTGCGAACGGCAGAGAGGCGACGGCAGCCCAAGGTGAAATGGTGCCGTCATCCGGACCAAAGGGAGCGCCTCTTGCGACGTAATCGAAAAACACCCTCTGGACTCCGTTCACGTCAAGAACGGCAGGCCCCGGTCCGTCGCTCGCGGTCAATCCCCAACCGTATTCGCTATAGCTGGTAGGTATTCTATGTCGTAGACTTTCTTCCACTCAAAGGTCGAAACCCATTCATGGTAGCCTTGCGGATCGACAGGAAACGTCGGTGATCCTAGGGCCAGTGCATAAAGGATCAGGGCTTCGCTATAGCCCGTATCCCATCGGTACGGCAGAAATCCCGACTCGGGCTTCCAACCATGACAAACGGTTGTCCCACCGTCCAAAGCCCATTGCCAGTCCACACGCCGATAAAGGCTTTCCGCGAGCTCCCGTATCTCGACTTCTTTCGTTACTCTCTCCGGCAAAGTAACTGGCCGCCGTTAGAACACCTGCAAGGAGTATGGCGGTATCAATCGTCGATAATTCGCATTGCAAAGCCCGGCGCCCGGTCTGCATGTCGAGAAAGTGATAATAGAAACCTTTGTATCCCGTGGCATCTGCCTCTGGACCCTGGTGGCTGGACCGGAGGAACTTCAAAAGAGTGAGCGTCCTGTCAATTGCCTCAGAGCGTGAAAGTAACTCTCGCTCGATTGCCATCACGTAGACGCTAAGCGCCATCCCGACCGCGGCAATGCTCGAAGGTGAACCAAGCTGCGTCTTGTCTGCTATCAGGCCAGTTCTAGGATTGACTTGACTACGAAAATAGTTGAATGCCGCACACCGAA
Organism: Bryobacterales bacterium; assembly: GCA_963779075.1. Classification (GTDB taxonomy): domain Bacteria; phylum Acidobacteriota; class Terriglobia; order Bryobacterales; family Bryobacteraceae; genus Palsa-187. Next base: position 852,656 of record CAVZWS010000018.1, read on the forward strand.
GACCTTCAAGTATTTCTGCATCGATCCCTTCTGGATTCGAAACTGGCAACTATGGCCTCCGGGTGCTGCCCAATATTCTAAGCGAATCCGAGTAGCCTCCTGATCATCTCAGCTTCGATGAAAGCCAGCAGCTGAGCACAGAGCCCGCTGGAGAGCGAGCGAATTGGATAGTATGGATAGCGACATGAGAACCAGCCCGTCAGGAATCGCTCTGGCACTCCTTCTGTCCAGTTTCGTCCGCGCACAGTCGTCGTATGGATTGCCCATCCGCCTCGGGGCGACTTCAGCCGAAGTCCAGAAGGTTTTAGGGAAGCCCACGGAAACGGTTGTGCTAGAAAACGACGAGCACACGGGTCATGCGGGCATGTCGAACATCAGTGTCGATCAATGGTATGACTCCGCCGGCATTGTCGGGACTTTCACCGGAGGCAAACTGACTGAAATAAGGATTTTCTCGGACACCGATTACCCAAACTTCGTTGTCTACGCCGGAAGTATAGTCAAGGATGTGACGCTGCGGGATATCAGAAAAACCGTCCTCGAAAAATTGGGTCGGCCCACGAAGATTGACGACGAACCGATAGCCGAGGGCACGAATCCGGATGCGCCTGTCATCAACCCTCAGCAGACTAGATGCTTTTGGAGTATGGACGGCTTCACCTTGCAAGTCACATTCCTCAGTCAACCAAAGCTTATACGCCAAGCCGGACCGCTCGTGATACCCAAGGACACGATAATCGCAGTCATCGTTTCAAAGTAATCTGAGCGCCCTTCCCTATTCGAAAAAAGCGGGCAGCTTCTCGCATGGTAAAAGTATTCACGCGGCGCTCTTGGCCGGGCAGAGAATCGTTTTCACCCCACTACGTGCTAGCTCCTAGGGGAACGAAGCAGGGCGCGAGTGACTAAGGTTTATGGGTAGTTCGCAAGCCTTGGACCCTTCTTCCAGATCGGAGTCTCAGTCGCCAAGTCAAGATGTGGCATCTTGACTTTCGGGAGGGTATTTTGGTCCATGACCTCGTCTTCCTTGATCACGTCGCCTTTCCAGAGAAGAAACGCGGTGATGGAGTATACCTCGTCGGGAGTCAACGAACCTTCCTTGTTGAGAGGCATGCCGCGGCTGATGAAGTCCCACAGCACCGGGGCGTAGGGCGCGTGAACCGCCATGAGTCCTGGCGACTCAATTCCCATCTCCATGCCCGGCATAATGTTCGGAATTCTCTCCGGTCCCTTGCCGGTCTTGGTCGGGTACCCCTTGGGAACGATCAGTGTAGGAGCGCGCCCCCCATATCCATTGGCCCCATGGCATGCCGCACAAGCCTTGGAGACAAACAGCTTCGCACCCTCCGCAGCGGTGCCGTGTCCCGCGGGGAGTTCCTTGCCAGTGACGGGATTGATTGAGATATCCTGGGCCTTTATTTCTTCCGCAGTGGGGGCCCTGCCGATGTTATAGGTGGGCCCTTCAGCCCACGCGGAAACGCCCAGAATCAACACCGGGAAAAACAGCTTATGCGAGGCCATTCGTCACGCTCCCGTCACTCGCGATCTTCCAGGGGTGAACCGCGTTATTGTTGCCCTTCACGCGGAAATCTTTGGTGAGAGGCTCGTTCCAGTACTTGGCGATCTGGGCGAGCGTGGGTTGGACGGTTCCCCATTCGTCGGTACAACGCGACATCAGCTCACACTCTTTCCCGTCCCAATTCCACTCGTAGCCAAACTGAGTGTGCGCCATCTTGTAGGCAGTTCCCTTGAGTACGGCGGCCTTCCAGGTCTTACCGCCGTCAGTGGAAACGTCGACGCCGCGAATCGCGCCGGCACCGGACCAAGCCAAGCCCGATATCTCGTACATTCCGGGGCTGGTCAGCTTCTGGCCGCCGGAGGGGAAAGTAATAACCGATTTTGGCCCAATCTGGTTGCCCAGGGCAACCTCTCTCGGATCCGTCTTGCGATGGCCGTAGTCGTTATAGGTCCAGTAATAGCGGTCGACGACCTTAATCCGCCGCAGATACTTAACCTGAAAAATACCTTCATAGCCGGGAACCATCAGCCGCAGCGGGAAGCCCTGCTGAGGACGCACCGGTTCGCCATTCATGCCGTAGCAAACCAGGCAGTCATCCATCGCCTTTGTCATCGGGATGCTGGAGGCGCCTTTCACTTCTTCCGCGCCTTCGGCCACGATCCAAATCCCCCCACTTTGCACGCCGCCTTCCTTCAATAGCGTGGAGAGAGGAACTCCAGTCCAAGCTGCGGTGCTCGTCAACCCATGCGACTGTTGAACCGTCTTGTGCGTCGCTCTCGCATTATTTCCTGCGCATTCGATGAAATGGAAGCGGGTCACCGACGGGAAACGCTTCAAGTCGTCCATGGTGAAAACCAGCGGGCGGTCCACCATGCCGTGGATCATTAAGCGATGCTCTTTGGGATCAATATCGGGGACGAATGCGCCTCGGTGGGTAGCCGTATAGTGCAGCGAGCTTGGCGTAATAAACCCAGTCTGATCCTGAAGCGGAGTCGTTACGTGGAACACCAGTCCAAACGCATCTGGCGAAGGTCTCCCTGGCGCGGGCTCGCGTAGAGAAGTGACAAAATGGGACCGCTCGCCGTAGCCGATCAGTTCCTTCTTGGAATACGCTGCAATTGCCGGGGCCTGGCCGCGCGCGGATTGTGCTGCTCCCGCAGCCACACCTGCTATCGCTGCGCCGCCTTTTAGAAATCCCCTGCGATTAGGTTTTTTCGAATCCATGGGTCTCTCCTTCGAAGATCAGATTACGCGGAATTCTTCCGTTGCCTTAAAGTGTACATCCAACTTAGCGACTTGGTCATCATAATCCCGTGTAGTCACAACGTCAAAGGACCACCTTTTATAAACACTTCGAATCTCGAGTCCCGCAGATTACTGAAGTGCCAGCAAGTGTGGTCTTGAGTCGGATCACGGCGCATCTGGAAGTCGGACGAGTGAACCTCACTTTGAGGGATTACGCCCAAGCCGCGGAAATGCCAGTCTGTCGCCGCAGCGGACGGTTCCGATAATGTAGATTATCGGGGGCATGCAAGTACCGCTTAGCGAGCGAGACCTTGACCAGTTGTTCCAAATCTCAGCCTATCTGCTGATTCATGGCCGCTGGCACGGCGGATGGTGCTGGCGTCGAGGAGACCGCAGTTATACTCCAATGGAGCCATGCGCTCACTGGTGATCGCCTTCCTAATCGCTGCACCGATCTTCGCTCAGAACCTGACGGCCCTCATCGACAACCGACTATCGGGTCTGCTTGAAATCTATAACGACATACACGCTCATCCGGAACTCTCCCACCAGGAGTCCCGCACGTCCGCCTTACTCGCCAATGAACTCCGCAAGGCCGGGTACACGGTTACCGAGCGCGTCGGCAAGTATCCCGATGGAAGCCGGGCCTACGGTGTCGTCGCGGTCTTCGAAAACGGACCAGGTCCGCGTCTCCTGATCCGCACCGATATGGACGCGCTGCCGGTGGTCGAAGAGACCGGACTCAGCTACGCGATCCACGTGCGGGTAAAGAACGCAACCGGAGAAGAAATCGGCGTGATGCACGCTTGCGGACATGATATTCATGTGACCACACTGATCGGCACTGGCCGCGCTCTAGCAGCACTGAAAAACCAGTGGCACGGGACGGTCGTTCTCATTGGGCAGCCATCGGAGGAAGCCATTGACGGTGCACAGGCAATGCTGGCTGATGGTCTTTATAAGCGTTTCGGTACTCCCGATATAGCGATCGCATTCCACGATACCAACGACCATCCAGCCGGCGAGGTTGGAATCACCAGCGGCCCCACACTGTCAGGCGCCACCTCGGTCGACGTGACCATTCGCGGAGTGAGCAGTCACGGCTCGCGCCCCGATGCCGGCAAAGGACCCGATCGTCATGGCAGCTGCTTTTATCATGCAAATTCAGACAATCGCCAGCCGTCAGGTCGATCCGCGCGATGCAGCCGTAGTAACCGTGGGAGATATCCACGCAGGCACAAGGCGCAACATTATTCCTGACGAGGTAAAGATGGAGCTCTCCGTTCGTTCCTTCAGCGAGAAGGCGCGCGAAACAGCGCTGGATGGAATCCGGCACGCAGCGCGAGGTGTAGCTGTCTCCGCGGGCGTCCCAGAAGACCGGGGACCGATCATCACGGTTCTCGACGGAAGCGCCCCGATCACGGTCAAGAACGGCCCGTTGACGGCGCGAGTCAAGTCGTCTCTGGTTCGAACGCTTGGCGCGGAACATGTATCCGACGATCCACCGGCTATGCCCAGCGAAGACTTTGGTCTTTTCGGCCTGGAGGGCCACAAGATTCCCACTGTCATGTTCTGGCTTGGTGCGATGGACCCCGCCAGGTTCGCTAAGGCGAAAGCTGCGGGTAAAGAGCTTCCGGGTCCGCACAACCGCCATTTCGAGCCGCTTCCCGAACCGACGTTGCGAACTGGCGTCAATGCGATGGCTTCTGTCGCCATCTCGTTGCTGCAGAATTAGCCCGCCAGGGATCTGCCGAGGCTGGATAAATTTCCTAACTTGAGCGAAAGGACACTGGTTCGACGATGTATATGTGGTTTTCGGACTCGATGACTCGGGTTTATTCCGTTCTCTACCGGCGTCCGCCTCGAGCCTCACGTCCACGAGGGTCGTGCATCGCCTGACCGTGGAACTCCGTCCGGTTTGGCGCTGCAGTCGCGCCGCGCGCTGGCATAGGTCCGCGGTAGCCCTTCCGATAGTCGAGATTATGATCGACATGCCCGTAGAAGTGATCTGGCCCGTGGAAAAAAGGGCCCGCACCAATAAATACTCCCCCCGAGAACCATTCCGGCCCATAATAACCATCTGGAGCGCAGTTGTAGGGAGGGCCCTCGAAATATCCATACGGGCAGACCGGGGCGCTGCCGATGCCGACGGCTACGTGGTCGGGACAGCCCGCCACCAAGACCGCGGCGGCGACAAGCAAGAGAATACCGAGGCACCTTGGTGCACTCATAGCTTACCTCCCACGATGAAAATTATGCAAATGGCGCGCACGCTCCAGACGCCACAAAGTTAGAGAGTTTCTCGCCGAAATAGTTTCACAATTCGGCAGCATGGTGATGGCGATGCGTGACGCCTGCCTAGAATGCCTTCCGATAATAGGAATTATCGGGATAGCGGCGCCAAAGAAGCGGGTGAAGAAACCCGTCTGAACTACTAACTTTTCTCGGAATCTATCGCGGTCAAGCCACCAAGAAAGTTGGTGTGCCAAAAAATATGCCACAGGCCATCACCGTCAAATCGCCAAACTGCAGCCTAGCCTGTAGTTGTATTGGTACAACATCGTAACGCCTCAAATTTAGCGAAACGTTTTCCAACCTTGCCGGCTCTATTTGAACGGACACAAGACTGGGGCGGAGGATACTAGGACTCCAGCACTGCGACCCGTAACCCGTCGAAGAACGGGATCTGGGGAGGGTGGCTGGAGCCTACTGCGAGGCCAGAAATGCGAAACGACCGTAACTTTGTGGTTGTTTGGGCGACATTGATTGGGCTGGTAGCTATTGCCTTCTGGTTCAAGGTGCCACTGGGGTAGCCCATGGCCGACAATCTCCATATCCACGAAGACGACCTTGAGCTATACAGCGCCGGACATCTGGAGCCGGAGCGTGTTCCCCCATTAGAAGCGCACTTGTCCGGATGCCAGGACTGCCAAGAAAGACTACATCAATGCGTCGGGCCGCAATTCGGGTCGATGCGCCAGCCGTAAATGCCGAGCAATGTTCGCCGTTCGCGCAGTCTGTGGAGCGTTGGACGTAGCACTGCGGTTTTTCGGGTGCCGGCCGTTCCGCTGCACAAGTTGCCGCTTGCGCTTCTATCTAGCTTCGAAGCGGCCTAAGGACTCACTGCCACCCATGTCTAAAGCTGGGTCATAGGCCGGTAGTGGCTCATTTGAGCATGGTCTTTTTTGGAATGAAACCTTTCCTCCACGTAACCGCTCTAGAGATTGGAGCAGCGTGACCCATGCCGATAATCCCCCTGGTTTCTCGTGCATCGCCAATCCTCGGCGCTTTCGTGCTGACCGTCGTGATAGGATTTTTGATCCTTGTTGCCAACATGATCTACGGTCTTGCGAGGGAGAGAAAAAGGCTGGACCGGCGAACGAGCCTTCTAAAACGATGGGTAAGCATCCAAACCGACGCAGCCGAGAGTTCAATATCGCAAGATCGAGATTAGGCTGGCGAAACCATAGCCGATTTATGCTCGGTACGCCTGGCAGAGCTTGCCGACCTGATCGCGGAGGCTTTGCTGATCGTCAGCCCAGGATGCAAGCTTGTGGTCGGTTTGCTTTTACCCGATCGCCAATCGCACCTATGACTTTCTGTGCGTGGGAAACTGCGTCAGAGCGACCTCGTGACGCTGCAGCGCCGGGCACAAGGACATGAATATCACGAAGCGCTATGTCCATCCGCAAGAGCAGACGATTCGGCAAGCGATGGAAAGGGCGCGAAGTGTTCCGAGTGGGCATACTTCTAGGCACACCGGTAAACCGCCCATACGGGAGGCAGGTGTTGACCCCGCCCTATTCAATTGATTTTATGTAGGTTAATGGTGCGCCCGGCACGACTCGAACGTGCGACCTTCTGGTTCGTAGTTGTGCGGTGGGGCTTCCATCGTTTCCACGGGTGTCTATTATCAATGATTTATGGCGTCGCCTTGAGCTAAATTCTCCACAATTTCCACCCGTTTCCATCCCGGTGGCTCCCTCGTTTTGAGCGTCGCAATGCTGCTCGGGACTAGTAGCCTCAGGGTCGCCCGTGGGCTGGTGCAGGGCCTGTTATGTCTCGTCGCTTCCCGCTCCTCTTACCTAACTAGTCGAACCTGCGCAGCCAGATATCGCGCACAGAGATTTTGCACGGCTGGCTTTCGATCTCGAAGCCGATGAGTCCCGGTTGGTTATTGACGGAGTCTTTGATTGTCATCGATGAAGACCGCCATCAACTGGCCGTTCATAATGTGCATCATCACGCCGCCGCGCGCGATGATCTCGTAGTCGTTCCATTCGTTGACCTTCACATAGCCACCCAGTGCCTGCTTGTCGCCGATATTGGCAACGAGGCGATTGGTCTGGCCGGGCAGCGCCTGCGTTACCTGGCCGCGATACGCGAGGATGCCCTGCATCGTGTTTTCGGAGTACCACTGGCCTGTGTACGACGCGGTCTGTGCACTGACCGGGAACCAGAAGTCTGCCTGCGGGCCGGTCATCATAAATTTCAGGTCGTACGGCGGCAGGCCGGCGGGCTGCGGTCGTGTCCATGGTACGCCGGTGACGCTTCGGTATTGAATTCCGCCACCGCCGCCTCTTTCGATCTTCATCTGGAGCTTCAGGTCGAAGTCACGGGTTTTGTCGCCGCGATACACGATGTAGTTGTTGCCCTTTGGTGGCCTTCTAGGGTTTCGCCCACCATGACGCCGTCTTCGACGCGCCAGATGCTGGGGTCAGCGTCCCATCCGGTGAAACTCTTGCCGTCGAAGATCTCCTTGTAGCCCGTGTGCTCGTCAATGTCATACGGCGCGGGGTCATGAAACTTCGGCATGCCAAGGAGCTTTTCGCCGTGTGGGCCCACTTGGGGCGGGCGCGCAGCGAGGAGACTCCAGCGCCGGCGGTACGGACTGAGCCATGAGCACGACCGGGGCTGACAGGGAAAAGATACCTAGTGTGGCTGCTGGCCAGACTGATTGACGAACAACCCGCGAGCCAGCGCGATGCGACGCGAACATGGGTTTTGTGCCTCCTAATTGAGACGATTCGGGAACTATAGGAGTTTATCGTGATCGAGTCTTTGATGACAGCTTTATGGATGAGTCCACTCGACGAGTAGCTTCCAAATAATGGCTGAGAACGGGACTCATTCGAGTAAACGCGTGACCCGTCAAAGTGTGGATCGGCGACCAAAAGCTGACAATACAATCCGATGCCGGTGCTGCTAGCGAAGCTCTTGTGCCTTTGGCTCTGCACAGCCAGACGTTGAAAATCTGGTTTAACACTATTAATATAGGAAGTTACTGGGAATTTTGTATGCTATCTAAACGACGGTGGCTCGGAGCGGTGCTGGCTGTGCTGGCGGTCAGATTGGGCGCCGCCGATGTAGAGGTCAAAAGCCCACAACCGTCGCCGCTCGCCGATGCGGTGCAGCATGGCGACGCACAGGGCGTCCAGGCGCTGCTGAAGCAGAAGGTTGATGTGAACGCGACGCAGCCCGACGGAGCGACCGCGCTCCACTGGGCCGCCTACCGGAGCGACGCCGAGTCGACGGCCGCTCTTATCCGCGCGGGCGCGGATGTCAATGCGAAAAACAGGTATGGCGTCACGCCACTTGCTCTCGCCGCGGATCAGGGCAGCTCGGCCGTGCTCGACATCCTGCTGAAGGCGGGTGCAAAGCCGAACGATCCAATTAACTTCGTGAACTCCGGCGAGACGCCGCTGATGCACGCTGCGCGATCGTCGAAGGTCGACGCGGTCAAGTTGCTGGTGCGGGCCGGCGCCGACGTGAACGCGAAAGAGGACTGGAACGGTCAGACGGCGCTGATGTGGGCGGCCGCCGATGGCGATAGCGCGATGGTGACGGCGCTGCTGGAGCTGGGCGCCGACATCCACGCAAAGTCCAACGCCGGAACGACGCCGTTTCTGTTCGCCGTGCGCAAGGGAGACGTGCGCAGCGTGCAGGCGATGCTCGCAGCCGGCGCCGACGTCAACGAGAAGCGATCTGGCGATTTCGCGACACCGCTGCTCACTGCCATCATCAACGGCCACGCAGATTTGGTGGACTTGCTCCTCGATAAGGGCGCCGATCCAAACGCTGAAGGCGGCACCACTGAAGTGACCGTTACCGGCAGCAAAGCGGCCGAAGTGAAACTCAAGTTCAAGACGCCTACCTTCCGCGAGCAACTCCGCGACGTCGGCAGCGAAGGGGGCAACGGCCGGAACAACTCGTGGGGCCGCCCGCTTCAAGCTGCGGTGCACGTCGCTAACTGGCACGTCAGCGACATCCTTATTACTGTGAACATCGACCGGATTCGCATCATCAAATCGCTGCTGGCGCACGGCGCTGACGTGAACGGCCGAAACACAGACATGGAGCCTCGCTGGGAGGGCGCGCGCTACCGGCGTCGTCTGGTTGGCGCCACCGCGTTGCTGCTTGCGTCGTACTCGGCGGACGTCGATGTGATGCGTCTGCTGCTGGCCAATGGCGCCGATCCGAAAATCAACACCGGCGTCAACATCACGCCACTCATGGCGGCGGCCGGCATTGCCTGGGCATCGAACCAGGACCGGGCGAGTGAAGCCGAAGTGCTGGAAGCAGTCAAGCTGCTGGTAGAAGAACAGCACCTCGATGTGAATTTCGTAGCCGATACGGGCGAGACGGCAATGCACGCTGCCGCCTATCGGGGGGCCAACAGCGTAGTGCAGTATTTGTTCGACCACGGGGCGAAGCTCGACGTGGCCGACAAGAGCGGCCGAACGCCACTGGCGGTCGCCGACGGCGTGGAATACGGAAATTCGTTCGCCGCGCAACCGCAAACAGCGGTGCTTCTGCGCAAGCTCGGGGCGAAAGAAATCCCCTGTCCCGGTCTGTGTCCCAATATGATTCCTAAAGAAGCACTGCCACCGGAGGAGCCTGCGAAATGAAACGCCGGTTGACGTTCCTGATTGTCGCAACGTTTGCGATCTTTGTTGTGGGTTACGGCGTGCAGAGCAACGCGCAGCAACCGTCGGCCCCGGTGGTACCCGCAAGCTCGCAGCCAACTACGCCACTGCCCGCTGCAGCACCGGCCTCGCCCCAGCAGGCGGTGGTCACGAAGTACTGCTATACGTGCCACAACGACAAGCTGAAGTCGGGCGGCCTGGCGTTGACCGCTCTCGACATCTCCGCGCCGGCGAAGAACATCGAGTCGTGGGAGAAGGTTATTCGCAAGCTGGGGACCGGCGCCATGCCGCCCGCGAAAATGCCCCGTCCGGACAAGGCAACGGCGGACGGTTTAGTGCGATATCTGGAAACGGAGCTCGACCGCGCCGCCCTGGCCAATCCCAATCCAGGACGTCCGGGTCTGCAGCGTCTGAACCGGACCGAATACAAGAACGCAATCCGCGACTTGCTGGCCCTCGACATCGATGTTGCCTCGATGCTTCCGGCCGACACTGCCGGTTTCGGATTCGACAACAACGCCGACGCGCTGACGCTCTCTCCCGCGCTTACGGAACGGTACCTCAATGCTGCCGCCAAGATCAGCCAGGTGGCACTGGAACGCCCCCGCGGCATGCCGACGCCCGAGACCTTTTTCGAGCCGACCGATCGCAGCGAAGCGGGCCGGTTCAGCGATGACATGCCATTCGGCACTCGCGGCGGGCTGGCCATTCACTATGTCTTTCCTGCCGACGGCGATTACCTGATCGAGACGCATCCGAAAGAGAACGGCGCCAACGATGGGTTCGAGAACTTCTCGACTGAAATCCATCAGTTGGATATTGCCATCGACGACGTTAATATTTTGTCGGCAGGGCTTGGAGGACCCGAGTGGACCGGGCGTAACCGGCTCGGGCCGAAACGCATAGAGAACGAGCAGAAAATGCTCGAAAAGATGAAGGTCGTTGTGCACGTTAAGGGCGGCGAACATCTGGTTCAGGCGTACTTCGTTTCCAAGACAGCGACGGTTGTCGAAGACCTGTTCGACCCGTCCGTTCGGCGCGAGCCGTATCGCCCGGTGGGAGGCGTACCCAAGCTTTCGTACCTGCGGATCACCGGACCGTTGACCGGCACGGCTTCCATCAGCACCGACACGGAGAGCCGCCGCCGCGTGCTGATCTGCAGCCCCTCGTCGCCGACCGACGAAGCGTGCACCAAGCGGATCATCTCGACGCTCGCACGCCGCGCCTATCGTCATCCAGTGACCGACGCCGAGATGGAAGTCCTGCTGCTGCGGTATCGCGCCGGCGCCAAGGAAGGTGGCTTCGAGTCGGGCATCGAAATGGCGCTCCGCAAAATCTTGTTGAGCCCGAAGTTCCTTTTCCGCTTGGAAAGCCAGCCGCCGAGTGTCGCGCCCAACACGCCCTATCGGCTGAGCGACATCGACTTGGCGTCACGGCTGTCCTTCTTCATCTGGAGCAGTATCCCGGATGACACCCTGCTGGACCTGGCGGCGAAAGGAACTCTACATCAACCGGAGGTGATCCACCAACAAGTGAAACGGATGCTCGCCGACCCGAAATCGCAGGCCCTGGTTGACAACTTCGCGGGCCAGTGGCTGCAAGTCCGCAATGTGCAGACGCACCAGCCGAGTCCCGAGACCCTCTTCCATTTCGATGACAACCTGCGAAAGGCACTCGAGGAGGAAATGCGACTGTTCTTCGCGAGCATTATCCGTGAAAACCGCCCGATCACGGACTTGCTCGACGCCGACTACACGTTCCTGAACGAGCGCCTCGCGAAGCACTACGGGATTCCGGGTATTATCGGCCAGGACTTCCGCCGCGTGACTTTGCCGGCGGACAGCGTGCGCGGCGGACTGCTCGGCAAAGGCGCGATCCTGATGTCTACCTCGTATCCGAATCGGACCTCCGTGGTCATCCGTGGAAAGTGGATCCTCGAGAACGTTTTCGGCACACCGCCCCCGCCGCCGCCGCCCAACGTCCCGGCGCTGGCGGAAGAGAAAGACCCGAGGAAGGTGCTCCCGATGCGCGAGCAAATGGCCGCGCATCGCAAGAACCCGGTGTGCGCCGGTTGCCATTCCCAGATGGATCAGCTGGGGTTCGCCCTGGAGAACTTCGATGCGATCGGCGAATGGAGACAAATCTATCCGTCCGGAACACGGGTCGACGCGTCGGGCCAGTTGCCCGACGGCTCCAAGTTCGACGGCCCGGTGGAGCTTCGGAAAGTGCTTCGCGAGCACTCAGATCAATTCGTAACCACGGCGGCGGAGAAGCTGCTAACCTATGCGCTAGGTCGTGGTCTTGAGGCGTGCGACACGCCCGCATTGCGCGCGATCAAGCGAGGTTCGGCGAGCGACAATTACCGCTTCGAATCCCTGATTCAGCAGATCGTGATGAGCGTTCCGTTCACCGAGAGAATGTCGGTGGAGATGAGTAGTAACTAGGCTCGGCCTGAAGCCGGAACCTGTAAGATTGTTAAGGAGGTTGGAATGATAATTACAAAGGTAGCTTTGCCGCGTCGGACGTTCCTCCGCGGTGTGGGTGCAGCCGTGGCCCTTCCGTTTCTGGACGCGATGGTGCCCGCCCTCAGCGCCGAATCGAAAGGCGCGCCCCGGTTTGCGGCGGTCTATATCGGAAATGGCGCCAACATGAGTCAGTGGACTCCGGCTGCTGAAGGCGCTAATTTCGAATTGTCTCCGACGCTCAACGGGATTAAGGGCTTCCGCGACCGCCTGGCGGTGTTCAGCGGACTCGACAACTTTCCCGGGACCGACCAGGGCGACGTTGGGGGACAGCATCCGCGCTCCGCACCGGGTTTCATGAGCGCCGTTCATGCGAAACCGACCGAAGGCGCCGATCTCCAGGCCGGCACGACCATCGACCAGATCATTGCCGGCAAGATCTGCACCGACACGAAGCTCCCGTCATTGGAAGTGACGGTCGATCGGATCGACGTCGTCGGCGCGTGTGATCACGGCTATGCCTGCGCCTACATGAACTGCATGTCCTGGAGGACTCCAACGACCCCGCTGCCTTCCGAAACGAACCCCCGGTTCGTCTTCGAGCGGATGTTTGGCGTGGGCGCCACCGTGCAGGAGCGGTTGACCCGTGCGAAGGAAGATCGCAGCCTCCTCGACGAGCTCACGGAGGAGATTGCCGACCTCCGCCGCAGTGTCGGCGCGCGCGACCGCGCGAAGCTGAGCGAGTACTTCGATGCTGTCCGCGACGTAGAGCAGCGCATCGTAAAGGCGGAGTCGACCAACAGCGACTTCTCCGTGCCGGATCAGCCGGTGGGCGTGCCGGGCACGTTCAAGGAATACGTCGAGCTGCTGTTCGACCTGCAGGCTCTGGCGTTCCAGGCCGATATCACGCGTGTCAGCACCCTCATGATGGCGCGCGAGAACACCGGCCGTGCGTATCCGGAAATCGGTGTTCCCGAGGCGCATCACGCGACCTCGCATCACGACAACAACCCCGAAAAGCTCGCGGCATATGCCAAGATCAACGCGTATCACGTCCAGATGCTGAACTACTTCCTCAAGAAGCTGGATTCGATTCCGGATGGAGATGGGACGCTGCTTGATCGCACCGCGGTGCTCATGGGCAGCGGCATGAGCGACGGCAACGTGCACAACAACTACAACGTGCCGGTTATCGTCGTGGGCGGCAAGTCCCTTGGCTTCCGTGGCAACCGCCACGTTCGATATCCGAAGGGCACTCCACTGGCGAACCTGATGCTGGGTATGACGGATCGGTACGGTGTCCACCTGGACAAGTTCGGCAACAGCAACGCTGCGATCGATGTGACGACGATCTAGCAGCGTCAGCGACGAACTGAGAGGTCCGGGCGTTCGCAATCTGCCGTATTTCCGAGCGATTCACACGATCACTCGCTGAAACGCTATTTGTTCTAAGCCCGCTGGCCAACTTAGTTGGCTTCCAATAATCGTGGATATTGTGTCGGCGACCCCCTGTAACTCTCACCCGATTGCACCGATAGTCGTTTCGGCAATTTTTTGGACGTGAGCAGCTACCATAGAGAATTATGGCGAAGCGTAAAGAACCCTCACGCGGTGGCGCTAGGATGACTGGGTGGCAAGAAGGGCGGACCGGCGCGTGCGAGTCTCAGTGCCGAAGAGTGCACGGAGAGTGCGAATAAAGCGGGAAGGGCCGGCGGTACGGCACGAGCAAAGAAGATGACCAAGGCACAGCGCAGTGAGAGCGCGCGTAAGGCGGCCTTAGCTCGGTGGGGTAAATGAGGAAGGAACTGAAAGAAGTTCCGAAGAGTCACGAACGGATTCGATGACTCGATCGGCCATCCCACCGCCTGCTAAGGGCTTTTGAGGCGCGACGTGAATAAGCTGTCGCATACGGGAGCCTTTGCGCGCAACTTTTGCTGCTGAGCTTCCTTGATCACATGCGCGTAAGTCTGCATGGTGAACGCGACTTGCGTGTGTCCGAGCATCTGCGAAATGTACTTCGGGGAGACGCCTTGGGCGAGCAGAAGCGTTGCCGCGCTATGTCGCAGATCGTGAAAACGGAGGCGCGGAATGCCGGCCACCTTCAGGATCGCGTGATGCCGGCGGATCACCGCGCGCGCATCGAGCGGCGTTCCGATGGTGGAAGTGAACACGAGCCCACTTTCGCGCCGCCGCGGCTCTCTCTTCGGCTTGTAGCTTCCGATGGCGCTGAAGCGCAGCGACGGCCACTACCGGGAGTATTAGCGGCCGGGCGCCTATCCGCGGACAAGATGGACGCGATCCTAAACCCGGTGGCTCCCTCCGTGGCTCCCTCGGAGGTTTCGGCCACCGTCAATTGAGACGTAAGTCTCATGGAATCATGGTGCGCCCGGCACGACTCGAACGTGCGACCTTCTGGTTCATAGCCAGACGCTCTATCCAACTGAGCTACGCGCGCTTTACGATGGGATATAGCGATTTTAGCATGATCGAGTCAGGTCACGCTGGTTTCGAAGCTAGTCTGCGTGAATTCTGCCATCGCGATCCAGCCGCAACCGTTGGCCGCGCCACATCGACTGAATCTCCGAATAGTCCTACGAGCCAAACCGCGAATCCGAAGAGGTCGCGCGCGGGAATCAGCCACCACAGGTACAGCACATCGCGGCTGCGCAGCACGCCCCATCCGGAGGCAAAAGCCATCACCAGCCGGATAACCAACAGCCCGATGCCCAGATCCGGGCGCCCCCTGCCAGCCGCGACGACGGCCCACAACGTCGCGTTGGTAACCGGGAGGCCGAGATAACCACCGAAGCGCGACACGCGTATGGTCCGTGCCCAGCGCACTTGGTGCTGCCATACCTGACGCCATCCTCCGCCGAGATGCGTCTCCACCACCACGTCGCTCAGCACGCACTTCAATCCAGCGCGTGAATCCGGTGGCCTATCTGGTAATCGTCGGCCAGGTAATCCGCTACCGACGGCGAATCCGCCGATGCGGTCCAGATCCTCGCGGCGAAATGCCAGCGTGGACCCCATGGCGAATTCGTCCACTCCCAGCAAGCGCGCGACCAGCGCCGACGGCGCAAAATCGGTTGCCACCCCCAGCCCTTCAAAACGCGCGGCGAAGCTATCGCCCACCGGCCGGTAGAGGCAGGTCACCAGGCCCACGCGCGGATCGGCCAGCGGCGCCGTGACCCGTGTGAGGTAATCCGGCGCCACTCGAATATCAGCATCGTTAACCACCAGGATGGGATAGCGCGCGGCCGCCGCTAAGTCGATCAGCACTCCCACCTTTGCGTTGGCGACGTGGGTATCGCTATCCACTACGCGGACCCGAGGGAACTCCCGCAGAAGCGGCAGCGCAGGGTCATTCGGCTGACTCACGCCGCATAGGAATTCGTAATCCCCATGCAGCACGGTGTGGGAACGAATCGCCTCGCGGAAACCGGGGTCCATGCCGCGCACCGGTTTCAACACCGATACCGGCCCTGGAGGTTTCGCCGGGGCCTTGGCGACGTCCGCGAAACACGCACGCCAGGATGGCTAGGTATCTGGTAAGCGGCAGCGATCGCGATTAGTGCAAGCAGTATCACTCGGCGATTATATCGGGGATGCCGAAAGGGCAGTTCCGCGTGCCGTGCTCGCCTGGCCGCGCGCCGCCTCAGACCCGGTCTTGAGTCGAAGCAGTCGCGGCGGCCGCCTGGCTCAGGGCATTGGCTTTGTGATCCGCCACATACTGCTTGCGCTTCTCGCGCAGGCTCATATACTCTCTGGCTTCTTTATACAGGCGCTTGCGCTCGGGTCCGTCGAAGATGGCTTTGCGCACGATGCGCCAGGCAGTTTTCGGGCGGAAGTAGTATTCGTCGTAGAACCGCGCCACCCACTCCATCATCTCGCCTTCGTCGAGAATGCCGGGATAGATCACTTGCGGCAACTGGTGACCGCCCGCGTCCGACATGCCGATATTGACCAGCGCATTTTGCTTGGCGAAACCGTAGAACTCGGTGCCAGGATAAGCGTGCGCGATAGAAACCTGGATGGTTTCGGCATCCACGCGCTTCGCGAAATCGATGGTGTTGCGCAACGTCTCGCGGGTTTCGCCGGGCAGCCCCACGATAAAATCGGCGTGGATGGTCAGCCCCAGCTTGTGGCAATTTTCGGTAAAACGCAGCGCCATGTCGGTAGTGGCGCCTTTCTTGATGTTGCGCAGAATCTGCTCGTCGCCGCTCTCATAGCCCACGATCAGCAGGCGGCAGCCGGCTTCCTTCATGGCCTTGAGGGTTTCGTAATCGGTGGTGACGCGCGAGGTGCACGACCAGGTAAACTTCAGCTTCTTCAATTCCGCGCACAGCTCGATGGTGCGGGCCTTGCGGTAGTTGAAGGTGTCGTCGTCGAAGAATATCTCCTTGAGACCCGGGAAATTCTCCAGCACGAAGCGGCATTCATTGGCGATGTCCTGGACCGACCGCAGTCTCCAGCGATGCCCCGAATGCGTTTGCGGCCACAAACAGAAAGTACACTGCGCCGGACAGCCGCGCGATGTGTAGAACGACAAGTACGGGTTCAGCAGAAACGGAACGTTATACTTGCGGAAATCCAGATCGCGCTTATAGGTCTTGGTCACCCACGGCAGCTCATCCAGGTTCTCGATGTAGGGAGCTTCCGGATTGTGAACGTTTACACCGTTCGCGCGGTAGCTCACGCCCGGCAGTTCCGCGAGCGGAGTCCCTTTGGCGTAATTCGCGATCTGATAATCGAACTCGCGGCGCACGATGAAGTCGATGGCCTTGGTGGAATTCAGAACCTTATCCGGTTCCATGGTGACGGGAGGTCCGACGAAGACCACTTCGAGCTTGGCATTCGAATCCTTCATCATCTCCGCGATCTTGACGTCGACATGAAAACCGGGAGACGAAGTGAACAGGACCAGCAGTTCGAAGTCCTTGGCCATCGCGACGGTCTGTTCAATCGAAACCCCGTGGGGCGGCGCGTCGAGAACCTTGCTGTTTTCGAGCATGCCGGCGGGATAGCACAGCCAAACCGGATACCAATAGGATTCGATCTCGCGAGTCGACGGCCAGCGCGAACTGGCGCCTCCGTCAAAACCCTGAAAGGAAGGCGGATTTAGAAACAGCGTTTTCTTGGGCAATGCTTGCGATCTCCTTATAGCTCGGGCCCGGCGGCCGTTCCAGAGGCGTCGATTTCTTGCAGGGCGCCGACTGGTTGCGGCGCTTGAGGGTGCTGAGCGGGAGCCGGTGGAGTATTCGATTCGGAACTGGCGTCGGCCGTGGCTTCGTCATCGGCGCTATCCTCGCGGCTGAAGTTGCTGAAATTGATCTCCAGTTCCGCTCGGCCCACGATGCGCGTATCCACGGTGCTCTGAATGTGACTTGGGAAAGCAATACCATTCCGTATCTCGTAATCCCGCACAAAAGCAATCTTTTTCAGGAAAACGGATGGCGTCTTAACAAACTGGCCGGACTCACGGACCGGCATCCCGCTGGCGGCATCGATCCAAATCTGTCCTTTGAACAGACCCACCGCCTTCTTCTTGGGAGTAATATCCAGTATCTGTGTGGTCACGCCGTGCTGGACGAGGCGCCCCGCATATCGGAACTTGTAATTGGCGGGCGTAATGGCGATGGTGCCATTTTCCCGCGCCGCGCTTTCGGCGGCCAGATAGCGCGTGATCACTTCTTGTTTGACGGTGTTATCCCCGGAAAAGCCCAGGGCTTTGTAGGTGATCTGGCCCAGAGCGGGAGATCTTGCGCAGCGCCCGCAGTTTGCCATGCTTTTCGAGTTTGGGCAACTGGGCGTCAATGCTCACTTCCATCTGAAATCCACGCAGGCTCTCTTCCTGAACGTGGGTCGCGTCCACGTATTTGTCGATGATCGTCCAACCGGACGTCGGCTTCGGACTCGCTGGTGGCTGCGTACAGGCCGGGACTTGAAGGCGCCCCGACGCACAGAAGCTAGTACCCGAGAGTAGCGAGTAAGGAAACGCAATGAAAGAATCCTTGTAGCCGGCGTTGATTGGTCACGCTTTCGGCTTCATTGTATCAGCATTCGTCCGTCATCTATTCGCCGATTACAGTCGGGTTACGGATTCGGACCGGCGGCCAGCGCCCAATTAAATACGTCGGCGGACGACTGGGGATGCCATAACATGCTGTCAAACCAGAGCTTATGGCCGTCGGACCGCACCGTGGCCAACCCGTCCTGGTCGGTCCGCAGGATGGCGGAGTGGCGTTTCGCCAGCCGTGCCAGGACACTGGGATGCGGATGGCCGAACGGATTCTCGAAGCCCGCGGAGATAATGGCGATCGAAGGCGAGACGGCATCGAGAAAATCGGGCGAAGTGGAGGTCTTCGAACCATGGTGGCCCACCTTGAGGACGTCCGCGTGTAGTGGCGGCCGCTCGGCCAGCAGGAGCCGCTCCATTGGGCTCTCCAAGTCGCCAGTGAGCAGGAAAGAGTTCGCTCCGTAAGTGATGCGCAGCGCCAGCGAGTCATTGTTGCCAGACTTGATCGGGGAGAAGCCCGGAGGCGGAGACAAAACTTCCAGGCGCGCGCCCCCGTAATCGGCGGGCGGGGCGGAGGCATTGGGCGTCCTTATGGGGATCGTCGGAGCTCAGCGGCCCGCCGTAGCAGATCGACGGAAGGATTCGCACCTACCCACAGTTCGCGCGGCCGGAAATTTTCGAGGAGCGCGGGCAGCCCACCGCTGTGATCCTGGTGCGCATGGGTGGCCACCATGATGTCGATGCGGCGGATCCCGCGGCTCCAGAGGTACGGTGAAACCACATCTTCGCCGGTATCCAGATTGGAGCGCCGCGCGGGCATCGCTTGCGGCACGCCAGCCCGCGGACCGAATTGCAGCACGCCTCCACCGTCGATGACCATTGTCCGGCCTTCCGGGAATACCACCAAGAGACTGTCGCCTTGCCCCACGTCAATGGCCGTGAGTTCCAGCGTGTGGCTGGCGACGGGCATAGTCCAGGGCTGCCACAACACTACTGCGAACAGCGCGGCAACCAGAAATCCTGCGGGAACCGCCGTACGCTTGCGCCAGTGAGCGCTGCGCAACGCCACTGCGAACACCATCAATGACACTGCGAAACTCAGCGCCAACCATAGCGGAGGGCTCGAAACACGCCACGCAGGTTCCAGACGAGCGTGCCAATCGGCGGTGCGTGCTGCAACTTTCAATAGCCAGCCCGCGAGAGCGGCGGCTGCGTGCCATCCCGCTGAAGATAGCCAGGAATCCAATAGGCACGGCAGCTTCGAGCAGCGGCACGATGATCACGTTGGCCGTGAGGCCCGTGAACGATATGCGATGGAAGTAGACCACCATGGGCAGAGCCAAGCCGATCTGGATCGCAAGCGAGACCAGGGCCATTTCGTAGACAAAAATTCCGGCGCGCGCGAGCAGCGCCGCACCCTCCGCGCACCATCCTGCCGGCACGCGGCACCAGGCTTCGAGCGTTTCTGCCGCCAGCCGGATCTCGATGCGGAACTGGGCAACCCTGGGCGCAAGATGGGGATCGGCTTCGCGGTTCTGGATATCGCGCAGGCCACGCGTGAAAGGGCCCGAGGTTGCTTCCAGCAGGGGCGCGGCGAGTGCGCCTAGCGCCGCTACGCATAGGAACGACAACTGGAAACTGGCATCGCCCAAGATCGCCTGGATCGCAGAGCAGATAGACCACGGCCACCGCGGCCAAAAGATTGAGCACACGTCCACGGCGGAAGAAGAAGCGCGCAACCAGGTACAGCGTGAAGCCTGCCGCCGCGCGCGCCACCGGGGGCGAGAATCCGGAAACCAGCGCGTAGAGCCACGTGGCCGCCGCCGTTAGCGTCAGCGCCGGGATCTCGCCCAGCGAGCATATCCGCAGCAGGAACAACAGCACGCCAGCCAGCACCGCCACATGCGCTCCAGAAATGACTAGTGCGTGAAAGGTGCCGGTGCGCCGGAAGTTTTCGGTCCAGATTTTTTGCAGCTTCGACGATTCCCCGATCAGCATGGCCTGCATCATGCCGGAGGTGTAAACGTTGTCACCAATATTGCGGGGTACAGCCGCTCGATGCGATCCAGAGCGGCGCCGCGTAGCGCGAAAATCCAGGCCATCGGACGCAACCCGCAGCGCCCCGGCAACACGCGCGCCGTGGACCCGCGGGTCATGGTCGCGGTCCAGAAAATCTTCTGCCGCGCGAGATAGCCGGCGTAATCGAACGACCCGGGGTTGTTGAAATTGCGCGGCGGCCGGATGCGCGCTTCGATTTCGACGCGCTGGCCGTATTCCAGGCGCTGGGGCGGATGGTCGTCTTCGAGCGGCAGGCTCACGCGAGCGCGAGCGCCAGGGTCGAGTTCGAGCGTGAATTGCATCCGTCCAGGCGAGAGCACCGTCGGCTCGACCACGCAGCCCGCAAGTATGACGGTTTCGCGCGACCCCACATCAATCTGCGGCCGTGGTCCGGGACGATGCCAGGCGTCGGCGAAAGCTCCTGTAAAAATCAGCGCCAGGAGCAGACACCAGCGCCGCAACCGGGCGGTTGAGCACAGCGCCAGCAGGACGAACACCACTGCCGGCCAACTCGCGCTCGAACGCGAGAACGTGAGAGCGCGTCCCAGCAAAATGCCGGATACGATGGCGGCTACCGGCAGGATCAGAGGGTCGGTTACGGGGGATCTGCCTTCCACGCAAGCTAGTTCGCTAAAGGTGGAAAAGTTCTCTGCTGAAGCTATTTCACGTCCAGAATCTGAAACAAGTTGCTGTAATCGTCAGTCCACGGACGGAAGCCTTTTTTCGCAGTGGTACTGAGAGATGGTGGCGTCCTTGAAAAACGTTCCCTTGTACATCGAGAGATCGGAGGTCACCAGAACCCAGGTGGAAGAAGAAAGATAGCTGGCTTCATCGCCTTCATCCTCCACCACCCACGCCTCGCGGCCGACCGAGGCGGCTCCGCCCTCGCACACCGGCTTCAGATCCAGGTAACGGTTGGAAATATGCAGAGCCAGCACGCCCTCGGGTTTCAGATGGCGGAAGTAAAGCTGGATGGCTTCGCGCGTGAGTAGATGAACCGGAATGGCATCGCTCGAAAAGGCGTCCACCGCCAGAATGTCGTAGTTCTGCGGCCCTTCGTTCGCGAGCTGGCGCTCCAGCGTCAGGCGCGCGTCTCCCATCAGAATGCCCTTGTCCGCGGCCGAATGCGGATAGAAAGTGAACAACGTTTGCGCGATGCGCTCGACCAGCGGATTGATTTCGTAGATGCGGAAGTAGTCGCCTTTGCGCCCATAATTGGAGAGCACGCCCGCTCCCAATCCGATCACGCCGGCGCGAATCGGACCCTTCGCCTGCAGAGCGCCCATGGCCCGCCCGACGCCCGAACGCTTGGCGTAATACGACGTCGTGACATAGCGCAGCACTGGATCGAGCAACTGCGAGCCGTGGTCGATCGTGCCGTGCAAAAGGGTGCGCTGAGCATAGTCTTCAGTGGGCAGATCGTCGCGCACTTCGAGCGGCCCGTAGAAATTGCGGGCCTGCAGCACCAGATTCTTCGAAAGCCTGCGCTCCTGCCGGATGAAATATCCCGCCAACACCGCGACTGCAATCAAGATGACGGCACGGAGCGGCCAGGCTCCCAGCTTGGGCACGCGCAGCCGCCATACCGCGATCATCGCCAGGACGCCGCTAGCGATCATCCCCAGGGGAAGCTCCCAATAGATGCGGAAGACGCGCGGGGCGATCAGCGCGACGAAGATGCCGCCCAACGCTCCTCCGAGCGAGACCATCAAGTAGAACAGCGTCAAATGGCGCGGTGCGGGACGGCGGCGAGCCAACTCGCCGTGGCAGAACATGCAGCAGATGAATAGCCCGGCCGCGAAACCGGGTATCGCATACTTGATGTTGAAATTGCCTTCCTCCGCGTAGATCATATACGCCATGCCCGCCAATGCCGGAGCCAGCAGCGGGATAAATAGCCAGCGGCGGTAGATGCCGGTCGCTTTCAAACGCGAAGATGAAGGTAAGCAGATAGAGCGCCAGCGGCAATACCCACAACAGCGGAATCGGCGCGACGTTCTGGCTCATGTGATTGGTCACGGAAACCAGCAGCACGGACGCGCAACTCGCCAGCAAAACCCAGAAGACGAGTTGCCAAAAACTGGGGCGTTCGCCAGACTCGGACCCCGCTACCACTTGGTTCGGATGATCGTCGCTGGCGGCCCGGCTGACCCACGCCGTGAAGGCGCACATCAGCGCGAACACCACATAGCCGCCACTCCACGAGAACGCCTGCTGGCGAGTAGCCAAGGTCGGCTCCACCAGAAACGGGAAGCTCACCAGCGCCAGCATCGATCCGAAATTCGACAGTGCGAATAGCCGGTAAGGCACTCCCGATCCCGTGCGGCGTACGAACCAGGCCTGCAACAGCGGGCTGGTGGAAGAGAGCAGGAAATAGGGCAGTCCGATGGTCGCGGTCAGCAGCAGCAGAATGCGAGCCGTGGGATCGCCCGCTTGCGTTGGCCGCCACACGGGGTTGGGCAGAATCGGCAGCAGAGCGCAGCTCCCGAGCAGCAGCGCCACATGCACCAGCATCTGCAGGCGCGGTTTCAGGAAGCGGATGGAGACGTGCGCGTAAGCGTATCCCGCTAGCAATAGCAGTTGGAAGAACAGCAGGCTGGCGCTCCACACCGCCGCCGACCCGCCGAACCACGGCAGAATCATCTTGGCGATAAGAGGCTGGACCTGAAACAGCAGAAAGGCGCTCAGGAAAATGGTAACGGCGTAGAGAGTCATTTATTTTGCGGCCACTATTTGATGATGGTAATGATATTACTGAAATCGTCGGTCCAGGCACGGAAGCCGGGCTTGGGCGCGAGCGGCGTGATCACGCTGTTCCCATCTCCCGCAAAGTACTTGGTGCCGAAAAATTTCTCGTCGGGCGAAAGAATTACCCAGGTGGTTCCCGGTGTAGTAAGGCTGATCGATGCCATCGTCTTCAATCACGCGGCCGTGCCAGCCGATTTCGGCCATGCCTTGCGCCACTACGGGCTTGAGGTCCAGAAAGCGATTGGAGATGTGTATCGCCAGCACGCCGTCCGGCTTCAGGTGCTTCAAGTACACCTGAAAGGCTTCGCGCGTGAGAAGGTGCATGGGGACGGCATCGCTCGAGAACGCGTCCATGGCCAGAAAGTCGAGATTCTCAGCCGGGCATTTGTTCCAGCACCAACCTCGCGTCGCCCATGAAAATCTGAACCTGGGCAGGACACCCGTTGAGGAATCCAAATTGATGCGTGGCCACGTCGGGCACCAGCGCGTTGATCTCGTAATAATGTAACGTATCGCCGGCGTTTGCGAGCGTGGCGGTGACGCCGGCGCCGAGCCCCAGGATCCCTAACCGTAGCGAGCCGCGCTGCTTCCGCAGCGCCCGGATCGCGCGATTGATGCCGCTGGTATAGCCAAAATACGACGTAGTGATGCGACCCTTGGTGTCTTCCTTCAACTGCGTGCCGTGGTCGATGGTGCCGTGCACCAGGACGCGCTCGGCGGGTACGCCGTAATCGTCTTCTACATCGTCACGCACGTGCATCACACCATAGAAATTGCGTACGGAGCGGACATAACGTCGGTCCTTTGTCACCGCGGTGAAGCCCAGAAAACCCGCGAAGGCGACGGTCGCCAGCGTGAGGCCGGATCGAATCCACAGAGCCCTCGGTTCGCCCGTTGGGCGGTTCCACAGGACGCACGTAACCAGCACTGCGCAGCCGATCAGGGCCACCGGCAGTTCCAGATAGTCACGGAACAGCCGAGGCGAAACGAACGCGACGAAGAGCCCGCCCACTGCTCCGCCCACCGAGACCATCAGATAGAACTGCGTGAGATAGCGCGGATCAGGCCGCCGCCGCGACAATTCGCCGTGGCACACCATGCAGCAGACAAATAATGCTCCGCAGAGCGCGGGAATCAAGCGCTTAATCGGATAGTTGCCTTCGTAGAGAGAGATGCCCCACGTGAATACGCCCAGCGCGACGACTAGCAGCGGCAGAAACAGCCAGCGGGGATACAGGCGGTCACTTTCAAAACATAGGATGAAGCTGAGCAGGTACAAGCTTAACGGAACCACCCACAGCAACGGAATCGGCGCGACGTTCTGCGTAAGGTGGCTGGTCACAGCCAGCAGCAGGATGGATGCGCACGCGGCAAGCCCAATCCACAGCAACTTGTCGGCGAGCGTAGGGCGCAGGCGCGTCGCCTGCCGCCCTTTCCAGCGCCGGATCGACCCCATCCTTACTCTTCCACGCAGCCGAAGCACGCGACTCCAGCGAACGCCGCAAAGCCCCAGGACCACGCGACCGCCTGGCTGTGCAGCGCCATGCGCGGCTCGACCAACGTCGGATAACTCAGCAACGCCAGCATCGACCCAAAGTTAGACAGCGCGAACAAGCGGTAAGGTATCGCACCGTGGCGCGCACGCACGAACCACGCCTGCAGCAATGGACTGGTGGCGGAGAGCAGCGTGTAGGGCAATCCCACTGTGGCGAACAACAGAAGGAGAATGCGCGGCGTCGGGTCGGTTGGTCCGGTCGCCTTGAATATTGGCGAAGGAATAATAGGCAGCGTAGCCAGACTGATCGCCAGCAAGCCGGTGTGCACCCAGAACTGCTGTTTGGGTTTCAGGAAGCGGATGACGGCGTAGGCGTAGAAATAGCCCGCCAGCAGCATCAATTGGAAGAACAGCAGCGCCGCGCTCCACACCGCAGCCGAGCCGCCAAACCACGGCAGGATGAATTTGGCAATGAGAGGCTGGACCTGAAAAAGGAGGAATGCGCTCAGGAAAATGGTGACGGCGTAGACCAGCATTCGACGGCTTAGGATAGCGTAAAAGTCCGCGCCCGCGAATGAAAAGAAGTTAAGGGAATACCCCTCATCAGCCGGTCGCGGTTCGCCACCATCAACTCGCGGAGTTCTTGGGCAATGGGGTGTTCCTGGCCGGGCCACAGGAAGCGAAACTTTGGCATGAAGGCTGATAGAAGTGCCAAACCCGATATCGCGATCGAAAGTTATTGCGACTTGGCGGGTCTTCTTCCAGCGGCTGCCGGTGACTTTGATGACGTCCCGCCAGGGAACTCGGACTTCGCGGATATAGTTCGAGATCACTAGGCCATCCGAGTCGATCGCAACCTTCTTGAGGCGGACGTAGAACCAGTAGATGCTCACTGCAAGGAGTACTCCGACCGGAGCCAAGATCGGCAAAACGCGCCTGCCGGCAAGAGAAAAGGCCGTACGCAAAAACCGCGACGACGACAAAGGGAAGAATGAATTTAGTGAAAAACGTCTGCGCGGATGAGATGACGCGCGGCACCTACAGCTTCTCTTTGAACATGCGGTTGACCACGGCAGGGTCGGCCTGACCGCGGCTGGCCTTCATCACTTGGCCGACCAGGAAACCGATCACTTGCTGCTTGCCGCCTTTATACTGCTCGACCTGTTTGGGATTCGCGGCGATCACTTCGTCGATGATCTTGCCGAGCGCGCCTTCGTCACTGATGGACTCCAGGCCTTCGCGCTGCATAATGACTTCGGGCGCTTCATCCGCGGCAGCCATCTTCGGGAAAATATCTTTGGCGAGTTTGCCGTTGATCTTGCCGTTCGCAATCAGTCCAATCAGTCGACCCAGGTGATCGGCGGAAATCGGCGAGTCCTCAATTTCCTTGCCCACTTCTTTAAGCAGCGCCGATAGATCGCCCATCACCCAGTTGGCGGCGGCGCGCGCATCGCCGCTCGCGGCCACCACTTTCTCGAAATACTCGCTCATGGCGCGCGTCGAAGTCAGCACTTCGGCGTCGTACTCGCGCAGGCCGTAATCCCCGATAAAGCGCTTGCGGCGTGACGCCGGCAACTCCGGCATCTGCGTGCGGACGCGCTCTTTCCAGGCGTCGCTGATGCGCAGCGGCACCAGATCCGGCTCGGGGAAATAGCGATAGTCGTGCGCATGCTCCTTGCTGCGCATGCTGACGGTTTCATCGGTGTCCGGGTTATACAGGCGCGTCTCCTGCACCACGCGGCCGCCGCTCTCGATCAACGCCACCTGGCGGGCGATCTCATGGTCCAGCGCCAGCCTCAGAAATTTGAAGGAATTCAGATTCTTCACTTCGGCCTTGGTGCCCGAACTTCTCCGCGCCGCGCAGCCGAACGCTCACGTTGGCGTCGCAGCGCAGATGGCCCTTCTCCATATCGCAGGTGGAGACGTTCAAGTACTGCATCACCTGCTTGATCTCAGTGAGGTAAGCATAGGCTTCCGCCGACGATCGCATGTCGGGCTCGCTGACGATCTCGATGAGCGGCGTGCCGCTGCGATTGAGATCGACGTAGGTGTAACGATCGGAGTCCTTAAAGCCGTCGTGGATACTTTTGCCGGCATCGTCTTCCATGTGGACGCGAGTCACGCCGATGCGCTTGCCGACTCCGTCCGATCCGTCCGCGACTCACGTCCACAAAACCATGCTCCGCCAGCGGCTGGTCATATTGCGAGATCTGGTAGCCCTTGGGCAGATCCGGGTAGAAATAGTTCTTCCGCGCGAAGATCGACTTGGGGTTGACGGTACAGTTAAGCGCGAGCGATGCTTCGATGGCGAGCTCGACGGCGTGACGATTAAGCACCGGCAGAGCACCCGGCAAGCCGAGACACACCGGGCACACATTGCTGTTGGGCGCGGCTCCGAAACTGGTGGCGCAGCCGCAGAAGATCTTGGTTCGCGTGGCGAGCTGAACGTGGACTTCCAGGCCGATAACGGCTTCGTACTTGGCAATCAGCTCAGGCGTGGCCAGCGTTTCCATGCTGGAGGGCATATCGAAATTATAAAGGCAGACCCGTTTTCCGTGCGCGAAATAGATCGACGCCGAGGCCTTACTAAGATCGGAACACTAGGAACCCCAGGTATATCACTTAATTCGTAGTCTTCGCTAAAACCTCGACCGATCTTATCGATGAACAAATACAGGAAAGGTGGATCTCGCAAGGATGAAGCGGGCGGCTCGCCGAAGCAATCAGGCATTGGTACTAGCGCCATTTTGCCTGTTGGCGTTGCTCTTGGCGCTGCCTTCTAAGGCATTTGGATACGTGGACCCCGGAACCGGATCCTTCATCTATCAGGCCATATACGCAGCTTTTCTTGGTGGAATATTCTACCTGCGCAAATTTCTGAACCGAATTTTCAACAAGCGGAACAAGTCGCGGGACTGACGGAAAGCTATGATCGCCCCCTGCGATACCAGCGAAGCCGGTGCTGTGTCTCGCTCTTTCCGCGATCCTGCGGGAACCGTGCTGCGCTCCGCCGGCCGTATCCTGCGCGCCGTCGAGCAGGGCAGCGTGGCGGAGCTCGAGGCCTTCCTTGCCACTCAGGCCGCGCGCGGCGCCACCGAAGCGGGCCGGCTGGTGACCTCGGTGCGGATTTCGCCCGAGGAAGCGACTGAGCTAACTCTGGGCTCCGGGGCGATCTTCGAGCATGATCGAATTCCTTTCCCCAGTTACGCCCATGAGTGGCCCCCGGAAATGCTGGCAGCCGCTGGAACACTTACCCTGGAACTGTTTCGAAGTGGCTTACGAGAAGGCTTTGGGCTAAAAGACGCTACCCCCTACAACGTTCTATTTCGCGGGCCCCGGCCGGTGTTCGTCGACGTGCTTTCGTTCGAACGCCGCCAGCCTCGCGACGCGACCTGGAGGGCCTATGCGCAGTTCGTGCGCACGCTTTTTGCTGCCGCTCGCGGCACATCGTCATTTTGGACTGCCCCCCGCGGATATCTTCGCCGGCAAGCGCGACGGCCTTGGAGCCAAGCGAGTTTACCGATGGGCGGGATTCTGGAAGCGGTTGACGCCTCCGCTGTTGAGCTTGGTCACAGTGCCGAAGTGGATGGGCAGTAACGCCTCCGCGGAGACCTATCATCCAAGCCCGCAGCTTCGCCGGAACAAGCGCAATTCATCCTGGATCATCTACTGCGCAGTTGCGAGAGGCAGCTGAAGAGGGTCGTCGCCGCGGCCCAATGGGCAGTCGGTCTGGACCGGCTACCTGGACCATAAGTCACTGTACTCAGGAGCGCAACTGCAGGCGAAGGAACGGTTCGTGCGCGAAGCTCTGGACTTGGCCGGACCGCGCACAGTACTCGACGTGGGAGCCAACGAGGGCCGCTTTAGCTTGCTTGCGGCGCAACGGGGCGCGTCGGTCGTGGCCATCGATAGCGATACTGCGGTGGTGGGAACGATCTGGCGCCGGGCACTCGCGCAGAACCTCGACGTGCTTCCCCTGGTGGTGGACCTGACACGGCCCACGCCGGCGATAGGCTGGCGCAACCAGGAGTGCGACTCGTTTCTGCAGCGGGCGCGCGGACATTTCGATATGGTCATGATGCTGGCGGTGCTGCATCATATGCTGGTCACCGAAAGAGTGCCTCTCGAAGAGCTCCTGGGCCTTGCGGCGGAACTGACACGGGATTATTTGCTGGTCGAATTCGTTGCGCCGGCCGATCCGATGTTCCAGCGGATCGTGCGCGGGCGGGAAGCGCTCTACACTAACTTAACTTTCGAGCGGTTTGAAGCAACCGCGGCGGCCCATTTCGAGCTGGTGAAGTCTCGCAGACTTGAAGGATTGCATCGATGTCTATATCTGTTCCGGCTACGGCGCGCTATCGGCTAACCGACGCCTTGTTCTGTGCATCGTTGGGATGCCTGTGCTTCATCCGGCGCTGGTTCGACTTGGAGATTCTTCAGGTCCGCGGTCTCGATTTTTACCGCTCGGCGCCGCGCGACTCGGGGCTGCTGGTGGCCACATTGCTTAGCTCTGCGATTCTCGCGCTGCGTCTTCTGGCTCCTGACGCAGGGCGTTCGGCGGGCGGACAACCCGCGTTTCACCGCCATCGCCCGCTGCGCTACGTTATTGGTGATCGCTTATGCTATCGAATCGATGCGCCGTTATTGGAACTCCGAGTTTCTCTTAGTCGATTGGACCAGCAATGGAATCTTGATCGCGATTGAATTCGGCCTGGCGCTGGGCGCCGGCATGGCCGTTATGGGAAACCCGCGTATCCTGCATGCCGCGAGAACCGTGGTTCTGCTCGCCGGCTTGCTGATTCCCGCGATGCTGATCGACTTCTCTTGGGGGCCACGCAAACCCAGCCCTCGGCGTTCCAGGCGAGAGCGGGCTTGACGCCGTTGCCCGCCCGTCCCGCGGCTGGGAAAAACCCGGCGTCCCGAGTCGTGTGGCTACTGTTTGACGAATTTGATCAGCACCTCGCTTTTGACGAGCGGCCCGCGGGACTGGCGCTCTCCGAATTGGATCGGCTGCGCTCGGAATCGCTGGTCGCCAACCGGGTTCTGCAAACCTCTAACGCAACCGTGATCGCAATTCCATCCCTTTTATCCGGACAAGCATTCGAGCTCACGCAGCCTATGGATGCCGCGAACTTTATGGGTGAAGCCGGCAGGCGCGGAAGCGTTCTGGGAGCTGGCGGGACCAGCCAAACGTATTCCAGCAGGCCCGGCGATTGGGCGCAAACACTTCGTTAATCGGCTGGCAACTTCCCTACTGCCGCCTCATCGGCGATTCCTTGGTGCATTGTTTCGAGCAGCCTGGCGGCCATCCTGCAAACGCGCTCTTACGTGAAATACAGGCATCCGAAGAAAGCGTTTGGGCGAATGTGGAATTTTTGTTCCACATGCAGGCGCTAAACTTAATGGACCTGTTCCGCCCCTGGAAAAGGCCATCTCGCCGGAAATCCGGGATGCTTTCGTGCAGCGACGCCAACTTCGGCAATTTCTGGCCATCCGCGATCGCGCCTACCGCGAAATTGTCGATCCACAAATGGATTTCGTATTTGTTCATTTCCCCACTCCGCACATGTTCGCGATCTATGACCGGCATCGCGCCGATTTTGCGCTCCGTCCCGACACCAATTACCTGGACAATCTGGCGCTGGTCGACCGGACGGTCGGCGAAGTCCGAGGCACCCTGGAGAAGGCCGGAATGTGGGAGTCGACGACGTTGATGGTTACTTCCGATCACGCCGTGCGTCCGGCGATGTGGCATAACCGCTACAACTGGAGCTCGGCGTTCGAGCGGCTGATAGGCCCGGGAGGCATCGCGCACGGTTCCCTTTATCCTGAAGCTGTCCCGGCAGCATGAGGGGAGAGTGTACGAACCCTCGGTTTCCAACGTGATCGCCACGCAGTTGAGCCTCGCGGCCCTCAGCGGAGAAATCGCGACCCCCCAGCAGGCGCTTGCCTGGCTTACTCGTCAGGGCTCCCAGCCGCTAGTTTCAGCGCGCTAGCCGCTTCGCGCGCTATTGGCCCAGAAACTTCTCGATCTTCTGGAGCGTGCCCTCGGCATATTGCAGGTTGTTGCGAGCGCCCTCCACATCTCCGTTCTGAAGGGAGGCGCGGGCCTCCTGCAAAACATAGTCGAGCCGGATGGAGGCGGCTTTGATGTCGCCGCGGAGGCCGAAGCCTTGCTGCTGGACTCCTTGTTCAATGGAGCGCACACCGGCTTGAGCCGCGGCGGCGCGAATCGCTACGCGGTTGATACGGTCGCGCAGCTCTTTCAATTCGGGAGACGCCGTGGCGGCGGTGACAGGCGGCGGCTGGCCGGAGCCGGCGCGGGCTGGACTGATGGGGCGGGCTGAGCAACAGCGTCGCTTGAGCAACGGCGCCGCTTGGGCGGCTCGGGCAGGTTGTGCCGGGGGTTGGGCCGGGCGGAACGCGTATTGCGCGGGTACGGGTTGCTGAATCGGCCGAGTGGCGACGACGGGGGCGGGCGCGGGCGTAGGAACCGACGTAGAAACTGCCGCGGGTACGGGCGCCGCGGCTGGCGTCGAGACCGGAGCCGGAGTCGATTCGGCCGCCGTCTGGGGTGTTTCCTGAGGAGCAGCGGGAGTCGCAGCCGGAGTGGCACAGTCGGGAACAGAAGGGTTGGCTGCGGACGCCGGGACGCCTTGAGCGTCAGCCGCTCCGCCGCGCATCAGTTTGGGACCCTCGATGACGGCGGCCACCAGCACCGCCAGCGTAAGCATCGAGCCTAGCGCCATGTAGAGACCCCTCCGGCTGCTGCGCGCTTGCGCCGGCGGGATTACCCACGGTGCGGCTGCGAGCGGTGGAGGCTCCGCGTGCGGCAGCGGCGGCGGAGTCATGACGGGAAGCGGTGACCGCCGCGACGGGCAGCCATGGTTCGCGTGGGCGTCACGGCGGCGGGGAAGGCGGTGGCCAGCGCGGCGCGGAACGCCTCGGCGGATTGAAAGCGGGCGGCCGGTTCCTTCTCGATCGCCATCAGAATGATGTCGCTCAGAGCGGTTGGGATGCCGGGGATGACTTCGATGGGAGCCATGGGCGCTTGCTGCAGGTGCGCCGACATGATCTGAAAATCGCTGTCGCCGAGGAAGGGCCGCCGGCCGGTGACCATCTCATACATGGTGATGCCGAGCGAGTACAAATCCGAACGCCCATCGGGATCGCCGCCCTTGATCTGCTCGGGCGACATATAGAACAGCGATCCGACGGTGCTGCCGGTCTGCGTCAGGTGGCGATCGGCCTGTACTCTGGCAATTCCGAAATCCATCAGCTTGATTTGGCCGCCGCTGGTCAGCATGATATTGGCGGGCTTGATGTCGCGATGAATGACGCCGTGGGCGTGCGCGTAGCCCAGCGCGTCCAGCACTTCCGCGGCGTAGGCGGCAGCGGTGCTCGGCGACAGCGGGCCGCTTTGCAGCACCTGCGATAGCGATGTGCCGTCCACGAACTCCATCACCATCACTAATTGGTTGCCGGCGCGCATGGCGGTGTGGAGCTTGGCGATATTGGGATGATCCAGCGTGGCTTGCACCTTGATCTCGTTCAGGAAGCGGTCGGCCAGGCCGGGGTCGCCTTCGAGATTGGGCAGCAAAACCTTCATGGCTTCGATGCGGTCCGAAAGAATATTACGGACCTTATACACCTGGCCCATGCCGCCGGCGCCAAGGATCTGAACGATTTCGTAGTCGCCAATACGTTCGCCGATATTCATGCTGCCCTCCTCCGAAATGCAATGTCCTCATCTTAGCGCCGGACGCGCCCCGCGTCATCCCTGGGGCTGATCTAATGCCGGCAGGCAAAGTGCTGGATTTGGATTCCGGCGCTAGATGAACGCCATGGTCTTGACGCCCGAGATGTCGAACCGCTTTCGGCAGCGCATGTTTTTGCACATGGCTTTATCGTCCAGCAGCACCATATAGCTGGCGAACTTGGCGAAGCGCGCCCGGTCGCGCTCGTCGGCGCCGCGCGGCGACCTGATCGAGCTTCTTGCGCAACATCCAGCGCAGCTCATAAGTATCCGCGGTACGGCAGAACGGGCAATTCAGCGTTGCCGGCTTGGTGGTTTCGGACTCGCGAAAAAAAGCGCGCTCTTCCATAAGGGCAGTGCCCTTTATAGCACAGCGGCGCTTACACTGAAAGCGCGTGCTTCCTCTAGTGCAGAATCGTTTCATCCGCTGCTACATCACCGATCGCCGTAGTCTGCCGGCCGGCGCAGCCCTGATCGACAACATCGCCGCGCAATCTGACCGCCGGCATCGAATGGATTCAAATCCGCGAAAAGGATCTTTCGGCGCGGGATCTGTTCGATCTCACAGTTCAGGTTCTTGGTCTCCCGAATCCCAGCAGATCTAAGATTCTGGTGAACACGCGCGTCGACGTGGCGCTGGCCGCCGGAGCCGCCGGAGCTCATCTGCCCGCCGGATCGCCCCCTCCACGCGTCTGGCGCGCGATCGCCCCGCCGAGGTTTCTAATCGGAGTCTCCTGCCACACTCTCGACGAGGTGCGCGCCGCCCAGGACCAGGGCGCCGACTATGCCATGTTTGGTCCCGTGTTCTCGCCGCGTTCGAAAGCGACCGGCCTCGAACCGCGAGGAATCGAAGGTCTCGCGCAAGCGGTGCGCGCCGTGCGCATTCCAGTGCTGGCTCTCGGCGGCATCACCGCAACCAACGCGGAAGATTGCGTGCCAGGCGGGCGCCGCCGGCATCGCCGCGATTTCTCTCTATCAGTCCTGTTAGAATTCTTGCGTGGCCAGCAGCGCAATGAGTCAGTCTTTCACACGCGAAGCGGCCCGGCGTCTGCTCCACGTTTCCGAAAAGCAGTTGAAGAGCTGGGAGCAGCAGAAACTGGTCCAGCCGGTAGCCAGCTATGGATTTCGCGAACTACTGGCACTGCGCACGCTGATCAAACTGCGCAACAGCCGCGTTCCCCCGCAGCAGATCCGGCGCGCCATCCACGCTCTGATCGAAAAACTGCGTGACGTGAAAGATCCGCTCACCGAGCTCAAGCTATACGCCGACGGTAAAAGGATTCGCGTGGAGACTGGAAGGCCGCGCCATGGAAGCTGAGTCCGGCCAACTACTGCTCGACTTCGATCCCGGCGAGCTCAGCCGTCTGCTCGAATTCCGCCCCAAGGAAAATCCTCGCGCCGAGCGCGAGCAGCGTCAGGCGGCCGAGCACTGGTTCCAGCGCGGCCTGGATCTGGAGGCCACCGGCGCGCCCGCTAACGACATCATTGAAGCCTACGAGAAGGCGATCGAACTCGACCCGGCATCCGCGGGAGCGCTGGTCAATCTGGGCACCATTTATTTCAATGCCCGCA
Source organism: Bryobacterales bacterium (assembly GCA_963779075.1). Classification (GTDB taxonomy): domain Bacteria; phylum Acidobacteriota; class Terriglobia; order Bryobacterales; family Bryobacteraceae; genus Palsa-187. The sequence goes on from CAVZWS010000018.1 coordinate 886,453, forward strand.
ACTTCACTCTTGCGGAGCGTTATTATATCCAGGCTACCGATACCGATCCGGAATATGCGCTAGCGCGCTTCGATCTGGGCAACCTCTACGATGAACGCGGCGACCGTGGGCGGGCGTTGGAACAGTATCTGGCGGCGCTGCGCATTTCTCCGAACTATGCCGACGCGCACTATAACGTCGCACTGCTTTATCAGGGCGCGCACCAGCCGATGAAAGCCGTGCAGCACTGGATGGCGTACTTGAAGCTCGACCCCTCCAGCGAATGGGCCACCATCGCGCGCCGCGAATTAGACAAGCTGCGCGACGCGGCAGTAGTGCGCGGACGCTAGCGGCGACGGCCTCAGTGCGTCATCGAATAGACAACGTAGTTCACGCCGATGCGAATGCCCAGGGCTGAATACTTCTCGGGGTAATGCGGCGAGTCCGCCCATTCCCACGAATCGCCCACATCGGAATTGAAATCCATCACCACCATCAGGCGTCCGTGGTCGTCATAGATGCCCTTCCAAAACGCGCGGTAGCCGTCGTTGCGGTAAGTCATGCCGCGCGCCAGCGCCCACTGACCCGGTATCTGGTAACGGTCATCCAGATCGTAAACCGAGTGGAATACCGCATCCTCATTATCGATCTCGACGATAGGCCGGTCTGGAAATACCATCCGCATGGATTCCGCGAAGCGGTTCCATTCCTCGGTGCCCCAGAAATCGTCCAGCATCAGGAACCCGCCGCGCAACAGATAGTCGCGAAGGCGCGCCGCTTGCGGCTCGGTGAGTTTCCAGTCGCCCATTTCGCCAGCCGCGAGCCACGGCCAGTTGTACACGTCTTCGCCGTCATCCAGATTGATGGGTTGTTCCACGGACCGTGCATTGAGCCGAGTCAGGCGGCGCAGCGCCAGCACAAACTGGCGATCGGCGCGGGGATAATCCTGAGACCAACTGGTGCCGCCTTCGCGCCAGTCGAAACGTCCGCCCAAGCCCAGCGGCCGGCTGAAGCGCCCGCGCGGGTGGGGCGGATACATCAGGCGTCCGAACACAAACTCACCCGGAATGCGGTAATCGTCCGGAAGAGCAATGTTGTCGTAGCCTTCCAGGCTGATATAGACGCGGAACTCGCGTTGGAATGCGTACAGCGCAGTGACGGAGGCGGCCACGCCGCACGCCGCCAACCAGAACCGAGTCCAGGCAGTCATGTCGACACTGTGAGGATATCATTATGGCGAGCAAGTAAGCCCGGCAAGCTAAAATAGAAACATCTTGAACCGAATCTCGTTCGCTTTCCGCAGCTTCTTCTCTATTCTGTTCTCGGGCACGCTCGCCCCCGATATCGCACTTGCGTTCGGCTATTCCAAGGCCATGCCCGTGAAGGCCGCTGCTCCGCCCAAACCGCAGGCCGGACCCGCCGATGGCGCGGTGCAGATTCTCTCCCTGCTGCAGCGCGACGCGCGCCTGGTGGATTTTCTGATGGAGGACATCTCGGCCTACTCGGATGAACAGGTCGGCGCCGCCGTGCGCGACGTCCAGGCGCAATCGAAACAATCGCTCGAACGCTATCTCCAGTTCCAGCCCGTCATCGACGGCGTCGAAGGCACCTACACCAAGACCGAAGGCGTCGCCCAAGGCGCGATCAAGCTCATCGGCAACGTGCCCGCCAACGGCAAAGCCCCCGGCGGTCTGCTGCGCCACAAAGGCTGGCAAGCTGCTAAAGTCGATCTCCCCGCCGCCGTGCCCGGCGCCGTGCTCGCGCCCGCCGAGATCGAAGTCGAATAGTGGCCCTTCGTAAATGAATATTGGTATCGACCTCGGCACCACCAACTCCGCGCTCGCTTACATCGATTCGACGGACGAAGCGGATTACCCCACTATTCACGTGCTCGACGTCCCGCAGTACGTCGCGCCCGGCCGCATCGAGGCGCTCCGCACGCTGCCGTCGTTTCTGTATTTGGGCGATCAGGAATACACCGGAGTTTATGCGCGCGAGCAGGGCGCGATTGTTCCCACCAAGTCGGTGAACTCCGCCAAGAGCTGGCTCTCGAACCCTGCGGTCGATCGCACCGCCAAGATCCTGCCTTGGGACGCGCAGGAAGGCGGCCGCGTCCTCTCGCCGGTCGAAGTCTCGACGCGCATCTTGAAGCACCTCGCCGACGCATGGCAGAAGCAGCACGGCTCGCCCGTCTCGGAGCACAACGTGGTGCTTACCGTCCCCGCCAGCTTCGACGAAGAAGCCCGCGAACTCACCGTCATGGCCGCCCGCGAAGCCGGCATCGAAAAGCTGACACTGCTCGAAGAGCCCGCCGCCGCCTTCTATTCCTGGATCGCCAACGATCTCACGCGCTCGCAGAAAAGCCTGTTCGACGGCCAAACGGTTCTGGTCTGCGACGTCGGCGGCGGCACCAGCGACTTCACCCTGATCCGCGTTGCCCGCGAAGGCGACCGCATCGATTTCACGCGCACCGCCGTGGGCCAGCACTTGCTGCTAGGCGGCGATAACCTCGATCTCACGCTTGCCTGGCTAGTGGAAGCGAAGCTCGGCAAGACTTTGTCGATTCGCCAGCGCAGCGGTCTCCGCCGTCAATGCGCCGCGGCCAAAGAGCGCCTGCTCGCCGACCCCACTCTCGCCAGCGCCGAGATCACCGTGCTGGGCGGCGGCTCCTCGCTGGTCGGCGGCACGCTCAAAACCGAAATCCTCCGCGAAGAAGTTCTCGAACTCGCGCTCGACGGCTTCCTTCCGATGTGCGAACTCGCCGATCGCCCCAAGGAAGAAGAGCGCAGCCCCTTCCGCGAGCTCGGGCTGCCCTACGTTTCCGACCCCGCCGTCACGCGTCACTTGGCCGCATTCCTCGCCGAGCGCCGGCGATGCCGTCCCCGACGCGATTCTTGTTCAACGGCGGCTTCTTCATTCCCGACATCCTGCGCCAGCGCGTCGCCGACGTGCTGGAACATTGGTATGGCCGCCGCCCGCTGATCCTCGACAATCGCGATCTCGATCTCGCCGTAGCCGTCGGCGCGGCATATTATTCTTACGTCCGATCGACCGGCCAAGGCCTGCTGGTCCGCGGCGGTCTGCCACGCGCTTACTTCATCGGACTCGGCGGCGAAGCCGATCAACTGCGGACTCTGTGCCTGGTCCCGCGCGGCTCCGAAGAAGGTTCGACGGTCGAGATCGATCCCGGCAATCTCCAACTGGTCGCCAACAAGCCCGTGTCCTTCCGCCTGTATAGTTCGCGCACCCGCACCGAGGACCGCCCCGGCGAAGTGGTCGAATTCCCCCGCCAGCCGCAAGACGGCGAGCCGCACCTGCATGCCCCGCTCAACGCTGTACTCCGCTTCGGCAAAGCCGGCGAGCGATTGGTCCCGGTGAAGCTAGGCGCGAAACTCACCGAAGTCGGCACGCTCGAAATCTGGGCCGATTCGAAAGAAAGCGAGCACCGCTGGCGCCTCCAATTCGAACTCCGCAAGGCCGCGAAAGAGCAAGCTGCCGCGCGACCCGCCGCAGTGATTAGCGACGAAGCCCTCGCCGCCGCCGAAGCCCTGATCCCAGCGGCTTTTGCTGGTGACACCGTCGAAGCCGCGCAACTCCCCGCTCGCCTCGAACAAGCCCTCGGCCTGGGACGCAACTCCTGGCCGCTCTCGGCCATCCGCAAACTAGCCGACCATATGCTCGAACTCGCCGAAAGCCGCAAGCGCAGCGCAGCGCACGAGCTCCGCTGGCTCAATCTCTGCGGCTTCTGTCTGCGCCCCGGCTTCGGCTTCCCCGGCGACGATTTCCGCGTCGAACAAGCCCGCCGCGTGTACGCCTCCGGCCTGACGTTCGCCAACCAGGTCCAGAACGAAATCGAATGGTGGATCTTCTGGGGCCGCGTCGCCGGAGGCCTCAACAAGAATCAGCAAACGGACGTGTTCCAGCGCCTCTCGCCCACGCTATTGCCGCGCGCCTCGAAAAAACCGCAGCGCGTGAACCCCAGCCTGCTGCGCGAAATGTGGCGCGCCGCCGCGAGTCTGGAACTCCTGCCGCTACAGACCAAGACCCAGCTCGGCGACGAACTTCTCGCCCGCATCGCCAAAAGCGACTTCGTCGAAACCGGCCTGTGGTGCCTCGCCCGCCTCGGCGCCCGCAAGCTTTTCTACGGACCCATCAACCAAGTGCTGCCGCCCGCCACCGCCGCGCGCTGGGTCGACGCTCTGCTTAAAGTCCCCAAAGCCGCCGACACCATCGCCGCACTGGCCCGCGTCACCGGCGACTCCACGCGCGACCTGCCTCCGCACACTCTCGAAACCGTGCGCCGCGCGTTCCCCGATCTCAACCTCGAAGCCGAGCCCACCGGCGACCTCGCCGCCATGGGTAAGATCTTTGGTGAGGAATTGCCGTCCGGCCTCGTGTTCCATGAATGAGCTGGATATTGTCGAAAAGTTGCGCCGCCTGGCACGCCCCGGCGATCGCATCGCCCTCGGCATAGGCGACGACTGCGCCATCTACCGCCCGCGTCCCAACGAAGAACTGCTGTTCACCGCCGATCAATCCATACGAAGGCATTCACTTCCTGCCCGACCAGCCGCCATCGATCATCGGCCACAACGCCCTGGCCCGAAGCCTGAGCGACATCGCCGCGATGGGAGGCGAGCCGCACTTCTGTCTGGTGTCGCTCGCCGTGCCGCCCGAACGCGGCGAAAAATTCATCGACTGCCTTCTATCGCGGCCTCATGACTCTCGCGCGCCGCACCGGAACCGTCCTCGCCGGCGGCGACCTGGCACACAGCGACAAAATTTATTGCGACGTCATGGTCTGCGGATCAGCGCCCGCGCGGCCAAGCCCTGCGGCGCAGCGGCGCTCGTCCCGGCGATCTGCTGTACGTTTCCGGCCGCCTCGGCAAAGCCTTGGGGAGGACGCATCCAGCCGCGTCTCGAACTCGGCCGGACTCTGCGCGGCCGGGCGACCTCTTGCATGGACCTCAGCGACGGCCTCTCCCTCGACCTCCATCGCCTGTGCCTCGCATCCGGCGTCGCAGCCGTTGTCGACCGCGTCCCCATCGTCCGCGGCGCCACCCTCGAACGCGCCCTCCACGGCGGCGAAGACTACGAGTTGCTGTTCACGCTCCCGCCCCGCAAATCGCCTCCGCGCGGGACGACCCTCATCGGGACCATCGTCAAAGGCCGCGCCGGGAGCGGTCCATTTCCAGGGCCAGCCCCTCGCTCTCCGCGGCTACGATCACTTCGTATGATGGTCACGATGAGACAGCCGGTGCACGTGGTCTATGGCGGAGCGCACTTATTCAAGTCGGATACCACGCGCAAGTTGGGGAAACTCGCCGAGCGCGCACTGGCCGAATATGCGCCCGATGCGGCGGCGTTCGCTAAAGCATTGGGCATTCGCGACGACTTGGCCGCGACCGTGTACCAGCGCGTCGCGGAAAAGCTGCGTCGTGAACCAGTAGAAGATTACCGCATCGATTTCGAAGACGGCTTCGGCATTCGTTCCGACGCGGAAGAAGACGCGGCAGTCGACGCAGCGGCCGCGCAGCTCAGCAAGGGATTGGAAGACGGCACGTTGCCGCCATTCATCGGGCTTCGCATTAAATCGTTCGCGCCCGAATCCAAACCCCGCGCGATACGGACACTCAACCGCTTCCTGAAGGCGGCGGGCAAGCTGCCTGAGGAGTTCGTCGTCACATTACCGAAGATCACCGCGCTGGATCAGGTCTCGGAATTCATGGACGCCTTCGCGCCGTATCCCGACGTCGGCGTCGAGCTGATGGTGGAGACGTCACTTTCGCTCACCAAACTGACGGAACTCGTCGAACTTACAGAGGGCCGTTGCGTGGGAGCGCATTTCGGCCCCTACGATTACACGGCGTCGCTCGGCATCACCGCGCATAGTCAGCACCTGCTGCATCCAGCCTGCCATTTCGCGCGCTCGATCATGCTGATGACCCTCGCGGGCAGCGGCATCGCCCTCTCCGACGGACCCACCAATATCTTGCCCATCCCGCCACATCGCGGCCACGAGCTGAGCGATGCGCAAAAGTCCGAAAATCGCATGGTCGTGCATCGAGCCTGGAAACTGCACTGCCAGCATGTGCGCGACGCGCTCTATAACGGTTTCTATCAGGGTTGGGACCTGCACCCCGCGCAGCTTCCGATCCGCTACGCGGCAGTGTACTCGTTTTTCCTGGAAGGCCTGGATCTCGCGTCTGACCGCCTGCGCAATTTTATTCGTATGTCGGCCCAGGCCGCCATGGTGGGCGATGTCTTCGATGACGCCGCCACCGCTCAGGGCCTGCGTAACTATTTCCTTCGGGCGGTGAGTTGCGGCGCCATCCCTGAAGGTGACATCCCGGCGTTGACGGGCCTGACACTGGAACAGCTACGCTCAGCGCGGTTCTGATTCGGCAAGCGCGTCCACGAGCGTTGCCGTCCGGATCGGCTTCGCCAATACCAGGTTCACCATTTGCGCCTCCGGCGTGCCTTCCAGATCGAGCGGCCATCCGGCGAGAACGATGATGCGGACGTCCGGCGCCGCGGCGCGGAACTCGCGGATCAGCGCCAGGCCGTCTTTGGCTTCGGGGAGCCGCAGATCCAGGACTACGGACTCGGGATGTGCCTCGGCAAACAACGCGCGCGCAGAAGCCGGTTCGCTGGCAATCGATACCTGATGTCCTTCGCGCTCCAGGATCACCTTGCGCAGATCCAGAGCAGCGGCATCGTCATCCACCAGCAAGACGTGCGCCATCAGGAAAACTTGACGCCTGCGATCACCAGTTGCGGCATCGCTTGATTCCAGCTTGCCGGAAGGTCATCGAAGGGAAGCCGGAACGATTTGGTCTCGCCCGGCTTCAAGCCGCCCATACGCGTGCTGACGATAGCCAGCCGCCGCCTCAGTACCAACTGTCCGTAAGGATCGCGGAAGACGCAATAAATTTCCACCGTATCCAGCGGCCGGTCGCCAGTGTTGGCAATTTTTCCCTCGATTTCCACGACCGCCTGCTGAAAGTAGTTTTCACTCGCCTTCATTTCGACATCGCTCAACTGGAGGTTGCGAGTGTATGCTCTGGCTTCGGCCGTCAGCGGGATATCGACGTTGCTGTGACGGTCAAGGTACCGCATGTAGCCCCATCCAGCCGCGGCCAGCAGACCCACCACGGCGGCCACATAGTACAACGCATTGCGAACCCGCAGCCGCGTTCCGTTGAGCGGTAACTGGCTCACTGGCCACTGATGGTCATCTCCCGAATTAAAATCGTGGGGGCGGCGATGGAGCCGCGGAATTCGAGATCGGAGCCCACCTGTTCGATTCCCTGCAGCATCTGTTGCATGGTGCCCGCGATCGTGATCTCCGAAACCGGATACGTCAGCTTACCGTTCTCAATCCACAAGCCGGCCGCTCCGGAAGAATAGTCGCCGGTAACGGTGTTCGCGCCGCCACCAATCAGTTCCGTGACGTAGAGCCCGCTAGGGATGTTCGCAATGATGTCAGCCGGCGAGTGCGCGCCGGCTTCGATAAAAAAGTTGCCGGGGCCAATGCCCGCGTTGCCGGTGATACCGCGCGAGGCATTGCCGGTGGTCTTGAGATTCAGCTTGCGCGCCGAGTAGGTATTGAGCAAATAACTCTTGAGAACGCCACGCTCGATCACCATGGTGCGCCGCGAAGCTACGCCTTCATCGTCAAACGGCGTAGTGCCGAAGAGGCCCGGAATGGTGGCGTCGTCGACCACCGTCAGTGCATCGGAGGCAATCTTTTCCCCCAGCTTGCCCGCCAGGAAGGACGCATGACGATAAATGGCGCCTCCGTTGACTGCTCCGAAAATATCGCCCAGGAACTGGCCCGCGGTGCGCGGCTCGAAGATCACTGGGACTTTCTGCGTGGGAACTTTGCGGGCGTTGAGTCGGCGGATGGCGCGTTGAGCCGCGATGCGGCCCACGGATTCGGGACTTTCAAGACGCGTTGAGCTGCGCGCGGAGGTGTGCCAGTAGTCCCGCTCCATCAACCCGTCCTGCTTCGCGACCGGAACCACGCTCAAGCTGCAACTCGACGTTCGGTAGCTGCCCAGGAAGCCCCGCGAATTCGCAAAGATGCGTCGTCCGATGTGCGAATCGAAAGACGCGCCTTCGGAGAGCTGAATACGCGGATCGAAATCGAACGCGGCTTTTTCGGCGCGCATGGCCTGGTCGATTTTCCACTCGGTGGTCATCTTGGCGATGGCATCGTCGTAAAGCTTCAAGTCGCCTTCGAGTTTGCCGAGTTCGCTGGCCTCCGGCAGTCCACCAAAAGGATCGACGCTGGTGATCTTGGCGAGTTCCAGCGCCGCCTTCACCATTTTCTCGATGCCCTCGGGCGAAAGATCCGACGTATATGACGAACCTGCGCGCTGCGCGCCTTTGTCTCCAGTCAGCACGCGGATTCCAGCGCCGCGCGAGCCGGCTTCCTTCAGGTTTTCGACCTCCTGCATGCGGACGCTGACGGAAAACTCCTCGCCTTCGGAAATCGTGCACTCGGCGTCCGTCGCGCCACCGGCGAGCGCCTGGTGCACTGCATCGGAGGCGATTTGCTCTAACGTTAATTCTTGCGCTGTCACGCGGCGGTTCCTCCCACCGTCATGCGATCGATCTTCACCGTCGGGATGCCGACGCCCACCGGCACGCTCTGCCCTTCCTTGCCGCAGGTACCGATGCCTTCGTCAAGTTTCAAATCGTTGCCGACCATGCTTACGTACTTCAGCGCTTCCGGGCCGTTGCCGATCAGCGACGCGCCGCGCACCGGGCGCGTGATCTTGCCGTCTTCGATGAGATAGCTCTCCGTCGCCGAGAAAACGAAGTTGCCACTCGTGATGTCAACCTGTCCGCCGCTAAAAGTCGTGCAGTAGAGGCCTTTCTTGACCGAGCGTACGATATCGGCGGGATCACTATCGCCAGCCAGCATATAAGTGTTCGTCATGCGCGGCATGGGGATGTGCTGATAGCTTTCGCGGCGGCCACTGCCGCTCGACGCGGTCTTCATCAGGCGGCTGGAGAGCTTGTCCTGCAAATAGCCGCGCAGGATGCCATTTTCGATCAGCACGTTCTTCTGCGTGGGCATGCCCTCGTCGTCAACGTTGAGAGACCCGCGGCGGCTGCCGATCGTTCCGTCGTCGATCACGGTGCACAGCGGACTTGCCACCTGTTGTCCGATCCGCCCGCTAAATGCCGACGTCCCCTTACGGTTGAAATCCGCTTCGAGTCCGTGGCCCACCGCTTCATGCAGCAGAATCCCGGGCCACCCGGCGCCAAGCACCACCGGCATCTCGCCCGCCGGCGCGTCGATGGCGTCAAGCTGGACGATCGCCTGCCGCGCAGCTTCCCGCGCGAAATCCTCGGGCGTTTTCTCATCCAGGAAAAAATCGAGCGTTACGCGCCCTCCGCCTCCGGCGTAGCCATGCTGCGGAGGCCCGTCAGGCTGGCGTGCCAGCACCATCACGCTCATGCGCGCCATGGGCTGGCGATCGAAGCTAAGCTTGCCTTCGCTGGTGGCGACCAGCACGTTACGCAAGCTGTCGGCGTAAGTGGCTTGCACTTGAAACACGCGCGAATCGTAGGCGCGAGCCGCCACATCGGCGCGTTTGACCAGCGCCACACGTTCCTCCAGGCCCAACTCGTTGGGGGCGTGGAGCATGGGGTAAAGATTGTGCTGCTGAGCCTCCTCGAAACCGGTCTTCAGGACGCTGGCAGGGCCCTTGGCGATCAAAGCGGCAGTGTGCGCGGCCTTGCGGATTTTCGCTGGGCTTAAGTCGTCGCTGTAGGCGTAGCCGGTGCGTTCGCCCGCGATCACGCGCACTCCGGCGCCCATGCTGACACCCTCGGTCGCGCTCTTGACGATCTGCTCGTCGATGCCGATGGAACTGGTCGCCAGGTATTCGAAGTACACGTCGGCATAGTCGCCGCCCGCGGACAGCGCCTCGCTTAAATAGGACTCCAGATCGTGCTCGGTGATGCCGAACCGTTCAGCGAAAAACGACTGCGAAAAGCTCATACTTCGAGCGTAGCACGCAGGGTTTAAAGTGCCGTTTTACGGGCTACAATTCGCAGCCGGCGGTAGTCTACGGTCCAAACTCCATCCTTATACTGCGTCGGCCGGAGTCTTTCTGCCACTCTGTGCACTGATCTCTCGCGCGCGAAGCGCGCGAACACCGCCAGCCAGTCCTCCATGCCATCCTCGCCTTCGACCGGCGTTGGGCGATCGATCAGCCAAGCTTGCCGCGGTTCCAGACCGCTTTGTTCGAGCACAGTCGCATACTCGCCGATGCTGGGGTAATACCAGGGAGTCTCCACCGGACCCAGCACCTCGCGAAGCGCATCGACAACCGGCTGAATGTTACCGTGCCCGCCGAACTCGGCCACGAAACGGCCGCCCGGCTTGAGCGCTCGCGTAATGCAAGCCGCCGCGCCCGCCGCGTTCTTCACCCAATGCAATACCGCGTTCGAGAACACCGCGTCCACTGGCGATTCCAAGGCGAAATCCGCCGCGTCACCCAGGCGGAATTCGATAGCAGGGTAATGCGCATGGGCTTCCGCTAACATCTCCGGCGACGAGTCAAGCCCGATCACGTCAGCCCCGGCATCGGCAATCGCGGCCGTCAATTGACCGGAGCCGCAGCCGAGATCGAGAATCCGTTCGCCCTTCCGCGGCGCCAGCAGATCCAGCACCGCCTGCCCATATTGAAATACGTAGGAGTGCCGCTGCTGATACTGTCTCGCGTCCCAGGTTGTGCTCATCTTAAGGAAAAGTTTTGGCGCAACGGAAACCGATGTCCGGGCCGGAGAAGCGCTCGGGGATGGGACTGTATTCGTAAGTGACCGCCGCGGGAAGCGGCGTGTTATAGGATCCGCCGCGTATCTGGAACCATCGTTCGTCTCGCGTCGGCGCGGGCGTCACGAGAGTGGAAAACATCGCCACCGCCGCGTCGCTCGGAGTCACGGGGGTATCGATCATCTCCCAGGCATTGCCCGCCATCTGATATTCGGGAAGCTTCGCGAAAGAGCGCACCGGCATCAGCGCATGATTCAGCAGCGTGGGGTTATCCAATAAGTTGGCGCGCTTGGGGTCTTCCTCCTTGCCCCACGGATAGCGCATCGCGTCCACACCGCGCGCGGCGCGTTCCCATTCCTGCGCGGTGGGCAAGCGCCGGCCCTTCCACTGCGCATACGCCCGAGCCTGCGCGATCGTCACGCGGACCACCGGCAGATCCGGAGCGCCCATGGGCGGCGGGCATCCGGTGGCGCGGCAAAACTCCGCATAATCGGCGTTGGAAACTTCGGTTTCGTCAATATAAAACGGCCCCAGGTTCACCGGCTTGTTATCTGGGCCGAAAGGGAACGCGCCGCCGGGATAATAGATCATTCCCGGAATCGCCTCCACGCGGTGGGCCCATAAATAAATCGCTGCCGCCATCGCAATCACGCCGATGACGGCCACCAGACTCAGCACCACCGGGCGCCCCGCAAACGGTTTCCGCGGCTCCGCTGTGGGTTGCGCGATAGTCACAGCGGGCGCTTCCGGAGTCGTCAGAGTCCGCGTGGTGGCGCCGCTACCCACCTTTTCCGAAGGCGTCGCCCGCCGGACCACTTCGATGACTTCACGCAAGCTCTGTGGCCGTTGCTCGGCGGCCTTAGCCGTACAGCGCAGGATCAAGTCGCGGACCGCGGGCGGGACGCCGGCATTCTCCAGCGCAGCCGGATCCAGCGGCTGGTTCATGATCTGGTAAAACAACTGCTCCATGGTGTCGCCCTGAATGCCGCGGACGCCGGTGAGCAGTTCATAAAACAACATACCGAACGCGTAAATGTCGATCAGCGGCGTGGTGGCACGCCCGGCCACCTGTTCCGGCGCCATATAATAGGGCGTCCCCATGGCCATGCCGGTCCGCGTGAGCGAAAGATTCGCGGTCTTGGCGATGCCAAAATCCATCAGCTTCACTTTGCCGTTTTTATCGATGTGAACGTTTTCCGGCTTGATGTCGCGATGGATGATGCCTCGCCCGTGCACATATTCGAGAGCGGCGGCGATACTCCCGGCAATCCGCAGACGATTCGCCAGACTCCCCGTGTGGCCCTCGCGAATGGCCCCGCGCAAATCTTCGCCTTCCAGGTACTCCATCACGATGTAAGGGCGGCCGCCGTGGTCGCCATAATCGAATACGCTGACGATATTGTCGTGCTGTATCCCGCCGGCGATCTTGGCTTCATGCAGGAAGCGTGCTTTTGATTCCGGGTCCGCGGAAGCTTCTTCGGTGAGGATCTTCACCACCACCAGCCGCTCGATCACCGTGTCGCGCGCGCGATACACATGCGACATTCCGCCGCCCAGGAACTCCAGCAGTTCATACTTGCCGATCATCGAAGGAAGTTGCATGGGATCAAATGACGCGTGCGAGGTGCAGACCAAAATAGATCGCGGTCATCACCAGCAGCGTGGCGACGCCGCCCAGAAACGCCAATCCGCCTTGAGTCCGCAAAGGCGCGGGGAGGGCCTGAAGAAACGCCGGCAGTCCATCCCCGGAAGACGGTTCCACCGCGGCTTCCTCTGGCGCCGGGCGGGGCTGCAGAGCGCCTTGCTTCAGGGTCTCTTCAATCGCTCCACAAACAATTCCGAATCCTTGCGGGCGTTCGGCGGGCGGCTTGGCCATGCATTTACGAATCAGGTCGATCGCGGCCGGCGCCACCGCCGCTTCGTGCAGCGGCTCCAGGTTGAGCGGATCGTAAAGTATTTTATGAAAGATTTTTTCGAAATTCTCGGCCTCGATGGGCTTTTTTCCCGCCAGTAGTTCGTACAGAAGCACTCCGAAGGAATACACATCCGCCTGGATGGTGACATCCTCTCCCAGCACTTGCTCGGGCGACATGTAATACGGGGTGCCTAGAGTAAATCCGGTGTTGGCGAGTTGCATTCCGTCAGGCTTAGCGATGCCAAAGTCCATCAGTTTGGCGCGGCCGAGCGCGTCGAGATGGATATTTTCCGGCTTGATGTCGCGGTGAATAATCTTCTTCAAGTGAATGTAGCCTATCGCGCGGCCTACCTGCAGTGCAATCTGCAGGCGCCGCGCAAAATCGCCGGTGCGCCGCTTCTCGATGGCGTCCCGCAGGCTCTCGCCTTCCAGAAATTCCATCACCATGAAGGGGCGGCCTTCCTCCTCGCCGAAATCGTAAACCGCAATGATGTTTTCGTGCGCGATGCTGGAGGCGAGCCGGGCTTCCTGCAGGAATCGCGCCTTGACCTCGGGATCGCTGGCGACCGATTCCGCCAGAATTTTGAGCGCCACGCGCCGTCCCAGAACGCTGTCCTTGGCGCGGTATACACGCGACATCCCGCCGCCCAAGTATTCTTCCACTTCGTACTTGCCGATGCGCGAAGGGTGTTCCATCAGCGTGTTACAGGCGCAACACACTTCAGCGTGGACAAAAAGTCTTTGCTGAAGACCGCCGGGCCGCCTCCGGTGTCCACAAAAAATTCGTAGATCAGCGGACGCCCCTTCACCATCTGCGGCTGCTGGCTGCGGCCCGAGGTCACCGACCAGGTAAAGGTGTAGCCGTTGCCGGCATTGGTGGTGCGGTTGGCGTCGGCGAAGAAGCGGAAAACAGCCCACGGGCCGTCGTAGGATTGCGCGCCCAACTGGCTGCCGCCCGCCACCTTGAGATCCAAACGGAAGCTACGGGTGCCCGGGCCGGGCCACGTAAACTGCTTCGATGCGCCTCCTTTAAGCTGCGCCAGATCGCCGTTGACCGCCACTCCGAAATCATCCACCTGATCGGTGGGTTGCGGGCGCAGCGTGTAGCGCAGATTCGGATCCTGCCCGCTCTCGCCATAAACCGCGCGTGAGAACTTCATCATCTGGCTGATATAGCGCACGAACGCCGGATTGACGGGCGTGCTGCCTTGCGGCGAACAGTCGCCGTTGGGGCATTGCATGACGCTCTTCAGCGACGAATCATAGAACGTCCACAGCTTCCCGGTCTGCGGGCGCAGGATTCCGCCGAGTTCATCGAGCGTCACCTCGGCCGTCGCGGTGGGGTTGAACGGAAATTTCGCGGTAAGCGGATTGAACGCCGCGCAGAAAGCCGCGCCGCCCGCGCGCAGATCGCCACCCGCAAGATTATCGAGATAGGTGATCGGCTGCAGCAGTAGTTCTTCGGTCCGTTGATCGACATGGCCCTCGGGATCCGGCGGGAAAGTGGCCGATAGCTGGCGAGCCGTCAGGCGCGCGGATTGAGCGTTGTCGCGCGTCGATTGCTCGCCGCTGGGATCTTTGTTGGCGGCCCGGTCGACCGCCTGCTGCAGATTCATCAATCCGCCGTTGTAGCTTTGATTCGACTGCACGATATACTGCTGTGCCGGGGACGGCGGCGCCACCACCTGCACGGCCTTGAATTTATCGGCGACGCCCGGCAGGTCGATCGCGGTATTCTGCGAAGTCCACCACATCAGCGCCAGCAGCGGAGCGCCGCTGCCGGTGAGCAGCGTCAGCTTTCGCGATGCGTCCTGATAGCTGCCGTAGCGGTTCACGTTACTGCGGCGGAGAACGTTGCGCCACTGCTCCACGTAGTCCTTGGTATAAAGGTCCAGAATGCCCTTTTCCATCGCGCCGCGGTCCACGCCCTGCGATTGGTACGGGCCCAGAACCCACTGCTCGCCGCCGAAATTCTGGCGCTTGATCTGGTCCTGCATGAATTTCCAGCCGTCGCGCGTGAACGCCCAGGCGACCTCCACTGCGCTGGTAACAGCGTCCGCGGTTCCCGGGAACTTCCGGTTGAAAGTCGTGGGCGGATTTTTCCTCGCGGACTCGGCCAGCAAAATTGATAAACCCGCTGCACGCCTGAAAACTTTGAAAGATAACTTCGCGTGCGGTCCACTGCTGCGCTGTCGTTATCGGAGGGGTACGGATTGCCATGCTGCAGATCGTGAGCGTAGAAATCGAACTGCAACTTCGCCAGATCCATGCGCGCCGGGCCAATTTCATTCTCACGGCCGCTCGACCAGCGCGCGCGCAGCCGCGACGCCAGGAAGTCCTGCAGACTCTGATCGGAGGAACGCTTCCATTCCGAAGTGGTCAGCAGGTAGCTCTTGAGCGAATCGTAACCGTAGCCGTAATCGTCGGATGGACCCGGCGTCATGGGCGTCCGCTGCAGGAACGCGAGAATGCCGGCTTCGGTCGAGCCGAACAGCAGTTGGTTGAACTTGCGTATAGTAAGCCCGCCGCACACTGGGCAGGACGGCGCTACCGCTGTACAGGCCCCAGCGCAGCCGCAGCGGCGCGCCATTGTATTCGTAATCGGTGAGTTCCGCCAAGGATTGCCGCAAAGTCTCCAGCTTACGCAGCGAATCCTCCGCTGGCACGGCGTTGTTGGCCGCCGCGATCCCATTGAGTCCCGCGCGAGGCGTCGAGCGCCCTTTGTTCCAGCGACCGGTTCCCGAAGAAGGAAACCAGCAGCAGGATCGCATACAGCAAGCACAATCCCGTCGCGGTTGCGAACATCGCCCGCTTGAGAGTGCTGGTCTTGGTGCTGGAGCCACTCGCGCGCCGCGCGGCCTCATCGGCCAGGATCACATCGTTGAACAGGTGCCCCAGGAAACAGCCACTGCGGAACTTTTCGCGATCCGCCTCCCGGCGCCGCCTGCGCCTGCTGCGAGCGCCTTTGCGCTTCGAGCCCGCGCGAAACATGCCGGTGGCGCCGCCTAATTCCGCCTGCTGGGCCGGAGTCGCGAGAGGCGCGGCGGCCACTTCGGTCATGGTCACCGGACGCACTCCCGAGAAATAGAAGCCCCGCAAAAACGGACTCGACCGAAGCTGGCTGGGCCGTCCAATATCCACCAGAAACTGCACCAGCGCGCTGCGCAGTTTGCGAAACTCGCGCGGGAATTCGTAGGCCTGCGGCAACTTCTCAGCGTCGGTTTCGCGCGGCAGCAGGCGCAGCCGGTGATCGCAGAAGGTGTGGAACAACTGGTTGAAGGCAGCGCTCAACCGCTGGTTCTCTTCCTCCCCGTAAACGCCTAATGCGTGCGCCGGGCGCATCGGCAGGGTCGCGCCCACCACCTGGCCCGCTTCCTGGACTGCTCAGATTGCGGACGAACTCCGCGAAATAGGGAAGACGGTCGGCCCGCGTGAAGAGAACATACACCGGGAAGCTGACACCCAGGATCTGCGAGACTTCGCCCAGCCGCGCTTGCAGATAACGCGCCGCGTTGGCGATCGCTTCTGCCGCGCCCGGCCGCGTGAACGATTCCAGATCGAAGCACAGCAAGACGCCGCGCGGCGCTTGCCCGCCGCCCAGCGATTTCAACTTCCCCGGCTGCAGCTTGGCCACCAACCGCGACCACGCCTGCGGATTCCCCAGCACCGCGCCGCCCGCTTCGACGAACACCGTCCCACGCGCATAGAAAATATTCGCGGTGCGCGTCGGCGTCACAGCGTTGTCCTGATATACCTGCCCCGCCAGCAACTCCGGTTCAATACCGGATTGCAGGATAGTGCTGGTTTTGGCGGTGCCGCGATCGCCGATCACAAAAATCATCGGCAGGTTTGCGATACCGGCCCCGGCCTTCGATTGCGCCAGCCGCGCGCTGGCATCGCGGATCAAAGGATCGGTTTCGTTCGGGCCGCTCGCGCCGCTTCCACCGGATGACGCGCCCGCGCCCCCGAGCCTTGGCCGCGCTGTTCCGCGCGTCTTTGGAAATAGTAAAACAGCGCCGCCGAAGACAGCCCCAGCGCGCTCATCAATCCCAGGAAGAAGTACCAGCGCGGACCCTTCCAGGTGCAGCAGGCTCCCGCCCAGCATGCCAATCACGATGAAGAAAACGAACGATCCCGCTGACGCCCAATAGAAGTTCATAGCAGGCGTCTCGCGATGGCTTCCAGATTATCGGCGCCGGAATTCAACATCAGATAGAAGCTTACATACAACAAAGCCACTAAGCCCGCGCATCCCACTAAGGCCCACAGCAGCCGCGTGGCCCAGGGATCGCTGCCCCCGCGTGATCGGCGGATCCTGCGGCAGTCTCCAACCCACGGACATATCGCCGCCGGTTTGCCGGATACGCTGAATCTTGTCGGCCGTCTGCATGGTAATCGCGCGCAGATCGCCGCGGCCGCCCATGCTGTAGCGGCCTGCGAAGCCCAGCAGCAGGCACAGTTGATACACCTCGAGTAGATCGGCGGTTTCGTCCGAATCCTGCCGTCCCAACAGTTTCTGCAAATTCTGGAAGAAAATCTCGCCGGCGATATGGTGCCCGTAGCGTTCTTCCTGCAAAGGCTGGCGCGGCCAGTCCGCGAACACCGGCAGCCGCAAATTGAGAATGGACTCGTCCAGGAACGCAATCACCGCGAAGGTGGCCAGCTCGATATCGTCCGCGCTGTAGCCGCGGCGGCGGGCATCTTCATCGGCTTGCTTTACTGCCGCCCAGATCTGGGCGCGGAACGAAGGCGCATCCGCCACCTGCTGGCGGTTGGATCGCAAGCGCTCGCCGACGGTCAACAGCTCCTGAAAGACGAACGCAAGATTTTCAACCCGGCGCGGCGCTGCTTGCGGATGCATTCCTTTACGCCTCCAAAATGACCAGCAGCTCAACCGCGGGATCGGGCAAATCGCCCGGCACGTACAAGCCGAGCTGGCGGGTCTGCACAATGTGGTCCCAGCACGGCCCCGACCTGCTCACGCTGAAATACTGGAAGTCCGCCTTGACCGGGATCGCGGACGGCGGCACCGGCAAATGCGTCAGCGCCATGCCCGGCAGCGCGCGCTTGACCAGCTGCGGCACAAAATCCTTGGAACATAGCTTGACCAATTGCGGCGTCTTGGCGATCAAATCCGGCTCACTTACCCGCGAGCGCACCGCGAAAATCCACCGCGCCTTGTCCAGCACCCGCTGATCCGTCACCGCGGCTTCATAGAAGAAGTCGGCGCGCTTGATCAGCGGAATTTCCAGATACTGCGTCGGCACAATGGTTTCGAGATGTATCCGGATGTGCTCGTCCAGCGCTCCGAAGCATTTATCCAGGTTACGGTGATCGTAAAGCGGCAGATCGCGAGGGATGCGATTCAATGGCGAAAGTGCAGAGCGCCCCGCCCAGCTTCAGCATATCGACGAACAACTCCTCGGGATGCCCGCGCTTGGTGAGGTATTGATGCCGCAGCGGAGCGAGCGACGAATTCACGGTATGCAGCAGCCAGAAATTGGCGATCTCGCGCGTCGAGAATTCGGCCCACGACTTTTCCTTGCCGCCGCTGGCCGCGCGGGAAAAACGCGAGCTCTTTTCTTCCAGAATCTCGATCAGCCTCCCCAGTATCGACATCAGCCGCTCGCTGGCGCTGATCTCGACCGACGGCGGAATGAAGCTTTCGTCGAAAACAAAATGTCCCGAGCCGTCCCGCATAATGCGCGCGATCGGCAGCGTGACCAGGTCGCCGGCCGCTTCGGTATCCAGCAGCAGCTTGATGTTCTTGCGCCCGATGTGCACCGGCTTTTCGTCGCGCCCCGTGGTTTCGTCGTGCAGCATCTGGATCTCGGCGCGGAAGCGCAGCGCGCCGTTCTGCGTCCCCGCCTGCGATAACGTCGCGATATCGCCCGGCGTCATAGTATTCGCGCCTTCCGGCCGCCGCGGCGCCACCGCCAGCATGATGGTCACCGTGTCGCGCACCGCGGGAAATAGATCCGCGATATTGCGCGGCTCAGGCAGCGGATCGCACTCCGGCATGTGGAAAACCATGCCGTCGTCGAAGATGCCGCGCGCGTGGATCAGCGAGACTGTGCCATTCTTGAGCGCTTCTGCATCCAGTAGCGCGCCCACCAGGCCCCACGGCTCGAACCACAGCGCGGCGGTGGTGAAGCCAATCGAATCCTCGAAATACCGGCTCTGCGCCTGAAAATGGTGAGGCCCGAGGTACATGCCTTCCGACCAGACCACCCGTGACAGGTATTTCATGACTCGAAGTCCCTACTGTATCAAAGCGGAAGCGTAACGGTCATGCTACGTAGGGTAGTTCCATGACCTGGCTGCAGATTGTAGCTTAGTGCCGGTGCGGAGTCTGCGCCGTGGGCTGAATCGCTGAGGTGCAATGCGTCTCCGCCAGGATGCACTTCACGTGCTCGAACTGGATGGTGGTGTGCGTGATATGGAAGCGTGCGCACAGGACATCGTTGATGCGCCGCAGGATCGAATCGCTTTCCGATGGCGGCATGTCGTCGATCAGCACATGGCAGCTCAGCGCGCGCGATTCCGACCCCAAACTCCAGATATGCAGGTCATGCACATCGATGACCCCCGGCAACTGGCTCAGTTCCCCGGAGACTTTCTTCAGTTCCAGCCCCTTGGGCAAGCCCTCCAGCAGAATGTTGAGCGAATCGCGGATGATGCCCCAGCCGGACCACACAATCGCGACCCCGATCAGAATCGACAGCACCGGATCGATCGCCTGCCAGCCGGTATAGCGGATCAGCAGCGCGCCCGCGATGATCGCCGCCGAACTCGCCGCATCGCCCGCCATGTGCAGCCACGCCGCGCGTACGTTCAGATCGTGATGATGGTGCCCGTGCCCGCCCAGCGCCCATGCGATCCCCAGGTTCAGCACCAGCGCCACCGCCGCGACAATGATCATGGTATTGGCGGCCACCGGCTCCGGATGCAACAGCCGCTGATAGCTCTCATAGAAAAGAACCGCGGCCAGCACCACCAGCGACAGCGCATTGACGAAAGCCGCCAGCACTCCCGCGCGCTGATAGCCATAGGTTCTGGTGTGATCCCCGGGCCGCGCCTGCAAATAGACGCCCAAAGCCGCCAGCAGCAAGGCGAAGGCGTCCGTGAAGTTGTGGCCCGCGTCGGAGAGCAGCGCCAAGCTGCGCGCGCTGAAGCCCGGCGTAGCGTCTCGAACACCACAAAGCCCAGGGTCAGCGACCAGCGAAGCGATCAGGACTCGCTTCATCCTGCCGTCATCGCCCACCGGCTGGTGGGTATGCGGATGCTGATGCGTAGGTTTCCACCACTTTCATCCTACAAATAGTGACGGGCTGATTTCACCGAGCGAGGCGACTGGCGATAGCTCCGAACTCCGGTGGGAAATCAGGCGCCGTCCCTCTTCCTAGCGGCCTTCCGCGTAAACCCGCTGCACGAAAGCCCGCGACCGCATTTATGTTGGGCCAGTCGGGATATTTGGTCTTGAACTCATCCACCAGCCGTTTGCCTGCGTCCTCCGCCGATACCCCTTGCCGCTTGAGCGCCAGCCCCGCGTCTGCAAGTCCACGATAAACGCGCGATCTTGCGCGATCAACGAACCATCGCCCGGATCGCTGTGATCCGGCAGAATGTGCCGCGGATTCAACGGCGCCAGCTTGTCCAGCACGCCGATCCAACTACTGGGAGTCCCGCCATCGCCGTATATACTGGGCACCCTCTTGTTCTGCACCACGTCGCCCGAAATCAGCGTGCTGTCGGGCTCGACGAAAATCAGCTCATCGCCCTTGGTGTGGGCTTCGCCCATCCACAGCAGCCGCGCCGTGACGCCGCCTAAATCCACTTTCGCCTCAGTGTCGAAGATGATATCCGGCTGGCGCATTTTCACGTTCGCGAGCAGCTCGGCCCTTTCCGCCGACCTGCTGCTGAATAGCGTGATCATTTCGGCGCCATGCGCTTCCATCTCCTGTTGCTGCACGCGGTCGCGAATCAGAATCGTGTCGCTCGGGAAGCCTCGCCTCGCCGGCCGCGTGCTCGGGATGAAAATGCGTAGTCGTGAGGTACAGCAGTCCTCCCGCCGAAAGCTTCTTCACGACGCGCTCAATGGTCGCTCCATTGCGCGGACCCAGTCCCGTATCCACCACCAGCGTGCCGCGCGTTCCCACCACGATGGCGATATTCGGGAAGCCCATGATGGCGTAAACGTGCTCGGAAATACGCGTCGTAGTTTCCGGCAACAGGGACGCATCGTTCTGCGCGCTGCTCGGGACCGCGCACGCGCAGACCAAAACGAACAGCATTAAATTCGCTTTTCGCATGCTCTCATCCTACAACTGTTCTTACCGCATGCCACCCAGCATCGCCTTCAGTTCCGCCTCGTACTGCAGCGCAATCCGCGGCAAAAAAAATACCAGAGGGAGAGCAAATAGCACCCGCCGATTCTGGAAAGCCAGCAGCGCGAGCAGGATCAGCAGCGGCGCCATGGTTCGTCCAGTCGCGTAAGCCGACGTCCACAGATCGAACCTCCCCAGCGCCGCCTCAAACGCAGCAAATAGGATCGCGGTGATTTCGATAAATCTCCATCGCCGTTTCCAAACCAGATAGAATGCCAGAATTAAAGCCAGCCACATTCCCGCCAGCGCAACGTTTTCAAAGACATTCGCGACGTGCAGCCAAGCGTCGACGTTGGGTCTCCCGTGCCTTGCAGCGTTCGATTAATGATCCCGCTAAAGGGATAACTGGAGAGCCAGTCAGTTCCATCGGGCGCCGTGTTCGCCCGCACATACAACCACCAGGCAAGCGCAGGTGTGGCGGTGACAACGCCCAGTGCAGCCCCGCGCGCGTCGCGTTGAACCATGCGAGAGACGCACCACCCCGCCACCAACACCATCCCGGTCTCGCGGATCAGCGGCGCAGCGCAGAGCATCGCGTAAACCTGCCAGCCCGGCGTTGGCGTATCCGCGTAGAGCACCAGCCCGATGCAGATCGCCGCCAGCGGCAAGTCTACGGTGAGTCGATCGAGCGATACCGCCACCGCCGGAATCAGCAAAAAGGTCAGCCCCCACGCAGGGTGCAGACTCTGACTCTGCACATACAAGCTCAACCAAAGGGTCCCCAGGAAAACGAACACCAGCTCAATGGCGATGTAAACGTAGTCCACGCCGCGTTCGCTTCCCGCCGCAAGCAGCCCCGCCATCCCCGGAACGCCGATGCGCCGCCAGCGCAACCTGGGATTATCGATATAGGAAACGAATCCACGCCGATTCAGCGGGTCGTGTGCGATCAAGTGGTAGAACTGAGCGTCATATCCCACATCGTCATTCACTCGATACGTGTGTCCCGCGGCGAGCGCCGGCGGCAGCGGCGTCTTGGCGCCAGTATAAAAAGGCCCCGTGGGATTGCCGGAATACTGAAACGCGATATTGAGAACCAGCCATGCGGCCCCGGCCAGAACCGCAATGACACCGAACGTCGCAGCCCGCCGCAAGCTGTTATCTCTTGACCGCCGATTCTACGGCTTCCAGTTCTTTGCCCGCGTCCGCCCATTTGCCCTGCGCGGCAAGCTCCCGGTAGCGCTGCAGGTGCAAGCGGATGCTGTCGATGCGTGGATCGGAGAGCGTGGGTGCCGCCGAAGTCGCGGGCGACGTCGGCCGTCGATCCAGCGGACGCCGAAGGCGTCAGCACCTGCACCTGCTTGCCTCCCTGAACCGCCTGCAACTGAGCCAGCGCCTGCTCATAAGTGTCGGCATAAATCAGCGTGCTGCCTCGCACCAGCGCCACCTTCCGCAACTGCGGCATGCGTGCCTGCGCCGCCTGAATATAGATCGGCGCCACATACAGAATGGTCTGGTCGATCGGCAGCGTGAGAATCTGGCTGCGCAGCACCTGCGACCCCTGCTGATTCCACAACGTCAGGTCCTTCGAAATGTTCTGATCCTGATTGATCAGCGCCTCTACCTGCAACGGACCCGAGATCACTTCCTGTTTCGGGAGCTGCAGGAAACACCAACTCGCCCATGTGTTCGCCATCGCAGCGCGCCGCCATCAAGCCGATCAGGTTCTGTTTATTGCGCGGCGTGAACTGGAACATCAACAGGAACTCGGGCTCTTTCTCTCCCGGCAACTGGGCAATCATGTAGGTCGGCGGCACCGGTTGCGGCTCGCCCCCCGCGCCGGTCGTGAAGGTGGCCAGATCCCACAGATCGGCGCGGTTGTAATACGATTCCGGATCGCGCATATGATACGTGCGATAAATCTCCGCCTGCGCCCGGAACAGCATTTCGGGAGCGCGGGTATGCTCGCGCAAGCCGGCGGGCATTGCTGATGCCGGCGAAAACAACTCTGGGAACAAGTGCTGGTATGCGGTAATCAGCGGGTCCTGAGCGTCGAAGACGTAGAGGTGTACGTCGCCGTCGTAGGCGTCGACCGTGGCCTTGATCGAATTGCGGATGTAGTTGAACCGTCCCAGGTCTTCCATCGCCACTTCGCGCGAATAGGGATGCGATTCGCTGGTAGTGTAGCCGTCCAGAATCCAAACCAGGCGGCCGTCCGGCGGTGGTTACCAGGTAAGGGTCCTCATCCCAGCTCAGAAATGGCGCCAACTCCGCCACGCGCTCGGTGATCTTGCGGTGGATCATCATCCGGCTATCCGCCGTCAGCGAGTTGGTCAGCAGGATATTCCAGTCGCCATTGGCCGCCGTCGCCAGCGTGCGCATGCCAATTGACGACATCGGGAATCCGCCCTTGCCGTCATAGCTCGTATTGACTTCGCTCGATCCCGATGGATAGTTGAATTCGGGCTGCGGAGGTGTGCACAAACACAGTCTCATCCATGGTCTCGCCGTAGTAGATTTCCGGGCGCTGCACCTTCAGGCTCTTGGTCTTCACCTCGACCGGTGCATCCAGCACCAGCAGTTGCGGCAATCCGGTTTCGCTGATCCGGTTCGCTTCCGCCATCACGAAGCCGTAACCGTGCGTGAACGTAAGCGCGCGATTGATCCAGCGATTGCGCGCGTCGCCCAGTTGATTCAGATCCAATTCGCGCGGAGCAAGCAAGGTTTGGCGCAACCGTCCGTCGATCTGATAGCGGTCGACATCGGTATCGGCGTAAGTATAAGGACGAAGCGGCTGGCTCTGGCTGAGCGTATCGTGAAACGCGCGCCAGTCCCACAGGCGCACATTTTCGAGCATGGACCGGTTCGCCTCAAAATCGATGCGCCCTTCTTTTTGTACGTTGAAGTCCACCACCTTCGCGCGCGTGTCCAGCCCGTACGCCGCGCGCGTTGCTTCAATGTGGCGAACGATGTACGGCCTCTCCAATGCCAGTTCGTTCGGCCGCACGTAGAGGCTCGCCGCCAGCGGCGGCACCAGCCAGTCGATCACCAGCACGATCGCGCACGCGATCGCCAGCTTGCGCCGTCCGGCGACCACCAGGATCGGCAGCCAGCACTGCCGCGCCCGCCTTGATGGTTTGCAAGGGCAGTCCCAAGGTTCTGCTGCAGATAGTCGATGCCGACCATCAGATTGCCGTGGTCGCTCAGCAACAGTTCATAACGCCCCAGCCAGAATTGCGCCGCCAGCGCCACCAGAAACACCGCGGCCAACCCTTGAGCAGACCGGTCTCCAGGCGTCCCAGACGGCCGAGATCGCGCAGGTCGAGCTCCTGGCCGAACACGTAACCCGGCATGTCGCGCTTGAGTTGCCAGCCGCGCGCCGCAACGTAATACACCAGCCCTGCCACGAACGCCGTCGATGCCACCCAGCTCAGCAGCATGCTATAAAACGGCAGCTCGAAGAAATAGAACGGGAGCGCCTTGCCAAACACCGGGTCGGTCCAGCCGGACGACGCAGCCCCTTGTCCTCCGGCGTAACGCGCGACAGTCCAGCCCTCGACCGTCGAAAGCGTCACGATCATCGCCACGAAGGCCAGCGCCAGTGTGCTGATGCGCGCATAGAGCGGCCAGTCTCGCAGCCGTTCGCCGGCATGTTTCACGCCGCGGGCATGCGCCACCCACAGCACCGGGAATACGATCAGCCATGCGGCCAAGCCCGGCAGATAGCGGTAGGCCGTCATCCGCACCCAGGTGGGCACCTGCCCCATCTCGCGCCACCAGAAGTAGTCGATCACGTAGCTGCAGATGGTGCGTCCGAAGACCAGCACGGCTACCGCAACAATTACCAGCGCAGCGATCCCTACCTGCGGACTTCGCCGACGCGCGGGAATCTCGACAAAGGACATTTCATCCTAAGCGTACACGTTCTTGAGATTGAGAGGGGCTTACAGCAGCCGGAAATTGACTTCGATGGTGGCCATCACCGGCACCGGTTTGCCGTCCTTCATGCCGGGCTTGAAGCGCCATTTCTCCACCGCCTCGATGGCCTTCTGATCCAGGCCGAGGCCCAGCGAGCGCAGCACCTTCAGGTTCTGCGGACGCCCTTGATCGTCCACCACCAGCGACAGCACCACCGTGCCTTGCCACTTGGCCTTGCGCGCTTCTTCGGAGTATTCAGGCTCTACTTTACTCAGCACGCTGGGCGCGGAGACGCCGCCGCCGATTCGAAAAGCCCCGCCGCCAAATCCGCCGCCCGAGCCTGGGCCCACGCCCGCGCCCTTCCCCGAGCCCACGCCGCCGCCCAGAACCACTGCCGATTCCTCCGCCGGAGCCGATGCCGTTGGAAGGAATGCCCAGATGGCTAAGCGGATCGCCGTAGTTATTCGCCTGAATGTTGGGTACGTCGTCCGGCGCAATGATCGTAGGCGTCATCGGCAACTTCGGATTCGGAATCGGGTCCACGCGCGGAGGCGTAAATTGCTTCAGCGCCGGCTTCGGCAGCTTGCCTTTGCTGGCATCCAGAGGCGCTCTGGCTCCGCCGCCCCCGCCGCCACCGGAGGCCTGCTTCTTGTTCTGCGCGATGTATGGCCGCAGATCCACTTCGATCCCGGTAACTTGCTTCACCAAGTTTTGCACCGGCCTCAGTGAGCCGATGAAAACCAGCAGCGCAATGACAGCCAACATGAATCGCCAGCGATAAGAACCCCGACTTCGCTTCGTTGCCGGCGTAGATCTTGATCTCATGGATGGGAACCGGCTTCGAAGTAATCTCAAGTGGAGGAAGCTTCGGGGGATTGATCAGCTCCTTGATATTCTTGAAGATTTCCAGGAACCAAGGCTTCTCAATCGACGCGGGCGGCAGCAAATGCGCCAGATGGTCTTCCGGCTGCAGATGATCTTCGGGGATTTCCCCGGCCACCTTCTCGAGAACATTTGGATTCTGGTCAGACACTGCTACACACCCATCCGCGACTTCGATCTAATGACGCAGCGCGCCGACAAAACGTTGCAGCCGCTGCAGCCTTCCTTCCTCTATCATACGACTCCCGGTCAAGGGATTTCCAGGAACCCGGACGCCTCCCGCCACAGGCCCTCCAGAACGTCGGTCAGCTCATGCCCGGATTTAAACAGCGCCAGCCGCACATGGGCATGTTCCAGGGCGAAATCGTGGGAAACCTGGCTGGGAACCACGCTATCTTCGGTGCCATGCAAGATCAGCGCCCGCTGGTGGAAATCGGGAACTGCCTCGATATTGGGCTGCGTCCTCGAGAAACTGATACTCCAGGCGCTGCTCGGTCTTGGAGCCATAGTGGTAAATCGGAATCGATCCATCGCGCTTCCATTGCTTCGATTTCCTGGGCGGTCAACCGCTCCCGCCATCGTTGCAAAAATTCAAACGCGGGAGCGAGCAAGACCAGACGATCCACTGCCCTTGGATGCCGTTCCGCGTAAAGTGCCGCCAAGTATCCTCCCAGGCTCGATCCCATCAAGACCAGCGGCTCGCCTTTCGCCAGCTTCTCCCTGTGCGCCGAAACAGCGTTGCCTACTACCAACATTTGACCGCTGATGGTAAGGTTAGGGAACTCTCCCTGGTCCAACTTCGGCGCCTCAAATGCCACTCCGGCCTCGGCAAACTTGCCACCAAGAAACCGGGCTTTGGACGATTGCGGGCTGGAGGCAAACCCATGCAGGTACACCACGCGCATCTAAGTCACTCCGCCGGACGCAGCCCTTCAAAGCGGTGGAAATCGCGGTAGCGGAACTTGTTCTCTGCCACTTCTTCGCCCCCGCGCAGTTCGCGTTGCGTGGCCTCCACGGGCAGCAGCACTCCGAATTCGCTCATCGCGTAATCTACCGTCGCCTCCTCGCGCAGCGTCTTGTCGGTGTTGCCGTCGGTGGCCGTCATGGTGATGCGGACAGGCAGACCATCCGCTTCCCGCACCCAGATTTCCCCCTGCACGCTGAGCCGTTGAGTGGTGGCCGCACCGGCTCCGGAATTTCCGTGAAAAACTGTTAGAGCCTGCGGGCCGTCCAGTTGCTGATAGTGGAATACCTGGGTCGCGACGGTGCCCATCAGGCGCGGTCCCGCCGCCGTGAATTCGTATCGCTCGACGCTGCCGCGGCTGAATAACAGAAGGATCTGCCCGAAGTCTGTCGCTCCGCCCCGCAATCCGTATTTTTCCAGTTGCTCCAGCGCGCGCTTCTTGCGCTGATCGTCATTGCCCGTCACCAGTTTTGCCAGCACGTCCTGCGCTTTCGTTTCGCCGGCGACTCGTTTTCCGTCCACTGAAGTCACTTGGCGGAGCTCATGGATCTGCTGTCCCAGCAGCGCAAACGCATACTCGGAGACGATTTCATGTTCCTTCCAGTCCGCCGCCTGAGGTTCCTTTGCCGCATCGCCCACCCGCATTTTGAAGCGCGGCGGAGCGAGCGCCCGCTGATGCAGCGTCTCGCGGCCCACCAATTGCGGTGCGATCTTCTGGAACGCCTCGGCTTCGTCGCCCAGCCGTTTGACGAGCTTCTGCGTGCTTTCGTCGGCTCGCAGCGCGAGCGCGAAACCCAGCCCCAAAAGCAGAAACATTGGCCCGCGCATAACACCGAGGATCTCATACCGGAGTAGGACAGGCCCATGGCCTGTCGTTGCTTTTGAGACAGGCCATAGGCCTGGTGCCACCCCCTCAGATTTTAGCGGCTCAGACGAAGAATTTGTGACGACAGAGAAAGGAACGCCGGTATCAGATCCGCAGTAGTGGCAGCAAAAACGTAGGTGCCTTCGGGCTGGTCGGTATGCACCACGCATTTGCCCGAGCTGGCGCAGGAAGCACTGGAGATCCAGTCGGGATCGTTCGCAATCCGCTGCAGGATGGTGTCGTCGACAGAATTAGTGAAGCCGATGGCAAAGATGGTCACGGGAACATTCGCGTTAGTGCGGGCCCGCGTCGCCACATCGTCGGTGGCATTGAAGGCGGCCCCGCGAATGTTAGGTCATGGAGAGGCTTGTAATATGGCTCCCGGAAATACCAGTAACGGTATTGTAGGACGCGTTGATGAGATTGCTGCCATACACATCTCTTGTCGGCATCCATGCGAGATCGGGCGGGGACGGGCTAGTGTGTGTGGCGCAGTGTTAGCCCATCGAACAGCCGTTCGCCGCGGAGTATTGGTTGGCCGTCTCGCTGTAGTTGTTGGCCTTCACCGTGGTCCAGGAGTTGAACAAGAGAAATACGTTGGTACTGGATCGGCGCCGCCCAACCCACCGATCATGCCGGCTGGGATATCCGCCATGTAGCCGGTGCCGCCGGCGTTCATGGAGTGACCTGGCGTCCAGGCCGGTAGGACTCGCCGAGCTCCTGAAACCCGTTCTGGCTCAATTTCTTGCTCTGTTAATATCCAGGCAGCCGCTGTTGGACTTAAGGCCCGCAGTGGATCCATCCCAGAAGTTCATAGTGACGGTGTTCGGCAAACCATCGGTCTCAACCACAATCACATTCAGCGCCCCTGGTTGATTGATCTTGTAGAGCTCGTTATAGGCCAGCGCCATGGCTTGGGGCGTAGCCGTGCCGCCGGCGCATGCGATGGTATCGAGTTCGCCAGTGCCGGTTCCGAGACTATTGATATAACCCAGCGTGGTCTGGAACGTGGTAAATGGTACGGCGTGCATGTAGACGTTGTCCGCAAAAGAAACGGCCCCAATCTTATCCCGGCCGGCTGAAAATTGTCCGGTAAAGGTCTTGGCGGCCTTGATAAGGGAGCCGCAATTGGCGTTGCTGCTTGTGCATGGGGATGATGAAGGAGAACACATCGAACCCGACCGGTCTAGTACAAGCATGGCGTTCACATCACGGCGGGACGCAAAACCGTAAGCCACGATATAGATCTTCTTGACGCCAAACCAATTCATGAAAAGAGTCGGGACGTTGGAACTCGCCGTCACGTCCACATGGCGCAGGTTGGGATTCACGGTATCGTCATAGACGTGGGCATGCGCATCGCTGATGTCCATCAGCGTGCCGGTGGTAAACCAGCTCCCGGCGGGGAAGTTAGCGTAGAACCAGTTCACCGCATTTTGTTTGGCGCTAGTCGCCTGGGCCGCAGTCGTCTGCCCCAGGTTCAGAGCGCGCGCCGCGGCTAGCGAAGCACCGTCTACCGCGCCCTGCAATCGCGCCTTGACTACGTAGAGCATCCCCACGTCCACCGCCAGGCCAATCATGGGAATGATGAAGATGAGCGATATCACCGCCAGCATCAGCGATGTGCCCTTTTCCCGATCTTTGCCCCGTTGCGGAAATGTCATGATTGGACTCCTAGAAAAAAGATCGTACCGAAACGCCTTGGCTGATGCTGTTTCCCAAGCTAAAGCTCGGCGTTTGGAAGTAGCCTTCAGCGGCATAGAAAATCTGGCCGTCCATCAGCGGCTTCTGCCCGTTTGCGGTAGTCTGCCATAGCGCCGCCATCGCAGCTTGCCCGGCGCTAGGCAGTTTGGCGTTGGTATCCTTGACGTAGTTGGATACGCTGCCCTGCGGCGAGATGGTGGCCCCGGTTGGATCGCCCATGGAACTAGGGTGCGGGCTCGCCAGAGTGCTATTTCCGAACACAATCCGCTGGATGAACACGAAACTATCGTGATTGGTGCAACTGCCGCCGCCCACCGCCACACAGTTCGGGTCAGTAGTTTTGCCTACGTACATGACCTCGGTGATCCGAATAATGCCATTGCCGTTCGACCCCATGTTGGACTGCAGATTGCCGCTGAAGAAAGGCATCTGCAGATTCAGCCCGGTTCCCATCCGCTGCGCCAGTTGCTGGTACGCATAGGTGGAAAAATCCGCCCCATGAATATACATATCCCCCAGGTTCCGCACCATGTTATTGGCCTGGATACTCATAATGAGATTCATCCCCGTAATAAACATGCCCAGGAACATCGGCACAAACAGCAAAGCGACGAAAGCAAATTCGATGATTTCCTGCCCCCGCTGCCGTCGCCTCTGCCGTCGATGGTGTCCCGCTCCATGTCTAGCGGCTGACATTAGTGACTCCAACTGGAAATCCTCCGAGGATATCCGCGGAAGTGAGATTGAAAGTGATGGGTGTGGTGCTTCGGAAGAACGGCACAGCCCCGCCGTAACTGCCGCTGAGCGGCGCCAGCCAGCCAAAAGACAGGTTTTGAATCGAGACCTCCACCAGGTTTCCAGGAATGTTTCCTCCGCTGGCGATAGGCGTTGTCAGGGCAGTGGGAGTATAGTAATTGACAAAAATGTGCTGCGGGCTGTCTGTCGTTTTGACAAATCCCAGGGAGTACTGCTGCACCACGCCTGCGATCGAAGCGTCCTGCCCCAATCCGGTCGCCGTCTGGAACGTTACGGCATACCGGGTGCCCTCGCGTAGGGCATTCTGCAGCGTCGACCAGCGGAACATCATCAGGCCGAAATCGGTAAACGCAAAAATAAAGGCGAAAGTTGGCAACAACGTGAAAACCGATTCCAGAATGACGTTCCCGTTGGAGTTTCGCTTCCGCGCCGCGGAACTCCTCATCCGTGAACTCATTGCCTACCCTCCGGGATAACCCATTCAGGTGTGTCTTATCGGCCGGCTCACGCTGACTGAGAGCCGCTTTCTTAAGTGCCAAGTTATCTGCCGGTTGGCCGGGGCTGGCGGCTGGCTCGGTGGCCTACGCGGCGCCGGCGTCCCGGCAAGCGCAGAAAGCCCAGGCACCCCTCGTGTTAGCATGAAAACTATCCCTGGCAACATGATTCGTTCTTTTCGCGGCACCACTCCCAGCATCGCTATCTCCGCTTACGTCGACCCTAGCGCGGTCGTCATCGGCGACGTCACCGTGGGAGAGCGCACCAGCATCTGGCCCAACGTGACCATCCGCGGCGACGTGGATCACATCGCCATCGGCGCGGAAACCAGCATCCAGGACGGCACCGTGCTGCACTGCGACGCAGGCGTCCCGCTCACCATCGGCGATCGCGTAACCGTGGGACACCTGGCCATGCTGCACGGCTGCACCGTCGAAGACGACGCCCTCATCGGGATCGGCGCCATCGTGCTCAATGGCGCCCGCATTGGCAAAGGAGCCGTGGTAGCCGCCGGATCGCTGGTGCCCGAGGGCGCCGAAGTGCCCGCCGGAATGCTGGCCTTGGGCGTGCCCGCCAAGCCGCAGCCGTCCGGTGACGCCCGAAGAGCAGGCGCGCTTCGCCGAAGGCGTCAAAAGCTACGTCGACAAAGCCGCCATTTACAGGGACGAGTCCCGTTGATCGAGTCCGCATGATCGAGTCGGCATGATCAAAGCAGTCAAAGGAACACGCGATATTCTGCCGCCCGCCAGCGCCGTCTGGAACCGCGTCGAGGCGCAGGCGCGCGAGGTGTTCCGCACTTTCAACTATCACGAAATCCGCACGCCGATCTTCGAGGAGACTGCGCTCTTCGCCCGCGGCGTCGGCGAAGATACCGACATCGTCGGCAAAGAAATGTACACCTGGGAGGATCGCGACGGCTCTTCGCTCACGCTCCGTCCGGAAGCCACCGCCTCGGTGATGCGCGCCTATATCGAGCACCGCCTCGACCAGATCCCCGGCATCAAGAAGTTCTACTACATCGGGCCCATGTTCCGCCGCGAGCGCCCCCAGAAGGGCCGTTATCGTCAGTTCTTTCAGATCGGCGCGGAGGCCATCGGCTCGGAGTCGCCCATCGTCGACGCCGAAGTAATCGAAATGGTGGTCGAGCTCTCTGCGTCAAAGCCGGACTTGAGGATTTTCACCTCATCCTCAATTCCGTCGGCTGCGCCACCTGCCGCCCCAAGTTCATGGCTGCGCTGAGGGAAAAGCTCGCGACCATCGCGCCCACTTTGTGCGCCGATTGCCAGCGCCGCGCCACCACCAATCCCCTTGCGCGTGCTCGACTGCAAAGTTCCCGATGATCAGGCCGCCATCGACACGCTGCCCTCGATCCTCGATTATCTGTGCGAAGATTGCCACGCGCATTTCCACGTGGTGCAGGCGCATTTGCGCCAGCCGCGGCATCCCCTTCGAAGTCCGCCCGCGCCTGGTGCGCGGCCTGGATTACTACATGCGCACCACTTTCGAAATCACGCACGGATCACTTGGGGCCCAAAACTCCGTTTTGGGCGGAGGACGTTACGACGGACTTGGCGGAAGCCCTCGGCTCGAAAGTTCCGGCGCCGGGTATCGGCTTCTCCATCGGCGAAGATCGACTGGTCATGAGCGTCGAAGAGGCGCATCCCGAAGCCCAGCAGCCAACCGTCGATGTATTTCTCGCTCCGCTCGGCGACGCCGCCGAGCAGCATGCCGGAGCCCTCGCGGCTGAATTGCGCGGCGCCGGCATCTCGGTCGAGCGCTCGGTCGATCGCAAGCTGAAGCGCGCTCTCGAGACCGCCAACAAGATGGGCGCCCGCTTCGCGCTGATCCTGGGAGACAACGAGATCGCCGCCGGGACATACTTAATGAAAGATATGGCGTCGGGCGAGCAGGTATCGCTTTCGCGCGAAGCCCTCGCCGCCCATATACAGAACAACTAGATCATGCCATCCGTACCTCTCGATTTTTTAGGCAACCTGCGCCGCACGCATAACTGCGGCGAGCTGCGCGCCTCCGATGCCGGCAAGAAAGCCCTGCTCATGGGCTGGGTTCATCGCCGCCGCGATTTGGGCGGAGTGATTTTCATTCACCTGCGCGATCGCGAAGGCGTCACACAACTCGTCTTCCACGAAGACGCCGAATCCGACGTGCACAAGAAGGCCGAAATGCTGGCCTCCGAATACGTCATCGCCGCCGAAGGCACGCTCGCGCTGCGCACCGCCGAAAACATCAACCCCGCCATTCCCACTGGAGAGGTGGAATTGGTGGTCGAAAAACTCTGGATCTTGAATGAGTCGCGCACCCCGCCCTTCCCGATGGAAGACAACGTCGACGTCAAGGAAGACGCGCGCCTCAAGTACCGCTACGTCGATCTGCGCCGCCCGCGCATGCAGCACAACATTATTCTGCGCTCGAAGATCGCGTCCGCTGTGCGCCAGGAGCTCACCGGATCAGGGCTTCCTCGAAATCGAAACGCCGTTCATGACGCGCTCCACTCCGGAAGGCGCGCGCGACTATCTGATTCCCGCGCGGGTCAGCCCGGGCAACTTCTATGCGCTCCCGCAATCGCCGCAGATCTTCAAACAGTTGCTGATGGTCGCGGGCTTCGACAAATATTTCCAGATCGTGCGCTGCTTCCGTGACGAGGACCTGCGCGCCGACCGCCAGCCCGAATTCACCCAGATCGATCTGGAGATGTCCTTCCCGCAGCAGGAAACCATCTACGAAGTGATCGAGCGCATGCTGAAAGCCGTCGTGAAGGCCGCCGGAGTCGAGATGCAGATCCCGATGCCGCGCCTGACTTACGCCGAGGCCATGCGTTCCTACGGCAGCGACAAGCCGGATCTGCGCCTGCCGCCCTTCCATTGCGTCGAAGACTTATTTAAGGGCGAAAACCTGACGCCCGAAGGCCTGCCGCTGGTGGCCATTCGCATCCCCAAGACCGGTCCCGTCAGCCGCAAGGAACGCGACGAGCTCAAGGCCTTCGGCCAGGAGCGCGGCCTGCGTGTTTTCGACGACGCCAAGCGCCTGGAGCGCGACTTCCCTGCCGCCATGGCCGAAGTTCGCAAACGTACCGGCGCTACCGAAGAAGACTTGCTGATGCTTTGCGGCTGGGGCGGCGAGGTCAAGGGTGCGCTTCCAGAAAACGCCGTGCTGCTGGCCGCCGGGCACCTGCGCCTGCAGGCCGGCACAAAAATACAACGACCGCCATCAGTTGCTCGACCCCAAAGATTTCCGCTTCTTGTGGGTCGTCGACTTCCCCATGTTCGAATGGGACGAAGAAGAGAGCCGCTGGAACGCGGCGCATCACCCGTTCACTTCGGTGCACGACGAGGATCTCGAAAAGCTCACCAGCGATCCCGCGCATTGCCGCGCGAAATCCTACGACGTGGTGCTCAACGGCACCGAGCTTGGTTCCGGCTCCATTCGTATCCATCGCCGCGACGTACAGGCGCAGGTGTTTGCCGCGCTCGGCCTCTCGGATGAAGAAGCCCGCCACAAGTTCGGATTTCTGCTGGATGCCCTCGAATACGGCGCGCCGCCGCACGGCGGAATCGCGCTCGGCCTCGATCGCCTGGTGATGCTGCTGGCCGGCGAAACTTCCATCCGCGATGTGATTCCCTTCCCGAAGACCGCCAAGGGAACCGATCTCATGTGCGAAGCGCCGTCCGATGTGCCGGAGCGCGCGCTCCGCGAGCTGGGCATCAGCATTCGCAAGAAATAGCGCTCGTCGAAACGAGGCCGCTGGTCTACTCGGCGCGCAGCGCGATGGCCGGATCGATTCGGCGTTGCCTTCAGAGCGGGAATGAAACACGCCACCGCCGCGACGATCGCCAGCAGAATCGTAGCGCCTAAAAACGAAACCGGATCGAACGAGCGCGAGCCCACCAGCTCGTTCCGAAGCCAGAACGAAATCACTACCGCCCCCACCAAGCCCAATCCGATGCCGATTGCCGTCGGCCCCATTCCTTTGCCGATCACCTGACGCAGCACCGAGCCGCGACTTGCGCCCAACGCCATCCGCAAGCCAATCTCATTTCTTCGTTGCGCCACCGAATACGCATTCACGCCATAAATTCCCAGCGCTGCCAGCATCAGCGCCACCAAAGCGAACGAGCTCATGAGCCTGGTCTGGAACCTGGGTTCGGCCGCCTGATTTTGCAGTCTCTCCTCCAGGGTCTCGAGTTGGTCGATGGGCTGTTCCTTGTCGATGGCCATAAACTCATTGCGCAACGCCGAGCCCAGCGCCGTCGGATCGCTCTTCGTGCGCGCCACAAACCACACGGCATGGGACCAAGGATTTTGCGGATGCGGCACATAAATCGTCGGGCTTCTGATCCGAGAAAGACTCGTCCAGCTTTACATTCCCGACGACTCCCACCACCTGCGCAGTCACGGCTCTTCGCCGTATTGCCAGCGGATGGGCCGGTTGAAAGCCAGGCGTTTGCCGATCGGATCCTGGTTCGGGAAAGTAGCGTGCTGCCAGAGTCTCATTAACAATCGCCACCAGAGGCGCGTTCTCGTTATCCGCCTCTGTAAAGAAACGCCCCTTCTTCAGGGGAATTCCAAGCGTGCGGAAGTATTCCGGTCCGACGCCAGCATACGGCGCGATGGGAAGCTCCGCCTCACGCGCGGGCTACCGCGCCTTCCTCCCTGAAGCGCACCTCCTGGTTGTTGAGCTGCGGCAGACTAGTGGATACCGCCACGTTTTTGACTCCCGGCAAAGCCGTGATCCGCTGCACGCCTTGGCGATAGAAGCTGCAGCGCCCGTTCGGCATCAACGTCGCCGCGGGCAAAACAAGCCGTACGGTGACGACGTTCTTCGGATCGAATCCGGGATTCGAATGGGTAAGATCGCGCAGGCTTTCGAGCATCAAACCCGCGCTGGCCAGCAGCATTACGGCGACGGACGCCTCGGCAGCGATCATTGCTTGCCGTAATCGCTGGCTCTTCCGCCCCGCTGTGGAACCACGGCCGAATCCTTGAGCGCCGACTGTATATCGGATCGCGCCACGGCCAGCGCTGGCGCCAAACCACATAGGAGGCAGCTGAGCAGGGATATCGCGAGGGCAAACCAGATTACGCCAGCCCTGAAATTCGATGGGCCCGCCGGGAATCGCGTCGGGAGGCACGATCTTTGGCGCGACGATGGATCAGACTCCAGGCCATCGCCAGGACCAAGCGCTCCGCCGGCGAACGACAACAGAGCACTTTCCGTAAGGAGTTGCCGCACCAGCTGGGCCGGCGTCGCGCCTAACGAGATCCGCACTGCGATTTCGCGCTGTCGCGCAACCGCCCGCGCCAACAATAAACTGGCCACGTTCGCGCAGGCAATCAGCAAGACCAACCCAACCGCGCCGCTCAGCAGCAGGAGGCGAGTGCGAAATGTCCGGTTGAGCAGAAAATCCCGGAAATCTTCGACTCGAACGGTCCAACCCTTGTCGCTCTCCGGATAGGCATTCGCCAGCGAGTCCGCGATCGTGGCCATTTCAGCGGCAGCGCGGGCCCGCGGCGCCTTGAGCCGCGCGATGACAACCAGGTCGCGAAAGTCGCGGTCGTGGGTGTTCAGCGAAACCGGCACCCAGATGTCGCTCGGCCGCCACCAGAACTGAAAATCGGGCGGCGTCACGCCGACGATCGTGTAAGGGACGGCGTCCACATAGATCGGTGCGCCCCAGCACGTTCGGATCCGCCCCCAGGTCTTCCTGCCACAAACGATGGCTGATCACCGCGGAGTGCGCGGCCGCGGCCGGCCGGTCGAGTCCGTCTTCATCCGGCAGAAATGCGCGCCCGCAGCTCGGGCGTGACCCGCAGCGTCTGAAAAAAACTCGCACTCACGCGGGCGCCGGAGATCTGGCGCGGCCGGTCTGCGCCCGGTCAGAACGAAGGACGTCGGCATCCAGGCGGCGAAATCGGAGAGAGATTTCGATTGCGCGCGCCAATCCATAAAATCCGCCGGCGAAGCATCGCTAAGGCTTCCCTGGCGTCGTGGCTCCAGACAAATGCGAGCGTTTCCGGTTCCGGGTAAGAGACTGGGTGGAGCAAGCAGTCCGTCCACGATGCTGAACATGGCGGATTGGCCCCAATTCCCAGCGCCAGGACAATGACGACACGATGTCGGTGATCACCGGATCGCGAAGCAGAATCCGGGCTCCAAAGCGCACGTCCCGAAGCAAAGCGACGAGTAGATCGCGCATCAAATTACCCGGCACCTGTCCCCATCGAACATGCCGGGAGTCAGGCTGGCGGCATGGCGTTACCGGGAACTGGATCAAGCACTGGCCGCCGGGCTGGGACCGGCCAAAAAGCCCGACACCAGACGGTCCAGCCCACCAGTTGGTCAGCATGAGGAAGATGTTCGGTATGAATTTCGCCTCGAGTCGGAACAAGATGCCTAAGACCGTAGGATATTGCCGCCCCGGTCACCACCACACCCAGTCCCACACTCACAACCGCAAGCTGAGGATCGCGCTTGCGGTCTGCGAGGAGCGTTCCCCATAAGACCAGATTCATGATCGCTGCGCCGAAGTTTAGAAGTTCGCTGGTGCTGTCGAACCATGTGGTTAAGCGGCCAGGGTTTAGGCCCCGACTGGGAAACAGCAAGAACGGCAACACCAAGCGCGGCAACCGCAATCCCACCAAGGGTGCGCCCAATGGACGACTCGCTTTGGTGCCTCCCGCAGTTGCCTGATATATCAGCACAATCACTAACAGAAACCGCAGGACGTCCACGATAACATCATTACTCCAATAAAAACGAGCGTACCACCTTCCGGCATCCGACATTTGCGCCCGTCACCGCGCCGGTGTGAAGGAGATCAAAGCTCGTGAGAGCCGCGTTGCTGAGCAGTTCCCACGCAACATAAGCCAGAAGAGCCCAGAACTTTCGGAAGGGACCACGCAAGAGCAGAACTAAAGCCGACACTAACGCTAAAGCAGCGCCAATCTCAATCAAGTAATAGACGTAAATCATATGAGCACGCTGCGCACGTACCGTTCGCCCAAACTGCTAGTGCTACGCGCGTGCCCTACGGGTACGGGCTTAGGCGAAGTTGGGATCGCCGCCAGGCGGGATCGCTTCGGCAAACTGCACGTTGGGATCGCCGCCAGGTGGGATCGCTTCGGCAAACTGCACGTTGGGATCGCCGCCAGGTGGGATCGCTTCGGCAAACTGCACGTTGGGATCGCCGCCAGGTGGGATCGCTTCGGCAAACTGCACATTAGGATCGCCGCCAGGTGGGATCGCTTCGGCAAACTGCACATTGGGATCGCCGCCAGGTGGGATCGCTTCAGCAAACTGCACGTTGGGATCGCCGCCAGGTGGGATCGCTTCAGCACGCTGGATCGATGCATAGGCGCAGCTCCCTAGCGCCAAAACAAATATCGACGAAAACATAATACGCTTCAACTGACACCGCCTTTAAAAATGAGAATTCGATACTTAGTACGTTGCTCTCTAAAGAGCTAATATCAATACCTTATAGTATCTCCTCAACATCGGTACTAAGTATAAGGGTTTCCCCTTAGTGCGTCAATAGGTTTTGCTGAGGGAGGCCAAAGACGGTTCGAGACCGGCAACGCCTAGGAGGGATCCTTCTAAACAACTAATAATGTTAAACTTGTTTGTTGCGACGGATCAATTGGACGACTTCGCGGAGAGCGATATAGACGTTTAGAAGCCCTAAACCACTTAGGGTGCCCCGGAAATAGGCGTCATCCCATAGGTCCTGAAGTTCAACTTCGTGCGACGGAAACAAGCCGGGAAGATGGTTCAGGGTCCACGAATCCATCCAAGGGAATACCACCAGGAAAACGCCGATCTCAAAAGCAAAGATCGCGAATAAAACCACCCAAAGCCGTCGCCGTAGACCGCTAAGCCGCTTCTGATGCGGGACCAGCTGTCCGGGAGCCCCCACGGTCTCAGACGTCGGCGTGGTTTCAGGCGTCAAGGACATGCGAATAGCTCGCTTTGTGCAGGAACAGAAACCGGCGCGGGATAACCTGCCCACACTGGATGCCGGCTCGCGTTCCGCACCGGCTCGAAACTGAAGCGATGGAGTGCGGTGGGACCCAATCGTTCCAACGCATCCAGGTGATCGCGTGTCCCGTAGCCTTTATTACGTGCGAAGCCGTACTGCGGGAAAACCGCATCCCATCTCACCAAAGCCTGGTCGCGGGCAGTCTTGGCGAGGATCGACGCGGCGGCAATCGAAAAGCACAATGCGTCGCCGTGAATCAAAGGTTTTTGCGGTTGAGACGCTGTCTATGCGGATTGCATCCAGCAGCAAGTAGTCGCAGACTAAGCTCAGTCGCTCCAATGCACGCTGCATGGCCAGACGGGATGCTTCAAGGATATTGAGGCGGTCGATCTCGAAGGCATCTGCCGCACCTACGGCCCACGCCGCCGACCGTTCGCGGATGCGCAGGGCGAGCACTTCGCGCCGCTCGGGTTCGAGTTGTTTGCTATCGTCCAAACCGCGAATCTGCCGCGCCGGATCGAGTACCACCGCTGCCGCGAACACCGGACCAAAAAGCGCGCCGCGCCCCGCTTCGTCCAGTCCGGCAATAGTCCGGTAACCGGCGCTTCGGGCGGCTCGCTCGTAGCGGCTGCTGGGCATCCCTACAACCAAACGAACCCAGCTACACGCGCTCCCGCAACCGGGCTGCTTTTCCTTTAAGCCCGCGCAAATAGTATAGTTTCGCGCGGCGTACGCGCCCCGTGCGCACCACATCGATATGGTCCACCACCGGAGCCTGCACCGGGAAGATGCGCTCCACGCCATGGCCGAAGCTGACCTTGCGGACCGTGATGGTCTCGCTCATGCCAGTGTTATTGCGGGCGATAACGGTGCCCTCAAATACCTGGAGACGCTCTTTATCGCCTTCCTTGATTTTGACGTGCACCTTGATGGTGTCGCCCGGCCGGAACTCCGGGTGAGTCGCCCGTTTGTTCTTCTTCAGGATCTTGGCCATCATTGCGTTTTGCATAATCTCTTCTCTACTTTCTCAAACCTTCTAACATGCTGCGGCCGGCGCCGGGGCTTCCCTTCTCGCTGCGGCTGGCAGCCGACGCGGCTGCCCTACAACAAATCGGGACGCTGGCGCCGGGTTTTCTCCCGCGCCGCGCTTCTACGCCACTTGCGAACTTCTTCATGGTTGCCGCCGATCAGCACTTCCGGCACTTTCCAGCCACGGAATTCCGCGGGCCGCGTATACTGCGGCCAATCCAGCAACCCCGCCTCGCCGAACGACTCATCCACGCTGGAGGTTTCGTTCCCCAGCACTCCAGCCTGCAAGCGGGCGACCGCATCCACCACTACCGCCGCCGCCAACTCGCCGCCGCTTAAAACATAATCGCCGATCGAAAGCTCTTCGTCCGCCAAGTGCTCCGCGACGCGCTCGTCAACGCCTTCGTAGCGGCCGCATATCAGGAGCAGCTCTTTTAATCCACTGAACTCCCGGGCCTTGGTCTGGTCGAACTTTTTCCCTTGCGCCGAAAGCAAGATTACTTTCGAACCTTCGCTACGCTCGGGCCAAATCGCTTCGACAGCTTCAAATATCGGCGCCGCTTTCAGCAGCATGCCTTCGCCGCCGCCAAACGGCCGGTCATCCACGGTCCGGTGCCGGTCATAAGTCCAGGTCCGCAGATCGTGCACCTGAATCTCGATCAGCCCCGCCTCGCGCGCCTTCTGAATCACGCCGTGCTCGAACGGCCCCCGGAAAAACTCGGGGAAGATCGTCACGATGTGAAACTTCACTGTTGCTCCAGCAACCCTTCCGGCAACTCCACCCGGATGGTCTTCGACGCTACATCGATCACCTTGCAGATCGACCGCGCGAACGGAATCAGAATCTCACGGCCGTCCGCCGCCTGCAGCTTCAACAGTGGCGCACCGCCGAACTCTTCCACTTCGGTCACGACGCCTACTTCCGACTCGCCTACAACCTTGCACCCGACCAGATCCGCATAAGAGTAGGCCCCCTCTTCGGGAGGCTCCACTTCACTCGCCGGCACCAGCATCTCGGCGCCTTCCCACTTCTCGGCATCCGAAATCGAATCGATGCCCGCGAACTTGAATACCGGACGCCCGTCATGCCGCCAAGTTTCCTCGACCCGCATCACCTGCCGACGGCCATCCACTTCGAGCGCCACCTCGCGCAACTTCTGTTCGCGTTCCGGGTCGCTGCTATCCAGCTCGCCCAGCAACTCTCCGCGATTCCCGCGGGTGCGCCACAGCCTGCCGATCGCCACCCAGTTTTCGTCCACCGTCTTTGGGGCGCGGTCCTATTCCAGAATTTCCAGCGTGAACCGCCGGTTCTGCTTCATGCCCGCGGCGCCCAGCAGCGTCCGGATCGAACGTGCGGTCCGCCCCTGCTTGCCGATTACCTTCCCCAGATCTCCCGGGGCCACGCGCAGCTCCAGAACCGTAACCTGTTCACCGGCAACCTCGCGAACCGTTACCTCGCTGGGGTTATCGACCAGTATCTTGGCGATCTCGGTCACCAGTTCTTTCACTGTCATTCCCTCTCTGCTTAAAAGCCGGTTACGCGGCCGGCGCGGACTCAGCCACCGCCGGGTAGGTCTTCATCAACCGTGCGACTGTAGCCGACGGCTGTGCGCCGTTCTTCATCCAGTGCTCGATGCGCGCATGATCCAGCTTCACGGCCTTGGGCGTCGCCACCGGACTGTAAATACCCACCACTTCCACTGAGCGGCTATTACGAGCGCGCTCCTTATCGATTACCACCACCCGATACGACGGCTTCTTCTTGCCGCCAAACCGCGCCAGACGAATCATCAGCATTCCTAAACTCCTATCCTTCTATAATCCTTAATTTGCCGCTCAAAGGGCAAATTGGCTGTAACCGTAACTTAACGCCCAAAGGGCATCCCGGGAGGCATCATCTTCGCCAGGCGCTTGCCCAGGAACCCGCCGCCTCCGCCCGTCAAACTCTTCATCATCTTGCGCATCTGCGCGTATTGCTTCAGCAAATTGTTCACTTCCTGAACCGATGTGCCGCTGCCCTTGGCGATGCGCTTGCGCCGCTGGCCGTTGATAATCATGTGGTTGGAGCGCTCTTTCGGCGTCATCGAGTCCACGATCGCGACTAACCGGTTGATCTCGTTCTCATCCACCTTGACGTTCTTCAGGTCCTTCATCATGCCGACCTGCGGCATCATGCCCAGCAACGATTCGAGCGGCCCCAGCTTGCGGATCTGCTTCATCTGATCGCGGAAATCGGCGAGGCTGAAATCGTCTTCGATCAGCTTGCGCTGCATTTCTTCGGCTTGCTTCTGATCGATGGTCTCTTCCACTCGCTCGATCAGGCTGAGCACGTCGCCCATGCCGAGGATGCGCTGGGCGACACGGTCCGGATGAAACAGTTCAAGGGCGTCCGGTTTCTCGCCCACGCCCACAAACTTCAATGGCTGCCCGGTGACAGAGCGGATCGACAACGCCGCGCCGCCGCGGGCGTCGCCATCCATCTTTGTAAGAATAACCCCGGTGATGCCTAAGCGCTTGTGGAATTCGTCGGCCGACTTCACCGCGTCCTGCCCGGTCATGGCGTCGGCGACGAACAGGATCTCGGACGGGTTCAGCGTTTCTTTGAGCTGGGTGAGCTCCGTCATCAGGTCTTCATCGATG
Organism: Bryobacterales bacterium; assembly: GCA_963779075.1. Taxonomy (GTDB): domain Bacteria; phylum Acidobacteriota; class Terriglobia; order Bryobacterales; family Bryobacteraceae; genus Palsa-187. The sequence continues at coordinate 928,719 of CAVZWS010000018.1, forward strand.
TGCAAACGGCCGGCGGTGTCGACCAGCACCACGTCGCGCCCGGTCTGAATGGCTTCCTTGCGCGCTGACCGCGCGAGTTCCAGCGGCTGCGTCTCTTCGGGCGTGCCTTCGTAAATCGGCAGTTTGAGATCGCGCGCCAAGAGGCTGAGCTGTTTGCGCGCCGCAGGACGATAGACGTCGACCGAAACCATCAGCGGAGAGCTGCCGTTTTTCGACAGCCAGCGGGCGAGTTTGGCGGTGGAAGTGGTTTTGCCGGAGCCCTGCAGGCCGACGATCATGAACACGCTGGGAGGCTCGTTCGCCATCCGCAGCTTGGCCTGATGCGTGCCCAGCATCTTGACCATTTCGTCGCGGACGATCTTGACCACCTGCTGCGCGGGTGAAAGCGCGGTGAGCACTTCCTGCCCCATGGCCTGTTCCTTGACCGCTTCGATAAACTGCTTGACCACGCGGAAATGCACGTCGGCTTCAAGCAGCGCCACGCGGATTTCGCGCAACGCGGCTTCCATGTTTTCCGCCGAGAGTTTCCCCTCTCCGCGCAAGGTCTTGAACACGCGCTGCAGTTTGTCGCTTAGGTTATCGAACATGATTCGCCCCGGGGGTCAAATACCTGGGGATTCTCCACCGGAAGGTAGATTTTCATTGTAGCGCAAGCGGCACTGCACCTGATTTGGGTCCAAACTTAACCGGAGAACCTATCCAACCGAAGAACACTAGCTTGAGCAGCACCGCCGTCACCGTTCCCGTTCATATCTTCCGGATTGCCCGTAATACCGGCGCTAGGAGATCGGGGCGACATTCGGGATTGGCTCACGCCGGAACAGTTTCGGTCAACGGTGAGATCAGATCTGTGCTGTAGAAATCGGCCTCGGCGATCCGGTTGGCTACAGCCATGGTCCGCCCCCATACCGGATGTTCGTGGCCGCAACCCAGCATTTGGGCGCTACTCGAACTGCTCTGAAGAGTTCATGGAGGTGATTCAGGATTTTTAAGCTTTTTTCAGCATAGTTTCAGGACTGTTCCGCCGCCAGTGAGGCACGCTTGACGGCGGGACACTTCCCAACCAGGAAAATCGATGAAAAGCCTCTTTCTACTGACCTTCGCTTTGGCTCCGGCGGCATTGCTGGCGCAATCGCCGCAATGCGTATTCCAGAATTCGGTCCTCAACGGCGCTTACGCGGTTACAACAACCGGAACCGCCGGCAGCCCGGTATGGGCGCCCTTCATAGGACCGGTGGCCGACTTGGGACGGTACGTCTTCGACGGGCTCGGACACTTTCAGGTTACGACCGTGACCATCGCTGCGGCGAACCCGCCGGCTAATGTGACGCCGCCCGTCGTCGTCAACGGCACCTATACAGTAAATCGAGACTGCACGGGCAGCTTGACGCTCAACTTCTCACCCAATCCCGACGGCCATTACAATCTGGTAGCATCGCCGGATGGCCGGCAAATTACGATGATCTCAACAGATACGGGCGATGTCCTGGTGGCAACCGCGACGCGGCTGGAGCGAGGCGGCCGCGATTAGCGGAAGCTCTCAACGAGCATCAGATCGTCCAGCGAGGAATCCACTCGCGAATAGAAAATAGCACGCCCGTCCGGAGAAGCTGTCAGGCCCAGGAACACATTTCCGAGATCGTGGGCCACGATGGTGGATTTGTGGGTCGCGAGATCAAAATATTGGAGCCGGGCCTCGCCGGCCGGTCGGTCGAGATACAGCAGACCTCCATTGGCGGAGGCGCGGTCAATGTAATAAATGCCTTGATTGAATACAGCAAAGGCGGCGAGGACCACTCCATCGAGGACTTTTACGGCGGGGCCAGCGGACGTGGGTATGCGCCATAGGGGACTCGGGGTGTCCATCGACTGGTTGTAATAGAGATAGGCGCCATCTGGAGATTCGAACCCTGCGAAGGCGCCATTCGAAGTGATCTGCGTGGCATCTCCGCCGAACGCGGGCATCCGCCATATCTGGCGCTCCCCCGATCGAGTTGAAGTGAAGTAGATCCACTTTCCATCATGAGAGAAGCTGGGCCGCACGTCGTTCGCGGCGTTCCAGGTGAGGTTTCTAGGCTTGCCGCCGACGGCGGGGATTATATAGATGTCGCCCTGCCCGTCACGACTGGCCTGGAACACGATCCGCTGACCGTCGGGAGACCAGGTCGGCGCACCCGCGGCAGTGCCCAGCGAGCTTAGCTGGATCGCGTTGGCACCATCCGGGTCAGAGGACCAGATCTCCCACGCGCCAGTGCGATCCGACGCAAACACGATGCGGCGGCCGTCCGGCGAGAGTTGTGGAGTGGTATCTCTTCTGGACGATGCGACGGCAACCACCGGGCGCGTGGACGCTGGTACGCCCGGACGCGAAGTTTCGATGCGCCAGATATTGGAATCCTGAAAGCTACGAACATAGGCTAAACGCGGTGGCTGCGGGCGCTGCGGGCCCGAAACCACGGGCATCAGCCCATCCTCGCCAATAAATGGGAGGGGTTCCGCGGTGCCGGACCCGGTGACAGAAAGTCTCCACAGATGTCCAAGAATTTCGCTTACCTCGCTGGCGAACAGAATCTGATTGCTGTCAGGAATCCACGCAGGATACCCGGCGTCCATTTGCGGATCACTGAGGCGCTCCGGCTCGCCGCCGTCGACAACGCCGGCACGGAGCCGGAGGCGGTACAGTTCTCCGATTCGGGATGCATTCGGTTGATGGCGGAACACGAGCCAGCGGCCGTCGGGCGAGACGGCCGGGTGAGAATCGCCCAGAGCGGGAGCCTGCGGGTGTGTCAACTGCCGCTTCTCGCCGGTATCGAGCGACAGGACGAACAACGCCGCGGGCTGGCTTCGGCCCAGTGAGTCGGTGAGAATCAGACAACTGCTGTCGGGGCACCAGGCGAGGTAGGGGGGAATCAGGAAATAGGTTTCCGGGACAGAGATCTGCGAGACTTTGCGCTCGGGTCCGCCGGCCGGCGGCACCAGCCGGACTTCGCTCCGGGCGGGGTCCTCTGGGATACGACGCAGAAACGCGATCCAGCGGCCATCGGGCGACCAGACCGGATTATAATCGTTGGCCGGATCGGTGGTCAGGCGCAGAGGCGACCCGACGCCGATCTGCTGAACGTAAACATCCGGGTTATCTTGATTCGGTCCGGTCCAGGTGAACGCGACTCGTTCGCCGTCGGGGGAGAAGGACGGATAGCGGGATACTCCGGGTAAGGTGATGAGCGGGACGGCCCGGAGGGGTGCAGTCGTCTCCGCCGCTTTCCAGATGCCCTTGGCGATGGAAGCAACTGAGACCGCACCAATCAGAACCGCGGCCAGTCCGATCAGGACGGCGCGGCGGCGATAGCCGGAACGCAGCAAAACAGGCAAGGTTTGGCTCTTCGACGCCTGTGGAAACTCCAGCACCGGAGTAGTTACAGGAACCGCAAAAATGTAGCCGCGGCGCGGCACGGTGCGAATGAACCGTTGTTGCTCATCGCACAGAGCCTTGCGGATATCGGCGATGCAGCGGGTGAGGGATTCATCGTTGACAGCAACGTCCGGCCAGATCGCCTGCATCAATTCCTCGCGCGTGACTAAGCGGCCGTGACGCTCAACGATGTAGGCCAGGACCTCGAGCGATTTGGAGCGGAGTTCGATTTGATTCTCGCCTCGGCGGATCGTGCCGCCGAGCGGGTCGAGTGTGAGATCCGCAAAATAGTACAGCGCCCGTTCTGCGTGGGGCCTCGCGTTGATGGGTCCGGCGCGAAGAGATTCCATGAAATGATTGCATTGATTCTACCTTACGGCCAAGGCACCGTTCCGCCACGATGCAAATGGGGGCGCGGCCCGTGGACGCGATGCCGACTTGCAGTCTTGCACTTCATGCTTGGCTTCAGAACACTAAGGGGCTGCGGACGCTGTGAACTAGAGGGGAGGCCAAAGCGCCAATGAAGACACAGTCGGGTTTTAAGTCCCCACTGGAGCTTCCGAGATCCCGTCTTGCGCAGCAAAAGTTATGACCGGAGATTCAGAAGGGGGAACCCCAGCCAAATTGGCTCGCCCCAGGTGAATCCTCAAAACGTCCCGAACATGATCCTCCGGATGCGCCATCATCCCGGACGTACTCCCATTCCGATTCGAGTAAACTGGCTGAATCGCGCACCAGCACGATTTGGATTAGATCCGGAAAGAGCGACGACCATGAAATTGATTGCGGTTTTGCTTGCAGCCGCCACCGTGCCTCTCGCCGCGCAGTGGTTGAATTACCCCGAAGCGTGGACTCCTCATACCAGGGACGGGAAGCCGAACCTGACGGCGCCCGCGCCGCGGATGAACGGCAAACCAGATCTTTCCGGTGTCTGGCAGGCGCAACGAACCCTTGAAGATTTTGCCAAGGTGCTAGGCCCAGACCCCACAAAAATACAAGTGGACTTGAACGATGTCACCAAGTACGCAGCGGACTTATTTTGGGGGATCAAACCCGAGGAGCAGCCGCTCCAGCCTGAGACGGCAGCGATCCTGACGCAGCGCAAAGGCTCACTTCCTCCGGCGAGTACCTGTCTTCCCGCTGGAATACCTGCCAGCTTATTCATTCTCACGTTCAAGATGATTCAGGCGCCTCGGGAGATCGTGATCCTGCATGAGGATGGCGACCCGCCGCGACAGATCCACACCGACGGGCGCCCACTCCCCAGCGATCCTCAGCCGTCCTGGATGGGGTACTCCGTGGGCAAATGGGACGGCGACACGCTGGTCGTCGAAACCATCGGCTTCAACGAAATGGGTTGGCTCGATTTGGAAGGTCACCCTGGCAGTGAATCGCTGCTCATCCGCGAGACTTATCACCGTCGGGATTTCGGTCACATGGATCTGGAGGTGACTATCGAAGATCCGAAGTACTACACCAGACCCTTCACCATTAGGACCATATTGAATTTGATCCCGGACAGCGATGTCCTCGAAAACGTCTGCGCCGAGAATGAGAAGGACCGGGCGCACGTAAAGAGCCGGTGATGCAAGTAAGTCCTTGAATGGACACGGTTGGGCTGCGCGCCGTTCCCGCTTAGTCGTCCGCGTTGTCCCGCTGCACCCGCGTGATCGGCTCGCCCCAGGTGAATCCCCAAAACCTCCCGAACATGATCCAGCAGTATCCGGTCAGCCCGTCGCGGTCTTTAGTCACCACGCGGAACACATGCTGCTTGCGGCTGCGGGTCCACACCGACGGCCCTTCGAAAAACCAGGCGCCCCGAAAACTGACCAGCTCCAAGTGCTCGCTCTCGGCCCACCTGGTCAAGCGGCGCCTCCAATACATGTTGCTGAGCTTCCACGCCGCTAGGAAAAGCACGGCGGCGCCAGCGAAGATCAGAAGCTGAGTGGGACCGACATTGAATTTGCCGATCTGGAAGAGCACGCCTTTGGGCATACGTTCGACCTATAATCATGCCATGCGGTGGTCCCAGCGATTCCTTCTCTTTTGTCTCGCGGCGTTGGCGAGCTCGCTCACCTGCGCGGGGCAGACTGCGGCGCTCGCGCCCACCGGTACACTTCGGGCGACATTCCTAGGCGACAATCCGGTGCTGGGCCGCGTGGACGCCAAGACAGGAGCCGTCACCGGCCCCGTCGCCGATCTCGTCAAGGAACTCGCCCGGCGTCTCGGAGTGCCTTACACACTGATCCCGGCCGCGGGGGCGCGGGATGTGATCGGCCGGTTGCAGGCACACACCGCGGACCTCGGTTTCATGGCGTATAACGCCGGGTCGCGCCAACGATGTCGATTTCTCGTCGCCCTGGCTGCTGATGCCCAACAGCTATATCGTGCGCGCCGATTCACCGCTCCAAAAAGTCGACGACGCGGATCGTGCGGGCGTCAACATTACGGCGGTCAAGAACGATACCCAGGACGTTTACCTCAGCGCCCACTTGAAGAATAATCACGTGAACACGGTCCCGGCAATGCCCTCGCTGGAGGAACTGGCGAGCCTGCTGCTGAATGGAAAAATCGACGCCTTCGCCGCCAACCGCCAGCGCCTCATGGAAGCCGCCGCGCGCTTCCCCAAGCTCAGAGTGCTATCGGACAACTACTTCGTCGCGGGGCAAGCCGTCGCGCTCGCCAAGGGAGATCCGCCGGACCCATCGCGCCTCGGACGCCCTCAATCGATTGCTGGGAGAGGTACTGGCTTCAGGCTTCGTGAAGGCTTCGATCGATCGCGCGGGACTGCAGGGTGTCGAATGCCGCGCAGCCCCTGGGGCGTTAGTGAACCCGCCGCGGACCGCCCGCAGGACCGGAGCCCATAAGCGCCTGCATCACCCCCAGCCCTTCTTTGGCGATCCACACGACTATGTCGGGATGCTCGGCGCAGGCCGGCAACAAGGCCACTGCCGCGTGATCGCCTTCGTCTTCGTCGCCCATGCCCCAGGAATCCGGGTCATTGGGCACCCGTTCGCCGAACAAGAACGCAGCGGTCCAGGGATTGTTTTGGAAGGCCTCCTCCAATGCCTTTCTCGCGTCGGCGCGCCGGCCGCTCAACATCAGCAGAAATACGCGGCCCCAGGCAAATACGGCACTGTTATCCTCATAGTACTGGCGATAGAGGCTAGCCGCGCCATCCAAGTCGCTCAGCGCCAGGTACACGCCCAGTAAATAATCGCGGACGCCCTGGTTATCGTTCGGATTCAGCTCCAGCATGGCTGCGAACTCGTCCGCGGCTTCCCGCAATTGTCCGGCGCCCAACAGCGCTATCGCCAGTTCACGGCGAGCGCGCATGTAGGGCCGCGTTTCCAGGATTCCCCAAAAATGGCCGCGCCCCTCAATGAACTCCTTCTCGCCCAGACTGCGCTCTCCCGCTTGCACTGCGGCCCGGATCTCGGCGATGAACTCACTTCGTCCGAGCCGGCGCGTCTGCGCCCGAATCACCAGCGCGTCTATGCAGGCGGGATCCAGCTTCAGCGCCTTTTCAGCCAGCTTGCGCGCTTTCGCAGAGGACGGTTCTTCCATCGCGCGATACGCCAGTTCCTGCGCCTGCTCCGCCGGGCTTTCCGGCGCGGCCTGGATCGTCCGGTTCAATTCGCCCGAGTCCATGAGCCGCTGAAGGTGCGCGTTGAGCTCATCCACGCTGGAAAAGTCTCCCGCCTCGGCGAGCTTGCCGATTATTTTATGGGCCGTCTCTCCGCTCGCGCGCGGCAGACCCAGGCGAATCTGCGGCAGGGGTAGCGGTATCTGCTTCACTTTTTTCATCGCGGATTTTGGCGGTTTGATTTTGTGGCTCATCATAGCTCCGGACGCAGATCGCATGCCTGCGTATTAGGACATGGTTGCACAAGTTGCCGGGGGAAAATAGTATCCGGCGAGTTTACCCGAACTCAGCGCGCGGCGCCGCTTGCTCCGGGCCCACGCGGCCCGCCGCGATGTCGGCAGCCGCGTAGTTTTCCGGGCGCACCGCGATGCCCGCCATGCGCCGCAGCAAGGCGATCTGCCCGGTATGCGTGAGCGCATCGGCGATCGCGCCCTGAAAGAGTTTCTCCGCGCGCGCTGCGCCGAGGCCTTGCGCCGCGATCCGTTGATCCAAGGCCTCGATCGCTTGAAAGAAGCGGGCGATTTCCTGCTCCCAGGCGAGCGGCGGGGAGTCGTGCCATTCCTTCCGGCCTTCCACTTGCGCGAGCGCCCAATCCATCAGGTCGCCGATATGTGCCAGGATCTCTCCCGGCGTGCGCGTGCCGTCGGCGGCGCGGAAGTCGCGAAACTCCGCGGGAGTGTCCCGCAACACTTTACCCAAACGATAAGAAAGTGTCGCTAATGCATGACGGATCGGCAGATTCATGGCCACCATCATCTCATTCCGCGCCTGATAGACTGGCTGCTGGCATAATATTCGGTTTCACTCCAGGAGACAGCATGAACTCAGTTTTCAATGACGGCCTATCGCGGCGCCAGGTGATCCAGCGGGCCGCAGCGGCGGCGTCCTTTTCCGCGCTCGCGGAATCCTTTGCGGATGCCCAGACTGCCGCGCCCGGCAGCACCGGCGACGCCACGCATCACACCACTAAAGAAGATTTCGTACGGCTCATCACGGAGCTCTCCAATTGGAATCGCTGGGGCAAGGACGACCAGATGGGCGCGGTCAATCTGATTACTCCGGCCAAGCGCAAGCAGGCGGTGGCTCTGGTGAAGGAGGGCGCGTGCTTCTCCATGGCGCGTAACGCGGAAATGGAAAAGGCGGTCGACAACCCGACGCCCGTGATCCGCAAGATTTTGCGCGTCGGCGCGGATGCACCCGCAACCGGCATCGGCAACACGGCGGATTCGTTTTTCATCGCGTACCACGGCTACGCGCATACTCACATGGACACGTTTTGCCACTTCTTGTGGGACGGCAAAATGTACAATGGCTATCCGAAAGAAGTAGTGACTGGAGACTGGCGCGACCAAAAACAGCATTATCAATTTTAAGAACGGCATCATGACGCGCGGGGTTTTGATGGATATGGCGCGCCACAAGGGCGTCGACTACCTGGAACCCGGCACGGCCATTTTCCCCGAAGATCTGGACGCCTGGGAAAAGAAAGCGCGCGTCAAGATCGGCGCCGGCGACGTCATTCTGGTGCGCACCGGCCGCTGGGCGCGGCGCGACGCCAAAGGACCGTGGTCGGTCTCGGACGTCGGGCTGGCAGGGCTCCACGTCAGTTGCGCGAAGTGGATGCACGCGCGCGATGTGGCGATTCTTGGCGGCGACGACGCGCAAGATGTGTTGCCCTCCCGCGTCGAAGGCGTTTCCCAGCCGGTTCACACGCTGGCGCTGGTGGCGATGGGAATGCCGATCTTCGATAACCTCGATCTGGAATTGATCGGGCGGGAAGCCGATCGTCGGAAGCGCTGGGAGTTTCTGGTTACCGCTGCACCCGCGGCGGTGCCGGGCGCGACGGGATCGGTGCTGAATCCCATCGCGACATTCTAACGGCGCGCCGGGATCGCCTTAACTAATTTTAATGAGACTGCGAGCAACCCTTTCCGCGGGCAATCCATCCTGTTAGCGTAGGAAGTGGAAGGCTGGTGAAAATGTACAAGACGAAAAAGTACAAGACCATGATCGGAATCGCGACGACGCTTCTATGCATGACGGGACTGGCTTTGGCGGAGCCTCAAACCACACCCGCCAACCCACCGGTGAACATTCAGTTGAATACGGAGTTCCTGAACGATCTGATGCGGAGCGCGGCGATGTTCAACGGGATGGTTCAGAACCTGAATCTGAACCGAACACTTCACGAGTCCGGCGTGGCGGCCGACAGCATCGATGCGAACGGCCGTCCGATCAAACATACGGCAGCGGTTCTCGGTGCCGGCGCGGGCGTAGGCTTGGCAGTGGGCGGCATGACCGGGAGCCAAAAAGGCGCCATGATCGGCGCGGCGGTCGGCGGTGCAAGCGCACTGATTATTGACCAGATCCTGCAGCACCAGGCCAAAGAGCGGCTGGCAAATCCGGATGCTTACCGCGACAACCACTCCGGCAATAACCGAACCTACGACCACGACCTTAGACAGCTTAAGCAGCGAGAATCACAGCAGTAGGCCGGTTCGCAGCGCTCAATTGAACCGTCCAGTAACACCCTCCAGGGGAGTTGTATCCTTACGGGAGGATGTCAAATCTAACTCTCACACTGGCACTGTTGCTGGCGGGACTTCTCACTTCATGTGCTAACCAGGCCACTCCGCCGGCGGACGGGCCTCACGCCACTGTGCTGATGCGTGACGGCACGCAGGTCGCCGGCATCGTAACCGCCAGTACGCCCTCCGGGATCACCTTGATGGGCGACGACAAGGCTTCCCATACCATCTCCATGGCTCAGGTGAAGTCCGTCTCTTACGACCAGCCGCAGCCTGATCAATCAGGCGCTGGCCAACCTGGGGCCGGCCAACCCGCGGCTGGCCAACCGGGTGCCGCCGATTCCGGCGCCGCGCAATCGGACCCGACTCACGACGACCACTACCATCCACCCGCCTCAGCCATTCAATCCAAGACCTACACTTTGCCGGCGGGTGCGTTGATTCCGGTGCGTTCGGAGGAAACCATCGACGCGGCGGTCGCCACCGGAGGCCAGACCTACGCCGCCGAAGTCACCCGCGATATCAGGGACTCCGACGGAGCGGTGGTCATCCCCCGCGGTTCCAATGCCCAAATCATAATCCGTTCCGCAGCCAAAGGCGGCCGGATCAAGGGCGCGTCCGACCTGGTGCTGGACCTGGATTCCGTGTCTGTCGAAGGCCGTCTCTACACGCTGGATACGCAGGACATGATACGAAAAGGCCGCGACGGCGTCGGCGCGAACCGGCGCACGGCAACGTTTACTGGCGGCGGAGCGGCGGTCGGAGCGATCATCGGCGCCATCGCCGGCGGCGGCAGAGGAGCAGCCATCGGCGCCGCTTCAGGAGCCGGAGCCGGAGCGGGCACGCAGATTGTCACCAAGGGCGCAGCTATCCGCATCCCAGCCGAGACTATTCTGACATTCCGCCTGGACGCGCCCCTGCGCGTGGATGCCGCCAACTAGCTTCAGAATTCAGGTAGCTCGTCGGAGAGCAAATGGCGGACTGTTTCACCGCCCACCGGAGCGCGACATCATCCAAATGCTGCCCGTGCCCTCGTCCAGCACCATCGCGATCCTCCCACTCGCCGCGGACCAGCCTCCTTGCTGATAGGATGCGCGCCCATGGAGATGCTGCACGGCGAAGGCTTCTCCCTCCGGCCGGTGTGAATCTGCCGCGATGCGCTGGCCCCACAGGCAAGTGTGTCCATCTCTCGCGGATGTGAAGTAGAGCATCTTCCCGTCGGGTGACCAGTTGGCCCAGTCTTCCGCCCCTTCTTCCGCGATCTTGATCCAGGCGCTTTCGGGAACTGGTTTCGGTCCATCGACCGGCGCGATCATGATCTTCGATCGATTGGGATCGATCCGGGCCGTAAAACTGACCCATCGATCGTCAGGAGAGAACCGGGCGTAGAGCAGATTTTCGGTTGGGTGTTTCAATAGCGGAGTCTGTTTGTGCGAAGCAACATCGAGCACGTTCACTTGATATGGATTGCCGGTGAATATCAAGAGCCGGTTCTCATCTTGCGACCAGCTCGTAGCCCGAAGGCATCCCTCGCAAAGCTTCTCCGGCACTCCGCCAGGAGTAGACATGTACAGAACTCTGTTACCGTTTTCGTTGGTGGAGAACGCAATCCTGGTACCGGACGCGTTGATCAAGGGATATCGCTGGAAAACCGCCGAACTGGCTACCGGCGACTCTTTGCCCGTCTCCAGTTCCCGCAGCCAGATGTTCATTCGGCCGGACTGACTCGAACCAAACGCAATATAGCGTCCATTGCTCGAAAGGGAGGAGCCGTTTCGTCTGGTAAGGGCCTGGGTAATCCGCGTCAGCGTTCCTTTTGATTTTGCCCGGTCCAAATCGAACGGGACCGACCAGATGTCTCGTCTAACTTCCAGGTTCGTGAAGGCCACGGCGCCTGCCGCCGCGCACGATGGCTCGTCTTCGTTACCGGAGCCGGTCGAAATTCTCTTAAGAGCTCCCGTGACCTTGCCGGTTTCGGTGGATAGACCGGCTTCCCACAGATTCCATACATCGGCAGCGCTGTTCTCCATCGAGAAGATGACGCTGTTCGAGGCCGCCAACCAACAGCCGGGTGTTGGAACTTGCGCTGCCGGGAAGGACGATGACGCGGCGCGCCCTTGTCCGGCGCGGTCCAACCCATCGGAGAAACCAGTTTTTATCGCGTGACCTCCATCTACGGGAATTAGCCACCAGTCGCTGGAGGAGGTTTCGAACGCCGTTTGCGAATGATATCCGATAGCCAGAAGGCGCTTGCCGTCCGGAGACCAAACCGGGTGCCGGGCCGCCGTAAAGTCAGCCCCAACCCGCCGTGGTTGCCCGCCAGCTTCGGGGACCACCCATACTGCGCCGCTGCCAGGAACCCCGGTGCCGACGTGCTCGGCGCCTATCCAAAAGGCGACTTGCAGGCCATCTGGGGAATACTTCGGGTTCAATCCGTTCTTCGCTAGCAATCTTGCTTCACCGCCGAGCGCTGGAATCTCGTAGATGCCGCTGCCGTTGCGTTCCGAGTGAAAGACGATGCGGCTGCCGTCGGGAGAAAAATCCGGACTGGTGTTGCCCGCGCCGTCGAATGTCAAGCGGATCGGCTCGCTTCCTGCCACCTGCTTGACGTAGAGATCGCGCCCGGCGTCCATGCCCTTGTCGGAGGAATACGCGACCAGCTTGCCATCGAGCGACATCGCCGGAGAGTCCGAAAGCCCGGGCTCGGTGGTCAGTCGTGTAAGCCTCACTTCGGGCAGCGGAGCCTGGGAATTACCGAATCGCCACCACACAACGAGCACAACCAGACACGCGAGGGCTGCTGCCAGCGGCCACCCCATCGGCCACCAATGACTCCGGCGTCGCTTTTGAGGCGGAGCTTCCGTAATCGCGGGTCGCACCGTGGAGGGAACCGGCATCGCAGGCGTCAAGCTGCGGAGTTCCAGGGTTCCTATGAAGCGGTATCCGTGGCCCGGCACGGTTTCGATGTAGCGCGGCTTGTCGGCGGAATCGCCGAGCGATTGTCTCAGCCGGTTGATCGCCGCGTTGAGGCTATGTTCGAAGTCGACGAATGTCCCATCGCCCCAGATCTCCGCCACCAATTGCTCACGCGTAAGCAGGTCGCCGGGCTGCGCCAGCAAAGCCAGCAAGATCTGAAAGGGCTGTTTTGACAGGCGGACACGAGTGCCATGTTTGAATAGTTCGCCCGACCGGGCGTTCACTTCAAAAGGACCGAAAGCCAAGCGGGTCTTGGAGTGAGCCTGAGTCAAAAGGATGCAAACCGCCGATGCCTTGAGAAACCTTCTAACTATAGCCCTGTTGATTTAACCAGACAACCACCCAGCCTTCAATGCCTTGGTCCGTGAGACGCTCGTGACTGAAAAATGATCGTCGCGGCATGGACGGTACGTGTCGCGCCGTGTACAGTCGGCCTGTTGTCAAAATCAGCCGGACAGCCCTGGAAGGCAATCCGAAGAAACAGAAAGGTCAAATCAAAGGGAAAGACTATGAAGCAGAAACCAAGTTCAACGAGGGTATCTATGAAACTCTTGGCAACGGCGGCACTGATGCTAAATTTCGGTGTCGCAGGCATCTATGCGCAATCGGCTTCCGTAAACCTGACGGTTTCGGGTACGGCTGCGAACAGCACGGTGGAACTAACGCCCGGCACACCTGCTTCCGAATATAATCTCGCCGGGGGCGGTCTGCTAGACCCATTCACCTTTCGTGTTGTGAACTCTACCGCGGCTAATCCGGACTTCCCCAGCACTTGCACCGGCCCAACCAAGCTTCATTTTGCGTCGGTGGCCGGCGCGGGCGTTCTTCGCTCCGGGGACGGAAGTCTATTGACCGTCAATCTCACGGGGGGAGGCGATTGCATAGATTTCACGGCTAACCAGGCGCTGTGTATTAGGATCTTTCAAATCACCGGTGGAACTGGCCGTTTCAAGAATGCGTCCGGCTCCCTTACTTTGACGATGACGGTGGTGCCGCTCGCGGTGGACTCCACTGGCAACCCCGTCTTTATTACCGTTACGGGTGACGTTAAGGGAACGGCTTCCAAAGTGTCTCTCTGGCCATGACCTCCAAACGGGGCGCTATCACAGACAAGTGCGAGTGCTTCTACTCGCTGCGGTTTAGCCGAGACGGTTGCGCTTCGTGGAATCTAACGCGTGCTCATGTGGTTAGGGAGGGGGCCGGCTCAACGCGCTATTCGTAGAGGAACGGCAGCGGAGGCGCGACCGGCCCGCGGACGACTTAGAAAAATCCCTTATAGAACAAGTTCGCGCCTAGTAGAGCCATGGCTCCGGAGAGTCCCATCCGCAACTGCTTCGAAGGAACTTTCCCGGCTAGGAACGCGCCGAGGATCGCGCCCGGCACTCCGCCGGCGAGCAATTGCAGCAGCACCGGTCCGCTCAGCGTGCCCATCGCGGCGTTGACGCCGCCGCCGATCAGCGAGAGCACCAGTCCGAAGACCAGATCGGTTCCGACCACGGCGGCGGCGCTGAGTTTGGTCATGCTCAGCAGCGAAAGCGCGCCCAACGCGCCTGCGCCCGCGGATGAAAATCCGACTTCGGTGCCAATCGGGAGAGCAACCAGGGTAAGCCATTTCGTGTGATCATGCCGGTTTTCCGTCGTCGGGCGGAACAGGTTGAAGATCGCCACGATGACGATGGTGATGCCGATGACGCCGGTGATCATCTTGCCATCCACGCCGCGCAGCACAAACACTCCGATCAAGACGCCGGGTACGCCGCCCGCGAGCATGATTCCCAGCGTGCGCCAGTCCACTTGCCGCCGCGCCATATAGACCGGCGACGTGATGATCTTCACCACCGCTCCGAAGATCAGCGAAGTGCCCACGGCGATGCGTGCGGGCAATCCCACCGCGAGGATCAGCAGAGGAGTGGTTAATGTGCCGGCCCCTACGCCGGTAAGCCCGATCGCGACCGCAATGACGAATCCCAGCAGGTAAATCATGCGATCGGGATGGCCGCTATTCGGCCTGAATGTGGATTCCGCACTCCAGCTTTTGTTTGCCCTGCCAGCGGCCCGAACGCGGATTCTCGGGATCGAAGGGCAGCGCCGTGCACGGCTGGCAGCCGATGCTGGTGTAACCCTGGTCGTAAAGCGAAAGCGCGGGAATGTCGTACCGGCTCAGATACTGCCAGACATCTTTATTGGTCCAGGCGGCCAGCGGACTCACTTTTTCGAGCGTCTTTCCCACGGGCAGCTTGAAGGGCTCCACCTCTTGCAGATTCGCGCGCGTGGGCGATTGTTCGCGCCGCAGAGCCGTGAACCAGGTGTCGTAATTCGCGAGTCCGGCAAACAGCGGCTCCACTTTGCGCAGGCCGCAGCACTTGCTGGGCTCGGTCTGGTTGAGGATGCCGAAGAGCGATTCCTGCTCTTTCACGCTCTGCTTGGCTTCGAGGTTCACCAGATTCAGATTCCAGTCGCGCGTCATCTGATCGCGGTATGCCAGCGTTTCCGGGAAAATGGTAGCCGGTCTCGAGGAACAACACCGGAATGTCGGGGCGCTGCTCCTTGAGCATATGCACTAGCACCACGCACTCGGCCTGAAAACTGGAGGTGATGCACGCCGCGCCGTTCTTCGCGAGCTCGGCCGTAATCAGTTGGCGCGCGTCTTGAATTTTTTGGTCGAGTTCACTCATGGCGAAAGAATCCTTGCAGCGCCTTGCGCAGCAGCGCGATGGCGGCTTCTTCTTCCGCCGGTAAATTTAGATGCGCTCCCGGAGGAACGGATGCGCGGACCAATCTCGCCAGACGTTCGGCGGCGCTTTCCGTGCCCGCTTCGGTGGCCGAAATGATCATGCCCGCCGCCGCCGTAGCGTTGGTCTGGCGGTCGATCAGGATGAACGCTCCCGCGCCGCGATTCTCGCGATACGGATCGAAGAAAATCGGCCGCGCGGTCGCGAGGTGCACCACGCCGACTTCGTTCATCGAGAGGCTGCGAACCGATTCGGCGTGCAGCGTGTTCACATTGACGCGGTATTCAACGGACTCGACGCGCGCCGGAACCATCTGCGCCGTGTGTTTGATCAGATAGTGCCCGGCGGGGTCGAGCGGCTTCGAATCGAACCAGACCATCGTCGCTTCGATCGCGCGCGCCGCCACCGGCTCCGGACCGCTGCTGATCATGTCGCCGCGGCTGATGTCGATCTCGTCGGCAAGCGTCAGCGTCACCGACATGGGAGCGTGCGCGACTTCGAGATCGCCCTCCCAAGCCACGATGCGCTCGACGCGCGTGCGGCGGCCGGAGGGCTGCGTTAGAACTTCATCGCCCGGCCGCACCACGCCCGAAGCGATCTGCCCGGCGTAGCCGCGGAAATCCGCATCGGGACGCACGACGCGCTGGACCGCCATTCGAAAGGGCGCATGCACCGTGATCGGCGAGGTGTCGACCGATTCCAGATGATCCAGCAGGCTGTGGCCATCGAACCACGGCATGTTTTTGCTTTTATCGACGACGTTATCGCCCTTGAGCGCGCTGAGCGGCAGGAAGTAGGCGCCGTCGACGCCCAGGCGCGTCAGGAACGGAGCGAACTCGGCGCGAATGCGGTGGAAGACTTGCTGATCGTAATCCACCAGATCCATCTTGTTCACTGCGATTACGAAATGCGGAATGCCCAGCAGCGATGCAATATAGGCATGCCGCATGGATTGCGTAGTGATCCCGCGCTTGGCGTCCAGAAGAATGATGGCGAGTTGCGCCGTCGACGCGCCGGTGGCCATATTGCGCGTGTACTGCTCGTGGCCAGGCGTATCGGCCAGAATAAATTTGCGCTTCGGCGTCGCGAAATAACGGTACGCCACATCGATGGTGATGCCCTGCTCGCGTTCGGCGCGCAAGCCGTCGGTCAACAGCGAAAAATCGATTTCGCCGCCGCGGATGGCTTGCTTCAACTGGTCTTCGTAGGCTCCGCGCGCGTCGTGCAGCAGGCGCCCGATGAGCGTGGATTTCCCGTCGTCGACGCTCCCGGCGGTGGTGAAGCGCAGCAGGTCTTTCGACTGCTCCTGGCGCAGAAATTCTTCGACATCGAACTTCTGGGTGTCAATTACCGGCAGCGCCGCCATCGTCAGAAGTACCCTTCGCGCTTCTTGAGTTCCATCGAGCCTTCCCGGTCATGGTCGATGACGCGGTTCTCGCGCTCGGAATTCCTGACGGCCACCAGTTCGGCGATGATCTTAGGAATCGTGTCCGCGTCCGATCGGATGGCGCCGGTGCACGGCGAGCAACCCAGCGAACGCATGCGGCACTTCACCAGTCTGCAGCTTCTCGCCGTCACGCGGACCCATGAAAGTCTGCTCCGGCATGATGAGCGAATTCCCGCGCACCAGCACCTCGCGTTCTTTCGCGTAGTACAGCGGCACGATCGGAATGTTCTCCAGATGGATGTATTGCCACACGTCCATTTCGGTCCAATTGGAAAGCGGAAAAACGCGGATGCTCTCGCCCGGCTCGATGCGGCTGTTATAGATGTCCCATAACTCGGGACGTTGGTTCTTCGGGTCCCACTGGCCCAAGGTGTCGCGGAACGAGTAGACGCGCTCCTTGGCCCGCGATTTTTCTTCGTCCCGGCGCGCCCCGCCAAACGCAGCATCGTAATTACCGGCCCGCAAGCCGTCCAGCAATGCCGTGGTTTTCAGGAGTCCGCAGCAGCGCTCGGTCCCCAGGCGCAGCGGATTGGCGCCTTCATCGAGCGCCTTCCGATTGGTGTTCACGATTAGCTTCACGCCCAGTTCCGCTGCTTGCTGGTCACGGAACTCTATCATTTCTTTGAACTTATAGCTGGTATCGACGTGCAGCAGGGGAAACGGGATCGGCCCGGGATGGAACGCCTTCTGGGCCAAGCGGAGCATTACAGAAGAATCCTTACCGATGGAATAAAGCATCACCGGCCGCTGGAATTCGGACGCGACCTCGCGTAGTATATGGATGCTCTCCGCTTCGAGCACCTGCAAGTGGCTGATTTCCCACGCCATGATATCATCCTAGCACGGCTATCATTGCATTGTCCATCTGGAAGAAGGAGTTAGAAGGCATACCACTATATGTGGTGTTTCCCTATTGACAGAACCGACATATTGGGGCAACATAGCGTTCTGTGCGGTGATTGTCGGAGTTACCGCAAATCTTTTTTTGAAGGACCTCTCATGGGACAATTGGGTGTAGGCGTTGCTATGAAGCTGAAAGATGTGCGCCGGCCGGTTCCGGTCGGGGAGCGAGTTGGCGTGGATTTCCCGCGTTTTTTCACTGCCCGAACGGACCAGGGCAAGACCCCTTATGACGAGGTCGCCTGGGAGCTGCGAACCGCCTCCATCGGCAACGACAAGGGCGCGGTCATCTTCGAGCAGCGCGACGTCGAGGTCCCGGCGGATTGGTCGCAGACCGCCACTAATATTGTTGTCAGCAAGTATTTCCATGGGAAGATCGGCACGCCGCAGCGCGAGACCAGCGTCCGCCAGCTCGTGGGCCGCGTGGTCAACACCATCGCCGACTGGGGCGCCGAGCAGCATTACTTCCGAACGCCGGAGGATGCCGCCAGCTTTCGCGATGAACTCGCACACCTGATGCTCACGCAGAAGGCGTGCTTCAACTCGCCGGTGTGGTTCAACGTGGGCGTGAAGGAAACGCGCGGCTACGGCTGGTATTACGACGAATCGACCAACCAAGTCGAAAAGATCGACCCCGCCAATCCGCGGCCGCAGTGCTCGGCGTGCTTCATCAATTCGGTGGGCGATACGCTCGAATCGATTCTGGATCTAGCTAAGACCGAGGGCATGCTGTTCAAGTGGGGCTCGGGCACGGGTTCGAATCTGTCTACGCTGCGCGAAGAAGAAGGACTGCTTTCGGGCGGCGGGCGCGCGTCGGGTCCGCTGAGCTTCATGAAGGGTTTCGACGCCTTCGCGGGCGTGATCAAGAGCGGCGGCAAGACGCGCCGCGCGGCCAAGATGGTGATCCTCAACGCCGACCACCCCGATATCGAAGGCTTCATCTGGTGCAAAGCGAAGGAAGAGAAGAAGGCCCACACGTTGATCGATGCGGGCTACGATTCGTCGCTCGACGGCGATGCCTACAGCTCCATCTTTTTCCAGAACGCCAACAACAGCGTGCGCGTCACCGATGAATTCATGGAAGCGGTGATCAGCGACGGCGACTGGTGGACCAAATCGCGCCTCGCCAACCAGCCGCTGAAGCGCTACAAGGCGCGCGACCTGATGCATCAGATCGCCGAAGCCACACACCAGTGCGGCGATCCCGGCATGCAGTACGACACGACGGTCAACCGCTGGCACACGTCGAAGAATACGGCGCGAATCAATGCGTCGAATCCGTGCTCGGAGTACATGTTCCTGGACGATTCGGCATGCAACCTGGCGTCGCTCAACCTGATGAAGTTCGTGAAAGCCGACGGCGTTTTCGATGTCGAAGCCTATCGCCACGCGGTCGATACGGTGATCATCGCGCAGGAAATTCTGGTCGATAACGCCGCGTATCCCACCGAGAAGATCGCGAAGAATTCGCACGATTTCCGGCCGCTGGGATTGGGCTACGCGAATCTCGGCGCACTGCTGATGTCGATGGGCCTGGCCTATGACAGCGATCATGGCCGCGATTGGGCGGCGGCGCTCACAGCAATTATGTGCGGCCAGGCGTACCTGACCAGCGCGCGCATCGCCGAAGGTTCCACCGGCCCCTGCGAAGGCTACGCCGTCAACGAAGAGCCGTTCCTCAATGTGATCCGCATGCATCTCGACGCCACCTCGCGGATCGACAGCCATCGCGTCCCCACGGCGGTCTATGAAAACGCGCGGCAGTGCTGGGAAGAAGCCTTTGCGCTCGGTAAAGTGGCCGGCTACCGCAACGCGCAGACCACCGTGCTCGCGCCCACCGGCACCATCGGCTTCATGATGGATTGCGATACCACCGGCATCGAGCCCGATCTGGCGCTGGTGAAATACAAGAAACTGGTCGGCGGCGGCGTGATCAAGATCGTGAATAACACGGTGCCCGCGGCGCTGACGAAGTTGGGCTACAACACCGCGCAGATCAACGCCATCGTGGATCACATCGATTCGAGCGGAACGATCGAAGGGGCTCCCATGCTGAAGCCCGAGCACCTGTCGGTGTTCGATTGCAGCTTCCGCCCGCAGAACGGCGTGCGCTCCATCCATTACATGGGCCACGTGCGCATGATGGCGGCGGTGCAGCCGTTTATTTCCGGCGCGATTTCGAAGACCATCAACATGCCGGAAGAGTGCACCATCGAAGACGTCATGGACGCCTACACCGAGAGCTGGAAGCTGGGGCTGAAGGCGGTGGCGATCTATCGCGACAATTCGAAGCGCGTGCAGCCGCTGAGCTCCGGCACGGCCAAGGGCGCGAAAGCGGCGAACGGTCCCGCGCAAGTGGAAGAGCGAGTGGTGGAGAAAGTGGTCTACCGCCCGGTGCGCCGCAAGTTGCCCGAGGAGCGCGCCGCCATCACGCATAAGTTCTCGATCGGCGGACACGAGGGCTACCTCACGGTGGGCCTCTATGAAGAGGGGATGCCGGGCGAGCTGTTCATTCGCATGGCGAAGGAAGGCTCGACGATTTCGGGATTGATGGATAGTTTCGCGACGGCCATCAGCCATGGACTGCAATACGGCGTGCCGCTGAAGTTCTTCGTCGACAAGTTCAGCCACGTGCGTTTCGAGCCCAGCGGCTGGACCGGCAACCCGCAGGTGCCCTACGCGAAATCCATCATGGATTACATTTTCCGCTGGCTGGGCGCGAAGTTCCTGGGCCCCGAGTACGCCGCGGGCGAGGCCGGCGAATCGCCGAAGCTCGCCATCACGGAACCTGAGCCGCAGCAGAAGCTGCCGTTCTCCACGGTGGCGACTGACGCACCGAGTTGCTCGGAATGCGGTGGGCTGATGACGCGCAATGGGTCTTGCTATAAGTGCGAGAACTGCGGCGGGACTAGCGGGTGTAGCTAGGAGTTAGCCGCAGTCGGAGTTTCAAATGAAATGCTTTAAACGTGAGAGCGATAAACCAAGAGAGCGCTTCCGTGGAACGTGCGGCGCTCCTTTCAACTTGACGCATTCATTGCATGCCAAGTGAAGAGCGAACTCGGCCAACAAACGAAAGACCGTGACTTCTTTAAGTGACCGAATTGAGTGTGTGCATGAATACGTCCTCGGCGACGGTATTAGGTTGGAGCGAATTCCATACGCTGCATGGTCTGCAGAGGACCGATACCTACTCGCTATTCGGCATGGCACAGCGGTGCCGACTCTGTCTCTCAGAGCCATACAAGCTCGGCTTGCCAAAAGGGCGACTCCACCAGTGCTGGAATACGCAACAGAATACAGTCAGGTACTCGCAATAGCGGTCCATGGAAAGACCATTGAATGGCGCCTTTCCGGCGGCCCAGTTTTTCGCTCAATCAATCCGATAGCCAACATGTTGCGTGGAGCTCGCTCGCATGGACGCGGCTCAGAAGGCAAAATTTACGAATTCCTTGGCGCGTCAGAGGAAGCGTCGGCTCGAAAGCTGTGCAGATCAACGATATGACTCGCTGATCGGTATAGAGACTGCGACATGCGAAGCAACGCTCAAGACCACTGGTTTGCCATACGGTGAAGATACTTACACGGCGAGCGGCAGTTTGCCCGAACGAGTCTTATTTAAGCCTTCGCACCAGTCTAAGCTACGCGTCAGATGACGGACCAGGTTCAAGAAGAGGTTTCAAGGATCTCAAGCTGGATCAAGCAGACGAATCTCGACATCACCAGGTACTGCCTCGGATTACATCGAGGGACTCGGACGTGCATAACGAATTGCGAACCTCGACAAGGTACCTATCTCCGATCGATCAGTTGAAGTCTTCACATCGTATTCGCAACTTGGACAATGTATGGAGCACGTCGAGCCACATACTTGAAGTCATTTTATGCATATTCCCTGGGCGAACCCCGGAAGACGTCAGAGAGCTCATCAGGATTTACCGCGAGCTTACTTGCCCGATCCCACAGGTTGTGACAATCGAAGTGCTTTCTGAGAACGACGGTCGTCTCTACGTTCGATCGGGTTTCCAACTATATCGTTTTGGAGAACCTGATCAAGGATTAGATCACGGCGATCACATGGGTTCATACCCGACATTGCGCAAGGCAATCGAAATTCGCGCCGCATCGTCGGCTTCCACGCGGCGATTTTGAATGAGAGAAATGTCGACGGCCGCCCACTAAGTCGGTGCTAGGATAAGAGCACGTGACAGATACGCAGATCCTGACCATTGCGCTCGCGACCGTGCCTACCATGATCACGGTTTTGATCGGGATACTGATCAATAGTTCCCGTTTGAGCGACCTCAGATCGTACATGGACGTGCGCTTCAATAATGTCGACCGCCGCTTCGACGAGATGAAGGAAACCTGGCGTAGTGAACTCCACCGGGTCGAAGGCGTGCTCGATGCGCGATTGAAGCACCTCGAAGAGCGTTGATTTCTTCCTCGAACAATACTCCCGCTGACTTCAAGTGCGACCGAACTGCGTCTTTGACGCGACGGCGAGATGGAATCCCAAGCTGTCGAGAAGGCGCATTGAGTACTCTTGTAAGCTGGGGTTGCCGCCTTTGAAAGCATCTTGTAAAGACTTTGGCCCGACTCTGGAAGAAGCGTGCTCTTCGCGGCAACCGGCTGAAGCCGCGCGCCTGCGCTACGTTGCGGAGAGCCATCAAGAATACGCGTGGGTCGTCGTCTTCTACCGCGTTGATAACTTTAAACTAAGCATATCAATCCAACCTGAAGACAAAGAGCGAACACTTTTTCTCCAACGCGGCCTTGCGCTTCATGATTTCAGTGGAATCGATCCATTTGAAAGGGTGTTTGCCGTCCGGCGTCTCATAAATTTGCGAATGTTCGGCTGCGCTGGCACCTACCTGAGTTGTTCCTATCGGCTACACGATTGGAGGTGCGGAATACTTTCTATTAACTAAGCGCTGCTTTTGGGTATCGCTCGACAAGCCTTATTACGTCGAGTATCACGACACCGAGTGGGGCGTACCGGTGCATGACGATCAGCGGCATTTCGAGATGCTGATTCTCGAAGGCGCGCAGGCGGGGCTCAGTTGGGAGACGATCCTGCGCAAGCGCGAGCACTACCGGCGGGCGTTCGCCGGATTCGATCCCGCGAAGGTGGCTCGGTTCACTCCGGCGCGCATCGAAAAATTGCTGCTCAATCCCGGGCTGGTGCGTAACCGGCTCAAGATTCACAGCGCGGTGAAAAACGCGCGTGCGTTTCTCGCGATCCAAAAAGAATTCGGAAGCTTCGACGCCTACGTGTGGCGTTTCGTGGAGAACCGGCCGATCGACCGCAAGCGCAAAAGTCGCGCGGACGTGCCCGCGAAAACCGAGGAGAGTGATGCCCTCTCGAAGGACCTCCAGAAGCGCGGATTCAACTTCGTCGGCAGCACCATCATGTATTCCTATATGCAGGCCGTCGGCCTGGTGAACGATCACACGACGGATTGCTTCCGGCATCGAGGTTGATTTTCGGGCCGCGGACACGCCATGCTGAGCCTGTGACCCTGTTTACTCCTTTAAAGATCCGTGAAATCACGTTGCGCAACCGCGTTGCGGTCTCGCCGATGTGCGAGTACTCATCCGAGGACGGCTTCGCGAACGATTGGCATCTGGTGCACCTCGGCAGCCGGGCGGTGGGCGGCGCCGGGCTGGTGATGGTGGAGGCGACTGCGGTGGAGGCTCGCGGGCGCATCACGCCGGGAGACCACGGGATTTATAAGGATGAGCACATCGAGATGCTGACGCGTATCGCGGCGTTCATCAAGAAGCAGGGCGCGGTGGCGGCAATTCAAATCGCGCACGCGGGACGCAAAGCAAGCTGCAATGTTCCATGGGTAAAGAATGGCGCTGCACTCACTCCCGAGGAGGGCGCGTGGGTGACGGTCGCTCCCAGCGCGGTGCCTTTTAACGAAGGCGATCCGGTTCCTGCGGCGCTCGACAAGGCGGCATCCGCGCGATCGTGGATGCATTCACGGCGGCCGCGCGGCGGGCGCTGACGGCTGGATTCGAAGTGCTGGAAATTCACGGCGCGCACGGATATCTGGTCCACGAATTCCTTTCGCCGCTGTCGAACCGGCGGACGGATGAGTACGGCGGGTCATTTGAAAATCGAATTCGCTTCTTGCTCGAGACGGTCGAAGCGGTGCGCGCGGTGTGGCCCGAACGGCTGCCGTATTGGGTCCGCATTTCGGCGACGGACTGGAAAGAGGGCGGCTGGACTGGCGATGATTCCGTGAAGCTGGCCGCGGAACTCAAAACGCGTGGCGTGGACTTGATCGATTGTTCCTCAGGCGGGTCGGCTCCCGATGCCAAGATTCCGGTGGGCCCCGGATTTCAGGTGCCGTTCGCGGAACGGATTCGCCGGGAGACGGGCATTCTGACGGGCGCAGTCGGCATGATCACGGAGCCGCTGCAGGCCGAAGAGATTATCGCGTCGGGACAGGCTGACGTGGTTCTGCTGGCGCGGGAGTTCCTGCGCGATCCGTATTGGCCGCTGCATGCGGCGCGGGCACTGGGCGTGGACGTGGCGCCGCCAGTGCAGTACGCGCGCGCGTTTCCGAAATTGACTTAACGCTTCAGCGGGTCTTCGATCTATCTTTTTAAAGGATCTTCGACCCAGGCGGCGTGGCTTCCATAAGGCGGCCGAGTTCGGGTTCCAGGTGCTCCATCTTCCGCTTCATTTCCCAGGCGACTTTGCGATAGCTGAAGTGTCCTTTCACGCCGCTGCGGAGCCGGGCGATGTATTCGGCTTCGGCGAAATCCATCTTGAACAGGAATCGGGAGCGTGCGCCGAAGGGGAGCAGATAATGCGCGCGGGCTCGGGAAGCTGGCTGCATGGTCGCGAACGTCTTCGCGCCATCGCCGCTTCATAGTGCGTTCGTGATGCCGGCGTTCGCAGATCGCCTCCGGCGTGTCGAAGCCGAGGCGGCCCGAGTACGCCTGCCGATATTGCTGGCAGCGGCGATGGCGGTGCATGTCGCGATACGCGCCAATATCCATCACGATGTCGAACGCATACAGGCCGCCGCGAAAGCCGCGCAGCAGTTCGTCGCGGCGGGTGCGGGAGCGCAGCGCCACGTCGATCACTTCGTTGCGCCGCGCGGGCGACCAGGAGCAGGCCAGTTCGTAGAGCTCGCGGAACGGGCAGTCGGTCACGGGATAGAGCAGCGTCGCGGCGATCTCGGCGTGCATGTCGAGCGGGCCGGATCAGGTCGACCGATTCCGAGCGCGCGACGGCTCGATCTGACGGAAGATTCTGCTGCGCCCATGTCTGCAGATCCTCGCGCGATTGCCGTGCGTGCTCGATCGGGCTCGACGTGGCGGGCGAGCGTGGGCGCGACGGCTCGGCCGCTGTCGTTTCGTCCCACGCGCAAGCGGGCGGCGCGGCGCAGGCGGCGGCGATTTCGTCGGCCAGATCGCGGATCTCGGCATACTCGATGCTTTCAGGCGGCGGATCTGGCGCTCCAGCGTGCGGATGCTGGTGACCTGGCCGACGCCGGTGGGGATGCCGAAGAACAGCGTGTAGCGAGCGACATCGAAGGCGCGGGCGGCGATGTTGCGCTGGTAGGCATCGGGCTTCATGTCGTCGGGGCGCGGGCAGGCTTCTCGGCCAGAGTGCTCGCACAACCGTTGCGTGGATCTGGTGGTAGGCGTCGAGCAGATTCTCGCGCGGCCGCGCGTAGGTCGCGGCCGCGGTCGCCGAGTAAGCTCCGGCGGCGTGACGAAGCCGGAGCGCGAAAAATCCTGATATCGCGAGGAGCGCGCCTGGCCGTCCCACAGCTGCTCGTCTTCAATCTCGGTTGCCGCGAGTTCGGAGACGCCTTCGAAGCACAGCACGACGTGGCCCAGGTCCGCGATGGATGCGTGGCCGTACTGGAAATAGAAACTCTCCAGGAACTTGGTGGAATCGTGGGTGCGCACCCACTCGATCGAATCGCGAATCGAATCGGGCAGAGCGGCTAGTAGCGCGCCAGCGCATAGGCGACTTTTCTCCGGAGGCATGGGCGCCACGGCCAGCACGCGGGGAGGTTTTGGAGGGTGACAAACGGTTATCATAACGGAAGTTCGCCATGCGAATCCGCATCAAGAAACTTCATCCCGACGCCGTGCTGCCGCATTACGCGCATGGACCGGCCGAAGACGCCGGGCATGGATCTGCGCGCAGTGGAACGCGTGGTGCTTTCGCCGGGCGCGGCGCAGGGAGTGCCGACCGGCATCGCCATCGAACTGCCTGCCGGGCTATGAAGCGCAGGTGCGGCCGCGCAGCGGCATGGCGCTGAAGCATTCGGTCACGGTGCAATTTCGGCACCATCGATCCGGGCTATCGCGGCGAGATCCGCGTGATCATGTTCAACCTGGGCGCGGCCGATTACGTGATCGAGAAGGGCGACCGCATCGCGCAGATGGTGATCGCGCGGTACGAGCCGATCGAGTGGGAAGAGGGCGATGAACTGAGTGAATCGCGGCGCGGCGCCGGCGGATTCGGAAGCTCGGGACGGTAGAATTACAAGCATGAACGGTGACGCGCTGGCGCTTTTTCCGGAACTCATGTTGCCGAGTACCGACTCGGTTACCAGGGGCATCTTGCCGGTCCAGCGATTGGAAGAGCTGGTCGCGAACGGCAACATCCGGGCCAGCAGCCCGATTGGAGAGGGCCAAATTCAGCCGTCCAGCATCGATCTGCGTTTGAGCAAGACTGCCTATCGCGTTTCCGCGAGTTTCTTGCCCACGCAGTACGCAACCGTCGAACAAAAATTGCAGGACCTGGTATTGGAAGAGGTCGACCTTTCCAACTCGGCGCAGCTCCAGAAGGGGTCAGTATATATCGCGCTGCTGCAGGAGGAACTGTTCCTTCCGGATTTCATTTCCGGAAGGGCCAATCCAAAAAGCAGCACGGGGCGGCTGGACATCTTCACGCGCCTGATCACGGATTATGCGGCGAAGTTTGAGGACGTCAGAGCTGGGTACAAGGGGAAACTATACGCCGAGATTGCCCCGCTGACGTTCGACGTGATCGTGCGCGAAGGTTCCAGGCTGAATCAACTGCGGCTGAGCCGGGGTTCGCCTCGTTCGTCGGACGCCATGCTGCACGAGATGCGCCAAAAGGAAGCAATCGTGTATTCTCCGGACGCCTCGCCGATCGAGCCGATGATCGCGGAGGGGCTGCAACTGTCGATCGATCTGGAAGGCACCGATGGGACCGACATTGTCGGCTACCGGGCGCTGCACGGAACTCCGCCGATTGATTTGGCAAAGATAAATTATTACGATCCCAAATTATTCTGGGAACCCATTCGCAGAAATGCCAAGAAAACGATTGTGCTCGCCGCGGGCGAGTTCTACATTCTGGCGTCGAAGCAAAAAGTAAGCGTCCCGCCGGATTATGCCGCCGAGATGATCCCCTACGACCCCTTGGTGGGAGAATTTCGGATTCATTACGCCGGATTCTTCGATCCAGGTTTCGGGTGGGGGGCGCCGGAGAAGCGGGGAACTCACGCGGTGCTCGAAGTCCGTTCGCATGACGTGCCGTCTTTGCTCGAAGACGAGCAAATCGTTTGCCGTCTGGTGTACGAACAACTCCTGGCGCAGCCTGCCAGGTTGTATGGCGCGGAAATCGGCTCCTCTTACGCATCGCAGCGGCTGGCCCTCAGTAAACATTTCAAGCGGGGTTGAGAGTCACGTAAGAATCGGCCTAGGGCCGCGGATTTCCGCGTACAATGAAGTCGCGATGAAATGGGCGCTTTTGCTGGGAATGTCGGCCGGCCTCCTCTTCGCGCAATCCGTTCAGGTGTATTCGGAGTTCGCGCAGCTCGATGACGCCGCTGAGGTCGATCGCGCCGGAAAATCCTCGCGAGATTCTTTCCCCCGCCGTGGCGCGCAATGCCTTCAGCTCGTTTCAAGTCGCGATCCAGGTTCCGCGGGGCGTAAAGTTTCTGGTGTACATCGGCCAGAACCCGGATAACGCGGCGAAGGTCACGCTCTATCGCCGCGACGGCGAGAGACTCGCGCCAGTTGTCGTGCCCTACGAAGGGGAATCGTCAGAGGTCTTGTGGATGGATCTGTGGGTGGACGGCGACGCTCCGGTACGCCGCGTGAAAATCGAGCCGCAGGTGGGGATCGGCGGCGAGTGGCTGACGTATCCCATGGAGGTGCGTGTGATGGACGCGGCGGTGCGGGACCATCCGTCATCCGTGCACGCGATCGCCGAGCCGTTCGAAACGATGCGGGCGTTCTTGTGCGGTGGCGAACCGCGTCCGCCGCGCGGCGGCGCCCCGGCTGGCGCGGAGTTGCGTTTCCGCAACGCGCAGCAGGATATCGCGCTGGCGGGCGCAAGCTCCGCGGCGCTGCGCGATGAACTGAAGAAGGCCATGGGAGGATGCGGCGCGTCCGCCCCCGCCGATTCCGAGTTCTACCTGCGCCTTCGCGATTTGCTGCTTGCGGGGCCGCAGGGCGCGCAAAAGATGCGGCGCGACGACCCGCCGCGCTAGACTTGTTATTCGCCCCCCGAACGGAGAGATGGCCGAGTGGTTGAAGGCGCACGCTTGGAAAGCGTGTTTAGGGGAAACTCTAACGAGGGTTCGAATCCCTCTCTCTCCGCCACATTTCGGCGCGCGCATGCCGGCGCCCGTATGCGTCGTCCGCAGGATTCACGCCAGCAGTTCAGGAAGTGATGATTGATGAGGCGGATCACATGGAAACGGTCGGCCACAAGCGTGCGTAGGGAAAGTGCAGGCGCACCAGAGAGCGGTAGCTGGTGGCCAGATCCATGCATACGACGCGCACCTCGGCTTTGCCTTCCAGCTTCTGAAAATAGGCCTCTAAGGAAAGTTCCGAACGGCCCAGCACGACGTCGTAGATCTTGTGATGGTGCAGATCGCAGAGCGTGGTGGCGAACCCCTTTTTTCGAGTGAAGAAGTGTTCGTCGATGCCCAGCACGCGCGGGCAGCGGGGCGAGTACCACTGGCTGAACTGGCGTTTTAAGCCGTGCCGGAAATAACGCTCAACGGTGGCGGCGCCGATGCCTTCGCGCCTCCCCAGGCGGCTGCGGTTGATGCCGTCGACATGCTGCGGAAAATCACTCCCTGGAACGCTTCGCTCGACCGCTGGCACGGCAGAATGCCAGGGAACCGCTGCCGGAAATAGCGCCGGCGCGGTCCTGGTACTCTCCGCCAAATTAAATATTGTAATTTTCTCGCGGACAAGTTAGGGTAGATACTTGTGGGAATTCCCGGGCGTCCGCTGCGGCGTTTCGTGTGCCTCGGTCTCCTCTTTGCCGGCTTGGCGAGAGCGGAAACCCTCGGGAACTGGCGCGCTAACTTTCCACCTTGCCATCAACATTCGGAGTTGCTGAAACAGGGCCCCATGAATCTGGGCGTGCGAGTCGCCACCGCCAACCCGGTTCTGGCGGAAGAATTTCGGGCGGCTATGGATTTCTGGGCCAAAGTCCTGGACCTCGAATGGCACGAAGAAAGTACACAGGACTGCTCCATCGAGGTAACCGACGGCGAGCGCTGGCTGTTTGAGCCGGAGCCGGAAAACATGGCGGCGCGATCGCAGTTTCCAGACCGTCGCGACTTCCAGGGATGGATCGCGTTCAACCCCGCCGTGTCGCTTAGCAGAACGGAATCGTATCGGGTAGCGGTGCATGAGATCGGCCACATGCTGGGGTTGCGGCATAGCAGGAATGTTAAGTCGCTCATGTACGGCTTCGACCTGGACGGCTCCGAATCGCTGGATGTGGAGGATCTGGCTTCCTTAGCGAGCCGCCACAAACTGCGCATCGCATCGTTGACGCAGCCCATCCTTCTGACCAAGCCTCGCTAAAGGCGGGGAGCGGCCGCAACCGCGGACCACCCGGTGCGCCCTCAGCCACTCCGGCAAATATGCTCTGATAGTATCTTCGCAGGGAACGCTCCCGTGCCATGCGGAAACGTCCTGCTTCCGGCATCCCGCCGGCGTTCCGCATGGAGGATTGGGTATGGCGAAAAAAAGTGGCGGCAAACCGCCCCGCACGACAGTCCGGAAGCCGGCGCCCGCGTCTTCCATGGTGAAGGCCGTCCCCGCTATTCCGGCGCCGCCCAGCCGCGGATCGACGAGTGAAGGGAACCAATCGCCGCACCTGGGGAAGGCTTTCCCCATTGTTGGCGTAGGCGCTTCGGCGGGCGGCCTGGAGGCGTTTTCGCAGCTTCTGGAGCACTTGCCATCCACAACCGGAATGGCATTCGTGCTGATCCAGCATCAGGATCCGACGCACGCCAGCCAGTTACCCGAAATTCTTGCCAGAAAATCGGGCATGCCGGTCTGCGAAGTGCAGGGCGATGCCATCGTCGAGCCGGATCATGTATATGTCGCCCCGGCCAGCAATAATCTCAAAATTGAAAATGGCGTCTTGCGCGCGGTATCGCGCCTCAGCGGGAGCGGCGTGCGCAACATGGCGATCGACGATTTTCTGGAGTCGCTTGCGAAAGAGCGTGGCAACCAGGCGTTCGGCATCATCCTCTCCGGAACGGCTTCGGACGGCACGCTCGGCCTGAAAGCCATCAAGGCTGAAGGTGGGATCACCCTAGCGCAGGAGCCAAGTTCGGCGAAGTTCGACGGCATGCCGAGCAGCGCGATCGCCGCGGGCGCGGTCGATTTCGTGCTCACGCCTGAAGCCATCGCCAAGCAACTGGTGTCGCTCGCGGGCCACCCCTACCTGAACCACCGGGCCGCCGCGGAGCCCCACCAAGAAATCGCGCCACCGGCCGCGGGCGATCTCACCCCGGTCTTCACGGTGTTGCGAGCGGCGACCGGCATCGATTTCACTTACTACAAGCACAACACCATCCAGCGGCGCATCGAACGCCGGATGGCGCTTCACGGCATCGACAGCTTGAAAGATTATTCGCGCAAACTCCGCCAGGATGCCGCCGAGGCGAAGATTCTAGCCCAGGAATTTCTCATCAACGTCACCGCGTTTTTTCGCGAGCCCGAAACTTACAAGACTTTGAAGGACACCGTTTTTCCGGCTTTGATCGAACATCGCTCGCCGGACGATCCGATCCGGGTGTGGATTCCGGGCTGCTCCACCGGCGAGGAAGCGTATTCCATCGCCATCGTCCTAACCGAATTTCTAGAGGAGCATGGCGCAACCTGCGGCATCCAGATTTTCGCCACCGACCTAAGCGATTCGGTCATCGAAAGAGCGCGTGCTGGCGTGTATCTGGAAAACGCGGTCAGCGGCGTCTCCCCGGAACGTTTGCGGCGTTTTTTCATAAGCCGGGACCGCGCCTACCAGATCGTCCAGTCCATCCGCAGCGCTTGTGTCTTCGCCAAACAGGATCTGACCAAGGACCCGCCGTTTTCAAGAATCGATCTGGTTAGCTGCTGCAATCTCCTAATCTATTTAGGTCCCCTCTTGCAAAAGAGGGCGATTTCTTTGTTCCATTACGCCTTGAAGCCCGGTGGATTCCTGGTGCTGGGGAGCTCGGAATCGATCGGCTCCTACGCCGATTCGTTTCAGACCGTGGACCGCAAGCAAAGAATTTATTCCAAGAAAATAAGCTCCGGTCCCTTGACCTTGGACCTTAGCGGAGGCCGCACCAGCCCGGCCGCGCGGGCCGAGGAGAGCGCGGCTTCGGAAGGCGCCGGCACAGCGAAGAACGTGCAGAAATACGTGGACCGGATGCTGCTGGCCGAATACTCGCCGCCCGGAGTGATCGTGGATGACGCGCTGCATGTGATTCAGGTGCGCGGCGACACTGGCTCGTACTTGCAACTACCTCCCGGAGATCCCACCACCGATCTGACCAGACTGGTGAGATCGGGCCTGCTGGCGCCGTTGAAGGCCGCGGTTCGCAAAGCTAGGCAGGATAAGGCTCCGGTGGTTGAAACGGGGATCCGTGTGAGGGACGACGGTCACACACGAGATGTCGACCTGAGAGTGTTGCCGATTCGCGACCCCAGCGGCAAGGAACAGTGCTGGCTGATTCTGTTCGAGGAGCCTCCGCGGGCGAGAACCGGCGCTCGTGGCAAAGGGGAGCGGCCAATCGTACGCAAATCGACCCGCGATAGCGACACAATCGCGCACCTGGAACAAGAACTTCGGGCCACGCGGG
This sequence comes from Bryobacterales bacterium, assembly GCA_963779075.1. GTDB lineage: Bacteria > Acidobacteriota > Terriglobia > Bryobacterales > Bryobacteraceae > Palsa-187. Next base: position 960,471 of record CAVZWS010000018.1, read on the forward strand.
ATTATCTGCAGTCGATTATCGAATCCCAGGAAGCGGCCACCGAAGAGCTGCGCTCCGCCAACGAAGAAGCGCAGGCTACCAATGAGGAACTGGACACCGCGAAGGAGGAATTGCAAGCCTCCAATGAAGAATTGAACACGGTTAACGATGAGCTGCGCGCCCGCAATTTGGAACAAGGCGCCCTCAACAGCGATCTGCGCAAGCTGCTCGAAAGCATCAACGTGCCGCTGGTGATGGTGGGAAAGAATCTGCAGATTCGATGGTTCACGCCAGCTATGGAGTCTCTGTTGCACCTGCTTCCTACAGACCAGGGGCGGCCGATCACCGATCTTCATTCCGCCGCCATCCCGAATTTTCGGGATCTCTTGCTGGCCGCGCTTGCGGGCGAGCAAAACAAAAACATCGAGATGCAAGGCCCGTCGGGCCGCTGGCTCTCGCTGCGTATCTTGCCATACCGCGGGTCGGATAACAGCATCGAGGGCGCCGTCGCCACCTTGGTCGATATCGACGATCTCAAGCGCGCACGGGATTTTGCGGAGGCCGTGGTAACCACCGTGCGGGAGCCGCTGCTGGTGCTGGATGCGGGCCTGCGGGTGCGAACGGCGAACCAGGCGTTCTACGGGCTGGTTCAAATGGAAAGCAAGGACGTCGTGGGCCACCAGATCTACGAGGTCGGCGGGCACCGCTGGGACATTCCCAAACTGCGCGAGCTGTTGGAAGATATTCTCCCCAAACAGACCGTGATGATGGATTTCGAGCTGGAGCAGAACTATCCGGGGATCGGGCTGCGCAGCATGCTGCTGCACGCGCGCGAGATTCGCCAGGGCGATGGCGAGCGCATGATTCTGCTGGCCATTGATGACATCACCACGCCGCGGCACGCCAAAGCGCCTGCGTCATAATGACATAATTGCTTTCCAGCGAAATGCGTGAGTCGAGGACGAGATGAAGAAATTAAAAGCTGCGGTATTCGGAACTGGGTTCGTGGGGCGGGTGCATGTCGAGGGCATTCGCCGCCTGGGAAATGTCGATGTATACGCGATCGGCGTGGGTCCGGAGGATGACGCCGCGCGGCTGGGCGCCGAGCTGCATGTGGACAAAGTCAGTCAGGATTATCGCAAGCTGCTGGAGGACCCGGCCATCGATGCGGTGCATGTATGTACTCCCAATGCTTTGCATTTTCCCATCGTGAAAGCGGCGCTCGAAGCGGGCAAACACGTGGTATGCGAGAAGCCGCTGGCGATGTCTACGGCTGAGGCGAGAGAGATGGTTGAGCTTGCCCGCGCCACCAAGCTGCGGAACTGCACGTTCCACAACCTGCGCTATTACCCGATGGTGCAGCAAGCCCGCCGGATGTGCGAGGCCGGGGAACTGGGCGATATTCTGATCGCGCAAGGCACCTATTCGCAGGATTGGCTGCTGTATGAGACCGACTGGAACTGGCGCTTGGTATCGGCGGAGAACGGGGCTTCGCGTTGCATGGCGGATATTGGCTCGCACTGGTGCGATGGCGTGGAACACGTGACGGGCCTGCGTATTTCGTCGGTATGCGCCGATCTGCAGACTTTTTATAAGACGCGAAAGCGCCCGAAGAAGGCGGTGGCTTCGTTTGGCACGGCGGCAGCAGGCGAGACCGAAGACGTACCCATTAACACGGAAGATTTCGGCGCCGTGATGTTCCGCATGGGCGAGCGGACGCGCGGAAGTTTCACCGCCAGCCAGGTGAGCGCGGGCCGCAAGAATAATTTCCGCTTTGAAATTTACGGCTCTAAGGCGAGTGTGACGTGGGACGGTGAGCGTCCCGATGAGCTGTGGATCGGGCACCGCGACGGGCCCAACCAGATCCAGATTAAGGACCCGTCACTCATGTTGCCCGCGGCACGTTCTTACGCCGACCTGCCGGGCGGACACAGCGAAGGCTACGACGACACCTTCAAGCAGGTTTTCAGGCGGTTCTATCACAGCATTGAGGACCCGAAGGCCGAGCCGGAATATCCGCAGTTCAAGGATGGCTTGCGGCAGTTGACGATCCTCGAAGCGGAGCTCGCCAGCAGCCAGAGGCGGGCCTGGGTGGACGTGCCGCACGAATAGGGTGCAATCGCTCTGTCAAGGCGCCCCGCTAAGCGGCTAAGCCAACGCCGCTAGCCCGCCCGCCTAAGCCAGGGCCTGGCGCATGTACGCCATGCACTTCTTGGTTTCTTCGATGGGCGTTCCTGTGCCCTTATATTCGTACTCAATGATGCAGTAGATGGGATAGTGTTTTGTTTTGATCAGCTGCAGGGCCTGCTTCAGCGGAGTTTCGCCCTCGCCCCACGGCATGTTGGGCCCGTCGTTGCGCTTGCGATCTTTCAGATGCATGTGGGTGATGCGGTCGTGATGTTTCTCGATGAACGCGATCCCGTCGTTGTTGCCGGCGGTGAAGTGGCCGATATCCAGATTCGCCTTGAAATATTTGGACATGGCGAATAGTTTCTCGTAGCTTTCGGGCGATGCCACCTCGTTGGGATCGTCCGACTTGGCATGGTTGTGGAACGACAGGGTCATTTTGTATTTTTCGGCGTAGGGCACCAGCTTGGGAGCCATTCCCACCGTGGTCTGATTGGTTCCGATGATGTTTACACCCAGCGCCTGCGCCTGCTTGAAAACCACGTCGATTTCCTCATCCGGGAAATCCTCGGCGAAGGTCATGACATAAGCGAAGACGTCGATCCCGGCGTCGTCGAACTTCTTGCGGATTTCCTTGAACCGGGTGAGCGGCTCGGTGAGCCGCCACTGCCGCAGGTCCGCGCGCATTTTCCGGTTCTCCGGCGTATCGGGGGGAACGCGGCCGCCGCCCGGAAGCGTGTTGGCGGGTTCCACCATGGGGCTGGTCAGTTCCAGGTAGCCGACGCCGCATTCGACGCAGGCCTTCACCACGGTATCCATGTAATCCGCGCCCGGCGGCCGCGGCATGGCCCGGAAGCAGTAGCTGATGGCGCCCAGTTTGACGCCGCCCACCGTCGAATTGATTCGTGCCGCGCCGCGTAGTCTGGCCAGTGGAGCCGCGGCGGCCACCGTCGAAAGCGCGATTTTACCGAAGTCTCGTCTAGTATGCATGAGTGTCCCTAAAACTAACATCGAAGTGTTTCCATTTCAAGATGCTCTACGGTAGCGTTACGGTAACCCCGTTGACGCCGAAGCCGCCGCGCAGAGTAAACTAGTCGTGGTTGAATCATGAGCGTATCCACATGAGTGTCCCCATATGAGTGTTTCTGCGACACCCCGCGTCACCGGGCACGTTGCCGGCCAATACAAGGCCGCTCGGCTATTTATCGCGGGTGCACTCGCGCTCACCATGGCGGGGATCAATGCCGCCCTGCGGGCGAACACGGCCTCCGATCTGCAACGCGTCTTTCTCGACCCCATCGATAAAGCCCACTCGGCGGAGATGATCGCCAGCATCCTGGGCTTGCCGTTTCTGGGCTTCGCCGTAACCATCGCCATCGGCAGCCCCATGCTGGATTACATCGGAATGGGCCTGCTGCTTCCGCTGTCCGGCGTGTTTCTTTCGCTCGGCATGCTGATGATGATCTTCGCCGGCGACTTGGCCTCCGGCGGCGGCGTCTACACCGTTTTGTGGGTGGGCGCGCTGGTGGCCGGTATCGGGTGGGGCTTGGTCGAGACGGTGGTGAATCCCTTGATTGCCTCGCTTTATCCCGATAACAAGACCGGCCGCCTCAACGCGGTTCATGCGTGGTGGCCCGGCGGACTGGTGATCGGCGGATTGCTGGGCGTCGGCATGTCGCACTTGGGATTGGGATGGCAGATCAAGCTGGGAGTCGTCTTCCTGCCAGCGATCGCTTTAATTGCCCTCTGCGCCGGCATGAAATTTCCGCCCACCGAACGCGCCGCGGCGGGCGTCACGACGAAAGAAATGTTCCGCGAGCTGGCGAATCCGCTGTTCATCGTTTTGTTCGCCTCCATGTTCCTGACCGCCGCCTCCGAGCTCGCACCCGGCCAATGGGTAGATCTGGCTTTGAGCCGCACGGTCCACATGCCCGGTATCCTGCTACTGGTCTATGTGAGCGGATTGATGTTCCTGATGCGAAATTTTGCGGGGCCGCTGGTGCATAAGTTCTCCTCCATCGGCGTCTTGTGGCTGTCGTGCCTGGGAGCCGCCCTGGGACTCTACGCGCTCAGCGTCGCGAACTCGCCAGTCACCGCGCTGCTGGCCGCTACGCTGTGGGGAACCGGCGTGTGTTACATGTGGCCCACCATGCTGGCCACCGCTTCGGAGCGCTTCCCGCGTGGCGGCGCGCTGCTCATGGGCTTGATGGGGACGGCTGGAACATTATCGATCCAATTTGTCCTGCCGATTATGGGGTCGATCTTCGACCATAAGAAAGTCGAATTGGCTGGCGGCGCCGCAGCCTTTAACGCATTGCCGCCGGGCCCTGAGCTAAATCGAGTTCTCGGAATCGCCGCTCAGACATCTTTCCGCGATGTAGCGGTCCTGCCCGCGATTTTGCTGTTCGTTTTCGCCGGCATCTGGTTCTACGACCGCTCCCGCGGCGGGTTTCGAGCGCAGAAACTGTAGCGCACGACGGAGCAGCGGAACGCCCCTCATCGCCGATGTTATAAAATTGACGCCGGGGGTATTGTACGCAGACTGGGCCGTCCATCGATCCGCAAGGTCATTCCGCTGCTCCCTGGACGCCGGAATCGGAAGCCGAGCAGAATGCCATTCGGGAGCAGTTGGAGCGGATTCTCTCCAGCCCTCTCTTCCGCAAGAGCAAGCGCTTCCCGAATCTGCTGCGTTTTGTCGTGGAGCGCTCGCTGCACGGTCATTCCGAGCCGCTCAAAGAACGAACGCTGGGCGTCGAAGTTTTCGGGCGGGCTCCGGACTACGATACCAATCTGGATCCCGTGGTTCGCACCACGGCGGTGGAGATTCGCAAACGAATCGCCCAGTATTATCACGAAGAAGGCCACCAAAACGAGATCCGGATCGATTTCCCCGCCGGCTCCTATCTGCCCGAGTTCCGCATGCCGGAAAAACCGGCGGTGCTGGCGGAGCCTCCCTCCGCGGCGGGCTCAAAGACGGTTGTGACCGCGCCCGTGGTGCTTGCCGTTGTGCTTGCGGTGGCCGTGGCGGCTGTTGTGGCGCTGTGGCTTGCCCGGCCCTGGGAATCGCAGTCCGCCCTGGATCGTTTCTGGGCGCCGGTGTTGAGCTCGCCCGATCCGGTCTCGGTTTATATCGGCGGCTATGCCGTCGAAACTCCTCCGGTAAATACCATCGACCTCCAGAACTCGGAAAAGGTGGCCTTTGCCGACGCCACGGCTTTGGCCAGGGTCACTTCGCTGCTGGTATCCCATAACCGGCCTTACCGCATCCGCTTTCAGATGTCCTCCAAATTAGAGGACTTGCGCGACGGCCCAGCGGTTCTCATCGGAGCCTTCAACAACAGTTTCACGCTTCGCCTGACCGGCCCGCTCCGCTTCAGCTTTCTCAGAAATCCCGACACCATGGTGAACCGGATTCAGGATCACGACGACCCTCAAAATCCCAAATGGTCGGACGATATGAATGCCCCGTATCAGAACTTCAAGCGGGATTACGCCATCGTTTCGCGCGTGGTCGATCCCACCACCGGCCGCGTGGTGGTGACGGCCTCGGGGTTGGCCAAGTTCGGAACTGAGGCGGCCGGAGAGTTTCTTACCAGCCGCGCCGCCCTGGAAGAGATGGCCAAGGGGGCGCCCAAGGATTGGGACCGCAAGAACATGCAGATCGTCATCGAAACCGACACCGTCGGCCGCAGCGCCGGCCCCCCGCACGTGCTTGCCACCTATTTCTGGTAAATCCTTAGCTCACATAGGGCGCATCGCTACGTATCGCAACCGTAGTTACCTTGTAATCTGGCCCTTAGTCGGCTATTTTCTTTAAGGTGCATCGTTGCGCCTTGCGGCGGGGTGATGTATCTATTAAGTGGGGCGATTGACTACATGATTCAACGGTTTCGCAATACGTCAGTGAAACGTTCGGTGGGCGCGGCCCTGATGGCCCTCGCGCTGGGAGGATCGGGGAGCCTGCTTTTGGCCCAGACCGCGCCTGCGCCTGCCAAGGTGCCCGATCTTTCGGGCTTCTGGGAGCGCCATGACGACGTCGGAGGCGGTAATTTTGGCGGCATCCTCGAAAAGATCGTGCCTAAAGCTTCGCTGACCCCAGAAGTGATCAAAGCCAACCAGGAAACGGCGGCCCGCCAGGCGCAGGGTGAGGTGGTGGCTTTCGGATCGAAGTGGTGCCTGAGTAACCTCTATCCCTTTTTCATGCAGCATTCGGCCGCCTGGGACCTGTTCCAGACGCAGACCGAGATCATGCAAGCCGCGGAAGTTCACACCTTCCCCAGGCACATCTATCTGGATGGCCGGAAACATCCCGCGCCCGCCCTGCTGGTGTCGACGGTTAACGGCCACTCCATTGGACATTGGGAAGGCGACACGCTGGTGGTGGATACAGTCGGCTTTGTGGGCGGCGGCGGAACTCCCGGCGGCGGACGCGTGGGCAAGAACACGCACCTGCTAGAGCGGTTTAAGTTGATTGACGGCGGCAAGAAACTGTCGGTGGTGTCGACCTGGGAAGATCCGTCGATCTACACCAAGCCCCACACCTACGAGTTGGAATATTACAAATCCGACCCCGGCACCTACGCGTATGAGGAAACCTGCCACGCCGACGACCCCAAGCAGAGCGGCAGCGTGGTGGCGCCCGGCCAAAAATATTAGCGAATTGGAACATGAATAAGCCCCTGCTGTTGCCCCCATCGACGCGCGTTCTGACGCCCCTTCTGGCGCTGCTGGTTTGCCCTGCGTTTTTGTCCGCCCAGGGTAAGTCGCCTGACCTTTCCGGATATTGGGAATTGAAATTCGATAGCCGAAACGTTCCGCCGGCATCGCTCATCGCCGCTCCCACTCCCGCCGAGCGTGCGGCGCAGGTCAAGCATGATGCGGATGCGATTCGCTGGTGCCACTTCTTCGGCGTGCCTTACATGATGGCGTGGTCCCCGGTCGAAATCGTGCAGAATACCAACGGCAAGGAGATCGCCATCACCTCTCCGGTGCGGACCCCCGCGCGCCACATCTATACCGACGGGCGGCCGCACGTCAGCCCGGATATTTCGATCCCACGTCTACCGGCAACTCGATCGGGCACTGGGAAGGCGACACGCTGGTGGTGGATACCATCGGGTTTTCCGACGAAGGCATCCTGGCGATTCCCGGCGGCGGATCGCGAACCGCGACGTCGCATTTGATCGAGCACTACCGGCTTCTGAATGGCGGCCAGCGGCTTTCGGTGGTCTTCACCTGGGAAGATCCGAAAATGTACGCGACACCGCACACCTACGAGTTCCGGTACTACCGGGCGCCTCCGGGAACGGAAGCGCGGGAGTTCGATTGCAACGCGAGCGATGCGGAGCGGGCCAAGTTCTTGACGAGCATCCCAGGAAAGTAAAAGAAAGTAGATGACCAGACGCGATTTCATCCACGGTGTTCCGGCAGTCGCGGCCGGCATTGCGCTCGCGGCCGGGACGCGCGGCGCCAACGCGCAGGCCGTGTTCGCAAAATCCGACGCCGTGCGCTACCCGCTGGGTATCCAGCTCTTCGCGCTGGTCGGCCGCGATCTTCCGCGCACCTGGGAAAAGTACTCCGCCGCGATTGAAACCGCTGCCAGCATGGGTTACGAATTTATCGAGCCTGCTGGATTGTGGAGCTTCGATCCGCAAACCATTCGCAAGAAGGCTGAGCAAAACGGCCTCCGCGTTCGCTCGCTGCACATGGGTTTCGACCAGATGAACGATCTTACCGGCACTACCATGGCCCAGGCCCGCGAGGTGGTTTACGCGTCGGAAAACATTGTCTCCATAGCCCGTGCGACGGTTCCGGTGGCGCGGGATCTGGGCTGCGAATGGGGCGTGATCGCTTCCTCGGCAACTTCGAGCTACAAATCCGTCGATAGCATTAAGCGCATGTGCAACGCCTTCGACGAAGCGAGCGTCATCGCCCAGCAGAGTGGACTCAAATTCGGCTATCACATGCACGCCATCAATTTCACGCCCGTCGAGGGCGTGCTGCCCTACGGACTCCTGCTCGAGCAGACTGGCCCCCTGGTCCGCTACGAGCTGGATGTCTGTTGGGCGGAAGCCGGCGGAGTGAATCCAGCCGCTTTCATCGGCAAGTACCCGCAGAAAATCGCCAGCTTTCATCTCCAGGACTTAACCCCCGACAAGAAAGTCGCCAACCCTGGTGACGGCATCATCGATTTCAAGGCCATTCACGAAGCCGCGCGCAACCTCGACAATCCGATGTTTTTGGTGGATCGGGATGGCGTCACCGGAGACGCGCGCGTGGAGCAAGCCAAACAGGCGTTTCGCTATTTGCAGGGTTTGGGCTGGGGAAAAGCAGTTTGACCGTACTATTAAGGAGCACAGGCATGAAATTTAAACATTTTGCAATCGGGCTGCTGGCGATGGCGCCAATCGCGCTCGCCCACCATTCGTTTGCGATGTTCGAACTGACCAAGGACGTCGCCTACGAAGGAACCGTGATGGAATACCGCTGGGAAAATCCGCACACCCACATCATTGTTAAAGTGGACCCCGGCGCCGCTGACCCGTCCACCGTCGGCACTTGGGACATCGAGGGCGGGTCGACCAATATTATGGGGCGGCAGGGCTGGACCCGCGCGACTTTCAAGGTCGGCGACCACGTCAAGTTGGTTGCGCACCCCATGAAGGACGGCACTAAGGGCGCGTCGCTGTTCTACGCGCAGTTGCCCGACGGCAAGCGCCTGTATCACGACATCGCACGGCCGAAGACCGAGGGCGCCACTGCCTCCACAAAATACTAGCGCCACTGGGGAACTGAAGGCGGGTGGCAATGTCGGTTGTTAGTTGGTGCCACTGGCTCCAAAATACGTCCTGGGCGACGTCGCTCCGCCAATCGGATTTCTTCTTCCCAGTCATCGAAGGGACCCACATCATGGCGCTCTCTCTGTCAGTCGGCCTGATTATTCTGCTGGACCTTCGCCTGCTGCGACTGGTGCTGCCCAGCGAGCGCGTATCGAAGATCATGAATCAGGTGATGCCGTGGGCACTTCCGGGTTTCGGAATCATGTTCGTAACCGGACTGCTGCTGTTTTTTGCGCAAGCTGAGAAGGTTTACACCAACGGTTACTTCCGCGTGAAAATGCTGGTGCTGGTTCTGTTGGGAATCAACGCTCTGATATATCAGTTGAAATTCTATCCGGCCATGGCGGAATGGGATCTCTCGGAATCGGTGCCCCGCGGCGCGCAGGTGATTGCGGTTACGTCGCTCGCCTTCTGGATGATTGTAATCGCTTGCGGCAGATTGATGGCCTACGAGCTTTAGACGGGAAGCGAAAATGTCTCTTCAAGACCTGTGGCGGATGTCGTATGATTCCCACACCATTGACATCCTGCGCAACTCGAAGTATGCGATTCCGGTCATTCAATCCTTTCACCTGTTCGGAATCACGCTGCTGCTGGGCAGCATGGTGATCCTGAATCTTCGCCTTTCGGGCATTGGCTTGCGGCAGATACCAATGGCTCTGTTGGCGAAGCAGGTTTGGCGCCTGGCTCTTGGCGGACTTTTGCTGGCGATGGCTTCGGGATTTCTGGTTTTTTTGCCGGACCCGGCGCGCTACGCCGCCAACTATGCCTTTCGCACTAAAATGGTGGCGCTATGCGTTGCGGTCGGCTTTCAGTTCCTGATCTATCGCAAGGTCATCCGGTCGGGCGCGGCGGAATCCGGTTCGACGCGCAATATCATGGTGGCGTGCTGTTCCCTTACGTCGTGGTTCCTGGTAGGCTGGGCCGGACGCGCAATTGCTTTTCTGGGGTAAAGGTTTTATGAGCAGAACAAGACTAAGAATCAAGATCCGGGCGGCGGCGCTCCTGCTGCTCGGCACTGGGCTGCTGGTCGCGGCCGGGGTGGAGTTGAACCATCCTACCGGCACCAAAGGTCTGTTCATGGTGGACAAGCTCGGCGCTCATCTGCGCTTCTTCGACCCGCTGACCTTCAAGGAACAGTCGGCGATCGAAGTCTCGGCCAACCCGCACGATTTCGCTTTTTCGGCGGATCACCGCCTGGCCTACGTTCCCATTTATGGGGATGGCGTCTACGGCAAGAATCCGCGTCCCGGGCACGAGATCGACATCGTGGATTTACAGGCGCAAAGGATTGTGGGCACCATTGACGTCGCGCCCTACCGGGCGCCGCACGGCATCCAGATCGCGCGCGACGGGACCTTGTATGTAACCTGCGATCTCGACCGCAAGGTGCTGGTGATCGATCCCAAGACTCGCACGATCAAGGACACCATCGACACCGAGGGCACCGGTCACTGGATGGCGCTGCTGCCGGACGCCAGCAAGATGTACGTCGCGAATAAGAACGACAAGCCCTTCATCAGTGTGTTGGATCTCAAGACCCGCAAAATGATCGGCAAGGTGCCCGCGCCCAACGGGACGCAGGGCATCGCGGCTTCGCCCGACGGCAAACTGGTGGTCGCCATGGATTTCGCTGAGCCGGTGCTGATTGTGATCGATCCGCGCACCGATCAGGTTACCGATCGCATTCCGCTCAAGGGCCAGACCCAAGGCGGCTACAAAGTTTCCTTCTCGCCCGACGGCCGGCGGCTTCTCACCATGAATTTGGGCGCCAAGCTCGCCAACGTGTTTGACACGGCCAATCTGCGCGGCGAACAGAAGGTTCTGCCCACCGGGAAAGATCCCATGGGCTTTGCGTTTTCAGCCGACGGCAAGATCGCGCTGGTGGCGAATCACGGCGACGGCAGCGTTTCCGTCATCGACCTGCAGAAAATGGAAGTAGTGAACAACTTTCATGCCGGAACCGGCATCGAGACGCTCTCCTATTACTAATATGCAGATTATTGCCGGAGTCGATCTGGGCGGAACGGCCATCAATTTTACGTTCCTGGACGAGCAGGAACACTTTCTGCTGGAAGGTCTGTGCGAGCATCCCGCGCGCTCGGTCGAAGGCCCGAAGGTGTGCCTCCGGCAGATTGAAGACGGCCTCCAGATCGCCACTACGAAGGCCGGGATTTCATACGCCGACATAGCCGTGGTGGGTCTCGATACCCCCGGCCCTGCGAACGCCGCGGGCGTTCTAAGCTCTCGCGGAGCTACCAACTTCGTGCATGCGCAGTGGAACGGATTCGACCTGCGCGGAGGCCTGGAAGCGGCGCTTGGCAAGCCGGTAACGTACTTGAACGACGGTAATGCCGCCGCGCTGTGGGGACATTCCACCATCTTTGGCGTGGACAATCGCGCCACTTCGGTCTCGGCGATTATCGGCACCGGTTTAGGCGGCGGCGTGATTGCCGAAGGAAACGTCTTAAAGGGCCGCGCCGGATTCGGCGGAGAACTGGGGCACGTCTTGATTCCGTGGCAGACGATTCCCGGGCTTGACGGACTGAATCCGCAATGCAACTGCTGGCGCACCGGCGATCTGGAATCGTTGTGCTCTCTCACCGCCATCGAGAAAACGCTGCTGCCATACTTTTTGGCGCGGCATCCTGAACATGAACTGAACCGCATCGCGGATATCCATCAGGCCGCCTTGCAGGTGCGCGGGCGCGCGGAGCGCGGCGACCCCATGTGCCGGGAGATTTTCCGGGTCCAGGCGCGGGCTCTCGGGTTGTTCTTCGATGAGATGGTGAACGTCTTCGACCCCGATGCCTTGATTGTCGGTGGCGGCGCCCTCGAAACCGGCAAGGAATTCCAGGACTGGTTTTTGGACGAGATTCGCGCGGGTATGCCGATCCAGCGTGAAGAACAGATGGACATCCCGATCCATGTGATGCCCAACGGAGATACCGCTGGAGCGCGCGGCGCCGCGATTGAAGCGCTGAAAACCTGGCGTACCGGGAATGTGGGGCAAGCCTCGGCGTCCCCGCTGGCCCGCGCGAGTGTGAGATAAAAGTGACTGGCAAAAAGGAAAATTCATCAGCGTGAGAGTAGGCGTATTCACCCCGCTTCTGTCCAGCCTCCCCTTGAAAGACGTCTTCAAGAAGCTGGCCGGTCTGCACATTTCTACCGTGGAGCTAGGAACAGGCAACTATCCTGGCGACCCGCACTGCAAGCTGTCGATGCTCGACAACGCCGCGGAACTGCGCGAGTTCAAAAAACAACTGGCGGACCAGGAATTTTCCATCAGCGCCTTGAGCTGCCACGGGAATCCGCTGCATCCGAATGCCGATCACGCCCGCCAAGACCGCGAAGTGAACCGCAAGACCATTCTGCTGGCCGAACAATTGGGCGTCCCCGTGGTGGTGGACTTCAGCGGATGCCCGGGCGATTCTCCGGCCGCGAAATATCCCAACTGGGTGACTTGCCCGTGGCCGCCTGAATATCTGGATGTTCTGCGCTGGCAGTGGGACGAAGTGGCCGCGCCGTATTGGATCGAACGCGCCAAATTTGCGGCCGATCACGGAGTGAAGATCGCCATCGAAATGCACCCGGGGTTCCTGGCCTACAGCCCGGAGACGCTGTTGAAATTGTGCGCCATCGCGGGTCCGTCGCTGGGATGCAATTACGATCCGAGTCACATGTTCTGGCAGGGAATCGATCCCATCGCCGCGATTCGCGTGCTGGGCGATGCCATCTTCCACGTGCACGCGAAAGATACCCAGATGTACCCCGCTAACCTGCCGCGGACCGGCGTGCTCGACACCAAAAATTACACCGATGAGCGCAATCGGAGCTGGATTTTCCGCACCTGCGGTTATGGCCACGGCTCCGAGTGGTGGAAAGAGTTTGTTTCGACCCTGCGCATGTTCGGCTATGATTATGTGCTCTCCATCGAACATGAAGATAGTCTGATGTCGGCCGAAGAAGGCCTCATGAAAGCGGCCTCGTTCCTGAATGAAATCGTCATTAAGGAGCAGGCGGGCGCGGCCTGGTGGGCTTGAGTTATGAAGGATAAAGGTGAACGTATGGAAATCAATCACGTACTCATGAGAGCCGCGTTGGCGCTCCTCATGGCCGCGTCGGCGTCAAATCTCGCCGCGCAGACTCACGAAGAAGCTGTGCCGGCACGCCCTATTCAAGGCGCGGGTCAATTCCCGTCCCGTCCGCCCGGCGATCCTGCCAGCGTTGCTCGCGGCAAGACGTCTTACATGACCAACTGCGCTTACTGTCACGGCGAAGATGCCCGCGGAGGCAACAATGGCGGCACCAATTTGCTGCGCTCCGACTATGTGATGCGGGATCACGATGGCGAGGTGCTGGAACCGTTCTTCAAAAGCGCCACCGCGAACGAACACAAGTTCTCCTTTACCGCCGCTCAGGTAGCCGACATCGCGGCGTTCATTCACGAATTCAAAATTAACAGCCGCGATCCGGGGCGCATGCGGCCGCCCACCATCGTAGTCGGAGACGCCAAGGCCGGCCAGGCATATTTCCAATCCAAGTGCGCATCCTGTCATTCCGTGACCGGCGATCTGAAAGGCATCGCCAGCAGAATCGACGATCCCAGAAGTTTGCAGCAGACCTGGTTGATGCCGCTGCTCATCGGCGGCCGCCCCGGCGGGGGCATGGTGAATGTGTCGGCTGGCAGCAAAGTGCCTCCGGTGACGGTCACGGTTACGCTGCCAACAGGCGAGAAGGTGGAAGGCAACCTGGGCCGCATCGACGATTTCATCGTTACGCTGACTCAGCCCGATGGCACCACGCGCTCCTTCCGGCGCGAGGGCGATACGCCGAAGGTTGAAGTGCACGATCCGCTGAAACCGCATAAGGACCTGCTGCCGGTTTATACCGATAAAAACATCCACGACGTGACTGCGTATCTGGTGACCATAAAATGAAACGATTCATGAATCTCACAGCGAAGCTTTCGATCCTGCTGCTGCCTGCGCTGCTGGCGGCACAACAGCTCGATCCCACAGAGTTGCTCAAGAAACTCGGTACCACCGGCAATTGGGCCACGTATGGCGGCGACTACACCGGCAGGCGCTACAGCAGCCTGACGCAGCTCAATCAAACCACGGTCAAGAATCTGACCTTGGCGTGGAGCAGCAAGCTGGTGGCCGGGACGCAAGGCCGCCGGCCCGGCCCGGGTCTGATCGTCAACGGCATCGGAACGCTGGAAGCCAACGCGCTGGCCAATATCAAAGGATCGCCGCTGCAGGTCGACGGCATCATTTACGTCTCTACTCCCGACAACGCCTGGGCCATGGATGCGCGCGACGGCCACGAAATCTGGCACTACGTTTGGAAGACGCGCGGTGGCACCCACATCGGCAATCGCGGCCTCGGCATGTGGCACAACCGCCTCTACATGGAGACGCCCGACGACGTCCTGCTTTGCCTGGACGCCAAGACCGGCAAGGAAATCTGGCATAAAGATATAGCCAATTTCGACTTGCAGTATTTCTCCACGCCCGCGCCTATCGTCGTCGGCAATCATATCCTGGTCGGTACCGGCAACGACCTCGACGAGCCTGGATACCTGCAGTCGTTCGACCCCGAGACCGGCGATGTGCAATGGAAGTTCTACCCGGTGCCAATGAAGAAGGGCGATCCTGGCTTGGAGACCTGGGCGAATCTCGATGCCGCGCGGCATGGCGGTGGCAATATGTGGGTCCCGGGCTCCTATGATCCCGATACGCACCTCTACATCGTGGGCACCGGCAATCCTTCGCCTGCTTACACTACCGGCACGCGCGGCGAAGGCGACAACCTCTACACGTGTTCCATAGTCGCCATCAACATCGAAACCGGAAAGATCGCCTGGTACTACCAGACATCGCCGCACGATACCCACGATTGGGATTCGGCGCAAACGCCAGTTCTGGTCGACGGCGAGTTCAACGGCCGCCCGCGCAAACTGGTGTTGCAGGCCAGCCGCAACGGTTACTACTTTACGCTGGATCGCCTCACCGGCGAACATCTGGTGACCGGGAAGTTCGGTGAATCCGCGAATTGGGCCAAGGGCATCAATGCCAAGGGCCAGCCGGTTCGCGACCCCGCCAAGGATTTCGATGCGGGTGGCGCTCTCGTCTCGCCCAACAATCCGGGCGTGACCAACTGGCCCCCGCCGGCTTACAGCCCGGATACCGGCCTGATGTACGTTCCCACCCAGAACAGCTACGCGATGTACTATCTCACCGAGACCGATCCGCGCGGCGCGATGGGACTCGGCGGAAAAGAAGAGCTGGCGCTCGGCACCACGGCAAGTTACATCTCGGCCATCGACTATAAAACCGGCAAGACCGTCTGGAAGCATGTTTATCCCACCTTGGGCGGCGGACTCGGCATGGGAATGCTCACCACCGCCGGGAAGTTGCTGTTCGCGGGCGACGTCGCGGGCAACATCATTGCCTACGATGCCGCGAACGGAAAGCCTCTCTGGCACGCCTACCTGGGCAGCACCGTATCGAACGCGCCCGAAACCTACGCGCTCGACGGGCATCAGTACGTGCTGGTTGGGGCCGGCGATACGCTCTATTCGTTCATGCTGTATTGAGGTCGAAACCCAACCGGCATTCTGCGAAAGTAACGCTTGGTGTAAAGTGAAGTTGGCTGCTTTGCGGAGCCCCCAAGAGATCAACCCATGAAATCGGTTTTGAGAACTTTGTACACGCTGAGCCTGCTGGCGAGCTTCGCCGGCTTCGCTCCCGCCGCCTCCATGACCTGGAAGGGCGAGATTAGCGATAGCAATTGCGCGACCAGCCACCAGAAGGTGACGCAAGTACACCCCAGCTTGAATAACCGGAGTTGTACCTTGGCGTGCGTCGGCGACGGCGCCAAGTTCGTTTTTGTCAGTGACGGCAAGGTCCTCAAGATCGCCAATCAAGACCTGCCTGCTCTGAAAGCCAACGCCGGCTACACCGTGCAACTCACCGGCGACTTGAAAGACGATACCATTACCGTCTCCAAGGTCACCCTCTTGGAGAATCACGATCGCAAGCCCGCCGCGAACTTCACTCTGCTCGATTCCAATGGCGCGAAAGTCACTTTGGCGAGCCTCAAAGGCAAAGTGGTGCTGCTCAACTTCTGGGCCACCTGGTGCGGTCCCTGCCAAGTCGAGATCCCCTGGTTCGTCGAATTCAACAAGACCTACAAGGCGCGCGGGCTGGCCATCGTCGGGGTCTCGATGGACGAAGACGGCTGGAAGTCCGTCAAGCCCTACCTGGCCGCGAAAAAGATCGACTATCCGATAGTGGTCGGCACAGAGGAAGTCGCGAAAGCCTACGGCGGCGTCGATTCCCTCCCCTCAACTTTCATCATCGACCGCGACGGCAAGATCGCTTTCTCGCATAGCGGTCTGGTCGGCAAAGACACCTACGACACGGAAATCCGCAGTTTGATCGACGGCGGCAAGCCCGCCGCCGCGCGTTAATACAGCGAACTAATACCGTACGGCATCGAGAAACAAGCCCGACGCCGGAGCGGTCCACGCCGCGATATCGAATTGCGGATTCTTGCGGCCCGTCAATAGACCGGCGAACTGCTCCACGCTAACCTCGCCCAGCCCCACCTTCACCAGCGTGCCCACCAGCCTCCGCACCATCTTCCATACGAAATGCGACGCCTCGATGCGGAATACGATCAGGTTGTCGTCGACGCCCACCTCGGCCGACGTGACCACCACGGTTGTCGATTCGCCAGGGCGCGACGGGTCCGCCGCGCGGAAGCACACGAAGTTGTGGCGCCCCGCGATTAGCGCCGCCGCCTCCTGCATCCTGGCCACATCGAGCGGCTGCTTGATCCACCACACAAAGCGTTTGGAAAGCGCCGTCTTGCGCGTCGAGATCTGATAAAAATAGGCGCGCGACACCGCATCGTGACGAGCGTGAAACGCGGGCGCGGCTTCCACGCATTCGAGCACGGCGATCGACGACGGCAGCCGGTCGTTCAACTCGCGCAGGATGCGGGCCGGCGTCAAGTCATCGCGCAGCTTGCGGACTTTGATGTGGGCCGCCTGGCCGACGGCATGGACTCCCGCGTCGGTGCGCCCGGCGCCCTGCAGGTCCACTTCGACGCCGAAAAGTTCATCCGCCACGCGCTGCAAGTCGCCTTGCACGCTGCGAGCGTTGATCTGCGCCTGCCAGCCGGAGAACTTGGAGCCGTCGTATTCAAGAGTCAATCGGAAAGTGCGCATGCAATCGCTATTATGCGGGAAGCCGGACTCCAACATTCGAGCTGAGATCTCGATTCATGGAAGAAGATCTGGGGCGCCCGCGTCTAACGTTGATATATGACTCGGCCCTGGTTCACTCCGCTTGGCTTGCTCACTTGCGCGATCACCTTCGGGCAAGCAAATGAGTACAACGGGATCTACAAAAGCAACGACAAAGTTTTTTCGCGGAAACCCAACGCCTTCTTGGTCGAAGTGACAAGCAACCGAAAGCCCGGCAAAGCTCTTGATGTAGGGATGGGACAGGGACGCAACTCCATCTATCTCGCCCTGCACGGCTGGGACGTCACTGGTTTCGGCGCCGCGGACGAGGGAGTTCGCATCGCCCGTACCCAAGCTGCTCGGTTGGGAATCAAACTCTCCACCCGTGTCGCGACGTTCGAAGAGTTTGACTTCGGAGAGAATGCCTGGGACCTGATCGTCTTGATGTACGTGCCCGCCAGAGACATAACCCCGAAGGTGATGCAGGCCTTGAAGCCTGGCGGCGCCGTCGTCGTTGAAGACCGCCATCGCGATACCCGGAGGGTGCTGCGTGGACGGCGGGTGGGTCTTCACTCACGAAAGTTGTAAGTGAGAGCACGATTCATCCGTCCTGCTGGCCGTTGGCTTGCATAACAAGCGCACAGCGTAAGCGTCGTGCGCGATTATAGATAAATGGCGCACCGCGTAACCCTCATTCCCGGCGACGGCATCGGTCCGGAAGTCTCCCACGCCGCGCGCCGCGCCGTCGATGCGACCGGCGTCGCCATCGATTGGGAAATCGTCGAGCTCAACGCCGAGCTCATTCTCAAGACCGGCCAGTCGCTTCCCGAAAGCGTGCTCGACAGCCTGGAACGCACCCGCGTCGGACTGAAGGGCCCCGTGACCACGCCCATCGGCGGCGGTTTCGCCAGCGTCAACGTGGCTCTGCGCAAGCGACTCGATCTGTACGCCAACGTGCGGCCCGTGCGGTCGCTGCCCGGCGTGGCGTCACGCTTCGCCGACGTGAAAATCGACATGGTGATTTTCCGCGAGAACACCGAGGACCTGTACTCCGGCCTGGAGCACGAAGTGGTCAAGGACGTCGTCACCAGCCTGAAGGTGATCACGCGCGCCGCGTCCATCCGGATCGCCGAGTACGCCTTCGCTTACGCCGACGCCGACCGGGCCGCAAGAAGGTCGACCGCGATTCACAAGGCCAACATCATGAAGCTCGCCGACGGGTTGTTCCTGCGCTGCTGCCGCGAAGTGGCCGCGCGATTACCCGCACATCGAATACAAAGAGCTGATCGTCGACAACGCCTCCATGCAACTGGTGATGCGGCCGGAGACAGTTCGACGTCCTGCTGCTGCCGAATCTCTACGGCGATATCGTGTCGGATCTGGCGGCGGGCCTGGTCGGCGGCCTGGGCATCGTGCCCGGCGCCAACATGGGCGAGCAGCACGCCGTTTTCGAAGCCGTGCACGGCTCGGCGCCGGATATCGCCGGCAAGGGCATCGCGAATCCCACGGCGATGATGCTGTCCGCGGTCCTGATGCTCACGCACCTGCAGGAGATGGACGCCGCGAAGCGTCTGCAGGCCGCGGTCGAGAAGGTTTACGCGCAGAAACGGCATACGACAGGAGACGTGGGCGGCAACGCTTCCACCGAAGAGTTTACCGACGCCGTGATCGCAAAAATAGGGACGGAGCCTGATTATCGTCCCGAAACGGTTGGTGCCAATCCGGAACGATAATCAGGCTCCGTCCCTATTTTTTTACAGGCCCTTCTTCGCCAGAAATTCGATCAGGTCGACCACGCGCATCGAGTAGCCCCACTCGTTGTCGTACCAGGCGACCACTTTCACCAGGTTGCCGCCCATCACCTTGGTCAACTCGCGAATCCACGATGGAGCTGTTCGGATTGTGCAGCATGTCGGTGGAAACCACCGGATCTTCGGTGTAGGCCAGGATTCCCTTCAGCGGGCCTTCCGCGGCTTCCTTCAGCGCGGCGTTCACTTCCTCGGCGGTGGTCGTCTTCGGATGTCACCACCACCAGATCCACCACCGAAACGTCCGGCGTCGGCACGCGCATCGCGTAGCCGTCGAGCTTGCCTTTCAAGCTCCGGCATCACCAGGCCGATGGCCTTGGCGGCGCCGGTGGTGGTGGGAATCATGTTGATCGCGGCGGCGCGCGCGCGGCGCAGATCCTTGTGCGGAAAGTCGAGCACGTTCTGATCGTTGGTGTAGCTGTGGATGGTGGTCATCGAGCCCTTCTCGATGCCGAAGTTCTCGTGCAGCACCTTCGCCACCGGCGCCAGGCAGTTCGTGGTGCAGGAGGCGTTCGAAATGATGTTGTGCTTGGCCGGGTCGTACGATTTGTCGTTCACGCCCAGCACGATGGTGATGTCCTCGTTCTTGGCCGGCGCGGAAATGATGACTTTCTTCACGGTGCCGCGCAGGTGCTTGCGCGGCGTCCTTGGCTTCGGTGAACTGGCCGGTGGATTCGACCACCACCTGCGCGCCCACGCTCGGCCAGTCGATCTCGGCGGGATCCTTGATCGCGAAAATTTTGATCCGCTTGCCGTCGACGACGATGGCGTCGGCTTCCACCTTGACATCGTCGTGCAGCGTGCCGAGGATGGAATCGTACTTCAGCAAGTGCGCGAGCGTCTTGGTGTCGGTAAGATCGTTGGCGGCGACGAATTCGATATTCGGGTTGTGCAATGCGGCGCGAACCACGTTTCTTCCGATGCGGCCGAAGCCGTTGATTCCTACTTTGATGGCCATAAATCCTCCTTTTGGTAGTGAGTTAGATGCTCTTCGTTTGAATTGTTACTTCGAAACTTGCCCGCGGCTACGGATTAATTTCGTGGCGCAGTTCGCGCTGGACTTCCGAAACCACACGGTCGCGGTCCTCGTTCTCCAAATCGTGGCTGCAGGCGGCGCAGCGCGACGCCGACCACGTCGCGATGGTGCAGCCGCGATCCGATGTTCCGTCTTCAGTGAGGCTCAGCCAGATGTCGTGCAGCAGGTCCACGTCCTCCGGCCACAAGCGTGGAGGATGCGGACCCAGGTTGACGAAGATCGACGGGCGGTCCGGGCTGATCACTTCGAGCGAGAAGGGGTGCCGCGGCTCGGGCAGTCTTTCCCATGCCAGGCCGATGCGGCGCGCGAGCTCATCGGATGCCATCCGCGCGCTGACGCCGGTCACCAGACGCGAAGCTTGCAGAGTGCTGGCCGCCTGCGCCATGGCGTCGAAGGGATCGACCGCGGGCACCACCAGCAATTCCACGGGCTTGCCTTCTTTCTCCGCCAGCTCCACTACATGACTGAACAGTTCTTTTTCGTAATCGCTGAAGATCTGGTTTCGGACAGATCGTATTCGCCGGCGCCGGTGGAAATGGGCCGCACGGTCATCACCACGATATCGTGCCGGCGCAGATTGGTTTTTTCGAGCACGCGCTTCAGGTGCTCCATGCGGCGGTAATCGCGCACGGCGACCAGGACGCAGCCGGGCCGGGCGTGCAGACTGCCGGCATCGATCTGCGCCTGATGATCCAGGTTGAATTGCTCCAGCCCTTCTTTGCCTCGGTCTCTTGCGGCGCTTGTTGATCTTCTCGGAAATCGTGAAGATGACGAACAAGAATCACGGTGAACGCGATGCCGTACTTGGTGGCGATCTGCTTGGTGAACAGGTTCGCGATGGCGACCAAGCCCAGACCAGCGTGGTGATCCCCAGGCCGACGGGAATTTCGCGGCCGCCGATAAGGATGTTGAACGGAATTTTGTATTCCTGATCGTGCGCTGGAAGCGCAGACCGGTGACGCCCAGCGATTTCAAGAAGAAGCTCCACACCACGCCGAACGCGTAGGCTTCGGCGAGGATCGTCATGTCGCCGCGGCTGCACGAGATCGTTGCGATTTGCAGCGGCACGATCATATTGATGATGCGGAAGGTGGTGCCGAAGCGCTTGTGCGGTTTGCGGAACCAGGGCAGCAGCACGCCATCCTCCGCCACGCGATTCAGCACGCCGTTGGCGCCGATAATGGAAGTGTTGACGGCCCCCGACAGAATCAGAACGCCGACGACCACGACGAAGACGTGGAAACCCAGCCGCAGCAGGTAAGGTCCGCTGAGATTCATCGCCAGGCCGCCGATCAGGTTGTCGACGTAATCGGCCGCGACGTCATCGGGGATGATCATGCCGGCGAACACCGTAATGACGCCGGTGCAGACCACCGCGTACCAGCAGACGATGTTGGCGGTGATGCTCAGGTTCTTCAGCTTGGGATAGGCGATCTCGCGATACACCTGCGCCAGCGTCTCAAAGCCGCTCATCGAGAGCAGCGAGTGGCCGAACGCGATGATGATCACGACCACCGGAATCTGCAGCCAGAAGGTGCCCTTGAACCAGCCCTGGCGCTATCCGGCGAACATGCAGGTTGCGACAGGCGTGGGCGCCGGCGGCAGATGCCAGCCCCTGGTTCAGCAGCGATGGTGATGGGGCACCAGATCAGCAGAATGCCCACCATGACCGTGGTGATTTGCATGATGCGCAGCGCCTTGCCGCTCGATTCATGCACGCCCTTGATGTTCTGCCACCAGAAATAGATGGTGATCAGAACGCCCGCGCCCGCGGCGAACAGATTCACATCGACGTGATAGGTCTGGTGCAGCAGCTCGAAGATTTCGTTGAGCAGAGCGCCCAGATATTGCCCCGCGCTGACCACGCTGATGGGCCCGGTGAGGATGTAGTCGAACACCAGCGCGGAAACCGAAAGCTTGGCCATCACCGGCCCCATGCTGTCGTGGACCACCACGTATACGCCGCCGCGCACGTACATGCTGCAGCTTTCCATGTACACGCTGCGCACCGCGAAGCTGAACAGCATCACAGCCAGCACGAACCAGGGCGCCGCTTTCCCGACGGCCGCTTCCGCCGCGCCGCCGGCGTAAAACATGGACGATGCGAGGTCGCTGAGGACGATGGATGCGCCGCGCCAGAAACTAATGAAGGAGAGCGCGACCGTGGTCGCGACCACGACTTTGGGATTCGTCAGCGCCGCAGCCAGCCGGCTATCTTGTGTAGACATCTATTATTAACTCTATTCTACGGCTTTCGGCCCGCAGCCATGCTCCTGCGAAGGCAGCGCTAAAGTCCCTCGTGGAGACGAGCCGCGAGGAAATCGGGCAAGCCCGCGGCCCGTATCTTGGCCGCCGCCCGGTCGACGTCGTAGGCGACGCGGCGAAACTCTACCGTGCGCTCCTCCGGTGAGTATACCGCGTAAGCCGCGCGCGGGTCACCGTCGCTGCGGCTGCCCCACCGAACCGGGATTTACCAGGTAAAAATAATCCGGCTCGAGTTCGAGAGTGAACTCCGGCGGCAGCGGCCGCCGTCATCCGGCGCGCCAGCCGGAAACCGCCTTGCACATGCGTGTGGCCAAAGAAAGTGAGCTGCGCCTCGAGCGAACCCAGCAGCGGCGCGGCATCCGAAACCGTGATCACAGTATTCGTCTTCGTCGGCCGGCGAGCCGTGCACCAAATCGACTCCCTCATAGGGCAGCGGACCGCGCGGCAGGGCGCTCCAAGATATGCGCGATTTTCCGGGACCAGCGCGCGGCGGGTCCAATGCGCCGAAGTCTGCGCCGCAGGATTGAAAGTTTCAATGGTTTCGAAGCCGCTGGGATCTTGGCCGCACTCGCCCTGTCGTGATTCCCGCGGATCACGACGGCCACGTTTTCGCGCGCCCACTCGACAATCGCATTGGGATCGGCGCCGTATCCCACCAGATCGCCCAGACACAGGATGCGATCGTAGCGCCCGCGGGCATCGCCGAGAACCGCCTGCAACGCTTCCAGGTTCGCATGGATGTCGCTCACGATCAGGAACGGCATAAGCGCACTAGCGAAACCTCGGGAGGGGCTCCCAACCGCGCCGGAATTGCGATGGTTCCAATGCCGCGTGAGACGAAAATGGAAGCCGGGCCGCGCCGATAGACTCCGTCCACGTAAGGCGTGTAAAAGCGGCCGGGATTCAGGTCTGCGCTCAGGAGTCTCCACGCCGAATCTGCCCGCCATGGGTGTGGCCGGAAATCGTCAAGTCGTAGCCTTGGCGCGCCGCTACTGGAAACACATCCGGGTTGTGCGAGAGCAGCACGTTCAACGCCCCGGGCGCGATCAGTTTTTCGGCGCCCACCAGATAACGCCGGCGGAGGCGCTGATAATCGACGCCTGCCAGGTTGAGAACGGCCTTGCCAAACCGCAGCGGCGCGGCGGCCGAGCGCAGGAACCGCATTCCCCGGCGTGCGCCTTCGCGTTCCACGTAGGCCTCGGCGTTGGCATAGATTTCGTGATTCCCCATGCAGCCGAAAATGCCGGCGTCGGCGCGGAGCTGCGCCAGAATATCCAGGCAATCGTCCAGCGGATCGCGAAACGTGGTGATCAGATCCCCGGTCACCAGCGCGATGTGCGCGCGGGTTTCATTGGCCATATCGACGGCACGCTGCAGCTCGGCGCGGCTCAGAAAAGGACTGAGATGGATGTCCGTCAATTGCACCACGCGCAGTCCGTCCAGCTCCGGCGACAGGTTTGGGATCTCCAACTTATGCTCACGCAGATAAAGCTGATGGCGCTCAATGAATAGCCCGTAGGCGAGCGCGGCGGGCGGCGCCGCGAACACCGCGGCGTAGGCGGTCTGGAAGAAACGCCTCCGCGCCCGGCTATGTCCCGATCCCATGCGCGACCCGAGCCATAGCGCAAAGCAACCCGCCAGCCAGCACAGCGAGAGCATCGCCCAAGTGATCGCCAGGCCGGTCCCCCAACTGATAAACCAACCGGGAAAATGCCGGGCTACGCGGTGAAAGCGCAGCAGGAACGCAAGCAGGGAACCCGCCATCGACAGCGCGCCCATTGCAGCGATCAGCGCCCTCGTACGACGGCCGGTTCCCGCCGCTCTCCAGCCAATCAGCCAGACGACGCCGGTAATCTGGCCTAGCACGGAGATGACCAAAACCAGTAGATCGGGAAGAACTCGTAGCAGACCGTCTGGCACCACCTCTATCTTATCGGCTCCATCTCGATGGCCGGTTCCTCTACAATCAAAGGATGTCGCTTGTGGTGGTGGGCTCAGTGGCTTACGATGGCGTTGAAACGCCGCATGGCCGCGTGGAACGAATGCTGGGCGGGGCGGCGACCTATATCTCGCTTTCCGCCAGCTATTTTACGCAGGCGCGTATCGTGGCCGTGGTCGGAGACGATTTCGCGGAGGCGGACACGGATCTGCTCGCCAGCCGCGGCATCGATCTGGAAGGTCTGGAGCGCGTATCCGGGAAAGACCTTCTTTTGGGCGGGCAAATACACCGATGACATGAACGACCGCGTCACTCTCACCACCGACCTCAACGTATTCGCCGATTTCAAACCCAAGCTTCCCGAGAGCTATCAGAATGCGCGCTATTTGCTGCTCGGCAACATCCAGCCGAGCCTGCAGCGCAGCGTCCGCGGGCAGATGAAGCACTTGCGCCTGGCCGGCGGCGACACCATGAATTACTGGATCAGCGACTTTCGCGCGGAACTGCTGGAAACCATCCGCCACTGGGACTTTCTGCTGATCAACGATCACGAAGCCCGCCTGCTGGCGGGCGAAAACAATCTGCGCAAGGCGGCCGCGAAGATTCTGGACATGGGCCCGCATACGCTGGTGATCAAGCGCGGCGAGTACGGCGCCATGCTGTTCCGCCGCGACTCCTATTTCATCGTGCCCGGCTATTTGCTCGAGAACGTTTTCGATCCCACCGGCGCGGGCGATTCCTTCGCCGGCGGATTCATCGGCTATCTTGCCGAGCACGGCTTCAGCCTGGATGGCGACCACATCAGCCGGGGCATGCTCAGCCGCGCCGTGATTTATGGGTCCGTCATGGGAAGCTTCTGCTGCGAACGCTTCGGCGTGGAGCGCTTCCGCACGCTCACGCGTGAAGAAATCGATGCCCGATTTGAAGAGTTCCGCAAGTTCACTTCGTTCTAATCCGCGAGAAATGGCCGGAGCGATGCCGATGCTGGTCCTGCTGCTGGCAGCCATCAGCGTAACCGCCCTGCTGTGGTGCTCATCGCGCGGCTACACGTTGTATTACGGAGACGCCGAGGCGCATCTGAACATCGCACGGCGGATTCTGGATTCGCGAACGCCGGGCCCCGAGCAACTGGGGACGGTTTGGCTGCCACTGCCGCATCTGCTGATGATTCCTTTCGTGATACGGGATAGCTGGTGGCGCAGCGGCGTTGCAGGCGCCATCCCATCCGCCGCCAGCTTCGTAATTGCGGGTACGTTTCTGTTCGCCGCCGCCCGGCGCTTGTACCTTTCGACTGCCGCCGGAGTGGCCGCGGCGCTGCTGTTCGCTCTGAATCCGAATATGCTGTACCTGCAATCCATCCCCATGACGGAAGCGCTGTTTGCAGCATCACTCGCCGCGCTGCTGTGGGCGACGATCTGGTTCCGTTCCACGCAATCGATATGGGCGGTGCTGGCGGCGGCCGTTGCTTCGAACGCCGCGTCGCTTACGCGCTACGAAGGATGGTTCCTGATTCCCTTCGTCGCCCTGTACTTTC
Source organism: Bryobacterales bacterium (assembly GCA_963779075.1). GTDB lineage: Bacteria > Acidobacteriota > Terriglobia > Bryobacterales > Bryobacteraceae > Palsa-187. Next base: position 986,255 of record CAVZWS010000018.1, read on the forward strand.
TGCTAACCGCTCGCCGCAAATCTTGCGCGCTGATCTTCGCGGTCCTGGCCGCGCTGGGACCGCTGGCGTGGCTGGCGCACAATCAGTACTACTATTCGAACGCGCTGGAGTTTTACAGCGGCGAGGGATCGGCTAAAGCGATTTACGCCGGTGAACTCGCCGCGGGCGGGGCCCGCTATCCCGGCGATCACAACTGGCGCCTGGCCATCGAATATTATTTCGCGGCCGTCACATTGACGCAAGGCTGGACTCTGGTTTTGTTAAGCTCGCTGGGCGCGGTCACAGCATTGGCAAAAAAAATCTGGTGGCCTCTGTTCCTGCTGGCTCTCCCGCCCGCGTTTTATGTATGGAGCATGCATTCCTCCGGCACGCCGCTGTTTGTGCCGACGCTGTGGCCCTTCAGTTGGTACAACACGCGCTATGCTCTGGCCGCTCTGCCGTTGGCCGCGTTCGCCGCCGCAGGCCTAGTCGCGCTGCTGCCAGTGAAGTGGCGCGCCGCCGGGGCCGGCGTCGTGGTGGTGGCGGGGGCGCTTACGCGGCACGCCGATCTGCTGGAAGGAATCCAGCGTGAACTCAGCCGCGCGCCGCGCGTGGACGAAGCAAACAGCGGCCTACCTTGCAAGTCATTATCAGCCGGGCGATGGCATCATATATTCTTTCGGCGATCTGACCGGCGTCCTGCGTGAGGCGGGCATTCCCTTGCGGGAAGGGCTGCATCAGGGCAACCGCCCTAGCTGGGACGCCGCGGTCCTGCGCCCCGATCTTTTTTTTCGCGAAGAATGGGCGCTGGCGTTCGCCGGGGATAAAATTGCAGAAGCAGCCGTTAGAACCGGAGCCCGCGGCCCGCACTATCAATTGACAAAGAGGATTAAGGTAGAAGGAGCGCCGGCGATCGAGATCTATCGGCGACAGATCTATCGACGACAATGGACCGGCTCCCATGAAGATCCCGTTTACTAAAGCCCACGGCGCGCGCAACGATTTCCTGCTGACCTGGTGCGACCAATTGCCTGCCGAGATCGGCGATATCGCCGGCGTCGCCGTTGCGATTTGCGATCGCCATACCGGCGTGGGCGCGGATGGATGGCTGCTGATTTCGCGAGGCGCTGGGGTTGCGGGAACCGCCGCGGAGGCTGCCATCGAGCTATGGAATTCCGACGGCAGCCGCAGCGAGATTTCCGGCAACGGTACGCGCTGCGCCGCAGCCCTGCTGGTGGAACCGAACACCGCCCAGCACGAGGTGCGCATCGGCACCGGAGCCGGCGTCAAGCATCTGCGTCTGCTTGCGCGCGACGGACCCCGCTTCACTTTCGAGATGAATATGGGCGCGGCCTCGATCGAAGAACTGCACGCGTCGATGGAGGGCCGCGATTGCACGATCCTCAACGTCGGCAATCCACAGTGTGTTTTCTTCGTGGAGAATTTCGATTTCGAATGGCAGGCTTTAGGCGCGCGCGTCGAGCGCCATCCGCGGTTTCCGAACCGCACCAATGTTTCATTCGTGCGCGTGGTCGATGGCCACACCTTGGACGTCCGCTTTTTTGAACGCGGCGCGGGGGAAACCATGAGTTCGGGAACCGGATCGACGGGCGCAGGCGCGGCTGCTGTGGCGCGCGGTTTGGCCGAGACTCCGGTGCGCGTGCTAACGCCGGCGGGTCCGCTTGAATTACGCTGGGAACAAGACAATATTCTGCTGGCCGGCCCGGCCGAACTTGTAGCCGCCGGCGAGTTTTTCTGGAAGGGGAACCAAACCAAGTGAGTCATTTCGAGGATCTTCAGAAGAAGATCGAGTCTAAAACCGCGCACGTGGGCATTGTCGGGCTGGGCTACGTGGGCCTGCCCTTGGCCGTCGAGTTCGCCACCGCCGGTTTCACCGTGACGGGAATCGACATTGATGCGAAAAAAATCGCGGCGCTGAATCGCGGCGAGTCCTACATTCAGGACATCCCCACTTCGGTGCTCGCGCCACTGGTGAAGTCGGGCAAGCTCAAAGCCACTACCGATTTCAGCGCCGCCGCCGCGCTCGACACCATCAACATCTGCGTCCCCACTCCGCTGCGCAAAACCAAAGATCCGGACATGAGCTACATCGTCAATGCCTGCCAGGAGATTGCGAAATATTTCCATCCGGGCGTGCTGGTGATTCTGGAATCCACCACGTATCCCGGCACCACCAACGAACTCATGCTGCCCATGTTCGAGCGTCCCGGCCTGAAAGTGGGCGAAGACTTCTTCTTGTGTTTTTCGCCGGAGCGCGTGGATCCCGGCAATGCCAAGTTTCAGACGCGCAATATTCCCAAAGTCGTCGGCGGCATCACGCCCGCGTGCACCGAGATCGGCGCGGTCTTCTATCGGCAGGCGCTCGAAACCGTGATCCCGGTGGGCTCGACGCGAGTGGCCGAAATGGTGAAGCTGCTCGAAAACACTTTCCGCATGATCAATATCGGACTGGTGAACGAAATGGCGATGCTGTGCGACCGCATGGGCATCGATGTGTGGGAGGTGATCGATGCGGCGGCCACCAAGCCTTTCGGCTTCATGCCGTTTTATCCCGGCCCGGGCTTGGGCGGCCATTGCATTCCCATCGACCCGTTCTACCTGTCATGGAAGACCAAGCAGGCGGGCATCGAGGCGCGCTTTATCGAACTGGCCGGCTACATCAACGGCAACATGCCGCACTTCGTGGTCGACAAGATTCAGAACGCTCTGAACGATCGCGCCAAGCCGCTCAAGGGCTCCCGCGTGCATCTGCTGGGCGTGGCTTACAAGCGCGGCATCGACGACGTTCGCGAGTCGCCGGCGCTCGATATCATTCACCTGTTGGGCAAGCGCGGCGCCAGCGTGACCTATAGCGACCCGTTTGTGCCGCAGCTTCATGCGGACGGCGTGGTGCCCGAAATGGCGGCTATCGATGCCGATAAAGGCGCGGCCGAAGCCGACTGCGTGGTGATCGTCACCGATCACAAGGATTTCGATTATGCGCGGATCGTCGAACGCTCGAAGCTGATCGTGGATACGCGCAATGCACTGAAGGGCAATCCGTCGCGCGAAGATCGTGCGGCTGTAGCGTGATCGCCGGACGACTAGCGCTTCGAACGCACTTCTCTAAGGCGAGCCAATAGTGGGGCGGAAAGTGTCTGTTCGATTTCGGGCGTGATCAGCCCGGCGTGATCCAGGTCCTGAATATGCACCTGGTCTTTCAGGCGGTAGCTGGTGAGTTTCATGTGTGCCAGGTCCACCACGGTGGCGATCATAAAGCCTCGCGGCGATTGTTCCGGAAGCGAGTCCGGCACCACTGCAAGGTCGTCGGGCCTTACGCGCTCGCCAGCGAAAAGCAAATGAACCGCAGTGGGGGGCGTGAGGGTTCTTTGCGTCCAAAAACATGGCCACGCTTGCTACGTGCCGAAAGGTGAAACCATACGGTTTCAGTGCCGCGCGAACTGTCTCTAGGTTCTTGCGGTCAATCGCGGCATCGACATCCTTGGTCAGCCTGGGAAAACAGTGCTCGCCAACACCATTTTCGAAGACGCAGTGGCGAGATCCTTATTTTAGCGCCGCGAGTTCTTGCTTGGCCTGCGTGAGCGCGGGGAGATCGGCGTCGGCATCCTGCTCCCTCGCCAAGAAATCCTGGTAGGCCTTCCGGGCTTGAATCGTGTCGCCTTCGGCCGCCCAGGCCCGGCCCAACGCCAGATAGGCGAGCGCGAAGTTGGGGTCCAGATCAATCGCGTGCTTGAAAAAAGCCAATGGACGCGCGGTTGTTCCCTTGCCTTCGCTGGGCGCTTCCCAGCGCGAACGACTGGATCGCCGGAAACGATGCGGTGGTCGCCTTTCGCAGGCTGCCTTCCAGTTTCTGAATTGAACTCCGGGGCTCGCCCAGCTTCAGGCGGATGCCGGCGGCGGCCTTCGAGATCGCGTCCAGCACCTGCTCGCGGCCTTCGGCCTGCTGCTTGTTCGCGCGCGAGCGTCGCGCCGTTCTGGCAATCGACGGCTTGAACCGTGACCGCGAAGGTCTTGCCCAGATCCACAATCGCGCCGCTGATCATGGCCCTTCTGGGCTCCGTGCAGGCAGATATCGTGGGCGGTCACATTAGTCATGCGCGTCTCCGGGGCGCGGCCCATTGACTTTAGAACCTGCTCGACTTGCGCATCATTCATGATCTTGAGGAACGGCGACTGCTCCAGTTGGATCGCCAGCGCGGCGCGCAGCGTGCCGTCGAAAATTGCATCGCCGGTGGCGTTGCCGAAGTCACCCAGCACCAGAATGTCTTTGTCGGAGAGCTTTTGATACGACGGGAACTGCATTACCAGCAGAACCAGACCCGCGATCAACATCAGCACCGCTATTGCTGCGATCAGGTATTCGCGGCGAAAAGCCCCGCCTTGCGGCACCGCGGCCAGTGCCCGTTTCAGTTCGCGTGCCGATTGCCAACGCTGCGCCGGATCGCTCTCCAGGCACTTGCGCAGAACCATTTCGAGCGCGGCGGGCTCAACCGGACGCCGGTCTTCGGGAACCGCCCGGCCCATCAACATTTCATACAGCAGGCTGCCGAACGCGTGGATGTCGGAGCGCGGATCGCCGGCAGCGGCTTTCGCGAGCCCTAAATCCAGCAACTTGACGCCTTGGTGCGTCACCAGAACATTTGAGGGCGTCAAGTCGCCATGGATGATGCCGCGCTGGTGCGCGTAATCCAGCGCGTCACAGATCTCGTTCGAGAAGCGCAGCGATTCTTGCAGCGACAGCGGCCCTTTTAGCGGGACGCCTTCGACCAATTCCATCGCCAGATAGCTCGGTCCCACTTCGTACAGCGCGCGAATGTGCGGATGGTTGAGTCCGGCGGCGGCGCGGGCTGCGCGCGCGAAGTCTTCCGGGAACGGATCGGCTGAAATTTCGATCGTGACGTCGCGCTCTCGCAGTGTGTCGAGCGCGCGGTACACTTCGCCTCTGGTCCCAGCGCCGAGCGGAGCCAGGATCTCGTACGGACCGAGGCGATCGCCGGCGGCCAGCGCCATGATGGAAACTACTTGCCGAAGTACGACTGATCGTAGGTGATCGAGGCTTTATCGCGGATGGCGTCGACGCTTTTTTGCGCCATCTCCGGCCCCACTTTATCGGCGATCTCGTTCTTCACGTCGTCCATCTTCTTAGTGTCGTGCTTGGTCACCTGGATGATGTGATAGCCGAACTGGGTCTTCACCGGCTCGCTGACTTCGTTAACCTTCAGCGAAAACGCAGCTTCGTCAAACGGCGGAACCATGCGCCCGCGCGTAAACTCGCCCAGCGACCCGCCGTTGGCGCCGGAGCCGACATCGTCGGACTCGGCCTTGGCGAGCGCCGCAAAGTCGCCGCCCGCGACGATTTTGGCGCGCAGATCTTTGGCTTTCGCGAGCGCCTCTTCATCGGTCAGATCCTTTTCCCCGGTCCGCAGCGCCACCGGCGAGCCTTTCATGCGAATCAGAATATGGCGTGCCGTCACGGTTTCCCACTCATTCTTGTGCCCGTCGTAATAGGCCTGCAAGTCGGCCGCAGACGGCTTGGTGTCCTTCGAGATCTGCTGAAACAGCAATCCCGCCACCAGTTGATCGTCGCGCATCGCGAGCTGTATTTTGGCTTCCGGCGTCTGGTCGATTTTTTGCCGGCGGGCTTCTTGCGCCAGCGCCTTCAGCTCGGCCAATTGCTCGGCCAGTTGCCGCTTGGCTTGCGGATCCTGGGCCGCGCCGCGGCGCTCCGGGGGCATCTGCGAAACGATCTGCTTGAAAATCTGCTCGAACTCGCCCTTGGTGATCTTTTCGGTGCCGATCGTGAGCACGACTGTGTCGGCTGAAACAGCGTCCGCAGCGGCAGCAGAAGCCGCAGCGGCGGCATGCGCGGTATCGGCGGGAGAAGCGGTGGCAACGGCCGGCTTAGGCGCCGGAGTGGTTGCAGGTGGCGCCGCTGGTGTTGCGGATTTGGTCTGCCCCCAGGCGAACGCTGCCAGGAGGAGACCGGTAAAGAGGAAGGAAATTCTCATAACCTACAGGATAGCAGGGGCTACAATGGCTAGCGATGGACCTTCTCTTATATGGATCTCCTCTCCTATAGCGTCGACGTCGGGATTGCGCGCATTACCCTGAATCGTCCGGAAAAGCGGAACGCGCTGAATCCGGAGTTGATCGCGGAGCTGAGCCGGGCGCTGACGAGCTCGTCGCGCGATGCTACGGTGCGCGTGGTGTTCATCGCCGGCGCAGGCAAGGATTTCTGTGCCGGGCTCGACTTGGTGGGGCTCGATGTTGCCGCCGAAGCCGACGCGCTGGAGCACCTGGAATCGGCGCAGCGTCTGGCCGACGTATTGCTGGCGATCAGGCGGCATCCGCGTCCGGTGGTGGCGGCGGTGCGCGGACGCGCGCTAGGCGGGGGAGCGGGGATCGCGACCGCCTGCGACCTGATTCTGGCCGCGGAGTCGGGAGCCATCGGGTATCCCGAGGTAAAGATCGGATTCGTGCCGGCGATCGTGGGAACGCTGCTGCGGCGCTCGGTCAGCGAGAAGCGCATGTTCGAATTGCTGGTCAGCGGCGAGCCGGTCGCGGCGCGCGAGGCTCAAGCCATTGGCCTGATCAACCATGTATTCGCCGACGCTGAGTTTGAAGCACGCACGGAGGCCTATGTGCAGAATCTGGCGGCTAAATCGGCAAGCGCGCTCAGCCTGACGAAACAACTTCTGTATCACACCGATGGCATGACGCTCGAAAAAGCCATCGAAGCCGGCGTGCTGATAAATGCTGTGTCGCGAACGACGGAGGATGCCAAGCGGGGTTTCGCGGGGTTCCGCGCGGGCGCCAAGAAGAAGCGCTAACCGCGGCTCGGCCGAACGGAGCGGGGCAAGCGGCGGAGCCGCGCTGGGGAACCGGCCGAGCGGCGCGTGGGCCCGCCTTGCGATTCGCGTTATGGTGGAAGTACCCAATGGCTCGCAAGCATTTTGAATGGAAGGTCCGCGACAAGCTGATTCAACTCGGCGAGCGCACCCTGATTGTGGGCGTGCTGAATGTCACGCCCGACTCGTTTTCTGACGGCGGCAAGTATTCCGATCCCGACCGCGCCTTCGCCCGCGCCGTGGAAATGGAAGAAGAGGGCGCCGACCTGATCGATATCGGAGCCGAATCCACGCGCCCCGGTTCCGTCCGCATCTCGGAAGCCGAGGAGCTGCGCCGCCTGGTGCCGGTGCTGAAACGCCTGCGCAACAAGCTTACCGTGCCGATCTGCGTGGATACGTACAAGTCCGGGGTTGCGGAAAAAGCTTTGGAACTGGGCGCGGATATTATCAACGACCCCAGCGGCCTGACCATTGACCCAGAGCTGGCGCGCGCGGCGCGGCAGGCCGACGCCGGGCTGATCGTCAATCATATGCGCGGCATGCCGGAGACCTGGGCGAAGCTGCCGCCGCTCAAGAATCCGCTGGCCACAATCGCAGCTGAACTGGACGCGTCGGTGCATCGCGCGGTGGGCGCTGGCGTCGAACGGCGCAGGATCGTGATCGATCCGGGCCTCGGTTTCGGCAAGCGCAAGGAACAGAATGCGGAAATCCTGGCGCGTCTGGATGAGTTGGCGCGGCTGGAGCTGCCGCTGATGGTGGGTCCCTCGCGCAAGCATTTCCTGGCGCGCGAGACGGCGCTGGAAACCGAGTTCGCCGGGGCGGCGGCCGTCACGGCTGCCATCCTCTACGGCGTTCACTTGGTGCGCGTGCATGACGTGAAGGCGATGAAAGCGGTGGTGGACGTGGCCGACGAAATCGCCAAGGCGCGCTTCGATGCGGCCGCTACCGTCGTTGGCACCGCGGGCAATAGTGGGTTCCGCGCTGGACCACGATAATCTTGCGGATGGGCGTCCCGCAGGCGGTGCAGGGCTCGCCTTCGCGCCCATAGGCCCGATGTTCCAACTGAAACCAGCCGCGCTCGCCGCGCGCATCGACGTAATCTGAAATCGACGAGCCGCCGAGTTCGATGGCGGCGCCCAGGATCTCGCGCATGTGGCGATGAATGGCGGCCACGCGAGGCGCGCTTAGCCGCGACGCCTGCGCCAATGGATGCACCCGCGCCGCAAACAGGGTCTCGTCCACATAGATGTTGCCCATGCCGGCGAGGAAGGTCTGATTGAGCAGCAGCGCCTTGATGCCGGTCTTGCGCGGCTTCATGCGCGCCTGGAATTCATCGAGTGCGATTGAGAGCGGCTCCGGGCCGAGGCGCGAGAGATCGTGATTCCACAGAATGCGCCCGAACTGGCGCTGATCGGTATAGATCAACGATCCGCTGTCGAGGGTAAAGATTCCGTGTGTGTGTTTGGTGGGAGCGGCGTCGAGCAGGAGCTTGCCGGTCATCCCCAGGTGCACCGTCAGCGTGCCTTCGTCGAGTTGCATGACGATGAACTTGCCGCGCCGCTGAATCGATTGAATCGTGCGATCGACGAGGCGGCGGGCGAGCGTCTTGCGATTTCCCGGGGTCACGAAGCGCGAGGAAAATGATGCCGCAACGATGCGCCGGCCGGGCAGATACGGCGCGAGCGTGCGGACTACGGTTTCTACTTCGGGCAGCTCAGGCATCGTAGCGTTACGGCAGTTCCACGAATATCTCGCCGTCTTCGACTTTCACGGGATAGGTCGCTTGCAGTTTTAAGTCGTCCCCAGGCATGGTGCCGGTGCGGCAATCGAACTCCCATCCATGAAATGGGCAAGTGAGGATGGGGCCGTCGAGCGCGCCATGGCCCAGCGGTCCACCGGAGTGCGGGCAGATGCCGTCAATCGCGTACAGCGCGCCCGCCACGTTGCACACCGCTACCGCGCCGCTATCGCCGATTTCAAAATGCGTTGCCGAGCCGGGAGGCAACAGCTTCAGCGAGCCCACCTTTACGAATGCCATGTTCTCTTTTTTGTACCATGAGGGTCACAATGATCCGCGATCGAAGCCAGTACGGTGAGGACCACGATCTGAACTCGCCGTCGGCATTTACGCCGGAGGAACTGGTCAGCGCCGTGCGCGTGGCCAAAGGTCTGAAGGATGTGGCGGTTCCGGCAGTCTGCGTGCTCGATTTCGATGGCGACCTGACGGATTGGCTGGTCCGCCACGGTAAGGCGGCGCCCTTCGAACCCTGGGCCTGTTTTCACACCAAGATGTATGTATTGGAAGCGGACGGAGTGCGCTGTGGCATCATTGCCAGGACCATCGGAGGACCTTACGCCGTGCTGATCGCCGAGCAGCTTCTGGTATCGGGCGCGCAACTGATCCTGGGGCTCACTTCTGCGGGCCGGGTTTCTCCATCGCTGCCGCTTCCGAGCTTCGTCGTGGTGACCAGCGCGGTACGGGATGAGGGCACGTCGTTCCACTATCTTCCACCGGCGGCGATGGTCGATTGCCCGACGCCCATCGTCGATCTGCTAGCCGAGGAGGTGAGCCGCCTGGGTCCGACAGTGGTCCAGGGATGTGTCTGGACAACCGACGCCCCATACCGGGAAACGGCAACTCAGCTTCAACGGCATGCGGCGGCTGGGGTGCTCGCCGTCGAAATGCAAGCGGCTTCGCTGTTCGCCTTTGCCCGCGCACGGAAGGCAAGCGTCGCTGTGGTGGCGCACGTCACCAATGCCGTGGATCATACCGACGAACAATTCGATAAGGGGACGGATGAGGACAGTTTTCTGCTGCTGCGGGCGATGCTCCGCGCGGGCCACCGGTATCTCGAAGCGGCCGTCGCGAAGGGATTGTGATAGAACAGTGGACAAACGATGCGCTACCTATTCATCCTGAACGATCCGCCTTACGGTACGGAGCGCAGTTACAACGGACTGCGGCTGGCCACGGCACTGATGAAAGCGGAGGGCACATCCGTGTCGGTCTTCCTGATCGGAGACGCAGCGCCGTGCGCGTTGGCGGGACAAACCACGCCAGCCGGATACTACAACCTGGAGCGAATGCTGAAAATACTGAAGTCCAAAGGAGTGCAAATCGGCGTGTGCGGTACGTGCATGGACGGCCGCGGCATCAAGGCTGAGATGCTGGCCGAAGGGGCGCACCGCAGCACCATGGATGAACTCGCCGCCTGGACGGCGGCGGCGGACCGGGTATTGGTTTTTTGAAACATCGGGACAATGCGGAAGGAACACTGGGAAGCGGTCTATACTGCCAAAAGCGAGCGGAGTTGAGCTGGATGCAGGCGGAGCCGGCCACGTCATTGGCGCTGATCGAAGAGGGCCGAGGCGTGCTCGGCCGGCAGCAGTCATCGACGTGGGCGGGGGAACGTCGCTGCTGGCCGAGAGGCTGCTCGACCGCGGCTACGCGGTAACGGTGCTCGACATCTCGCAGGCGGCGATAGATCGCGCGCGCGGGCGGCTGGGAGCACGCGCCAGTGAAGTTGACTGGATGGTGGCGGATGTGACCGCCGGTCCCGATCTGGGGACCTTCGACGTGTGGCATGACCGCGCTGTGTTCCACTTTCTCATGGCGGCCTTAGACCGCGCGGCTTATGCGGCGCTGCTCGCGCGGACCATACCCGTCGGCGGGCATGCAGTCATCGCAACTTTCGCTCTGGATGGTCCGGAAAAATGCAGCGGGCTGGAGGTCCGGCACTATGACGGCGGCGCGCTGGCCACGGAGTTGGGTCCGCGGTTTCGCCTGTTGAAGAGCGTCCCGGAACTGCACCGGACGCCATGGGGACGCGCCGCAATCGTTTCAGTACAGCTTATTCGAGCGGGTGTAGACGACGCTCACTCTTGATCCAACGGTTTCTTATGCTTGGGCTTTTTCCGCGTGGTCTTGGGAAGAATGGCCTGGGACGGTTTCACGGCCCCAACCCGTTCCCGCGCAATGGCCCGGACCTCGTTCGATTGGTCGAACTTGGTAGATTTCGCGGGGTTTTTGACCCGCTTGCGCCGGCTCATGAGATCACGCTATGCTATGCTGGCAGATATAAGGAGGCCGTATTATGTTACGTTCTATCGGCTTGCCTGAGTTGATGGTCATCCTGGTAGTCGCCGTGCTTTTGTTCGGCGGCAAAAAAATACCTGAGCTGGCAAAAGGCTTGGGCGAAGGCATCCGCAACTTCAAAGACTCTTTGAAGGACCCTAATGCGCCGCCCGACGACAAGAAGCAGGCATAGAGGCTTCCTGGCAGCGTCCGCAGTTTGGACCCGTCTCAATCGGATTTCAAGAATAAACCCCGCGACGGCACCAGCCGCGCGGGGTTTTAATTTTTAGCCAGCCTTATTGGCGGCTTCGTCCGCGACTTCCGCGGACTACTTCTTCTTCGGCGGAACGATCGCGTCCTTCACGGCCTTGGCCACGCGGAACTTGACGACCTTCTTGGCCGGGATCTTGATGGTTTCGCCGGTCGCCGGATTGCGGCCCATGCGCGCCTTGCGGTCCACCCGTACCAGCCGGCCGATGCCGGGCAGAACGGTGACACCGTTCTTCTTGGTTTCGGCGATGGCCATATCGGCGTAAGCCGTGGTGAACGCCTTCGCTACCTTGGTAGGCACACCCACGGTCTCCGCAAGCTTCTTGATCAATTGGGACTGCGTCATTTTTGCTGCTGCCATATTGCTCCTTTTTCGAAAATCTAATTCTCCCGATGTTGCGTTTTCGTTCGCGCGCCACTGCCGCAAGCGGCGACAGGCACGCATTTACTACTGCATCATACGGGATGCGCAATCCTGGTGTAAAGAGAAAAGTGCATAAAAACACCGATTATTAGCGGGTTTCGTGCAATGCGCAAATTTCCGGCGCGTTGCCACGGCGGTTTCCGTTGATACACGCAACGAATGCTATCCTGGCAGCGTAAAGGCGATGAGCGAGCTACAAGATCAACTGGCGGCTCTGCGCCAGCGCATGGCGCGCGTTGCCGCGGAGTGCGAGGAAAAATACGGAAAGCCGGAAAAGCCTTATTCCACGGGTGTTTCGCGTACTTTTCCACAGAAATTCCACGTAGAGGAGTGGTTTCCAGGCGAGGAAATCGAGACCGAACTCGGAAAACATTTCGAGACTGAAACGTTTTATGCGCGCCATCGCCGTCACGGCTCGGCGGAGCTAAGCGAGCTGGCGGAGCTTCCCGGAGATCTGCTCGAAACACTGTCGCATGGCGCTGTCCGCGACGTTCCGCCGCAGGAATGGGCCTTTCTCGACACCGAAACCACCGGGCTCGCGGGCGGCACCGGCACCTGCGCGTTTCTGGTGGGCGTGGGGCGCATCACTGCCGAAGGTTTCCATGTCCGCCAGTTTTTCATGCGCGATTTTGGCGAGGAACCCAGCCAGTTGGATGCTTTGTCGCGGTACCTGGAGCCGTTCCGCGTGCTGATCACGTATAACGGGAAGACCTTCGATCAGCCGCTGCTCGAAACCCGCTACCGCCTGAATCGCACGCGCTCGCCGTTTACCCGCTTCGAGCATCTGGACCTGTTGCACGGCGCGCGGCGGCTGTGGAAATTGCGCTTCGAGAGCTGCCGCCTGATCGAACTGGAGGAGCAGATTCTGGGCTTCGAACGCCAGGGCGACGTGCCGGGCGCGATGATCCCGTATATCTATTTCGACTACGTCCGCACTGGGGAGATGGCGCGGCTGCTGCCGGTGTTTCATCACAACGCCATCGATATTTTGACGCTGGCGTGTCTGACAGGGATCGTGCCCTATGCTTTCAAGGATCCGGCCACCGCCCCGCTGCGCCACGGCGCCGAGATGGCAGGAATCGCGCGCTGGCTGCGCGAATCGGGCGAGCCGGAGCAAGCTCGCGCTCTTTTCCGGCGCGCTGTCGACGCTGGCCTGCCCGACGACGATTCTGTTCCGCACGTTGTGGGACATTGCCGCGCTGGAACGCAAACTGGGCTGCGACGACGCTGCGGTCGGCGTGTGGAACGACCTGGCGGCATGCCGCAATCCGTTTCGCGTGCGGGCGATGGAAGAGCTCGCGAAACACCACGAGCATCGCACTAAGGATTACGCGCAGGCGCTGGAATTGACGCGCGGTGCCCTGGCGCTGGAGGCTTCGGCGGGATTGCGTAAGCGCGAGGAGCGGCTGGCAAAGCGAACTGAAAATGGCTCGCAGATGAAAACCGATGGACGCAGATGAGAGCGACCTAGGGAAGCTTGGCTGCTTCTGCGACCGCGTCCTCGCGAGAAATCAATTTCGGCTGGACGGTCTGATGAGCGCCTTCTTCCAGCGTTATGGCCGTCTCCAGCGACGCGAATCGCTTGAGAAAGTCCAGATCGAAGCTCAGGTATGGATCGAGATCTTGCCAGGCGTTCATGTAATAGTCGCCGGGGGCGAGGCCCTCGATGCGAAAATCGCCGTTCTGATCAGTGGAACCCCGATAAACGCTGGAAGGTTTTCGTCGAGTTTAAACTTCACCGCGCTCGAATAGGCACTAAACGTTCTTCGCGAGCAAGTTCGGCTGCGTATGCAAGTGCGGCGTCGATGTGTTCTGGTCTAAGCGAGGGATAGCTGCTGAGGATTTCGTCCTTGGTGGAGCCTTCGGCCAGATTGTCAAGAATGACCGTGACGGGGATGCGTGTTCCCGCCGCGCAGATCTCTCCGCCGCAAACGCTCGGATCGGTGGTTAGGAAATCCTGCCAGGAGGTCATAAGTCCATTCTACGCTCCCGTACTTCCTGCCGAATTCGCGTGGCTTTAATGCGTTTCCGGCTTGAATTCCGGAGGCAGTTCGGAGCCTTTGCCGAAGAAGTATTCTTCCATCTGTTTGAGCAGGAACTCCTGGGCTTCGGGCTGGCCGAGGTTGAGGCGGTACTCGTTCATGATCATCTTCATGTGCTCCACCCAACCCTTCCATGCCTCTTTGGAAACGTTTTCGTAGATGCGTTGGCCGAGTGGGTGTCCGTCGAACGGAACTTCATCGAGGCCGGGGGCTTCCTTCTGGAGCTTCACGCAAAAAACGGTGCGGCCGGCGGCGGCTGGAGTGGTCGGATCTGCCATGGAACCAGTTTAGCGCGCGTGAGGAAATTGATCGCCCGCGCAGGGCGGAGCTACTTGCCCTTGCGCACGGCCAGCAGCAGATTCGACTCGTTCTGCCGCCACTTGTAGCCGATGCTGAAATCCAGCGGCTCGACACCGGTATGTGCATCGTAGGCGGCTTTCAAGTCCTCCTGCAGGCCGGTCTCAAAAAGCTTGATGGGCTGGTCGTAGGCGCCGAACAGGTGCACGTCCCAAACCGGCGGTTCAAAAAAGTAGTGATAGGGGATGCCGGAGTCGTCTTCGATCACCACATTGCTTCGGTTCAGAATGACGCTGCGAATGGTCGAGAAGTATTTCTTGTGCATCAGATAGGACGCAGATTTCACGAGCGTGCCGCCCGGCGGCAGGGTTTGCAGATATTTTGTGGTGCCCGGCTTCCTTTCGAGACGCCGGTTCTGCAGGTTTAGGGCAAAGTACCGCAGCGTGCGCACGCGCTGGCGCGGGTCTTTAAAACGTATCGTCAGGCCGCGAGTCTCGGTCGCCTTTTTGTCGTCCGACGCGATCAGCGCGCCGAGGGGCGTGATCCCGACGGGTGTTACGTCCACCACCGAGTTGCCGGCCCGAGCGATCAGGAACAAGAGCACGGGCAAGACTCCGCTGGCGGGTCCTTCCGCCAGGTCGCGCTCCATGTTCTCGGTCTTGAAGAAGCCCATAGAGGCCGCCGTTTGCCAGCCCTGGCGGAGCGCCGGCCAGTATTCGGGCGTGAAGTCTTCCACCTTCGAGGGAATGCAGCCGGCCGGTTCCAAACCGACCAGAACATATTCACCGGCATCGGGGAAAAACGCCAACGGATTAGTGGCGTCGGGCCCGCTGAAGGGATAAAACACGGAGTTCACGGCAGGGGATTTTTGCAAATACTTACCACGCCATGCGGAGATGCGATCCACATAGCGGCGCTTGAGCCGGTTCCAATCCGCTGCGGCAGTTTTGGAATAATCCGCCCAGGCGGCCTTCTGCTCATCGGTCATAGACCCGGCGTAGGCGGTGTTGTTCGCGCCGGCAATCAACTGCGCCGCCGCATTCCAGTTATCGATGGGGCCTTGCGTGGTGCACGCGGGCGTGGGGGGTGGCTGCGCAGGCGAAACAGGCTGCGCCGCCAGCGGCAGCAGGCACAATGCCGCCCAGAACGATCTGATTTTCGTGAGCTTCCCCATTACTACCATGATGCACGATTAAAGCGCGAAATGTTACGCGAATCTCACGAACGTGCGGCAAGAAACTGCTCGACCTCGGCATTGAAGCGTAGCGGGTCTTCGAGCATCAGGAAGTGGCCGGCTCCCTCCCAACTATTTAGCTGCAGGTGCGGAAAAATGGATCGCATCATCTCAAAACGCGCCTCCGTCCCTGGCTCGGCGGCCTGGATGGCGATGGCCGGCAGATCGAAGGTCTCGTCGTCCGGGGGCGGGCGCAGCGAGGAAATGCTGCTGAGCGCCGCGATGCGAACGTGTTTGGGAGTCGCTGCCATTTTCGCGCGGATTTCGGTGCGCAAGGCTTCGGGCGTCTTCTTGCTGAAGCACGATTCGACCCGCTCGGCAAAGTTCCTCTCGCCAGCCGCGCCCTGAAGGCTGCGGGCAACCTTGGCGAAATGCGCGGCGGTGGCGGCGCGATCCGCAGGCCCGGCCATATGGCGCGAAACGAAAGCATCCACCAGCACCAGCGCGGAAGCTTTTTCTGGAAACTCGCGCAGGAAAGCATAGGCGATGGGTCCGCCCAGCTATGGCCGATCAGAACGGCGCGCTCCACCGAGCCTCACGCATTACCGCCTCGACGGCGCGGGCGAAGAACTCGATGGGATAGGCGCGATGCGGTTTGTCGCTCGAACCATGACCCGGCAGGTCGATCAACAACGCGCGGCGATCGGGGTGGTTATAGAGCGCCTGCTGGCCGCGCCAGAAGGTGAGATCGCAAACCCAGCCATGGATGAATACCAGCGCTTCGCTCCCGTGCCGTAGCTTTCATAATGGATCCGCAGGCCGTCGAATAGCGCGAAGCCGGACACGTCATCACCCGCGGCCCGAATTTGGCTGGCGACTCCCGCCGGGCCGGCCCCCCAGTGCCAGGAATCGCCGCCGGGGGATGGGAACCTGCATTGGCGGAATTAGGATGCCGCTTTTTCCGCCGCGCCGGTCCGCTTGGCCTTGACCGCAGCCAGATACTCGGAAAGCTTGAGCGGCTGCCGCGCCCCCTTTTCCATATGGCGCTGGACCGCTTTTTGATAGCGCCGCAGCGTGTCGCGCTTGTGGGCCTCGCGCAGGCTGCAGCTTTCGATATCAAGAAGCAGCTCGATCTCCCACGGCCGGAAGGTATTGCGATGCATATTGCCGCGAAGCAATTCCTGCATCAGGCGATTGAACTGTGCCAATACTGTCTCGCTGTCGGGTTCGGATTCGTACATTAGTTTAGGGACCCGCGTGGTCCTCGCTCTAGTTTACCCTTGCCAGCCACGCGTGGATGGCCTGCATCTGTTTGAGGATCTCCGGCCGGTCGGCGGCCTCCGGTTCCATCGTTAGATACTGCTCCAGATCGCGGCGGGCGGCCTGGAAACGCTCAACTCCAGTTCCAGCAGGCCGCGCTGTTTGTACCA
This sequence comes from Bryobacterales bacterium, assembly GCA_963779075.1. Classification (GTDB taxonomy): domain Bacteria; phylum Acidobacteriota; class Terriglobia; order Bryobacterales; family Bryobacteraceae; genus Palsa-187. Next base: position 1,002,815 of record CAVZWS010000018.1, read on the forward strand.
GGCGGATAATCCCGGCACGCCGACCAGCAGCAGGTCCAATGTATCGACGGCCCGCGCCCAGTCCTTGCGGCGCAGATAGACGCCGCGCAAATTCTGCAACATGCGGATAGCGATTTCCTTTTTCGAGGCGTGGCGCAGCAGCACCGGATCGGCCACCTTCGCCCCCGCCAGCGCGAAACAGTCCTGCGCCGTGATGGGCCGGCCGCCGTTGAAAGGGTCTATGTAGGTCGCGTAATTGCCGTCATCGAACTGGATGACGAAGTGCCGTGGCAGGCTGATGCCGAAGACCGGCATCGCCAGGCGGCGCGCGATCTCCATGTACATCACGGAGAGCGTGATGGGAATGCCGACGCGCCGCTCGAGCACCTGATCCAGGCAACTGTTGCGGGGATCGAAGAAGTCGTCTTCGTTGCCGTGAAAGCCGAGCTCGCCGAACAGGTAGCGCTGCGCGGTCTCGACGAAGTCGCGGCCGTCGTTGAAATTCCGCAGGCGATCGCCCAGTTGCGAGGCCAGCTCGTTCAGGCGGTCGAGCCAGGGTTCGGGTTCAAGGCCGGGCGTGTCGATGGCGGCCAGTTCCAGAGCGGCGTGGTCCAGGCGTCCCTTGGGAGATCCTCTTCGAGTAGATGGCGGAGATGATTTGCTCGGACACCCAGTTTCTATTGTGCCATGGGAGCTTCTGCCCACCCGCGATCCGGAGGCCCTACCAGGACCGTGCAGGCTAGCCGCTGCGTCCGCCGCTTACCACTCGCCCAAGCTAATTAAGCATCAAACTTCTCGGGAACGGTACTGCGTGAAAGACGCGGCCTTGATTTTAGCTTCCTCAGCGAGCGCCAGAAGCGGCTCGGCATATTCAAAAGTACGCCGGCCGACTTCCGTCATGGCGATGGACTTCGAGAAACGTTCCGTTCGAAAAGCTTGACACCCAATTCGCGCTCCAGCGACTTAATGTGAAAAGTCACCGTGGATTGATGGTAGCCAAAGTTGGAGGCGGCGCGACTCAAGTTATTTGCAACCGCCACCACGCGGAATGTTTCTCGCTGCCGCAAGTCGAGCATCGGATAAACAACTCCCCGAAAAATTCGTGCTGCTGGGCGGACGGACTTTAAAGCGCCGCCTCTCCGTGATCTCCATTGCGGATGCGAATCGGCGTCCTCAATGGTGGCGACGAAGATCTTCCCGTCCCCAATCTTCCCGGTGCGCGCAGCGGTGGTGCAAGAAGTCTCCACCACCGGGTTCAGCAGTGCATCGCGGACCACCATCTCCAGCTTCACTTTTGGCAGCAGGTCGAATTTGTATTCGCTGCCGCGATAGACCTCCGTGTGGCCCTTCTGGCGTCTCGTGCCCCCGCACTTCGGAAACCGTAATGCCCTCCACCCCGATCTTGATCAGGGCGTCCTTGACTTCGTCAAGTTTGAAGGGCTGGATAACTGCTTCAATCTTTTTCATTCGATTTCCGTCCTTTCACAAGAACCGTACTGGATTGCAAGATGAAGGCCGCGCAAGAGCTACCCACGCGGCCTCCCAGAGCATTGCCAGAACGTCGTATTCCCAGAACGGTTAGTGCCCGTGCTCGGCCGCCCGAATGCCGGGAAGCGGCTGCGGTTGCCGAGAAATGCATCGCCTTCTCGGGCACCATCCCACCCGGTGCGCCCAATCGACGAGATACGTATTCGGGATAGGCCGAGATGCCGTGCTCGTGCAGATCGAGTCCTAGAGTTCGCCTTCTTCGGAGACGCGCAGCAGTGCCGGTCGCGTTGACCAGCATACATCAGCGCCATCGCGACGCCGAAGGTGGCAGCGGTGATGATCGCGCTGCCGATGAACTGGGCCTCGAGCAGCTGTGAGCCGCCGCCGTAGAAGAGGCCGTTGAGGGGAGCGGAGTTGTCGGCGGCGAGCGGGCCGGTGGCGCCGTACTTGCCGCAGGCAAAGAGGCCGAGCGACAGGGTTCCCCAGATTCCGCAGATGCCGTGAACCGGAACCGCGCCGATGGGATCGTCGATGCGCAGCCATTCGAGCAGGTCGACGCCGAGACCACGACCACGCCGGCGACGCCGCCGAGAATGATCGCGCCCGTGGGGCTGACCCAGTAGCAGGGGCAGGTGATGGCGACCAGGCCGGCCAGGAAGCCGTTGACGGTGAAGCTGACGTCCCATTTCTTGCTCATGAAGTAGGCGAGAACATCGCCGTCAGGCCGGCCGCGCAGGCGGCCAGCGTGGTGTTGGCGGAGACGCGGCCGATGCCCTCGAAGTCCATCGCCGAAAGCGTGCTGCCGGGGTTGAATCCGTACCAGCCGAACCACAGGATCAGGCCGCCGGAGGCGGCGATGGTGAGATCGTGCGGCAGCATGGGTCCGCCGCCGTCGCGCTTGAAGTTGCGGCCCAGCCGCGGACCGAGCACGATCGCGCCGGCCAGCGCGATGAAGCCGCCGATGGTGTGGACAACGGTCGAGCCGGCGAAATCGTGGAAGCTGGTGCCGAGCGAGGGCAGGAAGTTGCCGGCGCAGCCCATGGTGGCCAGCAAGCCGTCCGGACCCCAGGCCCAGTGGCCGATGATCGGATAGATGAAGCCGGAGACGCCGACGCTGTAGAGCAGGTCGCCGACGAAGCCGGTGCGGCCGATCATCGCGCCCGAGGTGATCGTGGAGCAGGTGTCGGCGAAGGCGAACTGGAAGAGCCAGAACGCCAGAAACGCGACGCCGGTGGCTTCAAGCAATACGAAAACTGAACCAAGCAGACTATACATAGCA
>CAVZWS010000019.1:0-95473 GCA_963779075.1 Bryobacterales bacterium
TGTCCATGCATGTGCTGCACACACGCCCATCTCTGATCTCCTTCCGGGACTTCAGTATCTTCAGCATTCGTTCCAGGTTGTAGTATCCGGCTGGCGGTCCGCCGCCAGCGCGCAGGGTGCTGCGTCTCCGATCAGAAATACCGACACCGGATGTGCCTTCCGTTTTCATCAGTGCGGTGGCCAGCCGCAGTCCGTTGAACTGTGCTCCGGACCGTAAGGCGGATCGTTCAGGATGAATAGGTAGCGCATCGTTTGTCCACTGTTCTATCACAATCCCTTCGCGACGGCCGTTTCGAGATACCGGTGGCTCCGCGCGCAGCATCGCCCGCAGCAGCAAAAACTGTCCCATCCGTCCCCTTATCGAATTGTTCGTCGGTATCATCCACGGCATTGGTACGTGCGCCACCACAGCGACGCTTGCCTTCCGTGCGCGGGCAAAGGCGAACAGCGAAGCCGCTTGCATTTCGACGGCGAGCACGCCAGCCGCCAGATGCCGTTGAAGCTAATGCCGTTTCCCGGTAAAGGGGCGTCGGTTGTCCAGACACATCCCTCGACCACCGTCGCACCAGGGCGGCTCACCTCCTCGGCTAGCAGATTGACCATGGGATCGGGACCAATCGCCGCCGCCGGCGGGTGGAAGGTAGTGGAAGGACGTGCCCTCATCCCGTACTGCGCGGGTCACCACGACGAAGCTCGGAAGCGGCAGCGATGGAGAAACCCGGCCAGCAGCGGTGAGCCCCAGGATCAGTTGCGCGCCCGATACCAGAAGCTGCTCGGCGATCAGCACGGCGTAAGGCCCTCCGATGGTCCTGGCAATCACGCCACAGCGCACTCCGTCCGTTTCCAATGCATACATCTTGGTGTGAAAACAGGCCCAAGGTTCGAACGGCGCCGCTTTACCATAACGGACCAGCCAATCCGTCAGGTCGCCATCGAAGTCGAGTACGCAGACTGCTGGAACCGCCACATCGGTCAGACCTTTGGCCACGCGCACGGCGCTGACCAGTTCGTCTGGCGTAAATGCCGACGGCGAGTTCAGATCGTGGTCCTCACCGTACTGGCTTCGATCGCGGTTCATTGTGACACCCATGGTACAAAAAGACCCTCATGGTACAAAAAAGAGGGATGGCCCTTGTGAAAGTCGGCTCGCTGAAGCTGTTACCTCCAGGCTCGGCGACGCATTTTGAAATCGGCGATGGCGGCGCAGTGGCGGTGTGCAACGTGGGAGGCGTTTTGCACGCGATCGACGGCATTTGCCCGCACTCCGGCGGACCGCTGGGTCACGGCGCGCTCGACGGCCCCATCCTCACCTGCCCGTTTCATGGGTGGGAGTTCGATTGCACAACCGGCACGATGCCTGGGGATGACTTGAAGTTGCTGGCGATATACCCAGTGAAAATAGAAGACGGCGAGATATTCGTGGAGCTGCCATAGCTTCCATGCCCGAACTCCCCGAAGTCGAAACCGTGGTCCGTTCGCTCGCGCCGCATCTACCGGGCCGCCGGATTGTAGCGGCGTTGTTTTCCTCCCGCTTCGTGACGCCGGGGAACCGCAAAACGCTCGCCCGCCGCCTCGCCGATCGCACGATTCAATCGATTCAGCGCCGCGGCAAGTTTATCGTCATGCAGCTCGATGAAGGCACGCTGACGGTGCACCTGGGGATGACCGGGAAGCTGCTGCTTGACGCCGCTCCCACCAAGCACACCCATGGAGTCTTCACTCTCGACACCGGATCTTTGATTTATACCGACCAGCGCCAGTTCGGGCGCATTCTGTGGAATCACGATCTGTCGCGCCTCGGTCCGGAGCCGCTCGCGATCGGGCTCGACGAATTCCAGGCGCGCATGAAACCGCGCAAGACCGGCATCAAGGCGCTGCTGCTCAACCAGACGTTCCTGGCCGGCATGGGCAACATCTATGTGGATGAGACCTTGTTTGCGGCGCGGGTGCATCCGCTGGCGCAAGCATCGCGGCTGAGCGCTCCTCGCGTGGCGGCGATTCATCAACACATGCGCGAGATTCTGGGCGCGGCCATCAAATTGGGCGGTTCGTCGATTTCAGATTACGTCGATGCTCGCGGCGAACGCGGCTGGTTTCAGTTGGAGCATCAAGCCTACGGGCGCGAAGGCGAGCCGTGCGCCGCCTGCGGGACGCCCATCCGCAAGATTATCGTGGTCCAACGCGGGACACATTACTGCCCGCGGTGCCAACGACGGTAGCCGCGGCGTCGAAGCGCGCCTTGGCGATTTCGTCGGCCACTTCCACCACGGCTTTCATCGCCTTCACGTCGTGCACGCGCACCAGGTGAACGCCGTAGAGGATGGCAGCCGTGACCGCCGCCGCCCCGGCGAACTCGGTTTCAAGCGCCGTCTCCCGTGCCAGGAAATGCTTGCGCGAGGGACCCACCATCAGCGGCAGCTCCAGACGCGCCAACTCATCCAGACGCGCCAGAATTTCCGCATTCTGCTCCTTGCGCTTGCCGAAACCGAGGCCCGGATCGATCACGATGCGGCGGCGTTCGACCCCGGCGCCCACAGCGCGATGCACCGACGCATCCAGTTCGGCTGCGATAGTGGCCAGCGGATTCTTGAGCGGCGGCAGCTTGGCCCAGGTCTCCGGCATGCCGCGCATATGGTTGATGATCAGCCCCGCGTCGGCCTGCCGCGCCGCGCGCGCCAGCTCCGGATCAATGGTCAGGCCGCTGGGGTCATTAATAATATCCGCGCCCAGTTCAAGAGCTTTTTCTGCAACCCCGGACTTGTAAGTGTCAACACAAATCGGCACGGTCAGCTTGTTGCGCAGGCGTTTCAGCACCGGCACCAGGCGGCGCAGCTCCTCGGCTTCAGAGATGCGGACGGAGCCAGGGCGCGTAGATTCGGCTCCGATGTCGATCAGGTCGGCGCCCTCTTCTTCCATTTCCACCGCGCGGGCGAAGGCGCGGTCAGGGTCTGAATACTTACCGCCGTCGGAAAACGAGTCGGGCGTGACATTCAGCACGCCCACAATCAGGGTGCGCTCGCCGAGTTGAATCAGCTTGTCGCGGACCTTCCATTCGAAATGCTTGCGTACCATGGGGTACTTCCACCATAACGCGAATCGCAAGGGACATCCCGGCGCCGCTCGTGCGGCCCCACGCGCCGCGCGGCCCGGCGTTGCGCCATCCGGCCCCGGCTAGCGCTTCTTTTTGGCGCCCGCGCGGAACTCCGCGAAACCCCGCTTGGCATCCTCCGTCGACCGCGAAACCGCATTCATAAGCACGCCGGCTTCGATGGCTTTTTCGAGCGTCATGCCGTCCGTGTGATACAGAAGCTGCTTGGTCAAGCTCAGTGCGCTTGCCGATTTAGCCGCCAGATTCTGCACATAGGCTTCCACACGCGCCTCAAACTCAGCATCGCCGAATACCTGACTAATCAGCCCGATGGCTTGAGCCTCGCGCGCCGCCACCGGCTCGCCGCCGACTAGCAATTCGAACATGCGCTTCTCGGTCACCGAGCGCCGCAAGAGCGCCGCTACCATCGCCGGCACGAATCCGATCTTTACTTCGGGATAGCCCAGCGCCGCTGACTCCGCCGCCAGAATCAAGTCGCAGGCGGTGGCGATCCCCGCTCCTCCGCCCAGCGCACGTCCATGCACGGCCGCCACCACCGGACGCGGATGCCGCCTGATCGCCAGCAACACATCGGCCAGACGCTGCGCTGATTCGAGGTGCTCCAGCACGCCGGTTTCGCCGGCAACGTCGAGCCCCACTAGATCGAGCCCTGCGCAGAAATCCTTACCCACGCCGGCGATTAATACCACGCGCACCGCAGCGTCGTGCGACGAACTCGCCAGCGCCTTGCTCAGCGCCGAGATCAACTCCGGGTTCAGCGCGTTACGCTTTTCCGGACGATTGAGGGTAATGCGCGCGACCCCGGCGTTCACGCTATATAAGAGGAGGTCCATCGTTAGCCATTGTAGCCCCTGCTATCCTGTAGGTTATGAGAATTTCCTTCCTCTTTACCGGCCTCCTTCTGGCAACGTTCGCCTGGGGGCAGACCAACTCCGCAACGCCTGCCAAGCCACCCGCAACCACACCGGCGCCTAAGCCGGCCCCTGCTGCCGCTGCTCCTGCCGACACGGCCCATGCCGCCGCCGCGGCTTCTGCTGCCGCTGCGGACGCCGTTCGGGGCGACACCGTAGTGCTCACCATCGGCAGTGAAAAGATCACCAAAGCCGAGTTTGAGCAGATTTTCCAACAGGTTGTTTCGCAAATGCCCCCGGAGCGCCGTGGCGCGGCCCAGGAACCGCAAGCTAGGCGGCAACTGGCCGAGCAATTGGCCGAGCTGAAGGCCCTGGCACAGGAAGCCCGACGGCTGAAGATCGACCAGACGCCGGAGGCCAAAACGCAGATGGCGATGCGCGAGGATCAACTGATAGCCGGGCTGCTGTTCCAGCAGATCTCGAAGGACACCAAGCCGTCTCCCGCCGATTTGCAAGTTTACTATGACGGGCACAAGAACGAGTGGGAAACCGTGTCGGCGCGCCATATTCTGATTCGCTTTAAGGGCTCACCGGTGGGGCTGAAGGACGGGGAGAAGGATCTGACCGATGAAGAGGCGCTGGCCAAAGCCAAAGACCTGCGCGCCAAGATCGTAGCGGGCGGGGACTTCGCTGCGCTCGCCAAGGCCGAGTCCGACGATGTCGGTTCCGGCGCCAACGGCGGGTCGCTGGGTGAGTTTACGCGCGGGCGCATGGTTCCGCCTTTTGACGAAGCCGCCTTCACGCTGAAGGTGGACGAGGTCAGCGAGCCCGTGAAGACCCAGTTCGGCTATCACATCATCCAGGTGACCAAGCACGACACCAAGAAGATGGACGACGTGAAAAACGAGATCGCCGATAAGGTCGGGCCGGAGATGGCGCAAAAGAGCGTGGAGGCGATCCGCGATAAAGCCTCGATCACCTACGATCAAGCGTACTTCGGCAAGTAGTTCCATCATGGCGCTGGCCGCCGGCGATCGCCTGGGCCCATATGAGATCTTGGCTCCGCTTGGCGCCGGGGCCCGCGGCGAAGTGTACCGGGCGCTCGACACGCTGCGCCAGCGTGATGTCGCGATCGAAGTTTCAAACGACCCTTTCCCGGAAGACTTCGCGCGCGAAGCGCGCTCCACCGCCGCCCTCAACCATCCTCACATTCGCGCGCTCTACGAAGTAGGACCGAACTATCTCGCGATGGAACTGGTCGAAGGCGTCCCGCTAAAAGGGCCCCTCTCGCTGCAAGAAACGCTGCGTTTTTCGACCGAGATCTGCGGCGCGCTGGATTATGCGCACCAGCGGGGCATCAAACATGGCGACCTGAAGCCATCAAATGTTCTGGTGACGCATCAAGGCATTAAGATACTGGATTTCGGTCTCGCAAAGGCTGAAGCCCAGGGCGATTCGCGCGTCGACATTCACGCCTTCGGCGGCCTGCTGTACGAAATGCTGATGGGCCGGCCGGTTCCCGAAGAGCGGCGTCCGGTTGAACCCGCCGCGCTCGAAACAGTTCTGCGAAAGTGTCTGGATCGCGATCCCGCGCAACGCTGGCAATCGGCAGGCGAATTGAAACAGGCGTTGGCCGTCGTGCCGCAGGGCGGGGCGTTTCGCCGCGAATATCTGATCGGGGCGATAGCAGTGCTGATGTTGATCGCGGGCCTGGTGCTGCTGGTGATGCAGTTCCCGTCCTATCAGAAGCTCTCCGATAAAGACGTCATGGTGCTCGGCGACTTCGGCAATGCCACCGGCGATGCAATTTTCGACGGCACGCTGCGCGCCGCGCTGGCGATCCAACTGGAGCAATCGCCGTTCCTCAAGATCATGAATGATGCGCAAGTCGAGCAGGTTCTAAAGTCGATGAGCCGCGCCCCGGAAACACGCATGACCAACGTGACCGCCCACGATATCTGCCTGCACGAAGCCCAGAGAGCCATGATCAGCGGCGCGATTGTGGACCTGGGCAAGACTTTCTCGGTCACGGTTCAAGCCGTCGATTGCCGGAACGGCGCGACACTCGCTCGCGAACAAGTGCAGGCCGAAGGCCGCGAACAGGTGCTGGACGCAATCTCGAAAGCCGCCGCTGGTATCCGCCTTAAACTGGGCGAGCCGCGCAGTTCGATTCAGAAGCTGGAAGCCAGTCTGCATAAGGTGACGACCGCATCGCTTCCGGCGCTTCAGTCCTACGCGCTGGGGAGCACGCAACAGAGGCAGGGGAACAACCGCGCGTCCATTGGTTTCTTCCGGCACGCGATTGACATCGATCCCAACTTCGCCCTCGCCTATCTGGCATTGGGACGGGCCTGGGCGGCGGAAGGAGACTCGATGGAAGCACGGAAGGCCTACCAGGATTTCTTGGCGAGGGAGCAGGTTGCCGGCTCCGATCTTCCCGCGCTCGTGCAGGCCAAGCAAGAATTCGCGGCGCTAAAATAAGGAGAGAAAGCCGTGTTAGCCAACACCATCTTCGAAGACGCAGTGGAAAAGATCTTCGATGTCACCAAGCGGTTTGCTTCGGCTCTGGAGGTGGCGGCAATTCCCTACCGGGTGGTCGGCGGGCTGGCGGTTTTCGTACATGTCGATGCCCGGGAGCCGATGGCCGCGAGGCTGACCAAGGACGTTGATGTCGCCATTGACCGCAAGAACCTGGATGCGATTCGCGCTGCCCTCGAACCTTGTGGTTTCACCTTTCGCCACGTAGCAGGCGTGGACATGTTTTTCGACGCGAACAACCCCAACGCCTCCGCTGGGGTTCATTTGCTCTTCGCGGGCGAGCATGTGAGGTCCGACGACCTCGAGGCAGTACCCAATTCACTTCCGGAACGATCGCCGCGAGGTTTTATGATCGCCCCCGTCGTGGATCTGGTACACATGAAGCTCACCAGCTACCGCCTGAAAGACCAAGTGCACATTCAGGACCTGGATCACGCCGGGCTGATCACACCCGAGATCGAGCAGACGCTTTCTGCTCCGCTGCTGGCGCGCCTTCAAGAAGTGCGTTCAAAGCGCTAGCCGCTCCGCCGATCCCACTACAGCCGCGCGATCTTCTTCGACGGATTGCCCTTGAGTGCGTTGCGCGTGTCGACAATCAGTTTCGAGCATTCGACAATGCGCGCATAATTGAAATTCTTGTGATCGGTGACGATCACCACGCAGTCGGCATCGGCTGCGCCTTGCTCCGCATCGATAGCCGCCATCTCCGGCACGACGCCGTCCGCATGAAGCTGCGGCACGAAGGGATCGCTATAGGTCACGCGGGCGCCGCGCTTGCCCAGCAAGTGAATGATATCCAGCGCCGGTGACTCGCGAACGTCGTCGATGTCGCGCTTATAAGCCACGCCCAGTAGATGCACGCGGGAGCCCTTGAGCGGCTTGGCGTAATCGTTCAGCGCGTTCTGAATTTTATCCACTACGAAGTGCGGCATGTTGCCGTTAATGTAGCCGGCCAGTTCGATAAAGCGCGCCTCGATCCCCGCCTGCTTGGTTTTCCACGACAGGTAGAACGGGTCAATAGGAATGCAATGGCCGCCTAAGCCAGGCCCGGGATAAAACGGCATGAAGCCGAAGGGCTTGGTGGCCGCCGCATCGATCACCTCCCAGACATCGATGCCCATGCGGTCGCACAACATCGCCATTTCGTTCACTAGTCCGATATTAATCATCCGAAAAGTGTTTTCGAGCAGCTTCACCATTTCGGCCACCCGCGTCGAGCCCACCGGGATTACGGTTTCGAGCGCCTGCCGGTAGAAGACCGCACCGATTTGCGTGCACGCCGGCGTGATGCCGCCGACAACTTTGGGGATATTGCGCGTCTGAAAATTGACGTTACCGGGATCCACGCGCTCCGGCGAAAAGCACAAGAAAAAGTCTTCACCGACTTTCAGGCCGGGGCGCTCGAACATGGGCAGCATGAGTTCATTGGTGGTGCCAGGGTAAGTGGTGGATTCCAGGATCACCAGTATGCCCGGATGGAAATATCTCGCAATTTCCTGGCAGGCATTGACGATGTAGCTCATGTCGGGATCTTTGGTCTTGCGCAGCGGGGTAGGCACGCAGATGTTGATGGTATCCATCGCGGCCGCAGCGCTGAATTCGGTGGTGGCTGTGAGTCTGCCCGACTTCACCAGCGGAGCGAGCACTGAAGTGGGGATGTCCTGAATGTAGGACTCGCCGCGATTTAGCGCCGCTACCTTTTTCGCATCGATGTCGATTCCCGTTACGGCGAATCCGGCGGCGGCGAACTCGACGGCCAAGGGCAGGCCCACGTAGCCTAAGCCGACAATGCCCACGTGCGCGGTTTTAGACTCGATCTTCTTCTGAAGATCATCGAAATAACTCACTTGGTTTGATTCCCCTTCCAGAAAAACTCGCCTGCAGCGATAAGCTCGGCTGGACCGGCCAACAGAATGTCGCCTTCTTCCCAGCGTAAATCAAGCGGACCCGCGGGCGTCAACACGCGCACCGGAGTCTCCACCAGAGCGCGCGCAACAGCGGCTGCGGCTGCGCCCGTCGATCCGGTTCCCGAGCTCATGGTTTCCCCCGCGCCGCGTTCAAAAAAGCGGACGTCCAAGGTATGGCCATCGATCACGCGCACGAATGAAACATTGGTGCGATTCGGAAACCGCGGATGGCGCTCGACGCGCGCGCCTAAAACCTGCCAATCGAAATCGAAATTCTCGACAAAGAAAACGCACTGCGGATTGCCGACGTTGAGGATCGTGCAATCGCGGCCCTCAATTGACGCGTGCAGTTCTTCGATCGAGGCCGCGCCCATATTCATCTCGAAAGTGAACTGGCGCCCGTCGCGCGCGAGCAGACGCAGATGCTTGAGGCCGGCCCCGGTGCCTATGCGGACCTCGTGCCGGGCCGAGTTCGATTCCACCAGCAGGGCCGCGGCGCAACGCGTGCCATTGCCCGAAATCTCACTGCGGCTGCCATCGGAATTCCACAGTTCGATGGCGTCGTCTTCCGCGGCATTATCCGCAACCCGTGCGCCCCGCGAGACCAGCAGCCATCCATCCGCGCCTACACCCGTATGGCGATCGCAAATCGCGACAGCGACGCCTGCGATATCGCCCAGCCCCGCCGGCAACTGATCGCGCCAGGTCAGGAGGAAATCATTGCGCGCACCATGCGCTTTAATAAAAGGGATTTTCATGGGAACCGGTCCATTGCCGCCGATAGATCTCGACCGCCGGCGCTCCTTCCACCTTAATCTGCTTCTCCAGTTGATAGTGCGGGCCGCGCGCACCGGTTCTCACGACCGCCTCCGCAATCTTATCTCCGGCGATCGCCAGCGCCCATTCTTCGTGAAAAAAAAGATCGGGACGCAGGACTGCCGCGTCCCAGCTGGGGCGGTTGCCCTGATGCAGTCCTTCCCGCAGGGGGATGCCTGCCTCGCGCAGGACGCCGGTCAGATCGCCGAAAGAATAGATGATGCCATCGCCCGGCTGGTAATGGCTTGCGAGGTAGGCCGCGGCTTGCTCTGTCCACGCCCGCCGCGCGACTGAGTTCACGCTGGATTCCTTCCAGCAAACCGGTCCGCCCGCAAACCCCGCCGTATAAACCGAGGATACTGCCACTCCCGCCAACAGGACACCGGCCCCGGCGGCCCGCAACCTCGACGGCAGCAGCGCGACCAAACCGGCGGCGGCGAAGGCGGCCAGCGGCAAAGCAGCCAGGGCATAGCGCGTGTTGTACCAACTGAACGGCCACAGCGTCGGCACAAATAGCGGGGTGCCGGAGGAATGGATACTCCACACGTAAAACGCGGGCGGTAGCCCCAGCAGGAGTAGCGGCCACCATATTTTTTTTACCAGCGCCGCGGCCGCGCCCAGCGAACTTAATAGGACCAGAGTCCAGCCCTGCGTCAATGTGATCGCGGTGAAGTAATACTCGATTGCGAGGCGCCAGTTATGATCGCCGGGATAGCGGTCCCCGCCCGCCGCCAGTTCGCCGGCGTAAATCGCTTTGGCCGAACCCTCGCCGCTATAAAACTCCAGCGCGTTCGAATAGTAATACTGATTGTGGGCAAGCCACGCCAGCGGCCCCAGCGCGGCCAGTACCGCGAACACCAGCGCGCAGGATTTGCGGCGCGCCGTTAGCAGAAAGTACAGGCCGACGAAAGGAATCAGGAACCATCCTTCGTAGCGCGTGAGCGACGCGGCGTTCGAAGCAACCGCCGCCGCCAGCACCGCCCACATCGATTGCGTCGAGCGGAACCAGATCGTCGCCCAGAGCAGCGCCGCGAGCGACGCCGCAAATAGAGCTTCCGTCATGGGGACGGATTGCAGGTACAGCATATTCGGATTCAGCGCGAACAGCAGCGCCGCAGCCACCCCGGCAGCCGTCGAAAGGTATATACGCCGCGCGGCAGCGAACAAAAACGTGCCTGCAATCACGAAACTGACGGCGGAGGGGATCGCGCCCGCCAGGCCGCTGCGCCACCAGCTATCCCGCATTACGAAAGGAATCATCAGCAGATGCGGCAGCGGCAGCCAAACCGTGCCCAGTTGCTCCAGGCCTGGGGTCCGCGAATCCAGAATGCGGCGCGCGATGTTCAGATGCGCCTCGGCGTCTCCGTAATACAACGTGTAGCCGCGCGATGAGCACCACAGGGTCGCGGCCACGCCGATGGCTGTCAGAAGCAGGGCCAGCATCGGCAACGCTCCGGCCAAATCTCGCGTATTAGAACGAAGTGAACTTGCGGAACTCTTCAAATCGAGCATCGATTTCTTCACGCGTGAGCGTGCGGAAGCGCTCCACGCCGAAGCGTTCGCAGCAGAAGCTTCCCATGACGGACCCGTAAATCACCGCGCGGCTGAGCATCCCCCGGCTAATGTGGTCGCCGTCCAGGCTGAAGCCGTGTTCGGCCAGGTAGCCGATGAATCCACCGGCGAAAGAATCGCCCGCGCCGGTGGGGTCGAAAACGTTCTCCAGCAAATAGCCAGGCACGATGAAATAGGAGTCGCGGCGGAACAGCATGGCGCCGTACTCGCCGCGCTTGATCACCAGCGTATGCGGGCCCATGTCCAGAATCTTCGCGGCAGCCTTGCGCAGATTGTTTTCGCCCGCGAGCAAGCGGGCTTCATGATCGTTGATGAGCAGGAAGTCCCAGTGGCGTACGGTTTCCAGCAGCTCCCCGCGAAAATCGCTGATCCAGTAATTCATGGTGTCGCCGCCGGCCAGGCGCAAGTGCTTCATCTGCGCGCGCACGCTGCGCTGCAGGCTGGGCTGGATGTTGCCCAGCAGCAGATAACGCGCATTCTGATAACTCTCGGGAAGCTTGGGATTGAAATCCGCGAATACGTTGAGATCGGTGGTGAGCGTGACGCGATCGTTCATGTCATTGGTATATTTGCCCGCCCAAAAAAAGGTCTTCCCGGGCACGCGCTCCAGACCTTCCAGGTCTATGCCGCGGCTCGAGAGCAGCTCCGTGTCCGCCTCTGCGAAATCGTCGCCCACTACCGCCACGATGCGCGCCTGCGTAAAATAGCTGGCGGATAGCGCGATATAAGTCGCGGCCCCGCCGAGCATCCGCTCCACGCGGCCATGCGGCGTTTCGACGCCATCGTAAGCCACCGAGCCCACTACCACCAAGGACATCCTTTGATTGTAGAGGAAGCAGTCATTGTGATGGAGCCGATAAGATGGAAGTGGTGCTAGACCGTCTGCTGCGAGCGCTCCCCGATCTGATGGTTTTGATCGTCTCCCTGCTGGGCCAGATTGCCGGCGTGACCTGGCTTATTGGCTGGAGAGCGGCGGGCGCCAGCCGCCGAACGAAAATATGGATCGCCGCCGTGGGCGCGCTATCGATGGCCGCCTCAATGCTTGCCTTCCTGCTGCGCTTTCACCGCGTGGCCCGGCATTTTCCGGGTTGGTGGATCAGTTGGGGAACCGGACTGGCGATCACCTGGGCCATGCTTTCGCTGTGCTGGCTGGGCGGTTGCTTCGCGCTGTGGATCGCGTCGCGCATGGGATCGGGCCACAGCCCCGCGCGGAGGCGTTTCTTCCAGACCGCTTATGCCGCGGTATTTGCGGCGCCGCCCGCCGTGCTCGCCTACGGCGTCTTCATTGAGCGCCACCAATTGTACCTTCGCGAGCAGAATCTGGAGATCCCAAACCTTGCGCCGGAACTGGAAGGGCTGCGTCTGGTGCAATTGACGGACATCCATCTCAGTCCTTTCTTGAGTCGCGCCGAACTGCAGCGCGCCGTCGATATGGCCAATGAAACCCGCGCGCACATCGCACTCGTGACCGGGGATTTGATCACCACATTTCGCGATCCGCTGGACGATTGTCTGGATATTCTGGCGCAGCTCCGCGCCGACGCCGGCGTTTTCGGCTGCATGGGGAATCACGAGATCTATGCCAATGCCGAGGCCTATGTGGAGCGCGAAGGCGCGCGCCGCGGAATGCGGTTCCTGCGTTCGGCCGCCGCGCCGCTGCGCTTTGGCAAAGCCGTCCTCAACTTGGCGGGCGTCGATTATCAGCGGCTCCGCGGGCGTTATCTGGTAGGCGCCGAAAGACTGATCGCGCCCGGGGCATTGAACGTGCTGCTCTCGCATAACCCCGACGTGTTTCCGGTTGCGGCGCGCCAAGGCTACGACTTGACGATCTCCGGCCACACTCACGGCGGGCAGATCCGGCTGGAGTTTCTGAGCGCCGACCTGAACCCCGGCCGCTTCTACACGCCCTACGTCGACGGAGTCTACCGGCGCGGGCCGGCTTCCATTTTCGTTTCACGCGGCATTGGAACTATCGCAGTGCCGGCGCGATTGGGCGCCCCTCCCGAGGTATCGCTAGTTCGTTTATGCCGTTCCTGATCTTGAGCGACATTCACGCGAACCTGGAGGCACTGCAAGCGGTTCTCGACGACGCCAGCGGGCGTTATGATCGCATTCTGTGCCTGGGGGATCTGGTGGGTTACGGCGCGGACCCCAACGCGATTGTGGAGTGGACTCGTAAAAATGTAGCCGTTGTGATCCGCGGCAATCACGACCGGGCGAGTGCCGCCGAAGATCCCAGCGGCTTCGATACCATTGAAACTTTCAATCCTGCCGCCCAGACTTCGGCGCATTGGACCCGCCGCGCGCTGCTCCCGGAAAATCGGGTGTATCTGGAGACCCTGCCGCGCGGCCCTCTGCCCTACCAGGGAGTGGATCTGGTGCACGGCTCGCCCGCCGACGAAGACCAATACGTGGTCACAGTTTCGGACGCCGCGCCGTTGCTGGCTTCGCTGGGGGCGCCGCTCACTTTCTTTGGCCACACGCATCGGCAGGGCGGTTTCCGGCTGGCGCGCCGGACGACGCGAATGCTGCCGCCGGAGTTTACTCTCGAACTCGAGCCGGATTATTTTTACCTGGTAAATCCCGGATCGGTGGGGCAGCCGAGGGATGCTGACCCGCGCGCGGCTTACGCGGTATACTCACCGGAGGAGCGCACGGTGGAGCTTCGCCGCGTCGCCTACGACGTCGACCGGGCGGCCGCCAAGATACGGGCCGCGGGCTTACCCGATTTCCTCGCGGCTCGTCTCCACGAGGGACTTTAGCGCTGCCTTCGCGAGGAGCGTGGTGCGGGCTGAAAGTCTTAGAATAGAGTTGATATAGATGTCTTCACAAGATGGCCGGCTGGCTGCGGCGCTGACGAATCCCAAAGTCGTCGTCGCGACCACGGTAGCTCTTTCCTTCATTAGTTTCTGGCGCGGCGCATCCATCGTCCTGAGCGACCTTGCGTCGTCCATGTTCTATGCGGGCGGCGCGGCGGAAGCGGCGGTGGGCAAAGCGGCGCCGTGGTTCGTGCTGGCCGTGATGATGTTCAGCTTCGCGGTGCGCAGCGTGTACCTGGAAAGCTGCAGCATGTATGTGCGCGGCGGCGTGTACGTGGTGGTTCACGACAGCATGGGTCCGGTGATGGCCAAACTGTCGGTCTCCGCACTGGTGTTCGATTATATTCTCACCGGGCCCATCAGCGTGGTGAGCGCGGGGCAATATCTGGGAGCGCTACTGAACGAAATCGGCGGCATGCTCCATGAGAATTATCAGATCAATGTAAATCTGTTCGCGGCAGGCGCGGGTATTCTGATCACCATTTATTTCTGGTGGCAGAACATCAAGGGAGTGCATGAATCCAGCGGCAAAGCGCTGCGCATCATGCAAATCACTACCGTCATGGTGGGCATTCTGCTCATCTGGTGCCCGATCACGCTGCTGCTGACCAAAGGCTGGCATCTGCCGCCGGCGCCCAAGCCTTCCAACCTGGTGTTCGCGGATAGCGCGCAGGGCTGGCTCAAAGGCACCTTCTGGATGCAGATTCCGATGGTGGTGATCATCATTGCCTTCGGACATTCGCTGCTCTCGATGAGCGGGTTTGAAACCCTGGCGCAGGTGTATCGCGAGATCGCCTCGCCCAAGATGAAGAATCTGAAAATCGCCGCGAATCTTACCTGCTGGTACGCGGTGCTTTGCACGGGCGTGATTTCGCTGTTCGCGGTGATGATCATTCCCGATAATGTCCGGCCGATGTACATCAATAACCTGATTGGCGGCCTAGCCATGAATCTTAGCGGGCCCTACCTGCTGAAGCTCGGGTTCCACATCTTTGTGGTGATCGTGGGCGGGCTGATTCTATCAGGCGCGGTGAATACGTCAATCATCGGCGCGAATGGCGTGCTGAACCGGGTGGCCGAGGATCACGTGCTGGTCCCCTGGTTTCGCGAGCCTCATAAGCGCTACGGCACTACTTTCCGCATGATCAACATGATCACGCTGCTGCAACTGGCGACCATCCTTTATAGCCGCGGGGACATGACGATCCTGGCCGAAGCCTACGCTTTCGGCGTGGTGTGGAGCTTCTTCATGAAGGCCCTGGGCGTGACCGTGCTGCGCTTCCAGCGCACCGATCAGGAATACAAAGTGCCGCTGAATTTCCACATTGGCGGCCGCGAGATCCCGGTTGGCCTCGGCGTCACCACACTGGTGCTGGGAGCGGTGGCCATCGCGAATCTGTTCACCAAACAAATCGCCACCAAATACGGCGTGGCCTTCACGCTGGGCTTGTTCGTTGTGTTCACGATTTCTGAGAAGGTCAATCTGCGGCGCAAGCAGACCGAGCCCAAGGGGATGGAGCAGTTCAACCTGGATCATCAGGCGCATATCGACGGCGGCAGCTTGCACGCCCGGCCCGGTTGCGTGCTGGTGGCGGTGCGGGATTACCACCGCATGGAGCACCTGAAGCGCGTGCTCGAAAAAACCAATTTGCGCCGCTACGACATTGTGGTCATGACGGTGCGCCCCATATCGACCGGCGCCGGCGAATATGAGCTGGCGGACAATCAGATCTTCAGCGACTACGAAAAAGAACTGTTCAGCCACGTAGTGGAGGTGGCGGAGAAGGAAGGCAAGGGAGTGGAATTGCTGGTGGTGCCGGCGGTGAATCCCTTCGACGCGATGGCGGATACGGCTAGCCGCCTGCGGGCGTCGCGTCTGGTGACGGGCGTCAGTACGCACATGGCCTCGGACGAACTCGCGCGCCAGATCGGCCGCGCCTGGGAGAAACTGCCGGAACCGCGGCACGCTTTCTCGCTCGAAGTGATTAGTCCCGACCGCCCGTCAACCTTCGTCAATCTTGGGCCGCATCCGCCTCGATTGTGGCCGGAGGACGTGGAACTGCTGCACGACATTTGGCTGAACCTGAGTGAATCGGAACAATTAGGTTCCCGCCTGCACCATCGCGATATCGTCGGCGTAGCGCTGCGCCGGCTGCGCCACGATTTGCAGAACGAGGACCGCGACCGGGTGGTCTCGGAAGTCCAGCGCGAACTGCGCCACGATTAGTAAACGAACAGAAGCACTTAACTCACGAGCAAAAGAGGATTATGGCAATCAAAGTAGGAATCAACGGCTTCGGCCGCATTGGAAGAAATGTAGTTCGGGCGGCCTTGCACAACCCGAATATTGAAATCGTCGCCGCGAACGACTTGACGGATCCCAAAACGCTGGCGCACTTGCTGAAGTATGACTCGACGCTCGGTCCCCTGAAGGGCGATGTGCAGCTCGAAGCCGACGCGATTGTGGTCAACGGCAAGCGCATCAAGATTTTCGCGATCAAGGATCCCGCCGAGATCGACTGGCCGGGCGTGGGCGCGCAAGTAGTGGTGGAATCCACCGGCCGCTTCACCGACGCGAAAGATGCCGGCAAACACCTGCGCGGCACCGTGAAGAAAGTCGTGATTTCCGCGCCGGGCAAAAACGAAGACATTACCATAGTGCTGGGCGTGAACGATGGATCGTATGACCCAGCCAAGCATAACGTGATTTCGAATGCGTCCTGCACCACCAATTGTCTGGCGCCGGTGGCGAAGGTGCTGCACGAGAAATTCGGCATCGAGAAGGGCTCGATGACGACGATCCACAGTTATACCAACGACCAGCCGGTGCTGGATTTCCCGCACAAGGATCTGCGCCGCGCGCGGGCTGCCGCGATCAACATGATTCCCACCAGCACCGGCGCCGCCAAGGCCATCGGCCTGGTGATGCCGGACTTGAAGGGCAAACTCGACGGCTACGCGATGCGCGTGCCCACGCCTAATGTTTCGGTGGTGGATCTGGTTGTGGTGACATCCAAGCCGACGACCGCTGAAGAAGTGAACGCGGCGTTGAAGGCGGCCGCCAATGGCGCGCTCAAGGGGATTCTGGCGTACATCGAAGATCCCGTGGTTTCGACCGACATGCTGCACAACCCGAACAGCTCCATCGTCGACTCGGAGTTGACCAAGGTAATGGGCGGAAACCTGGTGAAAGTGGTGGCGTGGTACGACAACGAATGGGGCTACTCGATGCGCGTGGTGGACCTGATCGAATTCCTGGCGAAAAAAGGCCTATAAAAAGTAGGGACGGAGCCATGGCTGCTCCGGGCGCACCGATCCCTTGCGGACTTCTCCTTTTCGCAAAATCGTCTCGCGGTGGGCCGCCTATATAAGCAGCCCACCGGAGTGGTGTAGGAAACAGGCGGCTGAGGATCTTAGAAAAGTTTTCGAATCAACCGTCAATTGCGCTCTCCTGTTTCCTTGTGCGGCAACCTCACGCCGCTCTCGCGACGCTCGTATCAACCAGAGAATCGATTCTCTTCCGTGTCCCGCCCTCTTCTCAATGTTTTCGGGGCGGCAAGCCCGCGTTTTCACGGGCACGGATTCCACCAAACTAAAACGATCGGCCCGGCCAGGCTCGAACTACGTTTGGATTATGCGGGTGAGGGCGGCGAGGGGCGCGTGGGCAAATCGGGAAGTGATTGAAGGACGGGAGAATGGAGGTGAGGGAGGGTGTGTGATTGCGCCGGCAAAACATATTGGCCCGCAGATGAAAACCGATAAACACAGATACGGAACTTAAGTCTTGCTTGGCTATCTGTGTCCATCGGTTTTCATCTGCGGGCCAATTAAAAAGTGGTTGAGGTGAAGCAGTTGCCTTCGTTACGCCAAGCGCGGCTACGGCAGGGCGGCGATTACTGCGTCCGTAAACTCTTCGGTGGAGGCGTGGCCGCCCACGTCTCCTGTGGTATGCCGCTTCTCCGTGTAAACCTGTTCGACTGCGGCCTGCAAGCGTTTCGCGGCGTCGAGTTCCTTGAGATGCGTGAGCATCAGGACGGCGGAAAGCATCATGGCTGTGGGATTGGCGATGCCCTTGCCTGCTATGTCGGGCGCGGAGCCGTGGACCGCTTCGAAAACGGCGTGCGTGTCGCCCATATTGGCGCCGGGGACGATACCGAGTCCGCCCACCAGGCCCGCCGCGAGGTCCGAGACAATATCGCCATACAAATTCGGCAGCAGAAGAATGTCGAAGGTCTCAGGCCGCATCACCAGTTGCATGGAAGCGTTGTCGACGATCAGCTCGTTGTACTGGATGCCGGGAAAACGCGCGGCGACTTCGCGGCAGCAGGTAAGGAATAAGCCGTCGGCCAGCTTCATGATGTTGGCCTTGTGAATGGCGGTGACTTTCTTGCGGCCGGTGGCGGCGGCGAAGCGGAAGGCGTACTCGGCAATGCGCAGGGAAGCGATGCGCGTGATCACTTTGATGCCGGTGACGACGCCGGGAACCACTTCGTGCTCGATGCCGGAGTAGAGGTCTTCGGTGTTCTCGCGGAAAATCACCATGTCGATTTTGACGTCGGCGAAGCGCGAGGCGATGCCGGGCAACGAGTGCACCGGGCGCACGTTGGCGTAGAGATCGAGCCGCTTGCGCAGGGCGACATTGACGCTGGCGAAACCGCCTCCGATGGGCGTGGCGACGGGACCTTTGAGGCCGACGCGGGTGCGGTTGAGGCTTTCGAGAACGCTTTCGGGGAGCGACTGGCCGGTCTTGAGAATGAGAGCGGCGTTGAGCTCGGCGATTTCCCAATCGATGGCGACGCCGGTGGCATCGACGGCGCGGCGCGCGGCGTGGGCGACTTCGGGACCAATGCCATCGCCGGGGATGAGCGTTACTGGGTGCGCCATTTACCTATTGTAGGGATATGGGGGGCAGGCGCGGCTACTTCTTGAACGCCGCCTGCCAATTAGTCACGACGGTGAAGGGCGGGGCTGCGGTTGCCTCGCCGCCCGCGGGCGCGTTCACCAGGAAACGTTGCCCATCGCCCATCGGCGCATAGAAGGAAGCGGCAAGCTGCATGCCCGCGAAGGGGGGTGCGGGGAAGAGCGGTTGCGGAGTGCCGGCTTCGACCGTCGCGCCCAGCTTGACCGGCACGGCCATCAACTTCCGATCGGCGGAGATGTAGAACAACTCTTTCCCGTCCCGCCGCCAACGCGGATAAGTGCCGCCTGATGTCGAGATCTGGTATTTTGCCCCGCTGGGTGGAACAGTCTGCACGTAGACCTGGAACTGGCCAGACTCGTTGGATTGGTACGCCGTCCACCTCCCATCAGGGGAAAAGCGCGCGGCCATCTCGTCAAATTGAGTTTGCAGGTACGGTACCGGCTTGCGGTCGCCCAAGGGCAAAAGCCACAGATCGGTCGCTGTCTTCTGGCCGGCCTGCTCATATACAATCCACTTTCCGTCGGAAGACCAATCGTCCGCGAACCCGTTGATACCTGCATGGAGTAACAGTTCTTCCTGGCCATTCCCTCCCGCAGGCTTCTGGTAGATGTCGGCAGTACCGCCAGAAGACAAAGGCTGCAACGCGAAAATCAGCCGGCTGCTATCCGGAGACCAAACTGGATTTCGGTTGATTCCAGAACGGAACGTAAATCGAGAGAGCACGCCGCGTCCCAGATCCTCCAGCCAGATGTCTCTCTGCGAACCATTAAGGATCGACACGGCCAGGGTTTTTTCATCCGGTGAAATCGCGATTCCCCAAAAGGCGCCCGGTTTGCCAAGGGTGCCCAGACGCTTACCAGCGCGATTCATCCAGATCAATTCACGGTCGGAAACCGCTTCGGACGAGCGGTACACCAGCATACCGTTTTCGGAAACGGAGAACGCGCCGAATCCTATGTTGCCTGTAGTCAGCACTTGTTCCGCAATCGGGAACATATCTCCTGTGGTCTTTAGCCGCGTGGCATCAAAAGGCTGCGCCATCAGGGCATCCTCCCTCCGGAACAGGAGGTGAGCCGCGGCCCCCGGCCCAGGGGGTGGTGCGTATAGCGCGTTGCTGGTGTCCGGCAAGAGCCGCATCGCCTCAGCCCCGTCGAGCGATCCAACAAAAACGCCGGCGGCGTCTGGCTTGTCCGATATTGCATCATAAAGAAAGTGGACTCCATCGGGCAGAAACACTGGAAATCTGTAGCCCACGACGCTCCCAGCCCCCGCCGGCTTGATCGCGGGAACCTGAGTGCCTCCGGCGGCAGGCACGCGGAAGATGACGCTGGTGGGGCCTGGCGAGAACAGAATCACGCCCTCGCGGTTCCAGGTTCCACCTCGGCCGCTAGTGACGTCGCATAGCGTCTGGGATGGGCCCCCGGTGATCGCGACCTTCTTGAGCTTGCCTCCAGCGAAGAATCCCAGGTATGCGCCGTCAGGCGACCAGAACGGATACGTAGCTCCGTCGGTGCCGGCAAGGGGTCTCGCGTCGAGCGTGTCCATGGCACGGACCCACAATTCGCTCGGACCACCATAGCTGGTGACGAAAGCGAGGTTACGCCCATCCGGCGACAACGTCGGATATTGGGCCGTCTCACTCCCCGCCGTCGAAATCCGATAACGCAGGCTCTGCGCGACCGGCGGCTGCTCGCGCAAATGAACGAAGGACACGCCTAGCGTGGTAAGCAGGAACAAACCGGCCATCGCCCAGGCGGCCAATCCGAGCCGCGACTTGGGGGCCGCAGCGATCACCGTGGCCGTCTCACTCTCTTCCATTAGCCGCCGAGCATCGCTTATCGAAGCCAGACGTTTCTTGCGATCTTTTTCCAGGCACCAATGCAGCAGCTGGTGCACACGCACTGGGGCGGCAGTGATGTCCGGCTCCTGGTTCAATACGCCGCCGAGGATCTCCACGGCGGATTCGCCTTGGAACAGACGCTTGCCCGTCAGCATTTCATACACAATCACGCCAAACGACCAAATGTCGGAACGCTTGTCCGCTGCTTTACCCTTGGCTTGCTCGGGAGCCATATACGCGGCCGTGCCAAGGATGGTCCCGGCCACGGTCGCGCCCATGGTCAACGTCGGAGAGTTCTCCGGCTTGCCGTCATCGGACGGCGGAGGTTCCATGGCTTTCGCCAGTCCGAAATCCAAGATCTTGACGACACCTTCCGGGGTGATCTTGATATTGGCCGGTTTCAGATCCCGGTGGATGATGTTCTTCTCGTGAGCGGCTTCGATGCCGTCGATGAGCTGCTGAATGATCGGCAGGGCATCCGCGAAGTCCATGGGGCCACGCAGGTCTTGGCCCTCCACATACTCCATGACCAGATAGTCGGGCCCGACATCGTACAAGTGGCAGATGTTGGTGTGGTTCAGCGCAGCGATCGCGCGGGCCTCGCGGGTGAAGCGTTCGCTGAACTGGGCGTTCGAGACTTTCACCGCGACATCCCGATTCAGGCGGGAATCATGCGCACGATACACCTCGCCCATCCCGCCCTTGCCGATGGGCGCAACAATTTCATACGGTCCGAGTTTGTCGCCTGGCTGGAGCGTCATCGTCGCCCCTACTTCTTGAACGCCGCCTGCCAGTTGGTCACGACGGTAATGGGCGGGGCCGCGGCTGCCTCGCCGCCCGCGGGTGCGTTCACCAGGAAACGCTGGCCATCACCCATCGGTGCGTAGAAAGAAGCGGCAAACTGAAGGCCCGGAAACGGGGGCATCGGGAACAGCGGCTGCGGAGTGCCGGCTTCGACCATTGCGCCCAGCTTGACTGGCACGGCCATCAGCTTTTGATCGGCGGAGGCGTAGAACAACTCTTTCCCGTCCCGCCGCCAACTTGGAGAACTGCCGCCCGATGTCGAGATCTGATATTTCGCCCCGCTGAGCGGAACTGTCTGCACGTAGACCTGGAACTGACCGGACTCATTGGATTGGTACGCCATCCATTTTCCATCCGGGGAGAAGCGCGCGTTCGCCTCGTCAAAAGGAGTCTGCAAGTAAGGTTGCGGCTTGCGGTCGCCGCTGATGGGCAAAAGCCACAGATCGTTCGCCGTCTTCTGCCCGGTCTGCTGATATACAAGCCACTTTCCGTCGGGAGACCAATCTTCCGTGTATCCGTTCACACCGGCATGGAGCACCAGCTCTTCCTGGCCATTCCCTCCCGCAGGCTTCTGGTAGAGGTCAGAGGAATACGGAGTTCAAAGACAGAAACGCGAAAATGAGCCGGCTGCCATCGGGAGACCAGACTGCAGACCGGCTGAATCCAGAACGGAAGGTAAAGCGAGAGAGCACGCCGCGCCCCAGGTCCTGTAGCCAGATGTCGGCCTGAGAACCATTACGGACCATCACCGCCAGAGTTTTTTCATCCGGTGAAACGGCAATTCCCCCGAAGTCGCCCGCTTTGCCAACTGTGCCGAGACGCTTACCCGCGCGATCCATCCAGACCAACTCACGGCCGGAAGCCGCGCCGCCGGAGCGGTACACCAGCGCACCGTTTTCGGAAACGGAGAAAGCGCCGAAACCGACGTTGCCGCCAGCCGCCACCTGTTCCGCAATCGGGAACATTTCTCCCGTGGTCTTCAGCCGCGTGGCGTCAAAAGGCTGTGCCATCAGCGTCTCCTCCCGGCGGAACAGGAGATAAGCAGGGGCGCCCGGCGCGGGGGCTGGCGCGTAAAGCGCATTGCTGCGATCCGGCAGGAGCCGCACAGACGGGGCTCCGTCGAGCGAGCCAGCAAAAACACCGCCGGCGTCCAGCTTGTCCGAGTCGACGCTGTAGAGAAAGTGGACGCCATCAGGCAGGAACGCCGGAAATCTGTACCCTTCGGCGGCACCGCCATTTTCCGCGAGTTTGGTCACGGGAACCGGAGTACCCCCGGCGGCGGGGACGCGGGAAATAGCGCTGGTGGGGCCCGGCGAGAACACGAATCACGCCATCGCGATTCCAGCTTCCGCCGCGGCCGCTGCTGGCGTCGCACAGAGTCTGCGGCGGGCCACCGGCGATCGCGATCTTCTTGAGCTTGCCCTCGGCGAAAAATCCCAGGTATGCACCGTCGGGCGACCAGAACGGATAGATCGCTCCATCGGTGCCCGCCAGTGGCCTCGCTTCGAGCGCGTCCATGGCGCGGACCCACAACTGTGCCGTACCGTTGCTGCATTCACAAAAGCGAGGTTGCGCCCATCCGGCGACAACGCCGGAAACTGGGCAGCCTCACTCCCCGGTGGCGAAATTTGATAGCGCAGGCTATGCGCGACCGGCGGCTGCTCGCGGAGATGAACGAAGGACATGCCCAACGTGGTAGCTAGCAGCAGCGCCGCCACGATCCACGGTAGGCGGCTGCGGGCGGCGCTCGCGACGCCGGGCGGGACGGGTACCGTCGCTGCCGGATCATCCAGCAAGAGTTTCGCATCCGCAACGCTACTAAGTCGCTGCTTGGGATCTTTTTGCAGGCAACTGAGGAGAAGCCGCCGTGTTTGAACGGGGACGCGGCTCAAGTCGGGCTGGTCTTTGATCACGGATGCGAGAATATCTCCGACCTCCTCGCCTTTGAACAGCCGCTCGCCGGTCAGCAGCTCATAGAGCACCACGCCGAAGGCCCAGATGTCGGCTCGCTTATCGACGGCTTTGCCCTTGGCCTGCTCGGGAGGCATGTACGCCGCCGTGCCGAGAATGACGCCGACCTCGGTCGCGCCAATCGTAAGCGTCGGCGAGTTCTCCGGGCTAGCTCCCGACGCACTCCGCGCGTCGCCTCGATTCGAAAAGGCTTTCGCCAGACCGAAATCCAGAAGCTTGACGACGCCCTCCGGCGTGATCTTGATATTGGCGGGCTTCAGGTCGCGATGGACCACGCCCTTGTCGTGCGCGTATTCCAACGCCGCGGCGATCTGGGAGGCGATGTGCCAGGCGTCGTCGAACGCCAGCGGTCCCTTGGGCGATTCGCCTTCGACCAGTTCCATCACCAGAGCGCGGTCCTCTAGTCCGTAGATCGCGGCGATATTCGGATGATTGAGCGAGGCCAGCACTTCCGCCTCGCGCTGGAAGCGGGCCATGCGCTCGTGGTCGCGCGCGAAGACTTCGGGCAACACCTTGATCGCGACATCGCGCTTCAGTTTGGGGTCGCGGGCGCGATACACCTCGCCCATGCCGCCTTTGCCGATGAGGCCGAGGATCTCATAGGGGCCGAGTTTGTCGCTGGCAGAGAGGGACATTTGAGATATTCAGCTTAGTCTACAGCGTTTTCCCGCATAATAGCGTTTGCATGCGCACTTTCCGATTGACGCTCGAATACGACGGCTCCAAGTTTTCCGGCTGGCAGGCGCAAATCAACGCCCGCAGCGTGCAAGGCGACTTGCAGCGCGTGGCGGATGAACTGTTCGGCGTCGAGGTGGACCTGCAGGGCGCGGGGCGCACTGACGCGGGAGTTCATGCCGTCGGCCAGGCGGCCCACATCAAAGTCCGCAAGCTGCGCGACGACCTGACGCCGGCCCGCATCCTGCGCGAGTTGAACGACCGCCTGCCGTCGTCGATCGCCGTGCTCGAATGCGTGGAAGCCGCGCCCTCGTTTCACGCCCGTCACGATGCGGTGTCGCGCGCTTACTTCTACCAGATCTCGACGCGCAAGACGGCGCTATCGAAGCGTTTTGTGTGGTGGATCAAGCAGCCGCTCGACGTGGCTAGGATGCAGGAGGCGGCGGCGCTGATCGCCGGCCGCCACAACTTCGTGTGCTTCCGCGCGGCGGACCCGTCGCGGCCGGGCGAATCGACAACGGTGGTGGTTACGTCGGCCGAGGTGGGAGTCGACGACAACCTGATCGTGTTCCGCATCGAGGCGTCGCATTTCGTGTGGAAGATGGTCCGGCGGCTGGTGGGCACGCTGGTGAAGGTGGGGCTGGGCGAGGTGAGCGTCGAGCAGTTCGCGGGGCTGTTGACGGGCCGCAAGAATCCGCAACTCGATATCGCTGCGTGGACCGCTCCGGCGTCGGGGTTGTTTCTCGAAGCGGTGCGGTATTAGCGCGCGGTATTAGTGGGCGGCCGCGACTGCCACCTTACCGCCTTCGAGTAGGCTGCGGATTTCCGTCTCGTAGGTGTCTTTGCCGACCAGGCCGCTGTGGGAAAAAGCAATCTTACCGTCGCGGTCAATGATGAAGGTGGAGGGCAGGGAATCCACGCCGCCGTAGGCTTTCGCGACATCCTCGGTGCCGACGACGATGGGGTAGTCGATCTTCTTCGTTGCAAGGTAGGGCTTGACGGACTTCCAGCCGTCTTCATCCATCGAGACGCCGACGATCGCCAACCCACGCGCCTTGTAGGTCTTGTTGAATTCGATGAACCACGGGATTTCGACCTGGCAGGGCCCGCACCAGGTGGCCCAGAAGTTGAGCAGCACCACTTTGCCCTTGAGGCTCGCCAAAGTGACCTTCGCGCCGTTGGAATCGAGGAGCGTGAAGTTTGCGGCGGGCTTGCGATCGTGATTCTCCAAAAGCACGACCTTGGAGACGGTAATCGCGTCGTCCTTCAGGTCGCCGGTGAGCTGGACCGTATAGCCGGCATTGGCTTTCAGCGCGGGGAGATCCTGATTAGCGACCTTGAAGATCTTGCCGTCACTGACAAAGACGAACTTGGCGCCGTCGCCGACACACGCCAAGGTACAACTGTGGCTATTCAAGCTGGGATGTACTTGCGTCACTTTCTGATGGCTGATCCCGCAGTTGCTATCGCTGATCTCGCCCTTCCAGGTCATGGAGGCGGCGGGAGCCAAGCCGGCGAGGCTCGCCACCAGGCTCAGCGTGTATAAGGATCTCAAAACTGGTTTCATGGCTTGATCTCTAGGCCTCCGCGGGAAAGCCAACTTCACTTTACACCAAGCGCTTCTTTCACGGATTGCCGGTTGGGTTTCGACCTCAATACAGCATGAACGAATAGAGCGTGTCGCCCGCGCCAACCAGCACGTATTGATGCCCGTCGAGCGCGTAGGTTTCGGGCGCGTTCGAAACGGTGTTGCCCAGGTAAGCATGCCACAGCGGCTTTCCGTTGCCGGCATCGTAGGCCACGATATTGCCTGCGACGTCGCCCGCGAAGAGCAACCTGCCGGCCGTGGTGAGCATCCCGCTGCCGAGTCCGCCGCCCAAGGTTGGATACACGTGCTTCCAGACGGTCTTGCCGGTTTTGTAGTCGATGGCCGAGATGTAGCTTTGCGTGGTACCGAGCGCCAGTTCCTCTTTACCGCCGAGGCCCATGGCGCCGCGCGGATCGGTCTCGGTGAGATAGTACATCGCGTAGCTGTCCTGCGTGGGAACGTACATCAATCCGGTGTCGGGATTGTAAGCCGGAGGAGGCCAATTGGTCACGCCTTGATTGGCGGGCGAGACCAGGGCGCCACCCGCATCGAAATCTTTGGCGGGGTCGCGTACCGGCTGGCCCTTGGCATTGATGCCCTTGGCCCAGTTCGCGGATTCACCGAACTTCGAGGTCACCAGATGTTCGCCGGTAAGGCGATCCAGCGTGAAGTAGTAACCGTTGCGGCTGGCCTGCAGCACCAACTTGCGCGGGCGGCCGTTGAACTCGCCGTCGACCAGAATCGGCGTCTGCGCCGAATCCCAATCGTGAGTATCGTGCGGCGATGTCTGGTAATACCAGGCGATCTTTCCGGTTTCGACATTGATGGCGACGACGGAACACGTATACAGGTTGTCGCCATTGCCGCGAGTTCCGGTGGTGTAGGCAGGCGACGGATTGCCGGTGCCCACAATGTAAAGATGCGTGTCGGGATCGTACGAACCGGGGACCCACATGTTCCCGCCGCCATGCCGCGCTGCGTCGAGATTGGCCCAAGTCTCCAGGCCCGGATCGCCCTTCTTCATCGGCACCGGGTAGAACTTCCATTGGACGTCGCCGGTCTCGGGATCGAACGACTGCAGATATCCCGGCATGTCGAGGTCGTTGCCCGTACCGACGAGAATATGATTGCCGATGACGATCGGCGCGGGCGTCGAGAAATACTGCAAGTCGAAATCGGCAATGTCTTTGTGCCAGACTTCTTTGCCGGTTTTAGCGTCCAGGCAAATCAGAACATCGTCGGGCGTCTCCATGTAGAGGCGGTTGTGCCACATACCGAGCCCGCGATTGCCGATGTGGGTGCCGCCGCGCGTCTTCCAAACGTAGTGCCAGATTTCGTGGCCGTCGCGGGCATCCATGGCCCAGGCGTTGTCGGGAGTGGAGACGTAAATGATGCCATCGACCTGCAGCGGGGAGCCCTTAATATTCGCGAGCGCGTTGGCTTCCAGCGTCCCGATGCCGCTGACGATCAGATTCGGACCGGGACGGCGGCCTTGCGTCCCGGCTACCAGCTTGCTGCTCCACGCCAAGGTTAAGCTCTTAACCGTGGTTTGATTGAGCTGCGTCAGGTTGCTGTAGCGCCTGCCGGTATAGTCGCCGCCATACGTGGCCCAATTGCCGGTAGTGCCGAGTTTCTTGAGCAGCTCGGTGGGATCGAGTTGTTGCGCCGCGAGCAGCGCGGGCAGCAGCAGGATGGAAAGTCTGGCCGTCAGGTTCATGAGTCGTTTCATTTGATGGTCACCAGATACGCAGTCACGTCGTGGATGTCTTTATCGGTATAAACCGGCAGCAAGTCCTTATGCGGTTTCAGCGGATCGTGGACGTCAACCTTTGGCGTATCGCCCTCGCGCCGGAAGGAGCGTGCGGTGCCGTCGGGCTGAGTCAGCGTGACGATGAAATCGTCGATGCGGCCCAGGTTGCCTTCCACTTTCTCGCCAGTTGGCAGCGTAACCGTGACCGTCACCGGAGGCACCTTGCTGCCGGCGGATGCAATCTGCATCCCGCCACCAGGGCGCGCGCCGAGAAGCAGCGGCATCAGCCAGGTCTGTTGCAGGTTCCGTGGATCGTCGATTCTACTGGCAATGCCTTTCAAGTCGCCGGTCACGGAATGACAGGATGCGCACTTGGATTGGAAGTATGCCTGGCCGGCCTTGGCGTCTCCGACTACTACGGTGGGCGGCCGCATGCGCCCCGGATCGCGGCTGTTAATTTTGAATTCGTGAATGAACGCTGCTATATCGGCTACCTGAGCCTCGGTAAAGGCAAACTTGTGCTCGTTCGCTGTAACACTTTTTAGGAACGGGTCCAGCACTTCGCCCGCGTGATCCCGCATCACGTAGTCGGAGCGCAGCAGATTGGTTCCACCGTTTTCGCCACCGCGTGCATCCTCGCCATGACAGTAAGCGCAATTGGTCATGTAAGAAGTCTTGCCACGGGCAACGCTGGCTGGATCGCCGGGCGGACGGGACGGGAATTGACCGGCGCCTTGAATTGGAGCGGGACGCGCCGGCACCGCTTCTTCGTGAGTCTGCGCGGCGAGATTTGACGCCGATGCTGCCATGAGAAGCGCTAACGCGCCTCTCATGAGTCCTTGATTGATTTCCATACGTTCCCCTTTGTCCTTCATAATTCAAGCCCGCCAGGCATAACTCAAGCCCACCAGGCTGCGCCCGCCTGCTCCTTGATCACCATGTCGTTCAGGAACGAAGCCGCTTTCACGAGGCCTTCTTCGGCCGACATCAGACTATCCTCATGCTCGATGGAGAGCACGTAGTCATAGCCGAACATGCGCAGCGTCGAAACAAATTCTTTCCACCACTCGGCCCCGTGGCCGTAGCCGCAGGTGCGGAAAATCCAGCTCCGATTGCGTTCATCGGTGTAATTCTTGGTGTCGAGCACGCCGGTCCGCGGCAGGTTGGCGGTGTATATTTGCGTGTCCTTGGCGTGCACGTGAAAGATGGCATCGCCCAGCACGCGAATCGCCGCGATGGGATCGATTCCCTGCCAGAACATATGGCTGGGATCGTAATTGCATCCGAGTGACGGACCCGCGATGGAGCGCAGCCTCAACAGCGTCTCGGGGCTGTAGGCCAGGAAACCCGGATGCATCTCGATCGCGATCTTCACTCCGTGATCGGCCGCGAATTTGGCGCGCTCGATCCAATACGGCGCGGCCACCTCGTCCCATTGCCAGCGCAGAACTTCCAGATATTCGGGCGGCCACGGACAGGTGACCCAATTGGGATATTTTGCGGCCGTAGAATCTCCCGGACATCCGCTAAAATCCACCACCACGGACACACCCAATTGTTCGGCCAGCAGGATGGTCTTACGGTTCACGTCGCGGTCGTGGCGGGCGCGATCGGCATCCGGATGGAGCGGATTCCCGTGGCAGCTCAAGGCGCTGATAGAGAATTTCTGATCGCTGAGTTGTTTTTTGAACTCGCGCAGCTCCGCCACGCTGTCGAGCATAGACAGCTTACAGTGCGGGTCGCCGGGATAGTTACCCGTGCCTAACTCCACGGTCTGAATGTTCAGCCCTGCCAGCTTCTTCAGGACGTCCTTCAAGGAGAGGCTGGACAGAAGTGGGGTGAATACGCCTACTCTCACGCTGATATTTCCTTTTTGCCAGTCACTTTTATCTCACACTCCCGCGCACCAGCGGGGATGCCGATACTCGCCCCAGATTCCCGGTGCGCCAGACCTTCAGTCCCTCAATGGCGGCGCCGCGAGCCCCGGCGGTATCGCCGTTGGGCATCACATGGATCGGGATGTCCATCTGCTCTTCGCGCTGGATCGGCATGCCCGCCCGAATTTCGTCCAAAAACCAGCCCTGGAATTCCTTGCCGGTTTCGAGTGCGCCACCGCCGACGATCAAGGCATCGGGGTCGAAGACATTCACCATCTCATCGAAGAATAGCCCTAGCGCCCGCGCCTGGACCCGGAAAATTTCCCGGCACAGAGGGTCGCCCCGCTCGGCGCGTCCGCGCACGCCCAAAGCCGCCTGGTGCACATCCGTAACCCGATTCAGCTCATGTTCGGGATGCTGCGTCAGAAAAAACGGCAGCAAGTTTTTCTCGATGGCCGTTAGGGAGCACAACGATTCCAGATCGCCAGTGCGCCAGCAATTGCATTGCGGATTCAGTCCGTCGAGCCCAGGAATCGTCTGCCACGGAATCAAAACGTGACCCAGCTCTCCACCGAATCCGGCTCGGCCTTTCAAGACGTTTCCCTCGGCAATTACGCCGCCGCCCAAGCCGGTGCCGATAATCGCCGACACCGAAGTCGCGCGATTGCTCACGCCAAAAATCGTGGAATGTCCCCACAGCGCAGCGGCATTGCCGTCGTTCAAGTAAGTCACTGGCTTGCCGAGCGCAGCTTCCAAGCCTCCGCGCAGGTCGAAGCCGTTCCACTGCGCATGTACAAAGTTAGTGGCTCCGCGAGAGCTTAGCACGCCCGCTGCGCTGGCTGGACCGGGAGTATCCAGACCCACCACGGCGATGTCGGCGTATGAAATCCCGGCTCTCGCGGCTGCGATCTGTAGCCCGTCCTCAATCTGCTGGAGGCACACTTTCGGACCTTCGACCGAGCGCGCCGGATGCTCGCACAGACCCTCCAGCAGAAAATGCTCCTGCTCATCGAGGAACGTGAAATTGATGGCCGTTCCGCCCAGATCGACTCCGGCAATGACCTGCCTATTAGTGACTTGCATATTAGTAATAAGAGAGCGTCTCGATGCCGGTTCCGGCATGGAAGTTATTCACTACTTCCATTTTCTTTAGGTCGATGACGGAGACGCTTCCGTCTCCGTGATTCGCCACCAGCGCGGTCTTGCCATCGGCTGAAAAAGCGAAGCCCATGGGATCTTTGCCAGTGGGCAGAATCTTCTGGTCGCCGCGCAGGTTTGCCGTGTCGAACACATTGGCAAGTTTAGCGGTCAAATTCATGGTGAGAAGCCGCCGGCCGTCAGGCGAGAAGGAAACTTTGTAGCCGCCCTGAGTCTGGCCCTTGAGCGGAATGCGGTCGATGACTTTATCGGTGCGAGGATCGATCACGATCAGCACCGGCTCGGCGAAATCCATCGCGACCACCAGCTTGCCGTCGGGCGAAGCCGCGATGCCCTGCGTCCCGTTGGGCGCGGGCACCTTGCCGATCATCTTGCGGGTCTTGAGATCCAGAACACTGATGAACGGCTTGTCGTTCTTATTCGCGACGTACATCTTGCTGCCATCCGGCAGCAGCGCCATCCAGTGCCCGGTGCCCTCGGTGTCGATGGTGTCCTTGATCGCGCGAGCCTTGGGATCGATTACCAGCACCTTTCGGTCGAGATCGCAGGTAACATACAAGGTTCCGTCACGCGCGATCTGGATGCCGTGCGGCGCGCGGTAGGGCGCTACGTCAATGGTGCCTACGATCCTTTGGGTCTGTAAATCCACGATGTCGATTTCGTGGCCAGGGCGCGGATTCTTGCCGTAGACGCCGTCCCCATAAATGGGAACGTAGGCCAGGCGGTGATCTGCTGAAAAAGCGAAATCGTGCGGATTGGCCGAGACCTCGATTGCGGACTGCTCCTTGAACGTCACCGGATCGAAGAAGCGCAGATGTGCGCCGAGCTTGTCCACCATGAACAAGCCTTTGGTCCCGGTGGGATGGTTCAGCTCCACTCCGGCCGCGAGCGCGAGGCCAGCCGCCAGCAACAGAATCGCCGCCGCGCGAATATTAATTCTCAATCTCATTTTGGTCATAAATTCATTACCCCAGAAAAGCAATTGCGCGTCCGGCCCAGCCTACCAGGAACCAGGACGTCAGTGAACAGCACGCGACCATAATGTTTCGCGCCGAACCGGATTCCGCCGCACCCGACCGGATTACCTTGCGATAGATCAAGAACTGAAAGCCGACCGCAACGCATAGCGCCACCATTTTAGTGCGGAACGCATAGTTGGCGGCATAGCGCGCCGGGTCCGGCAGGAAAACCAGAAATCCCGTAGCCATCGCCAGTAGCAGGCCGCCAATGGCCAAGCGCCAAACCTGCTTTGCCAGCAGAGCCATGGGTATCTGCCGCAAGCCGATGCCCGACAAACGAAGATTCAGGATCACCATGCTGCCCAGCAGCAATGTGATTCCGAACAGGTGAAACGATTGAATGACGGGGATCGCGTACTTCGAGTTGCGCAGGATGTCGATGGTGTGGGAATCGTACGACATCCGCCACAGATCTTGAAGAGACATTTTCCGCTTCCCGTCTACAGCTCGTAGGCCATCAATCTGCCGCACGCGATTACAATCATCCAGAAGGCGAGCGATACAATCGCAATTACCTGCGCACCGCGCGGCACCGATTCCGAGAGATCCCATTCCGCCATGGCCGGATAAAATTTCAACTGATATACCAGGGCATTGATTCCCACTAGAACCAGCACCAGCATTTTCACCCGGAAGTAGCCATTGGTGTAAACCTTTTCAGCCTGCGCAAAAAACAGCAGCAGTCCGGTGACGAACATGATTCCGAAACCCGGCAGCGCCCACGGCATCACCTGACTCATGATTTTCGAAACGCGTTCGCTGGGCAGCACCAGCCGAAGCAGTCGAAGGTCCAGGAGAACGATCAGGCCGACCGAGAGCGAAAGCGCCAGGATGTGGCTTCCTTCGATCACCGGGAACATGAAATCCGACTGGCGGATCGAGGTAGCCCAGGACGTATTTTGGAGCCAGTGGCACCAATTAACAACGGACATGACCACCCGCCTTCAGATCCCAGACGGCCGCGTCAGAGGCGCTAGTTTTTTGCGGAAGCAGTGGCGCCCTCGGTCTTCGGCCGTGCGATGTCGTGATACAGGCGCTTGCCGTCCGGCAACTGGGCGTAGAACAGCGACGCGCCCTTGGTGCCGTCCTTCATGGGGTGCGCAATCAATTTGACGTGATCGCCCACCTTGAATGTCGCGCGGGTCCAACCCTGCCGTCCCATGATGTTGGTGGAACCGCCTTCGATGTCCCAAGTCCCTACGGTGGAGGGGTCGGCGGCGCCGGGGTCCACTTTGACGATGATGTGCGTGTGCGGATTTTCCCAGCGATATTCCATTACGGTTCCTTCGTAGGCGACGTCCTTGGTCAGCTCGAACATCGCAAACGAATGATGGGCCAGCGCGAGGGGCGCCACCGCCAGCAGCCCAATTGCAAAATGTTTAAGTTTCATAGCTGTGCTCCTTATATTACGGTCAAAATATTACGGTCAAACGGCTTTTCCCCAGCCTAATACCTGCAAATAGCGAAACGCCTGTTTGGCTTGCTCCACGCGCGCGTCTCCGGTGACGCCATCCCGATCCACCAAAAACATCGGATTGTCGAGCTTGCGCGCGGCTTCGTGAATTGCCTTGAAATTTATGATGCCGTCTCCGGGGTTGGCGACTTTCTTCTCCGGGGTTAGATCCTGAAGATGGAAACTGACGATCTTCTGCGAGTACTTGGCGATGAATTCGGCGGGATTCACTCCACCGGCTTCCGCCCAACAGACATCCAGCTCGTAGCGGACCAGGGGGCCAGTCTGCTCGAGCAGGAGTCCGTAGGGCAGCACGCCCTCGACGGGCGTGAAATCGATGGCGTGCATGTGATAGCCGAATTTGAGTCCGCTCTGCTGGGCTATGACGCTCGCTTCATCGAAGGCGTTGCACATGCGCTGGATACTATCGACGGATTTGTAGCTCGAAGTTGCCGAGGAAGCGATCACGCCCCATTCGCAGCCCAGATCCCGCGCCACCGGAACCGTCGCGCGGGCTATGGAGACAATGTTTTCCGACGCGTAAACCACCTCGCGGGCCTGGGCCATGGTAGTGCCGGTGAGATCGTTCATCTGGTCGAAACCCATGTGCAGCGAGCGAATGCGGAGGCCGTTTTGCTCAGCCTTCTTGCGAATGGTTTGCGGATCGAAGCCCCACAATCCAGCAGGCTCGATAAATTCGTAACCCATGCCGGCGGCAGCTTCAATCGCGCCGGAATATTTATCCCAGGTGCGCGGAAGGTCGCGTCCGATCAGCGCGAAAAGCTGGATACCGAGCGGATAGCGAACCGCTTGCGCGCTGGCGCTGCTCGTCCTTCCCGCGAGCGCAAGACCGGCCGCCGCTGCCGGAACTCCGTTGATGAAATCCCGTCTCGTCATTTGCCCGGAACACTCGTCAGAAACTTGGCCCGCTCCGCATCGCTCGCGTTGCAATCGAACTCCCGCGCTTCCGTTCCCGGAGGCGCCCTATAGTAGCGGAACTCGTAGGTATGCGGCGTGGCGTACATTTTGGGATCTTCCCAGGTGAAGACCACCGAAAGCCGCTGGCCGCCATTGAGAAGCCGGTAGCGCTCCATCAGATGAGAGGTCGCGGTGCGCGATCCGCCGCCGGGAATCGCCAGGATGCCTTCGTCGGAAAAGCCGATGGTATCCACCACCAGCGTGTCGCCCTCCCAGTGCCCAATCGAGTTGCCGGTGGACGTGGGATCGAAGGTCTCGGCGCTGACGTGCGGCCGTCCATCGGTATAGATGTGGCGCGCGGGGGTCCGCACAGGCGAAGTAATGGCGATCTCCTTGCCATTGGTGTTTTGCACGATCTCGACCGGGGACCACGCCATCATATAAGGCACGCCGAAGAAGTGGCACCAGCGAATCGCATCCGCGTCATGCTTTGCCTGCGCGGCACGCTCGGCTGGAGTGGCAGGGGCAATCAAGGACGCCGGCGGAACATTCCGGCTATCGAACTTCAGTTCCCAATAGCCCGAAAGATCGGGGGCCTTGCTCTGGGCGGACGAAAACGCCGGACAAACCAGCAGTGCAACAAGGGGCAAAAGCAGAGGCTTATTCATGTTCCAATTCACTAGTATTTTTGGCCGGGCGCGACCACGCTGCCACTCTGCTTGGGATCGTCGGCGTGGCAAGTTTCCTCATAGGCGTAAGTGCCGGGGTCCGACTTGTAATACTCCAGCTCGTAGGTGTGGGGCTTCGTGTAGATGGAAGGGTCCTCCCAGGTCGATGTGACTGACAATTTCTTGCCGCCGTCGATCAGTTTGAACCGTTCGACCAAGTGAGTGTTCTTCCCCACGCGTCCGCCGCCGGGAGTCCCGCCGCCCCCGGAAAAGCCGACGGTATCCACCACCAGCGTCTCGCCTTCCCAATGCCCAATGGAGTGGCCGTTGACCGTCGGCACCAGGAGGGCGGGCGAGGGGTGCTTCCGGCCATCTAAATAGATATGCCGTGGAAAAGTGTGGACTTCGGCGGCTTGCATGATCTGGGTTTGCGTCTGAAAGAGGTCCCAGGCGGCCGAGTGCTGCATGAAAAAGGGATAAAGGTTGCTCAGGCACCATTTCGACCCGAATGCCACCACCTCGCCCTGCGCCTGGCGGGCCGCGGTTTCCTGGTTGGCTTTGACGACTTCAGGGGTCAGGGGCGCTTTGGGAACGATCTTTTCGAGGATGCCGCCGAAGTTGCCGCCGCCGACGTCGTCCCGGCGCTCCCAGAAGCCGGAAAGATCGGGCACCTTGGAGGGTGCCGGGGCGCTCTGGGCCAAAAGCAGGTTCCCCGAGGCTCCTAGCGCGAGGGTCAATAGCGCCGCTCCTACCGAACGCTTCACGAATGTATTGCAAAACCATTGATTCATGAGTCAGCCGCCCCAAGCATATTATCTCGCGTCCTGCGCGACAGATGTACCTCATTGAAAATAGCCGACGAACCGCCGGATTACAAGGTGACTACGGTTGCGATACGTCGCGATGCGCTCTATGCGAGTTAACGATTTACCAGAAATAGGTGGCCAACACGTGCGGCGGGCCGGCGCTGCGACCGACGGTATCGGTTCCGATCACGATCTGCATGTTTTTCCGATCCCAATCCTTGGGCGCGCCTTTGGCCATCTCTTCCAGCGCGGCGCGGCTAGTAAGAAATTCTCCCGCCGCCTCGGTTCCGAACTTCGCCAGACCGGAAGCCGTCACTACCACCCTGCCGGTGGTGGGGTCGAACACCCGGGAAACGATCGCGTAATCCTGCTTGAGGTTCTGATACGGGGCGTTCATATCGTCGGACCACTTGGGGTTTTGAGGGTCGTTGTGATCCTGAATCCGGTTCACCATGGTTTCGGGATTCCTCAGGAAGCTGAAGCGCAGTGGTCCGGTCAGCCGGAGCGTGAAACTGTTGTTGAAGGCGCCGATCAGCACCGCCGGGCCGTCGCGTAGGTCCTCTAGTTTGGAGGACATCTGGAATCGGATGCGGTAGGGCCGGTTATGGGACACCAGCAGAGAAGTAACTCGCGCCAAGGCCGTGGCGTCCGCAAAAGCCACCTTTTCGGAGTTCTGGAGGTCGATGGTATTCACCGGGGGAGTTTCCGTGAGGTAACCCCCTATATAAACCGACACCGGATCCGGTGAGCTTAAGACCGGCGCCCAGAAGCGATCCAGCGCGGACTGCGATTCCCAGGGGCGGGCGATCCACAGCGCCAATAGAACCGCCACCGCCAGCACTACTGCGAGCACAATAGCGACAGCCCGAACCGGCCTAGGGCGCGGCACGGCGGAAGGCTCCGCGAGCACCGCAGGTTTTTCCGGCATGCGGAACTCAGGCAGATACGAGCCGGCGGGGAAATCGATCCGGATCTCGTTTTGGTGGCCTTCTTCGTGGTAATACTGAGCGATTCGTTTACGAATCTCGACCGCCGTGGTGCGAACTACGGGATCGAGATTGGTATCGTAGTCCGGGGCGCGCCCGAATACTTCGATGCCTAGCGTTCGTTCCTTGAGCGGCTCGGAATGACCGTGCAGCGAGCGCTCGACCACGAAACGCAGCAGATTCGGGAAACGCTTGCTCTTGCGGAACAGAGGGCTGGAGAGAATCCGCTCCAATTGTTCCCGAATGGCATTCCGCTCGGCTTCCGATTCCGGCGTCCAGGAGGCCGTGGAATTGCCATGCGGATCGACGGACGGCCCGGTCTGCGTAAAACACCCCCCGGCGTCAATTTTATAACATCGGCGAGGAGGGGCGTTCCGCGCGCTACAGCTTCTGCGCTCGAAAACCACCACGGGAGCGGTCGTAGAACCAAATTCCAGCGAAGACCAGCAGCAGGATCGCGGGCAGCAGCGCGACATCGCGGAAGGAGGTCTGCGCGGCGATGCCCAGGACTCGATCGAGTTCAGGTCCCGGAGGCAAAGCGTTAAACGCTGCCGTCCCGCCGGCCAATTCGATTTTCTTATGATCGAAGATCGATCCCATAATCGGCAGGACGAACTGGATCGACAAAGTTCCGGCTGTTCCCATCAACCCCATGAGCAGCGCGCCACCTCGCGGAAAGCGTTCCGAAGCGGTGGCGAGCATGGTGGGCCACATGTAACACACGCCGGTTCCCCACAGCGTCGCGGCCAGCAGCGCGGTGACTGGTGAATTCGCCACGCTGAGCGCGTAGAGTCCCAGCGCGGCACCCAAGCAGGATAGCCACAACACTCCAATGGAGGAGAACTTATGCACCAGCGGTCCCGCAAAATTTCGCATCAGGAACATCAGCCCACTCACATAAACCAGCAGCAGGATCCCCGGCATGTGGACCGTACGGCTCAATGCCAGATCTACCCATTGGCCGGGCGCGAGCTCCGAGGCCGCGGTCAAGAACATGGAGGCGAATAGCACCAGGAAGAGCGGATTCGCCAGCTCCCGGAACATCTCTTTTGTCGTGACGCCCGCCGCTGCGCGTTCGGTCGGGGGGAACTTCATGCCCGCGCAAAGCGCAATCAAAGCGATCGCAGGCAGGAATACAATCCCCAGCTTCATCTGCCATCCCAACCCGAGGTGCGACATGCCGACGCCCAGCAATCCGCCGATCACCAGCCCGCCAGGCCACCACGCATGGACCGCGTTAAGCCGGCCGGTCTTGTTGTCCGGATAGAGTGACGCAATCAAGGGATTCACTACCGTCTCCACCAAGCCCCAACCGATGCCGGCCACCAGCGCACCCACCCACAAAACGGTGTAGACGCCGCTGCCGGACGCCAGATCGCCGGCGAAGATCATCATCAGCATGCCCAGCGAAAGGAACACTCCGGAAAGCGGAAGCAGCAGGCCCATTCCGATGTAATCCAGCATGGGGCTGCCGATGGCGATGGTTACGGCGAAGCCCAGAAATGGTAAACCAAGAATGCTGGCGATCATTTCCGCGGAGTGGGCTTTATCGATGGGGTCGAGAAAGACGCGTTGCAGATCGGAGGCCGTGTTCGCCCGCAGGGCGGCATTGATCCCCGCCATGGTGAGCGCAAGCGAGCCCGCGATAAACAGGCGAGCTGCCTTGTATTGACCGGCGACATACCCGGCTGCGCGGGGGGGTGTCGCAGAAATACTCATATGAATAAGCTCATGATTCAGCCAGGACTAGTTTACTCCGGGCGGCGGCTTCGGCGTCAACGGGGTTACCGTAGCGCTACTGTAGAACATCTTGAAATGGAAACACTTCAATGTTAGGTTTAGGGACACTCATGCACACAAGAAGAGACTTCGGTAAAATCGCACTGTCGACGGTGGCCGCCGCCGCTCCATTGGCGAGCCTGCGCGGCGCGGCACGAATCAATTCGACGGTCGGCGGCGTAAAACTCGGCGCCATCAGTTACTGCTTCCGTGCCATGCCTCGCCCCCCTGGCGCCGACTATATCGACACCATCGTCAAGGCTTGCGTCGAATGCGGCGTCGGCTACGTGGAACTCACCAGCCCCATGGTGGAGCCCGCCAACACTCTTCCCGGCGGCGGCCGTGTTCCCCCCGACACGCCGGAGAACCGGAAAATGCGCGCCGACCTGCGGCAGTGGCGGCTCGCCGAGCCGCTCACACGGTTCAAGGAGATCCGCAAGAAGTTCGACGACGCCGGGATCGACGTCTTTGCCTATGTGATGACCTTCGCCGAGGATTTCCCGGATGAGGAAATCGACGTGGTTTTCCGGCAGGCGCAGGCGCTGGGTGTAAACATTATCGGAACCAATCAGACCACGGTCGGAATGGCCCCGAAGCTGGTGCCCTACGCCGAGAAATACAAAATGACCCTGTCGTTCCACAACCATGCCAAGTCGGACGATCCCAACGAGGTGGCATCGCCCGAAAGCTACGAGAAACTATTCGGCATGTCCAAATATTTCAAGGCAAATCTGGACATCGGCCACTTCACCGCCGGCAACAACGACGGAATCGCGTTCATCGAAAAACACCACGACCGCATTACCCACATGCATCTGAAGGATCGCAAGCGCAACGACGGGCCGAACATGCCGTGGGGCGAGGGCGAGACTCCTCTCAAGCAGGCGCTGCAGTTGATCAAGACGAAACACTATCCCATCTACTGCATCATTGAGTACGAATACAAGGGCACGGGAACGCCCATCGAGGAAACCAAGAAGTGCATGGCCTATATGCGCGCGGCGCTGGCTTAGCGCGGCGCGGACCTAACGGCGCGGCATCGCGGGGCGGCTTAGCCGCTTCGCGGCGTGGTTTAGCGGGGCGACTGCTTCCTATTCGCGCGGCACATCCACCCAGGCCCGGCGCTGGCTGCTGGCCAGTTCCGCTTCGAGGATCGTCAACTGCCGCAAGCCATCCGTGAACTGCGGATAGTCCGGCTCGGCATTAGGATCTTCAATGCTGTGGTAGAAGCGCCGGAAAACCTGCTTGAAGGTGTCGTCGTAGCCTTCGCTGTGTCCTCCCGGCAGGTCGGCGTAGGAACGCGCCGCGGGCA
This sequence comes from Bryobacterales bacterium, assembly GCA_963779075.1. Lineage (GTDB taxonomy): Bacteria > Acidobacteriota > Terriglobia > Bryobacterales > Bryobacteraceae > Palsa-187. Next base: position 39,138 of record CAVZWS010000019.1, read on the forward strand.
GCATAAGCGAAGGGTCCTTGATCTGGATCTGGTTGGGCCCGTCGCGGTGTCCGATCCACAATTCATCGGGACGCTCGCCGTCCCACGTCACGCTCGCTTTGGAGCCGTAAATCTCGAAGCGAAAATTATTCTTGCGGCCCGCGCTCACCTGACTGGCAGTGAAACTTCCACGCGTCCGCTCGCCCATGCGGAACATCACGGCGCCGAAATCTTCGGTGTTGATGGGGACGTCTTCGGTCTCTCCTGCCGCCGCGGTACCGAACGAAGCCACCGCCTTCTTCGGACGCTTACGCGTCTTATAAAAAGTCTGCAGATCGGCGCATACCGAAGAAATGCGCAGGCCAGTCACATGCTCCACGCCATCGCACCAGTGCGAGCCAATATCCGCCAGACAGCGCGAAGCTCCGTTCTCCGCCGAAACCAATCGCCAGTTCCAATCGGTCTCGTAGAGCAGCCAATCCTGCGAATAGGTGCCCTGCACGATCAGAATATCGCCCAGCTCCCCGGCCTCGCACATGCGGCGGGCCTGCTGCACCATCGGGTAATATCGCAGATTGTGGAATGTGCAGTTCCGCAGCTTTGTCGCCTGGGCAAGCTGGACCATCTCCCGAGCCTCGGTCGTTGACATCGCCAGCGGCTTCTCGCACACCACGTGTTTACCCGCTTCGAGCGCCGCCTTCACGATGGGAAAGTGCAGGGCGTTGGGAGTGCACACGTGCACCGCGTCGATGGCCGGGTCCGCAAGCAGCGCGCGGTAGTCCTGACTGACCTTGTCGACGTGCAGCTCCGCTCCCAGCCGGGCGGCGTCATCCTCCGGACCCACACCGATCGCGTATACCTCGACATTGCCCAAGCGGCGGATGCCCTCGACGTGCACTCGCCCCACAAATCCAGTTCCAAATACCGCTGCTTTTAATTTCTTCATCCAGTCCTCAAGTCGCGCATCCTGCCGGGCGGCGGCTGTCGACGCAGCTCATCCGCCGGAAAGCGACTATATCATTTTCCAGCAGGCGCGTTGGCGCGCCGCGGCGCGGTGACATCTTCGATGGCCAGCAGAATCATGCGCTCACCATCGCCCTGGCGGATCTCGCGCGCGTGCAGCAGCATGATGCGCAGCCCGATCCCGGGATAGGTCTGCTCCAGCTCGAAATCCATCATCACAGTCTCTTTGGGGAGAATATTTTCGAGTAGGTCGCGCAGTTTAGGAATGTCCCAGTGGAGGCCGCCGATCTGGTAGATCTGATGGCCCACGACGTCCTTGCTTTCGAGTTGAAACAATCCATAGAACGCCTGGTTTGCGGTTCGCACTCGCAGGCTCGCATCCAGCACCAGCAGCGGCTCCCGCACGGTGGCTCCTACAGCCTCCGCAAAATCCCGCGCGCGCTTGAGATCGTCGATATCGACCAGGGTGGCGATGGCGCCCTCAATGCTGTTATCCAGCCCCCGGTAAGGCAAGATCCGCAGCGAGAGCCACCGCCCCGAGGGGCTTTGCATCTCGATGTTCTTGTTTTTTTCGCCCGCCAGCGCAGCCAGAAGAAGATCCCGGAAATTGGGAATTGCGGCGGAGTGAAGGTCCGTGATCGGCCGTCCCTGATCGGTAGGAAGCAGGTTCAACAGAGGCTCCATGGAGGGCGTGAACCATCGAATCTGCAGATTCTTCCCCACCATCACCAGCGGCACGTTAATGCTTTCAAGCAGCTTGCGCAAATCGCTGTTGAGGGCCCCCTGTTCCAAATTGCGGGCCCGCAGCTCATCGTTAACGGTGTTCAGTTCTTCATTAGAGGCCTGCAATTCCTCCTTGGCGGTATCCAGCTCTTCATTCGTAGCCTGCGCCTCTTCGTTTGCGGAGCGCAGCTCTTCGGTGGCCGCTTCCTGGGACTCGACAATCGACTGCAGATAATCCCGCGTGGCCCGAAGTTCTTGTTCCAGGTGCAGGATGGTATCGTGGTCCCGGGTCGACTTGGGTACAATCGCCAGATTTGCCTTACTGCGAGTGCCGGCTCTCCCTCGCGGATTCTCTTCGAACAAAATCAGCCAGCATTGTTCTTTGCCGTTAGGGTCGCGAATCGGCAACACGCGCAGATCGACGTCTCGCGTGTGCCCGTTATCTCTAACGCGGAGCCGAGCCTCAACCACCGGAGCCTTATCGTGCCTGGCTTTGCGAATCGCGGCCTTCAACGGCGCCAGCAGGCCCGGCCTTGCCAGTCTGGTCAAGTCCGTAGTGGGAACTCCGGGAGGCAGTTGCAGGTAGGAGCCGGTGTCGCCGCGCACCTGGATCACATGCAGCGCGTCATCCACGATTACTCCGGGCGGCGAGTATTCGGCCAGCAGCATCCGGTCCACATATTTCTGCACATTCTTCACTGCGCCGGCGCCTTCCACAGACGCGCTCTCCTCGGTGTGCGTCGCCGGGCTGGAGCGGCCTCCGCTGAGGTCCAAGGTCAGGGGACCGGAGCTTAATTTCTTGGAATAGATTCTTTGCTTGCGGTCCACCGTCTGGAACGCATCGGCGTAGGAGCCGATCGATTCCGAGCTGCCCAGCACCAGGAATCCACCGGGCTTCAGGGCGTAATGGAACAAGGAAATCGCTCGCTTTTGCAGGAGCGGCCCCAAATAGATTAAGAGATTGCAGCAACTGATCAGGTCAATTTTTGAAAAGGGCGGGTCCTTGGTTAGATCCTGTTTGGCGAAGACGCAGGCGCCGCGGATGGACTGATTGATCTGGTAGACGCGGTCCCGGCTAACGAAAAAACGCCGCAGGCGTTCCGGGGACACGCCGCCGACCGCATTTTCCAGATACACGCCGGAGCGCGCTCTTTCGATCGCCGATTCGCTTAGATCCGTGGCAAAAATCTGAATGCCGCAGGCTGCGCCATGCTCCTCCAGAAATTCCGTTAAGACGATCGCGATGGAATACGCTTCCTCGCCGGTCGAGCAGCCCGGAATCCATACCCGGATCGGATCGTCGGGCGAGCGGTGCTCGAGCAAGGCGGGGAAAACTGTGTCCTTCAGAGTCTTATAAGTTTCGGGCTCGCGAAAAAACGCCGTGACGTTGATCAGAAATTCCTGCGCGAGAATCTTCGCCTCGGCGGCATCCTGGCGGAGCTTGCGCGAGTAATCCTTGAAGCTCTCCATTCCGTGAAGTGCCATGCGGCGTTCGATGCGCCGCAGGATCGTGTTGCGCTTGTAGTACGTGAAATCAATGCCGGTGGCCGCTCGCAACACCGTGAAGATCGGGGTGAGATCGCCGCCCGGCAGTGGAGTGATCTCTTCATGCGGCTCCGCGACGTGCCGGTGGTTCAGGTAAGGGTGACTCGCGAGTGACACCAATTGCTTGGCGATGTCTTCGGGGGTGAGCACGAAATCCACCGAGCCCGCGGCGATCGCGTTGCTCGGCATGCCGTCGAATTTCGCCGAACTCGGTTCCTGCGCCAGAGTGATTCCGCCTTCTGCCTTGATGGCCTTCAGGCCGAGGGTGCCGTCCGAAGCCGTTCCGGAGAGGATGATGCCGAACGCCAGGTGGCCGCGCTCTTTCGCAAGAGACTCCAGGAAATCGTCGATCGCCATGTTGCGCACGCCGGCTGCGGTGGGACGCGCTACCGCGCTCAAGACGCCACTTTCGATCCTGAGATTGTTGCTAGCCGGGGCGACATACACATGATTTGGCTCGACTGTCGCATCGCCCTGCACTTCGCGCACCGGCATGGCGGATTTTCTGGCAAGGATTTCCGGTAACTGGCTGGCGTGCGTCGGATCGAGGTGCTGGATCAGCACGAAGGCCATTCCGGTGGTGGATGGCAGGTGCTCCAGGAGCTGTGAAAACGCCTCCAGGCCGCCCGCCGAAGCGCCCACGCCCACGATGGGGAAGGCCTTTCCCGGGTGCGGAGGAATCCGTGAGCCCGGAATAGCGGAAGGGGTCTTGGTTATGGAAAGTGCGGGTCCCGGCTTGTCGGCTGTCTTGCGGGGTGCTTTGTGGGGCGGTTTGCCGCTACCTTTTTTAGCCATACCCGATCCTCCATGCGGAACTCCGGCGGCGCGCCGGAAGCAGGACGTTTCCGCATGGCACTGGAGCGTGCCCTGCGCAAATACTATCAAATCATATTTGCAGTGTGCCGTTGCGGGAACCGGCCTCTAGCGACGCTTGTCGAGCAGGATGGGCTGGGTCAACGATGCGATACGCAGTTTATGGCGGCCCGCTAAGGAAGCCAGATCCGCCGGATCCAGCGATTCGGAGTCGTCCAGGTCAAACCCATACATCAGCGATTTGATATTCGTGCTATGCCGCAACCCAAGCATGTGGCCGATCTCATGCACCGATATCCGGTAAGATTCCATTCTGCTAAGAGAAACGGTGGGGTTGAACGCGATCCATCCTTCAAAGTCGCGGCGGTCTGGAAACTGCGACCGAGCCGCCATGTTTTCCGGCTCAGGCTCAAACAGCCAGCGCTCTCCGTCGATTACCTCAACGGAACAATTCTGCGTGCTTTCTTCGTGCCATTGCAGGTCCAGGATCTTGGCCCAGAAATCCATAGCCGCCCGAAATTCCTCCGCCAGAACCGGTTTGGCAGTAGCGATCCGCACGCCCAGATTCATGGGGCCACGCTTCAGCAGCTCGGAATGTTGTTTGCAGGGTGGGAAATTGGCGCGCCAGTTGCCTAGGGTTTCCGCTGTCGCCAAGCCGGCGAAGAGGATACCGAGGCACACGAAACGTCTCAACGGACGCCCGGGAATTCCCACAAGGTTCCACCCTAACTTGTCCGTGAGAAAATTACAAGAATTTATTTCGCGGCGAGTACCAGGACCGCGTCACTTGCGGGCGACGCAACTGCACGCGCCGGAAGTTCTGGCGGCGCGAGGGATTCGAGTCTCTCGTGAGAGTTTCCCTAAAGACGCTTTCCAAGCGTGCGCTTTCGACGGCGCGCCGAGATCACGGTTCCGCAATTCCCAAGTTCAGGGCCGAAACTTAGGAGGCTGATCGGAACGGACGGCATTGAAGCCTACCGTCCTAGCCTGTGAAAATCAAGAGCTCTCCCGGAAGCAGGCGCGGGGCTGCTATAAATGGCATTGACGCCGTCTCAAATGCCCGAACCGGCCCGCGGTGACATGATACCTTCCACGCTGGCTCGTCCCGGCGCGGCACCTTTCTGGTCGGCCGTGCTGCTCACCGGTATCGGTACAGGAGTAGCTGCGGCGGCGCTCACCCGGCTGCTGGAAATGGTGCAGCGCATGGTGTGGGGAGGGTCCGGCACCGACCTGTTGCACGCCGCCCAACAGGCCGGTGCGTGGCGGCACATTCTGGTGCTGCTCGGCGCGGGCGTAGTGACTGGCGCGGGGCAGATCATCCTGAGGCGCCTGTCCAGCGGGAACGGAATTGACACTACTGCTGCTATTTGGTTCTATGCCGGGCGGATGCCGGCCTGGCGCACTTTGGGCAGCGCTTTACTTTCGGTGGTCATCGTCGGAATGGGGGCGTCGCTGGGCCGCGAGGGCGCGCCGAAACAAGCCGGCGCGGTGATCGCCAACTTCTTTTCGGACCGGGTCCGCTTGTCTGACGAGCAACGCCGGTTGTTGGTGGCCTGCGCCGCGGGAGCAGGGATGAGTGCCGCGTATGGCGTGCCGCTGGGCGGTGCGCTTTTCGCGTTGGAGGTGATGCGCGGAGTGCTGGCGCTCAGGTACGTGCTGCCCGCCCTTATCGCTTCGGTAGTGGCCGCAGCGGTCTCGTGGGTCGCGCTGCCCGATGCGCCGACGTACATGATTCCGGCATATTCCAGCTCCACTTCGAGCGTTGTGTGGGCGCTCCTGGCCGGGCCGATCGCGGGAGTGGTTTCGGTGGGCTATGTTCGGGCTGTCACCTGGGCCGATCGCAACAAGCCGCAGGGTTGGCGGCGGTTGATGGCGCCGTTGTTGGGATTGGGGTTGCTGGGCGTGGTCTCGATCTGGTTCCCGCAAGTGCTTGGAAACGGCAAGGACGTGTCACAGCTTGCGTTCACGAACCAAGTAGCGCCAGCTTTGCTTCTTATGCTGCTGGCGCTGAAACCCGCAGCGACGGTGCTATGCGTCCGCAGCGGCGCTCCCGGCGGCTTGTTTACGCCTTCTCTGACGGTGGGCGCCCTGCTCGGCGCTCTCCTGGGGCATGCCTGGTCCTGGTTCTGGCCCGGCGTGCCTCCCGGGCTGTTCGCCGTGATCGGTGCGGCAGCGGTTCTCGCGGCCACCACGCAGGGCCCGATCTCGACCGTGGTGCTGATGATGGAACTGACCGGCCGGGACCGATCGTTTATCGCGCCCCTGTTGCTCGCTGTCGCTACCGCTACGCTCGTGGCGCGGACCATTGAGCCTCGCTCGATTTATGACGCTCGTCTGACCGATGCGGAGGTCGAGGAACGCCGGAAGTTACGCGAACTTTCCACCCCGATAGCCCATGGCTGAACATCTAGGCGGCCGCAGAGCCTGGAGCCCGTTGTTGGCATCGAGGCGCTGTTGTTGGCGTTGTCAGTGCGGAACGATCTGTTACCTATGTGTCCGGGTCGGACAAAGAAAAATTTGGCGGAGAGAGAGGGATTCGAAAGCTTTTGGGGCGTTGATTAAATGTAAGTTGTTGGTTTGCGGATGAGCACGATGCTCACAATTCTCACGTTGTTTGAAAAGTCGGTACATAGACGGTACACGGACTGGAACGGCTATAAACGTAAAGTGGTCAGAATGTTTTGCGTGATATTCTGGGCGGTGTGAGAAGTGTCGAGTTGCTCGGTTGCAAACCATAGATCAGTTGAAGTGAATGAAATAGTATCCTGGCCTCTTTGTTATCGAGCGGGTGGAAGTGCAGTCCCGCACAGATCCGGGCCGCACTCGGCTGTCGGTCTTCTCGGAAAATTCTTTCAGAGGTACTGTGTTCTGGATTGCTGTGGTAATCCCCAAATGAAAAACTCGGCCCTTTGGTTGGACCGAGTTCAAGTGGTGTCGATTGCGACAAACAAGACGATGACCAACTCAACTGGCTAGGAAAACAAATTCCCCATTGACACCGACCGGCTTTCTCATGGAAGGAGCTGTCCCATTATCCAGTTCTAAGGCATTGAGTTGCTGGGCCAAGTGACGAAAAGCAGAATTCCAGACGTGACTTTTCCGGAAGCCGCCGGATCTCCAGCGTCCTGCGGGCGGCCTCACTTCTTCAAACTCGCGTCCCAATTGAGAATGACGGTCATTGACGACCCCGCGCCTTCGTCCACTGGGACGATGATCGGAAACTTGCCGTTGGGCGCCACGTCGTATTGGCCCCGGTAGCCCTGAATTACACGTTTGCCTCCGAGAATCGGCGGAGTGAAAAGGGCCACTGGGGTAGGGTAGTGGCTTGATGCAGAGTCCTTTCGAGCATCAGTGTTGGGTGAGCGTGAGAGCTTTGCCCCAATACGCTCAGCTGCCGGAACCTGTAACACCGCGCAATTGACTGATTCCGTAGTCCGGTGCTGCTGGAACGAGATTTGCAGTCTATTTTTAGGGGCGGTTGCCTCTTATAGGCTGGGATTTTCCTCCGAGATTCTGGTTTGCCCGCAGCTGCCCTCTTGAGCTTTGTCACAATGAGCGATCAGATCAGTTTTTCGGCTCGGTGCCCCACCTGCAAGAACGAGGTGGGTCAGTGCCCTCATGCACCAGATGAGACTAGGCGGCTGCTTAGGGAAAACTGTTTGTCTTTTTATTGCGATCTCTGCGATCTCGAATGGGTGCCCAGTTCAAAGGAGTTGGCAAATGTTGAGTTGTTGCTTCCATGAGACCCACCGGCTCGTAGGCTCGCCTGCTAGGAGTAGATCGCAGTCCGGTTTGCCCAGGTGCTTATGACAAAAGAAGAATATGAGAAAGAATATGGCGCTGCTATCGATTCCCTGGAGCGGCGAGGACATCGGGTAGGAAGTCCATACGTTTCGCAATATGGCGTACGTTCGGTTCGGATTGATGGGTTCCCGTGGACGGACGATGCGGTTTTTGAGGAAGTGTGGGGAAAAGAGAAAGCGGCTGCTATTGCGATGGCAGAAACAGCCTGACGCTGAAACACTGCATACGCTAAAAGTATGAGGAATCTTCACCACGCTGCTCGTGATTACGCAAAGTCCCCCATGAACGTTTATTGGGAGATGACCCAGGCTTGCTCTTTGGCGTGCCGTCATTGCCGCGCAGAAGCCATTTCGACAGCCCACCCAAGGGAACTCAACTTCAAAGAGAGCGTGGCCTTTCTCCGCCAAATCCCCGAATTCGGCGAGCCGCCACCCCAGTTGATTCTTACGGGCGGCGATCCACTGGCAAGGACAGATCTGTATGACTTGATCGACGAGGCGCGCAAGTTGCGCATCGGTGTGTCGATCACCCCTGCAGCCACCCCAGCTTTAACGCGCGATGTGATGCTGCGCCTGAAGCAACACGGAGTGGAAGGCCTGGGATTGAGTCTCGATGGCTCGAACGCGGAGCGTCACGACTCCATTCGTGGCATGCCAGGCACGTTCGACCGCACCATCCAGGCCCTGCGCTGGGCACAGGAACTAGAGATGCCGGTGCAGGTTAACACCTTGGCTGCCGCGGAAACAGCCGAGGATATGCACTGCGATTTACGAAGTACTGAAACCGTACGGCATCGCCCGTTGGAGCCTGTTTTTCCTGATAGCCGTAGGGCGCGGAAAGGTTCTTCACCCGCTGTCGCCGGAAGATGGCGAAAAACTCATGCACTGGATCCACGCGACTTCGCGGGAAGCATCCTTCATTGTGGCAACGACCGAGGCTCCGTCGTTCCGGCGCGTGACGCTCGAACGGATGCGAGCAGAGGGGATGACGGGCGAGCAGATCCGGCAAAGCGGCGTGACACGCAGCTATGGAATCCGCGACGGCCATGGCGTCCTGTTCGTTTCGAACACAGGCGATATCTGTCCAGCGGGATTCCTGCCGTTAGCCGCGGGTAACGTCCGTGAGGATCAAATCGTAAATGTGTACCGCGACTCTCCATTGTTTCGCCAACTGCATGACCCGACGCAGTTCGAGGATCGGTGTGGTGTATGCGATTACCGTACGCTCTGCGGGGGCTCGCGAGCACGCGCCTTCGCGGCAACCGGAAATCCGCTCGCTTCAGACCCCTTCTGTCAGTACAAACCACCCCGCTAATCGGAGAGCTGATAATGATCATCGACACGACCTATCGCAACAGACTGATTTCCGCGATTTGCAAGTTCAGGCTGACTCGTTCGCCATTGATCAACACGAAGCCGGAGTCAATGAGCTCCTGGCCGGTGCAATCAAATTGCTCGTAGGCCCGCAGCATCGTGAGCGGAAAGATGAGCTCCACGGCGACCAGGCTTCCGTCCGGGTTCTTGTCGCCGCTGAGCCGCACCGAAGTGCTGAAATCGATTCCGTCAAAATCGCCGCGGTCTTCCTTGAAATACGCCAGAGTGGGACGGAGCAAATGAGCGATGTGCTCATCGAACGCCAGTGCTGCCAGTTTATACCGCGAACCAGCATCGGATTCCGGCAGAGCAGTGGTGAGGGAAAGCTGAAGATACAGTCTGTTGTGAAACGGGATGAATGCGGGCGGAGCGTAACGCACGAAGTGCGCCTGCCCATTCAGTTCTTGCACCATGCGATCAAGAACGCCCTGGTAGGAACTCTGCAGACTCTTCAATGCTTCCGGTGACGTATCGCGCAGGGGCGCAGCCGCCAGGCTTGGAGTCTTCACGAGCGGCTCCAGCTTTCCGGCGAGCAGATTCGGGACCGGCGGAATTATGGGAGCCTTGACGGGGCGGGGTGTGATCACCGGAGCAGGGGCGCTGACCTGCGCGGTTTCGACCTTCGCCACCTCGGGTCGGGGCCACAACGCGATAGGCGCCGCATTGAGAAACGCCTCCCCTTCGAGAACCGCAGCCTGTTGCGCCGCAGGGCTGGCAGCGGCCACCAGCCGCTGTGCGGAGGCCTTGGGAGAATCACCACCACGTTTTCCGTGCCTTCGGAGGAGACTCCGAGGACTTTCTTGCGCACGTGGTGGGAAATCTCAAATGCAAAGGCCTGGAGCGCGTCTGCCTGCTCCAGAGCGGGGACCGCCGCCTGTAAGAGCGGCAGGATCACGTCTTGATACGTTTGGCGGGCACGCTCTTCGGGTTTCATCAGCTCCATTGAGTAGGCCGCGAAGTAGTTGCCCGTGATCTTGAGCACGGTCCGGTTCTGATACCGGTCGAACCGAACCGAACGCTGATCGTTATTCCGCGTGTCTTTTTCAGTGAGGCCGAGTACCGGACTGAAGTAGAAGTGGTAAGGGAAATTATGGGCGGCGGCAGCTTCGGTGATGCGCTTCAGTTCACTCAAATATTTCCTCTGCAGCTCGCGCAGGTTGGGGTCGAGAATTTCGTCAGGTGCGATCACCTGGGCAGGCGCCGAAACCGCCAGCAGCAGCGTCGAAAACCAAAGCACCCGGGCGATCATGATTAGTTACTCGCATAGAACACTCCTTGTGGACGATACGGCGGGTCGGCCACGGCGCGAAGATACGCGACCAGCGCCTCGATCTCGGTTTTCGTCAGGGTATCTCCATAAGGCGGCATCTCGGCGGACTTGTTCAGCGCACGCCGCCGCCGCGCGATGATCGCCGCCAGATCCGCATCGCTCATCGCATTCAGAATGCGCCTTCGGTGAACATGCGGCGGCGCGTCAGGTTATCGTGATTGGAGACGCGCTCCGGCGTCGATTCGGAATCGTGGCAGCGGACGCAATGGATCTGATTGATCTGCTCGCCCAGCATCTCCTGATAGCCCAGCGCGATCTCGTCAACCTGGATCTCCACCGGCTTTCCGGTGGAATTGCCGTGGTGGCGGCAATCTGATAGTGCCCGGCCATTCCGCCGAGGGTCACGTTGGTGGTGAACTGGCCGTCGGGGCCGGTCAAGCCATGATCGGGCTGCAAGGTCACACCGCCCGACTCCGGTGAAACGCACCAGCGCGCCCGCAACCGGCGCCCCCTTCGCATCGTTCACCTGAACCACCAGCGGTTGGTCCAGCGCGCGCCCACGCCGCCGCTTGTTTTTCGCCACTCACGGAAACCACCGCCGCCCCGAAAGCTTTGGCTGTTTCACCGGTGCAGCCGGGCCTTCGAGCAGGCAGCGCTGAGTGCGAGCAGGATCGACGCGGTTGTAATGCGCCTCATTTTTGCGCTCCTCCTTCCGCGGCGCGCTCTTTTGCGCCATCAGAAACGCCGTGATCGCCTGAGCGTCTTCGTCGCTCATGTTCCAGACCGGCTCCAGCGAGCCCGGCCGCAGCTTTTGTGCGTTCTTCAACCAATGAAAAATCCAGGCGGCATTCAGCCGCGATCCCGACCTGCGTCAAGGTCGGGCCAATGTATCCCTTGTCCTTGTCCGGATCGACGATGTGGCAGGACTGGCAGCGCATACTTTCCGTAGAACAACTCACTGCCGCGCTCGACGTCGGCGGCGTTGAACCGGGTGCGGCCGTGGCGTCGCGGTCGAATGCCGGAGTCTGATACACCGTCATGATGTAGTCGGCTAGCGTGTTCGCTTCGGCATCGGTCACGTTGAACTTGGGCATGCGGCGGATCAGCGCCGGGCGCAGCGTGTTCGGGTTCTTCAGGAAGTTCACCAGCCAGGTGCGCTGTACGGAGGTTCCCTCCCAGGTCAGATCCGGCGCCATGTCCCCGCCGCGGCCGTTGATGGTGTGGCAACTGAAGCAGCGCATGTCTTCCATCAGTTGCCCGGCTTTGCCCGCCGGATGATAGTCCGAAGGCCTGCGCGCGCGGGAACCCGCAGGGCGGCGGGCAGATGTCTGCGCGCGCTCGGTCTGCGCGAGCAGCGCGGTCGTCAGCGCGTCCACTTGCTGCGGCGCGAAAGTGTATTGCGGCATTTTCAGCGCGTTGCCAAACGACCGCGGGTTGCGGATTTTGGCCGCAATGTAGTCCGGCAGAGTGTGCGGGACTCCCGGCGCGAACAGGATCTTCGCCAGAGGGCGACTGCCGACCGGCGTGAGTTCCGGAGCAAAGTTATCCGGTTTCTTCAATCCATTGATCTCGTGACAGGAGGCGCAGCCACGCTCGATCACCAAAGTCTTGCCGTGCTCGATCTGGGCCGGTGTGGCAGTCTCAAAATGTAGATTACCCAGGAAATCGGAGTCGGATTTGCCTGCCAGAAACCCCATCAGCAGGCCGATCTGCCGGTTGTCGAAGCGGTAGTGCGGCATGTTCGTCTCGGGGTCGTAAGCCTTGGGATTGCGCAGCCAATCGGCTAGCCATTCGGTTTTGACCTTGGACCCCACGCGCGTCAGTTCCGGGCCCAGGTTGCCGCCGACCAGAATTCCAGCAGCATTCTGCATGGCATGGCACGAGGAGCAGAAGGATTCTCCGTAGAGGCTGGAACCTTCCTGCAAAGCCGCGGCATCGTCTGCCTTGGGGACGGTTACTGGCACAGAGCCGCCGGTCGACGTGTGCGGAGTGCTCTGGGCAATCAGGAACGCGGAGATGTCACGGATCTCGTCATCCGTCAACTGGAAATTTGGCATGGTGGCCGAGCCGGCGTAGGCCTGTGGGTTCTTCAGCCAGGCGGCGATCCACTCCCGGCTGGTCTTCTCGGCGATGTGCGCGAGCGAAGGCGGGCTGTCGGTGCCGGTCATCGTGGTTCCGTCCGGCGTCTTGATGGTATGGCAGCGCACGCAGCCATATCGCGCGAGCGTATCGCGTCCTTGATTCAACTGCGGCGTTCCCGTCAGCCGATCGAGATGGCACTGCCCGCAGCCTGCTTCCAGATAGCGCGCGGGCAGGATGGGTGTCTTCCCAGGACTTGGTGCTGCGATGGGCCTCTTCCACCGTGGTGGCCGCGCCTTGGCCCCGATGGCACAGGACGCAGCCAAATTCGGTGAGTTTATGCGGGATCGGCGGGTGCGGCCGGAAGGGTTGGGCCTTGACGTCCACCAGGCTCGCCTCCTGCAGTCCCACGTGACAGGTGGTGCAGCGATCCACCACACCCAATTCCGGCAACCAGATCTGTTGCACACCGCCCTGGAACCGCCGGGCCAGCGAGGTGGCTTCGCCGCGTCCCCGGATCAATCGCAGGTATTGCTTTTGATAGCCGCGCCACTCGCCGGAAATAATCCTTGGCGGGAACGATGGTGAGCAGCACCAGCAGCACTAGACTCAGAGTGCCGAAAGCACGCGCGCTGTCGCCAAACAACAAATTCCGGATCGTCGCGAATTTTTGCCGGACACTCATATTTGACCACTCCACGGCATCACCAAAGACCAACCGGGCCCGCGGAAAAACGTTCCGATCACCGTCAGTACGGCCGCCTGCAAGAGGAACCACGACATGATCCAGAAAGAGAGAGGCTTGGCCGACAGCCAACTCCGGAAACGTCCGGGGGACGCCGTGGCACCGGCGGAGAACCACATTAATGCGGAGACCAGCAGGGTCGGAACCAGCGCTGCGTAAACGCGGAAATAGATCAGGAAGAGCGAGAAAAGCGCGGTTACAATTGCCAGGGTCCGCAAACGCTGCGTCCGGTTGCGCGCCCACAGGGCCTCATCGGCAATGTTGATGCTGAAGTAGGGAATGGCGATCAAGCGCCAGGATCACGAGCGCTGGAATTAGAACGCCCGCCACCACTGGCGGAAAGTAGTGCAGCAATTCCTGCAGCCCCAGGAAGTACCAGGGCGCTTTAGCCGGATTGGGCGTCTGCAGGGGATTGGCGAGTCCTTCAAGCGGCGCGTCCCACAACAGCGACACCGCCACCAGAGCCAGCGTCAGTACCTCGATCGCAACGACGCCGCGAAACAGCGCTTCGGGGAACGTCATGACGTAGTCGTCGTCATGCGCCTTCACCTGCGGCGACGTCCGCCGCGTGACAAAAGCGACGCGTAGCGGGGATTTGCGGCTATCCGAGCTCATGGCTGCGGTGAAATTCTTTGGTTCAGGCGTGGTTGGCTCGGGCTTGTCGGGTTCGCTCACGGCTTCTCTCCGGAGTAGATGCCGCCGTCTTTGCGAATCCGCCAGAAATGGATGGCGATGAACATGACGGCGGCGAGCGGCAGGATGACACAATGCAGCACGTAAAATCGCAGCAGCGCGTTCGCATTCACAGTGTTGCCGCCCAGCATCAGGAACCGCATTTTAGCGCCCAGCACCGGCACGGAAGACACAATATTCGAGCCCACCGTAATCGCCCAGAAGGCCAGTTGATCCCAGGGCAGCAGATATCCCGTGTAGCTCAGCAGCAGCGTCAAAATCAGCAGCACTACACCCACCACCCAATTGAATTCCCGCGGGGGGCGGTACGCGCCGCGATAGAACACCTTGCACATGTGCGCGAACACCAGCAACACCATGGCGTGCGCCGACCAGCGATGCAGGTTGCGCAGAAACACGCCCGCGGAAACCACGAACTGCAGATCCTTCATGTCCGCGTAGGCTTGCGGCACCGACGGATGGTAATACAGCATCAACGGAATTCCCGTCATCACCAGAATCAGGAAACCTCCCAGGCTCAGCGTGCCCAGGAACCAGGTGACCCGGAAGGCCAGCGACCGTTTCCGGATCTTGACCGAGGACAGATGCAGAAAAACGTTCTGCTGGATGGCCAGCGCCCGATGCAGGTTGGTCGATCCTGATCCGCTGCGAAAAATGGAGCGCCAGACGCGCGTTTCACGCAGATTCGCCAGATGCTCTTCGAGGGAATTCGGCATGTCAGATCCTCACGAATTCCTTGCGCTCGAGAGGAGCGGAACGGTCCACCAGAAGGTCGCCCTCATCACTGATCGAAGCCTGCAGCCAGATCAACGGGCGCGGCGCCGGGCCTTCGATTTTCGTCCCATCCCGCGTGAATTTGCTGCCATGGCAGGGGCAGGCAACGATGCCGAGGTCGGGGTTCCAAGCCGTTAGACAGCCGAGGTGGGTGCAGATAGCGGACATCGCGTAGATGCCTTCCGGTCCGTGTACGATGTAAATTTCCGCTTCCACGTCCTGCGTCACGGAACCGGGCGGATACTGATCCGGCTTGCCGGCGTCCACGATGGGCGAAGGTTCATAGAGCACATTAGGCGAGAGGAACTCATAGCCGAATACCGCTGCTCCGGTAAACGCCACGCCCATCGATCCCACTCCCAGCTTCACGAATGCCTGCCGCCGGTTGCAGGTGGCGCATTCTGGCTTCTGACTCATCGGGCCTCCCCTTCGCGAAACGAATACGCTTCCATGGTGATGGTGCTGACAGGACAGCGCTCGGCACAGAGGCCGCAGCGAATGCATCGCGTCTCATCCTTCAGCATGGCCGTGCCTCTAATGACGCCCAACTCGTCGGCCGCGACGTCGTCCAGTTCGACACGGAAGATCGCCGGATTCGCCTGGATCTCTCCCAGGACTTCCGGCGGAAATTCGATGCTTTCGAGCGGCACCAGTTGAATGCAACTCTCCGGACACACATCCACACAGCCGCCACACAGCACGCATTGCGATCCGTCCGGCCCATTGCCTTCGAATACGGTGTTGATCCAACACCGCAGGCAGCGGCGGGCTTCGCGCATGGCCGAGGCTTCGTCGTAGCCTACCTCCACCTCGGTGATGCCAGTGCGCCGATCCAGCGGAAGCATGGGAACCGGTTCGCGGCCCAGGTTCATGAAGTCGTCCAGCATGTGGTGATGATCGAGGACCCGCACCTCGATCTCGGGTTCGGGGCGCTCCCGCCCGGTCAGAAACCGGTCGATGCCGGCGGCGATACGTTTGCCGTCACCCACGCTGTCGATGATCAGTCGGGGACCGAACACGCAGTCTCCGCCTGCAAAAACGCCTGGCGCCGAAGTCATGAGGCTGTCCCGGTCGGCGACGATCAAGCCTCGTCCCGAGATTTCGATTCCATCCTCTGGCGTGAGGAAGTCGAGCCGAGGCGCTTGTCCAATGGCTAGGATCACGGTGTCGCATTCGATCACCGATTCACTGTCCTCTTCGAAAACGGGGTTGAACTTGCCTGCAGAATCGAAAACCGCTTTGGTCCGCACTGTTTCTAAGCCCACTACTTTGCCGTTTTGGCCTACGACTCGTTTGGGGCCTTGGCCATCGTGCAAGATGATGCCCTCAAGTTCGGCTTCCTCCACTTCCTCCAGCGCCGCCGGCATTTCAATACGCCGCTCCAGACAGACGATGCTCACTTCGCGCGCGCCCAAGCGCAGCGCCGAGAGCGAGATGTCCACCATTTCGTGAGTGGCGACGGCGGAAACATTTTCTTCAGTGGGCTCGGCTGCATTTGGGTCGTGCTGCTTTAGCACTTCGCGCGCCGCCGAACGCGCCACGTCCATCGCCACATTGCCGCCGCCGATCACTACCACTTTCTTGCCGATAGCGAAACGGTATCCCAGGTTGGCGTTCAGCAGGAAGTCGATCCCTTTGTGCACGCCATCCAGATCCACTCCCGGGATCGAAAGATCGCGGCTGCGGTGCGCTCCCACCGCCAGCACCACGGCGTTGAAACCCTGCTCGCGCAATTGGCGAATGGTGAAATCGCGCCCGGCGGCTTGATTTAGCTGGATGGTTACGTCGCCGGTTTCCAGGATCTCGCGGATCTGCGCTTCGACCACGCTGCGCGGCAAGCGGTATTCCGGGATGCCCAGGCTCAGCATGCCGCCGGCCACCGAAGCGGCTTCGAAGATGGTGACGGAGTAACCCAGCAGAGCCAGGTCGTGCGCCGCCGACAACCCTACCGGACCGCTGCCGATGATCGCCACGCGATAGGGCAGCTTCTCTACGGGTTCCCGCCGCATTTCCAGCGGATGCCGCGACTCCGGCCCATACCGTTCGGTGAGGAAACGCTTCAGCGCGCGGATCGCGATGGGGCTGTCGATTTCGCCACGGCGGCAAGCCGTTTCGCAGGGGTGCGCGCACACCCTGGCGCAGACACTGGCCATTGGGTTGGGCTCTCGCGCGTAGCGGTAGGCTTCCTCAAAATGCCCCTCGGCAATGAGCGAAACATAGCGGCCGGCATTGGTCCCAGCCGGACATGCCGTCATGCAAGGGAAGTTGGTATTCAACCATTCCCGGTCGACTTTCTTGCCCTCAAAACGATGCAGCACGCGCTGATTCTCTCACGGATAGGGACGCCTTACTTGGACAACGTGAAATCCGCGGTGGCTGCGCCAGCCACGGTAACGGGCTTGGACTGCGTCTTGAAGCCCTCATGCCAGGCGGTCACGGTGTAACTACCGTCTGGAACATTCGCGATTTTGAAACTCCCGGCGGCGTCGGTTTCCGCATAAAAAGGAGTAGGCGTGACGATGATATAGCCCGACATTTCAGGGTGAACATTGCACAAGAGCGGAACGATGCCCGGCGTCTCAAACTTGAACGCCCGCTTCTCGCCCGTCGGCCAGGTTCCCAGGTTGTGGCCCAGTTTCTTATTGCCGTTGATCGCCGGCCAGAAGATGTTGTGCTGAACTTTGTCGCTATTGAGAAACTCCACAGTGGAGCCTACGGGAGCGATCAGAATGTGTGGCTGGAACAGAAGCGACTTCTGGTCCATTTGCAACGGCGCTGCAGGAACCGGGAATGTCTTCCCGGCAACGGCTTCTACATAGACCACGGAAATCCCTTTCCCGGCGGCCACTTTCCCGCTGATGTCGCCGGCTTGCGCCACACTAAAAGCGGTCAGAATCATTGGTAAATACAGAATCTTCTTCATATAGTTGGAAACCTTTCTTTAGTACACGAACTCAAGACCAAATAAAGCGGTGTTAACCCGGAACGGATTGACCGCGACCAATGCGCCCGTCAGCGGGCTGGTTTGAACCACGGCCGTTTGCTGGGGCCGGAATTGATACTCGAACGAGAATTTAATATTCGGATGAATCAGGATCTGGACTCCCGGCGTGAACCGTTCGCGCGAGGAGTGGAGTGGTCCGAAGAACGGAGTGTCCGGGGAGAGGGCCAGACCGTTGATGCGGTCGGCCGTCGAGTTGACCCCGTCCCAGCGGGCAATCGCCATAATCCACGGGTGAATCATATAGTCGGCCTGCACGAAGCCGCCGTTAAATCGAGCCGGCACGCTTTTGACGAAGGCTATAGGCAGCGGCGTCTCGCCGGAAAGAGGCAGCGGAATCAGGTTCCCGGCTTGATCCACAGGCAAGAGATTCTGGTCGCGTCCATTCATATAAACGCCATACACATTGAGTCTGTGGAAATTGAAATTAAAATCGCCACCCGCACGATAGTACGGTTCATCCACGCGCAGAAGCGCGCTCGAACCGGAAGCAGCGGCGCCAGCGAATTGCTGTAGCGACTTCCCGTACAGATAGAAGGAGCCGAAAGTCAACGAAGTGTGGTCGTGCGGACCGGTCGCCCCGGCGGCCTGCACGGCGCGGCGGCTTTCGGTATCGCGCTCCAGGTTGAAGCGGTAGGCAAGACGGCTGTAGATGGTCTTGAAGCTGGCACTCGATCCGAAGCCGACGCCTCCATTGGCGCCTCCAGTCGCTGACGGGACATAGGGATTGGTGTTAGACGACTGATCGACGCCGCCTGAATTCTCATCGACCACGGCGACAGAGTAGTGATAGCCGCCGCCCTCATGCCCTCCACTCAATTCGACCCCCTTGGCGGCGCCGGCGAACGTGAACTGGTTCGACACGTTCTGTTGCAGGGACACCATCGAGTTCATCGCCCCGATATTGGCCTGCGAGTAAATGTCGTAAGGGCTCAAGTTGTAGCTGCGCGCCTGGGTAACCGGTAAATCCAATTCGAACTGTCCGATGCGCACGGAGAGCGAGTCCTTGGGAAGCTTCAGAAAGCGGCTGACATTCACGAACTTCAGATAGGCGTCGCCGAGACCGCCCGCGCCATTGCTGCCGCCCACGCTGATATCGTCATCCACCCAGAACGCAATATTGCTCCCGAAGTTTCCAGCCGTGAAGATGCTGAATAAGCCGCTCGCGAAATCAGCTCCAGGGATCACTTGAGGAACGCTCCCTGCTGGAGTAAGTCCGTTGAACTGATTGCGATTCGCTCCCGTTAGCTGGAAGAACGTATTGAACCGCAGCCCTATCGGTGGCATGCCCGGAATCGATCCCGGCCAAACTGATTTCGGGAAATTCTGCTTCTGTGCCTCCGCGCCCAACATGACCGGCGCCACCTTGATCTGATCCTCATCGCCTTCCGGGAATTTAAATCCTGCATCTTTGAAGGCCTTCCCAAAATCATTAAGCTTCGGAAAGTCCACATGACACGTCATGCACGACGTCGCGTATTGGCGTGAAAAAGCCGGTATTGCAGCGCTCTTCTGTGGCAGCAGGAACAATAACACCGCCGCTACCAGCGCCGGAACCATCTTCAGCGCGATCCTCACAAATGACCTCCTTTTACACAGCAGACGAAGCCGTCAGATCGATTCGCCACTTATCCACGAAACGAGGCACGTTATATGCCGGAGTCTGAATTCCAAAAAACGCCAACATCCTCTATAAGTTAGGCGAAGCGACTACTCTTGCTTGCGGCCGGAGTGCGCGAGTTTACGCACTTAGCGGCACTACTTCTGAGTCTGTTCGCCCCTAAGGGTCCGCAACTCCACGTTTCTAGACTCGTGAATCTGGTTTCCTTGCGTCGCTAGCGGCCAATTCCGTGGATGACGGCGCATCCGGAATGCATGGTCCGCGTTGCTAGACAGCCGAGGCGGCGCGGCGTCCCATTATGTATGGTCCGCCGCCGTGTTGCAAGCGAAAACAGAGCCGGCGAAAACAGAGCCGGCAGTGCTTTAATCGCAACCTCGCGATCCAGCTTGGTGTCCTCGGCACGATAGGCTTCAGGCATGCCACCGCACCGATCGGGCTAGGATTTCTTACAGCCCAAACGTCGTGCCGGCAGAGAGCAGCATATGACCGATTTAGCTTAATATACCCAGAAAGTGGATAAGTCCCGAGTGTACGGCGTATCCGTCCACTATTTTTCAAACCCGGCGGTCGCCGCCAGCCCGATAAGTACCGACCGAGAGCCCATTGAAATGCGCATCGTTTCGCTCAAGCGAAGATCGGCGCGCGCTGTCTCATCAATCGAGAGCGTAAGTGTTCACACCGGTTGTCATGATGACGACGTATTGTCTGCCATCGCGGCCGCGATATGTCATTGGATTCGTCTGGCCCTGGGAATCCAACCTCGTTTCCCAAAGAAGTTTTCCTGTCTTCGATTCGAACGCGCGAAAGCGTTTGTCGACCGTTCCGGCAATGAACACCAATCCGCCGGCAGTCGCGATCGAACCACCCTGTCCGAAAGCGCCGGTGTTGTGCATGCCTTTCGCTTCAAGCTCATCACTGGTCCCGAGCGGGATCTGCCACGCTATCTCTCCCGTATTGGCGTTGATCGCGTAAAGATTTGACCACGGCGGTTCCTGGCAAGGCAGTTCGTTCGACGGATCCCAGAAGCGGGAGAAGAATGATCCGGTTCCCAGAGGGCTGAACCGTGTGTAGGCAACAAGAGAGCCCTCGGGCCGCTTCCGCATCATACCCATACCGCCAACATCCCGCGTATTCACGAAGACATACCCAAGCGAAGGATCGACCGATACCCCGCCGTAATTCGCCCCGCCCTGCTGGCCGGGGAAGATAATGCGGTACTCCGTCGCACTGTAAGGCGTATAGGGTCCGAGGCTACGAATACCCCCGATCTTCTCGACCAGCTCCTTACAGAATTGTTCATGTTCCGGCTCGCCCTTGAACAGTTCATCGGGAGTGATACTGAGGCGGGCCAGTGGCGGCGGCTTTACGGGAAACGGCTGCGTCTTGGAACTCTCTTCACCGGGAATATCGCTTTGCGGCACGGTCCGTTCTTCGACTGGATAGATCGGCTCGCCCGTCTCGCGATTTAGAAAGAACATCAGGGAGATCTTCGAAATCGCCACCACGGCCGGAATCTTTTTCCCGTTCCGAACGATATCGAGGAGCGCCGGCGCGGCCTCGGCGTCGTAATCCCATGTATCGTGATGCGTCATCTGGAACGCCCATTTCAACTTCCCGGTGTTCAAATCGAGAGCCACGATGGACGACGAATACAGGTTGTTGCCGTGCCGTGCCCCTCCGTAGTACTGCGAAGCGGGCTGACCGATCGGCAGGAATGCCATGCCGCGTTCGTTGTCTATCGTCATGGCGCCCCAGTTCGCCGGAGAGCCGCCGTTGATCCAGTTGTCCTTCGGCCACGTCTCATAACCGAGTTCGCCAGGGCGTGGCAGTGTGTGGAAAGTCCAGAGCAGCCTTCCGCTGCGCACGTCCCAAGCGCGTATGTCCATGGCGGGGCCTTCCGGGTTTTCCTCCTGGCCTTGCGCTCCCGTGATGATCATATTCTTCCAAACCGCCCCGGGAGAGCTCATGTGATACGGCATGTTCGGAAATTTATCCGCAACTCCGGGACGAAGATCGGGCGAGCCCTCGTTGGCGAATCCCGGCACTAGCTTACCCGTTTTGGCATTCAGGGCGATCAGATGCCCATCGCTGGTACCAGCCATGATCTGCCCGATATGGTCCTTGTCCCCAGGCCAGTAGGTGACGCCCCGCAGCGGCGCTCCTGTTTTGCCCAGGTCGAACTTCCACAGTTCTTTGCCGGTTTCGCACTCCAATGCCACGATGGTGTGCTGCGGAGTTGGTGTGTAGAGGATCCCGTTGATCATGATCGGCACCGCTTCCGTCGTTGCAACACCGCCGTTCGCCGAAAGTGGCTCGTTCTTGGGAGTCGTGTCAACTCCGTATTGCCAGACGAGCTTGAGCTTTCCCACATTGGAGGTATTAATCTGCCGGAGAGTTGAATAGCGAAGCCCCGCGTTGTCGCCGCTGTAACCAAGCCAGTTTAGAGAGGGCTTGTTCAAAGGGCCAATGTTTCTCGAGGCAGGAGCAGTGGAGGAAATCGCCTTGGGCGGATCCGCGGCGCTCTGCTCCCCGGCGGTCCCCAAATTTGTCGCCAGGTAGTTGAGAATGGCAGTCCAGTCCTGATCCGAGGCCGACGCGCCCCGGCTGATCATACTGTCCATGACATCCTTCCACTGTGCTCTCGTTCTGCGAAGCCCGATAGCGGTGCCGAGCTCGTGGCATCCCGCGCAGACAGTCTGAACTTGTTGCTTCCCAGGGGCGTTGGGGAGATCCTGAGCTTGGCTCAGGAGTGCCAAAGACAGGAAAGCGGCAGCGGCGATGGCGCACTTCATTCACGAAGAAGTATACAACGCGAAGGCCGTTTGTTCTGGAACTCACGTCATTGGCGGTGACAACACTCCAGGTTGTAATGCTGTAGATCGTTTATTCCAAACCAGGAGAATGACTTCGTGATTGGCGTTACCAGAGCGTAGCGGTTGCGTCCAGGCAAGGCTCAGACGACTTGCGTTAGATGCGTCGATTTGTTTGAGCGGGCTAAAGCGCGTTTCGCTGGAAGTTCCGCCGTTGGCGCTTATGCTTACAGTGTCTCGCGCGTTCTTCCCGGTTCTTACGAAGATAGCGAGAGTCAAAATGATAGGGTCGGCCCACTGCGAAGTCGCAAGGTCCGTAGGGCAGCGAGAAATATTACGGCTTACCTGTCCGCGCCTCCAGACGAAGAGCCCGGATGCAGCGTTACTTTCAACACCCGCCAGTTGTTCATATCCGCTACAAACAGGGTGTTCTCTGCTGGACAGGCAATGCCGTGCACCCAGTTGAGCTGACCCAGGTCGTGGCCCGACTCACCGAACCAGCCTAGGATCTTGCCGTCCTTGGGATTGATTTTGTAAATTCGACCCGGCTCCTGGTCGGCTACGTACAGGTATTGCGGCGTCGTATTGGTCATGCAGAGCGCCCAGGGCTGGGTCACATCTGGAGCATTCTGGGGAGTGTTGCCCAACACCGGATGCCGGGTCCTTGTCATAAGGCACATTCAACAGGATCATACGCTGGAAGACTCCATCTCCATCGAAGACCTGAATGCGCGCGTTGGAGCGATCCGCAACATAGATATTGCTGTCGCGGTCGGCTGCAATGTTGTGAGGAAGGTTAAACTGGCCTGGCGCATTTCCCCGCGACCCCCAAGCCTTGATCCAGTTTCCATGCTTGTCGAACTTCGCGACGCGCGAGTTGCCGTATCCATCGCTCACATAGATGTTGTCCTGAGCATCCCACGTCACATCCGTCGAGCCGTTGAAATACGTGTCTGAGGCGCGCGGCGGATTTTGGGCAATCTTTCTAGGGTTGTAATACTCGGGTTCGTCGGGCCCTTCCGGACGGCCGCCGAGATTCAATACAACCATTCCCGCCGGATTGAACTTGATTACAGTGTGGGCGCCCTTATCGACAACCCAAAGGTTATCGTATTTATCGAATCGCACAGAGTGAGCGTACGCCAGCCCATAGACAGCCTTGCCGAGCTCGCGAGTGAACTTTCCGCTCGAGTCAAACTCCAGGAGCTGGGTCGTCGCGTTGCCATAGACCGGACCCACGGTCGCGCTGCCGGGGTGATTCAGCACGACAATCGTACCCTTGGAATTCACAGCTACGCCGAGAACTTCACCCAAATTCATCTGGTAATTCAACTTGAGAAAGTTCGCGTCGAAATCAGCCGCAATTTTTGGCGCGTTCTGCTGAGCAAACAAACTCGCCGCTGTTAGCGCTAGCGTAAATAATCTGACAGGTTTCATTCTTAACCTCTCTTCTTCCTAGTACCTTTCCAGTTTTCCCTTGTGAGCCGACCTCCAGCCTAAGCAACCTTGCTTCGCGGCGCTGAATTTACCGCCGGCGCCTTTCGAGATCGCGTTCCCAAGCTTCCCGAGTTGACCAACCGAACATAAAGTCTACAACACCTACTTTTTCGAGATTCGGCTAGCGGTCATGGGGTCTCGCAAACGAACACAACCCACTTGTTCGCGAACTGGGCGGCAAGCCTTTCCAGAGAAAGAGTCGCACCTAAATCGACCGCGTCCAGGGATACCTGATCCTGCGCAGTGGCCTGAACAATCCAACCAGTGGAATATTTCAAGAAGAAGCGTCGCCTTGCCATTCAGGACGTTGAGGCGGCGGACACTATGTTCCTGCGTCCAATGGAAACTGAAACTTGGCGAACGCCGGCTGATGAGCTTCGGACGTTTTCTTGCGCAGAAGCCGTCTTTGAACTAGGCGTGTCGGCGCGAAGGCAGCTACCTTCTTTGAGCCAGTCGCCGCGAGCGTTCCTCGTTGCATGCTGAAAATGCTGCCAGCCATGATAAAGCCCAGGTGTAGCGGCCCGATTGAAAGATGAACTGATTCCCGACCATGGCGAGTATCTTCCTCAGAGTGCCGGCGCTGCCTAGCGCGGATACACCGTCGCCGCTGGCGAAGTAGCCGACGCCTGGTGGGTGATTCCCGCACGGTGTCGCGGAAAGTCATTTCCAGACATTACGCATCGCGCATTTGGTTGATTCAACCAGGCTTACTCCATCAAAGGGTAAATAGCGCCTGGTTTACGGCGCATCCGGAAGGTATCTATCGGGGGCTCTGGCCGACGAGGAACTGGTAGGCAGTTGAGTTAATCATCGTCTTGGTGTCTCCAGCCTCGTTGTCGTTCCCTCGCAGATTCGCATCGATCTGTCGCCAGCCTTCCATCCGCACTCGTCATTTTGAGCATCTTTAAAGACAAGTTGTTGGTTTTTTGATGGGCACAATGAGCAGAATGCTCACGTTGTTGGAAAAGTCGGTACATAAACGGTACGCGAGTTCGAATCTCAACAAACGTAAACTGGCAAGAATGTTTGCGTGATAATCTGGGATTTCAAAGCGTCTTCCTTTGCCGCAGTTGCGTCTTGGCCGGTGATATTCTGGGCGCATAAATGCACCACATTGCCCTCAAGTATCGTGTGGCCCAATCGACTATTCCGAACAGGTCAATAACTGTGCTTCATGCCCTGAATCGGAGGTAATACTTTTTCCGCGTCGCCCAAAAGTGCTAAATCCCCCACCCCCAGGAGTGATTGATTCCTAGCCGAATGCGCGCCGTCGTCCTCATAGTGGATGACGCGCATATTGCAGTTTCTGCTTTCCCTGAACGTTAGGGCCGCCGCTGACGATTTTGGGCGACGGCGAATACTCACTCCGGACGTAGCAACATTGACTCCGCGTTTCTCGGCCCAGGGGCTGACAAGACCGCTGACGAGAAGTCGAGTATCTGTCCCGGTCCGCGACGCAGGGCCGACTGCCCGTTCCGAATCCAGCCAACTTCCTAGATCGCTGTTTTCGGGACGGTCAGGCGGTTGATTGATGGGAAGGGCTGTGGCTGTTGAAAAAGGCTTTTCCGGCGGAGAGCTAAACGCGGGTTCGCCGCGAGGCGGAGAGTTCCGCGATCTCTTTTAAGCCGGAGTGGGAACTGCGTTGTTTGCGTTGGCTTGGAGGAATCGGACGAGACGTTTCAGGTTCTGGGCGGTAGCGGCAAGGAAGAACTGCTCGCGCACGAATCTCAGGCGGCGCAGGCGTAAGCGTCTAAGTCCGATCTGGTTCTTCAGCTCGGCGAAGAGGGCTTCGACCTTTCGGCGTTGGTGTTGCGAACGGGCGAAGGCGGGCGTATTTGCCAAGTCACGAGCTCGCTGGCGTGCCGCTTCATGGATATGAACTGAGAGCCAGCGATGATCTCCGTTCGTACACTGATTCTTCTGCTGGCAGTCGTGGCACCGTTTTGGAGTGGAGGCCCACACGTGAGTGTGATTGCGCGCATTGATGCCGACGTAGGTTAGCCGCTTACCTTCCGGGCAGAGGTAGCTGTTAGTCTCTGGATCATGGGTAAAGCGATCGATTGAGTAGAGCCGATCATCCTTCTTCGCCAGGTTCTCGCGTGTACGCATATACGGAGTGATCTTTCGCTCTTCCAGCCAGTGCAACAGCTCGCCGTTGCCATACGCTGCATCTGCCGCAAGGGTTTGGGGCATGGATCCTGTTCGCACCGCGAAGCGCGTAAGCATGTCCCGTGCCGCTACACTTTCCTGGCTCAGGCGCGCCGCAGTTGCCTGCACGCCGACGATGATGCAGCTGCTGTTATCGACTAAATAGTTGTCGTAGTAGCCGAGTTTCGCAGGGCCACCTTTGCTCGCGTAAGTCGCATCGGGATCAGTCGTCGAGACACAATCTTGCTCGTGGGCCGGTTCTTCGACCGGATTTTCCTGTTGCAGCTCGTCAAGATACTCGCGCACGGTGCGCTTCACCTGGGCGGCTTCGGCCAACTGCTCCCGAGGTATGCGGCTGCCCGTACTCGCGTTCGCCAGGATGAAGCTGCCATCCACCGACAGATGCTCGCCTTGAACTAATCCCGCCCCCATGCACCGTGCGACGATCTCCTCGAAGAGCTGTTCGAAGAGCTTGGAGTCTGCAAATCGTCCGTGTCGGTTCTTGGAGAACGTGGAGTGGTGCGGAATCTCCTGATCGAACCCTAGACCGGTAAACCAGCGCCACGCCAGGTGCATGCGCAGCTCTTCGACCAGCTTACGCTCGCTGGTGATCCCGTACAGATACCCGATCAGCAGAATCCGCAAAAGCAGCTCTGGGTCAATCGATGGTCTACCTGTCTCGCTGTAGGAATCCTGCAGCTTCTCGCGCACGAAAGTCAGTGAAACATGCCGATCGATCATCCGGAGCAGATGGTTCTCCGGGACGTGATCTTCTAAACGGAAGTAGTAAAACAGTGACTCCGAACGGACGTGTTGCCCCATCATGATCAGCAGGCCTCCGAGGGTAAGTATTAACACCAAGGTGCGATGAATCTCTGCTGCTAAAGACGTTTCTCGTCTTCTCCAGGTTTTCTCTCTCTGCTGATCATCGAAAGTTTTTCAACAGCTACGGCTGTTCTCGCCAAAAATCGCCGCGGTGCCTACGGCGCTGCTTCAGCGATTATGCCGAGGTCTTCGGAGGGCGCAAGTGTGTTTCTCGGTACTATCCTGGACAGACTGCCCAGGATCGGACAGGAACGTTAGACGCCGTCACCCAGGGCCTATCCCACTTCTTGATGGGGTAGGCCGCGTATTGAAGGCAATTGACGCGCCGCGGGCAGCCCTATGAACAGCGTTGATGACGCCTTCGTTGGCAATCTGAGGAAGTGCCTGTCATCGGACTGGGAACAATAAGTCGGCTTTTCGCCGGCAATTCGGGCAGGCGATCACCTGAACGTACCCGATGCCTGGGTTGCGATAATGTTCACTTATCGCAGGTCAGAAAAGCCGAGAGCTAGGCCGGGCGTGTTGATCCGACGCTATTGGGCCTGATAGGTCTTGCTATAGCTATTGCGTTCGTTGGTCACGGTGAACTTGCCGTTTGAGGCCACGGTCACCTTCAAGAGGTTGCCCTTGCATTCCGCAGTTGGCTCCATATTGGCGATCATTCTTTCGTCCGTATTGACTTCCTTGGAGGTCCCGAGGGCCAGATGACCCTGCCAGATGTCCTCGAGACCGGGGGATTTGCGGAGAGTTTCAAAAACGCTCGGCGGTCCGCCCTTGCGTGGGCCGTTATTCATGATGGCGACCTCGGGCTGAATGGCCCAGACAAACTGCGGCGAATTGGAGCGGTCAAGACCGTGGTGCGTGGTTTGGTAAAGATCGATCTTGCCGATCAGGTTCACCGGGCAGACCAATTTCTGCTCGTAGTTCCAAGTGAGGTCGCCTAAGTCTATAAAATCAAATTTATTATACTTGAGCACAAACCCGACGCTCTGATCGTTGTCGGGATCGACTTCGGGAGGATGCTCTTTGAAGTCGGCACAGACCGGGTTCTTCGCGCCTCCGCCTTTCAGAGGAGAGGTGATGGCTTGCGTGCCCGACATGACCACTTCGATTTCTACTCCCTTGAGCGGGATGTGGTCGCCGGGCTTGAGGCTCTTGCGCTTGCCCGCGGACAGGTCCTCGTAAACTTTATACGCGGCGGCAACGTTGGGGCGGTTGAGTTCGACGGAAGGGCCGTGGTCGAAATACATACCGATGGGAATCAACTTTACCAACGCCGGCAAGGCTCCATAGTGATCGCCGTGAAAATGGGTGGTCAACAGGTAGTCGATCTTTTTCAGACCCGCTTGCTGGACCGCCACCATGATGCGTTTGGCATCGCGGTCATCGGGAGTGCGATTGGCTGTGTCCACCAGCAGTGATTCGCCGCTAGGAGACACAATCAGAGTGGCCGCCCCTCCCTCGGCGTCGATCCAATAAATTTCCAGATCCCGCGCCTCGCAGAATAGGGCGCTAACTCCCAACAACCCTAGAACCACTACGAACTTTCTTATCATGGATGATTAACCTCGCAAATGTATCTGCCAGTTCAGCGGTTACTGAACTAAAGTAAAAGTGAAAATGCCACCGGTGCCGGCCAGTTCTACGTACTGTTTTCCGCCCACCATATACGTCATCGGGGACGCTCTCCATGCCTGACCGGTCTCGAAGTGCCACACGGGTCTTCCGGTTTTCGCATCCACGGCAGTGAAGACGCCGCCCATTTCTCCAAAAAATACCAAGCCGCCGGCCGTGGACAAGGTGCCCGAGCCGCCGCCGAAGGTCATCTTGTAATCCCAAGCCTTTTCGCCGGTTTGGATGTTAATAGCGCGGATGAAGCTGCTGGCGCCGGGCTGGCCGGCCACCGAGCCGCCAAAGAACCGCTGGCCCATTTCGATTGGTGCGGGGTCCTTTTTATACAGAGCGCAACTGTCAGTCACGCGCACGTAAAATAGCTTCGTAATCGGATCGTAGGAGGTCGCAGGCCAGTTGGCGCCGCCTCCTCCCGATGGACAGACCAGCGCTCCTTCGAGCGTGGAATCGAAATGCTCGGTCATGATCGGGCGGCCATCCTTGCCGTAGCCGGTGGCCCAATTCACGGTGGACATGGGTTTTGCGAGGAGAAGCTCTCCGCTGGTGCGATCCAAGACAAAGAAGAATCCGTTACGATCACCATGGAGGAGCAACTTGCGGGGCGTGCCCTGCCATTGTTCGTCCACCAGCAGCATGGGCTGGACGGCGTCCCAATCGTGCATGTCATGCGGCGTGAATTGGAAGTGCCACTTCATCCTGCCGGTTTTCAGGTCCAGTGCGACTACGCTGCTGGTGTACAAGTTGTCGCCTTTGCGGTCATCTCCGTTGTAGTCGGGGCAGGGATTGCCCACAGCCCAATAGACCAACCCGAGGGCGGCGTCGTAGGAACCGGTGAGCCAGGTGGCGCCGCAGCCGTGGTCGATGGCATTGCCGATCCAGGTTTCGGAGCCTTTCTCGCCACGCTTGGGAATGGAATACCAACGCCAGACACGCTCGCCTGTCGCCACGCGATAGGCATCGACAAACCCGCGCGCGCCCTCTTCCCCGCCGGCGATTCCCGAAAGCACCAGATCACCGATTACCAGCGGAGCGGCAGTCGCGCTGTATCCTTCCTTGATATCGGCCATGACAACATCCCACACCTTGCGGCCCGTCTTGCGGTCGAGCGCCAGGAGATGTGCATTGTCGGTGCTCATGAGCACGTGTTCGCCGGTGACGGCGACTCCACGATTGGCTCCGCCTCCCGCTTCGCCCAATAGGCCTGGTGTCCGAGGCGTGCGAAACATCCAGATCTGTCTTCCAGTCACCGCGTCGAGCGCGTAGGCTTCGTTGGGCCCCGTAATGTACATGACGCCATCGACGACCAGCGGCGTCACTTCAAGACGCGGAGCACCCGGCACCGGAAATACCCAGGCCGGCGCCAGCTTCTGAATGTTATTGGTGTTGATCTGTTCCAGCGTGCTGTATCGATTCCCGCTGTCATTGCCATCGTAGCTGGTCCAATTCTGCTTCGGCTCGATCGGTCTTTCGCGATAGGCGTCGCCATCGCGGGCCAGCAGGTGGAACTTGCCATCCGGGGTAAGCAGCGTCGCACTGAACGGAGTCTCGCTGGTCAGCGTGCCTTGCATCGCTCGGCCGTCCTGTAGCTTCAGGTTGACAGGGTGCGGCTGAAACGGCGCCGGGCCGCGAAATCCGGGACCCGCACCGGGCACCGCGGCGATCGCTCCGGATGCCAGGCCGCGCAGGTGTGCGACCAGCACTTTCATCTCGTCGTCGGAGAAATCGAAGCGCGGCATTCCTTTGTCGAGCCGGCCTGTGCGCACTAGAGTGGCGAGTTCTGCATCGGAATGCGAACCCACGAAGCTTAGGATGGCGGGGGCGCGATCGCTGCCGTTGCCATCGCCGCCATGGCAGATGGTGCAACGATTCGCGAAGCTTCGGGCGGACCCACCGGGCTGCTGAGCCCGGCTCACGGAAACCATCACCAGGAATACGCAACAGAGCGTTCTTCGCATCGGGTCCTTGAATGGTTAGTTCCGCGCGCTCTTGGAAGGCGGCTCATGGAACGAGCGCTCCTCCATGTTGCGAGGATCGGTCGAAACCGGTTGATCGCGCCACAGCCAGCGCAGCATGTCGGGAAGGAGTCCCCCGCCCTGCTTCAAACCATGATTCCCCATGCTCCAGGTATAATTCACGTCGTAACCCTTTTCGGTGAGCGCCTTGGTCAGGCGAACATTTTGGAAAAACCAATCCCGGTTTTCAGCACAAGTGCCGTCTTGCGCGAGCGCGCGCTGATCGTTGCGCCCGTCCTGCAGGAAAATGCGGATGGGCTTTTTTTCACTATTCCGGACGATGTCCGCGTAGGCGTGACCGCCGCGGATATTCGTGAAACTTCCCACCATGCTGAAGACCTTGTGAAAGACATCGGGCCGCTGCCATGCTACGGTAAACGCCGCAATCGCGCCCGAGCTGCAGCCGCCAATGCCATGGCGCTCGGGGTCTTTTGAGATGTTGTAATCCTTGTACAGAACTGGCAGCAGTTCGTCCACAATCACGCGCGCGTATTTATCGTCGAGCGTGTTGTACTCGGTCGGCCGGTTAGTAGTGCGGTCGCCCCACTCCGCGCGATTCGGCTCAGGCTGATCCGGCCGCCGGCCGGGGTTGATAAAGACACCGATCATCACCGGGATCTCCCGCCGGTAGATGAGATTGTCCAGCACGTTCTGCGCGCGCGCATCGCCATCGGGATGCATATACGCTTGGCCATCGTTAAAAATCAGGAGATCCGCGGACGCCGCGGAATTGTATTGCGCGGGAACATAAACCCAATAGGTATGTTGTGTGCCCGGGTAGGCTTGGCTGGGAAGCGTGAACGGGCCTCTCATCTCTCCTTTCGGCACTCCGTCCTGCGGAAGGGAGTCGGGACCCAACTTGTAGTAGGCGTCGGCGTTCGGAATGGGCGGCGGAGCCTGCGGAGGCCGCTGGGACTGAGCGAACGTACTCGCAAACGATCCTGCTACGAGCATCGCCACGACGCTCGTCGATAGTAATGTCATGTTCGTTCCTTTCGGTGATGGATGGAAATCCCGATCCGAGTTATCTGGAAACGGCGGCCGAGGCGGGCTTCACATATTCCTTCGGGAAGTAACGTGGCTTGCCGCCGCGGCCGATGATGATGTCGGCCATCCGCTGGATGGGCTGGTCGAGCGGAGCGCCGTCGCCGACCTGGATGGGAGTTCTCCCGCGCTTATCGACTTCGTCCATGGGGACTCCGACATCCGCGAGAAACTGCACCAGTTCGGTCAGTTCCGGCTGCGTCGCCAGCCTTCCGGTGCCGCTCACGCTTTCGTGCATGGCGGTGAAACCAAGGCTGTCAACCGCCTTCACATCTTTATCGAATTCATAAGCGTACTTCGCAACTTCCGCGTGTCCGCTTCCCGCAGCCGCCAGAAACAAAGTGGTTCCATCCTGAGCCTTGAGCTTGGTATCTGCGCCGGCTTCAATCAGCAAGCGCATCGCACCCACTTGATTGAATTTCGCGGCGAGAAGCAGCGGAGTTTGTTCGCCGGAGAGCGCGCGGAAGAACCCGGTGTCTGGTGAGTCGATCTTTGCGGTGCGAGCGTTCAGGTCGGCGCCTTTGGATACCAATTTCCGAACCAGTTCCAAGGAGCCCGCTTGCGCCGCGATGTGCAGCGGAGTCCTTCCCCGGCGATCGGCGACATTCGGATTCGCGCCGCCGTCCAACAGCGCCAGCGCTGCCTGGGTGCTGTCGTAAGCCGCGGCGAGAAGCAGCATCTTGGTCTTGTCTTTGTCCGGCAGAGCGTTGCTGGGATCGGCGCCGGCTTTGATGAGGAGCCGAACCGACGCGCTATCGTTCTTCATCGTGGCGAAAGCCAAGGCCGTGAAGCCGCCCTTGGTTGCGGCATTTACGTCAGCGCCTCTCTGGATCAGCAGTTCGACCACATCGGGATGCCCCTCCGCGGCGGCCCACATCAGGGCGTTCTGCCCCTTTTCGCTCTCCGCCGCGTTCACGTCCAGACCGGCGTCGAGCAAAAGTTTCACTTCCTCCACGCTGCCCGCGCCCGCTGCAATCATGAGGGACGTCTCGCCATTCCAGCGAGTCGTCTTCGGGTCCGCGCCGGCTTTGAGCAAGCGTGTGGTGAGCGCTACGTTGCCATTGGCTAGCGCCAGGGTGAGCGGCGTTTCCCCATAGTCTCCCTTGGCATTGACGTCCGCACCGGCTTCGATCAGCTTCAGCGCGGTGTCCTCTAAATCGAGAAAGACTGCCCAGGACAGGGCCGTGGCGCCATCCGGCAGGACGGCGTTGATATTAGCGTGCTTTGAGACGAGCGCATCCGCGGTCTTGGTGTCGCGGCGCTTGATCGCATCTATAAGGCTAAAATCCGTCGCTGCCGAGCAAGAAACGGCAACCAGAAAAGCCGCCGCTCCGGACCGAATCCAGGCACTTGATCGCATATGGCTATTCAGTGCCGGCGCGCTAAATATCCGACAAATGCTGGATCTCGCCGGTACTGTCTCCCAGCTTTTCCGTTGGCACGCCGGACTTATCGAGCATCGAAAGCAACAGATTATTGAGCGGCGTGTTTTCTGGATAGCGGATATGACGGCCGCCTTTCAGCGCTCCACCACCGCCGCCGACCAACGCGACCGGCAGATCGACGTGCGTGTGCTTGTTCCCGTCCGAGAGGCTGCTTCCGTATAACAGCATCGAGTGGTCGAGCAGCGTGCCGTCGCCATCCGGCGTATTCTTCATTTTGTTCACCAGGTAGGCCAGCTGGTCGACGTGGTGAGTATTGATCTTCTGCGTACTCGCGATTTTCACCGGGTCGTTTTGATGATGCGTGCAGTTATGATGACCGTCGGCGATACCGATTTCGCGATAGCTGCGATTGCTGCCTTCGCGCGCCAGCATCATGGTGATGACGCGCGTGAGATCCGACTGGTAGGCGATCACCATCAGATCCATCATCAACTGGGCATGCGCGGGGAACTCTTCGGGAGCGGAAGCCGGACGATCCATCACCGGCATGTGCATCGACGCGCTCTGCTCCTCGGCCTTCTGGATACGCCGCTCAATGTCGCGAATGGCGTCCAGATATTCGGCGAGTTTTCTGCGATCGCCCGAGCCGAGCTTGGTCTCCAGGCGATCCACTCCGCCCTTCACGAAATCCAATATGCTGCTCTGCTCCTGCATTTGCGCGAGGCGCGACTTCACGTCGGTGCTGTCGCCGTCCCCAAACAGGCGCTCGAAGAGCACGCGCGGGTTGACTTCTATCGGATTGGGCGAGGTGGGGCTGCGCCAGGAGATGGTGTTGGTATAGGCGCAACTGTAGCCCGAATCGCAACCGCCGGCCAGACTCGGCGCTTCGACACCCAGCTCGAGCGAGGCGAACTGTGTTTCCTTTCCGAAGGCGCGCGCCGCGACCTGGTCCGCGGAGATCCCGGCACGAAGGTCGGCGCCCTCGGTTTTCTTGGGATGCACGCCGGTCAGCCAGCTTGCGCCGGCCCGCGCATGATCGCCGGCGCCGTCGCCGTAGGAGCGGCCTTGAATCTGGGCCAGCCCGCTCAGGATGAGCGTGTTCTCGCGGAAGGGCTCGAGCGATTTTATAGTGGAATTGAATTCGAAGCCGGCGCCTTCACCCTTCGGCGTCCAGCCCGCGGCGATGATACCGTTCGGCACGTACAAAAAGCCCATGCGAACGATCGGCTTGGCCGCGCCGAGCCGGGGCGCTGCAAACGCAGGCACCATGGCATCGAGAAACGGCAGAGCCAGAGTGGTCCCTAAGCCGCGAAGAAACGTGCGGCGCTGCAGGTGTTTTCTGGTAATCATCATAAGTCCGCTGACCTCCTCATCTGAAATGGCATACTGGCGATCACGCCCATAATCAGGTCCTTGAGCCGGTATTGATTGCTTTCCGTCTTGTGCATAATCGCCCGCAGGGTAGGCCGGTCATAGTATTCTACGCCTCGCCCCAGGCCGTATGTTAATAGCTTTTCCGTCACCGTGGAAATGAACTCATCCCGCCGCGTGGTGACCAGCACCTTCTTCAATCCCGCGGGCCCCTCGAACTGGGTTCCATCCGGGAGTTTGCCGGTGGCGTCGACTGCCGAGCCGCCGTCTTTGGTGCGCCATTCGCCGATCCCGTCATAGTTCTCCAGCGCAAAGCCCAGCGGGTCCATGCTGCGGTGGCAGACCGCACAAGCTGAATTCGCGCGGTGCAATTCCATGGCTTCGCGGAGCGTCAATTTTTGCGCTCCCTTGGTGGTCGCATCGAGCGGCGGCACATCCGGCGGAGGCGGCGGCGGCGGAGCCCCTAGCAGATTGTCCAGAATCCATTTGCCGCGCTGCACCACCGAGGTGCGGTTGGGAGGCGAAGTCACGGTCAAGAGACTGCCTTCTCCGAGCAGTCCGCCCCGATTCGGATCTTTGAGCACCACCCGGCGGAATTGCGCGCCATAGATACCAGGGATTCCGTAGTGGATCGCCAGACGTTCGTTCAGGAAAGTATAGTCCGCGGTAAGAAGATCCAAGACGCTGCGGTTCTCCCGCAAGATGCTCTCGAAAAACAATTCCGTTTCGCGCTGCATGCTATAGCGGAGACTCTCGTCGAAGTCGGCAAACACCACCGGATCGGGCTTTACCGTCGCCAGATTACGAATCTGCAGCCACTGCCCGGCAAAGTTGCTCACAAAGGCGAAAGATCGGGGATCGTCGAGCATGCGCTCCGCCTGCTGCTGGAGGACTTTCGGATTGGAAAGTTTCGATTGCTCGGCAAGATCGAGCAAGGTTTCGTCGGGAACGCTGCTCCACAGGAAGAATGAAAGACGCGAAGCCAGTTCGACATCGCTAATGCGGTGATTGGGATTGTGTTTTGCGCTCGCCGGTGGATCAACTTCCACTCGGAACAGGAAGTCGGGCGCAACCAGGATGGCTTGGATCGCCCTCTCGATTCCATAGTCGAAATCGCCCTTCTCGCGGGCATTCTGATACAACGCAAGGAGCGGCCGGATATCCGCGTCCGTAACGGGCCGCCGATACGCCCGGCGGCTC
The DNA here is from genome assembly GCA_963779075.1 of Bryobacterales bacterium. GTDB lineage: Bacteria > Acidobacteriota > Terriglobia > Bryobacterales > Bryobacteraceae > Palsa-187. The sequence continues at coordinate 74,445 of CAVZWS010000019.1, forward strand.
AAGTTGGCCAGGATCTTTTGCGCGCACTGACTCTCTTCGGAACGGTTCGCCGGATGACACACGAAGATCTTCTCGCGGCTGGGCGTGTCCCCTCTGCCGGTTGAATTGTATGGGCCCACAATGCCCATATTCAACACCGGCGGCGAGAAACCGTCGGCGTTAGGGGGAAACCGTTTCACTTTCACGCCGTCCACGCGCAGGTCCATGCCCGCCGACGACGCTTCCGGACGCACGCTGGATACAAAGGCGGATCGGCGCGCAACGGCAGGCGCCGGGAGTTCCAGTTTTAATGATTCCTTGGGGAAAGTCAGGCCAATGGTATGCGGACCCGCTTTCACCGGCAAGCGGAATTCCAGCGGCGCAAGCTTGACAGGCGCATTCGCAACTCCGAGGCGGATACGGATCAGATACTCGCCATCCAGCGGGAAGTAATACCGCACGGAGAGTCCGCCGGCGGAGTCAAATGGCAGGTCGTCGCTCATCCACTCCGCTCTCGCGGGAACCGCAGGGGCCACTCCGCGATTGGGTTCGCGGCGCGGCTCGAAAATCTCTTCGCCCGGCTTGAGAGCGGGATCGCCTACCGCCAGCCGCGCTATCTTGCGGCCCACCGACATGTACCGATCTAATAGCGCGGAGGATGTGGAAAGAACGTCCCCGATATTGTCAAACCCATACCCGGAATCATCCACCGGCAACTGCGAGCCGGGGTTTATGTCCAAAGCAAAAATGTCACGGATCGCGTTGCTGTATTCGGCGCGGTTAAGACGATGGACTGCCGCCGGACGCCCCGGATTCGGATGGGCAGCGGCTTCGGCGTCGAGCGAGGTTTCTAACCATTTACCAAAAGCTTCGCGGCGCGCGGGATCGGGACGCGGCATTCCGGCGGGAGGCATCTGGCCGGTCTTGACTTTAGTCAGCACCTTCTCCAACAGCGGTGCGTTATCGCCAATCTTGCTTGGGTCTAACCCCTGAAAGGTAACTCCCGCGGTGCGCTTCACATTGTCATGACACACCACACAATATTGTGTAAGCACGGCCGAGACATCAGGCGGCGTTTGCCCAGTCCCCCGCGGGACCATAACAAAGCTGGAGACGATAAGCGCGACCAATACGCGAGGACCGCCCTGTCTCAAAAACATTCTCCACCGCTCCGTTCTCTCATATCGAAATAGGTATGCCGAAGTGCTCTGGAAGTGATAGATGCTGCATGCTAGTTTACATAACTCTAACCATATTAAGTATACAGCAGTGCACACCAATGAAACTCGCCCACTTAGAACATCAGGCGAAGCGCAAACTGGAACTTTCGCTCCAAAGGTAGCGTCCCCGTCATCTTCCCGAAGTTTGCTGGTACCGAAACGTTAAATCCAATCGTAGTCACGTCAAACTGGGGCGTGTTCGCAACATTGAAGCCCTCGGCACGGAACTGGAGCCGGAAGCGTTCGTTGATGGGAAAGTCCTTGAACAGTGACGCGTCCAGAGTCCGGCCGGGAGGGCCGGTATTCGTCATGTTTCCCAGGTTCCCATTCGTGATTGGCGCCGGGGCCACAAGATTACTGGTGTCGAACCACTCGTCGGGCCTTCGTCCTCCTGGAGGCGCAGCGTCGGCGCTCTTGCCGGGCAAGACATTCGGCCGGATTTTGCCGATATAATTCACGCCGTTTGCGGTGAGCCCAAACGGGGTACCAGTCCGCAGCGAGAGGATCGCATTCATTTGCCAATCGCCCACGATCATCCTCGCTACGGGACTCCAGTTACTGCCGAACTTCCTGCCTTTTCCGAAGGGAACATCGTAGTTGAAACTGGCTACAAAGCTTTGCCGGATATCCCATATCGCGTTTGAATATTGATAGCTAAGATCTTGCGTAACCGGGGTCCCTAGGCCGTCGATTGAGTTGTACAAAGTGGTGCTGACGTCGCTCAACACGTGGCCCCAGGTATAGGCGACTGTGGCTTGTAGCCCCGAGGAATAACGCTTGTCCAGCTTCGCGGTTCCGGCGTTGTAATTTCCATATCCAAACGTCTCGGTATACCCGTTCGTGGCGCCAATTGCCGGGTAGGGCCTCAAGGAATCCAGCGGGGGATTCACCAAGTCGGGCCGGCTGGGCGCCGTGTTGGGGTCCCAGAAGTTTAACTGGCGAGCCTGGTGGTTGCCGAGATAGGAGACTTCCAAGGCGTAGTTGTGCCCGAGCTCCCTTTGAATCGCCAAATTCCATTTATGAACCAGAGGGGTTAGCGTGTCGGTTGCAATCCCACGGAACGTGAATTGCGCAGGTAAACTCAAGATGTTCGACGGCAAGCCGTCAGAAATCCGGTTCAGGTTGGGAGTCTTTTGCGTGGGATCGCCCAAAGGAAGCGTGACGTTGCTGTTAAACGGCACGTTGTAGGCCCGGCTGGGACTGCCGCCCTGGTTCTCTTCGCCGCCATAGAAGATACCGTAGCCGGCTCGAATCACCGTCTTGGCTGCCAATGTGTAAGCCAGTCCGATGCGCGGCGCAAAGTCCAACTTATCCCATGGAACAAGATATTGGCTGACTTGGCCCCGAGTCACTTTCAGGAACGGGAAGACGGTCGCGAAGTTGGAGGGCAGCGGAGTGTTCTGATCCTTGCCCGCTGCAATCTCCAGCGTCAGGTCACTAAAGTTTAGGTTGGCTTGACGCCCAAACCTCTCGCCGATCGGAGAAAACAACTCATACCGGATGCCCAGGTTGACTGTCAGCTTGGAGTTCACCTTCCAGTCATCCTGTGCAAAGAAGGCATAAACCTTTCTGGTGGAGGATATATAATTGGTGGTCGAAATTGCCGCCGAGCTCGGATAGCCCTGCAGGAAAGAAGCGAAACTGTCGCCGGTGGAGCTCAGAAACGCAGCTTGCGGGTTGTTAGTGCGATCGCGGTTGAATTGGAAATTCCCGTGATTGAATTGAAACTGGAAAAACGGGAACGAGATCGGCCTGAACTCGCCACCGAACTTGAAAGCGTGAGAACCGCGATTAATCGCGACGTTCTGGATAAAATCCCACACGTTGCTGTACTCGATGCTGGGGGTGAAATTGGGGCCTCCGAACGCTGAGTAAGTGGCATCGAACGAGATGTTCGGGAGCCCTCCATTATTTGGCGCAAATGGCTGGTAACCGCCGATCCCGAATGCCTTGTAAGTGTCGATATTGGCATTGGCCGAAATGGCATATGCCACCAACCTCGAATACGCTGCGCGGGTTTCAGTCACGATTGCCGGTGTCCAGATTCGGGTGTAGCTAAGCATTGCATTGCGGTTAAGATTGTAGAGTTCATGGCGCGTCCCATCTAGAGCGCCGGGCAGCGAGTAACCGTTTTGTTTGTACTCATTGCCCCAACTTAGGCTTCCGAATAGACTATTGTTGTCGTTTAACCGATGGTCGATCCGGATATCTCCCTGATAATTCTGCTGCTGACCGGGAGGTTGCGCGTAATAATTGTTGGCCGGCGTACCAGATATGTTCTGATTGGGCGCCGGGAATAAGGCAGCGATCTTCAGTGCGACCGGATCAATTCTGTCCATCGGGATGATGTTACCGATGTATGGATCACGAACAAATCCCGGACCGTTGGGATTCGGCCGCGTCGTGTTAATGTCGTAAATCTGATTTCTTCGGACCTGCCTACCGAGCGCATCCGTGCCGATCACGGGGCCAAGTAGGGCCGAGAAATCGCCATGTGCCATCGCCTGGGTTGGGATGGTGTAGGTAGTCGGCAACCCCAGACCCGGTACGATACCGGAAATCGATGCGATGTCAGTTTGTTGGTAATCCACGAACCAGAAGGTCCGATTCTTGATAATCGGCCCTCCTATAGCGGCTCCAAATTGATTTTGGTGAAGCGGAGGCGTCGCAAGGCCAATCTTGTTCCTCTCCCATTTGTTGGCATCCAGCTTTGTGTTCTGCAGAAACTCGAAAGCCGCACCGTGGATCTGATTCGTGCCGGATTTGATGGTGACGTTTACCACGCCGCCCGCGCCGCGCCCATATTCGGCGTTATACCCATTAGTCAGAATGCGTATTTCGCCAATGGCTTCGACCGAGGGTCCCACGACATAGGCAGCTTGATTGACGAAATCGATGTTGTTGACGTTGTTGTCGACTCCGTTGAGTAAGTAGTTATTTTGGCCATTGGAGTGAACGCCATTGGCGGTGAAGCCACCCGAGTTAGAGTCGCGCGCTCCCGTCTCGGCGGGCAAGACGCCCACGGAAAGGCGAGCCAAGTAAGAGAACTTGCGCTGGCCGCCCAGCGGAAGCTCGTGCACCGATCGCGAATTCAGATTCGCGCCGACGACGGTGCTCTCCGTCTGCAACAGTGCCGCTTCCGCGGCAACCTCGACGGTTTGCGTACTATCGCCGAGTTGTAGGGCCATGTTCACTGCGGTTCGATCGCCGGCTGTCAAGATGATTCCGTGTTGAGCCGACTTCTTGAACCCAGGGGCGTCCACTTCAACCGAGTACGTTCCAGGTCTGATCGCGGGACGAATAAATTCGCCATTCGAATCGGTGGTCAAGTTGTAAACTAGCCCGGTCGCATCTTCGGTAATTGTGACTTTAGCTCCGGCGACGACAGCCTGGCTGGGGTCAGTAATGGTACCTACGATCGTGGATAGATCTCGCTGGGCATAGATGCACCCCGCCAGAGATATGAAAAGTAGCCCAAAACGGACGCTCTGTGGAAAAGACATCGCTCAAAAAACCCCCTGTAGAAGCGGCCCGGAGCGTTAGTCCGGCAGTCCCGCGTTCACCCGATAAACTTGTGTTTTGCTTCCAGCTCAAGACCCGACTGAATGTACACCCAGGTCTCATCCTTATCAACGGGATCGTTGCTGAACTATTTCCGAACTGGGTATGAACTTGCATGATCTTGAATCTACGTGAGATAGCCAGGCGTTATGGTTCAGACATGACGAACCGATACGCTTCTGTCCCGGCACCCCTGGACACCCGAAGGCATCGGAGTATAATTATTCTTCGCCAGTCGTATGCAAACCTTTCTTAAGGGGCAAGCGAAATTAATCCGGTTCGATGCTTTCGAAGTTGACTTGTCGACTGGTCAACTTACGAAACGAAACCGGCGCGTAAAAATACAGGAATTGCCGTTTCGGCTCCTGGTCGCCCTCCTCGATCGGCCGGGCGGGATCGTAACCCGCGAGCAATTGCGGGAACGGTTATGGGGCGGCACAGTGGTGGATTTCGACGACGGCCTGCATACCGCAGTTCGCAAGTTGCGGGACGCGTTGGGCGACTCCGCAGCGCACCCGCGCTTTATCGAGACTGTCCCCCGCCGCGGATACCGGTTCGTAGCCCCTGTCTCCGCCGCTGCGACCGATGATGAGGAGGAGTCCTCCGAGGTTTCACTGGGTGCAACGGAGTCCACGGCTCATGCTGAGACCGAAGGCTCCGTGGCAAGGCGTAGCGTGCCCCCTTATGTTTGGATAGCCGGCGCAGCCGTGTTCGCGCTTGGGTTGCTTATTGTGCTCTACAACAAGAGCAGCCGAGGCCCATTTCCTGCCGCCGACCTAATCCCAATTACCTCCTATCGGGGTCTCCAACGCAGTCCCACGCTATCACCCGACGGAACGCAGGTCGCATTCACATGGGATGGCGGGACTGGCGGGAATCTCGATCTCTACGTTCAGAACATCGACAGTTCGGGCCGGGTGAAACTCACGTCCGACCAGGCTCCGGACCTCTACCCGGCTTGGTCTCCCGATGGCAGAACCATCGCGTTTGTCAGGAATGACGACCTTCTCTTGATCCCTGCGATCGGTGGGCAGGAGCATAAAATCACCAGCGCCGCCGGATCCGGGCTATCCTGGAGCGCTGATTCCCAAACCATCGCCTTTTCAGATCGGGAAACGCCGGGCGGGCCGCTCTCAATTTTTCTGATATCCGTCAATTCGAAGGAACGGCATCGTTTGACTGCTCCGGCTTCGAAGGAACTGGATTCCTGGCCGGCGTTTTCTCCTGACGCCCGCGAAGTTGCCTTCGTCCGCGGGACCACGACAACTACCGACGTCAACCGGGTCCCGGTTTCGGGAGGCGTTCCAACCCGAGTGGCGATCGCGGGACTGCCCTTGCGCGGACTCACCTGGAGTCCGGATGGCCAGTATCTGTTGTTAGCGACCGGCAGACGAATCCCCGGACTCCTGGCTGTACCGGCAAGTGCCCGGGATACGGCCCAACTAGATCGCGTCGACATTGCGGGTTCGGACGTGTACGAGCCCTCTGTGATTGTCCGGGGCCCGGAGCGGGAGATCGACTTGGCATTCGCCCACGAGTTCTCAAATTGGGATATTTGGGGAACTGCAATTGGAAAAGATCGGACTTCGCCCATACCCTTAGCGGCCTCGAGCCGAGCCGATCAAGCCCCCAGTTTTTCACCGGATGGGCTGCGGCTTGCTTACAATTCCGCGCGTTCCGGATTTGAAGAAATTTGGGTTTCCAAGGCCGACGGTTCCCAACCGAATCAGCTAACGCATTTCAACTCAGGTATAGCAAGCTCGCCGCGCTGGTCGCCCGACGGACAATGGATAGCGTTCGATGCCACCATAAATAATAATCGGGACCTTTACGTCATACGAGCCGACGGTGGCTCCCCAGTGCGGATGACGCGCGAGATTTCGACCGAAGCTCAACCCAGTTGGTCCCGCAGCGGACAGTGGATTTATTTTATGTCTGACCGGTCTGGAAGCCAGCAAATTTGGAAGATGCCAGCCGGAGGCGGACAGCCTTTACAGATCACCAAAAGGGGCGGCTATCAGGCTTTTGAATCACCCGATGGCCAAACTGTTTACTACGCGAAAGAGCGGCAGGCCCCGGGGATTTGGAGTGTTCCCGTGAATGGCGGACCGGAACTGATCGTGTCGGATTTAGCGTGGCAGAATCTCTGGTCGGTCGCCAATGATGGGATCTATTATTTTGACTTGTCCGGCCAGGTTCAACAGGTCTTTGATACCCCTCGTGAAGTTCCGGTGAGGAAGATCGACCTGACCACCAGGAAAGTAACCACCGTAGCACATATCTTGACTGATCTTCCTGACCGTGTTCCGGCTTTCGATGTGAGGGGCGACGGCAAATACCTGGCGTGGGTGGGCCGGCGAGAGCATCGTTCCGAACTGATGTTGATAAGAAATCTGCACCTCGGGTCGAGATGATGATGGCGTTGCTCGCTCATTCTTCCGGCTGAAAAGAAGCCTCGCGGCGGGACCGAGCCTGTGGTAGCCTATCAGGCAAACAAGGCGGGAGATCACACTCGTGACATCGGCCGCAAGCGAAAAAAATTTGAGTGCCACCGTTGCTTTCAACCGGCGAGAGTTCCTTAGATCCGCGACCGGCATTGGCTTGGGCGGAAGCCTGTTCAGCTTCGCTCCGGCGCCTGCTTTGGCCCTGCCCGGCACCAAGAAAGTAGTAGTCGTGACGTTTGGCGGAGGGGCGCGCGACGAGGAGACCTTCATGCCGGATGGGCAGGAGAACATTCCTCATCTCCTGGATGAACTGATCCCTCGCGCGACGTTCTTCAGCCAGGTAATCAATCGCGGAATCTTAGGCCACTACGTGGCCACAGCCAGTCTGGCTACCGGCGTTTATGAGACCTTCAACAATTTCGCCTCCGTGCCGCCGGACAATCCAACGGTCTTCGAATATTTCCGCAAGGACTTAAAGCGGCCGGCGACGGACGCCTGGGTGGTAGCGCCCAGCAATGGGTTCGCGCGCATCGGTCAAAGCGGGCATCGGAACTACGGTCCGGAACTTGGGGCTGGAGTGATCCTGCCGAAACGGCTGCTGACGGCGGCGCTCTCTTCCGGAAGCAGCCGGGACTACGATCACCTCTTGATAGACAGCTATGAATCGCCTGTTTACTCGCCGGCGCTCGCCAGTGACGCGCAGGAACTTCACCGGCTTGCGGAAATTCTCAAATTGTCCGTGCAGGATTTCACCAAGCTTGCGCAAAGCGTGGCGAGCCCCGACGAACTTTCGGTATTCGTCGCTCACCAATTGATGCGACGGCTGGCGCCCAGCCTGCTGTGGATCACGCTTCACGACATGGACATAGCCCATTCGGGCGCGTTCTCTCTATACATTGATGGGATTCAACGCTCCGACCGACTGTGCTCCGAGATCTGTAAGATGATTCAATCCGAGCCGGAATACGCAGGGAAGACGACGATGTTTATCCTGCCCGACTTCGGGCGGGATTCCGATTCGGAGGCCGGTGGCAACGGTTTCCAACATCATCGTACGGGGGACGCGCGCTCGCGCACCACTTGGTTGATGGCGCTGGGTCCCGGAATTCGGGAGAACGTAATTGTCGATCGCCCCGTGGAGTCGATCGATCTGGTTCCCACTTTGGGTTCGCTGCTGCGATTCTCGCCTCGACTGTCTAAAGGCAAGCCTCTCGCCGAGATCTTATGATGCCGCTGCATCCCCGTGAGCTCAAGGCCGAACACTTCACAAAATATCCGCCGGAGGCTCGTCAACTTGCGACTCGGTACCTCTCGCTATTGCAGGAATTGCCGCTTTCCTTCCTGCCGCTGCTGCTGCGCGAAGTCATACAGTACGACTGGAAATTCCCCATCGAGAGGCGGGATCTGGATCGCCAGTTATCTTATCTCGAGTCGCTTCCGGAAAACGAGCGCCGACGGATGCTAGCCGGTTTGGCGGAACTGAAGTTGTCCACGAGTCTCGCCCAGATGGACTGGGTGGGTTCTCCTCTGCGATTCAGCGAACAATTAACGGCTTTTCTCTGGACTTCGCACCAGATCGACGCCTTTCGCGCGGCGGCCGTCTCCTACGTGGAAAAACTTGACGCGGCGACGCCTAAAGAGCCCCTCGCAGCGGCGCGCCTCGCTCTCGTTCTAATCGGTCAAGGAGTAGCCGAAAACCAGCGGCCCCTGTTTCGCAAGCTTCGGCCGCACGGCGTATATTTCAAGCAAGTCGACCCGAAAGGTGGACTGCAAAGCCTTCTGGAAGCGCTCGGAAGAAGAGCCCGCGAGCACCCCTCGCTTTTTGCGCATTGGTACATTGACGGAGGTACAGCAGAAAGCGTTCCCGGTGTGGATCTCAGCCGCGTGTCCTATCAGTCGCTGGCGCCGGCGCGGGCGACGCTGCTGGATCGCGTCCGCAGTATCGCTCAATCGCACACCATGGGACCTGAAGGAGTCGTGGCGGCGCTTGCACAAATGCAACCGCAAGAATTGGGCCTCAAGGGAGACCCTGTACTGAATCGCTTTGAAGCGGATTTGCTCACGCAAGGATCGGGAACGCAGGTGTTCAGCACAACTTTCGTGCAATGGGCCGCTCGCGAAGTCTTGCGGCGCGCGCAACCACTCACGCTGTTGGCGCGCTTCGCGCCCAGGCAGCGGGAACAACCTATGAATGAACTGCTCGCGGGAGCGCATCCGAATAATGGACCGGATCCGCAAGGCGCTCTGATTGACGCCGATATGGGCGCCTACTATACATGGCTGAACCAGCAGCGGCTGAGCGATGCGGAAAAGGCTTCGTTCCTGGTTTGGTTCGAAGACCATAATGAGGCGCTGGCGATAGGGCCTGCGCTGAATCGTGGTGCGGAATCCAACCAGCGTTTGAGTTTAGCGCAGATACTGGATAAACTTGCGTAGCCCAAGTCGGCTCTTGAAGGAGTTTTTTATGTTCCGACTTTTAAGAATCATGCTGCTGATTACCCTGATAAGTGCCGCACATTCCGTGATGGCGCAAGCTCCGGCCGTTGCCCCGCGCCCGCGACCGACGCCGCCGACGCGCGATCCCCACACTCCCGGCTATGTGACGGCGAAAGAGTTGCCTGACGGCGTCAACGCTCCGGCGAACGTCGACGGGAATTTCATCCTGGGACCCACGCACAACCCCGCTCCGGAAATGACGCCGGCGGAAGGCGTCCCGTCGGGAACGGTGTCAACCTTCGTAATGGAATCGGCCGACAGCAAGTTCTATCCCGGCATCGCGCGCGAACCCAACACCTACGGCACGCCGGACCCCACAGATCCCGCCAAGCTGATCGTCACGACCAGCCACCCAGCTCCCTACTCGCGCCGGGTGACGGTGTATGTACCTAAACAATATGTTCCTGGCACGGTCGCGCCGTTCATCGTTGGGGCGGACGGGCCTGACCAGTTCTTATTCCCGGCGCTGGACACTTTGATCGCCCAGCACCGCGTGCCGGTTATGATCGCGATCTCCATCAGCAACGGCAGCGGCGACGCCCAGGGCAGCGAGCGCGGGCTGGAGTATGACACGATGTCAGGCCTGTACGCGGAGTTTGTAGAGAACGAAGTGCTGCCTCTGGTAGAGAAGAACTATAACGTGAAACTGACGAAGGACCCCGAGGCCCGGGCGACGATGGGCGGAAGCTCCGGGGGTTCTTGCGCCTTGATCATGGCGTGGCATCACCCGGAACTATACCATCGCGTCCTCACGTATTCAGGCACGTATGTGAATCAGCAGTGGCCTTACAATCCGCAGACCCCGCACGGGGCGTGGGAATTCCATGAACACCTGATCCCCAATAGTCCGGTCAAGCCCATACGGATTTGGATGGAGGTGGGCGACCGCGACAATTTCAACAACCGCGACGGTATGCACGACTGGGTTCTTGCCAATGAGAATATGGCCAAAGTGCTGGCCGCCAAAGGTTATCATTATCAGTTTGTCTTTGCGCGGAATGCAGGGCACACCGATCGTGCCGTCAAGCAGCAAACCCTCCCCGAGGCGCTGGAATTCATATGGCAGGGCTACCCACTTTCAGGGTCGAAGAGGTGATTTGGCAGCTATCACGGCCTACGAGGCAGCGCCTAGGTTGCGAGAACCTTCCGTTATCGGGACTCAGGCGAGGACTACTGAAGGCCGGAGGGAGTTTCTCGCTACGAAACGAATTGTCGGGCCCTTTGGGCCACGCGTGTCCAAATGCTTAACAATAAGAAACATCCAGGTCCCGCTCGAAATAAGTAACGAGAGGTCGGCCGGCGTTCGGAAATCCACGAAACGACACATGCGGAGTATAGCGCCAGACGCCGAAGCCTGACGACTGTTTTGCAGCGCCCGAATTGCTGTCGCGAAATCCCCTTTCCACCACCCAGAGCCGGCATTACCGAGGGCTTCCATAACAAAATGGAACTCATCAATCGCCAAGCCTATGGCTGCCACGACTTCGAAAACTACAGACTCCGCGTCAAGGTACTATGTGGGTAACCAGTTCGGTCTCTTCGTAGAGCCGAGTACCGCTGTAAGTTATTGAAAATAAATGGCGGAGAGAGAGGGATTCGAACCCTCGTTAGAGTTTCCCCTAAACACGCTTTCCAAGCGTGCGCCTTCAACCACTCGGCCATCTCTCCGTTGGGGGGGCGAATAATAAGTCTAGCGCGGGAACCGCTTCACTGCACCTTTTTCGGCGGCGCGAAAAAAACATCGCGCACGCGCAAATAGAATTCAGGATCCGCGGGCGGCTTGACGTTGCATCCCCCCATCGCCTTCTTCATCTCGTCGCGAAGCGCCATCGAGCCCGCAGCCGCAAGGGCGGCGTCCTGCTGGGCATTGCGGAAACGTAGCTCCGCGCCAATCGGGGCTCCCCCGCGCAGCGGACGCGGTTCGCCGCCGCACAAAAACGCGCGTATCACTTCGAACGGCTCGGCGATGCCCGGTGCTGAAGGCGGATGGTCTGGCGCCACCGGCTCCATCACGCGCACTTCCATCGGGTAGGTCACCCAATCGCCGCCGATCCCGATTTGCGGCTCTATTTTCACGCGGCGAACCGGAGCATCGGCGTCCACCCACACATCCATCCACAGGACCTGTGACGATTCACCCTGGTAGGGCACTACGACCGGCACGAGCTTGCCGCCATCGCGGCGATAGAGGGTCACTTTCGCGGCGTTGTCCGGGTTCTGGCCAATGTACACCAGAAACTTGACGCCCCGCGGGACCTGGATCGCGAGCTGAAACGAGCTGAAGGCGTTGCGCGCTACTGCGGGAGAAAGAATTTCACGAGGATTTTCAGGAGCCACTACTTCACCGGCGTCATTGAGCTGCGCGAACTCCGAATACACCTGAACGGATTGCGCGAAGAGGAAGCCGCCCGCCAATCCCAGCAAAAGCGCCCATTTCATCGCGATTTTTATTGTACGCGGAAATCGCTGTCTCAGTCCCGCTCTAACATGCGACTTTCAATCCCGCTTGAAATGCTTACTCAGCGCGAGCCGCTGTGACGCATAAGACGATCCGATTTCCGTGCCATACAATTTGGCAGGCTGCGCGAGGAGCTGCTCGTACACCAACCTGCAGACGATTTGCTCGTCTTCGAGCAAGGACGGCACGTCATGCGAACGGACTTCGAGCACCGCGTGAGTCCCCCGCTTGTCAGGGGCGCCCCACCCAAAGCCTGGATCGAAGAATCCGGCGTAATGAATACGAAATTCTCCTACTGAGGGGTCGTAAGGGATCATCTCGGCCGCATAATCCGGCGGGACGCTGACTTTTTGCTTTGACGCCAGGATGTAAAACTCGCCTGCCTCAAGGACGATGGTTTTCTTGGCATTTCTGCGAATGGGTTCCCAGAACAACTTGGGATCGTAATGGTTTATCTTTGCCAAATCAATCGGCGGAGTATCGTGCAGTGCCTGGTAACCCACGATATCGCTCTTGTCCGTACCTTCCAGATCGATCGACAATTGAAGACCCTCCGCGATCATCGGCTCAATCGGCGAGGCATCCGGAGAATAGACGATTGATTCCCTTTGGCGCATTTCGCGCAGCATGGTATCCGACGAACGAGGCGAACCCCGGCTGAGTCGGAGTTGATTCAGCCTCGAACCCTCGCGCACGATGACATCGAATGTAAGCGGGGCGATCTCGGCATAAAGCTTCCCTTTATAACCCGGCCTGACATCCTCAAACTTGGCGGCATAATCCGTGATGAGACGTGTGAAGATGTCCAGGCGCCCGGTGCTGCTCTTTGGATTCGCCCTTCCTGAAATGAAATCTGGAAGGAACAATTCCTCCTGAAGCAGCGCGATATATACCGACCCCTTCTTGAGCAGCGCCGGGCTGGAAAGGTCGACCTCTTCCAATACCAGGTCCTGCAATTTTTGTTCGACCGTTGCATACTGCGTGGGTAAAAAACTCGCGGAAACGCGATAGGCGGTCTTGCCCAAACGCAGATCGATGCTGGACGGCTGGATTTGATCCGTTCCGATTGGCGTACTCGCCCGAATGTTCCCGTTGGCGACCAGCTCTTCCAAGCGCTGGACCGGCAAGATGCCCCTGGTGACCGAGTCGGTGCTCTCCAACAAAAGTTCCGGGAAAAGAGCCAGCGCGTCACCGTTCATTCTAGTAATTCTACCGTCCCGAGCTTCCGAATCCACCGGCGCCCCGCCGCGATTCGCCGAGTTCATCGCCCTCTGCCCACTCCACCGGCTCATAACGCGCTACGATCAACTGCGCGATGCGGTCGCCCTTCTCGATCACGTAATCGCCCGCGCCCAGGTTGAACATCACTACGCGGATCTCGCCGCGATAGCCGGGATCGATGGTCCCGAAGTTCGCCGTGATCGAATGCTTCAACGCCATGCCGCTCCGCGGCCGCACCTGCGCCTCGTAACCCGCGGGCAGTTCGATCGCGATGCCGGTCGGAACGCCCTGCGCCACGCCCGGCGACAGCACGACGCGTTCGACGGCGCGCAGGTCCATGCCGGCATCTTCTTCGGGGCCATGAGCGTAATGCGGCAGCACGGCGTCGGCGTGGAGCTTCTTTACGCGGATTCGCATGAACTCGTATGATAACGAAGTCAGTCTCCATGAAACCTCCACGCGTCCTGGCCGTAGCGCCCATGCCTCCGGAGAAGATCGCCTATGCGCTGGCGCGATACTCGCGCTCAGCCGATTCCATTCGCGATTCCGTCGAGTGGGTGCGCACGCACGACTCGACCAAATTCCTCGAAAGCTTCTACTTCCAGTACGGCCACGCTTCGATCGCGGATCTCGGCCACATCGTCATGTGTTTTGAAGGCGTCACCGAGCTCGCCGCCACCGAGATCGAAGACGAACAGCTCTGGGACGGCCAGGCCCGCTCCTCGCGCTATCAGGATTTTTCGCGCTCGGGTTTCGTGACGCCGCCGGAGCTCACCGGCGCAGCCGCCGCCACCTACGCCGCCACTGGACAAAAGCTGCTCGACGCCTACCTCCAGATTCACGGGACAATTTTGCAGCACTTGACCGAGAAGCTCCCGCGCCCGGACGACATGAAGCCCGACGCCTATCAGCGCAACCTCGCGGCGCGCGCTTTCGATGTCGCGCGCTATACGCTGTTCTTCGGCATTCCCACCGGCGTCGGCCAGGTCACCAGTATTCGCACGCTGGAGCGCCAGATCCGCCGTCTGAAGTCATCGCAGTACGCCGAGGTCCGCGAGCTCGCCGAAGAAATCGCCGCGGCGTGCGCTCAGCCACCTGCCTGCGCCTGGGACGAGAAAACAGCGGCCGAACCGGTCGCACCTACGCTCGCGCGGCATGTTGAAATCGACCAGCACGCACTGCAAGCCGCCGAGGATCTGAAGACCTGGGCACGCCAGAACGTGTCCATCCAGCCATCGCCGGTCGATTTGGTCGACTTGCTGCGGCCCACTCACATGCTCGCCGAGATCGCCGCCACGCTGCTCTACCCGGTGACGGATCTGCCCTTCCGCGATCTCTATGAGCTCGCCTGCTCCTGGTCTCCCGCTCAGCGCAATGAAGTGATCGACGTGGCGCTCCGTTCCCGCACGCGTCGCGACGAACTCCTGCGCGGCTTCCGCGGCGGCCTCTACGCCTATGACATCGTCATGGACCTCGGAGCCTATCGCGACATGCATCGCCATCGCAGGTGCCAGCAGTATCGTCAGGCGTACTCCGGACGCCTCGGCTTCGACACGCCGCAGGCTTTGCACGACGCCGGCATCACGCGGAACTACGAAGCCGTGATGGCCGACGCTCTCGACGCCATGCAGCAGCTTCCCGAGCCCGCCGCGCATTACCTGCTGCCGTTCGGCGCGCGCTCCCGCTTCCTGTTCAAGATGGATTTCGCCGAAGCCGAATACATCGCTCGGCTCCGCAGCGGAGTCAAGGGTCACTTCAGCTATCGCCAGATCGCCTGGGAAATGAAACAGAAGATGGAGCAGCTCGAGCCCGAACTCGGCCGCCTCATGGAAGCCACGCCGCCGTGGGTCGAAGACCCACTGAAACGATAGATGGAAGACCCATTAAAGCGATAGTCGTCGTGTCCACTCCGGCGCATCATCACCCCCCGCACCACCACCCCACTCTCTGGGCAGCGATCAAGGACGCGATTCTGGGCGATCCGCATCGTGATTTCACCGAGGGTTCCATCCCGCGCGCAATCACTCTGCTCGCCATCCCCATGGTGCTTGAGATGATGATGGAATCGCTCTTCGCCGTGGTCGACGTCTTTTGGGTTGCGCACCTCGGCTCGGACGCAGTCGCCACCGTCGGCTTCACCGAATCCCTGCTCACGCTGCTTTATGCGGTGGCGATGGGCTTGAGCATTTCCGCAGCCGCCACCGTGGCCCGCCGCATCGGCGAAAAGAATCCGGAGGCTGCCGCCGACGTTGCGGTGCAATCGATCCTCCTGGCGGTCGTGGTCGCCGTGGTGCTGGGCCTCACCGGCGGCATCTTCGCTCCCCGCCTGCTCGCTGCGATGGGCGCATCGCCCAGTGTAATCGCGACGGGTACCAATTATGCGCGCGCGATTTACGGCGGTAGCGGCACCGTGCTTCTGCTCTTCCTGATCAACGCCGTGTTCCGCGGCGCGGGCGACGCCTCGCTCGCTATGCGCGTTCTGTGGACCGCCAACATCATTAACATACTGCTGAACCCATGCTTGATCTTTGGGCTCGGCCCTTTCCCCAAGCTAGGCGTCGCGGGCTCCGGCATCGGGACCACCATCGGCCGAGGCTGCGGCGTTCTGATGCAGCTCTGGTTCTTATTCGGCGGCAAAAGCCGCGTGCGGGTGCGCCTCAGCCATTGCCACGTGCATCCCGACCTGATGCTGCGTCTGATCCGGCTCTCGCTGGGTGGGATGTTCCAGAACCTGATCGGCATGGCGAGCTGGATCGTGATGGTCCGCATCATCGCCACTTTCGGCAGCGCCGCCGTCGCCAGTTATACGCTGGCGATGCGCATCATGATATTCGCGCTTCTGCCGAGCTGGGGCATGTCCAACGCAGCCGCCACCATGGTGGGCCAGAACCTGGGCGCGAAAAAGCCGCACCGCGCCGAGCAGGCGGTCTGGCGCGCGGGAATCTACAACATGGTTTTCCTGGGCTTGGTAGCGCTGGTTTTCATAGCTTTCGCCGAGCCGATCCTTCGCGTGTTCACCGGCGACCCGCAGGTGGTCCCGATGGCCGCCGCCGCCCTGCGCACGGTGTCCTACGGATTTGTGTTCTACGCGTGGGGCATGGTGCTGGTGCAAGCGTTCAACGGCGCGGGTGATACCGTCACTCCCACCGTGCTCAACCTGATTTGCTTCTGGGGATGGCAACTGCCGCTCGCGTGGTTCCTGGCATTTACGGCGCACATGGGACCGAGCGGCGTGTTCGCAACCATCGCGATTTCCTATTCAACCTTCGCCGTCCTGGCGTTCTTCATGTTCCGCCGCGGTAAATGGAAGGGTCAAGTCGTATGAGATCTCACGCCGGTTTCGGAAACGCCCGAGCGTATTGCACTGGAGGCGCCACGTCCACGCCCAGCGCCCGCGCCGCATGCAGCGGCCAATACGGATCGCGCAGGAATTCGCGCGCCAGCAGAACCACGTCGGCTTGTCCCGACGCGATGATCTCTTCCGCCTGCCGCGGCTCGGTAATCATGCCGACTGCGCCCGTCAGAATGCCCGTCTCGCGGCGAATCCGTTCAGCGAACGGCACCTGAAAGCCGGGGCCCAGCGGAATCTTCGCGTCGGGAGCCGTCCCGCCCGAGGAACAATCGATCAAATCCACTCCACGCGCTTTGAGTTCCGCGGCTAGCTTCACGGAATCGTCGCCGGTCCAGCCGCCCTCTTTCCAATCCGTCGCCGAAATGCGGACCCAATACGGCAAGCGTTCGGGCCACACCGAACGCACCGCTTCGACCGTCTCGAGCAAAAAACGGATGCGGTTTTCGAATGACCCGCCGTATTCATCCGTCCGCCGGTTCGATAGCGGCGAAAGGAATTCGTGAGCCAGGTATCCGTGTGCGCCGTGAATTTCCAGCACTTCGAAGCCAGCCGCGAGCGCCCTCCGCGCCGCCGCCGCAAATGCACCCACGATCGCGCGGATGCCGGCCTTGTCCAGCGCCGCGGGAGCCGGATCGCCCTCGTTAAACGGCACCGCGCTGGGAGCCACCGTCACCCACGCGCCTTCCGCGGGAGTGAGTGCAGCGCCGTTCTTTACCCATGGGACATTGCAGCTTGCTTTGCGTCCCGCGTGCGCGATTTGAATCGCCGCCACGGCGCCCTGCTTCTTGATGAACGCCGCAATGCGCGTCAGCATCTCGATGTGCGCATCCTTGTAGATGCCGTGGTCTCCTGGCGTGATGCGGCCGCGAGCCTCCACCGCAGTCGCCTCCACCATCACCAGTCCCGCGCCCCCCACCGCGCGGCTGCCGAGGTGAACCAAATGCCAATCGTTCGCGAAGCCATCATCGGATGAGTACTCGCACATCGGCGAGACTGCAATGCGGTTGCGCAACGTAATTTCACGGATCTTCAGAGGAGTAAACAGGGTCACAGGCCCAGCATGGCGGTTCAGACGCCCGAAAATCAACCGCGATGCCGGAAGCAATCCGTCGTGTGATCATTGACTAGGCCGATTGCCTGCATATAGGAATACATGATAGTGCTGCCGACGAAGTTGAATCCCCGCTTCTGCAGATCTTTCGATAGCGCGTCGCTCTCCTCGGTCTTCGCGGGGACGTCCGCGCGGCTCTTCCGCTTGCGGTTGATTGGCCGGTTCCCCACGAAACGCCACACGTAGGCGTCGAAAGTGCCGAATTCCTTTTGGGTCGCGAGAAACGCGCGCGCATTTTTCACGGCGCTATGAATCTTGAGCCGGTTGCGCACCAGTCCCGGATTCAGCAGCAGCTTTTCAATGCGCGCCGGAGTGAACCGAGCCACCTTCGCGGGATCGAACCCGGCGAACGCCCGCCGGTAGTGCTTGCGCTTGCGCAGGATCGTTTCCCAACTCAGCCCCGCCTGCGCGCCTTCCAGAATCAGCATCTCGAAATGCCGCTGATCGTCATGCACCGGCACTCCCCACTCGGTGTCGTGATATTCGACGTAATAAGGTTTGTCGAGCGATACCCAGAAGCAGCGCTTTAATTCGGCAGCCATACTACGAGGATAGCGAAACGCTTTCGGAACGTAATCGGCCGCTCCCCGAGTGTAGCCGATAGGATACAATCAAGTAGATGCCAGCGCAGGCGAGGGCATTGCAAATTTATGAGACGCCGGACGGTAAACGGCCCTTTCAGGAATGGATCGATTCCCTGAAAGATCATGAAGCGCAAGGCCGCGTTTTGGCACGACTAGAGCGTGTTCGCCTTGGCCTTCTTGGTGATTGTAAATCGGTGGGCAATGGAGTCTCGGAACTTCGAATTGATACGGGCCCCGGTTATCGGGTGTATTTCGGGCAGGAGGGCCATTCGATCGTGATCCTACTTTGCGGAGGAAGCAAAGCGGCGCAACGTAAGGATATTGCGGGCGCTAAAGCGTTCTGGATGGATTTTAGGAGCAGAAAAAATGCCAAGAAGCGTACCCTACGATGACTATCTGATCGAGTCGCTCAAAAATCAGCGGCGGGCGAAAGCCTACCTCAACGCCGCGCTCGAAGACGACGACCCGCGTGTGTTTCTGATGGCTCTTCGCAACGTCGCGCAGGCGCGCGGATTCAGCCGAGTTGCCGCGAAGAGCACGCTAAGTCGTGAAAGTCTTTACAAGATGCTTTCAAAGCGCGGCAACCCGAGTCTGCAGAGCCTTAATACGCTGCTCGACAGCTTAGGCTTCCATCTCGCTGTGGCGTCCAAAGACGCGGCGTGATGCCCGGTCTAGAATAAAGTCATGAGCGCCTTGGAAGCGCTGCGCGCTAAACAATCCGAGATCCAATCCATCGCCGCCAAGCACGGCGCGGGCAATGTGCGTGTGTTCGGTTCGGTTGCGCGCGGCGACGCGCGCGAGAACAGTGACGTCGACCTGCTGATCGATGTCGTGGGCCCGACGACTCCGTGGTTTCCCGGCGGCTTGCTTGCCGACCTCGAAACTGCCCTCGGCCGGCGCGTAGACATAGTGATCGCGCGTTCGCTCCACCCGCTGCTTCGCGAATCCGCGCTCAAGGAAGCCGTCCCGCTGTAATCAACATGGCGAAGGACGACCGTCAGTACTTCTTGTACATCTTGGAATGTGTGGCTCGAGTTGATGTGCGCGAAGGCTCCCCCTGCGTTGTGGTTCGGCCGCCACGGTTACGATGATAGCCAAACGGTTTTGGAGCGCATCTAATTCAGCGGTCCGGGTCTTATCTCTTCCAGGTGCGGGCGGATCTCATTGAAGTGCAGATCCATGTGCGACTGCAAATCATTGAAGCGCCTATCGAGCGCAGATTTGAAACCGCTCAATTGTCTGTTGTTGATAAGAATCCCGATCAGAACTGCAATCGTCGGCGTGGTTGCTAGCGCAAGGGTCAGGATTCGCATGTCTGGCACTTGATCTAATCCTAGCGCAGGCGTAGTCGACGACCACGTGTTTCTCCTAGGCGAAGTGATTAGCTGAGACTACAGGAGTTCGAGAAACTCCTCGTCAGTCAGATTGGCCTGCTTAAGAATTCGATGTTTGAGCAGCGTGGGAGGAATATCCTTGCTGTGGACGGGAACGGTTACGTGGAGCTCGGGGTTTGTGCGATGAAGCAATCGCGCGTGGCTGCCCTTCTGGCGGTGAACGTAAAAACCAGCGCGCAATAGCGCCGCAATCACCTCTTTGGGCTTGAGGACCGGAAGCTTCGGGGGCATGCCGAGCGGCGACTACGGAACGGTTACTGCTACTCGCTCTGTCGTCACTTCGGCAAGATCAGCGGGGATTGGCTCCCCAGTTAGGATGACGCTTTCCAGATAACACCGAATTGCGTCTCGTGCCATTTCGCGCGCTTCTTCGAGGGTCTCACCAAAGGTGCAGATTTCGGGAATCGCAGGCACAAGCACGCTGAACCCACCTTCCGGGAGGGGCTCGAACACCGTTGTGTAGCCGTATTCCGCCATGACTCCATTGTAGCCGGGATATCGCTCTTGTGTTACGTGATGACAACTCGCAACGCGTTTAACGTTCTAGGTTAGTCGTCTTCTTAAATTCGCAGAAGGCTATTGGGCTATCGCCAAGAATTTTTTCGGAGACATGCCGATCAAAGATCAATTTCCACGCTGCGAGAGCACCGGAAGATATGAAGAATTGCCGTAGATCGTCGTTCTTTATCAATTTATGGTTAACCATGAAGCAGAGATACTCGACAGTATTGAAAAAAGAAGCGCTCCAAGCCGTCTTCTGCTCTGGTGTCATCGTCGCAAAGGAGGTAATGTGTTCACTGTCGAGCTGGCGCACATCGCGGAAAATGGTCTCGAAGAGTTGGAGCTCCCTTGCTAGCGTATTCTGCCGAATTGTAGCCCGGGCGGCGATCAAGCCAAGTACAGCGAGTAACGTCCCAACTGCAGTCGCGATGGCTGCAATGGTTTGCCACGTTTCATGACACAGGCCAAGGAACATTAGCCTTCTGGGGTTGACGATGGCGTGTTCTGCTGCGGGGTCTGCTGACTCGATCCTGAATTTGCCGGAGCCGAAGGATCTGCAGGTGCCGGGGCCGAGCCAGCATCGGGAACAATAGTCGTCGCTGTCGGCTGACGGTGAATCGCTGTCAGGGTAGTGGGGACGTACCCCTTTTGCTCCAGAACTGAGGGCTTGGTTTGAATCGGCGTTTGTTTCATCGCTTTACCCCCCTA